>NZ_CP054932.1 GCF_013364275.1 Actinomadura sp. NAK00032 | reverse complement strand
GCGCAAGGTCCCCCCTCCACCGACTCCGCCGTACGGAGTACCTGACTGCCCGGCTCTCCCACGGGTTACGGCTCGCCTCTCAGGGCACGGCCGCGACGCGGAAGACTTACTCTCTCACGAGTTGTCCACAGAGTTGTCCACATGCTGTGCATAGGCATGCGGCGCCTGTGTAAAACCCACGGGGCGGGGTCTTCGGAGACGGGGTCGGGAAGGCTCCGGCCATCGCGTGGCCGGTACCGGGGCGGTTCTCGAACGGGGGCTTGAGGGGCAGAGCGCCGACATCAGATCCTCGAATTCGTCGAAGTCGGAGGAGTGTCGGCTCGCCCAGACGACCTTAACCGCTGCCGTCCCCACCCGCAACACGAACCGACCCCGTCCACAGCGGCCCCGCGCCCGCGGTCTGTCCACAGCGACCGTGCCGTCCGACGGTCGGAGGAGCGCTCCGTTTGACCGCGCACCCGGAGAGCCCGTAACGTGCTGAGGTCGAGTCGCATCGACGGAGATGCCGCGTGCCCGCCGGCAGCAGCCCCTTCAGGCGAGTCCGGGTGGGCCCCCGCTGCGGGGGACCGGACGCGGCCCTCGACGCGAACCAGCGAGACTCAACACCCGTAGCCGAACGAACCGCAGCACTGGAGCCTCAAGTGAGCAAGCGTACTTTCCAGCCGAACAACCGTCGTCGCCACAAGAAGCACGGCTTCCGGCTGCGGATGCGCACGCGCGCCGGCCGCGCGATCCTGTCCGGTCGGCGGGGCAAGGGCCGCGCCCGCATCGCGGTCTGAGCCACCTGCACTGTGCTGCCGTCCGGTAACCGGATGCGGCGGCGGGACGACTTCACGTTGGCCGTCCGGCGCGGTCGCCGCGCCGGACGGCCAACTGTCGTGGTTCACCTGCTTCGCCCGGATGAGACACCGGCGCCGGCGACGCCGCCGCTGGTCGGATTCATCGTGGCGCGCACCGTCGGCAACGCCGTCGTCCGCAACGCGGCGCGGCGGCGCCTGCGCCACCTCATGCGTCCGCACCTCGACCGGCTTCCAGCGGGTAGCCTGCTCGTAGTGCGCGCCAACCCCCGCGCGGGAACGGCGCGTCCAGACGAACTGGCCGCGGATCTGGAGTCGGCGCTCGACCGGCTGCTGCGGCCCGCGTCCAAGGGGCGAAGATGAGGAGTCGGCAGGGGACCGCGTCCCCCGCGCAGCACGAGGAGGCCCGTCCGGGCCCCGTCGCGCGCGTACTGATCCTTTTCGTCCGCGCCTACCGCCGCTTCTTGAGTCCCCTGCTCGGGCAGCAGTGCCGCTTCCACCCCTCGTGCAGTGCGTACGGCCTGGAGGCGCTCCAGGTTCACGGGGCGGCGCGCGGCACGTGGCTCACGGCCCGCCGCATCGCGCGGTGCCAGCCCTTCAACCCCGGGGGTTACGACCCGGTGCCGCCTAAGAAGACGTCCGAACCCCCCTCCGGTGAGTCCGGGGACGGGGAATCCGGGGAGTCACGGGACGCGTTCACTCAGGGACCGTCCGTCTTCTCCGGGGAATCTGGGGGGACGACCCCTCAGCAGCGCTCCACGGCGGCCTCCTCGAACTCCGGCCGCGAGGAGAGCGGCCACGCCCTAGCAGAGCCCAAGGAGCTGCCCGGTGCTTGATTGGTTGTACGAGATCGTCTCTCAGCTCATCGTGTGGATTCACACGGGGCTCAGTACGGTCGTCCCCAAGGACAGCGGATGGGCGTGGGGCGGTTCGATCATCCTGCTCACCGTCCTGCTGCGGCTGATACTCGTCCCCCTCTTCGTGAAGCAGATCCACGCTTCACGGAAGATGCAGGAGCTGAACCCGAAGGTCCAGGCGCTTCGCAAGAAGTACAAGAACGACAAGCAGCGCCTCAACCAGGAGGTCATGAAGCTCTACCAGGAGAACGGCGCCAACCCGCTGTCGGGCTGCCTGCCGCTCCTGGTGCAGATGCCGATCTTCATCGGGCTGTTCCAGACCCTGAAGCGCATCTCCGACGCCAAGCCCGGCGAGAGCGTCTTCGCGGTCTCCTCCGACCTGGTGGCGAGCGCGCAGCACGCCAACATCTTCGGCGCGCACATCCCGGACACCTTCCTGAACGCGTGGGGCGCCGACCCCAAGAGCTGGACCGCGATCATCGTCACCGGCATCGCCGTGGTGATCAGCTCCTGCACGACGTTCTTCACCGTCCGCGCCAGCATGAAGCGGCAGCCCGTCACCGACGACGCCAACCCGATGATGCAGGCGCAGAAGATGATGGTCTTCCTCGCGCCGCTGTTCGGCCTCTTCGGCCTCGGCTTCCCCCTGGGCGTCCTCATGTACTGGGTCACGTCCAACAGCTGGACGCTGGCGCAGCAGCACTACATCTACAAGAAGTACCCGCCGCCCAGCACCGACGGCGAGGCCGCGACGACCACCGGCACGGCCAAGAGCGGCACCAAGGCCGGGACTAAGGCCGGCACCAAGGCGGGCACGAAGCCCGGCACCAAGACGGCCGGTTCGCGGGCTGCCGCGGCCAAGAACGGCCAGTCGCCGTCCGGCGCGAAGGCCAAGGCCAGGCTGAAGAAGGAGCCCGAGGCGGACCCCGAGCCCGAGGACAAGCCGAAGGTCGTGCGCAACCAGCCGACCCGCAAGCCGCGCAGCAAGCGCAGCGGCACCCAGAAGCGCTAGTTTGAACCCCGAGCACGTGCCGGAGAAGGAGTCACCGTTGAGCCAGACCGACACCACCGAGGTCGACGTGCAGGCGCTCGAACAGGAAGGCGAGATCGCCGCCGACTACATCGAGGGCCTGCTGGACATCGGTGACTACGACGGCGACATCGACATGGACGTCGAGGGCGAGCGCGCGATGGTCGCCGTCGTCGGCGCCTCGCTGGACGAGCTGGTCGGCAAGCGCGGCGAGGTCCTGGAGGCGCTGCAGGAGCTGACCCGGCTGGCGGTCCACCGCCAGACCGGCAACCGCACCCGCCTCATGCTCGACATCGGCGGCTACCGCGAGCGCCGCCGCGCGGAGCTCACCAAGCTCGGCACGGACGTCGCGGACGAGGTCAAGCAGGCCGGCGAGTCCAAGCCGCTCGCCCCGATGACCCCGTTCGAGCGCAAGATCGTCCACGACGCGGTCGCCGCGGCCGGCCTCCGCAGCGAGTCCGAGGGCGAGGAGCCCGACCGCTACGTCGTGGTCTACCCCGCCTGACCGACCCTCCGAACGGCCCCGCTGCCTCCCGGCACCGGGGCCGTTCGCATTCCCCTCGCCTACCCGAGTTATCCACACCTCCCGATCCATGACCGGGAGCACTCCGCGACCCGGAACCATCGCAGATAGCAGGCCCCCAACCTGCCCGGCGCGTTGTGCGCCGTCTGGGGGTTATCCACAACTTCCGATTCATGGTGGGGACGACCGGGAGAGGCTCGACCATGGAGCCAGCGGATCCAACTCGAAGGGGGCCACGCCATGAACACGCGCACCGAGACCAGGGAAGCGCCCCCATGGCCCGGCGTTAGGCCATGACCTTCACCAGGGCGGCCTGGACCTGGGCACGGTCGATCTCCTCGGCGAGGACGAAGGTGACGAAGACAGGGCCGAGCTCGACGTCGAGTTGCTCGGTGGCGGGTTGCGGGAGCCGCCGACCATGGGAGGGCCCCGCGCCCTGGCCGACGCGGGGCCCTCGGTAGCCCGGTGTGCACCGCCGCCAAAGCACACCGGGCAGGCCCTTACACCATCACCCACCCCTGAACGTCACGCCCGCAGCCTTCCGTCACCGACTCTCACCACCCGCACCCCTCTGGCACGAACCACCTCGCCCCGCGCCACCCCACTAACGCTCCCCCACACGAAAGCCCCGGCCCACACGAAAGCCCCGGCCCACACGGAAGGCGCGGCCCACACGGACGGCGCGGCGCCACACGGACGGGCCCGGCCCACCACCAAAGCCCCAGCCCACACGGACGGGCCCGGCCGGCGCGGGCGGCCTGGACGGCGTGGCCCGCGGGGGCGGTGTGGCCTGGGGGCGCTGTGGGCTCGTGCGGACCGTGCAGTCCGCGCCGCCTGTGTGGCTTTGTGCGGGCGGTGCAGTCCGCGCCACCTGTGTGGCTTGTGCGGGCGGTGCGGCTCGCGCGGACGTTCTGGCTCGCCCCGCCGGCGTGGCTCGCGTCGCCAGCGTGTGCGGGGGTGGCGTGCCTCGTGCGGTCGGTGCGGCTCGTGCCGCTGGCGTGGCCCGCAGGGGGCGGTGTGGCCTGGGTGCGCTGTGGCTCGTGCGGGACCGTGCGGGCGGCGCCGCCTGTGTGGCTTGTGCGGACGGTCTGGCTCGCCCCGCCAGCGTGGCCTGCGGGGGCGGTGTGCCTCGTGTGGGCGGTGCGGCTTGCGCGGGTGGCGTGCCTCGTGAGGGCGGTGCGGCTTGCGCGGGCGGCGTGCCTTGTTGGACGGTGCGGCTCGTGAAGCTGGCGTGGCCCGCGGGGGCGTGTGCCTCGTGCCGGCGGTGCGGCTTGTGTGGGCGGTCTGGCTCGCGCCGCCGGCGTGGCTCGTGGGGGCGGGGTCAGGTTGTTTGGGATGCCTTGTGCCGGGAGAGCGGCTTGCGTGGGGGCGCCAGGTAGGCGGCGGCCGCCGGGCGGAGGTGTCGGACGCGGTCGATCGCGTGCGGCTCACCGGGTGCCTGCCGAACGGGTTATCGGCGGGCGGTGCGGCGCCATCGGCGGCGCTGGGGTGGGATGCGGTCGCCTGCGTCCACGACGGAAGTGCTGTTCTCCTCCGCGGGGTCCTGCGCGTGCGCGGGGTCCTGGGCGAACTCCGGGTCCTGGGCGACGTGCCCGTGGGTCACGCCCTCGTCGGCAGGGTGTTCGATCACGCGTTCGACTCGCTCGGCCGGACGTCCCAGGGGTGCGGGGTCCTCGATGATGTGCTCTTCGCGGACGATGGTTCCGGGCTCGTCGCCGTAGGCGGGGTCGGCGCCGACGACGCGTCCGGCGCTCCGGCGGGGGCGCGTGTACTTGAGGGTGAAGCCCATGCTGAAGAGCCCCACCACGATGAGGATCCAGCCGACCAGGTGAATATCGACGCCGCTGAGGTCGACGCGCAGCGCGAACGCGAGGATCGCGCCCACGGCGATGAAAGCGAGACTGACTCCGATTCCCATGGCTCGGAGCTCCTTCCGGGGGGACGGTCGGGCGACACGGCACCTCTACCCGGCAGGTCCCGAATATGCAGTGGGGTCATGTGGTTCTCGCCATAACGCAAGGGTCGTGCAACCCTCCGCCTGGACGCTGCACCGGCACGTTTCGCGTGTACGCCGCCGCCGGGTTTTGTGGAACGATTCGTCTGATGGGCATTGGACGTGAGGTTTTCGGGGACGCGCTGCCGGTCGCGGAGCGTTATGCGGCGTTTCTCGCCGATGCGGGGGTTGAACGCGGGCTCATCGGGCCGCGTGAGGTCGACCGGCTCTGGGAACGCCACTTGATCAACTGCGCGGTGGTGTCCGAGGCCGTCCCGGCAGATGCGCATGTTGTGGACATCGGCTCCGGCGCGGGGCTGCCCGGCATCGTCCTCGCGATCGTCCGGCCCGATCTGCGGATCACGCTGCTGGAGCCGCTGCTGCGCCGCACCACCTTCTTGGAAGAGTGCGTCCAACTGCTCGACCTGCCGAACGTCGAGGTGCGCCGGGCCCGGGCCGAGGAGGTGGTGAAGGAGTTCGCGGTGGACGTGGTCACCGCGCGAGCCGTCGCGCCTCTCGAACGCCTGGCGAAATGGGCGCTCCCCCTCCTCCGCCCGGACGGGGAACTCCTCGCGCTCAAGGGGGAACGGGCCCAGACCGAATTGGACGAGGCGGAGCCCGTGCTGAAGCGGCTCGGGGCGCGCTCGGCGGAACTGCTCCAAGTCGGGCGCGGTATGGTCGACCCGCCGACAACACTCGTCCGTGTGGTCGCCGGCCGAGGAGAGGTTGTCGGGCGACGACAGCGCGCGCCGCGGCGTGCCAGAGGGTCGAGGAAGAGGTCTTCATGAGCACGGGACCAGGACTGGGCCGGCCTGACCGCGCCGACGAATCCCCCGACGAGCAGCCGTCCGGCCTGGGCGAGGGGGCCCAGCCGTCCGCCGGCGGGACAGAGGGAGTCCCGGCCCCGCGGACGGCGCCGGGATCCGGCCAGGGGACCGCCCCGGGGAGCACGCCCTCGGGGCACGCGATGTGGGGTAGCACGACGTCCGGTACCGCGGAGAACGTCGGATACGTACCGACGAACACCGGCGCACGTCCGCCGGAGCCGCGCAGCGGACCGAACCAGGGGGAGTCAGAACTCGTGCGCGAGGCGCTCAAGGACGCCAAGGTTTCACATGAAACAGCGGTCACCGCGCTGAAGGCGATGTCGGGCCGCAGGGAACGGGAGTGGCCGCGGCCCGACAGGTGCCGCGTGATCACCATCGCCAACCAGAAGGGCGGCGTGGGCAAGACCACCAGCTCGGTGAATCTCGCCGCGTCGCTGGCCATGCATGGCGCGCAGGTGCTCGTGGTAGACCTCGACCCGCAGGGCAACGCGTCCACCGCCCTCGGCGTCGACCACCACGCGGAGGTCCCGTCGATCTACGACGTGCTGATCGAGGACATGGCGCTCGCGGACATCATCGTCCCGGCGCCGGAGATCCCGAACCTGTACTGCGCGCCGGCCACCCTCAACCTCGCGGGCGCGGAGATCGAACTCGTCTCCAAGGTGGCCCGCGAGTCGCGGCTGCGACGGGCGCTCGACGCCTACGACACCGAGAAGTTCGACTACGTGCTGATCGACTGCCCGCCGTCGCTCGGCCTGCTCACCGTGAACGCGCTCGTCGGCGGCGACGAACTGCTCATCCCGATCCAGTGCGAGTACTACGCGCTGGAGGGGCTCGGGCAGCTGATCCGTACCGTCGACCTCGTCAAGGCGCACCTCAACCAGAAACTGAAGGTGTCCACGATCCTGCTCACGATGTACGACGCCCGGACGCGGCTCGCCGCCCAGGTGGCCGAGGACGTCCGGAACCACTTCGGGGACGTCGTCCTCAACACGGTGATCCCCCGCAGCGTCCGGGTATCGGAGGCGCCGAGCTACGGGCAGTCCGTCATGACCTACGACCCCGGTTCGAGTGGCGCGCTCGCCTACAGCGAGGCCGCCTCGGAGATGGCCCACGGAGGAGCTGTCCAGTGAGCCAGCAGCGACGCGGTCTGGGCAAGGGGCTCGGCGCCCTCATTCCCACCGCCCCGCCCCCGCCGACGCCGGACGAGCCGGGGAACGCGGGCGAGCCCGGCTTCCCCGGTGGCCCCGCCGCTTCGAACGGCGCCGCGGCCCCCGGGCTCGAACCGGTCGCCGGCGCGCATTTCGCGGAGCTGCCGGTCGGATCCATCACCGTCAACCCGCGGCAGCCGCGCGATCACTTCGACGAGCAGGCGCTGCAGGAACTCGCCGAGTCGATCGGCATCGTGGGGCTGCTGCAGCCGATCGTCGTCCGCAAGTCCGCGTCGGGCGATCACGACTACGAACTGATCATGGGCGAGCGCCGGTGGCGGGCGTCCAAGATGGCCGGACTGGACGTCATCCCGGCGATCGTCCGCGACACCGGCGACAACGACCTGCTCCGTGACGCGCTCATGGAGAACCTCCACCGCCAGCAGCTCAACCCGCTGGAGGAGGCCGCCGCCTACCAGCAGCTGCTGCAGGACTTCGGCGCCACCCACGAGCAACTCGCCACCCGCATCGGCCGGTCGCGCCCGCACATCACCAACACGCTGCGGCTGCTGAACCTGCCGCCCGCCGTCCAGCGCCGGGTGGCCGCCGGCGTCCTGTCCGCCGGCCACGCCCGCGCCCTGCTCTCCCTCGACAGCATCGAGGCCCAGGAGCACCTGGCGCAGCGGATCGTCCAGGAGGGGCTCTCCGTCCGCGCCCTGGAGGAGATGATCGCGCTCCGCGAGGTCGACGACGAGCCCAAGGCGCCACGCCAGGGCCGCCGCAAGAAGCCGGTCGCCCCCGGCCTGCGAGAGCTGGCCGACCGCCTCTCCGACCGCTACGAGACAAAGGTCCGCGTCGACATGGGCCGCAACAAGGGCAAGATCGTCGTCGAGTTCGCCACCCTGGAAGACCTCGACCGCATCATCAAGTCGATGGCCCCCGAGGACGACGACCTACCCGGCAACTGACCAACCCACCACCGCGCCCCGGAACGCCACCCGCCTCCGGGGCGCTTCTCTTTGCCCACTCCCCCAATGTTTCCCGTGAAACATCCCGTCATCAACACCGCCCGCCCATCCCACCAAACACCACGACGACCGCCCCACAGCGGTCCTGGGCGGGCCCAGTCGAAGAGCCGACCGTCCTACGTCTGTGGCTCTGTCTCGCCGCTCAGGCGGTGCGCGTCGCTGCCGCCGGTGGGGGTGGTCCCGGGCGGCGGCTTCAGCTGTGTGCCGTGGACGGCCCCGTCCCCGTGCGGCGTAGGCCTGTAGCGGCTGACGCGATTGGTCGGGCAGGTTGGCGGCGGCCTCGGTCGTGCCCAGATGAAGAGCTGGCCGTGCGCAGCCTTCCGGCTTGGCCCGTTGCTGGGGGCTGTGCGCGGTGGTTGGCGAAGCCGAAGGCGTAGAAGTCGGCGGTGTCCCCGTGGCCCACGCTCAGCTCGACCGCGCGGCGCAGCAGCGCGACGGCGTCGCCGGGGCTGCTGCGCAGGCGGTCGAGCTGGATACTGCGGCACATCGCCCTCAGCCACGCCCCGTTCAGCTCGCCGATGCGGCGTGTCGCTGGTCGAGGCGCATCAGATTAAGACGCGATCGCTGACGGACCGCCCGTCCCGCCCGCTCTGCACGCGGGGTAGTGGCAGTTCTGCTGCACGGGGCACGGGTCGGTGGCGGCCTTGGTCGTGCGCAGTGGGGCGGGCCGACGCGGTTTTGCACGTACCCCGCACCTTGGGGGTGCTGCTGGGCAAGGCGTCGGTCGATGACGGCCACTCGCTGACGTTGCGTGCCGTTGGTGGCGGTGCGGCAGAAGTCGCGATCGTTGGTCGGTCGACTCGGCTGTCGGTTCTGCCGCGTGGGCGCTGCTGGGTGGCGGCCTTGGTCGTGCGCAGTGGGGCGGGCCGGGGCAGTGTCGCACTCGTCCATGTCTCGGGGGTACTACCGGGAAGGGCGGACGGCCTCGGTCGTGCGTTTTCGGAGGGCGGGCGCGGTGGCATGTCTGCCGGCTGTCGGTGCCAACGAACGGGCGGGACGCCGCCTGATGATGCTTGTGGGGGCCCACTGCGGACGGCGGCTGCGTGTGACGCTTGTTCACGGCTGGCGTTGCTCGGCCGGGGCGTGCTCAGCGACGTGCGGCCGACGGCAGGGTGGTGCCGAGTTCGCCCATGGCGAGCGGCGTCGCCGACGAGGGACAACCGTTGGTGCCGGGCTTACCCCGCGGTGGCGGCGTAGTCGGGCGGAGCAGGCTTGTCCACAGCGGTGGTCGCGCAGTGGGTGGTGTGGGCCACGTAGTGCTTGCCGGGACTGGACGTCGACGTCGTTGGTAGCGCCGAGGGTGAAGCTGCGGAGGGGAGGTGGTGCAGGGGGGAGCGCTGTGCAGGTTTGGTGGCTTGATGTTTCACGGGAAACGGTGCGCCATCGGAGGCTCGATCCCTTCACAGTCCGCAGTGGCCGAGCGTGTTACGTGGCCCCGACCACTGTGCGCTGGCGGTGCCGTCATTGGTTGCGCCTTGCGTGGGCTTGATCGGCGGGATGGTTGGCGGCAGAGCTTCGCTGGTGTTGGTTGCGGTCATGCCGGGTTGGCCGCGCTGGCCTTACGGTCACCGGCTGGTTTGCTGTGGGGGTGGCGGGCGTTAGGCGGTCGTGGTTCTTGTTGGGGCGCCTGTCCCTCAACCGATCTGGCGCTGCGCCCGTGCGCGCTCGGCGGCCGCCACGACCTTCTCGCGGACGTCGTCGTCGTGGGCCATGACGCCGGGGGGGCGGGTGCCGAGCGCGGGCGTTCTGGTGCGACCGCGTCCTGTAGGAGGACGGCCTCGGCGGGATGTTGTCGTGGAGGCTTCGGCGCTGCTGTCGGTGGTCCTTGGCCGGGCGCCGGCGTTGGTCTCGCGTCGCCCTCGGAGGCGTCGCGCCGCCTGGCCGCTCAGCTGGGTGGCGTGGCGCCTCAGGCCGAGGGGGTGTCGCGGTGGGGGATTTGGGGAGTCTTGGGGTGGCTGGATGCTGGACCTCTGGGGTGGTGGCCAATATGTTCCGGCGGAGAGCAGATCTCGCGGAGTTCGGCCCTGGGAGGCTCGATTGGATCGCGAAGAGATGTGGCGGCACATCGGGGAGCAGCGCTCGGCGGTCGCGGACGCCCTGACGGATCTTCGGCCGGACGAGTGGGAGCACGCCTCGTTGTGCGAGGGCTGGCGGGTGCGCGATGTCGTCGCCCATGTCGGTCTGGGGTCGGAGATCACGGCGGGTACGGCGCTGCGGGAGCTCGTGCGGGCGCGCGGGGACTTCCACGGGATGATCCGTGAGACGGCTATCGAGCGGGCGGCGCTGCCGACCGATGAGCTGATCGCGATCGTGCGGAAGGGGGCCGGTCTCCGGCGGCGGGCTCCCGGCACCTCGATCAAGGAACCCCTTCTGGACATCCTGGTCCACGCGCAGGACATCTTCGCCCCACTCGGGCGCGAGTTCGCGATGCCGGTCGAGCCGGCGTTGGTGGCCGCCGACCGCATCTGGCAGATCCCGGCGCCCTTTGGCTTCGGCGCCAAGAAACGATTTCGCGGCCTGCGCGTCGCGGCCACGGACGTGGGATGGGCGCGTGGGGACGGTCCGTTGGTGGCCGGTCCGCTCCAGGCCGTCGTTCTCCTCCTCGCGGGACGCGAGGCGGCGGCTCTCCCGCATCTGGAGGGAGAGGGGCTGGAGCTTCTGGGCGCGGGAGGCTAGAGCGCGCGGTGATCGCTGCGTCCCCGCGGTGGTGAGTTGCGGGGGCGAAGGTGGGTGGAGCCTTCACGCGGAGGGCGCGGCCTTCACCATCCTCCGGTACAGGGAGGGTTTACGGCTCCTGCTTCGGAGATTTGGGCTGAGGGCTGCGCGGCTTGTTTCACGTGAAACGAGGGTGGGTGGCGTGGCGCGGTGTGTCAGGCGAGGCGGGACTGGAGGAGCGACTCGCAGACCTCGCCGAGGTCCAGGCCGGCGACGCTGACGGCGCGGGGGAGGAGGCTCGTCTCCGTCATGCCGGGGGCGACATTGACCTCCAGGAAGTGGACTTCGCCGTCCGGGGAGACGATGAGGTCGGTGCGGGAGATGTCCCGGAGGCCGAGGGTGCGGTGGGCGGTGACGGCGGCGGCCGTGGCGCGGGCGGCGGCGTCCGGGGACAGGCGCGCGGGGGTGACGAACTCGGTGTCGCCTGCGTCGTAGCGGGCCGTGTAGTCGTAGAGGCGGCCCGGGGTGACGATCTCGACGGCGGGGAGCGCGTTGGGCGTGCCGTCCTGCTCGATGACGCTGACGGCCACCTCGGTGCCGGCGACATAGCGCTCGACGAGTGCGGCATCGCCGTAGGCGAAGCAGCTGACCATGGCGGCGGACAGTTCGGACGGCTCGTGGACCACGGAGGCGCCGAGCGCGGAGCCGCCGCGGGTCGGCTTGACGAACAGGGGCAGGCCGAGCGCGTCCACGATGCGGGAGAGGACGGACGCCGCGCCGAGGTCGTGGAAGACCTCCTTCGGGAGGGCGACGGAGTCGGGGGTCCGGAGGCCGGCGCGGCGGACGACGGACTTGGCGGTCGGCTTGTCCCAGGCGACACGGCAGGCGTCCGGACGGGCGCCGAGGTAGGGCACGCCGACCAGTTCGAGGACGTCGCGGATCGAGCCGTCCTCCCCCGAGGCGCCGTGCAGGACGGGGAAGACGATGTCCGGCGGGTCGTCGGTCAGCGAGTCCAGGAGCGTCGCGTCGGCGTCACGTAGTTCGACCGGGATGTCGCGGGCGCGCAGCGCGTCGGTGACGCGGCGGCCGGACCGGAGCGACACCTCTCGCTCGTACGACAGACCTCCGGCGAGGACGACGACATGCCCGAGTTCCACCGCTGGTGCCCCTCTTGGATGGTGTGGTGCGCGCCGGGCGCCCCCGGCGCGCGTTTCACGTGAAACCTTCAGACGACGTCCGGGCCCGGTGTCTGGACGCCCGTGGAGCCGCCGCCGACGGCGCCGCCGAACGTGTCGCGGAGGCTGATCTCCTTCTCGACCACCGTCGCGAGCCGCCGGACGCCCTCCCGGATCCGGTGCGGTTCCGGGAAGCAGTACGACAGCCGCAGGTGCCGGTGCCCGTCGCCGTCCGCGTAGAAGCCGGTGCCGGGGACGTAGGCGACGCGCTCGGCGATCGCGCGCGGCGCCATCGCCTTGGAGTCGAGCCCCTCGGGGAGGGTGAGCCAGACGAAGAAGCCGCCGGCGGGACGCGTCCAGGTGCACCCCTCGGGCATCCACTGGTCAAGGGATTCCAGCATCGCGTCACGGCGCGCCCGGTACAGCTCGCGGAAGTCCTTGATCTGCTCCCGCCACGGCTGCGTGGCGAGGTACTCGCGGACGGCGAGCTGGGAGAAGTTCGACGGGCACAGGATCGCGGACTCGGCGGCCAGGACGAGCTTGGCCCGCACCGCGTGCGGCGCGAGCACCCAGCCGACGCGGAGGCCGGACGCGATCGTCTTGGAGAACGAGCCGAGGTAGATGACGCGCTCGGAGTCGTCCGCGCGCAGCGCGCGCATGGGGTCGCCGTCGAAGCCGAGGAGCCCGTACGGGTTGTCCTCGACGACCAGGATGTCGTACTCGGCGCAGATCTCCAGGATCTGCGCGCGGCGGGCGGTGGTGAGCGTGACGCCGGCCGGGTTCTGGAACGTCGGGACGGTGTAGAGGAACTTGACGCTGCGGCCCTCGGCGCGGAGGGAGGCGAGCGTCTCGCGGAGCGCGGACGGGATGAGCCCGCCCTCGTCCAGCGGGACGTGCACGACGTCGGCCTGGTAGGACGCGAACGTGCCGAGCGCGCCGACATAGGACGGGGCCTCGGCGAGGACGACGTCCCCCGGGTCCACGAAGATCTTGGTGATGAGGTCGAGCGCCTGCTGCGCGCCGACGGTGACGACCACGTCGTCGGGGGACGCGTGGACGCCCTCCAGGGACATGACCTCGCAGATGTGCTCGCGGAGATGCTCGTCCCCCTGCGCGGAGCCGTACTGGAGGACCTCGGCGCCCTTGCCGGCGACGAGTTCGCCGATCATCTCGCCGACGGCGTCGAGGGGCAGCGCGGACACGTAGGGCGCCCCGCCCGCGAGGGAGACGATCTCGGGCCGTGCGACCATCGCGAACAGGGCGCGGATCTCGGACGGCACCATCCCGGCGGCGCGGGCGGCGTAGCGATCGGCGTAGACGTCCGTACGCGAATGCTGTTCCACGAGGCACCTCCGAGGTGTGATGACTTCCCTGCAAACTACGCCATGGCGGCCGCGCTGGACCGCTCCGGGTGTGGCGTGCCGCCGGGTTGGGGAAACTCCTGTCCGATACGATGCCCGCGGGTCCCGGTTGGTTGCCGGGAAGTTCCGCCGTCACGGGTTCCAGGCCCGGCGGGCGAGGATCGAGGCAGGGGGTGCCGACCCGGTGTCGCGTCGTCTCGTCAACATCACGCTGGACAATCTCGACGATCTGCCGCATCGCTGTCGCGGCTGCGTGTTCTGGGAGCTTGATCCGGTCAGCCGGGACCGTGCGCTGGAGAGCGGCGACTCGGGCCTGGAGAAGGAGGCGTGGATCTCCTCGACGCTGCTGGAGTGGGGCAGCTGCGGCAAGATCGCGTACGTGGACAACGTCCCGGCGGGGTTCGTGATGTACGCGCCGCCGCTGTACGTGCCGCGCTCGGTGGCGTTCCCGACGAGCCCGGTCAGCGCGGACGCCGTGCTGCTGATGACCGCGCACATCCTGCCGGAGTTCGCGGGCGGCGGCCTCGGCCGGATGCTCGTCCAGGGCGTCGCGAAGGACCTGACCCGCCGCGCGGTGAAGGCGATCGAGGCGTTCGGCGACCTGAAGGGCGAGGAGGGCGGGTGCATGGTGCCCGCCGACTACCTGCTGTCGGTCGGGTTCAAGACCGTCCGGCCGCATCACCGGTACCCGCGGCTGAGGCTGGAGCTGAAGTCGGCCCTGTCGTGGCGTGAGGACGTCGAGGTGGCCCTCGAACGGCTGCTGGGCTCCATGACCCCGGAGGGGGCGCTACGACCCGTCTGAGGCGATCTGAGACGGTTTGCACGTGTGGCCCGCACTCCATGGCGGAGTGCGGGCCACACGTTCGCGCGCTCGCCGCGGGAGGCGGAGAGGCGGCCGGTGCCTGAGCCTGCGGCTCAGATGAACTCGGCGAGGTCCCGGAGCAGGGCGGCCTTCGGCTTGGCGCCCGTGATCTGCTTGATGGGCTGGCCGCCCTGGAAGACGCTCATCGTCGGAATCGCCAGGATGCCGTACTCCTGCGGCACCTTCGGGTTCTCGTCGATGTTCATCTTCACGATCTCGATCTTGTCGCCGTGCTCCTTGGAGATCTCCTCCAGGATCGGCGACACCATCCGGCACGGGCCGCACCACTCGGCCCAGAAGTCGACGAGGACGGGCTTGTCGCTCTTCAGGACCTCGGTCGCGAAGTCGGCGTCGGTCACGGCTTTCATGGTTCTCCTTCGTTCTCGCGCGACGACCGCAGCCGGTGCCGCCCGTGCCTGTGGGATCAAGACCCGCCGTGGAGCGAATCAGTCTGTAGAAGGGACGGGTGCGACCGGCTCGGGAAGCCGGTCGGACGCGTCAGGCCTGCGCGTCGGCGGCGTCCTGGTCCTGGAGCCAGTGCTCGGCGTCGATGGCCGCGGAGCAGCCGGTGCCCGCCGCCGTGATCGCCTGCCGGTAGATGTGGTCGACGACGTCGCCGCAGGCGAACACGCCGGGGATCTTCGTCCGCGTGGTCGGCGCGTCCACCAGCAGGTAGCCGTCGGTGTCGGTCTCCAGCTGGCCCGCGAACAGCTCGCTGCGCGGGTCGTGCCCGATCGCGATGAACAGCCCGGTGATCTCCAGCGACGACTCGGCCCCGGTCTTGGTGTCGCGCACCGTGACACCGGTGACCCGGTCGTCGCCCTGGATCGACACGACCTCGCTGTTCCACTGGAAGCGGATCTTGTCGTTGGCGAACGCCCGGTCCTGCATGATCTTGGAGGCGCGCAGCTCGCCCCGGCGGTGGATGACGGTGACCGAGCGGGCGAACTTGGTCAGGAAGATCGCCTCCTCCATCGCGGTGTCGCCGCCGCCGACCACCGCGATGTCCTGCTCGCGGAAGAAGAACCCGTCACAGGTCGCGCACCACGACACGCCCCGGCCCGACAGCCGCTTCTCGTCGGGCAGGCCGAGCTCCCGGTACCCCGACCCGGTCGCCACGATGACGGTCCGCGCCAGGTAGGTCTCGTCGCCGACCTTCACGACCTTGGGGTCGGCGTTCAGGTCGACCTCGGTGACGTCGTCGGTGATCAGCTCGGCGCCGAACCGCTCGGCCTGCTTGCGCAGGTTGTCCATGAGGTCCGGCCCCATGATCCCGTCGGGGAAGCCGGGGAAGTTCTCCACGTCGGTGGTGTTCATCAGCGCGCCGCCGGCCGTCACCGACCCCTCGAACACCAGCGGCTTCAGGTCGCCGCGAGCCGCGTAGACGGCGGCCGTGTAGCCCGCGGGCCCGGACCCGATGACGATGACGTTACGGACGTCGCTCACTGTTCTGCGCCTCTCCTCATTGGCCGACGGTGCCGCACGAACCGGCCTGCCAGTCGCGTCAACCGATCCTAGGCCCCGGGGATTCCCGTGACACCATGACCGGCCGTCCTACCAGGTGGTGTGCCCTCTAGGGTGTGGTGCATGGCACGCATCCTGCTCCTCCACTCGATGTACGGGCTGCGCCCGGCGGTGCACCAGGCGGCGGACCGGCTCCGCGCGGCCGGGCACGAGGTCCACGTCCCCGACCTGTACGACGGCCGGGTCGTCGACACCGCCGAGGAGGGGTTCGAGATCAAGGAGGAGATCGGCCGGGACGAGCTGCTGCGCCGCGCCGTGCACGCGGCGGCGCCGCTGATCGGCGACGGGGGCCTCGTCTACGCGGGCTTCTCGCTCGGCGGGTCCATCGCCCAGAACCTCGCGTTCGCCGACGCGAACGCCGGCGGGCTGCTGCTGATGCACGGCACGTCCGACATCGCGGAGGACGCGTCCACCGAGGTCCCGGCGCAACTGCACGTCGCCGACCCGGACACCTGGGAGCCCGTCGACTGGCTGAACGCCTGGTACCTGCGGATGCGCAAGGCGGGCGCGGACGTCGAGGTCTTCCGCTACCGGGGCGCCGGCCACCTGTTCACCGACCCCGATCTCCCCGACTACGACGCCGACTCGGCGGAACGCGCCTGGACGACCGCCCTCGCCTTCCTCGACTCCCTCTGACCCCGGCACGCCCTCACGACACGAGCACGGCGATCATCAGGAATAAGCTGAGCCGGGAACGTCCTGCGCTGGCCCGGGAGCGTCCTGCGCTGAGCCGGGAGCGTCCTGCGCTGAGCCGGGAGCGTCTTGCGCTGGCCCGGGAGCGTCCCGAACAACAGCGAGTGCGCTGAAAGTACCCGGAGCGCCGCGAATGCAGGTGAGCGGCGCGCGTGGCGCGGTCAGCCGGTTGTAGGGACGTGATGGGTCGGGCCGTTCTCGGGGGTGGGTCCGAGAACGGCGGGGTCCTGCGTCAGGCGTTCTCCAGCTTCTTCAGGACGTGCTGGTTCCGCGCGGAGCATTCCGGGCCGACCACCCAGATGTTCCATTTGCCGGTGTCGACGCCGTGCACGGCGATGACGATCGCCGGGGCGCCCTCGTATTCGGCGTTGTCGACGAGGGCGGGCGTCTGGCCGTGCGTGACGCCCGTGACGCATCCCTTGAGCTGCGCGGACGGGGTGCCCGCCGAGCGCTTGAGCCGCTGCCCGTCGGCGAGCAGCCCGTCGACCTGGGCGCCGAGCGTTCCGGCACGGTAGTCGGTGCCGCTGCGGGCGACCGTGAAGGCCCCCGCCGGGGCGGCGTTCGGGGCCACCGCGTGTTCCGAACCGGATTGGTCGGGATTATCCTGCGCGGGAGTCGACGCCTGACCGTGGTCGCCGCTCACGCCGTCCAATGCCATATTGCCGACCACCGCGCCGCCGCCGACGACGATCACCGCCGCCGCGGCCGCGGACAGTATCCGCCAATGCCGCCTTCCGCGCCGCTGCTCCATGCTCACCACGGTGGCGCTGTGCATGGACTCCGCGGCGATGGCGGTGTCGATGCGCTCGGCCAGTTCGGCGGGCATGGACGGTACGGGTGCCTCCGCCAGGATCCGGGAGACGTCCGCAAGGTCGGCGGACAGCTCACGGCATTCGGCGCAGGAGTCGAGGTGCGCGTTGACGGAGGCGGCTTCGTCGTCTTCGAGCAATCCCTCGGCCAGGTCGGCGAGGACCTCGTAGTCATAGTGTGCGGGGTTCACTTGGGCATGCCACCTCCTTCCACACCTCCGACGTTTTTGCGATCCCGTCGGTTCCGGTGGTGGGTGAGAAGGGGCGCGAGCCGGGCGCGCCCGCGCGCGCACCGGCTCTTGATCGTTCCGGGCGGAACCTCCATGACCTGGGCCGCGTCGTCGACGGAGTAGCCCATCATGTCGACGAGGACGAGCGCGGCGCGCTGCTCGTACGGCAGCTGCTCCAGGGCGGTGCGGACGTCGAGGGACACCCCGTGCGCGTCGGTCGGGTCGGGCATCTTCGGCGCGACGGCGTCGAACGTCGCGTCGTCGCCCATCGGCGTCGCCGGCCGGACGGACTTGCGCCTGATGCGGTCCAGGCAGGCGTTCACCACGATGCGGTGCAGCCAGGTCGTGACGGCGGCGTCCCCGCGGAACCGCCCGGCCGCGCGGAACGCCGACAGGCACGCGTCCTGCAGCGCGTCGGCCGCCTCCTCCGGGTCGCCGAGGGTGCGGACGGCGACCGCCCACATGCGGTCGCGGTGCCGGTGGACGAGTTCGGCGAACGCGTGCGGGTCCCCCTGGGCGTGGCGGGCGAGGAGCTCCTTGTCGGGCACCTCACCGACCCGATGCATGCTCACCGAGGTCATGAGCGACCGCTTTCTCGTTCGGGACGCCCGCTCGGTGCCGGACGTCCGCGACCGGCTGCTGGGGTTGGCACCACAGATTCCTGGGGGCGAGGGGACATTCTGCTCACAGGCACGATACAGACAAGAGCAACTCCACGTCACAGCCCTTGTGCACAGTGCGGGCGACGGGTCAGCCGGCGGCGCCGTAGACGGTGACCTCCCCGAGCCTGCCCTTGAGGGACGTGGGCAGGGTGGTGAACCAGACGAGCACGTACTGCCCGGTGGCCTCGGGGGACGCGGTGATGGTCAGCTCACCGCCGGTGGCGGGCTGCTGGCCGATGCGCTTGAGATCGCGGGGGGTCTTGGAGTCCCCCACCCTGACCTGCAGCATCCCGCCGCTCTCGGACGAGTAGATCTTGACCTTGGAGACCTTGACCGGCTTGCCCATGTCGAGCAGGACGCCCATGCCCTTGGAGTACTTGCCGAACTGGGCGTCGTTGTACGTCTGCGTCTCCCAGGAGCCGCTCGGCTTGCCGTCGATGACCGTTTCGGCGCCCTTGCCGAGGGAGGTGTCGGGGTGGCCGGGCTTGGAGTCCTGGATGCCCTCGGCGCCCACGGCCTGCAGTTTCACCGTGGTCGGCGTGGGCGGGGCGCTCGTCTTGCCGTTGTCGGTGGGACCGCCGCGGCCTTCGGGCTCGCCGCCGCCGGTGCCGGTCAGCGCCCACGCGCCGATGCCGACGATGACGGTCAGCGCGGCGGCGGCGATGCCGAGCAGTGCGCGGTTCGCCTGGCGTTTGGACGAGCCGGGCCCGTGCGCCGGCGCCGTCCGGGTGGAGGTGGACGCGGGCGGAGGCGGCGGCGCGTGCTGGGCGCGCGGCGGCGGGACGTGCGAGGCCGGCTCGGGGGGCCGGTGGGGCTGCGTCGCGGCGGGCGAGGGGTTCGCGGGGCGCGGGGCCTGCGCGGGCGCGGGACGCGGGGACGGCGGCGCGGTGTGCCCGAGCCCGGCGAACAGCGGCAGCGGGGTGCGCGGGACGCCGCGCAGCGCCTTGGCCAGGTCGGCGGGTGCCGCGATCGGCTCGCCGGGGCCGATGCCGAGGCAGCGGCAGACGATGGCGTCGACGCCGTGCGAGATGCCGGCCTGCACCTGCCGGGGCGCGTGCGGCACCCCGTCGGTCGCGGGCGCGGCGGGCAGGTCGGAGAGGTCGGGGTCGCCGGGCCAGTGCGCGGTCAGCGCCGCGTACAGCATCCGGCCGAGGCCGCGGACGTCCTCGGCGGCGGGGTCGTCGGCGGTGCGGTCGTGCAGCACGGCGTCGGTCGCGATGCCGAGGATCTTGACGGTGCCGCCGGTCGTCCACACGAGGTCGCGGGGGGTGAGGCAGAGGTGCGACAGCCCCGCGGCGTGCGCGGCGGCGACCGCCTCGGCCGCCTCGTACAGCAGGGTCGCGGCGCGGCCGGGCTCCAGCGGGGCCTTGCCGAGCATGCCCTCCAGGGTCTCGCCGGCCACCCACTCGCTGACGACGTAGGCGCTCTCGCCGGAGTCGTCGGCATCGAACACCTGGGTGCAGCGGGGGTCGGTCAGCCGGCTGGCCGACCGCGCGGAGGTGACGGCCTCGGCGATCCGGGGGAACTCGGGATCGAAGGTGCGGACGGCGACCGCCCGCGCGAGGATCTCGTCGATGGCCTTCCAGAGCGACGATCCACCGGAATCGCTGATGCGCTCTTCGAGGCGGTAGCGGCCGGCGAGACGCGTGCCGGGCTCGATGACTGACGTGCTCACGGCAACGTCCTGCACAGGTGGTCAGATCCCATGTTCGTGGCGTGGCAGCTTACGCCTCCGACCCTCCTCTTTGCGTTCCCCAGGGTGTCGCCCCGCAAGCCGTAGTCCCCCACATGGTAGTGCTTACTCGCCTGAGTGGCCGCCTTATCGCCGCGCGTCCTTTTTTACTTTGGGAGGTGTTCGCCTTCCCGTCCGGCCACGGCCGGGAAGGCGGAGGTCAGCGGCCGGGCAGCCGCCGCGCGAACGTCGCGATCGTCGTCTGGATCTCCTCCACCCGCATCAGCTTGGCGAAGAGCACGTACAGCAGCCCGCCGCCGACGGAGCCGACGACCAGGGTGACCAGCGCGGGAAGCAGCGACGAGGAGCCGCCGGCGGCGTCCGCGACGGTGTGCGCGGCGTAGCCGAACCCGATCAGCGGCCAGACGGCGACGAGCAGCTTCAGGTGGCCGGTGGCGATCCGCCGGCCGTCGATGCCGCCGAGCTTGCGGCGCAGCACCAGCCAGCAGGTGAGGGTGCCGACCACGTTGGTGATCGCGAACCCGCCGGCGATGCCGACCACGATCCACTTGACGTCCAGGACGTTGTAGGCGGTGAACGCCAGCGTGATGTTGGACGTGGTGACGACGAGGCCGATCAGCGCGGGCGTGCGGGTGTCGCCGTGCGAGTAGAAGACCCGCAGCATCAGCTGGTAGATCGAGAACGGCACGAGCGCGATCGCGAACATCTGCATGACCCGCGCGATGACGAGGGCGTCGTCGGGCGAGGTGTTGCCGTGCGCGAACAGCACCGTGGTGATCTCCGGGCCGAGCACCAGCATCAGCGCCGCCGCCGGCATGATGATCACCGAGGAGAGCCGCAGCCCGCTGGAGAACGCGGCGCGCACGTCGGCGGTCTTGCCCTCGGCGGCGAACCGGCTCATCCGCGGCAGCAGCGCGGTGATCACCGAGACGCCGACGATCGCGTACGGCAGCTGGAAGAGCTGGTAGGCGTTGAAGTACGGGGTGTAGCCGTAGCCCTCGCCGAGCCCCGCGCTCGCGGCGTTCTTCCCGGCGGCGTTCGTCAGCGCGGTGACGACGGCGAGCGCGGCCTGGGTGGCGATGACGTACAGCAGCGTCCAGCCGGCCATCCGGCCGACCTCGGCGATCTCGCCGCGCTTGAAGTCCAGCCGGGGCCGCCAGCGGAACCCGACCCGGCGCAGCGACGGCCACAGCGCGAGCGTCTGCAGGACGATGCCGCCGGTGGTGCCGATCGACAGCAGCATGAGCTGGGAGTCGGTGATGCTGGACGGGTCGACGCGGCCGGTCGTGATCGCCAGGAACGCGCCGCCGACCGCGATCACCACGATGTTGTTCAGCACCGGCGCCCACATCGGCGCGCCGAAGCTGCCGCGCGTGTTCAGGATGGCCCCGGCGAACGCGCCGACGCCGTAGAAGAACAGCTGCGGCAGGAAGAACTGCGCGAACAGGACGGCGACCTTGCGCGAGTCGCCGTCGTAGCTGCCCGCGAGGACGTCGATGAACAGCGGCGCACACAGCACCGAGACGACGGTGAGGACGCCGAGGCCGATCACCGCGAGGGTGAACACGCGCTGCTCGTACTGCTCGCCGGCGGCGCGGTCCCGCTGTTTGGCGCGCACCAGCAGCGGGACGATGACGCTCGTCAGGATGCCGCCGAGCAGCAGGTCGTAGATCTGGTTGGGGATCGTGTTGGCGGTGTTGTAGGCGTTCGCCAGCAGCCCGGTGCCGAGCGCGGCGACGATGACGGCGGTGCGCAGGAACCCGGTGATGCGGGACGCGAGCGTGCCGATCGCCATGATCGCGCCGGACCGCAGGATGCCGCCGGACGTGCCCTTGCCGCCGCCGTCCCCGTCTCCGCCTTCGCCGGGCGGGGGGACGGGCGTGTCGACGACCGTCTCCGCGACGGGCGCGCCGCCGCCGGGGACGGGTAGGTCAATCGCGGTCTCGGCGGCGATGTTCCCCGCGCCGGGCGGCCTGCCCGTCGGCGGCGGGCTCGGGTATCCCGCCGGGTTCGGCGCGGTCCGCGGCGGCGGGCCCGGCGGCCTCTGCGGCGGACCCTGCGGCCCCGGCCCCGGCCCCTGGGGGCCGCGCGGCGGCGGACCCGGGGGCCGCTGGGGCGGACCCTGGCGGGGCCCCCGCGGCGGCGGACCCTGCGGCGGGCCCTGTGGATATCCCCGGCCGGGTGGCGGGCCCTGCGGCGGGCCCTGCGGTGGGGGACCCTGCGCTGGGGGACCCTGCGGCGGTCGGCCCCGCCCCGGGTACCCCGGGGAATTCGGCGGCGGATACCCCGGCCCCTGGGAACCCGGGACCTGGGAACCCTGTCCCCCGCTCCCCTGGTCCCGCCGATCCCATTCCGGTCGACCCGTCACCGGCTGCCTCCGCTTTCCGGCGGCGCCTCGCTCTGATGGCCCGCACTCCGACGCCCACGAAGAGTACGGCAAGTCCGCCGCCGGTGATGAGCAGCGCGAGCCGCCCGTAGCCGGTGACGTTCACGGTGATGGACTCGCCGGTCCCGTACGTCCGGCGGGGCGAGCCCGGGATCCGCAGCTCCAGCTGGACGTGGAAGTTGCCGTTGCCGGCCGCCTGCGCCGGGATCCAGCGCTGGGCCTTCTGCCCGGGCTGCAGCTCGATGATCGCGTCCTCGGGCTCCAGCCGGCCGAGCCTGAGCTTGGCGCTGTTCTCCGAGGTGGCGACGAGATGGACCTTGACGGCCTGGTCGGGCAGCCTGTTCTCGATGAGCACCGGCAGCCGGCCCGAGCTGCCGCCCATCAGCACCCGCTTGCTCTTGGTGGTGACGATGCGGACCTTGCTCATGTCGCCCGCGAGCTCTTCCCTCAGCTGGTTGCGGGCGGCCCGCGCCTGCCGCGCCGACGACCGCCACGCCGCCGACTCCAGGCGCAGCACCGACCGCTCGTAGGAGATCTTGGACGGGCCGGTCATGACGGCCTGGAACGTCGCGGCCTGCTCGGCGATCTCCCGCACCTGCCGCAGGTGCGCGTCGCCGATCTCGTACTGCTGGTAGTCGTCGGAGTAGCCGTTGAAGACGCGGCCCTGCGGCGCGGTCGACTCGATCTTGGCGAGCGGCACCGCGCGCAGCCAGCGGGCCTTCTTGGTGTACTTGAGCAGGTTCTTGGCGACCCCGCCGGCCGGGTTCCAGTGCCGGTCGGGGGCGACGACGAGGGTGCGCTGCCGGTTCGGGGCCTCCGCCGCGATCATCGCGGTCTCGGCCAGGAAGCGCTGCTCGCTGAGCAGCCCCCCGGAGACCGACCGGGAGCCCTCGCTGACGATCTGGTTGATCTTGTCGTCGTAGAGGAGCGCCTTCCGGTCGCCGTAGTGGGGCTGGAGGGTGGTCGTGGCGTTCGGCAGCGCGCCCGTCGCCGGGTTCTGGAACTGGGAGCTGCTCATCAGGAACGCGCCGCCGTCCTTCAGGGCGTTCTTGGCGAGCTGGTCGACCGTGCCGGGGCCGGCGGCGCCGGCCGGCGGCCAGGCGACGCGGGCGTTCGCGGCGCGTCCGAGCACCTGTGTCGCGACGCCGGTGTTGCGCTCGGCGAACGCGTCGGCGATGTCGCGGGGCGTCTTGCGGCGGACGAGGGCCACGACGTCCGGGTCGGCGTAGGGGAGGGTGAAGTACGGGTCCTTCTTGCTGGCGTTCTTCAGCGCGGCCAGCCAGGCCGCCGCCGCGGCGCTCTTGCCCTTACGGACGCCCTTCTTCGCGCCGGGCGGCCGGACCATGTAGTCGCCGACCGCCATCTGCCGGACGTCGTCCAGCAGCGCCGGGTCGATCGCCCACGTGACGGGCGCGTCGGTGGCGGCCGCCGCGTCGACGAGCCCGTGCAGCCGCCCGCCGGGGGCCACGTCCTTGGCGAGGTCGTCGTCGAGGAACGTCTGGTCGTTGGTGCGGTGCATCTGGTCGGCGAGCGGCAGGACCCAGCCGACCGACACCGGGTTGAACCGCGGGTTCTTCGGCATGAACGTCAGGAAGGTCGTGATGCCGCCGACGACCTGCTGCGCGGAGTTCAGCACCTCGACGCCGACCGGGTAGACGCCGGGCGTGCCCGCCGGGGCGCGGAGCCCGAGCTGCTTGACCGTGGTCTTGAACGTCCAGCTCTGCTTCACGCCCGGTGCGGCGGCCCCGGGGAGCTGCTGGACCGGGCCGACGTTCGGCAGCGCGTTCGGCGCCGCGGCGGCGTACTGGTCGAGCTGGCTGCGGCTGGTGACCGGCTGCGCGCTGTACCGGAGCCGCAGGCTGAGCCCCGACAGCTGGTGGTCGGTGCGGTTCTTGGCCAGCCCGGAGATCTCGATCCGCGACTTCTCGTTGGCGCTCTTGGGGTCGACCTTGCTCAGCGCCATGGCCACCTGCGCGCGCGCCTTGCTCAGCGCTTGCGCCTGGGCCTGCGCCGGGGCGCGTTGGGCGAGGGCCGGAGACGCCAGCGTCGTCGGCGCCGCCATGGCCATACAGGGCAGCAGAGCGGCCAGCGCCACCGCGCGTTTGACCGTCCTCACGCCTTACCGGCCGCCTCAGGACGGCGGGCGAACATTTCCCGCACCACGGCGTCGATGGTAGTCCGTCGCCGTGTTCGGTTTCTCCGCTCTCGGCGCCGGATGTCGTGTGCTCAGGCCCCGGAGCGGGCGGTCTGCGGTTCGGCGGGGGACGGGAGCGGCGCGGCGGGCGGCAGGTCCATCGGCTTCGCGTGGCAGAGGGCGTACAGGGAGCCGCCCCGGATCCCGAGGGCGGTCGAGGCCTCGCCGGTCGCGGTGTAGACGACGTCGTCGGTGTCCAGGCCGCCGGCCAGCAGCGGGTCGATCAGCAGCGGCATCGAGTCGGGCAGCAGCAGCGGGCAGACGAGCCCGGCCGCGTACTCGGTGACGGCGTTCACGAGGTCGGGGTGCGCGGGCCGGACGGCACGGGCGCCGACCGCGCGCCGGACCGCCTCGGCCGGGGGCCGTCCGCCCGCCGGGACGATCACGCCCGCCAGGAAGCGCCGGCCGCGCCGGCCGCCATCACGCGCGTGGCCGGCTTCCCACGTGCGGCCGCTCTCCCACGTGCGGCCGCCTTCCCGCGCGTGGGCTTCCCGCGCGTGGGCGCCCTCGCGCGGGTGGACGCCGTCGCACGCGTAGACGCGCGTCACCAGGCACCGCTCCGCCGGGAGCCCGAGGGCCTTGGGGAGTTCGTCGGCGGTGGTCATCGCGACGGGCAGCCGCACGATCTCGTGCACGGTCTCCCATTCGAGCAGCGCGCGGTGGATGGCGAGAGCGTCCTTCATGTCGGGCTCCATCCCGCGGGGGTCTCCCCGCTCACCCCCGGAACTGGTTTCGCTGTGTCCCCGTGCTTTCCACTCTGTGGGGGATATCCCCACATACCCGGAACGAGTGGCCTAACTCGCGTCATACGTCACGTAAACCCTCCTGATGCGCCTCAGCCGCACGTGCGGCGGACCGGGGCCCTTGGGATCCCGCTACCGTTGTCGTGCGGGAGGCTCACCGGGGTCGCGTCGGCGTCATCGGAGTGCCCAGAACGTAACCCGGAGATCGCGGCATGTGAAGGGGCGCGTCCGGCTCCGGCCCCGCAAAGGCTCTCGCGCGGACCCCCGCCGATCGCCACAAAGTCCTTTGTCAGCCCGTCAATCAAGGAAATACGCTCGATGGCCGTGTCCAACCAGAACGTGACCCCAGAGTCCTCGCGGCGCATCGCGATCGCCGAGCTGCTGCGCGGCATCGCGCCCGTCGCCGACGACCTCGGCGCCCTGTTCGCGGCGGCCGGTCACGAGCTGGCGCTGGTCGGCGGGCCGGTCCGGGACGCGCTGCTGCGCCGTCCGAGCAAGGACGTCGACCTCACCACCGACGCGCCGCCCGAGCGCACCCTGGAGATCATCCGCGACTGGGCGGACGCGCACTGGACGATCGGCATCGAGTTCGGCACGGTCGGCCTCCGCAAGAACGGCGTCGAGCTGGAGATCACCACCTACCGCAGCGAGTCCTACGACCCGAAGTCCCGCAAGCCGGACGTCTCGTACGGGACGTCCCTCGTCGAGGACCTCCGCCGCCGCGACTTCGCCGTCAACGCGATGGCGGCGCGGCTGCCCGGCCACGAGTTCGTCGACCCGTTCGGCGGCCTCACCGACCTGCATCGCAAGGTCCTGCGGACGCCCGGCAAGCCGGAGGACTCCTTCAACGACGACCCGCTGCGGATGCTGCGCGCCGCGCGCTTCGCCTCGCAGCTCGGGTTCACCGTCGCGCCCGACGTCGTCCGCGCGATGAAGGACATGGCGGGCCGCATCGAGATCGTCTCCGCCGAGCGCGTCCGCGACGAGCTGTCCAAGCTGATCTGCGGCCGGTACCCGCGGGAGGGCCTGGCGCTGCTGGTCGAGACCGGCCTCGCCGCGCACGTCCTGCCGGAGCTGCCGATGCTGCGGCTGGAGATCGACGAGCACCACCGGCACAAGGACGTCTACGAGCACTCGCTGATCGTCCTGGAGCAGGCGATCGCGCAGGAGCAGGACGGGCCCGACCTCGTACTGCGCCTCGCCGCGCTGCTGCACGACATCGGCAAGCCGAAGACGCGCCGGTTCGAGCCGGGCGGCCGGGTGTCGTTCCACCACCACGAGGTCGTCGGCGCGAAGATGACCCGCAAGCGGCTGACCGCGCTGCGCTACCCGAAGGACGTCATCAACGAGGTGTCCCGGCTGGTGGAGCTGCACCTGCGCTTCCACGGCTACGGCACCGGCGAGTGGACCGACTCCGCCGTCCGCCGCTACGTCCGCGACGCCGGGCCGCTGCTGTCGCGCCTGCACAAGCTCACCCGCGCCGACTGCACCACCCGCAACAAGCGCAAGGCCGACCGGCTCCGCCGCACCTACGACGACCTGGAGCAGCGGATCGACCGGCTCGCCGAGGAGGAGGAGCTCGCCGCGATCCGCCCGGAGATCGACGGCAACGAGATCCAGGACATCCTCGGCATCAAGCCGGGCCCGCTCGTGGGCAGGGCGTACAAGTTCCTCCTCGAACTCCGCCTCGACCGGGGCATCATCGGCCGGGACGCCGCCGCGGCGGAACTCCGCCGCTGGGCCGCCGCCGAGGGCCTCCTCCCGGACGCCGCCGCCGACGAGGACGCCAAGGACGGCGAGACCTCCGGTGCCGACGAGACCTCTGGTGACGGCGGGGCGCCGCCGTCCTCCGAACCGGCCGTGAAGGGCGACGAGGACGCGGCCGCTCGCGCGGACGAGGAGGGCGGGGCGTGATCCCGCTGCAGCTCGGGCGGATGAGCCCGCGGGAGACCGAGCGGATGCTCGCGTTCGACCGGGAGCACATCTGGCACCCCTACGCGCCGATGCCCGCGCCGGCGCCCGCGCTGCCGGTCGTGTCGGCGGACGGGGTCCGGCTGATGCTCGCGGACGGCACCGAGCTGATCGACGGGATGTCGTCGTGGTGGGCGGCCGTGCACGGGTACAACCACCCGAAGCTGAACGCGGCCGTGACCGGGCAGCTCGGCAAGATGGCGCACGTGATGTTCGGCGGGCTCACGCATCCGCCGGCCGTGCGGCTCGCGGAGCGCCTCGTCGAGCTCACGCCGGAGCCGCTGACGAAGGTCTTCTTCGCCGACTCCGGGTCGGTCGCGGTCGAGGTCGCGATCAAGATGGCGCTGCAGTACTGGCGGTCCCAGGGCCGCCCGGAGCGGCACCGGCTGCTCACCGTCCGCGGCGGGTACCACGGCGACACGTTCGGCGACATGGCCGTCTGCGACCCGGTCAACGGGATGCACCACCTGTTCGGCGACGTCCTCGCGAAGCACGTGTTCGCGCCGCCGCCCCCGCTCGGCTACTCCGCCGAGCCCGACGACGCGTACCTGGACGAGCTGTCCCGGCTCGCCGAGGAGCACGCGGGCGAGCTGGCCGGGATCATCGTCGAGCCGGTCGTGCAGGGCGCGGGCGGCATGCGCTTCTACGCGCCCGAGTACCTGCGGGCGCTGCGCGACATCGCCGACGAGCACGGCCTGCTGCTGATCATCGACGAGATCGCCACCGGGTTCGGCCGGACGGGCGAGCTGTGGGGCTGCGACCACGCGGAGGTCGTTCCCGACATCATGTGCGTCGGCAAGGCCCTGACCGGCGGATACATGACGATGGCCGCCACCCTGTGCACCGACCGCGTCGCGGAGGGCATCTCCTCCGGGGATGCGGGCGTGCTGATGCACGGCCCCACGTACATGGCGAACCCGCTGGCCGCCGCCGTCGCGTCCGCGTCCATCGACCTGCTGCTGTCCCGCGACTGGCGGGACGAGGTCGACACCATCGAGGCGGTCCTGACCAGCGAGCTGCACGACGCCGCCGACTTCCCGGGGGTCGCGGACGTCCGCGTCCTGGGCGCGATCGGCGTCGTGGAGGCGCGGGAGCCGGTGGACGTCGCGGCCGTGCAGGAGATCGCGATGGCGCACGGCGTGTGGCTGCGCCCGTTCGGCAAACTCGTCTACACGATGCCGCCGTACGTCTGCACGGAGGACGAGGTCCTGCACATCGCCGCCGCGCTGCACGCCATCGCCGAATCGCTCTGACGGCACCCGCTCCGGTTCAGCGGAGGGCGTGCGCGGGGCGGTGGATGCGGGACGCCGCCGTCCGGTAGGCGACCGCCCCGGCGGCATACGCGGCGATCACCGTGAGCAGCGTCGGGACGGCACGGCCGTCCGATGGCAGCCAGGCCGCCGCGGCCGCCGCCGCTGCGGCGAACGTCGCGTTGAACAGCATGTCGTAGACGGCGAACACCCGGCCCCGGTACTCGTCGTCGATCAGCTCCTGCAGCGTCGTGTCGACGCACAGCTTGACGCCCTGCGACACGACGCCCAGCAGGAACGCGCCGACGGCCCAGGGACGCTCGGTGAACGACGTCCCGAGCAGCAGGAGGCTGAGCGCCGCACCGGCGAGCAGCCACGCCGTCCACGCCTGCTTGCTGATCCGCCGCACCACCGCCGGGGTGATCAGCGCCGCCGCGAAGTATCCGGCGCCGGACACCCCGAGCATGAGCGCGAACACCTCCAGGCCCCGGTCGGGGTCGTCGGCGAAGTGGTTGCGGCACAGCAGCAGCGTCATGATCAGGATGACGCCGTACAGGAACCGGTGGAACGAGATCGCGCCGAGCGCCAGCGCCGCCTGCGGGCGCCGCGCGATGTGCCTGCCCCCGGCGACCAGCCCGTGCAGGACGCCGCCGAGCGCGTCCCGGACGCCCGGCGCCGCCTCCGTCCGGTCGCCGGCCGCCGCGTGCGGCCCGAGCAGGCCCTTCGGCAGCGTCGTCGCGATCAGGCCCGCCAGCACGAAGAGCCCGGCCGCGGCCACCAGGATCAGCGCGGTGCCCTCGTGCCCCGCCCCGAACACCCGGCGCAGCAGGTAGCCGATCCCCGCGCCGCCGAACGAGATGATCGTCCCGGACGTGACCGAGAACGCGTTCGCCGTCACCAGCTGCTCGCGCCGCACCACGTGCGGCAGCGCCGCCGACAGCGCCGCGAGGAAGAACCGGTTGACGCCCAGCACGACGAGGACGCCGAGGAAGAAGCCGAGGCCGTCCTGCCCGGCCGCGACCAGGCCCGCGACGAGCAGCACCAGGACGGCCCGCAGGACCGGCGTCCAGACGAGGATCTGCCGGCGCCGCCACCGGTCGATGAACACCCCGGCGAAGGGCCCGAGGACCGAGTACGGCAGCAGCGTCACCGCGAACGCCGCCGCGGCCTTGCCGGCCGTCGTCTGCCGTTCGGGGGAGAAGAACACGTAGCCGGCGAGGGCCACCTGGAACAGGCCGTCGGTGAGCTGCGAGGCCAGCCGCGTCGCGTACAGCCGCTGGAAATCCCGGCCACGCAGGATTCCCCGCAACTCGCCCGCACGCATCTGATCAGGGTATGCGCTGCCACCCTCCACCACGTCCACCCCCTGCGGCCTCCGCCGGAGGGGGCCGGTCATCCGGGGTGGGACGCGGTGCGCTCCAGGCCGTCGAGCAGTGACTGGAGGCCGAACTCGAAGGTCTGGTCGGGGGACGCGGCGTAGCCCGTCGCGGCCGCGCTGTCCAGGCGGGCGCGCAGGCGCGGGAAGCGCTCGGCGATCTCCCGGGCCTGCGCCATGGCGGCGTCGAACTGCTCGCGGGCGCCGCCGTCCCGGTCGAGCCTGCGGGTGAGCGAGGCGGTCGCGGCGACGCCGGCCGCGTTGCCGAGGACGTAGGTGAACACGGCGGCGGCGGCCCGGTCGGCGTCCGCGCCGGTGAAGCCGCCGGCTTCGTACACGGCGAGCTGGTGCTCGTCATGGCGCGCCTTGCTCTCCCCGTAGACGAGGTGCGCGGCGAAGACCTGCACGAGCCAGGGGTGCCGGGTGAACATCCGGTACAGGTCGGCGGCCATGGCGGTGGCGGCGGCGCGCCAGCCGACGGCGTCCGGGTCGGGCAGCGTGAGCTCGCCCCAGACCTGGTCGGTGGCCAGCAGGACCAGGTTGTCCTTGCTCTTGACGTGCCAGTACACGGCGGTGGCGGCGGAGTCGAGCCGCTTGCCCAGGGCGCGCATGTTGAGGCCTTCGAGCCCTTCGTCGTCCAGCAGCGCGACGGCGGTGCGGACGATCTGGTCGCGGGAGAGGGTGTCGCGAGGCATGGACTCCACCGTAGGCACCACTTGCACATAGTTCAAGTCGTGGGTTACCGTTCTCCCCGTCCGGTAATTGAACTAAGTGCAAGTACTGAGGGAGCGCCCGTGAACACCCTTGCCGCCGTCATGCAGCTGCTGGTCGCCGCCGCGTTCGTCAGCATCCCGCTCGTCCGCCACCGGTACGGGCCCGCGGCCAAGGCCGCCGCCGTCGCCGAGCTGCGCCGCCAGGGCGTCCGGCCCGAGGTGCTGGAGGAGAACCGGCTCCGCTTCGACGCGGGCGGCCACGAGACCGCCGCGCCGGTCGCCGTCGCCGCGGTGATGGTCGCCACCGCCGCCGCCAACCTCGCGGGCGCCGACCTCGGAAGGCCGCTGACCTGGGTCTTCTCCTCGCTGGTGCTGCTGATGAACGCCGTGATCGTCTACAGCAACCTCACCGCGGTGAAGTCCGTGCAGGCCGCCTTCCGCCGGAAGGGCGACCCGGAGCTGGCGCGCGTCCGCGTCGCCCCGTTCCTCAAGGCCGCCGAGGACGCCTTCCCGAGCTGGGTGCGCCTCCAGACCTACGTGCGCAACACGGTGGTCTTCGGCGGGTCCGCCCTCGCCCTGGCCGCCGTCTCCTTCGCCTGACCAGCCGGGGTCAGCTGAGCCAGAGTCGGGTGTAGTCGTAGCCGGCGGTGGTGGGCAGGTAGAGGGCGCCGTGGACGCGGGACGAGTGGAACAGCGTCTGCGCCCGGTCGAGCAGCGGGACGATCGCGGCGTCCTCCATGATCTTCTGGTCGGCCTGCTGCCAGTAGCCGGCCGCGCGGCCCGCGTCCGGGGCCGTCAGCGCCGCGTCGATGAGGGCGTTGACCTGCGGGTTGTCGTAACCGCCGTAGTTGGTGGAGTTCTGCCCGTAGGTGCGGCCGTCGAACAGCGGCTGGATGATCGAGCGGCCGTTGTTGCCGTACCAGTCCGGTACCCAGCCGGGGGCGGCGATGTCCCACTCGCCCGCGAGCCCGCGTGCGGGCGTGCCGAGGGTGCCGGCGTAGAAGGAGCCGCCGGAGTCGGCGATGAGCTCGGCCTCGACCCCGCAGGCGTCGAGGTTCTGCGCGATCGACTGGGCGATGAGCTTGTGGACGCTGTTCGTCCGGTACGGGAACTTCAGCTTGAGGTCGGCGTGGCCCGTCCGGCCGAGCAGCTCCCGGCACTTGGCGGGATCGCCGGACTCTCCCGGCGTGGGGTAGTGGTTCACGGCGGCGTAGCCGGAGTTGCCCGGCGGGATCACCGTGTGCAGGGGCCGCGCCACCGACGGCCCGCCGACGATCTTGATGAGGGCGCTGCGGTCGACCGCGTACTCCAGCGCCTGCCTGACCTCCCGCTTGCCGAGCGCGCCGCCGTTGTTGGGGCTGCGGATGTTGAACACCAGGTACGGGCTGTTGTTCGGCGTCTCCCTGATCGCGAAGCGGGGATCGTCGCGGAGCCGGGGGATCGCGGACGTCGGGACGGGCTGGTCCCAGGCGAGGTCGGCGGTGCCCTGCTCCAGCTGCTGCTGGACGGTCTCCGGGGAGTCCTGCCCGAGCGTGATCCGGATCTTGGCGACGTGCCGCTCGCGCAGCGGGTCGGCCGCCGCCCGCCACGCCGGATTGCGGGACAGCATGTACGACAGGCCCGGCCGGTACTCGGTGATCTGGTACGGGCCGTTGGAGATCGTGTGCTGCCGCAGCTCCGGGCCGTCCGGGACGTAGGCGTCGTACTCCTTCGGCGCGGCGGCCGTGTACGGCAGCGCCAGCAGGTTGAGGAAGTCGCTGGCGGGGCGCCGCAGCTCGAACACGAGCGTCCGGTCGTCCTTGGCGCGCACGCCCGCTATCGCGTGGTCGCGCTGGTAGGCCGCCATCGCCCCCGGGTCCTTGGCGTCGACGCCGCCGTAGCCGCGGCAGAACTCGTCCATCCCCTTGATCGTCGAGATGAAGTAGCCCTTGCCGGACGACGGCGCCGCCGGGTTGCAGAGCCGCTCGAAGCCGCGGACGAAGTCCTGCGCGGTCACCGGGCGGGGCGGCTCGGTGTTCCACAGCACGCCCGTGCGCAGCCGCACCGTGTAGGTGCGGCGGTCCTTGGCGATGCCGCCGTTCTCGCGGGTCGGGAGGCGCTCGGCGACGTCCGGGCGGACGGGCACCGTCTCCTGGAAGTCGTTGGACGCCCGCGTGCCGAACAGCGTCCGGGCGAAGGTGCGGGCGAGCCCGTACGCGCCGACGCTCGCCACGGACGCCGGGTCGAGGTGCTCGACGTCGGACGATCCGACGATCCGCAGCGTCCCGCCCTCGCGGCCCTGCCCCGCGGACGCGTCGTCACCTCCCCCGGCGCATCCGGCGAGGGCCACCATCAGCCCCGTCAGCCCTACTGTCACCTTGTACATCTGGCGTGCCGTCACGTTCTCACCTCGGACACTCGGAACCTGGCGCGCAGTCACCGGCGGTGTCACAGTAGGGCCACAGAGTGACAAAGGGCCGGTACATCACCGTTTTCTCTCTAGAAGTAAGGACGCCCTGACAGTGGAGTGTCCACTCTCAGGGCGTCCTTTGGGACTTTTGTGATCGGACTCTCAGCGAGTCGCGATCAGCGCCTCAGCAGGCCGTTCAGCGCTCGACCTCGCCGCGGATGAACTTCTCGACCGCGTCGTGCGCCTGGTCGTCGTTGTACTGCTCCGGCGGCGACTTCATGAAGTAGGAGCTGGCCGACAGGATCGGGCCGCCGATGCCGCGGTCCTTGGCGATCTTCGCGGCGCGCACCGCGTCGATGATCACGCCGGCGGAGTTCGGGGAGTCCCAGACCTCCAGCTTGTACTCCAGGTTGAGGGGCGTGTCGCCGAACGACTTGCCCTCCAGCCGGACGTAGGCCCACTTGCGGTCGTCCAGCCACGGCACGTGGTCGGACGGGCCGATGTGCACGTCGGCCTTCGCCATCTCGTGCGGGATCTGCGAGGTGACCGACTGCGTCTTGGAGATCTTCTTGGACTGGAGCCGCTTGCGCTCCAGCATGTTCATGAAGTCCATGTTGCCGCCGAAGTTGAGCTGGTAGGTACGCAGCAGCTCAACGCCGCGGTCCTCGAACAGGCGGGCCATGACGCGGTGCGTGATGGTGGCGCCGACCTGCGACTTGATGTCGTCGCCGACGATCGGGACGCCCGCGTCGGTGAACTTCTGCGCCCACTCGGGGTCGCTGGCGATGAACACCGGCAGCGCGTTCACGAACGCGACCTTGGCGTCGATCGCGCACTGGGCGTAGAAGCGGTCGGCCTCCTCCGAGCCCACCGGCAGGTACGACACCAGGACGTCGACCTCGGCGTCCTTCAGCGCCTGGACCACGTCGACCGGCTCGGCGTCCGACTCCTCGACCATGTCCAGGTAGTACTCGCCGAGGCCGTCGAAGGTGTGGCCGCGCTGGACGGTGATGCCGGTCGGCGGCACGTCGGCGAACTTGATCGTGTTGTTCTCGCTGGCGTGGATGGCCTCGGACAGGTCCATCCCGACCTTCTTGGCGTCCACGTCGAACGCCGCGACGAACTCCACGTCGCCCACGTGGTACTCGCCGAACTGGACGTGCATCAAGCCGGGGACTCGCGTCTCGGGGGCCGCGTCCTTGTAGAACTCGACACCTTGGACGAGTGAAGAGGCGCAGTTGCCCACACCCACGATGGCTACGCGCACCGAACCCATCCGGTTGCTCCTTCTCTCTAGCGGAACATGTGGTGTTTCACCCGCCCCCGAAGGCGGCGGGCCGCGGAATCAGCGGCCCTCGTCCCGAGGCATGTCCTGATCAATTCGCTTAGCTGACTGTGCTTGCTGCTCCTGCTCGGCCCGCTCGCGCCCGATGAGCTCGTTGAGCCACCTGACCTCGCGCTCGACCGACTCCAGCCCGTGGTTCTGCAGCTCCAGGGTGTAGGAGTCGACGCGCTCGCGGGTCCGCGCCAGGGCGGCGCGGACGCTCTCCAGACGCTCCTCCAGCCGGCTGCGCCGGCCTTCGAGGATCCGCAGCCGGACATCGGCGCGGGTGTGCGAGAAGAAGGCGAAGTGAACGCCGAACCCCTCGTCCTCCCACGACGCCGGACCGGCCTCGGTCAGGAGCCGCTGGAGGCGCTCCTTGCCGTCGGCGGTGAGCTTGTAAACGATCTTCGACCGACGGCTCTGCAGTGCCAGCGGCGTGTTCGCCTCGTCGGGACGGTCCTCGACGATCATCCCGTCCGTGAGAAGCTGCTTCAGGCACGGATAGAGGGAGCCGTAGGAGAACGCCCGGAACATCCCCAGCAGGGCGTTGAGCCGCTTGCGCAGCTCGTAGCCGTGCATGGGAGCCTCGTGCAGCAGGCCGAGCACGGCGAGCTCCAGCACGCCCGCGCCCTTCCTGGCCGCCATCCCGGTTCCCTCTCTCGCAGAGACCGATGTCTCGATCCGATGTATCGAGCGAATGTATCGACTCGATACATCGACAAGATACGTACGAGGTCCCGTCCTGGCAAGTGGGAGTGTCGGGCCGCGGTGGCCGGACGTCCCGGGCCGCGGCGTCACGGGCGCCGAGGTCGGACGCCGAATACGCCGAATTCAGGGTGTATGTGGCGGAAATATGTCAAAGTTGCGCCAGGAACCACCTGGCCCGTCACACGGTCCCGGGCGGCTGACAGCACGGAAGGAGGACCCGGCCGCCCTCGTCGGAAGGGGCGTTGACCGGCCGGGATGGAACTTCACCATGCATGCGCTCCCCCCGCTCACCAGCCCGCACAGTACTCTTCGGACGGCGCACGAGTCGCAACAAGGGCCGGAGGCCGCCCCGGGCCACTGGCAACAACCGTTGTCCCCTGTCGATGAGGTCGCGTGAGTAATCCAAGCCAGCCCCGACCGGAACCCGGGTCGCAGTGGCCGGGCGGGCAGCAGAACCCCCGTCCCGGCGACCCCGGGCGTCCGGGTACCGATGACGCCCCCGGCACGCCGCAGAGCCCCGGCTCCGCGGACAGCCCGGGTCTCATGGGCGGTCATGCCGTCCCCGGCGGCGGTCCCCCCGCGCCCCTCGGCGGTGCCGCGCCGACCGCGCCGACTCCCGCGATCCCGGCGGCGCCCCCCTCTCCGGGACGCCACGCCTCCCCGCCCGCCGGCCCCGCCGCCCTCGGCCAGCCCGCACCAGGTCAACCGGCGCTCGGCCAGCCCGCACCAGGTCAACCGGCGCTCGGTCAGCCCGCACCAGGTCAACCGGCGCTCGGTCAGCCCGCGCCGGGTCAGCCCGCGCCGGGCGGCCCGCTCGGTTCCGGTGCGTTCTCCGCGTCCGGCGGTCCGTCCGGCCCCGGTGGAGGCGCGCCGAGCGGATCTCCCGGGCAGGGCGGGGTGCCCAGGACGGGCCCGCAGTACGGGCCGGGCGGGCAGCCGGGGCAGGGTTCGCCCTCCGGGCCGTCCGGGCCGGGCGGGTTCGGAGCTCCCGGTGGCCCTTCGGCGCCCGGCGGTCCTCCCGCGCAGCGCGGGCCCGGGCCGCAGCAGGGTGCGCTCCCCATGGGCGGTCAGCCCCCGCAGAGTGGACCGATGCAGCCGGGCGGGCCGTCCGCGCCCAACGGCGGTGCGCCGGGACGTCCCTTCGGGCCCGGCGGTCCTGGGCCGATGAACGGGCCTCCCGGCATGGGCGGTCCGCCCGGAACGGCCGGCATGGGCATGGGCATGGGCATGGCCGGCGCCGCCGGTGCGGCGCCGAAGCCCGGCGTCAAGGCGAAGCTCGGCGAGCTCGGGAAGACCGGGCAGGAGCTCGGGGCGAAGCTCACCGCGAAGTTCCAGGGGAAGGGCGTCCGGGCGGCGAACCGGTCCGGTGGTCCGGGCGGTCCCGCAGGGCCGGGCGGCCCCGGAGGACCCGGCGGGCCGGGAGGGCCGGGCAGGCCGGGCGGTCCCGGCGGGCCCGGGCGGCATGGGACGCCGCCGCCTCCACAGAAGAAGGGCTTCCTCGGCCACCTGCGGTCCCGCGAGACCGGCTGGCGGCGGTTCATCCCGTCCTGGAAGATCGTGGCCGGTGTCTGCGGGCTCGGCGTGGCCGCGTTCATCACGCTGATCTGGGTCGCCTACACGAACACGCCCACCCCCGCCGAGCCGACGGTCGCCGGCGTCGAGGACCAGGCGTCCATCTTCTACTACACCGACGGCACCGAGATCGGACGGATCGGCAAGAAGCGGCAGAGCGTCGAGCTGAAGCAGGTCCCGACCTTCGTCCAGGACGCGGTCCTCGCCGCGGAGAACCGCAGCTTCCGCACCGACCCCGGCTTCTCGATCAAGGGCACGACGCGCGCGGTCTGGGACAACCTGACCGGCGGGTCCGGCGGCGGTTCCACGATCACGCAGCAGCTCGCGAAGAACTACTACTCCGACCCGAAGAACCGGACGGTCAACCGCAAGTTCAAAGAGCTGTTCATCTCGGTGAAGCTCGAGGACAAGTACACCAAGGACGAGATCCTCAAGCTCTACCTGAACACGATCTACCTCGGCCGCGACACCTACGGGATCCAGGCGGCCTCGCGGGAGTACTTCGGCAAGAACGTCTGGGAGCTGAAGCCCGACCAGGCGGCCATCCTCGGCGGCATCATCCAGAACCCGAACCGGGACGCGGGCGACCCGAAGAACAAGGCGTGGGTGACCGCGCGCTACCAGTACACGCTCAAGGGCATGGTCTCGATGGGCAAGCTGAGCGAGGCCGACGCCGCGAAGTACATGCAGCGGCTGCCCAAGATCAGCAAGCCGGGCAGCGACAAGCAGCTGTACGGCGGCCAGCGCGGCTACATGCTGACCCGCGCGATGGAGGAGCTGCGCCGCGAGGGCATCGACCGCAAGGAGCTGACGACCGAGGGCCTGCGCGTCTACACGACGTTCGACCGCAAGCGGATGGCGATGGCCAAGAGGGCGGCCGAGAAGACCGTCCCGCAGGTCGACCCGAAGAAGCTCGCGAAGAAGAAGATCCGCGTCGGGCTGGTGTCGGTGAACTCCGCCAACGGCGAGGTGGTCGCCTTCTACGGCGGCCCCGACTACCTGGACCAGTCGTTCAACAACGTGTGGCAGGGCTCGGCGCAGGCCGGGTCGGCGATGAAGCCGTACGTGCTGGCGACGGCGCTGAAGCAGAACTACAGCCTGAAGAGCCTGGTCGAAGGACGGTCGAAGACCCCGATCGGCCCGGACGGCAGCGTGGTCTCCAAGAACGACCCGAACGCCGTGATCGTGCCGAACAGCCATGACGTCGGCCCGGCGATCAACCTGATCAAGGCGACCGAGGACTCGGTGAACACCGCGTTCATCCAGCTGATGGGCAAGGTCGGCATCGAGGAGGTCATCAAGACCGAGACCGACGCCGGCATCGCGTCCGACCTGCTGACGCCGCACAAGTGCTGCCTGAACCTGGCGCTCGGCGTCAACAACATCCGGCCGATCGAGCAGGCCGCGGGCTACGCGGTGTTCGCCAACGGCGGCGTGTACCACAAGCCGCACGTGATCCGCGTCGTCCGGTACAGCGACAACAAGCGGGTCCGGCTGAAGCCGAAGGTCGAGAAGCGCCGGGTGTTCAGCGCGAAGGTCGCGGCGGACGCCACGTACGCGATGCAGCAGGTCATCAAGAGCGGTACCGCGACGGCGGCGGCCCTGCCGGACGGACGGCAGGCGGCCGGCAAGACCGGTACCACCGACCGCAACGTCTCGTCGTGGTTCGTCGGGTACGTCCCGCAGATCTCCACCGCCGTGACGATCTACAACGACGCGGTCGGCTCGGACGGGAAGAAGAAGTCGGTGATCCTGCCGGGGATCGGCGAGGTGGAGGGCGGCACGATCCCCGCCCGCATCTGGCGGTCCTACATGTCGAACGCGGTGCGCGGCATGGACGCCGAGGCGTTCCCGCCGCCCGCGTGGGGCGGAATCGTGCAGAAGTGGGCGAAGCCGCCGGAGAAGAAAAAGAAGGACGACGACCGGCCGCCGTGGTGCGACAACCCGATCGGGCAGCACGACCCGCGCTGCAAGGACGGCGGCGATGACGACGACCGGGGGGACCTCCCGCCGTGCCAGTCGCCGTTCTCCAACGGCAACTGCGACCCGAACAAGCCGCCGAGCAACCCGCCGCCGCGCTGGTGGTGCCAGATGCACCGCGGCGACCCGGCCTGCCGCCGCGGCGGGGGCCGCGGCTTCAGCACCGGGGAGTCGGAACGCGTCGCACCTCTGGCACCCCTGGCCCCGCCGGGACGGCCGCCGGAATGAACCGGCGGGCCGTCCGCACCCGAACCGTCCACTGAAACGTGGGGGTGTGACATGAAGCATGATCGCGAATTGCCGCACGCCAGCGGCCCCGATCCCGCGTGCCCGGCGGGCCGGATGAAGGGCAGCCTCGCCTCACCGGCCTCCGCAGCCGCGGGTGCACAGTACGCTCGGACGACGCATAGCCGTCCCCCAGTTGATGAGGCCGCGTGTGAGTAACCCAAGCCGATACGGACCGGACCACGGAGAGAACGCCGGCCGGAGGGGCTCCCCCCGCCCCGGCTCCGCGGGCACGCCGTCCGGCGGGCAGCGCGGCGGGTCCCCCGGCCCGCCCACGCCCGGCAGGACGCCGCCCGGCAGGACGCCGCGTCCCGGTGGTGGCAGGTCGGGCGGCCGGGGCGGCGGCCCCGCACGGGCGGGAGCGCCCGGCGGCGGGCGGCGCCGCGGGGCGCCGGCGGCATCGCGGTCGGGGCCCGGCGGTCCGCCTCCGGGGCGCCGCGGTCCCGGTGGGCCGGGCGGTCCCGGCGGTCCTGGAGGCCCCGGCGGGCGCGGGCCCGGGGGCCCGGGCGGTCCCGGAGGGCCCGGAGGCCCTGGCGGGCCCGGCGGCGGCGGTGGCGGCGGCTTCTGGGACGAGGAGGAGCGCGGCCGCGGCCGGGGTCGCTCCCGGCGCGAGAAGCGCCCGGACGACCCGGAGAAGACCGGCTGGCGGCGGTACGTCCCGTCCTGGAAGATCACGGTCGCGGTCGTCAGCGTGCTGATCCTCGGCATGGCCGTCCTCGTCGTGGTCGCCTACGCCAACACGCCGCTCCCGACCAAGGCGCAGCAGGACGCGCTCCGCCAGGAGTCGGTGATCACCTACAGCGACGGGTCGACGCTCGCCCGGATCGGCACCCACCGCGAGGACATCGCGCTCGACAAGGTGCCCGACCATGTGGTGAACGCGGTGCTCGCCGCGGAGGACCGCAACTTCTGGAGCGAGCCGGGCATCTCCCCGACCGGCATCGCGGGCGCGGTGTTCCGCGCCGCGACCGGCGGCGACGTCGCCGGCGCCTCGACGATCACCCAGCAGCTGGCCCGGAACTACTGGGCGAACCTCAGCCAGGACCGCACGGTCAGCCGCAAGCTCAAGGAAATCCTCATCTCCGTCCGGATGGGCAAGGAGATGGACAAGAAGAAGATCCTTGAGCTGTACCTCAACGTCGTTTCGTTCGGACGCGACTCGTACGGCATCCAGGCGGCGTCCCGCGCCTACTTCCACAAGCCCGTCACCGAGATCAACGAGTACCAGGCGGCGATGCTCGCCGCGATGATCCAGCGACCGAGCTACTTTCACACCTACGGCCCGACGTCCAACCCGCGCAAGCAGGCGCTGGTCAACCGCTGGAACTACGTCCTCGACGGCATGGTCGAGAAGGGCTGGCTCGACCAGACCAAGCGCAGCGCGGCGAAGTTCCCGCAGACGCAGAAGGACTGGAGCGACGCGCCGGACGACCCGAACGCCGGCTACCTCCAGGCGCGCGTGATCAACGAGCTGGAGTCGCTCGGCATCGACCGGCAGCGCCTCGCGACCGGCGGCCTCCGGATCAAGACCACGTTCAACAAGGGGCTGCAGGACTACACCAACAAGCTCGTCAAGCAGGTCAAGAAGGAAAACAACCTCAAGTCGGACATCTGGTTCGGGCTCGCGTCGATCGACCCGAAGACGGGCGGCGTGGTCGCCGCCTACGGCGGTCCCGACTACCAGAAGCACGCGTTCGACAACTCCTTCCAGGGCAAGGTGCAGCCGGGTTCGTCGTTCAAGCCGATCGTGCTGGCGACCGCGCTCGACCAGGGCATCAGCCTGAAGACGACGATGGACGGCCGCTACAAGCGGACGATCAACGGCGCGACGTTCACCAACGACAGCACGTCCGAGAACGGCGTCTACAACCTCAAGCAGATGACGGCGATGTCGATCAACACCGCGTACGTCGAGCTGGGGCAGAAGGTCCAGCTGACGAACGTCGTCGACATGGCCAAGAAGATGGGCATCCCGGAGAAGACCCCGAGCCTCGACCCGACCTACACCTCGCTGCCGCTCGGCGTCATCGACGCCAGCCCGGTCACCATGGCGTCGGTCTACTCGACGTTCGCGGCCGGCGGCGAGCACCGCGACGCGCACGTGATCGCGAAGATCACGGACGCCAAGGGCCACACGGTCGTGAACAACGAGAACAAGCCGCTGGACAAGCTGCCCTGGCAGAAGCCGACGCGGGCCTTCTCCGAGGGCGTCGCCGCGGACGCCACGTCCGCGATGCAGGCGGTCGTCCAGACCGGCGGTACCGGTACCCGGGCGAGCCTGGGCTCCCGTCCGGTCGCCGGCAAGACCGGTACGACGGACGAGAACAAGTCCGCCTGGTTCGTCGGCTACACGCCGGAGCTGGCGACGTCGGCGGCGATGTGGCGGCAGGACAAGAAGGGCACCCGCAAGTCGCTGATCGGCGTCGGCGGCTACGACCAGGTCTACGGTGGTACCGTCCCGGCCGAGCTGTTCAAGCGCTTCATGCTGAAGGCGCTGGACGGCAAGGAGATCAGCCAGTTCCCGCCGCCCGCCAACGTCGGCCAGCTCGCCCCGTGGGCGAAGGTCAAGCCGACCCCGTCCCCGTCGAACACGCCGAGCCCGACGACCTCGCCGAGCTGCCGTCCGGGGCAGCCGAACCAGGAGCCGGGCTGCCCGTCGTCCTCGCCGTCCACGCCGACCTCGCCGTCGCCGCCGCCGAACAACGAGGACAAGCCCTGCGACGTGCTGAACCGGCCGGAGGGCTGCAACCCGAACCTGCCGCCCGAGGGCGACAAGGGCTGGTGGTGCGCGAAGCCGCAGAACCGCAACCATCCGGCCTGCCGGGAGGAACCGCCGGGCCCGGGGTCCGAGGAGGGCGCGTAGCGCACCCCGGCCGCGTAGCGCGAGCCTGACATCGGGCGGAACGGCCCGGAGCCACTGCGGCTCCGGGCCGTCCCCCTTTTCCGGCCGGTGTCCGGTCCGTGATCGCCGGTACCGCCCCGGACGAATAGTCTTGCTGTCCATGTCGTCGTCTTCTGAGGGGCTCGCGATGTCCGCCGGCAGCGACCCGGCGGACGGCCGCCCCGGACCGCGCCCGCCCGCCCGGCTGATGCGGCTCGCGCCGGTGCTGACGGGGCTCACCGCCCTGGTGTGCCTGCTCGGCTGGCTGCAGAAGCAGCCGTGCGCGTCGTCGCGGTTCGACTTCCTCAAGACGACGGCGAACGCCTGCTACACCGACATCTACCCGCTCTACTACGTGCGCGGGCTGAGCGACGGCAAGCTCCCCTACTTCGACTCGCTGCAAGGGTCCGACATCCACTACGTCGAGTACCCGGTGCTCAGCGGCGGCTTCATGCAGCTGGTGGCGTGGCTCGTCAGCCCGTTCGGGGTGGACGGCCGCGGGATGGCGTTCTTCAACGTCACGGCGCTCATCCTCGCCGTCCTCGCGGTCGCGGCCGTCCTCGCCACGGCGTACGCGGCGGGGCGCCGCTCGCTGCGGGTGGGCCTGATGGTGGCGCTGTCCCCCGCGCTGCTGCTCACCGCGTACATCAACTGGGACCTGCTCGCGGTCGCGCTGTCGGCGCTCGCGGTCGCCGCCTGGTCGGCGCGCCGCCCGGCGCTCGCGGGCGCGCTGCTCGGGCTGGCGATCGCCGCGAAGTTCTACCCGCTGCTGTTCCTCGGCCCGCTGGTGCTGCTGTGCGTCCGCGCCGGTCAGTGGCGCGCGATGGGCCGCCTGCTCGCCGGGACCGCGGGCGCGTGGCTGCTGGTCAACCTGCCGGTGATGCTCTTCGCGTGGGACGGCTGGCTGGAGTTCTACACCTTCAGCCAGAAGCGCGGCGTCGACTGGGGATCGATCTTCTTCGTCCTGCAGGACCACGGGCTGCCGGAGCCCTCCACCGACACCGAACTGCTCAACCTGCTCGGCACCGGGACGTTCCTCGTCCTCGCCGCCGGCATCGCCGTCCTCGCGCTCGCCGCGCCGCGCCGTCCGCGCCTCGCCCAACTGCTGTTCCTGGTGCTCGTCGCGTTCATGCTGCCGAACAAGGTGTGGTCGCCGCAGTACGTCCTCTGGCTGCTGCCGCTCGCGGTGTTGGCTCGTCCTAAGGTGCCCGCGTTCGTCGCATGGCAGATCGGCGAGATCGCCTACTTCTTCGGCATCTGGTGGTTCCTGCTGTCGGTGTCCGGGCAGACGCAGGGGGCGAACCTGTCCGACACCATGTCGGCGGTGCTGAGCCTGGACGCCCCCGAAGGCGGCATCAGCCAGGACGTGTACTCGCTGGCGCTACTCGCCCGGTTCGTGACCGTCCTGGTGCTGGCCGGTCTGGTGGTGTGGGACATCTTGCGGCCGTCCGGTGACATCGTCCGGGCGGACGGCGTGGACGACCCGGCGGGCGGTGTCCTCGACGGTGCCGCGGACGTCGTGTCGCTGGGGCGCTGGCGCGGCGCTCCTCACCACGCCGGCGCCCCAGCACCATCCTGACCTGCCGGGGAGCCGCCCGACTCAGCCGAGCCGGCCGCGCAGCGCCTCGGCGAACCATGCGAACGTCGGAGTCATCGCGGGCCAGGCGGGCCAGCCGTTGATGACGGCGATCAGCTGCCAGTACCGCTCCGCGCGCGGGTCGTTGCCGATCTCGACCTGCTCCAGCAGCTTCCGCCGGAACTCGGGGCCGTCCGCGGCACCGTAGGCCGCCGCGTAGGCGGCGACCAGCTCGTCGAGGACGGGACGGGCCGCGTCCGAACCGGGCTCGATCCCGTCCGCGATCGCCGCCGCGATCCTGTCCCCCGTCATCCGGCCGAGGCCCTCCGGATCCTCGGGGTAGGCGCCCTGCTCGATCTGGGCGGCCTGGTACTCGGCCATCCGCCGCACCGACGCCCGGAAGCCGGGGTCGCCGACCAGCTCGGCGAGCTCGACCCAGGCGTCGACCTGCTCGGGCGCGGGGTCGTCCGGCAGCTCCGGAAGCCCGGACCGCATCTTCGCCTCGAAGTCGGGGCTCAGGTCCAGTCCGGCGAACGACTCGTCGATGAAGTCGGTGATGATCCGCCGGCGCTCCTCGTCGGACAGCCGGGCCAGCTTGTTCATGATCTCGATCTCCTCCGGGGTGGATCCGCGTTTCGCCACCGCCCGCAGCACGGCCCGGCGCAGCCTGAGCGTCCGGATCTGCACGTCCAGCGCCTCCGCGTGCGCCGCCGCGACCTCCCCGACGCCGATCTCGCGGGCCAGCACCCGCTGGATCGTGCCGAGGTCGACGCCGAGGTCCCGCAGCGTCCGCACCAGGTCCAGGCGCGCGGCGGCCTCCGCGTCGTACAGCCGGTAGCCGGCCGCGGTACGGCAGGTGGGCGGCACGACGCCCTCGTCGGAGTAGAACCGGATCGTCCGCACCGAGAGCCCGGTGCGGCGTGCCAGCTCCCCGATCGTGTACAAGGCGTCGCCGTCCATGCCCCTCACCCTGTGCCCTCCACCCGCTGGAGACTCAAGCCATATCTTCCAGGCCGGTGGACGAACCCGGTCACCGGCCTCAGCCGGATGCGCCGCCACGGCATCGCCACTGGTCAGCGCGTCGTCCCGCCGCCACGAGAGCGCTGTGCGACGATCGCGGGCATCGCGTGGGACTTTTCGTGGCCGGAATCTGCCTGCGCCGGGGGATTTCCCGCCGGATGCCGGGGAACTGATCGCGGCGGGCGGGATCGGCCCGGCCCCTCGCGGGACGGATCGCGGGGACGCGGGAACTGCCGGGAGAGGACGTGGACGCGAACCAAGCACTGAACGAGCTGCTCGCGGGACGGCTGGAACCGGGCGTCTACCAGTGGCGGACGCCCCCGGTGCCGGGCGCGGTCGGCGACACGAGCTGGACGGAGCGGGCCGAGGAGGCCGGCTGGCGCGGCTTCCACCTCGACGGCCGCCGCGCCCGCGACAAGGCGGGGTTCCTCCGGTTGTGCGCCGCGGTGTTCGAGGCGCCGGCGCTCGCCGACGGCGACTGGGACGACCTCGCCGCCGCCCTCAGGGACCTGTCGTGGGCGCCCGCGAAGAACGGCTACCTGGTGCTGTACGAATCCTGGGCCGAACTGGCCGACACCGACCACAAATCGCTGCGGATGGTCCTCGACGTGTTCGGCGACGCGGTCAAGGCGTGGCGCGCCACGTCCACCCCCATGACGGTGCTGATGTCCAGCGTAGGGGTGGAGGTGGCGGGCGTCCCACGGCTGGCCTGAGCGGTCAGTACGTGCTGCCGCTGCTCGCGGCGAACATCGCGATCCCGAGGATGTAGAAGAGCAGGATGAGCAGCCAGCCCGCGCTGATCAGGTAGCCGAGGATCAGTCCGGTGACGGCCATGCCGTGGCCGCCCTCGCCGGTCCGCTTGATCTGGCTCAGCGACACGTGCCCGAAGATGACCGCCAGGATGGACGTGACACCGCACGCGAAGAACCCGATGAGCCCGCAGACCAGCGACGCCGTCGCCATCCCGTTGGTCGGCGGGGCGACCGGCATCGAAGCCCCGTAGTAGTGGTGCTGCACGGCCGGGGGCTGGGAGTAGGACTGCTGCGCGTACGGGTCCTGCGATCCGTAGCCGTAGGGGTCGTAAGGGGGCTGTGCCATGTGCATCCCGATCGGTTCGCGCGCCCGCCGGCCGGAGAGGACGCGCGTGCGCTGAGGGCTGGGTTCCGGATTATGCCAGTGTGACGTGACCTTCGGATTTTGTCGTCAGGCTGGTCGCACCCGGTTTAGATGCCGCGCACGCTGCGCGGGTTCCAGGAACCGCGCTCCTCAGAGCTTCGAGCGCAGCCACGCGATGTCGTCGGCCTGCCCCGCCGCCGGCGTCTCCACCACGACCGGGGCGCCCGCGGCCCTGACCACGGCGAGGATCAGCTCCGGGTCGATGCTGCCGCTGCCGAGGTTGGCGTGCCGGTCGGCGCCCGACCCGAACGCGTCCCGGCTGTCGTTGCAGTGCACCAGGTCGACGCGGCCGGTTATGGCCTTGATCCGGTCGACGGCGTCGACCAGTTCCTCGCCGGCCGCGTGCGCGTGGCAGGTGTCGAGGCAGAAGCCGAGCTTGCCGTCCAGCCCCGGAACCCCGGACAGCACCTCCCACAGCCGGGCGATCCGGTCGAACTTGCGCGCCATGGCGTTCCCGCCGCCGGCCGTGTTCTCGATGTAGACCGGAATCGGACACTCGACCCGCTCGAACACCTTGCGCCAGTTCTCGAAGCCCGTCTCGGGGTCGTCGTCCTTCAGCACGTGCCCGCCGTGCACGATCAGCGCCGTCGCCCCGATGGACGCGGCCGCCTCCAGCTGCTGCGTGAGGTTCTTGCGGCTCGGGATGCGGATCCGGTTGTTGGACGTCGCGACGTTGATCGTGTACGGAGCGTGCACGAAGACGTCCACGCCGGACCCCGCCAGCGCCTCGACGCCCTCCGGCAGGACGGGCTTCTTCCAGCCCTGCGGGTCGCCCAGGAAGAACTGGACGACGTCAGCCCCGACCGCGCGGGCGTTGTCGAGCGGGTTCTGCTGGTCGACATGGGCTCCGATGCGCATGCCGACGAGCCTATCCGCGCTCTGCGACACCCGGGACGGGTCAGATCGAGAAGCCGCCGTTGCTGAGCGCGAAGCCGGTGCCGATGAACGCGGTGATCATGCCGATCACGTTCAGCCACCGCTCATTGGTCGTCGCCGAGATCATCTGGGAGTACAGCGCGAGCGGCAGCCCGATCACGCCGAGCACGGCACCGGGGAAGTGGGTCTCGGGGAACCAGCCCAGGAACAGGGCGGCGACCCCGATGGTGATGGCGGCCACCGCCAGCACGCCCTGCAGCCGGCGGGGCTCCTGCCTGGTCTCGGCACGTGCCGGCGTCCGCCGTGCGTCGGTTGCCTCCTGCGGCATCGGATCCTCCTCAGGTGGTGCTCCCGCGCTTGGGGCGCATGGTGAACGCGGGACCGGACGGACCATGCCCATAAGGGAATTCCCAGCCCAAGCGAAGATCAACCAGCGTGGGCGGTCGGAAAATGTCGGCGGCACCCGGTACTGTCGAACATGGATTCGAGAACACCGGCTCGGTCCGGCCCCCGAGGGGAAGCGGGGGAGAGCAGGAGGTTGCACACCGTGACGAAAGCGGAGTTGGGGCTCATCGGCGACGCGGAGCTCGTCGAGGAGCTGTCCCTGCTGACGACCCAGACCGCCCGCATGCGCGCCCGCATGGCCGACATCATGGCCGAACTGGAACGCCGCCGCTGCACCAGACCCACCCACCCCACCTACCAACGCCACTGACCCACCCATGCCCCACCAACCGGCGCGGTGTCGGCTTGTGGGGGCGACCCCACACACCCCCGGCAAGGGCGGTACAAGCCGGTTCCCTCCGTTCCGCTGGCGCTCCACTGCGGGAACCGGCTTGTACGCTGCCGACTGTTGGTAGCCTGTATCGGTCTCGCGGCAGGTGCGCCCGGCAATCCGGGGTCCAGTACCGCCGCGGCGGACGCAAGAGCCCTCCTGTCACGGAGAGACCGTGACCGCATCAGTCCAGAGGAGGTAGGGACACAGCATGCGTCGTTACGAACTCATGACCATCCTCGACCCCGCCATCGACGAGCGCACCGCGAACGCGGCGCTCGAGCCGTTCCTGAAGGTCGTCCGGGACGGCGGCGGCAGCGTCGAGAACGTCGACGTCTGGGGCCGCAAGCGCCTGGCGTACGAGATCCAGAAGAAGTCCGAAGGCATCTACGCGGTGATCGACCTGTCGGCCGAGCCTGCCACGGTCAAGGAGCTCGACCGGCAGCTCAACCTGAGCGAGTCGATCCTCCGCACCAAGGTCATCCGCCCCGAGGTCCACTGAGCCAGGCTCAGCCCTCTCATCAGCCGGAGCGAGCCCCATGGCAGGCGACACCGTAATCACGATCGTCGGGAACCTCGTCGAGGACCCGAATCTCCGCTTCACCCCGAGCGGCCAGGCGGTCGCGTCCTTCCGCATCGCCTCGACCCCGCGGTTCTTCGACCGCCAGTCGGGCGACTGGAAGGACGGCGAAGCCCTGTTCCTGACCTGCAACGTCTGGCGGCAGGCGGCCGAGAACGTCGCCGAATCGCTGCAGCGCGGCATGCGGGTCATCGTCCAGGGACGCCTCAAGCAGCGGTCGTACGAGACCCGCGAGGGTGAGAAGCGCACCGTCTTCGAGATCGAGGTCGACGAGGTCGGCCCGTCGCTGCGCAGCGCCACCGCCAAGGTCAACAAGACCCAGCGGCAGGGCGGTGGCGGCGGCTTCGGCGGCGGTGGCGGCCAGGGCGGCGGCGGCTTCGGCGGCGGCGGCGGTCAGGACGGCGGCTTCGGAGGCGGCGGCGGCCAGCAGGGCGGCGGCGGCTTCGGAGGCGGCGGCCAGCAGGGCGGCGCCCCCGCGGACCCGTGGGCCACGGGCGGCGGCGGTGGCGGCGGCTACTCCGACGACCCCCCGTTCTAGGCCCCGACGCTCCGGCGCGACCACGACACCATCCAGTACACGTCCATTCCCGCGTGAGCGGGGCTCTCCCAAAGGAGCACCACGATGGCGAAGCCACCTCCCCGCAAGCCGAAGAAGAAGGTTTGCGTTTTCTGCCAGGAGAAGATCTCCTACGTCGACTACAAGGACACGGTCCTGCTGCGGAAGTTCATCTCCGACCGCGGCAAGATCCGTGCTCGGCGGGTGACCGGCAACTGCACCCAGCACCAGCGGGACGTCGCCACGGCGATCAAGAACGCCCGCGAGATGGCGCTGCTGCCGTACACCAGCACCGCGCGCTGAGGCAGGGGGTATAGATCATGAAGCTCATCCTGACCCAGCAGGTCTCCGGGCTCGGCGAGCCCGGTGACGTCATCGAGGTCCGCGACGGCTACGGCCGCAACTACCTCGTCCCCCGCGGGTTCGCGATCCAGTGGACCCGGGGCGCCGAGAAGCAGATCGACTCCATCAAGAAGGCGCGTTCGGCCCGCGAGATCGCGACCGTCGAGCACGCCAAGGAGGTCGCCGACCAGCTCGGCGGCCTGCGCGTCACGCTGCGCACCCGGACCGGCAGCAACGGCCGCCTGTTCGGCGCGGTGACCGCCGCCGACATCGCCGAGGCGGTCAAGGCCGCCGACGGCCCCGACCTGGACCGCCGCCGCATCGAGATCGGGAACCCGATCAAGACCGTCGGCACCCACCGGGTCAGCGTGCGCCTGCACAGCGACGTCAGCGCCACGATCGACGTCAACGTCGTCGAGGGCTGACGCACCCACCGCACCACCGAACGGCCCCCGAGTCCCACAGGCTCGGGGGCCGTTCCACGTCCACCCCCTTGCCCCTGCACCTCGGCCGAGCTGCGCGTTCGAGTTCCCTGGGTCTGCGTCTTTCCGCTACTTGCCGTTGCTAGGGCGGTGCATGCGTTCGGTGGGGACGGGGTGCGTGGAGACGGCTCTGGATCCCGCAATCTCTTGCACAAGAGCAGGGCGAACGCCGTCCAATGGCAGGGATCGTGCGCTGGGTTTCATGTGAAACGTCCCTGAACCGCCCTGTGTTTGGGTGATCGCCAGAGCGGCCATTACGTTCCGTGATCAGTTGATCCGGAATGAGGGGGGACGGTGTGATCGCGCATTCGGGGGACGGCGCGGACGACCGGGACCGGCGCGGCCTGCCGGTGACGCGCCGGGCGCTCATCGGCGGCGTGGCGGGGGCCGGCCTGCTGGAGATGCTCTCGATGGCGTCGCCGCTCCAGAATGGGGCCATGGCGGACGAGGGGATGGCGGTCCCCGTCGACTTCACGGCGGAGAACCCGCACATCTACACACGCGCGCAGTGGAACGCGAGACCGCCGAGGCGGCCGGCCAAGGTCCTGAAGCGGGCGCCGGATCACATCATCGTGCACCACACCGCCACGGCCAACACCAGCGATGTGTCGCTGTCCCACGCGTTCAGCCTGTCGCGGTACATCCAGAACTTCCACATGAACAAGAACGGCTGGGACGACACCGGTCAGCAGCTCACCATCAGCCGCGGCGGCATCGTGATGGAGGGCCGCAACCGCAGCCTGAAGGCGATCCGCGCCGGCGACCTCGCGGTGGGCGCGCAGGTCCTGCACCACAACCAGCACACGCTCGGCATCGAGAACGAGGGGACGTACACGTCACGGGCGGTCCCCGGCAAGCTGTGGGGTTCGCTGCTGGAGGTCTGCGTGTGGCTGTGCCGGCAGTACAACCTGGACCCGGCCCAGGCCATCGTCGGGCACCGCGACTACAACAACACGTCCTGCCCGGGCGACAGGCTCTACGCGCGACTGCCCGAACTGCGCCGCGCGGTCGCCGCCCGCCTGGAGACGTCCAACCCGAGCCAGAACAACGCCGACAACGGCTCAATCCTGCCGATACTGCCGCCCCTCGACAACCTGACCTGACCCTCCCCCTCCACGGACGCCACTCGCGTGAAACGCTCGCGCATCACCGCCAGTACGAGAACGCCTGCGCGATGCCGTCCGTAGCCCTTGGGGTGGTGGTCGGGGTGGGTTTAGGTGTCGGGGGTCGTGTAGCGGGTTCGGCGGCGGGCTATCTCGGGGTCGATGCCCTCGACCAAGGACCAGATGCCCGCCACCCGTTCCACCAGGGTCTCCGGGGGCAGCCCGGCCAGGCCCTCGGCCGCCAGGTCGTCGATCGCCTGCGTCAGCCGGGCCATCCGCTCGCCATGGGTGGAACACATGTTCGAATCGTAGCGGGTGGGGTCGGTGGTGCGGGTGCGATTCCCAGGATTTTGCCCACGCGGGTCAGCGGACGGCCCCGGTGACCATCCAGCGGTCGCCGCGGGCGCGCAGCCCCAGGGTGATCATCCGGGTCAGCATCCACAGGCCGATCGCGACCCACAGCCCGATGAGGCCCGCGTCCGCCCGGTACAGGACGAGCGCGGCGGGGAGGAAGACGACCGTCGCGATCAGCGTGGTCGCGGCCAGGTAGGCGCCGTCGCCGGCGCCGATCAGGATGCCGTCCAGGACGAACACCACGCCCGCCACCGGCTGGAGCAACGCGACGAGGAGCAGTGAGGCGAGCAGCAGGTCGCGGACGTCGCCGTCCCCGGTGAACAGGCCGGGCAGCCACGGGCGCACGGCGAGGACGGCCAGCCCGAACACGATGCCGCAGCCGATGCCCCACCAGACCATCCGGCGCGTGATGGCCCGGGTGCCCGGGATGTCGGACGCGCCCAGGTAGCGCCCGGTGATGGCCTGCCCGGCGATCGCGATGGCGTCGAGCGCGAACGCAAGCAGCGTCCACACCTGGAAGCCGACCTGGTACGCGGCGATCTCCTCGTCCCCCATCCGGGCGGCGATCGACGTGCCCACGATGAGGACGACGCGGAGCGCGGCCGTCCGCACCAGGAGCCCGAAGCCCGCCGTGGCGGACGTCCGCAGGCCCTCCAGGTCGGGACGGACCGGGGCCCCGTGGCGGCGCGCCCCGCGCAGGACGACGGCCGTGTAGACGGCCGCGCTGCCCGTCTGGGCGAGCACGGTGCCCCAGGCCGAGCCGGCGATCCCCCAGTCCAGGACGATCACGAACACCACGTTGAGCAGCAGGTTCGCCGTGAAGCCTCCGATGGAGACGGCGAGCGGCGTGCGCGTGTCCTGGAGGCCGCGCAGCACGCCGGTACCGGCGAGGACCAGCAGCATCGACGGGATGCCGAAGAGGCTCACCCGGAGGTAGGTCACGGCGTACGGGGTCACGGACGGGGACGCGCCGAACGCGTCCACGATCCACGGGACGAGCGGCCATCCCGCGACGATCAGCACCGCGCCGATGGCGACCGCCAGCCACATGCCGTCGATGCCCTGCCTGATCGCGGCCCGCATGTCCCCGGCGCCGACCTGCCGCGCTACCCCGGCGGTGGTGCCGTAGGCGAGGAACACGCACAGGTAGACGAGGGTGCTGAGGGCCTGGCCGGCGACTCCGAGCCCGCCGAGCTGGGCGGTGCCGAGGTGCCCGACGATCGCCGAGTCCGAGAGCAGGAACAGCGGCTCGGCGACGAGCGCGCCGAAGGCCGGCACGGCGAGGCGCAGGATCTCGCGGTCGTGCGCGGTCGCGAGCCGCCGGGAAGTCGTCACCGCGCCGAGGCTACCACCGGAGTAACTGTCCTAAGAACTTCAAGCCTTACATGGGCGCGGACGGCCGACTTTCTTTCCCGCACAGCCGGTGGACGACGTTGCCGCAGGTCAGCGGAGTGGGGCGGGGGTCGTCCGGCGGAAATCCACAAAGTTGTCCACAGGTCGTGCACAACCATAACGGCGTGTCTGCACAGGCAGTCCACAGGGTTGTCCACAGGCTGCTTTGCTCCCGGCCGCGCGGCCTCGGGAGAATGTCGGACGCGTCAGGTAGACGTGGGACGAACGGTCGGCGACGCGGGGCCGCCGGCGGCCGAGATGAAGGGGGTGCGACGGTGAGCGTGGCCGACATCGGACCGCAGGAGCACGAGTTCGAACGCACCCCGCCGCACGACATCTCGGCGGAGCAGGGCGTCCTCGGCGGCATGCTGCTCTCCCAGGACGCCATCGCCGAGGTCGTCGAACTGCTGCGCACGCCCGACTTCTACCGGCCCGCGCACCAGATCATCTACGACGTCATCCTCGACCTCTACGGCCGCGGCGACCCGGCCGACGCCGTCACCGTCGCCGGCGAGCTCACCAAGAACGGCGAGATCGCCCGCATCGGCGGCGCCCCCTACCTGCACACCCTGATCTCCCTGGTGCCCACCGCGGCCAACGCCGGGTACTACGCCAAGATCGTCCACGAGCGGTCGATCCTGCGCCGCCTGGTGGAGAGCGGCACCCGCATCGTCCAGATGGGCTACGCGGCCGACGGCGCCGACGCCGACGAGGTCCTCGACCGCGCCCAGGCCGAGGTCTTCGCCATCGCCGAGAAGCGCGCCGGCGAGGACTACGTCGCGCTGTCGGAGATCATGCCCGGCGCCCTGGACGAGATCGAGGCCATCGGCAGCCGCGGCGGTCAGATGGTCGGCTGCCCCACCGGCTTCGCCGACCTCGACGCCCTCACCAACGGCCTCCACCCCGGCCAGATGATTGTGGTGGCGGCGAGGCCTGCCATGGGTAAGGCTTTGAGCCTCAATGTCCCACTTCCCACCCCTTCGGGGTGGACGACCATGGGGCAAGTGTCCGTTGGTGACCAGCTGATCGGGGCCGACGGGAAACCGACTCGCGTCGTCGCCGCCACCGACGTGATGTATGGCCGTCCCTGCTACGAGATCGAGTTCTCCGACGGCGAGGTCATCGTCGCCGACGCCCAGCACCAGTGGCGCACCTCGGCACGCCTGAGGAACGGCGCTGCGTCGCCCTCGGCCGAGGTGGCCTCCAGACGCGCCCTGACTAACGTCAACACGAACTTCCGCATGGCCATCTCCGGGAAGCGACGCGGCCGGCTCGGACGAATCGGAGTCGAGTCGGTCCCGGACGCCTTCGATCCCCCGTTCTTCATCGCCGCCGGGCGCGGCGACCGGTCCGCTGAGGCGGTCCGCGCCGCGCACGCGGTGACGAGGGGGAACGCTCAGCGCGGTGAGCCGGGCGATCGCTCCCAGCACCGGACGAGCGATTCCGTTCAGCGCTGCCGCGGCCGGTTCGACCGAACAGGGGCTCAGCCGTCGGAGAGCCCTGACGCGGCACGGAAGACGGCCCGTCACCGCGCCGTCGTCGTCCCGCCGCAGGAGATGCAGGCTGGGCGCTCGCGGATTCGCACGACCGAGCAGCTGCTCGCGACGCTCCGGCACGAGGGGCGTCCCGCGCACACCGTCGAGGTCGCCGGCGCGTTCGACCTCCCGGAGGCCGAACTCCCCGTCGACCCGTACGTCCTGGGCGTGCGGCTCGGCGCCGGTGAGGCGGGAACCGACGGCATCACCTGCCTCGACCGCGAGGTCATCGCCCAGCTGGAGGCGACCGGCGCGCAGGTCCTCCCGGAGCCCATCCCCGGCTGCTACGTGCTGCCGGGGGTGCGTCGCCGCCTCGGGCCGTCCGACGGTGGGCAGATCCCCGCCCGGTACATGCGTGCGTCCGCGGCCCAGCGGCGAGCGCTGCTCGCCGGGATCCTCGACGTCCGCGGCCACGTGGCCGCCGATGGACGCGTCGACCTCGCCTTCTCCTCCGCTCGGCTCGCCGAGGAGGTGCACGAACTCATCCTCAGCCTCGGTCACCGTGCCGAGGTGACGACGTCGGGCCCCGCGGCGGAGGCCGTTCACGAGATCGCCTTCACGCCCGCCGAGACGGTGTTCCGGCTGCCGCGCAAGGCGGCACGGCAGCCCCAGAGCGTCCCATCCGAGGCCCGGGTGCGGTACATCGTGGACGTCCGGCCCGTGGAGAGCGTGCCGGTGCGGTGCGTGCAGGTCGACAACGACGACCACATGTACCTGGCCGGACGGCACTGCGTCCCGACGCACAACTCGACGCTCGCGCTCGACTTCGCCCGCGCCGCGTCCATCAAGCACGGCCTGACCTCGGCGTTCTTCAGCCTGGAGATGGGCCGCAACGAGATCACGATGCGGCTGCTGTCCGCCGAGGCGCGGGTGGCGCTGCACGCGATGCGGTCCGGCACCATGCAAGACGAGGACTGGACGCGCCTCGCCCGCCGCATGAGCGAGGTCGCCGAGGCGCCGCTGTTCATCGACGACTCGCCCAACATGTCGATGATGGAGATCCGCGCGAAGTGCCGCCGCCTCAAGCAGCAGCACGACCTGCGGCTCGTCATCATCGACTACCTGCAGCTGATGACGTCCGGCAAGCGCGTGGAGAGCCGCCAGGTCGAGGTCTCGGAGTTCTCCCGCTCGCTGAAGCTCCTCGCCAAGGAACTCGGCGTCCCGGTCATCGCGCTCTCGCAGCTCAACCGAGGCCCCGAACAGCGAACGGACAAAAAGCCCATGGTGTCCGACCTTCGCGAATCGGGATCAATCGAGCAGGATGCGGACATGGTGATCCTGCTGCACCGCGAGGACGCCTATGAGAAGGAGTCGCCGCGGGCCGGTGAGGCCGACCTGATCGTCGCCAAGCACCGCAACGGCCCGACCGCCACCGTCACGGTGGCGTTCCAGGGCCACTACAGCCGCTTCGTCGACATGGCCCAGTAGCCGGTCTCGGTCCGGACGCGGCCGCATCGCGGCACAGCCGTTGCGCCTCATTGGACCTGATGGGGCGTTGATCGAGGAATCGTTGGTCGCCGGAGTGGTGGCTCATGCGCAGACGTCCGGCACCGCCCCATCCTCGGCTGAGGCGACCTCGGGCTTGAGGACGGGGCGGGCCGGCGTTCCCGCGCGGGTTCTCGATCAGCCGCCTGTGCCGTCGCCGCCCGCGGACGGTCCGCCGGCCACTCGGGTGCACGGAGGCACGCTGCCCTTCTTCTTGACCATCGGGCTGAACACGCTGCCCGCGTCCTTCCCGAACCAGACGCTGAGGACGACCTGCTCCCCGGCGTGGAGCTTCTGCGGGTGGATCCGGGCCACGACGCCGCCCCTCATGTCCGCGTCGGCGTGGGGATCCGAGCCGGGGTCTTCGCCGAAGACGCCGCCGTCCGGCTCCTTCGACTGCCACCAGTCGGAGGAGTACTCGCGTCCTTTGCACTGCGTCCCGAACGGCAGGAAGTCCACCGTCGCGGGCACCCCGAACGCGCGCAGCTTGGCCTCCACCCGCTCGGGATGGGTGAACTCCACCAGACGCACCGTGATCGACCCGTCCGGCCCCCGCTCCACGGCGTTCGCCTGGGAAGCCTCGTCCCCGGTGAAGGCCGGCACGGCCACCAGCGCAGCGGCCGTGGCGCCCACCACGGCGGCCGCGACGCCGAGCCGGAGGCCCATCCGCCGCCGACGAGGTGCGGGCTTCTCGGACCTGGCCGCGACGACGTTCCTGAGCTCGCTCAGAAGCCGGTCTTCGAAGGTCTGCATGTTCTTCACTCCTTCACGTAGGCCAGGTCGTTGACGGGCTGGATGTCGGCGAGCAGTTTCCGGGCCCGATGCAGGCGCACCCGCGCCGTGACCGGCCGGAGCCCCAGCGCGGCGGCGGCCTCGGACACCGTCAGCCCGTCCACCGCGATCAGTTCGATCACCGCCCGAGTGCCCTTGGGCAGCGTCGAGATCGCCTCGTACGTCCGGCGCCCCGGGCTCTCGGCGTCGATCCGCTCCTCAAGTCGCGCGATGTCATCGGCGTCCAGCAGCCGCCGGCCGGCGATTCGCCCGGTGGCCCGGTGCTCCCGGGCCGCCCGGCGCCGCTCTGCCGCGAGCACGTTGCGCGCCACCCCGTACAGCCACCCGATCTGCGACCCGGCCGATGGCCGGTAGGTGTGCGCGGAGTCGATCACCGCCAGGAAAACCTCGGCCGTCATGTCCGCCGCCGTGTGCGGATCGCTTACGCGCCGCGCCACGAATCGCGTCACTCTGTCGATGTGCCGCCGGTAGAACTCCTCGAAGACGGCGGGATCCTGTCCCAGGCCGGCTAGGCCGGGATCGGCCATGCGATCACTCCTATCATCGTCGTACACCCCCACTTGGTCCCGCGCACATCACGCGTTACTGCACCGTCTTCACGCGTCGTCGACCAACCCGGTCGGCGTGGTCGAGTCCGGCAGAAGAAGCGGTGTGCCCGATTTCCTCGGGCTGCGCCGCCCTGCTCCCAGCCCTGGTGCGACGGCGTCGGTGGTCATCGCATCCCCTGCCGGTGTGCGCCTTTTCGAGGTTGTCCGGTAACACCGGTGGGGGGCTCGACACGTACGGGGTGTCACCGCTGTGAAGGAGAGACACGTGCGCCATGAGAGACCCCGTCATCGGGGCTTCGATGGATGACCGCGAGGCCAGGTTCGAGGCGATCTATGCCGCGACCTACGAGCCGATTCTGGGGTACGTGCTGCGCCGCTGCGCGTCCCCCGACGATGCCGCCGACGTGGTGGCCGAGACGTTCACGATCGCGTGGCGGCGGCTGGGCGAGATACCGCCGGGCGGCAGGGCGCGGCTGTGGCTGTACGGCGTCGCGCGCCGGGTGCTGGCCAACCACTGGCGCGGCGAGGCGCAGCGCAGGCGTCGCACGACGAGCCTGCGCCACGACCTGCGCGACGAGATCGCCGCGGTCGGTGCCGATCCGGTCGAGGCGTCGGCGATCGCGGACGCGTTCCGCCAGTTGTCCGACGACGATCGGGAACTGCTCAGGCTGGTCGCCTGGGAGGGGCTGGACCATTCCGCGATCGCCGCGGTCCTCGGCTGCTCGACGGGGGCCGCACGCGTCCGGTTGCACCGGGCGCGCAAGCGCTTCTCCCGCGCGCTGCGCTCGACGCGCGCCGAAGTGATGCCCGTGGCCGCGCAGCGTCCCATCACCGAACGGAGTTCCCTGACATGAAGCCTCACTCCACCGACGACATGGTGCGGTCGATGGCCCGTGTCCGCGACGAGTCGCTGGCCGGGTTCGCCGACCGGCCGGCCGCGCGGGCGCTGGCGAAGGACGTGATGGAGTCCGCGCGGGCCGAGGACGTCCGCGCCGAGACCGCGGGCCCGGTGCGGCGCCGCGGCGGGTTCCGGCTGGGCGTGCGGCTCGCCGCCGTCGGGACGCTGGCGGCGGTCGCCGTGGCCGGGGTCGTCCTGCGCGGGGCGGACGATGCCGGACCGCCCGAGGCGCTGCCCGCGGACATCGCGCTCGGTACCCCCGCCGAGGCGGCGCACGTCCTCGACCGGGCCGCCGCGGTCGCCGCGACCAGGCCGTCCGCCGGGGCGAAGCCGCGCCAGTGGGTCTATACGAAGATGCAGCTGACCTCGTCGGTGAAGCCCGCCGGGCTCGTCACCGGAGGCCCATACAAGACGGAGACCTGGGAGGTGTGGCGCCGCGGCGACGGCAAGCAGTTCACCGCCTATGAGAACGGCAAGCCGAAGGCCGGGCACGAGCAGGTGTCCTCGGCCGTCGCGACCAGGTTCGAGCCGCTGCCCAGCGATCCCGGTGCGCTGCTGCGGAAGGTGCGCAGGGGGCCCAAGGGCGGGGGCGGTGACCTGATGACCTTCCAGACGCTGGTCACCATCCTGCGGGACAGTTCCCACTCCCCGAAGACGGAGGCGGCGATCTTCCGGGCGATCAAGATGATCCCCGGTGTGACGCCGGTGGAGGGGAAGGCCGACATCGCCGGCCGGCCGGCGATCGCCCTCGGCATGACGGTGGAGGGCTGGCTGCACGAGGAGGTGCTGCTCGACCCGAAGACGTACGCCTACGTCGGGGAACGCGCGATCGCGGTCAAGACCCGCAAGTTCGAGTCGGCGGGTGATCCCACGGTCACGGTGAAGGCGGGGACGCTGCAGCGCCTCATGGTCCGCGTCGCCATCGGGGTCGTCGGGAAGTCGGGGCAGCGCCCCTGACCTTGGGTGAAGGAGTCACCGCGGGCCGGTGGTGCTGGCCCCGGCTTCCCACGGCGGCGTCGGACGTGCTCGCGTCCGGCGCCGCCGAGGCGTTCCAGCGCGCCGTACGCAGGCTCAGGCCGGCGCAGTCTCAGGTGCCGGTGGCGAGCGAGTCGATCCACCGGTGCAGACGGCCGCCCTCGACGGCCATGAGGCCGGGGTCGCGGAGGGTGTTGGTGAGCAGGGAGATCCCCTGGTAGGCCGCGATCAGGGCGACGGCCAGCTCGCGCGCGTCGCGGCGGCCCAGCTGCTCGAACTGCCGCTCCGCCCAGTCGATGAGCCGCGCCATCACCTTGGCGAGCGTCTCGTCCAGGCCGTCGGCGCGCTTGTCGAGTTCGGAGGCCAGGGTCCCGGTCGGGCAGCCGTACCGCGCGGCGAGGTCGCGCTGGTCGACCCAGCCGTCCACCAGTGCCTTGAGCCGGGCGGCCGGTTCGGGGAGCGCGTCGAGCGCGGCGATGATCGTGTCGAGCCGCCGGGACTGGGCGTCGATCGCGGCCTCGATGAGCTGGTCCTTGGTCTTGAAGTAGTAGTAGACGTTGCCGACGGGGACGTCGGCCGCCCGCGCGATGTCGGCGAGGGTGGTGCGCTCCACGCCCTGGGTGTGCAGGACCTCGGCGGCCGCGCTGGCCAGCCGCTCCCGCTTCCCCGGGCTTTTTGAGTTAGTCACCTGACTCACTATAGACACACTCCCCGGAGGCCGCTATGGTCCGATTAAGTCAGTCAACTAACTCACTGAGGAGCATGACGATGATCGCAGTCACGGGCGCCACCGGGAACGTCGGCGGGCGACTGGCCGCGCTACTGGCCGCCGCGGGCGAGCAGGTCACCGCCCTGTCGAGGCGGGCCGCGGAACTGCCGGACGGTGTCCGGCACGTCCGGGCCGACCTGGCCGACCCTCCGAGCATGGAGGCCGCCCTCGACGGAGCCGACGCGCTGTTCCTGCTGGTGGCGGGCGACGACCCCGAGGCCGTGCTGGACGCCGCCCGGTCCGGTGGCGTCCGGCGGGTCGTCCTGCTGTCCTCCCAGGGGGCCGGGACCAGGCCGGACGCCTACCGGCACCCGGCCGCCTTCGAGGAGGCCGTCCGCCGGTCGGGGCTGGAGTGGACGATCCTGCGGCCCGGCGGCTTCCACTCCAACGCCTACGCGTGGGCCGAGCAGGTCCGGGCGGACCGGCGGGTCGCCGCCCCGTTCGGCGACGTCGGCCTGCCGACCATCGACCCGGCCGACATCGCCGCGGTCGCCGCCGCCGTCCTGCGCGAGGACGGGCACGCCGGCCGCACCTACGAGCTCACCGGCCCCGGGCCGACCACGCCGCGCGAGCGCGCGGCGGCGATCGGCGCCGCACTCGGCGAGCCGGTCCGGTTCGTCGAGCAGACCCGGCGGCAGGCGCGCGAGGAGATGCTGCGGTTCATGCCCGAGCCGGTCGTCGAGGGGACACTGTCCATCCTGGGCGACCCGGTCGAGGCCGAGCAGCAGGTCAGCCCGGACGCCGAGCGGATCCTCGGCCGCGCGCCCCGGTCGTTCGCCGATTGGGCAGCCCGCAACGCCGCCGCCTTCAAGTGACGTGAAGACCGCCCACAGCCGCGCGAGCGGACTCCAGTCGTTCCTCGCCGCGCCGCACGTGGCCACCCTGACCATGCTGCGCCCCGACGGCTCACCGCACGTGGCGCCGTCCGCTTCACCTGGGACCGGTCCGCCGGCTAGTGGTCGGAGCCGGACGGGCAGGTGGCGGGGGTGCGGCGGGTGAGGACGGCGAGGGCCTGCTCGCACCAGCGGAGGTTCTCGCGTTCGAACGCCAGGCCGCGCATCAGGGTGAGGTAGGGGCCGATGCGCTCGGCGGTGGCGAGGTGCTCCTCCTCGGTGCGCCCGTCCAGCAGGCGGGCGCGGAGGCGTTCGAAGCGGGCGACCTTGGATTCGGCCCAGGTCATGCGTTCGCGGATGGCGTTCATGACGGCCCGGACGTCGCCCGCGTCCACCGCCTGCACCTGGACCATCAGCTCTTCGCGGATCGCGCCGGGGCGCGGCGGGGTGGCGGTGAAGTCGTGGAGCGCGCGGCGGCCGGCGGCGGTGAGGGAGTAGAGGCGCTTGTTGGGGCGGCGCTCCTGCTGGACGACGCGCGCCCGGATCAGGCCCTCGCCCGCCATCTTGTCCAGTTCCCGGTAGAGCTGCTGCGGGGTCGCCATCCAGAAGTTGGCGACCCCGGCGTCGAAGCTCTTCGCCAGGTCGTATCCCGACGCCTCGCCCTCCAGGAGCGTGGCCAGGACCGCGTTGCGCAACGACATGGGTCGAGCGTAGCGGCGGCGCCGGGCACCGGACGCGGGCGTCAGGGGGCCACCGGCTCCTCGGCCTCCTCGGTCCTGGGTTCGCGGGGGCGGACGGCGGCGCCCTCGACGTCCAGGCGGGGCAGGAGCCGGTCCAGCCAGGACGGCAGCCACCAGGCGCCCTTGCCCGCCAGCGCGAGGACGGCCGGGACGAGCGTCATCCGCACCAGGAAGGCGTCCGCCAGGATCCCGGCGGCCAGGCCGAGGGCGATCGGCTTGAGGGTGAGGTCGTCGGTGGTGACGAATCCCGCGAAGACGGACAGCATGATCAGCGCGGCGGCGGTGATGACCCGGCCGCTGTGCCGCGCGCCGGTCAGCACCGCGTCGCGCGGCAGGCCGGTGCGGACGTACTCCTCGCGGATCCGCGACACGAGGAACACCTGGTAGTCCATCGCCAGGCCGAACAGCACGGCGATCACGACGATCGGCATGAAGCTGAACACCGGCCCGGTGGTGGCGACGCCGAACAGGCCGGCGAGCAGGCCGTCCTGGAAGACGGCGACGACCGCGCCGAACGCGGCGCCCGCCGACAGCAGGAACCCGGCCGCGGCCTTCACCGGCACGACGACCGAGCGGAAGACCAGCAGCAGGAGCAGCAGGGAGAGCCCGACCACGAGCGCGGTGAAGGGCGGCAGCGAGCCCTTGAGCCGGTCGGAGACGTCGATCGCGGCGGGGGTCGAGCCGGTGACCAGGACCTCGGCGCCCGCGGCGGCGCCGAGGCCGGGGGTGCGGGAGCGGATGTCGCGGACGAGCCGCCGGGTCGCCTCGCTGCGCGGGCCCTGCGCGGGGACGAGGCCGAGCACGGCGGTGCGGCCGTCGGTGCCGGGTTCGGGGTCGCCGACCGACACCACGCCGGGCAGGTGGAGCCCCGCCGCGACGGCGGTCGCCGCCCGCACCGGGTCGCCGTCGCGGGCGCGCACCAGGACCAGGAGCCGGCCGTTGCTGCCGGGCCCGAAGGCATCGGAGATCAGGTCGTAGGCCTTGCGCTGGGTGGACGCGGGGTCGGCCGTCCCGTTGTCGGGCATCGCCAGGTCGAGTCGCAGCGCCGGCAGCGCCATCGCCGCGAGGGCCAGCAGGACGACCGGGATGGTGACGAGCGGGCGGCGGGTGACGAGGCGGGCCCAGCGCAGGCCGCCGCCGCCCGTGCCGCCGGGCCGGGCGGCGGCGCGCGAGCCCGGTGCGGGGCGCAGCCGCTCCCCGGCGAGGCCGAGCAGCGCGGGCAGCAGGGTGATCGCGGCGGCGACCGCCATCAGGACGGTCAGTGCGGCGGCGAGGCCCATGACGGTCAGGAACGGGATGCCGACCACCGCCAGCCCGGCGAGCGCGATGACCACGGTGAGGCCGGCGAAGACGACGGCCGTGCCGGCGGTGGCGGCGGCGCGCGCCGCCGATTCCTCGGCGGCCATGCCGGTGGCGAGCTGCGCGCGGTGCCGGGAGCCGACGAACAGCGCGTAGTCGATGCCGACGGCGAGCCCGATCATCAGTGCCAGGCTCGGTGCGGTGGAGGAGACGGTCGCGACGTTGGACGCCAGCAGCACGCCGAGGAGGCCGATCGCCAGCCCGGTGATCGCGGTGAGCAGGGTCAGCCCGGCGGCGAGGAGCGAGCCGAAGGTGAGGACGAGCACGGCGACGGCGACCGCGACGCCGAGCCCCTCGCCGATGCCCGCGTGCATGCCGGCGGTGCTGTAGACGGACCCGCCGACCTCGGCGCGCAGGCCGCCCGCGCGGGCCTCGGCGGCGATGTCCTCCAGCGCGGTGACGCTGGAGTCGTCCAGTACGTCCCGCTTGATGGGGTACAGCACCTGGGCGAGCGCGGTGCGGCGGTCGGCGGAGACCGCGCCGGTCTCGAAGGGGTCGGTCGCCTCGGCGACCTGCGGCGCGGCGGACGCCTCCCGCACCGCGGCCCCGATGCGGGCCCGGTGGACGGGGTCGTCGACGGTCGCGCCGGGCGGCGCGGCGAAGACCAGCTGCGCGGTCACCCCGGTCGCGGCCGGGAGGGCGTGTTCGAGGACGTCGATCCCCCGCTGCGACTCGGCCCCGGGGATGGTGGCCTCGCTGTCCAGGTGGGGGCCGGCGGCGATGAGGCCGCCGGCGGTGAGGGCCAGCAGGAGGAGCCAGCCGGCCAGGAAGCGCGCGCGGTGGCGGAACGCGGTCCGGCCGAGCCGGTAGAGCAGGGTCGCCAACGGAGGGGTCCTTTCAGCCGCGCGCGGGCGGCGGGAGCAGCGCGGTCAATACGGCGGTGAACGCCCGCTCGATGACGTCGGCGGTGACGGATCCGGGGTCGGCGAGGTGCTCGTTGACCAGGCCGTTCGTCAAGCAGTGCAGGATCAGCCCGGCCAGCTCCGGGGGGACGGCCGGGCTGGTGCCGGTGCGCTCGGTCACCTCGGCGAACGAGCGGGCGGCGGTGTCGCGCTGCGCGCGGCGCAGCGGGGCCAGCACGGCCCGGGTCGGCTCGTCGCGGGCGGCGCGGGCGGCGAACTCCAGGCCGAGCTGCCCGCGCCCGGTGTCCCCGACGATCCGGGCGGTGATCAGTTCCGCGATCCGCTCGATCAGCGCGGCGGCGTCGTCGGTGCCGCCGATCTCGGCGGCCACGGCGGCGAACTCGTCCTCGGCGCCGCTGCCGAGGACGGCGCCGAACAGCTCCTGCTTGCCGCCGAAGTTGGAGTAGACGGCGCCCTTGGTGAATCCGGCGGCGTGGGCGATGTCCTCCAGCCGGGCGTCGGCGTAGCCGCGCTCGGTGAAGATCCGCAGCGCCTCGGCGAGCAGCCGCCGCCGTACCTCGTCGCGTGGCACCCGCCGCGCGGGCCCTGGGTTGTCGTTCATGGACGCACCGTAGCATACTTAAAGTACTGAGTACTTTCGGTATCCGAAAATGGAGGCACGTTGTCCATCTCGTCCCGCCGCGCACTGCCGCTCGCCGCCGGAGCGCTGCTCGTGACCGCGTCCCTGGCCGGCTGCGGCGCCTCGGCCGCCGACGCCACGCCCGAGCAGCGCGCCTTCGGTCCCGTCGGCACCCGGCTCACCATCGCCAAGGACGCCGGTGACCTGGACATCCGGCCCGCCGACGTCAGCGATGTGCGGGTGACGCGCCGGTTCGACCGCTGGTCGGTGATCGGCGGCAAGCCGTCCGCGACGTGGAAGCTCAGCGGCGACCGGCTCACCCTGGCCACCGACTGCGACACCCTGATCGGCGGCTGCGACGTCCGCTACGAGGTGCTGGTGCCGAAGGGGCTCGCGGTCGGCGTCGAGGGGCAGAACGGGACGATCTCGGCGACCGGGTTCAATGCCGCGCTCCGCGTCCGCAGCGCCAACGGCGCGATCGTGGTCGACGGTGCCGCCGGCCCGCTCGACCTGCGCAGCGAGAACGGGGAACTGCGCGCCAGCGCGACCAGGTCGCAGGAGGTCTCGGCGCGATCGCAGAGCGGGAAGGTCGACCTGTCGTTCGCGGCGGCGCCGCGCCGGGTGGCCGTGACGACCGAGAACGGCGAGGTGCGGGTGACGGTGCCGCGCGCCCCCTACAAGGTCAGCACCGCCACGGAGAGCGGTGACGTCCGCGCCGACGTGCCCGCGGAGGCGTCCTCGCCCCGGTCGATCAGCGCCCGCACCGAGAGCGGATCGATCACCCTGCGGACACCGGGCGGCTGACCGGGCGCGCCGGGCGGCCGAGCGGCCGGCGTGTGACCTGTGCCATCGGGGTGGCCTCTGGACGAGTGGTCGAGTGCGCGATTAGTGTCATTCGCACCTAGTCAACTAGTTTCCTATCGGGGGGCGCTCCCATGCATCCGTTCCGCCGGGCCGTGGAGGCCGGTGACGTCGCCGCGCTGGAGTCGCTGTTCGCGGAGGACGCCGTGTTCACGAGCCCGGTCGTGTTCAAGCCCTACGAGGGGAAGGCGATCACCGCGGCGATCGTGCGGGGCGCGGCGCGGGTGTTCCAGGACATCCGCTACGTGCGGGAGATCGTCAGCGTCGACGGCCGCGACCACGCCCTGGTCTTCAAGGCGACGGTGAACGGGCTCCAGGTGCACGGGTGCGACTTCCTGCACCTCGACGAGGACGGGCTGATCGACGACCTCACCGTGATGGTGCGCCCGCTGTCGGCGGCGACGGCGCTGGCCGAGGCGATGGGCGCCCAGTTCGACCGGATCCAGCAGGAGGCGCTGGGCGCGCAGCCGGTCGAGTCGCCGTAGGACGCCGGCCGGGCGATCAGCGGGCCGGGCGATCAGCGGGCGGTGTGATCAGCGTGCGGGGTGATCAGCGGGCGGGGCGGTCGAAGATGAGTTCGCGGCCGTCCTCTTCGTCCCACTGCTCGCCGATGTAGGTGAAGCCCTGGCCGGCGATCGTGGCGAGGGACGCCTGGTTGTCGGGGCTGATCGTGGCGCGGACGGTGGTGACGGACGGGTCGGCGGCGGCGCGCTCCCGGAGGGCGGCGAGCATCGCGCGGGCGTAGCCCTTGCGGCGGTGCGCCGGGTCGACCGAGTAGGCGATCGTGACCGTGCCGTTCTCGGGGGCGCCGTGGAATCCGGCGTGGCCGACGACCTGCCCGTCCGGTTCCGCGACGGCGGCGCGCACGATCCACGGGGCGTGGGACGGGTCGCGTGCGATCTGGTCGAGGCGGAAGCGCCAGAGCGACTTGGCCTCGCCGGTCGTGAAGTAGCCGGTGAGGGGGATGCCGGCGGCGGCGCTCGCCTTCGCGAGGTCTCCGTCGAGCAGTGCGGCCATCGCGGCGGGCGGCAGTTCGACGAGCCGGATCACGGGCGGCACGGATGGCATGGGCGCCTCCTTGAGCGGGGGGAGGCGCCAAGCCTACGGTCGGGTTTCCCGAGGTCGCGACTGATTTACCGGCCCCGCGCGTGGTGGTCGGCGAGGCGGGTGAGCAGGCCGGTGAACTGCTCGCGCTCGGCCGGGGACAGCGGGGCGAGGAGGTCGTCCTGGATGCCGGCGAGCACCGCGTCCAGCTCGCGGAGGTGGCGGGCGCCGGCCGCGGTGAGCGTGATGACGTTGCGGCGCCGGTCGGACGGGTCGGGGGAGCGGTCGACCAGGTCCTTGGCGGCGAGTTCGTTCAGCGCGGCGACGACGTCGCTGCGGTCGACGCCGGTGTGCCGGCCGAGGGCGGCCTGGCTGGACGGGCCGTACTCGTCGAGGGCGGCGAGCAGCCGGTAGTGGTAGCCGCGGGCGCCTGCGGCGGCGAATCCGGCGCCGACCAGGCGGTGGCTCTGCGCGGCGACCAGGTTGATCAGCCAGCTGGGGGCGTGCCGGAGGCGTGCGGGCGTCCGGGCGTCGGCCGTCGTCATGCCGGCCAGTCTAGCGGTTTGTTGGCAGCGCCAACGGTTGATAATGTTGGCGTATCCAATGTTGGTGTCACCAATGAATGGAGTCGGTCATGGACGATCGTCAGCAGCTCTCCACGCTGGTCAGCCGCCTCGGGCGGTGGCTGGACGACAAGAGCCCCGGCGACGGGCGCGACCTCTTCACCGAGGACGCGGAGGCGCACACCCTCGGCGGCGTCTCCAAGGGCGTCGACGCCCTCGTCGAGCAGGCGCGCCGCAACCACCAGGTGCCGACGCAGCACTTCATCACCGACCCGCTCGTCGACGTGGACGGCGACCGCGCCGAGATCAGCGCGAACCTCCTCGTCGTCTTCGTCCGTGAGAGCGGGCCGCGCATGCTGGGCGAGCGCTACGAACTGGAGACCGTCCGGACGCGGGACGGCTGGCGCATCTCGCGCGTCCAGGCCCGCCCGATCTGGGAGATCGAGCACGCCTTGGCCCTGGGTTAAGGGGACGTGAGGTCGTCCGAGAGCGCGCGCAGGCGGGCACGGGCATCAGGGTCGTACGCCTGCTCGTCCGCGCGAGCTTCTTGGAGGCCGTTGAAGAAGCGGCCGGAAAGGTCGTCCAGCGCCGGATCGGTGACGAGGCGATGCGTCGCCTCCACGCCCTCCTCCAGCGTGCTGACCGGCGACGGCACCATCTTCGTCGGCATGAACGTGGCCGGGTGCAGGGCGTTCGCGGTGACGCCCGTCCCGGCCAGCTCGCCGGCGAGGTCGATGGTGAACAGGACCTGGGCGAGCTTGCTCTGGCAGTACGCTCCAAAGCTCTGGTAGCGGCGGGTGAGCATCACGTCGTCGAAGTCGATCGCCTGCTGGCCGAGGCTGCTGACGTTCACGATCCGGGCCGGTGCCGACGAGACGAGGGTCGGCAGCAGCAGCCGGGTCAGCAGGTAGCCGGACAGGTAGTTCACCGCGAACGTCAGCTCGTGGCCGTCCGTGCTCGCCTGCCACGAGTCGGGCCCGGCGATGCCCGCGTTGTTGACCAGCACGTCCAGGCGCGGGTGGTCGGCGCGGACGGCCTCGGCGAGCGCGCGCGTCTCGGCGAGTGACGACAGGTCGGCCCGGTACCAGGACGCCCGGCCGCCGATCTCGTGCAAGGTCGCCTTGCCGCGCTGGTCGTCCCGCCCGTGGACGAGCACCGTCGCGCCTTCGGCGGCCAGCCGGGCGGCCAGGGCGCGACCGAGGCCGTCGGTCGCGCCCGTGATGAGGATGGTCTGCTGATCGATGGGACGCATGGTTCCCATCGTGCTCGGTCGGGCGGGGCTCCTGTCAGGGGCGGTCGAGGAAGTCCTGGACGAGCTTCACGAACTCGTCCGGCCGTTCCATCATGACGACGTGTCCGGTGTCGAGTTCGGTGTACTCGCTGCCCGCGATGCCCCGGGCCAGCTCCCTGTGGTTCTCGACCGGGATCGTCAGGTCGGCGGTGCAGCCGATCACCAGGGACGGCGCCTCGATCTTCGTCAGCAGCGCCCGGACGTCGACCCGCCGGACGAGGTCCATCTGGCGCAGCATGCCGTCCGTGGGGCGGATGAAGCCGTGGAGCTGCTCGGCCCCCTCCTCCCCGATCCTGTTCAGGAACGCGCGGCTGGCGGAGGTGACCGTCCCGAGCCTGGCGAATCCCTCGGGGCTGCCGGTCAGCGTGAGCCACAGGGCGAACAGCTGCCGGACGTACTCGTCCTCGCTGTGCGCGAACCCCGCGACGGGGACCAGCCGCCGGACGAGGTCGGGGCGCAGCGCGGCCGCGGCGGCGGCCGTCGGCGCGCCCAGCGAGAAGCCGACCAGGTCCACGGGGCCGGTGCCGAGGTCCTCGATCACGGCGATGACCTGGTTCGCGAGCGCCTCGATGGTGAGCGGTGAGCCGTCGTCCTCAGCGGGCTCGGAGCCGGCCAGGTCGGGCAGGACCACGGTGCGCCGGTCGGTGAAGCGGTCGGTGAGCGCGTCCCACATGGCCGAGCCGGGGCCCACGCCGTGGACGAGGACGAGGGCGGGGCCGGAGCCTTCCGTCCGGTAGGCGATGCGGGCGTTTCCAACGGTCAGGTTCGTCATGGCCCCGACACTGCCGCCGTACGGCCCGGATGAGGAGCGGACCGCTCTGGCTAGGACAAGCGGTCCCAGTCTGGGGCGGCGCAGAACAGGGACTATGGAGACATGGGCATGAACCGTCGCGACCTCGCCGATTTCCTCCGCCGCTCCCGGGAACGGCTGCGGCCCCGGGACGTCGGCTTGGCGGAGGGGCCGCGACGGCGCACGCCGGGGCTGCGCCGCGAGGAGGTGTCGCAGCTCGCGGGCATGTCAGCGGACTACTACATGCGCCTTGAGCAGGCCCGCAGCCCGCAGCCGTCCGCCCAGCTCCTCGCCGCGCTCGCCCGCGCGCTGCGGCTGACCGTGGACGAGCGCGACCATCTGTACGTTCTCGCCGGGCACCGGCCGCCCGCAGGACCCTTCGCTGGCGAGCACGTCCGGCCGGGCCTGCTGTACCTGCTCGACCGGCTGACCGAGACGCCCGCGCAGATCATCGGTGACCTCGGTGACCTGCTCGCGCAGAACGCCCTGGCCGAAGCCCTGTTCGGCTGCGTTTGCACCGTGGAGGGGCCGGACCGCAACATCGTCTGGGGGTGGTTCACCGACCCGTTCGTGCGGGAGGCGTACCCGGCGGAGGAACGCGACCACTACAGCCGCCTGCACGTCGCCGACCTGCGCGCCGCCGTCGCGCGGCGCGGCGGCGACGAGGCGGCGCAAGCCCTTGTCCGGCGGCTGCGTGCGGCCAGCGACGAGTTCGCCGGCCTGTGGGATCTGCACGAGGTCGCCGTCCGCCGGACGAGCCGGATGAGGGTGGTGCATCCGCAGGTCGGGCCGATCGAGTTCGACGCGGAGGTCCTGCTCACACCGGCCGAGGACCAGCGCCTCGTCGCCTTCACCCCGCCGCCCGGCAGCTCGACGGCCGACGCCCTCGCCCTGCTGCGCGTCATCGGCCCGGAGACCGCCCACCGCAGCCACGTCTGAGGAGTCAGGCGGGAGCGCGCCGCAGCCGCCAGAGGGACGTCGTCTCGGCGGCGCGGGCCGCGTGGAGCGGGTCGTCGGGGTCGGCGGCGCGCGGGTGGACGGGCTTGTTGTCGAGCCTGCCGGCCACCTCCAGACCGGACGCGTCGAACAGCGCGCGGAGGTCGTCGCGGGTACGGAGCCCGAGGTGTTCGGCCAGGTCGGAAAGGATCAGCCAGCCTTCGCCGCCCGGTTCGAGACGGTCGGCGAGGCCGGTGAGGAAGCCGCGCAGCATCCGCCCGCCCGGGTCGTAGACGGCGTGTTCGAGGGGCGAGCTGGGTTTGGCGGGCACCCACGGCGGGTTGCACACGATGAGCCCGGCCTGGCCTGGCGGGAACAGGTCGGCTTGGACGACCTCGACCTGCTTTCCGACGTCCAGATGGTCGACGTTCTCCTTGGCACAGGCAAGCGCGCGCGGGTCGAGGTCAGTGGCGACGACGCGTTGTATGCCACGGCGGGCCAGGACCGCCGCCAGAACACCCGTACCGGTGCCGATGTCGAACGCGGTCTTCGTGGACGGGAGCGGAGCCTCGTTGACGAGGTCGACGTACTCCCCTCTAACCGGCGAGAAAACGCCGTAGTGCGGGTGTATCCGGTCGCCGCCCAGCGCTGGGATGGGCACGCCCTTCCCACGCCATTCATGCGCGCCGATCAGCCCGAGCAGCTCGCGCAATGACGTCAGGTAGGGCTGGTCGTCCGACCCGTAGGCCTCCGTACACGCGTCTTGGACGGACGGTGCACGACGTAGCGGGATCACATGTCCCGGATCGAACGGTATGAGCAGCATGCCGAGCGTCCGCGCGCGCTGGGCGCGTGCCTGGCGGTGCAGGTGGAATGCCTGTACCTGTGACGGTTCCGGCTTGCGCTTGGCCCTGCGCGGCGGTCGGTCGATCCTGCGTGCCATCGCCGTGAGCAGTTGCCGCGCGTTCTGGAAGTCGCCGCGCCACAGCAGGGCGGTGCCTTCGCAGGCCAGTCGGTAGGCGTCGTCCGCGCGGGTCTCGTCGTCCGCGACCACGACGCGGCGGGGCGGCGGCGCGCCGCTCTCCGACCGCCAGCGGACGCGATGGTCCCGGCCGTCCTCCCGCCAGGAGATCTCGTCCACACGTGTACGGTATCGGCGTGCGTCTTCCTGGGCCATTGCATGTGCTGAACGAGGGGCTCGCCTTCGTCCTGGAGGTCGCGGCCATCGTCGCGCTGGCCTGGTGGGGTTTCACCACGGGCGGCAACGTCGTCGTCAACATCATCTTGGGCATCGGGACGCCGGTGGCCGCGATGGTCCTGTGGGGCCTGTTCGCTGCGCCGCGCGCCCGGTTCAAGGTGGCGCTGCCGTTCGTCCTGTTGGTCAAGGCCATCGTCTTCAGTGCGGGTGCACTGGCGTTCTACGGCGTGGACCATGCGACGGTGGCCGTCGTGTTCGCCGTCATAGCCGTCCTCAACACCGCGCTGGCCACGCTGGACCGCGAGGCCCACTTCCGTGCGGCGGCCGACCCAAACGCCTAGCCGAGGTCGGCGCTGGAGCGGCGATCGGACGTCTCGGCCAGTTTGTGCAGGGCGGCCTCTGACGGCGACCCCGGTTCGGCCGCGTAGAGCATCAGGCGGCTCAGGTCCGGGTCGCCGGGCAGGTGCAGAGTCTCGAACGGCAGGACGAGCCGTCCGACCTCCGGGTGGTCGATACGGGCCTCACCGTGCGTCAGGTCAGAAACGTGGTGCGCCGACCACATCCGGTGGAAGTCGGGGCTCCGCTTTCGCAGGCAGTCGATGACCGCGCGCAGGTTGGGGTCGTCCGGGTCTTGGCCGGAACGGAACCGCAAGTAGGCGGCGTTGCGCCGGGCAACGGTCGGCCAGTTGTCGCCTAGCCGCGCCTTGTAGTCGGCGTTGAGATGGATCTGGTGCGACCACGTCCGCTCATCTGGCGGGACGCTCGCCAGGTCGACGAACACGGCGGCGGTGAGCCTGTTCCACGCGACCACGTTCGTGTAGTGCCCGACCACGTACGCGGGCGCGTGCGTGAACGAGTCGAGCAGGTGCTGGAGGGGCGCCCGCAGGCGCGGCGGCGCGGTGACGGGCGCGCGGCGCGGCGGGTGCGCGAGGCGGTGCAGGTGGGCGTGCTCGTCGCCGTCCAGCCGCAGCGCCCGCGAGATCGCGTCCAGGACCTCGGCGGAGACGCCCTCGGCCGTCCCCTGCTCCAGCCGGATGTAGTACGCGACGCTGACGCCGGCGAGCTGCGCCAGCTCCTCGCGCCGCAGGCCGGGCACGCGGCGCCGCGTCCCGTAGGAGGGCAGGCCGGCGTCCTCGGGCCGCAGCCGCGCACGCCGCGACTTGAGGAATTCGCCCAGCTCGCCGTTCCGTGCCATGCCGCAGAGGCTATCCAGCCTGGAGCCTGCTACTGGGAGTGGTACGAACGAGCGGGGTCTGGGTAGGCGCGCCCAACGCAGCGATGGTCTCTTGCATGACCGCATTGACCACCGCCGTGTCCGCTCCTTCTGAGCGGATGTCGTCGCGGCACAAGCTGGTACTGACCCTTCTTCTCGGCGCGCAGTTCATGCTCGCCATCGACTTCTCCATCCTCAACGTGGCGCTGCCGGTCGTCGGCAAGGGCCTGGGCTTCGGGCTGGACGAGCTGCAGTGGATCGCCACGGCGTTCGCCCTCCCCGCCGCAGGGTTCACGCTGCTGTTCGGCCGTGTGGCCGACCTGTTCGGACGCCGCCGGATGCTGCTCGCGGGCATGGCCCTCTTGGCCGGAGGGTCGTTGATCGGCGGGATGGCCACGTCACCGGCGATGCTGCTCACCGGACGGGTGCTGCAGGGGCTCGCCACGGCGATCGCCACACCGGCCGCGCTGTCGCTGATCACGACGTCCTTCCCGGAGGGCCCGCTGCGGACGCGCGCGCTCGGGCTCAGCGGCGCCCTCATGTCCGCCGGGTTCACGGTCGGCGCGATCCTCGGCGGCGTCCTCACCGACCTGCTGAGCTGGCGCTGGGCGTTCCTGATCAACGTCCCGGTGGCGGTGCTGATCCTCGCGGTCACGCCCGCCGTGATCGCGGAGAGCCGCTCCCGGGACGGGGCGAGACTGGACGTTCCGGGCGCGGTGACCGTGACCGGCGGGCTGCTCGCCCTCGTCTACGGGATCACCTCCGCCGGATCGGCCGGCTGGAGCTCCCCGTCCGCGCTCGGCGCCCTCGCCGCCGCCGCGCTGCTGCTCACCGCGTTCGTCCTGGTCGAGCGGCGCGCACCGGCCCCGCTCGCGCCGCTGCGCGTGCTGACCCGCCGGACGGTCGCCTGGGGCAACGTGGCCGGGTTCGTCGCCTTCGCCACCGAGACGTCGCTGGTGTTCCTGATGACCCTCTACCTGCAGAAGGTCCTGGACTTCACGCCGCTCGCGACCGGGCTCGCGCTCGGCGTCCTCGGTGCCGGGACGTTCGCGGGCGGCGTCGCCGCACCCCGGATCATGGGCCGGCTCGGCGGCCGGGCGACGCTGGTCGCCGGGCTCGTCCTGCAGGCCGCCGCGACCGCCGCGCTGCTCGGCCTCGGGGAGTCGCGCGGCTCCCTCGGCCTGCTGCTCGCCGCGACCGCGATCGGCGGTTTCGGGAACCTCGTCGCGATCGTCGCGTTCATGGGGACCGCGACGTCCGGGCTGCCGGACGCCGAGCAGGGCCTCGCGACCGGCCTCGCCACGATGACGCAGCAGGTCGCCATCACCCTCGGCATCCCGGTGATGAGCGCGGTGGCCACGGCGAACGCGTCCGTCCTCGGCGGCCTCCACCTCGCGACCGCGGTCAACGCCCTGATCGCCCTCGCGGGCGCGGCCCTCGTCGGGTCGTTCCTGCGCCGCTCCGGCGGGTCGTTCCCGCGCCGCTCCGGCGACCGGTGAAGGAGACCGCCATGGACCTCGAACTCGACGGCAGGGTGTACATCGTGACCGGCGCGTCCGCCGGGATCGGCGCGGCCGCCGCGCGGCTGCTCACCGGCGAGGGCGCGCACGTCGTCGGCGTCGCGCGTTCGTCCGCCGACGTGGCCGCCGACCTCACCGACCCCGCCGCGGCCCAGCGCGTCGTCGACGCCGCCCTGGAGCGCCACGGGCGGCTGGACGGCCTGGTCAACAACGCCGGCGCGCTCGAATCCCGCATCGGCTTCCTGGACGTGACCGACGACCAGTGGCATGCGACGTTCGAGCTGAACTTCCACGCCGCCGTGCGCATGGCCCGCGCCGCGCTGCCGGCACTGATCGACCAGGGAGCCGGGAGCATCGTGCACGTATCCAGCGAAGCCGGGCGGTTCCCTGACACGCCGCTGGTCGACTATGCCGCGTCCAAGACGGCCCTTCTGTCGGTGTCCAAGACGCTGGCGGGGGAGTTCGGCCGCTGCGGGATCCGCTCCAATGTCGTCACACCCGGCCCCACACGGACACGGCTCTGGGACGAGCCCGGAGGGTTCGCCGACCAACTGGCCGCCCAGTACGACCTTCCGGTGGAGGAGGCGATCGAACGGTTCGTCCACGAAGAACGGCGGCTCCCAACAGGACGCCTTGGCACGCCCCAGGACGTTGCCCGTGTCATCGCCTACCTGCTGTCACCCCTGGCCGTCCAAGTCACGGGCGCCGAATGGACGGTGGACGGAGGAGCACTACGCCAACTCTGAGGAGGCAGCACCCCGTGTGCCGGACGCCGCGCAGGCGTCCGGCACATCCGGGCCCCCTCGCCTTCAGGCCGGGACCTTGTCGAGGAACCCGGTCACCCGCTCGAACCGGCCGTCGTCCGCGAAGACCGCCACGTCGAAGCCGGCGGCGATCGCCTCCCCGTCCTCGGGGCCGAGCTCCCAGGTGAAGCGGGCCACGTTGTGGTGGGCGTCCACGGCGCCCGCCGGGCGGAACACCAGGCCGGGGAACTGCTGCTGCGCGGTGCCGATGAACGCGTCGATGGCGTCCCGGCCCTCGGCCAGGCCGAGCGGGTCCACGTAGACCGGGTTCTCCGTCCACAGTTCGTCGATCGCGGCGCGGCGCGCGGCCGGGTCCTTCTCGTTCCAGACCGCCAGGTAGCGGGCGACCCGCTGCTGAACGTCGCTCATGTCATGACTCCCGTCTGATCGACCGGGTTCGTCCCCCGGTGACCCTCACGCTGCCAGCGCTCCGGCGGAAGATCGATTACCTGCGACGTCAGCTACCTGCGACGTCATGCCCGTCCCTCACTCGACCGCGATCGCGGCGACGGCGGCGCGGGCGAGGCGCTCGGCCTCCCGGACGGCCTCGTCGCGGGAGTCCCGCTCCTCCGGGGGCGCGTAGACGAGCCACGCCACGACGTTGGCCTTGCGCGCGGAGACCTGGATCTGGTGCACGCGGGTGCCATCCTGGTAGGTGGCGGTGTCGATCGTTGCTCCGTCGCCGACACCCGGCAGCGTACGGGCGCCCTCATCGTCGAGCGTGGGCCCGCCAGGCCCCTCGCGGAACCGCTCCTCGGCACGCTCGATCCCGCCGTCCATGCCAAGGTCGTACCTGAAGAGTGTGTACTTGAGCGATAGCGAATCACCGAACCGGCACCGCTCCTCGTCGTCGTTCGGGAGCCGCTGCGGTGCCTGCTTGGGGAACATCTCCTTCGCGGTGGGCTCGATCACGTGGCACGCGTTGGGGAGGCGCACTGCCTCCTCACGCCCGGGCCAGGAGGAGTGGTGCCAGACCGGGTCGAAGGTCACGAAGAGTGCGGTCCATGCCGCGAGAATCGCCAGATGGGTGCAGGCGTAGCCCAACGTCAGGAGCGAACGTCCGCGCACCACACCGGTTCCGGCACGGCGGGACAGTTCGGCGAGGGCGGCGTCGAACTCACGGTCACGCCCGAAGCGCAGCCGGACGGGCGCCGCCAGCGTCACCTCGGTGAGGCCGTCGGCCGCCACCACCGACTCCGTCCACAGGCGGCGGCGCAGCTCCAGCCGATTGATGCTCTCCCAGGTCAGCGACTTCTCTCCGACCGGGTCGTCCTTGCTGCGCAGCCCGCGCGGATCGAGCGTCACCCGGCCCGCCGCCAGCGGTATCGCGCGCCCCGCGCCGACCAGGCCCATGAAGGCGATGCACATGGACGGGACGATGGCCCCGACCATGAGCAGGTAAATCGCGATGCCGACGAGCAGGGCGCCGCACGCGATCAGCACACGGGCCGCGTAGCGGAGCGTGCGCGGCGGCCTCAGCACCACCTCGCCGGATGCGCCGGAGCCCGCTGGTCCGTCCGCGTCGTGGGCTGGTAACAGGCGGCCCTCGGGCTGGTGCTCCATGGTCTCCCCTTCGCCGATGCCGGTCGCGGGACGATCGTAGTGCCGGTGACGATGATGTCGTTTTCTCGCTAGTAGAGGCGTATCGCCATCGGTGATGCTGGAGGCATGCACGATGACGTGGAGAGGTGCGTGCGGGCCGTCCAGTCGAAGGACGCCCGCTTCGACGGGTGGTTCTTCACCGGGGTGGTGACCACCGGGATCTACTGCCGTCCAAGCTGCCCGGTGGTCCCGCCCAAGCCCGAGAACATGCGCTTCTACCCCAGTGCCGCCGCGGCGCAGCAGGCCGGTTTCCGGGCCTGCAAGCGCTGCCGGCCCGACACCTCCCCCGGCTCGCCCGAGTGGAACCACAGGGCGGACGTCGTCGCACGGGCCATGCGCCTCATCGCGGACGGTGTCGTCGACCGGGAGGGCGTGCCGGGCCTTGCCGGACGCCTCGGCTACAGCACACGCCAGATAGAGCGGCAGCTCAACGCCGAACTGGGCGCGGGCCCGCTCGCCCTGGCACGGGCCCAGCGCGCTCAGACGGCACGGCTCCTCATCGAAACGACACCCCTGCCGATGGGCGACGTGGCGTTCGCGGCGGGGTTCGCGAGTATCCGCGCCTTCAACGACACCGTGCGCGAGGTGTTCGCGCTCACGCCCACCGCACTGCGCGACCGCGTCGCCAAGGGGCATCCGCCTGGCGGGTCCGGGGTTCTCGCCCTGCGGTTGCCGTTCCGTACGCCGCTCTGCCCGGACAACCTGTTCGGCCACCTCACCGCCACCGCTGTGCCAGGCGTCGAGGAATGGCGGGACGGTGCGTTCCGCCGTGCCATGCGCCTGCCCCACGGGCACGGCATCGCGACCCTTCGGCCCCAGCCCGACCATGTCGCCTGCACGCTCAGCCTCAGCGACCTCCGCGATCTGACCATCGCGATCAGCCGCTGCCGCTGGATGCTCGATCTGGACGCCGACCCCGTCGCCGTGGACGACCTGCTCCGCGCCGACCCCGTCCTGGCCCCGCTGGTCGACAAGGCCCCCGGACGGCGCGTCCCCCGGACCGTGGACGGGCCCGAGTTCGCCGTGCGGGCCGTCCTGGGGCAGCAGGTCTCCACGGCCGCCGCACGCACCCATGCCGGCCGCCTGGTCACCGCCTACGGTGACCCCATAGACGACCCGGGCGGCGGCCTCACGCACCTGTTCCCGACACCGTCCGCCCTGGCGCGGCTCGACCCGGAGACGCTCGCCTTCCCGAAGACCCGGCGCACCACCCTCACCACCCTTGTCAGCGCACTCGCGAACGGTGAGATCGACCTCGGCGTAGGGAGTGACTGGGAAGAGGCCCGCGCGCGCTTGGCCGAGCTACCCGGCTTCGGCCCGTGGACCATCGAGACCATCGCGATGCGCGCTCTCGGCGACCCGGACGCGTTCATCCCCAGCGACCTGGGGATCCGGGCCGCCGCCAAGTACCTGGACCTTCCCTCGACCCCGGCCGCCCTCGCCAAGCGCGCCGCACCATGGCGTCCTTGGCGCGCCTACGCCGTCCAATACCTGTGGGCGACGAGCGACCATCCCATCAACCTGCTTCCAGCACACTGAGGAACCTCATGACTTCACACGTCGTCCTGGACAGCCCCGTCGGCCCCCTGACCATGGTGGCCGTAGACGGCGGCCTGGCCGGGCTCTACATGGAGAAGCAGCGCCACCTTCCGCCTGAAGAGACCTTCGGCGCACCCGATGACCCGGACGCCGAACCCTTCGCGACCGTCGCCAAGCAACTCACCGCGTACTTCGCCGGAGAGCTGACCGAGTTCGACGTCCCGCTCAACCTTCGCGGTACACCCTTCCAGCAGCGCGTCTGGGCGGCGCTCCAGGAGATCCCCTACGGCCGGACCACGACGTACGGCGAACTCGCCGTCGAGATCGGCAGCCCGTCCGCGTCCCGCGCGGTCGGCCTGGCGAACGGGCGCAACCCGGTCAGCGTCATCGTGCCCTGCCACCGCGTCGTCGGCTCCACCGGCTCCCTCACCGGCTACGGCGGCGGCCTCGACCGCAAGCGCTACCTCCTCGACTTCGAGCGCAGGGCCCGCACCGCGGCGGACGAGGCGACGCTCTTCTGACGCGTTCTGTCAGATGCGGCGGCTACCGTGCAAGGCGTAGACGCTCACCGATGGAAGGCTGACCGAGGTGGAGTTCCGAGTCGACCGGCAGACGCTCGCCGACGCCGTCGCATGGGCGGCGCGGACGCTCCCGACGCGTCCCGCCCTCCCCGTCCTCGCGGGCATGCTCATCGAGGTGACCGACAAGGGCGAGCTCACGCTCGCCGGGTTCGACTACGAGGTGTCGGCCCACGCGCGCGAAGACGCCGACGTCGCCGATCCGGGCCGGGTGCTCGTCCCCGGCCGGCTCCTGTCGGACATCGTCCGCAACCTCCCGCCGCACCCCGTGGAGGTGTTCACCAAGGGCTCCGAGGTCGTGGTCCGCTGCGGCCCCGCCGAGTTCGGCCTGCTGACGCTGCCCGTCGAGGACTACCCCACCCTCCCCGAGCCGCCCGCCCGCGCCGGCACCGTCCCCGGCGACCTGTTCGCCGCCGCCGTCGCCCAGGTCACCCCGGCCGCCGGGCGCGACGACACGCTGCCCATGCTCACCGGCGTCCGCGTCGACATCGAGGGCGACACGATGTGGCTGGCCTGCACCGACCGCTACCGCATCGCCGCCCGCGAGCTGACCTGGTCGCCCGACGACCCCGCCTTCACCGCCGGGGTCGTCGTGCCCGCCCGCACCCTCGCCGACACCGCCAAGTCGATCAAGCGCGGCGCGGAGGTCGCGATCGACCTCGGCGGCGCCGGCGACACCCTAATCGGCGTCTCCGGCGGCGGCCGCAGCATGACCAGCCGCCTGCTGGACGACCAGTACATCAACTACCGGTCGCGGCTCACCGGCACCTGGACGTCCGTCGCCGAGATCCGCGTCGCGCCGTTCGTCGAGGCGATCAAGCGCGCCGCCCTGGTCACCGAGCGCGGCACCCCGATCCGGCTCGCCTTCACCGCCGACGAGGTCCGCCTCCGCGCCGCCACCGGCGATTCCGCCCGCGCCAACGAGGCCCTCCCGGCCACCCTCACCGGCGACGACATCGACATCGCGTTCGCCCCCCAGTTCCTCCTGGACGGCCTCGCAGGCATCGACACCGAGTACGCCCGCCTCGAATGCGCCGGGCCCACCAAGGCCGCCCTCCTCACCGCCATCCCCGACAAGAAGGACAAAGAGGACGCCCCCGCCGAAACCGACACCGGCTACCGCTACCTGGCCATGCCCGTCCGCCTGACCTCCTGACCTCCTGACCGGGCTCACACGTCCGGCGGTCGGCTTCCGGCGGCGTCTCCCCTCGGCAGCGACCGCAGGACGGCGGCCATCAGCGTCAGACCCGCGACGATGCCCACCAGGTGTTCCGCGACGGCCACCGACGTGTACTCGGTGGTCACGAAGCCCCCGGGCCGGAGGATCGCCATCGGCAGCTTCCAGCCGCTCCACGCGAACAGCGAGCCGGAAGCCGCGAAGGCCAGCGTCATCGGAACCCACCGCCGCACCCCGGCGGGCCGCCCGCGCGTGAGCGCCCACATGCTCCACGCGCCGAGCAGGGCCCACAGCGCCGAACTCCCGTTCAGCAGCCGTCCGTTCACATCCCAGTGATCCCGGTGAGCCGGGTCGAGGCCGGCCGTCCCGCCCAGCGCCCAGTACGTCCAGAGCAGCCCCAGCGCGACGGCCGACGCCCCCGCCGCCGCGAACGCCGGCGACAGGCGTCCATCCCCGTCCCCCACCCGGCCGGCGAACGCCCTCGGCCACCGCTCCCGCAGGTAGACCGGCACCGCCACGGCCAGCCCGGCCGCCATCCCGATGAAGCCGATCGTGAGGAAGACGGTCTCCCACTGCGGAACCGAACTGGAATCACCCGATCCCGACCCGCCCGAGCCTGAGCCGTCCCCGCCCGAGCCGCCCCCGAACGCGCCGATCACCCCGCTGAGCAGCGCGTACGGAAGCATCGGAACCAGGAAGCCCGACCCAACCCACGAGAAGAAGACGACCGGTACGGCGGGCAGCCGGCGCCCCCAGGGCCGGGCCAGAGCCAGCCCCAGCACGACCCCGGTCACCGCCATCACCACGGTGACGGAGTTCAGCGCCACCCAGCCCGCGGTGCCGAAATCGTCTGGACGGTGCCCGAACAAGGCCGCCGCGACCCACAGCACCTTGACCACGAGATACAGCGCCATGCTGAACGCGGCGCCATACCCGGCGAGTTGGCCCACCGCGCTCCACCGCGCGCCTGCCGCTGGAAGGTTTGCCGAACTGTGCACCCCGAACTCCCGGCTTGAGACTCGACCGACACGGCGAGCCTCCCGGAGCCGTCCGTCCCGCAGCACCCGCCACGGGACGAAATGCAGGCGATCAACTCCCCCGCGCGGGGGAAGCGGAGACAGGTATCAAAGGTCCAGCACGGCGAGGATGAAGCGGACCTCTCCGTCCCCGGCGTTGCCGTACGAGTGAGGGCGGTCGCCGACGAACACGGCCGCGGCCCCCTCCTCGACGAGGTCCGTCCGGCCGTCCACCCCGAGCGTCAGCGTGCCCTGCTCCACATAGACGATCTCCTTGGTGCCGGGCACATGCGCGTCGCTCTCCCGCGTCTCCCCGGGCCGCAGCACCCAGTTCCACAGTTCCAGCGACGGCCTCGGGTCGCTGCCGGCCAGCAGCGTCCCCGTCCCGCCGCGCTCGCCCTCCCACAGGATGACATGCCGCTCCGGCCGGAACATCCGCACCGGCGGCTCCTCCTCCACCTGCACGAGCCGCGTCAGCGGCACGCCGAGGGCGTCCGAGATGCGGATGAGCGTGCCCAGGTTCGGGTTGCCGCGCCCCTGCTCCAGCCCGACCAGCACGCCCTTGCTCACTCCGGCGCGTCCGGCCAGCTCGTCGAGGCTCCACCCGTGACCGGCCCGCAGCGCCCGCACGGTCCGCGCGACGGCCTCCCCGATCGCCTCCTGCTCACTCAAGCGCCCTCCACCACTGGTCCGCGTCGCCCGCACCGGCGAACTCCCGGTCCGCCCACCTCGCGCACCGCAGCACCAGTCTCCCGCAGCGACCCATGCCGCGTACCGGTGGCACGAGGTCTCCTTGATCACCGCCTGCCGACACCGCCCGTTGAGCGACCCGAGCCACTCCGCGTCGCCGGTCGTTCTTCGAGCGAGGCCGCCATCGGTCGGTATAGTGGTATCGACGTTGCATTAAAGTGACCGCATGGAGGGTTCGAGGATGTTGGAGCAGGTCGTCGTGGACGAGGCCGTGCGGGAGTTGCGTCCCGACTTCGCCGTCCTCGTGATGACCGCCGAGGGCCTGGCGAACGGGCCCGGGGACGCGGAGTCGGAGAGCTGGCTGGCCGGGGCCGCGGCGAAGGCGGACGCCGCCGACCCGCACGTCGAGGCGTGGCGCGAGGCGTACCGGGCGTTCGGCGCCAAGCCGCAGCGGACGCGCCCGTCCGTGGACGCGCTGCTCCGCCGGGCGGACGCGCTGCCGTCCATCAACAAGGTCGTGGACGCCTACAACGCGGTGAGCGTCGAGTACGCGCTCCCGATCGGCGGCGAGGACCTCGACGCCTATCAGGGGCCGGCGCGGCTGGTCCGCGCCACGGGCGACGAGCCGTTCGACGTGGTCGCGGGCGGGGAGCCCGCGGTGGAGCACCCGAACGCGGGCGAGGTCGTGTGGCGCGACGACGCCGGCGTGACGTGCCGCCGGTGGAACTGGCGCCAGTGCGTCCGGACCCGGCTCACCGAAGACACCAAGAACGGCCTGTTCCTGCTGGAGAGCCTCGCGCCGTACCCGATGGACCGGCTGACCGAGGCGGGCGACCGGCTGGCGGGGCTGCTCCGCGCGATCTCGCCGGACGTCCGGATCGGGAGCCGGCTGCTCGGCGGGCGGTGATGGTCACGGTCCTCGCGCTCAGCGCCGCGCTCGCCTACGGGGTCGCCGACTTCCTCGGCGGCGCCGTGGCGCGCAAGTCCACGGCGCTGAAGGCGCTGACCTGGTGCGTGCCGGCCGGGTTCGCGGTGGTGCTGGTGGCCGCGCTGCTCGGCGGCGGGAGCCCGAGCCCCGGGCCGATGGCGTGGGGCGTCGCGGCGGGGATGAGCGGCGGCGCCGGGCTGATCACGTTCTACCGGGCGCTGGCGCGCGGGCCGATGAGCGTGGTGGCACCGGTGTCCGCGCTGGCGGCGGCGGTGCTGCCGGTGGCCGTCGGCATCGCGAAGGGCGAGCGGCTGGACGCGTCCGTGCTCCTCGGGGTGCTGCTGTGCCTCGTCGCGATCGGACTGGTCAGCATGGAGGCCGGGGACACCAGGGAGGCCACCACCGGCCGCCTCCTGGACTCGGGCCCGATCACGGCCGCCGTTTCCGGGATCTGCTTCGGCGTCTTCTTCGTCCTGCTGGAGGCGGCGGGGGACGGCAGCGGTCTGTGGCCCATCGTCGGCGCCCGGGTCGGCAACCTGCTCGTCGTTCTCGCGGCGGTGCTGTTCGTGGTCGCGCGCGGCCGCAGCCTCGGGCCGCGGGTGTCCGGGCGGACGCTGATCGGGCTGGCGCTGCTGTCCGGGAGCCTGGACGCGGGCGCGAACGTCCTTTACTTCGTCGTGGTGCACGACGGCCTGCTGAGCCTGGCCGCCGTCCTCACCTCGCTCTACCCGGCGATCACGGTGCTGCTGGCGCGGATCGCCTACAGCGAGCGCCTGCGCGCCGTCCAACGCGTGGGCCTCGTCGTGGCCGCGGCCGGCGTGGCGCTGGTCACGGTCGGCTGAGACACCCGGCAAAAGAGCGCAAGCACCAGAAAGGGCCGCGACTCGGTCGCGGCCCTCAGTGCGAGCGGTGGTGGTGGGATTCGAACCCACGGAAGGTTGCCCTTCACACGCTTTCGAGGCGTGCGCCCTCGTCCACTAGGCGACACCACCGCGGGAGAGCCTACCCGACTCTGCGGCGCGCGAAGAACTCGATAAGCGGTGCGGCGCACTCGTCGGCCATGAGTTCGGCGATCACCTCGGGCCGGTGGTTGAGGCGACGGTCCCGGACGACGTCCCACAGCGAGCCGATCGCGCCCGCCTTCGGATCGACGGCGCCGTACACGATCCGGTCGACGCGGGCCTGGACGGACGCCCCCGCGCACATAGTGCAGGGCTCCAGCGTGACGACCAGCGTGCAGCCGGGCAGCCGCCACGTCCCGAGGGAGGCCGCCGCCTCCCGCAGCGCGACGATCTCCGCGTGCCCGGTCGGGTCGGCGGACGCCTCGCGGTCGTTGCGGCCGGTGCCGATGACCTCGCGGGACGCGTCCAGCACGACCGCCCCGACGGGGATCTCCCCGGCCTCGGCGGCGGCCCGCGCCTCGGCCAGCGCCCGCCGCATCGCCGGGACGTACCGCGCGAGCACCGGGTCGGTCACATCGCCCGCCGGGTCGGACGGGCGCGGGGGACGGCCGGGCTCAGTCACGGAGCCGGTCGAATTCCTCGCCGAAGCCGGCCTGCTCGGCGACCGCGAGGAGCGCGTCGCCGGGCAGCGCGCGCTCGCCGAGGTCGGCGAGCCGCTTGGCCTCGACGCCGAGGTCCTCCAGCAGGGCCGGGTCGCCGCCGGAGTCGCCGTCCGGGACCTCGCCGACGAGCTGCTGGAACAGCGAGCCGAGCCCGTCCTCGCGGATGGTGGACACGTAGGCGCGGGGCTCGTCCTCCCCGTCCAGCCGGACGACCGCGAACCAGTCGTCGTCCTGCTCGATCAGCAGCAGCACCGGGTCGCCGTAGGACTCGACGGCGGCCTCCCGCATCAGGTCGGCGACGTCGTCGACGTGGTCCGCCTCGTCGAGCACGGCCTCGGCGCCGACCCAGCCCTGCGGGGTCTGCGCGAACACGGCGGCGAAGTAGGGCACGTGCTCATTGTGACCCACGGGGATGTGGCGGTCACACCCCTCATGGGCGGTCGAATCCGGACACCGCTCCCCACCGACAGTCGTGAATAAACTTCAGGTTCTGTCCGGTGGCGGACCGGCCGCCGTCCTTCCCCCGCGTCCCGGAAGTCCGGATACTGCACAGCGGTCCCCATCCGGGAGGAACGCCATGAGCGCGGACGAACTGAGCAGGCGCGGGTTTCTGGCGGGGACGGCGGGCGCCGCGGCGATCCTGGCGGCGGGCGCCGCCGGCGGGTCGTCCACCGAGGCCCACGCCGCCCAGCTCGCCGCGACGAAACGGGCACCGGTCGCCGAACTCCCCGACCCGGCGGAGTCCGGCATCGACCACATCGTGGTCGTGATGATGGAGAACCGGTCCTTCGACCACTACATGGGCTGGCTCCCCGGCGCGGACGGCCGCCAGGCCGGCCTCACCTTCACCGACGCCGACGGAAACGAGCACGGCACCCACCATCTGAAGGTGCCGTGGGGCTGCGGCTTCCAGGACCCCGACCACTCCTACGCGGGCGGACGGGTCGAGTACAACGACGGCGACTGCGACGGGTGGCTGCGCGCCGGGAACAACGACGTGTTCTCCATCGGCTACTACGAGGGCCCCGACCTGGGCTTCCACGGCCACGCCGCCCTCGACTGGACGGTCTGCGACCGCTACTTCCCCGCGATCATGTCGTCCACGTTCCCCAACCGGATCTACCAGCACGCGGCGCAGACCGACCGCATCTCCAACTCGCTGACGATCTCCGAGACCACCACCATCTGGGACCGGCTGAAGGCCAAGGGCGTCTCCTGCCGCTACTACTTCAGCGACGTCCCGTTCACCGCGCTCTGGGGGCTCCGCCACCTCGACATCAGCCGCGGCATCTGGGAGTTCCGCGCCGACGCCCTCACCGGACGGCTGCCCGCGGTCAGCTTCGTCGAGCCCGGCTTCCTCGGGGAGATCTTCCTGCCCGGCATGTCCGAGGACGAGCACCCGCTCGCCGACATCCGGTTCGGGCAGGCGTTCCTGAACGAGGTCTACACGGCGGTCGTCACCTCGCCGAACTGGCCGCGCACCCTGTTCGTGATCAACTACGACGAGTGGGGCGGGTTCTTCGACCACGTCCCGCCGCCCGCCGGCCCCGACCCGCGCCCCGACCTCGGCACCGGGCTGCGCGGCTTCCGCGTCCCGTGCCTGCTGATCTCGCCGCGGGCCCGGCGCGGCGCCGTCGCGCACGAGGTGTACGACCACACGTCCGTGCTGAAGGCGATCGAGTGGCGCTGGGGCCTGGAGCCGCTGACCGTACGGGACGCCGCCGCCCGCAACATCGCCGAGGTCCTCGACTTCACCAGCCCGCCGGACACGCGCGCGCCCCGCTACGACGCCAGGCGCCCCATCAGCCTGGGCTGCCTGGACCCGGCCCACAGCCACACGGGCGACGACTGGGCCGGCCTGAGCGAATACGCCCGGACCCACGGATTCCCGGCGCCCGCCTGACCGGGCACCACCGGACTACGGGACGGCGTCGAGGGCGCGTTCGAAGGCGGGCGCGAAGCCGACGCGGCCGGCGATGCTGAGCAGCATCTCGTCCGGGTACAGCTCCAGGTCGCCGGAGATCGCGCCGAGCTCCATCTCGTCCAGCCCCAGGTCGGCGAAGATCGACATGTCGCCGACCGGGAGGACCTGGTCGAGCTCCTCGTCCTCCGGGATCGGGATGTCCAGGTAGTCGAGCACCTGGCCGGCCAGCGGCCAGTCGACCGAGGCGGTGACGTCCGACAGGAAGACCATGACGTCGTCGCCGAGGAGCCGGATGGCGACGAAGAAGTCGTCGCCGACCGAGACCAGCCCGACCGTGCCGCCGAGGCTCGGCTGCTGGCGCAGGGCATGGATCAGCCCCGCGAGGTCCTCGGTCAGCGCCACCGGGAGGATCTCGGCCTCCCAGCGCTCGTCTTCCCGGTACACCACGACGGCGAAGTCCGTCGCGTCCACATCCGTCATTTCCACCCCACCGGCGCGTCTCCTGCCAGGGCATGGTCGCAGATGCGGCGCGCAGACGCGTGCCCCACCGTCAAACTCGGCGCCGCACCCGGCGGTCAGACCGGGAGTCGGCACCACGTACTGGTACCTGGCGCCAAGAACCTATCCAATCCCCATCAATTGATGCGGAAGGTGCGGCGGCGCAGGGCCGCGTGGATCCGCGCGCGGCGGGACCGGTGCGGCGTCACCCGGGCGCGCAGCTCGCGGGCCTCCGCCAGCTCGCGCAGGAAGATGGCCCGGCGGCGCAGATGCTCGCGCACCTGCTCGGGGGAGATGTCGCCCTGCGGGCCGGGGCGCGGCGGGGGCTCCTCGCCTGTGACTTCGGTCACCGCGGCGTCCGCCGCGGGGGAGGCGGCCTCGGCGGCGGGGGGTTCGGAGGGTCCGGCGGGACGGTGGGAGGCGGGCGGGCCGGGCGCGCCGGACGCGGATTCGCGCGGCCCCGCAGGTCCTCTCGGCTGGTGCTCGCTCTCGCTGTTCATACCGCCATACTGCCCAGCTCAGCGGCGTCCTATCCTAGATCGGCAGGGTCCGGCCGGGCGGCCGGGGTGGGCTACGGTGACCCCATGCAGACCCTCGCCGTCGACCACCCCCTCGTCGCGCACAAGCTCACCACGCTGCGGGACGTCCGCACCGACTCCCCCACCTTCCGGCGCCTGGCCGACGAGCTGGTCACCCTGCTCGCCTACGAGGCCACGCGCGATGTCCGGGTCGCGGCGGCGACCGTCCAGACCCCCCTCGTCGAGACGCGCGGCGTCCAGCTGGCGAGCCCGAAGCCGCTCGTCGTGCCGATCCTGCGCGCCGGGCTCGGGATGCTGGACGGGATGACGCGGCTGCTCCCCACCGCCGAGGTCGGCTTCCTCGGCATGATCCGGGACGAGGGCACGCTGCAGGCCCAGACGTACGCGACCCGCCTGCCGGACGACCTGTCCGGGCGGCAGTGCTACGTCCTGGACCCGATGCTCGCCACCGGCGGGACGCTCGCCGCCGCGATCCGGCTGCTGATCGACCGCGGCGCCGACCACGTCACCGCGATCTGCCTGCTCGCCGCCCCCGAGGGGCTGGCGTACCTGGAGCAGGCGTTCGCCGACATCTCGGCGCCGGTCCGGGTGGTCACCGCGGCGATCGACTCCCACCTCGACGAGCAGGGCTTCATCATGCCCGGCCTCGGCGACGCGGGGGACCGCCTGTACGGCGTCGTCTGACCCGGCCCGGCCGCGCCGCCGCCGTCCGTCCCCTCCCTCCCGGATACCCGACGTGACCTGCGATGTTCGTTCCCGGGCCCAGGGGGTACCACACGGCTACGGAACGCCGCGCGCGTTCCCTCCGCCGTCCCGGCACAGGGGACCGTCAACGGACCGGGCGGCGCGAGCGAGTTCGAGTCGAGGTCGCACGATGGCTCACCAAGGGGACGATCTGCCGCGCTACGCCGCGATCGGCGAGCGGCTCACCGAGGAGTTCGACGGGGTGCACGGCGCCGACACGGTGGACCGGTGCGTCTCCGCCGCGCGCTACGGCGCCGAGGAGGTGACGGGGTCGGCACCGGCCGATCTCGTGGAGCGCATCGCGCGCCGCCACCTGGAGGTGCTCGCGACCGTCGCGGCCGAGAAGCGCCGCAAGGCGAGCCGGTCGTCGCTGGACAACGCGCCATAGCCGGCCGCGAGTGCCGCGGGCGAACTCCGCGGTGGCCTTCGGTGGCGGCAACGCGCTACATCCCTTGCTTTGCCGGTCGGACGCGCTGTGCGAGACTGAACCGGGGTCCGTGAGTCGACGCTCCGGGAGGCGGCCGTGCCCGCAAAGAAGTACATGACATGGGCCGCGGTGGCCTTTGTGGCCTTCTACGTCATCCAGCAGCCGGACGGCGCGGCGCAGTCGGTGGAGACGGCGGCCAACGGCCTCGCCTCCGCCGCCGGGTCCCTGGCCACCTTCGTCAACGCGCTCGCCTGAGGCCGGGATGAGACTCGTCACCCCCGGCGACTCGGCGCCCGCGTCGGTCAACAAGTACCTGCTCCCGCACGAGAACCAGGTGATCACGGTGCGCCGGCACCCGGCCGTGCTGATGGTCCCGGTCGGGCTCGTCCTCGGCGGCCTGATCGTCGCGGGCGTGCTGAGCAACACCGTCGCCAGCGACGCGGGGAAGGTGATCAGCTGGATCTGGTGGGGCTGGCTGATCCTGCTCGCCTGGTTCGTCTGGCGCGTCGCGGAGTGGTCGGTCGACTACTTCGTCATCACCAACCAGCGGATGCTGCTCACCACGGGCCTGATCACCCGCAAGGTCGCGATGATGCCGCTGGCCAAGGTCACCGACATGAGCTTCAAGCGGACGATCGCGGGCCGCATGCTCGGCTACGGCGAGTTCATCCTGGAGTCCGCCGGCCAGGACCAGGCGCTCACCAACGTGGACTACCTGCCCTACCCCGAGCAGCTGTACCTCGAAGTCTGCGAGATGATCTTCCCGAACAAGAATCCGGAGCCGGTGGAGAAGACCCTCCCCCCGCCCCCGCCGCCGCGCCGGCCGAGGAAGACCGAGGACGTCCCCGCCGCCCCCGGCCCCCAGGACGGCGCCGACACCGAGGCGTGATCCGTCCCGGCCATGGCGGCGCGATGGCCGGAAAGCGCGGCGGACTGGTCAATATCGGCGGTGACCGAGATCTTGTCGGCCCCTTCGGATACCGTCGTTGAGGTGACAGACGTCGCGACCGCCGGACGACCGGCCGGTACGAACCGGCGCGCCACCGCCTTCCAGCAGCGTGCGCGCGACGGCCGGGCGGGTCCGCGCCGGCGGGTCTCCTCCAACCCCGCTTCCTTGCTCTCGATGTGCGATAACGCGCAATGTGCAATCATGTCGGCACCCCAGCCGCCTGTTTACTTCCGCTAAGTGAGTCCACATGCCGGGTCCAGGCAATGTCGGCGAACGTGTCCGCAACCTGCGGCTGACCAGACGCTTGTCGCAGGCACAGCTCGCCGGTCACGACCTTTCCGACAGCTACATCTCCTTGATCGAATCGGGTAAGCGCACGCCTACCCCGACGGTGCTGCGCATGCTCGCCGAGCGCCTCGGCTGCACCCCGGAGTACCTCGCCGAGGGGGTGGAGCCGGAGCAGCGCGCGCACCTGGAGGTGCGGGAGCGGCACGCCCACCTCGCGCTGCTGCGCGGCGACGCCGGCACCGCCGAGGCCGGCTTCGACGAGGTGATCGCCCGCAGCGACGACCCGGACCTCACGTCCCGCGCCCGCTGGGGGCGCGCCCGCGCCCTGGAGGAGCTGGGCCGGACGGACGCCGCGATCGCGCTGTTCGAGGAGCTGCGCGAGCAGGCCGAACGCGACCCGGGCCGGGCCAGCTGGCTGCCGCCCGTGATCGCGCTGGCCCGCTGCTACCACGCCGTCGGCGACCTGGGGCAGGCCATCGCGCTCGGCGAGCGCGCCGTCGAACGGCTCGAACAGCTCGGGCTCGGCGTCGGCAACGAGTTCACCGAGGCCGGACGCATCCTGCTGCTCGCCTACGTGGACCGCTCTGACCCGGCGCGCGCGCACGACCTCGGCCGGCGCCTCCTCCACCCGGACGAGTCCGCCGAGACCGAGCCGGTGAGCGTCCACTACCAGCGGGCCAGCATGCGGGCCCTGGACGAGGGCACCGTCGGCGACTCCCTCTACTTCGCCGACCAGGCCCTCGCGGCACGTACGGATGCCACGCCTGTGCAGAGCCAGGCCCGTCTGGCCCTTGCCGGCGCCAAGGCGCTGCTCAGGGGCGTCCTGCCGTTCTCGGTCATCGCTGCGCCGGGTGCGATGCCGTCCGGTGAGTTCGGTGTCGAACGCCCGCGCGCCGAAGGCTCGCGTGAGGCCGCGCAGGAGGCACTGGCCCTCCTCCAGTCGACGGGGGATCTCGAAGGCGACGAGTTCACCGAGAGCACCATCGCCAAGGCGCGCGCGCTGGTCCTCATGGGCGAGCTGGACGACGCGATCGCCACGCTGGAGCAGTTCCTCAACACCGGCCTGGCCCTCGCTCCTCCGACGAGCCCCCACAGCGTGACGCCGCAGCCCGGCAGCGACCTCGCCGTCCGTACGCAGAAGAGCGTGCTGGCCAGGCTCGTCCTAGCGCGGGCACGCGTGGCCCAGGGCGACCACACGGCCGCCCAGGTGGTGCTGCGCGCCGCGTCCGAGCAGCTCGCGATGCTGGCGCCGGGCCGTCCGGCGGCACATCTGTTCAGGGAACTGGGCGAGCTGTTCGAGCTCGTCCAGGACAGCGAGAGCGCGGCCGCCGCCTACCGCCAGGCGCTCGAGGCGGCGGGTCTGTCCGCGTCCCTGCTCATATCGGCGTCCGGCGCACGGGCTCCGTCCTTCCACGGCCAGCACGACGACCCCGCCCTCTGAGGGCGGCACCTCCGCCGCCCGCGGACGCGATCAGTTGTGAGGCATCTCCCGCCGAGCCGGGAACAATCCCGCCTGATCTCGCATTACCCTTAAACGTAGGATGACTGGTTGACCGGAGGTTGGCGATGACGTTGCGCACGGCTCGGCGATCGTCCCTGGTCGACCAGGTGATCGCCCAGCTCAGGGACGAGATCGTCGGCGGGAACTGGCCGGTCGGCGCCAAGATCCCGCCGGAGCCGGTGCTGGCGGAGTCGCTGGGCGTCGGCCGCAACACCGTTCGCGAGGCCGTCCGCGCGCTGACCCACGCCGGCCTCCTCGAAAGCAGGCAGGGCGACGGGACGTACGTGCGCGCGACGAGCGAGCTGTCCGGTGCCGTCCGGCGGCGCCTGGAGCGGGCGGAGCTCATCGAGATCCTGGAGGTCCGGCGCGGGCTGGAGGTGGAGGCCGCGAGGCTCGCCGCGACCCGCCGCACCGAGGCCGACATCGCCGCCATCGCGGTCGCCCTCGCCCGCCGCGACGCCGCGCTGGCGGCCGGCGCGCACGAGACGTTCGTCGAAGCGGACCTCGCCTTCCACATGGCCGTGGTCGAGGCCACCCACAACCGCGTCCTGACGGACCTGTACCGCGACTTCAGCGCCGCGCTGCGGGCCAGCATCGGCACCGCCGGCGCCCTCCTCGAACACACCGACGTCCCGCACGGCCCCATCGCCGCTGCCGTCGAGGTCGGCGACGCCGAGGCCGCGACCCGCGCCACCCACGCGTGCCTGGACCAGATCCTCGCCACCGCCCTCTCCGGCCGCCGACCGGGACGCGAGGCCGTACATGAGCCCTGACCCACGCGACCCGGACCGCCGCGACGGCGACGTGATGCGACCGCCCTGCCGGTCTTCCGCCGCCTGACGAGCGCCCGCCCCTGAGGCCCGCCGAGCGGGCCGGACCAACGCGCCGCACGCCCCCCCGACGCCCGGCCCCACCATTACCTCTCGCCCCGAGCAGGGGAGAACGCCGCCCCGACGGTCGTGACGACGGAACCACTGCGCGAACCGCGCCCCGATCGATTCCGGCCAGTGCGGCGAAGACGACGAATGAAGACGTGCCCCGGTGCCCCGCGCCGGTGCGGAAATGACGATGAGCAAGGTGAGATGAACAGTTCTGCGACGACTCCGGTTTCCCGCGCCACGGCCGTCTGGTCGCTGGTCGGGCTGGTCCTGCTGACGGTCAACCTGCGGGCGGCGATCACCGGCATCGCCCCCGTGCTCGGCGAGCTGCGGGACGTCTTCGGCCTGTCGGGCGCCGAGGTCGGCGTCCTCACCACGCTGCCGGTGCTGTGCCTGGGCGTCTTCGCGGCCGTGGCGCCGCTCGCGGCGCGCCGGTTCGGCGCCGAGACCGCCATCGCCGGCTCCCTCGTCATGATCACCGCGGGGATCGTGCTGCGCGTGGTGCAGTCCCCGGTGTCGCTGTTCCTTGGAACGGTCCTGGCGGGCGCGGGGATCGCGATGGGCAACGTCCTCATGCCGGCTGTCATCAAGCGCGTGTTCCCGACCCGCGTGGGTTCGCTCACCGGCCTCGCCATGATGCTCATGGCGACCAGCGGCGCCGTCGCGGCCGGGCTCGCGGTGCCGCTGGACGAGGCGGGCGGCTGGCGGCTCGCGCTCGCCGTCTGGGCCGTCCCGTCCCTGGTCGCCGTGCTGGTCTGGGGACCGCTCGCGCTCCGCGTCCGCCGCGAGCCGGCCGCCGCGGCACCGGCCGCCGCCGCCCCGCGCGGCGAGGGCTCGCTGCTGCGCTCCCCGACGGCCTGGCACGTCGCGGCCTTCATGGGGCTGGCGTCGCTGATGTTCTACGTGCTGATGTCGTGGCTCCCGGAGATCATGCAGGACGCCGGGTTCGCGCCCGCGGCCGCCGGGATGATGGTCTCCACGATGCTGATCGTCGGGATCCCGCTCGGGTTCGTCGTCCCGGTGTTCGCGGCGCGGCTGCGCGACCAGCGCCCGCTGGTCGTCGCCGTCGCCGCGACCATGGTGGTGGGCGTCGTCGGGCTGATGCTCGCCCCGTCCGCCGGCTGGACGTGGGTGATCGTCCTCGGCCTCGGCACCGGCAGCGCGTTCCCGCTGGCGTACACGCTGCTCAGCCTGCGCTCGCCGAGCCCGCACGTGGCGGCGGCGCTGTCCGGGATGGCGCAGACGGGCGGCTATCTCCTCGCGGGCGCCGGCCCGCTCGCGGTCGGGGTGCTGCACGACGCCACGGGCGGCTGGAACGTCCCGCTCGTCCTGCTGCTCGTGCTGGTCGTGCCGGAGGTCGTGTTCGGCCTGCTGGCGGCGCGCCCGGGGTTCGTCCGCCCGGCGCGTCCGCGCACCGGCCCGAAGCACGCCCGCGCCCTGGAGCCCGCCGCGCGCACCCGCTGACCGGCGGTCAGCTCATGTCGACGGCGTCCAGATCCAGGACGCGCGCGTGCAGGACGAGCCGCTGGTGCAGCGCGGCCCGCAGCGCCCGGTGCAGGCCGTCCTCCAGGTAGAGCTCCCCGTGCCACTGGACGACGTGCGGGAACAGGTCGCCGTAGAACGTGGAGTCCTTGGACAGCAGCGACTGGAGGTCCATCTCCCGCTTGGTGCTGACGAGCTGGTCGAGGCGGACCTGGCGGGGCGGGATCTTGGCCCAGTCCCGGGACGAGAGCCCGTGGTCCGGATAGGGCCTGCCATCACCGACCGCCTTGAAGATCACCCTTCGAGTCTACGGCGTCGGCCCCACCCGGAGAAGGCGACGCAACAACATGCGTCACTCCACTTACCACACCTGTAAACCAGTTACCGCCCAGGTCAACGACCCCGTCACTTAGTTCCGTCCGGCTTCCGCCAGGAGCCGTTCAGCGTGCTGAGGCGCCACGGCGTCATCTTCAGGACGGTGATCTGCTCGTCCAGCGGGCCCGCGGCGCCGAGGACGCGGGGGTCGAACCCGAGCGGGTGCTCGGCCGCCTCGAACAGGTCCCAGACCTTGCGGCGCGTCCCGGCGTCGCCGGCGAACTCCGCCGCGCACTCCGCGACCGCGACCTCCTGTGCGGGGTCCCAGTACGAGCAGGACACGTACGGGCGGTGGCCGATGTGCGCGACCTTGGGTGACGCCGGACGTGTGAAGGCCCACCCGGTGAGGTCGTCGCCGGTGAGCTCCCAGTACGGATGGACGACGCGCGAGCGGGGGCGGCCCAGGCGGTCGACGGTGGCCAGCGAGCACCACACGACCCGGTGCGCGACGGCGACGAACTCCCGGAGCAGCGCGGTCTCCGGTCTGCTACCTTCCACAACCATGGTTGTGGATATTAAGGCGGAAGACCTGGAGTTGTCACTCCTCGCCCTCTTCGCCGGCTGGGCCATGGCCGACCGGGTTCAGCGGCGGCTCGCCGCCGACGGGTTCGGCGAGCTGCGGATCAACGACGGGGTGGTGATCCAGCATGTGGTCGCCGGACCGCTCTCGATCACCGCGCTCGCCGAGCGGATGGGCATCACCCAGCAGGCCGCCTCGAAGGCCGTCGCCGACCTGGAGGCCCGCGGGCTGGTCGAGCGGCGGCGCTCCACCGAGGACGCGCGGACCAGGCACCTGCACCTCACCGGCCGCGGCCGGGACGCGGTGCGCGCGGCCCGGACCGTCCGCGCCGAACTCGACGCCGAACTGGCGGCGGAGTTCGGGGCCGGGCGCATCGCCGAGACGCGCGAGTTGCTCGCCGGGATCCTCACCCGGTTCGACGCGGGGGACGCGATCCGCCGCCGCCGCGTCCGTCCCCCGATCTAGCGCGCCGGCGACCGGGACCGCATGCGAAAGGCCGGTGCCCGTGTCGGGCACCGGCCTCGGTGTGGCGGAGGATGCGAGATTCGAACTCGCGAGGGCGTGAACCCAACACGCTTTCCAAGCGTGCGCCCTAGGCCACTAGGCGAATCCTCCACGGGGAAGCCTACCGGTTCTCGGGCAGTGACCTGACATCAATTACGGCGGAGACCGGGATCGGTCCGTAGACGTGCGGGAAGACCGCGTCACCGACGGGCTCGTGGCGGACGGGAGCGTCCAGGCGGGACACGTCGATGACCAGCAGAACCAGGTCGTCTCGGTCGATACCGCTATAGAAGCGGGCGAGGACGCCGTCCACCTGGGGCATGTCGGACGAGCAGTGGATGAAACCCTCGTCGTCCAGCGTCCGGCCCAGCGTGGACATGGTGTACGACACACCGGTGGTGCGGGCGGATTCCCAGTGGGTCCGTTCGGCGATGTGCAGGAGGGTGTCCTGGGATGCGGTGGGCATGACGCGGAGACTATGCGGGAACCGTGGCAATCCACGGCCGGGGATGCCATAGACTCTGGGGAGACCCCTCGCATGGCGTCATCCTGTGAACCTCCCCAGGGCCGGAAGGCAGCAAGGATAAACAGGCTCTGGCGGGTGTGCGGGGGGTCCTTTCGCTTCTGACGCTCTGCTTCTCCAGGAGGGCGGACCCCCGATGAGTCTGGCGCTGTACCGCAAGTACCGGCCAGCGACGTTCGCCGAGCTGAAGGGACAGGAGCACGTCGCGGAGCCGCTGCAGCAGGCCCTGCGCAACGGCCGGATCAACCACGCGTACCTGTTCAGCGGTCCGCGCGGGTGCGGTAAGACCTCCAGCGCCCGGATCCTCGCCCGCTCCCTGAACTGCGAACTGGGGCCGACGCCCGATCCGTGCGGCAAGTGCGATTCGTGCGTCGCGCTCGGCCCGTCCGGGACGGGGCACATCGACGTCATCGAGATCGACGCCGCGTCCCACGGCGGTGTCGACGACGCCCGCGACCTGCGGGAGCGTGCGTTCTTCGCGCCGGTGGCGGCGCGCTTCAAGGTGTACATCATCGACGAGGCGCACATGGTCACCCGCGAGGGCTTCAACGCGCTGCTGAAGCTCGTCGAGGAGCCGCCGCCGCACCTGAAGTTCGTGTTCGCGACGACCGAGCCGGAGAAGGTCATCGGGACGATCCGCTCCCGGACCCACCACTACCCGTTCCGGCTGATCCCGCCCGGCGTGCTGCAGGAGCTCGTCGAGGAGATCCTCAAGGCGGAGGACGTCCCCTACGAGACGTCCGCGCTGCCGCTGGCGGTGCGCGCGGGCGCCGGCTCCGCCCGCGACACCCTGTCGATCCTGGACCAGCTGCTCGCCGGGTCGGACGAGCAGGGCATCACCTACGCGCGGGCCGTCTCGCTGCTCGGCTACACCGACTCCGCCCTGCTGGACGAGGTCATCGCGGCCTTCGCGGCCCGCGACGGCGCCGCCGTCTTCGCCGCGATCGACCGGGTCGTCGAGAGCGGCCAGGACCCGCGCCGGTTCACCGCCGACCTGCTGGAGCGCGTCCGCGACCTGGTGATCCTGTCGAACGTCCCGGAGGCCGGTGGGACGGGCCTGCTGAACGTTCCGCCGGACGAGCTGGAGGCGATGCGCCGCCAGGCGTCCTCCATGGGCCCGGGGGAGCTGACCCGCGCCGCCGACCTGCTGCACACCGGCCTCACCGAGATGCGCGGCGCGACGTCCCCGCGGCTGCTGCTGGAGCTGATCTGCGCCCGCATCCTGCTGCCCGCCGCCTACGAGGACGAGGCGTCCATGTTCGCCCGCCTCGACCGCCTGGAACGCCAGGCCTCCCAGGGCTCCGTCGCCGCACCGGCTGAGGGCATGGCTCCGGCGTTCACGCCGCCGCCCGCTCCCGCTCCGGCCCCCGCACCGCCCCAGGCCGAGCGACCTTCGCCGCCGCCCGCCGCGCCTGCCGCGCCCGAGCGTCCGGCCGAAACGCGTCCGCCCGAATCCCGCCCGGCTCCACCGCCGGAGGCCCGACCGGCCCCGCAGGCGGAAGCCCGCCCGGCCCCCTCACCGCCGGCGCAGCCGAGCCAGGCTCCCGCCGCGGGCGGGGGGATGGACTTCGGGACCGTCCAGCGGCTCTGGCCGGACGTGGTGGAGGCCGTCAAGCAGAAGAGCCGCGCCACCTGGATGACGATCATGTCCGGTGTCCAGCCGGTGTCGCTGGACGGCAAGGTCCTGACCCTGGGCTTCGACGCGGAGGGACGCCGGCTGGGCTTCGTCAACGGCGGCCGCGAGACCGTCCTCCGCGAGGTCTTCAAGGAGCGGATGGGCGTCGACTGGCGCATCGACACCGTCGTCGGAGGCGGCGGAGGCGGAGGCGGTGGCGCCCGCCCCTCGAACCCGGGGCCCGGCGGCGGCCGGCCGGGCGGGGGCTTCGGCAACGCGCAGTCCTCCGGTTTCGGCGGGTCCGCCCCGTCCGGCGGCTTCGGCAACGCGGCCCAGCCGGCGCCGCAGGCCGCGCCCCAGGCGGCGCGGCCCAACCCCGCTCCGCGCCCGGCGGACGGCGAGAGCGCGGCACGCCAGGCGGACCCGGGCCCCCTGCCCCCGCCGCCGGACGAGCCCCCGCCGCCTCCCGAGCCCGCGCCCATGGACGAGAGCGACGAGGTCGACCCCGAAGGCGACGCCGACGCCGACGGCACCGAGGCCGAGATGAACGGCATGGCCCTTATCCAGCGCGAACTCGGCGGCCAGATCATCCGCGAGATCGACAACACCTGACCCCGACGCGGCCGGTCCGCCACCGGGAGTTCATCGCAGTGTCGGCGGCCTCCACTCGGACGGCGTGTGACTCGAACCACGTCGCGGGGGCGTCGGCCGTGGGCTCAGAGGGAGCGGATCACCCGGGCGGGGTTGCCCACGGCCACGACGTTCGCGGGGACGTCCTTCGTCACCACGGCGCCCGCGCCGATGACGCTGTTCTCGCCGATGGTCACCCCGGGCAGGACGATGGCGCCGCCGCCCAGCCAGACGTTGTCCTCGATCACGATCGGCTCGGCGGCCTCCAGCTTCGCCCGCCGCCGCTCGGGGTCGAGAGGGTGCGTCGGCGTGAGCAGCTGCACGTTCGGGCCGATCTGCACGTCGCTGCCGATCGTGATGGGCGCGACGTCCAGCGCGGTCAGGCCGAAGTTGGCGAACGTGCCGGAACCGACGGTGATGGAGGAGCCGTAGTCGACGTGCAGGGGCGGACGTATATGGGCGTCCGGCGCGATCGAGCCGAGGAGGTCCTCCAGGATGGGGCGGGCCGCGTCCGGGTCGGTGGCGTAGACCTCGCCGTACCGGTGGGCCAGGGCGACGGCGCGTCTGGACGCCGCCTCCAGGTCGGGGTCGTCGGCGATGTAGAGGTCACCGGCCAGCATCCGCTCGCGGTTGCCGCGCGGGTCCCCGGCGAAGAAGTCGGTCACCGGCGCGAGCCTAGCCGGGCGCGTGCGGCAGGTTTGGCGCGGATCAGGCGTGGGAGCACTCCGGCCAAGATCGTGACCGGCGTACTTACCGCATCATGGCGCGAACCCGTAGTCTCGTGGGACGGACGTCCGGCGGCTGGCGGAGCGCCAGAGAGCAGGCCCTCGGGGGCCGGAAGTAGGGAGTGCACCGTGGAACCCGGTGGTCAGTTGAACATGCAGGAGCTTCTGCAGCAGGCGCAGGCCATGCAGCAGCAGCTCTTCACCGCGCAGCGCGAGCTCGCGGAGGCCGAGGTGCAGGGCACCGCGGGCGGCGGGCTCGTCACGGCGACGGTCAACGGGCAGGGCGAGGTCACGGGCCTGGCGATCGACCCGAAGGCGATCGACGCCGACGACCCGGCCGACACGGCGGAGACGATCGCCGATCTCGTCCTGGCCGCGATCCGCGACGCCGGGCGCGCGGTGCAGGAGCTCCAGCAGGAGAAGATGGGACCGCTCGCGCAGGGGCTCGGCGGCGGCATGCCCGGCGGGCTGCCCGGCGGCGGGCTGCCCGGCGGCTTCCCGGGTCTCGGCGGCGGCCAGGGCTCCTGAGCGGGACGACTAGGAAAGGAGGGTCCGTTGTACGAAGGGGTGGTCCAGAACCTCATCGACGAGCTGGGCAGGCTGCCCGGCGTCGGCCCCAAGAGCGCGCAGCGGATCGCCTTCCACCTGCTCGCCGCCGACCCGGCCGACGTCGAACGGCTCGGGAAGGCGCTCAAGGAGGTCAAGGACAAGGTCCGCTTCTGCCGGACGTGCGGGAACGTCGCGGAGGAGGAGGAGTGCCGGATCTGCCGGGACGCCCGCCGCGACCCGCACGTCATCTGCGTGGTGGAGGAGTCCAAGGACGTCGTCGCGATCGAGAAGACCCGCGAGTTCCGCGGCACCTACCACGTGCTCGGCGGCGCGATCAGCCCGATCGAGGGCGTCGGCCCGGACGACCTGCGCATCCGCGAGCTGATGCAGCGGCTCGCGGACGGGACGGTCACCGAGCTGATCCTCGCCACCGACCCCAACCTGGAGGGCGAGGCGACCGCGACGTACCTCGCCCGGCTCGTCAAGCCCATGGGCCTTACCGTCACCCGTCTGGCCAGCGGCCTGCCGGTGGGTGGCGACCTCGAGTACGCGGACGAGGTGACGCTGGGCCGCGCATTCGAAGGACGGAGGCTGCTCGATGTCTGACACCAACAGCCCGCAGGACTGGAACGCCCTCGCCGAGCGCGTGGCGTGCCATGTCGACAACTACCTGAACGGACTGGAGGCGGTCGCCCGCGGCGACGGCGGCAGGCGCACGATCCCGCTGCTCCTCCTGGAGGTGTCACAGGTCATCCTGGCCGGCGCGCAGCTCGGCGCCAGCGCCGACGTCATCCTCCCGGACAACTGGGAGCCCGAGGTCGGCGACGACCCGGACCTGGACGCCGTCCGGCAGGGGCTGTCCGAGCGCCTCGTCGCGCTGGACGAGTACGCCGAGGTCTTCGACCCGTACAAGGACACCGAGACCACCGCGTACCGCCTGTCGGACGACCTGGTCGACGTCGCCAGCGACCTCGTCCACGGGCTGCGCCACTACAACCAGGACCGGCCCCTGGAGGCCCTGTGGTGGTGGCAGTACTCCTACTTCAACCACTGGGGCAACCACGCCGGCGCCGCCCTGCGTGCCCTGCACGCCTTCGTGGCCAACGCCCGCCTGGACGTCGCCCCGGAGGCCGAAGCGGAGACGGAGGCCGCGCCCGCCTAGCCGCGCCCGCCAGCCGTGCCTGCCTGACCGCGCTCGCCTAGCCGGACGCGCCGGGGCTCACCGGCGCGTCCAGCGACGCCGCCACCGCTTCGGCGGCCTTCTCGACGTCGGGTCCGATGTGCTCGCCGTCGGGCGCGTCCCAGGCGAACACCCCGAGGTCGCCGTCCCAGACGACCTGGGCGGTGCGGCCCCGGTAGCCGACGTTCAGGACGCCGCCGTCCGGACGCGCCGCGGACATCTGCGGCGCGCGCCGCCGCAGTGCCGCGTACAGCGAGTGCAGCGGTCCCCTGCGCACCCTCGGCAGCTCGTCGAACGCGCCCATCGGCTCTCCCATCAGCTCGGACACCACGGCGCGCGCCCGCGCCCGGCCCAGGGCCGCGGACGCGCCGGATCACCGGCGGGCGGCACGAACCGGGCGCACCGACCACACCCCGCCGCTACATAGACGCTTTGCCCCGTCTTGTGGTGGTCCGCCGGGAACGTTTGGCCGCTCGGGGTCAGAGGGACGGGTCCAGGAGCCGGACCGTCTCCGTCGCGTCCGCCAGCAGATCGGCGAGCGACTCGGCGTCGTGGTGGCCGCCGGGGTCGGCGCGGTCCGCCCAGCCGGTCTCCGCCAGCCGGGCGAACGCCGCGGTGAAGTCCCGGTGGAGCCGGCGGGGAAGCGTGTCGACGTCGGCCAGCAGGTACTCGAAGACGCCGACGATCTCCCAGGGGACGCCGGGGTCGCGGACCTCGCGCAGCAGCCGCTCCAGCGCGTCGGCTCGTCCCATCCGGGCGCCCCAGCGCAGCGCGTGCGCGCGGATGCCGGGGTCGGGGTCGTCGAAGTGGCGGGGGAGGGCCTCGGCGAGCAGGTCCTCGTGGCCGGGGGCCAGGTCCCGGTCCGCGAGGCCGGCGGCGGCGTTCGCCCGGACGGCCGCGTCCGGGTCCCGGTCGAGCGCCTGGACGACCCGCCGCACGGCCCGCTCGCCGCCGATGATGGGCCATACCGCGTCGGCCCTGACCCGCGGGTCCGGATGTTCGAGGAGTTCCAGGACGAACCGGTCGAGCTCGTCGGCGGCCTGGTCGAGGAGGCCCCTGCTGAGGAGACCGCTGTAGGTGCGCAGCATCGCCGCCAGGAGAACCGGGTCGTCCGGGCCGGCGGCGCGTAGGTCGGCGAGCGCGGCGCGGATCCGGCTCGGTCCGGGTGCGCCACCGAGGGCCGTCAGGAACGCCAGCACCTGGACGCCCAGGGTCGTGCCGTCGTCGGCGGGCGGGCGGCAGAGGGCGAGGGCCTCGTCGATCGCGACGCCGATGGGGCGGCGGTCGTTCCAGGTCCGTGGCGGAACCGGGAGCAGCCGGACGACGTGCTCCGCACGCTCCTCGCTCTCCGCGGGGAGCCGCCGAGCGCTGTCGAGGGCGTCCCGTACCGCCGCCCGCCGGGCCGCCTCGTCCCAGTCCGGGGCGGGAGCGTGCCGCCGCGCCGCCGCGTTGACCTCTTCGATGAACGCGCTGAGGTTCACCGCACGGTCCTGCGCCGACGGCCAGTCCAGCCGGCGAAGCCCGGTGATCACCTCCGTGAGGTCGTCCAGCAGGTCGGGGTCGGTCGCGTCGGGCGCGGCGTCCGGCTGCGGTTCGTCGAGCAGGGCGGCTCTCACGCGCCGCCACGCGTGCGACGCCCGGGCGGGGTCGTCGAGGCCGGCGACGAACAGCGCGGTGACGTCGGGTTCCATGGACGGGATGCGGACGATGATCGCGCCGAGGCCGGCGGCGGCGCTGTCCGCGACGTCCGGCAGGGGATCGGCGTCGAGGAGCGAGACCAGGCCGGGGAGCAGGGGCCGGGGTTCGTCCAGTATCGGGACCGTCAGGGCGGCGGCTGAGCGGACGCGCCCGTCCGGGTGCCGCAGCGTCTCCGCCAGGAAGGCGGCGGAATCCTGTGGATCCTCCCGGTGGAGCGCGCGGGCGTGGGCGGTGAGCGCGGCGGCGAGGATCCCGGCGTCCCGCTGCTCCGGGCCGCACAGAACCCGGGTGACCTCCCCGATCCGCCGCCACAGCGCGCGGGAGGGCCCGTCCAGTTGCAGGCGCCCCAGTGCCTCGGCGCCGACCAGCACGTCCTCGGGACGGCCGGAGCCGCACAGCGCGAGCGCCTGCTCTGCGACCACCGCCACGTCGTGCTCGGTGAGGCTTTCCAGCGCCGTGAAGCGCTGCGTCGAGTCCGGGGGATGCGCGCGAGCCTGGTCGAGGAGTGCGGTGACCTCCGCTTCGCGCCTGCTCCTGCGTCCGAACACGCGCGGCTCCTCCGGCGTCGTCGTCCCGGGCGATTCCAGGTCGATCTTGACATGTCCGGCGCCGCCCGCGCGGCAGGACGCAGTTACCTGGTCGTGATCCATCGGGGCGGGCTCGGTAGACTCGTCGTTCGGTACGCCTGACCCCGATCCGAGGAGCGCCCACTCGTGGCTCTTGTCGTGCAGAAGTACGGTGGCTCCTCCGTCGCCGACGCCGAAGGCGTCAAGCGGGTCGCCCAGCGCATCGTCGCAACGAAGAAGGCGGGCAACGACGTGGTCGTCGTGGTCTCCGCCATGGGCGACACGACGGATGATCTCATCGATATGGCCAAGCAGGTCAGCCCCCTGCCGCCGGGCCGTGAGCTGGACATGCTGCTCACCGCCGGCGAGCGGATCTCGATGGCGCTGCTGGCCATGGCCATCGCGAACCTGGGCCACGAGGCCCGCTCGTTCACCGGCTCCCAGGCCGGCGTGATCACCGACGGCTCGCATGGCAAAGCGAAGATCATCGACGTGACGCCGGGCCGGATACGCACCGCGCTGGACGAGGGCTCGATCTGCATCGTGGCCGGCTTCCAGGGCGTCTCGCAGGGCACCAAGGACATCACCACGCTCGGCCGCGGCGGTTCCGACACCACCGCGGTGGCGCTCGCCGCCGCGCTGGACGCCGACGTCTGCGAGATCTACTCCGACGTCGACGGCGTCTTCACCGCCGACCCGCGCATCGTGCCCGCCGCCCGCAAGATCCCGAAGATCTCCTACGAGGAGATGCTGGAGATGGCGGCAAGCGGTGCGAAGATCCTGCACCTGCGCTGCGTGGAGTACGCGCGCCGCTACAACATCCCGATCCATGTGCGGTCCTCGTTCAGTCAGAAGGAGGGCACGTGGGTCGTCGACAGCAGCGAGATCGAAGGACAGGACATGGAGCAGGCGATCATCTCCGGCGTCGCGCACGACCGGAGCGAAGCCAAGATCACCGTGGTCGGGGTGCCCGACAAGGTCGGTGAGGCCGCCGCGATCTTCTCGGTGCTGTCCGAGGCCGAGATCAACATCGACATGATCGTGCAGAACGTGTCGGCGGCGTCCACCGGGCGCACCGACATCTCGTTCACGCTGCCGTCCACCGACGGGCAGAGCGCGCTGACCGCGCTGAACAAGCTGAAGGAGCGGATCGGCTTCGAGTCGCTGCGCTACGACGACCGGATCGGCAAGGTGTCGCTGATCGGCGCCGGGATGCGCTCGCACCCGGGCGTGACCGCGAACCTGTTCAGCGCGATCGCCGACGCCGGGGTGAACATCGAGATGATCTCCACCTCGGAGATCCGGATCTCGGTCGTGGTCGCTCAGGACGACATCGACACCGCCGTCGCCGCCGCGCACCACGCCTTCGACCTGGACTCCGACCAGGTCGAGGCCGTCGTCTACGGAGGCACCGGCCGCTGACGCCGCGCGCGGGCCGCGCCGTCCCACCCCGGGGCGGCGCGGCCTTTCGCATGTCCGCAGGCTGGACGATTTCGCCGTGATTCCAGGTGGTGTGGGCCGTTTTGGGAACCAGGGGTGGACGGCGGTAGTTCTGTGGTTGTGAGTGCGACGACGGGCTCCGCCTCCGGGCTGCCGACCCTCGCGGTCGCCGGCGCCACCGGGACGGTCGGTGCGGTGCTGCTCGACCTGCTGTCCATCCGCCGGGACGTCTACGGGGAGATCCGCCTCGCCGGGTCGGCGCGGTCCGCCGGGCGCGTGCTCCAGGTGCGGGGCGCGCCGGCCGAGGTCGTGCCGCTCGCGCCCGAGGTCTTCGCGGGCGCCGACGTCGCGATGTTCGCCGTGCCGGACGCGGTGGCCGCCGAATGGGCGCCGGTCGCGGCCGCGCACGGCGCCGTGGCGGTCGACGGGTCGCGCGCGTTCCGGACCGCCGCGGACGTCCCGCTCGTCGTCGCGGAGGTGAACCCCGAGCGGGTCCGGGACCGGCCGCGCGGCATCGTCGCGGGCCCCGGCTGCGCGACCCTCACCATGATCGCCGCGGTCGGCGCGCTGCACGCCCGCTACGGGCTCCGGGAGCTGGTGATCGCGTCCTACCAGGCGGCCTCCGGCGCCGGGCAGGACGGCGTCGACACCCTGTACGCGCAGCTGGACAAGGTCGGCGGCGACCGCACGCTCGGCCATCGCCCCGGCGCGATGCGCGGCGCGGTCGGCGACCTCGGCCCGTTCCCGGCGCCGCTCGCGCTGAACGTCGTGCCCTGGGCGGGGACGGGCGAGGACGGCGGCTGGACGTCCGACGAGATCGCCCTGCGCGACGAGACCCGCCGGGTCCTCGGCCTGCCCGAGCTGCGGGTGTCGGCGACGTGCGTCCGCGTCCCCGTGGTCATCGGGCACTCGATGGCCGTGCACGCCGTCTTCGAGGAGCGCACCGACCAGCGGGAGGCGCAGGGGATCCTCGCCCGCTCGCCCGGCGTCGTGCTGTGCGACAACCCGGAGACGCACGAGTTCCCGACGCCGTCCGACGCCGCCGGCACCGATCCGGTCTGGGCGGGCCGCGTCCGCCGCTCGCTCGACGACCCGCACGCGCTCGACCTGTTCCTCTCCGGGGACAACCTCCGGAAAGGGGCCGCGCTCAACACCGTCCAGACGGCCGAACTCGTCGCCGCCGAACTCACCGCCTGACCCCGGCGGGCGAGGCGCCGGCCGCGCCGGGCGGCTCCCGGGCATGAGCGGACGCCGCGGCAGGGACTTAAGGTGGCATGCGTGACCGAGACGAAGGCCGTGAAGTCCGAGCAGACGCGGGCCGCGATCGTCCAGACGGCGCTGCGCCTGTTCCGGGAGCGCGGATACGAGGCGACGACGATGCGGGCGATCGCCAAGGAGGCGGGCGTCTCGGTCGGCAACGCCTACTACTACTTCGGGTCCAAGGAAGAGCTGATCCAGGCCTACTACGACGAGCTGCAGGACGAGCACGTCGCGGCCTGCCGGGCCGTCCTCGACACCGAGCCGCAGTTCGCGGCCCGGCTGCTGGGCGTGCTGCGGGCCCGGGTCGACACGATGGTCCCCTACCACGAGTTCGCCGGGAAGTTCTTCAAGTTCGCCGCCGAGCCGACCAGCCCGCTCAACCCGTTCAGCGCCGAGTCGGGCCCGGCCCGCGACTCGGCGGTCGCGATCTACCGCGAGGTCGTGGAGGGCTCCGATCTGAAGATCGACAGGGAGTTCCGGGCCGAGCTGCCCGAACTGCTGTGGATCTACTCGATGGGCATCGTCCTGTACTGGGTGCACGACAGCTCCCCCGGCTGCCGCAAGACCTACCTCCTCGTCGAGCGGACGGTCCCGCTCGTCAACCGCATGGTGTCGATGTCCCGGCTGCCGGGGTTCAAGTCGGTGACGCGGGAGCTGGTGGGCATCATCCGCGAAGTCCGCGCCTGACCCTTTTGTACGGGGTCAGCGGAAGGTGATGTCCCAGTGGTCCTTCTCGCGGGCGAAGAGCGTGCCGTCCGGTGAGCGGTAGAGGCGGGCGCCGTCGCTCCGCCGGCCGGCGGACGGATGGCGCTTGATCGCGGCGTCCACGCAGCGGGTGGGGGAGATGTCCAGCTTGTAGCCGTTCGCATGGCTGTAGGTGCCGCTCGCGTGGCCGTGCTCGGTGCCGCCGGTCACGGTGATCTTGCAGCCGCTCGACCTCGCGAAGCGGATCAGGCCCTTGACCGTCCCCCACCGGACGCCCTCGAAGGAGGTGCACGTCCGGACCGTCCGGTCGGAGCAGCCCCCGGTCGAGCGCCACCGGATGCCGTTGCCGCGCAGCGCGTACTCGGCGAACCGCTGCTCCAGCCGCAACGACTCGGGCAACTCGGGCAGGGCGTTCTGCTCCGGCAGGGCGTTCTGCTCCGGCAGGGCGTTCTGCTCCGGCAGGGCGTTCTGCTCCGGCTGCCGTGGGACGTCCTGCTTCGGTGCCTTCGGGACGTTCACCTGTGGGACGTCCTGCGCGGACAGCAATGTCGCGGGCTCGTCCGCCGCCGTGGTGGTCGGGGGTGGTGGCTCGGGGGACTTGCGTGCGTTTGTGGGGACGCGACCTGGAACCCGCTGGGGTGCCGGTGCGGACAGCAGTGTCGCGCGCGGGGGAGCGTCGGCCGGTGCGGCGGGCCGGGCGCGAGGCGGGTCGTCGCTCGCGGACGCGGCGGCGGCGGACGGGGCGGGGACGAGGGCCGTAGCGGCGGCGCCCAAGGCCATGACCAGTGCGGTCAGGCGGAAGGCGGGGCCGTGCGGCCTCGGTATTCGTTCACCGAAGGCGTGCCGGACGAGCGTATGGGCGTGCCGAAGTCGTGTCACTGGGATCCCCCCGATCGGTGTTCTCCTGTATCGGGGGGCGGCCGGGGCCTGCCTGATGGCCGCCGAACCGCTCGGAGGGATGCCCGGGGTTCGATCTTGTAAACCGGGGGACGGGCGGCCGTGTCGCCCGTCCCCCGGGATAGATCACGACATACCGAGATGCTTCCGGGCGAAGCCGATCTCGGCGGCCATCTGGGTGATCCGCTCCTCGACGACCAGGGAGCCGTGCCCCGCGTCGTACCGGTACACCTCGTGCGGGAGGCCCAGCTCGGCGAGGCGGCCGAGGTAGTTGTCGATCTGCCGGATCGGGCAGCGCGGGTCGTTCTCCCCCGCCAGCACCAGCACCGGCGCCTTGACCGCGTCGGCGTAGGTGATCGGGGACGACTCGCGGTAGCGGTCCGGCACCTCGTCGGGCGAGCCGCCGAACAGGGAGCGGTCGAACGCCTGGAGGCCCTCCATCTCGTCCTCGTACGCGGCGACGTAGTCGGCGACGGGGACGGCGGCGACGGCCACGCTCCAGTCGTCGGGCTGCGTGCCGATGCCGAGCAGGGTGAGGAAGCCGCCCCACGAGCCGCCCGTCAGGACGAGCCGGGACGGGTCCGCGAGGCCCGACTCGACCGCCCAGTCGCGGACGGCCTTGATGTCCTCCAGCTCGGTGAGCCCGACGCGGCCCTCGATCGCGTCCCGCCACTGCGAGCCGTACCCGGTGGAGCCCCGGTAGTTGACGCGGACGACCGCGAACCCGTGGTCGACCCAGGCGGCGGCGGTCGGCACGAACGAGTCGTCGTCCTGCGCCGTCGGCCCGCCGTGGACGTCGAACACCGTCGGGTACGGGCGGTCGCCGTCCGGCCTGCTGACCAGCGCGTGGATGCGGCCGCCCGGGCCGTCCACCCACACGTCCTCGACCGGGACGGACGGCGGCGCAGCCGGTCCGGGCGGGGTGAGCACGACCGCGCCGGACGTGGAGCGGATCACCGGCGGCTCGGCGGCCGACGACCAGGAGAACTCGACCGTCCCGTCCGGCCGGACGGCGGCGCCGCCGATCACGCCGCGCGGGGTGTCGATCCTGGTCAGCGCGCCGCCGTCCAGGTCGTAGCGGTACAGCTCGTCGCGCGCCTCGTGCGAGTGGGAGACCAGCAGCGCGGTGCCGTCGGGGTACCAGTCGGCGCCGATCTCGCCGGGCAGGTCGAGGACGATCTCCCGCTCGGTGCCGGCGACCGGGTCCCAGATGAGCATCTCGTCGCGGCCGCGCCGCTCATGGTTGACCAGCAGCCGCGAATCGCCATCGACCGGGGCGAATCCGGCGCCGTAGACGCCCTTGCCGGGGCCGTCCCAGAGGTCGGCGACCACGGACCCGTCGGGGCGCAGCACGCGCAGCGCCATGTGCCGGCTGTCGCCGTGCTCGCTGTGCCCGATCGCGATGAGTGCTTCATCCCGGGACAGAGCGGCGATGTGCGCGTCCTCCGCATGGTGGTAGAGCACCTCGGGCTCCGCGTCGGGACGGCACAGGTGGACGGTGTTGCCGTCCTCGGTCGTCCGTCCGATGACGGCGAGACCGCTGCGGCCCAGGGACAGCCCGGACGGGTACGACGGCTCCAGCCCCGGAACGGCCGGAGCGCTGTCCGCCTCCCCGAACCGCGCGCGGTTCCAGACGCCGAACTCGTCGCCGTCGGTGTCGGCGAACCACCACACCCAGTCGCCGGTCGGGTCGATGGTGGCCATCCACGTGCCGTTCGGGCGGTCGGTCACCTGGCGCTGCGCGCCGGTGTCCCGGTCCCAGGTGTAGATCTCCCACGTCCCGGTCGCGTTCGACCGGTAGATACTGCGGTCCGCGGCGTCGCGCGCCCAGCGGGGCAGGCTCATCCGGGCGGCGCGGAAACGCGCCTTCCATCGCTCGTCATCGACCATGCCACCAGTATCGCCGCCGATCACCGGCACCGGGCCGCGCGACGGCACGTGACGGCACGCGACGGCACCGGGCGGTCAGGAGCCGGACAGCCGGCCGAGCAGCTGGTCGAGAGCGGCGCGGACCTGCCGGTCCATCGCCCGCGCGAACCCCGCCTCGACCGACACCTGCGCGCCCGGGCGCAGCTGGGCGAGGGTCTCGGTGAGCTCGCCGAGGTCCTGGTCGTCGACGCTCTTGACGACGTGCGCGGCGATCAGCCCGACGAACATCGCGGCGAGGTCGTCCATGCTGCGCTGGAGCTCCTTGGCCACCGACAGCACCGCGTCCAGCGGCACCCCGGCCCGGACGAGCGCGACCGTCGCGTCCAGCTGGCGGCGGCTCCAGTGGGTGACGCGGTCGCCGTCCACCTCGATGTGGCCGAGCGCGACGGCCCGCTCGACGGCGTCGGGCCCGACGGCCTCGCCGGGGAACAGCGCCGCCAGCTCCGCCAGCGTCATCGTGACCGGGACCTCGTTCGACCACGGCGTCGTGACGGCCTTCTCCACGCCGAGGACGGTGCCGATGTCGCGGCCCTGCTCCCACGCCGACAGCAGCTCGCGGATGCCCTCCAGGGTGTGCCCGCGTTCGAGCAGGTTCCCGATCATGCGGAGGCGGGCCAGATGGTCCTCGCAGTAAAGGCCGATGCGCCCCTCCCGGCGGGGCGGCGGCAGCAGCTTGCGCTCCTGGTAGTAGCGCAGCGTCCGCACGGGGACGCCGGCCGCCGCCGCGAGTTCGCCGATGCGGTACTCGCGGACGCCGTCGCCGGGATGCTCGTCCGTCGCCTCTTCGTTCACGGGCGTCAGCATAGTTCGCGGCCGGAGACGGACAATCCGGTGCCGTCCGGCGGCGGAACGCGATCCCCGCCGCCCGCGTCTGACCTGCGTTTCACTCAGGCAGAGAAAGGCCGACCATGCCGAAGAGCCGTTCCGCCGCACTCGCGCTGACCGTCCTGGTCGCCGCCTTCGGGCTGACCGCGTGCGGCCAGAACCGGTGGTGCGAGCATGACGCGACCGACACCAAGGTCAGCGACAGCTACTGCAAGAAGAACACGCCCGGCTACGAGTGGGAGTCGGGCAGCGGCTCCAAGCACAAGTCCAAGCACAAGAAGACGAGCAAGACCCGGCACTGAGAGCCGGGCACGCACCGGCCCTGTCGCGGGTCACGGGGCCCGGCGGGCGGTCCTGACCTTGCGCTGCCGGTGCCGCCGCCTCTCGTCCGCGACCTGGGCGCCCGCCTCGGCGGCGATCAGGTCGCGCAGCGAGCGCGGCAGGATGTCCGATCGGGGAAGGGTGTCCTTGCGCCGGTCGATGAGCGGTGAACGCATCGGATTCTCCCTGATGAGCGATGGCCGTCCGGGATCAGGCGGCGGTGGTGCCGAGCCCCCGGTACGCCCGGGACACGGTGCTGAGCGCCCAGCGCATCCGGGGGCGGTAGGTCTCGGGGTGGTCGCCCGCCTCCTGCGCGACGAGGGCGACGCAGCCGGAGCGGTCCCCGCCGCAGGCGCCGATCCGGTCGCGGATCGCCGCGCGGACCTGCTCGGCGGTGGGATGGTCGGACTCCTGCAGCCCGCAGCAGAACAGGACTTCGGCCAGGTCGGAAGTGGTCATCGGGGTGAGGGTCGGCGTGTTCGACATCGTGTGCCTTCTTCCCGGGGAGGAGCCGCTGTCCCCTGCTGCCGGATACGACTCTGCCCGCAGCGCGAAGTAATCGCCATAGGGGAAAACCCCTAACCGCGGTGGGGTCATCCCCCGATCCGGGCATTCCGGGCCGCGAATCCGCGGCCGAGCGCCGTCCGGAACGCCCGCACGGCCGGATGGCCGCCGCCGCCCCGCCGGGACGCGGTGAACAGCCGCCGGGTCCGCTGCCGCGCCGGCAGCCGGACGACCGGCACCGCGGGCGGGCGGCCCGCCCACACCAGGCCGGGCAGCAGCGCGGCCGCGTGGCCGTGCTCCACCAGCCGCAGGTGGAGGAGCAGGTCGGTGGACTCGAACCGCACGTCCGGGTCGAACCCGGCCTCCCGGCACAGCCGCGTCGCCCACTGCCGCGACGCCGTCCCCGGCGGCTCCAGCACCCACGGCACTCCCGCCGCCTCCCGCAACCCGCCGCCGCTCTCTCCGGGGAGGGCGAGGTGGATCTCGTCCTCGCCGAGTTCCTCGTACTCGACGCCCGCCGGGCGCGGCCCCGGCTCCCCCGGGTACTCCTCGGTGAGCACGAGGTCGAAGTCCCGCGCGAGCAGGGCGGGGAGCGCGCTCTCCGGCTCCCGCTGGGTGATCTCGATGCGCAGCCGCGGGTGCGCGGTGCGGAGCAGGGTCAGCGCGTCCGGGACGAGCGCGAGCGCCGCGGTCTGGAACGCGGCGACCCGCAGCACGCCCGTGATGCCCTCCAGCGACGCCGCGAGGTCGGCCTCCGCGCGTTCGAGCCGCTCCAGCACCGCCTCGGTGTGCGCGACGAGGATCTCCGCCTGCGCGGTCAGCCGGACCCGGCGTCCCACCGGCTCCAGCAGCCGCACCCCCGCCTCCCGCTCCAGGACGGAGAGTTGCTGCGAGATCGACGACGGACTGTACGACAGGGCCTCCGCCACCGCGGCGAGCGTCCCCCGGTGCTTCAGCTCGCGCAGCAGGCGCAGCCGGTGCAGATCCAGCAAGGCAGGGCCTCTATTCATCGGCTCGACTGACGAATATCGCTCGGAAACATTCGCTGGACCGACCATAGACCGCTGCGGAACCGTGGTCCCATGGTCACCGCTCCCGCCACGGCCCGCCCGTTCACCCGCCCGTTCACCCGTCCCGCCGCCCGCGCCTGGACCTGCCCGCCCGCGCCGCACGGCGTCGCCGCCTTCCACTGGACGCTCCCCGGCCATGCCCCGACGCCGCTCGTGGAACTGCCGTCGCTGGCCGCCGACCTGGGCGTCCGCCGACTCTTCGTGAAGGACGAGTCGTCCCGCCTCGGCCTCCCCGCCTTCAAGATCCTCGGCGCCTCGTGGGGGATCGCCCGGGCGCTCCGCGACAGGTACCGCCTGCCGGACGCCCCGCTGGAGCGGCTGCGCGAGGAGGGCCCGGTCCGGCTCGTCACGGCGACGGACGGCAACCACGGCCGCGCGGTCGCCGAGATGGCCCGCCTCCTCGGCGCGCCGGCCGACGTCTACGTCCCGTACGGCGTGCACCCCGCGGCGATGGCCGCGATCAAGGAGGCGGGCGCGGGCCTGACCGAGGTCCCCGGACCCTACGACGAGGCGGTGCGGACCGCCGCGAAGGAGGCCGCCGCCGACCCGCCGGCCCTGCTCGTCCAGGACACGGCCTGGCCGGGCTACGAGCGCGTGCCCCAGTGGATCGTCGAGGGCTACTCCACCCTCTTCACCGAGATCGACGAGCAACTGGCCGAGGCGGGCGCCGCGCCGGCGGGCCTGGTGGCCGTTCCGGTGGGCGTGGGCTCGCTGGCCCAGGCGGCCGTGACGCACTACAGGTCGGGCCTGGCCCGTCCTACTGTCCTCTCGGTGGAGCCTGATGCCGCGCCCTGCGTCTTGACGAGCCTCCACCACGGTGGGCCGCTGACTATCGAGACGGGCTCGACCACCATGGCTGGCCTCAACTGCGCCACACCGTCCAGCCTGGCCTGGCCCGTCCTACAGTCCGGCTTGGACGCGGCCGTGACCGTCACCGACCCCGATACGGCCCGCGCCGCACAGGACCTCGCAGCCCTCGGCCTGTCTGCGGGCCCATGCGGCGCCGCGTCCCTAGCCGGAATCCGGGCAGCTCTAGCCTCGTCCCACCGCCGCGACCTGGCGACCGAACACACCGAGACGGTCGTCCTGCTGAACACCGAAGGCAGAGCAGCAAACCCTGCCCTGCCGTAGGCGGGCATGGGGCGAGCGTCGTGTCAGCGCCGCTTCAGTAGGTCGACAACGAGGGCTCGGCTGTCCTCTGGGGAGAGGGACGCTGCGCGGAGGCGGTCCCAGGTGTTGTAGTACGCGGCGGTCTCTACGGCCCTGCTGAGGTAGAGGGCTGTCGTCAGGAATTCGATGTAGACGACGTCCGGGATCTCCGCCTTCTCGAACCGCAGCATGGTGAAGGGCTGGTGGACGATCGGCGCCGACGGGCGGCCGAGGGGAATGACCCTCAGCTCGCTCCCCGCCGTTTCGTTCGCCCCCGCGAGGCGTTCCAGTTGGCCGCGCACGATGTGCCGGTCGCCCGTCAGGCGCAGCAGCGCCGCCTCGTCGACCACGGCCGTGAACGTCCGGTGGGCGGCGCGGTGGAACCGGCGGTGCATGAGGCGGACGTAGAGCCTCTCGTCGATCTCGGACGCGCCGGCCTGCCGGCTCCCGCTGTGGAGGCAGGCGCGGGCGTACTCCTCGGTCAGCAGTGCCTCGGGGATGCCGCCGCAGGTGTACGTCCGGATGTGGTCGGCGTCCTCCTCCAAGTCCAGGTACCGGTGCCGCCAGGACGGGACCATGTCGCCGTAGCGCCGCCACGACGCGCGCTCGGCGGCCTCCCGGGCGAGCCGGAGGAGGGGTTCGCGCTCGTTCTCGGCGACGCCGTAGAGGGCCAGCAGGTCGGCGACGTCCCGCTCCTTGACCGCCGCGCGCCCGAGCTCCATCCGGCTGATCTTCGAGGCGCTGCCCCGGATGAGGTATCCGGCGTCCTCACGGGTGACTCCGCTCAGCACGCGCAGCCTGCGCAGCTCCGTGCCGAGGAGCAGGCGCCGCGCCATCGGCCCCCGGACGAGGCCGGTTCGCGGCTCCTTGCCCTGCCCTGCGGACACTGCGGCTCCAAGCTCTCGGACGGACTTCTGCCAGGGCGGACGCGGGCGCCGCGCATCGAGCATCCTACGCCGGAAACCGGCTCACGCGTGCAGATGCACGTGCATTTGAACAGTCGGGCAATCTATGCACGTGCAGAGTGCCTTGCGGATGCACGAACGATGCAGGAGGATTGCGGCGGTTCGACGGCCCCGACCCAAGGGCCCTCCAGACAGAAGCAGGCGGCCTCCTGTGGTTGAGACAGAAGGCCGCCCTGGCCCGTCCTAGCAGTCGACGCAAAGAGAAGGGCGTAGTTCATGAGGCTATCTCGGCATGGTCGCAAGCAGCACGAACCCCCCGACGAGCCGGCGCCGTCGCCCGTGCGGTGGAGGCTGGTCCTGGCGCTCGTGCTCGTCCTCGGGCTGGTCGCCGCCGCGGCGTCCCGTCGGCAGCGCGGCCGGCGCCACCGCGGGGCGCACCGTCACCGCCCCGCCGCACACGATCACCGACTGGTGCCCAGGCGGGCGCGACGCCTGACCCGAGCCTGACCCGAGCCTGACCCGCGCCTGGCCGTCGTCCAGCCGGTGTCCGGAGTCGGCCTGGAGTGCCGGCCTGGAGCCTCGCCTTGGACCTTTGCGGCATGCTCTCTCGTTGATCGGTTGGTAAGCGGGCATGCGTATGCATCCGTACGGCGCCCGGCCGTTTCAGGGACGAAGCAGAGCCCATGGGGCGGCCGGGGCGACGGATGCGGCGGCATCCGATCGAGGCGATCGGTCGCCGTGCGCCGGCCCGTGCCGACGAGAGACGTTCTCCCCTGAGCGGCTCCCGACGCTGACAGTGCCGATCGTTACAGTGCGGATTGTTAAGGTGAGCGCGACATGGGCGAGGACGGGCGCGGCCGTGCGAACGGGCGCGGGCGCGAGTACCGGGTCGGGGAGCTGGCGGCCGAGGCGGGCGTGCCGGTCCGGACGCTGCGCTACTACCAGGAGCGGCGGCTGCTGCCCATGCCGCGCAGGCAGGGCCGGATCGCCCTCTACGACGACTCCCACCTGGAGCGGCTGCGGCTGATCGCGGAACTGCTCGACCGCGGGCACCGGCTGGACGGCATCGGGGAGCTGCTCGCCGCGGCGGACGCGGGGCGCGGCGTCACCGAGCTGCTCGGCTTCGCGTGGGCGGCCGCCACCCCCTGGGCCGACCGGACGCGGGCCGAGGTCGGCATGGACGAGCTGACCGCGGCCTTCGAGGGCCGGCTGACCCCGGAGCACGTCGCGGAGGCGGTCGAGCTGGGGCACCTCACGGTCGCCGGCGACCGGGTCGTGATCAACAGCCCGCGGCTGTTCGACGCGGCCGTCCAGCTGGTGCGCACCGGGATCCCGCTGCCCGCGATCCTCGCGATGAGCTGGGAGCTGGAGGCGGCGTTCGACCGGATGGCGTTCGGTTTCGTCCAGCTTGTCCGGGGGCATCTCCTGGACCGGCGGGACGGCGATCCGTCCCCGGCGGACCTGGACAAGCTCGCCGAGCTCGTCGAGCGGCTGCGCCCGATCGCCAGGACCGTCGCCGACGAGCATTTCGCCCGCGCGATGGACCGCCGCCTCACGAAGGACATTTCGGAAATCGGGCAGCGAATCCGGCCTACGCGCCGGTAACATACCCCTACCGCAGCCCCGCGGGATTGGTTACTCTCGGCCAACAGTCCCAGTCAGAACTGGGAACGAGTCGCGAGGGGGTACGCACGGTGTCAGGGACGAACGACGGTCGGGCGGCGCTGCACCGCTTCCTCGCCGACCGGGCCGACGAGATCACCGCCGAGGTCGCCGGCGAGGTCGCCGCCCGCGTCCCCGCCTACACCCACCTGGGCCCGGACGAGATCGCGAACCTCGTCACCGAGGCCATCGCGGTCTACTCCGGCACCCGCGAGGCGCGCGCCGTGCTGCCGGTGTTCCGCGCGCTGGGCGCCGGCGAGGCCTGCGCCGGGCACGACGTCCGCCACTTCGAGTCGGCGCTGCGCACCGCCGCCCGCGTGCTCGTCCGCCGGACGGCCGGCGCGGCGTCCCGCCTCTACCCGCCGACCGCCGAGTTCATCGCCGTCATGCGGACCGCGTTCACCGCCGAGATCGCGATCGTCGAGGCCGCGATCGACGGCCACCGTCGCGCGACGCGCCCCGCCGTGGCGCGCCGCCTCTACCCGCTGCTCAGCGACAACTAGCCGCGCGAAGACCTCCCGGCACCGGCCGGGAGGTCCTCGGTCGCGCCGTCGCGGCTAGCGGTGGACGACGGCCCGCTCGTTCGGCACGCAGTGGGTCATCTTCAGGCCGCTGACGTCGCGAGACCCGTTCCTGCCGAGGTTCGCGAGCCGCTGCCCGTCCTCGTCGGTGAGGGTCTGGCCGGGCAGCGGGTCCAGGTGCTCGACGTCCTCCGGCTTGATGCCGAGGCCCTCGCCGACGCGCAGCCCGAGGTCGTCCTCGACGAGCAGGAAATGCCACACCATCCGCTCCTGGACGGGCCGCGCGCACTCCGAGATGAGCTCGACGAAATTGCGGACGAGGTCGTCGCGCTCCCATTCCTCCATCAGGCAGTAGCGCTGGCCGGCCTGCTTGTAGTCGTTCGCCCGCGCGATGCGCATGCGCGTCAGCCGACCCCGGATCTCCGGGCCCTGCTCGTCATGGGTCGGGTACTGGGCCTCGCGCAGCCCGCCCGTGATGGACGGCTCGTAGTTCACGTGCGGGTTCTCCCCGCCGCCGTCCACGTCGTACGCCATCTGGCCGTCGCGCTGGTTCGTCCGCACATTCGCGCCCTTGGCGCGGTTGACGGGCAGTTGCAGATAGTTCGGCCCGACCCGGTACCGCTGGGTGTCGCTGTAGGAGAACGTCCGCCCGACGAGCATCTTGTCGTCGGAGAAGTCGAGGCCGTCCACCAGGACGCCGGTGCCGAAGGAGATCTGCTCGTTCTCGGCGAAGTTGTCGTCGACGTTCCGGTCCAGGACGATCCGGCCGACCGGCTGCGGCGGGAAGTCGTTCTCCGGCCACACCTTGGTGTCGTCGAGCGGGTCGAAGTCGAGTTCCGGATGGTCGTGGTCGTCCATCATCTGCACGACCAGCTCCCATTCCGGGAAGTCGCCGCGGTCGATGGCGTCGCGCAGGTCCTTGGTGGCGTGGCCGAGGTCGCCGGCCTGCACGTTGGCCGCGTCCTCCCCCGTCATGCTCCGCACGCCCTGCTTCGGGATCCAGTGGTATTTGACGAGCTTGGTCTCACCGGTCGCGTTCACCCACTTGTAGGTGTTCACGCCGAACCCCTGCATGTGCCGGTAGTCGGCGGGGATGCCGCGCGGGCTGAACACGTTGACGAGCATGTGCATCGACTCGGGCGTCTGCGACATGAAGTCGAAGATGCGCGCCGGCTCCTGCCGGAACGTCACCGGGTCCGGCTTGAGGGAGTGGATGACGTCGGGGAACTTGATGGCGTCCCGGATGAAGAACACCGCCAGGTTGTTGCCGACGAGGTCCCAGTTGCCGTCCTCCGTGTAGAACTTGATGGCGAATCCGCGCGGGTCGCGGGCGGTTTCCGAGGAGTCCCGGCCGCCGATGACCGTGGAGAAGCGCAGCGCGACGGGGGTGCGCTTCCCGGCGCCCTGGAACAGCTTCGCGCGGGTGTAGGTCTCGATGGGCTCGTCGCCCCATTTCCCGTACGACTCGAAGAAGCCGTAGGACGTCGCGCCGCGCGCGTGGACGACCCTTTCCGGGATCCGCTCCCGGTCGAAGTGGCTGATCTTCTCCAGGAACTGGTAGTTCTCCAGCGTGGCCGGCCCCCGCGACCCGACCGTCCGCTGGTTCTGGTTGTCGTAGACCGGGTGCCCCTGCCGGTTGGTCAGTACCGGACGATCGTCCCCCGGCTGCGGCCCCATGCTCGATACGTCCGTCACGACGCGCTCTCTCCTCTCCACCACTGCTTCGGGTGCGCACCTACCCGAAAAGAAGCAAGTGAACGGCCCGAAACAGGTAAACCCCGGGATCGCGCCTCACCTCCCGGCGGCGCGCCCGAGGTCGTCCAGGTGGCGGGAGACCGGGCCGAGGGTGAGGACGCCGCTGCCCGCGCCCGCCAGTTCGCCGGCGGCCGGGGCGAGCGCGTCGCGGGCGCGCCGCATCGTCTCGCGGTCGTCCACGGCGAGGGCGGCGGTGGCGGTCAGGCACCACAGGGCCTCGAACAGCAGGTCGTGCGGCGGCTCCGGGACGTCCCGCAGCGCCGCCGCGGACTCGTCCGGACGGCCGTGCGCCAGCAGCACCAGGGGACGGGCCCACGGCTCGTACGGCCCCCAGTCGGCCGGGTCGGTCTGGGCGGGCTGCCGGTGCTGGACGCGCAGGCAGAGGAGGGCCAGCGCAAGAAGCCCGTCTTCCAGGCCGGGCATGCCGGAGCCCCGCATGCGTTCGGCCGCGTCGCGGTAGGCGGCCTCGGCCTCGGCCATGGGGGCACCGGACGCGGCGAGCCGCATCGCCCGGTACCAGGTGGTGAACACGCCGACCAGCGGACGTTCGTGGTGCTCGGCCAGCCGTTCGGCGGCGGCCGCGTGCTCGTCGGCGCCGGCGAAGTCGGCGAGCGCGCCGCGCGCCTGGAGCCGGATGAGGTGCCCGAGCACCTCGTAGGTCGCCAGGTCGTGCCGGACGGACAGCTCGACCAGTTCGGCGCCGATCGCGTCCCGCCGGGGAGCCAGGCCGGCGTGCTCGAAGGCCTGCATGTAGACGCCGTTCAGCGCGAAGGCGAGCAGCGCCGGGTCGTCCAGGCCGCGCGCGATCGCCTCCGCCTCCCCGGCCGCCTCGCGCGCCCGCGGCGCGCCGGTGCCGCGCGACTCCAGCGCGATCGTGGCCAGCAGCCGGGCCCGCGCGGCGGCGCGTCCCGGCGGGAGCGCGGCGAGGGTCCGCTCCGCCGCCGCCGCGACCTGGGCGGCCTGGCGCGGGTCGTCCGACCGGGTCCAGTTCGCCGGGACGTCGTAGGCGCCGATGACCCGCGCGGTGAGGTCGGCGTCGCCGAGCTCCTCCGCCGCCAGGATCGCCGGCAGGCGCTGCTCGCGGGCCGCCTCCAGGCCCCCGCCCCCGGTCATCGCGAGGTTGCGCAGGATGCCCACGGTCGACTCCAGCCGGGACCGGGCCCCCGACGCGACCGTGCGGTCGTACGTCTCGGCCGCCCTCGCCCATACCCGCGTCGCCGCGTCCTGGGCGGCGTCCAAGCGGTCGGCCTGGCGGAGGATGTCCTCCTCTAGGCGACGCAACTCCGGACCCGGGTCGACACCCAACTGCTCTACGAGAAGGCCACGCGCTCGGCGAAGAACGGCCAGCGCGTCGCCCTGACGGCCTGTGCGGTAGAGGGCGAGCGCGAGCAGGCGCCACGCGTCCTCGCGCCACGGGTGCTCGGCGACGTGCGCGTCAAGGTCCGGGACGGCGTCGGCGGCGAGGCCCAGGGCCAGCAGCGCCTCGGCCCGCCGCTCGACCGCGCGCAGCCGCAGCTCCGCCAGCCGGGACCGCTCCGCGCGCGCCCACGGCTCGTCGGCGAACTCGGCGTAGGCGGGCCCGCGCCACCGGCCGAGCGCCTCGTCCAGCGCGGTGAGCAGCTCGGACGGCGGACGGCCGTTCGCGGTCACGGCGCTCTCGAAGCGCCAGGCGTCCACCCCGTCCGGGCCGGGGTGCAGGGCGTAGCCGGGGCCTTCGGTGACCAGCAGCCGGGACGGCGTCCGGGGCGGACGGTCGGGTTCCAGGACGCGCCGCAGCGCCGCCACGAAGGTGCGGACCGCTCCGACCCCGTCCGAAGGGGGATCGATCCACAGATCGTCCACCAGAAGGGACACCGGGACGACGCGCCCGCGCGCGATGATCAGCCGGGCCAGGACGGCGCGGTGCCGCGGCCCCTTCAACGCGATGGGGTTCCCGCCGCCGTCCCAGGCCGTGACCGGCCCCAGCACCCCGAACAGGACGTCCACCCAAGCCACCGTATAGCGCGCTCATTGGATGCTCATTGGCGCCGGGCAACCTGAGGTCATGGCAGACATCAACGGATTCGAATACAAGCGCGTCCCCGTCGCCGAGGGCGTTTCCCTGAACGTGGCCGTCGGCGGATCGGGCTCGCCGATCGTCCTTCTGCACGGCTTCCCGCAGACCCACCTGATGTGGCGGCACGTCGCCGGAGACCTTGCCGCCGACCACACCGTCATCGTCCCCGACCTCCGCGGATACGGGGACAGCGACAAGCCGGACGGCGCCGGCGCCGACTACTCCAAGCGGACCATGGCCGCCGACATCGTCGCCCTGGCCCGCGCCCTAGGGCACGAGCGGTTCGCGCTGGCCGGGCACGACCGCGGCGCCCTCGTCGCCTTCCGCGCCGGCCTCGACCACCCCGACACCATCACCCACCTGGCCATCCTGGACGTCCTGCCCACCCTGGACATGTGGGACGTCATGCACGGCACCACCGCCGCCGTCGGCTTCCACCTCTACCTGATGGCCCAGCCGCCCGGCCTCCCCGAGCAGCTGATCGCCGGCGCCCCGGACGCGTTCTTCGGCCACTTCCTCGACCTGTGGGCGAACGACCCGGCCGCGATCCCGGCGGACGTCCGCGCCGCCTACCTGGACGCCTGCCGCGCCGCGATCCCGTCGATCGTCGCCGACTACCGCGCGTCCGCCACGATCGACGTCGACCACGACACGGTCGACCGCGACGCCGGGAACCGGCTGCGGATGCCCGTCACCGTCCTCCAGCAGGACTGGGGCGCCGCGCTCGGCTACGACGCCGTGGCCCTGTGGCGCGCCTGGGCGTCCGACCTCGACCACGGCACCGTGACCTGCGGCCACTTCATGGCCGAGGAGGACCCCGCGCAGATCGCGAAGGCACTCCGCGCGCTGGTGGCCCGCTAGGAGACGGTGGGGCGGGCGGCGCGCGGCGCGGCGTCGCCCGTCACCGCGGCGTCGCCCGTCACCAGGGCGGGCCGCCCTGCGTTGCCGCCCACACCCACACATAGAGGATGAATCCGAACGCCACCAGTCCCAGGAGCATCTCCCAGTTGAGCGGTGCGCCGTGTGTCCGTCTACGGGCCATGGTCATCGTCCGTTCGTCCGGCGTCGGTGTCGGTGTGGTCCCCGTCGCTGCACGTATAGCCGGACAACCAGCCCTATAAGCCCAGTGAACGGCAAACAGCGCCCTTGTCACTGGAAGTACGCATCGAAGCCCTTGGCCAGAGAGTCGGCCATGCGCTGCCGGAACGAGGCACTGGACATCTTGGCCGCGTCACCCGGGTTCGCCATGTTGCCGCACTCGATGAACGCGGCCGGGACCGTGGACAGGTTCAGCCCGCCCAGGTCGTCGCGCCGGTCCAGGCCGTCCTTGCCGATGTAGGTGGCGAAGGGGAGGCCCGTCCCGGCGCGGAAGGCGTCGCGGATGTCCAGGCCCAGCCGGCGGGACGCGTCCACGATGCCCTTGTTCTCGCCGACCGGCGCCGGAACGATCACATGGAACCCGTGCCCGGAGGCGGCGGCGCCGTCGGCGTGGATCGACAGCGCCGCGTCCGCGTGCAACCGGTTGCCGGTCGCCGCCCGCTCCGTGACGCACGGCCCGACGCCCGTGTCGTTCTCGCGGGTCAGCGTGACCTTCGCGCCCTCGTCGCGCAGCCTGCGCGCGAGCCGGTTCGCCACGTCCCAGGTGAAGGCGTGCTCGGCATAGCCCTCCGGCGTGCTCGTCCCGACCGTGTTGCACGGCTTGCGGCCGTTCCCGACGAAGACCTGCTTGTTGATCACCTCCGGGTGGTCCGCGTTGCCGCCGTTGTGACCGGGGTCGAGCACGATCACCTTCCCGCTCACCGGCGAGGCGCCGCCGGTGCCGGACGCACTGGTCTCCGGCGTCCCGCCCCTCGGCGTGCCGTTCCCCGGCGTCCCATCACCGGACGTCCCGTCGCCCGACCCTCCGCCGCACCCGGCCAGTGCCAAGCCGAGGCACAGGACCATCCCGGCCTTGAGGCCACTTCCGAACCACCGCACAAGCCCGCCTCCCCCGAAGACCCGCTCGCCCTGATTCACTCAGAGTAACCGTGTGGGTTCGTTCTGGATTGGGCAGGTCGGGTCGGTGTCGGGGCTGGTGTCGGCGTCGGCTTGCGTGCTCGGGACGTCAAAGCGGGACGTCCCCCCGAGGACGTCCCGCACGGTGTGTTCTGTCGTGGTTCGGGTCAGCTCTTGGTGAACTGAGCGATGGCACCGAGGACGATCGCGTCCGCGAGGTAGCCGAGGTGGGTCTGGCAGGGGATGTAGTGGTTGTTCGCGCCGCTCAGGCGGGTGCTGGTGTAGGGGATGATGATGCCGTCGCACGGCGAGTACCAGGTGGCGTACCGCGTGCTGCCGGGCGTCTCGTCCCCCGCGCTGATCTGCAGGATGAACGACGAGCCGGGGAGCATCTGGCGGCACGTCTCGAAGATGGTGCAGGCGGCGGCGTACGTCGTCCCGTGGTTGGCGCCCGCGATCGACGCCAGGTGCGCCACGTTCGGGTTGCCGTTCAGGACCTTCAGGTAGTACTGGCTGACCAGGCCGCCCATGGAGTGGTTGACGATGTCGACCTGCGACGCGCCCGTCCGCGACTTGACCTGGTTCACGTACGACGCCAGCCCGGCGGCGTTCTGCCTGTTGTCGCCGTAGGAGTTGTACTCGTAGGCGAACAGCTGGTCGCTGCTGTAGCCGGCGGCGCGGAACACCGACATGGCCGTGACCCAGTTGGACGCGCTGCCGGTGTAGCCGTGCACGAAGACGACGGGCCGCGGTCCGGCGGCGTTGGCCGGTGCCGCGAGGCCGAGCCCGAACGTCGCCAGCGCCGCGCAGAGCGCGACGAGCGACCCGAGGACCCGTTTCATGAAGCCTCCAGGGGTGGGGGGAACCGAACCCCTGAACTGTGACCCGCCCCTGCGCCGCACGCATCGGCGAAATCACCGGCCTCGACCGGTCAGATCGACCAGATGAGCCCCTTGGCGGTGCCTCCGGTGACCCGTCCCGTCCCGGTGCCGTGCTGGATGACCTGGAACCGGACCCGGCGGCCGTTGCCCACGACGTCCGCCGCCACGTCGTGATGCAGGAACGTCGCACCGTCGAACGCGACGTGCTCGGAGGTCGCCCCGACTTCGACGCTGCCGTCGGAGTCGGCGCGCTCGACCACGCGCGCCTGGAGCCGCGTGCCCTGCGCCAGCCCCTCGACGCGGACGTTCGCGAAGAGCGCGTACTGGGCGGGCCCTTCGACGAAGGACGGACCGCCCGCGTTCCGGTGGTGGTGCGCCGAGTCGGAGTACTCGTCGTCCCAGCGGACCGTGACCCACTCGCCGGGCGGCAGGTCCTGCGCCGCGGCCATCCCGACGGACACGTAGTCGGGCGTGTCGCCGCCGCCGGAGCCGCCGCCGGAGGCGGGCATCCCGGCCCGCACCCACGCGTACAGCTGGTCGCCGGGGCAGCTCGTGGCGTACACGTCCCGGTGGCCGAGCTTCTTCAGGCCGCCGCCCTTGCGCCGCACGGCCTCGTCGTAGACGGCCCGGATGGACCGCTTGGCCGCCGCGGTCGCGTCGCCGTCCCGTCCGATCATGCAGACGCCGATGCCGGAGGAGTTGTGGCCCGGCGCGTGCGCGCCGACCGTCAGCCAGCCGCGCCCCTCGTAGATCCGGCCCTGGACGTCGACCAGGAAGTTGTAGCCGATGTCGGCCCAGCCGTTGCCGTCCATGTGGAAGTCCTGGATGGACCGCACGGTCTGCGTGGTGGGGCCTTCGGAGTAATGGACGACGAACTCGGTTCGGGTTCCCCACGACACCGTCGAGCGGGACCGCGGAGCGCGGGCTCCCCACTCCTTCCGGCTGATGATGTCCACGGTCGGCCTCCATACGGATTCAGAACGTGACACGAGAGCCTAGGGCCCTCGTCACCGGCTTTCACCTGGAACGGCTGGATAGGCCCGTGGAGCGGGCGTGGAGGGCGGTCGCCCGACCTGAACGCGGATGGTGAACGGATGGTTACGGAGAGCCTCGGGTGGGCACAGGGGAAGGCGGGGCGGCCTGCCTTGGCGACGGCGGGCCGCCGGTTTCGGGGAGGCGCCACATGGCCGGACGGTCGGAGAAGGCAACGCCAAGGACTCGCGTGCTCCGGGTACTGCTCTGGTGGCCGCCCCTCTTCGCCCTCTGGATGCTGTTCGTTGGTGAATGGTCCTGGCTGACCGCCGTCTGGGGAGCGGCCATGGCGCTCGCAGCGGCGGTGAGCGCCTCGCTGGTCATCGAGGAAGGGCTCCTGGACGCGCGCGGACGCTGGTCCTGGTGCCGCGAACTAGGCGCGGCCACCACCGCGATGGTCGTGGACTTCGTCATCGTCATGCGCGTACTGACCGCCTCCATCGCCACTGGACGGCGCAGAGTGGGCACCTTCCGGGAGGACACGAGCGCGGCCGGCCACGGCCCCGTGCCCTCGGGACGCCGGGCCTGGGTGGCGTTGGTGGCCACCTGGTCGCCGAACTGCTACGTCCTCGACATCTCGCCCGAAACGGGACGGCGACTGCTTCACGACCTGCGACCGGACCGGCGATCGGAGCGTCCGTCGTGACCGCGACCCGGCCCCTGTTCCTCCTCGCGGCGGCCGTGCTCCTCGCCGGCTGGCTGCCGCTGCTGGTCGTCGGCCTCCGCGCGAAGGCGGCCGACGGCGTGGCCGCCCTCCAGACGGTCGGCGTGCAGGCGACGCTCGTACTGATCTGCCTCACCACCGGGTTGCAGCAGTCGTCCTTCGCGTCCCTCGCGCTGATCACCGCCGTCTGCGTCGTCGTCAGCGGCCTGGTCTTCGCCCGCTTCCTGGACCGGCCGCCGTGAGCGCCGCCGAACTCGCCGCGCAGGTGCTGCTCTGGGCCGGGGTGGCCGCCCAGCTCGCGTCCTGCGTCGGCGTCTGGTGGATGCGCGACGTCTTCGACCGGCTGCACTACACCGCCGCGTCCGCGACCGTCGGACCGGCGCTCATCGGCACGTCGGTGGTGGTGACCGGCGGCGCGGGATCGGTGTCCGGCACGGTCGAGGTGGTCGCGGCGGCCGCCGTGCTCCTGCTGCTCAGCCCCGTGGTCACCCACGCGGTCGGACGAGCGGTGCGGCGCATGGCGCACGACCGCGAGGGCGGCCCATGACCGCCGCGACGCTGACGACCGTCCTGCAGGCGATCGCGCTGACCCTCGCCGGAGTCCTGGCGGTGGGGACGGTGCTGGTCCGCGACCCGCTGCGCCAGGTCGTCGTGTTCAGCCTGTTCGGGCTGTCGCTCGTCATCGTGTTCGCGCTGCTCATGGCGCCGGACGTGGCGATCGCGGAGGTCGCGGTGTCGTCGATCGGCGTCCCGATGGTGCTGCTGCCCGTCATCTACAAGACCCATGGCGGGGGAAGGGGATGAAAGCGGGGTGGCGGCGGGCGCTGGTGCTGCCCCCGCTCGCGGCCATCCTCAGCGTCCTCATCTGGGGCTATACCGGCCTTCCGGACTTCGGTACCCGAATCGGCGAGTACGGCCGTCTCATCAACCACAACGCGCAGGGGCAGCGCCACATCACCAATTTCGTGACCGCCGTGATGTTCGACTACCGCGGCCTGGACACGATGATCGAAGAGTTCATCCTCTTCACGGCCGTGATGGGCCTCGTCCTGCTGCTGCGGTCGAGCCGGGAGGCCGCCACCGGACGTCCGCCCCCGGACAGCGTCACCAGCGACGCCGTCCGCACCGCCGGCGGCGTGCTCGCTCCCGTGCTGCTCCTGTTCGGCCTGTGGGTGATCAGCTTCGGATACATCACGCCGGGCGGCGGCTTCCAGGGCGGCGTGCTCGCGTCCGGCGGCGCGCTGCTGCTGTGGCTGGCAGGCGGCCACCGCCATTTCCGCCGCCTCGCGCCGACCACTCTGCTTGACGCGACCGAGGGGCTGGGTGCCGCCGCCTACGTGGCGCTGGGTTTCCTGGGGCTGACCGCAGGCGCCGCCTTCCTGACGAACACCCTCCCCCTGGGATCGGCGGGGACGCTCGCCTCCGGCGGTACGACCGCAGCGCTCAACTGGGCCGCCGGTGTCGAAGTCACTGCCGCCTTCGTCCTCATCTACCGCGAGTTCATCGAGGAGTACATGCAGCCGTCCGACGCACGGGCGGACCAGTGACCTACTACCCGTATGCGGTCGCCGGTGTGCTGTTCGTCGCCGGGCTGTACGGAGTGGCGACCAGCCGCAGCTACATCCACCTTGGCGTGTGCCTGAACATCATGCAGTCGTCCACATACCTGCTGCTGCTGGCGGTCGGCTACCGGAACGAGGCGTCGCCACCCGTCACCAAGGGGCAGGCACCGGGCACGCCGCTCACCGACCCGGTGGTCCAGGCGCTCACCCTCACCGACATCGTGGTCAGCCTGGTCGTCCTGGCGCTCGTCCTGTCCCTGGCCCTGCAAGCGCACCGCCACGCCGGGACGGTGGACCCGGAAGAGATGCGTCCGACCCGCGGATGAACCAGCTCGTTCCCCTCGTCGTCGCACTGCCGCTGATCTGCGCGGCGCTGCTGGCCGCCGTGGGCCAGCACCTGCCCCGCCTGCTCCCGGACGCGATCGCCATCGCCTGCGCCGCCGCTGTGACCGGCATGAGCCTGGCCCTCACCCTGCACTCGACCGACGACACGATCGTCTACTGGTTCGGAGACTGGTCGCCGGTCCAAGGCGGGTTCCCATGGGGGATCGGCTTCATCGTCGACCCACTGGCCGCCGCGGAGGCGACCCTGGCAGCGGTGGCCGTGCTCGGTGCGCTGGTGTTCTCGTGGGGGCATTTCGAGAACATCCGCCACCTTTTCTACTCGCTGATGTTGGCCTTCCTCGCCGGCATGGTGGGGTTCGTCCTGTCCGGGGACCTGTTCAACATCTTCGTGTTCCTGGAGCTGATGAGCGTCGCCGCGTACGCGCTCAGCGGCTACCACGTGAAACGTCCGGAAGTGCTGCAGGGCGCACTGGACTTCGCGGTCCTCAACACCATCGGCACGCTCACACTGCTGATGGGCATCGGCGTCCTCTACGGGCGGACCGGCAACCTCAACCTGGTCGGCATCGGCACGGCGCTGGAGAACCACCACCCGTCTGGGCTGCTGGTGCTTGCCCTCACCTTCATCACGGTCGGCTTCCTGGTGAAGGCGGGCACGGCCCCCTTCCACTTCTGGCTGACGGACGCCTACAGCGTGGCGACCGCCCCTGCCGCCGCCATCTTCACCGCCGTGATGAGCGACCTGGCGTACGACGTGTACTCCCGCGTCCACGCCACAGTCTTCGCCCCGACACTCGGCGACGACGACGCCGTACGCCACGCGCTGCTGGGCTTGGCGCTGCTCAGCGCGCTCTTGGGCGCCGTCATGTGCTTCCTGGAAGCAGACCTGAAACGCCAGTTGGCCTTCATGACCGTCAGCAATGGGGGTGTGGTCCTGGCGGGCATTGCGACCCTGACACCTGCTGGCCTGGCGGGGTCGGTCATGTACATCATCACGGCCGGGCTGCTGCGGGGCGCGCTGATGCTGTGCCTGGGAATGCTGATCGTGCGGTTGGGCTCAGCGGACGAGACGGTCTTGCATGGCCGTGGCCGACGCCGGAGCCACTTCGCCTTGGCCGCATTGCTGACCATATGCGCCGCCGGCCTGGCAACCCCTCCCGGCTTCGGCCCTTTCCAATCCGCGACCCTCGTCTACAACGCGCTGGCAACCGCCGGCTACGCGTGGATAGCGCCCGTTCTGGCCGTCTGCATAGCCCTCAGCGCTGCGGCGGTACTGCGTGCGGCGGCCCGCATCTTCCTGGGTTGGGGCCCCGGACACGACCCGACCCTGACCAGCCAAGAGACCGAACCCCACCGCGTGGACGGCCACCACCGCCTATGGCCCCTGACCGCCCCCTTGGCCCTAGCCGCCACCGGCTACTTCCTGGCCTTCGCCCCCGACCTCCCAGCCCACGCGATAAAGGCAGCAGCAGACCTGCACGACCACACGTCCCACGCCCGCCTGGTAACCCAAGGAATCACCCCGCCACCACGCCCCCTCCCCGCGCACGACATCCCCTTGCGCGACTGGCTCTACGGGGCACTCTCCTTCACAGGGGCCTTCGTATTCGCAGCGATGGGCCTCTGGTGGCAACGCCTGCCAACCCGCCTCCAAAAGCCTCTACGCGCATGCATCAGACCGCCGATAATCGCGGTCAAAACCATCCACAGCGGCAGCATCGGCGACTACACGACCTGGCTGATAGCGGCGACCGCAACCCTCGCTCTGGCCTGGGCGGCCACCCTCTGACCGCCGCATGTCGTGCGCCGGCCGGGCGTCAGCGGTAGTCGGGGCGGTCGGTGAAGTGGCCGGGCGGCTCGCCGGGGAGGGCGCCGGGATCAGGGGTGCGCAGGCCGTCCAGGACGATCCGGAGGTTGCGGTCCCACTGGCGGGCGCCCGCTTGGAGCCCCAGGGTGTGGGGCCCGGTGGAGGACGCGGCGACCATGAGGAACGCCACGTCCTGCCAGGTCACGTCCGGACGCATCACTCCGGAGTGCTGGGCTCGCTCCACTAGTTGCCGGATACGGTCGCGCAGCTCGGCTCTGGAGTGGTCTAGAAGGTCACCAAGGCGCTTGTTGACGTCGCACAGCTCGTTGCGAAGGTGGATGTAGGACAGGGCGAACGCGGTGAAGCCCGCCCAGGGGTCCGGGTCGGCCAGCCCTTCGTCGCCCTTGGCGACGATCTCTCCCAGCACCTCGTCGAGGACCGCCTCGAGAAGGGCCTCAAGGGAGCCGACCCGGCGGTAGAACGTGCCAATGCCCACCCCGGCGCGGCGCGCGATCTCGTGGGCGGTGATCTCACCGCCCCCGGCGGCGGTCTGACGGGCGGCGGCGGCGGTCTGACGGGCGGCGGCGACGAGGCGTTCCACGTTGCGCCGGGCGTCGGCGCGCGGGCGCCGGCCCGAGCCGTCGTCCAGGAGCCGGTCCACCGCGGGTACCGCTGACGTCATGTGGCCAGCCTAGCAATAACTGGACGGATCTAGTCCGGTTTAAGTGGACGCCATGCGTCCGCTTGTATTAGCGTCTTGATCCGGACGCAGAGCGTCCGCTTCGTTCGGAGAACGCGAGGTCGATCATGTCCAAGATTCCGTCCGGCGCGATGAAGATCACGGCGCTGGCCGCCGGGTTCGTCATGGCCAGCCTGGATACCACCGTGATGCAGGTCGCCGGGGCCACCATCCAGGAACGCCTCGGCGCCAGCTTCTCCCAGCTCACCTGGGCCGTGGACGGCTACGTCCTCACCTTCGCCGCCCTGCTGATGCTGGCCGGCGGCCTGGCCGGCCGGGTGGGCGCCAGACGGGTCTACATGTGGGGCATGGCGATCTTCGGTGTCGCGTCGCTGGCCGCCGCACTGGCACCGGGCATCGAGGTCCTGATCGGGGCGCGGCTCCTGCAAGGGGCCGGGGCGGCGCTGTTCATGCCGAGCTCGCTCGCGCTGCTGGTGCGGGCCTTCCCCGACGCGCGCGAACGCACCAAGGTGCTGGGCGTCTGGTCGGCGATCGTCTCCACGTCCATGGCGCTGGGCCCGACGATCGGCGGCATCATGGTCGACGCGTTCGGCTGGCCGAGCATCTTCCTGATCAACCTGCCCATCGGCATCGCGGGCATGCTCCTCACCCGCCGGCACATCGCCATGACCGAGGGCGGCGCCCAGCCACTGGCGGTTCCCGGGCACGCCGCGGTCATCGTCGGGCTGGCCGCCATCAGCTTCGCGCTGATCGAGGGACCGCAGCTCGGCTGGACCGCGCCCCCGGTGCTCGCCGCCGTCGCCGCCGCCACGCTCGCCGCCGTCCTGCTCATCGGCCGCGAGCGCCGCACCGACAACCAGGTGATGCCCTGGACCCTGTTCCGCGGCGCCCGCTTCGCCGGCGCCAACGCCGTGGGCTTCCTGTTCAACGCCGCGTTCTACGGCTCGCTGTTCACGATCGGCCTGTACGTCCAGCACGCCCACGGCGCGAGCCCACTCCAGGCCGGGCTGGAGATCCTGCCGCTGACGGTCTTCATCCCGGTCAGCAACATCGCCTTCGCCCGCATCTCGGGACGCGTCGCGGCCGGACCGGTGCTGGCCGTCTCCTTCCTGGTCGCGGGGGCGGCCTCGCTGGCCCTGGTCACCCTCTCGCCCTCGACCCCGTACTGGATGCTGGCCGTCGCCCTCGGCCTGGCCGGCATCGCGGGCGGCTTCATCTCCCCCGCCATGACGGCGGCCACGGTGAACGCGGCGGGCACCCGGCACGCCAACACCGCCGGTTCGGTCCTCAACGCCAACAGGCAGATCGGCTCCCTTGTCGGCATCGCCTCCACCGGCGCCGTCCTGGCCGTCGCCCCCGGCTGGACCGCCGGAGCGGCCCTGTCGTTCCTCCTCGTCGGCGCCGCCTACATCGCCGGGGCCCTGATCGCCTGGCGTCTCATCCACCTGCCCGAACGCCGCGAGGCCACCGCCGCGACCGCAGCCGCCGTAGCTGCCGCGACCGCAGCCACCGGGGCCGGGCAAGCCCCTGACCTGCGACCTTGCCACGCCCGGCCCGCCTGACGGACGGACCACACGACCTGGCTGATCGCGGCGACCTCGACGCTTGCGCTCGGGTGGGCCTCAGCGGTAGTCGTTCTCCTTCAGTTCGATGACCCAGGCGCGGCGTTCGGCGATCTTGCCGGCGCGCATGACGAAGACCTCCGCCATGGACATGCGCATCTCGCCGCCCGCGGCGCGCTTCACCGTCCCGGTCATCTCCGCCATGATGACGTCGTCCTGCTCGACCATCCGCACGATCTCCAGGTGCGGAGGGTTGAGGAACTCGGGCGGCCCGTCGATGGCCTTGTCGTAGGCGTCCTTACCGGTCAGGTGGAAGCCGCCGAAGACCGTCCACTCGATGTCGTCGGTCAGGCAGGACAGGATCTGCTCGTGATCGTTCTTGCGGAAGCCGTCGATGTACCTGGTGACGGTGTCGGTGTTCCGTGACATGTCGCTCCTTCCGATTCGGGTGCGTCCGTAGGTGGCCGCCGGCCGGATCCGGCGGCGCCCTCCCGAGTAGGTCGGAGCGCCCGAGACATCCTCGACATCACTCCGGCGATCAGCGGCCGGTCTTCGCGCGCTCGTAATGGCGGGCGGCCTTGGCGCGGTTGCCGCAGATGGCCATCGAGCACCAGCGGCGGGTGCCGCTCTTGGTCGCGTCGAAGAAGTGCAGCACGCAGTCGGGGTGCGCGCAGTGTTTGACGCGTGCGGGGGCGTCGGCCATGAGCCGGAGGTAGTCGGCGGCGGCCAGCCAGGACGGGAACCACGCGGGGTCGTCGGTCCGCGAGTGCTCTTCCCGGCCGTTGGGGCCTAGCCGGTAGTGCAGTGCTCCGTGATCGAGGACGCGGTTGAACGCGTCCAAGGTTTGGGGGGACGGGCCCTGGGCGAGGAGCGCGCGAAGAATCTCCCGCGTCTCCAGCGTGGCGTCGAGCGTCGCCTGGTCGGCTACGGCCCGATCGTCGAGTCCTGCTGAACGCAGCCAGACGGCCAGGCCCTCGGTGGAGTCGAGCAGGTCGCGATGGGCGCGATCGTCCACCCATCGGGTGTTGACCAGGTCCAAGCTGAGCGGCTCCCCGACCAGCAGCCGAGGATCCGCGCTCTGCCGCCGCTGCGAACCGTGTTCTTCCTGCACGGCGCTGATTCTACCCGTCTATCGCAACTTAGCCGGTTGACGATCAATCTCTAACCATCTATCTTTCGATAGACAGTTAGCCGAGCCTGGGTGAGACAGCCCGGGGGTTTGCGAGGTGCGTCATGCAGACAGCCGCCATCAAGGCACTGCGAACGGGACACGTCGGGTTGAACGTGAACGACCTGGACCGGTCGCTGCCCTTCTACCTGCGCGTCTTCGGGTTCGAGGTCCAGGCGGAAGGCAAGGAGCCCGGCAGCCGCTGGGCTTTCCTGGGACGGGACGGCCAGCTGGTGCTGACCCTGTGGGAGCAGAGCGACACCACGTTCGCGACCCGCTCGGCGGGCCTGCACCACCTGTCGTTCCAGGTCGAAACGATCGACGAGGTGAAGGCCGCCGAACGGGTGCTGCGCGAACTGGGCGCCGAACTCGTCCACGACGGCGTCGTCCCGCACGGCGAGGGCGCCGCGTCCGGCGGGATCTTCTTCACCGACCCCGACGGGACGCGCCTGGAGATCTACGCGCCGACCGGCGCCGACACCGCGCCAGCGCCCAGCGGGGCCGCCCCGACCTGCGGTTTCTTCTAACCACTCAGCCGGAAGGAGGCCGCTGTGGCGGTCGACGTCTACCACCGGGGCGAACGAGCCGCCCAGCGGCGCGCCGGTCTGCTCGACCAGGGCGGGTTCTCCGCACGCGCCATCCGTGCAGAGATCCCTGAAGTGGCGCGCAAGTTCCTTCTCCAGCAGCCGATGCTGGTGCTCGGCGCCGCCGACACAGACGGTCGGCTATGGGCGACGCTGCTCACTGGTCAGCCCGGCTTCCTGCACGGCGAGGACGCCGGCACGCTCACCATCGATGCCCGTCCCGGCGTTGGCGACCCGCTTCACGAGCGACTTCGCACCCCTGCGCCGGTCGGGATGCTCGCGATCGAACCGTCCCGGCATCGCCGGATGCGGCTGAACGGGCAGGCCGTCCCCACCGAGCACGGCCTGCACGTCAAGCTCGATCAGGTGTACTCGAACTGCCCCAAGTACATCCAGAAACGCGAATACGAGTGGGAGCCGGCCGCCGTCTCGGGGCGTCCTCAACGTTCCGGAACTCTGACCAGCCACCAGCAGCAGTGGATCGGCGGTGCGGACACGTTCTTCATCGCTACCGCTGATGGCGAGGGCAACGCCGATGCCTCCCACCGCGGGGGCAACCCGGGATTCGTCGAGGTGGTGTCGCCGACGGTGCTGCGCTGGCCCGACTACGTCGGCAACGCCATGTTCAACACGCTCGGCAACCTGGAGGTGAACCCCCATGCCGGGCTGCTGCTCCCCGACTGGCGGTCGGGCGCCGTCCTGCACCTGACCGGCACCGCCCGCACCGACTGGGATCCGGCGAACGCCGCCGCCGTGCCGGGCGCCGAACGACTGGTCGAATTCACCATCACCGACGTCATCGAAATCGCCGGCGCCGTCCCCCTCCGCTGGAGCGACGCCGTTTCTTCCCGCTTCAACCCGCCCATCCGCCGGCGTTGAGGCGGCTCGTGATCCGTTGCCGCAGGGATTACGAGCCGCCCCAAGCCGAGCAGCCTTCGCGCGACGTCCCTACCCGCGGATGGCGTAGGCCCGGATCACGGTCTGGTCGAGGACACCCGGGACGGCCGTCCGCAGGGAGACGAAGCCCGCCTTCGGATTGGTCACGGTCGCGACCCACGCATCGCCCCTGCGGGTGACCCTCGCGGCCTTCCAGGTCTTGCCGTCATCGGACGAAGCCCAGAGCCTCGGCCTGGCGCTGCCCGTGCGGTCGGTCGTCATGGTGATCCGCTGGCGAGCCCCCGCCTTACCCCTCGACTGGGCGTCGAGCGGAGTGCGGTAATTGAGGGACGGCAGGGCGATGACCTTGTCGTCCCGGACGGTGAAGTGCCATTCCGCGTGCTGGCGTACGGCCAGCGGAGAAAGGGGGAAGGCGCGCTTCTCGTCCACCGTGAGGCTGTACTCGCCCGGCTCGGGCACGGGCCATGCCCAAGCGGCGCCGGGCTGGTCGTAGGAGTAGACGACCTTCCCGTCGGCGTTCCGCAGGATGGAGGTGCCGGACGCCCCGACGTACGGCGCCATGAAGCTCTTGCCCGCACTCGTCGAATGCATCCCTATCGTCAGGGCCGGTTCCCCGCCCTGGTACTCGCCCCAGATGAGGCGTCCGCCACGGGGACTGAACGGGGCGGGAATGAGGCGACGCTTGTACGAGCCCGGCTTCGCGAAACGGTCTACGCGACTTCAGATCTCCGTCGTGCCGTACTCGAAGTTGCAGCCCGGCTCGGTGTTCATCCAGTCGATGTCCCAGGCGATGCCAGGCGAGTAGTACTCGGTACGAGTGCCGGGCACCGAACCCACCCCGGTGAAGTAGCCCGTGGAGATGCCGCCGTCCGGCCAGAGGGGAAGGGCATGGCCTCCGACGCATGCCGGACGCCCTTCGGTGCCGTACGCGGTCTTCGCCGCGGCCATGTCCCCGGTGCGTACGTTCAGCTGCGGCTTCTGCGGCACGCCGCCTGAGATCCGGGTCGCCACGTTGTAGACGTACGGGCTGCCCATCTCGGCGGCCTCGCGGGTGAAGACGGCTTGGAGATCGAGCGCCAGGCCCGGCGTGTCGCCGGTGGGAGTGATGTAGGCGTTCTTGAGCGACAACATGTCCGAAGTGACGACGGGCTGCCCCGCGATCTCCTGTACGACGCGTACCCCTCCATTGAGGAGCCCGGCATCGGCGCGATCGACCACCGCCGACGTGATGGGCACGGCGCTTCGCGCGTCGAGCAGAAGCCCAGTGGCCTCATTGATCGCCACTTCGGGCCGATAGACGAGGGCCCACGACGTCTCGCCATTCCCTTCGACCGTGCCGACATGAGTCAGCACCGCGTACTTCCCCGCCGGCACCTCACCCTCGGCGTGGCCGTCCACCAGATCGGCGTAGAACGGCATGTCCCCGTTCAGCGGGTACAACACGACACTCGTCTCGCTCGCCGGCTTGCCATGCCGATCAACTACATCAAGGGTGAGCCGCACTCCCGCCTCGGCACTCAGCCGCCGCGCCTTCGCCGGACGAGGCGTCCCCTTGTGCACGGCCTTACCGCGCAGCCCGTGCGGATACCGCTCTTGAACCCCCTGCGAGGCCTGCGACGCCACCCGTGCCGTGGCCGCGACCTGCCCCGCGCTCACCCGCTCCGGACCGCTCAGCAGCCCCGTGCTCAGCGTCCCCGCCATGACGGCCGCGACTGCCGTTGCGCTGACGATCAGACTCTTCTTCCTGGCCAACGCATCTCCCTCCACAAGGCCAAACCCGCACACCACACGGGCTTCAGAGAGGAGATGTCCGCCTCGGCAAGATCATTTCAGATCGCTGTTTCCACGCTCCCGCCTTCACTGCTCACCGCCCTCCGTCTGTTGGTAGTGACGGCTCATCGCGGCCACAGTTTCGGCCATTCGAGAGCGGAGCTCGGCCGGAGCGAGGACCTGGACGTCAGCGCCCAGGCGCAGTAGTTCCTGGATCGTCTGCTCGTCCGACTCGATCGGCACGGTGACGCGCGTCCAGCCGTCCGATTCGATGACGGTGGTCTTTCGGGCCGCACTCACGACCGCCGGCTCGGCCAGGTGCGGCAGTCGTTGCATGCCGTCTGGCGACAGGCGCAGCACTGCCCGGCCCTGGTGCCGCCGGGCGTCATAGTCGTCGAGGTAGTCCTGCCAGTAACCGCTCAAGTCGAAGTCGGCCGCGCGCTCGAAGGCCTGGTCGAGGACGTCCGCAGCGATGATCCGCGAGACCCGATAGGTGCGGAACCGCCCCACCCAGCGAGCCACGAGGTACCACCGGCCGCCTTTCAGCACGACGCCGTATGGTTCGACCGTCCGCGTGACCTCATGCGGGGCCTCCCAGCGCAGATAGCGCAGGCGCACACGACGCTGATGCCACGCCGCGTCGGCGACCACCGCCAGATGCGGTGCGGCGTCGGCGTCCTGATACCAGGCCCGCGCGTCGAGGTGGACTCGCTCCCTCAGCCGAGCCGCCCGCTCACGCGACTCGGGCGGAAGCGCGGCCATCAGCTTCAACTGCGCCTCGGCCATCGCCTCGCCGAGACCGAGATCGGCAGCGGCGACGGGCAGTCCGGTGAGGAAGAGCGACTCGGCCTCGGCGGCGGTCAGCCCGGTCAGCCGGGTGCGGTAGCCGCGACCAGCCGATATCCGCCCTCATGACCGGCCTCGCCGTACACCGGGATGCCGGCCGCGCTCAGCGACTGGACGTCGCGGTAGACCGTCCGCTCCGAGACCTCCAACCGTGCGGCCAGTTCCCGTGCGGTCATCCGTTCACGGGTCTGCAGGAGCAGCAGGATCGACACCAGCCGGCTCGCGCGCATGCCGGAAAGCCTGCCAGGGTCCACTGACAGTCGGTGTCAGTGGACCGCCCCTACCGTCCCGGCATGGACTTCGACTTCGACATCGCCGAGTTCGTCGACCGCTACATCGCCGTGTGGAACGAGCCGGACTCCGGCGTCCGCCACAACCTAATCACCGCCCTCTGGGACGACGAGGCCGTGGAGTTCACCGACTCCGCCGAATATCGCGGCCTCTCAGCCATCGAGGCCCGGGTCACCGAAGCTCACGAGCAGTTGGTGAAGCAGGGCGGATTCACGTTCCGGGCCGCTGAGGACGCCGTAGGGCACCACGGCGCCGTCCGCTTCACCACCTACATGACCCCCGCCGGGGGTGGCGAGGCAGCCTGGACCGGCTTCGTCTTCGCCAGCCTCGGTCGTGACGGGCGAATCCATCAGGACTACCAGTTCGGAAACCCGCCGCCTCCCGTAGTGTCCGAGAAGCCCCAACCGACGACCCGAGCCATCGTCCACGAGTTCCTGCGCAGGAGCCGGCAAGGCGACCCCGACCACATCGCGGACCTCTACGCGTCCGAGGTCTCCTGGCGAGTGAACTGGCCGGTCGAGCACCACCCGGCAGTGCCGTGGATCCTCCCACGCTCCACCCGGGCCGACGTCGCCGACCACTTCCGCACATTCGCCGAGCACTGCCTACCCGCCGAAGGCAACGTATCGATCGACGACGTACTGATCGACGGATCCAACGCCATCCTGTTCGGCACGAGCACCCAACGCCTGAAGGACACCGGCAACCGCTTCACCATGACCTTCGCGCTACGCCTCACCATCGAAGACGGCCGCATCACACGCCACCACATGTACGAGGACAGCCTCGCGGTCGCCGAAGCATTCCCAACGAACTGACCACGTGAGTCGGTTAGGTGGGGTCGGACGGCGCCGACTGTCCGACCCCCTCGACGGGCCACTCGGAGCAGGTTTCCGGGGTGCAGGTGGAGGCGTGAAGGATGAGGTTCCCGAGCTGGCCGTACCAGGGCTCGATCGTGGCCCGACGCCCCGGGAACGCGCGCTCGGCCGCCTCAGCGTCGGCCTTATTGAACGAGCCGTAGAACAGGGGATGCCCGGAGAGGAGTTCAATCTTCTCCGACCCCATGGGCCAAATAGCCCGGTACATGTCGCCATCAAAGAACTGGTCGGGAGCTGGCCGGTTAGTCACGATACCCAACTCTATGACGGACGGTAATCGCCTGATGGCGGAACGGTGAAATGAACGCACACTGCCTGACTGCTCACCGCCGCCACCCCCTCATCCGCTGGTCAGCCAGATGGCCGCGGCCGAGGCCGGGTGCAATTGGGACCAACAACTTCTTCGCCCCAGACCCCAAACAGTCGGGCAGTTCGGATATGGCACGACGCCACCTGCTGCGCGATATGACCGCCGCACACTTCACGAACTACCCTGCGCGCGTGACCAGCGCACCGGGCATCGACGTCCTGCAGTTGCACAACGACGCCGAACGCGACGGCATCACCAAGCTCGCATCCGGTGCCATCGTCCATGCCGAGGGTGAAGTGCTCATCCTGCGCCGCTGCGCCGAGGACGACTTCATGGCCGGCATCGAAGAACTCCCCTCAGGTGGCGTCGAACCGAGCGAGAACCTGCTCACCGCTCTGCAACGCGAACTCACCGAAGAAATCGGCTGGACCGGAGCGCTCACCCTTGATCCCGGCTTCGTTGCACACTTCGACTACATCTCCGGATCCAGCCGCAAAACCCGCCAATACACCTTCGCCGTGCCCCACCAAGGCCAGCCCATCGTCCTGAGCAGAGAACACACCGCCTACAGATGGCTCCACCCCACCGACTTGCCCGACTCCGACCTCACCCCCGAGACCGCCCAAGCGATCAGAGCTTGGGCCGCCTCCTGAGCCCGGCCACAAGCGGTGCCCGAAGAAGCGCACTGAGCCGGTCGACCCGCACCACACGTGCGCTGCTCTCGCTAATGCCCTTCATCCCGGACGACACTGGCACCCGGCAGCGGCACGCCCGCGCGAGGTGAAGCCCTTAACTCACTGGAGGACCCGCAAGGGAGCGCCAGCAGCTCGCGAAGAAGACGTAGCGGGAGCAGTTCGCCGCACTCCTCCGCGAGCCCCGATCAGCCCTGCTCAGAGCACGCCTAATCCCTGAGTGCCTGGACGGCGGCGATGATCCCCTTCTTGTCGTATCCACTGGTGGGCATAGTGGCGACATTGGAGTGGCGTATGACGCCCTGGCGATCGAAGAGGACGCTGCCCGACTGCTGCATCGAGCCGAAGACCTTCCTGCTCAGCCCGAGCATCTCGTGCGGGGTGCCCTCACGTCCCACCAGGACGGGGAACGGGACCCGGCGCTTGTCCTTCCATGCGACGGCTTCCTCCCGAGCGGCCGGAAGCGCGACGAGCACCTGCACATCGGCACCCGCGACCTCATCCCAAGACCGAACCAGGTCTTGGACGTGCCTGTTGCAGACGGGGCATGAGGTCGACCGCATGAAATAGATCAGCACGGCACTGCGCCCCTGGTAGTCAGAGAGGCGAACATCCCGACCGTCGGTGTCCTCCAACAGGACATCGGGCATGGTCGACCCAATTTCGAGCATGACAAAGACTCCTCTTCAGTCTCAACGAGGAAAGCAGGACTACGCGGATCAGCTGATCGACGAAGAACGAGGGCCCTCAGCGGAGCCGGCCCCGTCGCTCAGCCCGACCCGCACCTTGCTGCGGGCCCGGTGCAGGTGGGACTTCATCGCCGCGTTGCTCAAACCGAGCGCGTCCGCGACCGTCCGCCCCGGGTACCCCAAGATGTCTCGCATGATCAGCACCCTGCGCTGAACCTCCGGCAACTCCTGGATCGCCTGCGCGACCAGCGAAGCTTCGAGACGCCGGATGGCCTCATCCTCAGCGGACGCCGCCAGATCATGTTCGACCCCGTCATGACGCTCGACCAGCAGCCGGGCGCGGCGCAGACACTCGTGCCGGACGATCCGGAACATCCACGATGCCAACGCGCCGGTCGCCCGCAGTGTGCCGATCTTCCGGTACAGGATGATCAGCGCTTCCTGAGCAGCGTCTTCGGCATCCTGCGGCGACGCGCAGAGCCGCTCGGCGAACCGCCGTACATGCGAATGAGCGCCATAGACCACCGCGGTGATCGACTCGCGATCACCCGCCTGCGCCGCCTCGATGACCTGCGCACTCACCCAAGGCCGCCCGGTCACGTCGCGTCCCTCACCAGCACTACCGGCATCCCGCCGCCCATCCACATCTCCTCCGCAGGGTGACCCCGACACCCATAAGAGACCCCCACCCCCGAAAGGATTCACCCCACCCTCGACCCCCATCGTCCGCTGCTCGGCCAATGCCAGGAGTAGGCAAGACGAGGCCGGACAGCGCCGAAGGCCAGACTCCATCCGAGGACTACTCGGGGCAGGTAACCCAGGTGCAAGATGAGGGGATCGCGGCTCGACGACCTGAGAACCTCACCCCGAGACCGCAAAAGCCATCCAGCACTGGACCGTCTCACGAGCCGGAGACGTCCATGCCTCAGCCGAAGGGCATGGCCTGATGGACAGTGATCACCGCGCTGACCGGTGGCGTCGCAGATGTGTGCGCCGGCAACGAGAAGCCGGAGCGCCGCCTCGGACTCCATGGGTCGGACTCCGGAATTGGAGGTCCAGGCCTCACCTGCGCCGGATCGTCTCAACTCGGATCGAAAGCGCCGGCCTTGATCTGACGGCTGAACCTTCGCCAGGCCTGACCTGTGAACACGAGCTTGAAACCATCCGGATCCTTGGAGTCCCGTACGGCCACGTAGCCACTGGCACCAGCCAGCTCGACGCACTGGTCCGTCGTCTGCTGGCTGCGTGTGCTCTTGGTCCAAGAAGCTTGGCAAAAGTCCGGAATCATGCCTACTTGTCTACCCGGTCCGGTGGCGGCGGGCCATGTCTTCGATCAGGTCGACGGATGCCGCAGGGCTGAGCGCGGTCGCGCTGAGATGCTGGAATGCGGTGCTCGTAGCCTGAACATCGGCCGCACGTTCTAGAAAGAGAGTGCCCGGGACGGTGTCGACATAGGCGACGTCCGGGTCCTGACCGGGAAAGCTGAAGACGCCGATCATGCCGCTTAGCGAAGCATGCGGTCCGGCACTGAACGGCATGACCTGGATGTCGACCCCCGGGTTGTGAGCCATCTCCACCAGGTGCATAAGTTGCTCGTGCATGACATCGAGGCCACCGATCTCGCGGTGGAGCGCCGCCTCGTCCAGCACGGCCCAGAGCCGGAGACTGCCCGCCTCGGTGACGACGGCTTGCCGCTTCATGCGGAGGCTGAGCCGGCGTTCGATCTCGTCCTCTCCCAAGGTCAACGGACCAGCGCGCATGATGATCGCTCGCGCGTACTCGGCGGTTTGGAGCAGCCCTGGAACCGAAGACGGCTGGTACGTCCGGAGCGACTCGGCCGCCGACTCCAGGCCGATGTAGGTCCGGGCGTTCTTGCTCAGCATGTCGCTGTACGGCTGCCACCACTCCTTCTGCCTCGCCGCCTTGGCCAACTGGACGAGCGCCGCACGAGCGGCGGGATCGCCCACCCCGTAGAGATCGAGGAGATCTACGACGTCCGACCACGGGACGGAGATCCGCCCGTTCTCGATCCGCGAGACCTTCGCTCCGTACCAGCCCAGGCGCTCCGTGACCTGGTCACCCGTGAGTCCCGCCGCCTCGCGCAACTGACGGAGTTCCATACCGAGCTGTCGGCGTCGGACTGTCGGAGAAGTCACCGCTGCACCTCTTCCTTCTCAAGAGAAATTTCACGAGAGCAGTTGCACGCGAGTATGTCACCCAGCACACTGACGGTGTGCGGCGAGTCACAGATTGTGGCGGAAGTTGTCGGCGGGGCGTTGATCTCGCCCGACGCTGCATCACGTCGCCGATCAGACCAGAGAGACTGCCGCGCGGCGGGGCTATGGATTGGTGCCCCTCGCCCTGCCGCGCGGCCTCACCCTCCAAGGGAGGTATGCATGAGAATAGCTTCGAGGGCGCTGTCAGCACCCCAACTCCAAAGCCCCCAAGGAACCGGGACACCCAGGACGACAGGTGGCGACACCCTGGCGATCGTGCCGAGCCTGGCTGGCGCTGCGGTCGACCCCACACACCCCGGGAAAGCTCCCGCCGACGGTGCGAGCACCGAAGGCAACAGAGACGATCAACTCTGGCTCGTTGACGTCCCTGGCGTCACCAACGCGGTGTCCCTGCTGCGTCGTTGGATCCGACTGCTCCTTACTGACGACACGGCACTGACCGAGGCGTTCGAGTTGATCCTCAGCGAATACGCCACGAACGCGCTGTGGCACTCGGCCAGTGGCGCGCCCGGCGGCCGGATCAGGGCTGAACTCTGCGTCAGCGGCCGGCAGACGTGCCTCACCGTGCTGGACGACGGTCCCGCCCCTAGCCGCATCGACCAGGAGACGGATCCCGTCGAACACGGCCGCGGGCTGATCCTCGCGGAGGCGTACGCCGACGAGACCGGTCACTACGACAGCGTCGACGGCCACGCCGCCTGGGCGCTGATCAACCGCTGAGACCAGGACGCGCACCACACCCCCAGAGGTGCACGTCCTCTGCCGGCCGTTCCGGCCGGTGTGTCGTGCGGTCGGTGACTGTTCCCCGGTTTCACCGGCCGCACGACTCCTCAATGGGCCAACTTGGCCCTCCATCACCTGACGATCGTGCTCAGCGCGTTCGCTCTAGAGGTGACACTGTGACTTCCCAAGAGCACGCCACCAGACCTATCGCCACCACTCGAAGCCTGCCCACCGAGTCGCCCCTCGGTCTGGCGGCAGAAAACGATCTCGACCAGGCGGTTGCCGAACTTGAGCGACGCTACCCGGACCTTTGTTGCTGGTGGGGCGAGTACACCGGCTCGCTCTGGACCCTGCTGCCCGGTCAGCTAGTCGAGGCGAAGAATGTCCCTGAACTGGTTCGACGCATCGACGCGATACTCGAACGCTCTTCCCTCCCGGACGCCACGACCCGCCCCGCTGGTCGTCAGGCGCCTCCGCCTCGAACGTCCGAAGGCACCTGGGACGTCCCGAGGCATCGAACGCCCTCCCCACCGAACCGGCTGCGGCTCACCAACCCGACGGAGAGAGTTCGGCAGCACGGCTTCCCGAGCCGTCTTGCAGCAGCTTGTCGACGCATCCTCCTGGGAGGAGCACGAGCACTAGCTCACGCTCGATGAGCGATGTCGGCTGCGCCCGTCTAATGGCATCTGCGCGAGACGAGCCTGTAAGACCCGTGGCGTGCGACGAACTGTGCACTGCAAGCCAGCCATTGCTGACGAGACGCCGTGGTGAACAACAGGAAGTCAGGCTTGCCCGACCCAAGTAAGGTGCCTCGCCCGAGCCTCCTTCAGGAGGAGGTGCCGCAGCTGCTCGCCAGTCCGCCCCCTTGTCTTGATGGCGTGGCAGTTGGGGCAGAGAGCGATCATCTGAATCGGGTGGTCACGGCCCCACTGTGCGCGATCCTGAACATGGTCGACCTCAAGGATCGGATCGCCGTTCGTGGTCACATCGTTGGGCTCACCGGTGCACAGAGGGTTCTCGCAGCGCCCTGCGCTTCGGATAAGCACGGCTTCGACGGCGGCTGCTGAGCGCACCGGCTGCTCACGCATGGTAGTCGAGGTGCGCTCGTGGGCACCGCGCGTTTCGGCGGCTTCGATCCTCCAGCAGAGACGCCGATAGAGCTCCAGCGGACTTGATTCGGCAGACGCCGCCGTAGCCGCGGGTCCAGGGGTCTGCAGACCGACCTCTACCAGCAACTCCTCCGGAGTAACGCCTCCGAAGAATCGCGTGCCGAGTGTCGCGACGGCCTCAGACCGCACCTCATCGCTACACACGATGAGTTCATACGCCCAAGCCATGAGGCCGCAGTGAGGCTCTTGCTCTTCAAGCCAAGCGATCGGCTTGCCATGCGCTGCCGGGACGGCTCCACCATGCCCAGCCAATTCCCAAAGATCGGTATGTGCGAGCGCGACAATGGGAAACTCGGGCGTCGGTCTGGAACTGGGTTGCCCGTACTCACGCATGAGGCCGCGCAACTCTGCATGGGCTGCTCGCCAGTGCACGAGTCGTGGACGGCGTTGCGCTGCCCGCCCGAACGCCCAGAGCAGAGTGATGGGTTGATGCCGCGCGGGCCCATCACGGGTACTGGCGATACGCAGTGACTCGAGGACCTCGATCAGAAGTCGCTGAGGCGAGGCCGGCTCATCGTTGACCACCTCGAACCCCAAGCGTGTGAGAAGCCGTCCGACGGTCTGACGACCGCCAGAGAACTGATCGGCGGTCAGCGGCCGCCCTGCCACGTAACGGTAGGCCACGCCCACGATGGCCTTGGAGTCGTAGTAGACGCCATCGTGGTGAATGAAGTACTGGCGGGCGGGCTCGAAACCGTAGAGCTCGAGGAAACGGTGACGCCCGATCTCATCGCACTCGGCAAGCGCGCTCAGGACGGCCTCGCGCGTGATCACCGATAGATCCATGTGGGCATGCTATGCCCGATATGAGGAGAGATCAGTGTCTGTTGGCCACTGGGAGGCCCTCGCCACGAGAACCGAGTCCCGGCCTGCCTGTAGACGTCGTCCCTGCGACCTCGGCCGAACCGACGCGAGTTGTCGGCACACATACCTCGGCCAAGGAGCGCGAAGGATGTGTGCCACGGGTAAGTCGTCAGCATCGGACGTGATCCGTGAACCGACCTTCTTCTTGCTCCCATCGTGAGCGATAGCGTGATCCGTGTGGATGCGCTTGAGGATCGGCTGTCCGACGAGGAGTTTCAAGGCATGCTGCGCCTGCTGCGACGCTTCGCTGACACCGAGATGGACCAGTTCGCACTCTGGCAACTCCGGAAAGGAGAGGACGAACCGGTCTACGTTTCGGTCAGCCTGAAACCCGTCGGCGCCGCAGAGTCCTCCTTCATCCGGTTCGAAATCCCTGCGGAGAATCGCTAGGTCCCTCGGCGGTCACGCTGCATGCCGCTCCCATAGCGGCAGGCGAGTTGGCCGAGTTCGATGCGAGCTCTTACGCCGGCGAAGCCTGCGAGACCCTGACGGCGTCGTTGCTGGTAGGAGCTGCGCGCGCATGGGTACTGTGCGATCGGGGGGTCGGGGAGATGCTTGATCGGAGGCCAAGGTGATGGCTCGGCGTTCACGGCTTTCTCCGTGCGGTGACGTGCGGCCGGCCGATTGGGTGGTCGCAGGTGTCGGACCGTTCGGGTCCGGGGTGGGCGGTCTGGTACCGCACGGCTTCGAGGCCTACGCCCGAATTCTGCATCCGGCCTACGCGGCCGACCGTAGCCCCGTGACGTGGGCACAGGTGGCCGCGTGGTCGGGCGGGTCGGTGCACCCGCGCGTGCAGTTCCAGGCACTGGCCGGCCCCATACCACGTTCGGACACCGTACGGCCATGGGTGGAGGAGCCCGACCCAGGGACACTGACTCCGGCGCTCTTGACCGCACTGTGCGACGTCCTCGCCAGGCACACCAGATCACCTGGTCACTGCTGGTTCTGCGTCTCGGACGTGTACGAACCGGCTGAGGAAGGGGCGACCGCCACATTCACGGCGGACTCAGACCCGGACCTAAGCGCGGAGTGGGAGCCCGACGTGCTTCCGCCGGAGATCCCGCCAGAGATCGCCGAAGGCCCTCGAGTGGAGTTGTCGGAACGCGCATACCTCCTACTCGAGGGCCCTCTAGACGCTGCCGGGGAACTCGCGATGCCGCTCTTTCCGCAGTCACCCGACCTGTTCTGGCCCGACGACCGAGCCTGGTGCGTCACCTCGGAAACGGATCTGGACTCCACCTACCTCGGAGGGACCGCGGCGCTCATCACCGAGATACTGGCGGACGAGCGCCTGGAAGCCGTCCCGGTGGATGTGACCGACCCGGTGTGGGCGGACACCGACGAAGTCAACCGGTGATTCGCGTCAGCAGTGGATGGAAACCGTCGGGGTCTTCTTCCCGACGGTGACGACCCTGGGGGAGTATCCGGGCGGCGCGTAGAGCGTGGCGACCGCTTCGCCGTGGTACCTGCCGGTCCTGCAGACGAGCGCCGCGTTGCCCTTGGCCGTACGTGCCCCGGTGCTGCCGAACGCCTTGATCTTGCTCCCCCGGTTGCTGAAGAGGCCGACCTTCCCGCGGATCATCCGGATCGGCTGACTGCAGGTCACGCCCGTCCGGACGTTGATGGTGCCGTGCACGTGACCGGACTTGTGCGGGATGCCCCCATGGGCCCCGATGAACCGAATCTCGCAGTGGATGACCCTGGCGCTCTGAGCCTTGGAATGGGTCGAGAAGTCGACGCTGGACTTACCCGGTACCGGGTCGGCGGGCGTCGCCGCCGCCTCCGCCACCGCCGCGTTGCCGGCGACACCCATGACGGCGACGGCCCCCACGACGACCAGCTTCCGCCGCAGACCCGCGACGGCCCCCCGATGCTGCTGTCCCATGCACTACCTCCAAGCAATTGCCGAACCAAGACCCCCGTCAAGAACAGCAATGCTCGCAGCGCAAGCGAATTGCTGTCAATGAATTTCCCCTGATCGAAAGCGACCATGATTCACCATTTTTAAGCATATGGCGAACATCTACTTCGGGTAGAACGAAGATGTAACCAGCGCGTCCCGCACGACGAAGCGCCGACTGCTCGACAACACCCGCGCCGAGGCACCGGCACGACAACGTCGCGTACATCTTCGGCCTGCGAGGGTTTCGACAACTTTGTGTGCTGGCCATGGCCATCGGGTCGGAAGTAGCGACTTGCAGTGTGGTCCTGCAGTCCACGCGTTGCCGACGGCGTCATCGTTCGGGAGCTCGCACACCGGGACTGTCTTATCCCCAACCGGCCGGTCACAGGTAGTCCGCAACCTCTTGCGCGAGCGCGCCCTATGGCGGTCGAGAGGATCTCGCGCCTGGAGCATCCCTGTTCCGGGCCAGTTGGGGGCGCTGGAGTTCGTTCTGGAAAGGGGATCTCCGAGACGGATCAGCCCGCCTGGCGTCAGGGGCGCGCAACTCAAAATGGACGGCTTGGGTGGATAGATCCCGCAGAGGTGGCCAGGAGCGCGGAGCGTTGAAACGTGTTGCCGGAGACCAGGAGGTTTTTCACGAAGGTGCGGACGGCGAGGCGGAGTGCGCTCTTGAAGTATGCCGGATTGGGGGAATTTCGATAACCGGTCTTCTTAATTAAGGCTTAGTCTCCGGGCTTTGGAAGTGTTGCCGGACTAGCTGATTCTGAACCCACGACTTTCTCGTCCCGAACCGATGATCACGCAAATACCTGGACGCGTGATCAACGTCGTTTCACGGTAAAGTCCCAGGTAGATGGCCTGCCTCGTTGTCAGTGAGTGATGGCTAGGATCCCGCCGTCATTCATAGTCCGGGGTCAAATGAGGGTCAGATGATCAAGCCTGGGAGGTGGGGAGCCCATGGGGCAGACACGCAAGAGAGTGGGCAAGGACGGTAAGCCTCGCTACACGGCCTACTATGACGACATCCGGGGCCAGCGGAGATCGGCCGGAACCTACGCGAGCAAGAAGGAAGCAGAAAAAGCATGGCAACGCGCCGAAGTGAAGGTCTCCGAAGGCAGAACCGGAGAACCCGCACGCGGAAGGCAGCGCTTCAAAGACTACGTCGAGGACACCTGGCTCCCGAACCATGAAATGGAGGCCAGCACCCGATCGGGGTACACCTACACAATCTACAAGCACATCATGCCGGAGTTCGGCCGTATGCGGATGGTCGACATCCTTCCCGAGCATGTCCGCGCCTGGATCGCCAAGCTCAAGAAGCAGGGCATGACGCCCGTGACCATCCGCTGCACCAAAATCATCCTCAGTGCCATCTTCACCACGGCGCTCGAGGACCAGGCCACGTTCCTCCACCCTTGCCGCGGCGTGAAGGCCCCGCCCGTCGTCCGCAAGCCGCTCAAGATCGTCACGCCCGAGCAGTTCGACGACATCTACCACGCGCTCCCCGAGGGGACCTTCCGTCTCCTCACCGAAACCGAGATCGAGAGCGGCCTCCGCTGGGGCGAACTCAGCGAGTTGCGTCCCAAGGACCTCAACCTCAGAACCCGCATCCTCACGGTCAGCCGCACGGTCGTGGAGCTCAACCCGAAGTTCCACCCGGACGGCGGCCACTTTCTGGTCAAGGACTATCCGAAGGACAAGGAGTACCGCCGCTTCAAGCTCAGCGCCCAGATGGCCGAGAAGCTCGAAGACCACATCAGGACGGCGCGCCTTACCCAGGACGACCTCCTCTTCCACATGCCGCCCCAAGACAAGCCCCGGGCCCGCATCACCGAGATCCCTGACCCGGCCACCCTCGGCCGCACCGAACCCAACGACAAGGGCCGTACCTACAACCATGGCACCCTCAGCGCCTACACCGCCGGCAGATGCCGCTGCGACTACTGCCGCGGAGCCTTCGCTCTCTACCGAGCCGCCCGCCGCTCCAAAGGCAAGGACAACCCGCGTCCCCTCCGCACGCGCATGACGGACGGCCACATCCCCAACGACTGGTTCCGCCGCAATATCTGGTACCCGGCCATCGCCGCCGCCGGACTCGACTTCAGACCGACCATGCGCGACCTACGCCACGCCCACGCCTCCTGGCTCCTCAACGGCGGCGCCGACCTCCAGATAGTCAAAGAACGCCTCGGCCACGCCTCCATCGCCACCACCGAGCGCTACCTACACACCCTCCCCGACGCCGACGAAACGGCCCTGGAGGCCCTCGCCAGAACCCGGAGCAGGTCAAGTCCTCGATAGCCGCGACAGTCGCCCCGGCAAGGCATGGTGCGTAGCACCGATCACGCGTGCTGTGCATCAATGCACTGACATGCCGACGAGCGGACGCTTGCGGCTACAGACAGCGCCGAGTAGTCGAGCCCAGATTGTGGAGAAGTACTCGATGTGCAGGGTTCGGGTACTGGTAGCGATCAACGCTGCCACGCGCCGATCACCATCGGACATCCAGGCCGCTGGTGACAACGCGGGAAGACATGTGCGCTCCTTACCACGCCAACCCGTTCCTTCTGGCAAGCGGACTGCCTCCAAGTGATGACACAAGCCCAAACGAAGGCGACAAAGCTCCTTAGGAGAGCAGGAAATCGACAGTACAGTTGATGCGATTGGCAAGGTCTTTATGTGTGTAGGGAGCACTTGCATTCAGCGTGCGCAAGTTACCTTCGAGGCCGTATTGAACGCGCCGGTGGTGAGCGCCGATTCCCTGAAACACTATCGGTACCATCTTGACGACATGGAGATCGGTCCATCCGGGGGTGACGAACCAGTCGCCCTGTCCTGGAAAGAAACGGTCGAACGCTTCAAGTGCCGTCGGTATCTCCTCGATAGGAATGCCCGAGTATTTCGACATCCATGCAAACTCCTCGTTCTGTCTGTCCTTTAGGTAGAATCCTCCCCATCCCCATAGAAATTGCTGCCAGAAGGTTGCGTAGCGTCTAAAATTGGGCTGCTCCCGTAGCCAGTCGATGCCCTCATGGAGCGAAGCCGGAAGTGTGTGATAGGTCAAACCCCGGAATATCCATTTTCCGTCATCGTGTATCAGTGGCGGTGGGCCATCCGGGTTGGCGAGTGCGTAGTCTACAGAGGCCTTAAGGATCGTGAGCCGGGCACGATGCTCGAAGTACATGCACGCCTGCAACTCTGGGTATCTCCCCTCCCGCAGAGCCGCCCTGTAACTGACGCTCTCGGTCGACGGCGTATGCGGGTCGAAGGCCCCGCCGTCGAGTTCGAGCGCATAGCCCAGCGTTAGCTTTGGATGGTCCCGGTATGCCTCATAAAGCATTGCCAGGGATTCTTCTGGCGCCCTGGCGAAAAAGGTTCCGCCATTGACTAGGCGATAGTACTTCTTCGCCTCCACGGCCCCTTCAGCTCCAGCCTTAGCATGAGCAATGATGGTCTTGACTAGCTTGCGCTCAACACTATACGAGTGCCGCCAGAGCCCAATGAGGTCAGGTTCGATAAAGGACCCGAAGCCATTGCTCTCAAAATGCTGTGGCGCAGAGCTGAAGTCGTCAAAACAGACGACATCCAGACCGAGAGGCGCCATACGTCTCGGCGCGGTCTCACGATCGCCCCACTTGGTGACAAAGAAGGCGCCGCGCTTGAGCTCCAAATATCTCATCCAGCCGATCACCTTAAATAGATCGTTGTACCCCCAATTACCGCCCTTAACTTCGATGAGCCGATGCAAGAGCTCATCCGAACTATAATCAGTAGTGAAGATGTCGAGCTCAAGGACGTCAGCCGGATCGGACTCCACAATCTGCTTCTCTACAAAATGACCCGATGCTTGAAATAGTGCAGCAATATAGTCTTCCAGTTCGTTGCCCGCTCCCGGTATGTTCGGCAGCGTTACGACCTTTCTGTCCATCAGCAATCCCTTCCTGACCTTACCGATTCTCAGATGATGTCAATTGAGGTTCGGATCGGACAGCATTAGGCCTAGGCGCATGCCGGGGGCGGTTCTGGTTTCCAGGCGTACACGTAGGGACGGGCCCGACTGTGGGCTGACCACGCCAGTGCATGCTCAAAGTCGGCTTCTGAGTGGAACACCGGCCTACGCCGCCGCAGATGCTCGACCCAGGTGCGATATCGCCGGTCCAACCGCTCCTCTCACACAAGCTATGGCCCCCTGATCGAGCGGTCCGGCGAACGCAGACATTCGCCGCGGTGGGGCCTGTTGTGGTCACGGTGTACTGAGGGACTTGGTGCCCTCCAGCGCTTCGGCCAGGCTGGGGCTGGTGAGTAGTTGATCTAGAAGGACCCAGAGCCGGCTGGCACGGTACTGCTTGCCGGTTGGAATGGGCATGCCCGGCAGTGCGGGGCCGAGTCGGTAGATAGCCACGGGTTGGGTGGTGTCCGGTGTGGCGGGAATATCGGGCCAGTGGGTTTGCAGGTTCGGTGCGATCTCGTAGTGCTGGACCCGGTTGACCTGCTGTACGTGCGCGTCCCACCGGAATGCCAGGAAGTTCGGTGCCGTCTTGGGCCAACCGCTGCCCCACCCGTAGGGATGGAAGTAGACGCCTTCGTCGACGACGAAGTCTCGGTAGGTGCGCAGCCCGCCATCGCCTGGGCGGCTGGTGCTGATAGCCACGCAGTAGGTCCAGGCGTCGGCAGGGTCAAGCACTTTGATCGCTCTCCTAAGGAAGCTGTGAAGTTCGTCCAACCACAGCCGCTGATGGCCGTGCGCCTCGTGGCGTGCCGCATCAAGGTCCTCGCGGATCAGTGCCCATGGCAAGTGCAGGAGCGGAACGCCTTCGATCGTGTCCGGAAGTATCTGTTTCGCCCAGGTCACGCTCGCGTCCGACAGGCTTACGAGCATTCCGCCGCCACGTTCGATGACTCGCGGCGCGTAGGCGCTCAGCTGTGTCTGATCGGGCAGTAGCCAACCTCGTTTGGCTTCAAAGACGATCAGTTCTGAGCCACAGTCGATCTCCAGATCGGTCCGGCCGAGCTCGTGTCTTGCTTCTAGCCGCAGCGAGGCGACGTTCGCGCCGACTCCGGGCCGTATCCGTAGCACCAGCCGGTGGAGCAAGCCCGGGCAACGCGCAAGTGCGAAGGCCAGAGCCGACGTCAAGTCGTTCTCGCTTAGGCCCAGCAGGTCGAAGACGGACACCACTCCATGGCCGTGGCGCGTCAACACTGGTGAGTCGTCTGTCACGTATCAGAGTGTTTCATCGCGAACCCGACCAAGCCGCCCTTACGGACGTTCTGTCTAAACCAGGCGTCAAAGTCCGCTCGTGCCGCCAGTCGGATGATTGCCAGCGATCTTGAAACCCCATCTCAGGACCAAACGCCGCCCTCCTGCCGATGAGCGCGTGTCGCGGGGTTGGTCAGGAGCGAAGCGAGCCGGCGATGCCGATGACGCATGCGAGCCAGCGAGGGGCGGCCCGATCACCGGGCGACCACATTCGCCGTCGACGACAAGCGCTCGGGCTGCTCGCGAAAAGTGGCCCCATGTTCGCGCGCTGGCAGCAGGCTCGCAGTGAGCGGGAGCCCCCTCTCCGCGGACCGGCCACGAGCCAGCCGGCGGATCATCAGCATGACCGCGGCCCAGACGATGTGCGACGTGGCGGTCTGGGCCAATCGGCGCGGGCCACGGCAGTACGCAACGCCGAGACCGAGCAACGCCAGCGGCTGCGGGATTCGGTTGGGGGCGGGAGACGCAGCCAAGGCGGACCGCGGGCAGGCGCCAGTTGGTGGTAGGACCCAATCCAGCCATGCTGACCTGGCCAATTTGGCGGGCATCGCCCGCGAGACCCTGCCCGCCGCGGTCCCGGGCGACTGCGGGGAGTGACCCACCGCCATCGCGCCGGGCGGCACGAGGTCGGTCGCGTTCTGGCCACCGGCGAAGCGCATGCAGGTCCGGCCCGTCATAAGAAGGGGACCGGACGAACGCAGTCCTTGTGGGGGACGCGTGTCTGGATGTGGATTCTCACGGGGCGGTGACGTTGCGGGCGTGGAGGGCGCATGCTCGTGGCAGCGCGGTCTTCGCCTCGGCCCAAGGAGCGTCGCCGTTCACACGTTCTTGTCCTGACCGCGCTGACCGCTCCAGCTGGTTGTCCCGCCGACCCATCGGTGCGGATCTGTGGTGGGAAATACCTTTTGGAGAAACTGTGGTCGAGGATATCGCAAGCCGCATCTCGCGACATCAGGACTTCCAGCGGCTCGTGGCCGCGGCGATGGAGCTTGCCGCCGCTCAGGCCGGCATCGTCAGAAACATGGATGCCGCTCAGCGCCAGGAGTACGCCGACAAGGCCGCCGCGCTGCGAGCCAGGTTGACGCGCGACCCCGAGTCGCGGCAGGAGACCCCTTTTCCGGGAGCTGGGCGAGCTTGTCGGTATCACCGACGCTCAGACACAGGCCCTGGTACAAAAGGCCGGGGCCGCGGCCAGGGCGTTCGTTCCCGCCTTTCCAGAGCTCAGGTCCATGGACGAACGCACCAAGCTGGACACGCTGACCACCGCGATCAAAGGCGACCCCGTCCTGGCCCGCACGGCAGAACAACTGGTGGCCACCCCAGTCGGCGCCGCAGAAGAGTCACCTGAGGCCTGCCAGACGATGTGCCAGGCGCTGCTCGTCCTTTTCATGTCCGCCGCCACCGCCATGCTGGCCGTCGGACTGCTCGGATGTGTTTGGCTGGGCTGGATCCCGCCTTTCATGGCGTTGTGCATCATGGGAGCGATCACCGCCTACACCGCGTTCAGGCGATCGTCTGGACCGTCTGCAACGGCTGTATGGCCAATTGAGGGCAAGCCGACATCGCCCGGTGACCACCCGGCGGGCGCGGCCTGCCCCGTACAGCGAATCAAGATTCGGCGAAGGCCCTCGCGTATCGCGGCCGATTCCCTAGACTCGATGGCATGTCGAGTACAGGCGAGGGTGCGTCCGGTGTCGGTGAAGGTTCTTCCGATGACGGGGTAGCGTCGTCGCTGGATTCGTCCGTGGTGCGCCTGCCTGAAGAGCGCACGAGCGACGAGTTGGACGGGATTGAGCCTGACCAGATCGTCGTTCGGATTACTGATGACCGTGCAGTCGTATTCGCTACTCAGAACGAGGCGCCGTACGCACGATGGGGGCGGAGACTCACCAACATCACTACTAGCGAGATGCAGTCTCTGCTGCAGAAGATGGACCCGGTGGCTCGTGCTGTCATCGAGACCAAGCGCTTGACCGGTGCTCTTGTTGAACTCCACCCCGAAGATCGCGAGATGTTCAAGCGCGGCTTCACAGCAATCAGCGAAGAGGGAGGTTGGCTTCAGGCGAACCTCCGCGACCGGGGTCAGGTCGCCCGGTTGATGCGGATCCGTCCAAGCACGGGCGTCGCCGTCATGTCGGGTGGAGCCTTGGTTCTCGCTGCTGTGGCGGCTCAGGCTCAGGCCGCCGAGATGGCCCAGGATATCAAGGCAATCGGGCAGCAAGTTGATCTGATCTACAAACACCAAAAGGACGACCAGATAGGCGCGGTCAACCATGCGGTCGAACAGGTCGAGGATCTAGTGGAGCTGCTTCGTGCCCATGCTAAGGACGGTATCCGCAAGAGTGATATTTCGGTGGCTCGAGACACCCTAGGTGATGCGAGGCACAAGTGCATGCAGCATCTGAAGACGGCGGTGCAGACCTTGGAGGACCAGATTCAAGGTTCCGTACGCCAGGCAGAGCAGGTCCTGAGTACGGACGCCGTAAAGGACGTCGTGCTCTATCTCCATCTTGCAGGAAGGCTCGATTCGGCAACCGTTCAGTTCGGTTACGCTCAGGTCGCCTTCGACTGCCACGAGGAGAAACCCGACGTTGCTGCGACCCGGGCCGCGCAGGTCACCAGGACCATTGACAGGTTTCGGGCCGAGATCGAGGACGTGCTGAAGCAACTCGGTCGGCTTGACGAAGACATTCGCGCGCAGTTCTTGCCGCTTTGGAAGCACGCCGGAAAGGAGATCGGCGCGAAGGTCGGCCTTGGGACAGTCGCCGGCGCAGGCAGCGGCGCCGCTCTGGCAGCCACGCCTGTCGCCGCCGAGGCAATCAAAGACAGCGTCGATGGAGCCGAGGGCGAGGGTGACGACACGAGCGCCGAGGGACAGCCGATTGCAAAATTTGCCGTTTACGGCGCTGTGGTCGGGTTCGTGGGCGGGTTCGTCTTGGGTACCAGAGACACTGTCCGTGAAGTCCGAGCGAGGAAGCCCCTGGAGGAACGACTTGGGCAGCTCGCAACTGCCAGCAGTCGAAGCCAGGAGATCACCGGCAAGGCGACGCCAAGTCTCGACTGGTTGCGCGCTTTGACCAGAGAGCTTGCTGAACCAGGTGGTTTGACCGACCCGATGATGTTGCCCGTCAGCGCAGAAGCGTCACCTGCCCTTGCCGAAGACGACAACTGAGAACGCTCGGCCAGGTGCTCCCGTTCCGGATTCAAAGCGCACGCACCTGGAACTCCTCCGCTGCCACTGTCAGTACAAGAACGGCCTGAAGTCGAAGTTCACAGGCAGACGTCCTCAGGGACAACGCACAGGCTCGTATCAGGGAGTCGTGGACCGATCTCGCGTTGCCTCTGCTAACGTCACCGAACGAGCCGCTCAGGTTCGCGGTCGAAACTGTGCGGCCTAGCGTGACGCAGGGGAGGGTTGAGGAGCTCCGGTTCAGGTTCTGGCCACCCGGTTCGAGACGTCGACCACGACGACTACGAGTGCGGTTGCGGTAGGCCCGGTGGTGAGCTGATGGACGGTCCCGGGCATTGGGAGCATCGGGTGAAAGCCACCCACGATGACCCGGTAAACGGCGTTTTGTAAAGGCCTGCGGGGTCTACTCGTCTCGTTCTCTGCGTCTTAGCTCGGCGAGCATCTTCTGCGTCTCGTTCGGCTCGCCCTTAGCCCGAAACGCCCTTTGTGCAGCTTCGACAGTCCGGGTTAGGTCGGTGGAGTCGGCGTCTTGGAGTTCAAGGGTGAGCTTCGCCAACTCCCTAATCCAATGGTCGCGCTTCGCAACCAGCGGGGATTCGATGTACTCGAACCCGGTGATCTGGAGCAGGGTCCATAGGTCTAGGTTTAGGTGTTCCTTCTCGGCTGCAAGACCGAGGGTGACGACCTCGTGGTGTCTGGGTTCGCCCTGGGCGCGCCCGTTGTCCCAGTCGGTGCGCGCTGGTAGGTGACGCCGGCCCATTCGGCGATCTGGGTGTTGGTGATCCCAGGACCTGCTCGCGAAGGTAGATGACGAGAGCTCGTCCGTTAGCTGGCGTGCCCGGACTGTAGAAGCATGAGCGTACGCAGCGGCTGGACAGCGGGGATGTGGCCTGAGACGGCCACCCGCACCACAGCGGGCGTGGGCCTTCTCACTGGCTTGAGATGCTCAGCCGCCTTGCCGCATAGGCGCCAGATTGCCTGAGCATGCAGATCCTGTTCGGGCATCAGTCCACTGTCTCCTCAGGGATAGCGGCATCTCCGGTCGTGATGGCGGGTAGCGACTTAAAAGCTTGGATCGGTACGGTTGGCCAAGCGGCCGGTGCTCCGAGTAACTCAGAGCCTCTTGCTGCGCCTCCCCGGTGGGGGGAGCGAGCACGTCGTACGGTTGGCGGTATGGGGTCGAACCTGCCCGCTGGGTGCGATCTGGTCGCGTATGGCGGGAACGCCGAGGACGTTGTGCTGATGCGGGCCTTCGGCGACCGGTCTGGTGGGTTCTTCGTGGATGTTGGGGCCGGAAACCCGGTTCAGGGATCGCTGACCAAGAACTTGGTGGATCGGCTCGGATGGCGCGGGGTCAACATTGAGCCGCTGCCCGAGCGTTTCGAGAGCTTGCGGACTGCCCGGCCGGGTGATGTGACGCTGGACGTGGCGATCGGGGAGCGGCCCGGTCCGGCGAGCTTCTTCCGGATCGTTCCAGGGCCGGGGAAGACCGGTGGCGGTGGCCTGAGCACGCTGGAGCGGGATGTGCTGGCGTTGCACCTTGCCGATGGATGGCGGTGTGAGGAGCTGCGCGTCGAGGTGACGCGGCTGGAAACGGTGCTGTCGGAGTATGCGCAGCCAGGGTTCGATCTGTTGAAGGTGGATGTCGAGGGGGCTGAGGCGTCGGTATTGGCCTCGGCGGATCTGGCGGCGTGGCGGCCGCGGGCGATCGTGATCGAGGCGACGGTGCCCTTGACCTCGCGTCCCAGCCATCATGAATGGGAGCCGGGCGTGCTGGCGGCGGGGTATGAGTTGACGCTGTTCGACGGTCTGAACCGCTTCTACGCGCGTGACGACGAGCCTGAGCTTCGTGAGCGGTTGTCGGTGCCGGCCAACGTGCTGGACAACTACATCCCGTATCGATGGGCGGTGCGGCTGGGCCTGGCGGTTTAGAGGCTCAGCTCGTCTTCCACTAGTGCCAGTAGGTCCGGATGGTTGTTGCGCAGATGACGGGCTATCCACTGGCCGTCTGTATCGAATAGTCCCAGGGGTACGGTGTCGACGAGGCGGCGCAACAGCATGAGCGGAAGTAGAGCGTTCAGGGCCGCGCGATCGACTTCGCCGTAGCCCTCCAGGAGTGGCTCGGTCGACCCGCCGTGTGGAAGGTCTACGGCAAGGGCCCAGGCCAGGTCGAGCATCGGCGGGCCCTGTTCGACGGCGCCGGGGTCCAGGACGCCGGTGAGGGTGTCGCCATCGAACAGCGCGTTATGGCCGACGGCAACATCCCCGTGGATCGGCGTCATTGGCATCGCTTCGCAGGCGTCGCTGAGATGTTGGGCGAGAACGGGGTAGGCGCGGGGGACGGCGCGACGTGCCCAGCCGAGTAAGACGCCAAGCGCGCCGGGGTCGTCCAGCCGCAAGCCGGCGGCCGGGCTGTGCGAGTGCCACGAGCGCAGCATGCTTCCCAGCGCGCGCTGCTGCTCGAATGTCGGGTGGTCGTTGTGTGTTCCAGGTAGCCGTTCGAGGACAGCCCACCAGGTGCCGCCAGGGGCGGTGCCGTAGTCGAGGAGCTGCGGGGCCGGGATGCCGGTCGCGGTGCGGAGTTGCTCCAGGTGCAGAGCGGTCTCCAGTCGCTCGTGGGCGCGGCGCTGGAGTTTGATGATGGTGCGTTCCCCGTTGATGATCCCGTCGTCGTCGGCTTGCTGGACGGGCGGCCCATCGAATGCCGGAGAGGCGGACGCCGACCGCACAGTGCGATCGAGGACATCGCCGGGTAGCCGGTTGGTGGGGATGAACGCCTCTTGGTCAGCCACGTCGAGCGGTGCGCACACACTACGGTGCTGGCGCCGAAGCCGGTCTAGGGGCTCCTTCCAACGCTGTAGGGCGGTGTCGGTGCTGTCCAGCCATTGCAAGGCCGCATCCCGTGGGGCAGGGATGCTGGCCCACCAACTGGTCACTTGGACCCAGACGGGTAGGCACTCGGGTTGCAGGCCTTGGGAGGATGCGGCGAGTCGCGTGGCGATGGCCGTGGCTTGGTCGATGCGTCCGTCGGCGGCGTATTGCAGTACCCGGATGGCTTCCGCGGGGGTGAGTTCCCCGGTGGCGCCGAGGTCTTCGTACTGGCGGGCTGCGCTTTCCAGGAGGTCTGTGGCCTGAGCATGCTCGCTGCGCAGGGCGTGAGCCATGGAGGCGGCCAGGTCGCACTGGGCCACACCGATCAGTTCCCCGACGGAGGAGTTGAGGTCGCGGGCGCGGGGGACGAGGGCGAGGGTGCGGTCGGGGTCGTACCACATCAGTGCGAGGGCCAGGTGGCGCAGGGCGCGGGCTTCCCACAGAGGCGTTCCCGCAGCTTGGGCGGCTTCCAGCGTGGTCTCGAAGAGACGGGCGGCGTCGGCGAAGCGGGCGTTGTGGATATAGGTGTGGCCGAGCATGTCGGCGACGCGGATGCGGTCGAGGCCCTCGTCGGTGGCCTTGTCCATCAGTTCGGCGACCTGCCGGTAGTCACCGCGGCGAAGGGCGTTGTCGGCCAGGCCGAACAGAGCGCTCGCGCCGATCAGCGAGCCGTCGGGCGTGATCGCCGACAGGTGACCGATCGCTTCGTTGAGGTGTCCGGCGACGTGGGCGCGGGTGCCCAGCTCCCAGCGGTAGTAGTCGGCGAATGGGTCGGTGGACTCGGGCGTTGCGTGCTCACCGACCAGCCTCTGCATCGCTTGGTAGCGGTCCTCGGCGTTGAGGTCGCCGCGGGTGGTCAGCCGGGCGACGGCGGACAGGCGCGTCAGCTCGGGTATCGCTTCCGGTGCGGGTAGGGACGCCAGGACCTGCCAGTGGCCGGCGACGCTCAGGCTATAGGCGAGGTCGGCCAGCACTGGCGGCAGTACGTCGTGCTCGATCGCGGCACGCAACAGCAGTAAGAACGCGGCGACGGTCCGGCGGCTCCGCTCAGCCAGCGAGGCCGACTCATCCTCGTCCCAGATCGACAGCGCGACCTTCGCGAGGTGGCTGATGGCGCGCTGCAGGTGTTCGCGGCGCTCGCCGAGTGTCCATCCGTCGGGGGTGTGGGCGTCGCAGTCCAGGACACTGCGGCGCAGGTTGTCATGCAGCCGATAGGCAGGCCACACCGACTCCTCGCGCCGGACGAACGGGCGGGAGGTGAAGGCCTCGATGCGCCGGCGGCGTATGCCCGGGAGCATCGCCTGCAGCAGGTCGGCATCGAACGCTTCGAGCAGCGCGGCGGCACGCAGGAGGTCACGATCGGTCTCCGACAGGTCCCTCATCGTCCGCAGCACCAGCTCGGGGAATCCGAGTCCGAACATCTCCGGGGGTGGCGTCTGGCCGCGCGCGAGGTATTGCCCGTACAGGCTCGCCGACAGGTCCAGATACAACGGTGACCCGCCGGATCCGGCGATCATCCGGTTCCGCACCCCCTCGTCGATCGCGGGGCGGTCGTCCACGGTCAGCCGGGTCGTCAGATACTCGTCCGCGGACACCGGATCGAAGCCGTCCAGCCTGAGCTGGACCGGTCCGGCGAGATCGGGCCAGCGGTGCGCGCCGCCGTAGGTCAGTCCAAGGGCACGGACCGGGTCGTGCCAGCCCAGCGGCAACCGGCTGGCCGCCAGGAACGCCACGTTCGGCATCAGGTAGACCAACCGCGACACCAGGTCCTCCAGGCCGCCGCGCTCGGACGGCAGCCCTTGGACGATCTCCAGGGTGTCGAGAACGCACACCGCGAGTACGGGCCTCTTGGTGCGGGCGCGTTCCAGGTCGGCCGACAGCAGAACGGGCATGTAGCCGAGCATCCGGTCGGGGTCGGGCTCATCAAGGATCGGGTCGAGCGCGGGCAGCTCGTTACGCAGTGACTTCAGCTTGGCCTTCTGCGCAACGGTGCGTCCGAGCTTGTCCAAGACCTGATAGGTGACGCTGATCGCGCCGAACCCGCCGAGGAGCTGGTCGACGGTCCCGCTCACCTGATCCGCTGCCCGCCGTCCGTCCACCGATCCCTTGCCGAGGAAGGCGGCGAGCGACTCACCCGGATGCTTGCGCTCCCAATAGAGGGCCAACGCGACGTCGAACGCCGGCCAGCTACGCGCCAGCGGTCCCAACCCAGCCCGGACGCGCAACAGCAGAGACTCGAAGCTGGAGGTGTCGGGGTCCGCGAAATCCAGGACGGCGCACGCCCGGTTCTTCGGAAGCCCGTCCAACTTTCCCTGAACCGCGAGGTCGGCGACGTGACGCGTCAGCGTGGACTTGCCGATGCCGCCCTCTCCAGCCAGCGCGAGGATGTTGGCCGCGGGCCGCTGGAAGTCCATCAGCGCCGGGACAGGCCACTCACGTGCGGAGTGCTCGATCAGCCAGCGATGACATCGACCGATCTGCTCTTCCCGGTTGGTGAACACCTCATTGGTGGCGAACGGCGCCTCAGGCCCGTAGCCGAAGAACTGATCGATGCTCACCGGAACACCCGATCACATGCGACCACCGATGACAACGCCGCCTGCAGCCCGTCTGGTTCGGCAGTCTCCTCACCCTTGAGGGCCTTCTATGAGGCAACTGCGCGCTATGTCGACGATTTCGCCGCCCACGCACGCCGGTGCCCTCTGTGTCAGGCTCAGATGGGACACGAGGGGATGAAGTTCCCTAGCTGATGTAGACAGGGCGAGAACGGGTACTGAGCAGAGTGACGATGACCAGCCACGATCTTCCTTCCGGTGACGGGCCGCGGACCGGCCGGCCCAAGCGGCGGACCTTCAGTGCCGCCTACAAGTTGCGGATGGTCGAGGAGTACGACGCGGCCGAGCATGGCGACAAGGGCGCACTGCTGCGCCGTGAGGGACTTTATGAGTCCAGCGTTCAACTGTGGCGCCGGCAGCGCGACGCCGGTGAACTGACCGCTGCGGGAACGAGCCGCCCGGCCGCCAAGAAGGAGAAGACGCCGGAGCAGGCCGAGTTGGAGCAGTTGCGCAAGGAGAAGGCGCGGCTGGAGCGGCAGAACGCCGCCATGGCCAGAAAACTCAAGCAGACCGAGGCCGCCCTGGACATCATGGGAAAAGGTATCGCGCTCTTGGAAACAATGTCCGAGAGCGCGGACACCGAGAATTCGTGACCCGCTGCCGCCACGAAACCCTTTCCCTGCTGGTCGAGCATCTGCCGATTCGCTTCGCGTGCGCATTGTCGGGTGTGCCGCGCAGCAGTTTCTACCGACGGCGGAACCCGGCGCCGGGAAACAGTGAGCCGGCGGAGCGGCCGGCGCCGCCGAACGCGCTGAGCGAGAGCGAACGGGCCGAACTGGTCGAGATGCTCAACAGCGACCGGTTCGCCGACAAGGCACCCCGACAGGTGTGGGCTGCGCTGCTGGACGAGGGGGTGTACCTGGCGTCGGTGTCGACGATGTACCGGGAACTACGCAGGCGTGACCAGGTCCGGGAGCGGCGCGCCCACGCCCGGCACCAGGCGCGCACCAAACCGTATCTGGCCGCGCACGCCCCCAACCAGATATGGAGTTGGGATATCACGAAACTGCCAGGTCCGGGGCCACGCCAGTTCTATGACCTGTATGTGATGCTCGACATCTTCTCCCGCTACGTCGTGCACTGGGAGATCCACCTGCGCGAGTCAGGTGAGCTGGCCGAGCAGTTCATGCAGAACTCGTTCGCCGCCAACGGCGGGATCGTGCCCGGCACCATCCATTCCGACAACGGGACCTCGATGACCTCCAAGCCGGTGACGGCACTACTGGCAGACCTGGACATCATCAAGTCCCACTCCCGCCCGAAGGTGAGCAACGACAACCCCTACAGCGAGGCGCAGTTCAAAACCTTGAAGTACTGCCCGGTGTTCCCTGCCAGGTTCACCTCGCTCGACGAGGCCGAGACGTTCTGCCACCATTTCTTCGACTACTACAATCACCGGCATTACCACGCCGGGATCGGGCTCCACACGCCGTTCACCATGCATATCGGCACCGCACAGGCGATCCAGCACAACCGAGCCGCCACGATCGCAGCGTTCCGCGCGGCCAACCCGCGACGGTTCACCCAGCCGCCCACGCTGCCCAAGATCCCCACAGTCGCGCAGATCAACCGACCCGACGAAGACCCCACCGACCCGAGCAGCTCTGACCAGGAGAAACAGGCCGCCTAACGATCACTGGCCCCTGTCCCGTTTGACTTGACACCTACCGGTGGGCCGATGCATGAGTCGCCGAGGAGGCATCTAGCGTCATCGACCGCGTGACCACCGTTGAGCGTGACCTCGCGTACGAGGAAGCGCCCATGCACTGCGACGTCTGCAAGAAGGCCAGCACCGCCCTCCTCTACCTGGACGAGTAACAGTCCGCATGGTCCCTCCGCTGCTGCAGGGGAAGGACCCCAAGTGCTTGCGGGAGCTCGGAAGCGGCCCTCTGCGCCGGCTCACCTCCGGTCGAAAGTCCCAGCCTTGATCTGATTCCGGAGATTCCGCCAGGTTCGACCTTCGAGGACGAGCTTGGGACCTTCCGGATCTTTGGAGTCGCGTACGGCCGCGTAGCCGCTGACACCGGCCAGCTCGACGCACTGATCCGTCGTCTGCTGGCTGCGCGTGCTCTTGATCCAAGAAGCTTGGCTGAAATCCGGAATCATGCTTACTTGTCTACCCGGTCTGGTGGCGACGGGCGATGGCTTTGATCAGGTCGACAGATGCCGCAGGGCTGAGGGCGGTCGCGCTGAGGTGCTGGAATGCAGTGGTTGTGGCCTGGACATCGGCCGCACGTTCCAGAAAGAGGGTGCCCGAGACGCTGTCGACATAGGCGACGTCGGGATCCAGGCCGGGGAAGGTGAAGACTCCGATCATGCCGCTCAGTGAGGCGTGTGGACCTGCGCTGAACGGCATGACCTGGATGTCGACCCCCGGGTGGTGCGCCATCTCCACCAGGTGCATGAGCTGCTCGTGCATGACGTCGAGTCCTCCGATCTCGCGGTAGAGCGCGGCCTCGTCCAGCACTGCCCAGAGCCGAAGGCCGCCTGCCTCAGTGATGACGGCTTGTCTCTTCAGCCGAAGGCTGAGGCGGCGTCCGATCTCGTCCTCTCCCAGCGTCAGCGGGCCAGCACGGGTGATGATCGCTCGCGCGTAGTCGGGGGTCTGCAGGAGACCCGGGACGGAGGAGGGCTGGTACGTCCGTAGCGACTCGGCCGCTGACTCCAGGCCGATGTAGGTCCGGGCGTTCTTGCTCAGCATGTCGCTGTAGGGCTGCCACCACTCCTTCTGCCGCGCCGCCTTGGCCAACTGGACGAGTGCCTCACGAGTGGCGGGATCGTGAACCTCGTAGAGATCAAGGAGGTCCATGACGTCCGACCAAGGGACGGAAATCCGCCCCTTCTCGATCCGAGAGACCTTCGCTCCATACCAGCCCAGCCGCTCGGTGACCTGGTCACCCGTGAGCCCTACCGCCTCACGCAACTGACGGAGTTCCATGCCGAGTTGTCGGCGTCGGACCGTCGGAGAGGTCACCGCGCCACCTCTTCCATCTCAAGAGAAATTTCACGAGAGCAGTTGCACACGAGTATGCCACCCAGCACACTGACGGTGTGCGGCGAGTCACAGTATGTGGCGGACGTTGCTTCAGCAGACGTTGATCTTGTCGACGCAGAGGCTGTCGTCGCTGATCAGAGACCGCCGCGCGGCCGGGCTATGGATTGGAGCCCTCGCCCGGTCGCGCGGCCTCACTCCCAAGGGAGGTATGGATGAGGATAGCTTCGAGGGCGCTGGCAGCGCCCCATCTCCAGAGCCCCGAGAGATCTTCCAAGACACTCGGCACTACGGGTGGCAGCACCCTTTCCGTCATGCCGGACCTGGACGGCGCATCGGTTGCCTCAACGGCACCAACGCTGTGCCAGGCCACCGCCGACGGAGGGAACAGCGAAGCTGACAGGGATGGTCACTTCTGGCGCGTTGACGTCCCGGGCGTGACCGATGCGGTGCCCTTGCTGCGTCGTTGGGTTCGCCTGCTCCTGGCCGACGACGCGGAACTGACCGAGGCGTTCGAACTGATCGTCAGCGAGTACGGCACCAACGCGCTGTGGCACTCGGCCAGTGGAGGGCCCGGCGGCCGGATCGGGGCCGAACTCTGCATCAGCCGCCGACAGACGCGCCTCACGGTGTTGGATGACGGCCCTGTCCCCGCTCGGACCGACGAGGAAGTCGATCCCGCCGAGCACGGACGCGGACTGATCCTTGCGAATGCCTACGCCGACGAGACAGGCCAGTACGACTGTGCCGACGGCCACGCCGCCTGGGCCTTGATCAACCGCTGAGACCGGGACGCGCGCCGCACCCCCATGGTGCGCGTCCTTTGCCGGCCGTCCCCCCGGCCGGCCCGTCGTGCGGTCGGTGGCTGATTCCCCCCGGAATTCACCGGCCGCACGACACCCATGAGCCATCCATCACCTGACGAGCGCGCTTGCCGCGTTCGCTCTGGAGGTGACGTCATGACGTGCCGCGAAAACGCCCTCCGTCCCAGCGGCTTCTCTGTGGCGCCTGCCGCTGCGTGGAACCGTGCACTGGCAGAAGAAACCGATCTCGACCAGGCCGTGGAGCTCCTACGGCGGCGTTACCCCGGCCTGTGCATCTATTGGGGCGAGTACACCGGCTCCCTTTGGGTCTTGCTGCCTGATCAGCTGGTCGAGGCGAAGACCGCCTTTGACCTCGCGCGACGCCTCGATGCGATCCTTGAGCGCTCCAATACCGCGAGTGTCGGAGACCGCCATGTCCAGCGCGAGAGTCCGGCCTCTCGGGCAGCGGACGGGACCTGGGCCATGCCGGAGAGGAAGGCGCCTTCCACGGCAGGTCAGCCCCGACGCATCGTCTCGGCATCACGCCGTCGGCGTAGCAGCCTCCTCCGTCGCGTCCTGGTCAGTTGCCATCGCATCCTGACGGGACATTCGAAGGCGGCGCCTCACCCCTGTTGAAGCGCCGCCACGAGGCGGCGGCTTCTTGGCCCTCGGAGCCGTGACCAGACCTACGGCTGACACGCCGTGGGTGAGGTAGAGGGCCGTGACCATGAGGAACAGCCATATCGGCTAAGAGGAACCCGGCCTCCTCAGGGTTTGCGTGACTCGATCGCCTCGGGCTTGAGGTTGAGGGCAACGCAGGTAGCACCCTCCAACTCCCCTGGCCTCCATCGGGTACCAGAACCCGTACTGCTCGGCGTCTCCGTCGACCGTTCTGGCGATGAGGTATACCGCATCCGGGGGACGCAATGCACGCTTGCTGTTCACCAGAGAACAAACGTCGGCAAGTTGAACGGCGCTTTGTATTCGAGGAGAGTTAGCCTGTTGGCGGCCTCAAGGAGAGCCGAATTAGCCATAACTCTGTGGTCCGCCCCGACCCGCCGCAACAGCATAAGATATCGAGAATCACGCGCTGGCACATTTGGCAGCTCCGGTGGTTAGAGGCTGCAAGGTAGGACTGTGTCGCGACACGTTGTGGATTAATAGAAATCCATCGCGCACACTCATGTGGTGCGGACCGGGCGCGGTCCTGAACGAGTCGATCGGAGGTGGAGCGACGAGCGACGAGAAGCTCAACCAGTCACGCAAGCTGCAGCGACGTTCTCAGCTTGGCGGAGGGCGCCGACGGGACCGGGAGATGAGGTTTCGAGTCAGCGACCAGGAGTACTCGGAAATACGCGCAGCCGCCCAACGAGCAGGAACCGCCTACGGAACATTCATCGTCCACACTGTACAGGCTGCCACCCGGCAGAACAGATTGGGACAGCAGTCGACGGAAGAATTGTGTGAAGAACTACGCGGCATCGCGCGACAATTGAACCGAATCGGAGTGAACCTCAATCAGCTGACGCGCATCGCGAACGCGACAGGACAGGCGCCTGGCGAACTGACTGCCGCATTGTCGTATCTGGAGATCGTCCTCCGCAGAGTGGACGCCTCATCTGTCGAGATCGGTCGGCTCCTACGTTGATCGGCAAGGTGACCCGCGGCCAGGGCGTCGCAAGGCTGCTGTCCTACCTCTACGGCCCCGGCCGCCGCAACGAGCACATCGATCCCCACATCGTCGCGGGTTTCCGACTCCCCATGGCTCTGGAACCCGGCACCGACGCCAGAGGAGACTGGGACTTCCGCCACCTGGTCGGTGTCCTGACCTCCCCGCTCGACACCCTCCGGCACACGCCCCTGGCGTTGCCGATCTGGCAGTGCTCGATCAGAGCGGCCCTCACAGACCGAACCCTGTCGGACGACGAATGGGCCGACATCGCCGAGGAGGTGATGCACCAGACCGGGTTCGCGCCGCGGGGCGATGACGAAGCATGCCGCTGGATCGCAGTGCGGCATGCCGACGACCACATCCACCTCGTCGCCGTCCTGGCGCGCGAGGACGGACGCAACCCCAACGTCCACCGCGACTACTACAAGGTCGCCGACGCCTGCCACATCGCCGAGGAACGCTACGGCCTCACCCGAACCGCGCCCGCCGACCGCACAGCAGCGCCCCGACCGACCCGAGCCGAGAGAGAACTCGCCGACCGCCAGAACTGGCCAGAGCCGCCTCGCACCACCCTCCGCCGGCACGTAGCCACCGCAGCCGCCGGAGCCGAAACCGAGGGCGACTTCTTCGCCGCGCTCGAGCATGCAGGAGTGCTGGTGAAGGTACGCCATAGTGCTCGTACACCCGGGGAGATCACTGGTTACGCCGTTGCGCTCCCGCATCACCACAATGGACAGAATCAGCCAGTCTGGTTCTCCGGCGGACGGCTCGCCGCCAACCTCACGCTCCCCAAACTCCGCAAGCGCTGGTCGGTGCCGCAGGAAGGCAACCGCTTCGACCGCCGGCCCTTCGGCGGGGTGGAGCTGACCCACGAGGAGCGATCCGCTGCCTACCAGCAGGCCGCCCGAGCCACCGCGACTGCCACGTGGCAGATGCGCCATATCCAGGACCCGGCCGTCCGCGCCGACGTGGCCGCTGCGACCTCCGACGTCCTACACGTGACCGCGGCCGTCACCGGCAACCAGGAACTCGCCCGTGCCGCCGACTTCTATGACCGCGCAGCTCGCGAACCTTACGGACGCCAACCACCCCTGACTCCCTACGGCACGAACCTCCGCACGGCTGCCAGAGCACTGGCCCTATCCGGTATCCGAGGACAACGCGGTACCCGTCCCAGCCTCGCCGGCGTCCTATTCCACCTGGTCGTGCAGCTCGCCGCCCTGATCGAGGCGATCGCGGAGCACCGGCAGTTGCAACAACGCGCTGCCCAGGCAGCTGCTGCCCGCAAGGCCGCCGCTCAGCTCAGCAGACTCAGCCGACCAACTCCGCGGCCACCTTCTCCAACGCTGCCACGGACACCATCGAACTACACGGCGGAGCAGAACGCGGCGCGCCTCGCTGCGACGGGCTTTCCAATACCCCTCAGCCACCAGCTCGCAGACAGCCCGTACCGGATCAGCGCTCCCACACCAACGCCCCCTGGCCCTCACCGCCGCAGTGGCCCATCGCCGTAACCCGATCACGCAAACCCCGGCGCCACGCCGTCATGGTCGTAGCGCGAAGATCAGCGCCTCTGCATACTAACGGAGCGTAAACGACGCCAACGATGCGCAAGCAGTGCATCGGTGCAGCGTCCGCACAGGTAGAGCTGCACCACCTCACGACCAACACGCAAGAGAGGCGAAGCCATGACCGACCACAGCCCCCAAGCGGGCCTCGTATCTACAAGGACACATTCACATGACCGACTACAGGCGGGCTCCCGCTGCCGCTCGTAACGACGACCAAACGGCGGACCTCGCGAGCAACCTCTACGAACACGTCCGCCAGCTCAACTACGCCACGGCTGGCCCTCCGAGTCTCACCCTCCCCGGCACCGCGTACACCATCCTCGGCAACCTCAGCGCAGCCACCTATGGCCTCGATCAGGTGCTCGACCAGATCAACCACTTCTTCCTCCGGGAGCTGCAAGCCGACCGTCTCGGCCACGACCAGGCCGAAGACCTCGCTGACGTCCTGAGCCGTCACGTCCAAGCTCTAGCCGAAGCCAGGCAGCACGCCCGAGCTCTTTGCGCGGCCCTCAGCGATGCCCAATCGGCCATCAACGCCGTCCACTCCCGCGCCACCCGCGGACGAGAAGCGCCCCCCACCATCGAGACCAAACCCCATGTGGACGACGCTGGAGTGGCGGCGGCGGCCAACGACTTCCCCAGACCGATCACCGATCCGACGCTCCTCGCACCGCCTCCTGCCGGCGCACAAAACCGTTTCCTCCGCACCCGCCGCGCGAACACTCCGGAGGCCTGAGCATGGAGCCGATGACCCACGAGGAGCTCGCAGCCCTCCCCACCACAACGACCATCGAGGCCGCCGCCCGAGCCCTCGGCCTCGGCCGAACACGCGCTTACCAGCTCGCCCGCGAGAACCGCTTCCCCTGCAAGGTCATCCGCATAGGCACCACCTACCGAGTCGTCACCGCCGACCTCCTGCGCCTCATGTCGAGCAACGACGACGCCCCAAGGAGTGTCTAATAGACGGCGGATCGGTGATCAAGGAGACACCAGGTGACCGACGCCGTCATTGAGGATGAGTCTGAATAGTCGGTCCAGGGGCCTTCGAGCGTGGCCTCGGACGAGCAGTTGATCTCGATGCAGGTGGAGGTGCTCGGGCGCAGGGGCTGTAGCTGACCGGAGAGGGCGAGCTGCTGCATAAGCTGACCAAGCGGGGTGCTTGAGTCCGCCCTGGAGGGCGAGATCACCGACCACGTCCGCGGCTTCGCGGCCATGATGACCGAGCTCGGAGGCGACCGCCTCCTGGATTGGATCAGCACGGTCGAGAACGACTCACTGGCCGCGCTCGCTGCCTTTAGTTTAGCCTGCAACCTACGCCGTGACGTGGAAGTTGTGCGCAACAGTCTGCCCCTGCCCTACAGCTCCGGCGCGGTCGAAGGCCACGTTAACCGGTCTGCCACGTCGAAGGTCATATCCATTCCTGGCTCCGCGGTGTTCTTGACCTCATCTTGCCTGGTGACGGCTGTTGAGTCCTCAATAATTATTCTGCAGAATACCCTGCCTTCTCAAAGAGAGAATGTGGGCTCGAATTGAAGCCGGATGGTTGCCGCCACGGATGAGCATGCCGCATTCTAGATTGATTTCCATGGCGCGCTGAGTAAAATTGGCGCTGCCGACCAGGGCGATGTCAGAGTCGATCAGCAGAATCTTCGCGTGGAGGGCTGCGCCGGACTCCCTCTGTGTCGCAGGCCATGTCAGACGCTGAGCGTCGAGGTTGGGAAATGGCGCCGAATAGTTAGTGTAGTTGGGGTTTTCTGCGTTGCTTTCCAAGAGGAGAAGTATCTCAACGCCTCGTCTAGCCGCTGCCGTCAGCGCATCCGTAAGTGTTTTGTCTGAGTGCGTCGCGTAACTGACGAGGATGATCTCCTCGTGCGCCTCAGCGAGGAGAGATACCACGACCGCTGAGGTAAGCCTGCTAGTGGTGACGGCGGAATGCGGACCCGTCCATACAACGTCGAGATTTGGGCCACGGTCGGCGCTCTGACGTGCCGCCGCTGCTCCGGCGAGTGCCCCTGCGAAGAACTCACCTGAACCGCTGCCGATGCAGGTCAAAACTTCGGTGCAGGCACGTTGCATCGCGATGGAGCCGCTACTGGCACGTAGGGAACGGACGTCCTCGGAGCCGCTAAACGCCGCCCGGACGAGAGTTTCGATATCGGCCGCGGGGAGTTTGGACACTAGCCTGCGGGCGACGTCCACGGAATCCGCGCGAGTCATGGGAAAGCGTAACCATCGGCCGTGAGGTCCACGAGAACGGCTCGATCAAGCCACCGGTTGTTGATTTCGCAGCTGGTCTCGGAGGCGAAGAGACAAGCGTGGCAAGCGGCAGCGTGCAGTGTGTCCGAGGCGTCCGTGGGGACGTGCTCGGCGCAGAGCGGGTCGGAGGAGCAGTGGCGGGCTTGTTCGAATGCCTGGTCGAGTAGCGGCTTGAGGTGGGCGGCGTTTCCGAGGGAGACGAGGCCGCCTAGTGTGCCTTCGCTGTCACTGGCCGCAGTGGATAGCAAGATCCCCGCCATCGGGCTACTGGGGGTGCCGTAATAGATACGTTCTTGCAGGCTTGCTGAGGAGTATCCGCATTCGAGCGCCATCTGTCGCATCAGAAGGTGGCTGAGCGTGTGCAGAAGGGTATAGCGGGCGATCGGGAAGTACCTGTCCGGTGCGAGGCCCCTCTTGTGTCGCCACTGCGCGTAGGCACCACCCAGTGCGGCGATGCGCTCGTGTCCGGAGACGCGCCCTGCCCAGGCTCGTATGGCCTGTTCGTTGAGTTCGAGGAAAATGCCCTCACCACGTTTTTCTGACGCGGGGACCCACGTGGTGTTCCGGGCGAGCGGGACGATCGGGACCGCGTTGGGAGATTCGGGGTCGGGGGCGGAGATGCGAGTGAAACCGAGTAGAGCGCTGACCTCCCGCAGCCGGGGCACCTGTACCACCTGAATCAGCATCGGTTCGTACCCTGCTGGCGTGCTAGTCGGGACTGCCTTGAAGTCGTCATCCTGTTTGTCGGTGGTGGGATGGCACAGCAGGTCCCATTCGGCATCTTGAAGACTGTCGGCATCCCCGCCCTGCTGCGGGCCACCTGCGGCACGAAGTTGCTCGATGGCGGCCCAGACGTCAGCCAAGTCCTTCTCTCGTAGGGCCTTAAGGCCGTCCATTCGGTCGATGAGGAGCTGGACGACGGTGGCGTCAGGCTGGACACCGAGGATGTCCCAGTTCGCGGCGACGAGCTCGGTGATGGTCTGGCCCTGTGGTAGGTGCAGTGCGCTGGCACTGACGTTGAACCACAGGTTGCTGGCACCGAGGACCATCAGTTTGAGGTTCCGGCCGCAACGGGAGAATCGCTGTAGGTGCGGGTGACGACCTCGGCAACTGGGGAGATGCTCCCACCCATCAGAGCCTGCGGTCTCCTGAATGTTGCGGTTCGCACCGCACTCGACGCACTCGACGAAAACCCGCGGGCCGAGGGTACTCGCCGCGTCCCTCATGGTCAGCTTCGGGCCCATGCACGGGGTGGCCCTGCCCGCGTGGACAAAGTCGACGTAGGGGAAATCGTCGAGATGGCCGTTCTCGCAAGCGACGACGAAACGTGCGGGCACGCAGGCACGCTTGTTCTTGTCACGGGTCTTGACCTGCTGCAGGCACGTCTTGTGGATGATCTTCGCGAGGTCCGGGCGGTGACCGGTGGTGTGGATCAGTTCGAACTGGCCAGCTGGGTAGAGAGAGCCGAGACGGTGGCAGCGAGGGCAGCGAACCCAACCGGGGAACGGCGTGACCGGCACACCAGTCCGGGTCCACGGATCGTCGGACTCTTTGGGATCCCATGGTGCGGCCCGTAGCGACCGAATCTGCGGGCCCAGGCGTCGCTGCACGTCGGCCAGTAGCCGGGGCTCTTCGATGGTGGCCTGGTGTTCGGGGCTCCACGCGTCCAGCCCGCGTACAACGACGCTCATCGATGGCAGGTCCGCGATTGCGCCGACGCCGGTGGTCACCATGAGATGGCTCGGCCGTACCTGGCCGATCCGGGTAGGCGCGGTGCCGTTCTTTCGGGTCCGGCCGGCGGACGTGGGCAGGCTGGTCATGACGAGCTCCCTGGACGGCGGTCGTAGTCCCAGCCGGGAGCGTCCATGAGGCTCCGGTCGGTCCAGTCGAGTTGAAGGAGGATCTCGGGTTCTACTTCCCGCAGGCTCATAGGAGCCGACCATAGGTCCCAGGTTCCTTCGTCGGGTTTGCGGAGTAGCCCGGTCACATCTGCGGCCTCCCGGTAGCCGAGACTGCCCGTCGGCAGCTTCTTACGGCGTAGTTGCCATCGGTCGAGACGGTGCTGGGCTTGCGCGACGGTCACTGCGGCGGTGTCGTTGTCGTGAGTGACCCTCTCAGCGCGAGATCGGAGCAACCCGGCGAGGGCGTCAGCAACGGGGCCGTTCAGCGGCACCGCAGCGTTGTCGTGGGCCCCAACGTTCGGGAGGGACGCCATTCCGGCTTGGCGCAGCGCGGCGACGACTACGGCGGTCAGACCGCGATCGAGCGCCCGGTCGCTGAACGGCGTGGTGGTAAGGCCTTCGACACGCATGCCGAAAGTAGCGTGGTCATAGCAGAACGTCTCGTAGTGGGCCAGGTCACGCGGCCGGGTCCACTGGTAGATCGTGACGATTAGACCCGGCTTCGCAGGTTTACGGCCGACACGAGAGGTCGCCTGGATGTACTCGGCGGTGTTCTTCGGCTGACCAGTGACCAGCATCAAACCGAGACGGGGCACGTCCACTCCGACCTGCAGCATGCTTGTCGCCAGCAGCACATCAAGGGGGCGGGGCCGACCAGCCAGAAGCTCACGGGCCTTATCCCGATCAGCGCGGGCCATCTGCGCGAACGTCTGTATAGCCGTGGTCGAGTCGTGCGCGGGATCGAAGCGGTTTTCCAGGTCGGCGAGGGTAGTAGAAATCCGGTCGCTGGGCATCCGGCTGGTTAGCTCGCTGACCGTTGGGCGGCGCCGGCGCGTACGCACCTGCCGGCTTGCGAGCCTGTCGGAGATATCGTCATCGACTAGCCGGCGCATCCCGGCAAGCTCACGCGTTGAAGTGAAGTAGTCGACCAGGGTCATATAGGGATCAGCCGCTTCCCCGTGCCTGTCGAACAGGTACTGGGCGTGCTCAAGAAGCGCCGCTCCAACCCTGATCTCGACGGCCTTCAGCCTCTCGCCGGGTGCCATGATGCCGCGGTAACGGCGGCCGGGTGTGCGGGGGCTGGGCGTGGTGACGGTGGAGAAGAACGTCTCGTTCGCGTCCAGAACCTGAGTCGGGAAGACCGCGAGGTCGCGCGCGAACACCTGCTCCACCTGTGAGCGCGCCCGCCGGACGGTCGCGGTGGAGGCGACGAGGACCGGGCGGATGGTCTTGCCGTTGACAGTGCGGGAGGCCAGTTTATCGACGACGGTCTCATACAAACCGACCATGGAGCCGAGCGCGTCGCTGATGAGATGCAGTTCGTCTTGGATGATCAGATCGGGTGGACGGAGCCGCATTGCCGGCTCGGCCCTGACTGCGGGCAAGGTCGGTCCGGCGGCAGGGTGATGGCTGCGGCAAAAACCGGTGAAGTCGGGGTTCTGCCAGCCGTGCCGTGGGCAGCGCGAGTCGACCGTGCCGAAGAGCGTGGCGGTCGCGGCCTTCCAGGGAAGCTGAGCGAACTTGTCAACGGTGCTGATGACAAGCGCCGGTGTCAGCCGGTAGACCTCCTCGTCCACGGTCAGTACCGGGATCCCCTCTCGAGGGGAGTGACGGGGGGTGAATTGGCACTCGCCATTCGGATCACTGCAATGCAGCAGGATCCGACGCGCCCCCTCGACGGCCTTCATGTCACGCGATCGGGACAGAGCGGAGCCGCACCATGGGCACGCGACCAGTTGCAGGGGTCCACCGACCTTGCTCTCGTCGTCGCGATTGCTGTTGTTGACGACCGTCCGGGCGTCCTCATAGGTGTTCGGAGTGACCTTGCTCCCCACCCAGAGACCAAGCCGGAACGGCACGGTGCCCCACCGGGTGTCACCGTTGTCGATTCGCTCCTGCCGCAAGACCTCGCACGCGCACACCAGCGCGGCGGCTCGCTGGAACTGCTGCGCCGTCAACAACCGCAGCGTGTACCGCATCAGTACCGCGACACCATCGGAGCCATCACGGGCCTCTGCGTCGACCCCGACCACGCCCTGCAGTCTGCGGATCGCGAACGTGTACGCCGTCAACCCCAGGTACGCCTCGGTCTTACCACCACCAGTAGGGAAGAACAGGAGTTGCGCCTGGCCGTCATCGAGACCGCGGTGTGCGTCGCGATGGTTCGGATCGGTAAGGCCAGGCAGGCACAGGAGCACGAACGCGAGTTGGAACGGCCGCCACGTCCGGTTCTCGGGCACCTCCAGCTCATGCAGGAGCGCACTGACAGTATCGTCCGGCCGGTTGCGGCGCTCGCGAACGAGTTCGCTACGGACCCGCTGACGAGCCATCGCCTGGTTGGCGAATCTGAACGCCTCCCGCGCTACCCCGTTCTCGTTGAGCAGCTTGATCGCCCGGTCCAGCCGATCCGCCATATCCTTCGCATCTTTCAGCGCCCTTTCGGCGGCGTCGGCGTACCGGGCGATCTCCGGGTCCTGCGCAAGACGTGTGGCCTGGGTGGTCAACCAGGTACGGTACCCGGCTGCCAGCGGCCGAAGCTTCCGGATCAGATCGTTACGGGCCAACTCCGTGCTGCCGAGCTGGGTCATGTCCAGCTCCACACCCGGCATCGCGGCTGCTGTTACGGCCTCCACGAGCGGCACCTCGGCCTCGGGGAAGCTCGTTGTACTCAGCCGCCAGGCCCGCAACTCACCCGCCCGAACCTCAGCGTCCACCGCGCACTGTCGACCATGTGCGTACTGACGGTGCTCTCGGTACAGCATCTTCAGGTACAGCAGTTCGGGATCTTCATACTGCGGTGGCGGCGCGGACAGTTCGGGATCGTTGTGACCGACGAACACCGCGGCATGGCCATCGAACGCGGTCACGGTCATGCCCGCCTGATAGAGACGGGCCTCGTCCGCCGTGCGCTGTGGAGGCGCTTGCTCGTTCACGAGCATCACATCGACGATCCGGGTCCGGTCCCGATGCCGCACCGTATATCGAACAACGACGCCGTCCTGCCGACCGTCTGGAACCAGATAGTCCTTGGCTTCCTTCCCCAACGGGATCTCTACGGTTCCGCCAGCGGGGTGGCGCTTCCAGACTGTCCGAGGGTTGCCCTGCTCCGTCACCTGAGTCTCGGACTTTACCCTCCGGTACCAGCCCCACTTTGCTTCGACCAACACCGCGTCGATGTCATCGGGAACGGTGAAGGACAGCCCTAGAGCCGAGGCCGCCATTGAGCCGGAGCGCACTGCGGCGGTGCTGTCGGTGTCGCCGTCCCCGTCCTCCCCGAGGCCGGCCTGTTCAGCCAAGTCCGGATCGTCGGAGAACCTCAATGGGTCCTCGTCATCGGCAAGCTGCCCAGCTGAGGCGGGAGGGACGATTGGAGTATCGCGAGGCACCAAGCGCCCAAGGAGGTAGCGCTCCGCAGGAGTGGTACCAGCTTCCAACTCCTCGTCGTGTTCACCCCACGGACCAAGCAGATCCCGCTCCAGCAGCCGTTCGAGCTTGCCCCGTACATCGACCGAAGAGACCTTGGCTTCGCCTTCTGACCCCATAGGGACGACCTTACGCTGGACTACGGACAACCCGAGTGAACATCAACGGCTCAGCCCTGTGTCGCCTGGAACCGCTCCTCATTCAGGACTCGGAGCCGGTCCAGCATCTCGAACCGGGTATCGCGATCTACAGTCCATCGCATCCCGATCTTGGTCCGGTGGAACCCGACGTCGGGTTGCAGATCAGACCAACTGTACGCATCGAGGACCGCCAGGTCGATCTCCGCGTGCAGATCCCGTAGTGCCCGCACCTCCGGGTCTCTGACCGTCGAATTGTTCACGTTGTTGTACGTAGTAGTCAGGCCCCAGCTGCGGCTCAGCATGAGGGCGCGCCGTTTTTCGTCCAACTGCTCCCCAAGCTCTTCAAGCCTCTGAGTCATGGCCGGTCGGGGCAACGTTTCAAAGACGTTGGATGGCGCATACCGGATATCTGTCCGCATGAACGATGTCCATCGGATGACCCAAGAACTATGCAAACTTGACGAAAGAAACGCCAGACTCGCAAAGTCTTCAAGTGCGAAAACAACACATGCTTCGGAAAAGACGGGACCTGTAGGGACTCTCGCGGGAATCAAAGTGTTCCCTACTCGCGAGAGCGCAAGGACATTTTCCAGATTACTGATAGCCTCATAGAGTTCCGGTGCCAACCGTGTGAATCTCCACCAGATTTCGCGGCGCTGCCTGTCCTTCTTCTTGTCCCGCTCCGGCTTTACCTTGCGGCGTACTATCTCAATTAGGTCCGGGTATTGCTCTGCCCGTTCGAGGGGCCAGTTCCGAAAATTAATAACTTGCCTGCTGGCATCACAGCGTGGCCGTTGAGTGAGATCCTTGCCAATTATATATGGCTGTATGATTTCCGCATTGCGTGGATTGAGGGCGACAAGATCGTTTCGTTCTTCGTCGGTCAACGTGAACCCGAGGCCCAGAATGTTCGATCCCTGGAAGGCTAGGCCCGTGTTTTCGTACAGTGGGTGCGGACGCCCGGCGACTGTACCAACTACCTCAAGGTCTGGGCCGAGAGAAGGAACTTCCTCACCATCACGCCAGAGCGTACCTTCCGCCGAGGGGCTGGTTCGGCTCATCCACACTTCGACAATCTGTAGGCTTGCGCTCTTAGTCGGCCACGGATGTGTGGTGCGCGCTCGCCAGAGGCGCAGTTGCTTGCTGACCTGTTCGATGCCCACCTTCGCGGTGGCCCCTTCGACCAAAGTTTTCGTGGTGACGAATCCGAGTTGCCCGCGATTGTTGAGCAGTTTTTCTGCACGCAGCAAGAACCTGGCTGCCAGGTCGGCGCTGCCGGCCACCGCGTTGCCGTCCCAGCGTTGCAGCCACTTAAGGTAGTCGTCTCCCATTGGGCGACTGATCTTCTGTCCTCCCAGGAACGGGGGGTTCCCGACGATGGCGTCGAATCCTGGTTGGGGGGCGTCCACGAAGATCTCGGGGAACTCCAGCGGCCAGTGCAGGGGTACGCGTGATGCTGCTCCGGCGGGCTGCCCCCGTTGAAGATCAGCATCTGCCTCCGCTCGGAGTTTGGCCATGGCCTCACCATCGCTGGCCACAGCGAGGGCGAGATTGATAAACGGCGGATCCTGGTGCTTGCCCTTCGCACTCGCAGAGGTAAGACCGACACCAGTGATGGCGTCGGCGATTGTTGCAAGGTCCTGCTGCGCCCCCTGGGCTCGCTCGAGCAGCCTGGTTTTGTGTTCAATGTCGCGGATGGTGACCGCTGGCGTTGCAGTGATCGAGCGCCTGAGATCGGCGGTTTCTCTGAGTTGGGTCCGCCATTCTTCGGCGAGGTCGACCGTGCCATCGTTAAGCTTGCGACCTTTGGCCGGGTCGATGTGGAGCGCCTCAAGTTGTGCTAGGGAGGTGAGTCCGAGAAGGGAGTCTCCGCACGCGATCCGGTCGTCGAGGAATCCGAACGGTCGTTCTCTGTCCATGGTGATCAGCCACAGCGACAGTTTGGCCATGGAGACAGCAAGCGGGTTGATGTCGACCCCGTACAGGCAGTTCTCGGTCACCAAGCGGCGTGCGCCGAGGAGCACCGCATCGACCTCACTGTCGGCAGCGACACGTTGACCCGCCCGTTGCTGGGCGGCGCGGATCGCGTCCTCGCGGCCCTCATATTCCCAGGCCAGGACAAGTTTCTCCGCGAGGTATCGGCATGCTGCGACGAGGAACGCGCCCGACCCCATCGCGATGTCGGCAACCCGCAGGTTACGGATCTCAGGCGATGGGCGAAGCCGCCATGCTGTCGTATCAGCCGTTTCAAGCGGACCTGGCCGGTGAACGAGCGGATCCAAAGCGTGCCTGACGACCTCCTCCGCCAACCGTCGCGGAGTGTAGTGGGTACCCGAACTGGCCCGGCGAGAACTGCGCGCGACGTATCGGCCGCCCGCAAAGGTGACAGCGGGCAGACCGAGCTGATTGGTGCGGATGATCGGCAATAGCGGTTCAAGTGCCTGGTAATCGGAACCTTCTCCGACGAGGCGCTTCAGCGCCTCCCTCTGGTCTGGGGTCGGTCCGGCGGCGAGCGCCTTGCCCAATGCTTTCGCGTCCCAACCGGATCGTTCGGCGAGCCACACGGAGAAGCCTGTCTCAGTCAGAGTCTCGCGTTGCCTGGTTACTTCGCTGAGGCTGGCCTCGCAGACATCGGATTTAAACTTCTCACGCGCGCTCTTCCCTTGCCTCGGCCAAGTGCTGGGTCTAGGCAGAGAGAGGATTGTCTCCTGAGCGGTCTGCGCTTGGAGTTCGAGGAGTCCCTCGTAGACATATCCGATCTGTTCGACGTCGAGGGCCCGAAAGGTCAGGCGTCGGCGTTCACCGTCAATTTCAATGTACTGAACGGCTCGGAGGACCTTCAGGACGGTCTGGTCATCGATGGCGGGCGGCTCCGCCATCGAGAGAGCGTCACCGGGGCGGCGGCCTTCAAGCCACGGGTAGGCATCGGGGTCGAACATCTCACCGCCGTAGGCGGGGAGCCGAAGGTCCTCGTGTGCAATGCCTCCGAACAGCGCACGGCTGACAGCCAGGAGTCGATGCCAGGCCGCGGTCCGGTTGGCGAGGGCTTGCTCGCCAGAGACAGCAGCGCGCTTCTCGAGCTGGTCGACGAGGTACCCGACACTGTAAGCGGTGACGTAGGCATCCTCGTCGCTGGGCAGGAGCTGGCGTTCCTCAGCGAACAGTAGGAACACCACGCGCATCATGAAGGTGACGACGCCGGAGTAGAGGGCTTCGTCGTCGACCTCGCGCAGGAGGTTGCCGCCGCTGTCGCGGTCGAGTTGGTCGAGTCTTGCGGTGAGCATCTCGACGGCGTCGCGAACCTGAGCGCCAAGAGTCTCGGTGACCTCTTCTTGCCGGTTAAGGCTTTCCCGGAGGAGGTGCGGGAGAGCGTCGCCTGGCTCAACGGCCAGGAATTGGAAGCGACGCAGGAAGGCGACGAACGCGTCCAGTGTGCTCGGTTCGGTGCTGAACAGGTCAGCGTCCCAAACCGCGGCGCCGGTGGTGCCGCCGGTCGGCGCCCACACCAGGCCCCACCAGCGGCCGTCGGTGAGCAACCCAATCGGGACGTCACGGGCGCGTAGGAGCGCCGCGAGCCGGTCGACGGCGGTGCCGGCCCCGCTGCCCGTCACGCGCTCAAGTGGATGGGTCCCCCACGGAAGGACCATTCCGAGGAGCCGCCATTCCGATTCCTCTGCGTCCTGCAATCCGTCAGACTCCTCCGACGCGTCGGAGGAGTCCTCATCTGATTCGTCTTCGTCGTCGGAGGTGTCGTCCTCGATACTGAGGTCAGCTCGGAAGGCGAAGTCGGGGCGCAGCGGGGTGCCATGGCCGGGGAGTGCCTCAGCAAGGTGGACGGGGACGTCCGCGTCGATCAGCAGGTGGTGCTGCCAGTCCAGAATATCTCGCAGCATCGTCTCGATGACCTTGTGGCGGGAGACCCCGTGGGTGTTGAGCATGTCCTCGACGAGGAGCCTGAGGTCGGCGCGATGCTGATTGGGGACCGGTGGCAACCCACTGGGGAACACTCGATGCACGACGGGTAGGGCAAGGAACGGTCCAGACACTGTCAGGAGGTCCAGCCACGCATGCCGTCTGCGGATCTCCTCCGACACTCCCCCGGATGCCTTACGGCGACGCTTCACTGGCCGGTCCATCCCTGGGGAACGCACAAGGCGACGGCGAAGGGGAACACCAGGTCCTTGACGCCCTGGTAGCGACGTTCGACCGCCTGCAACTCGCGCTCCGTTTCTGTTCCTAGCCCGTCGATGCGGGCTTGCCAGGCGGCCCGGTCGCGCTCCACGCGGGTCCGTTCCTCCGTGAGGAGGTCCTCGATGCTCAGCTGAGCGTAGGTCGGGCTAGCCAGTGCGGACCTCAAGGTCGCCTCAAGTTGACTAAAGGTATCGCGGACACGGGCCTGCTCTTCGGTCTTACGGCGACCGAGTTCCTTGTCCAGGTCGGTGAGCCGTTCCTGCCCAGCGTCCTGAACGTCACGTGCAAGAAGGCGTTCGACGTTGCCCCACGCACGCAAGAACTGCTCTTTGGCCGCCTCGGGCGCTGGGAAGCACGCCTTGGGTCCGAAGCCGTCCTCGATGGCCCGGCGCAGCCGTTCTTTCGAGTCGTCTTCTTTGGGATCTTGTTTGCGAAGCTGCCCCAGGTCGATGCGCCGGGATCGGCCCGTGGCCGGGATGGCGCGGGCGACCGGCAAGACCTCCTCGTGGAGGCGATGCCCGTCGGCGCCGACGACGACGAGGCGGGCAAACGCCACGGCGAGTAGATCGGTGATGCCACTGTCGTCTGGCAGGGTGACCCGTACGGCAGCAACCCGGTGTAGGCGAGTCGGGCTGCCCCAGATGGCGCTGCGCAGCAGGCTGCTGCTGTGCGAGACGAGCGGGTACTCCAGGTGTGCTTGGACGACGTCGTCTCGGCTCTCGGCTACCGAACCGTTGAAGGTCAGCGGCAGTGTCTCCCCTGACAACGGATCGGTGAGGCCGATGAGAGTGCGTTCCCAACCGTGGCGTAGTTCGGGGACCTCGACAAGGTCTGGCCCGACATCGACGAGGGCGGGCTGATCGGCCAGCGTCAGTGCAGTGTCGACGACGCGCCGGATGTTATCCGGAGCAACGTGCAGTTTGCGTTCGCTTCGGTTGAGCTGCTCGCGCAGTCTCTGGGCGTGGGCGCGCATGTCCTGCTCAGCGGCCATTAGCCCGGTCTCGACACCCGGCATGGGTTCGAGGACGAGCGGGTCGTCGTACACCTTTCGTCCGAGCATCCGCGCCTCGACACCGGCCGCGAGGACGGGGTTCACGCTGCCCAGGTCCCGCCGCTCGATCGCGATCTTCTTAGCGACGCGACTCAGATACTCCAGGTCGTTCTTGTACGACTCGGGTTCGGCGGTCTCCCAGCCAGCCCCGACGAAATGGACAACGTCGACGGGGTGGCGCTGGCCGAGCCGGTCGACCCGCCCGATGCGTTGCTCGAGCCGGTTGGGGTTGAACGGGATGTCGTAGTGGATGATCCGGTGGCAGTGATTCTGTAGGTCAATGCCTTCGCTAGCCATATCTGTGGCCAGCAGGATCCGCAACGGATCCCGGTGCGGCGCGGCCTGGAATGCCGCCTTCAGATGCTCGCGGCGTTTCGGGTCCATCCCGCCGTGCAGCAGGCCGAGCCGCTCGCCTCCGAGTCCGCGTGAGGTGAGGATCTCCGCCAGCCATGTCTGGGTGGCCGTATACTCAGTGAAGATGATCACGCGGTCTGCGGGGTCCGTGCTGAGGATCCGCTCGATCTCGGCGACCAGCGCCTGGGCCTTGCTGTCGGATCGGTCGGCGAACCTCTCACACCAGACCCGCATCTCCTCCAGCAGCAGGTGGCCGTCCTCGCCGACCGGGTTGGCCGTATGGACCAGGCGCAGCAACAACTCCTGTTCGACGACGCTGCCGGGCTCGTCATCAGGGGTCTCAGCATCCCACTCTGCGGCTTCCTCGAGCCAGTCGAGGGCGCCATCATCGGTGACCGCCTGTCGGCCCGAGCCGAGCACGGTGGCCGTATGCGCGGTCAATGTGCGGTGGAACGCCGCGGGGGAAGAGAACAGCCGCTTCTTCAACAGCAGTGTGAGCAGGTCGTTCGTCTGGATGCTCCGGCCGGAATGACTGATCCGTGCGTGTCGGTACCGCTCCAGTAGGTTGTGGATCTGTTCCTCATCCTGTGAGTAGTGCACGTCGATCGCACGGGGCACCCGAGGCTGGAACACCGGCTTGTTGCCCTCGTCCATGATTTCGGTCTTGAGCCGGCGGACCATCACCTCCTCCAGGACGCTGCGCTCCGGGGCGACACCAGGCATGAAACGTTGCGGCTCGAGCATGGCCAGAAGGGCTCGCCAGGCGTCCTCGTAGCCGTTATGTGGGGTAGCGCTGAGGAACAGGCGATGCTGGCTATACTCGGCGACCTTTCGGACCGCTTGTGTCTGCTTACTGTCCACCGCGAGCCGAGCACCGCCTCGCGGCACCGCAGGCGTGCAGTGATGCACCTCATCGACCACGAGCAGGTCAAAGAACCCTGTATGCCGGTCCTTAGGCTTCAGGACGGCTTCGAGGAGCCGGTTGACGCGGGGTGTGCGCAGCCACTGAAGGCTGATGATCGTACGAGGGAAGACCGTGAAGGGATTCGCCTCTGGGCCATGAGTACGGCGCAGGTCCCGGAGGGCCTCAGCGTCTAGGACAGTGAAGTCGAGGCCGAACTTCGATCCCATCTCCTCACGCCACTTGCCCGTCAGCGGGGCCGGGCACACGACCAAGATCCGCCGGGCACGGTGGCGCAGCAGCATCTCCTGAATCACTAGGCCCGCCTCGATGGTCTTCCCGAGGCCAACATCATCGGCGATCAGGAGATTCACCCTCGGCATGCTCAAAGCTTTGGCCACTGGAGCCAGTTGATGGGTGTGCAGGGAGATCCCAGCCCGGAACGGCGCCTGCAAAGTAGTGGTGTCCGCGCTGGCCACGGTGCCCCAACGGACGGCGTCCAAGAACGCTCCTAGTCGCTGCGGATCATCCCACCCCTGCTCGGTCACCTCCGGAAGCTGATCGCTCGCAACCACTCGGTGCCCCGGCTCGATCTCCCAGATGAGGCGAAGCTCCTCACCGACGTCGTCGCCGCTCACATTCATCAAACTGACGAGGGTTCGGCCAGGTAGCCGGACCGACGCCAGCTCATCGATCGGCTGCCTGCTCCGCTTAACATCGACGACGACCCAGTGCTCACCGCGCACGCGCACGAGCTCGCCCTGCTCAGGGGCCACATCCAGAGAAGTCATCGCCGTCCGCTCCCATGCCCATCCGAACAGTCTCAGCAGAAACCTCGGCACTATGGCCGCACCCTCAGAAACAACAGGACTCTTACTTCTACCAGGACCGACTGACGCAATGTGACGCAGTGGGGCGCATTGGACATTTTCGGCCGTGATCATTTTGTCGGGTCGAGAGGCCCATCGACGTAGGACAGAGTGGGCCGTCGGCATCCACGCGGGGCCCAGCCGGCGCTTACACCCCGTGCCTCACAGCAAGGGGGCACAGTGACTAAACGACGCTCCTATCGTGCAACTGGTGCGGCGATTGCCGTTGCGCGGGCGAGGACCTGGTAGATCTCACGGGCGACGTAGCGTTTGAGGCACCGGATGATCTCCTTTTTGGTCTTGCCCTGGGCGGTGCGGCGAGCGAGGTGGTCCTTGGTGCGCTGGTCCATGCGGACCGGACCAGGACGATCGTCCAGAGGGCGTTGTTGCCGCCGCGATATTGAGACGGTGACGGCCGCCGGTGAGGCCGCGCTGCCGGTGGGCAGGGGCGCGGCGCCGGCCATGTGGGCGAAGTCGACTTCACTGCGCAGCCGGTGCGGATTGTCGCCCGCCGCGACCAGCAGTGTCGCGGCGACGCCCGGCCCGACACCGGCCAGTTCCAGGAGCGCCGGTGCGCAGCGGCGGACGAGCGCCTCGATCTCGGCGTCGACATCGGCCAGTTCCTCGTTGAGTATCTTGCAGCGGCGGGCGAGCCAGCGCGTATCGCTCTTGCCGTCGTTGCGCTGGGCCATGCGGTCGCGGCGGGGCCGGCTGGCCTCCAGGCCGAACTGGCCGTGTGCTTGGAGGCGACGGGTCTGGCCGGCGCCGTAGCTTCCGGTTCCCTCGACGGCGAAGCCGCGCAGCTCGTCCCCGAGCGAGCATGCCCAGAGTCCAGCAGGGTGACTCTGCCGTCGCGGGTGGTCGGGACCGTTATGTCCCCGAGCTAGCGGCCGCGCTCGTCCAGAGCGACTGCCACGTTAACGTCCCGGTGGGTGTCGACGCCGACCCAGACCTCCAGTGGGGCGTCTAGTGCGATGACCGCGAACGTTCACCGGGTTGGGTGACACGCCGGGCAGGGTCCGGGACGGGCAGGTTGATCGGCTTCACCCTCGATGAGGACAGGTCGTTGTCGAGAGGGGAGTCGGGTTGGTGGCAGAACCGGTCAGAGCACGGCAGTTGACCGAGGACGAGGGGCGCCGGCTGCAGCAGATCATCCGGCGGGGCGGGCACGAGTCGATCCGGGTCCGCCGGGCGATGATCATCCAGGCGTCGACGGCAGGGACACCGGCCCCGGCGATCGCCCGGCTGGTCGCCGCCCACGAGGACACCGTCCGGGACGTGATCCACGACTTCAATCAGCGGGGACTGGCCTGCCTGGACCCTAACTGGGCGGGAGGCCGCCCCCGCCGCATCTCGGGCGATGACATCGCGTTCATCATCCAGACGGCCACCACGCGCCCGACCAAGCTCGGCCGCCCGTTCACCCGCTGGAGCGTCCGCAAACTCGCCGACCACCTCACCGGCCACAGCGACCGGAAGATCCGGATCGGACGCGAGCGGCTGCGGCAGATCCTGCATGAGCATGGGGTCACCTTCCAGCGCACCCGCACCTGGAAGACCTCCAACGACCCCGACTTCGACACCAAGCTCGACCGCATCGAGGAGGTCACGACCCGGTTCGCGGACCGGTGCTTCGCCTTCGACCAGTTCGGGCCACTGTCGATCCGGCCCTGCCACGGCACCGGCTGGGCCGAGCAGGGGCGCCCGGACCGGCTGCCGGGGACCTACCGGCGCACCCACGGCGTCCGCTACTTCCACGGCTGCTACTCACTCGGCGATGACACCCTGTGGGGCGTCACCCGCCGCGGCAAGAGCGGCGCCAACACCCTGGCCGCGCTGAAGTCCATCCGCGCCGCCCGCCCCGACGGCGCCCCGGTCTACGTCATCCTGGACAACCTGTCTGCGAACAAGACACCACAGATCAGAGCCTGGGCGGCCCGCAACAACGTCGAACTGTGCCTCACACCGACCTACGCCTCGCGGGCCAACCCGATCGAGGCCCAATTCGGGCCGCTGCGCACCTTCGTGATCGGTAACTCCAGCCATCCCAACCACACCGTGCTCGCTTGGGAGATACAGGCCTACCTGCGCTGGCGCAACGCCAACGCCCGCCATCCCGACGTGCTGGCCGCCCAGCGCCGCGAACGCGCCCGGGTCCGCAGCGAACGCCGGCAACGCCGGGGACGACCCCGCCCCAAGGCCGCCTAATGGGAGCTGCGGGGTCGTAGAGACTCGGTAGCCGTAGCCGCCAGCAGGTGAGCACTCTCGCCGCCGGAAGCGTCCGACTTCTGTGGTCAGACCGTGCCCCTGCTGGCCGGCCGGGAGGCCAGACCGTTGATGGGGTGGCGTGCCCGCCGATCGGGGCGTGAGCACTAGATCCATTAGGCCGCGTGCCGCGCCTTCCGCAGGCTGCAAGGAGCGAAGTACCTGACCAGGAGGACGAGTTGCTGCTGATCGGCGATGACTGGGCCGAAGACCACCATGATGTCGAGATCCAGGACGAGGCCGGCCGGAAACTGGCCGCCGCGAGGCTGCCTGAGGGTGTGGAGGGGATCGCCAAGCTGCACGAGCTCGTCGCCAAGCACGGCGGCGGGGACCTTGACGCCGCCGAGGTCGTGGTCGGGATCGAGACCGACCGCGGCTCGTGGGTGCAGGCCCTGATCGCCTCCGGCTACCGCGTCTATGCGATCAATCCCCGGCAGGTGGCCCGGTTCAAGGAGCGGTACGCCTCCTCCGGCGCCAAGAGCGACAAGGGCGACGCACACGCACTGGCCGACATGGTCCGCATCGACCGGGCCCAACTGCGGCCGGTGGCCGGGGACAGCGCCCAGGCCCAGGCCGTCAAGGTCGTCGCCCGCGCCCACCAGACCCTGATCTGGGAACGCACCCGCACCTTCCAGCGGCTGCGCAGCATGCTGCGGGAGTACTTCCCCGCCGCCCTGAACGCCTACGCCGGCCTGGCCCTGACCAGCACGGACGCACTGGAACTGCTGATCAAGGCACCCACACCGGCAGCCGGGGCCAAGCTGACCCGCACCCAGATCACCGGTGTCCTGGCCCGCGCCCGCCGACGCGACCGGGACACCAAAGCGGCCGCGATCCAGACCGCGCTGCGCCAACGACAGCTCGGCCTGCCCGAGCCGGTCACCGCCGCCTACGCGGCCACCGCCACCGCGCACGCCCATCTGATCATCGCGCTGAACGCGCAGATAGCCGCGATCGAGGAGCAGGTGAAGGCCCATTTTCGAACGCACCCGGACGCTGAGATCTACCTCTCGATGCCCGGCATCGCGGAGATCACCGGCGCCCGGGTGCTCGCCGAGTTCGGAGACGACCCCACCCGCTACGCCTCCGCCAAAGCGCGCAAGAACTACGCCGGCACCAGCCCGATCACCCGGGCATCCGGCAAGAGCCACACCGTCCAGGCCCGCTACGTCCGCAACAACCGCCTCGCCGACGCCCTGCAGACCCAGGCGTTCTCCGCCCTGCGCGCCTCCCCGGGCGCCCGCCGTTACTACGACAAGCAACGGGCCCGCGAGACCGGCTACAACCCCGCCCTGCGCCAGCTCGGCAACCGCCTCGTCGGCATCCTCCACGGATGCCTCAAGACCCGCACCCTCTACGACGAAGCAACCGCCTGGTCACACCACACCCAATCCCACGCCGCTTGACACCCAAACGACATGGGGTGTCTGACCAGACCCGGTAAAGGTTCGTGGTCACCGCACTAGCAGGTGGCGATCATCTCCCGGGAGAGGCAGGGGCCCCGGTTCAGATGGGGGCTGGAGGGAGCTGCAATGTGGCCAGTGGGGTGATGGTGCGTGACCCTGGATGTTGTGAGGTCGCGTTCGGGGGCGGGGTCAAATGGGGGTCAGACGATCAAGAGGCCGGTTCCCCTGGTGGTGGGAACCGGCCTCTGACCTGCATCTTTGTGTCGGGGTGGCGGGATTTGAACCCACGACCTCTTCGTCCCGAACGAAGCGCGCTGCCAAGCTGCGCTACACCCCGGTTGGTGGCTGCCCGGGAGTCGTACGTTCTCCCGGCGCCTAGTCCACCTTAGCGGATGTCTGGGGGTGCTGCGTCCCTATTTACGGGCTGTGAAGGCGGTCACTGCGCCGGTGGGGGTGAGCTCTATGTCTCTGAGGCCGGCGGCCGTCAGCCAGGTTCGGAGGTCTTGGGTGGTGCCTGGGGTGCCGAAGACGCCCAGGCGTTGGAAGGCGGTGATCAAGGGGTCGCGGTTGGTGCCTCGGACCAGGGTTGTGCCGCTCAGGGTGCCGCCTGGGCGTAGGACGCGGGTCAGTTCGGCTAGGGCTGCTGGTGGGTCGTCCAGGCAGTGGAGGCCGTTGTAGGTGACGCAGGCGTCGAAGGTGGCGGGGTGGAAGGGGAGGGCGTAGATGTTGGTCTGGACGAGGGTGTTCGTCTTGCGGCGGGCCCGGTGGAGCATGGTCGGGGAGAGGTCGGCGGCTACATGGCGGGAGCCGCGGACGGCCAGACCTCCGCCGCAGGGGATGTCCAGGGTCAGGGCCGTTGGGTCTTGGGTGGATATGGCCCTGCGGAGGTTGGCTATGTCGTAGTTCCAGAGGATCCGTGCACCGAGGTGGGAGAGTGCGCGGTTCTGGACGGCGTAGTCGTAGAGGGTGGAGAGGGCGGTGGCGGTCTTCCAGTTCACGTCCGGGGGACGAGGGTGAGGAGGGTGGCCTCGGGCGGGCAGCAGAAGCGCATGGGGGCCTTCGGGGACGTGCCCAGGCCAGCGGAGACGTGCAGCCAGGAGCCCTGGTGGCGGTGCAGGCCCTTCACGCGGGGGCGGTCGATGCCGCAGTTGGTGGCCAGGGCGCCGTAGAAGGGGACGCAGACCTGGCCGCCGTGGGTGTGGCCGGCGAGGAGGAGGTCGTAGCCGTCGGCGGCGAAGCGGTCGAGGTTGCGGGGCTCGGGGCTGTGCATGACGCCGAGGTGGACGTCGGCCTGCGGGTCGACCGGGCCGGCGATCTTGTCGTAGCGGGCGCGGTCGATGTGGGAGTCGTCGATGCCGCCGAACTCGACGTCGAGTTCGCCGACCTTGAGGCGGCCGATGCGGTTGTTGAGGTCGAGCCAGCCGGCGGCCTGGAGGGACGAGCCGAGTTCGCGGTACGGGAGGTCGGGTTCGCGGCGGCGGCCCTCGTAGTCGGACTTGCTCGTGCGCCAGACGTAGCGCAGGGGGTTCTTCAGGACCGGGGAGTACAGGTCGTTGGAGCCGTAGACGAAGACGCCTGGGCGGTCCAGGAGGGGGCCCAGGGCGTCCAGGAAGGGGCCTATGGCGTCGCGGTGGGAGAGGGTGTCGCCGGTGTTGACGACGAGGTCGGGCTCCAGGGCGTCCAGCGAGCGGACCCAGTGGATGAGGCGCGTCCTGCCGGGGGTGAGGTGCGCGTCGGAGATGTGCAGGATCTTCACCGAGGGACGCCCCGGCGGCAGCACGGGGACGTCGACGCGGCGCAGCCGGAACCAGTTCCGCTCGATCACCGATGCGTACCCGAAGGTCGCGGCTCCCGCGCCCAGGAGGCCCAGGGGCACGGCGTAGATCTTTCGCACGACTCTCCCTTCTCAGGGTCCCATGCTTTCAGACATGGGCACCGCGCGGTAATCCTGATGAGGCAGAAGGTACGGGACGGGCATGATGTTGGCATGACCCTGAAGGAGAAGCTGGAGACCGATCTCGCGTCCGCGATGAAGGCGCGCGACGAGGTGCGCACGCGCACGCTGCGCATGGCGCTCACCGCGGTGAAGAACGAGGAGGTCGCCGGCAAGCAGTCGCGCGAGCTGTCGGACGACGACGTCGTCAAGGTGCTCGGCCGGGAGGCGAAGAAGCGGCGCGAGGCGGCGACGGCGTTCGGTGACGCGGGGCGTGAGGCGCAGGCGCAGGCCGAGCGGGACGAGGGCGCGGTGCTGGAGGAGTACCTTCCGGCGCAGCTGGGCGACGCGGAGCTGGCCGCGCTGGTCGCGGACGCCATCGCCGAGACGGGTGCGGCGGGGCCGCGCGCGATGGGGCAGGTCATGAAGGTCGTGAACCCGAAGGTCGCCGGGCGGGCCGAGGGCGGCCGCGTCGCGGCCGAGGTCAAACGGCAACTGGCGGAATGACGAAGGGCCCGGCATCGCGCCGGGCCCTTTCGCTTCTAGTCGGGTTTCTTGCCGCTGCTCACGTAGAGGATGACGGTCGTGCCGGGCGGGACTTCGGTGCCCGCGTCCGGTGAGGTCGAGACGACTGTTCCGCGTGGCTTGTCCGAGTCGACGGAGCCGGAGGCGACCTGGACCTTCAGGTCGGCCGCGGTGAGCTTGGTCTTGGCGGCGGCGACCGTCTGGTTCTTGACGTCCGGGACGCGGGTGGTGTCGCCGAAGTCGCGGGACGGGGTCTGGAAGCCGGGGGCGGGCTCGCCCGCCAGGGCGCGCTGCATGGACGTCCGCCAGAGCGGGCCGGGGATGGTCGCGCCGTAGATGCCGTACACCTTGTACTGCCAGGGGCCGCGGTAGTCCCAGTAGGCGACGGCGGACGCGAGGTTCGGCGTGAAGCCGGCGAACACGGCGCAGGTGAACTCTTCACAGGTGCCGGTCTTGCCGGCGGCGGGGCGGCCGAGGCCGAGCCCGGCCGCGGTGCCCTTGGTGAGGACGCCCTGGAGGATGGAGTTCACCTTGTCGGCGACGTCCTGGTCGAGGGCCTGGTGGCAGTCCTGCTCGGGCAGCTTCAGCTTCTTGCCCTGCGGGTCGACGACCTCGGTGACGGAGATGGGCGAGCAGTACTTGCCGCGGGCGGCGAACCCGGCGTAGGCGGCGGCGAGGTGCACCATGTCGACGTCGTTGACGCCGAGGACCTGGGACGGGGTCGGCAGCAGCGGGTTGCCGTTGCCCTGCTTCATCCCGAACTTCTCGGCCATCTTCACGGCGTTGCAGACGCCGACGCGCTTCTCCAGGTACGCGTAGAAGGTGTTGACCGAGTGCCAGGTGCCGGTCTTGAGGTTGAAGTTGCCCTTCTCGCTGTCGCCGGCGTTGGACACCGTCCAGGGCGCGCCGCCGCCGACGAGGTCGTTCTCGTACTTCTTGCCCTGCCATGTCCCGGTGTAGCGGCACGGCTGGAAGCCGCCGACCGTCGCGGTCTGCGGCGAGTTGATGGTCGTGCTGACCGGGATGCCCTGGTTGATGGCGGCGGCGAGCGTGAAGACCTTGAAGGTCGAGCCCGCCGACACGCCGTTGCCGCCGCCGTGGTGGGAGTCGGCGGGGAGGTTGATGGTCGTCCGGCCCTTGCCGGGGCCGAACCGCTTGCTCACGCCGATCGCCTTGATCTTGCCGGTGCCGGGCTCGACCATCGCCTGGGCGGCGACGCGGTTGCCGCCGGGCCGGACGGAGCCGCGCAGGGTCTTGTCGACGGCGTTCTGGTCCTGCATGTCGAGCGTGGTGCGGATGGTGTAGCCGCCGCGGTTCAGCTCGTTGACGATGCTCTGCTGCTCCTTCGGCTTCAGCTGCCAGTACTTGCCGTCCGACAGGATGTTGAGCATGTCGTACTTCACGTACTCGCAGAAGTACGGCGCCTTGCTGGACTGGCAGCCGCCAACCGGGTCGGTGCGGTTCAGCTGGATGGGCTTGGCGGCCTCTTGGTCAGCCTGTGCCTTGGTGATGTGCTGCAGCTGGGCCATCCGGTAGAGGACGACGTCACGCCGGTGCCGCGCGTCCTTGGGGTTGCGGATGGGGTCGTAGGCGGTCGGGTTCTGCGTGATGCCGGCCAAGAGGGCGGCCTGGCCGAGGGTCAGTTTGGACGCCGGGACGCTGAAGTAGCGCTTGGCGGCGGCCTGCACCCCGTACGCGCCTGCGCCGAAGTAGGCGATGTTCAGGTAGCCCTCAAGGATCTGGTCCTTGGTGAGGCGCTGCTCGATGTCGAGCGCGTAGCGCAGCTCGCGCAGCTTGCGTCCGACCGTGGGGGCCGTGGCCTCCTTGTACTCCTCCTGCGTGCGGGCACTGTCGACCAGGAGGTTCTTCACGTACTGCTGCGTGAGCGTGGACCCGCCCTGGGTCTGCTCCGACTCGACGTTGGACGCCAGTGCGCGGATGGTGCCCTTCAGGTCGAGCGCGCCGTGCTCGTAGAAGCGCGAGTCCTCGATGTCGATCATGGCCTTGCGCATGATCGGGGCGACCTGGTCCAGCCGGACGGACTCGCGGTACTTGTCGAAGAACGTCGCGACCTGCTTGCCGTTCGCGTCGTACATCACCGTCTTCTCGGACGGCGGCGACGTCTTGAGCTGGCTGTCCATGTCGTCGAAGTTGTTCGCGGCGTCGCGCGCGGTGAGCCCCGCGCTGCCGACGGCCGGCAGTGCGATGAGGGCGACGATGAGACCCGCCACCACCCCGGCTCCGAGCAGCCTGAACAGCGTGGAAGCGGACTTGACCCGATCGGTTTTCGCAACGCGCACGTGGTCTAGGGTACGCGGGACGAGCAGTGCATTAGGGACAGGTCCCCTGCGTCACCACGTTCCGGTCTCGGCTGCGCCGGAGGATCGTCCGTTATGCCCTCATGATGACAACCTGCGCTGTGTCTGGCGCGTCAACTACAGGTAACTAGTCCGTTCCGGCGGTATGGCCCCGGTGGGCTATATCGAGAATGGGCCCATCGGGGGCTGTTGAAACGTCCCTCGCTTCCGTAAGTTCTTCCCCACGGCTTTCGTTTGGCGGCCTGACGTCCGCGCCCGTCCGGCCAAGGAGCGCAAATCGACACAGACCCTAGGGGAGTGGGGCCAAGATGTGGATCACGGATTGGACCGCCCGCGCCGCCTGCCGTAACGCGGATCCGGATGCCCTGTTCGTGCAGGGAGCGGCGCAGAACCGGGCCAAGCTCATCTGCCGCGGCTGCCCAGTGCGCACGGAGTGTCTCGCTGACGCCCTCGACAACCGGATCGAGTTCGGTGTCTGGGGCGGGATGACCGAGCGGGAGCGCAGGGCACTGCTGCGGCGGCGACCGGATGTGCGGTCGTGGCGCGATCTGCTGGAGACCGCGAAGGAAGAGTACGAGCGGTCGGTCGAGGCGGACGAGCAGGAGCTCGTCGCCAGCTGACCTCGGCGGGCCGCGAGCGGCCCGTCCAGGCGTCCGGCAGAGGTTGGTTCTAGGGACCGGCACGGTCCAATGAGAGCGTGGCCGCGGGCCCGCACCGTTTCGCGGTGCGGGCCGCGGCCACGTGCTCTGCCCTCTCACTGATCGTCCACCTGCATCGACGGATGCCGTCTGCGGGTGGCGTCTGCGCTGCTTCGGGCGCTGGTCGGTGGCAATGGGGCGATCAGCTCGCGAGGGACGCTTTTCCGCGCGTCGAGTCGACGTCGGCCTGTGCGTACGCCCTGGTCGGTGGTCATCTGCGCCCGAATGCGCGCCCCGGCGGCGTGTGCATCGTCGTCGGCCGCGTCGCTGATGGGCTTGGTCAGCACCGTCGCTTCGCAACGGAGTTGCCTCTCCTGGGCGGCGAAGTGAAGCATGAACATCACATCACGCGGCGATTTCGCCTTTTAGGACCGACAGTGCAGTCATTTTGTGCGCGCCGGTACTGATCGTCGCGGTATCGCCATTGGCCCTCGCGGTCACGCCATCGGACGGGGGCCGGCGGCCCGGGCGACAGCCGGGCAGCCGGGCGCAGCCGTCACGCGGTCGGCAGTGACAAGGCTCACCAGAGCGACGGCGCTCGCGCGATCGGATGGAGGGCGGCGGGCCGGTCGGCTTGGAGTTGGCCAAGGGGCGGCCAAGAAGCGGTGGCCGGGAGCGCATCGTCCCAGCTCGGAGCGCTGATCATCGTAGGGTCCGTGCGGGCGCGCCGCGCGGACGGACGCGGACGCGCCGCCGTTCACCGGAGCGAGGGGGCACGTTGTGACGGGACGTTGGAGGATCACCGCGGCGGTCACCGGGGCGACCGCCATGGCGGCCTTGTCCGCCGGTTTGCCGGCCGCCGGAAGCGCGTCCGAGCGCACGGGGCCGTGGGTCCTGATGGCGCAGGAGAACTTCGACCGGCCGCTGCGCGTCGACGGCGAGCCGTGGCGCCTGGACCCGCAGGGGCCGCGCAGCCCCTGGCACGTCGACGCGTTCGACGACGACGGCGAGGCCTGGACGAAGATCAGCGGGCCGCTGTTCAAGAAGCAGCTCGACACCCTCAACGTGTTCCGCAAGCGCGTCGCGTTCGGCCGGGACGGGTGGCTGACCGCCGAGGTCGCCGCCGTCGACAAGGACCGCGACGGCCGTCCGGACTCGCGCCCCGGCCTGTCCAACGCGTCCCTCCCGGGCGGGCACAAGGTCGCGCGGATCTCCGAGCCGAGCTGGGACGCCGGCGTGCTGATCCGGCCCACCCGCCCGCTGCCGCCGCGCTACCGCGTGGAGATGACGCTGCGCGGCATCGACTTCGGCGGCAAGCGGCACGGCACGTGGGACTACAACGGCAGGCACAACGGCTACACGCGCGAGCCGTGCAAGACCCGGTACCCGTGGACGTTCCAGGGCGCGCTGCCCGGCAAGACGCGCTGCCAGTACCCGGACGTGACGAAGGAGAACGGGTTCTACTACCTGACGATCCTCGACTACGCGAACCCGGCGCCGCACGGCAACCCCGGCATCCACTACCGGCGCAAGGTCATCATGGACGGCTACTACAGCGACGACGAGCGCTGGAAGAACGCCGGGACCTGCAACCCGAAGACCGGCAAGATCTACCGGACGTTCGACGGCACCTTCAACGGGGTCAACGCGCTGTTCGTGCGCGGCGACATGTTCCGGGAGGCCGCCAACAACAACATCAGCAACGAGTACTACATCAAGACGGCCTGCGGGAACGTGTCCATGGACAAGCCCTACGGGCCCGGTGGACGGTTCAAGCAGCACCTCACGAGCGCCGAACTCCAGCCGCAGCTGCTGCCCAAGGCGTCCTACCGGTTCGCCGTGGAACGCGACTCCACCGGGTACACGCTGGAGATGAGCGGCCCGTTCCTGCACACCGGGCAGACGACGCTGCGCGTCCACCATGACTTCGTGGAGGACGGCCGTCCCATCTGGCACTACAACCAGACGCCCGGCGAGTACGACGGCCGCTTCGACCGCAGGCTCGTCCACAAGGGGCCTGCTGGGACGTACATCACCAAGCACAGCTGGCCCAAGGGGTCGGCCTATCCCGACTCGTTCATCATCGGCGACCCGCACCTGAACTACTACGAGGGCCAGGCATACGTCGACGACATCCGTCTGTACGTCCCGAGCAACGCCAGGTAGACGCTGCTGGCAAGAAGGCGTCGGCTCGGCGTCGCGTCCGTTGGGAGACGCACGGCCAAGTGCCCGCCGACCGCGGAACGGGCGGCGGGCGGCCGGGTCAGGCGGCGGCGGTCGGGGTCGAGGTGGGGGCGGCGAGGTCCTCGCCCACCTGGCGCAGGCCGTCCAGGTCGTGGACGTCCTCGGCCTGGGCGGGGACCGCCGTGACCGGGACCGTCGGGTGCGTGGACGCGAAATGGTCGCGGAGGCGCTCCTCGCGCGCGGCCAGCTGCATGCGGTCGGTGTGCAGGCGCAGCAGCGCCGCGGTCAGCGCGTGCTCGCCGCGCTCCTCCAGCGTCTCGGCGGCGGCCTGGCTGCGCGCCGCCGACAGGCCGTCCGCCGCGGACTCGTGGACGCGGTTCACGACGAGCCCGGCCAGCGGCATCCGCTCCTCGGCGAGCCGCTCGACGAAGTAGGACGCCTCGCGCAGCGCGTCCGGCTCGGGCGCGGCGACGACGAGGAACGCGGTCCCGGGGGTCTGCAGCAGCTTGAACGTCTTCTCGGCGCGCTCCCGGAACCCGCCGAACATCGTGTCGAACGCGGCGACGAACGTCTGCACGTCGCGGAGCAGCTGGACGCCGAGGACCTTGTTGATGGCCCCGGTGAACATGCCGAACCCGGCGCTGATCACCTTGACGCCGAAACGGCCGCCGGTCTTGGCCGGGGCGGCGAGGATCTTCATGAAGCGGCCGTCGAGGAAGCGGCCCATGCGCTCGGGGGCGTCCAGGAAGTCCAGGGCGTTCCGGGACGGCGGCGTGTCCACGATGATGAGGTCCCAGGCGCCGGAGCGGTGCAGCTGCCCGAGCTTCTCCATCGCCATGTACTCCTGCGTGCCCGACAGGCTGGACGACAGCGACTGGTAGAAGGGGTTCGCGAGGATCTGCTTCGCCCGGTCCGGGTCGGAGTGCGCCTCGACGATCTCGTCGAAGGTGCGCTTCATGTCGAGCATCATGGCGTGCAGCTCACCGCCGCCGTCGCCGTCGATCTCGATCTTGCGCGGGTTGTTGTCGAGCTCCGACAGGCCCATCGACTGGGCGAGCCGGCGCGCCGGGTCCACGGTGAGGACGACGACGTCCCGCCCCCGCTCGGCGGCCCGGACCCCGAGCGCGGCGGCCGTGGTCGTCTTCCCGACCCCGCCGGACCCGCAGCACACGATGATCTTCGTGCGCGGGTCGTCGAGCAGCGCGTCGACGTCCAGGGCGGGGGGAGTCTTGCTGATCGGGCTCATCGCTTCACCTCTGCCGTCCGGCCTCCGGCACTCCGCCGGGCTCGCTCCACACACCCCGCAACGCCGCTCCGCGAGCGAACCCAGGACACTCCAGGCACGGCCCCCGCAACCACGACCGGCCGCTCACCATCCCCCGGCACCGCCACCATGCGGGTGCCTTGTGGGGAACAGCCCCTTGCAAATGACCGCAGCGTGCCGTCTTTGCGCTGGGTCATGCCTGTTGCTTGTGGGGGGTGACCGCTCACGCCCCCCACGAGAGACCGCAGCATGCCCTCGCTGCGCTCGGTCATGCTGCGCCCTGGGCGCGTAGGGCGGCGGCCAGGTCGTAGAGACCGGCGAGGTCCATGCCGTCCGACAGCAGCGGGAGGGTGTAGCGGGGGCGGTCGATCGAGTCGAGGCGTTCCTTCTCGCGGCGCTGGAGGGCGGTGCGGCGGGCGTGGTCGCCGGCCTCGGCGGCGAGGACGGCGGCGATCGACTCGGCGTCGTGCTCCAGGCCCGCGGCCTTGACGCCGCGCAGGATCTCGTCGGTGTCGAGGGTGCCGGCGCCGGCTGTGGCGAGGTCGTCCTCGGTGAGGACGGGCTCGTGCTCCATGTTGACGATGACGCCGCCGACCGGAAGCCCGACGTCGGTCAGGTCGCGGATGCCGTCCATCGTCTCCTGGACGGGCATTTCCTCAAGCAGGGTCACGAAGTGGACGGCGGTCTCCGGGCTGCGCACGACCTTCATCACCGTGTCGGCGTGGTTGCGCACAGGCCCGACCTTGGCGAGGCCGGAGACCTCCTCGTTCACGTTCAGGAACTTGGTGATGCGGCCGGTGGGCGGGGCGTCCATCACGACGGCGTCGTAGATGAAGGAGCCGTCCTTCTTCTTGCGGCGCACCGACTCGGAGGTCTTGCCGGTGAGGATGACGTCGCGCAGGCCGGGGGCGATGGTGGTGACGAAGTCGACGATGCCGAGCTTGGTCATCGCCTTCCCGGCGCGCTTGAGGTTGTAGAACATCTCGAGGTACTCGATGAGCGCCTCTTCGGTGTCGATCGCGAGCGCGTACACGTCGCCGCCGTCCGGGGCGACCGCGACGCGGCGCTCCTCGTACGGGAGGGGCGGGCAGTCGAAGAGCTGGGCGATGCCCTGCCGGCCCTCGACCTCGACGAGCAGGACCTTGCGGCCGCCGGCGGCCAGGGCAAGGGCGAGGGCGGCCGCGACGGTCGTCTTCCCCGTGCCGCCCTTACCGGTGACCACATGGAGGCGTACGCCGTCCCAGTCGGTGTCTCTCGCGCTCACCCGATCGACCATATCGTTCACTCGGCAAACACTTCAGAGGCCGCCCACCCGTATGCAAGTGATCCCTGACACGGTCCCCCGCGAGATCATCTGGATGGACGTTGTAAACCGGCGTGCCCGCGCGGTTAGCTGGGAAACGTGGGGCCGTCCCGGACGGTTCCGTCTGGATCTTCACGGGTCCGGAGTTCTGCCGGCGTGCAGGCGCCGGCCGGCCACGTGAGAAAGGTGCCCGTGATGGAAGCGGTGGCACTCATCATCCTGCTCATCGTCGTCGTCGGGGGGCTGCTCGCCCTGGCGTCGTCGATCCGCATCGTCCAGCAGTACGAGCACGGCATCGTGTTCCGGTTCGGCCAGGTCCAGCGGGGCGGGGACCTGCGTCCCGGCGCGGTGCGGACTCCCGGCCTGACGGCGATCGTGCCGGTCGTCGAACGCATGCAGAAGGTCAGCCGGCAGACGATCACCATGGGGGTCCCCGGCCAGGACGGCATCACGCAGGACAACGTCAGCGTCCGCGTCGACGCGGTCGTCTACTTCCGGGTGATCGATCCGGTGAAGGCGATCGTGAACGTCCACAACTACGGTTACGCGGTCTCGCAGGTGGCGCAGACGTCGCTGCGGTCGGTCATCGGCCAGGCCGACATGCAGGAGCTGCTCGGCGAGCGCGAGAAGATCAACATGCGGCTGCGCGCGATCATCGACGAGATCACCGAGGGGCCGTGGGGCATCCTGATCGAGCGGGTCGAGATCAAGGACGTCTCGCTGCCCGAGGGCATGAAGCGGTCGATGGCGCGGCAGGCGGAGGCGGAGCGGGAGCGCCGCGCCCGCATCATCACCGCGGACGGCGAGTTCCAGGCGTCCAAGCGCCTCGCCGCCGCGGCCGAGATCATGTCGCAGGACCCGGCGGCCTTGCAGCTGCGCCTGCTGCAGACGGTCGTGGAGGTCTCCGCGGAGAAGAACAGCACGCTGGTCATGCCGCTGCCGGTCGAGATCCTGCGGTTCTTCGAGCGTGCCGCGGGCGGCCCGGCGCGCACCGATGAGGAGGAGGGCGAGGGCAGCAAGCTCGACCTCGGCCAGCGGCTCGCGAAGGCGGAGGAGGAGCTGGCCAAGGCGGCGGAGCAGCCCTCGACGCTGGAGTCGGCCGAGGACGTCCCGCCGGTCATCGGGCTGGACGAGCCGAAGCGCGAAACGGCTCAGGGCGAGAACCGCGGCATCACGAGCGGCACCCCCGCCCCGGAGGAGCGGCCGGACGAGTCGCGCTGACGAACGGGCCGCCCCCACAGAAGGGGGCGGCCCGCAAGCCCGGTCAGGTGGTCGGCTGAAGGGGATGGTCAGGCGCCGGACGGCCCGCTTCCACCGGCGGACGCGGGTCAGGGCATCAGGACGAGACGTCCGCGCAGGCCCCCGGTCTCCAGGCGGATGTGGGCCTTGGGCGCGTCCGCCAACGGCAGCGTGTCGGCCACCCGGAGGGTGAGGTGGCCCTGGTCCGCAAGGTCGGCCAGGTGCGCCAGCTGTGCGGCGTCGGCGTGGACCCACTCGTTGCGGACGGTGATCCCCCGCAGCGGGACCGGGATGGCCGGGCCGCCGTTGACGGTGGCGAACACCCCGCCGTTGCGGACGGCGTCGAGCGCCGGGGCCGCGAGCAGGGCGGCGTCGACGGCACCGTCCACCCCGCCGGGGACGAGCGCCCGCACCGCGTCGGCGAGGTGGGCGCCGCGCGGGACGAACATCTCCGCGCCGAGCCCGCGCACCAGCGGCTCGTCAGCCGCGCCGGCGGAGGCGACCACGCGGAGCCCGCGCCGCGCGGCGAGCTCGACGGCGTACCCGCCGACCGCGCCCGCCGCGCCCGTGACCAGCAGCGTCGCCCCGGACGGCAGGCCGAGCAGGTCGAGCGCCTGCAGTGCGGTCAGGCCGTTCAGCGGCAGCGTCGCCGCCTCGGCCGGGGACGCCGAGCGGGGCGCGCGGGCGACGGCGGAGGCGTCGAGGACGATCAGCTCCGCGTAGCCGGCCAGCGGCACGTCCAGCCGGTCCTGGAGCCCGATGACCTCGTCGCCGGGCGCGAGATGGTCGACGCCCGGCCCGGTGGCGTCGACCACGCCGGCGATGTCCATGCCGATGCCGAACGCGGGACGCGAGCCGAAGGACATGAGGCCGGCGGCGGCCAGGGCGCCCGAGCGGACCGCCGCGTCCACCGGGTTGACCGCCGCCGCGGCCACCCGGACGCGGACCTGGCCCGAACCTGGATCGGGCGCGGGGACGTCGGCCTCCTCCAGCGCCTCCGGGCCGCCGGGTGCCTTCACGACGAAAGCGCGCATGCCAGAACTCCTTGCGTGACGTGGGATGACGCGGAGGGAACCCCCGCACGGACCACTGTCGCCGGAACAGCCCGCCGCCGGAAGGAGTTACTTCCGAGTGCGTTCCCCACCCGGAGGTGAGCCCGCAGCATGGCCACGATGACGGCGGCGCAGCGCCGCGAGCAGGAGAGGGCGGCGTTCGGCGCCTTCATGGAGGCGTGCCCGATGAACCAGCTGCTGGGCGTCGTCGGCAGGCAGTGGAGCACGATGGTCCTCTGGGAGCTGGCCCGCGGCCCGCGCCGGTACGCCGAGATCGGCCGCGCGATGCCGGGCGTCAGCGCGAAGATGCTCACCCAGACGCTGCGCTCGCTCGAACGGGACGGCTTCGTCGGCCGCACCGTCACGCCGTCCGTCCCGGTGCAGGTCGAATACGCGCTCACGCCGCTCGGCGACCGCATCGTCCCGCTGATCGCCACGATGGTCGACTGGGCGAACGAGCACATGGGCGAGGTCCACGCCGCCCGCGCCCACCACGACGCGGCCTCCGCCCAAGCGGCCTCTGCCTGAGCGGCCACCGCCTGAGCGGCCACCGCCTGAGCAGCCACCGCCTGAGCGGCCACCGCCTGAGCAGCCACCGCCTGAGTGGCCACCGCCTGAGCAGCCACCGCCTGAGTGGCCTCCGTGCGCCAGGGGCTTGCAGGGCCGACACCTGAGGGTGTCCGCAGTGGTCACCGCTAGGGTGAACGCCATGAAGAAGTGGGAGTACGCGACCGTTCCGCTGCTGGTGCACGCGACCAAGCAGATCCTTGACAACTGGGGCCAGGACGGGTGGGAGCTCGTGACCGTCCTGCCGGGGCCGAACCCGGAGAACCTGGTGGCCTACTTCAAGCGCGAAGTGCAGTCGTAGGCGCCCGATTCCAGTCAGCAGCACCTCAACGAGGAGGAGTGGCCATGAGCACGCCCGAAGAGCGGATCCGCGAGCTGGGGATCGAGCTGCCGGAGGTCGTCCCGCCGGTGGCTTCGTACGTGCCGACGGCGCGGACGGGCTCGCTGGTCTACACGGCGGGCCAGGTGCCGATGGTGAAGGGCAAGCTGGGCGTCACCGGGAAGGTGGGCGCCGAGGTCGACCCGGAGGAGGCCGCCCGGCAGGCGCGGATCTGCGCGCTGAACGCGATCGCGGCGCTCAAGGCCGAGGTCGGCGAGCTGTCGCGGGTGGTGCGGATCGTGAAGGTCGTCGGGTTCGTCGCGAGCGCCCCGGACTTCCACGGGCAGCCGCAGGTGGTCAACGGGGCGAGCGACCTGCTGGCCGAGGTGTTCGGGGACGCGGGCAAGCACGCGCGCAGCGCGGTGGGCGTCGCGGTCCTGCCGCACGACGTGCCGGTCGAGGTGGAGCTCATCGCCGAGGTCCAGTAGGACCAGGCTTGACGGAATGCCATTCGGTATGTCCGAATGACTCGCCATGGGCACTGTGAACGGGTTGAAGCTGCCGGCGAGTTTCCGGGATCGGATCGAGGACATCCGGGCGGGCCGGGCCGAGCCCGTTCCCGCCCGGGACGCGGCCACGGTCGTGGTGCTCCGGGACCATGACAAGCACGGGCTCCAGGCGTTCATGCTGCGGCGCGTCCGGTCGATGGCGTTCGCGCCGGGCGCGTACGTGTTCCCCGGCGGGTCGGTCGATCCGCGCGACGGCGAGGCCGAGCTCGCGTGGTGCGGGCCGCCCCCCGCCGAGTGGGGCGGGGCGTTCAAGGCGGGCGAGACGCTCGCCCGCGAGCTGGTGTGCGCGGCGGTCCGCGAGACGTTCGAGGAGACGCTCGTCCTGCTGGCCGGGCCGACGAGCGGCACGGTCGTGGACGACACGCGCGGCGACGACTGGGAGGCCGACCGCCAGGCGCTGCTGGACCGTTCCCAGTCGTTCGGCGGCTTCCTCGACCGGCGCGGCCTGGTGCTGCGCGCCGACCTGCTGCGCCCGTGGGCGCACTGGATCACCCCGGCGATCGAGCCGAAGCGCTACGACACCCGGTTCTTCGTCGCCGCGATGCCGGACGGGCAGCGGGCCAGGGACGTCAGCACCGAGGCCGACCAGGTCGCCTGGGTACGTCCGGCGGAGGCGGCCGAGCGGGCGGTGAAGGGCGAGTGGATGATGCTGCCGCCGACGATCGCGACGCTGGCGGAGCTGGCCGAGTTCGACACGGTCGCGGACGTGCTGGCCGCGCCGCGCGAGATCGTCGTCCACGAGCCCACGGCGGAGATCATCGACGGTGAGGCGTACCTCGTGCTGCCCGCGGGCACCGAGCGGCACTACACGCAGGGCTGACGATGGGCCGCGGAATGCCCCGTTCGCAGGCCGTCATGTGGCGGCTGGCCGGGACGTCGGCGCTGCGGCACCTCGACCGCCTCGGCTGGAACCCGGTCCGCCACCCCGATCGGGCCTCGGGCAGGATGGGAGATATGACGGAGATCGACGGGATGGGTACCGAACGGGCGGTCTGCGTGCTCGCCCCGAACCCGTCCGCCATGACCCTGGACGGCACGAACACCTGGATCATCGCCGAGCCCGGGTCGGACGAGGCCGTCGTCGTCGATCCCGGGCCGAAGGACGGCAAGCACCTCAAGCGCGTCCTGGACATCGTCGAGGCCCAGGGCCGGCGCGTCGGGCTCGTCCTGCTCACGCACGGCCACCCCGACCACTCGGCCGGGGCGGGGAAGTTCGCGAAGCTGGCCGGCGGATCCGTCAAGGTGCGGGCGCTGGACCCGAAGCACCGGCTCGGCGACGAGGGGCTCGGGGAGGGCGATGTCGTCACCACGGGCGGCCTGGAGCTGCGGATCATGGAGACGCCGGGCCACAGCGACGACTCGCTGACGTTCTGGCTGCCGGCGGACGGCGCCGTCCTCACCGGCGACACCGTCCTCGGGTACGGGACGACCGTGCTGGAGGGGAGTCTCGGCGACTACCTCGGCTCGCTGGACCGGCTCCGCAGGTTCGCCGCCGACGTCGAGGCCGCCACGATCCTCCCCGGTCACGGGCCCAGGCTGGACGACCCGATCGCCGTCCTCGACCACTACATCGACCATCGCCGCGAGCGCCTCGCGCAGGTCGAGGCGGCCGTCGCGGCGGGCGCCCGCACGGCTCGGGAGGTCGTCGAACGCGTGTACGCCGACGTCGACAAGGCGCTCTGGCCCGCCGCCGAATGGTCGGTCCAGTCGCAGCTCGACTACCTCGACTCCCGCTGAGCGCCGCCGCCCGCCCCGCCCGGGCGGGCTACTTGGAGCGCTTGCGGAGGCGTTCGATGTCGAGGATGACGACGGCACGCGCCTCGATGCGCAGCCAGTTGCGCTGGGCGAAGTCGGCGAGCGCCTTGTTCACGGTCTCGCGGGAGGCGCCGACGAGCTGCGCCAGTTCCTCCTGGGTGAGGTCGTGGTGGACGTGCAGCCCGGCCTCCGACGGCTGGCCGAACCGCTCGGCCAGGTCGAGCAGCGCCTTGGCGACGCGCCCGGGGACGTCGGTGAAGACCAGGTCGGCCATCACGTCGTTGGTCTTGCGGAGCCGCTGCGCCAGGGCGCGGAGCAGCTGGACGGCGACCTCGGGGTGCCCGGTGAGCCAGGGCCGCAGGTCGTCGTGGCCGAGCCCGGCGAGGCGGCACTCGGTGACCGCGATCGCGCTGGCGGTGCGCGGGCGCGGGTCGAACAGCGACAGCTCGCCGAACATCTCGCTCGGGCCGAGCACGCTCAGCAGGTTCTCCCGGCCGTCCGGCGCCGTCCGGGTCAGCTTGATCTTGCCTTCGAGGACGACGTACAGCCGGTCTCCCGTCTCGCCCTCGTTGAACAGTGTCTGACCGCGCGCGAGACGCACCTCGGTCACGTTGGCGCGCAGCGCCTTGGCGCCCTGCTCGTCGAGGGCCTCGAAGAGCGGGGCTCTGCTCAGAACGTCCACGTCGCGATCGGTCACGCTTCTCCTCCTCGAAACACCTACATGCCTAGTGTGACGTACGTCCCACCGCGGACGTGAAGGCAGGGTCACGGCGCGCCGAAACGCGGGACCGTGCTTCTTGCGTCCCGCGGCGTGCCACGGTCCCGTTCGCCCAGTGTACGGACCACTGGGTGAATGCCATCACACCGGTCTCATCACCTGTTAACGGACGACCCGGGCAAGGGGTGCGGGTGCCTTAACCTGAGCGGATGCAGAGCTCCGGGTCCGGTCCCGCACCGCGCCGGCTGCCGCGGGGCCGTCACGCGCTGTCCCGTTCGGAGGTCGAGCGGGTGCACCGTGACCGCCTCTGCGCGGCCATGGCCGCGGCGATGCTGGATAAAGGGTACGTCGCTACATCGGTTGAGGATGTCCTCAAACGGGCGCGAGTGTCGCGGCAGAGCTTCTACGGGCTGTTCTCGTCCAAGCTCGACTGCTTCATGGCGGCCTTCGACAAGGCGGGCGAGGTGCTCATGCACCGCCTGGAGGGCGCCGTGGGCGCCGCCGCCGCGGCGGGCGGGGGCGAAGGCGACGCGGCGACCCGGTTCGAGCGCGCCGTCACCGCGTACCTGGAGGCGCTGTCGTCAGAGCCGGGGTACGCGCGCCTGTTCCTGGTGGAGGTGTACGCGGCCGGTCCGGAGGCCATCCAGCGGCGTGCCGACATACAGGGCGCCCTTGTCGGCGCCTTGACCGGGCTCATGGGCGTCACCACTCCGGCGGGCGAGTTCGCGTGCAGGGTCATCGTGGCGGCGGTGAGCTCGATGGTGACGCCGGCGATCGCGAGCGGCGACATGGAGGCGCTGAAGGCGATCGGCCCCCCGATCACCGAGCACGTGCGCCTCCTCGTCCGGTCGGGCGTCCTGGAGGTCTGACCTCGCCGGACGCCCTATCCGGCCGTCTGAGGTGTGGTGATGCTCACGCGCGTGGTGGCGACGCCGTGTGCGCGCGGGAGCGTGATGGTGAGCCGCCCGCGCGGCCCGGCGGTCGTCTTGATGACGCGGTGCGTCCACCCCTGTGTCACGCGGATGGTGACGCGTGTACCCGGACGGTAAGCCGCGGGTGTCGTGACCGTGGCGGCCCCGGCGGCGCGCAAGGTGAAGCCCGTCTTGGACGCGTCGGAGAGCGCGCTGAACTCCCGCGCCTTGCGCCGGTCGAGGGCGACCGTCCAGCCCCATTGCGTCCAGCTCCGGTCGATCGACCGGTAGGAGGTCTTCGCGGGCGGCGGGGGCGGGGCGGCGAACGTCCGCATCAGCGGGCCGATGTGCTGCCGCAGGTCGCGCGCCCAGTACGGGAAGATGTGGGTGCCGAACACGTAGTCGGTGTACCGGCTGGGGATCTTCAGCCCCTCCAGCCGCTGGTGGAAGCTGACCGTCGAGGCGTGCGTGAGGGCCTCGATGCCGATCGCGGCGGGGTCCGGCGCCGGCGGGTCGAGCGGCCCCGGCAGGCCGGTGGCGGTGTAGAGCGCGAGCCGCATGCCGCGCAGGTTGGACGCGAGACCGGCGGGGTCGTGGCCGCGCCAGTTGATGTCGTCGGTGAGCCGGGAGCCGAAGATCGCGTCCGGGCCCACCCCGTTGAGGGCGACCGCGATGTAGGAGACGACGGCGGTCGCGCCGGCCGCCGTCACGGGGTTGGAGGAGATGTCGGGCGCGCCGGAGAACGACGCGGCGGACACGAACAGCTCGGGATGCCGGGCGGCGTAGCTCATCGCGCCGAACCCGCCCTGCGACAGGCCCGCGACGGCCCGCCCGTCGCGGCGGGCGACGGTGCGCAGGTTGCGGTCGATCCACGGGATCAGCTGGCCGACATGGAAGGTCTCCCACTTGGACGGCCCGAGCTTCGTGCCCGGATCGGCCCAGTCGGTGAACCAGCCGCCGCCGTTGCCGTCGAAGCCCGCGTCCGGCATGACGGTGATGAGCGGCCGTCCGGCGGTGGTCTTCGCGGCATCGCCCCTCTCGACCCAGTCGGCGGCCCGTCCGGACGTCCCGTGGAACAGGTAGAGGACGGGGTAGCGTGCGCTCGCCCGGCTCTCGTAGCCGTCCGGCAGCAGGATGCGGACGTCCACGGCCCGTCCCAGCGCGGCCGTGCGGACCTTGACCGCGTACTGCCGGTCGTCGACGCGCCGCACGTTCACGACCTGGATGCCGCCGCCGTCGGAGAACCGGACGCCGCTCTCCGCAGCCCGCGCCGGGACGGTCAGCCCGGCCGAGGCCGTCACGACCGCCAGCACGACCGCGGTGAGGCGGCTTGCCCTAAAACGAGTGGATTCCGAGGGACGGGCGGCAGGGGCGGGGGCTGGGGGCATGGCGGTGACCTCCTGGGGGGCGGTTCCGGGTCAGCGGCCTCCGGGGCGGCGGGGGCGCGGGCCTCGGCGGGGCACGTCGGGCTGGACGCGGAGGGCGGTGATCGCGGTGGCGAGCATCTCGTAGTGGCCGGCGAGCATGGTCAGCTCGACGCACTCCCCCTCGGTGAGGTGGGTGCGGAGCCGCGTCCAGGTCTCGTCGTCCAGGTCCCGCTCGGTGTGCAGCCGGTCGGCGGCGGTGAGGATCGCCTGCTCGCGGGGCGTCCAGCCGGCGGCGGACGGCCCGGCCTTGACGCGCTCGACGTCCGGCGCGCGGACGCCGGTGCGGCGCCCCAGGCGGACGTGGTGGTCGAACTCGTAGCGGCAGTCGCGCAGGTGCGCGACGCGGAGGATCACCAGTTCGGTCTCGCGGCGGGGCAGGGTGCCGCCGGGCATGAGCCGTCCGGCGAACCCCAGCCAGCCGCGGAACAGGCCGCGGCGGCGCGCGAGGGTCAGGAAGAGGTTGGGCGGGTTCGTCCCGGCGACGAGACCCGCGGCCTGGCAGAAGGCCCAGTTCAGTGCGCCGACGTCGCGGAGCCCGCCGGGCGTGGCGCGCGGCGCGGTCACCGTCTGGAGTCCGGTTGCGGCGTGGTCAGTTCGACCTGCTCCTTGCGCGCGACGTCCAGGATGCGGCGCAGGTCGTGCTGGACGGCGCGGTCGACCAGGGGCTGCGCGAGCATCCGGACCGGCAGGACGCCGCCGACCCACCAGGGGGCCACGACGCGCTTGGAACGGCGCGCGATCCCGCGCTCCAGCGCGTCGATGCCGACCCGCAGCGGCGTGACCTTCGAGACGAAGCTGGTCGACGACCTCGCGCTCGTCAGGGCGGACGCGGCCTCGGTGCTGAAGCCCCGCTGCGTCATGTCGGTGTCGAGTTCGGCGAAGTAGGCCACGCCTGCCTTCGCACCCCACGGCTTCAGTTCGGACCTGAGCGTGTTGCCCATCGCCTCCACCGCCGCCTTGGACGCGCTATACGCACCCAGCAAAGGCGCCTGGACGGCTGCGGCAAGGGACGCCACGGCCAGCGCGTAGCCACGCTCGTGGCTGATGTGGGGTCCGGCAGCACGAAGGGTGTTGTAGACGCCGAGCACGTTCACCCTAAGGCTCTGCTCCAGGACGGACGGGTCGCCGCCGATGATGGGCATCTGCGCGGCCACACCGGCGTTGGCGACGACCACGTCGAGGCCGCCCAGCTCTTGCACCGCGCTGTTCACGACCTCCTCGACCCTGCCGCGGTCGGTCACGTCGCACGTCCACCAGGGGGCGTCCCCGCAGTCGGCGGCGACGGAGGCGAGCAGGTCGGGTTCGAGTCCGGCGAGCGCTACGCGCGCGCCACGTCCGTGCAGCCTGGCGGCGAGGGCCGCGCCGATGCCCCGCGCCGCGCCGGTGATCAGCACGCGCCGTCCGGCGAGGGTCGCCGGCCACGGGGACCTGTCCCACCGGGAGGAATCAAGGATCATACCGCGACTCTAACATTAAAGAACACGCTCGTCTTTTTAAGGTTGGCCGCGAATTTCCGTAATGGCGGTACAGAACCGGCGTCTCCCCGTGCGGTGACAGGCGACCTATGAGGGTTGTGGTGACATGCGGGCCACAGGTTGGATGGCGTGGTGGTAGCGGGCGTGGAGGCGCGGCCGGACGCCGACCTTCTGGCGGCAGCCGCGGACGGTGACGAGCACGCGTCTGAGGAGCTGTTCCGGCGGCACCACACGGCCGTGCTGAGGTACGCGCGGGGGTTAGTCAGGGACCAGCACCTCGCGGAGGACCTCACCAGCGAGGCGTTCACCCGCACGTTCGCGGCGATGCGCCAGGGGCACGGGCCGCGTGACGCCTGTAGGCCCTACCTCTACACGGTGGTCCGGAACACGGCCACCGACTGGGCACGCGGTGACCGCCGCACCGTCGTGACCGACGAGGTCGCCGACTGGGCCTCCGTCCCCGAAGACGACCCTCCGCCGGACGTCGACGAGCTGGACGCGCTCGTGCGCGCCTTCCGCTCCCTGCCCGAGCGGTGGCAGACCGTCCTCTGGTACACGGTCATCGAGGACGAGCCCATCGCGCAGGTCGCGGACCTGCTCGGCATGGAGAAGGGAGCGGTCTCCCAACTGTCGTTCCGCGCGCGCGAGGGGCTTCGCCAGGCGTTCCTCGCCGCGAGCGCGGGAGGACGTCCCGAATGCGCGGAGTTCACCGCCCAGCTCGCCGCGAACGTCCGCCGCCCAGGTCGGCGCCGTACACGTGCGCTGCGCCGGCACCTGGAGTCGTGCGATGAATGCAGGCGCGCGTCCAAGGAGATGACCGATCTCAACGGGCGGCTGCGGCGCGCTCTGCCCATCGGTGCCGTGCTGTTGGGCGCGCCTTCGGCACCGTTCAGCCCGCTCGCTCCATTCGGCTCGGCGGCGTCCGGGGCGGGGTGGGCACTGCCCGCCGCCGTGGCGGGCGGCATCGCGACCGGGCTCGCGATCATCCTGTTCAGTACGGGAGGGGACGGCGCCCAGGCGCCCCCAGAGGTCGTCCGGTCGTCCACTGCGCCTGCCCCGCAGACTCCTGTGGCGCCGCAGGACGTCCAGAGTTCCGACTACGCCGCCGCAACACGAACCCCTGGACGGAGCGGCACCGCCCCTGGCGCAGGCGCTACCCCCGGTGCGGCAACGGGTGCGGGCCCTTACCGGGTGCGCAACACGACGCTGCAATCGTGCCTGGCGCCGAGCGGCACGGCGGTGGTGCAGCGTTCCTGCTCCGACTCCACCACCGGCTGGAAGCGCCAGAACAGCGGGGGCGGTTTCACGCTGACGAGCTCCTCCACCGGGCAGTGCATGGCCCGGGGCGAGGCGTCGGCGGGCGTCCCCTGGGAGGGCGGCAGCGAGTACTCGGTGGTCATGGCGCCCTGCGGCGGCGCGCACCAGGTCTGGACGATGGCGCGCACCGCGCCGTCGGTCTACCGGCTCAGCAACGGTGAGGGCTACTACCTCCAGGCAAGTTGGTCCGGGCTGAAACCGGTGTCGCTGAAGCCCTCCTCCTACGCGGGTATGGCCGCCCAGGGGTGGGCCATCGAGGGCACTGGCTGACCACATCGGCGTTACCCGTAGCTGAGGTCGTCCCGCGCGGCGGCGGGTTCGGCGTTGAGGGCGAGCCATGCACGCAGCGCCATGTGCAGTTCCAGACGGTCCGACGTGGTGTGGAGCGCGTCGCCGAACAGGTCCTCCAGCTGCCGCAGCCGGTACCGGACGGTCTGCGGGTGCAGATGCAGGTGACCCGACACCTCCGTGGCGTTGAAGCCGCACTCCAGGCAGGTCAGCAGCGTCTCGGCCAGCCGGTAGCGCTGCGCCGGGCGGGCGCGCAGCAGCGGCGCGAGCCGCCGGTCCATCACCTTCTCGACCAGCACCCGCTCCCGCATCATCACGATGATCGGCATGTGCCGCTCGGCGACCACCGGCGAGGGGGCGGTGATCAGCCCCTGGCAGGCCAGCCCCAGTGCCTCGCGCGCCGGCCGCAGCGACGTGCCCGCGTCGGCCGGCGCGACCGCCGGGCCGATCGCCGCCGTCCAGCCGTGCAGGTGCCGCTCCAGCATCCGGGCACGGCCGGGGCCCTCCGGGTCGGGGACGATCAGGCACGGCTCCGCCAGGTGCAGGCCCAGCAGGACGTCCGGCGGCAGCGCCGGATGCCGCGCGTCGGACCCGTGCTCGCGGAGCGCGACGGCGGCGACGGTGCGGGGCAGCGCCCAGTCCGCCTCCCGCGCCGGACCGCGCAGCTCCTGCGCGGACGCCTCGCCCAGCAGCAGCTCCAGCAGCCGCCGCCGGTGCTCCTGGCGCGCCCCCGCGGCGCGGGCGGCGGCGTCCGCGTGGCCCTCGGCGACGATCGCCGCCACCTGGTTCAGGTAGTCGAGGGCCGCGTTGGCGATGGCCGCGATGTTGGCCGGGCTCGTCCGGTGCCCGAGCCGCTCGGCGCACTCGGTGAGCTGCTCCACCGCGAGGCCCGTCCCGATCCGCGTCGCCGCCTGCCACGCGTCCAGCGTCCGCCCCTCGCTGGCCTCCCCGACGCCGATCTGCCGCCAGAACTCGACCACCTCCGCCGACGACGCCCCGGGATCGGCCATCAGCTCCAGGAAATGGCCGATGGCGCACTCGACGCCCAGCACCATCGCCTTGGCGTACCGGGGGTCGTGCGGCCGCACGAACTCCGGCAGCCGCTGCTCGATCCGCCGCACCGCCTCGGCGGCGATGCCCGGCACATGGTCACGGAGATCCTCGGCGATCCGGGCGGCCCCCTCGAACGACAGGTCGAGCTCGATCCGGCGCACCGGCAGCAGGACCACCTGGCTGAGGTCGGACATGAGATCTCCTTCGGGGACGACGTGTCAGGAGAGACGACGTGCAGGAGAGACGGCGCGCGCGCGGACCGATTACGCGCCTCGGCCGAAAACCCAGGTACGGCCGGATCCGGCCGCCGACGCCTTAGGCTGGCCGGTATGGCGACGGAGGCGACCCCGAAGGCGCGTGCTCGGAAGTGGAAGGACGAGACGAGGCTCGGGCTCGTCCGGCGGGCGCGCCGGATCAACCGGATCCTGGCCGAGACCTACCCGGACGCGCACTGCGAGCTGAACTTCGGCAGCCCGTTCCAGCTCCTCGTGGCAACCGTCCTGTCCGCGCAGACCACCGATATGCGGGTCAACCTGACGACGCCGGAACTGTTCGCCAAGTACCCCACCCCGGAAGACCTCGCCGCGGCCGACCCGGAGGACGTCGAGGCGATCCTGAAGCCCACCGGGTTCTTCCGCGCCAAGACCAAGTCGGTGATGGGGCTGTCCGCGGCACTGCGCGACCAGTTCGACGGCGAGGTCCCAGGGCGGCTCGAAGACCTCGTCAAGCTGCCCGGTGTCGGACGCAAGACGGCCAACGTCGTCCTGGGGAACGCGTTCGACGTCCCCGGAATCACCGTCGACACCCACTTCGGCCGCCTCGCACGGCGGTTCCGCTGGACGGCCGAAGACGACCCTGTGAAGGTCGAGCAGGAGATCGGCGAACTGATCCCGCGCAAGGACTGGACGATGCTGTCCCACAGGCTCATCTGGCACGGCCGCAGGATCTGCCATGCCCGCCGTCCGGCCTGTGGTGCGTGCCCGCTCGCGCGGCTCTGCCCGTCCTTCGGCGAAGGGCCGACCGACGAGGAGACCGCCCGCAAGCTCGTCAAGCCCGGCCCGTTCTCATGACGCCTCGGCACGGCGGGAACAGGCACGGCGGGGACGGGCACGGCGGGGACGGGCACGGCGGGAAGGAACGCGGGCGTTCCGCGGTTGGGACGGATGTGACCGAGACCGCCCCCAACACTCCCGACTGGCTCGCCCGCTTCCGCGCGGAAGGCCCCCGGGTGCCGGTGCCGCCGATGTTCCGGCCCGCGCCGGGCGCCCGCGCCGCCGCCGTCCTGATCCTGTTCGGCGACGGCCCCGACGGCCCCGACGTGCTGCTCACCGAGCGCGCCGCCACGCTGAACAAGCACGCCGGGCAGCCCGCGTTCCCCGGCGGCCGCATCGACCCCGAGGACGACGGCCCGGTCGCGGCCGCGCTGCGCGAGGCGTGGGAGGAGGCGGGCGTCGAACCGTCCGGCGTGGACGTCCTGTGCACGCTGCCCGAGCTGTACCTGCCCCACAGCGAGCACCGCGTCACGCCCGTCGCCGGCTGGTGGCGCGAGCCGTCGGAGATCGCCCCCGGCCACCCCGGCGAGGTCGCGCTGGTCGCGCGCGTCCCGATCGGCGAGCTGGTCGACCCGGCGAACCGGCTGATGATCCGGCACCCGTCCGGGACCAGGCTCGGGCCCGCGTTCCGCGTCCGCGACATGCTCGTCTGGGGTTTCACGGCCGCGCTGCTCATCCAGGTGCTGGACGCCGGGGGCTGGAACCGGCCGTGGGACATGTCTCATGTCGAGGACCTGCCGCCCCGGGACGTGGACCTCGCCGCGCGCGAGTGAGAATCTCCAATATTGCGATCAAATCGACATCTTGCGTCCTGCGGGCAAGATCCGCAGGTCACAGCCCCGTATCCGGAGGGCATGGCCATGGTCACGGCCGCGTGTCACCCCTGACGGCTACCCGGCGCACCCCAATCTGGTACATCGAGGGGACGTGCTGCGGCGGCGCGGCACTATACGGTTGAGCGGTGCTGCACGACCACGTTCTCGACCTGATCCTGCTCGTGCTCGTCGTGCTGTTCGGAGTCTCGGGCTACCGGCAGGGCTTCATCGTGAGCCTGCTCAGCTTCGCCGGCTTCGTCGGCGGCGGCGTCATCGGAGTGCTGATCGCCCCGCCGATCGCCGAGTCCGCGGTCGACGGCGCCGCGCAGCAGGCCCTGCTCGCCATCGTGATCGCGTTCCTGGCCGCCACCCTCGGGCAGCTGATCGCCTCCTCGGTCGGCGCCGTCCTGCGCAACCGGGTGACCGGCATGAACGCCCGCACCGCGGACGCGGTCGGCGGCACCTTCGTCAGCGCGATGTCGCTGCTGATCGTCGCCTGGTTCTTCGGCAGCCTGGTCGCCAACTCTGAGTTCAAGCCCGTCCGGACGCAGGTCAAGGGCTCCTCGATCATCAACGGCATCAACGACGTGATGCCCGGGCAGGCGCAGACCTGGTTCACCTCGTTCCAGGGGTTCGTGAAGAGCAGCGAGTTCCCGCAGGTCTTCAACGGCCTCGGCGGGGAGTCGGTGGTGCAGGTGCCGCCGCCGGACGAGTCCGTGCTGAGCACGCGGGGGCTGAAGGCCGCCAAGAACAGCATCGTGAAGGTGGTCAGCACCGCGCCGCAGTGCCAGCGGCGCATCGAAGGCACCGGGTTCGTCTTCGCGCCGCAGCACGTCATGACCAACGCGCACGTCGTCGCCGGGGCGCGCGGCTCCTCGAAGGTGTCGCTGATCAACGGCGAGAGCGAGCGCGGGCGGGTCGTCCTGTACGACCCCAAGCGGGACATCGCCGTGCTGTACGTGCCGGGGCTGCGGGCGCCCGCGCTGCAGTTCGCCAAGGAGGCCCGCGTCCGCGACGACGCGATCATCGCGGGGTTCCCGAAGAACCAGCCGTTCACGCCGGGCGCCGCCCGGATCCGCGCCCGGCAGACGGCGCGCGGCCCGGACATCTACCACTCCGGGCAGGTCAGCCGCGAGATCTACGCCATCCGCGGCAAGGTCGAGCCGGGGAACTCCGGCGGGCCGCTGCTGTCCACGGACGGGCGCGTCTACGGCGTCATCTTCGCGGCGGCGCTCGACACGCCGTCCACCGGCTACGCGCTCACCGCCGGGGAGGTCGAGGCCGACGCGCGCGCGGGCGCCCAGGCGACCACCCCGGTCTCCACCCAGAACTGCTCCGACTGACGGGGTCGGCTCAGGCCGTGGTGGTGAGGCGGAGGGTTATGGGGCCGTGCTCAGGGCTTGCGGCCAGCTCCCGTGCCTGCTTGACGACTCCCCGTACGTCGATGTTGTGCGGGGCATCGGTTTCGTAGGGAACGAGACGTTCGGCGGCGCGGCTCAGGAGCGCTTCGGCACCGCGTGCGTTTCCCCGGCGAAGGTGGGTTATCCCTACGGCGACCTGTGCCAGACCCCGCCATAGCTCCCGTTCGGGCTCAGGGGCGGCCTTCCACACTGCTTCCAGTACCTCGTGGGCATGGAACGGACGGTCGGCGTCCAGCAGGCTCTGCGCCTCGACCAGCGCGTCCGCCGGCGGCATGTCGAGGTCGTCCGGCATGGTGGGGATGCCTGTGGCGCCATGGGGCAGTGGACGTCCGTAGGCGTCCCGCGGGCGTGCGTTGCGTGGGCGTCCAGACTCGTCCCGATCGCGCATGGCTCCACCGTACGCCCGGGGTTCAGCGTTCCGGCTCCGGGTCGGCCAGCCAGCCGAGGAGCTGCGCGTCGAACGCGCGAGAACGTTCCTGATGGGGGAAGTGACCGGCGCCTTCGATGAGCTTCCACCGGTAGGGGGCCGACACGTAGCGGCCTGAGCCCTGTGCACTGGCCGGGAGGGTGCAGGTGTCGAGCGCGCCGTGCAGTTGGAGCGTGGGCACCTGAATGGGGGCGCGCATACGGTGCGCGTAGCGGATGCCGTCTGGACGGGCCTGCGACCGGATCAGCCAACGATGGTACTCCAGCGCGCTGTGGGCCGCCCCAGGGATCTGCACTGCCTTCCGTACGAGCCGCTCTGTGCGCTCGTCCGGCCAGCCTGGCCCGGACCAGTCGTGCAGGAGCTTGCCCACCAGCGCCGCATCGTCGCGGACAAGGCGCCGCTCAGGCCACAGCGGCACCTGGAAACCGAACGTGTGCCGCGTCGCCCAGCCCTGGCCGCGCGGGTCCCCGGCGACGGCCTGCCGCAGCCGCAGCGGATGCGGGGCGCTCACCACCGCCAGCCGCTGGACGGTCTTCGGGTGGTAGACGGCCGTCGTCCACGCGAGCAGCCCGCCCCAGTCGTGCCCGACGATGATCGCGTTGGCCTCGCCCAGCGCGCGGACCAGCCCGGCGGCGTCCCGGGCCAGCGTCACCAGGTCGTAGCCGCGCGGCGGCTTGTCGCTGCCGCCGTACCCGCGCAGGTCGACGGCGGCGGCCCGGTAGCCGGCCGCGGACAGCGAGACCAGCTGGTTGTGCCACGACCACCAGAACTCCGGGAAGCCGTGCAGCAGCAGGACGAGCGGGCCCTCGCCGGCCTCGGCGACGTGGAACCGCGTCCCCCCGGCGCTGACCTGCCGGTGGACCCATGGCCCGTCGACCTCGATCAGCGACGCGTCGTGCCCGGACATGGCGTCGGTCAGCCCGTCGGCTCGAGCGTGCCGGCGTCCTTGCCGCCGGCCTCGATCTCGTCGGAGTCGCCGCGGCGGCGCAGTGCGGTGAAGTCGTCCTTCAGCGTCTTGCGGGTGCGCTTCGCGCCCTCGATCCGCTTGATGTAGTGCTTGGCGAGGAGCATCAGCCCGCCGGCGAGCCCCACGTAGACGATGGACACGATGAGGAACGCCAGCCACGGCCAGATGCCCAGTTCCGCAAGCCCCAGCGCGAACGAGATCGACAGCAGGATGACGACGAGTCCGCCCATCACCGCGGCGATGGTGACCATCACGCTGCTCAGCGCCGCCTTCTTGGCGTCGGCCTTCAGCTCCATCTTGGCCAGGGACATCTCGGCCCTGACAAGGTCGGAGACGTTGCTCGACGCCAGCGCGACCAGCTCGCCGACGGACTTGTCCTCCACGCGCTCGCCCGGTAGTGCCTCGGACATATCGCTTTACTCCTTAGTCCGGGCGCGCGCGCACACGCACCCTTCTCCGGAAGACGACGGCCGCGGCCGCCGAGGCGAGAACGCTCGCGATCAGGACCGCAGTCGTCACTCTCTCGAATTGTGACGGGTCGGTATAGGCCAAACCGCCGATCAGCAGCGAAACGGTGAAACCCACCCCGGCGAGGAGCGCGACCCCCGCGATCTCATGCCAGTGCAGGTCCTCCCCGAGCGTCGCCAGGTTGAGCTTGACCGCCGCCCAGGCGCCGCCGAAGACCCCCAAGAACTTACCGATCACCAGTCCGGCGATGACGCCGAGGGCCACCCGGTCGGTGAACACGGCGCCCAGCTGGGACGCGCCGAGCCCGACACCGGCCGATACGAAGGCGAACACGGGCACGCACACGCCGGCCGAGAACGGCCGTAGGAAGTGGTCGGCGCGCTCTGCGTTCGTAGCCCGTCCGTCAGGGGTCTCCTTGGGGCTGGTGAGCATCCCCAGGGCGACGGCGGCGACCGTTGCGTGGATCCCGCTCCGCTGAAGGAAGTACCAGGCCAGGACGGCGATGGGCACGTACACCCACGGCGAGCGGAAGTTCTTGTTCTGCAGCACCCCGTAGACGGCCACGAGGACCACCGAGAGGCCCAGGAACGTCCAGTGCAAGGTGTCCGTGTAGAAGAGCGCGATGATGGCGATGGCTATCAGGTCGTCCACCACGGCGAGCGTCAGCAGGAACGCGCGCAGGGGCGCGGGGCATGAGGTGAATGTCACGGCGAGCACGGCCAGCGCGAACGCGATGTCCGTCGCCGTCGGTACGGCCCAGCCCCGCAGCGCACCCGGCTCCCCGGCGCTCACCATGACGAAGATGAGCGCGGGCATCACCACACCGGCCGCCGCCGCTATCACCGGCAGGGCCGCGTCCCGCGGATTACGCAGCTCGCCGTGCGTCAGTTCCTCGCGCAGTTCAAGCCCGGCGATGAAGAAGAACACCGCCAGCAGACCGCTCGACGCCCAGTGCTGCACGTCCATGTGCCCGAGGTGCAGCCAGTGCGGGCTGATCTCGAACGTACGGAGGCTCTCGTAGGCGTCCGCCCAGGGCGTGTTGGCCCACACCAGCGCGGCGATCGCCGCCAGCAGCATGACGACCCCGCCGATCGTCTCCATGCGCAGCGCGCTGGCGACCTGCGTGCTGTAGCGGACGGTCGGACGGACGGGCCACGTCGTGGCGACGCGGCGCCTCATGGTCGGGCGCGGCATGCGGAGAACCCCCGGGAAGGTGACGGACGGTCGGTCAAGGACCGTCCCGTACACCACTACGGGACGTCCCTGCCGACCAGACTTCCCGGCGCACCAGAGGACATTTTACCTGCTCGATCTCCCTGCCGTCCGCCCAGGGCCCGCCCACAGCACGGAACGGCCCACCTACAGCCCGGAACGGCCCGCGCCCAGGGCGGGCACGGGCCGTTCTTGCGGGGCCGGTCGTAGGTCAGTCGTCGGACTTGGCCGCGGGCAGCTTCTCCGAGATCAGGTCCATGACCGTGCTGTCGGCCAGCGTCGTGACGTCACCGATGCTGCGGTTCTCGGCGACGTCCCGGAGCAGCCGGCGCATGATCTTGCCGGAGCGGGTCTTCGGCAGCTCCGGGACGATCATGATCTGGCGCGGCTTGGCGATCGGGCCGAGCGTCTTGGACACGTGCTCGCGGAGCTCGCGCAGGAAGTCCTCGCCCTCCACGTCGCCGCCGGCGTCGCCGCGCGGGATGACGAACGCGACGATCGCCTGCCCGGTCACCGGGTCGGTCGCGCCGACGACCGCCGACTCGGCGACCTTCGGGTGCGCGACCAGCGCCGACTCCACCTCCGTCGTGGAGATGTTGTGCCCGGACACGAGCATGACGTCGTCCACGCGGCCGAGGAGCCACATGTCGCCGTCCTCGTCCCTCTTGGCGCCGTCACCGGCGAAGTAGAGGCCCTCGAAGCGCGACCAGTACGTCTTGACGTACCGCTCGTCGTCGCCCCAGATCGTGCGGAGCATGCCCGGCCACGGCTCCCGGACCACCATGAACCCGCCGCCGCCGTTCGGCACCGACTGGCCCTGGTCGTCCACCACGTCCGCGGCGATGCCGGGCAGCGGGCGCATCGCCGCGCCGGGCTTCGCCGACGTGACGCCCGGCAGCGGGCTGATCATGATGGCGCCGGTCTCCGTCTGCCACCACGTGTCGACCACCGGCGTCCGGTCGGCGCCGATGTTCTTGCGGTACCAGATGTAGGCCTCCGGGTTGATCGGCTCGCCGACCGACCCGAGGACGCGCAGGGACGACAGGTCGTACTGCGCGGGGATGTCGTCGCCCCACTTCATGAACGTGCGGATCGCCGTGGGGGCGGTGTAGAAGATGGACACCTTGTACTTCTGGATGACGTCCCACCAGCGCCCCTTGTTGGGCGTGTCAGGGGTCCCCTCGTAGATGACGCTGGTCGACCCGTTGGCGAGCGGCCCGTACACGATGTAGGAGTGCCCGGTCACCCAGCCGATGTCGGCCGAGCACCAGTAGACGTCCGTTTCGGGCTTGAGGTCGAACACGGCCCAGTGCGTGTAGGCGCACTGCGTCAGGTAGCCGCCCGTGGTGTGCAGGATGCCCTTCGGCTTACCCGTAGTCCCCGACGTGTACAGAATGTACAGCGGGTGCTCCGAGTCCATGGGCTCGGCGGTGTGCTCCTCGCTCTGCCGTTCGACGACGTCGTGCCACCACAGGTCGCGGTCGTGCTCGGTGACCTGCTCGCCGGTGCGGCGCACCACGAGGACGTGCTCGATCGTCGGCGTCTGCGCGACGGCCTCGTCCACGATGCCCTTGAGGTCGGACGGCTTGCCGCGCCGGAACCCGCCGTCCGCGGTGATGACGAGCTTGGCCTGCGCGTCGTCGATGCGGGTCCGGAGGGCCTCGGACGAGAAGCCGCCGAACACCACCGAGTGGGTCGCGCCGATGCGCGCGCACGCCAGCATCGAGATCGGCAGCTCGGGAATCATCGGCAGGTAGATCGCCACCCGGTCGCCCTTGCGCACGCCCAGTTCGAGCAGGGCGTTGGCGGCCTTGTTCACCTCACGCTGTAGGTCGGCATAGGTGAGCGTACGGGTGTCCCCGGGCTCGCCCTCCCAGTGGTAGGCGACCTTCGCTCCCCGTCCCGCCTCCACATGACGGTCTACGCAGTTGTAGGCGACGTTCAGCTCGCCGCCCACGTACCACTTGGCGAACGGGGGATTGCTCCAGTCCAGGACCTCGTCCCACCGCTTGGTCCAGGTGAGGAGGCGCTCGGCCTGCTCGGCCCAGAAGCCCAGGCGATCCTCCGCGGCCTGCTCGTAGGCGTCGGCCTTGACGTTGGCGGAGGCGGCGAGATCGGCGGGCGGGGCGAAGCGGCGCGTCTCCTGCAGAAGGTTCGACAATGTCTCTTGGCTCTGGCTCAACGCGAACTCCTTGCTAGGTGATGCGGGGTCGCCCGGTATCCCCACTCCACCAGGAAGGTCCCGGTCTTCACAAGGCCGGGCCCCCTGAAGTGGGGGACGAACGCGACCGGCTCCCACGGATCGGGCGTGCTGTGATCCCCGACACGACTGGCCTTCCCAGGTCCGCTATCCGGGAACCGTCTCCGTTCTACGACTCCACGGCGCGTTATGCGAGCGCCCAGGCAGCGATGTGGGGTGTGGGCCGTTTCGCGGGCGCAGGTGGGGACCGCATAAAGTCGGGCCGTGACCGATGCCCTTGCTGATGTAGCGCAACTGCCCGGGGTGGCCGGCGCCGTCGATGACGCGCGCAAGGCCGTTGACCGGCTGCTCGGCCATCGCATCCTGCGGCGGCGCAGTGCCGAGGTGTCCACGGAGTCCGCGCTGCGCGGCGCCAGGGCCTCGGCCGTCCTCGACGGTGCGCCGGTCACGCTGGACGAGCTCCGCACCACCGAGAGCCCGTCCGACCCCGTCGTGCAGGGCTCGCTTCGCGTGTCGGCCGAGCTGGGAACGCTGACGGACGTCTGGCGGAACGCTCCCCGGCAGGCACTCGCGCGGCTCCACGTCCTGGCGGCGGCGGACGCGGTGGACAACGCCGACCTCGGACGCCCCCGCACAACCGACGCCGCCGTGAAGGACGTTCTCGGCCTTGGCGAGCCGCCGTCGCCGTCCGAGGTGGCCGCGCGCCTGGACGCGCTCAGCGGGCTGCTGACCTCCACCACGAAAGCCCCCGCGCTCGTGGTCGCGGCCATCGTGCACGGTGAACTGCTGACCCTGCGCCCCTTCGGCTGGGGGGACGGGCTGGTCGCACGCGCTGCCCAGCGGCTCACACTGGTCTCCCGTGGGCTCGACCCCAAATCCCTGGTCGCACCCGAGGTCGGGCACCTGGAACTGGTGGACGACTACGCGCCCGCCCTACGGGACTACTCATCCGGCACGTCCGAGGGCGTCGCGCGGTGGGTCGTCCACTGCTCGTCGGCCGTGGCCGCCGCCGCACGGGACTCGCAGGCCATCTGCGAAGCGTTCATGCGGGGCTGAGTTCTGTCGGTGGGTTCGGCCATGCTGGCCTGTATGGCCGAACGCATGCACGGACGACCGGCGGCGCCCACCGATACCAAGATCGCCTCAGTGAACTGGGACTCGCGCGACCTGACGGGCGAGAGCCACGAGAACGCCCTGTTCGTGGACGTGGACATGACCGAGGCCACCGGTACCGGCGCCGTCTTCACCGACTGCACGTTCCGCGGAGTGCGTTTCAACGCCTCCACCCACACGGACGCCGCGTTCGTGAACTGCACCTTCGTGCGGTGCGGTTTCTTCGACGCGACCTTCGCGGGCTGCAAGCTCGTGGGCAGCATGTTCGATTCGTGCACATACGACCTGTTGAAGGTGAAGGGCGGCGACTGGTCGTTCACCGGCCTGCCGGGCGCCGACCTGCGGCGCACGTCGTTCACCGACGTGCGCATGCGCGAGGCCGACCTCACCGGCGCGCGATGCGTCGAAGCCGAGATGCGGCGAGTCGACCTTTCAGGGGCATACCTTCACCAAGCCGACTTCTCGGGCTGTGATCTGCGCGGCAGCGACCTCTCGTCCGTGGACCCGTTCGCCACCCCGCTGAAGGGCGCGGTGATCGACCCGCACCAGGCGATCGTGCTGGCGATGGCTCTGGGGCTGGAAGTCCGCGACTAGCGCCGGCCGGACATGAAGCGGGCGGCGCTCCGCTCGGGAGCGCCGCCGCCGAACACGTCACACCGGGTTACCAAGCGTGCACCTCAAATCCGTCGGATCGGGTCAAGCCCGTCTCGACGCGCCTCCCGCGGCTGGTCGCGCGTGGGTGCCCGGCTGCCGTGCCAGGACCGTGGTCCTTAGGACCTGTCTACGCCTCATTCACCCTGTTGACAAGCCCCTATTCGCAAAGTGCCGGCCGCGGCCGCGGGCGGCACCGAACGGGACGCCGGTGACCGGCGAGGCTGCTGTGGGATATTCCGGACTATCCGTAACTGCCATGATGGTCAGAGAATTGATCACACACTGTGATCGTTTCCATTTGGCGACCGATCGGCGATGTGGCCGGAAGGATCTTTAGTTCTGCTGTACGCTCCCACTTCCGTCCCGCTGCGCGCGGGGCGGGACGCCCTGCCGTGGAGGGGAAGGGGCGCCGTGCGGGCGCCCCGGCGAGCGCGTCGTCCCGGCGGATGAGAAAATCGCCATGAGCCGGGTGAGTTTGTGTCTCGACGGAACTCTCGACGATCGGGCAGCATATGTTGTACTGCCTAGACTGGAGTCAGTGAGTTTGCCTCTCCCATAGGGCGGACTTACGCACGGCTCGGCCCGAACTCCACTGAGACTTTCCTGGAAAGCGGACCGGCTCTACCCCCCCGGAGCCGGACCGCCCGGCGACCCCCGCTCTCCCCCCCCGGCGGGGGTCGCCCAGTCGTCGAGCGGCCGGGCGGTGGCGGTCCCCCCGCCACCGCCCGCCCGCCGGCGAAGTTATCCACAGTTCGCGGAACCTCGTCGCGGGGGTTCCCCGGCTCCGCAAGGTGGATGTCTCCGAAACATCGAGGGAGCATCCGATGAACCTTGCGGCACTGATCGTCACGAGCGACCCCGCCCTCGCCGACGGCCTGCTCCGCCTCGCGGCCGCCGCCGACGCCCACGCCGAGGTCGCCTACGGTGCCGACGAGGCCAGACCCGCCTGGACCTGGCCCGCCCTGATCCTCGTGGGCGCCGACCTGGCCGCGGAGGTGGCGTCCGCCGGCCTCCCGCGCCGCCAGGGCATCGTCCTCGTCACCGACGGCGACACATCGGAGGCGTACCGCCTCGCGGTCGAGGCCGGCGCGCAGGACGTCGCCGTGCTCCCCGACCACGAGGACTGGCTGATCAACGCGTTCGCCGCCGCCTGCGAACCCGAGGGCGGCTGGGCCACCACCGTCTGCGTCGGCGGCTCCCGGGGCGGCGTCGGCGCCAGCGTCCTCGCCGCCGCGCTCGCCCTCACCGCCGCGGGCCAGGGCCTGCGCACCCTCCTCCTCGACGCCGACCCGCTCGGCGGCGGCATCGACCTCATGCTGGGCCTGGAGGGCCACGAGGGCGTCCGCTGGCCCGACCTCGCCGAACGGCGCGGCCGCCTGAACACCGCCGCCCTCCGCGAGACCCTCCCCGGCTCGGGCGACCTGTCCGTGCTGTCCTGGCGGCGCGGCGAACCCGTCCCGATCCCCGACGAGGCCGTGCGCGCCCTGCTCGACGCCGCCGCCCGCGGCTTCGACCTCGTCATCGCCGACGTCCCCCGCTACCCCGGCGACATCGGCCGCGCCGCGCTCAGCGCCGCCACCGCCACCTTCCTGCTCGTCCCCGCCGAGGTCCGCGCCACCGTCGCCGCCGCCGGGATCGCCGCGAACTTCCGCCGCCACACCTCCGACCTGCGCCTCGTCATCCAGGGCCCGGCCCCCGGCGGCCTCACCCCCGACGCGATCGCCCGCGCCCTGGACATCCCGTCCGCCGGCACCTACGACCGCGACCGCCGCCTCCCCGCCGCCGTAGAAGAGGGCGACCTGGAACGCGCCTGCCGCCGCGGCCCCCTGGCCGACTTCTGCACCAAAACCCTCGCCGACCTGGCCCTCCAGCCCTACGCCTACCGAGAAGCCGCCTAACCCGACCGACCCGCAAGAAGCCACCGGGGGACACGCACCGAGCCCTCCCCACCCAGACCAGCACCCGACCACCCCCGCGCACCGCGTCCCCAGGGGCACCACGTAGAAGGCGCGGCGAGCGCTCCGACCCCGCGCGGCGTACCCACAAGTCCCACACAGAACGTGCGACGAGACCTCCGCCCGAGGCCAACGAGACGACCAGCGCCGCGTGGGGTGCACCTACAAGCAGCGATCCAGAGGAGGCGCCGAGTGCTCCCCGCCCAGAGCAGCAACCCGATCAGCCCGCGCGCTGTACCTGCAAAACACGAAGCGGAAGGCGCGATGAACGTCCCCACCAAGAGGCCGGCACCACGCGGCCTACCCACATGGCGGCACACGCGGGGGCGTTGCTGTGCGGCGCATCCGCAAGGCAGGTGAGGAGGGCGATGGGCCTCCGAGCCAAAGCGGCACGCCGGTCGGCACCGCGCGCCGTACCTGCAAGACACAGCCAGAAGGCGCGATGAGGCCGCCCAAGGCCAACAGAATGATCAGCGCCGCGCGGTGGGCAGCCACAGGCGCCACTGGATCCGACCGGAGCGGACGGCTGGTCCGCCCCGGTCGCGGGGCACTCCTACTCCGTCAGCAACATCCCGGCCGCTGGGGCGGGCGTGCGCAAGCGACGCAGTCGGGGCTTCGATGCGGCCGGCTGACGTCAACTGGCACGCCCGCAGAGAACGCCGGTGTGCACCCACAGGGACACGGCAGAGAGACCAGGAGGCGGTATGACCAAGTTGTCGGACGCGGTGCGGGATCGGCTCGCCGGCAGTGGCGGGGAGGCGACGACCGGCCGGGTCGCCGTGGCGCTGCGGGCGGAGGGGCGCCTCCTCGGCGACCGTGAGGTACTGACACTGGCGGACGAGTTATGCGCCGAGTTCGTCGGCGCCGGTCCGCTGGAACCGTTGCTGCGCTCCCCGGATGTCACCGACGTCCTCGTCAACGGCCCGGACGAGGTTTGGGCCGACACGGGTGCCGGTCTCGTCCGCACGCCGGTCCGCTTCACGGACGAAGCGTCCCTGCGGCGCCTGGCACAGCGCCTCACGGCCGCCGCCGGCCGCCGACTCGACGACGCGGCCCCCTACGCCGACGCCCGCCTGCCGGGCGGTGTCCGGCTCCACGCCGTCCTGCCGCCGGTGTCCGCGAGCGGCACCTGCCTGTCGCTCCGGCTGCCCAGGCGCCGCGCCTTCACCCTGGACGAACTGGTCGCGGCGCGCACCATCCCGCCCGAGGGCGCCGAGATCCTCGCCGCCCTGATCGAATCCCGCGCCGCCTTCTTGATCACCGGCGGTACCGGAACGGGCAAGACCACTCTCCTGAGCAGCGTGTTGTCGCTGGTGAACCCGGCCGAACGACTCCTCCTCGTCGAGGACTCCGCCGAGCTGAAACCGTCCCATCCGCACGTCGTGAGGTTGGAGGCTCGCCCACCGAACATGGAGGGCGCCGGAGGGGTGACGCTGAACGACCTCGTCCGTCAGGCGCTCCGCATGCGCCCCGACCGCCTCGTCGTCGGCGAGGTGAGAGGCCCAGAGGTAGTGGTTCTCCTACAGGCGCTCAATACGGGCCATGAAGGCGGCTGCGGCACCCTTCACGCCAATACCGCTGCGGACGTGCCAGCCCGGCTGGAAGCCCTTGGCTGCGCGGCGGGATTGAGCCGGGAGGCGGTCCACAGCCAGCTGGCCGCCGCGCTGGACATCGTCGTCCACCTGGCGCGCGACCCTGGCGGGGGACGGCGGCGCGTGGCCGAGATCTGCATCTTGCGCCGAGCGCCCGACGGGCTGGTAGGCGTGATCCCCGCAGTCTCGTTCACCACGTCCGGCGAGGTCGTCCCTGCCGACGGCGCCCCCGCACTGCACGCCCGCCTGCGGGGTGACCATTGATCACCGCGCTCGCCGTCCTCTGCGCGGCCGCCGCCGTCTGGACGGCCCTCACACCCTCCACGGCCCGACGCCGCCTCGACCGCCTCACAATGCCTCGCCCAACCCACCCCCTCCACCTCCTGCGAGCCAGAGTCGACGCACTGAGAGAACGCAGAGCCCAACCGCAGCGATGGCGGACATCCGTGATCGAACTCTGCGATGCCATGGCCGCCGAACTCGCCGCCGGCCGGACCCCGGACGAGGCGTTCACGGCTGCCGCATCTGTCCTTGACCCGCAGGTATCCGCAGAACTCCTCCGCACCCCTCGGGCGCCGCCTGAGCACCTGGACGACCTGGCAGCACGTCCAGGGGCGGAAGGCCTTCGCCTCCTGGCGGCCTGCTGGCGCATCGGCGCGGAACGCGGTGGCACCCTCGCCACCGTCCTGGACGGCCTGGCGGGTGCCCTGCGTGACGAAGAAGCGCAACGCCAAGACGTGGCCGTCCAACTGGCCAGCCCCCGCGCCACGGCCCGCCTGCTAGCCGCACTCCCGCTCCTGGGCATGGGCATGGCGGCCGCCCTGGGCGCCCACCCGGTTCCCTTTCTCTGCGGCACCCTCCCCGGCCTGGCGTGCCTGATCACAGGCACGACCCTCAACCTGCTCGGCCTCCACTGGACCCGCCGCCTGGCCAGATCCGCCGAATCCCCCCACTAACCCGCAACACGCCCCAAGGAAGTCGACGCACAGCCACCCAACTCGACCACTGCCACCAACACGACCACCGCGCCAACGCGGCCTGGGCGTAGGACGCGTCGTCGGGGGCGGGCGGTGGCGTGCCTTGTGACCGCGGAGGCGACCCTCTCCGATTGGGCAGCTGGGTCGCTTTGGCCAGGCGTGCGTGGAACTCCTGTTGCGGGCGACGGCTGAGTTCTCATCCCCGTCTGCTGTTGAAGGCCGACGCGGGCGGATGAGCCGCAGGCGGATCGATGCGGCGGGATGAGCCGGAGGTAGGCCCAGAGGTGAAAGGAAGTAGGTGAGGTGATGATCGCCTTGACGGCCGTGCTGTGTGCAGCGCTGTCGGCGTTCCTTCTCCCCAGAGGGACGAACGTTGCCGAGGAGAGGCTGGCGGGCCAGTTCCGAAGACCTCGTCCAAGAAAAGGCGTTGCAGGTGACCGGGTCCTGCCGCACCGGGGCTCTCGGCACGATGGCGTCGGCGATACCGACGCTGAGAGAGAAGGCTCCTCGCAGGGGAGACGACGGCGGGACGCACTGCTACGGCGTGCAACTGCGGGTTCCGCAGGCGTGTTGTGCCTAGTGCTGTTGGGCGGCCTGCCCGGTGCGGTCGTCGGAGCGCTCACCGCCGGGGGCGTCTGGTTTTGGTTCGGCCGCATGGGGAGTGCGGAGGACCGACACAGACGTGCGCGCCTCATCGCCGACCTTCCCATCGCGGTCGACCTCCTCGCTGCATGCCTGCGCGGCGGTGCTCCCTGGCATGGCGCGGTCGCTGCGGTCGCGGACGCGGTGGGAGGTCCGTTAGGGGACGAACTTCGGGACGTCTCTGTTCAGATCAGCCTCGGCGCGGACCCGGCGGACGCCTGGCTCGCGCTTACGCGGGAACCGATGCTCGCGCCGCTTGCTCGGACGGCCGTCCGAGCGACGTCCACGGGTGCGGCGCTGGCGCCGTCCCTCAGCCGCCTGGCGCGAGACCAGCGTCGCGTGGCCAGGACGGCGGCCGCCACCAGGGCCCGCGCGGCGGGGATCCGGGCGCTCGCCCCGCTCGGCCTGTGCTTCCTGCCGGCCTTCGTGCTGCTCGGCGTCGTGCCGGCCGTCGCGGGGATCGCCGCGACGATCCTCCTGCCCAGGTGAGCCGGGTTTTCCACAGAACTCGGTTCGGTCACCTGCCGGTGCGTCCGCCCGGCAGCCTGAAGGCGAATCACGAGCGAAAGGAGCCCGGATGCGGGCGATGAAGATGGTGATGCGGCAATGGTCCAGAATGTGCGCGGACCGGGGAATGTCCACCGCGGAGTACGCGGTCGGCACCATCGCCGCGGCGGCCTTCGCCGGCCTGCTGTTCAAGATCGTGACGAGTTCGCAGGTGAAGTCGCTGCTCTTACAGATCATCGAGAAGGCCCTCAAGATCGCGAGCTGAGCGACCGCGGGATGGCCACGGCGGAGATCGCCGTGGCACTTCCCGCCCTCGTGCTGATCACCGCGGCCGCGCTGTGGGGCTTGATGGCGGTGTCCGTGCAGCTCACCTGTACGGACGCCGCCCGGACCGGGGCCCGCGCGGCGGCCCGGGGAGAGTCACTGACCGCAGTTCGCGAACTGGTGGTGAAGATGGTCCCGGCGGGTGCGGCAGTGCGGGTGCACCGAGACGAGGCCACCGTCCATGTGGACGTCTCGGTCCCGGTGCGCCCGCCGGCCGCCATCGGTCTCCCGCCCCTGACAGCCCATGCCCATGTGGCCGCCGCGACCGAACCCGGTGTAGGCCGCGACACGGATTCCCGCCCTGCCCATCAGCCAGGCCGGGCTTCCGCTCCCACGCCGCCGCCGGGGTAACGCGGACCACCAGGGCTGAGCCGGGCCGGGCCAGCGCCAGGCCAGGCCGGCACCGCGCCCGCGCCGGGCCGGACCAGTGCCGCGCCAGGCCGGACCAGTGCCGGGTCAGTGCCGCGCCGTGCCGGGCTGGGCCAGTGCCGCGCTGGGCCGGACCAACGCCGGACCAATGCCGGGTTAGTGCCGCGCCGCGCCACGTCGGGCTGGGCCAGTGCCGCGCCAGGCCGGGCCAACGCCGCGTCGGGCCAGGCCCGTGCTGGGCTGGGCCTAACCAACGCTGGGCTGGGCCAGCGCCGTGCCTCGCCGTGCCGGGCCCACGCCAGCCGGGCCCGCGCCGGGCCCGCGCCGTGCCGAGGCCGGGCCCGCGCCGTGCCGAGGCCGGGCCCGTGCCGTGCCGGGGCGAGGTTGGGGCGGCGCCGCGTCGGGCTGGGCCAGTGCCGGGCCAGCGCCGGCAGTGCTGGGCTGGGCCTACGAAACGCTGGGCTGGGCCAGCGCCGTGCCGCGTCGGGCCCGCGCCGTGCCGAGGTCGGGCGCGTGCCGTGTCGGGGCGAGGTTGGGGCGGCGCCGCGTCGGGCTGGGCCAGTGCCGGGCCAGCGCCGGCAGTGCTGGGCTGGGCCTACGAAACGCTGGGCTGGGCCAGCGCCGTGCCGCGTCGGGCCCGCGCCGTGCCGAGGTCGGGCGCGTGCCGTGTCGGGGCGAGGTTGGGGCGGCGCCGCGTCGGGCTGGGCCAGTGCCGGGCCAGCGCCAGTGCCGGGCCAGCGCCGGCAGTGCTGGGCTGGGCCTAACAACGCTGGGCTGGGCCAGCGCCGTGCCGCGTCGGGCCCAGGCCGGGCTCGCGCCGTGCCGAGGTCGGGCCCGTGCCGTGTCGGGGCGAGGTTGGGGCGGCGCCGCGTCGGGCCAGGCCAGCGCTGGGGCAGCGTCGGGCTGGGCCAGTGCCGGGCCAGTGCCGGGCCAGCGCCAGCAGTGCTGGGCTGGGCCAGCGTCGGGCCCCAGCCGCGCCGAGGTCGGGCGCGTGCCGTGTCGGGGCGAGGTTGGGGCGGCGCCGCGTTGGGCCGGGGCGGGGGCGAGGCGGCGGCGTGCCGTTGGGTGGGGTGGTGAGTCGTGGTGATCGGCGATGTTGGCTTGTCGGTGTCGCTGCGGGGCCAGGGCCTCGGTGCGCTCGATTGCGCCCGTTCTGCGTTGAGCGGCTGCTGCGCGCGCCTTGCTTAGCGAGGGAGATCGGTCGGATGTGTTCGCAAGCGGATTGGGGGGTGAACATCGGATGCGTCGTGTGGATGGGAGGCGGCGGCGATGGAGTGGGGGTGGGGTGTGGAGCGAGGAGTGGTGATGAGCCGGGTTTGGGGTGGCGATCGAGGGTCGGGGACGGTTTGGGTGGTGGCGTTTGCTGCTGTCGTGTGGGTTGCCGGGGTGGCGGCGATCGCGGTGGGCGGGGTGCGGGGAGCGCGGCACCGGGGTGATGCGGCCGCCGACATGGCGGCGTTGGCCGCGGCGGCGCGGGTCGCGGACGGCGGTCGGTCGGCCTGCGCGCGGGCTCGGGAGATCGCGGCCGACTCCGGTGCGCGCCTCGCGCAGTGCCGGGTCAGGGGTGGCGACGTGGAGGTCTCGGTGACCGTCCGGCTGAAGGTGCCGATGGGGATCGGGGACTTGCGGGTCGTTTCTCGGGCCAGGGCTGGTCCTGTGGGACGGGACGGCGTACCCTGACGCGACACGATTCGTTGCACTGAATGTCAATAGCTTGGGGTGAGTCGCGGAGGATGCCAACACGTTTCGCTTTGTCATCGTCCTGTGACTTCTGCTACCCAGTGGTACGTTACGCTGCTGTAAGCGCATAGTTATCACCAGAAACGGTGCGCCCCCGCGAGGCCCCGGCGGGATGGGACGAGCAGGACGCTGTCGAAGGGACTGAGGCGTGACCATCATTCGCAGGATCGGTGCGATCGCGCTCGCGGCGCCCCTTGCGATGAGCTTCCCGATCCTCGGCGCCCTGCCCGCGCAGGCCGCCACGACGGAAGTGATCTCTCCGGCGAACGACACGGTGATCAAGAGCGGCTCCCAGGTGACGGCCAAGGCCCACTTCGACTTCGCGATCACGATGCAACTGCGGGTGAGCGGTCCCGGGATCGGGGACACCTTCCTCGCGGAGCGCGGCCTCTCCGGCGACATGTCAGGGACCTTCCCGATCACCCAGAACGGGGATTACAAGATCGTTCTGCGGGGCAAGCAGACCGGTCACATCTACGACTCCAGCATCATCCATGTGCGGATCCCCCCGGCCGCTCCAGGCGGCGTCAGCGCGAACGTGTCGGGCCGCAAGCTCGTCGTGAAGTGGAGCCGGGGCGTTGAGGACGACCTCACCGGCTACGCGCTCTCGGGTACCGGCGTGAAGTCCAAGTCCGGCTCCCTGGCTTCCCTGTGCCAGGGGACGAGCTGCTCCACCACCCTGTCGCTGACCAGGTCGAGCGGCGCGGTCTCCGTGGGCGTCCGGGCGAAGCGGTCGAACGGGGACGGGGGATCGCTGTACTCCTCCACCTCCACGGCAACGGCGATGGCGGGCGGGTCCGCCTCGACGGTCCCGGGCGGGGCTGTTCCGTCCCTCCCGTCGAGTTCCGGCGTGCCCAGCGCCAACACGCCGCTGACGCCGTTCAACAACGAGTCGCCGATCACGCTCCCGTCCGTCCGGCCGGAAGGCGCGACGCCCGGCTTCGCCTACCCGGCGCCGCAGATCGCCACCGACACGCCGAAGGCACAGAACGTCGCGGCGACCGACCGGCTCCAGTGGGGCAAGAGCGTCGGCATCGCGCTGGTGCTCCTGATCGTCGCCGCACACCTCGGCACCTGGACGCGCCGCCTGCGCGTCGCCCAGGCGGGTGCGAGCAGCAACGGCATGGCGGCCCGCATCGCCCGCGGCGGGACGGGCCGCAAGCGGGTCAAGAAGGCCCGCGAGCAGATCGCCCGCGCCGAGGCCCGCGCCAAGACGGGCCCCGTCATGTCCGCTGTCGCGCCGGCCAAGCCCGCCGGAGCGAAGGATGCCGGACGCCCGGCGTCCAAGACCAAGCCCGCCCGCCGCCATGCGACTCCGGGCAAGGGACCCAGCGGTGTGAACGTCCGGATCGCCGCCCAGGAGAGCAAGCCCAAGCACGGCGGCCGCCGCCGCAAATGACCCGACCGGCTGCCCGCAGAGCCTGAAGATGCGCCGCAGCCAGGTCGGTCGAGGCGCAAGGCCGCCGGGTACGGGTTCGTCCAAGCCCGGTCAGCCGTGCTTGCGGGCTCCAACGGTGCTTGCGAGCCCCTGCGGTGTTTGCGGGCTCCAGCGGTGCTTGTGAGTTGGCGTGATCTCGCTGGCCGTGTGGCCTGATAGCCCTTGTGGGTCTACGCGCGTGTCGGCGACGGCCGCCCACCTCTGGACAGACCCGGTCATGCCGACTCAATGCAGTGGACCCGGGCAACCAGCGGGCATGCCGACTCAATGCAGTGGACCCGGGCAACCAGCGGGCATGCCGACTCAATGCAGCGGGCCGGGGGTAACCAGCGGTGTCGGCCACGAGTGACTGCCACTGCCGACCACTGGGCCCTGAAGGGGCTTGGTCTGCGGGGCGTTGCTTGAGGGGGTCGGGTGGAGTGTTGGTTGAGTGGTGGTGGGTTTGTCTTCGGAGATTTGCTGTGGGGGCTTGTGCGTGGGTGGGGTGGGTTAGGTGAAGGCGCCGGACTGGGCGGCGAGGGTGGTGGTTTTGGCTGCGTGGGCGGGGAGGTTCGGGTCGGGGGGTGTGCGGAGGAGGACCAGGTGGTGGTACAGGGGAGCGGTGGCGGAGATCAGTAGGCGGCGGGCGTTGGTGCCGGGTGGGGTTTCGCCGCGTTCGATGGCTCGGGTGACGACGATCTCGCAGCGGGTGTAGCGGTCCTCCCAGAGGCGTTGCTGGGCGCGGGCGGCCTTCTCGGAGCGGAACGAGGCGGCGATCAGGGCCGCCATGATCGGGGGCCGGGCGGCCATGGCGTCCTGGATCTCGTGGTTGAGGGACGCCAGGTCGCCTTCCAGGGTGCCGGTGTCCGGCGGGCGCCAGTCGTCGTCGCCCGCCGCGTCGAGGACGTCGGCGAGGAGGCCGCCGATGTCGCTCCAGCGCCGGTAGACGGTGGCGCGGTGGACGCCGGCGCGGGCGGCGACGGCGTCCATGGTGAGTCCGTCGTAGCCGTGCTCGCCGAGTTCCGCGCGGACCGCGTCGAGTACCTGGGCGCGGATGCGGGCGGTACGGCCGCCGGGGCGGCGGCCGGTTGTCGCGGAGGTCATCGCCGGTTGTCCGATTGCTTGGAGGGATGGGCTGTGACACCATCTTAATGCATCAGTTGTCGTATTAGTGGAGTCGTCGGTGCTCATCCGAAGCGTTCGCCCCGTCCCGTCCTCGAATGCTTTGGAGTGCTCGCTTGCCCGTACAGATCACCGCGCTCGCCGTCGGCAAGTCCTATGACGGCAGGGTCGTCCTTGACTCCGTGACCTGCTCGCTCGCCGCCGGCGGGCGTACCGGGATCATCGGTGAGAACGGCTCCGGCAAGACCACACTGCTACGGCTGCTCGCCGGACGTGAACGCCCCGATCGGGGCGAGGTCGTCGTCCAGGCCGACGGCGGCGTCGGCTATCTGGCCCAGGACGAGCGGCTGCGGCCGGACGAGACCGTCCAGCAGGTCATCGACCGGGCGCTGCACGATCTCCGGCAGGTCGAGCGGCGGATGCGCCGTCTGGAGGCGGCGATGGCGGCCGGCGACGAGTCGGGGCTGGCCGAGTACGGCGAGCTGCTGACCGTCTTCGAGCTGCGCGGCGGCTACGACGCCGATGCCCGCGTGGAGCGTGCGCTGCACGGGCTCGGGCTGGGGCTGGTGGGCCGCGACCGTACTGCGGGAAGCCTGTCCGGTGGCGAGCAGGTCCGGTTGCGGCTGGCGGCCGTCCTGGCGTCCGCGCCCGAGGTGCTGCTCCTGGACGAACCGACCAACCATCTCGACGAGAGCGCGCTGGGGTGGCTGGAGGAGCACCTGCGCACCCGGCGCGGGACGACAGTGGCGGTCTCACATGACCGGGCCTTCCTCGAGCGCGTCGCCACCGACCTGCTGGAGGTGGACGCCGACCGGCGCCGCGTCGTGCGGTACGGGAACGGCTACGCCGGCTACCTCGCGGAGAAGGCGGCGGCCCGGCAGCGCTGGGCGCAGGAGCATGAGCAGTGGCGGGCCGATGTCGACCGGTTCCGCGAGGCCGCGGCGACCACCGCCCGGCAGGTGGCTCCGGGCCGTCCGATGAAGGACGGCAACAAGATGGCCTACGACCGGGCGGGCGGCCGCGTGCAGCAGTCGCTGGCCAGCCGCGTGCGCAACGCCGAGGAACGGCTGCGCCGCCTTCTCGACGATCCCGTTCCGGCACCGCCGGAGCCGCTGCACTTCTCCCCTGTGCTGGGCGCCCGTTCGGTGCGGGGTGTTGTGCTTGAGGCGGACGGTGTTGCCGTTGCCAAGCGGCTCGAGCGGATGAGCCTCACCGTCTCCGCTGGTGAGCATTTGCTGGTCACTGGGCCGAATGGGGTGGGTAAGAGTACGTTGCTCCGCGTTCTGGCGGGTGAGCTTGAGCCGGACGAGGGACGGGTCCTCCGGCGCGGCCGCGTCGGCTACCTGCCGCAGGAACCGGCATTCGAGGATCTGGACGCATCGGTGCTGGCCGCCTTCGCCCGTGGCCGCGAGGGGGAGCCGGACGAGCACGCCGAACTGCTGCTGTCCCTCGGCCTGTTCGACTCGGACCGGCTCACGGTGCCGGTCGGCCGGCTGTCGACCGGCGGTCGGCAGCGGCTCGCGCTGGCGCGCCTGCTCAGCGAGCCGGCGGACGTCCTGCTGCTCGACGAACCCACCAACCATCTGTCGCCCGCCCTCATCGAGGAGCTGGAAACCGCTCTGACCGGGTACGACGGCGCCGTCGTCATGGTCAGCCATGATCGTCGGCTGAGTCGGCGCTGGTGGGGTGCCCGGCTGGACATGCGGACGGACCGGACGTCCGGCGTCCAGGCCTGACGTCTGCTGCCCGCAAACTTAGAGAAAGGACGTGATCTTTCATGCCGCCCGTCCCCGCCGACCCGACCGTGCTGCATCCGATGCCCGGCCAGCCGCGCGTGGTGCTGCTGAAACCCTTGGTCACCTCGCCGCTGATCGAGGTCGGAGAGTTCTCCTACTACGACGATCCGGACGATCCGACGGCGTTCGAGACCCGCAACGTCCTGTACCACTACGGGCCGGAGAAGCTGGTCATCGGGCGGTTCTGCGCGCTCGGCGAGGGCGTGCGGTTCATCATGAACGGCGCCAACCACCGCATGGACGGCCCGTCGACGTTCCCCTTCCCGATCATGGGCGGCTCCTGGGCCGAGCACATGGACCTGATCACCGGCCTGCCCGGACGCGGCGACACGGTGCTCGGCAACGACGTCTGGCTCGGCTACCGCGCCATGGTCATGCCCGGCGTCCGCATCGGGCATGGCGCGATCATCGCCTCCGGGTCCGTGGTGGTGGACGACGTCCCCGACTACGGCATCGCCGGCGGCAACCCCGCCGGGCTTCTGCGCCGCCGCTACAGCGAGGACGACATCCGGCGACTCCTGGCCCTGGCCTGGTGGGACTGGCCGCTCCAGCACATCACCGAGCACCTCCGCACGATCATGTCCGGCGGCATCGAGGACCTGGAACGCGTGGCACCGGCCGGGTAGGGAGGCGGCGGGCTCTCGGACGTCTTTGGCGTGACCCGGGCGCCGCGACGAGAGGCGGTGGGCGAGACGGCTGCTGATCAGGTGGGCTGGCGGGGCGTATGGGCAGGGTCTAGGCTGCCTTGCCAGTCGGATCGCCCGGATCGTCCGGCAATGCGTCCCTGTCGTCCGAGACCTCGGCCCTGTCCCCGGCGGGCCTGATGGAGAGGAGACCCCGCATGATCTTTCTGGGGCTGATCGTCGCGCTCGCCGCCGCCGCGGCCGGTGTCGCCGTCGTGCTGGACAACGCCGGTGATGCCCGGTTGGCGGTGTTCGGTGACGAGATTCCCGGGATCACGCAGCAGTGGCACATCTTCATGGCCGGCGCCGTGGTCGCGATCGTGTTCATGGCCGGGGTGATGGTCGCGACGCTGGGGTTCCGGCGGGCGATGAACGTGCGGCGGGAACTGCGTGATCTGCGGGACGAGCACGAGGAGTCCCTGCAGACGCTCGAACTGGAGCGGCGGAAGCTACAGCAGGCGCTCGCCCAGGCGCGCCGTGGCATGGACGACTCACCATCGGTCCCGGCCCAGCGCGTCGCACCGAACTGACGGCCCAGCGCAGCGCTGGCGGCATGGCCCGGCGCTGGACGGCCGCGTCGGGCGGTCCGGCGCAGCGCTACTCGGGGGCCTTGGCCAGGAGGACGTCGAGCAGAGTGAGCGCGCCGTGCTTGTCCAAGGGGTCGTTGCCGTTGCCGCACTTCGGTGACTGGATGCAGGACGGGCAACCCGATTCGCACTCGCAGGACGCGATCGCGTCGCGAGTGGCGCGCAGCCAGGAGGCGGCGTCCGCGTAGCCGCGTTCGGCGAACCCCGCACCGCCCTCATGGCCGTCGTATACGAAGACGGTAAGAAGCTCTGTGTCGGGGTGGACAGCCGTGGACACGCCACCGATGTCCCAGCGGTCGCATGTGGCGAACAGCGGAAGCAGGCCGATCGAAGCGTGTTCCGCAGCGTGGGCAGAGCCCGCCAGGTCGAGGTCGTCGTCCAGGGCGGAGATCTGCTTCTCGGAGAGCGTCCACCAGACGGCGCGGGTGCGGAGGGTGCGGGGCGGTAGGTCCAGAGGCTTCTCGCCGAGCATCTCACCCGTCTGCAGACGGCGCATCTGGTAGGCGACCACCTGGCGGGTGACTTCGACGGTTCCGAAGTTGAGCGTGGCCTCGCCCCAGGAAGTAGAGCGCAGCCGTTCGACGATGCTGATGTCGGTTACGTCGCGTGCGGTCGTCGAGTAGTCGGGGTCAGCCGCTTCTACGAGCGCGACAGAGTCGTCCAGGTCCAGGGTCTGGACGATGTAGGACTCGCCTTGGTGGATGTAGACCGCGCCCTCATGGACGGTGGTGTGCGCCGAGGCCTCGTCCACGGTGCCGAGAAGGCGTCCCGTCGACAGTTCCACGACCTGGATGGGGGCGCCGCCCGCCCCGCGGATGTCGGCCAGGTCGGCGGCCTTGTCGCGGCGCGTCCAGTACCAACCCGCCGGGCGGCGCCGGAGGAGGCCCCGGCGGACGAGGTCGGGCAGCAGGTCGGCGGTCGCCGGGCCGAACAGCGGGAGGTCGTCCTCGGTAAGCGGCATCTCGGACGCGGCGGAGCAGAGGTGGGGTTCCAGGACGTACGGGTTGTCCGGATCCAGAACGGTCGCCTCGACCGGCGTCCCGAAGATCGCCTCGGGATGGTGGACGAGGAACGTGTCGAGCGGGTCGTCCCGGGCGACCAGGACGGAGAGGGCGGCCTGCCCGGACCGTCCGGCGCGTCCGGCCTGCTGCCAGAGGGACGCGCGAGTGCCCGGCCAGCCGCAGACGAGGACGGCGTCGAGCCCGGAGACGTCCACACCGAGTTCCAGCGCGTTCGTGCTGGCCAAGCCGATGATCGAGCGGGAGCGGAGGGCGGCCTCCAGCGCACGCCGTTCCTCTGGCAGATAACCCGCGCGGTATGCGGCGACCTGGTCGGCCAGGTCAGGGCTTACCTCGTGCAGCGCGCGCTTGGCGCTGAGCGCCACCGACTCTGCCCCGCGCCTGGAGCGGACGAACGCAAGCGTCTGAACGCCCTCGACAACAAGGTCGGCCAGAAGGTCGCCTGCCTCGGCCGTAGCTGTGCGTCGGACGGGTGCACCGCGCTCACCGCGCAGCTCCGTCAGCGGCGGTTCCCATAGCGCGAACGTCGCGGGGCCGCGCGGCGACGCATCGTCGTCCACCGCGACCACGTCCACCCCAGTGAGACGGGACGCGGCCCACGCCGGCGATGACGTCGTCGCCGACGCGAGTATGAACGTGGGGGACGCGTGATACCGCTTGCATATCCGGCGCAGACGGCGCAGGACCTGCGCGACATGCGACCCGAAGACACCGCGGTATCCATGGGCCTCGTCGATGACCACGTACTTGAGGCGGCGCAGGAAGGCCGACCACCGTGCGTGCCCCGGCAGCATCGACCGGTGCAGCATGTCGGGGTTGGTCAGCACGTAGTTCGCGTGCTGGCGGACCCACGTCCGCTCGTCCTGCGGAGTGTCGCCGTCGTAGGTCGCCGCGCGCACACGCGTGAGGTGCAGGGAGCGGAGCGCGCGGAGCTGGTCGGCGGCGAGGGCCTTGGTGGGCGACAGGTAAAGGACGGTCCCTTCCCGGCGCGGATTCTCCTCCCCTGCATAGATGGCATCGATGCAGGGCAGCAGGTAGGCGAGGGATTTCCCGGACGCGGTCCCTGTGGCGATGATCACAGACCGGCCGGCGTGGGCGTGCTCGGCGGCGGCGGCCTGGTGCTCCCAGGGCGCCTCGATGCCCGCCGCGGCCAGCCGCTCCACAAGGAGCGGCGGTGCCCAGGACGGCCACCCGGCACGGCGGCCCTGACGTGCGGGAACGCTCTCCACATGGGTGATGCGATCGCGCCGCGAAGGGTCGGCGAGGAGCCGGTCGAGGGGAGTTGAAGATCTTTGGACGCCCATCAGGTTTTCAGTTTGCCAGCCGGGGCACAACTACGGGAACGCCCCGGCGCCGGTATGCCCGTCCCCCCGACCTGGCCGATAGATCAGCAGGTCAGACGGGATGGCGCGAACTTTCGCCCGAGTGGGCGATTACGTGCGTGTACGACGCCGGAGCGTGGTTGAATCACGGCGAAGTCTCGATGACCGGCCACCGTCCGGCGGTTCGGACGTCGGGATCGGATAGTGCTGCACGGCGCGTGGAGGATCTGTGGACCTGAAGGTGAACGACTACACCACCGACGATGGCCTCACCGTCATCAACGTGGAGGGCGAGATCGACGTCTACACGGCGCCGAAGCTTCGCGAGAAGCTCATCGACCTGGTCAACAAGGGCAAGTTCCACCTGCTCGTGGACATGGAGAAGGTGGAGTTCCTGGACTCCACCGGCCTCGGCGTCCTCGTGGGCGGGCTCAAGCGGGTCCGCGCGCACGACGGCTCGCTGGAACTGGTCTGCACCCAGGAGCGCATCCTCAAGATCTTCCGGATCACGGGGCTGACCAAGGTCTTCGGCATCCACGACTCGATCGCCGAGGCCGAGGAGAAGCGCAAGGGCGCCAAGTAGGCGGCCCGCGGCTCGAAGATGTCGACCGTTGAACTGTCCTTCAGCGCGCTGCCCGTCCATGTGCGGACCGCCCGCCTGATCGTGACCGCCGTGGCCCGCCGCAGTGGCGTCGCCGAGCCGCTGCTGGACGAGGTCAGGCTCGCGGTCGGCGAGGCGTGCTCGCGCGCCGTGGAGGCGCACCGCCGGCACTGCCCGGACGAGCCCGTCCGCCTCGAACTGAACGGCGCCGACCGCCGCTTCGAGGTGACCGTCAGCGACACCGTCCCCGGCGACGACACGCCGGGCGACCTCTCGGCGGCCCTGGACGAGGGCGAGTTCGATTCCGGCTGGGGCGAGGGCACCGCCGAGCTGGGCCTGGCGGTCATCGCCGGCCTCGCCGACGACGTGGAGATCGCCGCCACGCCCAAGGGAGTCCAGATCCGGATGAGCTGGCCGGCCGAGGCCGAGGCGACCATCTAAAGCACGCGCGCCCCTACCGACGACTCAAGGCCCCGCCACCGCGGCGGGGCCTCAGTCGTCCCCACCCACCCCACGCTCACCCACCGACGCCCCGCTGCCCCCCATCACCGGCCTGCTCCCCAAGGTCCGCTTCCGCCCGCCGGGACGCTTCTCGCGCTGCTCTGCGCGTCGGCCGTGAAGCCGGAGGCCGCCCCCCTCCGCCCGCCGGCCGCGCTCCGCGCTCACCCTGCCGACCCGTGCCCGGCGGGCGGCACATCTGCTGCACCCGCACCTGTGCCTGCCCTCGCCTACCGTCCGCCGTCGAGCCCGGTGGCCGTTGCCGTCCGCCGTGAGTGCCTCGGGGCCGCCGCTGCTCAGGCGGTGCGGCGTCGGTTGGTGGGTGGCTTCTGTGTGTTGGCGGCTGTGCCTGTGCGGTGGGGGCGTGGGTTGGCCGGTTGTGGATTTGGGGGTGGTGGGGCTGGTGTTGCCGGGGTTGTGAGATTCTCTTCGAGTTGATCTCGGTTCGGCCGATTTGGGTCTGGACATATTCCGTGTTAATGCCTAGCTTGAATGCGACGCCGGGCGTCGGGCCGGTGCGTCCAATGCCGTATGCCCCGATCGGGGTCACGGCGAGGTAAGGGGCAGGTTACCCCGGCTGACCTGGGGTGATGACGCCTGTGTGGGCGTATTGGTCAAATCCCGGCGTATTGCTCGTTGCATTTCGGCGACATCTCTGTGAAGGGCCGTGCGGCCTTAACATTCGACTTGCGCGTGCGTAGACTCCCGGCACCCGCGTTGCCGTGCGAGGTGTTCGAAATCATGACTCGCGGGGTACGCGGTAAAGATCGTCTTCTTTGTGACGATCGAGTCGCAACGCCCCTGTCGAGGAGGACGGATGTCCGGGTTTTCCCTGTCAAGCCCGGCCAGCGCAGAAGTGGATCTCGGCGGCGGCGACCTCTCCCTGGTCGTCGTCGTAGCCGTGATCGCGCTGCTCGCACTGGCCGTCGCCGCGGGTCTCGTCCGCGATGTCCTGGCCGCGGGCCAGGGCACCGCCAAGATGCAAGAGATCGCGCGGGCCGTACAGGTGGGCGCCAGTGCCTACCTGAAACGCCAGTTCCGAACGGTCGCGGTCTTCGTCGTACTGATCCCGCTCGTTCTGCTGCTGCTCCCCGCCGACTCGACGAGCGAGCGGATCGGACGTTCGATCTTCTTCGTCATCGGCGCGCTGTTCTCCGCCGTCACCGGGTTCACCGGCATGTGGCTCGCGGTGCGCGGCAACGTCCGGGTCGCGGCCGCCGCCCGCGAGGCGGACGGCGAGAAGACCGCGATGCGGATCGCGTTCCGCACCGGCGGCGTCGCCGGCATGTTCACCGTGGGCCTCGGCCTGTTCGGCGCGGCGGTCGTCGTGCTCGCCTACCAGGGCGACGCGCCGAAGGTGCTGGAGGGCTTCGGCTTCGGTGCCGCGCTGCTCGCCATGTTCATGCGGGTCGGCGGCGGCATCTTCACCAAGGCCGCCGACGTCGGCGCCGACCTCGTCGGCAAGGTCGAGCAGGGCATCCCGGAGGACGACCCGCGCAACGCCGCGACGATCGCCGACAATGTGGGCGACAACGTCGGCGACTGCGCCGGGATGGCCGCCGACCTGTTCGAGTCGTACGCGGTGACGCTGGTCGCCGCGCTCATCCTCGGCACCGCGGCGTTCGGCACCGAGGGCCTGGTGTTCCCGCTGATCGTCCCGATGATCGGCGTGATCACGGCGGTGATCGGCATCTTCGCGGTGGCGCCCCGCGCCGGGGACCGCTCCGGCATGTCGGCGATCAACCGCGGGTTCTTCATCTCGGCGGGCATCTCGGCGGTCCTCGTGGCGATCGCCGCGTTCGTGTACCTGCCGTCGTCGTTCGCCGACCTGAAGGGCGTCACCGACGAGTCGATCCGCGGGCTGGACGCCGACCCGCGCTGGGTCGCGCTCGGCTCGGTGATCATCGGCATCGTGTTGGCGAGCATCATCCAGCTGCTCACCGGCTACTTCACCGAGACCAACCGCAAGCCGGTCAAGGAGGTCACCGACAGCGCCCGGACGGGCCCGGCGACCGTCATCCTCTCGGGCATCTCGCTCGGCCTGGAATCGGCCGTCTACACCGCGCTCGTCATCGGCGGCGCCGTGTACGGGGCGTTCCTGCTCGGCTTCGGCAACACCACCGTCGCGCTGTTCGCGGTGGCGATGGCCGGCACCGGGCTGCTGACCACGGTCGGCGTCATCGTCTCGATGGACACCTTCGGGCCGGTGTCGGACAATGCCCAGGGCATCGCCGAGATGTCCGGGGACGTGCAGGGCGAGGCCGCGTCCGTCCTGGAGCGGTTGGACGCCGTCGGCAACACCACCAAGGCCATCACCAAGGGCATCGCGATCGCGACGGCGGTGCTCGCCGCGACCGCGCTGTTCGGCTCGTTCCGGACGACGGTGATCGCGGCGCTCAACGACGCGTCCAGCAGCGCGAAGGACGCGATCGGCGCCGAGTTCCTCGACTTCAACCTGTCGATCGCGAGCCCGAACGTGCTGATCGGGCTGATCATCGGTGCGGCCGTGGTGTTCATGTTCTCCGGCGTGGCGATCATGGCGGTGGGCCGGGCGGCCGGCCGGGTGGTCGTGGAGGTGCGCGAGCAGTTCCGCACCAAGCCCGGGATCATGGACTACACCGAGAAGCCCGACTACGACCGGGTCGTGGACATCTGCACCCGGGACGCGCAGCGCGAGCTGGCCACCCCCGGGCTGCTGGCGATCATGACGCCGATCGCGGTGGGCTTCGCGCTCGGGTACGCGCCGCTCGGCGCGTTCCTCGGCGGCGCCATCGCGGCGGGCGTGCTGATGGCGGTGTTCCTCGCCAACTCCGGCGGCGCCTGGGACAACGCCAAGAAGCTCGTCGAGGAGGGCCACCTCGGCGGCAAGGGCAGCGAGGCGCACGAGGCGACGATCATCGGCGACACGGTCGGCGACCCGTTCAAGGACACCGCCGGCCCCGCGATCAACCCGCTGATCAAGGTGATGAACCTGGTCGCGCTGCTGGTCGCGGACGCGGTGGTGACCTACGCGGGCAACACCGCGCTGCGCGTCGGCGTGACCGTGCTGTCCGTCGGGGTCGTCGTCGCCGCGATCGTGATCTCCAAGCGGCGCGCTGACCCGATCGCCGAGTCGGCGCCCGCCGGCCCGCCGGTCGAGGGCGGCACGTCCGGCAAGGAGCCGGTGGACGGTGGCAAGGCCGAGGCCATCGAGGAGGCCGCTCCCGAGGAGGCGGCGGTCGGCGCCGACTCCAACGGCGCCGCCACCGCCGAGGAGGAGTCCGCCAAGAACGGCTAGAACGCATCACCCCTGGGAGGGCCGGCGGCGCAGCCACCGCCGGCCCTTCCGCATGTCCGGACGGGGACGGAGTGGGACGAAGCGCGACGGAGCGGGACGGCCGGTGGTCTCCCCTTCTCGATCGGACGGAACCCGCGTGTTCGCTGGTCGCCGGGTTGGGCGGGGGCGGGTTCGGAGCATGGGCGGGCGCCCGTACGCTTGGGGGGAGGGCCGGACGTCTCCGGCTCCGGACGGGACCATCGGGAGGCGCTGTGGCGAGCGGCGGCGGGAAGCCGGCGATGTCGGGGCCCAAGGGGTTCGCCCTCGTGATCTGCGGGATGCTCGGCATCCTCCTCGTGCTGTGGGGGCTGGCGGCGCTCGCCGCGCCGTGACCACCCGCCCTAATGTGGCGGTCATGCCCACGCTCATCGTGCTCCGGCACGCGAAGGCCGTCGCCGGGTTCGGCACGGCCGACATCGACCGCGTCCTCAACGACCGCGGCCGCCGCGACGCCGCGGCGGCCGGGGAATGGCTGCGCGCGAACGGCCTCGTCCCCGCCCGGGTGCTCTGCTCGCCGGCGGCCCGCACCCGGGAGACGCTCGACCTGCTGGCGGTGGACGCGCCGGCGGACTACGAGCCGGTGATCTACGCCAACGACCCCGACGAACTGCTCGCGCTCGCCTCGGAGGCCCCGCAGGACACCGGGACACTGCTGCTCGTCGGCCACAACCCGTCCGTGCACCAGCTCGTCCACGACCTGACCGGCGAGGCACCGGACGCGTTCCCCACCTGCGCGCTCGCCGTGGTCGACCTGGAGGGCGCCTGGAGCGAGCTGCGGCCCGGCCTCGGGACGCTCCGCACCGTCCGCACCCCGAAGGACTGACCTACGGGCGGGGCGCCGCGGCGGTGAGGGACGACTCGACGACGGTCCCGGCGTCCCGGCGCAGCGACCTGATCGTGTAGCGGGTGCCGGACACCTGCAGCAGCGCCTGCCGGAGCGGGGTGACCTCGTCCCGGTCGACGCCCGCCTTGATCTCGGCGCGCCGCCGCCGGGTGAGCGTGGACAGGTGCGAGTCGAGGTCGGCGAGCTCCTCGCCCAGCTCCTCGACCGGCGGGACGTGCTTCGGGTCGAGCTCCTCGGGCTCCTCCAGCAGCACGGCGGTCTCCTCGAACTCGTCGGCGAGCCGGTCGAGGATCTCGGGGACGGGCCCGGAGTCGACGGCCTTCTCCCGGGACAGCCGGGCGACCGCGATGAGGTGGTCGCGGGTGCGGTGCGCGGCGTCCACGGCGGTCCGCAGCTGGTTGATCAGCTCGGTGTCGGGCCGCCGCTCGTGGCCGAGCCGGGTGCGGGTCTCGGCGACGGCCTCCGCCGCCCGCTCGGCCGCGACGATCGTGTCGTGCGGCAGCCGGACCTGCTCGCCCGCGAGGACGTCCGCCGTCGCCCGGACGAGGCCGGCGTGCGTGCGCAGCAGCCGGTTCAGCTGCGTCGGCAGCCGCTCCAGGTGCCCGGCGGGCCACAGCAGCCGGACGGCGAGGTACGACAGCGCGGTCCCGGCGATGGTCAGCGCGATCCGCTCCCCCGCGGTGACCCAGCCGGCGGGGGTGGAGAAGTCGAGCAGCATCATCGCGAGCGGCGTGCCGAACAGCGCCCAGTAGGCGAAGTTCACCGACCGCATCGCGAACCCGGCCATCGCGAAGGCGAAGGCGATCACGGCGACGGTGAGCTGCCCCGGCGCCAGGGTGAGGATGACCGCGGCGACGGCGGACCCGGCCGCGGTGCCGCCGACGCGCTGCACGAGCCGGTCGACGGTCTCGCCGTAGGTGGCGCGCAGGCTCAGCATCGCGGTGATCGTCATCCAGTGCCCGTGCGAGAGGCCGAGCGCGGCGGCCAGCGCCATCGACACGACCGCCGTGACGAACACCCGCGACACCTGCCGGAACACCGGCGACCGGGTGCGGACGGCGCGCCGCGTCCGGTCCCAGACCGGCATCGGGTCGAGGGTGCCGGGCAGGCGCGGCGGCCCGAACCCGATCCGCAGGCCGCTCGCGACGATCCGGCGGGTGGAGGCGACCTCGCCGGCGATGCGGTCGATGGAGCGGCGCACCTGGCCGATCAGCGCGACCGCGACGAGGTCCTCGTCGCCGGCGAGCCCGGCGCGCCGGATCTGCTCGGCCGCCCGCCCCATCCGCCGGACGGCCGCGGACTCCTCGCGGCCGAGCGGCGCCTCGCCCGCCGTCGCGACGGCCCCGGCGAGCAGCCGCAGCCGCGCTGCGAGCGCGGAGATCGCGGTCTGCGTCTCCAGGCGCCACTCGCGGTCGGGCGGGTAGTTCTTCGCCGCCTCCAGGACGGCCTGCAGCGTCACCGTCTCGTGCAGGACGCGGCCGAGCGCGTCGATGAGCCGTTCGGGACGGGTGGGGTCGCTGCGGCCGCGTCCCGTCCGGTAGAGGCGGTAGGTCGCGCGGGCGTCGGTGAGCGCCTCGGACGCGGCCCGCCGCTTGGCCTCCCAGTCCGGGACGCGGGTGACGGCGCGCAGGTCCGGGTTGGTGATCTCGACGGCGTCGAGCGGGCCGGCGTCGTGCGCGGCGACGTCCTCGGCGACCGCGTCGAGCGCCTCGGCGACCGCGTCGGCGCACTCGCTGAGCGACGCGCGCAGCGGGCGCAGCCGCCGCGCGGGCCACGGCGCGAGCAGCAGCCCGGCGGTCAGCAGCCCGCCGATCAACTCCAGCAGCCCGATGTCGATCACGTTGGCGGACGGCGGCCGGACCGCGCTGAGCAGCACCGCCAGCCCGGCCGTGGACCCGATCCGCGGCACCGCGACGCCGAGCGCGATCAGCGGCGGCACCACGATCACGGTCGGCCACAGGTGCCCGCTGAGCAGCCCGCCGACCGCGGACCCGACCGCGACGACCAGCACCCCCACGGTGAGGCTGCGGGCCTGCGCCCCGTACGGCCCCTCAGGCGCCCGCAGCGCCACCAGGTACGCGCCGAGCGCGATCATGGAGCCCTGCGCGGCGTGCCCGGTCAGCGCCCCGGCGAGCAGCGGCACCGCCACCGCGACGGCCGCCGCGACCCCGTACATGGGCGTCGCCTGCCCGTTCGCCTGAACGTACGCCTCCCGCGCACGCTGCAGCACCGCCGGTCCCTCCGCCTTCAGTCGCCCGCCCGCGGAGAGCCCTCTCCCCGCGCCTCACCCGTACCCCGATGATCACTGCCTAAGGCCCGGATCGGCCGGATGGTCGCGGCCGTCCCAGGCGGCGAGCACGTCCGCGAGGACGGCCAGCTGCTCCAGGTCGCCGGGGACGAGGGTGTCGAGGGAGGTCGGCGGGAGGGTGTTGCGGTCGCTGGCGGCCTGCCGGCGCAGGCCCGGGACCAGGGGTTCGAGCGCGTCGCCCAGTTCGCGGGCGGCGTCGGCGAGCCAGTGGCCCGCGCCGTGCTCCAGGAGCCGGCGGGCGACGGCGTCGACCAGCGGGCCGGGGTCGCCGGTGATCTCCTTGATCGCCAGGGCGGCCGGGTAGTGGGACGTGACGTCGTCGTCCATCGCGCGCAGCGCGGGCACGAGAGCGGCGGCCTCTGCGCCGAGCCGTCCGGCGAGCCGGGCGGCCCGGATCGCGGGCGCGCGGCCGTCCGCCAGCACCGCCTCGGCGGCGCGCAGCGCGGTGGCGGTGTCGCCGGTGAGGTCCAGGACGATCTCGGCCGCGCCGATCCGCCGCTCGCAGCCGTCGAAGTCCGCGGTGTCGGCCGCGGCGAGGTCCCGCAGGGCGGGGAGGAGGCCGTCCAGCGGGAGCCCGTGCGCCCGCGCGAGCCGTGCCGCCAGGACGGTCTCGCCGGCGTCGGCCGCGTCCCGCACGAACCGGGCGAGGTGTTCAGCGTCGCCGGTGATGGCGGTCAGCGCCTCGGCGCACGCTTCGCGGAAATCCCAGGGGCCGGAACCGGTCGCGGCTTCGGCGAGGGCCGGCACGGCGGCGGAGGCGCCCGGCCCGATCGCCCGCAGCGTGGTGACGGCGGCCAGCCGCCCATGGGGGACGAGGCCGGCCAGCTCGGGCGTCGCGGCGGCGGCGTCCGGCCCCCAGGCGGTCAGGAGCGCGGGGATGGCGACGTCCGGCTCGTGGGCCATGAGCGTCTCCATCCCGGCGGACGCCAGGTGCGGGCGCAGGACGTCCAGCAGCGGCGGGTCGGGCGGCAGCCCGCGCTCCGCGAGCAGGCCGACGGTCTCGCCGTCGAACCACCCGGCGCCGAAGGCGCCGAGGACGGCGGGCCGCCAGTCCGGGTGGTCCGCCATGACCAGCAGGCGGAGCGCGGCGGCGAGGAGGCGTCCCTCGGGCGTGCGCAGGCCGTGCAGCCAGTGCCGGCGGTCGGCGAGCGCGGTCTCCGGCGGCGCCTTCGCGTGGTCCGCGAGCGCGGCGACGGCGGCGGGGACGGCCTGCCGGATCTCCACGAGCAGCTCAGCCGCCGCCGCCCGCACCTGCATGTCCGGATGGGAGACGGCCTCGGCGAGCACGTCCCCGAAGCCCGTCCGGGCCGACCGGAAGAACAGGCAGCGCCACCGCATCCCGCTCACGACCTGCGAGGCGTTCTCCCCCGGCTCGCCCCGCAGGAAGGCGCCGGCCAGCTCGACGGCGTCCTCCAGGGGAGCGGAGGAGATGATCTCGCTGAGCGAGCTGTCCGACCACGGGCTGTCGCGCAACGGGTCGTACGTGGCCCAGCACTCCCGGACGGCGGCCACGGCGGCCGGGCCGAACGACTCGCCGTACACCGCCAGCGACCAGGCGGCGGCGGCCCGGGTGAGGACGGGACGTCCCGCCGCGAGCTCGTCCGCCAGCCAGGACGCCGCCTCCTTCGGGTGCAGCGCCCCGGCGGCCAGCAGCAGCTCGGCCGCGGCCTCGGCGTCGCCTTCGGCATCCCGCATCTGCCGCAGCCGCGCGAAGGGCACGCTGTCGGCGGGGAGCCGCCCCACGGTGTAGGAGGCCATCCGCCGCACCTGGACGTCGGTATCGGAGTGCAGCTTCAGCAGCCGGTGCGCGCCCGCGCGCAGCGCCGTCTGGATCTCCTCCACCAGTTCGGGTGCGGCGCCGGTGCTCTCGGCGATGACGGCGAGCTGCCACAGCAACTCCGGCCGCCGCCGCGTCCGCCGCGCGGCGGCCAGCTCGACCAGGACGGGCACCGCCGCCGCCGTGGCGGGGTACGGGGTGCCCTGGTGGGTGAGGCGGGCGGCCAGCTCGCCCAGCGCCGTTCGCGCGGCGCCGTCATCGCGCCCGACGGCGGTGCGCAGCAGCCGAGGCACGTCGTCCGCCGGACCGCAGGCGTGCCGGAGCGAGGCCCAGTCGGTCGCCCCGGCGCCGCCCGTACGCCGAAAGATCATGACCCGCGACCCTAGCGGGGGCGGTGGGTCTAGGAGGCGGGGTTCGGGCGGTCGGCCGCGGCGTCGGCGGCGTCGGCGGCCTCGACTTCGTCGCGGGAGATGCCGAGGAGGAAGACGATCGTGTCGAGGTAGGGGACGTTGACGGCGGTGTCGGCGGCCTCGCGGACGACCGGCTTGGCGTTGTAGGCGATGCCGAGCCCGGCGGCCTGGAGCATGTCGAGGTCGTTGGCGCCGTCGCCGATCGCGACCGTCTGGCTGATCGGGACGCCGGCCTCGCGGGCGAAGCGCTCCAGCGCGGTGGCCTTGCCTGCGCGGTCGATGACGCGGCCGGTGACGCGGCCGGTGAGCTTGCCGTCGACGATCTCCAGCGTGTTCGCGGCGGAGTAGTCGATGCCGAGGTCGTCGACGAGGGCGTCGGTGACCTGGGTGAAGCCGCCGGAGACGATCGCGAACTTGTAGTCGAGGCGCTTCAGCGTGCGGACCATCGTGCGGGCGCCGGCGGCGAGCCGCAGCTTGCCCCGGACGTCGTCGATGGCGGCGGCGTCGAGCCCGGCGAGCAGCGCCACGCGCTCGCGGAGGGAGCCCTCGAAGTCGAGCTCGCCGCGCATCGCGGCCTCGGTGACCTTGGCGACCTCGTCGAGGCAGCCGGCGTGCTCGGCGAGCAGCTCGATGACCTCGCCCTGGATGAGGGTGGAGTCGACGTCCATGACGATCAGCCGCTTGGCGCGCCGGCTCAGCCCGCTCTGCTGGACGGCGACGTCGACCTGCTGCTCGGCGGCCTCGGCGGTGAGCGCGGCGCGCAGCGCGTCGGGATCGGCGCCGGAGACGTCCATCTCGATGCAGGTCACGGGGTTCTGCGCGAGCCGCTCGATGCGGTCGATGTTGGCGCCGTGCGCGGAGATCCGCCCGGAGATCCCGGCCATGGCGGCGGGCTTCAGCGGGGCGCCGAGGACGGTGACGTGCAGCCGCCCGGTGCGCTTCGGCATCCGCCGGTTGCGGCCCGTGGAGAGCTCGATCTCCATGTCGAGGTCGTTGGCGACGTGCTCGGCGGCGTTCCAGACGCGGCCGATGTCGGCGCCCTCGCTGTAGGCGAGCAGGACGCCGAGGACGAGCCGGCCGCGGATGACGACCTGCTCCACGTCGGCGACCGTGAGCGGGAACTCGGCGAGTGTCCGGAACAGACGCGAGGTCACGCCGGGGCGGTCGCGTCCGGTGAGTGTGATGAGGAGCGTGCGCTGTGCTGACCCGTCCATAACTGTTTTCCACGGTACCGGCCGTGACGTGGGAGGCGCGCGGCAGGTCCGGCATGCGAGACGGCTACATGATCAGGTTGAGGTCGCCGAACTCGTGCCACAGGTACCGCTCGGCCAGTGCGGCCGCGTAGGTGGCGGCCAGCAGGTCGCGGCCCGCGATGGCCGTGAGCATCCGCAGGTGGGACGACGCGGGCTCGTGCAGGCCGGTGAGGAGCCCGTCCACGGCCCGGACGCCGCTCTCCGGCGTCACGACGTGCTCCGTCCAGCCGGAGGACGGGCGGACGCGTCCGGAGGCGTCCACGGCCGTCTCCAGGGCGCGGACGGCGGTCGTGCCGACGGCGATCACCCGCCGGCCCCGCGCGCGGACGTGCTCGACCAGCGCCGCGGTCGGCTCCGGGACGCGGTAGCGCTCGGCGTACGGCGGCTCGTGCGCCTCGGGGGACGCGACGCCCGTGTGCAGCGTGATCGGGGCGATCAGGACGCCGCGCGAGACCAGCTCCGTCACCAGTTCCGGCGTGAACGGGCGGCCCGCGCTCGGCATCTCGGCGCTGCCGGTCGACCGGTCGTGGGCGAACGCGGTCTGGTAGGCGGCGGCCGGCCAGTCGCGGCGGACGTACCCGTACCTGATCGGCGTCCCGTGGCGCCGCAGGTAGGGGACGACGTCGGTGCTGAGGCGCGCCCGCCACAACCGGGCGGTGTGCCGTTCGACGAGGGTGAGGGTGGTGCCGCCGGGCAGCGGGATCCACTCGCCGGGGCAGCCGCCCGTGTAGGGATGGCTGGCCTTCCCGGCGATGCGGCGCAGCTCGACGAGCCACAGCCGGTCGTCCTCGCCGGGCACCGGGGTGGAGAAGTGCACGCTGATCCGGTCGAGCCGGACGGCGGCGGGCAGCGTGGCCGAGGTGTTGACGACCAGCAGGTCGCCGGGGTCGAGCAGCGTCGGCAGGTCGCGGAACTCGTGGTGGGAGACGGCGCCGCCGGCGCGCCGCGACACCAGGAGGCGGACGCCGTCCCGGGTCCGGCCGCGCGCCTCCGGCGGCTCGTGGGCTTCCAGGGCGGACGGCAGGGTGAAGTCGACGGTCATTTCGGGACCTCCAGCCGGAGAGCGGCGACGACCCCGAGGAGGGCGATCGCGGCGAACAGCACGCCGGCGACGACGAGGCCGGTGCCGAGCCGGTCGACGCCGAAGCCGGTGACGAGCGCGCCCGCGACGCCGACCACGAGGGAGGAGCCGAGGGTGTCGCTGATCTGCAGCGCGGACGAGTTGACGCCCTGCTCGTCCTCCGGGGACAGGTCGAGGAGCAGGACGGACAGGCTGCCGATCGCGAAGCCCATCCCGGCGCCGCCGATGATCCACGCGGGGGCGGCGAGCCAGCCGGACAGCTGCAGCGCGACGGCGGTGAGGACGATCCCGGCGGTGACGAACACGGCGCCGAGGAGCGCGTAGAACTCGCGGGGGCGCCGCGAGCGCCCCTGGATCTGCGACGCGGCCGACCAGCCGAGCGCGCCGACCGTGAGGACGACCCCCGCCTGCGTCGGGCTGAAGTGGTGCAGCTTCGTCAGCGCCAGCGGGATGAAGACGTCGGTGCCGACGAACGCGCCCGACAGCAGGCCCCGGACGAGGACGACGCTGGGCAGCCCGCGGCGCAGCCGGAGCGTCCCGGCGGGCAGCAGCCGGGGAAGGCCGAACGCCAGCCCCGCGAGCCCGGCCGCGGCGGCGGGGAGCATCGCCCAGCCCGCGCCGTCGAGGCCGTAGAGGAGGACGCCGGCGCCGCCCGCGACGGCCACGGCGGCGACGTACCGCGCCCTGCCGGCCCCCGCGCCGGCCCCAGGGCCCGCGTCCACCGGCTTGATGCCGCGGATCGCGGGCACCAGCAGCAGCGCGGGCGGGATCACCAGCGGGATCAGCCCGAGGAACACCCACCGCCAGCCGGCGTGCTCGGCCACCGCGCCGCCGACCGCCGGGCCGATCAGCGACGGCAGCACCCAGGCCGCCGACAGCGCCGCGAACACGCGCGGCCGCAGCGCCTCCGGGTACACGCGGGCGATCACGACGTAGATCGCGACGAGCGAGACGCCGGTGCCGAGGCCCTGCACGGCGCGGCCGGCGACGAAGACGCCCATGGCCGGTGCCGCGCCCGCGACCACGAGCCCGGCGACGAACGTGCTCAGCCCGATCATGAGCGGCCGCGCCGGGCCGGACCGGTCCACCCAGCCGCCCGCCAGCACCGTGGACAGCAGGCTGCTGATCAGCGTGGCGCTGAACCCCCACGCGTACAGCGCCAGGCCGTCCAGGTCGGACGCGACCACCGGCATGACGGTGCCGACGGCCATGCTCTCGAACGCCAGCAGCGTGACGACCAGCACGATCCCGAACGTCGGACCACGAAAACCTACAGAAAGGACACTCCGCCCCGAATCAACCACGTGATCATGGTCCAGGACGGCTGTCATCGCGCCCTCACCAGGTGGGACGCCTCGTATCGGCCGCTCGGGAGGCGGTCGGTGATCAGCCGGTGCAGGGCGGCGGCGGCCTCGGAGGGCGGGGGCGCGGCGTCCGCGTCCTCGCCGGCGGCGCGCAGCATGTCCGTGTTCATCTCGCCGGGGTCCGCCCACCACACGGCCACGTCGGGCTCCTCGGCCGCCAGGACGTTCGACAGCTGCTCCAGCGCCGCTTTGGACGTCCCGTAGCCGCCCCACGTCTCGTAGCCCTCCACGGCCGCGTCGGACGTGATGTTGAGGATCGCGCCGCGCCGCTCCCGCAGGCTCGGCAGGAACTCCTGGATCAGGGCGAGCGGCGCCAGCACGTTGGTCGCGAGCGTGTCCGCGAGGTCGGTCACCGGCAGCGCGTCCAGCCGGGGCATCGGCGTGGGCCCGAGGGTGCTCGCGTTGTTGACGAGCAGGTCGAGCCCGCCGGACACGGCCTGGACGAGGGCCGCCCGGTGCGCGGGGTCGGCGACGTCCCCGGCGATGCCGGTCGCGCCGGTCTCCGCCGCGGCGGCCGCCAGCGCGGCGGGGTCGCGGCCGTCGATGACGAGCGTCCAGCCGTCCCGCGCGAGCCCGGCGGCGAGCGCCCGCCCGAGGCCCCGGGAGCCTCCTGTGATCAGTGCCGTCTTCATGCCCTCGACGCTAGGAATCCGGGGCGCCCGGAGGCATCGGCCGCCGGTTCCCGGACGGCTCGTCTGATGGTCGTAGGACCCGGGTCCCGCTCGGAGGGCGGGGATACTCGTCCAGGCTGATTCGGGAAGACCCGCCCAGAGAGTACGGTCTTCACCAGTGAGCACCGCGGGGCGCTCATCCGGGGCGCTCGCGAGGGGCGGGCCCGGGGAGGACGAGAGGCCGGGATGCAGACCGACGACGGGTGCCGCGGCGAGCAGGGCGCGACCCTGCACGCCGTCAGCTCCGCCGTGCTCGCGGTGACCCGGCACCTGTCCGTGCACGAGGTGCTGCAGGTGATCGTGCGGGCGGCGGCGCAGCTGCTGGACGCCCGCTACGCCGCGCTCGGCGTGCCCGACGACGAGGGGTCGTTCGCCGAGTTCGTCGTCGAGGGCGTGTCGGAGGAGGAGTGGGAGCGGATCGGCCCGCTGCCCCGCCAGCACGGCATGCTCGCCGCGATGCTGAAGGGCGACGTGCCGAAGCGGCTCGGCGACATCCGCCGGGAGCCGGAGTTCGAGGGCTGGCCGGTCGCGCACCCCGTCCTGAAGGACTTCCTCGGCGTGCCGATACGCGACGGCGAGGACGTGCTCGGCATCATCTTCCTGGCCAACAAGCGCACCCCCGGCGGCTTCAGCGAGGGCGACGAGGAACTGCTCACCCTGTTCGCCGCGCACGCCGCGATCGCGATGGCGAACGCCCGCCTCTACGAGCACAACCGCGAGCTGACCGTCGTCGCGGAGCGCAACCGGCTGGCCCGCGAGCTGCACGACGCCGTCGCGCAGAAGCTGTTCTCGCTGCGGCTGACGGCGCGCACGGCGTCCGCGCTGGCCGAGCGCGACCCGGCGCGGACCGTCCAGGAGCTGGCGCAGGTCGAGCGGCTCGCCGCCGAGGCCCTCGCCGAGCTGCGCGCCGTGATCTTCGAGCTGCGCCCCGCCGACCTCGCGGACGGCCTGGTCGCGTCGCTGCGCAAGCACGTCGAGGTCCTCGACCGGGCGCACGAGACCGACGTGCGCTTCTCCGCCGACGAGGCCGTCGTCCTGCCGGAGGAGCACGAGGCCGTCGCGTTCCGCATCACCCAGGAGGCGCTCTACAACGCGTTGCGACACGCCCGCGCGCGCACAGTGGAGGTACGGCTGGCCACAGCGGACGGCCAGGCCGTGCTGGAGGTCGCCGACGACGGGTCCGGTTTCGACGCGTCCGACACCGAGCCCCAAGGCGGGCTCGGGCTCGCCTCCATGCGCGCCAGGGCGCACTCCATCGGCGGTGAGCTCACGATTGACGCCGTGCCCGGCAGAGGCACGACCGTCCGGCTGGAGGTGGCGCTGTGACGGCGGGCCCGGGCGTCATCAAGGTGCTCATCGCCGACGACCATCCGGTCGTCCGGCAGGGGCTGCGCACGTTCCTCGGCATCCAGGACGACATCGAGGTCGTCGGCGAGGCCGAGGACGGCGCGTCGGCCGTGACACTGGCCGAATCGCTGGAGCCCGATATCGTGCTCATGGACCTCAAGATGCCGGGCGCCGACGGTCTGGCCGCGCTGACGGAGCTGCGGGCTCGTGGGGTGAAGGCACGGGTCCTGGTCCTCACCAGCGTCACGGAGCGTGGCCACGTGCTGCCGGCCGTGCAGGCGGGTGCGGCCGGGTACCTGTACAAGGACGTCGACCCGCAGGCGCTCGTCCAGGCGATCCGGGCGGTGAACGACGGGCACGTCCTGTTCGCGCCGGACGCGGCCGAGGCGATGCTGCGGGACGGGACGGCGGAGCGGGACGACGACCGCGGCATGGCCGCGCTGACCGAACGGGAACGGGAGGTGCTCGTGCACATCGCGCGGGGCAGGTCCAACCGGGAGATCGCGCGCGCGCTCGTGGTGTCCGAGAAGACGGTCAAGACGCACGTCAGTAATCTGCTCATGAAACTGGGAGTCCAGGATCGGACGCAGGCGGCGCTGTACGCGGTCCGGCACGGTGTCGGATCGTCCGGCTCCGCCGGGGAAACCGGGGAATCCACTGTCCGCTACTGATACAACTCCTCTGACAGGATCGTCATCGAAATTGGTATGAACGTAGCAATCAGGTACGCAGCAGGCAGCGACATCGGGTGCAACCGCGAGAACAACGAGGACTCGGGGTACGCCGGTGCGTGGTTGGTCGCGGTCGCGGACGGCATGGGCGGGTACGCCGGCGGCGAGGTCGCGAGCTCGACCGTCATCGGCTCACTGCGCTCGCTGGACACCGCCGCCCCCAAGGACGATCTTGTTGACATGCTGGGCCGCGCGGTGGCCGAGGCCAACGAGAAGCTCCGCATCGTCCGCGAGGAACGTCCCGACCTCAGCCGGATGGGCACCACGCTCACCGCGATGCTCTGGTCCGGGGAGTCCGTGGCACTGGCGCACGTCGGCGACTCGCGCGGCTATCTGCTCCGCGACGGCGAGCTGTTCCAGATGACCCAGGACCACACGATGGACGAGTTGCTGAAGGCGGAGGCGGAGCAGGCCGGCCAGCAGGCCGACCCCGCCGAGACGTCGCGGCTCTCCCACGTGCTGTACCGGGTGCTGGACGGCCGTGAGGACCGCGAGCCCGACCTGCGCCTGCGCGAGGCCCGGCTCGGCGACCGCTACCTGCTGTGCTCGGACGGCCTCAGCGGCCCGGTCGACGCGCAGGCGATCTACGAGGTCGTGTCGGCGGAGGCCGATCCGCAGCGCGCGGTCGACCGGCTGATCGAGCTGGCCCGCGAGAACGGCGGCCCCGACAACATCACCGCGGTCATCGCCGACGTCGTCGAGGCCGAGCACCTGCCCGCCGCCGGCGGCCCCCTGGTCGTCGGCGCCGCCGCGCAGAGCTGACGCCCCCGGGGCCTTGGCGGTATGCCGGGGCCCTGCCGGCATGCCGGGCCCTGCCGGTATGTCGAGGTCTTGGCGGTTGAGTTGGGGGTTCCTCTGCGCGGCAGCGGCTTACTTCGGTCCCGTGATCGCGGCCGGTGCTTTGCGTGCGTCCTCCCCACGTTCATGCTTTCCGACGCGTGCGCCGCCGGCAATTCATCGGATATCTGAGCGTGGAGACCCCGTCTTTCAGGGCGGGGAGGGGACGCGGCACGATGCGGTGCTGTGGTCTCCTGGTTTTGTCGGTGGTGGTCGGTAGGTTGCGGAGCGTGTCCCGGTACCGGCTGTGCCCGACCCCTGCCCAGGAGGCGGGGCTGCTGGAGCACTGCTCGCACGCCCGGTACGTCTGGAACCTGGCCGTTGAACAGCACTCCTGGTGGACGCCGCGACGCGGCTCCGCTCCGGGGTATGTCGCCCAAGCACGCCAACTGACCGAGGCCCGCGCCGCGAATCCGTGGCTGGCGGCCGGTTCGCAGACAGTGCAGCAGCAGGCGCTCAAGGACTTCGCGCAGGCGATGGCGAACTTCTTCGCCGGTACGCACCGCCGCCCTACGTGGCGTAAGGCGGGGGTGCATGAGGGGTTCCGGATTGTCGGTGCCCGGGGTCGGGCGTGGGATGTGCGGCGGTTGTCGCGCCGCATGGGCGAGGTGCGGGTGCCGAAGGTGGGGTGGGTGCGGTTCCGCTGGTCCCGCCCCGTGCCGGACGCCAGGTCGTTCCGGGTGACCCGTGACCGCGCGGGCCGTTGGCATGTCGCGTTCGCCGCCATCCCCGACCCCGTTCCCGTACCGGGCAATGGTGCGGCGGTCGGTGTCGATCGGGGTGTGGCGGTGTCGGCTGCGCTGTCCACCGGCGAGACCAGCAGCGTGCCGGGTTTGACGCCGGGGGAGGCCGAGCGGTTGAAGCGGCTGCTGCGGCGCTTGACCCGCGCGAAAGCGGGGTCGAACCGGCGTGCCCGTGTCAAGGCCGCCGTCGCGCGGCTCAAGGCGCGTGAGGCCGACCGCCGCAAGGACTGGGTGGAGAAGACCTCGACGGATCTGGCCCGCCGGTTCGACGTCATCGCCGTCGAGGACCTCGATGTGGCCGGGATGACCCGGTCGGCGCGCGGCACCATCGAGGCACCCGGCACCGGGGTTCGGGCCAAGGCCGGGCTCAACCGGGGCATCCTGGCCAACGGCTGGGGGCAATTGGTGACCCGCCTGGAGCAGAAGGCACCGGGGCGGGTGGTCCGGGTCGACCCGGTGTACACGTCGCAGACCTGCAACGCGTGCGGGCACCGCGCCCGGGACAACCGCGAGAGCCAAGCGGTGTTCCGATGCGTCGCCTGCGGGCACCGGGCCAACGCCGACGTCAACGCCGCACGCAACATCAAAGACACCGCACGCAACATCAAAGACACCGCCTGCAACATCGGAGACACCGCCGTGGGGCGCACGGTGGCCGCGCGGGGAGGCACGCCGTCAGGCGGGCCGGTGAACCGCGAACCTCAACCCGCTCTCCTCTCCGTATAGGGGACGGGGTTGGAATCCCCCGCCTTCAGGCAGGGGAGGACGTCAAGAAACTCTTAGCAAGAAAGAGTGCCCACGTACCTGCCCATTTGTCTTACTCTTACCCCTGGGGTGGAGTCGCCGTGCACTCCGTAACGGTCCTGTCGCGGATCGTTGCCCGCACTTGACCTGCCTCCGGGTGCACCCGTATACGGGTCACTCACCTGTATGTCATCGAGGCGGAGGATTCGTTGGGGGGAGCGCCCGGGGCGGCGGCCACCGGTGCACCGGACGGTGTGCTCGGCGGGATCGTCAGCCGGACCCTCACCGCAGCGCGGCACGGCCCCCTGGGGACCGCGCTGCGCGTTGCGGCGATGGCCGTCGCGGCCATCGGCGCGTCATGGATCCACCGCGTCAACGACCCCGGCGTGCTCTGTCCCCTACGGGCGCTCACCGGAATCCCGTGTCCCATGTGCGGGGGCACGACCGTGTTCATCGAGCTCGGCTCGGGCCGTCCAGGCCAGGCCGTCCTCGCGAACCCGGTCGCCCTGACCGGCGCGATCGCCGTCGCCGCCGCACCGCTGGGCCTGGGACGACGGTGGTGGGCACTCCAGCCGAAGACCCGTGCCTGGATGCTCGGCACCGCCCTCGTGGGGTCGGAGCTGTGGCAGCTCGTCCGGTTGGGAATCCTGCGGGTTTGAGCCGAAGTCGATACTCGGTCAGACTTGCGGAGCCCACCGGGTCCGGCGGGCGTCACATAACCACAGGGTCAATCAATAAGGAGCAAGTGTGGGTAACCCCTACGACCCGTACGGTCAGCAGCCGGGCTACGGGCAGCAGCAGCCCGGGTACGGCCAGCAGCCCCCGGCCCAGCCCGGTTACGGCCAGCCCCCGGCGCAGCCCGGTTACGGCCAGCCGCCCGCGCAGCCGGGCTACGGCCAGCCTCCGGCGCAGCCCGGGTACGGCCAGCAGCCTCCCGCCCAGCCGGGCTACGGCGCCCCCGCGGCGCCCGCGCAGCCGGGCTACCAGGAGGTCCACCACCACCACTACGGCTCGACCGGCCAGCTGGCCGAGTGGGGCTCGCGTGCCGGTGGCTACATCATCGACTACCTGATCTTCGCCGGTCCGGTCTTCGTCCTCTACCTGCTCAGCCTCCTGCTGACCAGCTCCGGCAGCGGCGGCGCCGCCGTGCTCGGCCTGCTGTTCATGCTGGTCGGCCTCGCGCTGTCCGTCGCGGGCGGCCTGTGGATCTGCTACCAGGAGGGCACCACCGGCCAGTCCATCGGCAAGCGCCAGATGGGCATCCGCCTGGTGAGCGCGCAGACCGGCCAGCCCATCGGCTTCGGCATGGCGTTCGTCCGCAAGATCGCCCACATCGCCGACAGCTTCCTGTGCTACATCGGCTTCCTCTGGCCGCTGTGGGACGACCGCAAGCAGACCTTCGCCGACAAGATCTGCAACACCATCGTCGTAAGGGGTTGATGTGGGGGGGCGAGCCCTCCTGATGTGGGGGGCGACCCCCACACCCCCCGGGTGGCGGGGGTGAGGGTGTCTTCCGCTCCGCTGGAGCTTCGCGGAAGACACCCTCACCCCCGGTGGGGGCCAGCCCCCCACGCCCCCGGTGGGGGTTCCCCCCACACCCCCTTTGTGTGGTTCCCCCTACGCCCCCTTGTCTGGGCCCTGCTAGCGGTCTGTTCCTGGTACTGGGTCGAATGCGCTGTTGCAGGCCGCCACTAGGGCTCTGCGGACCGCCGCGTCCAGGAGACGTAGGGCCTCGCCTCGGCGGGTCATCTGGTCCGCGCTGAGGCCGCGGTCGTCCATCTGGCGGGCCAGGTCGACTACCAGGGAAAGCCGGCCGGCCAGTGCGGCTACGCGGTGGGCGCGCTGTGGGTAGCCGGGGGCCAGTGGGTGGTCGCCGCGGTCGGGGTCGCGTAGGTCGACCAGCGCGTCCGCGATCTCGGGCGGGACGCCCGCGAAGTCGTCGACCGTCAGCAGTGCCTCTGTGGCGTCCCGCATCGCGAGTGTGAGGCTCCGGTCGGCCTCGGCGAGGGACGGGACGTCCGGGAGCGCCGCCGACGCCTCGTGGGGCGTCCAGCGGACGCCGACGTAGGACGAGCCGCGCCGGTCCTCGGCGGGGACCAGGCCCATCGCCCGGCCGTCCAGGACGGCTACCACGGCGGCGCCCGCGTCGATCGCCGCGGCGTTGAACGCGGGCGGGCCGGTCAGGCCGAGCGGGTCGCCGGGCTCGGGCAGCGCCAGCCGCAGCGCCGACAGACCGCCGACGCGCAGGTCGCCCAGGCCGCGGCGCAGCGTCACCTCGGCGGGCTCGCCGCCGAGGATCTGCGGGCCGGCGTTCTTCTCGACGGCGTCGACCGCCTCGTCCAGCCCGACGTGCCCCGTGAGCCAGGCGTTGCCCCAGGCGACCAGCGCGGTGGCGACGGCCCCGCTCATGCGTTCGGGCTCATTCCCAGACAGTTCGCAATGGGCATGCGATCCACGATAAGCGCTCGGATCGCCGGTTCCACCGGACGTAAGGGACCTATCGCGGCGGAGGAGCACCGTGGGGCCGCCGTTTCCGCCGGGGATCCGGCGGCCCGCGGCGACCCCGGATCGCATAGGTTCTTTCCTGAGAAGGATCACGGGCGACCGGATGGGAGACGAAGGCGCGCGATGGCCGGCGAGGTGCTTCAGCTCCGCGGAGTCGGGGTCAGGCGCGGCGGGGCGACCCTGCTGCGCGATGTCAACTGGACGGTGGACGAGGGCGACCGGTGGGTCGTCCTGGGTCCGAACGGGGCCGGCAAGACGACGCTGCTCCAGGTCGCCGCCGCGATGCTGCATCCCACCGAGGGCGGAGTCGAGATCCTGGAGGAGGAGCTCGGCCGCACCGACGTGTTCGAGCTGCGGCCCCGCATCGGCCTCGCCAGCTCGTCCGTCGCGGAGAAGGTCCCGGCCGAGGAGACGGTCATCGACCTGGTGCTGACCGCCTCGTACGCGATCATCGGCCGGTGGCGCGAGGAGTACGACACGACGGACGTGGGCCGCGCCGTCGCGCTGCTGGAGGCGCTCGGCTGCGCCGACCTCGTCCGGCGGACGTTCAGCACGCTGTCGGAGGGCGAGCGCAAGCGCGTGCAGATCGCCCGCGCCCTCATGCCCGACCCCGAGCTTCTGCTCCTGGACGAGCCCGCGGCGGGCCTCGACCTCGGCGGTAGGGAAGACCTCGTCGCCCGCCTCGCGGCGCTGGCCGGCGACCCCGCCGCCCCCACGATGGCGATGGTCACGCACCATGTGGAGGAGGTCCCGGAGGGGTTCACGCACGCGCTGCTGCTGCGCCGCGGCGAGGTCGTCGCGCAGGGCAAGGTGGACGAGGTGTTCACCCCGGAGCACCTCTCGAACACGTTCGGGCTGCCGCTGACGGTCGACCGGCAGAACGGCCGCTGGTACGCCCGCTCGCTCCGCTGATATCGGGCGAAACCGCCCGAAGTACCCCCCGATCGACGGTGCCGGGCACCGGTGTCCCTACGATGTGCGCACCGTCGTGAACTCGCTGGGATGGGACGCACGTGAACCTGCTGGACGCGGTCGCCGTCTTCGCGGCCGGGGTGGCCGCCGGAAGCATCAACACGGTCGTCGGGTCCGGCTCCCTCATCACCTTCCCCACGCTGCTCGCGCTCGGCTACCCGCCCGTCGTGGCGAACGTCTCCAACAACATCGGGCTCGTCCCCGGCGGTGTGACCGGTGCCTACGGGTACCGCGAGGAGTTGAAGGGCCAGCGCGGGCGGCTGGTGCGGCTGGCCAGCGCGTCCTTCATCGGCGCGGTGATCGGCGGCCTGCTGCTGCTCGGCCTGCCCGCCGAGGCGTTCAACGTCATCGTCATCGCGCTGATCGTCATCGCGCTGGTGCTGGTCGTCGTGCAGCCGCGGCTCCAGCGGTGGATGATGCACCGCCGGGAGGGCGAGCACCATCCGCACGGCGGGCCGGTGCTGTGGGCGGGCGTGCTGTTCGCGGGCATGTACGGAGGCTACTTCGGCGCCGCTCAGGGCATCATCCTCATCGCCCTGCTCGGCATCATGCTGGACGACGACCTGCAGCGCATCAACGCGGGCAAGAACGTCCTGTCGGCCGTCGTGAACGGCACCGCGGCCGTCCTGTTCACGCTCATGTGGCTGTTCGCCGACACGAAGGTCAGCTGGTCGGCGGTGCTGATGATCGCGGCGGGCTCGACCTGCGGCGGCATGATCGGCGCACGGGTCGGCAGGAAGATACCGCCGCTGGTGCTGCGCGGTGTCATCGTCGCCGTGGGCGTTGCGGCGATCGTGAACCTGCTGCTGGGCTGACCAGCGTTTTTCGGCGCTCGGACGGGGTTCGCTGACCGGCATTCCGGGTATAAGTCGAATATACGTTCGACTGCTGGAGGTTCGCGCGGATGAAGGGCGACAGGGTCGAGATCGTGGTCGACGCCGGGGGCGACGGAACGCGGACGTACGAGGTCACGGCCAGCCGCGCCGGCCGCCGCGTGGAGATCGCGACCAGGCGCGGCGTCGTGGAGGTCACCGAGGTCACCCGGACGGGAACCCCCGTCCGGACGGCGCGCTTCATGTCCAGTCGGGTGCTGGCCCTGGTGGAGCACCCCGTCAGTACCGAGCGCGGCGAGTCCGCTTAGGCGGGCTCTAGACAGGCCGTACCTGGAGCATGCCCTCTTCGGTGACGCGGGTCTCGAAGGCGGGCTGGCGGGCCGTGGCGGGGCCGTGCACCACCGAGCCGTCCGCGACGCGGAACGTGCTGCCGTGCCAGGGGCAGACGACGCAGATGTCGGCGTCGTCGTCGGTGACGATGCGGCCCTGGTGGAGCGGCCCGGCGAGGTGGCTGCAGCGGTCGGCGAGGACGTGGACCTCGTCGCCGGTCCGCAGCACGAACAGCCGGATGTAGCCGAGCCTGCGGGTGACGGGCCAGCCGTCCGGCAGCTCCTCGGCGGCGCACAGGTCGTGCCAGCCGAGCGGGACGAGATGGGCGACCTGGTCGGCGTGGCTGGCGCCGGCGGCCTGCCGGAACGCCAGGTGCCCGCCCAGGTAGGCGCCCGCGACGAGCGTGGACAGCCCGGCGAAGCCGAGTGCCCGGCCGGCGCCGTCCCGGCCCTGGTGGCGGGCGATGAGCGACGCCGAGTACAGCATGCTCGTCGTGGCCATCCCGGCGGCGTGGACGAGCCCGACGCGCTGCTGCTCGCGGTGCAGCGAGCCCCAGTCGGCGATGCCGGTGAGCACGGTCGGGACGGCTCCGGCGAGGCCGGCGGCGACGAGGGCCTGCGCGGCGCGGCGCGTCCCCGGCATGAGGTCGAGGACGGCGGCGGAGACCCACAGGCCGACGGGCACGTCGGTGAGCGGCGGGTGGGCGGGCTGGCCGAGTGGGACGCCGTGCAGGGCGTCCTTGGCGGGGCCGGGCCGCAGCGTCCGCCGCACGGCCGTCGACAGCACCCGGATGGTACGGTCCAACCCGCTCGCCTGCTCCAGTGCCTCGGTGGCGTCCGCGAACCCCGGAGCCGCCTGCGGCCGGGACCCGCGCCGGAATATGTTCACCCGTCGGTGCATGTCCCTCCTCCGCGGCTATGAGACGCCTGATGCGACATTAGTCTTCCGCGTTCTCCTGCGGCCAGTCATACCTACCTGCGGCCGGGAGGGGCTAAACAACGGGGTCAGGGCACCGGTGCGGGCGAGACCGCCTCCAGTGTGACGGGGACGCCGTTGAAGACCGCGTTGCCCGACAGGGGGTCGATCTCCTGCTCGTCGGTGACGGCGTTGACGTTGACGCCCGCGTGCTCGCGCGCGACGGCGGTGCGCGTCCCGGGGCGGTCGTGGCCCCATCCGTGCGGCAGGCTGACGACGCCGGGCATGACGGTGTCGGTGGGTTCTGCCACGGCCTCCACAGTGCCCGTGCGGGAGGCGACGCGAACGGTGTCGCCCGCAGTGACGCCTATACGTTCGGCATCAGCGGGGTTGAGCTGGAGCGTGCAGGTGTTGGAGCCGCGCACCAGTTCGGGGACGTTGTGCAGCCAGCTGTTGTTGGAGCGCAGGTGGCGGCGGCCGATCAGTACGGTGCCGCCGTTCTGCGGGGCGCTCAAAGCGGCGTGCAGCCGGTCGACGTCCGCGGCGAACGTGGACGGGCACAGCTCGACCCGTCCGGACGTCGTGCAGAGCACCTCCTCCAGGCGCGGCTTGAGCGCTCCTAGGTCGAGGCCGTGCGGGTGGTCCGTGCGCAGCTTCGTCAGGGTGAGGCCGGACGGGTCGGTGCCGAATGCGTCGCCGTAGGGGCCCAGGCGCAGCATCATGTCCAGCCGCTGCTCCGTGGACGTGCCGCCGTCGAGCATCTTGCGCAGCTCGTCCGGTTCGCGGCCGTGCACGGGGGAGCCCTTGAGCGCGGTGGCCTTCGCCAGCGTCGACTTGATGATCATCTCGTCGAGGGCGGCGGGGTCGCCGTCCGTGCCGGACGCGGCCATCGCGAGCCGCGCGAGGAGCACGGCCTCGCTGGGGCGCCCGACCGGCAGCGGGACGACGGGCGGCGAGTAGCGCGCGTAGTCGCGGACGGCGAGCCCCGTCAGCGCGATGTCGTAGTGCGGCGTCTGCGCCGGGCGCGGCGGCGGCAGGACCACGTGCGCGTGCCGGGTCGTCTCGTTCAGGTACGGGTCGACGCTCACCATGAACTCCAGCCCGGCGAGCGCGCGGTCCAGCCGGGCGGCGTTCGGGGCCGACAGCGCCGGGTTCCCGCCGATCGTGACCAGCGCCTTGACCTGGCCCTCGCCGGGGGTCTCCAGTTCGTCCGCGAGCGTGGCGACCGGCAACTCGCCGTTGACCTCCGGCAGTGCGCGGGCGCGGCTGCGCCACCGGCCGGTCGTGAACGGCTTCTTGCGCCGGTACACGGGCATGTGGGCGGGACGCGGGAACATCGCGCCGCCCTCCCGGTCGAGGTTCCCGGTGAGGACGTTCAGGGCGTCCACCAGCCAGCTGTTGAGCGTCCCGTACGCCTGCGTGCAGGTCCCGATGCGGCCGTAGACGGCGGCGCGGCCGGCTCCGGCCAGCTCGCGGGCCGTTCGCCGGATCACGTCCGCCGGGATGCCCGTGAGGGGCGTGACGCGCTCGGGCGCGAAGTCGACGGCGAGGGCGCGCAGGTCGTCCAGGCCGTTGACGCGTCCGGCCAGGTGCTCGGGGGACGCGACGAGGTCCTCGGCGAACAGGGTGTGGACGAGCGCCATGAGGAAGAACGCGTCCGTCCCCGGGCGGATGAACAGGTGCTCGTCGGCGAGCGCGGCCGTCCGCGTGCGGCGCGGGTCGACGACCGTGACCTTGCCCCCGCGCGCCTGGATCGACTTGAGCCGTCCGGGGAAGTCGGGGGCCGAGGCCAGGCTCCCGTTCGACTCCAGCGGGTTCGCGCCCAGCATGAGCAGGTGGTCGGTGCGGTCGAGGTCGGGGACGGGGATCGCCAGCGGGTCGCCGAACATGTGCCCGCACGCGACGTGCTTCGGCATCTGGTCGGCGGTGCTGGCCGTGAACAGGTTCCTGGTGCCGAGCGCCTTCACGATGGCGGCGACGTACAGCGGTCCTGCGATGGAGTGCGCGGTCGGGTTGCCGATGTAGACGGCGACGGCGTCGCGCCCGTGCCGCTCGATGACGTCCGCCAAGCCTTGCCGGACGGCCGCGAACGCCTCGTCCCATCCGGTGGCCTCGCCGTTGACGAGGGGTTCCGCAAGGCGGTCGGGGTCTCCGTCCAGGCTGCCGAGGGTCGCGCCCTTGGGGCAGATGAAGCCTTTGCTGAACGGGTCCTTCTCGTCGCCGCGTACGCGGGTCACCGCTCCCGTGTCGTCCAGGGTCAGTTCCAGCCCGCACAGGGCTTCGCAAAGAGGACAGGTGCGGAACGCCGTGCGGTCGCCCATCGAGACACTCCTTGTCAAACGGGACCGTTGCCCCATGATGACCGGTAGGTCTGTACCGCGCCATGGCCGCCCCCGCAGGCATGGCCGTAGCGCGGTTTTGAGAGTTACTTTTAATACGAGGACTTTCGGCAGCCGCTAGGGAGCTGCTATGGATCCGTGGGTCGCCTGGTTGCTGGTCGCCGCGCTGCTCGGAATCGCCGAGCTGCTCACCCTCACGCTGGCCCTCGGAATCCTCGCCGTCGCCGCGCTCGCCGCCGGGCTGACCGGGGCGCTCGGCCTGCCGCTCGCCGCGCAGGCCGCCGTGTTCGGCGTGGGGGCGGTCGCGGGCCTCGCCTTCGTCCGGCCCGTCGCGACCCGGCACATCAGGCAGCCGCCGCCGCTGCGCTCCGGCACCGCCGCGCTGGTCGGCCGCGAGGCGTACACGCTCACCGAGGTGAACCGGCGCGGCGGGCGCGCCCGCATCGGCGGCGAGGAGTGGACGGCCCGCCCCTACGACCCCGACCTCGTCATCCCGGCCGGCGCGACCGCCGACGTCCTCGCCATCGAAGGGGCCACGGCCCTGCTGTATCCGGTCTCGGCCGAGGAGCCACCATGACCGACATCGCCATCGCCCTGCTCGTCGTCGTGCTCGCCGGGGTGTTCGTCCTGGCCACCGCGGTGATGCGGGCGGTCTGGATCATCCCGCAGGCCCGCGCCCGCAACGTCGAGCGCCTCGGCCGCTACCACCGCACCCTGGAACCCGGCATCAGCTTCGTCGTCCCGTTCGTGGACCGGGTGAAGCCCCTCCTCGACCTGCGCGAGCAGGTGGTCTCGTTCAAGGCGCAGCCCGTCATCACCGAGGACAACGTCGTCGTGCACATCGACACGGTGCTGTTCTTCCAGGTCACCGACCCGCGCGCCGCCGACTACGAGATCGTGAACTACATCAAGGCGATCGAGCAGCTCACCGCGACGACCCTCCGCAACGTCATCGGCACCCTCGACCTGGAGGCCACGCTGACGTCCCGCGACCGGATCAACACGGCGCTGCGCGGCGTGCTGGACGACGCGTCCGGCAAATGGGGCATCCGGGTGACCCGCGTGGAGATCAAGGCGATCGAGCCGCCGCCGTCCATCAAGGACGCGATGGAGAAGCAGATGCGCGCCGAGCGGGAGAAGCGCGCCGCGATCCTCACCGCCGAGGGCGCCCGCGCGTCGGCGATCCTCACCGCGGAGGGCGAGCGGCAGTCGACGATCCTGAAGGCGGAGGGCGCCCGGCAGGCCGCGATCCTGGAGGCCGAGGGGCAGTCCGCGGCGATCGAGCAGGTCTTCAACTCGATCCACACCGCCGACCCCGACCCGAAGCTCCTCGCCTACCAGTACCTCCAGACCCTCCCCAAGCTGGCCGAGGGCCAGGGCAACACCTTCTGGGTCATCCCGAGCGAGGTCACGGCCGCTCTGCAGGCGGTCAGCGGCGCCTTCGGCGGCACTCTGAACGGGGCCCAGGCGGTATCCGAAGAGCGCGACTGATCGCCGGGCGGACGCAGGGAAGCGGCCGGGCGGGGGAGGCCACCCGGCCGCTTCAGGGGTGAGAGGCGGCTCGAGGCCGTGCCGTCCCTCTGGAGGCGGGCTGCGGGACCGCGTCGCGGTCGGCTCAATCTAACGTTACGGACACGACCTGTTCAAGATAATGATCGGTTTGCCTTTGGTGGGCTTGGCCGCCCGCTCGTGGCATGCTTGGCCGACCCAGGAGGTCCACTGGGGCCGGACGGAGGCGAAGCGATGAGCAGGCGGGGGAAGGCGGCCGTGGCCGCGGTCCTGGTCGGGACGGCCATGACCGGCGCGGCGTGCGGCGGCTCGGGCGGCTCCGAGGCGGAGGGCGCGGCACCGCCGGCCGCGACGTCCGGTGCGGGCGGAGGCGGGAAGACCAGCAAGCCCGCGGCGCCGGCGAAGGAGCCGATCATCATCGCGTTCGGCGGCGACACCCACTTCGAGGGGCAGCTCCGTTCCCGGCTCGGCAACCCGTCCACGGCGCTCGGCCCGGTGGCCAAGCAGCTGCGCGCCGCCGACTTCACCATGCTCAACCTCGAAACGGCCATCACGACCGGTGGTACGCCCGCGCCCGGCAAGCAGTTCACCTTCCGGGCCCCGGCGACCGCGTTCAAGGCGCTGAAGGCCGCCGGCGTCGACGTCGTCTCCATGGCCAACAACCACGGCATGGACTACATGGAAGGCGGCCTGCGCGACTCCCTGGCCGCCGCCAAGCGGACGGGCTTCCCGGTCGTCGGCATCGGCAAGGACGCGGACGACGCCTTCAAGCCGTACCGAGTCACGGTGAAGGGCAACAAGCTCGCCGTCGTCGGCGCCACGCAGGTGCTGGACGACAACCTGATCCAGGCGTGGACGGCCACTGACGCCAAGGGCGGTCTTGCCTCGGCCAAGAACGTCCCACGGATGGTCCAGGCGGTGAAGGAGGCGCGCAAGGGGTCGGACGTCGTCATCGTCCACCTGCATTGGGGCGCCGAACTCCAGCCGTGCCCGCTGCCGCGCCAGAAGGAACTCGCCCAGCAGCTCGTCGAGGCCGGTGCCGACATCATCGTGGGAGGCCACGCGCACATCCCGCTGGGCGGCGGCTACATGGACAACGCCTACGTCCACTACGGCATGGGCAACTTCGTGTTCTACTCCGCCAACGGCCAGACGGCGAAGTCCGGTGTGCTGTTCCTGAAGGTGCAGGACGGCAAGGTCACCAAGGACAAGTGGAGCCCGGCCCTCATCAGCGGCGGCATCCCCATCCCGATGAAGGGCGCCGCCGCGCGGACGGAACTCAAGCGGTGGAACGGGCTGCGCGGCTGCACGGGGCTCTCGGCGCGTCCGGCGCCCTGAGGTCCCTAGGGGTGCTCAGCCGATGCGCCTGAGGGTGCGCGTCGGGGTCTCGCCGAAGCGCTGCCTGTAGTGGGCGGCGAACCGGCTCATGTGGAAGTACCCGGCGGCTTTGGCGACGTCCGTGACGGTGCCGGGGCCGCGCTGCGCCACGCTGAGCGCCGCGCGCGCGTGGTCGAGCCTGACCCCGCGCAACAGCTGGGTGGGGGTGAGGCCCCACTGGTCTTGGCAGATGGCTTGGAGTTGGCGGACGCTGATGCCCACCGCCGCCGCGATGTCGGTGACGCCGATGGGGCGGTGGTGGTGGTGCTCCACCCATTCGCGGATGGTGCCGGCGAGATGGTGCGGGGACCGCGCGGGCGGCTCGGCGAGGCACTCGGTGGCCGTGTGCGGCAGGCCGAGCAGGAGGGCGGTGAGCAGCGACTCCTCCAGGGTGCGCGCCGCCAGCGGGTGCAGCCCGCCCCGGCCCGTCGCGTGGTCGAGGACGTCGCACACGTGCCGCCAGGTGCGCTCCACGATCGACGCGGGCGCGATCGCGGGCCTGCCGACCCGGTGGAAGCGCAGCGGCGCGGTGTAGTCGCGCCCGAGGTGGCAGGCGAGGTGGTCGGCGAGCCGCCCGGTGCTCGTGGCGATGACGAGGCAGCCCAGCGCCGGATGCGGCGTCATCCGCATCGCCTCGTCATGGGACAGCACCAGGCTTCCGCCGGCGATGTCGTTGTTGTGCGTGGACCGGTACTCGACGCCCATGGGTGCCATGGGCGCGCACATGGCGAAGTGCCCTTCCGTCGGTGGCGTGTCGACGACGACCCCGCCGCCCCCGTACCGCACCCAGACCAGGTTGACCGCGCCCAGGGCGAGGGCGTTGACGGCACCGTCCAGGGGGTCGTCCGATGCGCGGGCCTGGAGGTCGTGGCCCACGGCGAACGGTTCGACCGAGTCGTGCAGGACGTCGATGTCCGAGCTGACGACCCGCTGGTACGCGGACAGCGGCGGCGAGGTATCGGTAAGGGTCATGTGCGTGTGAGGGTCATGTGCGTGTGAGGGTCACGGTCTGGTGAGGGTCATGGTCGTGTGGTGGGAGCCGCTTCCGGACGGTCGATGGACAGGACACCACGGGCCCGCAGCCGAGGCATGACCTCGGCGGCGAAGTAGCCCAGTTCATCAGCGTAATTGAGGAACGACAGAGCGATACCGTCAAAGCCCGCACGCGCGAACTCCGCGAGGCCGTCCGCCACGTCGTCGGGGTCGCCGACGATGGGGCAGCTGCCGTGGCCGGCGGCGAACCTGTCCCGGTAGATCTGGAGCATCTCCGGCGTGAACGACTGCGCGTGCAGGCCCTGCAGCCGCATCACCTCGTCCACGGCGGGCCAGTCGGCCTGCTCGTCGGCGTAGTAGCGCAGGAAGTCCTCCGCCTCGGTCCTGGACGGCCGGCACACGACGTGCCCGAGCGTGAAGAGGCCGACCGTCCGGCCGTGGGACGCGGCCTCCGCGCGGATGGCCTTCACGATCTCCGCGCCGTCCTCGGGCCCGGCGACGACGGTGAACGCCCGGTCGGCGTTGCGCGCGGCGAACGAGCGCCCCTGCCTGGACGACCCCGCGTTGATGACCGGCAGGCTGTGCCCGTTGAACGGCTTGGGGCGCCCGACGACGTGCTGGAGCTGGAAGAACCGCCCGTCGTGGTCGAACGGCTCGTCGGTCGACCAGATGCGCTTGACGACGTCCCACCACTCCTGGGCCAGCGCGTACCGGGTGTCGTGGTCGTCGGGCAGCGTGAGGCCGAACATCTCGTACTCGGGGGCGTGCCAGCCCGCGACGATGTTCAGCCCGATCCGGCCCTGGCTGAGGTGGTCGGCGGTCGCGAGCTGCTTGGCGGCGACCACGGGATGGTGGAACGCGGTGTGGACGGTGCTGAACACCCGGAGCCGCGTGGTGCTGGCGAGGAGCCCGGACGCCCATACGAGCGGATCGAGCGCGCTCCGGTGGAAGTCGGTGCCCGGGCCCCAGTCGGTCCAGCGGGCGACGGGGAGCAGGAAGTCGATGCCGCTCTCGTCCGCGATCCGGGCGAGCCGCAGATTGTTCTCCCAGGTCGCGTGCCACCTTTCCGGAGCCTTCGTGATCGCCAGTCCCGATTCGGTGTTGGGGGAGAACAAGCCAAGCTGGAAACCCATGCCGACCTCTTTCCGTCCGGCGCCGTTCGGCATTGCCCGCCCAGTATCGGAAGCCGGGCGGCTCCGGGCAATGGCCGGCGGCGGCCGGGGTTCACACCGGGATCGTGCCGAGCGCGAGCCGGTCGAAAGGACCGGGCTCATTCGTCCGCCGGCGGTCGCCCGTGGCGTACACGACGACACGGGCCGGCTGTTTGCGCCGCTCGCGGGCGCGCAGCGCCAATTCCTGCACGACTTCGGCGAGATGGGCGCCGCAGGAATCGCGTCCGGCCTCCGTCCGGGCGGCCGCCTCCAGCCGGACGTGGAAACACGACAGGCGACCACAGTGCGGCATCGAGCAGGATTGTTCGCCATGGAGGGGATTGGGGTGCATCAAGAGGCGCTTTCGATGTCGCGGGTTCGGGTGGGCAAACGTGCGGCACCCTCCATCATGGACCAGCGCCCGGCGGGCTTCAACGCGAACGGGATAGTCCACTGCGGCATCTGGCTAGCGACAAATTACGCAAAATACGCATTTCCCTGATTAAATCGGCCCGCCGCCGGAGCGCGCCTGAGCGCGGGCGGGGCAGGGGCGGGGCGCGGGCGGGCTCGGCGACCCGGCGGCGCGGGCACGGCGTAGGGTGGCGGTATGGCGATGCCGGACGACGCGCGGCGCATCCGCGTCCTCACCTTCAACACGCTGTTCCGGGGCCGTGTCCGGGCCCGCATGGACGCGCTGGCCCGGCTCGTCGACGAATCGGACTACGACATCGTCTGCCTGCAGGAAGTGATATCGCCGCCGGTCCTGGCGCGGTTTTGCAGCGAGACGCCGTCCTTCCCGTACATGGCGCGGGCCGGCGGATTCCCGCTCGTCCGCGGTGGCCTGGTCACGCTCTCCCGGTGGCCGATAGTGAAGAGCCACTTCCATCCTTTCGCGCTCGCCGGCCCGGCCCGTCCGGAATGGCTGCTCAACAAAGGCGCGCTGTTCACCCGCATACGGCTGGCGGGCGGCTGGCTGACGGCGGTGAACACGCACCTTTCCGCGAACATGGACATGGACTGGTCGCCGTCCAATGCCTATACGAAGGTGGAGCAGTCCGAACTGGCGCGGCTCGCCGCCGCCATCAAAAGGATCGACCCGGCGGAACCGCTGATCGCCATGGGCGACTTCAACGTGCCCCGCGACTCGCGCTATCTCACGGAGTTCGCGTCCGCCGCCGGCCTCCGGGACGCCCTCGCCGGACGCACCGAGCCCACCTACCGCCCCGAGTGCGCCGACATCGGGGCGATCGACCAGTTCCTCCACAGGCCGGGCCTGGAGGCGGAGGCCCGTCTGGTGTTCACCGACGTGGTCCGCCTCCCCGACGGCACCACCGCCCACCTCTCCGACCACTACGGCCTCGCGGCCACGGTGACGCTCTAGGGCCGCGGCCTCACGCGCGCTTCAGCGGGTGGCCCGTGGTGGCGTCCACCGACTCGGGCACGGACTCGTGGCGGTCGCCCACGCTCAGGGTGCCGGTCGGCTCGAACAACAGGATCGAGGCGCCGCCGGGCGCGGACGGCTTGTGCTCCACGCCGCGCGGGACGACGAACACCGCTCCCTTGGGGAGAGCGACTGTCCGTTCGCCGCCGTCAGGTGCGTCGCGCAGGGCGATGGTGAGTTCGCCGTCAAGGACGAGGAAGAACTCGTCGGTGTCGTCATGGGCGTGCCAGACGTGGTCGCCCTCGACCTTGGCGACGCGGACGTCATAGTCGTTCACACTGGCGACGATGCGCGGGCTCCACAGCTCGGTGAAGGAGGCCAGCGCCGCCGCGAGTTCGATGGGTTCGCTGTTCACCTCACCACCCTGCTGGGACGCGGCACACCGCCGTGAGTGCTAGAAATCGCCTATGGCGCAAGGATTCTCGCACCGCGTGGTGATGATCGTCGACACCGGCTCCAACCCGTTCGAGATGGGCGTGGCCACCGAGCTGTTCGGCCTGCGCCGCCCTGAGCTGGACCGCCCCTGGTACGACTTCGCGCTCTGCGCCGCGGGCGGCGAGGCCGTCATGCACGCGGGGCTGTTCACCATGTCCGGCATCGCCGACCTGTCCGCCGTCGAACGTGCGGACACGGTGATCGTGCCGAACCGCCCGGACCCGGACGAGGACCCCGCACCCGAGGTCCTGGCCGCCGTCCGGGCCGCCGCCGCGCGCGGCGCCCGGCTGGTCGGCCTCTGCACCGGCGCGTTCACGCTGGCGGCGGCGGGCGTCCTCGACGGCCGCCGCGCGACCATGCACTGGCGTTGGGCCGAGACGTTCCGGGCGCGCTTCCCCCGCGTCCACCTGGAACCGGACGTGCTGTTCGTCGACGACGGCGACGTCCTGACCTCCGCCGGAAGCGCCGCCGCGCTCGACCTCGGCCTGCATCTCGTCCGCCGCGACCACGGCGCGGAGATCGCGAACGCGGTCGGCCGCCGGCTGGTGTTCGCCGTGCACCGCGACGGCGGCCAGCGGCAGTTCATCGAGCGCCCGATGCCGCAGATCCCGGACGCCTCGCTCGCGGCCCTGCTCGACTGGGCGCGGGAGCGCCTGGACGAGCCGCTGACCGTGCCCGCCCTCGCGGCCCGCGCCGCCGTCAGCCCGGCCACGCTGCACCGCCGCTTCCAGGCCGAACTCGGGACCACCCCGCTCGGCTGGCTCACCGCCGAGCGCGTCGAGCTGGCCTGCCGGATCATCGAGCGCGGCGAGGCCCGGCTGGACGCGGTGGCACGCGCGAGCGGCCTCGGCACCGCCGCCAACCTGCGCGCCCAGCTGCGCCGCCGCACCGGCCTCAGCCCGTCCGCGTACCGGCAGCGGTTCGCCGCAGGGGAGAGCGCGGCGGAGCGCCGCGGTTAGGCTTGCGAACATGTGCGAGACAGGTGGCGGTCAGGCCGAGGCGCTGGCGTCCATGCCGCGTCCGGCGACGGGCGCGGCGGTCGATCCGATCGCGCTGGAGCCGGTCGACGAGGTCGAGATCGTCACCCTGGTGGACAACGTCTACGACGCCCTGCTGACCGGCGGTGAGCGCACCCGGCGAGCGGGGTCCGGCGCGGGCGCGGTGACGGCGCCGCAGTTCGAGGAAGGCCGGACCTTCGCCGGGATGGTCGCCGAGCACGGCTTCTCCGCGCTGGTCACGGTGCGCCGAGGCGATCGCTCCACCACCCTGCTGTTCGACACCGGCCTGTCGCCCGACGCGATGGTCACCAACGCCGACCGGCTCGGCCTCGACCTCGGCGGCATCCAGGCCGTCGTGCTCAGCCACGGACATTTCGACCACGCCGGCGGCCTCGCCGGGCTGGCGGGCAGGCGCGGCGTCCGGTCGCTGCCGATGGTGGTGCACCCCCTCGCCTGGACGCGGCGGCGCCTCGCGGTGCCCGGCCGCGAGCCGGAGGAGCTGCCGACGCTGAGCCCCCGCGCCCTGGCCGGGGAGGGCTTCGAGGTCATCGAGCGCCGCGAGCCCTCGCTCCTACTGGACGGCAGCGTGCTGATCACCGGCGAGGTCGACCGCACCACCGAGTTCGAGCGCGGCATGCCCCCGCCGCACCAGGCGTGGACCGGGTCCGGCTGGGTGCACGACCCGCTGGTGACCGACGACCAGGCGCTCGTCGTGCACGTCCGCGACCGGGGCCTGGTCGTGCTGACGGGCTGCGGGCACGCGGGCGCGGTCAACATCGTCCGGCACGCGCGGCGGCTGACCGGCGTGGACCGGCTGCACGCGCTCGTCGGCGGCCTGCATCTCGGCGGCCCGGCCTTCGAACCGGTCATCCCGCCGACCGTCGCCGCGCTGACCGACCTCGCGCCGACCCTCGTCGTCCCGGGGCACTGCACCGGCTGGCGCGCTCAGCACGCCCTGGCCGCCGCGCTGCCCGACGCCTGGGTGCAGAGCAGCAGCGGCACGACGTACCGCCTGTCCGCCTGACCCTTCCGGCAGCGGGCCAGTAGGGAGGAACGGCCGCGCGGTCAGCCCTCCAGCAGGGACTCGATCGCCTTGTTCAGGCGGGCCGTGCGCCCGGCCGGGGTGCGGGCCTTCAGGAGCGGGAGCATGAGCAGGTAGCGGTCGGTCTTGCCGAGCTTCTCGAAGCGGGCGGCGGCCTCGGGGTTTTCGGCGAGCGCGGCGGCCAGGTCGGGCGGGACGGCGGCGTCGCGCTGGCCGGCGTAGGCCGCCGTCCAGCGGCCGTCCGCGCGGGCGGCGTCGATCTCCGCCAGGCCCGCCGGGCGCATCCGGCCGTCCGCGATCAGGGCCTCCGCCCGCTCCGCGTTGGCCCGCGACCACGGGCTGCCCGCGCGGCGCCGCGAGTAGCGCTGCAGGAAGAAATGCTCGTCGAGGCCCTTGCGCTGGCTGTCGATCCAGCCATGGCAGAGCGCGACGTCCAGCGCGTCACCGATCCTCAGCGAGTCGACGGGCGCGTTCTTCTTCGCGATCTTCAACCAGACGCCGTCCTCGGTGTCGTGGTGCGCGGCCAGCCACGCGTCCCATTCGGCGGCGTCCTGGAAGTGCATCATGAGCGGCCCCCATGCTCGGCGTGACCAGCGGGATCAGAGAATCGCACGGCCCTCCGACAGTCCCGCCGGCCGGGTCAGCCGGGTTTGCGCGCCTCGATGAGGACGCGGGACGAGTGGGCGACGAAGGGCCCGTCGCGGCGGATCCGGTCGTCCAGGGCGCGGAGGCGGTCGCGGTGCCCGGCGACGCTGAAGCCGGGGACGATCCAGACGACCTTGCGCAGGAAGTGGACGACCGCGCCGATGTCGGAGAACTCCATCCGGAGGCGCTCGTGCCGCAGGTCGGCGATGTCGAGCCCGGCGGCGCGGGCGTCGGCGCTCTCGACGTCGGGATGGCGCGCGCGGCGCGCCTCCGGCTGCGGGCCGAGGAAGTACTCCGTGAGCTCGAAGACGCTCGCGGGGCCCACGTGCTGCGCGAAGTACGTCCCGCCGGGGGCGAGGACGCGGGCGATCTCCGGCCACCGGACCGCGGCGGGGTGGCGGCTCACGACGAGGTCGAACGCCTCGTCCGCGAACGGCAGGGCTCCGGTGTCGGCGACCACGACCGCGCCCCGGGGATGCAGGAGGCGGGTGGCCTTGGCGAGGTTCGGCGGCCAGGACTCGGTGGCGGCCATGGTCGGCGGGAACGAGTCGGCACCCGCCAGCACCTCCCCGCCGCCGGTCTCGATGTCGAGCGCGGCGGCGGCGCGGGCCAGGCGCTCGCTCATGAGGCGCTGGTAGCCCCAGGAGGGGCGCTGCTCGGTGGCGCGGCCCTCGAACCAGGAGAAGTCCCAGCCTTCGACGGGTGCCGATTCGGCTTCGTCCAAGAGCTCTTCGAAGGTGCGGTTCATCGGAGGGTTCATCGGTCGGTGACTCCGAACATGGGAAGGCAGGGGGCGAGGCCCTCGACGGTGACGGGAACGGTGGCGTGCTTCTCCCAGCCCGCGCGGGTGAGGCGCACGTGGTGCTCGATGGCCGCCGCGCCGCGAATGACCTGGCGCCCGATGCCGTTGTCGGTATAGCCGAGCTTGCGCGATACCGCGCGCGACGCGTGGCTGTCGGCGAAGGCGCTGGAAAGGGCCTCGTCGGCGCCGAGCCCGGCGAAGGCCAGATGCAGGACGGCGGCTCTCATCTCCGTGCCGATTCCCTGCCCGTGGTGCCGCATGCCGAGCCACGAGCCGCTGTGCACCTGGCGCAGGACGGCCAGGTCGCGGGCCCTGAGATCCTGCTGGCCGACGATCTCACCGGCGTGGAAGACGCTGAGGTTGAGCTGCCAGTTCCCGGGCGACCAGCGTCCGAGCGTCTCCCAGTGGTGCTGGACGACGCCCCGGGCGATCTCGGCGGGCGCCCGGTCCGTCCACGGGACCATGAACGGCATCGTGTCCGGTGCGTGGACGCCTTCCGCCGCGACGTCCGCCAGCGCGCCGAGTTCCTCCGGGGACGGCAGCCGCAGTTCGAGCCGCGGTGTCCGCAACCGGAGCCCGAGCAGCGGGAAATGGTCGACCAGCATCCCCTCACGATGGCGGGTCCGCGCAGCCGGCCGCATCCCGTTTTTGCCGACGGGTCAGTGGCCGAGGAGGACGAAGACGATGCCGCCGACGACGTGGGCGAGCACGGTGATGATCAGGACGGCGATGAAGACGTTCTTCGCCGTCGGGTGGTCGAAGTGGGAGCCGGGGCGGCCGCGGTCGGCCGAGCGTGCCTCGGCCTGCCGTTCGAGTTCGTCCAGCGACGGCAGGAAGGACGGTCGCTTCAGGGCCATCGGTCAATGTCCTTCCTGGTCAGGGGGCGATGCTCGCTCTCTTCTCCAACGCCCGGGGAACCCGGTTCTCATCCCGCCGCGATAGGGCCGGGGACGCTCCTTGGGTAGCGTGGGCGCCATGTCCTCCTCTCTCCTGTCGGGTGTCACCGGCCCCGCGCGGCAGGCGGCGCAGCCGACGCGGCGGCGCAACGCCGGCGCCGTGCTGCGGGAGGTGCACCGGGACGGGGCGGTGTCGCGCACCGAGCTGGCCGAGCGGATGGGCGTCAACCGGAGCACGATCCTCACGCTGATCGCGAAGCTGGCCGCCACGGGGCTGGTGCGGGAGGAGCCCGCGGCGGCGACGGGCCGCGCGGGCCGGCCGTCGCTGGTCGTCCGCGCGCAGAGCGCGCGGGCGTACGTGCTGGCCTTCGACGTCGCCGTGGACCGGCTCGTCGCCGCCAGGGTCGGCCTCGGCGGGACGCTGCTGGAGCGCCGGGAGGCGCCGCGCCGCCGCGGCCAGGACGACCTCGACGAGGTGGTCGGCGCCCTCGCCGGGTTCGGCGACGCCCTCGTGGCCGCCGCGCCCGGCGGAGCCGAGTGCGTCGGCGTCGGCGTGTCGTACTGCGGCATGATCAGGGCCGTCGACGGCAAGGTGCGGCTGGCGCCCACCATGGGCTGGACCGACCTCGACGTCGGCCCGGAACTCGGCCGCCGGCTGGGGCTCGGGCTGCCCGTGGTGGTCGGCAACGAGGCCCACCTCGGCGCGCTGGCCGAGTACGTGCGCGGCGCGGGCGTCGGCAGCCGCAACCTCGTCTACCTGCACGGGGACGTCGGGGTGGGCGGCGGCATCATCGTCGGCGGCCGGCTGCTGGACGGCGACGAGGGCTACGCCGCCGAACTCGGCCACATGATCGTCAACCCGTACGACGGGCGGCCCTGCAACTGCGGTTCGCGCGGCTGCCTGGAGGCGGAGGTCGGCGAACCGGCGCTGCTGGAGGCCGCCGGACGCGCCGGCGGGCCGCTCGGCCGGGACGGCGTGCGCGCGGTCGTCGCGGCGGCCGAGCAGGGGGACCCGGCGGCCCGCGAGGCCCTGGACCGGGTCGGCGGCTGGCTCGGCATCGGCGTCGTCAACCTGATCAACCTGTTCAATCCCGGCGTCGTCGTCTTCGGCGGCATGCTGAGCGAGATCTACCGGGGCGCGGCGCCGCGGGTCCGGGCCCGCGTCCGGACGAGCGGCCTGCCGGTGTCGCGGGAGCGCGTCGCGCTCCGCACCGCCGCCCTCGGCTACGACGCGACGCTGGCGGGCGCCGCCGAACTGGGCTTCGCGGCGCTGCTGGCCGACCCCCTGGGCGTCCTCGGCGCCGAGCGCGCGAACGCGTAGCGGCCGCAGGGTCCGCTTCCCCGCCGGGCGGTCCGTTTCCCCCGGGCGGGGGAAGATCACGGTTCTCGCGGGGGACGTGGCGGAGGAGCGGCCCCGACGAGCATGAAGTCCTGCCGATCAAAGGAGGACTTCATGACCGCCACCGCCCGTCCGGTGCCCGCGTGGGCCGACCGGGTCGCCCACCTCATCCCGCTCACCGTCCTGCCGTCCGGGCTGTGGCGGATCGCCCTCGGCCTCGGCGTGCCGATGGGGTTCGCCGAGGGCGGCGAGATGACCGACTTCCCGCATCCGATCGGCACCCCGTACGTCTTCTCGCTGAGCATCCTCTCGGAGCTCTTCGCGCTGCTCGCGTTCGGGCTGGTCCGGCCCTGGGGCGAGGTGTTCCCGCGCTGGTTCCCGCTCGTCGGCGGGCGGCGCGTGCCCGTGCCGTTCGCCGTGGGCGCGGCGTCGCTCGGGGCGGCTGCGGTCACGGCCCTGGGCCTGGTGGGCGCCTCCGGCTGGACGGACGCGATGTCCGACAGCGGCAGCCCGCACGGCTTCGCCGGGGCCGTGATGACGCTCGCCTACGCGCCCTTCCTCGCCTGGGGGCCGCTGCTGGCGGTGCTGACCGTCCACTACTACCGCCGCCGGACGGGACCGGTCGCGGCGCGGCTCTCGGGTCAGCTCGGGCGCTGAGCGGCGTGCTCCGCCAGCTCCAGGTCGATGAACGCGGCGATCATCGCCCGCCAGACGGCCTCCGCGACCTCGGGCGCGAGGCCCGCGTCCGCCGCCCGCCGCCGCGCCAGCGCGACGACCCGCTCCACGCGGTCCGGCGCGCGGACGGCCCGCTCGTCGGTCTTGAAGGCGGCGGCGGCGCGCACCAGGCCCTGCCGCTCGGCCAGCAGGCGGACGAGCTCGCCGTCGATGCCGTCGATCCGGGCCCGCACCTCGTCCAGCGAATCCATGCCGCGATCATTCCAGTCGGGGGGCGGCCTCGGGGAGGCCGCCCCCGGCCCGGGGTCAGCCGTTGCCGCCCCAGCGCGGGCCCGCATACCGCATGAGGACGCCTTCGAGCTCGCGCCGGGAGCCCTTGATCCGGTGGACGGGCATGACGACGATCCAGCCCGTCTTCCTCTCCAGGTAGCACAGCATCGTGCGCGGCCCCCTGGGCGGCGGCTGGCCGGTGCCGACCGCGGGGGATACGCAGAGCGACCATCCGGCGGGCGATTCCGCGCGGCGGACCACCACGCGGCCGATCCCGTGCCACGGGTAGCGGACGAGCCGGCCGGCGAACCGGACCTGGATGCCGTTGTGGCTGACCTCCAGGTCGCACGGGGTCAGCAGGTCCCTGATGAGCGGGACGAGCCAGATCACGGGAACACGGACGAGCGCGATCGCCATCACGAAGAGCACCGCGAGGATCAGCGTGAGGAAGGCGTCACCGTCGGATGCCGCCATGCTGACCACGCCTTTCAAGGCCAAGAGGCCGAGAACGAGGCCGAGCAGGAAGCGAAGGGAATGCCCCACGAGCGCCAGCGCGACGGGCGTCCTCCTGCCCTTGAACAGTACGGGCGGAAGCCGCGTGGCGGCATGTGGGCCGGACTGAAGAGGGGAGTCGGAGCCGCGGGTCTCAGGGGCGACGGCCGTCCAACCGAGCCCGGCTCCGGGATTGGTTCCGGCCCCGGGGCCGGTCCCGGTGGTGGGATAGCGGGTCAGCATCTCCTGGACGGGCTGCGGAAGCCAGGCACCGGTCCGGCCGGCCGGGGACAGCGCCCCCAGCAGTTCCGGCGGCTTCGGACGCGCCGCCGGGTCCTTGGCGAGGCAGCTCGCGACGATTCCCCGGATCGGATCGGGCAGGCCGTCCAGCTGAGGTTCCTTGTGGACGACCCGGTAGACCAGGGCCTCCGACGGTCCTTCGCCGAAGGGCCGCACACCCATGACGTGCGCGAGGACGGCGCCGAGGGCGAAGACGTCGCAGGCGGGCGTGACCGACCCCTCGGACAGCAGTTCGGGCGCCATGAAGCCGGGCGTCCCGGCGTGCGCGGTGACGCCGGACGCGTCCACGGCGCGCGCGATGCCGAAGTCGATGACGCGCGGGCCGTCCGCGGCGAGCAGGACGTTCGAGGGCTTGAGGTCGCGGTGCACGACGCCTGCCTCGTGGATGGCCTCCAGAGCCTCCGCCAGCCCGGCGCCCAGCACGAGCGCCGACTCCAGCGGGAGCGGCCCGTGCTCGGCGACGGCGGCGGCGAGCGACGGCCCGGGGACATAGGCCGTGACCAGCCACGGAACGGGGGCGTCCAGATCCGCGTCCACGACCGGCGCGGTGTGGAAGCCGCCGACCTGGCGCGCCGCCTCGACCTCGCGTTTGAAGCGCCGCCGGAACTCGGCGTCGGAGGCCAGCCCCGGATGGACGAGCTTGACCGCCACGGGGCGCCCGCCCGGTGACGAGCCGAGGAACACCTGCCCCATCCCGCCCGCGCCCAGCCGGGCCGACAGCGCGTATCGGCCGACCGTGCGAGGGTCTTCAGGTCGCAGGTCCTCCACTGCGGATCCCCGTCCTCCGGTGTTCAGGTATGCGCTCGCCGGGGCGAGTCGATCGCATTAAAGCCGACCGGTACGACGGGTGATAGGTCAGGAGACGCAGAAGCGCCGAATACGAGAACCCATGAGAAGCGGGCGCGCTACGCCGCGGAGGTGGTGAACTCGTTGATCGTGACCTTCTGCCGGGGCGGGCCGTCGTCCTCACCGCTCGCCGTGCCCTTCTCGGCGACCCGGTCGAGCACGTTCAGGCCGGAGGTGACCTGCCCGAAGACCGAATAGGAGTGCTCGATGGCCGGTGCGTCCCCGTAGAGGATGAAGAACTGGCTGCTGTTGGTGCCGGGGCCCGCGTTGGCCATGGCCACGGTGCCTCTGTTGTAGGGCGCGGACGTGTTCTCGTTGGCGAACACGTACGACGCGCCTCCGGCTCCGGTCCCGTTCGGGTCACCGCATTGCAGGACCTTCAGGCTCGGGCTCGTGGTCAGGCGGTGGCACGACGTGCCCTTGTAGAAGTTCTGTTTCACGAGAAACGCCAGCGAGTTCACCGTGCAGGGGGCCGCCGGGTCCAGTTCCAGTTCCAGGACGCCCACGTTGGTCTTGATGGTGGCCTTGGTGGGTAGTCGGGACGGGCTGACCGGGGGTGTCCCGACGAACTTGACCTGGCTGCTGGACGAGGGCGGGTAGTTGCATTTGGCTCCGGCCGGCGTCGTCTGCGCGACCGGCTCGCCGCTGTTGGGGGCGCCGGTGTTCTTCGCGCCGGGATCGTCGTCGCCGTTCAGCAGGATCGCGGTGGTGAGCCCGCCCACCACCAGCAGCACACCGGCCGCCGCACCGGCGACCAGCAGCGGACGCTTGCTCCGTCCTTCCGCCGGACGCGTCGTCCCTGCGGCGGGGAACCCGGGCGGCAGCCCGACGGGGCCCGCACCGGGAGCCGTGCCCCCGCCGAAGGGCGGCGCGGGAGCGGTGGGCGGCGTCCACGGAGTGGCGGGCGGCGGAGGTGCGCTCGGGGCGGCGCCGGTCGGGCGGGTGGCGGCGGAGGTGCCCTCGGCGAGGAGGTTCGCGTCCGGTCCGATGCCGAGGAGCCGCTGGAGCACCTGCGTGGCGGTGAGCCGGTCCGCCGGGTCCTTGGCCAGGCAGGACGCCGCCAGCTCGCGCAGCCGCCCGGTCAGCGCGCCGAGCTCCGGCTCCCCGTACAGGATGCGCTGCATGATCGCCGGGACGGAGTCGCTGCCGAACGGCGGCACCCCGTTGGCGGCGAACGCCATCGTGCAGGCCCACGCGAACATGTCCACCGGCGCGCCGCCGGACGAGCCCGACACCTGCTCGGGCGCCATGTAGGCGGGCGTGCCGACGGCGCCGGTCATGGTGGCGGACGTGGCGTCGAGCGGCCGCGCGATGCCGAAGTCGATGACCTTCGGGCCGTCCGGGCCGAGCAGCACGTTGGCCGGCTTGAAGTCGCGGTGGACGACGCCCGCCTCGTGGATCGCGGCCAGCGCGGTCGCGGTGCCGATCGCCAGCCGGACCTGCTCGTCGGGGGACGCGGCGCCGCGCTCGGCGATCAGGTCCTTCAGCGACGGGCCGTCGACGTACTCGGTGATGATGTGCGGGAGGTCGTCGTCGGCGGTGGCGGCGAGGACGCGCGCGGTGCAGAACGGGGCGACGCGCCGGGCGGCGGCGAGCTCCCGCTCGAACGCGGTGCGGGCCCGCGGGTCGCGGCCGAAGTCGGCGTGCAGCAGCTTCACGGCGACGCGCTGCCCGGTCTCGTCCGACTCGCCCAGGTAGACGGTGCCCTGGGCGCCCTCGCCGATCCTGGCCGTGAGCCGGAATCCGCCCACCTCGCGGGGGTCGTTGGTGCGCAACGGACGGCTTTCCGGCATCCACTACCTCCCCGGCGAAAGCGGAGAGAGAAGACTATCCGGGAGGGCCGCCGGGGCGCGCGGGGTCAGTCCGCCCGGCCGACCCGCAGGAGCAGGGCGAGGAGGGCGGCCCGGTCGTCCTCCGGCAGCGGGGCGAAGAGCTCGGCGAGGGCCTCGTCGGCGACGGCGTGCCCGGCCGCCAGGGTCTTCTCGCCGGCGGGCGTGAGGTGGTGCTCGATGCTGCGGCCCGCGCCCGGGCGCCGGTCGATGAGGCCCTGCGCGGCGAGGCGCCCGGCGAGCGTCCCGAACGCCTGCTCGCTCTGGAACGTCTCCGCGGCGAGCGCGCGGGCGGACGCGCCCGGGGAGCGGCTGATCGCCCGCAGCGCGTCCCACTGCGCCAGCGTCGTGCCGACGCCGGCGAGCCTGCCGTCAAGGGCCCTGTGGTGCCGGTACTGGGCCTGCCTGAGGGCTCTACCGAGGACTTGTCCTTCGACGGGCATACGCCCAGCGTAGAACCGGTCAGGACGACGCTATGAGATCCCGGTACCAGCTGTAGGACTTCTTTGGGGTGCGCTTCTGCGTCTCGTAGTCGACGTGGACCAGGCCGAAGCGCGGGTGGTACCCCTCGGACCATTCGAAGTTGTCCAGCAGGGACCACGCGAAGTAGCCGCGGATGTCGACGCCCTCGGCGACGGCGGTACGCATGGCCTTGATGTGGGCGTCCATGAACGCGATGCGGGACGAGTCGTCCACCGTGCCGTCCGCGCCGACCTCGTCGGGGAACGAGCACCCGTTCTCCGTGATGTAGAGCGGCGGCAGGTCGTAGCGGGCGTCGAGCGTGCGGAGCAGCGACAGGAACGCGTCCGGGACGATGGGCCAGCCCATCCCGGTCGTGGGGTACTCGGTGATGTCGGCCATCTCGAACGGCAGCGGGCCCTCGGACGGCGTCGCCAGCCGCGTCGGCTGGTAGTAGTTCACGCCGAGGAAGTCGATGGGCGAGGCGATGACCGACATGTCCGCCGAGCGGATGTACGGGGCGTCCCCCATCAGGTCGGGGTAGCGGCCGAGCAGCACGGGGTCGGTGAACAGCCGGTTCATGAACGCGTCGAACGCGTCGGCGGCGGGCTGGTCGGCGGGGGACGCGGCCCACGCCGGCGAGTAGTGGTTCGCCAGGCCGACGGCGCGGGCGTTGCGGCTGCGCAGCGCGGTGACGGCGAGGCCGTGCGCGAGGAGCTGGTGGTGCGCGGTGGGGAGCGCGTCCAGCATCAGGGCCCGGCCGGGCGCGTAGACGCCGAACGCGTAGCCGTAGGCCGTCACGACCACGGGCTCGTTCAGGGTTATCCACAAGTCCACGCGGTCCGCGAGCCGCTCGGCGGCCAGGTAGGAGAATTCGGCGAACCGGTAGGCCGTGTCACGTTCCAGCCAGCCGCCGGCGTCTTCGAGCGGTTGCGGGAGGTCCCAGTGGTAGAGGGTGGCGGCGGGGGAGATGCCGGCGGCGAGCAGCCCGTCCACGAGCCGGTCGTAGAAGTCGAGGCCCTTGGCGTTGACCGGCCCGCTCCCGGACGGCTGGACGCGCGGCCACGCGATCGAGAACCGGTAGGCGCCGACGCCGAGGCCCGACATCAGCGCGACGTCCTCCGGCCACCGGTGGTAGTGGTCGCAGGCGACGTCGCCGGTGTGCCCGTCCCGGACGCGTCCCGGCGTGTGCGCGAAGGTGTCCCAGGTGGACGGTCCCCTCCCGTCCTCGTCCACCGCGCCCTCGATCTGGTAGGCGGCGGTGGCGACGCCCCAGCGGAAGCCTTCCGGAAGCCCCATCGCGATCCCCTCCCGAAAATGCGAATAGCCTTCGGATATTAGTGGCGGGGTGGTGCGGGCGGAAGACTCCGGTGGCTCCGGGGTGGGGAACGGCTAGGCGGTCCATGCGGGGCACCCCCGCGGTCGGGGACAATGGCCTGGTGACCGAGATCCGGACCCCGCTCCGCCGCCGTCCCGCCCAGCGCCGCAGCGCCGAACGCGTCCAGCGGATGCTCGACGCCTGCGCGGACATCCTCGACGAGGACGGCTACGACGGCCTCACCACGACGCGCATCGCCCAGCGCGCCGAGGTGGCGATCGGCTCGGTGTACCAGTTCTTCCCCGACAAGCGCGCCGTCGCGCAGGCCCTCGCCCTGCGCAACCTGGAGGAGTTCGGCGACCGCATCTCCGCGCGGCTGACCGCGGGCGGGTTCGGCGACTGGTCCGACACGGTCGGCGCCATCATCGAGATCTTCGTCGAGATGCACCGCACCGTCCCCGGCTTCCGGGTGCTGCGCTTCGGCGACGTCGCCGACGTCAACCTGCTCGACTCCGACGCCGACAACAACGCCGTCGTCGCCGACCGGCTGCGCCGCATGATCGTGGACACCTTCGACGTCCAGGACACCCCCGGCCTCGCCACCGCGCTCGCCATCGCGGTCGAGGCGGGCGACGCCGTGCTGAAGATGGCCTTCCGCCGCAGCCCCGAGGGCGACCCCGAGATCGTCGCCGAGGCGGAGCGCATGATCCACGCCTATCTCGCCTCCCATATCCGGCACTCCTGACCGCCGGCCCCCCGTCGCGCCAAAGGCGCCGGCCTCCCCCACTCCCGGAAAAACCGGGATGTGGGGGACTCGCTGTGGCAGACTCCCACCGCACAACGCGACAGAACGGGTGAGTCCGCTGGACGAAGAGAGACTGCAGGCGCAGAACAGGCTGCTGATCCGGCAGCGGGTACGCCTGATGGTGAACCAGTACGAGGTGCACGCCGAGGCCCCCGGCGGCGGGGAGGGCGAGCTGCTCGCCTTCGCGCAGCAGAAGCGGCTGGCGTTCAAGGAGCAGGTCACCCTGTACTCGGACGACACCAAGACGCGTCCGATCCTCGGCTTCAAGGCGCGCAAGCGGATCGACCTCGCGTCCGCCTACGACATCACGGACGCGCACGGGCAGCCGATCGGCGTCTTCCGCAAGGACTTCAAGAAGTCGCTGCTGGCCTCGACCTGGCACATGGAGCAGCCGGGGCTCGGCGTGACCACCGGCAGCGAGCGCAACAAGTTCGTGGCGGTGCTGCGGCGCGTCTGGCAGATCATCCCGTACGTGGACAGCCTGCCCTTCGCCTGGCCGTACCACTTCGACTTCTACGCGGGCGACCAGGTCGTCTTCTCGGTGGAGAAGAAGTTCGGGTTCCGCGACCGCTACACCGTCGACATCCAGGACCCGCGCCTCGACCGCCGGCTCGTCATCGCGCAGGCCGTCGGCCTGGACGCCCTCCAGTCCCGCTGACCGGCGCCCGGCCGCGCCGGTCCCACCGACTCCCGTCGCCCGCATCTCCCCCCGGGGAGGTGCGGGCGACGGCTTTGCGGCACGTTCCCGCAGGGGCCCTGGTTTCGCCGGGCTTTACATGTTACGAAGGTATGTAAAGCCGTGGGCGGTGCGGACCGGCGTCGCGATGGCGCGGCGCAACGCCTCGAGGAGGATCCCCCCGTGAGTTCCTTTGACCTCTACTCCACCCCGGTCCCGACCGAGACGTGGAACGTCCCCATGGCGGGAGAGGCCCGCTTCACCTGGGAGTACGACGACGGGCGCGACCGGCTGCTGAACCTGTACCAGAAGGGCAAGGACAAGCAGTGGGACGCGCAGAAGCGCATCGACTGGGACCTTGAGGTGGACCCGCTCAACGTCGCCGGGCTGCCGGAGAACTTCAACCCCCTCTTCGGGTCCGACATCTGGGAGAAGATGTCGCAGAAGGAGCGGGACGAGTTCGGCCGGCACCAGGGGTCGTGGCTGTTCAGCCAGTTCCTGCACGGCGAGCAGGGCGCGCTGAACGTGTCGGCGCGGATCGTCCAGTCCGTCCCCGACCTGGACTCGAAGTTCTACGCCGCGACCCAGACGATGGACGAGGCGCGGCACGTCGAGCTGTACACCAAGTTCCTGCACGAGAAGATCGGGATGTACTACCCGATCAACCAGGACCTGGCGAAGCTGCTCGCCGAGTCGCTGGAGGACAGCCGCTGGGACCTGCCCTACCTCGGCATGCAGGTCCTCATCGAGGGCCTCGCGCTCGCCGCGTTCGGGCTGTACCGCGACATGTCGACGAACCCGCTGGTCAAGCAGCTGCTCGCGTACGTCATGCAGGACGAGGCGCGGCACGTCGCGTTCGGTCGGCTCGCGCTCAAGGACTACTACGCCGAGCTCACCGAGAAGGAGCGGGCCGAGCGCGAGGAGTTCGTCGTCGAGGGCTGCTACCTGATGCGCGACCGGTTCAAGGGGCGCGAGATCTTCGAGACGCTCGACATGCCCGTCGAGAAGTGCATGGAGTTCGTCGACAACTCCGACATGTACACCCTCTATCAGTCGCTGCTGTTCAGCCGGATCGTGCCGTGTGTCCGGGACGTGGGCCTCTGGGGCGACAAGGTGCAGGCCGCCTACCGGGACATGGGCGTTCTCGACAACGCCAAGGCCGACCTGGAGGCGCTGATGCGGCAGGACGAGGAGATCGCCGAGAAGGTCGACGAGGAGCGCTACGAGGCGGAGGTCGCGGCGCGCAAGGACGAGGTCGACGCGGCCATCTCGCTCGGCGCGGCCGAGTAGCACGGACCCGGCGAAGGCGGGGGCGCCCGGCACGGCGCCCCCGCCTTCTCTCATGTCGGAAATTGTCGTCCATCAGCGGATAGGGCAACGGCCGACGACCAATTCCGGGGAGATCTTTCCGCCGTTCACCAATTGATTCTCGAATCGGCCGTGCGCGCCTCCCGGTTGTACTAACGTCCCCGCTCGACGGTGCGCCGAATTCGCCGGTCCGGCGGGCGCACATCACACGTGCAGGGTCAAGCCGGAAAAACCGGGGGGAAACAATGAACCGATCTGCCAAGGGCCTGCTGGGCGCCGCCGTCGTCGCTCCGTTCGCCGCCGTGCTCGCGGTCGCGTCCGCGCCCGCCAACGCCGCGCACACGCCGGCGGAGGCCGTGCCGGGCCCGTCCACCCAGCTCCTCTACGACGCGGCCGCCGCCGCCCACCCGATCAGCGAGACCGTCCCGGCCCCCGTCGTGCGGACCGGCGGCCAGGCCGCCGAGCGCGCGACCGGCGCCGTGGACGGCGCGCTCCGCAGCGCTCCGGGCGCCACCGGCGCCGCCTACCGGACGGCCGCGGTGCCCGCTCCGCCGAAGTCCGGCGGGGCGGACGGCGGCGGGGCGGACGGCGGCGCGCTCCTGAAGAAGCTCGGCGACACGGTCGGCCAGAACGCCATCGGCGACCTGCCGGGCGCGCAGCCCGCACTCCCGGGCGCGCGACACGCCGGCATGCCGGTGAGCATGGCGGCGCCGGGCGGGCCGCAGGAGGCGCTGCCCGCGGACGTCACGAACGTGCCGGCCGCGCTCGGCGCGGTGGAGGCCGCCGGGGTGCCGATCGGCTCCGTGCTCTTCCCGCCGCGCGAGCGCCGCGCCACGCCGGTGCCGTCCGACGACGTCCTCGGCCAGACCAACGACGCCGTGAACAAGGCCGGCGTGAAGCTCGACGAGACCCAGCAGGGCGTCGGCAACGTCGTGGACGTGCTGAAGGCCAAGGGCGCCGCCGAGCGCCGGGCGGACGGCCCGGCGCCGCGCCCGGCGGCCGGCCCGCTGGAGGGCGGCCCGCTGGACAACGGTCCGCTCGCGGGCCCGGTGTCCATGGTGACCTCGACCGCGCTCGGGCAGGGGGCGGTGCCCGGGATCGGGTGAGGCACACCCTTTCGTCCGACCTGCTCGGGGCGTTCCGCGGATGCGATCGGCATCCATGGGACGCCCCGTCGCGTTGTCCGGAACGGTTGTTATCTGCCCGAGATCGCGTGGTCTATGGGGAGTAAAGACGATCTACATGCACAGTGACCGCATGAAGTTGATCGACTCCGCAGCGCAAAGAGTCGGGTGACAAACCCCACAAACCAGGGCCCTACGTCTTGATTCACACGAGACACAACGTACGGTCAAGGACTTGTGCGGCGCTTTAGTGATCAAAAGTGAAGAAGCATTTCCCGCCGCACCTGCCGGACGCCGGACCGCGAAGACGCGGCCGCGCCTGAGAGCGGCGCGGAGACGGGACGGGCGAGCATGCCCGCCGGCGGCGGAGGACTCGGGGGACGGGAGGTCGCCTGAGCGCGCCGTGAGATGAGCCGGGCGTCCGGGGCCCTGTCCCCTAACAAAGGACTCCTCTGTGAGCAGCCCTGTTAGACGTCTGCTTCGCGCGCGCCTGCGCACCGTCCTGATCGTTTCCGGCGCCGCCGTCGCCGTCCTCGCCGCCGGGGCGTTCGCCCTGGTCAACGGTGACGGGTCGGCGAAATCCGCGCAGGCCGCCCAGACCGCCGAGCCACCCGCCGACCCGCTCGCCGACCGTCCGGACGGCGACTCGCCGCGGGTGAGCCGCGGCGGGACCCGCGCACCGGAGCCGTCGCCGACGGCGTCGAAGAAGCCGGAGCGCAAGCCGCCGAAGGAGCGGGAGAAGGCGCCGCGGCCGGACGCCGCCGCCGCGCACCTGGCGAAGCCGAAGCAGAAGACCGCCAAGAAGCACAAGGTCATCGCGTCGGGATCATGCGAGGCCTCCTACTACTGGGAGGGCCAGATGACCGCGAGCGGTGAGCGCTTCGACCCCGACGAGCTGACGGCCGCGCACAAGACGCTGCCGATGGGCTCCAAGGTCCGGGTCACGAACAAGAACAACGACCGTTCGGTCACCGTCCGCATCAACGACCGGGGCCCGTACGCGGGCGGCCGCTGCCTGGACCTGTCCAGGGCGGCGATGAAGAAGGTCGGCGGCACCGGGTCGGGTGTGATCCCCGTCCGCTACGAGGTCCTGTCCCGCGGCTGAGCCGCGTCACGACCCGCCCCGCCCGGGGCGGGCGCTCGAACGCGCCCGCACCCGGGCGGGGCGGCCGTGTCCCGCCTACGAGTGGCGGCCGGCGACCGCTCCCGGCCGCGCGGCCGGGGCGGTGTCCGCCTGGCCGTCCGCCGACCAGGCGCCGTGCCTGCCGTCCTCCGCCGCCCCGGTGCCGGTGTCGCCGTCGGTGTCGGCCAGGTGGTCGCGGAACCAGTCGGTGAGGGCCGTGTCCACCTGGACGGCCTCGGTGATGGGCGGACGCGGCTCGGTGCCGGGCTCGGCGGCCAGCGCGTGCCCCATCCGGAACGTGGTGGACTCGACCGCTCCGGTGCCGTGCCGGCGCAGCAGGTCGCGCAGGGCCGTGATCTCCCGGGGCGGGACGACGCGGTCCTTGGCGCCGCCGATGAGCAGCGTCGGGACGTCCCGTCCGGCGAGGCCGGGGGCGAGCGCGCCGAGGTCGAGGCGGTCGGCGCGGGCGGCGGCGTGGGGCGTCCAGTCCCGCTCGCGGCCGGACCGCTGCTCCACCGCCCGCGCGGCCCGCGCCGGGGCGGCCACGGGTGCGACGAGCGCCGCGGTGCGCACCGGGACGGCATCGCTCAGGACGGCCAGCAGCGCGGCGGCGGCGCCCGTGCTGAACCCGGCCAGCGCGACGGGGCCGTCCGGGAGCGCGAGGTCGCGGCGGATGTCGGCGAGCGCGGCGGGCAGCCGCTCCACGGCGTCCTCGACCGCCGCGCAGTACGCCTCGATGGCCTCGGTCTCCAGGATCGCGCCCGAGCCGAGCCCGCCCGCCGAGCGGCCCGGCAGGTCGAGGAAGACCCGCCACACCGGCACGCCGGTCATCGGGACGGCGGCCGCGAGCGCCGCGGCCGTGCGCGGCGGGTCGAACCCGGGCCAGGCCACGATCAGCCGGACCGGCCCGGAGGCTTCGGCGTCGACGGCGGTCGGGGGCAGCGCGACGTAGGGGTCGCCTGCCGCGGTGCCGTGGACGGGACGGTTCGTATGGTCGCCGCTCATGTCGGTTCGTCACTCCTGCGCTGCTCGACGGGCCGTGCCGGTCGTGCTGGGGGAGCCGCCCGTAGGGACATGCTGGCAGCGGACGCCGGGCAACACGCCGCGAATCGCCGCACCTCGACCGCGGGAGTGATGAAGAACTCACCACGGGTGGCCTCGAACGGCGCCGCGCGATCCGACAAGGGGGAACATTTCCGGCGATCGTCGCGTCGTAGTTAAGCGTGGGCGCCGCGGGGGCGCGCCCTCCACGACCCCGTTGGACGAGGAGTGCTCGTGAACAGGAAGCGCAGCGCGGCCGCAGCCGGCCAGGCGTGGCAGATCTACAGCGAGACCCTGAAGCCCGACGCGCCGGGGTTCTGGGAGCGGGTGCGCGCCGTTCCGCGGATGCTCAAGTCGGTCCTGCGCGGGCAGTACAAGGGCATGTCCTTCGGGACGCTCGGCCTGCTCGCCCTCGGCCTGGTCTACATCGTCTCCCCGATCGACGCCGTCCCCGACGTGATCCCGGTCGTGGGCATCGCCGACGACACCGGCCTGGCCCTGTGGCTCGCGGCCGTGCTCGTCCGGTCCGCCGGCGACTTCGTCACCTGGGAGCGCGGCGGCCGCCCGACCGTCATCGTCGGCGAGCCCGTCGACTGACGACCGCGCGGCGGCGGAAGGTCGACGGCCCGCACGCGTCAGGGTGTTGTGGGGCTCAGTTCCTTCGCGAAGCGTTCGGCGGCGTCGCGCATGATGGGCACGACGTCCGGGACGGCCTCGCTCGTCATGCGCCCGGACGGGCCGGACACCGAGATCGCCGTCAGCGTCGGCGTCCCCGGCAGCGGCACCGCGACGCAGCGGACGCCGATCTCCTGCTCCTCGTCGTCCAGCGCGTAGCCCTGCTCGCGGATCCGGTCCAGCTCGGCCAATAGGGCGTCCGGGTCGGTGAAGGTCTTCGGGGTGTGCGCGTCCATACCGGTGCGCGCCAGGATCTCCCGCACCCGCTGGTCGGACAGCTGCGACAGCAGCGCCTTGCCCACGCCGGTGCAGTGCGGCTGGACGCGCCGTCCCACCTCGGTGAACATGCGCATCGAGTGCTTGGACGGCACCTGCGCGATGTAGACGGCCTCGTCGCCCTCCAGCACCGCCATGTTGGCGGTCTCCCCGACCTCGTCCACCAGGCGGGCCAGGACGGGCCGCGCCCACGTGCCGAGCAGCCGGCTCGCGCCCTCGCCGAGCCTGATGAGCCGCGGCCCGAGCGCGTACCGCTTGGACGGCTCCTGCCGGACGTAGCCCTTGTTCACCAGCGTGCGCATCAGCCGGTAGATCGTGGGCATCGGCAGCCCGGAGACCTCCGTCAGCTCCGACAGCGCCATCTCGCCGCCCGCGTCCGCCAGATGCTCCAGCAGGTCGAACGCGCGCTCCAGCGACCGAACGGCCTCCGCCACCCCGGGTCTCCTCTCCTCGCCGCAGCCCACCCGATTCTACGGAGAACCGTTTTCGCTCTGTGAAAGAGGGGTCGCCGGCGGAGTGATGCACGTTACTAGCCCCGGCGATTTGGCAATAACTGTCTGTGCCCGGCGCCGCGGCGCCGCCCCCCTGGCAGCCATGAAGGAGACCGCTAGGGGGAACGGTGCGCCGAAGGACATGCTGGGGTGCGATCACTGCCACCGGCACGCTGGCCGTACCTCTCGTGCTGATGAGCCCGGCCGCCGAGGCCGTACCGGACGGACGCCCGGCGGATGTCCGTTTACTCATGAGCCAGGAGTTCTCCAGCGTCACCACGTCCGGGCCCGACTACGCCCTGGTGTACACGGTCCGTGTCCACGCGGAAGGCGGCATCGCGCGGGGCGCGACCCTGAGCCTCACCGCAGAGAGCCCCCTTGCCTGGACGAGCCAGCCCGAAGACTGCACCGGGGCCGGGCCAAGGCGACTCGACTGCGCCTTGGGCGACGTTGGCGAGAAGCCACGCGTAAGGACGGCCACGCTGAGGCTGCCTGCGTCAACGATGTCGGCGCCGTCGGCGAAGCCGTTGAGCATTCGCGCAGTAGCGGACGCCCCGAACGCCACCGGCCGATCGTTGCAGGCGGTGTTCGGCTTCTCCGACGCCACCTCGGCCTCGTCCACGCCCTCGCCCACACCGTCGTCTTGTGACGGCACACCGTGCTCTACGAAACCGTCCGGCCCGAAGCCCGACCCCAGCCCGTCCGCCAAGCCGCCGTCGCCCACGGCCAGTTCAACGTCCGATCCGAAGCCGACCTCAAGCGGACACTCCGGTTCCGCGCCCACGGCCGGTCACTGCGCCGCCGGCAAGGCCAGTGCTGGGGGAAGGCCGTGCCCGTCCAGTCCGAAGCCCAGTGCGAGTGGCAGTCACCTGCCGACGAGCACGCCGTGTGGCACCGGCAAGCCGCGCAAGAGCGCGAAACCCTGTGCCGCTTCGAAGAGCCCAAAGGTGGCTCCTAGCCCGTCCAAGCCAAAGCTGAGTACAAGCGGCAGTCACACGCCGAGGACGTCCAGCCCGAAGACGTCCACCCCGAAGACGTCCAGCCCGAAGACGGCTACGCCAAAGGTGGCTGCACCGAAGCCGTCTGCGCCGAAGGTGTCCGGGCCCAAGCCCAGTGCGAGTGGTCACTCGACCAAGGAGCCTGCGGAACTGCCCGGTTTCAGTGGCCAGAGCAGCCAATCGCCGGCGGACGGTCACTGCGGCGAGGGCGAACCCTGTGTCGCGGTGGGGCCTCCTGGCGGCGGCGGTGGTCCGAGCGGGGGCGCGCTTCCGGGATCCGGGTTCGCCGTGCCGGAACTGCCCGTCGTGGCGCCGCCGAAGAACGTCGTGCTGCCGCCCGCCAACGCGCCCGCAGCGCCGCAGGTCGCGCCCGGGGCGAGCCGGATGACGCTGATGGCGCCGGTCGGGCTGGAGGAGGGCGACGAGATGGACTGGGCGGTCGTCATCGGTGTCGCGCTCATCGCGGAGATCGGGCTGCTGTGGGGAGCCGCCTGCATCGGCCTCTACCGGCGGCGCCTGGCGCTGCGCCAGGCCGCTGCCGCTGACGCCGCCGCCGGGTGACGCGCCTGCCGGGTGACGCGGCCGGGCGGCCGAATGGCGACGCGAACGGGGGCGCGCCGCCTTCGGGCAGCCGGATCGAATGGCGGACCATACCGAAACGGGCGCCGTGTCAGTAGGCTGACCGCTTGACAGTAAAGCCGTCGTTACGGACAGGGGATCCGGTATGTCAGAGACGACGCTGCAGTGTCCGAAGTGCGAGTCGAAGCTCGACACCCATGAACGCCACGGCGTGGTGATCGAGGAATGTCCCGGATGCAAGGGCGTGTTCCTCGACCGCGGCGAACTGGAGCAGTTGATCGACGCCGAGAGCCGGTATCTCGCGGAGCTTCCGGACGAGGTCAACCCGGAGACGACGTACCAGGGGCGGCACCGCAGGGGCATCGTGGAGCGGATCTTTTCCGGCGAGGCGTAGCCGCGGGCACGGTCGGTGACCGGGCGAACGCCCAGGTGTGAAAGGGGTTTTCCGCTTGTCACGGGGGTGACAAACCCGGCTTCGGCGAATGTGGCCGGGAGCTAATATCGCGTGCTGACTACCATCCGGTAGCTTGACGATCATCGCCGGTCGCCGGGGGGCGCGCCCCGGCCGACGCACCTCCGCCGATGGCGCCCGCCCGTCCGCACGAGGGCCCCGTCCGGCCCGTCCCCCCGGGAGAATGATCAATGGCATTGGGCTCGCTGCTTCCCGAACTGCTGCCCGGCGGCTCCGGCCGCACCCCGCTGATCGAACGGGTCGCGCGGTGGGCGAGGGAGAAGCCGGACGCGCCGGCCTTCACCTTCGTCGACTACTCGGCCGACCCGGCGGGCGCGCACGTCACGGTGGGCTGGGCCGAGACGGACCGCCGGGCGCGCGCGATGGCGGCGACGCTGCGGCAGGTCACCGGGCCGGGCGAGCGGGCCGCGCTGCTGCTGCCGCAGACCCTCGAGTACATGATGACGATGCTCGGCGCGATGTACGCGCACGTCATCGCGGTGCCGCTGTTCTCGCCCGACCTCCCCGGGCACGCCGACCGGCTGATCGGCGCCTACGCCGACGCCGAGCCCGCGGTCATCGTCACGACGCGCAACGCGCTGCCGCACGTGGAGAAGTTCCTCGCCGACCACGACGTCCCGCGGCCCAAGGAGATCGTGTTCGCCGAGGAGGTCGACCTCGCGCTGGCCGACCGGTGGGAGGACGAGCCCATCGGCTTCGACGACCTCGCGTACCTGCAGTACACGTCCGGGTCGACGCGGCGCCCGGCCGGGGTCGAGATCACGCACGGGAACGTGACGGCGAACGCGGCGCAGCTGTGGTCCGGGTGGGCGCCCGAGAAGCCCGACCCCGAGCTGGTGAGCTGGCTGCCCCTGTTCCACGACATGGGCCTCATCGCGACGATGGCGCTGCCGCTGGTGCACGGCGACCACGCCATCTACACCGACCCGGTGTCGTTCATCATGAACCCGATGCGCTGGCTGCAGCTGATCGCGTCGCGGCCGGGCAAGAACGTCTACACGGCGGGGCCGAACTTCGCGTTCGAGTACGTCGCGACGGCGGCGCGGCCGGAGAAGATCGCCGGGCTGGACCTGTCCGGGCTGACGACCTGCCTGAACGGCGCCGAGCCGATCCGCCCGTCCACGCTGTCGATGTTCGCGGACGCGCTGGCGCCGGCCGGGCTGCGGCCGGGCGCGCAGGCCCCCGGCTACGGGCTCGCCGAGGCGACGGTGTTCGTCACCGCGGCGGCCGAGGACGTCCCGCCGAAGGTCATCTCGGTGGACCGGGACGCGCTCACGCAGGGCGAGCTGCGGCTGCGCGAGGGCGGGTCCGAGCTGGTGTCGTGCGGCGGCCCCTCCGGGCAGCTCGTCGCGATCGTCGATCCGGAGACGCGGATCGAGCAGCCGGACGGCAGGGTCGGCGAGATCTGGGTGCACGGCCCGAACACCGCCCTCGGCTACTGGCGCAACTCCGAGCGGAGCCAGGACACCTTCGGCGGCGAGCTGAGCGAGCCAGGCGGCCTCCCGGCCGGGCCCTGGATGAAGACCGGCGACTACGGTGTCGTCCACGAGGGCGAGCTGTACGTCACCGGCCGCATCAAGGACCTCATCATCGTGGACGGCCGCAACCACTACCCGCAGGACATCGAGGTCACCACGCAGGAGGCGCACGCCGCGGTCCGCCCCGACCACGTCGCCGCGTTCGCGCTCACCGGCGAGGAGACCGAGCGGCTCGTCGTCGTCGCCGAGCGCAACCGCCGCGTCCCGCTCGGCCGGCTCGACCTGGACGAGGTCGAGGCGGCGGTGCGCGGCGCCGTCAACATCGAGCACGAGATGGGCGTGCACGACTTCGTGTTGGTCGAACCGGGTGGCGTGTCGCGCACGTCGAGCGGAAAGATCGCACGTGCGGCGACGCGGCAGCGCTACCTGGACGGCGCGCTGCCGACGACGGCGGCGCGGCTGGCGTCCCGCAAGTAGCTTCGACCCGGGCGGCCCGCCGGCCGCGGTGACACAGGAGGATCATGCTTTCGGGGCTGGGGCGGCTCATCCACCGGCGACGGTGGACCAGCCTCGTGCTGATCCTGGTGACGACCGTGGTCGCGGGCGGCTGGGGCCTCGGCGTGTTCGCCAAGTTCAAGGAGGGCGGCTTCGAGGACCCGGACGCGTCCTCGACGCTCGTCGCCAAGCTCGGCGCGACCTACTTCGGCAGCACCAACCCCGACGTGCTCGTGCTCTACACGAGCGACACGATGACGGTGGACGACCCGCGCTACGAGGCGAGCGTCATCGGCACGGTGGCGCGGCTGCCGAAGGCGAACGTCGAGGAGATCATCTCCTACTGGTCGTTCGACGGCGACGCGGCGAAGTCCTTCGCGTCCCACGACCGGCGCTCGACGTTCGTCGCGGTGAAGATCCGCGGCAAGACCGGCGCCGTGAAGTCGGAGAACTACCACGCGGTCAAGGACCGGCTGGCGGCGGCGCCGGGGCTGGACGTCCAGCTCGGCGGCAGCATCCCGCTCGGCGAGGAGTTCGGCCAGCAGGTCGTCACCGACATCGTCCGGGCCGAGATGATCACGGCGCTGCCGCTGCTGATCCTGCTGATGATCCTGTTCGGCGCCCTCGTCGCCGCGCTCCAGCCGATCGTCATCGCGGTCTTCTCGACCGTCGGCGGCCTGGCCGTCCTGCATGTGGTGACGTACGCGGCGGACGTGACGTCGTTCGCCCTGGAAGTCGTGACGATGATGGGCGTCGGCCTGTCGATCGACTACTCGCTGTTCATCATCAGCCGGTTCCGTGAGGAACTCGAGAGAGGCATGTCCGCGCAAGGGCTGCCTCCGGGCAAGCCGTGGAAGCGGGAGCGGGACAAGGCCGCGCGCAAGGCCGTGAAGACGGCCTACAAGGCGGAACTGAAGCCGATCCGGGAGTCGGCCTTGGCCGCCACCATGGCGACCGCCGGCCGCACCATCATGGTCAGCGGCATCACCGTGTCGGCTGCGCTCGCGGGCCTGCTGCTCTTCCCGCAGATGTTCCTCCGGACGATCGGCCTCGCCGGCATAGCCACCGTCATGGTCGCCGTATTCGGCGCCACGGTCCTCCTCCCGACGCTCCTGGCACTCCTGGGGACGCGTGTCGAAGGCGGGCGGATGCCGTGGCGGCGGCCCACGGCCAAGCGCGCGCAGCGCGACCCGGAGAGCGGCTTCTGGTACCGCCTGGGCCACAGCGTGATGAAGCATCCGCTGCCGTACTTCGCGGTCGTGCTCGTCATACTCGGCGTGATGTTCGTGCCGTTCCTGAACGTCCAGTTCGGCAGCGTGGACGCGCGCGTCCTGCCCAAGGACAGCCCCACCCGCGCCGTCGTCGAGACGGTCAAGCGGCAGTTCCCGAACGGGTCGGCCGAGCCGATCGACGTGGTCGTCTCCGGCGACCTCATCCCGCGCGACTGGAAGCCCGCCAAGAAGGGCGACCCCATCCCGCCCTACCTGGAGGAGTTCCGGCAGAGCCTGGGCAAGCTCCCCGGCGTCACCGAGGCCCAGTTCACCGGCTACTCGGGCGCGTACGGCGGTGTGCGCATCTCCGTCACGCACAAGTACGAGCCGATGGACCAGCACGCCCAGGACCTCGTCAAGGACATCCGTGCGATGAGCCTGTCCAAGGACGGCTACCCGATGCACATCGACGTCGGCGGCAGCACTGCCTCGCAGATGGACCTGATGTCGAGCCTGATGCGCACGCTGCCGAAGATGGCGCTGTTCGTCGGGGTCGCCACGTTCATCCTGCTCTTCATGTTCTTCGGGTCGATCGTGCTGCCGCTGAAGGCGATCGTGATGAACGTCCTGTCGATCGGCGCCTCGTTCGGCGCGATCGTGTGGGGCTTCCAGTACGGGCATCTCGCCGGCGTCCTGGACTTCACCCCGACGGGCGGCGTCGAGGCCACCAGCATGATCCTCATCCTCGCGGTCGTGTTCGGCCTGTCGATGGACTACGAGGTCTTCCTGCTCAGCCGCATCCGCGAGGAATGGGACCTCACGCACGACAACCGCGTCGCCGTCGCGTCCGGCATGCAGCACACCGGCGGCATCATCACCAGCGCCGCGCTGCTGTTCCTGGTCGTGGTCGCCGCGTTCAGCATGGCGGGCATCACGGTCGTGAAGCTGATCGGCGTCGGCATGTTCGTCGCGGTCGTGGTGGACGCGGCGCTCGTCCGGTCGCTGCTCGTCCCGGCGACGATGCGGTTCATGGGCGCGGCGAACTGGTGGCTGCCGCCGTTCCTCGCCGGGCTGCACGCCCGCATGGACCTGCGCGAGCACACCGCCGCCGTGCCGGTGGGCGCGACCGCCGCGCCGCCCCGCATGCCGGACGAGCAGCCCTTCCCCTACGCCATGAACTGGGCGGAGGCGAAGGCCGAACCCGCACCCGCACCCGCACCCGCATCCGTACCCGCGCCCGCACCCGCACCGGCGCCCGTGCCGAACGGGGCGCCGTGGCGGCCCTGGGCGGACGGCCCGCCGCAGCCGAGGCCGCCCTACCGGCCGCGCGCGAGGCGCGCGATCGCTCCCGCCCCGGACGGGTCGGGCTGGCGCTGGAGCGACACCGCCGACGACCGCTGAAACAGTGGGCCAGGGCTCAGCGCAGCAGCGTGTCGATGATCTCGCGGGCGCGGCCGACGCCGTCCTCGGCGCGGATGCGCCGCCCGAGGTCGTCCGCGCGGTCGGCGATGTCCGGGTCCTGGACGGCCCGGCGGATCTTGGCCGCGAGCCGCGGCACCGTCATCGCCCGGAACGGCAGCGGCCGGGGCCCGGCGCCGAGCGCGGCGACGCGCTCGCCCCAGTAGGGCTGGTCGCCGAAGAACGGGCACACCACGGTCGGCACGCCGGCCCGCAGCCCCGCCGCGGTCGTCCCGGCGCCGCCGTGGTGCACGACCGCCGCCATGCGCGGGAACAGCCACGCGTGCGGGACGTCCCGGACGGCCAGGACGTGCTCGTCCGAACTGGCCGGGTCGCCCTGCACGATGCCGCGCACCCCGGCGAGCTTCAGTGCCGTCCGCACGGTCAGGTCGGTCATCGCGGCGTCCTTCGGCACCATGCTCCCGAACCCGGCGTAGACGGGCGCCGGGCCGGCCGCGAGGAACTCCGCCAGCTCCGCCGGCGGCTCCCACTCGGGCTCGTCGAGGAACCAGTACCCGGTGAGGTGCACGCCGGGGCCCCAGTCGGCGGGCCGCGGCACGACCGCCGGGCTGAAGCACGCCAGCACCGGGCCGTCCGGGCGCCGCCCGCGCAGCGGCAGCCTCGGCAGGCCGAGCGAGGCGTCCCGCCACGGGTTGATGAACGGCCGCGACAGCTGCCAGGCGATCTCGTCGACCGCCCGGAAACTCGCGCGCCGCCCCCACGGCCCGAGCATTCGCGCCTGCGGCACGAACGGATGCGGGAACGCGCCGGTCGGTTCGCTCGGCTGGAAATGAATCAGCGCCCATGGCACGCCGAGATGCTCGCCGATATGGCGGGGAAGGAATCCGAGAGTGGGCCCGAGGATGAGGTCCGCGTCCTTACAGGCGTCCGAACACTCGGCCAGCAGCCGTTCCGCCATCGGGCCGAGGATGCGCCGGAACCCGCCGAGGAACTTCACCGGATTCCGGCCGCCGGCGAGCAGTTCCTGGCCGGCGTCCGATTCCAGGATCTCGGTCGGATCGGCGGTCAGCGGCGCGAGTTCCAGGCCCGCCGCGACGGCCATCGGGGCGTACCGCGCGCTCGCCACGAGCCGCACCTCGTCGCCGCGCGCCCGCAGCGCCCGGCCGAGCGCGACGCACGGCTGGATGTCCCCGCGCGACCCGGCCGCGAAGATCACGATTCTGCTCACGGTGCCTCCTACCAGGCGTCGCTGCGCGGGACGGCCTGCGGATCCTCCGCCGGGCCCTCCTCCTCCGGGACGTACGGTTCGTACCAGCCCTCGGGCGGCGCCGGGCGCTCCTCGGCGTCCACGGCCTCGGCGGTTTCGCCGGTTTCGGCGGCGGGCTCGGCCGGGCCGCCGCCGCGCACCCGCCACACCGCCGGTGCCGCGCCGAGGTCGGCGGACGCGGACGCCCCCTCGCCGGCCTGCGGCGGGACCGCCGGGATGGGGGCGGTGGGACGGGCGGCCTCCCCGCCCGGCCAGTCCTCCCACGCGTTCGCCGCCGCGGCGGACGCGGGCGGCGGGACGGGAGAGGGGGGCGGCGTCGCGGCGGCCGGCGGGGCCTCGCCGGGCGGTGCGGGCCAGGGCGTCGGAATGTCGGGCCGGTCGTCCTCCCGGGCGTCGCCGAGGGGCTCGGAGGCGGCGTCGGTCCACCAGTGGGGGCCGGGCGTCGGGGTGGGGGCGGGGACGGGATCGTCCGGCATGGGATCGTCCGGCATGGGGTCGTCCTCCCAGGTGAGGGGTAGCGGGAGGGGCGCGCCGGGCGGCGCGGCGGTCGCGACGGCCACGGGCTCCGCGAGGGGCTCGGCGAGGGGCGCCGCGAGCGGGTCGGGCGGGTCGGGCGCGGGCCCGACCAGGGCCGGGATCGGGTCGCGCGGCGTCGCGGACGGGTCGAACTTCGGGGTGTCGGGGATGACCGGCGAGGTCTTGCCGTGCTTCGGGCCGAGCCAGCCGTGCCGGCTGGGCAGCGTGATCCCGCTGATCAGGCCGCCGATGAGGACGAGCACGGCGCCGAGGATGAGCCCGGAGGAGGTGCCCGCGCGGAACGTCTCCAGCTCGGCGGCGCTCGCGCCCGGGTCCGGGACGTGGTGGACGAGCAGCCCGACGATCGCGATGCCGAACGCGCCGGACGCCTCGCGGATCACGTTGATGACGCCGCTCGCGACCCCGGCCCGCTTCTCCGGGACGGCCTTGAGCACGTACATCACCAGCGGCATGCCGAGCGCGGCGCCGACGCCGACGAGCATGACGCCGGGCATCAGGTCGGCGTAGCCGTCGCCGACCCGGAGCATGGAGAACAGCACCATGCCGAGGCCCATCAGGGCCATCCCGACGCCGATCGCCGGGCGCGGGCCGACCTTGGCGGCCATCAGGAACGCCAGCGGGGTCAGCAGGATGATCGCGATGGCGGGCGGCAGCATGACCAGGCCCGCCTCGGGCGGCGAGAAGCCGAGGAAGCGCTGCAGGAACGGCTGCGAGTAGAACATCATGCCGTTGAAGCCGATGCCGTAGAGCATCTGCGACAGCAGCCCGCCGGTGAACACCCGGTTGCGGAAGAACCGCAGGTCGATCATCGGGTCGGGGGCCCAGTTCTCCACCACGACGAAGCAGACCAGCGCGATCACGCCGAGGGCGAAGACGCTGAGCACGGACGGGTCGCCCCAGCCGCGCTTGTTGCCGACCTCCAGCGCGTAGATGAAGGCGAACAGCATCGTCGCGGAGATCAGCACGCCGGGCAGGTCGATCCGGGAGTGCGTGTTCTCGCCCTTGCCGGTGAGGGTGACGAGGCCGAGCAGGATCACCAGGATGCCGGGCACGATGTTGATCAGGAAGATCCAGCCCCAGTGCCAGTGCTGGACGATGATCCCGCCGATGGTGGGGCCGAGCGCGGTGGCGCCGGACGCGGCGCCGATGAAGATGATGTTGCCGATCGAGCGCTGCTTGTCGGTACGCCCGACGGTGACCATGACCTGCGTGGCGGGCAGCGCGAGCGCGGCCCCGGCGCCCTGCACGATGCGGGCGAGGATCAGCACCTCGGACGTCTGCGCCAGGCCGCACACGGCGGACGCGGCGGTGAACACGACCATGCCGGTGGTGAACGTCAGCCGGCAGCCGAAGACGTCGGTGAGCCGCCCGCCCGTGATCATCAGGCAGGAGAACATCAGGATGTACCCGGTGGCGACCCAGTCCTTGGCCGAGGACGACATGTCGAGGTCGTCCATGATGGTGGGCAGCGCCGTGAAGACCACCGTGTTGTCCATGGTGGTCATGAACGCGCTGACGGCCACCACCGCCAGCGCCCATCGGTACCGGCCCCGGGTCAAGAGTCCGTACGGCGGGGGTCCCCGGACCGCCGGGAAATCCGCCGCTTCCCCCTAAAAGCAGTCGTCGCTATTGTTACTATTGGTTGGCGCTCCGTTACTCAGCCCTGACATCTACCGGGCGATCTCAACTATCCCATCAGGCCACATTGGTTACTGCCGAGTCTTGTCATCACCGTGACAAGACGTCGGTGAGAAAAGTGGTCTGGGTGCGCATCGTGAGCCGGTCAGTGTGGGACAAAGTGGTCCCTCCGCTTCGATGAACGATCCCGGTTTCATGGGGGGACCCCACCGCATGCAGAGCAACGATCGTTCCGGAGCCGCGCGGGAGACCCCGCAGGACGAGACTCGGATCACTGAGGATTCGGTTCGCCGGCATCTGATCGAGCAGATCGCGCGCCGCTCCCGGACCACCGCCGCCGACATCGACCCCGACCGCCCGCTGGAGGAGTTCGGACTGGCGTCCCGGGACGCGGTCGCGATCGCCGGCGAGCTGGAGCAGATGCTGGGCCGGTCCCTGCCGGCGACCCTCGTCTGGGAGCACCCCACGATCAACAAGCTCTCCGTCGCGCTGGCGGGCGGCGGCGCCCCCGCCGAGGCCGCCGCGCCGGCGCCGGCGCCCGTCCGGGAGACCGCGAGCGACGAGCCGATCGCCGTCGTCGGCATCGGCTGCCGCTTCCCCGGCGGCGACCGCGACCTGACCGGCCCCGCCGACTACTGGCGCTTCCTGACCGGGCGCGGCGACGCGGTCCGCGAGGTGCCGGACGGCCGCTGGGACCCGTTCGACGACGGCTCCCCCGAGGTCGGCGACCTCCTCGGCAGGACGACGCGGCTCGGCGGGTTCCTCGACGACCTCGCCGGGTTCGACGCGCAGTTCTTCGGCATCACGCCCCGCGAGGCCGCCGTCATGGACCCGCAGCAGCGGCTCGTCCTCGAAGTGGCGTGGGAGGCGTTCGAGCACGCGGGCATCGGCCCGGCGTCGCTGCGCGGCAGCCGCACCGGCGTGTTCGTCGGGGTGTCGGCGCCGGAGTACGCGGCGTTCACCGCCTCCGACCTGGCGTCGCTGGAGCCGTTCACCGCGACCGGCGCCGCGCTCAGCATCATCGCGAACCGGCTGTCGTACCTGCTCGACCTGCGCGGCCCCAGCATGATCGTCGACACGGCGTGCTCGTCGTCGCTGGTCTCCACCCACCTCGCCGTCCAGGCGCTGCGCAGCGGCGAGGCCGACGTGGCGCTCGCGGGCGGGGTGAACCTGCTGCTGTCGCCGACCGTCACGATGACGTTCGACCTCGCCGGCGGGACGGCGGCGGACGGGCACTGCAAGGCGTTCGACGCGTCCGCCGACGGCATGGTCCGCGCGGAGGGCTGCGGCGCCGTCGTGCTGAAGCGGCTGTCGGACGCGCAGCGCGACGGCGACCGGATCCTCGCCGTCGTGCGCGGTTCCGGCGTCAACTCCGACGGCCGCTCGAACGGCCTCGTCGCGCCGAACTCCGACGCGCAGCGCGCCCTGCTCCGCGACGTCTACGCGAGCGCGGGCATCGACACGCGCGAGGTCGACTACGTCGAGGCGCACGGGACGGGCACGTTCCTCGGCGACCCGATCGAGGCGAAGGCGGTCGGCGAGGTCCTCGGCGCGGGACGCGACGCCGCCGCGCCGCTGCTGCTCGGCTCCGCGAAGTCGAACCTCGGCCACATGGAGTCGGCGGCGGGCATCGCCGGGCTCATCAAGGCCGTCCTCGCGCTGCACCACCGGGTCATCCCGGCCAGCGCGCACTACAAGGAGCCCAACCCGCACATCCCGTTCGACGAACTGCGCCTCTCCGTCGTCGCTGACGAGACGCCGTGGCCCGACAGGGGCCACCCCGCGCGGGCGGGCGTGTCCGGTTTCGGCTTCGGCGGGACGAACGCGCACGTCGTCCTGGAAGAGGCTCCCGCGCAGGAGACGACCGTCCAGCCGGCCGTTGTCCGTACGTTCCCGCTGTCGGACACGAGCGACGACCGCGTCCGCGACCACGCGGCCCTTCTCGCCGAGTGGCTCCCTGCTCGCGACGACGTGAAGCTCGCCGACGTCGCCCGCACCTTGCACCGGCGCGCCGGCCGTGGCCGGGCCCGCGCCGCCGTCTCCGCCAGGGACCGCGCCGGGTTCGTCGAAGGGCTGACCGCCCTTGCTGAGGGACGTCCCCACCCCGGTGTCGTCACGGGCTCAGCGCTCGGTGTGCCCGGCCGTCCGGTGTGGGTCTTCTCCGGGTACGGCGCGCAGCGCGCGGGCATGGCGCAGCGGCTCCTTGAGGAGGAGCCCGCGTTCGCCGAGGCGATCGACGACCTCGACGGCCTCTTCGCAGAGGAAGGCGGCCCCGACCTGTGGTCGCTGCTCGAAGAGGGCCGCAAGCCGGACGGCCCGGCCGACACCATGCCGGTGCTGTTCGCCATCCAGATCGGCCTGGCCCGCATGTGGAAGGCGTACGGCGTCACGCCGGGCGCGGTCGTCGGCCACTCGATGGGCGAGGTCGCGGCGGCCGTCGTCGCCGGGGCGCTCACGCCCGAGGACGGCGTCCGCGTCATCTGCCGTCGGTCCCGCCTGCTGACGCGGCTCGTCGGCGGCGGCGCGATGGCGGTGCTCGGCGCGTCCGCCGAGGAGGTCGCGCGGCTCGCGGACGGCCTGCCCGAGGTGTACGCGGCCGTCCACTCGTCCCCGAAGCAGACCGTCGTGACCGGTGACGCCGGCCAGGTCGCCGAGGTCGTGAAGCGCGCCGAGGCCGAGGGGCGGCTCGCCCGGATGGTGCAGGCCGAGGGCGCGGGGCACTCCCCGCAGGTCGACCCGCTGCTGCCCGAGCTGCGCGAACTCCTCGCCGACGTCGGCGCGGAGCGCGGCACCCCCCTCGCCGACGGCATCAAGCTCTACACCACCGCCCTCGACGACCCGCGCGCCCACCTCGGCTCCGACGCGGCGCTCGGCGTCGACCACTGGGCCGCGAACCTGCGCAACGCGGTGCGGCTCACCGACGCCGTGTCCGCCGCCGCCGAGGACGGCTTCCGGACGTTCGTCGAGGTCAACGCGCACCCCATCCTCGCCCACGCGGTCGGCGAGACCCTGGAGGGGACGGGCGCGCTCGTCACCCACACGCTCAAGCGCGCGCGCAAGGGCGAGGAGACCGACGACACGCTGACCTTCCACGCGCAGCTCGCGACCCTCGCCGCCCACGGCCTCAAGACCGCCGTCCCCTCGGACGGGCGCGTGGTCGACGTTCCGCAGTCGCCGTGGCGGCACGAGCGGCACTGGGTCGACCTGTCGTCCCGCGCGTCCGGCGGGAGCGACGAGCACCCGCTGCTCGGCGCGCACGTCGAACTGCCCGGTGAGGACCGGCACGCCTGGCGCGCCGACGTCGGCACCGCCGCGCAGCCCTGGCTGGGCGGCCTCGCCGTCCACGGCCTGCCCGCGCTGCCGGTCGCCGCGTTCGCGGAGATGGCGCTCGCCGCCGGCGCGACGGCGCTCGGCACCGAGGACGTCCGCGTCAACAGCCTGTGGATGGAGCGACCGCTCGCGCTCGCCGACCACACCACCGTCACCACCACGTTCACCGAGGACGAGCAGCGGGTGGAGATCCACGCGCTGACGCCGGCTGGCACCTGGGCGCGGCTGGCCAGCGCGGACGTCGGCGACGACCGCCGCGCCCCCCGGGCGCCCGAGCCGGGCCCGGCCACCGAGGTCGCGGGCGCCGAGCGCGGCAGCCGCCACTACCGGCTGCACCCCGAGGTCTTCGACCGCTGCCTGTCCGTCCTGTCGGACGAGGCCGCGAACGGCGGCGGCGGCGTCTGGCTGGCCGAGACGATCGGCAGCCTCCGCGTGCACGGTCCGACGCACCGCGGCGGCCACGTGCGGGCGAGCGTCGTCCGCGACGAGGAGGGCGTGACCGGCTCGGTCAGGCTCCTGTCGGCGGACGGCGACCTGCTCGCCGAGGCGACCGGCATCGCCCTGCGCCGCGTCGACCGCGCCGACGTCCCGGTGCCGCTCGAACACAAGCTGGTCGAACTGGTCTGGGACGAGTCGCCCCTGCCCGGCGACGCCGAGGCGGCGGGCGGCGGCACCTGGCTGGTGCTGTCCGACGAGGACGACGCGCTCGCCGCCGCGACGGCCACCGGCCTGGAGGAGCGCGGCAAGCGGGTCATCCGGCACCGCGTGACGAACCGCCCGCCGGACGACCACCCCGCCATGGCGGAGCCGGTCGAGGGCGTCGTGCTCGTCCCGTCCGCCGACCTGCTCGATGAGGACCTGGTGCTCGCCACCGTCGGGGTGAGCCGCTCGCTGCCGGACGGCCCGCGCCTCTACGTCGCGACCCGCAACGCCCTCCCCTTGCACGACGAGGAGGGGCTGCCCGGCCACGGCTTCATCAGCGCGATCACCCGCGTCCTGGCGTTCGAGCGGACCGTCCAGCGCGCCACCCACGTGGACGTCGACCGTCCCCAGGACCTGGTCGCGGAGCTGCTCGCCGCCGCCGACGCCCGCGAGGTCGCCTGGCGCGGCGGCACCCGGTACGCGGCGCGCCTCGGGCAGGCCGCGCTTCCGGCCGCCCCGGCGAAGCGCAAGCGGATCGTCCGGCGCGGCGGCGCCTACATCATCACCGGCGGCTACGGCGGGATCGGCCTGGTCACCGCGCGGCTGCTGGCCGAGCGCGGCGCCGGGCGGATCGTCCTGTCCGGGCGGAGCGGGCCCGACGCCGACGCCGAGAAGGTGATCGCGCGGCTGCGCGAGGACGGCGTGGACGTCGGCGTCGTGCTCGGCGACATCGCGGCCCCCGGCACCGCCGATCGCCTGGTCAGGGTCGCGCGGGAGGGCGGCAAGCGGCTGTGCGGCATCGTGCACGGCGCGGGCGCCATCGACGACCGGCTGATCGCCGACCTGGGTCCGGACGATCTCCACAGGGTGTGGACGGCGAAGGTCGAGGGCGCGCGCCGGCTCAGCGAGGCGGTCTGGGACATCGACCTCGACTGGCTCGTCATGCACTCGTCGGCCGCCGCGCTGCTCGGCTCGCCCGGCCAGGGCGCCTACGCCGCCGCGAACGCCGCGATCGACGCGCTGATGGCCCACCGGCGCGCCCACGGGCTGCCCGGCACCACCGTCAACTGGGGCACCTGGTCGCAGGTCGGCGGCGCCGCCGACGCGGCGGTCACGGTCATCGACCCGATCAGCCCGGCGGAGGGGGCGGAGGCGCTCGAAGCGGTGCTCGTCCACGACCTCCCGGCGACGGGCGTGCTGCGTTTCGACCCGGCGACGGCCGTGGGGCTGTTCCCCGAGATCCGCAACATGCCCTACTTCGCCGCGCTCACGGCGGCGGCGGACGAGGCCGGGGCCGATGCCGTCGGCGACTGGCCCGGCGTCGACGCGCTCAAGGACCTCGACCCCGCCACCGCCCGCGCGCTGATCGCCGCGCAGGTCAGGCACCGGATCGCGGCCGTCCTCGGGTTCGACCCGCAGCGCCTCGACCCGGCCGTCCCGCTGACCGACCTCGGCCTGGACTCGCTCGTCGCCGTCCGGATCAAGAGCGGCGTCGAGCACGACCTCGGGCTGACCGTCCCGGCGTCGGTGCTGCTCCAGGGCGCCAGCGTCAACGTGTTCGAGGAGTGGGCGGCGGGCGAGCTGGGCCTCGGCGGCGCGCCGGCCCCCGCCACCGCCGTGTCGAACGCCGAGTCCGGCTACGTCATGCCGCGCGACGCCGCCGAGCGGCTCGCGGTCCGCATCATCGAGGACGTCCTCGGCCTCGACCGCGTCGGCGTCACCGCCGACTTCTTCGCCGACCTCGGCGGCCGGGACCACCAGGCCGACCAGCTCGTGGCCCGCGTCTCCGCCGAACTCGGCGCCGAGGTGACGCGCGGCGAGCTGTTCGAGGTCCCGACCGCCGAGAACGTCGCCGAGTTCATCCGGGCCGCCGACGAGGAGGCCGCGCGGCAGACCGTCCGGCCATTGAAGACCTCGGGCGGCCGGCGGCCGATCTTCATCGCGCACCCGGCGGGCGGCACCACCGCCTGCTACCGCCAGCTCATCGACCTGCTCGGCGACGACCAGCCGGTGTACGGGCTGGAGCGGTTCGAGGACGCGCCGTCCGTCGAGGAGCGCGCCGCCCGCTACGTCCAGCACCTCCTCGAAGCGCAGCCCGAGGGCGCGTTCCGGCTCGGCGGCTGGTCGTTCGGCGGCGTCCTCGCCTACGAGACGGCCCGGCAGCTCACCGCGGCCGGACGCGAGGTCGAGTTCGTCGCGCTGTTCGACGCGGGCCTGCCGCTGCGGGTGGACGACGAGTCCGACACCCTCGCCCGCCGCTTCGCCGCCTTCGCCGACTACATCAACGAGACGTACGGTCTGGAGGTCACCCTCACCTACGAGGAGCTGTCCGGCCTGGACGAGGAGGCCCAGTTCGCGCTCGTGATGGAGCGCGCGGCCCCGCTCGTCGACCACATCCCCCCGGCGGCCCTCACCCACCAGCTCACGTCGCACCAGGACACCCGCTCCCTGGAGGCGTACCAGCCCGAGCCGTACGACGGCCGGGTCATCCTGTACCACGCGCCAGAGGAGACCCCCTGGGCCGTCCGGGATGCCCGCTACGTGCTCGACGGGACCAACGGTTTCGGCGGGCTCTGCTCCGACCTGGAGATCGTCACGATCCCCGGGGTGCACCACCTCAACCTGCTGGACCCGCCCGGTGTGGAGGTTCTCGCCGCGCACCTGGAGGGCAGGCTGGCCGGACGGCGGGAGCGCGACGCCGTCCTCACGTCCACAACGGCCCGCTGAGGGCCGGCTCACCCCCCTGAACCCCGTCGTTCCACGGAGGACACCCATGGCCCAGTCCGGCTCGTCCCACGCCCTGCTCGACGCCGTCCGCTCCGGCGCGAGCGGCCCCGAGCTGCAGGAGATCGACCTGCCGACCCGGTTCCGCGCCGCGTTCACCCGCAAGGACGAGGTGGGGATCTTCGAGGGCCAGACCGACAAGGACGTCCGCCGCTCGCTGCACGTCGGCGAGGTCGAGATGCCCGAGCTGGCGCCCGACGAGTGCGTGGTCGCGGTGATGTCCGCCGCGATCAACTTCAACACCGTCTGGTCGGCGATCTTCGAGCCGGTGCCGACGTTCGCGTTCCTGGAGAAGTTCGGCCGGCAGGGCTGGTACGGCGCCCGGCACGACCTGCCGTACCACATCCTCGGCTCGGACGGCTCCGGCGTCGTCGTCCGCACCGGCGCGGGCGTGAAGCACTGGAAGGTCGGCGACAAGGTCGTGCTGTCCCCGTCCTACGTGGACGAGGAGGACCACGGCTCCTACGACGACGGCATGATGTCGGAGACCCAGCTCGCCTGGGGCTTCGAGACGAACTTCGGGTCGCTCGGCGAGTACTGCGTCGTCAAGGCGAACCAGCTGATCCGCAAGCCCGCGCACCTCACCTGGGAGGAGGCGGGCTCGAACACGCTGTGCGCCGCCACCGCCTACCGGATGCTCGTCGGCACGCACGGCGCCCGGATGAAGCAGGGCGACGTCGTGCTGATCTGGGGCGCGACCGGCGGGCTCGGCTCGTTCGCGACGCAGCTCGTCAAGAACGGCGGCGGCATCCCGGTCGGCGTCGTGTCGTCGGACGAGAAGGCCGACATCGTCCGGGCGCAGGGCTGCGAGCACGTCATCAACCGCAACGAGCTGAACCTCGGCGAGCAGGGCCTGCGGCACCCGAAGGCCGGCCGCGTCCTCGGCGAGGCGATCCGCGGGCTCGTCGGCGAGGACCCCGGCATCGTGTTCGAGTACCTCGGCCGCGAGACGTTCGGCGCGTCCGTCTACGTCGCCAAGCGCGGCGGCAAGATCGTCACCTGCGGCTCGTCCACCGGCTACAAGCACGAGTACGACAACCGGTTCCTGTGGATGCGGCTGAAGAGCATCATCGGCTCGCACGGCTTCAACTACCACGAGGCCGTCGAGATGAACCGGCTGATCGGCCTCGGCATGATCCACCCGACGCTGTCGAGGTCGTTCCCGCTGGAGGAGGCCGGGGAGGCGACCCGCGCCGTCCAGACCAACCAGCACATCGGCAAGGTCGCCGTCCTGTGCGGCGCCGAGAAGGAGGGCCAGGGCGTGGACGACCCGATCCTCCGCGAGAGGATCGGCGAGGAGAAGCTGAACCTCTACCGCCGCTGACGTTCGCTCGAAAGGGACGGGCCCGGATCGCCGGGCCCGTCCCTTTCGCATGTCGTCGGTGAGGTCATGTCGGCGTGCCGAGCTCCTCGGCGGCGTCCTGGTAGGCGCGGGCGGCGCGGGCGAAGTAGTCGAACAGCACCGCGCGCTGCTCGGGCGGGTAGCCGCCGATGATCTCGCCGATCTTCCGCCGCGCGGGGGCGAGGACCTCGTCGAGCCGGGCGGGCTGGGCGATCGGCTCGACGATGACCTTGCGGCGGTCGTCGGGGGAGGGCAGCCGGCGGACGTAGCCGGCCTGTTCCAGGCGGTCGATCAGGCGGGTGGTGGGCCCGGTGGTCAGCCCGGTGCGCGCGCCCAGCTCCCCCGGGGTCATGGCGCCCGACAGCTCCAGCACGTTCAGGGCGTACAGGTCGGTCGCCCCCATGTCGCAGGCCTTGGCGCCCGCGTGCCCGTGCAGCATGACCGCGCTCAGGTAGCGCCGGTAGATCCGGCTCGCGTCCTCGGGTGTTGACACGGGATCCTCCCTTCCCTAATCTCTTCCTCAAGGAAGAGAAATCTTCAAAGAAGAAACTTCGTCTACGAAGTTATCATGGGAAGGGCATCGCCGTGGGTACCCACACCACCACCAACTCCACCAGCGCCATCGACACCGAGCAGGTCACCGACGTCCCGGCCGCGCCCCGGCGGTCCAGGCGGCGGCTGGTCAAGCGGATCCTGGGCATCGGCGCGCTGTCGGCCGGGCTGGCCGCGGGAGGCGCCTACCTGTGGCTCAACAGCACCTCGGACGTGCGCCAGGCCGGCAACCCCGACTGCGCCGCCGTCACCCCGACCGGCGCGCCCGCCGCCGACGCGCACCGGCAGGTCTGCGCGACGCTCAGCACGATGACCGACGCCTGGGGCCGCGGTGACGCCGACGCCTACGGCGCGGCCTTCACCGAGGACGCCACCTACACCACGTTCGTGGGCAGCCACTACCAGGGCCGCCGCGACATCGTCGAAGGCCACCGCGCCCTGTTCGACGGGTTCCTCAAGGACACCCGTCTGGCCGACTCCTACCTGGGAATCCGCTTCTACGGGCCCACCACCGCGATCGTCACCACCCGCGGCGACACCTACAAGGGCGAGCCGAAGAAGCCCGGCGAGCTGTCCAAGGTGCAGACCTACACGCTGATCCGCCAGGACGACGGCCAATGGCGCATCGCCGCCTTCCACAACACCAAGCGGCAGCGGGTCATGGAACGCATCTCGTTCCTGTTCGACGCCGACACCCGGCCCGAAGCCGAGAAGTGATCCGAGAAGTGATCCGAGAAGGGACCTCACTGATGAACGCGCACGACACCGCCGCGATCACCGCCGTCCTGGACCGTCTGACCGCCGCCTGGGCGGCCGGCGACGGCGCCGCCTACGGCGCGGAGTTCACCGAGGACGCCACCTACATCACCTACGTGGGCACCCTGTACAGGGGAGCCCAGGAGATCGGCAGCGCGCACCAGGCCCTGTTCGACGGCTTCCTGAAGGGCACCCGGCTCGCCCACGAGGTCGTCAGCGTCCGCTTCACCGGCCCCGGCACCGCCCTGGTCGTCACCCGCGGTGACGTCCACAAGGGCAAGCCGGGCGGGCTCCACAAGATCCAGACCTACACGCTCGCCCGCCGGCCTGATGGCACGTGGAAGGTCGCCGCCTTCCAGAACACCAAGCACAGGGCCGTCATGGAGGCGATCTCCTTCAAGTTCCAGCCCACCACCAGGCCCGCCGCGACCTGAGTGGCCGGCCATGCAGGACGGTGCCGCCGCTCAGTCCTCTTCCAACGGGATGTCGCCGAGGCCGAGCAGGAGAGTCCGCAGCAGACCGGCGAGGGCCTCCTGCTCGTCCGTGCCGAGCGAGGCGAGGATCCGCCGCTCGTTCTCCAGGTGGGCGGTGACGGCCCGGTCGATCAGCTCGCGGCCCTCAGGCGTGAGCGCGACGACGACCGTGCGCCGGTTGGCGGGGTCGACGTCCCGCGTGACGTACCCCTTGGCCACGAGCCGGTCGAGCCGGTTGGTGACGGCCCCGGACGTCACCATCGAGGAGCGGGCCAGCGCACCGGCGGTCATGCCGCCGGGCGCGCCCGCGCGCCGCAGCGTGGCGAGGACATCGAACTCGCCGCGCTCCAGGCCGAACTCGGCGAACAGCTCCTTGAGCTCGCGTTCGGCGATCCGCGTCACCCGGGACAGGCGGCCGAGCACGCCCATGGGGGACGCGTCCAGGTCCGGGCGGGCGCCGGCCCACTGCGCTAGGACGAGGTCGAGGGCGTCACGCGTCACCTGAACTCCTCAACGTTGAAGTGTTTGACGCCAAGCTATCACCTCGCCTACAGTCCTTAGCGTTGAAGATTTCAACGTTAAAAGGTCACTGAAGGAGGCCGCGATGCACGTCAAGGCCATCGACCACCTGGTGCTCAACGTGGCGGACGTCGAGCGGGCGCTGGAGTTCTACACGGGCCCGCTCGGGCTGCGAGCCGAGCGCGTCGACGAGTGGCGGGCCGGGAAGGTGGGCTTCCCGACCGTCCGGATCAACGAGTCCACGATCATCGACCTGCTGGACGCCCCCCGCGACGGGTTGAACGTCCACCACTTCTGCCTCGCCATCGAGCCCCTGGACTGGCAGGAGCTGATCGAGTCCGGCGAGTTCACCGTCATCAAGGGCCCGGTCGACCGGTTCGGCGCACGCGGCATGGCGCGCTCGGTCTACGTCGAGGACCCGGACGGCAACGTCATCGAGCTGCGCTGGTACCCCGAGGACGCCGACCGATGAGCGCCACGACCGAGCAGTCCCCCGTCCCGGCCGCGCGGGCCTGGCTGGGCGTCGCCGCCATCACGGCGAGCCTCTTCGTCTTCCTCACCACGGAGTTGATGCCCGTCGGCCTGCTCACCCCGCTGAGCGAGAGCCTGGACATCTCCGTCGGGGTCGCCGGCCTGATGGTGACCCTCTACGGCGTCTCGGCCGGCCTCGCCGTGACGTTCATCGTGGCGTGGACGCGGCGCGTCAACCGGCGCGTCCTCCTGTCCGCCCTGCTGGTCGTGCTCGCGCTCGGCAACCTGATCACGGCCATCGCGCCGAACTACCCGGCGGTGCTGGCGACGCGGCTCGTCATGGGCTTCGCGAGCGGCGTGTTCTGGGCGATCGGCGTGAGCATGGCGATGCGCCTCGTCCCGGAACGGCACGCGCCCCGCGCGGCGGCCGTCGTGATGTCCGGCATCTCGATCGCCACGGTCGTCGGCGTCCCGCTCGGGACGATCCTGGAGGACCTCACCAGCTGGCGGACGACGTTCCTCATCTGGTCGGGCCTCAGCCTGCTCGTCCTCCTGGCCGTGGCCGCCGTCCTGCCGTCGCTGCCGTCGGCGAACGCGGTGTCGGTCCGGGAGGTCTTCGGCCTGCCGCGCCACAACAAGCGGCTGCGCCTCGTCCTGACCGCCGTGGTGCTGTTCGTCCTCGGCCACTTCGGCGCCTACACCTTCGTGCGGCCCTTCCTGGAGGACACCGCGTCCGCCTCGGCCATCTTCATCACCGTCGTGCTGATGCTCTTCGGCCTCGGCGGCGCGGTCGGCAACTTCGTCGCCGGCTACACGGTGAACAAGAGCCTGCGGGGCAGCTTCATCGTCGGCTCCATCGGCCTCGTGACGTCCCTTCTCCTCCTGCTGGCGATCGGCGGAGGCAAGACGGGCGCCGTCATCGCACTGATCCTCTGGGGCGTCTCGTTCGGCGTCGTGCAGCTCTCCCAGGTCAACATGACCCTGGCCGCCGCACCGGAGACCTTCGAGGCCGCGATGTCGCTCAACACGATGGCCTACAACACGTCCATCGCCCTGGGCGCCCTCTTCGGCGGCCTCTTCGCCGACCACCTGGGCGTCACGAACATCGCCTGGTTCGGCGTGATCCTGACCGGCGCCGCCCTACTCCTCATGGCCACCACCGGAGGCCGCACCTCCAACCCGTCCCCGACGACCGACCACCCCACCCCCGAACTGATCAAGGAGTAGCCACCCCAAAGCCCCCTGACCACCAACCGGTGATCAGGGGGCTTTTCTTAGCGGGTCTGGGCCGTCCACCCGCCCCGCCGCAGTCGCCAGGCGCCAGAGGGAACGGCACGGCCGGTGGGCCCGGGGGGAACCCGCCCGGCCGCGCCGCCTCCCTCCCCGGGGCCGTCCGGGGGGTGGACGGCCCGCTCCGGCGCCGAGCTCACCGGAGGTATCGGTGGGAGCCGCGCGCCCGCGCGGCCTCCCGCATCAGCTCGGCCCGCAACTCCACCGGGTCCGGCCGCATGACGGTGGCGTCCACCCCGGCCGAGGGGTCGATGAGCGTGGCGACGTACTCGCCGAGCCGCCCGTCCCACCGTCGCGACCGCCAGATGTGATGCCCGGGGAAGTCCTTGCGCAGCCGATCGAGTGCGGGGTTATCGAACGCAATTGTGTCTTCCATGGAAGGTCCCGTAGCCGTTTTCGCCGCCTGTGAATGTGTTATAAGAATCACAGCGCGCAAGACTTCTGACCAGGAAGAAGTCAAGAGCGGCGTACAACCCCCCGGAAGATCGAAGAAACCCGGACATGGGTTTCAGTAGGGAGCCCCCCATGGGAACAAGGAGTGAACCATATGAAGCTCCGGCAATTCAGACATTCGCCACGGAATTGGTGGCGTGGCGAATGGACGCGGACCTCACCCAGACCGCCCTTGCCGAGGCTCTCGGCTACACGCCCCAGTGGATCAGCCAGATCGAGTCCGCCAAGAGCATCCCGTCCAAGGAGTTCGCGGAGAACCTCGACACGTTCTTCAAGACGAACGGCCTGTTCCACCGGCTGTGGAAGCGCATCATCGACACCCGCCACCAGGCCATCCTCCCGCCCGGCTTCACCGAGTACATGGAACGCGAGACCGAGGCCAGCCAGGTGAAGGGCTTCGATCTGACGCTGATCCGTGGACTGCTCCAGACCGAAAACTACATTCGGGCGGTTGTCGGCCACGATCAGGACCCGGACACCGCCGAACAACTCGTCGCCGATCGACTCAGGCGGCAGGAAATCCTGACCCGCGAGGACGCGCCGAGTGCGTGGTTCACCCTCGACGAGGCAGCGCTCCGGCGCGACATCGCCGGCCCCGAGATCATGCGCGAGCAACTCGAGCACCTGCTCGTCCTGAGCAGACGCCCCAACATCTCGATCGATGTTGTCCCGATAGACACGAGGTACTACCTCGGCCTCACGGGAAGCTTCACCATCCTCAGCTTCGCTGATGCGCCGGATATCGTCTATGGCGAGATTGCCGGACAGGGGATGCTCATCACCGACTCGCGAATCGTCGCGAGCTTCGCAGTAAGGTACAACTCGCTGCGAGGTGACGCGCTTCGCGTCGAGGAATCGCGGACTCTGATCAAGAGCGTCCTGGAGGAGTACGGATGACCCCCTCAACCGATCTGTCGGCAGTGAAGTGGCGCAAGGCGAGCCGTAGCGGTCACGAAGGCGGCGAATGCGTCGAGGTCGCGGGTGTCGCGCGAGCGGTCGCGGTCCGGGATTCCAAGAACCCGGACGGCCCGAGGCTCGCGTTCACGTCCGCCGAGTGGCGTGCGTTCGCCCGCCGCGTCACGTCCGGCGCCCACGACCTGCCCTGATGACCGACCGACGAGCCCCTGCCCTTCCGGGTGGGGGCTCGCTCCCACACCTCCATCGCGGAGTCGCAAGTCGTTGCTGATCTCGCAGTAACGTCCGGCTCACTGCCGGGCGAGGCGCTTCGCATACAGAAATCGTGGATGCTGCTCAAGCAGCGTCTTGGAGGTGCCCAGATGATCCCCTCACTGGATCTGTCAGCCGTGAAGTGGCGCAAGGCAAGCCGTAGCGGTCACGAGGGCGGCAATTGCGTCGAGGTTGCGAGTGTCGCGCGGGTGGTCGCGGTTCGGGATTCCAAGGATCCGGACGGCCCGAAGCTGGCCTTCACGTCCGCCGAGTGGCGTGCGTTCGCCCACCGCGTCACGTCCGGCACCCACGACCTGCCCTGACCACCCACCGACGAGCGGTGCCGGGAATTGATCTTCGTCGCTGCCCGCCGAGATCAAACGCGAGCTGGAGCTCGGCGAGGGGGAACTGGGCCTGGCCCTGCTGGGCGCGCCGGTCGGGATCGTCCTGTCGATCCGGTTCGCGAGTTGGGCGGTGGCACGCATCGGCAGCCGCACCACCACGCAGGTGACCGTCGCGGCCGGGGCGCCGTCCGCTGGTACCGCTCGGCCTGGCCCGTGGCCGCGTGTCAGCCGCCGCCGTCGCCGGGTGCGGCTCCGGTGATGGCCCGCGTCTGCTGTCCGGTGATCTCCTGCAGCGGTATGTCGTCGTAGTTGCCGAGGATGACGCCGATCCACCCGCTGTCCGGGTAGATGCTGTAGTAGGTGGAGCTGCCGGGGTGGAGGCCGCCGCGCCCGAGCTCCCACTGGCCTTCGACGATGTGGGCCGTCGGCCCGTAGGTGGCGAACCCTGGGGAGCCTCGGAAGTTGGGGGCCTTGACCGAGGTGTACACGTCGGCCCAGGCCGGGGCGAGCACGGTGCCGTCGTACAACGCCCGCGCGAACCGGACCATGTCCGGTGCGGTGACGAACCCGCCGTCCGGGACGAAGTTGCGGGCGTTGTTCATGCCCGCCATACCCGGATGAGGGCTGTCCTTGTCCAGGTTGCGGACGGCGTCCACCCGGTTGCCCTCGGCCTGTTTCATGTACGAGTGCGCGACATGGTCGTCGGCCAGCCACTGCGGCCTGGTGTAGTACCCCGAGCCGGTCATGCCGCAGCGCTCGAAGATGTGCTTTTGCACGTAGTCCCAGAACGTCATGCCGGACACCGCCTCGACGATCTGGACGACGACTTCCGATCCCCAGCCCGGTTTCTCCGAACCCGCACCGGGGGCCGCGACCAGCGTGGCCTGCCGGGCGTACTGCTGGTCGTACTCGTGCTGCTCTTCCTCGCTGTGGAAGATGCGCTGGTGGTCACGCTCCGGAAAGGACAACCCCGAGGTGCCCACGAGCAGGTGATGGACGCGCACCTGCTCAGCGATCTCCTTGGCGAAACCGGTCAGGTAGGTGCCCACCGTGTTCCACAGCTTCACTTTGCCCCGCTGCGCCAACTGCACGATGGCCAGGCCGACGAACGGCCCGCCGTACTGGTTGAACGCGACACCTTCGTGGTTGCGGATCCCCTTTTCCTTGTCGGCCATGCCGTAACTGCGCGACAGGACCGTCCGGCCCCGGTGCGACAGCAGCACCACCCCGGAGAACCGGTCCTCGGCGGCCAGCTTCGCGATGTACCGGTCATAGGCGCCGCCGGGACGGGTGTCCGGAGGGATCGGGCCGAGTTGTGCACCTCCGTCGGTTCGTGCCGTGGCGGCCCCGCCCAGCAGCGGCGTCGCCGCGCCGGCACCGGCCGCCACGGCGGCGCCCCGCAATATCGAACGCCGATCCCATGCTCCGTCGCTCGCACTGGCCATGGCGGTTTCCTTCTCCCTCTTCCGCGGTGGACTCCGAAGCCGCGGCACCGGGCCCCCGACCCACGCCGCTGTGGTCCGTGCACCATCGAAAACCGGAGACTGTTGCGGTGGCGTCTGCGTTTATCGATACGCCCGCAATACACCCGGACCTGTACGCATCAGGAGACGCCAGAGCACCAGGCTCCGATCGCCGGCGTGACCCGGCCTTTTCTGTTCCTGCTGACGGCGCCGATCGTCTTCAGTGCCGCGGGCGCCCTGCCGGGCGTCCCGGCCGCGCCGGGCCGGACGGCCGCGGGGCCGTCCGGCGGCTGTCATCAGGCGGGGCGGACGCCGGACTCGTCTCGGTGAAGACCGGCGGCAGGCGCGGACCCGGCGTCTGGCCGGACGCTCGCTCGACGGGCCCCGGGCCAGAGCCGTTCGCCGAGGGCGGCCATCGCGGCCGGGAGGAGAACACCCCTGACCAGGGTGGCGTCGATGAGGATGGCGACCGCGAGACCGACGCCCATCATCTTGTACTCGATGGCGGACAGGACGGCGAAGACGCTGAACGCCGCGATCATGATCGTGGCGGCGCTGGTGACGACGCCGGAGCTGGTGCCGATTCCGGTGACGATCGCCTCGGCGGCGGTGGCGCCGGCCGCGCGGCGCTCGCGGATCCGGCTGAGGATGAAGATGTGGTAGTCCATGCTGAGCCCGAAGAGGATCACGAACATGAACAGCGGTAGCCAGCTGACGATCGCGCCGTAGGAGGCGAAGTCGAGCGCCCAGCCCAGTCGACCGTCCTGGAAACCCCAGGTGAGGACGCCGTAGGCGGCGCCGATCGACAGCAGGTTGAGCAGGATCGAGATCAGCGGAACGGCCACCGAGCGGAACGCGGCCGCCAGCAGCAGGAAGGCCAGGACCAGCACGAACCCGTACACCAGCGGGGCTCGGTCCCCGATCACCTGGGCGAAGTCGTGGGCGACGGCGGTCTTGCCCGCGACCGCGTGGCCGACGCCGTCGAGTTCGAGGGCGTCCACGGTGCGGCGCAGTTCGAGGAGGGAGCGGTTGGCCTGCTCGCCCCGGTCGAAGTGGGCGAGCGGGACTCGGGCGATCATGATGTCGCCCGAGCGGGCGGTGGTGGTCGGATGGAGGCTTTCGACCGCGGTTCGGACGGCGGGGGCGTCCAAGGCTCCGGGCTCCTTCTCCCACAGCACCACCTGGGCGGGCGACGGGCTGCCGGGGAACGCCTCCTGCATGCGCAGGGCCGCGTCGACCACGGGAACGTCACGGGGGAGGCTGTCGGTGACCGCCGCGTCCTGGAGCCGCATCCCGAAGGCGGGGAGCGTCATCACGATCAGGGCGAGCGCGGCGGCCCCGCCCCACAGCAGGGGGCGGCGGACGACGCGGAGCGCCACCGCGGTCCAGACGCGGGACGTGGTGCGGCCACGGGACCTGACGCGGTGGCCGAGCACGGACAGCATCGCGGGCAGCACGGTCACCGACGCGGTCACCGCCAGGCCGACGACGATGAACGTCCCGGCGGTGAGGCCCTTGAAGTTGTCCAGTCCGGTGAACAGCAGGCCGGCCACGCACAGCATCACGGTCAGGCCGGAGACGGCGACCACGTGCCCGGAAGTGCGGGAGGCCGTCCGCAGCGCATCGGCGACCGAGTGGCCCGCGGCGAGTTCCTCGCGTTGCCTGCGCAGGTAGAACAGCGCGTAGTCGATGGAGACGGCGATGCCGATCAGGAGCACGATGGAGGAGCCGGCGCTGTTGAACGGAACCCAGTGCCCGACGATGCCCAGCACACCGAACGTGCCCGCGACGGTGGTCGCCGCCAGCAGCACCGGAATGCCGGCGGTGAGCAGGGAGCCGAACACCACGAGCAGGATGACCAGGGTGAGGGGTACCGAGAAGAACTCGGCCCGTTTCATGTCGTCCTTGATGCCTTCGTCCACCGCCTTGGACAGGCTCAAGTCGCCGGCGTGCGCCAGGCGGACACCCGGGTGGCGCTCCTTGACGTCGTCGATGCCCTGGACGATCGCGCGGTAGTGCTCCGGAACGGACTCCAGCGGGCCGGAGATCTCGATGACGGCCAGGGACGAGCGTCCGTCGGCGGAGACGAGGTCGGTGCGGCCCGGCTCCAGGGGCGAGTGCACGGTTCCGTGACCGCGCAGGGTGCCGACGAGGTCCTGGACGGCCGCACGGCGCGCGGGGGCGTCGCCTTGGACCAGGACGTTCTCGATCGGCGGGATGTACCCGGCCTGGGAGGTCCGGACCTGGTCGGCCCGCCCGGACTCCCCGGGGTCGGTGCTGTTCTCGCCGTCCAGGCCGAGCAGGCCGGAGAACACCACCATGACGACCACCAGCGCGAACCAGCCTGTGATCGCCAGAGCACGGTGCCGGACGGACCAGCCCGCGATCCGCTCGGTGATCGGTTTGCTTTCAGGCAGCATGCACTGCTGTCCTTTCTCTGAAGGGGTGTTCCAGTGAGAGCCCGCCCTCGCGGGCGGGTGGGCGCTTCTTCATCGCCGGGCCGTCGAGTTGCAGCTCGACGGCCCGGCCCCTCCGATCACTCCACGGTCTGCAGGATCTTCTCGAGGGACTCCATGCGCTTCTCCATGGCGGCGAGGTGCTGCCCGTTCTCGGTGAGCCGCCGCTCGATGCCCTCCTGCGTCTTGGCGCCGTCCTCGGCGAGGCGGCGGTACTCGGCCTCGCGGGTCAGGGCGGCGCGGGCGCGCATGGTGGCGCCCACCTGGACGGCCACCACGATGATCAGCGTCGTGATGATGGCGAAGATGCCTATGGCGCCGACCACTTCCGTCATGTCCTGCGCGTCCATCATTCGGCTCCTTTCTTGTCGTCCGGCATGGTCAGCGTCCGCACGGCCGCCGCGATCTCCTGCGGCGTCAGCTCGATCCGGAACGGGTTGACCGTGTAGTACTTCATCGCCTTTCCGTCCTCCGACAGTTCGGCCTGGGCCGTCACCAGGCCGGCCGCCTCCAGCTTGCGCAGATGCACCTGCAGAAGGGGCCGGCTGATGCCGAGCTCGCGGGCGAGGCGGCTCACGTACTCGCGCTCGTCCGACAGTGCCGCCAGGATCCGCAGGCGATGCGGGTTGGCCAGTGTGGCCAGCACCCGCAGCAGCTCGTCCCCGCTCATGCAAAGAAAAGTTAGCAGGTGCCTAGTCCGGTTTGCCAACCTTGGCGGTGTACGCCCGTCCCGGCGATGCGGAAACAGCGACAGTGCTGTGCGGCTGGTCGGCGATGTGTTCGGTGTTCGGTCACGACCGAACACCGAACACTGCGGAGCGCCAGGGGCTTAGCTGGCCGTCCGGTAGACGAACCCCTCGATCGAGGTCACTGTCTCGGCGCGGTTGTGGCGGTGCCGCATGCAGTACCGCGTGGGGTACCAGCCCGAGCGCTCGTACGCTTGCGGCAGCTTGATCGGAACGCAGCGGTCGTCGATGGTGCCGTTGCGCAGCCCGTTGTACTGCGCGAGGTTCACCATCGGCTCGTAGAAGGTGACCTTGCCGTTCCAGATGCCGTAGATGAACGAGGACGTGAACTTCTCCCCATGGAATTCGGGGGCGGTCGTGTCGACGAGATGGTTGCCCATTCCCGGCTCGACCGCGTCCATGTCCTTGTAGTCAGGGTGCCGGTACTTCGCGGGCGGGAGAATTTTGCCCTTGGGATAGTCGTCGCAATTGGTGAGCTGCGGACACGGTCCGGGGCGGATCGCCAGCCGCTCCGCTTCGGGATTCATGTAGAAGTGGACGTCGAAGTGCGGTACGTCCCATATGTGGGCAGGTATGTGCCCCATCGGGTTCCAATTGGCCAGGACGTAGGTGAACGGCGAGTCGACCCTCTTCTTGAACTTCGGGCTCAACTGGAGGGATCTCACTCGAGCCGGCGGCCCCCATGGCGGGATCCGCGCCGAATACGACCGGCAACCCCGCGAGCAACAGAAACCCGGTCGCGGTCCGCGCGACTACCTGCCGACTCCAGAACGACATACCCGCTCCCGGTGATCACCATGGGAAATCTTCAGCCGAAGTTAAGAATGAGAAGGGCTGATCATCCCTGTCAAGGGCACCGACGGAGACAAGTCCCTGCCAACGAAAGACCTTTACCCGAGTCGGCCACAGGCCGGACGGCTTCACCTTGTCGCTGTCGACTACCCCGACCACCGACGAGCCCCTCCTCGAACCCGTCCCTGGGGTGTTCGGTGTTCGGTCATGACCGAACACCGAACACCACGTGCGGCCGGGGTCAGCCCAAGGACGAGACGAAGGCGAGGGTGACCACCGCCAGGGCGCCGAGGCCGAACTGGGTCGCCGAGCGGGGGGTGGGGCGGGGGCCGTTGGTGAGCACCGCGAGTCCGAGGGGGACGAGTGCGATGCACAGGCCCGCCGTGGCGACGATCGACAGTGGTGTGGTGCCCTTCAGGACTCCGAGCGGAAGCAGCGCCATGAGCGCCAGCGCCAGGGAGCGCACTGGGCCCAGGATGCCGGAGCGCCAGGTTCCGATCGCCAGCACGATCCAGCCGAGCATGATCGCGAACGAGGCGTACTGGAAGATGTGGAAGGACTGGTAGGAGTCGCCCACGGCCGTCGTGGCCGACCGTGCTCCTCCGGCGTCGACGAGCCGGAAGGCCATGTGGTCGGCTCCGGCGTGGAACGTGCGGGCGAACAGCCCGAGCAGGGTGAGGCCGCCGCCGAGTCCCGCCAGGGTCGGGTGGACGGTGCCGATGCGAGCGGTCAGGGCGCTGACGGCCGGCCACAGGGCGACGGTTCCGGCCGCGAAGCAGCTGTAGGACGCCGTCATCAGCGCCGGGTGTCCTTCGTAGGCGGCCAACTGGTCGGGGAAGAAGAAGGGGAACCGCGCCCGCAGCACCACTCCGGCCAGCAGCAGGACGGGCCCGAGCAGCAGTGAGGCGCTGGTGAGCCACCGTCCCGGAAACGCGAAGACGGCCTGTGCCGGAGGCTGCGGAGAAGTCATGCCCACAGGCTGCACGGGCGGGCCTCTCCGGCGAATCGGCCCCAGACATGCATTCGCCGTTCAGCCTCGCGTGGACACCGTCCGCCGACAGGTCGGCACTTGTCTCCCCTGGGATGATCCACTCTGGTCCGATGCGGCCGATGACCTCGGCGGATAATCTGCGCCCCGTGGACGAAGCCGACTTCGAGGCCGATCAGGCGCACCTGCTGCGCCGGGGCCGCCTCCGCGCCCTCGACGTGCTCCTGGCGGTCGTGCTGGTCGCGGTGATCGTGGTCGTCGCCGGGAACATGCTCAAGGATCGGCCGGACTTCACGCTGCCCTTCCTGGCGTCCTGCCTGGTAGGGGTCGGGTTGGGGGTGCTGGTCGCGGTGCGGCGGCTGTGGCCCCGGCGTGCGCTGACGGCCGCCGTGGCGCTCTCGTGCGTCGCGACCGTGGCCGGTGTGCTGTGGGATCCGTTCGCGGCGCCCGCGCTCGTGCTGTGCACCGTCGCGTCCGTCGAGCATCCGAGGCGGTCGGCCCGCGCGCTCGGCGGGTGCGTGGCCGCCGTGACCGCCGCCGCAGTGCTCGGTGAGGTCGTCCACTCCCGGTACGGCCTCGCGGTCGCCGCCGGCTGGACGGCGGCGGCCTGGGTGCTGCTCGGCTGCGGCTGGCTGGTCGGCCACCTGCTGCGGCGCCGCAGGTGGAACGCGGCGTGCCTGGCCGAGCAGCGGGGGCACCGGATCCTGGCGGACGAACGGCTCCGGATCGCCCGCGAACTCCACGACGTGGTCACGCACGGCATGGGGATGATCGCCGTCAAGGCGGGGGTCGCCAACCACATCGCCGAGACGCGTCCCGACGAGGCCCGCGAGGCGCTTCAGGTGATCGAGACGACCAGCCGCGACGCCCTGGCCGAGATGCGGCGCCTGCTCGACATGCTCCGCCACGACGTGCCGGGCACCGACCTCACCCAGCCGGGCATCGACGGTCTCCAGGATCTGGCCCAGCAGGTCCGGGCCGCTGGGGTCGAGGTCGAGCTTGCGGTGTCCGCCAAGCACGCTCTTCCCGAGGCGCTCCAGCTCACCGTCTACCGGATCGTCCAGGAAGCGCTCACCAACGTGGTCAAGCACGCGGCCCCCACCCGCTGCCAGGCCGCGGTGGACGTCACGGCACGCCAGGTGAGCATCCAGGTGGCCGACGACGGCACGGGCCGCCCGCCCCTGAAACCGGCGCCCGGCGGGCACGGGCTGGTCGGGATGCGCGAACGTGTCGCCATGTACGGCGGGACCTTCAGCGCCGGGCCCCGCGCCGGGGGCGGCTTCGCGGTCGCCGCCACCCTCCCGCACGGCGGCGACCGGTGACCGCACCGATCCGCGTCCTGGTGGCCGACGACCAAGCCTTGCTGCGCGGTAGCTTCAGCGCGCTCATCGAGGCCACCCCCGACCTCACGGTGGTCGGCGAGGCCGCCACCGGGGCCGAGGCCGTCGACCTGGCCCGCGTCCACCGGCCCGACGTCGTCCTGATGGACGTGCGGATGCCCCACATGGACGGCATCGAGGCCACCCGCCTGATCAACCAGGACGCCGACACCGCGGGCGTCCGGGTGCTCATGCTGACCATGTTCGACCTGGACGCGCACGTCTTCTCGGCCCTGCGCGCCGGCGCCGCCGGCTTCCTCCTCAAGGACACCCCGCCGGCCGACCTCCTGAACGCCGTCCGCGTCGTCGCCGCGGGCGAGGCGCTGCTGGCGCCCACCGTGACCCGCCGCCTCATCGCCGAGTTCGCCCGCCTGCCCCAGCCCGAACGCCCGCTCCCGCGCACCCTCGACGGCGTCACCGACCGGGAACGCGAAGTCCTCATCCTGGTCGCCCGCGGCCTGTCCAACACCGAGATCGCCGGGCACCTGCACCTGAGCCTCGCCACGGTGAAGACCTACATCGGCCGCCTGCTCACCAAACTGGGCGCCCGCGACCGCGCCCAACTAGTGATCATCGCCTACGAGTCCGGCCTCATCACCACCCGCTGACCACCCGGCGTTCCCCAGCTCGAACGCCAGGCGGGCCTCCTCGCGCCCTGCCCGGACCTCGTCATTGTCGCGTCCCGCTCCAGGCACCCACCGCTCGTGCGGGCTGTGCTTCTCCGTCACCATCGAACGCTGTCGGGGGGCGGAGACGGGAACGCCCGCCGGTGCGTCCACCGGCGGGCGTTCCTCGTTCTTCGGGTCAGGAGCTGATCAGCTTGGCGTAGACGATCAGGTTGTCCTTGTAGTGGCCGATCTTCTTGTCGAAGGCGCCGCCGCAGGTGACCAGTCGGAGGGACGCGTGGTCGAGCGCCTCACCGAACACCTTCTCGTGCGGGAAGGCGTCCTTGTCGACGCGCTGGGCCTGCTGGACGGCGAACGTCGCGGTGGACCCGTCCTTGCGGGACACCGAGATCTTGTCGCCGGGCTTCAGGTCCTTCAGCCGGGCGAACACCGCCGGCTTGCCGTTGGCGTCGACGTGGCCGAGGATCACCGACGGGCCGACCTCGCCCGGGGTGACGCCCTCGTCGTACCAGCCCGTGAGGTTCGGCTTGCTCAGCGGCGGCTCCTCGACGCGCCCGTCGGGCCGCAGCCCGATCGAGCCCACCGGGGCCGTCACGCCGATCTTCGGGATGGAGATCTTCGTCGGCAGGGACTGGGTCAGCGGGTGGACGTTCGACGCGGGCGTGGTCGCGCCCGTCGACTGCGTCGCCGCGGGCTCCGGGGTGCCGGGCGACGCGGTGTCGCCGTCCCCGCCGCCGCAGCCGCTGAGCAGCAGTCCGATGAGCAGCGCACCGGTCGCCGCGCCGGCGGCGCGGCGACCGATGGCCGAAGCAGGCAGTTCCGGCAACGTTACGACCGCTCCCCGGCCGTCCGGCGGCGCAGCGCGACGGCGCCGAGGCCGAGGGCCATGACCGCGCCCCACCCGGCGGCCAGCAGGCCGGCCGGCGAGCCCTCGTTCTGCACGTAGGTGCTGCCGTCACCGGTGTCGATGCGGCCGGTCGGGATCTTCGGCGTCTTCGGCTTCATCGCGCCGGGCTTGCCGGGCTTGCCGGGCTTGGTCTCGCCCTTCTCCGGCTGGGTGCTGTACTTGACCGAGCCGTAGTCCGCGCAGACCACCGTGGCGATCGTCGGGTTCGGCAGGTTCTTGCGGAACGTGCCGGTGGCGGTCCAGGTGTTCTCGCCGGTCTTCTTCACGGGCAGCGACTTCTGCGTGTAGCCGTTGCCGGTGATGGTCACCGAGGTCGGGCAGGTCACCGTGAAGGTGGTCTTGTAGCCGGGCGCGACGCGCGTGCTGGACAGCTTCACCTTGTCGTAGCCGAACTTGAAGGTCGGCTTCGGGTTCTCGTTGCCCGGGTTCTCGCCGCCGGGGTTCTCGTTGCCCGGCTCCGCCGCGACCCAGCGCAGCTTCCCGTCCTTGGCGGTCTTGCACACCATGGCCGTGCCCTTGTCGGTCTTGCCGGTGTCGCCGGCCTTGTCGCAGAAGGAGCCCGGGGTGACGGTCTCCGGGGTGGCGAAGGCCGGGGCGGCCATTCCGAGCATCATGGAGCCCGCAGCGATTCCCACCGCAGCCAGCCGACTTGCGCGCATTGGTTTTCTCCTCTGTTGGGGGCTTCTCCGTGTCCCGGGCGAAGCGAGATTCGCGCCATGCAATGGCGGGGGGATGTGCCGCGGGCCGGCGGCTGGCAATGCAGGGCACTCGCAGGACGGTGCCAGGGAGACGAAGGAGAATGTTGAGCCCGTAGCTTAGCGATGTCCGGCCGCTCCACCAGGGGATATGGACGGTCCACCCGCTCGATGGCCGGACATGGACATCCCTACCGGGCGGGTAAACCACCGCTCGCCGCTGCGCGACTTATGGCCCCTTTAGCCGGGTTGATCAGCGGAAATAACGCAGTGTGATGCCATCGATGCGACCGGCGGCGTGTGATTGGGATCACACTTTTGTGTGGTGAAGATCAGGATAGTGAACTTCGCCTCACCGCGGGGCGGGCTGTGCGGCACGTTTTTTCAGGGCGTACCGGACGGTGGTTGAAAAACGACTCGTTGACAGTAGGGGAACGCGGGACGGATTCTTTGTGACGGCGTGATCCACCCAATTCACGCCACGGTCAGCGCGCGCTTGCAGACTGCTCCCCGCCCCGACAAGGAGTTGCGTGATGCAGCGTCGCACCTTGCTCGCCTGCGCCGTCCTCGCCGCCTTCACCGCCGTTCCGGCCGCCGCCGGCGCCGCCGCCTCCACCGTGAAACCGCCCGCAGCGCCGAACCCGGACGCGCCGAAGCGCGGCGTGGTGGCGGGTGCGCGGCCGGTCGTCCCGTCCGCCCGCAATGCCGAGGCCGCCGAGAGGTTCCGCGGTCTGCACCGCGCCCGGCTGCGCCGCGAGCAGATCCATCATTTCTGGGGCGTCGAGCCCGCCGCCGGGACGCACGACGGGTTCATGGCCAGCCAGAGCGTCGACACGAGCTACCGGGTGTCGAACGGCGCCGACTTCACCTACACGCCCACCATCAAGGCCGCCGGGTCGTGCATGGAGATCACGACGGTGTATTCACAGGCCGTCGGGAACGAGATCTGGGCGTGGGACTGGTGCGGCGGCAACGGGCCCCGCAAGGAGGTCGCGATGGACGCCGACTTCCTCCAGACCTACACCCGGCCCGTGAACGGCCACCCGGCCTACAGCGTCCAGCTCGTCCGGACGAACGCGGCCACCAATGCCTGGTCGGCCTATCTCTACAACCAGACGACCGGCAGCTGGAATCTCTTCTACAGCAAGGCCGGCACCGATACGAGCAGTCTCACCTACGGCTGGGACATCTTCGAGATTTACGCGTCCCGTGACCCGCGTACCGGCAACGCCTACTACTGCGCCGACGCGAAGGGCGTCGTCTTCGAGAGCAGTGGCATCCAGCTCCGCCAGAATGGCGTGTGGCGGCTGGCCTCGCCGTCCGACTCGCCCTGGCAGCCGACGGCGACTCCCGATCCGGACGACTACCTGTGCCCGTCCTTGCAATTCGTGCGGGCCGGCGCGAACGACCACTGGATCGTCCGCCAGTAGAGGCCGCTCAGGTGGGCAGCGGCCGTTCGTCCACGACGTGCTTCATGACGAGCGTGGAGTTCAGCCGCTGCACGCCGGGCAGCGCGGACAGCACGTCGTCCTCCAGCTCCTGGTAGGCGGTCAGGTCGGCCGTGACGATCCGCAGCAGGTAGTCGGGATCGCCGAACAGCCGCTGCGCCTGCACGACCTCCGGTACCTGTGCCACTGCGGCCTCGAAGCCGAGCAGCGTTTCCCTGTCCTCCTGCCGCATGGTGACGAACACGAGCGCCTGGAACGTCAACCCGAGGGCGGTGGCGTCGACGACCGCCCGGTAGCCGCGAATGGTTCCGTTGCGTTCCAGTTCCCGCAGCCGCCGGTGGCAGGGCGAGACGCTCAATCCGACCCGTGCGGCCAGATCCGTGATCGTGAGCCTGCCGTCTTCCTGGAGCACGGCAAGGATCTTCCGGTCGATCGCGTCCATGTAGAAGATCCTTCCACTGAAGGGCGGCTTTCGCGAGAAATTCGGGAACACCTTTCGGGCGTTTCTGATTAGCCTTCCCGCATTGACGGCCATTCGGGAGGGGAAATCATGGCGGCCGGTTCCGTACTCGCCTTCTGGACGATCGCCTTACTGCTCATCGCCGTGCCGGGCCCGGACTGGGCGTTCACCATCGGCGCGGGCCTGCGCGGCCGCTCCGTCCTCCCGGCGGTGGGCGGCCTGGTCGCCGGCTACGCCGCCATCACCCTCGTCGTCGCGGCGGGCGTCGGCGCCCTGGTCGCGAGCTCGTCGGCCGCGCTGACCGCCCTGACCCTCGTCGGCGGCGCCTACCTCGTCTGGCATGGCGCGACGACCTTCGCCCGCCCGGCCGTGGCCGGTGCCGACTCCGAGGCCGGCACCGGGCGGCGCGCGTTCCTGCGCGGCATGGGCGTCAGCGGGCTCAACCCCAAGGGGCTGCTCATCTTCCTGGCCCTCCTGCCCCAGTTCACCGATCCCGACGACAGTTGGCCCATCGCCGCGCAGATCGGCGTTCTCGGGCTCACTTTCATGGCCACCTGCTGGGTCTGGTACCTCTGCCTGGGCACCCTCACCCGGACCGTCCTGAAAGGGGCGCCCGGCAAGACCCGCCTGATCAGCCGCCTGTCCGGCGCCGCCATGGTCGGGCTGGGGGCTTACCTCGTCCTAGACCGCGTCCTGGCTTGAGCCGCGTTCGACGCAGGAGTCGAGGAAGGGGCCCAGTTCGCGGGCGACGGTCGTCAGGGGACGGACGCTCTGCTCGGCCCTCGCCATCAGGATCGCGCCCTCCAGCGCGCTGACCATGAGCGTCGCGAGCCCGGCGGCCTTGCGGGACGGCACCCCCATCGCCGTCAGCTCCCGGGCGATGGGGCGGCGCCACTCGGCGAACGCGGCGGCTGTCGCGGTCCGGGCGGACGCGACCGAGTCCGCGCAGTCGACCGTCGCCGCCGCGACCGGGCAGCCGCCCATGGAGCCCTGCGCCCGGAACTCGTCCGTCCACTGGCGCACCATCGCCGCGAACAGCCCGCCGGGGGTGGGCCGGGACATCGACGCCACGAACCGGTCGACGCGCGCGGCGGCGTACCGGCCGGCCCACTCGACGGCCTCGTTGACGAGTTGCTCCTTGCCGCCCGGAAAGTAGTGCTGCAGCGAGCCGCGCGGCGCGCCGGCGCGGGCGGCGACCTCGCGCATCCCGGTGGCGGCGACGCCGTCCCGGCGGATGAGCTGCGCGGCGCTGAAGACCATCCGCTCGCGAGGGCCTCGATCGTCCATTTCGGGCTTCACCTGGACCATAATCATGACCGCTGTCATAATCGGCAAGGTCGGCAGGTCCCCGCGAGCGCTCCGCCGCCACCCCTGAGCGGAGCGCCGCCCAGCCCGGAACCGGAGGCGAAGGTGGACGCGAACATCGGCTTCATCGGACTCGGCGTCATGGGGCGCCCCATGGCGCTCAACCTCGCCCGCGCCGGGGTCCCCCTCGTCGTCTGGAACCGCGGCGCCGCCGCGAGCGAGGCACTGCGGGCGGCGGGCGCGGAGGTGGCGTCCGGCCCCGCCGAGGTGTGTCGGCGCGCGGACGTGGTCCTGCTCATGCTGGCCGACGGGCCCGCGATGGACGCCGTCCTCAGGCGCGGCACCCCCGGCTTCGCCGCCGCCGTCACGGGACGCGTGATCGTCCACATGGGCACCACGTCACCGGGCTACTCCCGCGACTTGGCGGCCGACGTCGCGGCGGCGGGCGGCCGGTACGTCGAGGCGCCGGTGTCCGGGTCGCGCGGGCCCGCCGAGACCGGCGACCTGGTCGCGCTGGTGGCCGGCGAGACCGCCGACGTCGGGGCGGTCAGCCCGCTGCTCACCCCGATGTGCCGGCAGGTGTTCGCCTGCGGGCCGGTGCCCGGGGCGCTGCTGATGAAGCTCGCCGTCAACCTGTACCTGATCACGATGGTCACCGGCCTGGCCGAGGCGTTCCACTTCGCCGACCGGTACGGGCTCGACCGGCGGCTGCTGCGGGACGTCCTCGACGCGGGCCCGATGGCCAGCGCGGTCTCCCGCGCGAAGGCGCGCAAGCTCCTCGACGGCGACTTCACCGTCCAGGCGTCCATCACCAACGTGCTGGACAACAACCGCCTCATCGCGGAGGCCGCCCGGCACGCCGGCATCGCCTCGCCCGTCCTGGACGCCTGCCATGCCCTGTACCGCGAGAGCGAGGAGCAGGGGCACGGGCCGTCCGACATGGCCGCGGTCGTGCACGCGATCGCGTCCCGGACGGCCGGGACGGCCGGGAGCGCGGCGGTCACGGCCAGTCCGGATCGGGGCCGTCCAGCTCCAGGCGAGCGAACGCCGCCGTCTCCAGCAGCCCGGCCAGCCGGAACTCGATCTCCCGCTCCGGGGCCTCGCGGATCAGCGCGCTGAACGCCTCGCCGGCGTCGCGTCCGGTGCGGGCGGCGATCAGCGCTTCGACCCGCCGGTCGGCCGGGACGACCGGAACCGCCTCGACGATCGCGGTATCGGCCAAGGCCGCGGCGTCGGCGAGCGCGGCGGTGTCGGCCAGGTAGGCGTCGCACCAGACGGCGGCGATCACGGCCAGGAGGTCGCGGCGGTGGACGGTGCGGCCGACGAGGCGCAGGCCGGGCCGGTGGTCGCCGTACAGGGCGGCGGTGTGCGCGGCACGGGCGAGGCGGGCCGTGTTCCACGTGCGGACGCGTGCGGCGGCACGGCGGACGAGGTCGGTCATGTCGGTGCCGTTCAGATGAGTGGCCCTCCGCGGGGGCGGTGGTCGCGCCGCCGGGCTCCGGGAACGGGCGGGCCGCCGCCCCGGAGGCGGGACGGCGGCCCGGTGCGGACGCTGCGGCTCAGCGGTGGGTGAAGACCGGGGTCCAGGCGCCGGCCTTGTCGGAGCGCTGGTAGCCGGTGAGCGGGGTGATCTTCCCCTTGAGGTCGACGAGCAGGAGGCGGTTGCGGAACTCGTCCTTGCGGGCGCACTTCTTCACGTCGCAGCCGATGGCGAACAGCCGGCCGTTGTCGGCCCATGCGAGGGCCTGCTGGACGGGGAAGGACGCCACCTTCCGGCCGCCGTCCGCCTTGGTGATGGTGATGGAGGGGCCGGGACGCGGCCCGAACACGGCCCGCAGCGTCCCGTCGGGGGACAGGCCGGCCGCTTCCATGTCATCGGCCTCGTGCGCGGGCGCGGGCCGGCGGCGTCCGTCGAGGTCGTAGAAGACCTTGGTCGGGACGGTCGCGGTCGGCGCCCAGATCAGCTTCCCGTCGCGGCTCCAGCCGAGGTCCTGCCGGTGGTTCGGGTTGTCCTTCGACGCGGGCAGGGGGTGGAACGCGCCGGGCTTCTTCGCGCTGCCGGCGACGTAGTAGCCCGTCCGCGGCGACGTGCCGGGCGACCGGCCCAGCGCGTCGGGGTTCGAGGAGTAGGACGTCAGGAGCAGCCGGCGGCCGTCCGGCGACCAGGCGAGCCCCCCGACGGGGTGGTCGACGGGGATCCAGTGCGTGACCTTCCGCGTCTTCATGTCGAGCACCCCGACCCGGCGCGCGGGCAGCGGGCCTTGCAGGACGGCCGCGCGCTGCATGCCGGGCGCGACGCTCAGGTAGGCCCACGGTGCCTGCTCGTACACACCCGTCGACGGGTTGTAGAGGTGCCAGGTGCGGCGGATCGTGCCCGTCTCGGCGCCCATCGGGGCGTTGTGGGTGTAGTAGGCGGCGACGGCCGTGTGGCCGGCGGCGACGAGACGCTGGGGGAAGGCGCTGCCGAGGTCCGTCCGCAGCGACGTGTCCGAGGACAGGGAGACGGGCTCGAACGCGACCTCCTGCCGGTCCGGCGCGCCGCCCGTGACACCGCCCGCGACGAGCACGGCGGCGGTCGCCCCGGCGAGGAGCGCGCCCGTGCCGCCGAACAGGGCGAACTTGACGGAGCGGCGCCGGGTGCCGCGGCGCAGCGCGCGGTCGGCGAGGCCGTGGGGGACGCGGGCCTCGTCCGCCCAGTCGTCGAGCGTGCTCTTGAGGATCGTGTCCGGCTTCATCGGCGGGCCTCCTCGGGCTCCAGGGCGTTCAGTTCGGGGGCGAGTTCGCGCAGCCTGGCGAGCGAGCGGTGCGTGGTGCTGCGCACCGTGCCGACGCTGCAGCCGAGGACGCGCGCGACCTCCGCCTCGGGCAGGTCCTCGAAGAACCGCAGGACCAGGACCGCGCGCTGCTTGGGCGTGAGGCGGGCCAGGGCCGTCCGCACGGTCAGCTTCAGATCGACCGCCGACGCCGCGTCCGGCCCGGCCGGGCCCGCTCCGTCGGGGAGCGCGCCGATCTGCGTCTCGCGCCGCCGCCGCGTCCGCCGCCAGTTGCTGACCTGCTGGCGGTACATCGTGCGCCGGACGTACGGCTCGGGGTTGTCGACGCTGCCCCAGTGCGCCGCCGTCTTGGCGAGCGCGGTCTGCAGGAGGTCCTCGGCCGCGTGCTGGTCGCCTCCCGCGAGCAGGTACGCCAGCCGCATCAGGGCCACCGACCTCGTCTCGACGAACTCGCGGAATCGCCGCTCCGCTGCGTCGTCCATCGTCACCTCCGGATTGCTGTCCCCCTTCCAGACGCTCCCGGGCGCGCGCCGCTATGCGTCCCGCCGGCCGATTTCTCCGGTGGGCCGCTTCCTCCGGCGGCCCGCGCGGTCGGCGGTCGCGGTCAGCGGTCGTCGTCCGCCGGGGTATCGGCGAGGGGCCGCCCGACGATCCGCTGGAGCGTGGCGACGTACTCGTCGAACGCGCGGCGGCCCTCGCGGGTGAGCTTGAACCAGGTGCGGGGGCGCTTGCCGACGTAGCCCTTGCGGATCTCGACGTAGCCGGCCTTCTCCAGCGCGCTCGCGTGCTTGGACACCACCGAGTCGCTCAGGCCGAGGCTGTCGCGGATGAAGCCGAACTCGGCCTCGGTCGCGGTCGCCAGCAGGGAGACCATCTGCAGCCGCGCGGGGGTGTGGATCACCGGGTCGAGGTTCATCGGGCGACCTTCCCGGCCAGCCGCGCGAACACCATGGTCTCCGCCCGGCGGAGGGTCGCCGCGCTGTAGGCGGCGGCGACGACGCCCGCGACGGCCTTCTGCCAGACGCCCGAGTCGGCGGCCAGGCCGACGAGGAGCGGGACGACGCCCCAGACCACGAAGATCGAGATGATCCAGAGCGCCATCACGGCACCGGCCTTCGGCGTCCAGGTGCCCGGCCGGAACCTGATGCGGGTGCGGCTGGACAGCGCGGCGACGAGGCCCAGCAGCCCGGCGACCGCCGCGGCGGTGAGGCCGGCCTGGGCGGAGCCGTCCAGCTCGGTGGCGACCGCGGCCGCCGTGGCGAGGCCGATGACGCCCGGGAGGTACCACATCGGCAGCCGCTGGTCGGCGTACGCCTGCTGCTGGGTCCGCTCGATCGCGGCGAGGGCCTCGGCGGCGTCGGTGTACTGGTCGCTCATGGGGGGCTCCTGCTTGCTCAAGAAGTACTTTCCGATGAAGAAAGTACTTTCTACTTTCCGATCCGTCAAGTACTTGCTGGAGGCGTGCACGGCCGTCCCCGCGCGGACGCGGCGGGAGGTGACAGGTCTGCGGCGGGAGGTCTCGGACCTGTCGAATCTCGGTCATTCGGTCGGCCGAAGCTGGTCGAAAGTCGACCTAGACTTTGCGCCCGGGCTCGCCACGGGTCATGATTTGCCTCACATGGTTCTCATAAGTAACTAATTACCCCCTGTGTACGGCGCGCAACGCTGGGGGATGAGGAGGGGGAGAATCTGTGGCGAACGACGGTTCGACCACTAATGGGCGCCCGTGGGCGGATCTGCCGAGGGAACTGGCAGACCACATGAGGCCGCACCTCGACGAGGTGGCGGACGACATGATCCTGGAGATCCAGACGCGCGTCAGGGAGTACGACCGCCCCGGGGACGGCTCCTACTCCGGCACCCTGCGGCTCGCCGTCGAGCGCGTGCTGCACTTCTTCGTCGACCGGGTGGGCGACCCGGCGCACGACCCCGCTCCCGTGACCGACTTCTTCCGCGCCATCGGCCGCGGCGAGGCCGGCGAGGGGCGCAGCCTCGACGCCATGCAGACCGCGATGCGGGTCGGCGGCATGGTCGCGTGGCGACGGATGACCGAGGGCGCGGAGGCGCTGAAGGTGTCCCCGCGCACGCTCGGCGCCGTCGGCGAGGTGCTGATGCAGTTCCAGGACGAGCTCGCGCACGCCGCCGCCGAGGGCTTCTCGCAGGCCAAGGCCGCCGTCGCGGGCGAGATGCAGCGCCGCCGCAAGCGCCTGCTCGACCTGCTGTTCGCCGACCCGCCGGCCGCGCAGGAGGCCATCGCCGACCTCGCCGCCGCCGCGCACTGGCCCGTCCCCCGGACGGTCGCTGCGGTCGCGCTCGGCCGGCACCACCAGGACGCCCGGCAGCCCGCGTTCCCGCCGGACGTCCTCGCCGACCTGACCCGGCGCACCCCCAGCCTGATCATCCCGGACCCGGACGGCCCCGGCCGCGCCAAGCTCGTCGACCGGGCCCTGTCCGGGACGCTCGCCGTCGTCGGCCCCACGGTCCCGCTGATGGAGGCGGCGCGGTCCATCCAGTGGGCGCGCAAGACGCTGTCGCTCGTCCAGCGCGGGGTCATCGAGGCGGAGAGCGGCGTGATCCGCAGCGTGGAGCACATGTCCACGCTGATCCTGTTCCAGGACGAGGGCCTCATCACCTCGCTCGCCGACCTGCGCCTCGCGCCGCTGGCGCACCTGCGCCCGAGCCAGCAGGACCGGCTCGCCGAGACGCTGCTCGCCTGGCTCCAGTCGGGCCGCAACGCCAACGAGGTCGCGATGCGGCTGCACGTCCACCCGCAGACCGTCCGGTACCGGCTGCGCCAGCTGGAGGAGCTGTTCGGCGACCAGCTGCTCGACCCGGACCTGCGCTTCGACCTGGAGATCGTGCTGCGCGCCCGCGCGCTGCTCGCCGACAACGCGGGCGAGCGGATCATCACGCCGTCCCGGGAGGCGGTCGGCGACTCCGGCGAGGTGGTCAGCTTCCGCCGGAGCTGAGCCCCTGGGCCGGGCCCTCCGCCGCGGGTTGGACGCGGCGGAGGGAGCGCAGCCGCTCGGCGGTCGCGACGCGCTCGGCGAGCCGGGTCTGCGCGTCGCACAGCAGCCACAGCTCGCCCTCGTCCGCCGCGTGGATCTCCTCCAGGCAGCCGTTCACGAGCTGGTAGTCCGACAGCCGGGTGACCCTCGTGGCGCGCAGGCCGCCGTCCGAGCGTTCGCTGCGCCATCCGGGCATGCACATGGTCACCGACATGGTCCGGGGCTCCCTCGGTCGGCCTATGGTAGGTCTACCATAGGACTACCAAGCATCGCCCACAACGCGTTCCGCAGAACCCCAAAAGGCCGCCGGGACGGGTGGGATCTGTACGGTGTGAGGTCAATGCACCGACCCGGAGCAGGATCTGATCTGGTATGCCGCGACCCCCCACGAAGGCACAGGTGATCTCGAACGCGCTCGCCGCCCGCATCGTCGAGGGCGAGCTCGACCCGGGGTCCTGGCTGCCGTCCGAGCGGCGGCTGGCGGAGGAGTTCGGCGCCGACCGGTCCACCGTGCGGCGGGCGCTGCGGATCCTCGCCGAGGCGGGCCTGGTCCAGCTGCGGCACGGCGCGGGCGCGCAGGTCCGCACGGCGCCGCGGGTGCGGCGCGCGGCCGCCGACATCACCCGGCAGGTCGGCGAGTGGCGCGGCTTCCACGTGTCCGCGCAGACCGGCGGGCGCCGCCCGTTCACCCGCACGACCGTGACCGAGATCCGCGCCTGCGCGCGGCTCGCGCCCCGGCTGGACGTCCCCGTCGGGACGCGGGTACTGGAGCGGGCGCGCGTGCAGGGCGTGGAGGGGGAGCCGCCCGTCCAGACGGCGACGACCTGGGTGATCTGGCCCGTCGTCGAGCAGATCCCGGTGCTGCTGGAGGTCAACACCGGCCCCGGCGGCATCTACTCGCGGCTGGAGGAGGCCGGGCACCGCATCACCTTCGAGGAGGCGGTGACGTGCCGGCTGCCCCGCGCGGACGAGCAGGAGACGCTCGGCATCGGCCCGGACCAGCCCGTCCTCACGCTGTGGCGGCGCGCCTACGACCAGGACGACCGCGTCGTCGAGGTCACCCACCGGGTGGTGGTCGGCGACCGTCACGAACTCGTCTACCGCTACGGGTCGGGAGCCTGAGATGACCGAAGAGCCCGCAGTCCGCCAGGTCGCCTCGCGGATCGTCTACGAGAACCCCTGGATGGTCGTCCGGGAGGACGAGGTCGAGCGCCTGGACGGCTCGCGCGGCATCTACGGCGTCGTCGACAAACCCGACTTCGTGCTGGTCATTCCGGTCGAGGACGGCGGCTTCCACCTCGTCGAGGAGTACCGCTACCCGATCGGCAAGCGCACCTGGAGCTTCCCGCAGGGCTCGCTCCCCGACCGCCAGAGCGCCCACCCCGAACTCCTGGCCCGCCTCGAACTCGCCCAGGAGACCGGCCTGCGCGCCGGGACGCTGCGCCACCTCGGCCACCTGAACTGCTCGCACGGGACGAGCGGCCAGGGCTTCGACATCTTCGTCGCCTCCGACCTGGAGGAGGGCGAGGTCGACCGCGAGCACGAGGAGCAGGACATGCGGCAGAAATGGGTGTCCAGGGACGAGTTCAAGGCGCTCATCAGGGCGGGCCGCATCACCGACGACTCCACCCTCGCCGCCTACGCCCTGCTCACGATGGACGAGACGAGCTGAAGCAGTCCACCGAGCGGTCGGCGGGGCGCTCCTCCAGGATCCTCCTGGCCCGCGACCGCGCGAGGTTGGCGCTCATCGCCGGCTCGTTCTCTTCGAGGTCGAAGGCGATCTCGCGCAGCGCGCACGACCGCAGCGGCTCCGGCAGCGCGTCCAGCGCGGGCACCGCGTCGGCGGACAGCCCCCGCAGGTACGGGACGTCGATCTTGCCCGTCTCGGCGTGCCGGGCGACGTTGTGCTCGGCGATGAACCCGTCCGGGTTGAGCAGCGCGAGCGCGATCATCGCCGCCGCGCCGGTGCCCGCGACCGCGCGCGGCAGCCAGGCGACGCGCCCCCGCACCACGCCGGCGACGGCCACCATCACCACGACGAGGCCGAGCCACAGCTCGAACGCGTGCACCCACAGCCGCAGCCGCGTCCAGCCGAACGTCTCCTCGTACAGGTAGAGGCGGCGCAGCGCGACCGCGACGACGACGAGCGTCAGCGCGCACAGCAGCCCCAGCAGCACCCGGACGGTCACGTCGTCGCCCCGGCCCCCGGCCGGCGCGTAGCGCTTGGCGACGGCGACGACCACCAGCACCAGCACGGTCACGACGACGAGCTGGAAGAACCCCTGCCGCGCGTACTCGGCGTAGGTGAGGCCGGTCGAGCGCAGCAGCTCGTCCTTGTCGTCGGCGAGGAACACCCCGGCCTGGATCGCGCAGAACAGCAGGAACAGCAGGTCGAGCGCCGCGATCGGCACCGCCCACGACCAGCGCCCGGCGGGCCTGCCGCGCTCGGGGGTCAGCATGCGCAGCGGCGGCGGCGACTGGCCGAGGTAGGCCCCGGCGGACGCCACCGCCATCGTCACGACGCCGGTGGCCGCGTAGAGGACCACCGAGAACGGCGACACCTCGGGGACGAGGCCCGAGGCGAGGCTGCCGAACGCCGCGTCCGCCCCGACGAACAGCGCGCCGAACACCGCGAGCAGCCCGCCCGCGACGAGGGACGTCCGGATGACCGGCCACGCCTTGCTCTTGTCGGACGTGACCGTCTCGAAAGCGCTCTCCCCCACCCACGGCAGCATGGCGATGCCCGCCGGCGCGACCGCGATCCCGCCGAGCAGGACCTCCGCCCACGACCGCCCGCCGGACGCCGCGTACGACCCGGTGGCGACGGCGAGCATCAGCGCGGGCACGACGACCCACTCCGCCTCCCGCAGCGCGACGGTCGAGGCCAGGCCGAGGGCGAGCAGCCCGAACACGATCGCCGTCCGGTTGACCCGCGTCCCCCGCTTCCCGGCGCCGGGCCGCACCATCCGTCCCGCCGACCACGCCGACGCCGCCGCCACGTACGCGACGGCCACGGAGGCGATGACGACCCCGACGCCGAACAGCCCCTCCCGCAACTGCGGCCCGACCGCGACGGCCCCGATCACCCCGGCGATCAGCGTGCCCGCCATCAACGACGGCGCCATCGGCCGCACCGGCCGCTTCCACGCCTTCAGCGCCTTCTCGAGCTTGGTGGGCGCGTAGACGACCGGCGCCGCCGCATATCCCGGCCGCGCCCCGTAGACCGGCGGCCCCTGATGAGCCGGATAACCCACCGCCCCCGGCGGCGGCGGGGGAGCGACCGCCGCCCCGCGCGCCCCTTCGGCGCCCACACCGGACGTCCCGCCAGGCTCCGCGCCGGGCATGCCACCAGGCTCCGCGACGGGCGCCCCGCTCGGCTTGGCGCTGGGCGTCTGGTCGGCGGCGGGGGGTGGCGTCCGGTCCGCTGCATCTCCCGGACCGGTGTCCGGCTTTGGTGCGGGTTCGTCGGGTGTTTCGGGGGTGGAGGTCATGTGGGGTCTCCGGTGGGTGGGGGGATCAGGACGCGGATGCGGCAGCCGGTCGGGGTGTCCAGGACGGTGATGTCGCCGCCGTGCAGGTCCACGGCCCAGTTCGCGATGGCGAGGCCGAGGCCGGTGCCGCCGCCGGGGGTGCCGGCGCGGGTGCCGGACGCGGCGCCGCGGGAGAAGCGCTCGAACACGCGGGCGCGCTCTTCGGGGGGAATGCCGGGTCCTTCATCGGCTACTTCGATGATCAGTCCGCCCGGGAGGTTCGCGGGACGCGCGGTGACGGTGACGGGGCGGCCGTCCGGGCCGTGCCGGGCGGCGTTGTCGAGCAGGTTCGCGACGATCTGGTGCAGGCGGTCGCGGTCGGCGACGGCGTGCAGGCCGGGGGCCACGTCGGTGGCGAAGACGGCCTCCGGGTGCCCGGCGCGGGCCTCGGCGGTGACGCCGTCCACGAACTCGGCGACGTCGATGTCGGCCAGGTCGAGGACGGCCGCGCCGGCCTCGGCGCGGGACAGGTCGAGCAGCTGGGTGACGAGCCGCCCGAGCCGCTCGGTCTGGTCGAGCGCGGATTCCAGGACGTCGGGCGTCGCCGGGGTGACGCCGTCCGCGACGTTCTCCAGGACGGCGCGCAGCGCGCTGATCGGGGTGCGCAGCTCGTGCGAGACGTTGGCGACGAAGTCGCGGCGCTGCCGCTCCACCTCGGCGAGGTCGGCGGCCATCCGGTTGAACGCCTGCGCCAGCTCGCCGACCTCGTCCCGCGACGTGGCCCGCACCCGGCGGCTGTAGTCGCCGCGCGCCATCGCCCGTGCCGCCGCCGTCATCTCCCGGAGCGGCGCGGTCATCCCGTGCGCGAGGAGCTGTATCACGACGAGGGAGATCAGCACGCCGACCGGCATCGTCTGCCGCGCGCGGAACCCCAGCGGGTACCCCCACAGCACGATCAGCACGGCGACGCACGCGGTCACGACGACCACGACGCCGAACTTGACCTTGATCGACCGGAGCGGGTCCAGGGGGCGGGGCAGCCGCGCCCACAGCCGGTGGACGATCGGGGTCACGGCGCCGGCTCCAGGCTGTACCCGACGCCGTGCACGGTGCGGATCAGCTCCTGCCCCAGCTTGCGGCGCAGCGCCTTCACGTGGCTGTCGACGACGCGGGTCCCGGAGGCGTCCGCCCAGTCCCACACCTGCTCCAGCAGGACGGCGCGGGTCAGCACCGCCCCGCGGTTGCGCAGCAGGCAGGTGAGCAGGTCGAACTCGGTGGGGGTGAGGTGCACCTCGCGGCCGTCCCGGCGGACGCGGCGGGCGCGCTCGTCGATCTCCAGCGCCCCGAGCCGCACGGCACCGTCGGACGCCTCCATGGCGGGCCGCTCCACGCGCCGCAGCACCGCCCGGATGCGGGCGACCAGCTCGCGCATGCTGAACGGCTTGGTCACGTAGTCGTCGGCGCCGACGCCGAGGCCCACGAGCAGGTCCGTCTCGTCGTCGCGCGCGGTGAGCATGAGCACCGGCACGGGACGTTCGGCCTGGACGCGGCGGCACACCTCCAGGCCGTCGAAGCCGGGCAGCATCACGTCCAGCACGATGAGGTGCGGCTCGTACGAGCGCGCACGCTCGACCGCCGAGGGTCCGTCCCCGGCGGTCTCCACGCCGAAGCCCTCGGCGGCCAGCCGGTCCGCCACGGCGCGCGCGATCGTCGGCTCGTCCTCGACCACGAGGACGCGAGTCTCATTACCCGTCACGGGACCAGACTCTAGGAGTCCGGTATGTGTGCGCCGGGCATGGAATGTGGAGGAGCCGTGAAGATCAGGGCCCGGTGGGCCACATATGGACGGGGGTGTTCGCGCGCATGTGCTCGGTGTAGGAGCGGGTCATCATGCGGAGCGCGTCGTGGCGGGACGTGCCGGACGACTCCTCGATGGCGTTGACGGTGGCGATCTGCCAGGCGGCGCCGGTCTGCCCGGTGACGCAGCGCCGCTCGATGATGCCGAGGAGCCGGTCGCGGCGGGCGGGGTCGACGCCCCACCGGTCCAGGCCCTCGTGGGCGAGCGGCAGGAGCTTGCGGAGGACGAGTTCGGCGGCGGGCACCTCGCCCATGCCGGGCCAGTAGAGGGTCGAGTCGAGGCCGTCGCGGGCGGCGCGGTGCAGGTTCTCCTCGGCGGTGGCGAAGGACATCCGGGTCCAGACGGGACGGTCGGCCTCGGCGAGCATCCGGACGACGCCGTAGTAGAAGGCGCCGTTGGCGACGACGTCGGCGACGGTCGGCCCGGCGGGCAGCACGCGGTTCTCGACGCGCAGGTGCGGGCGGCCTTTCACGACCGCGTAGATGGGGCGGTTCCAGCGGTAGATCGTGCCGTTGTGCAGGGTCAGCTCGCCGAGTTCGGGGATGCGGCCGTCCTCCAGGACGTCCCGGGGCTCCTCGTCGTCGCACAGCGGCAGCAGCGACGGGAAGTAGCGGGTGTTCTCCTCGAACAGGTCGAACACGGAGGTGATCCAGCGCTCGCCGAACCAGACCCGGGGCCGGACGCCCTGCGTCTTCAACTCGTCCGGGCGGGTGTCGGTGGCCTGCTCGAACAGCGTGATCCGGGTCTCGTGCCAGAGCCGGTGCCCGAACAGGAACGGGGAGTTGGCGCCCATCGCGACCTGCGGGCCGGCGATGGCCTGGGCGGCGTTCCAGTACGCGCCGAACTGGTCGGGGCTGACCTGGAGGTGGAACTGGACGCTGGTGCAGGCGGCCTCGGGGATGATCGTGTCGGCGTGCATGCGCAGCGGATCGCGCCCGTCGATCGCGATGCGCATCTCCTCGCCGCGGGCGGCGAAGATCTGGTCGTTCAGCATCTTGTAGCGGGCGTTGGCGGAGAGGGTCTCCTCGCCGATGTCGGTGCGCCGCAGGGTCGGCAGGATGCCGATCATGAGGAGCCGGCCGCCGACCTCGGTGGCGCGGTCGTCGGCGTGCCGCAGGTGGTCGCGGACCTCGGCCTCCAGCTCGCCGGTGCCCTCCCCGCCGAGCTCGCGCGGCGGGATGTTGATCTCCAGGTTGAACTGGCCGAGCTCGGTCGCCCAGGCCGGGTCGGCGATCGCCTTGAGGACGTCCGCGTTGCGCATCAGCGGGTCGCCGAGCGCGTCGATCAGGTTGAGCTCGATCTCCAGCCCGATGTGGGGGCGTTCGAAGTCGAACTGGGATTCGCCCAGCATGCGGGCCAGCACGTCGAGGCACCTGCGCACTTTGTCGCGGTACCGCCGCCGGTCCTCGCCGCTGATGGTGACCGAAGCCACGTCCCTGCCCATGTGTCCGTCCCTGTGCTTCGGAGGAACCGTCATAAAACGGGATGTCCCGGTAAGCGAAGGCGAAAACCCGGCATCCATGTTGGGACTCCCCGTTGGTGAGCGATGGATAACGTGTCTCCCCGGGAGGGCCCATGCGCATGCGCCCCCGGTCCATCCGGGCCCGGGACACGCTCGTCGCCGCCGTCATCGCCGCGTTCGTGCTCGGCATCACGGCGGCCGGCGTCGACGTCGCCGTGCGCGTCGACGTCAAGGCTGATCTCCTGCGGCAGACGCAGGTGGACGCGCGCCGGGTCAGCGGCGGCGTCCGCGACGGGTCGCTGGAGGGCGCGATCCCCGACGACACCGGAGGCCGCCTCCACATCCAGGTCGTCGAGCCCGGCGGGCGGGTGACGAACGCCACGCCCGGCGAGGCGCGGCGGCCGCCGGTGAGCAGACTCTGGCCGTCGAGCAACCTGCGCGTGCGCGACTTCACCGTGTGCGACGGCACCTGGCCGCGCCGGGAGTGCTTCGTCGTCGAGGCGATCCGGGTCAGCACCGCGCCGGACTCCGTCGTCGTGTACGCCGCGGAGCGGCTGCCGTCCTACTTGGTGAACGGAGTGCTGGAAGGCGTGCTCGGCGCCGCCGTGCTGCTGCTCGCCGGGGGCGTCGCGTGGATCACCTGGCGGATCGTCGGCCGCACCCTCGGCCCGGTCGAGGCGATCCGCGCGCAGCTCGCCGAGATCAGCGCCACCGACCTCAGCCGGCGCGTCCCGCAGCCGGCCGGCGAGGACGAGATCGCGCAGCTCGCCCGTACCGCGAACGCGACGCTCGACCGGCTGGAGCGCGCCGTCGGGCGGCAGCGCCAGTTCGCCTCCGACGCCTCGCACGAGCTGCGCACGCCGATCGCCGGCCTCCGGGCGAACCTGGAGGACGCCGCGATGCACCCGGGCGACACCGACCTGGAGGAGGTCGTCCGGTCGGCGCTGCGCGACACCGACCGGCTGGAGTCGATCGTCACCGACCTGCTGCTGCTCGCCCGCATCGGCACCGGCGGGACGGCGGTCCAGGAGCCGATCGACCTGGCCGCGCTCGCCGGCGCGGAGCTGCGCCGCCGCGCGTTCCCGGTGCGGATCGCCACGGACCTGTCCGCGGGCGTCCCGGTGCGCGGGGTGCGGATGCAGCTCGTCCGGCTGCTCGGCAACCTGCTCGACAACGCCGAGCGGTTCGCCGGGTCGGCCATCACGGTGGAGGTGCGGCGGGAGGACGGGCAGGCGCTGCTCGCCGTCACCGACGACGGGCCGGGCATCCCGGCCGCCGACCGGGAGCGCGTGTTCCAGCGCTTCACCCGGCTCGACACCGCCCGCAGCCGGGACGCCGGCGGCACCGGCCTCGGCCTCGCGATCGCCCGCGAGATCGCGCGGGCGCACGGCGGGACGCTGCACGTCGAGGAGCACCGCGCCGCCGGTGCCCGGTTCGCGCTCCGGCTGCCGCTCGTCCCGCCCCAGGGACGCGAGAAGGCCCAGGGACGCGAGAAGGGCCAGGGACGCGAGAAGGGCCAGGGACGCGAGAAGGGCCGCCCGAAATCGGACGGCCCTTCTCGCTGAAGCTGGGTGCGGGAGACGGTCAGGCGCGGACGGCCTGGACCTCCAGCTGGATGTCGACCTTGTCGCTGAGCAGGGCCTTCTCGCCCTTCAGCGGGACGTTGAACTCGATGCCCCAGTCCTTGCGGTTGATCGAGGTCTCGGCGGAGAAGCCGGCGCGCGTCCCGCCCCAGGGGTCCTCGGCGACGCCGTTGAACTCCACGGACAGGGTGACCGGGCGGGTGACGCCCTTGATGGTCAGGTCGCCGTCCAGGAAGTACTCGCCGCCCTCGGCCCGCACGCCCTTGGTCGCGAAGGTCATTGTGGGGTGCTTCTCGACGTCGAGGACGTCGGAGGTGCGCACGTGCGCGTCCCGGTCGGCGTTGCGGGTGTCGAGCGAGCCGACCTGGATCTCGGCCGTCGCGGTCGACGCGGCGAGGTCCTCGGCGATCTGCACCGAGCCGGTGAACTCGGTGAACGTGCCGCGCACCTTGGTCATCAGGTGCCGGATCACGAAGGTGACCTCGGAGTGCCCGGGGTCGATGTTCCAGGTCCCGGCGGTCAGCTCGGGGGCGACGGCGGCGATGCTCATGGTGACTCCCGTAGTGGTCGGTGATGCTTGGTGCTTGAAACTTCAACGACTCGTCGAAGGTTAGTTGAGGGTTCAAACACCTGTCAATCCCGGATTGTTCCACGCGCCGCGCGGTGGCTCACGGGCGAGGGGTGGTTCACCGACCGCAACTTGGTCCATACAGCGTGCAACCCCCGGTGCGCCTCATGCGTAATCAGCGGGCACAGAGGCGAGCCGGAGTCCCTCCGGCGGGATCACTTGGAGTCTTCGTGAGCGATGCACCACCGCGCGCCGCCCGTCCGGCGGCCGGGGCCGCGGTCCCGGCCGTCCTGCTGGCGGCGGCCCTGCTCCTGACCGGCTGCGGCGGCGGGAGCAAGCCCGACCCGGCGAAGGCCGCGCCGGTCAAGGGCACGACCGCGCTGCCGCAGGCGACCACCTACACGACCCTGGACGACCTGCCGACGGACACCTCGGCCACCGCGGGCAACGGGACGGTGGTGCACCCCGAGGCCGCGACCCCGATCTCGGCCAAGCCAGGCGCGCCCGCCGTGGCCGAGCTGCCGAGCACCCAGCTCAAGGGCCCCACCTGGGTGCCCGTCGTCGAGTCCCGGCCCGGCTGGCGCCGCGTGCTGCTGCCGAGCCGCCCGAACGGCGTGACGGGCTGGATCCCCGACACCGGCCTGAAGGCCGCCCGCAGCGGCCACGTCGTCAAGGTCGACCTGAGCGACCGCAAGATGGCGCTCTACGACGCGGGCCGCAAGGTCGGCGCCTGGACCGTGGCCGTCGGCGCGCCCAAGACGCCCACCCCCACCGGGCGGACGTTCATGCTCGCCTCGCTCGCCCCCGCGAAACCGACCTACAGCCCGCTGATCCTGCCGGTCGGCGCGCACTCCGACACGCTCGACACCTTCGGCGGAGGACCCGGCACGGTCGCCTTCCACGGCTGGCCGTCCAAGGACGTCTTCGGCAAGGCCGTCACGCACGGCTGCGTCCGCGTCCCGGCGGACGCGCTGAAGCACCTGGCCAAGGTGCCGCTCGGTACGCCCGTCCTGGTCACCGCCTGACCCAGACCTCCGGCCGCCAGGCCGGTCCCCTTCACCCCCGACTTAGGAGAAACCGTGCGTTTGCAGACACTCACCAAGGCCGTCGCCGTCGCCGGGGCGCTGGCCCTGCCCTTCGGCCTGGCCCCGGCCGCGTCCGCCACCAGCGGCGGAACCGGCTCCGCCACCGCGATCTCCGCGACCGGCCCGGTCGCGATCCCGGCGACCCCGACGGTCACGTCGTCCGCCCAGCAGCCGGCCCGCAAGAGCCTCGCCGAGCTGCCCGCGAACCCCCTCGTGGAGGCGGGCCTGCTGAACGTCGCCGCCTGGTCCGGCCACGGCCGCGCGTCCGTCGCCGACCTGAAGGTGCCCAAGCTCGGCCTGTCCGCGCACGCCGTCACCGCCAAGTGCGAGAACGGCAACGGCGTCTCGCACCTGACGAAGGCGACGCTCAACGGGCGGACGCTGAAGCTCGGCGCGACGCCCAACACCACGATCAACGCCGACCTGAAGGGCCTCGGCACCGCCGCGATCACGCTGAACAAGCACGTCAAGGACAAGGACGGCAGCCTCACGATCACCGCCATCGAGGTGGTCGCGACGCTGGCCGGCAAGACGCAGACGCTCAGCATCGCGTCCGTCACCTGCGGCAAGGCCGGCAAGCCCGGCAAGCCCGGCGAGCCCGAGCAGCCCGGCACGCCGACCAGCCCGCCGTCGAAGACCCCGGCCCCCGCCCCGTCGGCACCGACCAGCCCGGCCCCCGCGCCGACCCCGGTGCCCGGCGACCTCCCGGTGACCGGCTGACACACCCCTCCCGGTGGCGTGCGGGGTGGTCCACATCCGGCCACCCCGCCCCGCCGCCGAGGACGCCGCACGGCCGCCGGCCCGCCCGACCTAGAATCCGGCTCGTGGACGGCGACGCGCTCAAATCGCACATCCCGCACTCCGCGCGGGTCTGGAACTACCTGCTGGGCGGCAAGGACAACTTCGAGGCCGACCGCCGGGCCGCCGAGCACTCCATCAGCCTGAAACCCGACATGGTCGAGCAGGCCCGCGCCGACCGGGCGTTCCTCGGCCGGGCCGTCCGGTACCTGGCGGGCGACCAGGGCGTCCGCCAGTTCCTCGATATCGGCACCGGACTGCCCACGGCCGAGAACACGCACCAGGTCGCGCAGCGCGTCGCCCCCGATTGCCGCATCGTCTACGTCGACCACGACCCCCTGGTGCTGGCGCACGCGCGGGCCCTGCTGGCCAGCAGCGCGGAGGGAGAGTGCCACTACATCGACGCCGACCTGCACGACCCGGACGGGATCCTCGCGAAGGCCGGAACCCTGCTCGATCTCACCCGCCCGGTCGCCGTCATGCTCGTCGGCATCCTGCACCACGTCGAGGGCGCCGAGGACTCCCACGCGGTCGTCCGGCGGCTGATGGCGGCCGTGCCGTCCGGCAGCCGCCTGGTCGTCAACCACCCGACCAGCGTCGTCCACGGCGAACGGTCGGAGCGGAGCGCCCGCACCTGGAACGAGTCCGGCGGCAGGCCGACCGTCACCCTGCGCACCCCCGCCGAGATCGCCGCGTACTTCGACGGCCTCGAACTGGACGAGCCGGGCGTGGTCTCCTGCTCCCGCTGGCGCCCGGAACCCGCCGTCCGCGAACCCGAAGTGGACGCCTTCTGCGCCGTCGGCCGCAAGCCCTAGAGCGACGGCGATGGCGCACGCCACACCACTCCCGCCTTGTATTTACACAGTCGTCCTTGTAAAAAAGTAAGAAATAGGACCGCGGGAGCCTGGCGGGTGCACATGTCTCATGGAGTCGAGGTCGTTCTCGCCTGCGTCCTCGTCCTGGCCTCGGCCGTGTGGGTCGGCGGATTCGTGGCGATCGGCGTGGTCGCGCGGGTCAGCGTCCAGACGCTCGGTCCCGGCGACCGGGTCGCGTTCTTCCGCGCGCTGGGCCGCCTGTACCTGGGCGTCGGAACCGGCGCGCTCGTCCTGGCTCTGGCCAGCGGCGCGGCCCTGGTCGCCGACCGCCCGTGGGACGGCACACTCACCGCCACCGCCGTCCTGGCCGCCGCCCTCATCGCGGCACTCGCCTTCGGCGTCCTCCAGGCCCGCCGAATGACCCGCCTTCGCCGCAGCGCCCTGGCCCACCCGGATGACGCCACGCTGACGGCCCGCGTACGCACCGGAGCCCGCAACGCCGGCCTCCTGCGCGCCTCCATCGGCCTGCTCAGCCTCGCCCTGGTAATCCTCGGCACGGTCCTGGCGACCTGACCCGCCAGGTCGGGCACCGCTCACGTGCTCGGCTCGGCTCAGGCGAAGAGGGCGGCGAGGCCGGGGGTGAAGTCGCTCGCCCGGGCGCCCAAGATGGTCCGTTGCAGGACGAACCCGGGGAGCAGGGCTGGTGGCGGCGTCTCCTGAGGACCCGCGGGGCGCGGTGCTGGCCTCCTCGGTCATGCCGCTCGTCATCGTCAGCGTGCTGACCGGCGTGATCGTCTACCTGGTGACGCGCTCGGCATGGGGACGGTCCCTCGGTCTCTTCGGCGGGGCGGTGCTGGCCGCGCTGGTCGTCACGGGGATCATCCAGGGCTGGCTCGGCGTGCTCGGCGGGGACTGGTACCTCAACGCGGCGGTGCTCGCCCTCATCGTGGTGTCCATCGCCGGGGCGGAGATGGGCGCCGAGATGCTGCTCGGCCCGAAGGGCCTCGCCGTCGTCGCCCCGCTGATGGTCTTCATCGGCAATCCCTGGTCGGGCGCGTCGTCCGCCCCCGAACTGCTGCCGGAGCCGGTCGGCTGGATCGGTCAGCTGCTGCCCCCGGGGGCGGGGGTGACTCTGCTGCGCAGCACCGCGTTCTTCGATGGCGCCGGCGGTGCACGGGCCCTCGTGGTCCTCTTGGCGTGGGCGGCTCTCGGCCTCGCCGCGATACACACCGCGGACTGGCGGCGTCGGCGGTCGCAGGGCCGCCCGACTGCCGGTACCGCAGCGCACCTCGCGGAGAGCACGGCCTGACCCGGGTCAGTCCTGTGAGAGCGCCAGGTCGATCCTTGGCCGGTCAGCCCGCCTGCTCGACGGGCTGCCGGAGGACGGTTCTGAGCTTGTCGGGCGCTGCCCGGCGGGGGTCGCCCAGGTAGACCTCGTGGTGGTGGCCGGTCATGCGCAGGTTGTTGGCGGCGAGGTACTCCCCGTGGAGCTTGGCGAGTATGGGGCCCTCGTCGTCGTACGGCCCGATGTGCAGGACTTGGGCGCAGAGGCCCTCGTGCAAGGGCTCATGGCGGACGTCGGCGATCGTGGGGAAGCCCTTCTTCTTCAGTGCGGTCTCTTTGGCGTCGTCGATGAAGTCTTCGGTGATCCAGTCGGGCTGGCTGATGAGCATGCGCCATTGCCAGGCGTCCTTGTCCCGGGCGGTGAACACTTCCGGGCGGTCGGACCACCACAGCCCTTCCAGGGGGCCTACGACGAAGTCGCGGTCGAGGGCGCGCTTGCTGGCGAACTTGATCGTGTAGGCGACGGTGTAGAGCGCTTCGACGGCGCGGGCGTAGTCGGCGCTGGTGTTGGGGTCGCCGCTGCCGTCGACGGCGATGAACTGTTGCGCGGGGACGTCGACCAGCGCCCAGTCGCTGTTCCTCGGCGCGTAGTACTGCTTGAGTTCTCGCTTGACGTCATAGCGGGTCATGGGCGTCGCCTTCCTGGCGGGGATTGCCGGCCAATTCCGTCCGGTAGGCGGCCAGCCATTGCTGTTCGGCGGTCAGTTGGCCGAGCGTGTAGTCGAAGACGGCGCGGGCGAAGGCGGGCATCTGCGGCTGGGCGTCGCGGGCCGCGGTGATTTCGGCGATCTTCTCCGCGAGGGCCGTCGCGCGCCGGTCGAGCGCGGCCTTCAGGCGTTCGGGCGGGATGACCGGCTGGTTGGCCAGGCCGACCAGGATGGGCGGGAACACCGGCTGGAGTTCGGCCACCACCGCCTCGGCCGCCCGCGCGCACGCCCGGCGCCCCTCGGCCGTGGGCCCGTACACCCGCCGGGCCTTGCCCCGCGCCGGACGCTCCGTGTCGGTCTCGGCGATCAGGCCGCGGTCGCGCAGCCGGGTCAGCAGGTAGTAGATCGAGCTGAACCCGATCTCCGTCCACTCGCGCATGCCGCGCGCGCTGATGACCTCGTCCAGCTCGTACCCGTGCCTCGGCTTCTCCGTCAGCAGGCCGAGCAGGGTCAGCTCGGCAGGCGTCAACTCAGCGGCCATGCTTCTATCCTAGTACTAGAATAGAAGCGCGCGGGCAAGTGCGGGGACTGCCCGGTCCGTTAGGCGGCGGACCGGGTCTTCAGGGGGTGGGCGCTGCCCTGGAGGAGGGTCTGGGCCACCAGGGGCGGGTCGTCCGCCATGGGGACGTGGCCGCAGCCCTCCAGCCAGACGAAGCGGGCGTTCGGGAGGCGGCGTTGGGCGCGGATGGCCTGGCTGCGCAGGAGCAGGCGGTCCTTGGTGCCCCAGGCGATGGTGACGGGGACGTCCGCGCAGGAGCCGAGGAAGCGGGTGGTGCGGCCGGCGCGGAGGGTGGGTTCGAAGCCCGGGGCGTCGCGCATGGCGCGGGCGTCGCCGGTGAGGGTCTCGACGTCCATCAGGTCGGGACGGCCGTAGATCATGCCGAACATGAGGGTGCGGCGGCGCGGGGAGCGGGCCAGGCGGGTCAGGAAGGTCTCCGGGACGCGGGCGCCGAGGCGGGACGCGCGCAGCACCGACATGCCGTAGCGGAGTTCGAGGGCGTTGAAGAAGCCCGCCGGGGACAGGACCGTGGCGGAACTGGCGAGGCCGCGGTCGGCGGCTTCGAGGGCGAACAGGCCGCCGAGCGAGTTGCCCGCGATGTGCGGCCGGTCGAGGCCGAGGTCGGCGAAGGTCTGCGCGAGGGCGCCGATGGCGGTGTCGAGGGTGTAGGGCGTGCCGGCCGGGAGGGCCGGCGAGTCGCCGAAGCCGGGCAGGTCGACGGCGATGACGTCGCGTTCGGCGGCGAGCAGGTCCATGACGGGCGCCCAGCCCTGGCGGCGGTGGCCGATGCCGTGCAGCAGGACGAGGGGCGGGCCGTCGCCGCGGCGGTCGAAGACGATGTCCACGGCCGCAGGGTAGGCCGGAAGTTACTCAGCAGTCACTAGTGACGCTCGTCACTGTGCGCACTCGGCCGGGCGGCGGTGCTCCAGGGCCTCGCGGAGCTGGCCTCGGCCGCGGTGGATGCGGGAGCGGACGGTGCCGAGCTTCACGTTGAGGGTCGCCGCGATCTCCTCGTAGGACAGCCCCTCGATGTCGCACAGCACGACCGCGGCGCGGTACTCGGGGGCGAGGGAGTCGAGCGCCTTCTGGATGTCGGCGTCGAGGTGCCGGTCGTCGTAGGCCTGCGCCGGGGACGGCTCGCGGCCCTGCAGCCGCTCGGCCGCGTCGTCGGCGAGCGAGTCGAACCGGATGCGCTGCTTGCGCCGGGCGCGGTCGAGGAACAGGTTCGTCGTGATCCGGTGCAGCCAGCCCTCGAACGTGCCGGGGCTGTAGGACGACAGCGAGCGGAACACCCGGATGAAGACGTCCTGGGTCAGATCCTCGGCGTCGTGCCGGTTGCCGGTCAGCCGGTACGCCAGCCGGAACACCCTGGTCGAGTGCTCGCTGACGATCTCCTCCCACGTCGGCGGGGTCCACGCCATCGCGCCTGCGCTCACCACTACCCCCGTCTGATACTGGATCGTTACGGCCAAGCATGCCGGTACCCAGATAAGAGCCGTGTAAGGACCCCGCGCGTGGCCGGATGAGGCGGTGTGGGATGTGACTCATCTCATTGGACCGGGCGCCAATAGGCATTGAGTTCACGCGCCGTCCGGCAGCAGGATCGGGATCGGTCCCCACCCCGACTCCTGCGAGGACGTGGCATGGCGCGAAGCTACAACCTGGCCGACCTGATCGAGATCCTGGCCGCCGCCGGACCGGACCGTCCGGCCCTCGTGGCCGGAGCCGAGCGGCGGACGTACCGGCAGCTCAGCGAGCGTGCGAGCCGGGTCGGGCACCATCTGGCGGCGGCCGGGGTGCGGCCCGGCGAGCACGTCGCGATCCTCGCCTTCAACCGGGCCGAGTGGATCGAGGCGATGCTCGGCGCGTTCAAGATCCGCGCCGTGCCGATCCCGGTGAACTACCGCTACGTGGCGGCCGAACTGCGCCACGTGCTCGCCGATTCTGATTCGGTCGCGCTCATCGGCGAGCGTTCGCTCTTGGCGAAGGCGGAGGAGATTCGCGGGGAACTGCCCGCGCTGCGGCATGTCGTCGTCCTGGAGGACGGTTCGGCGGACGAGATCCCGGGCGCCGTCGAGTACGAGGCGGCTCTCGCGGCGGCCGACCCGAGCGACGACTTCCCCGAGCGCTCCAGCGACGACCGCTACATCATGTACACCGGCGGCACCACCGGCTACCCGAAGGGCGTCGAGTGGCGCTGCGAGGACATCTTCTTCGGCGCGCTCGGCGGCGGGAACGCCCTCGGCGACCCCATCGGCAGCCCCGAGGAACTGGCCGCCAACGCCGACCAGCCGGGGATGGCCGTCCTCGACTGCGCGCCCGTCATGCACGGCGCCGGCCAGTGGGTCGCGTACATGGGGCTGTTCACCGGCGCCAAGGTCGTCCTCTACACCGACCACGCGTTCGACGCCGACAAGGCGCTGCGGCTGCTCGCCGAGGAGAAGGCGAACGTGCTGATGCTGGTCGGCGACGTCATGGCGCGGCCCGTCGCCAAGGCATTGGCGGGCGGCGGGCACGACACGTCGTCGCTGCTGGCGATCGCGTCCGGCGGCGCGCCGCTCACCGAGGGCGCCAAGCAGGCCCTGCAAGAGCATCTGCCGAACGTGCTGTTCCTCGACAATTACGGCGCCTCGGAGACCGGCGCGTGCGGCCCGTCCGTCGACTCCAAGGAGGGCACGGCCCGGTTCATGATGAAGCCGGGCATCACCGTCCTGGACGACGACCTCAACGTGGTCAGGCCCGGCGAGATCGGCAGGCTCGCGCGCAGCGGCCACATCCCGCTCGGCTACTACAACGACCCGGAGAAGACGGCGTCGACGTTCTTCACCGACGCCGACGGCACCCGCTGGTCGGTCCCCGGCGACTTCGCGAGCCTGGAGAAGGACGGGACGATCATCCTCCTCGGCCGCGGCTCCCTCATGATCAACACGGGCGGCGAGAAGGTCTACCCGGAGGAGGTCGAGGTCGCGCTGAAGGACCACCCGGACGTGTACGACGCGGTCGTCGTCGGCCTGCCCGACGAGCGGTTCGGGCAGCGCGTCGCCGCCGTCGTCGCGCCCCGTCCCGGCACGACCGTCACGCTGGAGCAGCTCACCGAGCACTGCCGGGGCCGGCTCGCCGGCTACAAGCTCCCGCGCCAGATCACCCTCGTGGACGAGGTGCAGCGCACGGCCGTGGGCAAGTCCGACTACAAGTGGGCCCGCTCCGTCCTCGGCTGACGGCGCCGCGCCGGTAAATGCGCCGGGCGCGGTTATACCACGCCCGTGCGCGCTTTTCTCGCTGGACCGCGGTCAAAAAACAATTGATGGCGAGGGAGCGTGCCTTGAGCGCGTTCCGGCGATTAACCCCTTCATGAATGGGGATCGGCCGATACCGCTGGCGCGGCGGTATCGCCTGCTCTCTGTGGTCGGCAGGGGCGGCATGGGCACCGTGTGGCGCGCCTACGACGAGATGCTCGACCGGGACGTCGCCGTCAAGGAGGTGCACCTGCCGGCGCGCATCACGCAGAGCGAGCGCAGGGTGCTGTGCCGGCGGCTGCTGCAGGAGGCGCGCGCGACCGCCGCGCTGCGGCATCCCGGCGTGGTCGCCGTGCACGACCTGATCCTGGAGGACGGCCGGCCCTGGATCGTCATGGAGTTCCTGGCGGGTTGCTCGCTGAACCGGCTGGTCATCGAGGACGGCCCGCTGAGCGTGCGGCGGACGGCGGAGATCGGCGCCGCGGTCCTGGCGGTGCTGCGGGCATCGCACGAGTCGGGCATCCTGCACCGCGACGTCAAGCCGAGCAATGTGCTGCTCTGCGACGACGGCCGCGTCCTGCTGAGCGACTTCGGGCTCGCCGTCCAAATGGACAATGGCCGGGAGTTGGCCGACACAATGCCCGCGGGCATTGAAGGGTCGCCCGCCTATCTTCCGCCGGAGCGCATCGACGGGCAGCCGAGCGTGCCGGCGTCCGACCTGTGGTCGCTCGGCGCGACGCTCTACATGGCGGTCGAGGGTTTCGCCCCGTTCCTGCGCTGCCACGCCCTCGCGTCCATGGTGGCGGTGATGCTGGGCGACTACGCGCGCCCGGCGCGGGCGGGCCCGCTGACCCCGGTCATCGAGGGGCTGATGCGGCAGCGGCCCGAGGACCGGCTGACGGCCGAGGCCACGGCGGAACTGCTGCGCGACCTCGTCGCCGACCTGCCGGAGCCGGGGATCACCCGGGCGCCGCGCCCCGAGCGGGTGCGCGTCCCGGCCGCGCGCCGGGCGTTGCGCGGGCCGCGCGTCCCGTGGACCCTGCGCAGCGGGAAGGCGCCGTGCGGCTCGCCGCGCTCCCGCCGGTCGTTCAAGGCCCCGATGTTCCGTGGGCGGCGGCTGCGGCCGGGTGCCGTCGCCGGGGTGGCGGTGCTGGCCGTGCTCGCGGCGGGCACGGGCACCTGGGCGGCCCGCTGGACGGCGGTCGGCAAGAGCGACGCGGTGGCGCTGCGGCCGGCGGCGGGCGTGACGGCGAAGACCGCGAAGTACCACGAGAGCGGCGCCTACTCGGTGCGGGTGCCGGCGGGCTGGCAGTCCGAGCGCAGCGGCACCGTCATGACCTGGAAGGACGCCGGGGCGGGACGGGGCCTGCGCATCTCCCCGGCACCGGGCGATCCGCTCGCGGGGCTGCGCGCCGAGGAGCACCGGGCGGTGGGCGAGCACCGCTTCCCGGGCTACCGCAGGCTGCGGCTGGAACCCGCTCCCGAGGTCGCCGAGGGCGGCGCCGAGTGGGAGTTCACCTGGCGGTCGGGCGCGGGCAACGGCGTCAGGCACGTGCTGTGCAGCCGGGCGGCCGGGTACGAGTTCTGCTTCTCCGCGCCCGACCCCGACTGGACGCCGGGCCAGCGGCTCTACGACAGGATCCTGAAGTCGTTCAGGCCGGAGAAGCCGAAGAAGCACCGGAAGCAGGAGAGGGCGCAGCAGAGCGACTGAGGGGTCTCCCGGGTTCGTGGCGGGGGCGGCGGCTCAGGTGGTCTGCTGGAGGCGGAGCAGGAACTCGGCGTTGGACGAGGTGCCCTTCATCTTCTCCAGCAGCTGCTCGACGGCCTGCTGCTTCTCCAGCCCCTGGAGGGCGCGGCGCAGCCGCCAGGAGAGCGCGAGCTCCTCGGGGGACATCAGCAGCTCGTCGCGGCGCGTGCCGGACGCCTCGATGTCGACGGCGGGGAAGACTCGGCGGTCGGCGAGGCCCCGGTCGAGCTTCAGCTCCATGTTGCCGGTGCCCTTGTACTCCTCGAAGAAGACGTCGTCCATGCGGGACCCGGTCTCCACGAGCGCGGTCGCGAGGATCGTCAGCGAGCCGCCGTTCTCGATGTTGCGGGCGGCGCCGAAGAACTTCTTCGGCGGGTAGATCGCGGTCGTCGCGACGCCGCCGGCGAGGATCCGGCTGCTGGAGGGCGCCGCGAGGTTGTAGGCGCGGCCGAGCCGGGTGATCGAGTCGAGCAGCATGACCACGTCGTGGCCCTGCTCGACGAGCCGCTTGGCCCGCTCGACGGCGAGTTCGGCGAGGGCGGTGTGGTCCTGCGCGGGGCGGTCGAACGTCGAGTGGATGACCTCGCCCTGCACGGTCCGCTGCAGGTCGGTGACCTCTTCGGGCCGCTCGTCGATGAGCACGACCATGAGGTGCACTTCGGGGTTGTTCTGCGCGATCGCGTTCGCGACGGCCTGCAGCACCATCGTCTTGCCGACCTTCGGCGGCGACACGATGAGCCCGCGCTGGCCCTTGCCGATCGGCGCGACCAGGTCGATGACGCGGGTGGCGAGCGGGCCGGTGTCGAGGCGGAGCCGCTCGTCCGGGAACAGGGGGGTGAGCTTGCCGAACTCGGGACGGTTCGCGGCCTCGGCCGCCGGGAGGCCGTTCACGGTCTCGACGCGGGCGAGCGAGCCGAACTTCTCCCGGCCGGACTTCGGCGCCTTCGCGGTGCCCGCGATGACGTCGCCGGGGCGCAGGTGGTGCGCCTTGACCTGGGCGAGGGAGACGTGCACGTCGTCCGGCCCGGCGAGGTAGCCGGAGGTGCGGATGAAGGCGTGCTTGTCCTGGACGGCGAGCAGGCCGTGGAACGGGACGGCGGGCCCGTCGTCGGCGGTACCCGTGCGCCGCGCCTGCTGGCCGCTCTTGCGGGCGTTCTGGGCGGGCACGGTGTGCGCCTGCGAGCGGCGGCCCGCGGCGGTGCGCCCGGTGGCGGGTTCGGAGGTGAGGGTGGAAGTGGACATGCGGGTCCCTTCTCAGGCTCGCGCGGAGCGGTCCGCGCCGCCTGGAGTCGTTTCCCGGGTACGGCGGCGGAACCCGCGGCGCGTACGCGAGAGGAATGCGAAAGATGCAGCTCGGTTCACCGGGCTGACGTCGGCTCCCTTGTGCGGCGGTCCGGAACGCCGGAATGCGCGTGCCGAACCGGGAGGATCACCGGGCGCTCAGATGGCCCGGGCGGGGAAGAAATGCCTTCGTTGCGATTCGCGGAATCCGGAGGCACTGCCTTGACAGTACAGCACGCGACGCGGGTTGCGCATTCCCCGATTGCCGCTGATTTTCTTCATGCAGGTCGAGCCCCCTGTGACGATGCGGCGGCACCGCGTGGCGCCGCCGGTGGCCGCCGGCGCGCGTCCCCCGACGCCTCAGGCGGCCATTGCACGGTATGACTCCCCGAAAGGCCCCGGGGTTCCCGGAGGCCGCGGCCGGGACCGGCCGCCCCGGGATCGCCGGGGCGCGGCGCGCTCCGTACGATGAGCCGGGCCGAGGCGCGACGACATCCGGGCACGGGACGCCCGGGCGAGGGAGGACCATGGCCGCCGGGCTTGACTTCGAGGTCGCCGAGGGCGTCGGGACGATCACCATCGACCGGCCGGCCAAGCGCAACGCCATGTCGGCGGACATGTGGCGGGCCCTGCCCGGCATCCTGGAGGCCCTCGCCGAGGACCCGGCCGTCCGGGTCGCCGTGCTGACGGGCGCGGGCGGGAACTTCTGCGCGGGCGCCGACATCGCCGAGCTGAACGACATCCACCGCGACGACGACTCGCACCTGTCGACGGTCGCCGAGCGGGCGCTCGCCGCGTTCCCGAAGCCGACGCTGGCCGCGATCGAGGGGTACTGCGTGGGCGGCGGCTGCCAGCTCGCGGCGGCCTGCGACCTGCGCTTCGCCGCCGAGGACGCCCGGTTCGGGATCACCCCGGCCAAGCTCGGCATCGTCTACCCGGCGGCCGCGACGGCGCGGCTGGTCCGGCTCGTCGGGCCGGCCGCCGCGAAGTACCTGCTGTTCTCCGCCGACCTGGTCGGCGCCGGGCACGCGCTGCGGATCGGGCTGCTGGACGAGGTCGTCCCGGCGGGCGGCCTGCACGACCGGGTCGCCGCGTTCACCGCGACGCTCGCGTCCCGGTCGCTGCTCACCCAGCAGGCCACCAAGGAGATCGTGGACGCGATCGCCGCCGGCGGCCCCGTCCGGGAGAAGACGGACCGGTGGCTGGCGGAGGTCGCGGCGAGCGGCGAGGTCGACGAGGGCGTCGCCGCGTTCCTGGAGCGCCGCGCCCCCGCGTTCACCTGGACGGCCCCTACTCGCTGAGCCCGGCCGGTGCGCCGGCGGACCAGCCCGACAGGTCGCAGAACCGGCCCTCCGGCAGCCGGTGCAGGCGCCGCGCCGCGCCGGACGGGTCCGCCAGCGGCACGGCCCCCTCGGGGCGGCGCAGCTCGGCGAGCGGCACGACCCCGCACACGAGCGCGGCGGGCGTCCGGACGATCAGCAGCGGCCCGATCTGCGCGCCGCCCCGCTCGACGCCGCGCAGGGCGCCCAGCAGGACGCGGGCCTTGCCGGTGCTCTCCGGGCAGTCCTCGCGCAGCGCGGCGACGAGGTCGACGAAGTCGCGCTCCAGCGCGCGCGGGCTGCGCCCGGACAGGAAGTAGCGGTCGCGGTCGGTCAGCTCGACGCGCAGCCCGTACCCCTCGGCGAACCGCTCGTACGGGCCCGCCAGCGCGGGACGCGCGTCGGGCGGGTCGGCCATGAGCGCCCCGGCGACCAGCTCGGCGGGCTCGGCGCCGAGGGACGCGGCCACGGCCTGGTCGAGCCGCCCGACGAGGTGCGCGCGCAGCGACGCGACCTCGGCGGCGAGCCGGTCGAGGGCGTCGCGCTGCTCGGCGGCGGCGTCGCGCTGCTGCTTCAGCCGGGCGGTGACGTCCGGCAGCAGCCGGTCGTTGATCTGCGAGATCAGGGACCGAATCCGGGAGTCGGCGGCGCCGAGCGCCTCCCGGTCGCGGTCCTGCTCGGCGGTGAGCCGGTCGAGCCGCTCCCGCTGGGAGGCGCGGAACCCCTCCAGCTCGTCCCGGGTGCCCTTGAGCGCGCGGAGCTGGGTGCGGATGTCGGCGATCTCCGGCGCGCCCGGGGAATGCCGGCGCTCGAACGCCAGATACAGCTCCCGCCCGGCGATCGCCAGGCACAGCAGGACCAGAACCACCGTCATCGCGCCCTCCCGGGGCCGTCTCGCGGAGCAGACTATGCCACCCGGTACGGCCCGGCGGGGGCCGCGCGGCGCCCCCGCCCGTCCAGCGGCCTACTTGTTCAGATACGCGAGGACGGCGAGGACGCGGCGGTTGTCGTCGCCGGTCACCGGCAGGTCGAGCTTGGCGAAGATGTTGGCGGTGTGCTTGGTGACGGCCCGCTCGGTGACGACGAGCCGCTCCGCGATCGCGGCGTTGGAGCGGCCCTGCGCCATCAGCTCCAGCACCTCGGTCTCGCGCGGGGTGAGCCGGCTCAGCGGGGTGTCGCGGGTGTTGGACGCGACGAGCCGGGAGATGACCTCGGGGTCCATCGCGGTGCCGCCCGCCGCGACCCGGCGGACCGCGTCCACGAACTGGGCCGCGTCGAACACCCGGTCCTTCAGCAGGTAGCCGATGGCGCCGGTGCCGTCCGCGAGCAGCTCCCGGGCGTAGAGCTGCTCGACGTACTGCGACAGCACCAGTACCGGCAGGCCCGGCACCTGGCGGCGGGCCTCCAGGGCGGCCTGAAGGCCCTCGTCGGTGAAGGACGGCGGCAGGCGCACGTCGACCACCGCCACGTCCGGGCGGTGGTCGAGCAGTGCCTTCAGGAGCGACGGGCCGTTGTCGACGGCGGCGGCGATCTCGAAGTCGTGCGTCTCCAGCAGGCTGACCAGGCCCTCCCTCAGAAGGGCGAGGTCTTCGGCGAGGACAACGCGCACGGCAGCTCCAGCGTCACGATCGTCGGGCCGCCCACGGGCGAGCTGAGGGCGAGGACGCCGTCGAATGTACCGATCCGCCGCTCGATGCCGCGCAGCCCGGTCCCGCCGTCGAGGGTGGCGCCGCCGCGCCCGTCGTCGGTGACGGTGACGCGCAGCATGCCGTCCTCGTACCGCAGGTCGATCCAGACGCGGGACGCGCCGGCGTGCTTGGCGGCGTTGGTGAGGATCTCCGACACCGCGAAGTAGGCGGCGGACTCGACCGGCGGCTCGGCCCGTCCCGGCAGGTCGGCCTCGACCTCGACGCGCATCGGGTGGTCCAGTGCGAGGGCCTTCACCGCGTCGCCGAGGCCGCGGTCGGCGAGCACCGGCGGGTGGATGCCGCGGACCAGATCGCGCAGCTCGTGCAGCGCCTTCGCCGACGACGCGCGGGTCTCGGCGAGCAGCAGCCGCGCCTTCGCCGGGTCCTTGTCGAGGAGGTGCTCGATGGCGCCGAGCGTCATGCCCATCGCGACGAGCCGGGCCTGCGCGCCGTCGTGCAGGTCGCGCTCGATGCGGCGCAGCTCGGCGGCGGAGGAGTCCACGGCCTCCGAGCGGGTCTCGGTGAGGTGCTGGACGCGCAGCGCCAGCTGCGACTTCTTCGTCGGCCCGAGGATCGTCCGGCCCCAGCGCCCGTACACGGCCATCATCTTCGGCCCGATGGCGTACCCGAGGGCGATGCAGGCGGTCGCGACGATCACGGTGGACAGGATGCGGCCGGGCTCGCGGCCGTACCCCTTGGTGACGTGGATGTAGGCGTACCAGTCGCTGCCGCCGTAGTGGCCGATCATGTCGCCGGCGAACGCGGCCAGCAGGTACCCCCAGATCCCGTACAGGATCAGCAGACCGGGCAGCGCCGCGGTGAACAGCGCGACGAACGGGTCGGTGACGACCCACAGGTAGTCGCGCCAGGTGGCCGGGTCGGAGATCAGCGCGATGAACCGCTTGAACATCCCGTGCAGGCCGGGCTCCTGCTCCGGCTCGGGCAGGTACGGGCGCTCGATCCGGGCGTCCGTCCACTTGTTGATGCGCTCCCGGTAGGCGTCGAGCTGGGTGCGCATCAGCATCGTCGCGGACGGGAACAGCAGCACCCCGATGAAGCTCGTGATCATCGAGACGACCGTGAGGAACCAGAGCCCGGCGAGCGTCGCCGGCACGGCCAGCAGCCACAGCGCCAGCCCGCGCCACGGCGCCCTCGCATGGCGCAGCAGTCGGGTTTCCTTCACCAATTCACCGCTCACTGGTTCCTCCAAGGCTCACCTGCCATCTGGAGTCCAGTCTTCTGGCGAGCGCCCACGTGCACAGTGTGCCCGCACACCGAGCGTGGGGTGTACCTACGTCCACCCTGGGACGCCGTTTAGAGCCATGTCCCGCCGGGTGCGCGCTTCCTAGCGTCATTGGGTGTCACCCCGCAGACGACCTAACCAGGGGAACCCCCATGAAGCGAAATCTCGCCGCCGCGCTCGGCGGCTGGAGCGCGCGGCACCGCGTGACGGCCATCCTCGGCTGGCTGCTGTTCGTCGTGCTGGCCTCCGTGCTGGGCGGCGCGGCCGGCCAGATCACGATGGCCGACCACGAGCAGGGCGTCGGGCAGTCGGCGCGGGCCGCCCAGATCGTCGCGGAGGCCGGCATCGAGGACCCGGACCAGGAGACGGTGCTGGTCTACGGCGCCCCCGCGGGCTCGCCGGAGATGCGCCGGGCGGTGGCGGACGTACGGGCGAACGTCCAGGCCACGGGCTTGATCACCGGTCTGCGGCCGGACGTGGTGGCCAAGGACGGGCGGCATGTGATCGTCCAGTTCACGCTGAAGGCGGCGCCGGACGACCCGCTGCCCGCGATCCGGGACGCGGTGGCGAAGGCCGAGCGGGGCAACCCGTCCGTGCGGATGGGGCAGTTCGGCGGCGCCACCGCCGACGCCTGGTTCGACGACGCCCTCGGCTCCGACTTCAAGCGCGCCGAGCTGACGGCGGTGCCCCTCGCGCTCGGCATCCTGCTGGTCGCGTTCGGGGCGCTGCTCGCCGCCGTGCTGCCCGTCGTCCTGGCGTTCACCGCGTTCCTCGCCGCGACCGGCGTCCTCGCGGTGGTCAGCCACGCGCTGCACGTCGACCAGACGACGAACTCGGTGATGCTGCTGATGGGCCTCGCCGTCGGCGTCGACTACTGCCTGTTCTACCTGCAGCGCGAGCGCGAGGAGCGCCGCAAGGGCCGCGACCGGGAGACCGCCCTGGCGATCGCCGCCGCCACCTCCGGACGCTCCGTGCTGGTCTCCGGAATCACCGTGATGGTCGCGATGTCCGGGATGTTCCTGTCCGGCCTGCTGCTCTTCAAGGGGTTCGCGGTCGCGACGATCCTCGTCGTGCTCATCGCGATGCTCGGCTCGGTGACCGTCCTGCCCGCGCTGCTGTCCCTGCTCGGCGACAAGGTCGACTTCGGCCGCGTCCGGCTGCCCCGGCGGCGCCGCGAAGGGCGCGCCGGCGTGGTCGGGACGCTGCTGAGGCCTGTCCTTGCCCGTCCCGGCATCGCCGCCCTGCTGTCGGCCGGGCTGCTGCTCGCCCTGGCCGCGCCCGCGCTCGGCATGAAGACCGAGCGGCTGCGCATCGACCAGCAGATCCCGCCCGGCGAGGAGATCGCGCAGACCTACACGCGGCTGAACGAGGCGTTCCCCGGCAACCCGGAGCCCGCGGTCGTCGTGCTGAAGGCCCGCGACATCGACGCGCCGCAGGTCGCGCGGGCGATCGACGAGCTGAAGCGGCGGGCCGTCGCGTCCGGCGAGATGAACGAGCCGATCGACGTCACCGTCCACGACCGCGCGAACGTCGCCGAGATCGAGGTGCCGCTCGCCGGGACGGGCTCGGACGCGACCTCGAAGCACGCCCTGGAGACGCTGCGGGAGCGGATCGTCCCGGAGACGGTCGGCAAGGTCGGCGAGGCGCCGGTGACCGGGCAGCTCGCCTGGTCGACCGACTACAACGGGCAGCTGAAGTCGAGCATCGCGCCCGTGTTCCTGTTCGTCATGGCCATCACCTTCCTGCTGATGCTGGTCTTCTTCCGCTCGCTGCTGATCGCGGCCAGCGCGATCGTGCTGAACCTGCTGTCGGTGGGCGCCGCCTACGGGGTGATGGTGGCGGTCTTCCAGCACGGCTGGGGCGACTCCCTCGTCGGGACGACGGGCGCCGGGGCCCTCGAATCCTGGATCCCGCTCTTCGTCTTCGTCGTCCTGTTCGGCCTCTCGATGGACTACCACGTGTTCGTCGTCTCCCGGATCCGCGAGGCGTACGACCGGGGGCTCGACACGGCCCGCGCCGTGCACGAGGGCGTCCGCGCCACCGCGGGCGTCGTGACCGGCGCGGCCGTCATCATGATCGCGACGTTCGGCATCTTCGGCACCCTGTCGATGCAGGACTTCAAGCAGCTCGGCGTCGGGCTGGCGGTCGCCGTCCTGATCGACGCGACGATCGTCCGGGTCGTCCTGCTGCCCGCGGTGATGTCGCTGCTGGGGCGCGCGAACTGGTACCTCCCGGCGTGGCTGGACTGGCTGCCCCGCATCTCCCACGGCGACGAGCCGGCCCCCGCTCCCGCGCCCGACCTGCGCGCGGGCACAACGGAAGACCTGGTATCCGCCCGCTAGGGTCCCGTTCGCCCTCTGACCGTGCCGTCGCGGCCGGTCAGAGGGCGACGAGGGTCAGAGGGCGACGCCGGTCAGAGGGCGACGAAGGTCAGGCCGCGCTTCTTCAGCTTCGGGATGGCGTCGCGCAGGGCCTTGATGGTCTGGGAGCGGTCGCCGCCGCCGTCGTGGCACAGGATGATGTTGTTCTCCTCGCCCTTCAGCACGGCACGGCGGATGCGGCCCACGCCGGGGCGGGCCCAGTCGCGGGGGTCGACGGCCCAGTCGATGGGGAGCATGTCGTGCTCGGCGACCATCTCCAGGACGGTCTTCGACCAGGCGCCGCCGGGCGAGCGGAAGAACTGCGGGACGATGCCGGTGACGTCGGCGATCCGGTCGTGCGCCTCGACGATCTCCTTGCGGACCTTCTTCTCCGACAGGTGCGCGATGGCGATCGGGTGCGTCTCGGTGTGGTTGCAGATCTGGTGCCCGGCGTCGGCGATGCGGCGGGTGAGCTTCGGGAACTCCTTCACCTGCTCGCCGATGATGAAGAACGTCGCGTGGATCTCGTGCTCGGCCAGCAGGTCGAGCATCTTCGGCGTCCACGTCGGGTTCGGGCCGTCGTCGATGGTCAGCGCGATCGACTTCGGCGGCGCGGGCGGCGCGAGCTGCGACAGCTCCCGGACGGGCGTCTCCAGCGCGGTGAGCTTGCCCGGCGTCCAGGACGCGGCCCGCGGCGTGGGGGTCGGCGTCGGCGTCGGGGTGGGCGTCGGATGGATCACCGGCCGCGCGCGGGGCGTCGCCGCGGGCGCGGCCGCGGCCCGGGAGCCCGAGGGGCGCGCGGCGTCGGCACCGAGCGTGGCGAGCCCGGCGGCGCCCAGCAGCAGCAGCGCTTTGCGGCGGGATGTCCCACCTGACTCCTCAACCTCCACAAGTCCCACGCTATCGAGGTTTTCACCGGGTAGGAGGTCGCTATGGGATCACAATCGGCTCATTTGGGCGGCAGGTGAGCGCGACTCCGGAGGTCGGCCCGCTGCTGGCGTTCGTGCTGGCGTCGCTGGCGGCGGTCGCGGCGCTGCTGGCCCGGGTCGGCGGGCTCGGCCTCGGCCGGGACATGCTGGTCGTCGCGGTGCGCGCGGCGGCGCAGCTCACCGCGGTGTCGCTGCTGATCGCGGCGGTGCTGCGCAGCGCGGGGCTGACGGCCGCGTTCATCGCCGGCATGGTGGTGATCGCGGTCGTGACGGCGGGCCGCCGCATCACCGGGTCGGCGCGCGGGCCCGGCTGGTGGACGGCGCTGCCGATCACCGCCGGCGTCGCGCCCGTCCTCGGCCTGCTGATGGCGACCTCGCTGGTCCCGGCCCGCACGGTGTCGGTGCTGCCGATCGCCGGGATCTTCATCGGCGGCGCCATGTCGGCGACCGGGCTCACCGGCCGCCGCGCGCTGGACGAGCTGGCGACGCGCCGCGGCGAGTACGAGGGCGGCCTCGCGCTCGGGCTGCCGCCGCGCGACGCCGCGCTGGAGGTGTGCCGCTCGTCGGCGGCGCTCGCGCTCTTCCCCGTCCTCGACCAGACCCGTACGGTCGGGCTGGTCACGCTGCCGGGCGCGTTCGTCGGGGTGCTGCTCGGCGGCGCCGACCCGGTCGAGGCGGGCGCGGTGCAGCTGCTCGTCCTGATCGGGCTGCTGGCCATCGAGTCGATCGCGGTGCTGATCACACTGGAACTGGTGGCCAGGGGCCGGCTCGACGGCGCCGCGTCGTACAGGAGGCAGATGAATGGGCACTGAGCATGGGCATTGACGTCACGGCGGTGGACGCCCTCGGCGGCGAGGTTCTCGACTGGCGGTTCAAGGCGGTCCCCGCGTCCGCGCACGGGATGACGGTGGCGGAGGCGGGCGAGGCGCGGCTGCCGCTGGACGATTTCGGGACGCCGCTGCTGACCCTCGACGCGGGCGCCCTGGCGCACAACGTCCAGACGATGGCCCGCTGGACGCGCGACGCCGCCCTGCTGCTGGCCCCGCACGGCAAGACGACGATGGCCCCCGCGCTGTGGCGGCGGCAGCTGGACGCCGGCGCGTGGGGGATCACGGTCGCGAACCTGCCGCAGCTGCGGGTGGCGCGCGCGTTCGGGGTGCGGCGCGTCATGTACGCGAGCACGCTCCTCGATCCGGCCGGGCTGGCGTGGCTGTCGGGCGAGCTGGACGGCGACCCCGAGTTCGAGTTCCTGTCGTGGGTCGACTCGGTCCGGTCGGTGGAGTTGATGGACGAGGCGCTGCGCGCGGCCCGCAGCCAGCGGCAGGTCGACGTGTGCGTGGAGCTGGGCGGGCCGGGCGGGCGCACCGGCGTGCGGGACGACGGCGACGCGCGGGAGATCGCGGCGGCCGTCCGCGAGGCCCGCACGCTGCGGCTGGTGGGCATCGGCGGGTACGAGGGCGCCCTCGCCCACGACGCGTCCGAGCGGGGCCGCGCCTCGGTCGACGCCTACCTGCGGCGGCTCGGCAACCTGCACGCGCGGCTGGAGTACGAACTCGACGAGCCGATCCTGACCGTCGGCGGCAGCGCCTACTTCGACCAGGTCGCGGAGGTGCTCGGCGGTGCCGGCGGACGGGTCGTGCTGCGGTCGGGCGCGTACGTCGTCCACGACGACGGCTTCTACCGGGGCATCTCACCCTTCGCCCGGGGCACGGACGGCGAGCGGCTGCGTTCGGCGATGCACGCCTGGGCACGCGTCATCTCCCAGCCTGAACCCGGCCTGGCGCTGCTGGACGTGGGTAAGCGCGACGTCCCGTTCGATGAGGGCCTGCCTACACCGCAACTGGTCCGGGGCAAGGGCCCGCTGGAGGGCGGCCGCATCACCGTGCTCAACGACCAGCACGCCTTCCTGCGGGACACCACCGCCGAAATCGGTGATGTGGTCAGGCTCGGCCTGTCCCACCCGTGCACCGCGCTCGACAAGTGGACGATGATCCCCGTCGTGGACGACGCCGACGCGAGCCACCCCGTCGTGGTCGACTACGTCCGCACGTTCTTCTGACAGGGGTGCACGGCGAGTTCCCGCAGGTCGGAGATGCGGCCGCCGGGGTTTATGGACACAAACAAGCAACGGGTCCGGGATGCCGGAGGTAATCCTTTTACTACGAACAATGATGTTCGCCAGAGGTGTTACGGTCTTCAGTGCAATATCGGGGGCCGGACGTCCCAGGCCGGAATCGAGCCGGGACGGCCGTGCGATCACGGCCCGGCGCAGCCGGCGTGTGGTGACCGAGTGACCAGGCAGTGCGCCACGGGGGCCGATCTGCACTGGACGATGCCCGGGTCGCCGACCGCGTCGCTGACCCCGTCGCCGGGCCGATCCACCGAGAAGCCGCGCGGCCCCGCGGTTCTCCACCGGCCCCCCGGCCCCTACGGGAGCAGGCCGGCGCGCCGTGCGGCGGTCACCGCCTCCAGGCGGGTGTGGCTGTCCAGTTTGCGCATCGCCGAGCGCAGGTAGCTCTTCACCGTCTCCGGCAGCAGCCCGAGCCGCTCGGCGGCCTCCGCGTTCGTGCAGCCGATCGCCACGTACGACAGGACGTCCAGTTCACGCGGCGACAGGACGGGCCGGGGCGCGGCGTCCGCGTCGTCGGTGTCGGCCGGCCCGGCGGCGGCGAGCCGCAGCGACGCCCGGCGCAGGCGGTCCCGGGTCGGCAGGTCGCTGACCTCCTCGGCCAGCGCCCGCAGCTCCGCGTGGACGGCCCGCACCTCCTCCCAGCGCGCCGCCGACGTGCCGGGCCGCGCCCGCGCGAGGGCGTCGTCGGCGCGGTCCTGGACGGCGAGGTCCTGTTCGAGGTCGCGGGCGACCTGGACGGCGGCGCCCACGATGCGGTCGGCGAGGCCCAGCGGCTCGCGGAGCGCGCCGTACAGGACGCCGCGCACCCGCCGCCGGACGACGATCGGGACGGCGACGATCGACAGCAGCCCTTCCCGCCCTACGGGCTTGTCGTAGTCGTGGCTGATGGTCGCGGCGCACGGGTAGTTGCTCACCCAGGCGGGGCGTCCGAGGGCCATCGCCTTGCCGCCGAGCCCGTTGCCCTGCCGGACGACGAGGCCGCTCAGCGAGTCGGTCGTGTTGCCGACCAGCTCGGTGATGCGGAGCCGGTCCTGGCCGCTCAGGGCGCCGCCGAACACCATCGGCAGGCCGGTCGTGCGGTGCAGCGACAGCACCGCCGACCGGACGGCTCCCGCATCGTCGCGCGTCCCTCGGGGGGCGCGTCCTCCCGAGGCGCCCGGCTCAGCCGCATCCATGGTTCGAGCATGCCTTGGGTGACCCTCGTCACGAAAGGCCGCGCGCGGAGAAACGCCGGGGTTTCCGCAGGCGGTCACGGGTGCCGGACGGGGAGTCAGGCGCGCCGCGCGGCGGCGGTCACGCGTGGCGCGCGGCGGCGGTCAGGCGTGGCGCGCGGCGGCGGCGTCCTCCAGGCCGAGGATGTCGACGGCCTCCGCGCGCATCTGCACCTTGCGGATCTTGCCGGTGACCGTCATCGGGAACTCCTCCACGACGTGCACGTAGCGGGGGATCTTGTAGTGGGCGAGCTTGCCCTCGCAGAACGCGCGCAGCTCCCCGGCGGTCATCCCGGGCACGCCCTCGCGCAGCCGCACCCAGGCCATCAGCTCCTCGCCGTACTTCTCGTCGGGGACGCCGATGACCTGCGCGTCCACGATGTCGGGATGGGTGTAGAGGAACTCCTCGATCTCGCGCGGGTAGATGTTCTCGCCGCCCCGGATGACCATGTCCTTGATCCGGCCGGTGATGTTGACGTAGCCGGCGTCGTCCATCACGGCGAGGTCGCCGGTGTGCATCCAGCGGGCCGCGTCGATGGCCTCGGCCGTCTTGTCCGGCTCCTCCCAGTAGCCGAGCATCACCGAGTAGCCGCGGGTGCAGAACTCGCCGGGCACGCCGCGCGGGACGGTCACGCCGGTCTCCGGGTCGATGATCTTGATCTCCAGATGCGGCAGCACGGTGCCGACCGTGGACACCCGGCGGTCGAGCGAGTCGCCCGCCCGGGTCTGCGTCGACACCGGCGACGTCTCGGTCATGCCGTAGCAGATCGCGACCTCGCCCATCCCGAGCCGGTCGATGACCTGCTTCATCACCTCGACCGGGCACGGCGAGCCGGCCATGATCCCGGTGCGGAGCGTGGACAGGTCGAGGCCGTCCAGCGAGGGCTCGTTCAGGACGGCGATGAACATCGTCGGCACCCCGTACAACGACGTGCAGCGCTCGGCGGCGACCGCTTCGAGGGTCGCCTTCGGGTCGAATGCCGGCGCCGGGATCACGACGCACGCGCCGTGGCTGGTCGCCGCCAGGTTGCCCATCACCATGCCGAAGCAGTGGTAGAAGGGCACAGGCACGCACACACGGTCCTCTTCGTCGTAGCTGCACAGCTCACCGACGAAGTAACCGTTGTTCAGGATGTTGTGGTGCGAGAGCGTCGCGCCCTTGGGGAAGCCCGTCGTCCCGGACGTGTACTGGATGTTGATGGGGTCGTCGGCGGTGAGCGTCCGGGCGATGTCGGCGAGGACGGCCGGATCGCTCGTCCGGCCCGCCTCCATGAGCGCGTCCCAGTCGGGAGTACCGATGAGGATGACGTCGCGTAGGCCGGGGCACTTCGGCCTTACCTCGTCCACCATCGCCGCGTAGTCGGATGTCTTGAACGTGGACGCAGACACCAGCGTCCGGATGCCCGCCTGGTTGAGGACGAACTCCAGCTCGTGCACCCGGTAGGCGGGGTTGATGTTGACGAGGATCGCGCCGAGTTTCGCCGTCGCGTACTGGACGAGCATCCATTCGGCGCAGTTCGGCGACCAGATCCCGACACGGTCGCCCTTCACCACGCCTAGGTCGCGCAGGCCGAGCGCCACGGACTCCACGTCGTCGGCGAACTGCTCGTACGTCCAGCGGCGGCCGGAAGTGCGGTCGACGAGCGCGTCGCGTTCGGAGAAGGCGGCGACCGTCCTGTCGAGGTTCGCGCCGATGGTGTCACCGAGCAGCGGGGTGGTGGAAACGCCCGACGCGTAGGAGAGGGTCATCGCAGGTCCTCCTCGCGGAACTCGCCCGGCGGCCGGTCGTCCGGGCCGGGATGCTTGTCGATCTCGCTGGTCCGCAGCTCGACCCGGCGGATCTTGCCGGAGATCGTCTTCGGCAAGACGGCGAACTCCAGCAGCCGCACCCGCTTGTACGGGGACAGCTGCGCCCGGCAGTGCTCGAAGATCGCCTTCGCGGTCTCGGCGGTCGGCTGCCAGCCGTTCGCGAGCGTCACGTACGCCTTCGGCACGGCCGCCCGGACCGGGTCGGGCGACGGCACGACCGCCGCCTCCGCGACCGCCTCGTGCTCGATCAGCACGCTCTCCAGCTCGAAGGGCGAGATCTTGTAGTCGGACGCCTTGAACACGTCGTCGGCGCGTCCGACATAGGTGATGTAGCCGTCCTCGTCGCGGGAGCCGATGTCGCCGGTGTGGTAGTAGCCGCCGGCCATGGCCTCCTCCGTGCGGGCCTCGTCGCCGTGGTAGCCGGTCATCAGGCCGAGCGGGCGGTCCTCCAGTTCGAGGCAGATCTCGCCCTCGTCGCCGGCCTCCCCGGTCAGCGGGTCGATCAGCGCGACCTTGTAGCCCGGCACGGCACGCCCCATCGAGCCCGGCTTGACCGGCTGGCCCGGCGTGTTGGCGATCTGCACGGTCGTCTCGGTCTGCCCGAAACCGTCGCGGATCGTCCGGTCCCAGGCGTCGCGCACCCGCTCGATCACCTCGGGGTTCAGCGGCTCGCCGGCCGCGACGACCTCGCGCGGCGGCGTCGCGAGACGTCCGAGATCGGCCTGGATCAGCATCCGCCACACGGTCGGCGGCGCGCAGAAGCTCGTGATGCCGCAGCGCTCCATCGTGTCGAGCAGCCGGTCGGCGTCGAACCGCGTGTAGTTGAAGATGAAGACGCACGCTTCGGCGTCCCACGGCGCGAAGATGTTGCTCCACGCGTGCTTCGCCCAGCCCGGCGACGAGATGTTGAGGTGGACGTCCCCGGGCCGCAGCCCGATCCAGTACATCGTCGACAGGTGCCCGGCCGGGTAGGACGCGTGGGTGTGCTCCACCAGCTTCGGCTGCGCCGTCGTCCCGGACGTGAAGTACAGCAGCAGCGTGTCCCGCGACATCGTCAGCCCGTACGGCGTGTAGGACTCGCCCTCCTCGTAGGCGTCGGCGTACGTCGTCCAGCCCTCGACGGGCGCGCCCACGGCGATCTTCGTGTAGTCGCCCTCGACGCCGTCGAACTTGCCCGTGTCGGCCGAGGCGACCACCACGTGCCGCGCCTTGCCGCGGGTCAGCCGGTCCTGGAGGTCGGCCGTGCCGAGCAGCGGCGTGCACGGGATCATGATCGCGCCGAGCTTCATCACCGCGAGGACGGTCTCCCACAACTCGACCTGGTTGCCGAGCATCAGGATCACCCGGTCGCCGCGCCGCACGCCCGTCCGGCGCAGCAGGTTCGCGACCTGGTTGGACCGCCGCGACAGCTGTGCGAACGAGTACTTCGCCTCCGAGCCGTCCTCCTCGACGATCCACAGCGCGGGCGCGTCGTTGCCCTCGGCGATCTTGTCGAACCAGTCCAGCGCCCAGTTGAAACCGGTCAGCACCGGCCACCGGAACTTCTCGTACGCCGTCGCGTAGTCGTCGCGATGCGCGAGCAGGAAGTCGCGCGCCGCGCGGAACTCGACTGCGGGCATGGTCTCTCCTCGTAGCCGCACGGACACCCGGTCACCTGGATGGTTGGCCATCCGGATGACCCGCGCCACCCCCGAACGGGGGTAGTCGTGATCGTCCTACCCGCGCGCTACGAAAGTGGACCGCAGTAACCGCGCCATGTGCTCGCCGATCTGCTCGGGCGTCCACCCGCGCTCGTTCAGCAGCGTCTCGCCGACCCCGTTGGAGATGAGCGCGAGCAGCATGTCGGTGGCGGTGTCGACCAGCTCGGTGATCAGGTCGGCGCGCGACGCGAAGTGCAGGTAGACGGCCCGGCGACGGGTTAACGCACAGCTTTCGCTCTGGCCACGGCGACCACCCTCACCACCGTGCTGACCCTGCGCGCGGGACGCCGAAACGGCGGACGACCCGGGCCGCTGTGGCCGCGGGGCGTCCGCCGTGAAGCGTTGTCGTTACCGCTTGAAGGAGCGCAGCAGCTCGCGGGTCTCGTAACGGCGGTTCCAGGCGATGGCGGCGAACACGACGGCGAACGCGGCGGGCATGAGGCCCCAGACCGGGTCGAGCACCAGCAGATGCGTGGTGATCGCACCGGCCATCAACCCGATGAGCCCGGTCGCGGCGAGCCCGGCCAGTCGCGGGATCAGCAGCCCGATCGCCCCGGAGACCTCGACGACCCCGGTCACGTACCGGAACCACTGGCCCCAGCCGATCAGCTCGAACGACTCGACCGCGTCGGCCTGCCCGACCAGCTTGGGCAGCCCGGAGGCGACGAGCAGGAACACGGCGAGGAGGATCTGCGGGACCCACAGCACCTTGCGCACGGTGCGGCGGTCGGCGGCGGGCTGGACGGGAGCGGCGGTCCGGGACTGGACGGTCTGAGCGGTCATGGGGGTGGCCCTTCCGTGCGGTGCGTCTCATCGGCCTTCACTGATACGTCGTACGGGCGCACCCCCCGATCGACACTCCGCCGACTTTTCTTCAAGATTTTTTCTAGACCACATAAGCCCAGGTCAGACAGGGCAAGCTCACCTCGAAAGCCGCCACGGCACCTCTGGCAGATCGCCCCGCATTGTGCGGAAATGTAGGGGAGTGGTGACGGCAGGCTGGGGGCGTCATGGCGGTCCGGATCGGCGGCATCGAACTGCACGCGGGGCCCACGGTCCTGGGCGGCCCCGACGACCTCGACGCGGTGATCCGCGACTTCGTCGCCGAGGCCCGGCACACGCTGCGCGTCGCGGTGCAGGAACTGGACTCCCGGACGATCGCGCGGGCGGTCCTCGCGGCCCGGGCGCGCGGCGTCCGGGTGCAGATCATCCTGGAGGGCGACTACCTGCGGGAGGACCGTCCCGCCGCGGACCCGTGGGCGGCGTCCGGGGCCAACGAGGAGAACCGGCTCATCCACGCGGCCCTGCTGCGCGCGGGCGTGGACCTTGTCACCGACCTGAACCCGGCGATCTTCCACCAGAAGTTCATCGTGCGGGACGCCGGCGAGGCGACGGCCGCGGTGCTGACCGGCTCGGCGAACTTCACCCGCACCGACACCGGCACGAACCAGGCGGGCGGCTCCGCCGGGAAGGCGGGCAACAACCTCAACCACGTCCTCGTCCTGCGGGGCCGCCGCGCCGCGGCCCTCTACCTGGAGGAGTTCCTCCGGATGCGCTCGGGGACGTTCGGGGCGATGCACGAGCGCGTGGAGCCGCGCCCGGCGGAGTTCCGGCTGGGCCAGGTCCGCGTCAAGCCGCTGTTCGCGCCCCGGCACGGCCCGGAGATGGAGATCATGAAGCAGATGCTCAAGGCCGCGTCGAGCGTCGACTTCGCGATGTTCACCTTCGCCCGCTCGTCCGGCATCGACGACACGATGATCAGGCTCGCGCCCTCGCTGACCCGCGTCCGCGGCGTGCTGGACCACGGCCAGGGAGCCCAGGCGTGGGCCGCCACGGAGCCGCTGAAGGCCGCCGGGGTGCGGCTGTTCGAGAACAAACCGGGCACCGGCGTCCGGAAGGTGCACCACAAGCTGATGGTCATCGACGAGCGCCTCGTGATCGCCGGCAGCTTCAACTACACCGCGCCCGCCACGACGCTGAACGACGAGAACATCATCGTCCTGGGCGACCTGGAGGAGACCCGCGAGGACGCCGAAACCGCCCAGCGCCGGCTCGCCGCGTTCGCCCTCCAGGAGATCTCCCGCATCACTACAGAACTCTCCCGCCCCGCCTAAGACGGCGGACGACCCGGGCCGCTGTGGCCACGGGTCGTCCGCCGTGAAGTGTGGTCGTTACCGCTTGAGAGACTGCAGCAGCTCCCGGGTCTCGTAGCGGCGGTTCCAGGCGATGGCGGCGAACACGACCGCGAAGGCGGCGGGCATCAGCGCCCAGGCCGGCTCGATCACCAGCAGCTGCGTGGTGATGGCGCCGGCCATCAGGCCGATGAGCCCGGTGGCGGCGAGCCCGGCCAGCCGGGGGATCAGCAGCCCGATCCCGCCGGCGACCTCGATGACCCCGGTGACGTACCGGAACCACTGGCCCCAGCCGATCAGGTCGAAGGTCTCGACGGCGTCGGCCTGCCCGACCAGCTTGGGCAGCCCGGAGGCGACGAGCAGGAACACGGCGAGGAGGATCTGCGGGACCCACAGCACCTTGCGCACGGTGCGGCGGTCGGCGGCGGCGGTGCGGGGCTGGACGGTCTGGGCGCTCATGGTGGTGGTCCTTCCGTGCGGTGCTTCTCATCGGCGTTCACTGACGCGTCGCACGGCTCCCGCCCGGATCGACATCCCACCCGACTTTTCTTCAAGATTCTTTCCGCGACCACATCACCCCAGGTCAGCCCGCTGTGCACGCCGCACTCCGCGCCGCCGCGCGACGACCGCCCAGACGAGCGGCACCGTCCCGGCGGCCAGGCAGACGATCGCGGCGGGGAGCGCGAAGCCGAAGCGCAGGCCGATCGTGGCGCGCACGTCCACGCCGGGTCGTCCGTCCATGCGCATCACCACGACGGACCAAGCCCCACCGGTCTTGTCCCATGTGACGGTGCGAGTCCCAGAACCGGCCGAACTGGCCACCCAGAACGGCTGCCGTAACGGCGAATCAGCGGCTCGGGGCACACCCTGCACCTTCCGGAAGACCGGCCGGAACGGATCGAGGTCCGCCGAAACGAACTCCTCGTACGCGACCCCACGCAGATAGCCCTCGACCTGCTCCTTGGGCCCGATCCCCACGAACAGCGGGACGCGGGGATCCGCACCGCGCACCACGATCTCGACCTCCGCGAGCTCCCCGAGGTCGGGCATGGGGTCCCCCGCGCGGGCCGTCTCGGCCCCCACCTCGATCTCGTCGGTCTTGAGCGCGACGGCCGAACTGCTGAAGCGCCGCTCCGGCGTGGCGAACGCGCCACCGGACGACGCCTGCAAGCCGGCCCCGACGGCCAACCCGACCCCGCTGACCAGCAGCGGAGCGGCGATCGCAGTGACGACGAGGGCACGCTTCATGGTCGGCTCCTTTTTAGTACGACCGTGCTACCAAGCCCGAAGATAACACACCTGTGCTATAAAAACCCCATGCCGAAGGTGGTGGATCCGGCCAGGCGCCGGCAGGACGTGGTCGCGGCGGTGTGGCGGGTCGTCCGGCGGGACGGCCTGGACCGGGCGTCGGTCCGCAACGTCGCCCGCGAGGCGGGGCTGTCGGCGGGCTCGCTGCGGCACTACTTCGCCACGCAGCCCGAACTGCTGGCGTTCACGCTCCGGACGATCATCGAACGGATCGAGGAGCGGATCGCCGCGGCCCCGCCGCCGGACGGCGACCCCCGCGAACGCGCCGCCCGCGTCCTCGACGAACTCCTCCCGATGGACGCCGAGCGCGCCGCCGAGAACCACGTCTGGCTCGCCTTCACGGCCCGCGCGCTCGTCGACCCCGACCTGCGCGCCCTCTGCGAGGAGGCCCACACCGCCCTGCGCGCGGGCTGCCGCGCCCTGGTCGCGTCCCTGGCCCCGGAAGCGGACACGGAACTGGAAACAGACCGCCTCCACGCCCTGGTGGACGGCCTGGCCGTCCACGCCGCCCTACACCCCCGAACCACCACCCCAACCCGAATGCGAGCCGCGATATCCGCCCACCTCGACGCCCTCAAACACGCCCCAGCGACCGCCACGCCCGAACCCGCCAGCCCTCACGAAGCGCTTCCGCCACGTGGTGCCGTGCACCATGGCTAGGGCGAGGGCGGACAGGGCGCGGGCCTCGGACCGGCGGAGCCGGTTTTAGGGGGTGCGGAAGCCGCGGAAGGTTACCTTTTTGCGGGGTTTGAAGCCCAGGTGCTTGTAGAGGGTTATTGCGCTGGTGTTGTCTGCGGCGACGTGCAGGAAGGGGCGGTCGCCTCGGGAGGTGATGCGGGCTGCCAGGGCGTGGATCAGGCGGGCCGCGTGGCCTTGGCCTCGGGCTTCGGGGGACGTGCAGACGGTGCTGATCTCCGTCCAACCGGGAGGGCGGAGGCGTTCGCCCGCCATGGCCACCAGGGTGCCCTTGTCGCGTATGCCGAGATAGGTACCGAGTTCGTGGGTGCGCGGCCAGAAGGGGCCCGGGCGGGTGCGTGCGACGAGGGCCAGCATCTCCGGTACGTCTTGCTCGCCTAGTTCGACCACGGTGGGGGCGGTTTCGGGGAGGACGCCGTGCCAGAGCATCTGGAGGCCGTCCAGAACGAAAACGGGTTCCCAGTCCGATGGGGGAATGGCGGGGCTGCTGAACATGTCGGCGAAGCCGCCGGGGCCGAGGAGGCGCGCCAGGTCGGCCCAGTCGGCCGGGGTCGGGTCGGTGGGGACGGCGGAGAAGGTCGCGACGTCGGGGACATAGGTGGCGACCCGGCCCAGGCGGCGGGCGAGGTGCGCGTGGTGGCCGCGCAGGGATGCGCCCACGGGGTCGTCGAGCGGAGTCTCGTCGCGGTTCATGACGGTTCGAGGGTGGCGAGGGCCTCGTCCAGGGCCTCGGGGAGGTCGAGGGACGGGCCCTCCGACCAGCGGAGCATCAGGTCGAGCATGATGCCGAAGGCGGCGCCGGTCAGGGTGCGGGTGTCGGCCTCGGGGCGGCCGGAGCGCTCGGCGAGGATGGCGTTCACGGTCCGCATGGTGTCCATGAAGCTGCCGAACGCGACGCCGCGCAGGGCGGGGACGGAGAGGATCAGCATGGTCCGGTCGCGGCCCGCCGCGAGGTCTTCGGCGGAGAAGGCGTCGAGGACTTCGCGCAGGGCGGCGCGGAGGGCCGCCACCGGGCCCAGGTCCGGGGGCTGGGCGCGGAGCGCGTCGAAGAAGACCGGGTCGGCGTCGTCGCTGATGACGAGGTCTTCCTTCGTCGGGAAGTAGCGGAAGACCGTCGTGTGCGCGACCTCGGCGGCCTGCGCGACCTGCTCGACGGTGGTGGCGTCGTAGCCGCGCTCGCGGAACAGGCGCAGGGCCTCCCGCTGGATCGCGGCGCGGGTCCGCGCCTTCTTCAGCTCCCGCAGGCCCTGCTTCGGCGCCATCGCCCGCCTTCCGTCAGTTCGCCTCGGACGAGGAGCCTACTGGCACCGCGGCGGGGACCTTCCGGACGCCCTCCACGTCCACCCGGGGCAGGACGCGGTCGAGGCGGGCGGGCAGCCACCAGCCGGCGCGGCCGAGCAGCGCCATCACCGCCGGGACGATCGTCAGCCGGACGAGGAAGGCGTCGAAGAACACGGCGGCGGCGAGCGCGAAGCCGAACGACTGCACCATCGGGGTCACCGACAGCACGAAGCCCGCGAACACGCTGATCATGATGATGGCGGCGGCGGTGACCACCCGCGCGCCGTGGGCGAGACCGGCGACGGCGGCGTCCGCGGGGGACGCGCCCCGGACGTGCTCCTCCCGCATGCGGGTGACGAGGAAGACCTGGTAGTCCATGGCGAGGCCGAACACCATGCCGATCAGCATGACCGGCAGCAGGTTCACGATGACGCCGGACGAGTGGACGCCGAGCGGCCCGTTCAGCCATCCCCACTGGAACACGGCGACGACCGCGCCGAACGTGGCGGCGACGCTGAGCAGGAAGCCCGCGGTCGCCTTGAGCGGCACCAGGATCGAGCGGAACACCACGGTGAGCAGCAGGAACGCGAGGCCGATGACGAGCAGCAGGTACGGGACGAGCGCGCCGCCGAGCTTCTCGGACGTGTCGATGTCGATGGCGGTCCGCCCGGTGACCGCGACGCCGCGGCCGTGGAGGCGGTCCCGGATCGCGTGGACGAGGTCCTCGGTGGCCTCGGTGGTGGGCCCGGTGGCCGGGACGACGCCGACGAGGGCGGTGGTGCCGGCGGCGTCCATGACCGGGGCGTCCACGGAGGCGACGCCGTCCATGGCGGCCACGTCCTCGGCGACGCGTTCGGCGGCGGCGCGGGGTGCTTGCACGACGAGGGTCAGCGGGCCGTTGATGCCGGGGCCGAAGCCGTCCGCCAGCAGGTCGTAGGCCTGGCGCTGGGTGGTGCCGGACGGAGCCGTGCCGTCGTCCGGGAGGCCGAGGCGGAGGGCGGGCCCCGGCTAGCGTTATTTGTCAAAGCCTGGAAACGCGAACGTGCCGCCCTCCGCGACGGGAGGACGGCACGTCTCGCAGAGCGCTACTTGGAAGGGATGTAAGGCGGCGCCACGCCCCAGCCCCAGTGCGGCATGGGTGCTTCAAGGGGCGGCTTGGCGTCGGGCTGGGAGTTGGAGAGGGCGATCCGCGTGCCCCACTCGATGTAGGACGCGAACGCGGCGCGGAACTCGGGGTCGTCGGGGAGGCCGACCTCGTCCGCCGCGTCCATCAGCAGGGACACCCAGCGGCGCCGCTGCGCCTCGGTGATGCCGCGCCGCAGGTGCTGCCGGACCATGTGGTGATAGCCGCCGCGCTCTCCGCTGTAGCGCTCCGGGCCGCGGAACACCTCGCTCAGCCAGATCGCCACCCACTTCGGGTGGTCCGGAGCCATGTGCTCGAAGAGCGGGAAGAGCAACTCGTCCTTGAGGACGTTCGTGTAGAAGACCTCGGTGAGGCGCTCGAACGCCTCGCTCCCGCCCGCCCAGTCGTACATCGTCGGGACCGACGACCCGGCGCCGGCCACCGGCGTCCGCTCGTAGTGCCGCATCTCCTCGATCTGCTGCACGTACGGCTTGATCTCGGCGAAGAAGGCGGGGAAGTGCTCGCCGCCGCGGAACCCCTTCATGTGGTCGTCGGCCGACGTCCAGCAGATGCGCAGGATGTAGGACGACGGCTCCTCGACGCAGCGCGACAGCTCGTAGTCGACGCACTGGGGCGCCGCGGCGAGCGGAACGGAGGCCCGCGCGTAGGCGGCCTCGAACTCGCCCGCGCGATCCGGTTCGATGCGGTAGCGGATGTACTCGACGATCACGGGGACCCCCAGGATGCTTCCGGTCGGATCATCAATGTAATCCTGTAATCATCCGACCGGAAGCAAAACGATCAATCCTGCGCCACCGGGGTCCGGTCAGTCCTGCGAGGGGGAGCGGCGGAGCCAGGCGACCGCGCCGCCCGCCGCCGCGATGACCAGCGCGATCAGGCCGATCCACAGCCAGCCGGACGAGCCGCCCGAGTCCTCGCCGGAGGCGGTCGCGGCCGGGCTGCTCGCCGGCGCGGGCGCCGCCGGGGCCGCCGACGCGGAACCGCCGGAACCGCCGGAGTCGCTTGGCGAGCCCTTCACCGTGAAGGTGTAGGTGCCGTCGACCGGGTGCCCGTCCGAGGAGACGACCCGCCAGCCCACCGTGTACTTGCCGTTCGGCAGCGTGCCGTTGACCGCCTGGGTGACCTTGTTGTCGACCGCCCGCGGCGACCCGGCCTGGTGCTGCGCGCCCGACGCGTCCGTCAGCACCACGCGTGGCAGCCGCACCGGGTCGGAGTAGGTCAGGACGATCTCGGTCGGCGCCGCGACCGTCGAGTCCTTCTCCGGGGTGGCGGACGTCAGCGCGGCGTGGGCGGAGGCCGGCGCCGCGGTCAGGGCCAGGACCGTCCCGGCGGCCAGCACGCCGGCCGCGATCCGTCGCATCGCCGTGATCATGCCCGGCTCCGGGCGCGGCTCAGGCCGTAGCCGCCGAGGCCGAGGCCGACGACGCCGACCGCGATGCCGATGCCGCCGAGGAGGCGGGCCGTCCCGTCCTCGGACGAGGCGGCGGCCTCGGCGGCGGGCTTCTTCTCGGCGGTCAGGCCGACCGTGGCGGCGCCGCCCTTCGGGGTGAGCTGGAGCGTCGGCGCCGGGTGCTCGGGTTCGGCGGCGCCCTCGGCCGGCGCCTCCTCCCACTTGACGACCTCGCCGTTGGAGTAGGTCTGGTCGGCCTTGAACATCAGCTGGTCCGTGTCGGTCGGGAGCGGCCCCATGGAGACGTCGAACTCCTCGAACCGACCGGCCTCGATCTTGCCGCCCGACCAGGTGATCGTGGTGACGGCCTCGGTCAGCTCGCCGCCGTGGGACTGGATCGGCTTCGGCAGCTTGGACTTCTCCGCCTTCACCGTCCAGCCCGGGGTCGGCCGGACGGACACCGACGCGAGCGGGTGGTCGACGGGCAGGTGCACGACGACCTTGGTCGTGGCGGCGTTGTCGCGCTCGTTCGGCACCCGGAACGAGACCTTGGCGTAGGAGCCCTGCTCGGCGCTCTTCGGGTTGGCGGTGACGTGCGCGGACGCGGCCGTGGCCGCCCCGAGCACCGAGAGGGCGGCGAGGGAGACGATGGCGCCGGCGCGGCGCGCGGGCACGGTGAAGGACATGCGGGAACTCCGTTCGAGTCGTACGGGAAGAGCCGGATGCGCCGTGGATCGGCGTCCGGTGACGTACGGCGCGCGCGTCAGATGTGCGCGAGCGCCCTCGAACGGAACGGGGGACCCCGCCGGACGACCTGGTGCCGCAGCGCGCGGTCGACGGCGGGGACGGCGGCCGGCGCCGGGGCGGGGACGGCCGGGCGCGGCGGCCCGGCCGGTTCGATGGTGAGCAGGGCGAGGAGCAGCCGGACGGGACGGTCGGCGGCCGCGGCGACCCGCCGGGCCATCGTCCACACGGACCGTTCGCCGCGCCGCAGCCACCAGGCGGCGACCAGCGCGGCGACGCAGTGCGCGAGCGTCATGGCCAGGCCGTTGCCGCCATGCGCGGCGGTGGCGCCGGGCATCGCGGCGGCGTCGGTCATGGCGGCGTGCATCGCCGGGGTGTGGCCCGCCATGGCGGGCATGGGGTGCGCGGCCGGATCGGCGGCTGCGCCCGTGAACAGCGTGTGCAGGGCGAACTGCCCGCCGAGGAGCCCGCCCAGGATCGTGCCGAGCGAGCGCTCATGGCCCGCCAGCATCAGCGTCACGCCGACGACCGCGCCGAACCCCATCGTCCCCGCCCAGAGCGGGACGGCCGCCCCGCCTGCGAGGACGTGCCCGAGCGCCGCCAGCGCGACGCACACGGTGGCGAACACCACCGCGCGTGCGGCGCGGAACAGGGGCTGCGGGGAACGCTCCGACATGACGGCACCATCGTGCCACCCCGGTCCGCGACCGTGTACCCGACCCCGGAAACCCACGGCGACACGCCCAACATCTTGGGGTTGCGCATTGATCGCAAACAAGATGTAGGGTTCAACCCCGTGCTGGTACGCCCCCGCCGCCCGGCGGCGGGGGCGTCGTGAGAGGGAACCCGGTGCGATTCCGGGACTGCCCCGCAGCGGTGAGCGGGAACGACCGCCGTCATGAGCACTGGGCCCGCCGGGCCCGGGAAGCGACGGCCAGTAGGACGTGCCTGACAGGTGCGCCGCCCGCGAGTCCGAAGACCTGCCCGCACGAGAAGGTCCGGGGGTCGTCCCCTCGGGCCGACACGTCCAGGCTTCGCGGGTGGGCCGGGGGCGGAGCGCGGCATGCCGTCGCGTCCCGTTCGCATGCCTCCGCGAGGCGGCTTGCGAGGGGAGAAGCACGTGACACAAGTGTTGGCCGACGCACCGGCGGCCGGGGGCATCGCCGGGGAGGTCGAGGCCGCCTGCGCCGGGGTACCGGATGTGGCGGCGGGGCGCGTGCTGGCCGCCGTCCGGTCCGGCGACGGGCTGGACACGGCGGCGCTGCGGGATCTCGCGATCGCCGAGGCCGCCGCCCTGGTGGCCGCCGAACCCGGCTACTCGAAGGTCGCCGCGCGGCTGCTCGGCGCCCGGATCCGGGACGAGGCGGCGTCCGCCGGCGTCACGGCGTTCGCCGAGTCGGTCGCCGCCGGGCACCGGGAGGGCCTGCTGGCGGACGGTCCGGCCGCGTTCGTCGCCGCCAACGCCGCCGCACTCGACGCGCTCATCGACGACGGCGCCGACGACCGGTTCGAGTACTTCGGGCTCCGCACCCTCTACGACCGGTATCTGCTGAGGCATCCGCGTTCGCGGCTCGTCCTGGAGCGTCCGCAGCACTTCCTGCTGCGCGTGGCATGCGGCCTCGCCGACACGGTGGACGAGGCGGCGGACCTGTACGGCCTGCTCAGCACGCTGTCGTACCTGCCCAGCTCGCCGACCCTGTTCAACTCGGCCGCGCGCCGCCCGCAGCTGTCGTCGTGCTTCCTGCTCGACTCGCCGCGCGACGAGCTGGAGGCGATCTACGAGCGGTACGGGCAGGTCGCGCGGCTCAGCAAGTACGCGGGCGGCATCGGCATCTCGTGGACGAAGGTGCGCTCGCGGGGCTCGCTGATCCGCGGCACGAACGGGCACTCCAACGGCATCGTCCCGTGGCTGCGCACGCTGGACTCGTCCGTCGCCGCCGTCAACCAGGGCGGCCGCCGCAAGGGCGCCGCCTGCGTCTACCTGGAGCCGTGGCACGCCGACGTCGAGGAGTTCCTCGAACTGCGCGACAACACGGGCGAGGACGCGCGCCGCACCCACAACCTGAACCTCGCCAACTGGATCCCGGACGAGTTCATGCGCCGCGTCGAGGACGACGCGCCCTGGTCGCTGTTCGACCCGAAGGAGGTCCCCGAGTTGGCCGACCTCTGGGGGGACGAGTTCGACGCGGCGTACCGGGCGGCGGAGCGGGACGGACGGTTCGTCCGGCAGGTCCCGGCCCGCAAGCTGTACGGGCGCATGATGCGCACCCTCGCGGAGACGGGCAACGGATGGATGACGTTCAAGGACGCCGCCAACCGCGCCTGCAACCAGACCGCCGAGCCCGGCGAGCCGCCCGTGGAGGGGCGACCCTCCACACCACCCGAAAAGAGGGTCGTCCACCTCTCCAACCTGTGCACAGAGATCCTTGAGGTGACCAGCGATGGCGAGGCCGCCGTCTGCAACCTCGGATCGGTGAATCTGGCCGCGCACGTGACGCCCGCCGGGGTCGACTGGGAGCGGCTTCGTTCAACGGTCCGCACCGCCGTCCGCTTCTTGGACCGCACCATCGACAGGGGCTTCTACCCCACGCCGGAGGCGGAGAAGGCCAACCGCAAGTGGCGTCCGGTCGGGCTGGGCGTGATGGGTCTCGCCGACGTCTTCTTCACGCTGCGCCTGCCGTTCGACTCCGACGAGGCCCGCGCGCTGTCGACGCGCATCGCCGAGGAGATCGCGCTGGCCGCCTACGGGGCGTCCGCCGACCTCGCCGCCGCGCACGGGCCGCTGCCCGCCTACGGCATGACCCGTACCGCGCGCGGCCGGCTCCACCTGGACCACTTCCCGGACGCCGCGCCGGCCCGTCCCGCCGAGTGGGCCGCGCTCCGCGAGCGCGTCGCCGCGGTCGGGCTCCGCAACTCGCTGCTGATCGCGATCGCGCCGACCGCGACGATCGCGTCCATCGCGGGCTGCTACGAGTGCATCGAGCCGCAGGTGTCCAACCTGTTCAAGCGCGAGACGCTGTCCGGCGAGTTCCTGCAGATCAACGGCTACCTGGTGGCCGAGCTGAAGGCGCTCGGGCTGTGGACGCCGGCCGTCCGCGAGGCGATCAAACGCGCGAACGGCTCCGTGCAGGGCCTCGTCGACGTCCCGGAGGAGACCCGCGCCCGCTACCGGACGGCCTGGGAACTGCCGCAGAAGGCCCTCATCGACCTCGCCGCCGCCCGCACCCCCTACATCGACCAGTCGCAGTCGCTGAACCTGTTCATGGAGACGCCGACGATCGGCAAGCTCTCCTCGATGTACGCGTACGCGTGGCGCAGCGGGCTGAAGACCACCTACTACCTGCGCTCCCGCCCGGCGACGCGCATCGCGCAGACGACCGTCGCGTCGGAGGCGGCCGTGTGCTCCCTGGAGAACCCCGAGACCTGCGAGGCGTGCCAGTGAGCGCGCGAACCGAAGGACACAGCATGCTGCTCGACCCCGGCATGGACCTGACCCTGCGTCCCATGCGCTACCCCGACTTCTACGAGCGCTACCGCGCCGCGATCCGCAACACGTGGACGGTGGAGGAGGTCGACCTCGCGTCCGACATGGCCGACCTGGAGCGGCTCACGCCCGCCGAGCTGCATCTGGTGAACCGGCTCGTCGCGTTCTTCGCCACCGGCGACTCGATCGTGGCGAACAACCTGGTGCTGAACCTCTACAAGCACGTGAACGCCCCGGAGGCCCGGCTCTACCTGTCGCGGCAGCTATATGAGGAGGCCGTCCACGTACAGTTTTACCTGACCCTCCTGGACACCTACCTGCCCGATCAGGACGAGCGCGCGCGGGCGTTCGCGGCGATCGAGCACATCCCGTCCATCCGGGCGAAGGCGGAGTTCTGCTTCCGCTGGATCGACTCGCTCGGCGCCCTGGACGAGCTCCGCACCGCCGCCGACCGCCGGACGTTCCTGCTCAACCTGATCTGCTTCGCGGCCTGCATCGAGGGCCTGTTCTTCTACGGCGCCTTCGCCTACGTCTACTGGCTGCGCTCGCGCGGGCTGCTGAACGGCCTCGCGTCCGGAACCAACTGGGTCTTCCGGGACGAGAGCATGCACATGGAGTTCGCGTTCTCCGTGGTCGACACCGTCCGGGCCGAGGAGCCGGAGCTGTTCGACGACGCGCTGACCGCGCAGGTCAACGCGATGCTGGACGAGGCCGTCCAGGCGGAACTGGCCTTCGCCCGCGACCTGTGCGGCGACGGCCTGCCCGGCATGAGCGCCGGCGACATGCGCGCCTACCTCGAATACGTCGCGGACCAGCGGCTCGTCCGGCTCGGGCTCCCAGCCCGCTACGGCACCGCGAACCCGTTCGCGTTCATGGAGCTGCAGGACGTCCAGGAGCTGTCCAACTTCTTCGAGCGGCGGGTTTCGGCCTACCAGATCGGCGTCGAAGGGAGCGTCGCGCTCGACGAGGCGTTCTGAACTAATGCGGGCGGGCACTCGTTGAGCAGAGACCCTAGGCCGAGGAGGACGCCCATGCCTTCCGTCGTCGACCGGATCAAGAGATATATCAGCGGCCCGCAAGGCCGGAAGATGCGGGCCAGAGCCGAGCAGTACGCCCGCGACCCGCGCACGCAGGCCAAGGCGCGCCGCCTGCTCGCCCGGTTCCGCGGTGGCCGCCGCCACTGAACACGGCACCGACACGGCCCGTCCCCTCTCGGGGGCGGGCCGTATCGGTGTCCGGCCGGGATTCAGGGGCGGGGCACGTCGCCGCTGGTCACCTTCGCCCCACTGACGACATGCACCTGATCGCCGATCATCGCCACGACCCGGTCCCCGGACACGGTGAAGTCGGACGGCGCCTCCGGAGCGCTCGGCGGCAGCTCCACCCGCCGCGTGACCGTCTTCGCGGCGGTCGAGTACCAGACCACGCGATTGCGCCCGCCCTCGCGCAGCAGCGCCACGATGTGCGTGCCGCCCTTGTCGAACGCGGCGCCGGCCAGCGTCGCGCCGGGCGCTCCCAGGCGGATCGCGCTGATCTCGCCCGTGGCCGCGTCGAGGGTGTGCAGGCTCGGGTCCCGGTAGTCGCCCACCATTCTGAAGACCAGCTCCCGGCCGTCCGGTGCCCAGCGCAGCAAACCGGCGAGCGCACCGGCCGGCAGCCGGGTGACACGGTGGTCACCGGTCGAGGGCTCGACGACCGTGATGGTGCCCTGGGCGGACGTGCCGCACTCCGTGCCCGCGTACGCGATCCGGCGCACCCCGGGGGAGACGGCCAGCGGCTCGCGCTCCCCGCCGCCGCGCTGCCGCAGCGCGGCGCCGCGCAGCTCGGCCGGCGGCCCCTTCGGCCGGCCGTCGGGCCCCAGGGTGAGCCGGTAGAAGTGGACCGCGCACGCCTGCGGGGCGGCGGTCGTGAGGACGAACGTCCGGTTGTCCCCGGAGTCGGCGTCGTCGACGAAGCCGGACGACCCCGGCGGCACCGGGACCGTCGCGACGGCCTGGCCGGTGTCGGCCTTGCGCACCGTCACCGGCTCCCCCGGCGCCCACGGCCCGTTGAGGACGAAATCGGCGCCCGCGTAGGCCGCGAGCGCGAACCGGGGAGACGGAGCGTCCCGCCCGTCCCGCGACCACGGTGCGACGGCGACGACCGCGACCACCGCGACCACCGCGACGACCGCGGCGGCGAGCCCGACGATCGGCCTCGTGCGGCGCCGCGCGGGGGCGGGGAGCGGCCGGAGCTCCTCGGGGCGGACGGTGGCGGCGCCCTCGTCCAGGGCCGTCCGCAGCAGCTCGTCGGAGAACCTGGTCATCTTTCCTCCTCGTACCGGTCGCGGAGCGCGTCCAGGCCCCGGGAGATGGTCGACTTGACGGTGCCGGGCCGCACGCCCATGGCCGCGGCGATCTCCGCCTCGGACAGGTCGAGGTAGTAGCGCAGGACGATCGCCTCCCGCTGCCGGGCGGGCAGCCGGCCGAGGGCCCGCAGCACGCGCCGCCGGTCGTCGGCGATCAGCGCGTCGCTCTCCGCCGACCACACCGGCTGCGGGGTCTGGAACAGCCGGTGCGTCAGGGCCCTGCGGCGCAGCAGCGTCCGGCCGCTGTTCAGCACGGCCGTGCGGGCGTACGCGAGCAGTTCCGCCTGCGCTTTGGGCAGCCCGCTTCCTCTGCCGCGCCGCTCATGGCGCCGCTGCATGCGGGCGTACACGTCCTGGACGATGTCCTCGGCCGTGCCCTGATCGCCCACGAGCAGCACAGCGAGCCGTACAAGCGACAGGTGATGGGCGTGGAACAGCGCCGCCAGCCCGTCGCCCGCCCCATGGTCGGCGACGTCATCACCGCCTTCGCCGGGTCTCTCCGACATGTGCCCGGGCGTGCCGCCGCCGGCGGCGGACAGTCCGCGATGCAACCTCATGCCTTGAGAACCAACGAACCCGCAAAAGGTTGCTTCACTCCGTCCACAATCTCCCTGACGGCCCTTCCCGCCTCCTCATTGGGCGGACGCACCGCCCCGCACACCCGCCGCTAGGCGCGGTCACCGTTCCCCTGGCCCGATGCCATGCCGCCTTTGGGGCGACCATAGGCTGCCCTTCATGACCGGCGAGTACCAGCACTGGGAGAACGTCCCCACGCGGTGGAAGGACAACGACGTCTACGGGCACGTCAACAACGTCGTCCACTACTCGCTCATGGACACCGTCATCAACGAGTGGATGATCCGGACGGCCGGTTTCGACCCGGTGACGTCCGCCGCCATCGGCCTCTGCGTCGAGTCGCACTGCGAGTACAAGGCCGAGGTGTCGTTCCCGGACGCGATCAAGGTCGGGCTCCGCATCGGCAAGCTGGGCCGCTCCAGCGTCCGCTGGGAGGTCGGCATGTTCCGCACGTCCGACGGCGCCCTCATCGCCGAGGGACACTTCGTGCACGTCTTCGTCGACCGGGACACCCGCCGCCCGGTCGAGATCACCGGCCCCGTCCGCACCGAGATGGAGAAGCTGATCCCATGACCGAGACCCGCGCGGCCGTCCTCGTCGAGTCCGGACGCCCCGCCCCCTACGCCGACTCCCGCCCGCTGGAGATCACCGACCTGCGCCTCGACCCGCCGGGCCCCGGCGAACTCCTGGTACGGATCGGGGCCGCGGGCCTCTGCCACTCCGACCTCTCGGTCATCAACGGCTCCCGCCTCCGGCCGCTCCCGATGGCCCTCGGCCACGAGGCCGCCGGCGAGGTGGTCGAGACGGGCACCGGGACGGAGTTCGCGCCCGGCGACCGCGTCGTCCTCGCGTTCGTCCCGGCGTGCGGGCACTGCGAACGCTGCGTCGGCGGGCGCCCCGCCCTCTGCGGGCCCGGCGCGCAGGCCAACGGCGCGGGCACCCTCCTCGGCGGCGGCAAGCGCTTCGTCGCCGCGGACGGCACCCGCCCCAACCACCACCTGGGCGTCTCCGCGTTCTCCGAGTACACCGTCGTGTCGGCGCGCTCCGCCGTGAAGATCGACCCGGACCTGCCGTTCGACATCGCCGCGCTCTTCGGCTGCGCCGTCCTGACCGGCGCCGGCGCCGCCCTCTACAGCGCGGCCGTCACCCCCGGCGACACCGTCGCCGTCTTCGGCCTCGGCGGCGTCGGCCTCTCCGCCGTCCTCGCCGCCAAGGCCGCCGGCGCCGCCGTGGTCTACGCGGTCGACCTCGTCCAGGACAAACTCGACCTCGCGGCCTCGCTCGGCGCGCACCCGGTGCCGGGCGGCCCGGACGCCACGGAGGCGCTCCGCGACCTGACCTCCGGCGGCGCCGAGAAGGTCATCGACACGACGGGCGTCGTCCCCGTCCTGGAACAGGCGTACGCCGCCACCCGCTCCGGCGGCACGACGGTCACCGTGGGCCTGCCCGCCCCCGGTGCGCCGCTGACCCTGCCCGCCCTCAGCCTCGTCGCCGAGGAGCGGACACTGCGCGGCAGCTACCTGGGCTCCTGCGTCCCCCGCCGCGACGTCCCCCGCTTCATCGCGATGTACCGCAACGGCACCCTCCCGGTGGACGCCCTGCTCACCGGCAGCCTCCCGCTGGACGACATCAACACCGGCTTCGACCGCCTCCACACCGCCAAAGCAGTCCGCCAGGTCATCACCTTCTGACCTCTGCGCCGGCGAAACCGGCGATTCAGGCGATGCGTCCTATCTGTGCTGTGGACGAGAACGAACGGCACAACACGGAGCCCCTGAGCGGCTGGCAGAGCCTCCGCCTCGGCCTCATCGGGGCGTCTCTGATATTCGCCGTCTTCGCGCTGATCCGTGCGGGGTTCGGCTACCACGAGGCGTCCGTCCTGAGCGACGACCGCGTAGTGGTCAACGGCCAAGTAGGCGACGTCGAGCATCGCAAGGGCAAACAACACGCGAGAGTACGCTTCACCACCCGCGACGGCCGCGCCGTATCCGCCGAGGTCAGCGCATGGAAGGACCTGCCGGCCGAAGGCGACCGCGTGACCGTCTGCTACGCCCGGCGAGACCCCGAGTCCTACGTCCAGGACGCCCGCATCTGCCCCAACTTCGCCGGGCCGCGCTCCGAAACGAAGTTCGCCCTCGTCCTCCTAGCCTTCGCCGCCGCCCTATGGCTCCCCGGCCTACTACGCCGCCTCGCGGCATGAGTCCAGGACGGGTTGCGGTATGTCACAGGTGGTTCCTAGCGCCAGGGATCGAGGGCGTGCTTGCCCTGGGTGGCGCCGGCTTCGAGTTGCCGTAGCACCTCGGGCCCGTCGGCCAAAGAGTGAACCTGGGGAGTGCCCGGCGGGTAGACGCCGTTGCTGACGAGCGCCTCGATCTCGGTGAGCAGCGATCGGTAGAGGGACGGAGCCTCATCCGCGAGCGCACCGATGTGCAGGCCCTTGATCTGGACGTGGTGGGTGAAGACCAGGTCGCGCGTGGTGACGGCGGCGTCGCCCGAGGCGGCGCCGAAGACGACGATGCGGCCGGTGAAGGGCTTGGTGACCGCCAGGCTGGTCTCGAACGTGGCCTTGCCCACCGATTCCAGGACCGCGTCGACCCCGGCCCCGCCCGTCAGCCGGAGGATCTCGGCGGTCAGTCCGGGGTGGCGGCCGTCCAGGACCTCGTTGGCACCGAGTGCCTTGACGGCGGCGTGCTTGGCCGGGGAGGCCGTGGCGATGACACGGGCGCCGTAGTGGCGGGCGAGGCGGATCGCGGCCTGTCCCACGCCTCCGGCCGCGGCATGGACGAGCACCGCGTCGCCGGCCCTGATCTCACCCAGCGGCTTGAGCGCCGCCAGCGCAGTGGCCCAGTTCAGCACCATCCCGAGCGCTTCGGCGTCGCTCCAGCCGTCCGGCACGGGCAGGACGCCGGCGGCCGGCATCGTCATGTACTGCGCGAAGGCGCCCGGACCGGCTCCGACGACATGGGTGCCGAGCGGAAGCGGACTCTCGACGTCCGCGCCGACCCCCACGATCTCGCCGGCGGCTTCGAAGCCCGCCACGTAGGGCGGCTGCGGCCCTCCGCCATAGGTCCCGCAGGTCTGCATGACGTCGGCGAAGTTGACCCCGGCTGCCCCGACGCGGACCAGGTACTCGCCGGGCCCCGGGGTGGGACGGCGGTGACCGGTGTCGAGGCCCAGGTCGTCCGGCCCCCGGTGCGAGCGCTGGATCAGTGCCCGCATCGTCTGGTCAGCGGTCTGCCGCAAGTCGTTGATCTCCATGCGCCAGAATGTAGGAACCTGACACTTGCGTCAAGGTCAAGCGGCTCTCAGAGACCGGTGCGACGGGCCTCCCGAAGGTAGGCGTCCAGGGCCGCCTGCTGATCGCTGAGAACGGCGATGCGTGAAGCGAGCCGATCGCGATGGCTCCGCACCTCATGCAGGAACTCCGCGGACACCGCCCCGGTCCCGGCATCGGTTCCGTCGGTGAGACCGGGCAGGACTTCCCTGATCAACCGCACCGGCAGGCCGGACTCCAGCAGGGAGCGGATGACGAGCACCCGGTCGATCGTGGACTGGCAGTAGTCCCGGAACCCGTTCCCGAAGCGGCCAGGGACGATCAGGCCCTCATCCTCGTAGTGCCGCAACGATCGAGCACTCGCACCACTGACCCGCGCCGCCTCGCCGATCTTCATACCGACGCCAACACCCAAGACCACCAAGACCTTCCACCCTCATCTTGCATCCGGCGGATACTGCGTCGGCATGCCCGGCAATGGTCCTGCACGGCTGCCCGTCAAGCACTGCCGGAGGGGTGTTCCGCTATCAACCTCTGGAGGTCGAACGTGAGGAGCATGGCATAGCCACCGATCGCTGCCATGTTCTCGAAGATATCCCTGGCCACTGCCTCTTCGTGCGCCTTGTCGCTTTCGAAGGAGCGCAGTGTGATGACTATCGGATACTGGGAGAAATTGATGCCGTAGTCGTCTTCGAAATCGTGGTGCAGTTCGACCTCCACCGCCACTTCGCGAGTTTGTCCGGCATAGGCGATGGGATTGTCCTTTGCGGCGAGCTTGCACATTCGGCAGTCGGCGGCCGTCGCTATGTCGCTCACCAGTCGTTCTATTGAGTTGTTAGTTCGAATAAATATCTCATGATAGCTGCTCATAGTGCTCCTCAAGGCCAACTTATCTCGTACCCGTCACCTAGGATCCGGATTGTATCCATGCGCCCTGGGTTGTGGCGCAGGAACCGCTCCAGGCCCTCTCTCGCTCCATCCTCTGTCAGTGCGGTGCCGCGTGTGTCGATGATTGCGTTCGATGCCTGTCCCTTCGCCTTGTTCAAGGCGTTCTTGACGCTCCCGGGTACGGCACCTGGATCAAGGCTTTTGAACTCGACGGGAACGTCGTCCACGAGAGCATCCGGTGTTCGCGTGCCGTCGACCTTGGATTCTGGCACTGCCTCCACGCGGCGGCCCTCTGAAACCAGCAGGTCTGCAATCAGGCGCTCTCCCTGATTGAACTTCTTTCTAGATTCATCGAGCTTTCCGCTTTTGGTGCCCTTCTCGATGGGGTCGAGTTTTGGTTCCTCGTGGTCTCCGGTCAGCTTGTTGGTTTTGGGGGCTTCGGCGGCGGCTTCTTGGAGGGCTCGGGCGGAGGTGGCGGTTTCGGATTTGCCGGTGCGGCGGAGGGCCGCGGCCAGGCGGGCGGCGACGCCCGAGCCTGAGCCCGTACCGCCGGTCACCGCGGTGATGACGATGGTGGGAGCGGCCTCGCCGAAGGCGCGGACGGGGTCGCGTTTCCATTCTTCCCAGTTGACGGCGGCCTTGGCGAAGGCGATCGGGTGCTGGACGCCCTGGGCCAGGCCCTGGATCTGGCCAACGGGGCCGCGCTCCAGCCAGCCCTTGGGCTTGATCGCTAAGTAGACGGGGGCCGTCGTGGGGTTGCCGGCCAGGGCGCTGAGACCCATGTCCTTGACACCCTGGCCGAGGCCGGGGAGGTAGTGGTGGACGTAGGCGTTCCAGCCGTCGTGCAGGACGTTGCCGGTTTTGGCGGGCTCGACGACCTGCTGCTGGTCTGTCTTGAGGAGTTCTTCGCGGCTTCGGCGTATTGCGGGCTTCTGGTCGGAGACGGTCTGGGCGGCGCGGGAGATCGTGCGGGCGGGGGCGGTGCTGAGGCCGAGGTTGGCGAGGATTTCGGAGAGGGCCTGGGCGGCGTCCTCCCAGGAGTTCGCGGTGCGGGTCAGTTCGGTGCTGAGTTGGTCGAGGGCGTCGGGTGAGCCGCTGCGTGCGGTGGAGGCAGAGCGGCCGCCTCGGGGAGGGCCCGGGATGTACGGTTCGCGGACGCGCGGTGGGCCGGCTCCGGCGGCCACCTGGCGGACGGAGTCGAAAGCGGCGTAGAAGGCGGCGCGGACGTCCTCGTGCTGGTCCGCGAGGGTCTTCTGGAGGCGCTGTCCGGCGGGGCCTGTCAGAGCGCCGTCTAAGAGGAGGGTGTGGGCGCGTTTCAGGGCGGGGCCGTGTTCTTCGGCTAATCGTGCGACGTGGGGTAAGAGGGACGCCGCTTGTTCTGCCCGGTCCATCGAACCTCCTGCCCGACGGATTGTCAGGTTAGGGGTCGTGGAGCCGTTGGGCTATGGGGTTTTGCGGCCTGGTCAGGTCAGGAGTTGGGTTGTGAGGAGTTGTTCGAAGTCCTTCTCGAAGGACTCGTAGAGGGTGCGGAGGGCCGGGCCCGGCCAGGCGGGTGGGAGGAGGGGCGGGGGGAGCAGCGGGTCGTTCAGGAGGTGGCGGAGGACGGCGGCGGCCAGGGTGAAGCGTTCGGCCATGCCGGTGGTGCCGGAGAGGGCCGTGCGCAGGGTTTCGGCCTTGGACGTCCAGGCGTCCAGGTCCCAGAGGGTGGCGGCCAGGGCGGCGGGGTCCTCTTCGGGGCGGCCCTGCAAAAAGGTGCACTGGCGGACGACCGGCTCCGGGCGGGTGCGGGTCAGGTTGGCGGGGCGCAGCCAGGTGCCCTCGCGAAGTTCGGCGAGGCGGAGCGCGGACATGGCCTGGCGCAGGGCGGTGCGGTCGGCGGCGGGGCGGCGCTCGGCGGTGATGACGGCGATCTCCCACGTGCCGTCCCATGGGCGGGTCGGCGGGCGGCGGGCCTCGTCCTGGCGGGCCTGGCGGGCGAGGAGGCGGTCGGTGAGCGCGTACCCGCCGGGGGTCTGGACGAGGTCGCCGGCGGCCACCATGCGGGAGAGCGCGACCCGGACCGTCCCCTCGGCGATGCCGAACAGGTCGCCGACGCGGACGAGGTGGCGGGCCGGGAGCCGGGGCGGGTGGACGCCGAGCAGCGTGCTCAGCACGACCGAGCGGGCGGTGAGCGGGCGGATGTCCGGGTGGTCCATGGCGGGCTCGACCCTACCCGGCTAGGGGGTCCCGTTCGGGGACGGTCCGTGCGGCACGGGCGGCAGGTAGACCGTGGCGAGGAGGCCGCCGGCGGGACGGGGGCTGAGGTCGAGGGTCCCGTCGTGTGCTCGGACGATGCTGTGCACGATGGCCAGCCCGAGCCCGACGCCCGCGTGCTCGTCGGTGCGCTGGCGCTGGGTTCCGCGTTGGAAGGGCTCGATGAGGGTCGGAATCAGCTCCGGCGGTACCGGCCGCCCGGTGTTCTCGACCCGCAGGACGCTCGCGCCGTATCGCGATTCGGTGTGGACGGTCACAGTGCCGCCGGTGGGGAGATTGTGGACGATCGCGTTCTGGACGAGGTTGGTCACCAGCCGCAGGATGAGTTCCGCGGAGCCGAGGGTCTGCGCCTTGTCGCCGGTGACGGCGAGCGTGATCTGGCGCCGTTCGGCGAGGGGGAGCAGCGTTTCGGCGGCCTCTTCGGCGACGAGGGACAGGTTGACCACCTCGCGGCTGAAGTTCCTGCGGTCGGCGCGGCTGAGCAGCAGGAGGGCCTGGGTGAGGTCGATCGCCCGCGTGTTGACCGTGTGGAGGCGTTCGATGAGCTGGTCGTGGCCCCGCGCGGGGTCGTTGCGGGCGACGTCCAGGAGCGTTTGCGAGATCGCCAGCGGGGTGCGCAGCTCGTGGGAGGCGTTCGCGGCGAACCTCTGCTGTTCGGCGACATGGCGTTCGAGCGTCTCGAGCATGGTGTCGAAGACGTCGGCGAGTTCGCGGAACTCGTCTCCGGGGCCTTCCAGGCGGATCCGGTGGGACAGCGACCCCTGGGAGGCCAGCCGTGCCGCGTCCGCGATCCGGGTGAGCGGTGCGAGCATCCGGCCGGCGAGGAGCCAGCCTCCCACCAGGCCGAACACCAGCAGGAAGGCCATCGCCGCGGCCGCGCGGGGGACGAAGGCGCGCTGGAGGTCCTCGCGGCCGGGGATGAACGGCGGCGCCGGCCGCCCGTGCCGGTGGGTCCATGGCCCGAGCTGGACCGCGCCTTCCGGGACGTACCGCAGGAGGAACACCCAGACCACGGCCAGCAGCAGGGCGCCGGCGACCATGAGGAAGCCGGCGTAGCTGAGGGTGAGTTTCAGCCGGGCGCTGAGCCCTGGACGCCTATCCATGGGCGCCGCCGGGGTGGATGAGCATAGTTGCAGGTTAAGCGGCACTTCATATCGCCCACGTATGCAAACTCGGGGCATCACCCCGGGTTCGTGGGCACGGGCACGGTGGCGGTGTCGACCAGGCGCGCGACCAACTCCTCGTAGGGAAGTCCGACTGCGGCGAACATCCTCGGCACCTGGGACTGGGCCGTCATGCCCGGCATGGTGTTGACCTCGTTGAGGACGGGTCCGTGGTCGGTGAGGAAGAAGTCGATGCGGGCGACACCGGCGCAGCCGAGCGCGTCGAACATCCGCAGTGCCGCCCCGGTCAGGGCCGTCCGGTCCGCCTCGCCGAGGTCGGCGGGCACGCTGAACCTCGCCGACCCGTCGTACTTCGACTGCGTGTCGAACAGGCCGCCGGCGTGGATCTCCAGTGGCGGCGACGCCCGGCGGCGGCCATCGGCCTCACGTAGGACGGCCACGTCGATCTCCCGTCCCGGGACGACGTCCTCGATCAGGATCCGGTCGTCGAATCGCGCCGCACAGCGCAGCGCCTCGCGCAGCTGGGAGGCGTCGCGTGCCAGGGCGACACCGAAGCTCGACCCGGCCGAGGTCGGCTTCACCACCACGTCCGTCTTGAACTCGATGTCGGCGATCTCCGCCGCCGTCACCAGCCGGCCAGGGGCGGTGTGGATTCCGACGGCCTCCGCCACGAGCTTGGTCGCCCACTTGTCCATGCCGAGCGCTCCGGCGCGCAGGCCCGAGCCGACCATCGGTTTGTGCGCGAGGGCGCACAGTGCTGCCAGCGTCCCGTCCTCGCCGGACGGGCCGTGGATCGCGGGGAAGACGGCGTCGGCGCGTTCTATGACGCCCAGTGCCGCCGCCAGGGAGGCGATGGTGCTCGGCGCGAGCGCGTCCGTTTCCTGCCTCCACGTGCCGTCGCGGTCGATGGTCAGAGTGTCGACGCCGAACCCGTTGGAACGCAGCGCCTGCGCGATCGCCGCGGCGGTCGCCAGGGAGACGTCGTGCTCGGCGTTCTGCCCGCCGCCGATGACCGCGATTCGCCGTGTCATGCGATGCTCCTTTTCACACGCGGCCCGATGCCGGTGACGATGGTGTGCGGGATGGTCCCGGCCCAGCGGGCCCAGTCCCGGATGGTCGGGGAGGCGCCCCCCGCCGGGCCGAAGACGGTCGCGGACGTGCCGGTCCGGAAGGCGTCGGCACCGGTGTCGATCACGATCTGGTCCATCGAGACGCGTCCGACGACCGGGAGGCGGCGCCCGGCGATCTCGACGCCGGCCTGGGGCGAGCACTCGCGCGGGATCCCGTCGGCGTACCCGACCGGCAGGACGCTCAGATGGGTGGCGCGATCGGTGACGTACGCGCCGCCGTAACCGACCGGGGTGCCCGCCGGGACCGCCGCCGTGTGCACGATCGGCGCGGTCAGCCGGGACGCGCCGTGCATCTCCACGGTCTCGGACGGGTCGATGCCGACCAGTCCCGCCCCGACGCGGACCATGCTGAAGTGCGTCGCCGGGTCGGTCAGCGTGCCCGACGTGGCCGCGAGATGGACGAGCGGCGAACCGAGCCCCGCGGCTTGGACGGCCTGCCGTGCCCGGCGCATACGGGCGACGGCCGGCGCGTTCGCCGCAGGGTCGGCCCGGTCGGCCAGCGGAAGATGCCCCATGACGCCGGTGACGCGGATCTTGCGAGCCTGCTGGGCACGCTGAGCGAGGCCGATCAGGTCGTCCCACCGGTCGCCGGGGCAGCCGCCACGGGACATCCCGGTGTCCATGTGGAGATGGATCCGCACTGTCGACACGGTCTGCGCGACGAGCGCTTCGAGTTCGTCCACCGACCCGACCGCGACATCGACCCCGGTGGCGGCCACCGCCTCGGCGTCGATCCCGGAGGGGTGCAGCCAGGTGAGGATCGGCACCGCCAAGCCGGCGGCGCGCAGCGCGGAGGCGTCCGCGAGGCTCGTCGTCCCGAGCCATCCGGCACCGGCGGCGACGGCGGCTTCGGCGACCGTGACGGCGCCGTGGCCGTAACCGTCGGCCTTGACCACGGCCATGATCGTGCTCCGGGTCCGCGCACGGACCTCGGCCACGTTCGCGGCCACCGCCGCAGGCAGCGTCTGCAAGGTCGGGGGCGGAAATGTGCCTGAGCGGCGCTCAGGCGAGACTGCGAGCCGATTCACGGCTGCCTCCACGGGTGCTGGGGCGGCTCCGCGTACATCGGCGGACGACGGTCGGCGGCGGCATCCGGATGCGGCAGCCGGACCGGCTCGAAGGTGCGGTACTCGAAGTGCCACCACTCGTTGCCGTAGATGCGGTAGAGCCCGTACCGCCCGCCGTGCCGTTCGAGCCACCGCGCGCCCTCGGTCGGCCGGACGTCGATCGCGAGCCCCCGCACGTGGCTGGACTCGTCCGGTGGCAGCACCCGGCGCCGCGCCGCGGGCACCGAGCCGGTGCGCCGCACCTCAGCGGTGAAGAGCCGGTGCTGTTCCGCCGCGTCCCGGTATCCCGAGGTGAGGCCGATCAATTGCCCGTCGCGCCAGAACGCCTCGGCCCGCGCGTGCGTGAACGCCAGCAGCGTTTCCGGTGCCAGCCCGCTGAGGTTCTCGGCGGGGAAGCGCATTCTCAACGCCCATTGGCAGGCGAGGAAACGGGCGCGGCCCGGTGCACGGCAGAAGGCGATCGGCACCAGCAGCACCGCGAGGAGCCGAGTGACGGTCGCCAGGAGGCGCACTTTCAGCGCCGAACACGAAATCGCCACGACTCACCGCCGAAGGGTCAGGTCGTGGGCGGGGCCTCGGGCGGTCAGGGAGTGTGATGCGCTGTGGGGCATGCCTCCACTGAAGAGGGAAGGCTGTTGCGGTGCCGTATGCGGTTTTCAATACGCTCGCGATACACCGACATTCAGCCCGACCGCAGCGAGGGTGCTCAGGCGGGGGTGCTCAGCCGGGGGACACGAGGAGCCGCCAGTCGCCGCGTGCCTCGATGTGGAGGAAGGTCGAGCCCGCCAGCTCGCCGTCGGCGGAGGAGCGTCCCTTGCCGGACAGGACGCGCGGACCCAAGGCGAATTCCGGGGTCAGCTCGGTGACCCGGTAAGCGCCCCCGTCCCTGTGCTGCATCTGGATTCGCGCCGATCCGCCGATGTAGCGGCAGAGGAAGGCGCCGCGTGAGGCGATGGCCTGCTCGACGGTCGGGACACTGTCACCGGGTTGCAGCCAGGCCGACCACGTGCCGCCGCACTGGATGCGCAATTGGACGGGCCACTCGCTCTCCAGAGAGAGCGGCCGCACTATGCGAAAGGCCAGCGGCTCCTCTTGGAGGCGCACGGCCTTTCCCTGGTGGACGCGTTCGACCCGCGCGCCTCCATGGAGGCGGACGATGAGCACCGATGGCACGTCCCATTTGGGGCGGTGCAATGTCGCTTCGCCGGCGCCCGCCCTTTGACGTGCTGTTTCTTGCCCAGATTCGGCGGGGCGACCTTGAACGGGGCGGGCTGCTTCCCAGGACGGGACGACGGCTGAGCCGGCTTTCGGCGGACAGGCGCGGGAGCGGGAGCGGGTGCCGGGCGGACACCGGTCGCGATCGGCGGCAGGCCCTCGGTCAGCCGGACGGCGTCGGCCGCGCACACGTCGACGTCGCGCGGGGCGCCGCCCGGCGGGGCCCAGGAGACGCGGTTCACGGACGGGCCGTGGCGCGGGTCGAAGAAGCAGAGAGGCCGGCCGGACAGGGCGGCGTTGGCGCGGGCGAGCGCGGCGCGTCCTTCGGCGAGGGCGCGCAGGACGTCGGCGGCGTCGTCCCGGTCGCGGTCGCCCAGGAAGCGGACCTTGGCCTGCTCGTAGGCGTCGAGGGCGCGGGCGTAGTCGGCCATCAGCGCGGGGTCGGCGCCGTGTTCGTCCGGGTCGAGGGGGAGGAGCGCGAGTTCCTCGCCGAACGCGGTGATGTCGGCTTCGATCTCCGCGAGTTCGTCGTCGCGCCGCCGCCTGAAGATTCCGAACACCGACCGCCCCCTGTGATCAGGCAGATCGTATCGATGTGCGCGTTTCGGGCGCGACGCTGTTACAGGCTTCCATCATGTGACGAGAAAGCGTAATGTCGGACCCATGACGTCCTATCTGATCGAGCCGTTCGACCGGCTGCCGTTCGGCGGCGCGGAGAAGGCGCGCCGGTACGCGACCGAGCGCTACCAGGGGGCCGCCGGCCGCAACTGGTACGACTGCGACCCCACGCTGCGGTTCCTCATGCGGCGCCACCTCGGGGACGGCTTCGGCTGGGCCGAGCCGCGCCTGAAGGAGATGGGCGCGCTGATGGGCGGGCCGATCGCCGAGCGGGCCGAGCAGACCGACCGGAACCCGCCGCGGCTGGAGAAGTACGACCGGTGGGGGCGCGACGTCAGCGAGGTCGTCATGCCGCCGTCGTTCGAGGCGGCCCGGCGGGACATCGTCGCGACGTCGTTCACCCGGCCCGGCTTCGTCGCGGAGGCGAAGGCGAACGGGGTCGACCCGGCGCCGCTGGGCGTGGCCTGGAGCTACCTCCTCGACCAGGCCGACATCGGCATGGCGTGCGCGCTCGGGACCGGCGGCGACATGGTCGTCCAGCTGACGGAGATGTTCGCGCCGGAGGACGTCAAGGAGCGGGTGCGGGAGCTGTTCGCGGCCGGGGAGATGTCCGGCGAGGCGGCACAGATGCTGACCGAGCGGTCGGGCGGGTCGGATCTGGGCGCCCTGGAGTCGACGGCGTCCAAGGACGGGGACGCCTGGCGGGTGAACGGGCTCAAGTGGTTCGCGTCCAACGCCAACGGGTCGGCGTTCGTGGTGCTGGCCAAGTCGGAGGGCGCCGCCGACGGGGTGCGGGGCATCGCGCCGTTCCTCGTCCTGACCGAGCGGCGGGACGGGACGCGCAACGGCGTCCGGATCCGCCGGCTCAAGGACAAGCTCGGCACGCGCTCCGTGGCCTCGGCGGAGATCGAGTTCACGGACGCCGAGGCGTTCCTGCTGGCCCCGTCGTCCAGCGCCGGGCAGGGCGGCGACGGCAAGGGCCTGGCCCGCATGATGGAGCTGACCAACGGAGCGCGCCTCGGCATCTCGATGATGGGCCTCGGCTGCGCACGCCGGGCGCTGGTCGAGTCGCTCTGCTACGCGCGGGCGCGCGAGGCGTTCGGTGCTCCACTGGCCGACCAGCCGCTCATGCAGAGGAAGCTCGCCGAGCTGATCGTGGAGACCGAGGCCGCGCAGGCGCTCGTCTTCGACGGCTATCTAGGACGCCCCAGGCTGCGCATTGGGGCGGCGCTCATCAAGCTGAGGGCGGCCAGGCTCGGTGTGACGGCCGCCAGCGACGCCATCGAAATCCATGGCGGGAACGGCTACATCGAGCAGTGGCCGGTGGCGCGCCTTCTGCGCGACGCCCAGGTCAACCCCATCTGGGAGGGCGGCGACAACATCCTGTGCCTGGACGTCCGCCGCGCCATCGAACGGCAGGACGCGCACGAGCCGTTCCTGGAGAGGCTCACGCAGGCCGTCCAGCAGGCGCCGCAGGGGGACGACGCCACGGCCGAGTTGGTCGGCGAGCGCATCGAGAATGTCCGCCAGGCCATAGCTGCATGGCGCGGCCTGGACAGGACCGTCGCCGAGGCGCGCCTCTTCCCGCTCGCCCAGTACATGGCGGACGTCTATGCGGCAGCCTTGCTCCTGGAGCAGGCGGGCTGGGAGCGCGCCGACTCCGGCACGGACCGCAAGGCGCTCGTCGCCCGCCTCTACGCCCGGACGCACCTCGCCGACGCCGGACCGCTGCGCGCGATCGACGCCCCCGCCGAGGACCTCGACCGCTTCGCCGAACTGGCGGACGGCGCGTTCACCGGCGACTAGCCCGACGGCGCCGCGGCGCGGGCCGGTGATCATTGACCGAACAGGATTCGGGCCCGTAGGTTCCTGGGAGGCGGCAGCCCCGATCGAGGAGCGATGCGATGACGCTTACCGTGGCCGAGGCGGGCCTGGACCTCGCCGATCCGAAAGCCTACGCCGACGACCGGCGGCTGCACGCGTCGCTCGCGCTGCTGCGCCGCGAGTCGCCGGTGCACCGGGTGGACGCCCCCGACTACGACCCGTTCTGGGCGATCACCAGGCACGAGGACGTCCTGGAGGTCGAGCGCAACCACCAGATCTTCCTGAACGCGCCGCGCCCGCTGCTCGGCACCGCCGAGTTCGACCGGCTGAACCGGGAGCGGGCCGAGCAGGGCATCGCGCTGCGCACGCTCATCCACATGGACGACCCCGACCACCGGGTCATCCGGGCGATCGGCGCGGACTGGTTCCGGCCGCGCGCGATGCGGGCGCTGGAGCCGCGCATCAAGGAACTGGCGAAGCGGTACGTCGACCGGATGGTGGAGCGCGGCGGCGAATGCGACTTCGCGCAGGAGGTCGCCGTCCATTTCCCGCTGTATGTGATCCTGTCGCTGCTCGGGCTTCCGGAAAGCGACTTCGGCCGCATGCTGAAGCTGACGCAGGAGCTGTTCGGCGGAGACGACGCCGAGTTCCAGCGGGGCACGAGCAACGAGGAGAAGCTGCAGGTCCTGCTCGACTTCTTCGCCTATTTCCAGGAACTGACGGTGGCGCGCCGCAAGGACCCGACCGACGACCTCGCGTCCGCCATCGCCAACGCGCGGGTCGACGGCGAGCCGCTCAACGACTTCGACACCGCCTCGTACTACGTCATCATCGCGACGGCCGGGCACGACACCACCAGCGCGACGATCTCCGGCGGTCTGCACGCCCTCATCGAGCACCCCGACCAGCTCGAACGGCTCCGCGAGAAGCCGGAGCTGATGCCGTTCGCGGTGGACGAGATGATCCGCTGGGTGACGCCGGTCAAGGAGTTCATGCGCACCGCCACGCGGGACTACGAACTGCGCGGCACGACCATTCGCGAGGGCGACGCCGTCCTGCTCTCCTACCCGTCGGCGAACCGCGACGAGGACGTCTTCGACGACCCGTTCGCCTTCGATGTCGGCCGCGACCCGAACAAGCACCTCGCGTTCGGTTTCGGCGTCCACTACTGCCTCGGCGCCGCGCTCGCCCGCATGGAGATCCGCGCGTTCTACGAGGAGCTGCTGCCGCGCCTCCGCTCGATCGAACTCGCCGAGGAGCCGGTGGGCATCGCCACCACGTTCGTCGGCGGCCTGAAGCGCCTCCCGATCCGCTACTCCATCGCCTGAGCACGGCCCCCTCCCTCCTCCCGAAGGAAGCCCTGGTGCAGATCAACGCCGCGGTGCTGCGCGCCGCAGACGCCCCGTACACGATCGAGTCGCTCGACCTCGCCGACCCCGGGCCCGGCGAGGTGCTCGTCAAGATCGCGGGCGCCGGGATGTGCCACACCGACATGCTCGGACGGGTGCCGGGCGACCTGGTCGCGAAGCCGGTCGTGCTCGGCCACGAGGGGTCGGGCGTGGTCGAGGCGGTCGGGCCCGGCGTCACCGGCCTCGCCCCCGGCGACCACGTGGTCATGTCGTTCGACTCGTGCGGGACGTGCGACACCTGCCGCACCGCGCGCCCCGGCGCGTGCCCGCAGATGATGGCGCTCAACATGCTCGCGGTGCCGCTGGACGGCGTGCCGCGCGCCACGGCCGGCGACGGCGAGGCCGTCCACACCCGCTGGTTCGAGCAGTCGTCGTTCGCGAGCCACGCGCTCGGGACCGTCCGCAACGTCGTGCCGGTCACCGCCGACGCGCCGCTCGAACGGCTCGGGCCGCTCGGCTGCGGCGTGCAGACCGGCGCGGGCTCGGTGCTGATCTCCCTCGGCGTCCGCGCCGGCGACAGCATCGCGATCTTCGGCGCGGGCGCGGTCGGGCTGTCCGCCGTGATGGCCGCGCGGGTCGCGGGCGCGACCACGATCGTCGCCGTCGACCTGCACGAGTCCCGGCTCGACCTGGCCCGCGAGCTGGGCGCCACGCACGTGCTGAACGGGGCGGACGCCGACATCGCCGGACAGATCCGGGCGATCTCCGGCGGCGAGGGCGTCCGGTACTCGTTCGACACCACCGCCGTCCCCGAGGTGGTGTCGACGGCGGTCGCGTCGCTGTGCACCACCGGCGTCTGCGGCCTCGTCGGCGTCGGCGCCGCCGAGTACCGGCTGGACGCGAACCTCCTGCTCATGGGCCGGACGGTCAAGGGCATCATCGAGGGCGACGCCGTCCCGCACACGTTCATCCCGACGCTGATCGAGCTGTGGCGGCAGGGCCGGTTCCCGTTCGACCGCCTCATCACGACCTACCCGCTCGACCAGATCAACCAGGCCGAGGGCGACACGACGTCCGGGAAGGTCGTCAAGCCGGTCCTGATCCCCTAGCCGGGCGTCAGAAAGAGGGCCGGCCACCGGTCCGAAGCGCTCGACCGCGCCTAGACGACGCGGTGGAGGAGGGCGTCGCCGCGTATGAGCCGTCGGCAGTTCTCCGCGGCGACGGTGAAGTAGCGGTCCCAGGTCTCACGGGTCAGCCAGGCGACGTGCGGCATGACGACGACGTTGTCCAGGGCGAGGAGCGGGTTGGACGCGTCCGCCGGCTCCTGCTCGAAGACGTCGAGTCCGGCGCCGCCGAGCCGGCCCGATGCCAGCGCGTCCACCAGGGCAGCTTCGTCGATGACCGCGCCGCGCGCCGTGTTCACGACGATCGCGCCGCCCGGCAGCAGCGCGAGCCGCCCGGCGTCGAGCAGGTGGTGGGTCTCGTCGGTCAGCGGCACGTGCACCGACACGATGTCGCTCGCGCGCAGCAGGTCGTCCAGCTCCCGCCAGGCAAGGTCGTCGCGGCGCGGCCGCCGCGACGTGTAGAGGACGCGCGCGCCGATCGCCTCCAGCATGCCGCGCAGCAGCGTCGCGATCTCGCCGCCGCCGAGCAGGCCGACCGTCCGTCCGGCCAGTTCCCCGCCGACCAGCGCCCGGTCGGCGGGCCAGCCCGCGCCGCGCCGCGTCCGCGCGTCGAACGCCACGACCCGGCGCAGCGCCGCCAGCATCAGCAGCAGGGACGTCTCCGCGACGGCCTGCGCGTTCTGCCCCGGCATGTTCGCGACCGCGATCCCGCGCTCCTTCGCCGCGTCCAGGTCGATCGTGTTGACCCCGGTGCCGAGCTTCTGGACCAGCCGCAGCTTCGGCGCCCGGTCCATGTCGGCGGCCGTGAGCGGACGCAGCACGTGCCAGACGACCTCGGCGTCCGGCAGCAGCTCCGCGAACCGCGCGTCGTCCTGCTCGGAGCAGCTCACGATGTCGAGACCGGGCTCGGCGTGGTCCATGTCGTAGTGCAGCAGCACCCGCATGCCGCCCCCCTTCCGTCCTTCGGGGAACCCCGGGTCGGCGCCGGGTCTTCCCCCCGGATTATCGTGCGGATCATGGGGAGGAGTCCCACCGAACCGCGCGAGACGAGGTAACGCCATGTGGACGGACGTCCCCATCATCCAGGCGCCGATGGCGGGCGGCCCGTCGACGCCCGCCCTCGCCGCCGCCGTCTCGGACGCGGGCGGCCTCGGCTTCCTCGCCGCCGGCTACAAGACCCCCGAGGCCATGCGCGCCGACATCGCCGCGACCCGGGAGCTGACCTCGCGCCCGTTCGGGATGAACCTGTTCATGCCGTCGCTGGACGAGATCGAGCCCGCCGAAGTCGCCGCCTACCGCGACCGCCTCGCGCCCGAGGCCGACCGCCTCGGCGTCGCCCCCGGCACCCCGGGCGCCCGCGACGACGCCTACGAGGCCAAGGTCGCCGACCTGCTGTCCGACCCGCCGCCGTTCGTCAGCTTCACGTTCGGCTGCCCGTCCCCGGACGTCATCGCGGCGTTCCAGGCCAAGGGCGTGACCGTGATCGTCACCGTGACGTCGGTGGACGAGGCGCGCCAGGCGTCCGCCGCCGACGCCCTCTGCCTCCAGGGATCCGAGGCGGGCGGGCACCGGGGGTCGTTCACGAACACCTCCGACGAGCCGCTGCCGCTGCGCGTCCTGCTGCACTCCGTCCGCGCGATGACCTCGCAGCCCCTCATCGCGGCCGGCGGCCTCGCCTCGGCCTTGGACATCGCCGAGATCCTCTCCCTGGGCGCCGTCGCCGCCCAACTGGGCACGGCGTTCGTCCGCTGCCCGGAGAGCGGCGCCAGTGCCGTCCACAAGGCCGCCCTGACCGACCCGCGCTTCACCTCCACCGCACTGACCCGCGCCTTCAGCGGCCGCCTCGCCCGGGGCCTGGTCAACCGCTTCCTCACCGACCATTCACCGCACGCACCGGCCGCCTACCCGGACGTCCACTACGTGACCTCACCCCTGCGCAAGGCGTCCGCCGCACAAGGCGACCCGGACGGCGTCAACCTCTGGGCGGGCGAGTCCTTCCACAAAACAACCGAAACCCCCGCCGCCGACCTAGTACGTGCCCTAACCCCCCGCTAATGCCGGACTTGGGACGGCCGTCACGCCCACACCGAGAGCGACAAGATCTCGGTCGCGCCGCGGCGTGGGGCTCCTAGAGGTCGTTGCCCCAGTCCCAGAGGGCTTGGAGGACTGGGCCGAGGCGGTGGCCGTGCGGGGTGAGGGCGTATTGCGTCCGGGGCGGCCATCCCGCTTGGCGGCGTCGTTCCACCACTCCGCACTGGACGAGATGCGCCAGGCGGTCGGCCAGCACCTTGTCCGACAGCACGGGCAGGGCCTGCCGCAGTTCGGTGAACGACCGGTCTTCGCGCAGCAGTTCGCGGACGACCAGCGTCATCCAGCGTCCGCGCAGCACGTCGAGCGTGATCTCCACCGGGCATGAGGGGGTCGGCTCGGCCACGGCGGCGCGCGGATCGTCGGGCAGGCCCGGGTGGCCAACCGTTTGGTGAGTCACGAAAGCGCCTCCTAGCGTTGCCGCGTTCCTGCCCTGTCTACCCGAAGGACACCGCATGCCGCGCCTTGCCGACCGTCCCGAAGACGTCCCGCACGTGTTCGCCGAACGCTTCAACTCCGGTGACCCGTCAGCGGTCGCGGAAATGTACGCCGAAGGGGCGGTCTTCGTCCCCGTTCCGGGCACGCCGCTGACGGGCGATGACGCCCAGGCCGCCAATGCCGAATTCATGTCGCTGGGCGTGCCGATCGCCGTCGTCCCACGCCATGTCCACACGGCGGGCGACCTGTCGCTCCTCATCGTCGACTGGGTGATCGAAGGCCACGACCGAGACGGGAACTCCGTCCGCATCGAAGGCACCGCCACCGACGTGGCCCGCCGCTGCCCGGACGGCCACTGGCGCTACATCATCGACAACCCCTTCGGCACCGCCCCGGCCCCGGCCTGACGGGCGTCCTGTTTGGCGAATGGCCTCAGGGGTAGCCGACCACAGGCAGTGACGGACTTTTCGACCCTTCCGACGCAGACGCCCAGGGGGTTGCAGAACGTGCAGGACAACTCGAAGCCGCAAGTTCTCTCGGAGCCGGCGCCGCCCTACCCCAAGCAGCGGCAGCGGCCGCCCGGCAGCGAGCAGGACGCCGAGCTGAAGCCCCGCTACCAGGCGGAGCGCTACCGCGCGGCGGACAAGCTGCGCGGCAAGGTCGCGCTGATCACGGGCGGAGACTCGGGCATCGGACGCGCGGTGGCGGTGCTCTACGCCCGCGAGGGCGCGGACGTCGCCATCGTGTACCTGCCGGAGGAGCAGCCGGACGCGGAGGAGACCCGCCGCGCCGTGGAGGCCGAAGGGCGGAGGTGCCTGCTGCTGCCCGGCGACCTGGCGGAGGCGTCGTTCTGCCGCGACGCCGTCGAGCGGACGGTGCGGGACCTGGGCGACCTGAACATCCTGGTGCAGAACGCGGCGCACCTGAACAGCCAACTGGACCTGTCGCAGCTCTCCTACGAGGACTGGGACCGCTCCTTCAAGGTGAACGTGTACTCCTACTTCCATCTCGTGCAGGCCGCGCGCCCGCATCTGAAGGCGGGCGACTCCATCATCGCGACCGCCTCGGAGGAGGCCCTCAAGGGCAGCGACACAATGATCGACTACGCGGCGAGCAAGGCGGCCCTCGTCAACTTCACCAAGTCGATCGCCTTCCATCTGGCCAAGGACGGCATCCGCGCGAACGTGGTGGCCCCGGGCCCGACCTGGACGGTGCTCAACATCGCCGACCCGAACATGCCGGAGGACGGGCTCGCGAACCTCGGCAGCGAGGGCCCGATGGGACGCGTCGCGCAGCCGGAGGAGATGGCGCCGGCGTACGTGTACCTGGCGTCCGACGCCGACTCCAGCTACACGGTGGGCGAGATCCTCGCCGTCACCGGCGGGCTGACCACCACGCGCTGATCCCCGGTCAGGCGCGTCGCTCCCGGGGCTCGGCGGTGGTCCAGTTCCAGTTGGCGATCGTGGTGCGCATCGCCAGCCCCCGGGTCACTCGCCCGCTTCGCCTTCCCGGATCCGCGCCCTCCCTCTGCGCCGTTCACGCCATGCGAGAGGAACCAAGAAGATCCACAACCCGGCACTGAAGGCCAAGGAGGAGTGGCCCGAGCCCATCAGCGCCGACATGGCGACGAGACCGAGCGACCATGCGAGCGGACGCAGCAGGACCGGACGGTCTGCTTGATCCCACCCCCGCGTCCGAGCATGCCGCCGAATGTAGATCTCGGCGAGCACGCCCACGCCCACCTGGGCGCACGCCCACACGACGAACCAGGCCGACCAGAAGAGCAGTTCGCCGCGAACGGCGCTGGCCACGGAAACGAGTAGGACGGCCAAGAGCGCCAACAGCCGTCTGCCGGGGTTCTGCCTCACCCACCACCTCCAGGACGCTCGTCCGAAGCGTCCACCGTCCGACAGCTCCCTACATGAAAGCGCGAGCACGGACGCTTGAACACGGGGTTCTTCGGCGGTCGCGATGTCCGAGCGCGGCATGGCGGCCGGCGCGTCCGGACGTGCCGGCTGCGGGCATCCGCATCCTCGTTGACTGCCGTTCGCACTAGGAACTAAAGTACTTCGTACTACATACATTCCGTATCGCGAACAATGGAGGGCCCCATGAACGAGCGCGTGACCCCCGGCGGCTCTCAGTGAGCGCCGCGGGGCCGGACGGCGCCGCACCTGCCGAGGCGAACGGGGGCAAGACCCTGGCCGCCCTGGTCGTGGCGGTGTTCGTGTATGCGCTGATGCAGACCGTGGTGGTCCCGGCGCTGAAGGTGCTGGAGACGGGCCTGCACACCACGTCCGCCGCGGCGGCCTGGATTCTCACCGCGTTCCTGCTGTCCAGCGCGGTGCTGACGCCGGTGCTGGGACGCCTAGGCGACCAGTACGGCAAGCGCCGGGTGATCCTGGCGGTGCTGGCGGTCTACACGGTCGGGATGGCGGGCGCGGTCGCGTCGCAGAACATCGGCCAGCTCATCGCCGCCCGCGTCTTGCAGGGCGCGGCGCTGGCGGTGGTGCCGCTGTCGATGGCGATCCTGCGGGAGGCGCTGCCGGTCCGGCGGCTGCCTTTCGCGATGGGGCTGGTGTCCGGCGTCGTCGGCGCCGGGGCGGGCGCCGGGCTGATCGTCGGCGGGCTGCTGGCCGACCATCTGTCGTGGCGCTGGCTGTTCGTCCTCGGGACCGTCCTCGCGCTGGTCAGCCTGGTGCTGGCGGCGCTGTGGGTGCCCGCCGACCGGCGCACGGCACCGGGCGGGATCGACATGCCGGGCACCGTGCTGCTGGGCGGAAGCCTGGTGGCGATCCTGCTCGCGCTGGCCAAGGGGCCATCGTGGGGCTGGTCATCCGGACGGGTGCTGGGGCTCCTGGCCATCGGCGTGGTGCTGTTCGTCGCGCTCGTCGCGGTGGAGCGGAGCAGGCGCGACGCGCTCATCGACGTCGCCGAGCTGGCCGACCGGCCGATGCTGATGACGCATATGGCGGCGTTCCTGTTCGGCGCCGGCTCCTACTTCTTCTACCTGGCGCTGCCGCTGTACGCGCAGCAGCGTCCCGCCGGAACGGGCGTCGGGTTCGGCGCCTCCGTCACCGAGGCCGGCCTGCTGATGCTGGCGGGCGCGCTGGCCGTGATCCCCGCCGGGATGGCGGTCGGACGGCTCGCGACGGCGCTCGGTCCCCGCTGGCCGATGGCGGGCGGGTTCACGCTCATCACCGCCGCGTCGGTGCTGTTCGCTCTCGCCCACGACCACAAGTGGCAGCACGCGGTGTTCTACGCCGTCGTCGGGGTCGGAACCGGCCTGGTCATCGGCGTGCTGCCCAAGCTGATCGCCGACATCGTGCCGCTGGAGCGCACCGGCACCGCCAACGGCCTGAACAACATCGCCCGCACCGTGGGCAGCGCCGTCGGCACCGCGCTGGCCGCCGCCGTGATCGCCTCGGCGAACGCCCCGCGCGGCGCGACGCCCGACTCCACCTACACCACGCTGTTCTGGCTCGCGGCCGCCGCCGGCGCACTCGGTGTGGTGGCCGCCTTCCTCGCCGTGCGCCGCCGCGTCGCCGCCGACGCCCCGGCCGCGGGCGCCGCCCGTCCGCAGCAGCCGCAGACCGCCAAGTGAGACCGACCACCGAGTGAGACAGAGCATGAGCGTCTTCAGCACGGCCGAACTCGCCTACCTGCGCGACGGAGACCCGCGCCGGCTCGGGCGGCTCGCCACGGTCGGGGCGGACGGCGTCCCGCACGTGGTGCCCCTGGGCTGGTCCCTCGATCCGAGCGCGACCTTCATCGAGATCGGGGGCCGCGGCCTCGTCCGGTCCAAGAAGTTCCGCGACGTGGCCGCGACCGGCCGCGCGGCCCTGGTCATCGACGACGTGCTGCCGCCGTGGCGGCCGCGCGGAGTCGAGATCCGAGGCCGCGCGGAGGCCGTCCCCGGCCCGGCGGCGCACATCCGCCTGATCCCCGAGCGCGTCATCAGCTGGGGGCTCCACGACGGCCCGACCATCGAGGCCACCTACCGGTCCCGCGACGTGGCCGGGGGCGGACATGCCTGACTACGGGCACCGCCTGCGCTTCGCCGCCACCATCGTCCCGACCGCCCATGGCTCGGGGCGGAGACGGCCCCGGCCGTCCGGAAACTGGTCGAGGTCGAACGCCGAGCCTTACCGGCAACGCCGTGCCTGACCAGTAATGCCGTGCCTGACCGGCAACGCCGTGCCTGACCGGCTCACGGGCGTCGAGCGGGTCTCACGTCACGGCGGCCGGCCGGACGAAGCCCTGCTCGGCCAGGATCAGCGCGACCGCTGACGCCAGCCGGTCGCGGTCGTCGCGCTCCAGCCGTTCCACCATCGAGTCCAGCCGTGCGACGACATCGTCGTGCGCCCGGCCGGCGAGCCCCGCGCCGTCTTCGGTCAACGCGACGCGCCAGGCCCGCCGGTCGGCCGGATCGGCCACCCGGGCGACCAGTCCGCGCTTCTCCACCCGGTCCACCAGGCCGGTCATGCTGGACCGCTCCAGATGCATCAACCGGCTCAGATCGGTCATCCCGAGCGGCTCGTCCAGCAGCATGCACACCAGCTGCAAATGCTGCGAGGTGAGGCCGTGGTCCCGGGCGACGTCGGCGAACACGTGCTGCACCAGATGCGACAGCCGGACCAGCGCGTCGGCCATCCCCAGCCCACCGGGCCCCGGAATCGTCATCACCCACCTCCCGCCGGAAGTCTAAACGCCACCCCTCGCAAGCCCCTGGAGAGTGGAGCGGTCTCAGTGGAGGCGGTTGTGCAGGGGAGTGGCCAGTTCGGTGGTGCTCAGGACGAGGGCCACGGTGTAGTCGATCAGATGGTCGCGGCCGATGCCGAGGTCTCCGCGGAACCAGGTGGTGAACAGGTCCCACAGGCCGGCCGTGAGCGTCAGGCCGGTCATCTCCAGGTCGATGTCGGGCAGCAGGACCTGGTCCAGGGTCGCGTGGGTCTCGGCGGCGAAGATCGCGGCCAGCGTCCGGACGATCTCGATGCGGCGCCGCTGGAGCAGCGGCGAGGCGGGGAACGCGTGGGTGAGGATGTGGGCGCGGCGCGGGTCGCCGGTCAGGAAGTCGAGGACGGCGGTCACCGCGGCGCGGGTGCGGGCCTGCGGCTGCCGGGGCGCCCGGTGGGCGGCCGAGAGGATCACGTCCGTGCCCAGGGCGACCTGGTCGTCGACGACCGCGAGGAGCAGGGCGTCCCGATCCGGGAAGCTCTCGTAGAAGTAGCGGTCGTTGAGCCCGGCCTCCGCGCACACCTTCCGGACGGTCGTGGCGGCCAGCCCCTCGGTGCCGAGCAGTTCCAGCCCGGCCGCCAGCAGCGCGGCGCGGCGGCGGGCGCGGCGCTGGTCGGCGGGCACGCCGCCGTACGGGCGCGCGGGTGCGGGCTCGGAGGTCACAGCCCAGATTGTGCCCCATCCCTTGACTTCACCCGCAGATCTGGGGACGCTGAACACCAGATATCTGGTGTGACGCTTCACCAGAATCGCGGACGAGACCGGGAGCGTGAGGTCCGATGGCCACCGAGACCCCCCGAAAGCTGACGCCGGGGGACATCGACCTGAGCGACCTGCGCTTCTGGACCCGCCCCCTCGACGAGCGGGCGGCGGCGTTCGCGGTGCTGCGCGCCCAGCCGAAGCCGGTGTTCCTCGTCCTGCCGAAGCTGCCCTTCCTCCCGCAGAGCCCGGGATCCTGGGCGCTGACCCACCATGCCGAGGTGACGGAGGCCAGTCGCCACCCCGAGGTGTTCAGCAGCGAGCCCAGCGCCACCAGCCCGGCCGACATGCCCCGCTGGATGGACAAGTACTTCAACTCGATGATCGACATGGACGACCCGCGGCACGCCAAGATCCGCCGGATCGTGTCCCGGGCGTTCACCCCGAAGATGCTCGCCAAGGCCGAGGACGACATCGCGCGCCGCGCCGCCCGGATCGTGGACGAGCTGATCGAGGCGGGCGGCGGCGACTTCGTGTCCCGGTGCGCGGCGCGGCTGCCGGTCGAGGTCATCTGCGACATGCTCGGCATCCCCGTCGAGCACCACCGCCGGGTCGTCGAGTGGACGAACGTCATCGTCGGCTACAGCGACCCCGAGTACGTCGGCGCCACCTTCGACTACGGCGGCGGCAAGGCGAAGATCGGCCGACTGGCCACGATGCGCATGCTGGGCACCGTGGCGTCGGCGGGCTGGCGGCTGCACCGGCTGGCGTTCAAGCTCGGACGGCAGCGCCGGGCCACGCCCACCGACGACCTGACCTCGGCGCTCGTCAACGCCAACGTCGACGGCGAGCGGCTCAGCCCACGCGAGTTCGCCGCCTTCTTCCTACTGCTCGTCGTCGCCGGCAACGAGACCACGCGCAACGCGATCGCGCACGGCCTGAAGCTGTTCACCGAGCACCCCGACCAGCGCGAACTTCTCCTCGCGGACTTCGACGGACGCATCGGCGGCGCCATCGAGGAGATCGTCCGCTACAGCAGCCCCGTCATCTTCATGCGCCGCAACCTCACCCGCGACTACGAGATGAACGGCCACACCTACCGCAAGGGCGAGCGGGTGACGCTGTTCTACTGGTCCGCCAACCGCGACGAGGCCGTCTTCACCGACCCGGACCGCTTCGACATCCTGCGCTCACCGAACCCGCACGTCGGCTTCGGCGGCCCCGGCCCGCACTTCTGCCTCGGCGCCAACCTGGCCCGCCGCGAGATCACCGTGATGTTCCGCGAGCTGTTCACACGCCTGCCCGACATCGCCGCCGGCGACCCCGACCGCCTGATGTCCGGCTTCATCAACGGCTACAAGCGCCTCCCGTGCACCTTCACCCCGCCCGCCGCCCGTCCCCGCACCCCCGCGTGACGGCCGCCGCGAGACGCTACCGGGCACGGGCCGGTGTGACTAATGTGCCACTGTGACGCAGGACGTGGGAAAGGTCGTGCTCGGCCGGTACCGGCTGCTCGAGGTACTGGGCGAGGGCGGAATGGGCGCCGTCTGGCGCGCGCACGACGAACGCATGCGCCGGGACGTGGCGCTCAAACAGCTCAAACTCCCCCTGGGCCTGGCGGCCGGGGAGCGCGAGCAACTCGTCGCGCGCATGGAGCGGGAGGCGCGCTCCGTCGGAATGCTCAAGCACCCCGGCGTCATCACCGTCCACGACCAGTTCCACGACGACGACGGCCTGCCCTGGATCGTCATGGAACTGGTCCGGGGCCGCTCCCTCGCCGATCTCCTCCGCGACCACGGCCCGCTGGACGAGGCGGAGACCGCCCGCATCGGCGCGCAGATCGCCGAGGCGCTGGCAGTCGCGCACCAGGCGGGGATCGTGCACCGCGACATCAAGCCCGCCAACATCCTCCTGGAGGGACGGCGGGTCGTGGTGTCCGACTTCGGGCTCGCGGTCGTCCCCGGCGAGACCACCCTCACCGCCACGGGCGCGCTGCTGGGCACCCCCGCCTATCTGTCCCCTGAACAGGTCAACGACCGGGAGGCGACCGCCGCCTCCGACATGTGGTCCCTGGGCGCCACGCTGTACGCCGCCGTCGAGGGCCGTCCCGCGTTCACCGGCGGCTCCATGGCGGCGCTGCTGCTGGCCATCTCCCGGGGCGACCCGGCTCCCGTCCAGCGTGCCCGGCGGCTGGCGCCGATCCTGCGCGACCTAATGCGCCTCGACCCCCGGCACCGTCCCACCGCGCAGGCCGCCGCAGCCACCCTCGCAGCCCTCGCCGGAGCGGCCCCCGCCGCACCTGCCGCCACGGAACCGGCCCTGCCGGCCCCGGACCTCGCCGTCCCACCGCTCCCGCAACTCTCCCGCCGCACCTATCTCGTCACCGCGGGCATCGCGGCCCTCGCCTTGGCCGTCCCCGTCGGCTACGCCGCGACCCAGGAGAACGGGTCAGGACGCCCCCGCAAATCACCTTCCCCCACCGCACCGTTCCTCATCGGACAACCGCTGGCCGGCCACACCCTCTCCGTCAACGCAGTGGCGTTCAGCCCGGACGGCAGAATCCTCGCCTCCGCAAGCGACGACCGCACAGTTCGGTTGTGGGACGTCGCCACCCGCACACCCCTCGGCGCACCCCTCACCGGCCACGAGAAAGACGTCACATCCCTGGCGTTCAGCCCCGACGGCAAGACCCTGGCCACCGGCAGCCGGGACACGACCGTGCGCGTGTGGGACGTGGCCACCCGCAAACCCATCGGCAAACCCCTCACCGAACACGAGGACCCGGTCAGGGGGGTGGCCTTCAGCCCTGACGGCAAACTGCTGGCCACCGCGGACGTGGGCAGCCTCCTGCTGTGGAACGCGTCCACCCGCAGACCCATCGGCGGCCCCCTCGAACAACGCGGCACCTTCGACACGATCGCGTTCAGCCCGCACGGCAGGACGCTGGCGGGAGACGCCTACGACGTGGTGTTGTGGGACGTATCAGGCCGCAAGCCCCGCGCCCGCGCCATCAAAGGCGACACCACCGGCGTCCTAGCGGTGGCGTTCAGCCCGGACGGCAAGCTGCTGGCCGGTGCCGGCGAGAAAAAGCAGGACGACGTGCGCCTGTGGGACGTGGCCGCCCGAACCCAGCTCCCCCAGTCCTTCGTCAACCACACGGAAGACGTCAACGCGGTGGTGTTCAGCCCGGACGGCAAGACCCTGGCCACCGGCAGCTCAGACCAGACAGTGCAGCTATGGGACGTGGCCACCGGCAAACCCCAGGGCGACCGCATCGGCGGCGACGAGGGCACCATCCGCTCGGTGGCCTTCAGCCCTGACGGCAAAGCCCTAGCCACCGCAGGCTCCGACAACGCCGTACGCCTATGGCACCTCCCACCCACCCCCCACCAAACCCCCGCCTAAAACCACCGTCAGAGGCCAACGCCCTGCAACACCAACCAGCGCAACAGAGCGCTGAACGCGAGGCGGCAGACAGCGCTGTGTCAGCCGCGAGCGCAGCCTCCCCGACTTCCGTAAGTGGCCCTGCCTCTCTGCTCCGGGGACGAAGCAGAGAGGCAGGGCCGGCGGTGACGGGGGACGGCCCGAACTCCCCAGCCAGGGCCGTGCCGACGTCACCGCCGGAAGCGAAGGACGACCCCGAGGCCCTCCCCGCAGGTCGTCCCTTCGCTGGTTTTCAGGTGCGGTCGATGACGGCGAAGACGACCTTGCTGACGTTGCCGGCCAGGGCGCGGATGCCCCAGCAGCGGGCGTACTGGTCGAGCCGATGAACAGGCCCCGTCCCGTCTCGCTGGACGAGTCGGCCGCCAGCATCTGCGGAAGCCCGCAGGCCGCGTCCTGGACCTCCATCCACAGCGCGTCGTCCTTGGTGCGGCCTCGACCTGGCAAGGCGCCGAATGGGTACGGTCGGCCAGTGGAGCTGCCGGTTCGTCCCCAAGACCGAACAGGACTGCCAGGGCGCCGACAACCGCAGGTTCCACGAGCGGAACCGGCTGTGGCGCAACTCCACCGGCAAGGTCACCGACACCACGGGGCGTCCGCAGGGCTCCTACTGGGTGTGGGTGTCCAACGCGCCCACCACACCACCGACCTTCACCCAGTGCCAGAACCATATGTGACGACAACCCGCTATCCCGACCGGCGGGCACGTACTCCGTCGGCCGGCCATGCACCGAGGGAAATACGATCTCCGAACATGAACGACCTCTATCCGATGGAAGTCAGCCTCAAGGACCGTCATCGCCTAGTCGGTCAACTGGACAACAGCAGCCAGTCCCTGCGTGAGGGCGGCGACCCGGCCGAAGCCGACGAATACAGTGCGATCTTCTACGAGCTGTGGGAGCACACCAGCCACCGCACCATCGAATTACCCGAGGAAACCACCGTCACGGTGGCGCTGACGCCCGATCACTGGTTTCTGCTCGCCGAACTTCTCGACGTGTCGGCCTTCCAACGCGCCGGCCTAGACCCCCAGGACGCAACGCTCGCCCGGAGCCTTCGTGACCGCATCCGCGAAGGGCTCGGCGACCACCTGCCCGCGCCCCCGCAGCCTTCAGCGCCGCAACATCACACCACCAGCGTCCACATCGACGAACTGGGCTGCTATGCACTGTTCGCCGCACCAGGCACCGATCACCCTTTCCCGGTCAGCGCATACCGCCTCGACGACAACGCCTGGCTGGACGAAGGCAACGGGCTCGCCATCCGCTCCCACATCCTCACCGGCACCCGCAACGGCGCCGTCGACCTCACCGCCGAACTCCTGGACGGCCCCCCACCACTGGAGACCGACCCCTGGGACGACATCGCCGAATACTCCTGGCCGTTCCACACCATCGATGTCCCCGGCCCCCCGCCCACGACGGGCACACTCCGGGCTGCCGCCCCCGGACACCAGGCCGTCACCCTGATCGAGTTCGACCGGGTCTGGCCGTCCACGTGCATGTACCGAACCCGGGTAAGCGTCCAAGGCCGCGACGCCGGTACCGACGAACAGCACCTGGTCCAACTGTGGCGCGCGCCATCAGCACCCGAAAAGCTGATCAAAGCAACCGACCTGACCGGCCACCGCCGCCGCGCCGGCAAACCATAGGCAAGCAGCAAGACCGGATATCCGGCGGCCTCGGCAGCCACCGATGGCGCGACGTCCGGCCGGGTGGGCGGCGCGACCTCGCGCGACACGGACGACACGGGCGATGCACCTTCGGCGGACGGAGGCGACGTGGCCGCGTCGAGGTGGGCGGGTGCCATGGGACGCGTCGGGTTCATGGTCATGTCGCCCGGCCCGGGTCCCACAGCGTGGGGGCACAACTCGGCCCGCTCGGCGTCCTGCCGGACTTCTTGTCGGCGAAGACTTGCGTGCACCCGGCCGTCTCCACTGCGTGCATCTGCCGGTTCAGCCGCTGCGCTCCGGTCGACACCCGCGCGTACTTGATCAACGTGCCGGTCAGCGCGGGCTCGACGGCCAGGGGTCGTCTTCGAGAGAGCCGTCCAGGAGCGGGCCGGCGGGGAGTTGGGCCATGACGAGCGGAGGAATGAGAATCCGCGCTAACGGTCGTCCCGGTGGTGTCGATACCACAACTTCTCGTTCGGATGCGTGTCGAGCCGCCGCTCACCGACTGTCATCGGCGCGGTCGTCCGGCTCGGCATGACGTCCAGAGGCGACCGTAGCCGCCCGTCCCCGGGATTCGGGCTCGGTTCCAGACGGCTCCCTGCGCCAACAGGGGGCCGTCGCCGTTTCCGGTGGGGCCCTGCAAGCCGTGAAACCAGTGTGACCCCGTTTCCAGCGACATCCGAGATGACACCCGTCAAAAGGGGGTAACACGTGCAGCCGAGGATGAGCGCGTCAGTCATCAGCGCCCCGCGCGCAGGACGAACGACCCGCCGACCTGGTCTCCGGCCGGTGGCGCCGGGGCCGGACTGCTCGTCGAGCCAGGCGCGCAGGACGTACGGCAGGAGCATGTCGATGAGCGGCGTCAAGTTCGCGTCGGAGCCGACGCGGGGTGTGCGGAGTCCTCGTCCACGAGGTCGACGGTGGCGCGGAGCGAGCGGTGCTGCCCGACCGGGCGGTCGCAGCGTCCGAGTGCGAGTTTCGCCCCGAACTCGCGCCGCTGGACAAGGTGACGATTCGCGGTCGAGCCGCCCGGCCCGCGACATTCCATGCCCGGGCGCTGGCGACCAGCCACCGCGCCAACGGCGATCACCGGGACGACGCCGGTGATGGTCGACTCGGCCTGACTCGGGGACAGTGCGGTGTCCCGGTTCCGGCGCGACGTCCTCGGTCAGCCCGGTCCTCTCCTGCCGGCACCGGGTGACGAACGTACTTCCGGTTCATTTCCGCGCGATGAACCGGAAGCACGCCGGTGGCGTCTGAGCACGCCGTTGAACGAGGCCGGAGAATTGATCAGTGCGCGTCCTGGTCAGCCTGCCAGGGCCTTGTCCCAGTCCACGGACTTGGCCCAGTCGGCGTAGCTGTGCCAGCGCACGGCGGGGTATTTGGCGCGCAGGCCATCGATGTCGATGAAATCGGTGTTGTTCTCGAAGTTCTCGAACATGGTGGCCACCTCCTCGCCGGCCCACTTCCGCACCATGTCCATTGGCATTTGCTGATAGGGGATCTCCCGGCCGAGTACGTCGCTGAGAATCCGGGCCGCCTCCTGCCCGGTGACGCGGTCGGAGGCGATGTCGATCCGCTCCCCGATGAATTCGCCGGGATTCTCGACCGCGTGCACGGCCAGTCCGGCGATGTCCAGGACGGTGACCTGGTCGAGCGGTTTGCCGGGGGTCAGCGGGTTGGCGAGCATGCCCTCGCCGAGTCGGCTGAAGCCTAGGTTGAGCGCGTTCTCCATGAAGTACACCGGGCCGAGCACCGTCGCGCGCACCGGTCGCTCGCGCAGGTACGCCTCGATGATCTGCTTGCTGTCGGCGTGGTCGACGCTGGTGGCCTCCATCCGGTCACCGCCCCGCACGGAGGAGTACACCAGGTGGGCGTCGAGGCGCCCGACGGTGTCGACGAGCAGCCGCCCCTGCGCGACCTCTTCGTCCTTGCCGCCCTCGCCGAACGGTACCGACAGGCCGAAGACGGCCTCGGCGCCCGCGCAGGCCCGCTGGAGCGCCTCGGGGTCGGCGAGGTCGCCCACGGCCAGCCGCGCTCCCTGGGCCGACAGCTTCTTCGCGGCCGGTGACTCCTCCGAGCGGACGTAGGCCACGACCTCATGACCGCGTTCCAGGAGCAGGTGTGTGACCGCTCCGCCCTGCCGGCCGGTGGCACCGATGACGACGGTTTTCGTCATGACAGATTTCTCCCATTGGCGTAGCGATCTGGAAAGGGTGTTGCCTTCGACGAGTCTGTAACCTCAACTGCGGTCGAGGTCAACACCGACCTATTTTCGCGGCCGCCAACGCAACCTGAACGATGTGGGTGAAGAAGGTGAGCCGCTCTGCCTTTGGCGATTTGGGACCGGCAAGTCACATCTGCTCTCGCGCCGGGCAGTGAAATGCTCGTCCGCGAGCCGGTCCAGGCTTCGCCCACCTGGCATAAGGCATTTCGGGACCTGCCGGGCGACTGGAGTCTTCAGTCAGTGTCGTTGCGGAGGGCGTTGTCGATGAGGACGGCGGCGATGGCGGCGGCGGTGGGGAAGGACTCGGCGTTGAGGACCCGGGTGCGGGCCGAGGCGCCGTCGAGGAGCAGCGCCAGTTGTTCGCCGAGCTGTTCGGGGTCGCTGGCGCCGGCTTCGCGGGCCGTTTCGGTGAGCCGCGCGGCGATGGCGAGCTTGTACTCGCGTGCGTATTCGGACGCCGGGTGCTCAGGGTCGTGGATCTCGACGGTCGCCGCGATGTAGGGGCACAGGGGCGTGAGCTCGTCCGGGCCGGACGCGGGCACCTCGAAGGCGGCGAGGAGTCGTTCGCGGGGTGTGAGGTCGGTCCGGTCGAACACCGCGGCCATGAGGCCGGGATCGAACCGGCGCAGGTATTCGGCGACCAGTTCGTCCTTGCCGGTGAAGTGCTGGTAGGCCGTGCGCTTCGAGACCTGGGCCACTGCGCAGAGTTCGTTCATGCCGGTGCGGTTGATGCCCTGGCTGCGAAACAGCTGCTGTGACGCGCTGAGGATGCGCTCGCGCGCGCCCCTGCCTCGGCGCAGGCCCTGCGGGCCCTTCTCCACCTTCGTCATACCTTCATTCTACCCCGGTCGGTACCGATCGGTGTACATAGCTTGCGCCGCCTGCCGGCCGTCAGCTACGTTACGTACACAGATCGGTTTACAAAGGAGCGAGTGGGCATGGGAAAGCTCGATGGCAAGGTGGCGGTGATCACGGGCGCGTCGACCGGCCTGGCGCTGGCCGGCGCGAAGTTGTTCGTTGAGGAGGGGGCACATGTCTTCATCACCGGCCGGCGGCAGGAGGCGCTGGACGAGGCGGTGAAGGTGATCGGCCGGAACGTGACGGCCGTGCGGGGTGACGCGGCCGACCTGGCCGACCTGGACCGCCTGTACGAGACGGTCGAGCGGGAGAAGGGCTCGATCGACGTGCTGTGGGCGAGTGCCGGGATGGGGGAGCCGGGCAGGCTCGGTGAGATCACCGAGGAGCAGTTCCACCGCACGTTCTCGCTGAACGCGCGCGGCACGTTGTTCACGGTGCAGAAGGCGCTGCCGCTGTTCAACGACGGTGGCTCGATCTTCATGACCGGGTCGAACGCTTCGATGAAGGGCTACCCCGGGTGGAGCGTGTACTCCGGGAGCAAGGCCGTGCAGCAGGCGTGGGCCCGGGTGTGGCTGAACGAGCTCAGGGACCGGCGGATCCGGGTGAACGTGCTCACCCCGGGCCAGGTCGCCACGGCCAAGCAGGAGGAGCTGTTCGACGAGGAGACCAAGAAGCAGTTCGAGTCCCTGATCCCGCGGGGCGAGATGGGCCGTCCCGAGGAGATCGCCACGGTCGCGCTGTTCCTCGCCTCGGACGACTCGAGCTACGTGAACGGGCTGGAACTGACCACCGACGGCGGCACCACGGTGATTTGAGAGAACCACCGGCACACGCCGCACACCCGAGTTCTAGAGACCAAGGAAGAGAGCACACTCATGAGCAGCATCAGCATCATCGGCACCGGGAACATGGCCCGGACGATCGGCGCGCTGGCGGTGGCCGGCGGCAACACCGTCGAGGTCATGGGCCGCGATCACGCCAAGGCCGCCGACCTGGCCGAGGCTCTCGGCGGCGGCGCCACGACGGGAGAGTGGGGTGCCGTCCCGGCGGGCGACATCGTCGTCGTGGCCCTGCTGGCCGACAATGTCGTTCCGGTCGTCGCCCACTACGGGGACGCCCTCGCGGGCAAGGTCATCATCGACATCAGCAACCCGTTCAATGCCACGGGCGACGGTCTTACCCACCGCGAGGTCACCTCGATCGCGCAGGAAGCCGCCAAGGTGGCCCCCGCCAGTGCCAGCGTGGTGAAGGGCTTCAACACCATCTTCCGTCACGTCCTGGAGCAGGGGCGGCCCGACGTCTTCATCGCCGGCGACGACGCGCAGGCCAAGGCGAACGTGGAGGTGTTCATCAAGAGCCTCGGCCTGCGCCCGATGGACGTCGGCGGCCTGGAGATGGCGCACTGGCTGGAAGGAGCGGGTGTGCTCACCATGGGCCTCGCACGCCACGGTGTGGGGGGCTGGAACTTCGCCCTCGGCGTCACGGAATTCCCCGCTTGAGCCCTACCGCATCCACCCGATGCCCCGGTCAGGGGGTGGTGGGCCACCAGGGGGTTGTGGTGGTGAGGGTGCGTTGGACGTTCGTGACGCAGTGGATGTCGCCGCCGGCCGTGCCGACGTAGTGGGAGTAGTCCCAGTCCTCGATCCAGTGGACGCGGACGCCTGCGCCGCGCAGTGCCTGTTCTGTGGCTTGCTGGAAGACGTCTTGGCCGCCCTGGCGCGGCCCGTGCTGGGCCGGGGCCAGGTAGCCGCCGGTGCCCGTGCTGATGCCGTTGGCGGCGTCCGGCAGGTAGGTGACGGTGAGGTTCTTGCGCGGGTAGTCGTCGGGCAGGTCGAGCTTGGTGAACAGTGCCGGGACGCGGATGACGTCGCGTTCGGTGATGCCGGCCTTCTCGCGGAACTGGCGGAGGGCTCGGTCCACGCCGGCCGCCGCGATGCGGGTGCCGTTCACCAGTTCCGGCTTGCGGAGGGCCTGGGCGACGGTGAGGCCCGGGAACTGGGTGTTGGACGGGGCGACGCCCTCGACCAGGCGCTGCCCGCCACCGCCGGTGGCGGCGACCTTCTTCAGCAGGTCCATGCCCATCCGCGGGTCCGCGATGACCATGGCCCAGCCCTTGCCTCCGCGCCGGGGGACGAAGTGGAGGAACTCGTCGATGTGGCCCACGCCGAGCCAGCTCGTGTCGACGGCGATCGGGTCCTGGTAGCCCTGCGCCTCCAGCATCTGGACGAACTTCGCGTCAGGGGTGAACTTGCCCTCGCCGCCGTAGACGATCCGGCCCGTGCGGTACTTGCCGTAGGGCGGGATCGTCCCGAAGTTGCCGCTCGAACTGGCCGAGCCGTAGTACAGGTTGTCGTCGGGGCGGTCGACCGCCGTGGCGTCGAACTGCTGGAGCCCCGCGACGCCCGGTCCGCGCATCATGGTGAAGACCGGGCGGGACGCGTCCCGCAGCGGGCGGTCGCGGGCCGGGAAGTCGGGGGTCACGGCCGGGGACCGGAGGTTCACCACGATGCGGTGCTCCTTGCCGCCCGGGCCGGGCATGGACGCGTAGCCGGCCTTGAACATGTCGCCCATCCACTGGTCGCCCCCGGCCGGGGACTCGATGAACGGTTTGCGCAGCCCCTCGGCGTCCAGCGCGCGCCGCAGGTCGCGCCGGTACGCCTCCTGGCCCTTGACGGGCTTGTCGGGGGCCTTCCCCTTCTCCAACGTGACGGGATCCTTGGGGTTCGCGACGACCGCGCGGTCAAGGGGGAGGAGGTCGTGCTGGAAGAGGACCGGCGCCACGCGCAGCCGCACCTTGTCAGACCGGGTCCGGGCGCCGTCGGTCACCGTCAGCGTGAGGTCGCTGAACCCCGACCACGCGGCCGGGTCCCGGACGACGTCGCGGGCCTCGACGGCGAGCCGCACCCCGCGGCGGAGTTCGTCCGCGCGGAGCGCGCCGTCCGCGCCGAGTGCCGTGAGACGCCCGTCGCGCTGGACGAAGATCCGCACCTTGTCACGCGACCGGGCGTCGGGCCGCAGCGTCGCCCGTGCGGAGCCGGACACGCTCTTCATCACCGGGATCTCCAGCGGCGCCAGGTCGGCGGCGTCGGCCGCGCCGTTCACCACCGTGTCGGACGCGTCGTTGCACGCGGCCAGTGCGGCGTCGGTGAGCCGCTTGCCGTTCTTGCCGGCCGTGGGGCAGCGGGAGGCGTCGTCGTCGAGGTTCGGCAGCATGATCGCGCCGCGAGTGGCCGTCCACGCTGCGCGCCGGGCGTCGTCGGCGGGGGACAGCCGTCCGTCGCGGTTCGTGTCGGCGCGCAGCAGCGCCTTGCCGGACGACCCCGACGGCGCGCCCGCCAGCCCGGCCTCGGCCGTGGCGCCGCAGCCCGCGAGGCAGGCCACCGCGGCCGCGGCCAGCCCGGTTCGTACGATTCGCTTGTGACCGTTCATACGGACAAGCCTCGCGACCAGGGCACCGGGCGGGCATCGGCTGTTCGGCAGATCTTCTCGGCGGGCTCCTCGTCCGTTCGGCAGAGGCGGCCGCGCGCCATTGCCGCCGGAGCGCTGGTCGCCGCCCTCGCAGTGGCGGCTGCAGCGGGCACGCCGGGAGTGGGGCCGCTGATCACTGTTCCGGCCTGGCTGGCCGGTGCCGCGCTGGTCTTCATGCTCGCGTTTCCGGACGTCCGGCCGGGCGCGATCGCGGGCGCGGCCGGAGCCGGCTCGCTGGTGGCCACCCTTGCCTACCAGGGGCCGGCCGACAACCGGACGGGCGGCTGGTGGCTGGCCGAGTCGGTCGCGGCGGCGGTCGTCGTGCACCTGGTGGTGCGGCGCGCGGACGCCCGGCCCGCCGCGATCGCGGGTGTGGCGGTCGGCGCTGCGGTGACCGTGCTTCCGCTGCGGCTGACGTTGCACGTCGTCCCGCCCGCGAGTGCCGGAGGTGCGGTGCTCGGCTGCCTGTTCTGCGGGCTCGGCGCGGCGGTCGCCGCCGGTACCGGGCTGTATCTGCGGTCGCTGGACGCGCGCCGGTCCCGGGCGGTGGCCGAGGCGCGGCGCGCGCAGCGCCTCGACCTGGCGCGCGACCTGCACGACTTCGTCGCGCACGAGGTCGGCGGGATGATCGTCCAGGCGCAGGCCGCCCAGATCGGCGGCGACACCGCGGCGGCGCTCCGGCGGATCGAGGCGGCCGGGGCGCGGGCGATGGCCTCGCTGGACCGCACCGTCCACATGCTCCACGACGACGGCCCCCGCGACGGCCCGCACGGCCTGGACGAACTGCCCGCGCTGGTAGAGGGGTTCGGCACGCCGGACGGGGCCCGGATCCGGCTGGCGATGGACGCCGTCACCCCTCCTCCCGAGGTCTCGGCGACGGCGTACCGGCTGGTCGTCGAGGCCCTGACGAACGTCCGCCGGCACGCCCCGGGCGCGACCGCCGTCGACGTCTCCGTCACCGCGACCGGGCCGGACCTTCGCGTCGCCGTCACCGACGACGGCCCCAGAGGCCGCACGGGGCTGCTGCGCGAGCGGCGGCGGAGCGGGCTCGGGCTCCCCGGCATCGCCGAGCGCGTCGAGGCCCTCGGCGGCGACTTCGGCGCAGGTCCCGCAGGTGATCGGGGCTGGCGGGTGGTCGCGCTCATCCCGCTACGATCGCCGCCATGACCACTCGGATCGTCATCGCCGACGACGAGGCTGACGTCCGTGGCGGCTTCCGCATCATCCTGGACGCGCAGCCCGACATGGAGGTGGTCGGGGAGGCCGCCGACGGTGTCGCGGCAGTCGAGACGGCGCGGCGGCTGCGTCCCGACGTCGTCCTCGCGGACATCCGGATGCCCCGCATGGACGGCCTGGAGGTGACCCGGCTGCTGGCGGGCCCCGGCGTGCCCGATCCGCTCCGGGTGCTCGTCGTCACCACCTTCGACCTCGACGAGTACGTCCACACGGCCCTGCGCGACGGCGCCTGCGGCTTCCTGCTGAAGCGCTCCGGCCCCACGCTGCTGGTGGAGGGCGTCCGCGCGGCGGCGGCCGGGGACGCGCTGATCAGCCCCACGATCACCACCCGGCTGCTGCGCCGCTTCGCCCCGCCCCGCCCGCGCGCCGACGACGAGCGCCTCACCGGCCGCGAGACCGAGGTCGCGACCCTCGTCGCGCGGGGCCGCACCAATGCGGAGATCGCCGCCGAGTTGTCCATCACGCCCGGCACCGCCAAGACCCACGTCGCGAGCATCCAGCACAAGCTGGGCGTCCGGAACCGCGTCGAGATCGCCGCCTGGGCCTGGGAGACCGGCCGGCTCAGCTGACGTCCGGCGGCGGTGAGCCGCGGCGCCGGGCCAGGTGGGTGCGGGCGGGCATGCTCGGTCATGGTCTTTAAAGTTCCCTATCGCTCCCTCCTTCGCGTATGTTGGGGAGCAATGGACGACAAGATGTACTCGGTCGAGGAGGTCGCCGACCTTCTCGGGCTTCATGTGCGGACGGTGCGGCGGTACATCCGGGAGGGGCGGCTCAAGGCCGTCCGGATCGGCAAGCAGTACCGGATCGGGCGCGACGACCTGGACGAGCTGACCGGGAGGCCAGAGCCCGGCGGCCGCGCGGAGACGCGGGTCGAGGTGTCGAGCATCGTGCAGGTCGACGGTGTCGACCGGCACATGGCGGACCGGCTCGGCACCCTGGTGGTGAGTGCCGCGCAGAGCGGGCCAGACCCCGGGCGGCCGGTGCACATCCAGGTCGTCCATGACGAGGAGGGGCAGCGCCTGAAGGTCGTGCTGCTCGGCGGCGCGGCGGCCACGGCCGAGGTGCTGCGGTTGATCGACGCCGTGCTCGGTGAGGGCGGCGTGCTCGGACGGGAGGCCGGCGATGACTGATGTGGTGCAGGAGCGGGCCGGGGTCCAGGTGCTGGTCTGCGACCCGGACGGCCCGCTGGTCGCCACCATGCAGGACGGGCTCGACCTGGTCGGCGCGACCTACCTCGGTGCCGAGGTGGTCGCGGTGCCCGCCGGCCGGCTGGACGCGCGCTTCTTCTCGCTGGGCACCCGTTTCGCGGGCGACCTCATGCAGAAGTTCGTCCAGTACGGGGTGAAGCTCGCGGTCGTCGGCGACATCTCCGCACATATGGCGGAGAGTTCGGCGCTGCGCGCGCTGGTGCGGGAGTCGAACAGGGCCGGCCACGTGTGGTTCGTCCCGGACCTGGAGGCGCTCGACGCACGGCTGGCGGGGACGGGGACGGGGACGCCATGAGCGTGATCTACAAGTCGGCGGAAGGGGAGCGCGAGCTGCTCGGCCACTACCGGCGGGCGCTGGACGACTGGCCCGTGCCCGCCGAGCGGGTCAGGGTGCCGACCCGCGAGGGGGAGACGTTCGTGCTGGTCTCCGGGCCGCCGGACGCGCCGCCCCTGGTGCTGCTGCACGGCTCGGGGGCGAACGCGGTCATGTGGCGGGAGGACGTCGCGGTGTGGTCGCGGCACTTCCGCACCCACGCGGTGGACCTCGTCGGCGAGCCGGGGCTGAGCGCGCCCTCGCGCCCCGCCCTCGGCACCGGCGCGGTCGCGCTGTGGCTGGACGACGTGCTCGACGGGCTCGGGATCGCGGACGCCGCGGTCGTCGGCACGTCCCTCGGCGGGTGGACGGCGCTCGACTACGCCGTCCGCAGGCCGGAACGCGTGACCCGCCTGGTGCTGATGTGCCCCGGCGGCATCGGACGGCAGAAGATCGGCTGGGTGTTCACGACCCTGCCGGCCCGCGTGTTCCGGCGCGGCGGCCTGCGGGAGTCGGCGATGACCGTCACCGGCCTGAGCCGGGAGAGCGCGGTGCTCGACGGCGTCGTCCGGACGTTCGCGCACTTCAACCCGCGCAGGGAGAAGCTCCCGGTGTTCCCCGACGACGCGCTGCGCGGCCTCGGCATGCCGGTGCTCGCCATCGTCGGCGGCCGGGACGCGATGTTCGACTCGCGGCAGACCGCGCGGCGCGTCCACGAGTGCGTCCCGCAGTCGACGGTGAAGCTGCTCCCGGACGTCGGCCACGCCATCTTCGGGCAGACCGGGACGATCGACGCATTCCTCCGGACCTGACGCGTCCCTCCGGGGCTGGCGCGGGGTCAGGCCGCCGGCCGGGGGTGGCGGTCGGCGGTCAGGGCGGCGGCCGTCAGCGTCTTCATCCGCAGGCAGGCCCGGTCGTAGAACTTGAGCTGGGTGGGGCGGCCGAAGACGCGGAAGCCGAGGCGCTCGATGGGATGCGGTTCGACCGCCGGCTGCGAGAACGCGTGGATGTGGAACTCGACGTCGCCGGTGTCGAGCCACTTGCGCACCTCCTGGTCCATCTGGCCGCGTTCGAGGTGCCCCTGCAGCGTGCGGTAGTTCCAGCCGTACACCCGGACCTGGCGTCCGTTCAGCTCGACGGTCTCGTCGATGACGTCCCCGACGCGGACGCCGAGGTAGAAGCGCAGGCCGTAGAAGTGGCCTTCGAGCAGCATGTTCCGGCCGGGCTCGGGCGGGCCGGCGCCGCTCACCCTCCGGATGATGGACGGGTCGGCGTACTCGTAGTTCTGGACGAGCAGGCGGGCGATCTGCCAGCTACCGCCGGGCAGCGGCGGGCCGGGCGGCTCCGGAGGGAGCGGCTGCCGGTAGTCGTCGACCTCCCAGCCGCTCTCGGGCTCGTGCACGTCGTGCTGGCACGGGTCGAAGTTCAAGGGAAGGCGGTGCAGGCGCGCTTGAAGGCGCGTCCTGCGCAGAAGCCGTCTCCCGGGCTTCATCGCGGCGCCTTGCGGGAGGCCCGCTGGACGGCGGCGTACGTCGGGCCGCGAACCTGCTGGAGCAGCCCTGCGGGCTCCAGGCCCTCCACGGGATTGCGCGCGGGATTGAAGCGCCTGGGGTCGGTGGGGGCGAGCCCGAGCAGCCGGAGTTCCCCGAACCGCTCCCAGCCGCCGAACTCGCTCGCCACCAGCAGCGTCAGCGAGAACGGCCGGTCCCGTACGGCGCGGTCAAGGGAGCGCAGATCGGCCGGGACGGACGGCGAATGGTGGACGGCCGCGCCGAGGATCAGCCGGCGGTCACCGGCCCGGTACGGGAGCAGGGAGCCGTAGAAGGCCGGGCTCCACGCGCCTTTCAGGTGGAGGAGGCGGCGGCCGAGCACGGTGAGCCCGGTCGTGGCCAGCAGCAGCTCCGCGTCGTCGCCCGACGGCTGCCGCCAGCGCAGCGCCAGGCCGAGGATGTCCGGCAGGACGGACGGGAGGCCCATGGCGCGGGAGAGCCGCACCTCGGCCGGCAGCTCCGTGCGGTCGTCCAGGAAGGGGACTCCCCAGTACTGGGACGTCCCGTGCAGCAGCAGTGTGGCGTCGAACAGCAGCCCTTCGGGATGCAGCGGACGGCTCCGCACGCGGGCCGCGAGAGCGAAGGGGTGCTTGAACGCCCCGGTGACCGCCCCGGTGACCGCTCGGGCGACGAGGCTCTCCCCGGCGGCCGACCCGCTCGCCCGTTCCGTCTGGACCTCCACCTCGCCGACCATCCGGCCGCCGGCCAGCTCGGCGACCCGGGTGCAGAAGTGCGCCCACATGTGGAGCTGCATCTCCTTGGCGATGCCGACCTTCTCGTAGAGAACCGCCGCCAGCCGTTCCCCGCTGCGCGCCCACGACTCGATCGTGAACACGAGGTCGTCGCCGTCCGGTGCCCGCGCGGCGCGGAACTCGATCTCCCCGGCCTCCAGATGGCCGCGCAGCGTCGCGAACCGGAACGACTCCGGGGTGCGCTCCACCACCCGCACCGGGCAGTTCCACGGCCCCGGCATGTGGACGACGTACTCGTCCTCCACCTCCAGGGGCCGGGCGCCGCCGGACGTCTTGTCGAAGACGGCGACCTCCACCGGCGAGGCCGCGTTGAGGTCGGCGCCCAGCCGGGTGATCAGCTCCGCCGGGCCGAGCGGGCTGCCGGCGATGCGGACCGTGTAGCGCCGCTGGAAGACCGGGCCGACGCCCTGCCGCGCGTCCTGCACCCCGCCGCCGGGACGGCGCGGGATCCGCCTGACCTCGGCGACCGCCTCGGTGCGGAGCCGGCGGCGCCGGATCCGGCGGGACGTCCGCAGCCAGCGCCACGCCGCGAGCCCCATGCCCGCCGGCCAGCGCGCCGCGCGCACGCGCCGCCGCCACTGCACTCGCACGACGCCTCCCCCGAAGCCGTCCCCGCCGAAGCCGCCCCTGTTCGCGGGACGGGGCCTGCCTACCCGGTCTGACCAGGGCGAACCCACCGGTGCCAGGAGAGCGTGCGCCGCCCGGACCCGGTCAGGCGTCGCGGCCGCGATCGCGGTCGCGCGGCCTGCGTTCCAGCGGACGGAAACCACCCTGAACCGGGTAAGGTAGGCCGAAAGTTCCGCCCTGTGTCCGCGGATCAGCAGTCAATGCTGCCCGAGGTGAGGAACATGGCGAACGAACGCGGCGTCGGCGACGGCGCCCACCAGGCCGCCGGCCGGCTGGCCGGCGCACTGCGCTCGATGGCGGTGATCTCCGGCGTGGACGGCGCCGCCCTGATGATGGCCCCCGAACCGAGCGAACCGAGCGGGTTGCGCGCGGTCGGCGGATCGACTCCCGAAGGGCTGAACCTGCAGTACGCCCAGCAGTTCGTGCAGGCGGGCCCCGCCCACGACGCCGTCTTCACCGGCCACCCGGTCGCCGTGGACGACCTGGACGGCCACCCCGACCGGCCCGGATACGCGCGGCTGGCGCTCACCGCGGCGCCGGTCAGGGCCGTCCTCGCGGTCCCGGTCCAGGTCGGGGGCGACGTTGTCGGGGCGCTGAACTTCTACCAGTGCTCGCCGTGCACCTGGACGAGCAGGCAGATCGCGGTCGGGGAGCACCTCGCCGACACCGCCGCCGAACTGCTGGTCCGCCTCGCCGCGCGTCCGGCCGCCGGCGACGGCGCGCACGGCCGGCCGTAGCGCCTCCACATCTCGTCTACCACCGTTCTCCCACTCAAGGATGTGGAGCATGATGCATATCGACACCGACGCGTTGAACTCCAGTTTGGAGGTGCTGCGCAAGGCGCCCGTCGACTCGGACGTCGGACGCGCCCTCCAGCGGGTGGTCAGCTCGGTGGACCGGCTCTTCGGCTACGACGGCGCCGGGATCATGCTCATCGACGATTCCGAGGCCCTGGTGTACGTGGCCGCGTCCGACGAGGTGGGCCGGTCCCTGGAGGAGGCGCAGGCCAGCGCCGGCCAGGGGCCCTGCTACGAGACCTACGTCGAGGGCAGGCCCGTCTCCACCAAGGACGTCCGCTCCGACCCGCGCTGGCCGCAATTGGTGGACGTCCTCGACGAGCGGGTGCGGGCCGTCGCGGGGGTGCCGCTGCTGCTGGGCGGCAGCCCGGTCGGCACGCTCAACGTCTACCGCTCCCAGCCCTACGGCTGGGACGACTCCGACTTCTCCGCGCTGCGCGCCTACGCCGGGCTGATCGGGGAGCTCATGGCGGCGGCGCTGACGTCCCGCGAGCACAGCACCACCGCCACCCAGTTGCAGTACGCCCTGGACTACCGGGTCGTCATCGAACGCGCCATCGGCTTCCTGATGGCCACCCACCGGCTGGACGCCGTCTCGGCGTTCGACCGGCTGCGCAAGCAGGCCCGCGACAGCCGCCGCCGCGTCGCCGACCTGGCCGCCGAGATCCTGCGCGAAGGCACGTCCTAGCCCCCGGAACGCCCCCGGGACCCCCGGAACCCCCGGAACCCCCGACCGCACCGCTTTCCCGCCCGCTCCGCCTCGGCCCGGCCCCTGACCCCTGCCCGGTCCCGGAGAATCCACCCTTGCCCATGGAGGCTCTGTGACCACCGCAGATGGGCGCCGCCCCGCCGGCGCCCGCCCGCCCGTGCCCGACCCGCCCGTGCCCGTCCCGCCCGTGCCCGTCCCGCCCGTGCCCGTCCCGCCGGTCGAGACCAGCCTCACCCGCGCCGACGGGACGCCGCTGCTGGCGGTCGGCACCCGCTCCGACGGCACGGCCGTGGAGCTGCGCCTGGAGGGCGAGCTCGACGTGGCCGGTTCCGAACCGCTGCGCCGGCACATCGCGGCGGTGATCGCCGCGCACGACCCGCAGCGGCTGCTGCTGGACCTGTCCGGGCTGAGTTTCGCCGACTCCAGCGGCCTGGCCGTGTTCGTGTGGGCGCACAAGGAGATGACCGGCCGCGGGCGCGAGTTCTGCCTGCGCCGACCGCAGCCGAAGGTGCTGCGCGTTCTGCACATCACCGGTCTCCACACCCGCCTGGACGTCACCGGCACCGGCGGAGCCGAGCCCGGCGCCCCCGACGAGGACGGCCCGTTCGGGACGTACCGCCGCACCGTCCGATGACCGGCGCGGCCGGGAGCGCCGCCGGGTTCGCGGCCGGGTTCGGCTAGCGCTTCCGGCCGAGGCCGCAGAACTGGTAGACCGGCTTCGGCGGCCCGTCGAGGCCGCTGACGGCCGGGCGCCACTGCGAGCAGGACACGACGCCCGGCTCCAGGAGTTCCAGGCCGGTGAAGAAGCGCTCCAGCTCCGCGCGGCTGCGCAGCCGCATCGTCGCGACCCCGGCCTGGTTGCTCATGTCGACCGCCTGCTGCGCGGCCTCGCCCTCGACCTCGCCGGTCGGGTGGGCGATCGCCAGGTGGCTGCCGGACGGGACGGCGGCGAGCAGCCGGTCCACGACCCGCTGCGCCTCGTCCTCGCCGGGGATGAAGTTCAGGATGCCCAGCATCATGATGGCGACCGGCTGGGAGAAGTCGAGTACCGCCGACGCCCGCTTCAGGATGGTCTCGGGGTCGCGGGCGTCCGCCTCGATGTAGTCGGTGGCGCCCTCGGGGGTGGACGTCAGCAGCGCGTGCGCGTGCGTCAGCACCAGCGGGTCGTTGTCGACGTACACGATGCGGGACTCCGGCGCGATGCCCTGCGCGACCTCGTGGGTGTTGCCCGCGGTGGGCAGGCCCGTCCCGAGATCGAGGAACTGCCGGATGCCGGCCTCCCCGGCCAGGTGGGCGACGGCGCGGCCGAGGAACCCGCGGTCGGCGCGGGCCGAGGCGACGATGTCGGGGATCACCGCCTGGATCTGGTCGCCGAGATCCCGGTCGACGATGTAGTTGTCCTTGCCGCCGAGCCAGTAGTTCCAGACCCGCGCCGTGTGCGGGACGGAGGAGTCGATGGCCGGCCGGTCGCCGGACGGCCCGTTCGCGGGGGAGGTGCCGGTCATGCGCCGAGACTAGCCATTCCCGGCGATCCCGGCGGGCCGAAACCGCTTTGTGGTGCCATTTCGGATATCGGCGGTGTTTTTCCCGGGTTATGTGCGCGCCGCCGGGCGTGGCGATGTGTGGCGACCGGGTGAGGGGTAGCCCTACCGCTGATCACTTAGGCGACCACGGGTCCGGTGGGGAGGGGCGTCCGCATGACCGCCGATGGACGGTTGGGCACGATCACCACGAGCGTTCCGGCGCGGCTGGACCGGCTGCCGTGGTCGCGGTTCCACTGGATGATCGTCGTCGGCCTGGGCACGGTCTGGATCCTCGACGGCCTCGAGGTCACCATCGTCGGCTCCGTCGCCGCGCGGCTCACCGAGCCGGGCAGCGGCATCGAGCTGTCGCCGTCCGACATCGGGCTCGCGGCGGCGATCTACGTCGCGGGGGCGTGCCTCGGGGCGCTGTTCTTCGGCCAGCTCACCGACCGGTTCGGCCGCAAGAAGCTGTTCATCCTCACGCTGGTCGTCTACATCGCCGCGACCGTCGCGACCGCGTTCGCCTTCGCGCCCTGGTACTTCTTCGCCTGCCGGTTCGTCACCGGGATGGGCATCGGCGGCGAGTACGCGGCGATCAACTCGGCGATCGACGAGCTGATCCCGGCCCGCGCCCGCGGCCGCGTCGACCTCGCGATCAACGGCAGCTACTGGGTGGGGTCCGGGCTCGGCGCGCTGGCCGCGCTGCTGCTGCTGGACACCTCGTTCTTCGCGCAGGACTTCGGCTGGCGGCTGGCGTTCGGGATCGGCGGCGTGCTCGGCCTGGCGATCATGCTCGTCCGGCGGCACGTGCCGGAGAGCCCGCGCTGGCTGTTCATCCACGGCCGCCAGGAGGACGCCGAGCGGATCGTCGACCGCATCGAGGGGGAGGTCCGCGCCGAGACCGGCCGGGACCTCGCCGACCCGGGCGAGAGCATCACGGTGCGGCAGCGCCGGGCCATCCCGTTCCGGGAGATCGCGCGGGTCGCGGTCAAGGTCTACCCGAAGCGGGCGACGCTCGGGTTCGCGCTGTTCGTCGGGCAGGCGTTCCTCTACAACGCGGTGACGTTCGACCTCGGCACGATCCTGAGCAAGTACTTCGACGTCGCCTCCGGGGCGGTGCCGTACTTCATCGCGCTGTTCGCGTTCGGCAACTTCCTTGGCCCGCTGCTGCTCGGGCGGATGTTCGACACCGTCGGCCGCAAGCCGATGATCTCCGGGACGTACTTCATCTCGGCCGCGCTGACCTGCCTGCTCGGGGCCTTCCTGGTGGCGGGGACGCTGTCGAGCTGGACGTTCATCGCGCTGGTCTCGGTGACGTTCTTCTTCGCCTCGGCCGGCGCCAGCTCCGCCTACCTGACGGTCAGCGAGATCTTCCCGATGGAGACCCGCGCCCTCGCCATCGCGTTCTTCTACGCGATCGGCACCGCCGCCGGCGGCATCACCGGCCCGCTCATCTTCGGCAACCTGATCGACAGCGGCGCCGTGGAGAAGGTCGCGATCGGGTTCTTCGTCGGTGCGGTGATCATGGCGCTGGGCGGCATCGCCGAGCTGTTCTTCGGGGTCCGCGCCGAGCAGGCCTCGCTGGAGAACATCGCCCGGCCGCTCACCGCGGAGGAGGCGGCGGAGGAACCGTCGTCCGGCGAGGCCGCGGCGGCGGGCGCGGCGGGCACGGCGACGGGCGGGGCAGGCACGGCGACGGGCGCGGCAGGCCGGGCGAACCGGCCGGCGCTGGAGGCCCGGCGGCACGCCGAGGAGGGGCGGGCGCGGGCCGCCGAGCACCGTGCCGCCGTCCACGAGCTGCGCCCGCACGCGGACGAGGGCGACGCCCGCGCCCTCGAACGGCTCCGCGTCGAGGAGGCCCTCGCGCAGATCGCCGAGTGGGACGCCGAGCGCCTCACCGAGGAGGCCACCGCCCACGACGAGCGGGCCGCCGCCGAGCGCGCCCGCGACGACACCGAGCGCGCGGCCGCCCTGGGCCGGGCCGAGGCGGCGGACGAGCGGGCCCGCGGGCTCCGCGAGCGGGTCGAGGCCCTCGCCGCGGAGGACGAGGAGAACTCCGCGCTGCACGCGGTCCTGGCCGCCGCGGCGGACGAGCGGGCGCGGGCGGGCGAGCAGCGGGCGATGGCCGCCGAGACCCGCGGGCGCGCCGCCGGGCTCGACGGGACCGAGGCCGAGATCGCCCTGGAGCAGGCCGAGACCTACGCCGAATGGGAGCGCATGCACACCGAGCTGGCGCTCGCCCATACGGCCCGCGCCGACGGCGACGAGGAGGGGGCCGGCGCGCACGAGCGGCGGGCCGCCGTCCACCGGATGCGCGCCGAGTCCGCCGCCGACCGGATGGAGGCCGCGCAGCACCGCTCCGCCGCCGAGTCGCTGGCCGCCGAGGCGGGCACGGCCGAGCAGGCCGAGCGCGAGCGCGCCGAGGCGGCGGACCGGGAGCGGGCGGCGCGCGAGCGCGACGAGCGCATCCGCGCCCGCCTCCTGCGCCGCGAGCGGGAGCGCCGCACGGGGCTGCGCCGGTTCCTGCCGGGCCCGGGGCAGACCTTCTACTCGCCGGGCATGATGACCGGCCGGTCGGCCGAGTGGGCGGCCGGCGCCGACGTCGCCCTGGACCGCGAGGTCACCGCCATCGCGCAGGCGCTCGCCGAGCACGGCCCGACCGGCCGCACCCGGCTCGCCGAGATGGTCGGCGCCCGCTACTGGGGCCCTGGACGGTTCCGCGCCGCGCTGCGCGAAGCCGTCCACGAGGGACGGGCGCGCCCCCTCGCAAGCAACCGGTACGGGCCGCCCGAGAACTCCGACACGAACGCGGAGGCATGACCGATGAAGACCTGCCGCATCTTCGGCCACGACTTCCGCTTCACCGCCGACGGCGCGACCATGCGCTGGACGTGCGCGCGCGGGTGCGGTGCCGGGGGCGCGAAGGAGTACGGCACCGCGTCCGAGGCGCAGCGCTACGCCCGCGCCTTCGACAAGAAGGACACCGACGACATGGGCCGCCGGGCACCGCTCGTGGGCCTCTTCCCTCTACGCATGGCGCACGCCATGCGAAAGCGGGTGCAGCGCTAGAGCCGGTCAGCCGGTCAGCCGGTCTGGTGGGTGAAGGTGTGGGTCTGGCCCGGCTCGACGTAGGTCGCCTGGTCGCCGAAGCCCCGGCGTTCCAGCTCGCGGCGGAAGTCGTCCAGGGGCGAGCTGAAGACGCTGTAGTCGTTGTAGTGGACGGGCACCGCCCGCGCAGGACGAACTGTCTCGAACAAGTCGGCACCCTGGGTGGCGTCCATCGTGACGATGAGCCCGCCGGGCAGCTTGGTGCCGCCCAAGTGCAGGACGGCGAGGTCGATGTCCCGCGTACGGCGGGCGATCTGATGGATCCCGTCGAACATCAGCGTGTCACCGGTGATGTAGAGGCGGAACTGCACGTCGCCGGTGGCCGGACCGAACTCCAGGAGGCTGCCCATCACCGGGGGCAGCAGCATGCGGGCCGCGCCGGGCGCGTGCCGACCGGGCATCGAGGTGATCCGGAGCAGCGCGCCGTCCTTCACCATGGTGTGCGTCTCCCAGGTGCGCAGCCCGACCGCGTGCCGGAAGCGGTGCCAGCCCTGGAGCCGCCGGGCCGCGTGCGGCGTCGTGACGATGGGCAGGCCCCGGTCGAGCTTCGCGCGGGCGACCCGGTCCCAGTGGTCACCGTGCAGATGGGACAGGACGACGCCGTCGATGCGCGGCAGTTCCTCGATCCGCAGGGCGGGCTCGGTCAGCCGTTTGGACGTGAGCCCGAACCCCAGATACGCCCGCTGGCCGCGGTGCAGGAAGTTCGGGTCGGTCAGCAGCGTGAACGGCCCGCAGCGCAGCAGGGTCGTCGCGTTGCCGACGAATTGCACGGTGAGCTGCCGCAATGCCAGGTCAGGTGCGGTCTTCATGATCGTTCCCCCCTTTCCGCCCTTCGGCGGGTCATGCCCCGGTGAGCGCCGCCGAACCACCCGGCGCCCCGCGCGCCCTTGGCCGGCGCATCGCATCGTCTTGACCAATTGCTTCATAATTCGTGCATCACAAGATGCGGCAATGGAGGCCAATGCGATGAGCGACATCGAACAGGCTCCACCCGGGGTGGACAGCACGATCCCCAGCCCGGCCCGAATGTACGACTACATCCTCGGCGGCTCGGCGAACTTCGCGGTCGACCGCGAGGCCGTGAAGAAGGTCCGCGCGCACATGCCCGACCTGGACGACGCCGCGTGGGCCAACCGCGGGTTCCTGCAGCGCTCGGTGCGGTGGCTGGCCCAGCAGGGCATCCGGCAGTTCATCGACGTGGGCGCCGGCCTGCCGACGGGCAACAACACCCACGACGCGGTGCAGAAGGTCGCCCCCGACGCGCGGATCCTGTACGCCGACAACGACCCGCTGGTCTCGATCCACGCGAAGGCCCTGCTGGAGGGCGTGCCAGGGACGGCGTTCATCACGGCGGACTTCCGCGACCCGGAGGGCCTGCTCGGGCACGAGGAGACCACCGCGATGATCGACCTCACCGAGCCGGTGGCGCTGCTGCTGGTGACGGTGACCCACTTCGTGCCCGACGAGGACGACCCGTGGGGCGTCGTCCAGCGGTACGTGAGCCGGCTCGCGCCGGGCAGCTACGTGGCGCTGTGCGCGATCAACAGCGACCACCAGGTGAGCGAGGAGCTCGACCAGGTGACCGCCGTGTACGCCAAGTCGTCGTCCGGCGGCGCCTACCCGCGGCCCCGCGCGGAGATCGAGCGGTACTTCACCGGCCTGGAGATCGTCCCGCCGTACGAGGGGGCGCCCGCGGAGCTGTGCCATGTCGGCCTGTGGGGCGCCGAGGACCCTGACGAGGCCGATAGTGATGGGTCGCGGCTGGGCTACTGCGCTGTGGCGAGGAAGCCGGCATGAGGAAGCCGTCGGCGGCGGAGCTGGGCGTCGATCCGGACGCCCTCGACTGGCAGCGCTCGGCGAGCGACGAGGGCGGAATCGAAGTCGCTTTTGTCGGGGAATGGACCCTTTTGCGCACTTCCGGCGACCTGATCTCGGTCTTCGACCAGCACGAATGGGCCTGCTTCCTGGACGGCGTGCGGAAGGGCGAGTTCGACCGCGCCGCGTCGTGAGGCCGGTCCCGTGACCGCGATTCGTGAAGCACTTCCTGATCCGGCCAGATCTGTGATTCACAAATTCGGAAGGCGTATGCTGATGGCGGCCGTATGTCAAGGGAGGTGGCGTCGATGAGCGAGGCGTACGGCGCCACCATTGCCAAGCGGGGGCTGGCGCGCCGCCTTCGGGACCTGCGCGTCGCGGCCGGATACACGGCCAACCAGGTCTGCGACCGGCTGAACTGGGGAAGAGGCAAGGTCGGCCGGTTCGAGGCCAACAACTGGGTTCGGCCCGAGCTCAGTGACATCCGCGACCTGGCGCGCATCTACGAGGGCAGCGACCTCGACGAGCTCGAGGATCTCGCGACGCGCGCCCGGAAGCGGGCCTGGTGGCGTGACTACCCGGACGTCTTCGACAACGAGTTCCCCGGCTACGAGGGGGACGCGTCGAGCATCCGGGTGGTCATGCCGCTGGTGCTGCCCGGCCTGCTGCAGACCCTGCCGTACATGCAGGCGCTGCTGACGTCCGGGACGCGGACGCCGGAGTGGCGGGAGCAGGCGCTGCGGGCCCGGCTGCGCCGGCAGCAGATCCTCGACCGCGACGACGGCACCGCGCCGGAGCTGACCGCGGTCATCACCGAGGCGTCCCTGATGTACGAGTGGGGCGACCCGGGCGACCGCCGCGCCCAGCTCCGCCACCTGCTCGCCATGTCGGCCAGGCCGAACGTCGAGATGCGGCTGCTGCGCTTCGCCGACGGCCTGCATCCGGGCATGTCGACGCTGGTCAACATCTTCCGGTACCCGGACGGGGAGCCGGCGATGGTCTTCCTGGAGAACGACGCCGATATCCAGGAGATCGACGATCCGACCAAAGTGGAGGCGTATGACGAGATCTTCGAGCAGATCCGCGGGGCGGCGCTGAGCGCCACCGACACCGCGAAGCACCTGGAGAAACTCATCGCGACGCTGGAGTGAAATGGACCTCTCTCAGGCACGGTGGTTCAAGGCCACCGCGAGCGCGAGCAGCAACGGCGGCTGCGTCGAGGTCGCCGACCTCGGCACCGCGACCGGGCTGCGCGACAGCAGGACGCCCGAAGCGGGGGCGCACGTCGTCCCCCGCTCGGTCTTCGCCTCGTTCCTCGACGACGTGCGCGCCGGCCGCTACGACCGCTAGCACGCGGAACGGGCCCTGACCGGGCCGCACACTCGATCCCCCAGGGCTGCACCCCTGGGGGATCTTCATGTGTGCGGCCCTCTCTCAGGCGCCGTCCACGCTACAGCGGCGGGCCTCGTTCGTCCCGGGTCCGCCGGTACGTTCCCGCATCGCCGTGTACGAACGTGGTTTGTGCGCTAAAGGGTACATCGGTGAACGTCTCAACTGTCAGTGCATGATCCTTGCCATGTTCCGCGTCCGGCGGCCAGAAATGTGCGAAGCTTGTATCTGTGATTCACACATAGCGACTCGCGAACCTCTGAGGTTCAGGTCGCGAATGTCTGAATTGCGAATGTCTCCCAGACCACCCGAGGTGGGCGTCATGACGAAGGCCGCAGCGACGTGCGGGATTCCATGGAGGCTGGAGAGCGGCGGCTGCGCGGCACTGCCCCTGCCCGGGGACGACACGATCGCGCGGGTCGCCCGCGCGCACGTGACCGGCCTGCTGCCCGCGCTCGGACTCGCCGTCCAGGACGTCGACGACATCACGCTCATGGTCAGCGAGCTGGCCACGAACGTCTTACAGCACGCGACCCCCGGCGACGGCCCGTCCGGCGCCGAACTCTGGGTCTACCAGCGCGCGGACGGGCGCGGCGCCGACGAACTGGTCGTCAAGGCGTTCGACACGCTCCGCGCCTGGCGCCCGCAGGCGCCCGCGGGCCCGATGCTCGAACACGGCCGCGGCCTGGAGATCATCGAGCTGCTGACCGGCGGCCGCTGGGGGCACCACCCGTCCCGCTCCCGGCTCCGGTCCACGGCCGTCCGGGGCAAGGCCACCTGGTTCGCGCTGCCCCTCCCGCGCACCGCGCGCCGCCACCGGCACAACTGGCGCATGGACGGCCCGCACGCCACGCGGGACCTGCACGCGCTGCTCGTCCAGCGCGGCGTGCACGATCTCGTCCCGGGCGACGAACTCGGCATCTCCGTCCTGTCCGGCCAGGGCGACCTGACCGTCTGGTGCGAGTCGGCGACCTTCCGCTGGTGCGCCCGCACCGGCGAGACCGGCAAGCTCCCGATCACCGACATCACCGAGGTCTGCGAGCAGCTCGTCCGCATCTGGGAGACGCTCAACCCCTGACCCGCGGCAGGGTCACCCCTGGCCGCGCAGGTAGGCGAGCACGGCGAGGACCCTGCGGTGCGTGTCGTCCGTCTGCGGCAGGTCGAGCTTGGCGAGGATGCCGCGGACGTGCTTGCCCACCGTGGCCTCCGTGACGACGAGCCGCCGGGCGATGGCGGCGTTGGAGCAGCCCTCGGCGATGAGCGCGAGCACCTCGCGCTCGCGCGGCGACAGCTCGGCGAGGGGGTCCCGGCGCCGGCGGATGAGCTGCCGGACGACCTGCGGGTCCACCACCGTGCCGCCCTCCACCACCCGGTGCAGCGACGCGGCGAAGTCGGCGACGTCCACCACCCGGTCCTTGAGCAGGTAGCCGACGCGGCGGCCCGTCCCGGAGTCCAGCAGGTCGGCGGAGTAGCTCAGCTCGACGTACTGGCTGAGCGCCACGACCGCGAGGTCCGGGTCGGCGCGGCGCAGCGCGACGGCGGCGCGCAGGCCCTCGTCGCAGAAGCCCGGCGGCATCCGGATGTCGGTGACGACCAGGTCCGGGCGGTGCTCGGCGACGGCCGCGAGCAGCGCCTCGGCGTCGCCCACGGCGGCGGCCACCGCGAACCCGAACCTCGCCAGCAGGCCGGCCAGGCCCTCCCGCAGCAGGGCGCCGTCCTCGGCGAGGACTACGCGGACGGCGGTTCGCTCAGGCTGCACGGAAGCTCCACACGGACGACGGTCGGCCCCCCGGCGGGGCTCGACACCAGCAGTCTGCCGTCGATCACCGCGACCCGGTCGGCGAGGCCGGTCAGCCCGGTGCCGAGGCGCGGGTCGGCGCCGCCCGCGCCGTCGTCGGCGACCTCCACGGTGAGGACGCCGCCGTCCCACCGCGCGGTCACCTCCGCCCGCGCGGCGCCGCTGTGCTTGGCGGCGTTGGTGAGCGCCTCGGCGGCGGCGAAGTAGGCGGTGCCCTCCACGTGGTGCGGGGGCCTGCCGGGCAGGTCGGCGTCGACCGCGACCGGGAGCGTCGACCGGTCGGCCAGCTCGCCCAGCGCCGCCGCGAGCCCCCGGTCGGTGAGCACGCGGGGATGGATGCCGTGGACCAGCTCGCGCAGCTCGGTCATCAGCTGCTTGGCCTCCCGGTGGGCGTCGGCGACGCCCTCGGCCGCCGGGGACCCGGGCGGCAGGTCCATGCGGGCGAGCCCGAGCTTCATGGTGAGCGCGACGAGCCGCTGCTGGGCGCCGTCGTGCAGGTCGCGCTCGATGCGGCGGCGCTCGGCGTCGAACGCGTCCACCAGCCGGGCCCGGGACCGCTCGACCTCGACCAGCTCGGCCTGGAGCCGCTCCCCGGAGCCGTGCTGGAGGAGCGTCCGGGCGAGTGCGGCCTGCGCGCCCGCGACGAGCGCGAGCAGGTACGGGACGGCGGGCAGCAGCACGAGCGCGGCGATCGCGTACGGGAGCGCGTCCGCCGGAGTGGCGACCTTCACCGGCCCGAGCGCCATCGGCCCGTCCCCGCCCAGCAGGATCAGCGGCGCGGCGGCGGCACCGAACTGGAACACCAGCACGGCGAGGAGCGCGGCGTAGAGCACCGGGACGAGCGCGGCCACCAGCAGGAAGTAGCCGAGTTCGCGCCAGGTCGCCGGTTCGGTGCAGCGCGTGCGCAGCCACGGGCCGAAGCCGGGGGCGGACGGACGCCGGTGGCCCGAACGAGCCGGACGGGCGTCCACCAGCCGCAGGCGGCGCCGCTCCAGCCGCGCCAGCGGCAGCGTGACCGGCGGCCCGAGCACGGCGGCGAGCAGGGCGCCGAGGACGACGAGGAGCGCCCGCTCGCCCAGCCCGGCGTCCGGGGACACCGCCAGGAGCCACAGCAGCGCGGGCACGGCCAGCGGCACCCACGCGGCGAGCGCGACCGGCACGGTGGACAGCGCGAACGCCGTGGCGCGCCACGGCCAGCCCGTCAGCAGGAACCGGCGCCGCCCCATCGCGGCCAGCGCGGTCGCCGGCGCGATCGGCGGCGGGTCGGTCGGCACAGGCGTACGGTAGCCGAGCCTTCCGGGTGCGGAGTCCGGGTAGTGCTGGGCATACCCCGAAGTCGGGGGCCTGCCGTGATGTGGCGCGGGGTGCCTCGGCGGTGGGATCGAGGCATGAGACGAAAGCCCTCCGCACGGATGATCCTTCCCCTGGCCGGCGTGACCGGCATGGTGCTGGTCGCCGGGCTCGTGCCCGCGCTGCCCGGCGGTCCCGAGGCGTCGGCGCGACCGGTCGCCGCACCGTCCGCGAGCTGGTCGCAGAGCTGGGGGACGGCGATGCAGCGGCCCCTCAACGGCGGCGAGGACGACGGGCCGAACTGGTCGGTGGCGGGTTTCCGCGACCACTCGCTGCGGCAGGTCGTCCGGCTGAGCACGGGCGGCACGCGGATCCGGATCCGGCTGTCGAACCGCTACGGCACGTCCCCGCTGCGGGTCGCCGCCGGTGCGGTCGGCCGGTCGGGAGGCGGCGCCAAGGTGTGGCCGGGTACCGCGACCGCGCTGACGTTCGGCGGCGGGCGCTCCGCCACCGTCCCGCCGGGCCGGGAACTCGTCAGCGATCCGGTGGCGCTCACCACGGCGCCGCTGGAGAAGCTGGCCGTCACGCTCCGGTTCACGGGCGCCACCGGGCCGGCGACCTTCCACCGCTTCACCACCGCGCCCGCCTACCGGGCGCCCGGCGACCACCTGTCCGACATCGGCTCGGACGCCTACACCGAGACCACCGACGCGCTCTACTACCTGGCCGGCGTCGACGTGACCGGCGGCACCGCCGGTACCGGCTCCGTGGTGGCCTTCGGCGACTCGCTCGTCGACGGGGTCGGCGCGTCCCCCGGCGCCGACGCGCGGCTCCCGGACGCGCTCGCGGAACGGCTCGCCGCCGCCCGCCGCCCGCTCGGCGTCGTCAACGCGGGGATCGGCGGGAACCGGCTGCGGTACGACTCGGCGTGCAGCGGCGAGAAGGCCACCGCCCGGTTCGCCCGCGACGTCCTGGCCCGGCCCGGCGTCCGGTCGGTCATCGTGCACCTCGGCGCCAACGACATCCGCGACACTCCCGGCGACCCGTGCCTGGTGCCGGGCGGGCCGTCGACCGCCCGGCAGGTCATCGCGGCCCAGCGGCAGCTGATCCGCGCGGCTCGTGCACGCGGCCTCAAGGTCGTCGGGACGACCATCCTGCCGATGAAGGGCGCCCTGTTCCCGGTGTGGACGCCGCAGGTGGAGAAGGAGCGCGACGCCGTCAACCACTGGATCCGCACCAGCGGCGAGTACGACGCGGTCCTGGACGCCGACCGCATCATGGCCGACCCCGCCGACCCTGACCGTCCACGCCTTGCCTACGTCTACGAGGACGGCCTGCACCCCAACGACGCGGGCTACCAGGCCCTGGCGCGCGGCATCGACCTGGGCGCCCTGCGATGAACCACCCGCCGCCCCCGCCTGTGCAACTGCATGAGGTGAGCAGGCACTACGGGACGGGCGAGGCGCGCGTCCATGCGCTCGCGGGCGTCAGCGTCGCCTTCCCGGCCGCCACCTGGACCGCCGTGATGGGCCCGTCCGGTTCCGGCAAGTCGACCCTGCTGCACTGCGCCGCGGGCCTGGACCGGGCGTCCGCCGGACGCGTCGTGCTGGCCGGGCAGGACATCACCCGCGCGACCGACGCCGCGCTGACCGCGCTGCGGCGCCGCGCCATGGGCTTCGTCTTCCAGAACTTCAACCTGGTCGCCTCGCTGACCGCCGAGCAGAACGTCGCGCTCCCGCTGAGGCTGGCCGGCGCCCGGCCGTCCCGCGCGGACGTGCGCGCCGCGCTGGCCGGCGTCGGGCTGGCGGAGCGCGCGCGGCACCGGCCCCGCTAACTGCGCATGATCGGCGGGAGCCGCCCGCAGATCGTCCGGTTGCTGCTGGGCGAGGCGTTCCTGCTGGGGCTCGCCGGCAGCGCCCTCGGCATCGCGCTGGGGGTGCCCGCCACCTGGGCGCAGGGCCGGCTGCTGATCGGGATCGGGCTGCTGCCGGACGACTTCTCCGCGCGCTGGTCCAACGGGGTGCTGGTGCTCTCGCCGTGCGTGGGGATCGGCGTCGCGATCTGCGGGGTGCTCGCCGCCGCCTACCGGGCGGCCCGGGTGCGTCCGCTGGACGCCCTGCGCGGCGCGCCCCGCGCGACCCGCGTGATGACCGCCGGCCGCTGGCTGGCGGGCGTCTCCTCGCTCGCCCTCACGGTGCTGCTCGTCGCGGCCGGGCACGGCGCCGACCTGCTGGGCGCCCTGCTGATCGCGATGGCCGTCTCCGTCTTCGGATCGATCGCCCTCAGCGCGCTGAGCCCGCTGGCCGTCCCGCTGTTCGGCCGGCTGCTCGGGACGGTGCTGCGCACCAGCGCTCTCGGCGACCTGGCGCAGGCCGGACTGCGCGACGCGGTACGGCGCAGCGCCTCGACCGCCGCGCCCCTCATCGTCCTGGTCGGGCTGCTCATCGGCCTCACCGGCGCGCTGAACTCGCTCGCCCGCGCCACCGGCACCGACCTGCAGCGCATCACGGCCGTCGACCTGGTGGTGACCTCGACCGGTGCCGCCGCGGCCCGCATCCCGGACGTGCCGGGCGTCGCCGTGGCGTCCGCGCAGAGCCGGGTGGAGATGTCGGTGACCGTCCGGCACCGCGTTGAGCAGCGCTCCTACCGGCGGACGTACCACGCGGGGATCACCGCGGTCGACGCCGCCGCCTACCGCCGCACCCACCGCCTCGTGCTGCGCTCCGGATCCCTGGACGCGCTGCACGGCCGCACGGTCGCGATCGGTCCCCGGCTCGCCGCCGAGGGCGTCCGCAGCGGGACGGTGACGGCGCGGATCGGCACCCGCGAGCTGAAGCTGCGCACCGTCGCGCGGATGCCGGAGGTCCTGGAGAACGGCAGCGACAACTTCCTGGTGCCGCGCGACCTCGTCCCCGCCGCGATGCTCGCGGACGCGCCGACCGAGACCCTGGTCCAGGTCGCCCCCGGGACGTCGCCGCGTGCGGTCGCCGGCCGGATCCGCGCCGCCGGCCTCGGCGAGGTGCGCACCTTGGCCGGGTGGGCGGACGCCAGGGTGGCCGAGCAGCAGCGCGGCACGATGGGGATCATGTCCGTGCTGATGGGCATGTCCGGCCTGTACGCGGCGATCGCGGTGGTCAACGCGGTCGTGCTCGCCGCCGCCGAGCGCCGCACCGAGTTCGCCGTCCTGCGCGCCACCGGGCTGAGCCGCGTGCAGGTCGTCGTGATGGCCGCCGTCGAGGCCGCGGTGGTGACAGTGATCGGCCTGTCGCTGGGCGCCCTGGTCGCGGCGGCGGCGCTGGCGGGCTTCCACCCGGGGCCGGGCGGCGTGCGCATCCTCGCCGTGCCGTGGACGCTCTTCGGCCTGCTCGTCGCGGCGTCCCTCGCCATCACGACCGCGGCCGGGGCGCTCACCGCGATGGCCGCGACCCGGCCGTCCCCGACGACGCTCCTCGCCGCCCGCGAGTGAGGCGGGCCCCCAGCCGCGCGGGGGCGCCGGCTGTGCGTCGGAAGACGCAGAACGGGACGAACACTCTCGGTACTGTTGGCGTCAAATAGACGATCATGTCCAGCAGGGTGTGGGGGTGGGATGTCCGGGGCGGGACTCAAGGCGCTCAAGGCGGGGGATCCGGAGCAGGTCGGCCCCTACCGGCTGCTGGCCCGGCTGGGGGCCGGCGGGATGGGCCGGGTCTATCTGGGACGCTCGCAGGGACGGCGGCTGGTCGCGGTCAAGGTCGTCCACCCGCACTTCGCCGACAACGCCTCGTTCCGGCGCCGGTTCGCGAAGGAGGTCGCCGCCGCGCGCCGCATCGGGGGCTTCTACACGGCGCACGTGGTGGACGCCGACCCCGACGCCGACCCGCCGTGGCTGGTGACGGAGTACATCGCCGGGCCGACGCTGCAGGAGGCCGTGGACGAGAACGGCCCGCTGCCCCAGGCGTCGGTGGCGGCGCTCGGCGCCGGCCTCGCGGAGGGGCTCGGTGCCGTCCACGAGCAGAACGTGATCCACCGGGACCTCAAGCCGGGCAACGTGCTGCTGGCCGGGGACGGCGCCCGGATCATCGACTTCGGCATCGCCCGCGCGATGGACGCCACGTCCCAGAGCCTGACCCTGGTGGGGACGCCCGGCTACATGTCGCCCGAGCAGTACCTCGGCGGCGACATCGGGCCGGCGAGCGACGTGTTCTGCCTGGCCGCCGTGCTGACCTTCGCGGCCACCGGCCGCCACCCGTTCGGGGAGGGGCCGCCGGACGCGCTCGGCTACCGCGTCCGGCACGAGCAGCCCGACCTGGCGGGCATCCCGGCGGCGCTGCTGGAGCTCATCGCGGCGGGCCTGGAGAAGGACCCGGACGACCGTCCGCCGACCGAGGAGTTCCTGGACCGCTGCTCCGCGCTGGCCCCGGACGAGGGCATGTCCCTGCCGGAGACGTTCGACACGATGATCGCCACCCGCGTCGCCGAGACGGAGGTCTTCGCGGGAAGCGCCGGCGCGGGGAAGAAGTCCGGGCCCAAGCAGAAGCAGAAGCCGAAGCCGCCGCCCAAGCCCAAGGCGCCGCCCAAGCCGAAGGCGCAGACGCCGCCCAAGCCCAAGGCGCCGCCGCAGCGGCAGCCGCCGCGCCCACCGGTCGCACCGCCGGCTAGGCCACCGGTCAAACCGCCGGCCCCGGCAGGCGGCATCGCGGCCGGGGTCATCGGCGTCCTGCTGGTCGCCCTGCTCATCGCCGTCGCCGCCCAGGACCGGTCGAGCCCATCGGACAACGCCGGCTCGTCGTCGTCCACGTCGTCGCCCACCTCGACCAGGACCCGGACGTCCGGCACCTACGGCGGCTCGGACACCACCCGCTCGTCGAGCCCGACGCCGACCCCCGACCCGACCTTCGAGGCGTTCGACGAGATCAGGGTCGGCGACTGCCTGGACGCCTACCAGGACCCCTACGACTCCTCCGAGTGGAGCGAGAACAAGCCGACCGCCGTCTCCTGCGGCCGGAGCGACGCGTACCTGAAGGTCTACGACGTGGAGGATTCCAGCAGCGGGTGCGACGCCGAGCTGCTCGACGGGGAGGACTGGTGGAGGTCGCCCTACCACGACGGAGAGCGGATCTATCTCTGCGTGCGGCGGCAGTTCAGGGACGGCGAATGCTTCCTGGGTAAGAAGAGCTCGAAGGACGGCAGCACGGCGTCCATCACCGGGCACGGCCTGATGACCTCGTGGAGCTGCGGTAAGAACACCGTCCCCCGGGGGTTCAACTACATCCTCCAGTTCACCGGCTACTACGAGTCCAGGTGCCCGAGCGGCTCGCTGCGATGGAACGACTTCCGCAAGGGAGTACTCTGCGCCCGCATCGTCTGATCAATGGCGAAGGCGCGGTGAGTCGGTCCCGCCCTAACCACTCGACTTTGCGGCGGTGACGGCGTTGCGCAAGGCGGTGAGGAAGGCCTTTCCGTCGGCGTCGTCGCCGAGGGCGATATGGAAAGAGGCCGCTTCCGGCATGCCCGACCACAGGCCGGTGGCGCTGACCCCCGTGTCCGGGACGAGCGGCGAGGGCGCGTGGATGCTGACGTCCCCCAGCCAGATCGACCGGACGTGGACGCCCCGGCGCTTCCCTGCCACGGCCACCACCAGATAGGTGGGCGGGAGCAGCGCGACCGTCGTGTGCTCGCCGTCGGGGTCGCCCGTCCCCGTGAGCCTCGCCAGCGGCCCCGGCCGCTTGAGCCGCACGCTGCGCGTGACGCAGCACCACCGCGCGGTGCCGAGCACGTTCCCGAGCAGATGCTCCTGGGCGTGCGCGGCGATCGCCGCCCGTACCTGCGGATCGAGCGCCCCGGGCTCCGTCCGCCTGCTGGACCGTTCGTACAGACGCTTCATTCTCCCCGACCTCCCGAAAGCCCGATGCGAGCGTACGGCGGGAGAAGACGCCTGGAAGTGCCCCCGTCCGACAGCGGTCATACCATCACAAAAACATCGATGTAGCGCCATCGCCACTGGTCGGGGAAATATGTGTGAATTGTCGTCCAAGGCAGCGGGATGCCTTGACTTCGCCATTTCGGCCGATCTCCTGGAGCCCGGCCGCATCAACGTGTCCGAGCGCTGGGAAAGCGGCGAGGACGTCGAGCGCTTCCGAGGATGGGCCCGTCGCCGGAGCAGTCGGCGCAACTTCGCGGCGCCGAGGTCAACCGCTACCTGATCTCAGCGGTTGAGGCCCCGTAGCGAGGCCTCAGCCCAGAGGGACCAGGGCCTCATGCCAGCGGGCCGTGTCCGTGTACTGGTGGAGCCAGGAGATCCGGCCGTCGGTGACGCGCCACAGGTGGACGAACTCCGCCTCGTACCGGCGCTCGGTGGAGCGCGCGGTGCCCCGGTAGTGGCCGGTCACCACCACGAGCCCGTCGCCCGTCTCGTGCGAGGTCTCGGCGTAGGGGGCCGTGTCGTACTCGGCGAAGATGGCGCCCCACACGCGGGTGAGGGTCTCCTCGGGGCCGTGGAACGTGCCGCCCGCGCCGAACGGCAGGCCGGGCGCGGTGCGGGCCTCGAACTCCGGATGCAGCAGCGCGAGGATCGCGGCGGCGTCCCGCGCTTGCGTGGCGGCGTAGAACCCGGCGACGAGATCGGCGTCGGCGGTCATGGGCACCTCTTTTAGAGAAGATGTTCTAGAATGCTCCCACTACTAGCATGGAGGGCGCTGCCATGGGAAGACCGGCCAAGTTCGGCGAGGACCGGATCCTCGACGCCGCGCTGGCGGTGGTCGCCGAGGACGGGCCCGGCGCGGCCACCATCGGCGCCATCGCGGCGCGGCTCGGCGCCCCGTCCGGCTCGATCTACCACCGGTTCGGGTCCCGCGACCTGCTGCTCGCCACGCTCTGGGCGCGCTGCGCGCACCGCTTCCAGGAGGGGTTCGTCGCGGCCCTGGCGGCCGGCGACGCCGAGGCGGCGGCGCTTCACACGCCCCGCTGGTGCCGCTCGCATCCGGACGAGGCCGCCGTCCTGCTGCTCCACCGGCGGCAGGACCTGGTGGCCGAATGGCCGGAGCGGTTCGCCGCGCTGAACCAGGAGAGCGCCGCCGCCCTCGACTCCTTCACCGAACGGCATCCGGGCCTGGAACGCGAGCGGCTGCTCTTCGCCACGGTCGACGTCCCCTACGGCGCCGTCCGCCGCCACCTCCTGGCCCGCCGCCCGCCCCCACTCGAGACCGACACCTTCATCACCACCACCTGCCGCGCCCTCCTCCCGCCCTGACCGGGACACGGCGGCTGCCCGCCGGCGTTAGCGGAGGTCGAATTTGACCTTGTCGTTCTCGATGGAGGTCACGGTGATCGTTACTGGGCCCACCCGGGCGCGCTGGCCGTTGGCGAGGGTGGTGGGGGTGGAGCCGTTCGCCGAGATCGTGACGCCCTGGCCGGAGATCTGGGAGACGGTGACGTCGACGTCGTTGACCTCCACGGTCTGTCCGGCGCCGGTCACGGTCACGTGGCACTCGCCATTGACGCAACTGTGCGAGTTGGACTGGCATCCGCCGAGCACCAGGACGCCCCCGGCCGCGAGAGCGGCGAGGACCGGGACTGCGCGCTTCACATAAACCCCCATGTCAGGCGATGTCGGAGGTATTGATGCGCCGTTCGGCCGCCAGGTTCCCCTCGCCGGAGGCTGAAACCTGCCAGCCGGGAGGTCAGGGCAGCCAGCGGCCGTCGCGCATGAGGTCGCGGCCGGGCAGTTCGTTCACCTCGCGCCACGCCTGGACGCGGTGGGGGGTGATCCGGAACCAGCGGTAGGCGCCGCCCGCCGCGCGGGGGTCGAAGCCCGAGTGCGCGGCGAACCGGTCGGCCCGCTCCGGCGGCAGCGCGTCGAGGTCGAGCACCTCCACGGTGCCGTCGAGCACGGACACGTCGCGGGTGTCGCCGAGGGCGAGCCGGACGGTGCGGCCGGCGGCGAGGTTGCGGCCGGTGGGGCTGTCGGCCGGGGTGGCGGCGAGCAGCGCCTCGCCGTCCCAGTCGAAGGACAGCGGCACCAGGTGGGGGACGCCGTCCGGCGAGGCGGTCGCCACCCAGACGTCCACGTCGTGGGCGAGCCGGTGCTCGGTGTCGCGGCGGCGCTCGGCGCGCGAGCGCGGGGCGGGGAGGGTCATGGTCGCTCCTCGGGTCGTGGCCGGCGGACGTCCGGCGGGGCTCCAGGCTCTCCCGTCCGGCGAGCGGGACGCCTCCGTGCCGAGCACGGAACCCGCCACGGATAATGGGCCGGTGACCACGATCTCCGCCCGTGAGGCCGAGGTGCTCGCCCTGGTCGGCGCGCACCTGAGCAACGCCGAGATCGCCGCGCGGCTGGTGCTGTCGGTCCGCACCGTCGAGTCGCACGTGTCCGCGCTGCTGCGCAAGCTGGCGCTGCCGGACCGGCGGGCGCTCGCCCGGCACGCCGACGAGGTCGCCCGCGCCGAGCGGACGCGGTCGGCGCCCGCGCTGCCGGCGCCGCTGACGGCGTTCATCGGACGGGTCCGCGAGCGCCGGGAGCTGGCCGCGGCGGTGCGGGCGAACCGGCTGGTGACCGTGGCCGGGCCCGGCGGGGTCGGCAAGACGCGGCTCGCGCTCGCGGCGGCGGAGGACCTGGCCGGCGACTTCGCCGACGGGGTGTGGTTCGCGGACCTGGTCCCGGTCAGCGAGCCGGGACGGGTGGGCGCGGCGGTCGCGGCGGCGGCGGGCGTCGGGGAGCAGCCCGGACGCGGCATCGACGACGCGGTCGCGGCGGCGCTGGCCGACCGCCGCGCGCTGCTGGTGCTGGACAACTGCGAGCACGTCCGGGACGGGGTGGCGCCGTTCGTGGAGCGCTTGCTCGCCGCCTGCCCGGAGCTGCGCGTGCTGGTGACGAGCCGGGCCCGGCTGATGGTCCCGTTCGAGCAGGTCGTGGCCGTCCCGCCGCTGTCGCGGGACGGCGGCGGCGAGTCCGAGGCGGTGGCGCTGTTCCTGGACCGGGCGGCGGTGGCGGGCCTGCCGCCCGACCCGGTGACGCGCGAGCAGGCCGTGGCCGTCTGCGAGGGGCTCGGCGGGATGGCGCTGGCGATCGAGCTGGCGGCGGCGCGGTGGTCCACGCTCGGGCTGGACGGCCTCATGACGGGCCTCTCCGACCAGCTGCGGATCCTCACCGGCGGGCCCCGCGCCGACGACCGGCACCGGTCGGTGCGGGCGGTGCTCGACTGGAGCCACGACCTGCTGGAACCTGCGGAGCAGGCGCTGTTGCACCGCGTCTCGGTGTTCGTCGCGCCGTTCACCGCCGGGGCCGCCGCCGAGGTCGCCGGGTTCGCGCCGCTGGATCCGGCGGCCGTCGTCGACGGGCTCGGGGCGCTCGCCGAGCAGAGCCTGCTCTCGGTGGCGCCGTCCGCGTCCGGCACCCGGTACCACGCGCTGGAGACGATCCGCCAGTACGGGGCGGAGCGGCTCGCCGAGACGGGCGAGCTTGCGGACGTCCGGGCCCGGCATCTGCGCTGGTGCCTGGCCAACGCGTCCGCCCTGCGGGAGACCGGCGGCGCTGACTGGCGCGCCCGGTTCGACGACGCCGCCGAGGACATGCGGGCCGCGCTCACCTGGGCCGCCGACCTGCCCGAGCGGCGCCCGGACGCCTACCGGCTCGCGCTGCCCATGGCCGAGCTGGCCTTCGCCCGCAACCTGCTCGGCGAGGCGCAGCAGCGGTTCGAGCAGGCGGCGGGGCTCGCCGCCGACGGCACCAGCGCCGCGGCGGCGCTGCGGCACGCCGCCGCCGTGGCCGGGTGCCGCAGCCTCGACGGCGAGATGTACCGGCTGCACCGCGCCGCCGCCGAGGCCGCCCGCCGCGCCGGTGACACCGCCGGCGCCGGACGCGACCTGGCCGCCGCCGCGACCGTCGCCTACCGGTTCTCCAGCTCGTTCGAGCGCACCCCGCCCGCCGCCGAGGTGTCGGCGATCCTCGCGGAGGCGCGGGAGCTGGCCGGCGACTCACCGGCCGCCGAGGCGGCGGTCGCGCTGGCGGAGGCGGCGGTGGAGGCGGACGCGTTCGGCGCCGTCCAGGGCGACCCGGAGAACCCGGCGGCGGAGACGGTCCGGCAGGCGGAGCGGGCGGTCGAGCTGGCGCGGCGCGCGGGCGACCCGGTGGCCGAGTCCGCCGCCCTGGACGCGCTCTCCGGTGCGCAGAGCTGGGCGGGCGACCCCTTCGCCGCCGCGGCCGCCGCCCGGCGCCGGATCGCCCTGCTCTCCGCCGAGCCGGACGGCCCCGCCGGCACGCACGAGCTGATGGACGCCCTCGCCATGGCCGCAGGCACCGCCGTCGGCGTGGGGCGGCTGCCGGAGGCCCGCCGCTGGGGCGGGCAGCTCGCCGACCATCCGCTGCTGGCGGAGGCGGGGCATCACGCCACGTCCTGGCTCCTCGTCGCGGACGCGTTCAGCGGCCTGGCGGGCGAGCTGCTCCCGGTCAGCAACCGTTTCCTCGAATCGTGGGAGCAGAACGGCCTGCGGTCGCGGTCCCTCGCGCCCGCCGCCGCGTCGGTCGCGATGGTCCACGGCCTGCGCGGCGACGAGGACGCCCGCGCGTCCTGGCTCGCGATCGCAGCCCAGGCCGGCCCCGAAGGGGACAACCGCCTGGGCTACGGCGCGGTCTTCGACGCCATGGTCCTGCTCCACCACGGCGACGCAGGCGCGGCCCTGGAACGGGTCGCCCCGGAGCCCGGCCAGGTGTGGAAGTGGGTCTGCTGGGTCTGGCTGCACTGGTACACGGCGCTGCGCGCGGAGGCGGCGGTGCTCGCCGGGCATCCCGAGGCGCGGGGCCGGATCGCCGCCGCCCGGACGGTCGTCACCGGCAACCCGGTCGCCTCCGCGCAGGTGGACCGGGCGGAGGCGCTGCTCGACGGCGACCTCCCGCGCCAGCTCGCCGCCGCGGCGGCGTTCGAGGCGGCCGGCTGCCCGTACCAGGCGGCGCGCACGCTGTTCCTCGCCGGCGGCGACCACGCCGCCGCCGGAGAGGCCGCGCTCGCCGGGCTCGGGCTCGCCCCGGCGACCGTCCGGTAGGCGCGGGCGCGTTCAGTTCACCGCCCGCTGCACGAGGGCGGCGATGCGCTCCTCCACCTCCGGCGTCACCTCGGTCAGCGCGAACGCGGCCGGCCACATCGCGCCGTCGTCGAGCTTCGCCGGGTCGTTGAACCCGAGCGTGGCGTAGCGGGCCTTGAACTTCGCCGCGCTCTGGAAGAAGCAGAGGACCTTGCCGTCCAGCGCGTAGGCGGGCATCCCGTACCAGAGCCTCGGCGTGAGGACGGGCGCGGCGTCCGTGATGACGGCGTGCACGCGCTCGGCCATGACCCGGTCCGCGTCCCCCATCTCGGCGATCTTCGCGAGGAGGTCCCGCTTCGCCTCCGCGGCCTTGTCCGCGGCCGAGCCGCGCCGCGCCGCCTTCTTCTGATCCTGCGCGTGCTCCTTCATCGCGGCCCGCTCCTCGGCGGTGAACCCCTCGTACGTGTTGCTCTCGGCCATGATCACTCCTGTGTTCTCGCTGGTCGGCGACCGCCTCTCCGGGCCGGTCGCCGTGTTAAGAGCATCGCTGGCCGGCGGTACGGGCGGCATCCGTGCCGAGTACGGAACGCTCCACGGACGGCTCGTCCGCGTCCGGCCACGGAGAAGCGGCACGGAGGCCGGGTAAAGCTTTCCCCTGCTGTTCACCTGGGCGTGGAATGCTTGTTATCTGGGTGTGCGTGCCGTTTGTCGAGCGTCGTTGAGGGAGCAGCCCGTGGCCGAGAGGCATCTCGAGATCGAGCAGAAGTACGATGCCGCCGCCGACTTCGTCCTGCCGGATCTGGCCGGGCTGCCGGGCGTGGCGGCGCTCGGGGAGCCCGAGACCCATGAGCTGCACGCCACCTATTTCGACACCCCCGACCTGCGGCTCGCCGCCAACAAGATCACGCTGCGCCGGCGGCGCGGCGGCCCGGACGCGGGCTGGCACCTGAAGATGCCCGCCGGCCCGGACAGCAAGCAGGAGCTGCGCGCGCCGCTCGGCCGCCCGCTGGCCGTCCCGGCACGGCTCGCCGGGCTGGTCGCGGTGCACACGCGCGGCGCGGAGCTGCGCCCGGTCGCGACGCTGGAGACGCGGCGGACGGTCGTCCGGCTGCTCGGCGCGGACGGGGCCGAGCTGGCGGAGGTCGCCGACGACCTGGTGACCGGCCGGGGCGGCGCGGACGCCGCGCCCGAGCGGTGGCGCGAGATCGAGGTCGAGCTCGGGACCGGCACCGCCGACCTGCTGAAGGCCGCCGGGAAGCGGCTCCGCAAGGGCGGCGCGAAGCGGGCCAAGTCGTCGTCCAAGCTCGGCCGGCTGCTCGGCGACGCCGTCGCCCCGTCGGAGCCGGCGGCGGCGCGGTCCGCGGCCCGGTCGCGGATCGCGGCGGCCACCTGCAACGGCAAGGCGCCGGCGATCACGACCGGCGAGGTCGTGCTGGCCTACCTCGCCGAGCAGGTCGAGGCGATCGTGACCGTCGACCCGAAGGCGCGGCTGGGCGAGGACGACGCCGTCCACCGGATGCGGGTCGCCGTCCGCCGGACGCGCAGCGCGCTGCGCAGCTACCGGCCCGTCCTCGACCCGGAGCGGACGGCGCCGCTCGGCCCGGAGCTGCGCTGGCTCGCCCAGGTCCTCGGCGAGGTCCGCGACCTGGAGGTGCTGCGCATGCGGTTCCAGGGCGCGCCCGCCTTCCTGCTGGACGACCTGGAGCGGCGGGAGCGGTCGGCGTACCGGCGGATGAACACCGTGCTGAAGGAGCCGAGGTACTTCGCGCTGCTCGACGACCTGGACCGCCTGGTCGCGGACCCGCCGCTCGGCGCGGCGGCGGCCCGCAAGGCCCGCAAGGAGCTGCCCGGCCTCGTCACGCGCGCCTGGGACCGGATGGCCGGGGAGTACGCGTCGATCCGGACGGCCGCCGACCCGGAGACCGCGCGCCACGAGACCCGCAAGGAGGCCAAGCGCGCCAGGTACGCGGCGGAGCTGGCCGTCCCGGTGCTGGGGATCGGGGCGAAGCGGGTGGTCAAGGACGCCAAGCGCTTGCAGGAGGTCCTCGGCGGCTACCAGGACGGCGTCATCGCCATGGAGCACCTCGCCGCCGCGGCGAAGCGCACGAAGAACCCGGCGGACGCGTTCACGCTCGGCGTCCTGTACGGCAAGGAGCAGATCGAGGCGGAGAGCGCCCGCGACCGCCTGGCCACGACCTGGTCGCAGACGCTCGGCCCGTCCTTCTGAGCCTCCCCCTGCTAGACGTCCCCGGCGCTGTGGCGCTCCAGTGACGCCAGCGAGCCCTCCGCGAGGTGCGCAGCCCAGAACTCGCCCTTGCGGAGGCTCGGGTCGTCCGGGACGTTCTCCCCCATTTCCTTGCACAGCCCGGTGACGAGCGCGGACACGACCTCCCCGTGCGTGCACACGACCGCGCCGGCGCCTGCCAGGGAGAGCAGCCGTTCAACGGCCTCTTCCGGGCCGGTGTCACCGATGGTGAATGCCGCTTCCGTGGCGATGGACGCCCGCGTAACGCGCGCATAGGGCAGGACGGTCTCCAGGCAGCGCGCCGTCGCCGAACTGATCACCCGCATCGGCCCGTAGGCGTGCAGCAGCCCGGCCAGGGCGGCGGCCTCGCGCCGCCCGGCGGCGTCCAGCGGGCGCAGCTCGTCGGCCTCCCGCCACTCCCGCTTCTCCCCGGCGGACGCGTGCCGCAGGATCACCAGCGGCGCCGTGTGTACGGGCCCCCGCAGGAACGCGTGCAGAAGGTCGATGTCGTGCCGGTAGCTGAGCCTGGCCTCCGCCTCGGCGGCCGGGAGCCAGACCAGCTCGTCCACCTCGTGGTTCGGGGTGAACGCGCTCTCGGCGACCGGCCGGGCCGCCCAGTAGTCGACCCGCTTCGTCCGGTCCCCGATCGGGTAGGCGACGGTCGGGAGCCGGTGGCCGAGGCGGGCGGTGATGCCGGTCTCCTCCTCGATCTCGCGGACGGCGGCGCGCAGCACGTGCTCGCCCGGGTCGACCTTGCCCTTCGGGAACGACCAGTCGTCGTAGCGGGGCCGGTGGATCACCGCGAACTCCGGCCCCCCGCCCGGCCCGTCCCGCCACAGCACCGCCCCCGCGGCGTGGATGACCTCAGCCATCGACCGTCCTCCACCGGCGGCTCTTGACCAGGTGCGTCTGGATGTCGAGGAGCGTCTCGCCGGGGCGGGCCCGGCCGCGTGTCCAGGTGCCGTCGCCGTCCAGCGCCCAGGCGTGCGTGCCGGGCTCCATCGCGCGGTCGAGCAGCGCGAGCAGGTCGTCGCGCTGCGCCCGGTCGGTGACGGTGACGAGCGCCTCGACGCGGCGGTCCAGGTTGCGGTGCATGAGGTCGGCGCTGCCGATCCACACCTCGGGCTCGCCGCCGTTCTCGAACGCGAACACCCGCGAGTGCTCCAGGAACCGGCCGAGGACACTGCGCACCCGGATCATGTCCGACAGGCCGGGCACGCCGGGACGCAGCGCGCAGATGCCGCGCACCCAGACGTCCACCGGCACCCCGGCCCGCGACGCCCGGTACAGCGCGTCGATGATCACCTCGTCCACCAGCGAGTTGCACTTGATCCGGACCCGGGCCGGATGGCCGGCCCGGCGGTTGTCGATCTCGTGCTCGATCCGCTGCACCAGCCCCGACCGCAGGCTGTTCGGCGCGACGAGCAGCCGGTGGTAGGAGCTCTGCCGCGAGTAGCCGGTCAGGTGGTTGAACAGGGCGCTGACGTCCTCGCCGACCTCGGGGTCGGCGGTGAGCAGCCCGAAGTCCTCGTAGAGGCGGGCGGTCTTCGGGTGGTAGTTGCCGGTGCCGATGTGGCAGTAGCGGCGCAGCTGGCCCTCGTCGTCCTGCCGGACGATCAGCGCGAGCTTGCAGTGCGTCTTCAGCCCGACGAACCCGTACACGACGTGGCAGCCGGCCGTCTCCAGCTTGCGCGCCCACGCGATGTTGGCGCGCTCGTCGAACCGGGCCTTCAGCTCGACGACCACCACGACCTGCTTGCCCGCCTCGGCGGCGCTCATCAGCGCGTCCACGATCGGGGAGTCGCCGCTCGTGCGGTACAGCGTCTGCTTGATCGCGAGGACGCGCGGGTCGGCCGCCGCGTCCTCGATCAGCCGCTGGACGGTCGTGGTGAACGAGTCGTAGGGGTGGTGGACGAGCACGTCCCGCTCACGGATGGCGCCGAAGATGCTCGCATCCTCCGGCAGCGCCTCCTTCGACGGGACGAAAGGGGGGTACTTCAGCTCCGGGCGGTCGAGGTCGGCGATCGCCGCGAGGCCGCCGAGGTCGAGCGGCCCGCCGACGCGGTAGATCTGGCCCTCGTCCACCGCCAGCTCGGAGGTGAGCAGCTCCAGCACGCCCGCGGAGATCGACTCCTCCACCTCCAGCCGCACGACCGGGCCGAACCGGCGGCGCAGCAGCTCGCGCTCCAGCGCCTGCAGCAGGCCCTCGCTGATGTCGTCGTCGATCTCCAGGTCCTGGTTGCGGGTGACGCGGAACGCGTGGTGCTCGACGACCTCCATCCCGACGAACAGCTGCCCGAGGTGCGCGGCGATGACGTCCTCCAGCGGCGTGAACCGGTCCGGGGACGCCTCGATGAAGCGCGGCAGCAGCGGCGGCACCTTGACCCGGGCGAACATCGTCGCGTCGGTCTCCGGGTCGCGGACGATCACCGCGAGGTTCAGCGACAGGCCCGAGATGTAGGGGAAGGGGTGCGCGGAGTCGACGACCAGCGGGGTGAGCACCGGGTAGATCCGGTCGCGGAACAGCCGGCGCAGCCGCTCCTGCTCGGTCTCGGCCAGCTCCTCCCAGCGCAGGATGTCGATGCCCTCGTCGCCGAGCGCGGGGCGGATCCCGTCCCGGAAGCAGGACGCGTGCCGCCGCATCAGCCCGTGCGCGACCTCGCCGGTGCGCTCCAGCACCTCGCGGGGCTGCCGGCCGCTCGCGGACTGGACGGCGAGCCCGGTCGCCATCCGGCGGGCCAGGCCCGCGACCCGCACCATGAAGAACTCGTCCAGGTTGCTCGCGAAGATCGCCAGGAACCGGACGCGCTCCAGCAGCGGCAGGCCCGGGTCCTCGGCGAGCTCCAGGACGCGCTGGTTGAATCTCAGCCAGCTCTCCTCCCGATCGAGGAAGCGGTCGTCCGGCAGCGCTTCGTCCGGATGGGGGAGCTGTCCTGGATTGACGGTCATACCGTGATCTTTCCTGACCAAGATGAACGACAGTCGAACTCGGGGATGTCACCGAAGTATCAGACACTCCGATCATGCCCGCGGTTCCCGCTGATCACACGGTATTTCCGCATGCGTTGCCCGCCGTTCCGGCGGCCGTCCCCGGCGAACGTCCCCGGCCGCCGGTCAGGTGTCGCGGCCGGTCACGTGCGCGCTGCGCGCGGTGTCGGCGCCGCCGTCGTGGTAGAGGACGGACGCGCCGAAGCACAGCAGCGCCACGATCACGGCGAGCCAGGCGACGACGCGGCCCGCCCGCAGCCCGTAACCGCAGGTGATCCAGAGCAGGTGCAACCCCCAGCGGCGCAGCGGGTCGCGCTCGCCGCGCCGCCGCATCTCCAGCGCCCCGTACCGGAAGTCGCGGGCCAGCCGGCCCCGGTCGGCGGCGGCGCTGGCGCGGGCCAGCTCCAGGTAGAGCGTGCGCAGCCGGTCGTCGTCGGCGGCGGTGCCGGCGGAGCCGAGCGCGAGGTCCTCCGCGAGCACCGCCCGCCCGCCGTGCGGCTCGCGCCCGTGCGGGTGCCCGTGCGGGTGCCAGGGCAGGTGGGGGTGCCAGGGTAGGTGCGCGCGGTGGTGCGGCACGGTCGCGAACGCGCAGTCGCCTGCGAGCGCCAGCGTGTCCGGGTGCCGCAGCCCGAGGAACCCGCAGCCGCTCAGGTCGACGCCCGCGAGCCGCAGCCGGGCCGCGTCCACCCCGCGCAGCGAGACGACCCGGACCGCCGCCGGGCCCGCCGCCGGCGGCTCCGCGAGCCCCTGGATCGGATGGGCCAGCGCCTCGACCGCCGCCGGACCCTCGAACACCGCGTCCTCCAGGTCGAGTTCGGCGTGCCGCAGCCGGAACCCCGCCTCCCCGTGCACGGTGACGCCGCGCGCCGTGACCTGCCGGGCCGCCGCGTGCACCCGCAGCCGGCCGTGCACGGTCGCGTCCGACAGCCCGATCCGCCCGGCGGCGGTGAGCGGGCCGAGCCAGACGCCCTGCCGGAACCGGGTCCGCTCGAACCGGGCGTGCCGCGACACCTGGACCCGCTTGAACGAGACGGGGCCGCCGAAGCGGGCCGCCTGCATCGCCGCGTCCCGCCCGAACCGCGCGCGGTCGAAGCAGGCCGCGCCCATGAACACCGCCCGCCGGAACGAGGCGTCGGCGTGCCAGCGCGCCTCCCCGAACACGGCGTCGCAGGTGAACACGGCCTCCTCGAACGAGGCGTACCGGTGGAAGCGCGCCGCGTGGAAGGAGGCGTTGCGGCCGAACCGGGCGCCCCGGAACGAGACGTTGCCGAAGAACCGCGCGTCGTAGAACGAGACGCCGCCGAGGAAGCAGGCGCCGTCGAACGAGCTGTCGCCCTCCACGCAGGCGCCGCGCAGCACCGCGTCGGACGGGAGCACGGCGCCGTCGAAGCGCGTCCGGCCGAGGTGGGGGCGGCCGTCCGGGCCGGTGACCGCGTCGAGCACGGCGTCCAGGAGCCACGCGGGGACGGTCACGCCGCGCAGGTCCAGGTCGGCGCCCGGCCGCAGCGTGCCCAGGAACGCCTCGAACTCGCGGGGCCGCAGGTGGGCGGCGCACCCGCCGCGCGGGCCTGCGGCCCGTCCGCTGCACCCGTGGACGGCCGAGCAGCGCGGCCAGAACACCGACGTCGAGGAAGGCTCGTGTGATGTCACGGTCTCGTTCTACCCATGGCGCCGCGCGGAGTGAAGGTCTCCCGGTGGCCAGGTAGGTGCAACCCCGCCGCCACCCGCCGGACTCCCCGGCACGGCCCCGGATTAAAAGGGGGGTTGTTTTGTCAGACCCTCGCGTAATGATTTGTGTTATGAGCAGAGACACCCATCCGGGGGTGCAGTGCCCGCACTGCCAATCGCATCTCGCGCTCGTCCCCGTGCCTGGAAACGCTGTGCCTGGAAACCCCGCGCCTGGAAAATCCGCCACCGTCCCCGCCGCGATCCCCGCCACCGTCCCCGCCCTGCCGATCGTCGCGAAGGAGGAATGGCAGCCGCCGCCCGTCGCCGAGGTACTCGCCGTTTACGCCGGGCGCGCCAAGGACACCAAGACCGCGACGCGCGGCGCCGCCAAGGTGCGGGAAAGCCTCAACCGCGCGAAGGCGGCCGCCGCCCAGCGCCGGACCGCGCAGAGAACGGCCCGGCACACCCCCAAAAGCGCCTGATCATCTTTCCGGGCCGCACCGTTCGACGGGCGCGCCGGGTGTATACCGTTCAGGAACGCGCAGGACGCTGCTGGGGGAGAATCGGTGAGTGCTCGGATTCTGGTGGCCGAAGACGATGCGAAACAGTCCCGGCTGATCCGGATCTATCTGGAGCGGGAAGGGCACGCGGTGCAGGTGGCGGCCGACGGCCGCGCGGCGCTGGAGCGGGCCCGCTCCGCCAGGCCCGATCTCCTCGTCCTCGACGTGATGCTGCCGCTGGTCGACGGGCTCGACGTGTGCCGCATCCTGCGCACCGAGTCGGACGTCCCCATCCTGCTCCTCACCGCCCGCACCACCGAGGAGGACATGCTCCTCGGCCTCGACCTCGGCGCCGACGACTACCTCACCAAGCCCTACAGCCCGCGCGAGCTGACCGCGCGGGTGCGGGCGCTGCTGCGCCGGTCGCGGAAGGCCGCCGGGGCGGCCGAGCCCGCGGTGCTGCGGGTCGGCGCCCTGGAGCTGGACACCGCGCGCTTCGAGGTCAGGGTGGGCGGACGGCCCGTCGCGATGACCGCCAAGGAGTTCGCCGTCCTGGAGACGCTGGCCCGGGAGCCGGGCCGGGCGTTCACCCGGGCGCAGATCGTCGAGCGCGTCTTCGGCTTCGACCGCGACGTCCAGGAGCGGACCGTCGACGCCCATGTGATGAACCTGCGCCGCAAGCTCGACGAGGCCGCCCCCGGCGCGTCCCGCCTGCTGGAGACGGTCTACGGCCGGGGCTACCGCCTCGACGACGCGGCGGGCTCAGCGGCCTCCTGACGCCGGCGCCCCCGCGCCGCCCGCCGGAGCCGCGGGCAGCGCGATGGTGAACGTCGTGCCCGCCCCGACCTCGCTGCGCACCTCGATCGTCCCGCCGTGGTCGGTGATGATCTGGCGGGCGATGGACAGCCCGAGACCGCTGCCGCCGGTCGCCCGGCCCCGGGACGCGTCCGCCCGCCAGAAGCGGTCGAAGAGCCGGGGCAGGTCCGCCGCAGCGATCCCCGTGCCGGTGTCCCGCACCTCCACGACGGCCGACCCGTCCCGGGAGGCCAGGGCCAGCGTCACACTGCCGCCCGCCCCGGTCGCGCGCAGCGCGTTGCTCATCAGGTTGCCGACGACCTGGCGCAGCCGGTCCGGGTCGGCGGTCACCAGGACGGGCTCCGGCGCCTCCAGCCGGAGCGCGACGCCCGCCGCCTCCGCCTGGGCGCGGTGGGCCGTGCGCGCGGTCTCCAGCAGCTCGCGCAGGTCGACCTCGGCGGGGTGGTAGGTGAGCGCGCCGGCCTCCGCCAGCGCGAGGTCCTGGAGGTCGTCCACGATGCGCTGCTGGAGCAGCGCCTCCTCGTGCAGGGAGTCGAGCAGCTCGGGAGTGGGGTCGACGACGCCGTCCCGCAGGGCCTCCAGGTAGCCGCGCAGGTTGGCCAGCGGGGTGCGCAGCTCGTGCGCGATGTCCCCGATGAGGCGGCGCTGGCGCTCCTCGCCGGCCTGGAGGGAGTCGGCCATGCGGTTGAACGCGCCGCCGAGCTGCGCGATCTCGTCCCGGCCGGAGACGGGGACGCGGCGGCCGAGGTCCCCCTCGCCGAGCCCCTTCGCGGCCAGCGTCATGGCCCGGACGGGCCGCAGCACGGCCCGGCTCAGCACCAGGGCCGCGAGGACGGCGGCGAGCGCGACCCCCACCGCGACGGCCACGGTGGGCGCGGCGGCCAGCGTGGGCGGTGACTCGTCCTGGACGCCCAGGCGGACCTCCAGGCGCGGCGGGGCGACGGCGGCGGTCCGCTCGTTGAACACCCGCTGCAGGCAGTCCCGGGGCCGGGGCTCCGCCGTGCACGACCGGACCGCGTCCAGATCGCGCGCGGTCGGCGGCCTCGCCCCGAGCTTCGGCTCCGCGCACCGCGCGGGCCGCCGGTCGGCGCTGAACCGGGGCACCCCGAAGTCGTCCGGTACGGCCGTCACCTTCGCCCCGGCGCCGGTCAGGCAGGACGCGTACGCCATCGCGCTCCGGTACTCGACGATCGCCGTGGCGGTGAGCTTCGCCTGCGTGAACGGCGTCTGGCCGTCCCGGAGCGGGAGGACGGGCCGCGGGTCGACCACCACCGGCGGCTGGCCGCTCGGCGGGCGCGGGTCGCGGCCCGCGAGGGCGTCGGAGTCGGCGAGCAGGACGTCGGCCTCGGTGGCGACCCGGATGCGCTGGCCGGTGTCCCGGGAGAGGCGGGCCACCGCGGGCGAGACCCCGTCCCAGCCGCCGTGCGCGAACCCGTACGCGCGCAGCTCGCCGGTGATCCGGGAGACCTCCTGCCGGCCGGCGGTGACGGTCTCCTGGACCTGGCGGTTGACCTGCCGCAGCGTCAGCCAGGCGGTGGCCGCGGTGGCGGCCAGCGCCACCAGCATCAGCAGGCCGAGCACGCGGAACCGGAAGCTCACCGTGCCTCCTTCTTCGCCGACGTGTGCCTCACGTGCCGGACGTCCTCATGTGCCGGACAGGGCCTCCCGCGGCGCCAGCCTGCTCGCGCGGACCGCCGGGTACAGGCCGGCGATCATGCCGATCACCAGCGTCGAGGCGATCCCGGCCAGGCTCGCCCACGCCGGGACCACGGTAGGCCAGCCGCGACTGAGCGCGTACCCCGCCGTGATCAGCGTCCCGAGGACCGTCCCTGCCAGGCCCCCGATGAGCGACAGCAGCAGCGACTCGGTGACGAACTGCGTGCGGATCTGGCCGCTCGTCGCCCCGAGGGCGCGGCGCAGGCCGATCTCCGAGCGCCGCTCCAGCACCGAGATGACCATCGTGTTGCCGACGCCCACGCCGCCGACGAGCAGCGCGACGCCGCCGAGGCCGAGCAGCAGCCCGGTCAGCGCCGACTCGGTCGCCTCGCGGGCCGCCAGCGCGTCGGACGGCCGGGAGATCTGCACCTCGTCCGGCCTGGCGGGGTAGGCGGTGGCCGCGAGCACCGCCCGCACCGCCGTGACCTGGCTGTCCTCGGCGCGGACGTACACCGTCGACGGATGGCCGTCGAAGTGCAGCCTGCTCCGCGCCGCCTGCCAGCCGACCAGGGCCGCGCCGTCGAGCTCCGGGGCCAGCGGCACCGGGTCGAGGACGCCGATCAGCGAGAACCAGCCATCGCCGAGCCAGACCCGGGTGCCCGGCGTGTACACGTCGAGCCGCCGGGCGGCGGTGGCGCCGAGCACCACGGCCGGGTACCGCGCGGTCGCCGCGTCCAGCCAGCGCCCCCTGCGGACGTGCCCGCCGACGGCCGGAAGCAGTTCGGTGCCGGCCGCGAGGACGGTCAGGGAGCCGGTCCGGCCGATGGGGATGCGGTCGTTGCGGTACACGTGCGCGCCGGTCGCGCCGGTCGCGGCCACCTGCCGCACCGGCGGGATGCGGCCGACCATCGCGACGGACTCGTAGGGCAGCTTCGCCTTCTCGCCCGCGAGGGACTCGCCCGGCGCCACCCGCAGCAGGTTCGTGCCGAGGGCGTCGAGCCGCCGGTCCACCTCCGCCTGCCCGGACCCGGAGATGCCGACCACCGCGATCATCGCGGCGACGCCGATGGCGATGCCGAGCGCGGAGAGGAAGACGCGCAGCGGCCGGGTCCGCAGGCCCGTCCCGCCGAGCCGCACGACGTCCGCCGGGCCGAGCCGGGCGGCGCGCAGCCGTCCGCCGGGGCCCGCCGCCCGCCGGGCGCTCACCGCGCCACCCCCGTCGGCGCCTCTGCGGGCGTGTCGGCGACGAGGCGCCCGTCGCGCATCTCGATGCGCCGGGGGAGTTGCGCCGCGATCTCGCGGTCGTGCGTGATGACCACCACGGTGGTCCCGGCCTCGTGCAGGTCGCGCAGCAGGGTCAGCACGGCCGCGCCCGAGGCGGAGTCGAGGTTGCCGGTCGGCTCGTCCGCGAGCAGCACCGCCGGCTCGCCGACCACGGCGCGGGCCACCGCGACCCGCTGCCGCTCGCCGCCGGAGAGCTGGTCGGGCAGGTGCCGGAGGCGGTGGCCGAGCCCGACCCGGGCCAGCGCGGCCGCCGCCTCGGCCCGGCGGCGCCGCAGCGGGACGCCCGCGTACAGCAGCCCGTCGGCGACCGCGTCCAGGACGGGTGTCCCGACCGCGAGGTGGAAGTGCTGGAAGACGAAGCCGATCCGGGTGGCCCGCAGCGCGGAGACCTCGCGGTCGGACAGCCCCGCCACGTCGTGGCCGTCCACCAGGACGCGGCCCGCGGTGGGCCGGTCGAGGCTGCCCATCAGGTTGAGCACGGTGGACTTGCCGGAGCCGGACGGGCCGACGATCCCGACCAGTTCCCCGCGCCCGATCCGCAGGCTCACGTCGCGGACCGCGGTCACGCCGCCCGGATAGCTCTTGGAGACGGCGTCGAACTCGACGACCGTCCGGGGCCCGCTCACTCCGGAATCCTCACCTTCAGTCCCGCGTGCACCGCCGGACCGCTCACTTCGACCCTGCCGTCGGCGAACAGCCCGGTCCGCACGGGGACGAACCGCCCGTCCGACGTCTCCAGCCCGTGCCCGCCCTCCGCGAGCGCCACCAGCGCGGCGACCGGGACGGTCAGCACGTCCGCGACCTCCCGGCCGACGTATTCGACGGTGACGGGACCGGACTCCAGCCGCCCCAACGACTTCTGGTCGGCGATGCCGATCGTGACTGGCACGGTCGGCGCGCCGCGCTCCGCACCCTCCTCGGCGGTACCGGCCTCGGGCGCGCCGGCCTGCCTGCCCACCGACGCCACCTCGCCCTTCACGTGCTTGCCGTCGGGCAGCTGGATCCGGACGGCCGTGCCGCGCACGGCCCAGGACGCCTCCGCCGCCGACGCGTTGACCACGACCTTGCGCGCCGTCCCGGTGTAGGTGAGGGCGCTCGGGTCGGCGGCCGCGCCCGGCCGGACGCCCGGCCGGCCGATCCGCACCTTCCCGGACGAGTAGACGACGTCCCCGATGCCGACCGTGCCGGTCTCGGGCATCCCGAGCGACCGCTGCCAGCGCTCGACCGCCTCGGCCGTCTGGGCGGTGAACTTCTCGTCGACCGTGAAGCCGGTGTAGCCGAGCGCGGCCAGGTTCGTCTCGAACTGCAGGACGTCCATGCCCTCGGGCCGCGCCGCCGCCGCGGACCCGGTGCTCGCGGGCGGGGTCCGTGGGCGCGCCGCCCCCAGGCTCCGGTACATGGGCAGTGCCCCGTACAGGAGCACCACCGGACGGTCGTCGACGCGCAGCAGCGTGCCGCCCCGCCTCACCACCGCCCCCGCCTTGGGCAGCCAGGTCACGGTGCCGGTCGCCTTGACCGGCAGGGGTATCTCCGTGCCGTAGCCCAGCCGCCCGTCGATCCGCGTCCGCTCGGTGAGCGTGGCCTTGGTCACCGGGACGAGCGAGCCCGTCCTGGCCGGCGCGCTCGAACCCTCGTCCCCGCCGCCGAGCCCCAGGGCGCCCAGCACGGCGACCGCCGCCACGACGGCCACCGCACCGGCGATCAGTGCCGTGCGCCGCCGCCCGCCGCGCGGCGGCGCGTCGGCCGTCCCGGGCGCGTCCTCGATCCGCGCCACCGTGTCCGCCACGATCAGCCCTTGGCGGGGCCCGGGTCAGCCGGGACGCCCACGATCGGCCCGCAGATCCGGATGGCCCGCTTCGCGCCGGCCGAGTCCTGGTTCCATTCCCCCTCCAGGGAACCGTCGGGGTCGGGGTCGGGGAAGTCGGGCGCCCCGTTCTCCTGCATGCACTTCGCGTACCGCTGCTTCACCTTGATCTGCTCGGCGGTGAGCTTGGGCTGGTTGGCCTTCTCGATGGCCTCGGGCACGGGCTTGAGGAGGTCGGAGCACTTCTCGGTGGCGGCCCGGAACTTCGGGTCCTTCTTCAGGGCCCGGTTGCCGCCGAAGTCGATGTTCCCCTTGGCGTCCGGGTCGGGGGCGTCGACGCCGTTCGCCCGCAGGCACTTCACGTACTCGCGGCGCGACTGCACGAAGAGGGCCACCTCGTCCCCGCCGGTCTTCCCGGCCGCCCCGGCGGCCGGCGCGGTCGCGGCGCCGGTCGCCGCCGTCGGGACCTTCGGCTCGTCCTCCCCGCCGCCGCAGCCGGCCAGCGCCAGCACCGCGATCGAGGCCGCCGCGGCCAGCGCCATCCGTTGAGTCCGCACCGGTTCTCCGCTCTCTCGTCCGGCCCGGCCGCGGGCGCGGCGGGCGGACCGACCGTAGGACGGGGCCGATGAAGAACCTGTGAAGAACTCGTCAGCTGATCATGTGGTCGGCGTCGCCGGGGGATCGCGCCCGGCCCGCTGTGAAACCGCGAGCGCGTCGCCCGCTACTACGCGCGGCGCAAGTAGGTTGTGGCTGGTGCATACCGGTCAGTCGGGTGCCCTTATATTTGCTCAACGACAACCAAACCCCCGCCCGATTCACCCGGTTGCGCCCCGACCGAAGGAGCTGAGACATGGCCGCGATGCACAGTCGCGGTGCGGAGCGACTCCTCGGTGTCGCCGGCTCCCCGCACCTCCTGCTGGTCGAGGACGACCCCGGCGACGCCTTCCTGTTCGAGGAGCTGCTCGCCGAGGCGCAGCCCGGCGTCCGGATCACCGTCGCGACCACGCTCCGGGAGGCGCTCGACGCGCTCCGGCCCGAGATCCAGTGCGTCATCGTCGACCTGTCGCTGCCGGACGCCCGCGGCCTCGACGCCCTGCACCAGGTGCGCGAGCACGCGCCCACCACCGCCGTCCTCGTGCTGACCGGCCTCGCCGACGCCCATGTCGGCGTCGAGGCCGTCGCCGCCGGCGCCCAGGACTACCTCGTCAAGCAGGACGTGGACGGCGCGCTGCTCACCCGCGCCATCAGCTACGCGATCGAGCGCAAGCGCGCCGACGAGTCCGAGCGGCAGCTCGTCGAGGCGCGCGCGCTGAGCCGGGAGAACGCCCGGCTGGAGCGGGGCCTGCTGCCCGTCCCGATCCTGACCGACGGCACGCTGCGCCACCACACCCGCTACCGGCCCGGACGCGACCGCGCGCTGCTCGGCGGCGACTTCTACGACACCGTGCAGACCGACGACGGCGCCGTCCACGTGGTGATCGGCGACGTCAGCGGGCATGGTGCCGACGAGGCGTCGCTCGGGGTGCGGCTCCGCATGGCGTGGCGGACGCTCGTCCTCGCCGGGCACACCGGCGCCCGGCTGCTGGACACGCTCGACGCCGTCCTGGAGCACGAGCGATGGGGGGAGGAGATCTTCACCACCGTGTGCATGCTGACGGTCGCGCCGGACCGGCGCAGCGCCCGGATGCACCGGGCCGGGCACCCGCGCCCGCTGCTGTTCGGGCCGGGCGGCGTCGAGGTGGTCCCGGACGAGCCGCGCGGCCCCGCCCTCGGGCTGATCCCCGGCGTCGACTGGCCCGCCGTCGACCTGGAGCTCGGCGAGTCGTGGGGGATGCTGCTCTACACCGACGGCCTGATCGAGGGGCGGGTCGGGGACGACGCGTACCTCGACCTGTCCGGGCTGGTGGAGCTGGCGAAGACGGCGCACGGCGCGGGCCGGCGCGACGAGGTGCTCATCGACGGCCTGATCGCGGAGGCGGAGCGGCTGAACGGCGGCGTCCTGTCCGACGACCTGGCCGTGCTGCTGCTGAGCCGGGGAGACGGCTGATGGCGGACGAGCGGCCTCCCGCCGAGGAATCCCCCGCCGAAGAGTCCCCCGCCGAGCAGCCCGCCGGCTTCCCCAAGGAGCTGCGGATGAGCGGCCCGGCGGTCGTGATGCCCGCGGACGCCCTGCCCGAGGGGCACGGGATGGGCCGGCTCCGGCTCGTCCGGATCTACCAGGTCGGCGCGTTCGTCCTCGCGATCCTCCTGCTGGCCGCGTTCACGCAGGCCGGGACGGCCCTGTTCGGGAGCCGCGACGCGCGGGACGTCCTCATCAACCAGGTCGACCCGGCGACGCTGGAGCAGTTCCGCCTCACCACCGCCGTCACGAGCCAGGACATGGCGATCCGCGACTACGCGCAGGACGGCGGCGCCGCGCAGGTGGCCCGGTACCGCGACGCCGTCCGGCTGGAGGCGGAGTCCGCGGCGCGCATGCGGCGGCTGCTGGCCGGGGTGCCGGGGAGCGGCGACGTCGACAGCCTCCTGGACAAGGCCACCGCCGACTCGGCCGCGTGGCGCACCGCCTTCGCCGACCGGGTCGCGGCCGGGCCCGGCGGCCAGGGCATCGACCCCGACGAGAGCCGTGAGGCGCGCCGGCTGCTCAACCAGGCGCGCGGCGACATGACCCCGCTGCAGATCGGCCTCACCGAGCTGCACGACCGCGCCGCCGAGAAGGTGCGGTCCCGCGCGAGCGCGGCCCAGTGGTCGACGGTCGCGGCGCTCGTCCTGGTCGTCGTGGCCGCGCTGGCGCTCGCCGTGCTGCTGCGCCGCACCGTGCTGATCCCGGTGTCCAGCCTGACCGGACGCGTCCGCGCCGTGGCCCAGGGCGACTTCGACCACCCGCTGGACGTGCCGGGGCCGGCCGAGATCAACGAGCTGGCGGCGATCATCGACGCGATGCGCGACCGGATCATCCGGCAGTGGCGGATCAGCGAGGAGAAGACCCGGCTGCTCGACGAGCAGACCGCGGAGCTGCGCCGCTCCAACTCCGAGCTGGAGCAGTTCGCCTACGTCGCGAGCCACGACCTCCAGGAGCCGCTGCGCAAGGTCGCGAGCTTCTGCCAGATGATCGAGCGCCGCTACGGGGACCAGCTGGACGACCGCGGCCGGCAGTACATCGAGTTCGCGGTGGACGGCGCCAAGCGCATGCAGGCGCTCATCAACGACCTGCTGAGCTTCTCCCGGGTCGGGCGGATGGCGCGGCCCGAGGAGTCGGTCGACCTCGGCGCGGTCGTCCGGCAGGCCCTGGACAACCTCGCGGCGCTGCGCGAGGAGACCGGCGCCGAGGTGGACGCCGCGGACCTGCCGCACGTCCCCGGCGACCGCACCCAGCTCACCCAGCTCTTCCAGAACCTCATCGGCAACGCCATCAAGTTCCGGCGCGAGGGCGTGCCGCCCCGGGTGGTCATCGACGCCCGCCGCACCGGCGGCGAGTGGGAGTTCCGCTGCGCCGACAACGGCATCGGCGTGGAGCCCCGGTACGCCGACCGCATCTTCCTGATCTTCCAGCGGCTGCACCCGCGGGACGAGTACACCGGCACGGGCATCGGCCTCGCGCTCTGCAAGAAGATCGTCGAGTTCCACGGCGGGCGCATCTGGCTCGACGGAGACGACCGCGGCGACGAGCCCGGCACCACCTTCCGCTGGACCCTGCCGGTCCACGCGCACATCACCAACGGAGACGACGGATGAACGAAGGCCCGCACCCCATCGAGGTCCTGCTGGTCGAGGACGACCCGGGCGACGTCCTGCTGACCGTCGAGGCGTTCGAGCACAACAAGGTGAACAACACCCTCAGCGTCGTCAACGACGGCGAGCAGGCGATGGCGTTCCTGCGCCGGGAGGGCGACTACGCCGAGGCGCCCCGCCCCGACCTCGTGCTGCTGGACCTGAACCTGCCGCGCAAGGACGGCCGCGAGGTGCTCGGCGAGATCAAGGCCGACGAGGACCTGCGGAGCATCCCGGTCGTCGTGCTCACCACGTCCGAGGCCGACGAGGACATTCTGCGCAGCTACCACCTGCACGCCAACGCCTATGTCACCAAGCCGGTCGACTTCGACCAGTTCATCTCCGTCGTCCGCCGGATCGACGACTTCTTCGTCACGGTGGTGAAGCTCCCGCGCTGACTCCGCGCCGACCTTGCGCCGATCCCGCAGGGCCTTGACGAGGGCCGGGCGCCACCTGGAGGGGCCCGGGTGCCGCACCGGGCGCCGTTATGTAACAGTGGGAGGCATGGTCGGAACGTCGGGTGAGGGAGCCGCGGAGCCCACCGCGGCGGCCCTGGACGACGTGGCCGCCACCCTGATGACCGTCTGGTCCCGCCCCCACAACGCCCAGGACGTGCCCGTCCCGTCCACGCAGCTGCGCGCGCTGCTCGTGCTGGAGCGCGGCCCGGTCAACATCAGCAGCCTGGCGGGCGAGCTGGGCGCGCTGGTGTCCTCGGCGAGCCGGCTGTGCGACCGGCTGGAGGCGTCCGGCCTGCTGGCCCGCGACCCCGGCCGCGACCGCCGCGAGGTGACCGTGCGGCTGAGCGCGGACGGGCGGGCGCTGGTCGGCCGGCTCCGGGAGCGGCGGCTGGCGGAGCTCACGCGTGTGCTGGCCCAGATGCCGGCCTCCGCGCGCGCGGCGCTGCTGTGGGGGCTCACGGAGTTCCAGGAGGCGGCCGCCAAGCCGGACGGCGAGGACGACTCGCTCTCCATGCTCGCCTGAGCGCGCCCGCCTGCCCCGTCCGCTTTATTCGAGTAAGTCGCAACCCTCCGCAACACACCCACAAAATCGGCGCTTAGCGCTAATTGTAATGGCGGCTCGCCGTCCTTTTTCGCCATTCCCGATACGGCCGCCCGCGCCACTACTAATATCCGGGCCCATGGCGACCACTAACGCTCCGCGGTACTCCCGTCACGCCGCGCTGCTCGGCGCGGCCGCCGCCGTGCTGCTGCTCGGCGGGTGCGGCGGCGCGGCCCCGCACCGCACGGCGTCCGCCGGCGAGCGGAGCGCCGGGCCGAGCGCCGGCGGCGCGGGCACCGCCAAGGTCCCCGAGGCCACGACGTTCACCACCGTCCGCGGCGCGCCCGAGGACGCGGCGCGGGACGGTGCCGCCGGCACCCCCGACGGCACCGTCGTGCACCCGATCCGGCCCGCCCCGGTCTTCGACCGGCCCGGCGGGCGCCGCATCGCCACGCTGCCCTCCACCCAGCTGGGCGGCCCGACCTGGGTGCCCGTGGTGGAGACCTCCGGCGACTGGCGGCGCGTGCTGCTGCCGAGCCGTCCGAACCGGGCGAGCGGCTGGGTCGCCGGCACCGGGCTGCGCACCGCGCACACGCCCTACAGCGTCCGGGTCGACGTCGCGAAGCGGCGGCTCACGCTGCTGAGGTCCGGGCGCCGGGCGGGCCGGTGGACGGTCGCGGTCGGCGGCGCCAAGACCCCGACCCCGGCCGGCCGGACGTTCATCATGGCCTCGGTCCTGCCCGCGAAGAAGACGCCGAGCCCGCTCGTCCTGCCGCTCGGCACCCACTCGGCGACCCTGGACACCTTCGGCGGCGGGCCGGGCACCGTCGCCCTGCACGGCTGGCCCGACGCCTCCGTGTTCGGCAAGGCCGTCACCCACGGCTGCGTGCGGGTGCCGGCGGACGCGCTGAAGGCGCTGTCCCGCGTCCCGCTCGGCTCGCCGGTGCTCATCACCGCCTGACACAGACCCCGCTCAGCCAACCTCAACGAGAACCTTCCAGAATCGGAGCACACCCATGCGTCACCGCCATGTCGTCAGCTGCCTCGCCGCCGGCCTGCTCGCCGGCGGGCTCGCGGCCGTCCCGGCGCAGGCCGCCACCGCCCCCGGGGGCGAGGGGTCCGCGTACGGGCTGGCGATCACCGGGCCGATCGATGTCCCGCCGGTGCCGGCCGTCTCGTCCGCGACCGAGGAGGTCGACAAGAGGCTGCTGCGGGAGAACCACACCGACCTCGCCGACGCGGAGGCGCTGCACGTCAGCGCCGCGCCCGCCCGCGCCCGCTCGACGGTCGCGCGGCTCGCCGTCCCGTCCGCCGACCTGCTCGCGAGCGCCGTGTCGGCCAAGTGCGTCGACGGCCGCGGCTCCGCGCACCTCGCCCGCGCCGTCCTCGCCGGCAAGCGGCTGGACGCCTCGCCGCCGCCGAACACCACCATCCCGGTCGAGGTGGACGGCGTCGGCAGGACGGCGCTGGTCCTCAACAAGCAGCAGCGCACCGCGGACGGCCGGCTCGCCGTCACCGCGATGGAGCTGGCGCTACCCGGCGACAAGGGCACGCTCCGCGTCGCGTCCGCCACCTGCGGCCGCGGCGCCCCGGCGCGCACCCCGAAGGAGGCGCCCGCGCCGACCCCCGTCGAGCACGACATCCCGGTCACCGGCTGACGGCGGCACGGCCGGGTGACCGGCGGTCCGGCGGCCCGCGCCGCCGGACCGGTCACCCGGCCCGCGCGCCGGTCACCCGGCCAGCGACTTCTCGAAATGCACGATCGCGCCGGTGCGGTGCACCCGGTCGGCGATGCGAAGCTCCTCCGTGAACGCCCGCATCAACCGCAGCCCCCGGCCGTGCTCGGCCAGGGGCGCCGCGTCGGCGGGCTCCCATTCCGTTTCTATGACGCTTCCGTCGCCTTCCCCCGCGTCCGTGCCCCCGTCGATGACTTCCACGACGCAGCGCGCCCCGTCCATCCGCGCCCGGACCTCGTACTCCATTCCGGACGCGGCATGCTGGATGACGTTCGCGCACGCCTCTCCGAGCGCCAGCGCGATATCGGCACGGATCTCGGAACCCACTCCGAGACCGCGAAGGGAGGCGTCGAGCGTGTGCCGCACCAGCGGAGCGCTCTCGGCGTTCCTCGGCAGGGTCATTTCGAGAACGACCTCCATGCCAACCGCCTCCGTTCCCTCTAGCAGGCAGATTTCCCAGCAGTCACCCCGGGAAACTCCACCCACCGGAAAAACGCGCCGTCCGGCGGTGACCGGGTATATGGAGAAATCCCGCTCTCCCCGGAGAACCAGTCGCCGGCCTCGCGGCGGGCCGCCGCACGCGGCCGCGTCGCGCGAGGTCTACCTCATGGTGCGCCGGCTCCATGCCTGTGCGGTCAGGGCGGTGCCGGCCCCCATCAGGGCGACGCCGAGGGGGACGTGGACGGCCGTCTCGCCGCTGTCGCCGAGAGCGAACTGGACGAGGGTGAGCGCGGCCGTCACCAGGCTGGTGGCCAGGGGGCGGGCCGACCCGCCGCCGCGCAGCACCAAGGTCGCAGCGACGATCGTGACGAGGAGGGCCGCGACGACGATGCCGGACGTGGTCCTGTGTATTTCGCTGCCGTTCTCGGCACCGTCCAGTAGCAGGCCCGCGGTGATTCCCTGGACCAGCATGGAGGTAGCCAGGAAGGCGGACCCGGCTTTCAGGAGCCCGGAGAAGCGAGGCGGCGTGGAGGCGGCCGGTTCGTGGACGGCGTGGGCAGATGAGGACGACAACGGTCACTCCTTGAGGTAGACGACTGCTCGGTGTTCCAGCGTGTTCGGTCGGGGGTGTCCGGCGAGGTCGGGTTCCCAGCCGGGCATGATGCGTATCGCGCCGTCCAGGAACGCCATGTACCAGCCGGGGATCGCGCCGGCGGTGATGGCGCCGGGCTCGAACGGTCCGACCTGCCAGATCGCGTTGATCTGCGCGAACCCGCCGAGCAGTGGGGCAGGATCGTGCCGGTCGGCGAGGCGACCATGCCGAGGGTGCACAGGCCCACCCAGATCAGCCAGTTGAGCAGCCGCGGACGGCGGAATCCGCCGGTGAAGAACAGCCGGAGCGGTTGCAGTGCGATGGAGGCGCAGAAGATTGACGCCGCCCAGTGGTGGATCTGCCGCATCAGCAGGCCGCCGCGCACCGCGAACGAGTAGCCGGTGATCTGCGCGAACAGGAACGTCCAGTGGTCCGCGGGACCCGTACCGGCGCGTCGGGCCGGGGCCGTTCGTGCTGCCCAGCGTGCTTCTGACAAGCAAGCCGACGGTCGAGGGGAGCGAACGGGCCGACGAAACCCGGCCGCTCCCGGGAACGGGCGCTCCCCTCGCCTCTGACCGACCCCTCTTGTTCATGGACTCCCCCCGAGGAATTCGTAGATCCGTCCGCATGACCTCGGGCGCGCCTCAGATGTGACATCACGCCGCGAACTCCTCAGTCCGGGCATTCGACCCGCCACTCGGTCACATGGCGGGCGCGGCGGCGGTCGTAGGGCTGAACCCCTGAAGTCCGCACCGGATGTATCCAAGGAGATGTTCATGGCAAGAGAGAGCGCGGCCCCCGCGGCCGCAGAGCCGGATCCTGGAGCGGAAGGCCCGCCGAGGCCCGACGCCAGGCGGTGGCTGGTGCTCGCCGTCATCTGCGTCGCCCAGCTCATGGTCGTCCTCGACGTGACGGTGATGAACCTCGCGCTCCCGCCCGCGCAGGACGATCTGGGGTTCACCGACGCCGACCGGCAGTGGATCCTGACCGCCTACCTGCTGTCGTTCGGCAGCCTGCTGCTGTTCTGCGGACGGCTGGCCGACCTGATCGGCAACAAGCCGACCTTCCTGGCCGGCGTGACCGGATTCGCGGCCGCCTCCGCGGTCGGCGGCGCCGCGAACGGCTTGGAGATGCTGGTCGCGTCGCGCGCCGGCCAGGGAATCTTCGCCGCGCTCCTCGCACCGGCCGCACTGTCGCTGCTGGCCACGACGTTCACCGACCCGAAGGAACGGGGCAGGGCCTACGGGGCCTTCGGCGCGGTCGCGGCCAGCGGGGCGGGACTGGGACTGATCATCGGCGGCGGCCTGACCTCCGCGCTGTCCTGGCGCTGGTGCATGTACATCAACGTGGTGTTCGCCGCGATCGTGCTGCTCGGGGCCGCGCTGCCGATGGGCGGCAAGCCGAGGCCGTCCGGCGTCCGGCTGGACGTGCCCGGTGTTGTGACCGTGTCGGGCGGGATGTTCTGCCTGGTCTACGGCTTCTCCAACGCGGCGGACGAGAGCTGGGGCACGCCCTCGACGTGGGGCTTCCTCGCCGCCGGGGCCGTGCTGCTGACCGTTTTCGGGTGGTGGCAGACGCGCGCCGCGCAGCCGCTGCTGCCGCCCCGGGTCGTCCTCGACCGCAACCGCGCCGGCGCCTACCTCACCATGCTGGTCGTCGGGGGCGGGATGTTCGGCATCTTCCTGTTCCTCATCTACTACATGCAGACGATCCTGGGCTATTCGGCGATCAGATCGGGAATGGCGCTGCTGCCGATGGTCGTGCTCACCGGCGCGGCGGCCAACGTGGGCAACATCAAGCTCATGCCGAGGTTCGGGCCCAGGCCGCTGGTCTTCGCGGGCCTGACGCTCAGCGCGGGCGGCACGGCCTGGCTGACCATGATCGACGCTGACTCGGGTTACGCGTCGGTCCTGCTGGGGCCGACCCTCGTCGCCGGCGCCGGCATGGGCCTGCTGTTCGCCTCCGGACTCCAGACCGGGACCTCCGGCATTGCGGCGCAGGACGCCGGCGTGGCCTCGGCGAGCCTCCAGATCGGGCAGCAGCTCGGCGGCGCGATCGGCACCGCGCTGCTCAATACGATCGCGGCAAGCGCCACCACCGGTTACTTGGACGACCACGCGCGAGGACGGCCGAGCCCGGAGCTGATCGAGCTGGCGGCGGTCGACGGCTACATCACCGTGTTCTGGTGGTCCGCGGGTATCTTCGCGGTCGGTGCGGTCCTGTGCGCCCTGCTGCTGCGCGGCGGCCCGCTGTCCGAGCCCGAAGACCCGCCCATCGGTGCCGACGCCGCCGCTGCCGGGAAACCGATCGAGGAGGCGGGAGCACCACGGCCGTGACGCTCCGTCCGGGGCGGCCCGCGAGGCGGGGGCCGTGCCGCCCCGCGGGCGTCCTGTCGGCCTGGGGCATTGCCCGACCCACTCGAAACTCAGACGGACGCCATGTCCGCACCGACCGAGGGGAGATGTGCTCATATGAGCGAGCAGGACTGGCTGGCCGAACGCTTCGAAAGTGATCGCGCCCGCTTGCGCGCGGTGGCGCACCGGATGCTCGGCTCGCAGGCCGAGGCGGAGGACGCCGTCCAGGAGACGTGGATCCGGCTGAGCCGTTCGGATACCAGCTCGGTGGAGAACCTGAGCGGCTGGCTCACGACGGTCGTCTCCCGGGTATCGCTGAACATGCTCCAGTCCCGGAGATCCCGCCGCGAGGACCTCTTGGACGCGGCCGATATCGTCGGGCCGGGCGAACCGGGTGCGGACGGCCCGGAGGGGGAGGCGACGATGGCCGATTCCGTCGGCGTCGCCATGCTCGTCGTCCTGGACAGGCTGACGCCCGCCGAGCGGCTGGCGTTCGTGCTGCACGACATGTTCGCCGTCCCGTTCGAGGAGATCGCGACCATCGTGGACCGCTCTCCCACCGCCGCCCGCAAGCTGGCCAGCCGCGCCCGCCGCCGCATCCAGCAGGCGGGTCCGGACGCGACCGCCGGCCGCACCGACGACGCGACCACCGCTCAGACGGCCAAGGCCGAACTCGTCCGCGCGTTCCTTGCCGCCTCCCGCGGCGGCGACTTCGAGCCGCTGCTGGCCACGCTCGACCCGGACATCGTCGTGCGCGCCGATGAGATGACCGTCCGGCTGAGCGCGCAGGCGGCGGTCCGCGGCGCCGGGCTTCTCGCCGTCGAACCCGAGATGCGCGGCGCCGACGCCGTCACCCGCGCCTTCGCCGGTCTCTCCTGGGCCCCGCGCCTCGCGCTCATCGACGGCACCGCCGGCCTGGTCTGGGCCCCGAACGGCGAACCGCGCGTCGCGTTCCGCTTCACCGTCGCCGGCAACAAGATCACCGCCATCGATATCCAGGCCGACCTGACCGGCCTCGCCGTCGCCCTGTGCTGAGAACGAGGCACCGACCGGCCTCCGAGGAGCCCGGTCGCTGCCGGGTTCCTTCCCGGGCCGGGCAGGCCCGGGAAGGAACCAGAACATCGTGCGGTTATGCCCGGACCTGCGGCAGGAGGCGTTCCAGCGGAGCGGGCAGCCACCAGGCGCGGCGGCCCATCAGCTGCATCGCCGCCGGCACGATCAGGCAGCGGATGATGACCGCGTCCACGAGTATCGCCACCGCCATGCCGAATCCGGCCTGCTGGAGAATGCGCTCCTCACTGAGCACGAACGAGCCGAACACCGCGATCATGATGGCTGCGGCCGCGGTGATCAGCGAGCCGGTGTGCGCCAGTCCTTCGCGCACCGCCAGTACAGGGTCGCCGGTGCGGAGCCACTCCTCGCGGATCCGGGAGACCAGGAAGACCTCGTAGTCCATGGAGAGGCCGAAGACCAACGCGAAGATCATCACCGGCATCCATGCCTCGATCGGGCCCTTCTCGACGCCGAAGAGGCCCTCCTGGAACACCAGTGTCATCGCGCCGAGCGCCGCGCCGATGCTGAGCAGGTTGAGCAGTGCCGCCTTCAGCGGGATCAGCAGCGAGCGGAACACGGCGGCCAGCAGCAGCAGCGAAAGACCGACGACGATGACGATGAACGGCACCATCCGGTCGGAGACCTTGGCCGCGTAGTCGTCCGCGGCGGCCGTGGGCCCACCGACCAGGTACTCGGCACCGGTCCGCGCCGACACCTCCGGCAGCACGTCGTCCCGGATCGCCGAGACGAGGTCGGCGGTCTCCCCGTCCGACGGAGCGGAGTCCGGGAACACCAGCGTCGTCGCGGCCGTCCCGTCCGGGGTGGGCACCGGATCCGCCACCGCCGCGACGCCGGACGCGCTGGACAGCGCCGGAGCGGCGGCGGCCGCGGCGGCCGCGCCGCCGTCGGTCACCACGATCAGCGGGCCGTTGAACCCGGGACCGAACCCCTTTGTCAGCAGGTCGTAGGCCTCCCGGCTGGTGCTGCCGGAGGCGTCGCTGCCCGCGTCGCCGAACCCCAGCCGCATGCCCAGGGCCGGCACGCTGAGCGCGCCGAGCAGCACCGCGGCCGCCACCATCGCGGCGAGCGGCCGACGCTGCACCCCGGCGGCGAGCCTGCGCCAGGCCGCGCCCTCCTCCGGCCTGCCCTTCGCCGCGCGCTTCTCGGCGCGGGCGGTGAAGATGCGGGCGAAGCGGCGGCCGAAGACGCCGAGCAGCGCGGGCAGCAGGGTGAGGGAGGCGATCATGGTGACGAGCACGGTCAGCGCCACGCACAGGGCCATGCCCCGCAGCGCGCCGAGTCCCAGCGCGACCAGGCCGAGCAGCGCCACGATGACGGTGCTGCCGGCGACGAACACCGAACGCCCGGCGACGTCCAGCGCCTTCTTCGTCGCCTGCTCGGTGTCCATGCCGCGTACCAGTTCGTAGCGGTAGCGGGCGAAGACCAGCAGCGCGTAGTCGATGCCGACGCCCAGGCCGACGAGGATCATCACCGGCGGTACCCAGTCGGCGATGGTGAAGACCTGGGAGGCGAGCACGATGGCGCCGAGCGTGGACCCGACCGCGAACAGGGCGACCATGATGGGCAGCCCGGCCGCGATCACCGTGCCGAACATGAACACCAGGACGACCAGCGCGACCAGGATCCCGATCCCCTCGGCCGCGCTGGTCTCCCCCGCTCCCAGCAGCCGGGCGGCGTCCCCGCCGAGCTCGACGCGCAGCCCGTCGCCGGCGGCCCGCCGCGTCGCCGCGTGGATGGGCTCCACCTCCGCCTTGGTCATCTCCGTCGAGGGGATGTCCAGGACGATGGTGGCGTAGCCGATGGTGCCGTCGGTGGAGAAGACGGCGTCCCCGGCCTGGTACGGGCTGTGCACCTCGGCGACATGCGGCAGCCCCGCGACGCCGTCGAGCATGCTCTCGACGCGCTGCTGGACGCCGGGTGCGCGCAGCCCGCCGTCGCCGGCCAGGACGACCTGCAAGGTGTCCCCGGTGCGTGCGGCGCCGTGCCGGGCCAGCAGATCGGCCGCGGCCTGCGATTCGGTGCCGGGCAGCGAGTTGTCGTTTCGGTAGTCGTCGCCCATGACACTGGCGCCCGCCCAGACGCCGGCGAGCACGGCGGTCCACAGGAGCAGAGCCAGCCAGCGATGGCGGTGAGCGAAACCCGCGACGCGGGCGAAGACCCCCTCTGGAGACGCGCTCCGAGGTCCCTCTTCTTTGTCCAGTTCTGTGAGTGTCATCCTTCTTCCCCTGACGGTGCCTGTCGGTCAGCGGGCCGGCCGGCCTCCGCACCCCCCTGACCGTGCGAACCCGCGATGTGTGACCCGTCGGGGGAGCCGGGCGGCGCGCGTCACACTCGGCTCCGCCGCTTGGTCATCAGGCCATGGGGATGACAAGGACCATGCACGAAGCGGCCGGGATGACCCGTCGCCATGGAGGTTCGCGATGCAGTACGCCCTGCTGATCTATGCCGGCGACGGGCCGGAGGAGGCGTCGCGGGACGCGGACCTTGACGAGATCGGCGCCGAGTATTCCGCCCTGGCCGATGACCCGCACTACATCGGCGGTGCGGGCTTGGAGCCGGCCGAGACGGCGACGAGCGTCCGGATGGCCGGTGGCCGCACGCTGATCACCGACGGGCCCTTCGCGGACACCAAGGAGGTGCTCGGCGGCCTGTGCCTGATCGAGGCGGCCGATCTGGACGAGGCGCTGGAACTGGCGGTGCGGATCCCCGCCGTCCGGCTCGGCGGCACCGTGGAGATCAGGCCGGTGGCACGATGCTGACCGTGCTCGATGACGTCTTCCGCGCCGAGTGGGGCCGGGTGGTGGCCTCGCTGGTCGGGTTCCTGCGCGACTTCGACCGGGCCGAGGACGCGGCGCAGGAGGCCTTCGCCATCGCCGCGGAGCGCTGGCCCGTCGCGGGCACGCCGGACAACCCGGGCGGGTGGCTGGTCGCGACGGCCCGCAACCGGGCGGTCGATCGGATCCGCAGGGAGCGGACCCTGGCCGGGAAGTTGCACCTCCTGGCGGCGCCGGAGGGCGCGATGGACGAGCCCGGCGAGACTCTGATCGCGGACGAGCGGCTCGAACTGCTCTTCACCTGCTGCCATCCCGCGCTGCCGCCGGACGGCCAGGTGGCGCTGACCCTGCGGGCCGTCGGCGGGTTGCGGACCGACGAGATCGCGCGGGCGTTCCTGGTCTCGGAGGAGACCATGAAGCGCCGCCTGTCCCGCGCCAAGGCCAAGATCAAGAAGGCCGGGATCCCGTTCGCGGTCCCGGCCCCGCACCTGCTCCCGGACCGCCTCGGCACGGTGCTGGCCGTCGTCTACCTGATCTACAACGAGGGCTACCGCGGCCGGGTCGACCTCGCCTGCGAGGCCGTCCACCTGGGCCGGGCGCTCACCGAGCTCATGCCGGACGAGCCGGAGGCGCACGGCCTGCTGGCGCTGATGTCGATCCACCACGCCCGGCGCCGTGCGCGGTTCCGCGGCGAGGATCTCGTCCTCCTCGACGACCAGGACCGGACGCGGTGGGACCTGGACCAGCTCGCGGCCGGACGCTCGGCGCTCGACCGGGCGATGGCGCTGGGCGGCCGCGGCGTGTACGTCGTCCAGGCCGCGATCGCGTCGCTGCAGGCCCGCGAGCGGATCGACTGGCCGCAGATCGCCGGGCTGTACCGGCGGCTCGCCGAGCTGACCGGCTCGCCGGTGGTCGAGCTCAACCGCGCCGCGGCGGTGGCGCAGGCCGGAGACCCCGCCGCGGCGCTGCGCACCGTCGACGGCCTCGACCTGGACGGCTACCCCTACTTCCACTCGACCCGCGCCGAACTGCTGCGGCGCCTCGGCCGCGCCGACGAGGCCCGGTCGGCCTACCGCCGGGCACTCGGGCTGGCCGCCACATCCCCGGAACGGCGCTTCCTGGCGAGGCGTCTCGAAAAAGTCCGGTCCTCGGCGGTCCCCCCGGCGGCGGTCCGTTCGTCACCCGGGTATGAACCGCGATTCGCCAGATCAGGAAGAACGCAATAAGGCGTTGTTCAAAAGCGTCATCGACGCAAGCAACGCGCACGACCAGGAACTCATGTGGAAGGCCATCGGCGAGGTCTTCGAGCCCGATGTGCGGATGGGCACCCCACTGCCGATCAAGGAGACCGGGGCGGACGCCGTCAAGGCGGTGTACTCCGCGCTCCACCGGGCGTTCCCCGATCTGCACATCGCGGTCCAGGACGTGATCGCGGAGGGGGACAAGATCGTCTCCCGGCAGGCCGTCACCGGGACCCACACCGGCGAGGCCTACATGGGCGTCCCGGCGACCGGTGCGTCCGTCGCCTACAACGAGATCTTCGTCCTCCGCTTCGAAGCCGGCCGAGTCGCCGAGACCTGGGGGGTCGTCGATGTCCACACGCTGCTGTGGCAGCTCGGCGCGGTCCGGCTCTGACAAGCGCGCCGAACGGCACATCCAGCCCACTCTGGCAAGTCACCCACGATAGGAGATCACCATGGACGCCCGGTTCAACCTGTACGGGACGGCCGTCGGCATGAAGTTCGGCAAGCTCATCACTTCCGCGGGCCGCGCCACCGAGTCGGCCCTGCCCACCGAGACGCGGGAGCTGGTCGCCCTCCGGGTCAGCCAGATCAACGGCTGCGGCTTCTGCGCCGACGCGCACACCAAGGAGGCCGAGCACGCCGGGGTGAGCCGGACCCGGATCAACCTGGTGGCGACCTGGCGGGAGGCGACGGTCTACAGCGAGGCCGAGCGCGCCGCCTTCGCACTCGCCGAGCAGGCGACCCGCATCGCCGACTCCTCCGAAGGCGTCAGCGACGAGGTCTGGGCCGACGCCGCCCGGCACTACGACGACGAGCGGCTCGCGGCGCTGCTGTCGCACATCGCCGTCATGAACGCCTTCAACCGCCTCAACGTGGTCGTCCGCCAGCCCGCCGGGGACTACCAGCCCGGCCAGTTCGGCTAGCCGATCCGCGACTCCGCCAATCCCGGAAGGGGAAGATCTCATCATGTCCGCATCCAGCGTGGCCGAGCAGGACGGTCCCCAGTCGCGCCTGCCCAACCCGGCCCGGTTCGTCCCCGAGCTGCCGGAGATCGCCGTGGCCATGTCCAAGGCCGTGGAGAACGGGTCGATTCCGCAGACCACGATCACCCTGGTGCAGCTCCGCCTCGGGCACCTCGTCGGCAGCACTTACCACGTCGTCCAGCAGAGCGCGACGCTCCGCGAGGCCGGAGAGCCGGAGGAGCGCATCACCGCCGTGGCGACATGGCAGGACGCGCCGTGGTTCACCGACGCCGAGCGCGTCGCACTGGAGCTCGTGGACGCCATGCTCACTCCGAACCCGTTCGGGGAGCGCGTCTCCGACGAGCTGTACGCCAAGGCGTCCGGCCACTACGACGACAAGGCGCTCCACACGCTCTGCATGGCGATCGGCCGGAGCTGCTTCTTCGTCCCCCTGACCCTTCTCGGCAAGCCGGTCCCCGGCCGGGAACCCGGCGAGAACTGGAGGGAATAGAGCCAGTCGGGCCCAGGGTGAGGGCGCCGGCCGCGCCCTCACCCCGGGCCGGGGACGCCTCGGCGTCGGCAGGCCGGGGACTCGTCCGTCAGGTGGCGTGGTTGAGCACGAGGCCGGGGAACGGCCAGTTCTCGATCTTGAGGAGCCGACCGGTGCTGGAGGCGGTCACGTAGGCGGTGCGCATGTCCTCGCCGCCCCAGGTGATGTTGGTGATGCCCGGGTCGCCGTCCACGTCGATGTCGACGAAGCGGACCAGGTCGCCCTTCGGGCTGACGATCGAGATGCCCGCGTGCACCATGGACGCGACGCACACGTTGCCGTGGCCGTCCACGCCGAGCGAGTCGAAGTTGGTGTAGTCGGCCGCCGTGTAGAGGAAGTTCCCGCCGCCGGAGCCGCCGAGCGACTTCCCGCCCTTGATCTGGCCGGGGCCGGTGACGTCCCACCACCAGACGCGCGCCGTGTAGGTCTCGCTGACGTACAGGCGCGTGCCGTCCGGAGAGAGGCCGATGCCGTTCGGGCCTTCCATCCCTCCGGCGATCATCTCGATGGACGAGCCGTCCGCCTTGGCGTAGAAGAGGCGGCCCTTGTCACCGGTGACGCCGTCGCTCTTGCCGTAGTCGGTGAAGTAGATGCCGCCGTGGGCGTCCACCACGAGGTCGTTGGGGCCGCGGAGGCCGTCGCTGTAGAGGGTCTCGACGGACCCGTCCGACAGGTCGACGGCCTGGATGCTGCCGCCCTTGTAGTCGGCGGGGATGCCGCCGGCGAACACGAACCCGCCGACCTCGAAGCGGTTGAGGCCGCCGGAGTTGGCGATGTAGACGCGCCCGTCCGGGCCGAGCGCCGACCCGTTCGGGCCGCCGCCGGTCTCCGCCGCGACGGACGTGGTGCCGTCCGGCTTCACGCGGGTCAGCGTGCCCCGGTGCAGCTCGACGACGAGCACGTCCCCGTTCGGCAGGACGGTCGGGCCCTCGGGGAACAGCAGCCCCTCGGCCAGCTTGGTGATCTTCATTTTCTTTCCCTTTCGCGGACGCGGCCGGCCGGCGGCGGCCGCGGTGCCGGACGTGCCGAGCGTGCCGAGCACGGCCGCCGTGCCGAGCCCGCCGAGCAGCGACCTGCGGGTGAGGCTTCTCAACCGAGCTCCCGCAGGATGCGGCGTGCGGTGCTCTGGATGTGGACCTCGTCCGGCCCGTCGTAGATCCGGGCCTCCCGCGCGTGCCGGTACATGCGGGACAGCGGCGTGTCGTCGGTGAGCCCGGCGGCGCCGTGCACCTGGACGGCGCGGTCGATGACGTTGTGCAGCATCCGCGCCCCGACGACCTTGATCGCGCCGATCTCGATCCGCGCCTGGCTGCCCGCGTCGATCTGCTCGGCCGCCTGGAGGGTGAGCAGCCGCGCGGCATGGATCTCGGTGTAGGAGTCGAAGACGTGCTGCTGCATCAGCTGCTTCGCCGACAGCGGCTCGCCGAACGCCACGCGGGTCCCGAGGCGGGCGCACATCAGCTCGAACGCGCGCTGTGCCTGCCCGAGCCAGCGCATGCAGTGGAAGATGCGGCCGGGGCCGAGCCGGTCCTGGGCGATGACGAAGCCGTGCCCGCGCGGGCCGAGGAGGTTGTCGGCCGGGACGCGCACGTCGTCGTAGGCGACCTCGTAGTGGCCGCCGTTGATGCCGAGGACGGGCGTCTCCCGGACGATCCGGTACCCCGGCGTGTCCGTCGGCACGACGATCATGCTGAAGGAGCGGTGCGGGGCCGTCCCCTCGGGCTCGGTGCGGCACATGACCGTCGTGTAGGCGGCGTCGGCGGCGCCCGTCGTGAACCACTTGCGGCCGCTGATGACCCAGTGGTCGCCGTCCAGCACGGCCTTCGTCCGGAGCTGCGTCGGGTCGGAGCTGGCGATGTCCGGCTCGGTCATCGCGAAGCTCGGCGAGACCTCGCCCGCGACCATCGGGGCCAGGTAGCGCTCGCGCCAGCGGGGGCTCGCGTACTTGTGCAGCATCAGCGAGTCCTGGAGGGTGAACGTGCCGAGGGCGAGCTGCCCCCACTCGCTGCGTCCCTGCACCTCGTTGACGTAGACGTAGTCGAGGAACGGCAGGCCGCCGCCGCCCAGCTCGGCGGGGTGGCCGAGCGCCCACAGGCCCTCGGCCTTCGCCTGCTCCCGCAGCTCGCGGAGCGTCTCGCGGTCGCCGCCGTTCAGCGCGGGTTCGGCCGGTTCGACGCGCTCGGTCATGAACGCGTGCACGGCGTCCCGGACGCCGCGGACCCGCTCGGGCACGGGGAACAGCATCAGCCCGCCCCGGTCAGGTCGGCCGAGATGTCGCGGTTCCCGTAGCCCTCGGGCGCCGCGACCTCCACGATCGGCTCGGGGCGGTCGTCGAACTCCAGCCGCAGCGCGCGCGACATCGTCGCGTGCATCTCGTACATGCAGGTGATGTAGGTGAGCTGGAGGATCTCCTTGTCGGAGAGGTGCTCCTTGAGGATGTCGAAGACCGCGTCGGGCGTCCGGCCGCCGTCCAGGACGAGGCAGTCGGTGTAGGCGAGGACGGCCCGCTCCAGCGCCGAGTAGCAGTCGGCCGTCTGCCAGTGCGGGATGGACTCGATCTTCTCCTCGGCCATGCCGAGCGCCCGCATCTGCTTGCAGTGCTGCGAGAACACGAACTGGCTGCCGCGCGCCCAGCCCGCCCGGCACTGGCCCAGCTCCCGCAGCACCGGGTCGAGGTCGGCGTTGCGGTACAGCGCGAAGCCCCGGACGGCGTGCCGGAACACGTCGGGGGACTGGGCGAACACCGTCCACCAGTCGCCGGGCGAGCCGGTCGCGGTGCCGTGGTCGACGGCCGGGTCGCGGTCGGGCGCGAACAGGTGGTCGTAGAAGAAGAGGATGCGCTCGTCGGTGACTTCGGCGCGGGGGACCTCACGCAGTCGCGGCATGCTTGTCCTTCGGAACGGTGCGGTCGGCGGCGGTCTTCGGCTCGTGGGAGACGTCGGAGTCGTCGAACTCGCGCGTCCAGCAGGCGAATTCGAGGAGGATCCCGTCGGGGTCCTGGAAGTAGAAGGAGCGGACGAACACGCCCTCGTCGAAGTCGCGGGAGACGCCCATCGGGCTGTCGTCGTGGTTCAGGATCGGGCTGACCGTGACGCCCTTCTCCTTGAGCCGCTTGCGGTACTCCTCGAACTTCTCCGGCGGGACGTGGAACGCGACGTGGTTCATCGACCCGACCGCGCTGAGCAGCTCGCCCTGCTCGGGGCGTCCGGCGGGCGCGGAGATCCCGGGGACGCCGTCCGGCGCGTCCGGGAACCAGAAGAACGCCACGCAGTCGCCGCCGCCGCAGTCGAAGAAGAAGTGCTGGCCCATTCCGGCGGGCAGGTCGAGGGTCTTGATGAGCGGCATTCCGAGGACGCCGGAGTAGAAGTCGATGGTGCGTTTCATGTCGGACGACACCAGCGCCAGGTGGTTGATGCCGCCGAGTTCGAACTCGGTGTTCACGGGACCTCCTTGAATCGGGAGCGCAGTTCGCGTTTCAGGACCTTGCCGGCGACGTTGCGGGGCAGTTCGGGGACGAACTCGACGCGGCGCGGGACCTTGTAGCCGCCGAGGTGCTCGCGGGCGAACGCGATGACGTCGTCCGCCCCGATCTCCGCGCGCGCCACGACGGCGGCGCAGACCGACTCGCCCCAGCGCGGGTCGGGGACGCCGAACACGGCCGCGTCCGCGATCGCCGGGTGCCGGTAGAGGACCTGCTCGACCTCGCGGGACGCCACGTTCTCCCCGCCGGTGATGATCATGTCCTTGATCCGGTCGACGATGTAGACCATGCCCTCGGCGTCCCGCCGGACGACGTCGCCGGTGCGGAACCAGCCGTCCCGGAACGCCTCGGCGGTCAGCTCCGGCTCGCGCCAGTAGCCGCGCATCACCTGGTCGCAGCGCACGACCATCTCGCCGGGCTCCCCATCGGGGACGTCGCGGAAGTCCTCGTCCACGATCCGGACGTCGGCGAGGTCCATGACGCGGCCGGCGGCGGCGAGCAGGTGCGTCTCCCCGGCGGCGGCGCGGCGGTGCTCGGCGATCCCGAAGTGCAGGATGTTGCCGCCCAGCTCGCTCATCCCCATGCCCTGGTAGAAGTCGCAGCCGAGGACGTCCATCCCGCGGCGCAGCACCTCGGCCGGGATCGCGGACGCGCCGTACCCGATGGTCTCCAGCGTCCCGAGGTCGCGGTCCTCGATGCCGGGATGCGCCAGCAGGAACGCGATCATCGTCGGCGCCAGCCCGGTCTGCGTGATCCGCCACTCGGCGACCCGCCGCAGGAACGTGTCGTTGTCGTAGGACCGGACGATCCCGACCGTCGCGCCGCGCATGTGGTAGACGACGGCGGTGTAGCCGCCGACGTGGCAGAGCGGGAAGCAGAACAGGAACCGGGTCGCGTCCGGGATCTCCCAGTGCGCCACCGAGCCGACCACCCCGGTGACCAGGTTGCGGTGGCTGAGCATGACGCCCTTGGGGCGGCCGGTGGTGCCGCTGGTGTAGACGAGCCAGGCGACGGAGTCCTCGTCGGGGCGCGGCGGCTCGGTCGCGGGCGCCTTCTCGACCAGGTCGCGGTAGTCGTCGTCCAGGTTCAGGACGGTCTTCACCGACGGCATCGCGTCGCGGAGCCGGTCCATCTCCTCGACGTACTCGCTGCTCACGATCAGCACCGACGCCTGCGCGTGGTCGACGAGCCCCGCGATCTCGGACGGGTGCAGCCGGTGGTTGAGGAAGGTCAGCGCCATCCCGGCACCCGGGACTCCGTAGTACAGCTCGAAGTACTCCGGCCGGTTCCCCGACAGCACGGCCACCCGGTCGCCCGGCTCGGCGACCGTCAGCAGGGCGTTCGCGGTGCGCCGCACCCGGTCGCGCAGCTCGGCGAAGGTGACGGACTCGTCCTCGAACAGGACCGCCGCGCGCTCGGGGTGCTTGCGCGCCGCGTACTCGACGATGTCGTTGATCAGCATGCCCGGCCCGCCATCGCGCCTCCAGGGAGTTGACTTGACAGTCATATCAAGTTGCTCGATGCTCGGATACTGTTCCCGCGAGCATCGGGTTGTCAAGGCCCCGGAGAGAGGAACCACGGTCATGCGGAGCGGCGACGAACCCGGCGGCCAGCCGCTCACCGAGCGCGGCGCCCGGACCAGGGAGCGCCTGCTCACGGCCGCCCGCGAGGTGTTCGAGGAGCACGGCTTCCTGGAGACCCGCGTCGCGCACATCACCCGGCACGCCCGGGTCGCCTACGGGTCCTTCTACACCTACTTCCCGTCCAAGGAAGCGGTGTTCCTGGAGGTCGCCGACCGGCTGTTCGCCGACATGACCGACCACGCCCTCGTCCCGCTGACCGGTCCGTCCCCGGCCGCCCGCATCCGCCGCGCCAACCGCGCCTACTACGAGGCGTACCTGCGCAACGCGAAGATGATGGCGATCATCGAGCAGGTCGCGACGTTCAACGCCGAGTTCCAGGAACTGCGGCGCAAGCACCGGGCCGCGTCCGCCGAGCGCTCCGCGCGGGCGATCGCGCGATGGCAGCGCGAGGGGCTCGTCCCGCCCGACCTCGACCCCGAGACCGCCGCCCGCGCCCTCGCCGCGATGGTGGACCACTCGCTGTACCTGTCGCTCGTCCAGGGCAACGACCCCCCGGGCACCGATCGGCTCCTGGACACCCTGGACACCCTCACCGTCCGAGCCCTCGGCCTGCCGTCCTGACGAAGGAGACCCGTGGAACTCGCCGACCGCTTTATGACCGCCATCACCTCGGGAGACGTCGACGCACTCCGCGCGATCTACGCGCCGGACGCGCGGATCTGGCACAACGGACCCGGCCCCGGCGGCGGCTCCGAGCAGAGCGTCGACGACAACCTCCGCACGCTGCGCTGGCTGTCGCGCAACCTGGCGGACTTCCGCTACGAGGAGATCCGCCGCGACCCCCTGCCGGACGGCTACGTCCAGCGGCACGTCCTGCGCGGCGCCCTCCCCGACGGCACACCGGTCGAGATGGCCGCGTGCCTGTTCGCGACGGTGTCGTCCGGGCGGATCACCCGCATCGAGGAGTACGCCGACACCCGGGGCAGCGACCCGCTGCGCGACCTCGCCGCCGCCCAGCGCGCGGCCCGCGCATGACCCCCGTGGCGGCCGCCCTCGCGGCCCGCCTCGACGCGGAGATCACCGGCCTGCGCCGCCTGTCCGGCGGCGCCAGCCGCGAGACCTGGTCGTTCGACGCCGGCGGCCGCGCCCTGATCCTGCGCCGCGACCCGCCCGGCTCCCCCGACCCGACCGCGATGGCCCGCGAGGCGGCCCTGCTCGCCTCCGCCGCCGCGGCCGGCGTCCCCGTCCCCGCCCTCGCCGACCACGGCGACGACCTGGCCGGCGCCCCCTTCCTGATCATGGAGCGCCTCCCCGGCGAGACGATCCCCCGCCGCCTCCTGCGCGACGACCGCTTCGCCGCCGTCCGCCCCACCCTGGCCCGCGACCTCGGCGCGATCCTGGCCCGCCTGCACACCATGGCGCCCGTCCCGGACCTCCCCGACCTCGACCCCCTCGACGCCCTCACCGAGTACTACGCGAACTTCGAGGCCCGCCCGGCCGTCGAACTGGCGCTCCGCTGGCTGGACGACAACCGCCCGCCCGCCTCGGGCCCCCGCACGGTCGTCCACGGCGACTTCCGCAACGGCAACCTGATGATCGACGAGACGGGCGTCCGCGGCGTCCTCGACTGGGAACTGACCCACCTCGGCGACCCGGCCGAAGACCTCGGCTGGCTCTGCACGAAGGCCTGGCGCTTCGCCTCCCCGCACCCCGTGGGCGGCTTCGGCCCCCGCGAAGACCTCCTGGAGGGCTACGCCTCCGCCGGCGGCACCCCGCCCACCCCGGAGGAACTCCACTGGTGGGAGGTCTACGGCACCCTCCGCTGGCTGATCCTGTGCCGCCACCAGGCCGAGCGCTACCTGACGGGCTCAGACCCGTCCATCGAGTACGCCGTCCTGGGCCGCAAGGTCTGCGAGCAGGAACACGACCTGCTCCTAGCCATGGGCCTGACCGAACCCACAACCGTCCAAGACCCCCTGGAAACGGCCCAACCGACCAGCACACCTCCACACGACCGCCCTGACGCACGAGCCCTGATCGACGCAGTAGGCACGTTCCTCCTCCAGGCAGAGCAGCCCGACGACCGCCTACGCTTCCACGCCCGAGTAGCCGCCGCGGCCCTGGCCATAGCCCGCCGAGAACTCCTCCTAGGCGAAGCCCACAAGAAGGCTCACAAAACCCGCCTCCGCAACCTCAACTGCAAAACAGACACAGACCTGGCAAAGGCGATCCGCGAAGGCGCCCTAGACACCCGAATGGACGAGGTGACCCAGGCGGTACGCGACTCGGTAGTGGACAAACTCACAGTCGCCAACCCCCGCCACCTATCCCTCCCCGGCGCCTGACCTCCCGCCGAAAAGCATGACCGCCACCGGGCAGAAGTGTCCGTGGTCGGCGGCGACCGGCAAGAGGCACCGCACGATGCGCGCGATGTGAGGACGGACGTACGCGCAGATCAAGGCGAGTAGGCACTCGCCGCCTGGTCAGCCGGTGGGCCCCTCGCTGCCGCGTCCGGTGGCCGTGCATAGTTCTCGGTATGCCTCGTTCAGTTCGGTCGCGGGGACGTCGCGGGCCTCCACAGCAGCGATCACTTCGGCTGCACGCCAGTAATTCGACGGCACCAACCGTCCGCTCGTGACCGCCTCCAACGCCGTGTGCGCCGCCTCGTCCGGCTGGTCCGCGGCGAGCAGCGCGAGCGCGAGGTCGAGCCGCGCCGACGCCGCGCGGCGAGGACGCGCCGGTCCAGTGGACGGACGCTCAAGGCGCGCCAGCACACCCCTTGCATAAAGCTCGGCCGCGGGGTCACCGACCCATGCGAGCGTGGTCGCCGTGTAGGCATCGCTTTTGGCCGGGTCGTACCGGAAATGGTGCTCGGGACGCTCGGGCATGGGGAGAGGCTCGACGAGCCGCTCGACGCTTGAAAGGGCACTTCTCGTCTCTGTGGCGGCGCCCAGCCGAGCCCACGCCCTTCCCTCCTGCGCGGTGGCCTGGATGAATGCCGATCCGCCGCGCGGCGCGACCTCCTGCGCCCCCCGGGCGAAGGTGATCGCGTCCGCGTAGTCGCCATCGGTGAGCCGCTGCCAAGCGCGCGTCTCCAGCGTCCACGCGAGGATCTCGCGGTGGTCGGCGTGCTCGGCGAACTGGGCGGCCGTGCGGAGCCGGGCGGCGGCGGAAGGGCGCCGCCCTAGGTCGATGTCGCACGTCGCGGCGAGCAGCGACAGCCAGGCGCCGACGACGACCAGGCGGCGGCGCTCGGCGAGCGTCATGCGGACGTCCATGAGCGCGGAAACGTGGCCGAGGTACCGCCCGACGCGTGCCCGCAACTCGCCTGGCGCGGTGCGCGGATAGGCGGACGCGAGATCGTCCACAGCCGATTCGAGAGCGACGAGGGTGTCCTCTCCAACGTCGCTCGCGGCGACGCGGCGCACCAGTTCCACCGCTTGGATCTCGTCGTCCAATGGCGCGGCGGCGGCCAGTGGAGCCGACGGCGGTCGGAGCGCCGCCAGTTCGCCGCCCGCGTCGAGGACCTCGTCGAGCCGCTCAGCCGGCGCCGCCGACGGTGACCGCTCGCCTCGGGCGACCCTCGACAGGTAGCCGTCATCGCACGGGACGAGCCGGGCCAGCGCGCGTTGGCTGATACCCCGCTCGGACATCAGCGTGCGGACCTTCTCGCCGAACGTCATCGCATCGCCCCGTTTCGTCCGGGTCGACCCGTTGCCACTTGCTGCCCGCGTCGGCCTGGCAACAGGCAGTGGCTTCCACGCTAACTCGGGGCGCGGTCGAGTGGGGGACGAACGACGTCGCATGACGCGAAGACGGCCCCGGTCGGCGGGTGAACCCCGGTGTTCCGGGGCCTGACCGTGTGTGGTTCCTGGAGCAGGGCGGCCGGATCGCGGCGACGATCATCGACATGGGCGGCGGGATGTGGCGCGTCCGCGCACCGGAGGGGAACGTCCGCACCGTCACCATCCCAGACGGCACCATCACCCCGGCGTTGTACGTGGCCGAGCGGGTCACCTAGAGCGGCCAGTGGGGGCGGGTCAGGTGAGGTGGTACTTCATGCCCATGTGGGAGGGGCGGAAGCCCATCTTCTGGTAGAAGCGGATGGCGTCGGGGCGCTGGCGGTCGGTGGTGAGCTGGACGACGCGGCAGCCGCGGGCGCGGGCGCGGTCGATGGCGTAGTCGATCATGAGCTGGCCGACGCCGCGGCCGCGCTGCTCGGCGGCGATGCGGACGCCCTCGATCTGGGCGCGCTCGCCGCCGGTGTAGGTGAGGCCGGGGATGAAGGTGAGCTGGAGGGTGCCGGCGAGCTCGCCCGCCACCTCCGCGACGAGCACCGTGTTGTTGGGGTCCTTCTCGATCGCGGCGAAGGCGGTGAAGTAGGCCTCCGGGATCTCCTCGCCCGGTGTTTCACGGGTCGATCCCAGGGGATCGTCGGCGAGAAGCCGGACGATCTGGGGGAGATCGGCCGCGGTCGCCTCGCGGAAGGTCACTTCTTGATCACGCTGCACACCTCACAGGTTATCCGGACGCTAAGTTGCAACGTTCACGCATGTCTTGTAGTACTACGTGTTGTAGTACTACGTTGAGTGGAGACCACCCCGGCCGAGGAGAACCCCGCACGGTGGTCTCGTCGCGGCGCAGGGAGAAGCCAATGCACGTCAACGAGAACAACGAGAACGAGGAGCACTGGACCGACCACGCCATCTGCCGCGGTGCCGATCCGGACCTGTTCTTCCCGATCGGCTACTCGGCGCCGGTGCTCCAGGCGCAGGAGGACGCCGCCAAGGCGATCTGCGCGAACTGCCCGGTGAAGGCCGAGTGCCTCGCGTGGGCGCTGAAGGTCGGTGAGCCCGACGGCGTCTGGGGCGGGACGACCCCGGAGGAGCGCCGCTACCTCCGCCGGACGGCCGAGGCCCCGGCGCGGCGGCCGCTGCCCGTCATCGTGGTGCGCGGCGACGCCTCCGAGTCGGAGCACGCCTCCGCCGCCTAGGGGAGCAGGGCCACCTTGCCCACGACGCGGCGGTTCAGCAGGTCGTCCAGGACGCCTGCCGCCGATGCGAGCGGTGCCGTACGGGGCGGCACCGGGGTGAGGTCGCCCTTGGCGACCATGGCGAGGAGTTCGTCCAGGAGGGCGCGCTGCGCGTCGGGGTTCGCCATCGACCAGGCGCCCCAGTCGACGCCGACGATCGCGCGGTTGCGCAGCAGCACCTGGTTCAGGGGGAGGGACGGGATGTCCCCGGAGGCGAACCCGATCACGACGTAGCGGCCCCGTTCACGCAGGGAGCGCAGGGCGGGGTCGGCGAGGGCGCCGCCGACGGGGTCGTAGACCACGTCCACGCCGCCGTCCGACCATGCGCGGGCGGCCGTCTTGATGTCGTCGCTGGTGGCGATGGTCTCGTCCGCGCCCGCGTCGCGGGCGGCCTGCTGTTTCGCCTCTGTCGAGGCTGCTGCCAGGACACGGGCACCCATGGCCTTGGCGATCTGCACCGCCGCCAGGCCCACGCCGCCGCCGGCGCCCAGGACCAGCACCGACTCGCCGGGCCGCAGGGCCGCGCGGTCGCGGAGGGCGAACAGGGCCGTGCAGTAGCTCTGCGTGAACGTGGCGGCGCGGGGGAAGTCCAGTTCGTCCGGGATCGGGACGGCCGAGGACGCGGGCACCGCCACCTCGGTCGCGAAGCCGCCGAGCCCGCACATCGCGAGGACGCGCTCCCCGGTCGGCAGCGTCCCCGCCACCTCGCTGCCCGGCACGAACGGCAGCGGCGGCTTGATCTGGTACCGGCCCTGGACGAAGAGGGCGTCCACGTAGTTGACCCCCGCCGCCTCGACGGTGACGAGCACCTGACCGGGGCCGGGGACGGGGGAGGCGGTCTCCGTGACGACGACCGAGCCGAGTTCCTCGCAGATCGCAGCGCGCATCCGCCCACTATGCCGGAAACGCCCGCTGGCACCTTCCCCGCCTCCCGGTCGTTGACGGTTCAGGGACGTCCAGACATACGGTGGCTGACATGAGCTTTACCCCCGACCGGCAGCGTTCCGAGGAGCTGGCGAAGCACGGGTTCCGGGCGCTGTCGTCGCTCGTGCTGATCGTCTCCGTGACCGCCGTGATGTGGGTGCTGGAGGCGTTCGACTACACGACCGACGGCTGGCTCGACCGGTTCGGGATCCAGCCGCGCGACGTCAACGACCTCCCGGACATCTTCACCGCCCCCTTCATGCACGCCGGGTTCGGCCACCTGATGGCCAACACGCTGCCGTTCCTCGTCCTCGGGTTCATCGCGGCGGCGCGCGGCATCGCCAAGTTCCTCGCCGCCAGCCTGATCATCATCGTGGTCGGCGGGCTCGGGGTGTGGTTCCTCAGCTCGGCGAACACGCTCGGGTCCAGCATCCTGATCTTCGGCTTCTTCGGCTACCTGGTCGGACGCGGGATCTTCGAGCGGCGGCTGCTCGACATCGGCATCGCGGTCGCCGTCGTCGCCGTCTACGGGACGATGATCCTCGGCGTCATCCCCGGTGACCCCGGCATCTCCTGGCAGGGCCACCTGTTCGGCCTCGTCGGCGGCGTCCTGGCCTCCTGGTTCCTGCGCCGGAGCTAGTTCGGACGGACGGTGACGTCAGAGACGACCGCGTCGCGCGGGGTCTCCAGGGCCGCGACCAGGACGCGGGCGACGGTGCCCGGCGCCGCGAAGTCGTCCTCGGCGTAGCTCTGGCCCTCCTGGGCGCGCACCTTGCGCTGCATCTCCGTGGCCGTCCGGCCCGGGTAGACGGTCGTCACGCGCAGCGCCGGCTCCTCGGCGCGCAGCGAGTCGGCGAGGGCGCGCAGCCCGAACTTGCTCGCCGCGTACGCCGACCACTCGGGGTTCGCGCGGAGCCCGGCGGTGGAGTTCACGAAGACGACGTGCCCCTGGGCGGCGCGCAGCGCGGGCAGCAGCAGGCGGGTCAGCTCCGCCGCCGACACCAGGTTCACCGACAGGTGCTCCATCCACTCGTCGGCCTCCAGCTCGGCGACCGTCGACAGGTGCACCATGCCCGCCGCGTGGACGACGCCGTCCAGCCGCGGCGGGATCCCGGCCATCGCGAGGGACGCCTCGATGCGGCGCGGCTCCGTCAGGTCCAGCGGGACGGTCGTGACGGTCCCGGCGCGCGGCGGCGCCGTCACCGCGCCGGGGTTGATGACCTGGGTGGCGGCGTGCGCGCCGGTCTCCAGCGTCCGGGCGAGCGCGCCGAGGCGCTCGGGGGAGCGGCCGGTGAGGATCAGGTCGTGCCCGCGCTCGCGCAGCAGCTCGGCGACCGCCGTGCCGATGCCGCCCGTCGCCCCGGTGATCAGATACGTGCCCATGGAGTCCCATTCTCGTCGGTCCCTATCCGGGTGGACGCCCGGGGCGGGGTGTTGGTTCGGCGGGTCGGCGGGGCGCCCCCGCCAGGGCGCGGCCTAGTTGGGGCGCAGCACCCGGGTCACGCCGGCGATCAGCGCGGTGGCCAGCACCCAGCCCGTCGTGACGAGCCCGTAGGCCACCCACCGGGACCAGGCCACCGCGTCGTACGACAGCTGCTGCCCGAACGTGTCGAGCGGGATCAGCAGGTCCAGCGTGTAGATCAGCGCGTGGAAGGCGGGCAGCTCGTTGCCCGGCTTCACCGGACGGGGGTGCTCGATCGAGAACACCGTCGTCCCGAGGGCGAGCAGCGCGGCGAACCAGGCGAACGCGAGCCACGGCCGGTAGCCGAACCCGACCGTCCAGTCCAGGAGGTGGTTCCACGCCTTGGCGACGGGGTGGAGCCTGCGGCGGCGGGCGCGCAGCTTGGCGAGCTGGACCTTGCGCGCGAGGTCGTCGTGGCCGATGCCGTGGTACCAGGCGGCGAGCTGCTCGTACGGCTGGAGGTGGAACTCCTTGTCGCGCGCCACCCAGCTCAGCCGGTCCTTGAACTCGGCGCCGCGCAGCGTCTGGTACGTCAGGCCGTTCAGGTACAGCTCGTCCGGCCAGACGGACGGATGGTCCATGATCAGGTCGATCCGGGAGAACGACAGCGACACCCGGCCCTTGATCTTCTCCTCCGGCCACAGGAGCAGCTCGTCGGCCTGGATGTGGCTGGCGTGCAACGCCATCCGGGCCGGGTCGCTGGAGTCGAGGCGCGCCTTGCTGAACGACAGGATGCCGTTGAAGCGGCCGCTGCGGAGCCGGACGGTGCCGTTCGCGGTGAAGCCGTTGCTGAGCTCGGCCGCGTCCTCGACGACGATGTTCTGCGCGTCCAGGGCGATCCGGCCGGGGTTGTTCAGGACGGTCCGCTCCATGAACAGGCCGCCGTTCATCCGCGCGCCGACGAACCGGATCCCGCCGGTGATCTCCGCGTCCCGGATGAACGTGCCGACCTCGACGACGAGGCCGCCGCTGAAGATCGCCCACTTGGCGGGGTCGGTCACCGTGATGCGGGTGCCGTTCATCCGCAGGCCGCCCGAAAGCTGCGCCCTCGGCAACTGCACCGAGCCCTCGATCTGCGACCCGGACAGGCTCATGTAGCCGTCCGCGCGGAGCCCGCCGCCGTCGAAGCCGGGCATCCGGCAGTTCGCGAACCGCAGCTGCCGGGTCTCGGCGTTGGAGAAGTTCGGCTCCTCGACGAGCCGGCACTCCTCCAGCCGCAGTTCGTGCTCGGTGGTGCCGCCCTTGAGGTCGATCTGCCCGGTGATGTAGGCGCCGCGCAGCCGGACGGCGGCGACCGCGCCCGGCCGGGTCTCGCCGGCGCCGAGCAGCAGCCGGGTGATGGTCTCGGCGCGGACGATGCGGTCGGGGTCGGGTCCGGCGGGCCGGTCGTCGCCGAGGACGACGCGGGCGCCGGTCGGGAACGCGGCCCACAGGCGCCGTTCCGCGTCGTTCAGTCCGGGGGGCTGGGGCACGGAACCTCTTTCTACGCGGCGATCCCCTCCGCGATCAACTTCGCGGAGGGGATCCCTGAAGGACGCCTCGGAGCCGGACGCCTAGAAGAAGCCCCGGCGGCGGCCGGCGTCCTGGAGGAAGCCGTCGAGCTGCTGCTCCCAGTTGGTGTGGTCGACGGTCGCGTAGTCGACGGTGAAGCGGCTGAACGCGTCGTGCCCCTCGGTGAACACGCCGCCGCGCTTGTCCAGCTCCAGCACGACCTCCATGGACTGCGGGTAGGACACGAACGTCACTTCGAGCTGCTTGATGCCGCGCGCGTACTGGCCCGGCGGGTAGAACTCGATCTCCTGGTAGAACGGCAGCTCCTGGTGGACGCCCCAGATGCGGCCCTTCTCGCAGTCGGCGTTGCGGAACTGGAAGCCGAGGTTGGAGAAGGCCGCGAGGATGCGCTCCTGCGCGGGCAGCGGGTGGACGGCGATGGGGTCGAGGTCGCCCGGGTCGAGCGCCCCCGCCACCTCCAGCTCGGTCGCGATGCCGACCGTGGTGCCGTGCAGCGCGCGCCCGTACATGTGCGTGAGGGGAGCTTCCCACGGGATGGGCATCTGGAACGGGACGCTGTGCCGGGCGCCCTCCTGGAGGCTGAAGCCGCCCGCGACGGGCATCTTCGCGTACTCCAGGTTGGACGAGTACTCGTTGTCGCCCGACTCGACCTCGACCCTGGTGCGGAGCGCGAGGTTCACCGACTTGATGTCGGAGTTGTACTGGCCGCCGATGATGGTGACCTCGCCCGTGACGACGCCGCCGGGCGTCGTGTTCGGGTCGTGCAGGATCGTTTCGATCGATGGGCCGCCGATGCCCATCGCCTGCCGCAGCTTCTTGAAGACCAAGGTCGGTCCCTCCCGTGTCCGAGCACTCCCCGCGCTCTCGTCCCATAGACGCTGTTACGGGAGATTACGTTCCGGAGAAACGGTTGTGACCTGCGAACGGCCGGGCCCGCTGGCCGCCTGCGGCCAGCAGACCCGGCGCGCGGCGGCCGGCGGGCCGTCCGCCCGGCGCTCAGTGGCCGCCCGCGAGGTTCAGCCCGATCACGCCGAGGATGATCAGCGCCAGCGCGCCGATCTTGACGGCGGACACCTGGTCGCCCATGACGAGCATGCCGAGCGCCGCCGTCCCGACGGCGCCGATGCCGACCCAGACGGCGTAGGCGGTGCCGACGTCGAGGTTCTTCAGGGCCAGGTTGAGCAGCCCGAAGCTGGTGACGGCGAACACGAGGAAGCCGACGGACGGCAGCGGTTCGGTGAAGCCCTTGCTGCCCTTCAGGCAGAGGGCCATGGCGACCTCGAAGAGGCCGGCGACGATGACGAGGACCCAGGCCATGGTTGCGCTCCCGGTGCGAGACGACGGTGGTCGCGCGTCGTCTTCGCTTTCCGGGTACGGCGCACCTCGTCCGGGAGGGCCGGTGCTCGCGGCTCCGGCGTCCTCGCTTCCGTCAACGGCCCGTTATGGCGGGTTGTTCCCGGTAGGAGCGGCCCAGCGCCCGGTACTCCCAGCCCGCCGCGCGCCATTGCGCGGCGTCGAGGGCGTGCCGTCCGTCCACGATCCGCCGGTGTCGGACGACCGTGGCCAGCGCCGCCGGGTCGACCTCCCGGAAGTCCGACCACTCGGTCAGCAGGACGACGACGTCGGCGTCCCGCGCGACGTCGAGCGCGCTCTCGCCGTAGCGCAGCTCGGGGAACGCGGCGCGCGCGTTGCCGAGCGCGGCCGGGTCGTAGACGCGGACGTCGCCGCCGAGGCCGTGCATGGTGCGTGCCACGTCCAGCGCGGGCGCGTCCCGGATGTCGTCGGAGTTCGGCTTGAACGCCGCGCCCCACGCGGCGATCCGCCTGCCGGTGAAGTCGCCGCCGAGCAGCTCCCGGACGAGGTCGACGGTGCGGGCGCGGCGGCGCCGGTTGATGTCGTCCACCTGGCGGAGGAACGACACGGCCTGCCCGACGCCGATCTCCTCGGCGCGGTGCGCGAACGCGCGGATGTCCTTCGGCAGGCAGCCGCCGCCGAAGCCGAGCCCGGGGCGCAGGAACTTGCCGCCGATGCGGTCGTCCAGCGCGAGCGAGTCGGCGAGGTCCTTGACGTCCGCGCCGACCGCCTCGCAGACCTCCGCCATCGCGTTGATGTAGGAGATCTTGGTGGCGAGGAAGGAGTTGGCGGCGACCTTGACCAGCTCGGCGGTGGCGAGGTCGGTGCGCACGACCGGGGTCCCGAGGTCGAGGACGGGCTTGAACGCGGCGCGCAGCCGCTCGTCCGCCCAGTCGGACGCGACACCGAACACCATCCGGTCGGGCCGCAGGGTGTCGTCGACGGCGAAGCCCTCGCGCAGGAACTCGGGGTTCCAGGCCAGCTCGACGTCTTTTCCGGCGGGCGCCAGCTCCTGGACGAGGCCGGTGAGCCCCGCGGCCGTCCCGACCGGCACCGTGGACTTGCCGACGACGAGGGCGCGGCGGCGCAGGTGCGGGGCGAGGGCGCGGACGGCGGCGTCGAGGTAGCTGAGGTCGGCGGCGTCCGAGCCGGCCTGCTGCGGGGTCCCCACGCACAGGAAGTGGACGTCGCCGAACGCGCCCGCCTCCTCGAACGAGGTGGTGAACCGGAGCCGGCCGGAGTCGAGCGCCTTGGTGAGCAGCTCCGGCAGCCCGGGCTCGAAGATGGGGACCTCGCCGGACGCGAGCCGGTCGATCTTGTCCTGGTCGACGTCCACGCCGAGGACCTCGTAGCCGAGCACGGCCATGCAGATGGCGTGCGTGGCGCCGAGGTAGCCGGTTCCGATGACGGTCAGCCTCGGGGTCCCGGGCTCCTCCTCTTTCATTGCACCTCCTCGTGCCTCACGATGTTCAAGCCCCCGCCCGATCTTCCCACCACGGCCGGGCGGCGCGGCGGAGGGTCCGGCGCGGGTCGCGCGGGCTGGGTCCGGCGCAGGTCGGAGGCGGGCGCGGGACGGCGGGCACGGGCGGGGCCGGTACCGGACGCGCAGGACGGCCGCGAGCTTGTGAGTTGCGTCACATGGTCGGAGCCGAGCGTGGTTCGATGTGGCCTGCGTCCACCGGATCGCCCTGATTCACGTGGTTGCCAACTGGTTACCAGCGGGTAGCATGATGTTGAGTTACCAACCAGTACGCAGCGGGGCCCCCGGCCGCCGCCGGATCAGACGGAGTCTCGAATGGGGCACTACAAGAGCAACCTCCGGGACCTGGAGTTCAACCTCTTCGAGGTGTTCAGGCGCCAGGACCTCCTCGGCAGCGGCCCGTACGCGGAACTGGACGAGGACACCGCGCGCAGCGTCCTCGACGAGGTGAACCGGCTCGCCGAGGGCCCGATCGCGGACTCCTTCGAGGACGCCGACCGCCACCCGCCGGTGTTCGACCCGGCCGCCGGCACCGTCGAGATGCCGGAGAGCTTCAAGAAGTCGTTCCAGGCGTGGATGGACGCCGAGTGGTACCGCCTCGACCTCGCCCCCGAGTTCGGCGGCAGCGGCGCCCCGCGCTCGCTCACCTGGGCCGTCGCCGAGCAGGTGCTGGGCGCCAACCCGGCCGTCTACATGTTCGCCTCCGGCCCCGGCTTCGCGCAGATCCTCTGGCACATCGGCACGCCCGAGCAGAAGAAGTTCGCCGAGCTGGCCCTGGAGCGGCAGTGGGGCGCCACGATGGTGCTGACCGAGCCGGACGCGGGCTCCGACGTCGGCGCCGGGCGCGCCAAGGCCGTCGAGCAGCCGGACGGCACCTGGCACATCGAGGGCGTCAAGCGCTTCATCACCTCGGCCGAGCACGACATGTCCGAGAACATCTTCCACCTGGTGCTGGCCCGCCCCGAGGGCGCCGGCCCCGGCACCAAGGGCCTGTCGATGTTCCTCGTCCCCAAGTACCTGGTGGACGTCGAGACCGGTGAGCTGGGCGAGCGCAACGGCGCCTACGTCACCAACGTCGAGAAGAAGATGGGCCTCAAGGTCTCCACGACCTGCGAGCTGACCTTCGGCGAGAAGCACCCCGCGATCGGCTACCTCGTCGGCGACGTGCACCAGGGCATCAAGCAGATGTTCCTCGTCATCGAGTACGCCCGGATGATGGTCGGCACCAAGGCCATCGCGACCCTGTCGACCGGCTACCTGAACGCGCTGGAGTACGCCAAGGAGCGCGTCCAGGGTGCCGACATGACGCAGATGACGGACAAGACCGCCCCGCGCGTCACGATCACCCACCACCCGGACGTCCGGCGCAGCCTGCTGACCCAGAAGGCCTACGCCGAGGGCATGCGCGCGCTCGTCCTGCTCACCGCGTCCTACCAGGACGCCGTGCAGGTCGCCGAGCACGAGGGCCGCAAGGACGAGCAGGCCGAGAAGATCAACGACCTGCTGCTGCCGATCGTGAAGGGCTTCGGCTCCGAGCGCGCCTACGCGCTGCTCGGCGCGGAGTCGCTGCAGACCCTCGGCGGGTCCGGCTTCCTGCAGGACTACCCGATCGAGCAGTACATCCGCGACTCCAAGATCGACACGCTGTACGAGGGCACCACCGCGATCCAGGGCCAGGACCTGTTCTTCCGCAAGATCCTGCGGGACAACGGCGAGGCGCTGAAGGTGCTCGCGGGCGAGATCCAGGCGTTCGCCGAGTCCGAGGCCGGCAACGGCCGGCTGAAGAACGAGCGGGCGCTGCTCGGCCGCGCGCTGGAGGACGTGCAGGGCATCCTCAACCCGATGATCGGGTGGGCGCTCGGCTCGATGGAGGACCCGAAGCAGCTCTACAAGATCGGGCTCAACTCGTCCCGGCTGCTGCTCGGCCTCGGCGACCTCATCGTCGGCTGGCTGCTGCTCCGCCAGGCCGAGGTCGCGCTGACCGCCCTCGGCGGCGGCGACGTGTCCGACTCCGACAAGGCGTTCTACAGCGGCAAGGTCGCGGCGGCGCAGTTCTTCTGCCAGACCGTCCTGCCGCGCCTGGCCTCCGACCGGGCCGTCACCGAGTCCACCACCCTCGACGTGATGGAACTCCCCGAAGACGCATTCTGAGTTCGACTGCGACAGGCCCCCGCCCGATTTCGGCGGGGGCCTTTCCCGTACCAATGTGTCGGCGAGCCCACCCTTCGGACGGGTCCCCATGAAGGTGATCGGTCGCCTCGGCAAAGCACCCGCCGAGCGCGGTGATACGACCTCGACGACCGGTTCTCCTGATATTCTCACCCTCAGTGATGGTGCATTCGCGGTCATTGGCGTCGACATCACCGACGAGCTCGGGCCGAATCCGATGAAAGACGCCCGATGTGCCCCAGATGAACGGATCGTTCGCATCACGCGCGCCACTCTCATCGCCGCGAAGAAAGACATCCCGGACGAATGATGCACCAACCGCCTGAGTGGGTACTGGACGGCAGCGAGCGGCTCACCCTGGACGGCTTCCTGGAGGCGTTCGGCCGAGCCTGGGCACGTACCGAACGGCGCTTCCTCAAGCTGGAGTGCTGGCAGTCCTACCGCGAGGCCGACGGCGTCCGATCGCAGGAGGCGTTCCAGGCGGGCGACGCCGTGCTGGCCCGCCGCCTCCTGCGCGAAGAGGCGATGGGCGACCAGCCCCTTCGCGATGAGGTCAGGTCGCGGAACCTGGAGTTCACTCGGGTGCGGCTGCTGTCCTACCCGCTCACCGACTACCTGCGCTACGAGATGATCAACTATGAGGTGCGGGACGGGCTGGGCGAGAACATCGAGTTCTTCGCCCCACCGGCCCCGGTGGAGAGCTACTTCGATTTCCTGCTGTTCGACTCGCACAGCGCCCTCGTCCACGACTACGGTCCCGGCCCCATCGGCTACCAGGCCGGCGGCTGGCTCGTCCGACGTCCAAAGACGCTGGACGCTCTTGCGGACATCGCCGGCGATGTGCGCACCCGCGGTGAAAGGCTGCGACCGCTGCAAGGCGTCCCGGACACCCACCGCGCCTGACTCGGCGATGTCATGAAAGGCAGAATGCGGCGCGCCCTCCCCATGGGTCTCGCGATCACCGCGGGACTTCTCGCCGTGGTCTTCTGCGTCCTCGTCCCGGTTCTTCTCCTACTCCGCCTGGACGACGACGAGCTGGCGCGCTGGTCGGACATCGGTCAGGCGGTCAGCCCGGTCGCGGTCTTCTTCTCCGGCGCCGCTTTCCTGGGCATCACCGCCGCGCTCCTGATGCAGGGCCGCGAGCTGCGCAACCAGCGTGAAGAGCTGGGAATTGCTCAGGAGGAGCAGGCGCGAAGCAGTGAACTCGCGATGCGCGAGCTGCACACCGACCTGATCAAAATGGCCATCGAGGACAGCGAACTCCGCTCGGTCTGGCCGGCCCCCGCACCCGGCGAGCAGACGACCCGCAAGGATCACTACTGCAATCTGATCCTGAACCTCCAGAAGGTCGCCTATGAGACCCGCACCATCGAGCTTCCAGAACTCCGCAATGCCCTGCGATTCCTGATGACCAGCCCGGACATGCGGGCCTTCTGGGCCCGCAGCCGCCCGTCTCGTGTCTCCATCACCGACGGTGACGGCGCCGAGGACACCTTCACGGCCGAAGTGGACGCGGCGTACACCGACACCATCGCGCCATAGACGACGCGACAGGCCCCCACGAGGGTTCTGGCAAGGCGTCCATCTTGCCGGCTACGGCATCGTCGGGGTGCAGCACCGGACCGATCTCCAGCATCACGGGAGCGTGTGCCCGCCAGAACACCCCAAGATCCACTTTGCGGGCACGGCCGTTGGAATCGGCAACCGTCATCTGGACGAGGTCTGGGGTGCGCCGGGCCACCTCGACGCACAAACCTTCGCGCACATATCCGGCGATGATCTCGTCGGCCACCTGTTCCGGGCTTCCCCGCTGCGGGGAGAAGAGATCGATGTCCTCCGAGGGACGTGCAGCCATACCGTGCATCTGAACGGCATGGCCACCGCCCAACACGAAACCCCGGTCACCGACAACCGCCAATGCGATGTGGGCCAGCCAGTGTTGGAACCGATCCATCACGCGGCATGCCGCAACTGGGCGAAGCGCCGCTCCCACAGGGCCCGGACGGGGCGAGCTGGAAGGATCTCATCCCAATGCCGCACCAGCAGCCGACCGCTGATCAGCCGCCGCTGGTGCTCCGCCCCGCCCTCTTCCAGCACAATCTTGTAGAGCGCCGCCCGGTCGTAGTCGTCGTCGAGGTCGAACTCCGTCCGCCCGCCCCAGGCGAGTTCTAGGGGGAGCGCCACCACACCATGCTCGGGCCCCCGCAGCTCACCCAGCGAGTCGGCCACTTCGTACGGCCTGGTCTCGGCGTAGCTGAGCGGCTCTCCGCTGTGCCCCTTCATACGACCAGTGTGGCTGTCACGGGAATGGCGCCGCGGGCGTCAGGTGGAGGCAGGTGGTCAGGAGCCAGCGGACGACACGACGACCATGCCTGCCGCGTCGCGCCGGTCGCCGGGTGGCGGACTTCGCGGACGTCCAGGTGCCGTCTGCGCGGCGGGTGGACGTCCGAGAACGGCACGCATGCGGCTTGGGCCCGGGACGGGGCAGAGCGGCGCGGAGTTGCCGGGCCAGATCGGCGGCCGTCCTGGCTTCGACCAGCCGGTCCGTGAGGAGCGCCCAGAACGAACCGCTGAACTCGCCGTGCCAGATGCAGATGCCCGGAAAGGCGCGGTGCAGGTCATCGAGGGCTCGGTCGATGTCGAGATCCAGTTCCAGACGTCCGACCGGACGCGCGGACAGCGGTGGCGCGGGCGCCGATCCGGCCTGCCTCGGCCGGGCGTACCACGCCTCGGAGATGTGGGTCATCGGGATGCCTCCGGCCGTGCTACCAGGTGGACGGGAACATGCGGTGCTTGAGGACGGCGTCCACCCGGTCGGCGGCGTCCTTGCTGTCGCCGCAGGGGCAGAGGTAGCCGTGCCGTCCGCGCCCGGCCTCGTAGTAGGCCCAGTCCCGGCCGGGCATGGCGTGGACGGTTACGGCAAGGCGGACGTGGTCGTCCAGGCCGAACGCGAAGACCCACAGCACCGGAGGGCGGCCGGGGAATTCGTCGGCCTGGTAGAGCTTGACGAAGCGGTAGCTCCTGGCCTGGAGGGCGACGGCGAGCAGGTCGAGGTTGCGGATGGCGGTGGAGCGTCCCAGACGGGTCCGCCACCGCAGCAGGTGGCGGCCCGCCGGGGTGTTCAGCGGGCGCAGCGGGCCCATACGACCTTGCCTTCCTCGTTGAGCGGCCGGACGCCCCAGTCGTGGACGAGTTCGGCCATCAGCTGCAGACCGCGCCCGCACTCGGCGTAGTGGTCCTCGCTCTGGAGGATTGGAAGGGAGCTGCTCTCGTCCCAGACTTCGATGACGGTGAGCGGCTCGCGCACGTCCGCGAAGACCCGCACGACGATGTGCCCGGTCCCGACGTGCCGGTAGCTGTTGGTAACCAGCTCGGTAAACACGAGCCGCCCGACGAAGTCGTCGGCGTGGCCCAACTCGTGGAACCGGTCGGTCAGGTATCGCCGCGCTTTCGCGGGCGCCTCGTCGGACGGATCGAGGACGAGCGGCGCCGGCTCCTCGGGCGCGAGCAGTACTGCTGGCATCGGTGAACCCCCAGCCTGAACGGAGGCTGATCTCGAACGGGGCCAAACCGCCGAATCGGAATAACCCGCCGCTATCACCCTGTGTTATCGAACGAACACCATGAAGCCACAGGGGGGCGTACGTTAATTGTTGAGTCAGGAAGCACCCACAATTTGGTTGCCATCGTTGGCGCTGCGGTTACCCCCGAGGAGAGAGCAAAATGACCGACTCGCGTAACAAGGGCAAGGACAGCCCTGAGCTCCGAACCTTTGGTGCTGAGGTGAGGCGCCTGCGCGAGGCCGCAGAACTCAACCAGACAGAGCTGGCGACGCTGGTGCACGTCACGCGCGCCTACATCAGCCACGTTGAACGCGGGACTACGCGGTGCCGCTTGGACTTCGCAACCCGGCTGGACGGTGCGCTGCGCGCGAACGGTGAGGTGGTCCAGGCGTGGAACGTGCTGGTAGAGGCGATCAAGTCGATCAAGTACGCCAACTACTTCGTTGACTTCCCGAAGGCGGAGCTGACCGCGAATCTAATCCGCGTCTACGAGACCCACATCGTGAACGGGCTGTTCCAGACCGAAGCCTACGCGGGCGCGATCTTGAAGAGTCCCGATGACGTCGTCACCCGGATGAACAGGCAGCAGCGGGTCATGGACGACCCGGCGCCAAAGATCTTCGTAGTGCTGGAGGAGAGCGTCCTGTCCAGGCAAGTCGGCACAGTGGCCGTCATGCGGGAGCAACTCGAGTACCTGATCGAGCTGTCCTGGAGGGACGGCATCCGGCTCCAGATCCTCCCGACTGTCTACGTAGAGGAGGCGCGAGCCGCCCTCGCCATCGCCACCCAGGCCGATCGCAGCGAAGCCGCATACATCGTGAACGCGACGCAAGGTGTGACCAGCGCAGATCCGAAAGACTTGGCCATGTTGAACGAAACGTTCGCTATCTGCAAGCAGAGGCGCTCAACGTGAGGGACAGCCGAGCGCTGATTAGAAGGGTGATTGAGGAAAGATGGACCTGAGCAGGGCAGTGTGGCGCAAGGCCTCGCGCAGCACGGTTCAGAATGACAACTGCGTCGAGGTCGCTGGCGTGACGAACATCGTCGCACTCCGTGACAGCAAGGACCCCGATGGCCCCAAGCTCGTCATCAGCCAACATGACTTCCAGAGCCTCGCAAGAACAATCAAGAATCTCTAGTCCGCTAGCGATGAGGTTGAATAGTCGGTCGAGCTGAACGCAATGAGGCAGTGTGGAGTAAGTCGTCTCGTAGTAGCGAACAAGGCGATGGCAACACTGCAAGCCGAGGCGCTGAATGTGAGGGATACGCGGGAATTCATACGAAAGGTAATAAAGGAAAGATGGACTTGAGCAAGGCGAAGTGGCGCAGTTCGTCCCGCAGTAATGAGTCGGGAGACAATTGCGTTGAAATTGCCGAAGGCGTTTCCATTGTCGCGCTTCGCGACAGCAAGGACCCCGATGGGTCCAAGATTCTCATTAGTCGTGATGATTTTCGAGAGTTCGCCTATATGGTTAAGGGCCTCTAGGTCGCTTCGCTCGCCGTAGAGCGATGCGAAAGAATGTGAATATGTGGATGAGTCCGGGGGGCCTGTTCCTTCAGGCAGGGTTTTCCGGGGAGCCGGGCCGGACCGCCCGCCCCTCCAGCGTCAACGCCGTGCGGATCATCGCGGCGCGGTGGCCGGGGCAGTGCCATAGCGCTTCGTCCACCGGCTCGTCATTGTCGAAGCGCATCGGCTTGTACAGGTACTTGACGCCCGCGAGCCAGACATCCGGGTCGGTGTCGTGGCGCTCGCCGTGCGCGCATTCCGAGTCCGCCGCGACCCGGTGGAGAACCTCCCGCAGGTAGGTCGGGACGGTCGGCGGTGCGGTCGCGTTCTGGCTGACCAGAGAAGAACAGACCGCCGCGGTCAATGGCAGCAGTTCCCTCTGAGGGACGTCACCGAGCAGCCTCTGGGCCGCCCAGAGGCTCGCGACCTGCGACGGCGGTTCGTCAGGGAAAGAGCCGACGTTGACCGTGAGCGCGATGACGTCCAAGGCGCCATCGACCACGTACGCGGGTTCCAGCAAGCTGAAATCCGGCATCCCGAACTCGGCCGGGCGTCGTTGCAGCAGCGCCGTCATGGCCTTCCCGGCCATCAGCCGGAGCCAGGCAGGGCAGGAGAACAGCGCGATCTCGTCGCGGTCCGCGAGTCCCGCGGCGGTGGCCACCTCGGGGTCCTCGATCGCCGGGATCCACCGCGCGATGCGCTCGAGGTCGCCGAGACCGGCGCTGCCCGGATGGTCTTCCTCGCAGGTGTCCAGCGTCTCGTCGGCCAGCGCCGCCGCGGCGATCAACGAGTCGTAGACCGGCTGGTCGCGGAGCCGGTGGACGGCCCAGAAGCAGGTCGAGTAGAGCGCGAGGAGCTGCCCCGCCCGCACGCGGGGATCGGGATCCTCCGCGAGGGCCTCGGCGACCGACCCCAGCAGGCCCACCGGATCGCCGGTCGGATGGTCGTTGATGATCTCGAGCAGGCTCACGACGAACCCGTCGGTGGGAGGAAACCGGTTCATCGACATCGGATGCCGGCCGCGGCGCCGAGGTTCCCCGGGGTGGCGCGGGTCACCCGGGGCGCCCCGGCCGCGTAGGAGCCCTCCTAGGTAGTCGGTGTTGCTAGGTACCGGTAGTCGGTGTTACTTTGTAGCGGTAGTCAGCGCTACTGAGTAGCTGAGAGGGGGTGGTCATGGACAAGCAGATGACGGAAATGCTCAAGGGCACGCTCGAAGGCTGCGTGCTCGAAATCATCGGCGGCGAGGAGACCTACGGGTACGCCATCACGCGCCGGCTGAACGAACTCGGCTTCGCCGATGTCGTCGAGGGGACGGTTTACACCATCCTTCAGCGGCTGGAGAAGAACGGACTCGTCCAGGTGACGAAACGGCCGTCCGAAGTGGGCCCGCCGCGCAAGTTCTACGTGCTCAACGACGCGGGACGCGAAGAGCTCGCGACGTTCTGGGCGAAATGGGAGTTCATCACCACGCGGATCGACAAGCTCAAGGAGGGCGGCACATGAAGTTCTGGGAGACCGTGACAGGCAGCGATCTCACCAAGGAATGGAAGGCCTTCGAAGCCCGGGCCGCGGGGCTGCCGGCCGACTACCGGGCGGCGTGGGAGGAGATCAAGGGCCATCTCTACACCTACTCGGACTTCACCGGCCGGAACCTGATGCCGATCTTCGACTCGGCTCTGGTGCTGCTCGAAGAGGCGGCGGCCGACGGGCAGGACGTGCGGGAGGTGCTCGGCGACGACATCGCGGGGTTCAGCGCGGCGCTCGCCGGCGGAGAAGGCGCCCGGACCTACCGCGACCGGTGGCGCGAGCAGTTGAACAGGAACGTCGCAAGGAAACTCGGCCGGCTGGGAGGCTGACATGAGCATCCGGGACATCATCGAGGGCAAGAGGCAGTGGCGGGCGCACATGGCGCGGGTCGACGCGCTCCCGCCGGACTACAAGATCGTCTACAAGGAGATCCAGCGGTACTTCTTCAAGGTCGGCCCGGTCGATCTGGCCGACGGGAAACTGCTCGGGGAAATCGTCGACTTCTTCGAGGAGGGCGCGGCATCCGGAAGGGGAGTCCTGGAACTCATCGGTGAGGACGTCGCCGCCTTCTGCGACGAACTGATCAAGGACACCCCGACCTACGCGGACGCCTATCAGGAAGCCGCCAAAAAGAAAGAGCGCACGACCGAGAAGTAGCGGCACCCACCCCTCCACCGGCGCCCGCCCAGTTCTTCGGCGGCTGAGCCGAAGCCGAACACCGGGCCCCCGGCTCTCACCGGCCCGGACCCCACCGGACACCATCACCGCCCACGGGTGGATCACGCATGCCCTCGAACGGGCGGCATCGGCGGTCCCGTCGTCCGCGCGTCCCCCTCCCATTGCCAAGGAGCACCTTCATGACCAGCGCGAATCCACCGGCGATCGCCGTCACCGGGCTGCGCAAGTCCTACGGCGACAAGGTCGTCCTCGACGGCATCGACCTGACCGTCCCCGAGGGGACGATCTTCTCCCTGCTCGGCCCGAACGGCGCTGGCAAGACCACCGCCGTCCAGATCCTGTCCACGCTGATCGGCGCCGACGGCGGCGACATCCGCGTGGCGGGACACGACCTGGCCGCCGACCCGCAGGCCGTCCGCGCGTCCATCGGCGTCACCGGCCAGTACTCGGCCGTCGACAAGCTCCTCACCGGCGAGGAGAACCTCATGCTGATGGCCGACCTGCACCACCTGCGCAGGCGCGAGGGCCGCCGCCGCGCCGTGCGCCTGCTGGAGCAGTTCGACCTCGTCGAGGCGGGCGGGAAGCCGGCGTCCACCTACTCGGGCGGCATGGCGCGCCGACTGGACCTGGCGATGACGCTGGTCGGCGACCCGCGCGTCATCTTCCTGGACGAGCCCACCACCGGCCTCGACCCCCGCAGCCGCCGCACCATGTGGCAGATCGTCCGGGAACTCGTCGCGAGCGGCGTCACGATCTTCCTCACCACCCAGTACCTGGACGAGGCCGACCAGCTCGCCGACCGCATCGCCCTCCTCGACCGCGGGACGCTGATCGCCGAAGGGGCACCCGAGGAGCTGAAGCGCCTCATCCCCGGCGGCCACGTGTCCCTGCGGTTCACCGACGAGGACGCGGTCACCGGTGCGCTCGGCGCGCTGGGCGCCGGCTTCGTGGACACCTCCGACGAGGACCGGCTCACGCTGCAGGTCCCCTCCGACGGCGGCGTCGCCTCGCTGCGCGACCTGCTCGCCCGGCTGGACGCCGCCGACATCGAACCGGCCGGCCTGGCCGTCCACACCCCCGACCTCGACGACGTCTTCCTCACCCTCACCGGCGACCCCGACGACAAGGACGCAGTTCGATGAGCACCGCCACCGCCGTCCGCACGCACACCCTGGCCGACTCGGCGACGATGATCCGCCGGCGCCTGACCCACATGCTGCGCTACCCGGCGATGACGGTGCAGCTCATCGGCATGCCGGTCGTCTTCCTGCTGCTGTTCGTGTACGTCTTCGGCGGCACGCTCGGGGACGGGATCGCCGGCGGCGGAGGCCGCGGCCGGTACCTCGACTACGTGACCCCCGGCATCATCCTGATGACCACGGTCGGCGCCGCCACCAGCACCGCCATCTCGGTCGCCATGGACATGGCCGAAGGGATCGTCGCCCGGTTCCGGACGATGGCGATCTCCCGGTCGTCCATCCTCACCGGGCATGTCATCGGCAGCATGATCTCCATCGCGATCAGCATCGTGGTCGTCATCAGCGTCGCCCTGGCGATCGGCTTCCGTCCCAACGCCGCCCCCGTCGAATGGCTGGCCGCCGCGGGCTTCCTGGCGCTGTTCGTGTTCTCGCTGACCTGGCTGGCGGTCGCGCTCGGCCTGGTGGCCAAGAACCCCGAGGGCGCCAGCAACGCGCCCCTGCTGCTGATGCTGCTGCCGTTCTTCGGCAGCGGCTTCGTCCCCACCGACTCGATGCCGACCGCCCTGCGCTGGTTCGCCGAGTACCAGCCGTTCACCCCCGCCATCGATACCCTCCGCGGCCTCCTGATGGGCGACGCGATCGGCAACAGCGCCTACCAGGCCATCGGCTGTTCCGCGGGCATCACCCTGGTCGGCTTCCTCTGGTCGATGAAGCTGTTCAACCGCGACCCCAGCCGCTGACGGACCGAACGGCCGCGTGCTGCGCCCCGCGATTCCGGGGACGGGACTTCTGGCGGGGCCTTGGCCCGGTTGGCTACTGTTTGCCCCGTCCCTCGTCCCGTCTCCCCCCGACCGGATGGCCGATGCGCGTTCTGCCCCTCGCCGCCCTGCCCCTCGCCGGGCTGCTACTGGTCGCCGGATGCGCGGACGCCGACAAGGCCGAGAAGGTCGCCCCTCCCACCACCGGGCCGGGCGGCGCGCCGCCGAGCCCCGCCGCGCAGAGCAGCGGCGCGTACTCGAAAGAGGGCTGGTTCGGCGGCGCGGACGGCCTGCACGCGCGGCTCGACATCAGAACCGTCCAGCGGCAGGCGGGCAAGGCGGTGCTGCGGTTCAGCGTCACGTCGCTGGACACGGCCACGAAGTCCGTGCCGTTCGAGATCGCGCTGGTCGACCCGGTCGGGCGCCGGCTCTACAAGCCGACCGGCGTCACCAGCGGCTCCGGCATCACGCCCGGCTCCACCCGGGAGATGGCCGCCGAGTACCCGGTGATCCCGGCGGACGTCGCGAAGGTCACCGCGATCACGCCCGGGACGGCCGGTGAGTTCACCGGCATCCCGGTGACGACGGGCTCCGCGAGCCCGTCCGCTGTTGCGCCGTCCGCTGTTGCGCCGTCCGCTGTTGCGCCGTCCTCTGCTGCGCCGTCGTCTTCGGTGCCGACGTCGTCCGCGCCGTCATCCGCGCCGTCGTCGCGGCCGCCTTCGGTGGGCGTGGAGCCGTCCGTGGGCGCGGAACCCTTCGGCCGCTCCACGCCACTGTCACCGTCGCCGTCCACAACGCCGACGTCGTCCACCACGCCGTCGCCGTCCACCACGCCGACGTCGTCGCCTTCACGCGGCCCAGGGCCCAACCCGGCCGACCTGTACGACATCGTCGAGGGCGAGACGAAGGGCGTGACGTCCAGCGAATCGAACGTCACCGTCAACCTGCGTGCCGACGTGCTGTTCGACACCGACTCGGCGAAGCTGTCGAGCCGCGCGAAGGCCGTCCTGGACGAGGCGGCGCAGCAGATCAAGGCGAAGGCCTCGCAGGCGCTGACGTTCGAGGGCCACACCGACAGCAAGGGCGACGACGCGCACAATCTCAAGCTCTCCGAGGAGCGCGCCCAGGCCGTCGTGAAGGAGATGAAGTCGCGGCTGGGCAGCGGCTTCACCTACACGGCGAGCGGCAAGGGCGAAGCGGAACCGGTCGCCAAGGAAGGCGGCTCGGACGACGCCGCGGCGCGCGCGCGGAACCGGCGCGTGGAGATCTCCTACCAGGTCAAGCAGACCACCACACAGACGACCACGGCCAGCCCTGAGCGCGGCTCTGCCGCACCCTCCGCGCCCGCTCCGTTCCGTGCCGAGGACGGGACGAAGGTGGCGAGCCGCTACGGCCGCTTCGGACAGGCCAAGCGGCGCATAGACGTCAAACCCTTCTACCGGGACGGCGCCTACATCGTCGCCGTGTTCGACATCGTGAACGAGGGCCCCGGCAACACGCCGACCAACGCCGCCTACGCGCACAGGGACTACCCGGGAGGCGTGTTCACCGCGTTCTCCCTCCAGGTGCCGGGCGGGAAGGACGTCTACCGCGCCGTCCGCGTCGGCCCGGGGACGCCCGGCAGCCCGAGCCTGTACGTCGACCCGGGAGGTGCGGCCTTCCGCACCGGCGTGAACCAGCCCGTCCGAGGCTTCGCCTACATCCCGGCACCGCCCGGCAAGGTCACCTCGGTCGTCTTCGACGCCGGCCCCTTCGGCAAGGTGAACAACGTCCCCGTTCGTTGAGTTGCGGCGTGTTGTTGGAATTCGGCCGCTGATAACAACAACACGCCGCAACTCAAGGGAGGTGTCAGCTCCAGGCGAGCATGCGGATGGGGTCTTCGAGCATGTCGCCGACGTCGCGGAGGACGCGGGAGCCCAGTTCGCCGTCCACGATGCGGTGGTCGAACGACAGAGCCAGCGTGGTCACCTTGCGGATGGCCAGTTCGCCCTCATGGACCCACGGCATGTCCCTGATCTGGCCGAACGCCAGGATCGCCGCCTCACCGGGCGTGAGGATGGGCGTCCCGGTGTCGACGCCGAACACCCCCACGTTGGTGATGGAGATCGTCCCGTCCGACAGGTCGGCCGGGGACGCCTTGCCCGCGCGCGCCTTCTCCGTCAGTTCGCCCAGCGCGCGCGCGAGGCCGGGCAGGTCGAGATCCTGCGCGTCCTTCACCTTGGGCACGATTAGGCCCCGCTCAGTAGCGGCCGCGATGCCCAGGTTCACGTAGTGCTTGACCACGATCTCCGCGCCGTTCGGGCCGTCCACCCAGGTGGAGTTCACCATCGGGTGCCGCCGCACGGCGGTGAGCAGCGCGCGCGCCACCAGCAGCAGCGGCGACACCTTCACGTCCGCGAACTCGGGCAGTTCGCGCAGCCGCTTGACGGTCTCCATCGTCCGCGTGACGTCCACCTGGAGGAACTCGGTGACGTGCGGAGCGGTGAACGCCGAACCGGACATCGCCGCCGCCGTCGCCTTGCGCACCCCCTTGACCGGCACGCGCTCCTCACGCGGGCCCGCCGCGACAGGCGCCCCTTGCGGCGCGCCCTGCGCGGCGAGGATGTCCTCCCGCGTGATCGAGCCCTGCGGACCCGAACCCGTCACCGTGCCGAGATCGACGCCCAGCTCCTTCGCCATCTTCCGAACGGGCGGCTTCGCCAGCGGCAATCCGTTATCCACAGGCTGTGGACAAGGCGCCGGTGGCCGCACGGGCGCGACCGCGGCCGCGACGCCATTGGACGCCTTGCGCGCTCGCCGCTTCGTCGCCCCCTCCTTGACCCCGTACCCGACCAGCACGGGTTGCCGCTTCGGCGGCTCCTCGGGCGTCACCATGCCCGGCTCGTTCGCGGTCGGCACGCCCTCCTCCCGGAGCGCCGCCGTCTGCGCCGGGGGCTCGGACACCGGCGTCGCCACGGCGCCGTCCCCGCCGGCGGCCACCGCGATGATCGGCACGCCGACGTCCACGGTCTCACCCTCGGTGGCGAGCAGTTCGGTCACCACGCCATCGAACGGGCAGGGCAGCTCCACGATCGCCTTGGCCGTCTCGATCTCGACGATGGTCTGGCCGTCCTCGACCGTGTCGCCCGGCTGGACGTGCCACTTGACGATCTCCGCCTCGGTCAGGCCCTCCCCGACGTCCGGCAGCTTGAACAGTTTCGGCTCGGTCACCGGCGTCACCACGCGAAGGTCCGGTCGACCGCGTCCAGGATGCGGTCGAGGTCGGGCAGGTACTGGTCTTCCAGGCGGGACGGCGGGTACGGGGTGGAGAACCCGCCGACGCGCAGCACCGGCGACTCCAGCCGGTAGAAGCACTTCTCGGTGATCCGCGCGGCCAGCTCGGCGCCGAACCCGCTGTACACCGGCGCCTCGTGCACGACCACGCAGCGCCCGGTCCGGTTCACCGACTCCGTCACCGTGCCGATGTCGAGCGGGTTGAGCGAGCGCAGGTCGACGACCTCCAGCGACCGCCCCTCCTCGGCGGCGGCCGCGGCCGCCTCCAGGCACGTCTTCACCGCCGGCCCGTACGCCAGCACCGTCACGTGCTCCCCGGGCCGGACGACCCGCGCCTGATGCAGCGGCGTCCACTCCCCGGAGTCGACGTCCACCTCCGCCTTGTCCCAGTACCGGCGCTTCGGCTCGAAGAAGATCACCGGGTCGGGGGACGCGATCGACTGCTGGATCATCGCGAACGCGTCCACCGCGTTCGAGCACGACACCACCCGCAGGCCCGCCGTGTGCGTGAAGTACGCCTCGGGCGACTCCGAGTGGTGCTCGACCGCGCCGATGCCGCCGCCGCACGGGATCCGCACCACCACCGGCAGCTCCAGCGCGCCGAGCGACCGCATCCGCATCTTCGCCAGCTGCGTGATGATCTGGTCGGCCGCCGGGAACACGAACCCGTCGAACTGGATCTCCACCACGGGCCGGTACCCGCGCAGCGCGAGCCCGATCGCCGTCCCGACGATGCCCGACTCGGCCAGCGGCGTGTCGATGACGCGCTCCTCGCCGAAGTCCTTCTGCAGGCCGTCCGTGATCCGGAAGACCCCGCCGAGCTTCCCGACGTCCTCGCCCATCACGAGGACCTTCGGGTCGTTCTCCATGGCCTTGCGCAGGCCCTCGTTCAGCGCCTTGCCGAGGGTCAGGGTGGTGCTCACTTCGCCTCCTCCTCGAATGACGCCAGGTAGGCGGCGAACTGCTCCTGCTCCTCGGTCATCAGCGGATGCCGCTCGGCGTACACCTCGTCGAACATCGACAGCGGCTCCGGGTCCGGCATGGACCGGCAGCCCTCGCGCAGCTCCTTCGCGAGCTGCTTCGCCTCGTCCTCGACCTTCTCGAAGAACCCCGCGTCCGCCAGGTCACCCCGCACCAGGTACGCCTTGACGCGCTCGATCGGGTCCTTGAGCTTCCAGGCCTCCTCTTCGGCCTTCAGCCGGTACCGCGTGGGGTCGTCCGTCGTCGTGTGGGCTCCCATGCGGTAGGTGTACGCCTCGATGAGCGTCGGCCCCTGCCCCGTCCGGGCGTTCTCCAGGGCCTTCCTGGTCACCGCGAGGCAGGCGAACACGTCGTTGCCGTCCACCCGGATCCCCGGGAACCCGAACCCCTGCGCCCGCTTGTACAGCGGGATCCGCGTCTGCCTCTCCAGCGGCTCCGAGATCGCCCACTGGTTGTTCTGGCAGAAGAACACGATCGGCGCGTTGAAAACGGACGCGAACACGAACGCCTCGTTCACGTCGCCCTGCGAGGTCGCCCCGTCCCCGAAGTAGGCGATCGTGGCGCCCGCCTTGGGCGTCCCGAGCACCCCGTCCCGCTGGACGCCCATCGCGTACCCGGTCGCGTGCAGCGTCTGGCTGCCGATCACCACGGTGTACAGATGGAACCCGTGCTCGGCGGGATCCCACCCGCCGTGGTTCACGCCCCGGAACATCCCGAGCAGCTTCAGCGGATCCACGTCCCGGCACCACGCGACGCCGTGCTCCCGGTACGTCGGAAACACCATGTCATGCTCGGACAGCGCCCGTCCTGACCCGATCTGCGCCGCCTCCTGCCCCAGCAGCGAGGCCCACAGACCGAGCTCCCCCTGCCGTGTCAGCGCCACGGCCTCCAGGTCGATCCGCCGCACGACCACCAGGTCGCGGTACAGATCGCGCACGTCCTCGGCGCTGAGGTCCAGGGGATAGTCGGGATGCTCGACGCGCTCCCCCTCGGGGGTCAGCAGCCGGACGAGCTCGGGCTCGGCGACCTCGGTGGTACCGGGTGCACCGCGCACGGAGTCGATCGTCATCGATGACACTCCTCGTTCGGGGCCGGAACACGGGATCGCCGCGTCGCCGGCCGATGTCAACGGCCACTGACCCCGGTAAGGGACAAAAGCCGCAATGCCATCGTGGCAGACATCACACCCTGCGATGCAAGTCCCGCCACCGTGATCCCTACCCCCGACCCCACTCTCCGACCCCCCGAACGTGACGCACCCCACCCCCGACCGTCCCGCGCCTGGCATCATCGACACGTGCGTTACACCAGGGTCATCCCCCCAGTAGCCCTCCTGGCGACCCTGACCGCCTGCACCCACACAACCGCCCCCACCTTCAACCCAACCCCCCACCCCACCAACCCAGCCCAAGCCGTAGTAATCGCCGGCAACGGGAAAGCCGGACCAGCGCTGGACGGCGAGTGGGCACTGCGTTCGCCCGTCTCGCCCGTCGGGCCTGTAGCATCCGCGCCGGACGGTGCGCTCTACCTGCCGGTCCGCCAGGGCGAGGGAGATGGCGCGCCAGTGCGGATAGCGCGAATAGCGCGTGACGGCCGATTGGCGCTCATCGGTCGGCCCATCGACTGGCACCGAGCGGACAGGCTCGTCCTGGGGTCCGGGAAGCTGTGGATACTGGGAACCGGCCCGAAGCCCTCGCTCGTCAGGTACTCGATGTCCGGAGCGGAGGAGGTTCGCTACCTCGCTCTGAGCAGCCCGGGGGACGGGCCGACGCTCGTTGACGAGCAGGGCGTGCCGTCGCCCACCGAAGCGCAGCAGCGGGAACGAAGGAAATGGCTGACGGGCGAGCACCATCCGTCGGCCGTGGCCATCGATGCCGATGGGAGACCCGTGGTAGCGCTGCGCTCGGGGGAGCTTTTCACGATCCCTTCGCCCGGCAAGATCCGCCGATGGCGGCCGCCCGGTTACGCCGCCGCCTTCGACCGGCTCGTCCGTCGTGGTCACGAGACCGACGTCTTCACCCGCTCGGTGGACGCGCTGATCGCCGGGGACGCCGGGCTCACCGTCCTCACCAGCGCCGGTGTCATCGAGATCCCAGATCGCGGGCGGGTGAGCGCGACACCGGTCGACTATCCGGAACGCCCTGGCTACGGGATCACGTGGGCGGGAGGGGGGAGGGCCACCGACGGCACGCTCGTCCTCGCGACGCAGGCGACCCCGCCGGCGCCCTCCGTTCTGGTCCACGTGCGTCCAGACGGTCAGGTGCGGCGGTCTCCACTTGCCCTGCCCGCGACCTGTGGTCCCGCCGCGGCCGCCCCCGCGGGACGCCGGGCGGGCGCGGCCCTTGCCGGCTTCGCGGTACGCGCCGCCGGCATCGCGGTCGCCGCCGATGCGGGATGCCGGAGGGTGTACGAGATCCAGACCACTGAGCCGTAGGGGGTCACTCCTGCTGGGCCATGGTCGGCGGCGGCCCGGCGGCCGACGGCGGTCTGGCCGGCGACGCCGTGCTGAAGCCGTCAGTGGTCGCAATGCCATCGCGGCAGACATCACACCGCGCGGATACAGTCCCCGCCACCGTGATCCCTACCCGCGACCCCGCCCCCGTCCCTCCGAACGTGACGCACCCCACCCCCGACCGGCCCCGCGCCTGGCATCATCGACACGTGCGTTACACCAGGGTCATCCCGCCAGTAGCCCTCCTGACGGCAACCCTGACCGCCTGCACCCACACAACCGCCCCCACCTTCAACCCAACCCCCCACCCCACCCACCCAGCCCAAGCCGTAGTAATCGCCGGCTCTCCGGAGCTGAACAAGGACCCCAGAGACGGCGAGTTCGCCCTCCGCAGCAGCGCATACGGCGGCGGCGGCCTCGCAGTATCGAGCGACGGAACCCTCTACTACCGCGTCTACCACGGTCGAGAGGGCCGCGTGGTCCGGCTGGGGAAGGACGGGCGCATCCAGTTGCACGCCGTCGACATCGCGGCCGATCAGATGTTCGTCCAGGGGAATGACCTGTGGCTGCTCGCCGCCAAGTCAGGATTGGCGGTCTCGAAGGTGGCGCTCTCCGACTGGGAGCAGAGCCCCGTCATCGAGTGGACGGCGCAGTCCGCGACGGTCAAGGTGCTCGGCGCGAACGGAGTTGCTCTCTCGAAGGGAGACGCCCGCCGCCTCTACCGCGACTGGACCGGCGCGAAGTTCTTCGCCCGCCCCGACGGCACGCCGATCGTCGTCTCCCGAGCCGGCCGGATGTTCGAGGTCACGGGGCCTGAGGTCCTTCGCGAGTGGTCTCCACCGGGCTATGCGGAGGCGCTCGCCAAGGTGGCGGCGGGCAAGGGGCTGCGGCCGGAGGACGCGGTCACCGACGAGGACGGACAGTCGATCCTGCTGGGTCGGGCAGGCTTGCTGTACATCCCGCGAACTGGGAAGGCCCGCTACGTTCGCTTTCCGGCGTCCGCCGCCGCCTTGCCTCCCTGGTCCGCGGTGATCGGCATCGGGAACGGCGACGCGCTGCTCTTGGGGGGAACAACACCCATCCGGACCACCCCGCGCCCGACGATCGTCCGCGCGGATGGCCGCATGGAACGACTGTCCTTGGGAGGCTTCAAGTGGTGCCCGGGGGGCGGCGGCGGCCTCACCACGATCGCCTCCGCCCTCCCCGGCGGCGTCGTCAAGCGGGCGGACGGCACGATCGTGCTCAACGACCGCAGGTGCGGCCAGGTGTACGCCTTCAAGCTTCCTGAGCCGCTTAGCGGTACTCCCTTCGGCCGCTAGGAGTTCCCTGCCGGCCGGTTCTGATTGACCGCGTTCTCGATTCTCCGGATGACTCCGGTCCCGTCCAGAGTGTCTGTTTCCGCTGTTCCCCGGCGGAACGGGTGCTCCTTCGTCCAGTGGACGACGACGGCCCTCTGGCCATCGGTCAGCGTGCCCAGCGCAAGCAGCGCATCGATCTCCTTGGCGCTGAGGCCCAGGGGATAGTCGGGATGCTCGACGCTCTCCCCCTCGGGGGTCAGCAGCCGGACGAACTCGGGCTCGGCGACCTCGGTGGTACCGGGTGCACCGCGCACGGAGTCGATCACCATCGATGACACTCCTCGTTCGGAGCCGGAACACGGGATTGCCGCGCCCCCGACCCCCCCGAACGTGACGCACCCCACCCCCGACCGGCCCCGCGCCTGGCATCATCGACACGTGCGTTACACCAGGGTCATCCCCCCAGTAGCCCTCCTGGCGACCCTGACCGCCTGCACCCACACAACCGCCCCCACCTTCAACCCGACCCCCCGCCCTACCCGTCCAGGCCAAGCTGTGATTACCGCCGGGGATCGGGAAACGAGCCGTACTCCACGGGACGGGGAGTACGCCGTCCGGGTCAACATCCGTTCCAACGGCGGCCTCACGGCCGATCGGCGAACGGGGGAGGTCTATGTCCCGCTCGCAGGAGACGGCGGCCGGCAGGTCGCCAAGATCGAGCGGGACGGACGGATCACCATGCTGCCGATCGGCATGGCAGGTGCTCATCTGGCCGTCTCCGGCGATCATCTGTGGCAGATGGCCTCATACGCGGGGCTCCAACTGTCCCGCACGTCTCTTTCAAGCCTTGATAGGACTGAGGTGCTGGGCTCGGAGCAGGACCACCACCCCCGCTTCAAGCTTCTCGACCGATCCGGGAAGGCGTTACCTGCGGCAGAGGCGGAGCGGCTGCGCGAGGACTGGAGGGGTGCCCAGTTCACGGTGCGGGACGATGGGGTGCCCATACTGCTCTCCCGATCCGGGCGGCTCTTCGAAGTGGCCGGACGGGATGTGCTCAAGCGGTGGGAGCCACCTGGCTATGAGGCGGCCCTGCGCGAACTGGGAGGGGCGGAGCACTTTCATGCGACGGATCTCACCGCCGACGGTGCACAGGAAGTGGTTGTTCTCGGTGAGGCCGGCCTATTGCGAGTTGGGAGCGATGGCGCTGTGCAGGCCACTCGGTTCCCCGCCTCGGCGCGGCAGGCGCCGCCCTGGACGGCGGCGGTTCCGCTGAGCGGCGGCGACGTCCTCCTTCTGGGCGGCGTCTCTCCTCTGCAAGGGAAGCCGCGTCCCGCGCTGGTGACACGTCACGGCGAGTTGCAGATGTTGTCGCTCGGGGCGCAGAAGAATTGCGATGAGTTCGACGGTTCGATGGCCGATGTCGCCTCCGCGGACCCGGGCGGTGTGGCCGAGGTACCGGGCGGTTCCTACGTCCTCAGCGACAAGAACTGCGGGAGGGTCTACCGCTTCCGGCTACCCGAGAACCTGAGCTATCGCGGATGAGTCCCGCCGGAAAAGCGGCGGTACGGTGCGCTCAGGGCGGCGGCGCCAGCGGTGCGGCATTGCACTCAATGGCGTCTTCGAGGTCTTGGGCGACGGTCCGCCCGACGGCGGCTCTACGGTGATTGGCCGGTGACGTCGTGCTGGTGAAGCCGTCAGTGGTCGCATTGCCATCGCGGCAAACATCACATCGCGCGGATGCAAGTCCCCGCCACCGTGGTTCCTACCCGAGACCCCGACCGCGACCCCCGCCTCCCCGGAACGTGACAGACCCCACCCCCGACCGCTCCGCGCCTGGCATCATCGACAGGTGCGTTACACCAGGGTCATCCCGCCAGTAGCCCTCCTGACGGCAACCCTGACGGCCTGCACCCACACAACCGCCCCCACCTTCAACCCAACCCCCCATCCCACCCAGCCAGCCCAAGCCGTGATCATCGCCGGCTCCCCGGATGACTACCGGCCCCCGCGAGACGGCGACTACGCGGTCAGGTCGAGCGCCCAGTCCGACGGTGGACTCACCGTCGACCCGAACACCGGGCTGACCTACTACCGCACTGTGGGAAGCGCTGATCCGCATATCGCGCGTATTGAACGGGACGGCCGGTTGACCACGTTCCGCGTCCGCAATCCAGGAGACCAACTGGCCATCGCCGGCGGGAAACTCTGGATCATGTCCTCGGCGAAGGCACTGCGGCTGTCCAGGGTCTCCCTGTCCGATCTTCGGGAACAGGACGTCCTGCGCAGCGACGGTGGGCGGGCACCCCAGATCATGGGCCCGTCCGGCCGTCCTCTCGCCGCTGGGCGGCAGAAGCAGATGAACCATGCCTGGGAAGGTGCGCGGTTCACCGTTCGCGGGGATGGCGTACCGGTCATTGTCACGCGCGGCGGGGAACTCTTCGAGGTTGCCGGGACAGGCAAACTGCGGCAGTGGGCACCTGTCGGCTATGAGGCGGCGGTGCGCAAGGTCGCAGGGACGGGCGAACTGCGTCCTCGGGACGTGAGCGCAGACGAGCGGCGCGGCCTGGTCGTGCTCGGCGTCCGAGGGCTCGTTCATGTCAGAGCGGACGGCGCGGCGAGCGCCGTCCGCTTCCCCGCGAGCACGGAGAAGACCCCGCCCTGGTCCGCCGTGGCTCCGCTCACCGGCGGTTCGGTGCTCCTCCTCGGCGGGACGTCCGCTTTCCAGCGCGAGCCGCGGCCCGTGCTCGTCCGTCCGGACGGGACCCTGGAACTGCTCGCGTTCGGCGGTCCCGCATGGTGCGACCAATTCGACGGCACCCTGGCGGCCGTGGCATCTGCCGAGCCGGGGGGTCTGGCGCAGGCACCGGACGGTTCCTACGTCCTCAGCGACAAGAACTGCGGGAGGGTCTACCGCTTCCGGCTACCCGAGAACCTGAGCGGCTCGACCTATCGCGGATGAGTCCCGCCTAGCAGGGACGGCGCGGGGCGCTCACGACGGCGGCGCCAGGGGTGCGGCATTATGCTCGACGGCATTTTCGAGGTCTTGAACGATGGCCCGCCCTGTCATGGTCCCGCCGCCCGAAAGGCCCGAGAAGGGGTGGTTGCGTGCCCATTGTATGACCGTCTTCTCCTCGTCCGGCGTCAACGTTCGCTTTCCTAGCAGGGCATCCAGTCTGGGTTCGCCGGTATGGCCGTGCTGCTTGAGGTGCAGAGCCCAGGCGACGTCCAGCATCAGCCGATCAGAGTAGTGCGCGTATCTATCGCCGATCTCCTGGATCTTCTTGTCGAAGTCCTTGTAGGTAACCTTTTCCAAGGCGAGCCCCGTGCCGATGGAGTATGCGTCCGTTGCGCCGGGCACTCTTCCTGCGGGGCTGGCACCGAGAAAGGCGCCGGCTATGTCGCGGAGCAGGGCGAGGTGCTTTTGTGCGTCCTGGTACTCCTTCTGTGTGAGCTTCTCATGCGTGACGCGTTCCTTGCCATACGCGTTGATGACGACTCCCTCCATGTATCCGGCTCTGACCTTGGCGTCGTCTAGTCGGCCGTGATCCATTCCCCAGGCAAGGATCCGCTGACGATAAAGCTGAGTATCGTAGGCGATCTGAGCCCATGCCTTGTCGTCCATGGCGAAGGTGCGCAGGAACGCTGCGGCGTCGCTTCCCGCGATGGTGACGTAGATGCTGCCGGTCGCCGGATCCCGGTCGGTCAGGTCGGTTCCACCTGAGGTGGCATTAGCGTCACCGAAAGACGGAATGTACATGTGAGCCATCCGGAGGAGGCCGGTGCGTAGTCCCGGCCCCAGTTCGAGAGCGAAATGCTTGCTGTGGGCGGTTCCGTCGGGAGCCTGATCCTGTCTTGGCAGGATGTTCACCCAAGGCAGGAGGTCGGGCGGCTCGCCCTTCGTCACGAGTTTGTCGACCTTCTCGCGTCCCTTTTCGTTCCACCAAGAGACGGACTTCATGATTTCGGCGGCGTTGACCGCGGCTTCTTCTTCATGGCCCTTCTGCGGGGTGGTGGCGAGTTGGATGACCGAGCCTGCGATCGTGCCGCCGTCGGGCCAGTCGGGGGTGACGAGCAGCGAGGCGTAGGTTCCGCCGATCCCGCGGGTCATCCAGGTGAGGGCGGGGGCCTTGTCGATGTCCTTGATGGTGAAGGCGCTCCCCAGCTCGGTCGCGGCCAGCGTGCGGGCGGCGGTGAGGTCCCGCTGCTGGGAAATGCGGCCGAGGACGTTGAGTGCCGGGTCGTAGGCCCTCAGCGTTTTCGGGTCGTCGTCGAGGCCCCAGTCTCGCCACCACTCGTGGTCGGGTTGGTTGACCGGCGTGATGACGGTGGCGACGTCGATCTGCTGCTTTTCGTTGATGACGTAGGACGGGTACTTCTGGCGCCAGCGGAGGGCTGCTTTGCCCAGGTCGGCCAGGATGGCGCTGCTCCATTTGACGTCGGGGGTGCTCAGCTTGACCAGGAGGGCTTGGCCGGGTGTGTCGGTGCCTGGGGGGCCCAGGGCCTTGGCGGCTACCGATTCGCCGTCCTTCTTGCGGGAGAGGGCCGCTAAGGCGGTGCCCATGTCGCCGACCGTCTTCTTGTCTTCGGGGGTCAGGCCGCTTGTTTTGCTCAGGAGGTGTAGGCGGTACGGGAGCTTGCCCACCGAGCCCGGTGGGATGTTCGAGAAGAACGTTGCCAGGTAGGCCGTGTTCTTGCTGTTCTCGCGGAGGGTGCGCGCTATCTCGGACATGAGGGCCGGGGTGCCGGCGCCCGGGTGGGTGGTGTGCTTCAGGTAGGCGCGCGCCTGGAGGCGGGCCAGGTCGGTCATCTCCTTGGAGCCGAAGCGTTCCAGGTCGGGGATCTCGATGACCGGGCCCTGGATCAAGGGGGTCGGGCTGACCTCTGTTTCGGCCAGCGCGTACATGATGCGAGTGCGCATGCGGGTGGCCTCGGTGCGGCACCAGGTGGCGGCGTTGTCGCAGGACGTGGTGCTCGGGATGTCGGGGTGGGCCGGGGCCATCTGGGCGCGGATCGTCCTGGCGCGGTGGGGGAGGTCGGCGGCGGCGCGCGTCAGGGCCGTTTCCAAGCGTTCTAAGGCGGACGGGGAGACCGAGGCGACGCCCGGCTTTCCGGCCGGTGGCGTGACGCGGGGGATTTCTGGTGGGGCGAGGGTGAGGGGCACCTGGTTGTGGCGGATGGCGGTGCGTCCGACGTCCAGCATCAGGCGGTTCAGGGCGCGGTTGTGGCCCTGGAGGTCGGTGGTGAAGGCGGCGGCGGAGCCGCCCTGCCAAGTCTGCGGGCCCATGAGGCGGGTCACCTCGGACATTGCCGTACAAATCGCCTGAAGCTCGGCATGCACGGCGCGGACGTCGATCTTCACGGCCATGACCGCCTCCTTTGCGCGATGTTGACGGTACTGACAGGCGCGGTGCGGCGGGGCTAGATCGAAGTCTGTGGAAAAAGTTCCGCCGGGGATGTCGAGACCGCGTGAGCGGCTACGTCCCCGGTGTGGACGCGGCCAGAATGGGCCGCACGAGCATCCGGGAGAAGACGATGGCGAAGTACCTGCTTCTGAAGCACTACCGCGGCGCCCCGGCGGCGGTGAACGACGTGCCCATGGACAAGTGGACGCCGGAGGAGATCTCGGCGCACGTGCAGTACATGAACGACTTCGCGGCGCGGCTGGAGGAGAGCGGCGAGTTCGTCGACGGCCAGGCGCTGTCGGCCGAGGGCGTGTGGGTCCGGTACGACGGCGAGGGGCGGCCGCCGGTCACCGACGGGCCGTTCGCCGAGACCAAGGACCTCATCGCCGGCTGGATGGTGATCGACGTCGACTCCTACGAGCGGGCCGTGGAGCTGGCCGGGGAGCTGTCGGCGGCGCCGGGGGCGGGCGGCCGGCCGATCCACGAGTGGCTGGAGGTGCGCCCGTTCATGACCGAGTCGCACACCATCACGGAGTGACGTCCATGGACGAGGCTCTGCTGCGGAGCCTCACGCCGAGCGTGCTCGGAATCCTCGTCCGCCGCGGAGCCGACTTCGCGGCGGCCGAGGACGCCGTGCAGGACGCGCTGGTCGAGGCCGTCCGGATGTGGCCGGACGACCCGCCGCGGGATCCGAAGGGCTGGCTGGTCAGCCGGGCCTGGCGCCGGTTCCTCGACGCGACGCGGGCGGACGCCGCGCGGCGACGCCGGGAGGACCGGGCCGAGGAGGAGCCGCCGCCCGGGCCCGTCGCGGCGGTGGACGACACGCTCTGGCTGTACTTCCTGTGCGCGCACCCGTCGCTGACGCCGTCGTCGGCGGTCGCGCTGACGCTGCGTGCGGTGGGCGGGCTGACCACACGCCAGATAGCTCGGGCTTACCTGGTGCCTGAGGCGACCATGGCGCAGCGCATAAGCCGCGCCAAGCGGACCGTGTCGGACGTACGGTTCGACCGGCCCGGTGATGTAGCCACTGTGCTGCGCGTCCTATACCTGGTGTTCAACGAGGGCTACTCCGGTGATGTGGACCTGGCGGCGGAGGCCATCCGGCTCACCCGGCAGCTCGCGGTGATGGTCGACCATCCGGAGGCGGCGGGGCTGCTGGCGTTGATGCTGCTCCACCATGCCCGGCGCGCCGCCCGTACCGCGCCGGGAGGCGGCCTGGTGCCCCTTGCCCAGCAAGACCGCGGTCTGTGGGACACGCCGCTGATCGCTGAGGGCGTCGAGATCCTGCAAGCGGCGCTCGCAAGGGACCGTCTGGGCGAGTACCAGGCGCAGGCCGCGATCGCGGCGCTGCACGCCGACGCGCTGGTGGCGGAGGAGACCGACTGGGTGCAGATCGTCGAGTGGTACGACGAGCTGGTGCGCCTGACCGGTAGTCCGGTCGTCCGGCTGAACCGTGCTGTGGCGGTCGGGGAGGCGGACGGTCCGCGCGCCGGGCTGGCGGCGCTCGCGGACCTGGACGACTCGCTGCCGCGCTACACGGCGGCAGCCGCGTACCTGCACGAGCGTGACGGCGACCTGGAGAAGGCGGCGCGGCTGTACGCGGAGGCGGCACGGAAGGCGTCCGACCTCGCCGAGCGCGACCATCTGACGCGCCAGGCCGCGCGCCTCAACTCCCGGTGAGGGTCACTCGCGGGACAGGGCGCGGGTGGCGCCGGCGGCGACGGTCAGGCCGAGGATCAGGCCGGCGGCGACGATGAGGTTCGCGATCCACTGGTAGACGCCCTTCGGGGCGAACTCGATCTCCTGCCCGAGGCTGCCGATCGGCAGCAGCAGGTCGAGCGTGTAGAAGAACGCGTTGAAGTGCGGCTTGTGGCCGTCGTCCAGGACGTCCGGCTTGTGGAGGGAGAACACGATCGTGCCGAACGCGAGCAGGCCGATGAGCCAGCTCGCGGCGCGGAACGGCCGGTAGCCGTAGCCGACGAGGACGTCCTGCAGCCAGCCGATGATCTTGCGGGGGACGCCCTGGGTCTGCCGCCGGTCGCGGGCCTTGGCGAGCAGCACCGAGCGGCCGTCGGCGTCCAGGCCGAGGGAGCGGTAGGTCTGGGCGAGGCGCTCGTAGGGCTGCGGGGCGTAGCCGTCGGAGTCGCGGCGCAGCCAGGCGAGGCGCTCGCGGGCGGTGAGCGGCGGTTCGAGGGTCTCGTACTGGAGGCCGTCGAGCTGGAGGCGGTCCGGCCAGGACGCGGCGTCGTCGCGGAGGAGGTTGATGCGGGCGTAGGAGAGGTCGGTGGTGCCCTGCACGGGCTCGGCGGTGCGCAGCAGCAGTTCCTCGGCCTGGACGCGCTGCAGGCTCAGCGCCGTCCCGTCGTCGTGGCGGAGGCGGGCGCCGCGGAGGCTGAGCTGGCCGGTGACGCGGGCGCCGGAGAAGCTGACGGCGCCGACGGAGGAGAAGCCGTCCGAGCAGTAGACGTCGGTCTCGACGGCGAGGTCGTCGGCGTTGAGCGCGGTGCGCTGCGGCGCGGACAGGTTCGCGCCGACGAAGGAGAGGTACCCGCCGACGCGGGCGCCGCGCAGCCGCACCTCGCCCTCGGCGGCGAACCCGCCGTCGCAGAACACGTTCGCGGCGACGTCCAGGCGGCTGGCGTACAGGGCGACGCCCGTCGGGTTGTAGAGCCGCGCGCCCCGGAAGATCAGCTGGCCGCCGATGCGGGCGCCGGGCAGCCGGACCTCGCCGTTGGCGACGAAGCCCTGGTCGCAGTACACGTTCGCCTCGACGGCGAGGCGGTCGGCGAGCAGCGCGTCCCCGCCCGGGTTGGTCAGCTGGACGCCCGACATGTTCAGGATGCCGGTGATGTTCGCGCCGTCCAGCCACAGCCCGCCGCTGATCCGGCTGCCCTCCAGCCACAGGTGGCCGTCCACCCGGGTGCCGGACGCGACGAGGCCGGGCAGCCGGCAGCGCATCAGATGGACGCTGTTCATGCTCGCCCAGTACAGGTGCGGCGCCTCGTCGAACGAGCAGGCGGTGAGGGCGAGGGGGACGGTGACCTCGGCGTGCCCGAGGTTCAGCGACCCGGTGACGCGGGCGCCGGTCAGCCGGACGGCGGCGACCTGCCCCGGCTCGGGCTCCACAGCGCCGACGAGGAGGGCGACCAGGACCTCCGCCCTGACCACCCGGTCGTGGCCCCACCGGTCGGACTGCCCGACGTCGTCGAACGCCGGGTCGCCGGCCGACAGGTCGACCGACTCCCCCTTCGGGAAGGCCTTCCACAGGCGGCGCTCGGAGGGGGTGAGGTCCTCGATGTTCATCGGACGGCTCCGGGGGTGCGGACGGGTCGTGGACTGCCATGGTGCCGTACGCTTCAGATCGTCAGGAAAAGCGCAGATCAGTGAGGGGGCGGTCGTGGCGCGTGTCGTCGTGGACGTCATGCTCAAGCCGGAGATCCTCGACCCGCAGGGCCAGGCGATCGCCCGGAAGCTGCCGCAGCTCGGATACGAGGGCGTCGTCGCCGTCCGGCAGGGCAAGCGGTTCGAGGTGGAGCTGGAGGGGGACGCCGACGAGGCGGCCCTGGAGCAGGTCGGCAAGATCGCCGAGACGCTGCTCGCCAACCCGGTGATCGAGAACTACGAGGTTCACGTTCTGTAATCGGCCCGCGCGGGCGGCCGGGCGGCGTGCCGCCCCGGAATGACCCGCCGGTATGGCGATTACGGAAGATACCCCCGGGGAAGTGTTAGCTGCGTCGAGTCGTCGAACACGCTCCGGGGTCGGGGGAACGATCGGGAAGCCCGGGGCATGACACGAGGTGACCGGGTGGACATGAGGTTCTCGCTCGCGCTGCCGCGCGATGCGCTGAGCATCCCGGTGATCCGGCGGGTGCTGGGGGACGCCCTGCGCGGGCTCGGCGTCGCCGAGGACTGCGTCGACGACATGCTGGTCGCCGCCTCCGAGGCGTGCACGAACGTCGTCCAGCACGCCCGCGCCACCGGCGAGTACGAGGTGACCGGGCACGTGGACGACGGCGAGTGCATGCTCAAGGTCATGGACTGGGGCCGCGGCCCGCGCCCCGCCCCCGTCGACCGGGGCGCGTTGAGCGAGTCCGGCCGCGGGCTTAAAATCATGCGGGCGCTGGTGGACGAACTGGACATCGACTCCTCGCCCGACACAGGCACCGTCGTTCACCTGCGGAAGCGGCTGACCTGGAGCGACGGGGCCCTGGTCCGGCGCCTCGACGCCGGACTCATGCACAACGCCGGGTAGATTAGTGGCGCGCGGGGGGTATGCGACGCGCGCAGCGGGGTGATCGGCGGAGGAGATCCCGACCGTCCCGGCCGCACCTCATTTCGGAGGAACAGAACAGATGGACGCTGCCCGGGTAGGCATCATCACCTTCCCCGGTTCTCTGGACGACAAGGACGCCGCACGCGCCGTCCGGCTGTCCGGCGCCGAGCCGGTCGCGCTGTGGCACGGCGACCACGACCTGCAAGGCGTCGACGCCGTCGTCCTGCCCGGCGGGTTCTCCTACGGGGACTACCTGCGGGCGGGCGCGATCGCCCGGTTCGCACCGCTGATGACCGAGCTGGTGGCCGCCGCGAACGCGGGCCTGCCCGTCCTCGGCATCTGCAACGGCTTCCAGGTGTTGTGCGAATCACATCTGCTGCCGGGGGCGCTGCTGCCGAACGCGGGGCTGCACTTCGTCTGCCGCGACCAGCGGCTGCGGGTCGAGAACGCCGACACCGCCTGGACCAGCGAGTACAGCGAGGGCCAGGAGCTGGTGATCCCGATCAAGAACCGGGACGGCCGGTACACCGCCGACCGCGAGACGCTGATCGAACTGGCCGACACCGGCCGGATCGTCGCGCGGTACGTCGACCTGAACCCCAACGGCTCCCTCGACGACATCGCCGGCATCTGCAACGAGGCCGGCAACGTGGTCGGCCTCATGCCCCACCCCGAGCATGCCGTGGAGTCCCTGACCGGCCCGTCCACCGACGGGCTCGGCTTCTTCACCTCGATCGTCAAGAGACTGGTCAACGCATGAGTGAGCAACGGCCCCACGCGTCCGGGCGAGCGACCCGGAACGCGCCCGACGAGCCCTCGATGGAGTGGCTCGGCGAGCTCAAGTCCGACGCGGACGACCCCGAGCTCCAGCCCGTCAACCCCGCGGTGACCCAGGGCTTCAAGGCCATCATCGAGGAGGACCGGCACGCGGCCCCGTCCGGCCGCCCGGTCCAGCAGGACCCGGCCGTCCAGGCGTCCCCGCCCGCCGGCGGCCTGCCGCAGGACGGCGAGCAGCCGCAGCCGCCCCTGGCGCCGCCGATCGGCCCCGCCCAGGGGCCCGAGCAGGAGTTCGCCCGGGCACTGGAGGAGGAGCGCCCCGACGGTGACCCCTCGGTCACCGTGGTCGACCCCTCCGTCACCGCGGGCGACCCGTCGCTGACCATGCCCGATCTGAACGGATACGCGGCGCCCCGCCCGCCGGCGGCGCCCGGTGGCTCCGGCACGGGCCCCCAGTCCGCCGTGGGCTCCGGCACGGGCCCCCAGCCCGCCGTGGGGACGGGGACGGGCCCGCAGCCTGCTGTTAGGCCGGGTACGGCGCCGCAGCCGATCGTTGACCTGAACTCGGGCCCGCTGGCCCGCCCCGAAGGCCCTGGCACCGGCCCGCAGCCCGCCGTGGGCTCCGGTACCGGCCCTCAGCCTGCCGTGGGCACGGGGACGGGCCCGCAGCCCGCCGTGAGGCCGGGTACGGCGCCGCAGCCGATCGTCGACCTGAACTCGGGCCCGCTGGCCCGCCCCGAAGGCCCTGGCACCGGCCCGCAGCCCGCCGTGGGCTCCGGTACCGGCCCTCAGCCTGCCGTGGGCACGGGCACCGGCCCGCAGCCTGCCATCGGCACCGGGACGGGCCCGCAGCCCGCCGTGAACTTGAACACCGGCCCGCTGGTGCCGGTCCGCGCCGAAGGCCCCGGGACGGGTCCGCAGCCGCGGATCGGCAACGGCACCGGCCCGCAGCCGGCGGTCGGCCCGGGCACGGGGCCGCAACCGGCCATCGGCTCGTCCCCCGGCCCGCAGCCGGCCGTGGGCCGGGGGACGGGGCCGCAACCGGCCATCGGGCGCGGCACGGGCCCGCAGCCCGCCATCGGCCGGGGCACCGGCCCGCAGCCCGCGATCGAGGGGGCCGTCCCCGTCGACCACGGCACGGACACCGTCGCCATCGCCGCCGCGACCCCTGAGCGTCCGCAGCCCTACGTCGAACTGGGGATGAACGAGGAGGAGTACCGGCGCGTCCGGCACATCCTCGGGCGGCGCCCCACGTCGGCGGAGCTGGCGATCTACTCGGTCATGTGGAGCGAGCACTGCTCCTACAAGAGCTCCAAGGTGCACCTGCGCCAGTTCGGCGACAAGGCCCCGAAGACCGACAAGCTCCTGGTCGGCATGGGGGAGAACGCCGGTGTCGTCGACATCGGCCAGGGTTGGGCGGTCACCTTCAAGGTGGAGTCCCACAACCACCCGTCCTACGTTGAGCCGTACCAGGGCGCCGCTACGGGCGTCGGCGGGATCGTGCGCGACATCATGTCGATGGGCGCCCGCCCCATCGCCGTCATGGACTCGCTGCGTTTCGGCCCCGCCGAGGCCCCTGACACCCAGCGCGTCCTGCCCGGCGTAGTGGCCGGTGTAGGCGGCTACGGGAACTCCCTGGGCCTGCCCAACATCGGCGGTGAGACGGTCTTCGACGCCTGCTACGAGCAGAACCCGCTCGTCAACGCCCTGTGCGTCGGCGTGATGAAGCACGAGGACATCAAGCGCGCCGTGGCCCCCGGCCCCGGCAACCAGGTGATCCTGTTCGGCGCCCTGACCGGGCCGGACGGCATCGGCGGCGCGTCCGTCCTCGCCTCGGCGACGTTCGACGAGGAGTCGCACCAGAAGCGGCCGTCCGTCCAGGTGGGCGACCCGTTCATGGAGAAGCTGCTCATCGAGTGCTGCCTGGAGCTGTTCCGCGAGGACCTCGTGGTCGGCATCCAGGACCTCGGCGCCGCGGGCGTGTCCTGCGCGACGACGGAGCTGGCCGCGGCCGGCACCGGCGGCATGCACGTCGACCTCGACGCCGTCCCGCTCCGCGACGCGACGCTGCGCCCTGAGGAGATCCTCATGAGCGAGTCGCAGGAGCGCATGATGGCGGTCGTGTCGCCCGACAAGGTCGACCGCTTCATGGAGATCTGCGGCCGCTGGGAGATCCCCGCCACCGTCATCGGCCAGGTCACCGACACCCGCCGCCTCGTCATGACGTGGCGGGGCGAGACGATCGTCGACCTCCCGCCGGTCACGGCCGCCGACGAGGGCCCGGTCTACAACCGCCCGTTCGAGCCCCCGCAGGACCTCGGGGCTCTGCAGGCCGACACCCCGGGCCGCCTTACGCGTCCCTCCACGGGCGACGAGCTGCGCCGGACGATGCTGTGGCTGGCCGGGTCCCCGAACCTCGCCAGCAAGACGTGGGTGACGTCGCAGTACGACCGGTACGTCCTCGGCAACACCGTCTCGGCGATGCCGGAGAACGCGGGCGTGGTCCGCATCGACGACGAGTCGGGGCTGGGCATCGCGCTGTCCCTGGACGGCAACGGCCGCTACACGCGCCTCGACCCGTACTCGGGCGCGCAGCTCGCCCTCTCCGAGGCGTACCGCAACGTCGCCGCCACCGGCGCCCGCCCCCTCGCCGTCACGAACTGCCTCAACTTCGGCTCCCCGGAGGACCCGGGCGTCATGTGGCAGTTCGCGCGCGCGGTCGAGGGCCTCGCGGACGGCTGCCAGTACCTGGGCATCCCGGTCACCGGCGGCAACGTCAGCTTCTACAACCAGACGGGCGAGACCCCGATCAACCCGACCCCGGTGATCGGCGTCCTCGGCGTCCACGACGACGTCCGCCGCCGGGTGAACATGTCGCTGACCACCGACGGCGCCACGATCGCGCTGCTCGGCGAGACCCGCGAGGAGTTCGGCGGCTCGGAATGGGCGCACGTCGTCTACGGGCACCTGGGCGGCCTGCCGCCGCTGGTCGACCTGAAGGCGGAGGCGGCGCTGGCGTCGGTCATGGTCGCCGCCATCCGGGACGGCCTGGTCACGGCGGCGCACGACCTGTCGGACGGCGGCCTGTCGCAGACTCTCGTCGAGTCGTGCCTGCGCGGCGGCCTCGGCGCCCGGATCACGCTGCCGGGCGACCCGTTCGTGTCGCTGTTCAGCGAGTCGGTGGCCCGCGCGATGCTGGTGGTCCGGCCGGGCGCCGAGGCGCGCCTGGCGGCCCTGTGCGAGTCTGCGGGCGTCCCGGTCACCCAGATCGGCGTGGCGGGCGGCGACTCCCTCCACGTGACCGGACGCGGCCCGGAGGGCGACCAGCAGGAGCTGTTCAGCATCGGCCTGTCGGAGCTCCGCGAGGCGCACGAGCGCATGCTTCCGAGCTACGCCGACTGACGAACGACCGAGCGAAGGGGCGTCCCGCCAAGGGGCGCCCCTTCGCGCACCAGGGGCGCCCTCTGCCCGCCACCCGTCCGCGTTTAGCCTGAGACCAGAACCGCTTTACGGGGAGGCATCGTGGGTTCTAAGCGCTGGTCCGAACTCAGCCGACGGGAACGCTCGTTCATCGCGGGCGCTACCACCGTGCAGCTGTCGCTCTTGCTGGCCGCGTTGGCCGACTTGCAACGCCGTCCAAGTGAGCAGGTCAAGGGCTCGAAGCGGCTGTGGCGAACGCTCGCCTTCGTCAACTTCGTCGGCCCGGCCGCCTACTTCCTCTTCGGCCGCAAGAAGTAGCCGCGTCCGACCGGAGAGCCGTCAAGCACACGGCCTGGTACAGGACGCCCGGAGGCCGCACCCTCGCAAACCGGGCAAGGTCAGGCAAAGCAAAGAACACCAGTGCCGCAGCCGTCGTCGGCAGGCCGTACTTACCGCTCTCAAAGACCGCGAACGCAGCCAAGAACAACGCGAACAAACCCCAAGCCACCCGACGAACCAGCTCCCCAGGCTCCAGAGCAGAACCCCCAGGCTCCGGGGCTGAAGACGGGTCCGGAACAGGGTCCGGCGGTGAAGGCACCGCTAGAAGACCGAAATGTGGACGTGGTCGTAGTGGTTGGCGGTCACGCCGCCGCGGTTCTCCATGGAGCGCCAGCCGGGGCTGCGCATGTCGTAGATGCGCTGGCGCCAGATGACGTACTTGATGCCGAGGGCGCTGGCGTGGGAGATGGCGTACTGGGCCGTCTCGTCGCCCAGGGACTTGGCGCTGCCGCCGGCCATCACGCCGCCGGTGGTGACCATGAAGTCGCAGGCGTGGCCGGTGCCGTGGTCCTGCGGGTCGGCGGTGTGGCGGACGCAGCCGATCGTGGGGAAGGGCCCGAACTCCACGTCGAAAGTGTTCTTCACCTTCAGCATGCGGGGCGTGACGCCGCCCATGCCGACGCTCGGCGACTCGGGCTTGTACTTCTTCACCAGGTTCTTGATCTGGGCCTTGCGGTTCTTGAGGTCCTGCAGTTCCTTCTTCAGCTCCGTCATCTTCTGCTGCGCCTGCTTGCGGGCGGCGAGCTGGTCGTCGACGAGCTTCTGGATCTGCGCGACCTTCGCGGCCTTGTTCTGCGCGAGGTGGCTGACCAGGGTGGCGTTGCTGAGCAGGTCGGTCGGGTTCGCGTCGGTGACGAAGGTGACGGTCGGGTCCTGGCCGCCGGTCATGTACTGGCTGGCCGCGAGCTGGGCGACGAGGTTGCGCGCCTCGACGAGGTCCTTCTGCAGGGCGTTGGACTTGCTCAGCGACTTCTTGGCGGCGTACTGGGCGTCCCGCAGCTTGGCGAGGTCGCCGCCGTACTCCTTGTCGAGCTTCGCGATCTGGCGGTTCAGCTTGGCGAACTTGGCGCTGTCGCCCGGATCCATGGGGACGGCCGCGGGGGGCGCCGCCACCGCCGACGGAGTCGCGGTGCCGAGCAGCGGCAGCGCCGCGGTGAGGGCCACGAGAGCCGTGGCGGCGCGTCGTCCACCTCGCCGACGCGGGGTGGGCCGACATGTGGAGGCGGGGGTCTCCACGTGTTCTCCTCTCGTCATGGCCGTAGGTACGGAGGTCCGGTGGCCCGAAGGTCAATGAAAGCTAAAGAACCGTCCAGCCTCGCCAAGGGTAGACCCAAGGGCCCGGTGGGACGGCGCGTACGCGCGAAGCCCGGCTCCCTTCCTGGGAGCCGGGCCATCCTACGTGACCGGACTCACAGCTTGCCCTTGTAGAGCAGCCGATTGGGCTGTGACCTCAGCTTCTTGAGACTGTGCGTGGAGTTGTCGTTCAGCCACTTCTGCACCTGCGGGAAAGTCGCCTTCTTGTGCGTGGACAGGTAGAGGGCCGCGACGCCGCTGACGTAAGGAGCGGCCATGGACGTCCCGCTGACCTTCTTCAGGCCGCCGCCTGGCCAGGTGGACCAGATGCCGTAACCGGGTGCGTTGATGTCGACGCACTTGCCCCAGTTGGAGAACGCCGCGCGGTTGTCGTAGACGGTGGTCGCGCCGACCGTCATGACCCATCCGGCACCGGACGGGGAGAACTTGCAGGCGTCCTTGTTGTCGTTGCCTGCGGCCACGGACACGAAGACCCCGGACTTGGACAAGTTCATCACGGCGGTGTTGAGCGCCGCTGACTTCGGCCCGCCGAGGGACAGGTTCGCCACCGCCGGCTTGGCCGCGTGGGTGCGCAGCCATTGGACGGCGGCGACGACGTCCGACATCGAGCCGGAGCCCTTGCAGTCGAGGACGCGGAGCGCCCGCAGCTTGACCGACTTGGCGGCGCCGGTGGTCTTGGCCCCGATGATGCCCGCGACGTGGGTGCCGTGGCCGTTGCAGTCGCGTCCGTCTCCGCCGAACCTGCTCGCCGTCCAGGCGATGGAGGCGCGGCCCCCGAACTCCTTGTGCCGGACGTCGAGGCCGGTGTCGATGACGTAGGCGTTCACGCCGCTGCCGGACGATGTGTAGGAGTAGCTCTTCGAGAGCTTCCTGGACCGCTGGTCGATCCGGTCGAGGCCCCAGGGCAGCGGCGAGCGCTGGGTGGAGGTCGCCCGGACGACCTGGTCCTGCTCGATCGCGGCGACGCGGTGGTCGCGGCGCAGTCTGTTCAGCTGGTCGCCGGTCAGCTTGGCGGCGAAGCCGTTCAGCACGCCGTCGAAGCGCTTGACGCCGGCCGCCCTGACGCTCCTGGCGGCGGTGTCGGAGGACGCTCCGGGCTTCAGCGTGACGATGTACTGGCCGGGCACCGGCGTGCCCTCGGCCGCCGTCACCCCGACCAGGGGCGCGGAGTCGCCGGCGAGCGCAGGGAGCGCCGCGGCGGCGGCGACGCTCGTCGCGACCGCGCCGGCCAGCAGCAGCCTTCGGTGGACAGCCCGCAAGGCCTCTCCTTCTGCCGGGGGACCGCGAGCGGCGGGCCCCGCCAACAAGGCCGATGATCTCGACCGAGGGGAACCCTAGCGGAACTGTCCCGAAAAGAGACGACAAAGTGGATCTATTGCCGGAAACGGGACCCGGGGCCGCGCCGGTCAGCCGCGGTTGAGGCGACCGCCGTAGGCGAGCTTCGTGCCCGGCTTGCTCCACGTGTACTGCAGCGTCCCGTCCGGCTGGCGGGTGATTTCCACGACCCCGCTCGTGCAGGGCTTGCCGATGGCCAGGTTCATCTTCAGCGCGCTTTCGGTGCCCCTGGCCAACGTGAGGGTGCCGGTGCACTTCTCACGCGGATACACCGCCTGAGCCGTGGTGCCGCCTGCCTGGAACGTGACCTCCACTGGGAAGGACACGTTGCGGTTGGTGTTGACCGCAGTCCCCTTCCAGGTGCCCGCAAACGACGACGGGATCGTCGTCACAGGACGGTTGTTGGACGCGTTGGCGCTGTCCGGAGGCCCGTCGTCGCCCTTGAGCTGGGGCCACAGCACCAGCGCGATGATGGCGATGCCGACGCTGACACCGATGAACAGTGACAGGGCGAGCCCGAGCACATGGTTGCTGGGGCGGCGCATGCGCGCGAGGGAGGACAGCGGAGAGGAACGAGGCCCGCCGCTGTCCCGCCCATGGCTGAGCCCCGGAATGATGTTGCCGGCCGTGTCGCCGCCGGGGGCCGGGTGGTCGTACAGGTCGCCGACCGCGTCGAACGTCGCGGTCGGGTCGGGGCCCACCGCGTCGAACGCGGCCGTCGGGTCGGCGGCGACCGGGTCGATCCGCGTGGTCTCGTCCGACCGGGCCTCCTCCCGCCGGGCGGAGCCGGACGGACGGTCCACACCGATCGCGCCGAACGTCGCTGTCGCCTCGAAGGCCGCCGGGTCCAGATCGGCCAGGGGCTGCGGCTCCGGTACGGGCTCAGGCTCGCGGCGGGCCTTGCGGGTACGCGAGAGCTTGCCGAGCAGGGGGAGGGACGGCGATGCCGCCTCCTGCGGCGGGCCGGGCGGTCCAAACGGGCCGGGGTACCCGGTCGGCCCAGGCTGAGCGACCGGAGGTACTGGCGGCCCCGGAGGCGCCATGGGCGGCGGCGGAGGCATCGGTGGTGCGGGAGGACGGGCCTGCCCGGCGGGCCCCATGGGCGACGCTGGGACTCTCATGGGAGAACGCGGCGGCGCCGCAGTCGCCGGTGTGCTCTTCTGGCTGCCGCCAGGGCCCGCTGTAGGGCCGGCGGCCAAGGCGCGTCCCTCTTCCACCATCGAAGGCGGCATGCGGACGGGAAGCGGACTGTCCGCGCCAAGAAGCCGCTCAAGAATGCGCGGGGCCGTGGGACGGGCGGCCGGGTCCTTGGCCAGGGCGTCCGCCATCACCTCCCGCACGGCATCGGGGACGTCCGACAGATCGGGCTCGTCGTAGACGATGCGCTGCATCACCTCCGACGGCGAGCCCTCCCCGAACGGGGCCTTGCCAGTGGCGGCGAACAGCAGGGTCGACGCCCAGGCGAACACGTCGGCGGCCGGGCCGATGCCCATGCCGCTCAACTGCTCCGGCGCCTTGTAGGACGGGTCTTCGGTGTTGTGGCCGCTGAAGGCGACGTTCACCGCTTCCAGAGCGTGCGCTATGCCGAAGTCGCACATCCGCGGCCCGTTCCGCCCCAGGAGGACGTTCGCCGGCTTCAGGTTGTGATGAAGAGCACCCGCACGGTGGACGGCCGCGAGCGCGACCGCCATGCCGACCGCCAGGCGCTCGACGACGGCGCCGCCGCGCGGGCCCTCCTCGTCCACGAGCTGCTGGAGGGACGGCCCGTCCACCCAGTCGCTCACCACGAAGGGAAGGTCGCCCTCCACATCGGCGGCCAGGATCGCCGCCGTGCAGAACCCGGAGACCTTCCGGGCGGACGTGAACGCGCCGGCGAACCGGGAGCGGGCGACGGGCTCGCCGCTGAGCCGCACGTGCAGCACCTTCACGGCGACGAGGCCGCCGGACGGGTCCCTGCCGAGGAAGACGGCGCCCTGCTCACCGACGCCGAGCCGGCCCGTGATCTCGAACGAGCCGAGCCTGCGCGGGTCACCCGGCTGCAGGGGCAGCGCCTCGGGCATCTGACGAACCTCCGTGTCCTCCGGGGACGCGCGTTCCCGGCTCCCCGTCCAACTCACTCCCCATGCCTGGCACCGGGGTCCATTTCTACCGCCTGTCCGGGCCGGCCGTGCCGGGACGGTCCCGCACCCGCGTCCGGCGGCCGGTTCCGCGTTCCCCCTGACGGACGGGGTAGCGTCGGTCCCGATGCCGCGAACTCCGCTGACCTCCGCAGTCCTGAACGAGCAGCGCGCCGCCCTCGGCCTGCCGCCCTACACCGGCGAGGACGAGCCCGCCGCGCTCCGTCGCGCGGCCCTGGACACCGTCCTCGCCGCCGAGGCGGGAGGCACGGAGCCATCCCGGCCGGTGGTCAAGGGGGCGGTGCGGTTCCTGCTCGACCGGCTCGCCGAGTCGGCGCCCGGCCGCTCGGTGGAGGTCCGGGTCCCTCCACACGCCGCCGTTCAGTGCATCGACGGCCCGCACCATACCCGTGGTACACCACCGAATGTGGTGGAGATGGACGCCGCGACCTGGATCGCGCTCGCCACGGGACGACTTGCCTGGGCGGACGCGGTCGCTGACGGACGGGTCCGGGCCAGTGGCGCGCGCGCGGATCTGACGGGCTATCTTCCTCTACCCATCGACTGAAACCTTCCTGTGCGGGAGTATCCGCCTTGCTGGAGGTGATCCCCGTGCTGATCGCTCATTGGACGTTCGACGTCGACACCGTGGACGGCCGTACGGTCGCTGACGCGACCGGGGCAGGACCCGCCGCGGAACTGGACGAGACCGCCGGAATCGTCCCCGGCCGCGAGGGTGAGGCGCTGTCGCTCAGCGGACGCGACCGGGCCGTCATCCCCGCCGTGCCCCAACTCGTCCTCAGCCAGGTGTTCGGGTTCAGCCTGGCGTTCTTCGTCCAGGTCACCGAGGCGCCCACCGGTGAGTGGCGCAGCCTCGTCTACAAGCCGGTCGCCGAGGACGACGCCCGGGGCCTCGGCCTGTGGCTGTACCCGGACGCCATGAGGCTGCGTGTCCAACTGTTCACCGTGAAGGGCCCGGACTATGTCGACAGTCACATCAGGCTGTCGCTGGGGGAATGGACCCATGTCGCCTTCGTCGTGAACACCCAGGGGATGTTCCTCTACGTCAACGGCGTGCTGGACGGTGCCGTCCCCTTGGAGCACCCCGTCGTCACCCCGTCCGGGCCCATCTACCTGGGCAGCGAACTCACCAAGCCGGGCTTCGGCGGGCTGCTGGACGACTTCCGGGTGTACGCGTCCGCGCTCAACGAGGACGCCGTCCGGGCCCTGGCCGAGTGAACCTCACTGACCAACTGCACCACACCGGCGGATTGGACGTCCGCTCGCGCGTAGGGGAACTCGCGTTCAACGCAGCCCCGGCGTGACGTCTCGTCCGGGTAGCGCGTCTCGTCTCCGCACTGCATGGCCTTGCTCAGCAGCCAGAAGATCGCACCCCCGCCTATGAGGAGCGCAAGGGCTGAGCAGACGACCCCCACGACGGCGGGCCGCCGGTCTGGGTCTCGCCGGACGAGGGAGGCCACGCCCATGGCGAGCCCCGCCAAAGCCGGTATCAAGCCCACCAGGCAGAAGACGAGCCCCACCAGGCCGGTGATTCCGAGCACCTGCGAGGCCCTCGCCAGCCCGCTGCGCCGCGGTGGTGCGGGCGGCGCGTAGGTCTGGTACCCGGGCAGCGTCATGTGTCCCCTCCACGTGTCGTCCCCAGATTCCCCCGAACCGCGTGATGCCCGTGGTTCCAGGGGGTAAAGGTCCGTTAAGACATGCCACCGATCGGAGCAGGTGAATCGGGCATCTAGACTGGCGAGCGTGCCTCTCCGTGACGGACGTCTGAGCCACGACATCGATCCCTCCGACCGCGCCCCCCAGGACGCCTGCGGGGTCTTCGGCGTCTGGGTTCCCGCCGACCAGGCGTCGCGGGCCGAGGTGAGCAAGCTCACCTACTACGGCCTGTACGCGCTCCAGCACCGCGGCCAGGAATCGGCCGGTATCGCCGTCAGCGACGGCTCCCGCATCGTCGTGTTCAAGGACATGGGCCTCGTCGCCCAGGTCTTCGACGAGTCGGTGCTGAACACGCTGCGCGGCCACATCGCCGTCGGCCACTGCCGCTACTCCACGACCGGATCGCCGACGTGGGAGAACGCGCAGCCCACCTTCCGGTCCACGGACGCGGGCGGCCTCGCGCTCACCCACAACGGCAACCTGATCAACACCCCGGAGCTGGCCGCGCGGCTGGAGCCGGGCGTGCTGACCGCCACGAGCGACACCGAGGTCCTCGCCGCGCTGTTCGCCCACCACGGCGAGGGCGGCCCGATCGCCGCGGCGCGGGAGATCCTCCCGGCCACCCGCGGCGCGTACTCCCTGGTCTTCATGGACGAGGGGACGCTGTACGCCGCCCGCGACCCCGAGGGCGTGCGGCCGCTCGTCCTCGGCTCCCTGGAGGCCGGCGGCTGGGTGGTGGCGTCCGAGACGGCCGGGCTCGACATCGTCGGCGCGCGCTTCGTCCGGGAGATCGAGCCCGGCGAGCTGGTCGCCATCGACGGCGACGGCGTCCGGTCCGAGCGGTTCGCCGAGCCGCGCCCCAAGGGCTGCCTGTTCGAGTACGTCTACCTGGCGCGGCCCGACACGACGATCGCCGGGCGCAGCGTCCAGGCCACCCGCGTCGAGGTAGGCCGCCGGCTGGCCCGCGAGCACCCCGTCGAGGCCGACATGGTCATCCCGACGCCCGAGTCGGGCACCCCGGCCGCGATCGGGTACGCGGAGGCGTCCGGCATCCCCTACGGCCAGGGGCTCGTGAAGAACTCCTACGTCGGGCGGACGTTCATCCAGCCGTCCCAGACGATCCGGCAGCTCGGCATCCGGCTCAAGCTGAACCCGCTGCGCGAGGCGATCGAGGGCAAGCGCCTGGTGGTGGTGGACGACTCGATCGTGCGCGGCAACACCCAGCGCGCCATCGTCGGGATGCTGCGCGACGCGGGCGCCGCCGAGGTGCACGTGCGCATCTCCAGCCCGCCCGTCGCGTGGCCGTGCTTCTACGGCATCGACTTCGCGACCCGCGCCGAGCTGATCGCCGGCAACCTGTCCGTGGAGGAGGTCCGCGACTCCATCGGCGCCGACTCGCTCGGCTACATCTCCCTGGACGAGCTCATCTCCGCCTCGCAGATCCCCAAGAACAACCTGTGCAGGGCGTGCTTCGACGGCGTCTACCCCATCCCGGTGGAGCAGTCCGCCCGCGGCAAGCACCTGCTGGAGGTCGGCCGTTGACCTCCTATGAGGCCGCCGGTGTCGACATCGCCGCGGGCGAACGCGCCGTAGAGCTGATGAAGTCCCGGGTGGCCCGTTCACGGCGCCCGGAGGTCGTCGACGACGTCAGCGGGTTCGCGGGCCTCTTCGACGCCTCGGCCTTCCTGAAGTACAAGCGACCTCTGCTCGCGACGTCCACGGACGGCGTCGGCACCAAGGTCGACCTTGCGCGGCGCCTCGGCGTCTACGACACGATCGGGCACGACCTGGTCGGCATGGTCATCGACGACCTCGCCGTATGCGGGGCCGAGCCGCTGTTCATGACGGACTACATCGCCTGCGGGAAGGTCGTCCCGGAACGGATCGCCGACATCGTCGGCGGGATCGCCGACGCCTGCGCCCTGGCCGGGTGCGCCCTCGTCGGCGGGGAGACAGCCGAGCACCCCGGTCTCCTGGAGCCGGACGAGTTCGACCTCGCGGGCGCGGGGACGGGCGTCGTCGAGGCCGACGAGATCCTCGGCCCGGACCGCGTCCAGCCGGGGGACGTCGTCCTCGCCATGGCCTCGTCCGGCATCCACTCCAACGGGTACTCGCTCGTCCGGCACATTCTGGCCACGACCGACCTGACGCTGGAGTCCGCGCCGGCCGAACTGGACCGCCCGCTGGGTGAGGAACTTCTCACCCCGACGCGCATCTACGCCAAGGACTGCCTTGCGCTGGTCCAGGCCGGCGGGGTGCGGGCGTTCGCGCACATCACGGGCGGCGGGCTGGCGGCGAACCTGGCCCGCTCACTGCCGCCTACTGCGGACGCCGTGCTCGACCGCTCCTCGTGGGAGGTCCCAGCCCTGTTCCGTGTGCTGCAGGGCCACGGCGGCGTGCCGCAGCCCGAGATGGACAAGACGTTCAATCTGGGCGTCGGGATGGCCGCGATCGTGAGCCCGGACACCGCCGACGCGGCGCTCCGCCTGCTGACCTCCCGCGGCGTGCCCGCCTGGGCGCTCGGCGAGATCACCGGCGGCACCGGAGCCGCCGTCCTCCGCTAGCGGGACGGCCGGCCGCCTCGCCGATCGGGTGGGACGCTCGCCCGGACACCGGGCGTGACGGGCTGAGAGGGTCACTGAGCGCCTCTCAGCCCCCAGGCGTCACCACGGAAGCGCGCGCCGCCGAAGGTGGCTCAGAGGCCCTCTCGGCGGCCGACGGAAACCATGACTCGCACACCCCCCATGAGGGAAAACCGCGCCGAACTGGAGAAGTCACGACAACGACACAGAAGTCACGACAAACGCCACTGCCCGTGGCGGGCAGTGGCGCGTTGTCGGCCGGTCAACCGGAGGTGCCGTCCTTGCGGTGCTCCGTGCCGTAGTCATCGGCGTAGTCCGCGTACTTCTCGGCGAGCTCGTCGTACGAGTCGTCACCGGAGTCCGTGACTCCCAGTTCGTCCTTCAGGCGGTCGAGGTCCGTGTTGCCGGTGTTGTACTTGAGCTGCCGGGCAACCTTTACCTGCTTGGCCTTGGCTCGGCCGCGACCCATTGGCTCGACCCCCTCGATGGTCAGGGCTTTCGTGGGCCCATCAACGCGCGCGTGTACCACACGAACCGGTGCCTGATGAGCCATGCGTCAGTCACGGGTACAACCGTACCCGTTTTGCGCCTGGCTCGGTACATCGACGGTACGTGGCGGCGCTCCTGTTGCTGATAACAACAGTGTATCCGGTGGTCACGAGTACACGCCCAGGCCGCCGTGGGACGGTCGTACAGCGCTCCACGGCGGCCCTTACAACGGTCTTGCAACGGTCTAAACGAGTCAGGAAGCTCCACCGTCCAGACCAGAGCCGGGCCTAAAGGGACCCTAGGCCGCCCTAGAGGAGGATCCCCCGCAGCCTGCCGATCTCGGACATCCGGCGCTCCGCGAGCCGGTCGGCGGCCACCGCCGGCGGGACGCCGTCGTCGGCGGCGAGCGCGAAGATCTTCCGGGTGGTGTCGTAGATGCCGGACGCGCGGGCCTTGGCGCGGTCGAAGTTGAAGCCCTCGATCTCGTCCGCGACCTGGATCACACCACCCGAGTTCACCACGTAGTCGGGCGCGTACAGGACGCCCCGGTCGGCGAGGCTCTTCTCCACTCCCGTGTGGGCGAGCTGGTTGTTGGCCGCGCCGCACACCACCTTGGCCCGGAGCAATGGCACGGTGTCGTCGTTCAGGGAGCCGCCCAGCGCGCAGGGTGCGTACACATCGAGATCCGCGCGGACCATGGCGTCGGCGTCGGAGACGACCTCCACCTCCGGGTGAAGTGACCGGACCCGGTCGACCGCGGCCTCGTTCACGTCGCAGACCACGACGTCCGCGCCGTCCTCGCGCAGGTGCTCCACCAGCCGGTGGCCGACCTTCCCGACGCCTTCCACGCCGACCCGCTTGCCGCGCAGGCTGGGCGTGCCCCACACCGTCTCGGCGGCGGCCCGCATGCCCTGGAACACGCCGAACGCCGTGAGGATGGAGGAATCGCCCGCACCGCCGTGCGCGACCGTACGTCCGGTGACGTAGCGGGACTCCCGCGCCACGACGTCCATGTCCTCGCTGTACGTGCCGACGTCGCACGCCGTGTAGTAGCGGCCGTTCAGCGACTGGACGAAGCGTCCGTACGCCCGCAGCATCGCCTCGGACTTGTCGACGGCGGGATCGCCGATGATGACGGCCTTGCCGCCGCCGAGGTCGAGCCCGGCCAGGGCGTTCTTGTAGGCCATGCCCCGGGACAGGTTCAGCACGTCGGAGAGTGCCTCTTCCTCGGTGCCGTAGGGGAAGAAGCGCGTTCCTCCCAGGGACGGGCCCAGCGCGGTGGAGTAGATGGCGATGATGGCGCGCAGGCCGCTGGCTTCGTCTTGGCAGAAGACGACCTGCTCGTGTCGGGGTTCGGTGCCCTTGTGGGGCGCCCCGAAGACATTAGGCACGGTAGTGCCCTCCTCTCTGTCTCTAGATCAGACTAGGGCGCGGTATGGTCCCCCGTCCGCACTGATCTCGTGTCACGATGCGGTTGTGCTTCCGTACGCCGCGTACCTACGGGTTTATGAACCGGTGACCGCCTTCCCGGAGCCCGCGCGGACACTGTGGACGGTCTACGCCGACTCCAGACGGCGCCCGCGGCGGATCCACGCGCTCGGTGTGGAACACCGCGAGGCCGCGCTCAGGCTGGTCGGCGCGCCGCCCGAGGTCGTCCCCGAGCGGGAGAGCCGGGACGCCTACGTGCGCCGCCTCGACGACATGATCTACGTGTGCCCGTGGGGGACGCGGCTGCGCTCGTGGCTGGCCTTCGAGCGGTTCCGCGGCGAGCACGCCGCCGGTGTCGCGGCCGCGTTCGTCCCGCCGCCGGTGGCGGAGCGGGCGATGAGCGAGTTCGAGCAGTGGAAGCGCGCGGGGCGGCCGCTGCGGCCGCACATACTGACGAGCACCTGGCACGTCCCGCTGGACTGGTTCGTGCCGTTCGCGCGCGGGGAGCGGTGCCTGATGCTCGGCACGCCGGGGACCGGGTACCGCAAGTCCGCCGACGCGGCCGAGGAACTGCCCGGCCATGGTCCGGCCACGGCCGCGCCCGCGCGCACACTGAGTTACGTCACCTCGATGGGGGAGGCCCGGCGCCGGGTGGCGGCGGCGCTCCCGGTCGTGCGCGAGAACCTCGGCGACGGCACGGAGGAGGTCTACCTCCTGTCGGCGGGCCGGCTGGAGACGCTCGCCCGGTGGCTCGGTGAGTTCCACTCCCGCTCCCTGGTCGAACTCGACTACGGCGGCCTCGTCCACCTGCTGGACGACCGGACCCTCAGCGCCGACGAGTCGGTGGCCGAGATGACCGTCGCCCTCACCGGGATGGAGCGCGGCGAGGCCGAGCTGACCGTGGCGATGTACAAGCGCCTCCTGGCCCGCTGGCGGCCCGTGCGGGCGCTGGAGGCCGCGAACTAAAACAAATTTCCCGAATCCGCGCGCGATACGACTATACGTGTCGCTAGAATCACGCAGCGTGACCCACTGTTCGTCGCTCAGGTGCGACACCCCGCCGTCGCGGGGATGTTTGCACGCAACTACCGCCAGGAACTTGCTTGTTGCGCTGAGTGGTGGCAAGGTTACACGTTGTGATGTCATAGTGGCTCTTTCGGGCCATAGGGGACATCAGTGACCACGCGAGGATCAATCGCAGGATCGCTGTCATCGGTCCACGGAGGAGAGGCCGCAAACATGTCAGCACGTACGCCAGAGGCCGAGCCCCTGTTGACGCCGGCGGAGGTGGCGACGATGTTCCGCGTCGACCCCAAGACCGTCACGCGGTGGGCGAAGGCGGGAAAGCTCACGTCCATCCGGACGCTGGGGGGGCACCGTCGCTACCGCGAGGCGGAGGTGCGGGCGCTGCTCGCCGGCATCCCGCAGCAGCGCTCGGAGTAACGCGCACGGCACAGAGGGGGGACGGCCGGGAGGCCGCTGGGCGACCTCGCGCGCGAAGGACGCTCCAGGGGTCTCCTGGACGACCGACCGGGACCACGGTCATCCGAGAACCGTGGGCCCGGAGCCGAGCACACCGTTCGGGCCGGTATCCCGCCCGCGGATCCCGCGGACGGGATACTGGCCTGCGCGGAATTTCGGACACCTAACGTTCAATCGACCACAACCGGACACCCGCCCCGGCGGCCACACCGGTCACTTACCGGCGGCCGCGGGGAACCGCTCACCGGCGGGGCCGCGGCGGTTACTCGGCCAGCTCCTCCTGGGAGAGGCGGGCGAACAGGGCGCCGGTGCCGGGGTCGTGGCGGCTCGCCGTCTGCATGATGGCCACGAGCTGGTCGACGAGCAGCCGCTCCAGGTCGGGTCGCGGCACGTCGCGGTTCTCCAGCCAGTCCAGGCCGGCGGTCTCCACCGTCGCCATCCAGCAGCGCAGCGTGATGCGCAGCACCGGCGGCGGGACCTCCACGTCCAGCGAGTGCAGGATCCGGTCGAGCAGCAGCCGGCGGATGCCGTCGACGATCTCGCCGGCCTCGCCGGAGCGGTCGGCGGGGCCGCCGCGCAGCAGCGCCGTGTAGCCGGCCGCGTGGCTCTCCACGAAGTCGAAGTACCGCTTCAGCGAGATCCGCAGCCGGTCGAGCGGCCTGCCCTCCGTCGGCGGTTCGAGCAGCACCGACAGCTTCTTCGCCGCGCTGCCGAGCGCCGCGATGTACAGCTCGTACTTGCCGCCGAAGTAGTGGTAGACGAGCGCCCGGGACGCGCCGGCCGCGGCCGCGACGTCGTCGATCGAGATGTCCTCGGGCGAGCGCGTGCTGAACAGCTGCAGCGCCGCGTCGATCAGCTCGTCCCGCCGTTCGTCCACGCTGAGCCTGCGGCGGCCCCGTCCGCCGCCGCTCTGCCGGCCCTGCGCCTTGCCGCCGGCCACCGCACGATCTCCCACCTGGGCAGCGTATCCGAGCCGGACCCGGAGCCGTGCCGCGCCGGCCGGGGGCGCGGTGTCCTTTTCACCGGGTCGTGATCGGCCGCGGACCCGACTGTGATCCGGAACACCACAGGCCCGAACCACCATTGGCGGATGCCCGTTACTCCCGGTTGCGACGATTCGGGCGGAAGGCGCGGCATCATGGCATCTCCTCCCGAGCGGAGGTCGGCGCGCCGGTTCCCCCGGCGGCGCGCCGCCGCGGCAGGTCCTGCAGGTCCCCCCGGACGGAGTGCCATGTCAGCTGATGAACCGAATCCCCCGTACGGCAGGCAGGGAGAGGGCGCGGTACCCCCGCCGCGCAGCGGATCCTCTGCCGCCCCGCGCGACGAGGGGAGGGCGGTGCCCGCGCCGAAACCGACGATCCGCAACGTCGCGGAGCGCGCCGGCGTGTCCAAGTCGCTCGTCTCACTGGTGATGCGGGGGTCGCCGCACGTGAGCGAGCGCCGCAGACAGGCCGTCCTGCAGGCCGCCCGGGAACTGGGCTACCGGCCGAACGCCGTCGCGCGGAGCCTGGTCGAGGGGCGCACCCGGCTGATCGGCGCCATCGTCGCCGACCTGCACAACCCGTTCTTCGCCGAGTTCCTCGACGGGCTCCAGGAGAGCCTGCACGGCGCGGGCCTGCGCATGCTCGTCGGCAGCGGCCGCTGGGACCCGCTGTTCGAGGCCGAGGCCGTCGAGGCGTTCCTGGAGATGCGGGTGGACGGCCTGGTGCTGCTCAGCGTCGTCCCCGAATCGCTCAAAGAGGCCGCGGCGAGCGTCCCGGTCGTCGTGGTCGGCGAGCGCGACGTCCACGGCGTCGACATCGTGGTGGACGACGACGAACTCGGCGCCAGCCTGGCCGTCGACCACCTCGTCGAACTCGGGCACCGCCGGATCGCCCACATCGAGGGGGCGCGCTCCACCACGGCCCACTACCGCCGCGCCGGCTACGAGAAGGCGATGCGCCGGCACGGCCTGGCCGCCGAGATCGTCGTCGAGACCGGCGACTTCACCGAGGACGGCGGCTACCGCGCGGCCCGCTCCCTGCTGCGCCGCGACGCCCGTCCCACCGCGATCTTCGCTCCCAACGACCTGGTCGCGACCGGCGCGCTCTCGGCCGCCGACGAACTCGGCATGCGGGTGCCCGCCGACCTGTCGATCGTCGGCTACGACAACACCCATCTCGCCGCGATCCGCCACATCTCCCTGACCAGCGTGGACCAGCCGCGCCGCGACATGGGACGGGTGGCCGCCGAACTGCTCACCGCGCGGATCGGCGACCCGTCCCGGCACGCCCGGCAGAACCTGGTCGTCCCGCACCTGGTGGTGCGCTCCACGACGGGGCCCGTCCCCGCGCCGTGACCCGCCTCCCTCGGTGACCCGAGACGTCCCCCCGCCTTTTCACGCTCCCACATGTACGCCGACACGACCGGCGCCCCGGGACACGCACAGCCGCGCACAGCCGCGCAGAGCCGTGCAAGGCCGTGCCGATCGTTCAGGAACCGGTTTTCGACGGGTAAGGGGCTGGCCAAGCCTGCCGCATTCGCCGGTCCCCGGCCCGCCGCCGGGGGGTTAATGGGACTCACCGTCCGACGGGTGCATCCGGGCGGCCTCGGGGGAGGCCGCCCGGCCGGGCCGGACATCGGGAGAGTCCACTGGGGGTTCAGTCGTGCGTGATCCGGAACTGGTGTCGTGCGCGCAGCGCGCGGCGAGCGAATTGGAACGCGCGTGGTCGGAGTGGCGCAACGCGCGCGGCCTGGCCGAGCAGCTGTCGGAGTCCGTCGCCAGCTATGTGGCGCATTCCATCGACCACCCGTGGGGGCGGCCCCGCGTCGTCCTCGGCCTGGACGCCGACGAGGCGCGGGCCCTCGCCGCGCTGCTCGGCAAGGAGGACCCGCTCCGCTGATTTCGCGGACTCCGTTTGACGAACCTCCGCGGCCGTGCAGACTGTCAGGGTCCCCGGTAACGAAGTCATCACGGAGGAAGCGGCCTGTGCGAATCCAACGAGGCGGCCCGGTGGTCGCCGGTATCGCGCTGTGCCTGGGCGCGCTCACCGCGTGCACCGGCTCCTCCGGTGCGTCCGCCGACGACCCGGCGCCCCCGCCGACGGCCCCGAGCGCGCCGGACGCGCAGTCGCCGGCCGCCGCGAAGGCCGACGCCCGCTCGCTGAACGGCCGGACCGTCGTGATCGACCCGGGCCACAACGGCGGCAACGCCGCGCACCCGTCCGAGATCAACAAGCAGGTCAAGATCGGCAATGGCAGCAAGGCCTGCGACACGACCGGCACCGAGACCAGGTCCGGCTACGCCGAGCACGCCTTCACCTGGGACGTCTCGAAGCGCCTCGCGAAACTCCTGCGCGCCCGCGGCGCCAAGGTCGCCCTCACCCGCGACGACGACAAGGGCGTCGGCCCCTGCATCACCGAGCGCGCCGCCCTCGGCAACCGCCTGAAGGCCGACGCCGCCGTATCGATCCACGCCGACGGCGCCTCCGCGTCCGGCCACGGCTTCCACATCATCGAGCCGCTGTCCATCGGCCGCAACGCCGCGATGGTCTCCGGCTCGGCCAAACTCGGCAAGGCCCTGCGCGACGCCTACCACGAGGGCACCGGCATCCCGTACTCCAACTACCTCGGCAAGAACGCCATCGACCGCCGCGACGACCTGGGCGGCCTCAACATGTCGAAGGTCCCCAAGGTCTTCATCGAGTGCGGCAACATGCAGAACAAGGCCGACGCCGCCAAACTCGCCGACCCCGACTTCCGCCAACGCATAGCCGAGTCCCTGGCCAAGGGCTTCGAGAAGTACTTGAGTTAGAGCCTCGCCGCCCTGGTCTGAGCCTCAGCCACAGCTCACGGGTCGGTCGGCCGGAGGGCGCCCTAGCGCCCGGAGGCCGACCGGCCCGCCGGCCGAGAGGCTGTTCGCCGAGACGCGCCAGCGGCTCGGCGAAACAGCCTCTCGACCGTTGACGGGGGTTCCAGGGGGTCGCCCCCCTGGGCAGACAATGGGTAGGTGAACGGGCTTTTGCAGGTGCGGGAGTTGTTGGTCCGGGGCGGGTACACCGTGGCGGGTGTACGGGAGCTGCTGGGGAGCGTCGCGGGTGGGGCGTTGGCGCGGGATGAGGTCGTGCCGGCGTTGCGGGCCACGCGGGGCGGGTCGCCGGTGGAGGTGCTGACGCGGCTGTTCTGGTTGCAGGTGCCGGTGCCGGCGGACGCCATCGCGGCGGACGATCTGGTGGCGGCGGGGCTCGCCGAGGTGTCCGGTGGGGAGTTGCGGGCGCTGTTGCGGGTGGAGCCGCTGGAGGACGTCGGCGGTGACGGGCATGCCGGTTATGCCGTGTCCGACCTGAAGGTGCGGCCGGGGTCGGGGCGGGTGCCGGCGGACGATCATGTCGTGGGGACGGGCGGGGCGTCCGGGAGTCTGGCGCGGCTCGCCGTCCACAGCCCTGTGGATAACTTTCTGGATCTTGGGACCGGGTGCGGGGTTCAGGCCGTGCATGTGGCGGGGCGGAATCCGGCCGCGCGCGTCATGGCGACGGACGTCAATCCGCGGGCGCTGGAGCTCGCGGCGATGAGCTTCGCGCTCTCCGGGGTGGACGGCGCCGAGCTTCGCGAGGGGTCGCTGCTGGAGCCGGTGCGGGGGCGGCGGTTCGATCTGATCGTGTCGAATCCGCCGTTCGTGGTGGCGCCGGAGGAGGGGCCGCGGTTCACCTACCGGGAGTCCGGGATGGCGGGGGACGACTTCTGCCGGCGGCTCGTCGGCGAGGCGCCGCAGTACCTGGCGGAGGGCGGATACTGCCAGCTCCTGGCCAATTGGCTGCATGTCGACGGGGTGCCGTGGGACGAGCGCGTCGGCGCGTGGGTGGACGGCTGCGACGCGTGGATCGTCCAGCGGGACGTCCAGGATCCGGCGGAGTACGCCGAGTTGTGGCTCCGGGATTCGTGTGAGGCGGGGACGCCCGAGTACCGGGCGCGGTATGACGCGTGGCTCGATCACTTCGAGCGGCGGAACGTCGTCGGAGTCGGGTTCGGGTGGATCACGTTGCGGCGGAGCGAGCGTCCTGTGGTGCGGGTGGAGGAGTTGCGGCACGCCGTCGAGGAGCCCGTCGGCGCCTACGCGGCTGAGATCCTGGACGGGCTCCGGAAGGGCGCAGAGTTTTCCACAGGCTGTGGACGGCTGCTCGCGGCGGCGGACGGGCTCGTCCAGGAACAGGCCGGCCCGCCCGGCGCCGAGGACCCGGAGCGGATCGTCCTGCGGCAGACCCGGCGGCTGCGCCGGGCGGCCGGGGTCGGGACGGTCGAGGCGGGCCTCGCCGGGGTCTGCGACGGCACGCTCCCCCTTGATCCGCTGCTCGGCGCCATCGCCCAGCTGACGGGGATGGACGCGGAGCAGGTCCGCGCGCACGCCGACGCGGTGCTCCCGGAGCTGATCGCGGACGGCTTCTTCACTTAGGCCGGACGACCGCCGCCATCGCCGCGCCCAGGTCGCGGTGCCGGGCGATCAGCACGGAGAAGCCGATCGCCAGGTAGACGCCCGACAGGACCAGCCGGGCGGTCTCGTCCGGCAGGACGAACTGCACCGCGAACAGCGCGAACAGCGCGGCGGCCTCCCAGCGCCTGAAGACCAGGTCGATGAGGAGGGCGAGGCCGAGGACGGTCTGCGCGGCGGTCAGCAGCACCTCCTCGGCCTGCCGGGAGTCGAGCGGCAGCGACCAGGCGCCGCCGCCGGCCCGGTAGGCGAGCGGCAGGGTGCCGATCAGCAGCGTCCACTGGTTGACCTTGCTCGACAGCAGCGTCCCGATCGCGTCGGCGTCGCGCAGCCGCCACGCGAACATGACCGCGACGAGCAGTTCCGGGGCCTCGGACGCCAGCGGCGCGAGCCACTGGACCAGCAGGAACTCGTCGATGCCGAGGGACGCCCCCGCGTCCACGAGCGCGTCGGCGAACGGCTTCGCCGACGCGAAGACGAGGCCGGCGCCGAGCGCGAAGCCGGTCCAGGTCGCGAGGCGCCGGTACCGGGCGGGCAGCGCGGCCAGCCGGGCGGGGACGCCCGCGAGTTCCTCGACGTCCTGCCCGCGGTCGCGGGAGATCCGGGCGAGGTAGAGGACGTAGACGAGGATCAGCACGATCGCGAGGTACCAGGTGATCTCGCCGGTCAGCGCCGGGACGAAGCCGAGGACGCCCGCGAGGGCGAGGAAGCCCAACTCGACGCGGAGGCGTCCGGTCAGCCTGACGTCGCGGCCACCGGATCCGGGGGCCGCGTGCCGCCCCCGCCCGGAGACGCGGCGGACGCCGAGCGCGAACGCCAGCACTACCAGCGCCCAGCCCACGCCGACGAGAAGGCGGTTCGCGCCCGTCATGTTGGCGGCGGCGTAGGCGGTGTACTGCGGTCGTGTACCGGCGGCGTAGGCGTAGTAGAGGTCGACCGCGTACTCGGGCAGCACCGCGATGAGGGCCAGGAGGGCCAAGGCGAGTGCCCCGGACATGTCGGCGCGTGCGGTCTCCGCGGCCCACATGAGCAGGATCGCCGCCGCCAGCACCCCGGCCCCGGACACGACCATGGCCGCGACCGCCGGCAGGTCGAACCCGCCCGCCCGCGTGACGGCGGCGGGGACGCCGAGGAGCAGCGCCGACGTGATCCGGATGAGCAGCGTCCTGCGGGTGATCGACTCGCCGGCCATACCGGCACGGTGCCCGCAGGCGTCCCGCCGATGCGCACGAGCCGGGCAAAGCCCGGGTCGGACGTGGTCAGCGGCGGGCTTCGTCCAGGGTGCGGAAGGCGCTGGCGCGGAGGCGGCGGGACAGGTCGCGGTTGACGCGGTGCGCCCAGAACGGTCCGCCGTAGATCATGCCGGTGTAGCCCTGGACGAGGGTCGCGCCCGCGCGGACGCGTTCCCACACGTCGTCGGCCGACTCGACGCCGCCGACGGAGATGAGCGCGAGCCGTCCGCCGGTGCGGGCGCGCAGGCGGCGCAGGACGTCAAGCGAGCGCTCCTTCAGCGGTGCGCCGGACAGCCCGCCGGTCTCCTTGACCAGCGCGGGCGGGCTGAGCAGGGCGTCCCGGCCGATCGTGGTGTTGGTCGCGATGATGCCGTCCAGGCCGAGGTCGAGGGCGAGGTCGGCGACCGCGTCGACGTCGTCGTCCGCCAGGTCGGGTGCGATCTTGACCAGCAGCGGGACGCGGCGCGCGGACGCCCGGTCGGCGGCCTCCCGCACGGCCGTCAGCAGCGGGCGGAGGTGCTCGACGGCCTGGAGGTCGCGCAGGCCCGGGGTGTTGGGCGAGCTGACGTTGACGACCAGGTAGTCGGCGTAGGGGGCGAGCCGCTCGGTGCTCGCGACGTAGTCGGCGGCGGCGGACGCCTCGGGGACGACCTTCGTCTTGCCGATGTTGACGCCGACGACCGTCCCGGGGCGGCGGTCGCGCAGCCGCCGCGCGGCGGCCTCGGAGCCCTCGTTGTTGAAGCCCATCCGGTTGATGACCGCCCGGTCGGGCGGGAGCCGGAACAGCCGGGGGGCCGGGTTGCCGGGCTGCGGGCGCCCGGTGACCGTCCCGATCTCGACATGGCCGAACCCGAACGCGCCGAGCGCCTCGTAGGCGACGGCGTCCTTGTCGAACCCGGCGGCGAGCCCGAGCGGGCTCGGGAAGTCCAGCCCGAGCGCGCGGACGGCGAGCGCCGGGTCGCGCGGGGCGAGCAGCCGCCGCAGCAGCGGCGCCAGCCCCGGCACGGCCTGGATCGCGCGCAGCCCCCGCAGCGTCAGGTGGTGCGCGGCCTCGGCCGGGACGCGGGTGATGACCAGTGAGAACAGGAATCGATACATCGCCCTCGATTATCTCAGCCGCGCCGGGCGGGCCTGCGATCAGTACCCGCGGAAGGTGCGGCGCAGGGCGAGGCGCACGTCCTGGCTCGCCTGCCGCATCGTCCGGCGGACGGCCCGGGCGGGTTCGAGCACCGAGACCCGCCACACCGCGGCGATGCCGTGCCCGATCGGCCGCAGCACGTGCGTCCCGACCCAGCGGGCCGGGGCGACGACCAGGACCAGCACCGGGAACACGACGAGCGTGCGCCAGAGCCAGCGCAGCACGCGGGCCGCGAGCCGCCACGCGCTCGCCGCCCCCGCGACGATCGGTGCCAGGACATACCGCCACAGAGCCCGCGCCGGGATGACGAACAGCACGCGTCCCAGCCAGCCGAGGCAGCGCCCGAGCGCCCGCCACGACCAGACCACCCCGGCCGCGAGGGCGCCGAGGACGAGGAGCGTCCCGCGTCCGAGCCAGGTGAGGCCGCCCCAGACGGCCCGGCCCAGCCAGGCGAGCACGAGCAGCGGCGGGCGCAGGACGTACCGCCACAGCAGCACCAGCGGCAGGACGATGAGCACGCTGACCAGCCATACGAGCGGACGCACCAGGACGAGTTCCAGCAACCGGCCGAGCCCGCGTCCGAGCATCGCGAAGAACCGGCCGACCGGGGCGAGCAGCACGCGGTGGAACCACCGGGCGAGCCGTCCCGTGCCGCGTCCGAACCAGCGCAGGAAGCCCAGGACCACGACGACGGCGAGCCACCGCAGCGGCCGGACGATGAGGAAGTCCAGCACGGCGGCGATGCCGCGCCCGATCGCGGCGGCCAGCCGGCCGAGCGGGGCGAGCAGCCACCGGTACAGCGCCCGCCCGATGCCGCGCAGGCCGCGGCCGAGCAGCACGAACAGGTCGTGGACGAGCCGCAGCGGCAGCACGACGATCAGCGCGACGACGCGCGCGGGCACGACGATCCACGCGGGGCCCTGCTGACGGGGGCTCTGCTGATGGGGACCCTGCGGACGGTGGCCCGGCTGTGGGGAACCCGGCCGCTTGTTCAGGTCGATCGTGCCGCCCGCAGGTTCGTCTCCGGTCACCGCTGCCTTCCCTGTCGCCTTCGCCCTGCTTTGACCCGTCCGATGGGCCCGCGGTTCCCGGCTTGAACCCCTTCCGTGCGGTTCACCGTACTCCCCGTCGATCCGGGCGAGCGGCGCGGCGGCTTGCCCCGGGTCGCGGGACGGGGCCCGGACCGGAGCCGGGCCCCGACGACCTGGAGGACAACGCCATGAGATTCCCACGCTGGGTGATCCCCCTAGCGGCCGCACTGACCGCGACGGGACTCGTCGTGAGCGCCTGCGGGCAGCAGCGGGCCGGCGGCGGGCAGAACACCGCCGCCGGCTCGCAGGCGCAGGTCGCGCCGCCCGCCCCCGCCGCCCCGCCCGCGCCCGCCGCGTCGCCGACGGCGCTGGAGGTCGCGGCCGTCGCGAAGCTCGGCAAGGTCGTCACCGACGGGAACGGCATGACGCTGTACCGCTTCGACAACGACACCGCGCGTCCGCCCGCGTCCACCTGCGCGGACGCGTGCGCCCGCGCCTGGCCGCCGGCCGTGGCCGGGCAGGGCGACATCAAGGCGGCCGGCGTCGAGCAGTCGCTCGTCGGCAAGGTGAAGCGGCCGGACGGCACATGGCAGGTCACCCTCGGCGGATGGCCGCTCTACCGGTTCGCCAAGGACCTGGGCCCGGGCGACGTGAAGGGCCAGGGCGTAGGCGGCACCTGGTACGCCGCGTCCCCGACCGGTAAGAAGGCCACTCCCGTCAAGACGGACAACCGCTGGAAGGGCTGGACGGTCGTCAAGGCCAAGAACGACCCGAAGCTCGGCCTGATCCTGACCGACGGCGACGGCCGGACGCTGTACCGCTACGACAGGGACACGAACAAGCCGCCGACCACCAACTGCTTTGGCGCCTGCAAGAAGGCGTGGCCCCCGGCCACCTTCAAGGGTTGGAAGAAGCTCAAGCTCGAAGGCGTCAGCAAGAAGGTCGTCGGTTTCATCGAGCGCAAGGACGACGGCAAGTGCCAGCTCACCATCAACGGCTGGCCCATGTACTACTACGAGAAGGACGAGCAGCCCGGCGACACGAAGGGCCAGGGCGTCGGCGGAGTCTGGTGGGCGACCACCCCCACCGGCAAGAAGGCCGCCGGCGGCGCGGCCGGCGGCGGCGCGGTCGGCGGCGGCTACTGACGCGCCCCCACAAACGAAGGCGCGGAGGGTCTCGCGGGTCGGTCGGGGTCCGCGATCCCTCCGCGCCTTCTCCCCAATTCCGAATGGCTTCCATCTCCCACCGCGAACATCCTCGCTTCCGGGCGCGAGGAGGGAGATAATAGAAATATAACCCGGCAGACAGCTTGCCGTAGATATCAGTCTGTCAGGTGGCAGATCGCCAGGCTTCTCATTGTTCTGGTGCGACTACCAGCGGCCTCCCCGAGTCATTTGCTGTAATGCACGCAGCCTGCCTGCTGGCTCTGCGAAGCGTGGCCAAATGACATATGTCAGTGTGCTCCCTGCCGTCCTCCAGGTGGCTGCAAAAAGGCCCGGCGAAGTGCGATTCTTGACCCGAGGCCAACCAGAGTCGCACCAGGGCCAGAGGGGGCGAGGGCACGTATGACGATCACTCCAGCACCGCCGGCCGAGTCGGTTTCCGCCGCACGGCTGCTCTTCCGATTCCTGCTCGCGATAGACATCCAGGGGTACAGTGCCAGGCCGCCGCGCCTCCAGTTGCAGGCACAGCAGGTCCTGCAGGAGTCGATCGAGGCCGCGGCCGCGGCGGCCGGCCTTGACAGGGGGCAGTGGCTGCAGCAGGTCAGCGGCGACGGAGAACTGGCGGTACTGCCGGGGGACGCGGACATCGTCACGGTCATCGGCGTGTTCGCCCCCGCCCTCGAACGCGCGCTCGCGGAAGCCAACCGCCGGGCGGCCCGGCATCCCCGGGTGCGTGTCCGGCTCTCCTTCCACCACGGAGCACTGATCATGGGACGGCCGGCCTCGCTCGGGCCGGCCGGGGACGCGCCGGTGGTCGTCAGCCGGCTCCTCGACGCCCGCCCGCTCCGCCGGCACCTGGACTGCCGGCCGGAACGGAACGTCGCCCTGATCGTCTCGGACCAGGTCTTCCGCGAAGTGGTCTGCAGCGGCTTCTGCGCGCTGTCGCCGCGGCATTTCCAGCCGACGCGGACGACGGTCAAGGGGGTGGTCTACACCGGGTACATCTACGACCCCGACCGGGCGGAGACCGCGGCGAGCGACGGGGAGAGGCCCCGCTGACCCGATGGGAGCCGCGGCCGCGTAACCGATCAGGTCGTAAATGCGGCGGCAGCACTTTCAGGTGGCCGCTCCACCAGGTGCGTTCAGGCGCCGCCTTGGCCAATTGTGCGAGTTCGTCGATGCGATCGCTCTCGATGGCGTAGAGAGAGGATCGCCTTGGGGGAAGTGGTCGAGAGATCGACCCGCGCCGGACTCGATGCGAATGCCTTCTGCAAGGGAACAGTCGAGGTTCTCGGCGACCTGCTCCGGGTGAGAGCGGCTTCATCCCTGGCCCTGCGAAGATCGGCACGCAGGCGCCGCCGTCGTACCGTGGGACGGTCTGCCACAGGCACCGGCCGCGGCCCGCCCCGGTGCGTGTGGCGCTTCCGAACGTGGTTTGCCTCTTGGTGAAGAGACACTCGCTCGGTGGTGAAGGGCGTGTGGCCTGAGAGGCGTTGCTCCTGCTCGAACAGAAGACGGCGCCATCGGCGCCCGTGAGGCTGACCCGCCATGGTGGGACATATTGACAGGGGCAGTCGATCTTTCTGGCACGATCGGGGGGCATGTACGAGCAATTCGCCCGCGAGTATGCGGCCCATGCCGAGAACAGTGCCTACAACGCCCTCTACGACCGTCCGGCCGTGCTGGGTCTTGCCGGTGACGTCGACGGGCTGGCGGTCTTCGACGCCGCCTGCGGCCCCGGCCTGTACGCCGCCGAGTTGCTGGAGCGCGGGGCCCAGGTCGCCGGCTGCGACGCGAGCCCCACCTTCGTCGACATGGCCCGCGCGCGCACCGGGGGCCGCGCCGACATGCGCGTCCACGACCTGTCCCAGCCGCTGACGTGGGTCGAGGACGACGCGTACGATCTCGTCGTCCTCGCCCTGGCCGTGCACTACATCGACGACCGCGTGGCGCTGCTGTCGGAACTGCGCCGGATCCTGAAGCCCAGCGGCGCCCTCGTCCTCTCCACAGAGCACCCGACCACGGCATGGACGCGCCTAGGCGGCTCCTACTTCACGGAAGAACTCGTAGAGGAATCCCTGAGCGGCGACCGGGACTGGCCCATCCGAGCCTGGCGCCGCCCCCTGACGTCGATCTGCGCCGAGTTCCGCGAGGCCGGCTTCCTCATCGAAGAGCTGCTGGAGCCGCGTCCCGTCCCCGAAATGGCCGACCGCTACCCGGACGACTACGCCCACCTGGAGGCATTCCCAGCCTTCATCGCCTTCCGCCTTGTCCCCGCACCGTCGCGGTGACGCGGCAGGGCCGATAATCGCGTGGCGGCGCGGGCGGCGGCAGAGTTAGCGTCCGCCGTATGGCCGACTCATCCCCGGTGCCCGAACCGCCGGACACGCTGACCGACACCCGCGAACTCCTGCTCGGCTACCTCGACTTCTACCGGGCCGCGCTGGTGCGGAAGCTCGACGGCATGCCCGAGGACGACCTGCGCGCGAGCAGGCTCCCGTCCGGCTGGACGCCGCTCGGGCTCCTCAAGCACCTGGTCTACGTCGAGCGGCGCTGGTTCCGCTGGGGCTTCGCGGCCGAGCGGGTGGACGACGTCGACGGCGACCGCGACCCCGGCAGCGGTCGCTGGCACGTCGGCCCGGAGGAGTCGGTGGACGGGCTCAAGCGGCTCTTCCTGGACGAATGCGCACGGTCCCGCGAGATCGTGGCGGGCGCCGACCTGCAGGACCCGGCGCGTACGGGCGGCGGGTTCGGGCCGTCCGAGCACCGGCCGGCACTGGTCTGGATCTTGTTCCACGTGCTGCAGGAGTACGCCCGGCATGTCGGGCACCTCGACATCGTCCGGGAGTTGGCCGACGGCGTGACCGGCGAGTAGCCGCGCGGCCGTCAGGCGAGTAGCCGCGCGGCCGTCGGGCGAGTGGGCGCGGCGTCGTCAGGCGAGCTTCTTCACTAGGAGCTCGAATTCCAGGTCGTCGCGCTTGGGGAGGCCGAAGCGCTCGTCGCCGTAGGGGAAGGGGCTCGTCTCGCCGGTCCGGGCGTAGCCGCGGCGGACGTACCAGGCGATCAGCTCCTCGCGGGCGCTGATCACCGTCATGTGCAGCTCGGTCGCGTCCCACTCCTCGCGCGCGACGCGCTCGGCCTCGGCGAGGACCTGCTTGCCGAGGCCGCCGCCCTGGCGGGACGGGTCGACGGCGAACATGCCGAAGTAGGCGTGGCCGCCCCGGTTCTCCAGTTGGCAGCACGCCGTGAGGGCGCCGCCGGTCTCGGCGACGAGCATGCGCGAGCCGGGTGCGGTCACGACGTCGGAGACGGCCTCGGCGTCGGTGCGCTGGCCGCCGAGGAGGTCGGCCTCGGTCGTCCATCCGGCGCGGCTGGCGTCGCCGCGGTAGGCGCTCTCGACCAGCGCGACGAGGGCCGGGACGTCGGCCGGAGTGGCCGTGCGAAATGTCGTGTCCATCGGGCGGAACTCTAGCCGGGGCGCCCTACTGGTCGACGCGGCAGTCCGGGCCGATCGGGCGGGTGATCGACCAGTAGCGGTGGAAGTGGCACTTCGACATCTTCCAGCGGCCGTCCTCGATGACGTACTCGTCGTCGTACTCGCCGGTCGCCACGGTCTCGGTGTTGTCGAACAGGTTGACCTGGCGGAACTTCAGCGTCCAGCGGCCGGACGCGCTCGTTTCGCCGTGCACGGTGATGTCCGGGTGCAGCGCGTGGTGCATGTCGAGGATCGCGTTGCGGCCGTCGATCTTCTGGAGCGCGATCCGCTCGAAGACCTGGGCGATGCCGTCCGCGTCGTCGAAGGCGCCGAGCCGGCCGTAGTCGATCGAGGCGCCGGACGCGATGAAGCACGCGCGGAACTCCGCGGGGTCCTTGGCGTCGCAGGCGCGCAGGTAGCGGTGCTTGAGGGCCTTGATGGCTTCGACGGCCTCCAGCCGCGCGACGCGCGCGGCGAGGTCGGGGCTCGGTGGCTGCGGCATGGTGGCTCGACCTTCGCCGACGGCCGGCGGTCCGTCCAGTCCCCTGTCCCGGTGAACGGGAGGGAAGCGGACCGCGGTGCGACGGGCGCCGAGGATCGTCGGCATGACCCTTGGCGAGGAGGACGTCCGGCACCGCATGCTCGACGTCGGCGACATCGCGCTTCACGTGGCCGAGTCGGGTGAGGAGCAGGGGCTCCCCGTGGTGATGTGCCACGGCTTCCCCGGCCTCTGGTACAGCTGGCGCCACCAGTTGCCGGTGCTGGCGGCGGCCGGGTATCGGGCCATCGCGGTGGACATGCGCGGTTACGGACGCAGCGGCCGTCCCGCCTCGCCGGAGCAGTACGACCGGAGCCGCACCGTCGCGGACATGGTCGGGCTCTTGGACGGCCTAGGCATCGATGAGGCCGTCTTCGTCGGACATGACTTCGGAGCCGCTCTTGTCTGGGACCTACCTCAATGGGCACCTGGACGAGTCAAGGCGCTGATGCAGCTGAGCGTGCCGCGCATGCCGGTTTCGAGCCGTCCGCACACCGAGCTTTACGCGCGGATGGCCGAACAGCACTTCGTCCACGTGCACTACTTCCAGGAGGAGGGGCCCGCCGACCGGGAACTGGGGGCCGAGCCAGAGCGCTTCCTGGCGAACGTGTTCTGGGCGCTCAGCGGCGGTTACCGGTACCTCGACATCTGGCAGCACCCCAGCGAAGGCAACGGATACCTGGACGTACTGCCCGAAGCCTCGCCCCTGCCGTGGCCGTGGCTGTCGCAGGACGAGTTCGCCTACTACGTCGACGAGTTCCGCCGGACGGGGTTCACCGGCGGCCTCAACTGGTATCGGGCCTACGACCATGTGTGGAGAGAGAAGCAGGATCGTCCGGACGAGCCCGTCACCGTCCCGACGATGTTCCTTGTGGGCGAGCGTGACCCCGTCCTGCAGATGATGGGGTCGAACGCTGTGAAGCAGATGGAGAGCCTGGTGCCGGGCTTGCGCGACGTCCACACCGTTGAAGGAGCGGGCCACTTCGTGCAGATGGAGGCCCCGGCGAAGGTCAACGAAGCGATGCTCGCCTTCCTGGCGCGCCTCAGCTGACCACCAGCGCCACCACCACCGGGTCGGTGGTGTGTCAGCAGGTGCCCTCGTCCACGGACGTGCTGATCGAATGGCTCCAGGGGTCGGACCCGCCCAGCCTCAGTTTGTTGTCGACCGTGACGGTGAGGCAGACGGGGTTCTTGCCCTTGCGGTTCGTCAGTTCGTACTTGCCGCTGCCGGCGCGCCGGACCCTCACGTTGCCGTTTCCCTCCTCCTGCACGGCATCGAAGACGTCGCTCCCCGCCCGGTAGCTGGAACCGAGCCCCGTCCTCGACCCCCGGTCCAGTTCCGAGGCCGCCGCGTACGCGACCGACCTCACCTGCGCGGTGGAGTAGTAACGCGAGTTGTCCGCCCCCTTGAGGATGAACCCCATGACCAGCAGCATCACGGCGCCGATCAGCAGCGAGGCCCGATGGACGGCGAACGCGGTGTCGGAGGGCTCGTTGGCCTCCGGGTTCCGGTACTGCCAGGCGCCGGTCTTCCAGTAGAGCTTCCGCTGGTCCACGCACGCGAGCAGCAGGCAGCAGGCCGCCAAGACGAACATGAGGGCGATCAGAGCTGTCATGGGGCCCTTCCCTGGCGCAGGCGGTTCACCATCGGACTCGCCGGAACACGATTCGGTTCATCCGAAAGCCGGCGTCATGCCCGTCGTCGTGCCCGCCGCCGCACCCCCGAGCCCCGGCTCCGGAGGGTTAGCGCAGGTCGGCGGGGTAGCAACAGCACAACGACCGGTCTATCCGGAAGCGGGGGAAGCCCGATATGAACCAGCAGGCCAGCGGCCCGGACGCCGAAGCCGACATGAGGCGGCGCATCGACAAGATCGGGACCGGGGCGAGCGACGCCCCCGGACACCTCGACGCGGACGAGGGCCCGAGCACCCACGACGCCGAACAGGACATCGAGGGCCGCATCGAGCGCCGGGGGACGGGCGCGAGCGACAAGCCGGGAAGCCCCGAGTAGCCGGGCGCCCGGTCACGCCAGCAGGATCTCCAGCGTGCGTTCGTACAGGTCGGAGCCGTCCTCACCGGGCATCAGGTAGCCGCCGACCCAGGAGCGCAGCATCAGCCGCGCGCGCAGCCGCGCCTCCCCGGCGCCGAAACCGAGATCGTCCAGGCAGGCGGCGATGTGCCCGAGCAGGGCCCGGTCGGCGTGCCGCACCGCCTCCTCGGCCGCGGGCTCGTGCTGCGCCCACAGCCGCATCGCGCGGTCGATCGGCGCGACCTCCCGGCCGAGCGCCTGGATGCGGCGCAGCCGCTCGCGCGGGTCCCCGGTGCTGCCGAGCGACAGGCCGAGCACCTCGTCCGTCCGCTCGTGCGCCCACCGGTCGAGCAGCGCCCGCATCAGCTCGGGACGGTCGGTGAAGTGCCAGTAGAAGCTGCCCTTGGTGACGCCGAGCCGGGCCGCGAGCGCGTTGATCGTCACGCCGCGCTCGCCGGCGCGGGCCAGCTCCTGGTAGGCGGCCTCGATCCAGTCCCGCCTCGCCATCCGCGCCCGCGTCGTCATGGCCGCCTCGTCCGGGTCGTCATGCCCGCGCCCGCCGCCGGTCAGACGAGGACGACCGGACCGGGGTCGAGGCCCAGCCCGATCCTGCCGTAGAGCGCGTAGGCCGCGTCCGGGTCGAACACCACATGCCCGGAGATCGTATTCACATCGCGCTGCGCCCGCTGGAACGGGGAGGTCGTGAACTGCGCGCTCGCCCCCGCGGCGGAGCACAACTCGTTCACGACCCGCCGCGCGGTCACCGCCACGTGCGCCGCGACCAGCCGGGCCCGCGCCCGCTCCGCCATGTCGAGGGGACGGCCCTCGGCGATGGCGGCGGTCACGTCGCCCAGCGCGCCGTCCAGCAGGAGCCGGGCGGCCGCCAGGTCGGCGGTCGCCGCGGCGAACCGGATCTGCCCGCTCGTCAGGTCGCGCTGCCGCTGGCCGCTGTAGGCCATCACGCGGGTCGACATCCGCTCGGTGAACCGCGCCAGGACCCCCTCGGCCGCGCCGAGCACGGGCGCGGCGCCGGTCAGCGCGAACACCGGCACCAGCGGCGTCCGGTACAGCGGCCCCGGATGGACGCGCGATCCGGGCGACCGTCCCTCGGCCAGCTCCAGCATCGGCACCGACCGGTGCGCGGGCACGAACACGTCCGCCACCTCGATGTCGTTGCTGCCCGTGCCGCGCATCCCACTGGTGTGCCAGACGTCGTGGACGGTCACGTCCCCGCGCGGGATCAGGAACAGCCGGGGCTCGATCGCGTCGTCCACGGTGACCAGCGCCATGACCATCACGTGGTCGGCGTGCATGACGCCGCTGCCCCACCCCCAGCGGCCGGTGACGGTGTGGCCGCCGTCCACGGGCTCCGCGGTGCCGGACGGCGACAGGGCGCACGGGATCAGCGCGTACGGCCGCTCCGCCCACACCTCGGCCTGCGCCTGCTCGGGGAACAGCCCGACCATCCAGTTGTGGAGCGTGTAGATCACCGAGAGCCACCCGGTGGACGCGCACGCGGCCCCCGCCTCCCGGCACGCCGCCGCCATCGCCTCGAACCCCAGCTCGGCCCCGCCGAACCGCTTCGGGACCAGCATCTCGAACAGCCCGGTCGCGGCGAAGTCCGCGATGGTCTCGTCCGGCAGCCGCCGCGCCGCCTCCGCCGCCTCGGCCCGCTCCGCCAGCACGGGCGCCAGCTCCCGCACCCGCCGCACGATCTCGTCTCCATACTCCATGGTACGGAGACCATACCCTTAAGTATGGTGCGAAGCCAGCGGCGTCCGCCGCGTTCTGTCGGGGACGGGAAGTAGCGTCGGGCTGGTCAGGTGGGTTTCGCTGCGTTGGTCGCTTGGGCTGCGTTGGTCGCTTGGGCGGCGGGGGAGGTCGCCAGGTAGTCCAGGGCCTTCTGGGTGGAGCACTCGGTGGACGGGTGGTAGTCGCGCCGCAGGTAGCGGCGGGCGGCGGCGACCATGAACCGGTTGCCGGGCAGCAGGCCGCGGCGGACGGCGCGGCGGTAGTCGCGGACGCGCGGGCGCACGCCGTGCAGGGTGGGGTCCTTCGCGCACAGGTAGGCCGCGCCTGCGTAGGCGGCGAGCGGCAGCGCGAGCACGCCGACGAAGAAGGTGACGAACCGCCGCCAGTAGGCGCCGGACACGTACTCGTAGACGTCGAAGGCGACCGAGCGGTGCTCGACCTCCTCGGCGCCGTGCCAGCGCAGCAGGTCCATCATCGTGGGGTCGGCGCCCGCCGCGTCCAGCTCCTCGGCGTCCAGGATCCACTGGCCGAGCACCGCGGTGTAGTGCTCGATCCCGGCGATGATCCCGATGCGCAGGTGGAGCCAGCGCCGGCGCGAGATGAGCGGCAGCGGCGGCCGGTCGCCGAGGATCGCGGTGAACAGCCAGTCGATCTTGCGGGTGAGCGGCCGCGGGTCCAGCCCGCGCTCGAGCATCTGGCGGTCGAGCACGCCCTGGTGGGAGTAGGCGTGCACGGCCTCCTGCCCCATGAACCCCTTGACCTCGGCGCGGAGCCGGGCGTCGCGCTCGTCGATCAGTGGCAGCCCCTGCTTGTAGACGCGGACGAACCAGCGCTCGCCGGCCGGGAGCAGCAGGTGCAGGGTGTTGATGAAGTGCGTGGCGACCGGCTCGCCCGGGATCCAGTGCAGCGGCGTGCCGTCCCACTCGAACTTCACCCGCCGCGGGGCGATCACCGGGTGCCGCTCCTTCTCGTCGGCGGCGCGGGTCTCCTTCATGGCTTCCTTCCTCGGGGGCGACCGCTGTGCAGTGCGGTCAGAGGGGCGGTCAGGGGGTCGGGCAGGGGAGTGGGTTCGGGAGTCAGGGGCAGCGCGTCAGGGGGTCAGTGTGTGTTCGGTGGTGCGGGGTGCCGGGAGGGCGGTGACCCGCGCCCGCTTCAGCGCCGCGGGCTCGTCCCGTCCCTCGATGTGGTGGACGAGTTCGGCGACGGCCACCGCCACGGCCCCCGAGTGCGCGGCGATGGAGCCCCAGTGCCCGGCGGGCAGCTCGCGCCGCCACAGCCGGCCGGTGTAGCGGGCCAGGTCCTTGGACTGCTCGGGCGAGACGAACCGGTCCTTGGTCGGCGCGATGACCTGGACGGGGACGCCGGTGCGGATCATCCGGCCCGGCCGCAGGAAGCGCAGGCCGTTGGCCTTGTACAGCTTCATCCCGTACAGGGCGTCCTTCCGGAACGTCGCGGCGGGCCTGCGCTCGATGCCTTCCATCCGTTCGACCAGCACCGGGAACAGCCGGGTGCCGCCGAGGTGCCACACCATCCAGCCGACCCCGGGGACCATGCCGCCCATCAGATACCAGGACCGGGCCAGCTGGCCCAGCAACTGCCTCACGTGGCGGGGCGTGGGCCTGCGCAGCCGATCCCTGACCCACTGGCCGAAGTGTTCTATGCACGGCCCCGAGATAGAGGTGAACGACGCGATGCGTCCGTCTGCGCGCGCGCCTGCGACGGCTGCCCAACTCTGCACCGACCCCCAGTCGTGCCCGACCAGGTGCACCGGGCGGTCGGGGGAGACCGCGTCCAGTACCGCGTGCAGGTCGCCGTTCAGCTCGTCCATTAGGTAGGACTTGGTCCGGCGCGGCCGTGTCGAAGCGCCGGCTCCGCGCACGTCGTAGGTGACCACATGGAAATCATCGGCCAAAAGGTGTGCGACCGGTTCCCACACCGCCTGGGTGTCGGGATAGCCGTGCACCAGCACGACGGTTGTCCGGCCCGGTTCGCCGTACTCGCGGACGGCCAGCTTGACCCCGTTCGCCTTGACCGCACGGCCGGCGAACCCGCTCACGCCGATTCCCCAGGCACAGGCTCCCCAGGCACGGGCTCCCCAGGCGCAGGCTCCCGTGTGGGCGATGCCGTCCAGCGCCGGACGTGCGGCAGGTCGTCGTCCAGCCAGTACGCGTCGTCCTCGGTGACCACCAGCAGTTCCTCGAACTTGGCGCCCACGTCGCCGAGACCCAGGTGCGGCTCTACCGCCCACAGGCCGGGCGTTGGTACGTGCCGCGACCGGCGGGAGCCGTTCCAGAGCGTGGACCGTCCCTGCAGACGCTCCTTCACCAACTCGCGGGCCACGGTCTGCACCGTGCGCGCCCCGAACGCTCCCACGATGACGTTGCGCGGCAGCCGGCTGCTGACCCGGCCGACCTGATGGCCGATGACCCTGCCGGGATACTTGCGGTGCCGGTTCTCGTACCCGTGCCGGATGATCTGCCGGTCGACCTCGGCGTAGATGTCGGCGAAGGGGCGCCGCTCCCGCACCAGCTCCACGATCATCTCGCGGTACACCGCCAGGTCGGCGGTCAGCTTCGCCCAGGACGGGTTGGCGCCCAGGCAGCCCGCGTAGCCGATGTCCGCGGTGTACCCGTCGGCGATCGGCGCCGCGTCCAGGATGTAGGGCATGCCCTCGGCCAGCCGCCGGCCGGTCGGGAGGAACTGGTGCGGCAGGACGATCCCGCGGAAGGCGGTCCGGTCGCCGAACCAGGCGAACGGGACATGGAACCAGTCGTCGACCCCGCGGCTCTCCAGCAGCCGGCGCATCCGCCGCGCGGCCTGCCGCTCCGTCACCCCCGGCTGCAGACTCGCCGCGACCTCCTCGGCCGCCTCGTACGCCAGCCGCTGCAGGTCGCGAAACCGCTCCGGACTCTCGTTCATGCATCACGCTCCGTGCGCCGGGTCGCCGGGTCCTCGCGGCCGTCGCGAGACGGGGCCGCACAATTAGACTCGCGATCTAATATCAGCCCGGTTTGAACGAAAGTCAAGAACTCCGGATCCTCTAGCCTTGGGGCGCTGGACGACGGCCAGGAGGCGCGCGATGGCGGACCGGAACCGTCCCGACCGGCGCGCCGCCATCATGAGGACCGCGGCGCGGCTCTTCGCCGACCGCCCGTACGACGTGCTGTCGATGGACGAGATCGCCGCCGCCGCGGGCGTCGCCAAGGGGCTGATCTACTACTACTTCGGCAGCAAGCGGGGCCTGTTCCTGGCGGTGATCGAGGACGCCGCCGGACACCTCGGCGTGCTCGCCGCGGAGTTCGGCGACCTGTCCCCGGTCGAGCGGCTGACCCGCAGCCTGGACGGCTTCCTGTGCTGGGCCGACACCCACCGCGCCGCCTTCCAGACGATCACCAGCGGCGGCGTCGGCGTGGACGCCGAGGTCGCCGCGCTCCACCACCGGGTCCGCGGCGATCTGCTCGCCGCCCTGTCCCACGGCCTCACCGGACGCACCACCCCGTCCCCCGCCCTGCGCGTCGCCCTGGAGGGCTGGCTGTCGTTCGTCGAGGGGGCCGCCACGTCCTGGCTGGCGGAACGGGACATGGAGCGCGGCGACGTCCGCGACCTCGCCGTCCGAGTCCTGGGCGGCGTCCTGAAAGCGGTCGACGCCGGCGCGCGTCCACCGGCGTCGGACGAACGCTGACCGGCCCGCCGCTGCCCTCGGGAACGGCCGGCGCGCTCGGCGGGCCGTCCCCGAGGGCGGACGGACGGGTCAGCGGAACAGCCGCCAGGTCTGCGGCAGATCCCAGCCGGCCACGCGCGCGCCCAGCCCGGCGCCGATCTCATCGGAGAACCGGAAGTGGATGCCGGACCACACCCGGCCGTCCACGTTGTCGCGGGTCATGTCGCGCCAGGAGCTGTACGTGCGCACCTCGCCGTTGCCGACGAGCCGGATCGGACGGTCCGGGCCGGAACCGGTCAGCCGGGTCAGCACGCGCTCGGCGGCCCCGGCGTAGGTGGAGTGCCCGCCGGGGTACTCGGGGTGCTGCGGTGTGGTGATCAGCGGCTTCCATCCGGGATCGTCCGCCTGCACGGCCGTGATCGGCCGCCAGCGCAGATGGACGTACTTGGCGTCGTACACCGCGATCTGGGCGTCCGCCGTCACCGCGTGGAAGGCCGCGACCAGCCCGGCGGCACGGGTCGGCGGGTAGTGCCCCTGCAGCAGGACCGCCCGCAGCGCCGCCCCGTAAAGACTGATCGACGAGGACGACCAGAACTTGGCCGTTCCCGTCTGCTCCGGACTCCGGACGGTGCTGGTGTCGCGGCCGTACGCACGAACCTCGGCGAGGTCGCGCCGGTAGCGCGGGGAGTCCAGGGCGGGACTGGGGCCCGGCCGGAACCGGTCAGGCGTTCCGAGCAGGAACGGCTTGGCGCGCCCCGCGTTGGGCTGCACCGCGGGCCGGTCGAGCGGCGGGGTCTTGCGCCACACACCAGGTGCGGGCGCGGGCGGCTCGTAGCCGTCGTTCGAGATCTCCTCCTTGGTCAGCCCGTCTCCGGCCCGCTCGTCCAGTGTGCGCTGCGCCGCCTCCTGACCGGCCCGCACCCCCGCCTTCTTGGCCCGACCGTCCGGGATGCCGTCGAGAGTGCGGGCGAGTGCGGCGTCCAGTTCCCCGACTTGCGCCGGGACGAGCGGGCGCAGCGCGTCGTGGACGGCGCTGGCCAGGGCCGCGTCCTGGAAGTTCCGCCCCTTCCCGCTCCGCAGTGCCCGCCCCGCGGAGATCCAGCCGATCGCCCACGTCCGGCTCGCGGTGACCTGCGGGAGCCCGGCGGCGCCGACCGTCTTCGCCGTCACGTCGTACCAGGTCAGCGCCGTCTCCGAGCGGCCCTCGCCGGCCCCGGCCGACGCCGATGCGCCGGTCGCCGCGCCCGTCAGCGCGCCGGCCGCCACCGTCAGCGCGACACCACAGGCCAGTGCCCGCCGTCGTCGAATCGTCATGGAGTGCTCCCCTTCATGGAAGTTGACCAACACCCCGGACAACGGCCCGGCACCACCGCCATTCACCGAACGAGAGCACCCGTAAGACCCCCGTAACAAATGGCCCGCTCGAACGACCCTTCCGGGCGCCGGTCGTGGCCGCCATTGGCCTGATGCGGCCAACGACGATTCCAATGGCCGGTGCCCGCTATGATCATGCAGCTTTGTCACGCACATTCAGAGGGAAATCATGAATATCGACTTCAGCGCCGACGCCACATTCTCGTGGTACGTCGTCTTTCTGCTGGTGTCCGGGCTCGCCATGCTTCTCATGGCGGCCATTGGGGGCGGCCAGAGCGGGGGCGAAAGGCTGCTCAACCTCGCGTTCGGCGTCGGCTTCCTCGGCTACGCCATCTACCTCGGGTTCATCTTCGACGGCGGCGAGTACTTCATGTTCTTCTACGCCTTCATTCTCCCGGTCCTGATGCTCTTCAGGTTCGTGAAGGCACTCTTCGGCGAGCGCGCGAGCGCCTGACCCGAGAGGCTCGGCACATCGGCCGCGGGACGGTTCACCGGTCCCGCGGCCGACGTCCGTCCGGAGCGATTCGGCTGTGGCGGGGCGACTATCCGTGTATCGTCGACTCCGCCATGTAGTGGTCGGCTCGTCGACGGACGGGAATGCCGAATGCAGAAGCTCCGTTTACTGGTCGCCGTCAGAGAAGGCGATTGGGCCACGTTCTACGGGCCCTTCGGTGCCCGTCTCACCCATCGCATGGAGGGCATGGCGGCCTTTTCGCCCGACGAGGCGCCTTCGCCCGACGAGGCGCCTTCGCCCGACGAGGCGCCTTCGCCCGACGAGGCGCCTTCGCCCGACGAGGCGCCTTCGCCCGACGAGGCGCCTTCGGCGGACATGGCGGCTCGGTGGCGCGAGCTGGACCGGGCCGGATTAGGCAGGACGGTGGAGGTCGCCGTCTCACCGCAGTCGCCGATCACGGAACTGACCTCCCTGGCCCTCGCGACCGCCCGCGAACACGGCCTCGCCCGCCCCGCCGACGACGCTCCGCGTCCGGAGCCCGGCGCTGCGTACTTCGCCTCAAATGAAGCGATCATCCGCGTGTGGCTTGATGGCACGGATGGTGAGAGCCACCCCGAGCACATCACGGTGGAGCAGGCCGGGCTGTGCGATGGCGACACCGTCGTCCTGAGCATCGAGCGAATGGCGAGCGCCGCCTACTCCATGGGGCCCGCGCCCGATCCGCAGGCATTGTTCCGCAGCTTGCAACTGGGGGCGCAATCACCATCGCCCCAGTCGCTGCCCCGGCTCTGGGGGGTCCTCCTCTACACCGACGCGGACGTCGAACTGGCCACCTACGTCCGCACGCACTTCGATGAACTGAACGCCCTGTCGGGCCCGATATTCAGGCTGTTCGTCCTCGAACGTCCGGCCAACTGGGCGGCGACGAAGCGCTACTGGCGCGACAACCTCGAACCCGAGCTGTACCGGGTCTTCAACACACTGCGGTGGCTCAAATGGAAACCCTACGAGCGGCATCGCGCCTACGACATCGCACGCACCCTCGGCATCGACCCGGATCTGCTGCCGTGCCTCGTCCTGCTGCGGGCCGACGCGATGGACAACCGGATCGTGTTCCCCATCAACGAGGTCTCGGCGAAGTACCTGCGCAAGCTGTTCGGCGAGATCCTGCGAGCCCTCGACGCGCCGCCCGACGCCTACCGCATCTCCAAGGCTCTCTACCCGATGGAGAGCTACCTCCCTCCGCCCGCCGCCATCAGCGCGACCTCACACGACCAGGCGGCCTTCGAGCGCGTCGCCCGCGCGGAAGAGCGCATCAGGCGGTCACTTGCCAGGCCGGCCGTCCACAAGCACGCGAACACCTACATCCTCAACGGCCACACGGCCATCGTCGAGAGCGGCGCCACCATGGTTGAGAACTTCAATTTCCACGGCCAGACCACGTTCATCAATCGTCCGGTCAACACGGTCATCCAGGATTTCCAGAACACCCATTCCGCGCTGCCCGGCCAAGAGCACCTCGCCGAGCTGCTGCGGCTCGTCCTGTCCAGTAGCGACCTGCCCGACCAGGACAAGGAGGAGGCGGCCAACGTCATCCAGGGCGTCGCCGTCGACCTGGACCGAGCCGAACCCGACGAGGCGGCCGCGAAGACGAAACTGGAAATGCTCCGCACAGGCCTCACCCACGCCGCCGACATAGCCGGCCCGGCCTCCACGATCCTGACCTCCATTCTCGGCGCGCTGGGCACTTGACTCCCGCGTGCTCCCGCCGTCCGTTCCGAGCGCGGCTTCGCCATAGAAGTGGAACCGGCCGAGTGGAGTGCCGACCGTTCCAGTGGCGCGGAATCCGGGATGGTCTAGATATGTCTCGGGTTGATCGTGCGCTTCGGCGCACTGGCACTCGGCGAGGCGAGTAGCACTAAGCTCGCCACCGAGTAATCGACCGTTTTGAGGGGTTGGCGCACCATGGCTGAGACTTACGGCTTCTCCGAGTCGGATCTCGACGCGTTCGCGGAGCAGACCGCGAAGGAGGTCCAGAAGGCGACGGAGCTCAGGCAGCGGCTGAGTGAGCTGGTCGGCCGGGCCGAATCCCGCGACGGCAGGATCCGGCTCGGGCTGTCCGCGGAGGGTGCGATCAGCGAACTGGAAATCGACCCCCGGGCCATGCGCATGGCGTCCGCCGAACTCGCCGAGACGATCATTCAGGTCTCACAGGACGCTCTCCAGGATCTGCAGCGGCAGTCCAGGGAACTGACCGACGACGCGTCGGTCGCTCCCGAGGACGTCGCCGGCATCGTGCGCGATCCGCAGGCACTCGAAGGCCAGATGCGGCAGATGCAGGAAGGTTTCCAGCGCGCTCTCAGCGACTCGATGACCCTCATGGACGATATCCGCCGCAAAATGGGCCGCTGACGCCTCTCTGCGCACCTGGTGAATGGCGACCGGACAGGAGAGGTGGAGATGTCCGTTTCGGGGCCGCGGGCGCGCCGGACGGCGGCCAAGGACTTCTTCGCGGCGGCCGCGGTGCCGGGCGCGCTCGTCCTCGCACTGCTGCTGTCGGCCTGGGTGATGCTCGTGCTCCCGGGGGTGATCGTGTACACGGTCACCTGGGGAGAGCGGGCCGAGGCCACCGTCCAGAGGTGTGAGCAGCGCGAACTGCGCTACGACGCCAGGTATCTGGACTGCCGCGGCACTTGGCGGTTCGCCGACGGATCTCGCGGCTCCGGTCATGTGTCCGGAGTCGGCGAGGCCGACATCGGGCATGCGGTCCCGGTGCGCGTCGGACCGTTCGGGCCGTACGCGGGGAGCCTGGACCGGTCCCGCCATGCGCTGCTCCCCGGAGCACTCATGTGGGCGGTGGCGCTGCTCGTGGCCGGGGTGGTCGTCTTCTTCCTCCTCAAGGGCAGGGCACGGGCCCGTAGGCTGCTCGCTCGACTCGGCGAAGGCGCCGGAACCTCGCTGCGGGGGAGGCGCCGCTGGCGGGATGCCCGCGGCCGGACGGTGCTGCGGTTCCGCGTCTCGTCCCGGCCGCCGGAAGCCTTGGCCGGGGCCGGCGACGCGGCTCGCGACGCGGACCCCGTCCGGCGCACCGGAGCCCGCCGGGCCTTCGCCGCCGCCCACGTGCCCGCCGGAGGGGTGGCGTTCTTCATCGCCCGGCGGGCCGGCGGCTTCGCGGTGCTCGACCCGGGCGGGCGGCTGACGGTGGTGGTCCGGCGCGTCGGCCACGCCGAGCCCCGGCTGCGCCTGCTGGTACCCGACGGGGCGCCGCTCGGCGAGATCGCGCCCTATCCCGGAACCGAGGACCATCCCGGCGCCGCCTTCCGCGTCACCACCGGGACCGGTGAGACCGCGGCGGTCGTCGTCGCGGAATTCCTGCGCTGGACCGTGGTGTTCCCCGGCGAACCGCCCGAGCCGCTGCGCCACGCGGTGATGGCGTTCGCCTTCGACGCCCTGCGCCTGACCAGATGAGCCCGGGCGGCCCTGCCCGTCAGAACGCGGAGATCCCGGGCTCCGGATCGATCGGGTTGCCGTAGGTGCCCCCGGACGGGACGCCCCACGTGTCCGGCCCCTGCTGCCGGAAGTTGCTGCTCGGCGAGAGCCCGAACGTGTCCGCGCCCTGGTAGCCGAAACCGCCCCAGAAGGACTTGCCCAGCAACCCCTTGGTGGTACCGGTGAAGCCCTTGGAGCCGGGACCGCCCGCGATCTTGTTCTCCAGATACGAGATCGCGATCTCGTCGATGGAATAGAGCGTGCTCTGGACCAGGTCGCCGGCGGCCGTGTCCGAACCGGTCGCGATCTGGAACGCCACGTTCCCGCCCGCCAACGCGCCGATCATCGTCGCCGCCGTCTGTGCGACGGTGCGCAGTTGGGCCGCGGTCGCGCGCAACTGCATGCCGACGGTGGTGGCGAAGGTATTGGCCCAGGTCATGAATGCCTGGCCGTACCCGGGGATCCATGATTGGACGAGATATGCGATGGCGATGGCCAGCAGCACGCTCGCCATCACGGCGAGGAAGATGCCGAAGACGAACAGGATGAACGCGTAGAGCAGCAGGGTCACGGCGATGAACGTGGCCGCGAGGGCGGCCGATCTCAGATGCCGGACGAACTCGGAGATCTTCCCCTCGAAAGCCTCCCGGTCGTCACTGCTCCAGGTGCTCTTGTCCGCCGCCTTCACCCGGTCCTGGATTCCGTCGGCGGCCTCGTTGAATTTCTTCGCGGTCTCCATCCACTGGTTCGCCCCGTCCTCGATGGCACCGGGACTGCACTGGGTCTCCAGCGCGACCACGGCGGTCAGCCTGACCGGCGGCAGCATCGCGCTGGCGACGGTCGAGGCGACCAGCGCCTCCTTGAAGAACCACTGACCGGAAGCGAGCGCCCCCATGACTTCCCTTCTGATGCAGGCCGTTTTCCGAAATGCGGCTCACGTGGTTTCCGGGGCTAGTTGAGCCCGCCGCCACTGGCCTCCTCGGCGGCCCGCTGCTTGTCCGCCACCTGGCGCAGGCCGCTTTCGATCTGCTGCAGGCTCCGGTACTTGCTGTCGGCGTCCTGGATGTAGAAGTTCCGGGCGATGGCATGCACCGACGACAACCCGAATCCCACGATTCCCCAGGCGGTGTGGCCGATGTTGATCGCGTCAGCGGCCGCCTTGGCCTGCTTGATGGTCGCGCCGTCCTGCTGGATCAGGTCCTTTCCGAGCTTCTGGACCGCCTCCGGGTCCCACTGAATCTCCTCGCCCAAGAGCCCTCCCAAAAGCGAACTCGCATTGAACATGAAATTCGCGATTATTCCCCTCCGGAGTGAACCTGGCCAGCAACACTGGCAGGGTGACCGGATGTGGTCAATGGAGTCATGGCCGGTGGGTCGTTCATCCGGTGCGTGCGGTGCTGTCACAAACGGGCGGTGCTGTCACAAACGGGCGGGGCGTCCGGTCCTACCTGTGGACAGTCACTTCGAGGAGGAACACATGAGCTCTCAGCTGCCCCCGGGCGTTGAGGTCGTCTCGAGCCTGCCGGATGCGGCGGCCAAGATCGTGGACGGTGCCGAGGCCAGGACGATCCGCGTCACGCTGCCGCCCGGCGACCCCGGTGCGCCGCCGCACCGGCACCCCGGACCGGTGTTCGGCTACGTGACCCAGGGCGAGATCCTCTTCGAGCTGGAGGGGGAGGCGCCACGGGTGATCAAGGCCGGTGACGCCGTGTTCGAGCCGGGCGGCGACGTGATCCACATCCAGGGCGCCAACAACCTCCCGGACGCGCAGTCGCAGCTGGTGGTGACCATGTTCGCGCCTCCCGGGACTCCCGTCCTGACCGTGGTCGGCGAGGAGGAGCTGGCTGAGCGCCGACACCTGCGGGTCCCGAGGTCCTGAGGGGCGCGCAGGGAGGAGCCGGGCGGGCGGGGGCTGCCGCCCGCCCGGTCCGCTACCACCAGGCAGGCGGCTTGCCCGTGCTGTGGAGCCAGGTCGTGAAGAAGGCGCCGAGGTCCTGGCCGGAGACCCGCTCGGCGAGAGCCTCGTACTCCTCGGTGGTCCCGTTGCCGTACTTGTGCTCGGCCAGCCAGGTGCGGGTCAGCTTCATGAAGAGGTCGTCGCCGATCCTGTGCCGGAGTGCCTGCAGCGCCATTCCGCCGCGGAAGTAGATGGAGCGGTGGAACATCTGGTCGCGGCCCGGGTCGGCGGTCATGACGTCCCAGAAGGCGGGCCGTCCCGGCGGCATGGGCGGCGGGTCGGCGTAGATCTGCTCGAACGCCTCCTGGGCGGACGGGCCCCCGTGCTTTTCGGCCCAGTACTTCTCAGTCCACAGCGCGTAGCCCTCGTTCAGCCAGACGTCCTTCCAACGGCCGGGGGAGACGCTGTTGCCGAACCACTGGTGGCTCATCTCGTGCACCACACCCTTTTCGATGGGGTGCTTCTGATAGGTCGGACGGGTCTGGGTCTCCAGCGCGTTCTCGATGTTGAGCGGCGGGACGGAGTTGTTCTCGATGATGGAGCCGGAACTGGTGAACGGGTAGGGGCCGAAGTAGTCGGCCAGCCCGTCGGTCGCCCGCGTCGTCCAGGTCGGGGTCTGGAGCGCGTCGGGGTCGGACGCCACCGTCGAGTCGACCGCGTCCAACTGCGGGACGCCCTTGGGGGTGGTGGTCGTCGACACGTTGAACCGTCCGATCGAGACGGTCGCGAGATAGGTCGTCATCGGCCGGTCCTCCCGCCACCGGAAGGTCTCCTTGCCGCCGGCGGTCCACCGTTTGACCAGGTGGCCGTTGGAGATCGCCTTGAGCCCCTTCGGCACGGTCGTCTCGATCGTGAAGAGCGCCTTGTCGCGCGGGTTGTCGTTGGACGGGAACCAGGTGGAGGCGGCGTTGGGCTCGGAGACCACCGTGGCGCCGTCCGGCGTGTGCAGGAACCCGTACGGCAGGTCGAACACGATCGGGCCGCCCAGCGTCTGCGGCACGCCGTCGTACCGGACGACCACGGTGAACGGCCGCGACTTGCGCAGCCCCCGGCGCGGCGTGATCTCCAACTCGCGCTCGCCGGTCCGGGCGAACGCGGCCTTGTGCCCGTTCACCCGCACCGACCGCACGTTCAGTTTGAACAGGTCCAGGTTGAACCGGGACAGGTTCTGGGTGGCGGTGGCCGTGATCGTGGTCGTCCCGGTGAGATGGTCGGTGTCGGGGTCGTAGGCGGTCTTCAGGTGGTAGCGGGCGACGTCGTACCCGCCGTTGCCGAGGTCGGGAAAGTAGGGGTCGCCGAGCCCGGGCGCCCCGGGCTCGTACCGGACATCGGCGGACGCACCGGGCACGCAGAGCCCGAACGCGACGGCGGCGGCCACACCGACCACCACCGGAACCCGCGCCGCCCCGCCGATCGCCCTGCCACCCGCGCTGTCTCCATCGGATCCGAACATGATCATTACCGTCCCCCGCCCGCCGCGGAGTTGATCATGCTCCCCTTCCATTGACCGCATCCGGCCACCCCGCCCGCCCCGCACGGCAGCCGATGAGTTCCGGCGCTCCGCCAGGTCTGCACGCAGGACGACAGCTACGACCGGTGAGGGGCTTCATGGGCAAGGTCATCTACTGGATGAACACCTCGATGGACGGCTACATCGAGGATCCCGGCGGCGGCATGGGCTTCATGGACCCGGACGAGGACTTCCGCCAGGCGGCGAACGAGCATGTCCGCCGGATCACGGCGTTCCTGTTCGGCCGGCGGCTCTACGAGGCGATGGAGAAGCCCTGGACACAGGACCTCGGCAAGGAAGGCGCCCCGCCCCTTGAGCGGGAGTTCGCCCAGCTCTACAAGGAGACGCCGCGGTACGTCTTCTCCGACACCGTCCAGACCGTCCCGGAAGGGGTCACGATCGTCCGCCGCAAGGACGCCGAGTCCACGGTGACGCGCCTCAAGCAGGAGTTCGACGGCCCCCTCCAACTCGGCGGCCCCGAACTCGCCGCCTCCCTGGTGGATCTGATCGACGAGTTCTGGGTGTACGCGTCCCCCGTGATCATCGGCGGCGGCAAGCCGTACATGCCCGTGAGCAAGGAGGTGCGGCTGCGCCTGGCCGAACACCGAGCCTTCCCCTCAGGAATCACGTTCCGCCGCTACGTACGCCCTTGACCAGCCAAGAGCGAACCCGCCGTATTGACCAGCGTGAAGGAGACCACCTCTAACCAAGAGGCCCTCGCCAGCCCGTGTTTCGAAGTAGGCGGAGCCATTCGTTGATGGCTGTGATGTGGAGGGTGGCCAGGTAGCGGACGGCGAGCTTGTCGTATCGGGTGGGCGGCCGCCGCGCCGGATCCGGTGGCCGATCTGGTCGGCGGCCTCGGGAATGGTGCAGCCGATCCCGCGCCGTCGCAGGTGGCCGTAGATCGGGCGGGGACGAATACCCCTTGTCGGCACGTACCCGCTCCGGCCGGGTCCGAGGACGTCCGCCGCCCGGGCCTGCGGGGAGGCCAGGATCCGGGCCCAGATCCCGTCGCGCCGCCAGCGCCGGAACAGAGCGTAGACCGCCTGCCAGGAGCCGTGGCATTCCGGGACGTCCCGCCAGGGCGCACCCACCCGGACCCGCCGGCGGGTACCGTCGATCAGCTGCCGCTTAGTCCACTTCGAGGGCCGGCCCGGCCGCCTGGGAGCGGGTAACAACGACTCCAGGATCGCCCACTGGGCATCGTTCAGGTCGAACCACCTCGTCACCGCTAGGTGACCACGAGGTCTCCGGTGTTCACGTTCTTCTTGGTCGATGAACCCTCTACCGGAGACCTCGCTACTTAGAGATCACGACGCACCGTCACACACCGGACCTCGAAGCAGGCCCTAGCGGACCTGCCCGCCGAGCCAGTCTCGAAAGGTGAGCAAGCCAGGGAAGTGGTCGCGCAGTTTGGCGAGGTCAGCCTGGTAGCCGCTCTCGGCGAACCACTCGAACATCCTGCCCTCGACCGGCAGGGCGACGAGGCGCGTCGGCACTCCGGTGACCTTCTCGTAGATCGCGGCCACCTCGCAGAAAGTCAGCTCGTCTCCGGCGATCTCAAGTTCCACACCCAGGTAGTCGTCCTGGTGGTCGATGACGTGCGCGGCGATGCGGCCGATGTCATCGGTGGCGATCAGCTGCATCGGCCGGTCGGGGAGCGGTAGGTGTCAAGTCAAACGGGACAGGGGCCAGTGATCGTTAGGCGGCCTGTTTCTCCTGGTCAGAGCTGCTCGGGTCGGTGGGGTCTTCGTCGGGTCGGTTGATCTGCGCGACTGTGGGGATCTTGGGCAGCGTGGGCGGCTGGGTGAACCGTCGCGGGTTGGCCGCGCGGAACGCTGCGATCGTGGCGGCTCGGTTGTGCTGGATCGCCTGTGCGGTGCCGATATGCATGGTGAACGGCGTGTGGAGCCCGATCCCGGCGTGGTAATGCCGGTGATTGTAGTAGTCGAAGAAATGGTGGCAGAACGTCTCGGCCTCGTCGAGCGAGGTGAACCTGGCAGGGAACACCGGGCAGTACTTCAAGGTTTTGAACTGCGCCTCGCTGTAGGGGTTGTCGTTGCTCACCTTCGGGTGGGAGTGGGACTTGATGATGTCCAGGTCTGCCAGTAGTGCCGTCACCGGCTTGGAGGTCATCGAGGTCCCGTTGTCGGAATGGATGGTGCCGGGCACGATCCCGCCGTTGGCGGCGAACGAGTTCTGCATGAACTGCTCGGCCAGCTCACCTGACTCGCGCAGGTGGATCTCCCAGTGCACGACGTAGCGGGAGAAGATGTCGAGCATCACATACAGGTCATAGAACTGGCGTGGCCCCGGACCTGGCAGTTTCGTGATATCCCAACTCCATATCTGGTTGGGGGCGTGCGCGGCCAGATACGGTTTGGTGCGCGCCTGGTGCCGGGCGTGGGCGCGCCGCTCCCGGACCTGGTCACGCCTGCGTAGTTCCCGGTACATCGTCGACACCGACGCCAGGTACACCCCCTCGTCCAGCAGCGCAGCCCACACCTGTCGGGGTGCCTTGTCGGCGAACCGGTCGCTGTTGAGCATCTCGACCAGTTCGGCCCGTTCGCTCTCGCTCAGCGCGTTCGGCGGCGCCGGCCGCTCCGCCGGCTCACTGTTTCCCGGCGCCGGGTTCCGCCGTCGGTAGAAACTGCTGCGCGGCACACCCGACAATGCGCACGCGAAGCGAATCGGCAGATGCTCGACCAGCAGGGAAAGGGTTTCGTGGCGGCAGCGGGTCACGAATTCTCGGTGTCCGCGCTCTCGGACATTGTTTCCAAGAGCGCGATACCTTTTCCCATGATGTCCAGGGCGGCCTCGGTCTGCTTGAGTTTTCTGGCCATGGCGGCGTTCTGCCGCTCCAGCCGCGCCTTCTCCTTGCGCAACTGCTCCAACTCGGCCTGCTCCGGCGTCTTCTCCTTCTTGGCGGCCGGGCGGCTCGTTCCCGCAGCGGTCAGTTCACCGGCGTCGCGCTGCCGGCGCCACAGTTGAACGCTGGACTCATAAAGTCCCTCACGGCGCAGCAGTGCGCCCTTGTCGCCATGCTCGGCCGCGTCGTACTCCTCGACCATCCGCAACTTGTAGGCGGCACTGAAGGTCCGCCGCTTGGGCCGGCCGGTCCGCGGCCCGTCACCGGAAGGAAGATCGTGGCTGGTCATCGTCACTCTGCTCAGTACCCGTTCTCGCCCTGTCTACATCAGCTAGGGAACTTCATCCCCTCGTGTCCCATCTGAGCCTGACACAGAGGGGAGCACCGGGAGCTCCATCTCCCTTTCGCCTGCAGTGTCGGCGTAGTGCAGCAGATTGTCCATGAAGAACACCGGCCGGAGGATGGTCGCGGGCAACCCCAGAGCGCGGATGTAGGACTCGATTGCCGCCTTGCTCTCGAAGTGCTCGATTCCGGTGTGCCGCTCGGCACCGCCGACCGAGCTGTAGACCAGGTGCCCGACTCCGGTATCCAGGGCGACGTCGGCGACGAGCATGCCCTGCCGTACCTCAGCTTTGAGAGTTTCCGGCTCGTAGGCCAGGGCTTGCATGCTGAACACGGCATCGACGCCACGCATTGCCCGCTCCAGGGACGCGGGGTCTCCCAGGTCGCCGACCGTGAGCTCGGCGCCGGTCAGGCGACGCGCAGCGGGGCTTTCCAGGTCGCGCACCAGGGCGCGAACCTGCCAGCCGCGACGTAGCAGGTGACGTGCGGTGGCGCCGCCCTGCCGGCCGGTGGCACCGATGACCAGAGCCGTACTCATGACGTCACCACCGGGGTGGTCTGCGCCAGCGCGATCCGCCAGGTGCCGGCGTCTTTGACGAGCACGAACGTCAGGGCTCCCGTGCGGTCGTCGTTGACGTGCTTGATCAGGTTGGCCAGCGCCACGTCCGGGCGCAGGAACGTGACGTCGAGCAGCTCGTTCGTGGTCAGCACGTCCTTCAGCGGGGTGCGCAGCGCCTCGGCCATGACCTTCTTGACCTGCTCGCGGCCGCGCAGTCGGATCCCGGTGAAGTTGACCAGGGACACCTCCTCTGTCAGCAGTCCGGTGAAACCGGCGACGTCGCTCTGCAGCTCTTCGGCGTCGCGAACGACCTGCTTGATCGCCTCGATCTCGGGGTCCATGTCGCATCTCCTCAACTAGCGGAGCGATCCGCTCCGCATCGAGACTATGCCGGAGCGATTCGCTCCGCAACTTGGTAGGGTCTGTGGCGATGACCACGCGTAAAGAAATCGCAGAACGCAACGACCGCGCGTTGCTTCAGGCCGCCCGTGACGTGCTCGCCGAAGACGGCGCGCACGCGTCCGTCGCCGCCATCGCTGCCCGAGCAGGGGTCGGCATCGGCAGCCTCTACCGCCGTTACAAGACGAAGGAGGAGCTGTTCCAGCAGCTCAGCCTGGTGTCCCTCGACCACTGGAACCAGGCGGCCGAGCAGGGCTTGACCGATCCCGATCCGTGGGCGGGGCTGGCGGCATTCGTGCGCGGCTGCGTCGAGTTCGGGCAGGGCTCGCTGGCTCCCATCGCCGGCGCCATCGAGGTGACCCAGGAGATGAGCGCCAAGTCCCGCCGCGGCGACGAACTGCTCGATGAGCTGGTACGGCGAGCACACGAGGCCGGCGTCCTGCGCGCCGATGTGACCGCGGTCGACATCTCGCTGCTCATCGAGCAGCTCGGCCGTTCCCCGGCGGTCGATCAGCTTCGCAAGCAAGGCCGGGACGACCTGCTTCCCGCCGCCGCCGAGGCTCGTCGGCGGCTGATCGCGATAGCGCTCGACGGATTGCGGCCGGGACATGACCCGTTGCCCGGTTCGCCGCCGGGCGTGGAACTCTTCACGGATCGCTGGCCGAGCTAGGACGAGCCGTCCATGCAAGAACTCGGATCAGCAAACGGCGCTGCTCGACTTGAAGCAGGCCCTAGCCGCGCTTGGCTTGAGTGAGAAGGGTGGCCAGGGTGTTCTGGGTGAGCAGCACGTGGCCGACGGCGGGCGCCTTGCTGTCTCTAAGGCCAATGCCGCTGGGAAGACGCGCAAGCTCCACAAACCGCCTGGAGATCCCCTCCCTTGCGCCACTCAGTGATCACGAGCATGCCTCCAGGTCGGGGCTGGCGCGGGATGCCTCGACGGTCAGTGGGGCAATTCGTCCCGCTTGGCTTGGATGATGAGGGTGGCGAATGCTTGAGGCGTGAGGGTGAGGTGGCCGCTGTTGGGAGCCTTGCTGTCGCGGAGGCCGACGACCCCGCCGAGCTGGGCCAACTCTACGCAGGCTCCTCCAGTCTCGTCACTGTGGCTGGACTTCCGCCATGCGGTTGCGTCCAGGGCTTCTCCTCAGTGAGGGAGTTGGTCGCGTTTGACCTGGTCGAGGAGGGCGGTGAAGGCTTGGGCGGTAAGGGCGAGGTGTGGCAAGTGAGGCGCCTTGCTGTCGCGGATGGCGATGGCGTGGGGTAGCGCGGCCACCTCAACGCAGTTGCCGTAGTCGTCCGACCGCGTGGATTTGCGCCACTGTGTGATCATGAAAGCGAGTCCAGTGTCTTGGCGATGAAGGCACGAGATGCCTCGACGGTCAGTGAAGACATTCCAATCAAGTCATATCTTATCGCCTGTTCCTGGATATCGGCAGGATCGAGGGACATGTGGGCCGTGGTTCCGTAGTTGGCGAATCCGAGGTCGCCGGTGGGTGTCTGTATGACTGTGAAGCCGCTGCCGAGTCCGCCGTAGCCGATGAGGCGGTCGGACGTTACGCGAAGGTAGACGTTCGGCCGTTCGGAGGCTTCGAGAAGGTAGTTGAGCTGGTCGCGCATGACCTCCACGTCTCCGAAGACGCGTAGAACGGCCGCTGTGTCGAGGATGGCCATGAGCTTGCATGGCTCTCGGCCGTTGAGGACCTCCTGGCGAGCGAGGCGTTCCGCGACCGCTTCCTCTGCGTCCGCCCTGCGGCTTGCCGTGAAGATGGCGCGCGCGTAGCCCTCGCGTTGGAGGAGGCCGGGGATGAGCGAGGGCTCGTAGGTCTTGATGAGGTTGGCGCGGCGTTCGTATTCCTTGAACGTCTCCCACCAGTCGAGATCCTGGGCGTTTTTGGCGTGTTTGACGAGGTTCTCGAAGAACCCTGGCATTCCCCACTCGCGGTCCAAGATCCGTGCGCGTGCTATGGGGAGTTGGACGTCGCCCGATTCGTACCGTGCAACAGTTGAGCGATCGCAATCGAGGATCACGGCTAGGGCGGCCCCGGAGAGTCTGTGAAGCTGACGCTGTCGGCGCAGCTCAACGGCTATGAGGTGCCAGAGGGAGAAGTCTGGGCGCAGTGCGTCGGCGCGGCTCATCGGCGCTCCTCCGTTGTTGCATCTGCTTCAGGAACCTTCCGAAATTAACTCGCGGTGGCCACGCTTGTCCTGGGAACGCGGGAGAAAGGGAGGTGGGTGAAATGGGAGCGAAAGCCTCGGGTGCGGGCGAGTTGGACATTTCTTGTCTCGCGGCCGGGACGGTGTCGGGGCTGGTGCGGACTCTGGTCGAGTTCCGGCTTGTGGAATGGGGGCTGGAAAAGCTCGCGGACGATGCCCTCTTGATCGCCGGTGAGCTTGTCGCCAATGCCGTTCAGCACACGCCGGCGGATCGGGAAATCCGGGTCAGGTTCACGCGAGAGGCTTCGGCCGTCGTCCTGGCGGTGTGGGACTCGTCCGATGCCATGCCGGTGGCGCGGCCGGTCGTGGAGCTCACTCTGGACGATGTCGTGCCGGATGCTCGGGCCCTGGAGGACGGGCACGACGCCGGTATCGGCGGGTGGGGTCTCCCGCTCGTCCAGGCCCTCTCGTCCGGCTGCGGAGTCCGCGACACCGAGCCGCACGGCAAGTGGGTGTGGGCCAAGGTCGCCACCTGATGCGCGCCGCTGTGCGTTGGCTTGATCTTCTTGCCGAGGGCGTCAGTGCGCGCGGGTATCGGTGCGTTCGGCTTTATCGGGTCGGGTGGCTGCCGATGCTGTGGGTCTACGCGCGCGGGGCCGTCCGGGATGTCGGGGTCTTGGTGGATGTGCGGGCCGTCTCCGGGGGTCTCGCCTACTACGAGACTGAGCGGGGACGGGCGGGCTACCTATCTCCGTGCGGAGAGGTCGAGGGAGCCATTGAGCAGGATGATCTGTTGCTCAAGCACCGCATGTTCCCGGCCACTTGGTGAAGCTGAGCCACCGCCCACGGAGGCTGCGGGCGGTGGCTGTGTTCAGCGGGCGGGGAGGATTCGGCCCTTGACTTCGCCGAAGCCGATGCGGGTGCCGGACGGGCCGGGGGCCGTGGCGGTGATGGCCACCTCGTCGCCGTCCTCTAGGAAGGTGCGGCTGGTGCCGTTGACCTCGATGGGCTCCTTGCCGCCCCAGGTCAGTTCTATGAAGGCGCCACGTTGGTCCTTGGCGGGGCCTGAGATGGTGCCCGAGGCGAACAAATCGCCTGTGCGGGACGAGGCGCCGTTCACTGTCATGTGCGCGAGCATCTGTGCCGGGGACCAGTACATCTCGCGGCAGGGCGGGCGGGAGACCACCTGGCCGTTCCAGGAGACTTCCAGGGAAAGGTCCAGGCCCCACGGGTTCTTCTCCTGGAGGTACGGGAGGGGCTCCGGGTCCTGGAGCGGGGTCGCTATGCGGGCCGCTTCCAAGGCGAGCAGGGGAACCACCCAATGCGAGATGGACGTCGCGAAGCTCTTCCCCAGGAAGGGCCCCAGGGGGACGTACTCCCACGCCTGAATGTCACGGGCCGACCAGTCGTTGACCAGGACGACGCCGAAGACGCGCTCGGAGAAGTCTTCGGTGGTGACCGGCGTGCCCAGAGGAGAGCCCGTTCCTACGACGAAGCCGACTTCGGCCTCGATGTCCAGGCGGCGGCTCTCGCCGAAGGTCGGGGCGTCCTCGCCCTTGCGCTGGCCGGTGGGGCGGACGATGTCCGTCCCGGACGGGACGACCGTGCCGGCGCGGCCGTGGTAGCCGACCGGGAGGTGCTTCCAGTTCGGCATCAGCGGCTCGGAGCCGGGGCGGAACAGGCGGCCCAGGTTCGACGCGTGGTGCTCGGAGGCGTAGAAGTCGACGTAGTCGGCGACTTCGAACGGCATGTGCATGGTGACCGCGTCCACCGGATGCACCGCGGAGTCGGGGATGTCGTCCGCGACCAGGTCGAGGAGCTGTTCGCGGACCTCGACCCAGCGCGCATGTCCCTGCGCCATGAACGGGTTCAGGGACGGTGCCGCGAAGACGTCGTCGTCCAGTGCCGCAGCCAGGTCTATGACCGAGTCGGCCACGCGCACGCCCACGCGCGGTGAACCGCCGGGGACAGAGAAAACGCCGTACGGGAGGTTGGCGAGCCCGAAGTGGGAGCCTTCGGGGATCGCGATGCGGGTCATCGGGTGCTCTCCTGGAGGGCGGACGCGAGCAGGCCCAGGTCCGCGAGTTCGTTCAGCGGGTCGGTGATGCTGCACGTCCCGAAGGACAGGAAGCGGCCGCGGGCGGCGATCGTGCGGGCCGCGCCCAGCGTCGAGACGTGGGACGCGATGGAGCGGGCGTTGCGGTCGGCCAGGATCGCGGCCAGTTCGGGCACCGGACGGCCGCGCAGGGCGGCGTCGGTCGCGAGCAGCAGGTTCAGGAAGCCGTGCTGGTGGAAGCCGGTCTCCGGGTCGGTGTTGCGGACGGGGTGGTGCAGCCCCGCCGTCGCCTTGAACGGGACGCGGGCGTCCACGACCTGTTTGATCCCGGTGGCCAGTTCCTCTGGGCTCGGGTAGAGGTGCGCCTTGACGCCGCCGGTGCGGAACTTGGCGCGGTGCCGGCGGGCGGCGACGGCGGCGATCATCGCGGGGCGGCGGTCGTCGCGCGGGAGTTCGACGTAGACGGGGACGTCGGTGCGGCCGAGCAGGCGGAAGAACTCCTCCGGCTGCATGGCGGGCGGGACGGCGACCTCCAGGCCGCGCACCGTGATCGGCAGGTCGGCGGCGGCGATGAGGGCCTTGGACGCCTGGCACGGGCCGCTCGGCGCGGTGATCGACACGTCGAGGGGCTCCCCGCCGAGCAGCGGGTACAGGTCGTCCAGCGCGGTGGCCGGCAGGACGAGCGGGCCGACGAGGTCGGCGTAGGGGGCGCTGCGGTGTGCGCGGTGGGCCGGGACGGCGTCGGTGAGCGGTGCGAGGCCCGGCGGGAACACGGCGGCGTCGTCGCACAGGCCGTGGGCGAACGCGGGGATCATCGCCGCCTCGCCCAGGTCCACGCGTAGGCGGAGTCTTCGCAGGCCAGCCCGCCTTCACCGAGTTCGAGCGGGTGGAAGGTGTCGACCATGACCGCCAGTTCGTCGAAGAACTCGACGCCGATGCTGCGCTCGTAGGCGCCGGGCTGCGGGCCGTGCGCGAGACCGCCGGGGTGGACGGAGACCGAGCCCTGGCCGATGCCGGAGCCCTTGCGCGCCTCGTAGTTCCCGCCGCAGTAGAACATGATCTCGTCGGAGTCGACGTTGGAGTGGTAGTACGGCACCGGGATCGACAGCGGGTGGTAGTCCACCTTGCGCGGCACGAAGTTGCACACGACGAAGTTGTGGCCCTCGAACACCTGGTGGACGGGCGGCGGCTGGTGGACGCGGCCCGTGATCGGTTCGAAGTCGTGGACGCTGAAGGTGAACGGGTACAGGCAGCCGTCCCACCCGACCACGTCGAAGGGGTGCCGCGCGTAGGTCATGCGGGTGCCGACGATGCCGCGCGAGGTGCGGTGCTTGACCAGGACCTCGACGTCGGTCTCGTCGGACAGGAGCGGCTCGGACGGGCCGTGCAGATCGCGCTCGCAGTACGGTGCGTTCTCCAGGAACTGCCCGTAGCGGGACAAGTAGCGCTTGGGCGGCGCGATGTGCCCGGTCGCCTCGATCGCGTAGGCGCGCAGGGGCTCGTCACCGATCGGCAGCCAGCGGTGCGTGGTGGACGTCGGAATGATGACGTAGTCGCCCTGCCGCGCGGACAGCGTGCCGAAGACCGTCTCGACCGTGGCCGTGCCCGACTCGATGTAGACGATCTCGTCGCCGGTCGAGTTGCGGTACAGCGGCGAGGCGGCGGACGACACGACGTAGGACAGGCGCACGTCGTTGTTGCCGAGGATCACCCGGCGGCCGGTGACGACGTCGGTGTCCGCCCAGGTCTCCTTGGGGAACAGCTCGTGCAGCTTCAGGTGGCGCGGCTTGAGCGGGTGGTTGGGGGCCGTCGTCGCGTCGGGGACGTCCCAGGTCCGGGAATCGGTGATCGCGGACGGGATCTCCCGGTGGTAGAGGAGGGACGAATCGGACGAGAACCCCTCCTCGCCCATCAGTTCCTCGAAGTAGAGCCGCCCTCCGCCGTCCCCGTGGTCGCCGTCCCCGTGGTCGCTGTGCCGGTGCTGGGTGTGGCGCTTCGGCGGCACGTGGCCGACCCGTTGGTAGTGGGCCATGTCCATCGCCTCCGATGGTTAACGCATTAACTACTTTCTGCCGACCTTACGGCTGTTCTTCCGTTCAGGGAAGGGCCTAACCCGGTCACGGCGAGGGGGTGGGCGGCGGGGTCAGCTGCGCTCGCGGGCGTCGAAGGACGTCCGGCCCGCGATGAGCTTGTCCAGCAGCATGATCAGCATCCGCTGCTCGGTCTCGGTCAGCGTCCCGGCCCACTGCCGCTCCCGCGCGTGCTGCTCGGCGAAGATCTCCAGCATCGCCGCGCGGCCCTTGTCGGTCAGCGACAGGATCACCGACCGGCCGTCGCGCTCGCCGGGCGTCCGGTCCATCATCCCGTCCGCGACCAGCGTCTTCGCCAGGTTGGAGACGGCGGCGCGGCTCATCCCGGCGAGTGTCGCGGCCCGGCCCGGCTCCAGTGGACCGGCGAGCCAGGTCACGAACAGCAGCCGGAACCCGGCCCAGGAGTGCCCGCGCGGCCGGTGCACCGTCGACTCCAGGTCGTAGGTGACGATCGCGGACGCCCGGTTCAGGGTCAGCAGCAGCCGGGTCGCGAGGCGGTCGGGGAAGCCGAACTCCTCCGCCAGCCGCCGGCCCGCGAGGTCGACGAACGTCCAGAAGCCGAGATCGTCCCGCTCATCCATCGCGCCCCACATCCCACCCGCGCCCACATCCGGTTCATGGTTTGACTATTTAACCCGGCCGGTGGCCGGGTGTCAGGGGGAGATCATCGGGCATTTCCCGGAGCGGGGAGCGGGAACACCACGGGAACACCACAGGGGAGGCACGCATGGCGACCGTCGCCGACCAGTTCATCGAGGTGCTGCGGCAGGCCGGCGTGCGGCGCGTCTACGGGGTGGTGGGCGACAGCCTCAACCCGATCGTGGACGCCATCCGCCGGACACCCGGCATCGACTGGGTGCACGTCCGCAACGAGGAGGCGGGGGCGTTCGCGGCGGCGGCCGAGGCGCAGACGACCGGGCGGCTCGCGGTGTGCGCGGGCAGTTGCGGACCCGGCAACACGCACCTGGTCCAGGGCCTCTACGACGCGCACCGGTCGGGGGCGCCGGTGCTGGCGCTGGCGTCGCAGATCCCGAGCGTCCAGATCGGCAGCGGTTACTTCCAGGAGACGCATCCCGAGCGGCTGTTCACCGAGTGCAGCCACTACTGCGAGCAGATCGTCACGCCGGAGCAGATGCCGCGCATCCTGCGGACGGCGATCCAGCACGCGATCGGGCACGGCGGCGTCGCGGTGCTGACGATGCCGGGCGACACCGCCGGCAAGGACGCGGCGGCACCGACCGGGGAGCACGACTTCCTCGTCCGGAAGGGGATCGTCCGGCCGCCGTCCGACCAGGTCGCACAGCTCGCCGCGGCGCTGAACCGGGCGCGCAGGCCGATGCTGTTCTGCGGCTCCGGCGTGAAGGACGCGCACGCCGAGGTGATGGAGCTGGCGCACAGGCTGCTGTCGCCGGTCGGGCACGCGCTGCGCGGCAAGGAGTGGATCCAGTACGACAACCCCTTCGACGTCGGCATGAGCGGGCTCTTGGGCTATGGCGCCTGCTACGAGGCGATGCAGGCCGCCGACCTCGTCCTGCTGCTGGGCACCGACTTCCCGTACGACCCGTTCCTGCCCGGCAAGAACACCATCCAGGTGGACGACGACCCGGCGAAACTGGGGCGGCGCACCCCGCTCGACCTGGCCGTCCATGGCGATGTGGGCGAGACGCTGAGGCTCGTCATGGACCAGGTAGAGCAGAAGCACGACCAGTCCTATCTGGACGACATGCTGCACCGCCACGCGCGCGCTCTGGAGAACGTCGTCTCCGCCTACACGCGCGACATCGAGAAGCACATTCCGATCCATCCCGAGTTCGTCGCCAGCGTCCTGGACGACCTCGCCGCCGACGACGCGATATTCACCGTTGACACCGGCATGTGCAACGTGTGGGCCGCCCGCTACCTCACCCCAAACGGACGCCGTCGCGTGATGGGGTCGTTCGTGCACGGCTCCATGGCCAACGCGCTGCCGCACGCCATCGGCGCCCAGTACGGCGCGCCCGGACGCCAGGTCGTGTCGCTCTCCGGCGACGGCGGCCTCGGCATGCTGCTCGGCGAGCTGCTCACCGTGAAGCTCCACCGCGTCCCCGTGAAGATCATCGTTTTCAACAACGCGTCGCTCGGCATGGTGCGCCTGGAGATGATGGTGGACGGCTTCCCCGCGTTCGAGACCGACCACGAGCCCGTCGACTACGCGGCCGTCGCGGCGGCGATGGGGATCGAGTCGGCGCGGGTGGAGCGCCCGACCGACGTCCGCACGGTGATGGAGCGGGCCCTCGCCTCGCCCGGCCCGTACCTGCTGGACGTCGTCACCGACCCGAACGCCCTGTCCATCCCGCCGCACATCACGCCGGAGCAGGTGAAGGGGTTCGCGCTGTCGGCGGGCAAGACCGTCCTCACCGGGGGCGTCGGCAAGATGCTCGACCTGGCGCGCAGCAACCTGCGCAACATCCCCCGCCCCTGACCGACCGGGAGCCGCTGCCGGGGATCAGACGGAGCGCTGCGGCCGGGATCAGGCGGGGCGCTGCGGCCGGGATCAGGCGGGGAGCCGCGCCGCGATCCCGTCCAGGACGATCGACAGGCCGAGCTCGAACCCCGCGTCGAAGTCGGTTCCCCCGGCGTCCATGTGGGCGGCGAGCGTCGGGTAGTCGGCGGCGCCCCGCCGGACCAGCTCTCCGGCCCGCTCCCGCAGCTCCGCCTCCGCGGCCGGGTCGCGGAACCGGGCGCGCCATGCCGACTCCTCGGCGACGAACCCGTGCAGGTAGCCGCTGACCGCGCTCACGGCCGCGGTGAGCTCCGGTCCCGACAGGCCCGCCCGGTGGAGCGCGGCGAACACGCGCTCGGAGCGGGCCAGGGAACCGGGGCCCAGCAGCGGTCTCGTCCCCATCAGGGCGGGCACCCACGGGTGGCGGAGCATGACCTCCCGCCCGCGAGCCATGTGCGCGGCGACGACGTCCCGCCAGCCGCCGGTCTCGTCCGGCACCGGCTCGATCTCGGCGATGGCGGCGTCCAGGGCCAGATCGAGGACGTCCTCCTTGGCGGCGACGTACTCGTACAGCGACATGGTCCCGGCGCCGAGCCGGGCGGCGAGCCGCCGCATCGAGAAGCCGTCCACGCCCTCGGCGTCCAGCAGCGCGACCGCCGCCGCGACGATCCGCTCGCGCGACAGCCGGGGCTTGCGCGGACGTTCCGCGCCGCGAAACCAGACCGAGTCCATCCGTGCCGCCTCCATCCGTGCCGTCTGCCCCGTGCCATCTGCCCCCGTGCCGTCTCCGTCCGTGCTCACCTCCGTCCGTGCAGTGTACGGAAAACCGTACGGCTAGCTTGGCCTCGACCGCGGAACCCCTCTGGCGGAAGGAAGCCGACATGGACGACGAATGGCTGCGTTCCTACGCGCTGCTGGCACTGCGGGTCGCCCGAGCCGCGGACGGGCCGAACAGCAGCGGGCTGGCGCTGGTCTACCGGGGCCCGGCCGGATGGCGGGAGGCGGTCGCGGCGGAGGAGCCGGTCCCGCCCGCCCGGCTCGCCGAGGACGCGGACGCGCTTCTGGACGACCTGCCGTCCGAACCCGCCCGCGCCGCCCACCGCGCCGCCGACCATGCCACCCGCGCCGCCGACCATGCCACCCGCGCTGCCGACCGCCGTGCCGACCGCCGTGCCGACTATCTGGCCGGGCAGGTGCGGGCGCTGCGGGCGGTGGCGCGGCGGCTCGCGGGCGCGCCGACCGCGCTGCCGGAGTACGTCCGCGAATGCCTGGGCATCGAGGCGGAGCGGGTGCCGGAGGCGGTGTTCGCCGAGGCGCACGAGATGCTCGACGCGGCGCTCCCGCCGGGCACCCCCGGCGGGTCGCTCGCCGAGCGGCGGGCGGCCTGGCGCGACACCCACCGGCTCGACGAGGTCGACCGGCTCCCCGCGCTCGTCGGCCGCGCGGTCACCGAGACCCGGGCCCGCACCTCCCGGATCGTCCCGCTGCCCGAGGACGAGACCGTCACGTGCCGGCTCGTGTCCGACGTGCCGTTCCATGCGGCGGGCGAGTACGCGGGCGGGAGGTCCTCCACCATCCACATCAACCGCGATGTCCCGTTCAACCTGGCCGACCTGCTGTACGTCGTGGCCCACGAGGGGCATCCGGGGCATATCGCCGAAGCGGTGCTCAAGGAGATCCACCTGCCCGGACGGCTCGAACGACGGGTCTGGTTCCTGCTCTCACCGCAGGGCGTCCTCAGCGAGGGGCTGGGGCTGGCGGCTGAGGAACTCGTCTTCCCCGGGGACGAGGCCCGGGAATGGCTCTCCCGGAACGTCCTCGGCCGGGACCCCGGGGAGGTCGCCGCCCTGCACCGCGCGGCGAACCTGCTGTGGGGCGTCTGGCCCAACGCCACGCTGATGGCCGCCGAGGGGCGGCCGGACCGCGAGGTCCGCGACTACCTGGTGCGCTGGGCACTGCTCGGGGAGGTCGAGGCGGCCGCCGCGATACCGCTCGTCATGGTGCCGGGAGGCAACCCCTACCTCTACGCCTACTACCACGGATGGCGGCTCGTCCGGGCCTGGCTGGACGGCCCCGACCGGTGGGCGCGGGCGCGGCGGCTGCTCACCGGGGACCTGCACCCCACCGAGCTCGCGGAGAGCGCCGGTTAGCGGTACTCGCGGGCGACCTCGGCCAGGGCCTCCTCGACCACCTCGGCGAGGGAGCGGGTGGAGGGCTCCTCGGTCCAGGTCACGGACGCGACGCGGAGCGCGGTCATGAAGGCGCCCGCCATGACGCGGTGGCGGAGGCCGGCGGACGGGAGGCCGTCCCGGGCGGCGATCAGCTCGGTGAGGGCCCGCTCGAACTCGGCGTAGTGGGCGAGCTGCCGGGCCAGCACGGACGGGTGGTTGCGGGCGAGCCGGACCTGCGCCGCCCACTGCGGGTCGAGGTCGCCGAACCGCTCGTGGACGAGCCGCCACGTCGCCCGCAGCGCCGTCCAGGACGTCTCGTCGTCCGGGCGTGTCGCGAACTCCTCCAGCAGGGCGCGCATCCGCTGCTCGCCGCCGTAGAGGAGGGCCTCCTCCTTGCCGCCGAAGTAGTTGGAGAAGGTGCGGCGGGACACGCCGGCGGCGTCGGCGATGGCCTCGACGGTGACCTCGTCCAGGCCGTGCTCGACGGAGAGGCGCATCGCGGCCTCGTGCAGGGCGCGGCGCGTCGCCTCCTTCTTGCGCTCGCGGAGGCCGCCTCGCGGCTCGGGCCACCCGCCCTGCGCCCCGGGGCGTCCGCCCTCGCGCAGTCCGCCCTTGTGTTCGCGCAGCCCACCGGTGCTCTCCATGGTGCGTCCAGCCTACCCACCTTCAAATACTGCTCTGTGAGAAAATTTGCCCACTGGGAATAAGAGTCCGGGGCGACGGGGTTGAAGCCTCGTTCCCAACTTTCTCGCGGAGGCGTCTCTTGACCGTTCCTGCCCCGACCAGACCTGCGCAGATGACGCACCGGCAGGTCCTAGAAGCGCTCAGCGGCCTGCTGCTGGTGCTGTTCGTGGCGATGCTCAGCAGCACCGTCGTGTCCACCGCGCTGCCGCAGATCATCGGTGCGCTCAAGGGCAGCCAGTCGCAGTACACGTGGGTCGTCACCGCGACCCTGCTGGTGTCCACCGCCAGTACCCCGATCTGGGGCAAGCTCGCCGACCTCTACAACAAGAAGACGCTGCTCCAGGTGGGCGTCGTCATCTTCATCGTGGCGTCGGCCGCCTCCGGGTTCGCGCAGAACACCGCGCAGCTCATCTTCTTCCGCGCCGTGCAGGGGCTCGGCGTCGGCGCGCTGCAGATCCTCGTCCAGATCATCATGGCCGCGATGATCAGCCCGCGCGACCGGGGCCGCTACTACGGCTACCTCGGCGGCGTGATGGCGGTCGCCACCGTCGGCGGGCCGCTGCTCGGCGGGCTGATCGTCGACTCGTGGCTCGGCTGGCGCTGGTGCTTCTTCATCGGCGTCCCGTTCGCCGTCGTCGCGTTCGCGCTGCTCCAGAAGACCCTCAAGCTGCCGGTCATGCGGCGCCCCGACGTGAAGATCGACTACGCGGGCGCGACGCTGATCGCCGCCGGCGTCAGCGTCCTGCTCATCTGGGTGACCTTCGTCGGCGAGAACTTCGCCTGGCTGTCCTGGCAGACGGCCGCGATGGCGGGCGGCGGCGTCGTGCTGCTGGCGATCGCCGTGTGGGTCGAGAAGCGGGCGGCCGAGCCGATCGTCCCGCTGGACATCGTCGCGCGCCGCAACACCGCCCTCGCGATCATCGCGAGCCTCGCGGTCGGCATGGCCATGTTCGGCGGTGCCGTCTTCCTCGGCCAGTACTTCCAGATCGGACGCGGCTACAGCCCGACCAAGGCGGGCCTGCTGACCTTCCCGATGATGCTCGGCGTGTTCGGCGCGTCCACCGTCGCCGGACGCCTCGCCACCAAGACCGGCAAGGTGAAGCCGTACATCGTGATCGGGACGCTCGTCCTGACCGCCGGGTTCGGGATGCTGGCGACCATCGACCACGAGACTTCGCTGGTCTACCTCGGCAGCGGGATGTTCCTGATCGGCGCCGGGGTCGGCATGACGATGCAGAACCTCGTGCTCGTCGTGCAGAACTCCGTCCACCTGAACGAGATCGGCGCCGCCAGCGGGACCGTCACCTTCTTCCGCTCCCTCGGCGGGACGGTCGGCGTGTCGGTGCTCGGCGCCGTCCTCGCCAACCAGGTCGCCGACAAGATCGCCAGCGGGCTGCGGCGGCTCGGCGTCGACCCGACGGCGGGCGGCGGCGACGCCGGCAACCTCGACATCGCGGCGCTGCCGGGACCGGTCAAGGAGGTCGTCCGGGCCGCCTACGGCGACGCCACCGGGCACATCTTCCTGGTGTCCACCGCCATCGCGGTCGTCGGGATCGTCGCGGCGGCGCTGCTCAAGCCGGTCACGCTGCGCGACAGCCTCGACCTGGCGGAGCCCGCCGACGCGGACGCGGCGGGCAAGGCGGGCGCGGGTGCGGGCGAGGCGGGCAAGGCCGTCACGATGGACAAGGCCGGCGCTCCGGTGACCGCCGCGGCGGACGGTTCGTTGTCAGGCTCCTAACAGTTGTCAGGTTCCTAACAATTGTCAGGCTCCTGACAATCGCCGCCGCGAAGAGCTGAGTTCAGTCAGGAGAGTACGAAAGCCGCCAACCGTACGGTCGGTAGTCCGGAACCCCGTACCGGAGGCGGTGGCAGATGAGCGGACGATCGGAGTTCGGGCACCGTGCGGCGTCGGTCGCGCGCGCGGGCGGCATGTTCGCCCGGAGCGGGCTGTGGCGCCCCGGACCGCCGCTGAAGGTCGTCCGCCAGCTCGGCGCCCTGCGCCGCTGGGGCACCCTGCTCGGCGGGACGGTCGCCTCCGCGGCCGCCCGCGACCCCGGCGTCGTCGCGATCATCGACGACGCCGGGGAGCTGACCTACGGCGAGCTGGACGCCCGCACCGACCGGCTCGCCGCCGCGCTCGGCCGGTTCAACGACTCGCCCCGCGTGGCGGTGCTGTGCCGCAACCACCGCGGCATGGTCGAGGCGCTGACGGCGTGCAGCAAGCGCGGCTCCGACCTCGTCCTGCTCAACACGGGGATGAGCACCGAGCAGCTCGTCACCGTCCTGCGGCAGCAGCAGGTCGAGGTCGTGATCGCGGACGAGGAGTTCGCCGGGTTCATCGCGGCGGTACCGAAGACCGTGCACGTCATCACGGCGGGCGGGCCCGGTTCGGAGCTGGAGAACGTCATCGCGACCGCGCCCGCCGCGCCGGTCGACCCGCCAGGCAAGGCGGGCCGGACGATCGTGCTCAGCTCCGGCACCACCGGCCGTCCCAAGGGCGCCGACCGGCACTCGCGTCCCGGGCTGTCGCCGCTCACCTCGATCCTGTCCCGCATCCCGTACCGGGTGCACGAGCGGATGTTCATCGAGGCGCCGCTGTTCCACACCTGGGGCTACGCGATGCTCCAGACCGCGATCTCGCTGCGCGCGACGATCGTCCTGCGGAGCCGGTTCGACCCCGAGCAGACCCTCCGCACGATCGACGTCACCGGCGCGACCGCGCTCGTCGCCGTGCCGGTCATGCTCCAGCGCGTCCTGGACGTCCCGGAGGCGGCGCGGCGCAAGCACGACACGTCCTCGCTGCGGATCGCCGCCGTCAGCGGCTCGGCCCTGCCGGCGACGCTCGCCACCGCGTTCATGGACGCGTTCGGCGACGTCCTCTACAACCTGTACGGGTCGACGGAGGCGTCGTGGGTCACCATCGCCACGCCCGCCGACCTGCGCGCCGACCCCGACACGGCCGGCACGCCCCCGCCGGGGACGAGGGTCGCGATCCTGGACGACGAGGGCCGGCCCGTCCCGCCCGGCACCACCGGCCGCATCTTCGCCGCCAACGAACTGCTGTTCGCGGGCTACACCAGCGGCGACACCAAGGAGATGCGGGACGGCCTGATGAGCCTCGGCGACGTCGGGCACCTCGACGACCAGGGCCGGCTGTTCGTGCACGGCCGCGACGACGACATGATCGTCTCGGGCGGGGAGAACGTCTTCCCGGGCGCGATCGAAGAGGTGCTGGAGAAGCTGCCGCAGGTCAGGGAGGTGGCCGTCGTCGGCGTCCCGGACGAGGAGTTCGGGCAGCGCGCCGCCGCGTTCCTCGTCCTGCGGGAGGGCGCGGAGCTGGACGCCGACGCCGTCCGCGCCCACGTCCGCGACCGGCTGGCCCGCTTCGCCGTGCCCCGCGACGTCCACTTCCTGGACGCGCTGCCCCGCAACGCCACGGGCAAGGTCGTCCGCCGCTCGCTGCCCTCTTAGCTCCCGGGAGCGCTCAGGGGCTCAGGGCCGCGAGGGCTCAGGAGGGCGGGTGCTCAGGGGCTCGGTGGCTCAGGGGCGCTGAGCGTGAACCAGAGGCGGGTGCGGTCGGGGGTCTGCTCCAGCCCCCATTCGTCGGCGAGGGCGTCGATGACGGTCAGGCCCCGGCCGTGGTCGAGGCGGCGGCGGAGGTGCGGATCGGCCGCCGCCGGAGCGGGACGGGCGGGGCCGTCGTCGGCGACCTCCACGAGCAGCGTGTCGCCGTTGGTGGCGACCGTCACCGTGACGAGCCCGGTGCCGTGCAGGACGGCGTTGGCGACGGCCTCGGCCGTCATCAGCTCGACGTCGTCGAGGAGCCCCTCGTCCGCGATGAGCTTCGCGGCGCGCTCGCGCACCGCCCGGCGGGCCCGGCGGCCGCCCTCGCCGTCGCTGAAGCCGAACGGCTCGCCCAGCCTTTCCAACCTGACCGTCACTGCATCACCACACCTGACTCGGAAGCGCACCGCAATCATTCACCTGCGGTGAGTGATCGGCAATGCGACCGAAGCATTGATCTTGGCCTTTCCGGGACAGCCGGGGCCGGCGATACTCACCGAGGCGCACAAACCGGGTGTTTTCTCCGTCTCGTGGCGAGAATCGGCGGACGCCCTCCCCGTGTCACCATCCGTTTCGACAGCGTTTTTCGCCGGGTGGGGTGAAGGACGCCAGTCCGTCCCGGAGGTGCGCCATGCACGCGGTCGTCCTCGCCTGCGCCGCGCAGGCCGTCTATATCGCCGCCTACGTCCTGTTCAAGACGGCCGCCGGGCGGATGAGCCCGATCGGGGGCCGGCACCCGCTGCACGCCGCCGCACGGCTCGCGCGCAGCCCGCGCTGGCTCGCCGGGGTCGCGGTGCTGCTGGCGGGGTTCGCCTTGTCGGCCTTCGCGCTCGTCACGCTGCCCGTGGTCGCGACCCTGCCCGCCTACGGGCTCGGCCTCGTCACGCTCCTCGCGGTGGGGATGAGCGGGTTCGGCGAGCGGCCCACGTCGCGGGAGTGGCTCGCGGTCCTCATCACCGTGGCCGCGATGATCACCGCGGCGCTGTCGGTGCTGCCCGGTGCCGGCGAGTCGCTGGCGGACGCGCTGCACCGGCCGGGCGGCGCGGGCGCCGCCGGCGCCCTCCCGCTCTGGAAGGCGGGCCTGGTGTTCGTGCCGTCGCTGGTCCTGCCGCTGTGGATGTTCTGCATGCGCGACCGCCCGGTCAGCGGCCGCCACGCACGGCCGCTGACCGGCATCGCGCACGGGCTCGGCGCGGGCGTCCTGCTCGGCGCCACCGAGGTGTTCGGCCAGGGCATGGCGATGATGCTCGCCGACGGCCGGGGCGCGGGGGTGCTGGCCTCGCCGCACCCGTACCTGTTCCTGCTCGCGGGCGTCCTCGGCCTAGGGCTGCTCTCCATCGGCCTGCAGCGCTGCCGCCTCATGATCATCGTCACGGTCGTCACGGTCACCGCCAAGACGCACCTGCTGCTGTCGGCCACGCTGCTGTACGGCGAGCCGTGGCCGCACGAGCCGGGCCCGTTCCTGCTGCGCGTCGCCGGCGTCGGCCTGGCCGTCCTGGCGCTACTGGCCTTCCCGCGCCACGAACACCGCCCGATCCGCACCGTCACGCCCCCTGGGCCGCTACCGCCGGAACACCCGCCAACCCGCCCCACCCATCACCCCCGCCCCGCCCTTCACCCCCGCCCCACCGCTCAGCCCCGCGCCCTCCCCGCCGCCGCACCCACGCCCAGAAACCCGGCAGAGCCGCACGCCCGCCCCGCACCGACGAACAGCTACCCGGCAGCGACGGGCACCCATCCTGCGGCGTCGGCGGCGTATCCGGCGGTGCCGGACGCCCATCACGGCATGCCGCACGGCCTGTCCGCGACGTCTGGCGCTTATCCGGCAGTGTCGGGCGGCTATCCAGCGGTACCCGGGGATGGTTATTTCGGGGAGGTGGGTGTCGCTCCGGCGGTGCCATCGCCGCAGGTCAGGGTGTCTTTCGGGGCGGACGGGCGGTGGGTCGAGGCGGACGCGTCCCGGTTCGGGCCGTGAAATCTTGTCACTGTCTAGATAGGCTGGTGGTGATCCCGAGTGAAGGAGCGCCGATGACGGAGAACCCCGGCCTGGCCCGGCAGATGTGGCACCAGATCGAAGCCGTGCACGCCCTGTTCTGGTACTCGCCCGACGTCTTCGCCGAGGCGGCGGGGCTCGGGTACGAGGTCGACACGCGCTGGCCGAGCTACTTCGCGTGGCGCGCCGCCCCGCTCGGCGCCGCCGGTCCGGAGCGGGTCGCGTCCGCCTTCTACAGCTTCAGCCCGCGCATGGTGGCCGAGCACGTCCCCGCCGTGTGGACGGTCGCGCCGCCCGAGCGCGTCCTGGAAGCCCGGGAGCGCGCCGTCGACCGCATGTACCGGGCACTGCTCGGCGACGCCATCGACTCCCCGGACCTCGCGGAGGCCGCCGCGCTGGCCCGCGCCGCCGCCGAGGAGGCGGGCACGGCCGGCCGGCCGATCGCCGCCGCCAACGCCGACCTGCCCTGGCCGGACGAGCCGCATCTCGCGCTCTGGCACGCGATCGGCATCCTGCGCGAGCACCGCGGGGACGGCCACGTCGCCGCGCTCCTCACCCACGGGCTCGACCCGGCCGAGTCGCTCGTCTCGTTCGCCGCGGTCGGCGCCGCGTCCGTCGAGACGTTCGCGAGCCGGGGCTGGACGGACGAGGAGTGGGCCGCCGCCCGCGACCGCCTCGCGTCCCGCGGCCTCGTGGACGATGACGGCGCCGCGACCGACCGGGGCCGGGAGTTGCGCGACTCCGTCGAGCGGATGACCGACGACCTCGCCTACGCGCCCTGGCGGGCCCTCGGCGAGGCCAAGGCCGAGCGGCTGGCGCAGCTGGCGATGCCGGTCCTGGTCAAGGTGCTGGAGACCGGCCTGATGCCCGCGGAGAACACGCTCGGCATCGGCAAGGTGCAGGCTCCGCCCCGCTGAGCCGAGTCAGGCCCGCCCCGCTGAGTCAGGTGCGGGGGAGGCTCCAGGCGGTCTCCTCCAGGCGTCCGGTGTTGCCGAGATCGAGGGGCCCGTCGGACTCGACGATGACGACCGGCCGTCCAGGCGCCGGCCGGACCTCCAGGTACGTGCCCGCCACCGCCGTCGTCGTCGGGTCGGTGACGAGGTTCCGCCAGACGATCACGAAGACGGCGGACCCGCCCGGACGGATCGTCAGCGGCTTCGGCCCCGGGTCGTCGACCTGCGTCGTGCCGCGCACGATCTTCACGTCGAACGGCTGCCGGTCCTTGTCGAGGACGCGCACGGACGGGTAGCCGTTCAACCGGTACGCGCGGTCGCCGCAGTTGCGGAGCCGGATGGTCGCGGCGCGCAGGCCCATCGCCGCCTCCGGCTCGTCCATCCCGATGCTGATGCCCTCCGGCGTGCAGACGGGCGGGGCCGGCCGGTGCCGCTCCAGCGGGATCGGCGTCGGCGTCGCCGGCTTCGACGGCAGCACGGGATAGGGCTCGGACGGGAGGGCGGCCGGCGCGGTCTCGGTGCCGCAGCCCGCCGCGCCGACCAGCGCCGCCGCGGCCGCGACCAGCAGGATCGGTGTCCGTTTTGTCGGGGTCACCTGGGGATCATGGCAGACGGATGTGGAGGCCGTGTGTCGCTACGGGCCCGCCCCCGCCCGGATGCCTGCCCGGACGCCCGCCCGGACGCCTGCCCGGACGCCCGCCCGGCACGGGCCCGCAGGTGGGCGGCGCGCAGCACGGCCTCGATGCCGAACCGGGCCTCCGGGTCGGCCAGCTCGGCGCCGAAGGTCTGCTCGATCTTGCGCATCCGGTACCGGACGGTCTGTGGGTGGATGTGCAGGATCGCGGCGATCTCGGCGGCGGTGCCGCGGGTGACGAGCCAGGTCCGCAGGGTCTCGGTCAGCCGGTCCTGCTGACCGGGCGTCATGCCGTCCAGGACGCCGAGGCGGCGCCGGGCCAGCTCGTCCACCAGCGCCGGGTCCGACAGCAGCCACAACGTCACGAGGTGCTCCTCGCACCGGACCACCGGGCCGTCGAGGACGCCGCCGAGCGCGAGCCCGAGCGCCCGCCGGGCCCAGCGCAGCGAGTCGGCCGCCTGCCCGGCGGGCATCGTCACGCCGACCGCGATCAGGCGGCCGGGCAGCGCCTCGTCCAGCATGCGGCGCCGCTCCGGCGTGAACGGGCCGGGCAGGAGCAGGTGCGGGGCGGCGCACTCCAGGTCGGCGAGGACGTCCTCGTCCAGCGCCGTCCACGCGCAGCGGGCGTCGGGCTCGACGGCGACGAGCGTGACCTCGTCCGGGACGCGCCATCCGGCGGCCTCGGCCGCCTCCGCGACCTCCGCCTCGGGGCCGTCCAGGAGCAGGCGCAGCAGGCGGCGGCGCCGCTCGTCCAAGGCCGGGATCGGACGGGCCCTGGCCTGCCGGTACCCGTCGAGCGACAGCTCGGCCAGCTCGTCCAGATAGACGAAGAGGGCGTCGGCGAGCCGCGACATGACGGCCGCGGAGATGTCGTGCCGGGGCGCGACCCGCATGACGCGGCGCCAGGCGACCTGCCCGCCGATGCGGTACGCGGCCTGGAGGGAGTCCAGGTCGCGGCCCTCGTGGGCCTCGTACTGGCCGAGCATCCGCGCCGTGGTGGCGGCGGAGCCGTCGTCGGCCGGCGCGCCGTGCGGGACGGCGATCCGGTCGACGAACGCGGCGAGGTTGTGCTCCACGCTGAGCCGCAGCACGTGCCCGTAGGGGCCGTCGAGCGGGCGGGCGTACTCCGGGATGGCGCGGCGGATCTCGGTGACGATCTCCTCGGCGAGGCTCGGCAGCTCCGGCCGCATCAGCCCGGCGAGGCGCGGCGGGAGAAGCACGGGCCGCTCCCCGTCGCCTCGCCGCTCGCCGGCACCTCCGGATGCGAGGGTTCTGGTCATCGGCACACCTCCGTTTGCCCGGCCGTGCTGCTGGACGTCCCGACGGTACGCACCGCCCACACCGTTCTTCTGTAGCGCGGAAGAACAAAACCCTGCGGCCACTGCTCACCTGCTTATAACCGGGCGCCCCTACGCACTGGCGCGGATGTTCGTTCAGGCGCAGAGGCTCGTTCAGGCGCAGAGGCTCGTTCAGGCGCGGAAGTCCGTGCGGGCGCAGAGGCTCGTTCGGACACAGAGGCTGGTTCAGACACAGAGGCTGGTTCAGGCGCAGAGGCTGGTTCAGGCGCAGAAGGCGGTGTCGGCGGCCTTGGCGAGGTCTGCTCGGAAGGTCGTGTCGTGCTCCAGCTTCGACTCGTTGTAGGTGATGATCGCCTGGCGGCCGCCGTCGGCGCTGGTGTAGGTCCAGGTGCGGTAGCCGGGGAAGCCGCCGTCGTGGCCCCACGCGTACCCGCAGGAGAACTTGATGCGGGCGACGCCGAGCCCGTAGTCCTCCACCACGCCGTCGTCGTTGACGGGACGGACCGTCCGCAGCTCGCGCATCTGCTTCGCCGGCAGCAGCCGCCCGGTGAACAGCGCCCGGTGGAAGCGCGCCACGTCGTCCACCGTGCTGACGATGCCGCCGGACGTCCGCGCACTGGACGGGCTGACCAGCGTGCTCACGTCGCCGTACTCGTAGTAGTAGCCGTGCACGTACGGGCCGCGGAACCCGGGGTCGGTCGTCGGGTAGAAGGTGTGCCGGAGCCGCAGCGGCGTGAAGATCCGCTTCCGTAGCTCCGCGCCCACCGGCCGCCCGGTCGCCTTCTCGATGATCATCCCGGCGAGGATGTAGTTGGTGTTGGAGTAGTTCCAGTCCGTGCCGGGCGCGTACAGCGGCGGCTTCTCCGTCGCGATCGCGATCAGCTCCTCGGGCGTCCAGGACCGGGCCGGGTCGGACATCACCCGCGGGTCGGGCGTGTAGTCGTTCAGCCCGCTGGTCTGCGCGAGCAGCTGCCGGACGGTGATCTTCGACCCGTCGTTGCCGTTCGCGCCGAGCAGGCCGGGGAGCCAGTCGTCCACGGTGTCGTCCAGCGACAGGCGGCGCTCGGCGGCGAGCTGCAGCACGACCGTCGAGGTGAACGACTTGGTCACGCTGGCGATGCGGAACTGGAGCCGGTGGTCCATCGGCGCCCCGGTCGCCTTGTCCGCCACCCCGGCGGTCACGTGCGACACCCGGCCGCCGCGCCGCGTCATGACGATGACACCGGGCGCCCCGTCCGCGACCAGCTTCGCCGCCTGCTCCCGCACCTTCCGGTCGAGCTGGTCGCCGTGGCCGTGGTCGTGGTCGTGGTCGTGGCCGTGGCTCTTGGTAGGCGCGGCGGCGTTCGCGGCGGGTGCGAGCGCCGTCCCGGCGACCAGGGCGGACGCCGTGGCGAGCGCGGCGAATCGGGGGATGCGCGACATGATTTCCTCCTGGAAGGCCGTCCGTTGACGTGATCAAGCCTTCCGGCAGGCGCGCATACCGGCACTGGGCCAAGGCCCCGAGCCGCTGGTGTACCTGACGACACCCCACGCGGCCGCGGTCCTCGCGTCAGACGCAGCGGTCCTCGCGTCAGACGCAGCGGCCCGCGTGTCAGACGCAGCGGCCCGCGCGTCAGACGCCGCGGTCGGGCGCGCTCATGTCGCCCGTCGCCGGGGTGCCGTCGCCGAGCCCGTAGCGCAGGTAGACGGTGCCCTTCGAGTCGGCCGCCGGCGGTTCGAGGAGCGTGAGGTTCGAGGGCACCGCGCCGCCGTCGAACACCTTCTTCCCGACGCCGAGGACGATCGGGTGCACCCACAGGTCGAGCCGGTCGAAGAGCTTGTCGCGCAGCAGCGTCTGCACCAGGTTCAGGCTGCCGACGACCTTGATGTGCTCGTGCCGGTCGCGGATCTCGCGCACGGCTTTGCCCAGGTCAGGGCCGAGTTGCGTGGATCCGGCCCACGACAGGTCGGGCTTGCCGCGAGAGGCGACGTACTTCGGGACGCTGTTGAAGAGCGCGGCGATCTCGTTGTCCTCGTCGCCCTCGTAGTTCGGCCAGTAGGCGGCGAAGATGTCGTACGTCCGCCGGCCGAGCAGGAGGGCGTCCGTGCCCTCGTAGGCGGCACCGACCTGCGCTCCGGAGATCTCGTCCAGCAGGGGCGCCTGCCAGCCGCCGAACGGGAACCCGACGGGGTCCTCGTCGGGACTGCCGGGCGACTGCGCGACGAGGTCGAGGGTCGCGAACAGTTCGATATGGATGAGGCCCATGCCGTCCTCCAATGCGTTGGTCTTCCAATGCGTTGGTCTTCTCGGTCAGGAGGTAGACCCGCGGGCACCGTCGGACTCATCGGTCCGGCGGCTGGGTTCAGCCGAGTACCTGGACGTACCCATTCGTCCCGTGGACACGGATACGCTGCCCGTCCTGGATCAGCCGGGTGGCCCGATCCACCCCCACGACGGCGGGCAGGCCGTACTCCCGTGCGATCACCGCGCCGTGCGTCATGAGGCCGCCCACCTCCGTCACCAGGCCGGCGGCCGTGACGAACAGCGGCGTCCAGCTGGGGTCGGTGTAGGCGGTGACGAGGATGTCGCCCGCTTCGAGGTCGGCCTGTGCCATGTCGAGGACGACGCGGGCACGGCCTTCGACGGTGCCCGCCGAAACTGGGAGGCCGACCAGCGCGCCGGGCGGGGCGTTGTCCGGCCGGTACCGGACGTTGACGGCCTCGCCGTCCGACGTGAGGACACGTGGCGGCGTGAGGGCCTCGTACGACCGGAACGCCCGCCGCCTTTCCGCAATCAGTTCAGCGTCGGCACGACCCGTTCGGACGACCTCCCGCAACTCCTGAAAGCGGAGGAAGAAGATGTCGTCCTTCTCGCGCAGAACCCCGGACTGGACGAGACGCTCGGCCTCCCGCAGCAGCGCCTGCTTGTAGGCGAAGTAACGGCTGACCGTGCCGAACTTGGGGTACTCGCGGTAGCCGGCGAAGGTGCGGACACGGTCGATCATCCGCTTGGTCTCCGCGGCCTTCCGCTCCCCGTCTTCGCCGAGGGCGCGCAACCGCGCCAGCAGCTCCTCTTCTTTCCGTTGCGCTTCCTCACACCCTTCGACGAAGCGCTGCTTTCCGGCGCCCGGCCCGAAGTTCTTGATGTTGCCGAGGAGGGCGGGGACGAGCATGGCGGGCTGCTCGCTCCAGCGCGTCCTGGTGATGTCGATCTCGCCCGCGCAGCGCATGCCGTACGCGTCGAGGTAGCCCTGGACGGCTTCCCGGGCCTCCCGTCCGCCGGGCAGGTCGGCCAGCTCATCCAGGAAGCGGTCGCCGTCCCGGCCTTCATCCGCGACGCGCTGGAGGAACGCCACGACGTCCGCGTGCGGCCGGATCGCGTCCGCGACATCGAGAAGCGCCAGCCCCATCTCCGACGTCACATTGTGGGGGACGGACAACGTCAGCGCGTCGGCCGCGTTCTTCTCGCCGAGCCACGCCTCCATCCGCTCATTGAGCCACCAGGCGGCCTCCATTCCCGCCATGATCGCCTGATGGCTGCGCGGGGCGAACAGGATGCGCTTCAGCTCCGTGACGTCGCCGAGGATGAAGTCGAGCAGCTCCGTCCCGGACAATTCCTCGATGTCGCGCCGCAGCGCGGCGACGGACTCCTCACTCTCCCGGATCAACTCCGTGACGACGCCCGGATCGGTCTCGATCGGGACGGGCGGACTTCCGCCAGGACGCCCCGTTTCGGTTCCCTCCTCCAAGACCGGGGGAAGAAAATCAGGACGGTCGAGGACGACCTGAAGCGCGTCCCGCATCAAGGGGTCGGCTTTCTCCGCGGTCTCCAGAAGGTTCGCGCGCGCTGCCGGCGCCGCCAGGATGGGGGCCACATCGACGAACAGCCGTCCACCCGCCTCGTGCATCGGCCGGGGCGTCGTCAATTGCCACACCGAGAGTCCCAGCGGCTTCATCGCGTCGGTCATCATCTGCTGATGGCCGACGGAGAGGTAGACGTGGTTCTCCCGATCACCGGCCTCGGGAATGGGAAACAATGTGGTGATCGGACGGCTCTGGACGATATGGAAGTCATCGCCGACCAGGCACCATTCGATGTCCTGGGGCCGCCCGAAGTGCGCCTCGATCGTGCGGCCCAGCCGCACCAGGTGAACGACCTGCGCGTCCGTCAACGCCGCCTGCCCCTGCCGCCGCGACTCGACCGGCACGTCCTCGGTACCGCCGCCCGGCGCCGCCTGGACGGACCGCGCCTTGCCGGCGACCGCCGAAGCGACCACCCGATCGTCCCGCACCGTGTAGACGTCCCCGGCAACGAGACCTGACACGAGCGCCTCACCGAGCCCGAACCCGGCCTCCACGGTGGCGACCTTCCGGTTCGAGGTCACAGGGTCGGCCGTGAACAGGACCCCGGCCGCGTCCGGAAAAACCATTCGCTGGACGACCACGGCCATCCGCACCTTCCGGTGGTCGAAGCCGTTGCGGCTCCGGTAGGCGACCGCCCGCTCGGTGAACAGCGAGGCCCAGCAGCGCCGGACGTGGTCGAGAACCGCGTCCGGGCCCATGACGTTCAGGTAGGAGTCCTGCTGCCCGGCGAAGGAGGCGGTGGGCAGGTCCTCGGCCGTGGCGCTGGAACGCACCGCATAGGCGCCCCGCTCCCCGAGCCGGTCAAGCGCCCTGCCGACCGCCGCCGCGAGATCGCCGGGCATCACGAGCTCCTCGATGGCCCGGCGCACATCGGCACTGAGGTCGCGGACCGCCGCGCCGTCGTCCGGATCCACGCGCGCCAACCGGTCGAGTCGAACGCCGACCGAAGGCGCCTCGGCCACGACCCGCTGAAAGGCGTCCACGGTGACGCAGAAGCCGCCCGGCACCCGCACCCCGTCGATCCGCGACAGCTCCCCGAGGTTCGCCCCCTTACCGCCGACGTCCCCGACATTCGTCGAGCCGACGTGCTCGAAACCCAGCACGTAAGCCAATTCCATCGCCCCCATCGTCCGTCGAGTGGCCCGCACCGACGGCAGTATGAGCCATTTTTTGATGCCTCATGAGGAACGAGTTTCTGATATAAAGTGAAACTGGGGGCAGAGCACAACGCTCCTCCGCAACCACCCCAGGCGCCCCCGCCGCCCTCGCAGAAGAGGGACGAGCTGTCCTCCTTCAGGCGCCTCGCAGCCCGCAACACGCGAGGGGGCCTGTTGAGCCTCAAACCGACCCACCAGGCACCACTCTTCAGCCCGATCTTGGTGGGCCCTGTGCCGACCAGTCGCCGTTAGCCGCCCAGCCGGTCTGCCCCCTCTGCTGCTGTTCGCGGCCTACTCGGTGCGGACGACGGTCACCCCCTAGCGGCACCGGCTCCCGCCTCGGGAGACCTGCCACCCAGCCCCAGGATCAGCACCGCCGCCACCGCCAGGTGCATCAGAGCGAGAGTGACCCGGGTGCCGCCGTCCATGCCGTCACCGGTGAGCGGCAGGAAGGACACGGCCAGTACGGCGCCGGCGACCCCGGTCCAGACGGCGCGGGCGCGCCGCGGCCCGAACCGCTCCAGGGTGGCCAGCAGTCCCCAGCCGGCAAGCGACGCGAGCAGTGCGACGGCCACCACGGGCACGGCGCTGATGTCGAGCGTCCGTTCGCCGTCGGCGATCCGGAGCCGGTGACCCAGCAGCGGGTCCGCGACCAGCCACACCAGGACGGGTGCCAGGACGGCCAGGGCCGTAACCCACAGGCGCCTTCTCCGCGCGCTCACTTGGCGCCCGCCGAGAGCGCCCCGTGCAGGAAGAACTCCGCCAGCTCCTGCGGAGTCAGGTCGGGCTCGTCCTCCGTCCGCGGCTGGGTGAAGAGCAGCCCGAAGAAGAGGGCCGCGATCTGCTCCGGCGGCCGGCGCAGGGCGGCCTTGTCGGGCTCCAGCAGCTCCGCGAGGGCCGCGCGGATACGGGCCGTCGACTCGTCGCGGCCCGCGCCGCGCACCGTGCCGGGGTGCTTGCCGCCGCGATGCCCCAGCGAGCCGAGGATCGCCCCCATCCTGGACATGTGCGCCTGCAGAGCCTCGGCCGCCTCCGCGAGCCGGTCGGGCAGCGGCTGGGCCAGGTCGATCGCGCCGAGTTCGCGGACCGCGTGCTCGGGAGAGAGCGCCTCGGCCACACAAGCCTGCAGCAGCTCTTCCTTGTCGGCGAACACCCGGAAGATCGTCCCCTCGCCGATGCCCGCGGCACGGGCGATCTTCGCGGTCGTCACCGCGGCCCCGTACTCGGTGATCAGCGGGATCGCGGTCCGGATGATCATTTCGCGCCGCTGCTCCGGTGACATGCCAGGCGCGCGACGGCGACCGCTCTGGTTCTTCTGAGGTGCTGTCATGACCGCAAGCGTACGGAGTGAGGACTCACTCCGTCAATGAGTGAGCCCTCACTCCGCACACCTTGCCGCGACCGCATGCCTGCGACAGCCCGTCACGATCCACGACCATGGCTGGAGTCTCAGGGCGTGTTCGAGAAGGATGACCGTCATCCCTTGGGGTGGTGATTCAGCCCGCTGGCTCCGACAGGTTCAGGGCCGCAACGAATGCCGGGAAGGTCGGCGCGACGACACGCCATCCTCTGGGCCACCGATTTCCCTGGTGGAGGTCGACCATCTCCTCGCCGAAGACGACCACCTGAGGGTCCTCCGCGTCTGGGCGATAGTCCAGCGCGATCGCGATGCAGTCGGAGTATCGGGCTCCGCCGATCAGGAGGGCACGGTCGATGTCGAGCCAAGGCAGCTCGACGGGTTCGGCCTGAGCGCTTCTCCGGGCCACCCAGAACATCCGTGCGAGTTCGTCGTCCTCAGTTTCGCGGGAGAGGCCTGCCGTTTCCTGCTCCATCTGGCCGATCGTCGTGAACAACTGCACCGGCTCGTCCCTCCAGGGCACGACCCTGTCGAGTGCCTGTTGGCCGGGGTGATGCCAACGTCCATCGTCCAGCATCTCCACCAGCAGGGCCGGCACCACAAATCCCCGAAGACGCATCGGCGATTGTGGTCTCGGATGGTCCACGAAGAGGAGCCTGCCATGCCGCCAGCCACCGCGGCCAGCGACGGGCTTCCACCCGTGTCAGGGCGACGAACTCACGACACTTCGATACGCGATGACGCGGCACTTGTTATTGGTGTGCAAAGGGGTGTGGGCCTTGGCGAACGGCGGGGCGTCCGCCGCGGGCCAAGCGGCGGGTCATGAGGCCGATGGCGGTCCGGCGGATCATCGCTTCGCTGGTAGCGGGATGGCGTTCGTAGTCGCGTGCCAGGCGCCGGTGTGCCGTCAGCCACGCGAGCGTTCGTTCGACCGCCCACTTGCGGGGCAGCACGGCGAAGCCCCTCGGGTCTGAGGGCTTGCGGACGATGTCGATCGTGGTGTGCAGACTCTGCGCGGCCCAGCCGACCAACCGTCCGGCGAACGCGGCGTCGGCGAACACGAACCGGCAGGTCAGGGCGGGCCAGGTACAGGCCCAGCAGCGCGCCCTTGGCGCCGTCACGGTCCTGCACGCTAGCGGCGGACACGGTCGCGGTGATCGGCAGGCCGAGGGTGTCGGTGACGATGAAGCGCTTGCGTCCCGGCACCTTCTTGCCCGCGCCGGGGTCGGCGTCGCGGCCCTCGCCCCGGCGGACCCGCTGCCGCAGCACGTCCAACATCCGCAGCGTGACCCCCTGCTCGTCCCACCGCATGAAGTACCAGTACACCGTCTGCCAGGGCGGGAAGTCGACGGGCAGCTGCCGCCCGCACAGCCGATCCGCACCACGTACAGCACCGCGTCCACGATCTCCGCGCCGCGATTGCCTCTATGGACGATCACCGCTGCCAGCCGGCAGCAGCGGTTCCCCCAGCGCCCACTCGTCATCGGTCAGGTCTGAGGGGTAACACGACGTCCGAGCCATCGCCACACCCTGCACGAACCAGCACACGACATCGCGTATACACACCAACCGAGATCAACTTCGCAAACACGCATTAGAAGGCCGAGGTGCCCCCCGGGCTCGAGTGGGGGAAATATCCCGCAATGCGACCAGACCCCAAGAAGGAGGCGAGTTATTTTGAAAACCGCTTTATGATCACGCGATCGTTCGATAATATTGAGTCATGTGTTCGAGTGAGATCGATGCAGCGTCGATGTCCACCAGCCAACTGGTGGACGCGGCAGCCTCGATCGCCGCCGAACTCGCCCGCCGCGAAGCGCCCACCTCCCCGGCCGCCTGCATGACCCACGCCGAGACCCTCGCCCGCGCCACCGACCAGCATGAGGCCACACTGGCCGCCCTGATTGGACGGGTCGACGCCTCCGGGGAGACACGCCGCTGGGGGCTGCCCTCCACACGGGCGTGGCTGCGCACCCGCCTGGGCATGCGCGAAGCCCGGGCCAAGGAACGCCTCCACCTTGCCCGCCAACGCCATCGCCTTCCAGAGGTCACCCGCCGGCTCGTCGAAGGCGTCCTGCCCTACGGCTACGCCAGCACCATCAGCGCCGCCGTCGCACGTCTGAACGACACAGACTGCACCGCCGCCGAACAGATCCTCCTCGACCTGATCGGCCAAGGTTTCTCCGCAGGCAAGGTCGCCGCCTTCGGCAACAGGATCACCGACCTCATCGCTGAACGCGACGGCACTCAGCAGCCACCCGACGCCGACACCCGCCGCGGGTACGACCACTCCTGGATCGACTCGACCCGCTCGCTGGACGGCGGCCGCTACATCAAGGGCTGGCTCACCGCCGAAGACGCCGCGATCTTCGACGGCACCCTCGCGCCCTTGGCCAAGCCCGCCGGAACCGACGACCACCGCGACCTGTCCGAACGAACCGCCGCCGCACTCACCACAGTCCTGTCGGGCGGCCACAAGGCCACCCGCGTCACCGTCATCTGCGACCTGGACACCCTCACCGGCGCCACCACCCCCGCGCGTCTCACCGACGGCACCCCGATCCCGGCCGCCCAGGCCCGCCGCATCGCGCTGAACGCCGGAGTCTCACCCCTCCTGCTCGGCGGCGGCAACACCCCGCTGTACCTGGGCCACCGGGTCCGGTTCGCCACCGCTCCCCAACGACAGGTCCTGGAAACCCTGTACGCCACCTGCGCCGTCGCGGGGTGCGAGGTGCCCGGGACGCTGTGCGAGGTCGACCACGTCCACGGCTGGGCCCTCGGCCGCAGCCCCACCGACATCGACAAGCTCGCCCTCACCTGCGGCTGGCACAACCGCTACAAACACACCCACCCTCATCACCTCCACATCACCAAAGCACCGGACGGCCGCTACACCTACCGCCTCCACCCACCCCGCACCGGCGCCGGCCCCGGTCGGGCCACAGGCCCACCACCCTGGGGCAACACACCGGCCAGCCACCCACCCCCAACCAGCCAAGCCGCATAACCACACGCCCCGGCCCGTCCCGGGCCGACCAACCAGTGCGGGCGGAGGCCCTCCACCCCGGCGCCCGCCACGCCCGCCACGCGTGCCGCCAGCCCCGCTGGCCCAACTGGCCCCATGCCCACCGCCATGGACCACCATCTCGTCCAGCCACCCACCCCCGACAAGCCAAGCCGCATGCCCAGGCCATCCCGGACCGACCAACCAACGCGGGCGGAGGCCCTCCAACCCGGCTGGCCGCCGCCCCGCTGGCCCCATCCCCGCTGGCCCCAGCCCCACCGCCGTGGACCACCACCCAGTCCAGCTACCCACCCCCGAGAAGCCGAGCCGCATGCCCGCACGTCCGCGGCTCTGGGCCGACCAACCAGTGCGGGTGGAGACCGTCCACCTCGGCTGGCCGTCCGCCCGGCTGGTCGCCCGCCCCGCTGGTCGCCCGCCCCGCTGGCCCCAGGCCCACCGCCGTGGACCACCATCCCGGTCAGTTATCCGCCCCCGATAAGCCGAATCGCATAACCGCACGCTCCCGGCCCGTCCCGGGCCGACCAACCAGTGCGGGTGGAGACCGTCCACAACGGCTGGTCGCCCGCCCCACTGACCCCAGGCCCACCGCCGTAGACCACCATCCCGGTCAGCTATCCACCCCCAACAAGCCGAGCCGCATAACCGCACGTCCGCGGCCCTGGGCCGACCAACCAGTAGGGGCGGAGGCCCTCGCCACCGGCTGGTCGTCCACCCCGGGGCCCGCCACGCGTGCCGCCCGCCCTACAGGCCTACCGCCGTGAACCACTATCCAGTCCAGCTGCCCACCCCCGATAGCCGAACCGCATAACCGCATGCCCCCTGCCCGTTCTGGACCGACCAACCAGTGAGGCGGAGGCCCTCGACACCGGTTGGGCGTCCGCCCGGCTGGCGGCCCGCCACGCTGGCCCGGGCCTTCAGGCTGCATGACGCCATGGTTATATCCACGCCCCAGCCCGTCCCGCCAACACGGGCCGGGCACCGAGCCGCTCTCCCCAGCCCGACCCCACCCGCCGCCCTGGCCCAGACTGCATCACCAGCAAGCCCAGGCCCGAGAGCATCGAAGACGGCCACACTGCACACTGCGATCACCACGAAGACGGCGACCGATACGGCCTGCCCACCGGCACTCAGCACTCCCCGGGCGATGGCGATGCCGACCGCCGCGCACCTCATCAGGTCCTCGGGATTGACAGCGGAGAACAGCAGGCCGAAGGAAGCCGCCTTGGCCGGAGTGAAGGTGTCGATGCCCTTTATCCACCGCACCCGGCGGCCCGCTCCAACAACCCGGACCGCAACCCCTCTACCCCGCCTGGCCGTCCCCCCGGCGCCCCCGCTGTCCGCCGCCGAAGTGTGGATCCGTAGCGCACATCACGCTCGACCTGACCTCCGCCGCATCCGAACGACCCTTCTCAGGAGTCGCTGCCAAGCGGTGGGCCCTTAACACGTAGCGCGTCCTTCGGTTCGGCGTCCGGGCGCCCGCACCGTGCCGTCCGCCGTCCGGCGTTCACTGCCGAAGTGTGGATTAGTAGTGCACATCACGCTCGACCTGGCCTCCGCCGCGTTCGATCGGCTTCGATTGGGAGTCGCTGTCAAGCGGTGGGCCCTTAACACCTAGCGCGTCCTTCGGTTCGGCGTCCGGGCCCGCACCGCGCCGCACCGCCCGCCGTTCACTGCCGAACTGTGGACCAGCAGCCACACCATGCTCGACCCGGCCCCACCGCATCCGACCGACCCTTCTCAGGAGTCGCCGCCAAGCGGCAGGCCCTTAACGCGTACCGCGTTCTTCAGCTCGGTGAGCAGGTGAGGGCGTGGACGTGCTTGCGGCCAGGGCCGCAGTGCAACCAGGTCGTCGCTGCTGGTGTTCCACCGGGGGGCTATGCGGCAAGTGCTTGGACGCGCCAGAGGAGGAAGCACTGCGTGAATCAGCGAGCGTCCCAAGAGGGGTGGGGAGCGCTGGGCCTGGTGCTCATGTTGTCCGCCCAATTCGTGATCATGCTGGACGCGTCGATTGTCACGGTCGCGCTGCCCGACATTCAGCGAGAGCTGGGCTTCTCCGCGTCGGGAGTGCAGGCGGTGGTCACGGCGTACAACACCGCCCTCGGGGGTGGGCTGATCCTGGGTGGCCGGGTCGGTGACCTGTTCGGCCGGCGCCGCATCTTCGTCATCGGGATGGCCGGATTCGCGGCGTCCTCGTTGCTGTGCGGTTTGGCGCTGAACGCGGTCATGCTGGTGGCCTGCCGGGTTCTGCAGGGATTGTCGGCGGCGGCCATCGCCCCCACCGCCCTCGCCTTGCTGACCACCTCGTTCCCCGAAGGGCCGGCACGAGCGAAGGCCATGAGCAAGTTCGGCGTCGCCACGGTGCTCGGGTTCATCGGCGGCCTGGTCCTCAGCGGCCCGCTGGTGGACTCGCTCGGCTGGCAGAGCGTCTTCTACGCCACGGTTCCGGTCGGAGCGATCATGGCTGTGCTCGCGCCGCGGTTCATCGCGCCCGCCGCCCCTCGGCGTCGCAGGCTCGACGTGCTGGGGGCGGGGCTGGTCACGTTCGGTGTCGCGCTGATCGTCGTCGCGCCGGCTCAAGGCAGCGCCAATGGTTGGACGTCGCCGCAGTGCGTCCTGCCCTTGGTCGCGGGCATCGCGGTGCTGGCGATCTTCCCGGCCGTGGAGCGCCGGCACCCGGAGCCGCTGGTGCGTCTGGGGTTGTTCCGGTCGAGGACGCTGCGAACGGCGAACGTTGTGTCATTGGCGTCCGGCATGATGTCGGGGGCCGGCTACCTCCTGGTCACCCTCTATCTCCAGGAGGTCAGGGGCTGCAGTCCGGTCCGGGCGGGGCTCATCGTTGCGCCTGTCGGTGTGCTGAACCTCGCGCTCGGCACGGTTCTGCCTCGGCTGATGACGCGCATCGGTCTACGGCTGTCGATCACCGGCGCGACCATGTCGGCCGGTCTGCTCCTCGCCGTCATCTCCACGCAGATGACGGCCTCGAAGAACCTCGTGGTCTTCGGACTCGTACTGCTCCCCTTCGGCATGGCGATGCTCGCCACCACGGTCAGTTCGACGCTCGCGGCGACCTCGGGAGTCGCCGGCGACGAGCAGGGACTGGCGGGCGGCATACGCCAGACCTCGTTCCAACTCGGCATCGCTCTCGGCGTGGCCACCCTGTTGTCACTGGCCGGTACCCGAACCACCGCCCTGGAGGCCGCGAACCCCGCCGCCGGCCACGCGCAGGCGCTCGCGTCCGGCTACCAACTCTCCCTCTACGTCCTCGCCGGGCTCGTGATCACGACGGGAGTGATCGCCTTCGTCCGCCTCCGCGAACCGACCCCCACCCCCGTCCCAGCACCGTCATCCTGACCGTGTCCCCATCTCGGCGTACGTTCGCTGCGTCGGCTGGACGGGGCGGAACCGGCCACTTCCGCAGGCGATCAACCACCGTGGAAGTCTGCCCAAGCATCAGATTGGAGTGAGTACCCTCCAGCGCCCGGCGCGACCGTGATCAGCCTGTGGCCGGGCCGTGCGCGCTGCCGCCACAGTGGTGGACCGCGTGGCATGCGCAGAGTGCGGGCTCATCGGATGATCGGCGTGGCGCCGGTCACGGCGAGGGACAGCGACCAGAGCCGGGCCGCCTCGTCAGGGTCGATGGCGTATGCGCGGACACCGCCGTCGTCCATGGGGGTGCCGGTGGCGGCGACGCGGGCGACGTCGCAGTCTTCCAGGTAGAGGCCGCCCCGGCCGTCGAGGAGCGGGGACGTGGCGGCCCACAGGCCGGTGGCGGCGCCCTGGGAAGGGCTCTTGAAACCGTCACCGATGACAGTGCCGTGCTCGTCCACCCAGCCGCGGTCGATCTGTGCCTGGAGTGTCATCTCTCGCTGGAGCCCGGTGATGATCTTCCCGGGGTGGAGGGCGAACGCCCGGACACCGTCGCCTTTCCCGACGGCGTCGAGGTGCACGGCGAACAGGGTGTTGGCGGTCTTGGCCTGGCCGTAGGCCAGCCACTTGTCGTAGCCGGTACGGAAGTGCGGATCGTGCCAGCGGATGCCGGTCAGGGCGTGTCCGGCCGAGCTGTTGACGACGACGCGCGCGCCGGCTGCGGCGACCAGGAGCGGATAGAGCGCGCAGGCAAGGGTGAAATGCCCGAAGTGGTTGGCGGTGAGCTGGCCTTCCCAGCCGGGCCCGACGCGCCGCTCCGGGGTGGCCATGACTCCGGCGACGGCCATCAAGAGGTCGAGGCGGTCGAGCCGGTCGCTGATACGCGCGGCGGCTGAGCGGACGCTGTCGATGTCGGCCAGGTCCATGGAGATGACCTCGCAGTTCTTCACCTCCTTCAGGGCGGCACGGGCGACGTCGGGGCGGCGGGCGGGAACGATGACCCGGGTCCCGGCGGCCGTCAGCGCCCGGGTGGTCGCCAGACCGAGCCCGGAGTAGCCCCCGGTGACCACGGCCGTCTTCCCGGAGAGATCGAGGCCGGCCAGGACGTCCTCGGCGGTGGTGGAGGCGGAGAAGGGCGAGCCGAGCGGCTGCTGATCAGTAATGGCCATGCCGCCGAAGCTACGATCTAGAGCGAGGTCTAGATCAAGTCCGGGGAGTGAGCGGCATGACGACCACCGAACCGCCGTGCAGTCGCTGAGCATCGGCGAGGTGTCCGAGCGGACCGGACTGAGCGTGCACGCCCTGCGCTTCTACGAGCGCGAAGGCCTGCTCGTCGGGCCGGTCCAGCGCACGGCGGGCGGCCGGCGGCGCTACACCTCCGCTGATGTCGAATGGCTGCAGATCTGCGTCAAGCTCCGCGAATCCGGCATGCCGCTCGCCGACCTCGAACACTTCGCCGAACTGGTACGCCGCGGACCGGGCAACGAGGCGGAACGGCTGCGACTGCTCGACGCCCATCGGCGGCGCGTCGAAGCGCAGATCCAGGCGCTGGAGGAATGCCGGTCACTCATCGCCTGGAAGGTCGGCGTCTACGCCGAGCACTCGCTCGCGGTGAGGCCGACGGGCTCTGGGACCCCACAACCTGAGACAAGCGTGGGCGTGATCAGCCGCGTCGTGTGTGCCGCGTCGGCAATGAGGCGACATGCCGTCGCATCGGCCTGCCGAGGCCACGTCCCGTTCTGGGCCGAGAACGCACCGACCACGACCGTGTCCTCCATCCGCGGGACGTCCTTCTGTCGTCGATCGGCCTCACCTCTCCGCGCCTGGTGCGACGAGCTGCGCCAATCGCGCGTTGCTCGTCCACCGTCCGTTGGGGAGGTTCGGCAGACGATTGGCCTCGCCTTCGAATCGATGCGCTCTGGATCACGGCCGGGGTGCGCGTGCTGGAGATCCGGCGAGGCGACCGGGTGTAGCGCAGCTTGCCTACCTGGCTGTGCTGGGCACCGAGGGTGGGCGCTCCGTGGGCAGCCATTTCATCCGCGTGGCCGTTGGCCGTGCTCGCCGGCCGGGGCGGCGGCGGGGTCGGCCGGGGTGTCGCCGCACGGCTGGCGGGTGGCGCGGGCGGTCTGGGCTGTGAAAAAGCGCGCAGTGCGAAACTCGGGGCGCGGAAAGTTTGTCATCGGTTCCCATAACGGGATTCGGGTTCCCGGAGCGGGGTGTTAGAAGGCTCACCAGGGTGAGTGCCCGGCCCTTTTTATTCGTCGCGGACTTGGTTCATTCGGTGGTTCGGCGTTCATTACGGTTCTTGATCCCCGCCCATGCCGCAGCGAAGGGGGAGTCCGTTGGCCGCCTCGGTCGCCGTGGAAGAAGCCGTCACCCGGACGGGCCGGTCGTCCGGGTGGCGGGCGCCGTCGTGGGGGTGGATCGGGCCGCTGCTCGTGTCGGCGTGCGCCGGGGTGCTGGTGTTCCATCGGCTCGGCTCCCCGCATGCGCTTGTGTGGGACGAGACCTACTACGCCAAGGACGCCTGGTCACTTCTGCACTACGGCGTCGAGCACAACTGGCGGGCCGGGACGGACGGCAACCCCGCCAACAGGTACTTTCTCGCCGGGCATCCGGTGGCGGGGCTTGCGGGTGGTGGGGAGTGGGCCGCGCATCCGCCGCTCGGCAAGTGGTTCATCGCGGCGGGCATGGCCGTCTTCGGCTCCGGCCCGTTCGGATATCGGTGTGCTGCGGCGGTGGCCGGTGTTCTGGCGGTGCTGTTGCTGGCGCGGATCGCTCGGAGAATGACCGGTTCAACCGTTCTCGGGTGCGCGGCCGGGCTGCTGCTTGCGCTGGACGGTTCGTGGCTGGTGTTGAGCCGGGTCTCGATGCTCGACATCTTCCTGTTGGTGTGGGTGCTTGCCGGGTTCGGGTGCCTGCTCATCGATCGGGATAGGACGCGGGCCGCGTTGGCCGCTGGTGCGGGTGACGCGTTCGTCTGGCACGGGTGGCGTCTGGCTGCTGGTGTTTGTTTCGGGCTCGGGTGTGCGACGAAATGGTCCGGCGTCTACGCGATGCTCTTCTTCTGGGTGCTCGTCCTCGTCTGGGACCGGAATGCTCGGAAGGACGCGGGGGCCGAGAAGTCCTGGCGTTGCGTGCTCAAGTTCGATTTTCCGATGTCGGTGCTCCAGGTTTGGTTCGCTGCTGGCGTCGTATATGCCGCTAGTTGGTGGGGCTGGTTCGTTTCGGGGACGAGCCTGCAGAAGAGCCTGTTCGGCCAGATCGTGCCGGGATTCCAGCGGAACTGGGCCGAGCAGCATCCGAGCGGTATCTGGCCGGAGTTCCTGGACCCGATCCGGTCGCTGTGGCACTACCACGCGATGACCCTGGATTTTCATAGCGGTGTCACGGGGGCGAACCCGGGGCAGTCCTGGCCGTGGCAATGGCCTGTCCTGGGGCATCCGGCCGCCATGTGGCGCACGGAGGTGCCGCAGGGGCGGGACGGGTGCCACGCCGCCAAGTGCGTCAGTGAGATCGCCCATCTCGGTACGCCCGCGATCTGGTGGTTCTCCATCGTCGCCGTGCTCGCCATGGTGTTCGTCTCCATCTATGCCGGCGACTGGCGGGCCGTTGCCGTCGTGGGCGGCTACCTGGCGGGATGGCTGCCCTGGTTCCCGGCCGCGTTCGACGACCGGACGATGTACTCCACGTACGCGCTGCCGATGCTGCCGTTCGCGATTCTCGCGATCGTGCTGCTCTATGACGCCGTCGCGGTGGCGGTCCGCGAACGACCGGTGCCACGTGCGCTGGTCGGCGCTGCCGGCGTCGGCTATCTGGTGGTCGTCGCGGTGAATCTGCTGTATCTGCTTCCGATTCTCACGGCCGAGGCCATTCCGGAGGCCGATCGGCTGGCGCGTTTGTGGCTTCCCGGCTGGACGTGACCCGAATGAGCGCTCCACATGAACCCCGCAGCCTGACGAGAGGTGATCGACGATGAGGATCCGGGACCGCCGCTGGGCGCTCGGCGCCGCGGCCGCCGCCGGGCTCGGTGCGATCGTGACCGGTGTGCTGCCGGGTGGCGCGGCGCGGGCGCAGGAGGCCGATGCCGCTCTGTCCTACGCCTGCACCTTTCCGTCCGGGACGGTGGAGTCGGTCGGTGTTCGGCTGCGGACGACGTTCCCCGACGGCGGAGTGGTCGGTGAGCCCGTCCAGCCGGGCAAGGTCACGGCGACGGTGACGATTCCGAAGGCGGCGCTCGGCGATGTCAGCGCGCTGGGTGGCGCCGCGGTCGCCGGAACTGTCGGGGTCGGGGTGGCCGCTGCGCAGGGCGGTAAGGCGACCGCGGTCGAGTGGGCGGGCCTCGCTACGCCGCCTACCCCGGTGCCGGAGGACGCCGATCTGGTGCTCGCCGCGTCCGGGGACGTTCCGCCGGTGACCCCTGCGGGGGCAGGTGACCTCGCGTTCACGGCGGGGGAGCTTACGTTGACGCTTGCGTCGCGTGGTGCCGGTGGCGAGGCGCCGCAGGATGCTGAACCGCCTCTTGCGGTCGCCTGCGAACCGGCCGGAGATGATCGGGAAATTGCCACTGTGCCGGTGGCGGCGGGGACGCAGCCGGGCACCGCGGAGCCGGCGGCGCCGGTCGCGCCCAAGGCGGGGCAGAAAGCCGCTGCGGCTCCCGGTGGCACGCCGGCCGAATGCGGGAAGTATGCCGGGCCGACGGACGACTGGTATCCCGGCTGCACCTACCTCTCCGGATTCTCCAATGTGAAGAAGCTCAACGGCGCGACGATCCTGAACGATCCGAAGGCCGAGCGTCCGGCGCTGACCAACCTGGTCTATTCGCTCACCGATACGGGCGCGTCCGTCCGGCAGAAGTTCGTCGCGCCGCTGCGGTCGAGGTCGACCTTCCTCACGTTCGGATTCATGCCGACGACCGCGACGATGGAGATGACGCAGCGTCCCGTGAAACCCGGCGCGGACTACGGGACGTTCGAAGCGGTCAGCGACATGCAGACGGGAATCCAGTCCGTCAGCGCGCACATGCGGATGTCGATCCGCCTCTACGACGTCGAGGTCGACGAAACCCCGCTGGACGTCGGGCCCCGCTGCCGCACCGTGCGCGACGTGGACATCACGCTCAAGGGCCAGATGCCCAACATCCTCCAGGGCGGAATCCTCGAAGGGACCTTCACCATCCCGCCGTTCTCGGGATGCGGCGCCCGCGAGGACCTCGACCGGCTGTTCAGCGGAACGGTCGCCGGCCCCGGCAACCTGCTGCGCGTCACCCTCGGCTCCACCTGCATCCCGGACGCCGACATCAGCTGCCCGCCCGCCCTTCCCGCGCCGTCCCGCACCGCCGCCCCGAAGGGGTGACATCCGTCCGCGAAAGAGGAGGAACGCCATGACGACGACACATCCGAAGGAGCAATGGCGTCGCTGGATCGCCGAGAACCTGCTGCTCGGCAATCCGCCGGAGGTGATCCGTGCGGCGCTCGTCAAGAACGAGTTCACCGAGGAGGAGGCCGCGCGTGAGGTGGCGGGCGCGCTCGACAGCCCGTACGTGCAGGGCGCGTCCCGCATCGCCAACCGGCTCCGCAAGCGCGAATGGACGCTGACCGTCTACGGCCGGCTCGCCCGGATGCGCGCGAACGGCGGTGGGATCGAGCGCCGGGAGCGATTGTCGCGGGACGAGTTCTTCGAGGAGTACTACTTCCAGAACCGCCCGGTCATCATCACCGGAATGCTCAAGTCGTGGGCCGCCTGCGCCAAGTGGGACTTCGACTACCTCCGCGCGACGTGCGGCGGCAACGAGGTCGAGGTGCAGTTCGGACGCGAGTCCGACGAGAACTACGAGATCAACGGGTCGCAGCACAAGAAGCTCATGCCGTTCCGCGATTACCTCGACATGGTCGAGGCCGCCGGGACGACGAACGACTTCTACATGACGGCCAACAACACGTCCCGCAACCAGCAGGCCCTGGACGTCCTGTGGGACGACATCGACCCCATCTCCGAATACCTCGACGGAGATCCGCGGGGACGCAGTTTCTTCTGGCTCGGCCCGGCCGGCACGAAGACGCCCTACCACCACGACCTCACCAACAACTTCATGGCCCAGGTGATGGGCCGCAAGAAGATCAAGATGGTGCCGCTGCACGACACCGCGTACGTCTACAACACCGTGCACTGCTATTCGGAGGTCGACGCGAGCGCGGTCGACTACGAGCGGTTCCCGGCGATGCGGAAGGCGCAGGTGCTGGAGTGCACGCTCGCGCCCGGCGAGCTGCTGTTCATCCCGATCGGCTGGTGGCACTACGTCGAGGGCCTGGACGCCACGATCACGATGAGCTTCACCAACTTCCTGCGCTACAACGACTTCGCGTCCGACTACACCACGTACAAGCACCTCTGAGCGGGGGCGGGGGCGGGGGCGCCGCCGAAAGCCGCCGAAAGCCGGTGGAACCCGGTGGAACCCGGTCAGTGCCTGGTGGCGCCGGATAATAATCGTCCGGTGATAATTTCTCGGTGATTGTGTCGGGGCGTGGGCAAGGCGTGCTCAACGGGCGCGCGAATGTATACGAAAACGCGCATTATTCGGCCCTCGGAAAAGCCTTGAATCGGTGAGTGCCAACGCTTCCGATTTTGTCAGTCGGCCGTAAAGACAGTGCTCTGGGGAGTCGATAGCTTTCCGGCCTGAAGTGCACGACAGCTGCTCGAAATCTCCCCGAAGCACACGAAGGATTCGCGGAGGTGACCCGAATCCCGGGGGATCGCACGATCCGGTAGCGCCGCGCCAGGCGCGCCCGGTCTCGTCCAGACGAAAGGCAGGACGTTGGAAGCCAAGCTCAGCAAGCGCAGAAGGGCCGGGGCCAAGGGCCTCGCCGCCGCGGCCGTCGGCGGTCTCGGCCTCTCCATGCTCGGCGTGCTGGCCGCCGGCCCCGCGATGGCGGAACCGGTCAACCAGTCGATCAACTACCACTGCGTCTTCCCGCTGATCGGCAACCAGCCGCTCACGGTGGACGTCGAGTCCGACATCCCCAAGCAGATCCCGGTCGGCGAGCTGACGCCCGCGTTCCACATCAAGGCGACCGCGCACATCACCGGCACGATCACCAACGGGCTGCGCGCCGTGAAGGCCACCACCCTGGAGGGCACGGCCACGGCGGACGCGGTGCTGTCGGTGCCCGAGTCGCCGGAGCTGCCGGTGGCGGTCGACGTCGTCATCCCGCCGGTCGACATCCCGCAGCAGGCGGGCGCGACCTGGGACCTGGTCGCCGAGGGCGACGCCCCGCAGCTGGTCTTCAGCGAGGCCGGCCCCGGCGAGATCTTCGTCGAGAACATGCTGCAGCGCATCAACCCGAAGAAGGCCGACGGCAGCGAGGTCTGGGCGGGCGGCAAGGACGTCCAGTGCACGAAGGACCCGGGCCAGGACGACCCGTTCGCCACCTTCGAGATCACCAACGGGACGCCCACGCCGACCCCCACCCCGACGCCCACCCCCACTCCCACGCCGACCCCCACCCCCACGCCGACCCCCACCCCGCCCACCCCCACGCCGACTCCTCCCACCCCCACGCCCACCCCTCCCACCCCGACCCCGACTCCGCCCACCCCGACCCCCACGCCTCCGACCCCCACCCCCACGCCTCCCACCGGTGGCGGTGAGCACTACGACTTCACCATCGCCGGTGAGACGTTCGTGAAGGGCCCGAACGGCAAGGCGCCGCTGACGGGCACCGTCGGCGCCGACCTGAACCTCGACACGGGCGAGGTCACCGCGGACCTGCAGCTCGACCCGACCAAGGGCAACTTCCAGATCCTCGGCTTCCTGCCGGTGACCGCCGACATCGGGCTGAACTCGCAGGGCAAGACGACCGGCCTCTACAAGGACGGGCAGCTGACGACCAACACCAAGGTCATCACCAAGCTGTCGTCGTTCAAGGCGTTCGGCGCGATCCCGCTGGGTGGCGGCGAGCAGTGCCAGACGAAGGAGCCGTCGGACGTCCAGTTGCAGTCGGCCGCGGGCGAGTTCTTCGACCCGGGTGCCGGCGGCAAGATCAGCGGCACGTACTCGCTGTCCGACATCGAGAACTGCGGACCGCTGACCGGCATCCTCAGCCTCTTCACCGCCGGCGACGGCAACACCATCGACCTGACCCTCACGCCCAAGGCGTGACGGCGGTGATGAGCTGACGGCCCAGCAAGAAGGAAGACGGCCCCCGCCGTACCGGGTGCGGCGGGGGCCCGTCCGTATGGAGCCCCGTCCCCATGGAGCCCCGTCCCGTATCGAGCCCGTCCCCATCGAGGTCGACACGTGAGAAGCAGAAACAGAATCGCCGCCGCGCTGGCCGTCGCCGCGCTCGTCGCAGCGTGCGTCGGTGCCGTTCCGGCCGCCGCCGCGGCCGGGCCCGCCACGCTCGGCCTGGACTACCACTGCACGTTCCCCCTGCTCGGCCCGCAGCCCGTGCACGTGGACCTCACCGCGACCGTGCCCGACCGCGTCGAGGTCGGCGAGGTGATGCCGGGGATCGTCGTCGACTCGGTGTCGGCGGTGAACGCCGAGTCCGCGCGCGGCCTCACCGCGCTGGACGCGACGACGCTCGAAGGGCACGCGCTCGCGGACGCGATGCTGACCGTCCCCGAGATGCCGGACGGCCTGCCCGTCGAGGTCGACTCCGCCCTGGAGAAGACATCGATCCCCGCGTCCGGCGGCTTCAGCGTGAAGGGTCGCGGCCAGGCGCCCGACCTGACGTTCACCCAGCCGGGCCCCGGCAAGGTCACCGTGGGGAATCTCGTCCTGACGCTGACCCCTCGGACGGACGACGGCGGCGAATCCGGTCTCGGCACCTTCGAGTCGGAGTGCACGCAGGATCCGGGGCAGAACAACGTCCTCGCCAGCTTCACCATCGGTGACACGACCGAACCCGCCCACCACACGTACTCGCTGAAGGGTTCGTCCACCCTCAAGTCGGGCGGCGCGACCGTCCCGCTGACCGGCGCCCTGAACGCCGAGGTCAACGGCACCGATGTCACCACGGGCCTCACGCTCGCCCCGTCCAAGACCCAGTTCCAGCTTCTCGGCTTCCTGCCGACGACGGCCGACGTCGCCTTCGCCGCGCAGAGCGAACCCGGCACCTACAAGGACGGCGTGCTCACCGCCAAGGCGAAGGTGGCGGCGAGCTTCCCGGCGTTCAGCGTCTTCGGTGCGATCCCGATCGGGGGCGGCGAGAACTGCCGCACCTCCGCGCCGTCCGACATGGCCCTGACCTCCGCCACTGGGTTCGACCTGCGGCAGGGCGGCGACCTCAAGGGCGCCTACGCGCTCTCTCCGCTCGCCGACTGCGGCGCCCTGACCGGCCTCCTCAGCTCCGCCGTCACGGGCCCGGACAACCCGATCGCCCTGACCCTCACCCCCGACGACGAGTAGGAGCCCACGATGCTGAGTCGCGATAGCCGCCGGCGTGGGGTGTGCGTCGCCGTCGCCTGCCTGCTGCTGGCCTGCGGGATGAGCGCCGGCCCGGCGCAGGCGGCGTTGCCGGGGGCAACACCGGCTGCCAGACCGGTTGCCGCGCAGGCCGCCCCGGTCGCCCCGGCCGGGGACGCGTTCTACACGCCGCCGTCGCCGCTGCCGGACGGGAAGCCGGGCGACGTCATCCGGGTCCGGCCCGCGAAGGCGGGACCGCCGACCGCGCGGGCGCTGGCCGACGCGTGGCAGGTCATGTACCTGTCGACGAACGCGCTGGGCAAGCCCGTCGCGGTGACCGGCATGGTGCTCGTGCCGAAGAGGGCGGACCCGGCGACCGCCCCGATCGTGGGGTTCGGGCCCGGCACCAGCGGCCCCGCGTTCCGCTGCGCGCCGTCCCGGTTCATCGACCAGGGCGCCTTCTACGAGCAGGCCGCGCTGAACGAGATGCTCGCGAAGGGCTACGCGGTCGCCGTCACCGACTACGAGGGCTACCACGAGGACCCGGCGACGACGTACATCGTCGGCTCGATCGGCAACGCGGTGATCGACGCGGTGCGGGCGGCGCAGCGGCTGCCCGAGGCGAAGCTGTCGGCGGACGCGAAGGTCGCGTTCCGCGGGTACTCGCAGGGCGGCGCCGCGGCGATGTGGGCGGGGCAGAAGCAGCCCGCGTACGCGCCCGAGCTGAAGCTCGCGGGGGTCGTCGGCGGCGGTGTCCCGTCCGACCTCGCGGCCGTCGGCCTGCCGCTGGAGGGGACGGACCCGTTCGGCTTCCTGCTCTACGAGATCGTCGGCCTCGACCACGCCTACCCCGAGCTGGACCTGGACTCCTACCTCAACGACGCCGGCCGCGCCATGGCGGACGGCCTCGAAGGCGGCGCCTGCACGCTGGAGCTGCTGCTCGGCTACCAGGGCAAGACGATCACCGACTACTTCACCACCAGCCCGTTCGCGAACGAGGCATGGCTGAACCGGGTCGCGGAGAACCAGCTCGGCACCGGACCCGTCACGGTCCCCGTCTTCCAGTACCACTCCACGGCGGACGAGATCGTCGCGTTCGGTCAGGCGAGAGAACTGCGCGACGCCTATTGCCGGCTCGGCGTCCCGGTCACCTGGAGGACCTGGGACGCGATCAGCCACATCACGCTCGTCTACCGCGGCAACAAGGATGCGATGTCGTTCCTCGCGGACCGCTTCGCCGGAAAGGCCGCCACGTCCAACTGCTGAAGGAGAAGCCAATGGTTCGGCGAATCATCGTCCCGGTGGCGCTGGCCTCCGCGATGGCCGTTTCCGCGGCCGGCTGCGGATCGGAGAAGAAGGACCCGCCCGAGGTCGCCTGGGCGGGCAAGGCGTGCGCGGTCCTGGCGCAGGGCGCGCCGCTGCGGGTGCCGAAGCTCGACGGCACGGACGTGCTGAAGTCCAAGGCGTCGCTGGTGAAGCTGCTCGACGGCATCTCCACGCGTATGCGGACGCTGGAGACGGGTCTGTCCGGGCTCGGCGCCCCGCCGGTCGACAACGGCGAGGCGGTCCTGGCGGGTGCCATGCGCAACCTGACCAGCACGCATTCGACGGTGACCACGGCGTCCCGGCGGCTGGAGCGGGCGAAGGTCACCGACAGGAAGTCCTACCGGCAGGCGGTCGGCCAGATCGGGCGGGCGTTCAGCCGCTACAGCGCCTACCAGGGACCGGAACAGGACTTCCGCAAGGACCCGAAGCTGAACGCGGCCTTCGCGAAAGCACCCGGCTGCGCGAAGTGAATCGACCGGCGCGCAACAATTCAAGCGATGCTCGGAAAAGCTGTCACTCGGTAATAGAAAACGAACGGCATGGGCTGACGCCTTGCCGTCCGAATTGACCGGCCAGTAGTTTCTCGGAAAGCCCTCGAAAGGCAACGGAAAGGAGGTGGGATCATGGCGCCCGTGCTGCTCGGATATCCGGTGAGCGCGCTGCGCGAGGCCGGCCGGATGTTCGCGCTCGCCGCGACCGTCCTCGGCATGATGGTGCGGCGTCCGTTCCAGTTCCGCGAGTTCGTCGAGCAGTTCTGGTTCATCGCGAGCGTCACGATCCTGCCGACCGCGCTGGTGTCGATCCCGTTCGGCGCCGTGACGTCGCTGCAGGTCGGCTCGCTCACCCAGCAGTTCGGCGCGCAGTCGTTCACCGGCGCCGCGAGCGTGCTGGTGGTGATCCAGCAGGCCAGCCCGATGATCGTGGCGCTGCTGGTGTCGGGGGTGGCGGGCTCGACGATCTGCGCGGACATCGGCGCCCGGACGATCCGCGAGGAGCTGGACGCGATGGAGGTGCTCGGCGTCTCCCCGGTCCAGCGGCTCGTCGTCCCGCGCGTCCTCGCGTGCATGGCGGTCGCGTTCCTGCTCAACGGCCTGGTCTCGGTCGTCGGCGTCGCGGGCGGCTACTTCTTCAACGTCCTGATGCAGGGCGGGACGCCCGGCGCGTACGTCGCGAGCTTCTCCGCGCTCGCGCAGCTCCCCGACATCTACGTCGGGGAGGCGAAGGCGCTGCTGTTCGGGTTCGTCGCCGGCGTCGTCGCCGCCTACCGGGGCCTCAACCCCAAGGGCGGGCCGAAGGGCGTCGGGGACGTGGTGAACCAGTCGGTCGTCATCGCCTTCCTGTTGCTGTTCCTGCTCAACCTCGTGATCACCGGGATCTACCTCCAGGTCGTCCCGCCGAAGGGTGGCTGAGATGGCCGTACTGCGAGCGGGGCCCGCGCGCTGGTTCGCGTGGCTGGACCAGCCCGGTGACCAGGGCGCCTTCTACGTCCGGGCGCTGCTGTGGACGCCGCGCGCGTTCCGCCGCTACCGCGGGGAGGTGCAGCGGCTGCTCGCCGAGGTGGCGTTCGGCAGCGGCGGCCTCGGCGTGATCGGCGGGACGATCGGCGTCATGGTCGCGATGACGCTCGCGACCGGCGTCGTCGTCGGCATGCAGGGCTACTCGGCGCTCCAGCAGATCGGGACGTCGGCGTTCACCGGGTTCGCGTCCGCCTACATCAACACGCGGGAGATCGCGCCGGTCGTGTCGGGGCTCGCGCTGTCGGCGACGGTCGGCGCCGGGTTCACCGCGCAGCTCGGCGCGATGCGCATCAGCGACGAGGTGGACGCCCTGGAGGTCATGGGCATCCCGTCCCTGCCGTACCTGGTGACGACGCGGATCATCGCGGGCGCGGTCGCGATCGTGCCGCTGTACGCGATCGGGCTGCTGTGCGCCTACCTCGCGTCCCGCCAGGTCACGGTCGTGTTCAACGGGCAGTCGGCGGGGACGTACGACCACTATTTCGGGCTGTTCCTGTCGCCCGTGGACGTGGTCCTGTCGTTCTTCAAGGTGCTGGTGTTCAGCGTCCTGGTGATCCTGTCGCACTGCTACTACGGCTACCGCGCGGCCGGCGGACCCGCGGGGGTGGGCCAGGCCGTCGGCCGCGCGGTCCGCACGTCGATCGTGCTGATCAGCGTCAGCGACTTCTTCTTCAGCCTGGCGCTGTGGGGGACGAACACGACGGTGAAGGTCGCCGGATGAGCGCCGCCGGGATGGTGCGGAGGCGGCTCGCGGGCGTGGCGTTCCTGCTCGTGCCGCTGCTGCTGGTCTGGCTGTCGGTCGCCGTCTACGACAAGAAGTTCACCGAGGTCAGCTGGGTGACGCTGAAGACGGCGAGCGCGGGCAGCGAGATGCATCCGCACGCCGACGTGAAGCTGCGCGGCGTGGTCGTCGGCGAGGTCCGGGAGATCTCGTCGGACGGCGGCGTCGCGACGCTCAAGCTGGCGATCCAGCCGGACAAGGTGCGGCTGCTGCCGCGCAACGTGTCGGCGCAGCTGCTCCCGACGACGCTGTTCGGGCAGCGGTTCGTCGCGCTGATCCCGCCCGCCGCGCCGTCCCGGGCGCGGCTCACCGTCGGCAGCGTGATCAGCCAGGACCGGTCGGCGAACGCGATCGAGCTCCAGCGGGTGCTGGACAACCTGTATCCGCTGCTCACGGCCGTCCAGCCCGCGGAGCTGGCGGCCACGCTCACCGCCGTGTCGCAGGCGCTCGACGGGCGCGGCACCGAACTCGGGCAGACGATCGTCGAGCTGGACGCCTACCTCAAGAAGCTCAACCCGAGCCTGCCCGCGCTCAACCGCGACATCAAGGCCCTCGTCGAGGTCAGCCGCCACTACGACCAGGCGGCGCCGGAGATCCTGCAGGCGCTGAACGACTTCGCCTACACGAGCCGGTCGATCGCCGACCAGCGGACCAACCTCGCGAGCCTGTACGGGGCGGTCACGGACGCGTCGCAGGACCTGTCCGACTTCCTTCACGAGAACTCCGGCAACTTCATCCGGCTGGCCGCGACGAGCCGTCCGACGCTGGAGCTGCTGCGCAAGTACGCGCCCGAGTACCCGTGCACGCTGCGCATGCTGAGCGACTTCGTCCCCGTGATGGACAAGGTGCTCGGCAAGGGCACCAAGCACCCCGGCCTGCACGTGGACGTGCGGACGCTGCCGTCCAAGGGCCGGTACGTGCCCGGCAAGGACCGTCCGCGCTACACCGACAAGAGCGGCCCGCACTGCTACCCGGCCGGCGCCCTCGGCGGTGCTCTCGGCGGTGCTCTCGGGGGTGCGGCGGCCGTGAAGTCGGCGCCGCCGGACGCGGACACGCCCATCGCCGTCGCGCCCGGCGCGCTCGGCCTGCCGAACTCGCCCGAGGAGAACCGCCTCATCAACGAGCTGCTCGCGCCCGGCCTCCAGGACGTCCCGGAGGCGCTGCCCGACTGGAGCAGCGCCCTGCTCGGCCCCGTCTACCGGGGCACGGAGGTGACGCTGCGATGAGCCGCAAGAGCAAGGGGAGCCGGAAGAGCAAGGGGAGCCGGAAGAGCCTGGCGCCGCCGCTGCTCAAGTCGGCCGCGTTCGTCACGGTCACGGTGGTCGCGACCGCGCTGCTCGCGCTCAGCATCACGCGGGTCGGCGGCGGCGACACCGTCTCCTACAAGGCGCGGTTCACCGACGCGTCCGGGCTGCGCGAGGGCGACAGCGTCCGGATCGCGGGCGTCGAGGTCGGACGGGTGGCCGGGATCAAGGTCGTCGAGCACCGCGTCGCGCTCGTCTCGTTCGGCGTCGACCGCGGGCACCGCCTCCCGGCCTCGTCCACCGCGACGATCAAGTACCTGAACCTGATCGGGCAGCGGTACGTCGAGATCGGGCGCGGTGCGGGCGCGGCCGGGACGCTGCGGGCCGGCGCGACGATCCCGGTCGAGCGGACGACCCCCGCGCTGAACCTGACCCAGCTGTTCAACGGGTTCCAGCCGCTGTTCCAGGCGCTGTCGCCGAAGGACGTCAACGCGCTCGCCGGGTCGATCATCCAGGTGCTGCAGGGCGAGGGCGGGACGGTCGAGGGACTGCTGTCCTCGATCGGGTCGCTGACGCGCGGCATCGCCGACAAGGACGCCGTCATCGGGCAGGTGATCGACAACCTGAACGCCGTCCTCGACACGGTCAACGGGCGCGGCGACCACCTCGGGACGCTGATCGGCACGCTGCGGCGGCTGGTGTCCGGCCTCGCGGCCGACCGCACCGCGATCGGGCAGGCGATCAGCGCGCTCGACGACCTCGCCGGGACGACCACCGACCTGCTGCGGGACGGCCGCGAACCCCTCAAACGGGACATCGCGCAGCTCGGGCGGCTGTCGCGGAACCTGTCCGGCGACTCCCCGAAGGTCGACTCCTTCCTGCGGCTGCTGCCGGTGAAGATGGAGGCGATCGGCCGGATCGCGTCCTACGGGTCGTGGCTGAACCTGTACCTCTGCGAGGCCGACCTCAGCGGCGTCACCTACCGGCAGTACCCGGGCGAGGACCACCCGGCGCCCACCGGCATCCCCCTCACGGACCGGAGGTGCGGCGCATGAGCGGGCGACGGAGAACGAGGGCGCGGTGGAAGCCCGTGCGGGAGCGGAACCCGATCGCCGTCGCGGTCGTGTCGCTGACGCTGATCGTCACCGCCGCGCTGCTGTCGTTCAACGCCAAGGATCTGCCGGTCATCGGCGGCGGGACCCGCTACAGCGCCGACTTCGGCGAGGCGGCCGGGCTGCGGCCGGGGAACGAGGTGCGGGTCGCCGGGGTGAAGGTCGGCGAGGTCACGAGCGTCCGGCTGGACGGCGCGAAGGTCACCGTCGGCTTCCGCGTCCGGGACACCTGGGTCGGGGACGCCAGCACCGTCACGATCGCGATCAAGACGCTGCTCGGCGACAAGTTCCTCGCCGTCGACCCGCTCGGCGCGCACCGCCAGGACCCGGGCCGGCGCATCCCGCTCGCCCGCACGACCTCCCCGTACGACGTGACGGAGGCGTTCGAGGACCTCGCCGGGACGGTCGGGCAGGTCGACTCGGCGACGCTCGCGGCGAGCCTCGACGCGATCTCCACGACGTTCGCGAGGACGGCGCCGAGCGTCCGCAAGGCCCTCGACGGGATCTCGGCGCTGTCGAAGACGGTCTCCTCGCGGGACGCGGAGCTGGCGCGGCTGCTCGCCAACACCCGGCAGGTCACCGGGACGATGGCGGGCCAGAGCACGAACGTCGAGGCGCTGCTGCGCGACGGGAACCTGCTGCTCGGCGAGATCCGCCGGCGGCGCGAGGCGATCCACGCGCTGCTCGTCGGGACGCAACAGCTGTCGCGGCAGATCGTCGGGCTCGTCGACGACAACCAGGAACAGCTCGACCCGACGCTGCGCGCGCTCGGCCGCGTCACCGCCCTGCTCCAGAAGAACCAGGACAACCTCGACAAGGCGCTGAAGACGGCCGGCCCGTACACGCGGCTGCTCGGCAACACGCTGGGCAGCGGCCGGTGGATGGACGGCTACCTGTGCGGTCTCGTCCCGGACGAATACCTGGCGAAACCTCCTGCAAGGAAGGGCTGTATGCCGTCTCCACAGGCAGTTGCCGGGGGGTCTGGGGGGTCGTCCCCCCAGAAGAAACAGGAAGGTGGGCGTTGATGCTGCGCAGACTGAGCACCCCCCTGCTGGCCGCCGGGGTCGCCGTCGTCCTCGCCGCCGGCGCGTTCGTCGCCCTGCACGGCTCGGACGGCACCCGCGTCACCGTCTACTTCCGGAGCGCGGTCGGCATCTACAAGGGGTCGGACGTGCGGGTGCTCGGCGTGAAGGTCGGCGTCGTCGACTCCGTCCGGGCCGAAGGGACCCAGGTCAGGACTGTCATGACCGTCGACCCCGGTGTGGACGTCCCGGCCGGGGCGAAGGCGGTGGCGATCGCGCCGAGCCTCGTCGCGGACCGGTACGTCCAGCTGACGCCCGCCTACACCTCCGGCCCGAAGATGGCGTCCGGCGCCGTCGTCCCGGCCGACCGGACGGCGACCCCGATGGAACTCGACACCGTCTACGACAGCATCCGCAAGCTCGCCACCGACCTCGGCCCGGAGGGCCTCAACAAGGAGGGCGCGCTGTCGCGCCTCTTGGAGACGGGCGCGGCGAACCTGAGCGGCAACGGCCGCGACATCCGCACCACGACCGAGCGGATGGCGCAGGCCGCGAAGACGCTCTCCGGCTCGCAGCGGGACCTGTTCGCGACGATCCGGAGCCTGCAGACGTTCACCACCATGCTGAAGACCAACGACGGGCAGGTCAGGCGGGCGGAACGGCAGCTCGCCGACGTGTCGGGCTTCCTCGCCGCCGACCGGCACGAGCTGGACGCCGCACTGAAGGCGCTCACCGAGGCGCTCGCCCGGGTGAAGGTCTTCATCCACGACAACCGGTGGCAGATCGCCGGGAACGTCGAGAAGCTCGCGAAGATCACCCAGCTGCTGGTGAAGCAGCGCCGGTCGCTGGCGGAGGCGCTCGACGTCCAGCCGCTCAACGCGACCAACATCCTGAACGCCTACGACCCCCGGACGCGGTCGCTCATGGGCCGGCAGAACCTCACCGAACTCCCCGCGCCGCCGCTCCCGGTGGCCGGCTCCCGGAAGGCGGCGCCATGATCCGCCCCACGGCCGCGCGCACCACCTGCCTCCTGCTCGCCGCGACGGCGCTGGGCGGCTGCGGGTTCTCCGGCGTGCGGGACCTCCCGCTGCCCGGCGGCGCCGACCTCGGCGACGACCCGTACACGGTGAAGGCGCAGTTCGCGAACGTGCTGAACCTCGTCCCGCAGTCGGCGGTGAAGGTCAACGACGTCGCGGTCGGACGGGTCGTGAAGGTCGCGCTGCCGCGCGGCGGCTGGACGGCCGAGGTCACGATGAAGGTCGACGGCGATGTGCGGCTGCCCGCCAACGCCTACGCCGAGCTCCGCCAGTCCAGCCTGCTGGGGGAGAAGTTCGTGCAGCTCAGCGCGGGTCCGGAGAACGTCCCCGGGGGTGCGGCCGCGCCGGGCGGCATCCCCGCGGGCGGGGGAGCGCCGTCCGCGGGTACCGGGACGCTCGCGGACGGCGCGGTGATCCCGGTGGCGCGGACGAACCGCAACCCCGAGGTCGAGGAGGTGTTCGGCGCGCTGTCGATGCTGCTGAACGGCGGCGGCATCGCCCAGCTCCGGACGATCACCGTGGAGCTGAACCGGGCACTCGGCGGCAACGAGCCGCAGGTCAGATCGCTGCTGGAGCGGGCCAGGACGCTCGTCGGCGACCTCGACGCCAACCGCAAGGGCATCACCGACGCGATCGACGGCCTGAACCGGCTCTCCGCCACGCTGCGCGGCCGCACGGGGCAGATCGGCGTCGCGCTCGACGACATCGAACCCGGCCTCGCCGTCCTCGCGGAGCAGCGCGGCGCGCTCGTCCGGATGCTCCGCTCGCTGGACGAGCTCTCGCGGGCCGCCGTGACGACCGTCCGGCGGAGCAAGGACGACCTGATCGCCGACCTCCGGGCCCTCGAACCGACCCTCCGGAAGCTGTCGGACGCCGGGCACGACCTGCCGAACGCGCTGCAGGTGCTGCTGACCTACCCGTTCACCGACGCCGTCCTGCCCGCCGTGAAGGGCGACTACCTGAACGTGTACCTGCGGATCACTGCCCGTCCGGGGACCGAGGTCGTCCCGCCCATCGCACCGTCGCAGGGGGACTGATGCTGACCGCCGCGACCAGGATCAAGAACATCGTCTTCCTCATCGTCGGGCTCCTCGCGATGGGCTACGTCGGCCTCAACTACGCCGACCTCGGCGGATACGTCGGCTACCGCGACTACTACGTCGTCACCGCCGACCTCGCCGAGGCGGGCGGGCTCGCCGAGAACGCCGACGTCACCTACCGGGGCACCTCGGTCGGACGGGTCGGCGAACTGCGGCTGACGGACGCGGGCGTGCTGGCCGACCTGAAGATCGAGAAGTCGGCGCCGCGCGTGCCGGCGAACACCCGGGCGGTCGTCGCGAACCGGTCGGCGATCGGGGAGCAGTACATCGACCTGCGGCCGGTGACCGCGTCCGGCCCGTACCTGGCCGCCGGCTCGGTGATCCCGCGCGCCGCGACCGCGACGCCCGCGCCCGTGACGGACCTGCTCACCAGCGTGAACGACCTGGCCGCGTCCGTCCCGACCGACGCGCTCCGCACGCTCGTCGGCGAGCTGGGCCAGGCGTTCGCCGGGCAGGGCCCCAACCTGCGGGCCCTCCTCGACAGCACCCGCTCCCTCACCCGCGCGGCGAACGAGAACGCCGCGCCGACCACGTCCCTGATCGGTGACGGCGAGACCGTCCTGCGCACGCAGAACGAGGAGGCCGCGTCGCTGAAGTCGTTCGGGCACAATGCGCGGCTCCTCGCCGGGCAGCTCCGCACGTCCGACCCGGCCTTCCGGAGGCTCGTGTCGACCGCGCCCGGCGCGGCGGGCGAGTTCCGCGACCTGGTGCGGGACCTCGACCCGTCCCTCAGCGTGCTGGTCGCGAACCTGCTGACCACGTCCGAACTCCTCGCGCCGCGATCGGACGGCCTGGAGCAGCTCCTCGCCAAGCTTCCGGCGGCGGTCGCGTCCGGAAGGTCCGTCGTGCAGGACGGCCGGCTCAACTTCGGGATGGTCACGACCTTCTTCGAGCCGCCGAACTGCACGTCCGGCTACGGGGGCACGAAGTACCGCAACGGCCTGGACACGTCTTCTGGCCCGGCGCTCAACACCGCCGCGCACTGCGCAACGTCTCCGTCGACAGGGGTCAACGTGCGCGGCTCAGGCAACGCCCCGCACCGACCAGTGCCGACCCCAGCGCGCGCGGGCTCGGTGCTCAGCGCGGGCAGTTCCGCCCTTCCAGGCGCGCTGGCCCTCCCGGGAGTACCGACGGAACCCACGTCCATGAGCGACCTCCTCGGCCTGCGGGGAGCGCCCTGATGCCCGGCAGAACGAAGACCAGCGAGCAAAAGACACGCCGCCGTGGGCGTTCTCACCACGGAGGTGCACGGAAGGCCGGGACACCGGCGTCCACCGAGCGGAGCGCGCGGCAGCGTGGCGGGTCCGTTGTCGGGTGGAGCCTCGTGCTCGGTGCCGGCATGCTGTTCGGCTGGTCGGCCTGGACGGTGTGGCAGGACGACCCCGGCGCCCGTACCGGCCCCGACCACACCCGCGACACCGTCCTGCGGGCGGCGCGGCAGCAGATCGCGGCCCTCAACACCATGAACCCCGCGCAGGTGGACGCCGGGCTCCGCGCCTGGTCGGACGCCGCCACGGGACCGCTCCGCGAGCAGCTCGAACGGGACCGGCCGCAGAACCGCGCGAAGATCGGGCGGTCGCGCACCACCGCCGCCGCGACCGTGACCGGGGCGGCCGTGACGTCCCTCGACGCCCGCGCGGGGAAGGCGCGGGTCATCGCGTCCGTCCAGGTGAAGCTCACTTTGCGGGACGGCGCGCCGACGCTCCAGCGCAAGCGCTTCGAGGCCGGGGCGGCGCGGACGCCGTCCGGCTGGCGGCTCGAATCGCTCACCGCGATCCCGGCCGGCGCCCGATGAGGCGGCCGCTCGTGATCGCACTCGCCGTCGCCCTGCTCGCGCCGGCGCTGCGCCCCGCGGCCGGGCTCCTCCGCGAGGACGCCGACCCCCGCGACCAGGCCGCGCTGGACGACGTCGCCACCACCGAGGTGATCGGCGACGTGTCCACGGCGCTCGGCAAGGTCTTCACCTACGGCCCGGGGGACGTCACCGCGACCGAGCAGGCCGCGAACCGGGAACTCGCCGGCGCCGCGCTCACCCAGTACCGGCGGCTGTTCGGGCAGGTGAAGCGGCAGGCCCCGGCCCAGCGCGTCACGCTGGCCACGCGCGTCGTCCGGGCCGGGGTGGTGTCACTGAACGGCGACGACGCGCGCCTGCTCGTCTTCCTCGACCAGACCGCCACCCGCGCGGGCGGGCCCGCCGGGACCCCGGCCGCCGCGCAGCTGCTCGTGACGGCGCACCGCAACCACGGCCACTGGTCGATCACCGACCTGGCCTCTGCCTGAAAGGCCCGACACACTGGAAGGCGGCGCCCATGGCCGACGACACCCTGCGGCGGACGGCGACCGCCCTCCTCGTTCTCGCCGCGCTCTTCGCCGCCTGGGCCGGATGGTCGTGGTACGCGGCGGCGCACGACGACGCCCACGCCTACTCCCGGACGCGCGACGAGGCCCTCCAGGCGGGGGAGCAGGCCGTCCAGAACCTCAACACGCTCGACTACCGCGACCTCGCGTCCGGCCTGAAGACCTGGCAGGACTCCACCACGAGCGACCTCTACCGGCAGATCACGCAGGGCCGCGCCGCCTTCGAGGCACAGGTGAAGAAGGCCCGGACGATCACCACCGCGCGCATCCTGGACGGCGCCGTCGCCGAGCTGGACGAGCGCTCCGGCAAGGCCCGCATCCTCGTCGCCGTCGAGATCACCGTCACGCCGCCGGACGGCGCCCCCGCCACCAAGCAGAGCCGCCTGGTCGGCAAGGTCACCAGAACCCCTGGCGGCTGGAAGCTCAGCGAACTGGGCCAGGCCCCAACGGACACGATGTGAGGCGCCACCCCATGCTCACTTACACGCCGCCGCGCTGCTCTTGTGGGACGTCGCCCTGGCGAGGGTGGTGAAACCATGCGAGTTCTGTCGCGGGTCAACATGTCGCCTTGCCGGTTGCGGGTTGATGTCACCTCGCCCGTAGTGCTCGGTGTTGTCGCGGTGCTGCTCGCCGTGTTCGGGTTCTGGGCACTGCGTCAGGCGGACGCCGTGCGGGACGACCCGTCCGTCCGCAACACGGCCCTCACCGACGGCGCGGCCACCAGCGAGGTGAAGGGCGCCGTCGCGGACATGGTCGGCAAGGTCTTCTCCTTCAACTACACCGACCCCGCGCGCACACAGAAGGCCGCTAAGGACGCGCTGACGGGCAAGGCCGTGCGGCAGTACGAGGACATCTTCGCGAAGGTCCGCGAGGAGTCGCCGAAGGCGAAGACCGTCCTCAGCACGCGCGTCACCGACAGCGCCGTCACCACGCTGACCGGCGACCGCGCGGTGGTCCTCGTCTTCGCCGACCAGCAGACCACCCGCACGTCGGACGGCACGAGCACGCACGCCCCGGCCATGCTCACGGTCACCGCCGTCCACCGCGCCGGCCACTGGCGCATCACCGCCCTCGAAACCTTCATTTAACTCCGCCCCGGCCCCTTTTTCCGTTCGATTCGCGGGCGGCTACGCGGCGTGAGATGGGAATGCCTTCTGTCGCTGAACCGCGCGGTTTACCCGACGCGCCAAGACCGACGATCATCCGGGAGGAGAGAAACAGGCCGTTGGCCCTGGGCGTCAATGACTTGCGGTGGCCTGGGCTTTTGTCAACTGACTCAAGGAAGGCGCGGCCAACAGCTTATGTCAGGGACAACCGTGATCGGAGGGGATCCGGAATCCTGGGGAAACGCCCGCTGACCGGCGGGCGCCCAGGCAGGGGGGAATGGCGAGTGGTGCGCACAGCATTGGACGTCCGCGCGTTCGAGGAAGTGCCGGCGTGGGTGGCGCGGCGGCTGCGGCCGCACCTCGACCGGGCCGCCGACGAACTGCTCGCCGAACTGCGCCGGGGCGATCCGCAGATCGGCGAGGAGGAGGCCGGGCGGGCGCGGGCCGGCGTCGCCGCCGGGATCCGGCACTTCTGCGACCTCGTCGAGGACCCCGGCGCCGGCTGGGAGCGGGTGTCGGCGTTCTACCTGCGGGTCGGGCGGCACCTCGCGCGGGACGGGCGCGACCCCGTCGAGACGCACCAGGCGCTGCGGCGGTCCGCGTCCGTCGCGTGGCGCACGCTCGCCGCCGTCCCGGGCGGCCTCGACCTCGACCACACCGCGCTCAGCCTCGTCGTGGACGCCCAGTTCTGCTACATGGAGGCCGTCGCCGAGGTGATCGCAGCCGGGTACGCCGCCGAGGTCGCCGAGCGCGCCGACCGCCGGGTGGCGCCCGCCGTCCAGCGGCACCGGGCGAAGCTGCTGCACCTGCTGCTCACCGAGCCGCGCACCGACCCCCGGCGGCTCGCGGCGCTCGCCGCGCGGGCCCGCTGGCCGCTGCCCGCGACCGTCGCGGCGGCGGTCGCGCGGCGGCGCCGGGCTGGCGCCCTGCCGCCGGAGGTGCCGGGCGACCTGCTGGCCGACTTCGCGGCGCCCGAGCCGTGCCTGCTGATCCCCGACCCGGGCCGCGGCCAGGCCAGGGTGCCCGCCACGCCGGCGTGCGACTGGGCGATCGCGGTCGGCCCCGCCGTGCCCGCCGCGCGCGCCGCCGACTCGCTGCGCTGGGCACGCGAGACGCTGGCGCTGGCCGGCCGCGGCGTCATCCCGGACGGCGGGCTGATCCGCAGCGCCGAGCACGTCCCCGCACTGGTCATCGCGCGGGCCGGGGAGCTGATCGACGACGCGGCGGCGACCCGGCTGGCGCCGCTGCGGGACGTCCCGCCGGCCCGCCGGGAAAGGCTCGCCGAAACGCTGCTCGCGCTGCTGGAGCACAATTTCAACGCCGCCGACGCGAGCCGTCGGCTGCGCGTCCACCCGCAGACCGTCCGGTACCGGCTGCGCCATTTGCAGGACCTTTTCGGGGACGAGCTGCGCGATCCCAGGCGGTGCCTGGAAATGGAGCTGATCCTGCACGCGCGGATGGCGAACCGCGATGCCGGCGGCTGAGCGAGCGTCCGCTGAGCCGCCGCCGCGTCCCGTTATCAGTCGGGTGATAAATCCGTGCCGGAATCGTTGCTTTGCGTGCATGGCGGACGACGCTGCGGGAGGTCCACACTCGGGGGCCTTTCGTGATCCCGCGACGAAGGTGGTGTGCGATGCCCGATGACGCCTACGACTTCGACGTGATCGTGGTGGGCTCGGGGTTCGGCGGCAGCGTGTCGGCGCTGCGGCTGGCCGAGAAGGGCTACCGGGTCGCGGTGATCGAGGCCGGCCGCCGGTTCGACGAGGACACGCTCCCCAAGACGTCCTGGCGGCTCCGCAAGTACGTGTGGGCGCCGCGCCTCGGGATGCGCGGCATCCAGCGCGTCCACCTGGTCGGCGGCAAGGCCGGCGTGCTCGTGCTGGCCGGCGCGGGCGTCGGCGGCGGCTCCCTCGTCTACGCCAACACCCTGTACGTCCCGCCGGAGCCGTTCTTCAAGGACCGCCAGTGGGGCCACATCACCGACTGGCAGGACGAGCTGAACCCGTTCTACGACCAGGCCCGGCGCATGCTCGGCGTCACCGTGAACCCGCTCGTCACCCCCGCCGACGAGGCCATGAAGCGCGTCGCGGACCGGATGGGCGTCGGCGACACCTACCACCCGACCCCGGTCGGGGTGTTCTTCGGCGAGAAGGGCGGCGAGGACGCCGACGACCCCTACTTCGGCGGCGCCGGCCCCCGCCGGACGACCTGCACCGGCTGCGGCTCCTGCATGATCGGCTGCAAGGTCGGCGCGAAGAACATGCTCACCAAGAACTACCTGTATCTGGCGGAGAAGGCGGGCGTCCAGGTCATCCCGGACACGACCGTCACATCCCTGGCGCCCCGCGCGTCCGGCGGCTACGAGGTCGGGACGGAGCACACCGGGCCGCTGCGCAAGCGCCGCCGGACGCTGACCGCCGAGCACGTCGTCCTCGCCGCCGGAACGTACGGGACGCAGCGGCTCCTGCACCGGATGCGCGCCGCCGGCCGCCTCCCCGGCCTGTCGCCGCGCCTCGGCGAGCTGACCCGCACCAACTCCGAGGCGCTCCTCGGCGTCGAGCGCATGACGGTGTGGCACCGCGCGAAGGACGTCGACCACAGCACCGGCCTCGCCATCACCTCGTCCTTCCACCCGGACGAGAAGACCCACATCGAACCCACCCGGTACGGGGCGGGCAACAACGCGATGGGCGTCATCAGGACGCTGCTCGTCGACGGCGGCGGCGCCCCCCGCTGGCTGAAGTTCCTCGGGCAGGCCGCCCGGCACCCGACGATCATCCTGCGCGGCCTGTCCCTCAAGGACTGGGCGAAGCGGACCGTCATCGCCCTCGTCATGCAGACCGCCGACAACTCGATCACCATCGGCGAGCGGCGGGGCCGCCTCGGCCGCCGCAGGCTCGTCGCGCGGCAGGGCGACGGCGAGCCCAACCCGACCTGGATCCCGATCGCGCACGACGCCGTCCGCAAGCTCGCGGAGGAACTCGACGCCACCCCCGGCGGGACGTGGTTCGACCTGTTCAACATCCCGACGACCGCGCACTTCATCGGCGGCTGCGTCATCGGCGAGACCGCCGAGGACGGCGTGATCGACCCGTACCACCGCGTCCACGGGCATCCCGGCCTGCACATCGTGGACGGCTCCGCCGTCACCGCGAACCTCGGCGTCAACCCGTCCCTGACCATCACGGCCCAGGCCGAGCGGGCGATGGCGTTCTGGCCGAACCGCGGCGAGAAGGACCCGCGCCCCGAACCCGGCACCCCCTACCAGCGCGTCGACCGCGTCATGCCCGCCGCTCCGGCCGTCCCGTCCGGCGCCCCGGCCGCCCTCCGCCTGCCTTAGCGATGGTCATGGCGATGCTCACGGCGATGCTCACGGCGATGGTCATGGCGATTGCTATAGTCAGATGATCGATATATAAAGATCACATGGCTACACCGATGCGGGAACCGACGTTCCTGATCCTGACCGCGCTCGCGGACGGCGCGCGGCACGGCTACGGGATCATGTCCGACGTCGAGCAGATCTCCGCCGGGCGGACCCGGCTGCGCGCCGGCACCCTCTACACCGCCCTGGACCGGCTCCAGGACGAGGGGCTGATCGCCCCCGACCGCGAGGAGGTCGTGGACGGCCGGCTCCGCCGCTACTACCGGCTCACCGACGACGGCGCCGCCGCGCTCGCCGCCGAGGTCGAGGCGCTGCGCCGCCGCACGGAGGTCGCCGCCCGCCGCCTCGCCGCCTTCCCCGGCCGGGGCGCCGCCCCGGCGTTCGGTGCCGCCCCGGCCTTCTGGGGGCTGCGGTGAGCGCGCTCGAAGCCCGCTACCGCCGGCTGCTGTCCTGCTACCCGGCCGGGCACCGCGCGGAGCACGAGGACGAGATGGTGGACGTCCTGCTGTCCGCGGCCCGCTCCGGGCAGACCAGGCCGTCCGCCGCCGACACCGCCGACCTGCTGCTCGGGGCCGTCCGTATCCGCCTGCGCCGCGCCGCAGGCGGGGCCACCGGATCGCGCTGGCCGGGGGCGCTCGCCGTGGCCGGGTTCGCGGCCATGCTGGTGCTGGTGGCGGACGGGATGCGGTTCCTGCTCAACGCGCCGCAACTCGCCCTGGCCGTCGCCGAGCGGGTCGACGACGGCGGAGCGATCCGTCCCATGCTCGCCTTCCATTTCGGCACCGGGCCGTACTGGCTGGCGTGGGCGGTCATCGCGGTCCTGGCCTGGCGCGGACCGCGCCGTGCCGCCACCCGTGCCGCCTGCGCGGTCACCGCCGCCCATGCCGCCGTCGTGGTCTACGGGACGGCACTTCCGTCCGCTCCGTACGCCTTGCTCGCGGCCTCCCTGTCGGGCATCCTGCCGTTCGCGCTGCTGGCCACCGCGTCACTGGTCGCTTCGCCGGGCCCGCGCCACGGCGCCCGCCTCCTCGGCCGTGCCCGCGTCGCCGGTGCCGTCGCCATGGCGGCCGTCCTCGTCGCGGCCATGTCGCTGCCGCTGTTCACGCTCGTCTACCAGGGCGGTCTCGGCCCGGTGAGCTTCGACGACCCCGAGCGGCTGCTCGCGTTCATTGAGGACTGGCAGCAGCTGCGCCTCGCGCTCGTCGTCGCGGTGGCCGTCCTCGTCACCGCCGCGCTGGCCCGCACCCACCGGGAACGCCGGGCTGGCGCGCTCATCGCGACCGCCGCCGCGCCGCTGCTCATCGCCGTGAGCCCCTACCACCCCGGCGTGACCGGCGCCCTTCCCGCCCTCGCCGTCCTGTCGGCGAAGATCCTGATCGGCTTCGCCCTGCCGATGCTGTGCGTCCGCCTGGTGGAACTCCCCACCAGGAACCGGACGCGGGACGGCGGGGAAACCCCAGCCTGACCAGGGCATGGGCCCCGGTGGCCCGCGACCGGCCGCGTCTCGGGGGCGCGGTCAGCCCGCGGCCGGGTCGGTGTCCTCGGCCTGTCCGGGGGCGTCGGCCTGTTCGGCGGTGTCCGCCAGGGCGGGGCGCTGCGTGGCCTGGTAGACGCGGACGGCCAGGATCGCGCGGGCGAACCGGCCGGCCAGCTCGCCGTCCATGACGTCCGGCACCTGGTCGACGCCGACGAGCCCACCGGGCCGGGCGACGACCGCCGCCGACTCGCCGACCCGCACGCCGTGGCCGTCGTCGAGCTCCTCGACGGCCGGGAGGTCGAGGGCCGCCCGCAGCGTGTCCTGCAGCGCGCGGACGGTGGCGGCGTCGCGGTCGATGCGGACCTCGGCGGCGTCGGCCCGCTCCTCGGCGGCGTCCGCGCGCTGCTCGGCCCGGTCGCTGCGCGCCATCGCGTTGAGGATCCGCTCCTCCGCGGAATCGGCGAGCTGCTCGGCGCGCTTCGCGCGGGTGGTCTGCTCCTCGGCGCGGCCCACGGCGGCGTTGCGCTCCACGGTCAGCCCCGCGACCTCGCCCTGGACGACGCTCAGCTCGGCGCGCAACCGCCGCTCGGCGTCGGCGGCGGCCTCCAGCTTGGACCGGGCCTCGGCCAGTTCGGTGCGGGTGGTGGCCAGCGCGCTCTGGTCGGCGGCCAGCCGCGCGGACAGGTCGTCGCGCTCGCGCTCGGCCTCGCCGCGCGCCTGGTGCTCGGTGCTCCACGCCGCCTCGGCGCGCTTGCGGAGCCCCTCGGCGTGCGCGGCCTCGTTCGCGGACGTCGCGCGGGCCTGCTGGTGCGCGCCCGCCTCCTTCCACGCGTTGGCCTCGCTCTCCTGCGCGGCCGTGACGCTGGCCTTCGCGGCGGCGAGCCCCTTCTCCAGCTCCTCGCGCGCCTCGGCCGCCTCCCGGCGCGCCGCCTCGGCGCGGGCCTCGGCCTGCTCGGCGCGCTCGTCCGCCGCCGCCGACGCCTGCCGTGCGCCGCGCGCCTCGGCCAGGGCGTGCTCGGCGTTGTCGAGCGTGGCGCGGACCTCGCCGTCCAGCCGGTCGCCGAGCGCGGCGGCGAGTGCGGACAACTGGCCGACGAGCTTCCCGAGCCGCTCGACGTCCTGCCCGAACGCGCGCACGGGCGCGGGATCGGTCTCCGTCACGGGCGCATCGCGCACCACGGCCGGCTGCGCGTCACGTGTCACGGGTGCCTGCGCATCCCGCGTCACGGGTGGCTGGGCATCGTGCGTCAAGGGGGTGGGCGTATCGCGCACCACGGGTGGTTGCGCGGCGCGTACCACGGGCGTCTGCGCGCGCGCCTCGATGGCCAGCGTCTGCGCGCGTGCCTCTTCGGGCGTCTTCGGCGGCGCTTCCATGGGCGCATGGGCGCGTAGTTCCCGCGGCGCTTCCGGCGGTGCTTCCCGCACTGCTTCCCGCATGGCCTCTCGCGGTGCCTCCCGCGGTGCTTCGGCGAGCGACTCCGCGGAGGCGTCCTCGCCAGGGCCGCCGTCCGGCGGCAGGAGCGGCGCGGTCAGAACGCCGTCGTCCGGGACCTCTTGATCTTCGCGCACGCGAGCATCCTAGTGAAACGCCCCGATTTGCACCTCCTATCGGCAGAAGGTGGTCTATCGGCAGAAGGGTGGCCCTTTGGCCGGAGGTGGTCCTTTGACCGAACCGGACGGGACGGGGGACCGCTCGGCGCACCGGCGCGGCCACCCCGTCCCGCCTTCGTCCCGCCTTCGCGGCCGGGGACGGCCGGTGGTCAGCCGAAGTCGAGGTCGGAGCACTGGTAGAAGGCGTTCCCGGTGTCCGCGATGTCCCAGACCGCGAGCAGGATGTGCCTGCCGTGGCGCTGCGGGAGCGTCCCGCTGTGGGTCGTCGGGTTGGACGGCTGCCGGCCGCCGTAGTCCGACTGGATGAACGGCGTGAGGTCCAGCGCGGCCCGCGTCAGCGGCTGCGTGCTGTCCCAGCCGTCCTTCGTGAGGAAGTAGCGGAACGACGTGGTGGAGTGCCGCGCGGTGAACTGCCAGACGATGCTGAACGGCCGGCCGCCCGTCACCGTCGTCGCGGGCCAGCCGGTGCCGCCGCGCTGGTCGTCCAGCGGGGCCCACCGCCCGTCGGCGCCGGCGCAGATCTCGCCGTCGCGGGGCCCGCGCTGCGGGAACCCCTTCGGCCCTTCGACGCCGTCCGGGTCCCACTGGACCTGGCCGCAGTTCCGGACCTGGTGGGTGCCGCACAGGTAGCTGCGGCTCGGCGGCGACGTCGTGTACCCGTGCGACCATGCCGGCGCGGCGAGCGCCAGCGGCAGGCCGGCGGTCACGGCGGCGGCCACGGCGAGGCTGGTCTTCCTTGGCATCCTGCTTCTCCTTGGCGGGGAGGTACGAGACCTGGAGGCGGACGGCGGCGGGACGGCCCATGGGGCGGGCGCGACCCGGAGGTCCTTTCAGGAAGCGGAATCGGCCCGGCCGGCGTCAACCGGCCGCCGCGACCCCGTCACGCCGGGCCAACTTCCCGGCAGCCGGTGCACAGCACGGACCGCCCGCACCGGTCCAAACTTGGCTGCCTCCAAAACTTGACTGATTCCAGAAAATGGGCCACCCTCGGGAGCGTGATGGCGTCCAGGGACTTCACGGAGATGCTGCGCGGGTCCGCTCTGCGGGTGACCCGGCCGCGGCTCGCGGTGCTGCGCGCGGTGCACGCGCATCCCCACGCCGACACCGACTCGATCATCGGAGCGGTGCGCGAGGATCTCCCGAAGGTGTCCCACCAGGCCGTGTACGACTCGCTTCGCGTGCTGACGACGGCGGGCCTGGTGCGGCGCATCCAGCCGTCCGGGTCCGTGGCCCGCTACGAGTCGCGGACGGGGGACAACCACCATCACGTCGTGTGCCGGTCGTGCGGCGTCATCGCCGACGTCGACTGCGCCATCGGCGAAGCCCCCTGCCTGACCCCCGCCGACGACCACGGCTTCACCGTCGACGAGGCCGAGGTCGTCTACTGGGGCCTGTGCCCCGCCTGCTCCACCTGATCCATCCCCTGCTTCGTCCTGGAAGGAAGCACATGGCTGAGAACAACGAAGCCACTGTCTATGACGCGAACGAGGAAGGCGCAGGAGCCTGCCCGGTCGTGCACACGCGCGCCCCGCACCCGACCCAGGGCGGCGGTAACCGCGGCTGGTGGCCGAACCAGCTCAACCTGAAGACCCTGGCCCAGAACCCGCCCGCCACCAACCCCTACGGCGAGGACTTCGACTACGCCGAGGCGTTCAAGAGCCTCGACCTGCCCGCCGTCAAGGCCGACATCGCCGCGCTTCTCACCGACTCGCAGGACTGGTGGCCCGCGGACTTCGGCAACTACGGCCCGCTCATGGTCCGGATGGCCTGGCACAGCGCCGGCACCTACCGCATCCACGACGGCCGCGGCGGCGGCGGCTCCGGCCAGCAGCGCTTCGCGCCCCTCAACAGCTGGCCGGACAACGTCCTCCTCGACCGCGCCCGGCGGCTGCTGTGGCCCGTCAAGAAGAAGTACGGCAAGAGCCTGTCCTGGGCCGACCTGTACATTCTCGCCGGCAACGTCGCCCTGGAGTCGATGGGCTTCAAGACGTTCGGGTTCGGCGGCGGCCGCGAGGACGTCTACGTCCCCGACGAGAACGTCTACTGGGGCCCCGAGCAGACCTGGCTCGGCGACGAGCGCTACACCGGCGACCGCGAGCTGGAGAACCCGCTCGCCGCCGTGCAGATGGGCCTCATCTACGTCAACCCGGAGGGCCCGAACGGCAACCCGGACCCGATCGCCGCGGCCCGCGACATCCGCGAGACGTTCCGCCGGATGGCGATGAACGACGAGGAGACCGTCGCGCTGATCGCCGGCGGCCACACCTTCGGCAAGACCCACGGCGCCGACCCGAACGTCAACGTCGGGCCGGAGCCGGAGGCCGCGCCGCTGGAGCAGATGGGCCTCGGCTGGAAGGGCACCCACGGCAGCGGCAAGGGCGACGACGCGATGGGCAGCGGTCTGGAGGGCATCTGGACCGACACGCCCACCACCTGGGACAACAGCTTCTGGGACATCCTGTTCGGCTACGAGTGGGAGCTGTTCAAGAGCCCCGCCGGCGCCTGGCAGTGGCGTCCGAAGGACGGCGCCGGCTCCGACACCGTCCCGATGGCGCACACCCCGGGCGGGCGCACCCACCCGACGATGCTCACGACGGACCTGTCGCTGCGCTTCGACCCGATCTACGGGCCGATCTCGCAGCGCTTCAAGGACAACCCCGAGGAGTTCGCGGACGCCTTCGCGCGCGCCTGGTTCAAGCTGACCCACCGCGACATGGGCCCGCTCGTCCGCTACCTCGGCCCGGAGGTCCCGTCCGAGCACCTCGTCTGGCAGGACCCGGTCCCGGCCGTCGACCACGAGCTCGTCGACGCCCAGGACGTCGCCGCCCTCAAGCGGCAGGTCCTGGAGACGGGCCTGACGGTGGGGCAGCTCGTCACCACCGCGTGGGCGTCGGCCGCGTCCTTCCGCGGCAGCGACAAGCGCGGCGGCGCCAACGGCGCCCGCATCCGCCTCGAGCCGCAGCGCGGCTGGGAGGTCAACGAGCCCGACGAGCTGGCGCAGGTGCTGCGCGCGCTCGAAGGCGTCCAGGAGTCCTTCAACGCCGCCCAGACCGGCGGCAAGAAGATCTCGCTCGCCGACCTGATCGTGCTCGCCGGCTGCGCGGGCGTCGAGAAGGCCGCCAAGGACGCGGGCCACGACATCGAGGTGCCCTTCACGCCGGGCCGCACCGACGCGTCCCAGGAGCACACCGACGTCGAGTCGTTCGCCGAGATGGAGCCGACCCACGACGGGTTCCGCAACTACGTCGGCAAGGGCAACCGGCTCCCGGCCGAGTTCCTCCTCGTCGATCGGGCGCAGCTGCTCAACCTCAGCGCGCCCGAGATGACGGTGCTCGTCGGCGGCCTGCGCTCCATCGGCGTGAACCACCAGCAGTCCAAGCTGGGCGTGTTCACCGACCGGCCCGGGGCGCTGACCAACGACTTCTTCGTGAACCTGCTCGACATGGGCACCACGTGGGAGCCGACGTCCGAGGACGCCGAGGTCTTCGAGGGCCGCGACGCCGCCGGCAACGTCAAGTGGACCGGCAGCCGCGTCGACCTGCTGTTCGGCTCGAACTCCGAGCTGCGCGCGGTCGCCGAGGTCTACGGCGCCGACGACGCCGCCGAGAAGTTCGCGCGCGACTTCGTCGCCGCGTGGGACAAGGTCATGAACCTGGACCGGTTCGACCTCGCCTGATCCGCCCGACCGCGGCCGGGCCGTCCCCGCGGGGGCGGCCCGGCCGCCGTCATCCGGCCCGGCACTGCGGGCACAGGCCCCAGAACGTCACGTCCGCCTCGTCGACCAGGTACCCGGCGTCGTCCACGGGCTCCATGCACGGCGGATGCCCCACCGCGCAGTCGACGTCCTTGACCGCCCCGCACTTGCGGCACACCAGGTGATGATGGTTGTCGCCGACCCGCCCCTCGTACCGCGCGGGACTCCCGGCCGGCTCGATCCGCCGCACGAGCCCCGCCGCCGCGAGCGCGTGCAGCGCCTCGTAGACGGCCTGCACCGAGATGTGCCCCACCCGGTCCCGCACCCCGGACGCGATCGCCTCGACCCCGAGGTGGTCACCGTCCCGGACGGTCTCCAGCAGCGCCACACGGGCGGCCGTCACCCGCAGCCCGACACCGCGCAACTCCTCAGCGGTGCTCCGCGACGCTGCCATGCCCCACCTCTACACGCGAACGATTTGCGACAACGAATGACAAAAGTGTAAACGAGCCCTCCTAACTCCCCGAAAACCCACCTGAACACCCCCCTGCCCCAACGACACACGCCCCCACAACACAGCACACCCAGCCCGGCTCGACGCGGCCCGACGTGGTCCGGAGTGGTGCGACGCGGGGGTGCGGTCTGGCGCGGTGCGGTCTGGCCCGGCCGCGTCCGGCACAGTGCGGCGCGGGTCGGTGCAGCGGCGGTGCAGCGGCGGTGCAGCGTAATTGCCGGGGCTCGGAGAGCGGACCCGAAGGCCGTGACGTTTCCGGCTGCGGGGCTGCCTGGGATTGCGGGGATGGCGGGGACGCGGAGGGTGCGGCGCTTGTAGGCGCTGGGGGTGGGGCTCAGGGGGTGAGGTGTTCGGTGAGGATCTTCAGGTGGGTCTCGCGGGCCTCGGCGTGGTGGGCGCGGCCGGCCTCGGTGATCTGGACGAAGACGCCGCGGCGGTCGTCCCTGCAGAGGTCGCGGGCGACATAGCCGTTCTTCTCCAGGCGGGCGACGGTGCGGGACAGCGCGCTCTGGCTGAGGTACATCGCCGCGGCGATCTCCTGCATGCGGCGCTTCTCACAACGCAGATCGACGAGGCGGTCGAGCGTCTCGTACTCGCTCATGGTCAGGCCATGCGCGTCCTGCAGAGCCCGCTCCAGGGCGCACGCGACCGTGTTGTAGCAGGTCGCAAGCTCGCGCCAGCGCTCGACCAGAGCAGCGTTCGCCTCCATGCCGCGCATCGTACCATGCATGCGCATCAGATGCATGGGAATTAAATTCTGCAGAATTTTGTGCGTGGACATTTGATGCATGTGCATGTACCGTCCTGCGGCGTGGCTATCACCGACACCTCACCTGTCCTCACCGCCCGTCCGCCGGCTGCCGACCGCGCGCCGGCCGAACAGATGTGGACCCCTCGCCTGTGGGGCGTCCTCGCCGTGCTGTGCGCCGTGTTGTTCCTGGACGGGCTCGACGTCTCCATGGTGGGCGTCGCGCTGCCGTCGATAGGCGCCGAGCTCGGACTGTCCACCACGTCGCTGCAGTGGATCGTGAACGGCTACGTCCTCGGTTACGGCGGGCTGCTGCTCCTCGGCGGGCGCACCGCCGACCTGCTGGGACGCCGCCGGATCTTCCTTGCCGCGCTCGCCGTGTTCGCCGTCGCGTCACTGATCGGCGGCCTGGTGAACGACGGCACGCTCTTGATCGTCACCCGTTTCGTCAAGGGGCTCGCCGCAGCGTTCACCGCGCCCACCGCCTTGTCCATCCTGACCACCACGTTCCATGAGGGGCCCGCGCGCAACCGGGCGCTGTCGGTCTTCTCCGTCTTCGGCGCTAGCGGCTACTCGTCCGGCCTGATCCTCGGCGGGCTGCTGACCAGCTTCGGCTGGCGCTGGACGTTCCTGACGCCCGTTCCCCTCGCGGTCATCGCGCTGATCGCGGGCTATGCGCTGATCCCGCGGGACAAGCCCGCGGCCGGCGGCGGCCACGACATCGTCGGCGCCGTGACGCTCACCGGCGGCATGCTCCTCGCCGTCTACACCGTGGTCTCGGCACCCGACCGCGGCTGGCTCGACCCCCTCACCGTGGGCTCCATCGCCCTCGCGGCGGTCCTGCTGGTCGGCTTCTTCGTCACCGAGAACAAGGTGCGGCACCCGCTGATCCGGCTCGGCATCCTGCGGATCGGCTCCATCGTCCGCGCCAACCTGAGCATCGTCGCACTGTTCGGGTCGTACCTGAGCTTCCAGTTCATGATGACGCTCTACCTGCAGGACGTCCTGCACTGGTCGCCGCTGAAGATGGCCATGGGACTGCTGCCCGCCGGCCTCCTCGTCGCCTTCGGCTCGCCGTTCGTCGGACGGCTGATCGACCGGTACGGCACGCCCCGCCTGATCATCAGCTCCATGACGTCCCTCAGCCTCGGCTACGGCTGGTTCCTGGCCACGGCGGGGAACACCCCGCATTACGCGTTCACGATCCTGCCGACGATGCTCCTGCTGGGCGGCGGGTTCGCGTTCGGGTTCAGCTCGATCATGGCGCAGGCCACGGACGGGATCGACGACTCCGAGCAGGGCCTGGCGTCCGGCCTCGTCCAGACCTCGGGCCAGGTCGGCGCCGCCCTCGTCCTGGCCCTGGTCACCGCCCTGGTCGCCGACGGAACGGCCGCCGGCGGCGACGGCTTCGCCGAGTTCCACCCGGGCGTCAACCTGGTCAGCGCCGTGGCCGTCATCGGCCTGGCACTCAACCTGATCCCCCTCCTCCGCCGCAACCGCACCTGACCCTCAACTCCTCAACGCGGGGGCGGCCTCCCAAAGGCCGCCCCTGCTCCCTAACCGCCCGCCCACCTGAAACACGTGTCCTCAATGTCATCGCCCCTCCACTGATCACCCATCCAGCTGAGGACAGACGCGCCTACGTGGCGTCGACCTTGGGTCTTGAGTGACTTCCCCGCCACGAGCGACGACCCTGGTCGACCCCGAGGCGGTGGTGTGAGTTGTCCTGCGGCGGCATCCAGACTCGTCATGTGGATGCGCCCGGTTGGCTTCGGCGGCGGTGGCGGTGGTGTGTGTTGTTCTTGGGTGCCTTGAGGCCGCTATGACTTGAGGCGCCCTGGTGGCGGTGACGTGCGTTGCCACTGCGGCGGCATCCAGCCCGCCACGCGGGTGCTCCGGGTCGGCCCTGGTGGCGGGTGGCGTGTGTTGTTCTTGCACGGCATCCAGGTCCGTCACGTGGATGAGCCCGGTGGGTCCTTGTTGCTGTGGTGTGTGGTGTTCTTGCGGCGGTTTAGACCCGCCATCTGGGTTATCCGCGGGCGGTGGCCGTGGCTGTGGTGTTGTTGTTCTTGGGCGGGTGCAGACCGCCACGAGGACGGCTCTCAGGCGTCCTCGTGGCGGTGATGTGTGTTGTTACCTTGGGCGCTTCCAGAAGGGGCGGCGCGGGGCGGGTTCTCCGGTGAAGTCGGACAAAACCTGCAGGGCGCGGGCCCAGTGATCGGCGATGGTGGTCTCGTCCGCGGTGGGTTGCAGGCGGCGCAGGTCATCGCGGAGGGTCGCCAGAGGCGTGGCGTCCAGGCGCTGGGCCTCCATGCGCTGGACGATCGACTCCAGGACGGGGAGGAGTTCGCTCAGCAGGTGGTGGACACGCTGGTCGTCCGGGACCTGGCGGAGTCGGTTGAGGACGTCCGTCAGTTCCTGCTGGAAGCCGGGCCGCGCGGGGGCGGGGCGGAAGGGCCGGGGGGAACCTGGTGCCGGTCGTACGGGGCGCTTTCTGTACCGGGGGTTGCCGCCGGCGGACGAGGCACCTCGTGGAGCTGCGCTGGCCGGGGCCTGCGGCGGTCCGCCGGCCGAGAGAGGCGGCGGGGGGCCCGCGGGTGCCGGCGGTAGGCCGCCTGGGGCGGGTGGCGCCGCGAATCCCAACGACTGGGCGGAGTAGGCCGCGGGTGCGGCCGTGGCGAACGCGTCGGCCGTCTCCCACCCCTGAGGCGTTTCGACCGGCTGGACAACCTTGTGCGGTGTTCCGCCCTCCGTCACCACTCGGCTGTCCACGGCCACGAACGCGGTGAAGCGGCACAGGACGCCGAAGCGGAGCGAGGTCTCGACGATGCGCTGCTCCAGGTCGTCGGGGCCGCCGACCGTGTAGCGGTCTTCGAGGTCGCGCAGGTGGGCGCGGGCCCAGATGGAAGTGGCGGCCGTCTGCACGGAGACGGTGCCGTCGGCGCGCTGCTCCCAGGGCGTCCCGTCGGCGGCGGTGCCCCGGACGGAGAGTGAGCCGGACGGGTCGCCGCGGAACCGGCCGGCGATCACCAGCGGTACACCAGGGAACAGTGCCCCCAGCCGGGACGGGGCCACGGAGTCCGGGACGATGTCCAGGCCGTCGGCGTGCAGCGTGAGGCCGGTCGCCAGCGGGGCGGCGATCCGGTGGTGGATGTGCTCCATCGCCTCGTCGAGGCGGTCCTCCGATTCGACGAGTTCGCAGCGTCCCCGGCCGATGGCGGCGAGGCGGTTCAGGAAGCCGGCGTTGACGGCCCGGTCGATGCCGACGGTGTGGACCCGGATGCCCCGGAGCCCCGGTTCCAGGCGGGCGAGCAGTTGGTCCTCGTTACCGACCTGCCCGTCGGTGATCAGGACGAGCACCCGGTCGCGGGTGGAGTCGGCGAGCAGCCGGCAGGCCTCGTCGAGCGGGGTGAGCATCTGCGTGCCGCCGCGGGCGCCCAGCGCCGCGAGGTGCTCGACGGCGCGGAACCGGTTGCGGTCGGTGCCGTCGACCAGGCCGGTGCCGAGGTCGCGTGGGCGTTCGATGACGTTGTCGAAGGACAGGACGGCGAACCGGTCCTCACCGCGGAACGTGTCGACGATGCGGGCGGCGGCGCGGCGGGCGGCGACCATCTTCCAGCCCTGCATGCTCCCCGAGCGGTCGAGGACGAGGACCACGTCGCGCGGGCTCGGCCTGGCGTCGCCGGACGGCAGCACGGTCAGGTTGAACGTGCCCTCCATCGCCGGCGGTTCTTCTGAGGGGGCCGGGAGGATCGCGATCTCGTCGGTGAAGTCCGGGACGAGGGTGAGGGCCGCGGTCTCGTGGGGTGCGAAGTCGAGGCGCAGGATGAAGTCGCGATCGAGGCGCTCACCCGGTTGCAGACGGAGGGTGGTACGCCTGTCGGTCGTCTCTTCGGTCACGACGTGCAGCGCGGACCGGATCTGGGTCAGTGGTAGCCCGGCCGGGTCGATGTCCGCGGTGATGGCCAGCCCGACCGGATTGGGGAAGCCGGGCAGGAGGACGGGCGGGCTGATCCGGGAGGCGTCCGGCACCGCGTCGGTGTCGTCCGCGACTCCGGGGCCGGTGCGTTCGCCGTCCAGGGGGGCGCCCGGGATGTAGCGGGGGGCCACCACGAGCGGGAAGCGGAACGTGGCGCTGGACGCCGACTCGTGGGGCAGGGGCTGGACGAGTCGCAGCCGGATGGTCACCCGTTCGCCGGGCAGGATGTTGCCGACCCGCATGCTGAACACGTCGGGGCGGTCCTCCTCGGCGATCGCGGCACGCCGCCCCGACGCGATGGCGTCGTTGTAGTCCTGCCGCGCCTGGCCGCGCTCCTTCAACGTGCCCTCGACGACCCGGTCCGCGGCCTCCATGCGCATCGCGGTCACGGCGGCGCGGTCGGGCAGGGGGAAGATGTAGGTGGCCTCGAGCGGCATGTCGAACGGGTTGCGGAAACCCTGGACGACCTCGATGCCGGCGGCCAGGCCGGTGATCGACGCGTGCACCTCGACGGTGTCGAGCGGCAGGTTGCCCTTTTCGGTGCTGAGCGCGCCCAGACCGCGGTCGGACGCCGGGGGTTGTTCGATCTCGGGTAGCGGCAGGATGCGCACGGTCACGGGGACCTCCGGAAGTGAGCGTCGGGCGGAAATGCGGGGCTTTCGGCGGGCCTGAGGAGGCCGCGGCGGTGCAGGACTTCGAGCAGTGGCCTCGCGGCGGTGTCGATCGCGGCGAGGTCGTCGTCGGTCAGCGCGGAACCGTCCAGCAGGAGGGTGACGCCGGATGCGAGCCGCACCCCTTGGACGACGGGTGGGAGGGGGTGCCCGTATTCGACGGCGACGGTGGCCGACTTGTGCGACACATCTGGCCGGGTTCTCCAGAAGGCGCCGCCGGCTTCTTCGCCTCCGGCCGGTGAGCTCGCTTCTCCGTTCGGCTCTCCGTTCGATGAGGTCGCGCCGTTGTCTGGCGAGCTTGTCCCTCCCTCGGGCGGGCCGGCACCTGCACCTGGCGGGTCTGCCGGGGAGACCAAGCCCTCTGCTTCGTCGGATGCTGCGGTGGTGTCCGCGGCGTCCGGCCGTCCGGTGGCCTCGGCAGCGCCACCCGGAGGACGGCGCGCGAGGCGGCGGTCGTCGGATGGCGTGGCGGTTCTGTGCGGAGCCGGCGCCGCCGGGGGGAGGGCGGTGGCGGCGGGGAGGGCGGTGGCGGCGGGGAGGGCGGCTATGCGGGCGAGCGTCTCGTCGGGGGCCGCGGCGAGTTCGAGCTGGATCTCCGCGATCGAGCGGCCCTCGGCCTGCCGCCGCTTCACGGCGACGATCTGGAGGAGGTGGCGGGGCCCGTACAGGGCGGTGCGGCCGCGCCGCCCGAGCGGCGGGTCGACCAGGCCGATCGTGGTGTACCAGCGGATCAGTCGGGCGTTGGGAAGGTCGCGCACCCGGCCGCTGACCTGCGCGGCTCCCTCCGCCGCAAGCGCAGCGGCGGCGCGTTCCGCCAGCTCGCCGATGCTCCAGGTACCGTCCATGGCTCGATGATGACACTGTCATCGTGACACTGTCAACGGTTGAACCGATGATCTTTTTGGTGATGCGCCCGTCGGGGAGTTGGGTCTGGGGGCTCGCCTGTGTTGCCCCCTGGGTTGGATGGCAGCCCCGTGGTATCGAGCGATATGCGCAGTATCGACGATCTCGATGATCTATCGCCGTGCGCGGGAATTCTTTGTCCCTGCTGGTGATCGGCGCATGGAGGCTCAATTTCGTTGATTTCGAAACGGTCATTCGTGTGGCAAGTGATCTGATTCCGGGGCTTCACGCTGTGTCGCGACCCAGGTGCTCCTCGGGATGACGTGCTGGTCACGCCAAGGGTGCGATAGTTGCAGTATGTCGGTCAAAGCACGCAAACTACTCTATTGTGACACTCTGTCTAAGTCATCGCGAGTTGGCACAAGAATGGCGTTCGGTATCTCGGTTGGATCTTCTGAAATGGCCAGTAAAGAACGCGAAGAGCCTTTACCTTTCTGGTATGAACGACCATCTCCTGGTCGAGGCGCTACGCGAGCGCGACCCCAGCGCCCCGGCCGCGGTGTACGACGCGCATGCCCGCCGGCTCTACGCGTACTGCTGGTTCCAGTTGCGGTGCCGTGACACGGCCCAGGTCGCCTTACGCGACACCTTCATCGTGGCGGAGGCGCACATCGGCAAGCTGCGCGACCCCCACCGGTTCAGGGCGTGGCTCTATGCCATCGCCAGGCTTGAGTGCGCGCGGCACATGCCGCTGCGGAACAAGACCCCGGACATGCCGGTCGCCAGCCACGATCAGGAGGACGTCGACCAGCGCATCACGGCGTGGCAGGCGGTCCTGGCGCTGCGTCCGGTCTCCCGGGAGATTCTGGAACTGAGCGTCAGGCACCGGCTGCCGGTCCCCGACCTGGCCGCCGTTTTGGGCCTGTTGTTGAAGGACGCCCTGGAAGCGCTGGACCTCGCGCGGGCCGAGCTGGAGGACGCGCTAGTCGCGGAGATGCTCGTACAACAGGGGCCTTACGGCTGCGCCAGGCGTGCGCTGCTGCTGCGAGAACGGTGCGGCGAGCTCGATCACGAGCTGAGCGGACGGCTGAGAAGGCACGCGGAGGCCTGCTCCGTCTGCGGTTCGCTCCGCCCCCGCTCCGTGTCGGCGAGGAAGGTGTACGGGCTTCTGCCGGACGCGCGTCCAGCAGCAGAACTGCGGCTCCGTGTCATGAGCTGCTTTCTGGACCCCGAGCTGGTGGGTTACAGGCTCTTCGTCGCCACCCGCGTCACGGAGTTCGCCTCCGACGGCTTCCCCGTCCAGGACCTCCGGTCGGGACGGGCCAGTCGCCAGGGCGGCGACGGCTCCTGGCTCGGCCGTTTCCGCAAGGCGCCCACGGCCGCGCACGAGGCGGGGATCGGCGCACAGGCGGTCCGTGCGGCCGTGGTGCTCGCGGTGGTGGCGCTTCTGTCCGGAGGCGGGGTCGCATCGATGTACGGAGTGCTGGGCACCAGCGGGAGCCCGGCGGAGACCGCCGCCGGCCCGCAGCCGACCGTGGTGCCCGGTATCTCCCAGACACCGGAGACCAGGCGGCCTGCGATGAACCCGGACGAGTCCGGGCCGCTTGACGCCGCCCCTGTGTCGGCCACGTTCCCGTTCGGCGCGCGCGCCTCGTCCGCACCGCCGATGGCCGTGCCCGAACCGCCTCCGGTGCCGGTCTCCGGGACGGAGCCGACCACACCTGCGGGCGTCCTGGTCGTCTCCCCGCTCTACCTGGACTTGGCGGGAGGTTCGGACGGCGCCATTGACGTGCGAGCAGAAGACGGACCGGTCACCTGGGTGGCGAGCACCCAGGGCCCTGTTCGGATACAGCCGTCCTCTGGTCGTCTTCAGCCCGGACAGGCCGTGACCCTGCACGTCCACGTCTCGCGGGGGCCGGACGACCGCGGGGCCGGCACCGTCACCTTCCGGCCTGGCGCCGTCCAGGTTCACGTCACCTGGCGGAAGGACGCACCGCCCGCCCCCGGTCCGTCGCCCACACCGACCGGTTCCAGTTCACCGAGTCCCTCCGCGCCGCCCGCGACGCAGCGACCGGGCAGTCCTCACCCCACACCGACGGATACGGATCGGCCAGGAAGCGGTCAGCCGACGCCGACACCATCGACCCCCGCGCCGACATCGCCCCCTGGCAGCGCCCCGGAGACGACACCGTCCCCGACAGGACGACCGTCCGACGAGAACCCACCAAGCGTGGGGCCGACAGCCACCGCATGACGGGAGACTCTCGGCCGTGAAGGGCCGGCCTGGAGTGGCGCGTGTACCGGCCATTGCCCGAGTCAACTACTCTTCGTAGGTGATCGTTTGCGCTAAGCAGTGCATCCCCGGGGGAGGACGTGCTCATGGCAACCGGCGCAGCAGACACCCGCCACCGCCGTGCGGCGCGACCCCCTGCACTGAGCACGATGCTGCGGCTGGTCGCCTTCGGCTCCGGGCTCGCTCTGGGCATGAGCCTGCTGGTGCCGGCCGCGTCCGCCCGTCCGTCCGCCGACCCCGGCCCTAGCGCGAAGGACGTCGAACGGACCGAACGCCAGGTGAGGGAACGGGCGGCCGAAGTCGGCCGGACGAAGGCCAAGCTCGCACAGGCGGACGGGGAACTCGACAGGCTCAGCGTCGCTGCGGAGACCGCCATAGAGCGCTACAACGGCGAGCGGGTGCAGTTGCTACGCGCGCAGCGCGCGTACTGGGACACCCAAGGCCGGGTTACCGAGGCATATCGGAGGGTGGAGGAGAGCAGGGCCGAACTGGCGTCCTTCGCTGCTCAGGTCTATCGGGACAACACCGGCTACGACCAGATCTCGTCGGCGCTGGTCGGCCATGGCGGCCCGCAGGGCTTCATGGACCGTGCGGGGATGGTCGAGATGCTCGCGAAACGGCGAGCGGCCATGATCGACCGTGTGGAGGCGTCCAAGAACGTCGCGGACGTGTTCCGCCGCCAGGCGGAGACCGCGTTCGAGGAGCAGCAAGCCGTGACCCGGCGGGCCGACGAGGCCAAGCGGTTCGCGGAACAGGCGGTGGCCAGGCAGCAGGCGTCCGTCCAACGCATCGAAACCGAGAAGCGGCGCCTTGAGCGTCGACTCGGCGATGCTCAAGCCCATGCTGCTCGGGTCAAGCGCGCGCGGGAGAAGGCCAGAGAGAAGGCAGAGGCGCACAAGGCCCGTTCCGCCTTCGCCGGCTCAGAGGCTCCGGCCACGGGACTGACTTCGTCCGCCGCGCGCGGTGCGATCGCCGCTCGGGCAGCGCTGAAGTGGCTGGGCACCCCGTACGCGTGGGGTGGAGGCAACATGCTCGGGCCCAGCCAGGGGTTCGCTCAAGGCGCGGGCACGGTCGGCTTCGATTGCTCGGGTCTCGCCATGTACGCCTGGAACAAGGCCGGTGTACGGCTGGACCATTGGACCGGCACTCAATGGACGTCAGGCCCCCACGTTCCCACGAGCGCGTTGCGTCCGGGGGATCTGGTCTTCTTCGCCACGGATTCGTCCAACCCCGCCACCATCCACCATGTCGGCGTCTACATCGGCGACGGCCAGATGGTGGAAGCGCCCTACACGGGGGCCGAGGTCCGCGTATCCAGCATTCACCGGGGTGACCTGATCGGCGCCACCCGTCCGTCGGGATGAGCCGTGGCGCCCACGGACCGCACCCACGGACCGCGCCCATGGACGGCGAGGACCCTTCCATACGGCGTTTCGTGCGGAAGGGTCCTTGCGGGATCGTGTCGCGGGGGCGGCGGGAGCGGATCAGCGCCGTCTGCGACTCCCGGCCCCGGCGCTCAGTGGCCGCCCTGGTCCGCGGCGCGCTTCCGGGAACGCTCGATCTCCAGCTCGGCTTCGACACGCCCCACCCAGCTGGCGCCCTCGACGGACTTGCCGGGCTCCAGGTCCTTGTAGACCTCGAAGAAGTGCTGGATCTCCAGCCGGTCGAACTCGGCGACGTGGTGGATGTCGCGCAGGTGCTCCATGCGGGGGTCGGTGGCGGGGACGCACAGGACCTTGTCGTCACCACCGGCCTCGTCGGTCATCCGGAACATGCCCACCGCGCGGCAGCGGATGAGGCAGCCGGGGAAGGTCGGCTCCTGCAGCAGGACGAGCGCGTCCAGCGGGTCGCCGTCCTCCCCTAGGGTGTCCTCGATGAACCCGTAGTCGGCCGGGTACTGCGTCGAGGTGAACAGCATGCGGTCGAGCCGGATGCGCCCCGTCTCGTGGTCCACCTCGTACTTGTTCCGCTGGCCCTTCGGGATCTCAATGGTGACGTCGAAATCCAAGATGTCCTCCGCTCCCTGCGCGCTCGCAGTGAATAGTCTTCCGGGAGCCCGTGGGTGAGGCCGGCCCCACAGGACGAGTGTTCCCTCGTATAAGGATGTCGCACGTTGGTGAGTGCTGAGTGGGAGAGGGGCGGTCACGTGCCTGGACGGGGCCGGGCCCTCGTGATCCTGTCGCTGTCCCTCCTTAACGTTTTCACCGTCGCCGCCGGGCTGGCAGTGGCGAAACTCACACCCGAGCGTCATCTGTCCCCGCAGCCGCCCAGCGTGGCCGAGCGCGACCCGGTACGCGTTCCGGCGTCCGCGGTCGTGGCCCCCGCGGCCGATTCCGCGTCGGGCCGGCCGCCGAACCCCTCCGTCCTGGCTGGACGGCTGGCGGCGCTGATCGGCGGGCCGAAGGCGAAGATCAACGCGGTGGTCGTCGACGCCGAGACGCGCCGGTCCCTGTACGCGCTGCGCGCCGGACGGCCCGCCACCCCCGCCTCCACCACGAAACTGGCGACATCGGTCGCGGCGCTGGCCACGGTCGGCCCCGCGTACCGGATCGCCACTCGGGTCGTGCGCGGCAGCGGCGGCGGAATCGTACTGGTCGGAGGCGGGGATCCTACCCTGACGGCCCTGCCGCCACGTCCGGGGGCCGGGCACCCGCCCTATGCGTCCCTCTTGGACCTGGCCCGCCAGACGGCCGCCGCGCTCAAGTCCGCTGGTGTACGCCAGGCGCGTGTTGACTACGACGTGTCCGCCTACCAGGGCCCTACTACAGCGGCCGGGTGGAAGCCCAATTACCTGCCGGACGGCGAGGTCGCGCCTGTGACCGCACTGACCGTCGACGAGGGCCGCGTAGCGCCGACGGACCCGACCAAGAAGACGCGGGTCTCCAACCCACCCGCCAGTGCTTCGAGGCAGTTCGCGTACCTGCTGTCCAAGCAGGGCATCAGGGCGAAGGCAGGACGAAGGACGGTGGCGCAGGAAGGCGCTGCGAGCCTCGGCACCGTTCACTCACCGCCGATGTCCGCCCTGGTGGAGCATCTGCTGACCGACAGCGACAACGACGTCGCTGAAGCGGTGGCCCGCCAGGTCGCCATCAAGGTGGGGCAGCCGCCGACGTTCGCGGGCGCGGCGCAGGCCGTCCAGCAGGCCCTGGCTAAGCTCGGTGTGGCCGAAGGGGTCTCGGTCAACGACGGCAGCGGTTTGTCGCCGCGGAACCGGATCTCACCGATCGCGCTGGCCAGGATCGTCTCGCTCGCAGCGGGCGAGAAGCACCCGGAGTTGCGTTCGGTCATCACGGGCCTGCCCGTCGCGGGGTTCTCGGGGACGCTGAGCCCGCCGCGCTACACCACGGTGGGCAGCCGGGCGGGCGCCGGCATGGTCCGCGCCAAGACCGGCACCTTGGCGGGCGTCAGCACGCTGGCCGGGCTCGCATATGACGCGGATGGGCGGCTGCTCGCCTTCGCCTTCATGGCGGGGGACGGCAAAGGCCCGGTCGACCCGGGCAAACTGGACCAACTGGCTGCGACGGTCGCGTCCTGCGGCTGCGGTTGACGCCTCCCGATCCCGTGCGGAGAGCCCGCTTTTCGCGGGATGGGGCGTTTGTGGCGGGACGGTGTGGCCTGGGGGCGTGTGGGCGGGGCCGTACGGGAGATAACCAGAACGGTTGTTCGTTGAACGACCCAGTAGGGGCGCCTCGGCGCCGTCTCCGAAACGTACGGTGGAGTACATGAGCGCCTCAATGATCGACTGGAATGTGGCCGTTCAGGCCGGAACCCGGCTCGTGAGGCCGGGACCGCAGGTCAGCTATGACGAGGCCCGCGAGGTCGTGAAGGAGCTGCGCGAACTTTCCAAGATCGCCCACGGGCATGTGCGGGACTTCACCGGCATGGCGTCCGAGCTCGACCCGGACCCGGCGACGGTCGTGGACAGGCCCGGTTGGATCCGCGCGAACGTGGACGGCTTCCGGGTGGTGCTGGAGCCGCTCATCGAGCAGATGTCCGAGCGGCGCGGTCCCGGGCCCCTCGGCGGTGCGGGGAACATGGTCGTCCAGGCGGTCGGTTCCCGGGTGACCGGTATGCAGGTGGGCGCGATCCTGGCCTACATGGCGAGCCGTGTCCTGGGGCAGTACGAACTGTTCCTGCCGCCCGACCCGACGGGACGTACGGCGACGGGGCGGTTGACTCTGGTCGCGCCCAACATCGTCCATGTCGAGCAGGAACTGGGCGTGGAGTCGCGTGACTTCCGCCTCTGGGTGTGCCTGCACGAGGAGACGCACCGCGCCCAGTTCACCGGTGTCCCCTGGCTGCGCGAGTACGTCCAGGACCAGATGACCAAGTTCCTGCTCGCGTCCGACCTCGACCCAGGCGCGATGCTCGACCGCATCCGGGACGCGGCCGAGGCCGTCGCCGACGCGGTCCGCGGTGGCGACGCCAACCTCATCGACGCGATCCAGAGCCCGGAGCAGCGCGAGATCCTCGATCGCCTGACCGCCGTGATGACCCTTGTGGAGGGGCACGGCGACTACGTGATGGACGCCGTCGGCCCGGAGGTCGTGCCGTCCGTCCAGCAGATCAGGTCGCGGTTCCAGGGGCGCCGTGAGGGCGGCACCAAGCTCGACAAGACGATCCGGCGCCTGCTGGGCATCGATCTGAAGATGAAGCAGTACGCGGAGGGCTCGCGGTTCGTGCGACGGGTCGTCGCCGAGGTGGGCATGAGCGGCTTCAACCAGGTCTGGCAGTCGCCGGAGACGCTCCCCACGCACGACGAGATCAAGGAACCCGCGCTCTGGATGGACCGTGTGGTCGGCCCCAGGGCGCTCGACGCGCCGCCCAAGGCCAACGAAGCCTGAGCCCAGCCGGGCCCTACACGGCCTCGCGGGCGTACACGGGCCCGTGGGGTGGTAGACGTTTGACCCATGGGGCCTGATCCTGCAGTGGCGGCTGTTCGTCTCGCGGTGCGCCGGGTCCTCGCCGACCTGCCGGCGGACGTTCTGGTGCTGGCCGCCTGCAGCGGCGGCGCCGATTCCCTGGCGCTAGCCGGTGCGCTCGCCTTCGAGGCGCCCAGGGCTGGACGCCCTGCCGGGGGCATCACGATCGACCACGGCCTACAGGACGGTTCGGACGAGCGTGCCGACACCGTAGTGCGGACCATGGCGGCGCTGGGGCTGGACCCGGCGGGCTCTGTCGCGGTCACCGTCAATGGGCCGGGCGGCCCCGAGAACGCGGCTCGTGATGCTCGCTACAAGGCCCTGGACGAGGCGGCCGGCCGCCTGGGTTCAGCGGCCGTCCTCCTAGGCCACACCCAGGACGACCAGGCCGAGACGGTTCTGCTGGGGTTGGCACGTGGTTCAGGTGCGCGATCGCTGTCCGGCATGCCGGCCGAGTTCCGGCGGCAGGACGTCCTGTACCTGAGGCCCTTGCTGGGGCTCGATCGGGCCACCACGCGCAGGGCCTGCAAGGCGATGGGGCTGGAACCCTGGGATGACCCTCACAACGTCGACTCCGCCTACGCGCGTGTGCGCGTCCGACACGAAGCTCTCCCCGCCCTGGAAAAGGCCCTCGGCCCAGGAGTGGCCGAGGCGCTGGCCAGGACGGCCCGGATGCTGCGTGACGATGCCGACGCCTTGGACGACCTGGCGGCCCGCGCGTTCGGCGATCTGGAGGCTCCTGAAGACGGCTACAGGGTGGGTCTGAGTCTGGAGGGGCTCGATGACCTGCCCAGAGCCGTCCGCACACGGGTCTTGCGGATGGCCGCGGTGAAGGCCGGGAGCCCACCGGGTACGCTCGCGGCGGTTCATGTCGATGCGGTGGACCGGCTGGTCACGGCCTGGCGCGGCCAGCGGCACGTGGATCTGCCCGGGGGGCTGAGCGCCGTCCGGCGGTATGCGAAGCTGCTGTTCGGCCCGGTCTGACGCGCGCCGTGTGCGGATCGTCGCACGGTGTGTCCGCCGCGCGCATCGCGTACACGCGCGCGCGGCGGTGTCCGTCCCGCGTCCGTCCCACCGGACGGGCGAAACTGAGCGATGAGGGTGGGGTTGTGGACGAGAAGGACCTGGGCGCCGACCTGGCGAAAGTACTGATCCCCGAAAGCGATCTGCAGGCCAAGGTGCGGGAGCTCGCCGGGCAGATCGACGCCGACTACGCGGGCAAGGACCTGCTGCTCGTCGGGGTCCTCAAGGGCGCCGTCATGATCATGGCGGACCTGGCGCGGTCGCTGCACACGCCCGCGTCGATGGACTGGATGGCGGTGTCGTCCTACGGCTCGGGCACGAAGTCCTCGGGCGTCGTGCGCATCCTCAAGGACCTCGACACCGACATCATCGACCGGCACGTCCTGATCGTGGAGGACATCGTCGACTCCGGTCTGACCCTGTCGTGGCTGGTGAGCAACCTTCTCTCGCGTGGGCCGGCCTCCCTGGAGATCTGCGCGCTGCTGCGCAAGCCGGAGGCGGTCAAGACCGACCTCGACGTGAAGTACATCGGGTTCGACATCCCCAACGAGTTCGTCATCGGGTACGGGCTCGACTATGCGGAGAAGTACAGGAACCTGCCGTTCGTCGGCACGCTCGCCCCGCACGTGTACGGCGGGGACGGGGCCTGACCGGTCCCTCCCACGGGTTTCTCCCACGGGTCCCCACGGGCTCTCCCACGGGTCCTTGGACCGCCCAGGGAACAAGTAACCGTGACGAATCGTTGCAAGGATCGTTGACGGGTATATGGAAGGGATGCGGGAGAACAGCGTCGGCTGCGTCTCCTGCGCCTGCGGTGTACCGTCGGTGTCCCGGACCCTGGGTTCGGGGAGCCATATGAGGGAAGCCGCCACGGTGGGTCCGAAGCCCTGGCGACGGGCCTTTCGTTGGACGCATTGTTGGTCGCAGTGGCGTTCGTCCCCCCGGGACGGGCGGGGATCACACACAGACGTTGGTCAGGAGGGACGGGCCCCGTAGGGGTAACCGGATAAATGGACGTGAAGCGCTACTTTCGCGGGCCGCTGCTGTGGATCCTGCTGTTCGGCATCTTGGTCGCCCTCGTCATGTGGGGCGTCAACCCCGGCCGTTCGTTCGAGAAGGTCGACACCTCCAAGGTGGTCCAGGAGATCAACAGCGGCCAGGTCAAATCGGCCAAGATCGTTGACAAGGACCAGCGGATCGAGCTGACCCTCAGGAACGACAAGCGGCAGCAGGCATCCTGGGTGGACGGCCAGGGGCTCCAGTTGCAGCAGCAGCTGCAGAAGCAGGTCGACGCCGGCAAGCTCCCCGGCGGTTACAACGTCGATGTCCCCAAGCAGAGCTTCTTCCTGAACCTGCTGTTCAGCCTGTTGCCCATCGTGGTCATCGTGCTGATCTTCCTGTTCATCATGAACCAGATGCAGGGCGGCGGCTCTCGGGTGATGAACTTCGGCAAGTCCAAGGCCAAGCTCATCACCAAGGACACCCCGAAGACCACCTTCGCCGACGTGGCCGGGGCCGAGGAGGCCCTGGAGGAACTGGAAGAGATCAAGGACTTCCTGCAGAACCCGGCGAAGTTCCAGTCGATCGGCGCCAAGATTCCCAAGGGCGTGCTCCTGTACGGCCCGCCCGGCACCGGTAAGACGCTGCTCGCGCGCGCGGTCGCCGGTGAGGCCGGTGTGCCGTTCTACTCGATCTCCGGTTCGGACTTCGTGGAGATGTTCGTCGGTGTCGGCGCGTCCCGCGTCCGCGACCTGTTCGAGCAGGCCAAGACGAACGCCCCCTCGATCATCTTCATCGACGAGATCGACGCCGTCGGCCGGCACCGCGGCGCCGGGCTCGGCGGCGGCCACGACGAGCGCGAGCAGACCCTCAACCAGCTGCTGGTCGAGATGGACGGCTTCGACGTCAAGGGCGGCGTGATCCTGATCGCCGCGACGAACCGCCCCGACATCCTGGACCCGGCGCTGCTGCGTCCGGGCCGGTTCGACCGGCAGGTCACCGTGGACCGCCCCGACCTGGAGGGCCGCAAGGGCATCCTGCGGGTGCACGGGCGCGGCAAGCCGTTCGCGCAGGACGTCGACCTCGACGTCATCGCGCGGCGCACCCCGGGCTTCACCGGTGCCGACCTGGCCAACGTCATCAACGAGGCGGCGCTGCTCACGGCCCGCTTCGACCGCAAGCTGATCGACATGGACACCCTCGAGGAGTCCATCGACCGCGTCATGGCCGGGCCCGAGCGCAAGACCCGCGTGATGTCGGAGAAGGAAAAGAAGATCATCGCCTACCACGAGGGCGGGCACGCTCTGGTGGCGCACGCGCTGCCGAACTCCGACCCCGTGCACAAGGTGACGATCCTGCCGCGCGGGCGGGCCCTGGGCTACACCATGACCCTCCCGATGGAGGACAAGTTCCTCACCACGCGCTCCGAGATGAACGACCAGCTCGCCATGCTGCTCGGTGGGCGCACCGCAGAGGAACTGGTGTTCCACGAGCCGACCACCGGTGCGGCCAACGACATCGAGAAGGCCAGCTCCATCGCGCGCAACATGGTGACCGAGTACGGCATGAGCGAGCGCCTGGGCGCCCGTAAGTTCGGCTCTGGCCAGGGTGAGGTCTTCCTTGGCCGCGACATGGGGCACGAGCGCGACTACTCCGAGGACATAGCGTCCGCGATCGACGACGAGGTCCGTCGCTACATCGAGTCCGCGCACGACACCGCCTGGGAGATCCTGGTCGAGTACCGGGACGTCCTGGACGAGCTCGTCGTGAACCTGATGGAGAAGGAGACCCTGTCGAAGGACCAGGTGCTGGAGATCTTCGCGCCGATCCAGAAGCGGCCGCACCAGAACTCCTACACCGGCTACGGCAAGCGCCTCCCGTCCGACCGTCCTCCGGTGCTGACGCCCAAGGAGCTGGCCCTGCTCGGCCCGCAGGACGTCACCGACCTCACCAAGAACAACGGCCAGGGCGGTGTCGCCTCCGAGGCGGTCGACCCGTCCCAGGGTGAGAGCTGACCGTCTTGGCGATTCCGTACGACGAGGCGCCGATCGAGAACGACCCGCCGGGCGAGACCGTGCACGGCGGGCGTTTCGACCACGCGCGCATCGAGAAGGCCGTCCGCGAGATCCTGATCGGCATCGGGGAGGACCCCGACCGGGACGGGCTGCGCGACACCCCGGCGCGGGTGGCGCGGGCGTACGCGGAGCAGTTCGCCGGCCTCAGGCAGACGCCTGAGGACGTGCTGACGACGGTGTTCGACGCCGACCACGAAGAGATGGTCCTGGTGAAGGACATCGAGGTCTACTCCGTATGCGAGCACCACCTCGTGCCCTTCCACGGGGTGGCGCACGTGGGGTACACGCCCAACAAGCGGGGCCAGATCACCGGTCTGTCCAAACTGGCCCGGCTGGTGGACGTGTACGCGCGGCGCCCCCAGGTGCAGGAGCGGCTCACCAGCCAGGTCGCGGACGCGCTGATGCGGGTGCTGGAGCCGCGCGGCGCGATCGTGGTGATCGAGGCCGAGCACCTGTGCATGACGATGCGCGGGGTGCGGAAGCCGGGCGCCAAGACGGTCACGTCGGCGGTGCGCGGCGACTTCCGTGATCACGCGGAGACGCGCTCGGAGGCGATGAGCCTGATCCTCGGGCGTCACTGACCGCCCGGGTGTCCCGAGGGTCCCCAAGCGATCGAACGGGCCTCAGCGTCGCGCTGAGGCCCGTTCTGCTGGTTCTCGGGAGGCGGGACGGACGTGGCCGGGCGGCGGGAGCCGCCGCGCCGAACCCATGACTCCTAGGCATAAGGTGGGGTGACATGACCAATGCCGTAGTTCCGGGGCTTCCCTCGCCAGGGCGGTGCCTCGTCATGGGCGTGGTCAACGTGACCCCGGACTCGTTCTCGGACGGCGGCGCATGGTTCGATCCCGAGAAGGCCGTCCGCCATGGGCTGGACCTCGCCGCGGAGGGCGCCGACATCGTGGACGTGGGCGGCGAGTCCACGCGGCCCGGTGCGCAGCGTGTGTCGCGGGAAGAGGAACTGCGCCGCGTGGTCCCGGTCATAGAGGCGCTCAGCGCCGAGAACGTCCCCGTCAGTGTGGACACCATGCGGGCGGAGGTCGCGGAGGCCGCCGTCGGCGTGGGCGCCCGGCTGGTCAACGACGTCAGTGGCGGCCTCGCCGATCCGGACATGCCGCGCGTGGTCGCCGCCGCGGACGTCCCCTATGTGGTCATGCATTGGCGCGGCCACAGCCACGACATGCAGACCCGTGCCATCTACGCGGATGTGGTCCGCGAGGTGCGCGATGAGCTTCTGCAGAGGGTCGATGCCGTTCTGCGGGAGGGCGTCGACCCGTCGATGATCGTGCTCGACCCGGGGCTCGGTTTCGCCAAGAGCCCCAGGGCCGGCCATAACTGGAGGCTCTTGGCCCGGCTCGACGCGCTGGCCGCCACCGGGTATCCGGTGCTGGTCGGTGCGTCGCGCAAGAGCTTCCTCACGAAGCTGCTGGCCGACCCTGATGGAACGCCCCGTGCGTTCGCCGAATGCGATGACGCCACGGTGGCCACCACGTCGCTGGCCGCAGTGGCTGGAGCCTGGTGCGTACGGGTTCACCGCGTCCGTCCCAACGCGGACGCGGTGCGTGTGGCGGCCGCCATCAGTGCGGCCCGCCTGCCCGATGAGGGGCCGCTCGGCGAAGTACGCCGGCCCCAGGACGAAAGCTCGGAACCGGCCGCGGCGGACGGTCGCGCCCAGCAAGGGGGACACCGCCCATGAGCCGTGCCGTGAACCGCGCCGACGTGGACGAGGTCCACGCCGAGTTCTATGCCGCGTTCGAGGCCGGCGACTTCGACCGCATGTCGGCCGTATGGGCCGACGGTCAGTACGCCTCAGGCGTGTCCTGCGTGCACCCGGGCTGGACGATGCTGCGCGGGCGCGAGGAGGTGCTGCGCTCCTGGGCGCTCATCATGGCCAACACGCCCTACATCCAGTTCGTGCTGACCGATGTCGAGACGGACGTGTACGGCGACCACGCCGTGGTGACGTGCAAGGAGAACGTGCTCACCGCCGACGAGGAGACGGAGACGGGGTTCCTCGCCGGAGGCAGCATCGTGGCGACGAACGTGTTCGTACGGACCGGTGGGGAGTGGCGGCTCCTGCTCCACCACGGTTCCCCCGTCCTCAACGTCGTGGACGCGGAGGAAGAATGAGCCTCGACCGCATCGAGTTGCGCGGCCTGCGGGCCCGGGGGCGGCACGGGTGCCTGCCGGCCGAGCGCGAGCTGGGCCAGGAGTTCGTGGTGGACGCCGTCCTCGGGCTCGACACCCGCCCCGCCGCCGCCGGGGACGACCTCTCGCGTACCGTCGATTACGGGACGCTCGCGGGCCGTCTGGTCGCGGTCGTCGAGGGCGAGCCCGTCAATCTCATCGAAACGCTGGCCGACCGGCTCGCGACAATATGTCTGGAAGATGGGGCGGTGTCCGAGGTGGAGATCACCGTCCACAAGCCGAGCGCGCCTGTGCCGCACCCCTTCACGGACGTCGCCGTGAAGATCAGGAGGAGTCGCCCATGACTGCGTCCGACCGCATGCCCGACCGCACCGCCACCGGCGGGCACATGCTGGTCCAGCACCGTGTCGTGTTCTCGATCGGCAGCAACCTCGGGGACCGGCTGGACAACATCCAGGAGGCGGTCGACGCGCTGTTCGACGCGCCGGGGCTGAGCTACGTGGCGGTCTCCCCGGTCTACGAGACCGCGCCCTTCGCCCCTCCCGGGGAGAACATCCCCGAGCAGGGCGACTTCCTCAACATCGTGCTCGTGGCCGACACGCGGCTGCCACCGGAGAACCTGCTGGAGCGCGTCCTGAACATCGAGAACTCGATGCGCCGGGAACGCGAGGTCCGCTGGGGGCCGCGCACGCTGGACATCGACATCGTCGTGTTCGGCGACGTCTCGTCCGACGACCCCGATCTGACGCTCCCGCACCCCCGCGCGCACGAGCGCGCGTTCGTGCTCGTGCCGTGGGCCGACATCGAGCCGGACGTGCTGCTGCCGGGGCACGGCCGCGTCGGTGACCTCGCCCAGGCCAAGCAGTCCGAGGGTGGCCCGTCGGCCGTACGCCGGCGGGAGGACCTGGCTCTCCAGCAGCCTGCATGAAGCCGTCCCGTCCGCTGTTCCTCATCGCCCTGGTGGTCGTCATCGCGGTCGTCACCTGGGCGGTGCTGCGTTCGGCCTACGTCTCGCTACCGCCCCTGCCGTGGACGGCGGTACCGACGCTGTTGCTGCTCGCCCTGGGCGAGGGGTTCACCGGTGTGAACGTGCTGCGCCGTATCCGCCGCAAGCCCGAGAGGGGACGCGTGCCGGAGGCGGGCCGCAAGGCGCCGAAGCCGATCGAGCCCATGGCCGTGGCCCGGCTGGCCGCCCTGGGCAAGGCCAGCGCGCACTCCGCCGCCGTCATCGCGGGCGTGTTCGGCGGGTTCGCCATCAGCCTCGCGACCCAGCTCGACAAGCCGACCCCCCGGCACGACTTCTTCGTCAGCGGCGGCACGTTCCTGGCGGCCGTGGTCCTGGTGGCCGCGGCGTTCTTCCTGGAGTACGCGTGCCGCGTGCCCAAGGACCCGGACGAGGAGGAACGCGACCGCCGGGCCTCCCGCGCCTAGGCTTCACGCCTCGCCAGGGGTCATTTGTCGATGTCGCCGACCACGAAGAACATCGAGCCGAGGATGGCGATCATGTCGGCGACCAGGTTGCCCGGCAGCAGCTCCGTGAGGACCTGGATGTTGTTGAAGGACGCGGAACGCAGCTTCATGCGCCACGGGGTCTTCTCCCCGCGCGACACCAGGTAGTACCCGTTGATGCCCAGAGGGTTCTCCGTCCAGGCGTAGGTGTGGCCTTCGGGGACCTTCAGGACCTTCGGCAGCCGCTGGTTGATCGGGCCCGGTGGGAGTTCGGCGATGCGGTCCAAGCAGGCGTCGGCGAGATCCAGGGACGCGTGTACCTGGTCCAAGAGGCATTCGAAGCGGGCCAGGCAGTCGCCCTCGGTACGGGTGACCACACGGACGTCGAGGTCGCCGTAGGCGAGGTAGGGCTCGTCCCGGCGCAGATCGAAGTCGACGCCGGACGCTCGTGCGATCGGCCCGGACACTCCGTACTGGAGGATCTGCTCGCGCGTGAGGACGCCGACGTTTCTCGTGCGCGCGCGGAAGATCTCGTTGCCCATGATGATGTCGTCGATGTCGCCCATCCGGGAACGGACCTCGGAGACGGCGGTCCGCGCGCGCGCCGTCCAGCCGGCCGGAAGCTCGTCCTTCAGGCCGCCGACCCGGTTGAACATGTAGTGCATGCGGCCACCGGAGATCTCCTCCATCACCCGCTGCAACGTCTCGCGCTCACGGAACGCGTAGAAGATCGGGGTGATGGCGCCCACCTCGAGGGGATAGGAACCGAGGAACATGAGGTGGTTCAGGATCCGGTTCAGCTCGGCCAGGAGGGTTCTCATCCATACGGCGCGCACGGGGACCTCCATGCCGAGCATGCGCTCGACGGCGAGGACGACGCCCAGCTCGCTGGAGAAGGCCGACAACCAGTCGTGCCGGTTCGCCAGGACGATGATCTGGCGGAAGTCCCGGACCTCGAACAGCTTCTCCGCGCCCCGGTGCATGTATCCGACGATGGGCTCGGCCGCGGAGATGCGCTCGCCGTCCAGCGTCAGCCTCAGCCGGAGCACACCGTGCGTGGACGGATGCTGGGGGCCGATGTTGAGGGTCATGTCCTCGGTGGCGAGCTCTTTGGCGCCCGCACCGATCCCGACGATCCGCTCGGTGGTCATGGTCGCGCCTCCGCCGCTCCGATCACCGCTTCATGGTCCCATGGCGAGCGGTACTCGTTTTCCGGTTGACTAGGGGGCAATGAACGCGAGCCACGGCGAACCGCCGTACGAGCCCGCCGCGCAGCCTGGGCCCCAGGACGCGGCGTACCCGCCCGCGCCCGCTGCCCCGGGACCAGGCGGCCAGCCGCCAGGTCAAGTACCGGCACACTACCCGCCGCAGCAAGGGCAGCAGCAGACGGCGCCCGCCTACCGTGCCGACCAGGCCTTCGCGCCTGGCAGCGGCCTCCAGTGGGCGCCCATTTCCAAACGCCACGCCTGGCACAGGCTTCTCACAGCCGTACTCTGGGCGATTCCCATCGGTGGTGTGGGCGCGTTCATCGTGTGGCGGAACGGCGGCATGGTCGCCGCCGTCATGTGGATTGTCGCCGTCCTTCTGGGGGCGGCCCTCACGTGGCTGGTCGCCGAACTCGACCGCCGGGCGTTCGGGTATGTCGAGCGCGCGGACGACCTCATCGTCACCCACGGTGTGTTCGTCAAGCGCCTCATCGTCGTTCCGTACGGGCGGATGCAGTTCGTGGACGTCACGGCAGGGCTTCTCGAACGGTGGATGGGGATCGCCACCGTCCGGATGCACACTGCCGCCGCGGCGACGGACGCGACCATCCCCGGTCTGCCCAGCGCTGAAGCCGCCCTGCTGCGCGACCGGCTCGCCCAGAAGGGCGAGGAACGGAGCATGGGGCTATGAGTGGCCCCTATGGCCCGCCATACGGACCCCCGGGCGGCCCCGGCCCGGGTCCTGGCCCACGCCCGGGGCCTTATGGCCCGCCGCCAGGACGCCCCGGTCCCGGCCCATACGGACCTCAAGGCCGTCCCGGGCCGCCCTATGGCCCGCCGCCACATCCGCCGTACGGGCCGCCCCCGCGGCCTCTCGGCCCTCCGTACGGTCCGCCTCCGTACGGGTATGGCCCCCAGCGGCCTCCGATCCGTTTCTCAGAGGGCACGCACAGGCTCCATTGGGCCACGGCACCATTGCGCGCCTTCATCTTCCTCATCATCTACTTCGTCCTGCTGGGCTTCCCTCTACTGCTGACCCAGACGGAAGACGGCATCACCCTGGCTCTCACGCCCGAGGTGATCGTCAGGTTCCTCATCGTGACCGTCCCCATGGGGTTCATCGCGGTGGGATCGGGCCTCTGGACATGGCTCGCGGTCCGTTTCCGCATCGACAACGACGACCTCGTCGTCGAGACCGGCCTCCTCCGCAAGAACAAGCGCCGCATCCCGCTGTCGCGGATCCAGGCCATCGATCTCGTCCGCCCACTGGTGACGAGAGTGTTCGCCCTGGCGGAAGTGCGCGTGGAACTGGCCGGCGGCGAGCAGAGCGAGATCGCGCTCCGCTACCTGGGGCGGAACTCGGCACAGCAACTGCGCGCAGAACTCCTCGCGCGCGCCGCAGGCCTCCCCGGACATACGCCAGAGGCACCCGAAAGGCACGTGTGGCGCGTCCCGTTCGGCGTGCTGTTCGCTTCCCTCGTGGTGAAGCTGCCCGTCCTCGGGACGGTCCTGCTCTTCATGGCCTCGCTCATCTTCCTCGTGATGTACGCGGAAGGCGGCATGCTGGCGGTCACCATCCCCGTCTTGCTCGGCCTCATCCGCGCTGTCATCGCACCCCTCGTGATGTACGCGAACTTCACGGTCGCGATGTCACCGGACGGCATCCGCCTGCGCTACGGGCTCCTGGAGACCCGCATGCAGACGCTGCCCCCGGGACGCGTGCAGGCCGTCAGCATCGTCGAGCCGATGATTTGGCGGAGCCTCGGCTGGGCCCGCGTCGAGGTCACCGTCGCGGGCTACGCGGGCGAGCGCCAGGCCCTGTCCTCGACGCTGCTTCCCGTCGCACCCCGCCATGTCGCCATGCATCTGGTCTCGCAGGTCTTCCCTGGGACGCATGTGGACGCCGTTCCTCTCGTCCCCGCTTCCTCCAAAGCCGTTGCGATCGACCACGCGGACGGTGCCGGCACGGACGATGTGGTGTTCGTGACCCGGCACGGCTGGCCCTGCCGCCGTACCGATGTGATCGCCCACGCGCGCGCGCAGAGCGTCCGGCTCACCGTCAACCCGTTCCAGCGCCTTGTCGGGCTGGCCACCGTCCACGTTGACGCGCCACCAGGGCCGGTTCAGGTAGCGGCCACGGACCGCGAACTCGGCGAGGCCCGCGCGATCGTCGAGAGCACCGCTCGCCGAGCCCTGGCCGCGCGCCGTGCCGGCGGCGGCGACCCCACCCACTGGGCCCGCTGAGGGCTTTTCCACAGAATCCTGTTCTACTTCCATGCGGCGTCGCCGACCGTGACCATGGGAACCGGCCGGCCCGCCCGGAGGGGGAGGCGGGCCGGCCGCCATCACCCGTCGCGGATCCGTCGCCGGGCGGGTCCGCCAGGGGTCAGGGTGCTGCCGCGACCGCGTGGAAGGAGGTGTCGCCGAAGGGAACCTTGCGCGGGGTGAAGGCGATCCTGCCCGGGCAGAGGCCGCGGTCCCGGAGATCGCCGACGATCCGCGGCACAGCGTCGACGGACGCCTGAGCCCAGTCGTGCATCAGGAGGATGCCGCCCGGTTGGAGGGTGCGAGCCGCCGCGACGATCTCATCCGTGCTTGCCCCCGCCCAGTCCCGTGAGTCGACCGTCCACAGGACTTCCAGGAGCCTCAGACGAGCCTCGTCCCGCCTGATCTGTTCGCTGGTCTCCCCATACGGCGGACGGAACAGCGTGGGCCACCGTCCGGTGATGCGGCGCAGGGTCAGTTGAGTGCCGAGGATCTCCCTGAACGCGGCGGGCTCACCCAGATCGGGCAGGTGCGGGTGGGTGTTCGTGTGGTTGCCGATCCACATCCCGGCGCGCTGCTGGGCGCGGACGAGGTCGGGACGGGCCTCGGCATTGTTCCCCTGATTGAAGAAGGTGGCCCGGGCGCCGGCGGCCCGGAGCCCCTCCAGCAGCGCCGGCAACGTCGATGCGGTCGGACCGTCGTCAAAGGTGAGCGCGACGTATCCGTTAGGGCATCGCCACTGGGGGTGCGGCCTGGCGACGGCCGCGTGCCCAACCGCAGGTACCGCCGTCACCACGGCGGCCGCCGCGGCAGCCAGCGCCGCCGACGTCACCCCACCCGGACGACGCCCGGCCGAATGTCGCCCCCAGCACGAATGCCGAACCGAGCACGAACCGAATCGTCCCCGCGAATGCGGAACTTGGGTCATCTTCCCTCCACGAAATCGAAAGGCGGTACCGGGTCTTGGACATCTGCCGGTGGGTGAGGGCGGGGGGTGTGGACGACAGCTCCGGGGGAGGAGCGCGTGTATCGGAGCTGGTGGCCGGGCGGAGGAGCCTGCGCGGGTCGAAGCGCATCTGGACGGTGAGGACGGTTCCGGGGTGGAGCGTGTCGGGGCTGGTGGCGGGGCGGGGGAGAGCTGCGCGGGTCGAAGCGCGCCTGGGTGGTGGAGGACGGTTTCGGGGTGGAGTGTGTGTCGGGGCTGGTGGCGGGGTGGGGGGCGCTGCGCGGGTCGTTGCGCGCCTGGGTGGTGGGGGCGCTTCCGGAGTGGAGTGTGCGTGTAGCGGGGCTGGTGGCCGGGCGGGGGGAGGTGCGCCGGCCGGTGCGTGCCTGGGCGGTGGCCATGACGGGCGCGCGTCGGTCTCGTTGACGGCGCGGGCCGACGAGGTGGTTCGGAGGGCGTAAGTGTCGTTCGAAGTGAGTTGCAGCCGGGAGCCGGGGCCGGGAGCCAGGAGTTGGGGGCTGGGTGGGAGTTGGCGGCTGGGAGTTGGGGGCGCGGGTGGATGGTCGAGGACGCCTCCAGGGCGGGGCGCGCGTGGTGGGTTGGTGGTGGGAGGGAGTGGCTGTTGGGCGGTGGCGGGAGGGGATGGGAGGTGGAGCGGGCGGCTAAAAGTTTCGAAATGTATCGGACGAGTTCTCGGGTAAGGTACGCCGACCGGCGGGGGCGGTCAATGGGGGAACGGCAGTTGCCTTGAGCGCTTTCAGAGGTGGATTTTGGTGGTGCTCTGTGGCTGGAGATCCGGGCGACGGTGATTTGTGCGAGGTGAATTGGGGTGCTTGACGGGGTGATCGGCCCAGCGTACGTTCGGCGGCAGGCTTCGAAATGGCTCGAAATGTTTCGAAGCATTCGCCTTGGTGTGCAGAGTGCGATCGGAGATGTGTGGTGAGACGTGAACCCCATGTCCGCGTCAGGCGCGCAGGCGCGCTTGCGCGGGATGTGAACTCGATGCCGCCGGCCGGTCGGTTGGTCGCCGTGCTGCTACTCGCGGTGGCACTTGTGGCCGCGTCGTTAACCGGGGCGGAAGGGGCGCCTCGGAACGGTGGAGGGGCGGCCGCGCCGAAGATCGGTGGTCACTGGGTCGACAGCTGGGTGTCCATGCCGCAGCTGACCGAGCCGGGGAACATGCCGCCGCCACCGTTCACGCAGGACGACGGGGTCTTCGACGACGCGACGCTGCGGCAGACCGTGCGGGTCTCGGTCGGCGGCAGGAACCTGCGGCTGCGGTTCTCCAACGCCTTCGGTGGTGCGGCGCTGCCCATCACGAAGGTGTCGGTGGCGCTCCCGGCCGGTGGGCAGGCCGGGGTCGGCTCGATCCAGCCGGGGACGGCCAAGTCCGTGACCTTCCACGGGCGCCCGTCCGTGGTCATTCCGGTTGGTGCGCAGATGGTGTCCGATCCGCTGAAGTTCCCCGTGGCGCCGCGCTCCGTCCTGACGGTGACGCTCTATCTGGCGGACGGCCAGGCCTCGACCAACATCACGTCCCACCCTGGCTCCAGGACCACGTCCTACATGGTGGCCGGTGACCATGTAACCGACGCTGACCTGTCCGGGGCGGCCCACACCGACCACTGGTACTTCCTAAGCGGCCTTGAGGTGTGGGCTAAGCCCACCACAGCGGCCGCCGTCATCCTCGGCGACTCACTGACCGACGGACGCGGCTCTACGACGAACAAGAACGACCGGTGGCCCGACCAACTGCTCGACCGGTTGCAGGCCCGTCCGGCGACGTCCGACATCGCCATCGCGAACCAGGCCGCCGGCGGCAACCGCGTCCTCCATGACGGGCTCGGGCCCAATGCACTCGCCAGGTTGGATCGTGATGTGCTGGCTCAGAGCGGCGTCCAATGGCTCGTCGTCTTCGAGGGCGTCAACGACATTGGCACCGCGGAGGCCGCTCCGGACGCGCAGAAGCAGGTCGCGGACAGCCTGATCGCCGCCTACGACCAGATCATCGTCCGCGCGCACGCGCAGGGCATCCGGGTGTACGGCGCGACGCTGACCCCGTTCGGCGGCAACACCATGTACGACGATCCGGACGCGTACAGGGAGCGGGCGCGGCAGACGGTCAACGCCTGGATCCGAACCAGCCGCCGTTTCGACGCGGTCATCGATTTCGATCGGGCGGCGCGCGATGCGTCCGCGACCGGTCGGCTGCTTCCCGCCCACGACGTGGGTGATCATCTGCATCTGAACCCCGCCGGCTACAAGGCCCTCGCCGATGCCGTTCCCGCCGGTCTCTTCCGGTATCGGCCTCTTTCGGCCACCTTCGGCTTCAACTAAAGGAGCGATCAGCGGCGTCGCTGATCCCCATGTGAGCGCGCCAGCCGCCGCGGACCGGGTCGGCCGAGTAGTGGGAGCAGACGGTGGCCCGAGCCTCCGGCGGCTGGCGCCCCCTCGGAGTCGGGGTGTCGGCCCCGGGGCGGGATGCGCATATCTTCGTGTTCATGAGCGATGTGGCGTATGACCCCTGGTCAGCTGATTTCGTGGCGGATCCCTACCCCGCGTTCGAGCGGCTTCGGGACGAGCGTCCGGTCTTCTTCCACGAGCCCACCGGCCAGTGGGTGATCAGCCGGCACGAGGACGTCGACGCGCTGCTGCGTGATCGGCGGCTCGGGCGGTCCTACCTGCACATCGCGAGCCATGAGGAGTTCGGCCAGGAGCCGGAGGCGGACTTCCTCAAGCCGTTCTGGGATCTGATCCGGGCCGGGATGCTGGACGTGGAGCCGCCCGTCCACACGCGGCTGCGGCGGCTGGTGGCGAAGGCGTTCACCGCCCGGATGGTCGAGGGCCTGCGCCCGACGATCAGGCGGCTCGCCGGTGAGCTGGCCGGGGACCTCGCCGCCGAGGGCGGCGGCGACCTGCTCGCCGCGGTCGCCGAGCCGCTCCCGGTGAACGTGATCGCCGAGATGCTCGGGGTGCCCGTCGAGGACCGCCACCTCCTGCGCCCCTGGTCGGCCGACATCTGCGGCATGTACGAGCTGAACCCGCCGGAGGAGGTGCAGCGCACGGCCGTCCGCGCCGCCGTCGAGTTCTCCGACTACCTGCGCGACCTGGCCCGCGCCCGCCGGGACGAGCCGCGCGACGACCTCATCACCGCTCTCGCGCAGGTGGCGGACGAAGGCGACCGCCTCACCGAGGACGAGCTGATCGGCACCTGCGTCCTGCTGCTCAACGCCGGGCACGAGGCCACCGTCAACGCGACCGGCAACGGCTGGTGGTCGCTGTTCCGCAACCCCGGTGAGCTGGAGCGGCTGCGTGCCGACCCGTCGCTCATCCCCACGGCCGTGGAGGAGCTGCTCCGCCACGACACGCCTGCGCCCATGTTCGAACGCTGGGTGCTGGAGGACATGACGGTCGCCGGCGTCGACATCCCGCGGGGTGCGGAGGTGGCGCTGCAGTTCGCGTCCGCCAACCGGGACCCGGCGGTGTTCGCCGAGCCGAACCGGCTCGACCTGTCCCGCGACCCGAACCCGCACATCACGTTCGGGCTCGGCGTCCACTACTGCCTGGGCGCCCCACTCGCCCGCATCGAACTCGCCGAATCGCTCGGCGCGCTGCTCCGCACAACCCCCGGCCTACGCCTGGCAACCGAGCCGACCTGGAAGCCGGGTTACATACTGCGCGGCCTAGAAGCGCTTCACGTGGAGTGCTGATCCCATGGCGCCGCGCCTCTGGAGACGCTTCATGTGACGTGCAGACCTGATGGCGCCGCCCGCCCCTAGGACGCTTCGTGTGACGGGCTGATCTCATGGTGCCGCGTGCCGCGTGCCGCTGGGTGCTGGGTGTGGCGTGCTGGCCTCGTAGCGCTGCGCGGGCTGGAGGGGCTGCACGTGGAGCCTTGGTCCTCTAGCTCCGCCGTGCTGGGGGCGCTTCGTCTGGAGTGCTGATGCCGTAGTGCCACGTGCCCTGGGGTGCTGGGCGTGACGTGGTGATCTCGTAGCGCTGTGCAGGCTGGAGGGGCTGCACGTGGAGCCTTGATTCCATAGCACCGCGCGGGCTGGGGGCGCTTTGTGTGGAGTGCTGATGCGTAGTGCCGCGTGCCCTGGGGTAGCGCTGCGCGGGCTGTAGGGGCTTCATGTGGAGCTTTGATTCCATAGCACCGCGCGGGCTGTTGGTAGAGGGCGTTGTGGTGGTTGTTAGGTGAGGATGGTTGGGAGCGGGATGTCGACGGTCTGGGCGAGCCAGCCGAAACCGCCCAGGCCGGCTGGATCGATCAGTTCGGCGTCCTCGCCTGCGTGGCACAGAGCCGCGACGTAGGCGCGCGGGTCGCGGTGGGCGAGGTCCAGTGGCGGGCGTGCGCCGGACAGGCCGAGGGCGCGCAGCGCGTCGCGCTGGGTGGTCAGCAGGGTGGACGTGGCGCCGGCGCGCTCTCCGGCGGTGGTGCATGCGTCCAGCGCCACGTGGGCGGTGACGTCGCACGACCCGTCCGGGACGGCGGGGACGGTGGCGCCGTCTCGGTAGCCGGTCAGCGTTCCGTACACCGGTCTGGCCTCGCGCGCGTGCGAGTAGTCGACGGCGATCGCTAGCCCGCGGGAGAGCCGTCCGACCACCGACGCCCAGGCGTTGCAGCGCGGGTGCCCGATCTCGGCGCGGTCCCCGGGGTCGCGGAGCGGCCACCAGTTCGCCAGCCAGTCGCGGTCCTCGTCGGACGGCGGGGGGCCGGGGCGCTCCAGGCCGGTGGACGGGTCGACGAGCATGGTCCGGACGCCGTCCGGGGTGTGCTCGACGACGTCCAGCGGCACGTTGTCGAGCCATTCGTTCGCGACGGCGAGGCCGGTGATGCGCTCGGGGAGATCGGGCCGCCAGGTGATCCGGGACGAGACGTCCGGGGGCCGCGGCGCGATCTCCACGGCCGTCGGGACGAGCCGGGCCGCGAGGTCGTCGGGCGCGCAGGCCAGGATGTTGCCCAGCAGCCGCCCTGACCCGGCGCCGATGTCGACGATGTCCAGCCGCTCGGGGCGCCCGAGGAGGGCGTCGACCTCGGCGAGCAGGCGGACGATGGCGGCGGCGAACCGGGGTGAGGCGTGCACCGAGGTACGGAAGTGCTCTGCCGGGCGTTCTCCGCGCCGGTAGAAGCCCTCCTCCCCGTACAGCGCCCGCTCCATCGCCGTGCGCCATGTCAGCCATTCGGAAACCAACGCCGCCACGCCTGTGACGTTACCGCGAGCTACACCGTCCCCTGCGCCGTCTGCGGTGCCTCCGTGGTCTGACTGTGCTGTCTTGGCGTGACAGTGCTGTTTGGTGCGGCGGGGATGTCTTGGTGCGGCGGGGGCGGTGTGTGCGGTCTTCCCAGGGCGGATCGGTGTTCGCGTGGCCATCCTTGGGGTGGACGTGCGTCCGACCTGCGGCTGATCCGTGGCTGACCAGCGTGTACATACCCTGTCGGCATGGTGGCGAACGGGTGGGAATGGCTGCGGAGTAAGAAGCCGCTGGTCGACGCGTTCTTCGCGGCCCCTGTCCTGCTGGTCTCCTTGCCTGCGCTGCTGGGCGGGACCTACGGGACGGACAAGTTCCTTTTGGTGACGCTCGGGCTGTCCGTTCCTCTCGTTCTGCGCCGGACGTTCCCCCGCACGGTCTTCGCCGTTGTCGCGCTGGTCTCGTTCGTCCAATGCGTGGCGGGTGCGTTCCCTGTACCGGCCAATGTCGCCGTTCTGATCGCGCTCTACACGGTCACGGCCGGACGCTCGTTGCGCTGGGGGCTCGCGGCGGCGCTCGTCGCCGAGATCGGCGCGGGCATGGTCACGTGGCGCTATCCGTCCGGCGCCGATGACCGCAAGTACACGTTCGTGATGATGACGCTGCTGGTGGCCGGGGTGTACGTGCTCGGCCTCCACATGCGCACGCGCCGCGCCTACCTGCGCTCGGTGGAGGAGCGGGCGGAACGGCTGGAGCGGGAACGCGACAACGAGGTCAAGATGGCCATGGCCGCCGAACGCGCGCGTATCGCCAGGGAACTGCACGATGTCATCGCCCACAACGTCAGCGTGATCGTGGTGCAGGCCGACGGGGCGTCCTACGCGATCGACACCGATGTGGGACGGGCCAGGCAGGCGCTCGACACGATCTCCTCGACGGGACGCCTGGCGCTGGCGGAGATGCGGCGGCTTCTCGGTGTCCTGCGCGAGGACGACGACGCGGGGGCGTTCGCGCCGCAGCCGGGCGTCGCCGAGCTGGACGACCTGGTGGAGCAGGTCCGCGCGTCCGGGCTGGCGGTGACGTACCAGGTGGAGGGGACGGCTGCGGGCATGTCGGAGGGACGGCAGCTCACCGTCTACCGGATCGTCCAGGAGGCGCTGACCAATACGCTCAAGCACGGAGGTCCGCGGGCGAACGTGGCGGTTCTGCTGCGATACGGCGGCGACGCGCTGGAGATCCGGGTGCAGGACGACGGGCGCGGCGCGGCGGCCTTCGACGACGGCCGCGGCCACGGCCTCGCCGGGATGCGGGAACGCGTCGCCGTGTACGGGGGCGAGGTCCAGGCGGCCCCGTGCGCCGGGGGCGGGTTCGAGGTCGTCGCGCGGATCCCCGTCCGCGAGGAGGTCGCCGCGTGAGCGTGACCTGCGGGCGGCCGAGGACGGGCTGGAAAGCGATGGACGTGGCAGACGAACGCGCGGCACACGAACGCGCGGCAGCTGAACGCGCGGCAGTGGGCGAGCGCATGGCGAAGGGTGAGCATGGCGGACTTTGACGACGTGGCGGAGCCGGCGGGGCCCATCCGGGTGGTCCTCGTCGACGACCAGGAGCTGGTGCGGGCCGGCTTCAAGATGGTGCTGGACGCGCAGCCCGACATCGAGGTCGTGGGCGAGGCGGGCGACGGCGTCCAGGCGCTGGAGCTGCTCCGGACGACGCGGGCCGACGTCGTGCTCATGGACGTGCGGATGCCCCGGATGGACGGGATCGAGGCGACGCGCCTGGTCGTCGCGCAGGCCGGGCCGAAGGTCGTCATCCTGACCACGTTCGACCTCGACGAGTACGCGTTCGCGGCGATCAAGGCCGGGGCCGGCGGGTTCATGCTGAAGGACGCCGGGCCGGCGCAGCTGATCGAGGCGATCAAGGCGGTGCACTCGGGCGACGCGGTGGTGGCGCCGAGCACGACCAAACGCCTCCTGGACCGGTTCGCGGTGCATCTGCCGGACGCGGCGGAGAAGGCGAACGGCGCCCTGGAGACCCTCACGGAGCGTGAGGGCGAGGTGCTGCAGCTCGTCGCGCGCGGGATGTCGAACGCGGAGATCGCGGGTCGGCTCTACGTCTCGGAGGCCACGGTCAAGACGCATATGGGACGGATCCTGATGAAGCTGGGCCTACGCGACAGGGTGCAGGCGGTCGTGTTCGCCTACGAGACAGGCCTGGTCAAAAGCGGTCAAAGGGGTCACACTTTGTAACGACTTGATTACTCCATGGTGACCTTTTGCCTTCAGGGCGCGGGACGGACTTGTCCTACCTGAGAGTAGCTGGGTAACTACCGTACGCGACGCCGTCTTCGCGGGCGACGTCCGGCAATGTCAGATCGGGCCCGCTAAGCCCACGTACGGGAGGACTCTCGTGTTCAAGAAGCTTGCCGCCACCGGCATCCTCGGCTTCGCCGTCGCCGGCTCCGCCCTGGCCTCCACGCCCGCCTACGCCTCCGCCTACGGCGGCGGCTGGGACCACCACGGCCACGGCCACCACCACGGCCACCACGGCGGCGGCGCCGGGAACAACAACCACACCAGCGGCAACGGCTCGGTCCTGGGCGGCAACCAGGTGATCGTGCCGATCTCCGCCCCCATCAACGTCTGCGGCAACAACATCATCACCGTGGGCATCACCTCCGCGTCCTGCAAGGGCGGCGCGTCGGTGCACAACTGATCAACCCCTCACCGATCGGGCACTGACGGGGGACTTCGCACCCGTCACCGAAGCGCCGGAGACCTCACCCGGGTCTCCGGCGCTTCTCCGTTTCCGGGGCTCCCCTCCCGCGTCTCCGTTTCCGCGCTTCTCCGAACGCGCGCGCGCCGGTGGGTCAGCGGGGCGGGGGACGGCGCCATACGACTCAGGTCGTACACGGGCGGCGCGGATAGCCGAGAGGGGGACGCCGAGCGTGGACGCCGGGGCGATGGCGGCGGCGGCGCGAATTCCTAGCGTTGATCCCGATCGCTTCCCGGCGATCGCGACACGCAAGAGCCGACGCAGCACGACCCTCAAGGAGTCACCGTGACCAGCACGTTCACCGATCCCCCCGGGGGAGCCCCCGCCGCCGCGGCGCCGCCCGCCGTCACCGCCGAGGGCGTGTCGAAGGTGTACGGGGCCGGGGACGCGGCCGTGCACGCGCTGCGCGGGGTCGGCGTCGGGTTCGCCCGGGGCGCGTTCACCGCGATCATGGGTCCGTCCGGGTCCGGGAAGTCGACGCTGATGCACTGCCTGGCCGGGCTGGACACCGTCACCAGCGGCCGGATCATGCTCGGCGACGCCGAGATCACCGGGATGGGCGACCGGCAGCTGACGCTGCTGCGCCGCGACCGGGTCGGCTTCGTGTTCCAGGCGTTCAACCTGCTGCCGACGCTCACCGCCGAGCAGAACATCCTGCTGCCCATGGAGCTGGCCGGCCACAAGCCCGACCGAGCCTGGTTCCAGCAGGTCGTGGACGTCCTCGGCCTGCGCGACCGCCTCGGGCACCGGCCGAGCGAGCTGTCGGGAGGCCAGCAGCAGCGGGTGGCGTGCGCGCGCGCCATCGTCGCCCGTCCGGAGGTCATCTTCGCGGACGAGCCGACCGGGAACCTCGACTCGCGTGCGGGCGCGGAGGTCCTCGGGTTCCTGCGCGCGTCCGTCCGGGAGATGGGCCAGACGATCGTGATGGTCACCCACGACCCGGTGGCCGCCTCCTACGCCGACCGGGTGGTGTTCCTACGGGACGGTGCGATCGTCTCCGAGATCTACCAGCCGTCCCCTGAGGCCGTCCTGGACCGGCTCAAGTCCCTGGGGGCCTGATGCTGAAGACGACACTGGCGGGCCTGCGCGCCCACAAGCTGCGGCTGCTGCTGACCGCGGTCGCCATCACGCTGGGCGTCGGCTTCATCTCCGGCACGTTCGTACTGACCGACACGATGAACAAGGGCGTGGCCAAGACGTTCGCCCAGTCTGCCGACAAGGTGGACATCGCCGTCCTCCCACCTGAGTCGTCGGACGACGGCCTACCGGCCTCGCTGCTGCAGAAGCTCCGCGGCCTTCCCGGAGTCACCGACGCCCAGGGCGCCGTCAAGGGCGAGGCAGCCTTGGTGGGCAAGGACGGTAAGACGGTCGGCGACTACCCCACGATGGGCATGTCCGTGCCGTCCGGACGGCTGCTGCGCTACGACGTCGACAAGGGACGGCCCCCGTCCAACGGCGGTGAGACCGTCATCGACGGCAAGGTCGCCAAGCGCGAGGGCTTCGCCGTAGGCGACACCGTGACGGTCCTGGACGCCAAGAACCGGCCGCACAAGTTCAACGTCGTCGGCCTGGTCGACTTCGGCATCGACCAGGAGGCGAGCATCTTCGGCGCGGTCGGGTTCGACCCGGTGACCGCGGCCCGCATGACCGGCGAGAAGTCGTTCAAGGAGATCGACATCGCGGGCACCGTGACCATGTCCGCGGTGAAGGCCGCCGCCGGCCCCGGCCAGCGCGTCTACACGGGGGAGGAACTCGGCGCGAAGCTGGCGAAGGCGGCGGGCGCCGACACGAAGATCATCCGCACCGGGCTGCTGATCTTCGCGCTGGTCGCGATGCTGGTGTCCGCCCTGGTCATCTACAACACGTTCGCGATCCTGGTCGCGCAGCGGATGCGGGAGATGGCGCTGCTGCGCTGCGTCGGCGCGACCCGCCGGCAGATCTTCGCCGGCGTCCTCACCGAGTCGGCGGCGGTGGGCCTGACCGGCTCGCTGCTGGGCCTCGGCGTGGGCGTCGGCCTCGGGCAGGGCGCGCTCGTGCTGATCAGCAACCTGAACGGCAACGTCTCCGTCACCGGCCCGTCGCTCGCGCTGCGGACGGTCCTGGTCGGCCTCGCGGTCGGCGTCGTCGTGACCGTGCTGTCCGCATTGCTCCCGGCCCGTGCCGCCACCCGCGTCGCGCCGATCGCGGCGCTGCGCGCGGACGCCGAGCCGGGCGGCGGCCGGTTCCGGCTCGGCGTGTGGCGCACCGTCGCCGCCGCCCTCCTCGGCGCCGCGGGCCTCGCCATCGGCGTGTTCGCGGCCCTGGTGATGGACAAGGGCGAGGCCGCGATGTTCGCGGTGGCCTTCTCCGGCTGCGTCTTCTTCCTCGCGGTCGTCGCGGCGATGCCGGCGCTCGTCCGCCCGCTGGGCCGGCTCGCGGGCGCGGTCCCGGCGCGGCTCGGCGGCGTCCCGGGGCGGCTGGCGGTCGCGAACGCGCAGCGTGCCCCGCGCCGCACCGCCACCACCACGATCGCGCTGACCGTCGGCGTCGGGCTGATGAGCCTGTTCGCGGTCATTGGCGCGAGCAGCAAGGCGACCGCGAGCCACGAGCTGGACGAGCAGTTCCCCGTCCAGTTCAGGATCGCCACCCAGAACGGTGAGCCCCTCCCGCGCGCGCTTGGCGACGACCTGCGCAACCGGCCGGAGGTCGAGAAGGTCGTCGAACTCCGTGACAAGGAGACCAAGGTCGACGGCGAGGACGCGTCCACCACGACGGTCAGCGCGTCCGCGTGGGGCGACATCGCGAAGCCGGAGATGAAGACCGGCGCGCTCTCCGACCTCAAGCCGGGCACCGCGTTCGTCGACGAGAGCGCCGTGACCGACTCCGGGTGGACGGTCGGCCGAACGCTGCAGGTCAAGACGCGGAGCGGGACCGTCCCCGTCAAGATCAGCGGCGTGTACGAGATCGGCGGGCAGTTCAGCGGGATCGTCCTGCCCGAGGCCGATTTCGCCCGGTACTTCGGCGCCGTGGACCCGTCCGAGATCTTCGTCAAGAGCGACGAGGCCGTCCCCGGTGAGCGGGTGCGCAAGGCCGTCGACCAGGCGGCGCAGCCGTACCCGGCGGCGAAGGTCGAGTCCAGCGCCGAGTTCCAGCAGCAGCTGGAGGACGCGATCGACATGGTGCTGATGGTCTTCGGCGGGCTGCTCGGCCTCGCGATCGTCATCGCGCTGTTCGGCATCGCCAACACGCTGACCCTCTCCGTCGTGGAGCGGACCCGCGAATCGGCGCTGCTGCGCGCCCTCGGCCTCACCAAGCGCCAGCTCCGCCGGATGCTGTCCATCGAGGCGGTCGTCATGGCGGTGATCGGCGCGGTGACCGGGGTGGCGCTCGGCATCGTGTTCGGCCTGGCCGCGACCAGTGCGATGTCCGACGGGGCTGTGTTCGCCCTGCCCTATCTCCAGATCGCCGGGTTCGTCCTTCTGGCCGGCGCGGCCGGGACGCTCGCCGCCGTCATGCCCGCGCGGCGCGCCGCGAAGACGTCCATCGTCGAGTCCCTCGCGCATGACTGAATGGGAGGGCGGGGTGGCGCTCGTCACCCACCGGACCATGTGACCGGGTCCCATGGGTACTCTGGTTCGCGCCCGTCCGGTACCTACACGTGAGGACTGGAACGAAACCGATGGACCCCAACGTCACGCCCTCCTCCGGCGCGCCCGGAAACGCCCCCCGCGCGGGGACGGAGGCCCCGGAGGACAGGCCCGCGCGGCTCGCGGTCGGCGTCGTCGGCGCCGGCCGCGTCGGCACGGCGCTCGGCGCCGCGCTGTCGCGCGCGGGCCACCGCGTGGTCGCCGCGGCCGCCGTGTCCGACCGGTCGCGGTCCCGCGTCGAGGAGCGCCTGCCCGGCGCGGACGTCGCCCCGCCGCAGGACGTGGTGGCGGCCGCCGACCTGGTGCTGCTGACCGTCCCGGACGACGAGCTGCCCGAACTCGCGGTCGGCCTGGTCGCGGCGGGCGTCGCCGTCACCGGGAAGCTGGTCATGCACACCAGCGGCCGGTACGGGACGGCCGTCCTCGACCCGCTCACCCGCGCCGGCGCGCTCCCCCTGGCCCTGCACCCGGCGATGACCTTCACCGGACGCGCCGACGACGTCAACCGGCTCACCGGCATCTCGTTCGGCGTCACCTCGCCCGAGCCGCTGCGGCCCGTCGCCGAGGCGCTCGTCCTGGAGATGGGCGGCGAACCGGTGTGGATCACCGAGGACGCCCGGCCGCTCTACCACGCGGCGCTCGCCGGCGGCGCGAACCACCTGGTCACCCTGGTCGTCGAGTCGATGGACCTGCTGTCGCGGGCGGGTGTGGCCGAACCCGGCCGGATGCTCGGCCCGCTCCTCGGCGCCGCCCTCGACAACGGCCTGCGGCTCGGCATCGACGGCCTCACCGGCCCCGTCGCGCGCGGCGACGCCGGCACGGTCTCCGACCACATCGCCGAACTGGGCAAGGTGTCGCCGGAGAGCCGCCGCGCCTACATCGCCCTGGCCCGCCTCACCGCCGACCGCGCGCTGGGCGCCGGGCTGCTCAAGCCCGAAGACGCCGAACGCCTCCTGGAAGCCCTGGCCGATTGACCCCGGCCGCCCCCCCGTCCCTCCGCCCCCACCTCAGGAGGCCGCTTGAAACCCGTCATCGCGCGGACGCGTGAGGAGTTGGTCGCGGCGCGCGCGCGTATCGAAGGCACACTCGCGTTCGTTCCGACCATGGGCGCGCTGCACGAGGGGCACCTGTCCCTGATGCGCGAGGCCCGCCGCCATGCCGACAGGGTCGCCGTCAGCATCTTCGTCAATCCGCTCCAGTTCGGGCCCGGCGAGGACTTCGACCGGTACCCGAGGACGTTCGAGGCCGACGTCCAGGCGTGCGCCGCCGAGGGCGTCGACCTGATCTTCGCGCCGACCCGCGACGTCATGTACCCGGACGATCCGCAGGTCACGGTCAAGTCGGGGCCGATGGGCGAGGTCGTCGAGGGCGCGGCGCGGCCCGGCCACTTCGACGGGATGCTGACCGTCGTGCTCAAGCTGCTCAACCTCGTCCGGCCCGACGCGGCGGTCTTCGGGGAGAAGGACGCGCAGCAGCTCGCGATGATCCGCCGCATGGTCGCGGACCTGAACGTGCCCGTGCGGATCGTCGGCGGGCCGACCGTCCGCGAACCCGACGGGCTGGCCCTCTCCAGCCGCAACCGCTACCTCTCGGAACCCGAGCGCGCGACCGCCCTCGCCCTGTCGCGCGCCCTCCGGGCCGGCGCGGACGCCGCCGCCGACGGGCCGGGCGCGGTCCTCGGCGCGGCCGGCGCCGTCCTCGACAAGGCCGCGGCCGCCGACCCGCCCCTCGCGCTCGACTACCTCGTCCTCGTCGACCCGGCGACCTTCGCCCCCGCCCCCGGCGGCGGACCCGCCGTCCTCGCCGTCGCCGGCCGCGTCGGCGCCACCCATCTCATCGACAACGTTCACCTCCAGCTCGGCAAGGAGCACTGATGATCCGGACGATGTTCAAGTCCAAGATCCACCGCGCCACGGTGACGCAGGCGGACCTGCACTACGTCGGCTCGCTCACCATCGACCAGGACCTGATGGACGCCGCGGACCTGCTCCCCGGCGAGCAGGTCTCGATCGTGGACATCGACAACGGCGCCCGGCTGGAGACCTACCTGATCGCGGGCGAGCGCGGCTCCGGCGTCATCGGCATCAACGGCGCCGCGGCCCGCCTCGTGCAGCCCGGCGACCTGGTGATCATCATCAGCTACGCCCAGCTCACCGACGCCGAGGCCCGCGAGTTCGTCCCCACCGTCGTCCACGTCGACCGCTCCAACAAGATCATCTCCCTGGGCACCGACCCCGCCGAGCCCGTCCCCGGCACCAGAACAACCCGAGGCGACCTAGTCCACGGCTAACCCCGAGGCCGAACCCAGCCCCCCACCACACACAGCCGCCCTGCCATGCGGGCCGCCGCGCCATGCGGGCCGCCCTGCCGCCCAGGCCCGACCCCGCCCCTGTAGCGCGGAGCCGACCGGCCATGCGGAGCCGACCGCCCGCGCGGAGCCCGACTTGTGGTGCAAGGCCGACCTGCGGTGTGGGGCTGGCCTGCGGTGTGGGGCTGGCCTGCCATGGGGGCCGAACGGTCGTGCCGGGCTGACTGGCCGTGCGGGGCCGATCTGCGGTGCGGGCCGACCCGTGGAGCGGGGTCAACCTGCCGTGCGCGGCCGACCAGTGGTGCAGGGCCGACCTGTGGTGCAGGGCTGGCCTGTGGTGCAGGGCTGATCTGTGGTGTGGGGCCGAGTTGGCATGCGGGACCGGCCGGTCTGTTATGCGGGCCGGGCCGTTGTGCGGGGCTGGGCTGTCGTGCGCGGGTGGCTGGGTGTGAGGGGGGGTGCGGGCTGCAGGGGGGTTTTGGCGGGAATGTGGGGGGCGGGCGTTCGGGTTCTCCGGGGTTAGGGTCATAATGACGAGAACCGATCACGGAGGAGGGCTCATGATCCCTTCCGTTCTCCACGCCCCCGCGCCCGGCTGGACCGCCGAGGCCGACGTCGTCGTCGTCGGCTCCGGCATCGCCGGCCTGGTCACCGCACTGCGCTGCCGCCCGCACGGGCGGGTGCTGCTCGTCACCAAGGCCCTCCTGGACGCCGGGTCGACCCGCTGGGCGCAGGGCGGGATCGCCGCCGCGCTCGCCCCCGACGACAGCCCGGAGGACCACCTCGCCGACACCCTGACCGCCGGAGTCGGGCTGTGCGACGAGGACGCCGTCCGGGCGCTCGTCACCGAGGGACCGGACGCCGTCCGCGGGCTCATCGACCTCGGCGCCGTCTTCGACGAGGCCGCCGGCGGCGGCATCGCGCTGACCCGCGAGGGCGGCCACCACCGGCGCCGCATCGCGCACGCGGGCGGCGACGCGACCGGCGCCGAGATCAGCCGCGCCCTCCTCGCCGAGCTCAAGGACTCCGGCGTCGAGGTCATCGAGCACGCGCTCGTCCTTGACCTGCTGAAGGACGCCGCCGGACGCGCCGCCGGGATCACCCTCCACGTGATGGGCGAGGGCCAGCCTAACGGCGTCGGCGCCGTCCGTGCCCGCGCCGTCGTGCTCGCCACCGGCGGGCTCGGCCAGGTGTTCTCCGCCACCACCAACCCCGAGGTCTCGACCGGCGACGGTGTCGCGCTGGCTCTGCGCGCCGGCGCCGAGGTCGCCGACCTGGAGTTCGTCCAGTTCCACCCGACCGTGCTGTGGCTCGGCGGCGGCGCGACCGGGCAGCAGCCGCTGATCTCCGAGGCCGTCCGCGGCGAGGGCGCCCACCTCGTCGACCACGCCGGCGAACGCTTCATGGTCGGACGGCACGAACTCGCCGAACTCGCCCCGCGCGACGTCGTCGCCAAGGGGATCATGAACCGGATGCACGAGACCGGCGCGCCCTGCATGTTCCTGGACGCCCGCCACTTCGGCGCCGCGATGTGGGAGTCGCGATTCCCGACCATTCTGGCCGCGTGCCGGCACCACGGCATCGACCCCGTCGCCGAGCCGATCCCCGTCGTCCCCGCCGCGCACCACGCCAGCGGCGGCGTCCGCACCGACCTGCACGGCCGCACCACCGTCCCCGGCCTCTACGCCTGCGGCGAGGTCGCCTGCACCGGCGTCCACGGCGCCAACCGCCTGGCCTCCAATTCCCTCCTGGAAGGCCTCGTCTTCGCCGCCCGAATAGCCACCGCCCTGCACACCGACCTCGCCGCCGCACTCGCCCCCGCCGAACCCGCACCCACGGCCGACGTGTCTGCGGTTGCGGCCGCCGGGTATGTGGCCGCCGAATCCGCCCCCGCCGAATCCGCGGTCGCCGTGTCTGCGGCCCCTGGGGCCACGGTTGCGGCGTCTGTGGACGGTGTGTCTGGGAGTGATCTGGCTGAAACGACCGAGCCCGCCTTGGCTGCGGGTGCCGCGTTCACGGAGGCCGAGTCCGCTGGTGCCTCAATGGCTGCTGGCTCCGCGGGCGCTGAGCCCGTTGAGGCCGGCGGGGCTTCGGGGGACGGGTGGTTGGTGGGGGCCGGGGTTCGGGGGGAGATTCAGCGGATCATGACCTCCCATGTCGGAGTGCTGCGCGGGGCCGCGGGGTTGGAGCGGGCGGTGCGGGAATTGGACGGGCTCACGGGCGGGGACGCCGAGCCCGGGGTGGCGGCATGGGAGGTCACCAACCTGTACACCGTCGCGTCGGCGATCGCGCTGGCGGCGCGGCGGCGGGAGGAGACGCGTGGGAGCCACTGGCGGGAGGACTTCCCCGAGCGGGCGGACGGCGCGTGGCGCGGGCATCTGGTGACGCGGCTGACGGGGAACGCCCTGACGACGACCTACGAACCTCTGGAAGGAAAGCGTTCATGACACCTGAACTCTCGCAGCGCCTCAGCGCCGCCGGGCTCGATCCACAGGTTGTGGAAAACCTCGTCCGGACGGCGCTGGCCGAGGACGGCGAGGTCGACGTCACCAGCATGCCGATCTTCGCGCCGGACGAGACCGCGGCAGGGGACCTCAGGGCGCGGGAGAGCGGCGTCGTCGCCGGCGTCCCGGTGGCCTGCGCGGTCTTCGAGGCGCTGGACGTCGCCTACGAGGCGAAGGCCGAGGACGGGGACCGCGTGGTGCCGGGGCAGGTCCTCATCTCGGTCAGCGGGCAGACCAGGGCGGTGCTGAGGGCCGAGCGGACGGCCCTGAACCTGCTCACGCACCTGTCCGGCATCGCGACGGCGACGCGGCGGTGGGCGGACGCCATGGACGGCACCAAGGCCCGTGTACGCGACACCCGTAAGACCCTTCCGGGGTTGCGTGCACTGCAGAAGTACGCCGTGCACTGCGGCGGCGGGGTCAACCACAGGATGGGCTTGCACGACGCAGCGCTTATCAAGGACAACCACATCGCGGCCGCCGGAAGCGTCACGAAGGCCTTCGAGGCGATCCGTGCCGTGTACCCGTCCCTGCACATCCAGGTGGAGTGCGACACCCTCGCGCAGGTGCGGGAGGCGCTGGAGGTGGGCGCGACGAGCATCCTGCTCGATAACATGACCGACGCTGAGATGGCCGAGGCGGTGCGCCTTGTGGCGGGGCGGGCGGAGCTTGAGGCCAGCGGTGGCCTTACCCTGGAGCGGGCCCGAGACGTCGCCGTTACCGGGGTGGACTACCTTGCCGTCGGCGCGCTGACGCACTCGGCGCGCGTGTTCGACATCGGCCTTGACTTTTCCTGACCAGCGGGGACCTGATGCTGCTCACCATCGACGTCGGTAACACCCAGACCGTCCTCGGCCTGTTCGAGGGCGACGAGGTGATCGAGCACTGGAGGATCAACACCGATCCGCGGCGCACCGCCGACGAGATCGCGGTGGTCCTGCAGGGCCTCGTCCAGCAGAGCCCCCTGCTGGCGGAGACCGACATCAGCGGCATCGCGCTGTGCTCCACGGTCCCGTCCGTCCTGCACGAGATGCGGGAGATGTGCCGCCGCTACTACGGCGACGTGTCCGCGGTGATCGTGGAGCCGGGCGTCAAGACGGGCGTCCCGGTCCGCATGGACAACCCCAAGGAGGTCGGCGCCGACCGCATCGTGAACGCGCTGGCCGCCGTCCACACGCACGGCGGGCCCGCGATCGTGGTCGACTTCGGCACCGCGACCACGTTCGACGCCGTGTCCGCCAAGGGCGAGTACGTCGGCGGCGCGATCGCCCCGGGCATCGAGATCTCGATAGACGCGCTGTCGTCGCGCGGTGCGCAGCTGCACAAGATCGAGCTGGTCCGGCCGCGCAACGTGATCGCGAAGAACACGGTCGAGGCGCTGCAGTCGGGGATAATCTTCGGCTTCGCCGGCCAGGTGGACGGCATCGTCGAGCGCATGTCGGACGAGCTGGCCGAAGACCCCGAGGAGGTGACCGTGATCGCCACCGGCGGGCTCGCGCCGCTCGTGCTGGAGGAGTCCCGCAGCATCGACGTCTTCGAGCCGTGGCTGACGCTCATCGGGCTCCGCCTCATCTACGAGCGCAACACCCCGTAGGGGACGAAGTCGTTCGCGGCGCATCGGGCGGGCTGGATAGCCTTGGGACGTGAGTGACGAGACCTTCGACGAGCTCCCGGAGCAGATGCGCGTGCGCCGGGAGAAGCTCGACCGGCTCCGCGAGAGCGGGATCGACCCCTACCCGGTGACCTTCCCCCGCACGGCGACCATCGCCGAGATCCGGGCGAAACACCCGGACCTGGAGCCGGGCACCGAGACGGGCGAGAAGGTCGGCGTCACCGGTCGCGTCATGCTCGTCCGCAACACCGGCAAGCTGTGCTTCGCCACCATCCGGGACGGCGGCGGCGACCTCCAGGTCATGCTGTCGCTGGCCAACGTCGGTCAGGAGCAGCTCGACTTCTGGAAGCGCGAGGTCGACCTCGGCGACCACATCGGCGTCGAGGGCGAGGTCATCACGTCCCGCCGCGGCGAGCTGTCGGTCATGGCCGACCGGTTCGCGATCACGTCGAAGTGCCTGCGCCCCCTGCCAGAGAAGCACGCTGGGCTGACCGACCCCGAGGCGCGGGTCCGGCAGCGCTACGTCGACCTCATCGTCAACGACGAGGCCCGGCAGATGGCGCGGATCCGCAGCGCGACCGTGCGCGCGGTGCGCGACTTCTGGCACGAGGAGGGCTACCTCGAGGTCGAGACGCCCATGCTGCAGCCGATCCACGGCGGCGCGGCGGCACGTCCGTTCAAGACGCACATCAACGCCTACGACATGGACCTCTACCTGCGCATCGCGATCGAGCTGTACCTGAAGCGGCTCGTCGTCGGCGGCATCGAGAAGGTCTTCGAGATCAACCGGAACTTCCGGAACGAGGGCGCGGACTCCACGCACAACCCCGAGTTCACGATGCTGGAGGCCTACGGCACGTACCTCGACTACAACGACATGGCCGACCTGACCCAGCGGATGTACCAGAAGGCCGTCGTCGCGGCCCTGGGCACCACGGTGGTCGTCCATGACGGGGTGGAGATCGACCTGGGGCTGCCCGAGTGGCCGCGCATCACGCTGTACGGGTCGGTGTCCGAGGCGCTCGGCGAGGAGATCACGCCGCACACGCCGATCGAGGACGTCCGCAAGCTCGCCGACGCCCGCGGCATCACGTGGGACCCCAAGTGGGGGCAGGGCAAGCTCGTCCAGGAGGTCTTCGAGGAGCTGATCGAGCACACGCTCGTCCAGCCCACGTTCGTCATGGACTACCCGGTCGAGACGTCCCCGCTGACCCGCCAGCACCGCCAGGAGCCGCTGCTCACCGAGAAGTGGGACCTCATCGGCTTCGGGACGGAGCTCGGCACCGCCTACTCCGAGCTGGTCGACCCGGTCGAGCAGCGCCGCCGGCTGACCGAGCAGTCGCTGCTCGCCGCGGGCGGCGACCCGGAGGCCATGCAGCTGGACGAGGACTTCCTGCGCGCCCTGGAGTACGCGATGCCGCCCACGGGCGGGATGGGCGCCGGCATCGACCGGATGATCATGGCGTTCACCGGCAAGGGGATCCGGGACACGATCCTGTTCCCGCTGGTCAAGCCCGAATAGTGACCGGCAGGTCGCGCAGGCCTCGCAGGACGAGGTTGTCCCGGTAGACGAGGCCGTCGCCCGCATGGCCGCTGCCTGTGTGGCCGTCGGCTCCGGTGAGGGCCACGTCGCGCTCGAAGAGCTTCTTCAGCGCGACCTGGCCCTCCAGCCGGGCCAGGGGCGCGCCCAGGCAGAAGTGGATGCCATGCCCGAACGACAGGTGACGTGGCGCGTCCCGTCCTTCGGTGTAGCGGGTGAGGTCGAGACGGTCGGGATCGTCGAAAACGGCCGGGTCGCGGTTGGCGGCACCGGTCAGCAGCAGGACGAGCCTTCCGCGTTCGACGGGTGAGCCGTCCAGCTCGACGTCCTCTAGGGCTGCCCTAAGCGTGAGCTGGACGGGCGGGTCGTAACGGAGGAGTTCCTCCACGGCCGCTTGGACGTTCTCAGGACGTGCCCTGAACAACTCCAGCTGCGCGGGATCGCGCAGCAGCGCCAGGGCGCCGTTCCCTATGAGGTTCACGGTCGTCTCATGGCCCGCTACGAGCAGCAGTACGCACGTGGCAAGGAGTTCCTCCTCTGAAAGGACGTCTCCGCCGTCGGAGACGCTCACAAGGGCGCTCAGGAGGTCGTCCTGCGGGCGAGTGCGCCGCTCGGCGGCGAGTTCCCGGAAGTACGCGGCGAACTCCTCGCGGGCCGTGTCGCGCTGGGCGATCTCGTCCTCCGGCAGCAGGAAGTCGGGGTCGAGGCCGCGGGCGAGGCTGTCGGACCAGCCCTTGAACAGGTCGCGGTCCCGCGCGGGCACGCCGAGCATCTCGCTGATCACGATGACGGGGAGCGGGTACGCGAGCGTCGCGATCAGGTCGACGTCGCCGGACACGCCGTCCAGCAGCTCGTCGACCAGCGCCTCGACCCGCGGCCGCAGCCGCTCGACGAGCCGCGGGGTGAACGCCTTGCTCACCAGCCGCCGGAGCCGGGTGTGGTCGGGCGGGTCCAGGGTGAGGAACGACCGGTTCCGGACCCGCGACTCGCGCCACAGCCCGCCGCCCTCCGGCCGATGCCCGAACCGCGGATCGCGCAGGACCTGCTCGCACAGGTCGTAGGAGGCGGTCACGCGAAGGCCGACCTCGGTGCGGTGCAGGCGGCGCCCGCCGGACGCGAGGCGCCGGTAGTGCGCGTAAGGGTCGGCCCGGAACGCCGGATCCGCCGGGTCGAAGCCGAGCACCGCCGCGGCCTCGGCCTCCACGACCTGGGCTGTCCTGTCCTCCATCCCACCAGTCACCCGGAAATCAGACGGCATGTCAATAGCGGCCCGAGGCGCCCCGCGCGCCGGGCTCGTTCACGGTTGATCGCTTTCGCGTGCTCTGCCCCATGCTGAGTGGCGGTTCCATCGGGCCGGCGAGTCCGTCGCTCTGTCGAGTCCGTCGCGCTTGCCGAGTTCGTCGGCGGACGAATCGCCTCGATGTCGATTCTTGGGGGCGGGGGCGGGGGGCGGGTCTCCCAGGGCCTCATTGCCCGGGCCCGTGTCCGTGTCGTGCGGGAGCGGTTAAGCGCTTTCGCGGATCACCAGTTCGGGACGCTGGACGACCTGGCGGTGCTGGTGCGACTTGCCTTCGCCGATCTCCGCCAGCGCCAGTTCGGCGGCCTCCCAGCCGAGCTCGCGGCGCGGCTGCCGGATCGTGGTCAGCGGGACGGCGGCGCTCGCGGCCAGCTCGATGTCGTCGTAGCCGATGACGGCGATGTCGTCCGGGACGCGGACGCCGAGCCGGGTCAGCTCGTTGATCAGGCCGATGGCCAGCAGGTCGTTGGCGCAGAACACGCCGTCCGGCCGCGGGGACATGGCCAGGACCTCGTGCGCGGCGGCCTGACCCTCGGTGGGGCTCAGGGCGTCCTGGACGAGCGTGGCGGGTTCGCCGAGACCCGCCTCGACGAGCGTCCGGGCGGCGCCGTCGCGGCGGTCCACGCAGGGCTGCGGTTCCGGGACGCCGGTCACGAACACGATGCGCTCGCGGCCGATGCCGAGCAGCCGCGCGGCGGCGATCTCGCCGCCCGCGAAGTGGTCGACGCGCGCCGAGCACGCGTCGGCCGAGTCGCGGTCGATCACCACCACGCTCATGCCGGCGGCGCGCAGCCGGGAGATGTCGCCGGGGGGCCGCCCGACCGGGATGATCAGGACCCCGGCGGCCTGCTGCTCCTCCAGGAGTTGCAGCGAGCGGCGCTCCTTGGCGGACGAGTGGTCGCTGGACAGCCAGAGGGCGTCGTGGCCCGCCTCGTTGAGGGCGGCCTCGGCGCCGCGCGCGACATCGGAGGCGTAGGGGTTGGTGAGGTCCTCGACGACGATGCCGAAGGCGCGGCGCGGCTGGTCGCCGAACTCGCCGGCGGTGCGCTCGGGGCGCCGCCGGAGCCGGCGCGCGGACTCGTTCCGCACGAATCCGAGCTCCTCGATCGCCGCGCGGACGCGGTCACGGGTAGCTTCGGCCACGAGGTCTGGCCGGTTTAGGACATTCGAAACGGTCCCAACTGAGACTCCAGCCCGCCTCGCGACCTCACGAATACTGGTCTGTGGCAACTCGCTCCTCGTCCCGCCCCAGGAGTGTTTCCCCAGGTAGTGGAGTTTTGCGCGGCACGTCGCCGATCATGCGACTACGTACTGTCACCGACCGGACGCATACCGCATTTGGACAGCGCTTGACGGGCCGGATCCGGCCGCCTAGCGTTCCGAGCCGAAGCGTAGCTTGAAACGATTCACGATCTTGCTCAGCGGCAAGATGCGGCGAGTCCGACGAGGAGGGCCGGATGCGGATGGCTGGCGATCTCATCCCGTCTCCCTCGGACGACCAACGAGTGAATCGTCACCCGGAGTTCCCCCGTAAGACCCCGCAATCGGCCAGGCGGCCACCTCCGGCCAAGCTCGTGAGACAGCAAAGGAACCCGATGATCTAAGTCCGGAGGCTCCGGACCCGGCAACCCAACGCGCGTACAGATCGAGGCCCAACCCGTGCCTGTGCAGCGGACGGCTGCATCCCCGCGGTCATCACCACGGACGAGGGAGGACGGAGTGGAAACAGCCACACTCGCACGTCGTGGCACCGACGATTTCGGGCTGAGCGAGGAGGAGATCCGGTTGCTCGCCCAGATCGCGAGCGGTGTCACCGCCGATGTGGCGGCACGCAAGCTGGAGCTGAGCGCACGGACCTTGCGGCGCCGGTTGCGGACGATCTGCGACCGGCTGGAGGTCAACACCCCTATCGAGGCCGTGGTGTGGGCGGCCCGGAGGCAGCTCATCTAGCCGGCTTCACCCCCCGACGCTCGCCAGGGGACGGGCGAGCGTCACAGAGATCCAGGCGGCGAACGAACGAATTCCGTCCGACCCCGCAGCGGCGGCGCCGGCGCCCTGGCAGGTAGGTCCCTGCAGGTGGCGTCGCCGCGGACGGCGTTCAACCCCGCTCCGCCCATGGATCCCCCACCCATGCGCACCTCCGCGCGGCAGGCACCCGCGCACACGCAGGCATGCGCGCACTCACGCGGGCATGCGCACGCTGACGCTCTCGCGTGCTGTCCGATCGGGCCGGGAGTGTCGGCCGGGTCAATTGGCAGGGTCAGTTGGCAGGGGCAGTCGGCGGGCTCAGTCAGCGGGGTCAGGCGACTCGGACGCCGCCCGCGAAGGGCCGTCCGCCCATGGAGGCGATCCTCACGACGTCGCCGGTGTGCGGCGCGTGGATCATCTTGCCGCCGCCGATGTACATCCCCATGTGGTGCAGGTCGGAGTAGAAGAACACGAGGTCGCCCGGCTGGAGCTGGTTGCGCGACACGTGGGTGCCGGCGTTCCACTGGCTGCCGGTGTAGTGCGGCAGGTTGATGCCCACCTGCTTGTACGCCCACATCGTCAGGCCGGAGCAGTCGAAGGTGCTCGGCCCGGAGGCGCCCCAGACGTACGGGCGGCCGAGCTTGCCCATCGCGTACCGCAGGGCCTGCGCGGCCTTGCCGGTGCCGATGACGGGGAGCTTCGCGAGCTGGGACGGGTCGCGCTTGACGATCGTGCCGCGGACCTTCTCGTAGGCGTCGGTGACCTTCTTGCGCTGCGCGTCGAGCTGGGTCCGCAGTTGCTTGACCTGCTTGGCGCGCGATTCGGCGGACTTGCGGGCGCGCTGGGCGGCCTGCATCGCCTGCATGAGCCCGAGCACCTTGGTGCTGTCGCGCTTGGCGAAGTAGTTGAGGGTGGCGGCCTGGTCGAGGACGGCCTGCGGGTCCTGGGAGGCGACGAACGAGACCGTCGGGTCGGAGCCGCCCTGCATGTAGCTGGTCGCGGCGAGGGTGCCGACCTTCTGCCGGATCGCCTGGAGCGACTTCTCCTGCCGCTCGGCGTTCTCGGTGGCGACCTCGGCGGCGCGCTTGGACTGCGCGAGCTTCACCTTCAGGCCGTTGTACTGCTCGGTGAGCTGCTCCAGCTGGTCGGCGAGCTTGAAGGCCTGGGAGCGGAGCTCTTTGGTGGACGGCTCGGGATCGGCGTGTGCGACGGCCACGGTGCTGGACGCCGCCGTCAGTGCGATGAGCGCGCCGGCCACGGTGACCGCGCGGCCGCGGAAGCGGCGAAGGGAAGCAGACCGCGAGTGCTGCACGAGTTCTCCTCTCCTCAACCGCCTACCGGGTTAGCTGACGGGTTGGGGCCGGAGCAGCCCGTCCGCGAGCGTGCGCGGGCCAGGCCGCGGTGCTGCGGATTCACCCCTGACGGCCGCCGCCTCGGGGAAATCCCCGGAAACGCTCCGAAAGTGGGTCCCCGGCTCCCCGGGGCGCTGGTCTGCGGCCCGTGGACTCGGCGGTTCGGCCTCCGTTCTGCGGGTGGCCGATGTCAGCGATGGACACTAACGGAATGCGGATTGGATGCCAACAAGAACTTGCAAAGTCGCAGGTCAGGCGGGCGGGGCGCGCTGGCGCCGCCTGGTCTCCGCCGCCTCTCGCCACTGTGTTCCAGGTCACTTTTCGTGGAGGTGAGCGGCGTATCTAGTTGCTTTTATCTAGTCATCCTTCAGGGGTGCTCACCGCGCGTATGTGGACGCCGACGTTCGGCTAGGTCCGGTGTTCGATAATCTCGCCTGTTTGTGGAGGTTGTGATCCGGCGTGCCCGTACCGCCGACGTTCAAGAGATCCGCAGGCTGGTCGATCTGTACGCCGGGTCGGGGCGACGCCTGCTCAAGAAGTCGACGGTCAAGCTGTACGAGGACGTTCAGGAGTTCTGGGTCGCCGAGGACGTCCAGGACGGGACGCCTGGGCCCGTCGTGGCCTGCGGAGCCCTGCACGTCATGTGGGAGGACCTCGCCGAGGTCCGCTCGGTGGCGGTGGCCAAGGGGTACGGCGGACGCGGCATCGGTCACCGCATCGTCGCCCGGCTGCTGGAGACGGCGCGTGAGCTCGGCGTGCGAAGGGTGTTCTGCCTTACCTTCGAGGTGGACTTCTTCGCGCGCCACGGCTTCGAGCAGATCCTTGGGACACCGGTGTCGCCAGAGGTGTACGAGGAGCTTCTCCGCTCTTACGACGAAGGCGTGGCAGAGTTCTTGGACCTCGACCGGGTCAAGCCGAATACGTTGGGCAACACCCGGATGTTGCTTCGCCTGGAGGACTGCCCCAAATGAGCGATTCCCCCCGCCGCGGACGGCGTTACCAACCGCCGCAGGGCCAGGGTTCCTACGGTCCCCCGCCCCCGTACCAAGGTTCCCAGTGGCAGCAGCAGCCACAGCACCAGCAGCAACCGCAGCAGCAGTGGCAGCAGCCCCAGCAGGACTGGGGGCGCTCCTACGAGCCGTCCTACGACCAGTACGGCGACTCCCACGACGCCTATGGCGGTTCCCAGGGCAGCGAGATGGCACTGGCCCCCATTCACCGCCGGGCCGGTGCGCGGGTCATCGACAACGCGCTCGTCGCCGTCTTCGGGTTCGCGCTGATCCTGCCCGTGACGGTCGCCGCGTTCGGCCTGGGCGGTGAAGGCGGCAACGACAAGGAGGAGGGCGGCATCTGGAACTGGCCCATCATCTTCACCCTGTTCTTCGTCATGTCGGTGCTGCCGTTCCTCTACGAGGCCGTCCAGCTGTCCATGTGGGGGCGGACGCTGGGCAAGCGGGTCATGGGCCTGGGCATCGTGCAGGCCCGCCCGGCGGGCGAGCCGATGAGCACGACGCAGGCGGTCTGGCGCGCTGGGATCGTCCATGTCGGCTACCAGGTAGGTGTCTTCTTCTTCCTCGTCCTCGCGGTGATGGTGTGGGAGTACGCCGCGTACGGGATGGCGCTGGTCTGGGTGGGCGGTCTGATGGCCTACCTGTGGGCGATCTGGGACCAGCCCCTGCACCAGGCTCTGCACGACCGCTTCGCCGGCACGCTGGTCATCGATGAGCGGGGCACGTACGAGGAGTACGGCGACCAGTACACCGAGTACGCGGAGTAAGGCCGCGATGGCGGTTTCCCTCGCCGACCCGGGGCAGCGCCTGCTCGCGCGCGTAGTCGACACGCTTGTCGTCGGTGTGCCCGTCATCGTCGTCGTCCGCGAACTGGTGTCCGGGCACCTGGTGGACGTCGTCGCCCCACCCGCCGTGGCCGGGTGCATGCTGCTGTACGAGGCGGTCCAGTTGGCCCTCTGGGGCCGGACCCTCGGCAAGCGCTTCGCGGGCATAGAGGTTGTGACCGCCTTGCCGGACCAACGATCCGCCCTACCGGGCGAGAGGGCCGCCGGCGCGGGCCAGGAGGGCGGAGAGAGCGCGGGGGGGCCAGGGGCTGCGCCCAACAGCGGAGCGAGCTTCCTCCCCGCGTCCGTACCGGGCTTCGTGCCCGTCGCCATGCCGCCCGAAGAGGCGAAGGCGCCCAAGGACGCCTCAGCCCCGCCCTCGCCTGAATCCGTCCCTGGAGGCGCGCCAGAGGCCGCCGGCGCGGATACGGCCGCTGAGGGCCCCGCTGAGCGGGTGGAGGCCGGTGCTCATCCCGGCGTTCTGCAGTCCGTTCTCCGCGCGGCGGTCTATTCGCTGCCGATCGCGATGCGGCCGATTCCCGTGCTCGGTGTGCTCGCGAGCGTCTTCTGGGTCGTGAACGCCGGAGTCCTCTTCGAGGGCACGCGCCGCCAGACCGTCCATGACAGGCTCGCGGGGACGCTAGTGGCAAAGCGCGGGGCGCCCGATTCTCGGGCCTTCTGAGGACCACTCACGCGCGTACAGGCACGCTCACGACGGCTTGAACCCCGGCGTCCCGGCCCAGATGCATCGCGGCACGAGGGTAATCGTTGGCTTCTACATGCTTTTACGGAGAGATGGCCGGGTCTGTTTCGGACGCCCGAGCTTGGCCGGGTCAATCCCAGCTCGTTCCGGTTACGGCCCTGAATCAGGCGGGGATCTGTCTCGTCCCGGACGCCGCCTCCGGATTGAATGCCGCTTCCACCGCCCCTTGCCGCACCGCCTGTGGCGTCGCTTGATAGCGGTACTGGACTTACTCTGGATGGGGCAGGGTCCCTCCCGGAACGGACTTTCCCGGGCTCATGCGCGCCGTGGGGCGGACGGGGCCGCGTTCGCCCAGGGGAACCCGGCCCAGCGGTTGTTGAAGTAGGCATCGCGCGGTCGGATTGTGCCACAATCTCCTGATTTCCCTGGCTGAACCGTGTGCGGGCGCGCTTCACCCGGGATCGTGGCCGCCGACTTCCGCGCCCGCGCCGCCGGAACCGATTTTCGGTCCGGCTGCCGAGCCGGTTATCTCTCCACATCCCCGGGTCAGGGCGATGATCTGTGCATTCCGTTGCCGGCTGATCTCCCGCGCATACCCGCTCGCATACCGGTCCCTTGCACGCCCATACGCGGTTCAGTGCGGCATCAGGCGTTCTCTCGCGGGCGTCCGGCGTCGTCCCTGGTCCGCGGCGGCTCCATCGTCCGGCCCGGCGGCGAGGCGCTCGCTGATTCGCGCCCGGCGGGCGGGTTAGCGCGGTTAGGTCGGCGTTAATCGTTGGCGGCGGTGCCGGTGTGCACCGCCTGTTAAGGTCCGATCAGGGACTTTTCGTCCGGAGCGGCTCCCGCGTCCGAAAGCCGGAGCTCCCGCAAACCCGGAACCCCGAGCCGTGCAAACCCGGGCCAAAGCGCGCGCGCCCGCCCAGGTCAGCGCGGTCCGCAGTGACACTGGTCACGCCGCGAAAACCCCGGCCCGCGCCCGGCCCCGGCAAATTAGCGGATGCCGGGCCGCCATCGGTCCTCGTGCGTCCCGCCGGCGCTCCGGAAACGACGAGGACGATTACGCGCGGTCACCGGCGGAAGGAGACTTCGGTCGCAGTGCCGGTTCATCGGGAGTGCTGGAATTGTCATCCGCGGAGTTCTCGGTATATCTTTGTCAACCGATTGAAGTTTGCTCCAGCTGAAAGGTCTGTCCCCATGGCACAGAAGGTTCAGGTGCTTCTCGTCGACGACCTCGACGGTGGCGAGGCGGACGAGACCGTAGCGTTCTCGATCGACGGCGCCTCCTACGAGATCGACCTGAGTGGCGCCAACGCAACGAAGCTGCGGGAATCGCTGCAGCCGTTCGTGGAGAAGTCCCGCAAGGCGGGCACGGTCTCGCGCCGCCGCCGGCAACGCGGCGCGTCCAGCCGGGAACGCAGCGCCGAGATCCGCGCCTGGGCCAAGAACAATGGCATCAAGGTCAATGAGCGCGGACGCATCCCGGCCCACGTGATCGAGCAGTACGAGGCGGCCAACTGAGGCGCTCGTCCGCCGCGGCCCGTCTCGGTTAGCGAGGCGGGCCGTTCGCTTGCGCGGGTTCGTTCGCTTGTGGCGTAGCCGTAAAGGGGTTCGGTCCGGACGCGGCGCGGTAGACAGGCGGCGCGGGCGGAACTCCGCCCCCATTCGGGAGGTTCGCCCCGCGCCCCGATCGACCTGCGGAAAGCCCCCGTTCGCTTGCGGCGTAGCGGGAACATGACGCACCGATGCGGTAGTTGGATGAGACTGAACAGCGCTTAGCTGGGGAACGTCTCCTGGTGGGAGTGCACCGGGCGGCCTCCTCGGGGCGGGCTAGCATGCGGAAGGACAGTTCCGGACGTTCCGGACTCTGCCCAACCGCTCTGTGAGGAGCGACGAGATGTTCGAGAGGTTCACCGACCGCGCGCGGCGTGTTGTCGTCCTGGCTCAGGAGGAGGCCAGGATGCTCAACCACAACTACATCGGTACCGAGCACATCCTCCTTGGCCTGATCCACGAGGGTGAGGGTGTCGCTGCGAAGGCTCTGGAGAGCCTGGGGATCAGTCTTGAGGCGGTGCGGCAGCAGGTCGAGGAGATCATCGGCCAGGGTCAGCAGGCGCCGTCGGGGCACATCCCGTTCACTCCGCGTGCCAAGAAGGTGCTGGAGCTGTCGCTGCGTGAGGCGCTGCAGCTGGGGCACAACTACATCGGCACTGAGCACATCCTCCTTGGTCTGATCCGTGAGGGTGAGGGTGTCGCGGCGCAGGTGCTGGTGAAGCTGGGCGCCGACCTGAACCGGGTCCGCCAGCAGGTCATCCAGTTGCTGCACGGCTACCAGGGCAAGGAGCCGGCCGCGTCCGGCGGCCCCTCCGAGGCGGCCCCCTCCACTTCCCTCGTGCTCGACCAGTTCGGTCGGAATCTGACGCAGGCGGCGCGTGAGGGCAAGCTCGACCCGGTGATCGGCCGGGACAAGGAGATCGAGCGGGTCATGCAGGTGCTGTCCCGCCGCACCAAGAACAACCCGGTCCTGGTCGGCGAGCCCGGCGTCGGTAAGACCGCCGTGGTCGAGGGGCTGGCGCAGAAGATCGTCAAGGGCGAGGTCCCCGAGACGCTCAAGGACAAGCAGCTCTACACCCTGGACCTGGGTGCGCTGGTCGCCGGGTCCCGCTACCGGGGTGACTTCGAGGAGCGCCTGAAGAAGGTGCTCAAGGAGATCCGCACCCGGGGCGACATCATCCTGTTCATCGACGAGCTCCACACCCTGGTGGGTGCGGGCGCGGCCGAGGGCGCGATCGACGCCGCGTCCATCCTGAAGCCGATGCTGGCGCGGGGTGAGCTGCAGACCATCGGCGCGACGACGCTGGACGAGTACCGCAAGCACCTGGAGAAGGACGCGGCGCTGGAGCGGCGGTTCCAGCCGATCCAGGTCGCCGAGCCGTCGCTGTCGCACACCATCGAGATCCTCAAGGGCCTGCGGGACCGCTACGAGGCCCACCACCGCGTGTCGATCACCGACAGCGCCCTGGTCGCCGCCGCGCAGCTGGCCGACCGGTACATCAGTGACCGGTTCCTGCCCGACAAGGCGATCGACCTGATCGACGAGGCCGGGTCGCGGATGCGGATCCGGCGGATGACGGCGCCGCCGGACCTGCGCGAGTACGACGAGAAGATCGCCGACGTCCGCCGCGACAAGGAATCGGCGATCGACGCCCAGGACTTCGAGAAGGCCGCCGCGCTGCGGGACTCGGAGAAGCAGCTGCTGGGGCAGAAGGCGCAGCGGGAGAAGGAGTGGAAGGCCGGCGACATGGACGTCGTCGCCGAGGTCACCGACGAGCTGATCGCCGAGGTCCTCGCCACCGCGACCGGGATCCCGGTGTTCAAGCTGACCGAGGAGGAGTCGACCCGGCTGCTGCGCATGGAGGACGAGCTCCACAAGCGCGTCATCGGCCAGGAAGACGCCATCAAGGCGCTGTCGCAGTCGATCCGCCGCACCCGCGCCGGGCTGAAGGACCCCAAGCGTCCCGGCGGCTCGTTCATCTTCGCCGGCCCGTCCGGCGTCGGTAAGACCGAGCTGTCCAAGACCCTGGCGGAGTTCCTGTTCGGGGACGAGGACGCGCTGATCCAGCTGGACATGTCGGAGTTCATGGAGAAGCACACGGTCTCGCGGCTGTTCGGCTCCCCGCCCGGCTACGTCGGGTACGAGGAGGGCGGGCAGCTGACCGAGAAGGTGCGGCGCAAGCCGTTCTCGGTGGTGCTGTTCGACGAGATCGAGAAGGCCCACCAGGACATCTTCAACAGCCTGCTGCAGATCCTGGAGGACGGCCGTCTCACCGACGCCCAGGGGCGTGTGGTGGACTTCAAGAACACCGTGATCATCATGACCACGAACCTGGGGTCCAAGGACATCTCCAAGGGCGTGTCGATGGGGTTCGCCCGCGCCAACGACGAGCAGGGCTCGTACGAGCGGATGAAGGCGAAGGTGTCGGAGGAGCTCAAGCAGCACTTCCGGCCCGAGTTCCTCAACCGTGTCGATGACACGGTGGTGTTCCACCAGCTGACGCCGAAGGAGATCATCCAGATCGTGGATCTGATGATCGCCAAGGTCGACGACCGGCTCCACGACCGCGACATGGGCATCGAGCTGCGCCAGGAGGCCAAGGACCTGCTCGCGCTCCGCGGCTACGACCCGGTGCTGGGGGCGCGGCCGCTGCGCCGCACGATCCAGCGGGAGATCGAGGACACGCTGTCGGAGAAGATCCTCTACAGCGAGCTCAAGCCCGGCCAGATCGTGATCGTGGGGACCGAGGGCTTCGACCCCGACAACCCCGACTCGGCCGAGAACGCCAAGTTCACCTTCAAGGGCGTGCCCAAGCCCACCGGCGTCCCCGACAGCCCGCCCCCCATCGAAGGCGCCGTCAACTTCAACAAGGACTGACCCACAACCGCATAGATCGACACGCAAGGGCCCGCGACCGGAACCACCCGGCCGCGGGCCCTTCCGCATGCAGTCGCGCAACGGCCGCATGAGCCACTCACCACGCATGGCCTTGTCGGCCCCCGTCCTGGACGCCCCGGACCCGCACGCGTCGGCCGGCTTCTACCGGCGACTCCCATGGACGCCGGAGATGTCGGAGGCGAGGCATAGTGTTCGAACATGCGATCGAATATGGTCGGGGCGGCGGCGGAGTTCCGGCGGCGGCGAGCGCAGGTGCCGGTCGGCGAGGCGCGTATGGCGGAGGCGTTCCTGCGGGACGTGCGGGCACGAGCACCGGAACGCCTCCCGATCTTCCGGTCCCGGCTGCAGGGCGAGTTGCTCGCGCGCCTGCTGCTGGGGCCGTCCCGCGAGATGTCGATGCTCGACCTCGCCGTGATGCTCCGCACCGACCTCGCGTCCGTGATGCGCGAGGTGGAGCGGCTGGCGCGGGCGGGCATCCTCACCCTCCGGCGCACCATGGCCGGGCGGCTGGTGACGCGCGACGCGGGCAGTCCCCTCTACCGTCCGCTCGCCCACCTCCTCATGCTGACGTTCGGACCGGCGGCGGTGGTGGCGGAGGAGTTCGGCAGGCTCCCGTCCGTCCGCGAGCTCTACCTCTTCGGCGCCTGGGCCGAACGCTACGAGGACCCGGCCGGTGAGCAGTGCGGTGATGTCGAGGTACTGGTGATCGGCGACCTCGGCCCGGACGCCGCGTTCGACGCCGCCCAGGAGTCCGCCGCCAGGCTCGGCATCCCCGTCCACCCCGTTGTCCGCACCCGTACCCAGTGGGCGGACGACACCGACCCCTTCCTCCGCGAAATCCGCACAGGCCACCTCTACACGGTCCTGAGCGAACACCCCCCGACCCTCGCCCTCTGAGGCCCGCCCTGTGCAGTCCCCGCCCCCTGGCGCCCGCCCCGCCCGACGGCCGGCAGACGCCGAGCCGGCGGGTGGAGCGCGGGTCGGCTGTCAGCGACGGCACTCTGCTGCGCCCGGCCACCCAGCTCCCCGACCGCGGGGCGAGGCAGTGTCGGGAGTGGGGGATTAGGTGGTTAGCCAGGTTTTGATGGCCTGGTGGAGGTGGGTTTTGGTGCTGGGTGGGGCGAAGGCTGCGTCGATGCTTGCCTTGGCCAGGTCGGCGAGGACCTGGTCGTCGTAGCCGAAGGTGTCGCGGACGCGGGTGTACTCGATGGCGAGGGAGGTGTCGATCTGGGCGGGGATGTCGGTGTTGATCGTGACGATCAGGCCCGCGTCGCGGAGGCGGGGGAGCGGGTGCTCCTTCAGGGAGGGGGCGAAGCCCAGGGCGACGTTGGAGGACGGGCACACTTCGAGGGGGATCCCGCGGTCCCTGACCTCGGCCACGAGATCGCGGTCGTCCAGGACCCGGATGCCGTGGCCCAGGCGTTCGGTGCGGCCGGGGCCGAGGGCCTGGCGGATGCTCGCGGGGCCCTCTCCTTCGCCCGCGTGGTGGACGACGTGCAGGCCGGCGTCGCGTGCCGCGGCGAACACCTCGGTGAACGGGTCCCCGGGGTGCGCCTCGTCGCCCGCGAGCCCGATGGCGACCACGCGGTCGTGCCGGCGGGCGAGGTCGAGCGTGCGCCAGGCACGCTCGACGGAGCGGCGCCGGGAGTGGTCGAGGATGAGGCGGCACTCGATCCCGAACGCGTCCTCCCCGGCCTCCAGGCCCTCCAGGACGGCCTGGAGGGGCATGGCCGGGTCACCGAGCCGCTCGCCGTGTCCGGCGGCCGTGAACGACACCTCCGCGTACCGGACGCCCTGTGCGGACTCGTCCGCGCAGAACTCGTAGGCGATACGCCGGAAGTCGGCGGGGCGTCGCAGGCAGGCGCGGACGAGGTCGTTCTGCGCGAAGAAGGAGGTGAAGTCGCCGAACGCCGGCGTGTGCTTCGGAACGTCCACGCCGTTGGCCGCGCCGATCTCTCGGAGCGTCGCCCAGCGGACGGTGCTTTCCAGGTGGACGTGCAGGTGTGCTTTGGGCAGGGTCAGCAGATCACGCACGCCGGTACGTTATGGTCCCCCGCCACCGGGCGACCAGCGAATATTCGTTGCGTGGAGGGACGGTGAGCGCTGTTCGTGCTTCGTAGGGGAGATGTCGGTTCTAGGAGCTTCTTGTCGGCACCTAGGATCGCCAGGTGAAGGTCCGATCTCTTGCTTTTCGCACGGATCTGCTGATCCGCCGCCTGGCCGGTGCGATCGTCGTGGATCACCCGTCTCACCAGGTCGTGCGGACACCCTCCAATCCGAACTTCTGGTGGGGCAACTTCGTGCTCGTCGCTCCCGACGCGCTGCCGGGCGCTCCCGACCTCTTCGCCGCCGAGTTCCCTGAGGCGTCTCATCTGGCGATCGGGGTGGACGGGACCGAGGGCGAGGCGGGCCATCACGCGGAATGGGAGCGGCTCGGGATCGGTGTCGAGATCGACGCGGTCCTTACGACCTCATCGCTGCGAGGCCCGGTGGCGGCGGCGGGAGGGGCTGTCCTGCGTGCGCTGACCGGCGACGACTGGGGCCAGGCTGAACGACTGCGGCATGCGTGCGACGAGTTGGAGCCGTCGGAGGAGAACGCCGCGTTCCTGACGGCGAAACTCGCTGAGGAACGGCGGCTGTGCGAGGCGGGCGATGCCGTTTGGTTCGGCGCGTTCGTGGACGGCGAGATGCGCGCGAGCCTGGGTGTCGTCCTCGATGGCGAAGGACCCGCCCGCTACCAGAACGTCGAGACCCATCCCGCCTTTCGCCGACGCGGTCTGGCCTCCTCGCTCGTCCACTTCGCCGGAGTGGAGGCCATGTCCAGGGGCGCCCGGACGCTCGTGATCGTCGCCGACCCGGCGGGCGAGGCGATTCGGATCTACCGTTCCCTCGGCTTCGCCGAAACTGAGCGCCAAGTCAGACTCGAACGCGCGGCCGACGACACGGCACGCAGCCCGGCGCCTTGAATTGAATGGCCGGTCGCGCAGCACGGCCGGGTGCATTGACGGTTCCATCGTGACTGTCGGTCGGCGTATTTGCGCCTCAGTCCACCGGTCAAGCTGGTGGGCGTGTTCGCGCCGGGTGTGGTGTTGGATGTGTCGGGAGCGGGTCGCCGGTCGGGCCTTGTCGTTGAGGAGTTCTTGTGTTGCAGCGGGTTTATCGGGTTGAGGACGGGCGGCGTATCGATGGGGTCGCGCGGCCCGTCTTCATCCACAACATGGCGTATCACCTGTCCAATCTGCTCGTGTTCGCGGATGGTGCGATCAACTGTTGGGACTGGGTCGATCTGGACGGCCTGCGGGAGAAGCTCGACCGCGGTTGGGTGGTGACGGAGGTGCCCGAGGGCGGCGAGATCAGCGCGTTCGAGCTGGGGCGCTGGAAGGCCGCCGAGCCGAGGTTCGGCCTCACGGCGGAGATGCTGCTGGGCGAGGTGGCGGACGACATCGAGCGGTTGAACGGCCGTCCCGACTCCACCGGTCGGTGCCTGGCCGTGCTGGACCGGTATCTGGAGTCGCGGGACGAGGCCGATCGGCTGGCCTTGCGGGACGCCTACCTGGCGATCCCCGAGCACAAGCGCCACTACTCGCTCGGCGACATGGACAACAAGGACCGGCCACTGGTCTACCTGTGCACCGATGTCGGGGAGCCTCCGATAGGCGGGTGGTTCAACGACGACGAGGTCACCGAGGCAAAACGTGAATGGGCGCTGGAGTACTTCGCCGACCGGGACCGAGTTCGCGCGGAGTATGCGTCCAAACGGCCGGCGGATGACCCGGTCGAGCCGGCGGCGGGGCCGGTGCACTTCGGTGGGCGCGTGTATCCCAAGGGGTTCCCGGAGGACGCTGGGATCGACGTCCTGCAGAACGACTACCCGCGCCCGATCGAGGTCGGCGGTGTCACCTACCCGTCTGTGGAGCACGCTTACTGGACACTTTCCACCGATGATTCCGCTGCACGTGATCGGATTTGTGCGGCTGAGCGGGGATACGGTGCCCGGAAAGCCGCTGAGGAGGCGCCCCGCGTGCAAGGGTGGGCGCAGGCGCGGACGGCGGTGATGGCCGGTCTCCTGCGTGCCAAGTACGCACAGCATCCCGACCTGGCGGAAACTCTGGTCGGCACTGGCGATGCACCGCTGGCCTACAGCGGAATGGACTCCGACCACTGGAGCACGCGCGGCGGTGCGGGGCGCAACTGGGTGGGGCGGTTGCTCGAACTCGTCCGGTCCGAACTGCAGGCGGAGCGGGCCGGGATTCGGCTGCCCTGAGGGTCAGCGGGGGAGGGCGTAGCGGCCGTCGTCCAAGGGATCGACCAGGCCGTCGGCGATGAGGGCGTCCAGGGCGCGTTCGCGCTGGACGGCGTCCGACCAGACGATGTCGAGGGCCGGTTTCTCGACCGGGCCCTCGGCGTCCCGCAGGACGGCGAGGATGCGGCCGCGGCATTGGCGGTCGGTGCCGGCGTACGTCTGGCCCCGGCGCGGCGGCCCGTCGTAGGCGGGGCGTCCGGCCGCGTGCCAGGCGCACTTGTCGAGCACCGGGCAGTCGACGCAGCGGGGGGTGCGGGCGGTGCAGACGAGCGCGCCCAGTTCCATGGCGGCGACGGCCCAGCGGGCGGCGGTCGGCGCGTCGGGCGGCAGCAGGCTCTCCGCCAGCTCGACCTCCGCCTTGGTCTGCGACTTCGGCGGGTACTCGGCGCCGGAGACCAGCCGGGCCAGCACGCGCCGGACGTTGGTGTCGAGGACGGCGTGCCGCTGCCGGAACGCGAAGCTGGCGACGGCCGCGGCCGTGTACGCGCCGATGCCGGGCAGCGCCAGCAGGTCGGCGTGGGAGGACGGCACCTCGCCGCCGTGCCGTTCGGTGATCGCGCGGGCGGACTCGTGGAGGCGCAGGGCCCGGCGCGGGTAGCCGAGCCGGCCCCACGCCCGGACGGCCTCCCCGGACGGTTCGGCGGCCAGCGCGGCGGGGGTGGGCCAGCGGCTCATCCAGGCGTCCCAGACGGGCAGGACGCGGGAGACCGGGGTCTGCTGGAGCATGATCTCGCTGACCAGGACGCCCCACGGGGTCGCGTCCGGCGCCCGCCACGGGAGGTCCCGGGCGTTCGCCTCGTACCAGGCGAGGATCGGGGCGGTGTAGAGGGAGTTCAGGTTCATGGCGCGCCGCCATTGTGGCACGCGGCGGGTCGTCCCCTCGTTCCGGTCCGGCGAATGCATACTGCCCGTATGTTTCCGAATACTGGGCGTCACTCGGGTGGTTCTGGGTTGGACCAGTACTGGCGGCGTCGCGCGGCGGCTCTGGCCGCGGTTCTGGGCGCGGTCGGCCTGCTGGCCTGGGCGTGCGCCGGGACGGGCGAGAGCGAGCAGGTCCGGAACGCGGGCGCGGCCGAGAGCGCGAGCCCGCCGCCTCCGCCCACCGCGATGCCGACGGTCACGGTCACCGCGACGGCCACGCCCGAACCGGACCCGGCGAAGAGCGGCGGCCCCTGCGACGACGATGACCTGGTCATCAACATGTCGGCCCTGCGGAGCTCCTACAGCGGCTCCGAACGGCCCGAGTTCAGGGTCACGGTCGTCAACACGGGCCAGGGCTCCTGCAAGTTCGACACGGGTGTGCTGGACGTCCGCATAACGTCGGGCTCGGACCGCATCTGGTCGTCGGCCGAATGCCGCCGGGGCGACGCCGCCAAGGAGACGCTCCGGCGCGGCATCCCCTACGTCGACAACGTCGGCTGGGACCGCACCCGGGGCTGCAAGGGCAAGGTCACCGCCCGTCCCGGCACCTACGTGGCCCAGTTGAAGGGCACGAAGGTCGACAAGCAGATCTTCCGCCTGCGCTGACGTCCGCGCGGGTCAGACGTAGCGTTCCAGGATCGAGGACTCGGCGAGGCGGGAGAGGCCCTCGCGGACGCTGCGGGCACGGGACTCGCCGACGCCGCCGACCGCCTGGAGGTCGTCGATGCTGGCGGCGAGGAGCTTCTGCAGGCCACCGAAGTGCTCGACGAGGCGCTCGACGACCATGCTGGGCAGCCGGGGCACCTTGGCGAGCAGCCGGAAGCCCTTGGGGCTGACGGGCAGGTCGAGGGCGTCCGGGCCGGCGAAGCCCATCACCTCGGCGACCGTGGACAGGTCGAGCAGCTCGTTGGCGGACAGGGTGTCGAGCGACGACAGGATGGCCGCGACGCCGCGGGCGCGGGTGTCGTCGGACGGGTAGTCGCGGACGATCAGCTCCCGGTCGGCGTCGACGCCGGAGACCAGCTCGTCGAGTTGCAGGGACAGCAGCCGGCCGTCGGTGCCGAGCTCGACGACGTAGCCCTCGATCTCGTCGGCGATGCGCCGCACCATCTCCAGGCGCTGCACGACGGCGCTGACGTCGCGGACGGTGACGAGATCCTCGATCTCGAGGGCCGACAGCGTGCCGGACACCTCGTCGAGCCGCAGCTTGTAGCGTTCGAGCGTCGCCAGCGCCTGGTTGGCCTTGGACAGGATGGCCGCCGAGTCCTCCAGGACGTAGCGGATGCCGTCGAGGTACAGCGCGATGATGTGCATCGACTGGCTGACCGAGATCACGGGGAGGCCGGTCTGGCGGGCGACGCGCTCGGCGGTGCGGTGCCGCGTCCCGGACTCCTCGGTCGGGATGGTCGAGTCGGGCACGAGGTGGACGGCGGCGCGGACGATGCGGCTGTGGCTGTCGTCGAGGACGATCGCGCCGTCCATCTTGGCGAGTTCGCGCAGGCGGGTCGCCGAGAACTCGACGTCGAGCTCGAAGCCGCCCGTGCACAGCTCCTCGACCGGCTTGTCGTAGCCGAGCACGATCAGGCCGCCGGTGTGGCCCCGGAGGATCCGCTCCAGTCCGTCGCGGATCTGGGTGCCCGGGGCGACCGCTGCCAAGGTGGCGCGGCGTCGCTCGTCATGACTCTTGTCGTGTGATGGCACCTGACCCCCGGAGGTCGCTGGACGGCGTCAGTTTACCGAGGAGGGCCGCGCACTGGTTCCTCCCCAGGTCGCAAGCGTGCGTTGTGTGGAGTAATACTCTGGCGTGACCCGATTCACGGGGCCGTAAACGCGACCTGGAGCGCCTGTTTCAGGCTGTCGACCTCCATCACCTTCATGCCCTCGTAGCTGCTGAGCTGCGGGTCGGCGCGCTTGAGCGGGGATCCGTCGGCGAGTTCGAGGGAGCCGCGCGGGACGACGGCGTGCTTGAACCCGAGCCGGGCGGCCTCGGCGAGCCGCCGCTGGACGCCGGGCACGACGCGGACCTCCCCGGCGAGGCCGACCTCGCCGAGCGCGATCAGGCTGGTCGACAGGGCCTGCTCGACCGTGGAGCCGGCGACGGCGAGCGCGAGCGCGAGGTCGACGGACGTCTCGTTGAGCCGCACCCCGCCGACCGTGGAGACGTACACGTCCTGCTCGTGCATGGAGATCTTGCAGCGCTGCGCGAGGACGGCGAGGACCATCGCGACGCGGGAGGTGTCGAGGCCGGACGTGGCCCGGCGCGGCGCGGGCAGGTGCGACTTCGCGACGAGCGACTGCACCTCGGCGACGAGGGGCCGGCGGCCCTCCAGCGTGACGGTGACGCAGGTGCCGGGGACGGCCTCGTCGCGGCGGGTGAGGAACAGGCCGCTCGGGTCGGGCAGCCCGACGATGCCGACCTCGGAGAGGTCGAAGCAGCCGAGTTCGTCGGTCGGCCCGTAGCGGTTCTTCACGGCGCGGATCATGCGGAGCCGGGAGTGCCGGTCGCCCTCGAAGTACAGGACGACGTCGACGAGGTGCTCCAGCAGGCGCGGCCCGGCGATCGCGCCCTCCTTGGTGACGTGGCCGACGAGCACGACGGTGATGCCGCGCTCCTTGGCGACCCTGATCAGGTTGGCGGCGACCTCGCGGATCTGGGTGACGCCGCCGGGCGCGCCGTCGACCTCCGACGTCCCGATCGTCTGGATGGAGTCGACGACGAGCAGCGTCGGCTCGACGGTGTCGATGTGCCCGAGGATGGCCGACAGCTCGGTCTCGGCGGCGAGGTACAGCCGGTCGGTGATCGCCCCGACCCGGTCGGCGCGCAGCCGCACCTGCTCGGCCGACTCCTCGCCCGTCACGTACAGCACGTTCTTCGCGGGACCGGCGCCGTTGCCCTCCGGGCCGGTGGAGGCGAGCGCGGCGACCTCCAGCAGCAGCGTCGACTTGCCGATGCCCGGCTCGCCCGCCAGCAGCAGCACGGCGCCGGGCACGATGCCGCCGCCGAGCACCCGGTCGAGCTCGTCCAGGCCGGTGGGGCGGGTCTGCGCGGACCGGACGTCCACCTGCCCGATCGGCTTGGCGGGCGCGCTGACCGGCCCGGCGGACACGACCCGCGCGGGGGTGGCGGACGCCGCCTCGGTGACCGTCCCCCACGTCTGGCACTCGCCGCAGCGCCCCACCCACTTGGACGTCTGCCAGCCGCACTCCGAGCACCGATAGGCCGCCTTGGCCGTCTTAGCCTTCGCCATGAGACGGAAGCGTAGGGCTCGCCTGCGACAGTGCGCTCGCGTCAGCGCCTCAGGTCTCCTTGCGGGCTCGCTCGATCAGGTCCCCGAGGTGGTCGGAGACGACGCCGGGCCGCTCCATCATGGCCATGTGCCCGGCGGCCGGGACGACCTCCAGCCGGGCGGACGGCACGCACGAGGCGATCTTGAGGCTGTGCTCGATCGGGGTGAGCATGTCGTTCTCGCCGCCGAGGACGAGGGTGTCGGCGCCGCCGAGGGCGCCGCAGTCGCTGATCACGTCGGTGGTGATCATCGAGCGGAGGAAGGCGGCGAACGCGTCCATCCGGGTCTCGGTCATCATCTGCTCGGCGAACGCGACGGCGGCGGGGCTCGCCTCGGGGCCGAACGCGACGAGGTCCTCGACGAGGGTGGCGGCGTCGCGGCCGAGGTGGCGGACCTTCTCCACGGCGCCGGAGCCGGCGCCGAACGCGTCGAGGGCGCGCGGCAGGACGCGGTGCGTGGTGCGCGCGAGCAGCGCGGGCATGCCGAGGGTGATCTCGCCGAGCCCGCCGGAGGAGGTGCACAGCAGCCCGGCGGCGAGGATCTTGCGGCCGACCAGCTCCGGGTGCTCGTCGACGTACCGCATGATCGTCATCCCGCCCATCGAGTGGCCGACGAGGACCACGGGCGTGTCGGCGGGGACGGTCGCCTCGATGACGGCGGCGAGGTCGGCGGCGAGCCGGGGGATGGCGTAGCCGTCGCGGTCGCCGCCGTCGGAGCGGCCGTGGCCGCGCTGGTCCCAGAAGACGAGCCGGCCGAGGCCGCGCAGCGCCTTGCGCTGGAAGTGCCAGGAGTCCTGGGTGAGCGTCCAGCCGTGCGAGAACACGACGGCGAGGTCGGTGCGGTCGGCGCCGTCGATCTCGGCGTACAGCCGGGTGCCGTCGTCGGCCCGGACGGGGGTGGGCCGCCCGCGCAGGGAGCCGAACGGCTCGCCCGCGAACGGGTCGGGACGCAGCTGGAGGCGGCGCATCGCGCGGCGCTGGGCGACCAGCCCGGCGCCCGCGCCGGCGGCACCGGCGGCGGTGGCGGCCAGCAGCCCGCCGAAGGCTCTCCCGGCAGTGACACGGCCCATGTCGGTCCTCCCGTATGACCAACTAGTCAGTAACTCAGGGGCAACGCCACCACAAATTCACGGCATAGTCCACCTCCAGGCCCGGATGCTCGCGCAGGCAGGCGTCCGCGAGATCGGGCGGGAACTCGATGCGCAGCACGGCGGCGAGGTCGTCGCGGCTCTGGAACGCCCACCGGATCGTCAGCGGCTCGCGGGCGTAGCCGCGGCGCGTCCAGAACCGCTCGACGGCCGCCGGGTCGTATTTCGGCAGGCTCCGCTGGAACCAGCGGCCGAACGTGGAGCGGGTGGCGTCGTTGTCGATGATGAACACGGCCCCGCCGCGCCGGACGACCCGGTCGAGTTCGGCGAGGCCCGGTTCGCAGCCCGGCCCGAAGAAGTAGGCCCACCGGGCGTGGACGACGTCGACGGAGGCGTCCGGGAGCGGCAGCGCCTGCGCCGCGCCCACACGGACGGTGACGTTCGGCAGGTCCCGGGTGCGGCGCGCGGCGGACGCGGCGAGCCCGGCGTGCGGCTCCACACCGACCACCCGGCGCGCGTCGGCGGCGAAGAACGGCAGGTGGAAGCCCGTCCCGCAGCCGAGGTCGAGGACGTCGGCGCCCTGCCACGGGCGGATCGCGCGCATCGCGCCGGCGAGCACCCCGTCCGGGTCGACGGCGCGGTTCTCCAGCTCGTAGACCTGCGGGGTGTTCCAGATGTTGGGGCTCGGCACGGCGCCCGGCGCGATATCGGCCACGGAGACAGAGCGTAACCGGCGCCGGGCGGGCGTCGCGGGCCGTCGCGGGGCGACGCGTCGAGGATCACTCCGGCCGGTTGTCTCATCCGCGGCGCCGCCGCATAGGCTTTGCCTTGCGAACCTGATGAACATCGTCGAGCGATCATTCCTGGCGAGGAAGCCTTGACCCCGCAGCACAACGGCGTCAGTACACCGGCTCTTCGGGTACCGGACGCGCCGATCACGCTCTCCACCGCGTCGGTCTACCCGGAGAAGGTACCGAGCGCGTTCGAGATCGCCGCGCTGCTGGGCTACGACGGCATCGAGGTCATGGTCTCCACGGACGCCTCCTCCCAGGACCTGAACGTCCTGCGCCGGCTGTCCGACTACCACCAGGTGCCGATCAAGTCGATCCACGCGCCGTGCCTGCTGCTGACCCAGCGGGTGTGGGGGCGCGAGCCCTGGGGCAAGCTCGTCCGCTCCAAGGAGGTCGCCGAGGAGCTGGGCGCGGAGGTCGTCGTCGTCCACCCGCCGTTCCGCTGGCAGCGCGACTACGCCAAGGAGTTCGTCGAGGGCATCGCGCGCATGCAGGAGGAGACGGACGTCCTGTTCGCGGTGGAGAACATGTTCCCGCTCAAGGCGCGCGGCGCCGAGGCCGGCATGTACCTGCCCGACTGGAACCCCGTCGACCAGGACTACCCGTACGTCACCCTCGACCTGTCCCACACCGCCGTGTCGGGGTCGGACGCCATCGACATGGCGGGCACCCTGGGCGAGCGTCTGCGGCACATCCACCTCGCCGACGGCGTGGGCATCACCAACAAGGACGAGCATCTCGTCCCGGGGCGGGGCAACCAGCCGTGCGGGCCGATGCTGGAGAACCTCGCCGAGGGCGGTTTCCGGGGGCACGTCGTCCTCGAAGTGAACACGCGGCGCGCGTCCAGCCGGGTCGAGCGGATGGAGGACCTCGCCGAGGCCCTGGCGTTCGCCCGGCTGCACCTGGCCGCCTCCGCGCACACCTGGGAGGTCACGCCGGCCGGGGAGATCACCCGCCGGGGCGTGCGGTGACGGAGGCCGCGCGGCGGCGCGGCCGGGGCCCCGGACGGCGCCCCGGCCCGACCGAGACGCGGGAGAAGATCCTCGCCGAGGCCCGCGAGCTGTTCGCCGAGAAGGGCTACGACGGCGCCTCGCTGCGCGCGATCGCCCGCGCCGCCGGGGTGGACCCCGCGCTCGTCCACCACTTCTTCGGCAACAAGGAGGGCGTGTTCATCGAGGCCATGCGCTTCCCGGTGGACCCGTCCGTCATCCTGCCGCGCATCATGGCGTCCCCGCCCGACCGGCTCGGCGAGACGATGGTCCGCACGTTCCTGGACGTGTGGGGCGACGACGACCGCCGCGCGCCGATGCTGGCGATGCTCCGCTCGGCGATGACGAACGAGCGGGCGGCGGCGCTGCTGCGCGAGTTCGTCACGGTCGCCCTGTTCGGACGCGCCAAGCAGGCCACGCAGGCGCCGCCGCTCGGCATCCAGGCGGCGGCCGGGCAGATGATCGGCCTGATGATCCTGCGCTACGTCCTGTGCATCGAGCCCATGGCCTCCGCCACTGAGGACGAGCTGATCACCCTGGTCGCCCCGACCGTCCAGCGCTACCTGACCGGCTGACCTCCCCGACCATCCGGTCCCGCGTCCCCGCGTCTCCGCCGCCCCGGCGTGTTTTCGCCGTGCCGTGTTCTCGTCGATCGTTCGCGGGGTTTCGGCGTACGTCTTGACCGGTGGGGTGGTGCGCGCATAAATTCAACACATGATGAGTTCTAGTCCGGCGGGCGGAGCCGAGCCGGCGGTGCGGGTGCGGGATCTGCGGGTCGTGCGCGGTGGCCGGGAGGTGCTGCACGGCCTCACCTTCGACATCCCGCGCGGGTCGATCGTGGGGCTGCTCGGTCCGAGCGGCTGCGGGAAGACCACGCTGATCCGGGCGCTCGTCGGCGTTCAGATCGTGGCGAGCGGCACCGTGACCGTGCTCGGCGAGGCCGCCGGGTCGGCCGGGCTGCGGCACCGCGTCGGGTACGCGACGCAGTCGCCCGCCGTGTACGCCGACCTGACCGTCGCCGAGAACCTGCGCTACTTCGCGTCCGTCCTGCGCGCGCCGCGCTCGGACGTCGACCGCGTCATCGACGAGGTCGGGCTCGGCCGGAGCCGCGACCAGACGGCGGCGACGCTGTCCGGCGGGCAGCTCAGCCGCACCAACCTCGCCGTGGCGCTGCTCGGGTCGCCGGAGCTCGTCGTGCTGGACGAGCCGACCGTCGGCCTCGACCCGGTGCTGCGGCAGGAGCTGTGGGAGCTGTTCCGGGAACTGGCCGACCGGGGCGCGACCCTCGTGGTGTCCAGCCACGTGATGGACGAGGCGGGCCGCACCGACCGGCTGCTGCTGATGCGCGAGGGCGTCGTCCTCGCCGACGGCACCCCGGACGGGCTGCGCGCCCGCACCGGCGCGTCCGACCTGGAAGAGGCGTTCCTGCACCTGATCACCGAGAAGGCCGGGAGTCCCACATGAGCACGGCGATCACCCTTGCCACGACGCGGCGCATCCTGGCGCAGCTCAAGCACGACCACCGCACGCTGGCGCTGCTGGTCGGCGTGCCGACGCTGCTGATGATCCTGCTGCGGTACGTGTTCGACCAGCCGGCGCTCTTCGACCGGATCGGGCCGATGCTGCTCGGCCTGTTCCCGTTCACCGTGATGTTCGTCGTCGCGAGCGTCGCCACCCTCCGGGAGCGGACGAGCGGCACCCTCGAACGGCTGATGACCATGCCGCTCGGCAAGCTGGACCTGCTGCTCGGCTACGCGCTCGCGTTCGGGCTGATCGCGCTGGTCCAGGTCGCGGTGGTGCTCGTGATCTCGCTGACCTGGCTCGGCCTCGACCTGAACGGCTCGCTCGGCTCGCTGGTGCTGGTGTCCCTGCTGGACGCGCTGCTCGGCATGGCGCTCGGCCTGTTCGCCAGCGCGTTCGCGCGGACCGAGTTCCAGGCCGTCCAGTTCATGCCCGCGTTCGTCCTGCCGCAGATGCTGCTGTGCGGGCTGATCGTCCCGCGCGAGGACATGGCGTCCTGGCTCCAGGCCGTCGCGGACGTCCTGCCGCTGTCGTACGCGGTGGAGGGCATGCAGGAGATCGGCGCCCGGCCCGAGTTCACCGGCACCCTCGGGGTGGACGTGGCCGTCATCGCGGCCTTCACGGTCGCGGCCCTGGTCCTGGGCGCGGTCACGCTGCGGCGCCGCACGGCCTAGCCTGCGGCGGGCCCGCGACGCCCCACCTCGGGTCAACCGGACAGGTGGGGCGAAGTGGGCCATCCCCGGCCGATCCTGCTGGTAGCTTCAGCGCCATGACCGCGCCAGAACATCCCGGGTCGCAGGGGCCCCAGGCAGCGCCGCCCCCGCCGCAGGGCGAGGGCGCCCCGCCACCGGCGGGGAAGGCCGAGGGCGACGACGCGTTCTGGGCGGGCGCGGACGGCGCGGAGCGCAAGCGCAAGCGGCGGTGGCCGCGCGTCCTGATCGCCGTGGGCGTGTTCTTCACGCTGCTGGTCGCCGGGATCGGCGGCCTGGTGTGGCAGCGCCAGTCGTCCTACATCGGCAACATCGACCGGGCCAAGGGCGTCATGCCGAGCGAGGGCGCGAACCGGCCGGGGCCGAACGTGGAGGGCACCGAGAACTGGCTGCTCGTCGGGTCCGACTCGCGCGCGGAGAACGGGACGACCGGGGAGGGCGGCGACGTCTGGAAGCCGGGGCAGCAGCGCACCGACACGATCATGCTGCTGCACCTGCCGGCGGACCGGAAGAAGGCGTACATCATCTCGTTCCCGCGCGACTCGTGGGTCGAGATCCCCGGCTACGGCAAGCAGAAGATCAACGCGGCGTTCTCGTACGGCGGGCCGAAGCTGCTGATCGAGACGCTGGAGGGCCTCACCGGGATCCGCGTCGACCACTACGGCGCGATCGACTTCGAGGGCTTCAAGACGATGACGGACGCGCTCGGCGGCGTCACCGTCAACATCAAGCAGAGCGTGTACGACCCGGCCCGCAAGAAGCAGTGGACGGCCGGCCGGCAGAAGCTGAACGGCGAGGAGGCGCTGCTGTTCGTCCGGCAGCGCTACAACCTGCCGAACGGCGACTTCGACCGGATCAAGCGGCAGCAGGCGTTCCTCGGCGCCCTCGCCAAGCAGGCCGCCGACCGCGGCACGCTCACCAACCCCCTCAAGCTGGACCGGTTCCTGTCCGCGCTCACCAAGTCCATCAGCGTGGACGAGGGCGTGTCCGGCGGCCATCTGAGGTCGCTGGTGCTGAGCATGCGGAACGTCCGGGCGTCGGACGTGCGGTTCATGACGCTGCCGTTCAAGGGCACCGGGACGCGCGCCAAGCAGAGCGTCGTGCTGCTGGACGGTGCCAAGGCGAAGCAGCTGTTCGAGGCCGTCAAGTCCGCGCGCATGGACGAGTACGTCCAGAAGCACGGGGGCGGCAACAGCCTGGGCACCGTGTCGTGATCGCCGGGTGGCCACGGGCTTAACCTGGAACGCAGGGGCACGGACGACAACCGGGGGTGCGCACAGTGCTTCGTCAGGCGTTGCTCGCCGCATCGCGCAGTGGCGGCGCGCGCAGGGTGGTGGAGACCGCGCCGTTCACCGGCGACGTCGTCCGGCGCTTCATCGCGGGCGAGACGATCGAGGACGCCGCGCTCGTCACGGAGCGGCTGACCGGCGAGGGGCTGCTCGTCACCCTGGACGTCCTGGGCGAGGACACGCACGACAAGGGCCGCGCCGAGGTGAACGCCCAGCGCTATGTCGAACTGCTGGAACGGCTGGGGGACGCCGCTCTCGGCACCCGCGCCGAGGTGTCGCTGAAGCTCTCCGCCGTCGGGCAGACCCTCGACGAAGACTTCGCCTTGGAGAACGCCCGCCGCGTCTGCACGGCCGCACATGACGCCGGTACGACGGTGACTCTCGACATGGAAGAGCACACCACCGTCGACTCGACCCTCCGGATCGTCCACGAACTGCGGCGCGACTTCCCGGACGTGGGCGCCGTCATCCAGTCGTATCTGCGGCGGGCAGAGGAGCACTGCGCGGAACTGGCCTACGAGGGGTCGCGCGTAAGGCTGTGCAAGGGCGCGTACGCGGCGCCTGTGGCGGTGGCCTTCACCGACAAGGAAGAGATCGACAAGTCGTACGTCCGCTGTATGAAGGTCCTGATGGCGGGCAAGGGCTACCCGATGCTGGCCAGCCACGACCCCCGGCTCATCGAGATCGCCGAGGCGCTGTCGGTCCTGCACGAGCGCGACCCGGGCACGTTCGAGTACCAGATGCTCTACGGCGTGCGCTCGCAGGAGCAGCGCCGGCTGGCGGCCCAGGGCGCGCAGGTGCGCGTCTACGTCGCCTACGGGCCCGAGTGGTACGAGTACTTCATGCGCCGCCTGGCGGAACGTCCCGCCAACCTCCGCCTGTTCGCGCGCTCCATCGCCCGGCGGTCCTGAGACCCGCGGTCCTGATCCCGGCACGCCGGAGGGTCCTGACCGGTCGGCGGCGCGGGCGCGCCGATAGGCTGAGCCGGTCGATATATCCCCACGTCAAGGTTTGCCGATGATCGCGATTCTGGGTGCCGGGAAGATGGGCGAGGCGCTGCTGTCCGGGGTGCTCCGGGCCGGCCGCCGCCCGTCCGAGCTGATGGCCACCGCGCGCCGGGAGGAGCGCGGCGCGCTGCTGCGCGAGCGGTACGGCGTCGAGGTCGTGCCGAACGCGGAGGCGGCGGCCACGGCGGAGACGCTGATCCTCGCGGTGAAGCCGCAGGACATGGGCGCCCTGCTGGACGAGATCGGCGCGCACGTCCCGCCCGGCCGGCTGGTGATCTCGATGGCGGCGGGCATCACCACCGGGTTCATCGAGGCCCGGCTGCCGGACGGCGTCCCGGTCGTCCGCGTCATGTCGAACACGCCGGTGCACGTCGACGAGGCGATGAGCGTGATCTCGCCCGGCTCGCACGCGGCGGAGGAGCACCTGAAGCTGGCCGAGGAGCTGCTGTCCCCGGTCGGGAAGGTGCTGCGCATCCCCGAGTCGCTGCAGGACGGTGCGACGGCCCTGTCCGGCAGCGGCCCCGCGTACTTCTACTACCTGGTCGAGGCGATGGTGGACGCCGGGATCCTGCTCGGCATGCCGCGCGCCGCCGCGCTGGAGATGGTGATCCAGTCGGCGGTCGGCGCGGCGGTGATGCTGCGCGACTCCGGCGAGCACCCGGTGCTGCTGCGCGAGGCGGTCACCTCGCCGGGCGGGACGACGATCTCGGCGATCCGGGAGCTGGAGAGGCACGGTGTCCGCGCGGCGGTGCTGGAGGCGATCGAGGCGGCCCGCAACCGGGGCCGCGAGCTGGCGAGCGGCTGAGGACGCGCCCCGCCCGCCCCCTTCGCCGGCTTTCTCATGAAAAGTTCATCTTTGAACATTGAGCCGCCCATGGGGGTGCGCTCGTGTTAGGGGTATGGGACTCATACTCCGCCTGATCGTCGCCGCCGGGCTGGCGGCCGACGCCATCGTGCACTGGATGTTCGCGCCCGACATGGCCTACGTCGCGGGCGGGTCCATCGGCGGCGACGACCTCTTCCGGATCCAGGCGGCGGTCGCCGGCGTGGTCGCCGTGCTCGTCCTCACCTACGCGTCCCGCTGGGTGTACGCGCTGGCGTTCCTCGTCGCGGCGAGCGCGGCCGGCGCCGTCGTCCTCTACTACTACGCCGACCCCGGGGCGCTCGGCCCGCTGCCCGACATGCACGAGCCCGTCTGGTACCTCGACAAGACGATCAGCCTGGTCGGGGAGGCGGGCGCCGCGCTGGCCGCGCTGGCCGGGTTCTTCGTGGCGGGCGGCCGGCGCCGTCCGGCGGAGGAGGAGGCGGACCTGGAGCACGCGTCCGCGGGCCGCTTCTAGCCGCCGGGTCCGGACGACCAAGATCGTGATATTCGCCGCGCCACCCGTGCCGCCCGGTTAGGCTCGAATTGATCTTGGGTTCGGGGAGACACGGATGCAACAGCGGCGCGAACGTCCAGCCGGGATGCCGTTCCCGGCGTCCGCCCTGCACAAGGCCCTGCTGAAGGCCCGCGTCCCGCGCTTCATGGCCGACCACGCGGCGGCGCTCCTCGCCGGGCTCACCCGGCGGGACGGCGGGAAGGACCGCCGCGACAAGGCGGACGACAAGGCGGACTGAGCGGGCCCGGCCGACTAGGCGGCTTTCGTGCGGCCCTTCGGGCGGCCGGTGACGGACTGGATGAAGCGGGCCGCGTCGTCCATCGCCTCGCCCGCCTCGGGCAGGACGCGGTTCAGGATCTGGAAGACGTGCATCTGGCCGTTCCAGACCTGGAGTTCGCAGTCCCCGCCGGCGCTGCGCAGGGCGTCGGCGAACGCCTCGGCCTCGGTGCGCAGCACCTCGGCGCCGCCCACCTGGATGAGGACGGGCGGCATGTCCGTCCAGGCGCAGGTGAGCAGGGCGAGCCGCGGGTCGTCGAAACCGGCCGGGCCCACCACGAGCCGCGCGATCCGGCGTGCCGAGGAGGCGCTGATGTAGGGGTCGCGGGCGCGCTCCTGCGCCTGGATGGACAGTTCGCAGGTCAGGTCAACCCAGGGCGAGAACAGGGCGACGCCGGCGGGGTTCGGCAGGTCCAGCCGGCAGATCTCCCCGGCGAGGACGGCGGCGAGGTGGCCGCCGGCCGAGTCGCCCGCGATGACGATGCGGGACGCGGGCACGCCCCGCGCGAGCAGCCACCGGTAGGCGGCGACGGCGTCCTCCAGCGGCGCGGGGAACGGGTGCTCGGGCGCCAGCCGGTAGCGCAGCGCGAGGACGGGCAGCCCGGTGTCGTGCGCGAGCCGCGACGTCATCGGCCGGTGGGTGCGCGGCGAGCACGCCACGTAGCCGCCGCCGTGCAGGTAGAGGACGGCTCCGCGGGGCCGCCGGCGCTTCGCGGCGTCCCGGGGGGCGACCCATTCGCCCTTGACCCGGCGCTCCTCGCCGTCGTCCTCCTGCCGCTCGTCCAGTCCCTCGATCCGGACGCCGGGGTGGGGCCGCATCAGTAATGACGCGGCGTCCACGGTGGAACGGGCGGTCCGGAGCCCGGTGGTGTGGCCGGGGAGGTACTGCATCAGAGGCCGGACGCCCAGGCGCAGAGCGCTGCTGATCGCTCGGCTGCGAACGCTCGGGCTGTCCATGGACCCCCCTTTGGTGTTTTCGTGTCGTGTGATCGGTATGCCCGTTTTTGGCAGGTAACTCACGTCACAGTGCCGAAACGGGGCCGGGAGGCTCCCGGCGTACGCCCCGGCGTACGTCCCGGCGGACGTCCCGGCGGGCGCCCCGGATATGTGAGCCAGGCCACGTGACGCTCGCGATACCGTGAGGTCATGAGCGGTCCCGATTCGTCCCCATCCTCCGAGCCCGAGAACTGCGGACTGGCGATTTTCTGGGACGAGCGGCTCATCTCCTACGACTTCGGCCCCGGCCACCCCATGAACCCCGTGCGCGTCGAGCTGACGATGGCGCTGGCGCGCGAACTCGGCGTCCTGGACCGTCCGAACGTGCGGGTGTCGCCGTTCGAGGCGGCCGACGACAAGCTGCTGCGGCTCGTCCACGAGGAGTCCTACATCGCGGCGGTCAAGCACGCCGGCGAGACCGGGCTGCCCGACGAGCGGCACGGGCTCGGCACCGCCGACAACCCGGTCTTCCTCGGCATGCACGACGCGTCCGCGCTGGTCGCGGGCGCGTCGGTCGCCGCCGCCGAGGCCGTGTGGACGGGCGGGGCCGAGCACGGCGCGAACATCTCCGGCGGCCTGCACCACGCGCTCCCCGGCGCCGCCAGCGGCTTCTGCGTCTACAACGACCCGGCGATCGCGATCGCGTGGCTGCTGGAGAACGGCGCCGAGCGCGTCGCCTACGTCGACATCGACGTCCACCACGGCGACGGCGTCCAGGCCGCGTTCTACGACGACCCGCGGGTGCTGACGATCAGCCTGCACGAGTCGCCGCGCACGCTGTTCCCCGGCACCGGCTTCCCGGGCGAGACGGGCGCCGAGGGCACGTCCGCCAACATCTCCCTGCCGCCCGGCACCGGCGACCGGCCGTGGCTGCGCGCGTTCGACGCGATCGTCCCGCCGCTGCTGCGCCGGTTCCGGCCCGACGTCCTCGTCACCCAGCAGGGCGCCGACGGGCACGCGCTCGACCCGCTCGCGCACCTCATCCTCAGCGTGGACGGGCAGCGGACGGCCTACGAGCGGCTGCACCGGCTGGCGCACGAGACCGCCGGCGGCCGCTGGGTCCTCACCGGCGGCGGCGGCTACGAGCTGGTCCAGGTCGTCCCGCGCGCGTGGACGCACCTGCTCGCCGAGGCGGCCGGCGGGCCGATCCCGCCGGACACCGCGACCCCGCAGACGTGGCGCGACTTCGTCCGGCTGCGGACCGACGAGATAGCCCCGCGCCGGATGACGGACGGGACCGACGTGGTGGAGTTCGGCAGGTGGGGGGACGGCTACGACCCGGCCAACCCGGTCGACCAGGCGATCCTGGCGACGCGGCGGGCGGTCTTCCCCGAGCACGGCCTCGACCCGATGACCGACGAGTGAGGCCGACGACCATGGAGACGGCACCGAGCCGGGACGAGCTGCGCGCCCACCTCGTCCGGACGATGATCGCCGGCGAGGTGGCGACGCCGCGCCAGAACAACCTGCTGCACTACCGGCGGATGGCCGCCGGGAACCCGTACTACCAGTTCGGCCTGGAGCTGAAGCCGTCGTGGACGGAGTCGGCCGTGCTGGAGATGATGGTCGAGCGCTGCGGCGTCAACCCCGACCCCAGGCACCTGTTCGGGGACGACACCATCGACCCCGACATCACGATCGACACGCTCGGGGCGATGGGCGAGCGCATCGGCCTCGCCGCCCGCCGGCGGGAGGACGTGGTCGTCGCGACGGGCCATCCGGCGACGCTGACGCCGCTGTACCAGGCGGTCGCGCGGGCGCTGGCGGCGGCGGGCTGCCGGGTGCTGACGCCCGCGGCCGGCTGGACGTACGAGATCGAGACCGGGTACGGCGGCTCGGACCTGCGCCGCATCGTGTACGCCGAGCCGGGCGTCGCGATGCTGGAGGGCGACGACCAGCGGACCCACCACACGCACGACCCGCACCCCATGGAGGCCATGCTCCGGGAGCTCTCCTCCGGGGCCTCCACTAGCGCCTCCGCGGGTTCCGGGGAAGCTAAACCTGATATCTGGCCGGATCTGGCCATCGCCGACCACGGCTGGGCCGGCGCCGCCGGTCAGGCGGGCATCGACACCGTGGGGTTCGCGGACTGTAACGACCCGGCGCTGTTCGCCGGCGCCGCCGAAGGCAAGATCGACGTGGTCGTGCCGCTCGACGACGGCGTCTCCCCGCACCACTACGCGCCGCTGACCGCCTACATCCTCGATCGCGCCGGCCTGCTCCCGGCGGCCTGAGTCCGGTTACCTCCGGGCTGGACGGGGCTGGCGCCCGCTTCACCTGTCACGCGGTGTGACAGGGCGGCCGTAGCGGGACGCATGGGCTTGCGCGGCGCCATCGGTGACTGCGGAACCGCAGGTCAAAGCGTGGTCCTGGTTGACAACCGTTCGTCGCGACACGGTCAGTGCCGTCGCGTCCACGCTGCGTGCGGGAGTAGCACTGTCACCCGGGAGTCAGGTCGGGATACGGAAATGTGCGGAACTCCCCTCTTGCGACTGCCGATACGAGATTTACGCTGGAGAAGTACACGTGCGTGATCAAAGTCACCCGAAGGGCCGGTGCGCGGCACGTGTGGAAGAGGGCGTCCGATGACCTCAGGCGAGCGACCTCTGAGCGAGGTCAGGTTCCTGACCGTGGCCGAAGTGGCGGCGGTGATGCGGGTGTCCAAGATGACCGTCTACCGCCTCGTCCACTCGGGCGAGCTTCCCGCGATCCGCGTGGGCCGCTCGTTCCGGGTTCCCGAGCAGGCCGTACACGACTACCTGCGCGACGCGTACATCGAAGCCGGATAGCGGGTAAGGGCGGGGCATGAGCCACGACCCCGCCGCGAACTCGACACCCGGCCGCGCAGGGGGCGCCGGGGCGATCCGCACGGACCGCCCCGGAGCTGGGGAAGCAGGACGAGGACCGGCCGGCGGCCGCACCGCGGCCACCGGAGCCGGCGTCCGGGGAACGGGGGCGAGCAGCCCCCGCGCCCCGCGATCCGGCGAGACGGTCCGGACACCGAGCGGGACGGGCGGCGTGTCCGCCCGCCCCGGCGGAACGGTGCCCGGCGCCGTGCGACGCGCGGTGCCGGACGCCGGACCTGCCGCGGGTGGGGCGCGGCATGATCTGCGTCTGTTCGGCGGTACCCTTGGGCGGCGGACCGTGCGCGCTCACCGAGCCATGCTCGCTTGCGGCACGGTCGCCTCCTGTACGATCCCGATACGCCGAGCGAGGTCCCGTGGGCTCTGTCATCAAGAAGCGTCGCAAGCGCATGGCGAAGAAGAAGCACCGCAAGCTGCTGAAGAAGACGCGTATCCAGCGCCGCAACAAGAAGTGATCACACCGGCAGCCCAGCTGTAAGGGGTGGGGCGCACAGTGTCCTCCATGCCCACCGCCGCGGCCCGTGTCGTCCTCGTCACGGGCGTGTCCCGTTTCCTGGGGGCGCGGGTCGCGAACGCGCTCCAGGCGGACCCGGGCATCGAGCGCGTCATCGGCGTGGACACGGTGCCGCCCACCGAGGGCCTCGGCCGCACCGAGTTCGTCCGCGTGGACATCCGCACGCCCGGCATCGCGAAGATCATCGCGTCCGCCGGGGTGGACACCGTGGTGCACCTCAACCTGGTGACGTCCTCGTCCGCCTCCCGGGCGAAGGCCAAAGAGCTCAACATCATCGGCACGATGCAGCTGCTCGCGGCGTGCCAGCGCTCGCCCGACATGCGCAAGCTCGTCGTGCGGTCCTCGGCCGCCGTGTACGGGTCGTCGCCGATGGACCCGGCCGTGTTCACCGAGCGGGACGAGCCCGCCGAGCCGCCGCGGTCCGGCTACGCCAAGGACGCGGTCGAGGTGGAGGGCTACGTCCGCGGGCTGATGCGGCGCCGCTCCGACCTGACCGTGTCGGTGCTGCGGTTCGCGAACCTCCTCGGCCCCGGCGTCGACTCCCCGCTCACCCGGTACCTGCACCTGCCGGTCGTCCCGACCGTGCTGGGCTTCGACCCGCGGCTGCAGTTCGTCCACGAGGACGACGGCGTCGAGGTGCTGCGCCGCATGACCACCGAGGACCACCCCGGCTGCTTCAACGTCGCCGGGGAGGGCGTGCTGCTGCTCTCCCAGGCGCTCCGCCGGGCCGGGCGGCCGTACATGCCGGTCCCGTCGCCGTCCATCTCGGTGCTCGGCGACATGGGGCGCCGCTTCGCCGGCCTGTCCGGGTTCTCGCCCGAGCTGCTGCGCTGGCTGACCTACGGCCGGGTCATCGACGTCACGGCGCTGGAGGACGAGCTTTCCTGGCGTCCCAAGTACAGCTCCGAGGCCGCGTTCGCCGACTTCGCCGCCGCGCAGGGCCTCGGCCACGGCCGGCTCACGCACCTGCTCGGACGCGCCTGAAAGGGAAGCCCGGATGATGAACGCCCGCCACCTGGACGATGACGACGAGGGCGCGCAGGTCATCCCCCTCGACACCGGCCGCCGCGACACCGGCGACGGCCCGGCCGATGAAGACGCCGGGGGACCGGGCGGCGACTCCGGCGGGAACCCGCTGGAGCGCGGCATCACGTCCGGGCTGGCGTTCCTGCGCCGCAGGCTGGCCGGCGAGTACGAGGTGGACGAGTTCGGCTTCGACCCCGAGTTCAACTCCACCGTCCTGCTGCCGTTCGCGCGCGCCCTGTACGAGCACTGGTTCCGCGTCGAACTGGTCGGCCTCGACAACGTTCCGGACGGCGGCGCCCTGCTCGTCGCCAACCACTCGGGCACCGTCCCGGTCGACGCGCTGATGCTGTCGGTCGCGCTGCACGACAACGTCGACCGCTGCGTCCGCCTCCTCGGCGCCGACCTCGTCTACCAGATCCCGGTGCTCGGCCACCTGGCCCGCAAGGCCGGCCACACCCTCGCCTGCCAGGCCGACGCGGCCCGCCTCCTCGCCAAGGGCGAACTCGTCGGCGTCTTCCCGGAGGGGTTCAAGGGCGTCGGCAAGCCGTTCAGCGAGCGGTACAAGCTGCAGCGCTTCGGCCGCGGCGGCTTCGTCGGGACCGCCCTGCGCGCCGGCGTGCCCATCATCCCCTGCGCCATCGTCGGCGCGGAGGAGACCTACCCGAAGATCGCCGACCTGCGGCCGCTGGCGCGGCTGCTCGGCCTGCCGTATTTCCCGATCACGCCGACGTTCCCGCTGCTCGGGCTGGGCGGGCTCGTCCCGCTGCCGTCCAAGTGGGTGATCCAGTTCGGCGAGCCGATGACGCTGGACGAGTACGGCCCCGACACCGCCGACGACCCGATGACGGTCTTCGAGATCACCGACCACGTCCGCGAGAAGATCCAGCACATGCTGTACGAGGCGCTGCTGCACCGCGGCCCCGCGTTCCTCTAGCCGACCGGCTCGGCCCGCCGGCTCAGCGGGCCGGGAACCCGTGCAGCTTGCCCGGGTTCAGCACCCACATCAGCCGGTCGACGCCCGCGTCGGACGCGCCGATCGCCACCAGCGCGAACGGGGTGCCGTCCCGCGACACGAGCGCCGCCGGGCGGCCGTTCGCCTCGACCCACGCGACGGTCGCGCCCGGCCAGAACCGGGGCGCGAACGCCGCGATGAACTTCGCGACCCGCGCGCGTCCGGCCACCGGGAGCCGCGCGGCGCCGCGCACCGCGCCGCCGCCGTCGCTGTAGCTGACCGCGTCCTCGGCGAGCAGTTCCTCCAGCGCGTCGAGGTCGCCGGTGCGGGCCGCCGCGATGAACGCCTCCAGCAGCCGCCGGTGCTCGGTCCGGCTCACCGGGTTGCGCCGCTCCGCCGCGATCCGCCGCCGCGCCCGGCTGGCGAGCTGCCGCGCGTTCGCCTCCGTCACCTGGAGGATCGCCGCGATCTCCGGGAACGGGTAGTCGAACGACTCGCGCAGCACGTACGCCGCCCGTTCCGGCGGGGACAGCCGCTCCAGCAGCAGGAGGACGGCCAGCTCCACGTCCGCGGCCCGCTCGGCGCCCGCCTCGGGGCCGGCGGCGGTGTCCACGGGCTCGGGCAGCCACGGGCCCACGTAGTGCTCGCGCCGCTTCCGCGCGGACCGCACGACGTTGATCGCCAGCCGCGTCGCCACCGTCACCAGGAACGCGGCCGGTTCGCGGATCTCCGCGCGCTCCGCCGTCTGCCAGCGGAGCCAGGTCTCCTGGACGATGTCCTCCGCTTCGGCGACGCTGCCGAGCATCTGGTAGGCGATGCCGAACAGCCGGGGACGCAGCCCCGCGAACACCGACGCGGCATCGTCGAGCGAATCGTCCGTGGCGGTCCCCTTCGTCGCTCCAGACCCGACCGTCCCAGTTTATTCGCGGCGGTCCGGGGCGGGCGCTCGGCCCGCTCGCTCCCCGGCGCGGGCGGGCCGCCGTTCTAGGGTGAGCGGATGCCGTCGATCCGCACCCGGATGGTCCCGCGCGACCTGGCCGAACCGCACCGCGTGTCCAGCCCGCTGGAACTGCTCTTCGACCTGACCTTCGTCGCCGCCGTCTCGCAGGCCGCCGGGCGGCTCGCCCACGCGATCGAGCAGGGGCACGCGGGGGACGCCGTCGGGCCGTTCCTCGCCGTGTTCTTCGCGATCTGGTGGGCGTGGATGAACTTCACCTGGTTCGCGTCCGCCTACGACACCGACGACGTCCCGTACCGGGTCATGACGTTCGTGCAGCTCGCGGGCGTCCTGCTCCTCGCGGCCGGGGTGCCCGCCGCGTTCGACGGCGACTTCGCCACGGTCACCTTCGGGTACCTCGTCATGCGGGTCGGCCTGGTGGGCCTGTGGCTGCGCGCGGCGGCCGCCCACCCCGAGGGACGCGCGACGGCGCTGCGCTACGCCGTGGGCGTCTCGCTCGTCCAGGTGCTGTGGGTGTCGCGGCTCGCGCTGCCGGGCGGCGGGCCGTGGTGGGTGTTCCTCGTCCTCGTCCTGCTCGACCTGTCGGTGCCGCCGATCGCCGAGCGGCGCGGCATGACGACCTGGCACCCGCACCACATCGCCGAACGGTACGGCCTGTTCACCATCATCCTGCTGGGCGAGAGCGTCCTCGCCGCGACGAACGCCGTGCAGGACGTCGTCGCGCACGGCGTGCACGCCGACCTCGTCACGATCGCCCTGGCGGGCCTCGCCATCCTGTTCACGCTCTGGTGGATCTACTTCTCCGAACCCGCCGGCGAGGGGCTCGCGGCCCGCCGCGACTGGTGCTTCGCCTGGGGCTACGGGCACTACCTGATCTTCGCCGCGCTGGCCGCGCTCGGCGCCGGGCTGGAGGTCGCGGTCGCCTCGGCCGGGGAGGCGCACGTCGACGAGCAGACCGCGGTCGCCGCCGTCGCCGTCCCGATCGCCGTGGTCCTCGTCATGCTGTGGGCGTTGCACGCGCCCATGCGCCGGACGGTCCTGCGGCCCGAGCTCATCGGGACCACGGCCGTCCTCGTCCTGCTCACCGTGTTCGCCGCCCCCGGCATCGGCGTCGCCGGCGGCCTCAGCGTGATCGCGGCCCTGCTCGTCCTGCTGCTGGCCGCCACCCTGGCGCGGCGCGCACAATGAAGGTCCGTGCATGATCGATCGGCCCTGAGCTGGAGGCGCCATGGACGTCCCGTTCGACCCCTTCGCCGGTCCGGGACCGGCCGGTCAGGCCCACCCCCGCCTGGACGCGCTGCGCGAGGAGCATCCGGCGTTCCGCAGCACCGCCGGGCGGGGCTTCTGGGTGCTGACCCGCTACGACGACGTCCTCGCCGCGTTACAGGACCCGGCGACGTTCTCCAGCCGTGCGATCGCCGTCACCGACCCCAACCCGCCGTACCAGTGGATCCCGGTGATGCTGGACCCGCCGCTCCACACCACCTGGCGGCGCCTGCTCCGCCCGTTCTTCACCCCGGTCGCCGCCGCCGCGCTGCGCGACCGCATCACCCGGCACTGCGCCGGCCTGATCGACGGCCTCGTGGCCAAGGGCTCGTGCGACTTCGTCACCGACTTCGCCCGGCTGTATCCGACGACCATCTTCCTGGAGCTGATCGGCCTGCCGATCGAGCGGTTCGAGGAGTTCCTGGCCTGGGAGTACGCGATCCTGCACGCGCCACCGTCCGGCGGCGGGCGGGCGGCGGCCATGGCGGAGGTGGCCGCCTGCTTCACCGAACTGATCGCCGACCGCCGGGCGCACCCGCGCGACGACCTGGTCAGCGCCGCGACCGCCTTCACCGTCGACGGGCGCCCCGTCACCGACGAGGAGCTGCTGCAGCTGTGCACACTGATGTTCCTCGCCGGGCTCGACACCGTCGCGGCGCAGCTGTCCTACATGTTCTGGCACCTGGCCGGGCACGACGCCGACCGGGCCCGCGTCACCGCCGACCCGGACGCCGTCCCCGACATGATCGAGGAGATGCTCCGCGCGTACTCGATCGTCCTGCCGGCGCGCAGGCTCACCCGCGACGTCGAACTGCACGGCTGCCCGATGAAGGCCGGCGACATGGTGATGCTTCCGCTCGCGATGGCGAACCGCGACCCCCGCGCCGTCCCCGCCGCGCCGTCGTCGGTCGACCTGGACCGTCCGCCGGCCCGCCACCTGGCCTTCGGCGCGGGCCCGCACCGCTGCCTCGGCACCCACCTCGCGCGCCTCGAACTGCAGATCGCGCTGACCGAGTGGCACGCCCGCATCCCCGACTACCGGATCACGCCCGGAGAGCGCCCGCTCGAACACGCCAGCCTCGTCCTCGGGCTGGACACGCTGCCGCTGAGCTGGTGAGGAGCCGGGTCGGCAGGCGGCCCGGGTCAGTAGGGGAAGTCCTCCGCCTCGTCGACGTAGCGGGCGAGCCACGGCGCCACGTTCGGGCGGGGGAACGCCTCCAGGTCGTTGAGGTAGTGCTCGGGCGCGAGGAGCTGGTCGTCGGGGAACGGGCCGTCGCCGTAGTCGTAGCCCACGGTCGTCTCGCCGCGGTCGGTGACGGTCAGCAGCAGCCGCCACCAGGGCCCGGCGGGCATCTCCGCCGCGGCGAGCCGCTGGTCGCGGACCAGCACGGCGACCGGTTCCGGCACCGGCGCGACGACCGTCCGCCGCCGGGTCGTGAACCGCAGGTGGGCGATCTCGGCGGACACCGTGAAGGCGAACTCCGCGCGCAGCCACTCCCATCCCGGCGGGCCGAGCATGGCCAACTCCTGCACGATCGGCTCGATCAGCCGCGCGGCCCGCGCCGCCTCCGCGCCGGCCGAGCCCGCCGCGCCGCCCGGTTCGGGACCGACGACCGTGAAGCCGCTGACGGCCGGCTCGCCCCCGTCTCCGTCCTGCTCCAGCCAGCGCACGAACTCGGCCATGTACTCGTCGGCGTCCAGCCCGGCGCGCGGGGGCCACGCGTCATGCGGGGTGCGGGGGTCGTTGCCGGATTGGACGGCGCGCTCGCGCGCGGTGAACTCGTCCTGCGCGACCTGCGGCGGCACCGACGACGACACCTCCTCGACGCGGCCGGAGTCGCCGACCAGGAACACCGACCGCCCCACCGGAATGTCGAGGAACGCCATCGGGTCGCTCTCGTCGACCTCGACCGGCGCGTACACGCTCCAGCCCGCCGCGAAGCGGTCCGCCGCCAATCCGGTCGTGGGGTAATCCAGGCCGCGCGAGCGGATCCATTCCACCACCAGGGAAATCGCTTGCGCGGCGTCCATTCGTCCGGCCTCCTGCGTGTCGTTCAGGTCACCCTATGTGGTGAGCCGGTCGCGCGAAAGCGGCCCGGCGATACCGGAACGCGGAGGCGCATCTCACAGCGCGGCCGCTTTCCCGGTGCGCCGCGGAAGGACCACTCTGAACCGATGGAGGCAACCATCGCCGACGACCACATCCGTTTCCGGCGGTACAGCTTTCGCGGCGCCACGGTCCACCCCGCCGGGGTGATCGAGCCGTCGCGGATCCGCGACGCCGACTGGAAGGCCATGCGGCCCGAGATCCGGACGACCTTCGGCGAGACCCTGTTCCTCTCCTGGCGGCAGCAGTCCGAGATGGAACGGTTCTGCGCCCGCAACGGCGTCACCAGGAGATTCCGCTTCGATGTGTGGGGCGACCTCCTCGAACCGTTCCTCGACACCCGGTTCGAGCCAGCACAGGAACGGGCCACCCTCGTCCGATTGGACGGCGCCGGATTCTCCTCGCGGGAAGTCGCCGAGATCCGGCGGCGCCTCACTCCGCTGATGCACGCCTACAACTTCGACGCGATGGTGTGGGAGTGGGCCTATCTCGGCCTGTTCGACCTCCTCAATGCCGCCAATGCCCCGATCGTCGACCGGGCCGTCCAAGAGGAACTCGGCGAACCGGCGGCGTTCTACGACTGGGCAATGGCGATCGCCGACCGCCCGCACTCGTCCGAACACGGAATCGACGGAAGCGGAGCAGATGCATCCTGAGCGTGCGCCCCACGAGACGGGAATGCTCGATGTCGGCGCCGGTCACCGGGTGTACTGGGAGGTCAGCGGCAATCCCCGGGGCAAGCCGGCGCTCGTCGTCCACGGCGGTCCCGGGTCGGGATGCCGCCCCGGCATGCGCCGCCCGTTCGACCCCGAGCGCTACCGGGTCGTCCTGTTCGACCAGCGCGGCTGCGGGCGCAGCACCCCGCACGCGAGCGACCCGGAGACCGGCCTGGAGCACAACACCACGTGGCATCTGGTCGACGACATGGAACGGCTCCGCGAGCACCTCGGCATCGACCGCTGGCTGCTTCATGGCGGTTCGTGGGGCTCCACGCTCCTGCTCGCCTACGCCGAGCAGTACCCGGAGCATGTGTCGGAGATCGTCATTGCGAGCGTCACGACCACGCGCCGGTCGGAGATCGACTGGCTCTACCGGGGAGTCGGACGCTTCTTCCCCGAGCAGTGGGAGCGGTTCGCCGCGCGGGCGCCCGGCGCCCGGACCGGCGGCGAGATCACCGCCGCCTACGCGCGCCTGATGGAGCATCCCGACGCCTCCATGCGGGAGCAGGTCGCGGCCGACTGGTGCGCCTGGGAGGACGCCGTCCTGTCCGGGGAGACGAGGGGCGCCGCGAACCCGTACGGCGATCGTCCGGCGGCGGCACGGCTGGCGTTGGTGCGCATCTGCGCCCACTACTTCTCCCATGGCGCCTGGCTGGACGAAGGAGTGCTGCTGCGGGAGGCGGACCGGTTGGCGGGCATTCCGGGCGTGCTCGTCCACGGGCGGCTCGACATGGGCGGGCCGCTCGGCACGGCCTGGAAGCTCAGCCGGGCCTGGCCGGGCTCGGAACTGATCGTCGTGGAGGACGCGGGCCATCTGGGCAGCGCGGCGGTGCGCGGCCATGTCGTCGAGGCTCTCGACGCCTTCGCGGCGGGCGCGGCATGACCCCGGGCGCCGGAGATCTAGCCGGAAGCGGTCACGGCTGTGAGGTTTAGGCGGGGGCGTCGCGGGCGAAGTGTCGAAGGCCGTTCGGCGGTGCGGCTGTGTGACCTGGGCGCGTCAGCACATCCTGACAGCGCTTTCACCGGCGGCGTCATGGCCGCCGTGGTCCACGAGAATCTGCGGCGGTTGCGCCGGGAAAAGGACTTCTGCAAGATCATGCCTGTGTACGCGGCGCGTCCGGGAAACTGCGGCGCGCGGCGGGACCTCCGTCACCGATCGCCTCCGGTCAGCGGACGGCAGGACTGGAGGAAGCCTTGCCCGAGGGCGCCGGCTCGATGCCGGTGGAAGGAAAGCGAGAGCGGCAGGAACGGTTCGCCAGGGATCTGCGGGCCCTGCGCGCCGCCGCGGGCAACCCGTCGTTCCGGACGATGGCCGGCAGGTCGGGCACCGTCAGCCACACGACGCTGCACGAGGCGGCGAAGGGCATCCGCTTTCCGAGCTGGCTGACGACGCGGGCGTTCGTCGAGGTGTGCGGCGGCGACGTCGAGGAGTGGCGCGTCCGCTGGTCCGCCGCGCTCGGCACCGAGGAGACCGGGCAGGAGCCCGCCGGCGAAACGGAGCCCACCCCGGACCCGGACGAGCACCGGGACATCGTCGAGGTGCCCGGCGACGGCCCCGGGAGACCGGTCCGCAGATACATCGTCGTCGGCGCGGCCTGCGCCGGGCTGGTGATCGCCGGCGCGGCGTCCTGGTACCTGCGGCAGGCCGACGCGGACGGGCGTCCCGAGGCGCGCGCCACCGAGGCCCGGGAGACGCCGCCGCCCAGCCCACTCGTCAGCGGCGACAGGAGCACGTTCGTCGGCGACGTCACCATTCCCGACGGGACGTCGGTGAAAGTCGGCCAGCGGTTCATCAAGACGTGGGAAATCAGGAACAGCGGGACCGCCCAATGGCACGGCAGATTCCTGCAAAGGGCGGATCTGCCGGCTGACAACGGAACCTGCTCCACGCCCGGAAAGGTCCGGGTCCCCGACACCGCGCCGGGGAAGCGGGTGCGCATCAGCGTCCCGGTCGTCGCGCCGGGCCGTCCGGGCTCCTGCTGGGTCGGCTGGAAGATGGTGGACGGCCGCGGACAGCAGTTCCTCCCCGGCGCCAGGCCCATCTACTTCGTGGTCAACGTCGTCGAGTGACCAGGGCCGCCCGTTCCCTGTGTGTCAGACAATGTCATGCCTTGTCAGCCGCCGTACCGGACAACACCGCCCACTGTGAGTCTGGGTCCGTCCGCGCTCGGACGGACCCAGAACAGAAGGGCGATCGACGTCATGAACCTCGCCAAGACGGCCCTGGCCGGCCTCCTCGCCGTGCCCGCGGTCGTGGGAATTCCCGCCGTCGCCAACGCCGAATCCGCGCCCGGCTGCTCCGGCACCGTGCAGATCGGCAGCACCGCGCACATCTACTCGGGCGGGCAGACCTTCGCCTCGGTGAAGCAGTTCAAGGGATGCGGAAAGAACTGGGCCTACGTGTACGTCTGGGAGGGCTACCGCAATTCCCACAGCTCCTGGAACGCGTGCGCCGCCATTGGCGACAACAACACCAGGACGCTGGAGGGCACCCAGTGCCGGACCAAGGCCAAGGAGATCTGGTCGCTCGGCGCCAACACCCTCGCGCACTGCACGCAGGCGATCGGCTGGATCCCCAACGGCGCGTCCGCCAAGACCAGCGAGCGCTGCTGAGAACAGAGGGAACCCGTCGTGGGCGGTGCCGGTGCGGCACCGCCCACCTCGGCCTTCACAGGGTGAGCATCGTGCGGGTGGCGATGGCCCCGTCCTGGAGTGGTTTCAGGGCCAGGCGCATCAGGACGAGCACGTTGTCGTCACCGGCGATGCGGTTGGCGCTGACCTTCTCACAGGTCTGGCACTGATGGATGATCATCCATTCGCCGTCGGAGCGCGCGGACAGCGTCAGCGGCTCCATGCGCCTGCGGCACGCGGACGCGCGGTCGCCCGGAACGCGGTGGTCCACGTGCAGGCTGACCAGGCAGTTCGGGCAGTGGTTGCGGTGCGCGCTGCCCGGCGCGTCCAGCGACACATCGAGCCGGCACCCGACGCAGCGGAAGGCGCCGGCGCGCCCGCCCTCGATATGGAGGACGTCCTTGTGCCGCTGGGGCCGCCGCCCCCGCGGGTTCTTTCGCCGCGGCATCAGAACGACCCGAACGGTTCGAGCGGGAACGGCGGCTGCGCCAGCGGGCGCACTGCCATGCGCATGAGGATGAGCTGGTTGTCGTCCGAGCACACCGGGTTGGACGTGAGCAGGTCGCAGCCCACGCAGCGATGGATGACCATCCAGTCGCCGGTGCGCAGCACGGCGATGGCGATGGGCATCATGCGCGAGCGGCAGTCGCTCCGGCCGCCCTCGATGTGGTCGGTGACGTGCTCGGAATGCAGGCACGCAGGGCAGTGGTTGCGGCGCGTACCGTCGGACGCGCGGACGGTGACGGTCAGACCGCATTTGATGCAGAGGAAGGTGTCGGACACCCGGTTGCTCCTTGCTGAGAGTCGTCGAAAGACAGCAAGAGGCGGCCGAGCGGTCTCGGCGAACGGTTACAGACGGCGCCGAGTAACGCTCGGCACGGGCCGGGACATAAACCCTCTTCCTAAGGCACAAGGCCAGGTACACGCGATCTGGACTGGCCCACCACCGTAGACACGGCCCCACCACCCGCGCGACTGGTTTTCCCAGAGGTCACCAGGCGGCCGGGAAGAGGCGGTGCTACTCGTTCCCCGTCCGGTAGAGGGCTTTGCGGAAGAGGACGGTCAGGCTGGTGATCGGGCTTAGGATCAGGTAGTACACGGCCCACGTGATCAGGAACGGGTCCATCCAGCCGGCGTTCTGGCGCTCGCCGCGCGAACCCGTGCAGTACAGCGTGTAGTTGGTGCCTTTGCCGACCCGGTCGGAGACGACGAACGGATCGGTGTAGGGCGCGTCGCACAGCCACCGCGCCGTGAGACTGACCTGGATCGGCACGAGGCTGCTGCTTACGAGCGTCAGCACTGCGGTGATGGGCACCATGGCGGCCAGCGTGACGAGTGCGGCGCGACGGGGGCTCATGCCCGGGTCACCTTGGTGAAGCGCCCGTCCGCCTTGAAGGTCACCACGGCGTCCGCGCGGGGGGACGAGACGGCGACGCTGATCTCCGGGACGGAGCCGGTCCGGGTCACGGCGATCGTTTCGACGTGGCCGTCTTCGTACTTCGTCTTGGCCAGGGCCGTGTCGACCATCTTCACGACGTCCTCGAGCGCGGGCACGTCCTGGAGGGTGAAGGACATGCGGTCCAGGTCGTCGGCGGCGCTGACCTTCGCGGGGGACGGACCGTCGAGGCCCTCCTCGGTGAAGGTGAGTCTGTCCACCTGGTCGGGGTGCCGGGGGACGCGGAGGCGAGCGATCACGCCGGCGTCCTCAGAGGTGAGGACGATCTTGGTGAAGGTGAGGCTGCGCGTCCCGTAGTGGTCGGAGAAGGCGCCCACGGCGTGATCTTAGCGGCGGCCGTCCTGGAACCGGGGTGCGGGAGAGCGAAAGGGATCGGGGGATGCGGCGGAGTCTGGGTGACAGCCGGATACATGATCCCGGAGGGTTCCCCCCATGGCCTACCCCGTGGATGCGCCGCCCGACGACGACAGGACGTCGGAGCCCGGAGCGGCGCATCGGGCGGTGAACGCGGAGGACGCGCGGCTCATCAGCGAGTCGTTGCGCGATCCCGAGCGGTTCACCGCCGTCTACGACCGTCATTACACGGTCATCTACCGCTACGTCGCCGGCCGTCTCGGCTCGCAGCCGGCCGACGACATCGCCGCCGAGACCTTCCTGGTCGCGTTCCGGCGGCGCAAGAGCTTCGACCAGGGCAAGGGCACGTTGCGGTCCTGGCTCTTCGGGATCGCGACGAAGCTCGTGTCGCAGCACCGCCGCACCGAGACCCGCCGCTACCAGGCACTCGCCAGGGTCGGCGCCGATCCCGCCGTCGGCAGCCACGAGGAGCGGGTCGTCACATGGGTGACGGCTGAGGGGCTCCAGCCGCAGCTGGCCCGGGCGCTCGCCGCGCTGTCGGCGAAGGAGCGCGATGTCGTGCTGCTCGTGGCGTTGAGCGGGCTCGGCCACGACGAGGTCGCGGCCGCGCTCGGCATCCCGTACGGCACGGTCGGCTCCCGTCTCAACCGCGCGCGCCGCAAGCTGCGCGCCGCCCTCGAACTGGAAGGTCTGTAGCGATGGACGAAATGCGGATGATCGGCACGCTGCTCGACGAGCAGCCGTCGCGGCGGTCGGTCGAGGAAGGACGTGCGCGGCTGGAGCGGGAGGTGCGGTCGCGCAGGCGGGCGCCCCGGTTCTCGATGCCGCGGTGGCGGATCGCGGCTCCGGTGCTGGCCGCTGGGACGGTCGCCGGGGTGACCGCCATCGCGGTCGGGATGTCGTCGGGCACCGCCGTCCGCGCACCCGACGAGACGGCCCCGATGTCGGCCCGGACCGTGCTGCTCTCGGCGGCGTCGACGGTCGAGCGGTCGCCGCTGACCAGGGGGAAGTACTGGCACGTGGTGTCGCAGGAGCGCATCAAGGTGATCCTGGGCACGGGCATCTTCGACCACACCTCGCAGACGGGGTGGTGGGACGCCGGGCCCGGCCGCGAGGCGTGGTCCGCGACCCGCAGCCTCGGCAGCCGCTACCTCGGCCCCGCGCCGCACGGCGGGCCGAAGGTCATCGACGACGGCGGCAAGCCGCGGCCGGAGCGCACCACCGACAGCCCTCCGACCGGCTGGACGAAGGTCAAGGTGCCGGGCGGGCACGCGTTCCGCCTGCAGGAGTGGGGCAGCCTCACGCCGCCGGACGTGCGCCGGCTCCCGGAGGACCCGGAGGACCTCAAGATCTTCCTGGCGCAGGCGCTCAAGCGGTTGGTGAAGGCCGAGGGCGGCCCGGTCGACCCGGCGGAATGGCTCTTCTCCAACGCGCAGAAGATCGGCACCACGCCCGCGTCGCCGAAGACGCTGGGCGCGATGTACCGGCTGCTCGCCACCGATCCGGGCCTCCGCGTCGTCGGTCAGGTCACCGACCCGCTCGGCCGGAAGGGGACGGCGATCGCCCGCCCGGTCGCCGACGGCGGCAAGGGCGAGGAGTGGCTGGTGATCGACCCGGCGACCGGGCGGATGCTCGCGCAAGAGGACGTCCGCAAGCCCGCGACAGTGACGGGCTACCGCGCGATCGTCTCCTACGGCTGGACGAACACCGTCCCGGACTACCCGCTCGGCACGGTCGGTTAGCGGCGGGCGAGTGATGCGGCGCTCACGGGCGCCGGGTCACGAAACCCGGTGAAGCCGGGGTGAAAGCGGGTTGAAGGCGGCGGGCCCCAGTGTTCTCCGCATGGAGATAGAGGCGAGGCAGACGGCCATCTCGGCGGTCGGGCTGCGGAAGGCGTTCGGGGAGAAGGCCGTCCTGGACGGGCTGGACCTCGAGGTGGCGCGGGGGACGGTGTTCGCGTTGCTCGGGCCGAACGGGGCGGGGAAGACGACGGCCGTGCGGATCCTGTCGACGCTGATCCCGGCGGACGGGGGCCAGGCGCGCGTCGCCGGGTGCGATCTCATGCGGAACCCCGACGGGGTGCGCAAGGCGATCGGCGTCACGGGGCAGTACGCGGCGGTGGACGGGCTGCTCACCGGCCGGGAGAACCTGATCCTGATGGCGGACCTCCACCATCTGGGGAAGGCCGCCGGGCGGCGGGTCGCCGACGAGTTGCTGGAGCGGTTCGACCTGGTGGAGGCCGGCAAGCGGACGGTCGCCACCTATTCGGGCGGGATGCGGCGGCGGCTCGACATCGCGATGACACTGATCGGGAGCCCGCAGATCATCTTCCTGGACGAGCCGACGACCGGGCTCGACCCGCGCAGCCGGCGGACGACCTGGGAGATCGTCCGCGGCCTGGTGCGCGGCGGCGTGACGATCTTCCTGACCACGCAGTACCTGGACGAGGCCGACCAGCTCGCCGACCGCATCGCGGTGCTGGACGGCGGCCGGATCGTCGCCGAGGGGACGTCCGAGGAGCTCAAGCGCCTGGTCCCGGGCGGGCACGTCCGGCTGCGGTTCGCCGGGCCGGGCGAGCTGGACGCGGCGGCGCGCGTGCTCGGCGAGGCCGCGCGGGACGACGACGCGCTCGCCCTGCAGGTGCCGAGCGACGGCGGCGTCCGGTCGCTGCGGGCGCTGCTCGGGCGGCTGGAGGACGCGGCCGTCGAGGTCGACGAGCTGTCGGTGCACACGCCCGACCTGGACGACGTGTTCCTCGCCCTCACCGGCCAGGAGGAGCGGAAGGAGCAGCGGGAGCAGAGGGAGCAGAAGGAGGAGGTCGCACGATGAGCGCGCTCGCACTGGCGATGACGGACTCCGCGACGATGCTGCGCCGCAACCTGCGGCACGCGCTGCGCTACCCGTCCCTGACGCTCGCGGGCATGATGATGCCGATCTTCATCATGCTGCTGTTCGTCGGCGTGTTCGGGAACGTGCTCGGGGACGGGGTCGGCGGCCCGGCCAAGGGCGACTACATCAACTACGTGGCACCGGGGATCATCCTGATGGGGATCGCGTCCGGGTGCCTGCAGACGTCGGTCTCGGTGTGCGTCGACATGACCGAGGGCATCGTGGACCGGTTCCGGACGCTCGGCATAGCGCGGGCGTCCCTGCTGACCGGCCATGTGATCGGCAGCATGATCCAGACGCTGCTCAGCACGGCGGCGGTCATCGGCGTGGCCGTCGCCATGGGGTTCCGGGCGAGCGGGAGCGTCCTGGACTGGCTCGCCGCGGCCGGGCTGCTGGCGGCGCTCACGTTCGCGCTGACCTGGGTGGGCGTCATGATGGGGCTGCTGGCGAAGAACCCCGAGGGCGCGAGCAACACGCCGATGATCGTGCAGTTCCTGCCGTTCTTCGGCAGCGCGATCGTCCCGCCGGAGGCGATGCCGGCCGGGGTGCGGTGGTTCGCCGAGTACCAGCCGTTCACGCCGATCAACGAGACGCTGCGCGGCCTGCTGGTCACGTCGCCGGACGGGACCGACGCGGTGGCCGCCGCCGCCTGGTGCGCGGGGCTCGCCGTCGTCGGCTACGCGACGTCGAAGGTGCTGTTCAACCGGAAGGCGCCTCGGTAGCGAGCGCCCGCGCGGCGTCCCAGAGGCCCTCGCGGGACAGGCCGGCGTACTCCGCCACCGCGGCGCGGTACGCCGGCTCGTCGGCGTCGAGGGCGGTGCGGCGGGCGGCCGCGGGGGACATGGTCGGCTGGAAGATGCGGCTGAAGTGCATCCGCTCCGCCAGCGCGATCCGGCGCGCGGCGCGGGTCCGGTCCTCGTCGGTCAGGGCGAGCGCCAGCAGGAGCTCCCCGCAGATGGGCAGGCCCATCACCGAGGCGGGCAGCTGGGGTGCCGCCTCGTTGAGCAGCGCGGCGAGCTTGCCGGGCAGCCCGTCGGCGAGGTCCTGGACGAGGTCGAGCCGCCCGCGCCGCGCGTGGGCGATGACGGCGACGCAGTGGGTGTCCACCGTCCACGGGTCGAGACCGGCCGCGGGGCCGGGGATGTCCTCGTCCGCGAGGCACGCCGCAGCCTCCCGCCACAGGCGCAGGCCCGTCTCGGTGTCGCCGCGCCCGAAGGCGATCTCCGCGCGCGCGCCGAGGCTGAAGGTGGGCATGCCCGGCGAGTCGTACGGGCCCTCGGCGATGGACTGCTCCAGGAGCCGCTCCGCGTCGTCGAGCCGGCCGAGGTGCATGTGGACGGCCGCGAGCGACCACAGCAGCCCGAACATGTCGGGCCAGCCGTAGCAGCCGAGGAAGTCCAGCGAGACCTGCAGGTGGTGCGCGGCGTCTCGCGGCCGGTCGACCTGCATCAGCAGTTCGCTGAGCCGCGAGTGGGCGATCAGCCGCAGCCACGGCGAAGGGGCGGTCTCCGCCACTTCCGCCATCGCCTCCGTGGCGGCCAGCGCGCCCGCCAGGTCGCCCTCGTGCTCGCGCATGTAGCCGGTGACGCAGTCCGCGAGGGCCGCGAGCAGCGGTTGGCCGCCGTCGCGCATCCGGTCGAGCGCCGCGCAGTCGGAGCCGAGGATCTCGGGCGCCGACGCCACCAGGACCGCCAGCGCCCGGACGAGGCCGTCCGGCGGCGCGGGCGGGAGCCGTCGCAGCGCGATGAGCGCGCGGGTGACCCGCGGCCCCTTCAGCATGACCGTGGTGAGGACGCTCAGCGCCAGCGCCGTCCGGGTGACGCCGACGTTCGCCGGGCCGGGCCGGAACCGGCTCAGCACGCCAGAGGTCTCCTCCACCACCGTGATCATCCGGGTGAAGGCGGACTCCAGCGTCCACAGGCCGCCGAGCACCGCCGTGGCCGCCGCGACCGCGGGGCCGTCCCGCCGGGCGAGCCCGTGCCGGAGCGCCTGGAGGAGGTTGTCCTGCTCGGCGCGGACGCGGTCCAGCGGCGCGACGGGGTCGGGCCCGAACAGCGCCTCGTGGTGCGCCGCGCCGAACTCGCGCGCCCAGGCGAGCAGCCCGTCGACCGCGCGCTCGGTCTCCCCTTCGGCCTCGCGGTGGGACGCGCTGAACTCGCGGACGCTCTCCAGCATCAGGAACCGCGTGCCCGTGCGGTCCTCGGCCGCGGCGAGCAGGGACTGGCCGACGAGGTCCTCCAGGACGTCCAGCGCGTCGCCGTCCAGCAGATGGCGGGCCGCGTCCAGGGTGAAGCCGCCGGAGAAGATCGACAGCGCCCGCATCGCGGCCCGCCGGGACGGCGACAGCAGGGTCCAGCTCCAGTCGACGACGGCGTGCATCGTCCGGTGCCGGGACGGCGCGTCGCGGGCGTTGCCGCGCAGCAGCGCGAACCGGTCGTCCAGCCCGCGCGCGATCTCCGGCACCGACATGACCCGGACGCGCGCCGCCGCCAGCTCCACCGCGAGCGGCAGCCCGTCCAGGTGCCGGCACAGCTCCTCGACCGTGCCGGACGGCAGGCCCACGCCGGGGCGCGCCGCCGAGGCCCGCTGCCGGAACAGCTCGGCCGCCGCGTCCAGGTCGAGCGCGGGCAGCGGGTACACCGACTCCGACGACAGGCCGAGCGGCGCGCGGCTCGTGGCCAGCACCCGCACGTCCCGCGTCATCGACACCAGCGCGCCGACCAGGCCGGCGACGCCGTCGACGACGTGCTCGCAGTTGTCCAGGACGAGCAGGACCGGGCCGGGGCCGAGCGCGTCCACGATCCCGGGGAGCGTCCCGCCGGGGCGGCGCGGCGCCCGCCGGGTCTCGCCCACGCCGAGCACCGACGCGACCTCGCCCTCCACGTCCCCGTCCCGCGCGACGCCGGCGAGCGTGACGACGTGCACCGTGCGCTGCGGCGCGTCCCGCGCCACCGCGTTCGCCAGCCGCGTCTTGCCGAGCCCGCCCGTGCCGACGACCGAGGTGACGCGGGACGTGCGCAGCAGCTCCAGGACGGCGGCGAGGTCGCCGTCGCGTCCGAGCAGCGCGTTCGGCTCGTGCGCGACACCGCGCCGGACCACCGGGACCTCGTCCCGCAGCAGTTCCTCCTGGACGCCCTGCAGAGCCGCGCCCGGATCGGTCCCGAGCGAGTCGCGCAGCGACCGCCGGTAGGTCTCGTAGCGGGCCAGCGCGGCGGACGGCCCCGCCGTCGCGGCCTCGCACCGCAGCAGTTCGGCGAGGACCTCCTCGTCGCGCGGATGCTCGCCCGCGACAACGCGCAGCGCGTCGAAGCCCTCCTGATGCCGCCCGAGCCGGGCCAGCGCCAGCGCGCGCGCACGGCGCAGCGTCCCGTAGGACGGGGCCCGTTCCGCGCGCAGCACGGAGAGGGGGTCGCCTCCTTCGTCCGGCTTCGGCGGCCCGTCCCACAGTGCGAGCCCTTGCTCGGCGTGCGCGAGCGCCGCCGCATGGTCGCCCTCCCGCGCGGAACGCGCGCTCGCCGCCGCGGCGAGCAGCACGGCGGTCGCGTCCACTTCGGATTCGTCCAGCCCCAGCCGGTACCCGGCGGGCGTGCTCTCGATGACGTCCGCACCCAGTTGCGACCGCGCGCGCGACACCACGACCTGGAGCGCCTTGGCCGGGTTCTCTGGACGACCGTCCGCCCACAGCCCTTCGACCAGCCGCGCAACGGACACACCGCCCCGCGCCTCGGCGGCCAGCAGCGCGAGCAGCCCCAGCACCCGGGGACTCGTGACGTCCCGTCCCCGACAGGCGACCCGCGACAGCAACGTCAGTTCCACGAAGACAGCGTAGGACGTCCCCGGAAAACGCGATAGATCTCGACTTCCGCCGGGACCGGGGGTCAGGTGCGGTAGTGGCGGCGGAGGGCCACGCCGGCGGCGACGCCGCCGGCCAGGGCGCCGGCGCCCGCGGCGGCGGGGAGGGCGATCATCGTCACCTTGCGGCCGGTGCGGAAGTCGTGGATCGGCCAGCCGTGGTCGCGGGCGTGGGCGCGCAGTTCGGCGTCGGGGTTGACGGCGTGCGGGTGGCCGACGGCGGTCAGCATCGGCAGGTCGTTGATCGAGTCGCTGTAGGCGGAGCAGCGGGCGAGGTCGAGGCCCTCGCGGGCGGCGAGCGCGCGGACGGCCTCGGACTTGGCCGGGCCGTGCAGGAGGTTGCCGACGAGCCGGCCGGTGTAGACGCCCTCGCGGGTCTCGGCGACGGTGCCGAGCGCGCCGGTGAGGCCGAGGCGGTGCGCGATCGTGCGGGCGACCTCGACTGGCGTCGCGGTGACGAGCCAGACCTGCTGGCCCGCGTCCAGGTGCTGGAGGGCGAGGGTGCGGGTGCCGTGCCAGATGCGGTCGGCCATCACCTCGTCGTAGATCTCCTCGCTGAGCCGGACGATCCTGTCGACCCGCTGCCCGGCGACGAAGGCGAGCGCGGCCTCCTTCGCGCTGCCGATGTGCTCGGAGTTCTCGCTGCCGCGCAGCCGGAACGCGGCCTGCCCGAACGCGAACATCGCGAGGTCGCGCATGGTGAACAGCTTGCGGGCGGCGAGCCCGCGCGCGAAGTAGTAGATGGACGCGCCGCGCATCATCGTGTTGTCGACGTCGAAGAACGCCGCGGCGGCGGGGTCGGGCACGGGCAGCGGACCGGGCGGGGCCGCTGCCGCGGCGGCGGCCTCCCCGGCGCTCTTGTGGTCCACGTCGCGTTGCCAGAATCGCCGCATGAGGCGAAGCCTAGTCAACCGCCTCCCCGCGGCCCTCCTCCCGGCGGCGGTTGCGGCAGTCTTCATCCCGGTCGCCCGCGGCCGCCACCAGCCGTTCACGCAGCACTTCGCGGAACCGCGGATCCGGCCCCGTCCCCCCGCCCGCCCGCAGCCGGGCGAGCACGTTCCCCTGCTCGATGGTGCTTCCCCGTCTCGTCTTCACAGCCCGGTTCTCATCGGCCGCTCCCTTGCGGTGTGCCGGGCGCGCGTGCGCCTCTGACCGGAGAAACGATCGGCGGGTGGGCCGGGTTACGGCCCACCCCGCGCGCCGGGGGTGCGTCAGCGGCGCAGGTCGTCCGGGAGCATGCGGGCGAGGGAGCGGACGGCGCGGTACTGCAGCGCCTTGATGGCGCCCGGCTTCTTGCCCATGACCAGCGCGGTCTCGGCGACCGACAGGCCGTGCAGGAACCGCAGGACGACGCACTCCTGCTGCTCGGATCCGAGCCGCCGGACGGCGAGCAGCAGCGTCCGGTTGGTCAGCGCGTCCAGGACGGTCCGCTCCGGCCCCTCGTGGTGGCGGTCCGGCTCGATCAGCTCGGCCGTGCAGACCTCCAGCCGGTAGCGGCCGGACTTGAAGTGGTCGGCGACGAGGTTGCGGGCGATCGTCACCAGCCAGGCGCCGAAGTCCTTGCCCTGCCAGTGGAAGTCGCAGATGCGGCGGAGGGCGCGCAGGAACGTCTCGCTCGTCAGGTCCTCGCTGAGGGAGTGCGTTCCGACCCGGTAGTAGATGTACCGGTAGACGAGTTCGACGTAGTGGTCGTAGAGGGAGCCGAACGCGTCTGCGTCGCCGTCCCGGGCGCGCAGGACCAGCGCCTTCAGGACCTCGGCCCGGTCGGATCCGGGCTCGGCCCGCCGGGAACGCCGAGGAAGCGGGATGACCCCGGCATCGAGGGACAAGCTGCTCATGCAGTTCTCCTCGGGGCGTACGCGACCTCCGGCGTGATCTGCCACTCTAGATACCGGAAGGTACGGGAAGCAATGGCCGGTTTCATGGGGTCTTTCCCGGTCTTCAGCGGCGCGGTTACCCGTCCGCTCGCGGCATCGGGCACCATTAGGCGCGATGGTCTCCGCTCTTCTCGCGCTTCTGGCGACCCTTGGCGCCCTGGCCGCCACCGGGTTGCTGGTTCAGCGCGCCTACAAGGACCGGCTGCTCTACCTCATCGCGTGGTCCTTCACCCAGGTCGGGCTGACGCTCGCGCTGCTGTGCATGGCCCTCGGCTTCATGATGGGGTTCAACGGCCCGCTGTTCCGGGTCATGGAGCTCGGCGCCGCGCTGATCGGGCCGGTATGGCTCGCGCTCGGCATGGTCGAGCTGATCGCGCGCTACGTGCAGGTGCGGTTCGCGGGATGGCTGTTCGCGATCTCCTACACGGTGGTCGCGATCGTGATCCTCATCCTGGACCCGCTGAAGGGCTCGCTCTCCAAGAGCCTGCCCAAGCCGGGCTCCACCTACGACGCGCTGCCGCTGCTGCTCGTCGACGGCGCGCACGTCGTCGCGGTGGTCTCCCTGGTCGCGTGCACCGGCGTCACCGCGTGGCTGGCGAGCAAGCAGGACCAGGAGGCCGCCGAGCTGCTGATCCCGGTCGCGCTGGTCGCGCTCGCGGGCGTGCTGGTCGTCAGCGGCACCCGCGGGTTCCTGCCGGCGCCGCTCGCGGTGATCGCGCTCGGCGCCGCGGTCGGGCTCGTCTGGTACGGCGCGATGCGCACGATCCCCGTCTACGACGAGGACGGCGACTACGACGACTACGAGGGCTACGACGACCAGGACGGCTACCAGCCCGCGACCGGCTACGAGGAGCAGCCGTACGCGGCCAAGGCCGAGCCCGTCCCGGCGCCGACCCCCTCGCCCGAGCCGCGGCGCGGCGAGCTGCGCTTCCCGGAGCCGTCCGTCGAGGAGCTGCGCTTCCCCGACAACCCGGCCGGGCCGACCGCCGTCGACGGCCTGGGCGGCCCCGCCGGGCTGCCCGGCCTGCCCGGCGCTCCGGCGCCCGCCGCCGGCGGGGAGCTGGCGAACGCGTGCGGCCAGATCACCGTCTACACGCTGCTGGACGGCCGCGAGGAGGCCTTCGACCGGCTCGCCGCCGACCTGGTGAAGGCCGCGCTGGCGGCCGAGCCGGACACGGTGATCTTCGCCTGCCACGAGGTGGTCGGCGGCCCCACGCAGCGGATCTTCTACCAGCTCTTCCGGGACGAGGCGGCGTTCGCCGCGCACCGCGGGCAGGCGCACCTGCGCCGGTTCCTGGCGGATTCGCGCACGCACGTGCTCGCGACGAACGTGATCGAGCTGAAGCTCGGCCCGGCCAAGGTGCCGCTGCCGGCGCCGGGCGTCCCCGGGAGGTGAGATGCCGGACGAGATCATGATCACGCTGCTCGGCAAGCCGGGCTGCCATCTGTGCGACGACGCCCGCGCGGTGATCGAGCGGGTCGCCGGCGACCTCGGGGTCGCGTGGGAGGAACGGGACATCACGAAGTCGGAGGCCGACTACGAGCGGTACTGGGAGCAGATCCCGGTCACGCTGGTCAACGGCGTCCAGCACGACTTCTGGCGTGTCGACGAGGCCCGGCTGCGCGCCGCCGTCGGCAAGCCGCGCTGACCGGCGAGAACCCGCCGGGGGTGTCGGGTCGGTCACATCCGAACGACATTCGGGTTGTGGGCCCGTAGGCTGGAAGGCCCAGTAGGGCGGCGTTTCCGCGCGTCCGCCCGGCCCGTCCGACCGGGGGGTGACTTTGTGCGCGTGTTCACAAAGGCTTAACCTGGTGGCCAGCCCTGGGGGCGGTCGGGCCGCGGTCGTCAGGCCGTTACCGAGCCGCGCAGGCCGGGGCGAGGGGGCCATCCGGCGCCCCGTCTCCAGCGTCGAGCTTGAAGAGCAGGCCGTGACACCTCGACAGAACCGGCACCGCGACCGCGCGGGCCGCGGCATCCCCGAAGCCACCGTCGCGCGGCTCCCGGTGTACCTGCGGGCGCTCACCGGGCTCCAGGAGCGCGGCGTCGCGACCGTCTCGTCCGAGGAACTGGCGGCGGCCGCCGGCGTGAACTCGGCCAAGCTCCGCAAGGACCTGTCCCACCTCGGCTCCTACGGCACCCGGGGCGTCGGCTACGAGGTCGAGTACCTCGTCTACCAGATCTCCCGCGAGCTCGGCCTCACCCAGGACTGGGTGATCGCGATCATCGGGGTCGGTAACCTGGGCCGTGCGCTCGCCGGCTACGGCGGCTTCGCGTCCCGCGGCTTCCGCGTGGCGGGCCTGCTGGACGCGGACGAGGCCATCGTCGGGCAGGAGATCTCCGGCATGACGGTGGAGCACATCGACGGGCTGGAGGACATCATCGCGGGCCACGGCGTGTCCATCGCCGTGATCGCGACCCCCGCGGGCGCCGCCCAGGGAGTGTGCGATCGCGTGGTGGCCGCGGGCGTGACCAGCGTCCTGAACTTCGCCCCCGTCGTGCTGTCGGTGCCCGACGGGGTCGACGTGCGCAAGGTCGACCTGTCGATCGAGCTGCAGATCCTCGCGTTCCACGAGCAGCGCAAGGCCGGCGGACCAGACGGCTTCGCCCCGCTGGTCCCGGGCGACACGCCGCCCGGGACTTCGCAGTACGTAGAGACGGTTGAAGCATGAGCGCGGTCACGGCGGGGACCGGAACCGGCAGTGGGCGGGGACGAGGCGGGCGATCATGAGCGAGGACGCGGCATGAGCATTCTGGTGGTGGGTCTCAGTCACCGCAGCGCGCCCGTGGCGGTGCTGGAGCGGGCCGCGGTGGCCGGGGACGACCTGGTCAAGCTGCTGCACGCGGTGCACGACTCGGCGAACGTCGTCGAGGCCGCGATCGTCTCGACGTGCAACCGGGTCGAGATCTACGCCGTGGTCGACAAGTTCCACGGCGGCGTCTCCGCGATCTCCGAGCTGCTGGCGCTGCACTCCGGCGTCCCGATGGACGACCTGTCCCGGCACCTGTACGTCCACTACGAGGAGCGGGCCGTCCAGCACGTGTTCGCGGTGGCGTGCGGGCTGGAGTCGATGGTCGTCGGCGAGGGCCAGATCCTCGGCCAGATCCGGCAGGCGTTCAAGCTCGCGCAGGACGAGGGGACGCTCGGCCGCGACCTGCACGACGTCCTGCAGCAGTCGCTGCGGGTGGGCAAGCGCGCCCACCACGAGACCGGCATCGACAAGGCCGGCGCGTCGCTGGTCAGCGTGGGCCTGGACGTCGCCGCCCGGCACCTCGGCCCGCTGGACGGGACGCGCGCGCTGGTGGTCGGCGCCGGCTCGATGAGCTCGCTGGCGGCCGCCACGCTGAGCCGCGCCGGTGCGGGCGAGGTGGTGATCGCCAACCGCACGTACGCGAACGCCGCCCGCCTCGCCGAGTCGCTGGACGTCCCGTCCCGCGCGATCGACCTGGCCGACCTGGACGACGCGCTCGCCGGCGCCGACCTCGTGGTGTCCTGCACCGGCGCGACCGGCCTGGTGCTGACGGCCGCGCAGCTGACGGCGCGCGGCGTCGGAGACGACGGGCGGCGCCGGTTCTTCCTGGACCTGGCGCTGCCGCACGACATCGAGCGGTCCGTCGGCGACCTGCCCGGCGTCGAGCTGGCCGGCCTGGACGACCTGCGCACCGCGCAGGAGGCCGCGAAGGCGATCGGCCCGGCGGCCGTCGAGGCCGTCCGGCGGATCGTGTGCGAGGAGGTCGAGGCGTTCCTCAGCGCCGCCCGCGCCGCCGCCGTGGCGCCGACCGTGGTCGCGCTGCGCAGCAAGGCCGCGGACGTGGTGAACGCGGAGCTGGCCCGGCTGACCGGCCGGCTGCCGGAGCTGGACGAGCGGGACCGCAAGGAGATCGAGCAGACCGTGCGGCGCGTGGTGGACAAGCTGCTCCACGCGCCGACCGTCCGGGTCAAGGAGCTGGCGGCGGCGCCGGGCGGCGACTCCTACGCCGACGCGCTGCGCGAGCTGTTCGACCTGGACCCCAAGGCCCCCCAGGCGGTGGCCCGCGCCGACATGCGCGAGGACGAGCCCGCCGCCGAGATCGCGCCGGAGTGCGCGGAGGCGGACTGCGTCAGCCCCGCGCCGATGCCCGCGGGCAACTCGGCGAGCAACGTGGTGAGCACCGTGCCGGGCGCCGTGCCGCCGGACGGTGTGAACGTGGAGACGGTGAACGCCCAGGCCGCGAGCGTCCGGGCGGTCAGCGCCCGGGACGCGGCTCCGGGGCGCGAAGGAGACGAGACGTGACTACTGGCAAGGGCCGCGCGCTGCGGCTCGGCACCCGCAAGAGCCTGATGGCGACGACGCAGTCGCAGGGCGTCGCGGACGCGTTGACCCGGCTGACCGGGCATGCCGTGGAGCTGGTCGGGGTAACGACGCAAGGTGATGTCTCCAAGGCCCTGCTCGCCCAGATCGGCGGCACGGGCGTGTTCGTCAACGCCCTCCGCGACAAGATCCTGTCCGGTGAGGTGGACTTCGCCGTGCACTCGCTGAAGGACCTGCCGACGTCGCAGACGCCGGGCATCGCGCTGGCCGCGACGCCGCGCCGCGACGACCCCCGCGACGCGCTGTGCGGGCCGTCCAAGCTGGCCGACCTGCCGCGCGGCGCCCGCGTCGGCACCGGCTCGCCGCGCCGCGTCGCGCAGCTGCGCGCGCTCCGCCCGGACCTGGAGATCGTCCCGATCCGCGGCAACGCCGACACCCGGCTCCGCAAGATCGCCGACGGTGAGCTGGACGCCGTGGTGCTGGCGCACGCGGGCCTGAAGCGCATCGGGCGGCTGGCGGAGGTCGGCGAGGTCTTCGACCCCGACCAGATGCTGCCCGCGCCCGGCCAGGGCTCGCTCGCCCTCGAATGCCGCGCCGACCGGGCCGACCTGCTGGAGCTGCTTGGAACGGTCGACGACGCCCCGACCAGGCGCGCCGTCACCGCCGAGCGGACGATCCTCGCGGTGCTGGAGGCGGGCTGCTCCGCGCCCGTGGGAACATACGCTGCCGAAGTAGATGAAGAGCTGCATCTGACCGCGACCGTCGCCGCCTACGACGGGAGCCGGCAGATCAGGCTGTCCGCAAGCGGCCACCCGGATGCCGCCGAGCAGATCGGCCGCGACCTCGCGGCCCGGCTGCTCGCGCAGGGGGCCGACCAGTTGATGGGGGAGCGCGATTGAGCCCCGCCGCGAAGAGCACCGCCGCCGAGAGCAGGGCGGGCGAGAGCAAGACCGGCAAGACCGCGAGGGGCGCGGCGCCGGCCGCGTCCCCGGCGGTGCGCCGGACGACGGAGCCGGGGACGGTCGCGATCGTCGGCATGGGCCCCGGTGACCCGGGGCTGCTGACGCTGCGCGCCGCCGCCGAGCTGGAGCGCGCCGACACCGTCATCGTCAGCCGCGCGCACTGTCCCGCCGACGTCCTCGCGCACTGCCGCGCGGACGCCGAGATCGTCGATACCGCCGAGGGCGACCCGGTGAAGATGGCCGTCCGCGCCGCCCAGGCCGGCCGGCGCGTGGTCCGGATGTTCGCCGGCGACCCCGGCGTCGCCTGCGGACTGGCCGTCGAGGGCGCCGCGCTGCACAAGGCGGGCGTGCCGTTCGAGGTCGTGCCGGGCGTGTCGGCGGTGACGGGCGTGCCGGGCTATGCGGGCATCCCGCTGACCGACCCCGAGCACCGCGAGTTCCGGTTCGTGGACGCCTCGTCCGGCGGCGTCGACTGGGAGGCGTTCGCGAGCGACTCCGCGACGCTCGTCATCATCGGCGCGGAGGGCGCGGTCGCCGAGGTGTCCAAGGGCCTGGTCGCGGCTGGTCGCCCGGACTCCACCCCGGCCGCGATGACGAGCCTCGGCACCACCACCGAGCAGGAGACGGTCGTCTCGACGCTGAGCAAGCTCGCGTCCGACACCAAGGGCATGGAGTCGCCCGCCATGATCATCGTGGGGGACGTCGTGGCCTGGCGCGACCGGCTGTCGTGGTTCGAGACCAAGCCGCTGTTCGGCTGGCGGGTGCTGGTGCCGCGCACCAAGGAGCAGGCCGCGTCGCTGTCGGACCAGCTGCGCGGGTACGGGGCCGTCCCCGACGAGGTCCCGACGATCTCCGTCGAGCCGCCGCGCACCCCCCAGCAGATGGACCGGGCCGTCAAGGGCCTCGTCACCGGCCGCTACGAGTGGGTGGTGTTCACCTCCACCAACGCGGTCAAGGCGATCCGGGAGAAGTTCGTCGACTACGGCCTCGACGCCCGCGCGTTCGCCGGGCTGAAGGTCGCCGCGGTCGGCGAGCAGACCGCCGCCGCGCTGGTCGAGTTCGGCATCCAGCCCGACCTCGTCCCGGCCGGGGAGCAGTCCGGCGAGGGCCTGGCCCGCGAGTGGCCGCCCTACGACGAGGACCTCGACCCGATCAACCGGGTGCTGCTGCCGCGCGCCGACATCGCCACCGACGTGCTGATCGCCCGGCTGACCGAGCTCGGCTGGGAGTGCGAGGACGTGACCGCCTACCGGACGGTCCGCGCCGCGCCGCCGCCCGCCCCGATCCGCGAGGCGATCAAGGGCGGCGGGTTCGACGCGGTGCTGTTCACCTCGTCGTCCACGGTGAAGAACCTGATCGGCATCGCCGGCAAGCCGCACAACGTGACGGTGATCGCGGTGATCGGCCCGCAGACCGCCAAGACCGCGGAGGAGTACGGGCTGCGCGTCGACGTCATGGCGGACAAGCCGTCCGTATCGGCCCTCGCCGAGGCGCTCGCGGAGTACGGTGCGAACCGGCGGGCGGCCCAGATCGAGGCGGGGGACCCGCTCCGCAAGCCCAGCCAGATGCGCCGGGGGGCCCGGCGCCGGAAGTAGACCACCCAGAGGAACCCATGTCCGCACAGTTTCCCGTCGCCCGGCCGCGGCGGCTGCGCCGCACGCCCGCGCTGCGCCGGCTGGTCGCCGAGACGCGGCTCGCGCCGGCCGATCTCATCCTGCCGATGTTCGTCAAGGAGGGGATCACCGAGCCGCAGCCGGTCGCGTCCATGCCGGGCGTGTTCCAGCACACCCGCGACAGCCTGCGCAAGGCCGCGCACGAGGCGGCCGAGGCCGGCGTCGGCGGACTCATCCTGTTCGGGATCCCGGCGGTGAAGGACGGCACCGGCTCCGCCGCCGACGACCCCGACGGGATCGTCCAGCTCGCGCTGCGCGACCTCGCGTCCGACCTCGGCGACGCCACCGTCGTCATGACGGACCTGTGCCTGGACGAGTACACCGACCACGGGCACTGCGGCATCCTCACCGACGCGGGCGAGATCGACAACGACGCCACGCTGGAGCGGTACGCCTCCATCGCGGTCGCGCAGGCCGAGGCGGGCGCGGCGGTGGTCGGCCCGTCCGGCATGATGGACGGCCAGGTCGGCGTGATCCGGCAGGCGCTGGACGCCTCCGGCCACCCCGACGTCGCGATCCTGGGGTACTCGGTGAAGTACGCGTCCGCGTACTACGGTCCGTTCCGCGACGCCGCCGAGTGCGCGCCGCAGTTCGGCGACCGCTCCACCCACCAGCAGGACCCGGCCAACGCCGACGAGTCGATCCGCGAGGTCCTCCTCGACCTCGACGAGGGCGCCGACATGGTGATGGTGAAGCCCGCCGGCGCCTACCTCGACATCGTCCGCCGCGTCCGCGACACGGTGGACGTGCCCGTCGCCGCCTACCAGGTGAGCGGCGAGTACGCGATGATCGAGGCCGCCGCCGAGAAGGGCTGGATCGACCGCGACCGCACCATCATGGAGTCCCTGGTCTCGATCCGCCGCGCCGGTGCCGACATGATCCTCACCTACTGGGCCACGGAGGCTGCACGAAGGTTGCGTTAGCCCCGGGGCCCTAGTTACTTAGGGTTGTTTTCTGGGGGTTGCCGTGTCTGGGCGTGACGCGGGCGGGCATCATCGGTAACCAAGGAACCCACGCGCGACCTTGGGCTATTGGGGGGCGAGATGCTGGCGGTCACTGGGCACAGGCGGCAGAAGGCGGCACGGAACAACGGGATGGCCGCGGTCGCGCGGGAGTACGCGGAGCTCGGGTGGCCGTGCTATCCGGGCGCCCACGTCGGCGCCGACCGGGCGTGCTCCTGCGACCGGATCGGGTGTCCCGACCCGGGCGCGCATCCGGTATCGGCGGCCTGGGCGCACCAGGCCAGCGTCGACCCCGACGTGATCGGGCGCTGGTGGGAGAAACGCCCGGAGGCCAACATCATCCTGCCGACGGGCCGGGTCTTCGACGTGTTCGACGTCCCGGCCGCCGCCGGCGCGATCGCCCTCGACCGGATCGAGCGGGACGAGCGTCCCGTCGGTCCGGTCGCGTCGTTCGGGGACGAGCGGTACCTGTTCTTCGTCGCGACCCGCGGCGCGCCCGTCGACGAGGACGAGTGGTGGTCGTGCCACCTCGACACCCTGCCCGAGGACGTCGCCGAGACGCCGGGCATGCGGTGGCACTGCCGCGACAGCTACGTGGTCGCGCCGCCGTCGGTGCTGCCGTACGGGCGCGAGGTGGCCTGGGTGCGGCCGCCGGAGCGCGACTCGCTGCCCGACCCGCTGCGCCTCCTGGAAGTCCTCGCGGACGCCTGCGAGGGCGCCTGAGTCAGCGCGGGGCGCTGATGGCGGGCTCGGCGCCCCACTTGGTGTAGGAGCCGTGCTGCACCTGGTTGCGGCCCTTCTCGGCACCGGCGCGCACCCAGAACTTGACCGGGCGCTGGCGGGCGTCCAGCTTGATGGCGAAGGTGATCTGCTCGGCACCGGTGGCCTGCGCCATCCGCGCGTACATGGGGCCGACTCCGGGGGCCTGCGCCAGCTTCGCGGCGGGCGCCGCGCCCTCGTAGATCGTTCCCGACTTGGTGAGCTTGGTCGCCGTCCGCAGCAGGGTGGTGAGGTTGGCGACGGAGCTGCCCTGGCGGACCTGGTCGGCCACCGCCGGGTAGCCGCGCCCGCCGAACGCCGACGGCCGCCACTTCTTGCCGGCCCGCACGTACAGCCGGTCCTGGACGATCACGGCGCGCACCGGCTTGCGGGCAGCGCCCGACCCGCTGATCGTCATCGAGTAGGCCGCCGGGCCGAGCGTGCCCTTGCCGGTGAGGGGGAAGGCGCAGCAGCCGGTCTGCCAGTAGCTGAACGTGGCGCCCGGCGTCTGCGCGACGGCCCGGTCGATCCGCTCGATGAGCGGCGCCGGGTTCACGCCGCCGGCCGGCAGCGTCGGCTGGGGGCTGCTGGTCTGCGCGGGCGTCGGCACCGGTTCGGGCGGTGGCGGCGCGGTGTCGTCCTTCTTCAGGAGCGTCGCCGCGCCCGCGCCGCCTCCGGCGAGGACGACCAGGGCGACGGCCGCGGCCACCCACGGCGCGCGGGAGCGGCGGCCGGGCTGCTTGCCGGCGACGACCGGGTTGCGGCCGCTGCTGCGGGACGGCTTGGGCTTCGGCGGCTCCGGCTGCAGCGCGGCCTGCGCGGCGAGCTCGGTGAGCCGCCCGCGGCCCTGCGCCTCCCACGACGGTCCGTAGGCGGAGACGGCCGCGTCCTCCAGCGCGCCGAGGAAGTCGGCGGCGGACTTCGGGCGGTGCTGCGGCTCCTTCGCGAGGCCCTGGTGGATGAGCGTGCGCAGCGGCCCCGGCACCTCTTCGGCCGGGACGGCCGCCTCGCGGTGCAGCCGCGCCATGTTGCGTCCCGCGTACGGGGGGCGGCCGGTGAGGCACTCGAAGAAGACCGCGGTGGCCGCGTACAGGTCGGTGGCGACGGTCGCGGGCTCGCCGTCCCACAGCTCGGGCGCCGCGTACTGCGCGCCGGACCGCACCTCGGTGCCGGCGGGCGCCGTCGCGAAGTCGGTGACCCGGGCGTTGCCGTCGGCGTCGACCAGGATGTTCGCCGGGCGCAGCGCGCCGTGCACGACGCCGTGCTCGTGCGCGGCGGCCAGGCCGAGCAGGACGCCGCCGAGCAGCGACAGGGCCGCCAGCGGCCCGCTCGGGCCCTGCGCGGCCAGCACCCGGCGCAGGCTGACGCCCTCGACCCACTGCATCACGATCGCGGCGCCGTCCGCGGACTCCACGAAGTCGTAGAAGTCGACCACGTTGGGGTCCTCGAGCTGGGACAGCGGGCGCGCCGCCGCGCGGAACCGCGCCAGAAACGCCTCGTCGGCCGCGAGCGCGCCGTCGAGGTATTTGATCGCGACCTTCGTGCCGGTCGGGTCGTCGACCGCCAGCACCACCCGGCCCGAGGCGCCCCCGCCGAGCTCCCGCTCGTGGGTGAAGCCCGGGACCGTCCAGCCGTCAACCACGTTGAAAGCCCATCCCTCCGATGTCGTACTTGGTGGAATATCGGCCCGTACGGCGCGAGGTCAAGGCAAGTCGCCGAACTGCAACTGAGAGACTGCAACCGTGACTGATTTCGATCGCTCTCGGCAGTTGTTCGACCGTGCCGCCGGGGTCGTGCCCGGCGGCGTCAACTCCCCGGTGCGGGCCTTCGGCGCCGTCGGCGGGACGCCCCGCTTCATGGCGTCCGGGCAGGGCCCGTACCTGACGGACGCCGACGGGAACACCTACGTCGACCTGGTGTGCTCCTGGGGCCCGATGATCCTCGGGCACGCGCACCCGGCCGTGGTCGAGGCGGTGCGGGACGCGGCGGGCCGCGGCACGTCCTACGGCGCGCCGACCCAGGGCGAGGTGGAGCTCGCCGAGGAGATCGTGGCGCGCACCCCGGTGCAGAAGGTCCGGCTGGTCAACTCCGGGACCGAGGCGACGATGTCGGCGATCCGGCTCGCGCGCGGCTTCACCGGACGCACCAAGATCGTGAAGTTCGCGGGCTGCTACCACGGGCACGTGGACTCGCTGCTCGCCGCGGCCGGGTCGGGCGTCGCCACGTTCGGGCTGCCCGACACGCCCGGCGTCACCGGCGCGACGACCGCCGACACGCTGATCCTCCCCTACAACGACGTCACCGCCGCGGAGACGGCGTTCGACGAGCACGGCACCGACATCGCGTGCGTCATCACCGAGGCCGTCCCGTGCAACATGGGCGTCGTGCCGCCGCTGGACGGGTTCAACGCGCTGCTCAAGCGGCTGTGCGAGCGGTACGGGGCGCTGCTGGTGATCGACGAGGTGCTCACCGGGTTCCGCGCGTCCGCCTCCGGCTGGTACGGGATCGAGGGCGTCGCCGGCGACCTGATGACCTTCGGGAAGGTGATGGGCGGCGGGCTGCCCGCCGCCGCGTTCGGCGGCCGCGCCGACATCATGGACCACCTCGCCCCGGCCGGGCCCGTCTACCAGGCGGGCACCCTGTCGGGGAACCCGCTCGCGACCGCCGCCGGGCTCGCCACGCTGCGCCACGCCACCGCCGACGTGTACGCGGCCATCGACCGGTCGGCGGAGATCGTCGGGAAGGCGGCGTCGGAGGCGCTGGAGCGGGAGGGCGTCCCGCACGTCCGGCAGAACGCCGGCAGCCTGTTCTCGGTCTTCTTCAGCGACGCGCCGGTGGGCGACTTCACCGCCGCGCAGCGGCAGGACTCCAAGGCGTACGCCGCGTTCTTCCACGCCGCCCTGGAGCGCGGCGTGTACCTGCCGCCGTCGGCGTACGAGGTGTGGTTCCTGTCGGCCGCGCACGACGAGGAGGCGCTGGGACGCATCCTGGACGCCCTCCCGCACGCCGCCCGAGCCGCCGCCCAGGCGTCGTCTTAGCGTGCCCTAGAGGGCTTGTAGGGCTTGGAAGGCCGCCATTGCGGCGGCGACCGATTCGGGGCGCGGTGCGCGAAGGGGAGCGCGCACCGCCGGGTCGTCGATCAGCCCGACCTCGGCCAGGCACGCCTTGAGGACGGCGGGCGCCGGCTCGCTGAACAGCGCGTCCGCCATGGGGAGCAGCGCGTTGTGGAGCTTGAGGGCGTCCGTCCCGTCCCCGTGGGCCATCGCCGCGTAGGCGGACGGTGCGAGGCACGCGCACGCGGCGATGCCCCCGGACGCGCCGAGCCGCAGCATCGGGTAGATGTACGCGTCGTCGCCGCAGAGGACCGCCTTGCCCGGGTTGGACGCCAGCATGGCCAGCGTGTCGTGGTCGATGCCGCCCGCGCAGTGCTTCATCCCGGCGACGCGGTCGAGCGCGAGGATCCGCAGGAGGGTCTCGGCGGGCAGGGCCTTACCCGTCCGGTACGGGATGTTGTACGGCACGAGGGGGACGTCCACGGCCGCGCCGATCGCGGCGAAGTGCTCGACGACGGCCTCGTCCGACGGGCGCAGGTAGTACGGGACGACGACCAGCAGCGCGTCGGCGAACGCGGCGCGCTCGCGGGCCTGCCGGACCGAGTCGGCCGTCCCCATCGTCCCGGCGCCGACGATCAGCGGCACGCCCGACTGCCGGGCGACGCCCCGGCACACGTCCAGGACGGTCCGCTGCTCCTCGGCCGTGAGCATCGCGGCCTCACCGGTGGTGCCCAGCGCGACCAGGCCGTCCACGCCGTTCGCCAGGCAGTGGACGGCGAGGCGTTCGAGCGACGCGGCGTCCACCTCGCCGGAGCGGGTGAAGGGCGTGACGAGCGAAGCGTGCATTCCGTGCATGTCAGCTCACCTCATGGGTCCGTGGCCTGAGCCTGCGGAGGGCCGCGCGGGGCCACCGCAGCCGGACGGTCCCGGCCGCGACCCCCGCGATGATCAGCGCGGCGCCGGCGAGCTGCACCGCCGTCATCCGCTCGTCCAGCAGGAACGCCGCCGACACCAGCCCGAACGGCGGGACGAGCAGCGAGTACATGGCGACCGTCCCCGCCTCGTACCGGCGCATCAGCCAGCCCCACGCGCCGAATCCGAACAGCGTGGCGACGTAGGCGATGAACGCGAGCGAGGCGACCCCGGCGACCGACAGGTGCCCGGCGGAGTCCGGCAGCGCCCCCGGCCCCTCGAAGATCAGCGACAGCGCGAGCAGCGGCAGGGGCGGCACGAGCGACATCCACACCATGAATCCGAACGCGTCCACCGGCTCCTTCGTGACCTGGTTCATCCGCCGCATCCCGACGTTCGCCAGGCCCCAGCCGGCCGCGCCGCCGAGGCAGACCAGGAACGCCCCCACCGGGGAGCCGCCCTCCGCCTGCGCCGCGCCGAGCAGCGCGACGCCGCCGAACGCCACGACCATGCCCGCGACCTGGCGGGCGCCGACCCGCTCGCCCAGCAGCACGCCCGCGAACAGCGCCGTGAAGATCGCCTGCACCTGGAGGACGACCGACGCGAGCCCCGCCGGCATGCCCATGTTCATGCCGAGGAACAGCAGCCCGAACTGGCCGACGCCGAGCGGCACGCCGATCAGCACGAACCAGCGCGCGGCCACCGGCGGCCGGCGGACGAAGAACACCGCGGGCAGCGCGGCGGCGGTGAACCGCAGGGCGGCCAGCAGCAGCGGCGGGAAGTCGTCCAGCGCTACCTTGATCGGAACGAAGTTGAACCCCCACAGCGCCGCGATCACGGTGGCCAGCAGGACGTGGCGCGATCTCATCCCCCGATCGTGCCTCCGGCATTTTCTTTAGGACAAGCGAGAAATGCTTGACATCTCGTTTTAGTATTGCTTCATGCTTGATCTGGAACGGCTGCGCGCCCTCCATTCGGTCGCGACCTACGGCTCGGTCAGCGCCGCCGCCGACGTGCTGCACGTCACCACCTCGGCGGTGTCCCAGCAGCTCGCGAAGCTGGAGCGGGAGACCGGGCAGAAGCTCCTGGAGCGCAACGGCCGCGGCGTCCGGCTGACCGACGCCGCCGAGCTGCTCGTCGCGCACGCCGAGCGGATCCTGTCCCTCGTCGAGCAGGCGCAGGCCGACCTGGAGGCGCACCGCGGCTCCGTCGTCGGCCAGCTCACCCTCGCCGCGTTCCCCACCGCCGTGCGCGGGCTCGTGCCGAGCGCGCTGCGCGCCCTCCGCGCCGACCACCCCGACCTGCGCGTCCTGCTCCGCGAGGAGGACCCGATGCGCAGCATGCCGCTGGTCTCCCGGGGCGACCTCGACATGGCCGTCGTCCAGGACTGGAACAACGAGCCGCTGCCGCTGCCCGAGGGCCTGCGCAAGGGCGTCATCTGCGACGACGTCGCGGACGTGGCGCTGCCCGGCGACCACCCCCTCGCCGGGCGCGACACGATCGACCTCGGCGAGCTGGCCGGCGACCCCTGGATCAGCTCCGTGCCGGACAGCATCTGCTGCGACTGGCTGCTGCGCACGCTCCGCGCCGCCGGCAACGAGCCCCGCATCGACCACATGGCCTACGAGTTCGCGACGCAGCTGTCCCTGGTCGCCGCCGGGCTCGGCTGCGTGATCCTGCCGCGCCTCGGCCGCTGCGACGTCCCGCCGGGCGTCGCGATCGTGCCGCTGGCGGCCCCGCTGTCGCGCCGCGTGTACGCGGTGTGGCGGGAGGAGGCGGCCCGCCGCCCGGCGATCCGCGCCGCCGTCACCGCCCTGCGCGCGGCCGTCCCGGCCGACGTGCCCTCTGCTGCTCCCTTGGACGCCCCCAACGGCGTTCCCGCCCCGTTCTGACCTGCTCCAGCCCCGGCCCCGGGTCGCCGCGCGCGAACGTTGTTCGGTAGGTTCTCGCGATCATGGAAGGCGAGTGGCGGGGCGGCGAGTGGCGGGTCGGCGGGTACACCGAGGTGCGCGAGCTGGGCGCGGGCGCCCAGGGGCGGGTCGTGCTCGCCCGGCACGACGCGTCCGGCACCCCGGTGGCGATCAAGTATCTGGCGGCGCGGGCGGACGAGGCGGACCGCGAGCGGCTCCGCCATGAGGCGCTCATGCTCGGCCGCGCGAACAGCCCGCACGTGGCGCGGCTCTTCCGGCTCGTCGAGGGGCCGGACACCGCCGCGATCGTGATGGAGGCCGTGGACGGCGTCTCCCTCAAGGAGGTGCTGGCCCGGCACGGCGCGCTCGGCCCGGAGGCGGCGCTGGCCGTCCTCAAGGGCTCGCTGCTGGGGCTGGCCGCCGCGCACGCGGTCGGCGTCGTCCACCGCGACTACAAGCCCGCGAACGTCGTCGTCCCGGCGGACGGGCGGAGCCGCCTCGTCGACTTCGGCATCGCCACGCCGGCCGGGGAGGAGGCGGGCGGCGCCGGGACCCCGTACTACATGGCGCCGGAGCAGTGGAGCAGGCACGTCGCCACGCCCAGGACCGACGTGTACGCCGCGACCTGCGTCTTCGTGGAGTGCGTGACCGGGCGGCGGCCCTACACCGGTGCCCGCGCCGAACTGATGAGCGCCCACCTCACCGGCGAGATCCCCGTCGACGCGGTGCCCGAGGCGCTGCGGCCGCTCGTCGCGCAGGGCATGGCCAAGGCGCCGGAGGAGCGTCCAGCTGGCGCCGCCGCGTTCGTGGACGACCTGGAGCGCACCGCCCAGGCCGCCTACGGCCGGGACTGGGAGGCCCGGGGCGTGCACGCCCTGTCCGCGGGCGCCGTCGCGCTCGCCGCGCTGTTCCCGCTCGCCGCCTGGCTGATGCCGGGCGCCGCGGGCGCGGCATCAGCCGCCAGCGCCGCCGGAGCCGCCGCGGGGACGGGCGCCGCCGCCGGCGCCTCCGGGGTGTCCGGGGCCGGGACCGCCTCGGTCGCCGGGAAGGTCGCCGCGGGCTCGGCCGTCAAGGCGTTCCTCGGCGGCGGCGCGGGCCTCACCGCCGCCGCGGTCGGCACGGTCGCGGTCGTCGGGGCGGGCGCCATCGCCGTCCAGCAGGTGACGAAGCAGGACCCCGCGCCGCGCCCCACGGCGACCGCCCGGGTGGCGGCCACCGTCGCGGACGTCAAGCCGTGCGTCACGCGGGCGCCGGGCGCGGTGATCACGCCGTCCGACGGGCCCGCGAAGGTGACGCTGCCCGTGCAGGTCAAGATGCCGAAGAACGCCGCCGTGTACCGCTCCGGGCAGGGGCTGATGATCGGCCCGGCGGGCGCGCGGTGCGAGGCGTCGGTCGGCGCGAACGCGGGCGCCAGCTCCGTCGGCGACTTCGGGACGGCGCTCGTCGAGCAGAACTGGCAGGGCTCGCTCGGCGGCATCCGGATCCAGATGTGCACGTACTTCCCGGACTCCGCCCAGGCGCGGCGCGAACGCGAGCAGGGCAACGAGTGCTCGTCCATCCTGTCGACGCGGCAGCCCCTGGCGACCGGCGTCCCCGGCTACCAGGCGGTGCTCACCCGCGGCCCCGGCACCGATGACCTTCCGCCGTCGCCCGCCGTGAAGGCCGAGCTGGCCGTCCTGTCACCGCGCGGCGTCGCCTGGCCGATCACCTGCACGGCCCCGGCCGCCCAGTCCGCCATCTGCGACGCCGCGCTCTTCTACTGGTTCACCCAGCGGCTGGAGGTCGCCAAGGTCCCGAAGGCCGACCTCGACCGCGCCGCCAAGGCCATCTCCGAGTTCGTCGCCTCCACCCGCATCTGACCCGCCCGGCCGCCCCGCCCGACCGTCCGCCCGGTCGCCCGCCTCCAGGCCCGGGACCGGGGACGGGGCGGGTGGTGAGCGCGGGTAATCTGACCGCGATGACTGACACGACGATCGTTCACCTGCTTCGGCACGGTGAGGTGCACAACCCCGAGGGCATCCTGTACGGGCGGCTGCCCGGGTACCGGTTGAGCGAGGACGGCGCCCTCATGGCGAAGGCCGCCGCCAAATGGTTCACCGACCGGGACGTGACCGCGCTGTTCTCCTCGCCGATGCAGCGGGCGCTGGAGACCGCCGCGCCCCTCGCGGACGCGATGGACCTGCCCGTCACCGTGGACGACCGTCTGATCGAGGCCGACAACCACTTCGAGGGGCTGACGTTCGGGGCCGGGGCCGGCTCGCTGCGCCGTCCCGAGCACTGGCGCCACCTGGTCAACCCGGTCAAGCCGTCCTGGGGCGAGCCGTACAAGCAGCTCGCCGCCCGGATGCGCGCCGCCGTGATCAGGGCGCGGGAGGCGGCGCGCGGGCACGAGGCCGTGTGCGTCAGCCACCAGTTGCCGATCTGGATCCTGCGGCTGCACGCCGAGCACCGCCGGCTGTGGCACCACCCGGGTCGCCGCGAGTGCGGCCTGGCCAGCCTGACGAGCCTGACGTTCCAGGGCAGCCGGCTGGTGGAGGTCGCCTACTGCGAGCCCGCCGCCGGCATCGCGAAGGGCCCCAGTGTCGCGGGTGCCTGACCGCACCGCTAGTGTTATGTACTACGTCTTGTAGTAGTAGGAGGGTCCGTTGAGCCCCCGAGTCTCCCCGCTGCGCGCCGCCGCCGCTGCCGTCGCGCTCGCCGGCCTGCTGGCCGGCTGTGCCGGGACCAGCGCCTCCGGGAGCGGGCCGGACGGCGGCGACAACCGCTTCATCGCCGGCGACGGCAACATCACCGAGTACAAGCCCGCCGGCCGCAAGGCCCTCCCGGACGTCGCCGGGCAGCGCCTCGACGGCAAGGCGTTCCACCTGTCGGAGTTCAAGGGCAGGGTCGTCGTCGTCAACTTCTGGGCGTCGTGGTGCGCGCCGTGCCGCGGCGAGGCGCCGTCGCTGGAGCAGGTCTACACCGAGAACAAGGCCAAGGGCGTCGAGTTCCTCGGCGTCAACTTCAAGGACTCCAAGGCCAACGCCCAGGCGTTCGAGCGCAAGTTCAAGGTGACCTACCCGAGCCTGTTCGACGCCGACGGCCAGGTCACACTGGCGTTCCGCGAGGTGCCACCGAGCGCGATCCCGAGCACCCTCGTCCTCGACCGGCAGGGCCGCGTCGCCGCCCGCATCATCGGCGCGACGACGTACTCCAAGCTGAACCCGCTGGTCGCCAAGGTCGTCCAGGAAAAGTGAGTACGGTCAGCGAGACGGTGGTCGGCGGGTCGCTGGTGGCGGCGGCGCCGCTCGCCGCGCTCGCCGGGCTCGTCTCGTTCGCCTCGCCGTGCATCCTGCCGCTGGTCCCCGGCTACCTGTCGTACGTGACCGGGATGACCGGCGCCGACCTCGCCGAGCAGCGCCGCGGGCGGCTCGTCACCGGGGCGCTGCTGTTCATCGCGGGCTTCAGCGTCGTGTTCGTCAGCTACGGCGCCGTCTTCGGCGGGCTCGGCCGGTGGCTGCTGGAGTACCAGGACACGATCACCCGCGTGCTCGGCGTCGTCACGATCGTGTTCGGGCTCGCGTTCATGGGGCTCATCCCCGGCCTTCAGCGCACCGTGAAGTCGGGTCGGCTCCCGGCGGCGGGGCTGGCCGGTGCGCCGCTGCTCGGCGTCCTGTTCGGGCTCGGCTGGACGCCCTGCATCGGGCCGACGCTCGGCGCCGTGCAGGGCCTAGCGATCACCGAGGCCAGCGCGGGACGGGGCGCGCTGCTGTCGCTGGCGTACTGTGTCGGGCTCGGCCTCCCGTTCGTGCTCACGGCGATCGCCTACCGCAGGGCGCTCGGCGCGTTCGGCGCCGTGAAGCGCCACTACCCCCTGGTCATGCGGATCGGCGGGGGGATGCTCGTCCTCATCGGGGTGCTGCTGGTGAGCGGCCTGTGGGGTGACCTGACCATCGAGCTGAAGTCGTGGATCAGCGGCTTCGAACCGGTGATTTGAGATGACTGACACCAAGCACGACCTCAAGGACGACCCCCGGGAGTCCGGCGACGCCGGGGAGTCCGGCACCGAGGCGCCCGCCGCGCGGCAGGCGCCGGCGGAGGTGCCGCGCCCGAAGGGCATCGGCCCGCTCGGCTGGCTGCGGTGGGGCTGGCGGCAGCTCACCACCATGCGCACGGCGCTGATCCTGCTGTTCCTGGTGGCGCTCGGCGCGGTGCCCGGGTCGATCCTGCCGCAGCGGGGCCAGGCGCCGGAGAAGGTCGTCGCCTACCTGGACGAGCACAAGACGCTCGGCCCGTGGCTCGACAAGTTCTCCATGTTCGACGTGTTCGCCGCGCCCTGGTTCGCGGCGATCTACATCCTGCTGTTCGTGTCGCTGGCGGGCTGCGTGCTGCCCCGCGCCGTCAAGCACTACAAGTCGATGCGGGCCCGGCCGCCCGCGGCGCCCCGCAACCTCGGGCGGCTGCCGCAGTCGGCGGAGTACGAGACGGACGCCTCCCCGGAGGAGGTGCTCGCCGAGGCGCGCACGGCGCTGCGCGGGCGCCGGTTCCGGGTGGACGAGTCGACCGGCGCCGTCGCCGCCGAGAAGGGCTACCTGGGCGAGTCCGGCAACCTGCTGTTCCACCTGGCGCTGCTCGCGCTGCTGTTCGCGCTCGGCCTCGGCAACCTGCTCGGCTACCGGGGGAACGTGCTGCTCACCGAGGGCAAGACGTTCGCGAACTCGCTCGGCCTGTACGACCAGTTCGAGCCGGGGCGCGCGTTCACCACCGGCGAGCTGGCCCCCTTCACGATGACGCTGGACGACTTCAAGGCCACCTACGAGACCGAGGGCGGCAAGCGCGGCCTCGCGACCGACTTCAACGCGAAGATCCGGTACCGGGAGAGCCCGGACGCCGCGGAGAAGCCGTACGACCTGAAGATCAACCATCCGCTGAAGGTCGGCGGCGCGAAGGTGTACCTGCTCGGCCACGGCTACGCGCCCGTGTTCACCGTTCGGGACGCGAAGGGCAATGTCGCCTTCCAGGACACGGTGCCGTTCCTGGAGATGGAGTCGCGCAACCTGACGTCCGAGGGCGTCATCAAGGCCCCCGACGCGCAGCCCGACCAGCTCGCCTTCTACGCGATCCTGTGGCCGACGGCGGTCGCCAGCGAGGACGGCAAGCAGATCGTGTCGGCGTTCCCGGCGCCGCTGCGCCCGGTCGTCACGATCACCGCGTTCAAGGGCGACATCGGCCTGGACTCCGGCACCCCCCAGTCGGTCTACAAGCTGGAGGGCATCGGCAAGACGCTGCAGCCGGTCAAGGACGGCCAGAAGCTGCTGGAGCCGGGGGAGACGTTCAAGCTCCCGAACGGGGCCGGCTCGATCACCTTCGACGGGCTCAAGGAGTGGACGAGCCTGTCGGTCAACCGCGACCCGGGCCGCATCCCGGCCCTGGTCGCGTCCATCCTCGCGGTGCTGGGCGTGGCGACCTCCTTCATGGTCCGGCGGCGCAGGGTGTGGGTCCGTGCGAGCGCCGGGAAGGGCGGGCGTACGGTGGTGGAGGTCGGCGGTCTCACGCTGGGGAACCCGACCTCGGAGTTCGACGACATCGTGACCGCGCTGCGCGGTCCGGCGGACGGGCCCGCCCCCGAGCCCGAGTCCGACCAGCACGAGCCCGAGTCAGGCGAGTCCGAGCCGGACGAGCCCGAGCCGGACGAGCCCGGCCCCGACCCCGACGCCGATCAGGAATCCGGGTCGGCGCCCGAACCGAAGGAGTGACGAGGTGAGCACTGCCGACCTCGCGAACCTGAGCGACAAGCTCATGCTGACGACCGTCGTGATGTACGTCGTCGCGATGGTCGCCTACGCCGCGGACCTGGGCTTCGGCCGTCGCCGCGTGGCGCAGGCCCCGGTGGCCGAGGCGGCGGAGGCGCCGGCGAAGGTGCTGGTCGGCGCCGCGGGCGCCGAGGCCGTCACCGGTGACGGAGCCGCCTCCACGGCCGATGCCGACGCCGCCGACGCGGGCGAGCCCGGCCGTGTCCGCGCCGACTGGGCGCGGCTCGCGATCCTGCTGAACGTCCTCGGCTGGGGCGCGCACCTCGGCGTGCTGGTGTCCCGCGGCCTGGCCGCGAACCGGTGGCCGTGGGGCAACATGTACGAGTTCCTCACCGCGATCGCGTTCGCCGCCGTCACCGCCTTCCTGGTCGTGCTGATCCGCTACCGGGCGCGCTTCCTCGGCGCGTTCGTCATGATCGCCGCGGCCGTCGCGCTCGGCGTCGCGAACATCTGGCTCTACGACTCGGTCGGCCCGGTCACCGCCGCGCTCAACTCCTACTGGATCGCCCTGCACGTGACCGCCGCGATCATCGCGACCGGCGCGTTCACCGTCGCGGGCGCCGCGACCCTGCTCTACCTGCTGAAGGACCGCGCGCAGACGCGTGGCGGCGCCGCGGCGGGCGGCGTGCTGGCGCGGCTCCCGTCGACCGACGGCCTGGACCGGCTGTCCATGCGCGTCACGACGTTCGCCTTCCCGATCTGGACCGCCGCCATCATCATGGGCGCGATCTGGGCCGACCAGGCGTGGGGCCGCTACTGGGGCTGGGACCCCAAGGAGATCTGGTCCTTCATCACCTGGATCATCTACGCCGCCTACCTGCACGCCCGCGCCACCGCCGGGTGGAAGGGCCGCAAGGCCGCGGTCCTGTCGCTGGTCGCGTTCGCCGCGCTGATGTTCAACTTCTTCGGCGTGAACTACATGTTCTCGGGCCTGCACTCCTACGCCTGAGCGGAGCGCCCGCAACCCCCGCCCGTGCCCGTTCCGCATCCCCGCGAGTGACTCGCGGGGATGACGGAATGTCGGGTTCCGGCTTACCCTGCCTCCGGGGACCCGGTCCGGCGGCGCACGTCGCCCGATACTCCGCGGGTCCCGCGGACAGAGGAGCCCGATGCGCTTCAAAGGCGTCCACCGCAAACCCCGGGAGCAGCGGGCCCGGGAGGTGCTCCGCGGCGGCCGGTTCCGCCCCGAGACCGGCCGGGACGGCGCCGGCGGGGACGAGCTGGCCTACGCCTCGTCCCCGCCCGACTCGGGGCGGACGCGGCCGCGCAGCAACCAGCCGCGGGACCGGTTCGGCCGGTTCCGCAAGGCGGGCCGCGACGACGACTTCGCGGTGGAGGGCCCGGACGCCGCCGGGCCGGACGGCGCGGACACCGCCGGCGGCCCGCGCGGGCTGACCGGCCGCCTCGCGCGGCGCGGCCACGGGCGGCCGCGCGCCGGCGACTACTCCTGGAGCGACTTCGAGCTGGACGACGACCGGCTCCGCGCCGAGCCGCACCCGCCGGGCCTGCCGCACGCCGCCGACGGCCGCCGCCACTGCGGCGTGCTGGAGGACGTCCTGCACCGGCAGTGGGACGTCCGGGACGGGCCGCCGCCCCCCGAGGTGATCGGCGCGGTGGAGAGCCTGGCGTCGCTGCCCGAGGCGCTGAAGGACAAGCTCGCGGCGGGGCTGGACGGCATCTACGTGGGGCCCGGCGGCGTCCCGCAGCTCGACGACATGGGCCACCTGCGCGACCGGCCGCTGCCGTCCGGCCGCGCCACCTGGGACATCTGCGCCGGCGCCTACGGCGACCGCAAGATCGTCGTCGGGGACCGGCCGTCCCCGACGCCCGACGTGATGCTGCACGAGGTCGGGCACGCCCTCGACGACATCGACGGCGACGACGGCGAGTGGACGTCCGACAGCCCCGCGTTCCGCACGCTGTACGAGGAGTGCCTGCCGCACCTGGCGAGCGGGTTCCACAAGCAGCCGGGCGCGCTCGGCCGCCGCGAGTTCTTCGCCGACGCGTTCGCCGCGATCTCCTCCCGGCAGCGGCCCGCGCTCGTGGATATGCTCGCCGGCAACATCAGGACGGCCCTTGAGGTCATGCTCTTCTTCAACCGCAAGTACGGGATCTAGGACACCGTGATGACGGCGACGGCGGACGGCGAGGGTGATCGACGATGTACGTGATCCGGCTCCCCGATGGCACGCTGCGGGTTCCGCACAGCGTGATCGCCGGCGCGGACGGCTCCGAGCCCGGACCCGAGGCGCGCGAGGGACGGATCATCGCCGACGCCTACGTGGAGATCGGCCCGGACGACCCCGACTACGACCGGCTGCTCACCGAGTCGCTCACCGAGGAGGAACTGCAGGAGCGGCGGCGCCGCTGGCGGGACGAGGACGCGGACCTGCTGCGCCGGTTCGAGGAGTGGAAGGGGGACGCGGAGGACTGAGCGCGTGGAACGCGGGCCCCCGGGGGGAGCGGTGCGATGCCCCGGCCGCCCGGCTGGAAGGGACCGTCGGTGGCGCGGCGGTCCGGGCGGCCAGAGCCTCGTCAGCGGGCCGAATGCTCGGCGACGGGCTCCTCGCCGCGCAGCAGCGCGTGCACCTCGGACTCGCGGAAGCGCCGGTGGCCCCCCGGAGTGCGGATGCTGCTGATACGGCCCGCGGCGGCCCACCGGGTGACCGTCTTCGGGTCGACCCGGAAGAGGGCGGCGACCTCCCCTGGGGTCAGCAGGCGCTCGCTCGTGCTCTCCACGTTTTCTCTCCCCCTTTGTCCCGCTCTCGGCGCGGGTGGACTGTTTACAGTGTGGCGGGTCAAGACCGATTTCTCCCTTGTTTTCGGAAAAGATCACCGACCGTAGTTTCCCGAGCAGGAGCGATCGCGCTCGGTATTCGGCACTGCGGCCACCGCGCTCACACTGACCCCGTTTGACCTGCCAGGTCACGGGGGAAACGGGCGGCGGCGCGCTCCCCGCGCGGCGCGCGAAGTAGTCTTCGAGACCATGTCCGATCTTGTTTCGCTGCCGGAGATCGAGCGGGCCGCCGAGCGCGTCGCGGGCGTCGCCGTCCGGACCCCGCTCGTCCCGTTCCCCCGCGACCCCGCCCCGGCGGCCGGCGAGCCGGAGCTGCTGGTGAAGGCCGAGTCGCTGCAGCCGATCGGCGCCTTCAAGGTGCGCGGCGCCTACGCCGCCATCACCTCCCTCCCCGAGGAGCAGCGCGCGGCCGGCGTCGTGACGCACTCCAGCGGCAACCACGCGCAGGCCGTCGCCTACGCCGCCCGCTCCCTCGGCATCAGGGCCGTCCTGGTCATGCCGCACACCACCCCGGCGGTGAAGGTCGAGCGGTGCATCGCGCTCGGCGCCGAGGTCGTCTACGTCGAGCCGACCGGGCAGGCCCGCGCCGAGACCGCCGGCAAGCTCGCCGCCGCGCACGGCTTCACGCTGATCCCGCCCTACGACGACGCGCGCGTCATCGCCGGGCAGGGCACGGTCGGGCTGGAGATCGTCCAGGACCGCCCGGACGTCGACGTCGTGCTCGTCCCGATCAGCGGCGGCGGCCTCATCGCGGGCGTCGCCGCCGCCGTCAAGGCGCTGCGCCCCGAGGCGAAGGTCATCGGCGTCGAGCCCGCGCTGGCCGCCGACGCCCGCGAGTCGCTGGCGGTGGGACGCCCCGTCACCTGGGACGCCGAGAGGACCGGCCGCACCCTCGCCGACGCGCTGCGCGTCCAGCGGGTCGGCGACCTGCCGTTCGCGCACCTGCGCGCCCTCGTGGACGGCGTCGTCACCGTGACCGAGGACGAGATCCGCCGCGCGATGCGCCGGCTGGCCCGCGAGGCCCGCCTGATCGCCGAGCCGGGCGGCGCCGTCGCCACCGCCGCCTACCTGGAGCGCCGCGCCGAACTCCCCGCCGGACGCACCTACGTCTCCGTCCTGTCCGGCGGCAACGTCGACCCGGCGCTCCTCCTCGACGTCCTGAGGTGACCCCGGGGACGGAGCGCGCGGAACCGGGGCTAATCTCGAAGGGTCATGCGCTCCGTCATCCTCTACACCATCGCGCGGCTCGCCATCTTCGGCGTGACCGCGGGTGTGCTGGCGCTCTTCGGCGCCCGCGGCTTCCTGCTCCTGCTGCTCGCCCTGATGATCAGCGGCATCGTCAGCTACGTCCTGCTGTCCGCGCAGCGCGACCGCATGTCCGCCGCCGTCACCCGCGGCGTCCGCACGGGCCGCAAGAAGTACGAGAAGTCCCTCACGAAGGAAGACGCCTGACCCCTCCCGCCGGGCCGTCGCGCCCGTAGGCGAACCAGGGGGACCACGGGCGCGCACGGGTCCGGGCAGTCCTAGGCTGGGGGCATGACCCGCGCCTCTCTTGACAAGCAGCCCGCCGATGTCGCGGCGATGTTCGACGGCACCGCCGAGCGGTACGACCTGCTGAACACGCTGATGACCGGCGGGCAGGACCGGCGGTGGCGGCACGAGGCCGTGCGGGCGCTGGACGCGCGGCCGGGCGAGCGGATCCTCGACCTCGCGGCGGGGACGGGCACGTCCTCGGTGCCGTTCGCCGAGGCGGGCGCCGACACGGTGGCGTGCGACTTCTCCCTCGGGATGCTGCGCGTCGGGACGCGCCGGCAGGAGGGCGTGCGGGGTCTGAGCTTCGTGGCCGGGGACGCGCTGGCGCTCCCGTTCGCGGACGGCTCGTTCGACGCCGTCACGATCTCGTTCGGGCTGCGCAACGTCGCCGACACCGTGAGGGCGCTGCGCGAGCTGCGCCGGGTCGCGCGGCCGGGCGGGCGGCTGCTGGTGTGCGAGGTGAGCCACCCCCCGAACGCGCTGCTGGCGCTCGGCCACAAGGCGCACCTGAAGTACGGGCTGCCGCTGCTGGCGCGGGTCAGCTCCAATCCCGACTCCTACCGCTACCTCGCCGAGTCGACGCTCGCCTGGCCCGACCAGGCGGGGCTGGCGCGGCTCATCCAGGACGCCGGCTGGGACGCGGTGCGGTGGCGCGACCTCACGTTCGGGGTGGCCGCGATGCACCACGCGGTCAATCCCGGCTGATCGCGGCGGCGGGCGGTTCGGACCGGTCCAAAGTCAGACCGACCCAGAAGTACCCACCAGTCGTGATAAAGGAATAGACTCCCCTGTCGGATCCTTGTGAAGTGCTTCACAAGCGAACGAGCTGAAGAGGAACGCCGTGACCGACTCCACCCGACACGCGGACGTGATCGTCGTCGGGGCAGGCCCCGCCGGATCGTCGACCGCCTACTGGTTGGCGCAGGCCGGCCTGGACGTGTACCTGCTGGAGAAGGCCACCTTCCCGCGGGACAAGATCTGCGGCGACGGCCTCACCCCCCGCGCCGTCCGCGCCCTGATCGGCATGGGCGTCGACATCAACGACCCCGGCTGGGGACGCAACCGGGGGCTGCGCATCTACGGCGGCGGCGTCAAGGTCGAACTGCCCTGGCCCGAGCTCGCGTCCTTCCCCGACTTCGGGCTCGTCCGCAAGCGCACCGACCTCGACCAGCTGCTCGCCGAGCACGCCGCGAAGGCCGGCGCGCGGCTGCTGCAGGGCTGCAACGTGACCGGCCCCATCCTGGACGAGCGCACCGACCGCATCATCGGCGTCACCGCCGTCCTCGACGGCGAGGAGCTGGAGTTCCGCGCGCCGCTCGTCGTCGCCGCCGACGGCAACTCGACCCGGCTGTCGCTCGCCATGGGGCTGCGGCGCCGCGAGGACCGCCCGATGGGCGTCGCCGTCCGCCGCTACTTCCAGACGCCGCGCCACGACGACGACTTCATGGAGGCGTGGCTCGAACTGTGGGACGGCGAGCGCCTGCTGCCCGGCTACGGCTGGGTGTTCGGCGTCGGCGACGGGACGTCCAACGTCGGTCTCGGCCTGCTCAACACCAGCAAGGCGTTCCAGAACGTCGACTACCGGGGCATGCTGAAGCGCTGGTGCGCGCAGATGCCCGAGGACTGGCAGTTCGACGAGGAGCACGCCGCCTCCAAGATCCGCGGTGCGGCGCTGCCGATGGGCTTCAACCGGCAGCCGCACTACACCCGCGGCATGCTGCTCGTCGGCGACGCCGGCGGCATGATCAACCCGTTCAACGGCGAGGGCATCGACTACGCGCTGGAGTCCGGCCGGCTGGCCGCCGACATCATGGTGCAGGCGCTCGCCCGCCGCACCCCGGCGCAGCGCGAGCGCACCCTCTACGAGTACCCGCGCATCCTGAAGGACGAGCACGGCGGCTACTTCACCCTCGCCCGCGTCTTCGTGCAGGCGATCGGCGACCCGCGCGTCATGAAGTTCCTGACCTCGCACGGCCTGCCGCACCCGACGCTGATGCGCTTCACGCTCAAGCTCCTGGCCAACCTGACCGACCCCAAGGGCGGGGACGCGATGGACCGGGTCATCAACGCGATGCAGAAGGTGGCGCCGGCGGCATGAGCGGACCCCGTACGACGCTCCTGATCGAGCTGATCGAATTGAAGCTTCCGCAGGTGAGCGGACTACAGTGCAGTACCCGAGCCCCTGAGGGGAGCGCTATTGATCACCTTGGTTAGGGTGGCGGGTCGCCGGCGGCCCGTCCCGTACAACGTCGTACGTCCCGAGGAGAGGTCGTAGAGGCATGGATCTCTATATTCCGATCATCGTGCTCGGGGTGCTCGCCTTCGCCTTCGCGGCGGGCTCGGTGCTGATGGCCTCGATGACCGGGCCGAAGCGGTGGAACCGCGCCCGGCTGGACGCCTACGAGTGCGGCATCGAGCCGACTCCGCAGCCGGTCGGCGGCGGGCGTTTTCCGATCAAGTACTACCTGACGGCGATGCTGTTCATCGTCTTCGACATTGAGATCATCTTCCTTTACCCCTGGGCGGTCGCGTTCGACCGGATGGGGCTGTTCGGCCTTGTCGAGATGGTCCTCTTCATCGTCACCGTGCTCGTGGCGTACGCCTACATCTGGCGGCGCGGCGGTCTGGAGTGGGACTGAGATGGGTCTAGAGGAGAAACTCCCGAGCGGGTTCCTGCTGACGACGGTCGAGCAGGTCGCGGGATGGGCGCGCAAGAGCTCGGTGTGGCCGGCGACGTTCGGCCTCGCGTGCTGCGCGATCGAGATGATGGCCACCGGCGACCCCCGGCACGACTTCTCCCGGTGGGGGATGGAGCGTGCCTCGGCGACGCCGCGGCAGGCCGACCTGATGATCGTCGCGGGCCGGGTGAGCCAGAAGATGGCCCCGGTGCTGCGGCAGATCTACGACCAGATGACCGAGCCGAAGTGGGTCATCGCGATGGGCGTGTGCGCCTCGTCCGGCGGCATGTTCAACAACTACGCGATCGTGCAGGGCGTGGACCACATCGTCCCGGTCGACATCTACCTGCCGGGCTGCCCGCCGAGGCCGGAGATGCTGCTGGACGCGATCCTGAAGCTGCACGACAAGATCCAGAACACCAAGCTCGGGCCGCAGCGGCAGAAGCAGATCGCCGAGCTGGAAGAGGCGAAGCGCCGCCAGCTTCCGCTCCTTGGTCAGGGGGCCTAGATGAGTTCTGAGCACCCCGAGCAGAAGGCGGAGCAGGCCGCCGACCAGCTTCCCGCGCAGACCGAGGAGGAGCGCCGGGAGCAGCCGATCGCCCGCAAGGGCATGTTCGGCGCGAAGACCACCGGCGACACCTCCGGCTACGGCGGGCTGGTCGTCCGGCAGAGCCCGAAGGTGTCGGCGCCGCGCCCCTACGGCGGGCCCGGCGGCGCGGCCGAGCGCGGCGAGTTCGACGACATCGCCGACGAACTGGAACGCGCCTACCCGGACTTCGGGGACGCGATCGAGCGGGTCGTCGTGCACCGCGGCGAGCTGACCTTCCACGTCAAGCGCGAGCACCTGCGCACGGTCGCCACGACCATGCGGGACGAGCCGTCGCTGCGCTTCGAGCTGTGCTCGGGCGTGTCCGGCGTGCACTACCCGAAGGACGAGGGCGCCGAGCTGCACGCGGTCGTGCACCTGCTGTCGATCACGCACAACCGGCGGGTCCGGCTGGAGGCGAGCTGCCCCGACGCCGACCCGCACATCCCCTCGCTCGTCCCGGTCTACCCGACGAGCGACTGGCACGAGCGCGAGACCTACGACTTCTTCGGGATCGTCTTCGACGGCCATCCGGCGCTGACGCGCATCGAGATGCCCGACGACTGGGTGGGGCACCCGCAGCGCAAGGACTACCCCCTGGGCGGCATCCCCGTCGAGTACCGAGGAGCGGAGATCCCGCCGCCGGACGAAAGGCGGTCGTACACATGAGTTCGACGAAGTACACCGAGTACGACGCCTACGCCGCCGCCGAGGAGGCGGCCGAGGGCAAGGTCTTCGACGCCAACGGGGCGGACTGGGACAAGGTCGTGTCCGCCGCGCAGGAGTCGGGCGACGAGCGGCTCGTCATCAACATGGGGCCGCAGCACCCGTCCACGCACGGCGTGCTCCGCCTGATCCTCACGCTCGACGGTGAGACGGTGAACGAGGCCCGGGTGGGCATCGGGTACCTGCACACCGGCATCGAGAAGAACATGGAGTTCCGCACCTGGACGCAGGGCACCACGTTCTGCACCCGGATGGACTACCTCGCCCCGCTGTTCAACGAGGCGGCGTACTGCCTGAGCGTGGAGCGGCTGCTCGGCATCGAGGACAAGATCCCGGAGCGGGCCCAGATCATCCGCGTGATGATGATGGAGCTGAACCGGATCTCCTCGCACCTGGTCGCGATCGCCACGTTCGGGCTGGAACTCGGCGCGACGACCGTCATGCTGAACGGGTTCATCGAGCGCGAGTACACCCTCGACCTGTTCGAGGAGATCACCGGCCTGCGGATGAACCACGCCTACGTCCGCCCCGGCGGCGTCGCGCAGGACCTCCCGAGCGGCGCCACCAGCAAGATCCGCGACTACCTGGACCGGATGCCGAAGCGGATCCAGGCGCTGCGCAAGCTGATGGACGACAACCCGGTCTTCAAGGCCCGCACGCAGAACATCGCGTACCTGGACCTGACCGGCTGCATGGCGCTCGGCATCACCGGCCCCGTGCTGCGCGCCGCCGGCCTGCCGTGGGACCTGCGCAAGTCGCAGCCCTACTGCGGCTACGAGACCTACGACTTCGACGTCCCGACGCAGGACACCTGCGACGTGTACGGCCGCTACCTCGTCCGGATGGACGAGATGGAGCAGTCGCTGCGGATCGTCGAGCAGTGCCTGGAGCGGCTGCAGTCGGTCAAGGGCCCGGTCATGATCGAGGACAAGAAGATCGGCTGGCCCGCGCAGCTGGCGATCGGCGCCGACGGCATGGGCAACTCGCCCCGGCACATCGCGCACATCATGGGCACCTCGATGGAGGCGCTGATCCACCACTTCAAGCTGGTCACCGAGGGCTTCCGGGTCCCGGCGGGCCAGGCGTACGCGCCGATCGAGTCGCCGCGCGGCGAACTCGGCGCGCACGTGGTCAGCGACGGCGGCACCCGCCCGTACCGGGTCCACTTCCGCGAGCCGTCCTTCGTCAACCTGCAGGCCACTCCGGCGATGAGCGAGGGCGGCATGGTCGCCGACATCATCGCGGCCGTGGCCAGCATCGACCCGGTCATGGGGGGAGTGGACCGATGACGTACGAACCCGAGGTGCGCGAGCGGCTGGAGCGGGACGCCAAGGAGATCATCGGCCGGTACCCGCGGCCCCGGTCGGCACTGCTGCCGATGCTGCACCTGGTGCAGTCGGTCGACGGCCACGTCACCCAGCACGGCGTGGAGTTCTGCGCCGAGATGCTCGGCATCACGCCCGCGCAGGTGATGGGCGTCGTCACGTTCTACACGCAGTACAAGCGGGAGCCGGTCGGCGACTACCACGTCGGCGTCTGCACCAACACGCTGTGCGCGATCATGGGCGGCGACCAGATCTGGGACGAGCTGAGCGAGCACACCGGCGTCGGCCACGACGAGGCCACCCCGGACGGCAAGATCAGCCTGGAGCGGGTCGAGTGCAACGCGGCCTGCGACTTCGCCCCGGTGGTGATGGTCAACTGGGAGTTCTTCGACAACATGACTCCCGCGAAGGCCAAGCAGCTCGTGGACGACCTGCGGCTCGGTAAGGAAGTGCTTCCTTCACGCGGGCCGAACCGCCTCGCCACCTGGCGGGAGGCGTCCCGGGTGCTCGCCGGGTTCCCCGACGGCCTCGCCGGCGAGGGCGTCTCGGCCGGGCCGGAGTCACTGGTCGGCCTGAAGCTCGCGCACGAGCGCGGGTGGGCGGCGCCGTCCACCGACGCCGATCGCGAGCGGCCGGACGAGCCGGTCAAGCCCGAGCAGATCGCCGAGCCGCCGCACGAGCCCGGCAAGCCGGTTCCGGGCGAGGCCAAGCCCGGCAGCCAGGAGGGACGGAACAAGTGACCACGCTGACCCCCGTCCTCACGAAGAACTGGGACCGCGCCGACTCCTTCACCCGGGCGGGCTACGAGCGCGACGGCGGCTACGGCGCGCTGCGCAAGGCGCTGCGGATGGAGCCGGACGAGATCGTCCAGGCGGTCAAGGACTCCGGCCTGCGCGGCCGCGGCGGCGCAGGGTTCCCCACCGGGATGAAGTGGGGCTTCCTGCCGCCCTCCAGCCCGAACCCGCGCTACCTCGTCGTCAACGCCGACGAGTCCGAGCCGGGCACGTGCAAGGACATCCCGCTGATGATGGCGAACCCGCACGTCCTCGTCGAGGGCGTCATCATCAGCGCGTACGCGATCAAGTCGAGCCACGCGTTCATCTACGTGCGCGGCGAGGTCCTGCACGTCATCCGCCGCCTCCAGCAGGCGGTGGCGGAGGCGTACGAGGCCGGCTACATCGGCAAGGACATCCTCGGGTCCGGCTACGACCTCGAGGTGGTCGTGCACACCGGCGCCGGCGCCTACATCTGCGGCGAGGAGACGGCGCTGCTGGACTCCCTCGAGGGGTTCCGCGGCCAGCCCAGGCTGAAGCCTCCCTTCCCGGCGGTCGCGGGCCTGTACGGCGGCCCGACTGTCATCAACAACGTCGAGTCGATCTCCTCGGTTCCCGCGATCGTCGAGAACGGGCCGGAATGGTTCGCCTCGATGGGCACCGAGAAGTCGCAGGGCTTCGGGATCTTCTCGCTGTCCGGGCACGTCACGCGGCCCGGCCAGTACGAGGCGCCGCTCGGCATCACGCTGCGGGAGCTGCTCGAGATGTCGGGCGGCATCCGGGAGGGCCACCGGCTGAAGTTCTGGACGCCCGGCGGGTCGTCCACCCCGATCTTCACCGAGGAGCACCTGGACGTGCCGCTGGACTTCGAGTCCGTCGGCGCCGCCGGGTCCATGCTCGGCACCCGGGCGCTGCAGATCTTCGACGAGACGACCTGCGTCGTCCGGGCGGTGCTGCGCTGGTCGGAGTTCTACGCGCACGAATCGTGCGGCAAGTGCACGCCGTGCCGCGAGGGCACCTACTGGTACAAGCTCATGCTCAAGCGGCTGGAGGCGGGCGACGGCACCGAGGAGGACCTGGAGACCCTGCTGGACATCTCCGACAACATCCTCGGCCGCGCGTTCTGCGCCCTCGGCGACGGCGCGACCAGCCCGGTCGTGTCGTCGATCAAGCTGTTCCGGGACGAGTACCTCCAGCACTTCGAGCAGGGCGGCTGCCCGTTCGACCCGGCCAAGTCCACCCTCTGGGGAGGTGCCAAGTGACCGTCACCGACGACAAGTCGGCGGTGGAGAAGCCCGTGGAGATGGTCTCCTGCACCATCGACGGCTTCGAGATCGAGGTGCCCAAGGGCACGCTGATCATCCGGGCCGCCGAGCTGCTCGGCATCCAGATCCCCCGGTTCTGCGAGCACCCGCTGCTCGACCCGATCGGGGCGTGCCGGCAGTGCCTGGTGGAGATCCCGGACGCCGGCAACGGCCGCGGGATGCCGAAGCCGCAGGCGTCCTGCACCACCGCGGTGATGCCGGGCATGGTCGTCAAGACCCAGCTCACCTCGCCGGTGGCCGACAAGGCCCAGCACGGCATCATGGAGTTCCTGCTCATCAACCACCCGCTGGACTGCCCGGTCTGCGACAAGGGCGGCGAGTGCCCGCTGCAGAACCAGGCGATGTCGAACGGGCGCGGTGAGACCCGGTTCCAGGAGACCAAGCGCACCTGGCCGAAGCCGATCCCGCTGTCCAGCCAGGTGCTGCTGGACCGCGAGCGGTGCATCCAGTGCACCCGCTGCACGCGGTTCTCCGAGCAGATCGCCGGCGACCCGTTCATCGACCTGTTCGAGCGGGGCGCCAAGGAGCGGGTCGCGGTCGCCGACGACCGGCCGTTCCACTCCTACTTCTCCGGCAACACCGTGCAGATCTGCCCGGTGGGAGCGCTCACCGGCACCGCGTACCGGTTCCGGTCCCGGCCGTTCGACCTCGTGTCGCAGCCGAGCGTCTGCGAGCACTGCGCGTCCGGCTGCGGGCTGCGCACCGACCACCGGCGCGGGAAGGTCACCCGCCGGCTGGCCGGCGACGAGCCGCAGGTCAACGAGGAGTGGAACTGCGACAAGGGCCGCTGGGCGTTCACCTACGCCGGGCAGCCCGACCGGCTCACCACGCCGCTCGTCCGGAACGAGGACGGGGAGCTGGAGCCGGCGTCCTGGCCGGAGGCGCTGACGATCGCGGCGCGCGGCCTCGCGGCGGCGCGCGGCTCGGCGGGCGTGCTGGCCGGCGGCCGCGTCACCCTTGAGGACGCCTACGCCTACGCCAAGTTCGCCCGGGTCGCGCTCGGCACCAACGACGTCGACTTCCGGGCCCGGCCGCTGTCGGACGAGGAGTCGCGGTTCCTCGCCGCGTCGGTCGCGGGACGCTCCATCGAGGTGTCCTACGCCGACCTGGAGAAGGCGCCCGCGGTCCTGCTCGCCGGCTTCGAGCCGGAGGAGGAGTCGCCGATCGTCTTCCTGCGGCTCCGCAAGGCGTACCGCAAGAGCGGCCTGAAGGTGTACGCCGCCGCCCCGTTCGCGACCCGCGGGCTGGGCAAGGTCGGCGGGATGCTGCTGCCGACGGCGCCCGGCGCGGAGGCCGAGACGCTCGGCTCCCTCATCGGGGACGACGCCCGCTCCGACGTCCGGACGCTGCTGGAGACGCCGGGCGCGGTGATCCTGGTCGGCGAGCGGCTCGCCGCCAGCCCGGGGGCGCTGACCTCGGCGGTCCGGGTGGCGCAGGTGACCGGCGCGAAGCTCGCGTGGGTGCCGCGCCGGGCCGGGGAGCGCGGCGCGGTGGAGGCCGGGGCGCTGCCCGGGCTGCTGCCGATCGGCCGCCCCGTCGCCGACCCGGCCGCGCGGGCCGAGGTCGCCCGCACCTGGGGCGTCGCGGAACTGCCCGCGGGCCCGGGCGAGGACACCGCCGGCATCATCGCGGCGGCCGCGCAGGGCCGCCGGGGCGCGCTGCTCGTCGGCGGCGTCGACCCCTACGACCTGCCCGACCCGGACGCGATGCTCCGGGCGCTCGACGCGACCCCGTTCGTGGTGAGCCTGGAGCAGCGGCCGAGCGCGGTCACCGACCGCGCCGACGTGGTGCTGCCGGTCGCGGCCGTCGCGGAGAAGTCCGGGACGTTCGTCGACTGGGAGGGCCGCGGCCGCCCGTTCGACATCGTGCTGAAGCAGGCCGGGCGGATGTCCGACCTGCGGGTGCTGGACGCGCTCGCCGACGAGATGGACGTCCACCTCGGCCTGCCCGGCCCGGACGCGGCGCGCCGCGAGCTGACCGGGCTCGGCGCGTACCGCGGTGAGCGTCCGGAGGCGCCGAACGTGGCGCAGGAACTGCCGCCGCACCCCGAGCAGGGCGAGGCGCTGCTCGCGACGTGGCGGCTGCTGCTGGACCGGGGCCGCCTCCAGGACGGGGAGCCGTTCCTCGCGGGCACCGCCAAGGCGGCCGTCGCCCGGCTGTCGCCCGCGACCGCCGCCGAGATCGGCGCGACGGACGCGGTGACGGTCTCGGCGGCGCGCGGCGAGGTGACGCTGCCGCTGGAGATCACCCCGGATCTGCCCGACCGGGTGGTGTGGCTGCCGACGAACTCGGCCGGCTGCGCCCTCTACCGGGATCTGGGCGCCGCCGCGGGCGGCGTCGTCAAGATCGCGAGCGGGGTGCTCACGGGCACCGCGCGCAACGTGGGAGGTGGCGAATGAGCCCGCTCGCCGCGGCGCCGGAAGCCGAGCCGCCGCTGCAGGACTTCGGGCACGACCCGTGGTGGCTGATCGGCGGCAAGGTCCTGGTCATCTTCGCGTTCCTCGTGGTGACCGTGCTGCTGACGATGTGGATCGAGCGGCGCGTCATCGGCCGGATGCAGCTGCGCGTCGGCCCGAACCGCGCCGGGCCCTTCGGCCTGCTGCAGGGCCTCGCCGACGGCGTCAAGCTGGCGCTGAAGGAGGACATCGTCCCCCGCCAGGTGGACAAGGTCGTGTTCATCCTGGCGCCGGTGATGGCCGCGGTGCCGGCGTTCATCTCGTTCATCATCATCCCGTTCGGGCCGACGGTGTCGGTCTTCGGGCACCAGACGGCGCTGCAGGGCACCGACCTCCCGGTCGCGGTCCTGCTGGTCCTCGCGATGTCGTCGATGGGGATCTACGGCGTGGTGCTGGCCGGCTGGTCGTCGATGTCGCCGTACTCGCTGCTCGGCGGGCTGCGCTCGTCCGCGCAGATGATCTCCTACGAGATCGCGATGGGGCTGTCGTTCGTCGCGGTGTTCATGTTCGCCGGGTCGATGTCCACCTCGGAGATCGTCGGGGCGCAGCAGGACAAGTGGTTCGTGCTGCTGCTGGCGCCGTCCTTCATCATCTACGTGATCACGATGATGGGCGAGTCGAACCGCATCCCGTTCGACCTCCCCGAGGGCGAGGGCGAGATCGTCGGCGGCTTCCACACCGAGTACTCGTCGCTGAAGTTCGCGATGTTCTTCCTCGCGGAGTACATCAACCTCACGACGCTGTCGGCGCTCGCCACCACGATGTTCCTCGGCGGCTGGCGCGCCCCCGCCCCGATCTCCACGGTGTGGGCCGGGGCCAACTCCGGCTGGTGGCCGGTGCTGTGGTTCCTGATCAAGATCTTCCTGTTCATCTTCTTCTTCATCTGGCTGCGCGGCACGCTGCCGCGGGTCCGCTACGACCAGCTGATGAAGCTCGGCTGGAAGGTGCTGATCCCCGTCTCGCTCGGCTGGATCCTGCTGGTCGCCGCGATCCGCGCCTTCAAGAACGAGGGCTACGACATGCAGCAGATCGCGATCGGCACCGCGGTGGCCGCCGCGGTCGTGCTGGTCGCGACGGTGGTCTGGGAGATGGTCCGCGGCGGCGACGACGGCAAGGAGATCGTCCCCGGCGCGGCGGAGGGGCCGCGCCCCGATCCGGCCGCGGGCGGGTTCCCGGTGCCGCCGCTGGACGCGCCCCACTACCACGGCCGCGTCCGCGAGCCGGCCCGGCCCGCCACGATCGAAACCCCTCCTGAGGAGGTCACCAGTGGGACTCACTGATTTCCTGAACCCGGTCAAGGGGTTCGGGGTCTCGTTCCACCAGATGTTCATGAAGAGCGAGACCGTTCAGTACCCCGAGGTGAAGAAGCCGACCGCGCCGCGCTTCCACGGGCGGCACCAGCTGAACCGGTGGCCGGACGGGCTGGAGAAGTGCATCGGCTGCGAGCTGTGCGCGTGGGCCTGCCCGGCGGACGCCATCTTCGTCGAGGGCGCCGACAACAGCGAGGACGAGCGGTACTCGCCCGGTGAGCGGTACGGCCGCACGTACCAGATCAACTACCTGCGCTGCATCCTCTGCGGGCTGTGCATCGAGGCGTGCCCCACCCGGGCGCTCACGATGACCAACGAGTACGAGCTCGCCGACGACAGCCGGGAGAGCCTGATCTACACCAAGGACATGCTGCTCGCGCCGCTGCGCGAGGGCATGGAGACGCCGCCGCACGCCATGCGGCTCGGCGACACCGAGGAGGACTACTACCGCCTCGGCCTCCAGTCCGACGAGTCGCCGGCCGGGCCGGCCGAGGGCGGTGAGGGCAAATGAGCACCGCGTCCGTCCTCGCCGCCGAGGTCGCCGACAAGCAGTCCGGTGAGCCGTTCTTCTTCTGGCTGCTGGCGGTCGTGTCGGTGCTCGGCGCGCTCGGCATGATCTTCGTGCGGAAGGCGGTGCACTCGGCGCTGCTGCTGGCGACCGTGATGCTCGGCCTCGCCGCGCTGTACGCGATCCAGAACGCGCCGTTCCTGGCCTTCGTCCAGGTGATCGTCTACACCGGCGCGGTGCTGATGCTGTTCCTGTTCGTGATGATGGTCGTCGGGGTGACCTCCACCGATTCGCTGGTGGAGACGATCCGGGGCCAGCGCTTCTGGGGCGTGATCGCCGCGATCGGGTTCATCGCCCTGCTGGGCACGGGCCTCGGCAACGCGGCGCTCGGCGACTCGGCGGGCCTGAACCAGGCCAACGCCGAGGGCAACGTGGTCGGGCTGGCCCGGCTGCTGTTCTCCAAGTACGTGTTCGCGTTCGAGGCGACCAGCGCCCTGCTGATCACCGCGGCGCTCGGCGCGATGGTGCTGGCGCACCGGGAGCGCACCGAGCCGAAGGCGACGCAGAAGGACCTGTCCAAGGGCCGCTTCCTCAGCGGCGACCACCCGGGCCCGCTGCCGGGCCCCGGCACCTACGCCCGGCACAACGCCGTCGACATGCCGGCGCTGCTGCCGGACGGGACGCCGTCGGAGCTGTCGGTCAACCCGGTCATCGCGGCCCGCACCGACACCGCCGAGCGGCACGCCGACCTGTACGGCGGCACCGAGGAGGAGGCGATGGAGCGGGACGTGGCCGCGGTCCAGGCGGTCACCGACGAGGCCGCCGAGGCCGACGCCGAGGAGCGCTCCGTCAAGTCGGGGACGCCGGCCGCGGGCGGCGGCGCGAGTGAAGGCGAGGCTGGTCAATGAGTCCGGGGCACTACCTGGCTCTCTCGGCGATCCTGTTCACCATCGGAGCGTTCGGCGTCCTCGTGCGGCGCAACGCGATCGTGGTGTTCATGTGCATCGAGCTCATGCTGAACGCGACGAACCTGGCGTTCGTCTCGTTCTCCCGCATGCACGGCAACCTCGACGGCCAGATCATCGCGTTCTTCGTGATGGTGGTGGCCGCCGCGGAGGTCGTGGTGGGCCTGGCGATCATCATGACCATCTTCCGGACCCGCAGGTCCTCGTCGGTCGACGACGCGAACCTGCTGAAGTACTGAGAGGTCGGGGATGAAAGCGGAAGGCATCCAGGCCGCGTCCTGGCTTCTCATCGCGCTCCCGCTCGCGGGCGCCGCGATCCTCCTGCTCGGGGGGAGGCGCACCGACAAGTGGGGCCACCTGCTCGGCACCACCATGTCGGTGGCGTCGTTCGCGGTGGGCGTCGCGATGTTCGCCCAGATGCTCGGGTACGACGCCGAGGAGCGGCGCCGCACCCTGCACCTGTGGGACTTCATCGACGTGGGCTCGTTCAAGGTCGGCATGGACCTGCTGGTGGACCCGCTGTCCATCAGCTTCGTGCTGCTGATCACCGGGGTGGGCTCGCTCATCCACATCTACTCCATCGGCTACATGGCCGAGGACCCCCAGCGCCGCAAGTTCTTCGCGTACCTGAACCTGTTCGTGGCGGCGATGCTGCTGCTGGTGCTGGGCAGCAACTACCTGGTCATGTTCCTCGGCTGGGAGGGCGTGAGTCTCGCGTCCTACCTGCTGATCGGGTTCTGGCAGCACAAGCCGACCGCGGCGACCGCGGCGAAGAAGGCGTTCGTCGTCAACCGCGTCGGCGACATGGGGCTGATCATCGCGATCGCGCTGCTGTTCGCGACGTTCGGCACCATCGACTACGGGCCGATCCTCGGCCTCGGCCCCGAGCACGCGGGCCTTGCGACCCAGCTGAGCTCCGGCACCGCCACCGCGATCGGGCTGCTCCTGCTGCTCGGCGCGTGCGGCAAGTCGGCGCAGCTGCCGCTGCAGTCCTGGCTGCTGGACGCCATGGAGGGCCCGACCCCGGTGTCGGCGCTCATCCACGCCGCCACGATGGTGACGGCGGGCGTCTACCTGATCGTCCGGTCCGGGCCGATCTTCGAGATGTCGGAGACCGCGCAGCTCGTCGTGACGATCGTCGGCGCGGCCACGCTGCTGGCCGGTGCGATCATCGGTTGCGCGAAGGACGACATCAAGAAGGCCCTCGCCGGGTCGACGATGTCGCAGATCGGCTACATGACGCTGGCCGCCGGGCTCGGCAAGGCCGGGTACGTCTTCGCCATCGCGCACCTCATCGCGCACGGCTTCTTCAAGGCGGGCCTGTTCCTCGGCGCCGGCTCGGTCATGCACGGCATGAAGGACGACGTGAACATGCGCCACTACGGCGCGCTGCGCGGGGTGATGGTCTTCACCTACGCGACGTTCGGGCTCGGGTACCTCGCCATCATCGGGTTCCCCGGCCTGTCCGGCTACTTCACCAAGGACGCCATCATCGAGACGGCGTTCGACAAGGGCGGCACGACCGGGGCGATCCTCGGCACCTGCGCGGTGGTCGGCGCGGCCATCACGGCCTACTACATGTCGCGCGTGATGTTCATGACGTTCTTCGGTGAGAAGCGCTGGGAGGACGACGTCCACCCGCACGAGTCGCCGAAGGTCATGACGATCCCGCTGATGCTGCTCGCGGTCGGCTCCGTCGCCGCCGGCGGGCTGCTGATCCTCGGCGGGTTCGCCGGCTTCCTGGAGCCGGTCGTCGGGGCGCCCGAGCACGAGCACGAGTTCAACCCCGTCACCGGGCCCGGTATCGCCACCCTGGTGCTGATGGTCATCGGCGCGGTGATCGCGTGGCGGCAGTACGGCGCCCGCAAGGTGCCGCGCGAGGCGCCCAAGGGCTCGTTCGTCACCGTCGCGGCCCGCAAGGACCTCTACGGCGACGCGATCAACGAGTCGCTGCTCATGCGTCCCGGCCAGTGGCTGACCCGCCTCGCGGTCTGGTTCGACGGGCGCGGCGTCGACGGCCTCGTCAACGGCACGGCCGCCGGGGTCGGCGGCAGTTCGGGCCGGCTCCGCCGCGTCCAGACCGGCTTCGCCCGTTCCTACGCTCTCTCGATGCTGGGCGGTGCGGCCCTCGTGGTCGCGGCGCTCCTGGTGGTGAACGTTTCATGAGCGACTTTCCCTGGCTGAGCGTCCTCATCGGACTGCCACTGGTGGGCGCGCTGCTGCTCATCGCCATTCCGCGCCAGCGGGAGACGCTGGTCAAGCAGTTCGCGCTCGGCGTCTCCCTGCTCGTCGCGGTGCTCACCGGCGTCATGGCGGCGGGCTTCGACGCGGGCGGGGCGCGCTTCCAGTTCGACGAGAAGTACTGGTGGATCAAGGAGTTCGGGGTCCACTGGGCGCTCGGGGTCGACGGCGTCGCGCTGACGCTGATCCTGCTGTCGGTCATCCTCGTCCCGCTGGTCATGCTGGCCTCCTGGAACGAGGCGGACCGCTCCGGCGGCACCGACGTGCCGGCGAAGCGGTCGGTGAAGACCTACTTCGCGCTGCTGCTGTCGCTGGAAGCGGCCATGATCGGCGTCTTCGCGGCGACCGACGTGTTCCTCTTCTACGTCTTCTTCGAGGCGATGCTGATCCCGGTGTACTTCATCATCGGGTCCTACGGCGGCGCGCAGCGGTCCTACGCCGCGGTGAAGTTCCTGCTGTACTCGCTGTTCGGCGGGCTGCTGATGCTCGTCGCGGTCATCTGGCTGTACCCGCTGTCGGCCAAGTCCGTCGCGGACGGCGGCCTCGGCCACGGCACGTTCATGTTCGACGAGCTGTCGAAGATGAACATCGACCCGACCACGGCGAAGTGGCTGTTCCTCGGCTTCTTCGTCGCGTTCGCGATCAAGGCGCCGATGGTGCCGGTGCACACCTGGCTGCCGGACGCGGCGCAGCAGTCCCCGGCCGGGGCGCTGGTGCTGATCGTCGGCGTGCTGGACAAGGTCGGCACCTACGGGATGCTCCGGTTCTGCCTGGAGCTGTTCCCCGGCGCGGCCAAGTGGGCGACGCCGGTCGTGCTCGCGTTCGCGGTCGTCAGCATCATCTACGGCGCGGTCCTCGCGATCGGGCAGGTCGACATGAAGCGGCTGATCGCCTACACGTCGATCTCCCACTTCGGGTTCATCGTGCTCGGCATCTTCGCGATGACGTCGCAGGCCCAGTCCGGCGCGGCGCTGTACATGGTGAACCACGGGTTCTCCACCGGCGCGCTGTTCCTGATCGTCGGGTTCCTGATCGTGCGGCGGAAGTCGGCGCGGATCTCCGACTTCGGCGGGGTGCAGAAGGTCGCCCCGGTGCTCGCCGGGACGTTCCTGATCGCCGGCCTGTCCGGGCTGTCGCTGCCGGGCCTGTCGCCGTTCGTGTCGGAGTTCCTGGTCGTGGTCGGCACGTTCAGCCGCTACGAGTGGGCCGCCGTCGCCTCCATCATCGCCATCGTGCTCGCCGCGATCTACATCCTCTGGATGTACCAGCGGACCATGGGCGGCCGGCCGGTGCCCGCGGTGGAGGGCATGAAGGACCTGTCCGCCCGGGAGAAGTGGGTCATCGGCCCGATCATCGCGATCATCGTGGCGATGGGCTTCTTCCCGCAGCCGGTGCTGCACGTGATCAACCCGTCGGTGGACCACACGCTGGCCAGGGTCGACCAGCACGACCCGGCGCCGGACGTCACCGGTAACGTCGCCGAGAACGGAGCCCGTCCATGAGCACCTCCAGCCAGGTGAGCGCGGTCCTCGCGCAAGGGGGTGACATCCCCGCGCCGCACATCGAGTACGGGCAGATCGGCCCGCTGCTGCTGATCCTCGGCGCCGCCGTCGTGGGCGTGCTCGTCGAGGCGTTCGTCGGCCGCAACGCGCGCTACTACGCGCAGGTGCCGCTCGCGTTCCTCGGCCTCGCGGGCGGCTTCGGCTGGACGGTCGCGCTCGCGTGGCGCGACAACCCGCACCACGTCGCGGCCGAGGGCGCGCTCGGCGTGGACGGGCCGACGCTGTTCATCCAGGGCACCATCCTGCTGCTGGCCCTGGTCAGCCTGCTGCTGATCGCCGAGCGCGGCGGCCACGCGACCGGCGGGCACTTCGCCGCGCAGGCGTCCGCGCTGCCCGGCACCGAGGCCGAGCAGCGGACCGCCGAGGCGGGGGTCACCCAGACCGAGGTGTACCCGCTGATGATGTTCGCCGTCGCGGGCATGGTCATGTTCCCGGCGGCGAACGACCTGCTCACGATGTTCGTGGCGCTGGAGGTCATGTCGCTGCCGCTGTACCTGCTGTGCGGGCTCGCCCGCCGGCGGCGCCTCCTCTCCCAGGAGGCGGCGGTCAAGTACTTCCTGCTCGGCGCGTTCTCGTCGGCGTTCTTCCTGTACGGCGCGGCGCTGCTGTACGGGTACGCCGGGTCGGTGCGGCTGGCGGACATCTCCGCCGAGATCGGCAAGGACGCCGGCAACGAGACCCTGCTGCTCGCGGGCGTCGCGCTGCTGTCGGTCGGGCTGCTGTTCAAGCTCGGCGGCGTCCCCTTCCACATGTGGAAGCCGGACGTCTACCAGGGCGCCCCCACCCCGATCACGGCGCTGATGGCGTCCGGGACGGTCGTCGCCGCGTTCGGCGGGATCCTGCGGGTCTACTACGTGGCGTTCGAGACGCTGCGCTGGGACTGGCGGCCCGTCATGTGGGGTGTGGCGATTCTCACGATGGTCGCCGGGTCGATCATCGCGATCACGCAGACCGACATCAAGCGGATGCTGGCCTACTCGTCCATCGCGCACGCGGGCTTCCTGCTCATGGGCGTGATCGCCAGCTCCCCGCACGGCCTGTCGAGCAGCCTGTTCTACCTGCTCGCCTACGGCTTCACCTCGGTCGGCGCGTTCGCCGTCGTCACGATGGTGCGGGACGCGGGCGGCGAGGCCGGGCACCTGTCCCGGTGGGCCGGGCTCGGCAAGCGCTCCCCGGTGGTCGCGGGCGCGTTCGCCTTCTTCCTGCTGGCGTTCGCGGGCATCCCGCTCACCAGCGGGTTCACCGGGAAGTTCGCGGTGTTCAAGGCCGCCGTCGAGGAGGGCGCGACGCCGCTGGTCATCGTCGCGGTCGTCTCGTCCGCGGTCGCCGCGTTCTTCTACGTGCGGGTGATCGTGGTGATGTTCTTCAGCGAGCCGGACGCCGAGGGCCCGGTCGTGGTGGCCGGGCCGGCGACCGCGGTAGCGGTGGCGCTCGGTGTGACGGCTACTGTGGTACTCGGCGTGATCCCGCAGCCGGTCCTGGACCTCGCGGGTCAGGCCACGACCCACATGTTCGTCCGTTAGGGAGTCTGGGTGAGCAACCCATCCGCGGAGAAGTCCGGCGGGCCGGCCGTCAAGGGGACCGGCCCGTTCGGGCTTCCCATCGACGCCGCGCTCGCGTCCGACGCCAAGGCGCGTTTGACCGACGTCGAGGCCCTGCTGCTCGACTGCGTGCGCGGTGAGGACCCGCTGCTCACCGAGGCTTCCGAGCACCTCGTCGAGGCGGGCGGCAAGCGGTTCCGGCCCATGCTGGTACTGCTCGCCTCCCACTTCGGCGACCCCGCCGCGGCCGGCGTGGTGCCGGCCGCCGTCGTCGTCGAGCTGACCCATCTCGGCACGCTCTACCACGACGACGTGATGGACGAGGCGACCGTCCGCCGCGGCCAGCAGTCCGCCAACTCCCGGTGGACGAACACCGTCGCGATCCTCACCGGCGACTACCTGTTCGCCCGCGCGTCCGACCTGCTCGCCGACCTCGGCCCCGAGGCGGTCCGGATCCAGGCCCGCGCGTTCGCGCGGCTCGTCCGCGGCCAGATCCAGGAGACCGTCGGCCCCGGCGAGGACGCCGACCCCCTCAAGCACTACCTCCAGGTCGTCGCCGACAAGACCGCGTCGCTCATCGCCGTCTCCGGCCAGTTCGGCGCGCTGCTGTCGGGCGCCCCCGCGCACGTCGTCGACACGGTCACCTCCGCGTGCGAGAAGATCGGCATCGCGTTCCAGCTGTCCGACGACATCCTCGACATCGACTCCGAGACCGAGGAGTCGGGCAAGACCCCCGGCACCGACCTGCGCGAGGGCATCCGCACGCTGCCGGTGCACCACGTGCTCGCCGGCATCGGCTCCGGCCCGGACGACGCCCGGCTCCGCGAGCTGCTCGTCCAGGACCTCACCGACGACGCGCTGCACGCCGAGGCCCTCACCCTCCTGCGCGCCCACCCCGCGATGGCCCGCGCCCGCGCCGACCTGCGCCGGTGGGCCGAGGACGCGCGCACCGAACTCCTCACCCTCCCGGACGTCCCGGCCCGCGAGGCGTTCACCAACCTCTGCGACTACGTCGTCTCCCGCACCGGCTGAGCCTCCCGCACCGGGCGGGCGCGAACCTCGCCGTCCCGGCGATGCCCGAGCGTCATCGCGGCGGCCAGGGCGAGTACGGCCAGCGCACCGCCCAGCCACATGACGCCTTCCGCTCCGGCGGCGTCGGTGACGCGTCCGCCGGTCAGCGCTCCCAGCGAGATCGCGATGTTGAACGTGGCGACGAACAGCGCCGACACGGGCTCGGGTGCGTCGGGCGCCGCTCGCAGCAGCCAGTTCTGCAGGGTGACCGATACGCCGCCGTAGGCGATGCCCCACAGGATCAGCAGCACCACTGCCGGGAGCGGGTTCCGACCTGCGATGGGGATCAGCAGGGCGGCCGGTGCGAGCAGCGCGGCGAGCGCGATGAGGGTGCGGCGCGGGTCGCGCGCCGATGCCGACCCTGCGGCGAAGTTCCCGACGACGCCCGCGACGCCGTAGCCGAGCAGGAGTGTGCTGATCAGGTCGGCGTCCACGCCGGACACCCCCTCCAGGACGGGACGCACGTAGGTGTACGCCGCGAAGTGCCCGGTGACGAGCAGCATCGTGACCAGCAGCCCGGCCCGCGCGGCGGGCACGCGCAGCAGCCCCGGCAGCCGCCGCAGGCCCGCCGGGCCGGTGCCGGGCAGCGGCGGCAGCAGCACGGCCAGCGCGGCGCAGGCGGCGGCCGCGCACACCCCGGCCGCGGCGAACGCGGCCCGCCAGCCGGCCAGGTCGCCGAGCAGCGTGCCGGCGGGGACGCCCACCACCGACGCCACCGCGATCCCGCCGAAGATGACCGAGGTGGCGGTGCCGGCGGAGCGCGCCGGAACCAGCCGGACCGCCAGCCCGCCGGCGATCGCCCACACCCCGCCGATCGCCATGCCGACCAGCACCCGCGCGACCAGCAGCACCCCCAGATTCGGTGCGGCGGCCGAGGCCAGGTCGGCGGCGGCCAGCAGGCCCGCCAGCACGGCCAGCACCGTCCGCCGGTCGAACCGGGCGGTGGCGGCGGGGAGCACGAGCGCCGAGAGCGCGGCCACGAGGCCGGGCACGGTCATCGCCAGCCCGGCGGCGCCCGCGGACACCCCGAGGTCGGGGCCGATCGAGGTGAGCAGCCCGACCGGCAGCATCTCGCTGGTGACGACCAGGAACGTCGTCGCGGCGACCGCGAGGACCGCGGGCCGGCCGCGCCGGGGTGCGGACAGGGGGGAGAGGGGAGCGTGCGTCATGCCCACGACCCTGCTGCGCCGGCGCGCCGGGAACAACGGCGAAGATCGCATCCTTGTATGAGCGAGACTGATCGATCGCCGACCGGAGGAGCGCGGTGCCCGAGATCGAGGCCCGGGAGGTGGAGTGCTTCCTCGTCCTCAGCGAGGAGCTGCACTTCGGCCGGACCGCGGAACGCCTCTACCTGTCCCAGAGCCGCGTCAGCCAGCTGCTGCGCGCGCTGGAGCAGCGGGTCGGGGCCCGGCTCGTGGAACGCACCAGCCGCCGGGTGCGGCTGACCCCGCTCGGCGCGACCCTGCGGGACGAGCTGGAGCCCGCGTACGCGGCCGTCCTCTCCGCCGTCGACCGGGCCAGGGCCGCCGCGCGCGGTGTCGGCGGCGTGCTGCGGGTCGGGTTCCTCGGCGCGCTGGACGAGGAGCTGATGGGCTTCGTCGCCGCGTTCGAGCGCGACCATCCCGGCTCGGAGGTGCACACCGTCGAGGTGCCGCTCGCGGACCCGTTCGGCGCCGTCCGGGACGGGGACCTCGACGCCGCGATCGTGCTGGCGCCGGTGCGGGAGCGCGACCTCGCCACCGGCCCGGTCTTCAACGAGGCGCCGCTGAGCCTCGCCGTCCCCGCCGGCCATCCGCTCGCGGGGCGCCCGTCCGTCGACGCCGAGCAGCTCGCCGGGCACGCGCTGATCAGGGTCGCCGGGCCGGCGCCGCGCTACTGGCGGGAGGCGCAGTCGCCGGGGGCGACGCCCGGCGGCCGGCTGATCCCGTCCGGCCCGGCCGTCAGCACGATCCAGGAGGCGCTCGCGCTGGTCGCCGTGGGGCGCGGGGCGATGCTGCTGTGCGTCCCGACCGCGCGCGGCCAGGCGCGCGGCGACATCGCCTTCGTCCCGGTCACGGGGCTGCCCCGCTCGGCGCTCACGCTCGTCTGGCGGCCGGAGCGCACCACCGCGACCCTGCGCGCCTTCGCCGCCGCCCTCGGCGGCGGGCCCGGGACGGCAAGGGCCGGCGAGCGCGGGTTCCCGCTGCTCGCCGGCCCTGGGCGCGGCTAGACGTTCTGCGGCTCGGGCTCCTCGGTGACCCCGCGGGCCTTCATCGCGTGCAGGACGAGGTCGATGAGGACCTCCTTGCACGAGTCGATGCTGCGCGCGTCGCAGAGCATGACGGGGACCTTGGGGCCCAGGTTCAGGGCCATCTGGATCTCCGCCAGGTCGTAGCGCTGCGCGCCCTCGAAGCAGTTGACGGCGACGATGAACGGCGTGCCGCGCCGCTCGAAGTAGTCGACCGACGGGAAGCAGTCGGACAGCCGGCGGGTGTCGGCGAGGACGACGGCGCCGAGCGCGCCGATGACGACCTCGTCCCACATGAACCAGAAGCGCTCCTGGCCGGGCGTGCCGAACAGGTAGAGGACGTACTCGTTGCGCATCGTGATGCGGCCGAAGTCCATCGCGACCGTGGTGGTGTTCTTGCGCTCCACCCCGGACACGTCGTCCACGCCGATGCCCTGGTCGGTCAGGAGTTCCTCGGTGCGCAGCGGCTGCGTCTCGGAGACCGTGCCTACCATGGTGGTCTTGCCGACGCCGAAACCGCCCGCGATCACGATCTTGACCGCGGTGGGGAGCCGGCGGGCGCGCATCCCCCTAGAGGGCCCGGAGACCATCGATCACCGCCTTGTAGAGCCTGATGTCGTGCATGTCCGCCTCCGGTTCGGGTTCCTGCATGGAGACGAACCCCTTGTCGAGGAGGTCGCCGAGCATCACCCGCACCGTCGCGACGGGCAGGTTGAGATGGCCGGTGAGTTCGGCGACGGAGATGACGTTCTGGCAGAGCCGCAGGATCGCGAGATGCTCCGGGCCGAGCCCGATCGCGGTGTCCGGCTCGGGACCGGAGGCGACCACCAGCGTGATGAGGTCGAACTTGCCGCGGGTCGGCTCGATGCGGCCGCTCGTCATCACGTACGGGCGGACCATCGGGCCGGCGTGCTCGTCGAGCCAGCGCTCCGCGTCCGTCTCCGGGTGACGCGCCGGTTCCTCCGACCAGAACTCGGGGGAGGGGTCCTCGGGCGGCATCATGTCGGGCGGCCCTCCGCGGCGCTCTCGGCACGCGACGGCGAGGTCAGGTGGTGGCCCATGCTCGTGACGAGCATCGCCATCTCGTAGGCGATGAGGCCGACGTCGGCGTCCTCGTCGGCCAGCACCGCGAGGCAGGCGCCCTTGCCCGCCACCGTCACCAGCATGAACTGGGTCTGCATCTCGATGATCGTCTGCCGGACCGGGCCGCCGCCGAACCGGGTCCCGGCGCCCTTGGCCAGGCTCTGGATGCCGGCGGCCACGGCGGCCAGGTGCTCGCCGTCGTCCTGGCTCATGCCCTCCGACGAGGCCATCAGCAGGCCGTCCGCGGACAGGACGACCGCGTTGTGGGCATGCGGCACGCGGTGGACCAGATCGTCCAGCAGCCAGCCCAGATCGGACGGCGAACCTGCCTTCTGCTTCACTGCTCGTCCTCGCCTTCCACTGCTTCGTTGCCGCGGGTTTCGACCGCCGTCCTCGCAAGGCGGGTGCCGCGCTGGTAGGAACCCATGATTCGCTGGATCTCCTCGGGGGAGCGGCCGGGGACGTCCGGCTCGTCCGGCTCCTGCGCGACGACCGGCTCGTCGGTGCGCAGCGGCGCCGCGAGGTTCGCCTGCGGGACCCGGACGGGCAGGCCGGACGGGGTGGTGCTCTCGGTCACGGGGGGCTGGTCCTCCGGGGGGCTCGTCGCGGAATCCCCGCCGCCCGCCGCCGCGGGGCCGCCGGGCGGTGCGGGTTCGCCCGGGGAGCGCGTTGGGGCGGGTGCACCGGCGGGAGCGGTCTGCGGGCCGGTGGCCTGGGGCCCGGTCGCCGTGGTGACGGTCTGCGGGCCGGTGGTGCGCGGTTCGGCGGCCTGCGGGCCGGTGACGTTCGGGTCGCCGCCTTGCGGGCCGGTGGTTTGCGGGCCGGTGGTTTGCGGGCCGGTGGCTTGGGGGCCCGTGGTGCGCGGGTCGCCCTGCGGGGCGGACGCGTCGTCCGGCTCACTGGCGGGCGGGGGCACGGCCACCAGGGCGGGCGGTGATCCGGCCGGCTGCCTGGTGAGCGTCACCACGGACCCCTGCCCGGCCTGCTCGGAGGCCCCGGCCGGGACCGCGGCCGGCTGCCGGACGGCCAGCCCGTTCTCGGTGGTGGCGGCGGGCGCCTTCGCGGTGCCCGCCTCGACGACCAGGTCCTGCGGGATGACGACGACGGCCGTGGTGCCGCCGTAGGCGGAGCGCTTCAGCGAGACGCGCACGCCGTAGCGCTCGGCGAGCTTGGCGACCACGAACAGGCCGAGCTGGACGGAGCTGCGCAGGTTGAACTCGGGCGGGTCGACGATCCGCTCGTTGATCTCGGCGAGCTTGTCCTCGGTCATGCCGAGCCCGCGGTCCTCGATGTCGATGGCGAAGCCGTTGGCGACGAGGTGGCCGCCGACGTGCACGGCGGTGTCGGGCGGCGAGAACGACACGGCGTTCTCGATCAGCTCGGCCAGCAGGTGGGTGACGTCGCCGACGGCGCGTCCGGCCAGCTCGACCGGGCCGAACGGCAGCACGGTGACGCGGGTGTAGTCCTCGACCTCGCCGACGGCGGCGCGGATGACGTCCACCATCGGGACCGGCTGCCGCCAGCCGCGGGCCGGGATCGACCCCGACAGCACGATGAGGTTCTCGGCGTTGCGCCGCATGCGGGTGGCGAGGTGGTCGAGGCGGAACAGCTCTTCCAGGTCCTTGGGGTCGATGTCGCGCTTGCGCTCCATCGTGTCGAGCATGCTCAGCTGCCGGTGCACCAGCGCCTGCGTGCGGCGCGCCAGGCTCAGCAGGACGTCGCGGATGCCGCGGCGCAGCTCGGCCTGCTCGACGGCGGTGCGGATCGCGGTCTCCTGGACGGCGTTGAACGCGCGGCCCACCTGCCCGATCTCGTCGCCGCCGAACTGCAGCGGCGGCGCCTCGACGGCGACGTCCACCTTCTCGCCGTGCCCGAGGCGTTCGACGACGCTCGGCAGCCGCTGCTCGGCCAGCTCCCACGCCGCGCCGCGCAGCCGCTCCAGCTGCCGCACCAGCGCGCGTGCGGTGGTGATGGACACGACGATGGACGCGATGACCGCGAGCAGCCCCAGACCACCGGCGAGGGCCAACCGGGTGATCACACCGGCCGCCACGGGAGTGGAGCGGTCGACGAGGCGGGCGCCCGCGTCCTGGACGGTGTCGCGCATCTCGGCGAGCGCCGGCGTGGTGGTGCTCTCCCATTCCGCCGCGGTGACCGCCGGAATCCTGGCGGCGCGGCCGGCGCGCGGCGCCGTCAACCGGTTCTCGACGGCCTCCAGCTGCCGGAGCCTGGCGCTGGAGGTGAAGCTGCGGTAGGCGTCCTCGTCCTCGTGCTCCAGCTGGGTGAGCGCCTTGGACAGGGCGTACCGGCGGATCCCGCTGATCTGGACGATCTGCGTCATCTCGTCCTGCTTGACGCGGCCGACCGCGAGCACGCCCGCGACCAGCGCGTCCTCCTGGGAGAGGAGCTCCCAGGAGCGGTTGAGCTCGATGAGGATGCCGGTGTTCTTGGCGATCCCCTTGTCGTCGAGCGTGCCCATCGCGTCGTACATCCGGAAGACGGAGTCGATCGTCGTCGTGTAGCCCTGCAGCGCCGTGGAGCGGGCGATGGTGCGCGCGTCGACCGTCTTGCGCTGCGCGTCGAGCTTGTGGAGCCGGTCCAGCATCTCGTCGACGCGCCGCTCCAGGTCGTCGTCCGCCGCCCGGCGGAGCGTCCCGCTTCGCGCGCCCTTCTCGAGCTCGGCCGCCGCCCTGTCGGTGCGGGTCCGCTGGGTCGTCAGCTCCTCGTGCCGCCGCTGGCTCGGGCTCGCGATCCACACCGCGGTGAGCCTGCGCTCCCGCTGCAGCTCGACGAGGAGGGGGTCGGAGGGGGTGGCGAGTTTGCTGTCGTAGGTGCTGACCCACAGCAGGTTCACGCCCTCGCGCAACGTCACCCACGCCGCGAAGGCCCACAGCGCGGTCAGCGACAGCAGCAGGGCCGCAATCTTGGTCCGCAGTCGGGAGTTGCGGAAGCGCATGATAATCGCCCTAACAATGTTTTAAGAATCAGCAACCGGCGCGGTTGATAAAAGGGGGCCGGCGGTTCGGAGCAGGCGAGCGGCCGCGACGGTGGTCTCGTCCGTACGGACCAGCACCCTAGCAATGAGAACTCCACTCCTCAAGCGGAATGAGATTGTTCGGAACTGTCGTCCGGTTTGCCGCTTTACGTCCTTCGGACCTTATGACGAAATTCACTCTTTGCCGCGGTCGGGTGCCACCGCGTCCAGCAGATGGAGCGCGGCGAGGACGGCCGCCCGCACGATCGCGCCCGGGTGGTACAGGTCCTTGTCGTGCCACATCGGCGGGTGGGCGCGGTCCGGCAGGGCCAGTCCCCGCAGCAGGACGCCGCGGCCGCGCGCGGCGGCGCGGACGAGGTCGCGCCCCGGCTCGCGGCCGGCGGTGACCGCCGGCAGCAGCAGGGTCTGGACCGCGTACGCGGTCTCTTCCGCGGTGCCCTCCCACCGGCCCCACGAACCGTCCGGGCGCTGGGACTCCAGGACCCACTTCACGGCCCGGTCGACGGCGTCCGCGCTCCGCGGCCGGCCGCCGTACCGGTCCAGGGCCAGCGCGCAGCACGCGGTGGCGTAGTAGGGCGAGGCGTGCCACCGGTCCGTCCAGGCGCCGTCGTCGCGCTGCCGGCCGAGCAGCCAGTCGGCGACCTTGCCGGCGGCGGCCTCGTGCCGGCCGTCGCCGATATCGGCGGACCCGGCGGAACGGGACGCGGTGAACTCGCCGAACGCCTCCAGCACGTGCGCATTCGTCGTGACCGAGAATCCGTCTTCGCCTTGCCACGTGCAGAAATGCGTGGGCGTCTCGAAATTCCACAGCGAATCCGGCTTGTGCGGAACGCCGAGAAGGGCGAGCGCGTGCAGTGCCGCGGCCGTGGTGTCGGCGTCGGGCGGCAGCCCGTCCGCGGCGGGCGTGCCGTCCGCGCGGATCGGCGCGGTCAGGCTGAGCACCATCTCGGGCGGGACGGTGACCGGGACCCCGGCGCGGATCAGCCAGCTCAGCACCCAGCCGCGCTCGAAGACCGTGAGCGGGTAGGCGACCGGCACGGCTCCGTCGTGCATCGCGGTCACGGTCTCCAGGTACCAGCGCGCGGGGCTGCTCGGCTCGGCCGGCGGGCGGTCGCCCAGCCAGGCGGCGGTCGCCGCGGGCGACGCGCCGATCGTTCCGGTCGCCTCGGGACGGGCCTGGGCGAGGCCGCGCGCCGCCGGGCCCGCGATCTCCAGCGCGTGCATCAGCTTCTGCGGCGGCTGCGCGCCCGAGGCCAGCAGGTCCCGGACGAGGGTCAGCTTGCGGCCGTCCATGCCGCGCGGCAGCGGCAGCGGCAGCGGCCCGTCCGGCAGGCCGGGCGGGGGCGCGGGTCGCGCGGCGAGGTCGGCCACGCGCCGGTCGATCAGCCCGGCGAGGGACGGGACGATCAGCTCGATCGCCGGCATGTCCGGCAGGGGCGCCCCCGGGCGGCCGGGCAGCATGGTGCCGAGCCTGCGCAGTCCCCGCACCGCGGCGGCGCACACCGCGGGTTCCGGAGTGCCGGACTCCGGTGGCGTGCGGACGAGGACGGACAGCAGCGCCTCGGTCGCGCTCAGCGTGGGCACGAGCGCGTAGCCGTCGTCGGGCGCCCCCCAGCCGCCGTCCGGGCGCTGGGTGTCGACAAGGAAGGCGACCCTGCGCCGGTGCCCGGTCAGCCAGGGGCTGAGCGAGACGAGCCGGCCCGTCTCGTACACCGAGGGCGACACCCGCCCCCAGGGCCGGGCGACGAGGCTCGCGATCAGATCATCGGCCGCGCCGGCCGCCTCCGTCCCGCTCACAGCGCGCCCCAGTAGTCGCCCGCGCCGTAGAAGCCCGTGCTGTAGCCGATCTGGCGTTCGAGGTAGGCGGTCTCGCGGGGGCACGCGTCGCGCAGCGGCTCGAACAGCTCACGGCAGCGGTCCACGAGTTCGCCGATCCTCTTCTCGACGGAGGCCCGGTCGGCGCCGAGCAGCATCGCGTTCACGTCGCCCCAGGTGACGTCGCGCCCGTAGGTGGCGAGGTCGTTGAGCAGCCGGAGCACGCGCTGGACCTCCCGGCTGGCCTCCAGCAGCGCGCCGAGGCGGTCGAGCGCCGCCCGCCCGGACGTGTGGATCCAGTGCCCGGCGTTGACGAAGGTGGAGCCGAAGTTGTCGGCGTTGGCCAGGTAGTCGTCGAGGTCCGGCGTCCAGGAGCCGGTCTCCGCATGGTCCGCCTTCCACGTCCATTCGAGCACCATCGCGTCCAGCATCCGGCGCAGCTCGTCCGCCCAGACCGGGGAGAACTGCGGGTAGGCCGGCGACTCGGCCAGCCGGTCGCGGATCTCCGCGAGGAACCGGGTGAGCGGGTCGTCCGGCGGCTCGCCCGCCACGGTGGCCGCGCAGCGGGCCGCGATCGCCGCCACGTCGCCGCGCTCCGTCGCCCGGTAGTCGATCCGCCAGTCGAGCGCGAAGATCCACAGTGCGGTGCGGTTGGCGATCTCCAGCTCCGCCGGGGTGCCGTCCGGCGAGCCGAACGCGTTGGCCAGCGACACCGCGCCGAAGAGCGCGGCGTCGAAGGGCTTGGCGTCGAACAGGTCCGGGTGGGCCGCGGCGCGGGCCTGCAGGTCGCGCGTGCAGTGCGTGGCCAGGGCGCAGATCCGGCCCTGCTCGGCCGCCGCCGCCGTCATGCCCGCTCCTCGATCGGGACGAGGCGCATCCGCAGCTCGTGCTCGGGCCGGAGCGTGCGCCCCATGGCGGGGCGGGACGGCACCGGGCCGGCCGGTTCGGGGCGGAACCGGCTGAGCACGCTCGCCGCGATCAGCTGCGCCTCGATCTGGAAGAGGTGGTTGCCGACGCACTGGTGCGGCCCGCCGCCGAACGGGAAATAGGCGTAGCGGTGCCGGCCCGCGGTGTGCTCGGGCGCGAACCTGTCCGGGTCGAACTCGGCCGGGCGCTCCCACACCGAGGCGAGGCGGTGGGTGAGGTACGGGCTGATCAGGAGGGTCTGGCCGGCCTTGACGGAGAAGCCGTCGAGGGTCGTGTCCCGTACCGCCATGCGGGGGAACTGCCAGCCCACCGGGTAGAGCCGCAGCAGTTCCTGCACCACCTGCCTGGTGTAGGCCAGGCCCTCCAGGTGCTCGGGCCCGACCCGGTCGCGGCCCACCACCCGGTCGATCTCCTCGTAGAGCCGCGCGGCGACCTCGGGATGCGCGCACAGCAGCGGCCACAGCCAGCTCAGCGCCGTGGCCGTCGTCTCGGTGCCGGCCGAGTACATGCCGACGAGGTTGTCGCGCACCCACTTGTCGGTCAGCCCGCTGCCCGGCTCGGTGCGGGCCCGGCACAGCGCGGTGAAGATGTCGAGCCCGTCGCCGGGGTCGTCCCTGTAACGTTCCACCAGGCCGAACATCACGTCATCGATGGTGCGGACGCCCTCCCGGTAGGAGCGTCCCCGGGGGGCGAGCCGGTCGGGCAGGAACGGCAGCAGGACACGGAAGGCCAGTGCCGCGATGACCGCCTCGAACGCCGGGGCCAGCCGCGCGGTCTCGGCCGGGCCGATCTTGCCGCCGAAGAAGATCTGGACCACCGTCCGGTTGACGATCCGGGTCATCTCGGCGCCCGCCGCCACGGGCCGCCCCGACCGCGCGGCCGGCTCCAGCTCGTCCACGGCCGCGTTGATCGTCTCGGCCAGCCGGCCGGTGAGCGACCGGACGTTGCGGAGGGTGAACACCGGCTGCAGCACCTTGCGGCTGACCGCCCAGGACTCGCCGCCCTCGCCGAGGATGCCGTCGCCCATGAGGTCGTTGAGCGGGCGCCAGAAGATGCCGTCGCGCGCGTAGGTGTCGGTGTTCCGCAGCACTGCCTGGAGGTGGTCGGGGCGGGTCACCAGCAGCGGCTTCACGATGCCGAGGTCGAGCCGCGGGACGCCGCCGCCCGCGACCGCGCTGATGCGCTCCAGCTCCCGCAGCGGATCCTTGAGGAAACCCGGCAGGGTGCGGTGGAGGGGGAAGTTCTTCGGATTGCGCCTGGGTTTCGCGCCGGTGAGGACGGACATTCAGCGGCCCCACGCGACGGGCAGGGCGACGGGGCTGAGGATCGCGTTGCCGGGCTTGCGCTCGATGGCGTCGGACGGCACCGCCAGCCGGAGGGACGGCAGCTCGCGGGTGAGGAGGCCGATGCCCGTCACGACCTCCAGGTGGCCGAGATGCCGCCCGACGCAGTGGTGCACCCCGTACCCGAACGACAGGTGCCGGTTCGGGTCGCGGGCGAAGTCCATGCGGTACGGCTCGGTGAAGACGCGGGGGTCGCAGTTCGCGGCGTCGTGGGACGGGATCACGAGTTCGCCGGCGCTCAGCCGGGCGCCGCTGGGCAGCGTCACGTCCCGGGTGACCCGGCGCGGCATCTCGTCGGCCGCGGTCACCGAGAACAGGCGCTCCAGCTCGGTGACCGCGCCGGGGACGGCCTCCGGGTGGTCGGTCAGGTACGCGTACGCGGTCTCGTACTCCCCGTACGGGTGTGTGAGCAGTACATGGATCTGGGTGCAGACAGTGCTGGCCACGGTCTCCCAGCCGCCGAGGACGAGGCTGACCGGGAGCTTGATCTGCCGGTCGGGCGACAGGTGCGCGCCGCCGACGGCGACCTGCGAGAGCAGGTCGTCGCCCGGGTCGTCCCGCCGCTGCTCGACGAGCTCGTTCATGTAGACGACCATCGAGATCAGCGCGTCGGCCGCGCCGTCGCGGGTCTGCTCGGTGATGCCGAAGAAGGCGTCGGCCCACCCGCGGAACCGGAGCCGGCCCTCCTGCGGCAGGCCGAGCATGTCGCAGATCAGGTGGAGCGAGAACGGCATCGCGAACTCGGTCACCAGATCGGCGGGGGAGCCGTGCTCCACCATCGCCGCGATCTGAGCCGCGGCCCGCTCCTCGACGGTGCCCCGCAGGCGCTCGACCGCGCGCGGGGTGAACCAGCCGCGGACGGCGTTGCGGACGCTCGCGTGCTCGGCCCCGTCCAGGCCGAGGAGCGTTCCCTCCAGGTCCATGTCGTCGGCGTCGCGGGCGGCCTCGCGGGAGAACACCTCGTCGTTGCGCAGCACCTGCTCGACGTCGTGGTACCTGGTCACGAGCTTGGCCGCGGACCCGTCGGGACGGACGACGGCGGCGACGCCGGTGCCGGTCTCACGGATCTGGTGGTACTTCGGGTTCTTGCGCAGGCCCGGCCGGTTCACCCCCTCGGCGTCCTGGTCCAGCGGGTGCGGGATCGGAGCGGTCACGGCTTCTTCCGGACTGATTTCGAGGGCCATCGGACGGAGATCCCTTCGGTCGCGCGGGGAAGGTCGTGCCTCCGGGTCCTGCAAAGGTCAGGTCGCAAGGTGGTATAAAGTTGCCCAAAATATGGCGAATGCGGTGGAAGTATTACATGTGACCCAAAGTGAGGCAAGAGTCGACTGTGTCCGAATAAGGCGAACCATCAGTGATATGGCTCACCCTGGAGTGTCTATTGCCATTCGTCAGTTTTTGTGGCAGTAGACCGGCGAATGGTGTGTGTGCAGCACTTCCCAACCATCTTCGCGAGCCATACCATCTGCCGCATCAGACGCTGAATACCCCTCTGGGCGGGATGGTCATGACTGCTGAGACGACGGGCGAGGAACTGCTCCGGATGGAGCTGCTGCCGATGGCCGACGACCGGGGGGAGGGATACGCGGTCATGCGGGCGGCCGGCCCCGTCGCCCGTTCCGACGCGGGATACCTCGTCACCACCCGTGAGCTGGCGGAACACGTCTTCAAGAACCCGGAGACGTTCTCCTCCAAGCGGGCCTTCGACACGCTCGGCAGCCCCGTCGCGCTCGTCCCGATCGCCTTCGACCCGCCGGACCACACCCGCTACCGCCGCATGCTGCAGCCGTTCTTCACCCCGCGCGCCGCGGCCGCGGTGGAGCAGACCGTCCGCGACCAGGTCACCGCGCTCGTCGACGCCATCGCCGAGCGGAACTCCTGCGACATGGTCACCGAACTGGCCCGCCCCGTCCCGGCGAAGGTCTTCCTCGACCTGTTCGGGCTGCCGCAGGACGACCTCGACCGCCTCCTCGCCTGGCGGGAGGTGATCATCAAGCTGGCGGACCTGTCCGGCTCGGGAGAGCCGCCGGCCGAGGCGATGCAGTCCGCCGCCGAGCTGTTCGGCTACGTCAGCGCCCATGTCGCCGAGTGCCGGGCGGGCCGCGCCGGGGGGCTGCTGCGGGACCTGTTCGACGCTCCCGGCGACGACCCGTTCACCGACGAGGAGGCCGTCGGCCTGTGCTTCTTCTTCGTCCTGGCCGGCGTCGACTCCGTGACCAACGCGCTCAGCCTCATGTTCGCCAAGCTCGCCGCCCGGCCCGAACTGCGCCGGCGGATCGCCGCCGACCCGGCCGCCATCCCCGCCGCCGTCGAGGAGATGCTGCGCGTGGACCCGGCCAACGCCGTCGTCCCCCGGGTGGCGACGCGCGACGTCGTCCTGGCGGGCGTGCACATCCCCGCCGGCGCGCCCGTCGGAGTCGCCGTGGGCGCCGCCAACCGGGACCCGGCCGAGCTGGCCGACCCGGACGCGTTCGACCCGGGCCGCGACTACAACAACCTGACCTGGGGAAGCGGCCCGCACCGGTGCCTCGGCATCCACCTGGCGCGGATGGAGCTGCGGGTCGTCCTGGAGGAATGGCACCGGCGGATCCCGGAGTACGCGCCGGCGCCCGGCGCCCGTCCGCAGGTCGAATGGCCGACGGGCGTCATCGGCGTGCCCAGCGTGCCGGTGGTCTTCTAGCCGCCGGCGGGCAGCAGGGTCGGCCAGGAGAGCCGCCCGGCGACCGTGAGCCGGCCGGCGACCTTCCGGCCGGCGCACCGCGCCACCACCGTGTACGTGCCCGGCTCCGCGTCCGCGCTGACGGTCGCGGAGCCGCCCGCGGCCCGTCCGGCGAACGCGGGCGACGCCGCCCCGCGAACCCGGCACCCGGGAACCGAGACCTGTACGTGCTGCCCCGGCGCCGCGACGTCCGGTTCCACGGACAGCCCGCCATGGCCGGTCGCCGTCGCCTCACCCGTCGCCGGTGCCAGCATGCCCGCCCCGATGAGCGCCGTACCCAGCACGGTGACGCTGATCAAACGCAACGAAACTCCTCGAATCCGGCATTGGACGACGGCACTCTAGTCCCTTCAGGCGGCCTCGGGCACCGCTTCCCGGCGGCTCAGCCCCTCCCACGTCAGCGTCACCAGCGCGAGCCACACCAGCAGGAACCCCGCCCACCGGCTGGGCGGCATCTCCTCGTGCTGCACCAGGAAACCGATGGCGAACTGCAACACCGGCGCCAGGTACTGCAACATCCCCAGCGCCGTCATGGGCAAGCGAATGGCCGCCGCGTTGAACAGCATCAGAGGCACCGCCGTGACAACGCCCGCCCCCGCCAGCAGCACCGCGTTGCCCACCCCCTCATGGCCGAACGCGGCGTCCCCCTGCGCCTCCAGAAAGAAGACGAACCCCAGAGCGGGCAGGAACATGACGGCCGTCTCCACCGCCAGACTCTCCGCCGACGGCATGTCCGCGAACTTCTTCAGCAGCCCGTACACGCCGAACGCGAAGGCCAGCACCAGCGCGATCCACGGCGGCCGCCCGTAGTCCACGGTCAGCACCACCACCGCGATCGTCCCCAGCCCGACCGCCGCCCACTGCCACGGCCGCAGCCGCTCCCGGAACACCACCACCCCGAACACCACACTGATCAGCGGGTTGATGAAGTACCCGAGCGACGCCTCGATCGTCCGCCCGCTGTTCACGGCGTAGATGTACGTCCACCAGTTCACGCTGATCACCACGGCCGCCGCGACCAGCAGCAGCATCTGCCGCCGCCCGACCTTCGCCCACGTCCGCCGCACCGCCAGCACGGCCCCCACCGCGACCAGCGACCACATGATCCGATGCGCGAGGATCTCCCCCGCCCCCGCCGGCTTCAACAACGGCCAGTACAGGGGAAAGAGCCCCCACAGCACATACGCCCCGACACCGGCCCCCATACCCCGCTTAATCACGCCCGCACCCTACGCCGGTAACCACCCAACCAACCAAACACCCCTGACCCCGCGCACACCCAGCAACCATCCCCGACTCCGTGACGAAGCCCCTCCCCGACACCGACGAGCCGATCCCGGCTCCACCACACCCGGGGCTCTTCGCCGCCCCGCCCCATCTCGGCGAAGTCCAGATTTGTCGAACTCCGTACGAGGTGGCGCGCTTGGCCTATGAGCTGGGGCGTAGTGTTCGAGCCCTCCGTGAGGAGCGCGGCTGGAGCCAGAGTGAACTGGCCAGGGGGGCGGGCATGACGCAGTCGGCCGTTGCCAGGTTCGAAGCCGGCGGCACCGTGCCGACACTGGCGGTCCTCGATCGCCTCGCCCGAGCTCTCGGTGCCGAACTCGTCGTCAAACTGCGGAGCCCGGCCGCGTAAGGCGGGCGACCGTGTGCAAGCCGGGTACCGCCAGCAGCGACCTCGTGCTCGGACTCATGGCGCCCACCTGGTCGAGGCACCGTCGTTTGCCACTTGAGTAGTAACTACGGACATGAGTGCGGAGGAGAAGGAGTTCGGGCTGGGTGGGGGCCGGTGGTGAAGGTGAGCGTCTCGTTGAGGGCCGGGAACATCCGCGCCGTCCGGGAATGGGTGGGGGGCCGTGGTTTCTCCGCCTACGTCGATGCCGCTGTGGAACGTCAGATAGAACGGGACCTGCTCGAAGAGGCACTGAAGGCCAACGAGGCCGCGTCCGGTCCGATCCCGCAGTTGTTGCGGGACGAGGCCGGGGATCTCTTTCGTGTCGCCAAGACGGCGCCGGAGTTGCAGGAGGGCGCTGAGCGGGGGCCCGTAGCATGGCCGCGTGTTGGGTGTGCATTTCGCTGTCAGTGCCGATCAGGAGCGGCTCTTGCTCGCGGCCGTTGATGAGGGCGGTGTCGGCGAGCTTCTCGAAGAGATCGAGGAGGGGTGGGCCGACGCGGGGCTGTCGGTGTCCACTGACAAGGCGTGGGACGCGATTCAGCGCTGCCTGGGGGACGGAACTCTCGATCCTGATGGCGGTGCCTATCCGCTGTCGCATGCCGTCCTTGGCGGGCGGCATATGCATGAGGACTGCTACGTCGTCTACGTGAGCGCGAACGAAGTCCGGGACGTCGCCGGGGAACTTCAGCGGGTCGACAAGGTGTGGCTGCGGCGGCGGTTCGATGCCATTGACGACCCGGAGTACCGCGGGGCGCAGGATGATGGCGACTTCGAGTACACGTGGGAGAACTTCGTCGATGTGCGGGGATTCTTCGAGCGGGCGGCCGAGGCCGGGCGAGCGGTCGTCTTCACGGCGACGTGATCGGGCAGTCAGGTCCCGCATGCCCGGGTGATCAGGGTGCCTCTCGGGAGAGAAGGCTAATCTGAGGCGGTGCCGGGTGTGGGCGTTGTCGCGTCGATCTGGGAGTGGGCTCGTGGGGTTTGAGGTTGTTTGTGAGGTTGAGCCGCCTACTCGGCCTGATCTGCGGAAGGTGCGGCATCAGATCGGGGTGCTGAGTCCGGTGGCGGACTCGTTTCTGATTCCCGACAACCACATCGGGCGGGCCACCGTGTCGAGTGTGGCCGTTGCGCACGAGGTGCAGGCCATGGGCGCGCGGGGGATCGCCTGTTTGAACTCGCGGGACCGGAATCTGCTCGGGTTCCGGCGCGATCTGCTCACTGCGGCCGCGTACGGGGTCGAGCGGTTCCTGTTCGTTTATGGGGACAAGCCGAGTGCGGGCGGACGGACGAGTGAGCTGACCGTCCGGGCGATGATGGAGGAGGCCCGCGCGGCGAGTGCGGACGACGTCTTCGACGGATGCGGGGCGTTCCAGGTCGGCGTGACGTCCGGGCTGCGGAAGGTGCCTGAGTGGAAGCGGGCCGCCGACTTCACGTTCGTCCAGGTCAGTTACTCGGTGGAGAACCTTCTGCGGTGGCGGGAGAGCGTGGAGCTCGAAGGGCCCGTCTACGCGGGTGTCATGGTGCTCGCGAGCGCGGGGATGGCGCGGAATCTGGCGGCGGCCATTCCGGATATCGACATTCCCGGGGAGCTCGTCGAGGCCGTCGAGCGGGATCGGGGTGCCGGGGTCGCGGCCGCTTGCGAGCAGGTGCTCGCGATCCGGGACAGCGGGGCGTTCGATGGGGTGCATCTCGTGCCGGTGAGCCGTTACCGGGAGGTCGCGGCGCGGCTGGAAGGGGAGTTGTGAAGCCGGGGCTGCGCGGTCAGGTGTCCATTGTGGTGGGGGACGGCGACACGGCGAGCGCGGTGGGCAGTGGTGATGTGCCCGTGCTGGCGACGCCCCGGTTGCTGGCGCTCGCGGAGGCGGCGACCGTTGAGGCCGTCAGGAGCGAGATCGGGGACGGCCGGACGTCCGTGGGGACGCGGGTCGAACTGGAGCACCGCGCGGCCAGCCCGGTCGGTGTGCGGGTGACCGTGGAGGCGGAGCTCGAAGAGGTCGACGGGAAGCGGCTCGTGTTCGCGGTCAACGCGGTGGACGAGCGCGGCCCCGTGGGGAACGGCCGTATCGAGCGCGTGGTGGTTGAGCGGGAACGGTTCCTGGCGCGGCTTCAGTAGGGGAGCAGGCGGCCCGAGGGCGTGCGGAGGTCGGGCTGGCTCGGTTGACGTGGGGGCTTGGGGCGCTTGATGAGCTGCTGCCGTGCCATGGTGATCATCTCCCCCCAACGGGCCCGGCTTAATCGTCACTACCTCGTGTGACGCGGCCGGCGGTCGCGTGGTTCGCCGAGCTTATGCGACGAACGCTGCCGGTTCGACCGATTTTCGAGCCCGAATTGTCGGCGGAGAGTCGTATGACGGTCGCTTTGCGTGCTCACTTTTTCAGGAGACGATGTCGCGGGTGCGGAAGCGGCGGAAGGCCAGCGCGAACAGTATGAGCGCGTAGGAAAGGGATATCGCGGCGCCCTTCGCCATGCCCGTCCATTGGATCTGCGGTTGCAGGGCGTCCATCCACGAGTACATCCAGTGCGTCGGGAGAAGTTCGCGCCACGAGCCGAGGGCGGTGACGGCGTCCAGGATGTTGCTGACGATGACCAGGCCGACGGCGCCGCCGACCGCGCCGAGGGGCGAGTCGGTGGTGACGGACAGCAGGAACGCCAGGGCGGCGACGACGAGCTGGGCGATCAGGGAGTAGCCGACGATGATCGCCATCCGGCCGAGCGCGGTGCTCACCGGAACGGTGCCGCCGGTGGGGAGCTCCACGTCGCCCCAGCCGAAGCCCGCCGTGCCGGCGGCGAGGGACATCAGCGGCAGGCTGACGACGGCGACGACGGCGTAGGAGAGCGCGACGATCAGCTTCTGGCGCAGCAGGCGGGCGCGGGGCACGGGGGCGGCCAGCAGGTAGCGGAGGGACGACCAGCCGGCCTCGCTCGCGACGGTGTCGCCGCAGAACAGCGCGACGGCGACCACCAGCAGGAAGCCGGTGGAGACGAACAGGGCGAACAGCGCGAAGTTCAGGGCGCTGGAGGTGGCGACGTCGACCAGGCTCGGGACGCCCTCCGGGCCGGGGTCGCCGCCGAGCTTGAACGCGAGCACCAGCACCCACGGCAGGACGAGCAGGATCCCGAACGCGACCAGGGTCCGGCGGCGCCGGAACTGCCGGACGGCCTCGACCCGCAGCGGCAGCGTCCGCCGGACGTGGTAGGTGGTCATGACGTCTCTCCGATGATCTCCAGGAACGCGTCCTCCAGGCGGCGGCCGGAGCCGACGATCTCGCTGACGGGCCCGGCGGCGACGCGGCGGCCGCCCGCCATGACGACCGCGTGCGTGCAGGTCTGCTCGACCTCGGCGAGGAGGTGGCTGGAGACGATGACGGTGCGCCCGGCGGCGGCGTACTTGACGAGCACCTCCCGCATCTCGCGGATCTGGGGCGGATCCAGGCCGTTGGTGGGCTCGTCCAGGACGAGGAGGTCCGGTAGGCCGAGCATGGCCTGGGCGATGGCGAGCCGTTGCCGCATCCCCTGCGAGTAGGTGCGGACGGCGCGGTCTAGCGCCGAACCCAGGTCGGCTATCTGCAGCGCCTCGTCCAGATGGGCCTCGTCCAGGGGACGGCCTGTGGCGCGCCAGTAGAGGTCGAGGTTGTCGCGGCCGGTGAGATGGGGCAGGAAGCCGGGTCCCTCTACGAAGGAGCCAAGGCGGGACAGGACGGGCGCACCGGGAGTGACGCGCTGGCCGAAGATGCGTATCTCGCCCGAGTCGGGGTGGATCAGCCCCATGAGCATGCGCAGTGTCGTGGTCTTCCCTGCGCCGTTCGGGCCGAGCAGGCCGAGAACCTGACCCTTCTCTACGCGGAACGACAGGTCGGCCACGGCCTGGTGGCCGTTCTTGTACGTCTTGGTAAGGCCGGTTATCTCCAGGGGGACATCACTGCTGGTGTCGGTGGCGCGCCTGCGTCGTCCAGGCAGGAGGATGGCGGCGGCCACGGCGAGGGCACCTAGAGGCAGCGCCCAGACCCATGCGGGCAACGGCGACGACGCCGTGGCGAGGGACGGCACCGTGGGGACGCTCAGCGGCGAGACCACTTGCACCTTGTAGGACGAAGGTTCGGCGGGCGTCGCGAAGCCCATGTCGGTCGTCGCGATGACGAGGCGCAGGCGGTGGCCCCTGTCGAAGCGGTAGTCCATCGGCGGGAGCGTCACCGTGACGTCGCCGTCCGATACGCGGAACGGGGCCGCCAGCCGCCGCGCCGGAGCGGCGCTGCCGCCGGGCGGAACGTCGTAGAGCTTCGCGAAGAGCGGGCCCTTGCCCTGCACCTTGAGGCGCACGGTGGCCGCGCCCGTCAGCCGGACGGGATGGTCCAGCGGGGCGGTGTCGAAGACGGCGGTCTGGCCCGGCATGTCGGCCGGCAGCGACCCGCCGAGCCCGCCCACCGCCCCGAGGGAGCCGAGCGCGCCCAGGCCGGGCACCGCCGAGATCGACGCCGGCGATCCGCCCGCCGGGTTGAAGATCGTCTGTTCGCGGCCGGTGAGCCGCATGGCGACCGGATCGCCGGAAAGGCCGGGATAGCGGGAGGCCGTCGCCTCCTCCACGACGACCTCCTGCGTGGACGAGTCGAGCCCGCCCGCCCGCGTCACCGTGAAGGCGTCCTGGGACGGGCCGGAACCACGGAGGCGGGCGTCGAAGAAGTCGCGCACCAGCCCCTCGACGCGCTCGGTCTCCGGGTCGCCGCCGTCGTGGCCGCCCTGGAACCACACCACCGACACCGGCGCGCCGTTGCGGGCGATGGCCCGCGCGTTGGCGTCGGCGTGGTCCAGCGGGAACAGCGAGTCGGCCTGCCCCTGGACGAGCAGCGTCGGCACCTTGATCCGGTCGGCGACGGAGGACGGGCTCGACCGGCGCAGCGTCGCGATCGCCGACGCGGTCGGCCGCCCCTGCTCCGCGACCTGCTGGTACATCTCGCACAGGGACGGCAGGAAGCGCCCGCAGGCCGAGCGGGTCGCGCTGCCGGTGAAGAAGATCCCCGCCCACAGCTTCTTGAACACGCCGTCCGCGGGCGGCGCGCCCTCGGTGGTGGTCGGGAACAGCGCGTCCGCGAGGTCGTTCCAGGTGATCTGCGGCGCGATGGCGTCCACCCGCCGGTCGTAGGCGGCGGTCATCAGCGCGATCGCGCCGCCGTACGACTGGCCCGCCATGCCGATGCGCGGGTCGCCCGGCCCGTCGAGGACGACCTCGGGCCGCTTCGCGAGCCAGTCGATGAGCTGCCGGGTGTCCTTCACCTCGTAGTCGGGGGAGTTCAGCGCGATCTCCCCGGTCGAGCGCCCGAACCCGCGCGCCGACCAGGCCAGCACCGCGTACCCGGCGCGGGCCAGCTCGCGCGCCTCGCCGGCGACCTCCCGCTTGGAGCCGCCGAAGCCGTGCGCCAGCAGGACCGCCGGGCCCTTCGCCCGCCCGGCGGCCGGGCGGTAGAACGTCGTGTCGAGCTGGACGCGCTGGTCGTCCTTCGGCCCGTCCACCACGGGGATGCGCTGCTCGGACGTCCGGACGCGCGGAGCGTCGCCCGCGACCGCGCCCCAGCCGGCCGCCGTGCCCGCGAGCACGACCGCCGCGCCCGCCGCCGTCCAGCGCGCGGCCCGCCCCGTCCTGCCCCACCGCTCGCGGAGAGCGCCCCCCAGCCTCATGGTCGACAACCCTATGCCGGGGCGCTCGGCGCGCCGCTCCGCCTTCAGGCCGAGCCCGCCGCGCCGCGCTACTCCCGGTGGCGTACGGGCGGGCCGAGCGCGGCGGTGAACATGGCGGTGAGCCGGTCGGTGACCTCGGCCGGGTCGGCGGCGCGCAGGTCGTCCAGGCCGAACAGCCGCCGGACGGGCCCGCCGCCCATGATGATCGTGGACGCGAGCAGCGCGCGGGCGCGGGCGTCCGGCCCGTCCAGCTGGGCGGTGATCGGCTGGACGATCCGGTCCTCCAGGTAGTGGAGCAGGGCCTCCTTGACCTCGGGCTGGCCCGCCGAGCGGTCCAGGATCCGGGACATGGTGGTGACCGGGCGCTGGTCGATCTGCCGGACGAAGTGCTCGGCGAGCCGGCGCGGCAGCCCGGCGGGGTCGCCCGCGATGACGCCGCGGATCACCGACTCCCCGGCCAGGACCTCCTCGAACAGCGCCGCCTTGGAGCCGAAGTACCGGTTGACGAGGGCGACGTTCGCCTCCGCCCGCGCCGCGATCATGCGGACGGTGACGCCGTCGTAGCCGTGCTCGCCGAACAGGTCGCGGCCGGCCTCCAGGATCCGCCGCCGGGTGGCCTCCCGGTCCCGCTTGGGCCGCCGCCGGCCGGCCGCCGCCGCGCTCGCCTCGGGCGCATCCGCCTCGGGCGCACTCGTTTCGGGTGCGCTCGCGCGCTCGTCCTCGACCCGCATCCCCATCCCCGGAACTGTCGGTAACGGTCAGTGTTCAGTATCCAACGAGTTGCAAGTAAACAAGCGTCTACCTAAGATACATGCACGGCACAGGTAATTCCGTATCGCATGGGGGCAGGGTGGCTCAAACCAGCGTGGCCGCGCACGGGGCGGCGGCGTCCGAGCCGGCGCGACCGCACTACACGCACCGGCAGATCCTGGAGATCCTCGCCGGTCTGATGATGGCGATGCTGACGTCGATGATCTCGACGTCGGTCGTCGCCACGGCGCTGCCGACGATCGTCGGCGACCTCGGGGGCCAGGACAAGCTGTCCTGGGTCGCCAGCGCGTCGCTGCTGACGATGACCGCGTCGACCCCGCTGTGGGGCAAGCTGTCGGACATCGCCGGGCGCAAGCTGATGTTCCAGACCGCCCTGCTGATCTTCGTACTGGCCTCGGTGGGGGCCGGCCTGTCGCAGAACATCGGCCAGCTCATCGCCGCCCGCGCGTTCCAGGGCCTCGGCGTCGGCGGCCTGTCCGCGCTCGCCCAGGTCATCCTCGGCGACGTCGTCGAGCCCCGCCAGCGCGGCCGCTACGCCGGCTACATGGGCGCCGTGTTCGGCGTCTCGACGGTCGCCGGCCCGCTGCTCGGCGGGTTCATCGTGGACGCCGACGGCCTCGGCTGGCGCTGGTGCTTCTACGTGTGCGTCCCGCTCGCGGTCGTCTCGTTCCTCGTCATCCAGCGGGTGCTGAAGCTGCCGAAGGTGAAGCGCGACACCCGCGTGGACGTGTTCGGCGCGTTCACCATCACCGGAGCCGCCGCGCTGCTGATGCTCGTGCTGTCCATGGGCGGCACGGAGTTCGCGTGGAACTCCAAGTGGACCTACATCATGCTCGGCGCCGCCGCCCTCCTGGCCGTGCTGGCGGTCGTCGCCGAGCGCGTCGCGCACGACCCGATCCTGCCGCCGCGGCTGTTCCGCAACCCGACGTTCGTGCTGACCTCCTTCGTCTCCATCTGCGTCGGCATGGCGATGTTCGGCGCGATGATCTACATGCCGCAGTACCTGCAGATCGTCAAGGGGATGAGCCCCACCGGCTCCGGGCTGATGACGCTGCCGCTCGTCCTCGGCATGCTGATCACCTCGACCGGCTCCGGGCAGATCGTCACCCGGTCCGGCCGCTACAAGCTGTTCCCGGTGATCGGCATGGTGTGCATCGCGGCCGCGATGTTCCTGCTGTCGCGGCTGCACACCGACTCCTCCGAGCTGCTCATCGGCGCCGACCTCGCGCTGCTCGGCGTCGGGATGGGCCTGACGCTGCAGATCCTGATCCTGGCCGCGCAGAACGCCGCCTCGCCCGCCGACCTGGCCTCGACCACGTCCGGCGTCTCGTTCTTCCGCAACCTCGGCGGCGCGATGGGCGTGGCCGCGTTCGGCGCCATCCTCACCAACCGGGTGGCGGACGAGATCGCGTCCGGGCTGCGCGCCGCCGGCCTCCCGATGCCGACCGGCGCGTCCGGGGAACTCGGCTCGCCGGAGGAGATCCAGAAGCTGCCCGAGCCGCTGCACGGGATCATCCAGGACGCGTTCACCAAGGCGATGGAGGCCGTCTTCCTGGTCGGCGTCCCCGTCGCGGTGATCGGCTTCATCGCGGTCCTCGCGCTGAAGGAGCTGCCGCTGCGCGGCTCGGCCGACCGCGGCAAGGCGGCCGCCGCCAAGGAGCCCCCGGCGGGCGGCGTCCTCGGCGAGGACGGCGTCGTCCGTCCCCCGGCCCCGGTGGCGCGCACGGGCGCCGTCGGCGCGGTCGGCGCCGGGCGGCACGCACGCGAGAACGGCCACGACCCCGAGTCGCGGCTCGCCACCGCGGCCCCGCCCGCACCCGCGGCGGCCCCCGCCGCGTCCGACCTCGCGGCGCAGGCGCGGCTCCTCGCGCAGCAGAACGGGCACGCCGGCCACGACGGCGGCGTCCCCGTGCGCGGCGTCGTGCGGACCGGCGACGGCGCGCCCGTCCCGTCCGCCGCACTGACCCTGATCGGCGTGGACGGGCACCAGCTCGCCCGCGCGGTCACCCAGGAGGACGGCCGGTACGCGCTGCCCACCCCGGGCCCCGGCAGCTACGTGCTGATCGCCGCGACCGGCGAGCACGAGCCGCAGGCCGCGACGCTCGTCGTCGGCGACCGGCCGGTCGACTTCGACCTGCTGCTCGCGGGCAACGGCGGCCTCGGCGGGACGGTCCGCGGCGGCGACGGCGCCCCGCTCGGCAACGCCATGGTCGTCGTGACCGACGTGCGCGGCGACGTCGTCGGCACCGGCCGCACCGACGCCGACGGGCGCTACCTGTTCAAGGACATCACCTCCGGCGCCTACACGCTCGCCGTCTCCGCCGCCGCGCACCGCCCGGTCGCGCTGCCGGTGGAGGTCGTCGGCAACGGGCAGACCCGGCAGGACGTGGAGATGCCGCCCGGCGCCCGGATCCGCGGCACCGTCCGCGACGAGTCCGGCGACCCGGTCGGCGACGCCCGCGTCACGCTGGTGGACGCCGCCGGCAACGTCGTCGCGATGGTGATCACCGGACCGGACGGCGAGTACGCGTTCACCGACCTGACCGGCGGCCAGTACACCGTGATCGCGTCCGGCTATCCTCCGGTCGCGACCGGTCTGTCGCTTTCGGGCAGCGGGCTCGACGAGCACGACCTCAAGCTCGGCTACCCCGACGAATGACCGACTCGATCCCGGGCCGCCACGCAACGGCGGCCCGGCCGACACGAAGCTGGAGTGCGGGCCGTTGAAGGACGCTGAGCGTGGTCTGCGCGGAACGGTGCGGACGAAGGACGGCTGGGCGGTACCCCACGCCGTCGTCACCGTGACGGACCTGGCCGGGAACCAGGTCGCGCGGGAGCGGACCGGGGAGGACGGCGTGCTCGCCGCCGGTCCGCTGCCCGCCGGCACCTACACGGTGATCGTGACGGCGATGGGCTTCCAGCCGGCCGCCGCCACGCTGATCGTCTCGACGTCCGGCACGGCCGACATCGGCAGGGTGCTGCTCGGCCGCGCCGGCGGCACCGAGCTGCCGCCGCCCGGCACCTGGACGATCGACCCGGCGCACTCGGCGGTCGGCGCCGTCGCGCAGCACCTCGGGCTGTCCAGCGTCCGCGGCCGGTTCGCCGCGTTCGAGGGGCGGATCGAGGTCGCCGAGCCGGTCGAGGCGTCGCGGGTGACGGCCCGCATCGAGGCCGCGTCCATCGACACCGGCAACAAGATGCGCGACGACCACCTGCGCTCCGCCGACTTCCTGAGCGCCGACGCCAACCCCTGCATCACCTACGAGGGCGACGGGCTGACCGCCGCCGGGCCCGACCGCTGGACGGTGCACGGCCGCCTCACCCTCAACGGCATCACCCGGCCGGTCGACCTCGACCTGACCTACCTCGGCAGCGGCGCCGACCCGTGGGGCGGCGTGCGGGCCGCGTTCCGCGCGACGGCCGAGCTGCGCCGCGCCGACTTCGGCATCCGGTTCAACCAGATCCTGGAGGCGGGTGTCGCGATGGTCGGCGAGAGCCTGCGCGCCGAGCTGGAGATCCAGGCCGTCCAGGGCGAGGAGCTCCCGGCGGGCTGAGCCGCGGAGGTCAGCGGCGGCCCTTGAGGTCGCGGACGAGCCGGTTCGCGGTGGCCCGGTCCGGCGAGCCGGTCACGACGACCTTCCCGTCGGTGATGGCCATGTCGACGCGGGGCAGGGTGACCAGCCGGTCGCGGACGACGAACGCCAGGTCCCGCCCGACGGTGGCGCGGGTCAGCCGCGCGAACGCGTCCCGGTCGACCGGCCGCAGCGTCAGCGCCACGTCGTAGCCGCCAGGCTTCACCCGCGACTTCTGGACGCGCAGCCCGGCGACCTTGTGGATGGCGATGCCCTGGGTGAGCCGGTAGCAGGTCGGCCCGGTGCCGGCCTGCCCGGTGATCCCCGCCGTCCCGGCGGGGCACGGACCGGGCGTCGCCTCGGAGACGGGGTAGATGTGCAGCGGCGCGGCCAGCGCCACCGGCCGGGTCCGCATCGAGGACGCGATCAGCCCGCCCGTCACCGCGACGGCCGCGATCAGCAGCCCCAGCGTCAGCACCATGATGACCAGCGCCGACCGGTGCTGGTCGGCGGCCCTGGCCGGCGACGGGGGGCCGCTCTGCCTGCGCGGCCGGCGCCGTCCGGCCCGGCTCCGCTTGACCTCCGCCGCCTGCCGCTGCCGCTCCGCCGTCCGCGCCCGCCGCCGGGCGGCCTCATCGCCGGGGGCGGGCAGCACCGCCGTGGCGGTCTTCGCCTGCGCCGCGCTCTCCTGCCCGGCTCCCTCGGGCCGGTCGCTCGCACCACCCGCGGCGAGCGGCCGCGTGGCCGCATCCGGCCGGGATGCCGCGCCGGACGCCGCGCCCTCCGCACCGGACGTGCCGACCGGATCGGTGCCGCCGACTCGCGAGGAGCCGCCGGGCCGCGCGGCTCCTGCGGGCTGCGCGGGCTCGCTCGGACGCGCGGGCTCGCTCGGCCGCGCGGTCTCGCCGGGGCGTGTGACCTCGGCGGTCGGCTCGTCGGCCGGCGCCGGGGCTGGGGGAGGCGGCGCGGACGCGTCCCGCGGACGATCCTTGCTGCGGCGCGGAATGACCCGCATCGTCACCTCCCCGGCTCCATGATCTCCGACAGTCTGTCAGGGTGAGACGCCGTCCCGCACCGTGTCTCGCGTGAAGACCGCGTCTCGACCGAAGACCGCCGCGAATCGTCCGACGGCCGTCATGAGCATCAGTGCCCCGTTCGCCGCTATTCAATACGTGTTCAATAGGCGTGAAAAGGCCCGGCCCCGGATGAACCGGGACCGGGCCTCCGCGAACGGGGACTTCTGGACTAGTCGATGCGCCAGGTGTCGCCGGAGCCGAGCAGCGCGGCGAGGTCGCCCTCGCCCTGCTTCGCGACGGCCTCGTCGAGCTGGGCCCGCATCAGCTCGTCGTAGGACGGGCGGTCGACGTCCCGGAAGATGCCGATCGGGGTGTGCTCGAACGCCGGCTGGTCGAGCCGCGACAGCGCGAACGCCTGCGACGGGTCCGGGTTGTGGGCGTCGTGCACGGCGATCTCCGACGGGTCGACGTCCGCGGTCTTCACGACCTCGAACGACCCGGCCGGGGTGCGGCGCAGCGCCTTGGAGCGGTCCGCCCCGAAGACGATCGGCTCACCGTGCTCCAGCCGGACGGTGACGTCGTCGCGGACGTCCGCGTCCTTCAGCGGGTCGAACGCGCCGTCGTTGAAGATGTTGCAGTTCTGGTAGATCTCGACGAGCGCGGTGCCGCGGTGCTGCGCGGCGGCCCGCAGCACCGAGTGCAGGTGCTTGCGGTCGGAGTCGATGGTGCGGGCGACGAACGTCCCCTCCGCGCCGATCGCGAGCGACAGCGGGTTGAACGGGGCGTCCAGCGACCCCATCGGCGTCGACTTGGTGATCTTGCCGAGCTCGGACGTCGGCGAGTACTGCCCCTTCGTCAGCCCGTAGATCCGGTTGTTGAACAGCAGGATCTTCAGGTTGACGTTGCGGCGCAGCGCGTGGATCAGGTGGTTGCCGCCGATCGACAGCGAGTCGCCGTCGCCGGTCACCACCCACACCGACAGGTCCGGGCGGGAGGTGGCGAGCCCCGTCGCGATCGCGGGCGCGCGGCCGTGGATCGAGTGGAACCCGTAGGTGTTCATGTAGTACGGGAACCGCGACGAGCAGCCGATGCCGGAGATGAACGTGATGTTCTCCCGGCGCAGCCCGAGCTCCGGCAGGAAGGACTGGACGGCCGCGAGGATCGCGTAGTCACCGCACCCGGGGCACCAGCGCACCTCCTGGTCGGTCTTGAAGTCCTTCAGCGTCTGCTTCTGGTCGGTCTTCGGGACGAGGGAGAGCAGCGACCTGCCGTTCCCGTTGGCGCCGTTCCCGTTGGCGACGGCGCCGTTCCCGTTGGGGGAGCCGTTCTCACTCACTGTCGATCACATCCTGGATGACGCCCTGCAGCTCTTCCGCCTTGAAGGGCAGGCCGCGGACCTGGTTGTAGCCGATCACGTCGATGAGGAACCGGCCGCGCAGCAGCAGGGCGAGCTGGCCGAGGTTGATCTCCGGGACGATGACCTTGTCGTAGGAGCGCAGCACCTCGGGCAGGTTCGCGGGGAACGGGTTGAGGTGCCGCACGTGCGCCTGCGCGATGTCCCGGCCGGTCGAGCGGACCCGCCGGACGGCCGCGGAGATGGCCCCGTACGTCCCGCCCCAGCCCATCACCAGCACGCGGGCCGCGCCGGACGGGTCGTCCACCGCGAGCGGCTCGATGTCGTTGGCGATGCCGTCCACCTTGGCCTGGCGCAGCCGGGTCATGGTGTCGTGGTTGGACGGGTCGTAGGAGATGTTGCCGGACCCGTCGGCCTTCTCCAGGCCGCCGATCCGGTGCTCCAGCCCCGCCGTGCCCGGGATCGCCCACGGCCGGGCGAGGGTCTCCGGGTCGCGCTTGAACGGCTGGAAGTCCTCCTGCGACGGCGCGGCGAAGTTCGGCTCGATCGCCGGCAGTTCCGCCACGTCCGGCAGCTTCCACGGCTCGGAGCCGTTCGCGAGGTAGCCGTCCGACAGCAGGATCACCGGCGTGCGGTACTTGACCGCGATCCGGGCCGCCTCGATCGCCGCGTAGAAGCAGTCCGACGGGGACTGCGGCGCGATCACCGGGACGGGCGCCTCGCCGTTGCGGCCGTACATGACCTGCAGCAGGTCGGCCTGCTCGGTCTTGGTCGGCAGGCCCGTGGACGGGCCGGCCCGCTGCACGTCGATGACCAGCAGCGGCAGCTCGGTCGCGACGCCGAGCCCGATCGTCTCGCTCTTGAGCGCGATGCCCGGACCGGACGTCGTGGTGACGCCGAGCGACCCGCCGAACGAGGCGCCGAGCGCCGCGCCCACGGCGGCGATCTCGTCCTCGGCCTGGAACGTCCGCACGCCGAACTTCTTGTGCTTGGACACCTCGTGCAGGATGTCGGACGCCGGGGTGATCGGGTACGAGCCGAGGAAGATCGGCAGCCCGCTCTGCACGCCCGCGGCGACCAGCCCGTAGGCGAGCGCGAGGTTCCCGGTGATGTTGCGGTACAGGCCGGGCTCGTGCTCGGCCGGCTTGATCTCGTACTGCACCGAGAACGCCTCGGTGGTCTCGCCGTAGGACCAGCCCGCCTGGAAGGCCGCGATGTTGGCCTTCATGATCTCGGGCTTGCTGGCGAACTTCTTCTCCAGGAAGCCGAGCGTCCCCTCGGTGGGACGGTGGTACAGCCAGGACAGCAGCCCGAGCGCGAACATGTTCTTCGCGCGCTCGGCGTCCTTCTTGGAGATGTCGAAGTCCTCAAGGGCCTTCACCGTCATCGAGGTCAGCGGCAGCGCGTGCACGCGGAACTCGCTCAGCGAGCCGTCCTCGACCGGGCTGGTGGCGTAGCCGACCTTGGCGAGGTTGCGCTTGGTGAACTCGTCGGTGTTGACGATGAGGTCGGCGCCGCGCGGCAGGTCCGCGAGGTTGGCCTTGAGGGCGGCCGGGTTCATCGCCACCAGCACGTTGGGCGCGTCCCCGGGGGTGAGGATGTCGTGGTCGGCGAAGTGCAGCTGGAAGCTGGACACCCCGGGCAGCGTCCCGGCCGGGGCGCGGATCTCGGCCGGGAAGTTCGGCAGCGTCGACAAGTCGTTGCCGAACGCCGCCGTCTCCTGCGTGAAGCGGTCACCGGTCAGCTGCATGCCGTCGCCGGAGTCGCCGGCGAAGCGGATGATGACGCGGTCGAGTTGCTGGACCTGTTTGGTCACAGAGGAAGACCTCCTCGACGGGCAGCACCCGTCCCGGGGGAGGCACCCGGGATCGTGATGCTACTTAGGCTTACCTTCATGGTATGTCCGGGATCGGATGGTGCTATCGGGACGACCGCTCACCGGGAGGTACGACCCGGGGCGAACGCCTAGTTCATCCCGAACACAGGCTGCTGCGCTGCCGGCACAGGTCGACGTGCAGCCGCCGCACCAGCCGGCATGCGGGGCTCGTCGAGGAGCCGCGGCTCCCCAGGGGCGTGGAGTTCACGTCCCGAAGTGTAGACAGCGCGGCTAAAGCCGAACCCCACCGACCCGGTATGCACGCGTCACGGGCGTCCCGGTGACTGAGATGTAGCCGCCTCTGTACCTTCTGACCGCTTTGCCGACGGCCCTTGCGTCCCTTCCGCCCCACCTGTGGCGGACGGTCCCGGTGTGGCCGGTTTCGGCTTGAGCACGGCCTTGCGCTCGCGGTCGACCCGCGCGAGCAGTTTCGGCACGTCCGCCTCGGCCACCGCCTCCCCGACGACGCGGGCGGACGCCTCGTAGGGGTAGGAGCCGGGGTTGTCGAGCGCGTGCTTCATCCACGTCCGCCACAGCCGGCCGGTGACGGTGCAGTCCAGCAGGACCGAGCGGTCGGCCCCCACCCCCTTGGACGTGCGGCACGAGCCGAGCGGCTCGCCGCGCGAGGTGATCGACGCCCGCAGCGCGGCCCGCGCGCCGTCCGGCACCGACCCCGAGGGGGCGGTCAGCGTGGCGGGCACCCGCACCGTGCAGCCGTTGGTGTTCTGGTCGCAGTCGCTGAACGTCAGCGTCCCCGGCCGGAACCGCACGGCCGGGTCGCCCGCGCCGCCGAGCGCGGCCACCCGCGGGCGCAGCTCGGCGAACAGCGCGGCGGGCGCGGTCACGGGCGCGGCGGTGAAGCTCGGCGCGTTCTGCCCGGCGGGCCGCACCGCCAGCAGCCGGTACGGGGCGGCGGCCGTCACCAGGTAGTCGGCGGCCGACGTCTTGACCCGGTACGCCCGGACGCCCCCGACGTCCTCCGTCGGCGGGGTTCCCGACGTCTTGGCCAGCGCCTTGGCGATGGCCTCCGGCCCCAGGACGTCCGGCACGTCGAAGCCGGGCATCGACGCGGGCGCCTTCGACCAGCGTCCCGCGTAGTAGTCGGGATGCGGAACCTCGCCGGCGTAGGCGCGCCAGAACGCGAGCCCGGCCTTGAGGTAGGTCGTGCCGTCGATCGCGGCGACGTCCGCCGTCAGCGTGCCCGCGACCAGCCGCCCGGTCGCCGCACCCGACGGCGCCACCTGGAGCCGCGCCCGGACGGTGCCGCCCTTCAGCGTGAGGGTGCCGTTGTAGCGCATGCCCGTCCCGCGCTTGAGCCTGCGGCCCAGCGCGGCCGTCCACGCCGGCGGCGCGACGGCCGCGGTCGCCGTCGGCTTCTTCTTCGCGGGCTCGCCGTCGCCGCCGAGCGCGACCGCCGCCACGGCACCGGCCGCGACCACCGCGACGGCCGCCGCCCCGGCGACCACCAGGACCCGCGCGCGCCGCGACCCGCCCTGCCGCCCGCCCTTCCCGGGCATCACCCCGCCCGGCGGAACCGACCCGCCGGTCTGCCCGCCGGCCTGCCCGCGCGGGCGGGGGGCCGGGCCGGCCACGTGGACGTCCTGCGGGCGGCGGCGGGCGGCGAAGGGGCGCCCCGGCGGGTTCGCGGGGCCGTGCGGGGGGTCATGCGGGGGGCGGTGCGGGGACGGGGACGCCGGTGACGGCTCGTCCTGTTCAGCGCTCACGGGGGACTCGCTCTGCCCTTCTCACTTCCGGGGCCCGGGTTCGGCCCGACCGTCAGCAACAAAGCAAGGGGTGCGGGAGGCGTCCACCAGAGGGTGCCGGCGAGGCTCGGGACCGTCGCGGGGGGATGAGGGGCGGCCGCCGGGGCCCTGGAGGGGCGTCCTCACAGAGCATAAGGGTGCCCGGCGGCGCTTCCTCCGGAACGGGAGGAGCGCCACCGGGCACCCGGGTGGCCGAGGGTCAGCGCGCGGTGCTCCGCGCCGCGCGCCTCACCTGCGGCTCATTCGCTGTCGAGACCGTTCTGCAGGGCCTGCACATCGGCGGACGTGGCGCCGATCACCTTGTACTGCGCGTGCTTGTAGAAGGTGCCGCCGGTGCCCTTGGCCCAGCTCTTCCACGCACTGGTGGAGACCCGGCAGCTGGCCCACTGCGAGGAGCTGCCGGTGATGGTGATCCGGGTCGTGCAGTTGCCGAGGTCCTTGCCGGTCAGCGTGCCGGCGGTGATCCGGAACCGGACGTCGATCGTGACGGGCTTCTCCACGCCGATCGGCGGCCGGATGCTGGCCTGGACGGTGCAGCCGGAGTCGCCGTTGCAGCCGCCCTTCTTCCACTCGTCGACCGACGGCCGCGCCGAGCCGTTGAAGGCGTCCTTCAGCTCGCCCATGCTCGACCGCATGTCGGAGATGAGGGCCGAGGCGCCGCCCGAGTCCTGCGGGGTGACGTCCACGGCGACGCGCGGCGTGGTGGCCTCGTAGCGCAGCAGCTCGGCGTCGTCCTCGTCGGTGATGTAGAGGGTGGAGGAGAAGGTGCTGAACTTCAGCGCCTTCTTGCCCTGCCACGTCGTCTCCAGGGGCTTCACCCGGGACGTCCTGGCGGAGCGGAGCTTGCTCGCCAGCGCGGCGGGCGACAGCTGCGTCTTGAAGTCGACGTCGAGCTCGTCGTCGTCCAGCCGGCCCCACTGCTCGCCCGACTGGAGGAAGAACGGGTCGTCGGTCGAGGAGATCTCCTTCTTCCAGTACGACTGGTCGGCCTTCACGAACACCTTGCCGTCGGCGGCGAGGAGGGTGACGTTGTCGCCGCCCCAGGTGACGGGCCCCATCACGCGGCCGCCCTTGGTGACGTTCAGCTCGCCGCGCAGCGACTCCGAGGAGCTGAAGGTGCCCTTCAGCTCGACCGCGCGGGCCGAGCCGATGCTGGCCGCCGCGGCGGTCAGCTTCTCCTCGGGCGACTTGCCTCCGCCGCCCACCGACACCGCGTACACGACGACCGCGATGATGATGAGGACGACGAGGCCGCCGCCGATCAGCCCGATGACGAGTCCGCCGCCGCCACCGCGCTTCGGCGGGGGCATGGCGGGGCCCATCGGGGCGCCGGGGGGCGGCGGGAAGAAGGGCGGCGGCGTGCCGGGGCCGCCGTAGCCGCCGGGCGGCGGAGGTCCGCCCGGAGCGCCGGCACCGCCTGGATTGCCGGGTCCGCTCGGACCGGGACCGCCCGGGCCCGCCGGCGGCGGCGGGGGCGGCCAGGAGCCACCGCCCGGGTTTTCCCAGCCCGGGGGCGGCGGGGGGTTGCTCATCCGGTCACGTCCTTCCAGGTCAACCTGACCCAATGCAAACCTAGTGTGCAGCAAAAGCATGGCATCGTGGGCCCCTGGGGTGGAGGTACGACGTCACACTCCCCCTTGATCCTGCGCGGGGGATACTGGATGAGACGCAGTTGAGGAGGATCTGGTGCATAACTATTTCGACACATATGTCGTTGTGGTCGTCCTCCTCCTCGCCGGCGCCGGAATCGTCGGCGGGGCGCTGGCCGCGAACCGGATGCTCCGTCCGCATCGTCCGACCGCCGAGAAACTGACGACGTACGAGTGCGGCGTCGACCCGGTGGGCGAGGGCTGGGCCCACTCCTACGTGCGGTACTACGTCTTCGCCTACCTGTACGTCGTGTTCGCCGTGGACGCGGTGTTCCTCTTCCCCTGGGCCACGGTCTTCTCCGCGCCCGGCTACGGGGCGACGACGCTCGCCGAGATGTTCGTCTTCCTGGCGTTCCTCGCCACCGGGCTCGCCTACGCGGGCAAGAAGGGCGTCCTCTCCTGGGTCTGAGGCGCCGGCCGCTGTAACAATGGCGCTGTGGGCACCATCGATCTACCGCCGCCGAGCGTGGGACCGCTGTCCCGGCTCGCGCCGAAGCCGGTCAAGTTCGTGCTCAACTGGGGCCGCCGCTACTCGCTGTGGGTCTTCAACTTCGGGCTGGCCTGCTGCGCCATCGAGTTCATCGCGACGTCGATGAGCCGGCACGACTTCATCCGGCTCGGCGTCATCCCGTTCGCGCCGGGGCCCCGGCAGGCCGACCTCATGGTCGTCTCCGGCACCGTCAGCGACAAGATGGCGCCCGCCGTGCGGCGCCTCTACGAGCAGATGCCGGAGCCGAAGTACGTCATCTCGTTCGGCGCCTGCTCCAACTGCGGCGGACCGTACTGGGACTCCTACTGCGTCACCAAGGGCGTCGACCAGATCATCCCGGTGGACGTCTACGTGCCCGGCTGCCCGCCCCGTCCCGAGGCGCTGCTGCAGGGCATCGTCCATCTGCAGGAGAAGATCGCGGCCGAGTCGCTCGGCGAGCGCTACGACGGCGGCGACCCGCTCAGCCCGCCGCCCCCACCGCGCCCGCTGTCGGCGACGGTGCTGCGGCGTCCTCTCCAGCCCCCGCCCGAACCTCCGCCTGCCCCAGAGCCGCCGCCTGCGCCTGAGCCTCCGGAGGCGCCTTCGTCGGAAGCGCCTTCGTCGGACGAGGAGGCGGCGCCCGAGCCCGCGGGTCCCGCGGACGAGACGGTGCCCGTCCGGCAGCTCGGCGAGGACGACCAGGCCACCGTGCCCGTCCCGGCGGTCGAGGACGAACCCGCTCAGGCCGAGGAGCCCGTGCAGGCCGAGGAGCCCGTGCAGGCAGAAGAGCCGGTGAAGGACGATGGGCCGGCGCCGCCGCGCGGCGGGAAGCGGGGCTGGTCGCCCGACCACGACCCGTCCATCATCCCGGGGCTGGTCGACGACGACCACGACGACCGGATCGGGCGCGACCGGTGAGCGCCGAACTGGCGGACGCCTGGACGGCCCGCTTCGGCGACGAGGTCAGCAGCGAGGAGACGTTCGGCGGACTCGCCGTCGGCGTCCCGCCCGAGCACTGGACGGCCGCCCTGACGTTCGCCCGCGACGACCTGTCCTGCGGGTTCTTCGACTGGCTGACCGGCGTCGACGAGATGGACGACGGTTTCGCCGTCGTCGTCCACGTGTACTCGCTGGAGCGCCGCCACCACCTGCTGGTCCGGACGCGCGTCCCGAGGCGGGCCCCCGTGCTGGCGACGGCGACGGGCGTCTACCGGGGCGCCGCCTGGCACGAGCGCGAGACGGCGGAGATGTTCGGGATCCTCTTCGAGGGCCACCCGAACCTCACCCCGCTGCTGCTGCCGGACGGTTTCGAGGGCCACCCGCTGCGCAAGGACTTCGTCCTTGCGGCCCGCGTCGCCAAGCCGTGGCCCGGCGCCAAGGAACCGGGCGAGTCCGGGCACGGGGCGCCGAGCCGCCGCCGCGTCCGCCCGCCCGGCGTCCCGGAGAACTGGGGTCCGGATGCTTGAGATCGTCGTCAAGCTGGTCCTCGTCGCGGCGGCGTTCGCGCTGCTCCCGCTGCTGGTGGGGCAGGCCGAGCACAAGGTGATGGCGCACATGCAGGGCCGCCTCGGCCCGATGTACGCGGGCGGGTTCCACGGCTGGGCGCAGCTCGTCGCCGACGGGGTGAAGTTCGCGCAGAAGGAGGACGTGGTCCCGCGCGACGCCGACCGGTGGGTGTTCAAGCTGGCGCCGGGCGTCGCGCTCGTCCCGTACCTGCTGGTGCTGCTGGTGGTCCCGATCGGGCCCGGCGGGCAGGTCGCGCTCGACCTCGGGCCCGGGATCTTCTTCGCGCTCGCCGTGATGGGCGTCGGCGTCATCGGCGCGATCATGGCGGGCTGGGCGTCGGCGAACAAGTACTCGCTGCTCGGCGGGATGCGGGTCGCCGCACAGCTGATGTCGTACGAGCTGCCGATGGTGTTCGCCGCGTCGTCGGTCGCGATGGCGGCGGGCACGCTGTCGCTGCAGGGCGTCGTGGAGGAGTGGCGCTGGTGGTGGCTGCCGTGGCAGGCGGTCGGCGGCGTGGTGTTCTTCGTCGCGGGCCTCGCCGAGCTGCGCCGGCCGCCGTTCGACATGCCGGTCGCCGACTCGGAGATCATCTTCGGCCCGTACACCGAGTACGGCGGGCTGCGGTTCGCGCTGTTCCTGCTCGCCGAGTACGCCGGGATCGTGGTGCTCTGTGCGCTGACGACCGTGCTGTTCCTCGGCGGTTGGAAGGGCCCGTTCCTGAACACCGAGCTGGGCTGGCTCTGGACGCTGCTCAAGGTCGGCGCGCTGGCGTTCTGCGTCATCTGGCTGCGGGTCAGCTACCCGCGCATGCGCGAGGACCAGCTCCAGAAGCTCGCCTGGGCGTGGCTCGTCCCGCTGTCGCTCGCGCAGCTGGCGCTGACGGGCGTCCTCGCCGTCGCCCTGGCCTGACCCCCGGCTCCGCTGCTCAGCGCAGGAAGATCGTGAACTCGGCCATCTCGGGGAGGAGGTCGGGCGGGACGTCGGCGTCCACCGCCATCTCCTCGGCGGACACGAACCCGCCGTGCTCCTCGCGGTGGCGGACGATGCGCTCCGCGATCTCGGGCGTCATGCCGGGCAGCGCCTCGATGATCTCGCGCGGCGCGTGGTTGACGTCCACCAGCCCGCCGTCGTCGTAGGTGCGGGGCACGTCGGGACGGCCGATCCGCAGCTCGCGGGCGAGCGCCGGGTCCTCGGCGGCGAGCGCGCGGGCCTGCTCGCGCAGCGTCCGGCGGTACTTGGCGATCTCGATGGCGCGCTCGTTCTGCCGGTTGCGGGGCGTCTCGCGGGGGAACACGGACGACCGGACGGCGAACGCGTGCCCGCTGCCCGCGAGCCACAGCAGGACCGCCACGAACGACCCGAACACGGTGAGGAACGGGTCGCCGGACTGGACCATCGCGAGGACGGCGGCCGTCCCGGCGCCGTACCCGGCGGCGGTGGCCCCGAGCTTCCACGAACCGCGCCGGATCGCCGCGTAGAGGAACGAGATGGGCGTCCCGTAGCCGAGTGTGATGAACGGCACGGCCGCCCACACCACGCTGCGGAAAGTGTCCGCGGCCTGAATCGGCGGCGGCGGAGGGGGAGGAGGCGGGACGGGCGGGCCGGGGAAGGGCGCCGCCGGGCGGCGGTGAGTCTCCGGACGCGGCGTGCCGGCGGGCGGCGTCCCGGGGAACGGAGACCGCCAGGACGGGGGCCCGTGCGTCGGCCCGTGCGCCGGCCGCGGTGTCGACCCGTGCGCCGGCCGCGGTGTCGGACCGGGCTCGGGCTCGTAAGGGCGGTCCGCGTGATGACTCACATAGCCTCCCTGCACGTAAGCGCGCCCGGTACCACGCGTCCTACTCCTGGTAGGACGAACGCCGCGCCCATCGCGTTCCCCCCAGGCCCATCGTGCGCAATCATGGGGCGCGTGGGACGGCTACCAGGAGGCGGGCTGGCCAAGGGGCTGGCGGTCACGTTGCGGACGATGACGCGGCGGTCCATAACGCGTCAATACCCCGAAGTGCAACCGGAGTTGCCACCGCGCAGCAGGGGCGTCATCGCCCTGTTCGAGGAGAACTGCACCGTCTGCATGCTGTGCGCCCGCGAATGCCCCGACTGGTGCATCTACATCGACTCCCACAAGGAGACCCTCCCGGCCGAGGGCGGCGGGCGCCCGCGCACCCGCAACGTCCTCGACCGGTTCGCGATCGACTTCGCGCTGTGCATGTACTGCGGGATCTGCATCGAGGTGTGCCCGTTCGACGCGCTGTTCTGGTCGCCGGAGTTCGAGTACGCCGAGTACGACATCGCGGAGCTGACGCACGAGAAGGAGCGGCTGCGCGAGTGGATGTGGACCGTCCCGCCGCCGCAGGCGCACGACCCGGCGACGGAGCCGCCCAAGGAGGTCGCCGCGGCGGAGAAGGCGGCGGCGCGGGCCGCGCGCCGGCCGCCCGGGGCGGCCCCGGGGGCGTCGCGGTGAGCGGCCAGGAGATCGTGTTCACGCTGCTCGGCGTGGTCGCGGTCGGGTCGGCGGTGCTGGTGGTGACGACGCGGCGGCTCGTCCACGCGGCGCTGTGGCTGGTGGTGTCGTTCGGCGCGCTCGCGGGCGGCTACCTCGTGCTGACCGCGGAGTTCGTCGCCTGGGTGCAGGTGCTGATCTACGTCGGCGCGGTCGTCGTGCTGCTGCTGTTCGGGATCATGCTGACGCGGGCGCCGATCGGGGAGTCCGCCGACCTGGACTCCGGGAACCGGTGGGCGGCGCTGGCCGTCGCCGCCGGCACGGCCGCCGTCCTGGTCACCGTGGTCGTCCTCGGCTTCCGGGACGAGCGGATGCCGCTGCACGCGGGCGGCGGGTCGGCCGAGGAGCTGGGCGCCGCCGTGTTCCGGACGTGGGTGCTCCCGTTCGAGGTGCTGTCGGTGCTGCTGCTGGCCTCGCTGGTCGGCTCGATCGTCCTGTCGCGCTCCGACATCGGCCCGCCCGCTCCGGAACCCGCTCCGGAACCCGCTCCGGAACCCGCTCCGGAACCCGCTCCGGAATCCGCTCCGGGGGAGGACGGCTGATGCATCTCGCCTACCCGACGGTCGTCGCCGCGCTGTTGTTCTCCGTCGGCGTGTACGGGGTGCTGGCGCGCCGCAACGCGATCCTCGTCCTGATGTCGGTCGAGCTGATGCTGAACGCGGTGAACCTCAACCTCGTCACGTTCGACGTCTGGTACCGGGACCGGCTGCACGGCGGCCAGGTCCTCACGTTGTTCACCATCGTGATCGCGGCGGCGGAGATCGGGCTCGGGCTGGCGATCGTCCTGCTGGTGTACCGGAACCGGAAGATGATCGACGTCGACCGGCTGCGCACGCTGGCCGAGGACGGCGATGGCCGCCCGGCGCCGGAATCGGAGCCCTCGGGGCCCTCGAAGCCCTCGGAGCCCGAGGCGGTCGACGCGCAATGATCTGGCTGGCCTCCCTGACGGCGCTGCTGCCGTTCCTCGCCGCGTTCGCCGGGATGCTGTTCGGGCCGTCCCTCACCCGTGTCGTGCGCGGCCTGCCGGGCGGCGGCCCGGGGGTGATCGCGTGCGTCCCGATCGGGATCTCGGCGGTGCTCTCAGCGGTCGTCGCGTTCACCGTGTGGCGCGACCCCGGCTCGCGGACCGGTGTGCTCACGCTGATCGACACCGGCTCGGTGCCGATCAGGGTCGGGCTCCAGGTGGACGGCCTGTCCGCCGTGGTCGCGCTGATGGTCTGCTGCGTCGCCCTCGCCGTCCAGGTGTACTCGGTCGCGTACATGAAGGGCGACCGGCGGTACTCGTCCTACGCGGCGTTCATCTCGCTGTTCACCTCCGCCATGCTCCTGGTCGTGTACGCGGGCGACCTCCTCGTCCTGTACGCGGGCTGGGAGGTCATGGGCATCTGCTCGTACTTCCTGATCGGGCACCACTGGGAGGAGCGGGCGAACTCGCGGGCGGCCGTGAAGGCGTTCCTGGTCACGCGGCTGGGCGACGTCGGCTTCCTGATCGGCGTGATCGTCCTCGGCGTCGGCGCCGGGACGTTCGAGATCTCCGGGATACTCGCGCGGGCGGGCGACCTCCCGTCCTCGACGGTGACCGCCGCCGCGCTGCTGCTGCTCGCCGGGGTCGCGGGCAAGAGCGCGCAGTTCCCGCTGCACACCTGGCTGCCGGACGCGATGGCGGGCCCGACCCCGATCAGCGCGCTGATCCACGCGGCCACGATGGTCGCGGCCGGCGTCTACGTCGTCGCCCGCCTGTACGACGTGTTCGTCCTGTCGCCGGGCGCCCGCACCGCGCTGGCCGTCATCGCGGTGGTCTCCATGATCGGCGCGGCGTGCGCGGCCCTCGCGCAGGACGACCTGAAACGCGTCCTGGCGTACTCGACGATCAGCCAGCTCGCGGTGATGGCCGCCGCGCTCGCGATCGGCGCGAAGTCCGCGGCCGTCTTCCACCTGCTCACGCACGGCGCGTTCAAGGCGCTGCTGTTCCTCGCCGCCGGATGCGTCATCGTCACCGCCGGCTCGAACATGCTCGCGCACTACGGCGGGCTGTGGCGCGCCATGCCCGTCACGTTCTGGTCGATGACGGCGGGCCTGGCCGCGCTCGCGGGCGTTCCGCCGTTCAGCGGCTGGTTCAGCAAGGACTCCATCATCGAGGCCGCCCAGCACTCGGCCATGCACGGCGGATCGCTGCAGGAGCAGGGGGCGTCGGCGCAAGCGGCGAGCGCGCTCGTCCACTCGCCGCCACCCGAGTTCACGGGCCCTCTGAAATGCGCCCCCGCGTCCGAGATGTGCGAACCCCTGATCCTGAATTTCAAAGAGCCCATCAGGGCCTATGTGATCAGCAGCGAGGTGACGCTGCCCGGCGGGGTGGCGTGGCTGGTCTATCTGGGGCTGCTGGTCACGGTCGTGCTGACCGCCGCCTACGCGATGCGCGCATGGCTGATGACGTTCTTCGGTGAGCCGCGCGGCTCGTACGAGATCCGGGAGCCGTCGCGCTTCATGTCGTGGACGGTCGCGGCGCTGGCCGTCCCTGCCTCGATCCTCGGATTCTTCGGGCTCGGTGCTTCGGAGCTGCGTCCGCACCTCGGGGCGTCCTTGCTCAGCGCCGTGCTGGTCGTCCTTGGGGCGGGAGCCGCCTTCCTTGTGTGGAACCGTGACCCCGCCTTGGACCCTGCGCGCGCGCTTGGCCCGGTCCGTCCCGTCTTTGCGCGGGCCTTCTACGTGGACGAGCTGTACACCGTGGCGATCGTCCGTCCCGTACGTGCCCTGGCCCGGTACGTCGTCGCGTTCGACCGGCGCGGCGTGGACGCCGCCGTCGTCGGCACCGCCCACGGTGCGCGGCGCCTCGCCGGCGTCCTCCGCGTCCCGCAGAACGGCAACCCGCAGACCTACCTCACCGGCCTGCTCGCCGGCGTCGTCGTCATCGTGGCCGGGGTGGTGATCTTCCTTTGATCTTCGTGCTGATGATGGCGATCCCGCTGTGCGGGGCGCTGGCGCTGCTCGTCCCGGCGGAGCGGTTCCTGCGCACCGACTTCGCCGTCCGCGCGTTCGGGACGGCGGTGTCCGGCGCGACGCTGCTCGTCGCGATCTCCGCGCTGACCGCGTTCGACTTCGGCGCCACGTCCCGCATGCAGCTTGAGGTCGACCGGTCCTGGTCGCCCGCGATCGGGCTGCGCTTCCACCTCGGCGTGGACGGCATCTCGCTGCCGCTGGTCGTCCTCACCGCGCTGCTGACGTTCCTGTGCTTCCTCTACACGCTGCGGCACCCGCCGGCGGGCGGCCGGATCCGGCTGCTGACCGCGCTCCTGCTCGTCCTCGAGATCGGGATGCTCGGCACGTTCACCGCCCTCGACCTCGTGCTGTTCTTCGTGTTCTTCGAGACCGTCCTGGTCCCGATGTACGTGGTGATCATGCTGTGGGGCGGGACGGGACGCCGCGCCGCCGCCACCAAGTTCATCCTCTACACCCTCCTCGGCTCCGGCCTCCTCCTGGCCGGGATGCTGCTCGTCGGCGCGGAGGCGGGCACGCTCGACATGACCGCGCTCGCCGACCGGCACGGGTCCGGGCTGGCGCGCGGCCTGCAGATCACGGCGTTCGCGCTGATGGGCCTCGGGTTCGCGGTGAAGGCGCCGATGTGGCCGCTGCACACCTGGCTGCCGGACGCGCACACCGAGGCGCCGACCGTCGGGTCCGTCCTGCTGGCCGGGGTGCTGCTCAAGATGGGCACGTACGGGCTGGTCCGCGTCGCGCTGCCGCTCGCCCCGGACGGTGCCGCGTTCTGGGCGCCCTGGCTCGGCCTCCTCGCCGTCATCGGGATCATCTACGGCGCCCTCGCCTGCCTCGCCCAGCGCGACCTCAAGCGGATGATCGCCTACTCGTCCGTCGGGCACATGGGGTTCGTGCTGCTCGGGATCGCGACGCTCACCCCCGTCGGGATCAACGCCGCGCTGTTCGGCAACATCGCGCACGGCCTGATCACCGGCCTGCTGTTCTTCCTCGCCGGCTCGGTCAAGGAGCGCTGGGGCACCACCGACATGGCCTCGATCGGCGGCGGCATGCTCGGCACGTCGCCCCGGCTGGCCTCCATCCTGACCTTCGCGTCCGTCGCGTCCCTCGGGCTGCCGGGCCTCGCCGGGTTCTGGGGCGAGGTCCTCGCGCTCATCGGTGCGTACCGGCCGCACGCCGACCTGCCCCGCGAGACGTTCGTGACGTTCATGGCCGTCGCCGCGCTCGGCGCCCTCCTCACCGCCGCCTACTTCCTGCGGATGCTCGCCAAGCTGACCCACGGGCCGGTCTCCCGCCCGGCGGAGGCGCCGATCGCCGCCGTGTCCATGCAGGAGTACGCGGCCTGGGTGCCGCTGATCGCGCTCACGCTGCTCATCGGCCTGTGGCCGAAGACCCTGCTGGACGTGACCACCGGACCCGTCCGCGCGCTGTTCGGAGGCGGCTGATGATCCAGGGCATCGACTACGCGGCGATCGCGCCGCCGCTGATCCTCGCCGTCGCCGCGCTCGGCCTCCTCCTCGCCGACGCGTTCGACGCGCCCCGCCGCGCGCTCTCCCTCATGTCCGGCGGTTCCCTCGTCGCCGCCCTGATCGCCGTGATCGCCCTGGCGTCCGGCGACCGCCGCGCCACGTTCTGCCTGCCGGACGGCCTGCGCTCCGGCGGGCCGCCGTCCTGCTCCTACGTCGCCGACGACTTCACGCTGCTGTTCCAGGGGATCGTCCTCGCCGCCGCCGCGGTCGTCGTCCTGCTCTCCCTCCAGGAGATCACCGACTCCCGGATGCCGGTGGGCGAGTACCACTTCCTCCTCCTCGCCGCCGTCATCGGGGCCCTGGCGCTCGTCGCGGCCCGCGACCTCGTCCTCCTCCTGGTCGCGCTGGAGACCCTGACCCTCCCCGTCTTCGCGCTGACCGCCCTCCGCCGCTACGACGGGACGGCGTCCGAGGCGGCGCTGAAACTGTTCCTGATCTCCGTCATCTCCACCGCGGTCATGCTCTTCGGGATCAGCCTCGTCTACGGCGCGACCGGCGCCATGCACCTGGACCGCATCGCCCCCGCCCTCGCCGACCTCCCCTCCGACCTGGACCCCGTAGCCTCCGTCGGCTCCGTCCTCGTCCTCGCCGGGTTCGCGTTCAAGGTCGCCGCCGTCCCGTTCCACTTCTGGGCCCCGGACGTCTACCAGGGCGCCCCGCTGCCCGTCGCCGCGTTCCTGTCCGTCGTCTCGAAGGCCGCCGGCTTCGCCGGTCTCGTGATCGTCCTGGCGCTCGGACTACCCGCCTACGGCCACGTCTGGGGCCCGATCCTCGCCGTCCTGGCAGCCCTCACCATGACCCTGGGCAACCTCCTGGCCCTACGCCAGCGCACCCCGATCCGTCTACTCGCCTGGTCGTCCGTCGCCCAGTCCGGCTACATGCTCGCGCCCCTCGCCGTAGGCTCGCACCGCCTCGCCGAAGCGACCGCCGCAACCGTCGCCTACGTCGCCCTCTACGCCGTGATGAACCTCGGCGCGTTCGCCGTCGTGATCGGCTACCACCGTCGCCGCACCCTCGACGACTACCGCGGCCTCGCCCGCCGCAGCCCCGCCACCGCCACCGCCCTCGCCTTCTTCCTGATCTGCCTCGCCGGCCTCCCGCCCGGCGTGATGGGCCTGTTCGCCAAGGTCGTCGTCTTCCGAGCCACCGTCGCCGGCGGCGTCACCTGGCTCGCGGTCATCATGGCGATCAACACGGTCATCGGGCTGTACTACTACCTGGCCTGGGCCGTGCGCCTGTTCAGCCCGCCCCTTCCCGGGCAGCATGAGACGGGACCCGGCCTGCCGGTCCGCGTCGCGATCACCGCGGCCGCCGCCGGGGCGATCGTGCTGTCGATCGCGCCGCAACTCGTCCTGCAGGCCGTCTGACCGGGAACGTTCACCCAGGTCAAACCGTTGATGTTCATGCCGGAGTCGACGGGGAGGCAACGGAAGTGCACCACAACGGCGTCAAGACGGCAGCCCTGATCGCCGCGCTGTCCGCCCTGATGCTCGTCGCCGGATGGGCGTTCGGCGGCGCCGCCGGGCTGACGATCGCGCTGGTCATCGCCCTCGGCACCAACGGCATCGCGTACTTCTTCAGCGACCGCATCGCGCTGCGCTCCATGCGCGCCCACCCGGTCGGCGAAGTCGAGGCCCCGACGCTCTACCGGCTCGTCCGCGAACTCTCCACCGCCGCCCGCCAGCCCATGCCGCGGCTCTACGTCTCCGAGACCCGCCAGCCCAACGCCTTCGCCACCGGCCGCAACCCGCGCAACGCCGCCGTCTGCTGCACCCGCGGCATCCTCCACATCCTCGACGAACGAGAACTGCGCGCCGTCCTCGGCCACGAACTCTCGCACGTCTACAACCGCGACATCCTGATCTCCTCGGTCGCCGCCGCGATCGCCACCGTGATCACCTACCTGTCCCACCTGGCGATCTTCCTGCCGATCGGCCGCGCCGACGACGACGACGGCCCCGGCATCCTCGGCGCCCTCCTGATGCTCGTCCTCGGCCCGGTCGCCGCCGCCGTCGTCCAGATGGCGATCTCCCGCACCCGCGAGTACACCGCCGACGCCGCCGGCGCCCGCCTCACCGGCGACCCGCTCGCCCTCGCGTCCGCCCTCCGCAAGATCGACGCCGGCACCCGCGCGATGCCGCTGCCCCAGGACCCCGAGCTCGCCACCACCAGCTCCCTGATGATCGCCAACCCCTTCACCGGCGCCGGCATCGGCAAGCTCTTCTCCACCCACCCGCCCACCGCCGACCGCATCGCCCGCCTGGAGCGCATGGCCGGCCCCCGCTGAAATCAGCCCGAACCATCCCGGCCGCCACCGCGTCATAACACACGAGAGCGCGCCGGCCCCTTCTGCGGGGGATGGGGCCGACGCGCTCCTCAGCGAACTACCGGTAGTTGACGAACTGCAGCGCCACCTCAAGATCCTTCCCCTTGAGCAGCGCGATGATCTCCTGCAGATCGTCCTTCTTCTTCGAGCTGACCCGCAGCTCGTCCCCCTGGATCTGGGCCTTCACACCCTTCGGCCCCTCATCCCGGATGATCTTCCCGATCTTCTTCGCCTCGTCCTGCGCGATGCCCTCCTTGAGCCCCACGCTCAGCTTGTGCACCTTCCCGGACGGCTTCGGCTCCCCGGCGTCGATCGCCTTCAGCGAGATCCCCCGCTTCACGAGCTTGTCCTTCAGCACGTCCAGCACCGCGTTGGCCCGCTCCTCGGTGTTCGCCTGGATCTCGATCGACTCACCCGACCACTTGATCCCCGCGTCCACGTTCCTGAAGTCGAACCGGTTGGCCACCTCCTTGGCGGCCTGGTTCACCGCGTTGTCGACCTCCTGCCGGTCGAGCTTGCTGACGATGTCAAAGCTGGAGTCGGCCACGGCCCACACATCCCCTCAGCAGCAACTTCCCGATCCACAGAGCGTATCGACTCCCCACCCCGCCTCGATGTCACACCCACTCCCGCGGTCCGCTATTCTTTCAACGACACCACGGCGGGTTGCCCGAGTGGCCAATGGGAGCGGACTGTAAATCCGTCGGCTTAGCCTACCCAGGTTCGAATCCTGGACCCGCCACACCAGTGCACACAGCCTCTGACCAGTGCAAACGGTCAGAGGCTGTTCGCATTCCAAGATCCCCCGCATGCAGCCAGATGCCACCGAAGGCACCCGGTTGTCACTGGTCACGGGATATTCGCGGGATGAGACTCGGGACGTTTTCGCAGGTCGTCCCAGACGCAGACGAGGGGCTCCGGGATGAACCGGAGCCCCTCCACCGTACGGCCTGTCAGTCGTCGAGTGCATCGTCGATCCGCTTGTTTGCGCGGTCCTGCTGCCCGTCGATGCATTTCGCGTAGATCTGCAACAGCACCTTGACGCTGTGCCCAGCCCGTTCGGCGACCTCGGTTGCCGGAACACCGGAGTTGAGCCACAGGGAGACCCCGGCGTGCCGCAGGTCGTACGGCCGCCGAGCCAGGGGAGAGGTGACCTGTTCCGGCGTGAGGGCCAGGGCCCGAGTCGCCGCCCACACGTCGCCGTAGGCCGTCGACCCGACGATGCCGCCCCGCTCGGTTTGGAAGATCCGCCCATCCTCGGCCGTTCCGAACTCGGCGATGTGCTCCCGGAGAATCTCCACAAGCACGGGCGGGATCGGGACCGTCCGAACCTCGGCCGCCGGACGGAGTTTGAGCCCGCGTTGCTCGTGAGTCGACCCGCTGTCCGTCCACCGCGACCCCGTTTCGGGCAGCGAGCGAGTGAGGACGAGGCGACCCCAGCCAGTTGCCGGAAGATGGCAGTCATCTTGATGCAGCGCCACCGCCTCAGCCGGACGAAGCGCCGCGTAGTACAGGACGGCGAACAGGGCACGCAGCCGCCGGCCCCGCCCACGTTTGCCGACGTAGGTGACCGCAGTCAGGCACTCCCGCATCTGTCGAGGCCCGATCACCACGCGCCAGTCAACCTCTTCGGCCAGCTTGGGAGGCGTCCACTTCACCTTGTCGATCGGGTTGCGGTCGAACTCGTCCAGTTCGACCGCGTACTCGAAGGCGTTATAGAGGACGGCCCGCTTGCGAGCCACCGTCTTGGCCGCCGCGGGCTTGCCGTTCAGGAGCAGCGTCAGCGCGTTGAGTGCGGCCCGGACGTTCCGGCGCTCGTACACCTCGGCCAGGGGAAGCGAAGCCTTCTCCAGCCACGCGAGAGCATCGGCGATCTCTGGCGGACGAGGACGTTCCCGATCCTTGGGCGCCAGGTAGTACGCCCGCAACGCCGTCCGCATGATCTTCGCGTCGGGAGCCTCCGGAGCGTCGTCACGGACCAAGACGGGCGCCACGGTCGCCAGCGTCTCGGTGAGCCCGTCCCGGCTGTTGGGCGCCGCGTACGGCCACTTCATGTCGACGTAGGCCACGGAGAAGTCAAGCCAGGTGACCGCCTTCTTGGCTTGGAGCATCGACTCAGGAAGCCCCGACTCAACCGAGAACTCTTCCCCCCGCTTGGCAGCGAGTTGCAGGTCAAGCAGGAAGTTCTTCGCCAGCGCCTTCGTCTCGAAGGTCCGGGACTTCGCGCGACGCCCGACCTTCCAACGAACCTCGTACGTCTTCTTGCGCTTGCTCGACTTGTTCGGCCGGATCTCCCAGAACCGGACGTCACGGGACATGCTCACGCTGCCTCCCGAAGTCCGTTGAGCCAGCACACAAGCTCGCTACGCCAGATGCGAAGTTCACCGTTGGGCAGGCGCAGCGCTTCCGGTGCGTGCCCGATCTCGCGCCAGCGGTAGAACGTCCGCCGGGAGACACCGCCGAGCGCTTCGAGAACTTGGTCGACCGTAAGGAGTTCATCCCGCTTGGTGCTCACGCCGCCTCCGCAGTTGCCGAAAGTTCTGGGGTGGGGTTGTGGGTCGCGGCGTCGAGTTGGCGGCGCCGTTGTATGCGTTCGTTGATCAGGAGCAAGAGTCGTTGTTCGGCGGGTCTGACGTCGGGGTCTGCGGGGCCGGCTCTCTCCCAGATGTGGACCGCTTGGGGGTCGGCGGGGTTGGCGACGGGGATTCCGGCTTCGGCGAGGCGGGCGAGGACCCAGGCTTTGCGGTCGGCTTTGTGATCGGCGAGGGTTTTGCCGGACCATTTGCGGGAGACCAGGACGCGGCGGCCGCCGTAGCCGAGGTGTTCGCGGCGGTGTGCCTTGCCCTTGCAGTAGCCCGGCGTGAGGCCCTTGCGCGGGTTTTTGGGCTGCACGCCGTAGCGCAGCCAGTTCGCGCAGGTCGGTGAGCACGGTTCGTAGCGCAGGGTTTCGGCCATGCGGTCGACGTGTTCACGTTGCGCGCTGGTTTCGGCGGTGTGGCATTCGGCGACGCCCTTGACCAGGTATTTGGTCAGGTAGCCGATGCAGCGCCGGGAGTCGGCCGAGTCGGCCAGGACGCCCTGTGCGTCGATCTGCTGCCCGAACTTCACCACGTGCAGGGCTTCGGCGCCGTCGTCCTGGCCCAGGGCGTCTAGCGCCTCATCCCAGGTCGGCAGGACTTCCCCGGTTGCCGGGTCGAGGTAGCCGCCGCCGTTCTCGCCCGCAACGTCGTCCCAGACGGGCAGGTGTTCGCCGTCGAAGACGACGCGGTCGGTCGGAGGCCACCACACTTGGTGGTAGGTGGCCGCCACCACCTGCCGCAGCTCGGCCCGTGAGATCGTGCCCCGGATCGCCATGTGCAGATGCGGGGCGAGACGGCGTTGCGGTTCGACGGCGGCGAAATACTGGACGTCGTAGCCGACGAACCGGCGCAGGTTCTGCACGAACCGATCTACCAGCTTGGAGAAGTGCAACGCGTCCCGCGCCGCCCTCGTGTAGTCGTAGGACTCGGGGTCGACCGGCGTACCGTCACCGCGCACCCGCCCGTAGGAGTCCAGGGTGAGGGTCAGGAACAGCGAAGGCCGGAAGGTCTTGCCATCGTGGCCCCGGAACACCTTGCCGACCGTGCGGGAGTCGACCGGACGCCGAGGAAGGTCGGGCGCATCCTGCCGCCGCCGAGTCGACCGAGTGCGCCGGCCCCTGGTCTCTTCACTGGTCTTGAGGGCACCGCGGACCCCGGTCCGTTCAAGCTCGTTGTCGAGGTCTCGTATCACCGCGTCCCAGAACTCGGAGTCTTCCCCGTCCGCCGTCCCGTCGACGGCCGCACGGTCACGGGCTGCCGCCGCGTGTGCCCGCAGTTCCATCCAGGCGCGTTGCTCTTCGTCGGGGTCGGCACGGGTGATGACGGGTTCCTCGGTCAGGTGCCAGCCTTGACGGCACTGGACGGCGCGGAGTTTGCGCTTGCGTTCGGCGCACGAGGGGCAGACCGAGGCGAGGGTGTGACCGCACGGGACGTAGACCATTTCGGCCGCGCCAGTGGTGAGGTTGACCCGTCGCATGGGGACGGGGCGGATGCAGACGCCGTGTTCGACCGCGACCGCTTCCAGCACGCCCCGCGCGAGCGGAGCCAGCGTTTTGACGACCGATGCCGGGCCGGGTTCGGCCGGAGGGGACGGGGCGACGTCGGGAGCGTCGAGGGTGGGTTGGGTGACGCCGGGAGCCAAGTTGGTCACGCAGCCCCCCAGGTGTCGAGGTTGGGCACCCCGTAGGCGACCATGTCGCGGATGTCGGAGTCGCAGACGTAGGCCGCCCGGACCCGCACCGGGTCAGGGGAGGCTTCCAGCCGGACGAACCCGACGCCCGCACCGATCTCGGGGACCGAGGAGATCTGGTCGGCGAGGGCGCCACGGTTGCGGGCGCCGTCGCCGAGCACCATGTCCACCTGTTCGTCTTCATCGAGGCGCAGGGCGATGCGGTCGGGGAACAGGTTGCGCAGGTTGTTGACCTCCTTGCGCGCGTCCTGCTGCGCCCCGATCACGCAATACCCCACCGAACGGCCCTGCGAGGTGAGCACGGCAAGCGCCGACTCGGCCCGCTTGCGTAGATCACGCTCAGGGCAGTAGGCGGTCAGGAACGCCAGCTCATCCACCACGACGACCCGGAACGGATGCTCATGCGACGGCGTGAACGACCGCGTCACCCCGGCGAACTGTTCGGCGCGGGCGTTCATGTCCTCGGCCGCCGCCTCCAACATGTTGACCATGCCGCCCTTGGGGTCGTCGCTGTAGCGCCCGTACCGCTCGAACAGCGCACGCCCGAAGGACAGTTCCATGCGTTTGGGGTCGACCGCCCACACCTCCACCAGCCCCGCGAGCATCAGCGGCAGCAGCGCGCGAATGGTCGACCAGATGACCGAGCCCTTGCCGGCCCCCGTCGCCCCCGCGATCAGCACATGCGTGCCGAGGAGCCGCAGCCGCCACGGCGACCCGTCCTCACACCGTCCGATCACCACCCCGGACAGGTCCACCGCGGAGCCGTCCGGGACGGGCAGCGCCGGTATCGGGACGGCGAGCGCGTCTTTGCGGACGAATTCGAGCCAGATGCGGCCCGGACGGTCCCCGTCGCGGACGCGGACGAGGGTTGCGCCGAAGCCGTGCGCGAGGTTGACCGCGACCCGTTCCCACGCGTCGGGAGCCTGCCCTTTGAGCATGCGGACGAGCACCCGGTCCGAGGTAGGGCCGCAGCGGACCCGGACGAGGGAGGGCAGGTACTCCCGGCCCTTGTGGACCTTGGTCAGGCCAGCGGTGACCAGGACGGGTTGCCAGTCCCGCCGGTAGACCGCGATCAGCCGCCACCGGGCACGGGCGGGACGGGCGATCCAGCGGACGAAGGACGGACGGTCCACCCCCGCCCACATCGACAGGCCCAAGGTGACGAGGGCCGGGAGCAGGACGGGGACGAGCCAGCCGAAGCGGTAGCCGAGCCAGCCCAAGACGGACAGGACGGAGACGGGGACGATGTTGCGGACCAGGAACACGGCCGTCCGGACGAGGGCGCGGACGGTGTTGACGATGAGCACCAGGCCCTCGGGCATGTGCCACACCGGAGGCGCCCACTTGGGCGCCGCAAACGGGTCACGCTGTGCCTCTACCGCGACGTTGTCACCGGGGCGCAGTTTGCGGAACTCCCAGGCCATAACCTGGACACCTCTTCTCTTTCAAAGCTGTGGGAGAGCGAGAGGAACGGGGGCGGCCGGAGGTACCAGCTCCAGCCGCCCCACCCGCTTTCAGGCCGCCGTGTCCTCAGCCGGTTCGGCCGCGCGGTTCTCGGCGTGCAGCCGCTCCACCTCGGCCGCATAGACCGCGAACGACTCGGCGAGGTGCCGCGCGATCTGGAGGTCACCGGTGGTCGGGGCCGCCGCGTTCGTCGGAGCGATCAGCACCGAGGCGTTGGCGTGTTGTACCGAGATCTGCGCCCGCCCGTGACCGGTGACCGCCAGGACCGACACCGACTCGTCCGGGTGCAGGGACACGTGCACCGCCGCCGACCCGTCCGGCTCCACCTGGACCGTGGTGTAGCTGTAGGCGTTCGTCACGCGGCCTCCTTGCTCGCCGCGCCGCCGTCCTTGCCCGAGCGGTTCGCGCCGCCCTTGAAGTTGGCCGGACGGACCGCGCTCGCCTTGAGGGAGTAGGCCAGCCGTCCGGTACCGGAGTTGACGTACGGCGTCACCATCAGCCCGTCGAACTCCACCGGCACGAACGGGAACCCCGCCGGAGCCTCCGGCACCAACGGCTGCACCGGCCCCGACAGCTTCACCTTGAACGTCCCCTTGGACTCGGGGTCCGCGTCCAGGACCTCCAGCGCCCACACCAGTTCCCCGGTGTCCTTGTCGCGCGCCTGCACGAAGTTCTCACGGGTCGACCGGTCGAAGTCCCGCACCGCCTCCACCCCGCCCTTGACGAACGCCCCGAACGGGAACACGTCCCCGAACGCGACCTTGAACGGCCCCTGCACCGCCATCGCGGATCACCTCCGTCATTCACCCGACCGCTTGTCCGGACGAGTGCTTGTGACATGAGTGTACGTCGCCCACTCGACCGAACAAGCTCAGATTTAAGTGACCTGCATCACATCACAGGGAGCGTGGGGTCAGTCCGGGACGCTGTACACGTCCTCCAGCTCATGCAGCGACCCCGGCATCACGACCTCGGCCACGAACCGCACCACGTCCGAGGCGTCATGAATCCCGGCGAGCATCACCATCACCGGGTCGGACTGGCTGATCTGCAACACCTCGGCCTCGTCGCCGGCGGGAAGCCGCGCGGTCAGCCGCTCGGAGATGTGATCCACCCGCAGGCCCTTGACCGACCGCAGGTGATCCCGCAGCCCGACCGGCAGCGCCGCGTCCTTGTCCAGGTCGGTGCCGTACACCAGTTCCAGCGGGAACCAGCACGTCACCAGGTCCGAGGCGATCTCGTCGCGGATCGTCAGCGACCGCCGAGCCAACACCCGCACCCCGCCGCCGTCCAGACCCAGCAGCGAAGCCACCCCGGCGGGAGCGTCGACCTGGCCGACGTCGACCAGCCGTACGCCCGGCTGTGTCTCGGGACGGTCCAGCAGCGCCAGGCCCCGCCGACTCGCCCGCACCTCCGAGGCTGGACGGCCCTTCACAAACGAGCCGCGCCCGTGCTCACGGGTGATCCATCCGTCCTGCTGGAGCATCTGCAACGCCCGCACCACCGTGGTGCGCCCGACCGCGAAGTCTCGGACGAGCTGTGATTCCGAAGGCAGCATCGATCCAGGCGGGTAGTCCCCGTTCTCGATCCGCCGCCGGATCTCCAACACCACCCGCGCATACTTCGGGGGCTCGAACTCCAAGCTCGACATATCAACCACCTGACTACTGTGACACTTGACCGCATAAGCGCATCTCACGGCACTGTAACGCCCTGCTCTCCCTCGCGCCAGGACACCCAGCAGCCCGAACCCTCACAGGTCGGCAGGGACGGGGAAGCCCGCCGCAAGCAGCGCCACGCGCACTTCACCCACCCGCCGAGGCCCCATCTGCGGCACCCTGCCCAGACCACCCGACCGAAGCAGGCCCAGCAGTTCCCCCACCGTCTTGACCCGCCGACGCCGGTCATTGCGCAGCGTCGTCACCACCTGCGCCGACAGTCCCAAGCACGCCACCGGGCACGCCAACCCGATACGGCCATCGGCGTGTTCATGTCGCCGGTCGGCCGCCGCCACAGCCGCGGGGAACACCGCATCCAGCCCCGATGTCCGTCCCGCCTCCACCAGCAGGCCGAGCAGATCACCGACCGTCCGCACCCCCAGGCACGAGGTCGGGCACTCAGATCCGATGCCCGAGTGCCCGATCTTGTGCGCGTCGTCGCCGGTCATCTCGGCCACGGCCACCCCTGCGCGTTGACGATCGCTTCCCGCAACTCGCGTGGGCTGAGTGCCTCCACCAGCCGCACGTCACGGCGGACAGGGACCATGGCCCACCATGCCCGGGTCGCGTGCCCGTACCAGGCCACCACCCCGGAGAACTCCCGCTCAATCGCCGCCGCCATCGGCCGACTCCGCTCGTCCGACGCCGACACCCATGACACCCCCATCACCGGCACCCGCCCGGCGAGGCGGACGCGTCGGCGAATGGGACGGCCAGAACGTGCGCGATCCGGTCGGCCGCAGTGGTCGTGTCCGTCACCGGGCACAACGGCTCCAGTTCCGGCGGGGATTTGCGGGACGGCCCCGACCAGACCCACCACCACCACAACTCACCGTCCCGGCGACGACACAGCACCTCTTGCTGCAACCCAGGCGCGAAGGCCTGCCCGCGCGGGTCATCGCCGTCGGGTTCACCGGCCGGGTTGCGCGCCCGCACCGCACCATGGCCCCACACCTGCGCCACCAGGCCATGCCCGGTCAACGCCTCCACAAGCGCCAACGCCGCCGGACGCCATGCACTGTCCGGCGTACGCGGCTTCACCGACTCACCCACAGGGGGTCACCCACTCCCAGAGAAGGGAAGGCGGGGCCGGCGGGACAAGCGACCATGGGGAGACTTACCGTCCCGAGCGCGGTCAGGTCCGGGGGGACCCCCAACCCGCGCACCAGTCGCCGTGACACCCACCGGCCCCGCGGCTTTTCGGACTACGCCGCCCGCGTCTCACGCGACGGCGCACACGAGCGACACGGCACCCGCTCAACCTCCGGCCCGGAACCACCCGGCGCCCCGACCAGCACCGCCCGCCGAGAGTGGGCGAACTTCCACCCACGACCGTTGCAGTTCCCGCACCCGTTGCTCGCCTGCTCGTCTCGCATGACGCCAAGACTCCCGCAACGCGACGTCCTATCGAAGGCCGTCCATAGGTCTCTATGAGGACGTTTCTAGGACGCTATGCGGCGTTAATCTCGTCACAGAGTCCGCTCGGTACCTCTATGGGCGCTAAAGTCGGACCCGTAGAGGACTCACAGCGGAGGGAAGCACGATGCCGCGCCCAGCAGGCAACACCCGTCTCAAAGCAGCCCGGCAGCACGCCGGATACGCATCCCAGCAGGCACTGGCCGACGCCATGACGGCAGCCGCCCCGCTGCTGGGCTTGGGGAACATGCAGATCAGCGCCCGTCAGATCCGCCGTTGGGAGTCGGCGTCCCCGCCGTGGCCGCGCGCCGACCACCAGCGCCTTCTGGTCCACGTGCTGCAACTGCCCGTCGAGGAACTCGGCTTCACCCCGCCGTGGGAGACCTCGGACGCCCCGGCGACCTCACGCCCCACCCCCAACGCGTCCGCCGCCCCCGCCCAGGGAAGCGGCGCCACGCTCCCACTCCCCAAGGCCAACGCCGCCGTCCAGCCGCCCACGGTCGGGGCCGACTTCTCCGCCATCAACGGCGCGTTGCGTCGCCTCTACTTCTCCGTTCAGCCCGGCCAGCTCCACCCGACCGTGGTCGAGCACACCAAGCTCGGCACGCAGCTCCTGGCCGAGACGACCGGTGTCCCGCGCACCATCCTGGCCACCGCGCTCGCCGAATCCCTGCTTCTGGTCGGCCGCATCGAGTTCTTCGACCTGCGCCAGCCCGACGACGCCGACGCCTCATACGTCCGCGCGCTCCAGGCCGCCGGCGAAGCCAACGACCCGCTCTTGGGCGCGGCGATCCTGGCGCACGCCGCGTTCATCCCCGGATGGGACGGCCGCCGCGACGAGGCCGCCGAACGCATGCGCGCCGCCCGCACCTACGCCCGACGCGGCACCGCCCCCGCCGAGTTCCTGGCATGGCTGGACGCCGTCGAGGCCGAGTGCGAAACCCGCTGCGGACACCCCCGCGAAGCGCTCCGCCTCATCAACCACGCCGAACACCTGCTGGCCGAGAGCACCGGGCAGCCCGCCCCCGACTGGTTCAACTGGTTCTCGCCCATCAGCCTCGCGTCATTCAAGGGAGACACCCAGCTCAAGGCCGGTCAGCCCGCCCAGGCCAAGGCCACACTCCTCGGCGTCCTGGACGCCATCGGCGACACCAACGCCAAACAACGCGCCGTCATCCTCGGCGACCTGGCCGCCGTCGAGGTCGCCCAGCGCGACCCCGAAGCCGCATGCTCCTACGCCCAGCAGGCCCTAGAGCAACTCGCCGTCACCTGGTACGCCACCGGAATGGACCGCGTGCACGACGTCCGCCGCGCCCTCCAGCCCTGGGCCGACACCGAATGCGTCCGCCGCCTGGACGACCGCCTGTACGGATGGCAGACCACCCTCAGCGCGCTCCAGCGTTGAACTCAGCGATACGGCCCGGAAGCTCGGCCAGCGAATCAATCCGCATCGTCGGAACGCGGTCGGCTTCCGGGTCGTCCTGCTGAACGATCCCCCACGGCCCCCGCCGGATCAGCGCCGTCCGCAACCCCGCCGCAGCCGCGGGCATGATGTCGTTGTCCAACCGGTCACCCACATACAGCACCTCGCCCGCATCGCACGGCGCAGCGTCCACCACGCACCGGAAGAACCCCGGATCAGGCTTGGACACACCCCAGTCATCCGACGTCGCGATCATGTCACTGGGCAGGTCCAACGACCGCAGGATCCCGCCGGCCCGCACCGTCTGATTCCCCGCGATCCCCACCCACAGCCCATCACCCCGAAGCTTCGCCAGCGTCGGACGCGCATCCGGGTACAAGTCCTCATCCCCGAACGTCTCAGGCCGCCCGACCTCGGCCCGCTCCTCACGCTGCTGCGTCAGATCAAACCCCGGCGCGAACACCTGGAACGTCTCCCGGTAGTCCAACCCCCGAGCGATCACCGCCCCGAACATCGCCGAGAACGTATGCCGAGGCACCCCCAACCAATCAGCCCACGTCCCATACTCCCGAGACTCATCAACCAGACACTCACCGACGTCAAACACCACAGCCCGGATCATGCAGCCCACCCTACGGTGGGCTCAATGAATGCTCCACCCCAGCATCGGACGTGGGACGTGGAACGCAATCCCTCCTTATTGCTCCCTGTTTGCATTCATGATCTTGTGGATATCAAGGAGGGCCTTTCGAATTGACTCTAATGCCTCAACGCCCTCGTGAGGTGTCTTTGGCCTGTGGAATCGTGGACCATAGAGGATGTTTAGGTCTATTTCGTACCGCATAGGCTCTGCTGGCCCTTCTGGACCGTCGGCCTCAACTAGGACGCTGTAAAAATTGTCCAACCCTTCCTCGAGGCGATCAGGGCCGAAGTCAAAAAGAAACTCCAGACGTCGGCGAGGCGGGAGCATGCGAATTCCGTTCGCAAATATCTTCGCATCTCTTATGTTCCCATGTATCGCATCGCCCAGAGTGGCTTCGCGGGAGGTTCGAAGTGGCGGGTTGAACTCAATGCGCACATTGCGTGCAATGGTGGTGCCAATATTCTCTATCACAAGATAGAGAAATCCCTTGGCGAATGGCGACTCTTGTATGTCGACTACAACATATGGGTCATTCTGTTCTTTTCGGATCCTCTCTGTAATTTCATACTGCTTTTGACTTATCGCCGCCTGCTCCTTGGCGGAAATCGCTTGTTCGGTGGCCGCATCTGCCGATTTGTCGGCAGATGTCGCAGACTTTCTTGATGCGCTTGCCTGTTGATATGAAAAGAAAGCAGCGGCTACTGCAATCGCAGCTCCTATGATCGCTACGACAAGCGCACCCGCATCGACGCCCATGATTTCTCCCGCTGAGTGATCCCGAAGTCAGTCAGTCAGTTTACCGGCTAGTTCGGATCAGAAACCTGTTAGCGAGCGACAAGCATGCGGTTGACGCTGCTGAGCCTCTACGGGCTACGGATGCGCTGCCGAATTGGGCTGTTTGGGATCAAGGGGCGGCGGCGCTCAGGCCGCTGCGCGGCCCCGCGCCAGGCCGCCCGGAGCGTGCGGCGTGGGCGCCGGTCACCGGACGGCCGCGCCGGGCCGCGCATCCTGCCCACGCCCGCCGGCCTTTCCCCGTCCGGCCGTCACGGGGACCGCGCCGCCGCAAGGTCCGCGCACTTGCTGAGGTTCAATCGCCTCCGGCGGGGGGCCTCTGACTCTGGGAAGCTCATCCCGCGCTCGTGACGGTCGTTGGTGGTTGGGGGATGCCTGCTCTTCCCGTCTGCCGCCGTCCCGATCGGAGATCTACCAGACCAGGGCCAGGGGGCCAAGGTCGTTCGTCCAGTGGGGCGCTCCACCTTGGCCCCCTGGCCCTGGCCCGGCAGCGCGGAGCGCGGGACGACGGCAGACGGGAAGAGCAGGCCGGGAGCGGTGTGCGCACCGCGCGGGATATCCGTGGGATGGCTTGCGGAGGTGACCAGGACAAGACTGGTTCCCGTGCAGGTCAGCAGGGGAGTAGGCGCCTAATCCATGGCGCACTGTAAATTCGTCGGCTTAGCCTACCCAGGTTCGAATCCTGGACCCGCCACACCAGCGCACACAGCCTCTGACCAGTGCAAACGGTCAGAGGCTGTTCGCATTCCAAGATCCCCTGGATGCAGCCAGATGCCACCGAACGCACCCGGATGTCACCGGTCCCGGAATATACGCGGAATGAGTCCGAGGGTGTTCCCGCAGGTCGGGGCGGGAGCGCCGAAGGGGCTCCGGCGCAAACCGGAGCCCCTGGAGGGTAGGTCGGATCAGTCATCGAGCGCATCGTCGATTCGCTGGTTCGCCCGGTCGTGCTGGCCCAGGATGCACTTCGCATAGACCTGCAACAGGACCTTGATGCTATGGCCCGCGCGTTCGGCGACCTCAGTTGCCGGAACACCGGAGTTGAGCCACAGCGACACCCCGGCGTGCCGCAGGTCGTACGGCCGCCGCGCCAGGGGAGAGTCGACCTGTTCCGGCGTGAAGGCGAGGGCCCGTGTCGCCGCCCAGACATCGCCCGTAGGCCGTCGACCTGACGATGCCGCCCCGCTCGGGTTTAGAAGATCCGCCCATCCTCGGCCGTCCCCGAACTCGGCGATGTGCTCCCGGAGGAGCTCCACCAGGACCGGCGGGATCGGAACCGTCCGAACCTCGGCCAGTGGACGGAGCTTGAGGCCGCGTTGCTCGTGAGTCGACCCGCTGTCCGTCCAGCGCGACCCCGTTTCGGGCAGCGACCGAGTTAGGACGAGTCGCCCCCCAGTCAGTCGCCGGAAGATGGCAGTCACCCTTGAGCAGCGCCACCGGATCGGCCTGACGTCCGGATCACCGAGACCCGACCGTTCTCAGAGACATGGACGGCGTTCAGATCGGCCGGATTGATCACCAGGACACCGGCCTCAGCCAGCCGCGCGAGCACCCACGCCTTACGGTCGGCTTTGTGGTCGGCGAGGGGCTTGCCGGACTATTTGCGGGAGACAGGACGCGGCGGCCGCTGTAGCCGAGATGTTCGCGTCGGTGTGCTTTGCCCTTGCAGCAGCCCGGCGTGAGGCCCTTGCGGGGTTCTTGAGCTGGACGCCGTAGCGCAGCTAGTTCGCGCACGTCGGCGAGCGCGGCTCATAGCGCAGCGTTTCGGCCGTCCGGTCGACGTGGTCGCGCTGCGCGCTTGCCTCGGCAGTGTGGCATTCGGCCACGCCCTTGACCAGGTACTTGGTCAAGGGGCGGCGGCGCTTGGGCCGCTGTGCGGCCCCGCGCCTGGCCGCCCGGAGCGTGCGGCGTGGGCGCCGGACACCGGACGGCCGTGCCGGACCGCGCATCGCGACGTGTCCAGCCGGCCCCGCCCCGACCGCCCCGCCCACCGTGGGGCCACGCCGCCAGCACCAACGCCTCTAATCTGTGCGCGAGTCCTTCGCACGCCTCAAGGAGCCCATGTTGTCGACTGAGCACGCCGTGTTCTTGAAGTTCGCCCTCACGGGGGACGGGTACGGCACTGAGCCGGAACGAGGTTCGATCTACGCGCTGGCGCATCAGCTTGAAGAAGTCCTTGAAGCGGCGAGTGACGGCGAGGTCGACGGTCACGAGTTCGGCCAGGGCACTGCGCACTCAAGGAGGTCGCGCCGTACTGCGGACGCGTAGTCCTTGACGAGGTCCTTCCATTGGTCGAGGTCCAGTCTGCTTCCCTCCTGCATCACCGCGTCGATGCGACTCAGGAACTCTCCGGCCGTCCTGACCACCTCTTCCGAGCCCACATGCCACAGCGGGACGAGGGCAGCCCAAACATCGCTCCTCGCGTCTTTGATCTTGTTGAAACCGTCGTCGTCCCCATCGGCCATCTCAATGGTTCTGACCATTGAGCGCGCTCGCCCTATGGCTAGGTGGAAGTCGGCATACGCCATGCGGCGCTCCTGGTGCAGCCGGTAGCGGTCTTCGCGTTGATAGCCTTCTAGCCGACTGTGCCGAGCCTCAGCGGCCTGCCGGCGATGCCCTAACAGAGTGCCGACGATTGCGAGCAGTCCACCGAGCCCTGTCAGCGCAAGGGATTGAAGCATGGGCCCTCTCCTCTCCTGTAGCCCAACAGCCACGCCAACATTTGGACTTCGCTGGAGCGATGAGCGTTCCAAATAGAATGGCTTTAGGAGTCGTTTGGGATCTATGAAGCTACTTACAAAGGCTGTGGGTGCTAACAACGGGGAGCGGGTGATCTTGGAAGGGTCGGGTGCCGCGGTGCTGGTCAGAGGTTTTGTGGGAGAGACCCGTTCACGTCATTGATCTTGCTTGTTATCAGGTGTCTTGGGTTGGCGGCGCCGGGAAAATGGGGCGCCCTGGTAACGGTCGCGGTGTCAGACTGGTGCTGTGGCCGGTCCTGAGATGAGCGAAGCCGAGTATCTGCGAGAGGTCGAAGCGCGTAGTCGCGCCGTGGTCAACGAGGCTGCCGACGAAGGATGGCTTGCCTACTACGAGGAAGTCGAGGAGACGAACGGACTCCGCAGGGCCGTGAACGAGTTGGCCCGGACGCTTCGGCACTACCACTACCAAGGTGACGGCTGTCTGGATGAGGAGACCGACCGGCCGAGGATGCGCTTGGCCGGTGTCGTCCTGCTGAGGCCGGCGGCCATGCCCTTCGGAATGGACGACGACTACGAGACGGCATGTCGGCGCCTCAACGTGGACCCGCGCCCTGAGGGGTGGGCGGTGTGGAACACCTGGAGCAGGCAGGGACATCCAGTGTTGCTTGTGATGACCGACCTCGATGGGACGGAGGGGCTGCTCATCAACTGGGCAAAGGGAATCTCCACCTACCCGGTCACGCCCGTGCCGAGTCAGATCGCTCAAGTACACGAGGGCTGGGCGGCGCCGATGACGGTCTCGCCCAGGGTGCGAAGTCATTTGGGTGTGGATGGTCTGCCCCTGGGGGCCGAGTCGATGCGAGACCTTCAAGGGTTGGCCGGTGACAACCAACGCGAGTCGGATGACTGACTGGCGTTGTACAGCAGGTCAGCGAGTTCAAGAGGTGACATCGGTTTGGTTCCGAGGTCACAGCGTGGTGTCCTCCTGAGCGGCATGCTGTATGGCACGGAGGTATCGCAACGGAGGCCGCGCGCTTCAGGAGATTGAGGGAGAAGGCAGGCTGTGAAGAGCAGGAGCCCTCAAGAGAAGAAGCAGCTCAGTTACGCCAAGGACCGTCGCAACGCCTATGCGGAGAACGATAAGAGTTCCAGGAACGCGGTTCGGCTGAACAAGCGGTTCCCCAATCGTGCCAATCGCCATCGCCTTCATCAGATTCTTCAGGACGCTGCTGGCAGTCCCGACATGGGGAAGGCGGTCGAGGTTGAGGAGCGTCTGTTGCGTCGGCGGCCGAAGGCATGGCGCAAGGAGCCCGGCCTGCCGTTGGGGGATTGGGTCGAGAGCAGATTGCAGCGGCGTCTTCGGCTGGAGGACGACGCACGGGCCGATGAGCGGCGTCTTGCCCGAGTTCGACGGCGTGGTCGGCGGGTCAAGCTCCGCACCCTTCTCAAGGCACATGTCGCAACCGAGGGCATCGTCGAGCGGCGTTGGTAGCGTGTGTTGTTTCTGGCAGCGGTTGGTGGTTGACGCCTTTCGCGGCGGGTTGGGTTCGAATTTCGGGACCGCCCTGGGCGCGGGCGCGGTGCTTTGGCATGGACCGGTGGCCCCCGAGGCAGCGCTTCGCACTTGCCTGGACTTGGGCGTCCGTTATCGAGGCTGCGTCTTCTCCGGGGCCTCAGTCGCGTGGTGGGGTGCTCTCTTGCTGCGGGAGTGTTGGGTGGTGGGTGTGGCGGGAGCAGCAGGTGTAGTAGTCGCTGGTGCAACCGCTGGAGTTGTTGTGGCGGCCGCAGGCTCGGAACGCCGAGAAGTGCGTGACGCGGCCCATGGGGGAGGAGATCTCCTGGCCGTTCGAGCCGACGCCGAAGGGGCCGCACTGGTGCCAGCCGGCGCCGTGGATGAGGACGTCCATCCACACCGCGTCGCCCGGTCGGGTCTTGCCCGCGAGGGGGGCCCAGTAGTGCCGGAACCCTTCAGGGCCCATGCCCGACCACAGGGTGACGTCGACCTCGCTGCCCCACTCGCCGCCGGTTATCGAGTAGATCGGCTTCGCGTCCTTCACCGTGTGGGGACCGGGCCTGACCCAGCCTCGGCAGTCGATTTGCGGGTTGCCGGCCATTTGGGGGATTGAGTGAGCCGCGGCCGGGGTGCTGGCGGAGGCTCCGGTGGGGGTGGCGAGGGTGAGCAAGATCGCGGAGGCGGTCAAGGCGGTGCCAAAGCGTCTCTGTGCACGCGTCATGGACTCAGTGTAGTCACTTGAGTGCTGTCTGTAGTAGGGATAGCGGGTGCGGCTTCGGGACGGAGTGTTCGTAGAAGTGGGTTAGCGAGGCGGGGGTCCGGGGGAGGGGTAGCCGAGGTGTACTGGCTGACCGGCACGTCGTAGGCCACCGTGAGCGTTCACGAGTTCGGCCTTCGGTTCGGTGGACGGGTAGTGGCCTTGTTCGGTGCGGAATAAGATTTCCGGCATGTCTGGTGATGTTGGGTATGTGTGTTCTGGGTGTGGGGAGCGGCACGATGAGTTGCCCATGCACTATGGCTCTGGGGCGCCCGCCTACTGGTCTGATGCGGTTGCGGAGCATCCTGAGAGTGAGCTCACCTCTGATCAGTGCGTGATCGAGGGGGCGCACTTTTTCGTCAAGGGGCTGGTGGAGATTCCCGTTGTGGGTGGGGGTGTCTTCTCCTGGGCGGTTTGGGTCTCGCTCAGCCCGCAGAACTTCGTTCGGATGGGCGAGTTGTGGGAGACGCCGGGACGGGAGCAGGCGGAGCCTTACTTCGGGTGGCTCGCCAGTGAGTTGTATCTATATGAGCGGCCCACGCTGAATCTCAAGACGAATGTTCATACTCGTCCTGTGGGTGAGCGGCCTTTCGTTCAACTGGAGCCGACTGACCATCCTCTTGCGGTGGAGCAGAGGAGCGGGATCACCCGGGAGCGTGTGCAGTGGTTCGCTGAGCAGATCTTGCACGCTGAGGGTGGTCGTTGAGCTTCGGCTCCGTTCGCGGCGGGGATTCAGTTGGTTGCGGGAAGGCCGGGGCGGGGCCCCGGCCTTCCGGGGTCAGCCCTTGCGGGCGGGGAGGATTCGCTTTACGGCGAGGCCGGCGGAGACCAGGGTGAACAGGGCCAGGCCGAGCCAGAGGGCCTGCATGCCGAGCCACGGGGAGGCCGCTGCGGCCCCGCCGAAACCCGCGGCCACGCCGCCGATGGGGGGTGTGTTGTACATCTACCATTTCCTTTCTTTGCGCCAGGCGGCCTGCCAGAAGGCACGGGCCTGGACGATCTGGAGGAAGACGTCGAAGATCATTTCGACGACGATGGTGCCGGCGAGGGCCATCTGGACCTTGCCGCGCTGGCGGACGGTGACCACGCGCTCCACCATGAAGATCAGGGTCACGCCCGCCCAGATCGGGCTGATCTGGATGCCGCCCAGCCAGATCGCCGAGTAGGCGAGCGAGGAGAGGTAAGCGGTGATCACCAGGATGCCGACCAGGGAGAGCAGTTGCCGTCCCCAGTACGGGCGGGTGATCGGCGTCCAGCCGTAGTCGAGGAGGTTCTCCAGGGCGCCGCGCTTCCAGCGGAGGCGCTGCTGGGCCAGTTCGCGCCAGGTGGGCATGACCTCGGTGGTGAGGGTGCATTCCGGCGGGCAGAGGATGCGGAAGCCCAGGTGGAGGATCGCCAGGGTCAGCTCGTTGTCCTCGGTCAGGACCCGGACGTCGTAGACGTGGGGCAGGCCGGGGAGGCGTTCGGAGCGGCGGGCCGCGACTACTTCCTGGAGGGTCGTGGCGCGGAAGATGGTGGCGGTGCCCGTCAGGACGAGAGCCTTGCCTTGGAGGCGTCGGACGTCGCGGGCATAGCGGGCGTACTCGTTGCGCTGGAACATGCCGACCGCGCCGCCGCCCGGCTTGCCGGTGAACGTGCCGCCGACGGCGGCGTAGCGGCCATCGGCCAGGTAATCGATGCCGTGCCGGATGAAGCCGGGGTCGAGGGCCGAGTCGGCGTCCATGACCATGATCGCGTCTTCCGGGCCGAAGATCGGGAGCAGCTGGTCCAGGACCTGGTTCAGGGCGCCGGCCTTCTTGTGCTTGTTGCCGCGCGTCCCGACGATCTCGACGCCGCAGAGCTGCGCGAACGCGGCGGTGGCGTCGGTGCAGTTGTCGGCGATCACGATGATGTGGTCCGGCGGACGTTCCTGGCGGCGGAGTGAGGCGATCGTTTCGGTGATCTGTTTCGCCTCGTTGTGGGCCGGGATCAGGACGGTTACGCGCATCGCGGTGACCGGGATGCGCGGGAGGTCGCGTTTTCCGTCCTTGCGGCTGGGGGCTGGGTTGGGCTTATGGCGTTGCGGAGTGTGTTGGACGGGGGGTGCCGGGGGGCGAGTTATGGGGCGGTGCCGTGGTGGGGCCACGGTGGTGCGCAGTGGCGCAACGAACGGGGGCGTCGCGCGGTCAGGGAGGGTTTCGAGCGGTGAGGCGAAGGCCGTTCGGGGGCCGGTGAGCCCTGGTCGGACGGTTCCGTGGCGGGGCAGGCGGTGGCGTCCTGCGCGGTCGGGGATGGTCGTGTTGCAGTCCGAGCCGGTGAAGGCCGCGGGGTCGAAGGTGGCGGGCATGTCAGCGCGTCGTTTCGGAGCGCAGGAGGTGGCCGTAGGCGATGACGTTGTCGACGTAGTGGCCGCTGCCTCGGTCGAAGCGTCCACCGCAGGTGATCAGGCGGATCGCGGCGTAGCCGGGGTCGCCGTAGACGCGCTGGGTGGGGAAGTCGTCCTTGCCGACGCGTTCGACGGAGTCGATCCGGAACACGGCGGTGCGGCCGTCGGCGCGCAGCACCCGGGCCGTGTCGCCGGGCCGCAGGTCGCCGAGCCGGTAGAAGACGGCGGGACCGGTGGCCGTGTCGACATGGCCGATGAGTACCGCGGCGCCGCGGCTCCCGGGCGCTGGACCGAGCCGGTACCAGCCGGCCTCTTGGGCGCGGCCCAGCGGCGGGGTCTCGACGGTCTGGTCGGCGTTCTTGGCGAGGGTCATCAGGGGCGTGCGGACGTCGATGCTTGGTATTTCGAGGCGAATGGGTGCCGAGCGGGGCAGGGCGGGGGTTGTTGCGGGAGCGGCCGTGCCGGGTGTGGCGGAGGCGGAGGGCGCGGGCATGGGCGGCGCGGCCGTCGCGGTGTGGTTCTGGACGGCGAGGAAGGCGGCCGCGACCAGGCCCGTCAGCCCGACGGCGAGGGCTGCCAGCGCACGCGAGCGCCGACCATGACGTTCCACAGACCCCGCTCCTCGCCCCTTGAACCCCGATGACCTCGCCGCTCGCGGCGGCGACGGGTGGAACCGTAATGCCTTGCGATGAACATTTGGGGTGTTAGGCCGGTAAAGCCGCAGATGAGAGGCATGGGGCGGCGGGGACGGACGGTGGGGCGCTGGTTCTCCCGGCGGGTGGTGACAGGGCCGTCGCGTATGGACCATGAGGGCCTTGGCGCCATGGTGATCACGGTGTGAGCTGGGGAAACGCCTGGATGCCCGAGATGTGCGCTTTTGTCTGGTGGGGTGGCTTCGGGGTGGTCGGCGGGCGGCGTGGATACATGGACTGGTGACCGGAAGTGGCCTTCCTTGCGACCGAAAAACGATCTTCCCAGGTGGTTGACCTGTATGAATGGCCCGCAAGGGTGTCCGAAACGTGCGACGTCCGGTGGACCATGTCACCTGGCGGCAACCTGGCGGTGGGACAAGGGGGCGGAACCCTGCTCGAAGCGGCCTGTCTGGCGGGGCGTCGTCATGAGGCCCTGTGGACCGCTGCCTCGCTCGCGGTCAGGACAAGATCGCTTGCGGAAGTGGCTCAGAGGTGGCCCAGAAACGGGTGAAATAGGGCAGAAAGGTGGTGGTGGTCTCGAAATGAGGGAGGGTGATAACGGCTTCTATGCAGTAGCTGAGAAGCGCGACATAGTAAGGCGGGTGAGGTGCGGGCCGTGCTGGTTGTCCGCTTGTGGGCATGGCCATTGCTCAATCCGCGCCGAGCATTAGCCTGCCGCTCATGTTCGGGCATGAGTGGGCGCTTGTGGACGTGGAGACCTCCGGCCTGCGGGCGGTGCGTGACCGGGTACTGTCGCTGGCCGTCGTCACGGTCGGGCCGGATGGGCGGAAGGGTGAGGAGTTCTCCACTCTCTTCGACCCGGGATGCGATCCCGGCCCGGTTCATATTCACGGATTGACGGCCGACCGGTTGAAAGGCTCCCCGCAGTTCGCGGACGTCGCGTCCAGTGTCGCTAAAATGCTCCAAGGACGGGTTCTCGTGGCGCACAACGCGCCATTCGACTACAGCTTCCTCGCCCAGGAGTTCATGCGCGCGAACGTCCGGCTCCCGGTCGAGCGGCGGCTGTGCACGCTGGCGCTGAACCGGCGCCTCTCGCCGGCGACGAAAGACCTGAACTGGCGACGCTCGCCGCCCATTACGGCATCCCGAAGACCAGGTGCGCCTTCCGCTGCCCGGGGCGCCTGACCAGCGAACTCGTCCAGGGGATGAAGGTCGCCATCACGGGGGAGACCGAGATTGCGCGGGAAAAGCTCGTCGAGCAGGCCGTGCGGCAGGGGCTGAACGTGATGACGTCCGTCAGCCGGCATACGAGCGTCCTGGTCGCCAACGACCCCGGCTCCGGGACGGCCAAGGCCCGGCAGGCACTCAACAACAGCGCGGAGCCGGGTCGTGGAACTCGGCGGTGCCGCCGCAGTGAACCTCTCCGCTAGCGTCACGGATGTCGTCGCCCTCAGCGGAAGTGAAAGTGACCGGCGTATGCGCCGGGTCGCCGATCTGGAACTGCCCGTCCACGAGGAGCGATGGCTGCAGGCTCCGGAGAGGAAGGTGGCGGAACGCGTGTCGCCCATGGTGCTGCCGCGCGGCGCGGCCGTCGACCTGCCGGACGAAACACGGTGGACGGTGACCGCCTCGTGGGTCCAGCACGCGTCCTGCGAGGTCGACGTGGTCGCCTTCGCGCTGGACGACGACGGCCAGGTCTCCTGCGACGAGGACTTCGTCTTCTACGGCGCCGCCGAGTCCCCGGACGGGACGGTGCGGCTCGCCGCCGACGGTCCCACCGAGCAGGCGGTCGCGGTGGACGTGGCCGGGCTCCCGCAGGCCGTCCGCAAGGTGACGATCGCGGCGGCGATCGACGGGACGGTCACGTTCGGGGAACTGGGGCCCGTCGAGCTCGGCATAGGGCCCGGCGACGGCGAGCAGGCGTTCGCCCAGGCCACCCTCGACGCCGGGACGAGCGAGCGGACGATGCTGCTCGCCGAGCTGTACCGGCGCGGTCCGCGCTGGCGGATCCGCGTCGTCGGGCAGGGGCACGATTTCGGGCTGGCCGAGCTGGCGCGCGGCTTCGGCGTCGACGTCGAGGACTGACCAAGGCCGCGCGCGCCCGTCCGAATACCGGAGAGCGGCGAGGCTACGGGCCGGGGTTGCCGGTTTGGTCTACCGGTTCCCGGTCGGCCGCTTTACCGGGTAGACCTGCATTCGTGCAGGTGAGTTATGTGAGTGAGGCGACGCCGGGGCGGCCGAACGAGGATTTCGTGGCGGCCGGGCCCGGCTGGGTGGTGCTGCTGGACGGGGCGACGGCGCCGCAGGGGGTGGACAGCGGGTGCCGGCACGATCCGGCGTGGCTGGTGCGCCGGCTCGGCGGCCGGATCGCGGCGCTGCTGGCGCTGGAGGACGGCAAGCCGCTGCCCGACCTGGTCGCGGAGGCGATCAAGGTGACGGGGGAGGCGCACACGGGGACGTGTGACCTGCAGAACCCGGACAGCCCGTCGGCGACCGTGTCGCTGCTGCGCCGCCGCGGCGCGGCCGTGGAGTGGTTCGTCCTCGCCGACTCCCCGATCGTGGTGGACGTCGGCGAGATCATGGTCTTCCGGGACGACCGGGTCGACCATCTCCCGAGCTACACCCTCGAAGGCGTGCGCAAGTCGCGCAACAGCCCCGGCGGGTTCTGGGTGGCGAGCACCAAGCCCGAGGCCGCGTACGAAGGACTGACCGGCGAGGTGCCGGTGGACGGCCTGCGCCGCGCGGCGGTGCTGAGCGACGGCGCGTCCAGGCTTGTGGAGCGGTTCGGTCACATGGACTGGGACGAACTGCTCCAGCTCCTGGACGACGAGGGCCCGAGGGAGCTCGTCAAGCGCACCAGGGCCGCGGAGGCGGCGGGCACGAAGCCCAGGGGCAAGCAGTACGACGACGCCACCGCCGTCCTGGTGCGCTTCTGAAGGCTCCTCAGCGCGTCGCCGGTTTGATGTTCGGCCACCAGGCGCCGAGGTCCTCCGGCAGGTGCATCCCGTCGACGCGGAGCGTGGCCGGCATCAGCGGGAAGCGCCGCCCGGCCGGGAAAGTCCGGTTGTAGGACGGCGGGTCGATCACGATGACGCGGGTGCCGTTGACGGCGGGGATGTCGGCGGGCACGCCCTCGTTCCAGATCCATTCGCCGTGCGCGTCGACCAGGTTCCACGGGCTCGACACGACCGGTGGTCCGGGCGGGGCGTCGGCGTTCAGGAAGCACGCGAGGATCTCCGGCGCGGGGCGCTCGCCGGTCAGCCCGCCGGGACGTCCGATGAGGGCCCCGCCGAGCAGCATGTGCAGCTGGAAGTTGTCGCCGATCCCGCCGATCGTGACCGTCCAGCCCTGGCGGCTCGCCCGGTCGAGGACGAGGAGGCGCTCGCCGTCCAGGACGCGCAGCAGCGCCTGGTAGTGGTCCATCTGCCCGAGGTACTTGGACGCCTCCCCGGCGGCGCGCAGGTGGAGGTCGCGGTCGTTGATGGACGCCCGTACCTCCGGCGCCGTCTGCAGGAGCGTGCAGCCCGCCATCGCGTACTGCGGCAGCGCGAACCACGCCATCATCGTGACGACCGCGCCCTCCCCGAGGACGGGTCCGACCGTGTCGACCGCCCGCTGGGACGGCTTCTCCTCCTGCATGTCGGGCGGCGCTTCGCCTCCGGTGGCCTCCGTCCAGGCGTTGCCGAACGCCAGCGCGGCGGCGGTGACCTCGGTGATCCGCTGGACGAGCGCGGGCCCGACGGGCGCCGGGTCGGCGCCGTTCTCGATCCAGGCGCCGGAGATCACGGCGAGCCAGCCGCCGAGGTTCGGCGGGGCCTGCGCGATGCCCTCGGCGAGGCGGGGCAGCGCGGCGGTCATCTCGGCGGGGGAGGCGGTCCGGGACGCCTCCATCAGGGGAGGCAGGAGGTCGCCGAAGGAGCGGTCCTCGGCGATGGCAGCCCGGACGGCCTCCTCGACGGCGTGCTGTAGCGGCATGGTTGATCACCTTCGCACAGCGGGAAGGACACCGGAGAATCGGCCGGAACCGCCCCTATCCTGGAATCTGATTCTAGAATGAGGCCATGGAGCCACAGGATTTCGACGACGTGCTCAAGGCCGTCCGCAGCTTCGTCCGCGAGCAGGTCGTCCCGCGCGAGGACGAGATCGAGGAGACCGACGCGATCCCGGCGGCGCTGCGCCGCACGTCCCGGGACATGGGCCTGTTCGGGTACGCGCTGCCCGAGCAGTACGGCGGCCTCGGCCTGTCGCTGAGCGAGGAGGTCCGGCTCGTCTTCGAGATCGGCTACGCAAGCCCTGCGTTCCGCTCCATGTTCGGCACCAGCAACGGCATCGCCGGGCAGGTCCTGGTGAACTCCGGGACCGAGGCGCAGAAGGACGCGTGGCTCCCCAAGCTCGCGTCCGGCGAGGTCATCGGCGCGTTCGCGCTCACCGAGGCCGAGGCCGGCTCCGACCCCAGCACGCTCACCACGACCGCCGTCCCTGACGGCGACGGCGGCTACGCCATCAGCGGTGCGAAGCGGTTCATCACCAACGCCCCCGAGGCCGACGTCTTCATGGTCTTCGCCAGGACGGGCGGCGCCGGTTCGCGCGGCATCTCCACGTTCCTCGTCGAGAAGGGCGCGGACGGCCTGAGCGTCGGCCCGTCCGACCAGAAGATGGGCCAGCGCGGTGCCCACACGGCCGAGGTCTTCTTCGACAACGTGCGCGTCCCTGCCGAAGCCATGGTCGGGACGGAGGGAACGGGCTTCCGCACCGCGATGGCATCCCTCGCCCATGGGCGGCTCAGCATCGCCGCCGTCTGCGTCGGCCTCGCCCAGAGGATCCTGGACGAGACGGTCGCCTACGCCAAGGAACGCAGCCAGGGCGGTAAGACGATCGGCGAATACCAGCTCGTCCAGGGGCTCATCGCCGATTCCCAGACCGAGCTGTACGCCGGACGCTCCATGGTGCTGGAGGCCGCCCGTGCCTACGACGCCGGTGAGGACACCAGGCTCGGGCCGTCATGCGCCAAGTACTTCTGCTCGGAGATGGTCGGACGCGTCGCCGACCGCGCCGTCCAGGTCTACGGCGGCATGGGCTACATGCGCGGCGTGGCCGTCGAGCGCTTCTACCGCGACGTCAGGCTGTTCCGGATCTACGAGGGGACGAGCCAGATCCAGCAGCTCGTCATCGCCCGCGACCTGCTGCGCTGACCCGGCCCGCCGGGGCGCCGGCCAGACTCGGCGACGCGCTGGCCGGCCTTGCCGACGGCGCTGACCGGCGCGGACGCCGGCGGGGCAATCCGGTTCGCACCACGCGCTCAGGCCGTGTATGGTTTCACTGCGCGAACGACGCAGGCCCCTTTAGCTCAGTCGGCAGAGCGTCTCCATGGTAAGGAGAAGGTCTACGGTTCGATTCCGTAAAGGGGCTCACGGCAATGCGGCCGCCATCCGATCTCTTCGGACGGCGGCCTTCGTCGTCTCCGGAGCGGGGGCGGAGCGGAGCCGGAACGCGCTGATTCGCTCCCTACCAGGCGCTGTGGTACCGTCCCACCGGTTCCAGCAGGACGTTTCGCAGCCCACCGGAGCACCCGGTACGCTGGGAGGCGGTCCAGCGGAATCCGCGAAACCGAAGCCCCGATCTCGATCCGGGTTTCCGCGTTTCCAGGGTTCGGTGAGCATCCGGTATCCTTGCAATCCGGTCCACACCGACCATCACGGCGGGGTAGCTCAGTCAGGCAGAGCAAGCGGCTCATAATCGCTGTGTCGCCGGTTCAAGTCCGGCCCTCGCTACTACCCATGTCTCTCACCTCCTCCGGGAGGTGGGCAGGCTGGGTCGAATCGCCGGCCGCCCGCCCGGGCGGCCGAGGTCCGTAGATCCATGTCCCTTACCCAGAAAGGCACTCCATCGTGGCTGCCACCGACGTCCGGCCGAAGATCACGCTGGCCTGCCAGGAGTGCAAGCACCGCAACTACATCACGCGGAAGAACCGGCGCAACGACCCGGACCGCCTTGAGCTGAAGAAGTACTGCCCCAACTGCCGCTGCCACCGCCCGCACCGGGAGACCCGGTAGCCGAGCGCCGCACGGCCGGCCACAACGGCGCCTTCTTCGCGCGCTTGCCCTGACATCGTTCAGCCCGTCCCCGCCAGTGAGACCCGGCGGCGGCGGGCTGAACGTCATTCTGTTACCGTCCGACGCGATGACGGAACAGGCGGGCGCCCGGGCAGCGCGGCCCGTTCGACCTGGAGGGACGGATTGCATGGCACTCAACCGCGATTTCATCGGGCGGAGCTTCCCGCCCAGCGAGCCGTACGAGGTCAGCCGGGTGAAGATCCGCGAGTTCGCGGACGCGATCGGCGACCATAACCCGGTCTACCGCGACCAGGAGGCGGCCAAGGCGGCCGGATACCCCGACGTCATCGCGCCGCCCACCTTCCCGATCGTGGTCTCCCTCGGCAACGCCGGCCTCGCCGACCCCGACCTCGGGCTCAATTACGCGATGGTCGTGCACGGCGAGCAGCGCTTCGAGTACACCCGCCCGCTGCGCGCCGGCGACGTCGTGACCTGCACGTCCACGATCACCGAGATCAAGTCGATCGGCAACAACGAGAAGATGGTCATCGAGACCGACGTCAAGACGACCGAGGGCGAACTGATCTGCAAGACCTACAACACGATCGTGGAGCGGGGGGCCTGATGACCGCCAAGGTGAACTACGCCGACGTCGAGGTCGGCACCGAGATCCCCGCGCAGACCTACGCGGTCGACCGCGCCAACCTCGTCATGTACGCGGGCGCGTCCGGGGACTTCAACCCGATCCACTGGCGCGAGTCCGTCGCGAAGGCCGTCGGCCTGCCGGACGTGATCGCGCACGGCATGTACACGATGGCGCAGGGCGGCCGGTTCGTCACCGACTGGGCCGGCGATCCGGGTGCGGTCGTCGACTACGGGGTACGGTTCTCCTCTCCGGTGGTCGTCCCCGACGAGGGCGGCGCGACCCTGGAGATCAGCGGCAAGGTGGAGGAGAAGCTCGACGACGGCAAGGTCGTCGTGGCGCTCACCGCCAGGTCGAACGACCAGAAGGTCCTCACGCGCGCGCGGGCGGTCGTCAAGCTCGCCTGACGGACGGTGACGCATCGGCCGGGGACGCCCCGGCCGGTGCCGCCGCGGGGGGCCGCGGCACGCACGGCTAGGGGGAGGACGACGTGGCGGTGTTCGCCGAAGACGTGAACCTGGCGGGATACACCACGCTGCGGCTGGGCGGCCCCGCCCGGCGCTTCGTCGAGGCCACGACCGAGGACGAACTGGTCGCCGCCGTCCGCAAGGCCGACGACGAGGGCGAACCGCTCCTCGTGCTCGGCGGCGGCAGCAACCTGGTCGTGTCCGACGACGGCTTCGCCGGCACCGTCGTGCACGTCGGCACCCGCGGCACCGAGCGCGCGTCCGCCGAGGGCGACACCGTGCTCGTCCGCGTCCAGGCCGGCGAGGACTGGGACCCGTTCGTCGCCCGCTGCGTCTCCGACGGCCTCGCCGGGGTCGAATGCCTGTCCGGCATCCCGGGGCGCGTCGGCGCCACCCCGATCCAGAACGTCGGCGCCTACGGGCAGGACGTCAGCGAGACGATCGTCGAGGTGCGCGCCTACGACCGGGAGGCCCGCGCCGTCGTCACGCTCGACCGTGACGCCTGCCGCTTCACCTACCGGCACAGCGTCTTCAAAGGCAGCCACCGGTACGTCGTCCTGGACGTGACGTACGCGCTGCACGAGGCCGAGGAGTCCCAGCCGGTCGCCTACACCGAACTCGCGCGCAAGCTGGGCGTCCAGCCGGGGAACAGGGTCACCCTCAAGGAGGCCCGGCACGCCGTACTCGAACTGCGGCGCGGCAAGGGCATGGTCCTGGACCCGGCCGACCCCGACACCCGCAGCGCCGGATCGTTCTTCACCAACCCGATCCTCGAACCCGCCCAGCTCGCCGAGCTGGAGCGCCGCGTCGCCGAGCGGCTCGGCCCGGACGCGGTGTTCCCCCGCTACCCGGAGGTCGGCGACCGGGTCAAGACGTCCGCCGCCTGGCTCATCGACCGCGCCGGGTTCAGCAAGGGCCACGCCCGCGGCCCGGCCCGGATCTCCACCAAGCACACCCTCGCCCTCACCAACCCGGGCGGCGCCGGCACCGCCGACCTGCTCGCCCTGGCCCGCGAGGTCCGCGACGGCGTCCGCGACGCGTTCGGGGTCGAACTCGTCAACGAGCCCGTCCTCGTCGGCGTCACGCTCTGACCCCACCGGACCGGCTGGTACCGGCCGGGGCTGAAACGGGCCGGGAGCGGGAACCATGAGGGCAGGGCCCTCGACCACCGCGGGGCTCGGCCGCGGAAGGGCCCGGACGGGAGTACCGCCGTGGCCCTACCCGCCCCCCTCCCCCCGCCCCGGCGGGCGCTCGGCACCCGGCCGCAGCTGAGCGACGAGGCCGCCGCCCGCATCCGCGAGCTGATCATGGACGGCCGGCTCCGCCCCGGCGACCACCTGCGGCTGGAGCGCCTCGCCGTGGAGTTCGGCATCAGCGTCACCCCCGTCCGGGAGGCGCTGAAGTCGCTGCGCAGCGAGGGGTTCGTCGTGCTGGAGCCGCGCCGCGGGTTCGTCGTCGCGCCGCTGTCGAAGCGGGACGTCCAGGACCTGTTCTGGGTGCAGGCAGGCATCGCCGCCGAACTCGCCGCACGCGCCACCCCGCGGATCGGCGCCGCCGCCCTCCGCGAACTGGCCGCCCTCCACCGCGCGCTGGAACGCGCCACGGCCGCCCGCCGCCCCGACCTCGTCGAGGAGTACGACCACCTCTTCCACCGGGAGATCAACCTGGCCGCCGACTCCCCGAAGCTCGCCTGGTCGCTCGGGACCGTGGCCCGCTACGCCCCGCGCGGCCTGTACGGCCGGCTCCCCGGCTGGCCCGCCCTCGCCGTCCGCGACCACGCCCGGATCCTGGCCGCCCTCCGCACCGGAGACGCCCAGACCGCCGCCACCGAAATGCGCGCCCACATCGTCCGCGCCGGAGCCCTCCTGACCACCCACCTGGAACACCAGGGCATGTGGCCCACCGCAGACCGACCACCACTCTCACCGGCTGACTCCCTCGCCCACGACCGGCCTGCGGCCCCTGGCGACCCCGCGGTCTGAGCAACCTGTAAGTCGGTGGTGTGCGACCTGTCCGCGTGACCCCTGCGGGGCGGGGCGGCACTACGTTGGACGGTATGAGCCCGAGGATGAGCGCCGCGGACCGTCGCGAGCTCGCGGTGCGGGCGGCGATGGCCGAGTTCGCCCTGGGCGGGTACGACGGCACGTCCACCTGGACGATCGCCCGGCGGATCGGCGTCTCGCAGCCCTACATGTTCCGGCTCTTCGCGTCCAAGCACGCGCTGTTCCTCGCCGCCGCCGAGCGCTGCTTCGACGACCTGGAGGGCGTCCTGCGGGACGCCGCCGGCGGGCTGCGCGGCGACGAGGCGCTCGACGCGATGGCGCGGGCCTGCGCGCGGCTGCCGCAGGACGCGCCCGCGCTTCCCCGGCTGCTGCTCAAGATCTACGCGGTCGCCGTCCGGGACGCCGACACCGCCCGGCTCGGGCGCGTCCGCTGGGCGCGGTTGTGGCGGGTCGTCCACGACCTGACCGGCGCGCGGCCCGAGGAGATCGCCCGGTTCCTGTCGGCGGGGCTGCTGGTGCACGTCCTGAGCGCCCTCGGCGTGCCGTACGGCGACGGCGCGCTCGGCACGGTGCCCGCCACCGTGGCGGCCTGGGCGGACGGCCTGCGCGGCGTCGAGACCTCCGCCGACTCCGGCGGCTAGCCCGCCGGTCGGCGGCTAGCCCGCCAGCCAGGCGTCGACCCCCGCCAGCAGGCGGCGGCGCAGGGCGTCCGGGGCCGCCGACGCCCTGATCGACTGCCGGGCCAGCTCCGCCAGCTCGGCGTCGGTGAACCCGTGCTCGGTGCGGACCAGCTCGTACTGGCGCGCCAGCCGCGACCCGAACAGCAGCGGGTCGTCGGCGCCCAGCGCGATCGACGCGCCCGCCTCGAACAGCCGCCGCACCGGGACGTCGCCCGCCGTCGCCGCCACGCCGAGCCCCACGTTCGACGCCGGGCACACCTCCAGCGTCACGCCCCGGTCCACGATCGCGGCGAGCAGGCGCGGGTCCTCGACGGCGCGGACGCCGTGGCCGATCCGGTCGGCGTCCAGCGTGTCCAGGCACTCGCGGACGCTCGCCGGGCCGAGCAGCTCACCGCCGTGCGGGTCCGACAGCAGCCCGCCGCGCTTGGCGATCCGGAACGCGCCCTCGAAGTCGTAGGCCCGGCCGCGCCGCTCGTCGTTGGACAGCCCGAACCCCACCACGCCCTCGCCCGCGTACCGGACGGCCAGCCGCGCCAGCGTCTTGGCGTCCAGCGGGTGCCGGGTCCGGTTCGCGGCGATCACCAGGCCGATGCCGACGCCGGACGCCGCCGACGCATCCCGCGCCGCGTCCAGCACCAGCTCCACGGTCGGGGTCAGCCCGCCGAACCGCGCCGCGTAGCCGCTCGGGTCGACCTGGATCTCCAACCAGCCCGACCCCTCGGCCGCCTCGTCCTCGGCGGTCTCGCGCAGCAGCCGGCGCAGGTCGTCCGGGGTCTGCAGCACCGAGCGCGCGATGTCGTACAGGCGCTGGAACCGGAACCAGCCGCGCTCGTCGGTGGCGTGCAGCCTGGGCGGCCAGTCCTCGACGAGCGCGTCCGGCAGGTGGACGCCGTGCAGGGTGGCCAGCTCCACCAGCGTGGAATGCCGCATCGACCCGGTGAAGTGCAGATGCAGGTGCGCCTTGGGGAGCAGGCCCACGTCCGGACGGGCGGCGTCCCGCGGGACCGGACGGACTGAAACGGTACTGGCCTCCATGAGCCAATGTTGCCGGATCATCGGCCCGGCCGAATCCCGTACCCGCAGGATCATCACACCGGACTACCTCGCATGACACCGCGCGGCCATCGCGTCCCATGGGCATCCCGAAAAAACTTTGGAATCGCGTGCAACCCCCTCCGGGCACCGTGCGTATACGAGGGGCGCCAGAGAGAAACGGGCGACCCGCCCCCGCTAGCACCCCCCGCTGGAAAGACCCGGGCAGAAAGGGACACACACCATGATCACCCTGAAGGCCGCCTTGATCGCCGCGTCCGCCGTCGGAACCGTCGCCGTCGGCGGCGGCGCGACGTGGGCGATGACCGGTTCCCACCACGAGGCGGGCCTCCAGTCGAACGACGCCAAGGCCCCGACCGCCGTCGAGCGCAAGGTGCAGGACGCGGCGCCGAAGACGCTGCCGACCTGCATCCCGGCGAAGCTGTCCAAGGCGGGCGCCCCGGCCGCCGGGCTCCCCGAGACCGGCGCGAAGAAGCAGCTGGAGCAGCAGCGCAAGCAGGTCGAGCAGCAGCTGAAGCAGAACCCGGCCGGCGCGAAGCTGCCCGACACCGGCGTCCCCGCGCCCGGCCTGCCCAAGGGCGAGCTGCCGAAGGGCGAGCTGCCCAAGACCGAGCTGCCCAAGACCGACCTGCCCGGTGCGAAGGTCCCCGGCGCCGAGGTCCCGGCGGACGTCAAGAACAAGGTGCCGGCGGACGTCAAGGGCAAGGTCCCCGCGAACCTGCCGACCTGCCCGCCGTCCACCAAGGACACCCCGGCCGGCGCCCGCAGCGCCCCGCCCGCCGCGCGCGTCCCCGCCAAGCCCGCCGCGCCCGCCGTGCCGAAGCTCGACTGCAGCACGCTCAAGCCCGCCGTGAAGGTCGGCGGCGCGGCCGAGAAGGCCGCCATGCTGACGAAGGGCCTGCGTTACGCTTCCACCGTTCCCGGCTCGGCCGAGCTCCGCGAGCAGCGCGTCTGCGCGGTCACGCAGAAGTGGGTCGGCAAGGCCGGCCAGTGGGTCACCGTCCAGACCCTGAAGACGCCGGCCGGCATGTCCCAGGCCGAGCTGCGCAAGACGCTGAAGCTGCCCGAGGGCGGTACCCCGGTCGCCGTCGCCGGCGTCGCCGCCTGGCAGAGCCCGAAGGGCGGCGGCGTGCTGCTGTTCGACCCGAACGGCTACTCGATGTACCTCGACGGCAGCCCCGTCCTCGCCGGCGGGCTGCCGGACATGGCCACCGCCCTGCGGCAGGCCCGATAGCGCGGACCCCGGCGACCGGGGCCCGCGACACCACAGACGCGGGCGGGCGGCCCAGGCGCGGGGGCCGTCCGCCCACGGCACGGTACGACAGCGGCACAGCACAACAGCCGCTGAGCACGACAACCGCACAGCACGACAGCGGCACAGCACAACACCGGAACCGCACTAGCCGGGACGGAGCACAGTGGGGCGTCGAGACGACGAGTCGTTCGTGGAGTTCGTGGCGGCACGCGGCGATGCCCTGCTGCGCACCGCGGCACTGATGTGCGGGGCGCGGCAGGACGCCGAGGACATCCTGCAGACCGCGCTGGAGAAGGCCTACCGCCACTGGGGACGGCTGGAACCGGGCAAGGATCCGGAACCCTACGTCCGCCGGATCCTGGTCAACCTCGTGATCAGCCGCTCCCGCCGGTGGAAGGTGCTCCGCGAGATCCACATGGCGCGGCTGCCGGAGACCCCGGCGGCCTCGCCGAACCACGCCGTCGAGCTGAGGGGGACGCTCATGGAGGAGCTGCGCAGGCTCGGCCCACGCCAGCGGGCCGTGCTCGTCCTGCGTTTCTGGGAGGACCTCTCGGAGGCCGAGACGGCACAGGCTCTCGGCTGTTCGGTCGGAACGGTCAAGAGCCAGGCGTCCCGGGGGCTCGCCAGGCTCCGGGAGCGCCTCGACTCGAACCTGGCGCCATTGGGGAGCTGAGCGATGGATCTGGAGAGTGAACTGCGGAAGGCCATGGCCGAGCAGGTGGCCGGGGCAGCCGCGTCACCGTCGCTCGCCGCCGACGTCAAACGGCGGCACCGGCGCCGGAAGGCCCGCGTGCACGCCGCCGCGGGGGTCGCGGCCGCATCGGTCGCGGCGCTCGCCCTCGTACCCACCTATCAGTCGTTCCGGGCCACACCGGCCGGGAGCACGGAGACGGCCCGCCCCACAGGGACCGCCTCCGCGTCCCGGCCGCCGGAACGGCCCCCCGCTTCGGGCCTCCCCTCGTCCCCGCCGTCCAAGGGGAGGCCCGAGGCGGGCGCTTCGCCGAAGCCGGAGGCGCACCCGTCGTCCGGTGGCGGCGGCGCCACGGCACCGCACAAGCCCGGAGTGGGCGGCGTGGTGGACGAGCTCCCGGACTGGATCACCTACATCCCGGACGGGCTGGCCGCCGCGGGCCCCTGCGCCGTCGACGGCGGCACCGGGCGCAAGACCACGACGTGCGCGTGGCGCGGCGAGAGCGGCTCGGTGGAGATCGCGCTCGTGACGGGCAGCGGGCTCACCGGCCCGCACGACCTGGTGCGGACGCCGGGCGTCCCCGGCCGCACGTCCGTGCGGGGGATGCCGGCGCTGGTCGGCGACGGGCCCGGCGCGGCGCGCCAGATCTCCTGGATGGCGCGGCCCGGCGTCGGCGTCACCGTCACCGCCAAGGGCACCGCCAAGGACCGGCTGATGCGCATCGCCGAAGGCGTCCGGCCGTAAGGATCACCGACCCTTGCCCGGATAGGGCGGGCCGCGGACGCTGAGGGGCCGCCGCGGGCCGTCCGCCGGGCGCTCCCGGACGGGGTCGGGCATGCCCCGTCCGTACAGGACCGGCCCCGGGCGAAGTGCACGCCCGGGGCCGGTCCTCTTTGCTCGCGGTGGGGTTCCGCGCGGCGGTCAGCTCGCCTCGGAGAGCAGCTTCGCGACCCGCGAGACGCCTTCGGTGAGGTCGTCGTCGCCCAGCGCGTACGAGAGGCGGAAGTAGCCGGGGGTGCCGAACGCCTCGCCCGGCACCAGCGCGACCTCGGCCTCCTCAAGGATCAGCGACGCCAGCTCCACCGACGTCTCCGGGCGCTTGCCGCGCAGCTCCTTGCCCAGCAGCGCCTTGACCGACGGGTAGGCGTAGAACGCGCCCTCCGGCTCGGGGCAGACCATGCCGGGGATCTCGTTCAGCATCCGCACGATCGTTTGGCGGCGCCGGTCGAACGCCTTGCGCATCTCCGCCACCGCGGACAGGTCGCCGGTGACGGCGGCGAGCGCGGCGGCCTGGGACACGTTCGCCACGTTGGACGTCGCGTGCGACTGCAGGTTCTGCGCGGCCTTCACCACGTCCGCCGGGCCGATCAGCCAGCCGACGCGCCAGCCCGTCATCGCGTACGTCTTGGCCACGCCGTTCAGGACGAGCGTCCGGTCGGCGAGCTCGGGCACCACGACCGGCATCGAGTGGAACTCGGCGTCCCCGTACACGAGGTGCTCGTAGATCTCGTCGGTGACGACCCACAGGCCGTGCTCGTCGGCCCAGCGTCCGATGGCCTCGATCTCGTCGCGCGAGTACACGGCGCCGGTCGGGTTGGACGGCGACACGAACAGCAGCACCTTGGTGCGGTCGGTGCGGGCCGCCTCCAGCTGCGCCACGGTCACCTTGTAGCCGGTGGTCTCGTCGGCGACGACGTCCACGGGCACGCCGCCCGCCAGCTTGATCGACTCGGGGTAGGTCGTCCAGTACGGGGTGGGGACGATGACCTCGTCGCCCGGGTCGAGCAGCGCGGCGAACGCCTCGTACACCGCCTGCTTGCCGCCGTTGGTCACCAGGACCTGGTTGGCCTCCACCTTGTAGCCGGAGTCGCGCTCGGTCTTCTCGGCGATGGCGGCGCGCAGCTCGGGCAGCCCGCCCGCCGGCGTGTACTTGTGGAAGCGCGGCACCCGGCAGGCGGTCACGGCCGCCTCGACGATGTAGTCCGGGGTCGGGAAGTCGGGCTCGCCCGCGCCGAACCCGATGACCGGGCGGCCCGCAGCCTTCAGCGCCTTGGCCTTGGCGTCGACGGCCAGCGTGGCGGATTCGGATATCGCGGCGATGCGCTTGGAGATGCGAGGACGCTCAGTGCTCATGTCCCTATCGTTACAGACGCCGCCTCGTGACCCGAGTCATATATCCGGGCCGGTCGGGCGGTCTTCGCCGCCGCCCCCTCCGGCGCCCCGCCGCGGCGCCGCGAACGATCCGCCGGTATCGGTTCGACGCGGGGCCCTCCGGCACGTAGACTCACCCTCCAAGTGACGCGTCACCGGTATACGAGCCTGTCCGCACGCGGGCATCACGATGAGGCCGTAAGCTGGTACGCGACACCACCCCGGCCCCGCGGCCGGGTGTTCTCCTTAGCCGGAGAATGAAGGGCAGTGGCTCAATTGGTAGAGCTCCGGTCTCCAAAACCGGCGGTTGGGGGTTCGAGTCCCTCCTGCCCTGCGAGGTGCGGTGCGCGCACCCGTGCCGGCCGCGCCACGGCGGCGCCGTGGCGGAACGCGGCACGGGACCGCGCGGCAACCACGTCGGTGGTTGGATCACGACCTATGAGGTGAACGGCGGCAAATGGCGACTGAGACGCGCGACGAGCGCGACGAGCCCGAGGCCAAGGACGAAGGCAAGAACAAGGGCAAGAAGAAGTCCGCCTCCCGGCGGACCGGGCCCGCGCTGTTCGTCCGCCAGGTCATCGCCGAGCTGCGCAAGGTCATCTGGCCGACGCGGCGCGAGCTGGTCACCTACACGACCGCCGCGCTGGCCTTCGTGCTGATCATGGTCGCGATCGTCTCCGCCTTCGACTACGGCCTGCAGAAGGGCGTCTACGCCATCTTCGGCTGACGCCGCGCGGCCGCCGCGCGCCATTCCGGGCGAGCCCGCCGTACCCTGGTAAGCACCGGTAAGACCATCACCGCAGTCCGAGAGAAAGAGTCACCGTGTCCGAGTCCTCACAGCCCTACGACGAGGCCGTTGAAGAGGCCCAGTCCGCTGCGGCTGCTGCGGCCGACCTGGCGGCTGAGCCCGCCGACGAGACGGCCGAGGCGGTCGTCGCCGCCGGCGACGGCGAGCCCGCGGACACGAAGCTCGAGGGCGAGGGCCCCGCGCAGGACGCCGCCGAGGGCGCCGCGGAGCTGGCCGAGGCCGTCGAGGGCGAGGACGAGGCCGCCGCCGACGAGGACGACGGCGAGGAGGCCCCGGCCGGGCCGCCGGCCGACCCGTACGCCGACTTCAAGATGCAGCTCCGGCTCCAGCCGGGCGACTGGTACGTCGTGCACTCCTACGCGGGCTACGAGAACCGGGTCAAGACCAACATCGAGACCCGGACGCAGACCCTCAACATGGAGGACTTCATCTTCCAGATCGAGGTCCCGCAGCACGAGGTCACCGAGATCAAGCAGGGCAAGCGGCAGAAGGTCAACGAGAAGGTCCTGCCGGGCTACATCCTCGTCCGGATGGAGCTGACCGACGAGTCCTGGGCCGCCGTCCGCAACACCCCGGGCGTCACCGGCTTCGTCGGCCTGCTGAACAAGCCGTCCCCGCTGAGCCTCGACGAGGTCGCCAACCTGCTGGCCCCCGAGCCGGAGGAGGGCGTCGCCAAGACCGCCAAGGAGCAGGCGAAGGCCCCGGCCGCCGTCGACTACGAGGTCGGCGAGTCCGTCACCGTCATGGACGGCCCGTTCGCCACCCTCCCCGCGACGGTCAACGAGATCAACGCCGAGCAGCAGAAGCTCAAGGTGCTGGTCTCCATCTTCGGCCGCGAGACCCCGGTCGAGCTCTCCTTCAACCAGGTCTCCAAGATCTGACCGAGCCTTTCAGACCACGTCCGGGCCGTTCCCGCTCACGCGGGGGCGGCCCGAATTCGTGCCGGGAGAGCCGGACGGCACGCCGACGGACGCGCGGACGGCCCGAGCGGGCCGACTCACCCCGCCGAGGCCGTATCCTGTACGGGTTGTCCTCCGTTCAGACGGAGGCGGCCGACCTGATCCGTCCAGCCCCACGGGTGATCGGACGCGAGGGTCGGCGATGGCCGCGTTCGGCTTCAAGCGGTTCCTACACGGTGGATGCGTCCCACCGCCGTGTTGCCCGGGTGTCCGGGAGTCGGAACCACCGATAAATGGGACAAAGGGGTTCGCATGCCTCCGAAGAAGAAGATCGCCGCGCTCGTGAAGGTCCAGTTGCAGGCCGGGCAGGCGACGCCCGCGCCGCCGGTCGGTACCGCGCTCGGTCCGCACGGCGTCAACATCATGGACTTCTGCAAGCAGTACAACGCCGCCACGGAGTCCCAGCGCGGCAACGTCATCCCCGTAGAGATCACCATCTACGAGGACCGGTCGTTCAGCTTCGTCACGAAGACCCCGCCGGCCGCGCAGCTCATCCTGAAGGCCGCGGGCGTGGACAAGGGCAGCGGCGAGCCGCACAAGAACAAGGTCGGCTCGGTGACCCGCGACCAGATCCGCGAGATCGCCACGACCAAGATGCCCGACCTGAACGCCAAGGACCTGGACGCCGCGGAGAAGATCGTCGCCGGCACCGCCCGGTCCATGGGCATCGACGTCAAGTAACACCCGTCTGTGGAAGGGCCGGCGCTGGCCCGCACCACGAGTTCCACTGGAGGAACGCACATGAAGCGCAGCAAGGGCTACCGCGCCGCCGCGGAGAAGATCGACCGGGAGAAGCTGTACAGCCCGGCCGAGGCCGTGAAGCTGGCCAAGGAGACCGCGGTCACCAAGTTCGACGCGACCGTCGAGGTCGCGCTGCGGCTGGGCGTCGACCCGCGCAAGGCCGACCAGATGGTGCGCGGCACCGTCAACCTGCCGCACGGCACCGGTAAGACCGCCCGCGTGCTGGTCTTCGCCGTCGGCGCGAAGGCGCAGGAGGCGGAGGCCGCGGGCGCCGACCTGGTCGGGTCGGACGACCTGATCGAGCGGATCCAGGGCGGCTTCCTGGACTTCGACGCGGTCGTCGCCACGCCGGACCAGATGGGCAAGGTCGGCCGCCTCGGCCGCGTGCTCGGCCCGCGCGGCCTGATGCCGAACCCGAAGACCGGCACCGTCACGATGGACGTCGCGAAGGCCGTCACCGACATCAAGGGCGGCAAGATCGAGTTCCGTGTCGACCGGCACGCGAACCTGCACTTCATCATCGGCAAGGCGTCCTTCGACGAGCGCCAGCTGGTGGAGAACTACGCGGCCGCGGTCGATGAGATCCAGCGTCTCAAGCCGTCCGCCGCGAAGGGCCGGTACGTGAAGAAGGCGTCGCTGACGACGTCGATGGGCCCGAGCATCCCGGTGGACCCGAACGCGGTCCGCAACCTGACCGCGGAGCTCGAGACCGCCTGATCGCCTCACGCGTCACCGGAAGGGCGTCCCCGCCGCGGCGGGGACGCCCTTCCGCCGTTCCGGCCACCGGTACCGCCGCGACCTGCCCGGCCGCGTGCTCGGTACATTCGCCGGGATGCCCAGGACAGTGATGGACGGTGCGCCGCGCAGCCTCTACGACGTGCTCGCCGCGGCGGCGACGCGGACCCCCGACGCCCCGGCGCTGTCGGTGGACGGCACGACATGGACGTTCCGGGAACTGCGCGCACGCGTGGACGCCCTGAGCGCGTTCCTCTCCGCACGCTGCGCGCCGGGAGCGCGGGTGGCGCTGCTGGCGCACAACCGGCTCGAGTACGTCGCCGCCTACTACGGCGTGCCGCGCGACGGCCGCGTCCTGGTGCCGCTCAACCAGCGGCTGCATCCCCGCGAGTGGGCGGACCAGAACGCCCGCGGCGGCGCCGAACTCGTCCTCGGCGAGAGAGACCTGCTCGACCGGCTGGCCGCCGAAGGCGATCTGCCGGCCGACCACCCGCCGCTGATCGGCATCGACGACCTGCCCTGGGACGGCCCCGCGCACGGCCCCGCGCACGCCGCCGCCGCGTCGCCCGAGGCGGACGATGTCGCCTGGTTGATGTTCACCAGCGGCACCACGGGCCGCCCCAAGGGGGTGCGCCTCACGCACCGGAGCCTGCTCGCGGGGATCGAGGTCACGGCCTCTGGCCGTCCCATGCGCCCGGACGATGTGTTCTGCACGCCGTTCCCGCTGTGCCATGTCGCCGGGTACCAGGTCCTCCTGCACCACCTGTTCGGGCGGCACGCCGTCGTGCTGCGCCGCTTCACCCCGGCCGCGCTCGTGGACGCCACGCGCCGGCACGGCGTCACGAACCTGTCGCTGGCCCCGACGATGCTGGAGGACCTGCTCGCCCACGCGGCGGACGCCCCGGACGCGCTGGCGCTGCTGCGCGGCAGTGTCCGGGTGGTCGCGTACGGGTCGGCGCCGATGCCGGTGCCGCTGCTGCGCCGCGCCGGCGACGTGCTCGGCTGCGACTTCAACCAGGGCTACGGGATGACGGAGCTGTCCGGCAACGCGACGTTCCTGTCCCCGGACGACCACCGTGCCGCGCTCGCCGCACGGCCGGAGCTGGCGGCGTCGGCGGGACGTCCCGCCGAGGGCGTGGAGATCGCGGTGCTGGCCAAGGACGGGACGCCGGTCCCGCCGGGCGCGCTGGGCGAGGTCGCCGTCCGGGGCCCGCAGGTCACGCCCGGCTACTGGGACGACCCGGACGCGACGGCCGAGGCGTTCGCCGGCGGCTGGTTCCGCACGGGCGACGCGGGCCGGGTCGACGCCGACGGCTACCTCTACCTGGTCGACCGCCTCAAGGACGTGATCATCACGGGCGGCGAGAACGTGTCGTCGCGGGAGGTCGAGGACGTCCTGCGCACGGTCCCGGGCGTCGCCCAGGTCGCCGTGGTCGGGCTCCCCGACCCGCGCTGGGGCCAGACGGTCTGCGCGGTGATCGTCCCCGACGGCGTCCGCCCGAGCGAGGCGGAGCTGATCGCCGCCTGCCGGGCCCGGCTGGCCGGGTTCAAGACGCCCCGCCGCATCGAGTACGCCGAGGCGCTGCCGCGCACCGGCACCGGCAAGATCCGCAAGTCGGCCCTCCGCGCCCGCCTCACCGACCCCGAACCCGAACCGCCACCCCGTTGACTTGCGGCGAGTTGTTGCTTTCGCCGCGCTCATAACAACAACTCGCCGCAAGTCAACGGAGCTGGTTAGCCGGGTAGGCCGAGCGTGGTCAGCCACAGGTCGGTGATTTTGGTGGCGGCCTCGTCCGGGGCGACGGGGTCGCCGAAGATGAACCACAGGTAGGCGCAGCGCTCGGTCATGGCGCCGAGCGCCGCGGCGGCGAAGTCGAGGTCGAGGTCGTCGCCGATCAGGCCGCGGTCCTGCCAGCGGGCGAGCGCGCGGCGGGTGCGGCCCCGGTAGTAGCGGCGGCGTTCGGCCAGGACGCGGCGGGCGTCGGGATTGGTGAGCGCCGACTCCTCTACGGCGCGCCAGAAGCCGACGTTGCGCTGGAACGCGGTGAAGTAGAGCAGGTTGGTCTGGTGGATGCGCGCGCGCGGATCCTCCGGCTGGGGGCCGGCGGGGGAGAGCTCCCCGTACACCTCGTCCTCCACCTCGATGAGCACCTCGCGGAAGAGGGCCTCCTTCGAGTCGAAGTAGGTGTAGAAGCTGCCGACCGCCATCCCGGCCTCGGCCGCGACGTCGGCGACGCGGGCGCCGTAGTAGCCCTTGTCCTCGAACACCTTCCGGCCCGCCCGGAGCAGTGCGCCGCGCGCGCGCCTCGCCTGCCGGGTCACCGGCCCGCTCCCAGTAGGCGGCACCACAGGACGGAGAGGTGGCGGGCGGCGTCGTCGAGGTCGGGTGCGGACTCGTACACGAACCAGATGTAGGCCAGCTCCTCCGTCATGGCGACCAGTGAGAACGCGGTGAACTCGGGGTCGTCGGGCAGGGGCAGCAGGCCGCGGCCCGCCCGGTCCCGGATCAGCCCGGCGATCCGCAGCACCTGCCGCTCGCGGTGGGCGGCGAGGGTGCCGGCGACCTCGTCGCTGGTGAGCGCGGCGCGCTCGACCGCGTACCAGAGCGCGGCGTCGTCGGCGAAGGCGCCGAGGTAGCGCCGGTTGAGCAGCCGCAGGTGCTCCTCGACGGGACGGTCGCCGTCGGGCGCGTCGAACATCTCCGCCGCCAGCTCGCCGAGCAGGGCGTCGAGCAGCTCGCGCTTGCCGCCGAAGTGCGTGTAGAAGGTGCCGACGGACACGCCCGCCGCCGCGGTGACGTCGGCGATGCGCCCGGCCGTGTAGCCCTTGGCGACGAACACCTGCCGCGCGGCGTCGATCAGCGCCCGCCGGGTGGCTGCCTGAATCATGGTTCAGGACGATAGCAGTCCCCGACCTCAGCGTAGACCCCGGACAGGGGATTGACCTGGCGAGAGACCCGAATATACATTCACCATCTGAATCATCATTCAATCCAGGCCCTCGGGAGAGTGGATGGGTTACCGAATCACCGTGGACGTCGGCGGGACGTTCACCGATGTCGTCGTGGTCGGCGCGGACGGCGAGCTGCTCATCGGCAAGGCGCCGACCACCCCTGAGCGAGCGTTCACCGGAGTCCGCGACGCGCTGGAGAACGCCGCGTCCGGCCTCGGCGTCGCCGTGCCGGACGTGCTCGCCGGCACCGACCTGTTCGTCTACAGCACGACCCGCGCGACCAACGCCGTCCTGGAGCGGACGACCGCGAAGACGGCGCTGCTGACCACCGAGGGCTTCCCGGACGTGCTGGTGCTGCGCGAGGGCGGCAAGTCCAACCCGTTCGACCTCGACGTCCCCTACCCCGAGCCGTACGTGCCGCGCAGGCTGACGTTCGAGGTGCCGGAGCGGATCGACGCCGAGGGCGGCGTGGTGGCGCCGCTGGACGAGGCGGCGGTCCGGCGGATCGCGCGCGGCCTGGCCGAGCGCGGCGTCGAGGCGGTCGCGGTGTGCCTGCTGTGGTCGGTGGCGAACCCGGCGCACGAGCTGCGGGTCGCGGAGATCCTGGCTGAGGAGCTGCCGGACGTCCCGTACACGCTGTCGCACCGGCTCAACCCGGTCGTGCGGGAGTACCGGCGGGCCTCGGCGACCGCGCTGGACGCGTCGCTGAAGCCGCTGATGGGCGCGCACCTCGCCGCGGTCGCCGACGACCTCGCGGCGGCGGGCTTCACCGGCGAGCTGGTGGCCGCGACGTCCTACGGCGGCATCATGCACGTCCCCGACCTGGCCGAGCGGCCGATCTTCTCGGTGAAGTCGGGGCCGGCGCTCGCGCCGGTCGCGGGGAAGAACTACGCGGCGGCGGAGCTCGCGGCGCGCGACGCGGTGGTGTGCGACATGGGCGGCACCAGCTTCGACGTCAGCCTCGTCCGCGACGGCGCGATCAACTTCACCCGGGAGACCTGGCTCGGGGAGCGGTTCCTCGGGCACCTGGTGGCGACGTCGTCGGTGGACGTGCGCAGCGTCGGCGCGGGCGGCGGCTCGATCGCCTGGGTGGACGACGGCGGGCTGCTGCGGGTCGGGCCGCAGTCGGCGGGGGCGCGGCCCGGCCCGGCCTGCTACGGGCGCGGCGGGACGCGGCCCACGGTCACCGACGCCGCCGTGGTGCTCGGCTACCTCAGCCCGGAGCACTTCCTCGGCGGCCGGATGACGCTGGACGCGGCGGCCGCCCGCAGGGTGATCGGGGAGCTGGGCGAGCGCCTCGGCCTGGACGCGCACCAGGCCGCGGACGCCGTGCTGGCCGTCGCGTCCGAGGTCATGGTGGGCGCGATCGGCGACATCACGGTGAACGAGGGCCTCGACCCGAGGGAGAGCGTGTTCGTCGCGGGCGGCGGCGCGGCCGGGCTCACGATCGGCCGGATCGTGGCCGAGCTGGGCTGCGGCCGGGTGCTGATCCCGCGTACGGCGGGCGCCCTGTCGGCGGTCGGCGGCCAGTACTCCGACATCGTCGCCGAGTTCACCGGCAGCTGCCCGACCACGACGGCCGCGTTCGACCGGGCCAGGGTCAACGCGACGCTCGACGAGCTGAACGCCCGCGCGGACGCGTTCGCGGCGCGGCTCGCCGAGCGCGGGATCTCCGGCACCCGGCGCGAGCTGTTCGTGGAGGCCCGCTACGCCTTCCAGGTGTGGGACATCGAGCTGGCCGTCCCGTCCGCCCGGTTCGACTCGGCGGCCGACGTGAAGGCGCTGTCGGCGGCCTTCGACGCCGAGCACGAGCGGATCTTCGCGGTGGCGGAGCCGGGGCAGACGGTGGAGACGCTGACCTGGCGGCTGCGGCTGACCGCCCCGGTCGGCGACGACCGCCGCCCCCGGATGGCGGCCGCCGGCGGCGCGGCCGCGAGCGGCGCCCCCGGCGCGAGCACCGAGGCGTACTTCCCGGGGCGCGGCCTCGTGACCACGCCGATCCACACCGGTCCCGAGCTGCCCGCCGGGACCGCGGTCCCCGGCCCGGCGATCATCGCCGACCGGACGAGCACCCTGGTCGTCCAGCCCGAGTGGACGGTGACGGTGACCGGGGACGGCAACTACCTGATGGAGGTGGACGCGAGATGAGCGGGGCCACGAGCACCATGGATCCGGCGCTGCTGGCGGTGCTGGCCAACCGGTTCGACGCGATCGTCCGCGAGATGACCAACACGCTGCTGCGCACCGGGCGGTCCACGGTGATGTCGGTGGCGCGGGACTTCTCCTGCGCGATCGTCACGGCCGACGACCAGCTGCTGTCCAGCGCGGAGGCGCTGCCCGTGCACGTCTTCGGGACGCACCTGCAGACCGCGGCGATGCGCCGCATGCATCCGGACTTCGCCGAGGGCGACGCCTTCCTGGACAACGACCCGTACATCGGCAACACCCACCACGCCGACCACACGATCCTCGTGCCGGTGTTCATCGACGGCGAGCACGTGTTCACGGCCGCCGCCAAGGCGCACCAGGCCGACACCGGCAACAGCATCCCCTCGACGTACCACCCGCTGGCGAAGGACATCTACGAGGAGGGCGCGCTGTGCTTCTCCATGACGCAGATCCAGCGTGACCACACCGACATCGACGACGTCATCCGGATGTGCCGCCGCCGGATCCGCGTCCCCGACCAGTGGTACGGCGACTACCTGGCGATGCTCGGCGCGGCCCGGATCGCCGAGCGGCGGCTGAAGGAGGCCGCCGCCCGGTACGGGGTGGACACGCTGCGGCAGTTCGTCGGCGAGTGGCTGGACTACTCCGAGCGGCGGATGCGCGCGGCGATCGCCAAGCTGCCCGCCGCGACGGTGGAGGGCGAAGGGGCGCACGACCCGTTCGGGCCGCTTACCGAGGGCGTCCCGGTGAAGATCAAGGTGACGGTCGACCCGGCGGCGGAGACGATCGAGGTGGACCTGCGCGACAACATCGACTGCGTGCCCGCGGGCATCAACCAGTCCGAGGCGTGCGCGATCAACAACGCGATCACCGGCGTGCTGAACGTGGTCGGGTCCGGGGTGCCGGTCAACTCCGGGACGTTCCGCCGCATCGGCGTCCAGCTGCGGGAGAACTGCGTGGTGGGCATCCCGCTGCACCCAACGTGCTGCTCGATGGCGACCACCAACCTCGCCGACCGGATCATCAACATCACCCAGCACGCGTTCTCCGAGCTGGGCGACGGCTACGGCCTGGCGCAGGGCGGCGCGGTCACCGGCGCGGGGTTCTCGGTGGTCGCCGGGCAGGACCCGCGTACCGGCGGCGGCTACATCAACCAGCTGATCGTGGGCACGAACGGCGGGCCCGCGACGCCGCGCACCGACGGCTGGGTGACCTACAACGCGCCGTGCGGCGCCGGTTTGGTGTACCGCGACAGCATCGAGCTGAACGAGCTGAAGTACCCGGTGATGTTCCGCTACCTGCGCATCGCGACCGACAGCGGCGGTGCCGGACGGCGGCGCGGCGCGGTGTCGACCACCGTGGAGTTCGGCCCCCGGGAGGCGCCGATGACGGCGGCGTTCAACATCGACGGGCACGAGCGTCCCGCGCGGGGCGCGCGCGGCGGCGGGGACGGCAGCGTCGGCGTGGCGTACCTGATCGGGACGGACGGGACGCGCACCCGCACCGAGCCGATGGCCCAGCTCGAACTGCGGCCGGGCGAGCGGCTCTACGGGGAGCACGGCGGGGGCGGCGGCTACGGCCCGCCCATCGAGCGCGAACCGGACCGGGTGCTGCACGACTACCTGGAGGGCTACATCTCCCGCGCGGCGGCCGAGGACGTCTACGGCGTCGTCTTCACCGGCGACCCCGGCGACGACACCCTCGCCGTCGACGAGGAGGCGACCCGGGCGCGCCGCGCGGCCCGCTGAAACCGAGGCGCGGCCCGCTGAAACCGAGGCGGGGCAGGGGCGTCCCCGGTGCCGGAACCGGGGACGTCCCGTGGCGTTCCGTGGCACTCCGTGACCCCATTACCACTGAGGACGACGGATACATAGATCGCAGTCCGGAACCGGACAATCCGATTCCCGATCGCTTTGTTACCCGCGAGGAACCTGGTGTTGAATTGGGCTCGTGAAGCGTCGCACCGACCGGGCCATCGCCATCTCCGCCGTCGTGGCCGTCGCCGTCGTGCCCACGGCCGTCCTCATGGTCGTCAAGGTCGGCGGGGACTCGGCGAAGGACGCCGGTTCGATGCCCCCGGCGGCCGTCATGGCCCGGCAGGACCAGACCAACCCGAACGGCGCCGCGTCCGGCACCGTGTCCCCGGGCGCGACCGCGCCGCCGAAGACCGGCGCGGGCAGGTCGCCCGCTCCGGGCGCCCCCGCCTCCGGGAACGGCGCCGTCCCGCACGGCCTGCCCACGGCTCCGCCCCAGCCCGGCCCCAGCCTGCACTCCTTCACCCGCAAGACGGAGATGAAGGTGGCGCTCGGCGAGGGCGGCGACTACAAGCACGCGGTCGAGACGGCCTCGTTCACCCTCTGGCCGAAGTTCGCGATGAGCGCCACCGGCGTCACCAAGACGGTGCTGGACGGCGAGGCCAGCAAGATCACCCAGAAGGTGATCGTGAGCGGGAACGTGCTCAAGGGCTTCGACGGCGCGAAGTGGACGCAGTCCACGCTCAGCGCGGCCCAGTTGAGCGAGCTGCAGAACGGGTCCGACCCCCGGCAGTTCACCTTCATGATCGGGACGCTGCCCGGGACGACCGCGAGCGAGCCGGACGCCTCCGGGCGCACCCGCTTCGCCGCGCAGGCCCTGATGAGCAGCGTGTACGCGCTGCTGCCGCAGGACGCCGCGGCCCTGCTCCGGCCCGTCCTCCCCGACTCCACCGGCTGCGGGATCGACCTGTGGGCCGACAGCAGCGCCCGGCCGACGACGATCAGGCTGGCCGCGCAGGCGCCCGGCGCCGCGCTCGACGGCACGATGTCCTTCGGCTCCTACCGCTGACCCTCCCGGCTCTCCGAGCCCGCCTTCCGGCCCCCTGGCGCGTGAGCGCGGGCTACGCCGTTGGTCGTACCGCGGGGTGACCCGTTCGTACCACCGGGGGATGCCCGCGGCGTTGGCATCCCGCGACACTGGGAACACCAGGAGGACGACAAGGGAGGCTAAAACCTCATGAACCGACGACTCGTGGTGGCTGCCGGCGGTACCGCCGTGGGTGCCGCACTCGTCCTGTCCGGATGCAACGGGGACGGGTCGGCGAACACGGACAACATGAAGCTCAGTGCCGGGCAGGCGCTGCTCAAGACGTCTCAGAAGACCGCGAAGGCCGACGCCTTCAAGGCCGACCTCACCGTGACCGGCACCGGCGACGAGTCCGGCAAGCTTCACGCCGACGGCCAGTTCCAGCTGCGTCCCTCGCTGCAGTTCAGCGCGAAGCTGGACGAGGTCAGCCGCAACGGGCAGACCCTGCCGGGCGCCAAGGGCCAGGCGGTCTTCAAGGACGACGTGCTCTACGCGAAGGTCCCGCAGCTCGCCCGCTTCGTCAGCGGCGGCAAGCCGTGGCTGCGGGTCGACGTGAACCAGGTGTCGCAGCAGACCGGCTTCGACGTGCGGAACCTGGTCGACCAGGTGCAGAAGGTCGACCCGGCCGAGCAGACGAAGATGTTCACCGGTTCCAAGGACGCCCGCCGCGTCGGCACCGAGAGCATCGACGGCGTGAAGACGACGCACTACGCCGGCACGGTCACCATCGACGACGCGCTGAACCGCCTCGACGCCCAGGCGCGCGAGAAGGTCAGCAAGTGGCTGCCGAAGGACCGCGCCAACGGCAAGATCAACTTCGACCTGTGGACGGACGGCGACAACCTGCCGCGCAAGATCGTCTCCAAGGCGAACGGCGAGGGCGGCGACACCGCCTCCGTCACCGTCCTGTACAGCGACTACGGTAAGACGTTCACGGTGAACCCGCCGCCGTCGGACCAGGTGGGTCAGCTGTCGCTCGGCTCCCTCCTCGGCGGGAACTGAGCGCGTTCGCACCGAGCCGGCCGAGGCGGCGGAATGAACCGCGAGGGCTGCTCCAGCGTCTGACCCAGTGTCCGGCCCGTGCGCCCGGGCCACCAGACGCAGAAGGAGAACCCCCACGATGATCCGTCGTTTCGCCGCCGGCACGGCGCTGGCCACCGGCCTCGCCCTCTCGCTGACCGGCTGCCTCGGGGACGCCGGCAACAAGGTGGACGAGGCCGGCAAGAACATCAAGCTGACGGCCGCGCAGGTGCTCGGCAAGGCCGCGGAGAAGACCGGCGACATCAACTCGTTCAAGGCCGACATGTCGATGCAGATGGCCGGCACGAGCCAGGGCGACATGACGATGGACGGCACCATGCAGTACCGCACGAAGCCCGACATCGCCTACAGCATGAACTTCCAGAACATGACCGTCGCCGGCAAGTCGATGGGCGGCATGGAGCAGCGCCTCGTGGGCGGCGCCATGTACATGAAGATGCCGGCGCTCTCGCAGCTGCCCGGCGGGGCGAGCAAGCCCTGGATCAAGGTCTCCCTGGACGAGCTGAGCAAGCAGTCCGGCATGAACCTCGACCAGATGCTCCAGCAGTCCCGCCAGATGGACCCGGTGCAGAACACCAAGATGCTGACCGCGTCCAAGGACGCGCGCGAGGTCGGCGAGGAGACGGTCGGCGGCGTCAAGACGACGCACTACACCGGCACCTACCGGATGGAGGACGCGATCGCCAAGCTGCCTCCGGAGCAGCAGGAGGCGTACCGCAAGACGCTCGCCCAGGTGGGCATGCAGAACATGCACTTCGACCTCTGGGTGGACGGCCAGCAGCTGCCGCGCCAGATGATCATGAAGACCGCCCAGGGCGCGCAGGGCACCATGACCGTGACGACGAGCTACCGCGAGTTCGGCAAGCCGGTGCAGATCGACGAGCCGCCGGCGAGCCAGGTCACCGACTTCAGTGAGCTGATGGGCAAGCTCGGCACCGGAATGCCGCGCGCCTGACCCCGCGGCACCGACCGCACGACCGAGGGACCGCGACCCCGCACCGGGGCGCGGTCCCTTCGCCGTCCGGCCTCGGATTTGGCCTTAGGCAGGGAGCAACGTATTCTGTCCGATGCCGAAGACCGCCGGTCGTCACCTCATGTCCGTGGGGTGACCGAAGGACCCGACTCCGTCGGGCGGCCTGCGTAGGTGAGACGAGAGCTTCCGCATGGCCTCCGTGCCGTGCCTGGACGCCCCGTGCGCCTGCGCCGGGGCGTTTTTTGGTGGATCGGCGCCCCCTCCCGCAAGGGCGGACGGGCGCGGATCGGACCACCCAGGTAATCGGAAGGAGGGCTATGGCCAAGGCCCACAAGGACGCGGCGATCGCCGAGCTCAAGGGCGAGTTCGAGAGCTCCAGCGGCGCCGTGCTGACCGAGTACCGCGGGCTTAGCGTCGCGCAGGTCAAGGAGCTGCGCGACAACCTCGGCGAGAACGCGCGGTTCCGCGTGGTGAAGAACACGCTGACCAAGCGCGCCGCGAACGAGGCCGGTGTCGACGAGCAGTTCCGCGAGCTGCTCGAAGGCCCGTCGGCCATCGCGTTCGTGCGCGGCGACGTGGTCGAGGCCGCCAAGGGCCTGCGCGACTTCGCCAAGGCGAACCCGATGCTGGTGATCAAGGGCGGCTTCATCGACGGTCAGTCGATGGACGCGGCCGAGATCACCAAGCTGGCGGACCTCGAGTCCCGCGAGGTTCTCCTCGCCAAGCTGGCCGGTGCGATGAAGGGCTCGATGGCGAACGCCGCCGCGCTGTTCAACGCGCTGCCCACGCAGGCGGCCCAGCTCGCCGAGGCGCTGCGCGCCAAGCGCGAGGCCGCCGGCGAGACCGCCGAGGCCGGTGCCGCCGAGGCGCCCGCCGAGGCCGCAGCCGAGGCACCCGCCGCCGAGTAGGCGCACCCGCGGTTCCCGTATCACCCGAGATTTCAAGCCATAGCGGAGGAAACATCATGGCGAAGCTCAGCACCGACGAGCTGCTCGACGCTTTCAAGGAGATGACCCTTCTCGAGCTCTCCGAGTTCGTGAAGCAGTTCGAGGACGTCTTCGACGTCAAGGCCGCCGCGCCGGTCGCGGCCGTGGCCGCCGCCCCGGGCGCCCCCGCCGCCGGCGGCGAGGAGGCCGCCGTCCAGGACGAGTTCGACGTCATCCTCGAGGGCGCCGGCGACAAGAAGATCCAGGTCATCAAGGAGGTTCGCACCCTGACGAGCCTCGGCCTCAAGGAGGCCAAGGACCTGGTCGACGGCGCGCCGAAGCCGCTGCTGGAGAAGGTCAACAAGGAGACCGCCGACAAGGCCAAGGAGGCCCTGGAGAAGGCCGGCGCCACGGTCACCGTCAAGTAAGGACGGCTCCGGAGCCTGCGAGCCTCGCGGCTCGACTGCTCTCCCAAGGAGGCGGTCACCCCACTCGGGGTGGCCGCCTCCTTCGCGTTAGCGGGGGAACGCGCTGTTCCGAGGTGCGCGAGCGGGTGCCGGTTTCCTGTACGGGAGTGATAAAGGCCCGGCCAAAAGCGTGTGCCGCGACGGGTTGTGCGGCCGTCGGCGGGCGGCGTACCGTCCCGTTTCGACACTGTGGTCACACCAGGTGGTCCGCGTCCCCGCCGTCCGGGTCGGCGGGTGCCGGCGGTCCGCGGCCGGCCGGAACCCGCGGGCTTGAGGCGCTGGTTCTTGGACCACTAGTCTCATAGGCGCCGTAAGTAACGATTGTCTTACGACGTCGCATTTAGCCGCTGATCTGGACCGGAACCCCTTCCATTTGGACGGCGGCCCGCTACCGTAGTGGAACCCGGCGCGGCTACCGGACGGTAGCAACACGGCGGACACGCCGTGTGACGACAGCAAGAGCCTGAGTGCTACTCGCTCATTGGTTCGGGATTTCCCCCCGGCCTGGACGAAAGGTGACGAGTGGGCGTCGAGATCAGAGTCGAGGGCCTGACCAAGTCCTTTGGCCGCCAGGTGATCTGGCAGGACGTGTCGCTGACCATTCCCGCAGGTGAGATCTCCGTTCTTCTGGGCCCGTCCGGTACCGGCAAGTCGGTGTTCCTGAAGTCCCTCGTCGGGCTGCTCAAGCCCGACCGCGGGCACATCTGGATCGGCGACAGGGACCTGCCCTACCTGCCCGAGTCCCAGCTCTACGAGACCCGCAAGCTGTTCGGCGTCCTGTTCCAGGACGGCGCGCTGTTCGGCTCGATGAACCTGTTCGACAACATCGCCTTCCCGCTGCGCGAGCACACCAAGAAGTCCGAGTCCGAGGTCAAGCGCATCGTCCTCGAGAAGATGGAGATGGTCGGCCTCCTCGGCGCCGAGCACAAGCTGCCCGGCGAGATCTCCGGCGGTATGAAAAAGCGCGCCGGCCTCGCCCGCGCGCTCGTGCTGGACCCCGAGATCCTCCTGGTGGACGAGCCGGACTCCGGCCTCGACCCGGTCCGCACCGCGTTCCTGAACCAGGTGTTCATCGACCTGAACGCGCAGATCGGCGCGACGTTCCTCATCGTCACCCACGACATCAACACGGCCCGTACCGTCCCGGACAACATCGGGCTGCTGTACCAGCGCAACCTCGCCATGTTCGGCCCCCGGGAGATGCTGCTGTCCAGCGAGGAGCCGGTCGTCCGGCAGTTCCTCAACGCCAGCAAGGTCGGCCCGATCGGCATGTCGGAGGAGAAGGACGCCTCCGAGCTGGAGGCCGAGGCCAAGATGGGACTCGACTCGGGCAAGCTGCCGCCCATCCCGCCGCAGCAGATGGCGAGCAACGGGTTGCTGCGCGCCGGCATGCACGCGCCCGGCGCGTGGTGCGCCGCGCACGGCGTCACGCCGCCGCCCGGCTCCTTCATCGACGACCTCGGCCGCAACTGGGTGGAGGAGTGGCCGCGGTACGTGGCGTCCATGACGCCCGTCGGCGCCCCCGCCGCGGGCGGCCCCGGCGGTCCGCCGCCCGGCCCGCCGCCCGGTGGCCCCGCCGGCCCCGGCGGCCAGTTCCCGGGTAACCCGCCGCCTGGACGTCATGCAGGTGGTGCAGGGTACTGATGTCCACTCCTCAACAGCCGGAGATCGGCGCGGGCCGGCGAGAGGGGAAGAGCGGCGGCGGTTCGTCGGTGACGTTCCGCAAGATCGGGGACGGCGCGGCCAACGTGGTCGTCAAGGAGCCCGGGCGGTTCTTCGCCCTGTGCCTTGACACCGCGCGTGCGACGTTCCAGTGGCCGTTCCAGTGGCGCGAGTTCATCCAGCAGGCCTGGTTCATCGTCAGCGTCACCGTCGTCCCCACCATGCTGGTCGCCATCCCGTTCGGCGGCGTGCTGTCGTTGCAGGTCGGCGGATTGATCCGGCAGCTCGGCGCGCAGTCCTACACCGGCGCGACCGCGGTCGTCGCGATCGTCCGGGAGGCCAGCCCGCTGGTCACCTCACTGCTGGTCGCGGGCGCCGCCGGGTCGGCGATGTGCGCCGACATCGGGTCGCGGAAGATCCGTGAGGAGATCGACGCCATGGAGGTGCTGGGGATCAATCCCCTGCACCGCCTGGTGGTCCCGCGGATGTTCGCCTGCGCGTTCGTCGCGCTGTTCCTGAACGGCCTGGTGTCGGTGGTCGGCCTGATGGGCGGCTACTTCTTCAACGTCATGCTGCAGGGCGGCACGCCCGGCGCCTACCTGGCGTCCTTCAACGCGATCGCGCAACTGCCAGACCTGCTGCAAGCCGAGTTCAAGGCATTCGTGTTCGGCATTACCGCCGGCCTGGTCGCCGCCTATAAGGGGCTGAATGCCAAGGGCGGGCCCAAGGGCGTCGGCGACGCGGTCAACCAGACCGTCGTCATCACGTTCATGCTGCTGTTCCTGGAGAACTTCCTGATCTCCACGCTGTACTTCCAGTTCGTCCCGTCGAAGGGGATGTGATGGCTGCCCCTGGTAAGACGGGCAAGGCGGTCACCCGCGTGGTGAACGCGCCCCTGGAACGGCTGGACGACTTCGGTCACCAGATGTCGTTCTACGCCCGCGCCTTCGCGTGGGTGTTCCGGGTGCTGCGCCGCTACCGCACCGAGGTGCTGCGGCTGCTGGCCGAGGTGAGCCTCGGCACCGGCGGCCTCGCGGTGATCGGCGGCTCGGTGGTGATCGTCGGGTTCATGACGTTCTTCACCGGCAGCCAGGTCGGCCTCCAGGGCTATGAGTCGCTGAACCAGATCGGCACGGCCGCGTTCACCGGGTTCGTCGCGTCCTACTTCAACACCCGCGAGATCGCCCCGCTGGTGTCGGCGCTGGCGCTGTCGGCGACGGTCGGCTGCGGCTTCACCGCGCAGCTCGGCGCGATGCGGATCTCCGACGAGATCGACGCGCTGGAGGTCATGGCCGTCCCGTCGATGCCGTTCCTCGTCACGACCCGGATGCTGGCCGGGATGATCGCGGTCGTCCCGCTGTACATCGTGGGCCTGCTCGCCTCCTACGGCGCGACGCGGGTGATCGTGACGGTGTTCTACGGGCAGTCGACCGGCACCTACGACCACTACTTCCATCTGTTCCTACCGCCGAACGACATCCTGTGGTCGTTCGGCAAAGTGATCATATTCGCGGTGCTGGTGATGCTGATCCACTGCTACTACGGCTACCACGCGTCCGGCGGCCCGGCGGGCGTCGGCGTCGCGGTGGGCCGCGCGGTGCGCACCAGCATCGTCGTGATCAACGTGGCGGACCTGCTGCTCGGCATGGCGATCTGGGGTACCACCACGTCCGTTCGGATTGCGGGGTGACGGCCATGAGCGCAGCGAACCGGGGGGCGTGGGGGGTCGTCCCCCCACAGGGGGTCGGGCGATGAGCACCCGTGTGCGTTACCGCATGCTCGGCATCTCGATGGTCATCGTGATCGCCCTGCTGCTGGCGCTGACCGTGGCCCTGTACAACAAGGCGTTCACGCCCGTCACCGAGGTGTCGGTGAAGACCGAGCGGGCCGGGCTGCAACTGCTGCCGCACTCGGACGTGAAGGTCCGCGGCCTGATCGTCGGCGAGGTCCGCGGCACCGACGCGACCTCCGACGGCGCCGTGCTGCACCTCGCGCTCGACCCGGGCAAGGCGAAGCTGATCCCGCGCAACGTGCAGGCGCGGCTGCTGCCGAAGACGCTGTTCGGCGAGAAGTACGTCGACCTGCAGATCCCGGCGCAGGCGGGCCCGGCCGGGCTGCGCGAGGGCCAGGTCATCCAGCAGGACCGCTCGCAGACCGCCGTCGAGATCGACAAGGTGCTGAACGACCTGCTGCCGCTGCTGCAGGCGGTGAAGCCGGCGGAGCTGAACGCGACGCTGAACGCGCTCGCCACCGCGCTGCAGGGCCGCGGCGACCAGCTCGGCGAGAACTTCGAGCAGGCCGACTCGCTGCTGAAGAAGATCAACCCGCAGCTCGGCACCCTGGTGCACGACCTGAACGGGCTGGCGGACGTGTCCGACATCTACGCCCAGGCGGCGCCCGACCTGCTGCAGACGCTGCGCAACATCAACGTGACCAGCCGCACGGTCACCTCGAAGAAGGCGACCATCGAGCAGCTGATCCCGGCGACGACCGCGCTCGCGCAGGACGGCGACGCGTTCATGCGGCACAACGGCCCGAAGATCATCGGCGTGAACATCGCGAACCGGGACGTGGCGAGCCTCGTCGCCCGGTACTCGCCGTCGCTGCCGTGCGTGTTCGCCGGGCTGATGAAGCTGAAGCCGGAGGCCGAGCGGGTGGCCGGCGGGGGCGGGTCCAAGACCTTCAACCTGACGATCGAGATCGTCAAGCCGCGGCCGGGCTACAAGAACCCCCTCGACCGGCCGGAGGCCAAGGACCGGCGCAACCCGCGCTGCTACGGCCTGCCGAACCCGAAGACGCCGTTCCCGGACTACCTGGCCCTGGACGGCACGCAGGACGACCTGTGGTGGAAGAACCCCGACGACCCGAACGGCGGTGGCGCGAACCGCGGCCGGGCGCTGTCCAACGTGTTCGTCGACACGGGTTCGCTGACCCCCGAGCAGCAGCTCAAGAGCGTCCTCGGACCGCTGACGCGGACCCCCGCCGATGAGCTGTCGGACGTGTCGCAGCTGATGTTCGGGCCGCTGCTGGGCGACGGATCGGTGGTGACGATCAAGTGAAGACGACGAGCGCGGCGATCAAGCTGCTGACCTTCGTGGTCATCACCTCGGTGGCCACCGGCGTGCTGGCGATGACCATCTCCAACATGCGCTTCAAGGAGACCCGCGAGTACAAGGCGGTCTTCTCGGACGTGACCGGGCTGCTGGACAACGACGACGTCCGCATCGCGGGCGTCCGCGTCGGCCAGATCGAGGGCATCAGGCTCTACAAGGGCGACAAGGCCGAGGTGACGTTCAGCGTCGAGCAGGACGGCCCGCTCAAGGCGGGGATCCCCACGTCCACGCAGGCGCAGATCCGCTACCGCAACCTGATGGGCCAGCGGTACCTCGCGCTGACCGACGGCGCCGGCCAGGCCAACGCCTACCTCAAGCCGGGCGGGACGATCCCGATCTCCCAGACCAAGCCGGCGCTGGACCTCACCACGCTGTTCAACGGGTTCCGGCCGCTGTTCCGCGCGCTGGAGCCGAAGGACGTCAACACGCTGGCGATGCAGATCGTCAAGGTGCTGCAGGGCGAGGGCGGGACGATCAACAGCCTGCTCGCGCACGTCGCGTCGCTGACCAACACGCTCGCCGACCGCGACAAGGTCATCGGCCAGGTGGTCGCCAACCTCAACACGGTGCTCGGCACCATCGACCAGCGGCACCAGCAGGTCGACCAGATGGTGCGCGACCTGCGCAGCTTCGTCAGCGGCGTCTCCGGTGACCGCAAGGCGATCTTCGACTCGGTCGCGGCGATCAACGACCTCACCGGCACCACCCAGAGCCTGCTGTCGGACGCCCGCCCGGACATCAAGGACGACATCGCCGGGCTGCGCAAGCTCGCCGGCACGTTCGCGGCCAACGAGAAGGCCCTGGACGGCGGGCTGAAGCGGTCGCCGAAGCGGCTGGAGGGGCTGGTGAACATCTCCTCCTACGGCTCCTGGTTCAACATGTACATCTGCGGTCTCGACGCGCGGGTGCGGCTGCCGGGCGGACCGGTCTACCAGACGCCGGCGATCGTGAACGAGAACGCGAGGTGCAAGTAGATGAGGATCCCGTTCCGGGAGCGCAACCCGGTCCCCATCGGCCTCTCCGCGTTCGCGATCATCGCCGTCCTGCTGCTGCTGGTGATGAACCTGGAGAGCATCCCGCTCATCTCCGGCGGCAGGACCCACACGGCCTCCTTCAAGGAGGCGGCCGGGCTCAAGGCCGACGAGGAGGTCCGCATCGCGGGCGTCAAGGTCGGCAAGGTCACCGCGCTCGACCTGGACGGCGACCACGTCAAGGTCACCTTCCGGGTGGACGACGGCGTGAGGCTCGGCGCGCGCACCGAGGCCGGCATCAAGATCAAGACGATCCTCGGCGCGCACTACCTGGAGCTCACCCCGCGCGGGAAGGGCAAGCTCGGCCGCAACATCCCGATCGAGCGGACGCACACCCCGTTCGAGGTCGTCCCGGCGATCAGCGAGCTGAGCCAGCGGGTCGGCGCGATCGACGTCAAGCAGGTCGCGAAGTCGTTCGACGTGCTGTCGGACACGTTCAAGAACTCGCCGGAGGAGGTCCGGGCGTCGCTGCAGGGCCTGCGGCGGCTGTCCAACACGGTCGCGTCCCGCGACGAGGAGCTGCACGAGCTGGCCGGCAAGGCCAAGGACGTCTCGCAGTTGCTCGCCGACCGCAACCAGGACTTCGCCAAGCTCGTCCAGGACGGCGACAAGGTCCTCCAGGCGGTGCAGGCGCGGCGCGCCGTGATCCACCAGCTGCTGATCAACACGGTCACGCTGTCCCAGCAGGTGAACGCGCTGATCAAGGAGAACGAGAAGCAGCTGCGGCCGATGCTGGACAACCTGGCGAAGGTCAACAAGATCCTGCTGCGCAACCAGGGCAACCTGGACCGGATCCTGCAGCTGTTCGCGCCGTTCGCGCGGCAGTTCTCGGACGTCACCGGCACCGGGCGCTGGTTCGACTCCTGGATCCAGAACCTGATCCCGATCCCCGCCTCGATCCAGGACGCCCCGAAGACCGGCGGGACCACGACGAAGAAGCAGGGCGGACAGAACGGCAACCAGACCGGCAACTCCAGCGACAACCCGTTGCCGTTCCTCCCGTGAGCAGGCAGGTCACTCGTGCGTAACTCAGGAACCATCCTCCGTCTCGGCGGCGCGGTCCTCGCCGTCGCGGTGCTGGTGGCCGCGCTCCTGCTGATCTTCCAGGAGCCGGAGCAGCGCCGCCTCACGGCGTACTTCACCAAGACCGTCGGCCTCTACAAGGGCGCGGACGTCCGCATCCTCGGCATCCCGGTCGGGGAGGTCACCAGCGTCGAGCCGGTCGGCGACGCGGTGAAGGTCGAACTGAAGTACGACGCCAAGTACAAGGTCCCCGCGAACGCGCAGGCCGTCATCATCAACCAGACGCTCGTCGCCGACCGCTACATCCAGCTGACGCCCGTCTACAAGAACGGCGCCGTCCTCGCCGACGGCGCGACGCTGACCACGAGCCGCACCGCCGTCCCGGTCGAGGTGGACGAGGTCGGCGGCAGCCTGAACGACCTCACCAAGGCCCTCGGCCCGCAGGGCGCGAACGCGCCGGGCGCGGACGGCCAGCAGGGGTCGCTGTCGCGGCTGCTGCAGGTCGGCGCCGCGAACCTGGAGGGGCAGGGCGACGACATCCGGCAGACGATCGCGGACGCGTCCAAGGCGCTCAGCACGCTGAGCACCGACCGCGGCGACGTCGCCGCGACGATCAAGAACCTGCGGGTCATCACCGACGCGATGAAGGCCAACGACCAGCAGATCAAGTCGTTCAGCGGGCACCTCAACGGGGTGTCGGCGCAGCTCGCGGGGGAGAAGGAGGAGCTGAGCGCGGCCCTCAACACCCTCGCCCCGACGCTGCGGAACGTGCAGCGGTTCGTGAAGGACAACCGCGGCGAGCTGTCCGCGAACGTCCGGCAGCTCGCCCAGATCACCGGGGTGCTGGTGAAGGAGAAGGACGCGCTCGCCGAGATCCTCACCGCCGGCCCGCTGGCCGTCAACAACCTGGCCCGCGCCTACGACCCGATCAGCGGCACCATCCACACCCGCGACAACTTCCGCCAGTTCCACGACCTGGCCGACTGGATCTGCTCGCTGGCGTACTCGGTGGGCACGCCCGCCAAGGAGTGCCTCGACTTCGTCGAGCCCTACAACGGCATCGGCAAGGCGCTGACCGGCTTCAGCCTGGACCTGTCCTGGATCACCGCGCTGACCACGCACTACGACCCGGTCCCGATCCCGCCGGACGCCTACGGCCCCGGTGGCCGGACGAGCAAGACCGGCAAGACGAGCAAGACGAACAAGACCGCGACGCGCAAGCAGCCCGCCGGAGACCTCAGCGCGCTGCTGCCGGGAGGTGGCCGATGAGCAGGACACGGCCGATGCGCCGCGCCCGCCTGCTGGGCGCCGCCGCGCTCGCCGCGACGACGGTCCTGTCGGGCTGCTCGTTCAACGGCGTGGCGTCGCTGCCGCTGCCCGGCGGCCCCGACCTCGGCTCCCACCCCATCACCGTCAAGATCGAGTTCGCGAACGTGCTGGACCTCGTCCCGCAGTCGGCGGTCAAGGTCAACGACGTCTCGGTGGGCAAGGTGGAGGACATCAAGCTCGCCGGGGCCCCCGGCTCGACCGGACAAGGCCGGACCGGCTGGCACGCCCTGGTCACGATCAAGATGCGCGGCGACGTCAAGCTCCCCGACAACGCGATCGCGACGGTCAGCCAGACGAGCCTCCTCGGCGAGAAGTTCGTGCAGATCGAACCGCCGAAGGACCAGTCGCCGTCCGGCACGCTCGCCTCCGGCGACCTCATCCCGCTGAACCGCACGTCCCGCGGCACCGAGATCGAAGAGGTGCTGTCGGCGATGTCGCTGCTGCTGAACGGCGGCGGGCTGGAGCAGGTCTCCACGATCAGCCACGAGCTGCAGGCCGCGATGAGCGGCCGGGAGACGACGATCAGGTCGGTGCTGGAGCGGGTCAACACCTTCGCCGGGACACTGGACCGCAACCGCGCCGCGATCACCCGGGCGCTGGACAGCATCGACCGGCTCACCGGCAAGCTCGCGGACGAGCGCAAGACGATCCGCGACACCATCGACGAGACGGGTCCCGCGATCACCGTCCTCGACCGCAACCGCGCCGACCTCACCAAGATGCTGGTCGCGCTGAACAAGCTCAGCCGCACCACCACCAACGTGATCGACCGCTCGAAGGCCGACCTGCTGGCGAACCTGCGCAACCTGGACACGATCCTGCGGAACCTCAACAAGGCCGGCAACGACCTGCCGCGGTCGCTGGAGTCGCTGATCACCTTCCCGTTCCCGGCCACGTTCGAGAACGTCATCGAGGGCGACTACGGCAACGTGCGGCTGACCGTCGACCTGGACTTCGAGTCCATCGCCCGCAACCTGCTGGGCGGCACCGACCTCGAAGGGCTGCTGGGCAGCGGCAAGCAGATGCGCAGCATGCTGCAGGTGCCGAACGTGACCCTGCCCGACTCGCCGCTCGGCGTGCTCCCGCAGGCCCCCGGCGGCGGCCTGCCGGGACTCCCCGGCCGGCCGACACCGAAGCAGACGCCGAAGAAGACGCCGACACCGCAGCGGACGGGCGCCCTGGCACCCGATGACGGCGGCCTGCGGACCCTGATGACGGGGGGCCTTTCATGATCCTCAAGCGCGGCGTGATCGTCCAGCTCATCGCGTTCGCCGTCATCACGGTGGTCGGCGTGGTGATCGTCTCGGTGAACTACATCGGCATCGGCCGCGACCTGCTCGGCAAGCAGTACGTCGCCTACGTCGACCTCACCGACTCCGGCGGCGTGTTCACCAACGCCGAGGTCACCTACCGGGGCGTCCCGGTCGGACGGGTCGGGCCGATCGAGCTGACCAAGGACGGCATCCGCGTCAAGCTGCTGCTCGACCGCGGCGAGCGGATCCCGCGCGACGGCACCAAGGCCGTCGTGGCGAACCGGTCCGCGGTAGGCGAGCAGTACATCGACCTGGAGCCCACCAAGAAGACCGGGCCCTACCTCGACGAGGGCGACGCCTACACCATCCCCAGGGACCGCACCACGCTCCCGGTGTCCACCGCCGAACTCCTGCGCAACGTCGACGGGCTCGTCGGCTCGGTCAACACCAAGGACCTCGGCATCATCGTGGACGAACTGGACAAGGCGTTCTCCGGCTCCGCCGAGGACCTCCAGTCGATCCTGGACGACACCGACCGGCTGCTGAAGACCGCGGAGCAGGCCTACCCCGACACCAAGCGGCTCCTGGACAACAGCGTCACCGTCCTGGACACCCAGCGCGGCCAGGCCGCGAACATCCGCGGCTTCGCCCGCAACCTGAACGAGCTCACCACGTCCCTCCGCAAGGACGACCCGGCGCTGCGCAAGACCATCGACAACGTGCCGGGCGCCGTCAGCGAGACGCACAAGGCCATCAACCAGCTGGCTCCGACGCTGCCCACCCTCCTGGCGAACCTCACCACCACCGGGCAGATCATCTCGTCCCGCCAGGCCGGCCTCCGGTCGCTGTTCATCCTGTACCCGGTGACGGTCGCCGGCGCGTTCACCGTGACGCCCGGCGACGGCACCCAGCACCTCGGGCTCGCGCTGAACATCGACGCGCCGCCCGCGTGCACCGAGGGCTACGAGAAGGTCAAGCACCGCTGGCCCCAGGACACGTCCCCGAAGAAGCCCCGCGTGGACGCCGGCTGCAAGGCCCCGTCCGACGCGCCCACCGCCGTCCGCGGCGCCCGCAACTTCCCGAAGGACGAGATCCTGCCGTACCCGAAGGTCCCGGAGGGCGCCACCACCGGCGCCGGCTTCCCCGAGGGCGGCGCGTACGGTACCCGCGAGGACGGGAAGACGCAGGCCAAGGGCGGCGACGACGCCAAGACCAAGGCCGCGGCGGCGACCCCGACGGGGCAGCTCTCCGATGGCCGGCTGATCCTCTCGTATCCGTCGGATTCAGTGGAATTCGCTGGATACGATCCAACGACCGGTGCGGTCTACGGGCCCGACGGCAAGCGATACGTGATGCCGCGCAGCGCCGGAACCCGTCAGTTGGGAGAAGAATCCTCGTGGAAGTGGCTCCTGCTCGGACCGTTGAGCCAGTGAGGCGGGCACGATGAGGCGCCGCCTGCCCATGGTCACCGCGATCACGCTCAGCGTCGTCGTGGTCGGCCTCGCCATCGCGTCCGGCTGGCTCGGGGTCGTGACCCTCCGCAACAAGGACGAGGCCGACCAGCAGGCGAAGGCGATCCAGTCGGCACGCCAGATGGGCGTGAACCTCATGTCGCTGGACGCCGCCACGGCCCAGCGCGACCTCGACCGCGTCGTGTCCGGCACCACCGGCGACCTGAAGAACAAGCTCGCGAGCCAGTCGAACGCGTTCATGCAGCAGATCACCAAGGTGAAGGCCAAGTCGACCGTCAACGACGTCGACGCCGCCCTGGTCTCGATGGACGGCGACTCCGCCGAGGTGATGGTCTCCCTCAACGGGACCGTCACCAACGACAAGGTCAAGAACGGTACGCCGCAGGGCTACCGCTACCAGATGGACCTCACGCGGGTCGACGACCGCTGGCTCGTGTCCGGACTGGAGGTTGTCCCGTGACGATGCTCGGCCGGGGCAAGCGCTCCGCTCCAGACAAGAAGACCGACAAGGCCGCCAAGGCCGAGGAGGCCGCGAAGGCCGCCGAACTGGCGGAGGAGGCTGCGGCAAAGGCCCGCGAGGCCGCCCGCCTGGCCCAGAAGGCCGCCGAAGAGGCCGCCGCGGCCGAGGACGAGGACGACGAGGACGAGCCCGAAAACGCCGTCAAATCCCCGGAGAAGCCCCGCACCCCCAAAAAGGACTCAGAAGACGACCCCGCCCCCGAAGAAGCGCCAGAGGAAGCCTCAGCCCCACCAGAGGCCAACGACGCCGACGCCGAGGACGACGAAGAGCCCAAGCGCCCGAAGCTGACCAAGAAGCCCAAGCCCGCCATCAAGGACGACGAGGACGACGACGAGGACGACGACGAACCTCGCAGCTCCCGCCGAGGCGGCCTCACGACGGTGATCGCCGTCTTGGCCGTCCTCACAATCGCACTCGGCGCAGGCGCCACGGCCCTCTACATGAAGGTCAGCGATCAGAAGGCGACCGAAGAGGCGAGCAAGGACGCGACGTTCGCGTCGTCCCGCGCCGCCCAGAAGCTCTCGTCGTACGACTACCAGACCCTGGACGCCGACCTGAAGGCCGCGTCCGCGCTGACGACGGGCAAGCTGCACTCCGACTACGAGAAGCTCGCCCAGGAGCTCAGGACGGTCGCCGTCCAGCAGCAGGCGGTCTCGAACACGACGGTGATGAAGGTCGGCGTGGTGAGCGCCACGCCCGACAAGGTCGTCACCCTCGTCTACGCCAACCGCTCGTCCCGCGCCAAGACCGACAAGCAGCAGCGCCTCCCCGAGCCGCTCCGCATCAAGATGACGATGGTGCAGAAGGACGGCAAGTGGCTGGCCGAGGAACTCAAGGTCATCTCCTAGCACCCCTCGCACGCCCTCGACGCACCCCGTGAGCCCGCCCATGGCCACGGGGTGCTCCCGTCCCCGACCGAGTAAGAACAGACTCTCCTGAACGGGGGATCCGAGCAGCCGCAAAAACCCCAGCCACGGCCACGGGTCGGTCGGCCGGAGGGCGCCCTAGCGCCCGGAGGTCGGCCGACCCGCCGAGCCGGTCGACCGCAGCGCCACGCGCAGACCAGCACGGTCACAACAACCAGCACGGTGGCGTGAGGATCGACCGGCTCGCAACGGGGGGATTGGGGGGTCGCCCCCCAGTAAACTATGGCGTTCCTCACTGCAGGTCAGAGCCCGAAAAGTCCAAGTCCGCTCTTGACTGACAGGCGCTGAGGGGCGATGCTCCATGGCAACGTGATGCATACTGCGGCGCTAGAGTTGCGAGCGGTGTACCAGTCGGCTACACTGCCCCTTTGCGCTGCCCTCTGACTATCCGCGTGTGAGAGCACCCCTGCCGTGGTCCCTTTTGGACCCCTTTGCGCAGGTCTCGGACGTGGATCGTCTGGCGTGCGTGTCGTCAGTTACGCCGCGAGCCCTCGGAAGGACCACTCTTGGCAGCCTCGCGCAACGCCTCGAATACCGCAACCGGTCCGAACCGCGTCTCCTTCGCGCGCATCAAGGAGCCGCTCGAAGTCCCGGACCTCCTTGCTCTGCAGACCAACTCTGTTGACTGGCTGCTGGGTAACGAGAGGTGGAAGGCCCGGGTCGAGGCGGCCCAGAAGGCCGGAAGTAAGAGCGTCCCGACCCAGTCGGGGCTGGAGGAGATCTTCGAAGAGATCAGTCCGATCGAGGACTTCTCCGGAACCATGTCCCTGTCGTTCCGGGACCACCGGTTCGAGCCGCCCAAGTACTCCGTCGAGGAGTGCAAGGACAAGGACATGACCTACTCCGCCCCGCTGTTCGTGACGGCGGAGTTCATCAACAACACCACCGGTGAGATCAAGAGCCAGACGGTGTTCATGGGCGACTTCCCGCTCATGACCCCCAAGGGCACCTTCATCATCAACGGCACCGAGCGCGTCGTGGTCTCGCAGCTGACCCGCTCGCCCGGCGTGTACTTCGACCGCGCCCTCGACAAGGCGTCCGACAAGGACATCTACGGCTGCCGGGTCATCCCGAGCCGCGGCGCCTGGCTCGAGTTCGAGATCGACAAGCGCGACAACGTCGGCGTGCGCATCGACCGCAAGCGCAAGCAGCCCGTCACGGTGCTGCTCAAGGCGCTCGGCTGGGACGAGGCGCGCATCCGCGAGCGCTTCGGCTCCTACGAGTCGATCAACGTCACCCTGGAGAAGGACCACACCTCCGGCCAGGACGACGCGCTGCTCGACATCTACCGCAAGCTGCGTCCGGGCGAGCCGCCGACGCGCGAGTCCGCGCAGACGCTGCTGGAGAACCTGTACTTCAACCCGAAGCGCTACGACGTCGCCAAGGTCGGGCGCTACAAGATCAACAAGAAGCTCGGCCTCGACCTGGACATGCGCCAGGGCACGCTGACCGAGGACGACATCGTCGCCACGATCGAGTACCTCGTCCGGCTGCACGCCGGCGAGGAGGAGGCGACCATCGGGGCCGTCCCCGTGCCGATCGAGGTCGACGACATCGACCACTTCGGCAACCGGCGGCTGCGCACGGTCGGCGAGCTGATCCAGAACCAGGTCCGGCTCGGCCTCGCCCGCATGGAGCGCGTCGTCCGCGAGCGGATGACCACCCAGGACGTCGAGGCGATCACGCCGCAGACCCTGATCAACATCCGGCCGGTCGTCGCCTCCATCAAGGAGTTCTTCGGCACCAGCCAGCTGTCGCAGTTCATGGACCAGACCAACCCCCTGGCCGGGCTGACGCACAAGCGGCGCCTGAACGCCCTCGGCCCGGGTGGTCTGTCGCGTGAGCGGGCGGGCATGGAGGTCCGCGACGTCCACCCGTCGCACTACGGCCGGATGTGCCCGATCGAGACGCCGGAAGGCCCGAACATCGGCCTGATCGGCTCGCTCGCCGCGTTCGGGCGGGTCAACCCGTTCGGGTTCGTCGAGACGCCGTACCGCAAGGTCACCGACGGTGTGGTCACCGAGCAGATCGACTACCTCACCGCCGACGAGGAGGACCGCTACGTCATCGCGCAGGCCAACTCCCTGCTGAACGAGGACGGCACCTTCGTCGACGACCGCATCCTCGTCCGCCGCAAGGGCGGCGAGATCGAGCTGGTCCCCGCCCGCGAGGTCCAGTACATGGACGTCTCGGCGCGGCAGATGACCTCGGTCGCCACCGCGATGATCCCGTTCCTGGAGCACGACGACGCCAACCGCGCGCTGATGGGCTCCAACATGCAGCGCCAGTCCGTCCCGCTGCTGCGCAGCGAGGCGCCGCTGGTCGGCACCGGCATGGAGTACCGCGCGGCGACCGACGCCGGCGACGTCATCACGGCCGAGAAGGCCGGCGTCGTCGAGGAGGTCTCGGCCGACTACGTGACCGTCATGAACGACGACGGCACGCGGACGACCTACCGCGTCTCCAAGTTCAAGCGGTCCAACCAGGGCACCTGCTTCAACCAGAAGCCGATCGTCGACGAGGGCCAGCGGGTCGAGGTCGGCCAGGTCGTCGCCGACGGGCCGTGCACCGACAACGGCGAGATGGCGCTCGGCAAGAACCTCCTCGTGGCGTTCATGCCGTGGGAGGGCCACAACTACGAGGACGCGATCATCCTCAGCCAGCGCCTGGTGCAGGACGACGTCCTCTCCTCGATCCACATCGAGGAGCACGAGGTCGACGCCCGCGACACCAAGCTCGGCCCCGAGGAGATCACCCGGGACATCCCGAACGTCTCCGAGGAGGTCCTCGCCGACCTCGACGAGCGCGGCATCATCCGCATCGGCGCCGATGTCGTCCCCGGCGACATCCTGGTCGGCAAGGTCACCCCGAAGGGCGAGACCGAGCTCACCCCCGAGGAGCGGCTGCTCCGCGCGATCTTCGGCGAGAAGGCGCGCGAGGTCCGCGACACCTCGCTGAAGGTGCCGCACGGCGAGCAGGGCAAGGTCATCGGCGTCCGGGTGTTCTCCCGCGACGACGGCGACGAGCTGCCCCCCGGCGTGAACGAGCTGGTCCGGGTGTACGTCGCGCAGAAGCGCAAGATCACCGACGGTGACAAGCTCGCCGGCCGGCACGGCAACAAGGGCGTCATCTCCAAGGTGCTCCCGGTCGAGGACATGCCGTTCATGGAGGACGGCACCCCGGTCGACATCGTCCTGAACCCGCTGGGCGTCCCCGGGCGCATGAACGTGGGCCAGGTCCTGGAGACCCACCTCGGCTGGGTCGCCTCCCGCGGCTGGAAGGTCGAGGGCGACGACGCCGACTGGAAGCGCGCGCTCAAGGAGATCGGCGCCGACGAGGCGCCGCCGTGGACGAACACCGCAACGCCGGTGTTCGACGGCGCCCGCGAGGACGACGTCACCGGTCTGATCGCCAGCACGCTGCCCAACCGCGACGGCAACCGCATGGTGGAGCCGGGCGGCAAGGCACGGCTGTTCGACGGCCGCACGGGCGAGCCCTACCGCGACCCGATCTCGGTCGGCTACATCTACATCCTCAAGCTGCTCCACCTGGTCGACGACAAGATCCACGCGCGCTCGACCGGCCCGTACTCCATGATCACCCAGCAGCCGCTCGGCGGTAAGGCCCAGTTCGGCGGCCAGCGCTTCGGTGAGATGGAGGTGTGGGCGCTGGAGGCGTACGGCGCCGCCTATGCGCTTCAGGAGCTGCTGACCATCAAGTCCGACGACGTCCTCGGCCGCGTGAAGGTGTACGAGGCCATCGTCAAGGGCGAGAACATCCCCGAGCCCGGCATTCCCGAGTCCTTCAAGGTGCTCATCAAGGAGATGCAGTCGCTGTGCCTCAACGTCGAGGTGCTCTCCAGCGACGGCATGTCCATCGAGATGCGCGACACCGACGAGGACGTCTTCCGCGCCGCGGAGGAGCTCGGCATCGACCTGTCCCGCCGTCCTAACGAGGGCGCGATGAGCGTCGACGAGGTCTGAGAACCCAAGGGGAAAACAGTTGCTTGACGTCAACTTCTTCGACGAGCTTCGCATCGGTCTGGCGACCGCCGACGACATCCGCCAGTGGTCGCACGGCGAGGTGAAGAAGCCGGAGACGATCAACTACCGGACCCTCAAGCCGGAGAAGGACGGGCTCTTCTGCGAGAAGATCTTCGGCCCGACCCGGGACTGGGAGTGCTACTGCGGCAAGTACAAGCGCGTCCGCTTCAAGGGCATCATCTGTGAGCGCTGCGGCGTCGAGGTGACCCGCGCCAAGGTGCGCCGCGAGCGGATGGGCCACATCGAGCTGGCCGCGCCGGTCACGCACATCTGGTACTTCAAGGGCGTGCCGTCGCGCCTCGGCTACCTGCTGGACCTGGCCCCGAAGGATCTCGAGAAGATCATCTACTTCGCGGCCTACATGATCACCAGCGTGGACGCGGAGCGGCGCGACCGCGACCTGCCCACGCTGGAGGCGCACATCTCGGTGGAGCGCCAGCAGATCGAGCAGGCCCGCGACGCGCAGGTCGAGGCCCGCCAGCAGAAGCTGGAGGGCGACCTCGCGGAGCTGGAGGAGGCCGGCGCGAAGGCCGACCAGAAGCGCAAGGTGCGCGACGGCGCCGAGCGGGAGATGAAGCAGCTGCGCGACCGCGCGCAGCGCGAGCTCGACCGCCTCGACGAGGTGTGGAGCCGGTTCAAGAACCTCAAGGTCCAGGACCTGGAGGGCGACGAGCTGCTCTACCGCGAGATGCGCGACCGCTTCGGCAAGTACTTCGAGGGCGGCATGGGCGCCGCGGCCATCCAGGCGCGGCTGCAGAACTTCGACCTCGACGCCGAGGCCGAGAAGCTGCGCGACATCATCCGCACCGGCAAGGGCCAGAAGAAGGCCCGCGCCCTGAAGCGGCTGAAGGTCGTCTCGGCGTTCCTCAACACCCGCAACAGCCCGCTCGGCATGGTGCTGGACTGCATCCCGGTCATCCCGCCGGACCTGCGCCCCATGGTGCAGCTCGACGGCGGCCGGTTCGCCACGTCCGACCTGAACGACCTGTACCGCCGGGTCATCAACCGCAACAACCGGCTCAAGCGCCTGCTCGACCTGGGCGCGCCCGAGATCATCGTCAACAACGAGAAGCGGATGCTGCAGGAGGCCGTCGACGCGCTGTTCGACAACGGCCGCCGCGGCCGCCCGGTCACCGGGCCGGGCAACCGTCCGCTGAAGTCGCTGTCCGACATGCTCAAGGGCAAGCAGGGCCGGTTCCGGCAGAACCTGCTGGGCAAGCGCGTCGACTACTCCGGCCGTTCGGTCATCGTCGTCGGCCCGCAGCTGAAGCTGCACCAGTGCGGCCTGCCCAAGCAGATGGCGCTGGAGCTGTTCAAGCCGTTCGTCATGAAGCGGCTGGTCGACCTCAACCACGCGCAGAACATCAAGTCCGCCAAGCGGATGGTCGAGCGCGCGCGCCCGGTCGTGTGGGACGTGCTGGAAGAGGTCATCACCGAGCACCCGGTGCTGCTGAACCGCGCTCCGACGCTGCACCGGCTCGGCATCCAGGCGTTCGAGCCGCAGCTGGTCGAGGGCAAGGCCATCCAGATCCACCCGCTGGTCTGCACCGCGTTCAACGCGGACTTCGACGGCGACCAGATGGCGGTGCACCTGCCGCTGTCCGCCGAGGCGCAGGCCGAGGCGCGGATCCTGATGCTGTCGACCAACAACATCCTGAAGCCGTCGGACGGCAAGCCCGTCACCATGCCCACCCAGGACATGGTCATCGGCCTGTACTGGCTGACGACGCAGAAGGACGGCGCCGCCGGCGAGGGCCGCGCGTTCGGCTCGGCCGCCGAGGCGATCATGGCCTACGACCGGGGCGAGCTCGACCTCCAGGCCAAGATCAGCATCCGGCTGAAGGACGTCCCGCCGCCGCGCGACTGGATCGCGCCGGAGGGCTACGAGCCGGGTCGGCCGTACCGGATGGAGACCACGCTCGGCCGCGCCATGTTCAACGAGACGCTGCCGGACGACTTCCCGTTCGTGGACGACGAGATCGGCAAGAAGCAGCTCTCGGCGATCGTCAACGAGCTGGCCGAGACGTACCCGAAGGTCGCCGTCGCCAACGCGCTCGACGCGCTGAAGAGCACCGGCTTCCACTGGGCGACCCGGTCCGGCGTCACGATCGCGATCGACGACGTCATCACGCCGCCGAACAAGCAGGACATCCTGGCCGGCTACGAGCAGCAGGCCGACAAGGTGCAGCGGGAGTACAACCGCGGCCTGATCACCGACGATGAGCGCAAGCAGGAGCTCATCGACATCTGGAACAAGGCCACCGCGGACGTCGCGGTGGACATGGAGAAGGCGTTCCCGAAGGCCAACCCGATCTGGATGATGATCCAGTCGGGCGCCCGCGGCAACCCGCTGCAGCTCCGCCAGATCGCCGGCATGCGCGGCCTGGTCTCCAACCCCAAGGGCGAGACCATCCCGCGTCCGATCAAGTCGTCCTTCCGCGAGGGCCTGTCGGTCGTCGAGTACTTCATCTCGACGCACGGCGCCCGCAAGGGCCTCGCCGACACCGCGCTGCGCACCGCCGACTCGGGTTACCTGACCCGGCGCCTGGTGGACGTCGCGCAGGACGTCATCGTCCGCGAGGAGGACTGCGGCACCGACCGCACGATCCCGTTCGAGATCGTGGAGCGGCAGAGCGACGGCAGCCTGATCAAGCTGCCGACCACGGAGACGAGCCTGACCGGCCGCACCATCGCCGAGGACGTCGTCGTCGACGGGACGGTCATCTACCCCGCCGACACCGACCTGTCCGACGCGGTCGTGACCCGGCTGTTCGAGGCCGGGGTGACCAAGGTCCGGACCCGCAGCGCCCTGGTCTGCGAGGCCAAGATCGGTGTCTGCGCCGCCTGCTACGGCCGTTCGCTGGCCACCGGCAAGCGGGTGGACGTCGGCGAGGCCGTCGGCATCATCGCCGCGCAGTCCATCGGTGAGCCCGGCACGCAGCTGACCATGCGCACCTTCCACACCGGCGGTGTGGCCGGTGGCGACATCACGCACGGTCTGCCGCGTGTGCAGGAGCTGTTCGAGGCCCGCATCCCCAAGGGTGTGGCCCCGATCAGCGAGGTCGCCGGCCGCGTCAAGATCGACGAGACGGAGAAGTCGCGCAAGGTGGTCGTCGTCCCCGACGACGGCTCCGACGAGATCGCCTACCCGGTGCCGATGCGGTCCCGCCTCCTGGTCAAGGAGGGCGAGTCCGTGGGCGTCGGCCAGCAGCTCATCGCGGGTGCGATCAACCCGCACGAGGTGCTGCGCATCCTCGGCCCGCGCGCCGTGCAGCTCCACCTGGTCCAGGAGGTCCAGGAGGTCTACCGGTCGCAGGGTGTGTCGATCCACGACAAGCACATCGAGATCATCGTCCGCCAGATGCTGAAGCGGGTGAACATCCTCGAGTCGGGCGACACCGAGCTGCTCCCGGGCGACCTGGTCGAGCGTCCGATCTTCGAGGAGACGAACCGGAACGTCGTGGCCGAGGGCGGCACGCCCGCCGCCGGCCGCCCCGTCCTGATGGGCATCACCAAGGCCTCGCTCGCGACCGAGTCGTGGCTGTCGGCGGCGTCCTTCCAGGAGACGACCCGGGTGCTCACCGAGGCCGCGATGCACGCCAAGAGCGACCCGCTGCTCGGCCTCAAGGAGAACGTCATCATCGGTAAGCTCATCCCGGCCGGTACCGGCATGCCGCAGTACCGCAACGTCCGGGTCGAGCCGACCGAGGAGGCCAAGGCGGCGGTCTACTCCGTCGGGTCCTACGACGACGGCGCCGAGTACGCCTTCGGGCAGGGCTCCGGCGAGGCCGTGCCGCTGGAGGAGTACGACTTCGGCCAGTACAACCGCTGACGTCCCGTCCCGGGACGCCGCCGCGCGGCGGCGTCCCGGCTCGCGGACACCCTGACTGACGACACGCGAGAGGCCCCTTCCCTTCCGGGAGGGGGCCTCTTCGCATGCCGGAGCCTTCTGGGCGGTTCAGAAGATGCCGGCGGCGCTGCCGTCCTCCAGCATCTCGGGCCAGTAGCGGCGGTCGTCGTCGCCGTCGAGGGGGCGGCAGGCGACGGGGTCGGCGGCGCCGAGGATCCGGACCAGGTTCGCGACGAGCGCGGCCTCGGCCTGGATCAGGTCGTGGACGGGGTCGAGCAGCTGGACCTGGCGGATCAGCCATTGCGCGAAGGCGACCGTCGAGATGTCGGCGTTGATCGGGTGGGGCCGGGCCTCCGCGACGAACCAGCCGAGGACGCGGCCGGTGGCGCCGTCCAGGACGAGGTCGATCCCGTCGCCGACCCACCCGAGCCTGACCAGGTCGCCGACGGAGTCGGGCAGCGTCTCGCCGTCGTCGAGGAAGTGGCCGTGGAAGTAGTCGGCGATGTAGTCGGGGTAGTCGTCGCGCTGGCTGCGGAGATAGTCGGCGAGGGTCAGCGCGGGCCTGTCCCACATGCAGTAGTTCATGTCCGCCAGGCCGTGCTCGCGCAGGAAGCGCCGCGTGGGCTCGTGGGTGAGCGTGCCGGGGAGGTCGGCGTCGTCGTAGAGGCAGTGGTCGTCCTTGTCGAGCGCCTCCGCCAGAAGACCCTCAGGGAGGTCGAGCGCGAGACCCTCGCCCGGCCCGGCGACGCGGCCCAGCGGGGAGATGTGGGCGACGACCCGCCAGTGGGCGGAGATCCGGTCGGAGACGTCGAGGAGCCTCGGGTCGGTCTCGCGGATCACCCGGAGCAGGAGGCGGGTCAGATCGGCGGCCACCGCAGGGCCGTGCCGTCCGGCGAACCGCGCGAACTCGCCCTCATCACGGTGCATCCGCGTCGCGGCGGCGCAGAGCCGCACCAGCGACGGCAGGTCCGGGGCAAGTAGTTCGGGGTCGGAGATGCCGAGGAAGCACTCGAACACCTCCCCGGTCGTCCCGTCCAGCAGCACGGTGCCGCCCTGCTCGGTCACCGTCCCGAGGACCAGCATCGTCCTGACGCCCTCAGGGAGCGGCTTGGGCGAGACGTCGCCAGCGGTGCGGAGGCCGGACGCGGCGTCCAGCAGCAGGTCAGCCGCGTTCCGTGGGAGCCCGACGTCGGCGAGCCACCGCCGCGTCGGCTCGTGCGCCACGCCGGATTCGGGCAGCCGCAGCGCCCCGTCCGCCCCGAAGGTCTCCAGCAGTTGCTCGTGAGTCATCGCCGAACCCATCCGGAATGCCTACCACGGTGTGATTCGCCGGGAGGGCCGGAACGGCGAAGGCCCCGCCGGTCGCGCCGGCCGACGGGGCCTTGCCGGGGGTGGGCTCGGATCAGCCGAACGAACCGGCCACGTAGTCGCCGGCGGGCTGCCGGGTGATGACGTTCAGCCGGTTCCAGGTGTTGATCATCGCGATGAGGGCGACCAGGGCGCCGAGCTGGTCCTCGTCGTAGTGCTTGGCGGCGTTGTCCCACGCCTGGTCGCTGACGCCCGGGCCGTCGGCGATGCGCGTGCCCTCCTCGGTCAGCTCCAGCGCGGCCTTCTCGGCCTCGGTGAAGACGGTGGCCTCGCGCCAGGCGGCGACCATGTTGATGCGCAGCTGCGACTCCCCGTGGTGCGCGGCCTCCTTGGTGTGCATGTCGACGCAGAAGCCGCAGCCGTTGATCTGGCTGGCCCGGATCTCCACCAGGTGCGCCGTCGCGGCCGGCAGCCCCGAGTCCGTGACGATCTTGGCCGCCGACTGCAGGTACTTCATGAACTTGGGCATTCCGGCAACGCCGTAGAGGTTGAGGCGAGGCTCCATGGTGATCTCCTTCAGGTCTCCGCGCGTACACCACATTGACGTGACAGCCCGTCCGGTTGTGACAGCTCCGCCCTTGTGATCTGCTTCACGAGGGCCGCTCGGCGGAAAACGGCTGGCTGCGGCGGGGACTCACCGGGCATCGTGTGATCATGCTCGACCCAGCACAGGCGGACGCCTTCGTCGAGGACGGGTTCGTCCGCATCGAGGGCGCGTTCCCCGGCGAGGCCGCGGCCGAGTGCCGGGAGATCATCTGGCGTGACCTCGGCGCCGACCCCGCCGACCCCGCCACGTGGCCGCGCACCGTCGCGGCGCGTCCGGACCACGCGCAGCCGCCGTTCGTGGCCGCCGCCAACACGCCGCGCCTGCACGCCGCGTTCGACGCCCTCGTCGGGAAGGGGCGCTGGACGCCGCGCACCAGCCTCGGCGGGTTCGTGATCCGCTTCCCGAGCGGCGAACCGGCCGTCGTGGACGGCTGGCACGTCGACGTGAGCTTCCCCGGCCCCGGCTCCGTCCCGGACGACTACCTGACCTGGCGCGCGAACGCCGTGTCCCGGGACCGCGCGCTGCTGATGTTCTTCCTGCTCTCCGACGTCGGCCCGGACGACGGGCCGACCCGCCTGCGCCCCGGCTCCCACCAGGACGTGGCGCGCGTCCTCGCCCCCGAGGGAGACGACGGGCTGGACGCCCGGGAGCTGGCCCAGCGGGCGGACGCCGCCACCGCGCACCGGCCGACCGTCCACGCGACGGGCAATGCGGGAGACGTCTACCTGTGCCACCCGTTCCTGGTGCACGCGGGCCAGCCGAACACCGGGACAAAGCCCCGCTTTCTGGGGCAGCCGAAGTTGAGCCCAGCGCAGCCGCTGCACCCGACCGGCCCGTCACCCGTAGAGGCAGCGATCAGGCGCGCCCTCGCCCACTAGCAACGTTTCTCCTGCTGGTGGGCACAATCAAGGGGTGGCTCCCTGGGTGCTGCACGTCGATCTGGACCAGTTCCTCGCGGCCGTCGAGGTGCTGCGCCGACCGGAGCTGCGCGGGCGGCCGGTGATCGTCGGCGGCGACGGCGATCCGACGAAGCGCGGCGTGGTGAGCACGGCCTCCTACGAGGCCCGCGCCTATGGCGTCCACTCCGGCCAACCGCTCCGCACGGCGGCGCGGCGCTGCCCGGACGCGGTGTTCCTGCCCGTGGACCGCGAACTCTACGAGTCCGTGTCGACAAGGGTCATGGAGACGCTGCGCGGGTTCGGTGCCGTGGTCGAGGTGCTCGGCTGGGACGAGGCGTTCCTGGCGGTCGATGGTGACCCGGAGGCGGTGGCGCAGGAGATCCGCGCCCGCGTCCATGCCGCGACGGGCCTCGATTGCACGGTGGGCATCGGCGAGAACAAGCTCCAGGCCAAGATCGCGACCGGTCTCGGCAAGCCGGCCGGGGTCTTCCGGCTCACCGGGGACACCTGGTTCGAAGTCCTCGGCGACCGGCCGACCGACGCGCTCTGGGGCATCGGGGCCAAGACCGCCAAGAAGCTGAAGGGGGCCGGGATCACCACGGTGCGCGAACTCGCGGCGGCCGATCCCAGCGCGCTGGCCGAGCGGTTCGGCCCCGCGACCGGCCCGTGGCTGGTGCGGCTCGCCCGGGGCCTGGACGGCTCGCCGGTGACCGACGCCCCGCACGTCCCGCGCTCGCGGGGTAGGGAGACCACGTTCCAGCAGGACTTGGACGACTGGGAGAGCGTGCGCCGCGAGGTGTCCCGGCTGGCGCGCCGGGTCGCGTCCGATGTGGCGGACGAAGGCGGCAACGTCGCCCGCGTGATCGTGAAGGTCCGGTACGCGCCGTTCACGACCCGCACCCACGGCACCACGCTGGACGCGCCGACGGCGGCCCCGGCGCAGATCGAGGAGGCCGCCCTCGCCGCGCTCGCCCGGTTCGGCGGCGGCCGTCCGGTGCGCCTGCTGGGCGTCCGCGCGGAGTTCGCCCGCCCTCGTCCCGTCACCGGGGCTTGACCTGCGGAGACGCTCGCTTTTCTTGACCTTTTGTCATGTTTTGGGCGGTTAGGCCCCGGGGATGAAGGTGGTCGTTGCCTGATGTACGCGACGGGGGAGTAGAGCAGATGAAGAGGGTCATGACCGGCGCACTGATCGCAGCCGTGGTCGGGGTCGGAGGTGTGGGCGGCGCGGCCGCCGCCCAGGCGTCCGATCCCGCCCAGGGCCAGGACACGCGCCAGGACTGCCGCACGTACTCCAGTGTGACGGAGTGCGGCCAGCCGACGCTGACTGAGAAGCAGCAGTCCTGCGTGAACACGGCGGTCCAGCAGGGCATGACCGAACGGCGCGCCGTCGTGGAGTGCTCCGCCTTCGGCTGACCGCCGAACCGGCTAGGGGCCCGTCCGGGGGGGACGGGCCCCTTCCCATGCGCGGAGCTACCAGGTGGCCGGGTACATCCGGTGCTTGAGCAGCCGGCCGACGACCTCGCCCGCCGCCTTCGCGTCCCCGCACGCGCACAAATACCCGCGCCGCCCCCGCCGAGCGTCGTGATAGGCCCAGGTGTCACCCGGAACCGCCAGCACGCTCACCACGACCCCGACGCCCTCGCCGCCGTTCGCGTAGACCCAGAGCAGCGGGATCGGCGCGGGCCGGTAGACCTTGATGAAGCGCCAGCCCTGCGGCTGAAGCGCCACGGAGAGAACGTCCAGGTAGCGGACGGCGGTCGCCCGGCCCAGCCGCGTCCGCCAGTAGAGCGCGGAACGTTCCAGCCTCAGCACTTGGCCCACGTGACCTTCCCGCCTTCGAGCAGCGGCCGCGTCCCCCAGGCCACCGCGAGCCGCGACACCATCAGCAGCCCGCGCCCGCCCAGGGCCGCGCGATCCTCCGGCTGGACCTCGGGCATCCCGTCGCCGCCGTCCCACGCCTCGATGACAGGACGCCCGTCGTCCTCGTCCCGGAGCACCCGCAGGACGATGGGCCCCTTGCCGTGCACCAGCGAGTTCGTGACCAGCTCGGATGCGACGACCCGCGCGTCGGAGTCGTCCGAGATCCCCCACTCCCGGAACCACCCGCCCACGAACCGCCGCGCGAGCGCCGGCGCCCGCTCGTCGGGCTCGAGAACGATCGTCGTCCGCCCCTCATCAGGCGCGACCACTATCGGAGGCATCACCCACCACCTTTGGAACGTGTCGGATTCGGCTGACACCAGAGAAGTGGATGGGCAACACTCTGTGTGACAACGAGAGTCCATCTGCGTAATCACGGCAATGGCGGTTGGGATCCACTTGCGGTCGCTCGGCGTGGGGCGCAGATTGGTTGCGAGAGGACGAGGACCATGGCCCGCAAGCCCAGCCGGAACCTGCACGCCGTCAGCCCGACGCTCATCGCCTTCGGCAACCAGGTGCGCTTCTACCGGGAGCGCATGGGCCTCAGTCAAGATCGTCTAGGGGAGCGGTTCCCCGTCACCGGCTCCTACATCGGCCAAGTCGAGGTCGGTAAGACGCGCTGTACCTTCGAATTCGCTGAGCAACTTGACGGAATCGTTGGAGCTCAGGGTTGCTTGAAGCTGCTCTGGAGGGACCTCGTCGAGGAGGCCGCCTACCCCGTCTGGTTCGACTGGCCGCCCATCGAGCGGGAAGCCGTCATGGTCGAAGCGTTCGAACTCTCTGTGGTACACGGCCTCCTGCAAACCCCGAAGTACGCGAGCGCACTGCTGGACGATGAGGCGGCTGTCTCCGCTCGCATGTCCCGACAGAGCATCTTGAGCAGGGAGGACCCGCCTGCGCCCGCCCTGTCCGTCCTCCTGGACGAGAGCGTTCTCAATCGCGACGTGGGCGGCCCCGAGGTCATGAGGGAACAGCTAGAACACCTGGTCGCCTTGCAAAAGAAGCGCCTCACGATACAGGTGGTGCCTTCAGAGGTCCACGATGGTCTATCGGGCTCATTCATCCTCGCGACTATGCCCGACCGCAGTGAGGTAGCTTACGTGGAGACGGCGCTGCGCGGTATGACAATGGCTGGTGCCGCGGACGTTACGAAGCTGTCCGAAGCGCTGGTTTCCCTCCGCTCCGGCGCATACTCAGTAAGAGATTCGGTGGAGATAATCCGTAAGGTGGTAGCGGAAAAATGGACGTGAGTTCTGCTCAGTGGCGCAAGAGTGGCCGCAGCACGAACAACGGCGGCGCTTGTGTTGAGTTGGCTTCCATCCCTGGCACCGTCGCTGTTCGCGACAGCAAGGATCCGGACGGCCCGAGGCTGCTGGTGTCGCGTCGTGCGTTCGCCGTGCTGCTGTCTGACCTCAAGCGGTAGGGGGAAGCATGCAGTTGAGTGACGGCGTGTGGCGCAAGAGCAGCCGTAGCACGAACAACGGTGGAAACTGCGTTGAGTTGGCTTCCATCCCTGGCACCGTCGCCGTCCGTGACAGCAAGGACCCGGACGGCCCGAAGCTGTTGGTGACGCGTCGTGCATTCGCGGCGCTGCTGTCCGACCTGAAGCGGTAGGGGAACATGCAGCTGAGTGACGCTCTGTGGCGTAAGAGCAGTCATAGCACGAACAACGGCGGGCACTGCGTCGAGTTGGCATCCGAACATGGGACGGTTGCCGTCCGTGACAGCAAGGATCCGGACGGCCCGCGACTTCTGGTGTCGCGTCGTGCGTTCGTGATGCTGCTGGCCGACCTCAAGCGGTAGTGCCGGTGTGGGCCTGACCAGGAGCAGGGAATTGGCCTTTGAGCGAGGCCGAGCTGCGGTGTCATCGACAAGGCCGCCAGCGGGTCGGTGCCATGTTGGAGATACCGAGCCCGCTGGCGTACCGCTGTTCGACTTGGTTTCGGCGTAACGGGCGGACATCGGCTTGGTGGGTCGGTCGCCTCGCTCATTGGCTGCGGGCCTCGGTCGGTTGAATCGTGCCCGCAGGGCACCCGTGAGTCGTCTGCCTTCGGATGGGGTCAGTTCTCGCACGTCCTGGCGGGATAGATGCGATGACGGCCCGCCGCTCGGCGACGACGGCGCGTAGGCAGTCGAGCCAGCCCTGCATCGCGAAGTGGCTGAGTGGGCCGGTGTCGAAGACGGGTACTTCCTGGCCGATGCTTCGATCAGACGAACTGCCAGATCTCACCCTCGGAACGCCTGGGAAGTGTCGGCAACGGCTCGTCTCCCCAGGTGTCGAACAGCAGGTCCAGCGCCCGTGCACTTGAGATCGTTTCCTCGCGGTACAACGAGAGGACCGCGTGCTCGTAGACGCGTGGAAGAGCCGGCGAAGCCAGTTCGTCGGCCACGACAAGGTCGTACTCGACGATGTCGGCGCGTGTCGTCTTGGTCTCCCGGACCTTCTTCGCATCGGCGCCATCGATGATGGCGAGTTCGGCGAGCCGTCGCGCAAGAGTCGCCATGTCGACGCGGTAGGAACTGGCCATGCGCACCGCTGCTGAGCGAGGTCCGCCGTCGCCTGACGTGAACCGGTGCCAGTCCTCCTCGATGCTCTTCCGCGGTAGCAGGACGGCCCGGGCGAACCGGTCGGGAAGGCTCTCCCGCCGTTCGGCATCTTGTGCTTCGGCGATGCGCCAGTCGACGGCGTACTCGTCTGCCACCAGATAGTGGCCCAACTCGTGGGCGAGAGCGAGGCGCCTGCGGCCGACAGGTCTGTCTCCATTGATGATCGCCACTCCGCCCTGGCGGAGCAGGATCGTCGCGGCGTCGGCCGAATCCCTGCCGAGGTCGAACGAGAACGCCAGCAGTCCGATCGCCGCGAACGGCCCGGCCAGGTCTGTGAGCGGTCCGCCGGGAGCAGCGCCAAGGAGTGAGCGGGCGTTCGCGGCCAGTTCCTCCGCTTGGTCGCGATCACGGGGCATCGCTGCTTGCGGTGGGCTCGTGAGAAGCAGACGCCGCGAGCGTTCCGAAACGAACTCCACCGCCCGTGCGACCCGTTCGACCATGAGATCGATTCCGGGGCTTGGCGCACCCGGATCCTGGGCGTTCCGCCGTGAGACGATCGCCTCCGGAGCGTCCTCCAGGAACCATTCGATACGAGTGCCCAACTCCTCCGCTACCCGCGCCAGCTCCAGCGCCGTCACGCGGCGGCTGCCACCCTCGATCTTGGCCAGGGACGAGCGTGCCAGAGCGAGTCGGTCGGCCAGCGCCTCCTGCGTCAAACCGGCTCTGCCGCGAGCCTCGGCGATCCGTCGACCGATCTCCTCCGCGTCCACCGCCATGTGTTCCATAAGAACATGGATGCCGCAGAACGGGTGCGGCCATTGGCCTGCCGATCAGCCCCTGATCGTCCGACAGATCGACAAAGCGACAGGGGTGGAGTCGGCCCGGTTGGCTGGTCGGTGCTTCGTGCTTCGTGCTTCGTGCTTTGGCTGCGGGGACGTAATCGGTTGGTTCGTGTCCCCGCAGGGCGCTCGTGGGTCGTCTGCTTGCGGTTGGGTCAGGTTTCGCGGGTCCAGGCGGGCTTGATGCGGACCTCCTGGAGGCGCCAGCCCGCCGGTGTCCGGGTTGCGGTGAAGTGCTGGCGCAGGCCGCCGGTGAAGTGGGGTGGCTGGCCGTCGCGGAAGTAGTAGACCACTGAGTTCGCTGAAGCGGCGGCCTGGTCGCCGTCGACGTCCACCAGCAGGTCGGTGGTCGTGTGCTGGGTGCGCACCCCCTCGACCTCGCCCTGCCGCATGAACTCGACGATCTTGTCGGCGCCGCGGAGTTGGCCTCCGCGCGGCGAATGCACTACGGCGTCGTCGGCGAAGACGGTGCCGACGTCCTCCCACCGCTTCTCGTCGAGCAGGAGCGCGAAGCGGGTGAACAGGTCGTTGATCTCCAGGCGGTCGGCGATCCGGGTGTCGGTGGGCATGGCGGGCCTTTCGTTGGCTTGGCCAATGTTGGCGTCGCCTACGATACATGCTTTTGTTGGTCGCGCCAACGGTATCGAAGGGTCGGGCCACTCGGGGAGGTTCACATGACGGTCGCCTGGCGGCCCCTGATCGTCGCGCCGCCGACGGTTTCGTAGCCGAAGATGTCGCCCCTGACGAACGAGCCGGAGGGCATTGCGGCACCGGGGCCGCGCATTCCCGGGTGCCTGGTGGGGCATCGCCGCCTGCGCCGCGCCGGCCGAGCTCCGGGGTGCACTCGGCCGGCGCCGAACACCGGCTCGCAACGGCAATGGGCGGGAATGGCGGTTGCGCGAGATCGCATCGGCCGTGTTCGCCGGCGACCTCCGGATGCGGTCGCAGGCTCTCCAACGCCGCGCGCCGGTCGAGCGCTAAGGCTGGCGGGTCTTCTTGTTCTGCGATCTGACCTGGACGGTGAATGCCTCGATGGCGTCGATGAGCGCCTCGAAGCGGAAGGAGTGGTACAGGTCGAAGGCGTGGTTGCCGCCGTGCAGTTCGGCGTAGACGACGGGGGCGTTCGAGGTCTGGCGTAGCCGGTCGGTGAAGTTCCGCGCGTCGGTCACGGGCACCAGCGGGTCGAGGTCGCCGTGTGCCACGAAGAACGGCGGGGCGTCCGGTCCGATGTGGTCGAGGGGCGAGGACCCGGGTTCGCCGTTGAAGTAGGGGCCGTACCAGCCGTTCAGATAGACGGCTCCGGTGACGGACGTGTCGGCGTCTTCGAAGCCCGGTTGGAAGGCCGGGTCGTTGGGGGTGAGCGCGGCCAGCGCCGCCATGTGCCCGCCCGCCGAACTGCCCGCGACGAACAGCGTGGAGGAGTCGGCGCCGTAGTCGCGGCCGTGCTCGCGCACCCAGGCAATGATCTTCTTGAGGTCGATCAGGTGGTCGGGGTGCTGTGCTTGGGGCCGTAGCCGGTAGTTGGCGCTGACGCACACCCAGCCCCGGCTCGCGAGGTGGTAGAGCAGGGGAAGCGATTGGCTGTTCTTGTGGCCGCCGTCGTAGTGGCCGCCGTGCAGGTGGATCATGACGGGCGCGCCCTGCGGGCGTGAGCGGTGGTGGTAGAGGTCGAGCAGGTTGCGGCGGCCTGCGTCGCCGTAGGAGAGGCCGGCCACGCGCCGCACGTCCGGGCGGCGCTTGAGGACGGGAAGGAACAGGATGCGGGCCAGCGGGGGCCGACGCCGCAAACCTGCGGCGAGGTCGGCGTCGAGGGTGGCACGCCATCCGGCGCCCAGCCCCTGGTCCAGGGCGCGGGCGATCCGCGCGCGGTCGCCGAGCGCGCGATGAGCGATGACCGCGAGCCCGGACGTGGTCGCGGCGGCCAGTGCGACGATCGCCCAGCCGCCCGCCGAGTCGATGTCGCCTTGGGCGAACGCCAGCGCCGTCGGCAGCAGCAGCAGCCAGAAGAAGGCCGCGAACGGCAGTTCGTTCGCGGCCAGGCCGAAGTAGTAGCTCGGGCGGCCGAGCGGCCGCTCGAACGGCACCGGCCGCAGCGCGAACAGCGTGCCGAGCGCGACGAGCGCCACAGGGATCAGATAGCCGACGGGCATGAAGACCTCCAAGTTCGCGGCCCAGAGGGCGGCAGGTGATTCAACTGGCGCGACGGGTCGTGATGGCCAGTGCGGGGATGACCGCGGCCCCTACCGCACGGTGCGGCACGCAGGACCAGGCCGAGCCGGTCGGCTGTGCAGTGGCGCGGTCGCCGCGCTGACGAAGACCACCGCGCCGACCGGCAGGCCGGAGGGGGCCCCGGAGCCGCTGGCGGGCTGCTTCAGGCTGGGCCCACGCCCTTGGCCGCCGCCCAGACCGCGACGGCCGCGGCGACGCGACGCCTGCCGTGATCAACCGGCGGGAGGCGAGATTCGACATGACGATGCCCCTAACTTCACATGGTGTGCATTTCGGAGAGTACACACCGTGTGAAGTTTTGGCTAGACTGTCGACATGGCCGCCATCGAGACCCCCCAGAACGCGCGGAGCCGCCACACCTCCCAGGCACTGCTCAAGGCCGCCCGGGAGCTGATCGAGCAGCAGGGCCCGGCGGCGGCCACGATGTCGGCGGTGGCCGAACGCGCCGGAGTCTCCCGACGAGCCATCTACCTGCATTTCTCCTCGCGCAGCGACCTCCTGGCAGCGCTGGTCGGCTACCTCAACGAGGTCGAGGACCATGACGCCGCCTTCCGGCCCCTCTGGGAGGCGGCGGACGGGATCGCGGCGCTGGACGCGCGCGCCCAGATGGCGGCCGACTTTCTCGCGCGCATCATGCCGACCGCCCGCGCCATCCAGCAGGCGACCCGCCACGACCCGGACGCCGTCCAGCACTGGGAGCTGGCCACCGCGTCCCGCTACAGCGGGTGCCGGCGAGCCATCGAGCTGCTGGCGGACGAGGGCCGGCTGGCCCCGCAGTGGACGATCGAGACGGGGGCGGACATGCTCCTCGCGCTCAGCTCGTTCGACGTGATCGACCTGCTCCTCAACAAGCGGCAGTGGACCCGCCGGCAGCTCGCCGACCACCTGTCGGCGGTCTACCGGCGGGTCTTCGTGGCCTGAGAACTCCGCCGGCCGGTAACGGGCGCGGCACTGGTATCCCGGGCGGCCGGCTCTGCCGTCTGGAGCGTCGGCCGGGACCGCGTCGTAGAGGCCGGTGCCCTCAATCTCACGGTGTCGGTGCTGCTATGCCCCCCAGGGCTGGGGGTTATCGGCAGAGGGCTGTTTGGACGGCGGTCTTCATGTCGTCGCTCTGGGCGTCCGTGCCGCCCGGGTCGACGTTCACCATGACGGTCGCCTGGCGGCCCCTGGTCGTCGTGCCGCCGACCGTTTCGTAGCCGAAGATGTCGCCGCTGTGGCCCCAGTACAGCCCGCCGCAGGGCAGCGAGCGGCTCTCCAGGCCGAGGCCGTAGGCCCGGTGGTCGTCGTCGCTCGGGTCGGCGGGGTCGGTCGGGCGGGTCTTCATCATTTCCCGCAGCTGGGCCGGACCCAGCAGCCTGCCGCCCACGAGGGCGCCGAGGAAGCGGTTGAGATCGGGGCCGCTGGAGATCATCGAGCCGCCCGCGCCCGCAGCCGAGGGGTTGAACGCGGTGACGTCGAGGAGCGGCGCGGTGGGGCCCGGACGGGCGTAGCCGCGCGGGTGCCGTCCGGAGATCGTGGACGCGTCGGTCGGCACGGAGGTGTCGCGCAGGCGGAGCGGCTTGATGATGCGCCGACGGATCTCCTCGGCGTAGGTGCGGCCGGTGACCTTCTCGATGAGCATCCCGGCCAACAGGTAGTTGGTGTTGGAGTAGCGCCAGCCTTCACCGGGCTCGAACAGGCGCGGGTGGGCGAGCGCGAGGTCGATCAGGTCGCGGGTGTCGTGGTGGGCGAGCGGGTCCTTCAGGACCTCCTGCGGGTTGAGGTAGGTGAGGTAGTCGGGGATCCCGCTGGTGTGCTGGAGCAGCTGGCGGACGGTGATGACGCGCCCGTCGTTGCCGTTCCCGCGCACGACGCCGGGCAGGTAGCGCTCGACCGGCGCGTCCAGGACGACCCGGCGCTCTCCCACCAGCTGGAGGACGACCGTGGCCACGAACGGCTTGGTCATGCTGCCGATCCGGAACCTGCTGCCGGCACGCATCGGCGCGCCGCTCGTCACGTCCGCGACGCCGCTGGTCAGAGCGGTGCGGGTGCGTCCGTCCCGGACGTGGAGCAGTGCTCCCGGGCCGCCGTCGACCGTGGTCAAGCGGTGCATCAGTTCCCGCAGCGGAGCCCCGTCGGCGGCGGCGTTGGCTGCTGGTCCGCTCAGCGCGACACCGGCTGCCAGGGACAAGGCGAGTGCGCCGCGCAAGGTGCGCTTCTGCTTGATCATGTGTTTCTCCTTGAGGTCTGCCTAGGCGGCGACGCGGGCGCTCGTTTCGGGGCGTGCGGGGGAGGACGGGACCTGGTCGCGGGTGTGCGGGACGAGGGCGAGCCAGATGAGCGCCGCGCCCGCCGGGAGCAGGTCGAGGTTGATCGTGATGGCGACGAAGCCGAGGACGACCAGGACCGGGCTCATGACGGCCACGGCCTTGCGGCCCGGGGCGGTGACCGCGAACTGGACGAGCAGCGCCACCAAGCCGAGCATGAAGAACACCGGGCCGATCTCGTAGATCGCCTGCGGGAGAACGGCCGGGACGTCGGCGTACCGGTCGGCGAGCATGCTCTTCTCGGCGGCGTCGGCGGCCCGCAGGCCGACGACGATGTCGATGACCGCGACGCGGACGAACGCCGCCAGCCCGACGGCTGCGAGCACGGTCGTGACGCCCGCCGCGACCCGGCTCGCGGTACCGCCGGACGCGGCCCGCACGCGTCCGTACAAGCCCGCGATCACTCCTCCGTACAGCAGGAGGGAGCCGAGGAAGAGCACGTGGCCGACCGTCCAGGCGGGTCCTGGCCCGTGCTGCCCGTCACGGCCGTCGATGAGCCGGACGACCCCGTAGGCGAGCATGAGGGCGGGCGCTAGGTGGAAGGCGATCCTGGACATGGTTCTCCCCGGAGTTCGAGTCTTGCGTTGCATCTCGATCTTCGAAGGAGAGGGGTGGCCGGCGGATCGCCGCCGCGAGCGGTCTTCGGGCATCGGCCGCGCGGGGGAGGGCTGGGGCGCGGCTCCCTCGCGTGAGGGAGACGTCCGCTCAGGAGGGTTCGATCAACCGGGTCTCGTACGCGGCGATCACGGCCTGGACGCGGTCGCGGATGCCGAGCTTGGACAGGACGTTGCTCACGTGCGTCTTCACCGTGTGCTCGCTGACGACCATCGCCGCGGCGATCTCCGCGTTCGACAGGCCGCGGCCGAGCATGCGCAGCGTCTCGCGCTCGCGTTCGGTCAGCACCGACAGGCGGTCGGACGCGGTCGTGCCCGAGCGCGGGCGGTTGCGGGTGATGTCGGAGATCAGGCGCCGGGTGACGGCGGGCGCGAGCAGCGAGTCGCCCGCCGCCACCACCCGGACCGCGTGCACCAGGTCGTCGCGGCGCACGTCCTTGAGCAGGAACCCGCTCGCGCCGGCGTAGAGCGCGTCGTAGACATAGTCGTCCTGGTCGAACGTGGTCAGCATGATCACGCGGGTCGGGGTCTCGGCGCACACGACCTTCGCGGCCTCGATGCCGTCCAGGCCGGGCATGCGGATGTCGAGCAGCGCGACGTCGGGCGCGTGCTCGCGCACGGCGGCGATCGCGGCGGTGCCGTCGCCCGCCTCGCCCGCCACCTCGATGTCGGGCTGCGCGTCCAGGATCATGGCGAAGCCGCTGCGGACCAGCTCCTGGTCGTCGGCGAGCACGACCCGGATCACGCGGTCACCGCCGCGTAGGGGAGCCGCGCCAGGACGCGGAACCCGCCGCCCGGCAGCGGACCGGCCTCGGCCGTGCCGCCGCAGGCGGCGACGCGCTCGCGGATGCCGATGAGGCCGTCGCCTCCGCGCCGCCATCCCGCGCCGGCCCCGGCGCCGCCCCGCCCGTCGTCCGTCACCGTGATCTCCAGTTCGTGGTCGGTCCAGCGGAGCCGGACCTCCGCCTCCCGCGCGTTGGCGTGCTTCACCGTATTGGTGAGCGCCTCCTGGACGATGCGGTAGGCCGCCAGGTCGGCGTCGGCGGGCAGCGCGCGGCTCCCGCCCTCGACCGTGAGCCGCACCCGGACCTGGGTGCGGTCGACGTGCTCGACCAGGTCGGGCAGCGCGCCGATGGTGGGCTGCGGAGCACGGACGCCGTGGTCCTGCTCCTCCTTGAGGACGCCCAGCGTGCGGCGCAGTTGGGTCATCGCGTCCCGGCCCGCGTCGGCGATGGCGTCGAAGACCCGTTCCGCCTGGTCGGGATCGCTGTGGACGACCACCGGACCGGCCTCGGCCTGCACGACCATGATGCTGACGGCGTGCGCGAGGACGTCGTGCATGTCGCGGGCGATACGGGCCCGTTCCTCCGCCGCAGCCCGCGCCGCCTCGGCCTCGCGTTCGCGTTCGAGTTGCGCGGAACGCTCGGCCAGCGCGTCCGACCGTTCCCGCGCGGTGCGTGCCAGCGTGCCCAGCAGGAACGCCGCCATAGGCAGGAGCAGGGTGAACATGAACTCGCCGGCGTCGTTGTCCTTGATGAGCAGCGCGCCGGGCGGGGTCGTCGCCGCGAGTACGCCGATGAAGCCCCACCTCTGCCAGCCGTACCGCCCGAGGTCGGCGAGCGTGTAGACGGCCACCAGCGCGCCGTACTGCAACGCCTGGCCCGGCCGGTCGTACAGCGACACGGCCATGGCGAAGGACGCCACGACCAGCGCGATCGCGAACGGCGCCCGCCGCCGCCACACCAGCGGTACGACCGTGCCGAGGTTGAACACCACGCCGAGCGGCGACACGTCCGGCGCCGTGGCGAACGGCACGAACACCGGCACCGCGACCGCCGCCGCGACCAGGACGTCCACGAGACGGCCGGCGCCCCCGCGCACGGGGAGACCGAAATTCCGGAGCCGATCGGACATTCACCCAGTATCGCGGCCGAAGCAGGCATGATCGCCTCAGTCGCGCGAGGGATATCGCGTCTGCCCACCGGGGACGCGGAGGCCGTGCGCCAAGGCGGGGATCATCACCGCCGCGGGGACGAGATGCAGCCCGAGGAGCGCCGCGGTGGTGGCTGTGCTCGCCCCGGCGACGAGGGGCGGGACCAGCGAGAGCGCGGTCAGCGGCACCGCCGTCCACACGAACCGCGCGGCGGGACGGGCGCTCCAGCGCAGGAGGGCGGCGGCGATGGCGATGCCCACGACCGAGAAGAAGCCGGTCACCACGGCGAACCCGGGCAACGGGATCTGCTCGCCGCCGTCGGGGATCTCGAAGTCGACGCCGGCGGCCTGGGCGAGCCCGGCGGCGGCGGTGGTGACCGCCATCGCCGCGAGCGCGGCGGCGAGGCCGGTACCGGTGAGTCTGCGGAGCCGGTGGGCCGGTGCCGGGTTTGCGATGACGTTCATGCCGTCCTCCAACGGGGGGTGCTCGACGTGCGGGCAAGCGCACCCCGGAGCCGTGCGGCGGCCGGGGTGTGCAGGGCGGAGTTACTCCGTGCCGTCCGCCGGCAGGTGCTCCGGGACCCCGAGCCGCGGGAACTGGTCGGCGTGGAACGTGGTGATCTCGGTGATCGCGCCGCCGCTGATCCGCAGGACGTCGACCGTCAGCGGCAGGTACGCGCCCTCGCGCTCCCGCCACTGGTAGAAGGCGAGGGCGGGCTGCCGGTTCACGGAGGCCGGGACGGCGCGCAGGCCCGTCATGCCCTCGAAGCCGTCCGCGATCCAGTCGTTCAGCACCGCGTCGCGGCCGATCTGCAGGCCCGGAGTGGGCGGCATCGAGCATCGGACGTCGTCGCGCAGCAGGGCGGCGAGCCCGTCGATGTCGGTGGCCACGCTGGCCTCGGTGAAGCGGCGCACCACCTCGCGCGTGCCGGTGTCCTCCTCGCCGCCGGTCCAGTCCTGCCGCTCGGCGGGCAGGTGCTCCCGCATGCCGGCGCGGGCCCGCTGCAGCGCGCTGTTCACGGAGTTGACCGAGTCGCCCAGCAGCTCCGCGACGTCCTTCGCCGGCCAGCCGACCACGTCCCGCAGGATCAGCGCGGCCCGGGGGCGCGGCGCGAGGTGCTGGACCGCGACCAGGTACGCCAGCTCGATCGTCTCCCGTGCGACGGCGACCGCCTCCGGCTCGTCGGCGTCGCCTGCGGGCAGCTCGTCGAGCAGCCGGTCCGGGTAGGGCTGGAGCCACGGCACCTCGCCGCCGGTCGCGGGCTCCGGGCGGCGCTTGGCGAGCAGGTCCAGGCAGGCGTTGGTGGCGATCCGGTACAGCCAGGCGCGGAACGTCGACCGCCCCTCGAAGGTCTCCCGCCGCCGCCACGCGCGCAGGAACGTCTCCTGGACGGTGTCCTCGGCGTCCTCGAACGACCCGAGCATCCGGTAGCAGTGCACGTGCAGCTCCCGGCGGTGCCGCTCCGCCAGCCCCGAGAACGCCGGCTCGTCGACCTCGCCCAGACCGCTCACGCCCAGCTCCTCCAGCCGCGTGTCCGCCCTCATCGCGTCATCCTTCCCCTTGTTGTAGTCCCGTCACAGGTATGACGGGTGCGGGCGCGACAACTCATCACCCGTACCCTGAGCCGCTCATGCACGGCCGCAGAGCACCGTCCAGAGAGAGAAGGTGAGAGTGACCGAATCGTGGAGGTTCGACGATGCCGCGCCACTCGACCCCGACGCGGCGGTAGAAGAGCTAGCGCGAGGATCGAACGAGGAACGCTCGAATCCTGGCTGACCAGCTCGTCCGGCAGGCTGCTCGCCGTCGTGTCCAACACACGGCGGGCGATGGTCAAGCGCCGGACGCGCTCCGCATCGTCCAGCACATCCTCACCCACGGCACCCCGCCACAGACCACGCCCTGGCAAACCGACCGCCGACCCCCGCAATGTCCGACGCGAGTGCCAGCATCACCGGGCATGACCGACCTCGCCGCACTGTTCACCCATGGTGCGGATGGGCGTGCCTTTGAGCTCGGGCTTCCTGCCGGGCGTCTGGTCCGGCCGTTCGCGCCGACGTACACGGATTTCGGCCTGCCACCCGTTGAGCGCCCCGCGTACTGGCTGAGCGACGCCCCGGCCTCCGCCGACCTGTGGCGCCGGCTGCGGGCGGCTCACCCGGCCTCGGGGCTCTGGCCGCTGCTTCTGGTGCCCGGCACGTTCGGGACCCCGGGAGCCCCCTGGACGGTCGGAGACGTGATCCCGGAATCGGCGGCGGAGATCGACCGGTGCGACCCGGCCGAGTTCATGCGCGCGGATCGGCCTGGTCGCGGCGGCCCGGAGCGCCGACACCCTCGCGATCATGGGCTGGCAGGGGCCGGTCAACCACCATCCGCCATCCCCGCTGTCGGCGATGCTGCGGAGCTGGGAGGACCGGTTCGGGGTCCGGGTGGTCCGGGTCGGGTTCGACACGCTGGACGTGAGCGTCGCCGCGCCGCCCGTCACCGAGGAACACGCCCTGCACGTGGCCGCGGAGCACTTCGCCTTCTGCCCCGACAACGTCCAGCAGGGGCCGGAGACCCTGCGTGAGTACGCAAAGGCGATCCAGGGGGGGAACTCCTGGTCGTTCTGGTGGGACTGAGCCGAGCCTCGGGTCCACGGGGCCCGCCGCATGCGGAAGGCCCGCCCCGTGTGGGACGGGCCTTTCGGGGCAAGGCTCAGCGCGGGGGCTGGGCGTTGGTCCATTCGGTGACCTCGAACGCCTTGTACGAGATCATCTCGCCGGGCTTGTGGAAGCGGTCGGGCATGTTCCTCGCCTTCAGGGAGCGCGGCTTGCCGTCGTCCCCCGGAGGGAGCGGCCGGCTGCCGTGCGGCGGCGTCACGACCAGGTCGCGGATCGCCAGCAGGGAACCGGCGTCCGGAGCGATGATGAACTGGCGCCGGTAGGTGCCGAGCTGCTTCGGGGCGGTGAACATGCCGAGCGGCGAGGTGGTCTTCAGCGGCAGCGAGATCGCCATCCCGGGCCGGCCGAGCGGATCGGTCGCCGGGCCCTCGGCCTTGACGCCGGGCAGGTCCGCCAGCAACCGGAACACCGCCGCGCGCACCGCCGGCGGCGCGGGCGCGGTGGACAGCAGGGTCGCGGCCACCTCGCTCAGCGCCCGGGTCCGCTCCTGCCCCCGCAAGGCGCGGATCGGCTCCTCCTTCTCACCGTTCTTGGAGACGGCGTGCCAGTGGCCCTTGAGGTCGAGCAGGGCCTTCTCCAGCGCCTTCGCGTCCGTGGGCAGCTCGGCGATCCGCGCCGCCGTCATGCCGAGGTACCGGTCGTCGGACGGCATCCAGTAGGGCTTGGCGCCGTCCTGCGGTGACATGTCCAGGACGACCGTGTCGTCCGGCCCTTCGTAGTTCGGGATCTCGACCATCGTGGGCGAGCCCGCCGCCTCCCACTTCGCCTTGTCCTTGGCGGTGAGCGGGACGTCGGTGAGTTCGAGGTGCGAGGTGCGTCCCTTCCCGTTCTGGCCGATCCACGTCTCACCTCCCTGCCGGACGTCGACCCTGTAGTGGTTCGCGGCGCTCTTGCCGACCGTGAAGATGTCGCCCATGACCGTCTTGGTGTGCCAGTAGCGCCCGTTGGGCGCCTTCTGCGCGTTGGTCGCGGCCACCAGCAGCGCGTTGCCGGGGGTGATGGTCGTGGTCCCGTGCTCGGCGGGGGCCGCGTCCTCGCCGGGCTGGAGGACGACGGCGGTGAGCGCGCCGGCGGTGACGGCGGCGGTCGCGGTGACCGCGATCACCGGCATCCGCAGGCGGCGCCGGGGACGTTCCCGGGGGGCGTTGCGCCAGTCGGTGCGCAGGGCCAGGCGCTCCGGGCTCTCCTCCTCGGCCAGCGCGGTCCGCATGCCCCGCAGGGCGTCGAGCTCATCCATGGGTCTCCTCCTGGGGAAGGGCCTTGCGGAGCTTCTTCCGGGCCCGGTGGATCTTGGCCTTGACGGTGCCGAGCGGCAGGTCGAGCGTCGTCGCGATCTCGGCGTACGACAGCTCGGCCCACGCCAGCAGCAGGACGGCATGGCGCTCCTGCGCGTTCAGCGACGCGAGCGCCTTCGCGAGGCCCGGCCCGAGCGCGGCGGCCGCGGCGCGGTCGCTCGCCACGTCGGCGACGCCGTCCTCGGCGGGGTCGGTCCCGGTCCGGGCGAACGCCCGGTACATGCGGGTCTCCTGGCGGTGGTGCCGGGCGATCAGGTTGGCGGCGATGCCCCACAGCCAGGCGCCGAACTCCCGGCGCCCGTCGAACCTCGCCCGCTGCCGGAACGCCGTCGCGAACGCCTCCGACACCAGGTCGTCCGCGAGGGCCGGCCCGAGCCGCCGCTTCGTATAGGCGTGCAGCCGCGGCGCGTGGCGGCGGAACAGCTCGCCGAACGCCTCGGGGTCGTCGAGCGAGGCGGCGACGATCCGGGAATCGTCCAGTTCTTCGCTCTCGGCATGGCTCACCGCGTGCATACGCGTGTCTTCATGGAGTGCTTCTCCGGGACTAGAGGATGCTGACACCCTCCTCTATCCCGAAGCCCGCCCCCCGGTTGCGGCCGTCGCCGTCCCGCTAAACGGTCGCCACTGTCTCCGGAAGGGTGCCGTAGGGGCCGAGGCGGCCCAGCGCCAGGCGGAAACGCATGTCGGTGGCGAACAACCGGTCAGGCAGCGGGACGGGGCCGTTCGGCACGGCACGCAGCACACCGAGGGTCACATGCGGGCGGAACCGTACTCCGGACGGGTTGAGGACCGGCGCTCGGACGGCGTCCAGCCAGGAGAGCGCCTCTTCGTGGAGCTCAAGCAGCGCCGCGGAGCGTACGCACTCAAGCCCGTAGTAGACACCGCCCTCCGGGACGTATGGATCGCCTGGAGCAATGGGGGCGAACATGAGACCGGCGAACCGCAGCACGAAATCCAGTCGGCGGTGAGCCGTGAGATCGGTCCACAGAGCCATGGCCATCTCCGCCGAGACGTCCGCGTGCACCACGCTGACGTGGGGCGGCGCGTCGGCGCCCAGTTGCATGATCGGGTCGGCGAGTCGGGCGATCGCGGCGGACTGCCGTGTCAGAGCACTGGCATCCGCCGGCAACAAGACGATTCCATACGCCATGAAGATCGCAGGCTACCTCGCCCGCAGCGAAGGCCCCAGCCCCGCCCTCACTTCAGTCCGCCGTGCAGCGGGTGGGGGGTGGTAATTCGGGGGGGTGGGGGGCGGCGCGGGATGGCGATCACCGTGACCACGAAGAGTGACAATCCCCGCGTTAGCAGTCCGACGTACATCGTGTGATGTGCGTCACTTTCCTTTCGGGTGTGGCTATATGCCACCCGTCACCACCGGACGCCAGCGGTCACCAACGGACAACCGTGCATACTCGGAACCCCCGCGGGCACGGGGGTTTCGCAGGTTTGATTTTCGCGGGCGCATGGCACCGTTGAGACCGGAGCCGCATCCCCCTCTGTGTCAGGCTCAGATGGGACACGAGGGGATGAAGTTCCCTAGCTGATGTAGACAGGGCGAGAACGGGTACTGAGCAGAGTGACGATGACCAGCCACGATCTTCCTTCCGGTGACGGGCCGCGGACCGGCCGGCCCAAGCGGCGGACCTTCAGTGCCGCCTACAAGTTGCGGATGGTCGAGGAGTACGACGCGGCCGAGCATGGCGACAAGGGCGCACTGCTGCGCCGTGAGGGACTTTATGAGTCCAGCGTTCAACTGTGGCGCCGGCAGCGCGACGCCGGTGAACTGACCGCTGCGGGAACGAGCCGCCCGGCCGCCAAGAAGGAGAAGACGCCGGAGCAGGCCGAGTTGGAGCAGTTGCGCAAGGAGAAGGCGCGGCTGGAGCGGCAGAACGCCGCCATGGCCAGAAAACTCAAGCAGACCGAGGCCGCCCTGGACATCATGGGAAAAGGTATCGCGCTCTTGGAAACAATGTCCGAGAGCGCGGACACCGAGAATTCGTGACCCGCTGCCGCCACGAAACCCTTTCCCTGCTGGTCGAGCATCTGCCGATTCGCTTCGCGTGCGCATTGTCGGGTGTGCCGCGCAGCAGTTTCTACCGACGGCGGAACCCGGCGCCGGGAAACAGTGAGCCGGCGGAGCGGCCGGCGCCGCCGAACGCGCTGAGCGAGAGCGAACGGGCCGAACTGGTCGAGATGCTCAACAGCGACCGGTTCGCCGACAAGGCACCCCGACAGGTGTGGGCTGCGCTGCTGGACGAGGGGGTGTACCTGGCGTCGGTGTCGACGATGTACCGGGAACTACGCAGGCGTGACCAGGTCCGGGAGCGGCGCGCCCACGCCCGGCACCAGGCGCGCACCAAACCGTATCTGGCCGCGCACGCCCCCAACCAGATATGGAGTTGGGATATCACGAAACTGCCAGGTCCGGGGCCACGCCAGTTCTATGACCTGTATGTGATGCTCGACATCTTCTCCCGCTACGTCGTGCACTGGGAGATCCACCTGCGCGAGTCAGGTGAGCTGGCCGAGCAGTTCATGCAGAACTCGTTCGCCGCCAACGGCGGGATCGTGCCCGGCACCATCCATTCCGACAACGGGACCTCGATGACCTCCAAGCCGGTGACGGCACTACTGGCAGACCTGGACATCATCAAGTCCCACTCCCGCCCGAAGGTGAGCAACGACAACCCCTACAGCGAGGCGCAGTTCAAAACCTTGAAGTACTGCCCGGTGTTCCCTGCCAGGTTCACCTCGCTCGACGAGGCCGAGACGTTCTGCCACCATTTCTTCGACTACTACAATCACCGGCATTACCACGCCGGGATCGGGCTCCACACGCCGTTCACCATGCATATCGGCACCGCACAGGCGATCCAGCACAACCGAGCCGCCACGATCGCAGCGTTCCGCGCGGCCAACCCGCGACGGTTCACCCAGCCGCCCACGCTGCCCAAGATCCCCACAGTCGCGCAGATCAACCGACCCGACGAAGACCCCACCGACCCGAGCAGCTCTGACCAGGAGAAACAGGCCGCCTAACGATCACTGGCCCCTGTCCCGTTTGACTTGACACCTACCGTCCAGCGACTCCGAGACAAGCGAGTGGCGGACGGGGTCGGCTCCCGTCGCGGGGGTTCCGTGAGGTGACCTCGATCCAAGCGGAAAGCCGCAAAACACTAACTACACAGATCGCCAAGGTGGGCTCATGGCACGCAAGACCGGGTGCGCGCCCGGGTGGGACTCGTCCCGCGAATAGCTACCTAAAACGAACAGCCCTGGCTAACACGGCACCTGAAGAAGGCCACTCGCGCGAAGCATCGACCGGAACGAGTAGGCGTCAGCGTGCCCGCAGGTCGGAGTGTCTTCAGTCCCGGAGGTCGCCGCGCGCTCCCTAGCCGTAGCCAGGGAGAGGAGTCACGGGTTGAAGCCCAGCCTGGAAGCAGTCGCGTGGGGTAAGCGTCAGGCCAGCACATCGCCGCACTGGTCAGACGCCAAGTGGCGCCAGGTTGGAATGATCTTCGGGTTTTCGCTGTCCCCCGAAGGCGCCCCGGCAGAGCAGGACCAGACCGAGGACGACCAGGCCCACGAGACGCTGCGGGACGCGGCATGAGGCCCCGCAGATGCCCGAACTACCGCCCGAGCTCGCTGCCGCTGTCCAGCGCGCCGCTATGCCGGACTTCGACCGCTGGCACCAGATGATCAAGTCCACCGGAGGGTGCGAGCAGCCGGTACGGCTACGCGGCGAGCGGATCACGCTGGACGGCGAGACCGGCGAGTTGATCGAGTCGTACTCGACCGCCGACGAACCGACCGGGTTCCTTCGGAAGGATGCCGAGCGCGGCACGAGCCAGACGACCCGCAGGCAGGACAGCCGATCTGCCGTGACTGCTACGACTATCCGGCCGCCGTGCTGTGCAACGCCCATGCCCTGGAGTTGTGGCGTCGCCTGACTCTCGCCGTCCCGAGGCTGATCACCGCCGAGCTGGGCATCACCCACAAGGCCCTACGCGAGCAGGCCCGCGTGTCGTACGCCCGTGTCATCGAGTACCAGCGACGCGGGTTGATCCACTTCCATGCGGTGGTGCGCCTGGACGGACCGGACGGCCCCGACCAACCGCCGCGCGCATGGGTTACCTCCGAACTACTAGAGCGCACCCTCCGCATGGCCGCCGCACAGGTCGAGGTCCCAGCCGCGCACCCGGACGGGACAAGTCCGCCGCTCATGCTGCGCTGGGGACGCCAGCTCGACACCCAGGCCATCCAGGTGGCCGCCGACCTGGACGGCATCGCCGACAAGCACGTGGCCCACTACATCGCCAAGTACGCCACCAAGGGCGCCGAAGACTCCGGCACGGTAGACCGCCCCATCCGGTACGCGACACAGATCAACTCGTTGAAGGTGCCCGAGCACGCCCGCCGCATGATCTGGACGTGCTTCGCACTGGCCGACCTACCCGAGTACCACGACCTACGGCTACGCAACTGGGCTCACATGTTGGGGTACGGCGGGCACTTCTCCTCCAAGTCCCGCCGCTACTCGGTCACGCTCACCCAGCTACACCAGGCCCGCGCCGACCACACCACCCAAGCAGCCCGCGTGGCCGCAGGACGACCCGAATCCGACCCGAACCGCACCACGGTGACCACCGGGCAATGAAAGTACCTCGGAAGCGGCCTCATGCACGGAGAACACTTTTGGGCGCAGCAGGCCCGCGACCGAGTGCAGAAGGCGAGAGGCATCCGGAATCAGCTCACCGAGCGCGACGAGGACACGAGGACCGGAAGGCGAGCTAGCCAGGACCACCCGGCGTCGAGGAGTTTCATTACAAGGTCAAGGCGGCCCTACGGGCCGCAGCTGGTCAGGTACGTACTTAAGCTGAGTAGAGAACTAACCGGCACGCCTGACATGGGGGACGTCATGGCGAAAGGTCGAGGTAAGAGGTCTGTTCCACGCACAGCGCTTGGAACGTTCGGGGGGAAGCGAACCGGGAGGTCCTCCTCCAAACGCGGTGGCAGCGGCTTGGGAGGATTCTCGTTGACACGGAACACCCCGCGTCCCAGTTGGGGAATCGGCGGGAAGGCAAAGAAGAAGAAGTAGCTGAACGAAGCCCGGCTTAGTTTCAGGCCAAGACCTGTTGATCGGCAGGTCTGAGCCGCTGGCCGGTTCCCGACTTGCACGGGGACCCCTCGCGGGGCCTCGCGACGGGCCATTGCGGGCAGGCAGGTGCTGCCCGTCCGCCGGTCAAGGCTACGAGGCCCCGCACCCGCGCAAGTCCGGAACCGTCCAGCTTCAACGCGCGGCACATCCGACGCCCAGGGACTGATCTCGTCAGGGGAGGGCGCGGGGCCGGGTGCGGGGTTGGGCCCGTCCACCGCAGGGCGGGACCGGGGACGGCCGCCGCGCCTTGCGCGTGCGGCCTGGGGGCCGTTCGCGGCGCGGCCCCGCCCACCGCCCTGCCCTGCCGTGGACGGCCCGCCCGTGCCGCAGCGCGCAAGCCGAGGCAGGCCCCGCGCGGCGGCTTGTCGCACAGGTGCCGGGCAGCGGCTTCCAGGCCGGGCGACGCTTGAGACGGAATTGCCGCAACGGCGCCGGCTGACTCCCTCCGGTCGCCCCTACGGGGTGGCCTACGGCCATCGACCGGCCCCGACCCTGTCAGTGCGTAAGGGAAGCCGCGGCCCTCATGTCCTCACCGACCGGAGGGACGAGCCAGGAACTTGCGGCGAGGCCATGGCCAGGCCGCCGGATTCTCGATCGCTTCCCGGAGTTCACGAGGGTTGGCCGCTTCGACCAGACGAGTCCCGTCCGACGAGGGAACCATGGCCCACCATGCCCCGGTGGCCCGCCCGTACCAGGTGACCACGCCGGACGAGGGACGCCTACCCATCGGACTGAGAGGAGATCTTGCCCTTGACCGCCACGACGACGTCGTGCACGTGGGCGTCATCGGCCGGAGCGATCGCACCGCCTCCGGAGAAGGCGAACCACAGTTCACCGCCGCAGACCGCCCGACGATCGCAGCGCACCACCACCGGCGACCCGAACGCGACAGGGACCGCCAGTAGCGGGTCAGACTCGGCCACCTCCACCGCGTACCCGTGCGACTTGAGCGATTGCGCCAACGCCCAGATACGTAGTCGCCGCGCCTCCGTCACCTCGGTTGTCTCCGTTCCCATGGACTGTCCTTTCAGCAGGGCCCGGGGGATGGACCGGGCGCGACAGACGCCGATCTAGGTTGACCGGCGATGCACGCCGCGTTTCCATGGCTCTGAGCTTGTCTTTCTCACCGGATCCCCCAGAGGCACCAGACAGGGGGCCTGGGAGGGGCCAGACTTGAGGGAGAGAGGGGGCCAGCGTGGGCGACGCGAAACGCAAGCGGTTCGGCGCGTACCTCGCAAGGTTGCGCCGCGACGCGGGCAAGAGCCAGCGGCAGTTAGCGGAGACGCTTTGCCGGATCTCTGGCACCGCCTCAGTGACCCGCCACGAGATCAGCCGGTGGGAACGAGGCGAGCGCGTTCCTGACGTGTGGCTCCCCGCCCTAGCGACGGCCCTAAGCGTGCCGCTCGACACTCTTGAGCGAGCAGCAGCCCATGCGCGAGGCGAGGACATCGGCACGGAGTTGCGCAGTCCGGCCGAGGCGCTCGCTTACTTCCTGCCCGACAGTGTCGACCTTGGACCCTTGGCCAGCAGTGCAGGCCGCCGGGTCGGAGCCACCACGGCGGCCGCGCTCGCCGACCGTGCGCACGGCCTACGGCTCGCCGACGACGTCATAGCCGGTGGTGATCTACTCGCCCCCGCGCTCCGGGAGTTGGCCGGAGCCGTTCGGCTCTACCGCGAGACGACGCATTCCGAGGAGACCGGCCGCTCGCTTCTCAGCAGCATTGGAGAGATAGCCCAGATCACGGGATGGATCGCCAGCGACGCGGGCGAGCACGACCAGGCCGCACGCGCTTACCGGCTCGGAGTCTCAGCCGCCAGAGAGGCCGGGGACCTGGCTCTCGTGGGCAACCTTGCCGGGAGTCTGGCCTATCAGCTCTCCAACACCGACCACGAAGACGACGGTGTCAGTCTCGCCCGCGCCGCGCTGGACGAGGCAGGACCGGACGCACCGGCCAAGGCCCGCGCGCTCTACCTTGACCGAGTCGCGTGGGCACATGCCAAGACGGGCGACGCCCAACCAGCGATGCGCGCTCTCGCGGAGGCGCATGAGGCGATGGCTGGCGAGGACTCGCAGGAGTCGCCCGAGTGGGCGTATTGGGTCTCGCCCGAGGAACTCGACGTGATGGACGCCCGCGTCTACACGGAACTTCGCAAGCCGTTGCGCGCCGTGCCACTGCTTCAAGAGGTACTCAGCCGGTACGACTCGACGCACACGCGTGAGTTGGCGCTGTACCTCTCGTGGCTCGCCGTGGCCCTGGTGGACGCGAACGAGCCGGAGGAGGCCGCCACGACCGCGCGGCGGATGCTCGACCTCTCCGCCGACTTCGCCAGCGACCGGACGGCCCAGCGAAACCGGGTCGTCCTCACCAAGTTGGAGCCGTACGGCGACGTGCCCGAAGTCCGCGAAGTACTGAACACCTACGCCGCCTAGCACGCAGACGAGCCCCGCACCGATAACGGGGCGAGGCTCGCTTGCAGACGTCGACCGGCTGCCAGTCGTTGCGCCAGGCCGGGTCGAGTAGGTCAGGGTCGAACTTCTTGTTGCCCTTGCCCGCCGGGTACATGATCACCGCGTGCAGGGCCGAGCGGATGTAGGTCCGCTTCACCGAGATCGGAAACCCTCCCTCCTCCTCGGGGAGGTACCACCGGCGCCGCACCTCGGAGGCGTTCGTGCCGTCCCGCGCTGCCTTCGCTGCGATCGCCGCTTCGTGCTTGTTCTTCTCGGTGCGAAGTTGGTTGATCTGCTGTTCCAGTCCAGGCACCAGCAACAGGTCATTGGTGACCTGTCGCGCGTTCCACTGGCGGATCAGCGCGTCCAACTGGGCTTCGATGTCCTGAGCTCAGCGGGCCGAGACCACTCCTGATCATGGGGCCGGCGGAGAACGACGCCCCTTCGAGCTTGGTCGGCACTGCCTCAGAGACGAACATGTCCAACAGGTCACCGCGCCGGGAGACACTGCCGCAGCCACCTTCAGAGCGGCTGAGCCCTCCGTAGCTGTTCGTGCATAAAGTGAACCACTACAACCTCCTCTATAGAGAAGAGGAGCGGGAGTTGACGTCCTCCTCCGACTGAAGGCGGGGGATTGTAACCCGCCCCTCACAGGGGAGACGGGGTTGAGGTTCGCGGTGCACCGGCCCGCCCGACGGCGCGCCTCCCCGCGCGGCCACCGTGCGTCCCACAGCGGTGTCTTCGGATGTGGCGGGCGGCGTTGACGTCGGCGTTGGCCTGGTGCCCGCAGGCGACGCATCGGAACACCGCTCGGCTCTCGTGGTTGTCCCGGGCGCGGCGCCCACACGCGTTGCAGGCCTGCGACGTGTGCGCCGGGTCAACCTTGACGATCCGTTCTGGTGCTGCTGGTCTCGCCCGTGGACAGCGCCGCCGACACCGCCGTGCAGCGGATGGGGGTGGTGATTCGGGGGGCGGCGCGGCACCGTGGAGGGGTTGAGAGGAGTTGCCCATGGAACAGGTACGGCTCGGCGCCACCGGGCTGAAGGTCTCGCGGATCTGCCTCGGGATGATGAGCTACGGCGACCCCGCGGTGCGCAAGTGGGCGCTCGGCGAGGGCGAGGCGGAGCCGATCGTCCGGCGGGCCGCCGAGGGTGGGGTCACGTTCTTCGACACCGCCGACGTCTACTCGGTGGGAGTGAGCGAGGAGATCACCGGGCGCCTTCTGCCGAAGCTGTTCGCCCGGCGCGACGACTACGTCCTGGCCACCAAGGTCTGCATGCCCATGGGGGACGGCCCGAACGACCGGGGTCTGTCCCGCAAGCACATCATGGCCGGCATCGACGCCTCGCTCAGGCGGCTGGGCACCGACTACGTCGACCTCTACCAGATCCACCGCTGGGACTACGGGACGCCCATCGAGGAGACCATGGAGGCCCTGCACGACGTGGTGCGCGCGGGCAAGGCGCGCTACATAGGGGCGTCCAGCATGTTCGCGTGGCAGTTCGCCAAGGCCCAGCACACCGCCGAGACCCGCGGCTGGACGAAGTTCGTCTCGATGCAGAACCACTACAACCTCCTCTATAGAGAGGAGGAGCGCGAGATGAATCCGCTCTGCGTCGACCAGGGGGTGGGCCTCATCCCGTGGAGCCCGCTGGCGCGCGGCATGCTCGCCGGGAACAGGGAGCGGGGCGGCGAGCGCAAGACCGTCCGGTCCCAGAACGACGCCTTCGGCGACGGCCTCTATACCGACGACGACTTCGACGTCGTCGACGCCGTGCGCGAGGTGGCGGGGGAGAAGGGTGTCCCGGCGGCGCAGGTGGCGCTCGCGTGGCTGCTCGGACGGCCCGGGGTGACCGCGCCGATCGTCGGAGCGACGAAACTCACTCACATGGACGACGCGATCGCCGCGGAGCGCCTCGAACTGGACGAGAAGGACATCGCGCGGCTGGAGGCCCCGTACCGTCCGCACGCGATCTCAGGGCACCTCTGACGAGGCGGGACGTACCCGTCCCCGGGCCGGGAACTGCCCGGGGACGGTCGGCGTCTATCAGGGGTGGTGATTTGCGATCCTGCGGGCGATCGGGGCAGGCTGTGGACGAGAACGCCCACGCATGGCAAGACCGCCACGTGGTGACATGGGTGAAGGTTCGGAGGCGGCGACAAGCGCCGCCCGCCTCCGGGCCCCCGGGAGCTGAGGAGCCCCGGACCGACGGCGCTGAAGGAGCCCGACGATGACCGAGAACGACGGCACGCAGGGACCGCAGAGGCCGTTGCCGGAGGACGAGGGGCAGCCCGCGCAGGATCGGCAGGAGCCGCCCGCCCGCCCGCTCGGGGACCGCACCGTGGTGTTCGGCGCCCCGCAGCTCGGCGGCCAGGCCGGCGCGCCCGCGCCGCAGCCCGAGCCGCGCGAGGAGGAGCGGCCCGCCCCGCCTCCGCCGCCGCCCACCATGGTGGAGCAGCCGATGCCGCAGTTCGGCGAGCAGCCCCCGCCGCCGCCCCCGCAGCCGTACGGCGCCCCCCAGGAGCAGCAGCCGCAGTACGGGCAGCCGCCCGCCTACGGCCCGCCCGCCGGGCCCGGCGGCCCCGGCGGTTTCACGCCCCCGCAGGACCCCCAGCAGTACGTCCCGCCGGGTGAGCAGCAGCAGTACGGCCAGCCGCAGCCCGGCTACGGGCAGCAGCAGCCCCCGCAGCAGCAGTCCGGGTACCCGCAGCAGCCGTACGGGCAGCCGCAGGAGCAGCAGCCGTACGGGCAGCCCCAGTACGGCCAGCAGGAGTACGGGCAGCCCGGTCAGTTCCCGCCGCCCGCGCCCGCCGAGCAGTCGCTGCCGCAGCCCGAGCAGCCGCAGGAGGGCATCGGCGACCGCACGGTGATCGTTCCCGGTCCCGGCACCGGCGCGCCCGAGCAGCCCGAGCAGCCGCAGCGCCCCGCGATCGACGACCAGGCGACGCTGCACTGGTCGCCCGGTACCGACGTCCCGGTCGCCACCGGCCCCGAGCGGCGGCAGGAGCCGCCGGCCGAGCCGTGGCAGGCGCCGGCGCCGCCGTCCACCCCCGAGCCCTGGTCGCCGGAGGCGCCGCAGCCGGGCCAGGGCCGCCCGGAGCAGGCCGACCACGAGCGGACGATGATGGTGCCGCCGCCCGAGTCCGGCTTCGGCGCCGGCTCGACGACGTCCGGCGCCTCGCCCTCGGTGGACGACCTGTACCGGCCGCCCGGTGAGAGCGGCGTCGAGGACGCGCGCCCCACCGAGGCGTTCGACCCGTCCGCCCCGTCGCAGGGCCGGCACGCCGCCGCCCCCGAGGCGGGCGGTCTCGGCGACGCCACCCGGCTCGACATCGGCCAGCAGCAGTGGGGCCAGCAGCAGGGGCAGCCGCCGCAGCAGCAGGCCGGCGGCCAGCAGTTCGGGCAGCAGCAGGGCTACGGCCAGCCCGAACAGCAGCAGGGCTACGGCCAGCAGCAGCCGGGCCAGCAGCCGGGCGAGCAGCAGCGCGGGTTCGGGCAGCCCGAGCAGTACGGCCAGCCGTACCAGCAGCAGGGCTACGGCCAGCAGGGCCAGCAGGGCCAGCAGTTCGGCCAGCCCGGCGAGCAGCAGCAGTACGGCCAGCAGGGCTTCGGCCAGCCCGAGCAGCAGGGGTACGGCCAGCCGGGCCAGTACGGGCAGCCGGGCCAGTACGGCCAGCAGCCCGGCGGCTACGGCGCCGGCGCCGAAGAGGGCAAGGGCGGCAAGAACATGCTCTGGATCATCGTCGGCGGCGTCGCCGTCGTGGTGCTCCTCGTGGTCCTGGTCGTCGCCTTCGTCATGTAGCGGCGGGCACGGCACGCGTGATGCGCGTCACAGAGCGGTAAGGGACGGTCTCCGTCCGGGACTCCCAGTGGACAGCACCTTTCCACTGGGAGTCGCTCATGAGATGGAAAGTCCTCGCCGCCCCGCTCGCCGCGGTCCTGTTCCTCGGGAACTGGTCCGCGGCGGCCGGGGCGGCGGCCGGCACCCCTGCCCGGACGGCCCCGCGCGTCCCCACCGGCACGCTCACCCTGGTGACCGGGGATCGCGTCGAGGTCACCGATGCCGGGGCGGTGCGCCTGCACCCGGGGCCCGGACGCGAACGCGTCGGGTTCGTCCGGTCCGGGAACGGGGCCGGCCTCACCGTGATCCCGCTGGACGCCCAGCCCCTGATCGCGCAGAAACGTGTCGACCGGCGCCTGTTCGAGGTGGGCAGGCTGCTCGAAGCGGGTTACGGGGACGCCCGCACCCGCGAACTGCCGCTGACGGTGGCGGGCGGGCAGAAGGCCGCGGTGCCCAAGTCCCGCGCCGCCGCGTTCTGGGACGCCACGCTCGCCGGAACCCGGAAGGGCCCGGTCGCGTTCGCGGGCACCGTCCGGCCGCGCCCCGCCCCCCGCGTCCGGGCGGCGGCGACGGAGCACTCCCTGAAGGTCGAGGTGCTCGGCCGCGACGGCCGTCCCGCCGACGTGTGGTGGCAGGCCGAGAACCTCGACGTCCCCTACGCCGACGGCTACGGGGCGTCCGGCGAGAGCGTGCGGCTCGGCGCCGGCCGGTACGCCGTCAGCGCCGTCGTCGTCGAGGACCGGCCGGGGGAGCCGGAACCGAGGGTGTCGATGCTCATGAACCCGGACCTTCGGCTCGACGGGGACACCACGCTGACACTGGACGCGCGGCAGGCCGAGCGCGTGCGGTTCACGCCCGCCGACCGCCCCACCGCGCGCGACGGCGTCCTCTCCGCGATCATGCGGGTCAAGGCGGCCCCCGGCCTGCCGTGGGAGTACAGCACCCGCACGGTCATCGTCGGCGCGGCCTCGGAACTGTACGCGGCGACGACCGGCTCGTCCTCCGGCCTTCTCTTCGGCGCGGGCGGCGTGCTGGTCGAGCCGCTGATCCGCCTCGACGTCGCGGGCCCGCGGCCCTTCCCGGTGGACGCCCGGTACCTCGCGGGCGAGCTGCCCGGCGTGCACCGGCTGCCCGCCGTCCACGGCGACGACTCGGGCGGCGGCGCGAACGCCGAAGGCGCGCTGGTGGTACTCGACGCGCCGGAGGAAGACGACGCACGGCTCCCGGACCGCGTGGCCCGGGCGGCCGCGTCGGGTGCGCGGGCCGTGCTGCTCGTCAGGGACGGCCGCGCACCGAAGCTCGGCGCGAAGCTCCCCGTGCCGGTGCTGTTCGGCACCACATCGGCCGCCGCCCGGCTCCGGGACCTGGCCGACGCCGGGCCGGTGCGGGTCACCACCCGGGGGATCGAGGCCAGCCCGTACCAGTACAACCTGTTCCACCACACGATGGGCCAGGTCCCCGACCGGGCGGACTACCGTGTGCACGACCGCGAACTGGGGATGTCGAGAGCCGACTACCGCGCGCCGGGCGGTCCGTTCTCCACGGTGTTGCAGACGACGGCGGAGGTGGACGGCCACGGCTTCGGCAGTCCGACCTTCGCCCTGCGCCTTCCCGCCACCCGTACCGAGTACTTCTCCACCGGCCCGGGACTGCGGTTCCAGCGGGTGGTCCTGCGAGACCACTACGCGGCTCCCGTGCTCGTCACCCGGCGCGCGTACCGTGCGGGCGAACACGTGAACGAGACGATGTACCGGGGCGTGCTGGGCCCCACGTTCGCTCCACCTGCGCAGGATGCCGGACGCCCGGCCTGGGCCTACCGCAAGGGCGACGAGCTCAACATGGCCGTTCCCGCGTTCGGTGACGCCGACGGGCACCTCGGCGTCCAGGACCCCGAGGCGGGCGGCGACGTCCGGCTCTACCGCGACGGCGAGCTGCTCGGGTCGAGCGGCCGTTCCGGCGAGGGAGCGTTCACCGTGCCCGCCGCCCCCGGCGAGTACCGGATGGAGGCGGACGCGAAGGTGGACGTGCCGGGCTGGGAGGTGTCCACGGCGGTGCAGTCGGCATGGACGTTCCGGTCTGCCCGCACCGATGCGGCCGTTCCGCTGCCGCTGATGGCCGTCCGCTACGCACCGGCCCTCGCCGAGGGCCGCGCCCCCGCCGGGCGCCGCTTCGCCATCCCCGTCCGCGTCGAGCGCCAGCCCGGCTCCGGCGAGGCCCGGATCAAGGCCCTGACCGTGGAGGCGTCCTTCGATGACGGGGCGCACTGGCAGCGGATCAGGGTCCGGGCCGTCGGCGACCACTGGCGGGCCTACCTGCGCAACCCGGAGAAGGGCCACGTCTCGCTCCGCGCCACCGCCGAGGGCTCGGACGGTGCCACCGTGACCCAGACCATCCTGCGCGCCTACCTCGTCGGCTGACCCAGGCTGGAGGCCGTCGGCCGCCGGTGGGCGGGACCCGCCGGCGGCCGGCGGGCGAGGCGTAAAAGTTGGCCCATGTCTTCCCCGCGACGAGAACGTGGGACAGAATGCCGACGGAGCCCCCGTTCGGAGTGGGACGCTCAGGGCGGGAACATCCGCCGGTTCTCCGCCGTTCACCGTCACAGGGAGAAGGCTCCCTTCCCGTCCCGCGGCTTGCGTCGCAGGGGCGCGCACGGTAGTGCGCGTTCGCTTTGCACTTTGGCGCGGCGATAGGTAACCTCTTCACTTGCGCCCGCTCTGCGGGCCACTGTGCGTGCGCGTCGGTGAGGCCGGTCGGCCAGCTCCAGCGCCGCATCTACTCCCCGGCTTGATTCGGCCCTTTCAGGGGCCGGGCGGTCTGTGTCGGTTTCGCGCGGGTGTATTTCCGTGAGACGGCGACACGCCCGACCGCGTGGGTCGGAGAGGTCGGGAAACCGGCAGGTCACAGCCTCGCCTGAGGTGGTGATTGCAGCATTAAGACTTACCGGCTCGGTACGAGGAAGACGGAGACGCGGTGCCCACGATCCAGCAGCTGGTCCGAAAGGGCCGCCAGGACAAGGTGACCAAGAACAAGACGCCCGCGCTCAAGGGCAGCCCCCAGCGCCGGGGCGTCTGCACGCGCGTCTACACGACGACGCCCAAGAAGCCGAACTCCGCGCTTCGCAAGGTCGCCCGTGTCCGCCTGACGAGCGGGATCGAGGTCACCGCCTACATCCCCGGCGTCGGTCACAACCTGCAGGAGCACTCCATCGTGCTCGTGCGCGGCGGCCGTGTGAAGGACCTCCCGGGCGTTCGGTACAAGATCATCCGCGGGGCTCTCGACACCCAGGGCGTCCGGAACCGCAAGCAAGGGCGCAGCCACTACGGCGCGAAGAAGGAGAAGAGCTGATGCCGCGCAAGGGCCCTGCTGGCAAGCGCCAGCTGATCGCTGACCCGGTGTACAACTCGCCGCTGGTCACCGCGCTCATCAACAAGATTCTCCTGGACGGCAAGCGCTCGATCGCGCAGAGCATCGTGTACGACGCCCTCGAGGGCGCCCGCGAGAAGACCGGCAACGACCCGGTCGTCACGCTGAAGCGCGCGCTCGACAATGTCAAGCCCACCCTGGAGGTCCGCAGCCGCCGCGTCGGTGGCGCGACCTACCAGGTCCCCGTGGAGGTGCGGCCGGCCCGCAGCACCACGCTCGCCCTGCGCTGGCTGGTGGTGTACGCCCGGCAGCGCCGCGAGAAGACCATGACCGAGCGGCTGATGAACGAGCTGCTCGACGCGAGCAACGGTCTTGGCGCGTCTGTCAAGAAGCGCGAGGACACGCACAAGATGGCGGAGTCCAACAAGGCCTTCGCTCACTACCGCTGGTAACCCCGGCGAACTGCAACGACGAGACGACGCGAGGACGACAGTGGCTACCAAAACCGGTGTAGACCTGGCCAAGGTCCGCAACATCGGGATCATGGCCCATATCGACGCGGGCAAGACCACGACGACCGAGCGCATCCTGTTCTACACCGGGATGAGCTACAAGATCGGCGAAGTCCACGACGGTGCGGCCACCATGGACTGGATGGAGCAGGAGCAGGAGCGGGGGATCACCATCACCTCCGCCGCGACCACCTGCCACTGGTCCGTGGACGAAGCCGATCACACGATCAACATCATCGACACCCCCGGGCACGTCGACTTCACCGTCGAGGTGGAGCGCAACCTGCGGGTGCTCGACGGTGCGGTCGCGGTGTTCGACGGTGTCGCCGGTGTGGAGCCCCAGTCCGAGACCGTGTGGCGCCAGGCCGACCGGTACGGCGTGCCCCGCATGTGCTTCGTCAACAAGCTCGACCGGGTCGGCGCGGAGTTCCACCGCTGCGTCGACATGATCGAGAGCCGCCTCAACGCGACGCCGCTGCCGCTGCAGCTGCCGATCGGCGCCGAGGCCGACTTCAAGGGCGTCGTCGACCTCGTCCAGATGAAGGCCCTCGTGTGGAACGAGGAGGCCAAGCTCGGCGAGATGTACGACACGGTCGAGATCCCCGACACCCACGCCGAGACGGCGCGCGAGTGGCGCGACAAGCTGATCGAGACCCTCGCCGAGAACGACGACGAGATCATGGAGCTGTACCTGGAGGGCGAGGAGCCCACGGTCGAGCAGCTCTACGCCGGCATCCGCCGCGCGACGATCGCCGCGAAGCTCACCCCGGTGCTGTGCGGCACCGCCTTCAAGAACAAGGGCGTGCAGCCGCTGCTGGACGCGATCGTCCGCTACCTGCCCTCCCCGCTCGACGTCGAGGCCATCGAGGGCCACGCCGTCCGCGACGAGGAGAAGGTGCTCAAGCGGCTGCCGAGCGAGGAGGAGCCCTTCTCCGCCCTGGCGTTCAAGATCGCCAGCGACCCGCACCTGGGCAAGCTGACGTTCGTGCGCATCTACTCCGGTGTGCTGGAGTCCGGCACCGCCGTGATGAACTCCGTCAAGGAGCGCAAGGAGCGCATCGGCAAGATCTACCGGATGCACGCCAACAAGCGCACCGAGATCGAGCGCGCCGGCGCGGGCGACATCGTCGCGGTGATGGGCCTCAAGCAGACCACCACCGGTGAGACGCTGTCCGACGACAAGGACCCCATCGTCCTGGAGTCGATGAACTTCCCGGCGCCGGTGATCCACGTCGCGATCGAGCCGAAGACCAAGGCCGACCAGCAGAAGCTGGGCACCGCGATCCAGCGGCTGGCCGAGGAGGACCCGTCCTTCCAGGTCCGCACCGAGGAGGACACCGGCCAGACCGTCATCTCCGGCATGGGCGAGCTCCACCTGGAGATCCTCGTCGACCGGATGAAGCGCGAGTTCAAGGTCGAGGCCAACGTCGGCAAGCCGCAGGTCGCCTACCGCGAGACGATCACCCGCAAGGTCGAGAAGGTCGAGTACACCCACAAGAAGCAGACGGGTGGCTCCGGCCAGTTCGGCCGCGTGATCATCGACCTGGAGCCGCTCGGCGGCGGGTCCGACGGCTACGAGTTCGAGAACAAGGTCACCGGTGGCCGCATCCCCCGGGAGTACATCCCGTCGGTGGACGCGGGCTGCCAGGAGGCCGCCGACTTCGGTGTCCTGGCCGGCTACCCGATGGTGGGGGTCAAGGTCACCCTGCGGGACGGCGCCTACCACGAGGTCGACTCCTCGGAGATGGCGTTCAAGGTCGCCGGTTCCATGGCGTTCAAGGAGGCCGCCCGCAAGGCGTCCCCCACGCTGCTGGAGCCGATGATGGCGGTCGAGGTCACCACGCCCGAGGACAACATGGGCGATGTGATCGGCGACCTCAACAGCCGCCGCGGTCAGGTCCAGTCCATGGACGAGCGGCACGGCATGCGCGTCATCAAGGCGCTCGTGCCCCTGTCGGAGATGTTCGGCTACGTGGGTGATCTGCGCAGCAAGACCCAGGGCCGGGCTGTTTTCACCATGCAGTTCGACTCCTACGCCGAGGTTCCCACGAATGTGGCGCAGGAGATCATCGCCAAGGCGCGGGGCGAATAGCACCCGGGCCTGCCCACAGATCACCAGGACGTACATCGAAGCGGTCGTCTAGACGGCCGAGGATCGCAACAAGGAGCAACCAGTGGCGAAGGCCAAGTTCGAGCGGACGAAGCCGCACGTGAACATCGGCACCATTGGACACATCGACCACGGTAAGACCACGCTTACCGCGGCGATCACCAAGGTGCTCCACGACAAGTACCCGGACCTCAACCCCTTCACGCCGTTCGAGGACATCGACAAGGCGCCGGAGGAGCGCGAGCGCGGCATCACGATCTCGATCGCGCACGTCGAGTACCAGACCGAGGCCCGGCACTACGCGCACGTCGACTGCCCGGGGCACGCGGACTACATCAAGAACATGATCACCGGTGCGGCGCAGATGGACGGCGCCATCCTGGTGGTCGCCGCCACCGACGGCCCGATGCCGCAGACCAAGGAGCACGTGCTCCTGGCCCGCCAGGTCGGCGTCCCCTACATCGTCGTCGCGCTGAACAAGTGCGACATGGTGGACGACGAGGAGATCCTGGAGCTCGTCGAGCTCGAGGTCCGCGAGCTGCTCTCCGAGTACGAGTTCCCGGGCGACGACGTCCCGGTCGTCCGCGTCTCCGCCTACCAGGCGCTGCAGGGCGACGAGAAGTGGGGCGAGTCCATCGTCGAGCTGATGACCGCCGTCGACGAGAACGTGCCCGAGCCGGTGCGCGACACCGAGAAGCCGTTCCTGATGCCGATCGAGGACGTCTTCTCGATCACCGGCCGCGGCACCGTCGTGACCGGCCGCATCGAGCGCGGTGTCGTCAACGTCAACGAGACCGTCGACATCATCGGCATCAAGCCCGAGTCCACCTCGACCACCGTCACCGGTGTCGAGATGTTCCGCAAGCTGCTCGACCAGGGCCAGGCGGGCGACAACGTCGGCCTGCTCCTGCGCGGCATCAAGCGCGAGGACGTCGAGCGCGGCCAGTGCGTCATCAAGCCGGGCACCAACACCCCGCACACCGAGTTCGAGGCGCAGGTCTACATCCTGTCCAAGGACGAGGGCGGCCGCCACACGCCGTTCTTCAACAACTACCGTCCGCAGTTCTACTTCCGGACCACGGACGTCACCGGCGTGGTGAACCTCCCCGAGGGCACCGAGATGGTCATGCCGGGCGACAACACCGAGATGCGCGTCGAGCTGATCCAGCCCGTCGCCATGGAGGAGGGCCTGAAGTTCGCCATCCGCGAGGGTGGCCGGACGGTGGGCGCCGGTCGCGTCACCAAGGTCATCAAGTAACACCCCTCGTCACGCGGCGGCCCGGCCGCTGGGACTCCCCACGCCGGGCCGCCGCGTCACGACCATGAAGTAAACAGCGGCACTACAGCAAAGGACACCGAGGCCACCATGGCGGGACAGAAGATCCGCATCCGGCTCAAGGCCTACGACCACGAGGTCATCGACACCTCCGCGAAGAAGATCGTTGAGACGGTGACGCGGACGGGCGCCAAGGTCGCGGGCCCGGTGCCGCTGCCGACCGAGAAGAACGTGTACTGCGTCATCCGCTCGCCGCACAAGTACAAGGACAGCCGCGAGCACTTCGAGATGCGCACGCACAAGCGGTTGATCGACATCATCGACCCGACGCCCAAGACGGTCGACTCGCTGATGCGGCTCGACCTTCCGGCCGGCGTTGACATCGAGATCAAGCTCTAAGGGACGCACCGAGATGAGTACGCAGAGGAAGGGCGTCCTGGGCGAGAAGCTCGGCATGACCCAGGTCTTCGACGATGAGGGCCGGATGGTTCCGGTGACCGTCGTCCAGGCCGGGCCGTGTGTCGTCACCCAGCTCAAGAACCAGGAGAAGGACGGCTACACCGCCGTCCAGATCGGGTTCGGGCAGATCGACCCGCGCAAGGTGAACAAGCCGCGCTCGGGTCACTTCGAGAAGGCCGGCGTCACGCCGCGCCGCTACCTCGTCGAACTGCGGGCCGACGACACCACCGAGTACGAACTCGGCCAGGAGATCACCGCCGACGTCTTCGAGGCCGGCCAGAAGATCGACGTGACCGGCACGAGCAAGGGCAAGGGCACCGCCGGTGTCATGAAGCGCCACGGCTTTAAGGGCCTGAGCGCCTCGCACGGCACCCAGCGCAAGCACCGCTCGCCGGGTTCGATCGGCGGCTGCGCGACCCCGGGTCGCGTCTTCAAGGGCCTCCGCATGGCGGGACGGCACGGCAACGCCCGTACCACCGTGCAGAACCTGACCGTCCACGCCATCGACGCGGAGAAGAACCTGCTGCTCATCAAGGGCGCGGTTCCCGGTCCCAACGGCGGCGTGGTGCTGGTCCGCGACGCAGTGAAGGGGACGGGCAAGTGACCTCCAAGCTCGACATCGACCTGCCCGGCGAGGTCTTCGACGCGAAGACCAGCGTGCCGCTGATCCACCAGGTCGTGGTGGCGCAGCTGGCCGCGGCGCGCCAGGGCACGCACGCCACCAAGACCCGCGGCGACGTCCGCGGCGGTGGCAAGAAGCCGTACCGGCAGAAGGGCACCGGCCGCGCCCGCCAGGGCTCGACCCGCGCGCCCCAGTTCGCCGGCGGCGGCATCGTGCACGGCCCGCAGCCGCGGGACTACTCGCAGAAGACGCCCAAGAAGATGAAGGCCGCCGCGCTGCGCGGCGCCCTGTCCGACCGCGCCCGGTTCGGCCGGGTGCACGTCGTGGACGGGCTCATCGAGGGCGACACCCCGAAGACGAAGACGGCGCTGAAGGCCCTGCGCGAGGTCACCGAGGCCAAGCGCGTCCTCCTGGTCCTGGACCGCGAGGACGAGCTGACCTGGAAGAGCCTGCGCAACGAGCCGAGCGTGCACGTGCTCGTCTCCGACCAGCTCAACACCTACGACGTGCTGGTGAACGACGACGTCGTCTTCACGAAGGCGGCGTACGACGAGTTCATCTCGCGCGCGGCGAAGAAGTAAGGAGGGTCGCACATGAACAAGATCGCTGACCCCCGCGACGTCATCATCGCGCCGGTCGTCTCGGAGAAGAGCTACGGGCTGCTGGACGAGAACAAGTACACGTTCGTCGTCCGCCCGGACGCCAACAAGACGCAGATCAAGCAGGCCGTCGAGGCGGTGTTCGGCGTCAAGGTGACGAACGTGAACACGCTCAACCGCCCGGGCAAGCGCAAGCGGACCCGGTTCGGCTACGGCAAGCGCAAGGACACCAAGCGCGCCATCGTCAGCCTGGCTGAGGGCGAGCGGATCGACATCTTCGGCGGCCCGGCCTAACCAGGCCGAGGTCCCGAAGCAGACAAGGGATGAACGAAAAAGATGGGCATCCGTAACTACAAGCCGACGACTCCGGGGCGTCGCGGCTCCAGCGTGGCCGACTTCGTCGAGATCACACGCGACGAGCCGGAGAAGTCGCTGCTGCGTCCGCTCCCCAAGAAGGGCGGCCGCAACAACCACGGCCGCATCACGACCCGGCACCAGGGCGGCGGGCACAAGCGCGCCTACCGCCTGATCGACTTCCGCCGGCACGACAAGGACGGCGTGCCGGCCAAGGTCGCGCACATCGAGTACGACCCGAACCGCACCGCGCGGATCGCGCTGCTGCACTACGTGGACGGCGAGAAGCGCTACATCCTCGCCCCCCGCGGCCTCAAGCAGGGCGACCGGGTGGAGAACGGGCCGGGCGCGGACATCAAGCCGGGCAACTGCCTGCCGCTGCGCAACATCCCGACCGGTACGGTCGTGCACGCCATCGAGCTCCGCCCCGGCGGCGGCGCCAAGATCGCCCGCAGCGCGGGCGCCGGCGTCCAGCTGCTGGCCAAGGAGGGCAAGTACGCCACGCTGCGCATGCCCTCCGGCGAGATGCGGATGGTGGACGTGCGCTGCCGCGCCACGGTCGGCGAGGTCGGCAACGCCGAGCAGTCGAACATCAACTGGGGCAAGGCCGGCCGCATGCGGTGGAAGGGCAAGCGCCCGACCGTCCGCGGTGTCGCCATGAACCCGATCGACCACCCGCACGGCGGTGGTGAGGGCAAGACCTCCGGTGGCCGCCACCCGGTGAACCCCGGCGGCAAGAAGGAAGGCCGCACTCGCCAGGCGAACAAGTCGAGCGACCGGCTGATCGTCCGTCGTCGCAGCAAGAAGAAGCGGTAGGAGTCGCTCGTCATGCCACGTAGCCTTAAGAAGGGCCCGTTCGTGGACGACCACCTGATCAAGAAGGTGGACGCCCAGAACGAGAAGGGCACCAAGAACGTCATCAAGACGTGGTCGCGGCGCTCCATGATCGTGCCGGACATGATCGGTCACACGATCGCCGTGCACGACGGCCGCAAGCACGTCCCGGTGTTCATCACCGACTCGATGGTGGGGCACAAGCTCGGCGAGTTCGCGCCGACGCGCACGTTCCGCAGCCACGTCAAGGAAGACCGCCGCAGCCGCCGAGGCTGAGCAGGCAGAGCAGAGATCGTACGGAGAGGAACAGCGATGGAAGCCAGGGCCCAGGCGCGGTACATCCGCGTCACGCCCAGGAAGGCCCGCCGCGTGGTGGACCTCATCCGCGGCCTGCCTGCCGCGGAGGCTCAGGCGGTGCTGCGGTTCGCCCCCCAGGCTGCGAGTGAGCCGGTGGGCAAGGTGCTGGCGAGTGCCATCGCCAACGCCGAGCACAACTTCAAGCTCGACTCGGACACGCTCGTCGTGAGCCGTGCGTGGGTGGACGAGGGGCCGACGCTCAAGCGTTTCCGCCCCCGTGCCCAGGGCCGGGCTTACCGCATCAACAAGCGCACGAGCCACATCACCGTGGTCGTGGAATCGCGGGACGACGCGGTGTCCGCGTCGGGCGGCGGTAAGAAGACGAGGAGGGCCCGGTAGTGGGTCAGAAGATCAACCCGCACGGGTTCCGGCTCGGCATCACCACCGACCACAAGTCCGTGTGGTTCGCCGACAAGCTCTACAAGGACTACGTCAAGGAAGACGTCCAGATCCGGCGCATGCTGCAGAAGGGCATGGACCGGGCGGGCATCTCCAAGGTGGAGATCGAGCGGACCCGTGACCGCGTCGAGGTCAACATCCACACCGCCCGGCCGGGCATCGTCATCGGCCGCCGCGGCGCGGAGGCCGAGCGCCTCCGGGGCGACCTGGAGAAGCTGACCGGCAAGCAGGTCCGGCTGAACATCCTCGAGGTGAAGAACCCCGAGATCGACGCGCAGCTCGTCGCGCAGGGCGTGGCCGAGCAGCTGTCCAGCCGGGTCGCGTTCCGCCGCGCGATGCGCAAGGCGATCCAGTCCGCGATGAAGTCCGGCGCCAAGGGCATCAAGGTGCAGTGCGGCGGCCGCCTCGGCGGCGCCGAGATGTCGCGGTCGGAGTTCTACCGCGAGGGCCAGGTCCCGCTGCACACGCTGCGCGCCGACATCGACTACGGCTTCTACGAGGCCCGGACGACGTTCGGCCGCATCGGCGTCAAGGTGTGGATCTACAAGGGCGAGGCCGCGCAGACGCGCGCCGAGCGCGAGCAGCAGGCCGCGCAGCAGCGCGCCGCCGGCGGCGGTGGCGGCCGTGAGCGCCGCGGTGAGCGCCGCGGTGGCGGCGGCCGCGGTGGCCGTGGCGGCCGCGGTGGCGAGCGCGGCGGCGCCGGTGGCGAGCGCGGTGGCGCCCGCGGCGGCGAGCAGAAGCAGCAGCAGGTTTCCGAGCAGCCGGCCCCGGCGGCCGAGGCTGCTCCGCAGGGTGAGGGGAGCTGAGTAACCGATGCTGATCCCTCGCAAGGTCAAGCACCGCAAGCAGCACCACCCGAAGCGCCGTGGCATGGCCAAGGGCGGCACGAGGGTGACGTTCGGCGAGTACGGCATCCAGGCCGTCGAGCCCGCGTACGTGACGAACCGGCAGATCGAGGCCGCTCGTATCGCCATGACCCGTCACATCAAGCGCGGCGGCAAGGTCTGGATCAACATCTTCCCGGACCGTCCGCTGACCAAGAAGCCCGCCGAGACCCGCATGGGCTCCGGCAAGGGCTCCGTGGAGTGGTGGGTGGCCAACGTGAAGCCGGGCCGCGTGCTCTTCGAGATCTCCTACCCGAACGAGCAGGTGGCTCGGGAGGCCCTCACCCGCGCGATCCACAAGCTTCCCATGAAGTGCAAGATCGTTAAGCGAGAGGTGGGTGAGTCCTGATGGCCAAGGGTCTTACCGCCGACGACCTGCGGACCGAGCCCGAGGACGTCCTGGTCACCAAGCTCAAGGAGGCCAAGGAGGAGCTGTTCAACCTCCGCTTCCAGGCCGCGACCGGCCAGCTTGAGAGCCACGGGCGGCTGCGCACCGTCAAGCGCGAGATCGCCCGCATCTACACCGTGATGCGGGAGCGCGAGCTCGGCATCGTCACGGTCGCCGAGGACGACGCCGCGGAGGGCAACGAATGACCGAGCAGCAGACGGAGCAGCGGACCACCCGCAAGGTGCTTGAGGGCCTCGTGGTCAGCGACAAGATGGACAAGACCGTGGTCGTGTCCGTCGAGGACCGCGTGACCCACCGCCGGTACCACAAGGTGATCCGCCGCACGAAGAACTACAAGGCTCACGACGAGGGCAACGAGTGCGGCGTGGGCGACCGCGTCCGTCTCATGGAGACCCGTCCGCTGTCGGCCACCAAGCGGTGGCGCGTGGTGGAGATCCTCGAGAAGGCCAAGTAGGCCCGCGGGGCGCGAGTCCCGCACTTGTACATGACTGGTTCCACCAGGCTGGCCGGACGAGATCCGGTGCAGAACCGGTGTGACGAACAGGAGTTGACGTGATCCAGCAGGAGTCGCGACTCAAGGTCGCCGACAACACGGGTGCGAAGGAGATCCTTTGCATCCGGGTTCTCGGCGGCTCGGGTCGGCGCTACGCGGGAGTCGGCGACATCATCGTCGCGACGGTGAAGGACGCCCTTCCCGGCGCGGGCGTGAAGAAGGGTGACGTCGTCAAGGCGGTCGTCGTGCGCACCCGCAAGGAGCGCCGGCGCCCGGACGGCTCCTACATCCGCTTCGACGAGAACGCCGCCGTCCTGATCCGGGACGGCGGCGACCCCCGCGGCACCCGTATCTTCGGCCCGGTGGGCCGCGAACTGCGCGAGAAGAAGTTCATGCGCATCATCTCGCTCGCGCCGGAGGTGCTCTGATGAAGATCCGCAAGGGCGACGAGGTCATCGTCCTCGCCGGCAAGGACAAGGGCGCGACGGGCAAGGTCCTGCGCGTCGACCCGCGCGCCGAGCGCGTCGTCGTCGAGGGCGTCAACCTCATCACCAAGAACATCAAGGCCGACCAGCAGCGTGCCGGCAAGGAGAGCGGCCGCGTCACGGTGGAGGCGCCGCTGCACGCCAGCAACGTCGCCATCGTCGAGGACGGCAAGCCGGTACGGGTCGGTTACCGCATCAACGACGACGGCACGAAGGTTCGGATCTCGCGCCGTAGCGGTAAGGAGATCTGAGACCGATGACCGAGACCGTCACCGAGCGTCCCGTGCCGACGCCGAGGCTCAAGGTCCGCTACCGCGAGGAGATCGCGGGGCAGATGCGCGAGCAGTTCGGCTACGCCAACGTCATGCAGATCCCCACGCTGACCAAGATCGTGGTCAACATGGGCGTCGGCGACGCGGCCAAGGACGCCAAGCTGATCGAGGGCGCGATCCGCGACCTGTCGCTGATCACCGGCCAGAAGCCGGCGGTCAACCGGGCCCGCAAGTCCATCGCGCAGTTCAAGCTGCGCGAGGGCATGCCGATCGGCGCGCACGCCACGCTGCGCGGCGACCGCATGTGGGAGTTCCTGGACCGGCTGCTCGCCACCGCGCTGCCCCGCATCCGCGACTTCCGCGGCCTGTCGCCGAAGCAGTTCGACGGCAACGGCAACTACACCTTCGGGCTGACCGAGCAGGTCATGTTCCACGAGGTTGACCCGGACAAGGTCGACCGGCAGCGGGGCATGGACATCACGGTCGTGACCAGCGCGAAGACCGACGACGAGGGCCGGGCGCTGCTCAAGCTCCTGGGCTTCCCCTTCAAGGAAGCCTGAGCTTCCACGGCAGCCGGTCATCCGGCTGAGGATCGCAACAAGGAGAGCTGAGCATGGCGAAGAAGTCGCTGATCGCCAAGGCGGCGCGGAAGCCGAAGTTCGAGGTGCGCGCGTACACTCGTTGCTCGCGCTGCGGGCGTCCGCGCTCCGTCTACCGGAAGTTCGGCCTCTGCCGGGTGTGCTTCCGGGAGATGGCCCACCGCGGCGAGCTGCCCGGCATCACGAAGTCCAGCTGGTGACCGCCTCCCCCGGGGCGCAGGCCCCGGGGGCGGACACCGGCCTGTAATGACCAACCGGGCGCCCGAGAGGGCGTCCACGACCGCGCCAAAGGTCCACGGGCCGCATCAACCCGAGGAAACCGTGGCGAGGGAGGGCCTGTAGGCCATGACGATGACCGACCCGATCGCAGACATGCTGACGCGTCTGCGCAACGCGAATTCGGCGTACCACGACTCAGTGGCGATGCCGTACTCGAAGATCAAGGCGCACATCGCCGAGATCCTCCAGCAGGAGGGCTACATCTCGGGCTGGAACGTGCAGGACGCCAAGGTGGGCAAGGAGCTCCTGATCGAGCTCAAGTTCGGCCCGACCCGGGAGCGTTCGATCGCCGGCATCAAGCGCGTCTCGAAGCCGGGTCTGCGCGTGTACGCGAAGAAGGACAACCTGCCGAGGGTCCTGGGCGGACTGGGCGTCGCGATCATCTCGACGTCCTCCGGCCTGATGACCGACCGTCAGGCGGGCAAGCGCGGCGTGGGCGGGGAAGTCCTCGCCTACGTCTGGTGAGGGGAGGTACCGAACAATGTCTCGTATTGGACGTCTTCCCATCACCGTGCCCAGCGGTGTCGAGGTGAGCCTCGACGGCCGGGAGGTCACCGTCAAGGGGCCGAAGGGCACGCTGTCGCACACCGTCGCCGAGCCCATCGAGGTCAGCCAGGAGGACGGCACGATCGTCGTCACCCGGCCGAACGATGTGAACAAGGTGCGCGGGCTGCACGGGCTCACGCGGACGCTGATCAACAACATGGTCGTCGGGGTGACCGACGGCTACAAGAAGACCCTGGTCATCCAGGGCGTCGGCTACCGGGTGGTGGCCAAGGGGCAGAACGTCGAGTTCTCCCTCGGCTACAGCCACCCGATCCCGTTCGAGGCCCCGGACGGCATCAAGTTCACGGTCGAGCGGCCGACGCAGCTGACCGTCGAGGGCATCGACAAGCAGCTTGTCGGCGAGATCGCCGCCCGCATCCGCAAGCTGCGCAAGCCCGACCCGTACAAGGGCAAGGGCGTGCGCTACGAAGGTGAGCAGATCCGCCGCAAGGTCGGAAAGGCTGGTAAGTAGTCATGGCAGGCACCAAGACCCTGGCCGCGAAGGCCACGTCGGCGCGGGCCAAGTCCCGCAAGCGCCGGCACCTGCGGGTCCGGAAGAAGGTCGTGGGCAGCGCCGCGCGGCCTCGCCTGGTCGTGACCCGCTCCAGCCGGCACGTGTTCGTCCAGGTCATCGACGACGACAAGGGCCACACGCTGGCCAGCGCGTCGACGATGGAGGCCGACCTGCGCGCCGACTCCGGCGACAAGACGGCCAAGTCCCGCAAGGTCGGCGAGCTCGTCGCCCGCCGGGCCCAGGACGCCGGCGTCCACTCGGTCGTGTTCGACCGCGGTGGGCACAAGTACCACGGCCGCATCGCCGCTGTAGCGGACGGTGCGCGCGAGGGGGGCCTGGAGCTCTGATGACCGTCCTCCAGCCCCCACCCACCACCTTTATCGGAAGGAACCACTGATGGCAGCGCAGAGGCGTGGCGGCGGTCAGGGTGGCGACCGTCGCGACCGCCGCGACGACCGCCGCGGTGGCGCCGACAAGGGCCAGTCGTACATCGAGAAGGTCGTGGCGATCAACCGTGTCGCCAAGGTCGTCAAGGGCGGGCGTCGCTTCAGCTTCACCGCCCTGGTGATCGTCGGTGACGGCAACGGCACCGTCGGCGTCGGCTACGGCAAGGCCAAGGAGGTGCCCGCGGCGATCGCCAAGGGCGTCGAAGAGGCCAAGAAGCACTTCTTCAAGGTGCCGCGGATCCAGGGCACCATCCCGCACCTGGTGCAGGCGCGGGACGCGGCGGGCGAGGTCCTGCTGCGTCCGGCCAGCCCCGGTACCGGCGTCATCGCCGGTGGTCCGGTGCGCGCCGTCCTGGAGGCCGCCGGCATCCACGACGTGCTGAGCAAGTCGCTGGGCAGCGACAACGCCATCAACATCGTGCACGCCACGATCGCGGGGCTGAAGGCGCTGAAGCGTCCGGAGGAGATCGCGGCCAAGCGCGGCCTGCCGATCGAGGACGTCGCCCCGGCGGCCATGCTGCGCGCCCGCGCGGCGGGCAGCGAGCCCAGGGCGGAGGCCGCGTCGTCATGACGAACCTGAAGATCACGCAGACCAAGTCCGTGATCAGCGAGAAGCAGAACCAGCGTGACACGCTGCGCACCCTCGGCCTGAAGAAGATCGGGCAGAGCGTGGTCCGCGAGGACCGCCCCGAGGTGCTCGGCATGATCCGGACGGTGGCGCACCTGGTCGCCGTCGAGGAGGTCGACTGACATGGCGGCTGATCTCGGTAAGGACACCTCCGAGGGAACCCCGCTCAAGGTCCACGACCTGCGTCCGGCCCCCGGCGCCAACAAGGCCAAGACCCGCAAGGGCCGCGGCGAGGCGTCCAAGGGCAAGACCGCGGGCCGCGGCACCAAGGGCACCAAGGCCCGCAGCACCGTCCCCGTCGGGTTCGAGGGCGGCCAGATGCCGCTCATCCGCCGGGTGCCGAAGCTGAAGGGCTTCAAGAACCCGAACCGGGTCGAGTTCCAGGTCGTGAACCTGGACAAGCTCGCCGCGCTCTACCCCGAGGGCGGCGAGGTCACGGCGGAGGACCTGGCGGCCAAGGGCGCGGTGCGCGGCGGCCGTCCGGTCAAGGTCCTCGGCACCGGCGAGATCTCCGTCGCGGTCCAGGTGAAGGCGCACGCCTTCTCCGGCACCGCCAAGGAGAAGATCGCCGCCGCCGGTGGGTCCACCGACGAGCTGTAAGAAGGACGACATCCGATGCCGGGGCCGTGCTCGCCGAGCGCCCGGGGCCGTGAAGGCTCTGGGAAAGGCGAGGCGGCCCCGGTGTCATCTGCTGTTAGAGTCCTACGGGCGAAGGCGACTCGCGTGAGATTGCGCACTTACGCGTCTCCTCGGGTATCCTCCGCCCGTTCTCATGCTGTAGCCGGCCCCTCGGTGGCCGTGAACCCGCCAGTCGCGCAGGAGGAATGGTGCTGACCGCGTTCGCTCGGGCTTTCCGTACGCCTGACCTGCGTAAAAAACTTCTGTTCACGTTGTTCATGATCTTGGTGTTCCGGATCGGTTCGATCCTGCCGACGCCGAACGTGAACGTGAAGGTGCTGAAGGACACCGCGGACGCGGCCAAGGAGAGCAACCAGCTCTACGGTCTCGTCGACCTGTTCAGCGGCGGCGCGCTGCTGAAGCTGTCGATCTTCGCGCTGGGCATCATGCCGTACATCACGGCGAGCATCATCCTGCAGCTGCTGGTGGTGGTGATTCCGCGGCTGGAGGCCCTCAAGAAGGAGGGCCAGGCCGGCACGACGAAGATCACACAGTACACCCGCTACCTGACGGTGGGGCTGGCGATCCTGCAGGCCACCGGCATCGTGGCGATGGCGAGCACCGGGCAGCTGTTCCAGGGCGTGTCCGGCAGTGGCGACATCCTCTACGAGACCGGCGTCTTCCCGATCATCACGATGGTGATCTGCATGGTGGCGGGCACCACGGTCATCATGTGGCTGGGCGAGCTGATGACCGACCGCGGCGTCGGCAACGGCATGTCCGTCCTGATCTTCACCCAGGTCGTGGCCGTCTTCCCCGGCCAGTTCTGGGGCATCTACAAGGCCAAGAACGGCTTCGTCTTCGCGATCGTGATCCTGGTCGGCCTCGCCATCATGGCGGGCGTCGTGTTCGTCGAGCAGGCGCAGCGGCGGATCCCCGTCCAGTACGCCAAGCGCATGGTGGGCCGGCGCATGTACGGCGGGACGTCGACCTACATCCCGCTGAAGGTGAACCAGGCCGGCATCATCCCGATCATCTTCGCGTCCTCGCTGCTGTACCTGCCGATCCTGGCGACGCAGCTGTGGCCCAACACCAAGTGGCTGCAGAAGGTCCAGCCCTACCTGCAGCAGGACAACGCCTGGCACATGGGCTTCTACTTCGTCTTGATCATCTTCTTCACCTACTTCTACGTGGCGATTACGTTCAACCCCACTGAAGTGGCCGACAACATGAAGAAGTATGGTGGATTCATCCCAGGTATCCGTCCTGGTCGGCCGACCGCCGAATACCTCGACTTCGTGCTGACCCGGATCACCGCGCCGGGTGCGCTGTACCTGGGGCTCGTGTCCCTGATCCCCATGGTGGCGTTCGCACTCCTGAACGCGACCCAGGACTTCCCCTTCGGTGGCGCGAGCATCCTCATCGTCGTCGGCGTCGGACTGGATACCGTGAAGCAGATCGAGAGTCAGCTGCAGCAGCGCAACTACGAGGGCTTCCTCCGGTAGTGCGTATCGTGCTGGTGGGCCCCCCGGGAGCGGGCAAGGGGACGCAGGCCCAGTTCATCGCATCTCATCTGTCGGTCCCGAAGATCTCGACAGGTGACATCTTCCGCGCCAACGTCAGCGGCGGGACCGAACTCGGCCTGCAGGCCAAGCAGTACATGGACCGCGGCGACCTCGTCCCCGACGAGGTCACGATCGCGATGGTGCGCGACCGGCTGGGCGAGGAGGACGCCCGCGACGGGTTCCTGCTGGACGGGTTCCCGCGCAACGTCCCGCAGGCGGAGACGCTCAAGAAGATCCTCGCCGAGTGGGACGCGCGCCTCGACATCGTGCTGGAGCTCGTCGTCGACGAGGACGAGGTCGTCCGGCGGCTGTCGGGCCGGCGCACCTGCGACCGGTGCGGCCGGATCTGGCACGTCGACTTCGACGACAAGCAGGACGACGTCTGCGACGACTGCGGCGGCCACCTGTTCCAGCGGGACGACGACAAGGAAGAGGTCGTCATGCACCGCCTGGAGGTGTACCGGCACGACACGTCGCCGCTGGTGCAGTTCTACGCCGACGAGAACATCCTGGTCGGCATCGACGCGACGGGCCCGGTCGAAGAGGTCACGAAGCGCGCTCTGGCCGCGCTGCGCCCGCTGGAGAAGTGATGGGCGAGCCGGAGAAGTGACGGGCGGGCGCGGGGCCGCGGCTCCGCGCCCCGTCCGGCGGCGGCCGAACCGGTGCAGGGGGAATGATGTTCAGACGGCGTAGGCCCACCATCCAGATGAAGACCCCGGAGCAGGTCGAGCTGATGCGGGCGGCGGGCCTGCTCGTCGGCCGGACGCTGGAGCTGCTGCGCGGCGCGGTCAAGCCGGGGATCACCACCCTGGACCTGGACGCGCTGGCCGAGGAGCACATCCGCGACAACGGCGGCGTCCCGTCCTTCAAGGGCTACCACGGCTTCACCGGGACGATCTGCGCCTCGATCAACGAGGAGATCGTGCACGGCATCCCGCGCGCCGGCAAGACGCTGCGCGACGGCGACGTCATCTCGATCGACTGCGGCGCGATCGTCCAGGGCTGGCACGGCGACGCGGCGATCACGGTGCCCGTCGGGGAGATCACCGATGAGCTCCGGCGGCTGCTGGAGGTCACCGAGACGTCCCTGTGGCACGGTCTGGCGGCCGGAAGGGCCGGGGCCCGCCTGACGGACATGTCGCACGCGATCGAGGCTCACATTCGCTCTCAGGGCCGCTACGGCATCGTCGAGGGCTACGGCGGGCACGGCATCGGCACCGAGATGCACATGGATCCGCTGATCCCCAACCACGGCGAGGCCGGGCACGGCCCCGTGCTGGAGCCGGGCATGTGCTTCGCGGTCGAGCCGATGGTGAACCTCGGCACCAAGGAGACCCGCGAGCTGGACGACGGCTGGACGGTCGTCACCACCGACGGGCGGTACTCGGCGCACTTCGAGCACACGTTCGCGGTCACCGCGGACGGCCCGCGCGTGCTGACCGCCCTCGATGAGGGCCGCGCATGGTTCCAGAAGGTCGGTCCGGCCGCGCAGAATGGGACTGACAGCTCGTCCTGAGAAAGCGGAGGAACGATGGCGCCGAACCCTGACATCCGGGCGTCGGACGCCGACCGCGACCGGGTGGCCGCGAGCCTGCGGGAGCACTGCGCCCTCGGCCGGATCACGATGGACGAGCTCCAGGACCGGCTGGAGAGCGTCTACGCGTCCAAGACCTTCGGGGAACTGCAGGAGGTCACGGCAGACCTGCCGGAGGAGGACCTCTACCAGCTGCCCGTCCCGGCGACCCAGTCCAAGAGCACGGCCACGGCGGCCCGGTCCGGCTCCGGCGACCTCTCGCTGCGCGGCACGCGCGCGATGTGGGGCGCCTGGGCGACGGTCAGCGCGATCAACCTCACCGTCTGGCTGATCGTGCTGGTGACCACGGGCGCGGTCTACCCGTGGTGGATCTGGGTGGCGGGCCCGTGGGGCGCCGTCCTGCTGATGCGCACGATCTTCGGCGACCGCTCCGGGCGCTGCTGACGGCCGCTCCAGCGGCGGCCACTCCAGCGGCGGCCGCTCCAGCGGCGGCCGCTCGACCGGCCGCTACTCCACGTCCATCAGCGGCCGGTAGTTGCCGGTCGGGGCGAAGTGCGTGGTGGCGGTGCCGTCCGCGCCGATGAGGTGCAGCGCGAACCCGGCGGGCTCCCCGGTGACGGCGGCGCGGCCCTGCTTGGTGAGGTCGAGGAACAGCTGCCGGTAGGTGCTCGGGCAGGTGGTGCAGACCCGGCCCGCGAGCGACCCGACCGACGCCCGGTGCACGTGCCCGGAGATCACCCGCACCACCTGCGGGTGCCGGGACAGCACCGCGGCGAACCCGGCCGGGTCGACGAACCGCAGGTCGTCGATGAACCGCATCCCGATCGGGTACGGCGGATGGTGGGTGGCGACGACCGTCGGCGTGTCCGGCGCGTCCCGCAGCACCCCGTCGAGCCAGCGGAGCCGGTCCGCGCTCATGTGCCCGTGCGAGTGGCCGTCGACGGTGGTGTCGCAGCAGACCAGCCGCACGCCCGCGACGTCCACGGCGTACTGCATGGGCGCCTGCGGGGCGGTACCGGTCGCCGCCACCGCCGGATGGTCGGCGAACGCCTTCCGCATCCCGTCGCGGTCGTCGTGGTTGCCGCACATCGGGTAGACGGCCATCGGCAGCGGCGACAGCAGGGCGTGCAGCCGCGCGTACTCGGCGGGGCGCCCGGCGTCGGCGAGGTCGCCGGTGAGGACCACCGCGTCCGGCCGGGCCGGCAGCGAGAGCAGGCTCGACACGGCGGCCCGCAGAGCGCGCACGGGGCCCGAGCCGTCGTCCACCTCGCCGTCACGCCCGGCCGCCAGATGGATATCGCTCAGCTGCGCGATGATCGCCATCGATCCTCTCCCCTTGCCCTGAAGACATCGCTGGGCCCGTCTCCGCACCACCCCCGGGCCGCGCCCCCCGGACGATCTTCGCCCTCGCCCGCCCGCACTGTCGACTCCGCCCCGTAGGCAACGACATTACGGGCGTCTTCCGCCGACCGCCTCCACCCGCTACCTTGCTCGGCGATAGATCACACCGGAGGGGCGGCCCATGGCGACGCGGCAGCGGTCCGCCTTACGCGTCCGCGGCTGCTCGGGCGGCCGCCACGAGATCGTGACGCCCAGGCTGTTCTTCCGCACCGCGACATGCTCGGACGCGCGGCGCATCGCGGCCACGGCCGGCGACGCCGCGGCGCAGCGGTGGCTCGGCTGGACGCCGGGGATGCTGCTCCCCGAGGAGGAGCGCGCCGCCCTCCTCGCGGCCCCCGCGGGCCGGGGCCGCGGCCGCTTCGGGCTGCCGAGCCCCCGCCTCGGCCTCGGCATGATCGCCATCGACCCCGACCGCGGCACGCCCGCCGGCTCGTTCACCCTGACCCCGCTGTCGGGCGACAGTTGCGAGCTGGGCGGCCACCTGGCGCCCGACTACCGGGGCCGCGGCCTCGGCGCCGAGCTGTTCACCGCCGGCCTCGCCCTGGCCCACCGGCACCTCGGCTACCGCGAGGTCCGCGCGGGTGCCGAGCCGGAGAACATCGCGAGTGTCCGCTCGCTGTGGCGAGCTGGACTGGACCCGGCCCCCGGCCCCGAGACGTACCGCCTCTCCGACGGCCGCGTCATCCCGAGCCGCTGGTTCGCGAACACAGAACCGAACCCCACGCGCTGCTAGGCGACGTGAGGGATCACCAGGGACAGCGCGGTGGTGACCTCTTCGGCGGGCGGGGCCACGTCGGGGACGACGTCGCGCAGGGCGAGCCAGCCGTTGATGGCCTGGACCGTGGGCTTGGCCTCGACGAGCTGCGGGTCGTCCAGGCCGTACCAGGCGGCGACCTTGGACCAGCGCCACAGGCGGTGGCCGGCGGTCGACATCTCCGAGGGCGGGAACCCGGTGGCGCCGCGGGCGCCGGTGATCGCGTGCCGGACGGAGTCCAGCGAGCGGCCGACGCGCTCGGCGATGTCGCGGATCGTCAGCAGCGGGTCGGCCTCGACCTGGAGGACGTGCAGGCCGGGCGCGCTCTCCTCGACGTGCTCGACGACCTCCATGATCGACGCGGCGAGGGTGGCGCCGGACCAGGAGCAGGAGGCGTTGCCGGGGCGCTCGGCGTGCTGGGGCTCGCTGATGATCGAAACCGTGACCGCGCCGTGGGTGCGGTCGAACAGCGGATCCAGTTCGTCCTCGTACAGGGGACGGCTGAGGATCAGCGCGAAGTCATAGCTCGGCATGCTGATCCTCCTCTGACGTCTCTCTCCTGAAAGGTACAACGCGCACGCGATGTATGCTTGTGTCGGGAGCAGTCTCCGGACTCGTGGCGTGCGCCGATTTCACGTTGTGCGTCCGGTTGACGTAGACTCCCTTGTCGGTCCGTCGACCGGCCGCCTGATTCCCCGTTTCCGACGCTCGCGCGTCGTGGTGGGTTGCGGTCGATTCTCCCCTGGAGACCCGGGCCGCGTCCAATGAGCCGATCAGTGAAGCGCGGAGGACATGCCCAAGAAAGAAGGGGCCATCGAGATCGAGGGCACCGTCATCGAGTCCCTCCCGAACGCCATGTTCCGGGTGGAGCTCGAGAACGGGCACAAGGTGCTCGCCCACATCAGCGGCAAGATGCGGATGCACTACATCCGGATCCTGCCGGACGACCGCGTCGTTGTGGAGCTGAGCCCCTACGACCTCACGCGCGGTCGGATCGTCTACCGCTACAAGTAACACCCACTGGGGTTGCCTTCCCTGTGTGTGGCGGCACAGGGGTGACCCTTATCTCTAGGAGACCCAGTGAAGGTCAAGCCGAGCGTCAAGAAGATCTGCAACAAGTGCCGCGTCATCCGCCGGCACGGCCGGGTCATGGTCATCTGCTCCGACCCGCGCCACAAGCAGCGTCAGGGCTGACGCCCACAACCAGACAAGCGCACCGCAGCCTTCACACACGTGGCCGTACGAACCAGCGATCACCCTGGTCGGAAGCAGAGCTTCCTCCCGGGAACCGGGCATCCACCCGGGGGACGACCCCCGGACCCCCGGGTGATCGGGTCGTACGGCACCGGCGTGTGAGGACCACCCTCGGACCGTCGGAGGCCGGGGCCGCCACCCGGGCAGGGTGTGTGCGGACGCGGTGCGTCCATACCTCCGCACTATGAAGGGAACTGCCCACATGGCACGCCTCCTCGGCGTCGACCTCCCGCGCGAAAAGCGCTTGGAGGTCGCTCTCACCTACATCTTCGGCATCGGCCGGACGCGGGCGCTGGAGACCCTGGCGGGTACCGGCGTCAGCGGCGATCTGCGGGTGCACCAGCTCGGCGACGACGAGCTGATCAAGCTCCGCGACTGGATCGAGGCGAACTACAAGATCGAGGGTGACCTTCGCCGCGAGGTCCAGGCGGACATCCGCCGCAAGATCGAGATCGGGTGCTACCAGGGCATCCGGCACCGCCGCGGGCTTCCGGTCCACGGTCAGCGCACGCAGACCAACGCGCGCACCCGCAAGGGCAAGAAGAAGACCGTGGCCGGCAAGAAGAAGGCCGGCAAGAAGTAGTCCGGAGTCGGTCCTCCGGATCGATGACCTCAAGAGTAGAGAGAGCACATGCCTCCTAAGAGCCGTGTCGGCGCCAAGAAGGTGCGCCGCAAGGAAAAGAAGAACGTCGCTCACGGGCACGCCCACATCAAGAGCACGTTCAACAACACGATCGTCTCGATCACCGACCCCAACGGGAACGTGATCTCCTGGGCCTCCTCGGGCCACGTCGGGTTCAAGGGCTCGCGCAAGTCCACCCCGTTCGCCGCGCAGCAGGCCGCCGAGGCCGCCGCCCGGCGCGCGATGGAGCACGGCATGCGCAAGGTCGACGTCTTCGTGAAGGGCCCGGGCTCGGGCCGCGAGACCGCCATCCGCTCGCTGCAGGCGACCGGCCTCGAGGTGGGCTCGATCCAGGACGTCACGCCCGTTCCGCACAACGGCTGCCGCCCGCCGAAGCGTCGGAGGGTCTGACCCGTGAAGAGCACTCTGGAATTTGCGCAGGCGGCACCGCCCGCCACTGTGCTGGCCAGCCGGGTCTGAGCAGGGGAGATCACAGAACAATGGCTCGTTACACCGGTGCGGACTGCAAGCTCTGCCGCCGCGAGAAGATGAAGCTGTTCCTCAAGGGCAGCAAGTGCATGGGCCCCAAGTGCCCGATCGAGATCCGTCCCTACCCGCCGGGTGAGCACGGCCGCGGTCGGCCCAAGGAGACCGAGTACCTGCTGCAGCTTCGCGAGAAGCAGAAGGCGCGGCGCATCTACGGCGTCCTGGAGCGGCAGTTCCACAACTACTACGTCGAGGCGAACCGCCAGCAGGGCAAGACGGGCGACAACCTGCTCGCCCTCCTGGAGCGCCGGCTCGACAACGTCGTCTACCGGGGCGGCTTCGCCAAGTCCCGCGACATGGCCCGCCAGCTCATCCGGCACGGCCACATCCGGGTCAACGGCAAGAAGGTCAACATCCCGTCGGCCCTGGTGAACGAGGCCGACATCGTCGACGTCAAGCCCAAGTCGATGGAGTCGACGCCGTTCCAGGTCGCCAAGGCCGAGATCGGCGAGCGCCCCGTCCCCGCGTGGCTCGGGGTCGACGGCGAGAAGATGCGAATCCTCGTGCACTCGCTGCCCGTCCGGCAGCAGATCGAAGCTCCCGTCCAGGAGCAGCTGATCGTCGAGCTCTACTCCAAGTAGGAACCGGGTAGGGCTCTACGACCGCCGGGGTCCCGGACGGGGCCCCGGCGGATCGGGGAACACTCCAGAACGCGGTCGTCAAATAGCGGGCACCGCGGAAAGAAGGCACCACCATGCTCATCGCTCAGCGTCCCACTCTCACCGAAGAGCAGGTCGACGAGTACCGGTCGCGGTTCACCATCGAGCCGCTGGAGCCGGGCTTCGGCTACACGATCGGCAACTCGCTGCGCCGTACGCTGCTCTCCTCGATTCCCGGTGCGGCCGTCACCAGCATCCGGATCGAGGGCGTCCTCCACGAGTTCTCCACCGTCCCCGGGGTCAAGGAGGATGTCACCGACATCATCCTGAACCTCAAGGAGCTCGTCGTCTCCTCCGAGCACGACGAGCCCGTGGTCATGTACCTGCGCAAGCAGGGCCCGGGCGAGGTGACCGCGGCCGACATCGCGCCGCCGGCGGGCGTCGAGGTCCACAACCCGGACCTGCACATCGCCACGCTGAACAACAAGGCCAAGCTGGAGATGGAGCTGACGGTCGAGCGCGGCCGCGGCTACGTCTCCGCCGCGCAGAACAAGCAGCCGGGCCAGGAGATCGGCCGGATCCCGATCGACTCCATCTACTCGCCCGTGCTGAAGGTCACCTACAAGGTCGAGGCGACCCGAGTCGAGCAGCGCACCGACTTCGACCGCCTCATCCTGGACGTGGAGACCAAGCAGGCGATGCTGCCGCGCGACGCGGTCGCCTCCGCCGGCAAGACCCTCGTCGAGCTGTTCGGCCTGGCCCGGGAGCTCAACGTCGAGGCCGAGGGCATCGACATGGGCCCGTCCCCGACGGACGCCGCGCTCGCCGCGGACCTGGCCCTGCCGATCGAGGAGCTGAACCTCACGGTCCGCTCCTACAACTGCCTGAAGCGCGAGGGCATCCACTCGGTGGGCGAGCTCGTGGCCCGCTCCGAGCAGGACCTGCTCGACATCCGCAACTTCGGCGCCAAGTCGATCGAAGAGGTCAAGCAGAAGCTCAACGACATGGGCCTGTCGCTGAAGGACTCCCCGCCCGGGTTCGACCCGAGCGCGGCGGCCGACAACTACGGCGACGACGACCAGAGCTACGCCGAGACCGAGCAGTACTAGAAACCCGATTCCGGGCGGCCGGGGGCGCGTTCCCCGGCCGTACCGGAACCAGCTGACGCCGGTACCTGACACGGCCGGTGCAGGAAGGAAGCACGATGCCCCAGCCCACGAAGGGCGCCCGCCTCGGCGGGAGCGCCGCGCACCAGAAGCTGATCCTGGCGAACCTGGCGACGGCGCTGTTCGAGCACGGCCGCATCACCACCACCGAGGCCAAGGCCCGGCGGGTGCGCCCGCTGGCCGAGAAGCTGATCACCAAGGCCAAGAAGGGCGACCTGCACAACCGTCGCCTGGTGGCCCGCACGATCCGCGACAAGGGCGTCGTCCACGCGCTCTTCACCGAGATCGCGCCGAGCTTCGAGACCCGGCCCGGCGGCTACACCCGGATCACCAAGATCGGCCCGCGCAAGGGCGACAACGCGCCCATGGCGATCATCGAGCTGGTCACCGAGCCGATGGCGGCCGCCACCGGCACGTCCGCGCCGAAGGTCGCCGAGGAGGAGCTGCCCGCCGAGGGCGAGGTCACCCTCAGCAAGGCCGCCGACGCCGACGCCGAGCCCGAGGCCAAGGCCGCGGACGAGGCGGCGGACGCCAAGGCGGAGGACGGCAAGGAGTAGTTCGCCGCGCGAACTGGCCGAGCGTTTGCTCGACATTCGTCCAGGGCCCACCGTCCACAGCGGACGGTGGGCCCTGTTCTTTGCCAGACTTGACGCATGGTCAGGTCAGGGGAGCGGCGGCGTGCACACGCAAGGGATCGGAACAGCCACGTTGCAGAAGGATCAATCGGCTGACATGACCGCACTGGTACGACTCCGGCTCGACATCGGTTACGACGGGTCGGACTTCGCGGGCTGGGCTCGGCAGCCGAACCAGCGGACCGTGCAGGGCGTCATCGAGGACGCGCTGGCACGGATGCTGCGGCTCGACCCGCCGCCCATGCTGACCGTCGCCGGCCGCACCGACGCGGGCGTCCACGCGAGCGGCCAGGTCGCGCACCTGGTGGTGCCGGTGGCGGCGTACTCGGCGATCAACGGGACGATGCCGCGCCGCCTGGCCGGGCTGCTCCCGCCGGACGTGCGGGTGTGGCGCGTGTCGATCGCGCCGGAGGGGTTCGACGCGCGGTTCTCCGCGCTGTCGCGCCGCTACGTGTACCGGGTGTGCGACAACCCGGTGGGCGTTGACCCGCTGCGCCGCCACGACGTCCTGTGGCATCCGCGCCCGCTCAACCTGGCCCGGATGAACGACGCCGCGCGGCGGCTGGTGGGGGAGTCCGACTTCGCGGCGTACTGCCGCAAGCGGGAGGGCGCGACGACGATCCGGGAGCTGCTGCGCTACGAGTGGGTCCGCGACGACCGCGACCCGCATCTGGCGCTCGCGACCGTGGAGGCCGACGCGTTCTGCCACTCGATGGTGCGGGCCCTCGTCGGCGCGCTGCTGATGGTGGGGGACGGGCGGCGCGAGGTGGAGTGGCCCGCCGAGGTGCTCGCCGCCCGCGTCCGCGACTCGGGCGTGAACGTGGCGCCCGCGCACGGGCTGTCGCTGGAGGAGATCCGCTACCCCGGCGACGACGGCCTGGCCAGGCGCGCCCAGGAGACCCGGCGGGTCCGGACGCTCAACGCGACCGCCAACGCCGCCGCCACTGCCGCTGCCGAGCAGCAGCAGCCCACCTCGTCTGAGCAGGGGACGGCCTAGACGCGGCGCGGCCGCGCGCCCCCGGGGTGGGGACGCGCGGCCGCGAGGGGCCGGGTCAGCCGCGGGCGCGGGCCATGATCGGGCGCAGGTCGTAGTCGAGGAACTGCTGGGCGGCCTGCTTGATCACCGGGTCGCCGGGCTCGGCCTTCTTGCCGTTCGCCCACTGGACGTAGGCGTAGGCCACGTACCGGCCGCGGACGGTCGCCGCCGCGTAGCCGCCCGCGCGGTCGATGTCGGGGGAGTGCTTGCCGGCCATGCCGCGGAACCACTCGTACTTGGCGGGGTCGCCGGCCTTGCTGACCGCGAGCGCGGCGTCCTTCGTCGGCATCACGGCGATGCCCGAGGTGACGGCGAGCTTGTTCGCCCGGTCGATGAACGTCGCGCGGACGATCTTGCGGCACTGCTGCTGCTGGAGGGCGTGGAGCATCGCGCCCCGGGCGGCGTACTTGACGTCGCGGTTGAGGGACCAGCGGTCGCGGGTGTAGGTGCGGCCGCCGAGCTTGACCGTCTCCTGCGGGAACACGTCGCGGAACGCGAGGTCCTTGGTGTCGGTCTTCTCGTCGGCGATGTTCACCGGGCCGGTGGCGGGGGACGGCCGCGCCGGGGCGGCCGTCGACGGCGCCGGCGCAGCGGAGGGCTCGGCGGCCTTGCGGGCGCCGTCCTCGCTGCTCGGCTCCGTACCGCCCAGTGTGAACAGCGCGACCCCGGCCGCGAGGACGACCGCCGCGCCGGCGCCGATCAGCACGGTGCGGCGCTTGTTCCTGCCGCCGCCCGCCGGGCCCTTCGGCGCCGCGCCCTTCGGCATCGGGCCCTTCGGCGGTGCGCCGGGCGGCGGAGGCGTGTCGAGCGGGACGCCGCCCTCGGTGTGGTAGACGGGCGCGATCACGGGGATCTGCCCGTCGGCGACGGTGGCGCCGTTCTCGGTCTCGGTGTGCGGGAACGGTCCGCTGCCGGTGGGCGGCACCACGCCGGGCGGCAGGATCGCGTCGGGCACCAGCACGGCCGTCTGCGCGGACGACGCGCTCTCGGCCTCCTTCGCCTTCTCGAAGGCGGAGAGCGGCGCGGGACCGCCCTCCGCGGCCTCGTTCACGGCGGGGTTGTCCACGGGGGGGTCGTCCTTCGCGGTGTCGTCCTCGGGGGCGGCGCCCTCCGGGCGGACGGCCTGGAAGCCGTCGGGGTCGGTGTCGTCGGTCGAGACGGGGGGCTTGACGAGCGGCTCGGCGGGCACGGCGCCGCGGGTGTCGACCGGCGGGACGCCCGCGCCGGCGACGAGCGTCCCGGGCGCGGCGGGGGCCGGCTCAGCGGGGGTCGGCTCGGCGGGGGCGGCCTCGGGGGGAGCGGGTTCGGCGGCGGCCGCGGGTTCGGCCGCGGGCGCGGGGGGCGCGGCCGCGGGCTCGGCGTCGGCCTCGGATTCGGCGGCCCACCAGGGCGCCTGGAGGCCGAACGCGGGCAGCCGGAGCGGGGCGGTGCCGGTGGCGGTCTCGGTGGCGGTCTCGCCGTCGCCCCCGCCGAAACTGGGCGGCGCCGGGTCGGCGGGGACGCCGGACGTCCCCGCCGGCTCGGCGGTCTCCCGAGTGTCTTCAGGTCCAGACATAAGCAGTGAGGGTATTCGCAGGGGTCACTTTTGGAGGGGCTTGCCTTCGGTTTCCCTGTAGTGCAGGGCGAGGGCGAGGTTGCTGCCCTTGACCATCTGGGTGCCGAAGACCCGGACGGCCGCATGGTACTTGCTCGCGATCTTCTTGCCGTCCGGCCGCTGCACCCACGTCATGATGACGTAGTGGCCGCGGGCCTGGGAGGTGCCGAACGCCTCGCCCTTGCCGTTGGTCTTGGACACGCCCTTGCCGGGCAGGGCCTGGAGGAAGGCGTCCTTACCGCCGGCGGCCTTCACCGCCGCCTTGGCGGCGGACTCGCTTTCGAGGTTGAACACGCCGACGGTGCCGATGAGGGAGCCGCTGGTGATCGCGTAGGTGGCCCGCAGCGCCTGGGTGCAGTCGCCCTTCTTGAGGGCCTTCTCCAGGCTCGTGCCGCCGACGACGCCGGTGCAGCCCTTCTTCGAGCTCACGGCCGTCCGCACGTACTTGTGGTCGCCGGCGGTGAACTTCGACTTGCCGAAGACCTCCTTGAGGGTCAGCGGCTTCGGGTCGGTGGTGCGGCTCTTCAGCTTCACCGGCTCGAGGACGGGCTCGGCCGGGGTCGGCGTCGGCGGCGCCTGCGTGGGCGCGGCCTGCGTCGGGGCCGCCTTGGCGGGCTTCGCCTCGTCGCCCTTCAGCATCGAGGAGAGCCCGACGCCGCCGCCGATGAGCAGGATCCCGGCGACCGCCGAGCCGCCGATGATCAGCGGCAGGTTGCGGCGCCGCTCGGGCGGGGTGGGCCCGCCACCGGACGGACCGGACGGGCCGGTCGGACCCGGCGGCATGCCCTCGGGCGGGCCGTAGGGGTCGTCGTCGCCGACCGCGCCGCCCGCGACGGGCCGGTCGTCCCACGCGGCGGTGGGCCGGTCGTCCCATGCCGGGGCCGGCTGCTCGCTCCAGCCCCCGGCGGGCTGCTCGTCCCAGGACGCGGTGGGCGCGTCGTTCCACGGAGCGGGGTCGTCGTCCCGCCCGCGCGGTGCGAAGGGGGCCTCGTCGTTGTCGTGGCCGTACGGCGGCGCTCCGGCTCCGGGTCCGTACGGCGTGTGCGGCGGCTGCCGAGGGGGCCAGTCGCCGGGTTTGCCTTGATCGCCCGGGTAACCCATGGGTTGGACCTTACCGTTCCTCATTCAGGGGTCTTCACGTTCGGACACCCACCATGACATGGGGGCGAACCGGACGCCGGTGATTCCCCGAAGGTCACGTCCCGGAGGGGCGGGCGGGTCACCTCCAGCCGAAGTCCTGCGTCCACAGCGGGCCGCCGGGCCCGGACGCCCGGCCGACGCCGATGGCGCGCAGGCCGCAGTTCAGGATGTTGGCCCGGTGGCCGGGGCTGTTCATCCAGCCCTCCACGACGGCGGCGGCGGTCGGGTACCCCTTGGCGATGTTCTCCGCGCCGGGGCTGGTGTAGCCGGCGTCCTCCATCCGCTTCCACGGGCTGTCGCCGTTGCGGGAGGTGTGGTCGAAGTAGCCGTTGGCCGCCATGTCCGCGGAGTGTTTGCGGGCCGCCGTGACGAGCCGCTGGTCGACGCGCAGCGCGCGGCAGCCCTCCTTGGCGCGCTCGGCGTTGGTCAGCGACACGACGGCGGCCTCGGAGGACGGCGATCCGCCGGACGATCCGCCCGTGGGGCCGCCCCCGCCGCCGGACGTCAGCGTCGGCGGCGCGTCGGGCGCGGGCGCCTTCGCGGACTTCGACGGCTCCGCCGACGCGGTCGTGCGCGGGTGGATCGCCTTCAGCGGCGGCGTCGGCTCCGCGGCGGCCGTCGTGGGCGTGGCGCTGGGGCCGCCCGTCGCACCGCTCTTCGGCGTCCCCGACCCGGGGGTGGACGACGGCAGGTCGCTCTGCGGACCCGGCATGGTGTCGGCCGGCTGCCGCGGCTCCGGGCCGGCGACGGTGGTCCGGTCCGAGCGCAACTCGGGCAGGACGAGCCGGTCGATCGCGACGCCGATGCCGATGGCGAGCCCGGACGCGGTGACGACCGCCATCATCCCGGTCGCGCTGCTCAGCCGGGACTTGCCGCGCTTGTCGCCCTGGCCCCGTCCGCCCTGGGGGCGCCCGCCGTCCGTCCGGCGGCCGCCCGGCGGGGGCCCGGAGCGGGACGCACGGCGCCGCGGCCCGCTGGCGACGAGCTCGTCGCGGGGAGGGGAGACGCGGAAGTGGGGCGCGCGGCCGCCCTGCCCGTCGTGCCTGGGCTGGCGGCCTCCGGCGGAGTCGCCGGGTCTGCGGGGAGTGGACAGCGGGGGCTCCCGGGTGCGGGCCGGCGCGAGCCGGCGTGGACTCGGTTGCCCGGCACCTTATCCCCATATACACCCCGAGTTACGGAGATCCGTTAAGAAAGATCACAAGCGCTACCCATCGTCACTGCGGCGCTCCCCACCGTCCCCTGTGGCGGGTGCTCCGCCCTGCGGATTGCGCCGCTTACCCGTCGCTCGTGTATCCTGCCTATTTGTTGTGTGCGTGACGCCTGCCCTCCGGGTGGGGCGACGCCGCAGCGAGCCGGTGCGTCCCGGACTGTTCGCGTCAACTGCCGCGGATATGGGGGCCCTGGCCTCCCGGAGCGCCGGGTCGGATGATCCTCTGGTCGGCGCGAGCAGGATTTCCGCTGACATGTGGCGCTCGCCCGCGAGGGGGAGCGGAGGATCGAAACCGCTGAAAGTCGACGAGAAACGAAGGCTGACGACCGTGCGCACGTACACCCCTAAGCCCGCTGACGTCCAGCGTCAGTGGTACGTCATCGACGCGACCGATGTCGTGCTGGGCCGTCTCGCCAGTCAGGTCGCGCAGCTGCTTCGGGGCAAGCACAAGCCGATCTACGCGCCGCACCTCGACACCGGTGACTTCGTGGTCATCGTGAACGCCGACAAGGTGTCGCTGTCGGGCAACAAGGCGGAGCGCAAGAAGGCCTACCGGCACTCGGGCTACCCGGGCGGGCTCCGCTCGGTCACCTACACCGAGCTGCTGGCCAAGCACCCCGAGCGGGCGGTCGAGAAGGCGATCAAGGGCATGCTGCCCAAGAACTCCCTCGGCCGGAAGATGTTCGGCAAGGTGAAGGTCTACGCCGGGCCGGACCACCCGCACCAGGCGCAGAAGCCGGTCCCGTTCGAGATCACCCAGATCAGCCAGATCGCGAAGTGACACCCGCGCCCGTCCGGGCGCACGCAGGACGAGAGGCCGCCGGGGCACCCGATGAATCGGGCCAGCCGCCCTGGCTAGAACACCCGAGGAGAACCGTGGACGACACCACCGGCGCCGAGCAGGCCGCCGAGACCGACTCGTACGAGGACGCGCCGTCCGAGTACAGCACCGAGACCCCCGAGGCGCCCGGCGAGGGCTACCTCGGCCAGCCGGTCGCGACCGGCCCCGCCGCCGGCACCGGCCGCCGCAAGCAGGCCATCGCGCGGGTCCGGATCGTCCCCGGCAGCGGCCAGTGGAAGATCAACGGCCGCACCCTGGACCAGTACTTCCCGAACAAGGTGCACCAGCAGATCGTGAACGAGCCGTTCGTGCTGCTGGGCCTGGAGGGCCAGTTCGACGTGCTCGCCCGCGTCAACGGCGGCGGCACCACCGGCCAGGCCGGCGCGCTGCGCCTCGGCATCTCCCGCGCGCTGCAGTTCGCGAACATCGAGCACCGCCCGGCGCTGAAGAAGGCCGGCTTCCTGACCCGCGACGCGCGGGTGCCGGAGCGCAAGAAGGCCGGTCTCAAGAAGGCCCGCAAGGCTCCGCAGTACAGCAAGCGTTGATCGACGGTACGAGCCGTCGCACCCCGTGCTCCCACGTGGCAGGTCCGCGTGGGCGTCGCGGCGGGTGCGGCGGCTCGTCCGCTTTTCCGGGGTCATCCAGTCCGGGGTCATCCAGTCTCATCGGGAGTTGAACTGTGGCTCGTCTGTTCGGGACCGACGGCGTGCGCGGGCTCGCCAACCGCGATCTGACCGCTCCGCTCGCCATGGACCTGTCCGTCGCGGCGGCGCGCGTGCTGGGCGAGCAGGGCGCGTTCAAAGGCCATCGCCCGCTCGCCGTGGTGGGCCGCGACCCGCGGGCCTCCGGTGAGTTCCTGGAGGCGGCCGTCGTGGCGGGCCTCGCGAGCGCCGGGGTGGACGTGCTGCGCCTCGGCGTCCTGCCGACCCCCGCGGTGGCGTACCTGACGCACGCGCTGGACGCCGACCTCGGCGTGATGCTGTCGGCGTCGCACAACCCGGCGCCCGACAACGGCATCAAGTTCTTCGACCGCAGCGGCTACAAGCTCCCGGACGAGATCGAGGACCGGATCGAGGCGCGGCTCGGCGCGGCGTGGGAGCCGCCGACCGGCGCGGGCGTCGGCCGGGTCCGGGACGCGCACGGCGCCGTCGAGCAGTACGTCGCGCACCTGGTCTCGACGGTCGCGGTGTCGCTGGACGGCCTGCGCGTCGTGGTCGACTGCGCGAACGGCGCGTCCTGCGACGTGGCCCCGGAGGCGCTGCGCCGCGCCGGCGCCGAGGTCTTCACGATCGGGACGGCGCCCGACGGCCTGAACATCAACTCCAGTTGCGGCTCCACGCACCTGGAGGCCCTGCAGAAGGCCGTCCGGGAGCACGGCGCGGACGTCGGCATCGCCAACGACGGCGACGCCGACCGCTGCCTGGCCGTGACCGCGTCCGGCGAGATCGTGGACGGCGACCAGATCATGGCGATCCTCGCGCTCGACCTGCGCGAGGCGGGCGCGCTGCCGTCCGACACCGTCGTCGCGACCGTGATGTCGAACCTCGGCTTCAAGCTCGCGATGCGGGAGGCCGGGATCACCGTGGTGGAGACCGCGGTCGGCGACCGGTACGTCCTGGAGGCGATGAAGGAGGGCGGCTTCGGGTTCGGCGGCGAGCAGTCCGGCCACGTCATCATGCTGGACCACGCCACCACCGGCGACGGCGTCCTGACCGGCCTGCACCTGGCCGCCGCGATGGCCCGGCGGGGCCGCCCGCTGGACGAGTTGGCCAAGGTGATGACCCGCCTGCCGCAGGTGCTCATCAACGTCAAGGACGTCGACAAGGCCCGCGCGAAGACGGCGCCGGAGCTGGCCGAGGCGGTCGCGGCCGCCGAGGCGGGGCTCGGCGAGACCGGCCGCGTGCTGATCCGGCCGAGCGGCACCGAGCCGATGGTCCGGGTGATGGTCGAGGCGGCGTCGCACGACCAGGCGCAGTCGGTCGCCGAGCATCTCGCCGGCGTGGTGAAGACCGTCCTGGGCCGGCCGTAGGCCCGGCCGGACGCCTAGCGCTCCTCGATCTCCAGGCGCCCCACCTCGAGGTGCCGGATCTCGACGGTGCCGGCTTCGAGGTGGGCGATGACGGCGCGCTTCACGACGAGCTTGCCGATCGCGACGGCGCCGATCGCGAGCGCGCCGAGCGCCATCGAGCCGATCGCGACCGAGCCGAAACCGTTGCCGAGCCGTACCGTGAGCCCGGTCGCGGACGCCCCGGTCACCTCGGCCCCGGTCGCGCGGGCGCCGACGCCGCGCTCGGTGCGGACGCGGGGCGGTGCGCCGTTCGCGTCGGTCTCGCCGTCCTGCCTGTCGTCGGGTTCGTTGCTCATCGGACGAGCATATTCGGCCGCCGGGCGGCTCCCGCGCCGGACGGGCGCGGGCCCGGCGGTCAGCCGCCGCACAGGCCGAGCATGACCTTCTTGTCGGGGGCGGTGACCGGCAGATCGTACTTCAGCGCCACCTGGGCGAAGCGGACGCCGTAGGAGCAGCGGACGACCTTGTTCGGCGGGAGCCACGAGGCCGGGCCGGAGTCGCTCTTGGCGCCGTTGAGCGGGCCGTCCACCGGGACGAGGTTCAGCGGGTCGTTGGCGAGGGACTCGCGCTTGCCCTTGGACCAGCGCGACGCGCCCATCTGCCAGCCGTACGACAGCGGTATCACGTGGTCGATCTGGACGGCGGCTGCGCGCGCCTTCTTCCACTCGATCAGCTTGCCGGAGTACGGGTCGGACAGTGTGAGGGAGATGACCACGCAGTCGGACCCGGACCGGTAGCGGACCTTGATGCCGTCGCGCTTCAGCAGGTCGTTGCGGGTGTCGCAGCCGTTGCGCGCGAACGGGACGTCGGGCGCGTTGTCCATCCACGCGTAGCCGAACTTGTCGCGCTCGTAGCCGGTCTTCGGCCCGCGTCCCTTGGTGGCGACCTTCGCGATCAGCGCGCGGGCCTCGGCCCGGCCGCCGGTGGAGACGATGGCGGCGAGGCCGGGCTTGGTGCCGTCGGGGTTGTCGAGCGGGCTGGTCTCGTGCGTGCCCGGCGGGGCGGGCGCGCCGGCGGACGGCGAGCCGGACGGGTCGCCGGCGCTCAGGGACGCCTCGCAGCCGGTCGACAGGACCGCCGCGAGGCCGATCGTGAACGCTCCCGCGACCAGCAGCCCGCGCCCCGGCTCGCGCCCCGGCTCCCGCCCGCGCCCATGCCGCATCCGGTCACGTAGCGCCATTTGATCACCACCCTGGGTCAGCTGTCATTGGTTTTCCCAAATGCAATGCAAATAACTGATCAAACCGTATGGAGTGGCGTCCCGGTCACACGGCCCCGCCGTTTGCGGCACCATTGGCCCGTGCTGCATCTCAGAGCGATCGTCCCGGCGGAGCGCACCGGCGCCGTCTGCCGCGCGCTGGACGAATGCGCCGGGGCCACCAACGTCGTCGTCATCGAAGGCGCCGCCCGGTCGCCGCGCGGTGACCTGGTGACGGCCGACATCGCCCGCGAGTCCGCCAACGAGGTGCTGGACGCGCTGCGCGCCCTGGGCGTCGACAGGGACGGCTCCATCGCGCTCGACAAGGTCGACCTGACGCTGTCGGAGACCGCCGAGGCGGCCATGGAGCGCGCCCCCGGGCACGGCGACGACGCCGTCGTGTGGGAGGAACTGGACCGGCAGGTCAGCGAGGGAACGGCGCTGACCTGGTCGTTCGTGGCGTTCCTCGCGCTGGCCACGCAGCTGGCCGGGATCGCCGCGCTGATCGACTCGCCGGTGCTGGTGGTGGGCGCGATGGTGCTCGGGCCGGAGTTCGGCGCGATCGCGGCGATCTGCTACGGGCTCGTCCGGTGGCAGCCCGTCCACATCGTGCAGGCCGTGCGGGCGCTGGCCGTCGGGTTCGCCGTCGCGATCGTGATCACCTATGTGTGCGCGCTGGTCAGCCGGTGGACCGGGGTGATCGATGTGGACCGGCTGCCCGCCGAGCGCCCGCTCACCGCGTTCATCTACAGCCCGGACCGCTGGTCGTTCATCGTCGCGCTGCTCGCGGGCGGCGCCGGGGTGCTGTCGCTCACCGCGGGCAAGTCGTCGGCGCTGGTCGGCGTCTTCATCTCCGTCACCACCGTGCCCGCCGCCGGGAACCTCGCGGTCGCGCTGGCGCTCAAGCACGGCAGCGAGATCACCGGGTCGCTGCTGCAGCTCGCCGTCAACGTCGCCGGGATGATCATCGCGGGGACGCTGACGCTGCTCGTCCAGAAGGCGCTGTGGGGGATCGTCCTGCGGAACGGGAGACGTCCGGCCATCGGGCGGCGTACTTAGGTCGACGCCGCATCGGACGAAAGGCTGCCCCCGCATCGCCCTTGAGGGTGACGTGCCCCACCTTGACAGCCGCTAGGTTCGAAGCATGCCGATCATTGCCACCCAGGGCCTGACGATGAGGTTCCCCCGGGTGACCGCCTTGGACGACCTCTGCGTGGCCGTCGAACCGGGCGTCGTCGGGCTGGTGGGCGCGAACGGCGCCGGCAAGTCGACGCTCATCAAGATCCTGCTCGGGCTGCTGCCGCCGACCTCCGGCACCGCGACCGTGCTGGGGCTCGACATCGCGCGCGAGGGCCTGCGGATCCGGGAGAGCGTCGGGTTCATGCCCGAGTACGACTGCCTGCCGCCGGACGTGTCCGCGACCGAGTTCGTCGTGCACATGGCCCGGATGTGCGGGCTGCCCGCGACCGCGGCCCGCGAACGCGCCGCCGACACGCTGCGGCACGTCGGCCTCTACGAGGAGCGGTACCGTCCCATCGGCGGCTACTCCACCGGGATGCGCCAGCGGGTGAAGCTCGCGCAGGCCCTCGTCCACGACCCGAAGCTCGTGTTCCTGGACGAGCCGACCAACGGCCTCGACCCGGCCGGACGCGACGAGATGCTCGACCTGATCCGGCGCATCGGCGCCGAGTTCGGGATCAGCGTCCTCGTCACCTCGCACCTGCTGGGCGAGCTGGAGCGGGTCTGCGACCACGTCGTCATCATCGACGGCGGCAAGCTGCTGCGGTCCCAGGCCGTCGAGGCCTACACCACCGCGAGCGGGGTGCTGACCGTCGAGGTCGACGAGGGGCGCGACGTGCTCGGGCAGCACCTGTACGACCAGGGCGTGTCCGTCCACCCGGAGGGCCGGTTCCTCATCGTCGACATCGCCGGCGAGACGACCTACGACCTGGTCCGCGACGGCGTCGCCGACCTCGGGCTGCGGCTGATCCGGATGGAGCAGCGCCGCCACCACATCGAGGAGGTCTTCCAGACCGGGCCGCCCGCGCCGCCCGCCCCCGCCGGAACCGTCCTGCCGCCCGCCGGACCCGTCCAGCAGGGAGCCCCCCGATGAGCACGAGCACCATCCACGACATCGGCTACCGCCACTACGAGGGCCGCCGCAACGGCCGCGCGTACGTGCTGCGGTCGCTGTACGTGCACAACCTGCGGGCCGCGTTCGGCCTCGGCCGGCCCGCGCGGGCCAAGGTCATGCCGTTCCTGCTGGGGGCGATCATGCTGCTGCCGGCCGCCGGGTCGGTCGCGGCGTTCGCGTTCAGCAAGGAGCCGGACGCGCTGTTCCGCTACGCGTCCTACGCCAACATCATGCAGGTCATCGTGGCGATCTTCCTGGCCACGCAGGCGCCGGTGCTGGCCTCCCGGGAGGTCCGGTTCCACGTCATCCCGCTGTACTTCTCCCGGCCGGTCGGCCATCTCGACTTCGTGCTGGCGAAGGGCGCCGCGCTGACCACCGCGCTGCTGGCGCTGATGGCGGTGCCCGTCACCGTCCTGTACGTCGGCGGGCTGATCACCAAGATGCCGGACTCGGGCGACCAGCTGCTGAAGTACCTCGGCGCCCTCGTCGGCTGCGTGCTGTACGCGCTGGTGCTGGCGGCGATCGGGATGGTCGTCGCGGCGTTCACGCCGCGCCGCGGCTTCGGCGTCGCCGCGGTCATCGCCGTCTACATGGTCAGCGCCGCGTTCGTCGGCGCCGTGCAGGGCATCGCCGAGGCGCAGACCAACTTCACCCTCCAGGGCTGGATCGGGCTGCTCACCCCGTTCAACCTGGTGGACATCGTCCAGGTGAGGCTGCTCGGCGCGCAGTCGTCCTCACCCGGCATCGCACCCGGCCTCACCGGCGGCGTCGTCGCGCTCGCCCTGTGCGCCCTCATCGTCGTCGGCTCGATCGCGGTCCTGTACCGCAGGTTCCGGAAGGCGGGCCTCTCATGAATGAGCGAAGCGAAGCAGGGGGTGTGGGGGGTCGTCCCCCCACAGGAGGCAAGAGTGAGCTGATTCTGGAGAACGTGTCCCGCTGGTACGGGAACGTCGTCGCCGTCAACGGCGTGTCGATGCGGGTCGGCCCCGGCGTGACGGGGCTGCTCGGCCCGAACGGCGCCGGGAAGTCGACGCTCATCCACATGATGGGCGGGTTCCTCGCGCCGTCGTCGGGGAGCGTCACGCTGGACGGGACGCCGATCTGGCGCAACCCGTCCGCCTACCGCAGCCTCGGGCTGGTCCCCGAGCGCGAGTCGGCGTACGACTTCCTCACCGGCGAGCAGTTCATCAACGCGATGGCGAAGCTGCACAAGCTGCCCGACCCGGACGCCGCCGCCCGCCGCGCGATCGGCCTCGTCGAGATGGACTACGCGGCCGGACGCCCCATCGGCAACTACTCCAAGGGCATGAAGCAGCGCATCAAGATGGCGTCGGCGCTGGTGCACGACCCGCCCGTGCTGCTGCTGGACGAGCCCTTCAACGGCATGGACCCGCGGCAGCGCCTCCAGCTGATGGACCTCATCCAGCGGATGGCCGACGAGGGCCGCACGATCCTGTTCTCCTCGCACATCCTGGAGGAGGTCGAGCGGCTCGCCAGCCACATCGAGGTGATCGTCGCGGGCCGGCACGCCGCGTCCGGCGACTTCCGCAAGATCCGCCGGCTGATGACCGACCGGCCGCACATCTTCCTCGTCCGCTCGTCCGACGACCGCCGGCTCGCCGCCGCGGTCATCGCGGACGGCTCGGCCCGCAGCGTCCAGCTCACCGACAAGGGCCTGCGGGTGGAGGCGGTCGACTTCCAGCGCTTCACCCTGCTGCTGCCGCAGGTCGCCCGCGACGCCGACGTGCGGCTCTGGGAGGTCTCCCCGGCCGACGAGTCCCTCGAAAGCGTCTTCTCCTACCTGGTGGCCCGATGAATCCGACCATTGCGATGATCACGTTCCGGGCGATGCTCGGGCGCAAGCGGGCGCTGCTCCTGCTGGGGCTGCCGCTCATCATGGTGGTCCTGGCGGTCGTGCTGCGCGCCGCCGGGCAGAACGACCTGGACGTCTCCGCGGGCGTGCTGCAGCAGTTCGGGCTCGCGACGCTGCTGCCGCTGCTCGCGCTGATCGCGGGCACCGGGGTGATCGGGCCGGAGATCGACGACGGCCAGATCATGTACGTGCTGACCAAGCCGATCCCGCGCGAGGTGATCGTGCTGACGAAGCTCGTCGTGGCGATCGTCCTGGTGACGGCGTTCGCGACCGTCCCGACGCTGCTGACCGGTCTGGTGCTCAGCGGGACGACGGCGCAGCTGACGCCGGCGTTCACGGTCGGCGTGCTGATCGGCGGGGTGGCCTACAGCGCGGTGTTCGTCGCGCTCGCCGTCGCCAGCCGCAACGCCGTGACGATCGGCCTGCTGTACGCGCTGGTCTGGGAGTCGCTGCTCGGCAGCTTCGCGCCGGGCGCGAAGTCGGCGTCCATCCAGCAGTGGTGCCTGTCGGTCACCGACGCGCTGACCGGCGCGTCCCCGGTGACCTCGACGGTCGACCTGCCGGTCGCGATCGGGCTGCTGGTCGCGGTGACGGCCGCGGCGACGCTGCTGGCGACGTTCCGGCTGCGCACCCTCGCGGTGGCGAGCGCCGACTAGCGAGCGCCGGGTCAGCGCGCGTCGCCGAGGAGGCCGCGCTCCATGGCGACGACGACGGCGCGGGTGCGGTCGCTGACGTCCAGCTTCGCGAAGACGCGCAGGAGGTGGGTCTTGACCGTCGCCTCGGCGATGACGAGCCGCCTGCCGATCTCGGCGTTGGACAGGCCGTCGGCGACCGCCAGCAGCACGTCGACCTCCCGGGCGGTCAGCGCGGCCGGCTCGGGGCGGCGCATCTTGGCGACCAGTTTCTCCGCGACGCGCGGGGCGAGCACCGTCTCGCCCCGCGCGGCGGAGTGGATCGCGTCGACGAGCTGGTCGCGGGTGGTGTCCTTCAGCAGGTAGCCGACGGCGCCGGCCTCGATCGCCCGCTCGATCTCGGTGTCGGTGTCGTAGGTGGTGAGGACGAGCACCCGGGTGCCGAGGCGGCCGAGCTCGGCGGTGGCGGCGACGCCGTCCAGCACGGGCATCCGCAGGTCGAGCAGGGCGACGTCGGGCCGCAGCCGCTCGGCGAGCGCGATCGCCTCGCGGCCGTCGCCGGCCTCGCCGACGATCTCGATGGTGGGCTCGGCGGCCAGCAGCGCGACGACTCCCGCGCGCATGACCGTATGGTCGTCCACCACGATGATGCGCAGGATGCCGGTCATGTCATGCCTTCAGGGGGATCATGGCGAAGACGCGGGTGCCGTCGCCGGGTGAGCTGGTCACGGTGAGCTCGCCGCCGAGTTCGGCGAGCCGGCGGCGCATGCCGTCCAGGCCGAACCCCCGGGCCGCGCCGACCGCGAACCCGCGCCCGTCGTCGGTGATCTCCAGTTCGACGCCGTGCGGGTGCCGTTCCAGGACGACCCCGACCGCGGACGCGGCGGCGTGCTTGCGGACGTTGGCGAGCGACTCCTGGGTGCAGCGCAGCAGCGCGATCCGGGTCGTCTGGTCGCAGTCGACCTCCGGGAGGTCGGCGTCGACGGCGAGCCCGGTGTCCTCGGCGAACCGGTCGAGGGTGCGGCGCAGCGTCCGGGCGATGGACGCGGGGGCCACCTCGCCCCGCGCCCCCGCCCCGACCAGGACGCGGGCCTCGGCGAGGTTCTCCCGCGCGGTCCGCTCGATGGAGACGAGCTGCCGGGCGCTCGTGGCCGGGTCGGTGCCGAGGCCGTCGCGCGCCGCCTCCGCCAGCACGACGATGGACGCCAGCCCCTGCGCGAGCGTGTCGTGGATCTCCCGGGCGAGGCGCTCGCGCTCGTCGGCGGCGCCCTGCCGGCGCTGCGCCTCGGCGAGCCGCCGCTCGGCGTCGGCGAGTTCGGCGGCGAGGACGCGGGCGCGCTCGTCGTGCCGCCCGACGACCCGGTGCATCCACAGCCCGAACAGGACGCTCGCCGCGTACCCGATGAGCACGGCGACCACGTTGCCGGTGACCAGCGGCCCGTCGGGGGCGGACCGGACGGCGTCGCCCGTCACCGCGGCCGCGGTGGCGCCGCCGCTGAGCACGACCGCGCGCCGCGGGCTCCCCGCGAAGATCCAGAAGTGCGGCAGCGACACGATGAGCAGGGACGCGGCGCCGCCCAGCTGGTAGGAGACGGCGCCGATCCCGGCGGCGAGGACGCTCAGGAACGCGGTCCGGCGGAGCAGGGGGTCGCCGGGAACGTTCCCGGTGACGGGGTAGCAGAGGGCGAGCACCGACAGCAGCGCCAGCGTCGTGGACCGCGTCCCCTCGGGCTGGTCCCACACGGCGATGCCGGGCGGGACCAGCCCGAGGAGCACCCAGGCGGCGACGTACCAGCGGCGGAGCGCCCGCACCTGGGGGCGTTCGGCGGGCTGCGGCGTCGGCATGCCGGTCAGCCTATGGCCTGCGGAATCTGCTCGGCGCCGCCGTCCCGGGCCTGCCGCACGCCCCGCGCGGGCCACCAGCAGCGGTCGCCGAGCAGCAGCATCAGCGAGGGCAGCACCATGATGCGGATGACGGCGGCGTCCAGCAGCGCAGCAGCAGCGGGGCGCGGGAGCCGATCGAGCCGGTGGAGGTGAAGCCGAGCAGGCCCTCCGCCCACGTCCCCTGGAACACCGCGGTCAGCAGGCCCACGAACAGGAACCAGGCCGCGATGCCGCGCCACGGGTGCCCGGCGCTCCACCGGGCCATGCGCACAGGGAGGTTCGTCATGCGCAAAAGCCTGGTTTCCGCGCCCCTTCCCGCATGAGCCTCGACCGGTTGAACCTTCCGTCCACCGATCGGTGGACGGAAGGGCCGGTCGGCGGGTCAGCCGGTGAGGCGGGTCAGTTCGGCGAGCGCCTCCGACACGGTGACCGGGTCGAGGTCGCCGAACGGGAGCTGCTTCCCGGAGTAGGGGCCCGTCATGAGCATGACCCGCTCGATCGTCTGCTCGGCGTACTCCTCGGGGGCGATGACGCGGATGCCCGGCTCGAACGCGACCATGACGTGCGGGCCTTCGGGCGTCATGAGGTTCACCTGGCGGCGGAACCCGCCGGTCTCCTTCTCGCCCAGCTTCCAGCCGCGGGACGTCATGTCGATGAACCTGCCGAAATGGGCGGTGCCGCCCTCGAAGCGGGTCAGGCGGCTTGAGGTGCGCTCGTCGTCCACAAGGGTGTGGACGGGACGCCCGAGCTGCGGGAACGGCTGCAGGATCTCGTAGTCGGCGAAGACCTCCGCCCACGCCGCGACGGCCTTCTCCCCGAGCGGCACGGGATGCGGGAGCGTCACGCGGGCGTCCGCCGGCAGGCCGAACGCGTCGTCGTGGACGTCGGCGAGCGTGCCGTCCTCGGCGACCCGGAACGCGGCCTCGTCCGCCGACCACACCAGCCGCCGGACGATGTGCCGCAGCAGCGGATGCCCGGCGAGGAAGGAGCCGAACTCCTCGGCCGACCAGGACCGTCCGGCCACCATCGCCGCCTCCAGCCGCCTGATCTGGTCGGCGGCCGTCGCGCGGGCCTCCTTCTTCAGCTCGGAGAACCGCGCGTGGGCGGCCGGGGCGAGCGTCTCGTCGTCCTTGGCGCCCGGCTTCGGCAGCGTCTTGCGCGGCTTGCCGTCCTCGTCGGTCACGAACGGCTTGAGCTGCTCGTCGAACCCGACGCGGAACCGGCGCCGGCCGTAGTCCAGGACCAGCGAGCCGTCCGCGTCCAGGCCGAGGTCGGGGACGAGCCGGTCCGCGAGCTGCTCGGGCGCCAGCCCGCGCTCGCGGGCGGCGGCGTTCAGCCGGCCCTGCGCCCGCGGACCCAGGTGCTTGGCGTCGGCGCCGCGCCGGGAGATGCGGTCGAGGTGGCGGAGCTTGTCGTCGTCGGGCGCGTCGATCTCCATCAGCACGTCGAGCGCCGAGAAGCCCTTGAACGTCCAGGTGTAGTAGTTGTCCCAGCGGGCCATCCGGGCGGCCAGCCGCGCGGCCGTCCCGGCGTCGCCGAGCCGCCGCAGCGCGTACTGGACGCCGGGCGCGGCCCACACCCCGCCGCTGCGGTCGGCCGTGTAGAGCGCCCAGGCGAACTCGGCGAGGGAGCCGGGGTCGCAGATCTCGATGACCTGCTCGCAGCCCGGGTACGGGTCCTTCGGCGTGGAGATCAGCAGCATCGTCACGAAATGCCGGACGGCCGCGACCGGCAGCGCCCGCTCCCGGCCGCGCAGCAGCAGCCGCGGGAGCTGCTCGCGGACCTGCTCCTCGTCCCATTCCGGCAGGTCGGCGGGGTACTGGTCGAGCGGGTCCACGCCGAGCGCCGCGATCGCCGCGGCGGCCTCCTCGCCGTAGGACCGCGCCGCCTCCAGGACGCGGCCGGCGCCGTGCTCCCGCGCGATCAGCGCGAGGCCCTGCTCGGCCTTCGTGCGCTTGGGGCCGGGCTTGCGCAGCGCCTCCGGGACGACGAACGGGGCCGCGGCCGGGCCGTGCCAGGTGAACCAGAGCCGCGCGGACTCGTCGCGCTCGCCGAGCTCGTTGATCACCAGTTGCGCGGTGGCGTCGTCCACGAACGGGACGAGGGCCTCCACGCAGGAGCCGTGCTTCTTGGCGGCGTGCAGGATCAGCCGGTGGGCGGCGAGGCCGCGCCGGGCGGCGAAGTGGCGGAGCGGGACCCGGTACGCCCAGCCGGCCCAGTCGCCGTGGTAGCGCTCGTCGGCGAGGAGTTCGTCCGCGAGGTCGGCGGGACCGTCCATGACCAGCCGGTAGTACCTGCGGCCCCGGGTCCCGCCGCGCGGGTCCTCCAGCGCGGCGCCGCTGCGGTAGTGCTCGGCCACCGCCGCCCAGTCGGTGTCGCCCGGGAGCGGCTCGTAGGCCTTCTGGAAGCCGTCCGCCGCCTTCAGCCACTCCTCGCGCAGCCCGGGCGGCCAGGACTCGGCGGTCGGCGTCTTGGGGCGCTTCAGCCCTTTGAGGACGACCGGCTCCGCGCTCCGAGGCGTCCGGCGGGTCCACGGCGGTTCGACGAGCAGGCGGGGGAGGTCGCTCTCGGCGGCGTCCTCGATGCGGGGAGTATCGGTCATGGCTCCAGTCTCACGACTTCGGCGGACATTTGATCATCAGACGCGGCGGCGCGCGTCCCGGTTCGGCGGGTCCGCGCACCGTCCGGCCGCCTGACACGCCCTGTCGAGGTGTGCCATATCCGTCGGGTGTGACGCGTGTTACAACGGCCTGGAGGGTTTTCGATCGTTCCAGATCAGGGAGTGTGCACCCATGTCAGTCACGCGCCGCCGGCTCCTGGCGGGGACGGGCGCGGTGGGGGCGGGGATCGCCTTCACCGGTGCCGTGGAGCAGTTGTTCGCCGGGGGCGCCGCCGCCGCGCCCGCCGGCCGCCACGACGGCTACGGGCCGCTCGTGCCCGATCCGGAGGGCCTGCTCGACCTGCCGCGCGGGTTCCGGTACACCGTCCTGTCGCGGGAGGGCGAGCCGCTGCGCTCGGGCGAGGGCGCGGTGCCGAGCCACTGCGACGGCATGGCCGCCTTCCCCGGACGCGGCCGGACGTGGCTCGTCCGCAACCACGAGAACCGGCCGGACGCCGAGCACCGGGTGCCGCCGGTCGAGGGCGTCACCTACGACCCCGAGGGCCTCGGCGGCTGCACCGCGCTGGAGATCGACGGCGGCGGGCGGGTGCGCACCGAGCGCGTCGCCGTCGCCGGGACGGCCGTCAACTGCGCGGGCGGCCCGACCCCGTGGCACACCTGGCTGACCTGCGAGGAGACCGAGGACAAGGCCGGTACCAACGGCTACACCAAGGACCACGGGTTCATCTTCGAGGTCGACCCGTACCGGCAGGGCCGGACCGTCCCCGAGCCGCTGACCGCGATGGGGCGCTTCCAGCACGAGGCGATCGCCGTCGACCCGCGCGACGGCACCGTCTACGAGACCGAGGACGCGTTCGAGAAGCCGTTCGGGCTCTTCTACCGGTTCCTGCCGAAGGAGGCGCGCGGCGGGTTCGGCAGCCTGCGGGCCGGCGGACGGCTTGAGGCGCTGCACGTCCCCGACGTCCCGGACCTGTCGGTCGTGCAGGAACCCGGCACCGTGTTCGAGCACGTCGAGTGGAAGAAGGTGCCCGACCCGCCGGCGAAGGAGACGCCGATCCGCTTCCAGGACTTCGGGTCCGGCGGCATCACCCACGCGCAGAAGCTGGAGGGCTGCTACTGGGGCGGCGACCGCGTCTACTTCGTGTCGAGCTTCGCCAAGACGGCGGACGGGTCCCGCGCCGACCACTTCGGGCAGGTGTGGTCGTACGAGCCGCGCCACCGGCGGCTCACCCTGGTGATCGTGTTCGGGCCCGGCACCGACGTGCGGAAGCCCGGCGAGTCGCCCGACAACATCTGCCTGGCGCCGCAGGGCGGGCTGATGGTGTGCGAGGACGGCAACGGCGCGCAGCACGTGTTCGGCGTGTCCCGCCGCCGGAAGGTCTACGCGATGGCCCGCAACCGGCAGAACATCGGCACCGAGGACGAGCCCGAATGGGGCGAGTTCGCCGGGGTCACGTTCTCCCCGGACGGGCGGACCATGTTCGTCAACGTCTACACGCCGGGCACGACGTTCGCCGTCACCGGCCCCTGGCGCTAACGGCCGGTCGGCTGGGGCCGCTCAGATGCGGCGCAGGCGGACGCGCTGGACGGCGTGGTCGCGGTCCTTGTGCAGGACGAGCGTGGCGCGCGCGCGTGTCGGCAGGATGTTGGAGACGAGGTTGATCTCGTTGACGTCCCGCCACACGCGCTGCGCGAACGCGGCGGTCTCGTCCTCGTCCAGTTCGTGCGCGTACTTGTGAAAGTAGGAGCGCGGGTCGGTGAAGGCGGTGCGGCGCAGCGCGAACAGCCGGTCGATGTACCACTGCCGGATGTCCTCGACCCGCGCGTCCACATAGATGGAGAAATCGAAGAAGTCGGACACGCCGAGGGTGCCGGGCGGCGCCGGCTGCAGCACGTTCAGCCCCTCGACGATCAGGATGTCGGGCCGCCGGACGGTCTGCCGCGCGTCCGGCACGATGTCGTACTCCAGGTGCGAGTACACCGGGATCGTCACCTCGGCCGCGCCCGCCTTGATCTCCGAGACGAACCGGACGAGCGCCCGCCGGTCGTAGGACTCGGGGAACCCCTTGCGGTCCATGATCCCGCGCTCGGACAGCACGGCGTTCGGGTGCAGGAAGCTGTCGGTCGTCACCAGCTCCACGGTCGGGTGCTCCGGCCAGCGGGCCAGCAGCGTGCGCAGCAGCCGGGACGTCGTCGACTTGCCGACCGCGACGCTGCCCGCCACGCCGATGATGAACGGGGTCGGCGGCACCTCGCCGCCGAGGAACCCGCTGACGGTGTCGCGCAGCCGCCAGTCGCCGAGGAAGAACAGGTTGAGCAGCCGGGACAGCGGCAGGTAGACCTCTTCGACCTCGGTGATGTCGATCGGGTCCTTCAGGCCGCGCAGGGCGTCCAGCTCACCGGGCGTGAGCGGCAGCGGGGTGCTCTCGCGCAGGCCGCGCCAGGCGTCGCGGGAGAGTTCCACGTAGGGGCTCGGCACGCTGTCCCATCCGCTCGTCATGGCTGAACATTAACCGGGCCGGTCAGCCGGTCACCGGGTTTTCACCGGCGGTTCACGTTAGCGGAGCGGCCCGCGCCGTCCGCGGGTAGGTCCCTGGCAGGACACCGAATAGAGTTGCCGCCATGTGCGGAATCGTGGGGTACGTAGGGGGCCGGCCGGCGCTCGACGTCGTCGTCGAGGGCCTGGCTCGGCTGGAGTACCGCGGCTACGACTCGGCCGGGGTGGCCGTGCTGGCCGACGGGAAGCTGGCGACGGCGAAGCGGGCGGGCAAGCTCGGGAACCTCCGGGCCGCCCTGGAGGAGGAGCCGCCGCCCGCGGGGACGCTGGGCATGGGGCACACCCGGTGGGCGACGCACGGGCCGCCGAACGACCGGAACGCCCACCCGCACGTGGACTGCACCGGCTCGGTCGCCGTCATCCACAACGGGATCATCGAGAACTTCGCCGCGCTGCGCGCCGAGCTGGAGGAGGGCGGGCACGGCCTGGCGTCCGACACCGACACCGAGGCCGTCGCGCACCTGCTGGAGGACGAGCTGAAGTCCGGCGGCGGCCTCGCCGACGCCATGCGGCGCGTCTGCAGCCGGCTGGAGGGCGCGTTCACGCTGGTCGCCGTGCACACCGGCAACCCTGACCTGGTCGTCGGGGCGCGCCGCAACTCGCCGCTGGTCGTCGGCGTCGGCGACGGGGAGAACTTCCTCGCCAGCGACGTCGCGGCGTTCATCGCGCACACCCGCGACGCGATCGAGCTGGGCCAGGACCAGATCGTCGAGCTGCGCGCCGACGGCGTCACCGTCACCGACTTCGAGGGCCGGCCCGCCGAGACCAAGGACTACCACGTCGACTGGGACGTGTCGGCCGCGGAAAAAGGCGGCTATGACTACTTCATGCTCAAGGAGATCGCCGAGCAGCCGCGCGCCGTCGCCGACACGCTGCTCGGCCGGATCGGCTCCGACGGGCGGCTGCACCTGGACGAGATGCGCATCACCGACCGGGAGCTGCGCGAGGTCGACAAGATCATCATCGTCGCGTGCGGGACGTCCTACCACGCGGGCCTGATCGCCAAGTACGCCATCGAGCACTGGGCCGGGCTGCCCTGCGAGGTGGAGCTGGCCAGCGAGTTCCGCTACCGGGACCCGATCCTGTCGCCGACGACGCTGGTCATCGCGATCTCCCAGTCGGGCGAGACGATGGACGCGCTGATGGCCGTCCGGCACGCCCGCGAGCAGAAGGCCAAGCTGCTCGGCATCTGCAACGTCAACGGCTCCACGCTGCCGCGCGAGTGCGACGGCGTCCTCTACACGCACGCCGGGCCGGAGATCGCGGTCGCGTCCACCAAGGCGTTCCTCACCCAGCTCGTCGCCGTGTACCTCATCGCGCTGTACCTCGCGCAGGTGCGGGGCACCAAGTGGGGCGACGAGGTGTTCGCCATGGTGCAGCTCCTGGAGCGGATGCCGGAGAAGGTCGACAAGGTCCTGGAGACCATGGAGCCGGTCCGCGAGCTGGCCCGGTCGCTGTCGGGCGAGCACTGCGTGCTGTTCCTCGGCCGCCACGTCGGCTTCCCCGTCGCGCTGGAGGGCGCGCTGAAGCTCAAGGAACTCGCCTACATGCACGCCGAGGGCTTCGCCGCCGGCGAGCTGAAGCACGGCCCGATCGCCCTGATCGAGGAGAACCTGCCGGTGGTGGTCGTGGTGCCGCCGCGCGCGCGGGACGTCCTGCACGACAAGATCGTGTCGAACATCCAGGAGATCCGCGCCCGGGGCGCCCGGACGATCGTCATCGCCGAGGAGGGCGACGAGTCGGTGGAGCCGTACGCGGACACGCTGATCCGCGTCCCGGCCGTCCCGACGCTGCTGCAGCCGCTGGTCACGACCGTGCCGCTGCAGGTCTTCGCCTGCGAGCTGGCCACCGCAAAGGGACACGACGTCGACCAGCCCCGCAACCTCGCCAAGTCCGTCACCGTCGAGTAGGCCCGGTCGAGTAGACCCGCCGCAAGCCGCCGGAACCCGCTGATTCCGGGCCGCGTCCAAGCGAGATCGGACCGGCCCGGTGGCGGCGGAGGTGGCGGGTGGGGGAAGACGGCGGCCCCGGTGGTGGCCTCGGAGTCGAGGCGCACGGGGTCACGCGGCGGTTCGGGTCGGTGGAGGCGCTCCGCGGGCTCGACATCACCGTCCCGTACGGGCAGGTCACGGCGCTCGTCGGCGCCAACGGCGCGGGCAAGACGACGCTGCTGCTGATCCTCGCGACGCTCCTCGCACCCGACTCGGGCACGGTGCGGATCGCGGGGCACGACGCGCTGGCCGGCCCCGCGCAGGCGCGCGACGCGCTCGGCTGGATGCCGGACGTCTTCGGCGTGTACGACCAGCTCACGGTCGACGAGTACCTGGCGTTCTTCGCCGACGCCTACGGGCTGCCGAAGGCGGAGCGGCAGTGCCGGGTCACGGCGCTGCTCACCCTCGTCCACCTGGACGACCATGTCGGGCGGCCGGTGCACGCCCTCTCGCGCGGGCAGAAGCAGCGGCTCGGGATGGCGCGCGCCCTCGTGCACCGCCCGCGCGTCCTGCTGCTGGACGAGCCCGCCTCCGGCCTCGACCCGCGCTCGCGCGTCGAGCTGCGCGACCTGCTGCGGTCGCTGGCGGCGGAGGGCGTCGCGGTGCTGGTGTCCAGCCACATCCTCAGCGAGCTGGAGGAGATCGCCGACCGGGTCGTCCTGGTCGACCACGGCCGGACGGTCGGCGAGCACACGATGGCGGAGCTCGCCGGGACGTCGTCGTCCCGCGTCCGGTGGCGTGTCCGCTCGCTCCACCGCGGGCGGCTGGTGGCGGCCCTGGACGACCCGCCCGAGGGGCTGCCGGCGCTCCAGCCCGCCGAACTGCCGGGCGGCGCCGAGGTCGGCCCGCTCACCGAGGCCGAGGCGGCGGCGCTGCTGGCCGGGCTGGTCGGGGCCGGGGTGCCCGTCAGCGGGCTCGCCCCGGCGGGCAGCGCGCTCGAATCGGCCTACCTGGCCATGACCGAGACCCGGAGGTGACCGGCGATGACCGCGCGCGGAATCGGCCTGGTGGCACGGCAGGAGATCAGGACCCGGCTGCGGACGGGCCGCTGGAAGGCGCTCCTCGCGGCCTGGTTCCTGACCGTCAACGGGCTCGGCCTGCTGTTCCGGCTGGCGCTGGAGGTCGACGGGGGCTCGTCCGACGACAAGCCCGGCATCCCGATGTTCGGCGGGGTGCTGCTCGGGGTGCTGGTGCTGACGCTGCTGGTCACGCCCGCGCTCAGCGGCCAGTCGATCAACGGCGACCGGGAGCGCGGGACGCTCGCCACCCTCCAGGTCACCCGGCTCACGCCCGGCGAGATCGCGCTCGGCAAGCTCGGCGCCGCGTGGGGGACGGGCCTGGCCGCCCTCCTGCTGACGCTACCGGTCCTGCTGCTCCCGGTCGCCGAAGGGGTGATCAGCCCGCTGCGGGCGCAGGCCGTCCTCAGCGTCACGGCCCTGCTCATCGGGGTGGTCTGCGCGATCAGCCAGGCGTGGTCGGCGGTCCTCGCGCGCAGCATCACCTCGGTGCTGATGTCCTACATCACGGTGTTCGCCCTCCTGGCCGGGACGCCGCTGCTGTACTCGATCGCCCTCCAGTTCACCGGCGAGCACCGGACCACCCCGTACGCCGGCTACACCGTCGAGCACAGCGAGCGCGTCTGGTGGCTGCTGTCCCCGAACCCGGTCGTCGTGCTCGCCGACGCGGCGCCGCGGCTGCCCGAGCGCAGGGTCGTCATGGGCGACCAGGTGTTCCGCCGGTCGCCGTCGGCCGATCCGCTGGGCGAGCTGAGCCGCAGCGTGCGCGACATCCGCAAGGGCAAGGGCGCGGATCGGCACGCCCCGGACGCCGAGATGGCGGTATGGCCGTGGGGGCTGGCCTTCGACCTCGCTCTCGCGGCGGGCGCCGTCGCCCTTACCGCCGCCCGTTTGCGGACGCCTCTGTACCGCGTGCCGAGGGGCGTCCGAGTGGCGTGATAACGCCGCTCGGCTGATCACCTCGCCAAGCGTCGAATGGAATTCTCCGGCCAGTTGGAATTCTCAGTCGGGGTGCAAGTTGCAGTGCTTCTTTCAGGGGCGGTCGTAACGGCCGTCCCGGATGTGCTCGGTGAACCTGCGCCATTCGCCGGGGCCGAACCTGAGTGTCGTCGCGGTGTCCTCGGTGTCGCGCACGGATATCGCCTCCCCGTCGAGTCGGGCGACCTCGACGCAGCCGTTGCTGGCGCCGCATCGGGTGCTTCTCCTCCACTGGGCGGGGGCTGTCCCACGGAAACTCATTCCGGCTCCCTGCATCGAAAGTTGCATTGTCCGCGGCCGCGCTGCCGGTACATCAAGCACACGGTAACAAGATCGCAAAAAACGCCTGATCACGGACGGGTGGCGCGGTACCCGTGTGACCGGCGCGGCGAGGTAGGACCAGAGTTTCCGGTGGGGTGGCGACAGGCCGGGTCTAGCGTGGACCCGGCCCGTGCGGCGTGTCCCTCCGCGGGCCCTCGTGAGGCGGCGGAAGGGGGCTCAGCGGCGGTTCAGCGCCGCCTCATCGGCCCAGGTCGAATTCGCCCTTCTTGGCGCGTTCGACGAAGTCCCGCCACTCTCCGGAAGAGAACGACAGGACCGGACTCTGCGTGCCGTGCTTGGCGTCGCGCGCCCCGATGGAAGGGGACGAATCGACCAGTGCGGCGATCTCGACGCACGTGTTGCTCGCCCCGCAGTGGGCGCTTCTCCTCCATTGCGGAGCAGGAGTGGCGAAAGGGGACACTCGGTGCCTTTCACAAGGATTGAGCCCCTTAGCGGACCCGTCACCAGGCGTCTTTGGCCGCGGCGATGCGCCGCCGGGATTCGTCGGCGTCCAGCGCCTGGCCCGCCAGGCTTGAATAGGCGAGCCTGTACATATAGGTAACAGCCTCATCCGCAAAGTGGCTGATTGTCAGGGATTCCACATGCACGATATCAGGGAAAACGATGTCATGCACCGGTGAGAATTCCAGAAGGATAAACGATTCAGCCAACACCGAGTGTGCGATACCCAAGGGCAGGATCTGCACGGTCACGTTCGGCGACTCGGTCATCCGGCACAGATGTTCGAGCTGCTCGCGCATGACCTTCCGGTCGCCGATCCGGCGCTGCAGAACCGACTCGTCCAGTACCGCCGAGAGTTCCAGCGGATGCGGGCCGTCCAGCAGCGCGCGCCGCCGCATTCGCACCTCCACCCGGCGTTCCAGTTCCTGCGGCGGCAGCGTGGCGAGGTCGCTCCACCCGCCGATGACGTGCCGCGCGTAGTCCTCGGTCTGCAGCAGGCCGGGAAAGACGGTGCTGCCCCATTCCTTGGCCGCCGTGGCCTCCGACTCCAGGGCGATGAAATCCGCGAGCGAGCTCGGCAGGTCGCGGTACTCCTCCCACCAGCCGCGCTGCGCCGCGTCGTGCGCCAGCGAGATGAGGTCGGCGTGCCGGGGGCCGTCGATCTCGTACAGCTCCAGCAGCCGCCGCACGTCCCCGATCTTCGCGCCGGTCCGCGCGTTCTCCAGCCGGCTCACCTTGGCGGTGGACCAGGCGAGCCGCTCGGCGACCTCGTCCCCGGTGAGGCCCCTGCGCTCGCGCATCCTCCGGAGCTCGGCGGCCAGCCGGCGCTGCCGGACGGAGGGACCACGGGAAGTGCTCATTGCTCGGGCCTCTCCAGTCCCGGCGGACTGATCAGGGCGCATTCTGCCGCACCTGAGTGCCGCAGTGCGAATACATCGGAGCGGATGGGGAAGATTCTACGGCCGATGATTCTTTTGCGCACATGACACCGAAAGTTGCAGCGCAAGGTACAAATGGCCGGCCATCAGGGTTGGGCCGCGCCCAGCGTGGCACCCTGTCCCTATGATCGAGCGGGGGTGCCGGGGATGAGGTACGCGCACGAGGTCGGCAAGGTCCGGGCGGCGGAGCGGGCCCTGATGGCCCGCGTCCCCGACGGCGCCCTCATGCAGCGCGCCGCCGCGGGCCTCGCCTCGGTCTGCGCCCGCCTCCTGCCCGCCGTGTACGGCTCCCGCGTCGTCCTGCTGATCGGCGGCGGCGACAACGGCGGCGACGCCCTCTACGCCGGCGCCCGGCTCGCCCGGCGCGGCGCCCGCGTCCGCGCCGTCCAGGCCGGCTCCAAGATCCACGAAGCCGGGCTCGCCGACCTCCTCGCCGCCGGCGGCCGCCTCCTGCCCACCGGCGCGGAGGCCGCCATCGCCGGCGCCGACCTGGTCATCGACGGCCTCACCGGCATCGGCGGCACCGGCGGGCTCCGCGACCCGCACGCCCGCTACGCCGCGCTCGCCGCCGAGTCCCCGGCCCTCGTCGTCGCCTGCGACGTGCCGAGCGGCGTGGACGCGAGCACCGGCCGCGTCGACGGCGCCGCCGTCCACGCCGACGTCACCGTCACCTTCGGCACGTACAAGCCGGGCCTTCTCATCGACCCGGGCGCGTCCCACTGCGGTGTGGTCGAACTGGTCGACATCGGGCTCGGCCCCGACCTGCCCGACCCGGACGTCGTCGCGCCGCGCCCGGCGGACGTCCAGCCGCCCGAGCCCGGCGCCGAGTCCGACAAGTACCGGCGCGGCGTCGTCGGCGTCCTCGCGGGCGGCGACGCGTTCACCGGCGCCGCCGTCCTGTGCACCGGCGGCGCCGTCCACGGCGGCGCGGGCATGGTCCGCTTCGCCTCCGTCGCGCACCCGGTCGAACTCGTCCGGCACCGCTGGCCCGAGGCCGTCACCACGGTCATCGACCCCGGCCGCCACGACCCCGAGATCCTGGAGCGCATCGGCCGCGTCCAGTGCTGGGTCGTCGGCCCCGGCCTCGGCACCGGCGACGCCGCCGAGTCCCTGCTCGAAGCGGTCCTGTCCACCGACCTGCCCGTCCTCGTGGACGCCGACGGCCTCACCGTCCTGTCCCGCCGCCGTGACCTGCTGTCCCGCGCCGCCCCGACCGTCCTCACCCCGCACGCGGGCGAGCTGTCCCGCCTGATCACCGCCGACCGCGCCGCCATCGAGGCCGCCCGCCTGGACCACGTCCGCCGCGCCGCCGCCGAACTCTCCGCCACCGTCCTGCTCAAGGGCTCGACGACGCTGATCGCGGAGGCCGACCGCCCGGTCAGGGTCAACCCCACAGGCACCCCCCGCCTCGCCACCGCCGGCACGGGCGACGTCCTGTCCGGCCTGATAGGCGCCCTCCTGGCCGCCGGCCTCCCCGCCCTGGACGCAGCGACCACAGGCGCCTACCTACACGGCCTAGCCGCCCGCCTAGCCTCGGCCCCCACCCCAGGCGCAGAAAGCCCCATAAGCGCCCACGACGTAATAAAGGCCCTCCCAGCCGCCTTCCGAACCCTCACCCAGTAACCACGCACCCACCGCAAGGTGACCGTCCCTAACCAGGGCCCACGACGACCTCAGCGTTGCGATCGCGTGCGAAGCCAGGTTCAAGCGAAGCGAGAACCTGATCGCGCAGCGAGCCGCAAGGCGAGCCGAAGCGATGCAGCGATCGCCGCTTGGCCCGTGGAAGGAAGGCGCGCCAGCGCCGACCGCCGAGAGCGAAGCAATGAATACTGCACACTTGGAGTCATGAGGGTTCCTGCGGAGGCGCGTGTCGATCTGGGCGCCATCGGCGACAACGTCGGGCTGCTGCGTGAGCGGGCTCGGGGTGCCGAGGTCATGGCCATGGTGAAGGCCGAGGCGTACGGGCACGGGCTGGTCGAGGCGGCGCGGGCCGCGCTGGCGGGCGGGGCGTCGTGGCTCGGGGTCGCGAAGCTGGCCGAGGCGCTGCGGCTGCGGGACGCCGGCGTCACCGTCCGGACGCTGGTGTGCATCGGCGTGCCCGGCGAGCCCTACGCGGAGGCCGTCGCGCGGGACGTCGACCTCACCGTGGGGGCGGTCTGGCTGCTGGACGAGGTCGTCCAGGCGGCGGAGCGGGCCGGGCGGCGGGCGCGGATCCATCTGAAGGCCGACACCGGCATGACGCGCGGCGGTGCGAGCGGCGCGGACTGGGAGGCGCTCGTCGACGCGGCGCTGAAGGCGGAGGCCGCCGGGCAGGTGCGGGTCGTCGGCGTCATGTCGCACTTCGCGTGCGCGGACGAGCCCGGCCACCCGTCCATCGCGGCGCAGCTCGGCGCGTTCACCGAGATGGCGGCGCACGCGGAGAAGGCGGGCGCGCGGTTCGAGGTCCGGCACATCGCCAACTCGGCGGCCGCCCTGACGGTTCCGGAGGCCCGGTTCGACCTCGTCCGCCCCGGGATCGCGACCTACGGGCTGACGCCGGTGCCCCGCGCCGGCACGTTCGGGCTGCGTCCCGCGATGACGCTGGTGGCGGACGCGGCCCTGGTCAAGCGGGTCCCGGCAGGCCGCGGAGTGTCGTACGGTCACACCTACACCACGCGAGCGGCCGCCAACCTGGCCGTGGTGCCCGTCGGGTACGGCGACGGGATCCCCCGGCACGGGTCCAACCTCCTGGAGGTCCTCGCGGGTGGGCGCCGCAGGACGATCGCCGGGCGGGTCTGCATGGACCAGTTCGTCATCGACCTCGGCGACGACCGGCTGGCGGCGGGCGACGAGATCGTCCTGTTCGGGCCGGGCGACCGCGGCGAGCCGACCGCGCAGGAGTGGGCGGACGCACTGGGCACGATCTCCTATGAGATCGTCACCCGCATCGGGTCCCGGGTGCCGAGGGCGTATCCGGGACGGGCGCTGTAGGGGGCGCATGCATGGACAGCAGGAGCAGACGCAGGATCGGCCTGGCCGGGGTCGTCGCGGGCGCCGGCGCGGCGGGGGTGGGCGCGGCCGTCGGGCTGCGGCGCTTCGCGGTGGGCCGGGTGCGGCTGCGGCCCGACCCGGACGCCGGCGAGCCGTTCGGCGAGCTGCGCGGGCGGGAGCTGACCGTCGAGGCCGCCGACGGCGTCCCGCTGCACGTCGAGGTGGACGGCCCCGACGACGCCGGCCTCACCGTCGTGTTCTGCCACGGCTACACCCTCAACCAGGACTCGTGGCACTACCAGCGCCGCGACCTGCGGGGCCTGGTCCGGATGGTCTTCTGGGACCAGCGCAGCCACGGCCGGTCGGGGCGCAGCGCGCCCACCCGGGCGACGATCGAGCAGACCGGCGACGACCTGCTCGCGGTGCTGGAGGCGACGACGGGCCCGGACGAGCCCGTCATCCTCGCCGGGCACTCCATGGGCGGCATGTCGATCATGGCGCTGGCGGAGCGGCATCCCGAGGTGTTCGAGCGGGTCGCGGGCGTCGCGCTCGTCAACACCTCCTGCGGCGAGCTGGCGGAGATGACGCTCGGGCTGCCGCTGGTGCTGGCGAAGGCCGTCCGGCCGCTGGCGCCCGGGGCCCTGCGCGGCCTCGGCCGCCGCGCCGAGCTGGTGGAGCGGGCCCGCGGGCTCGGCGCCGACCTGGCGTTCGTCGTCACCCGGAAGATGGCGTTCGCCGACAAGTACGTCAGCCCGTCCGTCGTCGACTTCCTGGAGCAGATGATCAGGGCGACGCCGATCGATGTGATCGCGGAGTTCTACCCGGCGCTGATGGGCCACGACAAGACGAGCTGCCTCGGCGTCCTCGGCCGGGTGCCGGTGCTGGTGCTGGCCGCCGGGCGCGACCGGCTGACCCCGGCCGAGCACTCCCGCCGCATCGCGGCCGAGCTGCCGGACGCGGAGCTGGTGGAGGTCGAGGAGGCCGGGCACGTGCTGCCGCTGGAGTACCCCGGCGTGGTGACCGGCGGGCTGCGGCGGCTGATCGCCCGCGTCCGCCCCGAGGAACGTCCCGAGCAGGAGGAGGAGCGAACCGCGTGAACGCGTTCACCGTCACCGTCCCGACCGCGGCGGACATGCACGAACTGGGGCTGCGGCTCGCCGCCCGGCTCCGGGCGGGCGACCTGCTGGTGATGACGGGCCATCTCGGCGCGGGCAAGACGACGCTCACGCAGGGGATCGGCGAGGGCCTGAAGGTGCGGGGGCCGATCACCTCGCCCACGTTCGTCATCGCGCGGGTGCATCCCTCGCTCGCCGGCGGCCCGTCGCTGGTGCATGTGGACGCCTACCGGCTGGGCGGTTTCGCGGAACTCGACGATCTGGATCTTGATGCGTCGATGACGGAATCGGTGACGATCGTGGAATGGGGAGAAGGGCTCGCGGAGGGCCTTGCCGAGGACCGGCTGGAAATGATCATTTCGCGCGGGGACGGGCCCGGTGAGGAACGCGAAGTAAGGATCGTCGGGGTCGGTCATCGCTGGTCCGACCTGGAACTAGACGCCGGATGACCGGCTGAGGGCAACTTCTCCGGTTTTTGCCAACCGGGGTGGTCCACTTTACGGCTGCATGTCGTACTCTTTGCCGGAACAAGCCTCACTTACGACATATCGATTCTCAACGGGAGTGGGAACCGGTGAGTGGTAGCCATCGCAGCGGTAGTGACCGCGACAGCTACCGCGGTTCGGGCGGTGGCCAGGGGACAGGCGGCGGTTACCGGCCGGACGGCGGTGGATACGGCACGGGCGGCTACGCCGCGTCCGGCTCCGGCGGGTACGAGTCCAGCCAATCAGGTAGCGGTCCCTACCAGAGGGACAGCGGCCCCTACCAGCGGGAGACCGGCCCCTACCAGTCCGGTAGCGGCGGGTACCCGTCCGACACCGGCGGGTACCGGACGGCGGGCGGCACCGAAGCGGGCGGCCGGCACGACACCGGCGGCTACCGTTCCGCCAGTGGCGGTTACCGCTCCGATACGGGCGGCTACCGCTCCGGCAGCGGCGGGTACCGCACCGGCAGCCACCGGGTGGCGCGCGAGGGCCGCGGCGGACGGCGCTGGGCCGCGATCCTCGGCGGCGTCGGCGCCGGCATCGCCGTCTGCGTCCTCGCGGTGGTCGTCATCCTGACCGGCGTCGGCGCGAGCGGCGACAAGGAGGGCGGCCAGATCGTCGGCAGCGGCGCCACCGAGAGCTCCCCGACGGCGAAGGGCGAGCGCGGCGTCGTCCCCGACGCCTGCACGATCGTCGCCCAGGACCTCGTCGACCGGCTCGCGCCGGGCTCCGAGCGCACCCAGGCCGACAACTACCAGAGCAACGAGCGGCAGAACCAGTGCGTGTGGGGCGCCTACGCGGGCGACACCAAGCGCCAGCTCACCGTCGAGCTCCGCGCGATCGCCGGCGACGCGAGCCAGACGCCCACGGACGCCGCGGACAAGACGCTCGTCTCCGAGCGCACCGCCGACGAGTCCGGCAAGGCGCTGCTGCCCGGCCAGAAGCTCACCGACAAGACCCGGACCAAGGACGTCGGCGACGACGGCTACATCGTCTACAGCGTGGACGAGGGGCAGGGGTCCGGCGAGGCGGTCGGCAACGTCCGGCTCGCGAACGTCCTCATCACGATCCACTACGCGGGCTCCGACGACGGCGACCCGCTCTCGTCAGAGGCGGCCACTGGCGGGGCCACCGAGGTCGCCAAGGCCGTCATCCAGGCCCTCGAACAGGGCTGACCGTCCGAGACCATGGCCCGGCGTCCGACCGGTAGGCTTACAACCCGTGCTGGTCTTGGCTTTCGATACCGCGACCGCCGCGGTCACCGTGGCGCTGTACGAGTGGATTCCCGGTGAGGGCGCCGTGCCGCGCGGCACCGCCGAGGCCGTCGACCGGCGCAGACACACCGAACTGCTCACACCGTCCATCGCGCAGGTGATGGCGGAGGCCGGAGCGGCCCCCGGCGACCTCAGCGCGATCGCCGTCGGCGTCGGGCCCGGCCCCTACACGGGGCTGCGCGTCGGGCTGGTCACCGCCCGCGCCATGGGGGAGGCCCTGAACGTCCCCGTGCACGGGGTCTGCACGCTGGACATCATCGCCTGGGCCACCGGACGGGACGAGCCGTTCGTCGTCGCCACCGACGCCCGCCGCAAGGAGGTCTACTGGGCGCGGTACGACTCGGCACGCGCGCGCGCCACCGAACCCGCCGTGGGCCCACCGTCAGACGTGCCCGAGGGGCTGCCCGTCGTCGGCGAGGGCGCCGCCCTCTACCCGGAGGTCCTCGGCGAATCCGGCCACGAACCCCTGCTGCCGTCCGCCGGCGCGCTCGCGGAGCTGACCGTCGCCCGCCTGGCCGGGCTCAAGGTCCCCGAACTCCTCCCGCCGGAGCCGCTCTACCTGCGCCGCCCCGACGCGAAGGAGCCGGGGCCCCGCAAGAAGGTGACCCCGGCATGACCGGTGTCGTCCTGCGGCCGATGACCGGCGCCGACCTCCCGGCCGTCCACCGCCTGGAGGAGGCCCTGTTCCCCGAGGACGCCTGGAGTGAGGAGATGCTCCGCGGCGAACTCGCCGAGCAGCCGCGCACCCGCCACTACGTCGTCGCGGAGGAGCCCGGCGGCGAGATCGTCGGGTACGCGGGCCTCGCCGCGGCGGGCGGGCAGGCCGACGTGCAGACCATCGGGGTCCGCGCCGACCGGCGCAAGGACGGCATCGGCGCCGCGCTGCTCACCGCGCTGCTGAACGAGGCCGTCCGCCGCAACAGCGAGGCGGTCTTCCTGGAGGTCCGCGCCGACAACGACGCCGCCCACCGCCTCTACGAGCGGTTCGGCTTCGTCAGGGTCGGCCTCCGCAAGCGCTACTACCAGCCCTCCGACGTGGACGCGATCGTCATGAGCCGCCCGCTCACCCGCCGTCCACCCATGGGCTTCAACCGGGAGACGTGATGATTCGGGACGAGCCGCTGGTGCTCGGCATCGAGACCTCCTGCGACGAGACCGGGGTCGGGATCGTGCGCGGGCACACGCTGCTGGCGGACGCCATCGCCTCCAGCGTCGACCAGCACGCCCGGTTCGGCGGCGTCGTGCCGGAGGTCGCCTCGCGCGCGCACCTGGAGGCGATGGGGCCGACCGTCGAGCGCGCGCTCGCGGACGCCGGCGTCACGTTCGCCGACGTCGACGCGTTCGCCGTCACCGCCGGGCCGGGGCTGCCGGGCGCGCTGATGGTAGGCGTCGCCGCCGCGAAGGCGTACGCGCTGTCGCTGGGCAAGCCGCTGTACGGCGTCAACCACCTGGCCGCGCACGTCTGCGTCGACCAGCTCGAACACGGCCCGCTGCCCAAGCCGTGCGTGGCGCTGCTGGTGTCGGGCGGCCACTCCTCGATCCTCCTCGTCCCGGACGTGACGGACGAGGTCCACTCGCTCGGCAGCACGGTCGACGACGCGGCGGGCGAGGCCTTCGACAAGGTCGCGCGGGTGCTGGACCTCGGCTTCCCCGGCGGCCCGGTGATCGACCGCATGGCCCGCGAGGGCGACCCCGCCGCGATCGCGTTCCCGCGCGGCAAGTACAAGGACGGCACCTACGACTTCTCGTTCTCCGGCCTGAAGACGGCGGTGGCCCGCTGGGTGGAGGCCAAGGAGCGGGCGGGCGAGCCGGTCCCGGTCTCGGACGTGGCCGCGTCCTTCCAGGAGGCCGTGGTCGACGTCCTGACGCAGAAGGCGCTGCAGGTCTGCAAGGACAACGGCGTCCACGACCTGCTGATAGGCGGCGGTGTCGCCGCGAACTCCCGCCTGCGCGCCCTCGCCGCCGAACGCTGCGAGGCCGCGGGCGTCCGCCTCCGCGTCCCCCGCCCGAAACTCTGCACCGACAACGGCGCCATGGTCGCCGCCCTGGGCTCCGAACTGGCAGCCACCGGCCGCCCCCCGTCAGAGCTGGAGCTCCCAGCCGACTCCAGCCTCCCGATAGAAGCCATAACGCTGTAACTCCCAGGGGGCGACCCCCTGGAACCCCCGTCGCGACGCAGGCGATCCTCACGCCGCTGTTACGGTCTGTCGTGCCTGTGCGGGTGTGTGTGGCGTCGCTGCGGTCGCCCGCGTCGGCGGGGCGGACGACCTCCGGGCGCTAGGGCGCCCTCCGGCCGCCCGCCCCGTGGCCGTCGGTTGGGGTCTCAACGCGCTACCGGGAACCTCAGCATTCTGGGAGAAGCTTGGCTAGATAGTCCTCGAATAGGGGGACTTGGGCTTCGTCCAGGACGCGGTCGTCGTCTTCTGGGAGGAGGTCCAGGAGGCTGCGGATGTCCCAGTACGGGTCGTGGGTGTGGCCGCCGGAGACCTGGTCGAAGGCGGAGCGGAAGCGGTCGGCTACGGACGGGCCGTAGCGCAGGGCCAGGCCGCGGCGCATGCGGGCGATGTCGACGGAGACGGGGCCGGACGAGGCGTCCGACCAGTCGACGACGCCGGTGAGCTTGCCGTAGGACCACAGCGTGTTGTCGGCGTGGTAGTCGCGGTGGATGAACCGGGAGGGCGCCTCGGGGGCGGGCCGGGCCGCGACCTCGAAGGCGCGTTCCCACAGGTTCGGGCGGAGCGCGTGCTTGGGCGGGCGGCGCACGTCGAGCCGGTTGTAGGGGACGTACGGGGGCATCGTGGACACGCCGTTCAGGGCGTGCACCGACAGCAGCGCGGCGGCGAGCTGGATGAGGTATTCGGGCAGGTCGTCGGGGGACGGCCGGGGCGGGTGGCCGCTGAGCCGGGTGATGAGCAGCGCGGGGACGTCGCAGTAGGCGCCGGCGGGGTCGGCGGCGACGAGCGTCGGGGTGGGGATCGTGCAGCCGGCGAGGAGGGCGAGCGCGGCGATCTCGCGTTCGGGGGAGAAGTCGGCGTCGCCGTAGCGGCGGGCGCCGCGGCCGTCGGTGGGGCGGCCCGTCCAGCGGCGCAGGACGAGGCGGTGGGCGCTGCCGGAGCCGCTCTCCACGAGCAGGGCGTGGTTGGCGTGCGCGGTCCCGCCGGCGAGCGGCCGCACCATGCGGACCTCGGCGCCGCGGCCGAGGCACTCCTCGACCCAGCGCAGGGTGGGGTGGCCGGGCGGGGCTCCGGTCGGCAGGCAGGCAGCCGGTGTGCGAGTCACCTGATCCATGAAAACGGATTCCGAAGGGTATTGGGAGTGATTTTGCGAAGACGGAACGTAACAAATTGCACGTCAGCGGGGCCGGGTGAGGGAGTATCTTCGGTCGCGGTGGGCGTTTGCCGGACAAACGCCGCGGATTCCGTCCGGTATCCGAATGCGGTGCGGGTGGGGCCCGCGGCCGGGCCCCACCCGCCGGTTCCGCCGGTCAGTCCTTCGGCTCGCGGCGGGGCCGGAGCAGGGCCTCGGCGAGCGCGAGCATCGTCTCCTCCAGCGTGGACAGCCGCTTCAGCACGTCCTCGTGCACCGCGTTGACCTGCTTGGAGACCTCGTCGTGGACGCCGTCGACCTTGCGGCCCACCTCGTCCTCGACGTGCAGGAAGCGCTTGGCGAACTCGGCCTGCGCGGCGTCGGCCCGCCGCCCGGCCTCGTCCTGCATGCTCTCGACCCGCCGCGCGAACTCGGCGTGCACGCCGCCGACCTGCCGTGCGACGTCCTCCTGCATGTTGCCGACCTGCTTGGCGACGTCCTCGTGGATGCTGCCGACCTGGCGGGTGACGTCCTCGTGGATGTCGCCGATCCGCTTGCCGAAGTCGTCGTGGACGCCGCCGACCTGCCGTGTCACCTCGCTGTGCACGGACTCGACCTGCTTGGCGACGTCGGCGTGCACCGACTCCACCCGGCGGGAGACGATGTCGACCTGCGCGGTGAACTCCTCCAGCGCGACGTCGACCCGCTTGGCGACCTCCTCGTGGATGTTCTCGATGCGCTTGCGGACGTCCTCGTGCACGTCCTCGAAGCGGCGGGAGAACTCGTCCATCCGCTTGGCGACGTCGCTGTAGGCGGTCTCGGCGATCTGCGACATGGTCGCCTTGACCTCGTCGCGGTCCGGCCGGGCGCGCAGCTCCTCGATCAGCGGGTCGACCGCCTCGGCGAGGTGCTTCTCCAGCGCGTCGAACCGGTCGCCGTACTCGGCCGCCGGACGCTGCGCGATCTCGGCCAGCAGCCGGTGCACCTCGGCGATCTCCAGCGTGGCGGGGAGCCGGCCGATCCGCTCGCCGACCCCGTCCAGCCGGCCGTCCAGGCTCTCGAACCGGCCGTCCAGGCCCTCCAGCTTGCCCGACAGTCCCTCCAGCCGGCCGTCGACGCCGTCCAGCCGCCCGTCCAGCCCGTCGAGCCGGCCGCCGACGCCCTCGACCCGGCCGTTGACCGCCTCCAGCCCCTGCTCCATCCGCTCGGCCATCTCGCCGAGCGCCTGGTCGACCCGTGCCGTGACCCCGTTGATCGAGTGTTCGAGCCGCTCGGACCGGTGGCCCAGCTCGGCGAGCGACTTGTCCAGCCGGTTGAACCGGACGGACGCGGCCTCCATGCTGCCCTGGAGCTTGTCGAGCCGCTTGGTCATCTCGTCCATGCGCTGGGACGCCTGCTGCGTGGCGTCCGTGATGTGCTGCGCGGAGTCGAGGACGGCCTGGATGCGGGTCAGGCCCTCGTCGACGTTCTCGGCGACGACGCCGACGTCGGCCCAGAGCGCGGGCAGCTCGGCGACGGGCTTGACCCGCTCGCCGAACGACTCGATGTGCTCGGCCAGGCCTTCGGCCCATTCCGGGGGCTTGCCGGACAGTTCGTCGACCTGCCCGCGGACGCTCTCGATCTGCCCGGTCAGCCCGGTGAGCTCCCGCTCCCGGACCTCGCGGAGCAGCCACTCCATGCCTTCCAGCCGCTGGCGAATCTCGTCCAGGACCTGACCCTGTGAGCGCTGTTCATAGACGTGGTCCTGCGCCGCACGGGCGAGCAACTCCCGCATCCGATCCGAGACCGGTTGACCTCCCGTCTGCAGGAAGTTGTGATTCGTTTCCACCCGATGCTCCTTCGTGTGCCGGCGCGACGAAATGACGCACGGCAAATGAATCTCTGAGGTGGCCACTGTAGTGCGTGTGAGGGGCCGCTAAAACGGGTAGCAGAGAAGATTGTGAGTTCTGCGGAATGCGCCTGTTATCCGGCTGGGGCGGAAAGTGAGAAATAGCCGGGGGAGTGCTTGATCACCGCTTCGCGGCAATCGTCTTGATCATGGTGATGTGACGGGGATGCGCGGCGGGCGGGGCCGGTGCCGTGTCCGTACATCTCGTCCAACATCGGCAGTTCCCGAACCCGGCGCGGCGGCGGCCCGCCGGTGCGCGGCCCCGGTCGCGCGGCGCCGCGCGACGGATTCGAGCCCTATTTCGGAGGGTATTCCGCGGCGCCGAAGTCCCGGCCGGTGAACCTGCCTTGGTGTTTTCGGGTGCGTCTGTCTCGGCGCACCGATTCGGGGCCGGAGCCGCCGCGTTGCCGGGCGCCCGCAATCCCTGGTGGACGCGATGCCGGAAAACGCCGATGATTTGCACCGCCGTGGCGCGTCGCCCGGCCCCGCTTGGTGTTGCCCGGCCGCGCGGAAGATCTTTGGGCACGGTTGCCGGGCGGCCCGGCTCCGGGCGGGTCAGCCCGCCGGGGGAGCGGCCGCGGCGGGGCGGGTGAGCAGGGCGACCGGGTCGCGGCCGACCCGGGTCACCACCACCGTCGCCTCCGCGCCGCCGTGCCCCGGCCGGCGCCCGGCGAAGCCGAGATCGCGGCGCAGCCGGTCGACGTCCACGGCCGAGCCGCGCTTCTTGACGGTCAGCACGCCGACCTCGCGGCGGCGCAGCTCCGCGCGCAGGCGCTTCACCGAGAACGGCATGACGTCCTCGACCTCGTAGGCGTGCGCGAATGGCGTCGGGCAGAGCCGGTCGGACGTGATGTACGCGATCTGCGGATCGGCCAGCCCGCCGCCGACCAGTTCCGCCACCTCGCCCACCAGATGGGCGCGTATCACCGCTCCGTCAGGCTCGTATAGATAACGGCCCCATGGGCGTACATCGGGGCCGTCCGACACTTGCGGGGTCAATGTGCAGACCTGTGGGTCGGTGTCGGACGACAGCAGCGTGGCCCGGCGGCCCACGTCCCCTGCGAGCGACCCCAGCCACAGGGCCGCCTCCTTGACGTCACCGTGGACCGACACCCACTCGGCCTCCGCGCCGTCCGGGACGGCCTCATGCGGGATGCCGGGCGCCACCTTGACGCACGCCCCGGGAACCTTCTGCGCCCTGTCCAGGACGACGTCAAGCGGCGGCTCGTAGGAGCGCGGGTCGAAGACCCTGCCCCGTGCAGTACGGCGCCCAGGGTCGGCGAACACCGCGTCGAAGCCGTCCACCGCGGCCTCGGTGGCGTCGCCGATGCGTACGGACGCGTCGAGGCCGAATTCGGTCACGTTCGCCTGCGCCACCTCGGCCGTCAGCGGGTCGAGCTCCACGCCCTCCCCGGTGAGGCCCGCGCGCCCCCGCGCGATGAGGTCGGCGCCTATCCCGCAACCCATGTCCAGCACACGCGCGCCGTCCAGCCGGTCGGCGAACCGTCGCGCACGGTGCGCCGCCACACTCGCGCGGGTGGACTGCTCAAGGCCCGCCTGGGTGAAGTACATGCGGTCCGCGTCCGGACCGAACTTGGCCCGCGCCCGCTCCCGGAGCCGCACCTGCGTGAGCGCCGCGGCCACCAGCGCGGCATCGTGCCGTTCGCGCAGCCGCGTCGCCGTGGCGAGCAATCCGCCCTCGCTGACGTCCGCCGCCGCCGCCTCGCCGAGGAGTGCCTGGCCGGAGGGGGTCCGCAGGGCCCGGAACGACGCGATGTCCATGGAGCGAAGTTAGCGTCAGGTGAACGTCGGCCGGTGCCTCCGTGTCCGTGTTGACGGGCTCCCGGGCACGGAATAGTCTCCATGACTGGCACTCTCGTACTGAGAGTGCCAACAACAGCGACAAGGTCGGTCTGGCACCCGCGACGGCAGGCCGGTCCAGGGTCGCCTCTTCTGTCACATGTGCTGGCCGGTCATCCGTGGCCGGCCGAGGACCAATCGAAGGGGAGGTCAGATCGTGACGACCGCCACCAAGGTTGTTCTCAAGCCGCTTGAGGACCGCATCGTCGTCCAGCCGCTTGAGGCCGAGACCACCACCGCGTCGGGCCTGGTGATCCCGGACACCGCCAAGGAGAAGCCCCAGGAGGGCACCGTCCTTGCCGTTGGCCCGGGTCGCGTCGACGACAAGGGCGAGCGCGTCCCCGTCGACGTCAAGGTCGGCGAGGTCGTGCTCTACAGCAAGTACGGCGGCACCGAGGTCAAGTACAACGGCGAGGACTACCTCGTCCTCTCGGCCCGCGACGTGCTCGCGGTCATCGAGAAGTAATCACCGAGACGTGATGCACCCGCCCCGGTCGGCGCCGCCTTCGGCGGGGCTGCCGGGGCGGATCGCGTAATAGAGGAGTATCCGCATGGCGAAGATCCTGGAGTTCGAGGAGGACGCTCGCCGGGCTCTTGAGCGCGGCGTCAACGCTCTCGCGGACGCCGTCAAGGTGACGATCGGCCCGCGCGGCCGCAACGTCGTCATCGACAAGAAGTTCGGCGCGCCGACCATCACCAACGACGGCGTCACCATCGCCCGCGAGGTGGAGCTGGAGGACCCCTACGAGAACCTCGGGGCCCAGCTCGCCAAGGAAGTGGCGACCAAGACCAACGACATCGCGGGCGACGGCACCACCACGGCGACCGTCCTCGCGCAGGCGCTGGTCCGGGAGGGCACCCGCAACGTGGCCGCCGGCGCGTCCCCGCTCGCGCTCAAGCGCGGCATCGACGCGGCCGCCCAGCACGTGTCCGACCAGCTGCTGAAGACGGCCCGCGAGATCGTCGAGAAGGACGAGATCGCGCACGTCGCGACCATCTCCGCGCAGGACCCGCAGATCGGCGAGCTGATCGCGGAGGCGTTCGAGAAGGTCGGCAAGGACGGCGTCATCACCGTCGAGGAGGCCCACACGATGGGCCTCGAGCTGGAGTTCACCGAGGGCCTCCAGTTCGACAAGGGCTACCTGTCGCCGCACATGGTCACCGACCACGAGCGCATGGAGGCCGTCCTGGAGGACGCCTACGTGCTCATCGTGGACGGCAAGATCTCCAACGTGCAGGAGTTCCTGCCGCTGGCCGAGAAGGTCGCGCAGACCAAGAAGCCGCTGCTCGTGGTGGCCGAGGACGTCGAGGGCGAGGCCCTGGCGCTGCTCGTCGCCAACAAGATCCGCGGCACCTTCACCTCCGTCGCGGTCAAGGCGCCGGGCTTCGGCGACCGCCGCAAGGCGATGCTCGGCGACATGGCCACCCTGACCGGCGGCCAGGTCGTCAGCGAGGCCATCGGCCTCAAGCTCGACTCCATCGGGCTGGAGGACCTCGGCCGCGCCCGCCGGATCACCGTCACCAAGGACGCCACCACCATCGTCGACGGTGAGGGCTCCGCGGACGAGATCACCGCGCGCGTCAACCAGATCAAGGTCGAGATCGAGAACTCCGACTCCGACTGGGACCGCGAGAAGCTGCAGGAGCGGCTGGCCAAGCTGGCCGGCGGGGTCTGCGTGCTGCGGGTCGGCGCCGCCACCGAGGTGGAGCTGAAGGAGAAGAAGCACCGCCTGGAGGACGCCATCTCGGCGACCCGCGCGGCGATCGAGGAGGGCATCGTCTCCGGCGGCGGCAGCGCGCTGGTGCACGTGGCCAAGGAGGGCTTCGACACCCTCGGCCTGTCCGGCGACGAGGCCACCGGCGCCGAGGCGGTCCGCCGCGCGCTCAACGAGCCGCTGCGCTGGATCTCCGAGAACGCCGGCCAGGAGGGCTACGTCGTCGTCTCCAAGGTGCAGGCGCTGCAGGCCGGCCACGGCTACAACGCCGCGACCGGCGAGTACGGCGACCTGATCGCCCAGGGCGTCATCGACCCGGTGAAGGTCACCCGCTCCGCGGTCACCAACGCCGCCTCGATCGCGGGCATGCTGCTCACCACCGAGGCGCTCGTGGTCGACAAGCCGGAGGAGCCCGAGGAGGCCGCCGGCGGCGGCCACGGCCACGGCCACGGGCACGGCCACTGACCCTTCCGCAGGGAAGGGCCGCGCCGGTCCGACCGGCTCCGCGACCCCCGTCCACCCGGTGGACGGGGGTCGCCGTTATGTACCGGGATGGGACGTTCTTTGCCCGATGGGCGGTTTAATGTTTCGTGACGCGCGGCAATGAAATGATCGCATGACGTAGTATTCCCAGGTTCGTTCCAGCACTGTGACCATTCCGTTGTCAACGACGGGGCAGACACGCCCGGCGGTGCTGGGCATCATGCTTGACGTGACCGAGGGATGCTTCGCCGGGACCATGACCGCGCGCGCTGCCGAACCCTCGGGGGGTCCGGCCCCGCCGGCGCCCCGCGACGCGGGGCGTGACACGGGCCGCGACACCGGCCGCGGGACGCGGGCGCTGCGGGCGGCGGACGCCGCCGACGGCGACCTCAAGGAGCTGACGAACCGGGCCGTCCAGGGCGATCCGGGCGCCATCGAGGTCCTCATCGCCGAGGTGCGTCCCATGATCGTCCGGTACTGCCGGGCCCGGCTCGGCCGGGTGTCCGGGCAGTACCACATCGCCGACGACGTGGCCCAGGAGGTCTGCATCGCCGTGCTGTCGGCCCTGCCCCGCTACCGGGACATGGGCCGCCCCTTCGCCTCGTTCGTCTTCGGCATCGCCGCGCACAAGATCGCGGACGCGATGCGCAGCGCGGTGCGCGCCGCCGTGCCCACCGAGGACCTGCCGGACGGCCCCGACGACCGGCCCGGGCCGGAGGAGACGGTGGTCCGCTACATCGAGGCGCAGCGCGCCCGCGACCTGCTCACGCGGCTGCCCGAGCACCAGCGCGAACTGGTGCTGCTGCGCGTCGTGGCGGGGCTGTCGGCCGAGGAGACCGGCAACGTGCTCGGCATGTCCGCCGGCGCCGTCCGGGTCGCGCAGCACCGCGCCCTGGCCCGGCTCCGGGCGATGGCGCGAGAGGAGTCGATCGCTTGACGGAGCGAGGCCCCCTCACCGGCATCGGGGGCGCCCCGAATCCGGCCGAGCCCTCGCACTCCGGTGATGCCCCGGCCCCGGCCACGGCTCGGCTACAGGCCCCGGCTCGGCTACAGGTGGCGGCCGCGGCGGCGAGTCCGCCGGCCGCGGACCTGGCGGCCGTCCGCCGCACCGACGCCCTGATCGAGTCGCTGGCGGCGCGGCGCCCGGCCGGGCCCGCGCCCGCCGCCGCCCCGGCCTCGCCCGCCCCGCCCGCGTGCGCCGGCGACGACCCCGACCCGGCGGTGCGGTTGCTGAACGCGCTGATCATCGACGTCGACGACCAGACCGCCGACCCCGCCCCGCCGGCGCCGCCCGCGCCGTCCGGCCCCCGCCGCCGCGGGCCGCGCACGATCGTCGCCCTCGGCGTGGTGGGCGCCGTCCTCGCCAGCACCGGCGTCGCGGCGGCGGGCGGCGGCGCGGCCGACCGCTCGACGGCCGCCGCGCCGGCGCCGCGCGCGTCCGAGCAGGCCGTCCCGGCCGCGGCGCCGGCGGCGGGCGACGCCGACGCCGCGACCCGCGCCCGCCCGCAGGAGCCGTCCGCCGCGCCGGCGCCCGCGCCCGAACCGACGAGGACGGGCCGGCCCTCCCGGGGCCAGGAGCGCGAGGACATCGCGCGCCTCAAGCGCCGCCTGGACGACCTCTTCCCGCCCCGGCGGCACCACCGCCGCCCGGAGGGCCCGGTCAGGATCACGCGCTCGGCGCCGTCCGACCGCCCGGAGGCCGCGCCCGGCGACGACCCCGTCCTCGACCTGGACGACCTGGCCGCCCTGCGCCGGGAGGCGGAGCGCCGCAACGACCGCTACCGGGCACCGCGCTGGGACGACTGACCCCGGCGGAAGACCCCGGCGGGCGCCCGGCCCCGGCGGGCGCTAGTTCTCGTCCCGGCCCTCTTCGCTGTCGATCACGCCGTCGACGTAGCCGCGGGCGTACTCCCAGCTGACGTAGTCGACGGGATCCGGGGAGAGGGCGGGCTCGTGGACGCGGGGCAGCCCGGCGTCCAGCAGATGGCGCAGATTGCCGTGCAGCAGTTCCCAGTCGATGTAGTGGAGCTTGCCGCAGTCGCCGCAGTCGACGGTGAGGCCGCGCACGCCGAGCGGCTCCAGCAGTGCACGGAAGACCTCCAGGTCGGCGAGGTCGGCCAGCACGTCCTCCCGCTCCGTCACGCTGAGCGGAGCGGCCTCGTCGCCGGGGTCGCCGAGCGCCGCCGCCGGATCCTCCGGGTCTCCGGCGAACGGGTCGAGCGGTGCGTCATCGTGCACACTCCCACGCTACTGCCGCGAGCCCCGAAAGGTGCACCCCCCGGTCTCCTCTGTGCGCGAACAATCACGCGGAGTGTCCGCCGGGCGGGGGAATGCTCAGGGGCGTCCGGCGTGTTGCCTGATGTCATCAAGGCCACGCGGCCGCGGCGTGCAAGAGCCCGCGCCGGTGCGGGCGGACGCCCTACCATGGGTACAGGGTCCTTTGACCTGGCCCGATGCCGCAACCGATACGGGAAGGTTGTCATGAACCCCGCCGCCGAGCCCGACAAGTTCCTTCCGCAGGGCCTGACCTTCGACGATGTGCTCCTGCTCCCGGGCTACTCCGACCTCCAGCCCGGCGAGGCCGACACCACGACCAGGCTGACCCGTGAGATCTCGCTGCGGATCCCGCTCGTCTCGGCGGCGATGGACACGGTGACCGAGGCGCGGACGGCGGTCGCCATGGCCCGGCAGGGCGGCATCGGCGTGCTGCACCGCAACATGTCCATCGAGGACCAGGCCGAGGAGGCCGACCGGGTCAAGCGGTCCGAGTCCGGGATGATCACCAACCCGGTCACCTGCCTGCCGGACGCGACGCTCGCCGACGTCGAGGAGCTGTGCGCCCGCTACCGGATCTCCGGCGTGCCGGTGACCGACGTGCGCGGCGTGCTGGTCGGCATCGTGACCAACCGCGACATGCGCTTCGAGTCGGACCTGTCGCGCCCGGTCCGCGAGGTGATGACCCCGATGCCGCTGGTGACCGCCCCGGTCGGGGTGGCGCGGGACGAGGCGTTCCGGCTGCTGGCGGGCAACAAGGTCGAGAAGCTCCCGCTGGTGGACGCCGACGGCCGGCTCAAGGGCCTCATCACCACCAAGGACTTCACCAAGAGCGAGCAGTACCCGGACGCCACCAAGGACGCCGACGGCCGGCTGCTCGTCGCCGCCGCGGTCGGCGTCGGCGAGGACGCGATCCGCCGCGCGAAGGCCCTCATCGAGGCCGGCACCGACGTGATCATCGTGGACACCGCGCACGGCCACTCCAAGGGCGTCGCCGACACGATCGCCTCGATCAAGGGCAACTCGGGCGTGCAGGTCGTCGGCGGCAACATCGCCACCCAGGCCGGGGCGCAGGTCTTGGTGGACGCGGGCGCCGACGGGGTCAAGGTCGGGGTCGGGCCCGGCTCCATCTGCACCACCCGCATCGTCGCCGGCGTCGGGGTCCCGCAGATCACCGCGATCTCCGAGGCGGCCCGCGCGGCGCGGGCGGCGGGCGTCCCGGTGATCGGCGACGGCGGCCTGCAGTACTCCGGCGACATCGCCAAGGCGCTGGTCGCGGGGGCCGACACGGTCATGCTCGGCAGCCTGCTCGCCGGGGTCGAGGAGTCGCCGGGCGAGCTGATCTTCGTCCACGGCAAGCAGTACAAGTCCTACCGCGGGATGGGATCGCTCGGCGCGATGCGCAACCGCGAGCGCGGCGCGTCCTACTCCAAGGACCGCTACGCCCAGGCCGACGTCAGCGCCGAGGAGAAGCTGATCCCCGAGGGCGTCGAGGGCCAGGTGCCCTACCGCGGGCCGCTCGCCAACGTCGCGCACCAGCTCGTCGGCGGGCTGCACCAGTCCATGTGGTACGCGGGCACCCGGACGATCCCCGAGCTGCAGGAACGCGGCCAGCTGATGCGCATCAGCGCCGCCGGGCTGCGGGAGAGCCACCCCCACGACATCCAGATGACCGTCGAGGCCCCGAATTACCAAGGCCGATAGAATCCCCGGGTAGGAACCCAGACCTGCAACAACCGAAACGTCGCGATCGCGTGCGAAGCCAGGTTCGAGCGTGCGAGAACCTGATCGCGTAGCGAGCCCCTGGGGGAGTCGGAGCGATGCGGCGATCGCCGCGTCGCCCGCCGAAGGACGGTGCTCCAGCACCTGACGCCAAGGGCGATGAAAGGAACAGAGTGGCTGCTGAGGTGGAGATCGGGCGGGGCAAGAGCGGCCGCCGGGCGTACGCCTTCGACGACATCGGCATCGTGCCGTCCCGCCGGACGCGCGACCCCGAGGAGGTCAGCGTCGCCTGGCAGATCGACGCCTACCGGTTCGAGATGCCGCTGGTCGTCGCGCCGATGGACAGCGTCGTCAGCCCGGCCACCGCGATCGCCGTCGGCCGGCTCGGCGGCCTGGCCGTGCTCGACCTCGAAGGGCTGTGGACGCGCTACGAGAACCCCGAGCCGCTGCTCGCCGAGATCGCCTCGCTGGACGACGTCCGCGCCACCCAGCGGCTCCAGGAGATCTACACCGAGCCGGTCAAGGAGGAGCTGATCGGCCGCCGGATCCAGGAGGTCCGGGAGGCGGGCGTCACCGTCGCGGCGCGGCTGTCCCCGCAGCGCACCGCCCAGTTCCACAAGGCCGTGATCGACGCGGGCGTCGACCTTTTCGTGATCCGCGGCACGACCGTGTCCGCCGAGCACGTGTCCGGCCGCGCCGAGCCGCTGAACCTCAAGCAGTTCATCTACGACCTCGACGTCCCGGTGATCGTCGGCGGCTGCTCCACCTACACGGCCGCGCTGCACCTGATGCGGACGGGCGCGGCCGGGGTGCTGGTCGGGTTCGGCGGCGGCTCCGGGCACACCACGCGGACCGTCCTCGGCGTCGCCGTCCCGATGGCGACCGCGGTCGCCGACGTGGCCGCCGCCCGCCGCGACTACATGGACGAGTCCGGCGGCCGGTACGTGCACGTCATCGCCGACGGCGGCATGGTCAACAGCGGCGACATCGCCAAGGCGTTCGCCTGCGGCTCCGACGCGGTGATGGTCGGCTCGCCGTTCGCCCGCTCCACCGAGGCCCCGGGCCGGGGCTACCACTGGGGCAGCGAGGCCCACCACGGCGACGTCCCGCGCGGCACCCGCCTCGACCTCGGGACGATCGGGACGATGGAGCAGATCCTGCACGGCCCGTCCCACGTCGCGGACGGCTCGATGAACCTCATCGGGGCGCTGCGCCGCGCGATGGCGACCTCCGGTTACACGGAGTTGAAGGAGTTCCAGCGGGTCCAGGTCGTGGTGGCCCCCCGCAGGTCCACCGACTGAGCCGGTCCGCCGACTGAGAGCGAACCCACTCCCGGTGGGGAAATTTCCGGGGTGGACCCGTCCTTACTCTTGGGTAGGTACTGCTCGGAAACCGAACGCTGTGGGGGGATGAGCGATGACGGCTTCACCGGTGACGGGCCTCGGAAGCTCCCGGCTGGGCCCGGCGGAACGCGCCGCGGCGCTCGATCGGATGGCCCGTGAGGAGTTCGACGTGGTCGTCGTCGGCGGCGGGATCGTCGGCGCCGGAGCGGCGCTCGACGCGGCCACCCGCGGCCTGTCGGTCGCGGTGGTCGAGGCGCGCGACTTCGCGTCCGGCACGTCCTCGCGCTCCTCGAAGCTGATCCACGGCGGTCTGCGCTACCTGGAGCAGTACAACTTCGACCTCGTCCGGGAGGCGCTGACCGAGCGCAGCCTGCTGCTCCAGCAGATCGCGCCGCACCTGGTGAGGCCCGTCCCGTTCCTGCTGCCGACGACCCACCGCGTGTGGGAGCGGGCGTACCTCGGTGCGGGCGTGGCCCTGTACGACGCGCTCGCGGTCCAGATGGGCAGCACGCGCGGCGTCCCGCACCACCGGCACCTGACCCGGCGCGGGGCGCTGCGGCTGGCGCCGTCCCTGCGCAAGGACTCCTTCACCGGCGCGATCCAGTACTGGGACGCGCAGGTCGACGACGCCCGCTTCGTGATGACGGCGCTGCGGACGGCGGCGCAGTACGGCGCCCAGATCGCGTCCCGCACCCAGTGCCTCGGCTTCCTGCGGGAGGGCGAGCGCGTCACCGGCCTGCGGATCCGCGACCTCGAGGGCAACACGACCAGCGAGGTCCGCGCGAAGCAGGTCGTGAACGCCACCGGCGTCTGGACGGACGACATCCAGGAACTCGTCGGCGGCCGCGGCCAGATCCACGTGAAGGCGTCCAAGGGCATCCACCTGGTCGTCCCGAAGGACCGCATCCACTCCTCGACGGGGATCATCCTGCGTACGGAGAAGTCCGTGCTGTTCGTGATCCCGTGGGGGCGGCACTGGATCATCGGCACCACCGACACCGCGTGGGACCTCGACCGGGCGCACCCGGCCGCGTCCAAGGCCGACATCGACTACGTCCTCGACCACGTCAACTCGGTGCTGTCCACGCCGCTCACGCACGACGACGTGGAAGGCGTCTACGCGGGCCTGCGGCCCCTGCTCACGGGGGAGACCGAGGAGACGTCCAAGCTGTCCCGCGAGCACGTGGTCGCGCACCCGGTGCCCGGCCTGGTCCTCGTGGCGGGCGGCAAGTACACCACGTACCGGGTCATGGCGAAGGACGCCATAGACGCCGTCGCCCACGGCCTGGACGGCAAGGTCGCCGAGTCCTGCACGGACCGCATCCCGCTCGTCGGCGGCGACGGCTTCCAGGCCATGTGGAACGCGCGCCACCGGCTGGCGTCCCGCTCGGGCCTGCACGTCGCCCGCATCGAGCACCTCCTGCGCCGCTACGGCACCCTGCTGGACGACCTGCTCGGCCTGATCGCCGACAAGCCGGACCTGGCCAAGCCGCTCACCGGCGCCGACGACTACCTGCGCGCCGAGGTCGTCTACGCCGCGACGCACGAGGGCGCCCGGCACCTCAACGACGTCCTCGCCCGCCGCACCCGGATCTCGATCGAGACGTGGGACCGCGGCGTCGGCGTCGCCCAGGAGGCCGCCGACCTGCTGGCCCCGGTGCTCGGCTGGTCCAAGAAGCAGCGCGACCGCGAGATCGAGTACTACCGCAAGCGCGTGGAGGCCGAGCGCGCCTCCCAGACGCAGGACGGCGACCAGGAGGCCGACGCGCACCGCCGCGGCGCCCCCGACATCGTCCCGGTGGCGACTCCTTGATCCCGCACGCCTTCGGCCGGGCCCGCGCTCAGGCGGGCCGGTCGGGGCGGGGCGCCTGCACCAGCGTCTTGCCGGTCGCGTAGAGGTCGGCGGGGACGCGGGCCGGGTCCAGCAGGTGCTGGAAGGCCAGCCCGAAGTCGAGGGCCATGGTGAGGGCGGCGCGGTCGCCGGGCCCGATCCGGTCGGTGCCGCCGTCGGCGGAGGAGCCGGTGCCGCCGTCGGCGGGTTCGAGTTCGCGGGCCAGCCGGTCGCGGCGCTCGGCGTACCAGTCGGCGATGCGCCAGCCGGCGGCGTAGTCGCGCATGCCGTAGAGCCAGAACTCGACGAGCAGCAGCGCGAGGCGGCGGGGGCGGTCGTCGGCGGCGCCGCGGCGGGGCGGGCGGCCGGTGACGGCGGCCTCGCGGGCGGCGTCGCGCGCGGCGTCCCGCTCGGCGGCGCGCAGCTCGTCGCAGACCTCCGGGCCGGTGCGGTCGCTGGTGATGCGCTCCATCAGGGCCAGCAGCAGGTCGGTCTTGCCCGCGAAGTTGGAGTAGACGGCGCCCTTGGTGAGGCCCGCGGCCGCCGCGATGTCGTCCAGCGAGGCGCCGTGGATGCCGCGCTCGGCCCAGAGGCGCTCGGCGGCGGCGAGCAGCGCGGTGCGGGTCTGCTCGCGGTCGCGGCGCGGCCGCGGACCGCCGGACGGCGGCCGGCCGGCCGCCCCCGCCGCTGGCCGCTGGTCGCCGTGGGCGTCCGTCATTCGCTGTTCCCCTCCGTGTCGAGACCCGCGCGCCCCCGTGCGCGCGCGGCCGGCCCTCCGTCCGCGGTACGCGCGCCGAGATTCTCTCCTTCGGGGATACACCGGCGGAGCATGGTCAGTCTCCCGGTTGCGCAAGTCCGGGCGGTTGGAACGCTCCGTTCAGGGCCGCTTGTCAGGCAGAGACGGACGTAACGCGATCGGGTGGGGCATTTCACTCCAAGTAGCGCGTTACTTGCGGGTAGCCAAAATGGGCAGGTGGTCATACGCTGCCTGCATGGCATCCCCGACGGTCCCTGCCAAAGGCGCGGCAGAGCACACGCTCCCCCAGACCCTGATCGACCGGCTGGCCTCCCACGTCGCCTCGGACGGCTCCGAGACCGCGACCATTCCCGGCCCGTTCACCGGTGAGCCCCTCGCGACCGTCCCGATCTCCGGTGCCGACGACGTCCGCAAGGCCTACGCGCGCGCCCGCGAGGCGCAGCGGGCCTGGGCGGCGCTGCCGGCCGGCGAGCGGGTCAAGCCGTTCCTGCGGCTGGCGGACGCGCTGGTCGCCCGCCGCGAGGAGATCCTCGACGTCATCCAGCTGGAGACGGGCAAGGCGCGCCGCCACGCGCTGGAGGAGTTCCTCGACGTGGCGCTGTGCTCGCTGTACTACGCCCGGCGGGCCCCGGGGCTGCTGAAGCCGAAGCGCCGGCAGGGCATGATGCCGGGGCTGACGCGGGTCCGGGAGCTGCGGCACCCGAAGGGCGTCGTCGCGCTGATCGCCCCCTGGAACTACCCCTTCGCGCTCGGCGCCAGCGACATCGCGCCCGCGCTGATGGCGGGCAACGCGGTGATCCACAAGCCGGACACCCAGACGTGCCTGTCCAGCCTGTGGGTGCTGGACCTGCTGGTCTCGCTCGGGCTGCCGCGCGACCTGTGGCAGATCGTCGTCGGCGACCCCGCCCAGATCGGCGACCCGCTGCTGGAGGAGGCCGACTACGTCTCCTTCACCGGCTCGACGCGCGGCGGCAAGGCGATCGCGGCCAAGGTCGCGCCCCGGCTGATCGGCTACTCGCTGGAGCTCGGCGGCAAGAACCCGATGATCGTGATGGCGGACGCCGACGTGGAGCGGGCCGCGCGCGGCGCCGTCCGCGCGTGCTTCACCAACGCCGGGCAGCTGTGCATCTCGATCGAGCGGATGTACGTCCACGAGGACGTCTACGACCGGTTCGTGCCCCGGTTCACCGAGCTGGTCAAGGGCATGAAGCTCGGCACCGGCCTCGACTTCGAGGCCGAGATGGGCTCGCTGACGTACCGGCGCCAGCTGGACGCGGTGACCCGGCACGTCGACCAGGCCGTCGAGGAGGGCGCCACCGTCCTCGCCGGGGGCAAGGCGCGCCCCGACGTCGGGCCGCTGTTCTACGAGCCGACCATCCTCACGGACGTCAGCGGCGACATGGACCTGTGCGCGAACGAGACGTTCGGGCCGGTCGTCGCCGTCTACAAGTACCGGGACGAGGACGAGGTCGTCGCCCGCGCCAACGACACCGACTACGGGCTGAACGCGTCGGTGTGGACGAAGTCCCCGGCGCGGGCCCGCCGGCTGGCCGCCCGCATCCAGGCGGGGACGGTCAACATCAACGACGGCTACGGCGCCGCGTACGCGTCCTACGACTCGCCGATGGGCGGGATGAAGCAGTCCGGCGTCGGACGCCGCCACGGAGCCGAGGGCCTGCTGAAGTTCACCGAGGTGCAGACCGTCGCGAGCCAGCACCTCATGGACCTCGAACCCCCGTCCGGCATCGGCTACGACAAGTTCGCCGGGTACATGGCGAACGGCATCAGGATCATGAAGAAGCTGCGGATCAAGTAGGGGACGCCCGTGAAGCATGACTTCGACGTGCTGGTGATCGGGTCGGGGTTCGGCGGCAGCGTCGCCGCGCTGCGGCTGACCGAGAAGGGCTACAAGGTCGGTGTGATCGAGGCGGGCCGCCGCTTCGACACCAACCCCGCCGGTGCTCCGGGCTCCCGCTACCCGCAGCTGCCCAAGACCAACTGGCGGATCGCGCGCTACCTGTGGGCGCCGGCGCTCGGTCTCACCGGCATGCAGCGGATGCACCTGATCCGGGGCGCGAAGTCGAGCCGCGTGATGGTGCTCGCGGGCGCGGGCGTGGGCGGCGGTTCGCTGAACTACGCCAACACGCTGTACGTCCCGCCGGAGCCGTTCTTCAAGGACCGGCAGTGGGCGCACATCACCGACTGGCAGGACGAGCTGGCGCCCTACTACGAGCAGGCCAAGCGCATGCTGGGCGTCGTCCAGAACACCACGACGACCGAGGCCGACAAGGTCATGAAGCGGGTCGCCGACCGGATGGGCAAGGGCGACACGTTCGTCAAGACCCCGGTCGGCGTCTACTTCGGGCAGGGCGCCGGGATCGAGAGCGCCGACCCGTACTTCGGCGGCGCGGGCCCGCGCCGCCGCGGCTGCCTGGAGTGCGGCGAGTGCATGGTGGGCTGCCGCCACGGCGCCAAGAACATGCTCACGGAGAACTACCTGTACCTCGCGGAGAAGGCCGGCGCGCGGGTGATGCCGCTCAGCCGCGTCACGTCCGTCCGGCCGCTGCCCGGCGGGGGCTACGAGGTGGCGATCGTGCGGACCGGCTCGTTCGGCCGCGACCGCAAGACGTTCACGACCGGGCAGGTCGTGTTCGCCGCCGGCACCTACGGGACGCAGAAGCTGCTGCACAAGCTCAAGGCGACCGGCGCGCTGCCGCGCCTGTCGGCGCGGCTCGGCGCCCTGACCCGCACGAACTCCGAGGCGATCCTCGGCGGCGGGCGCGGCAACGGCAGGCCGGGGCCCGACTTCTCCGAGGGCGTCGCGATCACGTCGTCGTTCCACCCCGCCCCGGACACCCACGTCGAGCCCGTCCGGTACGGGCGGGGCTCCAACCTCCTCGCCGGGCTGCAGACCCTGCTCGTCGACGGGGACCGGCCGGGCGAGCGGCACACGCCCCGGCTGCGCAAGTTCGCCCGCGAGGCGGCGCGGCGCCCCCGCGACCTCATCCAGCTGTTCGACGTGCGGCACTGGTCGGAGCGGACCGTGATCGCGCTGGTCATGCAGACCCGCGACAACTCGATCACGCTGCGCCCGAAGAAGGGGCCGTTCGGCTGGGACGTGCGCGCGTCCGCCGGGCACGGCGAGCCGAACCCGACGTGGATCCCGGAGGGACACGAGGCGACGCGGCTGATCGCCGAGGAGATCGGCGGCATCGCGGGCGGCACGTGGGGCGATCTGTTCGACGTCCCGATGACCGCGCACTTCCTCGGCGGCTGCCCGATCGGCGACTCCGCCGACTCCGGCGTCATCGACGCCTACCACCGCGTCTACGGGCACCCGGGCCTGCACATCGTGGACGGCTCCGCCGTCTCGGCCAACCTGGGCGTGAACCCGTCGCTGACCATCACGGCCCAGGCCGAGCGCGCCATGTCGTTCTGGCCCAACCGGGCCGAGGACGACCCGCGCCCCGCCCTAGGTGAGGCTTACCGCCGCATAGGGCCCGTCCTGCCGAAGAACCCGGCCGTCCCGGCGACGGCTCCGGCGGCCTTGCAGCTGCCCATCGTCGACATCACCTGACCCTTCACCAGAGGGTGGAGCCCACCGCGAGCATGCTCGCGGTGGGCTCGCAGGGTGTTCGGGTCAGGCGCGGTAGGCGGCCCACTGGGACTGCATGCGGGCGTTCTGGCCCGGCGTGAACTCGTACATGCACGAGTCGTAGCTGTAGTCCATGAAGTTGTGGATGGGGTCGGCGCCCGGGGAGGAGCAGGTGTTGCGCCCGGTGGGGCAGCCTGAGGCGGGGCTCTGCTCGGCAGGGGTGTCGGAGACGCGGTCTCCCTGGCCGCTGCATCCGCCCTGGAACGTGTGGTAGAGCCCCATCCAGTGGCCCACCTCGTGGGTGGCGGTGTCGCCTTCGTTGTAGTTGCCCAGGGACCCGCCCGGCAGGCTCTGGTAGTGGATGACGACGCCGTCCATCGACGGCTGGGAGCGGTAGCTGCTCGGGAACGTCGCCCAGCCGAGGAGGCTGGAGCCGAGGTCGGCGGTGTAGACGTTGAGGTCCTGCGCGTTGCCCGTGTGCAGGGCGCGTTTCATCTGGCTCTCGTAGCCCTCCGGGTTGGAGAACCAGGCCGCGTTGTTCGTACGCCTGATCTCCGACAGCGTGAACGTGACGCCGCTGCCCGAATAGGCGTTGTTGAGGACGTCGAGCTGCTGCCGCAGGACCGTGTCGGAGACGTTCCCGGCACTGCCGTAGACGACCTGGAAGTGCACCCTGACGGTGACGGCCGCGGCCGTGTGCACCTTCTTGAGCTTGCCGACTCGGTTCTGGAAGTCCTTCTCCATCGCGGCGACCTTGGCCGCGCTCGGCTGGTTCCGTTCGGTGGCGTGGGCTCCGGCGCGGACGCGGGCCTGCGCGGGCTGCTCCACACAGGCGTTGGACGCTGTGGACGCTGTGGACGGGGCGGCGAGGGTGGCGGGAGCGGCGGGCGCGTACGCCGTGAAGGCGGCGGCCAGGCCGAGGACGGTGGCGATTCCGGCGCGTTTCATGGAACTCCTTGGGGGCGGCGCGAGCGGGGGAGCGCGCGCTGGGGGAGCGGAGTCATCGCTGGAACAAGGGTGAATGCGAACAAACATCACGTCTTTGGCAAACCTGAACGAATCGGGATGGGCAACGCTGAATACGGCGCCGTAGCGCGACGGCGTAGCGTGTCCCGCATGGACGTGGGGGCCGAGGCGGCGCGGGTTCTGGCGGAGTTGCGCGCCCAGGGGGATCCGGCGCGCGCGCAGAGCGAGAAAAGCTATCTGAAGAGCGAGTTCGTCCACATCGGTGTGACCGTGCCGGCGCTGCGCAAGGTGGCCCTTTCGGCGGTCAAGGGCAAGCCCACGCGGGACGAAGTGCTAGCCCTCGCGCGGCTCCTCTGGGACGTCACCGACGACGGACGTCCCGTCCATGAGGCCCGTATGGCGGCGATCGACGTGCTCGTCAAGCGGGCGGCCCTGCTGGAGCCCCGCGACATGGGGACGGCCGAAGCGCTCATCCGCGACTCGGCGAGCTGGGTGTACGTCGACCACCTCGCGGAGAAGGTCGTCGGCGGCCTGGTCGTCCGGTACCCGGACCTGGCGGCGACGCTGGACGCATGGGTCGCCGACCCCTACATGTGGATACGGCGTACGGCCGTCCTGGCGCTGCTTCCGGGCGTCCGGACGGGAGACCCGGATCTAGAACGAATCAGCCGGTACGGGGACGCGCTGCTGGGCGAGCGCGAGTTCTTCATCAGGAAGGCCCTGGGATGGGTCCTCCGGGAGTTGTCCAAGAAGGACCCGTTCTGGGTGGTGGAGTGGGTCGAGCCCCGTCTCGGCACCATCTCGGGCGTGACGCTGCGCGAGGCCGTCCGGCGGCTGCCCGCCGAGGAGGCCGCCCGGCTGCGCGGGCGGCCCGCCCTCGAACGCGGTGGGCCGCTCTAGGCGCGGTAGGCCGCCCACACCTTGTGCATACGGGCGCCCTGGCCCGCGGTGAAGGACGTCATGCACGTGTCGTAGCTGTAGTCCATGTAGTTGTGCACCGGGTCGACACCGGGGGACGGGCAGGTGTCCTTGCCGGTCGGGCAGCCGTTCGACGGGTCGCGCTCGGCCGGCGTGTCGGCGACGCGGTCGCCCTGGCCGCCGCAGCCGTCCTGGAACGTGTGGTAGAGCCCCAGCCAGTGCCCCACCTCGTGGGTGGCGCTGAAGCCCTTGTTGAAGTGCTCGATCGACCCGCCCGGCATGCTGCCGTAGTGGATGGTCACCCCGTCCATCTTGGGGTCGGACTTGTACTTCCACGGGAACGTCGACCAGCCGAGCAGGTCGCCGCCGATGTAGGTGCTGTAGAGGTTCAGCGTGCCCTTGCCGCCCTGGTGCAGCATCGGCTTGTAGGTGCCCTCGTAGCGCTCCGGGTCCTGGAACCAGGCGGCGCTGTTCGAGCGGCTGACCCCCTGGAGCTTGAAGGAGACGCGCGTGTCCGCGCCGCCGTTGCGTCCTCCGTAGGAGGCGTTCATGGTGCTGATCTGGCGGTTGATCGCGGCGGTGGAGACGTTGCCGCGCGGCCCGTCGTGGATCACGTGGAAGAACACCGGGATCGTGATCTGCGGTGCGGCCTTGAGATCGCTGCCCTTCGACTGGCCGCCGGACTCGTCGACCGGGCCGAGGCCGAGCCGGTTCAGGAGGCGGTTGAGTTGCTCCTCGATGCCGGCGGCCTGCGCGGGCGTCAGGTCGTTGCGCTCCCGGCCGTGGCCGTTCGTCCGCAGGCGCGCCTCCGGGTGCGTGCAGTCGTCCGCGCTCGCGCGCACGGGCGAGGCGGTGGGCGGCCCGGACGGTGCGGCAGGCGCGGCCGGCAGGGACGGCGCTGCCGGGACGAGCGCGGCGAGCAGGGCGGTGGCGGCGAGCAGCTTCACGGCACTCCTAGGGAGGTCGCTTGCGGACGGGAGCCATGCAGGCGTGCGCGACCGACTACAGGGCGTCATTAACTCGTATCAGAACGCAGCACCATGATGAGTGTGATCAAGGTAAATGGATGCCGACCGTTATCGGACCATCGCGCCAGGTGACGGCCGGGGCGGGGGTGCGGGGCATAGGCGCAGGCAGCGGGCCCGTAGACTGGGAGCCCCTTCCGGCCGTGCGAAAGGCTTAGTTGGTGGCCGCAGACCAGTCCTTTGACACCGTTCTCGTCGTCGACTTCGGCGCGCAGTACGCGCAGCTGATCGCGCGGCGCGTCCGCGAGTGCCATGTGTTCAGCGAGATCGTCCCGTCCACCATGCCGGCGGCGGAGATGCTGGCCAAGCGGCCGAAGGCGATCATCCTGTCCGGCGGCCCGGCGTCGGTGTACGCGGAGGGCGCGCCGGCGGCGCCCGAGGGGCTGTTCGAGATCGGCGTCCCGACGCTCGGCATCTGCTACGGCCACCAGGTGATGGCGCAGGCCCTCGGCGGGACGGTGGAGAACTCCGACATCGCCGAGTACGGCGGCGCGACCGTGGCCGTCACGTCCCCGGGCATGCTGTTCGCGGGGCTGCCGCACGAGCAGGCGGTGTGGATGTCGCACCGCGACTTCGTCAGCGGCGCCCCGGCCGGCTTCACGGTGACGGCGAGCACCGACGTCACCCCGGTCGCCGGCATGGAGGACCGGGAGCGCGGCTTCTTCGGCGTCCAGTTCCATCCGGAGGTTCTGCACACCGAGCACGGAATGGAGATCCTGCGCCGATTCCTGTACGAAGGCGCCGGATGCCGCCCGAACTGGACGATGGTCAACATCGCCGAGGAGTCGATCGAGGCCGTCCGGCAGCAGGTCGGCGACCGCCGGGCGATCTGCGCGCTGTCGGGCGGGGTCGACTCCGCGGTCGCCGCCGCCCTCGTCCAGCGGGCCATCGGCGACCAGCTGACCTGCGTGTTCGTCGACCACGGGCTGCTGCGCAAGGGCGAGCCCGAGCAGGTCGAGAAGGACTTCGTCGCCGTCACCGGCGTGAACCTGCACGTCGTCGACGCCCAGGACCGCTTCCTCGGCGCGCTCGACGGCGTCACCGACCCGGAGCAGAAGCGCAAGATCATCGGGCGCGAGTTCATCCGGGTGTTCGAGGAGGCCGCCCGGGAGATCGTCGGGGAGGACGCCGACGAACCGGTCGAGTTCCTCGTCCAGGGGACCCTTTACCCGGACGTGGTCGAATCGGGCGGCGGCACCGGCGCCGCGAACATCAAGTCGCACCACAACGTCGGCGGGCTCCCCGAAGACCTGCAGTTCGCGCTGATCGAGCCGCTGCGCTCGCTGTTCAAGGACGAGGTCCGCGCGCTGGGCGAGCAGCTCGGGCTGCCGACCGAGATCGTCTGGCGCCAGCCGTTCCCCGGCCCCGGCCTCGGCATCCGCATCATCGGCGCCGTCACGCGCGAGCGCCTGGACATCCTCCGCGACGCCGACGCCATCGCCCGCGAGGAGCTGACCCGTGCCGGCCTCGACCGCGACATCTGGCAGTTCCCGGTGGTGCTGCTGGCCGACGTCCGCTCGGTCGGCGTGCAGGGCGACAGCCGCACCTACGGCCACCCGATCGTGCTGCGCCCGGTGACCAGCGAGGACGCCATGACGGCCGACTGGGCGAAGCTGCCCTACGACCTCCTGCAGCGGATCTCCACCCGCATCACCAACGAGGTCCGCGAGATCAACCGCGTCACGGTCGACATCACCTCCAAGCCTCCGGGCACCATCGAGTGGGAGTAGGCGGCTCGGTCTGACCGAACGGCCGAAGGCCCGGACGGCGAACCGTCCGGGCCTTCCGCTTCGGTCGGGTCAGACGGTCGCCGGGGCCAGCGCGGCCTCGGCGTCCAGGGTCGCGGCCGCCGCGTTGACGACGGCGGCGATCCGCAGCCCCTCCTGGACCAGCTCGCGGGACAGCCCGGCCTCGCGGACGACCTTCTCGTGCGACTCCAGGCAGCGCCCGCACCCGTTGATCGCGGACACGGCGAGGCACCACAGCTCGAAGTCGACCTTGTCGACGCCCGGCTTGCCGATGACCGACATCCGCAGCTTGGCGGGCAGCGTCGCGTACGTCTCGTCCCCGATGAGGTGGGTGGCGCGGTAGTACACGTTGTTCATCGCCATGATCGACGCGGCGCCCTTGGCCGCCTCGAACGCCTCGGCGGACAGGTAGTCGCCCGCCTCCTCGGCCAGCTCGCGGATGACGACGGCGCTCCGGGTGGCGAGGGCGCAGGCCAGCACCGTCCCCCACAGCTGCTGCTCGGTGAGCTGGGAGGTGGAGGTCAGCGAGCCCAGGTTGAGCTTGGTGTCCTTGGCGTAGCCCGGCAGGGCGCCCTTCAGCGCGTCAACGCTCATGATCAAGTGTCCTTTCCATGCGAACGGCCGGCCGCGCGACGCGGCCGGCCGTCGAGAACCAGGGGGGTCAGGCGCCGGCGCCGGCCAGCAGCTTGCCCGCGTCGAGCGTGTCCTCGCCCTTGTTCCAGTTGCAGGGGCACAGCTCGTCGCTCTGCAGCGCGTCGAGGACCCGCAGGACCTCCTTGACGTTGCGGCCGACGGACCCGGCGGTCACCATCGAGAACTGGATCTCGTTGTTCGGGTCGACGATGAACGTCGCGCGCTGCGCCACGCCGTCCTCGGTGAGGATGCCGAGGGCCTCGCTCAGCTCGCGCTTGAGGTCCGACATCATCGGGAACGGGATCTCGCGCAGGTCCGGGTGGTCCTTGCGCCACGCGAAGTGGACGAACTCGTTGTCGACGGACGCGCCGAGCACCTGGGCGTCGCGGTCGGCGAAGTCCTCGTTGAGGCGGCCGAACTCGGCGATCTCGGTCGGGCACACGAAGGTGAAGTCCTTCGGCCAGAAGAAGACGACGCGCCACTTGCCCTCGTAGGACTTGTGGTTGATCGTCTCGAACGCGTTCTCGGCGTCCAGCGAGACGCAGGCGGTGAGCTCGTACTCGGGGAACTGGTCACCGACAGTAAGCACGCATGCTCCTTCGTCATGAGAAAGGGTCGCCTCCGCATGAGGAGGCGCAGGAGGCCGCGGGGTTTCCGCCTCGGCGGCCGATGTCACTCAGAGTGCCGCCGCTCGATCGAAAAGAGAAATCGATGAATCCCACGAATGCGATAGGCGTCGCCTATCAATCCCGTGCGCACCGCGGTGACCAGCGGAGATGCCGCGCCCGGAAATCGCCGCCCGGACGGCCGGTAGACGAACATCACACAGACTCGCCACAAATCGGGCTTAACGCTGCGTAGTGCGCAAGTTTAGGGCGTTCGGCTTTCCGCGCACAACAGGTGATTAATGACTCAGCCCGCAAGGGCCGCCTGGAGGACGTCCCGGAGCGGCGTCGCCGGGCGGTCCAGGAGGCGGGCGAGGGCGGGGTCCACCTCGGCGAACTCGCCCCGGCGGCTCGCGGCGAACATGGCGACCAGCATGTCCGCGGCGAAGTCGGGGACGCCGTGCGCGGTCAGGCTCGCCCGGTACTCGGCGTCCGATACGACCACGTGCTCGATCGGACGCCCCGTGATCTCGGTCGCCAGGTCCGCGACATCGGACATGCGGAGGGCCTCGCCCGCCGTCAGCGCCGGGGTCGGGCCGTCGAAGGTCTCCCCGGCCAGGATGGCGGCGGTCGCCTCGGCCAGGTCGGCGTGGGCCGTCCAGGAGACCGGGCCGTCCTCCGGCACGGCCAGTTTGCCGGTCCGGAGCGCGGCGCCGAGGACGGCCGCCGTCGTGGACGCGTAGAAGCCGTTGCGCAGCGCGGTGAAGGGGACGCCCGAAGCGCGCAGCGCCTCCTCCGTGGCCGCATGGTCGCGCATGGGCGGGAAGACGGACGACGGGTTCGCGCCCATGTGGCTGGTGTAGAGGATCCGGCGGGCGCCGGCCGCCTTGGCCGCGCCGATCGCGGTGCGGTGCAGGTCCAGCAACTCCTCGCCGATGCTGTCGGCGGAGACGATCAGGACCTGCGACGCCCCCTCGAACGCGTGGGCCAGGCTCGCGGGGTCGGTGAAGTCGCCCCGCCGGAGGCGGACGCCCCGCGCCGCGAGGTCCCCGGCCTTCTCCGGGTCCCGGACGCTCGCTGCGACCTGGTCCGCGGGAACGCGTTCCAGCAGCCGCTCGATGGTGGCGCGGCCGAGCTTTCCGGTGCCGCCCGTAACGATGATCACAGCGTTCTCCCTGGTCTTCGATGCCTGAATCACTGCTAACGAAATCACGTTATCACCGTTACGAGATCAGTGCTAACCGTGGTCTGTTATCGTCATTAGCGTGCAGGTCGATGACGTGGCGGCCGGGGACGGGCCGCGGGAGCGCATCCTCGCGGCCACCGCCGAACTCCTCGCGGCGGGCGGGCGCGAGGCCGTCTCGACGCGCGCGGTCGGGGCCGCCGCCGGCGTCCAGGCGCCCACCATCTACCGGCTCTTCGGCGACAAGCAGGGCCTGCTCGACGCCGTCGCCGCCGAGGGCTTCGCGGCCTACCTGAGCGGCAAGAGCGCCCCGGAGCCGGGCACCGACCCGGTGGACGACCTGCGTGCCGGATGGGACGAGCACCTGGAGTTCGGCCTGGCCAACCCGGCCCTCTACCTGCTGATGTGCGAGCCGCGCCCCGGCGCGGTGCCGCCGGCGGCGGTCGCCGGGATCGAGATCCTCACCGCCCGCGTCCGGCGGATCGCCGAGGCCGGCCGGCTGCGCGTCGGCGAGGACCGCGCCGTCCGGCTCGTCCACGCGGCCGGGTCCGGCACGACCATCGCGCTGATCGCGATGCCCGAGGGCGAGCGCGACCTGGAGTTGTCGGTGCTGGCCCGCGAGGCGGTCATCGCGGCGATCACGACGGACGCGCCGGCGGAGTCCGGCCCGGTGGGCGCCGCGGTCGCGCTGCGCGCCGCCCTTCCGCAGGTCGCCGCGCTGAGCGAGGGGGAGCGCGGCCTCATGCGGGAATGGCTCGACCGCATCGCCGACCCGCCCCGCTGACGGCGCCCCCGCGTTCAGCGGGCTCGGGAGGCGGCGTGCGTCGCGAGGGCCTCGGCGGCGTCGGCGAACATGTCGGCCAGGTCGGACGGGGCGGCGTCGAGTTCGCCGTCCAGCCAGGCGATGAGGTTCTCGCTCCAGCCCGCCACGAGCATCGTCGCGGTGAAGCGCATCTGCGCGTCGGCGGCGGAGGGGACGTCGTAGAAAGTCCGCGCGTAGTCGATGACCTGGCGCGTGTTGCGGCGGAGTGCGGCGCGCTGGCGCGCGCGCAGGACGGGGCTGGCGGGCGCCTCGATCAGTGCGACGCGGGCCTTGCGCGGGTCGGCGGCGCCCACCGCGAGGGCCTCCATGGCGGCGGAGCGGACGGTCGCGCGGAGGCCGGCACCGGGTCCGGCGGCGGCGACGCCACGGGCGGCGGCCTCGGCGATCTCGGTGAGGATGCGGTCGTAGACCTCGGTCAGCAGCGTGTCGAGGTCGGTGAAGTTCTCGTAGAAGTAGCGCGGGTTGAGCCCGGCGCGCGCGCAGACGGCGCGTACTGAGGTCGCGGGCAGGCCCTCGGTGCCGAGCAGGTCGAGCGCGGCCTCCAGGAGCGCCGCGCGGCGGCCGGCGCGGCGGCGCTCGGCGGTGACGCCGCCGTAGGTGCGGGAACTCACGCCGCAATCTTGACACAGGCGTTGCCAGATCCTAGTTTTCTGGAAACAGCCGTAGTCAGATGGAGGCCGCCATGGCCCTGACCACCGCTCCGGACCTGGGGAAGATCTTCACCCCGCTGATGCACGAGCACGACTACGCCGTCGACGAGATCGACGGGGAGCTCCCGTCCGGGCTCACCGGGACGCTGTACCGGATCGGCCCCGGGAAGTGGGAGGTCGGGCGCACCCTGATGCACCATCTGTTCGACGGCGACGGGATGGTGGCGCAGTTCGTCTTCGACGGGCGGTCCGTGCGGTTCCGCAACCGCTACGTGCGGACGCCGCAGTTCCGGGACGGCATGGTCGCCGGCCGGGCCAGGAAGCCCGGCGTCGGGACGGCCCTTCCGGGCGGTTTCTGGACCAACTTCGCGAAGGCGAAAGGCCCCGCGAACGCCGCCAACACCGGGATTGCGCTGCACGCCGAGCGGCTGCTGGCCCTCTGGGAGGGCGGGCCGCCGTACCGGCTCGACCCGGACACCCTGGAGACCCTCGGCATCGACGACTTCCGCGGCCGCCTCCGGGGCATGCTCAAGGCGTTCTCCGCCCACCCCAAGTGGGACCCGGCGACCGGGGAGATGTTCAACTTCGGCCAGGAGTTCGTGCCGTTCCCCTCGCTGAACTGCTGGAAGGTCGACCGGCGGGGCCGGATGCGGCGGCTCGCCACGGTGCGGATGCTGGACCTGCCCTGGAACCACGACGTGGCGCTCACCGCGCGGCACATGGTCTTCGTCCTGGACCCGTACATGTTCGACGTGCGCACGATGCTGCGCGGCGGTCCCATCTTCGACGCGATCCGGCACCGCCCGGAGAAGGGCACCCGGTTCGTGCTCGTGCCGCGCGACGGCGGCCCGGCGCGGATCGTGGAGCACGAGACGCTCGTCCACCTGCATGTGGCCAACGCCTTCGAGGACGGCGCGGACACGGTCGTCGACCTGGTGCGGTTCGACGACTACGAGGCCATCCGGCGCGACCTCACCGGGTTCCGCACGAGCTTCCCCGGGCTGCCCTCCAGCCGGCTCATGCGGTACCGGATCACGCCGTCGGGGCGCGTGATCGAGAGCAGGCTGGCCGACGTGACCGGCGAGTTCCCGCAGTACGACTGGCGCCGCTCCACGCGCCGCCACCGGTACACCTACATGGCCGGACGGACGGGAGCCGCCGGCCAGTACGACCGCGTCCTGAAAGTCGACAACGACACCGGCCGTACAGACACCCATGAGGTCGGGCAGAACGCGTACGTGGGCGAGCCCATCTTCGTGCCCCGTTCGCCCGACGCGGCCGAGGACGATGGCTGGCTGCTGGCCGTGGTGTACCTCGCCGCAGAACACCGGTCGCAGCTCACAATCCTGGACGCTCGCGGCCTGGAGAGCGTCGCCACGCTGAAGCTGAAGCACCACCTTCCGTTCGGCTTCCACGGCACGTTCACGAGCCGCGTCGCCGACCCCGGCGCCCCCATCCCGCACCCCGACCGGCTCACGCTGTGGTGAACGCCACGGCCGTTTGACCAGGGCCGCATCACTCTTCGTAATGGCGGTTCGATACCGTTCGGTCGAGATGGCGATGAGCAGACCGACGGTGGCGCAGTTGCGGGCGTTCCATGCGCTCGCCGAGCATCTGCACTTCCGGGACGCCGCCGCCGCGCTGCGCATGAGCCAGCCCGCGCTGTCCGGAGCCGTGGCCGCCCTGGAGGACACCCTCGGGACCCGGCTGGTCGAACGCACGACCCGCAAGGTCCTGCTGACCCCTGCGGGGGAGCGGGTCGCACGCCGGGCCGAGGCCGTCCTAGCGGAACTGGACCGCCTGGTAGACGAGGTCAAGGCCGTCCAAGGGACGCTTGTGGGGCCGCTCAGAGTCGGCGTCATCCCGACCGTCGCGCCGTACCTGCTCCCGCTGATCCTGCCGAGGCTCGACAAGGAGTTCCCCGACCTGGAGCTGTCGGTCCACGAGGAGCAGACCGAGCACATCGTCGCCGAGCTGCTCGCCGGACGCCTCGACGTGGTGCTGCTGGCGCTGCCCGTCGCCGCCGACGGCATCGCCGAGATCGTCCTGTACGACGAGGACTTCGTGCTCGTCGCGCCGCCCGACTTCGAGCTGGGCGACGAGGACGTCCCGCGCGAGGCGCTGAACGACCTCGACGTCCTGCTGCTCAACAAGGGCCACTGCATGCGCGACCAGGCCCTGGACATCTGCCGCGACGTGGGCGCGCGCGCCGCCGCCGCGACCTACGCGACGAGCCTGGCGACGCTGGTCCAGCTCGTGTCGGGCGGGTTCGGCGTGACGCTCGTCCCGGAGACGGCGCTGCCGGTGGAGACGCGCCGGGCGCCGAACCTCGGCCTGCACCGGTTCGCGGCGCCGGCGCCGTTCCGCCGGATCGGGCTCGGGTTCCGGTCGACGTCGCCGCGCGCGGACGAGTTCGAGGCGCTCGCGGAGAGCGTCCGCGCCGCCGTCGCCGACTCAGGGGTGGCCGACGGGATCCGTCCCGGCGGGTCAAGCGCCGAAGCGTAAGGCTGCGGTAAACAGCGGCCAGGCGAGGTCAAGTCTGCGTCAGGGGACGGGACGGCAATGGCGATGCGCGTTCATGCGGTGGCGTAACGTCACCATGCTCTGTGGGGCGAGGAGGAGGCCCCATGTCCCCGAAGCTCAGCGTCGTCGTGCCGTTCCACAACATCGAGGAGTACTTCCAGGAGTGCCTGGAGTCGCTGGCCGGTCAGACGCTGCGCGACCTTGAGGTGGTCCTGGTGGACGACGGGTCCACCGACGGCAGCGCCGTCATCGCCAAGGAGATGTGCGCCCGCGACCCCCGGTTCCGCCTGTTCATGCGCGAGCAGGAGGGCCCCGGACCGGCCCGCAACGCGGGGGTGCGGCAGGCGCGGGGCGAGTACCTGGCCTTCGCCGACGCCGACGACGTCGTGGACCGGGACGCCTACACGCGGCTGGTCGCGTCGCTGGACCGGACGGGCTCGGACATGGCGGGCGGCAACGTCCAGCGCATGGACGAGGAGCGCAAGTGGCAGTCGCCCTTGCACGACGGCGTGTTCACGGAGTCCTGCATGCGGACGCACGTGTCGTCCAAGCCGGTTCTCATGCGCGACCGCACGCCGTGGAACAAGGTGTACCGGCGTGCCTTCTGGGACAGGGCCGCCCTGGAGTTCCCCACCGGCTTCTACGAGGACCCTCCGGTCATGGCGCGCGCGCACGCGCTGGCTCGTTCCATGGACGTCCTCAGTGAGACGGTCTACTACTGGCGCAGGCGGCCGGGCTCCATCACCGACGACCGCCATGACCGGGACAACATCCGGCAGCGTTTCGCGTCCGCGTCCGCGCTGCGGGAGGCGATGACCGAGTACGCGCCCCAGCTCCTGAACGCCTACGACGAGCACTCCCTCATCGAGATCGACCTCCGCATCCTCCTGGAGGCCCTGCCCAGAACGCAGGACGAGCACCGCGAGGAACTCGTCGCGACGGGTGCGGCGCTGGCCCGGCGGATCGGCCCCCGCGTGCTGAAGCGGCAGCCCGCCATCATGCGCCTGCAACTGCACCTGCTCTGCCGCCGGATGGTGCCGGAGCTGCTGGAGGTGCTGCGGTTCGTCCGGCTGCGGAAGGCGGCGGACGCGCCGCGCGTCCGGCGCGGCCTGCGGCACCGCTGGTACGCCGAGTTCCCGTTCTTCGAGGACGAGGAGCGGGGCGTCCCGGCGCACGTCTACGACGTGACCGACGAGCTGACGCCGGTCGCGGCGGTCGACCGGGCCGACTGGGTGGACGGGCGGCTCCGCATCGAGGGGCACGCCTACATCCGGCACCTGGACTCCTCCACCGAGGACGGGTCCCGCATCCGGCTGTGGCTGGTGGCGGCGAACAAGCGCGGCCTGATGCGCGTGCCGGTCACCCGTGTCCGCAGGCCGGACGTGACCGCCCGGTCGCGGCAGTCGGCGGTGTCCTACGACTGGTCCGGCTTCGCCGCCGAGATCGACCCGGCCGCGCTGAAGATGTTCGGGCGCTGGCGGGACGTCGACTGGGTGCCGTGCGTGGAGATCGTCAACCGGGGGCTGCGGCGCCGCGCCACGTTCGGCAACCCGCGCCTGCCCGCCCGGCAGTGGCCGGACGACCTGGAGTGCGCGCCGGGCGTCCGCGTCCAGGGGGTCGCCGGGCGGCACCGGTTCACCGTGCAGGTGCGGCGGACGCCCGCCGCGGTCGTCGGCTGCCATCTGGAGGGCGGCGAGCTGTGCCTGGACGGCTGGAGCCGCGCCCCGCTCGGCGACGAGCCGCGCGTCACCGCGACGCCGAAGGCGGGCCGGGCCACCGTGACCGGGCCGGTCGAGAGCGTCGGCGGCGAGGGGTTCCGGGCCCGGCTGCCCGTCGCCGGGCTGGTCCGGCGGGAGGGGAACTGGGAGATCGCCCTGCCGGGCGGCGTCAAGCCGTACCTGGACGCCGACGCGGCCGGGACCGGGCTGCCCTTCCCCGGCGGGGAGCTGGAGATCGCCAGGACGCGGCGGAGCACGCTGCGGATCGTCGTGCGCGGGCGGGTCCTCGTCGTGGACGAGCTGTCCTGGTCGGCCGAGGGCGCCCTGCACCTGGCGGGGACGTGCACCGACCGCGTCGGGCGGCCCGATTCCCTGACGCTGCGGCGGCGGCGCTCGTCCGAGGAGCACGCCGTCGGGCTGCTCTGGGACGGCGACCGCTTCACCGCGAAGTTCTCACCCGCGCGCATGCCGGTGTTCGGGCTGTCGCGTCCCCTGGTGGCCGGCGGCTGGGACGTCCTCACGACCGTCGGCGGGCAGGAGCAGCCGGTCGTCATCAGGCGCCACAGCCTGCGCGCCCTGCCGGAGCCCTTCGAGGCGGGCCTGCACCGCATCACCGTCCGCGTACAGAAGACCGACCAGATGCTGCTGCGGGTCGAGACCGCGCTGGACGACGACGAGCGCGGAGCCTACGCGCAGAGCCGGATACGGTCCGGGCACTACAGGCGCCACCTCAACCTGCCCGTGCGCGACCTCGCCGTGTTCGACGCCTACCGGGGGCGCCAGTACTCCTGCAACCCGCGCGGCATCTACGACGAACTGCGGCGGCGCGGAACCGACCTGGAATGCGTGTGGGTCACCGAGAACGGGCAGTTCGGCCGTCCGGCGGGTGCTCGCACTGTCCTGGTCGGCACGCGGGAGCACTACGAGGCGCTCGCCCGCGCGCGCTACGTCTTCGGCAACTGGTCGCAGCGGGACTGGTTCATCAAGCGCGACGACCAGACGTACGTGCAGTGCTGGCATGGGACGCCGCTGAAGAAGCTGGGCTACGACGTCAAGGAGATGCCCTACAAGCGCACCGAGGGCGTCGACTGGATGGAGTACGACGTCCCGCAGTGGGATCTGCTCCTCGCGCAGAACGGGTTCTCCGTGCCGCTGTTCCGGCGGGCGTTCCGCTACGGCGGTGAGGTCTTCCAGAGCGGCTATCCCCGCAACGACATCCTGAACAGCCCGCACCGCGACGAGATCGCGGCGGCGGTCAGGCGGCGGCTCGGGATCCCGGAGGGGAAACGGGTCATCCTGTACGCGCCGACATGGCGGGACGACTTCCACCACGCCATCGGCAAGCGCGCGTTCAGCCTCGAACTCGACCTCGACCGGTTCAGGGCCGCGCTCGGCCGCGACCATGTCCTGCTGCTGCGCACGCACTACCTGGTCACCGACCGGCCGAAGCTGCGGCCGGGCGACTGCGTGATGGACGTGTCCGTCTATCCCGACATCTCTGAACTCTTCCTGATCTGCGATGTGCTCGTCACGGACTACTCGTCGTCCATGTTCGACTTCGCCGTCACCGGCCGGCCGATGGTGTTCTTCACCTACGACCTGGAGCGCTACCGCGACCACGTGCGCGGCTTCTACTTCGACTTCGACGCGGAGGCCCCCGGGCCGCTGCTGCGGACGTCGCGGGAGGTCGTCGACGCGCTGCGCGAACCGGCCGCGCTCGACGCCGGGTTCCGGGACGCGCGCGCCGCGTTCACCGCCCGGTACTGCCCGCACGACGACGGCCAGGCCGCCGCACGCGTCCTCGACCGCGTCCTGCGCTGACCCCGGCCGCCCGCCCACCCCGATCACCCCGCTTACCACCCCATCACGGAGTCGCTCGTGTCCCCGCAGATCAGCATCGTCGTCCCGTTCCGCAGCACCGGAGGCCGCCTCGCCGAGTGCCTGGAGTCGCTCGCCGCGCAGACGTTGCACGACGTCGAGGTGCTCATGGTGGACGACGCGGCCGACGCCGGCGACGCCGCCGTCGCCGAGGAGTTCGCCGGGCGCGACGACCGCTTCACGCTGCTCCGGCCCGGCCCCGACGCACCCGCCGGCGACGCCGGCGTCGAGCAGGCCAAGGGCAGGTACCTGGCGTTCGCGGACGGCGAGGACGCGCTGCCGCCCTACGCCTACGAACTGCTGGTCGGCAGCCTGGACTCCACCGGATCGGACATCGCCGGCGGGAACGTCATGTGCCTGGACGAGGACCAGGTCTGGCAGTCCCCGCTGCACAGCGAGCCCTACGCGCAGACGATGCTGTCGACGCACGTGACCAAGCTCCCCGCCCTCCTCCAGGACCGGATGCTGTGGAACAAGGTCTACCGCCGTTCGTTCTGGGACGCGCACAACCTCGAACTGGGCACGGACCAGGACGCCCTGGTCGCCGTCCAGACCCAGCTCCTTGCCTCCCTGGTGGACGTGCTGGACACGACCGTCTACTACTGGCGCGACCGCCCGGGAACGGCCACGCGGCTCCGCTCCGACTCGGCCCACATCATCCACCGGATGGCGACCCTCACGACCGTCCGGAACTACGTCCACGACCACGCGCCTGAGCTTCTCGCCGTCCACGACATGTACGCGCTGGACCTCGACTTGCGCGAGCTGATGCTCGCCCTGCCGGGCGCCACCGACGAAGAGCGCGAGCGCCTGGTCAAGCTCGGCGCGGAGGTCGTCGCCGACGCCGACCGTTCGGCCGCCGCCGGGCTGGAGGCGATCCGGCGCCTGGAGCTGCACCTGCTCGGCGAGCGCAAGGTGCCCGAGCTGCTAGAGGTGCTCCGCTTCGAGGAGAGCGGGCTGCAGGACGCGCGGCTCGTGTCCAAGGGGCGCCTGCGTTCGCGCTGGTACGCCCGCTACCCGTTCTTCGAGGACGCGGAGCGCCGCGTCCCCGAGGCCGTGTACGACGTCACCGAGGAGATCGGCCTGTGGGCGGACGTCGACCGCGTCGAATGGGACGTCGACACCCTCATCCTCGAAGGGCACGCCCACTTCGACCGGTTCGCGGTGACCTCGGCGGCGGACTCCCGCATCCGGCTCTGGATGCGGGACGCGAAGACGGGCCGGGAGATCCGGCTGCCGGTGGAGCGGGTCCGCCGCCCGGACGTCACGGCGGGCTCCGGCCAGTCGGCCGTGTCCTACGACTGGTCGGGCTTCACCGCGCGGGTGGAGCCCGAGTACCTGCTGGACGGCGACGAGTGGCGGACGGCCACCTACGAGCTGTTCGCCGAGGTCTCCACGGCGGGGCGCAGGGCGGTGCAGCGGCTCACCGCGACCGCCCCCGCCGTGCGCTGGACGGCGGCGCGGCAGGTGGACGAGCACGTGGCCGTCCAGCCCGCCGCCGGCGACGACGACGTGTTCGTGGTCCACGTCAAGCGGGCCAAGGCCGTCCTCACCCGCATCCGCGTCGACGGGGACGCGCTCGAACTGTCCGGCTGGACGCGGCGCGCCCTGGGCGCGGGCGCCGCCATGGTCGCGGCCCGGCGGCACGGGGGAGAGGAGGTCCGCGGCGAGGTGACGCTGCGCCAGTCGTCGGTCCTGCGGATGGCGGAGGGCACCGGCTTCGACTTCACCGCGCGGCTCCCGCTGGAGTTCCTGACCTCCCTGCGGGAGGGCCCGGCGCCCCGCCAGCCGCACCTGCGGGACGCCATCGACTGGGACGTCCGGCTGACCGGCGAGGGCGGCCCGCTGCGGCTCACCGTCGCGAGCAACGTCAAGCCCGTGCGCTGCGCCCTGCCCTCGCAAAGCGGTGAGCGGCGCAGGGAGTTCGCGCTCACCCGGACGGCGTTCGGCAACCTGCGCGGCGTCGAGCGCAGCGCCCGGCCGGTCGTCCGGACGGCGGAATGGGATGACGACGGGCGGCTCACGCTGCGCGGCGACTTCGCCGACCCCGAGGGCCGCCCCGACCACTTCGTGCTCCGGCGGCGCAGGTCGGGCGACGAGCATCGAGTCCCCGTCACCTGGGAGGAGGACCGCTTCTCGGCGGCCCTCACGCCCGCCGCCATGGCCGTCTTCGGGACGGACCTGCCGTTGAGCAGCGGGACGTGGGACGTGCTGGCGCGCGCGCGATCGGCCGATGGGGAAGTGGCGGTCGTCGTCGAGCGCGAGGCGATCCCGGCCCTGCCCGCCTGGCGACGCGAGGGCACGCACGAGTTCGAGGTCGGCGTCCACCAGATCGACGCGCTGGCGCTGCACAGCCGTCCCGCCTACGGCGACGACGAGCGCGGCGGCCACGCGCAGGTGCAGCTCTGGCAGCGCGACTACCCCGTCTATCTGCGCAGCCCCCTGGCGGACATCGCCGTCTTCTGCAGCTACGCCGGGACCCAGCACAGCTGCAGCCCCAAGGCCATCTACGAGGAACTGCTCCGCCGCGACACCGACGTCGAATGCGTGTGGGTCACCCAGGACGGCCAGTTCTCCATCGACGCTCCAGAGGACGCCAAGACCAGGACGGTGCTGGAAGGAAGCCGCGAGCACTACCGCGTGCTCGCGCGCGCACGGCACATCATCACCAACCACGCGCTTCCGGGCTGGTACATGAAGCGTGAGGGCCAGACCTACCTCCAGACGTGGCACGGCACCCCGCTGAAGCGCATCGGCCACGACCTCGATGACATCCCCTACCAGCGCGCCGAGCGCCGGATCTGGCTGGACTGGGAGGTGCCGCGATGGGACCTGCTGCTGTCCCCGAGCCCGTACGCCACCGACATCCTGCGCCGGGCGCTCCGGTACGAGGGCGAGGTCATGGAGACGGGCCATCCGCGCAACGACGTCCTCAGCACCCCGGAGTGGGAGAGCCTTGGGACGGGCATACGCAAGCGCCTGGGGATCCCCGACGGCAAGAAGGTCGTCCTGTACGCGCCGACCTGGCGGGACGACCGGCGCCATGGCGCCGGCAAGCAGGGCTTCTCGCTCGAACTCGACATGGACACCATGCGCCAAGCGCTGGGCGACGACCACATCGTCCTTCTGCGGGCCCACCACTCCATCACCGACAAGGCCCCTGCGCTGACCGACGACTTCGTCATCGACGTCACCCGCTACCCCGACGTGGCCGAGCTCTACATGGCGGCCGACGTGCTCGTCACGGACTACTCGTCCGCCATGTTCGACTACGCCGTCCTAGGACGCCCCATCGTCCTCTACACCTACGACCTTGAGTTGTACCGCGACCATCTGCGCGGCCTCTACATCGACCTGGAGGCGGAGGCGCCCGGCCCGCTCGTGACGACGTCGGCTGAGGTCGCCGAGGCGGTCAAGGCCGCGCCCGGCAGCGAGGAGCGGTACGCCGACGCCTACGACCGCTTCTTCGTGAAGTACTGCCCCCACGACGACGGGAAGGCGGCGGCGAGGGTCGTCGACCGCCTCTTCGGCGAGGGCGAGCAAGGGCGTGACGGGTCGGCCGGGGACGTGACGGGTCAGCCGGGGACGTGACGGGTCAGCCGGGGCGGCGGGCCCGCGCGAACAGCCAGGTCCCGGGGCAGCCGCCCAGCGGCAGCCGCCGCTCCAGCGCGGCGGACAGCCGCAGCGCCTCGTTGGCGAGCGGATGCAGCGGGGCCAGGTCCTCGCGGCGGGCCGTCCGGTGCCTGAGGCGGCGCAGGAGCGGGCGCAGCAGCACGCCCCTGCTCCACAGCCCCTCCAGCACCAGTCCGGCGCCCTCGACCAGCTCGGCCAGCGTCCGGCGGGTGTAGCGGCGGACGCGGCCGGCCGCCACGTCGTGCGCCGACCACAGCGCCATGTCGCACGGCACGGACACGAGCGCGACGCCGCCGGGCCGCAGCACCCGGGCGATCTCCGCCGCCGCGCGCGCGTCGTCCTCGATGTGCTCCAGGACGTCCAGTGCCAGTGCCAGGTCGTACTCGGACGGCGGCAGCGGCAGGTAGCGCGCGTCGCCCTCGTACACCTCGGCGCCGTGCGCGCGCGCCAGCGACACCGCGTCCGGGCTAAGGTCGATGCCCGTCGCGCGCCAGCCGTGCTCGGCGAGGACCCGGCAGGCCGCGCCGGACGCGCAGCCGATGTCGACGGCCGCCCCCGGCATGCTGAACCGCAGCAGCTCCGCGGTCAGGACGTCCCGCCGCTCGCGGTACCGCCAGTTGTCGTTCTCGATCCGCGCGACCCGCTGGAGCTCGATCGTGTCCACGGGACAAGCCGACGGCATCGGCGGCGGCCCGTTCCACCGTCGCCGCCGTGCACGGGCCGATCGTTGACCCGCGCTTGACCCCGCCCCTGCGCTCGCCCCCGCTGCCGGGTCAGCTCTTGCGGCGGCGCCGCCGGACGAGGAACCGGACGACGAGCAGCAGCGCGACCAGCCCGCCGACCGCCGGAACGGCCCGCTTGGCGACCGAAGGCCCCGCGACCTCCAGCAGGTCGATCGCGTCCTCCTCGTCCGCCACGTGCAGCGGGCGGCGCGCCGGACGCTCCGGCGCGGCGGCGGGCACGGCGGCCTCGGCCCTGGCGGCGGCCTCCTCCGTGGCCTTCACCGGGCCGGGCTTGTCGGCCGGCTCGGCGGGCGCCTCGGGCTCCGGGTCGGGCACCGCGACGGGCTTGGCGGGCGCCTCGGCGGCCGGAGCCGGAGCCGGAGCCGCGGCCGGCGCCTCGGCGGCCCCGGCCGGCCCGCCGGACGACTCCAGCTCGGCCGCCAGCGCCTTCGCGAACCGCGCGATGATCTTCGAGCCGACCTCGGACAGGATGTTGCGGCCGAACTGCGCGGGCCGCCCCGTCACGTTCAGCTTGGTGTGCACGGTCACGCGGGTGGTGCCGTCCTCGGCGTGCAGCCGCGCCTGGACGGTCGCCGACGCCGTCCCGGAGCCGCGCGCCTCCTTCGCGGCGGCCTCCATCGTCACGGCGCGGCCCGCCTCGTCCGCCGAGACGATCCGCGCGGTGCCGCGGTAGGTGATGGTCATCGCGCCGACCTTCACCTTCATCCGCCCCGAGTACTCCTCGCCGTCGACCGAGTCGAGCGTCGCGCCCGGCATGCAGGCCGCGACCCGCTCCACGTCGAGCAGCACCGACCAGGCCTGATCCACCGGCACGGGAACGGTGAATTCGTGGTCGAGCTCCATGAGCAAAGTCCTTATCGTCCGGAGAACCTGTCCGCGACCCTACGGCGGCGGTCCGCCGCGTCGCCAGTGGGGGCCGCCGACATGCGGTCCGTTACCCGGCGCCGGTGCGATCATGCGGCCGGGCCCCGGGGCGACGGGACCCGGCCGCATGCTCGCGGCTCCGGTCGGCCGGCTCTGGCCGGCCGGCCCTGGTCAGCCGGCGGCGGCCGCCAGCGCCCGCGCGGTGAGCACCGTCGCCAGATGCGTCCGGTACTCCGACGACCCGTGCAGGTCGGTGGGCGGCTCGGTGCCGGCCGCGGCCTGCGCGGCGGCGGTGCGGAACGCGTCCTCGGACGCGGGCCCGCCCCGGACGGCGGTCTCGACCGCGCCCGCCCGCACGGGCACCGGGCCCATGCTGCTCAGCGCGACCCGCGCCTCCCCGACGCCGCCGCCGTCGCGGCGGACGGCGCACGCGACGCCGACGATCGCCCACGCCTGCGCCGTGCGGTGGAACTTCTCGTAGTGCACGCCCCAGCCCGCGCCGAGCTTCGGCACCCGCACGCCGACGAGCAGCTCGTCCGGTTCCATCGCCGTCGTCATCCAGTCGACGAAGAACTCCGCCGCGGGGATCTCCCGCTCGCCGCGCACGGACCGGACGAGCAGCACCGCGTCCAGCGCCAGCGCGACCGCCGGCAGGTCGGCCGCCGAGTCGGCGTGGGCGAGCGACCCGCCGAACGTGCCGCGGTGCCGGACGGCCGGGTCGGCGACCGTCTCCGTCGTCGCCGCGATCAGCGGGGCGTGCTCGCGCACCAGCGGGTCGCGCATCACCTGGTGGTGCGTCGCCATCGCGCCGATGACGATCGCGTCGCCGGCGTCGCGGATCTCCCGGAGCCCGTCGAGCCGGTCCAGGTCGATCAGCGCGTCCGGGATGGCGAGCCGCATCCGCAGCAGCGGCATCAGGCTCTGCCCGCCGGCCAGCACCTTCGCGTCCTCGCCCGCGTCCGACAGCGCCCTGACGGCGTCGTCGACCGTGGCGGGCCGCGCGTAGTCGAACGTCGCGGGGATCACAGGTCACCTCCGGCCGAGCCGAGCCCGCCGCCGGCGCCGGGTTCGGCGGCCGCGGGCGTGGATTCGGCGCGCAGCGCGCGCCAGACGCGTTCGGGCGTGCACGGCATCGGCACGTCGTGGACGCCGTGCGGGCGCAGCGCGTCCACGATCGCGTTGACGACCGCCGGGGTGGAGGCGATCGTGCCCGCCTCGCCGACGCCCTTCACGCCCATCGGGTTGGACGTGGCCGGGGTCTCCGTGCGGTCGGTCGTGAACGTCGGCAGGTCCATCGCCGACGGGATCAGGTAGTCGGCCATCGTGGTCGTCGTCAGGTTGCCGTCGTCGTCGTACACGGCCTCCTCGTAGAGCGCCTGCGCGATGCCCTGCGCGAGCCCGCCGTGGACCTGGCCCTCCACGATGAGCGGGTTGACGACCTTGCCGACGTCGTCGACGGCCACGTACTTGCGGATCCGCACCATGCCCGTCTCGGTGTCGACGTCCGCCGCGCACAGGTGCGTGCCGTGCGGGAAGGAGAAGTTGTCCGGGTCGAACGTGGCGTCGGAGTCGAGCGAGGGTTCGATGCCGTCCGGCAGGTCGTGCGCGGCGAACGCGGCCAGCGCGACCTCCTGCAGCGTCGTGCCCTCCTGCTGGACGCCGCGGACGCTGAACCGCCCGCCGCTGAACTCCAGGTCCTGCTCGGACGCCTCCAGCAGGTGCGCGGCGACCTTGCGGGCCTTGTCGACGACCTTCTCGCAGGCGGAGTACAGCGCGACCCCGCCGACGGCCAGCGAACGGGACCCGTAGGTGTCCATGCCCTTGTGCGAGATGGCCGTGTCGCCGTGCAGGACCTTCACGTCCTCGAACGGTACGCCGAGCCTGTCCGCGGTGATCTGCGCCCAGGCCGTCTCATGGCCCTGCCCATGCGCGGACGAGCCCGTGACCACCTCGACCTTGCCGGACGGCAGTACGCGCACAGCCGCGTGCTCCCATCCGCCGGCGCCGTAGGAGAGGGAGCCCAGCACGCGCGAAGGCGCGAGCCCGCACATCTCCGTGAACGTGGACACGCCGATGCCGAGCTGTACGGGGTCTTGCCGCTCCCGCCGGTCGGCCTGCTCGGCGCGGAGCTTGTCGTACTCGAACAGCTCCAGGGCCTTGTCGGTCGCCGCCTCGTAGTTGCCGGAGTCGTAGGTGAGGCCCGCGATCGTCTCGTACGGGAACTCCTCGTGCTTGATCCAGTTGCGGCGGCGCACCTCGATGGGGTCGATGCCCAGTTCGTCGGCCAGCTCGTCCATCAGCCGCTCGATCGCGTAGGTGGCCTCGGGACGGCCCGCGCCCCGGTACGCGTCCGTGGGCATCTTCGTCGTGAAGACGCCCGTGCAGGTGAACGACAGCGCGTCCATCTTGTAGATGCCGTTGAACATGAACGCGCCCAGCAGCGGGATGCCCGGCGTGACCAGCATGAGGTACGCGCCCATGTCGGCCAGCAGATCCACCTTCAGGCCGCGGATGCGGCCGTCGCTCTCGGCCGCGAGCGTGAGCCGCTGGATCTGGTCGCGCCCGTGGTGGACGGTCATGTTGCCCTCGCTGCGCGTCTCCGTCCACTTGACGGGGCGGCCGAGCCTGCGGGCCAGCAGCAGCGCGAGGACCTCCTCCCCGTACACCTGGAGCTTGGAGCCGAAGCCGCCGCCGACGTCCGGCGCGACGACCCTGATCCGGTGCTCGGGGATGCCGGTGACCGTGGCCAGCATCAGCCGCAGGATGTGCGGGATCTGCGTCGCCGAGTACAGCGTGAACTCATCGCCCTCCGGGACGCACAGCACCGACCGCGGCTCCATCGCCGTGGGGATGAGCCGCTGCTGGACGTAGCGGCGCTCGATGACGACCGGGGCGTCCCTCATCGCGGCGTCGAGGTCCCCGTTCTCGAACACCCACGTGTAGGACTTGTTCGTCCCCAGGTCGTCGTGCACGAGGTCGGCGCCCTCGGCCAGCGCCGCCTCCATGTCCACCACCGGGGCCAGCGGCTCGTAGTCGACGTCGATCTCTTCCAGGGCGTCCACGGCGGCGGCCTTGTCGCGGGCGACGACGCACGCCACGGGCTCACCGACGTAGCGCACCTCGGTCACCGCCATGGGCGGGTGGTCCGGGTGCTTCATGTCCTCGGCGACGACCCACGCGCACGGCAGCGCCCCCTGCTCGTCGGCGAGGTCCTGCCCGCTGAACACGGCGACCACGCCGGGGCTCTTCTTCGCCTGGGACGTGTCGACGCCCGTGATGCGCGCGTGCGCGATCGGGCTGCGCAGGAACGCCACGTGCAGCGTGCCCGCCGGGGTCATGTTGTCGGTCCACCGGGTGCGTCCGGTGATGAGCCGGGCGTCCTCGGACCGCTTGCGCGGACTGCCGACCTCCTGCACGGTCACGGCGTCACCTCCCGCCCGGCGGGCTCGCGCATCTCGCTCGCCGCCCGCCGCACCGCCTTGACGATGTTCTGGTAGCCCGTGCACCGGCACAGGTTGCCCTCAAGCCCCTCCCGGACCTCCGCCTCGGACGGGTCGGGGTTCTCCCGCAGCAGATCGAGCGACGCCATGATCATGCCGGGCGTGCAGTAGCCGCACTGGAGCGCGTGCTCTTCATGGAAGGCCCGCTGCATGGGATGCGTCCCACCGTCGACGCCGAGGCCCTCGACGGTCGTCACGTCGCGGCCGTCCGCCTGGACGGCCAGCACGGAGCAGCTCTTCACGCTCATCCCGTCCATCAGGACGGTGCAGGCTCCGCAGTTGCTGGTGTCGCACCCGACCGGGGTCCCGACCTTTCCCAGCCGTTCGCGCAGATAGTGGACGAGAAGGAGGCGCGGTTCGACGTCGTCTTCGTACGTCGTCCCGTCGACCTCGACACGGATACGTGGCATGCGTTTCTCCCAGGGACGTCTCGGGGTGGACATGGAGAAAGCAGTCCCCAGGGCGGGGCGCGCTGGTCAGGCCACGTCATCGGGGCCACCTCCGTGGAAGGCGACCCTACGAACCTATGCCGCTGTTGAATTCCGTACTAGCCCCTGGCATCGCTTATTTACCGATGTCTGATGCAACGATGGCCCTGGTTGCACGCGAAACGAAACCTTGGGGGTAAGAGGGCGTTATGTTCCTCTTCTTCTCCTCTCGTCTCGGCTGTCTGGGTTCGCTGGCCGTGACGCTCGTCCTCAGCGGGATCGTCTACCTGATCATCAGCCGCTGACACGCGGTGATCGGTTTGACAATCCTCGGTGACCGAGTGTCTCCTTGTGCTCGTGACCGAGCGCCCGTCGACCCTGCCGTCGACCAGCAGCCCCGTGGCCCTGCGCCGCGCGGCCAGCGCGCTGTGTCCTTCGTGTTGTCGCTGAACCGTCTCGCACCGGCCCGACATCCGTACACACGAGATCCGTACACACGAAGGACCCGTCTTCCCATGGACCTCTCCGTGGTTCCCGACATCGCCATGCGCGGCCAGGACGACCCGCACGGCCGCACCGTCGCCGTCCGCCCGCCGACCGCCGGGCAGCTCGCCGCCCGCGTCCGCGACCTGGCCGGACGCCCCGGCGAGTGGTGGCGGCTCGTCCGGTTCGACGCGGACCGCCCGCAGGACGTCCCGCTCGGCGACGGCGCCTGGCTGACGACCTGGCCGCCCGGCCACGGCGGTACCGTCCACGGCGGCGTCAGCACGCTCGTCGCGGGGGAGCTGGCCGTCGTCACGATCACCGAGCGCGGCGTCACCGAGCGGCCGCTGCGCGCCAACCGGGTCCGCGTGCACGGCGGCCCGCAGGCGCTCACGAACCCCGGCCCGGCCTTCGCCGTCAGCCTGCACGCCGCCGAGCCGGACGCCCGGCCCTAACACGCGGCCCTAACACGCCGCCTTTACGCCCGGCCTTAACGCGGCTCTTCGGTGAGGTAGCGGGACGCCGCCTCCCGGCCGACGAGCGGCAGCAGCGCGAAGTAGGTCAGCGAGGGCAGCAGCGACGGCAGCTCCGCCGGGTCGCCCGTCTCCATCTGGACGTGGATCGCGCTGTAGACGCCGCCGACGATCGCGTCGATCACGGCGACCGGGACAGGCGGCAGCGACGGTCCGGTGAAGAACGCGCGGAACCGGACGAGGTCGTCCAGCCGCGCCTGCCGGACCTGCGGGCCCGCCGCGTTCGCCTCCACCAGCGACGCCCGCGCGAACCGGGGCTCGCGGGCCAGCGCGGCGAGCAGCGTGCGCAGCGCCGCGTGGACCCCGTCCGGGCGGCTCGGCTCGGCCTCGTACGCCTGCGTCATGCGGCCGAGCAGGATGTCCATGCCGCGCCGGTAGGCGGCGAGGAAGCACTCGTCCAGATCGGTGAAGTGCGCGTAGAACGTCTTCTTCGTGACGCCGGCGGCCTCGGTGACCCGGCTGATCGTGGTGTGCGCGAACCCGCGCTCGCAGACGACCTGGACGAACGCGTCGATCAGCCGCCCCCGCTGGATGCCGGCGACGGTCTCGGGGGACAGGCCGTGCCGTCCGGGCTTGATGGCGCGGCCCGGGTCCAGCGCGGACCGGGATCCGGGCAGCACGTCCGCGCAGCCCGCGTCGGGCGCCCCGGCCTGCCCCGTCATGGAAACCCGCTCCCGGAGATCCGCTCCCTCATCTGCCGTTGGGATCACCCTACTTCGCGTTCCCCGGCGGCGGATCAGCGCAGGTGCCGGCGCCGCCCCCGGGTCAGCACCCGGACGGTCCCGACGAGGCCGAGCCCGATCAGCACCACCGGGGCCAGCACCGTCCCGGACAGGATCCGCTCGTCCGACAGCCCCTCGGCGAGGAACAGCCCCGCCAGGGCGAGGAAGAACAACCCCGTCACCGGCCCCGCCGGGTCGAACCGGTACCGCTTCACCGCGTTCCCCCCGTTCCCCGCGTTTCCCGCGTCCTCTCGCCGCTCAGCCACGGGTCACGTCCACGTCTCCGACCTTCCCGCGTATGCGCAGCTCGATCAGCGGCGGGTTGCCGCCCGGCTTCTCCGGTTCGAGGACCTGCGTGAGCCTCGCGTTGGGCCCGCTCGTCGTCCGGTTCTGGACGCGCAGGTCGCCGAGCGCGATCCGCGCGTCCACGGTGACCCGGGCGCCCGGCGGCAGCGTGACCGCCAGCCCGCCGAGGAGCACCTGCGCGTCGATGGTGACGCGCTGGCCGGGCGCGATCGGCAGCGCGGTGAGGTCGAGGTCGCCCTGGCCGACGCCGACCTTGTAGACCTGGTTCGTCTGCGACATGTCGGTGGGACGCCAGTCGACGGCCCCGTACTCGGCGTTGCGCGGCATGTCCCCCGCCACGGTCGTGGTCAGCATGCTCAAGGTCAGCACGGTGCCCGCCGTGGCGAGGCCGCGCGTGCGGAACCAGCCGCCGACGACGAGGCCGAGCCCGACGACCGCGAGCGCGGGCGCCATGACGATCAGCCACGAGTCGGGCGCCGGGTACCCGTTCGCGACGGGGATCAGCGCCGCGCCCGCCGCCATGGCGGCCAGCAGCGTGATCGCCGCCGCCGGCGACCGGCCGCGCTTCCCGCACGCCGTCCGGTCGGCCTTCGCCGCCGTGCGGACGTCCTCGGCGGGCGCGCCGGCGCGGGCGGCGGAGTACTCGGCGAGGTCGATCATGCCGGCGGGCAGCCCCCCGCCCGCCCGCGGCTCCTCGGGGACGTCCTTGTCGAATGACACGCCGCCGCTCGCCGCCGGCCGCGCCCACGCCGCGGACGGCTCCGGCGGGTGCCCGGCGAGCCGCTCGGGGACCGACCGCGCGGCGCCCACCAGGTCCGCGCCCCGCGAGTGCGCCACCACCAGCACCAGCCCGAACACCACCATCACGGCGATCGTGTCGGTGTAGGCCCCGCCGAACAGGCTGAGCGCGACGCCGACGCACAGCAGTGCACCGAGGATCGACAGGACGGCCTGCGCGTCGAACCACCGCTTGAACAGCTGCTCCGCGAGCGACGACTCGCCGGGGCTCGCGGGCATCAGCAGCGCCGCCGCGATGTAGAGGAGGATCCCCTGCCCGTGCGCCAGCACGAGAATCGCGAAGCCCACCCGGAAGACGACCGGGTCGATGCCGGTGTAGCGGCCGAGCCCGGTGCACACGCCGGCGAGGAGGCGCCGGTCGGCGTCCCGCGCCAGCCGCGAGTAGCCCGGCCCCGTCCGCTCCCGCGTCGCCTGCTCGCCTTCCCTGCCTGCCATGCTCATGCCCCCATGGTGGCCCGCCGCCCGCCGCGCGGGGTATCGGGGACGTCCCTGACCCGACCCTGAACCGGGACCGGGGTAGGTCCCTGATGCGGTCCGGGCCGGGGGCGTGTGACGATCGGTGACGTGGGAGTTCCGAGGGAAGGGCGGCGGTGAGCCAGGACGCGGCGGGCACGGAGGCGGTGGGCACGGAGGCGGTGCCGCTGCCGTCCCCGCCGCTGGAGCGCGCCGCCGAGGACAGGCTGCTGGCCGGGGTGTGCCGTGGCCTCGCCGGGCATCTGGGCGTGGACGTGGTGCTCGTCCGGGCCGCGTTCGTGCTGCTGACGGTGGCGAGCGGGCTCGGCGTCGCCGCGTACGCCGCGTTCTGGATCCTGGTGCCCGTCGCCGCGAAGGAGCCGCCGGCCGGTGCGGCGGCCGGCGGGACTGACGGTGCGACGGCCGTCGCGGCGCCCGGTCGCCGGCGCGGCCGCGACTGGGGCCAGCTGCTCGTCTACACGGCCGTCACGCTGGGCCTCGCGGCGCTGCCGTGGGGCGCGGCGGGTGTCGTGCAGTGGGCGCTGTGGCCGTTCGTCGTCGGCGGGGTCGGCGCCGCGATCCTGTGGCAGCAGGCCGACCGCGACCAGCGGCAGCGGTGGACGCTGCCGCTCCGCCAGCGGTGGCTGCGCAGCCTGCTCGGCCTGCTGCTGGTCGTCGGCGGCATCGGCGGCGTCGTCGTGCAGAACGTGGAGGCGGCGCAGGCGCGGTCCGTCATCATCGCCATGCTGATCATCCTGACCGGGGTCGCGGTGATCGTGACGCCGTGGGTGGTGCGGCTCTGGCAGGACCTGGACGCCGAGCGGCACGAGCGCATCCGCTCCCAGGAGCGCGCCGAGCTGGCCGCGCACGTCCACGACTCGGTGCTGCACACGCTGACCCTGATCCAGCGGAACGCGCACGACACCCGCGAGGTGCAGCGGCTCGCCCGGTCCCAGGAGCGCACCCTGCGGACCTGGCTCTACCAGCCGCGCGCCGACCCCGACCGGACGTTCGCCGCCGCGATCAAGGAGGCCGCCGGGGAGGTCGAGGACGACCACGGCGTGCCCATCGAGATCGTCTGCGTGGGCGACACGGCGCTGGACGAGCGCCTCGGCGCGGCGCTGCAGGCCGCGCGGGAGGCGATGGTGAACGCCGCCAAGTACGCGGAGGCGCCGTCGGTGTCGGTGTACGCGGAGGTCTCGGGCGACGAGATCGCCATCTTCGTCCGCGACCGGGGCAAGGGATTCGACCTCGACGCGGTCCCGGCGGACCGGATGGGCGTCCGAGGGTCCATCATCGGACGTATGGAGCGCAACGGCGGGAAGGCGACCGTCCGCACGGCTCCCGGCGAGGGCACCGAGGTTCGGCTGGAGATCAAGAAATCATGAGCGAGGCGTTGAAGCGGGTCGTGCTGGTGGACGACCACCAGATGTTCCGGACCGGCGTGAAGGCGGAGCTGGGCGGCGGCGTCGAGATCGTCGGGGAGGCGGGCGACGTCGACGAGGCGGTGGCGGTGATCCGCGAGTCGCGGCCGGACGTCGTGCTGCTGGACGTCCACCTGCCCGGCGGCGGCGGGATCGAGGTGCTGCGCCGGCTGCACGGCGCCGTCCCGTCGAAGTTCCTCGCGCTGTCGGTGTCGGACGCGGCGGAGGACGTGATCGGGGTCGTGCGCGGCGGGGCGCGCGGCTACGTCACCAAGACGATCTCGGGTCCGGAGCTGACGGACGCGATCGGCCGGGTCGCGGAGGGCGACGCCGTGTTCTCGCCGCGGCTCGCCGGGTTCGTGCTCGACGCGTTCGCCGCGTCGGACGTCCCGGCCGTGGACCCCGAGCTCGACCAGATCACCCAGCGGGAGCGGGACGTCCTGCGGCTGATCGCGCGCGGCTACGCCTACAAGGAGATCGCCAAGGAGCTGTTCATCTCGGTGAAGACGGTCGAGACGCACGTGAGCAGCGTGCTGCGGAAGCTCCAGCTGTCCAACCGGCACGAGCTGTCGCGCTGGGCGGCCGCCCGCCGCCTCGTCTGACCCGCCTCGTCCGACCGGCCTCGTCTGACCTGCGGGGCACGGCGATCATTTCGCCGCAAATGTATATCTGTGCCCGATACAGTCCCTGGTCATGACATACCCTCCCCCCGGATCCGGGTACCCGGGTCCCCGACCCCCTTACCAGCCGCCGCCGGCGCCTCCCGGCCCGCCGGGCCCGCCCGGGTACGGCTCCCCGTACCGCAACGACTCGACCAACGGCCTGGCGGTCGCGGCCTTCATCACCGGGCTGCTCGGCTGCTTCGGCATCCTCGGGATCATCCTCGGGGCGATCTCGCTGAGCCAGATCGGCCGGAACGGCGGCCGCGGCCGCGGGTTCGCGATCGCCGGCATCGTCCTGTCCTCGCTGTGGATCGTCTCCGGCGTCGTCATCGGCATCGTGGTCGCCGCCGCCGACTCCTCGTCGGACCGCACCGGCGACGGCGCCTTCCCGCGGCCATCGCAGAGCAGGACCCAGACGGTGGACGCGCAGAAGATGGAGGTCGGCGACTGCATCAACGACGCCGCGACCGCGTCCAACCCGTCCGACACCGAGCCGGTCGAGGTCGAGAGCGTGAAGATCGTGCCGTGCACCGGGCCGCATGACGGCGAGGTGGCGGCGGTCTTCCGGCTGACGGGCTCCATCATGCCGCCGGAGTCGGAGCTGCAGCGGCGGGCGTCGGACGGCTGCAAGATCCGCACCCGGGCGCGGATCGACCGCGACCCGGCGGCGAGCCGCCTCGGGAACTCCTTCTACTACCCCACGGACGAGTCGTGGCGGCAGGGCGACCGCACCGTCACCTGCGTGATCGTGGCGGCCAACGACGGGACGAAGCTCACCCGTCCGGTGCGCCCCTGACGTAACCGGCATTCCGCCGGGCGGCCGGCCCGCCGCCCGGGCCCGCGGGCCCCCGTGACCGTACCGGGAGCCCCGCGCGACCCCGCCGGCTCACGGATGCGAGCCGCGCATCGTGCTGACGACCATCTCGGCCACGCGCTCGACCGTGTCCACGCCCTTCTCCATCGTCGGGCTGTCCCCGCTGCACACCGCGACCAGGAAGTCGTGGTCGCGTCCGGTGATGCGGCCGATGCTGTTGACCGCCCATCCGTGCCCCTGGAACCGGACCGGCGTCCAGCCGTTCTTCAGCGCCACCTTCTCGCCCGGACGGGCCGCCGCGCTGACGCCCCACGCCTGCTCCTTCACCACCGAGCCCATCAGGCCCAGGATGTACTGGCGGTTGGCGGCCTTGATGGGGCTCTTGTCCGACGCCAGGTTCCGCAGCAGGCGCACCTGGTCGGCCGGCGTCGTCAGGGACGAGCCCCACGACCCGGCGAACGGCGTCGTGTTCTTCAGGCCGAGGCTCTTGTTCGCCTTCTTGACGCCGCCGTCGCCGCCGGCGGCGGAGTACAGCGCGTCGGCCGCCGAGTTGTCGCTCTCGCGGATCATCTGCCCGGCGAGTTCGCGCTGCCCCGCCGTCAGCGCGTCCCGTCCCCGCTGGTGCTGCAGGACGAGGCTGGACAGGATGTCGACCTTCATGACGCTGGCGGTGACGAACCGGCCGTTTTCGTTCTGCCCGAAGGACAGGCCGGTGCGCAGGTCGGTGGCCATGATCCCCGCCTTGCCCGGACGGGTGCCGAGGTAGGCGCGGACGGCCTGGGTCAGCGCCGGGCGGTCGAACGGGCGGGTGCCGGGCCGGTTCGCCACGGCCGCCTCCCGCCCGGTCTTGATCGGTTCGGTGGCGCCGACGGTCGCGCCGCTCTTGCGCTGCGGTGCGTCGGCGACGAGCCAGTGGGCGGTGAAGCCCGCCCCGGTGGCGCCCGCGGCCAGGGCGAGCACGATGATATGACGTCGCATCGATCCCCCCGAATTCGTGCGACCGGTGATGTTGCGAAGAGCGCTGGAGCCGACGGCGCTAGAGCACGCCCGGCAGCCGGGCCGGGCAGCCGGGCTCGCAGCGCTCGGCGTGCCAGGCGACGCGGCGCGCGTACGAGCCGAACCGGCGGCGCAGGGCGGCCCGCGTGTAGCGGCCGGTCCCCGGGAAGCCCTCGACCTCGCCGCACCAGCGGATCAGCGTCCCGCCGGAGTGCGGCTCCAGCGTGATGTCGACCAGGACGCGGCGGCGCGGCGGGCCGGTGTGCGCGACATAGCCGTAGTGCCGCGGCGGGTCCCAGGCGACGACCTCCTCGCGCCAGGGCGGGACGGACCGGACGGCCCCGATCCCGTTCGGGTGCTCGGTCCCGTCGGCCTCGCGCCGGGCGCGGATCCAGAAGCCGCCCCATTCGCCCCACGCCTCGGCGAGGCAGAGGTGCTTGAAGATCACTTCCGGTTCGGCGCCGGACCTGGCGGTGGCCTCGATCTCATGCTGCATGACAACCCCCCGTGTTCCGTCACGTGGGGTACATGCCCGATCTGCGGCTAATTACGGCATGTGAGGGACTGGATTTATAGCGTGACCGAAATTGGGGGTGCGCTCAGGCGGTGTCGACGACCTGGAACGACTCGGCGAGACGGCCCTCCGGCAGGCCCGCCGCCGCCGCGTTGGCGCCCAGCCAGCCGCGCAGCATCTCCGGCAGCCCGTCGCCCATGTGCCCGGTCTGGCTCACGTGCGCGCGCAGCGCGTTCACCTTCCGCTCGAAGCGGTCGGTGATGTCGACGTAGTGGTTCACGACGGGACCGCCGGTGAGCCACACCTCCCGCGCCGTCCACGCCTCCAGGCCCTCGTCGGCGAGCAGCTCCGGGAACGCGTACGGGTTGCGGGCGTCGGGGTAGACGGCGTCGAGCGCCGCCGAGCCCACCGCCCGGTGGTCGGGGTGGCTCGGGTAGATCCGCTCGTAGTTGCGCTCCGGGCTCGGCATCAGCACCCGGTCCGGCCGCACCTGCCGGATCACCCGGGCGATGTCGCGGCGCAGGTCCAGCGTCGCCTCGACCCGCCCGTCCGGGTGGCCGAGGAACCGGACGTCGGTCACCCCGGCGCACTTGGCCGCCGCGCGCTGCTCCTCGCGGCGCAGCGTCGCCATCTCCGTACGGGAGACGTTGTCGTCGAAGCCGCCCGCGTCGCCGTCGGTCACCATGAGGTAGACGACCTCGATGCCCCGGTCCGTCCAGCCCGCCACGGTCCCGGCCGCACCGAAGTCGACGTCGTCGGGGTGCGCCATCACCGCGAGGACTCGCTCCAGCTTGCCGTCGTCCAGAACGTTGGTCACGGTTTCAACAATAAGGTCCGCGAACGTTCCCGGCACTCCCTGAAGATCAGATATTCACGTGCGGCGGGCTCAGAACGAGGTCAGCGCCGCGAGGAGGCGGTCCTGGAACGCCGTCACGTCGCTGCCGACGGCGACCTTGACCGGGCGGCGGGTGTCCTCGGCGGGCAGTGACCGCGCGTCCCACACGGTGGTGCCGCGCGTCAGCTCGCCCCGCAGCTCCACCCGGACGGGCCGGTGGGCGTACTCGCCGAGGCCCGGTTCCACGGCCAGCATCGCGGCGAGCGCGTCGTGGATGACCGCGCCCCGGCGCTTCAGCGTCGGCGTGTAGGCGACCTCGTAGAACTTCAGGATCCGCGCGGCGAAGCGGGCGACCTCGCTGTCGTGCGCGCCGAGCCGGTCCAGCCAGTCGTCGTGGACGGCGGTCGGGTGCGTGGCGTCCAGCGGCACCAGCACGACCGGCCAGTCCGCCGCGAACACCAGGTCGGCGGCCTCCGGGTCGTGCCAGATGTTCGCCTCGGCGTGCGTCGTGATGTTGCCCGGGTGGTCGAACGCGCCGCCCATGACGACGACCTCGCGGATCAGCGACGGCAGCCCGCCGTCCAGCAGCAGCGCCGCGCCCAGGTTCGTCAGCGGGCCGGTCGCCAGCAGCGTCAGCTCGCCGGGCCGCTCGCGCGCCAGCCGGACGATCTGCGCGGCGGCGGGCTCGGCGACGGGCCGCCCCGCCGGGTCGGGCAGGTGCGTGTCGCCGAGGCCGTCCGTCCCGTGCCAGTCCAGCGCGTAGTGGACGTCCTGCGCCGTCGGCCGGTCCGCGCCCACCGCGACCGGCACGCCCCCGGTGATCCCGGCCGCCTCCAGCACGCGCAGCGTGTTCAGCGCGCCGGTCCGCGGGTCGATGTTGCCGTGCACCGTGCCGACCGCCGCCAGCTCCGCCTCGCCCGCCCGGACCAGCGAGGCCAGGTACAGCAGCGTCATCGCGTCGTCGATGCCGGTGTCGCAGTCGTAGAGGAACACAGGTCCTTTGGTCACGACCGAAAACCTATACGGGCGCGGGCGGTGAAGATCGCGGACCGTCCGCGATTGGGTCTGGGACGCGGCGCCGCACCGGGGTAGAGCAAGAGACATGCGCAAACTCATCAACGCCCCGGCGGACGTGGTCTCCGACGCGCTGCGCGGCCTGGCCGCCGCGCACCCCTCGCTGAACGTCGACCCGGACGGCGGCACCGTCGTGCGGGCGGACGCGCCCCGCGCCGGGAAGGTCGCCCTGGTGTCGGGCGGGGGATCCGGTCACGAGCCGCTGCACGCCGGGTTCGTCGGCCACGGCATGCTGGACGCGGCCTGCTGCGGCGAAGTGTTCACCTCTCCCGTCCCCGACCAGATCATCGCGGCGACGATGGCGGTGGACGGCGGCGCCGGGGTGGTGCACCTGGTGAAGAACTACACCGGTGACGTCATGAACTTCCAGCTGGCCGCCGAACTCGCCGAGGACGAGGACATCGAGGTCACCTCGGTGATCGTGAACGACGACGTCGCCGTCGAGGACAGCACGTTCACCGCCGGGCGGCGCGGCACCGGCGCGACCCTGTTCGTCGAGAAGATCGCCGGCGCGCTCGCCGAGGAGGGCGCGGCGCTGGACGCGGTCGCGGCCGTGGCACGGGAGGTGAACGAGCGCAGCCGGTCGTTCGGCGTCGCGATCTCGCCCTGCACGGTGCCCGCCGCCGGGACGCCCACGTTCGAGCTGGCCGAGGACGAGATGGAGCTCGGCATCGGCATCCACGGCGAGCCCGGCCGGGAGCGCGTTGAGATCGGCACGGCGGCGGAGATCGTGGCGGCCTCGCTCAGCGCGATCGACGCGGACATGCCGCTGTCCGGGTCCGAGGTGCTGGTGCTGGTGAACGGGATGGGCGGCACCCCGCTGATCGAGCAGTACATCGCCTACGCGGCGGCGGCCGAATGGCTGGAGGGGCACGGCGCGACCGTCGTCCGCCGCCTGGTCGGCCCGTACGTGACGAGCCTGGAGATGGCCGGCTGCATGATCAGCGTCTGCCGGATGACGCCCGACCTGACCCGCCTCTGGGACGCGCCCGTCGAGACCCCGGGGCTGCGGTGGGGCCGGTGAACGCGGGCTCGATGAACGCCGAGGACTTCGCCTCCTGGATCAGGCACGCCGCCGAGCTGGTCACCGCCGACGCCGAGCGGCTCACCCGGCTGGACGCGGCCATCGGCGACGGCGACCACGGCCACAACCTCGACCGCGGCTTCCGCGCCGCCGTCGACGCCCTGCCGGACGGCGTCCCGCCCGGCAAGGTGCTGATCGCCGCCGGGCGCGCCATCGTGTCCAAGACCGGCGGCGCGTCCGGCCCCCTCTACGGGACGGCGCTGCGCCGCGCGGGCAAGGCCCTCGGCGACGCCGCCGACGTGGACGCCGCCGCGCTCGGCACCGCGCTGCGGGCCGCGCTGGACGGCGTCCGCGACCTCGGGAAGGCCGCCGACGGCGACAAGACGATGGTCGACGCGCTCGCCCCGGCCGTCGCGGCCTACGAGGCGGCGCTGGCGGACGGCTCGGGCCTCGCCGGATGCGTGCGCGCCGCCGCCGACGCCGCCGCCAAGGGCGCGGACGACACGGTCCCGATGCAGGCGCGCAAGGGCCGCGCGAGCTACCTCGGAGCGCGCAGCACCGGGCACATGGACCCGGGCGCCGCGTCCACCGCGCTCCTGCTCGGAGCGCTCGCCGATGTGACGGGGGAGGGCTGAATGGTCGGCATCGTGATCATCTCGCACAGCCGGACGCTGGCCGAGGGCGCCGCCGAGGTCGCCCGCGCGATGGGCGTCGGCAAGGCTGTCGTCGAACCCGCCGGCGGCGACTCCGAGGGCCGCCTCGGCACCAGCATCGACCTGGTCGAGCAGGCCGTCGCCGCGGCGGGCGACGGCGACGGCGTGGTGCTGCTCGCCGACCTCGGCAGCTCCGTTCTCACCGCCAAGATGCTCATCGAGGACGCCGGCGGGGACGACGTCCTGCTCGCGGACGCGCCCCTGGTGGAGGGCGCGGTCGCCGCCGCGTCCATGGCCGCGACGGGCGCGGACCTCGCCGCCGTCCACGCGGCCGCCGAGTCGGCCCGCGACCACCGCAAGACGTCCTGAACCCGGCCGTGGCGGGCCCGTGCGTCGGCCCGCCACGGCCGCGGTCAGGTCGCGTCGGGCCCGTGCGGCTCCGGCCCTTGCAGCAGGGCGCCGAGGACGGACGAGGCGCCCGCCGCCGGATCCCCGCGCACCTCGAAGACGCGCGGCTCCTCGCCGGCCTCGTCCACCGTGATGAGGTACGCGGGCAGGTCGGCGCCGATCTCGCCTTCCCCGCCCCGCGCCTGCGCGGCGGCGAGCGCGTCCACCGCGTCCCGGATGCCGCCGGCCCGCCCGGCGGAGAGCGCGTCCGTGTCGTACAGCGCGACGACGGCGTTCCGGCCGGTGAACCCGCCGGTGCTCTCGATCTTCACGCGCATCGCGCCTCCCCGCCGGGGGTGGTCGGGCGCCGGCCCTACTTGCTGAAGGCCCGGCGCAGCTCCTCCAGGTCGTCCCGGAGGATGTCATCGTCCTCCAGCGGGCCCCGCATGGCCAGTTTCTCCGGGGCCACGACCTGGTACTCGGGCATCTGCATGGTGCCGCAGCAGCGCGACCTGTCCTGGTCGGCCCGCAGGCTCGCCGAGTGCTGGTCGTGCGGCGCCACCTCGGTGACGTCCTGCCCGTCCCCGGTGTAGCCGGGCTCGGTCATCGCCAGCCGCCCGCTCATCAGGTCGGTCAGCGGCGTCTCCGCCGTGGTGATCTCGCGGACCGCGAACCGGTTCCGGATGAACGTCCGGTAGATCGCCGGGTCGCCGCGGCCGGCCGAGACCTGGAGCATCTTGTTCGCCACGTCCACGTACCGGGCGCCGGTCGCCGGGGCCGCCACGATCGCGTCGAACACCAGCTTGCACAGCGCCGACGCCGTCTCGATCAGGATCACCGAGGCGTCCCTGGTGCGGCGCTGCCGGCTCAGCTCGAACGTGAACATGTCGGCGAGGACGTCGTAGACCGCGCCGGTGAACACCTGCGAGATCGCGTGCACCTCGTTGCCGACCTGGCTGAGCTTGAGGTCGTTGTCGGCGTTGCGGAGCCCGGACGGCATCCCGAGCGCCTTTCCGAACTCCTCCGCCAGGTCCGCCAGGAACGACTTGTCGTGCAGGTTGGCCTTGGTCAGCGCCACCAGCGCCTCCGCCTGGTCCGGCTGCGCCAGCGCCAGGAAGATCGCGGTGATGTCGCCGAACGACTCGTGCAGGCCGCCGGTCTGCGGCGGGTTGCCCGCCGACAGCCAGCCCGGCTTGAGGCCGTCCAGGATCGCGTGCCCGGTCTCGTGAGCGACGATGTCCAGCGACCGGCACGTGTGCAGGACGGTGCCCTGCGGCTGCCCCTGCGGCGTGAAGAACAGGAACTTGAGCGCCTGGCCCGTCCGTGTGTAGAACGCGTTCGCGCCCTCGCCGGCGTGCGGGAACACCGTGATGCGGTCGGTGTTGCCGCCGACGTTCCACGCGAACGGGATCGGGTTGCCGCCGTTGTGCCGTTCGTACATCGCCATCGTCTGCCGGACGACGGCGGACGTGTGCGCGCAGTCGAACTGCGCGGTCGCGGTGGCGAAGACGAAGTCGCCTTGGACGTTGCGGGCGACCGGGGTGACGCCCGCCAGCTCCGTCCGGACGCGCGCGTCCGTCGGGCCGTTCAGCACCACGGTCGGGACGTAGACCAGCCGGGCGCCGAGTTCGGCGATCGACGGGTCCTGCTTGTAGACGAGGAACCGGTGCCCGGTCCTCAGCGGCACCGGAACCGGCACCGGGCGCGGCACGGGTCGCGGCACGGGCCGCTCGAACTCCTGCTGGTGGATCGTCATCGAAGCCACCTCCCCTGACAGTGCGCGAGTCCCTGCTGACTCGGCGTTCCGTCGCGTCGAACGCTCCGCCGGCGGCGAGATCGAGTCAACCCGCGGACCTGGAAAGGCATCCCGTCTGTCCACATGAAGCCACCGGCCGGGATACCGGGCGCACCGGCCGGTGCGGCGGACGCGCCGAAATCGTCCGCGCCGCGCCGTAGACTCGCACGTGATGTCGAAGACCGAAGCTCACCCCTTGCTCGATGGCCTCAACCCGCAGCAGCGCGCCGCCGTCGTGCACTCCGGCGGCCCCCTGCTGATCGTCGCGGGCGCCGGCTCGGGCAAGACCCGGGTGCTCACCCACCGCATCGCGCACCTGCTCGGCGAGCGGGACGTGCACCCCGGCCAGATCCTCGCGATCACCTTCACCAACAAGGCCGCCGCCGAGATGAAGGAGCGCGTCGACGCCCTCGTCGGGCCGCGCTCGCGCGCCATGTGGGTGATGACGTTCCACTCCGCCTGCGTGCGGATCCTGCGCCGCGAGGCCAAGCGGCTCGGCTTCCCCACGAGCTTCTCGATCTACGACCAGGCCGACGCGAACCGGCTGATGGCGCTGGTCTGCCGCGAGCTCGACCTCGACCCGAAGCGGTACCCGCCGAAGTCGTTCAGCGCCCAGGTGTCCAACCTGAAGAACGAGCTGATCGACTACGAGACGTTCAAGAACCGCGCCTCGACGCACATGGAGCAGACGCTCGCCGAGGCCTACGAGATGTACCAGGCGCGCCTCCAGCAGGCCGCCGCCATGGACTTCGACGACCTGATCATGATGACGGTCAACCTGCTCCAGGTCTTCCCGGAGGCCGCCGAGCACTACCGGCGCCGGTTCCGGCACGTCCTCGTCGACGAGTACCAGGACACCAACCACGCGCAGTACGAACTCGTCCGCGAGCTGACCGCCCCGGTCGAGGGGGTCGGTGCGGCGGAGCTGTGCGTCGTCGGCGACGCCGACCAGTCGATCTACGCGTTCCGCGGCGCGACGATCCGCAACATCCTGGAGTTCGAGCGCGACTACCCGGACGCCACCACGATCCTGCTGGAGCAGAACTACCGCTCCACGCAGACGATCCTGTCCGCGGCGAACGCGGTGATCGAGCGCAACGCCGACCGCAAGCCCAAGAAGCTGTGGTCCGACCAGGGCGAGGGCCACAAGATCACCGGCTATGTGGCCGACAACGAGCACGACGAGGCCGCGTTCGTCGCCCACGAGGTAGACCGGCTCACCGACGAGGGCGACGCCCGCCCCGCCGACGTCGCCGTGTTCTACCGCACCAACGCCCAGTCGCGCGTCTTCGAAGAGGTGTTCATCCGGGTCGGGCTGCCCTACAAGGTCGTCGGCGGCGTCCGGTTCTACGAGCGCAAGGAGATCCGCGACGCCCTCGCCTACCTGCGCTGCCTCGCCAACCCCGAGGACACCGTCTCCCTGCGGCGCATCCTGAACGTCCCCAAGCGCGGCATCGGCGACCGTGCCGAAGCGTGCGTCGAGGCGTACGCGTCCCGCGAGCGCATCTCGTTCTGGCAGGCGCTCCGCGTGCCCGAGGACGTCCCCGGCATGGCGACCCGCTCGATCAACGCCGTCCGCGAGTTCGTCACCCTGCTGGACGAGCTGCGCACGGCCGCCGAGTCGCTCACCCCGGCCGACCTGATCGCCGAGGTCCTCAAGGCCAGCGGCTACCTGGAGGAGCTCCAGAACTCCAAGGACCCGCAGGACGAGACCCGCGTCGAGAACCTCCAGGAGCTGGAGGCCGTCGCCCGCGAGTTCGAGGAGCGCCTCGACGGCGAGTCCGCCGAGGGCCGTCTCCCCGAGTTCCTGGAGCAGGTCGCGCTGGTCGCCGACGCCGACTCCATCCCCGGCGGCGCCAAGGGCGGCCCCGTCCCGCCGGGCGAGCAGCCCGAGGAGAGCGACCACGGCGTCGTCACCCTGATGACGCTGCACACCGCGAAGGGCCTCGAATTCCCGGTGGTGTTCCTCACCGGCATGGAGGACGGCGTCTTCCCGCACCTGCGCGCCATGAGCAACCCCAAGGAGCTCGAAGAGGAGCGCCGCCTCGCCTACGTGGGCATCACCCGCGCCCGGCAGCGGCTGTACGTCTCCCGGGCCGCGATGCGCAGCTCGTGGGGCGCGCCGCAGGTGAACCCGCCGTCCCGGTTCCTCGGCGAGGTCCCGAACAGCCTCCTCGAATGGGAGCGCGAGGCGTCCTCGACGTCCAGCCCGGCGATGTCGCGCATGGCGCAGCGGCCGGGCACCCGCTCGCCCGGGAACCGACCCGTCCCGTCCCTGTCCCCGGGCGACAAGGTCACCCACGACGCCTTCGGCCTCGGCACCGTCGTCTCGGTCTACGACCGGGGCGAGAAGGCCAGCATCGACTTCGGCGGCGAGTACGGCGTCCGCACGCTCGTCCTCCGCTTCGCCACCATCGACAAGCTCTGACCCGCCCGCGCGGCCGCCCCGGCCGCGCGCCCCGGCTCCCGGTCAGGCGGGGCGGCGGCGGAGAAGGTTCATGGGGAGCGTGTGCAGGACGGTCTGGTCGTCCTGGTTGAGCAGTTCGGCCCGGGTGCGGACGATGCCGCGGTCGGGCTTGGAGCGGGACGGGCGGGCCTCCAGGACGGCGACGCGCAGCCGGAGGCTGTCGCCGGGGCGGACGGGGGCCGGCCAGCGCAGCTCGTCCACGCCGGGGGAGGCGAGGCTCGCGACCCGCGACAGGAAGTGGTCGGCGAACAGCCGCATCATGATCGAGCCGGTGTGCCAGCCGCTCGCGATGATGCCCGCGAACGGGCCGGTTTCGGCGAACTCCCGGTCGATGTGGATCGGCTGCGGGTCGAACCGGCGGGCGAACTCGATGATCTCGGCCTCGTCCGGGGCGACGTGGCCGTACTCGTAGACCGAGCCCTCCTTGTAGTCCTCGAAGTACCGGTCGTCGATCGGGGTGGGGAAGTCGGCGCCGAGGGCCCGCGTGCTGATCGTCATGACCCCAGCATCGCGCGTCCCGAGTCCGCCGGGGAGTCCGGGGGCGGGGCCGCCAGGGCCGCCAGGAAGCCGTCGAGCATGGCGATCTGGCGGTCGGGCGGGTAGCCGGCGGGGTCGAACAGGGCGTGCACGACGAGCCCGTGCGCGAAGGCTGCGGCGGACGCGACGATGTCGTCCACGGCGCGGGAGCCGGGCAGTTCGCCGCGGGCGACCGCCGCCTGCGCGTGCGGGCGCAGGCGGTCGCGCCAGCCGGCGTAGCGGTCCCGCTGGCGGGCCGCGAGGCCGGGGTCGGCGAGCGAGACGTCCCAGGAACTGACCCACACGCGGTTCATGGCCGTGGCGTCGGGGGTGAGGCACAGGACGTCCAGGAGCGCGGCGCGCAGGGCGGGCAGGCCCGGCCGCGCGGTGCGGAGGGGGCGGTTCGCGGTGCGCTCGTCGGCCACGTCGAGGGCGTGCGCGACGAGGGCCCTCTTGTTCGGGAAGTAGTGGGTGAGCAGGCCGGTGGAGGCGCCCATCTCCGCCGCGACGGCGCGCAGCGTCAGCCCGCCGAAGCCGTGCTCGGCGAGGACGCGCCAGACGGCCTCGGACACGTCCCGGCGGCGGGCGTCGTGATCACCTCGGGCGGGCATCCCCGTAGAGTACATAACAAACGTTCGGTATGTACCCCCGGGAGGTCCGATGTTCGCTCTCACGCTCGCCGACGGCGCCGAGCTCCGTCCGCTGGAACCGTGGCAGGCGGCGGAGTTCGCCGAGCACGCGCGGGCGGTCCGCGCCGACATCGAGGACTACATCCCCTGGGCCCGGACGGTCGTGGACGAGGTGACGGCCCGCACCCTGCTTCAGGCGTACGCGGAGAAGCAGGCCGCCGACCGGGGGCGCATCTACGGCATCTGGGTCGACGGCGTCCTCCAGGGCGGGACCGTCTTCCGCACGTTCGACGCCGGTCAGGGCACCTGCGAGGCGGGCGTGTGGCTCGCGGCGGGGGCGCGCGGGCGGGGGCTGATCACGACGGCCGTCCGCCACATGATCGACTGGGCGTTCGGCGTGCGGGGGCTGCACCGGGTCGAGTGGCTCTGCGACCCGCGCAACACGGCCAGCGCGGCGGTCGCGAAGCGCCTCGGCATGACGTGCGAGGGCGTGCACCGGCAGGCGTTCCTGCTGGACGGCGAGCGCCGGGACGTCGAGGTCTGGGCCGTCCTCGCCGACGAGTGGGCCTCGTAACGCCCCCGGAGCGGCCGATAGGGTAACCAGTGATCTCAGCTTCACTCCTTACCCCCGGGAGCCCCCGTGCACGCCGAGCAGGTGCTCATGCTGCTGGCCGCCGCCGTCGCGGCCGGCTGGGTCGACGCGGTGGTGGGCGGGGGCGGGCTGATCCAGCTGCCCGCGCTGCTGCTGGCCGCCCCGGGGCAGCCGGTCGCGGCGGCGCTCGCCACCAACAAGCTCGGCTCGATCGCGGGCACGGCGTCCGCGGCCGTCGCCTACGCGCGCAAGGCCAAGCCGGACGTCCGCGTCGCCGTCCCGGCGGGGGTGCTCGCGGTGTGCTGCGCGGCGGGCGGGGCGCTGTGCGCGACGGTGATCTCCTCGGACGTCCTCAAACCGGTCATCATGGTCGTGCTGCTGTCGGTGGCCGCGATCGTGGTGCTGAAGCCCGATCTCGGCCGGGCGCCGCGGCTGGTGCTGCGGACCCGCCGCCGGGTCGCCGCCGCGGTGCTCGTCCCGGGCGTCGCCATCGCCTTCTACGACGGGCTCGTCGGGCCCGGCACCGGGACGTTCCTGGTCGTGGCGTTCACCGCGCTGCTCGGCATGGACTTCGTGGACGCGTCCGCCACCTCGAAGATCATCAACGCCTGCACCAACCTCGGGGCGCTGGTCGTCTTCGCGGCGCAGGGGCACGTGCTGTGGGCGGTCGGGCTGGGCATGGCGGTGGCCAACGCGGTCGGCGCGCAGCTCGGCGCGCGCATGGCGATCAAGCGCGGCGCGGGCTTCGTCCGCGTCGTCCTGCTCTGCGTGGTCGGCGCGCTGGTGGCGAAACTCGCCTACGAGCAGTTCGGCTAGCGCGAGCGGTTCGGCTAGGGGACGGGCAGCGGGTGCTCCAGCGCCGACAGGCTGAGCAGCACGAGGGACGCCGTCCAGCCGAGCGGCGCCGGGCCGGCGGGCTTGCCGGTCGGGCCGACCTTCTCCGGCAGGACACCGAGGGACGTGCGGTGCGCCGCGAGCCAGCTCAGCCGGGAGAGCGCCTCCTCCGTCCGGCCCGACGCGGCGGCGTTCAGCCCGAACAGGGCCGTCTCCGGGGTCCAGGCGACGTCCGGGGTGCCGGACCAGCGCTCGCCCGGCAGCACGCCCCCGTTCGGCAGCGCCTGCTTGCGCGCGGCGTCGCCGATCGCGGCGGTGACCTCGGGGTCGTCCGGGGCGAACGGCGCGGCGAGGAACGTCACCGAGGTGTCCATCAGCCCGCCGGGGACGGGCGAGCGCGGGTAGCCGTAGGGCGCGAACTGCCTGGCCACGGCGTCGGAGACCCGCTGCGCCGCGCTCTGCCACTGCGCGGACCTGCCGGGCTCGCCGCGCATCCGCGCGAGGTCGGCGGCGGCCCGCAGGCCCGCCAGCACGGGACCGACGACGCCGAGCGTGGGGCGGCGCGGGTCCTGCTCGCGGCCGGGGTCGCGCTCCCAGTAGTCGGACGAGGCGGGCGGCAGCCCCTCGGCGTCCAGCGATCGGGTCAGGTGGTCGGCGGCGCGCCGCACCATCGGCCACAGGTCGGGCAGCTCGTCCGGCGCGCCGGTCTGCACCCGGTAGAACCAGGCCGCCCACAGCACCCAGCCGAGCGAGTCGAGCTGCGGGGCGCGGCCGTCGGTGACCGCCGTTCCGTCGGCGTTGTAGCGCGCGGCCCACATGCCGTTGTCGCTCTGCGCGCGCGCCAGGAAGCGCAGGACGCGCCGGGCCTCCGACGGGTGCCCGGTGACGGTGAACGCGGCGACGGTGAACGCGGAGTCGCGCGGCCAGGAGTACCGCCACTTGCTGTACCAGGACGCCAGTGACGCCCCGTTCGGACGTGTGAGGAGACGCAGGTCGAGCAGCGCGCGCGCCGCCATGTCGCGGTAGGTCTGGCCCTGCCCGCCGGTCGGGACGGTGCCCTGCGCGAGCCAGGCGTTGTCGGACCGGACGGCCCTGCCGACGCGCGGGTCGGACGCGTCCACCGTGATGGGCGTGTCGCCGCCGGACGGGATCAGCCGCACGCGCCCGTCCGCGAGCCGGACGACGGAGCTGTCCGGCAGGTAGGCGGCCCCCTCGGCCTGCTCGGGAGAGAGCGGGACGCCGGCGAACGGCCAGCCGCCCCCGCCGACGAGGCCTGGGCTCGCCCAGCCGGAGCCGCTGGACGGTTCGGGGGCCGTGGCGCCGCCGGTCGCGATGAGCGCGGCGATGAGCAGCAGGGCGGTGGCGCGGCGGACCTTGCGGGCGCCCGACCGCCGGCGGGAGACGGGGTTCCGCCGTCCGGCGCCGCGGTGGTCGGGCCCGCGCCGCGCCGGCGGCACGGCGGGAGCGCCGGAAGCGCCCGAAGCGCCGGGCACGCCGGGCACGCCGGGCACGCCGGGCACGCCGGGAGCGGGCCGCGCTCGGACGGAGGCCGTGACGGACGCGTCCTGTTCCTCCGCCATCGCCATCCGTTCGCCCCCTTCGCCACAGCCCACCGCAGCGAAATAAGTACATCAAACTACGTCAATTGGTTCATCCTCCTCACGAGCCACTACGTGCCCACCCCTCAGGATGAGACACCTCGGGCCCCGCCGCACGTGCCGCCGACGAGAACTATCGGTGACATATGGACCCGGCGGCATCACCATGTAGGCGGGTTGACTAGGCTGCATCGACGGAGCGGACCGCAGAGTGCCGGCCGCACGGAAACCCGTGTAGATCGCCGACTCGTGTGGTCTTTGGCTGTCGATCCGTTAAGGACGCCCTCGTGGACCTGTTCGAACATCAGGCGAAGGAACTCTTCGCCGAGTACGGGGTACCGGTGCCCACCGGCAAGGTCGCCCATACTCCCCAGGAAGCGCGCGCCATCGCGGAGGAGCTGTTCTCCGCGGGCAGCAAGAAGGTCGTGGTCAAGGCCCAGGTGAAGACCGGTGGCCGCGGCAAGGCCGGCGGTGTGAAGCTGGCCGACACGGCCGACGAGGCGGAGACGCTCGCCGGCCAGATCCTCGGCATGGACATCAAGGGCCACACGGTCCACAAGGTCCTGATCGAGGAGGGCAGCGCGATCGCGCAGGAGTACTACTTCTCCTTCCTGCTCGACCGCGCCAACCGCACCTTCCTTTCCATCTGCTCCGTCGAGGGCGGCGTGGAGATCGAGGAGGTGCCGCACGACCGGCTGGCGATGGTCCCGGTCTCCCCGCTGGACGGCGTCGACCGGGCCAAGGCCCGCGCGATCGCCGAGCAGGGCCGGCTGCCCCAGGAGGCCCTGGACGGCGCCGCCGAGCTGATCGAGCGGCTGTGGGCCGTGTTCACCGACGAGGACGCCTCCCTCGTCGAGGTGAACCCGATGATCCTCACCGCCGACGGCCAGGTGAAGGCCCTCGACGGCAAGGTCACCCTGGACGACAACGCCGGGTTCCGCCAGGACCACGAGAAGTACGAGGACAAGGCCGCCGCCGACCCGCTGGAGGCCGCGGCCAAGGCCAAGGACCTCAACTACGTGAAGCTCGACGGCAGCGTCGGCATCATCGGCAACGGCGCGGGCCTGGTCATGTCCACCCTCGACGTCGTCGCCTACGCGGGCGAGCAGTTCGACGGCCAGAAGCCCGCCAACTTCCTCGACATCGGCGGCGGCGCGTCCGCCGAGGTGATGGCGAACGGGCTGGAGATCGTGCTGTCCGACGCCGCCGTCAAGTCGGTGTTCGTGAACGTCTTCGGCGGCATCACGGCCTGCGACGCCGTCGCCAACGGCATCGTCTCGGCCTACCAGCTGCTGGCCGACCGCGGCGAGGCCGTCGACCGGCCCCTCGTCGTCCGGCTCGACGGCAACAACGCCGAGCTCGGCCGCAAGATCCTCAGCGACGCGGCGCTGCCCGGCGTCCAGCAGGTCGAGACCATGGACGAAGCGGCCAAGCGCGCCGCCGAACTCGCAGCGGCAGGTGCATGAGCATGGCCATCTGGCTCACCGAGAACAGCAAGATCATCGTGCAGGGCATCACCGGCTCCGAGGGCACCAAGCACGGCCGCCGGATGCTCGCCTCCGGCGCCCAGGTCGTCGGCGGCGTGAACGCCCGCAAGGCCGGCCAGACGGTCGACTTCGACGGCACCTCCCTCCCGGTGTTCGGCACCGTCAAGGAGGCCATGGAGCAGACCGGCGCGGACGTGTCGGTCGTCTTCGTCCCGCCGAAGTTCACCAAGGACGCCGTCGTCGAGGCGGTCGACGCCGAGATCCCGCTGTGCGTCGTGATCACCGAGGGCATCCCGGTGCACGACACCGCGCACTTCTGGGCGTACGCCGAGAAGAAGGGCAACAAGACCCGCATCATCGGGCCGAACTGCCCCGGCATCGCCTCCCCCGGCAAGTCGAACGCCGGCATCATCCCGGCCGACATCACGACGCCCGGCCGCATCGGCCTGGTGTCCAAGTCCGGGACGCTGACATACCAGATGATGTACGAGCTGCGCGACATCGGCTTCACGACGTGCGTCGGCATCGGCGGCGACCCCGTCATCGGGACCACCCACATCGATGCCCTCCAGGCGTTCCAGGACGACCCGGACACCGACGCCATCGTGATGATCGGTGAGATCGGGGGCGACGCCGAGGAGCGCGCCGCCGCCTACATCGAGCAGCACGTGACCAAGCCGGTCGTCGGCTACGTCGCCGGGTTCACCGCCCCCGAGGGCAAGACCATGGGCCACGCGGGCGCGATCGTGTCCGGCTCCGCCGGCACCGCGCAGGCGAAGAAGGAGGCCCTGGAGAAGGTCGGCGTCCGGGTCGGCAAGACCCCGAGCGAGACGGCCGTCCTCATGCGGGAGATCATGCAGAAGCTCTGACCTTCAGCTGATCTTCGCGGGACCACCGAAAGGACGCCCGAGCCGCCCCGGCGGCCCGGGCGTCCTTTCGCGTCCGGCCCCCGGCCGCATTCGCCACGGCCCGATGACAAAGGCGACACGCCGGGCGGGCGGACGGGGCGCGGCCCGGCGTGGTGCCAGCATGGACCGGTGAGCGACAAGACCCCCGGGCGGCGTCCGCAGCGGCGGCCGGCGACGGACGCGCCGGCGAAGAGCGAGACCGGCCGCGCCGGCGGTGGCGGCGCGGCCCCCGAGGCCGACGGGGAGGCCGACCGGGAGCGGACGGCGGCGCAGGCCGCCCGGCCGCTGTACGTGACGGGGCTGGTCGCGGCGCTGTGGTGCGTCGGCATCGGCCTCGCCGTGCTCACCACGATCACGCTCATCGGGTGGATCGCGGCACCGAAGACCGCGATGGGCAACGGCATGTCCGGGGTGTTCCGGACGGCCGTGAACTTCTGGCTCGTCGCCCACCACGCGGGCTTCTCCTACGGGCAGGGGCGGGTCGGGCTGCTGCCGCTCGGCGTGCTCGTCCTGCCCGGCGTGCTGCTGTACCGGGGCGGCGGCTGGATGATCCGCGTCGCGGGGCTGCGGCGGCGCCCGCGCATCGCGGTCGTGCACGTCGCCGCCGCGCTGGCCGTGCCGTACGCGGCGCTGGCCGCCCTGCTCGCGCTCGCGGCCTCCTCCGACGAGGTGCGGTCGCCGGCCTGGCAGGCGCTCATCGGCTGCTTCCTCGTCGCCGTCATCGCGGGCGGCCTCGGCGCCGCGCGCGCCGTGGTCGCCGCGCAGGTCGCGGCCGAGGCGCGCGGACGGCGGGTCAGGTCCGGGCTCGGCGCGCTGCTGCGGCTGCTGCCCGAGCGGCCCCGCTCGCTGGTGATCGGGGTCGCGGGCGCGCTCGGCGTGCTGCTCGCGTCGGGCGCGGTGCTCGTGGGCGTGGCGCTCGCCATGAACATCGCGGCGGCCGACGACCTGTACGGCATGCTCGCCCCCGGCGTCGTCGGCGGCGTCCTGCTGCTGCTGGTCGAGCTGGCGTTCCTGCCGAACGCGGTGATCTGGGGGATGGCGTACGCGGTTGGGCCGGGCTTCTCGGTCGGCGCCGGGACGAGCGTCTCCCCGACCGGGGTCTTCCTGGACGCCGTGCCCGCGTTCCCGCCGCTCGCGGCGCTGCCGCAGCCGGGCCCGGCGCCCGCGCTGTCGCTGCTCGCGCTGGCCGCGCCGTTCGTCGCGGGCGCGGTCGGCGGCACCCTCACGATCCGGTCGCTGCCGAGCCCGGTGGCGGAGGGCGCGCCGCTGTGGGGGTTCCTGTCGGGGGCGCTGACCGGTGCCGTCGCGGCGCTGCTCAGCGCGCTGTCGGGCGGGCCGCTCGGCGGCGGCCGGATGGCGACCGTGGGGCCGTCCGCCTGGCAGGTGGGGCTGCTGGCGGCCCTGGAGGTGGGGATCTCGGCGGCGATCGCCGCGTGGGTGGCGAACTGGATGGTGCTGCGCCGTCCCGCGCGCGAGCCCAGGAAGGCTCCGCGGAAGGCCGCGAAGAAGGCCAAGCGGCCGAAGGCGAAGAGGCCCGCCGTCCGGCCGGAGCCGGTGGCGGTGCCGCTGTCGGCGCCCGTCCCCGGCGACTACGACCCGCTGGCGCGGCCCGCCGCCGAGGAGGCGGCGCCGCGGGCCCCGCACGCGCCCGATCCGCTGGAGTTCGAGGAGGCCGAGCCCGTCCTCGCGCCGCGGCGGCCCCGGCGGCGCGCCGCCCCGCTACCGGACCTGGCCGAGGAGCGGCCCGCGCCCGCGCCCGCGCCCGCCCCCGCGCCCGACCCGGAACCGGAACCTGGCCCGGTGGGGCCGTCGGGCGACGGCACGATCGTCGTCGAGGGCCACCTCGTGGACGAGCCCGAACCCGAGCCGGCGGAGCCGCGCCGCGCCGTCCCGCCGCCCCGCGCGGACCCGAACCGCACCGAGAACCGGGGCGGCGCGATCTACGTCCTGCGCGAGGAGCCCGAGCGGGACGAGTAGCCGGGCCCGCTTGAGGTCAGAGCAGGTGCCCGTACTCGTCCATCCAGCCGGGCGGCAGGTCGAGCTTCTTCTCGATCTTCGGGTAGTACTCGTCCTGGCACACCTGGCGGTCGGTGTGGGTGTTGGCGGCGTTGACGCAGTCCCAGTAGCCGCTGAACTCCGTGCGCAGGAAGACCGCCAGGGCGACCATCACCAGCGACATGCCGAGGCCGATGGCGCCCATCACCATGCCGGGGACGGCGCCGGGCACGGTGTCGCGGGTCGCGCGGGCCTGCCGGCGGGCCCGGATCCCGACGACGACGGCGGCGACGCCGAGCACGAGGCCGAGCGGGTAGAAGAACAGGGCGGTCAGCAGCGCGATGCCGCCGAGCCACAGGGCCCGCACGCCGGCCTGCCGCGCCTGCGACGGCCCCGCGGGCGGCTCTCCCGCCGGCCGCCCGTCCGGGCGGTCCTCGGGACGGGCCTCGCGGCCCTGCTGCTCGCTCACTCTTGGTCTCCTCCTGGCCCGTGCGATGTGGAACCGCCCGTTCGATCTGGGCGGATCTGCGGTGAAGCGGCGCCGAACCGGCCCGATAGGCTTCGTGGTGGCCGCACATCCCGTCAACGTCCACCGGGGAGTCATGGTGTCCGCCCGGCTCGTCGTCCTCGTCTCCGGCGCGGGGACCAACCTACAAGCGCTGCTCGACGCGTGCGCGGATCCAGCCTACGGTGCCGAAGTCGTTGCCGTGGGGGCGGACCGCCCCGGTATCGGCGGAACCGAGCGAGCGGAACGTGTGGGGTTGCCCACTTTTACGGTCTGCATCCCGGATTTCCCGTCCCGCGAGGAGTGGGACGCGGCGCTCACCGAGGCCGTCGCGAAGCACGAGCCCGACCTCGTCGTCTCCGCCGGCTTCATGAAGATCCTCGGGCCCCGGTTCCTGGCCCGGTTCGGCGGCCGGACGGTCAACACCCATCCCGCGCTGCTGCCCTCGTTCCCCGGCGCGCACGCCGTACGGGACGCCCTGGCCTACGGCGTGAAGGTCACGGGCTGTACGGTTCACTTCGTCGACGAAGGCGTGGACACCGGACCCGTCATCGCCCAGGAGACCGTCCCCGTGGGCTGGCATGACGACGAAGACTCCCTGCACGAGCGCATCAAGCGGGTGGAGCGCCGGCTCCTCGTCGACGTCGTCGGACGCCTCGCCCGCGACGGCTGGACCACGCGCGGCAGGCGGGTCTCGATGAAGTGCAGGACCTGTGGTGAATCTTCCGACGACCATGAGGGGAGCTCGGCCGGTGAGTCGGGTGGCGATTAAGCGCGCGCTGATCAGCGTGTACGACAAGTCCGGGCTGGAGGAGCTGGCCCGCGGCCTCCACGAGGCGGGGGTGGAGATCGTCTCGACCGGGTCGACGGCCGGCCGGATCTCCGCCGCCGGCGTCCCGGTGATGAAGGTGGAGAAGCTCACCGGGTTCCCCGAGTGCCTGGACGGCCGGGTCAAGACCCTGCACCCCAGGATCCACGCGGGGCTGCTCGCCGACCGCCGCAAGGAGGACCACCTCCAGCAGCTCGACGACCTCGCCGTGGAGCCGTTCGACCTGGTGGTCGCGAACCTGTACCCGTTCGCCGACACCGTGAACTCGGGCGCGAAGCCGGACGAGTGCGTCGAGCAGATCGACATCGGCGGCCCGACCATGGTGCGCGCCGCCGCGAAGAACCACGCGAGCGTCTCCGTCGTCGTCGACCCGTCCGCCTACGGGACGGTCCTGGACGCGGTGAAGGCCGGCGGCTTCACCCTGGAGGAGCGGCGCCGCCTCGCCGCGCAGGCGTTCGCGCACACCGCGTCCTACGACGTGGCCGTGGCCTCCTGGTTCGCGAGCGCCTACGCCCCCGACGAGACCGCCGCCGAGACGAACTGGCCCGACTTCCTCGGCGCCACCTGGGAGCGCTCGAACACCCTCCGGTACGGCGAGAACCCGCACCAGCGCGCCGCCCTGTACCGCTCCCCGGGCGAGACCGGGCTGGCGGGCGCGGAGCAGCTGTACGGCAAGGAGATGTCCTACAACAACTACGTGGACACCGACGCCGCCCGCCGCGCCGCCTACGACTTCACCGAGCCCTGCGTCGCGATCATCAAGCACGCCAACCCGTGCGGCATCGCGGTCGGCGCCGACATCGCCGAGGCGCACCGCAAGGCGCACGCCTGCGACCCCGTCTCCGCCTACGGCGGCGTGATCGCGGCGAACCGCCCGGTCACCGCCGCGATGGCCCGGCAGGTCACCGAGAGCTTCGCCGAGGTCGTGATCGCCCCGTCCTTCGACGACGAGGCCGTCACCGTCCTGAAGGACCGGTTCAAGAACGTCCGGCTGCTGGTCTGCCCGGACGCCCCGGCCGGCGCGGTCGAGCACCGGCGCATCGACGGCGGCCTCCTGGTGCAGGGCGTCGACGCCGTGGACGCGCCCGGCGACGACCCGTCCACCTGGGAGCTGAAGACCGGCGAGGCCGTGGACGAGGCGACGCTGCGCGACCTGGCGTTCGCGTGGCGGGCGATCCGCTCGGTCAAGTCCAACGCGATCCTGCTGGCCGCGGACGGCGCGACCGTCGGCGTCGGCATGGGCCAGGTCAACCGGGTCGACTCCGCCAAGCTCGCGGTCGCGCGGGCCGGCGCGGAGCGCGCCGCGTCCGCCGTGGGCGCGTCCGACGCGTTCTTCCCCTTCCCGGACGGCCTGGAGGTGCTGACCGTGGCGGGCGTGAAGGCGATCGTCGAGCCCGGCGGGTCCGTCAACGACGACAAGGTGATCGAGGCGGCGGAGAAGGCCGGGATCGCCCTGTACTTCACCGGCGTCCGGCACTTCTTCCACTGACAGGTGGTTCGCCCGGTGTGGCACGGAACACGTGCCGCACCGGGTTTGCCGTCGTCCGCTTTACTTTTCCGGGCGGGTAGCCTCGGCCCGGACCGCGCCTCCCCTCACGACCTCCCCTGGCCCCCGGGCGCGGGCGTTCCCCGTTGGAGGCGCGATGGACGTGCTGCTCGCCGCGATGCTGCGCTCGGTGTACCTGGTCGACTCGCTGCTGATGGACTCCCGCCAGGTGATCGGGCTGGTCGCCGCGTTCCTGGCCGCCGTCCTGGCCGCCCAGCTCGGCTGGCACGGCACCGACCGCGTCCTCGCCTGGCGCCAGCGCTCGGAGGACTAGCGCAGCCGGCACCTCGCTAGCGCAGCCGCGCCCGCAAAGCCCCGGCGGCGGCGGGCCACTCGTCGTCCGTCATCCCGTACACGGCGGTGTCCCGGACCGACCCGTCCGGCCGGATCCGGTGCTTGCGGTGGACGCCCTCGAACGCCGCGCCGAGCCGCTCGATCGCCGCCCGCGACCGCTCGTTCCGGACGTGCGTGTGCCAGCCGACCCTGATCGCGCCCAGCTCGTCGAAGGCCCGCCCGAGCAGGAGCAGCTTCGCCTCCGTGTTGAGACCCGTCCGGTGCCAGCGCGCGCCGAGCCAGGTGTGGCCGATGCACAGCCCCCGGTGGGACGGCGCGACCTCGTAGTAGGACGTCGTCCCGGCGACCTCCCCGGTCGCGGCGTCGATCTGGACCCAGGGGAGCCGCACGCGGCGCTCGCAGTCGGCCAGCGCCCTGTCGACGAGAACGCCCATCTCCCCGGCCGTCGCCGGCTGCGGCTCGTTCAGCCAGGCCCACACCTCCGGGTCCTTCGACGCCTCGAACAGTCCCTCGGCGTGCGCGGGGGACAGCGGCTCCAGCCGCACGTACTGCCCGGTCAGGACGGGCCGTTCGAACCATGCGTCGCTCATGCGCACGACGGTAGAAGGCGGGGAACGGGCACCGGCAGGGCCACTTCGTGCCGATTTCCGCGTGCCACTCGACCGTTACCATGGGGTTTCACGCGACTGGCGCAGGCAAGGTGGATCACCACCGGGGAGCGAACGACAGTCCGGACACCGCGCGCCTGGGTGGACGGGACCGTGAGCCGGGCCCGGTCCCGCGGGCCCTACGGCGAGATCCACGCGGAGGAACGCATGACGGCACAGATTCTGGACGGCAAGGCCACGGCCGCCGAGATCCGCTCGAACCTCAAGGTGCGCGTCGAGGCGCTCCGCGACCGCGGTGTGTCCGTCGGGCTCGGCACGGTGCTGGTCGGCGACGACCCGGGCAGCCACTCCTACGTCAACATGAAGCACCGCGACTGCGCCGAGGTCGGGATCGAGAGCATCCGCCGCGACCTGCCCGCCACCGCCATCCAGGACGACGTCGAGCGGGCCGTCGCCGAGCTGAACGCCGACCCGGCCTGCACCGGCTACATCGTCCAGCTCCCGCTGCCGAAGGGCCTGGACGAGCAGCGCGTGCTGGAGCGCATCGACCCGGCCAAGGACGCCGACGGCCTGCACCCGACGAACCTGGGGCGGCTCGTGCTGATGCAGCCGGGCCCGCTGCCCTGCACGCCGAAGGGCATCATCGAGCTGCTGCGCCGCTTCGACGTCCCGATCAAGGGCGCCGAGGTCACCGTCGTCGGCCGCGGCATCACGGTCGGGCGGTCGCTCGGCCTGCTGCTGACCCGCCGCACCGAGAACGCGACCGTGACGCTCTGCCACACCGCCACCCGCGACCTCGCCGCGCACACCCGCGCCGCCGACATCGTCGTGGCCGCCGCCGGCGTCCCCGGTCTGATCACCGCCGACATGGTCAAGCCCGGCGCCGCCGTCCTGGACGTGGGCGTGTCCCGGGTGGACGGCAAGCTCGCCGGGGACGTCGCCGCCGACGTCCGCGACGTGGCCGGCTGGGTCGCGCCCAACCCCGGCGGCGTCGGCCCGATGACCCGCGCCATGCTGCTCGCGAACGTCGTCGAGGCCGCCGAGCAGAGCCTCTGACGCACTCTTCCCGGCGGCACCGCGAGGGCCGCCGCCCCAGCACCGAGGCGGCGGCCCCTGCACGTTTCCCGGCCGGAGCCGCGCCGTCACCTGCGCGGCCCCGCGGGGGTCAAGCGATCGCCCTCATGTTGCGCGCTGCCGGGAGGGCGACCGCGGGCTCAGCTCAACTGGCCCTCCGTCCCGCCGTGCTGGGCGCCGGACGGCCCGGCCCGTGGCCGTGCCCCGGCGCGCCCGGCCGCCGCGTCTCCCCGGTGGCCCGGACCCCGGGGACCCGGCCGTCCATCGGAGGGCGCCCCTGGTGGGGGACGTGCACCGGCGGCAGCGGGCGGACGAGGCCCATCGCGATGACCTCGTTGGCGAGCCGCGTGCGCCGGTTGGCGCCCTCGGGGATGCGGAACTTCTGGTAGAGGCGCAGCAGGTGCTGCTTGACGGCCGCCTCCGTGACGACCAGCTCGCCGGCGATGTCGCGCGCCGTGGCGGGGGCCACGAACGCCTCGTCGGACAGGGCGGGTCGGCACAGCGAGGTCAGCACGTCGACCTCGCGGCGGGTGAGCTCGGGCGCGACGGCGCGCCGCAGTTCGACGTCCGGGTCGACCTCCTCACGGGGGATGCCCCCCAACCGGCAGCGCGCCGTGCCGAAGCTCACGACGTCACCGTCCTCCAGCACACGGCGGGCGATCGGCCGGCCGTTGACGCGCGTCCCGTTGCGGGACAGGCCCATGTCCACCACGTAGACGTACGGACCGCGTCGGACGATTTCTGCGTGCAAACGGGACACACTCGGGTCGTCGAGGCGTACGTCGACTCCTCTCCCTCTCCCGACCGTCGTAACGTCGGGGCGCAGCGGCATCACCAGCCCGCTGTCCTCGATCCGCATGAACGGCCCCTCCACGGCAGTCCTCCCAGCTAGTTAGCGACCCCTGTCTGCCGGGTTACCCGGGCGCCGTGCCGTCACACCCTCCTACTGGCGAGTAGCACCGATGGCGCAAGGGATTCCGGCCTCTCGGGCATCACCCGGGCACCATTCGTCCCACCCCTTTTCCCGGCTTCGGACGACAAGACGGACCGTTCCAGCCCGGTCTCGCCCGCGCGGAGTCGTCCCACGGCGCGATCGGCGATACCGTGAGGGCCATGAGCACTCAGGTGCACCGGCGCCGGCGGCGCGCGCCGCGCCGCGGGGGCGCCGCGCCGCACTGGCTGGCGCAGCTGCCGTACCTGCTCGTGCTCAGCGGGGTCGGCGCGGGCCTGACGCTGTGCGCCTTCAACTACTTCCGCAAGGGCTCCGGGCTGATGGCCGCCGCCCTGCTCATCGGCGCCCTCGCCCGGCTGCTGCTGCCCGAGTCGCAGCTCGGCCCGCTCGCCGTCCGCAGCCGCTCCGTCGACTGCTGGACGCTCGTGATCATGGGGGAGATGGTGGCGTTCGTCTCGCTGAGCGTCCCGCCGATGAACAAGACCGGCCTCTCCCTCGCGGGCGCGTTCGGCATCGTGATCGCGCTCACCGCCGCCGCCCGCGGCCTGCGCCTGCTGATCGCCGGCCGCCGCGCCGCGTCCGGCCCGCCCGGCGGCGCCCCGCCCGCGGGCGCCCCGCCCGGGAACGGACCGCCGTCCTGACGCGTCCTCCCAGGTGGAGGGCGGCCGAGCCGGGTCAGGTCTAGACCGCATGACCGGCTCGGCTAGCCTAGCCAGTTGAGCCTTACAAGGACTTGAGTCCTTTTCGCCCGGCGATCCCGGCGGCCCGAGACACCGCCATGCCCGCCGAGGATGGGAAGGCCTCGCCAGCTGGCCAGGTGTAGGAAAGGGACAGCAACAGCATGCCCAAGATCAAAGTAACGGGCCCGGTCGTCGAACTCGACGGCGACGAAATGACGCGGATCATCTGGAAATTCATCAAGGACCAGCTGATCCTGCCCTACCTCGATGTGGACCTGAAGTACTACGACCTGGGGATCGAGCACCGTGACGCCACGGACGACCAGGTCACCATCGACGCCGCGAACGCCATCAAGGAGCACGGCGTCGGCGTCAAGTGCGCCACCATCACCCCCGACGAGGCGCGCGTCGAGGAGTTCGGCCTGAAGAAGATGTGGCGGTCCCCGAACGGGACGATCCGTAACATCCTGGGCGGCGTGATCTTCCGCGAGCCGATCGTGGTCTCCAACATCCCGCGCCTGGTGCCCGGCTGGACCAAGCCGATCATCATCGGCCGCCACGCCCACGGCGACCAGTACAAGGCCACCGACTTCGTCGTCCCCGGCCCGGGCAAGGTGACGATCACCTACACCCCGTCCGACGAGGGCGAGCCCATGGAGTTCGAGATCGCGGACTTCCCCGGCGGCGGCGTCGCCATGGGCATGTACAACTACGACGACTCGATCCGCGACTTCGCCCGGACGAGCATGCGGTACGCGCTCAACCGCGAGATGCCGCTGTACATGTCCACGAAGAACACGATCCTCAAGGCCTACGACGGCCGGTTCAAGGACCTCTTCCAGGAGATCTACGAGACCGAGTTCAAGGCCGAGTTCGAGTCCAAGGGCCTCACCTACGAGCACCGCCTCATCGACGACATGGTCGCCGCGGCGCTCAAGTGGGAGGGCGGGTTCGTCTGGGCCGCCAAGAACTACGACGGCGACGTCCAGTCCGACACCCTCGCCCAGGGCTTCGGCTCCCTCGGCCTCATGACGTCCGTCCTCATGACCCCGGACGGCAAGACCGTCGAGGCCGAGGCCGCGCACGGCACGGTGACCCGGCACTACCGCCAGCACCAGCAGGGCAAGCCGACGTCGACCAACCCGATCGCGTCCATCTTCGCCTGGACCCGCGGCCTCGAGCACCGCGGCAAGCTCGACGGTCAGCCCGAGGTCATCGACTTCGCCCGCAAGCTGGAGGCGGTCTGCGTCGAGACCGTCGAGTCCGGCCAGATGACCAAGGACTTGGCCCTGCTGGTCGGCGGCGAGACCCCGTGGCTGACGACCCAGGGCTTCCTGGAGGCCCTCGACACCAACCTCCAGAAGAAGATCAACAGCTGACGCCGCTCGTCCTCGAAGGCCGTCCCGGGCTTGTCCGGGGCGGCCTTTCGCGTGCGCGGCATGCCGGTGGGTGCACCTGCGCGCCGGCGGGTAGGGGACGCGCGATAGCCTGAGGCCGGAACTATCTCGACGGCGAGAGAAACCGCGGCGGCGCGGCTCTTCGGCGGTCGGGTACGAAGGATGGCCGCCTGAGCCCCGTCAGGTCACTGCAGGAGAAGAAGGACAATGACGCGCACCCCAGTCACCGTCACCGTTACCGGCGCCGCGGGCCAGATCGGCTACGCGCTGCTGTTCCGCATCGCGTCCGGGCACCTCCTCGGCGCGGACGTCCCCGTACGCCTGCGCCTGCTGGAGATCCCGCAGGCGGTGAAGGCCGCCGAGGGCACCGCGATGGAGCTGGACGACTGCGCGTTCCCGCTGCTGTCCGGCATCGACATCTTCGACGACGCCACCAAGGCCTTCGAGGGCACGAACGTGGCCCTGCTCGTCGGCGCCCGCCCCCGCACGAAGGGCATGGAGCGCGGCGACCTGCTGGAGGCCAACGGCGGCATCTTCAAGCCGCAGGGCGAGGCCATCAACGCGGGCGCCGCCGACGACGTGAAGGTCCTGGTGGTCGGCAACCCGGCCAACACCAACGCCCTGATCGCGCAGTCGCACGCCCCGGACGTCCCCGCCGAGCGCTTCACCGCGATGACGCGCCTCGACCACAACCGCGCGCTCGCCCAGCTCTCCAAGAAGGCCGGCGTGTCCGTCGCCGACATCAAGAAGATGACGATCTGGGGCAACCACTCCGCCACCCAGTACCCGGACATCTTCCACGCCGAGATCGCCGGCAAGAACGCCGCCGCGACGCTCAACGACCAGGCCTGGCTGGAGAACGACTTCATCCCGACCGTCGCCAAGCGCGGCGCCGCGATCATCGAGGCGCGCGGCGCATCCTCGGCCGCCTCCGCCGCGTCCGCCGCGATCGACCACGTCCACACCTGGGTGAACGGCACCGCCGAGGGCGACTGGACGTCCATGGCGGTCGTGTCGGACGGCTCCTACGGCGTCTCGGAGGGCCTCATCTCGTCCTTCCCGGTCACCACCAAGGACGGCAAGTGGGAGATCGTCCAGGGCCTGGAGATCGACGACTTCTCGCGCGCCCGGATCGACGCCTCCGTCAACGAGCTGTCGGAGGAGCGCGACGCCGTCCGCAAGCTCGGCCTGATCTGACCTGTCTTCCGAACGAGCCCCGGACCGCAGCGGCCCGGGGCTCGTCCGCGTTTGCCGGAACAGCAAACCTTCGTGCCCGACCGCGCCGAACTGGCGAGGCTGGACGCATGCCCACCACGACCGGCCGCAAGCGCCGCCGCGACAACCCGCCGCCCCGCACGGGAAACAGCGAGGCGGAGGTCCTGCGCGGATTCCTCGACTACCTCCGGACCTCGATCGCCGCGAAGGTCGAAGGTGCCCCCGAACCGCAGGCGCGAACGGCCATGGTGCCGTCCGGCACGAACCTGCTCGGCCTGCTCAACCACCTGACGTCCGTCGAAGCCTCGCTGTTCCTGGGAGAGGACGTCACCAACTGGCAGGCGACCTTCAAGGCGGCACCGGCGGACACCGTGTCGGACGTCGTCGGCCGCTACCGAGAGACGGTCGACCGTGCGAACGAACTGCTCGACGGCTGCACCGACATGGCCGCCCCGGTCCCTCGCCCCCGTCCGGGACGCCCCGCTCCCACCCTCCGCTGGGCACTGACCCACATGATCGAGGAAACCGGCCGCCACGCAGGCCACGCCGACATCCTCCGCGAACTCATAGACGGCAGCACCGGTCGCTGATCAGGCGACTTGGCTCGTCCAGCCACAGCCTGTCGCCTTCAGGCGCGACCGTCAGCCCGAACCGGTCAACGCCGGGCTCGCCATGCCGGACCCACCACTCGAAGGCGTCCTCCAACTCGTCCCACAGCCGTCGTTCGCCGTACTGAGTGACTGCGTAGTGGTCGTGTCCGGGCTCCCAGTCGCAGGCGGCCCACGGCCCTTCCGGGTCGCCGACCACGAACAGCAGCAGTGAGAAGGACCCGTCGTCGAAGTGCTTCTCCCAGTACGCCAGGCCAGGCGCCAGCGCCACGGTGGCGAGTTGGAGACCCGGCCCGGCCGCGAAGACGGTACGGGGATCCAACGTGGTCGCCGTCACGTCGGCGTCGTCCTCGTCGCGGAACCGCCAGACCAGCTCAGCGCGATGGGAACGCAACATCATGTACCCGGCGGGCCCGTGGAACCGCCCGTACGCACCGTCGCGGGTCGTGGTCAGCCGCGTGAGCAGACCGTGGCTGCGAAGGGGCTGCCACGGCGCCACGATGACGCCGCCGGGCCGAGTCTGCTCGACCCAGGTGAAGGGGACCTCGGCAACGGCCGCGGTCACGTGCACGCGGTCGTATGGCGCGTTGCCTGGAAACCCGGCCCGGCCATCTCCCACGACGAGAGTCGGTGCGAACTCGGCTTCTGCGAGGTTGGCTGCGGCCTGCCTTGCGATCTCGGCGTCCACTTCCACGGTGGTGACGTTCTTGTCGCCGACACGTGCTGACAGGACGGCGGCTGTGTAGCCGGTGCCCGTACCGATTTCTAGGACGCGATCATGGTCGCGCGGGGCGAGCAGCTCCAGGCATTGGAAAGCGATGCCAGGCGCGGAGATCGAGCTGGACGCCAATCCGTCCGAGACCTTCAGCGGGTCGCCCTTGCCGTCTTCGCGCTGGGTGATGATCGCAGTGTCGGAGTACACGGCACCCAACCACTCTTCAGGACGAGCCCGGCGGTCGATCGGGTAGCCGGTACCGCCTTCGGGGCAGGCCAGGCCGATGTCCGGGACGAAGAGCTCGCGGGGGACGGCCCGCATTGCCTCCAGCCACTTCCCGCCGACGCCGAGCGAAGCGCCCAGTTCCTCAGTGTTGTTCATGAGCCCTTCTCCAAGAGATCGGCCATGGCCGAATAGATCCCGAGACCGGTCACGTCGGCGATCCATCCGAACTCGCCGCGCTGGTTCACCTCCAGGAACACCCACCGGCCCGAGACGTCATGAATCAGGTCGAACGCCCCGTACACCAATCCGAGCCGCGCCATCAGCCGCAGCAGCTTGGCCCGAAGCTCGAACGGCAGATGGATGATGCTGTACGCCAGGCCGTCGTAGTCTGCCCGCCAGTCCTCCTGGGCCGCACTGCTTTTGGCGTCGATCCGGACCGCGAACACCTCGGTGCCGACCACGGTCACGCGCGCTTCGAACGCCTTTTGTACGCGTTCCTGGAGCATTTGAGCAGTACGTCCGAACGCCGGATCGAGGAGGCTCTCCCGGTCGGTGACGGGGGCGGTGTAGAGGAGGCGCACACGCCCCTCGTCGGCATGGACGACCCCGTCCATGGGCTTGTACACGATCGGACGCCCGAGTTCCCTCGCCCAGTCGTAGGCCGTCCGCGCATCTGAGGTGATGAGCGTCTCGGGTACCGCCAGCCCGACCCGCGCCGCCTCGGCGAGCTGGAACGGTTTGTACTCGGCGCGCGCCGCCGCCACCGGGTCGTTGACCCACAGGCAGTTTCCGAGCGCGGTCAGTACGCCTCCAAACCCGCGCCTGGCCTCCCCGTAGGCGAATGCGCGTTCGGGGGACGACATGCGTTCGTCCATCACGAACGGAGTGGCGCCACGCTGCCAGACAGCGCTGATGCCGACGAGTTCGACGTCAAGGCCGTCCCGGTCACGGAGGTGTCCGGTCCAGGAGCCCGAACCGTGTAGACAGGCACCCATCGGAAGCCGAACGGGGAAGCTCGACGGGTTCACCTGCGCCACGCTGGTTCCGCGACTCCTCGGCGACCCGTTCGGCGACCTTGTCGCCGTCGCGCGCCAGCATCAGCACCGACATTTGTCAGTCCGTCCCCTTGTCTTCGGGACGCTGGGTGTCGCCCTGGCAGCCGGTGGTGTACTCGGACGTGCCCTTGTCGTGCTTGCCCGCGCGCGGCACGACCAGGAATCGCAGTCCCCACGGACGGGCCTCGGTCGCGACGGCGTCCAGTTGCGACGATTGGTCGAGCGCCGGGTCCATGGGAAAGATGTCCCCGACCCGGAACGCCAGCCCGCGCGACTCCCCGTCCGGCGAGTGCGTCACGAGGTCGAGAGTCTGTGGAGTCATCGACTGCCCTTCCTGGCGGCGCTTCGGCCGCCGTTCGGTGGCTCTTGGAGCCCTATGTGCGGACGGCCGCGACCAGTTCGAGTCGGGCCGGTACAGACCACGGCCCCGGGACGTCCTGTCCCGGGGGACCCTCCTCCGCAGGGGGCTTCGGAGGAGGGTGACCAGGTGTCCCGAGGCCGTGGAGTCCAAGTGACGGCAGGCTGGGCAAAGGCCCGCTTCGCCGGGTGCCGACGGACGTGCGCGCCATGGTTTCGATGGCACGCTGCTCGGCGTTGCGGACGGCGATGGACAGCGAATGGGTGTCCGGAGCGGCCACCACGAGCAATTCGCCGCTCCACAACGTCCAAGCGGTGAACTCCCGGTTGTACGCACCCCACACAACGGTCCAGCCGGGATGGTTGCCCTCAGCCCACCGCGCAAGCTCCGTGCCGTCCACCATGGCCCTACCTCGGTGAAGACGCGCGCGCGGACGGAACCGTGGCCGTGGCGTACCGTGCCCACACCCACTTCCCACGCGGCTCGGTCGGCGTAACCCCACAGGACTCACACATGGCCGCGACGATTGGCAACCCACGTCCACCCGTTCCGGCGTCGTGTCCCAGGTCAAGCGCCTCGGCGTCGGGGGCCACGTCCTCAGAGGTCGGTTCCAACGTGCGCTTGGGCGTGGGCTCGGTGTCCGAGGAGTCCCACACGGCCAGCACTACCGCGCCGGGCTCGCGCGTGAGCCGCACCCGGATCTCCGGTTCCGGCGCGTACTGCACCGCGTTCGCAACGAGCTCACTGGCGATCAGCGTCAGGTCATCGCTGATCCGGGCCAGCCCCGCCTCCGCAAGTCGCAGCTCCACCAGCGACCGCACCCGCGCCGGAACCGTCGGAGCCGCCCGAAAAGTGACGTCGAACGTCCCCCGGCGCACCTCCGCCCGGCACCCGCGCTGCCCGAGTTGGACCGCCAACTCCTCCAGCGGCTTGCCCGTAACATCTCCCATGGGTCCGACCTCCATCGTCGGGCTAATGCCTCGGGGAGCGGTGTTGCAGCGCAGTCCTGGGCCGCGCTTCTCTGTCTCTTGGGACGGAGGACTGCACCCAGTCCCATGACTCCCCGCACGTGGCAAGCTTGTGAGTCCTTCCATGCGACCGAGTGAACCGGGCTTGCGGGGGCGAAGGGAGATGGCATCTGGTGACATTGGGACGGGCATGCCACAGGCCGTGACGATCACTGGCACGCGCTCGACGGCGCACCGCGCCATTGTCGAGTATCGGGCGATATTCGAGGAATATGTCGGCCCGTTCGCGCTGCCCGGCGTCCGCTTCCACCTTGGCGGGGCCTCCGGCATCGACTCACTTGCCCTGCTCTGGCTGGCTGATGAGACCGAGGCCGAACTCATGGTCGCCGTCCCGGCCAAGGTCGCCGATCAGCCGGCTGACGCCCGTGATGCGATCGCGGCCGTCCGGAAATCGGGCCGTCTTGCCGGGCTGATCGAACTTGGCGGGCCGCTAGAGAGAGCGGGCTACTTCGCTCGCAACCGCTGGATGGTCGACCGCAGTGGTTTTGTCATAGGTTTCCCGCGCCGAGGCACGAACACCAGCGGTACCTGGTACACCCTCGACTATGCGGCAAACCATGACAAACCGCGATTGGTCCTGCCTGTGTGAGGTTCGCAATGGTGTACTTGGGGAATGGACGGGCAGCGCAAAGCCGGGGCGCGCTCACTGCGCAAGCTGCGCACCGTGAGAGGCTGGTCGTGGACCGAATTGGCCACACAATTGCGTTTCCATGCTCGGACGCTTCGTATCAAGCGCATCGGCGCCGCGCAGTTGAGCAGCATCCGGCGTACGATCGGCCGCTGGGAGTCGGCCGCCAGTGTCCCGGACGAGCAGTACCAGTTGCTCCTCGCGCACACCTACGCTCGTACGTCCACCGGATCGGTGGCCCTCGGGCCCGGCTCAGACTTCCGAGAATTGCTGGACACGCTCGCCTTGATGGGGACGATCCCCGAGCGGCTCGAGGAGATCGCGGGCACGGTCAGCGCCGCCGTCACTGACACGGGCACGCACTTGCTGGCCTTTCTCGGCGCGCCGGTGCATGACGAACTGGCTGGCGTCCTCGCCCGGCCGGAGTCCCTGAGCCTCTCCCTACTTGACGCACTGGCCGAGTCGACCCGGTCAGTCGACCGGCGGATCGGCACAGTACCGTTCATGCGCCTTTATTTGGCTCAGGCGGCCGCCGTTGAGGCATGTCGGCATCTGCTGCTCGGCGATCATCCTGCGCAGCTCAGTTCTCGGCTGCGGTCGGTCGCCGCATGCACCTTCGGATTGGCCGCCCGTCTGGCGTTCGAGACCCATGATGATGTGGCCGCGCTGAACATGTATGCCCAAGCGGTCGAAGTCGCGGCTGGAACGGATCCGTCGGAGCGGGCGCTGATCCGCTCCAGCCAGACGATGGTCGTCTACTACTCCACCGGCGATGTCAGACGCGCGCGGCGCATCGCAGACGGCGCCGTTCAGGATGCGCTCCGTGGCGAAAGCCGTCTCATGCGAGCGCGGGCGCACGCGCTACAGGCCGAGATGGCCGTGCGGGGAGAGCCTGTGCGACGGCGCGATGCGGAGGTGGCCCTGCATCTGGCCTGGCACGACCTTGACGGTGACACGGCCGACGATCCCATGGCGGGCTCGTTCAGTAAGGGGCGGCTGCGCGGTTTCGAGGGCGTCTGCGGAATTTTTCTGGGTGAGGCAGAGGGCGCTGAACGCCGGCTGGCCGAGTCAGCCGAGACCCTCAAACAGTCACGTGAGAGCGTCCAACGTGCGATCGTCCTGACTGACCATGCGGTCGCGCGGCTGCACACGTCCGGCGCGGGGGCTCCGCAGTCTGCGGCCGAATTGCTGCACGAGTGCGTCGACCTCATTGCGGCAACCCGGGGCCGAGTGGCGGCTCAACGGTTGCGGCGTGCGCGTCTGGAGTTGCGCGCGTGGCGGCGAGAGTCCTTCGTGGCGGATCTCGATGACCACATCCATACGGCGCTGGTCGGTATCTAGACGAGGGACCTTGATCAGGTGGTCATCGATGGGAGATCGTGCGTCACCACGACGGCAGGCACCTGATCGATGGATCATCCGATCTGTGAACTCGATCGTCTTGGACATGCCTACCCGCGCCCGGGGCGGTTTGCGGGGACCAGGGCGCCAAGTATTCGCGAGATCCACAAGTAGGCATCGGCCTTTGCTCTGCGCCTGGTCTGGCGGGCGTCAGTCGTGCTTGGGGCGGCTTCCGAGGGCGGTTGCGATGAGGAGGATGAGGGCGGCGGTTCCCGTTACCTGGACTTCTCCGACCGTGTGCATGTCTGTTTTGGGGCCGTTGACCGCTGGGAAGCGGCTCCCCGGGGTGTAGACGATCGGGATGGTGTCGCCGGGGTCGTGGCCGGCGCAGTTCGACCCGAACTCTCGGGTGAGCGGGGTTCCATCGGGGAGCATCAGCGTGCAGTGGTGCTGCTCCTTGTGCCTTTGCTTGCCGTTGTGCGTCGTCCAGGCTTTCGCCACGACGGCGTCGGTCTCGGTTCCGGTCAGTTCCAGAGTGACGTCCCGGACGGTGAGGGGGCCGACGAAGTAGAGCGCGATCAGCGCGAACGTGCCGAGGCACAACCAAACGCCCTTGAACCGGAACGGCCGCGCCGACTCGTACAGGATCGCGAGCGCGACGACGGAGCCGATGCAGGCCGCGAGGCCGAGCAGCACCGCCGCGGTCACGCTCCACCAGAGGTAGGCGGTGGAGGACGGCGCAAGGCCGAGCACCATGATGCCGAGTGTCGGGGCCGCGCGCCGCGGCGCGGAAGAGCGGGCTCCCATGCGTCCTCCGGCCGATGCGGTGCGGGGCGAACAGCGTACCGGCGGCGAACAGCCTGAAGATCGCCGGTATCGGGTCACTGGGGGTGTGACCCGCTGATCGCTGACATGTGGGCGCACCCTGGGCGGAGGGGAGTGAAACCGCTAGCCTGGCCGACTGATGTCCGCTCCCGGCGATTTCAAGGTCGTCCTCCGCGACCCGAGGCAGGACGCACCGGGGCTGCTCGCCATGCTGGCGTTCCTGTGCGCCCTCTGCACGTGGGGGGCGGTGGCGCTGGACAACGGTTGGCGCTTCGTGCTCGCCGCCCTCGCGGTCCTGCTCGCCGCGCTGATCCTGCTGATCGCCGTCCAGTACCTGCGCGGGGCCTCGTACCTCGCGTACATCGACGCTCGGGGCCTGGTCGCGACGAAGAACAAGGGGGCCGAGCAGGTCCTCCCGGCGGAGCGGTTCCGGCGGTTCGAGATCGTCGACCCGGGGGACGGCGGGGCGGTGACCCTGAAGCTGAGCTACAGCAGGGACGGGGCCTACGAACCGCCGAAGCTGATCCGGAGCATGGAGGAGGTTCCGGGCCGCCTCCTCCTCGCGGTGGTCAAGGGCGACGACGGCTTCGGCACCCTCGCCCTGGCGGACCTGTGGCGGCTCCGGCGGTTCGTCGAGGAGACCGGGACGGGCGCCTGGGCGCAGGAGCCCCGCCCCCGCTGACGGACGGCGGCGTCAGGTCACGGGGTGCGCTGGGCCTGGAGTTCGGCGGCGACCTCGGCGGCCATCGCCAGGCCCATGAGGAGGTACCGCCAGCGTTCGCCGTCGTCCGGGCACCGGATCGTCGTCAGTCCACCGCGCGCCGAGATGTGCCCGACGGACATCTGCCGTGGGTCCATGACCTCGAATTCGGTGTAGAGGTCGTTGCCCCGGACGGTGCCGAAGGACGCGCCTTGGGCATCGGCGGCCTCGAACAGGTTCCCGGCCAGGGCCTCCCGGCCGGTGCGCCGCAAGGTCGCGACCGGTGCGCCGGAACCGCCCTCGATCAGGAGGGCATCGATGTCGCGCGTCCGCTGCCGCGGCATCTGGAACAGCAGGGACCCGTCGGGGGACAGGACCCGTACCTCCTGGTCGGAGCGCCGGAACATGCCGCGCAGGGACCACTGCGGACGTTCGATGACCGCGAACTCGGTCCCCCGCCAGTCGACGAACCCGTCCCCGGTCATCAGGAAATGGCGTCGGTCGGCCGCTGGGGAGCTCATCGTCCGCCTCCCCGTCCGTCCGGGTGGACGACCGAGCATAGTCCGGGGTGATCGAGAGTGTTCAGTTCCGCTTGGGGCGGAGTGCGCCCGGGCCCGTGCGGATCACTGAGTTGAGGGTGCGCCACCACGGGCGTGTGGGATCGGGGTCGAGCCCTGCCGCGATGCGATGGAGCTGGTCGGCGTACCAGAGCAGGTTCAGCGCGCTGTCCACGGACCGGAGGTCGGTGAGGCGTCCGATCAGGCCGCGGGCGCCGACCTGGATGGTCGGGGCGTGCAGCCGTTGCCGGCCGCGTTCGAGCAGGGCCCTGGGGGCGTCGGGCGTGAGGCAGGCGGGCCGTCCGATGCCGATGATGTCGCAGTCGTGGTCGGCGAGGGCCCGGTCCATCGCGGGACGGCTCCGGAAGCCGCCGGTGACGGCGATCGGCACTTGGCCGGCGATCTCGCGGACGGTCCGGGCGTAGTCCAGGAAGTAGGCCTCGCGTGCGCGAGTGGACTCGGCCTGCACGCCCATCATGGCGGGGGCCTCGTAGGATCCGCCGCTGATCTCGATGAGGTCGATGCCCTCGCCGACCAGGGCGCCGACGACCTCGCGGGACTCCTGTTCGCTGAATCCGCCGCGCTGGAAGTCGGCGGAGTTGAGCTTGATGCCGACGCGGAAGCCGGGGCCGACGCTCGCGCGGACGGCGCGCACGATCTCGACCACGAAGGCGCGGCGGCGTTCGGGATCGCCGCCCCAGGCGTCGTCGCGCCGGTTGGTCCTCGGGGACAGGAACTGGGTGACGAGGTAGCCGTGGGCGCCGTGGATCTGCGCCCCGTCGAATCCGGCGGCCTCGGCGACGGCCGCGGCGGTGGCGAACCGCGAGATGATCTCGCGGATCTCCGGGTCGGTGAGGGCGCGGGGCTTGGCCGCGCCGGGAACGCGGGCGGTGATCTCGCTGGGCGCGACCGGGCGGTGCCGTCCGGCCCGCCGGTTGGCCTGGCGGCCCGGGTGGTTGAGCTGGACCCAGATCGGCCCGCCGCGTTCGTGGTAGCTCCCGGCCCACCGGGTCAGTGCGGCCAGGTGGCGGTCGTCCTCGACGATGACCTGGCCGGGCTCGCTCATGTGCCGCCGGTCGACCATGACGTTCCCGGTGATGAGCAGGCCGTATCCGCCGTCGCCCCATCTGCGGTACAGGGTGGTGAGGCGGGTGCCGGGCGCGCCGCCGGGCTCGGCCAGGCCCTCGCTCAACGCCGACTTCAGCAACCGGTTGGGCAGGGGCGGACCCGAGCGCATGGCCAGGGGAGTGCCCAGGCCCGCGGCGCCGCCGGTCGGGGGGAAGGTCATGGTCTCTCCTTGCGGCAGGCGCCGTGCCGCGTAGCCCGGCTCCACTGCAGAGATTCGTAGCCGACATCGCTTGACACCGTCAAGTGGTGCTTGACATCGTCAAGCGACGTGCAGGGCCTGCCGCACTGTCGAGTCGGACGATCCGCGAAAGGTTCTCGATGAAGATCCTCAAGCAGGGCGCCATCCCGGCCGCCGCCGCGCTGGCGGCCTTCGCCATGCCGGCGCACGCCGCGTCCGCGTCGGTCTCGCGGCCCCACCACTACAGCACGTCCGAAGGCAGCGGCAGTTTCACCGGGGACTCCGGCGTCGGACCGTCCACCTGCACCCTGGCGAAGCTGACCGCGACGGCACATCGCACGAGGCATGGAGCGAATGTGCAGGTCCGAGGGTTCGACGCCTCCTGCGTCGGCGTCATCAGTACAGCGAGATACGACGAGCCGATCCACTTCCGGATCAAGAAGGGTGCGGTGACCGGCATGATCTCGATCGTGATCGGCAACGTACTCGGCGGGGAGTGCCGTTACCGGGGGCCGGTGGCCGGGTCGATCCCCAACGGCGCCGACACGCTGTCGGCGACGGGCACGGTCACCCTGGGAGAGACCCTGAAGGCCCCGTGCGCACCAGATTCGGAAACGGCCCTGGAGGTCACCTTCCCGGGCGCCGGCTTCCACTGGTGATTCAACCGGCGCGGGCCCGGTAGGACGGGCGACGGGCGGCGCTCCCTGGAGTGCCGCCCTGTCGTCACGCCTCGGCGGCTAGGGCGTTGTTGAGCGTCTCGGTCACCAACCGGGCCGCCGCCTCGACGCCGCCGAGGTCGGGGAAGAAGGTGTCCAGGGTGCCGTCGCGCCAGAGCATCACGGCACCGTGGACGGTCGACCAGCACGTCAGCGCCAGCGCGGTCGCCGAGTGGTTCCTGCCCCAGCCCGTCGCTCGCGCGTCGTTGATCTCGTTGAGGAGGATCCCGAACGCGCTCTCGCGTGCCTCGGCGAGCTCCGCGTCGTCGGCATTGAGCAACTCGGGCCGGTACATCACCACGAACAGCGCGGGGTGCTGCTGGGCGAAGACCATGTAGCCGATGCCGAGCGTGGCGACGCGCTCGGCGGGGGTCGCATCGCCGGGAATCCGCCGGCGCGCCGAGCGCATCCGCCTCGCCAGCGTGCGGAAGCCCTTCGCGGCGAGTGCCGTGAACAGCCCGCGGCGGTCGCCGAAGTGATGTCCGGGCGCCTGGTGCGAGACGCCGACTCGCCGGGCGATCGTCCGCATGCCGACCGGACCGATGCCGTGCTCGTCGATCGCCTGCTCGGCGGCGCGCAGGAGCGTCTCGCGCAGATCCGTCCTGGACGGGGTCGATGATGCTGGCATAGGGCCTGATTGTCCCGCTGGTCGTCCTCCACCAGCAACTACCTGTCAACGGCTCGCACGGTGGCGGTCGCAAATGATCTGAAGGCGTCGGTATCGCTCGCTAGGGTGTGATCCGCTCGGAAAGTGATCGGGGAGGCGGACGGTGGCGGAGCAGGCATTCCAGGTCGATCTGCGGGGCGTGGTGGATCTGCTGAGCCGCCACCTCTACGCGAGTCCGCGCGTCTACCTGCGGGAACTGCTGCAGAACGCGGTGGACGCGATCACCGCGCGGGGGGCCGGCGGGCGGGTTGAGATCGAGACCGGGGGCGGGACGCTCAAGGTCCACGATGACGGGGTCGGGCTCACCGAGGACGAGGTGCATACGCTTCTTGCGACGATCGGGCGGTCGTCCAAGCGGGACGAGCTCGGGTTCGCGCGGCATGACTTCCTGGGGCAGTTCGGCATCGGGCTTCTGTCCGCCTTTCTCGTCGCGGACGAGATCGAGGTCGTGACGCGGTCCGCCAAGGGCGGGGACGCGGTCCGCTGGACGGGACGGTCCGAGGGCAGCTACCGGGTCGAGGCCGGGAAGCGGGACGAGCCGGGGACGACCGTCACCCTGCGGGCGCGGCCGGGGGCGGGGGAGCTGCTCAGTCCGGAGGTCGTGGCCGAGCTGGCGCGGACGTACGGGTCCCTGCTGCCCGTCGAGCTGGTCGTCGACGGTGCCGAGGTCACCGGGGAGCCGCCGTGGCGGGCCGCCTACCGGGATCCGGCCGGGCGGCGGCGGGCGCTGGAGGCGTACTGCGAGGAGCTTTACGGGTTCACGCCGTTCGATGTCGTCGATCTGGACGTGCCTGAGGCGGGACTGACGGGTGTCGCGTTCATCTTGCCTGCGCCGGTGTCGCCCACTGCGCGGGCCTCGCATCGGGTCTATCTGAAGCGCATGCTGCTCGCCGAGAACGTCGAGGGGCTGCTGCCCGAGTGGGCGTTCTTCGCGCGGTGTGTCGTGGATGCCGGTGAGCTGCGGCCTACCGCCAGCCGTGAGGCCCTGTACGAGGACGAGCTTCTCGAGTCGACGCGCCTTGGGCTCGGGGATGTGCTTCGGCAGTGGCTGGTGAAGCTGTCCGAGACCGATCCGGGGCGGCTGCGCGCGTTCCTGCGGCTGCATCAGCTCGGTGTGAAGGCGATGGCGCTGCATGACGACGACATGCTGCGGATCGTCGACCGCTGGCTCGACTACGAGACCTCCGCCGGGCCGATGACGCTGCACGAGTTCCGCCGCCGCCATCCGGACGGGCGGTTCACCGCGAGCGTGGACGAGTTCCGGCGGCTGTCGGCGGTCGCGGGCGCGCAGGGGATCGGGCTCGTCAACGGCGGCTACGTGCACGATACGGAGATCATCGAGCGGCTGCCCGACCTCGATCCCGACATCCGGCTGGCCCGGCTGGACGCGGCCGAGCTGACGACGACGTTCGGCGTGCTCGATCCGGACGCCGAGTTGGCGCTGCGGCCGTTCCTCGCGGCGGCGCAGCGGGCGGTCGAGCGGCTCGGGTGCGAGGTGGTGGTCCGCGACTTCGACCCCGCGTCGCTGCCCGCGCTGTACCTGACCAGCCGGGACGCGCAGTTCCGCGAGGAGTTGACGCGGGCGAAGGAGGAGGCCGGCGAGCTGTGGGCGGACGTCCTCGGCGCCGTCAACGCCTCCGCCGGCGTCGAGCGTCCGCAACTGGTCCTGAACTACCGCAACCCGCTGGCGCGGCGGGTCACTTCACTGGGCGACGGAGGGCCGGTCGAGCTGGCCGTCCAAGCCCTGTACGGGCAGGCGCTGCTGCTCGGCCACCATCCGCTGCGGCCCGCCGACACGGCGGTGCTGAACCGTTCCTTCATCGGCCTGCTGGAGTGGGCCGTCCACTCCCCGGAGGCCCCCGAATGACAGATGACGTCTACGCGCTGATGGCGCGGTCGCAGGAGCTGCCCTACGGGGAGGCCCGCACCGTGCTGGTCGAGGACGCGTTGCGCCGTGCGGAGGCGGCCGGCGACGACGTGCTGGCCTTCCACGTGAGGGTCCGGCTGACCGACGCCTACCGGTACGGGGGCGAGCCCGCGAAGGCGTTCGCGACCTTCAGCCGGACGCTGGCCGAACACGACCGCGACCCGGGCCGGTTCGACGACACCCATGGGCTGCTCTGGCAGATCAAGGCGATCGTCAGTTCGCTCACGCTCTTCCCTGAGATCCCGCTAGACCGCACCTACGCCGTGCTGGACGACATGGAGCGCCGCTACAAGGCGGGTGGGCACAGCCTCCAGGCGGTGTACCACTACCGCAACGTGGTGGCCCGGCACGTCGGTGACGGTACGGCCGACGAGTGGTACGTGAAGTGGCGCGCCGCCGAGCGCGACGATCTGTCGGACTGCGAGGGCTGCGACCCCACCGGCATGGCCCGGCACCTGATCGAGGCGGGCCGGCACGAGGAGGCGTTCGAGGTCGCCGCGCCGGTGCTGAGCGCGCAGCTGAACTGCAACGAGCAGCCGCAGTCGATCCAGACCGCGCTGATGCCCGTCTACCTGCGGATGGGCCGTCCCGAACAGGCCGCCGACGCGCACCGCCGCGCCTACCGGGTGCACCGGGCGCGGCTCGCCGACCTCAGCGACATCGCCGAGCATCTGGAGTTCTGCGCGGTCACCGGCAACGAGGCGCGCGGCCTGGAGATCCTGCAGCGGCATCTCGGCTGGCTGGACCGCGCGCCGAGCACGCACGCCGACATGGAGTTCTCCGCCGCCGCGGCCCTGCTGCTCGGCCGGCTGGCCGCCGCCGGGCACGGCGCGGCGACGGTCCGGCGCCCGGCCGCCGACGGGCGGCCCGCCGCCGACGTGGCGCTGGACGAGCTGCGCGCCGAGCTGGCGGGCCGCGCGACGGAGCTGGCGGCCCGGTTCGACGCCCGCAACGGCACGTCCCGCCAGGGCGACAAGGTGCGCGGCACGCTGGCCGCCGAGCCGGTCGGTGACTTCGTGCCGCTGGCCGCCCATCACCGTCGTCCCGCCGCGGCGCCGGCGCCCGTCCAGCCGGAGGAGGCCGGGAGGGACGATCTCGCGGCCGTGACCGATCTCGACGAGCTGCTCGACATCGCCGACCGGCACCGTAAGAAGAGCGACATGTCCGGGATGCGGGCGGCGTGGCGGCGGTTCGACGACGTCGCCGAGAACGCCGAGCCGACGCCGCTGCAGAAGGCCCGCCGGCTGGACGCGCGGGGCGTCGAGCACGCCGTCGCCGGGGACGGGGAGAACGCGGCCGGGTGCTGGGCGGAGGCGGCCCGGCTGTTCGGCGAACTGGGCGACGAGACGCGCCGGCACCGCACGCTCGGCCGGCTCGGCATGATCCGCCTCGAACTCGGCGACGAGGGCGGGATGGAGCAGGTCGTCGCCTCCGCCGAGCACTTCACCGCGAACCCGGGGGAGGACGGCGACGCCGGGCCCGCGCTGCTGCGCCTCGCGACCGCGCACATCAAGGCCGATCGTCCTGACGAGGCGCTCGCCGTGCTCGATGGGGTCGAGGCGAACGGCGACCATGTGGGCGAGCTCTGGTTCCTGCGCGGGCAGGCGCTGCTGTTCACCGACCGGGGCGACGAGGCCGTCACGGCGCTGCGGCGCTCCCTGGAGGCGGCGCGCGAGTCCAGCGACCCCGAGCACATCGCCTCGCCCGCGCTGCTGCTCGCGCGGACCCTGGCCCGCCGGGAGGACGGCCCCGACGACGAGGCGTTCGCCCTGCTCGACGAGGTGATCGGCACGCTGCGCGAGCCGTCGCCGATGCGCGCCGCCGCCTACACCGAGCGCGGCCTCGCGCACCTGGGCGCCGACCGCGCCGCCGACGCCGCCGCCGACCTGGTGGAGGCCATCGCGGGCTGGACGGCCGAGGGGCTGCACCCGCAGGCCGTCCAGCTGCGGGTCGACCTGGCCGCCGCCTACCTGTCCACGGACCGCGCCCTGGAGGCCGCCGAGGCCGCCGAGGAGGCGCTGCCGAACCTCGACGACGACAACGCGCGCCGCTGCCGGCTCATCCTCGCGCACGCGCAGAAGCAGCTCGGCGAGGAGGACGCCGCCGCCCTGTTCACCGGCCTCGCCGAGGAGGCCGCGCGGGAGGGCCAGCACGACGCCGTCGCGCACTTCCTGAACGAGGCCGCCGACGTCCTGACGAACCTCGACATCGACGCGCAGGCCGCCGAACGGTACGCGCAGGCCGCCGAGGCCTACGAGAAGGCCGGCGACCCCTACGGGGTGGTCCGCACGCGCCGCCGTGCCGCGATGTGCCTTATGTGGAGCGGCGAGGGGGAGCAGGCGGCGACCGCCATGGAGACGGCCCGCGCCGCCCTCGCGGACCTGCCCCCGGACAACGAGCCCGCCCGCGTCTGGGAGACCGCCCTGACCTCCTTCGAGCAGGCCCGCGTCCTGGCCCGCCTGGGACGCCTGGACGAGGCCGCCGGGCACGCGACCGCCGCCGTGGACGGCTTCACCGCCATCGACCAGACCGAGCCCGCCCAGGACGCCGCCCGCCTCCTGGAGGACATCAAGGAGGCACTCGGCTGACGCTCAACCGGCTCGGCTGACGCTCAACCGGTTCGGCCGGCGCTCAGCCGACCCGTCGCGCTCCGTCCGAGGGAACGGCCTCCAGGAAGCGCGGCGGTGTCCAGCCGCGCTTCTCGTAGGCCGCCGTGACGGCCTCGCCGACCCGCTCCGCGCGGGCGGCGGGGGCCAGCACGATGACGGAGCCGCCGAAGCCGCCGCCGATCATGCGCCCGCCGCGGGCGCCCGCCCGCAGGGCCGCGTCCACGGTGGCGTCGGCCTCCGGCCACGACACCTCGAACTGGTCGCGCAGCGACAGGTGGGAGGCGTTCAGCATCGCGCCGAACTCCGGCAGCGCCCCGGCCCGCAGCAGGCCGACGGTGGCCTCGACGCGGTGGTTCTCGGTGACGACGTGCTGGACGCGGCGCCGCAGCACCGGGTCCTTCAGCGAGCCCAGCGCGGCGGCGAGGTCCTTGACGTCGCGCAGCGCGTCCACGCCCAGCAGCGACGCGGCCTCCTCGCATTCGGCGCGGCGGCGGCCGTACTCGCCGCCGGTCAGGGCGTGCGAGGCGCGCGTGTCGACGACCAGCAGCGTCAGCCCGGCGGCCGCCGGGTCGAACGGGACCTGCGACGACAGCCCGCTGCGGCAGTCGAGCATCAGCGCGTGCCCGGCCGTGCACAGCAGCGACGCCGACTGGTCCATCAGCCCGCACGGCACGCCGACCTGCTCGTTCTCGGCGCGCTGCGCGAGCCGTGCCAGCGCCGGGCGGTCGATCGCGACGCCGTGCAGGTCGCACAGGGCCAGCGCCGTCGCGCACTCCAGCGCGGCCGACGACGACAGCCCCGCGCCCTGCGGGAGGTCGGAGTCGATCAGCAGGGACGCGCCGCCCGTCCCGTGCTCGCGCAGCACCCGCGCCACGCCGACGGGGTACGCGGCCCACGCATGGTCGGCGGGCCAGTCCTCGGAGACGACCGGCGGGCCGTCCACCGGGGCGGTCACGGCGGCGGGCGCCTGCCGAGACCGCACCTCGACCACGCCGTCGTCGCGCCGCGCCGCCGCCACCGACACCCCGCGCGACAGCGCGAACGGCAGCACGAAGCCGTCGTTGTAGTCGGTGTGCTCGCCGATCAGGTTGACCCGGCCCGGGGCGCGCCACACGCCGTCCGGCGCCCGCCCGAACGCCTCGCCGAACGCCGCCGCCAAACCCTCGGTCATCGGGACCGCAGGAAGGTCCACGCGTCGTCGACCATCGTCCGCAGGTCCCGCTCGGGCTTCCAGCCGAGCTGGGCCTGGATCTTGTCGGACGAGGCGATCAGCACCGCCGGGTCGCCCGGGCGGCGCGGCGCGACCTCGGCCGGGATCTCGCGGCCGGTGACCTCGCGGCACACCTCCACGACCTCCCGGACGGAGTTGCCGGTGCCGCTGCCCAGGTTGAAGATCTGGTGGGCGCCCGGCTCGCAGGCCTCCAGCGCCAGCAGGTGCGCGCGGCCGAGGTCGATCACGTGGATGTAGTCGCGGACGCAGGTGCCGTCGGCCGTCGGGTAGTCGTCGCCGAACATCTTCACCGCGTCCCCGTCGCCCTGCGCGATCTTCAGCACGTTGGGGATCAGGTGGGTCTCGACGGCGTGCCGCTCGCCGTGCCGCCCGTAGGCGCCCGCCACGTTGAAGTACCGCAGCGACACCCCGCCGATGCCGTGCAGCCGCGCGTACTCGGTGAGGACCGTGTCGATCGCCAGCTTGGACGCGCCGTAGGGGTTGGTCGGACGGGTCGGGTCGGTCTCCAGGATCGGCGTCGACTCCGGCTCCCCGTACGTCGCGGCCGTGGAGGAGAACACGATCCGGGGCACGCCGGCGACGCGCATCGCGTCCAGCAGCGCCAGCGACTCGCCGAGGTTCTTGTCCCAGTACAGGCCGGGCTTCTGCACCGACTCGCCGACCAGCGACCTGGCGGCGAAGTGCAGCACCGCCTCGAACCCGGCGCCCGCGAGGACGTCGGCGGCCGTGTCGCGCAGCGTGCCGCGCACCAGCCGGGCGCCCTCGGGCACCGCGTCCTCGTGCCCGGTGGACAGGTCGTCCAGGACGACGACCTCGTGCCCCGCCTCCAGGAGCAGTGCGGAGACGACGCTGCCGACATAGCCGGCGCCTCCGGTGACGAGCAGCTTCACGGACGAACCTCCAGAAAAGTCTCGGGCGGCGGGGCCAGACCAGGCTATCCGCAACCCCGAACGGGGAAGGCTGAACGCATGGACCGGACGCCGCCCGGGACGCCCCCGCGGCCGCCCGCAGGGCCCGCCCGCCCCCTGGTCTGGCTGCTGTCGCGCTCCGCCGATCTCGTCGTGCGGCTGTCGGGCGGCGACCCGCGCGCCCTGCGCGAGGAGATCACCGCGGAGCGGATGCGGGCGCTGGTGGCCGGGAACACCCAGCTCACCGCCGACGAGCGCACCCTGATCGGGGAGGTGTTCGCGGCGGGCGAGCGGCCGCTGCGCGAGGTCCTCGTGCCGCGCACGGAGGTGGTGTTCCTGGACGCCGAGCTCACCCTCACCGCCGCCGTCCGGCTCGCCGCGCGCAGCCCGCACTCGCGCTTCCCCGTCTGCCGCGACTCCCACGACGAGGTGATCGGGTTCGTCCACATCCGCGACCTGCTCGTCCCGGACGGCCCCGACACTCCCGAAACCGCGGACGCGCCGGCCATGGACCCGCCCGCCGGGGACGTGCTCGCCGGGGACGTCCCGGTGGGTGATCTGGTGCGTCCGGTCAAGTTCCTGCCGCCGTCCAAGCGGGTGCTGCCCGCGCTGTCGGAGATGCGCCGGGAGGGCTGCCACCTGGCGATCGTCACCGACGAGTACGGCGGGGTGGCCGGAATCGTCACGATGGAGGACCTCCTGGAGGAACTCATCGGCGACATCCGCGACGAATATGATGTGCAGGACGCGCAGGCACGGCGCCTGCACGGCGGAGTGGTCGAGGTGGACGGCCTGCTCAACCTGGACGACTTCGCCGCCGAGACCGGCATCCGGCTGCCGGACGGGCCGTACGAGACGGTCGCCGGGCACATCATGGCGGTGCTGCGCCGGGTGCCCGCCGAGGGCGACTCGGTGGAGGCCGGGGGCCGCCGCCTCGCGGTGGCCCGGATGGACGGCCGGCGGGTGGCCCGCGTGCGCGTCATGCCGCGCGCGGCGCCGCAGGCCGTGCCCGCGCCGCCCGGCACGCCGTCCGCGACCCCGCGGGCGGTGCCCGGCGACGCCGCCGGCGGCCCCTCCCGCGGGCCGGCGACCGGCGGCGGCGCTCCCGATGACACCTGAGAGAATCGGTCCGTGCAGATGCCCGAAGCGCCCACTCCCGAAGCGTCCGACGCCGGAACCACCGCGGCCCCGCCGCGGGTGCTGTCCGGCATCCAGCCCACCGCCGACTCGTTCCACCTCGGCAACTACCTGGGCGCGCTGCGGCAGTGGGTCGCCATGCAGGACACGCACGAGGCGTTCTACTGCGTGGTCGACCTCCACGCGATCACCATCGAGCACGACCCGGAGCTGCTGCGCCGCCGCACGAAGGTCGCCGCCGCGCAGCTGTTCGCCATGGGCATCGACCCCGACCGCTCCGCGGTGTTCGTGCAGAGCCACGTCCCCGAGCACGCCGAGCTGGCGTGGGTGCTCAGCTGCCTCACCGGGTTCGGCGAGGCGGGCCGCATGACCCAGTTCAAGGACAAGTCGTCCAAGCAGGGCACCAGCGGGACGAGCGTCGGCCTGTTCACGTACCCGATCCTGCAAGCCGCCGACATCCTGCTCTACACGCCCGACCCGGCGGCCGAACGCCCGCTGCGCGTCCCCGTCGGGGAGGACCAGCGGCAGCACCTCGAACTGACCCGCACCCTCGGGCAGCGTTTCAACCACCGGTTCGGGGAGACGTTCGTCCTGCCGGACGCCCACATTCCCGAGGGCGCCGCGAAGATCACCGACCTGCAGGAGCCGGGCGCGAAGATGAGCAAGTCGGCGTCCTCCCCGCAGGGCATCATCGACGTGCTGGAGGAGCCGGGTCCCATGCGCAAGAAGATCATGCGCGCGGTCACCGACACCGGCTCCGAGGTCGTCTACGACGAGGAGAAGAAGGCCGGCGTGACCAACCTGCTGCGGATCTACTCCGCGCTGGAGGGCACGTCCATCCCCGACCTGGAGGCCCGCTACGCCGGCTCCGGGTACGGGCAGTTCAAGAAGGATCTCGCGCAGGTCGTCCTCGACACGTTCACGCCGATCCGGGAGCGCACCCTCAAGCTGCTGGACGACGAGGAGCATCTCGACCGGCTCCTGGCCCAGGGCGCCGAGCGCGCCTCCGAGGTCGCCGTGCGGACGATGGAGACCGTGCGCGAACGGGTGGGATTCGTGGGACGTGGTCGCTGACCGCGCCGCACTCGACGACGCCGCGGAGGGCCCGGGGGAGGGCCCCTCCGCGGCCGAGACCACGATGACCGGCGGCATGACCGCCCGGCCGGCGCCGGGCCGCCGCGCGATCGGCGTCGCGATCCCGATCCCCGACCCGCACGGCTCCTACCTGCAGTCGCGGCGCGCCTCGTTCGGCGACCCGCTCGCGCACGCGATCCCGACGCACATCACGCTGCTGCCGCCGACCGAGGTGGACGAGGCCGCGATGGACGGCATCCAGCGGCACCTGCTGTCGGTCGCGCGCACCGAGCGCCCCTTCCCGATCAGGTTGCGCGGCAGCGGAACGTTCCGGCCGGTGTCCCCGGTCGTGTTCGTGGCGCTGGCCGAGGGAATCGGCGGCTGCGAGCGCGTCCAGGCGAAGGTTCTGTCGGGTCCGCTGGCCCGCCCGCTGCCGTTCCCGTACCACCCGCACGTGACGATCGCCCACCACCTGCCCGACGACGTCATGGACCGCGCGTTCAAGGAGCTCGCCGCCTACGGCGCCGACTTCGAGGTGTGGGGGTTCTCCCTCTACGAGCACGGGCTGGACGGCGTGTGGCGCCGCCACTGCGACTTCATCTTCGGCGACGGCGTCGTCCCCGCCCCCGGCCGCCGCCTCTGAGCCCCGCGAACGCCCGAGCCTCGCGGACGCCCGATTTCCGCGCCCGCCCGTAAACGCTGCGTTTAACGGCTGATTACCGTACGCGGTATCGGGCGGCCCGGAGTGGGTACGGTGCGTACATGCGGCAGGTGATCAATAGCGTGCAGGGCCGGATCGAGTCCCTGTTCGGTAAGGGAAAGGACCTGCTGCGCGGCGCGCGCGACCGATCGCGGTGGTTCGACCACCAGGCCCGCGCGTTCGAGCGCTACCAGGAGCGGCGCGGCGACCGGCTCGCCGCCGCCCTCACCTGCTACGCGTTCCTGTCGTTCTTCCCGCTGCTGGCGCTCGCGTACTCGCTGCTCGGCTACGTCGTCGGGGTCAGCGAGCAGGTGCGCGAGTACTTCGTCCGGGCGATCGACTCGCAGCTGCCCGGCCTCGGGGGCCGGCTCCAGGTCGAGCAGATCGCCCAGTCGAAGACCGCCGTGGGGATCCTCGGCCTGGTCGCGCTGCTGTTCACCGGGCTCGGCTGGGTGCAGGTGCTGCGCGAGTCGCTGCGCGACATCTGGGGCAACGAACCGGGCGGCGGCGGCAACTTCTTCCTCAAGAAGCTGTGGGACGCCGCCGTGCTGGTGTTCCTCGGCCTGATCCTCGTCTGCGGCATGGCGGTCACGACGGTCACGACGTCGGCCACCGGCACCGTCCTCGGCTGGATGGGGCTGGACGACGTCACCGGCGCCGGGACGGCGCTGCGGCTGCTGTCGGTGGCCTGCGCGATCGTGTTCGACACCGTGGTGTTCCTGGTGCTGTTCAGCCGGCTGTCGGGCACCCGGGCGCCGTGGCGGCGGATCATCCGCGGCGCCCTGTTCGGCGCGGTCGGCTTCGAGGTCCTCAAGCAGATCGCGACGATCCTCATCGGGCGGACGACGCAGAACCCCGTCTACGGCACGTTCGCCGTGCTGGTCGGGCTGATGGTGTGGATCAACATCGTGTCCCGGTTCGCGCTGTTCACCGCCGCGTGGACGGCGACCCGGCGCGTCGTCCTGACCGCCGACGCCGAGAACCCGGAGAACTGCGCCGACGAGGCCGAGGTCGAGGCCCTCCAGGAACGCGCCGGGGAGGACACCGATGACGACCAGACCGGGACGGACGCCGTCCAGGAACGGGAACGGGAACAGGGCCGGGAGCACAAGGAGCGGGAGCCGGGTGCGTCGTCGGCGCACCTGAGCCGCTGACCTGCTCGAACCGCTGGCCTGGCCTAGCCGCCGGTGTCGCGGGGCGCGGAGCGGGCCGCCTCCAGGCGGCGACGGCGGCGCAGCACCACGAACAGCACCGCGATCGCCAGCAGGGCGCCGGCCGTGCCGCCGCCGAACAGCAGCCACCGGCGGGACGAGTCGTCGGAGGCGAGCGGGCCGTCCGGCAGCACGCCGCCCGGACCGGCGTCCTGGTGGGCCTGCTTGATCTTTCCGGGCGGGACGAGCGCGCCCACCGGCTCCACCTTGCCGCGCGCGGCGAACCCCCAGTCCAGCAGCTTGGCCGCGTAGGGGGACGGCGGCTTGTCCGCGCGCATCAGCGAGATCAGGATCGTGTGCCCGCCGCGCCGCGCCTCCGCGACGAACGTCTGCCTGGCGGCGATCGTGTAGCCGTTCTTGCCGCCGAGCATGCCCTGGTAGGCCTGGCGCTCGCCCGCCAGCATGTGGTTGTGGGTGTGGATCGGGTAGCCGCCGACCTTCTTGCCCTTCTTGCGCTCCTTCTTCGTCGGCGGCGCCGGGAACTTGAAGTCGATGGCCTGCATGTACGCGCGGTAGGCGGGGTTCTTCATGCCCTCCCGCAGGATCAGCGCCAGGTCGTAGGCCGAGGTGTGCTGGGTGCGGACGTCCAGCCCGAGGTCGCGGTCGAGCCCGTTCGGCGACCCGGCGAGGGTGTCGTGGGCGTTGATCCGCCTGGCCTCGGCGTTCATGTCGGCGAGGGTCTTGTGCACCCCGCCGTCCGCCTCCGCGAGCGTGTACGCCGCGTCGTTGGCGGACATCATCAGCATCGCGTGGAACAGGTCGGAGATCTTGTACTGCATCTTGGGGGTCAGCCCGACCTTGGTGCCCTCGACGTCGCACGCCTTCTGCGAGGGGCGGACGAGCCGGTTCGCGTCCAGCTTGGGGATCAGCGCCAGCGCGGTCAGCGTCTTGATCGTGCTCGCCGGGAGGTAGCGGCCGTGCGGGTCCTTGGCGGCGAGGACCTCGCCGGTGTCGGCGTCCGCGATCAGGTAGGAGGCGGCCTTGATCTTGGGGAGCGCGGGCACGCCGGGGGCCGTGTTCGCGACGACGCCGCGCCCGGCCAGTTTCGGCCCGCCGACGGTCTCGGCCGCGGGCACCGGAGTGGCGGGCGCGGCGGTGACCGGCGGGGCGGCGGGCCCGGCCGGCGCGGCCGTGGCGGGGGCCGCGGCCAGGACGGGGGCGGCGGCGACGGAGGCCGCCGCGAGCGGGATCACGGTCACCGTCAGGGCGCGGCGCACGCCGGCCGGCCCTCGTCGCTCAGCTCGCAAGCTCCCGACGCTCCTTCGTCCCGTGGGAGCGCGGTCGCTCCCGGCGCGCAGGCGGCCAGCGCCCATGACTTCCCCCGAAGAGTAGGCGACGTATCCGGCGAAGGGGTACCCGACCGCGAACGCGGCAAGCACGGTACGGAAGCGACGGATGACGCAAACGTGATATGACGGTATGTAAGGGACGCCCGCTGCCGGTTACCGTCCGTCATGAAAGGTAGTTTTGGGCAGCCTGACTAGTTCGATCTAGTGGTGTCCCGGACAAGATCAATGACCGGAAAGTAGGACCCGTGAAGGTCCGCCCCCCGCCCGCATGAGTCAATTGATCCGCAAAGGGCATGGACATCCGGCAGGGTGGCGGGCACGGGCGCCATCATGGAGCGAACACGTGACCTGGACCGGCGTTTGTCCAGGCTTAGGGACCCGCTGGCTGAATTGCGCCACGTGCCACGCAACGACCTGCAAGGATTGTGGACGGAGGTTGGCCGTGGCCATTGACTTCAACGCATCGAACGGCGCGACGCTGGGCGTCGAGTGGGAGATCCAGCTGGTCGATGCGGAGACCAGGCACCTGCGGCAGGACGCACGCGAGGTGCTCGCCGCCCTGCCCGCGCTCAGCCTCGACGGCGACAATCCCCGGATCCGCCACGAGCTGATGGAGTCGATGGTCGAGGTCGTGACCGGCATCTGCGACACCGTGGGCGAGGCCAAGGCCGACCTCTCCGGCACCCTGACCGCGCTGCGCGGCGCCGCCGCCGAGCGGGGCATCGCGCTGGCCTGCACCGGCACCCACCCGATCAGCGACTGGCGGGACGCCGTGATGGCGCCCATGGGCCGCTACGCCCAGCTCGTCGAGGAGATGCAGTGGCTGGCCCGCCGCATCCAGACCTTCGGCGTTCACGTCCACGTCGGCGTCTCCGACGGCGCGAAGGCCATCCCGATCATCAACGCGCTCTCGTCCTACCTTCCGCACTTCCTCGCCCTGACCGCGTCCAGCCCGTTCTGGAGCGCCGGCGACACCGGCCTCGCGTCCTGCCGGGCGGTCGTGTTCGGCCAGATGCCGACCGCGGGGCCGCCCCACCTGCTAGACGACTGGGCGGCCTTCGAGGATTACATGGCCACGCTGATGCGTTCGGGAACCATAAGGAGCATCAAAGAGGTCTGGTGGGACATCCGCCCGCATCCCGACTTCGGCACCATCGAGATCAGGATGTTCGACGGCATCCCCACCATGCGCGAGGTGGGGATGGCCGCGGCACTGTGCCAGAGCCTGGTCACGCTGTTCGATCAGCAGCTCGACCGGGGCTACACGCTGCCCCGCCCGGCCGCCTGGGTGGTGCGCGACAACAAGTGGCGCGCGACGAGATACGGGCTGGACGCGATCGTGATCACCGACGACCGCGGCAGCACCGCGCCGCTGCGCGACGAACTGTACGAGCTGATCCGGGAGCTGGAGCCCGTCGCCGACCGGCTCGGCTGCGCCGAGGAGCTCAAGGTCGCGAGCGAGGTACTGGAGCACGGCGCCCCGTACGAGCGGCAGCGCGCGATCCGGGCCGCCGGCGGCACGCTGGAGAACATCGTCGACGCGGCGATCACCGAGCTCGCGGAGGACCGGTTCGTCACACTGGGGGAGGTCGTTCATGCCGGAGCCTGACAGGCCGCAGCGGACGGCCCGTCCCGCCGAGCGGGTCGGGCCGGCGAACCCCTCCGGCCGCCCCGACCAGGCCGGACCCGCGAACCCGTCCGGACCCGTGAACGCGAAGAGGCCGAAGAGCGAACAGGTAGCAGAGAACGTTCCCGAGAACGGGAGCACCACCGGGCGGGCGCCGTTCGGCACCGCCGTCGCGCAGGGGGCGCAGATGACACATCCGGGACCCGGGGTGATGCCCGGTCTTGAACCATCCACCGCCGCGGACCACGTGGACCGGGAGGCCGGCGCCGCCGGCCGCCTGACCGGGCCCGCGGCACCCGGCGACGCGGCGCCCGCACCCGCCGCGCCCGCCGACGCGACCGCCATGCCCGACGCCGCCGCCTCGCCCGCCGCCTCCGCCGACGCGGCCAGGCCCGCGCCGGTGCCCCTCGGCGGCGCCGTCCTCCAGCCGGAGCTCGACGCCTTCCTCGCCGCGCACGAGGCCGAGCTGATCGCCTTCCGCCGCGACCTGCACGCGCACCCCGAGCTGGGCTACGCCGAGCACCGCACGACCGCGAAGATCGCCGAGCGGCTGCGCGCCGCCGGCCTCGACCCGGTGATCCTGCCGAAGGGCACCGGGCTGTTCTGCGACATCGGCCCCGCCGACGGCACCACGGTCGCGCTGCGGGCCGACATCGACGCGCTCCCGCTGCAGGACGAGAAGGAGGGCGTCCCGTACCGGTCGACCGTCCCCGGCGTCGCGCACGCGTGCGGCCACGACGTCCACACCGTGATGGTGCTGGGCGCGGGCCTGTTCCTGGCGCAGCAGGCCGAGGCTGGGCTGCTGCCGGGCCGGGTCCGGCTGCTGTTCCAGCCCGCCGAGGAGACCCCCGGCGGGGCGCTGGACGTGATGGCGGCCGGCGGCATCGCGGGCGTCGACCGCGCGTTCGCGCTGCACTGCGACCCGCGCATCGAGGTCGGCCAGCTGGGGCTGCGCACCGGCCCGATCACCGCGGCCTGCGACAAGGTGTACGTCAAGGTCACCGGTCCCGGCGGGCACACCGCCCGGCCGCACCTGACCGCCGACCTGGTGTACGCGCTCGCCAAGATCGTCACCGAGCTGCCGTCCGCGCTGTCGCGGCGCGTCGACCCGCGCTCCAGCCTGTCGCTGGTGTGGGGGCGGGTGTCGGCCGGGTCCGTCGCCAACGCGATCCCGGACGACGGCATCGCCGAGGGCACCGTCCGCTGCCTGGACGACGAGGCGTGGCACCGCGCGCCGGAGATGATGAAGGCGCTGCTGCAGTCGGTCGCCGCCGCCTACGACGTGGAGGCGTCGCTGGAGTACGTCCGGGGCGTCCCGCCGACCGTGAACGAGGCGGCCAGCGTGCAGATGTTCCGCGACGCCGCCGCCCAGGTCATGGACGAGGAGGGCGTCGTGCCGACCCCGCAGAGCCTCGGCGGCGAGGACTTCGGCTGGTACCTGGAGTCGATCCCCGGCGCGCTGGCCCGGCTCGGCGTCCGCACCCCCGGCTCGCCCGGCGAGTACGACCTGCACCGCGGCGACTTCGACGTCGACGAGCGGTGCGTCGCGGTCGGCCTGCGGGTGCTGAGCGCGACCGCGCTGACCGCCCTGTGGGAGGGCGGCCGGCCCGGCGACGCCGAGCGGATCGAAGGTGCCGCCCTGGCCTGATCCCGCCGCTGACCTGTGGCGATATGCGTACGCATTGGTAACGGACCTGTTGCGAATCGGTGCAGGCGGGAGGTTTGCCCTCTTTAGCGAGGTAGCGTCCCATCGATTTCGGTGACCGCATCGGCCACCGGACCGTGGGTGGGGAACGGAAGGAGCGCTACCTTGCGCCGTGGACTGAAGACTACGCTCGTCAGCGTGACGGGTGCGGCGCTGCTGCTCAGCGCTTCCGCGTGCGGCGGCAAGAAGGCGGACACCGGTGACGGTGCCGACGATGGCGGCAAGAAGACCCTCAAGATCGGTCTGGCCTTCGACATCGGCGGCCGCGGCGACCAGTCCTTCAACGACTCGGCCGCCGCGGGCCTCGACAAGGCCAAGAAGGACCTCAACGTCCAGACCGAGGAGATCTCGGCCAAGCCGGACGAGCCGGACTCCGACAAGGAGTCCCGCCTGCGGCTGCTCGCCAACAAGGGCTACAACCCGATCATCGGTGTCGGCTTCGCCTACACCACCTCGATCGTCAAGGTCGCCAAGGACTTCCCGAACACCAAGTTCCTCGTCGTCGACGCCGACCAGTGCAAGGTCGACGGCGCGAACGTCCACGGCGCCTGCTTCGCGGAGGAGCAGGGCTCGTTCCTCGTCGGCGCGGCCGCGGCGCTGAAGTCCAAGTCCGGCACGATCGGGTTCATCGGCGGCGTCAACGTGCCGCTGATCCACAAGTTCCAGGCGGGCTACGAGGCGGGCGCGAAGGCCGCCAAGCCGAGCATCAAGATCCTGCCGGCGAAGTACCTGACCGAGCCGCCGAACTACAACGGCTTCAAGGACACCAGCCTCGGCAACGAGGCCGCCAAGGGCCAGCTCGACCAGGGCGCGGACGTCATCTACCACGCCGCGGGCGGCGCCGGCATCGGCGTCATCAAGACCGTCGGCGGGGCCGGCAAGTGGGCCATCGGCGTCGACTCCGACCAGTACAACCAGCCCGCGGTCGCCGGGGTGAAGCAGCACATCCTCACCTCGATGGTGAAGCACGTCGACCTCTCGGTGTTCGACTTCGTCGAGAGCGTCGCCAAGGGCACCTTCAAGGCGGGCACGACGACGTACGACCTCAAGAACGACGGGGTCGGCTACGCGACGTCCGGCGGCAACGTCGACGACATCAAGGCCAAGCTGGACGAGTTCAAGGCCAAGATCGTCAGCGGCGAGATCAAGGTCCCGACCGACACGTGAGCCGGCGACCGGGGAGCGCGGGGACGCCTTCCCGCGCGGTGGCGGCGTGAGGCCGCGCCATCCGGCGGCGACCGCGCACCGGGGACCGTCCAGGCGGACGGCCCCCGGTGCGGCGGCGTGTCCCCGGCCCCGTCCCGCGCCCGCGGTGCCGTCCGTCCACGTTCGAGGCAGGAGGGGCACTCGTGCCTGACCAGGTGCCGGCCGTGCGGCTGACATCGATCACCAAGCGGTTCCCCGGAGTGGTGGCCAACCGCGACATCAACCTCACCATCGAGCGCGGCGAGGTGCACGCGCTCTGCGGCGAGAACGGCGCCGGCAAGTCCACGCTGATGAAGATCCTCTACGGGATGCAGCGGCCGGACGAGGGCACCATCGAGGTCGACGGCGAGCAGGTCTCCTTCCGGACCCCGGCCGACGCGATCGGCCGCGGCATCGGCATGGTCCACCAGCACTTCAAGCTGGCCGACAACCTGACCGTGCTGGAGAACGTGGTCCTCGGCGCCGAGCCCCGCGGCAAGGGGTGGCGGCGCGGCCGGATCGACTTCGCCGCCGCCCGCGCCAAGATCAAGGAGATGGCGCGGGCCTACGGGCTGCGCGTCGACCCCGACACGCTGGTGGAGGACCTCGGCGTCGGCGAGCGGCAGCGCGTGGAGATCCTCAAGGTGCTGTACCGGGGCGCCCGCGTGCTGATCCTGGACGAGCCGACCGCGGTGCTCGTCCCGCAGGAGGTCGACGAGCTGTTCGGCAACCTGCGGGAGCTGCGCGCCGAGGGCCTCACCGTGCTGTTCATCTCGCACAAGCTGGACGAGGTGCTCGCCGTCGCCGACACCATCTCGGTGATCCGGCGCGGCACCACCGTCGCGACCCGGCTCGACCCCGCCGGGGTCACCTCCCGGCGGCTCGCCGAGCTGATGGTCGGGTCCGAGCTGCCCACCCCCGAGCTGCGCGAGTCGACCGTCACCGAGGACGTCCAGCTGGACATCGGCGGGCTGACGGTGCTGACCTCCGAGGGCCGTCCCGTGGTGGACGACGTGTCGTTGCGCATCCGGCGCGGGGAGATCGTCGGGCTGGCCGGGGTCGAGGGCAACGGGCAGACCGAGCTCATCGAAGCGATCATGGGCATCCGGCACGCCGACACCGGCACGATCGTGTACGGCGGCGACGACATCGCGCACTGGGCGACCCGGCGGCGCCGCGAGGCCGGCATCGCCTACATCCCGGAGGACCGGCACCGGCACGGGCTCATCCTGGAGGGGACGCTCTGGGAGAACCGGATGCTCGGCCACCAGACCCGCAGGCCGAACGTCCGCGGCCCCTGGACGGACCGGCGCGGCGCCCGCCGCGACACCACCCGGATCGTCCGCGAGTACGACGTCCGGACACCGGGCATCGAGGTGCCCGCCGCCGCGCTGTCGGGCGGCAACCAGCAGAAGCTCATCGTCGGCCGGGAGATGTCCGGCGACCCGCACCTGCTGATCGCCGCGCACCCGACGCGCGGCATCGACGTCGGCGCCCAGGCCGCCATCTGGGACTACCTGCGGCAGGCCCGCGCGGACGGGCTGGCCGTGCTGCTGATCAGCGCCGATCTTGAGGAACTCATCGGTATGTCCGACACCCTGCACGTGATCCTGCGGGGCCGGCTGGTCGCGGAGGTCGATCCGCGGACCGTCACCCCCGAGGAGCTCGGCTCCGCGATGACCGGCGCCGGCGGCGCCTCATGAGCGGGCCGAAGGACCCGACGCCCCCGGGCGACGGCGAACCCCCCGAGGCCCCCGAGCCCGCGAAGCCCGCGGAGCCCGCGGAGCCCGCGGAGCGCGCCGAGTCCGCCGAGGAGACGCCGAAGGACGCGCCGCCCGCCGCCCCGGAGGACGCCGGCAAGGGCGTCCCGGAGCCGGTGCCGGCGTGGAAGGCGATCCTGCGCGGGATGGGCCCGACCGGGCTCGGCCTGAAGATCGGCGCGCCGGTGCTGGCGCTGCTGATCTCGCTCGGCATCACGATGATCCTGCTGCGGGTCACCGGCGCCGACCCGATCAGCTCGATCCAGAGCATGGTCGACTACGGCACCACCGAGAACTCGATCGTCGACATCCTCAACCGCGCGACCCGGTACTACCTGTCGGCGGTCGCGGTGGCGATCGGCTTCCGGATGGCGCTGCTGAACATCGGCGTGGACGGCCAGTACCGGATCGCCGCGTTCCTCGCCGCCGCCCTCGGCGGCGCGGTCGCGCTGCCCGCGCCGCTCGGCCAGCTGCTGGTGATCGTCGCGGCGATGGTGGTCGGCGGGCTGTGGGCCGCGATCGCGGGCGTGCTGAAGGTGACCCGCGGGGTCAGCGAGGTGCTGTCCACGATCATGCTGAACGCGATCGCGACCGGCGTCATCGCCTACCTGCTGAACGACAAGCGGCTCGCCGAGGTGCGGCCGGGCAGCAACAACGTCGCGACCGCGCAGATCCCCGAGTCGGGACGGGTCGGGTCGCTGAACGGCTTCCTGTCCTCGATCGGCATCGACCTGCCCGGCGACGTGTACGGGCTGCTGCCGCTCGCGGTCCTCGTCGGGATCGTGTTCTGGGTCGTGATCAACTACACCCGGTTCGGCTTCGACCTGAGGGTGTCGGGGCTGTCGGCGTCCGCCGCGCAGGCCAGCGGCGTCAACGCCCGCCGCATGATCGTCTACACGATGATCGCGTCCGGCGTGGTGGCCGGCCTGATCGGCATGCCGGAGCTGCTCGGCGCGTCCTATGAGTACTCGCTGAACTTCCCGGCCGGGCTCGGCTTCACCGGCATCACGGTGGCGCTGCTCGGGCGCAACCATCCGGCCGGCATCGCGCTCGCCGCGCTGCTGTTCGCGTTCCTCGACCAGACCTCCGACGTGCTCCAGGAGGTCGACGTGCCGAAGGAGATCGTCGGGGTCATGCAGGGCGTGGTCGTGCTGACCGTCGTCATCGTGTACGAGCTCGTCCGGCGCTGGGAGATCCGGCTGCAGCAGCGGGCCGTCGCCGCCGAACTGGCCACCGGCCACGACCTGGCCCGCGAGGCCGCTGGGAGCGCCTCATGAGCGCCGCGACCGATGCGGTGGCCACCGTGAAGGCCGCCAAGGGCAAGATCCGGCTGCGCTGGCCGCACTACCTACTGATCATCTCCGGGCTGCTGGTGCTGCTGTCGCTGGTCCGCGTCATCGACGACGCCAACCCGGTGACCTCCAGCGGGACGGTCAGCGCCGCGCTGCGCCTCGCCGTGCCGATCTTCCTGGCCGGTCTCGGCGGGCTCTGGTCGGAGCGGTCCGGGGTGATCAACATCGGTCTTGAGGGCATGATGATCCTCGGCACCTGGACGGGCGCCTGGGCCGGCTACCAGTGGGGCCCGTGGATCGGCGTCCTCGCCGGGATCATCGGCGGCGCGCTCGGCGGGCTGCTGCACGCCATCGCGACCGTGTCGTTCGGCGTCGACCACATCGTGTCCGGTGTCGCGATCAACATCCTCGGGCTGGGCCTGACCCAGTTCCTGGCCGGGCTGATCTTCGACACCGGGGAGGCGAAGGCGCTCGGCGGCGGCCCCCGGCAGTCCCCGCCGGTCGATCCGATCATGACGCTGACGCTGCCGGTGCTGTCCGGCGGCAAGGTCGGCGGCTGGCAGAGCCCCGACTGGCTCGGCTCGCTGGAGGACCGGCACTGGTTCCTGCTGTCGGACCTCGCCGGCATCACCCGCGGGCTGACCAGCGACATGTCGCTGCTGACGCTGGTGGCGCTGCTGCTCGTCCCGCTGAGCTTCGTGATCCTGTGGCGGACCCCGTTCGGCCTGCGCATCCGCTCCTGCGGCGAGGACCCGTACGCGGCCGAGTCGCTCGGCGTGCAGGTGTACCGGATGAAGTACGCCGCCGTGATCATCTCGGGCGGGTTCTCCGGCCTCGCCGGCGCGTTCCTCGTCACCGTCGCCGCCCCGCTCTACCAGGACGGCCAGACCAACGGCCGCGGCTTCATCGGCCTCGCCGCCATGATCTTCGGCAACTGGCGGCCGGGCGGGCTCGCCGCGGGCTCGCTGCTGTTCGGCTACACCGACGCGATGAACGTGCGCGGCGGCGGGCAGGCCGTCCACGCGCTGCTGCTGTTCGTCGCGATCCTGCTGATCGCCGTCGCGGTCTGGCAGGCGCTGCGGGCGAACCGGCTGCGCGGCCGGGTGACCACCGACCTCGCCCGCCGCGAGGTCCGCAACGCCTACCTCGGCGCGGTGCTGTCGCTGGTGGCGGCGGCCGGGCTGCTCGTCTGGTTCCTGATGAGCGAGATCGTCCCCGGTGAGCTGGTCTCCTTCACCCCGCACCTGACGACGCTCCTCGTCCTGGCCCTGGCCAGCCAACGCCTCCGCATGCCCGCCGCCAACGGCGTCCGGTACCGGCGGGGCGAGGCACGGTGACCGGTGGCCGGAACGGAGCGCCAGCGGAGTGGAGGACACCGGTCACCGCCCTGCGGGGGGTTTGGGGGGTCGTCCCCCCAGAAAGGTAGGGGTATGGAGATCGACTGGCCTGGCCTGCGCACTGCCGCGCGGGAGGCGATGACGCGCGCGTACTGCCCGTACTCGGGGTTCCCGGTCGGCGCCGCCGCGCTGGTGGACGACGGCCGGATCATCACCGGGTGCAATGTCGAGAACGCCTCGTACGGGGTCGGGCTCTGCGCCGAGTGCTCGCTCGTGTCGGCGCTGCACGGCCCCGGCAAGGGGGAGCGGCCCCGCCTCGTCGCGGTGTCGGTCGTCGACAAGCACGGCGACCCGGTGATGCCGTGCGGGCGCTGCCGGCAGCTCCTCTGGGAGCACGGCGGCGCGCCGATGCTGCTGGAGACCGTCCGCGGCGTCCAGCCCATGTCGGACGTCCTCCCGGACGCCTTCGGCCCCGACGATTTGATCGAGAGAGCGTGATCCGTGGACGCCATTGACGTCATCCGCGCCAAGCGCGACGGCGGGGCGCTGACCCCCGCGCAGATCGACTGGGCGGTGGACGCCTACACGCGGGGCGCGATCGCCGAGGAGCAGATGTCGGCGCTCGCGATGGCGGTCCTGCTGAACGGCATGACCCGGGCCGAGGTGGCGCGGTGGACGGAGGCGATGATCCGCTCCGGGGAGCGGATGGACTGGTCGGCGCTGGACCGCCCGACCACCGACAAGCACTCCACCGGCGGCGTCGGCGACAAGATCACGCTGCCGCTGGCGCCGCTGGTGGCGGCGTGCGGCGCGGCCGTCCCGCAGCTGTCCGGCCGGGGCCTCGGCCACACCGGCGGCACGCTGGACAAGCTGGAGTCGATCCCCGGCTGGAAGGCGTCGCTGTCGAACGCCGAGATGCTGGACGTGCTGCGCTCGGCGGGCGCGGTGATCTGCGCTGCGGGCAGCGGCCTGGCCCCCGCCGACCGCAAGCTGTACGCGCTGCGCGACGTGACCGGCACGGTGGAGTCGATCCCGCTGATCGCGTCCTCGATCATGTCGAAGAAGATCGCGGAGGGGACGGGCGCGCTCGTCCTGGACGTCAAGGTCGGCTCCGGCGCGTTCATGAAGACGGTCGAGAACGCCCGCGAGCTGGCCGAGACGATGGTCGCGATCGGCACCGACCACGGGCTGCGCACGGTCGCGCTGCTCACCGCCATGGACCGGCCGCTCGGCAACGCGGTCGGCAACGCGGTCGAGGTCGCCGAGTCGGTGGAGGTGCTCGCGGGCGGCGGCCCGTCCGACGTGGTGGAGCTGACCCTGACCCTGGCCCGCGAGATGCTCGCCGCCGCCGGGATCGCGGGCAGGGACCCGGCGGACGCGCTGAAGGACGGCTCCGCCATGGACGTCTGGCGCCGCATGATCACCGCCCAGGGCGGCGACCCGGACGCGCCGCTGCCGTCCGCCCGCGAGACCCACACGGTCACCGCGCCGGCCGGCGGCGTCCTGACCCGCCTGGACGCCTACGGGGTGGGCGTCGCGGCGTGGCGGCTCGGCGCCGGCCGGGCCCGCAAGGAGGACCCGGTCTCCTTCGGCGCGGGCGTGATCTGCCACGCCAAGCCGGGCGACACGGTCAGTGCGGGGCAGCCGCTCCTGACCCTGCACGGCGACGACGAGGCCCGCTTCGCCCGCGCCCTGGAGTCCCTGGACGGCGCCTACGAGATCGAGGACGGCGGAGCCGCGTCCCCGCATCCGCTGATCATCGACCGGATCGCCTGACGCTGCGGCCCCGGCCGTCTCCGGGTCAGTGGAGGCCGCGCTTGCCGGGCGTCCAGAAGGGCTTGACCTTGATGGACGTCCGGGGCCAGCCGCGGTCGCGGACCAGGTGGTCGCGGACCATCTGGCAGGTCCGCGCCTCGCCGGCCACGTAGGCGGCGCCCTCGCCGTCGGGCAGGTCGAGGCGCGCCACGGCGTCCAGCAGCAGCGCGGACGACGCGGCGGGGGCGCCCTCGCGGTGCACGCGCTCCAGCCGGTGCGGGCCGGGCAGCGGCGGGTCGAGTTCGCCGGTCTCGCTCTCCAGCACGCCGCAGACGCGCGCGGACGCGTCCAGGCTCCGCAACATGGGCCCGAAGGCGGCGGACGCGGTCTCGTCGCCGACGAAGACGTGGAAGGCGGCGTCCCGTACGAAGAAGTCCCCCTGCGGCCACCAGAAGGTGACCGGGTCGCCGGGCCGGACGCCGCGCGCCCACCTGAGCCCGATGCCGTCGCCGTCGTACAGGTGCGCGCGGAGCTCCAGCGTCCGCGCGTCCCGGTCGAAGTCCCAGATCGTGTACGTGCGCAGGGTCTCGACCGGGCGCAGCAGCCCGTACACCGAGAGCGGGTCGTTGATCTGGATCCGGACGTGCTGCCCCGGCGCGTAGGGGAACGGGATCGGCGCCTCGGCGACCAGCCGGATCCGCCGCATCGTCGGCGTGACGTCGGCCGTCTCGGCGACCGTCGACTCCAGCGCGTACTTGCCGACCAGCCGGCTCAGCGGGTTACGGGCCATGATCTACTCCCTCTAAGGTTCCTTAGAGGCATTAAAGAAGCATAGAATCCCTAGACCTGTCAACGCACCGGGAGGACGCCCATGAGCCCCAGCCGCCGCGACCGGCTCCGGGAGAGCACCCTGGCCGAGATCCGGGAGGCGGCGCGCCGGCTGCTGACCGAGCGGGGCTCCGCCGCCGTGACGATCAACGCGGTCGCCCGCGAGGTGGGGATGAGCGGCCCCGCGCTGTACCACTACTTCTCCGGCCACGAGGAGCTGGTCCAGGCGGTGACCGCCGACTTCTTCGCCGAGCTGGGCGCGGCGATGCGGGCCGCCCGCGACGCCCGGGCCGGCGGGACGGTCGCCGCGCGGCTGCTGGCCACCGCCCGCGCCATGCGGGGGTGGGCGATCGCGCACCCGGCCGAGTTCGGCTGGATCTTCACCAGCCCCGTGCCGTCCGCGGTGACCCGGAGCCCGGACTCGGCCCGCAACCTCGCGGGCCGCGACTTCGAGCTCGTCTTCCAGGAGGAGATCGCGGCCCTGTGGAAGCGGAGCCCGTTCCCCGTCCCGGACGACCTGGCGCCCCCGATCCGCGAGCAGCTGCACGCCTACCGGGACAAGCTGGGCATCGAGCTGCCCGTCGAGGCCCTCTACGTGACCACGTCCTGCTGGATCAGGCTCTACGGGCTGCTGTGCATGGAGGTCCTGAACCAGATCGGCTACATCTACACCGACGTCGAGCCCATCTACGAGGAGTGCCTCCGCGACATCGCCGCGACGCTGGGCCTCACCTACGAACCGCCGAGCTGACGGCCGGGTCAGCGTGCCGGGCCCCGGTGCGGGACGCGCAGTCCGTCGATGAGCAGGTCGACCATGCGCCTGCTGTACTCGGGGCCCGCTCCGGGCACGGGCATGCACAGGTTGGCGATGGCGTACAGCAGGTCGTGGGCGCCGATGTCGTCGCGGACCGCGCCGCTCGCCGCCGCGTCGCCGAGCAGCGCGGTGAGCGCCGGGGTGAGCTTCTCCAGGAAGTAACCGGGCAGCGCCTCGTAGGCGGGGTCGCCCGAGTGGAGCGCCGGGGCCAGGCCCCGCTTGGTCCCGAGGAACAGGGTGTACTGGCGCAGCCACTCGGCGAGCGCCTCCCCGGGCTCGTGGACGGCGCCGAGTTCCCGCGCGGCGGCCGCGCAGGCGTCGATGCCGCTCTCCACCACCGCGATGACGAGGTCCGAGCGCAGCGGGAAGTGCCGGTAGAGCGTCCCGACGCCGACGCCCGCCAGATCGGCGATCTCCTTGGCGGGCGCGTCGACGCCCGAGGTGTCGAAGACCGTCCGCGCGGCCGTGACCAGGGCGTCCACGTTGCGCCGCGCGTCCGCGCGCCGGCGGCGGGGCGACGCCCCTGCCTGCTCGGTCATGTCCCCTCCAGGTCGTCGGCCGGAAGGCCGTCCGACATATCGGAATGGCTTTCCGTTTAGTTCAGGGTAGGGCATCCGCCCGCCCGGGCAATCCGATTGCCCGCCGTCGCGGGACGGCACTAGCTTTGCCGAAGTGGACCACTTCTCACGCTCGTGGACGGCGCTGCGCGCGGCGGTCGGGGAACTCTCCGGGCAGGACTGGGAGCGGTCGTCCGGCTGCGCGGGATGGCTCGTCCGGGACCTGGTGTGCCACCTGGTCATCGACGCCCAGGACGTGCTGATCACGCTGGTGACGCCCGCCGACGGCGAACCGACCGCCGACGCGGTCACCTACTGGAAGCTCGTCGACCCGCCGACCGGCGACGACCCGCTCGACGCGCTGATCCCGCGGCTCGCCGCCGCCTACGGCGACCCGGCCCTGCTGAAGTTCCACTTCGACGACGTCGGCTCCGCCGCCGGGCGCGCCGCCGAACTCGCCGACCCGGGCCTCCGCGTCGGCACCCAGGACATGGTGCTGACCGCCGGGGACTACCTGTCCGCGTACGTCATGGAGTGGACGCTGCACCACCTCGACCTGGTCGCGCACCTGCCCGCGGCCGCCGCCCCGCCCGCCGAGACCCTCGCCGCGGCACGCGCCTCGCTGGAGACGATCGCCGGGTTCCCGTTCCCGGCCTCCTTCTCCGACACGGACGCCCTCCTGATCGGCACCGGCCGCCGCCAGCCCACGGACGCCGACAAGGCCGCACTGGGCGACCTGGCCACGCGCCTCCCACTCGTCCTCGGCTGACCCAGGACGGCCCTGTCCGGGGCCCGTGGTCAGCGGAGGACGGCGAAGGGGGCTCGGTGCTCGGTGCCGTCTGGGGTTCGCCAGGGGGCGGTCACGTGGGTCTGGGCGTCGGTGGCGGTGTTGTGCGGGTGGAGGACGCGGGCCACTCCGATCGTCAGGGTGCCGCTCGGCTCGGTCGCCACCGTGATGGCCGTACCGTCGGGTCCGTTCTCGATGGCCGTGATCGCGGCCAGGGGCGAGGCGGTGCCTTCGGTGAAGTGCGCCGAGACGGACGGGTCCGGGGTGCCGCCGCTGGTCTGGTGCTGCGGCTCGGCGCGCCCCTGGAGGAGGGCGAGGAGCTGGGCGACGAGTACCGGGTCACGGGTGCCGTCGTAGACCCATCGCCGTCCCAGGACGCCGTGTTCGGACGTCCCGACGAGCCCCTCCTCGGCCCCGTCCAGCGCCGCGCCCCGGTAGCTGAGCGGCGCGTGGTAGGTGACCGGCCGGTCGCCGGAGGTGTCGGTGACCACCATGAACTCCATGCCGACCTCGCCGTCCGGGTCGTCGAGCCGGAAACCGCCCGCCTTGGCCAGTCGCGGCGCGGGCCCCGGGCCGGCGTACCAGGGCTGCGTGGGGAGCCATGCCGTGAGCAACTCCAGCTTCCCGGGCGTCATGGTCGTCTCATAGATGACTGCCATGTGATCTTTCTACCGGACCGCGCCGACGGCCCGCTATTCGGCGGTCGACTCCGGATGGTGCAGGAGAAACGGCAGTGGAACCGTGTTGAAGTGGACCATTCCATCGAAGAAGATGTACCCGGGTCGATGATCGACCGCCCGTGCGAGCGTCGCCGCCGAGCTGTCCGGGTTCCCTGCGAGTCCTGACTCAGGTCATTACCGGACCGCCGAAAATCGTTACTCGGAGTGCGTTAATCCCCGGGCTCTGTCCGCAATGACCTTCGGGCTAGGGATTTGTATCGGATGGGCGAGGAGCGCGCCCGCCTTGATTGCGGCTTACGTCCGAAATCGATGATTTCGTGATCAAAGATATCGGACAGACGCTTTACGCACCGTCTGGCATGGTTGTCAACTACCCCGCCGGGTGGTTCTGCGGTACCGCGCGTCCCGTCCGGTGATCAGGGGTTGAGCTGCGCATTCGCCGGGTTTCCGGGGCATCTGGGGTTGCCGCCGCACCGGGCGCGGGGGAGCGGGCGCCGTCCGACCGGGGCGCCGCCCCAGAGATGAGAATCTCTCTCAACCATCACAACCGAAGCTAGTTGCACATTAAACTCATCAATCCCAAAGTGATCAGCCGACGACTGCGGGCACGGCCGGAACATGGCCTGCGGGCCCGAATCGCCGTTGGCTGATTACGGTCAGCCAGAGGAGCCTTGCGTCTGGTGATCGTTCGTTTCACCATGGCGTGAGAGTTGCAGACGAGCGATTGGTGAGGAGGTTCGCCCGATCGGCCGAAACGGCGGATCGGGCACGAGCGTGGTCTTCTGATGGCCGGATTCCGGCGACTTCCCCCTGCATTGACGCGCCGACCCGTGAGAGCGGACACCATGACGAATGCTCTACTGTCCCTGTCCACGAACGACTTCATCGCCGGTATCGAGGCGATCGCCCCCCGATTCGACACCGCCACCTACCCGCAGCAGAACCTGCCGGCCGACGACTGGACGCTGCTGACCCGGGCCGGCGTGCTGCTGCCGACGCTGCCGAGACAGTTCGGCGGGCGCGACAGCCACGTCGAGATGTGCCGAGTCGTGGAAGCGCTGTCCGAGTGGAACCTTCCGCTCGGCATGTACGCCACGGTCATCACCGGGGTGGCGCTGCGGCCCATCGCGCTGTGGGCGGACGAGGACGCCAAGCGGGAGGTGCTGCCGCAGTACGCCGGCGGCGACCCCATGGTCTGCGGGTTCGCGTCCACCGAGCCGGGCTGCGGCTCCGCCATGTCCGGCATGACGACGACGTTCGAGGAGGTGCCGGGCGGCTACCGGATCCGCGGCCGCAAGCACTGGCAGGCGTTCAGCTCCAGTGCCCACTGGTGGCTCGTCAGCGCGAAGAACGACGACCGGGGCCGCGAGTACGGCTACTTCATCGTCAAGCGCAGCGAGGGCTTCCGCACCCTGAAGCCCTACGAGCCGCTCGGCCTGAAGGTGATCGACTACGGGCTCAACGAGATCGACGTGGTCGTCCCCCGGCACCGCCGCATCCGGGCGGAGGGCCGGAACCTGCGGCCCATGGTGGAGATGCTCATGGCGTCGCGCGCGATGATGGCGGCGATGGGCGCCGGCTTCCTGCGCCGCATCAGCCGGGAGGCGCGCGCGCACGCGAACGCGCGCCGGATCGGTCCGGGGCCGCAGTCGGCGATCCGCTTCGTCCGCTACCGGCTCGCGGCGATCGACACGTCCTACACCGTCTGCGCCGCGCTCAACGACTACCTGCAGACCTCGCTGGACATGAAGTCCGACATGATCGGCGCGTTCCCCGCCGTCCAGGCCATCAAGACGGTCGCCACCGAGCGGATGCTCAGCGCCGCGCACCACTACCAGCAGCTCGCCGGCGGCGAGGGGTACCGCTGCGGGTCGCCCACGAACATCTCCGCGCAGGCGTTCCTCGACGCCCGCGTCTACACCATCTTCGACGGCACCAACGACCTGCTCAGCCAGCAGCTCACCGAGTACTGCCTCGCCAGGACGGACGGCCTGCCGCTCAGCAAGTTCCTGGCCGACTGGCCGCTCACCGCGTCCGCGATCACCGCGCAGGGGCTGGACCTCGGCTTCCTCGACCGGGACCTCCGCCAGGAGCACCTGGTCCTCGCGGGCCGCGCCATCGCCTACGCGTTCGCGATCGCCCAGGTCATGCGGTGGGCGGCGAAGCCCGGCAACGACGCCGGCCGCGCCCGGGCGGCGATCGAGTTCCTCAAGGCCGACATCGCGGGCGTCGCCACGGAGTTCGGGCTGCTGTCCACGGGCGTGCTCGGCATCGAGGACGGCGCCGTCCCGCCCTCGCCGGGCGTGCTCTTCTCGCGCTCGGTGCCGCTGCCCGCCGAGGCGTGACGCGGCGTGGCCCGGTGTGCCCCGGCGTGACGCGGCGCCGGGTCAGCCCAGCATCTCCTCGCGGCGGCGGATCAGCTGGACGAGTTCCGCCGCGCGCTCCTTGATGAGGTGCAGCCCGGGGTGCCCCCACGGGCGCGGCTCGCGGTCGATGACGCAGATCGTGCCGAGGGTCGTGCCCGTGTGGTCGATGAGCGGGGCGCCGACGTAGGTGCGGATGCCGAGCTTGTCGACGACGGGGTTCCCGGCGAAGCGCGGGTAGTCGCACACGTCGTCCAGGACGAGCGCCTTGCGCCGGACGACGACGTGCGGGCAGTAGCCGTGGTCGAGCGGCACCTCCCGGCCCAGCTCCACGCCGCCGGACGGGTCGGCCGGGTCCTGCGGGGAGTACAGCCCGGACAGGTACTGCCGGTCGGTGACGAAGTTGACCATCGCGAACGGGGGCAGCCCGGTGCCGACGAGGCGCCGGGCGGTCTCGGCGAGGTCGCGGGCGAACGCGTCGAACTCGGGGTCGGCCTCCTGGCCGAGCCCGAGCTCGCGCAGCCGCGCCACGCGCCGCGGCACCTCGGGGTCGACGGGGGTCAGCAGATGTCCGGGGGGCTCGTAGAGCGGCTCTTGGGTCACGGTGATCTCCAGATGCGATGGGGCGGGGGCGGGGGCGGGAGTCAGGAGGTCGGGCGGGTCAGGAGGTCGGGGACGTCAGGCGGTCTGGGCCGGCGGCCGGGGCGGCGACGGCGGCGATGAGGTGGCGGATCAGGGCCCGCAGCACGGCGGTGGCGGAGCGGCCGTCCCGCGCGTCGCACAGCACGATCGGCACGCCCGGGTCGAGTTCGAGGGCGGCCCGCACCTCGTCGGGGTCGTAGCGGAACGCGCCGTCGAACTCGTTCACCGCGACGAGGAACTTCGTCCCCCGGTTCTCGAAGAAGTCGACGGCCTCGAAGCAGGCGTCCAGGCGGCGGGTGTCGGCGAGCACGACCGCGCCGAGCGCCCCCGCGCACAGCTCGTCCCACATGAACCAGAAGCGCTGCTGGCCGGGCGTGCCGAACAGGTACAGCACGATGCCGTGCTGGTCGATCGTGATGCGGCCGAAGTCGAGCGCCACGGTGGTCGTGGTCTTGCCCTCCACCCCGCCGAGGTCGTCGATGCCGACGCTCGCGGTGGTGATGAGCTCCTCGGTGCTGAGCGGTTCGATCTCGCTCGCCGCGCCGACGAACGTCGTCTTGCCGACCCCGAATCCGCCCGCGATCAGGATCTTGACCTGAGTGGGGAACATCTCAGGCTCGTTGTAGGCCATCGAGCAGCTTCTCCAAGAGGTCTCGGTCGGTGAGCTCGGCCGCGGGGCGCGGCGCTCGGGTGGACATGGCCCGCCAGTTCACGAGGTCGGCGAGGAGGACCTTGGTGACCGCGACGGGGAGCCGCAGGTACGCCGCGACCTCGGCGACCGAGGTCGGCGTGCGGCACAGGCCGAGCGCCCGGTGGTGCTCCGGGTCGAGGTTGGCCGGCACCTCGCCGGTCGCCACCACCAGGGACAGCAGGTCCAGCCGCATGGCCGGCCGGGTGCGCCCGGCGGTCACCGTGTACGGGCGCACCAGCGGCCCGGCGTCGTCGTCGAGCCAGACCTCGTCCTCGCCGGCCGTCATGACGAGTGGGTCGGAGTGCCCGGCGCCGCCGCCGACCGTGTCGCGGTGCCGAGGAAGGGGCGGACGGACTTGATCAGCCGGGCCATCTCGAAGCCGACGACGGCCGGATCGGCCTCGCCCCTCGCCAGCACCGCCAGCACCGAGTTGTAACCGGCCCACGAGATGAACAGCTGGCTCGACTTCAGCTCCGTCACGACCTGCCGGACCTCGTTGCTGTCGTCGAACTTCGTCCCCGCGCTCCGGGCGATGGAGAACAGGCCCGAGGCGAGCGCGGCGAGCTGCTCCGCGCTCGCGCGGTCGAAGCCGTCGGAGGCCTTCAGCATGCCGTCGGCGGACAGCAGCACGCTGCCGCGGATGACGGGAACCTCCTCGCCCAGCCCCCGCAACAGCCAAGCAAGATCCTGAGCCTGGTTCGGGGAGACAGCACTCAATGGACGCTCCTTATCCCTCGTGATGTTTCGTCAGTCCGTGCCATCGGTGCCGTCCGCGACGCCGTCGCTCTCTTCGGCGCCGCGCACGCCCCTTTGGAATGCCGCCATGAGACCGGGATTGTGCGCGACCTCCGTATCGTCCTGCTGATGCTGCGGCGCGGGAGGATTCACCAGTTCGGGAGCCATATTCGCCTGGACCCGGCGGCGCGGCAGCGACGGCCGTTCAGCATTGTCCACCACGCCGGAATCCGCCGGCGCACCGGGATTTGCGGCCGGGCCGGAATTCGCGGCGGGGGCGGAATTGGCGTGGCGGCCCGGGGCGTCGGCCGGGGCGTAGCGGTCGGCCGGGGCGTAGCTCTCCGACGCGCTGGGGTAGGCGGACGCGGGGACGGCCGCCCGCGGAGCGGCGGCGGCCGCCACGGGGGCGCCGGCCGGCACCGGGACGGGCTCGGCGTGCGCCGGCTGGGCCTGCGGCACGGCCTCGGTCTCCTCCTGCTCCGCGCCGACCAGTTCCATCGGCACGACGACGGTGGCCTGGACCCCGCCGTACAGGTTGTCGCGCAGTTCCACGCGGACGCCGTGCCGGCGGGCCAGCGCGGAGACGACGAGCAGGCCGATGCGCCCCTCCTGCAGCAGCTCCTCGGCGCCGCCCCGGTCGGGGTCGGCGAGCAGGTCGTTCAGCCGCCGCTGGCTCTCCCGGGGGATGCCGAGGCCGCGGTCCTCGACCTCGACGGCCAGCCCGGCGGTGACGGTGTCGACGCGGACGAGCACCTGCGTGTGCGGCGGGGCGAACCGGGTGGCGTTCTCGATGAGCTCGGCGAGCAGGTGGACGACGTCGGCGACCGCGCTGCCGTGCAGGGTGCCCTCGACGGGCGGGACGACCTTGACCCGGTTGTAGTGCTCCACCTCGGCGATGGCCGAGCGCAGCACCTCGTAGACGGTCACCGGCCGGCTCCACTGGCGGCGGGACGCGGCGCCGCCGATCACCGCGAGGCTCTCGGCCTGGCGGCGCATGCGGGTGCTGAGGTGGTCGACCCGGAACAGGCCCTTGAGCAGGTCCGGGTCCTCGACCTGGTTCTCCAGCTCGTCGAGCCCCTTGATCGCGCGGTGGGCCAGCGACTGCATGCGCCGGGCCAGGTTCACGAAGACGTCGACCCGCTGGTCGGTGCTCTCGCCGCCGCTCGGCGCGCGGCTCGCGGCGACGTCCAGCACGGCGTTCCACGCCTCGCCCTGCGCCTGCCGCAGCTCGTAGGCGAGCCGGACGAACGCGTCGCCGGACTCGATGGCCGGGACGTCCTCGCTGCGTGGCGCCGTCTCACCGGTCTTGACCCGCTCGGCCAGCTCCTGGAGGCCCTGCCGGCCGCGCGCGATCGAGAACCACAGCTCGCCGAGCCGCCGCTGCACGTCCTCCGGGCTCTGGCCCTGGACCCGTTCGGGCTGGCGGGCGGGCTGCCGCTCGAACCTGCGGGTCGCCGCGTCCGCCCCGAAGACGGCGGCGCCCAGCGTGAGGACGGCCGCGACGGCGGCCGCGGCCAGCACGATCTGCGCGCGCTGCGTCACGTGCTCGCCGTTGTACAGCACCGCCGCGGCGGCGACCCCGAGGATCCCGATAACGGCCGCGGGAAGGACGGAAATGCACAGGTGAAAGGACCGTGCGCTGCTCTGGCGTCGCGTTCCGCGGGTCGGCGGCCTGCCGTGCCGCCGGAAATCCTGGCGCTCGGCTTCGGCGGCGGGTTCGGAGAAAACGGGCATCGGACGTCCTCAGCGCGGTCGACGGCACGGCTCGGGGTCACATTACTGAGTAAGACGTACTCTTACCGGTACAGTCCGTATCTAGGCTGACACACCACTCGTTCGGGCAAGCGTGGATTGCCGAGATTCCCAGGGGCGTCCGTCCGCTTTCCGGCAACCTGCGGTACGGTGCCCATTTTCGCCCGATTGGCAACAAATGTACGGCCCGTATCGCGGGCGCGGCCCCGGTGCGCGGCCGCGCGCCCGCCGACCCCTCAGCGACCTGCGGCGGAGCGCCTGCGGGCCACGTCCCTCACGTAGTCCGGAAGCGCCTCCACCGGCACCAGCAGCGGCAGCAGCTCCGGCTCGGTGGTGAGGGCACGGAACGCCACGGCCGCGGTCACCCCGTGGCGGGGGCGGTGCACCCGCTCGACCGGGTCGCCCGCGCGGATCTCGCCGGGCTCGACCACCCGCAGGTAGGCGCCGGGCATCGCGGCCCGCGTGAACCGCTTGATCCAGCCCGCCTCGTCCAGCCACCCCTGGAAGGTGCCGCAGGGGATGCGGGGGCAGCTCACCTCCAGCAGCACGCTCCGCCCCACGCGCCACCGCTCACCGACCAGAGCGCCGTTGACGTCGATCCCGGTGGTGGTCAGGTTCTCGCCGAAGACGCCGTCGGGCAGGGGCCTGCCCAGTTCGTCCTGCCAGAAGTCGAGATCCTCGCGCGCGTAGGCGTAGACGGCCTGGTCCGGCCCGCCGTGGCCGCGCACGTCATGAACGCGGTCGCCCGCCAACCCGACCTCGCCCGTCCCCTCGGAGGCCGGTGCGGCGACCGCCACCGGCCCGTCGACCGGGCGCTTGTCGATGCCGGTCAGCCGGGACGGCTTGGCCGGGTTGGTACGCGGGTGCCCGATGTTGACCGAGAGCAACTTCACCCGGCGACCGTACGAAGCGTCCCGCCGGACGCGCGAACGGGTTTCACGGTGGGCCGGCCTTGGGAGCCGCGCGGACGTGCGCGCGCTCACCCTGCCTCCCGATCAGGCTGAGGAACTCGACGGGCCCGGTGCCGGTGGCGCCGAACCAGTGCGGGATGCGGGTGTCGAACTCGGCGGCCTCCCCGGGTTCGAGGACGAGGTCATGCTCGCCCAGCACCAGCCGCAGCGTGCCGTTGAGGACGTAGACCCAGTCGTAGCCCTCATGTGCGCGCAGCTCGGGCTCGGCGCCGTCGTCCCCTGCCGGGAGGACGAACTTGTACGCCTGGATGCCTCCGGGCCTGCGGGTCAGCGGCAGGACGGTCGACCCGTCGCCGCCCATGACCGGACGCAGGTTGACGCGCGGGTCGCCGGTGGGCGGCGCGTCGACGAGCTCGTCGAGCGTGACCCGGAAGGCGCGGGCGAGCGGCAGGAGCTGTTCGAGCGTGGGCCGCCGCAGCCCGGACTCCAGCCGGGACAGCGTGCTGGCGGAGACGCCCGTCTCCTCCGCGAGCCCGGCCAGGGTGGTGCCGCGCCGCCGCCGGAGCCGCTTCAGCCTCGGCCCGAAGGCGTCGAGAGTGCGGTCCACTGCCTCGTCCATCCCCTCATTTTGCCAATCGGCAACAGGCTTCGCCGGTTTACCCCGGCGGTCGGCACCATCGTTGTAGCTGGTGAGAGCAACAGGAGGGGACGGCTGATGACGCACGAGTTCGACAAGGACTACTGGGAGCGGCGCTGGCGGGACGGCGCCGCCGCCGGGCCCATGGGCGGCAGCCCGCCCAACCCCTACCTCGCCCGCGAGATAGGGGAACTGACGCCCGGGACGGCACTGGACGCGGGGTGCGGCGCGGGCGCCGAGGCGATCTGGCTCGCGGCGCGCGGCTGGCGGGTGACGGCGGTCGACATTTCGTCCGAGGCGCTGGCCCGCGCCGCCGAGCGCGCGGCGGCGGCGGGCGCGTCCGAGGGACTGCGGTGGGTGGAGGCCGACCTGGGCACCTGGGCCCCGGACGAGCGGTTCGACCTGGTCACCACCCACTACGCCCACCCGGCGACGCCGCAACTGGAGTTCTACGACCGCATCGCCGGATGGGTGGCGCCCGGCGGCACCCTGCTGATCGTCGGCCACCTCCACACCCACGGCCACGGCCACGGGCACGGTGATGAGGACGGCCCGCCCGCCGAGGCATCGGTCACCGCCGAGGCCATCACGGCACGCCTGGACGAGACGGCCTGGGAGATCGTCACCGCCAAGGAGGAGCACCGGACGATCACCGGGCACGGCGGCGCGGAGGTTCCCCTCCACGACGTCGTCGTCCGAGCCGTCCGCCGCGCCGCGATGTGACGGCTTTCACGCCAACACCCCGCCGCAATTCCTGATCTTGTTTATCCGCCGGACCCGCCGGAAAAAGGCGCGAACCAACCCCGGGCCCGCCCCATCATATGAGTGCATAAGGGGGCACGGTGCCGGGGCCGAAAGTCGAGTAAGCCGCCGTGTCGCAATGGAGCAGAAGATGCGACTTGGAAAGGCGACCGTTTTCGGTCTCGTCGTCGGCGCGGCGACGGTGGGGCTGGCCGCGCCCGCGACGGCGGAGGGCGGCGACGTGGTCGTGCAGCCGAGCCAGGCCCGTCCCGGCGGGCAGGTCACCGTCGTCGGGAAGAAGTGCCAGCTCGACGGGGAGGCGGGCTCGCTGGCGTTCGTGGGCGGGGCCGTCCCGCTGAACGGGGCCGAGGAGGTCGACGGCGGGGCGGGGCTGGCGACGATCAAGCCCGACACCGTCCCCGGCGAGTACACCGTGCAGGTGCGGTGCGGCGCCCACCGGTCGGTCGGCTACCTCACGGTGGTGAAGGCCGGGGCGAAGCCCACGCCGATGGGCAGCACGCACCCGACTCCGAGCGGCGGCGCCAAGACGGGCTTCGGCGGCGGCGCCGGCGGGACGGGCGCCGCGCCGCTGGCCGCCGGCGGCGTCCTGCTGCTGGGCGCGTTCGGCGTCGGCGCCGCCGCCGTCCGCCGGCGCAATGGCGCGCACGCCTGACCACCTGCCGACGCCATTCCCGGGCCCGCGCGAAAATTGCGCAGGAAATGCCCTGCCTCCGCGCGGGCCATGGGAACGGCAGATCATTTCCAAGTGGGTGAGCGGGGATGCGAGGAAAGGCCGGCCTATGGACGCCGGCAGCGGTGCTGCTCGCGGCCGGTCTCGCGGTGATCGCGCTGGGGCTGCGCGGCCCCGGCGGCCCGCCGCGACCGCCCGCGTGGGCGGCGGCCACCCGGCCCGCCGGGCCCGCCGGGCCGGTGCTGCCGCGCTCGGTGCCCGTCCAGGTGGCCGTCCCGGCGATCGGGGTCCGCGCTCCGCTGGTCCGGCTGGGCCTCGACGCGGACGGCTCCGTCCAGGTGCCGCGTGCGGACCGTCCGGGCGAGGCCGGCTGGTACGACCTGGGGCCGAGCCCCGGCGAGCGCGGCGCCGCCGTGCTCCTCGGCCACGTCGACTCGGCGGCGGGGGCGGCCGTCTTCTACGACCTCGGCCGGCTGCGCCCCGGGCACCGCATCGAGGTGACCCGTGCGGACGGCCGCGTGGCCGTGTTCACCGTCGAGTCCGTCGAGCGGGTCGCCAAGGACCGGTTCCCCACCCGGCGCGTCTACGGTCCCCTCGACCGCCCCGGGCTGAGGCTCGTCACCTGCGGCGGTGCCTTCGACCGGGCGGCGCACGGCTACCGGGACAACGTCATCGTCTACGCCGCTGAGACCTCGGTCAGGTAGGTCGCTTCCCGGCGCCGCGCGTGCGGTGCGAGGATCGGACCAGCCGATCGTGAGAGGACCGCGCATGGCAGCCTCCCCGGAGTTCGACACCTCCGTCGCGCACCCGGCCCGCGTGTACGACTACTGGCTCGGCGGGTCCGACAACTTCCCCGCCGACCGGGAACTCGGGGACGCGATGGTCCGGGCGATCCCGGCCCTGCCCGCGATGGCCCGCGCGAACCGGTCCTTCATGGAGCGGGCGACGCGGCACCTGGTGGAGTCGGGCGTCACCCAGTTCCTCGACATCGGCAGCGGGATCCCCACGTCGCCGAACCTGCACGAGATCGCGCGGGGGATCGACCCGTCCGTCCGCGTGGTCTACGTCGACAACGACCCGCTGGTCACCGAGCAGGCGCGGGCCATGATCGCGGACGTGCCCGGCGTCGCCTGCCTGCACGGCGACCTCACCGAGCCCGAGACGATCCTCGGCGATCCGCTGCTCGCCGCGACGCTCGACCCGACCCGTCCGGTCGCGCTGATGGTCGTCGCGCTGCTGATGTACTTCCCGCCCGACCGGCACCCGGAGCGGTGGGTCGCGACGCTGCTCGGCGGGCTGCCGGCCGGCAGCACGGTGGCGATCTCGCACCCGACCGCCGACTTCGACCCGGAGGCCGTCGCCGCCGCCAACGCCGCGGCGAACGCGGCGGGCATCCCGCTGGTGTCGCGCACACGGGACGAGTTCGCCGCGCTGTTCGGCCCGGCGACGCTCCTGCCGCCGGGCGCGGTGCCGCTCGCGACATGGCGTCCCGACACGCCCCCGGCGGACCCGCACGAGGTGTACTACTACGCCGGGCTGGCCCGCAAGGACTGACCCGGTCAGCCGAAGTGGTCGGCGAAGCCGTCGAGGAGGCGGTCGAGGCCGAACTCGAAGAGCTCCTCGTAGGAGAAGTCGAAGACGTTCTCGGAGAGTTGCGCCATGACGGGGAAGTCGCCGCTGAGCATCGCCGCCTCCAGGGACGGGCCCTGGGCGGCCCAGAACTCCTCGTTGCTGAGGCCCGTCCGGCGTTCGGCCCTGCGCTCGTTGATGTAGCGGCGGGCGACGCTCTCCACGTAGTCGCTCTGGACGCTGACCATCATCATCAGCGTGCGGTCGTCGACGCCCGTCGGACGCAGCATGCCGAGGAGCCTGTCCAGCCCGCGCATGGAGTTGGGCCCTAGGAGCGGACGGCTCTGGTCGACGAACGGATACCAGGGGTGCTCCAGGCACAGCCGCCAATGGCCGCGCGCCTCGTCCGCCAGGATCTCCCGCCAGCTCCGTCCGGCCGCGTCCGGCTCCGCATCCTCGGGGACGGCGGTGACGTGGTCGAGCATCAGATCCAGCAGTTCGCTCTTGCCGGGGACGTAGCGGTAGAGCGTCATCGTCCCCACGCCCAGGCGGGTCGCGATGGAGCGCATCGACAGCGCGTCGAGCCCCTCGGTCTCGCCGAGCTCGTCGGCGACCTCGACGGCCGCCGCGATGACCCGGTCGAGCGTGAGCCCCGGCGGCCGCCCCCGAGGCGGCCGGACCCGGTCGCCCCACAGCAGCTTCAGACTCCGCCCGAGATCCCGCCCATCGCCGCGCTCCGATGCCATGCCCGTCCGTCCGCTCTTCCCAGTAGCCGGTGCGCCAGCGGGCGCACAGAAAGAAGTTATCGCCCAGGGGGGCGACCCCTGTTTGTCCAGGGGGGCGACCCCCTGGAACCCCCGTCACGGACGAGAGGCCGTTTCCCGAGCCGCTGGCGCGTCTCGCGAAACGGCCTCTCGTCCGGCGGGCCGTGCGGCCTCCGGGCGCTGGGCGCCCTCCGGCCGCCCGCCCCGTGAACCGGTGGTTGAGGTTCGAGCCTGGGGTGCGGCTGAGGTCGAGAGACTTTGGGTATGGTGTACGTTAAATCGCGTATATGATACGCGAAGTGGAGGGTGGCATGGCGGAGGACGCGATCCTTGCGGTGGGGATTCGCAAGGAGTACGGGGCGAAACGGGCGCTTGACGGGTTCGATCTCTCGGTGCCGAAGGGGATGGTGTACGGGCTGCTCGGGCCGAACGGGGCGGGGAAGACGACCGCCGTGCGCATCCTGTCGACGCTCGCCCGGCCGACCGGTGGGCGGGCCGAGGTGGCGGGGGTCGACGTCGCCGCGCGGCCCCGCGCGGTGCGGCGGCGGATCGGGCTGGCGGGGCAGCACGCCGCGCTGGACGAGGTGCTGACCGGGCGGCAGAACCTGCGCATGTTCGGCCGGCTGTTCCACCTCGGCAAGCGGCGCGCGGCCGAGCGCGCGGAGGAGCTGCTGGAGCGGTTCGACCTGCTGGACGCGGCCGACCGCGGCGTGAAGGGGTACAGCGGCGGGATGCGGCGCCGCCTCGACCTCGCCGCCAGCATGATCCTCGCGCCGGACGTGCTGTTCCTGGACGAGCCGACCACCGGGCTCGACCCGCGCGGCCGGAACGAGGTGTGGGACGCGGTCCGCTCGCTCGTCGCGCAGGGCACGACCGTCCTGCTGACGACCCAGTACCTGGAGGAGGCCGACCGGCTGGCCGGGCGCATCGCGGTCCTCGACCGGGGCCGGGTCATCGCCGACGGCTCGCCGGAGTCGCTGAAGCGGCTGATCGGCGGCGACCGGATCGAGGTGGTGGTGCGCGATCCCGCGGAGCTGGCCGCCGCGGCGGCGGTGGTCGCCCGCGCGGCGTCCGCCGAGCCGCGGGTGGACGCGGAGGCGGCGCGGGTGCACGCGCCGGTCGCCGACCGGGTGGCCGCGCTGACCGAGGTCGCCCGCACGCTGCAGGACGACGGGATCGCCGTCGAGGACATCGGGCTGCGCCGGCCCACGCTGGACGAGGTGTTCCTGCGCCTCACCGGCCACCGCACCGAGAAGGCCGACAAGGAAGAGGTGGCGGCATGAGCGCCGTGGAACGCGGGGCCGTCGACGAGGGTGTCGGCGAGCGGCTCTACTGGGCCGTCGCCGACTGCTGGACGATCGTCGTGCGCGGCCTCACGCACTACGCCCGGCAGCCGAGCAACATCGCCTGGCAGCTCGGGTTCCCGATCGTGTCGGTGCTGCTGTTCGGCTACGTGTTCGGCAGCGCGATGTCCGTCCCCGGCGGGGGCGACTACCGCGAGTTCCTGATGCCCGGCATGTTCGGGATGACGATGGCGATGGGGTTCATGAACACCGCGTACGCCGTCGTCTACGAGAGCACGCGCGGGGTCACCGACCGCTTCCGCTCCATGCCGATGGCGTCGTCCGCGACCGTGACCGGGCGCGGCGTCGGCGACCTGATCAGCGCGACCCTCGACCTCGTCGTGCTGGCGCTGACCGCGCTGGCGATCGGCTGGCGGTCCAGCGGCGGCGTGCTCGGCACGCTCGCGGCGTTCGGCCTGTTCCTGCTGCTGCGCTTCGCCCTGATCTGGATCGGGGTGCTGCTCGGCCTGCTGGTCCCCAACGAGGAGGCGGCGGGGAGCCTGTTCGCGGTCGCGTTCCCGTTCGCGATGATCTCCAGCGCGTTCGTGGCGCCGGCGCTGATGCCGGACTGGCTGGGCGCGGTCGCGCGGTGGAACCCGGTCTCCGCGACGGTCACCGCGTCCCGCGAGCTGTTCGGCAACCCGGCCGCCGTGGGCGGTACGTGGGTCGAGCAGAACGCCCTGCTGATGGCGCTCGTCTGGCCCGCCGTCATCACGGCGATCTTCCTGCCGCTGGCCGTCCTGCGGTACCGGCGGCTGGGCCGCTGATCCGTCGTCCGGCACGTCTTGACGCAGGTCAGGGGCGGTGCAAGCGTGGGAGGTGATGGTGAAAAGGGGGACCCATCATGACCGAGATCAAGAGCATCGAGAAGCCGGACGACCGGCGCGACTTCCCCAGGGGCCACCTAGAGGTCGTCAACCTGTCCGGTCTCGTCTTCGGGAAGGCGACGTTCGAGCCCGGCTGGCGCTGGACGGAGTCGGTGAAGGACATCGCGGGCACCGACCTGTGCCAGGTGCACCACAACGGCTATGTCGTGCAGGGCCGGATGCGCATCCAGATGAGCGACGGCGCCGAGGGCGAGGTCGGCCCCGGTGACGTGTTCGTCGTCGAGCCCGGCCACGACGCGTGGGTCATCGGCGACGAGCCCTGCGTCATGTTCGACTTCGCCGGCGGCATCGGCGAGTACGCCAAGGCCGGCTGACCGGCGAGCCGCGCCAACGGCCGGTGGGCCCGCCCACCGGCCGCGCCCTTTCCCCCTCGGCTTCCCCCTCGGCCGCGTCGGCGAGAATTGACGAGGTGGTCGCGGGTGCGTCCGGGTAAATTCGAGGGATGAACGAGCGGCCGACTCTTGAGGACATCCGGCGCGCGCCGAAGGTGCTGCTGCACGACCACCTGGACGGCGGCGTCCGGCCCGCGACCATCATCGAGCTGGCCCGCGACACCGGCTACGCCGACCTGCCCGCCACCGACCCCGACGAGCTGCGGACGTGGTTCGAGGAGGCGGCCAACTCCGGGTCGCTGGAACGCTACCTGGAGACGTTCTCCCACACCGTCGGCGTGATGCAGACCGCCGAGGCGCTCACCCGCGTCGCCTACGAGTGCGCGGAGGACCTCGCGAACGACGGCATCGTCTACGCCGAGGTCCGGTACGCGCCCGAGCAGCATCTGAGCAGGGGCCTGACGCTGGAGCAGGTCGTCGAGGCCGTCCTGGACGGGTTCGCGCGGGCCCGCACCGACTTCGGCATCCGGGTCGGGACGCTGGTCACGGCGATGCGGCACCAGGCGCGCAGCATGGAGATCGCCGAGCTGGCCGTCCGCTACCGCGACCTCGGCGTCGTCGGGTTCGACATCGCGGGCGCCGAGGCCGGCCACCCGCCCACCCGGCACCTGGACGCGTTCGAGTACCTCCAGCGGGAGAACGCGCACTTCACCATCCACGCCGGCGAGGGCTTCGGGCTGCCGTCGATCTGGCAGGCGATCCAGTGGTGCGGCGCCGACCGGCTCGGCCACGGCGTGCGGATCATCGACGACATCGAGGCGGACGGCGACGACGCGCGGCTCGGCCGGCTCGCCGGCTACGTCCGGGACAAGCGGATCCCGCTGGAGATGTGCCCGACGTCCAACATCCAGACGGGCGCGGCGAAGTCGATCGCCGAGCACCCGATCGGGCTGCTGCGCCGGCTCAGCTTCCGCGTCACGGTGAACACCGACAACCGGCTGATGAGCGGGACGTCGCTGTCGCGGGAGTTCGCCAAGCTCACCGAGGCGTTCGGCTACGGCTGGGACGACCTGCAGTGGTTCACGGTGAACGCGATGAAGTCGGCGTTCGTGCCGTTCAACGAGCGGCTCGAACTGATCAACGGGGTGATCAAGCCCGGCTTCGCGCAGCTCAAGTGGAGCGGCGCCCGGCCCCTGGCATGATCGAGCCATGACCATTCGCTCCACCGGCGGGCAGGTCGCCGCTTACGCGTGGCTCGTGTTCGCCCTGCTCAACTTCGTGGACCTGTTCGTCGGCATCACCGGTGATCCCGAGTACTCGCTGACGACGTTCACGATCGCGTTCCTGCTGCTGCTCGGCTGCGGGATCGCCTACACGGTCGGGCTGCGCCCCGCGATCATCGGGGACGACGACGGGGTCACCGTCCGCAACCCGCTGCGGGACGTCCGCGCGCCGTGGGCGGCGATCCGCAACATCGAGGGCAAGAACGCGGTGACGGTGCGCTTCACCGGCCCGGACGGGACGGACGTGGAGACCCGCGCCTGGGTGCACCAGACGTCGCCGCGCGCCCAGGCGAAGGCCGAGTCCCGCGCCGAGAAGCAGGCGCGCAAGAACCAGGGCGCGGGCCTCGACCTGCGGGGGCGGACGCCGACGGCATTCGCGGCGCAGCAGCTCAACGAGCTGCGCGACCGGCACCGCCCGCGGGCCAAGTCGGGCGCCCCCGACCGGGCGGCCGCGGCGAAGCAGGCCGAGACCGCCAGGGGCACGGTCGCCTGGTCGATCCCGGCGGTGGCGGCCCTGGCCGTCCCCCTGGCCGCGGTGATCGTCGCCCTGATCCTCTCGCTGGTCGGCTGACCGCCCGCTAGGCGAGGACGGTGGAGAGAGCCGTGCGGAGCGCGTCCAGTTCGGCGGCGGCGCGCGCGCGGGTCGCGGCGACGTCGTCCTCCACCGGGAGGACGGCCTCCAGGTAGCACTTGAGCTTCGGTTCGGTGCCCGAGGGCCGGACGACCACGCGGGCGCCGCCGGACAGCCGGAAGCGGAGGCCGTCGGTGGGCGGCAGGCCGTCCGCCGGGCGGGCGAGGTCGTCGAACGACTCGACGCGGCGCCCGGCGAGCTCCGCCGGGGGAGCGGCGCGCAGCCGGGTCATGGCGGCGGTGATCAGCGACAGGTCGTCCACCCTGACCGAGAGCTGCGACGTGGCGTGCAGGCCGTACTCACGGGCCTGCGCGTCGAGCAGGTCGAGCAGCGTGCGCCCCTCCCGCTTCGCCTCGGCGGCCAGGGCCGCGACGGCGAGCGCCGCGCCGATGCCGTCCTTGTCGTTGACGAGGACGCCGCGGTCGTCGCCGACGCTGTAGCCGAGCGCCTCCTCATAGCCGAACACCAGCCGGTCACCCGGAACCCCCGCCTTCATGATCCATTTGAAGCCGGTGAGCGACTCGGCGAACCGCACCCCGTGCGCGGCGGCGATCGAGCGCAGCAGCGACGACGACACGATCGTGGTGGCGACCAGGCGGTCATCGCCGGTGGTGTGCCGCAGGACGTGCTCGGCGAGCAGCCCGCCGACCTCGTCGCCGGTCAGCGTCCGCCACCCGGACGGGGACGGAACGGCGACGGCGCAGCGGTCCGCGTCCGGGTCGTTGGCGATCACCAGGTCGGCCCGCCGCTCCCCGGCCAGTGCCAGCGCGAGGTCCAGGGCGCCGGGCTCCTCCGGGTTCGGGAACGCGACGGTCGGGAAGTCGGGGTCCGGCTCCGCCTGCTCGGGGACGACGGCCGGGGCCGGGAAGCCCGCCCGCTCGAACGCCGCGAGCAGCACGTCCCGGCCGACACCGTGCATCGGCGTGTAGACGATCGAGACGTCGCGGTCGCCGCCGAGCCGCAGCGACGACACCGCGTCCAGGTACAGGCCGGCGTCGGCGAGGACCGGCCAGCCGGAGCCGAGCGGCAGCTCGTCCACCCGTCCGACCTTGTCGATCGCGGCGGAGATCTCGCTGTCCGTCGGCGGGACGATCTGCGCGCCGTCCGACCAGTACACCTTGTAGCCGTTGTCGCGCGGCGGGTTGTGGCTGGCCGTCACCATGACGCCCGCCACGATGTCGTCGAACGACCGGGTGAAATGCGCCAGCACGGGCGTCGGGACGGGCTCGGCGAACACCTCCGGGCGCAGCCCCGCGCCGCTGAGCACCGCCGCCGTGTCGGCGGCGAACCGGCGCGAGCCGTGCCGCGCGTCGAAGCCGACGGCGACCCGGCCGCCGCGCGGCAGCCGGGCGGCGAGCCCGGCGGCGGCGCGCATGACCGTCACCCGGTTCATCCGGTTCGGGCCGGCGCCCAACTCGCCGCGCAGGCCCGCCGTCCCGAACTCCAGCCGGGACCCGAACCGGGCCGCGAGCGCCGCGTCGTCGCCCCGGTCCAGGATCGCGCGGAGCTCGGCGCGGGTGTCCGGGTCCGGGTCCTGCGCGAGCCATTCCTCGGCGCGCGCGCGGAGGTCGCTCATAGCTTCGCCAGGACCGTCGCGAGGAGCGTGCCCATGCGCCCGGCGGACGCGCGTCCCGCCGCGAGGACCTCCTCGTGGTCGAGGGGCTCGTCCGACAGCCCGGCCGCGATGTTGGTGACCAGCGAGATCCCGAGGACGTCCGCGCCGCCCTGCCGCGCCGCGATCGTCTCCAGCACCGTCGACATGCCGATCAGGTCGGCGCCCAGCGTGCGCAGCATCCGGATCTCGGCGGGCGTCTCGTAGGTCGGGCCGCGGAACGCCGCGTACACGCCCTCCGCGAGCGTCGGGTCGACCTCCTTGGCGAGGGCGCGCAGCCGTCCCGAGTACGCCTCGGTGAGGTCCAGGAACGTCGCGCCGGTGAGCGGGTTCGCGCCCGACAGGTTCAGATGGTCGGCGATCAGCACCGGGTCGCCGACGCTCTGGTGCTCGGGCCGCAGCCCGCCCGCCGCGTTCGTCAGTACCACCGTCTTCACCCCGGCGGCCAGCGCCGTCCTGACGGGGTGCACCACGGCGTCGACGCCGCGCCCCTCGTACAGGTGCGTCCGGCCGAGGAACACCAGCGCCCGGTGCCCCGCCACCTCGACGACGCGGATCGTCCCCGCGTGCCCCTCCACCGCCGGAGGCGCGAACCCGGGCAGCTCGGTCGCCGTCAGCTCGGTGGCGGGCTCGCCCAGCTTGTCGGCCGCCGGGACCCACCCCGAGCCCATCACGAGGGCGACGTCGAACGCGTCGAGGGACGTGCGGTCGCGCAGCGCGTCCGCGGAGGCCCGTGCCAGTGCAAAAGCGTCGTTGCTCACATCGCCGACACTACCGCCGGGTTCCTGGTGTGGGCCGATCAGCGTCTATCTGGGGGACGACCCTCAGTCCCCAAGCGACCTGCAAGGACGTGTCCGCAGGTCCTTGACGTAGTCGTCCGGGGCGCCGGCCTTCTCGGCGGCGTCGGCGAGGATGCCCAGGTAGCGCGCGGAGGGCAGGCCGCCCTCGTAGTCGTCCAGCACGTACATCCAGCACAGGACGTCGCCGTCCAGGGTCTCCACCCTGACCCTGATCTTGCGGTAGACGTCGAGCGCGGCCCCCTCCCAGGCGTCGAGTTCCTTCTCGTCCCAGGCGGGCACGTCGTACATGACGACGAAGACCTGCTCGGACTCCTCCTCGACGACCGTCGCGAGGGCGCCGTCCCAGCCCTTGTCCTGCCCGCCGAAGGTGAGCCGCCATCCGGCCAGCCAGCCGGTGCCGCGCATGGGCGAGTGCGGAGCCCGGCTCGCCATCTGCTCGGGATCCATGTTGGAGGCGTACGCCGCGTACAGTGCCACGTTGGCCAAGGCTACGCCACGTTTGAGGCGGGGGTGTGGGGGTTGTCCCCCACAGTGATGCGCCACGCTTGGAGCGGGGGTGTGGGGGTTGTCCCCTCGCGGGGTGCGCGGCGGGGACAGGTCACGCCGGGGTGGGTGCGAAGCCGGACTTTTCACTGTCGGGAGTAGGAAACAATGGAAGATGTGACCCGGATCGTGATCATCGGAGGAGGCCCGGGCGGTTACGAGGCCGCGCTCGTCGCGGCTCAGCTCGGCGCGGACGTGACCGTCATCGAACGGGACGGTCCCGGCGGCGCCTGCGTGCTCACCGACTGCGTGCCCTCCAAGACGCTCATCGCCACCTCGACCCGTATGGCGGTCATGTCGGAGTCGACGGGCCTCGGGCTGCGCTTCAACGGCGGCCCGGACGGCATCGTCGGCGCCCTGGAGGCCGACATGGCCGAGGTCAACAAGCGGGTGAAGGACCTCGCGCGGGCCCAGTCGTTCGACGTCGCCGAACGGCTCGCCTACGAGGAGGTGAAGATCGTCCGCGGGGAGGCGCGGCTGGTGGAGCCGCATGTCGTCGCGGTCGGCGACCGGCGCATCCGGGCCGACATCGTGCTCATCGCGACGGGCGCGACGCCGCGCGTGCTGCCCGGCGCGGAGCCGGACGGCGAGCGCATCCTGAACTGGCGCCAGCTCTACGACCTGCCGGAGCTCCCCGAGGACCTGATCGTCGTCGGCTCCGGTGTGACGGGCGCGGAGCTCGCGGGCGCGTACCTGTCGCTCGGGTCGAAGGTCACGCTGGTGTCCTCGCGCGACCGGATCCTCCCGACGGAGGACGCCGACGCCGCGTCCGTCCTGCAGGACGTGTTCCTGCGGCGCGGGATGAACGTCATGTCGCGGTCGCGGGCCGCGGGCGTGGAGCGTTCGGGCGCGGGCGTGATCGTCACCCTGGAGGACGGGACGAAGATCGAGGGCTCGCACTGCCTGATGACGGTCGGGATGGTCCCGAACACCACGGGGATCGGCCTGGAGGACGTCGGCGTGCGCTGCGACGCGCGCGGCTTCGTGGAGGTCGACAAGGTGTCGCGGACGTCCGTCCCGCACATCTACGCGTCCGGCGACTGCACGGGCGTGCTCATGCTCGCGTCCGTCGCGGGCATGCAGGGCCGTATCGCGATGTGGCACGCGCTGGGGGAGGCCGTGCAGCCGCTCAAGCTCGGCTGGGTCGCGTCCAACATCTTCACCGACCCGGAGGTCGCGTCGGTCGGCGTGACGCAGCACATGGTCGACTCCGGTGACGTCAACGCCCGGACGGTCATGCTGCCGCTGTTCACCAACGCGCGCGCCAAGATGCAGGGCTTCGAGGACGGTTTCGTCAAGGTGTTCTGCCGCCCGTCCACGGGGATCGTGCTCGGCGGCGTCATCGTGGCGCCGCGCGCGAGCGAGCTGATCCTGGCCGTGTCGGTGGCCGTCCAGCAGCACCTGACGGTCGACCAGGTCGCGCAGACGTTCGCGGTGTACCCGTCGCTGTCGGGCAGCATCACCGAGGCGTCCCGGCGGCTGATGGCCGAGCACGCCTACTAGAGGACGTGCCCGGCCCCAGCCGGCCCGCAGGAGCCGCGCTAGAAGTAGCGCAGCGCCACGTACACCCACGCCATCAGCGTGCTCAGCACGGTGACGACGATGCCGTAGCGGGTGAACTGCCAGAAACTGATCGGGTTCCCGGTCCGGGCGGCGATGCCGATCGCGACGACGTTGGCGCTCGCCGCGACGGCGGTGCCGTTGCCGCCGAAGTCGGCGCCCAGCGCGAACGACCACCACAGCGCCTCGGCGGTCGTCGGGTCGGGGGCGCCCGCCGCCATCCCCTCCACGATCGGCGCCATCGTCGCCGCGTAGGGGATGTTGTCGAAGAACGCGCCGAGCACGGCGGACCCGAACAGCAGGCTGGTCGCGGCGGCGAAGTAGTTGTCGCCGACCGCGTCCGCGGCCCAGACGCCGATCTTCTCGATGACGCCGGTGTGCCCGAGGCCCGCCACCATCACGAACAGGCCGACGAAGAACACCAGGACGGGCCATTCGACCTCGTCCAGGACCTCCCCGACGTCGACCCGCGACACCAGCAGCATCACGCCGGCGCCGACGAGCGCGACGATCGACGGCTCCATGTGCACCACCGAGTGCAGCATGAACCCGACGATGACGAGGCCGAGCACCACGAGGCACCGGACGAGCAGCGCCGGGTCGGTGATCGCCTTCCGCTCGTCCAGCGACATCACCTCGGCGACGTACCGCTCGTCGTAGTGGAACGACTTGCGGAACAGCACCCGCGCCAGCAGCACGAACGCGATGAAGACGGCCACCACGATCGGTGCCATGTGGACGAGGAAGTCGTTGAACGTCAGCCCCGCCCGGCTGGCGATGATGATGTTCGGCGGGTCCCCGATGAGGGTCGAGGCGCCGCCGATGTTGGACGCCAGCACCTCGGCGATGAGGTACGGGTGCGCCGGGATCCGCAGCCGGTTGCAGACCACCACCGTCACCGGCGCCACCAGCATGATCGTGGTGACGTTGTCCAGGAACGGGGAGGCGACCGCGGTGATCGCCATGAGCATCACCAGCAGCCGGTACGGCCGGCCCTTGGAGCGTTTGGCCGCCCAGATCGCCAGGTAGTCGAACAGCCCGGTGCCCTTGATGACCCCGACGATGATCATCATGCCGAGCAGCAGGAAGATGACGTTCCAGTCGATCCCGTCGTGCTCGGAGAAGAAGACCCCGGCGCCGGGAGTGAGCCCCAGCACCGTCATGGCCCCGGCCGCGATCAGGACGACCTTGACCTTGTCGGCCTTCTCCGTGGCGATGAAGAAGAACGCGACGACGAAGATGGCGAGCGCCGCCACCGCCGTCATCGCGGGTCCCCCGTCCGGAGGCCCGTCCGGAGGCCCCTCCGGAGGCCCCTCCGGAGGTCGCCGCGCGGCGGTGGGTCGGGGCGTTGCGGGAGGGTCAGTCGTCGGGCTGGCTGAGCGCCAGCGCCGACAGCAGCCGATCGAGGATCACCGCGCCGGTGAGCAGGCCGGCGTCGTCCACGACCGCCACGATGGGACTGCGCTGCCGGGCCATGAGCGCGGCGAGTTCCAGCAGCGTCGCGGAGGATTTCACGATGACCGGGCGGGGAGTGTGCGTGCCGAGGCAGTCGCCCACTCTCCTGTCGCGGATCTCGTGCCAGAAGACGTCCGCATGCGTCTCGTCCACGACCCGGGTCAGCGCCGGGTCCTCCTGGTAGGCGACGGGAACCGCCAGTCGCAGCACCTGCGTGCCGGGCAGGACGACCCGGGGGCGCTGCTCCTCGTCCACGACGATCAGTCCCGGCAGCCTGCCGAGCGCCATGACCTGTATCGCGTGCGCGATCGAGTCGTCCCGCGTCACGGTCGGCACCTTTATGGCGATGTCCCGCGCTTGCATTGCTTCCTTTCGGCTTCCGGAAAGCCTGGCTCTTCGGGTTGATAGATTCCTCCTCCTGACGCCGGCGGCGCTCCCTTCGCAGGACGGCCTCCGCGGCGCCTTGGGCGGGTGACGGTGCCCGCCGGTCGTTCGGTGTGCCATGCGTCCGCCCCTTTCCGCGTACGCTGTCCAGTCTTTGTGCCGGGAGCCCCGCGCTTTATCGGGGCTGACCCCCATATCGGCGCCATGGAGCATGTATCTGCAGGTGGAGGAGAACCTGCTCGCGGAGCCGAGCCTAGGATGGATCCGATACCGGAGGTGATCGGGTGCACACTCGCGAGTCCGCCACCCGGATACTGCTGGCCGACGATCACGCGCTGGTGCGCCGCGGGCTGCGGCTGATCCTGGACGCCGAGCCCGACCTGACCGTGGTCGCGGAGGCGGCGGACGGGGCGGAGGCCATCGACGCGCTCGCGGCCGGCGGCGTCGACCTGGCGATCCTCGACATCGCGATGCCGCGCATGACGGGGCTGCAGGCCGCGCGCGAGATCTCCCGCCGCTTCCCCACCGTGCGGACGCTGATCCTGTCGATGTACGACAACGAGCAGTACCTGTTCGAGGCGCTGAAGGCGGGCGCGTCCGGGTACGTGCTGAAGTCCGTCGCCGACCGGGACCTGCTGCACGCGTGCCGCGCCGCGATGCGCGGCGAGCCGTTCCTGTACCCGGCGGCCGTGACGGCGCTGATCCGCGAGTACCTCGGCCGGGAGCGCGACGGCGACGGCCCCGACAGCATCCTCACCCCGCGCGAGGAGGAGATCATCAAGCTGATCGCGGAGGGGTACTCGTCCAAGCAGATCGCCGAGACCCTCACGATCAGCGTGAAGACGGTCGACCGGCACCGCGCGAACATCCTCGGCAAGCTCGGCATGCGCGACCGGCTGGAGCTGACGAAGTACGCGATCAGGGTCGGGCTCGTCGAGCCCTGACCGCCCGGTTCAGCCCGTGACGGAGGGCCGGGAGCCCGCCGGCGGCACCTCCAGCCGCACCTCGGTGCCGCCGCCGTCCGCCGGGCCGATCGTGAGCCGCGCCCCGATGAGCATCGCCCGCTCCCGCATGCCGTGGATGCCGGAGCCGACCTCGGTGGGCGGGCCGGAGCCGTCGTCGACGACGCGGAGCACGACGCTCCCGTCCTCCTCCTGCGTGAGCGACAGCTCCACGCTGCGCGCGCCCGAATGCCGCCACACGTTCGTGAGGCCCTCCTGGGCGATCCGGTAGATCACCAGCTCGGCGTCCGGGCCGAGGCCCACCAGTCCCGTCTGCACGCGGCGCGTCACCCGCGGCCCGCCGGTCCCGGAGAAGTCCCCGGCGAGCGCCGTGAGCGCGCTGGTCAGGCCGAGGTCGTCGAGGACACCGGGGCGCAGCCGCCGCGCGACGTGCCGCACCTCGTCCAGGCTGGACCGGACGACCTCCTGGACGCCGCGCAGCTCCGCCGCGACCTCCTCGGGCGCGCGGTCCACCACCGACTTCAGCTCCAGCAGCACCACCGTGAGGGACTGCCCGATCTCGTCGTGCAGCTCCTGCGCGATGCGGCGCCGCTCGGCCTCCTGCGCGTCCAGGACGACGGCGGTGCTGATGCTGCGGTCGGCCTCCAGCCGGTCCAGCATCGCGTTGAACTGGTCGACGAGGTGGAACAGGTCGCCGTTGCCGGTGGCGGGAAGCCGGTCGCGGGAGCGCAGCGAGTCCAGCCGCGCCATCAGCGCCGTGAGCCGCTCCAGCGGGGACAGGCTGGCGCGCAGCAGCAGCGCGTTCGCCGCCATCATCACCACCAGCCCGACCACCAGGACGGGCAGTTCCCGCAGCAGGATCGGCGAGGATATGGTGACGGGCGCGACCGCCAGCAGGACGGTGCCGATCGCGAAGATCAGCCCGTTGATGCCGAGGATGCGCCAGTACAGTGCCGAGACGGGTGTCCTGCTCATGGGACCACGTCATCGCATGCGGCGCCCCTTTGTCCATGTGGGGCGCCACCCGTGCCGACCTGCATGTCCGTCCCCCTCTCTTATGGGCATCGGACCCGATGGCGGGCCCCCGCCCCATCGCCGACGGTGGAAGGTGAGAACGAGGGGGAGGAGGTCGGATGGTCCCGCTCGCCGCGTCCGCCGCGCGAGAGAGCCCGCTGGCCCCGTCCACCGCGTTCCTGATCGTCCTCGGACTGGCGGTCGCCGCGGCCGCGCTCTCCGGGCTCCGGCACGTCGCGCCGTCCGAACGGCTCGTCGTCCGGCGCTTCGGCAGGACGCGCGGAGTCCGCGGGCCCGGGCTGCGCTACCTGCTGCCGCTCGCCGACAGCGGCGTGCGCGTCCCGGTGGGCCCGCGGCCGCACGACCTGTGGTTCCGGGCGATGACCAGGGACGGTGTGCCCGTGCGGCTCAAGGCGCACGCCCTGATGGGAGCCGACGACCCCGTCAGGTACGCCGCGGCCGCGGACATCTCGGGCACGCCGTCCTCCGCCGCGCAGGCGGCGACCGAGGTCGCGCTGCGCGGTCTGATAGCGGACCGGGACCTGGCGGACCTGCCGTCCCTGCTGGCGGGCGGGGACGACCCGGAGCTGGTCCGGCGCGTCGACGAGGCGGTCCGGCCGTGGGGAGTGGCCGCGACCCTCGTCTCCATCACCGACGCGACGGTCCCGGTCCGCTCCGCCACCGGCAGTGCCGCCACCGGCGGCGCCGCGCGCCTGCCGGGCTGATCGCCGGGGCCCCGGCCGCCCGGGGCGGCGGTGGTCAGAAGCCGCCGAAGTCGCCGCCCCCGCCGAAGTCGCCGCCGCCGAAGTCCCAGCCGCCGCCGATGTCGCCGCCGCCGTCGCCGAACCCGCCGTCCATGCCGCCGTAGCCCATGCCGCCCCAGCCGAGGCCCGGGCCCATCATCGAGCCGAGCGCGGTACCGATCAGCAGCCCGCCGAGCAGGTCGAACCCGCCGTAGCCGTAGTAGTAGCCGCCGGCGTAGGGCGCGTACGCGGGGCCGGCGCTCCAGTACGGCTCCCGCGCCCCCCGGTACGGCACCATCCGGATGTCGGGGTCCGCCCCGCGCAGGACGGCCTCGGCGTCGGCCTGGCACGCCGGGACGGAGCGGACGCTGCCGCCCGGCGGCGCCCACATGACGTCCCGCACGGACGGCCCGTGCTGCGGGTTGAAGAAGCAGGGCGCGCGCCGCTCGGGCACGGGGTCGCCGGCCAGCCGGGCACGGGTGGCGGTCATGTAGTAGCGGCCGTCCTCCAGCGCCGTCGTCACGGACGACATGTCCTGCGGTCTCGCCGCGCGCTCCGTCGCCGACTTCGCCTGGTCGTAGGAGTTCATGGCGTGCTCGTAGTCGGCGCGGATCGCCGGGTCGAGGCCCTTGTCCATGACGTTGAGGTCGAGGCGGGCGATGTCCTCGCCGAGCAGGGTGACGTCCTCCTGGACGCCCTGCTTGAGGTCCTGCATCTCGCGGGCCTCGCGGGCCTGGCGCCGCTTGCGCGCGCTGAGGAACACGACCGTCGCCGCCGCCACGACCAGCACGACCAGGCCGAGCGCGACGTACCCGATCAGCGCGCCGGACTGGGCGTTGTCGTCGACCTTCTGCTCCGCGCGGTCCCCGAAGTCGATCAGCCGCTGCTTGAGCGGCATGCCGTTGCTGCGGGTCACGATCTGGTTGATCTCGCGCTGGTCCAGGTTCTTGGAGATCGCCGCCATCCGGCTGCCGTCGGCGGTGACGGCGACGAACGTCTCGCCCTTGCCGACCCGCTGCGCGACGGCCGGCAGCAGCTGCCTGACCTGGCTCCCGGTGGCGTCATTGCTGATCACCATGGCGCGGATGTCGGCGTCGCCGTCCCCGGCGAGGGACTGCTTGATCTGGTTCTGGTCGGCCGCCGACAGCACGTTTCCGGCCTCACTCGTCACGTAGAGGCGGGAGTTGACGAGGCCGTTCGCGATCTGCCCGACCGTATCGGCCCGGAGCTGCGCGGGCTGCGCGGCCTGCGCGGCCTGCGCGTTCTGCGGCTGCGCGGCCTGCGGCTGGGCGGCTTGGACGGTCGTCTGGACGGCGGCGGGCTGGGCCGGAGCGGCGGCGGACGCCGGGGCGGAGAAGGCGAACGCCGGCACTGCGACGGCGCCGATGATCGCCGAGACGGCGCCCCGGCGTGCCGCTCGGATGGCCCGGTTCTCGGTGCTCATATCTACTATCTGCCCACGTGGACGGCCTGATGCCTCCTCCGTTGGACGGATTTGTACCGATCCGGCATGGGGTCCGGCACCCATGCCGGCGGCCCGCTCCGTCCAGCCCGCTCCGTCCGGCCCGGGCCGGACGGAGCGGGCCGCCGGTCAGCTGTCCTTGATCTCGCAGATCACGGCGCCGGCCGAGACCGTCTGCCCGACCTCGGCGGACAGCCCGGTGAGCGTCCCGGCCTTGTGCGCGGTGAGCGGCTGCTCCATCTTCATGGCCTCCAGGACCACGATGGTGTCCCCGGCCGCCACCGTCGCGCCGTCCTCGACGACGATCTTGACGATGGTGCCCTGCATCGGGCTGACCAGGGAGTCGCCGGACGCCTGCGCGCCGCCGCCCTTGGAGCCGCCGCGCCGCTTGGCGGGCTGCGCCTTCCCGGCGGCGGGGGCCGCGGACGCGCCGAGCCCGGCGGGCAGCACGACCTCGATGCGCTTGCCGCCGACCTCGACGGTGACGCGCTCCCGCTCGCCCGCCTCGTCCTCGTCGCCCGCCGGAGCGTGCTCGAAGGGCGGGATCCGGTTGTCGAACTCGGTCTCGATCCACCGGGTGTGGACGGAGAACGGCGTCTCGTCGTCCGCCGGCACGAACGCCGGGTCGTCCAGCACGGCCTGGTGGAACGGCAGCACCGTCGGCATGCCGTCGATCACGAACTCGGCCAGCGCGCGGCGGGACCGCTCGACGGCCTGCCGCCGCGTCGCGCCCGTCACGATCAGCTTGGCGATCAGCGAGTCGAACGCCTGCGGGACGGTCTGCCCGGCGTCGTAGCCCGCGTCCAACCGGACGCCGGGGCCGGTCGGCGGCTGCCACGCGGTCAGCGTGCCGACCGCCGGCAGGAACCCGCGGCCCGCGTCCTCGGCGTTCAGCCGGAACTCGATCGAGTGGCCGCGCAGCTCGGGGTCGCCGTAGCCGAGCTCCTCGCCGTCGGCGACGCGGAACATCTCGCGGACGAGGTCGACCCCGGCGACCTCCTCGGTGACCGGGTGCTCGACCTGGAGCCGGGTGTTGACCTCCAGGAACGAGATCGTGCCGTCCTGGCCGACGAGGAACTCGCAGGTCCCCGCGCCGACGTACCCGGCCTCCTTCAGGATGGCCTTGGAGGAGCTGTACAGCAGTTCGAGCTGCTCGTCCGACAGGTAGGGGGCCGGGGCCTCCTCGACGAGCTTCTGGTGCCGGCGCTGCAGCGAGCAGTCGCGGGTGGAGACCACGACCACGTTGCCGTGCTTGTCGGCCAGGCACTGGGTCTCCACGTGCCGGGGCTTGTCCAGGTACCGCTCGACGAAGCACTCGCCGCGCCCGAACGCGCCGACCGCCTCGCGGACGGCGGAGTCGTACAGCTCGGCGACCTCCTCCAGCTTCCGGGCGACCTTCAGCCCGCGCCCGCCGCCGCCGAACGCGGCCTTGATCGCGATGGGCAGCCCGTGCTCCTCGGCGAACGCGACGACCTCGTCCGCCCCCGACACCGGGTCCTTGGTGCCGGCCACCAGCGGCGCGCCGACCTTCTGCGCGATGTGCCGGGCCTGCACCTTGTCGCCCAGCGCGGTGATCGCGGCGGGCGGCGGGCCGATCCAGGTCAGCCCGGCGTTCTCCACCGCGGCGGCGAAGTCGGCGTTCTCCGCCAGGAACCCGTACCCGGGGTGGACGGCGTCCGCGCCGGCCTCGGCGGCGATCTTCAGCAGCTTCTCGATGTTCAGATAGCTCTCGGCGGCCGTCTGCCCGCCCAGGGCGAACGCCTCGTCGGCGACCCGAACGTGCAGCGCCTCCAGATCGGGTTCGGCGTACACCGCCACACTTGCCAGCCCCGCATCACGGCAGGCACGGGCTATACGGACCGCGATCTCTCCGCGGTTGGCGATCAGGACCTTGCGCACGTGGGTCTCCTCCCTAACCTCGCAGGCAGTCTAGATAACGGCCGAACCAGCTTTTCGTAAGGCCCTCCTTATAGGGCTCCATGTCCCGGATAGTGGGAGGTTTCGCGAGATAACGGTCTGGTGACCGGGGGAGCCCGTCCGGGCCCGCCGCCGTCTCATCCGCGACCCGCACGCAGACGGGGCGGGCGCGAGAGGAGTGGTCGTGGCCAACAAGGAGTCGTCCGGCAAGAACCGGGCCGGCGCGGGCAGCCGGCTCTCGGGGCTGAGCAGGCCCCGGCGGCGCACCGCCGTCATCGCCGCCGTGCTGCTGGTCGTCGTCGGCTGGCCGGTGCTCAGCGCCCTGTTCGGCGGCTACGAGCGCACCAGCGGGGGCGAGATCGCCGTCATCCGCAACGGCGGGTTCTTCGACAACAACAGGATCCGCCAGGTGATCAACCCGGGCTCCGGCCGGGTCTGGATCGGCCTGTACTCGCAGGTCCACAAGTACCCGGCCCAGCAGCGCTTCTACACGATCACGTCGGACGCCAAGAAGGGCGACGAGACCGGCGTGGACGTCGTCACCGTGCCGAGCTCCGACGGCGTCAACATGGGCATCGAGGGGACGCTGTACTTCACCCTCAACCAGGACCACGGGGCGATCAAGGAGTTCGACGACAAGTACGGCACCCGCAAGTTCCGCAGCGCCGGCGGCGAGATGTACAACGTCTACGACGGCGACCAGGGCTGGTCGGCGTTCCTCGACCAGATCGTCCGGCCGGTGATCGACAACGACCTGCGCAGCCAGATCAACAGCTTCCGGTGCGCCGAGCTCGTCTCCTCCTGCGCGCTCGTGCAGAACTCCTCCGCGCAGCCGCGCGGCGTCCAGCCCGTCGGGGCGAAGGCGCAGAGCAACAACGCCAACATCGCCAAGGTGCAGAACGCGATCAACACCAGCCTGGCCGCCGACCTGGAGCAGACGCTCGGCGGCAAGTTCGTGACCAACATCCACTTCAACCTCGTCCGGATCACCCTGCCGGCCAAGGTGCAGGACGCGGTGGACCGCGCCCAGGCCGCGTTCGCGCAGGTCAGCGAGGCGCAGGCGAAGGTCTCCACGGCCAAGGCGGAGGCCGCCGCCAACAAGGCCCGGCAGGACGGCTACAACAAGTGCCCGACCTGCGCGAGGATCGAGGAACTGAAGGCGCTCCCGCAGGGCATCACCGTGTACGCGCCCGGCAACCCGAACGGGTCGCTCCTGCGGGGCCGGTGACGGGGAGGCGGTCATGCGGTTCCTGATCGTGCTGGTGGCGCTCGCGGTGGTCGCCGCCGTGGTCGTCCTGCTGATGTACGCGTTCGCCGACCGCTCCGCCGCCGGGAAGGCGGCGCTGGAGCGCGGCGCCCGCTGGGAGACCCACACCGAGTCGTCCGGCGGCGTCACCACGGTCGTCGTCCGGCAGGTCACCCGCGACGACGCCGGCGACCTGCGCGCCGAACTCGGCCGGCAGACGGTCGCCGCCATCGAGGACGGCGACGCGGAATGGGAGGAGCGCTATCACGAGGCGATGGCGCAGGCCCGTTCCCGCGTCGCCGCGCTGCAGAGCGAAGCGAGCTGACCTGCCATTACCCGGAAATGCCCGCGCCCCTTACACCCGGGGCGCGGGCTTTGCCGCGAAAGGGCGCGCCCACCCGGTGTACCCTCGGCTCGAATCTGCACGCACATGATCACCGGAGCCGCCGATGGTGCGCCCCTGGCGCCGGGCCGGCCTGGCGGTGGTGCTGGCCGCCTGCCTGGTGGCGCCCTCGTCCGCCGTCCACCGGGAGCCCCCCGCCGTGGAGGACTACGTCACCGAGCAGCTGACCGTCGCCGCGCGGGCCTTCCTGGCGCGCCGCTCGCAGGCCCTCGTGCACGCGCAGGACCGCCGCGCCATGCCGACGGAGGTGCAGGGCGTGCAGATCTCCCCGAAGCTGGCGCGCGCGCAGGAGCGGGCCGTCCGCGAACTGGAGACCCGCAACCGCGCGCCGGTGGCGGGCGGCCCCGCCTACACCGGCGCCCGCACCCGCCTGGACGCGCGCAGCGCCGTCCGCGAGGGGGACCGCATCACGCTGGAGGCGGTCGAGCACACCGAGGTCAAGTACGGCGGCGGCAAGTTCACCCAGTCGGTGCGGCGCCGGTTCGAGTTCCGGACCCGCGGCGAGCAGATCATCATGATCGCCGAACGCGTCCTGGACCCGGCCGCCCGCCCGGTCAACGACCCCGTCACCCCCGACCGCTGACCGCGCTTTCGCCGCGCTCTGAAATTTCCTTGACGCACAGTAAGTATGCGCGTCACAAGCCCCGTGGTGGCCACATCCGGACATCCCGAGATGGCGGGAATATGGCCGTTTCGGGGGAGGTGCGGCTGGATTGACGTGATCGATGGGGCGTAAGCTGACGCCATTCTTTCCGAAGCACACGGCAAAACGTTCGGCGATCAGCGACGAAAGGGCCGGAGCGATGGGCGACAAGCGCGGAGCCAACCTCGGCGAACTCGAGGAACTGTCCCGCATCTTCAGCAAGCACTCCCGCAACCTCGACGCCCTGATCAAGGACCTCAACGGCCGCACGGTGAGCAGCAGCGCCGCCTGGTGGGGCCCGGGCGCCGACCGCTTCCGCTCCGCCTGGGCCGAGGCCAAGACCGCCTTCGACAAGATGGCGCTGGCCCTGGAGCAGGGCAGCCAGGACATCCGCAAGTCCCAGCAGAACATCGAGGCCGCCACCCGCTGACCTCCCCCTGAGCCGCGGGTCCCGGCCCATCCCCCCGAGGTCGGGACCCGCATTCAGCTCCCCGCTCCCGGCGACCCCGCGGCCGGCCCCACGCCAGAGGGATCACGTGAGCACACCATCACCGCTGCAACTGCAGTTCCTCCTAGGCCGCATCCAGGTGCTGTCCGACGAGCACTGGCACCTGTTCACCGCGCCTCGCCAGGCCATGGACGACCACGCCTGGGTAGGCGGCACCACCTCCCGCGCCTTCGCCCGCAAGCTCGACGAGAGCGACGCCGCCCTGCACGCCGAGCTGCGCAGGGCGCTCCAACTCGTCCGAGACGAACTGAACCGCCCGTGACCTGGCTCGACCCCGACACCTGCGGCGTCAAGCTGGCGGAGTTCGAGCAGATGACCCGCCGGCTCACCCAGGCGGCCCCCAAACTGGCCGAGCTCGCCGACGAACTCTGGCAGGCCCTGCACGCCGCCCAGGTCAGCACGGCTCCCGCGATGGAGATCAAACGCATCGCCGCCTGGGCCGACCAGGCCGCCTCAGACCTGCGCCGCCGCAACCAACTGGCGCACGACCTCGACCGCCAGCAGCTCGCCTTCAAGATCTGCCGCCCGGACGGCGACTACCTGAAACTCCCCGACCGCTACACCGACCAGGTCGGCTACGCGTCCGGCCGCCGCAGCGCCGACCTCTTCCGCCGCGCCGCCTCCGGCGACCCCGCCGCGCGAGCAGCCCTGCGCGCCCTACGCCCCGACGACATCACCCCGATGTTCGCCAAGGGCCTCCTGGAGTCCCTGAGCCCCGAGGCCCTCCTCAAACTCCCAATGGACCTGACGGTCCCGCTCACCGCCGACACCCGCCACGACCGCGAAGGCGTCGACACCCGAGCCGCCGAAACCCGCGGGATCCTGGCTCTCCTGGGCCGCAGCCTCGCCCTGTCGACCCGTCCGGGCACCGCCGCCTACCTGGGCGACGACTACCTCCGCAACCTCACCCGCGCCGGCCGCGCGAACTTCCCGCCCCTCAGCACACCCCCGCACGGCACGTCGGGCTACCAGTCCCTCTCCGCCCTCCTCACCGCCGCCGGCGACACCCGCTTCTCCGCCCACTTCATCGAGACCGTTGGCAGCGACATGATCGCCTACGACGGCCGCCTGCGAAAAACCCTCGGCGAGGAACCCCTCCCCACCCTCGCCGGCAAGACGGCCCTGGGCAACGCCCTGGACCCGGCCACAACAAAGGTCGTCCCCAGTGACCGCAAAACGGACTTCCTAGCGCCCCTCTTCACCGCCGCCGCCCACTCAGGCAAGCAAGCCGCCCAGGCCCTCCTCACCCACACCTACATGGGCCCCTTCGAACAGGGCACCGAACCCGGCTTCAAGGCCACCACCCTCCAGTACCTCCTCCACGACCGCCGCCCGGTCTGGTCCAAGACCGACCACGGCACCGCCCTAGGCCAAGCAATCCAAACCGCCACCACCGGCCAAGACCCAGAGTCGACCGCCCTCGCCTTCGAGGTGGGCAAGATCCTCGCAGCCGACGCCCGCAAGTACTTCGGCGTGAGCGCCGGCCAGCATTTGGAGATCAAGGACGGCGACGGCCTGGACGCCCTCTCCGGGCTGCGGCGGCCGATGGCCGAGGTGCTGGCCTCGCATATCACCGAGATCAACGGCAGCCTGAACGCAGCCGGGCTCGCGCTCAAGACGTCGAGTTCGCCGCTGAGCGACGCCCAGCTGGACTACCTGCTGCTCTTCGTCACACGCGATGCCCAGGCGTTCACAGTACTTCTCACCACGCAGACCGCTCACGCCAAGCTTGCCGTCGACCACGCCATCGCCAACGGGGCGAACTGGCAGAACGTGGTCGACGGTGAGGCAGGGATGTTCGGCCGTCTGCTGGAGATCCGGAACCAGAACATTGCCGCCGAGGGCGGGCGGTTGCAGGGCGTGCACGAGAGCCTGCGCAATATCGTGGAGACGGGGGTGTCGTTCCTCCCGACCGGCGAGGAGAGGATGAACCGAGTTCCCGTCGCCGGCAAGCTGTACAGTCTCGCGGTCAACAAGCTGCGCAAGCAGATGGTGGACTGGATCACCAAGCAACTGGCGGAGAAACCGAAGGAATCAGTGGTCGGCCCGACGACCAACGTCGAGGCGCTTGAAAAGATGTTCATGCAGATGGTCGCCTCCTCCGTGGTCGCTCACGGCGCGTACGCGAAGCGTGAGTTGGCCGGGCAGCCCTTCCTGGTGAAGGGCAGTAAATCCAAGATCATGCCCCTGAATGAAATGAACCCAGAGCAAGTGAGCCAGTTCTTGCAGTGGGCGAATGAGTACACCGATCTCAACAGCGTGCGGAGCGGCTTGAAGAGTTCCGTGACCGGTGGTGCGGCCGACGTGACCGGCCATTTCCGCGGTTCGGACGGCAACGTGATTCCGACCGGGCAGCGATGATCCGCGCACGCCTCGCCCTCTGCGGTGTCATCGGGCTGGCGGCCCTCCTGGTCACCAGCTGCGATGGAGGCCAGAACCCCGGTGCGCGGACGCCTCCCGCCGACCCCGGCGTGGTCACCGACGCAGCACCCTATCTCTGTGATCTCGTCCCAGAGCAATCGTTGCGCAAAGCCACTGCAGTACAGGGCCCGCTCGACGACAAATGGTCGAATGGGCCGCAGCCGGATGATGGCCTCTGCCTGGCTTTTGCGGCCGGACGCGAGGCGCCCCTCGGAGTGCACTGGTCATACAAAGACGGTCTAGATGTTCTTCGGCGTCAGCAGAAGCTCTGGGCAGATGATTCTCCGCATCCCCTTCCGCGCGAGTTGGGAACGGGCCTTGCGGTGATACGCCCCACCTTCGGCGCAGACCCCCGGCCCAACTATGTAATCGCGTTGTTCAAGTGCGGGCAGAAGAAAGCGTGGATCAGTATCGACTTTGCGCGGGTGGTGCGAGGGCGTGATGCGGTGCAGGACATGTTCGACTTCATGCGGATCGCGGAGAAGCGGTTCGGGGAGCTCCATAAGTGCACGCCGAGACCGTCATGAGCAGGGGGCCGGCGTTAGGTGCGGCCGAGTTCGAGCGGCGGATCCGGTGTGCGGTGTGGGACGGCCGTGACGATGGCGCTGACGGGGTGGACGATGGCGCCGTGGATTGATGTGAGCGGCATACCTCAGGTGCTCTGGGCAGTCGAGGTGATAGACGGTCCGGCCAGAGCGCTCCCCGCGTTGTTGGTGTTCGTTCGTTTATTGGGAGTTATGGACAGCGCTTATGAGGGGCTCGGGTGGCGCGAAGTTCCAGTAAGCCTCCGGCGGTGATCTCGGTGCGGCGACTGGTGCCGAGCCTCCTTCTCGTGCTCATGGTGACGCTGGTTGCCGGATGTGGTGGTGGCGGCGCTGCCGGGGCGAAGGCATCGCCAGATGTGCGGCCAGTGGTGGATGGCGCTCCCTACCTTTGCGACCTGGTGCCCGAGCCTTCTTTTCAGCGGGTAACTGGAGTGACTGCCCGGTTGAAAAGTAGTTGGAGTGGGCCTCAGAAGGCTGGTGGGCTTTGCGTGGCAATGCCTCAGAAAGAGGCGAGTCCGCTGGGACTTGAATGGTCGTACATGGAGGGCGAGGAGATACTGCGAACGCAGCGGGGGAGTTGGGCGCACAAGTCATCTCAGCAGATCCCGGCGGAGATGGGACGGGGGCTGGCCGGATATGACCCGAGCGGTGGTCTCACCGGGCTCCCCAACTACGTGATCGCGTTGTTCAGGTGCGGGCACAAGGAAGTGTGGATCAGTATCGACTTCGCACGGGTGGCGCGTGGGCGGGATGCGGTGCAGGACATGTTCGACTTCATGCGGATCGCGCAGAAGCGGTTCGGGGAACTCCACAAGTGCACGCCGAGACCGTCATGAGCAGGGGTCCTGCCTTAGGTGCGGCCGAGTTCGAGCGGCGGATCCGGTGTGCGGTGTCGACCGGCAGTACCGCTGGCGCTGATCAGCGGCCGCAACGGCCGCACTCGTCGACGAGCCGGTGAGCTCAGGGCTTGAGGCGGGCCCAGACCCATTTGCCGCCGGACGGATCAGGGGTGTGGCCGCATGAGGCGGCGAGAGCGGCGACGATCGGGAGACCCCGGCCGCCGTTGTCGTCCCAGTGCTCCTTGGAGAGGTCGAGGGTGTCGAGGGTCAGTTCGGCCATCGGGCTGGCTCGGGGCAGTTCGGGGCTGGCGTCCCAGACCGCGATGAGGATGCCGTCGATGTCACGGCTGAACTGGAAGCGGATCTCCTTGCCGGGCGTGGCCGTCACGGCGTTGGCGATCAGTTCCGAGGCGATGAGGAATGCATCGTCCGAAATATGCATGTAGCCCCAATTGTGCAGGCGCGTTTTCGTAAGCGTGCGCGCGAGGCCGGACGCGGCCTTCGATGCCAGCATGGGGATCAGCAGGCAGTCCGGTGTGCTCATCATCGGTAGCCCACTCCTTCCTGGACAGGATCACGGTTCGTGCCTCCAGGGTCACGCAGGGTGGCTAGACTGGTGTGTATTCAGAAACATCTCAACCCCCGGGAGATGCTGATGAGTGCCGCCAACGAGATCGACCCCGCGTCCTCGCTGTACGACTGGTTGGCCTATGACCTGCGGTTTTATCGTCAGAAGCGAGGGCTCACGGGCACCCAGGTCGGTGAGATCATCAATTGCGTCCGCTCCCATGTTGCGAACCTGGAGGCGGGGCGTGCCTGCATCGACATGAAGCAGGCGAAGGCCCTCGACGAGGCATGGGACACGGGCGGGCACTTCGAGCGGTTGCTGTTCTTCGCGCGGTCGCTGCACAACCCGGATTGGTTCCGTCAGAGCGTCGAGTACGAGGTGAGGGCCAGGATCCTGCGGATCTATCAGGGGCAGACGATCCCCGTTCCCCTGCAAAGCGAGGACTACGCCCGCGCGGTCTTGTCGATGGCTCGCGTTGCGGACCTCGATAAGGCGCTGATGGATCGCATGGTGCGACAGGAGCTGATCATCGGGCGGGAAGACCATCCGCTGATCATGGTGCTCCTCGATCAGGATGCCCTGGACCGTCCGACTGGCGGCGCTCATGTGATGAAGGCTCAACTCCGGCGGTTGTTGGAGTTGGGGGAGCGTCCAAGCGTGAGCATCCGGGTCATCGCTCGCTCTGCGGGATGGCACTTCGGACTGAACGGCCCGTTCCAGATCATGAGCCTGGAACGCAAGGACGTTGCTTACATCGGTGCTTTCCGTGGCGGCAGGTTGGCCCAGGATGCTTCCGAAGTGCGGGAGATGGCCGTAGATTTCGAGTTGATCGGGGCAAAAGCCTCGTCCGAGGGTGAATCCCGTGCCCTGATCAAGCAGCTCATGGAGGGTTTCTGATGGCGGTCAAGTGGCGTAAGAGCTCGTACAGCGGCAGCTCGAACGATGAGATGTGTGTCGAGGTCGGCGAGCTTGCCGGTGGTGTTGGGATCAGGGACTCCAGGGACGCGGACGGTGCGCGCCTCGAACTGAGCGGTGTGGGGTTCGCGTCGTTGGTGAGAAAGGTCAAGCTGGGTGTTCTCGACCGTCCCTAGCGAGGACGCGTCTTGAGCCTGTGTCGCTGAGTTCTTGGAGGGGCGTGTGAAGGCGGGTTGGCGTAAGAGCTCGTTCAGCGGCAGTTCCACCGACGAGGTGTGCGTCGAGGTGGCCGGGTTGACCGGTGGTGTCGCCATGCGGGATTCCAAGGATCCCGATGGTGGGCGGCTGAGCGTGAGCGGTGACCACTTCGGACGTCTTCTTCACCGCATCCAGGCAGGACTGCTCGACCGGCCCTGAGGGGGTTGGCCGATCTTGGAGTGTGCGGCGCGCTTCAAGATCGGCCGACTGGTGGAGGAGATGACGGGTGGCGACGTTCGCGTCGCTCCGCTCTCTGGGCCGACTGTCTCAGGTGAGACCGCCCATTTCCCTGACCGCGCTCATATCTTCGGCGATGGGAGTGGAGTCGCGGCGGCGGGTGAGCCCGAAGATGGCGAGCCCGAGAAGAACGAGTGCCAAGATTCCCGCGATCTTCGCGCGTGCGATCAGGTGCCTGCCCGGTGGGCCGAGGCGGGCGTCGGTGACCATGCCCGGGTCAGTGGGGTGAATGGCGGAGAAGTAGACCACGATGCGATCCCCGACGCGCGGATCGTGCTGGAAGGCCTCGACATGTCGTACGGTGAGCGCGCTCGGCGTACCGAGTTGCAGGTCCCATGACGTGGACGCCAGCCGGTTGACCTTGATCACCGTCGCTTCGGCCCGGACGGCGTGATCGCGCTGCTCGCGTCCCTTGGACAGGGCGCTCGCAGCGCTCATGGCCAGCAACGTTCCGCACAGGAATAGCAAGGTGATCGCCCAGGCTGGCCACTTTCTGCTCCAGATGCGGCGCCACATGCCGCCAAGTGTGCTCTGGAACGACCGATGAGTCGAGAGCGCGTGATCGATCCCGCCCGGCGGAAGTGCCGGCCACCCTCTTCGGCCCGGATGACTGTCGCGGCCGGCATGCGGTGGAGTGCGCCGCCCAGATCACAGCCCTCGGTGAATGGCTCCATCTCGGGTGGGTTAGTCGGTTGGGGGGAGGGCTACTTGGATTTGGGTTGTTGTGCCGGTGGCCACGAAGAGGCCTCGGCCGGTGGGGCCGCCAAGAGGGGCGTTGCGGGGGAGGCGTAGGCCGAAGAGGTCGCCGTCGTCGGGGGAGTCGATCGACAGCAGGACGCCGGAGCGGGAGCGGCGGGTGTCGGAGAGGAAGCCTCGGTAGCCGCGGCCCAGGTCGGCCGTGGTGCCGCCGATGATGACGGCGTGCTCGCCGTCGCGGGCGGTGCGGAGGACGTCGCGGAGGGCGTCGTCCAGGTCGGTTTCGTCGAGGAGTTCGGCGTCGTCGACGATGACGGCGTAGCGGTGCTCGTCGCCGATGGCGTCCGACAGGTCGTCGGGGTCGGAGTCGGCGGTGAGGACGCCGAGGACGCCGGGGCGGTCCGCCAGGGCGCGGAGCGGGGAGCGGCGGGGGGTCAGCAGGACGACGGGGACGAGGCCGCCGCCCACGGCCGGGTCGAGGAGCGAGTGGACGATCGTGCGGAGGGTGGTGGAGCGGCCCGAGCGGGGCGGGCCGGCGACGGCGAAGCCGGGGCCCTCGTTGAGGAGGTCGACGCCGACCGGGGCGAGGGTGTCGCCACCCACGCCGACCAGGGCCCACAGGGGTGAGGGCGCGGTGAACTCCGGGTCGAGGGACATGGCCTCGCGGTAGGTGACGCGGACGGGCAGTTCGTCCACGTGGAGGGGGCGACGGCGGCGGGGGAGGCGGCCGTAGCGGGAGACGCAGGTGCGGGCGATCTCCTGGAGGACGGCCACCTGGGCGGTGCCGGACGGGTCGTCCCCGAGGAGGCAGATCTGGGATTCGCGCGGGGGCGCGTTCGGGGCGGTGGGTTCGAGGGCGCGGCCGGGCGGCATGGCGGCGGGGATCTGGCGGTCCTGGAGGCCGCCGTAGCCGTAGTCGTTCGGGTCGGCCATGCGCAGCAGGAGGCGGCGGTCGAAGACGGTGGAGATCTGGCCGCCGAGGCCGGAGCGGTCGCCGGTGAAGACGGCGCGGAGGCCGACGGCGGCGCCCTCGCGCAGGAGGCGGATGGCCTGGTCGACCAGGCGGCCGTAGTCGTAGTGCTCGAACGCGCCGAGGAAGCCCTCCCAGCGGTCCAGGAGCAGCACCATCCAGGGGAGGCGGTCGGTGGCGGCGACGGCGGCGCGCTGCTCGGCGAGGGAGGCGAAGCCGGCTTCGGCGAGGAGCTGCTGGCGGCGGGCGACCTCGGCGGTGAGGGCGGTGAGGAGGCGCTCGCAGCGGTCGAGCTGGTCGCGGGTGACGACGGCGCCGCAGTGCGGCAGGGAGACGAGGGGCAGGAGCGCGTTGGCGCCGCAGTCGATCGCGTACAGGTGGGCGTCGTAGGGGGAGCAGGACGAGGCGAGGGACCCGGCGATCGTGCGCAGTGCGGTGGAGCGGCCCGACTGGGCGGATCCGGCGAGGTACAGGTGGCCGCCGGCGGTGAGGTCGAGGGCCAGTTCCTCGCGGGACTGGACGGCGGGCAGGTCGGTGATGCCGAACCGGATCGGCGGGACGTCCACGACGGAGCCGCCCGCGGCGGTGCGGGGCGTCAGCCTGATCATCTCCGGCAGCGGAGTCAGCCACGGGGACGGCTGGCGGGCGATGCCGGCGCGGCGGGCGGCCTCGTCGACGGCCTGGACGAGGACGCCGAGGTCGGTGGCGAGGGTGGTGTCGTCGGCGGCCTCGCGGGGCGCGGGCAGCGGGTGGCCGAGGCCCTGCCAGGGCAGGGCGAGGACGGTGGTGCCGGGGCCTGCGGCGCCGGGGCGGCGGCCGCCGATCCGCGCGGACTGGACGGCCTGCGGCGCCGACACGCCAGAGCGGACGTAGCAGCGGCCCGGGGTCGACTTGGAGATCTGCGCGGCGTCGGGCGAGTCGAGGACGTCGGTCGATTCGTCCGGGTCGGTGACGCGCAGGGCGATGCGCAGGTTGGTGTTGGCGCGGATGTCGGCGGTGACGACCCCGGCGGGGCGCTGGGTGGCGAGGATGAGGTGGACGCCGAGCGACCGGCCGCGGCGGCCGATGTCGACGAGGCCGGTGACGAAGTCGGGCAGCTCGGTGACCATGGCGGCGAACTCGTCGATGACGAGGACGAGGCGCGGCATGGCGGGCAGGCCGGGGTCGGCGGTGCGCAGGTCGTTGTAGTCGTCGACGTCCTTGGCGCCCGCGTCGAGGAGGATCTCCTCGCGGCGGCGGAGTTCGGCGGCGAGGGATTCGAGGGCGCGCTCGGTGGCGTGGCCGTCGAGGTCGGTGACCATGCCGACGGTGTGGGGGAGGCGGGCGCAGTCCTTGAACGCGGCGCCGCCCTTGTAGTCGATGAGGACGAACGTCATCTCGTCCGGGCGGTTCGCCACGGCGAGGGACGCGATGAGGGTCTGCAGCAGTTCCGACTTGCCCGCGCCTGTGGTTCCCGCGATGAGGCCGTGGGGGCCGTCGGCGCGGAGGTCGATCACGTAGGGCTGACCTGAGCCGAGGCCGATGGGGACGCGGGTGGTGCGGCCCGTCCGGCCCCATGACTGGAGGATGTGCTCGGCGGTGGGTTCGGGCATGCCGAGGATGTCGAGGAGGCGTACGTCGGCCGGAATGGAGTCGGCGGCGTCTTCGCGGGACACGTCCCGGACGGGGGCCAGCGCGCGCGCCACCCGGTCTGTCCAGGCCGAGGCGACCTGGTCGGCGAGCACAGGGCCGACCACTTCGAGCCCTTGCCCCTGTAGGTGGAGCTGGGAGGGGCGCTGCGGGTCCCAGGCGGCGACCACCTGGCACTCTTCGGGGAGCAGGCGTTCCTCGTCGTCCACGCAGATGGCGTAGAGGCCGTACTCGGCACCCCGTGACAGGAGCATCGGCATGCCGGGTAGACGACGCAACGCGCGCGCGCCGTCGAGCACGATCAAAATGTTGTACGGGACGGGAGGTGTTCCGTTTTGGCCGAAGAACGATGATTCGGCCTGGGCGGCGCGGCGCCGTTCGGTGACGCGGATCGCGAGTTCGGTGATGCGGTGCGCGGCCGACTCGGGGTCGGCGCCGACGAGGGCCACGCAGTCCTCGCCTTCGCGCGGCGCGCAGTGCGGCAGCCAACGCACCCAGTTCCACTCGTCCCCCGCCTGCTGGTCGGCGGACAGGACGACGATGGCGAGGTCGCGAGGGCTGTGCAGGACGGCGGCCTGCGCGACCATCCAGCGGGCCAGCGCGCGCGAGGCGTAGCGGGGGCCGGTCAGCCCGACGACGCCCAGTTCGCCGAGCGGCAGCGCCACCGGGACCTGCCGGGCCGCCGGGATCGGCACCGCGCGCGGCTCGCCGGTCAGCTCGATCCGGGCGGGCAGGTCGGCGAGGCCGATCCGCAGGTGCAGGACGTCGGCGTCGTCGCGGCGCCGCTCCCACAGGCGGCGGCGCGGCCCCGTGGCGGTGAGCAGGACCTCGGCGGGGTCGGGGTGCAGGGCGCGCCGCTCGGCCTCGTCCGCGCGCCGCAGCCGCTCCAGCTCGCCGTCGAACTCGCCCGATTTGAGGTGGTACTCCTTCAGCGCCTTCTTGTACGACTTGCGGCCGTGCATCCGGTCGCCGATCCACTCGCCGACCGTCATCACCGGCCAGGCCAGCGCGAACAGCGCCCACCACCACTGGCCGAGCGCGAACGCCATGACCAGGCCGAACGCCGAGAAAAGCAGTGCGCCGAACAGCCGGAGCCGCTCGCGCGGGTTGCGTTCGGGGCGCTTCGGGACGTCCAGCGTCCGCACGCGGTCGGCCGGGTGCAGCCGCGGCGGCCGGTTGAACGCGAGCCCGCCCTCCGGGAGCGGCTCCAGGTGGGTGTCGGGCGCGGCGCTCGGGGCGAGCGCGAGGACGCTGTCGCCGACCGTCAGCAGCGCGTCAGCGGGCCAGGCGGTCTTCGCGCCGAGCGGTGTGCCGTCCAGCGCGGCGGCGCCCTGCATCGTCATCGCGGACGCCTCGACCTCGACGGTGTCGCGCGCCACCGTGAGCCGCAGGGACCGCGCCGGGACGGACGGGTCGTCCAGCACCACGTCCACGTCGCGCCCGGAGCCGATGGTGCTGGTGCCGAGCCCGAGCCGGTGCACCGACCCGGCGGCCGGGCCGCCGATGACCCGGACCTCGACGAGGCCGGTCGGCTCGGCGAGCACGGTGGCGGCGGCGCCGCGCTGCTCGACCGCGACGACGGCGCCGTCCCGCAGCTCCTTGACGGCGAGGGCCTGCGGGTCGAGCATCCGGCCGTCCATCCACAGCGCCTTGCGCGGGCCGGGCCCGTCCTTGGCGAGCAGGGCGGCCTTGGAGAAACGCGGGGTGAGGGCGGGCGGGGCGCCGTCGAGGACGGCGGCGAGCGACTGCGCGATCCCGCCGACGGTGGCCTCCGCGTCGACGTCGATGACGACATCGCGGGGACCGCCGCCGGTCAGCGCCGTGAACGAGATCCGCATCCGAGCCTCCGACGTCCGCTGGTCGACCGTCGACCGGAGTCAGCTTAGGCTTGACTTCCTCCCTGCGGCTAAAGCCGGGAGATTCCGACCGGCTCGAAAGCCAGTTGGCGCGGTACCCCTCGCGGGGCCGCTGGTTCCTGCTTCACAGACCGCCCAACGGCGAGGTCTCCACAGGCTGGCACCGCATGCCCTGCGGCGCTGAGGATGTTCTTCGCCGCGTTCACGTCGGCGTGGTCCCGGTGGCCGCAGGACGTGCACACAAAGACCGCTTGGCTCTTGCGGTTCTTGGCGTCCACGCTCCCGCACCGGTTGCACGTCTGCGACGTGTACGCGGGGTTGACCAGGACCACTTCGGTTCCGGTCCAGCGTGCTGCGTTGCGGATGGCCCGCTCCATACGGTGCCAGCCCTTGTCGAGGATGGCCCGGTTCAATCCGGCCTTCTGGCGTACGTTGCGGCCGGGCTCGGCTTGCGTGCCCTTGGCCGAAGCGGTCATGTTCTTGGTGCGCAGGTCCTCCAGGACGACCACGCTGTGCCGGGTGGCGAGCCGGTTCGCGGTCCACGCGGTGAAGTCGGTGCGTCGGTCGGTGATCCGGCCCACGATGCGGTTCATCGCGACGAGGGTCCTGCGACGGTTCGCCGAGCCCTTCTCCGACCGGGCCAGACGCCGCTGAAGACGCCGGCAGCGGGCCTTCTCCCCACTGGTGACGAAGTCGCGGTCGTGGAAACAACCGGTGCTCGTGGTCGCCGCGACAACCACACCCCGGTCGATCCCGACAGGTGTGCCCGCGTGGTGCCCGGGGGTGACAACGCCGTCTTCGACAAGGAAGGAGATGTACCAGTGCCCGGTCTTGCGGGAGACGGTGGCCGAGCGGATCTCCCCGCCGAGGGGACGGGTCCAGCGGAAGGCGACCCAGCCGAGCTTGGGCAGCTTCGCGCGGCCCCACCTGCGGTTCAGCCGCTCCACTGTGATGAGGTTCCCGGCGGGAAACCTGAACGAGGGGTTCCAGCGGGCCTTGGAGCGCCAGCGGACCTTGAACGTGCCATGGGTCCGGCACGCCTTGTCCAGGTCCTTCAGCGTCTGCTGGAGAACGTGCGAGGGGGCGGCGCGCAGCCACTCGTGCTCGCGCTTGGCGTCGGCGAGTTCGGCGGCCTGCGGGACGTAGTTCATCCACGCCCCGCGACGCCGGTACTCGCGACGCTGCTCCAGGGCGGTGTTCCACACCGACCGGCAGATGCCGCCGAACTCCTCCACCATCTCGGCCTGTTCAGATGTGAGGCCGAGGCGGTACCTGCGACCGGTCAGCATGCGACACCCCCTCTCTCAAACGCTCTTCTGGTTCTCGACGTACTGCGCCCCTTGATCGCCTTCACGAGCCGGTGCACACCCGATTGCGGGTCGACTTCCACCAGGAGGTGAACGTGGTCCGGCATGACCTCCACCTCGACCAGCCACGCACCCTTCTCGTCCAAGACCTCCCGGACGATCTCCTTCAGCCGTGCCTTGATCCGCCCAGCACGCGGCGCCGGTACTTCGTACACCACACCACGTGGAAGGCGCACTGGAACGTGATGTTGCTGTTCGAGCGCAGGGCAACTGCCACGGTCGAACGATACGGCGTTGAGCTATCTAATGGTGGGCTCGTGCGGGCATCGTCGTGAGGCGGCTATACCCCAGGGCTGAAGCCCGGGGTCTACGCAGTTACCGAGAACCGATCAACCCCGGCGGACTTCCGGTAGGCGGCGATGATCGTTTCGAGGGCGTCGTCCAGCGGGGTGGGAGCCATCCCGAACGTGGCCTGAAAGGCGGAAGAGTCGAGAATGTACGGCTTGTCGAACTGGTAGCGGGTCTCCCGCAGCTCCTTCAGCATCGGGGAGAACAGCCCGAGCGCGTGGAACACGGGGCGCGGCACCTCGCTGACCCGCGGCTTCGGGGCGCCCGCGATCGCGCACAGCCGCTCCGCGACCTCCAGCGTGGACACCGCCGGCGCGGTCGGGACGTGCCAGACCCGGCCGAGGGCCCGCTCGTCCGTGCCGGCGATGGCGAGCGCCTCGGCGACGTCCGGCAGGTACGTCCACGAGTGCGGGACGGACGGGTCGCTGAAGTACGGCACCCGCTTGCCCGCCAGCAGCGGCTTCACGAACCGGGTCTCGCCGATGTACGCCTGGTCGGTGCTGCGGGGGCCGTAGTAGTCGGACGGCCGCAGCTCGGTGGTCCGGATGCGGCCCGCCTTGTGCGCGGCGAAAGCGTCCTGCGACATCTTCGCCCGCACCTGCCCCTTGGTGCCGGGCGCGGCGAGCGGCAGGTCCTCGGTCATCGGCCCGTCCACCGGCCCGTACAGGTACAGGTTGCTGAGGGTGACCAGGACGGCCCCGGTGTCCTCGGCGGTGCCGAGGAAGGACGACGCCATCGGCGGCCAGTCCCGCACCCAGCGGTGGTAGCGCGGGTTGACGCAGTTGTAGAGCGCGTCGGCGCCCTTGGTGATCTGCGTCAGCCGGGTCCGGTCCGCGACGTCGGCGGCGATCCGCTCGACGCCCTCGGGCCCCGACCCCGAGCGCGTCACGACGGCGACGTCGTGCCCCCGCGCGGTGAGCCGCTCGGCGAGGTGCGCCCCGACCTGGCCCGCTCCGACGATCACGTGCTTGCCCATGGCCTTGCTCCTTCGGTTCGGTGCTCTGCAACGAGAGCAATGCTCTCTCTCAAGAGCGGTGTTGTCAAGAGCGGTGCTCTCGCTTCAGTGCATCGCTCTGTTAGCCTCGGGGCATGAGCGAACGGAACCGGGGGACGACGGCCCCGCACGGGAGGCGCGCATGAGCGCCGGACGGACGGCGCGCGAGCGGGTGCGCGCCGAGCTGATCAGGGAGATCACCGAGATCGCGCGGCGGCAGCTGGCCACCGAGGGCGCGGCGGGCCTGTCGCTGCGCGCGGTCGCCCGCGAGATGGGCATGGTGTCGTCGGCGATCTACCGGTACTTCCCGAGCCGCGACGACCTGCTGACGGCGCTGATCATCGACGGCTACAACGCGGTCGGCGACGCCGTCGAGCACGCTGACGCGGCGACCGCTCCCGGCGACTTCGCCGGCCGGTGGCTGGCGGTGTGCAGGGCCGTCCGGGGATGGGCGCTGGAGCATCCGCACGAGTACGCCCTGCTGTACGGGTCTCCCGTCCCCGGCTACACGGCGCCGCAGGACACCGTCTCCGCCGCCGTCCGCGACACGGTCGTCTTCACGCGCATCATCGCCGAGGCGCACGCCGCCGGTGCGCTCGACCCGGCGGGACCGCTCCCGCCAGCGCCCGCCTCACTCGCCGAAGACCTGGCCCGCGCGCGCGCCATGCTGCCCATGGATCTTCCCGACGACGTGATGACTCGGGCCTTCACCGCATGGGCCGGCTTGTATGGAACTGTCAGCTTTGAATTGTTCGGGCAATTCAACAACGTGATCGACGAGGAACGGGCCGCCTACTTCGACCACTCCATGGCGCTGCTCGGCCGCCTCGTCGGCCTGGAACGGTGATGCGGCGGGGCCTCCCGGCGCCCGGCACGGCCGCACGGACGTGTCCAGTATGTGGTCAGTGACGCATGTGACTGGTGGTAAGTAGCCATGTGATCGAAGAATTCGCAGGTCATCACCGTCCGCCCGGATACGGAACGGCTTCACCTCACCGAATCCATTGACGGGACCTTGCCGCCCCCGCAAGCATGGATCGCTCGGCATGCGCGGAATCCCCGGGACGGGGAGCCGCGGGAGGGCGGGAAGGAGCGCGTGGGCAGCGCGATGAAGGCCAACCAGTCCACCATCTCCGGCGGTGGCGCGGCGGGCTCGTCCGGCGGGACGGCGGGGCTCGGCCGGTCGGGGCTCGGCACCTCCGGGGGGCAGCGGCTCCCCACCTCACCGCGCGAGCGCAAGCCCGCGCTGGCCGCCCTCGCGGTGCTGCTGATCCTCGGCGGCGCCCTCGCCAGCGCCTACCTGGTGATGGCGAGCGGCGAGCGGGTGTCGGCGATCCGCGTCGCGCGGCCGGTCGCCGCCGGGCAGCCGATCCCGGCGAGCGCCCTGGAGGAGGTCCAGATCGGCGACACCGGGATCCAGTACCTCGCCTGGACGGAGCGGGCGAAGGTCACCCGGCACATCGCGGCCGTCCCGCTGGTGAAGGGCGCGCTGCTGACCAACGGCATGATCAGCCCGGCGACCGCCCCGGAGAGCGGGCGGGTGATCGTCGGGCTCGCGCTCAAGGCCGGGCAGATGCCGTCCGGGGACGTCGTCCAGGGCAGCCGCGTCACCCTCTACGCGGTCGGCGGCGGGCAGAACGGCGGCCCGCGCGCCGGTACCGTCCTCGCCCAGGACGCCGTCGTGATCGGGATCGGGAGCCGCGACGAGGGCGGCCCGACCCGGCTCCGCTCCGACCAGACCAGCGTGGACGTCGCCGTCCTCCCGGCGGACGCGCCGCAGGTGACGCAGGCGGCCTCCGCCGGGGCGGTGGCGCTCGCGCTGCTGCCGCCCGGCACGAAGCCGGCCCCGGCCAAGAAGCCCGCCCGCCAGGACACCGGCGGCACCACCGGCAACGAGGGCGTCGACCCCGTCCCCGGCGGGACGCCGAACACCGGCGGCACGCCCGGCACCGGCGGCAACCGCCAGGGCACCGGCACAGGTCCGGGCACGGGCACGGGCGGTAACTGACGGTGGCTCTCATCGCGCTCGCGGCCGACAAGGGGGCGCCGGGCGTCACGACCGCGGCGGTCGCGCTCGGCGCCGTGTGGCCGCGCCCCGTGCTGGTCGCGGAGTGCGACCAGGCGGGCGGCGACCTCGTGTACCGGCTGCCCGCCGCCGCACCGGACGGCGGCGACGGCGACGGCGGCATGCTGAACCCGTCCCGCGGGCTGCTCAGCCTCGCCGCGACGGCCCGCCGCGGCCTGCGCCCCGACCAGATCGCCGAGCACTGCCAGCGGCTCGTCGGCGGCCTCGACGTGCTCGTCGGGCTCACCAACGCCGAGCAGGCGCAGGCGATGACCTGGCTGTGGGGGCCGCTCGGCCGGGCGTTCGCCGGGCTCGCCCCGGTGGACGTGATCGCCGACTGCGGGCGGCTCGGCGCGGGCGGCCCGCTGCTGGACCTGCTGCGCGAGGCCGACCTCGTCGTCCTGCTCACCCGCGCCACCCTGGAGCAGGTCGCGCACCTGCGCGAGCGCGTCGGCGCGCTCACCGAGGAGCTGCGCGGCGGCCCGCCGATCGGGGTGCTGGTGCTCGCCGATCCGCGCGACTTCCGCGGCTCGGTCGCCGAGGTCGACCGGATCATCGCGCGCAACCGCGTCCCGGCCGCCGACCCCGGCCAGGGCCCGCCGCCGCCCGGCGTGACCGTCCTCGGCGGCCTCGCGCTCGACCCGAAGGGCGCCGAGCTGCTGTCCGGGCGGTGGGGCGGCCGGCTGGACCGGTCGCTGCTCATCCGGTCGGCGCGCGAGGTCGCGGCCGACCTCACCGGCCGGATCACCGTCACCGGCCCGGCGCCCGCCGCGCCGACGGGGCCGCCCCCCGAGGCGGCGGCGCACGTCCCGGCGGGCGTTCCGCAGGAGGGGAGGCGCTAGATGGACCACGGGCTCGTCAAACGCCTCCGCCAGGAGGTCGGCGACCGGCTGGCGCAGCAGCGCCGGCTGGACGCGGCGAACGGGCTGCAGCCGATGTCCGCCGAGGACGAGCGGCAGTTCGCCCGCGCGCTGATCGGCCAGGTGCTGGAGGAGTACGCGCGCGGCGAGATCACCTCCGGGCGGCGCCCGCCGAACGCCGAAGAGGAGGAGGCGCTCGCCGCCGGCGTGCACGCCGCGCTGTTCGGCGTCGGCCGGCTCCAGCCGCTGCTGGAGGACCCCGAGATCGAGAACATCGACATCAACGGCTGCGACCGGGTGTTCATCGGCTACGCCGACGGCCGCGAGGTGATGGCCGAGCCGGTCGCCGAGAGCGACGAGGAGCTCGTCGAGCTGATCCAGATCCTCGCCGCCTACAGCGGGCTGTCGTCGCGCCCGTTCGACACCGCGAACCCGCAGCTCGACCTGCGCCTGCCGGACGGCTCGCGGCTGTCGGCCGTGATGGACGTGACCGTCCGGCCCGCGCTGTCGATCCGCCGCGCCCGGCTCGGCAAGGTGTTCCTCGCCGACCTGGTCGGCAACGGCACGTTCACGACGGAGATCGGGCAGTTCTTCCGCGCCGCCGTGCTGGCCCGCAAGAACATCATGATCGCCGGGGCGACGAACGCGGGGAAGACGACGCTGCTGCGCGCCGTCGCCAACGAGATCCCGCCGCACGAGCGGCTCGTCACCGTCGAGCGCGCCCTCGAACTCGGCCTGGACGCCTTCCCCGAGCTGCACCCGAACTGCGTCGCGTTCGAGCAGCGCCTCCCGAACTCCGAGGGGCAGGGCGCGATCTCGATGGCGGAGCTGGTCCGCCGGTCGCTGCGGATGAACCCGTCCCGGGTGATCGTCGGCGAGGTCCTCGGCGACGAGATCGTCACGATGCTGAACGCGATGACGCAGGGCAACGACGGGTCGCTGTCCACGATCCACGCGAACTCCTCGGCCGAGGTGTTCAACCGCGTCGCGACGTACGCGATCCAGTCGGAGGAGCGGCTGCCGGTCGAGGCGACGCACATGCTGATCGCGGGCGCGATCGACTTCGTCGTGTTCATCGAGAAGCGCAACGACTACGCCTCCGGCGGGCGGCTGCGCCGCTACGTCGCCAGCGTCCGGGAGGTCACCGGCGTGGACGGGCGGGTCCTGTCGTCGGAGGTGTTCGCGCTCGGCTCCGGCGGGTTCGCCGTCCCGGCCGCGCCGATCGCCTGCGCCGCCGAACTGGCCGAGCACGGCTACGACCCGTCCGCCGCCGGGGGTGCCTGGTGAGCGCCGGGCGTGCGGTGACGGGGTGCCCGGTGAAGGCTTGCCTGGTGAGCGCCGGGGGTGAGCGCTGATGTACGCGCCGGACTTCCTCCTCGCCATCGTCGCGGGCGCCCTGGTCGGCGGCGGCGTCCTGCTGCTGGTCGTCGCGCTGCGCGGGCTGCCGCCCCGGCGCGGGCCCGCGCGCGGCCGCAGCCGCGAGGACCTCATCCGCACCCTCACCACCCGCACCGCCGTCGCCGTCATCGTCGGCTTCCTCGTGCTGATCGTGACGCAGTGGCCGATCGCCGCCGCCGGCACCGGGGCGCTCGTCCTCGCCTGGGAGGGCCTGGCGGGCGGCGCCGCCGAGGAGCGCCGGGGCATGGCGCGGCTGGAGGGCCTCGCCGGCTGGACGGAGTCGCTGCGCGACACGATCGCGGGCGCGGTCGGCCTCGAACAGGCCATCCCCGCCTCGCAGCGCGCCGCCGCGCCCGCCCTCCAGCGGCCGCTGCGCGACCTCGTCGACCGGCTGCACACCCGCGTCCCGATGCCGGAGGCGCTGCGCCGGTTCGCCGACGACATCGACGACCCGTCCGCCGACCTGGTCATCGCCGCGCTGATCCTGAACGCCAAGCTGCGCGGCCCCGGCCTGCGCGACATGCTGAGCGCCCTCGCGACGTCCGCGCGCGCCGAACTCGACATGCGGCGCCGCGTCGAGGCCGACCGGCGCGCCACCCGGCGCAGCGTCCGCATCGTCGTCGCCGTCTCCGTCGGGACGGCCCTCGCGCTCGCCGTGTTCAACCACTCCTACGTCGAGCCGTACGACGACTTCCTCGGGCAGCTCGTCCTGTGCATCGTCGTCGCGCTGTACGGGGCGGCGTTCCTGTGGCTGCGCCGCCTCGCGCGCTACGAGCTGCCCGGACGGTTCCTCAGCGAGCCGCGCCGGACGGCCGAGCCGGGCGTGCCCGGCGAGGTCCCGAGCACGGTCGCCGGCTGGCAGGGCTCCGACGGCGGCCGGCAGGGCGCGCAGGAACCGCCGCTGCGCGGCCGGCACACGATGGACGCCGGAGGGGGTGGCGCCGCGTGAACGGCGCGATGCTCGCGGGCGCCGTCGTCGGCCTCGGCCTGTACGTGCTGGTCCGGGCGCTGTTCCCGGCCCGCCCCGGCCTCGCCGCGCGGATGGCCGCGCTCGACGCCGCCCGCCGCCGCGACCTGGAGGAGCAGCGGCTCGGCCGGATGTCGCCGACGCTGGAGCGGGTCGGCGGCATGCGCGCCAGGATCGGCCGGGAGCTGGCGAAGTTCTGCGAGTCGCGCGGCTGGCGGCTGCGCTCCGTCCGCGCCGACCTCGCGATCACCGAGCGGTCGCTGGAGGCGTTCCTCGCCACCAAGTTCCTGCTCCCGGCGGGCGCGCTGCTGTTCATCCCGCTGATCCTCGCCTACTTCACGCTGCTCGGGCTCGGCTCGTCCGTCGCCGTCCCCGCGTGGATCTGCGTGCTGTTCGCCGTGCTGTTCTTCTTCTACCCCGACATGCAGCTCCGGCAGGAGGCGCAGGCCCGCCGGCAGGACTTCCGGCACGTCGTCGGCGCGTTCCTCGACCTCGTCTCGATGAACCTCGCGGGCGGGCGCGGCGTCCCCGAGGCGCTGATGACCGCGTCGAACGTCGGCGAGGGCTGGGCCATGCACCGCATCCGGGACGCGCTGTCCAACGCCCGCATCACCGGCCAGACGCCCTGGCAGGCGCTCGGCCGGCTCGGCGAGGAACTCGACGTCGCCGAGCTGCGCGACCTCGCCGGGGCGCTCGCGCTCGTCTCCGACGACGGCGCGCAGATCCGCAAGTCGCTCGCCGCCCGCGCCGCGTCCATGCGCAGCCGGGAGCTGTCGGAGCTGGAGGGCAAGGCCGGCGAGCGCTCCCAGTCGATGCTCGTCGCGCAGCTGTTCCTGTGCGCCGGATTCCTGATCTTCCTCGCCTACCCGGCCCTGATGCGGGTGCTCGCGTCATGACCCCCGCCCCGCTCGACCCCATGCGCCCGTCCCCGAACCCCGTGGAGGTGTCCGAATGGATCCGCTGAACCCCCTGGACCATCCGTCCGTCCTCTACCTGCGCGCCATGCTCGGCGCGCGGGTGGCGCGGCTGCGCGCCGAGGAGGACCGCAGCCGCGGCGCGTCCGCGATCGAATGGGCGATCATCACCGCGATCCTCGCGCTGATCGCGATCACCATCGGCGCGGTGATCCAGAAGAAGATCTCGGACAAGGCCAACAGCATCAACACGGGCTGACCGCGATGCGGCTCCGGGACCGAGCGGCCTCCCTCCAGCGGTCCGACGCCGGCGTGTCGTCGATGGAGTGGGCGCTGCTCACGCCGGTCCTCATCCTGGTGATGCTCGTCGTCGTGCAGTTCGCCATGGTCTTCCACGCCCGGCACGTCGCGCTCGCCGCCGCGCAGTCGGGCGCCCGCGTCGCGCGGACCTCCCCGGTCGGCGGCGGCTGGGAGGGCGCCGCGACCGAGAAGGCGGCCGGGTCGGTCCGCGAGATCGGCCCGGACCTGCTGAGCGGCCTCCAGGTGCGGGCGGGCGAGGAGAACGACGAGCGGTGGGTGGAGGTCAGCGGCGAGGCCGTCCAGGTCGTGCCGTTTATGACGTTCCACGTGTCGCAGCGCTCGCAGGGGCCGATCGAGTGCTTCCGGCCGGACGTCGGCTCCGGCACCGCCTGCCAGCGGGGAGCGGGCCCGTGAGAGGCAGCGCGCGCGAGCGGGGTTCGATGTCGCTGGAGATGGTGCTGGTCACGCCCATCTTCATCGCGTTCCTGCTGTTCCTCGCGGGCGCGGGCCGGATGGTGGACGCCAAGAGCCAGGTGGACGGCGCCGCCCGGGACGCCGCGCGCGCCGCGTCCATCGCGCGCAGCGCCGGGTCCGCGCAGGTCCTCGCCGCCGACACCGCGGCCGCCGGGATGCGCGGCACCGACTGGTGCTCGGGCGGCCCCAGCGTCCAGACCGACGTGTCCGCCTGGGGGCCGGGCGGGAGCGTCGGCGTGACCGTCACCTGCGACGTCGACCTCGGCGACCTCGCGTTCCTCGGCCTGCCCGGCAGCAAGCGCCTCCAGGGGCACGCGATCGCGCCCGTCGACACCTTCACCAACCGGGGCACGGACGAGGGCGACGCCGACGACCCGGGAGCCGCGCCGTGAGGACGCTCCAGCGCGGGGACGACCGCGGCACGATCGCGATGTACACGGTGCTGTTCACGCCGGTCGTCCTGCTGCTGGCCGGGCTGCTGGTGGACGGCGGCCTCGCCATCCACGCCCGGCAGCGCGCCGCCGACATGGCCGAGCAGGCGGCGCGGGCGGGCGCCGACCAGATCGACGACGACGCGCTGCGCGACACCGGCGACCCCGTCCTCGACCCGGGCCGGGCCCGCGCGGCGGCGTGCGACCTGCTCGCCGCCTACCCGGACCAGGTGACCGCGTCGCGGTGCGACGCCAACGAGCAGGAGGTCGCGGTCTCGGTCCAGATCAGCGTGCGGCCGCAGCTCCTCGGGATCATCCCGGGCTTCGGCGAGTTCCAGATGACCGCCGGCGCCACCGCACGGCCGGTCACCGGAGACGAGGGCCCGTGAACGGGCGCGAGAACACATCTACGATGAGGGCGACCTCCGGCGAAACGGCAGGGACGCGATGGTGACGCGGCAGGGACGGCGGGCTCCCGTCCGGGTGAACGGGCGCCGCAGCGCGGGCGACATTCTGGCCGGGATCGGCGCGGTCATCGCGCTGGCGGCACTGCTGGTCGGGGTCCCGTTCGCGCTGCTGACAGCGTTCGGGTCGCCGCTGCCCGACCACCTGCCGTCCGCGTCCGACCTCACCCAGAAGGTCGGGCCGGGCTCGCTGATGGCGATCCTGGTGGCGCTGGTGTGGCTCGCCTGGCTGCAACTCGCGGCGTGCGTCGTCGTCGAGGTGTACGCGGGGGTGCGGGGCGTCGGCGTGCCCGCGCGGGTGCCGCTCGCGGGCGGCACGCAGTCGCTCGTGCACCGGCTCGTCGTGGCCGCGCTGCTGCTGTTCACCGCCACCACCACGATCATGCCGGCGTTCGCGGCCGGCGGGCTCTCGCAGCGCCCGGCCGCGGCCGCCGAGGCGCCGGTGCAGGCGCAGCCGCAGGCGCAGGGGTTCCACCAGGTGGCGGACGCCCCCGAGCGTCCGGCCGCCGCGGCCGACCGGGTCGCGGCCGACCTCACCGCCGACCCGGTGGAGAAGTCCGCCACCACGAAGATCTACCGGGTGCAGCCGCCGGAGGGCCGCCACCACGAGAGCCTGTGGGAGATCGCGGAGAAGTGCCTCGGCGAGGGCCGCCGCTACAAGGAGATCTACTCCCTCAACAAGAACCACATCCAGCCGGACGGGACGCGGCTGACGATCGCGAGCCTGATCCGTCCGGGCTGGATCCTGGAGATGCCTGCGGACGCCAAGGGCGCGAAGGTCGTCCCGGTCAAGGACCTGAACGACTACTTCCGCTACGGGCACGCCGTCCCGGACGAGCCGGAGCAGCCCGCGCCCGCCCCGGCCCCGGCCCCGCCGAAGCAGCAGCAGCCCACCCAGCCCCCCGCGAGCCAGCCCCCCGCGACGCAGCCGCCTGCGAGCCAGCCGCCCGCGTCCCAGCCTCCGGCTTCGCAGGCGCCGCCCGCGACGCAGACCCCGGCGCCGGAGCACACCCCCGCACCGCAGCAGAGCCAGACGCCGGAGCAGCAGGCGCCGCGCGAGTCCGAGCCCGCGCACCCGCCCGCGCACGCCGAAGGCCCGTCCGGCGAGATGGGCGGTGAGGCCGGCAGCAGCGGCGCGGACGTCCCCGGCAAGGGCAGCCCGCAGCACGAGGAGACCGGCCCCGCGTTCGACCTCGGCTGGCCGCAGGGCCTCGCCGCCGCGTCGCTGATCGCCGCCGGGCTGCTCGGCGTGCTCGGCCGGCGCCGCCGCGCCCAGCTGTGGAACCGCGCGTTCGGGCACATGGTCGTCCGGCCGGAGGGGGCGGCGGCCGAGGCGGAGCGGGCGCTGCGGCTCGGCGCCGACGACGACGCGGCCAAGCTCCTCGACCTCGGGCTGCGGCACATGTCGAAGTCGATGGCGGCGGGCGGCCGCGCGCTCCCCACCGTCTACGGCGTGCACCTCGGGCGCGGCAGCCTCGACCTGTGGATCGCGCCCGCCGACCGCAACCCGCCCGCCCCCTGGCAGGCGTTCGACGACGGCCAGGTGTGGCGGCTGCGCGACGACGCGCTGCCCATGCTGGAGGCGTCCGACCTCGGTGACGTCCTCGCCCCCTACCCGGGCCTCGTGTCGATCGGCACCAACGCCAACGGCCGCATCCTCGTCGACCTGGAGGCCGCGCACGGGCTGATCGCGCTGCGCGGCGACGAGGACGCCCGCCGCGCCGCGCTGTCGGCGATCGCGCTGGAGCTGGCGACCAACCGCTGGTCCGACCACATGCGGATCACGCTCGTCGGGTTCGACGCCGAGCTGGGCGAGGGCCTCACCGAGATCGCCCCGGACCGCGTCCGCGCCGTCCCGACCCTGCACGACGCGCTGCCCGAGCTGGAGGGACGCAGCGAGGAGGTGCGGCAGGCGCTCGCCGCGTCCGGCGTCGACTCCGTGCTCACCGGCCGCTGCCGCGGCGTGTTCGGCGAGGCTTGGATGCCGCACTACCTGATCATGGCGGACCGCCCCGACGAGCAGGCGGCCGACCGGCTCGTCGCGCTCGCCCGCACCGGCACCCGGATGGCCGCCGGCTACCTCGTCCCCGGCGACGTGCAGGGCGCCACCTGGACCTGGGACGTCGACGCCGCCGGCCGGCTCCAGGCCGGCGTGCTCGGCTTCGACGTCGAGGCGCAGCTCGTCCGCGACGACGACTACCGCGGCGTGTTCGAGCTGTTCCGCACCGCCGGGCGGCTCGACTCCGTGCAGCTGCCCGGCCTGGCCGGCGGCGCCGAGCCGCCGACCGCGCAGCAGTCCTCGGTCGACATCCGGCTGCTCGGCCCCATCGAGGTCGAGGCGCCGGGGCCGATGGACGAGAGCCGCCGCGCGCTGTGCACCGAGGTGCTGGTGTTCCTCGCCGCGCACCCGGAGGGCGTCCACCCGACGGTGCTGTCCGGCGCGGTGTGGCCGCGCGGCGCCAGCGCCGGCGTCCGCGACGCGACCGTGGCCCGCGTGTCGGACTGGCTCGGCCGGGACGCGCGGGGCCGCCCCAACCTGTACCACGACGAGCGCGGCCGGATCCGGCTCGGCTCGGAGGTGCGGGTCGACATCGCCGTGTTCCGCTGGCTGGTGTGGCGGTCGGCGGCCGAGCCCGCGTCCGAGACCGCCTACATGGCCTACGCGCTCGACCTCGTCCGCGGCCCGCTGCTCGCCGACCGGCCCCGCGGCCGGTACGCGTGGCTGGCGAACCACGACCTGGAGTACGAGACGCCCGCGCGGATCATCGACGTCGCGCACCGGCTCGTCGTGCTGCGGCTGGAGGAGGGCGACCCGCGCGGCGCGGTGAGCGCGGCCCGCGCCGGGCTGCGGCTCGCGCCCGAGGACGAGGGCCTGTGGCGCGACCTGCTCCGCGCGACCCACGCGACCGGCGACGTCGCGCAGGTCCGGGTGGTCGTGGACGAGCTGCGCTCCCGCATCGCCCGCGACCCCTACCTCGACCAGCTCCAGCCGGAGACGGAGGCCCTGGTGGAGGAGCTCGTCCCCGACTGGCACCGCGTCGGGTCGCGCTAGCGGTAGAGGCCGGTGCCGCCGAGCGAGTACCGGCCCGGCTGCGGGTGGACGCACAGCCCCGCCGGACGGCCGCCGACCCGCACCTTGCGCAGGACGCGGCCGGTGCGGGTGGACACGGCGTAGACGATCCCGGCGGGGTCGGCGAGCCACAGCTTCGTCCCGTCCGACGACACGCCGCCCGGTACGGGGGAGCCGCCGCCGGGCAGGGGCCACCGGGACACCACGCGCCGCGTGTGGAAGTCGACGGCGGTCAGCGTGCCGTCGCCCACCACGAACAGCCGCCGCGCGTCCCGGCTGACCGCGAGGCCGCGGGCGCCCGGCGCGGTCCGGACGAACCCGAGCAGGGCGAACCGCCGCGCGTCGACCAGCCACACCCCGCCCTGCGCCGCGTCCGCGACGAGGAACACCGCGCCGTCGGGCGACAGCCGCAGATCACCGGGCCGGGCCCCCTCCGGGAGCCGCAGCGTCCCCGCCACGCGCCGCCCGGCCAGATCGACAAGGGCCAGCTCACCAGCCGCCGTGCACGTCGCGACCAGGGACCGGCCGCGCAGGGAGAAGTCGGCGTGGCCCGCCGAGCACGGCATCGGCACCGACGCGCGCAGCGCCATCGTCCGCGGGTCGCGCACGTCGATGCGGCGCGGCCCCCGCGCCGGGACCAGGGCGTCCCGCCCGTCCGGCGTGAAATAGAGCCCCGCCGGACCGGGGACCCGCACCGGCCGCCCGCGCCGCCCGCCGTGCGGCCCGATCGGGACGAGCCGGCCGCGCCGCCGGTCGGTCGCCCACAGCCGCCGCAGATCCCACGAGGGCACGACCCGCGACGCAGCCGCCCCGGTGCGGTACCGCCCGACGACCCGCGCCGCGCCGGGATCGACCACGTCGATGTACCGCCCGTTCGCGACATAGATCCGGGGCGGCAGCCCGCGCGCGTTCGGCGCGATCATGCCGGGCCCCGTCGCGGCGTACACCCGCCCGCCCGCCGGTGCGAGCGGGACCCCACCAGGGTCGGCCGCACCGCGCTTCCCGTCCGGCCGCACCCGCTGGTACGGCGCCGGCCCGCCGAGCCCCACCACGGGATCGTCCGCGGACGGCTCCGCAGGACGGTGGAACGGCACGGGCGACTGGCACCCGGCCAGCACCCCGGACGCCATCGTGAGGGCCGCGGCGAACGGCACCGCGGCGACCCGTGCTCGTACCCGCATCACGGCCGGACCCTACCGACCCACGACACTCAGTGTCCGCGCAACAACAAAACGTATCTACCGCGCCCGTTCGCTAGTCGGACGTTCCTATCCCGATGCCGAACTCGCGGTAGACGCGTTCCCAGAAGCCGTCGCGGAGCCAGGTGCGGGCCTCCTGGTAGGGGCGGAGGGAGGAGCCCAGCTCCTTCTCGGCCTCGATCAGGAGTTCCTTGTCGATGACGGGCGGCAGGATGGGGCCGGGGAGCAGGTCGCGGATGTTGTCGCGGCCGCGCTCGAAGATCCACTTCTGGGCGACGTGCTCGCCGATCTCCAGCATGTGGTCGCGGTCGGGGCCGAGCTTGCCGTCGGTCTGGGCGGTGGAGTTCAGCGAGGCGGCGACGGTGGCGGGGGTCGCGGAGCCCGGGACCGGGACGGTCGCGCGGACGGCGGCGGGGACCGGCTTCACCGACGGGGGCTTGCCCGCGAACACCTGGGACGGGGACGGGACGGGGTTCGCGCGCTGCGCGGCGGCCGCGGCGTCCCGGACGGCGGCGGCGCTGCCCGGCGCGGGCACCGGCAGCACCTTGGCCTTGGTGAAGTACGGGCGGAGGAACTCGGCGGGCAGCACCTCGACGGTGTCGGACTCCCACACCAGCCATTCGGCCTGGTTGGAGCCGTGCGTCGGCTCGACGCCCCACAGGTGCACGCGGACGCCGTAGCGCTGCGCGGCCTCCACGGCGGGCAGCATGTCCTCGTCGCCGGCCAGCAGCACCGCGTCGGTGATCGCGCGGTGCCGGGCGAGGGCCTCCAGGTCGGCGCGCAGCTGCGCGTCCACGCCCTTCTGCTGGCCCTGCGCGTTCAGGTTGCCGAGCCGCAGCTTCACCAGCGGCAGGTTGGCGATCACGCGCTGGTCGACCGTCGGCTGCTTCTTCGGCGCGGCGTCGAACCAGTACACCCGCAGCAGTTCGCCGCGCCGCTGCCCGTCGGCGTGGTCGGTCAGCGCCTTGATCAGCTTCTCCGCGGCGACCCGGTACTCGCGCCGGGATCCGCAGCCGAGCAGCAGGGCACCGGAGGCCGCGTAAAGGTATCCCGCGTCGACGAAGATGGCGTATCGCGCGGGCTGGGCAACGTACTCCGAGGTGGCCATGGCCTTCCACCTTATTCGTGCGGAGGCCCCCACTGGGTGCGAACCACGGTTACATGTCGCTGCGGGCGGTCCGCGCAGAGTCGGCGCGCGGCCCGCCGCGCCCGGACCGCGCCGCAGCTCAGCGGGCAGGTCAGCGGGCAGGTCAGCGCGGCAGGGCGCTCGCCCGCCAGGCGCCCGGGCCGCGCGGCCCGAGGTCGCCCGCGAACGTGTTGCGGACGAGCCGCGACCGGTCCGCCCAGCGGGACGGGCGGGCCGGGCCGCCGCCGTCCCGCGCCGCCGCCGCGGCCTGCGCGCGGGCGGTCAGCACGGCGACGAGCGCGGCGATCTCCTCCGGTCCCGGGTCGCCCCGGACGATCTGCAGGAACGGTTTCTGCTCGGAGCTCACAAGAACCGGCCTTCCAGGAGAGTCCGGGTCACAGCGGGATGTTCCCGTGCTTCTTCGGCGGCAGCGTCTTGCGCTTCTCGCGCAGCGACCGCAGTGCCCGCACGACCTGCCCGCGCGTCTCCGACGGCTTGATCACGTTGTCGACGTAGCCGCGCTCGGCCGCGATGTAGGGGTTGGCGAGCGTGTCCTCGTACTCGGTGATCAGCTCGGCGCGGCGGGCGTCCGGGTCGTCCGCGCCGGCCAGCTCGCGCCGGTACAGGATGTTGACCGCGCCCTGCGCGCCCATCACCGCGATCTGCGCGGTCGGCCACGCCAGGTTGATGTCGGCGCCGAGGTGCTTGGACCCCATGACGTCGTAGGCGCCGCCGTAGGCCTTCCGCGTGATGATCGTGACGAGCGGGACGGTGGCCTCGGCGTAGGCGAACAGCAGCTTGGCGCCGCGCCGGATGATGCCGTTCCATTCCTGGTCGGTGCCGGGCAGGAAGCCGGGGACGTCCACGAAGGTCAGCACCGGGATGTTGAAGGCGTCACAGGTCCGGACGAACCGGGCGGCCTTCTCGGACGCGTCGATGTCGAGCGTTCCGGCGAACTGCATCGGCTGGTTCGCGACGATGCCGACCGAGTGGCCCTCGACGCGGCCGAACCCGACGATGATGTTGGGCGCGAACTGCTCCTGGACCTCCAGGAACTCGCCGTCGTCCAGCACCCGCTCGATGGCGGTGTGCATGTCGTAGGGCTGGTTCGGCGAGTCGGGGATGAGGGTGTCGAGCTCCTCGTCCAGCTCGGTCACGTCCACCGGCACGTCGAACGCGGGCGCGTCGGACAGGTTGTTGGACGGCAGGTACGACAGCAGCGCCTTGACGTACTCGATCGCGTCGTCCTCGTCCGACCCCTGGTAGTGGGCGACGCCGGACTTGGAGTTGTGCGAGTGCGCCCCGCCCAGCTCCTCCATCGTGACCTCTTCACCGGTGACCGTCTTGATCACGTCCGGGCCGGTGATGAACATGTGGGACGTCTGGTCGACCATGACGATGAAGTCGGTGATCGCCGGGGAGTACACCGCGCCGCCCGCGCACGGGCCCATGACCAGCGAGATCTGCGGGATGACGCCGGAGGCGTGCACGTTCCGCTTGAAGATCTCCGCGTACAGGCCGAGCGCGACCACGCCCTCCTGGATCCGCGCGCCGCCGGAGTCGTTGATCCCGATCACCGGGCAGCCGGTCTTGATCGCGTGGTCCATGACCTTGCAGATCTTCTCGCCGAAGACCTCGCCCAGCGATCCGCCGGAGACGGTGAAGTCCTGGCTGAACACCGCGACCGGGCGCCCGTCGACCGTGCCGTAGCCGGTGACGACGCCGTCGCCGTAGGGCCGGTTCTTCTCCATCCCGAAGTTGGTGGAGCGGTGCCGCGCCATCTCGTCGAACTCCACGAACGAACCGGGGTCGAGCAGCGCGTCGATCCGCTCTCGGGCGGTCATCTTGCCCTTGGCGTGCTGCTTCTCCACGGCGCGCGCGGATCCGGCGTTCACCGCCTCGTAGCGCCGCCGCTCCAGGTCCGCGATCTTTCCCGCCGTGGTGTGGAGGTCGTAGTCCACGGGGGGCTCAGGGGCTTCCGTCGCCATGCCGGTCAGGGTAACCGGCGACTGATGCGGCTCTTGCGGCCGGGTGCCGGTGACCGGGACGAACCCCGCCTCAGACCGGCTCGTTAGGCTTGGTCGGGTGGCTACGAAGACGCGTGACTCTTTTCGGCAGGACATGCCCGAACCGCTGCGCCGCGACGTCCGGCTGCTGGGCGCGATGCTCGGCGACGGGCTCGTGGAGTACGGCGGGAAAGAGCTGCTGGACGACGTCGAACGGCTCCGCCACTCCGTGATCGCGGCGCGCCGCGGTGAGACCGGCATCGACGAGGTCGCCGCGCTCGTCGACGGCTGGACGCTGGAGCGCGCCGGGCAGGTCGCCCGCGCCTTCACCGTCTACTTCCACCTGACGAACCTCGCCGAGGAGCACCACCGCATCCGGACGCTGCGGGAGCGCGACACCGGCGACACCGTCCCCGGGTCGGTGGCCGCGGCGATCGAGCAGATCCGCGCGTCCGGCGACGGCCGGCTGGAGGAGATCGTCGAGGGCCTGGAGTTCCGGCCCGTCTTCACCGCGCACCCGACCGAGGCGCGCCGCCGCGCCGTCGTCACCGCGATCCAGCGGATCAGCGACCTGCTGACCCGGCTGAACGACGCGCCCGGCGCGTCGGAGCGGGAGGAGACCGAGCGCAGCCTCCGCGAGGAGATCGACCTGCTGTGGCGGACGGCGCTGCGCCGGCACACCTCGCTCGACCCGCTGGACGAGGTCCGCACCGCGATGGCCGCGTTCGACGAGACGATCTTCCGGGTCGTCCCGCACATCTACCGGTCGCTGGACCGCGCGCTCGACGGCGCCGGCACCGGCACGCGGCCCCCGAAGGCCCACCCGTACCTGCGGTTCGGCAGCTGGATCGGCGGCGACCGCGACGGCAACCCCTACGTCACCGCGCAGGTCACCCGGGACGCCGTCATGATCCAGGCCGAGCACGTCCTGCACGCCCTGGAGAACGCGACCGCCCGGATCGGCCGGGAGCTGACCGTCCACGAGACGACCACGCCCGCCTCGCCCGGCCTGCTGGACGCCCTCGCCGCCGCCCGCACCGCGCAGCCGGGCCTCATCGCCGAGATCGCCAAGCGCTCCCCGGGCGAGCCGCACCGCCAGCTCCTGCTGCACGCCGCCGCCCGCATCGCCGCGACGCGCGAGCGCAACGCCGACCTGGCCTACGCGTCCCCGGAGGAGCTGCTCGCCGACCTGCGGGCCGTCCAGGACTCCCTCGCCGCGGCGGGCGCCGTCCGGCAGGCGTACGGGCGCGTCCAGCAGCTGATCTGGCAGGTCGAGACGTTCGGCTTCCACCTCGCCGAGCTGGAGATCCGCCAGCACTCCGAGCTGCACGAGCAGGCCCTGAAGGAGGTCCGGGCGGGTAGCGCCCGCTCGGAGATGACGGAGGAGATCCTCGAGACCCTGCGCGTCGTCGCCTGGATCCAGAAGCGGTTCGGCGTCCGCGCCTGCCACCGCTACATCGTCTCGTTCACCCGCTCCGCCGAGGACATGGCCAACGTGCACGCGCTCGCCGAATCCCTCGGTGACGGGGCGCCCGTGCTGGACGTCATCCCGCTGTTCGAGACCGGCGAGGACCTGGAGCACGCCCCGGCCGTCCTCGACGGGATGCTGGAGATCCCCGCCGTCCGGCGCCGCCTGGACGACACCGGCCGCCGCCTGGAGGTCATGCTCGGCTACAGCGACTCCGCCAAGCAGCTCGGCCCGACCAGCGCGACCCTCCGGCTGTACGACACGCAGGAGGCCCTCGCCGCGTGGGCGGCCCGCCACGACATCAAGCTCACGCTGTTCCACGGCCGCGGCGGCTCGCTCGGCCGCGGCGGCGGCCCCGCGAACCGCGCGATCCTCGCGCAGGCGCCCGGCTCGGTCGCGGGCCGGTTCAAGGTCACCGAGCAGGGCGAGGTCATCTTCGCCCGCTACGGGCACCGCGAGATCGCCCGCCGCCACGTCGAGCAGGTGACCAGCGCCGTCCTGCTCGCCTCCACCGACCCCGTGCAGGACCGCGCCCGCGAGGCCGCCGCCCGGTTCCGCCCGCTCGCCGACAAGATCAGCGACGCGGCGCGGGCGGCGTTCCGCGCCCTCATCGAGACCCCGGACTTCGCTGTCTGGTTCGCCCGGGTGAGCCCCCTCGAAGAGATCGCCGAGCTGCGCATCGGCTCCCGCCCCGCCCGCCGCAAGGCCGCCCGCGGCCTGGAGGACCTGCGCGCCATCCCCTGGGTGTTCGCCTGGACGCAGACCCGCGTCAACCTGCCCGGCTGGTACGGCCTCGGCAGCGGCCTCGCCGCCGTCTCCGACGACGGCCGCGACCTGACCGCGCTTCGCGAGGCGTACGAGGCGTGGCCGCTGTTCAACACCCTGCTCGACAACGCCGAGATGAGCCTCGCCAAGTCCGACCGCGCGATCGCCGAGCGCTACCTGGCGCTGGGCGAGCGGCCCGAACTCTCCGAGGCCGTCCTGGCCGAGTACGACCGCACCCGCCGCCTGGTGCTCGCGGTGACGGGCCACGAACGCCTCCTGGAGAACCGCCGCGTCCTGTCCCGGGCCGTCGAGCTGCGCAACCCGTACGTGGACGCCCTCTCGCACCTGCAGCTACGGGCCCTGAAGGCGCTGCGCGCGGGCGTGGAGAACGACGACGAGCGGGCCCACCTGGAAGAAGTGCTCCTCCTGTCGGTCAACGGCGTCGCCGCCGGCCTCCAGAACACCGGCTGACCGGGGCAGAATCGGCTGCATGAGGTACGCACTGCTGATCTGCGACGACGAGAAGGTCTCGCCGTCCAACGCGGAGATCGAGGCCGATCCGGGGCACCGGGCGTGGCTCGCCGACCTGGAACGGCGCGACGCGAAGCGCTTCGGCGTGCGGCTGCGTCCCGTCGTGGACGCGACGACGGTCCGGGTCCGGGACGGGGAGACCCTCGTCTCGGACGGGCCGTACGCCGAGACGAAGGACTTCGTCGGCGGCGTCGTGATCATCGAGTGCGCCGATCTGGACGAGGCCATCCACATCGCCGCCGGCCACCCCTACGCGCGGTGGGGCGGAGTCGAGGTCCGTCCCGTCTGGGAATGACCGCGCCGGACGGCGTGCGCGCGGCGGTCGACGCCGCCTACCGGGACGAATGGGGCCAGGTCGTCGCGACCCTCATCGGCCTGACCGGGGACTGGGACCTCGCCGAGGACTGCGCGCAGGACGCGTTCGCCGCCGCCCTCGCCACCTGGCCCCGCGACGGCGTCCCGGACCGCCCCGGCGCCTGGCTCACGACGGCGGCCCGCAACCGCGCCGTCGACCGGCTGCGCCGCGACGCCGCCGGCGCGGCCAGGCTGCGCACCCTCGCCGCCCCGGCCCGCGACCCCGGCCCGCCGCCGGACGACGACATCCCGGACGAGCGGCTGCGGCTGATCTTCACCTGCTGCCATCCGGCGCTGCCGCTCCCGGCCCGGGTCGCGCTGACCCTGCGCACGCTGGCCGGGCTCAGCACCGCCGAGATCGCCCGCGCCCTGCTCACCGCCGAGCCCGCGATGGCGCAGCGCCTCGTCCGCGCCAAGCGCAAGATCCGGGAGGCGGGCGTCCCGTACCGGGTGCCGCCCGCCGAACTCCTCCCCGAGCGGCTCGCCGCCGTCCTCGCCGTGCTCTACCTGATCTTCAACCAGGGCTACGGCGAGCCGGACCCGCGCCGGCCGCTGGCGGCCGAGGCCGTCCACCTCGCCCGCGTGCTCGTCCGGCTGATGCCGTCCGAACCCGAGCCGAGCGGCCTGCTCGCGCTGATGCTCCTGCACGGGGCCCGGCGCGCGACCCGCACGGCAGGCGGCGTGCTCGTCCCGCTGGAGGACCAGGACCGCTCCCGCTGGGACCGCGCGCTGATCGACGAGGGCGTGGCGGTGCTCGACCGGGCGATGGCCCTGCGGCGGCCCGGGCCGTACCAGGTGCAGGCCGCGATCGCCGCCTGCCACGCCACCGCGCCCGACACGCCGAGCACGGACTGGCCGCAGATCGCCGCCCTCTACACCGAACTGGCGCGGCTGGCCCCGTCCCCGGTCGTGGACCTCAACCGCGCCGTCGCGATCGCGATGGCGGACGGCATCCCGGCGGGGCTGGCCCTCGTCGACGAGCTGACGGCGTCCGGCCGGCTCGCCGGCTACCACCTGCTCCCCGCGACCCGGGCCGACCTGCTCCGCCGGGCCGGCCGTCCCGCCGAGGCCAGGGCCGCGTACGAGGAGGCGCTGGAGCTGGCGCCGACCGAAGCCGAGCGCCGCTACCTGGCCGGACGCCTCCGCGACCTCTGACTCCAAGATTTTTCCCCGGCGATGTCGATCCCGGCCGGCGGCCGTTCGTCGGTGGGGTGAAAGTCCATCGAGAGCGAGGGAACATGAACACCGACACGACTCCGCTGCCCGACGTGGTCGACCGGGCCGCCTTCCAGGCCGAACTGGACGCGCTGCGCGTCCGCGAGAAGGCGCACACGCGCGAGGGCGACGCGATCGCGGCCGCCCGCCGCCGGCTGCCGATGGTCGAGGTGGACGCCAAGGCCCCGCTGACCGGCCCGGACGGCCCGCTCACCCTGCTGGACGCGTTCGAGGGCCGCCGCCGCCTGATCGCCTACTACATGATGTGGCACACCGGACATCCCGCCGCGGAGCAGTGCGAGGGTTGCACGTACTACAACGGGCAGGTCCGCGAGCTGGCCAACCTGCACGCCGCGGGCATCACCTACGCGACGTTCTGCCAGGGCCCCTACGAGGAGAGCGTCCGGTACCGCGACTTCATGGGCTGGACCATGCCCTGGTACTCCGCCCAGGACTCCGCCGAGACCCTGCTGACCGGACGCACCGCGGGCATGTTCCACCTGGTCTGCTACCTGCGCGACGGCGACCGGGTCTTCGAGACCTACTGGACGAACGGCCGCGGCGTGGAGGCCATGGACATCGCCTACTCGCTGATGGACATGACCGTCTACGGACGCCAGGAGACCTGGGAGGACTCACCCGCCGGCTGGCCCAGGGCGGGCTCGGTCGACGGCGGCTTCTTCCGCACCGACGGCCGCCCCACCGCCCAGTGGACCCGCCTACGAGCAGGCCACTCCGACGACCTGGGCCCCGCCTGAGCAGCCCGCGTCCGATCAGCTCGGCCAGTGCCGTTGGGGGGCGACCCCACATGCCCCCGAAAGGCGGAACTGGCCGGACCCGGAAACTCCGCTAGCGCTCCGTTTCCGGGTCCGGCCAGTTCGGCTTTCTCTTCTCGTTGAAGGCGGCGATGCCCTCGCGGCGGTCGGGGGAGAAGGCGACGGTGCGCCAGGCGTTCTCCTCCAGGTCGAGGCCCGCGTCCAGGCCGACGCCGCCGCCGAGGCGCATGGCGCGCTTCGCCGCGCGGACGGCGGTCGGGGAGTTGCGGGCGATCGCCTCGGCGATGCCGAGGGCCTCCTCGCGGGCCGTGCCGGCGGGGACCTTGCGGTCGGCGAGGCCGTAGTCGACGGCCTCGTCGACGGCGAGGCGGCGGCCGGTGAAGACCAGGTCGGCGGCCTTGCCGGGGCCGAGGCGGCGCAGCGCGAGCTGGGTGCCGCCGCCGCCGGGGACGAGGCCGACGCCCACCTCGGGCAGGCCGAACACGGCCGTCTCGTCCGCGACGATCATGTCGCAGGAGAGCGCGAACTCGCAGCCGCCGCCGAGCGCGTAGCCGTGCACGGCCGCGATGACGGGCTGCGGCAGGTTCAGCACGCCGCCGAACGCGGCGCGGAAGACGGGGCGCTGCGCGAGGATCTCCTCGTCCGTCATCGCGTTGCGCTCCTTGAGGTCGGCGCCCACGCAGAACGCCTTCTCCCCGGCCGCGCTCAGCACGACCGCGCGGACGGCCGGGTCCGCCGCGACCTCGGCGCAGGCGCCGGCGAGGCGGCGGGCCATCGCCGTCGACAGGGCGTTGAGGGCCTCAGGGCGGTCCAGCACGATCTCCGCGACATGCCCGTCGCGCCGCAGCGTCACTCCATCCATATGCCGCACCCTAACGAGCGCCGACGCCCCCACCGGACGTCCGGCCCCAAGATCGAGACCGTCATCGGGTTGGATGGAGGGGTGGACTCAGCGTATGGGGATCTCGGACGGCCGCCGTTGCACGAGGGCGCGCTGCGGCGCGCGCTCGTCCGGGAGGGCGGGCTGTGGCGGGAGATCGGGATCGTGGACGAGACCGGCTCCACCAACGCCGACCTCGCGGCGCGGGCCCGGGAGGGCGCCCCGGAGGGGACCGTGCTGGTCACCGAGTGGCAGACGGCCGGCCGGGGCCGCAAGGGCCGGGTGTGGACGGCGCCGCCGCGCTCCGGGCTGGCGTTCTCGATGCTGGTGCGGCCGGCGGTGCCGGTGGAGCGGCTGGGCTGGGCGTCGCTGCTGACGGGCGTCGCCGTCGCCACCGCGATCCGGCGGATGACCGCCTGGTCGCAGAAGGGGGAGCGGTTCCTCGGCGCCGACGCCGCTGCCGACGCGGCCGTGGACGCCCGCCTCAAATGGCCGAACGACGTGCTCGTCGGCGACCGCAAGCTCGCCGGGATCCTCGCCGAGAAGGTCGACGACGGCCTGGTGATCGGGGTCGGGCTGAACGTGGGCCTGCGGGCCGAGGAGCTGCCGGTGCCGACCGCGACGTCGCTGGCGATCGAGGGCGCGCCGCTCAGCGACCGGGCGCCGCTGCTGCGCGCGATCCTGCGCGAGTTCGAGACCTGGTACCGGGAGTGGACGGCGCTCGGCGGCGACCCGGAGACCAGCGGCCTGCGCACCGCCTACCGGGACCTGTGCGTGACGCTCGGCCGCGACGTCCGGGTGGAGCTGCCCGGCGACCAGCGGCTGACCGGACGGGCCCGGGACGTGGACGCGACGGGCCGCCTCGTCGTCGCGGGGCCGGGCGGGGACAGCGCGGTCAGCGCCGGAGATGTGGTGCACGTCCGTTGAACGGGGAACGAGGATCCGCGGTCCGGGCGTTGATCCGAGTGCTGATCTGCAACGATGTGCACGGCGAGTTCCAACTCTTGGGGTTGCTGGTGAGCTGCACCGATATGTCCGGAGATCACATCATGACGCCGTCGCCGCGGCCCCTGGCGGCGGCGGGCTGAGGGGCGGGAGATGGCGGCCGCATTGCCCGATCCGAAGGAGATCGAGGAGCTCCTGCTCGGCGGCGAGCTGCGGTACACCCGCGTCCAGGCCGTCCGGCTGGCCGGGGTCACCCGCGACTTCGCGGGCCGGATCTGGCGGGCCTTCGGGTACCCGTCCATGCCGGACGAGACGATCGCCTACACCCAGGGCGACGTCGCGGCGCTGGACCGGCTCCGCCGGCTGGTCGACGACGGGATCCTGGACGAGGACGGCGTGATCCGGCTGGTCCGCGCGTACGGGCAGACGATGACCCGGCTCGCGGAATGGCAGGTCAACCTGCTGCGCAGCATGCTGACCGGCGACCCGCACGAGACGCCGTCCGCGGAGTCGGTCGACACGGTCGTGGACATCGCCGAGAAGCACATCGACGAGTTCGAGCCGCTGGTCGTGCACGCCTGGCGGCGGCAGCTCGCGGCGGCCGGCACCCGGGCGCTGGCGGCGGCGGCGAGCCGCGACAACGGCGACCCGGTGGGCCGTCCGATGACCACCGTCGGGTTCGCCGACATGGTGTCCTTCACCCAGGTCAGCCGGGAGCTGGAGGAGATCGAGCTGGCCCGGGTGGTGGAGTGGTTCGAGGAGACCGCCGCCGACATCATCGCCTCCTGCGGCGGCCGGCTGGTGAAGACGCTCGGCGACGAGGTGCTGTTCAGCGCGGAGGCGCCGGAGGTCGGCGCGGAGATCGCGCTGACCGTCGCGGCGGCCATCCAGGACGAGACCGAGGTCCCGGACGTCCGGGTCGGCGTGGCCCACGGTCCCGTCCTGCCGCTGATGGGCGACGTGTTCGGGACGACGGTGAACCTCGCCGCCCGGCTCACCTCGCTGGCCCGCCCCGGCTCGGTCGTGATCGACAGCGAGCTGGCGGCGTGCCTGGAGGGCTCGTCCCGGTACGAGGTGACGCGGATCGTGCGGCGCCCGGTCCGGGGCCTCGGCATCGTCCAGCCGTTCGTGCTGCGCCGGAAGGCGGCGTCCGCGGAGACGCCGCGCGGGTAGGCGCGGTCAGTAGGCGCTGGAGCCGCTCTCGGTGGGCGAGTCGGTGAGGCGCTGCAGGTAGTTCTGCTCGCCCAGCGCCTCGACGAGGCTCAGCTCGGTCTCCAGGTAGTCGATGTGCTCCTCCTCGTCGGCGAGGATGTCCTCGAAGATCCGGGCGGACGTGACGTCGCCGCGCGAGCGCATCAGCTCGATGCCGGGGCGGAGCCGGTTCACGGCCTCCATCTCGACCTCGAGGTCGGCCTTGAGCTGCTCGAAGATCGTCTGGCCGATCCGCAGCGTGCCGAGCTTCTGGTAGTTCGGCAGCCCCTCCAGGAACAGGATCCGGTTGGTGAGCCGCTCCGCGTGCCGCATCTCGTCGAACGACTCGTCGCGGGTGTGCTTGGCCATGCGGAGGAAGCCCCAGTTCTCCTGCATCTTGGAGTGCAGGAAGTACTGGTTGATCGCCGTGAGCTCCGCGGTGAGCTGCTCGTTGAGCAGCGCGATGATCTCTCTGTCGCCTTCCATGGCCCCCATGCTTCCATGACCGCCAGGTTGGGGACAGCACTCACCCCCGCACAGCGCGTGTCCGCCTCCTCTGCGGGCCGTGCGGGGCCGCGGGATCTCGCTCAGGCTGCGGTCGGCGGGGCGGCTCCTTCGACGGTCGGCTCGGTGGCGAGTTCCGCGGCGTACTCGGGGGCGAGCTCCGCGGCGATCTCGGCCGGGGCCGGGTCGGCCTGCTCCGGGACGGCGGTGAGGGCGAGCGGGCCGCCGGTCAGGGCGTCCGCCAGCTCGTTGGCCGTCCGGTACTGGCTGACCATGGTGTGGATGCGCTTGGTGCACATGCCGCAGCCGGGCTTGAAGCCGCACGCGGCCTTGACCGCCTTGGCGGTCGTGCAGCCGCTCGCCATGCAGCCGTTGACGTCGTCCTCGGTGACGGCGTTGCAGATGCAGACGTACATGCCGGTGGGAGACCTTCCGTGCGGCTGGAGCTGGCCCGACGCGCCTCACCCCGGGCACTTAGGGCGCCCTTATTGAGGTTAGGCTCCCCTAACGTAGCTCAGGTATGTCCGTTCTGGCCAGTGGACTCCCGATCGGTGTGATCCAAGCCTCAGCGGGAAGGGCTTCCGGCGTGCGCCGCCGGGCCCGCGCGGCAGCCGTGCAGTCGCCATGGCACCGGGGCCCGTCGCGGTCTGGACGGGAGGCTGGGACAAGTGGCACAGGTTTGGCCGGGCGACGCGTATCCCCTCGGCGCCCGGTTCGACGGCGCGGGGACCAACTTCGCCGTGTTCTCCGAGGCCGCCGACCGGGTGGAGCTGTGCCTGTTCGACGGCCCCGCGGGCGACGGCGAGGAGACGCGGCTCACGCTCCCCGAGGTGGACGCGTTCGTCTGGCACGGCTACCTGCCGGGCGTGATGCCGGGCCGGCGGTACGGCTACCGGGTGCACGGGCCCTTCGATCCGCGCCGCGGGCAGCGCTGCAACCCGGCGAAGCTGCTCCTCGACCCGTACGCGCAGGCCGTCGAGGGGGCGATCGACTGGGACGAGTCGTGCTTCGGCTACGAGTTCGGCGACCCGTGGTCGCGCAACGACGCCGACTCGGCCGGCCACACGATGCGGTCGGTGGTGGTCAGCCCGTACTTCGACTGGGGCGACGACCGGCCGCCGCGCATCCCCTACCACGAGACCGTGATCTACGAGGCGCACGTCAAGGGCCTCACCGCCCGGCACCCGGAGATCCCGCCGGCGCTGCGCGGCACCTACGCGGGCCTCGCCCATCCGGTGATCACCGATCATCTGCGCTCGATCGGGGTGACAGCGGTGGAGCTGATGCCCGTCCACCAGTTCGTCCACGACGACGTGCTGGTGCGGCGCGGCCTGCGCAACTACTGGGGCTACAACACGATCGGGTTCTTCGCGCCGCACAACGAGTACTCCTCGTCCGGGCGGCGGGGCGAGCAGGTGCTGGAGTTCAAGGCGATGGTGAAGGCCCTGCACCAGGCCGGGATCGAGGTGATCCTGGACGTCGTCTACAACCACACCGCCGAGGGCAACCACCTGGGGCCGACGCTGTCGTTCCGGGGCATCGACAACGCGTCCTACTACCGGCTCGCCGACGACGACCCGCGCTACTACACCGACACGACGGGCACCGGGAACAGCCTGCTGATGCGCAGCCCGCACGTGCTGCAGATGATCATGGATTCGCTGCGGTACTGGGTGACCGAGATGCACGTGGACGGGTTCCGGTTCGACCTCGCGGCGACGCTGGCCCGTGAGCTGCACGCGGTCGACCGGCTGTCGGCGTTCTTCGACCTCGTCCAGCAGGACCCGGTCGTCTCCCAGGTGAAGCTGATCGCCGAGCCGTGGGACGTCGGCGAGGGCGGCTACCAGGTCGGCAACTTCCCGCCGCTGTGGACGGAGTGGAACGGCCAGTACCGCGACACGATGCGCGACTACTGGCGCGGGCAGCCGGGCGCCATGCCCGACTTCGCGTCCCGGCTGACGGGCTCGTCCGACCTGTACGCCGACGACGGCCGCCGCCCGATCGCCTCGATCAACTTCGTGACCTGCCACGACGGGTTCACGCTGCACGACCTCGTCTCCTACGACCACAAGCACAACGAGGCGAACGGCGAGAACAACCGGGACGGCAGCGACGACAACCGCTCGTGGAACTGCGGCCACGAGGGCCCGACCGACGACCTCGACATCGTCGCGCTGCGCGAACGGCAGAAACGCAACCATCTCACCGCGCTGTTCCTGTCGCAGGGCGTCCCGATGCTGCTGCACGGCGACGAGATAGGCCGCACCCAGGGCGGCAACAACAACGCCTACTGCCAGGACACCAAGATCTCCTGGGTCGACTGGACGGGCCTGCGCGACGACACCTTCTTCGACGAGCGCGGCCCGATGCTCGACTTCGTCCGGCGGCTGTCCAGGCTGCGCACCGCGCATCCCGTCTTCCGGCGCCGCCGGTTCTTCCTCGGCGACCAGCGGACGAAGCGCGCCCGCAAGGCGGCGCGGCGGATGGGCGAGGCCGAGGCGGAGTCCGAGGAGCTGCCCGACCTGGTGTGGTTCACGCCGGGCGGCCGGGAGATGGCCGACCGGGACTGGTCCGCGGGCTTCAACAAGTCGCTGAACGTGTTCCTGAACGGCGACGCGATCAGCGAGCCCGACCCGCGCGGGCGGCCGGTGCGGGACGACTCGTTCCTGCTGCTGTTCAACGCGCACGACGGCGACCTGACGTTCACGCTGCCGCCCGCCGTCTACGGGCAGATGTGGATCAAGATGCTCGACACCGCCGACCCGCTGCTCGCCGAGGAGGAGTCGCCCGTCGTGAAGGCCCGCGAGAACGTCCCGGTCGGGGCCCGCTCCATCCAGGTCCTGCGCCGCGTCTGACCCATGCGCCCCACCGACCCCCCAGAGGAAGCCGTGTCCGAGGACCACAGCACCGAGAAGGACCAGGCCGAAGCCCCTGCCCTCGACCCGCTGACCGCGCCGCCGTCCGGCACCTACCGCCTCCAGCTCCGCGGAACGCCCGAGGAGCGCTTCGGCTTCGCCGAGGCCGCCGCGCTCGCGCCCTACCTGGCGTCCCTCGGCGTGTCCCACGTCTACCTGTCCCCGATCCTGCAGGCCGCGCCGGGCTCCGCGCACGGCTACGACGTCGTCGACCACTCGCGGCTGTCCGAGGAGCTGGGCGGCGCCGAGGCGTTCGGCGCGATGGCGACCCGGTTCCGCGCGCACGGCCTGCGGGTGCTGGTCGACGTCGTCCCGAACCACATGGCTTTCCCGGACCACAGGGCGATCCCGGAGCGCCGCGACCTGAACCTGCCGCTCGCGCAGGTCCTGGAGGACGGGCCGGGCTCGCCGTTCGCGCGGTGGTTCGACGTCGACTGGGACGCGGGCGGCGGCCGGATCGTGCCGCCCGGCGAGGGCGAGCCCAACTACCGGCGCTTCTTCGACATCTCCGGGCTGATCGCACTCCGCCAGGAGGACCCGGAGGTCTTCCAGCGCACGCACGCGCTGCTGCTCGGCCTGGTCGAGCAGGGCCTGGTGGACGGCCTGCGCGTCGACCATCCGGACGGGCTCGCCGACCCGCGCGGCTACCTGCGCCGGCTGGCGGAGGCCGCGCCGGACCGCTGGCTGCTCGTCGAGAAGATCACCGAGGGCGAGGAGCGGCTGCCGCCGGACTGGCCGTGCGCGGGCACCACCGGCTACGACTCGCTCGGCATGGTCGGCGGGCTGTTCGTCGACCCGGCGGGGGAGAAGCCGCTCACCGACTACTACGTGTCGCTGACGGGCAACCCGGCCGACTTCGAGGAGGTCGAGCACGATGCCCGCCTGCACGCCGCCACACACGGGCTCAAGCCGGAGATGGACCGGCTTCTGCGCGTCCTGCACCGGGTCGTGGGCGAGCGTCGTCCCGGCATGGAGCGGGCCCTGGTCGAACTGCTCGTCGCCATGCCGGTGTACCGCGCCTACGTCGTCCCTGGGGAGGACGCTCCACAGCAGGCTGTGGACGTGTTGACAGAGGCCGCAGACCGCGCGAGCACCCACCTCCCGGAGAGCCTCCACGGCGACTTGGAGGCCGTCGTAGACCTCGCTCTGGGACGGGGTGAGCGCACCGATGCCGAGTTCATCGTGCGGTTCCAGCAGACGTCCGCGCCGCTCGCCGCCAAGGGCGTCGAGGACACCGCGTTCTACCGGTGGAACCGGATGGCCGCGCTGAACGAGGTGGGCGGCGCCCCAGGGCGGTTCTCCGTCAGCCCGGAGGACTTCCACGCCTACTGCATCAGGCTCGCCCGCGACTGGCCGCAGACGATGACGACCCTGTCCACGCACGACACCAAGCGCGAGGAGGACGTACGGGCGTGGCTGTCGGTCGTGGCGGAGATCCCGGCGGAGTGGAAGGAGGCCGTGGAGCGCTGGCGGACGTGGGGGCCGACCCCGTCGCCGCTGGAGCCCGACCTTGAATACCTGCTCTGGCAGACCCTCGTCGGCGCCTGGCCCATCACCCAAGGCCGCCTGGAGGAGTTCCTCACCAAGGCGATGCGCGAGGCCAAGACCCGCACGTCCTGGGTCGAGCAGGACGCCGACTACGAGAAGGCCGTGCTCGCTTACGCGCGGGGCGTCCTGTCCGATCCCGACCTCATCACCGACATGACGTCGTTCGTCGCCAGGCTGGCCTCCTACGCGCGCGTGAACACGCTGGGGCAGAAGCTCGTCCAGCTGGCCATGCCGGGCGTCCCGGACGTGTACCAGGGCTGCGAGCTGACCGGCCTGGCGCTGGTCGACCCCGACAACCGGCGCCCGGTCGACTACGGGCGGCGCCGCGAGCACCTCGCCCGGCTCGACACCGGCCGCCGGCCGAAGGAGGTCGACGATGAGAAGCTGCTGGTCACGTCGCGGACGCTGCGGCTGCGCCGTGCCCACCCCGAGTGGTTCGGGCCCGGCTCGCGGCACGAGCCGGTGGCGGCGCGCGGGCCGGCGGCCGAGCATCTGATCGGGTTCGCGCGGGGCGGCGCGGTCGCGCTCGCCACCCGGCTGCCCGTGGGCCTGGAACGGCGCGGCGGCTGGAGCGGGACGCGGGTGGACGTCCGGCACCAGGGCTGGCGGGACGTCCTGACCGGCTGCACGCACATGGGCCCCTTCCTGGACGCGGACCGCGTCTTCGAGCACCTGCCCGTCGCGCTGCTCGTCCCCAGGGAGTTCGGTAGTTGAGCACCAGATTCACCGTGTGGGCACCGGCCGCCGACCGCGTCGAAGTCGTGGTCGGCGGCACCCGCCATCCGATGGAGCCACGGCTGGAGGCCCGGCTGGAGGCACGCCTGGAAGCACGGCCCTCCGGCTGGTGGGAGGCCCGTGTCGCCGAGGCCGGCCATGGGACGGACTACGGCTTCGTCTTGGACGGCTCAGACGAAGTGCTGCCCGACCCTCGCTCGCCCTGGCAGCCCAACGGCGTGCACGGTCAGAGCCGTGTCTACGACCACGGACGGTTCGCATGGACCGACCAGCATTGGCATGGCCGTCCGCTCCCTGGGAGCGTCCTGTACGAGATGCACGTCGGCACGTTCACACCGGAGGGGACGTTCGACGCCGCGACCGACCGCCTCGACCATCTGGTGGCCCTCGGCGTAGACGCGGTGGAGCTGCTGCCCGTCGCGTCCTTCCCCGGCCGTCACGGATGGGGATACGACGGTGTGCACCTCTGGGCGCCCCACGAGCCCTACGGCGGCCCAGACGGCTTGAAGCGCTTCGTAGACGCCGCCCACGCGCGCGGCCTGGCCGTCGTCTTGGACGTCGTCTACAACCACCTGGGCCCGGACGGCAACCGCCTGGGCAGCTTCGGCCCGTACTTCACCAGCGCCCATGCCACGCCCTGGGGCGACGCGGTGAACTTCGACCAGGAGGGCTCGGACGAGGTCCGCGCATTCGTCGTGCAGAACGCGCTGATGTGGCTGCGCGACTACCACTTCGACGGGCTGCGGATCGACGCCGTCCACGCCATCACCGACCACAGCGCCACGCACGTCCTCGAAGAGCTGGGGCGCGCGGTGGCGGCGGAATCCGCCCACCTGGGGCGGCAGCTCTTCCTCATCGCCGAATCCGACCTGAACGACCCGCGCCTGGTGACGTCCAGGGAGGCCGGCGGATACGGCCTGGACGCGCAGTGGAGCGACGACTTCCACCACGCGCTGCACGCCGCGCTCACTGGTGAACGGCAGGGCTACTACTGCGACTTCGGCTCTCTGGAAACGCTGAAGAAGGCCCTTACCAGAGTCTTCGTCCATGACGGGACCATGTCGACCTACCGGGGGCGGCACCACGGGCGGCCGGTGAACGTCCGGGAAACGCCCGCACACCGTTTCCTCGGCTTTCTGCAGAACCACGACCAAGTCGGCAACCGCGCGTCCGGCGACCGCATCGGCGCGCTCTTGCCGTCCCCAGGCCTGCTCAAAGTGGGCGCGGCACTGCTTTTGCTCGCGCCCTTCACGCCGATGCTGTTCATGGGTGAGGAGTGGGGCGCGTCCACCCCCTGGTGCTACTTCACCGACCACCGCGAGCCGGAGCTGGCCCGCGCCGTCAGCGAAGGGCGCCGGCGGGAGTTCGCGCGGCACGGCTGGGCGGGCGGGATTCCCGATCCACAGGCTGTGGACACCTTTCGCCGATCCGTCCTCGACTGGACCGAGCCGGACGACCCGTACCACGCTGACCTGCTCGAATGGCATCGAAGCCTGATCGCGCTGCGCCGCTCCGAACCCGACCTGAACGACCCCCGGCTGACCGCGGTGCAGGTCGAGACGGACGAGAACGGGGCGCGCTGGCTGGTGATGCGGCGCGGCCGGATCGGGGTGGCGGCGAACCTCGGGGACGTGCCCGTCGTCCTGCCGGCGGGGCCGTCCGGCGGGCTCCCGCGGCTGCTGCTCGCGTCGGATCCGGCGATTCACCTGGACCCCGGCGCTCTCGGCGATTCCGGAAGTGCCGCCGTGGAGCTGCCCGCGGCCTCCATCGCGATTTTTCGCTGACCCGTGGACGCGTCTATTGCGGCGAAGATACGGGTACCGCCGGAAATGTCGTGTTCGACAATGTACTACGAGTGGCAAACCGCAGGTCAAGAGCGCGGCGGCAGCCCGGTAATGGTCAAGAATGGTCATACGATCGGTTCATGACCTCAGTACTGCTCGCCGAGGACGACACGTCCATCTCCGAGCCTCTCGCCCGCGCGCTGCGTCGCGAGGGGTACACCGTCGAAGTAAGCCCGGACGGCCCGCAGGCGCTGGAGCGGGCGCTCGGCGGCGGGGTTGACCTGATCGTCCTCGATCTCGGCCTGCCCGAACTGGACGGCCTTGAGGTGGCCCGCAGGGTGCGGGCCGAGGGGCACGGCGTGCCCATCCTGATCCTGACCGCCCGCGCCGACGAGGTCGACACCGTCGTCGGGCTCGACGCGGGCGCCGACGACTACGTGACCAAGCCGTTCCGGCTGGCCGAGCTGCTCGCGCGGGTGCGCGCGCTGCTGCGCCGGGGCAGCACCGAGACCCCGATCGTCCAGGGGGTGCGGATCGACGCCGAGTCGCGCCGCGCCTGGATGGGCGACCAGGAGCTCCAGCTGACCACCAAGGAGTTCGACCTGCTGCGCGTGCTCGTCCGCGACGCCGGCAAGGTCGTGACCCGCGAACAGATCATGCGCGAGGTGTGGGACACCAACTGGTGGGGTTCCACGAAGACCCTCGACATGCACATTTCCTGGCTGCGCCGCAAGCTCGGCGACGACGCCGGCAGTCCCCGCTACATCACCACGGTGCGGGGCGTCGGCTTCCGGTTCGAGCGCGGCGACTAGCACCGGCCGCCGCGGCCGGGCGGGACGACCGGGGGCCTTCCCGAGAGGCCCCCGGCAGCGTGCTGTGCCGTCCGCGGCCCCACCCCTAAGGAGCCCTGATGAGGCGCCGACTCCTCCTGTCGACGCTCGCGGTGGCGGTGGTCGCGATCCTCCTGCTCGGCATACCCCTCGCCTACGCGGCCCACAAGCTCGTCTACGAGGAGGCCGGCCGGTCGCTCGACCGGGAGGCGTCCTCCATCGCGGGCGGCGTCGGCTACAGCCTGCAGAAACCGCAGCCCGTCACCGGCGCGATCATCGCCCGCGAGTACCCCGGCCGGCAGATCACCGTCACGCTGCCGGACGGCCGCACCCTGAACGCCGGGCCGCCGCGCCGCGGCCCCGCCCTCAGCGCCACCGCCTCGCACGGCGCGGTCCGGGTCCGGGTGTCGCGCCCGGAGGCGGAGGTCCGCGACGCCGCGCTCCGGCTGATCCTGCTGATCGGCAGCCTGGCGCTGCTCGGCGTCGCCGTCACCGTCGGGCTGGCGATGGTGCAGGCCCGCAAGTTCATGCTGCCGCTGCGCGAGCTGGCCGAGACCGCCGACCGGCTCGGCAGCGGCAACGCCCGGCCCCGGCCCCGCCGCTACGGCATCCCGGAGATCGACCAGGTCGCCGAGGTGCTGGACCGCAGCGCCGTCCGCATCACCGACCTCGTCGTCGCCGGCCGCCAGTTCGCCACCGACGCCAGCCACCAGCTCCGCACGCCGCTCACCGCGCTGTCGATGCGGCTGGAGGAGATGATCGAGGCCGCCGAGTACCCCGACGTCGTCCGCGAGGAGGGCGCCGCGGCGGTCGCGCAGGCCGAGCGGCTCGTCGCGGTCGTCGAGCAGCTGCTCGCCCGCGCCCGGCACGACCCGACCGGTGGCGCCGTCCCGTCCCCGATCGACGAGATCATCACCCAGCAGGTCAAGGAGTGGCGGCCGAGCTTCCGCAAGGCGGGCCGGGACGTGCGGATCGTCGGCGAGCAGGGCCTCGTCGGCCTGACCAACCCCGAGGGCCTCTCGCAGATCCTCGCGACCCTGCTGGAGAACTCGCTCACCCACGGCGCCGGGACCGTCACCATCCACACCAAGCCGGGCGCCGGGTCGGTGATGGTCGAGATCGGCGACGAGGGCCCCGGGATCCCGGCCGAGCTGGAGCCCCGCATCTTCGACCGCAGCGTCAGCGGCGGCCACGGCACCGGCCTCGGCCTCTACCTGGCCCGCTCGCTCGCCGTGGTGGACGGCGGCCGCCTCGAACTGATCCAGTCGCGCCCCGCCGTCTTCGGGGTCTTCCTCCGCCAGCCCGCCGAGGCCCGGCTGGCCGCCGAGCGGGTGGTCATGGGCCCCGCCTGACCGGCAGGGGCCTGGGACGGCCCCGCTCAGATCTCGGCGTAGTCCTCGGTGTGGGCGTCGAGGGGGTGGCCCAGGCGGGGCGCGCGGTGGACGCCCGGCGCCTCCGGGCCGGCGGGGCCCTCGGAGTCGGCGGCGGGGGCCTCCGGCAGGCCGGACGCGGGGTCGACCGCCGGCGCGCTCGACGGCAGGAACACCCACTTCTTGTACGACCAGAAGCGGAACAGCGTCGCCACACCGGTGCCGACGACCAGCGCGATGTTGTAGAAGACGGCCCCGTCCAGCTTCAGGACGTAGTGCGAGAAGCCGATGAACAGCTCGGTGATGACCAGCCCGACGCCGTTCAGCGCGAAGAACAGCACGTACTCGCGGCCGAGCCCGGTGCGGTCGCGGTGCCGGAACGTCCAGTACCGGTTCGCCAGGTAGGAGAACGTCGTCGCGATGATCGTCGCGACGCCGTTGGAGGTCAGCGGGCCGACGCCCATCCCCGTGTGCAGGCCGTTGCCGATCGCGACCGTGATGACGAACGCGATCGCGCCCACACTGCCGAACTTGGCGAGCTCGTGCACGAGGTGCGCGAACCGCCGATGGAGTTTGGCGACCAGGCTCACGAAGGGGAACCGTCCTTCCGGACTTCGTCGAACGCCACGGCCGACGGCGCGGCGGCTGATGCGGAGGCACCACGAGAATAGACGCCTGTTGCCCCGGAGACGTCGGAACATGAACGTTTCACGCTGTCCAGGCGTTCCCTGCCCATTGTCGCGACCTCCACACACCTGTGACGCCCGCCGCCGGGGATTCGTTCGCCCCGAGCGCCCGATAGCCTTCTGACGTGAGTGTTCCACCGCATTCCTCGAGGGGGGACGACCCCCCGCGCCCCCCGGCCCGGCTCCGCCGGGGTGATATGCCCATAGTGGGCATGGCGGGCGGCGGGCAGCTCGCCCGGATGACCCAGCAGGCCGCGATCGCGCTCGGCGTGTCGCTGCGCGTCCTCGCCGGGGCGCCGGACGAGTCGGCGGCCAAGGCCGTGTCCGACGTCCGGGTGGGCGACGACCGGTCCCGCGACGACCTGCTGGCGTTCGCCAAGGGCTGCGACGTGGTCACGTTCGACCACGAGCACGTCCCGGGCCCGCACATCCGGGCGGTGGAGGAGACGGGCGTCCCGTGCCGGCCGGGCGCGGCGGCCCTCGCCCACGCCCAGGACAAGCTCGTCATGCGCGAGCGGCTCAGCGCCCTCGGCGTCCCGTGCCCCGCGTACGCGCCGGTGCCGGCGTCGGAGCCCGCCGCGTTCCTGGCGGAGTTCGGCCGCGAGCACGGCTGGCCGCTGGTCCTCAAGGCGACCCGCGGCGGCTACGACGGCAAGGGCGTCTGGGTCGTGGACGAGCCGTCCGGCCAGGTGGAGCGGCTGCTCGCGGAGGGCGTCGACCTGATGGTCGAGCAGCACGTCCCGTTCCGGCGGGAGCTGGCCGCCCTCGTCGCGCGCTCCGCCTACGGGCAGGGCGCCGCGTACCCGATCGTGGAGACCGTCCAGGAGGGCGGCATCTGCACCGAGGTGATCGCGCCCGCCCCGGGCCTGTCCGACGACCTGGCCGCCGAGGCGCAGCGCCTCGCCCTGCGCGTCGCCGACGAGCTCGGCGTCGTCGGGCTGCTCGCGGTCGAGCTGTTCGAGACGGGCGCCGGGCTGCTGGTGAACGAGCTGGCCATGCGCCCGCACAACTCCGGCCACTGGACGATCGAGGGCGCCCGGACATCGCAGTTCGAGCAGCACCTGCGGGCCGTCCTCGACCTGCCGCTCGGCTCCACCGAGCCGACCGCGCCGTACACGGTCATGGCGAACGTGCTCGGCGGCGACGACCCGGACGTCTACTCCCGCTACATCCACGTGATGGCCCACGACCCGGCCGTCAAGGTGCACATGTACGGCAAGGAGTCGCGTCCCGGCCGCAAGATCGGCCATGTGACGGCGCTCGGCGCCGATCTCGACGACGTCCGGGAACGGGCCCGGCACGCCGCCGACTACCTGCGGTGGGGGACCAAGATGGGGGAAAAGCGGAAATGAGCGAGCCGGTCGTCGGGGTGGTGATGGGCAGCGACTCCGACTGGCCCGTCATGGAGGGCGCCGCGCAGGCGCTGGCGGAGTTCGGCGTCCCCTACGAGGCCGACGTCGTGTCCGCGCACCGGATGCCGCACGACATGATCGCCTACGGCGAGCAGGCCGCCGGCCGCGGCCTCCGCGTGATCATCGCGGGGGCGGGCGGGGCCGCGCACCTGCCCGGCATGCTGGCGTCGGTGACGCCGCTGCCGGTGATCGGCGTCCCGGTGCCGCTGAAGTACCTCGACGGCATGGACTCGCTGCTGTCGATCGTGCAGATGCCCGCGGGCGTCCCCGTCGCGACGGTCGCGGTGGGCGCGGCGCGCAACGCCGGGCTGCTGGCCGTCCGCATCCTGGCCGCGTCCGACGAGGGGCTGCGGGCCAAGATGGAGGTCTTCCAGCAGGACCTCTACGGCCAGGCCAAGGCGAAGGGCGCGCGGCTCCGCGAGAGGATCTAGCGGCGCAGCGCCCACTCCACGGCGGGGCAGCGGTTCATGACGACGTCGAGCCCGGCGTCCTTCGCGCGCCGGGCCGCCGCCTCGTCGATCACGTCGAGCGGCAGCCACACGGCCTTCGCGCCCGCCGCGATCGCCGCGTCCACGGCCTCCCCGGCGTGCTCGGCGCGCCGGTAGACGCCGACCACGTCCACCTTCTCCGGGACGTCGGCGAGCGACGCGTAGCCCCGCTCGCCGAGCACCTCCCGCCCCGCCGGGTGGACGGGGACGATCCGCTTCCCGCGCTCCTGCATCAGCCGCGCCTGGGTGTAGACCTCGCGGTCGGGGTTGTCGCCGAGCCCGACGAAGGCCCACGTCCCGGTCTCGTTCAGCAGCCGCCGGATCACGTCCTGGTCGGCGAATTCGTCTGCCATGTCCACGACAACAGCGCCCGCGATCCTTTGCTTCCCCGCGGCGTTCAGGGGCGTCCGAGGGCGCGGTAGTTCCAGCCCGCCGCGCGCCACCGCTCGGGGTCGAGGGCGTTGCGGCCGTCCACGATGTTGCGTTCGGCGACGGCCTCGGCGAGCGCGTGCGGGTCCATGCCGCGGAACTCCGGCCACTCGGTCAGCAGCAGGACGACGTGCGCGTCCCGGGCCGCCGACAGGGCCGAGTCGCCGTACTCCAGGGTCGGCTGGGCGCGGCGCGCGTTCCGCATGGCCTGCGGGTCGTACACGGTCACCTTGGCGCCCTGCGCCCGGATGGACGCGGCCACGTCCAGCGCGGGGGAGTCGCGGACGTCGTCGGAGTTCGGTTTGAACGCGGCGCCGAGGACGCCGACCGTCCGGCCGGCGAACGAGCCGCCGAGCAGCTGCCGGGCGAGGTCCACCATCCGGATCCGGCGCCGGATGTTGATCTCGTCGACCTCGCGCAGGAACGTCAGCGCCTGGTCGGCGCCCAGTTCGCCCGCGCGGGCCATGAACGCCCGGATGTCCTTGGGCAGGCAGCCGCCGCCGAAGCCGAGCCCGGGGCCGAGGAACTTGCCGCCGATCCGGTCGTCGTAGGACAGCGCCTCGGAGAGCTTCGTCACATCGGCGTGCGCGGCCTCGCAGACCTCCGCCATCGCGTTGATGAACGAGATCTTGGTGGCGAGGAAGGCGTTGGCGGACACCTTCACGAGTTCGGCCGTGGGGAAGTCGGCGGTGATGAACGGGGTGCCCTCGGCGATCATCGTGCGGTAGACCTCGCGGAGTACCTTCTCGGCGTGCTCGGCCGCGCCCTGCTCGCCGGGCAGCCCCGCCACGATCCGGTCGGGGTGCAGGGTGTCCTGGACGGCGAACCCCTCGCGCAGGAACTCGGGGTTCCACGCCAGCACGGCGTCACCGCCGACCGGCGCGACCCGGGCGAGCGTCTCGGCCAGCCGCGCGGCCGTCCCGACCGGCACGGTCGACTTGCCGACGATCAGGCAGGGCCGGTTCAGCAGCGGCGCGAGCGACGCGACGGCGTCGTCCACGTAGCTCATGTCGGCGGCGTACTCGCCGGCCTTCTGCGGGGTCCCTACGCACAGGAAGTGGACGTCCCCGAACTCGGCGGCCTCCTGGTAGGACGTCGTGAACCGCAGCCGCCCGGTCTCCAGGCCGCGGCGCAGCACCGGTTCCAGGCCGGGTTCGTAGAACGGCAGGTCACCGGCGGCGAGCCGGGCGATCCGCTCGGCGTCCACGTCCAGCCCGAGGACCTCGAAGCCCAGGTCGGCCATGCAGGCCGCGTGGGTGGCGCCCAGATAGCCCGTTCCGATGACCGTCAGCCGGTGGGTCAAGACCCGCTCCCTTCGATTCGCCGTCGCCGACTAGCGGCCTCTCCTGACACGTGCCCACTGCGGGCCCGTACCTGCCTTCCCCGCCAGTCCCTACTGGCGGGTAGCATCTGCGGCATGAGTTCTGACTTTCCCACGTATGCGCCGTCGGAGGAGCATGAGCTGCTGCGGCGCACGGTGCGTGAGCTGGCCGAGGCCAAGATCGCTCCTTTCGCGGCGGAGGTGGACGAGGAGTCCCGGTTCCCGCAGGAGGCCTTGGACGCGCTGGTCGCCAACGATCTGCATGCGGTGCACGTGCCCGAATCGTACGGGGGTGCGGGAGCGGACGCGCTGGCCACGGTGATCGTGATCGAGGAGGTCGCGCGGGTGTGCGGCTCGTCGTCGCTGATCCCGGCGGTGAACAAGCTGGGCACGGTCCCGGTGCTGCTGGCCGGCGGCGAGGAGCTCAAGAAGAAGTACCTGGCGCCGGTGGCGCGTGGTGAGGGGATGTTCTCCTACGCGCTGTCGGAGGCGGACGCGGGGTCGGACGCGGCGGGGATGAAGACCCGCGCGGTGCGCGAGGGCGACACCTGGGTGCTCAACGGCGCGAAGATGTGGATCACCAACGCGGGGGTGTCGGAGTTCTACACGGTGATGGCGGTCACCGACCCGGCGGCGGGCGCGCGGGGGATCTCGGCGTTCGTGGTGGAGAAGTCGGATCCGGGGGTGTCGTTCGGTCCGAAGGAGCGCAAGCTGGGGATCAAGGGGTCGCCGACCCGGCAGGTGCTCTTGGAGGACACCCGCATCCCCGCCGACCGGCTGATCGGCGCGGAGGGCACGGGTTTCAAGACGGCGCTGGCCACGCTGGACCACACCCGCATCACTATCGCCGCCCAAGCGCTGGGCATCGCGCAGGGGGCGCTGGACTTCGCGTTGAACTACGTCAAGGAGCGGCGGCAGTTCGGCAAGCCGGTCGCCGATTTCCAGGGTGTGCAGTTCATGCTGGCCGACATGGCGATGCGGCTGGAGGGTGCGCGGCAGCTGACCTACCACGCGGCGATCAAGTCCGAGCGGGCGATGAGCGGGGAGAAGGTCCCGGATCTGACGTTCGTCTCCTCGGCGTGCAAGGCGCTGGCCTCGGATGTGGCGATGGACGTCACCACTGACGCCGTCCAGCTGCTGGGGGGCTACGGCTACACGCGCGATTTCCCGGTGGAGCGGATGATGCGCGACGCCAAGATCACCCAGATCTACGAGGGCACCAACCAGATCCAGCGCATGGTGATGGCCCGCCAGCTCCTCAAGTAGCCGGGTCACGCGACCCACGACGGGACGATCCGCGCCAGCCGGGCCGGATCGGTCAGGCCGCGGATCGCGGTGACGGCACCGTCCACGACTGTGAAGGCGAGGACGGTGACCGGCCGTCCGTTGACCGTGATGAGCACGCCGGGGACGCCGTCCAGGAGAGCCGGATGTGCCTGCGCGCCCGGCGTCGAGAAACTCGCGGCCTGGGCGGCGACCTTCTGCGCACCGTGAACGAGGACGGTCCCCTGTGGCCCCTGGCCTCGCAGCTCGACGTCGGGGGCGAGGACGGCGAGCAGCCGACCCACGTCCCCCTCGCCGACCGCCGTCAGGAACGCGTCGATGACGTCCCGCGCCGCAGCATGGGCGTCGGCCGCCGGAGGACCGAGCCGCAGCCGACCCCGGGCGCGGCTGGCGAGCATCTTGGCGGCCGGTGTGCTCCGCCCGAGGATCGCCGCGATCCCGTCGAACGGCACCTCGAAGACATCGTGAAGCACGAAGGCCACCCGCTCGGCCGGGGTGAGCGCGTCCATGACGACGTACAAGGCGAGCCCGACGGAGTCGGCGAGCAGAACGTCCTGCTCGGGGTCGCCCTCGCCGGCCAGGCCGACGTCGAGTTCGAGCGGCTGCTCGCCCCGCACCTTGCGCCTGCGGAGCAGGTCCAGGCAGATCCGCCCGGTCACCGTGGTCAGCCAGCCGCGCAGGTCGTCGATGCCGCCGCCGGCCCGCGCGAGCCGCAGCCACGCCTCCTGAACGGCGTCGTCCGCGTCGGCATGGGAGCCGAGCACACGAAACGCGATCGCATGCAGGTAGGCCCTCTGCGCCTCGAACTCCGCGGCGAACTGCTCTTCTTCGGTCACGATCCTCCTCGGCGTACAACGGTGTCACCACCAGGACGCACCGAACACCGCTGAGGTAACGCGTTACCTTGCCCCGCTCCCGGACGTCGTAGTGCCGTCCAACAACCCTTGGAGGGGAAATGACGGCACGCATCCAGAACACGGCGAACCAGCCCGGCATCATGACGGGCGTCGAGCATCTGTTCAAGGAGGTGTACAGCGGCGGCGTACCGAGCCAGACGCTCGAACTGGTCCATCTGCGGGCCAGCCAGATCAACGGCTGCAGCGCCTGCGTCGACGCCGGCGGCAAGAGCGGGGCCAAGGCGGGCGTCAGTCCCGAGAAGCTGCTCGCAGTGGCCGCCTGGTACGAGAACCCGCTCTTCGACGACGCCGAGCGCGCGGCCCTGGCACTGACCGAGGCCGCGACCCGCCTCGCCGACCGACCGGGCGCGGTCACCGACGAGATCTGGGCCGAAGCAGCCCGCCACTACAACGAGCGCCAACTGGGCGCCCTGGTCTTGATGGTGGCCATCACCAACTTCTTTAACCGCATCAACACGACCTTCCGCATCCCCGCCGGCGCCACCTGGGACTAACCCGCAACCCACCGGCCGACGCGCCCCCGCGAGTCACTCCGGGGCGCCCCGGCCAGTGCTGAAGACCAGGGCGGCGGCGCGGTCGAGGACGGCCGCCCGGTCGCGGCCCTCGTGGTCGGCCGCGAGGGAGTGGTGTCCGATCGCCACGCAGAAGGCGATGAGGGAGCGGGCCTCGATCTCGTCCGGATCGGAGCAGAAGGTGCCGATCACTTCGCGCAGGAGGCCCATGCGCCGGTTGTCCACCCGCCGCAGGCGTTCGGCCACCGCCGCGTCCCGCCGGGCCCAGTCCCGGACGGCGAGGTCGATGGGGAGCAGCCGCTCGCTGGAGAAGGTGAGCATGCCCGCCCGCCGCGCCTTGGCCGCCGGGGCGCCGCCCTCCTTCTCGACGCGGTCGAGCACTTCGTCGACGCTCTCCCGCTCCCAGGCGTCCAGCATGGCCTCCAGCAGCGCGTCGCGATCGGCGAAGTAGCCGTAGAACCCGCCCTTGGTGACGCCGAGCCGCTTGGCCAGCGCCTCGACGCGCACGGCGTCCGGGCCGCCCGTGGCCAGCACCCGCAGCCCCTCCTCGACCCAGTGCTCCCGCGGTGTCCGAGGAACGCCCATCGTGTGCCTCACCTCACATATACGCCACCGTATAAACAAGTTACGTTGCTATACGTCACCGTATAAGACGACCGCCGGCGCCAATGCCCGCACCCCCGACGAGGTGAAGATGCGGCTTTCCAAGTCAGCCCACATGCAGCAGCCCTGGCGAATCCACGCCATCGCGCCCGACTTCCAACTGCTGGATGTGTGGTCCTACCGCGCCCCCGGCGCCGGACCGGACGACTTCCCCGTGATCCTTGAGCTGTTGCGGAACGCCGGCGGATTCAGCAAGCAGCCCGCTCCGGTCAAGTTCCTGTTCGCGGTGCGCTGGAAACTCGGCCGCCTCCTCGGATGGGACGAGCCCGGCACGGGACTCGGTGCGAGAGTCGAATCGGTGCGCGACCGCCTACCGGACGACCTCGCAGAGACCACCGTCCCGGATCCGGGCGACTCACCGTTCTCACCCGTGTACCGGCTCGCCAACGAGGACGTCCGCGAACTGGCGAACAAGACCGTCCACGGCATCATGCACCTGGGCTGGGCCCCGGCCGCGACCGGTGACTACGAGCTGCGAATGGCCGTCCTGGTCAAGACAAACGGCTTGTTGGGCCGCCTCTACATGGCCCTCATCGCACCCTTCCGCCACCTGATCGTCTACCCACTACTGACCCGCCAATGGGAACACGCCTGGCAAACCCGCCCCCCGACCACCAAGGCCCCCGGCCTTGATGCCGAGGCCGCCTGTAGATGAAACTGCCGCAGCAAATCAGAGGTCGTGGCGGCCCCGCTTGATGGCGTCGATCAAGGTCTGTGCCGTGGCGGCGCTGACGACGAGGTGAGGTCCGGCCGGGTCCTTGGAGTCGCGGATGGCGATGGCGGGGAGCATGGCTGCCATCTCCACGCAGTCGCCGCCCTGGCCGGTGCTGCGGCTGCTCTTACGCCACGAGGCTGCGGACGGGTGGTCCGTGGTGCTCACGTGTAGCTCTCCTGAATCCTCTTGATCGTCTTGTGGGAATCCTCCGTCGGGAGAGATTCTCCCATGACCAAGTCGAAACGTACTCTGTACTCCGCGACGGCTGTTCCGTTTTCGATCAGATGGCTGATCTCGGGACCCTCGTGGTAGGCGAGGTCGACTCCTCCGGGAAGGCTGAGGACCTTGAACGAACCGTCCAAAGCGGCGTAGGTGACGGATGTGAAGGGCAGTACCCGGATTTCTACTCGTGGGTTTGTCGTCGCCGCCTCGATCAGCTTGGTGAGCTGCTCGTCCATCACCTTGGGGCCGCCGACGGGGCGACGGAGCGCGGATTCGTCCAGGACGAACCACATGCGGGGTGCGTTGTCGCGGGTGAGGAGTTCCTGGCGTGCCATGCGGGCGGCGACGCGCTCTTCAAGCGCGTCCAGGGGAAGGCCGGAGCTCATGACGGCACGTGCGTAGGCCGGAGTCTGGAGCAGGCCGGGCACTGTCGAGGCCTCGAAGGAGCGCATCGCGACGCATCCTGTCTCGATCTCGGTGTACCGGGAGAAGCCGGGTGGCGCGGCCAGGTGCTTGCCCTCCCGCTTGATCTCTCGCCACATGTGCCAGAACGCGCGGGCCGACGTCTCGAAGAAGACGTCCAAGTCCTCGGCCGTCTGCTCGGAAGGCGGCTTCTGGGCGGTCTCCAGTTTCTCGATCCAGCCCGCCTGGCATCCGAGCGCTTGAGCCAGCCGAGCGCGGGACAGGCCGGCGGCCTCTCGGTGGGCGCGCAGGACCGCGCCGAAGCTGCGAAGGAGCGGGTCCCGCGTGTAACCGTCTTGGTCGTTGGGCATTGGGGGGCCTCTACCTGGGGGTGGGGGTGACTTCTGGGATGTATTGGGGTCGTAGCACAGAGTAACTCTGCCTGTGATGGTGGTCACCGGAATTCGGTCATCGAACCTTTCGGCTCTCCGAGATGGGCAGGCGTTCGCGGGGCAATTCGTGGCGCATGTTCTGATTCGCCCGGATGGTGTGGCGGCTCGTCGGGGTCCGATTCGTTCGCGGCGAAGATACGTGCATGTCGCGCATCTGTGGTCGGTGACTTAGCCCCCGGAAACGAAGGAGACGATGATGTCGGTGTCTGTTGGCGCCGTGGTTGGGGCGCGGCCGCCGGTGGGTGGTGGGGCGGTTCGGGTGGAGGCGCTCGGTGTGGCCTCCCTACCGTCCGCGGTGCCCGTCGCGCGGTACTTCGCTCGTGCGCTGCTCGGGTCGTGGGAGGTGGACGAAGCCCGCCGGTGGGCCTGCCAGCAGGTTCTCTCCGAGTTGGTCAGCAATGCGCTGGAGGCGACGGGCGAGCCGGGCGGGACGGACATCGAGGCGCGCGGTATCGCGATGATGCTCGTGCGGTTCCGGTTGTGCGCCGCGCATCTCGTCGTCGAGGTGCGGGATGACAGTGCGGCGCTGCCTCAGGTCGGTGACGCCGCTCTGCTCGACGAGGGCGGGCGGGGCCTCATGCTGGCGGAGTCGCTCGCGTCCGGCTGGGGGCTGTACACGCTCGCCGTCGGCAAGGTGGTGTGGGCGGCGTGGGACGTCGCGTAATGGTTTTCAGGCGCGTTCTGTCGCGGGCGGCCTCTGGTGAGCGGCGGGCGGTTGCTGCTGCTCTGGTCGAGTTGCGGGACGAGTTGGCCTGCCAGTCGCGGTACTGGACGAGTCTCGCCGGGGTGGAAGGGCGGGACCTGCTTCCCCGGACGTGCATGGCGGCCAAAGCCCATGCGTTCGCCCAGGCCGCCGCACGGGCGGATGAAGCCCTTGGCCGGGTGGCGCGATCGGCCTCTTGACTTTCGCACATTGGGGATGTTCGATCTCACGTGTGGAGAGTTCGGAGCGGGTGGCTGTGCTCATTGAGCGGTTGCGGACCACCGAGCGGGTGTCGGTGGGGGAGTTGGCCGAGGAGACCGGGGCGTCCGAGATGACGATCCGGCGCGACCTCGACCAGCTCGCCGAGCGCGGGGTGCTGCGGCGGGTGCGGGGCGGGGCGGTGAGCCTGCTGCTGCGCGGTGAGGCGATGCCGTTCGCCGTCCGGGAGCAGGAGGCGGTCGACGCCAAGGAGCGGATCGCCGCCGAGGTGGACGGGCTGCTCGCCGATGGGGAGGCCGTCATCCTGGACGGGGGCACCACCACCCTTACCGTCGCCCGTGCGATCGTCGGGCGGCGGCTCACCGTCGTGCCGCTCGATCTGCACGCGGCCAACGCGCTCAGTGGCGCGCCGCAGGTGCGGTTGCTGGTCCCCGGTGGGCGGACCGCGCCGGGTGCGCTGGCGTTCACCGGACCGCTGACCGAGGCATCGCTGGGCTCGCTGCGTGTCGACACCGCCGTCCTCGGGGTCTGCGGGCTGTCGGCCGAGCACGGGCTCACCGCGCACGAACTCGACGAGGTGCCGGTCAAGCGGGCCGCGATCGCCTCCGCCCGGCGCGTCGTCGCCGTGTGCGACGGGGCCAAGTTCGGACGCACCGGCCTCGGGCTCGTCTGCCCCGCCGCCACGCTCGACATGGTGGTGACAGACCGCTCGGCACCCGCGGCGGCGGTGTCCCGGCTTCGCGACGCCGGTGTGGACGTCCGCCTTGTCTGACGAGCGGAGGAAGTTGCGGGCGGGACGGGCGGCCACCTTCGCCTACTTCGGGCTGAACGGTTTCGTGCTCGGCATGTGGATCGTCCACATCCCGGTCATCGAGGACCGGGTGGGAGTGGGGCACGCCGTCTTCGGCTGGCTCCTGCTGCTGCTCGGCGCGGGGGCCGTTGCCGGGATGCAGGGCGCCGGTCGGTTCATCGATCGTGTCGGTGCCCGCGTCATGGTGCCGCTGAGTGCGGTGTTGTGCAGCGCTGCGTTGATCCTGCCTGCCCTTGCCGTGAACGCCTGGACGCTGGGTGCGGCGCTACTGGTGCTCGGCGTCGGCAACGGCACCCTGGACGTCTCCATGAACTCCCACGCCGTGCAGGTGGAGCGGGGTTATCGGCGGCCCGTCATGTCCGCGTTCCATGCGACGTTCTCGCTCGGGGGCGTTCTGGCTGCGTTGGTCGGTGCTCGCACACTCGGGTGGGGCTGGTCTCCGGCGGTGTCCCTGGGGGCAGCGGCGGTGTTCGGGGTTGTTGCGGCTGTGCTGACCGCTCCGGCGCTGCTGCCTGGTGATGCCACTCACGGGACCGCTGCCGGGGGTAAGGCACGCACCCGGACGCCCAGGCGGATTTGGATGATGGCCGCCCTCGCACTGATGGTCATGTTGTCGGAGGGCGTGGCCAACGACTGGAGCACCCTGCATCTGCGTGACGCCTTGGACGCTTCCGCCGCTACGGCCGCCTTTGCTTATGGGGCCTTCTCCACTGCCATGACCATCGGCCGTCTGCTGGCCGATCGGGTGGCGGCGCGTTTCGGGCCGGTCGCCGTCCTGCGGTACGGCGCTGCTCTGGGTGCGTTCGGGCTGGCGGTGGCGGCGCTGTCGCCGTGGGTCCCGTCGGCGCTCGTGGGCTGGGCCTTGGCCGGGGCCGGGTTGTCCGGGTGCGTGCCTCAGTTGTTCAGCGCAGCCGGTCACCACGATCCGGACGCCATCGGCGCCAACGTTTCGCGTGTCGCCGGGCTGGGTTATCTGGGCATGCTCGCCGGGCCCGCCGTCATCGGCCCGCTGACGCACGTTATGCCGCTGAATCTGACGTTCTTCCTGCCGGTGGTGCTGTGCGCCGTTGCCGCCGCCACAGCGGGCATCTTGCGCACGCCCCAGAGGGCGCCGGACGCCGTCCACCCCGTGGAGGAGGCACCGAACAGACTCGGCTGACATTTCCGGTGAACTCCGAAGTGACCGATAGCGTCACAGCGGCTGGTGATCAAGCACTGGTGACGTGACGGACGGAGTGATCGGATGCCGGATCCGCTGGAGCCGGGGGACCCCGAACGGATCGGGGAGTTCTGGCCGGCCGGGCGGTTGGGCGCCGGCGGGCAGGGGGTCGTCTACGACGCCTACGCCCCCGACGGGACACGGGTGGCGGTCAAGGTGCTGCACGGGGCGCAGGAGTCGCCCAAGGAGCTGCAGGCGATGGCGGCCGAGGCCCGGGCGGCGCAGCGGGTCGCCTCGTTCTGCACGGCGCGGATCCTTCAGGTGCGGCTGGAGCCGCCGCGTCCCTACATCGTCAGCGAGTACATCGACGGGCTGAGCCTCCAGGCGGTCGTGCGGGGGACCGCCGACCGGGACGGGCGGCTGTTCGCCGGGGACGACCTGCACCGGCTCGGCATCGGGATCGCGACCGCGCTGACCGCCATCCACCGGGCCAAGGTCGTCCACCGGGACCTGAAGCCGGGCAACGTGCTGCTCGGCCCGGACGGGCCCCGGCTGATCGACTTCGGGATCGCGCGGGTGCTGGACACCCGCTCGGCCGACGCCGGCACGTTCGCCGGGACGCTGCCCTACATGGCCCCCGAGGTGTACGCGGGACGGCAGGCCGGGGCGGAGGCCGACGTGTTCGCCTGGGGCGCGATCATGCTGTTCGCCGCGACCGGCGAGCACGCCTTCAAGGGCCTCGCGCTGCCGGAGATCGCGCACCGCGTGCGCACGCACGAGCCCGACCTGGACGTGCTGCCCGAGACGCTGCGCCCGCTGGTCGGGGCCGCGCTGGCGAAGGAGCCGCTGGCCAGGCCGTCCGCGGCGGAGATCCTCACCGCGCTGACCGGCGACCCGCGCGACGGCTCCGACCTGGTCGCCGCAGGTGCCGCGCAAGCCGTCCTGGAGGCCCGGTGGGAGCCGGGCGACCCCGCCCTCGGCAAGGTCGCCGAGGACGCCTACGCCGCCCTGCACCCCGCAGCGCAGCGGCTCGTCCCCGAGCTGTTCCTGCGGTTCGTGGTGCCGGGCGAGGACGGCGGCCTGACCACGCGCCCGATCCCGGAAGACGAGCTGTTCGACCGCCAGGACGACGCCGAGGCGCAGGCGCTGCGCCAGGTGGTGCAGGCGTTCGGGCGGCTGCTGCTGGTGTCCGGCGGCCAGTTCGTGCTGACCCGCCCGGCGCTGCTGCGGGCCTGGCCTCGGCTGCGGGGCTGGGTCGAGGCCGAGCGCGACGGCCTGCGCACGCACCACCGCATCCGGCAGGCCGCCCGCACCTGGGCCGAGCACGGCCGCCGCCGCGCCGACGTCCTGACCGGGGCGCACATGGACGAGGCCGTCCGCTGGGCCACCTCGGGCGCGCGGCGGCCCGCGCTGAGCCGGCTCGAACGGGCCCTCATGGACGCCAGCGCCCGCGCCCGGTACGCCCACAAGCGCCGCAACCGGGTGATCGCCGGCGTCCTGGCCGTGGCCGCGGTGGCGGCGCTGGGCGCGACGGGGTGGGCGATCCAGGCGCAGCGGTCGGGGAGCGAGGAGCGCGACATCGCGGCCTCGCAGCAGCTCGCCGCGCAGAGCCGCCAGTTCGCGGGCACCCCGGAGACGGCGGCGCTGCTGGCCGTCGCCGCGCAGCGCGTCCACGAGACGCCGGAGAGCCGCGCCGCCCTCCTCGACGTCGTCACGCGGTCCGGCCGGGGCGCCGTCAGCGGGTACGGGCCGAACCCGATCACGGTCTCGGCGGGCGGCGGGCGGCTCGCGTTCGGCAACGACGACGGCACGGTCGCGGTCTGGGACGTGAAGGCCCGCAAGCAGCTCGGACCGCCGCTGCGCCTGCTGCCCGACGCCGACTACCGCGACGATCTCACCCTCCCCGTGGCGCTGAGCCCCGACGGCCGGGTGCTGGCCGCCGCCGGCAGCAGGGGCAACCCCTCGGAGAAGCCCGGGGCGGCCGGGGACGTGATCAAGGGCACCGTCCGGCTGTGGGACGTGGCCACGAGCAAGCCGCTCGGCGACCTGCCCATCGCCCACGCCTCCTCGGTGGCCTTCTCCCCGGACGGCAGGACACTGACCGTCATCGGCGCCGACGGAGTCACCGTCTGGGACGCGCAGACCCGGCAGCGCACCCGCAGCATGCCCTTCCCTTCGTCCTTCAGCTACCTGCCCCGCTCCTACCAAGGCAGCAAGGCGGTGCTAAGCGCGGACACGGCAACAGCCGTCTTCGCCCTGCCAGGCGCACTGGAGGTATGGGACGTGCCTACGGGCCGCCGCAAAGGGACCATCCCCGGCGCGGTCGACGAGGTCGCGCTAAGCCGGGACGGCCAGACCATCGCTGCACGGCACGACAAGACCATCCGCCTGCTGGACTCAGGCAGCGGCAGGACGCTCGGCACGCGCATCCCGATGAAGACGGAGTACGTCCAGAGGCCCCTGTTCACGCCCGACGGCAAGACCCTGCTCGTCGGCGCCGACATGTGGGACGTCGCGCGGGGCGTGCGCGCAGGGGCCATCAGCGACACCGGCCAGGAGCAGGTCCTCGCCGGGGCCTTCACCGACGAGCGGACGCTGGTCACCGTCAGCGGTGTGCCCGGCCTGTCCGACAGGAAGAACGCCGTGCGGATGTGGGACGTGAAGGTCCACCAGCCGCTCCCCGGCCCCTTCGTCCCCGTCAAGAAGGCCGACGAGGTGGTCCTGCCCGCGACGAGCGGCGATGGGCGGGCCCTCGCCGTGGCCCACGCGCCCGGCAGGGTCGGCGTCGCCTACTCGTCCTACAGCACCGCGACCAACGGGCGCCTGGCCGGGCCCATCGGCCCGCCGCCGAACCTCGCCGACAACCTGGCGACGGCCCTGGCCGTCAGCGCCGACGGGAAGAGCATCGCCTCGGGCAACACCTACGGCCAGATCTCCGTGTGGTCCGGCGGGCGCTGGGCGGGGCCGTTCGAGGGCGGCCCGGGGTCCATGCTCAACGCGATGGCGCTCAGCCCGGACGGCCGGATGCTCGCCACCGGAGGCGGCGCGCAGACCCAGATCGCGACGCCGGTCGTCGACGGCAAGGTGCAGCTCTGGGACGCCCGGACCGGCCGCATGCTCGCCGTGCTGGGCGATTCGTCCCAGCAGGTGGCCTCGCTGGCCTTCAGCCCGGACGGCCGCACGCTGGCGGCCGGGATGGGGGCGGCGGTGCACCTGTTCGACATCGCGAGCCGCCGCGACCTCGGCGTGCTCGACAACCCCTCCGGCTCGGCCACCGCGCTCGCCTTCAGCCCCGACGGCCGGACCCTCGCCACCGGCGGGAACGGGGCGGTCTCGCTCTGGGACGTCCGCACCCGGCAGTCGCGCGGCGCCCCCGTCAGCGGCCACAAGGGCCAGGTCACCGCGGTGGCCTTCGACGCCTCCGGCCGGACCCTCGCCACCGGCGGCGCCGACGGCAGCGCCCTGCTCTGGGACGTCGCCAGCCACCGCCAGCTGGGCTCGCCCCTCACCGGCCACACCGAAGCGGTGACCGCCGTGGCCTTCGACGCCGGGGACAAGACCCTCACGACGACCGACGGCGCCGCCGTCCTCCGCCGCTGGAACATCGCCATGCCCGCGAACGCCACCGGCGCCGCCTGCGCCATTGCCGGCCGCTCCCTGACTCGCAAGGAATGGACGAAGTACGTCCCCTCCGGCGTCCCCTACCGAACCATCTGCCCGGACCCGCAGTAGTGAGCGCTGGGGGACGGGCGCGTTGCCCGTCCCCCAGTGGCGCAGGTCAGTCGTCGTGGGAGACCTTCATGGTGATCGAGCCGTCCCTGTTCAGCCTGGGGCTGAACGTGATGCCGTTGTAGGTCACGCTGGAGCTGGAGCGCGTGGCGTTCATCGTGCTCTCCATCGCGGTGCCCTGGCCCCGGCTGGTGAAGGTGATCCGGTTTCCCTCGACCCTGATGCGGATCGGGGCCATGTTGTACTTCTTGGCGAACTTGATCACCTGGCCGTCGCGGATCTTCACTTCGCAGTCGGCGTCCGCGCACTCCTTGAGTTCCTTGCCCTTCTTGGTGTCCTCGGCGTCCTTGGTGGACGGCTTGGACTCCGGCTGGGCGGCCTGCGGCGGTTGCTCCGCGGCGGGCGGGGCCGCCTGCGACGGCGCCTCCGCCTCGGACGGCTTGTCCGCGGCGGGCTTGTCCGCGGCGGGCTGATCCGCCGCCGGTGGTTGGGCCGCCGGTGGTTGGGCCACCGCGGGCGGGGCCGGATCGGGTGCGGGCGGCGGCGCCGCGGCCGCGGCGGCGGCGATGCCGGCGGTGAGCGCCACCGAGGCGGCGGCGGTCGTGGTGAGCAGGCCGAGAATCCTTGTCGACATCCTCTGGTCTCCTGGATAGGTGACTTCGATCTGTCACTGATCCACTACCCAGAGTGATCAAGAGCGGAAACCTGGTCAGCGGCGCTCGTCCACCAGGAGGGTCTGCAGGGCCCGGCCGATCTCGCCGGAGCGGTCCGCGAGGGTGGCCTGGCAGAGGGCGCTGCCGCCGGCGCTGGCGTCCAGGGACGCGGCCATGCACAGCCACTCGCCGACCGGGTCGCGGTGCAGTGCGACGGTCAGGTCCGTGTTGATGATCAGCCACTTGGCGAGGTCGAGCTGGCTGCCGATGCCGGACGCGCTGTCGGCCAGCGTGAGCGCCCGGACGAGCGGCGTGTCGGGCTCGCCGGCGACCAGCGGGACGCGGGCGCGGGCCCACGTCGTGCCGGGGCCCGGCTGCCCGAAGTTGCCGTCGACCGGCCGCCACTCCATCGCGGACAGGTAGCCGCCCATGTGCAGGTCGCGCCATGGCTCGAACGGCGGCGTCGTGCCGGGGAGGGGCGGCGGGGCGGGGGCGTGCGCGACCGAGTCCAGGTGGGCCGGGGCCGCCATGATCCGCCAGGCGGCGGCGCGGACGACCGTCCGCCCCTCGTGCGCGATCTCGCCTTCGAGCAGGGTGATCCGCTTACCGGGCCGGACGGTCCGGACGCGCACGTCCAGTTCGGCGACCGGCACGGGGCTCAGGATCTCGACCGTCACGCGGGCCACCCGGGTGCCGGGGACGGGGTCGTGCCGCTCGAACGCCCGGCCGATCAGGCCCGACACCGGCCCGCCGTGCTGGAGGCCCGGCGACCATGGGCCGGCCGTGGCGACCGTGCCGGCGAACCGGCCCTCGCCCAGCGGCTCGTAGAACGCCTCGGCGGGCACGTCCTCGGTCATGCGGCTCCCTCCCACGTCCACTAGAATATTATTCTAGTGACGGGGGCGTCAGGCGCAAAGCTTGGAGGTGGCCGTACCCGTCTCCACCTCGGGGGATGCCGACGGCGACGTGCTCGGCGACACCTTCACCTTCTCCACGCCGTCCCAGTCCGCGCCGACCATGACCTGCACGCGGGAGCCGAGCGAGCTCACCTTCTTCAGCTTGGCGCCCGGGATCGCCGCGGCCAGCGTCTTCGCCGAGTCGGCCCGGTCGGGGCCGTACTGGATCTGCGTCGTCTGCAGCCCGCGCCGCGCGACGCCCGGCGCGACCGTCACCTTGAAGCCGACGTCGCGCAGCTGCCCGCCCGCCTTCGTCGCCAGGCCCCGGGTGCCGATCGCGTTCAGCACGCGGACGGAGATCTCCTCCGGCGGCACCGTCAGCTCCTCCTCGGGCTTCTTCGTCGGCGTGGCGCTCGGCTTCGGGGTCTCCTTGGCCAGCGGCTGGTCGCGCCTGATCCGGGTGAACAGGTCCTGCGCCTCGCCCCGGTCCCACTGGACGGTCGACTGGGTGGTCGGCGCGTTCCACAGGACGGTGTTGTAGTCCGGGTTGGCGAGCGGCACCTTCGCGAACGTGAGGTCGTCGGTCGACAGGTTCTTCATCTGGTCGGCGAGCTTCGGCAGGTCGTCGGCCAGCTTCTCGTCCACGCGCAGCGACTTCAGCGCCGCGTTCAGGAACTTCGTCGACTTCACCGGGTCGCCGAGCGTCTTCGTCGACAGCGCCTGCTTCATCATCGCGGCCATGAACTGCTGCTGCCGCTCGATGCGGCCGAGGTCGCTGCCACCGGTCAGCGTGTAGCGGGCGCGGGCGAACGCGAGCGCCTTCAGGCCGTCCACGTGGGACTTGCCGGCGGGCAGCTTCAGCCCGCTCTTCGGGTCGTTCACGGCCTCCTCGGTGCACACGTCCACGCCGCCGAGCGCGTCCACCATGTGCACGAAGCCGAAGAAGTTCACCTCGACGTAGTGGTCGATGGACACGCCCGTCGCCTGCTTGATCGTGCTGACCGTGAGGTCGGGCCCGCCGAACTGGTACGCCCAGGTCAGCTTGCCCGGACGGGCCGGCACCCGCGCCCCCTTCGCGCCCTCCGCCCCGTTCGACTTGTGCGCCGGGATCGTGACGTAGGAGTCGCGCGGCAGGCTGACGACCGACACCCGGTCGTGGTCGCGGGACACGTGCACCAGCAGCATCGTGTCGGAGCGCTCGCCCTGGTCGTGCCCGAGCTTGGCCGCCTTCTGCTGCTCCTTCGTCAGCCCCTCGCGCCGGTCGACGCCCGCGACGAGGATCGTCATCGCGCCCTTGGGGCCGTCCGCGCCCTTGCCGAGCCCGTTCACCGACACCTTGTCGATCATGCCGGTGACGTAGTTCTGGAACGCCCACGCGCCGCCCGAGGTCAGCAGCACGAACACCGACATCGTGCCGGTCAGGGTGAGGAAGCGCTTCTGCCGGCGGGCGCTCATCGCGGCGCGCGGGCTCAGCCCCCGGCCGGGCCGGCGCGGGCCGCGCGGGCCGTCGACCGCCACCCGCGGCGCGGGCATCCCGTCGATCGTGACGCCCTCGATGTCGTCGCCGCCGTCGCCGTCCGGCGCCGCGTGGGAGCCCGGCCGCGGCCGGAAGTAGCGCTCCAGCGGGTCGGGCTCCGGCGAGCGAGGGCCGCCGCGACCCGAATCGTGCCCGTCTGCCATGCCGGCCGCCGCCTCCCGAAGATCACGTTCCGCCGTGCGTCCCCACCACTCTAAAGTGGGCGACACCCGTCCGTTCGCTACCTGGACCTCGTGTCCTTGCAGTAACGTGGCGCCGTCTTGACCACACCCCGGCGGCCCGCACGCGAACCTGGGTGGCGTGGGCTGCGTCAGGCAAGCGAGCAAGAGAGAGGAAGGGGCGCCCGCCTCCGGCTTCCGGACGGCGCGCGTCCGCGAGCCCACATGAATTCGTCTCCCCGTGCACATCGCGCCACGAACCAGGAAACCCGCTACGCCGTGAAGACCCGTCCCGACTCCGGTGAACGCACCTGGCCCGCGGTATCGGTGGTGATGCCCGTCCTCAACGAGGAGCGGCATCTCGCCGACGCCGTGGGCGGCATCCTGACCCAGGAGTACCCCGGCGAGCTGGAGCTCGTGCTCGCGATCGGGCCGTCCCGCGACCGCACCGAGGAGATCGCCCGGAAGCTGGCCGCCGAGGACCCGCGGGTGCTCGTCGTCGCCAACCCGACCGGGCGCACCCCGCAGGGCCTCAACATCGCGATCAAGGCCTCGCAGTACTCGATCATCGTCCGGGTGGACGGGCACTCGCTGCTGCCCGCCGACTACGTCCGCGCCGCCGTCGAGACGATGGAGGAGACCGGCGCCGACAACGTCGGCGGCATCATGGCGGCGGAGGGCGTCACGCCCTTCGAGAAGGCCGTGGCGCGCGCGATGACGTCCAAGCTCGGCGTCGGCAACGCCCGGTTCCACACCGGCGGCGAGGCCGGCGAGGTCGAGACCGTCTACCTCGGCACGTTCCGCCGCAGCGCGCTGGAGCGGGTCGGCGGCTACGACGAGACGTTCGTCCGCGCGCAGGACTGGGAGATGAACCACCGCATCCGGGAGACCGGCGGCCGGATCTTCTTCACCCCGCGGATGCGGGTCACCTACCGGCCCCGCCCGAACCTGCGGGCCCTCGCCAAGCAGTACTTCCACACCGGGCGCTGGCGGCGCGTCGTCGGGCGCGAGCACCAGGGGACGCTGAACCTGCGCTACCTCGCGCCGCCGATCGCGGTGGTCGCGATGGCGGCGGGCGTGATCGCCGGCGCCTTCGGGTTCTGGCCCGGCTGGCTGCTGCCCGGCGGCTACGCGGCCGCGATGATCGCGGGTGCGGCCGTGGAGGGGCGCGGGCTGCCGCTCGCGGCCTGGGTGCGGCTGCCGCTGGTGTTCGCGACGATGCACGTGACCTGGGGCGTCGGGTTCCTGACGAGCCCGCCGCGGCTCGGCCAGCCCGCCCCGGTGAAACCCGGCGAAAGCGTCCAGTAGCGGGCAGAAGGTATATCCACCACCGAACTGACGTGCAATGCTGTGCGTCTCAGGGTTAGGTTCGACGGGATCTCGCCCGCGAACCTCGGGCCCTGGAGGGTGGACATGTCCAACGGAGCACGCCACGGCCTCGGCGTGTTGGTCGGCCTCATCGTGGCACCGGCGGTCGCCGCGTGCCTGATGTACGGGGCGAACAAGCTGCGCCTGGTCCTCACCTTCGGCTTCGCGAGGTTCCAGAGCTACCACGGCAAGGAGATGTGGATCGGCGCCGGGCTGGTCCTGCTGGTCGGCATCATGCTCGGCCTGGTGACCGGCAGCCGGCTGTCGCCGCTCGCCTCGCTCATCCCCGGCGCCGTCTTCACAGCCATCGGCCTGGTCTGGTTCGCGTCCCCCCGCTGGGCCGTGGACCACCCCGGCCGAGACGTGCTGCCGCGCGACATGGACCTCGGCTACACGACGCTCGGCTCGCTCGGCATCTTCTTCCTGCTCGGCGTGATGCTCCTCGTGGCGTCGCTGGCGCCGTCCCGCTGGAAGGCCCGCACCCCCGCGGGCGCCGCGCCGCGCTTCGCCGGCCCGCCGCCCGCGCCGATGGGCCCGCCCCCCATGCCGGGCGCCGCGCACCCCATGCCCGGCGCTCCGGCGCCCCTGGGGGCACCGGCGCCGATGGGCGCCCCGGCGCAGAGCCCGTCCTGGCAGGGGACGCCTCAGCCCCAGTACGGCCAGCCGCCCGCGCAGCCCGCCTCGTCCGGCCCGCCGCCGCTCCCGCCGTCGTCCCCGACGCCGCCCGCGCAGGAGAAGAAGGCGGAGCCGTCCGCCGACGACGAGGACGACGGCCCCGGCGAGTGGACCCGCATGTACGGCGGCAACCGCCCGAAGTGATCGAGACCGGGACGTGATCATCCCGGTATGCGGCCTCTGTACCGTGAGCGGGCCCTGACACCCCCACGGAACGGGAGCCGGCGATGAACAACGCCGCCCGGCACGGAATCGGCGCGCTCGCCGGGGTCGTCGCCACCCCGCTGATCGTCGGCTGCCTGGCGTACAGCGTCGACAGGCTGCGCCTGACGGTGGCCCTCGGCCTCAACGCGAGCCTCGACGGCACGTCGGTGCCGTCCGACTGGACGTCGTTCGGCGTCCTGCTGGCGGGCGCCGTGGTGATCGGCCTGGTGGTGTACGCGCGGCTGTCCGCGCTCGCCTCGCTCATCCCCGGCGCGCTCATGGCCGCCGTCGGGCTCCTGTGGGTCCTGGAGCCGCGCTGGATGGTGGACCAGTCCACACCGGAGCTCGTGCCGGAGGACTTCTTCATGGGCTACACGAACATGGCCGCCAACGGGACCTTCCTGCTCATCGGCGCCGCTCTCATCGTGGCGTCGGTGTCGCCCCAGCGGTGGCGCGGCGCCCGCGCCGAGCCGTCCGCGCCTCCGGCGGCCGAGCCGCCCGCGCCCCCGGTGGCCAAGATGCCCGGACCGGACGACGACGTGATCGCGTCCTAGTCAGACGGCCGCGAGGACGCCGGGGATGTCGTTGACGACCATCGCGTCGAACCCGGCCTCCGCGTAGGTCGGCGCCGCCTCGGCGGACGGGCACCAGGCGACCGTCTCCAGGCCCGCCTTGTGCGCGACGTCCACGCAGTGCTCCAGCGGGCGCAGGCGCGTGTCCGGGTGCTCGATCCCGCACGACCCGGTGTGGACGGCGACGACGTCCAGCCCGAGCCCCGCGGCGGCCGGGACGGCGTGCCACAGCGGGAAGCGCAGCCACGTCAGCAGCCCCAGCGGGACGCCCGGCAGCTCCTCCCGCAGGAACATCAGCAGCGACGGGTCGAACGAGGTGACGAGCAGCCGCCGCCGCTTGGCCTCCCGGCGCAGGACCGGGGCCAGCAGCGCGCCGGTGCGGCGGGACGGCTCGTCCAGCGCGTCCTCCAGGACGGTCTTGACGTCCACGTCCACCGCGACGTCGGCCGGGAGGGCGTCGAGGATCTCGGTGAGCAGCGGCAGCCCGCTGTCCGTGGCGGGCAGGTCGACCAGGTGGTCGCCCTCCACGGTCGTCGGGTCGTGCCGCAGCACGAGGTGGTCGTCGGCGGTGCGGGTCACGTCGATCTCGACCCAGGCCCCGCCGGGCGTGTCGCGGAGCGCGTCCGCGGCGGCGAGCAGCGACGGCAGCGTGTTCTCGGCGACCGGCATGGCCGCGCCGGGCGGGAGCAGGTCGCCCGACCCGTAGCCGCGGTGCCCGATGACGGTGGGGGATTTCTCGAAGATCAAGAGTTCACCTGCCTTCTGGGGTGGAGGCCCCGTCTTTGGGGGTGAGGAGGCGACATTTGCAGACGGCCATGTTCTGTCGGCCCTCCCCGCTAGCTTGGTGCGCATGCCTCGTTACCATCTGCAGCCGACGCCAGCCCAGGAGGCCGGGCTGCTGGAGCATTGCGGGCATGCCAGGTTCGTGTGGAACCTCGCCGTCGAGCAGCATGCCTGCTGGCGGCGGGGTCGCGGGGGTGCGCCGGGGTTCGCCGAGCAGTGCCGCCAGCTCACCGAGGCCCGCGCCGCGTTCGCGTGGTTGCGGGCCGGGTCGGTGATCGTCCAGCAGCAGGCCCTCAAGGACTTCGCTCAGGCCATGGCGAACTTCTTCGCCAGTACCCACCGCCGGCCGACCTGGCGCAAGGCCGGGCGGCACGAAGGGTTCCGGATCGTCGGGGAGCGCGGCCGACACTGGGACGTGCGGCGCATGTCGCGCAAGACCGGTGAGGTGCGGATCCCGAAGGTGGGGTGGGTGCGGTTCCGCTGGTCCCGGCCCGTCCCCAGCGGGGTCAAGTCGTTCCGGGTGACCCGTGACCGTGCCGGCCGCTGGCATGTGGCGTTCGCGCACGTCCCCGCCCCGATCCCGGCACCGGGCAATGGGCAGGCGGTGGGTGTGGACCGGGGCGTGACCGTGTCGGCGGCGCTGTCCACCGGCGAACTCCTGCACGGTCCTTCCCTCACCGCCGGGGAGGCAGAGCGGTTGCGTCGGCTGCAGCGCAAGCTCGCGCGCGCGAAACGGGGTTCGAACCGACGCGCGCACCTCAGAGCCCTCATTGCGCGGCTCAGAGCGCGGGAGGCCGACCGGCGCCGCGACTGGGTGGAGAAGACCACCACCGGCCTGGCCGCCGGCTTCGATCTGATCGCGGTCGAGGACTTGGACGTGCGCGGGATGACCCGGTCCGCCAAGGGCACCGTCGATGCGCCCGGCACGGGCGTGCGGGCCAAGGCCGGTCTCAACCGGGCGATCCTTGCCGCCGGGTGGGGGCGGCTCGTCCAGCGGCTGGAGCACAAAGCCCCCGGCCGCCTCATCAAGGTCGATCCACGCTACACCTCGCAGACCTGCCACGCCTGCGGGCACCGCGCCCCGGAAAACCGCGAGAGCCAAGCGGTGTTCCGGTGCGTGGCCTGCGGGCACCGGGCCAACTCCGACATCAACGCCGCCCGCAACATCCAGACCATCGCACGCAACATCCAAGACACCGCCGTGGGACGCACGGTGGCAGCGCGGGGAGCCCTCCAGCCACCAGGCGGGGCAACGAACCGCGAACCTCAACCCGACCTCCTCTCAGCGTGAGGAACGGTTGGAATCCTCCGCCTTCCGGCTGGAGGAGGACGTCAACTCGGTGGCGAGATGTTCGGCGACGACGGCGTCGAGGGGCTGGGTGACCTTGAGGTTGCGCTCGCTGCCCGCGACCACGCGGATGGGGACGTCCGGCAGGTAGCGGTGCACGATGCCGCAGTCGTCGGTGGCGCGCAGCGCGGGGTCGGCGAGCGCCAGCTCGTACGCCTTGCGGATGGTGCCGAGCCGGAAGCCCTGCGGGGTCTGGAACCGGCTCAGCGTCTCGCGGGGCGGCATGGAGGCGACCACGCCGTCCGCCACCACCACGACCGTGTCGGACGACGGCACCCCGACGGCGACGGCCTCGTGGTCGTCCAGGGCGGCCAGGACGCGGTCGATGACGGGAGGGTCGACGAACGGGCGGGCGGCGTCGTGGAACAGCACACGGACGTCGCCGGGGCGGCCGTCCAGCACGCGCAGCGCCGCGACCGTCGACGCGGTGCGGGTGTCGCCGCCCTCGATCACGGCGGCGGTCTTGCGGAACGGCGCGGCGATCGCGGCGGCGTCGCGCAGGTGGCCGGCCGCCATCACGACGACGACCTCGTCGACGCCGGGATGGGCGTCGAAGGCGCCGACCGCGTGCGCCAGGATGGGCCGCCCGCCGACCTCGATGAGCTGCTTGGGGCGCCCCGCGCCCATGCGCTCGCCGACCCCGCCGGCGAGCACCACCGCAACCGTCCGCGCCGCCATGTCCTTCGATCCTCCGACAGCTCTCCCCGGCACCCGTTCCCGGCATCGCCGGCCATGCTCAACGTACCGGACGGCCCACGGGGGCAGGGCGGAAGAAGCGGCCCGCCCTCCCGCTCGCGCCGGATCGAGTATGGTTACCTCGCCGTGCAGGGCTCAGTGCAGGCGGTACCGGCACCGCCGCTCCGCCACGGCGGCGCCCGCGCGCCGCGCTCCCGCCGAGGGCCCGGCCCCGTTCGCGCACGCCGCGCCGACCGCCTACTTTGGCGTCCTGACCCGGCGGCGGGAACGCCGCCGCGCGCGGACCCGTTCGACCTGTGAGGAAAGAGGAAGCATGATCGGCATGGTGCTGGCGGCGGGTGCGGGCCGGAGGCTGCGGCCCTACACCGACACCCTCCCCAAGGCCCTGGTCCCGGTGGACGGCGAGACCACCATCCTGGACATCGCCCTCCGCAACCTCGCCGAGGTCGGGCTGACGGACGTCGTCATCGTCGTGGGCTACTGCGCGAGCGCCGTCGAGGAGCGCAAGGCGGCTCTCGAGGAGCGGTACGGCGTGAGCATCACGCTGGTTCACAACGACAAGGCCGAGGAGTGGAACAACGCCTACTCCATGTGGCTGGCTCGGGAGCACTTCTCCAAGGGCGTCCTCATGGTCAACGGCGACACGGTCCATCCGGTGAGCGTCGAGAAGACGCTACTGGCGAACCGCGGCCCGGACATCCTCCTCGCGGTGGACGATGTGAAAACTCTCGCCGACGAGGAGATGAAGGTCATCCTCGACGGTGCGGGCCACCTGAAGACCATCACCAAGCTGATGGACCCGTCCGCCGCCGGCGGCGAGTACATCGGCGCCACCCTGATCGAGCCGGCCGCCGCCGAGCCGCTGGCCGACGCGCTCAAGGCCACCTGGGAGCGCGACCCCGACCTCTACTACGAGGACGGCTACCAGGAGCACGTGAACCGCGGCGGCGTCATCGGCGTCGCGCCGATCGGCGAGGTCGCGTGGGTCGAGGTCGACAACCACGACGACCTGGAGAAGGCCCGCCGCATCGCCAAGGGCTACTGACCCGCGCCACCCCGGACGCGGAACAAGGCGCCCACCCCGAGCGAGGAGGCTCATGCCCCTGCTGACGCGGATGCTCAACGCGCCGCTCTCCATCGACGTGCGGCGCGGTGCCGTCGCGGCCCTCGGCGAACTGCTCGCCGACCGGCGGATCGCCACCGAGGGACGGGTGGCGATCGCCGTCGGCCCCGGCCAGGGCGACCAGATCGCCGAGCAGGTCCGGCCGTCCCTGTCGTCCTGCGACGTGTTCCAGGTCGAGGGCGGCACGGTGGACGCGGCGGTCGCGCTGGCGTCCAAGCTGCGCGCCGGCTCCTACGAGGCCGTCGTCGGCATCGGCGGCGGCCGGACGATCGACGCCACCAAGTACGCGGCGACGCTGTCGGGCATCCCGATGGTGTCGGTCGCGACGAACCTGTCCCACGACGGCATCTGCTCGCCGGTCGCCTCGCTCGTCCACGACGGCGGCAAGGGCTCGTTCGGCGTGGTGATGCCGCTCGCGATGGTCGTCGACCTCGACTACGTGCACGCCGCGCCCGCCCGGCTGATCCGCGCCGGGATCGGCGACGTGGTGAGCAACTTCTCCGCGGTGGACGACTGGCTGCTCGCCGCCGAGCAGTGCGGCGAGCGGGTCGACCGGATGGCGCTGACCGTGGCGCGCACCGCCGCCGAGGCGCTGCTGCACCAGCCCGGCTCGATCGAGGACGACCGGTTCCTCACCGTCCTCGCCGAGAGCCTGGTCCTGTCCGGGATGTCGATGGCGTTCGCCGGCGACTCCCGGCCGGCGAGCGGCGGCGACCACGAGATCCTGCACGCCGTCGACCAGTTGTTCCCCGACACCGCGAACCACGGGGAGCTCGCCGGGATCGGCACGGCGTTCTGCTACCACCTGCGCTCCACCCGCCTCGGCATGGGCGGGGAGCGGCTGCACGAGATCCTCGACTGCCTCGGCCGGCACGGGCTGCCCCGGGTGCCGGGCGACATCGGGCTGAGCGTCGAGCAGTTCAGCGAGGCCGTGCGGCTCGCGCCGCAGACCCGGCCCGGCCGCTACACCATCTTGGAATACCTCGATCTCGACGAGGGCGAGACCCGCAAGGCGGTGGAAGAGTATGTCGAGGCCCATGGAGGCTGAGCTCCCGGGGCAGCACGACTCCGCGGCCCCGCCCGGCGACGGCGACCAGCGGCCGCACCGCAAAGGAGCCAGGGTCGCCGACGTCCGCCGGTACGGGCAGCCTCCCGGCCTGAAGGACCGGCGCAACGAGGAGCACTGGGCGGGCCGCCTCTACATGCGGGACGTGTCGCCCTACTTCGGGTGGCTCGCGCTGCGGCTCGGCTTCAGCCCGAACCAGCTCACGTACATGATGATGGCGAGCGGCGTCATCGCCGGCGCCGTCGTGTCGCTGCCCGCGCCCGAGCTGTGGACGGCGATCGGCGGCGCCGTCCTCATCCAGGTGTACCTGCTGCTCGACTGCGTGGACGGCGAGGTCGCCCGCTACCTGCGGCAGACCTCGGTCGCCGGGGTGTTCCTCGACCGCATCGGGCACTACCTGTCGGAGATCTCGCTGCTCGTCGGGCTCGGCTTCATGGCGCAGGGCGGCTGGAAGAACGGCGGCTGGGTGGAGCTCGGCCTCGTCGCCGCGCTCGGCGCCGCGCTGATCAAGGCCGAGACCGACAACGTCGTCGTCGCGCGGGCGAAGTCGGGCCTGGCCGCCGACCCGACCGGCGGCGACCGGGCGCTGCGGCCCCGCTCCACCGGCATCGCGCTCGCCCGGCAGGCCGCGTCGATGCTGCGCTTCCACCGGATCATCGGGGCGGTCGAGCTGTCGCTGCTGATCCTCGCGGCGGCCGTGCTCGACACCGTGCTCGGCACCGAGACCCCCGCCGCGGTGCGCGTCCTCACGGTCGCGGTGGCCGCCGTCGCGGTGCTGCAGACCCTGCTCCACCTCGTCAGCATCCTGGCCTCCCGGAGGCTGAAGTGAAACTCAGCGTCGTCGTCCTGACGATGGGCAACCGGCCGGTGGAGCTGGCCCGCGCCATCAGCAGCGCCCTGGAGCAGGAGCACGTGGACGTCGAGGTCGTCCTCGTCGGCAACGGCGTCGACCCGGTCGGCGACCGCGCGGGCGAGGCGCCGTTCGACGACGAGCGCGTCAAGACCCTCACCCTCCCGACGAACCTCGGCATCCCGGGCGGACGCAACCGGGGCGTGGAGGCGTCTTGCGGCGACGTCGTCCTGTTCCTGGACGACGACGGCTGGTACCGCTCCACCCGCCTCGGCGCGCACCTGCGCGACCGGTTCTCCGCCGAGCCCGACCTCGGCGTGGTGTCGTTCCGGGTCCGCGACCCGGAGGGCGGGCGCGGCGAGCGGCGGCACGTGCCGCGGCTGCGCGCCGGCGACCCGGAGCGCTCGTCCCCGGTCACGACGTTCCTCGGCGGCGCCTGCGCGATCCGGCGGGCGGCGTTCGACGCGGGCGGCGGCCTCCCCGAGGACTTCTTCTACGCCCACGAGGAGACCGACCTCGCCTGGCAGATCCTCAACGCGGGCTACCGCATCGTCTACGACGCGTCCGCGGTGATGTTCCACCCGGCGGTGCTGCCGACGCGGCACGACATGTTCTACCGGTACAACGCCCGCAACCGGGTCTGGCTGGCCCGGCGCAACCTGCCGTGGCCGCTGGCGCTCACCTACCTGTCCGTGTGGGTCGGAATGACCGTGCTGCGCGAGCGCAAGCCGAGCGCGCTCAAGCCGTGGTTCAAGGGCTTCCTGGAGGGCTGGCGCAAGTCCGCCGGGCCGCGCCGGCCGATCTCCTACCGCACCGCCTGGCGGATGACGAGGACGGGCCGCCCGCCCATCATCTAGGCGCGGCTCATCTGGGCGCGGCTCATCTGGGGGCCGTGACCGCGGCCAGGATCAGGTGCGTGAGTTCGGCGGTGACGGCGTCGAGCGGGACGTCCTGGTCGCGGGCCGACCAGTGGTGGACGAGGTTGTTGACCGCCCCGATCACGGCGATCATCGTGAGCCGGTGGTCGCGGTCGGCGGCCTCGCCGCGCTCGGCCGCCTCCCGGGCCATCGTGAGCAGGGTGTCCTCCCACCGGCCGCGCCAGCCGAAGCGGTGCCGCTCCAGGTCCGCCCTGACGCCGATGACCTCGACGAACGCGATGCGGGCCCAGCGCGGGTCGCTGGCGGTGACGGTGACGAACGCGCGGACGGCCCGCTCGACCCGGGTGGCGAGGTCGGCTCCGGCCGCGGCGGCGTAGGCGTCGGCGAGGGCCCGCGCGGCACGCTCGTTGATGGCGGTGTGCAGCGCGGTGAGGAGTTCCTCGCGCCCGGAGAACTCCTCGTAGAAGTTGCGGGTCGACACGCTCGCGGTCGCGCACAGCCGCTCGATGGAGGTCGCCGCGTAGCCGCGGCTGCCGAACAGTTCGAGCCCGGCGGCGAGCAGGCGCTCCCGCCGCTCGGCGCGGCGCTCCTCCGCCGACCGGCCGCCGTAGCTTCGCCTGGGTGCGGGATTCCGGCCGCTCATTGGTCTCCGTTCACCCGTGCGTGCGAAAGGGGGCAGCGTCAGCCTAACCCGCACGCACGGGCCGATATCACCATCGCGCGGGCCCGGTGCGGGCCTGCTGAGCGGGTCAGCCGCTCAGCAGGGTGTCGCGCCATTCCGGGTCGGCGGTGAGGACGGTCAGCCGCTGCGTCGCACGGGACACCGCCACATACAGGACGCGCAGGCCGCGCGGCGACTGGGCGGCGACGGTCTCCGGCGCCACGATCACGGCGGCGTCGAACTCCAGGCCCTTGGCCTCCAGGACGTCCAGCACCTGCACCCGCTCGGGGAGGCCGTCGCCGAGCCGCTCCCGGTCGGCCTCCGTCCAGGCCACCGCACCAGCGGCGCGAGCGGGCTCGGCCGGGGCGTCGAAGAGGGACGCCTGCGCGGGTTCGGGGGCGGGTTCCGGGGCGGGGGCCGCGCGGTCGGCGTCGCCGGCGGGCATGGGGACGATCACGCCGATCGTGCCCTCGACCTGGCCGAGGAGTTCCTCGGTGGCGGCGCGGGCGGCGGCGGGCAGGCCGGGCTCGGGCACGACCTCCACGACCGGGTCGATCCCGGACGTGCGGACGGCGCGGGCCGGACGGGCGTCGGGCAGCGCGCGCGCCAGCACCCGCGCGGACACCGCCGCGATCTCGGTGGAGTTGCGGTAGTTCGTCGTCAGCTCGTACTCGTGCCGCGTGCGCGGCGCGGGCTTGCGCGGGCGACGGCGGCCCCGCGCGGGCTTCTCGCCGCCGAGCGCGGCCTCCATGGCGCGGCGGGCGGCGTCGAGGTCCTCCCAGGCGCTCTGGGCCGGGTCCTCCACGATGGTCCAGCTGGCCTGGCGGCCGCGCCTGCCGAGCATCCGCCACTGCATGGGGGACAGGTCCTGCGCCTCGTCCACGACGATGTGCGCGTACTCGGGACGCTCCTCCACCACGCCGTCGTCGACGCGGCGGGACCGTTCGAGCCGCTCCATGGACGTGGTCAGCTCCTGCATCTCCGGCTCCCACGTCTCGTCCGCGACCTCCTCGCCGGTGAGGATGTTGACGCCGTCCACCACGAACGGGTCGTCCTCGGACGGGGCCTTGCGGCGGCGGGACGGGCGGGGCGGCGAGCCGAGCAGCGCGTCGAGCTCGTCCAGCAGCGCGACGTCCTGGTAGCTGAGCGGGGCGCCCTCCCCGGCCCAGGACGCGGCGAGCGGCTCGACGTCGGCGCGGTCGAGGTCGCGGCCGGCGGCGCGGCGCAGCCGCTCGGGGTCGCCGAGGGAGCGCAGCACGTCCAGCGGGCGGCGGAGCGGCCACCAGGCGACGAGGAAGTCGGTGAACGTGCGCTGCTCGCGGACGCGGGCGTCGAACTGGGCGCGCTTGGGGTCGCCGTTCTGCCGGCCCCGGGCCGCCGGCTCGTCGTCGAGGGAGGCGAGGCCGTCGGCGGCCAGGATGGCGTTCCACAGGCCGGTCTCGGCGTCCTCCTCGGCCTCGGCCGCCTCCGGCCCGCCGAGGTCGGTGAAGCGGCGCCACAGGGCGTCCAGGAGCGCCTCGGCGGCCCGGCCGCGCGCCGCGTTGACGCTGCCGCGGCTGCGCCGGTGGAGGTCGTTGCGGAGCCGGTCGAGCCGGGCCCGGTCGAGGGTGACGACGATGCCCTTGAACACGACGCGCAGCTCGTCCGGCGCGCCGGGGGCGTGGTCGGCGACGGCGCGGCGCAGCACGGCCCCCATCGCGTCGCCGCCCTTGACGCGGGCGAGGCGCGGCGGGTCGTGGACGGTCGCGGCGGCCCCCTCGACGAGGTCGCCGAGCGAGCGCAGCGTCGCCGAGCCCTCGCCGAGCGACGGCAGCACCCGCTCGATGTAGGCGGTGAAGCGGCGGTTCGGGCCGATCACGAGGACGCCCCGCGACCCGAACCGGCGCCGGTGGCGGAACAGCAGATAGGCGACGCGGTGCAGGGCGACGGCCGTCTTGCCGGTGCCGGGGGCGCCGCGCACCAGCACGGTGCCGTCGGCGGGCGCGCGGATGACCTCGTCCTGCTCGCGCTGGATCGTCGCGACGATGTCGCGCATCGCGCCCTCGCGGGCGCGGGCGAGCGAGGCGAGGAACGCGCCGTCGCCGACGATCGTCATGCCGTCGGCCGCGTCCGGGTCGAGGAGGTCGTCCTCCAGGTCGACGACGGTGTGGCCGCGCGAGTGCAGGACGCGGCGGCGGACGACGCCGCGCGGGTCCTCGGGGGTGGCGCGGTAGAAGTCCTCGGCGGCGGGCGCCCGCCAGTCGATCACCAGGGAGTCGTGCTCGCCGGTGCGCACCCCGATGCGGCCGATGTAGCGGACCTCGCGGTCCCCCTGCTCGGCGGGGGCGAGGTCGAGCCGGCCGAACACCAGGCCGTCGTCGGCGATGTCGAGGGCCTGGGCGCGCAGCGACGCCTGGTGGACCATGGCGTCCCGGTCCACGAGCGAGCCCTTGGTGCCGGCCAGCGACTGCCGGTAGCCCTCGCGGATCATGGCCTGGGCGGCGGCGCGCATCTCCTCCAGCCGGGTGTAGGCGATGTCGACATAGCGCTGCTCGGCGGCGATCTCTTGATCCTTGACCGTGCCGCCGGGACCGGTCGGCCGCCCGGTGACCTGGGACGACATGCAGGCTGCTCCTCGCACGTGTGTCGTGCCGGGGACGTCCCCCGGCCCGCCTAAGGGGCGAAGGAGACAGCTTATTCGGTCGGCCCTCGGTTCAGTGCGGAGCGGGCGTCCGGGTGCGGACCGGGCGGCGTGCCGCGCGGCCCCGCCCGAGCAGTGCCGCACGGCCCTGACCAGGCCGCACGTGCAGGTCGCCGGGCGGGCGCGCGAACGAGCGGTCCAGCGCGTCGAGGACGCGGCGCGGCGCCGTCTCGCCGTCCAGCCGGACGCACCGGAACACCACGCCCTGCCCGCCGTACTCGTGGTACAGCGTCTCGGTGTAGGCGGCCACCGCCCCGGACGCGGCGGCGGTCGCGCCGGCCGCCGGGGGCGGCGCGCAGAGGACCAGCTCGCCGGAGCCGCGCTCCAGCATGCCCGGCAGCGTGGCCCGCGCGATGTGCACCGCGCCGAGCACATCGGTGCGGAGAACGTGTTCTACCTCGGTGAGCGGCTGGGTCAGCGGGGGCGCGGCGGGGGAGAGGGCGGCGGCGTGCACGACCCGGTGGACGGGACCGGTCACCGCCAGCAGGTCGGCGACGGCGCCGGAGTCGCCGACGTCGCAGGCCCGCACGTGCATGTTGGGGGAGCGCAGCGCCGTCTTCGCCAGGCCGACCTCGTCGACGTCGACCGCGACGACGTCCCAGGCCGCCGCCGCGAGCCGCCGCGCGGCCAGCGCGCCGAGGCCGTGGGCCGCGCCGGTGACCAGTGCCGTCCGCCTCATGCGCGCACCTCCTCGGCGCCGTCGAAGACCATCTCCAGGTGGCCGACGCTGCTGGTGCTCAGCGCGCGCGCCCGATCCAGCCCGAGACCGCGCAGTTCCTCCGCCACCGGGTGGTCGCCCAGGACGAGCTTGGCCCCGCCCGGACGGGTCCGGACCTCGGACGGTGTGAGCGTCCACGGCGTGCGGCGCGTGACCCCGTCCAGGCACGAGTACGCGTCGACCTTGGGCGCGGCGGTGCTCCCCGGCATCGGCACGCCGGGCTTCACGGCCAGCTCGATCGCCGTGCGTCCGCCGAACCGCACCGCGCACCGCTTGATACGCCCGGACAGGTCCATGGGCATGTCGGCGATCTCCTTGGGGAAGCCCCAGATCGTCCGTCCGGCCTCCAGGGTGAACTCCTGGTTGACCGGCAGCCAGTGGATGAACGCGCCGATGCCGCGCAGCCCGCCGAGGAGCCCGGGCGCGGGCGCGCCGGGCGGGCGCACCAGGAACGCGACGGCGAACTCGTGGTAGGGCCCGAGGTCGCCGTCGGCGTACCGGACGAACGCCAGCGAGCAGATCGCCCGGCCGGGCAGCGGCTCGGCGACCTCCAGCCCGGAGTAGGCGATGACGGCCTGGGCGGCGCGGGCGGGCACGGCGAACATCGCCGACGCCACCGCGGCGTCGCGGATCCGCACCGGGAGGGTGACCCGCTCGCCCTGGATGGCATGCGCTTGCACGGTGCTTGTCACACCGCTTAGTAGAACAGGTTCTCGTTTTGCTGCCAAGGACCGGCCGGGGCCTCAACCCCGCTCGACGGCCGTCCGGATGCGGTCGAGCGTGGCACGCATGCCCGCGCGGTTCACGGCGGCGCGCCGCTCCGCCGGGACGCCGGTGAAGACCTTGCCGAGCAGCGAGACGAACGCCGCGCCCCGGCCGTCGCGGCGCAGATCCTCCCAGTACTCGGTGAGCCGGGTCCGGGGCTCCGCCGCGTCGCCGGAGACGTCCTCGAAGCGGTATCCCCACAGCGCGACCGGCATGCCGAAGCTCGACACGCGGAACGCGAACGCCTCGCCTGGCACCGCCGCCGTCACCTGGCATGTGGTGAACCACACACGCCACCCGATCCGGTTGAACCCGACGAACCGCGCGCCCGGCGCGATCGACCGCCCGCGCAGCCAGACGGCGAACACCTCGGGGCTCCAGTCGCCCATGCGGCGCAGGTCGGCGACGGCCGCGTAGACGTCCCGGACCCCGGCCGCGACGGCCGTGCTCTCCTCGACCACCCACTCGCGTTCCATGGCGGAATCCTCCCACCTCATGACCATCTGGTCATAGGGGCGCGGTCGCAGCGGTGGTCACAGCAGGTGGGCGTACGCGGTCCGCCAGGAGGCGTACCAGCTCTTGAACCACGGCTCGGCCTCGGCCAGCGGGACGATGTAGGTGATCGTCTCGGCGTAGTAGCGGCGCTGGAAGTCGGGCGGCATCCGGTCGAGGGTCTGGACGTTGCTGACCCGGTCGGCGAGCTTCACCCGGACGGCCTCGGGCGGGGCGTCACCGAGGCGGCGCAGGTAGGCGGCCTTGGCGGCGCGCTTGGCCTGCCGTCCGGCCCCGCCCGCCGGCGGCTTGGTGACCCAGTCGACCAGCTCGGTGACCTCCGGGCCGAACTCGTCCTCCACGTCCCGCAGCGTCGCCGGAGTGTCCTCGACGACGTCGTGCAGCACCGCGGCCGACAGCACCGGCGGCGCGGTCACCCGGGCCCCGCGCACGAGCACTTCGAGGGCTTCGAGCAGATGCTCGACATAGGGTGCGCCCGTGGGGCGCTTCTGGTCGCCGTGCCAGCGCTCCGCGGCGGACACGGCCTTCCCCAGGGCGTCCACGTCGATCGGGGCGCCGGACGCCTCGATGTCCGCACGGGCCGTGTCCCAGGTGTGCCAGCGAGTGAAGACCTCCATGGTTCAACTCCGTTCTGTCGCGCCGGACGCCCTGCACACGGCATGGTGGGTGTCGTCCCAAGACACAGTAATCAGCAGTGGGGGGAGGCGGCGCGGTCGTGGTCGGGAGCCGGCAGCGGCCTGGTGGCCGACCGGAGACCGTGGGCAGGCTCCGCGTCGCGCTCGGCCTGGTCTCCGCCGCGGTCTCCGTCGTGCTGTGCGTCGTGCTCGTCGAGAAGTACGTGCTGCGCGCCGAGTGGTGGCAGGTGCGGCACACGGTGACCGGCGAGCCCGTCACGCCGCAGCGCGAGGTCGGGCCGCCGCCGGGGCCGCTCGCGGTGAGCTGGGAGCGGACGACCCCGACGCACCACGGCGCCGTCGCGGGCTACGACGGCGTCTCCTACCAGGTCGCGCTCGGCCAGGTCGTGACCGCGTCCGGGAACGGGATCGAGGTGCGGGACGCGCGGACCGGCGCCGACCGCTGGAGCTACCGCCGGTCCGGCTGGACGATGCTCGGCTGGACGTCCACCCGGTCCCGGCTGGTCGCCTACTTCGAGCGCGACGGCGAGCGCGCCGACCGGGTGATGGTGGCGTTCGACGCGCTGTCGGGCGGGCTGCTGTGGCGGCGGGAGGGCGAGCGCCCCGCCGCGGTGTCCCGCTCGACGCTGCGCTGGCCCGGCGGCTCGGACATCGTGCTGACCACCGACGACGCGGACCGCACGCTGTTCGGCGTCTCGGCCGTGACCGGCAAGCGGGTGTGGCGGCTGGCGCTGCCGCGCGGCTGCCGGCTGTTCGAGGGCGGCGCGCACCCCGCCGACGGCCGGGAGGCCCTCGCCGCGTTCGGCCTGGACTGCCGGGAGGACGGGCGGCGGCGCAGCCGGCTGCTCGCGGTCGACCCGGCGAAGGGCACCGTCGCCTGGGACGAGCGGCTCGGCTCCAAGGAGTCGCCCGAGGTCTCCATGCTGGACGGGATCACGCTCGTCTCGGACGGCACGGCGCTGCGCGCGTTCGACGGCGAGGGCGACCAGTTCGGGATGTGGAAGGGCGACGGGGTCTGCGGCGACCTGATGTGCCCGGGGGTGCTGGCGGCGGGCCGGCTCCTGGTCGTCTACCACCCGGAGGGGTCCCGGTCCGACGCGACCCGCATGGAGGCGGTGGACGTGCCGTCCGGGCGGGTCGCCTGGGGCCGCGACGTCCCCGCGTACGTGGCGCTCGCGCAGGCCGGCGGGCAGGTCTTCGCGCTGCGCCCGCGGCTGTCGGAGGGGCTGCTGCCCGCCGGGGTCGACATCGTCGAGCCGTCCGGCGGCGGGACGGCCACCGCACCGGCGCCGTTCTCGATGGACCCGGACCTGCCCGGCGCGCGGCCGTGGCTGGCGGCGGCGGGCGGGCTGCTGTACGCGGCCGTCCCGCAGGCGGCGCCGCGCCCGGACGGCGCGGCGCGGCTGGTCGCGCTGCGCGGCGGGCTCACCGGCGCCGGCCCGGCCGAGCTCGGCGGCGTCCCGGCGGCGGACTGGCCGGACGCGTGCTCGCTGCTGACCGCGCCCGACCTGGCGGCGGCGCGGATGACCGGCTACGCCGCCGAGCCGCACCGCGAGTCGGCCGGGACCGTCCGGCTGCCGCGCCCGGTGTCGTGCAGCTACGAGCGGCGCGGCGACGGGCGGCGCGGCGACGGGCGCGACGAGCCCAAGTCGAAGGGCGACCGGAAGGGCGAGAAGAGCGCCTCGCCGACGACGAAGCCGGAACCGAAGCCGACGTCGAGCCCGAGCCCGAGCGCGTCGGGATCGAGCCGGCCGAAGCCGTCCGCGAGCACGAGCGAGGACGCCGAGCCGCCGGTGCGGGGCCTCACCGTGAGCGTCCGCTGGGTGGGCGAGACCGACGAGGCCGCCGCGCGGATGCTGGACGCGCTGCAGGCCGCGCAGTCGCAGGCCAGGAAGCGCCGCGACATCGGCGGGGACGAGGCGTACGAGATCGGCCCGACCGCCGGGATGATCGCGCTGCGCGTCGGCCGGTACGTCGTGGTGGTGGAGGCGAGCCGGCCGCCGGGTGCGGCGGCGCGCATCGCCCGGTCGGTCGCGTACCGCCTGCACCACCCGGCCTGACCCCGGCGCCGCGCCCGGCCGGGTCAGTACTCGGGAACGGGCTCCGGCTCGGCGGCGACGTCGGCCGACCGGTTCGCCCACGCCTCCAGCTGCGCGACGAACCGCGCGGCGTGGACGGGCCAGTGGAACCGGGCGCGGGCCGCCTCGTAGCCGCGCCGCCCCTGCTCGGCGCGCTGCTCGGGGTCGTCCCGCAGCCGCAGGACGGCCTTCGCGGCGGCCTGCGGGTCGCCGAACGGCACGACGGTCCCGCAGCCGGCGGGCTCGACGATGTCCACGGCGGGCGGGTTCGGCGTGGTGACGACCGGGATGCCGCGGGCCATGTACTCGACGACCTTCGTCGGCATGGAGTGCCGGTAGTTGGGCTCGTCGTGCAGCAGCGCCAGCCCGGCCATCGCGCCCTCGGCGATGCGCAGCGCCCGGTCGTTCGGGACGAACCCGTACCAGCGGACGACGCCCTCGCGCTGCGCCGCCCGCAGCGCGTCGCGGACGTCGGCGTCGGCGGCGCCGATCAGCTCGACCAGGATGCCCTCGGCGGCCAGCGGCCGGGCCATCTCGATCATGTCGAGGGCGCCGCGCGCCCGGGACAGCTGCCCGACGTAGACGGCGCGCCGCCCGTCCGGGGGGCCGGGCGGCCGGTCGGCGACGTAGGTGGTGTTGGGCACGACCGGGTGGTCCCCGCGGAACCGCTCCCGGTAGCCCTCCTCGGCGAGCAGCAGCCGGTGCCGCCGCTCGCTGCGCCGCTCCAGGCGGTGGACGGCCGGGCGCAGCACCGGCCGCGCCGGGCCGGGCAGCCAGCCCTTGGCCGACAGCGCCGCGGCGGTGTCCTCGTGGACGTCCCAGACGACCGTCCGCTGCCGGACCTCGCGGGGCAGCGACACCAGCAGCTCGGGATCGTGCAGCAGGACGACGTCGGCGTAGGCGGCGTGCTCGATGAGCGCCCGGTGGGCGGCGCGCAGCGCCCGGAGGCGGCGCCGCCCCGTGGCGCGCGGGATGTCCACCGGGCTGAGCTCCCGCCACGGGGTCGCATTGCATGCCCGAAATGGGGCGATATAAGTGACCTCATGGCCGGCATCGAGCAGCGCGCGGATCTGCCGGTGCAGAATGCGTGCGTCCTCGGGATGGTGCACCACCGTGCAAACGCAGACCCGCATCACACTCACTCCGTAAGGCGCCGAAATCACTGTCTCAAGGACCATCTCCCGCGAAGGGAAATAACCGATGAATTCCCCCGGGCCGCAACATGGCCGCTGCCGGGCGCCCGGTCGACTTGCGGCGTGTTGCCCTTATCGGCGGCCGCATAGGGGCAACACGCCGCAAGCCGACGGATCGCGGGCCGGTGGGCCGGCGGCGGGTCAGAGGAGTTCGACCGTGTCCCGGCGGGCGTCGCGGGTGCGGCCTCGGGTGTCGAAGAGCAGCCGTGCGTGCCTCGTCAGCGTGCCTGCTTCGTAGGCGGCGTGGGCGGCCAACACGATCGTGAGGTCGGCCTCGGCCAGCGCGGCGGCCAGGTCGCCGCCCGCGTGCCGGACCTGCTCGCCGTCCACCTCCCAGGACTCCACGAACGGGTCGTGGAAGCTCAGGTCCGCGCCGAGCCGGGCCAGCCGCCGCGCCACCGGGCGGGCCGGCGACTCGCGCTGGTCGGCGATGTCGGCCTTGTAGGTGACGCCCAGGAGCAGGACCTTGGCGCCCTTGAGCGCGCGGCCCTCCCGGTTGAGGAGTTGCTGCGCGCGTTCCGCGACGTAGCGGGGCATGCGGTCGTTGATCTCCTGCGCCAGCTCCACGAACCGGAACGGGTAGCCCAGCGACCTGACCTTGTACGACAGGTAGTTCGGGTCGATCGGGATGCAGTGCCCGCCGACGCCCGGCCCCGGGCGGAACGCCTGGAACCCGAACGGCTTGGTGGCGGCGCAGTCGATCGCGTCCCACAGGTCGATGCCCAGCTCGTTGCAGAACACCGCCATCTCGTTGACGAGCGCGATGTTGACGTGCCGGTAGGTGTTCTCCAGCAGCTTCGCCATCTCCGCCTCGCGGGTGCCCTTGGCCTCCACGACGCGGTCGACGAACTTGCCGTAGAACGCCGACGCCGCCGACGCGCACGCCGGGGACAGCCCGCCGACGATCTTCGGCGTGTTGCGCACCCCGTAGACGGGGTTGCCCGGGTCGATCCGCTCCGGCGAGAACGCCAGGTGGAACTCCTCCCCGGCGACCAGGCCGGACGTCTCCAGGATCGGCCGGACGACCTCCTCGGTGGTGCCCGGGTAGGTGGTCGACTCCAGCACCACCAGCGTCCCCGGCACCAGGTGCCGGGCGACCGTCTCGGCGGCGCCGCGCACCGCGGTCAGGTCGGGGCCGCCCTCGGGGGACAGCGGCGTCGGCACGCAGATGACCACGGTACGGGCGCCGTCCAGGACGTCCTCGTCCAGGCTCGGGGCGAACCCGGCCTCCAGCATGTCCCCGATCTCGGCGGGCGAGACGTCGTCGATGTGCGACAGCCCGGCCTTGAGCCCGGCCACCACCCGCGCGTCCCGGTCCAGCCCGCCGACCCGCAGGCCGGCCCGGCACGCCTCGCGCACGAGCGGCAGGCCCACGTAGCCGAGTCCGATGACCACAAGATCCATGCGCCCCGGCTCCCTTCGGTGCTATGTCCGTCGGTAGGCCGCCCGGTATCCCGCGGTCACGGCGCGCCAGGTGCGCTCCGCCGCGACCCATTCCCGGGCCGACCGCCCGATTTTTCGTCTCAGCTCGGGAGCGTAAGCCAGGTCTTCCAGGCAATTCGCCCATGCTTCCGGGTCTTCCGGAAGTGTTAACGTCCCCGTCACGCCCGGTTCCACGATTTCGCGAAGAGCCTTGACATCACTGGCTATTACAGGGATTCCCCCTGCCATCGCCTCGATCGGCTTCAGGGGCGTCACCAATTGGCACACCCGGTCCGCCCGGCGCGGAACCGCGAACACATCGAGGACGGCGTGGTACCGGCGAACGGACTCCATCGGCACCCGGCCGGTGAACACGGCGTGCACGCCGTGCCCGGCGGCGCGCCGCTCCAGCGCACCGCGCTCCGGGCCGTCGCCGACAAGCAGCAGCGTGACGGGCGTGCCGCGGTCGCGCAGCAGCGCGGCGGCGTCGATGAGCGTGTCGATGCCCTCGTAGCCGTAGAACGACGATGTCAGGCCGACGACCGTGGCACCGCCCGGGATGCCGAGGCGCGCGCGCAGATCGCCGGGGTCGGGGAGCGGCTCCAGGAACGCCTCGTCCACTCCGTTCGGCACCGTGAAGATCTTCTCCTCCGGGACGCCCCGGGACGCGATCTCCGCCCGCATCGCCTCGCCGAGCGTCACGACCGCGTCCGCCTCGGCCATCCGGCGCGTCTCCAGCTCGCGCGTCAGCCGGTAGAAGTCGTCGGTCTCGCGGTGCGCCGGGTCGCGGGAGAGCCAGGAGTCCTCCAGGAACCCGCGCACCTCGTAGACGACCGGGATCCCGTGCCGGCGCCCCAGCTCCAGCGCGACGGCCGCGTTGAGGTGGTTGCTGACCGCGTGCAGGACGGCCGGGCGCAGCTCCTCGACGAGCCGTCCGGCCAGGTCGGCGCTCGTCGCGACGGCGTCCCGCGGGTCCGCCGGCGGCCGCCACGGCAGCAGCCGGTGGTACGGGACGCCGTCGACGTCCACCCGCGCCCGCGCGTCGCCGACGCCCTGGCTGAGCGGGTAGCCCAGCCTGGTGACCACGTGGGTGTCGAGGCCCGCCTCCCGCTGGGCGAGCGCGATCCGGTGCGTCCGCACGGTGTAGCCGGCGTTCGTGCAGGGCAGCGCGTTGGTGACGAACTGGAGCACGCCGTCGCCGGGCCGGGGCTCGCCCTGAACCGGGCGCACCGGCTGCGCCAGCAGGGCACGCAGGTCGGCGGTCTCGCGCCGGACGTCCCGGGGCTTCGGCACGGCCAGCGGGGAGCCCCGCAGCCGCGTGCCGAGCGGGGTCCGCGCGGCGAGCCGGACCGCCAGCCGCGGCGCCCGCCCGGGATCGTCCCGCAGCTGCCGCCAGGCCAGCCCGGCCAGGTAGACGGGCTTCTTCACCACGGGTTTCTTCACCACTGCTTCTTCACCACGAGGCCGGACGTTAGGCGGCCCCGATGAACAGAAGGGAAATTGTGTTGGCACCCATCGTGCACGTCCTGGGGGCGCGGCCGAACTTCGTCAAGGCGGCCCCGGTGATCTCCGCCCTGCGCGCCGCCGGTGCCGAGCAGGCGGTCGTCCACACCGGGCAGCACTACGACGCCCGGATGTCGGAGATCTTCTTCGACGAACTGGGGCTCCCCGAGCCGGACGTGAACCTCGGCGTCGGCTCCGGCGGCCACGCCGCGCAGACCGCGGCCCTCATGATCGGGCTGGAGGGGGAGTTCACGAGCCGTTCACCCGCGCTGGTCATCGTGTACGGCGACGTGAACTCCACCATCGCCGCCGCCCTCGTCGCGGCCAAACTGCACATCCCGGTCGCCCACGTGGAGGCCGGGCTGCGCAGCTTCGACATGACCATGCCGGAGGAGGTCAACCGGCGGGTCACCGACCAGCTCTCCGCGCTGTGCCTGGTCACGAGCCCCGAGGGGATCGGGCACCTGGCCGCCGAGGGCGTCCCGGTGTCCCGCACGCACCTCGTCGGCAACCCGATGATCGACACGCTGCTGGGGAACCTCGACTCCTTCGACACCGGCCGGGTGCGCGCCGAGCACGGCCTCCCCGACCGGTACGTCCTCGCGACCGTGCACCGGCCCGCGAACGTGGACGCCCCGGAGACGGCCGCCGCGCTCGTCCGGCACCTGCACGGCGTCGCCGACCTCGCCGACCTGGTCATCCCCGTGCACCCGCGCGGCCGGGCGAACCTGCTGGCCGCCGGGCTGGACGACCACGCCGGCGTGCACATCCTGGAGCCGCTCGGGTACATCGACTTCATCGCGGCGGTCCGGGGCGCGGCGGCGGTCGTCACCGACTCGGGCGGCCTCCAGGAGGAGACGACGATCCTCGGCGTGCCGTGCCTGACCGTCCGGCCGAACACCGAGCGGCCCATCACCATCACGCACGGCACGAACCGGCTCGTCACCTTCGAGGAGCTGGTGCCCGCCGCCCGCAAGGCGCTGGAGTCGGGCCCGCCGGACAGCACCCGGACCCCGCCCCTGTGGGACGGCAAGGCCGGCCCCCGCATCGCCGAAGTGATCATGGAGTATCTGGGTGAGTGACGCCAAGGACGCCAAGGACGCCGGAGATGCCAGGGACGCGAAGGCGTACCAGCAGCTCGGGCGGCTGAAGTCGGCGCTGCGCGAGCGCGAGGCGCGCGTCGCGGAGCTGGAGAAGCGGATCGCCGCGCTGGAGGCGTCCACCGCCGTCCAGTTCGGGCGGCTCGTCGCCGGCGCCGCGCGGAACCCGAAGCGCGGCAAGCGGCTGCCGAGGGAGCTGTACCGGCTGTGGCGCAAGCGGAACGCGCCCGTGGCGGCGGGCTCCGGCGCGAGCCGGGGCGGCGTCCAGCCCGACCGCGTCGACCGGCCCGAGGACCGCCTCCTCGTCGCGAACCCCTGCGACGGGCTGATCATCGCGGGCGTGCTGGGCCCCGCCGCGGCGGCACTGCTCGCCGAGCACGCCAAGGTCATCCCGCTCTACCCGCACGACGCGGCGATCGCGCTCGGCTCCGCCGACGCCGACCTGCTCGTCGTGGACGCGGAGGCCGGCGAACCCGGCGGCCCCTGGGCGTACCTGGGCGTGCCCGGCATGTACGACCGGGACCTCGCGCTGCACGAGATCCGCGAGATCGCCGCCGCCCGCGGGCTCCCGCGCGTCCTGTGGGGGCCGGCGCCGCCCGCGACCCTGGCGGCGCTGACCTGGGACGCCACCGCCACCGCCCCCGGCCGCCTCGCCGAGGTCGCCGAATCCTCCGAGACCTCCCCGGCGCCGGCCCGTTGAAAGGAACCACCGTGCGACCACGTGCCCTCGTCTACGGCGACGTCGACCTGAACATCATCGACGGATCGGCGATCTGGGCTCAGGGCATCGTCCAGGCACTCTCCCGCGCCGGCTGCGAGGTGACCCTGGTCCTCAAGGCCCCCGTGCGCACCGGGCGGCTCGTCGACCCGCTGCGCGGCCTGCCCGGCGTCACCGTCCGCAGCCCGCACGCCGAGGGCCTCGCCGACGCGCCGATGGCCCCGCGCCAGGCGGCCGAGGTCCTCGCGCGGCTCGATGAGGAGGCCCCGCACGACCTGGTCGTGGTCCGGGGCCGCCGGCTCGCCGGCAAGCTCGCCGCCGGCCCCCTCGCCGGACGCCTCTGGACGTACCTCACCGACGTCCCGCAGTCGGCGGGCGAGTTCGACGCCGCCGCCAAGGCCGACCTGCGCCGCATCGCGGACGCCTCCCGCGTCCTGCTCTGCCAGACCGAGGAGCTGCGCGGCTTCCTGGAGAGCGCCGTCCCCGCGACGGCGGGCAAGAGCGTCCTGTTCCCGCCGGTCGTCGTCCTTCCGGAGGGCCTGGAGACCCGCGCGCCCGGCGCGCCCGAGGGGCCGCTCCGGCTCGTCTACACGGGCAAGTTCGCGCCGCGCTGGAACACCTACGAGATGACGTCGCTGCCGCGCCTGCTCGCCATGCGCGGCGTGCACGCCGAACTCCACATGGTCGGCGACAAGGTCCACGACGACCCCGCCGACCCCGGCTTCGCGACCCGGATGCGGACCGCGCTGGAGACCGGCGAGGGCGTCGTCTGGCACGGCGGCCACCCCCGCGCCGAGGCGATGCGCCTCACCGCGGGCTGCGACGTCGGGCTGTCGTGGCGCGACGCGTCCATGGACGCGAGCCTGGAACTGTCCACAAAGGTGCTGGAATGCGGCACGCTCGGGGTGCCGGTCGTCCTGAACCGGACGCCCATGCACGAGCGGCTCCTCGGTACCGACTACCCGCTGTTCGCCGCCACCGAAGACGACGTCCTGGACGCCCTCACCCTCATCGGCAAGAACCCGGACGTCTACACCCTCGCCGGAGACCGCTGCCGCACGGCCGCCACCGGGTTCACGCTCGACGCCGCCGCCGAACGGCTGCGCGGCTACCTCGCGCAGGCGTTCCCGGAGCCGTCCGAGAGCGTCCTTGCGGTGAAGGAGCGCCCGCTCCGGGTGGGCGTGGCGGGCCACGACCTGAAGTTCTTCACCCGCCTGCTCGACTACCTGCGCTCCCGCTCCGACATGGAGGTCCGCGTCGACCACTGGGCGGCGCTCAAGGCGCACGACGAGAAGCGCAGCCAGGACCTCGTCGACTGGGCGGACGTCGTCATCTGCGAATGGTGCGGCCCCAACGCGCTGTGGTTCGCGAGCCACAAGCGCCCCGACCAGCGCCTGGTCGTCCGCCTGCACCGCTTCGAGCTGTACGCGGCCTGGCCGAAGCAGCTCGACATCGACGCGGTCGACCAGGTCATCTGCGTCAGCCCCCACTACAGCGACCTCACCCGCGAGATCACCGGCTGGCCGGCCGCGAAGGTCGTCACGATCCCGAACTGGGTGGACGAGGCCCAGCTCGACCGCGCCAAGCTCCCCGGCGCCGAGCACCACCTCGGGATGATCGGCATCGCCCCGTCCCGCAAGCGCCTGGACCTGGCGCTGGACGTCCTCGAAGAGCTCCGCCGCGACGACCCGCGCTTCACGCTCTTCGTCAAGTCCAAGCTCCCCTGGGAGTACTGGTGGATCTGGCAGAAGCAGGAGGAGCGGGACCACTACGAGAAGGCGTTCCGCCGGATCCGCCGGTCGCGGCTGCTCTCCGGCGGCGTCGTCTTCGACAGCTACGGCCGCGACGTGGCGTCCTGGCTACGCCGCATCGGCTTCGTCCTGTCGACCAGCGACGACGAGAGCTTCCACCTGGCCCCGGCCGAGGGCATGGCGTCCGGCGCCGTCCCGGCGCTGCTGAACTGGCCGGGCGCCGACACCATCTACGACGCCCGCTGGATCCACGACAGCCCGTCGGCGATGGCCGCGTCCATCGCGACGACCGTCTCCCTCGGCCGCTGGCGGCAGGACGCCGATCTGGCGAGGGAGCAGCTGAAGGCCGCCTACGCCCTCCCCGAGGTCTGCCGCCAGTGGACAGACCTCCTGGCCAGGCGCCAATAGACCCCGGAAACGACCCGCCTCCCCGGCCGCGCGGCCGGGGGCCGGCCCCGGCTATCTCGCCGACTGGCAGCGATCGACCTTGGTAACGCCGTAGTGTCGTGCCCTGCTCCGGTGTGAGCGCCGAGGACCGGACCGCAGCGACGAGGAGGACGATATGCCGGAATACGTCAGCGTCGGGGTCAAGGACGCGCAGAACCTGCCGCCGGGCAAGTGGGTCACGGTCAGGTGGGACTACGAGTACTCCGACTCGGGCCACCACCACCGCACCGAGGGCGGCCCGTCCGTGGTCGAGGGCCCGGCGCGGTACACCCTCAACGCCAACGTGCGGATCGAGGACGTCCCGCCGGGCACCCGGGTACAGGCGCGCGCCATCGAGCGCGCCGACTCCGACGGCGACGAGGAGAACGGGCCGATCGCCGAGTACGTCGCCGCCGACGGGAGCACCTACATCAACTACTCGCTGCCGGCGGACGCGGTGAGTTCGGGCCGGCGGGTCCGGTTCCAGGTCGTCCAGCACGGCTCCGGCACCGGGCGGCTCGTCGGCGGAAACGCGAAGGCGCTCGCCTGGCGCGTCTGAGCGCCGTCCACGGGACCGGTCAGGCGGTGCCGCCCACGGAAGTCCGTGCGGCGGCACCCCGGCCGGGCCCCCGCCGAGCCCGCCCTGAACTTGCGAAATGCCACTCACTACCCGGACTGAGGTATTTTGCAGCGACTTGTCATTTATTGCGGGTCGTGGGGATTAAGATCTTGATCCCGGGCCATCGGTCGCCGCCCTTCGACGGCGTGACGATGCGACCACGGGGTCGCACCATGTCGGGCGAAGGGGGCGGGACCATGGCGCACGCGGAGATCTCCGAGGTGTGGCCCCGGGACGGCCGCATTCTGATCAAAGGCGAAGTCGTCGAGTCACCGCCCTTGCCCGTGGGAGCGCGCTGGCGGCTGAGGCTCGCGTCCCGGCCGCAGCCGGGCGCCGCACGCCCCTCGCTGGGCAGGCGGGTGCTGGCCAGGGCCCGCGCCACCATCACGCGGGCGGCGCCGTCCCCGTCGGTGCTCACGATCCCGGCGACGACCGACGGCAACGGCTTCGAGGTGGAGATCCCGCTCGGGATGTTCGCCCCGCGCGACGCGCCGCCGAAGCGGCTGTGGGACCTGTACCTCGTCACGGTGGCCGACGAGCGGGACGTGACGCTCCGGCTGGGCCGCCACCTCGACGACATGCCCGGCAAGAAGCGCATCGTCACCTTCCCGCAGCAGACGGTCGAGGGATCCGCGAAGGTCGCCGTCCGTCCCTACTACACCGACGGTGACCACCTCTCGATCCGCTGCGCACGGCGCGACCCGAAGGAGCAGTGAGGGGACCTTGCGAATCATCTACCTGCTCTACAACGCCCACGGGGTCGGCGGGACCGTCCGCACGATCTTCACCCAGGCGAACACGATGGTGGAGCGCGGCCATGAGGTCCACATCGTCACGATGTGGCGGTCGAGCGAGAACGTCCCGTTCCACCTCGACCCGCGGGTGCACCTGCGGCCCCTCGTGGACGGCCGCCCCGGCACCGACCACACGCCGAAGGACCCCGCCGCCGAGGACACCTCCTGGCACGCGCTCTTCCCGGAGAAGATGGCGGCGACGGCCGAGAGCCGCGCCCGCGTCAACGCCCTCATCGAGTACCTGCGGACGGTCGACGACGGCATCCTGGTCTGCACCCGTCCGACGATCACGCTGATCGCCAAGCACTTCAGCGACCCCCGGCTGGTGCGGGTCGTCCAGGAGCACGCGCACCTGTCCTGGCACAACAAGGAGTGGCGGGCCGCGATCGACTCCGCCTACCCCGACTTCGACGCCCTGGTCACCCTGACGGAGGCCGACCACGCCTCCTACTCCGAGGCGTTCCCGGGGATGGGCCGCATCGCGCGGATCCCGAACCCGCTGCACTCGCTGGACGTCCCGCAGTCGGACCTGAGCCGCAAGATGGTGGTCTCCGCCGGCCGGCTGGACCGGGCCAAGGGCTTCGACCACATGATCCGGGCGTTCGCGACCGTCGCCGAGCGGCACCCCGACTGGACGCTGCGCATCTACGGCAGCGGCGCGGAGGAGCAGCGGCTCCGCAAGATGATCCTCGACCTGCACCTCTACAACCACGTGTTCCTGATGGGGCCGACCAGCAAGGTGGACGAGGCGCTGGCCAAGGCGTCGGTCTTCGCGATGAGCTCGCGGTCGGAGGGCTTCGGGATGGTGCTGCTGGAGGCGCTGAACTGCGGCCTGCCCGCGGTGAGCTTCGACTGCCCGGTGGGGCCGCGCGAGATCCTGACGTCCGGCGAGGACGGCCTGCTGGTGCCCACCGGCGACACCGACGCGCTCGCCGAGGGGCTGAACCGCGTGATCGAGGACGCGGACCTGCGCAGCGAACTCGCCCTCGGCGCCCGCAAGACCGCGGCGCGGTACGGGCCCGACGTGATCGGCGACATGTGGGAGCGGCTCTTCGCCGAACTCCAGGCCGCGAAGGGCTGACCGCGAAGGGCTGACCGCGAAGGACTGGAACGGCCCGGCAAGAGGCCGGACGAAAGGCCGGATGGGCCGCCGCGCGTGCGGCGCCCGTCCATTCCGAGGTGATTTTCCGGACCGGACATGGGCGTCCGGGCCGTTGGCATAACGTGGTGCCGCAAGGCCACCCTGGCGGGGAGACGATGGGACAGCGTCCGAAATTGCCCGTGCTGGTGCGAGCCGCCGGAGGAGCACTCCTCGCCCACGGACTCTTCCTGATCGTCCTCGCGGGGGCGTTCGCGGTCCGCTGGGTCACGATGGAGGGCTACCCGTCCCCCCTGTGGTTCGGGGACTCGCACTCCTACCTGGAGGGCGCGCTCAACCCGACGCCCTCGGTGCTCCGGCCGAGCGGGTACTCGCTCTTCCTGTGGGGGCTGGGCCCCTTCCACAGCTTCACCGTCGTGCTGTGGACGCAGCACGCGCTCGGCCTCCTCACCGGCGTGCTCGTCTACGTCCTGGTGTGGCGGGCCATCCGCGCCGGGGCGCGGCGCCGGCGGTGGCCGGCCAGCATCATCGCGACCCTGGTCACCGTGCCGGTCCTGTACGACGCCTACCAGATCCAGCTGGAACACCTGGTGATGGCCGACGGGCTGTTCACGTTCCTGCTGTTCGCCGCCGTCGCGGTCGTCCTGTGGCGGGTGCGGATGCGCTGGTGGACGGGGGCGCTGGCCGGCCTGCTGGTCGCCTGCGGCGCGCTCGTCCGCTCGGTCGGGCTGCCGATGCTGCTGGTCGTGGTGTTCTGCATGGTGGTGCGCCGGGCCGGCTGGCGCGCCGTCACGGCGGCGGTGGCGGCGGCCGCGATCCCGGTCGTGGCCTACATGTCCTGGTTCAACGCCGTCCACGGCGAGTTCACCATGACCAACACCAGCAACGTCTGGCTGTACGGCCGCACCGCCGACTTCGCCGACTGCGCCGTCATCAAGCCGGAGCCGGAGATCGCCGGCTTCTGCCGCGACCACCTGCCGCCGCGCGAGGACGTCGCCCCGGCCTTCACCGCGCTGTGGGGGGCCGACTCGCCCTTCCGCCAGTACCCCGACGGGATCCGCGACCCGCAGGCCAACGAGCTGGCGGGCGAGTTCGCGAAGAAGGCCATCACCGAGCAGCCCGGCGACTACTTCGGCACCGTCCTGCGCGACACCTTCCGCGCGTTCGAGTGGGAGCGGCACGAGTACCCGACGCGCGGCACGGTCGAGGAGTACGAGTTCCCGCTGGGCGCGTCGCTGCGCGACTGGGACGCCCTGGTCGCCTACCCCTACGGCGGCGACACGGCACAGGCGCGCGTTGTCAGCCCGTACAGCGACTGGGTGCGCGACTACCAGGACCGGTACTTCGTGCGCGGTCCGGTGCTCGGCGGGCTGATGGCGATCGGGCTGATCGGGGTGCTGCTGCGGGTCCGCCGGTTCGGCGGTGCCGTCCTGCTGCCCTTCGGCACCGGGCTCGCGCTGCTGGTCGTCCCGGCGGCGACGGCCGACTTCGACTACCGGTACGTGCTGCCCGCGATCCCGTTCGCCGCGCTCGCCGCCGGGCTGGCCTTCGCGCGCCGGCCGCCCGTCCCCGAGGCCGAGGACGCCCCCGAGGAGACGGTGGAGGACGGGGAGCCGGACGCGGCCGGTCCCGACGACGAGCCCGCGAACGAGCCCGAGGCCAGAGAAAAGGAGACGTCCCCCGGGAAGGGCTCCCAGGGGACGTCCGCGGATCCGGAGCTGTCGGGTCAGGCCTGCTGACCGGCGGTCATCGCCGCTCGCTCGGGAAACCGGGCCTCCTGCTCGGCGATGACCGCCTGCACGTCGGCGAGCTTGCGGCCGTAGTCCCGGCTGGACAGCCAGAACTTGTAGATGATCACGAACTCGAAGAAGAGCATGCCGGCCGCGCTGACCGCCACCACCGGGATCACCGCGCCCGAGACGACCGCCGCGATGAGCGGCGCGACGATGAAGACGCCCATCTGGAACTCGATGCCGCTGATCAGGTGCGGGCGGATGCGGCCGCGCATCAGCACGTTGCGGATCCGCGCGTACCACGGGAACCGCTGGTTGAACCCCTGCTGCAGCGCGACGTTCGGGTTCTCCGCGACGACCTGGTCCTCCAGGTCGGCCTCGGAGGGCTCCAGGTCGGCCTGCGCCGAGCGGAGCCGGTCGTCGGCGGCGGCCGCGGACGGCCCGCCGTCCGCCCGCGCGGCCTCGTCCAGCAGTTCCTGCGCCCGCTCCTGCGCGGTGCGCAGCGTCGACCGCATCTGGTTGCGCACCTTGTAGATCTCAAGGGCGTCCATGTAGCGCAGCATGTCGAGGAAGACGACGGCGAGCGCGGTCCAGATGTAGGCGGTGTTCCCGGTGTCGTGGTACAGGCCGGCCATGAGGGCGATCGCGCAGGCGAGGACCCGGATGCGGTCGAAGATGTAGTCCAGCCAGGCGCCGAAGACCGAGCCGGTGCCCTTGAGGCGGGCGATCTTGCCGTCCATGCAGTCGAGCGTGAACGACAGGTGGTAGAGCAGGGCGCCGACGGCGAGCCAGAGCGGGGAGGCAACGGCGAAGCAGGCGCCGGCGGCCAGGCCGAGGATCAGTGCCCCGACGGTGAGCTGGTTGGGAGTGATGCGCGTCCGGTTGGCGGTGAACTTGACCAGCCGCGCGGCGAGGGGGTCGACCAGCAGGACCGTCCACCATGCGTCACGCGCTTTGTACGTCCGTTGCCGGACGTCGTCGAGCGTGAAGTCCGCCATTGAAGAGCCGTCCTTTCGTGATGGGAGAACCGGGCCCCGGCCGCGGGGTGGCAGACGCGGAACCGGCCGCTGACAAGGGACGATGACGCGCCCGGGCCCGCTCCCGAAGGGAGAATCTACTCCTCCCGGCAGCGGGCCCGGCGCGTCGTTGCCGACTTGTCACCGATGATCGTCAACCCAGCAGCCGGTCCGCGATCCGCGCGGCCGCCTGACCGACGTCCATCGCACAGTAGCGGTTCTGGAACGCCGTGTAGGCGCGAAGGTGGGTCGACGTGACGCCGTCGAGGTCGCGCAGCGCGCCGGCGACCTCGTCGACCTCCCGCAGCAGCGGGCCGGGCGCCTCGGCGGTGAGGTCGAAGTAGGTGCCCCGCAGCTCCTCCTGGTAGAACTCCAGGTCCGGGGTGAAGAACAGGATCGGCCGGCCGGTGGCGGCGAAGTCGAACATCACCGAGGAGTAGTCGGTGATCACCACGTCGGCGATCAGGTACAGCTCGGTGATGTCGGGGTGGCGGGTGACGTCGATGACGTCGCCGCCGATGCCGGCCGTCCGGTCGGCGACCATGTGGTGCTGGCGCACCAGGATCGTGTAGTCGTCGCCGACGGCCGCGGCGAGGCGCGCCGTGTCCAGCACCAGCTCGGCCTGCCGCCCGCGGGTGAGCCAGATGTCCTCGCGCCACGTCGGGACGTAGAGGGCGACCCGGCGCCCCGGCGGGACCCCGAGCCGCTCGCGCACCCGCCGCGCCCGCTCCTCCCGGTCGGGGGCGAACAGCAGGTCGTTGCGCGGGTAGCCGACCTCCAGGACGTCGCCCTCGTACCGGAACGCCTGCCGGAGCATGCCGGTGACGTGCGCGGACGGCGAGATGAGGTGGTCCCAGAGGGGGACGTCCTCCTCGTAGCGGCTCAGCTTGGTGGTGTTGCTCGCGATGCGGCCGTTCTTCACCAGGTCGTAGCCGATGTGCTTGTACGGCGTCCCGTGCCAGGTCTGGAGGTAGACCTGCCCGGGGCGCTTGCCGTAGCCCTGCATCTGCAGGCAGTTGTTCACGACGATGCGCGCCGACGCGGACAGCTCGTAGTACTCGCGGGTGCCGCGCAGCACCGTCCGGGCGCCCTCGGGCACGTCGAACTGGCCCTCGGCGGTGAACCAGACGTACTCCAGGCCCGGCTCGCGCCGCTGCATCTCCTCGAAGACGGCCCGCGGGTTGCAGGAGTACTGGCGGCCGAAGTAGCTCTCGAACACCACCAGGTCGCGCAGCGGCGCGGTGTTGGCGGAGGAGTAGTAGTGCCGCTGCAGCCTGCGCTGCGCGTAGGCGCCGCGCTCGTCGTCGCTCAGCGCCGTCCGGATCCAGAGGTGGAGCAGGTCGCCGCGGTGGGACTGCAGCGACAGCTCGTGCACGCCCACGAACCGCGGCTCGGGCAGCGCCCGGCGCGTCGCCCGGTCGATGCCCATGTTGATCTCGCCGTGCGCGCCGGGGACGTACAGGTCCCACCGGCCGGTCGGCAGCGGGAACCCGCTCTCGCGCCGGGCGTTGAGCAGCGCGGTGAAGGCGGGCCCGTCCCAGCTGAGCGGGACCTCGTGGACGTCGGAGGTGCGGCGCCGGCGCATGATCAGCCGGTCCGGCCGGGTGCCCTCGTCGCCGCTGGTGCCGGCCACCCGGATCGTGGTGCCGTCCAGCCACTCCACATGGGTGATCGTGGGCCGGGGGGCGCGCTCCACCAGCGTGAGGTTGCCGTAGTTGGTGGCGATGACGTCGTACTCGCGGCCGGCCACGTCGGCGCGCAGGTCGAGCAGGTCGGCCTCGACGGCGAGCCGCAGCCTGTCCTGGCCGCCGGCGGTGAGGGAGAAGTCCCACTCGATGCTGTCGGTGACGGCCGCGCCGGCGGCGGCCGCGTTCCCGGAGCCCAGCCCCTCGGCGAGCTGCCGGAGGTCGGCGACGGCGGTGAAGCCGAGGTGCCCGGAGGGGGCGTCGTTCGTCGCGGTCATCGGCCACGACACCGTCGTGGTGCCCTGCCGGTAGGCCGCGGTGATCGCGCCCTTGCGCACGAAGGCCGCGTCGGCCTGCCGGACCCGGCCGGACAGCAGCAGCCGCTCCCCGTCCACCTTGACGTCGGTCACCAGGGCGCGGACCGGCTGCACGCCGACGATCAGTTCCTTGGCCGGGGTGTACTTGGGCTTGATCAGCATCCCGGGGGCGACCTCGCGGTCCGGCGGCCACAGCCCCGCGCCGCGCGGCGTGGTGAGCCTGCCCCGGCGCTTGATGCCGTGGGTGGTCACCGTGACGAAGATGTGCCAGGTGCCCTCGTTCGACCCGAGCTGCGCGGGGTCGATCTCCACGGCGAACCCGGACCAGTCGTGGCAGGCGGTGGCCTGGCCGCTCTGCGCGGTGACGTCGGGCCGCCGGATCCGCTCCGGCTTCGGCCGCAGGATCTTCGGGACCAGCACCACCCGCCGCTTGCGGAACTCCAGCTCGATCGTGCTGTCGCCCGGGCCGGGGGCGTCCATCCGGTCGATGTAGGCGTGCCCCTCGATCCGCAGCTTCCCGTTGTGCCACATGATCTCGTCGACGCCGGTCTGGAGCTTCAGCTCGTCCGACAGCGCGTAGAGGTGGTCGGGGAAGCGCGGGTCGCCGAGGTAGGGGTAGTCGCCGTACCAGGTGTCGCCGCCGCCCTGCCGCTGGATCGCGCTGTGCCGCATCGGGTTGCTCTTGGCGAACGAGACGATGTCGATCAGCTCGTCCATCAGCCGCTCGCGGACGGCGTGGAACTTCAGCCGGTCGATGGCGGTGAGGTCGTTGAGCAGCTTCAGGTCGATCTCGTCGAGGAACTCGTTGACGAGCGCGAGGAACGACTCGCGGTAGGCGTCGTCGCCCTGGTCGACGACGTTGACGTAGATCCGGATGTCGTCGGCGAGCGCCGACCGGTCGTAGGCGTCCTTCAGGTCGGGCGCGTTCTTCGCCAGGAAGCTGGAGGCGGCGCGGACCGAGCGGATCCGGTCGGCGAGGTTGCCCGGCTCGGTACGGCGCTGCGTGATCGACCGGGTGCCGGTCTCGCGGATGCGCCAGTGGTAGACGACCTCGCGCAGGACGTCCACCTTGGAGGCGAGGACGTGCGCCGGGATCGTCACCGGGATGTCCTCGTACAGGCCGGCGGGGAACGTGAAGTCGTGCTTGTCCCAGAAGGCGCGGCGGAAGACCTTGTTCCAGGCGGTCCGGTCGCACAGCAGCTCGGGGAAGTCGCGGACGTGCGTCGCCTTGCGGTCGATCGGGAAGATGCGGTCGTGCATGGCCGACCGCTGCAGGCCGTTGATGCCGATCCGCCGCACGGCGCCGCAGGCGATGTCGGAGCCGGTCTCCTCCAGCGAGCCGACCATCAGGTCGAAGGCGTACCGGGGGATGATGTCGTCGCTGTCGATGAACGCGAGGTAGCGGCCCGAGGTGTGCGGCAGCCCCGCGTTGCGGGCCAGGCCGAGGCCCTGGTTCTCCTGGCGGACCAGCCGGAAGCGGGAGTCGCGGGTCTCGAACTCCTTGGCGATCGTCGCGCTCGCGTCGGTGGAGCCGTCATCGATCATGACGACTTCGAGGTCGCTCAGGGTCTGCTGGGCGACGGACTCCAGACAGGCCTCCAGATAGGCCTCGACGTTGTAGAACGGGACGACGATGCTCAGCAGCGGTGACAACCGGTTCTCCCCTGGGGGACGAGCGCCAAAATGTGGCGGGGTGGTGAAATCCGCTTCACTGCGGGATTAAGAGGCGGATAAGGCCGAGTTGATGATATCCGACATGGCACAAGCCGAGATTCGTCTCGGCGGAGAGCGCCGCCCGGTCGGCCGGCGGGTCGGGCTAGCGGGCCGGGCTAGCGGGCCGGGCGTCCGGCCGTCCGCCGGCCGCCCTTGCCGGCCGCTCCGCGCCCGGCGGGGCGGCGCAGGGACGTGAAGGCCCAGGTCATCTTGGGTTCCAGTGCCCAGCTCATGCACCGCACGACCAGCGGGCTGCACAGCACGGTGCCGAGCACGGCGGACGCGCCCAGGAGAATGATCGTCCCCGGAACGGTGTGCATCCAGGCGGAATCCCACCAATCCAGGTAGTCCAGCAGTCGAATGATGAACCCGTGCAAAAGGTACGTGTAGAGCGTGGTGGCACCGAGCGCGCTGAACCAGTGCCGCCCGCGCGGGACGACCGCGAGGAACGCCGCGACCAGCACCGTCGCGCAGCTGAACATCGCCAGCGTCATCACGGTGCCGGTGACGTTGCTGACACCGAGGTCCTCGTAGGGGGTCTTCCAGAAGACCCAGCTCTCCGTCATGCGGTCCTTGGCGAAGTACGCCATGGCCAGCCCGCCGGCCAGCACCGCCGCGCCGATCGGCCGGGCGATCGGCTTCTTGAGCAGCTCGAAGTGCTCGGGCTTCAGCGTGAGGCCGAGCACGTACAGCGGGAGGAGCCCGAGCACCCGGTGGATGTTGAACGTGCCGCCGAGATCGCTCATGTAGGACAGCAGCGCGAAGAGCAGGGCGATGCCCAGCGGCCAGCGGATCTGCTGCCACACCGGCGTGGACAGCCGCCAGAGGAAGAGGGCGCACATGAACCACATCAGCCAGTACGGCTTCAGCAGGCTGATCGTCAGCTCGCCGCCCTCGCCCAGCCAGGCGTAGATCTCGTACGCGACCTCGAACACCACGTACGGCACGCCGACGTGGGTGATGAGCTTGCGCGCCTTGCCGGTGGAGAACGTCCAGTTCCGGGAGAGGTAGCCGGTGATCACGATGAACAGCGGCATGTGGAACATGTAGATGAACAGGTACAGCGCCTTCGCGATCGGGACGTCCGACCGGACGTTGGCGATGACGTGGCCCGCCACCACCAGCAGGATCGCGAAGTACTTGGCGTTGTCGAAGAAGGGGTCCCGCGGCTTACGCGGGCGCTCGCCCTGCCCCGGTGCGGCCGTGCCCGCGCCAGGGCCCGCCGCCGTGCCGGGGGCGGGCGGCGCGGTGCCCGGCGCGGGCGGCGCCATGGCCGCCGTGCCCGGCGCCCGGGGGGCGGGGGGCACCGCCGCGCCGGTGGGCGGCGGCTCGTGGGCGGGCGGCGGCTCGGCTCCGGGGGGCCTGCTGGAGTAGGTCATGAGGCTGTCCGGGTCAGGAGTCCTTGCAGATGTTGTCGCTGGCCCGGATCTCGCCCTCCTGCTTCGGGATACCGGCGCCGGCGCTCTTCAGGACCGTCCAGTTCTTCCCGACGACGAGGTCGACGACGCCCGGCGTGCCGCCCTTGCGCGCGGTCGGCTGGGGCTTGCTCGGGATCAGGGCGGCGAGCGTCTGGGCCTGCTGGTCGGCACCGGCACCGTACATCACCTTGGTGGCCGGGGCGTCGGCCGGCGCGTTCCCGCCGACCGTCACCTGGAAGCCCTGCGACTCCAGGTCGTCGGCGACGCGCCCGGCCTGCCCCTGGACGCCGCTGCCGTTGTAGACGCGCACCCGCACCTGGCTGGGCGCGATCTTCGGCGTCCCGGCCTTCGGCTCCTTCGGGATGGTCTTGTCGTTGCGGACCGCGGCGAAGAACGGCTGCGCGGCGTCCCGGAGCGCGACGCGGTTGATGTCCTGCGGGTCGGGGCCGGACGGGACGGTCACGAACCGGAGCTTGCCGGAGGTCATGCCCTGCATCTCGCGGGCGATGTCCATCATGACGTCCGGGGTCAGCTCCTCGTCGGTGGTGAGCGACTTGGTGACCGCGTTCATCAGCGAGTAGAGCTTCTTGGGGTTGCTGAGCACGCCCGCGCTCATCGCCTGGTTGGCGAGGGAGCCCATGAACTTCTGCTGGCGCTTGATGCGGTCGGTGTCGGAGCCGTCGCCGAGGCCGTGCCGGACGCGCACGTACGCCAGGGCCGTCTCGCCCTTGATCTTGTGCGGGCCCTTGCTCAGCCGGAGCCCGGACTTCGGGTCGTTCACGGCCTTCGGCAGGCACACCGGGACGCCGCCGACCGCCTTGGTGATCGTCTTGAACCCGGTGAAGTCGACCTGCATGAAGTGGTCGATGCGGATGTTGGAGATGCTCTCGATCGTCTTGATGACGCAGGCGGCGCCGCCGTTGGTGAACGCCGAGTTGATCTGGGCGCGGGACTGCGCCGGGATCGTCCCGCCCTTGCGGCCCTTGCAGGACGGCATCGGGATCATCAGGTCGCGGGGGAAGCTGATCCCCATCGCCTGCCCGCCGCCGGGCGACAGGTGCAGCAGGATCATCGTGTCGGAGCGGGGCAGCTCGTTCTTCAGCCCGCGGCCGTACTTGCCGTTGGACCCCGCGCGGGTGTCGGACCCGAGCAGCAGGATGTTCATCGCGCTGTTCAGCTTCTTCGGCCGGTTGGGGCCGAGCTGCGCGTTGACGTCCTCGTGCGAGATGTTCCCGAACGCCTTGCGGTACAGGCCGTAGGCCGTCAGGGAGCCGGCCACCATGACCGCCGACAGCCCGATGCACACCCATCCGAGGATGCGCCAGCCGCGTCGCGGCGCCGGTTGGGGATCGGCGTCGTCGACGTACTCCATGTACATCGGATTGCTGTTCATCGGCTCCGTGGTCCGGGGTCTCAGCGGTTCTTGGAGGCGCGGGGGGTGATGGTCCCCCACACGGGATCGCCCGCTTTCCGGGGTCGGCGTCTGGACGAGGGCAAGGAGAGCGTAGGTCAGGACAGCCGGTACGGGGACCCGGATCCGTCATTCGGGCCCGGCGTTCCGGCCACCACCGTCACATGCTCCACGGTCAGGCGTTGATCTAGGATGGCTTTGTCAAAGTTTCGTTGAATTATGACGGAAGCACCCGAGGCTAGTGGTGCGAGTAGACCCGCCAGTACCCCCTCCAGTGTGGTGAACGGCACGTCAACCAACAGGCGGTCGCGTGCGTCCAGCTCCCATTTCTCGGCGGCCTCGCGGGCGGCGGCGACCAGCTCCCGCTGGCTGAGTGTGGTCTTTGTCACATTGAGCGCGGGGGTCCCGGGCGTCACATCCGGCCCGGCCGCGAAGCGGTCGCCGTGGCCGCGGACCTCGTCGGCGTAGTCGGTCACGCCGGGCGGGCAGTCGGCGAGCGGGCCGCCGAGCGCGTGCAGCGACAGGCCGACGATCTCTTCGGCCTCCGTGTCGCCGACCACGTCGTCCAGCACCTCCTGAGCAGCCGCCAGGATGTACGGCCCGGAGCCGCCGACGGGTTCGCCTGCTCGGCCCTTCACCGTCTCCGGGTCGACCGGTTCGGCGACGACGCCCGCCGACCAGCAGGCCATCAGCCACACCGCCGTCTGCCAGTGCGGCGGCAGCACGAGCACCGCGCGGGTGCCCGGCTCGGCGCCGAGCCCGTCCACGAGGAAGTTCGCCGTCTTGGCGACCCAGTTGTCGAACGTCTTCGCCGACAGCTCGACGCGCTCCCCGGTCGCGTCGTCGTAGAAGGTGACCAGCGGGTTGGCGGGCGCGTCCGCCACCCGCCGCCGCAGCAGCTCGGCGGGCGTGGCCGCGCCCGGGTCGGGTTCGCTCATGGCCCGAGCGTATGCCCGCATGATCGTGAGAGGCCCACCACCCGCCGGGTGGCGCTACGCTCCGCACGGGTGAACGACCACCGCACGCACCAATTCTGTGTAGACCACCACGGGGCGGGACGATGAACGCTGGCCGGCTGCTCGTCCGCGTCACCGTCGCCCCGGCGCTGCTCGTGGTGGCGTGGCTGGCGGTGTCGCTGCCGCTGCTGCTGGCGGGCGTGTTCCGGCCGGTCCCGGCGATCGCGCTGTTCGTGCCGGTCGCGGCCGCGGTGCTGTGGCTCGGCCTCCGGTCCCGTCCCGGCGTGGACGAAGCCGCGAAGCGCGGGAGCCTCAACGTCCCCGGCGGCGTGGAGTCGGTGCCGCGATGGGTCACCTGGAGCGTCCTGGCGATCACCGTCGCGTTCCTGGTGCTCCAGGTGGTGATGTGCGCGGAGCAGATCGTCGTCCGCCGCGACCCGGCGTCCTACGTCCAGTTCGCGACGTGGTTGGCCGGGCACGGGTCGCTGCCCATCCCGGAGTCGGCGGCGGCGTTCGGCGGGCCCGACCCCGTGCTCGGGTTCGCGAGCCCCGCCTTCTACGAGGACGGCGGCGCCGTCGTCCCGCAGTTCATGGCGGGCATGCCGCTGATCCTCGCGCTCGGCGGCTGGCTCGGCGGCACCCACGGCATCCTGCTGATGGCGCCGCTGCTCGGCGCGTGCTGCGTGCTCGCGTTCGCCGGGCTCGTCGCGCGGCTCGCCGGCCCGCGCTGGGCGCCCGCCGGGGCGCTGCTGCTGGCGCTGACGCTGCCGATGCTCTACGTCTCGCGCAGCACGTTCAGCGAACTGCCCGCGATCGTGCTGCTGCTGGGCGGCCTGTCGCTGCTGTACGACATGCGCCGCGAGGAGGGGCGCAGCGCCGACCTCAAGGCGTTCCTGGCGGGCGCCGCGCTCGGGCTGATCGTGCTCGTCCGGATCGACGGGCTGCGGGACGTCCTGCCGGTGCTCGTGTTCGCCGGCCTTCTCATCGGGCGCGGGCGGCGCACCGGCTACTGGGTGGCGGGCGGGCTGCTGCTCGGCACGGCCGCCGGGCTCGTCGAGGGCTTCACGCTGTCGCGGCCCTACCTCTCTTATCTCGGATCGTCGCTGAAGCCGCTGCTGGCCATCAGCGCGGCGATCCTCGTCGCCACCGTCGCCATGGTCGTGCTGCTGCGCGCGGACCGGACGGGCACGCGGCTGCGGCGGCTCGGCGCGGCGGTCGCGCACGGCCGGCTGCCCGGGGCCGCCGCCGTCCTCACCGTGCTGGTGATGGCGGGCTTCGCGGTCCGGCCGCTGGTGCAGACCGTCCGCCGGGTGCCCGCCTCACGCGACGACCAGCTGAACGTCCAGTTCATCGAGACGATCCAGCGGATCCAGCACCTGCCGGTGGACGGCACCCGCCAGTACTCGGAGCTGTCGCTCTACTGGGTCGTCTGGTACATCGGCGTCCCCGCGCTGCTGTTCGCGACGCTCGGCGCGGCGCTGCTGGTCCGGCGGCTGCTGCGCGGCCAGTCGCCCGAGTGGCTGCTGCCCTACGCGATGGTCGTCTGGACGACCGCGCAGGTGCTGCTGCGGCCGGGCATCACGCCCGACCATCCGTGGGCGTCCCGGCGGCTGATCGGCCTGGTCATCCCCGGCCTGCTGCTGTTCACGGTGTTCGCGTGCGCGTGGACGGTGCGGCGCGTCCGCCGTGTCGGGTACGGGCCGAAGATGGTGAACCGGGGCACGGTCATCGGCGTCGCGCTGATGCTGGTGCCGATCGTCCTGACGTCCGGCGGGTTCCTGGTGACCCGGACCGAGCAGCACGAGGTGGGCGCCGTGCGCGGCATGTGCGACGCGCTGAGGCCGGGCAGCTCCGTCGTGGTGGTCGAGCAGTCCACGGCCGACCGGTTCCTCCAGGTCGTGCGCGGCATGTGCGACCTGCCCGCCGCGCGGGTGAGCGGCGGCGCCACGACCGCCGACGTGCGGCGCGTCATCGCCGGCGTCACCGGGGCCGGCCGGCGTCCGGTGGTCATGGCGGCGAAGCGGGAGCAGGTCGCCCCCTACGGCACGCCGGAACGCGTCCTCCAGGTGCGGACGCGGCAGGACGGGCGCACCCTCACCAAGCCCCCCGGCGGGACGTGGGGGCTGTCCATGGAGGTCTGGATCGCGGAGCCGTCCGCGCCTTAGCGGCTGCCGAGGTTCGGCGGGGCGAGTATCCTCGCGCTGCGTGAGCACCCAGTCTGCCGAGCCGACGACCGAGACCGCGCCCGAGGCCGCGACCGCGAGCGCGCCCGCCGCGCAGCCCGCGGCCGAGCCCGTCCAGCCCGAGGCCGCCGCGCAGCCGGAGGCCGCCGCGCCGCCCGGGCCGGAGCCCGCGCCCGAACCCGAACCCGCCGAGCCCGACGCCGAGCCCGTCCACGTCACGATCGTGCTGCCCTGCTACAACGAGCAGGACCACGTGATCGCCGAGGTCGAGCGCATCACCAAGGCGATGGACGCCAGCGGCAAGACCTACGAACTGCTGGCCGTCGACGACTGCTCGACCGACGACACGCTCGCCCGGCTGCGCGAGGCGGAGCCGCGCTTCCCGAACATGCGGGTGATGGCGTTCCAGCACAACAGCGGCTCGGGCACCGTCCGGCGCATCGGCTCCCAGCAGGCCCGCGGCGACATCGTCGTGTGGACGGACGCCGACATGTCCTACCCGAACGAGCGGATCCCCGACCTCGTCGACGCCCTCGACACCGACCCGTCCATCGACCAGGTCGTCGGGGCGCGCACCACCGAGGAGGGCACGCACAAGATGCTGCGGGTGCCCGCCAAGTGGTTCATCCGCAAAATCGCCGAGCGGCTCACCAACTCCAAGATCCCGGACCTGAACTCCGGGCTGCGCGCGTTCCGCCGCGAGGTGTCGCTGCCGTACCTGCGGCTGCTGCCGCCCGGGTTCTCCTGCGTCACCACGATCACGATCGCGTTCCTGTCGAACCAGCACCCGGTCCGGTACATGCCGATCGACTACGCCAAGCGGGCCGGCAAGTCCAAGTTCCACTTCACCAAGGACGCCTACCGCTACATCCTGCAGGTGCTGCGGATGGTGATGTACTTCAACCCGCTCAAGGTGCTGATGCCGCCCGCGCTGTGGCTGATCCTCATCGGGCTCGGCAAGGGCGTGTTCGACATGGTGGTGCACTTCGGCTACTTCGCCAACAACACCATCATGATCTTCGTGACCGGGTTGATCATCGCGTCGCTGGCGCTGCTCGCGGACCTGATCGTCCGGTCCCGCGGCGACGTCTAGCGGTGGCGTCCAGCGGCATGCGCATCGCGATCGTCGGGCCGGCGTTCCCGTACAAGGGCGGCGGCGCCCGGCACACGACCGAACTGGCGCACCGGCTCGCGGCGGCCGGGCACGACGTCGCCATCGAGTCGTGGCGGGCGCAGTACCCGGCGTTCCTGTACCCGGGGCAGCAGACGATCGCCGAGCCGGAGGGCGAGCCGTTCCCCGGCACCCGGCACCGGCTCGACTGGCGGCGCCCGGACGGCTGGTGGCGGACGGGCCGCGCGCTGCGCTCCTGCGATCTGGTCGTCCTGGTGGTGCTGAGCACCGTCCAGGTGCCGTCCTACCTGGGGATCCTCTCGGGCATCAGGCGGGGGACCGCCAAGTCTTCGGGGGGCGTGGGGGGGCGCCCCCCCTCGGGAAGCAGGGTGGTGGCGCTGTGCCACAACGTCCTGCCGCACGAGCGGAAGCCCTACGACGAGCCGCTGATGAAGCGCCTGCTGCGGAAGGTGGACGGCGTCCTCGTCCACACCGAGGCGCAGGCGGAGGTCGCGCGCGGTCTGACGAGCCGTCCCGTGCGGGTGGCGGAGATGGCCGCGCACCTGCCGTCGGGCGGGGCCGCCGCGCCGGGCGACGAGAAGGTGCGCCGGCGGCTGCTGTTCTTCGGGATCGTCCGCCCGTACAAGGGCCTGGACGTCCTGCTGCGCGCGCTCGCCGAGGGCCCGGACGACGTGTCGCTGACCGTCGCGGGCGAGTTCTGGGGCGGGCTCGACGAGACCCGCGAGCTGATCGGCTCGCTCGACCTGGCCTCCCGGGTGGAGCTGCGGCCCGGGTACGTGCCCGCCGCCGACGTCCCGGGGCTGTTCGCCGCCGCCGACGCGCTCGTCCTGCCGTACCGGACGGCGACCGCGTCGCAGAACGTCTGGATGGCCTACGAGCACGGCCTGCCGGTGATCGCCACCGACGTGGGCGGTTTCGCCGGCCAGGTCAGGGACGGCGTCGACGGGCTGATCTGCGCGCCGGACGACGTCGCGTCACTGGCGGGCGCGCTCCGCCGCTTCTACGAGCCGGGGGAGCCGGAGCGCCTGCGCTCCGGCGTCCGCCCGGTCGACCACGGCCCGCTGTGGACCGCCTATGTCGACGCGCTCACAGGTGGGGTTCGATGTCCTTGAGCAGAGCGCGCTTCGGCTTGGCGCCGACGATCTGCTGGACGCTCTTGCCGTCCTTGAAGAGCAGCAGGGTCGGCAGGCCCATCACGCCGTACTCGTTCGGCGTGTGCGGGTTCGCGTCGTAGTCCATCTTCGCGATCTTGATCTTGCCGTCCTGCTCCTCGGCGATCTGCTCCAGGATCGGGGCGATCATGCGGCACGGACCGCACCAGTCGGCCCAGAAGTCGACCAGCACCGGGATGTCGCTCTTGAGGACCTCGTCCTCGAACGTCGCGTCGGTCACGGTAATCGGGGCCGTCACGGTCCCTCCTTCGTAGGCTGCGTACCCGTCACAAGCGCCTCGGTCGGTGGTTCATTCCCGGCCCGTGGAGCCGTACGCCCCAGCAGGAACGCGACCCCGGCGTTGATGAGGTCGGCGGCGGTCAGCAGCACCCGGGACGCGATGGCGACCACGACCGGCGCGCCCGCCGGCAGCACCGGCGTCAGCACCACCGTCAGCGCGGCCTCCCGCGCCCCGATGCCGCCGGGCGCGATGAAGACCAGGAACCCGGCGACGAACGCCAGCGCGTAGGCGCCGGTCGCGACGAACGGCAGGCCCGCGCCGTCGCCGCCCACCGCCATGCACAGCAGCCAGGTGTGCACGCCGAACAGCGCCCAGCCGAGGACCGTCCAGCCGATGGCCTTCAGCGTGGCGGCGAGGCTGACCGGGTGCTCCAGCGGCGGGCGGCGGATGAGCTTGAGCATCGTCCCGAGCGCCCACGTCACGATCTTCGGGTGCAGCAGCACCAGCAGGACGGGCGCCAGCAGGAACAGCCACCAGTACTCGTCCCGCGCGGTCTGCGACGTCAGCGGCAGCGTGACCGCCGCGACGGCCAGCCCGCACGCCGTGGACGTCGCCACCGCCAGCAGCGTCGACCCGAAGCTGCGCTCCGGCGGCACCTTGTGCTCGCGGGTCATCTCGATCTGCGTGACCAGCGCCCACACCTTGCCCGGGACGTACTTCCCGAGCTGGGAGATCCCGGAGATCCGGAAGATGGCGCGCACCGGCAGCGGCGACCCGAGCCCGCCGAGGAACTCGCGCCAGCCGAGCATCCAGACGAAGAGCCCCGCCAGCCCCGCGGCCAGCGCCGCGACGAGCGTCGGCCAGGACATCTGCTGGAACGCGCGGACCGTGTCGTCCCACTGGGACGCCACGCTGTAGCCGCAGAACGCCAGCGCCAGCAGCACCAGCAGCACCCGCAGCGCCCGCACGGCGACGACCTTCATCTTCACGGGCCCAGCGTAGGCGAACGCGGCCTCCCACCCGCGCGCTCGGCCTAGAGTTGGGGGCGATGAAGATTTCGGATGTGGTCGCCTTCATGGGGCACCAGGTGCACGTGTGCCGGTACCGGGAGGCGGGGACGCTGCTCGGCTGGATGGGACGCGACCTGCGCGGCAGGCGCGTCCTCGACGTCGCGGGCGGCGACGGCTACTGGGCCGGCCAGGCGCGCAGGCGCGGCGCCGACGCCGTCTCGATCGACCTCGCCCGCGGCAAGATGGCCTACGGCCGGACGCTCGCGCACGCGCCCGCGCTGATCGAGTGCGACGCCCTCAGGCTCCCGTTCGCCGACGGCTCGTTCGACGCGATCCTGTCGGTCTGCGCGATCGAGCACTTCGACGACGGCGGCAAGTCCCTCGACGAGATGGCGCGAGTGCTGAAGCCCGGCGGCCAGATCTTCATGTCCGCCGACGTCCTCAGCCGCGCCGACGCCTGGCCGAAGCTGCGCGACGCGCACAAGGCCAAATACCACGTGCAGCACACCTACACCCACGACAGCCTGCGCAAGCTGATGGACGAGCGCGGCCTCGACCTCGTCCGGCACAGCTACCAGTTCCGCACGGCCGCCACGGAGCGCCTCTACCTGTCGCTTTCCACCTACGGCGGCAAGGTCGGCTTCAACGCCGCCGCGCCGCTGACCCCGCTCGTCGCCCTCGCCGACCGCAAGGCTCCCAACGAGCAGGGCAGCATTGTGCTGGTTCAGGCGCGTAAGAGGTAGTTGCCGGGGGGTGTGGGGGTCCGCCCCCGCAGATAAAACGTAGCGGTCGGGTAGGGGCCCATCGTGAATCGCGTGGAACGAGGTCACCCGAGCGAGTGCCCGGCGGGCGTAGGCTCGGAACGTAAAGAGTGATCTACGCCACCGCGCTGGATGGGGGAGTGGACCGTGGCGCCTCGAATTCTCCTCGACGCCACCGCCGTGCCTGCCGACCGCGGCGGGCTCGGCCGGTACGTGGACGGGCTCCTGACCGCCCTGCACGCGCAGGGCGCCGACCTCGCCGTCGCGTGCCAGCGGGCGGACGAGAAACGCTATGAGGCCCTCGTCCCGGGGGCCCGGGTCGTCGCCGGCCCCGCGACGCTGGCGCACCGCGCCAGCCGCCTCGCCTGGGAGCAGTCGGGCCTGCCCCGCGTCGCCGAGAGCGTCGGCGCGGACGTCATCCACCTGCCCACCTACACGATGCCGGTGGGCGCGGCCCTGCCGACCGTCGTGACGATCCACGACGTGACCCTGTTCGCCGAGCCCGAGCAGCACGACCCGGTGCGCACGTCCTACATCAAGTCGGCGACCCGCAGCGCCGCCCGCCGCGCGACCCGGCTGATCGTCCCGTCCCGCGCGACCCGCGACGAGTTGGTCAGCGTCCTCGGCGCCGACCCGGCGCACATCGACGTCGCCTACCACGGCGTCGACCACGAGGTGTTCCACCGCCCGTCCGAGGCCGAGGTCAAGCAGGTCTCCGACCGGCTCGGCCTGCACGGCCGCCCGTACGTCGCCTACCTCGGGGCGCTGGAGCCGCGCAAGAACGTCCCGAACCTGATCCGCGGCTGGGCCCGCGCCTGCGCCGGCCGCGACGACCCGCCCGCGCTCGTCCTCGCGGGCAGCGGCGGCTGGGACGACGAGGTCGACGCGGCCCTCGCCACCGTCCCGCTCGGCCTGCGCGTGCTGCGCCCCGGCTACCTGCCGTGGCCGTCCCTGCCGGGCTTCTTCGGCGGCGCCCTCGTCGTCGCGCTGCCGAGCCGCGGCGAGGGGTTCGGCCTGCCCGTCCTCGAGGCGATGGCGTGCGGGGCGCCCGTCCTCACCACCCACCGCGGCCCGCTGCCCGAGGTCGGCGGCGACGCGGTCGCCTACACCGAGCCCGACGCCCCCGGCATCGCCTCGGCCCTGACCGCCCTCATCGACGACCCGTCCCGCCGCACCGACCTGGCCGAGGCCGCGCACGCCCGCGCGCAGGAGTTCTCCTGGGCGGCCTCCGCAACCGCCCACATGGCCTCATACCAGCGCGCAGTCGCCCAATACACCGCCACACGCACCCACTAGGCTCTCTCCTCAACCCGGAGAAAGGAACCGAGTGGAAGCGATCCTCCTGGTGGGCGGCCAGGGCACCCGCCTGCGCCCGCTGACGATCTCCACCCCGAAACCCCTGCTCCCCACCGCAGGGGTCGCGTTCCTGGCCCACCAGCTGGCCCGGGCCCACGCGTCGGGCGTCGAGCGGATCGTCTTCGCGACGTCCTACCGGGCCGAGATGTTCGAGGCGGCCTTCGGCGACCACGCCTACGGCGTCGACCTCGCCTACGTCAGCGAGCGCGAGCCGCTCGGCACCGGCGGCGCCATCCGCAACGCGGCGCGCGCGCTGACCTGCGGCCCGGACGACCCCGTCCTCATCCTGAACGGCGACATCCTCTCCGGCCACGACGTCCGCACCCAGGTGAAACTGCACGAGGAGGCCGGCGCCGCCGTCACCCTCCACCTCACCGAGGTCGACGACCCGTCCCGCTTCGGCTGCGTCCCTACCTCCCCCGACGGCCGCGTCACCGCCTTCCTGGAGAAGACCCAGCACCCGGTGACGAACCAGATCAACGCGGGCTGCTACGTCTTCCGCCGCTCCGCCATCGACACGATCCCCGAGGACGAGGTCGTCTCCGTCGAACGCGAGACGTTCCCGTCCCTGATCTCGTCCGGCGCCCTGGTCATGGGCCACGTGGAGTCGGCCTACTGGCTGGACGTCGGGACCCCCGAAGCCTTCGTCCAGGGCTCCCGTGACCTCGTCCTGGGCGCCCTCGCGTCCCCCGCCATGCCCGGCGACCCGGGCGAACGCCTGACCCTCACCGGCGCCCGCGTGGCCCAGGGCGCCGTAGTGCGCGGCGGCACCACGGTGGGCCGCAACGCCGTGATCGAGTCGGGCGCCACGGTGACCGGCAGCGTCCTCCTGGAGGACGCCTTCGTCGCCGAGGGCGCCACCGTCCGCGACTCCGTCCTGAGCCGAGGCGCCCGAGTCGGCCCCGGCGCCGTCCTGGACGGCGTGGTCCTGGGCGACGCCGCGATCGTGGGCCCGGGCAACGAACTGCGCCCCGGCCTCCGCGTCTGGCCGGGCATAGAACTCCCCCCGACCGCCATCCGCTTCTCCACCGACACCTGAGGAGCCCCGGGCGGGCACTGAGCGGGAACAGGTGAACGACGGGAGCGGCCTTGCCGGAGACGGAACAGTGGGCGGGTGGATTCCGCCTGGTACAAGAGTTGGCCTCGGGCGGGTTCGGCTCGGTATACCTGGGCCAGGACGCCTCCGGACGGCGCGCGGCGGTGAAGTTCCTGCACCCGCACCTGGCCGGCGACCCCCGGGTCCGCCGCTACTTCGCCCAGGAACTCGTCAACGCGCGCCGGGTCCAGGGCTTCTGCCTGGCCGAGATCCTGGACGCCGACGCCGAGGCGGACCGGCCCTGGATCGCCACCGAGTACATCGAGGGCCCCACGCTGACACAGGCGGTGCGCGAGCATGGCCCCCGTACCGGCGGTGACCTGCAGCGCCTCGCGGTGCAGACCATCACCGCGCTCAGCGCCGTCCACGCGGCCGGGGTGGTGCACCGCGACCTCAAGCCCGCCAACATCCTGCTGGGCCCGGACGGGCCGCGGGTGATCGACTTCGGCATCGCCCGCGTGCTGGACGCCGACACCTCCTCGGCCACCCGGATCGGCACCGTCGGCTACATGGCTCCCGAGCAACTGGAGGGGACGACCCTGGGGCCGTCGGCGGACCTGTTCGCCTGGGGAGCGGTCATGATCTACGCGGCGACCGGAGGCGAGGCGTTCGCCGGCCCCACCCAGGCCGCACGTATCAAACGAGTCCTGACCGGCTCGCCCGAGACCGGCGACCTGGCCGCGCCGCTCCTGGACATCGTCCTGGCGTGCATGGCCAAGGACCCGGCAGAGCGTCCCACCGCGCGCCAGGTCCTGGACATGCTGATCACCGGCCGTCCCGTCCCGCCGCCTGAGAACACTCGGTTCGACTACACCGACATCAGCCCCGTCCTGGACCCGGCGTCCTGGAACAACCACGACACCGATTCGACCCCCTTCACCGCGGACGCCCTGCTCGCCCGCAGGTTCACCGATGACAGGGGCGTCGAGTTCACCCTCGTGGGCGCCGGAGCCAGACCGTGCGGCCAGATGGTCACCGGCAACGGCCCTCTCACCGCCAAAGAGGTGTTCGAGGAGATCACCGCCCACGGTTGCACGCAGGTGATGGCAGGGCTCTACGAAGAGCAGGCTCCCCGTGCCGCGACCGGCCGTCCCCTCCGGGTCTCCGTCTCGCTCTTCCCGTTCCCGGACGACGCCACGGCCACGGCCATGTACGACTACCTCAACGGCCCCGCGCGCTGGCACCTCACCACATGGCACCAACCTGAGGGAGCCGACATCAGGCCCCTCATCCCGGGCCGCCAGTACTATCGCCAATCGCGCAACCGGGTGCACTTCCGCTACCTGGTCACCGTCATGGCCTACCGCTCAGACCTCACCACGGACGGCGAACTGGAGCCGTGGCTGACCGCGGCGTCCCTGGGAGCCGCCAACTCCGCCGGCCCACAGAGCTGACCGCTCCCGCGAGCCGCCTGACGGGCGAAGCGGCGCCTTCAGCGACACCGGTCTGTTGCGGAAGCGATCAGTGACAGTACGGTACTGGACGTGATCATGCGCGGCAGCGCGCACGAACGACGGTCTCTCCTCGCGTTCAGCACATCACCGCACGATGCGGCTGATTGGCACGCGCGGAACCAGGCAGAAGGAGCCCCATGCGCAAGTTCAAGCAGGCGGTAACGCTCGCCGTTGGCACCGCGAGCGCGGTCGCGGGAATGGTCGCCCTCGGCGGCCCGGCCTCGGCCGCGTACTCGCCCGCCGGTGTGTGCGGCAGCGGCTACTCGGTGATCGACCAGAAGACGATCTACGGCAGCGTCACCGCCACCACCTACCTTCTCTACAACGGGTCGAACAACTGCGTCACGACGATCACGAAGTCCTCTGACCAGGGCAAGAAGGCCAAGTTGTGTGCGGACCTTCAGCGGCGAAGCGACGGCAAGTACGTCTATGACTGCGGTACTTACGCCTACTACGCCGGCCCGCGTTACCTGTACGCCAAGGGCACCTGCATCAAGTGGGGCGGCTCGGTGGGCGACCTCGGCTTCACCAGCGCCTGGGAGCACTGCGGCTGATCTCAACGATCAGCACGGGCATGACCCGGCCGGGTGAACCGGCCGTGCCGCTGACCGCCGCCATCGGGAGAGATCCCCGGTGACGGCGGTCAACGCGCTTCCAGACCCACACAGCGGCTCCGGCGGCGGGGCCGCCCGCCAGGCCGCCGGAGGTTCGGGCTGTTTGTTTATGCGCGAACGCCGACCGCACGGCGAGTAGTAAGGCGGGAACTGGTAGCCGCGGTCGCACCCCGTCGGCGCCTCAGTTGTGCATGACGGGCTAGTAGGCCAGGTTGGTGCGGCGGAGGTAGCGGTGGGGGTTGGAGCATCAGTAGAAGGTGCGGCGGTGGACCCAGACGTTGAGGGTGGGGCAAGACGAGGACGGAGAGGGCATCGTCGGTGGTGCTGCACTGGCCCTTGAAGCACCAGACCGTCTTGCCGGGGACGAACGTGGTGTCGACCCGCTACCAGGTTTTTTGCGTTACCCGCCGAATGTCTCCGTCGCGATCAAGCTTTGATCGGCGTCTGCCAGAACTGGTGAAAAGGGTCAGTGGTGCAGTCTGAGCGTGCCGTTCCGGCATGCGATCGTTCTTGTCAGGGGCCAGGCCCGTCGACCACTGCAAGCACCTTAGTGTCGCCGGAGTGATCCGAATAGCCTGTTCTGTGTTCGTGGAATTGTGGTGGGGGCGGCGCTGCGTACGGGGCCGCCCCTCCAAAGTCAAGGGCGCCTTCGGTGTCGCTTCGCGATGGGACTCCGTCCCACCCCTTGACTCAATGCCACTTAGTTAGGCTGCGGAACCCAGAATCTTGATGGCGGGTTCTTCCGTGTGATAGGTGCAGCTGTCTGCGGGTCGTTTGACTCGGTAGGACGTGTACCGCTGGCGTTTGGTAACGCGTGGATGGCTTCGTAGACGCCGTGGCGGGTTCGGTCGTTCGACTATCTCGGCGATGGTGTCGGCGGTCGCGCGCTCAAGGTGCGGTGGGGGAAAAATCCGCCGGGCCTCCTACCTGCCGGCGGACGATGCGAAGTGAGCGGATGAACGACAACCGGTCTGGATCCAATTCCGCTTGATCCGCGGCCTCGGCCATGAGGTGCCGGACGCCGTAGTATGTCAGCAGCATCCCCCACAGTTCCTGCTCGACCATCTCGGGTGACTTCGAGCGCAACAACGCTCCGGCGCCCTTCTGGTGCGTTTTCATCTCGCCGATGGCCGCTTCGATCTCCCACCGCTCATGGTAAGCGGCGGCGAGTTCTGTCGCGGGCGCGTCCAGGGGGTCAAGGATGGTGGTGACGAGGGTGAACAGTTCATCCTCTCCACGGTTGGTCACTTCATATTCCACGACCCGGACGTACAGGCCGGGAAGTTCGGTCAGTTCCATAGTCCCGGCCGCCAAGCGTTTGGACGCGGCGGTGCGGGCTCTGCGGTTCGCCGAATATGACAGATAAGACCCATCGGGGAGCCATTTGATGACCGGAAGCAGAACATTGATCTTGGCGCGCAGCAACGCGTCCGCTCCAGCATCTCTGATCCGTTGCAGATGTTCGTTGCTGTACATGCCCCGGTCGCCGATGACCAGCATGTCCTCGGCCACGATCCCCGAGCCCAGCAGCCGGGTCGCCAGCGCGATCTCGGTATCGTGCTGCGCACCGAACTCAGCTCCGACGATGGCGTGGGTGCCGCATTCGGCCAGCCCGACCACCAGCACTTTGGGGAACACGCCTTTCTCGTCCTTTTTCTTCCCCGCATACCCGAAACGTTCGGCGTTCGCGGCGCTGTCGGGCACTTCGATGTCGAAGCCGTCAAGGGCCATCAGCCGCCACCGCCCCAGCCACGCGCCCTGGGTCGACCGCCGGGCACAGGGAACCGCGACACGGAAGAACAGATCACGCATCACCTCGGCCCCAAGCCGCCGACGTGCCTGGGTCAACGCACCGGACGACGGCACCACCCACTCGTTCCGCCAGATCCGCAACCCGCGCAGGCCCTGCACCAGCTTACGTATCACTTCCTCATACGCGTCCGCATGGAACAACGTCATCGCCATGACGAAATAGACCACGACACGCGCAGGCAGCAGCCGCACCCGCTTTTCCCGGCGTCCGGCAGCGGCGATCACCTCATCCACCAGCTCACGCGGCACCAAGCGCGTCAAAACCCCGATACCGATCTGATCTACCAGCACACCAGCCGAACCCGAACCACGCGCAGCAGCCTCATCCATCGTCGCACGGTAGATCGACCGCTACTTCCACGTCCACGAAAACCCAAAAATGAACTAATCCACAAACCACCCTGTGGATATGTGAAGAAGCCGACGCACCAGCACTAACTAAGTGGCATTGACCCTTGACTTCCGAGCCTCTGCGGCCCCTGAGCGCAGCTTTCGTCGGGCAGGCTCCGCCTGCCCTCTGCCCGACGCGCCGCCCCCACCCCAACCAGAACCACCAACCAGAAACACACAACGACAACACCCGGCAGGCCAACGAAATCGAAATGCCCGAAATGAGCCTTTGTAAATAACGGGATACCCGTTGATCGACAAGACCCGAAAAGAATCATGGAAGAATTTCGGCCTGAAGGGTGAAGCGGTGCCCGGCCGGATATCATTGGGGGTATGAGTTCAATCGCGGTCGATCTCGATGCCGCGTCCACCATGGAATTGGTGGACGCGGCATCGGCGATCGCCGCCGAACTCGCCTCCCGTGCTGCGCCCGATTCGGCGGCGGTGTGCATGGACCTCACCGAGACCCTCGCCGCCGCCACCGATCTGCATGAAGCCGCCCTGTCGCGATTGATCGGCACCGTCGACCGGACTCGCGAAGTGCAGCGGTGGGGTTTCCCCTCCACCCGTTCCTGGCTGCGGTCCCGCCTGGGCATGCGCGAAGCCCGCGCCAAGGAGCGCCTCATGCTGGCCCGGCACCGCGACCGCGTCCCCGAGACCACCGCGCGCTGGACCGGCGGCCACCTCTCCCACGGCTACGCCGCCACCATCGCCGACGCCACGGCCCGGCTCGATGACGATGACTGCGGCAGGGCCGAGACGATCCTGCTGGGCATGGTCGACCAGGGCTTCTCCGCCGGGAAGGTCGCCTCGTTCGGTAAGCGGATCGGTGAGGTCATCGCCGAACGGGACGGCACCGAGCAGGCCCCCGAAGACGTGGCGCGGGGGTATGAGCGGTCGTGGATCGACTCGACCCGCTCCCTGGACGGCGGCCGCTACATCAAGGGCTGGCTCAACGCCGAAGACGCCGCCATCTTCGACGGCACCCTCGCGCCCTTGGCCAAACCCGCCGGAACCGACGACCACCGCGACCTGTCCGAACGCACCGCCGCCGCACTCACCACAGTCCTGTCGGGCGGGCACAAGGCCACCCGCGTCACCGTCATCTGCGACCTGGACACCCTCACCGGCGCCACCACCCCCGCCCGTCTCACCGACGGCACCCCGATCCCCGCCGCCCAAGCCCGCCGCATCGCCCTGAACGCCGGAGTCTCACCCCTCCTACTCGGCAACGGCAACACCCCGCTCTACCTGGGCCACCGGGTCCGGTTCGCCACCGCTCCCCAACGCCAGGTCCTGGAAACCCTGTACGCCACCTGCGCCGTCGCGGGATGCGAGGTGCCCGGGACGCTGTGCGAGGTCGACCACGTCCACGGCTGGGCCCTCGGCCGCAGCCCCACCGACATCGACCAACTCGCCCTCACCTGCGGCTGGCACAACCGCTACAAACACACCCACCCCCACCACCTCCACATCACCAAAGCACTCGACGGCCGCTACACCTACCGCCTCCACCCACCCGGAACCAGAACCCTGCCCCAACCCGGCCGCCCACCACCCTGGCCCCAGGCCGCATGAACCCACACCCACACCGCCCGGACCCGCCCGCCCCGTCCGCGCGGGCCGGGTCTGGGTGGGATCCTCCTAAGGTTCGTGTGGGTGGGTGGTGATCCCGAAGGCGAGGGCCGGTGCCCCAGCCGGGAAGGATCACACGTGACCGATCACGATGAGGACGAGCCGCCGGGAAGGTGAGCTGGTCGAGAAGGCCGAGGCCGACGGGTGCTCTGACCGGCGACCACCGCAACGGCAGCTCGTCCGAGACGGTGTCGACCGAGGTCGGTCCCGTCCAGGTCCAGGTCCGGGTGCCGCGAGACAGACGGGTGAGTTCGAGCTGCGGATTGTGCCAAGCACGCCCGCCGGGTCGAGGGGGTCGGCGAGGCCATCGTCTCGCTGTACGCCAAGGGCCTGACCACCCGGGCAGATCCGCGCGCACTTGGCCGAGATCGACGAGGTCGAAGTGTCGCGTGACCTGATCTCGCGGGTCACCGACAAGGTGGTCGAGGAGATGGAGGCCTGGATGGCCCGGCCGCCGGACGGCATCTACCCGGTCGTGCTGATCGACGCCCTGTATGTGAAGATCCGCGAAGGGCACGTCACTGACCGCCCGATCTACGTGGCAGCGGGCATCCACTGCCACGGCGAGCGCGGTGTGCAGGACGTGCGCATCGCCTGCTGCGACGGCCTCAAGCGCCGGCCCGAGGCGATCGAGGAGATTTGGCCGCGGCCCACCATGCAGCCGTGCGTGGTCCACCTGGTCCGCTCGTCGCTGCGGTATGCCTCTCGGCCGCACTGGAGCGCCTCACCCGGACCTGCGGCAGATCTACACCGCCCCGGACCAGGCCGTCGCCGAGCAGCGGTTCGCCGATTTCGAAGCCGAGCGGGCGAGAAGTATCCAGCGGTCATCCGGCTCTGGCGAGACGGCTGGCCGACCTTCACGCCGTTCCCGGCATTCCCGGCCGGGACCCGCAAGATCGTCTGCACCACCAACGCGATCGAGAGCCTGAACGCCCGGTTCCGCCAGACCACCCGCCGGTGCGCGCACTTCCCCCGCCGAGCAGGCCGCCCTCAAGGTCCTCTACCTGGCATCCGCCAACCACTGAAAGGCCGACCCAACGTCACCGGCAATACCTCCGGGCGGAAAGCAGCGCTGAACACGCTGTCGCTGCACCACGGTGACCGCATCACCTTGAACTGAAAGCTGATAACCACCTCGCCCGCAGAATTTCAAGGTCTGTCCCGTAGCCGTTGGTGACGATGGTTGGGCGTCTGTGATCATCGGACGTGTTCGACGTCAGGTCTCTTGCACCAACGGTGTTCTCGGGGTTTGCGGCTGTTGCTGTCGAGGACGGTGTCGGACGGCGCTGACGCGGTGCTTGTCGTGCCGCGCACCAGGGACGATCCAGTGCCCTCTCCGTTGTGCGGGGCGCCGACGGCAGACCTTCCGCGAGCGGATCCCCGGGCTGTTGGAGCGCCATCAGCGTCGGACGGTGCGATTGACCAGCCAACTGTCAGAGGCGACACGGGAGTTATGCGGCCGTCTTGCTCGTGTCCTGGCCATACCGATCTCGCGCAGTACGGCTCAGCGTCTGCTGCGGCGCCTGCCCGTGCTCCAGCAGTCGGTGCCAGCAGTGATCGACGTCGACGATTTCGCGCTACGTCGTCGCCACCGCTACGCCGCGATCATCGATGCCCAGGCCGGCCGGTGCGTCGCGGTGCTGTCCGACCGCGAGGCGGCCACGTCGGCAGCCTGGCTGCGCGAACACCCCGATATTGAAGTGGTGTGTCGGGACGGATCTGCCGCCTACGCCGAGGCCGTACGCCGTGCTCTGCCTGAGGTGGTGCAGATCAGTGGCCGGTGGCATCTGTGGCGCAACCTGTGCGACAAGGGCTTGCTCGAGGTTCCCTCTGTGTCAGGCTCAGATGGGACACGAGGGGATGAAGTTCCCTAGCTGATGTAGACAGGGCGAGAACGGGTACTGAGCAGAGTGACGATGACCAGCCACGATCTTCCTTCCGGTGACGGGCCGCGGACCGGCCGGCCCAAGCGGCGGACCTTCAGTGCCGCCTACAAGTTGCGGATGGTCGAGGAGTACGACGCGGCCGAGCATGGCGACAAGGGCGCACTGCTGCGCCGTGAGGGACTTTATGAGTCCAGCGTTCAACTGTGGCGCCGGCAGCGCGACGCCGGTGAACTGACCGCTGCGGGAACGAGCCGCCCGGCCGCCAAGAAGGAGAAGACGCCGGAGCAGGCCGAGTTGGAGCAGTTGCGCAAGGAGAAGGCGCGGCTGGAGCGGCAGAACGCCGCCATGGCCAGAAAACTCAAGCAGACCGAGGCCGCCCTGGACATCATGGGAAAAGGTATCGCGCTCTTGGAAACAATGTCCGAGAGCGCGGACACCGAGAATTCGTGACCCGCTGCCGCCACGAAACCCTTTCCCTGCTGGTCGAGCATCTGCCGATTCGCTTCGCGTGCGCATTGTCGGGTGTGCCGCGCAGCAGTTTCTACCGACGGCGGAACCCGGCGCCGGGAAACAGTGAGCCGGCGGAGCGGCCGGCGCCGCCGAACGCGCTGAGCGAGAGCGAACGGGCCGAACTGGTCGAGATGCTCAACAGCGACCGGTTCGCCGACAAGGCACCCCGACAGGTGTGGGCTGCGCTGCTGGACGAGGGGGTGTACCTGGCGTCGGTGTCGACGATGTACCGGGAACTACGCAGGCGTGACCAGGTCCGGGAGCGGCGCGCCCACGCCCGGCACCAGGCGCGCACCAAACCGTATCTGGCCGCGCACGCCCCCAACCAGATATGGAGTTGGGATATCACGAAACTGCCAGGTCCGGGGCCACGCCAGTTCTATGACCTGTATGTGATGCTCGACATCTTCTCCCGCTACGTCGTGCACTGGGAGATCCACCTGCGCGAGTCAGGTGAGCTGGCCGAGCAGTTCATGCAGAACTCGTTCGCCGCCAACGGCGGGATCGTGCCCGGCACCATCCATTCCGACAACGGGACCTCGATGACCTCCAAGCCGGTGACGGCACTACTGGCAGACCTGGACATCATCAAGTCCCACTCCCGCCCGAAGGTGAGCAACGACAACCCCTACAGCGAGGCGCAGTTCAAAACCTTGAAGTACTGCCCGGTGTTCCCTGCCAGGTTCACCTCGCTCGACGAGGCCGAGACGTTCTGCCACCATTTCTTCGACTACTACAATCACCGGCATTACCACGCCGGGATCGGGCTCCACACGCCGTTCACCATGCATATCGGCACCGCACAGGCGATCCAGCACAACCGAGCCGCCACGATCGCAGCGTTCCGCGCGGCCAACCCGCGACGGTTCACCCAGCCGCCCACGCTGCCCAAGATCCCCACAGTCGCGCAGATCAACCGACCCGACGAAGACCCCACCGACCCGAGCAGCTCTGACCAGGAGAAACAGGCCGCCTAACGATCACTGGCCCCTGTCCCGTTTGACTTGACACCTACCGGTTCCCGCGCGCACGCCGCCTGCTGGCCACCATCAACCCGCCGCGCCGCAAGGCCGCGCCGAAGACGACCGGCCCGTCACCACCGCGCGCCGCGCCACTCGCCTGCTGCTCACCGGTCCGCAGAATCTGCGCCTCAAGGACACCGCCCTACTGGAGAAGATCGCCGCAGCCTGCCCGGAGATGATCCAACTCGCCACCCTCGTGCTCGACTTCGCCGCCCTGCTCACACCCGCGACCGGAAACGACCGCAAGTTCACATCTGGATCGGCCACCGCACGCAGCACGGCCCTACCTCACCTGCACGGATTCACCAACGGCCTCGAACTCGACCGAGCCGCCGTGAACGCCGGCCCACCCCTTCTGCATCACAACGGCCGCGCCGAAGGCGTCAACACCACACCAAACGACTCATGAGGCAGATGCACGTCTGCACAAGGGCCTGCGGCCAGACGTGGGCGACGGCGTCGGGGCAGGTCGGTCAGTCCGTCGCACACCACCATGCAGGCGTCGGCCACGCCCCCGGTTGCGCAGCTCGGTGAGGACCTGCAGCCAGTACTTGGCGCCCTCGCCGCCGCCGTCCCCGGCCCAGAGCCCGAGGATGTCGCGGGTGCCCTCGACGGTGACGGCCAGCGCCACATGGATCGGGCGGTTGGCGACCTGCGCGTCACGGATCTCGACCTGGATCGCGTCCAGGAAGATGACCGGATAGACGGGGCGGAGTCCAGCGGCCGGTTCTGCCACTCGACCATGCCATCGGTGACCTTGTCCGACCGGTGCCCGTTGCGGACGTTCCCGCCGCCCTCGCCCGTCCGTTCGTGGCGGTCCCGGCCCAGGTGGTCGGTGATCTCGCCCTCAAGGGCGGACTCCAGCACCCGCTTGGTCAGCTGCTGCAGCAGCCCGCCCTCACCGGTCACTCCAGGCCCTGCTCACGGGCCTGGGCCACCAGCCGGCCGACCAGCTCCTGATCGACCCCGGCCGCCTGCGTGGCCGGATTGTCGGACTCGGCCACCCCGGCCTCCGTGCTCACTTCGGTTGTCATGCGTCACTCCTTGATCAGGAGTTACACCAACTTGTTGGCTCGGCGACCGCACTGATCCGCCGGTCCAGGCGCCGGACCTCTGCGACCAGGTCCACGGCCAGCGCCCGCAGCGTGCGTCCCAGGGCGGCCTGCGGGCGCACGCCGCGCAGGGCTCTGGCGGCGATGTCCAGATCTCCGCCGCGGTTGAGGCGCCCGGCACCACGCTCACCGAACTGCACGGCATCGGGGACCTGCTCGCCGCCAAGATCCTGGCTCGCACCGCAGGCGTGGACCGGTTCCGCTCAGCCGCCGCCTTCGCCTCCTACTGCGGCGTCGCGCCGCTGGATGCCTCCTCCGGAGACGTCAAACGGCACCGGCCGTCACGTGCCGGTGATCGCCGGCTCAACTGCGCGTTGCACATCATGGCCATCACCCAGATCCGCCGCCAGACCGCAGGGCGCGACTTCTACCAGCGCAAACGCGCCGAAGGCAAGAGCCACAAGGAAGCCCTGCGCAGTCTGAAACGACGCCTGTGCGATGTCGTCTACCGGACCATGATCCGCGACACGGATACCTCTCTGCTCACCGCCGATTGACACAGAGAGGTGCCGAAACCGTACAGTCCCACGGGACAGAGCCGACTTTCAGACAGTCCCTTGATAGGTGGGCGTTGAGTTACGGCTTGGTCTCTGTGTCTGGTCTGGGGTGGAGTTCGTCCTGGCCGTTATCCGCTTCTCTGGCGGCACTTGTGCGCGGGAGTGGTTCTTCGGGGTCGGGGGGCCACAGCTCTGTTAAGGGTGTTGTGGAGTGGACGGTGGCGCCGGTGGCGGTGATGAAGTCTCGGAGCGCTTGGATTGATCCGGCCGCGTCCTGGGTGGCCTGTTCCAGGGTTTCCGCGTAGTGGATCTGGCCGGTGAGGTCGAATGCGCGTTGCGCCAGCGTCACGGTGTGCGGGTCGGTGTTTGCGATACGCACGCGTAAGAGGCTGAGATGGGCGGTCGAGCGTGCGCGGAAGGACGCCGAGTGTGCGTCGCGGGCGGACTGGGTGCCGGGGTGTTCGATGTGCTGGCGGATGTAGTGGAGTTCGGCGCGACGGTAGTAGGGGAGTGCGTTGGCCAGGGCGTCGTGGGCCGCCTCCCGGTCCTTCTGCTGCTCCCTTTCGCTGCGGCGGGTGTGGAGATAGAGGAACACGGAGGAGGGGATCGGCAGGCTGAGGGCGATGCCGAGTGCGATGGCCAGGGCTTCCGTGCCGCTCATGGGCCCAGTTTGCCCGGCGGTGGCACACTGGGGCGCGGCAGCGCGCAGTGCGGAAGGTCGAGTGGACGGTGGGTGGTCGGTGGCTCTGGTGCCGTCCGGTACGCCGTTCGCCCGTGCGGCCGGGGAGAAGACCGCTGGGCGTCTCCCCGGCCGGGTTCGGGAGTGGCGGCCGCCTTGGCCGCTCGATCTGCACGGGACGGTCTCGCCCCATCAGCGGGGGCCTCATGACCCGGCGTTCCGGGTCGAGGGCGGCGCTGTCTGGCGGGCGTCCCATACGCCGGATGGGGCGGGGACGCTGCGGCTGCGGTGGGTCGGCGACGTCGTCGAGGCGACGGCGTGGGGGCCCGGGGCCGAGTGGCTGCTGGACGGGGTGCCGGAGCTACTCGGGGTCGATGACTCGCCGGACGGGCTCATCGCGCGGCATGACGTCGTGCATGAGCAGGCGCGTCGGCGTGAGGGGCTGCGGATCGGGAAGTCGCGGCGGGTGTTCGAGGCGCTCGTGCCGGCCGTCATGGAGCAGAAGGTGCTCGCGCAGGAGGCGTGGCGCGGGTGGGGGTACCTGCTGCGGCGGTTCGGGGAGCCCGCGCCGGGGGCGCCGCACATGCGGGTCCCGCCGCCGCCCGAGGTGTGGGTCCGGATTCCCTCGTGGGAGTGGCACCGGTCCGGGCTGGAGGCCGTCCGGGCTCGGACGATCATCGGGGCCGCGCGGGTCGCGCAGCGGCTGGAGGAGGACGCCGGGGAGGCGCGGCTCAGGTCGCTGCCCGGGATCGGGGTCTGGACCGCGGCCGAGATCCGGCAGCGGGCGGTCGGGGATCCCGACGCCGTCTCCGTGGGCGACTACAACCTGCCCGGCCTGGTGGGCTGGGCGCTGGCGGGCCGCAAGGTGGACGACGCCGGGATGCTCGAACTGCTGGAGCCCTATGCCGGCCATCGGTACCGGGTCACCCGGCTGCTGGAATCGTCCGGGAGGCGCCCGCCGAGGCGCGGCCCCCGGCTGCCTGTCCGGGACTACCGGTCGTTTTGACCGGGTCCGCCGCTGAGCGGCGGCGCAGCCAGAAGTTGTTCGGGGTCCAGTCGAGGCCGTCGCGGCTGTCGGCGCCGAACAGGGGGCCGAGGACGGCGAGGGCGATGATGATGCCGAGCACGTACAGCATGGTCTTCTTCTTCCAGTGGGATCGCTGAAGGGGCGTTCCCGCGCGGGGCGATCGGTGGGGGCGGGGTGTCCGTCCCTTCCCGTCGCACCTTTAGTTTGACTCCGTCCATCGTTCAGGTCCAGCGACCTTTCCTGGAGGGATTGTGTAAGAATCGCTTCACTATGTTGGATCTGGGGCGGTTGCGGGTGCTTCGGGAGCTCAAGCTGCGCGGGACGCTCGGGGCCGTGGCGGAATCGCTCGGGTACACGCCTTCGGCGGTGTCCCAGCAGCTCGCTCAGTTGCAGAAGGACGTCGGTGTGCCGGTGGTGGAGCGGGCCGGGCGGCGGCTGCGGCTGACCACGGCGGGGGAGGTGCTCGCCGAGCACGCCGAGACGCTGCTGGCGCAGGCCAAGCAGGCCGAGGAGGCGACGGTCGCGGCGAGCGGGCGGGTCGCGGGGGTCGTGCGGCTCGTGGGGTTCCAGACGGCGCTGCTGCACGTGCTGGCGCCCGCCTTGCCGCGGTTGGCGGAGAAGTATCCCGAGCTTGTGGTCGATGTTCTGGACGAGGAGTTCCACCGGGTTCTGCAGGCGCTGGTGCTGCAGGAGATCGACGTGGTGCTGACCGACGAGTACTCGCATCTGCCGCGCCCCAGGCGACCTGAGCTGACGTCCGAGGTACTCGTCACGGAGATGATGCGCGTTGCCCTGCCCGAGGGGCATCGGCTGGCGCTGGACGGGGCTCCCGTGCGGATGGCGGATCTCGCGGATTCGCCCTGGGTGACCGGCCATGTCGGGACGAACCACGCCGATCTGTTGGAGCGGACGTGTGTGGAGCTGGGCGGTTTCCGGCCCGATGTGCGCTACCGGTCGAACGACCTGCTGATCATCTTCGCGATGGTCGCGTCGGGTGGCGCGGTGTGCCTGATCCCCGACCTGGCGCTCGCGGAGCGGGAGGAGGGCATCGTGGTGCGGGACGTGGCCGATGCCCCGGTCGACCGCCGCATGGTCATGTGGACGCGGGTCGGCGCCGAGGTGCGGCCGTCGGTGCGGGCCGTCCTGGAGGAGCTTCGGGAGTCGGCGGACGCGTTGGTGGAGCGGCGCCCGAGTACCGTTCGCGGCGCGCCCTGAGTCAGGTCTTCCAGGACGTGAGCGCCTTGTCGATCTCCTTGCGGGTGGGGAGGCGGAGCGACTTCGGCGGCTTGGGCGGGATCTTGTACTCGCCCGCGTAGGCGGTGTTCAGGGCGCCGTCCGGTGTGCGGAAGCCGGCGCGTTGGAGGGTGCTGCGGGCCGAGCGGGTGCCTAGGGCCGCCTGGAACGCCTCTGCGGCGTCGCGTCGGCGTGCCCTCGGTTGGCAGGAGGCTGTCAGGGTGGCCAAGGTCGCTGTTGAGCCGCCGCACTCGCGGAGGGTCTTGGCCACGTCTGCTTTCGCGTCGATTTTCGGCCCTTGTAGCCGGCCGGTGCGGCCGGGGTGACGGCGGAGAACAGACCGGACGCCCACGCGCCGCCGCCGGCGAGGCGCCACAGCGGGCGTCCGTCTTCGTCCACCCGTCCGTCATACAGGACTGAGCGGCAGCCGCTTCCCGAATTTGCCGATCCCGTCCGTGCGGCGGGCGGCTTCCAGACGTTCGGCCGGGACCTCGCCGTAGAGGGTGGTGCGCTGCCTGGCCGGACGCCCCGCGCGCGCCGCGATCGCCTCCAGTTCGCTGATGGGCTTGAACGAGCCGTTCTCCGACCCGGCCATGCGGCTGATGGTCTCCTCCATCAGCGTCCCGCCTAGGTCGTTCACGCCGCCTTGCAGGACGCGCGTGCACAGTTCGTCCCCGAGCTTCACCCACGACGTCTGGATGTTGGGGATCGCGCCGTGCAGCAGGATGCGCGCCAAGGCGTGGACGGCCACGTTCTCCCGCACCGTGGGCCCGGGGCGTGCCAGCCCGGCGAGGTAGATGGGTGAGTTGTGGTGGACGAACGGAAGCAGCACGAACTCACTGAATCCGCCCGTCCGCTCCTGGATGGACCTCAGCAGCTTGATGTGCGCCACCCAGTGCGACGGCGTGTCCACGTGCCCGTACATCATCGTGGACGTCGTCGGTATGCCGACCTCGTGCGCGGTGGTGACGACCTCGATCCACTGGTCGGTGGGCAGCTTCCCCTTGGTCAGCACCCAGCGGACGTCGTCGTCCAGGATCTCGGCGGCCGTTCCCGGTAGCGAGTCGACCCCGGCCTCCTTCGCGGCCTGCAGCCACTCCCGGATCGACAGGTCCGTCCTGGACGCGCCGTTCACGACCTCCATCGGGCTGTAGGAGTGCAGGTGGATGTCGGGTGCGCGCCGCTTCACCTCCCGCGCGAGGTCGAAGTAGGCGGTGCCGGGCAGGTCGGGGTGGATGCCGCCCTGCATGCAGATCTCGGTGGCGCCCGCCGCCCATGCCTCGTCCACCCGGTCCCCGACCTGCTCCAGGGACAGCGTGTAGGCGTCGGCGTCGGTGCGGCGTTGTGCGAACGCGCAGAACCGGCAGCCGGTGTAGCAGACGTTGGTGAAGTTGATGTTCCGGGTGACGACGTAGGTGACGTCGTCTCCCGCGACCTCGCGTCGCAGGTCGTTGGCGAGGGAGGCGAGGGCGTCCAGTTCGGGGCCCTCGGCGTGCAGGAGGGCGAGCGCCTCGTCGTCCGACAGTCCGGCAGGGTCCTGCTCCGCGCGCGCGAGAGCGGTCTTGACGTCGGCGTCGAAGCGCTGGGGCGCGGACATGCGCTCCTTCAGCGCGTCCCAGTCGCCGTAGACCTCGTCGAAGTCGTCGCGCCGGTCGCTGGTGCGGCCGGTCGTGTCGATCGTCGTGTGCAGGTCGGTGCGCCCGGACGCCTCGAAGCCGCCGTCCGGCTCCTGCCAGGGGCGTCCTTCGAGGACGGCGTCCTCCCGTGCCAGCCCGGTCGCCGGGTCGGCCAGGGCGGCGACGTGCCCGATCAGCCGCGGGTCGAGCCACGGCTCGCCGCGCCGCACGTACTCGGGGTAGATCGTCAGCCGCTCGCGCAGCGCGAAGCCCGACTCGGCGGTGCGCTCCGCCAGCTCGTCGATCTGCGGCCACGGCCGCTCCGGGTTCACGTGGTCGGGGGTCAGCGGCGAGACGCCGCCCCAGTCGTCGATGCCGGCGCGCAGCATCAGCGCGTACTGGTCGGCGACCAGGTTCGGCGGCGCCTGGACGCGCGCCTTCGGCCCGAGAACGAGCCGCGTCACCGCGATCGTCGCGGCCAGCTCCGCCAGTTCGGCGTCCGGCGTGTCCCGCATCTTCGTGTCGGGCTTCGCGCGGAAGTTCTGGACGATGACCTCCTGGATCGCCCCGTACTCCCGCATCGTCCGGCGGATCTCGAAGATCGCGTCCGCGCGCTCCTCGACCGTCTCGCCGATCCCGATCAGGATCCCGGTCGTGAACGGCACGTTCGTGCGGCCGGCGTCCTCAAGGACGCGCAGCCGGACGGCCGGGTCCTTGTCCGGCGACCCGAAGTGCGGGCCGCCGCGCTCGCTGAACAGCCGCGTCGCCGTCGTCTCCAGCATCATGCCCATGGACGGGGCGACCGGCTTGAGCCGCTGGAAGTCGCGCCACGTCAGCACGCCCGGGTTCAGGTGCGGCAGGAGCCCGGTCTCCTCCAGCACGCGGATCGCCATCGCGCGCACGTACGAGAGCGTGTCGTCGTACCCGTGCGCGTCCAGCCATTCGCGGGCCTGCTTCCAGCGGTCCTCGGGACGGTCCCCGAGCGTGAACAGGGCCTCCTTGCAGCCCATCGCGGCGCCCTGCCGCGCGATCTCCAGCACCTCGTCCGGGCTGAGGTAGGGCGCGTCGAGCCGGTGCGGGACGGTCGCGAAGGTGCAGTACCCGCAGCGGTCCCGGCAGAGCCGGGTCAGCGGGATGAAGACCTTGCGGCTGTAGGTGATGACGCCCGGACGGCCCGCGGCGTCCAGACCGGCGTCCCGGGTGCGGGCCGCGTAGGAGAGCAGATCGTCGAGCTGCGCCCCGCGGGCCTGCAGCAGTGTGGTGGCCTCGGATCGGTCGAGTGTCTTGCCGTCACGCGCGCGGGCCAGGGCCCGGCGTAGAGCGGAGCTCGTGGCGTCCATGCGGGCACTCTATGCCAATCGTCATATTTTGCGCCGCGCCGGGGTCCCGCCAAGGCCGGCGTGAGCCGCCCACCCACGCCAGCCCCGGCCGGTCCCGATCTATTCCCGCCCGGCCGCGACGGCCCGGCTACCGGACCTCGATGAACGCCTCGGCGCTGCGCGGCGGGCGCTCGCGCGGCGGCGCCGCGGCGTGCCCGACGCCGACCGCGCCCATCGGGTCCCACTCGTCCGGCAGGTCGAGGACGTCGCGGACGACGTCGCGGCAGAACATCGTGCTCGACACCCAGCACGAGCCGAGCCCCTCGACGGCCAGCGCGACCAGCAGGTTCTCCACCCCGGCGCCGGTCGCCACGACGAACATCTCCCGCTCGGCGCGCGACCGGCGCTCGTCGGGGTAGTCGTGCGAGCCGTCCATGACCAGGCACGGCACGACCAGGTACGGCGCCCGGCGCAGCACCTCGCCGCGCCGCAGCCGCTTGGTGATCGACTCCGCGGAGAAGCCGTCGCGGCGCAGGTCGGCCTCCCACGCGTCGCGCATCGCGTCCAGCAGCCGCGTCCGCGACTCCGCCGACTCCAGCAGGACGAACCGCCAGGGCGTCGTGTGGTGCGGCGCCGGCGCGGTGATCGCGGCGTCGACCGCGCGGCGCACCGCCGCCGGGTCGACCGGCTCGGCGGTGAACTCGCGGATCGTGCGGCGCGCGCGCAGCACGTCCGCCGACCCGAACCGGAACATGTCCTCGTCCGGGGGACGCACCAGCGCCCGCGCGCCCGGCCCGTCCTCGGCCGTGACCAGCCCGGACAGCCCCCGCACGACGGCGATCGGCACCCCGTCGAGCTTGCCCTTGACCAGCTCGCCCGCCGCGGCGATCTCGTCCGCCACGGCGGTGATCGTCGCGTCGAGGCGGTTGCCGTGGGTGTCGTCGCGGCCGCGCAGGTCGGCGAGCGGCTCCAGCCCGGCGACGCCGATGGCGGCGTCGGTCAGCCCGTTGCGCCACGGCCGCCCCAGCGTGTCGGTCACGATCACGGCGACGTCGGCGCCGGTCCGCTGCCGGACCCCGGCCCGGATGCGCCGCGCCGACGCGTCCGGGTCCTCCGGCAGCAGCAGCACCGTGCCGGGCCGGGTGTTGGACGCGTCCACCCCGGCCGCGGCCAGTACGAGCCCTTGGCGCGTCTCCACGATCCGTGTCTCGCCTCGTGCGTGCGCGCGTCGCGCGACCACCCGCACGGTCTCGGCCTCGATGGCCTTCTCCCGGTCGTCGGCGACCAGGACCCGTCCCTCGGCCTTGCTGACGATCTTGGACGTGACGACGAGCACGTCCCCGTCCCGCACCGTCCCCTCCGGGACCAGCGCGGCGATGTCGTCCCCCTCGGCGACCTCCGGCAGCCCCGGAACGCCGAAAACCTCGAGCCTCACTCGGCGTCCTCCGCCCGCTTCAACTCCATCGCCAGGTCGACGGCCGCCCGCGCGATCGCGGCCGTGGCCGCGGCGTCGCTCATCAGCAGCGGCCGGGACCGGACGTCGATGCCCTCGACCCGGACGTCCGCGTCCGCATCGTCGACGAGCCAGCCGTCCAGCAGCCCGAGCCCGTACAACTCGGCGACCGCCCGCGCCGACGTCTCGACGCCGATCGCCGTCAGGCACGCGTCGGCCATGCCCCGCACCGGCGCGCCGCCGATGATCGGGGAGACGCCGACCACGGTCTTCGCGGCCACGGCGTCCCGGATGCCGGGCACCGCCAGGATCGTCCCGATGCTCACCACCGGGTTGGACGGCGGGAACAGCACCGCGTCGGCGGCCTCGATCGCCGCGAGCACGCCGGGCGCCGGCTTCGCGTCCTCCGCGCCGACCGCCGCGATCGACAGCGCCGGGACGGACGCCCGCAGCCGCACCCACCACTCCTGGAAGTGGACGGCCCGCCGCCCTTTGTCGTCCTCGATGACCACATGGGTCTCGACCTGGTCGTCGGTCATCGGAATCAGCCGGACGCCCGGATTCCACCGGTCGCACAGCGCCTCGGTGACCGCCGACAGCTTGTAGCCCGCTTCGAGCATTTGCGTCCGGACGATATGGGTCGCGAAATCGCGGTCGCCGAGCCCGAACCATCCCGGGCCGGCGCCATAGGCGGCCAGTTCCTCCTTGACGGTGAACGTCTCGTCCGTCCGGCCCCAGCCCTGTTCCTCGTTGATGCCGCCGCCGAGCGTGTACATCACGGTGTCCAGGTCAGGACACACCCGCAGCCCGAACAGCGAGATGTCGTCCCCGGTATTGCCGATGACGGTGATCTCCGCCTCCGGAACCGCCTCCCGCAGGCCGCGCAGGAACCGGGCGCCGCCGATCCCGCCCGCCAGACACACGATCTTCATAATCCAACCCTACGGGGCGCCGTCCGCGCACGGAGATCTGCACCGAAGAGGCGCCGCGCGGACCGCGCGGTCCGCGACGCGGGTGCGGAGGTCGCCGCTCCGGACGAGACTGTGCAAAGCTTTGCCGTGTAATGGATTGCCTCAGTCTGGAGAATTCACCGTGAACAAGGAAGCCGTCCAGCGCCTGCGCGAACCGGCCGCCTGGGTACTGCTCGCCGCGGCGGGACTGCACTTGCTCGCGGGGCTGATCTCCCTTCTGGGCGGCGACGGCACGTTCACCGGCCGCGCGCTCGGCGAGACGCGGGGCGGGACGTTCCTGCAGATCGTCCTCGTCGGGATCCTCGTCCTCGCGGTGCTCCTGGTCACCTGGGGCGAGACGCAGACCCCGCAGGCCCGGACGATCACCATGGGGGCGCTCGGCGTCCTCGGCGGCATCGCCCTGTTCGGCGTCATCGCCTGGCTCAGCGGGATGCTCGCCGACTCCGAGTACACCTCGGCGGTGACGAAGCTGTCCGCGTTCCTGGAGGGCGCCGGCAAGCTCGCCGTCGTCGGAGCGGGCGGCTGGTTCGTCTTCACCGTGTTCCAGGGGATGCAGCCCGCGCGTCCGAAGGCCCAGCCGCAGATGCAGCCGGGCTACCCCGACTTCGGGTACCAGCAGGGCCAGCCAGGCCAGCCGGGCCAGCAGGGCCAGCAGCAGTTCGGGCAGCCGCAGCAGCAGTACGGCCAGCAGCAGGAGTACCAGCAGCAGGGCTACGAGCAGCAGCAGTACGGGCAGCAGCAGTACCAGCAGTACGGGCAGCAGCCGGGTGCCGAGGGCCAGCAGGCCGCCCAGCAGTACGGGCAGCAGCAGTACGGCCAGCCCCAGCAGTACGGCCAGCAGGACTACCAGCAGTACGGCGCCCAGGGCGGCTACCAGTCCGGCCAGCAGCAGCCCCAGCAGCCCCAGAACCAGCAGCCCGCCGCCGACGAGGAGATGGGCGAGTGGACGCGCGCCTACGGCGGCTCCGGCGGCGACCCCCAGGGCACCCAGCCCGCGCCCCCGCAGGGCGAGCAGGGCGGCGACTGGTACCGCGACAACCGGCCCCCGCCCCCGCAGTGACCCAGCGGGGACCGGGGTCGCCGACCCCGGTCCCCGAGCGCGGCGGTGACCGCCCGATTAACTGATCTTCATCCAAAGGTCAGCGAGCCCATCCCGGCATAAGCCGTTTTGTCGCCCAGGAAAGCTCTCCGGCTTGACGGGGCGGTCGCTACACGCGTGTAATTTCGTCCGTGTAGTTTCAATGCCTTCTCGGGGGAAGGAACCGGAGGGAAGGCATTGACCAGGGGGTTCCACGGGCAGGGAGGTGCGCTGTGAGCGAGGTGGTCATCCCGCTGGCGCACGGCACAGACGGCGAAGAGATGGGCTGGCAGGAGCGCGCCCTGTGCGCGCAGACGGACCCGGAGGCGTTCTTTCCGGAGAAGGGCGGCTCCACTCGCGAGGCCAAGAAGGTGTGCCGGGCATGCGAGGTGCGTACGGAGTGCCTGGAGTACGCGCTGCAGCACGATGAACGTTTCGGCATCTGGGGAGGCCTCTCCGAGCGGGAGCGGCGCAAGCTGAAGCGCCAGGCCGTCTAGGCGGGCGTCCAGGCCGCCCGGGGCCGTTCCGGGGCCGGGCCGTCCACACGGGCGGCCGGGCCGTCAGGGACGCGTTCCGCGGCGGCGGGACGCCCGCGGCCGTCTTGCCCGCCGGGCGTGTGCGCGTCCGGATCTCAGGGGAACCGGAGCGTGCGCCGGGCGGTCGCCGTACAGTTATCAGCCGTGCCGGCCCCGGCCGGCACGGCTGACGTCTTTCACCACGACCCTGTCGTCCCACAGATCGAGCGATCATTGGCCCCCACTCTCGATCGCCACGTCGTCACGGCGGTCCTCGTCGTCCATGACGGCGCCCGGTGGCTTCCGGACACGCTGAAGGCGCTGCTCACGCAGGCGCGGCCCGTGCAGCGCCTCGTGATCGTGGACACCGGCAGCCGGGACCGCGGGCCCGCCGTGCTCGCCGAGGTCGTCGGCGCGGGCACGGTCCTCACCCTGCCGCGCACCACCGGCTACGGGGAGGCGATCGCGGAGGCGCTGCGCCAGGACGCCGCGTCCGCGCCCGTCCCCGACGACGAACCCGGCACGCCGCGCACCGAGTGGCTGTGGCTGCTGCACGACGACTCCGAGCCCGCCCACGACGCGCTCGCCCAGCTGCTGCGCACCGCCGACGCCGACCCGAACGCGGCGGTGCTCGGCCCGAAGGTCCGCGACTGGGACGACCGGCGCGTGCTGCGCGAGCTGGGCGTCACCGTGGACGCCGCCGGGCGCCGCGAGCGCGGCCTCGACCGCGACGAGTTCGACCAGGGGCAGCACGACGGCGTCCGGGACGTCCTCGCCGTCGGCAGCGCCGGGATGCTGGTCCGCCGGGACGCGTGGGAGCGGCTCGGCGGCTTCGACGTCGAGTACGGCATCTTCCGCGAGGACCTCGACTTCTGCTGGCGGGCGCACGCCGCCGGGCACCGGGTCGTCACGGCCAGCGACGCCGTCGTCTACCACGCGGAGGCGGCCCGGCGCGGGCTCCGCGAGATCGGCATGACCGCCGAGCACCCGGCCCGCCGCGACCGCCGCAACGCGCTGTTCACGCTGCTCGCCAACCAGCCGTTCCGGGCGATGCTGCGGGCCCTGGCCCGCAACGTGTGGGCGTCCCTCGCGCACGCGCTCTTCCTGCTGGTCACCAAGCGGCCGGGCGCGGCCCGCGAGGAGCTGCGCGCGCTCGCCGACGTGCTGCGCGACCCCGGCCGGCTGCGGCGGGCCCGCGCCGCCCGCGCGGACGGCCGCACCCGCGTGCACCGCACCGTGCGGCGCTTCCAGCCGCGGTGGGTGGTGCTGCGCCGGGCCGCCGAGGCGGTCTCGGAGCGTCTCGCCGCCCAGGAGCGGGCCCGCGAGCAGCGCGAGGACGACGTCACGGTGGACGAGCCGGGCCCGGTCCGCCGGTTCCTCGCCCGCCCCGGCGTGCTGCTCGTCCTCGCGCTGACCGCCGTCGCGGTCGCCGCCGAACGGTCCCTGCTGACCGCCGCCGGGCGGCTCGGCGGGGGCGCGCTCGTGCCCGCCTGGGGCGGCGCGAGCGACCTGTGGGAGCAGTACCTGACCGGCTGGCACCCGGTCGGGCTCGGCAGCGACGCGGGCAGCCCGCCCTACGTCGGCGTCCTCGCGGCGCTGTCGACGGTGCTGTTCGGCAAGCCGTGGCTGGCCGTGTCGGTCCTGCTGCTGGGCAGCGTGCCGCTCGCCGGGCTCACCGCCTACCGCGCGTCCCGGCTGCTGATCACCGAGTCGCCGCTGACCGGGCGCCGGGCCCGCGCCGCCGGGCGCCGCGTCCCGGTCGCCGCCGTCCGCGCCTGGTTCGCGGCCGTGTACGCGCTGCTGCCCGCCGCGACCGGCGCCATCGCGGGCGGACGCCTCGGAACCGCCGTCGTCCTCGTCCTGCTCCCGCTGATCGGCCTGTACGCCGCTCGCCTCTACGGGGTGCCGCGTTCGGAGGCCGCCCGCTTCAACGCCGCTACCCGGCGCAAGCGCGCCGGGCGGGCCGCCTGGACGGTCGCACTGCTGCTGACCGTCGCGATGGCCTTCGTCCCGCTCGTCTGGCTTCTCGCCGTGCTGGCGGCCGTGATGGTGTTCGCGCTTCTCGACCGGCCGGGCCCCCGGCAGGGCCGCCGCAACCTCGGCATCGCGCTGGGCGTGCCGCCGCTGCTGATGCTCCCGTGGACGTTCGGCCTGCTGCTGCACCCGTCCCGCTTCCTGACCGAGGCGGGCCTGCACCGCCCGTTCGAGCCCGCGACGGCGGCCGACCTGCTGGCGCTCAACCCGGGCGGGCCGGGCACGCCCGAGCGGTGGGCGCTCGCGGGCCTGCTCGCCGTCGCCGTGCTGGCACTGCCGCTGCGCAGCCGCCGGGGCGGCGTGCTCGCGGGCTGGCTGCTGGCGGTGTTCGGGCTCCTCCTCGCCGTGCTGATCAGCGCCGTCACCGTCACCAAGGGCGCGGACGCCGCCCCGGCCTGGCCCGGCGCGGTGCTGCTGTTCGCGGGGGCGGGGGTGCTGCTCGCCGCGACCGCCGCCGTCCAGCGCGCCACCGAGGTCCTCGCGGGCAAGGACGTGATCTACCGGACGGGCGGCGCCGTCGTGGTGCTCGCCGCGCTGAGCGCGCCCGTCCTGTCCGCCTCGCTGTGGGTGGTCGCCGGTGCGGGCGGGCCGCTCGGCAAGGTCGACCCAGACACGGTGCCCGTGTTCCTGCGTGCGCCGGGCGGGCCCAGGACCCTCGTCCTGCACCGGGAGCCCACCGGACGGGTCTCCTACACGATTCTCCGGGACGAGCGTCCGAGACTGGGTGAAGCAGAGGTCCCGGTGGGCGGCGAGGCCCAGGAACGCTTGGACGACCTCGTAGCGGGCCTTGCCGTGGGACGCGAGGGCGACGACGGGCCCGCACTGACCCGTATGGGCGTCCAGTACATCCTCGTGCCGCACCCTCAGAAGGACCCGGTCACCAAGGTCCTGGACGCGTCACCGGAACTGACCCGCCTCAGCCGTACCGAGACGTTCGCCGTGTGGCGCCTCCAGGGGGCGTCCGCCCGGATGATGCTTCTGCAAGGCTCCACGGTCACGCCCCTGCCGGCCGGGCGGATCAACGCCCGCGTGCAAATCCCTCCGGGGACGGGGAAGCGCACCCTGCTGCTGGCCGAATCCGGTGACGGCGGCTGGCACGCCACCCTGAACGGGGAGGAGATCCGCGAATCGCACACCGTGGACGGCTGGGCGCAGGGCTATGACATCCCTCCGAGCGGAGGCGAGTTCAAGCTGACGCGCTCGGACAAGATGCGGCACACCTGGGTGGTCGTCCAGGGCGTCGCCGTCCTGGCGGTGGTCGTCCTGGCCCTGCCGGGCGCGCAGATCGACGGCCTGACGGCCAGCGGGGACCGGGAGCGGCGCCACCACGGACGGCGCGCGCGCCGCCGTGGACGCCGCCGCGCAAGCCGCTCCAACCGCGCCCAGATCAAGCATGAGACGCCCCCAGAGTCGCCTCTAGAGCCGCCCTCAGAGCCGCCCTCAGAGCCGCCCCCAGGGCTGGCCAAGGAGCCGAGCCCGGAGGAGGTGCCGTGACCCCCGTGAAGAAGGCTCTGCTGGAGAAGGCGGTGCTAGAGAAAGCCGTGCGCCTCCTCGGCATGCGCTATGCCACCGCCGCGCTGATGCTCGTCGCCGTCGCCGCTCTGTACGGGGCCGCGACCCTGTCGCGTCCGGGCGAGGCGTCCGAGAAGGGCCGTACGGTGCCCATCGGCCATGCCGTGATGGTCTGCCCAGGGCACGAGGGCGGGCGGCTGGCCGTCCAGTCCCTCTCCCAGAGAGGCGGCGGGACCGTGGAGATGGTGCCGTCGAAGGGCGGCTCCCCGCTCGGATCCATGTCGTCGCCGGGCCAGGGCTGGAACGCCGACACCAAGCCCAGCGGGGACGCCTACACCGTCCGGGCCACCGGCGCCATCGCCGCCGGCCTGGAGGCCGAGCAGACCACGTACTGGCCGGGCGGCCCCGACCGCGGCCTCGCCGGTGCGCGCTGCGCCGTCCCCGGCACCGACCTGTGGTTCATGGGGCCCGGCCCCGCCGCCGCCGACGAACTCGACCTGTACCTGACCAACGTCGACGCGCAGCCCGCGTCCGTGAACCTCACCGCCCTGTCCGGCGAGGGGCCCCTCGATACCCCGGACGGACGCGCCACCCCCGTCGCGCCCTACACCACCCGGGTCGTGCGCATCGGCGGGTCGCCGGAGGGCCTCGGCGACATCGTGAAGACCGCCTCCGACCTCACGCTGCGCGTGCGGACCACCAGCGGGCGCGTCGCCGCGTCGGTGCGCGCCCGGATCGGCGAGAAGCGCGGCATCGAGTGGCTGCCGCGGTCGCCCCGGCCCGCGACGTCCGTCCTCGTGCCCGGCGTGCCGGGCGGCGCCGGCAAGCGCCGCCTGCTGGTCTCCGTCCCCGGCGACGCCGACGCCCGGATCCGGGTGCAGGTGATCACGCCGGGCGGCGCGTTCGCCCCGCAGGGCCAGGACGTCCTGGACGCCCCCGCCGAGACCGTGACGTCCGTCCCGCTCGACGGCGCGCTGTCGGGGAAGGCCGCCGCCGTCCGGCTCACCGCGGACCGGCCGATCCTCGCGGGCTTCGCCGCCGACCGCGGCGCCGACATCGCCTACGGCGCGGCGACGGCGCCGCTCGCCGCGGCCGGCCCCGGCGTCGTCGCCGACAACCGGTTCGACTCCTCGCTCGTCCTCACCGCCCCAGGCGGCGCGGCGACCGTCGAGGTCAGGACCGTCAGGGCGGGCGTGTGGAGCGGCCCGCGGCGGATCAGCGTCCCGGCCGGGCGCACGGTCGAGACGAAGCTCACCGCCCCGAGCAAGGCCGGCGACGGCACCACCGCCACCGCCTACGGCGCCATGATCGTTCCGAAGCCGGGGTCGGGGCCCGTCTACGCGTCCCGCGTGCTCGCCACGGGCAAGGGCGGCGGCTACCTGTTCACCATTCTGCCGATCACCCCGGCCCGGACGGCGATCCACCTGCCCGGCACCGGCGACTCGCAGACCGCCCTGACCCCCTAGGCGAGCGGGCCTCAGTCGTCGGGCGAGTCGTAGCTCGGGTCGACGGACTCGGGGGACAGGCCGAGCAGCTCGGCCACCTCCTCGACGAGCAGGTCGCGGATCAGCCGGGACTGCTCCGCCTCACCGGAGGCGCGGGCCTCGACGGGCCGCCGGAACACCATGATCCGGACCGCCGGCTCGCCGGTGGGGACGGCGGTGGGCGGGGGCTGGAGGACGGTCTGGCCCAGCGGGACGGGGCCGTCGAAGCCGGGTTCGACGATCGGCACGTCGTCGACCGCGAACTCCACCTCGGCCAGTTCCGGGCCCCAGCGCTGGACGAGCCGCCGGACCTCGTCGTCGACGAGGTCGTCGAACCGCTCGGCGCGGGTCCGCGAGACCGGCGCCTGCGGGGGCGTCAGAGGCCCACGGATGCCGCGACCATGACGGTCGCGACGCCGTGCGCCTGCCACACGGGGTCGCACGCGTCCAGACTACCTCCGCCGTCGCCGCCGACTCGCGGGGAGACGCGGAGAACCATCAGCGCTCGCCTCGCCAGTTGTCGCACGGTGAGAGTTCGGCTCCGTACGGAATGTAGTTCTTACCCCGGAAATCGCCCGGTAACGGCGACACGTGCGCCGGGGTGGTGGCGGAGCCGGTGGGAGGGGGGTACGGTCAGCCATCGTGAGCCCCGTCCGCACCTGCTCCCGCACCGCCTGCAAGGCGCCCGCAGTGTTCACGCTCACGTACGTCTACCGCGACTCCACCGCGGTCCTGGGCCCGCTCGCCACGTACGCGGAGCCGCACTGCTACGACCTCTGCGCCGAGCATTCCGAGCGGCTCACCGCCCCGATGGGGTGGGAACTGGTGCGGCTCCCCGTCGAGGAGGAGACCGAGCCCAGCGCCGACGACCTGGAGGCCCTCGCCGACGCCGTCCGGGAGGCCGCCAAGCCCGCCCCCGGGCCCGGCCAGGAACCGGTCGGCCAGGGCACGGAGGTCGGCCGCCGCGGCCACCTGCGCGTGCTGCGCTCCGAGCCCGCGGGCACGCAGGGCCAGGAGTAGCCCGCTCCCGGCTCCCCGTCCGCCCGGCCCGCTCGCGGTCATGTCGGGGCCGGTGGCGTCCGCCCGTCCCGGTAGGCTCGTGAACCCGGTTTCCCGGGGCACAGGGTCTCTTGGCACATTCGGGCAGCGTTTCTCGAACAGGGAGCAGGAGTGGGCGACCTCGGCAAGATCTTCAAGGCGTACGACATCCGCGGCGTCGTCCCGGACGAGCTCGACCCCGCGATCGCCGAGGCGGCCGGGGCGGCGTTCGTGCGGGTCACCGGGGCGAGCGCGGTGGTCACCGCGCACGACATGCGCGAGTCGTCGGTCCCGCTGGCGGAGGCGTTCGCGCGCGGCGCGACGTCCCAGGGCGCGGACGTGATCGAGGCCGGGCTCGGCTCCACCGACCTGCTCTACTACGCCAGCGGCAGCCTCGACCTGCCCGGCGCCATGTTCACCGCGAGCCACAACCCGGCCCGCTACAACGGACTGAAGCTGTGCCGCTCCGGTGCCCGCCCGGTCGGCCGCGACACCGGCCTCGCCGAGATCCGCGAGATGATCGAGAACGGCGTCCCCGCCTACGACGGCAAGCCCGGCACGGTGCAGCGGCGGGACGTCCTGAAGGGCTACGCCGAGCACCTGAAGACGCTCGTCGACCTGTCGTCGATCCGGCCGCTGAAGGTCGTCGTCGACGCGGGCAACGGCATGGGCGGGCACACCGTCCCGTCGGTCTTCGAAGGCCTGCCGATCGAGCTGGTCCCGATGTACTTCGAGCTGGACGGCACCTTCCCCAACCACGAGGCCAACCCGATCGAGCCGGAGAACCTGCGCGACCTGCAGGCCAAGGTCCGCGAGACCGGCGCCGACATCGGGCTCGCCTTCGACGGCGACGCCGACCGCTGCTTCGTGGTCGACGAGCGCGGCGAGATCGTCGCCCCGTCCGCGATCACCGCGCTGGTCGCGACCCGGGAGCTGGCCAAGCACCCGGGGTCCTCGATCGTGCACAACCTGATCACGTCCAAGGCCGTCCCGGAGATCGTCGCCGAGCACGGCGGGACGCCGGTCCGCACCCGCGTCGGGCATTCGTTCATCAAGCAGACGATGGCCGAGACGGGCGCGGTGTTCGGCGGCGAGCACTCGGCCCACTTCTACTTCCGCGACTTCTGGTTCGCCGACTCCGGCATGCTGGCGGCCCTGCACGTCCTCGCCGCCCTGGGCGAGCAGGACGGGCCGCTGTCGGAGCTGCTCGCCGAGTACACCCGCTACGTCGCGTCCGGCGAGATCAACAGCGAGGTCGCCGACCAGGACGCCGCCGCTGCGAAGGTCAAGGACGCCTTCGCCGGCCGCCCCGGCGTCGGGATCGACGAGCTGGACGGGCTCACCGTGGCCGACGAGTCCGCCGGCTGGTGGTTCAACCTGCGGCCGTCCAACACCGAGCCGCTGCTGCGCCTGAACGCCGAGGCCGGCGACGAGGCGACCATGGCGGCGATCCGCGACGAGGTCCTGGCGCTGGTCAGGGAGAAGTGACGACCGGGCCGGGGAACACCGACTGGAGAGAGAAGTGACGCTGCCATGACGATGAAGCTGGACTCCTGGCTGCTGGAGATCCTCGCCTGCCCGAACTGCGGCGGCGACCTGCGCGCCGACGAGGGCGCCGACGAGCTGGTGTGCACCGGTTCGTGCGGCTACGCCTACCCGGTGCGCGACGACATCCCCGTCCTGCTGGTCGACGAGGCCAGGACGCCCGCCCCGTGAGTGAAGGGCTGGACCCTTCACGGCTGGAGGACGCCGAGGCGGTGGAGGCCGCCGACCCGGGCGGGATGCTGCGGCAGGTCGCCTCGTCGGCGGCGCAGGTGCGGGAGGCGCAGCGGGCGGCGGCCGAGGCGGGCGTCGCGGCGCTGGCCGAGGACGGCCGGCCGCGCGCGGTCGTGGTCGCCGGCGTCGGCGGGTCCGGCATCGCGGGCGACGTGCTCGCGGCGGTGTGCGGCGCGGGCTGCGCGGTCCCGGTGTTCACGGTCCGGGGCCACCGGCTGCCCGGCTGGGTCGGCGCGGCCGATCTGGTCATCGCGGTGTCGTGCTCCGGGAGCACGGCGGAGACCCTGGAGGTCGCCGCCGAGGCGGCCCGGCGCGGCTGCCGGCTGCTGTTCGTCGGCGCCCCCGAGTCGCCGCTCGCCGACCTGGCCGACCGTAGCCGCGCGGTGTTCGTCCCCGTGCGGTCGGCGGGGCAGCCACGTTCCACACTGTGGGGCCTGACGGTCCCCTTGGTCGTTGCCGCGCGCACACTGCGGCTCGTGGACGTCCCCGACGCGGTGCTGGAGTCGACGGCCGTGCTGCTGGAGGACGTCGCGCACCGGTGCCGTCCGTCCAGCGAGCCGTTCGTGAACCCGGCGAAGCGGATCGCGCTCGACCTCGCCGGGGACGTCCCGCTGGTGTGGGGCACGTCCGCCGTCGCGGCGACGGCGGCGTACCGGACGGCCTGCCAGCTCAACGAGAACGCCAAGTACCCGGCGGTCTTCGGGGAGGTGCCGGAGGCCGGCCACAACCAGGTGGCGGTCTTCGACGGCCGCTTCGCGGGCGGCGGCTCCCCGGCCGACCCCGATGACTTCTTCCGCGACCGCGCCGACGACCCCGAGCACGGCCTGCACCTCCTCGTCCTGCGGGACGTGGACGAGCATCCCCGGGTGCGCGCGCGGGCCGAGGCTGCCGCCGCGCTGGCCCGCGACCGGGGCGTGGCGGTCACCGAGATCCGCGCCGAGGGCGAGCATCCGCTGGAGAGAATCGCCTCACTCATCGCGTCGACGGACTATGTCACGGTTTACTTGGCTATCGCGCTGGGCGTGGATCCGGCGCCGGTGCCTGCCATTGATGAGCTCAAAGCGAGGATTACCTAGATGAGTGCTGAGGGTGGAACAAAGGCCATCGTCGCCGCGCTGGCCGCCAACCTCGGGATCGCGGCGTCCAAGGCCGTCGCGTTCGCGTTCACCGGTTCGTCGTCGATGCTGGCGGAGTCGATCCACTCGGTGGCCGACTCGGGCAACCAGGGCCTGCTGCTGCTCGGCCGCAAGCGGTCCGAGCGCGACCGGACGCCCGAGCACCCGTTCGGCTACGGCCGCGAACGCTACTTCTACGCGTTCGTCGTCGCGGTCGTGCTGTTCACGGTCGGCTCGGCGTTCTCGCTGTACGAGGGCTACCACAAGATCTCCCACCCCGAGGAGGTCAAGGCCCCGGCGTGGGCGTTCGGGGTGCTGACCGTCGCGATCATCCTGGAGGCGTTCTCCTTCCGCACCGCGATCCAGGAGTCGAACCTGGTCCGCGGCGGCCAGTCCTGGTGGTCGTTCATCCGCCGCGCGAAGGCCCCCGAACTGCCGGTCGTCCTGCTGGAGGACCTCGCCGCCCTCGTCGGCCTGTTCCTCGCCCTGTTCGGCGTCACGATGGCCGTGGTCACCGGCGACGGCGTCTGGGACGGCGTCGGCACCGTCGCGATCGGCGTGCTGCTCGGCGCGGTCGCCACGATCCTCGCGATCGAGACCAAGAGCCTGCTGATCGGCGAGGGCGTCGACCCCGACACCGAGCGGCAGATCGTCGAGGCGCTGGAGTCGGTGCCGGAGGTCGCGCGCCTGATCCACATCCGCACCGAGTACCTCGGCCCGGACGCGCTGCTGATCGCCGCGAAGATCGCCGTGCACCACGACGACACGGCGGCGGAGGTGGCGCGGGGCATCGACGCGGCCGAGGGCAAGATCCGGGCGCAGTTCCCCGTGGCGAAGCTGATCTACCTGGAGCCCGCGCTGGACGAGGCGTCCCGTACCGGGTCGGCGGACGCGGAGTCGGCTCCGGAGGCGCCCGCGTCGTCCTGACGTCCGTGGGGCGTCCTCAGGGCGCCCCACGCGTCCCATGGCTCGCACGCGTCCATGGCGGGCGTTCGTGATGGGCCTTCATCGGGCAAGGGACCCCTCGCCGGGCGGCCGCCGCACTGCCGGCCGTACCCCAGCCCAGGCGAGACCGGCGGACGCCTCCGTGGAGGCGGACCGCGGCCGTCCGGCGAGGTGCTTCCCTTGCCTCCCCGCCCGGACCCCTGAAAACCGGGCGGTTCTGGTGTGACCGCGGCGGCCCCGCCGAACCCCCTACGTCGGCGATGGCCACCGTCGCGGTCACGGTTAAGACACTACGTTCGCCGGTCGTGCCGGGACGTCCCCCTCAAGGAGGGAACCGGCGTGGTACTCCAGGTGGATCCGACTCCTCCCTATACATCCGCTCGGTGAGGTGGCCACCCCCCATAGCGGTCAGTATTGAGGGGTGACCTCCGATGACAAGGCCCGGACCGGACCCGACCCCGCGGGGTTCGGCCCAGCCGTCGCGCACCACGCGTGGCGGCTGTCCGGCCGGATCGTGGCGGGCGTCGGCCAACTGCTCCTGTGGATCCTCACCGGCATCGGCACCCTGCTGCGCCCGCTCGCGGCGCGGCTCGGCGCGCGGCTGAACGGCGGCGCATCACGTGCCCCCGGCGGGCCCGGCGCCCCGGGCGCTCCGGGCGCGCCCGCCGGTGCGACGGCGCCGCTGCCGCGCTGGATCAACGCCTGGCGGGAGGTCGCGGGCTCCTGGTACTTCGCCCCGCTGACCGGGCTCGCGCTGACGATCGCGGCGCTGGCCGAGCTGGCACCCCAGGTCGACTCGCCGCTCAGCCTCGCCGGCGGGTTCGCGGTCGCGGCGACGCTGCCGCTCGTCTGGCGCCGGGAGAACCTGCGCCCGGTCGCCGCCGTCGTGCTCAGCGCGGTCGCGGCGAGCCTGCTCACCGGCCAGATCCTGCTCATCACCACCGGCTTCGCCGCCCTCTACACGCTGTACGCGCTGGGCCGGCAGCTGCCCCGCCAGTCGACCGGCGTCCTCGCGCTCGGCAGCGTCGCCACGGTCGCCGTCGTCTACCTCGCCACCGGCACGCTCGACGACGTCCCGTGGCCCGCGACGGTCGTCGCCGTCCTCGCCGCCATCGGGCTCGGGGACGCGCGGCGCGTCGTGGAGTCCGCCGGGCGGACGGAGGCGGCCGCCGCCGAGCGCACCAACGAGACCCTCACCCGGCTCACCGCCGTCCAGCGGGAGCAGGCCGTCATGCGCGAGCGCGCCCGCATCGCCCGCGAGCTGCACGACGTCGTCGCGCACTCCGTCTCCATGATCGCGGTGCAGGCGGAGACGGCCCCGTACACGATGGACGACCTGTCGCCCGAGGCCCGCGCCGGCTACACCGAGATCGCCAAGACGGCCCGCGAGGCGCTGGTGGAGATGCGCCGGCTGCTCAGCGTGCTGCGCGCCGACGCCAAGCCCGAGCCGGACGCGGCGAACTCCCCGCAGCCGCGGCTGGACCGGCTGCCCGACCTGATCGAGCAGCACCGCGGCGCCGGCGGGCGGGTCGACCTCGCCGTGCACGGCGACGCGCGGGGGCTGTCCACGACGGTCGAGCTGTCGGCGTACCGGATCGTCCAAGAGGCGCTGACCAACGCGCGGCGGCACGCGCCCGGCGCCGGCGTGCACGTCGACCTGATGTTCCTCGCCGACCGGCTCGCGGTCCGCGTCCGCGACGACGGCGCGTCCGCGCCGACGCAGGTACTGAACCGGGACGCGGTCAATCCCCGTACCGCCGTATTGGACCCCGCGGGCCCGACCTCCGTGGACGGACGCACCGGACCGCCGCCGCCGGAGTCCGGTGGCGGACACGGGCTCGTCGGGATGCGGGAACGTGCGACCATGCTGGGCGGACGGTTCTCCGCCGGGCCGGCCGCCGAGGGCGGGTTCCTGGTGGAGGCCGAGCTTCCGCTGACGAGGGAGGGGAATTCCACCCGTGGACACGGCTCGCAGGCGCCCGGCGACCACCCCTGACGCGCCCGCCGCACGTCCGAAGGGGCGGCGGCCGTGATCAACGTGCTGATCGTCGACGACCAGACGATCGTGCGGGCCGGGTTCGCCGCCCTGCTCGCCGCGCAGGACGACATCACCGTCATCGGCGAGGCCGGCGACGGCCGCGAGGCGGTCCGGATCGCCGAGCGCACCCGTCCCGACGTCGTCGTCATGGACATCCGGATGCCCGGCATGGACGGCATCGAGGCGACCCGCCGCATCCTCGCCCTGCCGGGCGCCGAGAGCGTCCGGGTACTGGTCCTGACGACGTTCGACGTGGACGAGTACGTCTACGACGCGCTCGCCGTCGGCGCCAGCGGCTTCCTGCTGAAGGACGCGACCGCCGACGAGCTGGTGTCGGCCGTCCGGGTGGTGGCGCGCGGCGACTCGCTGCTGGCCCCGCAGGTGACCGGGCGCCTCATCCGCGAGTTCACCAAGCAGCGCCGCAACCGCCCGCAGGCCCCGGCGGAGCTGGCGACGCTGACCGCGCGGGAGACCGAGGTGCTGGTGCTGATCGCGGGCGGCCTGTCCAACGGGGAGATCGCTCAGCGCCTCGTCGTCAGCGAGCACACGGTGAAGACGCACGTGGCGCGCGTGTTCACCAAGCTGGGCCTGCGCGACCGCGCGCAGGCCGTGATGCTCGCGTACGAGTCCGGCGTGGTGGTGCCGGGGGAGAACGCCCCGAACTAGCCGCGGTAGGGCGGGTGGCCGCCGTGCGGCGGGTAGCCGGGCTGCGCGGGCGGGTAGCCCGGCTGAGCAGGCGGATACCCCGGCTGCGCGGGCGGGTAGCCGGGCTGCGGCGCATAGCCGGGCTGTGCGGGCGGCGCGTACCCGGGCTGGGCGGCGGGCGGCGCCGGCGGGTAGCCGGGTTGTGCGGGCGGGTACGCCGGCTGCGCGGGCGGATATCCGGGTTGCGGGTAGCCCGGCTGCGGGGCCTGGTAGGCGGGCTGGTGGACGCGCCGCCGCCCCCGTCCGGCCCCCGCGAGGAACACCACGCCGCCGAGCGCCACGAGCGGCCCGACGATCATCATGATGACGTTCTCGCGGCCGTTCTTGGACTTCTGCTCGTCATAGGTCCGCTCGGTGGAACTGCCGTTGCGGACGGTGGTGCACGTGTCGCCCGGCGACATCGTCCGGCTCCCGCATTTGACCCCGGAATCGCCGCTGGACGCGATGCCCCCGATGAAGAGGCCGATGCCCAGGACGATGCCGACGATCCCGTAGACAATGGATCGCAATTGCCCGCCTTCCCTCTGGTTAGGGCGGGAATGGTAGCGGTCAGCGCCGACGCAGCAGGCGCATTGCCTTCTCTTTCTCGAAATCGAGGGCGCGGGTCGGCGGGGCGGAGACGCGTCCGATCCGCTCGCCCAGTTCCCGGACGTGCGCCTGCACCTGCGGCTCGGCCAGGACGCGCAGTCCGAACGCCAGCTCCGCCGGGCCGATGTCGTAGCGCTTCTCCAGCGCGAGGGCGAGCGCCACGGCGCGCAGTTCGGCCTCGCCGAACCGCCGGTGGCCGCCGCCGGACCGGGCCGCCGACGCCTCCCGCGTGGCGGGCAGCAGGCCGAGGGCCTCCCGGTAGCGGAGCATGCGGGGCGAGGTGCCGAGCCGCCGGGCGGCCTCCGTGATGCGCATGGGGGTGATTCTGACAAATCTCTGTTAGAAAGTCGCGTCCGGCCGTGCCTTCCGGCGCCGCGCGCCCGTAGACTCGCGGCGTTGACCGGGTCCCACGGGTCCGTCAAGCCCACACCGAGGGAGCAACGAAAGCATGGACTACAAGGTCGCCGACCTGTCGCTGGCCGACTTCGGGCGCCGGGAGATCCGGCTCGCCGAGCACGAGATGCCGGGCCTGATGGCGGTGCGCGAGGAGTACTCCGCCGCCAAGCCGCTGCGCGGCGCGAAGATCATGGGCTCGCTGCACATGACGATCCAGACGGCCGTGCTGATCGAGACGCTGGTGGAGCTCGGCGCCGACGTCCGCTGGGTCTCCTGCAACATCTTCTCCACCCAGGACCACGCCGCCGCCGCGATCGTCGTCGGCAAGGACGGCACCGCCGAGGAGCCGAAGGGCGTCCCGGTGTTCGCCTGGAAGGGCGAGACGCTCGAAGAGTACTGGTGGTGCACCGACCAGGCCCTGCAGTGGCCGGACGGCACCGGCCCGAACATGATCCTGGACGACGGCGGCGACGCCACCATGCTCGTCCTCAAGGGCGTCGAGTACGAGAAGGCGGGCGCCGTCCCCACCGCGACCGAGGACGACCCCGAGGAGTGGGGCATCATCCTCGACACCCTGCGCCGCACCATCGCCGAGAAGCCCGGCCGCTGGACCGAGACCGCCGCCGCGATCAGGGGCGTCACCGAGGAGACCACCACCGGCGTCCACCGCCTCTACGAGATGGCGAAGGCCGGCACGCTCGCGTTCCCGGCGATCAACGTCAACGACTCGGTCACCAAGTCGAAGTTCGACAACAAGTACGGCTGCCGCCACTCGGTCATCGACGGCCTGAACCGCGCCACCGACGTGCTGATCGGCGGCAAGGTCGCCGTGGTCTGCGGCTACGGCGACGTCGGCAAGGGCTGCGCGGAGGCGCTGAAGGGCCAGGGCGCCCGCGTCATCGTCACCGAGATCGACCCGATCTGCGCGCTGCAGGCCGCGATGGACGGCTTCCAGGTCTCCGTCCTGGACGACGTCGTCGACAAGGCCGACATCTTCGTGACGACCACCGGCAACTTCAACATCATCACGGCCGCGCACATGGGCCGGATGAAGCACCAGGCGATCGTCTCCAACATCGGCCACTTCGACAACGAGATCGACATGGCCGGCCTCGCCAAGACCGACGGCATCGAGAAGATCGAGATCAAGCCGCAGGTGCACGAGTGGCGCTTCGCCGACGGCCACTCCATCATCGTCCTCGCCGAGGGCCGCCTGATGAACCTCGGCTGCGCCACCGGCCACCCGTCGTTCGTGATGTCCAACTCCTTCACGAACCAGGTCATCGCGCAGATCGAGCTGTTCACCAAGACCGACGAGTACCCGATCGGCGTCTACGTCCTGCCCAAGCACCTGGACGAGAAGGTCGCCCGCCTCCACCTCGACGCCCTCGGCGTCAAGCTCACCACCCTCACCAAGGAGCAGGCCGCCTACATCGGCGTCCACGTGGAGGGCCCCTACAAGCCCGACCACTACCGGTATTAAGAATTCGGGACCGGGGAGGGCGAAGCCCTCCCCGGTTGACCACTACCGGTAACCGGCTACCCGCCCGAAACGGCGGGTTCGCAGCTCTGTGCCCGACTGGCGGTCGGGATGCGGTCCGCATCTGCGGATCATGATCCGCAAGGGCTGGCCGGTGACAGCCCACGCCATCTCTGGCGACGCGGCGATGTCGATAACAGGCCCAGAACCGTTTGCCGGGCTGTGCCGGTGCCTTCAGCCCCGCCATCGCGGCGAGTAGTCTAACGGTAGCGCATTGTCGTGATGAAGATGAGGTCAATGAGCGATATCGCGGATGGTTCGCTGGCCTATGAGGGGGTCAAGCGGATCGGGTGGGCCGAGCGGAGCATGCCCGTGCTGCGGCAGATCCGGGAGCGGTTCGCTGAGGAGCGGCCGCTGGAGGGGTTCAAGGTCGCGGCGTGCATGCACGTGACGACCGAGACGGCCGGGCTGATCCGCACGCTCCAGGCCGGCGGGGCCAGTGTGGCGCTGGCGGCGTCGAATCCGCTCTCCACCCAGGACGACACTGCGGCGGCGCTCGTCCATGAGTACGGGGCGGAGGTCTTCGCGCGCGCGGGGACCGACCGTGAGGGCTACTACGCCCACATCCACCAGGCTCTGGAGACGGGGCCCGACTTCGTGCTGGACGACGGCTGCGATCTCGTCAACACGCTGCACATCGACCGGACGGATCTGCTCGGCACGGTGAAGGCGGGGTGCGAGCAGACGACGACCGGTGTCATCAGGCTGCACCAGATGGCGCTTGAAGGCGCGCTGAAGTTCCCCATGGTCGCGGTCAACGACACCGACACCAAGCACATGTTCGACAACCGCTATGGAACGGGCCAGTCCACCCTGGACGGGATCGTGCGCGCGACGAACACGCTGCTGGCCGGCAAGACCATCGTCATCGCGGGCTTCGGGTACTGCGGGCGCGGCCTCGCCGAGCGGGCCCGGGGCCTGGGCGCGCGTGTGGTCGTCACCGAGATCGACCCCGTCAAGGCGCTGGACGCGGCGTTGCAGGGTTTCGCCGTCCAGCCCATGGCGGAGGCCGCACCGGACGGCGACGTCTTCATCACCGTCACCGGGAACCGCGACGTCGTGAACGGCGAACACCTCGCGGTGATGAAGGACGGCGCCATCCTCGCGAACTCCGGGCACTTCGACGTCGAGATCGACGTGCGGGCGCTGAGCGAGATGGCGGTCGAGGTGCACCGCGGGATCCGGCCCCAGACGGACGAGTACGTGCTGGCGGACGGCCGGCGCCTCGTCCTGCTCGCCGAGGGCCGCCTGGTGAACCTGGCCGCCGCGGAGGGGCATCCGGCCGCCGTGATGGACATGTCGTTCGCCGACCAGGCGCTCACGTGCGCGTGGCTGGCGAGGTCCCACGCGACGCTGGCGCCGGCCGTCCACGAGGTGCCGAAGGAGATCGACACGGAGGTGGCCCGGCTCAAGCTGGCGTCGATGTCCATCTCCATCGACCTGCTCACCCCGGACCAGGAGGACTACCTGCACTCCTGGCGCATCGGGTCCTGATGCCGGCCGGGACGTACCTGCATCTCGGCGAGGGGCTCGCGGAGCGCTTCCAGTGCGCGCCGGGCCCCGGCGGGTGGCGGTACACCTCCCGGCGGGACGACGGCGTCCGCGTCGACCTGGTCGTGGACGCCCGGTGGCGGCAGATCCGCGTCGAGCTCGTCACGCCCGGCTGGTGGCTGCGCGGCGGGCTGACCGGGCCCGAGCTGGCGTGGGTGCGCGCGGCCGGCGAGGAGGGCACCGAGCACGCCGAGCGCGCGGCGGGGTTCCTCACCGACTCGCCGGGCTTCCTGGTCGCGGTCGCCCGCTCGCTGGACCTGGCCGACGGCGGCCGCGCCGACGTGCCGCTCGTCCGGGTGAGCGGTCCGTCCCTGGCGGCGCTGACCGGGCGGTGGCGCTGGCACCTGGCCGGGACGACCGAGCACGAGACCGACACCGGGCCGCTGCCCGTCCGCGAGTACGAGATCACCGACCTGGCCACGGGCGAGACCGAGGCCGTCCACCTGGCCGGGGACGTCGTCCTCGCCGCGCCCGGCATCGAGCTGTCGGACCTGGAGTCCCCGCCCAACCTCCGCGTCTGATCCCGTAATCGGCGAATTGCGGGATGGGAAATGACAATGCCATCCGGTCGCACTTTTTCGTGATGGCTCAGTCAAGGCGCAAAAACGTGAATTACCCCTTACCGGATTCGGTGGATCGGCTCGGGGTGGGGCGTTGGCGCTGGGTATCGCGCCGGGGGGCGGGCTGGTGGAGTCGTGCCAGGTGGGCGAGCGGGGCCGGGCGTTGCGATATGTTCCTAGCTCGTCAACCAAGATCGTGATGTTGTAGGAGTGTCGGACATGCACGGACAGGCGCCGGAAGGCCAGGGGCAGCGGCCGCCGGGGCAGCCGCCCGTTCCGCCGGGGCAGCCGCCCATGCCGCCGGGGCAGCAGGCTGTTCCGCCGGGGCGGCCGCCGTTCGGGCCGGGCGGGCAGCCGCCGTTCCCGCCGCCGGGGCCGCAGTTCGGGGCGCCGCCGGCGAAGAAGCCGTCGCCGCTCGTGTGGGTGGGCGTCGCCGCCGCGGCCGTCCTCATCGTGGGCTGCCTCGGCTTCATGCTCGTCAAGGGCACCGGGGCGCCGAGCGGGCCGGTGAAGGCGGGCGACTGCGTCGACACCGGGTTCGAGGCGGACGGCGGGAACCGCATCCCGGCGAGCCTGCGGGTGCGGTGCGAGGGCTCGGACGCCAAGGCCAAGGTCCTCAAGGTCACCGATGAGGGCAAGGCGACCGGCCTGCGCGTCACCTCGCGGTCCGAGCCGGACTGCCCGGCCGGGACGGACGGCGTCACCAACGTCCGCGGCGAGAAGACCGACGAGAACTACTTCGAGGCGTGCGTCCGCAACGTCAAGGGCCCGCACCCGGGCGACCCGGGCGCCGGTGGCGCGTTCCTGACCGTCGGCGACTGCGTGAGCAGCGGCTCGATCGGCTTCGGCAAGGAGCAGCCGTGCGCGAAGCAGGGCTGGTACGGCAAGATCATCGCGCGGGTCGACGCGGAGAAGTCGTGCCCGGCGCAGACGCTCGAGGTCATGAAGATGCGGTCGTTCAGCGGCTCCCTCGCCAAGCCGGTGCTGTGCCTCGGCCCAGGCGGCGGTGTGCTGTCCCCAGGCGAGTGCATCGACGACCCCTCCTTCAAGGTCGGTGACCTGGACAAGGCCGACTGCGGTTCCAGCCAGGCCGTCGCCAAGGTCGTCGGACGCGTCGCGACGCAGCAGGAGTGCCCCGCTGAGGCGACGCACTACATGACCAGTGAGGGCGCCTACCGTCCGGTGCTCTGCCTGAAGAAGATGCGCCCGACGCTGACCGAGAAGCTCCGCTCCCTGCCCGGCTAAGGCCGCACGGTGACGGTGTGGGCCGGCGTCTCTGGGTCGGCCCACACCGAGAGGACGCGGCGGGCGGGGTCCCACTGCGTCCGCCATGTTCCGTCAGGGTCGGACGAGGTGACCTTCGGCGCGGCGGGGAACCAGATCTCCGTGGGCCCGGTCACGCCGGCCTTGTTGCGCCAGCTGACGGTCAGCGTGCCCGAGCTCAGGGAGATGCCCGTGAGGGTGCCCGCGATGGCTCGCGGGTAGGGGCGGGCGAGGAGCTTGGAGAAGAGGGTCGGCGTTCCGTCTCCGTCGATGACGCCGGACGAGCCAGGGTCGTTCGACCAGTACGCCCAGCCGATGCCGAGCCCGTCCGCCATGGAGAGCCAGTCGCCGGTGAAGGCGGCCGCACCGGGGGCGTCCTGCCCCATGCCGCCGACCTCGCCGAGCCACATCGGGGTGCCGAGGCGGCGCGCGGCGGCCGGCATGTTCCGCTTCCACAAGGCGAACTGCGCTTGGACGAGCATCTTCGCCAGTCCGTCGTAGGAACCGCCGAGGTCGACCCCGCCGGGATAGAAGTGCGGTGCCAGGACGATGCGCGGGCCGCCCGCCCTGGGGTCGTGGACGGCGCCGAGCGATGTTTCCGCCCCTTCGTTGGGGCCGAGGGCCTGCGGCTCCACGAACACCCAGTTGTCGCCGTCCACCTCACGGATCGCGTTGACGATGCCCTGGTAGAAGGGCGTCAGGATGGGGCCTTCGAAGAAGCCGAACTGCCTCGTGCCGCCGAACGGCTCGTTCATGAGGTCGTAGCCCAGGACGGCGGGGTCGTCCGCGAAGCGCTGTGCGACGTGCTTCCACATCGCGGCGTAGCGCTGCATCAGTTCCGGATGCTTGCCGGTGTTGTTCCAGAAGTTGTCGTAGGCGCGCAGGACGGCGGGTTGCAGGTATGTCAGCACCCAGGGGTCCTGCGGGGTGCAGGGCAGGCCGTCGGTGTAGGTGGCCCAGGCCGGGGCGCCGTTGCCCGAGCCCTTGCAGGCGGCGGGGCCGTAGATGTCCTGGTGCATGTCGAGGATGACGTGCATCCCCTGCTCGCGGTACCAGGCCAAGCGTTCGGCGACGTCGTCCAGATACGCGTCGTCGTACCGGCCGGGCTCGGGTTCGACGTTCTTCCACTGGATCAGGTAGCGGACGGAGTTCGTCCCGAGGTCGCGCGCTTCGCGGGCGATGTCGTCCCGGGTCACCCAGGGCAGCCCGTTCGGGCCTTTGGCGCTGCCGGCCGTATTGAGGCCGTGCAGGACGAGCGTCCGGCCCTGGTCGTCGGTGATGGCGGGGAGCGGTGCCGTGTCCGCGCGCGCGGGCGTCGCGGTGAGGATGGCGGGGGTCACCGTGAGGGCGGACGCCAGGGCGATCCGGCCGAGGGCAGTACGGACGCGCATCCCGCCTCCTAAAACCCGAAACTTATTCGGATATTAGAAGGCGGTCGCGGCCCCGGATAGGCACACAAGTCCACAACGAACGGCCCCGGAGACGGCCGTGGTTGACAAACCCCGGCAGCCGCTCAGCGCCCTGTCGGGTACTGCCCGGTCGGAGGCTGCCCCGTGGGGTACTGGCCCGTGGGGTACTGGCCTGTCGGGTACTGGCCCGTCGGATACTGGCCGGTCGGATACTGGCCGGTCGGATAAGGCGGCCCTGCGGGCGGCGGGCCGGGCGCGTTCAGGACCTGCTGGTACGGCCCCGCGCCGTAGTTGGACGGCGGCAGGAACTGCGGCTGCCCCGGCAGCGGCGGCCGGAACGGCGGCGGCACCGGCGGCCCCGGCCGGACGGGGCCCGCCACGGGCGGCCCGGCCATCGCCATCACCGGTACCGGGCCCGCCACCGGCCCCGGGCCCCACACCGGCAGGCCGAGGCGGCGCATCCGGCGGGCGCGGCGCTCGGCGAGCCGCAGCTCTTCCCGGTGCCGGCGCTCGGCGAGCACCGCCGACAGCAGGATCTCCGGCCGCACCCCCGGCGGCGGGGGCGGGCTGATCACCGCGACGACCTGCCCGGCGATGCGCTGGCCCAGCGAGTCGCGCACCGCGGGCAGCAGCTCCCAGAACCGGGACAGGTACTGCCGGGCCGTCATCGCCAGCTCGTCCGACAGCATCGAGATCTCCAGCGACCGGGCCCACCAGGCGAGCTGCGGCGGCATCACCGCGACCGGGCCGAACAGGGCCGCCGCGGGGGCGCGCTCCTGGATGACGATCGTGCCCGCGAACAGGTCGCCGAGCCGCTTGCCGCGCCGGTTGCAGAACGAGGTGATCAGCGCGGGGGAGCCGTAGAACGTCCAGAACTCGATCACGCCGGCCAGCGCCCGGACGAGCGCCTGCCGGAACCGGATCGGCCCGCCGTCGTCGCCGACGACGCGCAGGCCCACGCCCATCTTGCCCAGCGTCCGGCCGCGCAGCAGCGTCTCGGACACGCACGGGTAGCCGACCAGGACGGCGACCGTGCCGAGCAGCGTCAGCCCGACCGTCCACGCGTCGTCCGCGACGAGCGACGTCATCGCCGTGACGTAGACGACGAGGTAGAGCAGCACGATCTGGAAGATCAGGTCGAGCAGGAAGGCGCAGCCACGGCTGGCCAGCCGCGCGACGCGGATGTCGAGCGCGACGGCCTCGCCGGTGACGAGTTCGGCCATGTCCTGCTCCTCCAATGCCGGGGACGCGTTCATTGTGCCGGTTCGGTAATGCGACACGTTAGTCTCGCCGGGTGGACGTCGACGCCTATGTGGCCGCGCACAACGCCGACTGGCTGCGCCTGGAGCAACTCATCAACCGCGGCCGCAGGCTGAGCGGCACCGAAGTGGACGAACTGGTCGAGCTCTACCAGCGCACCGCCACGCACCTCTCCGTCGTCCGCTCCAGCTCGCCCGACCCCCAGCTGGTGGGCCGGCTCTCGTCGCTCGTAGCGCGCGGCAGGGCCGCCGTGGCGGGCGCCCAGGCGCCGCTCTGGCGGGACGTCACCCGCTTCGCGACGGTGTCGTTCCCGGCCGCCGCCTACCGGATGAAGTGGTGGTGGCTCGGCGCCGCCGTCCTCGGCAACCTGCTCTCGCTCGCCCTCGCGCTCTGGATCGTCCACAGCCCGGACGTGCAGGCGAGCATCGCGACGCCGGACGAGATCCGCGAACTCGTCGACCACGACTTCGCGAACTACTACACGGAGCACTCCGCCGCGTCCTTCGCGTTCCAGGTCTGGGTGAACAACGCGTGGGTGTCGGCGGTCGCGCTCATCTTCGGGATCCTGCTCGGCATCCCCACCGTGTACGTCCTGCTGATGAACCAGCTCAACCTCGGGCTGACCGCCGGGCTGATGTTCGCCTACGGCAAGGGCGACATCTTCTTCGGCCTGATCCTGCCGCACGGCCTGCTGGAGCTCACGGCCGTGTACCTCGCGTGCGCGGGCGGCATGCGGCTCGGCTGGACGATCATCGACCCGGGGCCGCGCCGCCGCGGCCAGGCCCTCGCCGAGGAGGGCCGCGCGGCCGTCAGCATCGCCATCGGCCTCGTCGCGGTGCTGCTCGTGTCCGGCCTCATCGAGGGCTTCGTGACCGGCTGGGTGCACGTCACCTGGCTGCGCATCGGGATCGGCGTGGTCGCGGAGGTCGCCTTCCTCAGCTACGTGCTCGTCCTCGGCCGCCGCGCCACCCGCGCGGGCGAGACCGGCGACGCCGACCTCCGCCCCGACCTGGCCCCCGTCTCCGGCTGACCGGCCCTCAGCCCCCGCGCGCGTCAAAGGCGTCCGGCGGACTTCAGGGCGAGGTAGGCGTCGGCGAGGGCCGGGGCGATCTCGTCCGGCGGGGCGTCCACCACCTCGACGCCGTGGCCGCGCAGCTCGGCGGTGAGGCGGCGCCGCTCGGCGCGGGCGCGCTCGGCGGCGGCCGCGTCGTACACGGCGGCGAGGTCGCCGCGGGACCCGGCCATCTCGCCGACCCGCGGATCCGACACCGCCGCGATCATGACCAGGTGCCGCGCGGTGAGCTGCGGCAGCAGCGGCAGCAGCCCCTCCTCGATCGCGGCCGTGTTCAGCTCGGTCAGCAGCACGACCAGGCACCGCTGCCGGACCCGCGCCATCAGCGTCGACACCATCCCGGCGGCGTCGCATTCGAGCAGCTCCGGCTCCAGCGGCGCCATCGCGTGCACCATCGCGGGCAGCAGATCGGTGCGGGACGCGCCCTCCACGCGGGCGCGCACGCGCCGGTCGTAGGCGAGCAGGTCGACCCGGTCCCCGGCCCGGGACGCGAGCGCGCCGAGCAGCATCGCCGCGTCCATCGAGCAGTCCAGCCGGGGGATGTCGCCGACCCGGCCCGCGGACGTCCGGCCGGTGTCGAGCACCAGGTAGATGCGCCGGTCGCGCTCGGGCCGCCACGTCCGGACGACGACGTCGCCGCGCCGCGCGGTGGCCCGCCAGTCGATGGACCGGACGTCGTCGCCGTCCACGTACTCGCGCAGCGAGTCGAACTCGGTGCCCTGCCCGCGGATCAGCGCCACGTGCGCGCCGGTCAGCTCCCGCAGCCGCGCGAGCTTGGCGGGCAGGTGGCGGCGCGACGGGAACGCCGGCAGCGCCCGCACCGTCCACGGCGCGGAGCGCGACAGCTGCCGCGCGGCGAGCCCGAGGGGCCCGGCCGAGCGGACGACGACCGTGACGGCCTTCCGGTCGCCGCGCCGGGTCGGCGTCAGCGCCATCTCGACGCGGCGGCGCTCGCCCGCGGGCACGTCCACCCGGACCGTGCGGGGCGTGGCGCCCGCGCTCGGCGGCCACACGTCCCGCAGGCGGGCCTTCAGGCGCCGCCGGCCCTGGTTCTCGACGATCAGCGCCACCCGGGCGGTCTCGCCGAGCCGCACGTTGGTGTCGCCGTCCCGGTGGAAGCGCAGGGCGCGCACGTTCCCGGCGAGCACCAGGTCGGCGACGACGCCGAGCAGCAGGACGCCCCACACCGCGAACAGCGCCCACCAGCTCGGCACGACCAGCGGGACGAGCGCGCCGAGCAGGGCCAGCAGCCCCAGGCGCCCGGTCAGCGCCATCAGCGCGGCGCGGGGACGTGGGCGAGGATGCCCTCCAGCACGCCGTCGGCGGTCGCGCCCTCCAGCTCCGCCTCGGGACGGAGCTGCACGCGGTGCCGGAGCGTCGGCCTGGCCAGCGCCTTCACGTCGTCCGGGGTCACGTAGTCGCGGCCCGACAGCCACGCCCACGCGCGGGACGTCGCCAGCAGCGCCGTCGCACCGCGCGGCGAGACGCCGAGCTGCAGGGACGGGGACTGCCGGGTCGCGCGGCACAGGTCCACGACGTAGGCGGCGACCTTGGGGTCCAGGTGGACGGTCATGACGGCGGCGCGTCCGGCTGCGAGTTCGTCCGCGCCGGCGACCGCCTGCACCTCGGACAGGTCGCGCGGGTCGAACCCGCCTGCGTGCCGCTGCAGCATGGCGATCTCTTCGTCCCGGGTGGGGACGGGCACGGTGAGCTTGACGAGGAACCGGTCGAGCTGGGCCTCGGGCAGGGGGTAGGTGCCCTCGTACTCGATCGGGTTCTGGGTCGCGCAGACCACGAACGGGTCGGGCAGAGCGCGCGCGGAGCCCTCCACCGAGACCTGCCGCTCCTCCATGGCCTCCAGGAGGGACGCCTGGGTCTTCGGCGGCGTCCGGTTGATCTCGTCCGCGAGCAGGAGGTTGGTGAAGACGGGGCCTTCACGGAACTCGAACTCCGCCGTCCGGTTGTCGTACACCAGCGAGCCGGTGACGTCGCCGGGCATCAGGTCGGGGGTGAACTGGACGCGCTTGAAGTCCAGGTCGAGGGCCCGCGACAGCGTCTTGATGAGCAGCGTCTTGGCCGTGCCCGGGACGCCTTCGAGCAGCACGTGGCCGCGGCACAGCAGCGCGATGACGAGGCCCGTCACCACGGAGTCCTGGCCGACGACCGTCTTGGCGACCTCGCCGCGCAGCGCCGTCAGCGCCGCGCGGGCGGTGTCGGCCTGCCGCCGGGCCTCCTCGGACAGCACGACCTGCCCCGCGCTTCCGCCGGGCACGTCGTCCTTCCCGAGCTCTACAGGGGTGTTCAAGACTGCCGTACCTGCCTTTCCAGGTCGTCGAGGACGTTCGTGAGCGCGATGAGCCCGGCGTCGTCCAAGGGTTCGGGACCGTACAGGGCCGCCCCGACGTACGTCTCGTCGTAGGGCGTGCGGCGCGCCACCGCCGTGATGATCTCCTGCGCGGCGGACCGGTCCTGCGCGCTGCCGCGCGGCAGCCCGAGCAGCGGGACGAGCCGCTCCCGGGCGCCGGAGCGCAGCGCGTCCGAGGCGCGGTCGCGGGCGCGTCCGGCCCGGTACAGGCGGGCGCGGCCCTCCACCGTCTCCGCCGAGCGGACCACGACCGGCAGCGCCTCCGCCACCACCGGGCCGAGCCGCCGGCCCCGCCACAGCGCCACCAGCAGCACCGCGACCAGGAGTTGCAGGAAGAACAGCTTGACGCCGAACGGGAGCAGGTCGCCGAGGGACTGCTGCCCGGCGCCCTCGCCCGCCTCCGGCATGGCGGGGAAGAGCCACACCGTCGAGGCCCCCGTCCCCGCCCCCGCCAGGTTCATGGCGAGCGCGGCGTTGCCCTCCTCGGTGAGCCGCTGGTTCGTCAGCGGCGCGGCCGACCCCAGCACGGTCACCGTGTGCGCGTTCTCCCGCACCTGGACGACCCTGGCGCCGCCGTACTCGGCCGGGTAGCACGCCGTCCCCCGGCCGTTGATCTCGTAGGTGTCCGACTCGTGGAAGGCGACCTTGCCGGCGAGGGACGCGGCGGGCAGCGCGCAGCCCGGCGCGGCGGTCTCCTCGAAGCTCGGGCCGACCCGCCGCACCTCGGGCGCCAGGATGTCCAGCGCCGCCGCAGTCGGCCGGACGAGCAGCAGGTCCAGCGGCGAGGCGGTCAGCAGCCGCAGGTCGTCCTCGGTGAGCCGCTCGGTGCGCGTGACCACCAGGACGCCGCTGATTCCGGGCTCCATGGGGATGTCCGCGTAGTCGCGCGTGACGGTCACGGTCGTGTCCCGCTGGCGCAGGATCTCCGTGAGCGCCAGCGCGCCGTCCCGCTTCGGCGACTGCGGGTCGAGCGCGCCCGCCGACGTCGACGGGCGCAGCGCCGCCAGGATCACCGCGATCACCACCAGCGCGAGCAGCACCGCGAGCACGCCGCGCGCCGACCGCCAGCGGCGGCCCGCGACCTGCCGCGCGGACGGCTCCGCCGGCGCGCCCGCGGGGGCGCCGGAGGCCGCGGCTCCGGGCGGGGCCTGCATCACCATCGCGGGCCCCCTTCGTCGCCGGCCCCGGCCGGTGCGAGGTCATCGGCCTCCAGCGGCTTCGGCTTCGTCGCGCGCAGCCGCTCGTCCAGTGCCGTCATCCGCGCGTACCCCTCGGCCGTGCCGGGACGGTCGCCGTACCAGACGTCATCGAAGATCCGCACCCCGGCGGCCAGCTCGCCGGCCAGTTCCGGCACGGCCTCGCCCGCCTCCGCCGCCAGCTCGTCCGCCGTGCGGCCCGGCCGCGCCGACAGCACCGCCCGCTCCTCCAGGTCGCGCGCGATCGCGCGGAGCCGCTCCCGGATCGCCTCGGCCCACTCCCCGGCCTCCGCGTGCCGCTCGGCGGCCTGCCGGTGGTCGAGCGCCGTGGACGGCACGTCGTCCAGCAGGGCCTTGTCGCGGGAGCGCAGGTTGCGGCGCCCCCGCATCAGCCAGGCGATCAGCCCGATCGCGATCGCCAGCACCACGACGATGATCAGGATGGACACCCAGCCGCCGCCGGTGCCCTGCGCGTTCGGGTCCGGCGCCCGGTTGAACAGGCTGCCCAGCCACTCGGAGAAGTCGGCCCACGCGCGCTCCAGCCAGGACGGCTTGTCGCGCTGGTACACCTGTTTCTCCAGCTCGCGGCGGGCCAGCTCGCGGGCCTCGTCGCGGCCGATCGGGTCGAGGATCACGGGTTCGCTCCCGTCCACGGCCGGGCGGGCACCGGATCGGTCCGCCAGAGATCGATGAACCCGTCCTCCCGGGCCGCGTCGTCCGCGGGCCCGCTCGCGACGACCGCCGCGGCGGAGCGGCCCCGGCTGCGCAGCTCCAGGTCGAAGCCCTCGCGGCGCATCCGCCGGTCCATGTACAGCAGCGCGATCACCCCCGCGTCGAACGGCAGCACCACCGACCAGCTCACGATCCGGCCCAGCGTGTCGACCGCGAGCGCGCCCATCGTCGCCCCGTCGCCCGAGGCGTCGCCGAAGAAGACCAGCTGCACGAACAGGAACGGGATGCGCAGCGCGAAGAAGCCCATGAACACGGTCACGAGCAGCGCCAGCAGCAGCGTCCCGCACGTCCGGAACCACCGGCCCTTGGACAGCGTGACCGCCCGGCGCAGCGCGCCCGTGACCGTCCGCCGCTCCAGGACGACCGCCGGGACCGCCTGGACGAGCAGGATGTAGAGCCACACCATCAGGCCGATCCCGACCGGGAACCCGATCAGCCCGGCGACCACCCCGAAGGCCGGGTGCGCGTCCACGGCGATCAGCGCGAAGAACGGCACCACCGGCAGCGCCAGCGCGCCCAGCGAGACGCCCATGACGGCCGCGACGGTGCCGACCAGCCGGCCGAGCCGCGGCCGGGAGTCCCGCCACGCCTGCCTGGGCGCGATCGGCATGCCCACCAGTTCGCGGCCGAGGATCGGCGCCATCAGCCCCGCCATCAGCAGGATCCCGCCGGCCGACAGCACCAGCCCCAGCACCGTCAGCGTGACCTGCGCGCCGAGCGACTCCAGCAGCACGTCCGGGGTGACCTCGTCGCGGGCCTCGTTGCCGATGAAGAAGTACGCGGCGACGGAGCTCGTCACCTGGATCACCGTGCTGATCGCCACCGACAGGCCCAGCGTGGTGCGGGGGCGGCGCCGGATGCCGGCGATCGCGCCGTCCAGCATCTCCGAGATGGACATGGGACGGAACGGGACGCCCCGCACCACATCGGTGGCGCCGGCGTCGTCGTCCCAGCCGTCCGGTCCCGGCATACTCGGCTCCCTGCGGTCCCTGGTTCCCTGCGGTCTGCGTGCGGGGGTCTGCGGCGCTGCCGGGAGGGCCCGCCGGGCCCCGCGGCGATCGCCGGTAGGCCATCCTGTCACGGGCGGGATGTCAACCTTGCGCCGCTTTCGGGAGTCACCTCTACAATCCGAGCCGCCCACCCGATGCGGGGGAGCCATGTACGGCGCAAACGCGGGTAACCTTGCACGCCAAGGTATATCTCTCCCTGGCAAGGTGGCGCCGGAGCATCGCGCACCACTCCACCGAACCCCGACTTTGCGACGATGAGGGCCATGAGAGGACGTGTACTGGTCGTCGACGACGACCTCGCGCTCGCCGAAATGCTCGGCATCGTGCTGAGGGGCGAGGGTTTCGAGCCCTCGTTCGTCCACGACGGCGACAAGGCGCTCGAGGCGTTCCGGGAGACCCGGCCCGACCTCGTGCTGCTCGACCTGATGCTGCCCGGGGCCGACGGCATCGACGTGTGCCGGCAGATCCGCGCCGAGTCGGGCGTGCCGATCGTCATGCTGACCGCCAAGAGCGACACAGTGGACGTCGTGCTCGGCCTGGAGTCGGGCGCCGACGACTACATCGTCAAGCCGTTCAAGCCCAAGGAGCTGGTGGCGCGGGTGCGCGCCCGCCTGCGCCGCACCGACGAGCCCGCCCCCGAGACCCTGCAGATCGGCGACATCACCATCGACGTCGCCGGCCACTCGGTCAAGCGCGGCGACCGGCACATCCCGCTGACCCCGCTGGAGTTCGACCTGCTGGTCGCCCTGGCCCGCAAGCCCCGCCAGGTCTTCACCCGCGAGGTGCTGCTGGAGCAGGTGTGGGGCTACCGGCACGCCGCCGACACCCGGCTCGTCAACGTGCACGTCCAGCGGCTCCGCGCCAAGATCGAGAAGGACCCCGAACGCCCCGAGATCGTCGTCACCGTGCGCGGTGTCGGCTACAAGGCCGGGCCCGCCTGAAGGGCCCGACCCGCCCGCGGGCCCCGCGGCGCCGGCCCCCGCACGACGACTCCCCGAGGCGGCGCCCCCGCCCCGTCCCATCGCAGCGCTCCGTCACAGCGCCCCGTCCCCCGTGACACGCCGATGACCGTCCAGTACCAGCGCGGCCCCCTGCGCCGCCTCGCGGACCCCTCATGAAAGCGGACATGAGGCGGGCGAAGCGGTACGTCCGTCGTGCCCTGGGCAGGCTGCGGCGCCTGCTGAGCGGCGCCGTCGGCGCCGCCTACTTGCGCTGGCGCCGGTCGATCCAGGTCCGCGTCGTCACGTCCACGCTGTTCATCTCGGCGATCGTGGTGGCGATCCTGGGCGCGTTCCTGATGCAGCAGGTCTCGTCGGCGCTCATGGACGGCAAGGTAAAGGCGGCCCGGCTCCAGCTGGACGACGGCCTGGCGCAGGTCCAGCGCGATCTGGGCAACTCCGCCGGGGACGGCAGCAGGCTCAACTCGACCATCGACCGCCTGAAGTCGCGCAGCGGCCCGTCCGGCCTCTACGAGGTCTACATCCGCGACACCAACGAGCAGTACTTCGACGGGTACACGACGAACGAGCTGCGGCCTGAGAGCGTCCCGAAGCGGCTCCGCGAGGAGCTGAAGACCGCGCCCGCCGGTTCACGTGCCTACACCTACGGCAAGCTGTCCTACCTCGGGGGCAGGGCGGATGAACGCGGCCTCATCGTCGGCGGCCGCACCGGCCAGTTCGAGCTGTACTACCTGTTCCCCCTGACGCAGGAACAGCAGACCCTCACTACCGTCAGCCGCTCCCTGTCCGGAGTGGGCATCGTCCTGGTGCTGCTCTTGGCCGCGATCGCCTCACTGGTCACCCGCCAGGTCGTCATACCGGTGCGGTTGGCCGCGCAAGGGGCGCAGCGGCTCGCCGCAGGCCGTCTGGAAGAACGCATGAGGGTCCGCGGTGAGGACGACCTGGCGCGCCTCGCCCGCTCCTTCAACGAGATGGCCGCGAACCTCCAGGAGAAGATCGGCGAACTGGAGGACCTGTCGCAGGTGCAGCGCCAGTTCGTCTCCGACGTCTCCCACGAGCTCCGCACGCCCCTGACCACCATCAGGATCGCCGCGGACATGCTCTACGAATACCGCGACACCTTCGACGACCCCGCCGTCGGACGGTCCGCCGAGCTGCTGCAGAGCCAGCTCGAACGCTTCGAGTCCCTGCTCGCCGACCTCCTGGAGATCAGCCGCCACGACGCCGGCGCCGCCACGCTCGACGCCGAATCCCTCGACATGCGCGACCTCGTGCTGCGCGTCGTCGGCGACATCCAGGGCCTCGCCGAGCGCAAGGGCAGCAAGGTCGTCCTGCAGCTGCCCGGCGAACCCTGCATGGCGGAGGTCGACCGGCGCCGCGTCGAGCGCATCCTGCGCAACCTCGTCGTCAACGCCGTCGAGCACGGCGAGGGCGAGGACATCGTCATCTCCGTCGCCGCCGACCGCGACGCCGTCGCCGTCGCCGTCCGCGACCACGGCGTCGGCCTCAAACCCGGGGAAGGGCAGATGGTCTTCGACCGCTTCTGGCGCGCCGACCCGGCCCGCGCCCGCACCACCGGCGGCACCGGGCTCGGCCTGGCGATCTCCCGCGAGGACGCGCAGCTGCACGGCGGCTGGCTGCAGGCGTGGGGCGAGCCCGGCGCGGGCTCCCAGTTCCGCCTGTCGCTGCCCCGCGTCGCCGGAGCCGAGCTGCGCGGCTCGCCGCTCCCGCTCGTCCCGCCCGGCGCCGGCGACGCGCGGCCCCTGTTCGCGGAGTTGGAGGCGAGCGAATGAGCGCGTGCACCGGGCGCATCACCAGCCTGCTGACGCTCGCCGTGCTCGTCCTCGGCGGCGCCGGCTGCGCGAACGTGCCGAGCGGCGGGCAGGTCGTCAGCGGCAGGCCCGCCGAGCGCGCCGAGCGCGTCGACGACCCCTACGTCCGGCTCATCCCCGTCAAACCGCGGCCCGACTGGGGGCCCGCCGAGATCGTCTCGGGGTTCCTCGCCGCGTCCGCCAGCTTCGACGACGGCCACAAGGTCGCCAAGATGTACCTCGGCGGCCGGACATCATGGAACCCCGGCCTGCGCCCCTCGGTGACCGTCCTCGCGAGCCGCGTCACCGACCCGCACGTGATCAAGTCGGCCGGGAACCAGGCCGCCGTGCGGGTCACCGGCGAGGAGCTCGGCACCATCACCGCCGACGGCCAGTACACGGCGTCCCCGAAGGAGTTCGAGGCCGTCTACCAGCTCAGCAAGACCCCGCAGGGCGTCTGGCGCATCACCGGTCTGCCCGGCGACGAGAAGTCCGGCCTCCTGCTCACCAAGGACGACGTCGAGCGCGCCATGCGCACCGTCAACCTGTTCTTCTTCGCGCCCGACCGGCACACCCTCGTCCCCAACGGGGTCTTCCTCCCGGTCGCGAACCGGCAGGCGCTGCCGACCCAGCTCGTCCAGGCCCTGCTCGCCGGGCCCACGTCCTGGCTCGCCGGCGCCGTCGACAGCGCCTTCCCGGAGGGCACCCGGCTGCGCCGCGGCGTCCAGATCGAGAAGGAGGTCGCGACCGTCGACCTCACCAAGGAGGCCCGCGGCGGCGACGTCGACCGCATGTCCGCCCAGCTCAGCTGGACGATGCGGCAGCTGTCCGAGATCAAGCAGTGGCGCCTGCAGATCGACGGGGAGACCGTCGCCCCCGACGACATGGACGCCACCCAGCCCATGAACGGCTGGCAGGAGAACTCGCCCGACGGCGCCGCCTCGCAGGAGGGCGCCCACCAGAACGCCTACGTCGTCGGGCCGTCCGGCTTCATCGGCACCCTGGAGGGCGACCGCGCCCAGCCCCTCGTGACCGGCGCCGCCGGATACCTGTCCCACCCCGCCGTCGCCCCCGGCTACCAGGAGTTCGCCGGCCTCAGCAGCGACGGCACCCAACTGCTGGTCGCCGCCCCCGTCACCGGTGCGCCCAGCCCCCGCGTCCTGCTCACCGCCCACCGGGGCGCCCGCTTCACGGCGCCGTCCTGGAGCGGCGACGGCACCCTGTGGGCCGTGGAGAGCACGAAGGACGCGTCCTGGCTGTGGGTGCGCCGCCCCGGCAAACCGCCCGTGCGCGCCGCCCACTGGGGCCTTGGCGGCCGCCAGGTCCTGGCCTTCCACGTGGCCCGCGACGGCGTCCGCGCCGCCGTCATAGCCCGCATCGACGGCCGCCCCCAGGTGCAGTTGGGCCGCATAGCCCACGACCCGGACGGCTCCCTGGACGTCGGCTCGTTCCTCCCGGTGAGCTCCGAACTCCAGGACGCCGTCGACCTGTCCTGGCGCGACTACAACACCTTGGCCGTGTTGGGCCGCGCCAAGCGGGACTCCCAAACCCTGCCGTTCCTGATGCCGATCAGCGGCAGCGCCATCATCCCCCTGGGCGTCGGCTCTTTGGGCGAGCCCCGCACCATCGCCGCCGCCCCCGGCGCTCCGATCCTGATCGGCACCCGCTCGTCCGGCAAGGACCAGATCTGCCGCCAGAGCGCCCCAAGCAACTCCTACAGCCCCTGGCTATGCCCGACCCCCGCCAAGGACCCCAGCTACCCGCGCTGAACCACCCCAACTCCCGCTGAGGGAGCGGACTGCCGGCCCCATCGGTCAAGCCGCCCCCAACAGCGGGAACACCACGTTCCCCGCCGTCACCACCTGCCGTGAGGCGCCTGGGGCCGGATGCTCGAAGCCCTCGGCTCGCCGGAGTTATCCACAGTTACGGGAGTGCGGGGCGCCCAGCGGCCCGGAGCGGCACTGTCGACCGCATGAGATTCCTGCGCGACCTGATCGATCTGCTGCTGCCCGAGCAGTGCGCGGGCTGCGGGCAGGAGCCCGTGCTGCTGTGCGACACGTGCGCAAGGCCCCTACGAGCCTCTGCACGGCCCGTCAGAGCCGCGACGGCCGGCATCCCGCCCCCTTGGACGGTCGCCGCCTACGAAGGCCCCCTGCGCACGATCCTGGCCGCCTACAAGGAACGAGGCCGCACCGCCTTAGCCGCCCCCTTAGGCGAAGCTCTGGCAACAGCCGTCCAGGCAACCCTGACCGGCCCCTCGAAGGGCACGGCGGTCCCGCAGAAGGGCGCGGCGGTATCCCCGAAGGGCGCGGCGGTCCCCTCGAAAGGCGCGTCGACGGCGGGGGATGCGCGCTTGGAGGACGTTCAAGCGGGGCCGGTGGTGGTGTGGGTGCCATCGGGGCGGGGGGCGGTGCGGCGGCGAGGCCATGATCCGCTGCGCGGGTTGGTCGAGATCGCGGTGCGCCGTCTGTGGGCGGAGGGCGTGCCGGTGTCCATGATGGACGCGCTGCGGCAGCGCGGCCGGGTCGCCGACCAGGTCGGGCTCACGGCACGGCAGCGGGCGGCCAACGTGCAAGGGGCCGTGGAGGCGCGGCCATGCGTCGCCGGGCGGCGAGTGGTGCTGGTGGACGACGTGGTCACAACGGGCGCGTCCCTGGCGGAGGCGGCTCGCGCCCTACGCGCGGCAGGCGCCGAAGTGACCGCCACGGCCACCATCGCAGCCACCCCCCGCCACCGCCCCTGGTAACCCCTAACCCCCTGTGTGGCGACGGCGGCGGTTGTGTGGTGGTGAGGAGATCGGGCGAACGGTGACTTTCTTCACTTTTTGGGCGTGGGGCGGTGGTGAGCAACGGTGTGTAGCCGGGGGCGTCTGGCTTGTCCTGGATTGAGGGGGTGTATGGGGGCGTGCGGGTCACATCTCGCCATGAAGGAAGTAGAGATTTCTCAAACTCACCGCGAGGCCAGTGGTGCCTGACCTGGGCGGGCGCCGGCGGCGGGATCGCCGAGCCCGTCGGGGTTCCGGGGAGGTGGAGGGGCGTCAGGGGAACCCGCTGCGGCAGTCATCGATGACGGTCCGTGAGTTTTTCCTCCGTCCACCCCCCTGACATTCGTCGCGTAAGGGGTTAGCGTTCCTGACATGGCACCCGCCCGGGTCCGTGGTTGCGTTGGATCGCAGTGCTCGTCAGGAGCACGGCAGACGGTCCGGCTAGCCGATGCCAGGCGCAGGCGAAACGGCCCACGTAAGGCGACTTCTCGTCGACCGATCACGGTGCGCCTTAGAGGTAAGTCCTGCCCCAACGGGGGATCCGACATCCCCCGAACCGGGAGAAGGGCAGTAGTGGCGAGAGCGCCGCGAGCCCCTCAGCAGGCGGATGTGGGGACGAAGACCAGGTCGGCCGGGCGGGTGCGACCCACCGTCCTGTGGTGCCCGTTCGGGGCCGGCAGGTCCCCGGGCAGGGCGACAAGCGCAACCGGGAGAAGGGGGGTCCCGCGTGAACATCACCGTGAGGGGCCGGCACACCGACGTCAACGACAGGTTCCGTCGGCATGTCGACAACAAGCTGGCGAAGATCGAACGGCTCGACCAGAAGGTCATCCGCGTGGATGTGGAGGTGTCCGAGGAACGAAACCCACGGCTGGCCGACCAGCGTGAACGAGTGGAGCTGACGATCCGCTCCCGCGGCCCGGTGATCCGGGCCGAAGCCGCCGCCGACGACCGCTACGGCGCCCTCGACCTCGCGCTCGACAAGCTGGAGTCGCGGCTGCGCCGCGACGCCGAGCGGCGCAAGGGCCACGGTCTGAAGAACCACGGCAAGAACGGCAAGGGCCGCGCCAAGCTCGCGACGATGGAACCGCTCCCCGAGGCGCTGCCGGAGCCCGTCCCCGAACCCGTGGAGACCGCGCCGCCGGTCGAGCCCGAGCCCCTGTCCCGTGACGAGAGCCTCGTGCCGATCCCGATGGACGGCGACGGCCCCCTCGTCGTCCGCGAGAAATTCCACAAGGCCGAGCCGATGGGCATTGAGCAGGCACTGTTCGAGATGGAGCTCGTCGGCCACGATTTCTTCCTTTACCGCGACAAGGCCACCGGGCACCCCTCGGTCGTATACCGGAGAAGAGGCTGGGACTACGGCGTCATCAGGCTCGTCGAGGAGTGACTCTCCGCATCGGTGATGCGGCGGACGCGTCACGTCACCACCTGAACCGTGCCATGATCTGAAAAGGCGCATCAGCCGATCCGGCGCGTCCCGGGAACCTCCCGGGGCGCGCGGCGGTTGACCGGGAGACACCCCGGTCCGAAATCCCCCGGGTTCGTCCCCGGACCCCGTAAGTTCCCGAGGACGACCCGATGGACCACAACCCTCCGGTAGTTCCAGATCGCTGAATAGTGAAGGGGGGAAGCGGCGTCTCCTCCACGCCGCGACTCTGGTGAGCGAGAAGCCCGAGACTCGCGACGCCGCGGCGGTACCTCGTCAGACCGGCGCCCCCGCCGGCCGTGACGCCGCGCCGCCGGCCGGAGCGGCCGACCCCATCCGCGTGCTCATCGTCGACGACCATGCGCTGTTCCGCAGAGGCCTGGAGATGGTCCTCCAGGGTGAGGACGACATCGAGGTCATCGGCGAGGGCGGGGACGGGCACGAGGCCGTCGAGATGGCCGGCGACCTGCTGCCCGACATCGTCCTGATGGACATCCGGATGCCGCGCCGCAGCGGCATCGAGGCCTGCACCGCCATCAAGGACGCCGCGCCCAGCGCCAAGATCGTCATGCTGACCATCAGCGACGAGGAGGAGGACCTCTTCGAGGCGATCAAGGCCGGGGCCAGCGGCTACCTGCTCAAGGAGATCTCCATCGACGAGGTCCCGCAGGCCGTCCGCGCGGTGCACGGCGGTCAGTCGCTGATCAGCCCGTCGATGGCGTCCAAGCTCATCACCGAGTTCGCCGCGCTGGCCAAGCGCAGCGAGGAGCGGACGCAGCAGGTCCCCGCGCCGCGCCTCACCGACCGCGAGATGGAGGTCCTGCGCCTCGTCGCCCGCGGCCTCGGCAACCGCGAGATCGCCCGCGAGCTGTTCATCTCCGAGAACACCGTGAAGAACCACGTCCGCAACATCCTGGAGAAGCTCCAGCTCCACTCCCGCATGGAGGCCGTCGTCTACGCCGTCCGCGAGAAACTCCTAGAGATCACCTGACCCCCGCCCCCGGTCGGAGACCGGCAATCCGGTTTTGTCGGTGTTGTGACGTAGCATCGCGGGCGTGGTGGAGATGGCAGGCGGGACACAGGCCGGTGGCGAGGTCGGGCTCGGGGCGGACGAGGCGCGGCGGCTCCAGCTGCGTGCGCAAGGGTTTCTGGGCGCGCGTCCGAAAGGCGGGGTTCCGGCCATGCTGGAGCGGCTCGGCGCCGTCCAGCTCGACACGATCTCAGTCCTGGCGCGGTCTCATGAACTGGTGCCCTACGCGCGCCTGGGGACGGTGAGCCGCAGCGCCATTGAGGCCGCCTACTGGGGTGCGAGCGGACGTGGCTCCGGCGGAAACGGTTCAGGGCGGGCTCCGCGCGGCGGGTACGGGGCGTTCGAGTACTGGGCGCATGCGGCGTCCGTGATCCCGATGGCCGACTGGCCGCTGTTCGCGTTCCGGCGGCGCGCGTACCTGCGGCGCGGGTGGCGCTGGCACAAGGTGCCGGAGGGCGTCTGCGACGAGATCCGCGCCCGGCTCAAGGCGGACGGCCCGCTCACCACCAAGGAGCTCGGCGGCGCCAAGGCGAGCGCCGAGTGGTGGGACTGGAGCGACCACAAGATCGGCATCGAGTGGCTGCTGGACATCGGCGAGGTCGTCTGCGTCGAGCGGGTCGGCTGGCGCCGCGTCTACGACCTGGCCGAGCGCGCCGTCCCCTCCGAACTGCTCGCCCAGGACCTGGACGACGACGCCTGCCTGACCGCACTGGTCGCCCGCGCCGGACGTGCCCTGGGCGTGGCCACCCGCGGCGACCTCGCCGACTACTACCGGATCAAGCAGGACCAGGTCGACCGCGTGATCGAGGCGACCGGGCTCGTCCCCGCCGCGGTCGCCGGGTGGTCGCAGCGCGCCTGGGCCGACCCCGACGCGCTGGCGGCCCCGCCCAAGGGCAGGCACGCCACCACCCTGCTCTCGCCCTTCGACTCCCTCGTCTGGGACCGCGCCCGCGCGTCCCGCGTCTTCGGGTTCGACCACCGCCTGGAGGCGTACGTCCCGAAGGGCAAGCGCGTCCACGGATACTTCGCGATGCCGCTCCTCGCCGGCGGCCGCCTCATCGGACGGGTCGACCCGGCCCGGGAGGGACGCACCCTCATCGCCCGCCAGGCGTCCCTGGAGCCCTGGGCCACCCGCACCGCCGCGCGCACCGAGACCTCGGCGGCGGCCCTCGCCACCGCCCTCTGGCGCGCCGCGGCCTGGGTCGGCTGCGACGACGTCCGCGTGGAGCGCACCGCCCTCCCGCCCACCCTCGTGAAAGCCGCCCTGGCCACCGCCACCCCCCATTGAGCCCCCGCCGCCGTCGCCATACCTCGTTGAGCCCCGCCGCCACACTCCGTCCGGGCCGCGTCGCCGCATCTTGGGGGATGTCGCTGTGGCTGTAGGGGTGTGCCGTCGTAGTCCTTGGGGCGCCGGAGTGTGGGGTGGGGAATCGGGTTGGTGGGGTGGGGTGTTGTACGTCGTGTGAGGGTTTGTGTTGGCCGTTGTGTGGTTGACCGGGTGTCTGCCTGAGGGTTTTGGGCGGGCATGGCTGAGGCCGGCCACGTAGGGCCGGCCTCGGGCAGGGTGGGTCAGCCGTGGGGGGTTTGCTGGGTGTCGGTCGCCACCGGGGCCTCGATGGACTCGCCCTGGTCGCCGCCGCGGCGCTTGGCCGAGCGGGAGCCGAACAGGGAGTAGTCGACGATCTCGGGGATCACGCGGGGCGCGTCCACGACGACGTCCGCGAAGAGGTGGACCATCCAGCTGACGAGGAAGCCGGCGACCACGATGCCGACGCCGACCCAGAACATGATCCAGGCCGGGCCGAGGCAGAGCGCCACGCCGCCGACGACGAAGCCGATGAAGATCACGCCGACGGCGAGCCAGGAACTCGGCCGGCCGGCGTGCGAACCCTCTGAGGACATTGGGCCTCCCTCCCGTGAGGTGTGAGAGATCCTCTCCGGGACCCGGAAAGTCAAACGGAACGCACTGTGGATTGCGCTGCGGAGTGACCTAGACCATTCTGGGTCTCGCCTACGATGGCATCGTACGTGTGGTGTGCGTGCCGCCTTGAGCGGTGAACCACGATCTGCAAGGAGCCTTCGAGAGTGCCGCCAGTCATCGACAAGATCCTTCGTGCGGGCGAGGGAAAAACCCTGCGCAAGCTCAAGAAGCTCGCGGATCAGGTCAACTCGATCGAGGAGGACTTCCTCGAGATGAGCGACGCCGAGTTGCGCGAGCTGACCGACAAGTACCGGGAACGCATCGCCGACGGCGAGTCCCTGGACGACCTGCTTCCGGAGGCCTTCGCGACCGCACGCGAAGCCGCCAAGCGCGTCCTCGGCCAGCGGCACTACGACGTCCAGATCATGGGCGGCGCGGCGCTTCACCTCGGGAACATCGCCGAGATGAAGACGGGTGAGGGCAAGACCCTGACCTGCGTGCTCCCCGCGTACCTGAACGCCCTGTCCGGCGACGGCGTGCACGTGGTCACGGTGAACGACTACCTGGCCAAGCGCGACGCCGAGTGGATGGGCCGCGTCCACCAGTTCCTCGGGCTGGACGTCGGCGTGATCCTCCCGCAGATGACCCCGGACGAGCGCCGCGCGGCCTACAACTGCGACATCACCTACGGGACGAACAACGAGTTCGGGTTCGACTACCTGCGCGACAACATGGCGTGGAGCCTGGACGAGTGCGTCCAGCGCGGGCACAACTTCTCGATCGTGGACGAGGTCGACTCGATCCTCATCGACGAGGCCCGCACCCCGCTGATCATCTCGGGCCCGGCCGAGCAGAACTCCAAGTGGTACTCGGAGTTCGCCAAGATCGTCCCCCGGCTGAAGCGGGCCGAGCTGGTCAGCACCGCCGGGCAGGTCGACGAGTACGGCCCCGGCGACTACGAGGTGAACGAGAAGAAGCGCACGGTCGGCGTGACCGAGTCCGGTGTCGAGAAGGTCGAGGACTGGCTCGGCATCGACAACCTGTACGACTCGGTGAACACCCCGCTGGTCAGCTTCCTGAACAACGCCCTGAAGGCCAAGGAGCTCTACAAGCGCGACAAGGACTACGTCGTCATGAACGGCGAGGTCCTGATCGTGGACGAGTTCACCGGCCGCATCCTCCACGGCCGCCGCTACAACGAGGGCATGCACCAGGCCATCGAGGCCAAGGAGGGCGTGGCGATCAAGGACGAGAACCAGACGCTCGCCACGATCACCCTGCAGAACTACTTCCGCCTCTACAACAAGCTGTCCGGCATGACCGGCACCGCCGAGACCGAGGCGGCGGAGTTCAACAAGACCTACAAGATCGGCGTCGTGCCGATCCCGACGAACAAGCCGATGATCCGCGAGGACGTGGCCGATGTCGTCTACAAGACCGAGCAGGCCAAGTTCGAGGCCGTCGTCGACGACATCGCCGAGCGGCACGAGAAGGGCCAGCCGGTGCTGGTCGGCACCACCTCGGTGGAGAAGTCCGAGAAGCTGAGCAAGATGCTCAAGCGCCGCGGCGTCCCGCACCAGGTGCTGAACGCCAAGCACCACGAGCAGGAGTCGGCGATCGTCGCGGAGGCGGGCCGCAAGGGCAGCGTCACCGTCGCGACGAACATGGCGGGCCGCGGCACCGACATCATGCTCGGCGGCAACCCCGACTTCCGCGCCGACCTGGCGCTGCACCAGCGCGGCCTGTCCCCGCTGGAGACGCCCGAGGAGTACGAGGCGGCCTGGCCGGAGGCGCTGGACAAGGCCAAGGAGGACGTCAAGGGCGAGCACGAGGAGGTCGTCGACGCCGGCGGCCTGTACGTGCTCGCGACGGAGCGGCACGAGTCGCGGCGCATCGACAACCAGCTGCGCGGCCGCTCCGGCCGGCAGGGCGACCCGGGCGAGTCCCGGTTCTACCTGTCGCTGGAGGACGACCTGATGCGGCTGTTCAACTCGGCCCGCGTCGAGTCGATCATGACGCGGCTGAACATCCCGGACGACACCCCGATCGAGTCCAAGATCGTCACGAACGCGATCAAGTCGGCGCAGAGCCAGGTCGAGCAGCAGAACTTCGAGATGCGCAAGAACGTCTTGAAGTACGACGAGGTGCTGAACCGGCAGCGCAAGGTCATCTACGCCGAGCGCCGCCAGGTGCTGGAGGGCGCCGACCTGCACGAGCAGGTCGTCCGGATGATCGACGAGGTCGTGGCCGGCTACGTCGCGGGCGCCACCGGCGAGGGCTTCGCCGAGGAGTGGGACCTCGACAAGCTGTGGAAGGCGTTCAAGCAGCTGTACCCGATCTCGATCACGGTCGAGGACCTGACCGAGGACGAGGACGGCGACCTGTCCGGGCTGGACGCGGAGACGCTCGCGGAGAAGATCCGCGACGACGCCCAGGCGGCCTACGCCAAGCGCGAGGAGGAGCTCGGCTCGGAGGTCATGCGCGAGCTGGAGCGCCGCGTGGTCCTGTCGGTGCTCGACCGCAAGTGGCGCGAGCACCTCTACGAGATGGACTACCTCCAGGAGGGCATCGGCCTGCGGGCCATGGCGCAGCGCGACCCGCTGGTGGAGTACCAGCGCGAGGGCTACGACATGTTCAACGCGATGCTCGACGGCATCAAGGAGGAGTCGGTCGGCTACCTGTTCAACCTCGAGGTCGAGGTGGAGGAGCAGCCGGAGGCCCCGACCGTCGGCGCCGCGCCGGTGTCGGTCGCGAAGTCGGCCCCCGCGGCGGAGGCGGACGCCGAAGAGGACGAGGCCGAGGTCGAGGAGGCCGAGGAGGCCCCCGCGATCAAGGCGAAGGGGCTGGAGAAGCCGTCCCGTCCGAAGAAGCTGGAGTACTCGGCCCCGACCGTCGACGGCGAGGGCGGCGTCGAGCTGCACAGCGAGGAGACCGAGGACGAGTACGCGGGCGTGAACCGCAACGACCCGTGCCCCTGCGGCTCGGGCAAGAAGTTCAAGCGCTGCCACGGCGACCCGCGCAACAAGAACAAGTAGCACCGCTACAAGCAGCACCGCGCGAGGCGGCCTCCCGGACGTCCGGGAGGCCGCTTCCGCATGTCAGGGGGCGGTCGTCTCCAGGGCGGTGCAGCGCCACCGGCCCCGCGTCAGCTCCAGCCGCAGCGCCAACGCGTGGACGCGCCCGGCCACGGCCACCACGGCCGTCGCCTCCGCAACGGCCGGTGAGGGCCGCTGCATCCTGCTGGACAGCACCTTCGGCGGGACGATCCGTCTCCCACGCGTCCCCGCGCCCGTGTGCGGGGCGAACGCTCGGCACACCGCAGGGACGGCGACGAGCGACAGCTGGTGCGCGGGCCGCATCCCTGCCAGCACCTCCACGACGAGCCGTACGGCGGTGTCGGCGACCGCCCGCACCTCGGCCTCAACCCCGTCCCCGGGCCGTACGACCCGCAGCCCCGGCCCGGCCGGCGCCTTCCGGGCGCCCGACGCCGGCCCGTACCGAATGACGCGAACCGCCGAAGACGCCACCGGACGACCACTCATGAGAACCTCCCGACTCGTTTAGAAACAGGAGTCAGAAGAGCCGCAGAAAATACATCGTGACCACGTTCGGCCGCTCCTGTAACGCCCGCGTCACCGCGTGGGCACCGCCCGGAAAGAGCGAAAGGGCCATGAAGGACGGGCCCCGGATAACGGGGGCACGGCCAAGGCCGGGGCACGGTCGCGATGGAACGGAAGCAGGCGGACCGGACGGGCCGTGGTCGTGGGAGCCGGGGGACGTGCGAAGGCGGCGGGACGCTGGAGAACGTCCCGCCGCCTTCTGGGAGCGGTTCCGGGCGGTGCGGGCGTCCGGAACCTCTGGGGAGCGGGGCCGGTGGGCTGGCCGGCCCCCGGGTGGGGGCGCCGCGAACGGGGCGAGGGGCTCGCGGCGCCCCGGGGGGAGGGTCAGCCGCCGGCAGGGGAGTCCTGCGGTTCGGCGGTGCCCTTGCGGTCGCGCTTCTTCTTCGCGCCCTTCTCGCTCTTCTCGCCGCCGGCGAGCTCCGGGCTGGCGGCCGGGTCGGCGGCGGTCGACTCCTCGCCCTCGGGCTCGCGGCCCGGGGTCGCGAAGTTGAACTTCGTGATCAGGAATCTGAAGATGAAGTAGTAGAGGAAGAAGTACAGGACGCCCATGCCGAGGATCAGCAGGAGCCCCGAGGTGTTGTCCTTGCGGGCGTTCAGCAGCAGGTCGATGCCGCCCGCGGAGAAGCCGAAGCCGAGCTTGGCGCCGGCCGCCTCCAGCACGGCCATCGAGATGCCGGTGAGGACGACGTGCACGCCGTACAGGACGGGCGCGACGAACATGAACGCGAACTCGATCGGCTCGGTGACGCCGGTGACGAACGCGGTCAGCGCGGCGGAGATCATGATGCCGCCGACCGCGGGCCGCCGGTGCTTGGGCGCGGCGTGCCACATCGCGAGGGCCGCGCCGGGCAGGCCGAACATCAGCACGGGGAAGAACCCGGCGAGGAAGCCGCCCGCGTCGGGGTCGCCGGCCAGGTAGCGGTTGATCTCACCGTGGACGACGCCGCCGGGGGTGTTGTAGTCGCCGAACACGAACCAGATGAGCGAGTTCGGGATGTGGTGCAGGCCGAAGGGCAGCAGCAGCCGGTTGATGACGCCGTAGATGCCGGCGCCGGCCGCGCCCGCCCCGGTGATCCACTCACCGGCGTCGGTGAGCCAGCTGCCGAACAGCGGCCAGATGAAGCCGATCAGGATGCCGAGCGCGAGGCCGGCCACCGCGGTGACGATCGGCACGAACCGGCGGCCGCCGAAGAACGCCAGCCAGGTCGGCAGCTTGATCCGGTGGTAGCGCTGGTAGAGCAGGGCCGCGATGACGCCCATCAGGATGCCGCCGAGCACGTCCGTCGGGTTCTTGGCGCCCCAGTCGATGACCTGCGCCTGCGCCCCGTCCGTCACCTTGGTGATGAGGACGTTGCCCTTGAGCTCGTCGGTGTGCGAGAACATGATCTTGGAAACCCGGTCGAAGACCAGGTAGCCGACCACGGCGGCGAGCGCGGTGGAGCCGTCGGACTTCTTGGCGAAGCCGATCGCCACGCCGACGGCGAAGAGCAGGGGGAGCGCGGCGAACAGCGCGTTGCCGGCCTCGCCGACGATCTCGGCGACCCGGTCCCAGCCGAGTCCGTCGGCGCCGAGCATGTCGGCCTGGCCGAAGCGCAGCAGCAGCGCGGCGGCGGGCAGCACGGCGATCGGCAGCATGAGGCTGCGGCCGATCCGCTGCAGCACCGCGAGGGTGCTGGACCCGCGCCGCGGCGCGGAGTCCACTGTTGTCGCAGTCATCGCGAGGTTCCTCCTCAGGGGTGTTCGGAGTGCGGCGGGGGGTTTCCGAGGGCCGTGTGGATCTGGTAGCGGTCCGCCCGGTAGGTCGACACGCCCAGCTCGGCGCACACCCCTCCGGTGTACGAGCGGCGTTGCAGGAGCAGCACGGCGCTGCCCCGGGCGATCTGCAGGTGCCTGGCGTCGGTCGCGTCGGCCAGGCTGGCGTCGATGGTCTGGTCGCCCGCGTCGAAGACCAGCCCGTACACCGCTTCGAGGACGCCGTACAGGGAGCGGTCGGCGAGCCGGCGGTCGAGCAGGTCGGGGGCGAGCGAGGCCAGGATGTGCGCGCGTTCGAGGGCCATGGGCTCCCCGTCGGCGGTGCGCAGGCGCTCGATGACGTGGATCTGGGTGCCGGGTTCGACGTCGAAGATGCGGGCGAGCCGGGCGTCGGCCGGGGCGGTCCGCCGGTCGAGGTCGATCGCGCCCGGCCGCAGCCCGCGGGCCAGCATGTCCTCGGTGAAGGAGACGAGCCGCAGCGGCATCTCGATCTTGGGCCGGGCGACGAAGGTGCCCTTGCCGGGGACGCGGTAGAGGCGCCCCTCGGAGACGAGCTGGTCGACGCCCTGCCGGACGGTCATGCGGGAGAGCTCGTACCGGCCGCACAGCTCGCGCTCCGAGGGGATCGGGGCGTCGACGGGCAGCTCCGCGCTCTCGATGAGGTCGAGCAGGATCGCCCGGAGCTGGAAGTACTTCGGTACGGGACTGTGCGGATCGATGGTGGTCACGGGGGTCCTCGATGGCCGGGGGCCGGATCGACGGGGTTCGCCGGGTTTCGACGGAAGAGTGGACTGGCGGTGATTTAGACGGTATGCGATTTGGTTCGTACTGGTCTAGGCCGGACTAGACCACATGACCGAAAGGCATGTCAATGCACGAATTTATAACGACCTGGTCACGCCGCGACGGCGCCAAGATCAAAGAATCCGCAGGTCAGGGCGCCCTCGCGGACGCGGCGTCCGCTTCGCCCGGACCGTCCTGACCTCTTCGGGCCGCCGCCGCGCCGCCCGCCCCCCTGGCCGCCACGCCGACCGCCACGCCGCCCGCCGTCCGGCCCTCGCGCGGAGCGGTACTGCCCGCCGGACGAGTTTCGCCCCGCATCTTCATCTCCATCCGATTCGTGGAGTATGGTGCGTACTGGTCTAGTCCGGACTAGACCAGTTGAACCCGGAGGAACCGGCCCCCGCGACCGGTCGCGTCACAGAGAGCGCGCACCATGGCATCACTACTGATCACGGCCTCCCGCATGATCATGACCCCCGCCGAGGGTCCTACCCGCGTGGTCTCCCCGGGATACGTCCGAGTGGCGGACGGGGTCATCGCCGAGGCCGGCGAAGGCCGCCCCCCGGGCGCTCCCGACGTCGACCTGCCCGACGGCCTGCTCGCGCCCGGTCTGGTCGACCTCCAGGTCAACGGCTACTACGGCCACGACATGGTCGACGCGGACGAAGCCGGCTGGCGCACCGTCGTCTCCCGGCTCCCCGAGACGGGCGTCACCGCGTTCCTCCCCACCTTCATCACCGCCCCGGTCGAGACGCAGGCCGCCGCGCTCCGCCGCACCCGCGACCTCCTGCCGGACCTCCCGGACGGGACGCGCGTCCTCGGCGTCCACCTCGAAGGCCCGTTCCTGTCGGAGAAGCGCAAGGGCGCGCACAACGCCGCCCACCTCACCGACCCGACGCCCGAGGCGCTCAAGCCGCTGCTGGAGACGGGCCTGGTCAAGCTGGTCACGCTCGCGCCCGAGCGCGACGGCGCGCTGGCGGCGATCCGCGCGCTGACCGCCGCCGGGGTCCTGGTCAGCGTCGGGCACAGTGCCGCGACCGCCGACCAGACCGCCGCCGCGGCCGACGCCGGCGCCCGCATGGTGACCCACATCTTCAACGCGCAGACCGGCGTCCACCACCGCGACCCGGGCGTCGCCGTGCAGGCGCTGATCGACGACCGGCTCAGCCCCGGCCTCATCCTCGACCTGCACCACGTGTCGGGGAAGGTCGCGCAGCTGGTGTTCCACGCCGCGCCGGGCCGGGTCGTGCTCGTCACCGACGCCGCGTCCGCCGCCGGGATGCCGCCCGGCACCTACGAGCTGGGCGGCGAGCCCATCACGATGCCCGAGCAGGGCCCGCCGCTGCGCGCCGACGGCACCATCGCCGGGTCCGGCCTGCGGCTGGACGAGGCCGTCGGCAACGCGATCGGCCTCGGCATCGGCACGGCCGCGGCGGTGGACGCCGCGACACGGATTCCGGCCGACCTCATCGGCCGTCCCGACCTGGGCCGGATCGCGCCCGGTGCAACCGCCGACCTCGTGTGGCTGGGGCCGGACCACCGGGCGCGTACCACGTGGGTGGGCGGGCAGAAACTCTTCGGAGGGGGATCATGACCAGTCAGATGCGCGCCGAGATCGGCGAGCAGCCGGACGCGCTGCGCCGGACGATCGACGCGCTCCTCCCGCGCACCGCGGACCTCGCGGCGCTCGCGCGGGAGACCCGGCAGGTGCTGTTCATCGCGCGCGGCTCGTCCGACAACGCCGCGGTGTACGGGCGGTACCTGGTGGAGTCGCAGGCGGGCCGGCTGGCCACCCTCGCGGCGCCGTCCATCGCCACCGCCTACAAGCGCAAGGTGGACCTGGACGGCGTGCTCGCCGTCGCGATCAGCCAGTCCGGCAAGACCGAGGAGATCGTCGAGACCCTCGACTGGGCGAAGGACTGCGGCGCCCGGACGGTCGCGGTCACCAACGGCGCTGGCTCGCCGCTGGCCGAGGCCGCCGAGGTCGCGCTGGTCACGGACGCGGGCGACGAGATCGCCGTCCCGGCCACCAAGACCTACACCACGCAGCTCGCCGCGCTGGCGGTGTTCGGGCTCGGGCTCGGCGCGGACGTCGCCGCCGGCGACCTGCGCCGCGTCCCCGACGAGGTCGCCCGGATGATCGAGCTGACCGAGGCGTCGCCGGCGCTGCCGGAGATCGTCGCGGAGCTGGCGCAGGTCCCGGGCGCGGTGGTGTCCGGGCGCGGCATCGCGTTCGGCACCGCGCTGGAGCTGGCGCTGAAGATCAAGGAGGCGTGCTACCTGCACGCCATGGGCCTGTCCTACGCCGACCTGCTGCACGGCCCGATCGCCGTCGTGGACGCGCAGACCCCCGCGCTGCTGGTCGCCGCCGACTCCGGGCCGACGCTGCCCGGCACCGTCGCGCTGGCCCGCCGCGTCGAGGGCGCCGGCGCCCGCGCGTTCGGCGTCGGCGGCGGCGCGGAGCTGGCCGCCGCGTGCTCGGCCGCGCTGCCGGGTCCCGCGCTGCCCGAGTGGGTGGCGCCGCTCGGCCTCATCGTGCCCGGCCAGATCATGGTCGAGAACCTCGCCCGCGGGCTCGGCGTCGACCCCGACGTCCCCCGCGGGCTCAACAAGGTCACCCAGACCGACTGACCCCCGAGCGAGAGAAGAGAAGGACATGGACAAGGCCGAGGCCATCATCGCGGCGCTGGGCGGCGCGGACAACATCATCGAGATCGAGCCCTGCGCGACCCGGCTGCGCACCGAGGTCGAGGACGGCGACAAGGTCGACGAGGCCGGCCTGAAGAAGGCGGGCGCGTACGGCGTGATGCGCAGCGGCGGCGTCGTGCAGGTCGTCGTGGGCCCGGACGCCGACACCATCGCCAGCGACATCGAGGACATCCTCGACTGACCCCAGCCACAGGAGCAAGGGAAGGCCCTCCCATGACCCGAGTACTGTCCCCGGTCACCGGCCGGGTCGTCGGCCTCGCCGGCGTCCCGGACCCGGTCTTCGCCCAGGCCATGGTGGGCCCGGGCACGGCCGTCGACCCCGAGCGCGCGCCGAGCCGGGCCATCGCGCCCGTCACGGGCAAGATCGTCAAGCTGCATCCGCACGCCTACGTCGTGGTGGACGCCGAGGGCCACGGCGTCCTCGTCCACCTCGGCATCGACACCGTCAAGCTGAAGGGCGAGGGCTTCGAGCTGCTCGCCGCCGAGGGCGACGAGGTGACCGCCGGGCAGCCGGTCGTCGGCTGGAACCCCGCGGTGATCGAGGCGGGCGGCCGCTCGCCGATCTGCGCGGTGGTGGCGCTGGACGCGAACGCCGACGCCCTGTCGGACGTCGCCGAGTCGGGCGAGGTGACGAAAGGGGCCGAGCTCTTCACATGGAGCTGAGCACATGGAGCTGACCGGATGGCGGTGATCGGGCTCGGCGCGGCGGTGTTCGACCTCGACGGCACCCTCATCGACACCGAGCCGCGCAACCGCGTGATGTGGTCGCGGCTGTTCGACGCGCACGGCGTCCCGTGGGACGACGCGCTGATCGCCTCGTTCGCGGGGCGGCGGGGGCTGGAGGTGCTGCGCGACCTCGCGCACCTGTTCCCCGGCCGGGCGGTCGAGGAGCTGTTCGAGCAGGCGGTGTCCTACGAGTCGCTGCCGGGGATGCCGGCGGTCGCGCCCGTCCCCGGCGCCGTCGACCTCGTGCGGTCGCTGGCGGACGCGGGGGTGCCGCTGGCGGTGGTGACCTCCGGGCAGCGCCCGTACGCCGAGCGGCTGCTGGCCGAACTCGGCATCCGCGACCTGCTGGACCTGGTGCTGACCGCCGGGGACGTCGTCACCGGCAAGCCGCACCCGGAGGGCTACCTGGCCGCCGCGCGCGACCTGGACGTCCCGCCGCAGGAGGCGGTCGGGTTCGAGGACGCCCCCGCGGGCGTGGCGGCCGTGAAGGCCGCGGGCATGACCTGCGTGGGCGTCATCACCACGCAGCCGGCGGGCGCGCTCGCCGAGGCCGACCACGTGGTGGCCGATTTTCAGGAAGTGGACGTCGTGCCGGGCCCCGCGCTGCGGGTGCGGGGCCTGGCACTGAACTAGGTAGGAGTGTGCCGTGACCGAGCGCAACGTCAAGATCGAGTCCAGGGTGGGGCTGCACGCGCGGCCGGCCGCGCTGTTCGTCCAGACCGCGGCCAAGGCCCCGATGGACGTGACCGTGGCCAAGCGCGGCGGCGACCCGGTGAACGCCAAGAGCATCCTCGCGGTGCTGGGGCTGGACGCCCGGCACGGCGAGGAGGTCGTCCTGTCCGCGGACGGCGAGGGCGCCGACGAACTGCTGGACGGCCTGGAGAAACTGCTGTCCACGCCGGAGCCCGAGGAGGCCTAGGGGTGGCCGGCGTACTGCAGGGCGCGGGAGTCAGCCCGGGGGTCGGCGCCGGTCCGGTGCTGCGCGTCGCCGGGGACGTCCCGGAGCCGCCGGCCGGTGACCGGCACGGCGGGGACGCGGCGGCGGAGCGGGCCGCGGCGCTGGCCGCGCTGGAGGCCGTCGCGGCCGACCTGGAGGCGCGCGGTGAGCGCGCCGCCGCGGCCGGCAACACCGACGGCCGGGACGTGCTGAACGCGCAGGCGCTGATGGCCCGCGACCCGGGCCTCGCCGACGGCGTCGGCGCCAAGGTCGGCGAGGGCGTCGCGGCGGCGCGCGCGGTGTTCGAGGCGTTCGGCGTCTACCGGGAGATGCTCGCCGGGGCGGGCGAGTATCTCGCGGCGCGCGTCGCCGACCTGGACGACATCCGCGACCGCGCGGTCGCCCGGCTGCTCGGCCTGCCGGTGCCGGGCGTCCCGGAGTCCGCCGAGCCGTTCGTGCTCGTCGCCCGGGACCTGGCCCCGGCCGACACGGCCGTCCTCGACCCGGCGCAGGTCGTCGCGTTCGTCACCGAGGAGGGCGGGCCGACCAGCCACACCGCGATCATCGCCCGGACGATGGGCGTGCCCGCGGTCGTGGCGCTGCCGGGCGCGGCCTCGCTCGCCGACGGCACCCGCGTGCTCGTCGACGGCGCCGCCGGGACGGTGCGGCTCGACCCGTCCGAGGAGGAGGTGCGGTCGGCGCGCGCCGCGGCCGCCGCCCGGGGGGCGGCGCTCGCGGAGTTCACCGGGCCGGGCGCGACCGCCGACGGCCACGGGGTCCCGCTGCTCGCCAACATCGGCGGGCCGAAGGACCTGGAGTCGGCGCTGGCGAACGGCGCCGAGGGCGTCGGCCTGTACCGCACCGAGTTCCTGTTCCTGGACCGCGCGACCCCGCCGTCGGACGCGGAGCAGGAGGAGGCGTACCGCAAGGTGCTGGAGGCGTTCCCGGGGGGCCGCGTGGTCGTCCGGACGCTCGACGCCGGCGCCGACAAGCCGCTGGCGTTCCTGCCCGCGCCCGGCGAGGAGCCGAACCCGGCGCTCGGCGAGCGGGGCGTGCGGATGTCGGTGCGGCACCCGGACGTGCTGGCCGCGCAGCTGGCCGCGCTGGCCCGCGCCGCCGCCGGGCTGAGCGCCAAGCTCCAGGTCATGGCCCCGATGGTGACGGACGCGGCGGACGCCTCCTGGTTCGCGGAGCGGTGCCGGGAGGCCGGCATCGCCCATCCCGGCGTCATGATCGAGGTGCCGGCGGCCGCGCTGCGCGCCCGCGACATCGCCGCCGAGGTGGAGTTCTTCAGCATCGGCACCAACGACCTGACGCAGTACGCGTGCGCGGCGGACCGGCAGGTCGGCGGCCTCGCCCACCTCCAGGACCCGTGGCAGCCCGCCGTCCTCGACCTGGTCGCCCCGGCGGCCGGCGCGGGCGTCCCGTGCGGGGTCTGCGGGGAGGCGGCCGGCGACCCGGCGCTCGCGTGCGTGCTGGTCGGGCTCGGGGTGACGTCGCTGTCGATGAGCGCCCCGTCGCTGCCGCTGGTGCGGGCCGCGCTCGCCAAGCACACCCTGGAGCAGTGCCGGGAGGCCGCCGCGGCGGCGCGCGGGGCCCGCACGGCCGAGGAGGCCCGTGGCGCCGCGCGCGTCCACCTGCCCGGTCTCGCCGAACTGGGGCTGTGACGGTCAGACGGTGATCTGCCGGGTCAGACGGTGATCTGCCAGGTCAGACGGTGATCGGCCAGGTCAGACGGTGATCTGCCAGGTCAGACGGTGATCTGCCAGTAGGCGCCGGTCTTGCGGAGGGTGAAGCTCGCCGCCAGCGGCCCGCCCGCGCGGGCGGGCTCACCCTTCCAGGCCAGGTCCTCGAAGCGGACCGTGTACTCGCCGTCGCCCGGCCCCGGCTCGCAGGTGGGGACGGTCACGCCGCGCAGCGCCGCGATGTCCTGCGGGCGCAGCTTCGCGCGGGCCGCCGCGAGGCCGGAGCGGCACGCGGCGGGCCCGCCGAACGCCTCCCGCTGGTAGGCGGGCGTCAGGTAGGCGCACACCTTGGCGTTGCCCGCCGCGAGGCCGCGCAGGTACTTGTAGAGGACGAGCCGCGCCGGGAAGGTCTGCTTCGCGGACGCCGTCGCCGCCGTGGACGCGGGCGCGTCGAAGAACTGCGAGTCGCCGGGCTCCGGGGTGAGCGGCGGCATCGTGACCTCGTCCTGCCCGCCGCAGGCGCCGAGGCCCAGCAGCGGGAGGACGAGCAGCGCGGCGGTGAGCAGCGGACGGGCGTGCACGGCGACCTCCCGGGGGGAAGAAGGCGGCCCGATCCTCCCAGGAAGCGGCCCCCGCGTCCATCGCCCCCGGTTACGGGTAGCCGAGGCCGTACCCGGCGCGCTGCCCGCCGGCGGGGACCGGGAGCTTCCCGGTCGGCTTCACCGCGCCGCTCAGCACCCCGGCCAGGGCGTTCACCGACACGGCGCTGGAGGAGTAGGCGGCGAGCGACGCCTGCGCGCCGCCTGCCGCGTCGAGGTCGTAGGGGCGGCCGAGCGCGGCGACGACGACGGGCTTCGGGCCGAGCGCGCGGACCCGGGCCGCGGTCGCCGATCCGGCGTTCTGCGTGGTCAGGACGGTGACGTCGGCGGCGCCGGGGGCGGCGGTCGCGACGCCCCGGCGGCGCAGCGCCGCCTGGAGCCGGTCGGCGCCCGGCCCGGTCACGGCGACCTTCTTCCCCTTGAGCGGCAGCAGGCCGCCCTTGTTGCGGACGAGCGTGATCGAATGCTCGGCGACCCGCCGGGCCGCGGCCTTGTTCGCGGCCGTGCCGATCGCCGCGCCCGCCTTCGCCGGGTCGGCGGCCGTCCCGCCGAACAGGCCGCGCCGCTGCTTGAGCCGCAGGATGCGGGTGACCGACTCGTCCAGCCGCTTCTCGCTGATCTTCCCGGCGCGGACGGCCTTCAGCACCGCGTTGTAGGCGCGCGGCAGGCTCGGCGGCATCAGCAGCTGGTCGGCGCCCGCGCTGATCGCCCGCACCGGGACGGCGGCGTCGCCGTACTTCTCCCGGACGCCCGCCATCTCCAGCGAGTCGGTCGTGATGACGCCCTGGTAGCCGAGCTTGCCGCGCAGCAGCCCGGTCAGCACCGTCTTCGACAGCGTGGACGGGTCGCCCGACCGGTCGAGCCTCGGGACGACGAGGTGCGCCGTCATGATCATGTCGACGCCGGCCGTGACCGCCGCCTTGAACGGGGGCGCGTCGATCCGCTCCCACTCGCTCGGCGAGTGCTTGATGACCGGCAGCCCGGTGTGGCTGTCGACGGCGGTGTCGCCGTGCCCGGGGAAGTGCTTGGCGGCGGCGGCGACCCCGGCGTCCTGGTAGCCGCCGACCGCGCCGGTGACCATCCGGGCCGCGAGCGCCGGTTCGGAGCCGAACGAGCGCAGGCCGATCACCGGGTTGCGCGGGTTCACGTTGACGTCGGCGTCGGGCGCGTAGTCGAGGTTGATGCCGACCGCGCGCAACTCGGCGCCGGTGACGCGGGCGGCGGCGCGGGCGTCCGCCGGGTTCCGGGTGGCGCCGAGCGCCATGTTGCCGGGGAAGCGGGTGATGAACGGGGTGCGCGAGACGATGCCCTGCTCCTCGTCCACGCCGAGCAGCAGCGGGATCTCCGACGCCTTCTGCAGCGCGTTGGACTGCGCGGCCGTCTTCGCCGGGGAGCCGAAGTTGCGCGGGAAGTAGATGAGCCCGCCGACGTGGTATTTGCGGATCTTGGCGAGGGCGTCGGCGCGGCTGGCGAAGGTCGGCACGAACAGCTGCCCGACCTTCTCCTGCACGCTCATCTTCGCGACGTGGCCGGGGATCCACGCGTCCGGGGCGGGCGACGCGGCGTTCGGTGCGCCGGACGGCGTGCCGGACCCGGCGGACGGCGTCCGCCCGCCCTTGCCGCTCCCGCCGCCGCAGCCCGCGATCCCGCCGATCAGCAGGGCCGCCGCCGCGACCGCGAGGGGACGTGAAGCACGCACCTGACCAGGCCCCCCGACGTGGTCTCGGTTCCTCGCTCGCATCGGACGCCCGCGACGCTAGCCGCTCCCCGGCGCGCTGTCGACTCGATCTCCGGGCGCGCCCGCGCATGCCGCGGCGGGCGGGCGAGCGGGATGCCGGAACCTCACAGCGGGTGCTCGCGGCGACTGCCGCCCCACCGGCCACAGCGTGATCACGATGGACCCCTGACTCACCGGAGTCGGGCGGATCGTGTGGGGGTCCATCGCGATGAACCGGACGGCCGCGGTGCCGTCCATCCGTGCACCGGCCGGGCTGGGTCGGGGAGCAGCCGGACCGGGGGCCGGGCTTCAGCGGGTTCCGCCGTGGGCGGACCGCTCAGCCGGGCAGGGGGTGGCCGAGGCGGCGCAGCGCCATCCCGGCCGCGCCGACGGCTCCGTCGCCGGCGCAGCGCGGCGCCTCGTCGAAGCGGTCGCGCAACCCGGTGCGGACCGCCTCGGCGACGGGGCCTGCGCGGAGCACCGAGCCGTGCATCACAACGGGTGCCCCTGGGTCGGACAGGGCCGGGCGCACCGCGTCGACGTCGCGCAGCAGCCACTGCGCGGCCTCCTCGGTGATGCGCCTGGCCACGGGATCGCCGGCGGCCGCGGCGGCGGCGACCACCGGGCCGAGCCGGCCGAGGGCCGCGGGCGGGCGGCCGTAGACCTCCTTGATGATCGCCTGGGCGAGCCGGGGGTTCGGCGGCGTGCCGGGCAGTTCGGGGTGCCCGGACGGACCGGGGGCCGCCGGGTTGCCCGGCGGCCCCAGTGAACCGGGTGGCCCGGCTCCGGTGTGCCCGGGGCCCGGTGGCGCGCCGCCGGGCGGGGGATAGGGGACGGGGGGATGGGGCGAATCGTGGAGCAGCACGGCGGTGCCCGTGCCGCCCCCGCCGGGGGGTACCGCTCCGGAGCCGAGCGACGCGGCCTGCGCCGGCACCGGACCGCCCGGTGCGGGCGGTGCCGGTGAAGACGACGAAGGGGCGCCGGCCATGGCCAGCGCCCGGGGAAGGCGGGGTCTTCGCCGTTCCGCGTCGATCTCCGCGACGACGGTGGCGCCGAGCAGCGCCCGGGGGACCGAATCGGTGAGCAGCGTCGGGGAGCCGCGGCCGTCGTAGGCGGCGAGCGCCGCGCGGACGGCCTCCTTCCCGAGCCAGACCGCCGAACCCTCGTCCCCGACGAGCCAGCCGTAGCCGTCGGCGCGCTGCACGATCGTCCCGTCGCTGATGACCGCCGCGCCGGCGCCCGTGCCGGAGAACACCACGATGCCCTTGGGCTCGCTGGTTCCGGCGGCGAACGCCACCGCGATATCGGTCACCACCGCGGGCGAGCCGCGCAGCCCGACGCCCTGCCAGGCCTGCCGGGCCGCCGCGACGGCGGCGGGCCGGCCGGCCGAGCCGGCGCCGGCGATGCCGAACACGCCGGTGAGGATGTGGGTTCGGTCCAGGTCCCCGAGCGCCTCCCGCAGGGCGGTGGTCAGCGCCCCCGCGGTGTCGCCTCCGGAGTTGGGGTTGGCCCCCGGGCCGGTGCCGGAACCGGCCAGGGCACCCCCTAGCGTCAGCACGACGCAGCGGGTCTTCGTGCCACCCGCGTCGATACCGACCACGTAAGGACCGGCCAAATGGGTCAACACATGGCGACCGTAGCCTTTTCTACCGTTGACGTGACATCCTGTGCGTAAGAAAATTTCCTCCATGAGGAAACCCATCGGCCCTGAACAGGGCCCCGAGCGGGGGATCACGGGGGAGCCCGGCGCACCGCCGGAGACGGCGGCGCCGGGCCGGGACGCCACGCCGCTGAGCACGGTCGTGCGGGTCCGCTCCCTGCTGCCCTCGCTGCCCCCCGCCGAGCGAAGAGTGGCGCAACGCGTCATCGACGACCCCGAAGGGGTCGCCAACTCCACCATCACCGAACTGGCCCAGGCCTGCGGAACGTCCGAGACCACCGTCATCAGGTTCTGCCGCGCGATCGGGTTCCACGGCTACCCGGAGCTGCGGCTGACCCTCGCCACCGAGGCCGGGCGCGCGCAGAGCGCCAGCGGCGGACGGGTGATCGGCAGCGACATCAGCCCCGACGACTCCCTAGAGCAGATCGTGGAGAAGGTCACCTTCGCCGACGCCCGCGCCGTCGAGGAGACCGCCTCCCAGCTCGACATCAAGATGCTCGAACAGGTCGTGGACGCGGTCGTCGCCGCCGACCGGGTCGACGTCTACGGCGTCGGCGCCAGTGCGTTCGTCGCGGCCGACTTCCAGCAGAAGCTGCACCGCATCGGCCGCGTCTGCTCCGCCTGGGCGGACGCGCACATCATGCTGACCAGCGCCGCCGTCCTCGGCAACGGCGACGTGGCGATCGGCATCTCGCACACCGGCGCGACGGTGGAGACCATCGACGCGCTGGAGGTCGCGAAGACCCGGGGCGCCCGCACCGTGGCGCTCACCAACTTCCCGAAGTCCCCGATAGCGGAGGTGGCCGACCTCATCCTGACGACGGCCGCCCGGGAGACGACCTTCCGCTCCGGCGCCACCGCCAGCCGGCTGGCGCAGCTCACGGTGGTCGACTGCGTCTTCGTCGGAGTGGCGCAGCGCACCTACGGGCCGACCCGCAAGGCCCTGGAAGCCACGTTCGAGGCGGTCCGCGGGCGGACCGTGCGACCCGACCGGAGGCGTCGGTGATCGATTGCGAGCTCCCCACCGAGGGCCGGAACCCCCGCACCCTCGACGTCGACACGCTGCCGACCATGGAGGTGCTGCGCCTGATCAACTCCGAGGACGCGACCGTGCCGACGGTCGTCGCCTCCGTCCTGCCCGAGATCGCCCGGCTGGTGGACCTCGCGGTCGAGTCGCTGCGCGCCGGGGGCCGCGTGCACTACTTCGGCGCCGGCACGTCCGGCCGGCTCGCGGTGATCGACGCCGCCGAGCTGCCCCCGACGTTCGGCATCTGGGGCCGGGTGGTCGCGCACCACGCCGGCGGGCCGGGCGCGCTGTCGCAGGCGGTCTCCGACGTCGAGGACGACGCCGAACTCGGCCGCCGGGACGCCCGCGACGTCCGGCCCGGTGACGTCGCGGTCGGCATCGCGGCGAGCGGCCGCACCCCGTACGTGGTGGGGGCGCTGCGCGCCGCCGCCGCGGTCGGGGCGCGGACCGCGCTGATCAGCTGCAACCCGCACACCCCCTACGGGGACGAGGTGGAGGTGCACATCGGGCTCGCCACCGGGCCCGAGGTGATCAGCGGGTCCACCCGGATGAAGGCGGGCACGGCCACCAAGCTCGTGCTCAACTCCTTCTCCACCACGCTGATGATCAGGATGGGCCGTACCTACTCCAACCTGATGATCAGCGTGAACGCGCTCAACTCCAAGCTGCGGGCGCGGCTGGTGCGCATCCTCACCGAGGCCACCGGGATGGACGCCCGCACCTGCGAGAACGCGCTCGCCGAAGCCGGGGGCAACACCCGCGTCGCGCTGGTCTCGCTGCTCGGCGAGGTCCCCGCGGCGCGGGCGACGACGGTGCTGGAGGAGGCGGACGGCGGCGTCCGCGAGGCCCTCCAGCGGCTGAGGTCCGCCTGAGCGGGCCGGACATGTAAAGGGGACCGGTGCGGCGACGGCGCAGGGCCGTGCGCACCGGGAGGGACGGACCGGCGGGGGAGACGCCGGCCGATCAGGGGGGTCCGCGCCGTGCGAGCCGCGGCCGCGGTCGAGCACCCATGGCGGATCAGCTCTCGTAGCGGCGCAGTTCCTGCCGGGCGACGGTGCGCACGTGCACCTCGTCCGGACCGTCGAAGATCCGCATGGCGCGGACCCACGCGTACATCGCCGCGAGCGGCGTGTCGTCGGAGACCCCGGCGCCGCCGTGCACCTGGATCGCCCGGTCGAGCACCTCGTGGGCGATGCGGGGCACCACGACCTTGATCGCGGCGATCTCGGTCCGGGCGCCCTTGGAGCCGTGCCGGTCGATCAGCCAGGCCGTCTTCAGGGTGAGCAGCCGGGCCTGCTCGATGGCCATCCGCGACTCGGCGATCTGCTCGCGCACCACCCCCTGCTTCGCGAGCGGACCGCCGAACGCGACCCGCTCGACGGCGCGGCGGCACATCAGCTCCAGCGCCCGCTCCGCCATGCCGAGCGCCCGCATGGCGTGGTGGATGCGGCCCGGCCCGAGCCGCGCCTGCGCGATCATGAAGCCGTCGCCCTCGCCCGCGACCAGGTTCGACACCGGCACCCGGACGTCCTCGAACACGATCTCGGAGTGGCCGTGCTGGTCCTGGTAGCCGAACACGGGCAGCTGCCGGACGATCGTCAGCCCGGGAGTGTCGCGGGGCACCAGCACCTGCGACTGCTGCCGGTGGACGGGCCCGTCCGGGTCGGTCTTGCCCATCACGATGAAGATCTTGCAGCGCTCGTCGGCGGCGCCGGTGATGAACCACTTGCGGCCGTTGATCACGTACTCGTCGCCGTCCCGGACGATCGAGGTCTGGATGTTGGTGGCGTCCGAGCTCGCCACCTCCGGCTCGGTCATCGCGAACGCGGACCGGATCTCGCCGTTCAGCAGCGGCTCCAGCCACCGGCGCTTCTGCTCGTCCGTGCCGAACATGTGCAGGACTTCCATGTTCCCGGTATCGGGCGCGGCGCAGTTGACCGCCTCCGGCGCGAGGTCGGGCGACCGGCCGGTCAGCTCCGCGAGCGTCGCGTACTCCAGGTTCGTCAGCCCGGACACGTCCGGCAGGAACAGGTTCCACAGGCCGCGCCCGCGCGCCTCGGCCTTCAGCTCCTCGACGACCGGCGGCAGCGCGTGCGGGTCGTTCTCCGCCCGCCACGCCGCGTACACCGGCTCGGCCGGGTAGACGAACTCGTCCATGAACTCCTGGAGGCGGTCCTGGTACTCGCGTGCCTTCGGGCTGAGTTCGAAGTCCATGCGCGCATTCTGGCAGAACGGGATTCGGTTGAAGTGTCCGGGATCGCCTACCATCGGGGCGTGCCCTCAGAACGACCCGTGAAAGCCGTCATCACCGACTGGGGCGGCGTCCTCACCTCCCCGCTCAACGACGCCGTCGCCCTCTGGATCGCCGCCGACCGCATCGACGCCGACCACTACAGGAACGTCATGCGCGCCTGGGTGAAGCAGGCCTACGACGGCGCCGGGACCAACCCGATCCACGGGCTGGAGGACGGCTCGCTCCCGGTGGCCGAGTTCGAGCGCCGGCTCGCCGCCGAACTGCTCACCGTGGACGGCGGCCCCGTCGAGGCGCCGGGCCTGATCTCCCGCATGTTCGCCGCGTTCAGCCCCGTCGAGCCGATGTACGACGCGCTCCGCGCGGCCCGCGCCGCCGGGGCCCGCACCGCGCTGCTGTCCAACTCCTGGGGCAACGAGTACCCGCGCGACCTGTTCGCGGACCTGTTCGACGCGGTCGTGATCTCCGCCGAGGTCGGCATGCGCAAACCGGACGAGCGGATCTTCCGGCACGCCCTCGACCTGCTCGGCCTGGACGCCGCCGAGTGCGTGTTCATCGACGACATCGAGCACAACATCCGCGCCGCCGAGGCGCTCGGGATCCGCGGCATCCTGCACACCGACTCCGACACCACCATCGCCGAACTGCGCGCCATGGAGCTGCTGCCCTGACCGTCTGGCAGACTGCTGCCGTCATGCGCGTCTATCTGCCGTCCACGCTCACGCTCCTCGCCGGCGTCCACGCCGCGCGGGAGATCGGCCCCGCGCCGCTCGCCGCCCACGCCGTCACGCCCGCGCTGCGCGAGTGGTACGCGAGCGGCGACCTGGAGGAGCTGGAGTACGCGGCGATGACCGCCGCCGCCCGCGCCTCCCTCCGGCTGCTCGCCGCCGACCCGTCCGCCCCGCGCCGCCGCGTCGTGCTGGCCGCCGAGGTCCCCGACGCCGCCGTCACCTGGCCGCGCGGCGACGCCGCCCCCGCGGGCGGCGACCGCGCCCTGGTGGAGATCACCGCCGCCGTCCCGTGGAAGAAGATCGCCTCCGCCCACGTGGACGACCCCGGCGCCGCCGCCGACATCGCCGCCGCCGTCGAGGCCCTCCCCGCCGCCGACACCGGCGACGACGACGCCCGCTTCACCGTCGACGGCGCCGAAGGCCACGAACTCCTCTGGTACGCCACCCAAGAACTCCAACACCTCCTCGACTGACCAGCACCCAAAACGCCTTAGAGCAACGCCGGTGGTGTGCAGGGCCGGTGGTGTGCAGGGCCGGTGGTGTGCAGGGCCGGTGGTGTGCAGGGCCGGTGGTGTGCAGGGCCAGGGGGCAGTCGCTTGTGTGGGTCTGGGGGCTTCCCCCACATGGGGTCCTGTGGTGCGGCGGGCGGTATTCGGGCGGTCGGGCGGGTAGGTCCCGGCACATCGACACTGCCGTCGGAGTGCAGGGAGCCGCGAGATGGACGCCGTCACCACCGTGCCGGTACCGGCGAACGAGCCGGTGAAGGGATACGCGCCGGGCAGCCCGGAGCGGGCCGCGCTGGAGGCCCGGATCAAGGAGCTCGGCGGGACGCAGACCGAGCTGACGATGACGATCGCCGGTGAGCACCGCATGGGCGCGGGCACCCCGGTCGACGTCGTGGAGCCGCACAACCGCGCGCACGTCCTCGGCCGGATGGGCGACGCCACCGAGGCGGACGTGACCGAGGCGGTCGTCGCGGCGCACGAGGCGGCGCCCGCCTGGCGGGCCATGGCCTTCGAGGACCGGGCCGCCATCTTCCTGCGCGCCGCCGAGCTGCTCGCCGGGCCGTGGCGCGCCACGGTGAACGCCGCGACGATCCTCGGCCAGTCCAAGTCGGTGCAGCAGGCCGAGATCGACGCCGCCTGCGAGCTGATCGACTTCTGGCGGTTCAACGTCGGGTACGCGCAGCAGATCCACGAGCAGCAGCCGCTGTCGCCGCCCGGCGTGTGGAACCGGCTGGAGTACCGGCCGCTGGAGGGGTTCGTCCTCGCGATCACCCCGTTCAACTTCACCGCGATCGCCGGGAACCTGCCGACGTCGGCGGCGCTGATGGGCAACGTCGTGGTGTGGAAGCCGTCCCCGACCCAGCAGCTCGCCGCGCACTTCACCATGCGGGTGCTGGAGGCCGCGGGCCTGCCGCCCGGCGTGATCAACATGGTCACGGGCAACGGCCGCGCCGTCTCCAACGTCGCGCTGCGCCACCCCGACCTCGCCGGCCTGCACTTCACCGGCTCCGTCGCCACCTTCCAGAACCTCTGGCGGACGATCGGCGAGAACATCGCCGGCTACAAGGGCTACCCGCGGATCGTCGGCGAGACCGGCGGCAAGGACTTCGTCGTCGCGCACCCGTCCGCAGACCCGGCCATCCTCAAGACCGCGCTCGTCCGCGGCGCGTTCGAGTACCAGGGGCAGAAGTGCTCCGCCGCGTCCCGCGCCTACATCCCGCGCTCGGTCTGGGACCGCATGCGGGACGACTTCCTCGCCGAGACCGAGTCGCTCACCATGGGCAACGTCGCCGAGGACCTGTCGGCGTTCATGGGCGCCGTCATCGACGACCGCGCGTTCGCCAAGCACCGCGCCGCCATCGACCGCGCCCGCGGCATCGACACCATGAGGATCCTCGTCGGCGGCGAGCTGGACGACTCGCGCGGCTACTTCGTCCGCCCGACGGTCCTGGAGTCGTCCGACCCGACCGACGAGATCTTCACCCGCGAGTACTTCGGCCCGATCCTCGGCGTGCACGTCTACGACGACGGCGACTACGACACCGTCCTCAACCAGATGGAGGGCAGCTCGGAGTACGGCCTCACCGGCGCCGTCATCGCCGAGGACCGCGCCGCCATCGCCGAGGCCACCGCCAAGCTCCGCTTCGCCGCCGGCAACTTCTACATCAACGACAAGCCGACCGGCTCGATCGTCGGCCAGCAGCCGTTCGGCGGCGCCCGCGCGTCCGGCACCAACGACAAGGCGGGCTCGGTCTTCAACCTCACCCGCTGGACGAGCGTCCGCTCGATCAAGGAGACGTTCGTCGCGCCGACCGACTACCGCTACCCCCACATGGGCCCCTGACAGGGCGGTTGCGGTCGGGGGCGGCAAGGCCGGACGATAAGGTCGCCCACCGTGGCGGGTACCGGCTCCGGCGCCCGCCCGTGCTCCTTCGACCGCGCATGGGAACGGGATGTCGACGCTGAACCGTCTGGTGCTGTGGAACATCGATCACACGCTGGTCGACGTCGGGCGGGTCACCCGGGACGCCTACGCCGAGGCGTTCCAGCGGACCATCGGGCGGCCGCTGGTCCGGCTCGCGCCCACCCCCGGCCGCACCGAGTCCGAGATCATCTTCGAGACGCTCGCGTTCAACGACGTCGTCACCACCGACGACCACCTGCCCGCGTTCTTCGACGCGCTCGCCGAGGCGTTCGCGTCCCGCCGCGCCGATCTGCGCGCCCACGGGCGGGTGCTGGCCGGGGCCGCGGAGGCCGTCGAGGCGCTCGCCCACGTCCCCGGCGTCGTCCAGTCGGTGCTGACCGGCTCGATCCAGCCGAACGCCATGCTGAAGGCCACCGAACTGGGCCTCGCCGCCCGCCTCGACCTCGCCGCGGGCGGCTACGAGAACGGCGTCTACAGCAAGGCCGCCCTCCTCGAACTGGCCCGCACCCGCGCCGGCGAGCGGCACGGCACCGCCTACTCCGAGGCCGCGACCGTCTACATCGCCGACTCGCCCCGCGACGTGCAGGCCGCGCACATCGCCGGCTCCCCGATCATCGCCGTCGCCACCGGCAGCGCCACCGAGGCCGAACTCCGCGCCGCCGGCGCCGACACCGTCCTCGCGACGCTCGCCGACACCGACGCCGTCGTCACCGCCGTGGCCGACCTGACCCGCCTCTGACCCCATCCGATCCGTTCCCTTCCGCCGGCTTGCCCCCGTGACAGCAGTGTCGAGGGCGGCGGGCGCCGGCGGAACGGGAATGCGATCCTGTGGAAAACCAGGCCGTGTGGACGGTGAGGATGTCCCGGCCGGGTGCTGTGTGGACGACCCGGGTTGCCCGCGGACGCGGTTTCGCCTGAGATGTGGCGGGGCTTCGAGCGCGTAGCGGCGGGCGGACCGGGCAGGTTGCGCGGTGTGCGGAGCCGGGCCGATATTGGGGAGGGCCGCGCGCCGTGGCGCGGCAGGGAGGGAGCGAGATGGCCGGTGGGGTATCCGAGGGTTCGGCGCTGTGGGAGCCGTCGGAGGAGGTCGTCGCGAACGCGCGGGTGACCCGTTTCGTCCACTGGCTGTGGGAGCGGGGCGTCCGCACCGAGTCCTACGACGAGCTCTGGCGCTGGTCGGTCACCGAGGTCGACGCGTTCTGGGACGCGATCTGGTCGTACTTCGACGTCGTCGGCGAGCGCGGCGGCGGCCCCGTCCGGTCGGGCGGGCCGATGCCGGTGGACGGCCTGAAGTGGTTCCCCGGCGCGACCCTCAACTACGCCGCGAACGCGCTGCGCCGGGCGGACGAGACCCCCGACGAGACCGCGGTGATCTTCCGGTCGGAGGCGGGCGGGCACCGCGTGCTGACGTACCGGGAGCTGGCGCTGCACGTGGCGGAGGTCCGCGCGGGACTGGCCGGCCTCGGCGTCGGCAAGGGCGACCGGGTCGCCGCCTACGTCCCGAACATCCCCGAGGCGCTGATCTGCTTCCTGGCGACGGCGTCGCTCGGCGCGATCTGGTCGTCGTGCTCGCCCGACTTCGGGTCGTCCTCGGTCATCGACCGGTTCGCGCAGATCGAGCCGAAGGTGCTGATCGCCGTGGACGGCTACGCCTACAACGGCAAGCACTTCGACCGGCGGGAGACCGTCGCCGAGATCGAGGCCGAGCTGCCGAGCCTGGCCGCCACCGTCCTGATCCCCTACCTCGACCCCGCCGCGACCCCCGAGGGCCTGCGGGTCGGCATGCACTACGGCGAACTGCCGCGCGCCGACCGCGACACGCTGGAGTTCGAGGACGTCCCCTTCGACCACCCGCTGTGGGTCGTGTACTCGTCCGGCACCACGGGGCTGCCGAAGCCCATCGTGCACGGGCACGGCGGCGTGGTGCTCGAACACCTCAAGGCCCTGTCGTTCCACCAGGACATCGGCCCCGACGACGTGTTCTTCTGGTTCACCACCACCGGCTGGATGATGTGGAACTACCTCATCGGCGGCCTGCTGGTGGGCTCCACCATCGTCATGTACGACGGCGCCCCGCTCGACCTGTGGTCGCTGGCCGCCGACAGCGGCGTCACCTACATGGGCGTTGGCGCGCCCTACATCACGGCGTCCGCGAAGGAAGGCCGCCGCCCCGGCGAGGAGCACGACCTGTCCGGCCTGCGCGGCATCGGCTCGACCGGCTCCCCGCTGCCGCCCGAGGGCTTCGCCTGGGTGTACGACGCGGTCGGCCGGGACCTGCTGCTCGGCTCGTTCTCCGGCGGCACCGACCTGTGCACCGGCTTCGTCGGCCCGTCACCGCTGCTGCCGCTGCGCGCCGGCGTCATCCAGTGCCGCGGCCTCGGCGCCAAGGTCGAGGCCTTCGCCGAGGACGGCAAGCCCGTCATCGACGAGGTCGGCGAGCTGGTCATCACCGAGCCCATGCCGTCCATGCCGGTGTCCTTCTGGAACGACGAGAACGGCGACCGGTACCGCGACTCCTACTTCGACATGTACCCGGGCGTGTGGCGGCACGGCGACTGGATCAAGATCCTGCCGGACGGCGGCTGCGTCATCTACGGCCGCTCCGACTCCACCCTCAACCGCGGCGGCGTCCGCATGGGCACCTCCGACTTCTACCGCGTCGTCGAGGCGTTCGACGAGATCACCGACAGCCTCGTCATCGACACCGGCCGCCTCGGCCAGGAGGGTCGCCTGCTCCTGTACGTCCAGCTCGCCGAGGGCGCGTCCCTCACCGAGGAGCTGGTGCAGAACCTGCGGCGCGAGATCCGGTCGTCGCTGTCGCCCCGGCACGTCCCGGACGAGATCACCGCCGTCCCCGGCATCCCGCGCACCCTGTCGGGCAAGAAGCTGGAGGTCCCCGTCCGCAAGATCCTCCAGGGCACCCCGGTGGACAAGGCCGCCAACCGCGACTCCATGGCCAACCCGGAGGTCCTCACCCACTTCACCCCGTAGGGGCTACTCCGTCCAGGGCTTCCACCGCTCGGTGTCGATCTCGAAGCCGAGCGGCGCCGGAAGCTTGACGACCTCGCCGAACTTCCAGGTGTGGAGGGGCTCGTACGTTCCCGCCTGGACGTCCGGCTCGCCGTAGAGGGTGACGCCGGGCATCCGGGGGTCGCGGTCGACGAGCAGGTAGAACGGGACGGCCGACTTGGCGTAGGCGCTCCGCTTGGTACCGAGCACCTGCACAAGCCGCGGCGGGCGGTCGTTTCCCGCATTGGTCGGCGAGGTGATCTCGACGACCGCCGCTACTTCCTCGGGCAGTACCTGCCTGCGGTCCTCATCATCCACCTTTTCGGCGACATCCCTGTCGATGATGATGAGGTCGGGGATGCACCCGTCCTTGACCGGCACCAGGTTGAGTTCGTTGGCCTGTACGAACACCCAACGGAAGCCGGGATCGGCCACAGTCGCCACGGACATGGCATGGCCGATGGCCGTGGCGATGCGATTGTGGCGAAAGACGGGAGCGGGTGACACGACGATCTCTCCTCTGATGACCTCGACCCGGCTGCCGTCCTTCGGGAGGTTGATCTCGTCGGCGAGTTCTCCCCGCACCCACAGGGCATATGGGATGTCCGACAGCGTGTAATGCACGATGGCCGCGACTGCCATGACACTGAGCTCCCTTTTGACGACAGACGGTGACATCGTACGGGCGAGATACCCGCAGCGTACCGAGAATTCGGGAGATCAGCGGGTGCGGGAGGCGGCGTAGGCGAGGATGTCGCGGCGGCGGTAGAGGCGGCGGACGCGGCCGCCGCGCAGCGGCTCGACCTGGGCGGGTTCCGGCCAGCCGGCGGGCGGGCGCCTGGCGTAGACGGTGACGCTCGTCTGGGCGAGGCCGAGGATGCGAGCCGCGTCGGCCAGCGTCACGAGGTCGTCGGGGTCCTCTTCGGCGGGACGGTCGCCGAGGGTGCGGTACCAGGACGTCCAGGCGGCCTCGTCCCAGTACATCGCCTTGCCGGAGCGGTGCGCGACGTCGGGATGGCCGTTGGACGCGCGGTCGGCCCACAGCTGCTTGAGGCGGTGGCGGCTGACGCCGTGCCGTTCGGCCAGCTCGTCGCGCGTCGCCAGGCCCGGCGGGACGTCCCGGGCGCGGTGCGCGGCGTACCAGCGGTCCCAGTCGGCGGCGTCCCAGGCGAGCTGGGAGCCGACCGTCCCGGCCGGCTCGGGATGGCCGTTGGACGCGCGCTCGCGGTGCCATTTCTCCAGCGTGCTGCGTCCGAGCCCGTGCTCGGCCATGAGGTCGGCGCGCGTGTGGACGCGGCGCCCGTCGAGCATTGCCATGCCACCAGTGTCGCCGGTGTGACATCGTGCTCGTCGGTATCGCTGTGAGAAGAGACGCCATTAGGGTGGGTACCCCGCCGGATCGGGTGAACTTCCCTCGGGGTTCGGGCGTCACACAGTCGGAGGGGTGATCCGGGCCGGGAGCACGGCCCGTCGATCCAGAGAGGGACGGTTCCACGCATGGAGATTGGGGCGCTGCGGTCCGGTGATCCGGATCGGCTGGGGTCGTACGCCCTGATCGGCCGGGTGGGCGAGGGCGGGCAGGGCACGGTGTTCCTCGGCGCCGCCGAGGACGGCCGGCAGGTCGCGATCAAGCTGCTGCACGCCGAGCTGACGTCCGACGACAAGGCGCGCGCCCGGTTCCTGCGCGAGCTGGAGGTCGCCAAGCAGGTCGCGCCGTTCTGCACCGCGCAGGTGATCGACGCCGACGCGGACGGCGACCGGCCCTACATCGTCAGCGAGTACGTGCGCGGCCCGTCGCTGAACCAGCAGGTCCTGGACGAGGGCCCGCTGAGCGGCGCGGCGCTCGACCGGCTCGCCGTCGGCACCGCGACGGCGCTCGCCGCGATCCACCAGGCGAAGATCGTGCACCGCGACTTCAAGCCGCACAACGTGCTGATCGGCCCGGACGGCCCGCGCGTCATCGACTTCGGCGTCGCCCGCGCGATCAGCGGCGCCACCACGCTGACCAGCCGGGTGATCGGCACCCCGTCCTACATGGCGCCCGAGCAGATCAGCGGCGACGAGGTCGGCACGCCCGCGGACGTGTTCTGCTGGGCCGCGACGCTGGTGTTCGCCGCGACCGGGGAGCCCCCGTTCGGGCAGGACACCATCCCCGCCGTGATCAACCGGATCCTGCACGAGGAGCCCGACCTCGGCGGCCTCGACGGCGCGCTGGGCGATCTGGTCCTCGACTGCCTGGAGAAGGACCCCGAGCTGCGCCCCGGCGCCCGGCAGGTGCTGATGCGGCTGCTCGGGCACGAGGAGGCCGCGAGCACGGGACGTCCCGCGCCCCGGTCCGGCGGCACCGACGAGACCGCGATGCTCGCGGCCGGGTCCGTGCGCGCCGCCGAGGCCGGCGACGAGGACTTCGAGCCCCTCCCGGCCGCCGCCGCCGAGCACGAGCCCGTGGAGACGGTCGCCGCCTTCCACGACGCGGACGCCCCGGCCGGCACCGACCCGGGCGTGGACGACTACGGCCTTCCGCCCACCCCGGCCGGGTGGGCCGCCGGCAACACGCTGCCCCCCGAACTCGTCATGGTCGGCGAGCCGGACGGCGACGGGCACGGCGCGCACGGCGGACGGAACGGCCGCGGCGGGCTGCGGTACGCGCTCGCCGGCTCCGGACGCTCCGCCCTGCTGGCCGGCGCCGCGGCGCTGTTCGTCGCGATCGTGGTGGTCTCGTCCGTGCTGATGCTCGGCTCCGGCGACAAGGGCAAGGCCGGCCAGAAGGTCAGCGACCCGAGCGCTCCGCCCGCGTCGACCGACGTCCTGCCGAGTTCGGCGCCGCCGACGTCGCAGCGGCCCGTCCAGCAGTCGACGGCGCCGTCCTACACGTCCTCCCCGACCGGCAGCCCGACGCCGACGCAGAGCCCGACGCCGTCCGATACGCCGACGCCGTCGATCACCCCGACCGACCCGGCGCCCACGAAGTCGACGACGAAGCCGACCGACGTGCCGACCGAGCCGACCGACAAGCCGACCGACCCGGGCACCCCGCCGACCGAGCCCACCAATCCCGGGGGCGGCGGCACCGAAGCCAACACCGGGGGCTGACGTCCCCCGGTACCCCTCGGCATGGGAAACCGTCCGGGGGCGGGCCGGGCTGGCAAGGTGGCATAGGCCACGCTGACCTTGCGCCAGAGCAGGTCGGCTTTGCGGCGATTCCTGGCTACGCTCATGCAGTGAGCGGCGCCACAACGAGGTGGCGAAGGGTCTCAAGGGGAGTTGTTGTTGATGGGCGGCATGCTCGATCAAGCGAAGGACGACCTGCTCCGGCGGGCCGCCGAAACGTGCGCGCAGCGTCCGGGGGCGCGCGGCGGGGACGTCGAGGAGGTCTTCGACTACCTGCGGCTCTACTACCGGCAGGTCGACCATGAGGACCTCATGGCCCGCGACCCTGCCGACATCTGCGGCCCGGCGATGGCGCACCGGGCGCTCGGCGAGGAGCGCCCGCAGGGGCGTGCCAAGGTGCGCGTCTTCACGCCGACGCTGGAGGAGTACGGCTGGGACCCCGGCCACACGGTCGTCCAGGTCGTGACCGACGACATGCCGTTCATCGTCGACTCGGTGACGATGGAGCTGACCCGGCACCAGCTCACCACGCACCTGATCGTCCACCCGCTGCTCGGCGTGGACCGCGACGTCGCGGGCCACATGAAGGCGTTCCGCCACAAGCTCGACAGCGACACCGACGTGGACGAGTCGTGGATCCACATCGAGGTGGACCGTACCAGCGACCGCGCCGTCCTCGACGCGGTGGAGAAGGACCTGCTGCGCGTCCTCCAGGACGTCCGGGTCGCCTTCGAGGACGAGCCGAAGATGCGCGCCCGCGCGGGCCAGGTCGCCGCCGCGATCCAGGAGACGCGGCCCCCGCTGCCCGACAAGGAGATCGCCGAGGGCGTCGAGCTGCTCGACTGGCTCGCCGACGGGCACTTCACCTTCCTCGGCTACCGCGACTACACGCTCACCGACGACGGCACGGCGCTGCGGCCCGAGCCGGGCACGGGGCTCGGGATCCTGCGGAGCGACAAGCGCGAGTCCGACAGCTTCGCGGCGCTGCCGCCCGAGGTCCGCAAGCGCGCCGCGGAGAAGCGCCTGCTGATCCTGACGAAGGCGAACTCGCGCGCCACCGTCCACCGGCCGCTGTACCTCGACTACATCGGGGTGAAGAAGTTCGGCGAGTCCGGCGAGGTCGTCGGCGAGCGCCGCTTCCTCGGCCTGTTCACGCACGTCGCCTACAGCGAGTCGATCGCGCACGTGCCCGTCCTCAAGCGCAAGCTGGACGAGGTGCTGGAGCGCGCCGGGTTCACCGCCGACAGCTACGACGGCCAGGACCTCATCGAGGTGCTGGAGAGCTACCCGCGCGACGAGCTGTTCCAGATCACCGTCGACGACCTGCTGAAGATCTCCCTCGGCGTGCTGCGGCTGCGCGAGCGCCGCCAGCTGAAGCTGTTCCTCCGCCAGGACCTGTACGGCCGCTACATGTCGTGCATGGTGTACCTCCCGCGCGACCGCTACACCACCAAGGTGCGGCTGCGCATCCAGGACCTGCTGAAGCAGGCGTTCGACGGCGTCAGCGTCGACTACAGCGCCAACGTGACCGAGTCGCTGCTGGCCCGCCTGCACGTCGTGGTGCGCGGCGAGCGGGGCCGCCCGCTGCCGATCGTCGACGTCGCCGAGCTGGAGGAGCGGCTCGCCAACGCCACCCGCTCCTGGGAGGACGACCTCGCCGACGCCGTCGTCGAGCAGTGCGGCGAGGAGCGCTCCGGCACCCTCGGCCGCGCGTTCGGGGAGGCGTTCCCCGAGGGCTACAAGGCCGACTTCCCGGCCCGCACCGCCGTCGCCGACCTGCGCCGCCTCGACGAGCTGGGCGAGGACGGCGCCACCTCGATCAACCTGTACGAGCCATACAACGCGGAGCCGGGCGAGCGGCGGCTGAAGATCTACCGGCTGGGCGAGCCGATCTCGCTGTCGCGGGTGCTGCCGCTGCTGCAGAACATGGGCGTCGAGGTGATAGACGAGCGCCCGTACGAGATCCGCACCGCCGACGGCCGCCGGTTCTGGATCTACGACCTCGGCCTGCGCTACGTCCCGCCGGCGGACGTCGCCGAGGAGGCCATCAAGGACCTCTTCCAGGACGCGTTCACCGCGCTGTGGCGCGGCGAGATCGAGAACGACGGGTTCAACGCGCTCGTCCTGCACGTCGGGCTGACCTGGCGCGAGGCGATGGTGCTGCGCGCCTACGCGCTGTACCTGCGGCAGACCGGCATGACGTTCTCCAAGCGGTACGTCGAGCAGGTGCTGCTGCGCAACTCCTCCATCACCCGGCTGCTGGTGCGCCTCTGGGAGAGCCGCCTCGACCCGTCCCTGCAGGGCGGCGAGGAGGAGCGCAGCGCCGGCATCAACGAGGAGCTCCAGGGCAAGCTGGACGAGGTCGCGAGCCTCGACGAGGACCGCATCCTCCGCGCCTACGTGGCGCTCGTCCAGGCGACGCTCCGCACGAACCACTACCAGGGCAAGCCGTACCTGGCGATGAAGTTCGACCCGGAGGGCATCCCCGACCTGCCGCAGCCGCGGCCGATGTACGAGGTCTTCGTGTACTCGCCCAAGGTCGAGGGCGTCCACCTGCGGTTCGGGTCGGTGGCGCGCGGCGGGCTCCGCTGGTCCGACCGGCGCGAGGACTTCCGCACCGAGATCCTGGGCCTGGTCAAGGCGCAGGCCGTGAAGAACACCGTCATCGTCCCGGCGGGCGCGAAGGGCGGCTTCGTCGGCAAGCAGCTGCCCGACCCGTCCGTGGACCGCGAGGCCTGGCTGAAGGCCGGCATCGCCTGCTACAAGGACTTCATCTCCGGGCTGCTCGACCTGACCGACAACCTCGTGGACGGCAAGGTCGTCCCGCCGCCGAACGTCGTCCGGCACGACGGCGACGACACCTACATGGTCGTCGCCGCCGACAAGGGCACCGCGACGTTCTCCGACATCGCCAACGGCGTCGCCGCCGAGTACGGGTTCTGGCTCGGCGACGCGTTCGCCTCCGGCGGGTCCGTCGGCTACGACCACAAGGCGATGGGCATCACCGCCCGCGGCGGCTGGGAGTCGGTCAAGTACCACTTCCGCTCGCTCGGCAAGGACGTCCAGAGCGAGGACTTCACCGCCGTCGGCATCGGCGACATGTCCGGGGACGTGTTCGGCAACGGCATGCTCCTGTCGGAGCACACCCGGCTCGTCGCCGCCTTCGACCACCGGCACGTCTTCGTCGACCCCGACCCGGACGCGGCCGCCTCGTTCGCCGAGCGCCGCCGGCTGTTCGAGCTGCCGCGCAGCAGCTGGGCCGACTACGACGCCGCGCTGATCTCCAAGGGCGGCGGCGTCTTCCCCCGCACCGCCAAGTCGATCCAGATCACCCCGCAGATGCGGGCCGCGCTCGGCATCGAGGACGGGGTCAAGGCGCTCACCCCGTACGAGCTGATCCGGGCCGTCCTGCGGGCCCCGGTCGACCTGCTGTGGAACGGCGGCATCGGCACCTACGTCAAGTCGTCCGCCGAGAACAACGCCGACGTCGGCGACAAGGCCAACGACCCGGTCCGGGTGGACGGCGCCGAGCTGCGCTGCAAGGTCCTCGGCGAGGGCGGCAACCTCGGCGTGACCCAGCTCGGCCGCATCGAGTTCGCGCTCAACGGCGGCATCGTCAACACCGACTTCATCGACAACTCCGCCGGCGTCGACACCTCCGACCATGAGGTCAACATCAAGATCCTGCTCGACCAGGTCGTGCGGGACGGGGAGCTGACCGGCAAGCAGCGCGAGGGCCTGCTCTACGAGATGACCGACGAGGTCGGGCGGCTCGTCCTGCGCGACAACTACGCGCAGAACGTGGTGCTCGCCGCGGCCCGCGCGCAGGCGCCCGCGATGCTGCACGTCCACGCCCGCTACATGCGCAAGCTCGAACGCGACGGACGCCTCAAGCGCCGCCTGGAGTTCCTGCCGGACGACAAGGCGCTCGCGGAGCGCCGCCAGGCCGGGCTCGGGCTCACCGGCCCCGAGTTCTCCGTCCTGCTCGCCTACGCCAAGCTCGCGCTGGACGCCCAGATCGTCGCGTCCGACCTGCCCGACGACCCCTACCTGGAGTCGTGGCTGGTCGACTACTTCCCGACCCCGCTGCGCGAGCGGTTCCGCCGCTTCATGGACCGGCACCCGCTGCGCCGCGAGATCATCACGACCGCCGTGGTGAACGACGTGGTCAACGCGAGCGGCTCCACGTTCGTGTTCCGCATGAACGAGGAGACGGGCGCCTCGGCGTCCGACATCGCCCGCGCCTACCTCGTCGCCCGCGAGGTGTTCGAGATGCCGCGGTTCTGGCGGGACGTGGAGAGCCTCTCCCACCAGGTGCAGGAGTCGACGCAGATAGCGATGCGGCTGGAGGCGCGCAAGCTCACCGAGCGCGCCGCCCGGTGGCTGCTGCACAACCGGCGGCCCCCGTTCGACATCCGGGAGAGCATCGACTTCTTCAGCGGCGGCGCGGCGACGCTCGGCGCGCACGTGTCCAAGCTCCTGGTGGGCCTGGACCTGTCGGCCTTCGAGCAGCGCCGCGACGGCTTCGCCGAACTCGGCGTGCCGGACGACCTGGCCGAGCGCTGCGCCGCGTTCGTCCCCGCCTACTCCACCTTCGACCTGGTCGGCGTCGCGCACGACACGGGCCGCCCGGTGGAGGAGGTCGCCGAGGTCTACTTCGACCTCGCCGACCGGCTGCAGCTGTCCCGGCTCCGCGAGCGCATCATCGCCCTGCCGCGCGACGACAAGTGGCGCACGCTGGCCCGCTCCGCGCTCCGCGACGACCTCTACACGGCCCACGCCGCGCTCACCCGCGACGTCCTCGTCACCAGCGAGCCCGGCGGCCAGCCCGAGGAGCGCATGATCCACTGGGCGGAGAAGAACAAGCCGGCCGTCCAGCGCGCCCAGCAGACGCTCAGCGAGATCTGGGAGAGCGACAGCTTCGACCTGGCGACCCTCTCGGTGGCCCTGGGCGCGATCCGCACCCTGGTGACCGCGAGCTCCCTCCCGTCCAGCGAGGCGTAAGGCCATGGCGCCCGTCCCACCCAGGGACGGGCGCCATCACCGCGCGGACGGCAGGCCACGAACGCGCGCACCTCAACCACCACCGCAACCAGGCACGGACGCCAAGGCACACGTCCGTAAGCTCAGGTTGCGACAAGGCCCACGTTGCGATCGCGTGCGAAGCCAGGTTTCGAGCGAAGCAAGAAACCTGATCGCGAAGCGAGCCGCAAGGCGAGCCGGAGCGATGCAGCGATCGCCGTTTTTCTCGTGGAAGGGAGGGCCGCCAAGGCCCGACCGCCGAGAGAAAAACAATAAACACAACCCGTCGGATGCCGGGACGGTCCTGCTGCAGCGGTCAGAAGAAGCTGGACCGCCCGGCATCCGACGGAGTTCAGGAGCCGTGGGCGAGGACGGCTTTGCGGTACATGCCGTTGACCGTGGCGCGGCCCTTGGGTGGAACGGTGGCCAGGTACTGCACGAGGACGGTGGTGTCCATGCGCGTCCTGGCGGACTTGGCCGGGGCGAGCCCGACAAGATCCCCGCTCACCGACAGCCTGCCCCGTTTCGTGGCGGAGTACGCCTCATTCTGCTTCAGGACATACCAGACGATCGCCCCGCGGTCCTTGGTACGCAGCGCGTAGATCTTGTAGGGCGCGGGGGAGAAGCGGGACGACAGCGTGACGCCGCGTCCGGCGAGGGCCCGTTCGCCCTGCTTGAGCGCCTTGTAGGTCTCGCTGGTGCGCGCCCCGTCCGCCAGCAGGGCGGCGCCGGACGCGCTCGGGCCGTTGGTGAGCAGGGCGGCGTGCGCCTGCGGGAGTTTCGCGGGTGCGACGGCGAGGTGGTCCTGCGCCGCGGGGTCGACCGGGGTGGCGAAGCCCTCCGGGTCGAGGGCGACCTTGGGCAGGGCCGGTTCGGCGATGTAGGGGTCGGCGGCGAGCAGCCACGGCGCGCCCGCCTTGTCCTGCGTGAACAGCAGCGCGTGCCGGATCGCCCGGTCGCCCTTGCCGGTGGTGGTGTCGGCCGCGAACCAGCGCGGGTAGCCGGTGAGGCGCGGGATGTAGAACGCGCTGCTGGTGAACGCCAGCTTCCCGGGCGGCTTGCGGACGGCGCGCCGGAGTTTCAGCGCCGCGACGTCCATCGTCAGCTGCGGGTCGGTCTCGACGGTGCGCAGCGCCTTGGCGCTGAGCCGCTTCCCCGCGAGGTTCAGCCCCTCGGTGAAGGAGACGAGCACCTGCTCGGCCTGCGCCTTGGTGAGCGCGGGCGTCCCCTTGGCCTTCGCCGCCTCGGCGGACGAGCCGGAGCCGGAGCAGCCGGCGGTCAGCGCCGCGACGAGCAGGCAGCCGCCGAGCGCGCCGGCGAGTGGTGTGATCGGAACATGTGTGCGTGCGGCCATGAGGCCCCCCGAATGGCGACGGTTGATCCGCGCGCCATCTTCGCAGAGTGACCGCGCAGTCACGCTGTGAATGGGGGAAGTCCGCTACGCCCCGCCTCGGCGGGACGGGGTCAGGCCGTCTCCTGCTGGCGCATCCAGCGGATCTCGGCCTCGATGAACTCGTCGAGGTCGCCGTCCAGCACCGCGGAGGGGTTGCCCGCCTCGATGCCGGTGCGCAGGTCCTTGACGATCTGGTACGGGTGCAGCACGTAGTTGCGGATCTGCGTGCCCCAGCTGCTGGTGCCCTCGCCGCGCAGCTCGGACATCCTCTCCGCCTCCTCCTGGCGCTTGCGCTCCAGGAGCTTGGCCTGCAGGACGTTCATGGCCGTGGCCTTGTTCTGCAGCTGGCTGCGCTCGTTCTGGCAGGACACGACGATCCCGGTCGGGAGGTGGGTGATCCGCACCGCCGAGTCGGTGGTGTTGACGCCCTGGCCGCCCGGCCCGGACGACCGGTACACGTCCACGCGCAGGTCGTTCTCGTCGATGTCGACGTGGTCGCTCTGCTCCACGACGGGGACGACGTCCAGGCCGGCGAACGAGGTCTGCCGGCGGCCCTGGTTGTCGAACGGCGAGATCCGCACCAGGCGGTGCGTGCCGTGCTCGCCGCGCAGCGTCCCGTAGGCGTAGGGGGCCTTCACCGTGAACGTGGTCGACTTGATCCCGGCCTCTTCGGCGTAGGACGTCTCGTAGACCTCGGTGGGGTAGCCGTGCCGCTCGGCCCAGCGCAGGTACATCCGCTGGAGCTGCTCGGCCCAGTCGGCCGCGTCCACGCCGCCGGCCTGCGCGTTGATGGTGACCAGCGCCTCCCGGGCGTCGTACTCGCCCGACATGAGCGTGCGCACTTCCAGCTGCTGGACGGCCTTGTGCAGCGCCGCGAGCTCCTCGTCGGCCTCGGCGCGCGTGTCGGCGTCGTCCATCTCGCGGGCCAGCTCGTACAGCGTGGCGGCGTCGTCGGCCCGCTGCCGCAGGCCCTCGACCCGGCCGAGCTCGCTCTCCAGGTGCGACAGGCGGCGCGTGACCGACTGGGCGCGCTCCTGGTCGCTCCACAGGTCGGGGTCGGCGGACTGCTCGCGCAGCTCGGCGATGTCGCGGCGCATGGCGTCGAGGTCCAGCACCTGCTCGATACTGGACAGTGTCGCGCCGAGCTCCTTGAGCTGCTCTTCCGGTTCGATGCCTGCCACGGTCCGAGCTTATCGCCGTCCCGGCACTGCTTATCGCGTCCCCGCACGGCTCGGCACGCGGCCGCCGCCTCGCCCGCCGCGCCGTCCCCCGCGCATCTTCCGCGCCGTGCCGATCGCGTCGCCCGCCGGGCGCCCTGGTCGTAGGGTCAATATCATGTGGATGGCAGAATCACGGGCCGAGGAGGCCGGCCGACGACGGCCGGCCGGGAGTCCGGTCCGGGGGACGGGTCCTTGCACAGCTTCCTGAGGATGATCGCGGCCGCGGTGCCGCTCGTCCTGGCGCTCGCGGTCGCGGGCTGCGCGCAGGAGAAGGCGGTCGCGCGGCCGGAGGCCGCCGTGCCCGAGACCTCCCCGCCCGCCCCGGTCCCGCTGACCCCGCAGGTCGCCGGGCAGGCGTTCCGCACCTATGTCACCGACGAGGATGTGGCGCGCTCCGCCGGTGACGAGCGGCTCGCGCTGACGTGGACGTCCGACGGCCAGTCCCAGCTCACCGCGGCCGAGTTCCGCAAGGCCGCCTACGACGGCGACCCGGTGCGGCGTTTCGTTTACGGCAAGCCCAAGCTGTATGTGCCGAAGCTGAAGGACGGCGCCTTCCCGCAGTGGTTCCTGGTGTCGGTCGACAGGTCCGTCCTGGGCGAGTCCAAGAGCAAGAGCAGGCGCAGGGTGCTGATGGCTTTCATCTTGCGCGGGCCGTCCGACCACTGGAAGCTCACGCTCGCGGCCCCGCTGCAGAAGAAGGTCAAGGAGCCGAAGGTCGCGATCGGCGAGGACGGCTACGCGGAGGCGCTGAGCAGCGAAGACGAGTCGCTGCTGATCCGGCCCCGCGACGTCGGCGGGATCCAGGCGACGATCGCCGCGGAGGGCGGCGGCAGCGTCGCCGCCAAGGTGATGGCCTCCAACGCCGTGACGACCGGGTTCTACAAGGACGCCAAGCGTGCGAAGAAGAAGGCCAAGAAGAACGACCTGACGCTCCAGACCGTCTACACCGCGACGCCGTTCCCCTACTTCGCGCTGCGGACGAAGAACGGCGGCGGCCTGGTCGTGTACTCGCTGTTCCGCAACACCTCGCTGGTCGCCGAGGAGCCGGGCGCCCCCAAGCCGGAGATCCCCGAGAACGCCGAGCACCTGCTCGACGGGACGGTCGAGGGCAACGAGGTCGACACCACCGCGACGCTGCACTTCGCGGCGTTCGACCCGCCCAAGGTCAAGGAGAAGGACGACCCGCAGCCGAAGGCGCACATGGTCGCCGACGACGGCGCTGTGACGAAGGCCGCAACCCCGCCCCTCAAGAAGCCGTAGCCGCGGCGGGCCCTAGCCGTAGCCGCGGCGGGCCCTAGCCGTAGACGCGCTGCAGGACGAGGGCTGCGAACAGCAGGCCGATCAGGATCGCCAGGACGAGCGCGGGCGGGAGGGACGGCCCGTGCCGGTGCAGCTCCGACCTGGCCTCCCGGCAGGTGGGGCAGCGCCCTTCCACCACCGGGTTCGAGCACCGAGCGCAGATGAGATGGTCGCAGCTCATGTCGTGGCCCCAATCTCCGGGATCGGTACGCGGGTCCGTGCAGGCGAAGCGTCCGCTTCTTCGGTGTCCGTCCACTTATTAGGTATCTTTCGCCATCATCCAGCGTAGCCGGACTGTAGGGTCGTTCCCGCAAGTCCGGGAGCTTGATGGTAGGAAACGGCCGGACGTCGGGAGACGGTTCACATGGCACTGATCGGACGGAACGCACCGATCGGATGGAGTGACGCCCCCGGATGCCCGTACCGTGCCGAGTGGGCCGAGGTAGTTCCCGGTCCCCTCTACACTGCTCGAAGGCTCCGCGTCCCACCCGGTCGTGAAGCCGGGCGGCGCAGGCAAGTGCTCACGGACGCGTCCGTGGCCGCGGGCCGGGCCGCTCCCCAACCCCTACAGCGAACCGCCGTGATGCAGCCGTGATCCATTTCGACAACGTCACCAAGGTCTACCCGAGCCAGAACCGGCCCGCCCTGCAGCATGTGAACGTCGCCATCGAGAAGGGCGAGTTCCTGTTCCTGGTGGGGCCGTCCGGCTCCGGCAAGTCGACCTTCCTGCGCCTCATCCTGAAGGAGGAGCGTCCTTCCCAGGGTCACGTGCACGTGGCGGGCAAGGACCTGAGCCGGCTGAGCAACTGGAAGGTGCCGCACCTGCGCCGCAGGATCGGCTGCGTCTTCCAGGACTTCCGCCTCCTGCCCAACAAGAACGTCTTCGAGAACGTCGCGTTCGCCCTCGAGGTGATCGGCAAGCCGCGGCGCTTCATCGGCAAGGTCGTCCCCGAGGTCATCGATCTCGTCGGCCTGGAGGGCAAGGCCCACCGGATGCCGGACGAGCTGTCCGGCGGCGAGCAGCAGCGCGTCGCCATCGCGCGGGCGTTCGTCAACCGGCCGATGATCCTGCTGGCGGACGAGCCCACGGGGAACATCGACCCCGCCACCTCGATCGGCATCATGAAGGTGCTGGACCGCATCAACCGGACCGGCACCACCGTCGTCATGGCCACCCACGATGCCGCTATCGTCGACGCGTTCCGCAAGCGCGTCGTCGAGCTGGAGGACGGCAGGGTCGTCCGCGACCAGTCGCGCGGCGTGTACGGCCAGGCGTACTGACCATCTGAACCAACGATTCCCGCCGGGGCGTACGACAGCCCGTAGGCGGGGACCGCCCGCTTCGGGCCGCGTTCCCTCATGGCGCCGTCCCGGGCGCCCGGGCGGACCAAAGGCGATCAAGGACAGCGAGGCATGCGCGTACAGTTCGTTCTCCAGGAGATCTGGATCGGTCTCCGCCGGAACATGACGATGACGATCTCCCTCGTCATCACCGTCGCCATCGCCATGGCGCTCTTCGGCACCGGGCTGCTCCTGCGTCAGCAGGTCGACGCGTCCAAGAGCTACTGGTACGACAAGATCGAGGTCTCGATCTTCCTGTGCGCCAAGACGAGCTCCAACCCCAGCTGCCAGAAGCAGGACGTCACCGACCAGCAGCGGCAGACGCTCAAGGGCAGCCTGGAGAAGATGCCGCAGGTCTCTGCCGTCGAGTACGAGAACAAGCAGCAGGCGTACGAGCGGTTCAAGGACCGCTTCGCCGGGTCGCCGGGGTTCGTCGAGAGCACCCGTGAGGGCGACATCCCCGACTCGTTCCGGGTCAAGCTGAAGAACCCGGAGGAGTACAAGGCGGTCGCGCAGGCGATGCTCGGCCAGCCCGGCGTCGACACGGTCATCAACGAGCAGGAGATCCTGAAGCGGTTCTTCCGGATCCTGAACGGCCTGCAGGTGGCCGCGCTGACGATCGCGCTGATCCAGGTGATCGCGGCGGTGATGCTGGTCGGCAACACCGTGCGGCTGTCGGCGTTCAACCGGCGCCGCGAGACCGGCATCATGCGGCTGGTCGGCGCGTCCAACACCTACATCCAGATGCCGTTCATCCTGGAGGGCGCGATCGCCGGCCTGATCGGCGGCGTGTTCGCCTCGATCCTGCTGGTCTTCAGCAAGAAACTGCTGATCGACAGACTCGCCGGGCAGGTGCAGCTCGTCAGCCAGCTGGGCTGGAGCCAGGTGATCGCGGTCATTGTGGTGTCGATCTGCTTCGGTGTCCTGCTGTGTGCCGTGGCGTCGTTCCTGACGCTGCGCAGATACCTGCGGATCTGACATGCCGTCCGGATCCGGGGGAAGTGCCGGATCCGGGCCGCCCGGCCGCCCTAGACTTGCCGCATGTCTCGGTCCGTGCCGTTTCTGAGGAGGCGGCCAGGCCACGTGCTGCGCGGCATGGCCGTCGCGGCGGCGATCGTCTGCGCCTACGGCGCCGGAGTCGTGAGCGGCTCCGGCGCGGACCGGCACGCGGCCGTCGCGGGCGGCGGCTCCGTGCTGGACGAGGCCGCCACGAAGATCGGCCGCCGCGCGGCGGAGCCGGTCGGGCGCGGCGAACTCGACCGCGCCGCCATCGAGGGCATGCTGCGCGGCCTCGGCGACCGGTGGGCGCACTACTACCCGGCCCGCGAGTACGACGACGTCGAAGGCCGGCTGACCGGCCGCTACAGCGGTGTCGGCCTGTGGCTCGGCGGCACGGGCGGCGACGGTGCGGGGGGCAACGCCCGCACGGTGGTCGCGAGCGTCCAGCCGGGCACGCCCGCCGCGCGCGCCGGTGTCCGCGCGGGCGACGTCGTCACCGCCGTGGGAGGCGCGCCGGTGGACGGCTGGGACATCTCCCGGGTCGCCGAGGCCCTGCGCGGACGTCCGGACGAAGCGGTCGAACTAACCGTCGAGCGCGACCGTCGAACCGAGCGGTTCCATCTCGTCCGCACACCGGTCCCTGGAGGAAACGTCACCGTGACCGATCTTCCGGACCACGCGCGCCGCATCCGCGTCGGCGCCTTCAGCCGCGGCACGGGCCGCGAGGTCCGGGACGCCGTGACCGGGCGGTCGCCGTACGGCCGGCCGACCGGCGGCGTGCTGCTGGACCTGCGCGGCAACCCCGGCGGCCTGGTGGACGAGGCGGTCGAGACGGCGTCGGCGTTCCTGGCCGGCGGCCCGGTGGTGACCTACCAGCCGCGCGGCAGGCCCGTCCAGCGGCGCACGGTCACCGCGCCCGGCGACGCCGACACCCCGCTCGTGGTGCTGGTCGACGCGGGCACCGCGAGCGCCGCGGAGATCGTCGCGGGCTCCCTGCGCGACCGCGACCGCGCGGTGATCGTAGGATCGCGTACATACGGGAAGGGCTCGGTCCAGGAACCGATCGGGCTCGCCGACGGGTCGGTGATCGAGCTGACCGTCGGTCGGTACCGCACCCCGGGCGGCCGCAACCTCGACGGGGTCGGGATCGAACCCGACGTGGCGGTGTCCGCCGACCGCCCGCCGGACGTGGCCGAGCGGCGCGCCCGGACGGTGCTGCACGGCCTGCGCGCGACGATGCCGGGCAAAGACTGACGAGGGCCGGACAAGGACTGATGACGTGGCACGGGACACCGGGCGCAAGAAGGATAAGAAGGACACCGGGCGGAAGATCATCGCCCAGAACAAGCGGGCCCGCTACGACTACCACATAGACGACACGTGGGAGGCGGGCATGGTGCTCATGGGCACCGAGGTGAAGGCGCTGCGCGCCGGCCGCGCCTCCCTCGTGGACGGCTACGCCCACGTCATGGACGGGGAGGTGTGGCTGGAGCACGTCCACATCCCCGAGTACACGCAGGGCACCTGGACCAACCACGCGCCGCGCCGGCGCCGCAAGCTGCTGCTGCACAAGCGCGAGATCCAGAAGATCATCGCCAAGTCGTCCGAACCGGGGTGGACGCTGATCCCGCTCTCCCTGTACTTCAAGGACGGTAAGGCCAAGGTCGAGATCGGCCTGGCCCGTGGTAAGAAGTCCTACGACAAGCGCCAGGCCATCGCCAAGCGGGAAGCCGACCGCGAGATGCAGAAGGCGGCGGCGGCCCGGTTCAGGAGACGGTGAAAGGTGTCGATGAAGAGCCAGGACCATCGGAAACGGCGCCGGATACCGCTGCGTCCGATCGCGATGGGGCTGGGCGGCCTGACCGTCTGCGGCGCGATCGTCGCGACCATGATGCCGGGCGCCCGCGCCGAGCCGTCCGCGATGCCCGCCGTCCGCGACTTCCTGATCGCCTGGCAGGTCGGCAACTACGAGGCCGCCGCCGCCCAGACCGTGGGCGCCGACAAGAAGGAGGTCGAGGAGGCGCTCAGCCGCGTCCGGCAGCAGCTCGACGCGGCCTCGCTGCGGCTGTCCCTCGGCACCGAGGTGGAGGACGGCGGCGTCGACCAGATCGTCAAGAGGGGCGACGAGGCCGACGCGCGCTTCACCGTCAAGATCGACCTGGGTGAGAACGGCCAGCCGTGGGAGTACCCCGGGCTGATGCATCTGCGGCGCGACGGCGGCAAGTGGAAGGTCGCCTGGAGCCCGTCCATCATCAACACCAAGCTGAAGCCGGGGCAGCGGCTCGCCGTGGTGACCGAGGTACCGAAGCGGGCCCCCATCACCGACACGCGGGGCCGCTCCGTGCTGCGCCAGGTCCGCGCCTACAACTTCGGCGTCTACCCCGGCCAGCTCGCCGACCCGGCGAAGACGCTGGAGCAGCTCGCCAAGCAGACCAAGATCGACGGCGGCCGCCGGCTGGACGCCGAGCGCCTGCTCGGCCGCGTCCGCTCCGCCCCGCCGCAGACGTTCCTGCCCCTGCTGACGCTCCAGTCTCCGACGCACAACGCGCTGATCAAGCGGCTGGCCGCCATCCCCGGGCTCCAGTACCAGGAGGTCAGGGAGCCGATCGCCCCCGCGTACGCCCCGGAGCTGGTCGGCAGCCTCGGCCCGGCCACCGCCGACCGGCTGCAGCAGGTCGGCGCCCCCTACCAGCCCGGTGACACGATCGGCGTCAGCGGCATCCAGCTGCTCCAGCAGCGCCGCCTCGCCGGCACGCCCACCATCCGCGTCGTCGCGCAGGACGAGTCGGGCAAGAACACCGAGGAGCTGCGGTCCTGGGAGGGCCAGCAGCCGGAAACGGTCCAGACGACGCTCGACCCGAACTACCAGCGGCGCGCCGACCGCACGCTCCGCGGCCTGCGGTACCCGGCGTCCATGGTCGTGGTGCGGCCGAGCACCGGTGAGGTCCTCGCCGTGGCCAACCACGGGACGAACGGCGAGAACCGCGCGTTCGAGGGCCACTACCCGCCCGGCCTGGCGTTCGGCATCGTGTCCGCCGAGGCCCTGTTCTCCCAGGCCCGGCTCGACCCGTCCACCGAGACCACCTGCCCCGGCTCCCTCACCGTCGGCGGCAGGACCTTCACCAACAAGGCCCGCGGCGAGACCACCTTCTCCAACGCGTTCGCCGGGTCCTGCAAGACGAGCCTCGCGCAGCTCAGCGGCAAGCTGGACGCGCAGGCCCTCGTCCGGGAGGCCGGCCAGTTCGGCCTCGGCAAGGACTGGGGCCTCTCGGTCCCCGCGTTCACCGGCTCCGTGCCCACCCCCGCCAACGAGGGCGAGAAGGCCGCCACCATGGTCGGCGAGGGCAACGTCGAGGTGAGCCCCCTGTCCATGGCGCTCGTCGCGTCCGCCGCGTACACCGGCACCTGGAAGCCGCCGTACATCCTCAGGGACATCCCGAAGACCGTCCAGGCGCCGCCCGCGCAGAGCCTGCCGCCCGAAGCGGTCGCCAGCCTCAAGCGCGTCCTCACCCGGACCGCCACCCACGGCAACGCCCACCGCGCCCGCGTCACCGGAGACGTCACCGGCGTCGCCGCCTACACCGCCTACGAGCGCGGCGGCGGCAAGAAGGGCGTCTCCTGGTTCGTCGGCTCCAGCAGCGACCGCGCCTTCGCGATCGCCGTCGAGGGCCCCGTCAACACCGCCAAGCTCGCCGCCAAGTTCCTCCGCCCGGGGTCCTGAGCCGGTTTTGGCATCTCTTTACGGACGGGACGCAACCATCCCCCCGCCCGCGGGCGTCTTTCCGGGTGACTGAGACTCCGCTTGGGGGGTTGCGGACTCAGTCGCCGTGATGAGACCAGAGCCTCGTCTCGGGGGAGGCTCTGCCGTCCGGACCGGCCCGACCCTGCCGGTCGGCCCCGGTGGGCGCGGCACATCCCGCGCCCACCGGGGCTCACGGCTGTCCTGCCGGGGAATGGGATTGCCCGCGCACGCGTTACCCTAGTAACGTCATCGTGCGGACGTCCCCCGGGACGCCTGCTTTGACAACTCAACATGGGGGTGACCGGCTTCGACTTCGGTCGTTCGAGCCAGGGGAAGCGGGTCGAGGGTTGCTGTCGTGACCTCGTTAATCCTGTGACAGCAAACCAATAACTGCCAACAAGAAGCAGTCCGAGTTCGCCCTCGCCGCCTGAGCGAGGAGCGAACTCTGTCAGCCCGGTAGCGTCTCCGAGCCGGGGTCTGGCATCGTAAGGAGACTCCACCTATCGACCCGGTCGCGGGGCCGGTAGGGAAACCAAACAGCGACTGAGTCCGTCGGCGACACGCCTGCGTGAGCGCCGGGACTGAGAAAGCGACAAGCAGGCTGCACCCGGAGAAGCCCTGACCCATCACCGAAGGACGCGGGTTCGATTCCCGCCACCTCCACGAGTATCGGGAGTGGTGTGCCTGCCGAAAGCGCAGGCCGCCACTCCTCGTCATTTCTGCCTGGGGGCGCCCCCCAGACCCCCGATGTGGGGGCTCCGCCCCCACGCCCCCTCCCAGTTGATCTTCGCTGACAGGAGCGGCGGTTCGCGCTGATGCGGGCCGCCGCTCCTTTGTCATGTGCGCTCGAAGGCCGGCCGCCCCTTGCACCTCTAATTCCCCGCGCGTAGAATAAAAATTCCTCACGTGGGGAACTGTCGTCGTCGAGGAGGCGTGATGGCCGGACGCAGGCCGGGGCCGAGTGATACCCGGGCGCTGATCCTCGGCGCCGCGACGGCGCGGTTCACCTCGCGGGGGTACGAGGCCACGAGCATGCGGCAGATCGCCGCTGACGTGGACGTGGATCCCGCGCTCGTGCGGTACTTCTTCGGCACCAAGGAGAAGCTGTTCGCCGAGATGGCGGCCGCGGTGATCCGCCCCGACGAGGCCGTCTCGATGCTGGCGGCCGGGCCGCGGGATGAACTCGGCGAGCGGCTCGTCCGCTACTTCCTCGGCCTGCTCGGCGGCGTCGACGCGCCCGGCCCGCTGCTCGGGCTGATCCGCTCGGCGGTCACCCTGGAGCGGGCCGCCGCGCTGCTGCGGGAGTTCCTCGCCGACCGGGTGCTCGGCCCGATCGCCGAGCTGGTCGGCGAGGACGAGGCCGAGCTGCGCGCGGCGCTGGCCGCCAGCCAGCTCGTCGGGCTGGCGATCACCCGCTACGCCCTGGCCCTGCCGGCGCTCACCGCCGCCGAGGCCGAGCACCTGGTCGCCTGGGTGGCTCCCACCCTGCAGCGCTACTACACGGGCGACGCTCCGTAACCCGGAACGCGCCCGGCGGTGACGTCCCAGAGAGGTGTGTCATGACCGGACTCCCGAAGACGACCGATGTCCTGATCGCCGGTGCCGGGCCCACCGGGCTCGCCCTGGCCGCGACGCTGTGCGCGGCGGGCATCGAATGCTGCGTGATCGACGGTGTCGAGGAGGGCGGCAACTACTCGCGCGCGGTCGGCACCCTGCCCCGGTCGCTGGAGATGCTGCAGCGGATCGAGGTCGGCGAACGGCTGGCGAAGGCCGGCAACCATGCCGAGCGGATCCGGATCTTCTCCGGCGAACGCGACCGCAACATCGCCACGCTGCGGTTGGACCGGCTGGACACCGCGTTCCCCTACGCCGTCCTGCTGCCGCAGCACACCACCGAGGAGATCATCCTCACCCGGCTCCGGGAGCTGGGCGGCGCCGTCCACCGGCCCCTGACGCTGAGCGGCATGGAACAGGCCGACGACCAGGTCGTCGCGGCGGTGACGGACGCCGAGGGGGAGGAGCGCACCATCCGCGCGAAGTACCTCGTCGGCGCGGACGGCACGCGCAGCGGCGTCCGAAAGATGGCCGGGATCCCCTTCCCCGGGGAGACGTTCCATCAGACGTTCATCCTCGCCGACATGGAGCTGAGCGGTGGATCTCCCGCGGATGAGATCCACCTGTTCTTCTCCCGCCCCGGTGCCGTGATCATGGGCCGCATGCCGGGGATGCTGCACCGGGTCTGCCTGTCGGTCGACCGGCTGCCCGACGAGATGACCGCCGCCACCGCGGAGACGCTGCTGCGGCGGCGCGCCCCGGCGCAGCGGGCCATCCGGGTGCTGCGTGTGGCGCACGACTCCCACACCAGGATCCACCACCGGGTGGCGCAGCGGTTCCGCGCCGGGCGGGTCTTCCTGGCCGGCGACGCCGCCCACGTCAACAGCCCCATCATCGGCCAGGGCATGAACCTGGGAATCCAGGACGGGATCACCCTCGGCGACGTCCTGGTGAAGGCCATGAACGGGGAGGAGAGCGCCCTCGACTCCTATGAACGCGTCCGCCGCCCGATCGCCGTGGACGCCGTCGGCACCACGCGGCGCCTCAACGCCCTCGCCACCCAGCGCGCGCCATGGAAGGGCGCCCTCCGGGACATGGTCCTCCCCCTCACCGCGTTCCCCCCGGTGAACCGCAAAATGATCTACCGGATCAGCCGCCTCGTCGACCGCTGATCCGGCGGCCGGCCGAGCGCCCCCCGCAGAGGGATGTACAGGGCGGCTCAGGTGTTGTTAAGGTCACGTTCCACGTGAGCGGAACGCCTGTTCCGCTGGGCGGATCAATTCGACGGACAAGGGGATTGGTTCATGCGTCCAGGTTCAGGATCGAGCGGGGCGGCGCCGCGCGGGCGGGTCGGCACGATGACGGCCATACCGGAGTTCGACGATGAGAGCCGTCTCGACTTCGTCGAGGGGCTGCGCCGCTTCACGTTGAGGGAGATCAACCCCGTGGCGGCGGGCGCGGTCCGGGAGCGGGCCGCCGAGCGGCGGCCGGGGAACCTGGACGAGCTGCGGGCCGCCGCGGAGTCCGTGCCGCTGGTGGGGCTGCGGAACCGGTTGCTGCGCTCCACCCAGGACCTGAACTGGGCGCAGGTGGTGGCGGCCTACGAGCCGCTGCGGCCGGCGCTGGAGGCGGAGCTGGACGAGGCCGCCGGGCGCGGGCCCGGCCGCCTGGAGCTCGCGGCGGACTGGGAGCACCCCGGCTACTCCGCCGACGTGCACTTCCACCGCCAGCCGGGCGGTTACCACGACGAGCCGCTCGCCGGCTACATCTACCACTACGGCACGAAGGTCTTCCACCTCGGGACCAACGACCGCGACGAGGCCAAGATCGCCCGCGCCCGGGAGGTGCCCGCGCCCGCGGACGGGTCCGTCGCGCGCGTCCTGGACATCGCCTGCTCCATCGGGGCCATGACCGTGGCCTTCAAGGAGCGCTGGCCGGACGCCGAGGTGTGGGGGATCGACGCGGCCGCGCCACTGCTGCGGTACGCGCACGCGCGCGCCGTCCGGCTGGACGCCGACGTCGTCTTCTCCCAGCGGCTGGCCGAGGACCTGCGCTTCCCCGACGGCACCTTCGACGTCGCCTATCTCGGCACGATCCTGCACGAGGTCCCCTGGGACGTCGCGCTGCGGGCGGTCGCCGAGGCGCGGCGCGTGCTGCGGCCCGGCGGCGTCCTCATCGTCCACGAGATGCGCCAGCCCGACGACCCGCCGGACCCGTGGGCGACCTACGACCGCGACTTCGACACCCGCTTCAACGGCGAGCCGTTCGCGTTCCGGTTCGTGCACGGCGGGATCGGCGCCGAACTGGAGCGGCTGTTCGCCGCGGTCGAGTTCACCAACGGCCGGACCGCGACGTGGGTGTGCACGGCATGAGCGAGCACACCGGGAACTGGCGGGTGGACGGCCCGCAGCCGCTCGGCGCCTTCGTCGGCGAGGGCGTCAACGACCAGCTCATGCAGATCAGCGTTCAGCTCGCCGCCGAGCTGTGGGCGACGCGGCGCCGACTGGCCGCGCTGGAGTCCCAGCTCGTGGCCGGGGGCGCGGTCGTGTCGCCGGACGCGATCGACGCGGACGGCGGGATCGGCGACCGGGCGGACCGGGACGCCTTCATCCAGCGCGTCTTCGGCGGGCTGGCCACGTGACGGTCCGCGTCGGGATCGTGGTGCCGTCCGCGAACCCCACCGTCGAACCGGAGACGCGGCGGCTGCTGCCGCCGGGCGTCGAACCGTACGTGGCGCGGATGGCGGCGCCGCCGGGCCTGGACCTGCCCGCCCGCCTCGACTGGTACGGCGCCAACGCGGGCGAGGCGATCGCGACGCTGGCCGGGCTGGACCTGGCGGCGGTGCTGGTCGCCTGCACCGGCGCGACGTACCGGCTCGGTCCGGACGGCGACCGGCGGTGGTCGGACGCGCTCGCGGAGCGGTACGGCGTCCCCGTCGTCACCTCGGCGGGCGGCCTGCTCAGCGCGCTGCGCGCCGCCGGCGTGGACCGCGTGTCGGTCGTGTCGCCCTACCCGTCCTGGCTCACGGGTCAGTGCGAACGGTTCTGGCGCGCGGCCGGGATGCGGGTGGACGTCCACGAAGTGCGGGGCGGCCGCCCCATCTACGCCACCGGAGACGACGACGTGCGTGACGCGGTGCGGGGCGCGCTGGGCACCGCCGGGTCCGGGCACGCCGTCGTGGTCGCGGGCACCGGTGCGGCCAGCCTCGGCGTGCTCGACGAACTGACCCCGTCCGGTTCGCTGCTGCTGTCGTCCAACCTCGCCGGGACGTGGGCCCTGTTGCACGCGGCGGGCGCGTCGTCGACGCTCGCGGCGTCGACCGGAGCGCTCGCCCGGCTGGCCGAGGAGGCCCTCGTTCAGGAAGGCGGGGTCCGATGACCGCGTCCGTGATCGTCGTCGGGGCGGGACCCGTCGGCCTGGCCGCCGCGCTGGCGCTGGCCGCCGAGCGGGTGCCCGTCACCGTGCTGGAGGCCGAGCAGGCCGGGGTCCGCAAGGAGTGGCGCGGTTCGACGCTGCACCCGCCGACACTGGCACTGCTCGACCGCGTCGGCGTCGCGGCCGACGCCGTCGCCCACGGCGTCCGTGTGGACCGCCTACAGTTCCGCGACCTGCAACTGCCCGACCGCGCGATCTTCTCCTACAGCGTGCTGGAGGGACGGACGCCGTTCCCGTTCCGCGTCCAGTACGAGCAGTACAAGCTGCTGCGGCGGTTGCGCGACCTCGCCGAGGCGTCCCCGGAGGTGGACCTGCGCCAAGAGCACCGCGTCGTCGGTCTGACCGGTGCGGAGGACGGCGCGACGGACGCCACCGTGACGCTGGCCGATGGCTCGCGCCTGACCGCGCCGTACGTCATCGCCGCCGACGGGGCGCACAGCGCGCTGCGCAAGCTCGCCGGGATCGGCTTCCCCGGCGACACCTACCCGTCGCAGAGCCTGGTCGCCGCCACGCCGTTCCCGTTCGAGGAGGCGGTGGACGACCTCGGCCCCGTCTCCTACTGGAGCGGCCCCCGCGGCCGGCTGTCCCTCATCCGCACCCCGGACGTGTGGCGCGTCGCGATCAGCACCACCGCCGGGACCGACACGGCCGCCGGTTCCGAGGGGCCGCACCCCGAGCTGGCGGACGCCCTCGACCTGCTGGTCGGGGACCGGAGCTGGGCCCGCGACCCGCTCCAGCAGCACCAGTTCTACCGGAGCCACCAGCGGGTCGCCGACCGGTTCCGCGCCGGCCGGCTGCTGCTGGCGGGCGACGCCGCGCACCTGTCCAGCACGACCGGCGGCATGGGGCTGAACTCCGGCGTCCACGACGCGTTCGACCTCGCCGCCCGGCTCGGCCCGGCGCTGCGGGCGGGCGGCGACGGCGGCGCCGAGGCGGACGCGTACGCGGCCGCCCGCCGGGACGCCGCCGTCCGCGTCGTCCAGCCGGCGACCCGGACCGTGCGCGCGGGCGTCGACGCCACCGCCCGGGATGCCCGGCTCGCCCGGCTCCGCGACCTCGCCGCGACCGCCGCCGACCCGGCCGCCGGCACCCGCCACCTGAGCGCCCTGAGCATGCTCGACGCAGTCGAAGGAGTGAGCCGTTGACCGCCGTCCTGTCGCCCATCACGGGCGAGGTGATCGAGGACGTCGCCGCGACGACGCCGAGCGGGCTGGAGGCGGTGCTGCGCGCCGCCGAGGCCGCCGCGCCGCACTGGCGGGCCGTCCCGGCGTCCGAGCGGGGCCGGCTGCTGGTGGAGATCGGCCGCCGGATGCGGGCGCGCGCCGCCGAGATCGCCGAGCTGGAGACGCTGAACACCGGCAAGCTCCCGGCGGACACGCGCCGCGAGGCCGACCGGGCCGCCGCGTGCTTCGAGTACTACGGCGGCTGGGCGGACAAGGCGCACGGCACGGTCGTGCCGGTCCCGGGCGCGTTCCACACCTACACGACGCGGGAGCCGTACGGGGTCGTCGCGGGCATCATCCCGTGGAACGTTCCGTACTTCTTCGCCGCGAAGAAGATCGCGCCCGCGCTCGCGTTCGGCAACGCCGTCGTGCTCAAGCCCGCCGCCGAGACCCCGCTCACCGCCCTGCTGCTCGGCCGGATCGTCGGCGAGGTCCTCGCCGAGGCCGGGCATCCGGCGGGCGTCGCGCAGGTCGTGCACGGCGGCGGCGACCTCGGCCGCGCGCTCGTCGAGGACCCCCGCGTCCGGCTGGTGGTGTTCACCGGCTCGGACGCCACCGGCGCCCGCGTCGGCGCCGCCGCGGCCGCGCACTTCGCCCCGTCCGCGCTGGAGCTCGGCGGCAAGTCCCCGCAGCTGGTGTTCGCCGACGCCGACCTGGACGCCGCAGCGGCCGGGATCGTCGAGGGCTTCACCGGGTCGTGCGGGCAGATGTGCATCGCCGGCTCGCGCCTGTACGTGCAGCGCGAGGTGTTCCCCGACGTCCTGGACCGCGTCGCGCGGCGGGTCGGGGAGCTGCGCGTCGGCGACCCGCGCGAGGCCGGAACCGAGGTCGGGCCGCAGGTGACCGCCGACCAGGCCGCAAAGACCCGCGCGTTCGTGGACGGCGGCACCGCCCGCGGCGCACGCGTCGTCGCGCAGGCCGGGACGCCCGCCGGGCCGGAGCTGGCGGGCGGCAACTGGGTGGCGCCGACCGTGTTCACCGGCGTCCCCGCCGGCGACCCGCTGCTCACCGAGGAGGTCTTCGGCCCGGTGCTGTGCGCCGCGCCGTTCGACGACGAGGACGACGCCGTCCGCCTCGCCCACGACACCCGGTTCGGGCTCGGCGCGGGGGTGTGGACCGGCGATCCCGGCCGCGCCCACCGTCTCGCCGACGCCCTCCGGGTCGGGACGGTCTGGGTGAACACCTACCGGATCCTGTCCGACATGGTGCCGTTCGGCGGCGTCGGCGCGTCCGGATACGGGCGCGAGGGCGGAACGGACGCCGTCCACCTCTACACCTGGACCAAGAGCGTGTGGCTCGCCACCTCGCCCGGCGTCCCCGCCGGCTACCGGAAGGACTGAGATGCGCCCCGCGCTCGCCCCCGAGATCGCGCACCGCGCCGGACCGTTCGTGGACGGGCGGGTCGTCCCGGCCCGGTCCCGCGCGGTCGTCGAGATCGTCTCCCCGTCCGACGGGACGGTCGTCGGCAGCGTCCCGGACGGGTCGGCCGCCGACGTGGACGCGGCCGTCGCGTCCGCCCGCGCCGCCTTCGCCGACCCGCGCGGCTGGCGGACCTGGGAGCCCGCCGACCGGGCCGCCGCGCTGGAGCGGCTCGCCGACCTGCTCCAGGAGCGCGACGCCGAGCTGACCGTGCTGCTCGCCCATGAGATCGGGCGGCCGGTCGGCGGCGGGCCCGCCCGCGCGAACCGCGCCGCGGAACTGCTGCGCTACTACGCGGGGATCGCCCGCTCGCTCGTCGTCGACGAGCTGCGCCCGGTGCCGGAACGGCGGGGCCCGGGCAGCGTCCGGCGCTCGATCGTGCGCCGCGGCCCGCGCGGCGTCACGGCGGCGATCGTGCCCTACAACGGGACGCTGCCGATGGGCATGTACAAGATCGGGCCGACCCTCGCGCTGGGCGGTACGGTGGTGCTGAAACCGCCCCCTCAGGCACCGCTGGAGGCATTCCTGTTCGCCGAATGCGCCGCCGAGGCCGGGGTGCCCCCAGGGGTGGTCAACGTGGTCACCGGGGGGCGGGAGACCGGTGCGGCGCTCGTCGGCCATCCGGGCGTCGACATCGTCGGCTTCACCGGGTCGTCGGAGGCGGGCCGGCACATCGCGGCCCGCTGCGCCGCCGCGCTCACCCCCGTAATCCTCGAACTCGGCGGCAAGTCCGCCGCGGTCCTGCTGGAGGACGCCGACCTCGACCGGTTCGCCGCGGCGCTGCCGTTCCTGGCCTACACCTTCAGCGGGCAGAACTGCTTCATCCAGAGCCGCGTGATCGTCCCGCGCCCCCTGCTGGCGGAGGTCACCGAGCGGGTCGCGGAGGTGTCGGCGTCGCTGCCCGTCGGCGACCCGTTCGACCCCGCCACCCGGCTCGGCCCGCTCATCTCGGCCGCGCACCGCGACCGCGTCGAGGGGCTGATCGCCGCGGGCCGGGCCGAGGGCGCCCGGCTGGTGTCCGGCGGCGAGCGCCCGAAGGGCCTGGACGACGGCTTCTACCTGACGCCCGCCGTGTTCACCGACGCGAGCAGCGGGATGCGGATCTGCCAGGAGGAGGTCTTCGGCCCCGTCGTGACGGTCATTCCGGCATCCGACGAGGACGAGGCCGTCGCCATCGCCAACGACACCGACTTCGGCCTGGCCGGGTCGGTGTGGAGCGCCGACGAGGCCCGCGCCCTGCGGGTGGCGGCGCGGCTGGACACCGGGACGGTCGGCGTCAACGGGTTCGGTTTCAACACGGCCGCGCCGTTCGCGGGGCGCCGGTCGAGCGGGCTCGGCACCGAACTGGGTCCGGAGGGCTTCGAGGCGTATGTCCAGTACCAGAGCTTCCACCTGGTCGGGTGATGGGATGTCCACTGTGAGCGTCAGCGGAAGCGTCAACGAGGGCGCGCAGAGCGCCGAACCGGTCAAGGGCCAGACGGTCACGGGGGTCGACCGGGTCCTCGACATCCTCATCTACCTCGGCGAGGCGGGGCGGCCCACGCTCGGCGTCACCGAGATCGCCGACGGGCTCGGGCTGTCCAAGGCGGTCGTCCACCGCAGCCTGACGAGCTGCCGGGCCAAGGGCTTCATCACCTTCCACCCGTCCACCCGCCGCTACAGCCTCGGCCCCCGCATCGTCAGCCTCGCGCTCGGCTACCTCGACCGGATCGACATCCGCGCCGAGGCGCGCCCGGTCCTCACCGAGCTGTCGCGGGCGACCCAGGAGACGACGACGCTGTCCACGCGCTCGGGCTGGCACCGCGTCTACGTCGACCAGGTCACCCCCGACCGCGACGTGAAGATGATGGTGCAGCTCGGCGCCGCGTTCCCGCTGCACGCGGGCGCGTCGTCCAAGGCGTTCCTGGCGTTCCTGGACCCGGCCGAACGCGAGCAGTACCTGGCGTCGCAGCCCATGAGCAAGCTGACCGGCAACACCATCACCCAGCGCCCCACCCTGCGCGAGGAGCTGGCGCACATCGCCGAGGTCGGTTACGCGATCTCCTACGGCGAGCGCGATCCGAGCGCGGGCTCGGTGGCCGCGCCGGTGTTCGGGCCCACCGGGACGCCGCTCGCGGTGATCTCGATCGCCGGGCCGCTGGAGCGGTTCCGCGGCGAGGTCGACCGGCTCGCGGACCTGGTGCAGCAGGCCGCCGCCGACCTGACGGCCCAGGTCGGCGGGCAGGCCGGCGGGCCGGGTGGCGGGCAAGGCGGCGGGTCGGCCGGGGAGCGGCCGCAATGATCGACTCCGTCACCGTCGTCACCGCCGATCTGGACGCCGCCGTCGCGGCCTACCGGGAGGGCGTGGGGCTGGAACCGGGCGCGGAGCACCGGGTGAGCGGCGGGCCGGTGCCCGAGCTGGAGGGCCGCCGCTCGGTCGTGCTGTCCGGCACCGGCGCCGGCGGCGCGGTCCGGGCCGTGGAGATCCCGGGGGCGCGGGCGCCGGAGCCGCTGACGACGCTCGGCTGGGCCGCCGCCGAGATCCTGGTGGCCGACGCCGACGAGGCGACGGCGCGGGCCCGCGCCGCCGGGCTGCGCGTCCTGGTCGAGCCGCGGCCGGTCGGGGCCGGGGGAGGGCTGCGGGCCGCGCAGGTCGCGGGGCCGGCCGGGGAGGGGGTCTACCTGACGCAGGTCGACCGGGCCCCGGAGGGGTTCACCCTGCCGCGCCCCAGCGGGCCGGTGGGCCCGGTGTTCATCGCGGTGCTCGCGTCCGGCGACCTGGAGACGTCGCGCGCGGCGCTGGAGGAGCGCCTGCCCGCACGGAGGGTGACGGACCACCGGTTGCCGGTGCGCGTGCTGAACGCCCAACTCGGCCGCCCGGACGGGACGCTGCACCGCATCAGCACCCTGCAGCTCCCGGAGCGCTGCGCGGTGGAGGTCGACCAGTACCCCGCCGACGTGGCGGCGGCCCCGGGCCGGCGGTCGCCGCGCGACGGCGGGATCGTCCTCGTGACGCTGCGCGGCGGTGGGCCGAGCGGGGTCTGGAACGTTTCCGGCGCCGGCGGCGCTTTGATGGCGTCCATCTGATCCACCCGTGTCCGGGGGAGTGCGGACTGTTGTGTCCGCGCGCTCGACAATTGTCGAAACAGCTGTGTTACCTGCGTGTTTCGTTTTCGATGACCCTTGACACTGTGGCGTATCTCATCCTACCGTTCCACTGAGCGAGTTAAGTGTTCCGCTCAGAGGAACAATGGAGGGCTTGTGGCTAGAGGCATTGCAGTGCGGGGCGGAATGGCCCTCGTCCTCGGAACAGCGCTCGCCGCGTGCGGCGGCGGCTCGGGAAGCGGTGGCGGCCAGACCCTGCGGGTCGGCGTCGACTCGCTCCCCGCCTCCCAGGGAAACCCGTTCAACTCCGCCGTCTCGCCGGGCGTCTACACCTACGCCGCGATCTACGACCCGCTCACGTTCGTGAACGAGGCCGGCGAGGTGAAGCCGTGGCTGGCGACCGAATGGAAGACCACGTCCGACACCGCATGGAGTTTCACGCTCCGTGACAACGTCACGTTCTCCAACGGCGAGAAGCTGACCGCCCAGGGCGTCGCGGACGTGGTGAACTTCCTCAAGCAGAACCCCGAGGTCAAGCAGTCGGTGGTCGCCAACGACCTCGCGACGATCAAGTCCGCCAAGGCGGCCGACGCCAAGACCGTCGAGATCACCACGTCCGTCCCGGACCCGGTGCTGCCCAACAAGCTGACCGAGCTGATGATCCCGGCGCCGAAGGCCCTGACCGAGGGCGGCGTGAAGGGCATCGCCGCCACCCCGGTCGGCACGGGACCGTTCCAGGTCGAGAACTGGGGCGGCAACAAGATCACCCTCAGCGCGTTCGAGAAGTCCTGGCGCGCGCCGAAGGCCGCGAACCTGGAGATCCAGGCGATGCAGGACCCCGCCTCCCGGCTGCAGGCCCTGCAGTCCGGTCAGGTCGACCTCATCACCGGCGTCTCGCCCGACCAGGTCGACCAGATGAAGGGCTCGATCCAGGCCGAGGCCAACCTCGGCAACCAGGTGATGTCGCTGGCGTTCCGCAACGTCAAGGGCGACGAGAAGATCGACTCGCCGCTCACCGACAAGAAGGTCCGGCAGGCCCTCAACTACGCGGTGAACAAGCAGGCCATCGCCGACAACCTGCTGCTCGGCAAGGCCGAGCCCATCGGCCAGGGCCCGACCGAGAAGGTCGTCGGCCACAACCCGGACGTGCGGGCCTACCCCCACGACCCGGCGAAGGCCAAGGCGCTGCTCGCCGAGGCGGGCCACCCGAACGGCTTCAAGATGAGCGCCGACGTCGTCGTCGGCTCCTTCCCCGCCGACGCCGACATCTACCAGGCCGTCAAGCAGGACCTCGCCAAGGTCGGCGTCGACCTCACGCTCAACCAGATGAACTTCCCGACCTGGATGCAGCGCTACACGGGCAACTCCTGGAAGACCGAGGCGTTCGGGCTCTCCTGGAACGCGCTGCCCACCATGGACCCGACCCGGGCCATGAGCAACTTCACCTGCCTGCGCGCGGCGACGTTCTTCTGCGACGAGCCGACCGCCGGCCACCTCAAGTCCGCGCTCACCAACATGGACGCCGACAAGCGCGCCGAGCAGCTGCGCGCGGTCGTCGCCGAGATGCACGACAACCCGCCCGCGCTGTTCCTGGTGCACCAGATCACGATCGTCGGCAAGTCCGCCGACCTGCAGGGCGCCAAGGACGACAACCGCTTCTTCCGCTACGACCAGATGGCCAAGAAGTGAAGGACACCGCGCCGGTGGCGGCGGCCACGGACACCCCCGTGGCCGCCGGGCGGCCCGGCCGGGCCTCCGGCCGGGCCTCCGGCCGGGCCCCCGGCCGGGCCCGCGGGCTCGCCCTGATGCTCGCCTCGCGGGCGTCCCAGCTGGTCGTGCTGCTGTTCGCGGTGTCCACCCTGCTGTTCTTCCTGCTGCGGCTGACCGGCGACCCCGCGACGACGCTGGCGGGCCAGGACGCCACCCCCGACCAGGTCGCGGCCGTCCGCGAGCAGTACGGCCTGGACGACCCGCTCGCCCAGCAGTACGCCACGTTCATCGTCCGGGCCGCCCAGCTCGACTTCGGCACCTCCGTCCAGTCCGGCGCGAACGCGTTCACCGAGGTGGCGGACCGGCTGCCGGCCACGCTCCAGCTCGCGCTGCTCGCGGTGCTGCTCAACATGCTGATCGCGATCCCGCTCGGCGCGTGGATCGGGTCGCGCCCCGACGGCCGGGCCCAGTCGGCCGCCTCCGGCCTGGTCTTCATCGGCCAGGGCATGCCCGGCTACGTCGTCGGGCTGGTGCTCATCCAGATCTTCGCCGTCAAGCTCGGGCTGCTGCCGAGCATCGGCAACGGCTCGGCCTCGGCGGCGATCCTGCCCGCGGTGTCGCTCGCGGCGTTCCTCGTCCCGCGGCTGACCCGCGTGGTGTCGGCCAACGTCGCCGAGACCATGGACGAGGACTTCGTCCGCACGGCGCGCGCCGCGGGGGCGTCCCGCCGCACCGTCATCGTGCGGCACGTCCTCCCGAACGCCCTGCTCGGCGCCGCCGCCCTCGTCGGCACCCAGCTGGCGATCCTGGTCTCCGGCGCGCTGATCATCGAGGTCGTGTTCGCCTGGCCCGGCCTCGGCGCCCTGATGATCGACTCGGTGCGGCAGCTGGACTTCCCGATCGTGCAGGCCGCCGTGTTCACGATCGCCGGCCTGGTCTTCCTGACGAACACGGCCACCGACGCCCTGCTCGGCATCCTCGACCCCCGCCTCCGGAGGCAGCGATGACAGCGGTCCAGGAGGGGGCCCCGCGCGGGCTCGTGCGGCGCCGGCTCGTGCCCCGGCGGCCGGGAGTGGAGTCGGCGCGGCTGATCGCGGGCGTCGGCATCGCGGTCCTGCTCATCGGCGTGACGGTCGTCGCCGTGCTGTTCGGCGACATCACCGATGACGGGGGCGGTGTCCAGTCGCGGCTGCTGTCGCCCGGCGAGGACGGTCACCTGCTCGGCACCGACGGCGTCGGCCGCGACCTGCTGACCTGGACGATCGCCGGGTTCGGCTGGACGGCCTCGGTCGCCGCCACGTCCGCGTGCATCGTCGCCGCCATCGGCGTGACGCTCGGCGTCCTCGCCGGGTCGACCACCGGCTACGTCCAGGCCGCGATCTCCCGCGTCATCGACGTGTGCCTGTCGCTGCCCTACCTCGTCATCGCCGTCGCGCTGATGGCGGCGGTCGGCCGCGGCTTCGTGCCGCTGGCGATCACGCTCGGGGTGGTGAGCTGGCCCGTGTTCGCCCGCGTGGTCTACGCCGAGACGCGCGGCCTCATGCAGCGCGAGTACGTCCGCGCGGCGCGGCTGCTCGGCGTCACCCGCCCCCGCATCCTGATCGCGCACGTCCTGCCCGGACTGCGGCACACGATCATGGTGATGTGGGCGTTCGTGTTCGCCGACCTGCTGGTCGCCGAGAGCGGGCTCTCCTTCCTCGGCATCGGCGCGCCGCTCGGCTCGCCCTCGCTCGGCAACATGCTGTCCGAGGGCCGCCAGCACCTGGTCGGGGCGCCGCTGCTGGTGCTCGTGCCCGCGGCGGTCATCGTCCTCGCGGTGACGGCCGCCAACCTCATCGGCGACGGCATGGCCGCCCGCAGCCGGGCCCGCCTGAAGTCGGTGCGCCCGTGACCGCCGCGACCGCCGAACCCAGGGAGCAGACGATGGACGAAGCCGTCCTCGACGTCGACGGCCTCTCGGTCGTCCACGGCGGCGACACCCGGATCGTGCAGGACGTGTCGTTCCGCCTCGGCCGCGGCGAGATCCTCGGACTCGTCGGCGAGTCCGGGTCGGGCAAGTCCCTCACCGCGCTCAGCCTGATCGGGCTGCTGCCCCCGGGCCTGTCGCGCACCGGTGACGTCCGGCTGCGCGGCGAGGACATCACGGGGTACTCCGAGAAGCAGTGGGAACGCGTCCGCGGCGCGCAGATCGGCATGGTGTTCCAGGATCCGATGACCGGGCTGAACCCGGTGCGGCGGATCGGGTCCGTGCTGGCGGAGGCGGTCCTGCGGCACCAGGACGTGTCCCGGGCCGATGCCCGTGAGAAGGCCGTCGAGGCGCTCGCCGCGGTCGGCATCCCCTCGCCGCGCGACCGCGTCCGGGCCTACCCGCACCAGCTGTCGGGCGGGCTCCGGCAGCGCGTGATGATCGCGCTGGCGCTGATCAACGAGCCGTCGGTCATCCTCGCCGACGAGCCGACCACCGCGCTCGACACGACCATCCAGGCGCAGATCACGCGGCTCATGCGGGACCAGATCCAGGCGCGCGACGCGTCCATGGTGCTCATCACGCACGATCTCGGCGTCGCCGCCGAGCTGTGCGACCGCGTCGCCGTCATGTACAGCGGCGGCATCGTGGAGGAGGGCCCGACCCGGGAGCTGCTGCGCGACCCGCGCCATCCGTACACGGCGGCGCTGCTGGCGGCGGCGCCGAACTTCGACCGGTCGCGGACGCTCGCCGCGATCGCCGGCGCCCCGCCGTCGCCGTTCGCCCGCCCGGACGGCTGCCCCTTCCATCCGCGGTGCGGCCGCGCGCAGGACGACTGCTCCACCAGGGAGCCCGTCCTGACCGTCTCCGGCCCCGCCCGCCTGGCCTGCTGGAACCCCCATGACTGACACGCAGCCGCCCATCATGGAGATGACCGGCGTCTCCGTCCGGTTCCCGGTCGGCGGGCGGACGCTCACCGCGGTCGACGACGTCTCGCTGACGCTGCGCCGCGGGCAGACGCTCGCGCTCGTCGGCGAGTCCGGGTCGGGCAAGTCCACGGCCGCGTCCGCGCTGATGCGCGCCACGACCCCGCAGTCGGGCCGCATCACCTTCGACGGCCGCGACATCACGCACATGCCCGAGCGGCGGCTGCGGCCGCTGCGCCGCCACTTCCAGATGATCCTCCAGGACCCGTACGCCAGCCTGGACCCGCGCATGACCGTGGCCCGCATCGTCGCCGAGCCCCTGCGGGCCCACGGCTTCGGGACGCGGGAGCAGATCGCCGCCCGCGTCGCGGAGGTGCTCGGCCAGGTCGGGCTGCCGGAGTCGGCCGCCGGCCGCTACCCGGCGCAGTTCTCCGGCGGGCAGCGGCAGCGGATCTCGATCGCCCGCGCGCTGGCCGCCCGCCCCTCGGTGATCGTCGCGGACGAGCCCGTCTCCGCCCTCGACGTCTCGATCCAGGCGCAGATCGTCAACCTGCTCGGCGAGGTGCAGCGGGCCGACGACCTGGCGTTCCTGCTGATCGCGCACGACCTGTCGCTCGTCCACCACATCTCCGACCGCGTCGTCGTGCTGTACCTCGGGCGCGTGCTGGAGGAGGGGCCGACGACGTCGGTCGTGGCGGCCCCGCAGCACCCCTACACGGCGGCGCTGCTGTCGGCGACGCCGACGACCGACGAGCGGCCCCGGGAGCGGATCGTGCTGACGGGCGACCCGCCGTCGCCCATCGACCGGCCGCCCGGCTGCGTCTTCCACACCCGGTGCCCGGTCGCGCGCGACGTGTGCGCGGCCGACGCGCCGCCGCTGACGGTGTCCGGGGACCGTTCGGTGGCCTGCTTCTTCCCCGGCGAGGTGGATTCCGGACTCGGTCTTCAGGAGGTTCGATGAACGACGTCGCACGCCGGGCGCGGGTGGACTTCGCGCTCGCGCTGCGCCAGCAGTGGGCGCGGTCGCTGTACCCGGTGCTCGTCGAGCAGGCGGGGCCGGAGCCCGACCGCGCGGCCGTCCACGGCGCGCCGGTGTACCCGTGGTTCGCGTGGCTGGAACGGTCCGCGCAGAAGATGCTGTGGCGGGCGGTCGCGGACGCGGTCGACGCCGACGAGCTGCCCGAGGCCGCGCCCGGCCTGGAGCTGGACCCCGACCTGGAACTGCCCGCCTGGTACACCGACGTGGACATCCACGTCCAGCCCGGCGGCGTGTGGAGCACCGACCGCGCCGCCCTGGTCTACGAGGCCGGCGCCAAGCTCGTGATGCTGGGCGAGAACGACGACTTCGCGTTCCACACCCTGTTCACCGAGACCGCCGTCCCCGACCGGCCGTACCGGCGCATCGTCGACCTCGGCTGCGGGTTCGGCAAGAGCACCCGCCCGTTCAAGCGGCGCTGGCCGGACGCCGAGGTGATCGGCGTCGACCTGTCCGCGCCGGTGCTGCGGCTGGCCGCCCACCGCACCGAGGGGCCCGGCATCCGGTACGTCCAGGCCGACGCCTCCGCGACGGGGCTGCCCGCCGGATCGGCGGACCTGGTCACCGCGACGATGCTGATCCACGAGCTGCCGCCGCCGGTGCTCGCCGACCTGATCGCCGACGCCGCGCGGACGCTCGCGCCGGGCGGAGTGTTGCGCATCCTGGACTTCCATCCGACCGGCGACACCGTCCGCGACCTCGCGCTCGTCGAGCACGGCGACCGCAACAACGAGCCGTACCTGCCGATGCTGTTCGACACCGACTGCCTCGCCCTGTGCGAGAAGGCCGGCCTCGCCGACGCGCGCTGGGTCGCGTTCGACGAGCGCGGTGCCGGACGGCTGGAGACGACGCGGTGGCCCGACCGTGCCGAATGGCACTTCCCCTGGGCCGTCCTGGAAGCACGCAAGCCGGAGGAAGCCCGTGCCTGACATCGCCCCCCTGCCCCCCGCGCCGGAACTCCGCGCGCTCGGCTCCGCCCAGGTGGACCAGCTCGCGGCCATGGTCTTCGAGCTGGCGAGCCAGCTGCACGAGGAGCGCGCCCGGGTGCGCGAGCTGGAGCGGCGGCTGGGGATGCCGTCCGACGGCGACCCGGCCGGCGAGCTGAACCGGTCGATCGCCCGGCTGCTCGCCGTCGCCGCCGAGCGCGACGACGCCCGCGCCCCGCTGCCGGCCGACGAACCCCCCACCGACGAGAAGAGGAAGTGACGATGGGACGCCCGTTCATCGAGTTCATCCAGTCCCAGGCCCTGCCCTGGCAGGACGGCCTGTACGGGCGCGACGGCGCGAAGGTCGAGAGCAAGCTGCTCAGCCTGGACGAGGGGTCCGGCGCGTCCAGCCTCCTCGTCCGCTACCCGGCCGGGTTCGCGCGCGGGGAGGGCGTCCACCACATGGACGTGGACGAGGAGTTCCTCGTCCTGCACGGCGCGCTGACCATCTCCGGCGTCGAGTACGGCAGGTACTCCTACGGGCACTTCCCCGCCGGGACGGCCACGTCCGGGGTCGAGTCCCGGTCCGGCGCCGTGGTGCTGACGTTCTTCTCCGGCGAGCCGCGGCTGCGCGAAGGGGACGCCCCCGCCGGGATGCTCGACGAGCGGCGGCTGGTCACCAAGGTCGACGGGTTCGCCGGCGAGTGGGGCGGCAACTTCCATCCGACGTTCCCGCCCGGCGCCGGGCGCAAGTTCCTGCGCCGCGACCCGGTGGACGGCGAGGAGACGTGGCTGCTCGGCACGATGCCGCTGCGGTCGGGCCGCAAGCCCGAGAAGCACCCGGTCGTGGAGGAGATGTACCTGCTGGCCGGGGAGCTGGCCGGGCCGCTCGGCCTGATGCGCGCCGGCTGCTACTTCTGGCGCCCGCCGGAGGAGTGGCACGGCCCGTTCGGGTCGCCCACCGGCAACCTCATGCTGTTCCGCACCAAGGGCGGCCCGCTCAGCACCGTCTACACCGAGCACGACGTCGACTTCACCTGGACGCCCGAGCACCGGCCGATCCTGCCGCCCGACCTGGCGGTCCACGGTGCCGACCCGCTCCCGGAGCAGCCCGGCTGCCTGTGCTTTTGACGGCCGAACCGAGAGTGGAGCGCCGTCTCGTCCCCACACCGGAAGGCTACGTGCACCTGCGCGCGACCCCCGGTGACGGCCCGGACGTCCTGCTGCTGCACCAGGTGCCCGCGTCGGGCCGGCTGTGGCTGCCGGTGATGCGGAGCCTGGCGCCGCTGCCGTGCGTCGCGCCCGACATGCTGAACCTCGGCGAGTCCGACGCCACCTCCCGGCCGCTGAGCCTCGCCGAACACGCCGGCCTGCTGTGGGACGCCGTCCAGGAGGCGCGTCCGGGGCCGAAGGTCGTCGTCGGCCACCACACCGGCGCGGCGCTGGCGGCGGTCATGGCCGCCGAGCACCCCGGCGACGTCGCCGGGCTCGGGCTCATCGGCTACCCGGCGTACTTCGACTGGCGGACGCGGCTGTCGAAGTTCGAGCGGCTGAACCCGGTCCCCGGCACCCCCGACGGCGTCGCGGACGTGTGGCGGTTCATCGCGCGGGCGTTCGCCGACGACGCCGACCCCGACCTGGTGTTCGACGCCTTCGCCGACCGCGTCCGGGCGGGGCGCGTCTGGTACGAGGGCTACGCGGCGCTGTGGAACGCCGACCTGGCCGCCGTCCTGGCCGCGGCACGGCGCCCGGGGCGGCCGACGGTCGTCATCGCGCCCGACCGCGACCCCCTCTCGGAGCCGGCGGGCGAGGTCGCCGAGGTCCTGGACGCGCCGGTCGCGCGCATACCCGGCGGCACGTTCGTGCTCACTGAGGACCCGGCGCCGCTCGCGGCCGCCGTGACCGACCTGCGGAGGAACCTGTGACACCGACACCGACACCGACAGAGATCATCGTCGGCGCGGGATCGGCCGGCATGATGGCCGCGCTCACCGCCGCCGAGCGCGGGGTACCGGTCCTCGTCCTGGACGCCGCCGGCGCGGTGGGCGGCACGCTGAACGTCGCGACCGGGCAGCTCAGCGCCGCCGGGACGCTGCTCCAGCGGCGCCGCGGCATCACCGACTCCCCGGACGCGCACTATGCCGACATCATGCGCATCAGCCGGAACACCGCCGACCCGGCACTCGTCCGGCTCGCCGTCGACAACGCCGCCCGGACGCTGGACTGGCTGACCGAGAACGGCATGGAGTTCCTGCCGGACCACCCCGTCGAGGGGTTCGCGCACGAACCGTACACGGCGGCGCGCTACTACTGGGGCCCCGAGTTCGGCCGCTCCATCCTGCGGGTGCTGCGCAAGGCGTTCGACGCCCAGGTCGAGGCGGGGCGCATCACGCTGTCGCTGGACACCGCGCTCACCGGGCTCGTCCTGTCCGGCCGCCGGGTGACGGCCGTGACGGCGACCGGTCCCGAGGGGGAGCGCGTCTACCCGGCGACGTCGGTCCTGCTGGCGACCGGCGGCTACAACTCCAACCCCGACCTGTTCCGCGAACTGAGCGGGCACCCGGCCTACGGCGGCAACTCCTACCCGCACAACACCGGCGGCGGGCTGGAGGCCGCCCGCCGGGCGGGGGCGGCGCTGCGCGGCCACGAGAACTACCTCTGCTCCTTCGGCGTGGTGATGGACCGCCTCGGGCTCGGCGCGAAGATGGAGTTCCGCCACGTCCACCACCCGCAGGACCGCGCGCCGTGGGAGATCTACGTCAACACCGAGGGCCGCCGGTTCGTGGCCGAGGACGAGCCGAGCGTCGACGCCCGCGAGCACGCCCTGCTGGAGCAGCCCGAACTGCGCCGCTACGTCGTGTTCGACGCCCGGGTCCTCCGGGAGTCGCCACCGATGATCACCGGGCGGACGAACGCCGAGCTGCTGGACCTGTTCGGCGTCCACCCCATGTTCACCGCCGCCCCCACGCTCGCGGACCTCGCCGCGAAGACGGGGCTTCCGGCCGGCGCGCTCGCCGAGACCGTCGCCGGCTACAACGCGGCGCTCGACTCCGGCGGGCCCGACCCGTTCGGGCGGCGGCACCGGCCCGTCCGGCTGGAGGAGGGGCCGTTCTACGCGATCCGCGTCCAGGGCGCGTCGGTGACGAGCACCGTCGGCCTCGCCGTCGACGCCGGCCTGCGGGTCCTGGACGCCGAGGGCGAGCCGTTCGAGAACCTCAGCGCCGCGGGCGAGCTGCTGGGCTCCGGCCAGCTCATGGGCAAGTCCTTCTGCGGCGGGATGATGGCGACCCCCGCGATGACCTTCGGACTCCTCTACGGCGAGGCGCTGGCGGGGAGCCGCGCGAGGATGGGACTATCCGGCCGGGCAGCGGGTACCGGCGGCGCATGACCGGTGATGACCGCGAGAGGGCGGCGGCCGAGTTCGGCGAGGCCGTGAACATGACGCCGAAGGAGCTGGAGCGCTGGCTGGAGACCGAGGAGTCGCGGTCGGTCGGCCAGAAGGACGGCGGCGGCGAGTCGACGGGCCACGCGTCCGGCCGCCGGATCGTCGAGCTGCTGCGCACCGGCAGGTCGGACCTGACCGAGGACGACTACGCGCACATGCGCAAGGTGACGGGGTACGTCCACCGGCACCTCGCCCAGCGCCCGTCCGGCGACGTCGCCGGCACCCCGTGGCGCTACTCGCTGATGAACTGGGGCCACGACCCGCTCAAGTGAGGGCTCGCGCGGGCGCTTCGGGGGCGGGAGGTAGATTTCGGGCGTGGAGTTGGGGGTGGGCGCCCGGGTGCTCGTGCGGCGGGTGCGGGCGGACGACGAGGCGCGGTTCCTGGAGCTGGCGAAGGCGAGCGCCGACTTCCACCGGCCGTGGGTCGCCCTGCCCGCGTCGCCGGAGGAGTTCGCGACCTACCTCGGGCGGTTCGACGGCGTCACCGCGGTGGGGATGGTGATCTGCCTGCGCGAAGGCGGGGACCTAGTCGGCACCGTGAACATCAACGGGATCGTCCGCGAGTGCTACCAGCGGGGCATGCTCGGCTACGCGGCCTTCCTGCCCTACGCGGGCCTGGGGTACCTGGCCGAGGGCGTCGGGCTCGCCGTCGACTACGCCTTCGGCGGGCTGGGACTGCACCGGGTGGAGGCCGACATCCAGCCCGGTAACACCGCGTCCATCCGGCTGGTGCGGCGGCTCGGGTTCCGCAAGGAGGGGTTCTCGCCGGAGTTCATCAAGATCGGCGGGGTGTGGCGAGATCACGAACGTTGGGCCCGGCAGGTTTATTGATCTTGCAAACTAGACATACAGCACAAAACATCAAGCGCAGCGCCGTGTCTTGATCTCTTGGGGGTCAGCAGGTGGGCGTCCGCAGCGGCGAGCCCGGCATCGAGTGGCCGGACGCGTTGGACGTCCGCGCCCTTCTTGAGGACGGTTGGCGGCCCACGCCGATCCGCGACTTCATCCTCAAGGTGCACAGCAGGTGCAATCTCGCCTGCGACTACTGCTACATGTACGAGATGGCCGACCAGGGCTGGCGGCGGCAGCCGCGGCGCATGTCGCGCCAGGTCCTGGAGTGGACGGCGCAGCGCATCGCCGAGCACGCCCGGACGAACCTGTTACCGGAGGTCCAGGTCGTCCTGCACGGCGGTGAGCCCCTGCTGGCGGGCGCCCAGCATCTGCGCCATGCGATCGAGACCGTCCTCGCGGCCGTCGGGCCGGACGTCCGCGTCGACTTCAGCGTCCAGACCAACGGCGTGCTGCTCGACGAGGTGTTCCTTGACCTGTTCGCCGAGTACGGCGTCATGGTCGGCGTCAGCGTGGACGGCGACGAGGAGGGCCACGACCGGCACCGGCGGCGGGCCGACGGGCGCGGCAGCTACCAGGCGGTGCGGGCCGGGCTGGAACGGCTCACCGGGCCGCGGCACCGGCACCTGTTCGGCGGGCTGCTGAGCACCATCGAACTGCGCAACGACCCGATCGCCACCTACGAGTCCCTGCTCGACTTCGCGCCGCCCGAGATGGACTTCCTGCTCCCGCACGGGAACTGGGACACGCCCCCGCCGGGACGCCCGCCGGACGAGTCGACGCCCTACGGGGACTGGCTCACCGCCATCTTCGACCGCTGGTACGCCGTGGAGGCCGCCGACGTGCGCATCCGGCTGTTCAGCGAGATCATCCGGCTGCTGTTCGGCCGGATGTCGGGCAGCGAGGCGGTCGGGCTGTCCCCGGTGTCGGTCGTCGTGGTGGAGACCAACGGCGAGATCGAGCAGGTCGACTCGCTGAAGTCGGCCTACGAGGGCGCCGCCCACACCCGGCTGCACGTCTCCCGCGACCCGTTCGACACCGTGCTGGCGCTGCCGTCGGTCGCCGCGCGGCAGATCGGCAAGGGCGCGCTGTCGGCGCAGTGCCTGGCCTGCCCGGCGCACGAGGTCTGCGGCGCCGGCCTCTACCCGCACCGGTACCGGTCGGGAACCGGCTTCCGCAACCCCTCGGTCTACTGCCGGGACCTGTTCAAGCTGATCACCCACATCCGGGACGTGGTCGGCCGCGAACTGGCCGCCGAGCCGGTGGCCGCGGGCTAGATCGGCGGCGGGTCGAAGTCGGCGTCCAGCCGGCGCCCCTCCAGGAAGACCTGGGCGTCGGGATGCTCCAGCGTCAGGGTGCGGCGGTAGCGCTCCTCGGTGTCGCGGTACAGCGCGTCGGCCTCGTCGTCCCTGCCGAGGACGCGCAGGTTGGCGATGGTGTTCGCGGCCGCCGACAGCGTCGTCGGGTGGTTGTCGCCCAGCAGCGCCCGGAGCCGCCGCAGCGTACCGGAGCACAGCCGGTACGCCGGTTCGGCCTCGCCGAGGTCGGCCAGGTCGCTGGCCAGGTTGACGGCCACCGTGAGCGAGTAGTGGTGGTCGCGGCCGAGCTTCAGCTCCAGGCCCTTCAGCGACTCCTCGTTGGTCTTCCTGGCGACGCCGGGGTCGCCGGTGGTCCGCCGCAGGATGGCCAGGTTCCCGGCGCAGGCGTGGTAGTAGGGGTGCTCGACGGTGTAGACGCGCGGGTAGCGGCGGACGGTGTCGTCCGCGAGCACCAGCGCCTCCGGCAACTGGCCGATCGTGCGCCGGATGTTCGCCAGGCAGATCGCGGCCGCCAGCGTGTCGGGATGGTCGAGCCCGAAGCTGCGCACGTACCGCTGGTGGATCTCCTCGGCGAGTTCGAGGGCGCGGTCGTAGTCGCCCGCCCGGCGCCAGGCGATGGACAGGTCCTTGCCGGTGCGCAGCGTCCACGCGTGTTCGGGGCCCAGCCGCTCGACGCCGTAGGCGTAGGCGTCCTCGCCGAGGTCGCACGCCTCGGAGAAGTCGCCGCTGAGCCGGACCGCCCGCGCCAGCCCCGTGTAGATGTTGAGGTAGGAGGCCGGGTTGGGGGACGGGTCGCTCGCGCGGATGTCGCGGATCACCTCCTCCAGGAGCGCCCTGGCGTTGGCGTAGTCGCTCTTGAGGCCGTGGTCCAGCGCCACGCTGTTGACGGCGCGCCAGGTGTCCCAGTGCTGCTTGCCGTGCTTCGCCTCGAACCGGCGCGCCGCCTCCTCGTCGATCTCGTGCGCCGGCTGGAAGTCGCCGCTCGCTCGGAGGTCCGCGGCTCGCCCGCGCAGCGCGCGCAGTGTCGTGCCGTGGTCCCGGCCGAGGGACTTCTCCGCCGCCTGGTACGTCTCCGTGTTCAGCGCGGCCGCGTCGTCGTACCGGCCGAGCTCGCGCAGGAGGTTGCCGAGCTGCACCTTCAGTTCCAGGACGTCCTCGTGGTCGGCTCCGGAGGCCGCGGACCACTGCTCGATGAACGACTGCACGAACGACTGCGCCGACAGGTAGTCGGACGAGGCGTACAGGAAGGTGATCATGTTGCGGGCGAGTTCGCGGACCACCGGCGCCCGGCATTGCGCCACACGGGCCGGTCCTACGTGCCCGAGAGCGTTGAGAAAGGTGTCCCAGTTGCCCGCGTCGCCCGGGTCCGCGGGAGTGTAGTTCGCCAGCAGCAGGTGCACCTCATGGCGGAGCCGCTCCTGCTCCGCCTCAGCCAGCTCGTCGCGGACCAGGGCCTGGATCAGCCGGTGCACCTGGATCGTCCGGGCGGGAAGGTCCAGCCTGGCGAGGGCGAACCGGCCGAGTTCGCCGATGGCCCGGCCCAGCCGGATCGGGTCGGCGATGAGGTTCGACAGCGCCGGGCTCAACCCGGGGACGACCTTGCTGAACGCGTCGCGCGGGATCGGCTCCGGCCCGAAGAACGCGCAGTACCGAAGGAGCACCAGCGCCTCGGGCAGCTTCTCCTCCAGGCTGGCGACGGAGAGCGCCCAGGCGGCCGTCATCGACGCGGGGTACTCGCTCGGCTTCCCCTGGGACAGCAACTGGCTGGTGCGGTCCGACAGGAGCCGCAGGTACTCCGATACCGCGATGCCGGTCTCGACGTGGAGCGCGCCCGCCTGCTCCAGGGCGAGCGGCAGGTCGCCGAGTTCCTCGGCGAGCCGGTCCGCGTCCTCGGTGGTGATCCCCCGTTGCACCCGGCTGGTGAGGAACTCCACGCTCTCCGCACGGGTGAACACGTCGATCGGGACGGCGTCGACGACGCCCGCCCAGCGGTGGTTGCGCGACGTGATCAGTACGTGTCCGGGGCCCTGCGGAAGGATGTCGGTCAGTTCCTCGGGCTCGTCGGCGTTGTCGAAGATCAGCAGCCAGTCGGTGTAGGGGTCGCCCCGGCGCAGCGCCTCCAGCACGGAGTTGGCCGCCTCCTCGACGCCGCTCACCGAGGCCGACGGGAGACCGAGGCGCGGCGCCAGGCTCGCGAGTGAGGAGCGCACGAGGACCGGCTGGTCCGCCGGGATCCACCAGACCAGGTCGTAGTCGGCCTGGTAGCGATAGGCGTACTCCACCGCCATGTGCGTCTTTCCCACCCCGCCGAGGCCGTGCAGCGCGTGCGGCAGCACCGCGGTCGCCCGGCCGCCCATGCCTTCGCGCAGGCGGGCGAGCAGATCCGTGCGGCCGGTGAAGTTCTTGTTCCGGGGCGGGACCTTGCCCCAGACCTGGGGAATCCTTGGCGATGGCTCGGGTTGGGTACTGATCACTCGATCCCCTTGCGTCACGCTGAACCCCTGTGGAGCAAGCTGTATCACGTCGTAGTCAAGCAAATGCGCCAACTCGGACAGTATATTGATGTCGCCGATTTAGATATGTGTCAGATGACACTGAGGAGCTCGGCAGTTTTCGGTCGTTCCCGCTCCTTCTCAACTGCTGGACCGAATCAGCGTGACAGATTGTGTCTGGCGCCGGCGCCCGCAGTTTGAAATCATGCTGGTGGCGACTCGTCGCGATCAGCGCGGAAGTCGCCGTGCCGCCCAGATCCAGGGAGAGGTCGATGTTGAAGGTCACCTTCCTACTGTCCAGCGAGGACGTCCCGACGGGAGCAGCGGTCGCCCAGAGTCCCGGGCTCCGGCGCACGCGAATGGAGTTGGCGAGGCGCGGTACGCTGGGCCGCTCTTTCGACAACAACAGCGGCGGCGGCGTGGTCTCGGCCTCCGCGCCCGGTCGGACGCGGGGCGCGGGGGCTGATCTCGCGTTGGCCGGCAGCGATTAACGGCCGACCCGTTCACGTCTTTCGGCTGTTCGAAGCGGATGTTCCGCTGTCGCATTCCCCGGCCGTTTCGAGTGAGCGTGCGCTACGCTCGGGTGAACCGGTCGGCGTCATCTGCCAACGGGTGCCCGTTCTTGGGACGGAATGATGATCGCGCAGTCTCCGCTCGGCCCCCGGGGCCCGTATGTGGGCCTGCGCGCCCTTGACGAGGCCGATCAGGAATTGTTCCGCGGCAGGGACCGGGAGAGCCGCGAACTCGCCGATCTGTGGTTGACGAATCGGCTTGTGGTGCTGCACGGAAGCGCCGGCGTGGGAAAGACGTCGTTGTTGCGCGCGGGTACCGTCCCCTTGCTGCGGGCCGGGGGCGCGCACGTCCTTCCCGTGGCGCACATGGCGTACCGGCCGGCGTTCCCCGTGGCGGCGCTCGCCGAGCACGATCCGTTCCGGCTCGCCGTGCTCGCCTCGTGGTACGAGCGCGAGTCGCCCGTCCGCATCTCCGAGGTGACGTTGGCCACGTTCCTGCGCAGGCGGCTGCGTGCGGGCGGGGCCGATCACCGGCCGCCGATGCTCGGGGCCATCGACGGGGCCGAGGTCCTGCTGTGCGGATCCGACCGGTTCGAACGGCATCGCCGGAGCTTTCTCGACGAGCTGGCGACGGCCCTGGAGGAGGTACCCGAACTGCACCTGCTGCTCGTCGTGCGCGATGACGCGCTCGGTGAGGCGCTGGAGCCGGCCGGCGGGCTCGTCCAGGCGCCGCCCGCCGCGTACGCGCTCGAACCGCTGAGGCCCAAAGCGGCGCGGGAGGTCGTCGAGGCGCCGCTTCACCGCGCCGGGCGTCCAGCTTCGGGCGCCGAGGCGCTGGTCCGCGAACTGCGGACGGTACGGACGGGGAACGGTGTGCAGACCACCGCGCGCGTACAGCCGGTGTTGCTGCAACTCGCGTTCGGCCGGCTGTGGGAGCGGCTGTCCGGCGAGTCGGAGATCTCCGCGGCCCGGCTTCGCATCGAGGTGGACAACGCCCTCAAGGATTTCTGCGCCCACAGCCTCTCCACGATCGCCGCCGACCACAGCCTCTTGGCGACCGCCCTCTGCTCCTGGTTCCGGTCCGTGTTCGGCGGGCCGCAGGGGCGCGCGGGAGTGCCCGCCGTCCGCGCGTACGAGGACGTGCCCAAGGCGGTCGTCCACGCGCTCCAGGACGCCCACCTCATCCGGGCCCGGATCGGGGACGGGGGCCTGTTCTACGAGATCCTGCATCCGCGGCTGATCGAGCCAGTCCGCCAACTCGGTGCTGGGCCGGTCCCCATTCGCCGGCCAGGATCGTCGGCACGGCTGCACCAGGCGCGCCGGGCGTTGGCCGATGGCGATCCCGAACTCGCGCGGCGCCACGCGGAGGCGGTCGTCCGGGGATACGGGGACGACGATCTGCGGGGCCTCGCGGCCACCACGACCTTCCTCGGTGACATCGCCTACGAGTGCGGAGACGCGGAGACGGCGGTGGCGCGCTACCGGGACGCCGCGGCGATCTTCGAAGCCGTTCCGGACAATGCCGCCGTCGGCTGGCTGCTGACCGGAATCGGCCGGATCCTGCTGGCGGACGATCCGGGGCAGGCGGTGCGGCAACTCCGGGCGGCGGCGGGCCGGCTGCCGCATGAGCTCTCCATCCAGACCGCGCTCGGACGGGCGCTCTGCCAGGCCGGGCGGACGCGCGCCGCTCGCGCGGTGTTCGAGGACGTCCTAGGCCGGGATGGGGCCAACCGTGAGGCCCTCATCGCCAAGCGGGCGCTTTCCGGCATCGCATAACCCGACGGCCGTTCCGTGCACATATCGCCGCATGCACCTTCTGCGGCAAGTCTCCTTACATGCACGAACTTCGCCCTCAATAGGCAGAAGTCGCTCTTTGTCCGATTCTAGCGAAGTCGATCGGCGCGGGTCGGTGGACGCGCAATTATACGCTAGGATTCCTGCGCTGCCGGGCCCGTCTTCTCGATGGTCGTGAAAGGGGTGGGCGGACGGGTGCTTTTGGCGACTCCTGGTGGAATTTTGTGCCTGGCGCGACCTTGTGCTCCCGCTCACCGGGGCACGTCAATAGTGAACTGCCGAGGTCGATGCGGCCGGGGTGTGACCGCGGTCTGGGACGAGGAGAAGTCGGAAGGTGACCGCCGCCGCGCCGGGAATGGCCTCTGAGGATAGCGGCGAAGCCGGGGCTAATGGTGCGGATGACGATTACTGGCGGCGGGATTTCCGGCTGCTGCTGAGCGGGTCGGTGCTGTCGCAACTCGGCACGCTCGGCGCCGCTGCGGCCAACCCGCTGCTGGCTCTGGCGCTGACGGGCTCACCGATCGTGGCGGGCTGGGTCGCGGCCGCGAGCACGCTTCCGGGACTGCTTCTCCACCTACCGGTCGGGCTGCTCGTCGATCGCTCCGACCGCTGGCGGATCATGCTGTACAGCCAGGTGATCAGAGTGATCAACTCGGTTGTCCTGGTCGTCGTCCTCTGCACGCTCCCCACGCCCTGGCCCATGCTGGTGGCGGCGGCGGTGATCGACGGGTCGTGCGCCGTCTTCTTCCGGATGGCCGAACTGGCCACGGTGCGGTACGTGGTACCGGACGGCAAGGCCGAGAACGCGATGGGAACGAGCGAGGCCCGGCATCACCTGGCCATTGTCCTCGGCCGTCCGGTGGGCGGCATGATGTTCACTCTCGGACGTGCCGCTCCGTATGTCCTGGACGGACTCACATCGCTTGTATCCGTTTTCTCCCTGCTGGCGCTGAAATCCCGACTGAAACTCCTCGGAGCGCCGCCCCGGAAGTTGCCGAAACTGTCCGAGGTCTCGGCGAAAAGAATCTTAGACTCCTTCAAAGAAGGGTTTCGCTGGATCTACCGCGACAGGTTCCTTTCCGTGTCGCTCGGTGCCTGCGCGATCGCGAACATCGGTTTCCAGGTCGTCATTCTGCTGCTGGTGGTCGAGGCCGAGCGGCGCGATTTCTCCGGATCGGTCATCGGAACGATGCTCGCGACGTCCGGCGTCGCCGGATTCCTCGGTGCGGCCACCGCTCCGGCGATGGTGCGGTTCCTCACCCCCGGCGTTACGGTCAAGTGCGGTGTTGTGCTCTGGCTCCCGTGCCTGGTGGTCGTCGCCGGTGTGAACGATCCGCTGGTCGGCCTGTGCGCCTGGGGCGCCTGCAGTTTCATGGGAGCCCACGTCAACGTCGCTCTGGCGGTGTACCAGGGCAGGGTCATTCCGCGGCGAGTTCTGGGCCGAGTTGAGGGCATCCACCGCTTCATCACGACCGGTGCGGTGACGTTCGGTGCTCTTTCCGGCGGATATGTGATCGCCGCACTCGGAACCCGGCTGACGGCGGCTCTCGTGAGCGTCGCATTCGGTGTGATCGGGGTCGCGGCGGCCGTTCTCATCAGGACGCCCGATCGCCGTGCCTGGCGGCAGGCCACGCCGGTGTCCGCGCGTCGGACGGAGGAAACCGTGCCCGCCGGGAGGATGGCGGTGCCGGTCGGCGGGGACACCTAGGCGCCGCTCGGCCACTGTGTAAGGCGACACATTGCCGGCGGCCTATTCCGGTCGCCTTGGATTGCGGGTAACGGCCGCCTTCCGGAGCGTGGTGCGGGGGTACGCTTCCAGCGTCGAACTTGGCGGCGCTCTCCGCCGCCATCCTTCGGTCGGAGGCGGAGCGTTTGATCACGTCGCTGAACGTCGATGATCAGCATCGGCTGGTCGAGGCGATCCGTCGCATCGACGCGATGAGCGTCCAGCGCGAGCGTGTCGTCCATGTGCAGGCGCTGGAGCGCGACCTCGGGCACCGGCTGCACTACGACCACCACGACAAGGACATGCTCGACGTGTGGGCGCTGGTCGACGCGCTGCTCACCTATCCCGGCGCCGCGCAGGCCCTGGTGCGGATCCTGCAGACGTTCTACCCGGCCAGTCTGTCGGTGCGGGCGCTCGGCGACCTCGTCGCCGAACTGCTGCCGGAGCCGTGGCTCGACCAGGCGGAGCGGCGCGAACTCCACGAGCTGATCACGTCGCTGGAGCGGACCGACTCGGTGCTGACGCATCTCGGCCGGTTCCCGATGCTCTACCGGCGGGCGGTCGGGCCGGCCTGGCCGTCGCTGGAGCGCGAGGTCCGCAGCCTGCACGACGTCGTCGCCCTGCTGGAGGAGATGCCCGACGGGCCGGACGGCACCCCGCCGCTGCTGGTGTTCGTGAACGATGTGGCCGAGTACGCGGGGTATCCGACGGCGGGCGCCTTCCGCGACTGGGTGCGCCGCCAGGTCGAGGCGCAGGGCCTCGACCACGCCGCGCTGCAGCGGGGCGGCGGCGGTTCCGGCGGGCCCGCGGCGGTGCGCGGCGGGCCGCCGGAACCGCCGGAGAACTACCTGGTCATCGAATGCGCGCCCGACGCGCTGGAGGCCGACCGGTACCTGGTCACCGCGTGGCTCCAGGTGGGCCGCGAGCCCGGCAGCACGCTGTACGGCAGCGACGAGGCGCTGCCGCTCAGCCGGATCCCCGAGCTGCTCGAACGGCTGCTCACCGCGGAGAGCTCGGTGATCGGGCGGCGCGGCCCCGACCTCACCATCGAGTTCATCCTGCCCCGCGCCCTGCTGGACCACCCGGTCGAGCAGGCCAAGATCAACATCGCCGGGTTCGAGCACCGCGTCGGCATCCGGTACCCGGTGGTCGTGCGGAGCCTCGACCGGATGCGGCACGCCGCCGTCCACCACGACTGGCGGCACAAGTGGGACTGGCTGTCCGGCCATTCGGTCGACCCGCCGGTCTGCCTCGTGGCGCGGGCCGGCGAGTACGACAAGGAGGAGCTGTTCTCCCGGCTCTCCACGGAGTCCACGGCCGTCCTCGCGCTGGCGTTCCCGCCGTGGGGCGGCGAGAGCGGCGAGGCGGACGAGCACTGGGTCGGGCTGGTCGCCGGCATCCCCGTCGTCGCCTGGTGCCGGGACGGGCGCTACCCCGCCCAGTTCGCCCGGGAGGTCAAGGAACTGATGGCGGCGGACCTGATGAAGCTTCCGCGCCGGACGATGGAGCTGCGCCGGCAGGCGCTGGCGGGCGGCGCCGAGGGCGGCGGCTCCGGCCATCTCGGCCTGCACCTGACGCTCGTGTTCGACGATGCCGACCGCATCCCGGAGCCGTACGTGCGGCTCCGGCCACCCGCATAGCACCCCCGGAAGGCGTCCATGACGACAGAACCAGAGACCAGCGGCCTCGACGGTGACTGGCGCATCTACCGGGGCGACAGCCGGCCGCACGACCGGGTGCGGCGGCTCCCGCCGCCCCCGCCGTGGCGCCGCTTCGGCCCGGAGGACGCGGCCGGCGGGCGGCGGCAGCGCGACCTGCAGCAGGCGGTCTCCTACCGGCCGGACGAGTCGGTGGTCGACAAGGTCAACGCGGCCGTCCTGCTGCGGCGCCCGCTGCTGGTGACGGGCAAGCCCGGGTCGGGCAAGTCGACGCTCGCCTACAACGTCGCCTACGAGCTCGGGCTCGGCTCCGTCCTGTACTGGTCGATCACCAGTACCACCACGCTGCAGACCGGGCTGTACGACTACGACGCGATCGGCCGGCTGCACGAGAGCAGCCTGCGCGGCGCGGGCGGCCGCGACGACGCCGCCGAGCCGCCCGACATCGGCCGCTACATCCGGCTCGGGCCGCTCGGCACCGCGCTGCTGCCGGGCGACCTGCCCCGCGTCCTGCTCATCGACGAGCTGGACAAGAGCAACATCGACCTGCCGAACGACCTGCTCAACGTCTTCGAGGAGGGCCGGTTCAGCATCCTGGAGCTGCAGCGGCTGCCCGAGGAGCAGGCCCGTATCCACGTGATGACGGCCGACGGCGGCGAGCGGGTGCCGATCGACCGCGGCGAGGTGCGGTGCGGGCACTTCCCCATCGTGATCATCACCAGCAACGGGGAGCGCGAGTTCCCGCCCGCGTTCCTGCGCCGGTGCGTCCGGCTGGGGATCGAGCCGCCCGACCGGGACCGGCTCGCGGAGATCATCGAGGCGCATCTGGGCACCGAGGTGCGGGACGCGAGCGACGGGCTCATCGAGGAGTTCCTCGCCCGCCGCGCCGACGGGGCGCTCGCCACCGACCAGCTCCTCAACGCCGTCTACCTCGCCACGTCCGGGAGCCGGCCGCCCGAGACCAAGCTGAAGGAGATCCTCGATACCGTGCTGCGGCCGATCGAGAGGCCCGGCGCGGGATGATCGAGCGGCTCGTCGAGGCCCTGGCCGGGCTCGACCCGCCGCCCACGGCGGAGGAGGCGGCGGACGCGCTGTGGCTCGCCGACTGGTTCCGGACGCACGAGGGCACCACCCATCTCGCGGCGGACGGGTCCGGTGAGCCGGACGGGGGCGCACAACCCGGTCCCGTGCCGCCGCCCGGCCCGCCGCCGGAGCCGCCCGCGCCGCCCGGCCGGGAGCCGGCGCCGCCGCGCGCTGCCGAGGCCGGCCTCTACCTCGCCGGGCAGGACGTCCCGGCGACCGCGTTCCCCGTCCGCATGCCCGCCATGCCCGCCATCGCGGGCACGCTGCCGCTGTCGCGCGCCCTGCGCCCGCTCCGCGCGACCGTGCCGTCGCTGACCCGCCGGCATCTCGACGAGGCCGCGACCGCGCAGCGCATCGCCGAGACCGGGGTGTGCGAGCCCGTCATGGTGCCGGCGCAGGAGCGGCGGCACGACCTGGCCCTGGTCGCGGACGTCGGCCCGTCGATGGTCGTGTGGGGGCAGACGGTGGACGAGCTGAGGCTGCTGCTCCAGCAGCTCGGCGCGTTCCGCGACATGCGGACCTGGTACCTCGACACGGGTGCGCCGCGGCTGTCGCTGCGCACCGGCTCCGCCTTCGGGCCGGGCGCCGAGCGCGACCCGGACGAGCTGGTCGACCCGACGCACCGCCGCCTCATCCTGGTCGTCAGCGACTGCATCGGCGCGGCCTGGCAGGACGGCCGGGCCGCCGCGCTGCTCGACCGGTGGGGGCGCGCGGGCACCGTCGCGATCGTCCAGCCGCTGCCGCAGCGGCTCTGGTGGCGGACGGCGGCGGCCATCGAGCCGGTGCGGTTCGGCGCGTCCGGTCCGGCGGTCGCCAACGAGCGGCTCACCGTGGCGCTGCCGCCGCTGCGGCCGTCCGACGACCGGCCGCTCGGTATCGCGGTCCCGGTGGTGGAGCTGAGCGAGCGGTGGCTGCGGTCGTGGGCGGGCATGGTCGCCCGCGGCGGCCGGAACGTCATGGGCGCCGCCGTGTTCACCGGCCGGGCGGTGGCGCATCCGCCGCCCGCCGAGGCCGGCGGCGACGCCCTGTCCCCGGAGATGCGGGTCAAGCAGTTCCGGGCGTCGTCCTCCCCGGCGGCGTTCCGGCTGGCGACGTTCCTCGCGGCGGCCCCGCTGCGGCTGCCCGTGATGCGGCTCGTCCAGCGGGCGATGCTGCCGGAGTCCACGTCCGCCGACCTGGCCGAGGTGTTCCTCAGCGGCCTGCTGCGGATGGTCGGCCGCCCGTCCGGCGGCGGCGAGGAGGAGATCGCCTACGAGTTCCACGACGGGGTCCGGGAGATCCTGCTGCAAGGGCTGCGCAGGCGCGAGGTGTACCAGGTGCTGCGCGCGGTGTGGGGCGTCGTCCGCGACCGCATCGGCTCCTCCCTGGACTTCCCCGCGCTGCTCGCGGCGGTCGGCCGGGGCGAGGCGCAGCTCCCGCCGGAGCTGCCCTTCGCGCAGGTGGCGGCGCAGGCGTTGGCGGGGCTCGGCGGGCCGTACCGGCAGATGGCGAAGCAGCTGGCGAGCGGCGGTGCCGCGCCCGACGCGCTCACCGCCCCGGGCCCGGACGCCGGTGCCGCGCCGCCCGGCGCGGTCTCGGGCGCGCCGGCGGGCGCCGAGCCCGCGCCGGCGCCGCGCCGCTGGCTGCCCGGCCGCAACCCCGACTTCGTCGGACGCGACCGGCTGCTCTCGTCGGTGCGGACCGCGCTGCGCGACGGCGTCGCCGCCCTCCTGCCGCAGTCGGAGTTCGCCATGGGCGGCGAGGGCAAGTCGAACCTCGCGGTGGAGTACGCCTACCGCCACGACGGCGACTACGACCTGGTGTGGTGGATCCCGGCCGAGCAGACGACGTCGGCGCGCGCGGCGCTCGCGCTGCTGGCCCGCCAGCTCGACATGCCGATGAGCGACGACATCAAGGAGACCGTCGACGACGTCCTGCGGGCGCTGCGCGACGGCCGGCCCTACGGCCGCTGGCTGCTGATCTACGACAACGCGCAGGACCCGGAGCAGGTCGTCCCGCTGACCCCGGCGGCGCTCGGCGAGCCCGGGCAGGTCCTCGGCCCCGGCCGCCACGTGCTGGTGACCTCGCGGGACCGCCGCTGGGAGCGGCACGCGACCGTGGTGGACGTCGACGTCTTCGAGCGGCCGGAGAGCATCGCGCTGCTCCGGCGCCTGGTGCCGCGCCTGACCGAGGCGGAGGCCGACCTGCTCTCCGAGCGCGTCGACGACCTTCCCCTCGCCGTGCACCAGGCCGCGGCGTGGCAGGCCGTCACCGACGGCACCGTGGAGGACTACCTGCGGCTGTTCGACCGCCGCCTCACCGAGATCGTCGCGGCGGCCCCGTCCGGCGACGACTTCCCGGTGTCGCTGGCGGCCGGGGTGAGCCTGAACCTCGACCTCCTGCGGGAGAAGGCGCCCGTCGCGTGGGCGCTGCTGGAGCTGTGGGCCGTCTTCGGCCCCGAGCCGGTGCCCTGCGGGCTGCTGGCCGCGGGCGGGTCGGCGGCGCTGGACGGGTCGGCGGCGCTGCCCGCCGAACTCGCCGGGCTGCTGGCGGACGAGACCCGGCTGCGCGAGGCGATGCGCGCGATCGCGCGGTTCTCCCTCGCCCGCTTCGACGAGGAGTCGGCGGCGCTCCAGGTGCACCGGCTCGTCCGCGCCATCCTGAACGACCGGCTCGGCGAGGACGGGCGGCGCCGCGTCCGGGACCAGGTGCACGCGGTGCTGGCGGCGGCGACGCCCGACGAGCCGCCGGAGGTGGAGTCCACCTGGGAGCGCCGGGCCGAGATCACGCCGCATGTCGTCCCGTCCGGGGTGTTCGAGGCCGACGAGTACGGCATCCGCGTCGTCGGCATCGACCAGGCGAAGTTCCTCAACATGTCGGGGGAGTACGAGGGCAGCCGGCGGCTGGCGGAGATCGCGCTGGACCGCTGGCTGGAGCGGTACGGCGCCGACGACGACGCGGTCCTGGACGTGTCCCGGGTCCTCGCCAACGCCCTGCGCGGCCTGGGCGACAACCGGGCGGCCGCCGACCTCAGCGAGGAGAACCTCGCCCGGACGCGGCTCAAGTTCGGGGCCGACCACATCCAGACCCTGTTCGCCGCCGCCGGGTTCGGCGCCGACCTGCGCTTCCGCGGCGAGTTCCGCCGCGCCTACGAGGTCGACCTCGACGCCTGGCGGCGGATGGGCCGGCTGTTCGCGCAGGACAACCCCAACACGCAGCTGTCCGCCACGAACCTCGCCATCGACCTGCGGATCCTGGGCGAGTTCCAGCAGGCGTACGAGATCGACCTGGAGGTGTGGCAGGGGCAGCGGAAGCCGGGGCAGCCGTACCGGCAGAAGTTCCGCATCAACCACCATCTCGCCATGGACCTGCAAGCGCTGGGACGGTACGGCGAGGCCTACGACATGCAGGCCGACAACCTCGCCAACCCGCGGCCGGTCCTCGGCCCTGGGCACGCGATGGTGCTGCAGGCGAAGATTACGCACGCGGGCACCCTGCGGAGGCTCGGCCGGTACGAGGAGGCCCACCGGCTGGCCGCCGAGACGCTCGCCGCCCACGTGCGCCGGTTCCGTGAGGAGCATCCGAGCACGCTGGCGAGCAAGGTCTGCCTGGCGCTCACCACCAGCGCGATCGGCCGTCCCGCCGAGGCGCTGCCGCTCATCGACGAGGCGCTGGACGGATACCGCCGGCAGATGGGGGAGACCCACCCGTTCGCCCTGGTCTGCGCGATCGACCGGGCGGTCGTCCTGCGGCGGCTGGCCGAGGTGTACGCGGCGCAGGAGGCCGACCGGGCGGCGCTGTCGAGCCTGGAGGCCGGGATCCTCGGGCCCCACCACTACTACGCGCTGTGCGCCACGGTCGGGCTGGCCAACGACTACTACCTGCTCGGCGAACTGGAGGCCGCGGCCCGGCTGCTGGCCGACGTGCGGGGCAAGATGATCGCCTCCCTCGGCGAGCGGCACCCCTACGCGCTCGCCGCCGCGCTGAACCTCGAACGCGCGCGGGCCGCCATGGGGGAGGACCACGACGTCGGCCCGCCCTTGGCGCTGCTGGCGCGGGTGCTCGGCGCGGGCCACCCGGAGGTGCGCGCGGCCGAGCGCGGCGAACTGCTCGAATGCGACATCGAGCCCACCGCCCTGTGAAGCCGGGCGGGGCGGGCGCGGTCAGCGGCTGCCGACGAGGGCGAGGTCGCGCTGGACGGTCCGCCCGATGTGGCCGATCAGTTTCATCAGGTCGGGGCAGTACACCGACGGGTTGAGGTAGCCGCGGCCCTCCCGGTAGCGGTGCGCGTAGGCGCCGCCGCCGCAGACGTCGCGGATCGCGCACGCCGCGCAGGTGGCGGGCAGCGCCGCGCGGCCGATCTGCCGGGCGACCACGCCGGGATGCCACAGCGCGTCGTCGAGGGGGTGGTCGAAGACGGTGAGGCCCGTCTCGGGCGCGCCCGCGTAGGAGGTCTTGAGCGAGTCGACCTGCTGGAGCGTCCCGTCGGTGTCGACGACGAGCATGGCGACCGGGGACAGCCCGACGTTCTCGCTCCGGCTCTGCCCGCCGAGCAGCACGTTCATGATCTCTTCGAACAGCCGGACGCCGGTCTCCTTGCGTGGCGCCCGGTACCAGCGGTCGAACACCGCGATGAGCCAGTCGGCGTAGGGGGTGCCGCCGCCGTCCACAGGGCGGCGCGGCGGCGGGGCGGCCCACGTCCCGTGCGGGAGCAGGAAGTCGATGCGCGGCGGGCCCGTCTCGAGCAGGGCCTCGTACGTCCGGATCGGGTCGTTGTCGAGGTCGACCGTGCAGAGGAGCCCCCGGTAGAGCCTCCGGTGCGCGCCCGCGAGCCGGTTCAGCCCGCGCATCACCTCGGCGTGGCTGCCGCGCCCGTTGGCGCGGAGCCGGTGCCGGTCGTGCCCCTCGCGGTCGCCGTCGAGGCTGACCGAGACGCCGACGTCGTGCTCGTCGAGCATCGCCAGCATCGCGTCGGTGAGGAGCACTCCGTTCGTCTGGATGCTCGCCTCGACGTCGCAGGACGCCGGCACCGCCGCGCGGAACCGCGCCACCGCCGCCGCGAGAGCCGCCCGCCCCGCCAGCAGCGGCTCGCCGCCGTGCAGGACGATCGCCACATCGGTGAGGGCGTGGCTCCGGACATGCTCGGCCACCCTGGCCGCCGCGGCGTCCAGCACCTCGGACGGCATCGCGGCGGGACGGCTGCGCCACGACTGGTCCGCGCCCTCGTAGACGTAGCAGTAATCGCAGGCGAGATTGCAGCGACCGTGGATCTTGAGGACGAATTCCGAGAACGGCACGGGCCGCCATCCGCGCGCCGCGAGCGCGGGAACGTCGAGGCCGTGCGACGGCCATTCACCGGACCCTGCCGGCGACATCAGCGGCTTGTGGATTCTGGCGCGCTGCGATGAGTGACGGGCACGGCCCTCTCCCTCTCGACCCGCGACTCGGAGGTGTGCGTCCTGCTCGCCCGTGGGGTCAGTGCTTCGCGCCATCGGCGGCGACGGGGGCCAGCCTGTTGTCGAAGCCCGCCCGGACGGGGCGCGGGTCGTCCAGTTCGTCGCGGACGCGCTGGACCGCGGAACTCAGGACCGTGCCCTCGGACGCCGCCGAGGCGTCGAGTTCGCGGCGGGTGGGAGGCGTCCAGAAAGGGCCCGCGAGGCCGCCGGACTCTGATGCCCTGCCATGAGTGACCCGCACGGCCGTCTCCCCTTCTTTTCCCGCTTGTCCCGCGAATCGGAAATGCGTCGCGCTCCCTCTGTGGGCTCAGGAGCACCAGACTAGCCGCGACGCGACGATCATATGGACCCGGCGGCGTCCCGCGCGCGAATCTCGCGGAAGACGCGCCGTGGATTTCTTTGTGCCGCCCGGCCGGACGGCGGTTCTTCGGAGGTGCGGGCCGGAACTCCTTGCCGAAAAGCGTCCCGGCGGCGCGCGTTCTCCCGCCCATCACCGCATGCGCCGAATATGAGGCTCTTCCTGGGACGATGGGCCGAGTGTGACGGTTGACGCACTTTCCTTGCCGGATCCGGCCGAGGGTTGCACAGTGGGATCGCAGCGACCAGTGGTGTGAGGTGCCCGTGACGGAGACCCTGCGCCCGGCCCCGAAGGAATGGCGGCCCGGGGGGATGTGCTCGTTCTTCCTCTGCGACATCGCCGGGTTCAGCGCCGCGTCCCGCGCCGATCCGGTGCGGGTGCGGGTGCGCAGGGCGATGTACGAGGGGCTCGACCGGAGCCTGGCGGGCGCCGGGCTGCGGCTCGACGACTGCTACCACGAGGACCGCGGGGACGGGGTGATGATCGTCCTGCCCGCGCACGTCCGGACGGAGCTGCTGCTGACGGCGGTGGTCGACCGGCTGCGCGCGGAGGTCCGGCACCACAACGCGGCGGCGAGCGAGGCCGCGTGGATGCGGCTGCGGGTGGCGGTCAACGTGGGCGAGGCCGAGTCGGACGGGCGCGGCATCGTCAGCACGGCGTTGACGCACACGTTCCGGCTGCTGGACGCGCCGCCGCTGAAGGAGGCGGTGGCCGCGGCCGAGACCGGGATCGCGCTGATCGTCTCCCGGCGGGTGTACGACGACGTGGTGCGCCACGGGCGGGGCCTGGTCGATCCGGGCGACTACTACCCGGTCGAGGTGCGGGTGAAGGAGACGTCGGACGAGGCGTGGGTGAGGGTGCCGGGCGGGCGTCCCGCTCGTCCGGCCGAACGGGTTCCGGCGGTGCCCGAGCCGGTGCCCGAGCCGGTGCCCGAGCCGGTGTTCGGGTTCCGGGAGCCGCCGCCGGGCCCGGCGGACGTGCCGCTGCCCGCCCTGTTCCGCGTCGTGGACGGCCTCCTGGAGATCCCCCGGATGCGCGCCGAGCGCGGCCGTGACCAGGTGGTCGCGGCGCTGTCGCTGGAGATCGCCGGGGCGGTGCCGCGGTCGGCGGAGGCGCGGGCCGACCTGTTCGCCATCGTGCAGACGTGCCTCGACTACTCGGGCGGGCTGCAGCAGCTCCTCCAGGCGGTCCAGGGGTTCGTCGGGGAGTCGATGGCGGTGCGGCGCCTGGAGCGGACGATCGCCCAGTCCCTGCTGCCGCCCGCCGACGACGCCTGGCCCGGCTGAATCAGGGCCCGGCTGGATCAGGGCTTGGTGAGGGTGGCCATCGCGCGGTCCGGTTCCCAGTGGGCGCGCAGCGAGGTGATCTTGCCCGCCCCGTCCACCGTGTAGATCAGGACGCAGTCGATCGTCATGGTGGAGCCGTCGGGCGTCGTGGTGGTGATCGTGGCGACGTTCGCGCAGCACGGCCCGTTGGCGAAGGAGTCGGCGACGGTGAACCGGAACCCGGCGATCGTCGACACGAAGTCGTCCCAGAAGGCCGTGATGCCCTCCGGGCCTCGATGGCCGTCGCCGGTGGGGTCCAGGAAGGACGGCCCGACGGGGTCCTCGATGAGGGCGTCCTCGGTGAACAGGCCCAGCCAGTCGTCCTTGCGGCCCTCGATGACGGCGGCCATCGAGGCACGGGCGGCGCGGCGCGCCGGATGGTCGGCCTCGGGGGCGTTCCAGGTGATCGCGTCCATGGCCGAATTGTAACGTGTTCTCGTTTTACTGGACCTTGGCGATCACGCCCTCGGCGAACCGCTCCAGCGCCTCGATCTTCTTGTCCAGCGGCTGGGTGTCGGGGCCCTTGGCGTAGGGCATCCGGAAACCGACGATCACATCGGTGACGCCCTTGTCCGCCAGCCGCTTCACGCCGTCGGGCGTGTAGGCGTCCATGGAGATCACGTGCACCTCGAAGGGCCCGTCGGCCTTGCCCTCCTGCTCCCGGATGCTCCGCAGCCTGGCCAGCAGCCCGTCCAGGTCGTCGCCGCCGGCGTGCATCCAGCCGTCCCCGCGCACGACCGCCCGCCGCAGCGCGGGCTCGCTGTGCCCGCCGACGAGGATCGGGTACGACTGCGCGGGCGCCATCTTGATCGCGGGGACGTCGTAGTGCTCGCCGTGGAACTCGAAGTACTCCCCGGTGCTGAGGCCGCGCAGGATGTCGATGGCCTCGTCCATCCGCTTCCCGCGCCGCTCCCACGGCACGCCCATCACCTGGAAGTCCTCGGGCCAGGGGCTGATCCCGACGCCCAGCCCGAGCCGCCCGCCGGTCAGCGCCGCGATCGACATGGCCTGCTTGGCCACCAGCACCGGCGGCCGGATCGGCAGCTTGAGCACGAACGGCGTGAACCGCAGCGTGCTGGTCACCGCCCCCAGCGCCGCGATGAGCGTGAACGTCTCGATGAAGGGCTTGCCCTCCAGGAACTCCCGGTTGCCGTCCGCGGTGTAGGGATAGGTCGAGTCGGACTCCTTCGGATAGACCAGCGAGTCGGCGACCGACATGCTCGCGTACCCGGCCGCCTCCGCGGCCCTGGCCAGCGGCACGTAGTACGAGGGGTCGGTCATGGCCTCGGCGTAGGTGAACCTCATGCCCAGATACTAGAACCCGTTCTAATCCGGTGCCAGGCATGATGGACCCATGATTCCCGCCGGCGTCTCGCCCCGCACGTGGGAGTCGCTCGTCGCGGCGGGCAGGGAACGCCGGTTCCGCGCGGGCGACGTCCTGCTCCGCCAGGGCGACCCGCCGTCCCACGTGCTCCTCCTGCTGGCGGGCAGGATCAAGGCGCTGCTCGCCCTCCCGGACGGCGAGGTTCTGCTGCTCGCCGTGCGCGGCCCGGGCGAACTCCTCGGGGAGATCGCCGTCCTCGGCGGCGACGGCCGCTCGGCGACCGTCGTCGCGATGGACGCGTGCGTCACCCGCGCCCTGCCCGCGGACCGCTTCCGCGCGCTGGTCCGCGCCGCCGGCGCGGAGGCCGACCTGCTGCGCCATGCGATGCGGCGGCTGCGCGAGGGAGAGGAGTGGCGCGCGGAGACGGCCGCGCTGCCGGCCGGGCCCCGCGTCGTGCGGGCCCTGCTGCGCCTCGCCGTGACCGGCGGCGAGGTCGGGCTCGGCCAGCAGGAGATCGGGCAGGCGGTCGGCCTGTCCCGCGGCGTCGTCGCCGCCGAGCTGGCGCGGCTGCGGGAACTCGGCATCGTGTCGACCGAACGCGGCCGCACCGTCATCACCGACCGCCCCGGCCTCCGCGCCTTGGCCGCATCAGGCCGGGACTCTGTCTGATATCTGACAGAGTCTTCGGCGCGACGTCGTCAGTGTTGTGGCCATCCGCACTCTTGGGGAGGCCGCATGGAGGAGTTCCGCGCCGTCCTGGTCGTGGACGCCGAGAAGTTCAGCGCCCACCGCGATTCCGAGTTGCCGGACGTCCACCTGGAGATCCGGCGAGTCCTGGCCGCCGCCTTCGAGGCGAGCGGGCTGGGGGAGACATGGCGTAAGGCCCGGTTCGTCGAGAGCACGGGGGACGGGATTCTCGCCGTCCTGCCGCATGAGGCGGTGCCCGCGCTCGTCGACCCCTTCGCGCGCAGGCTCCAGGACGAGCTGGCCGCGAGCGCGCCGGGCCTGCGGGCGCGCGGACTGCGGTTGCGGCTGCGGGCCGCGCTGCACGTGGGCCTTGTGGACGACGAACGCGCCGCCGCCCCCGCGATCTCCACCGCCGTCATCGACACGTGCCGGCTGCTCGACAGCCGTCCGCTGCGCGACGCCCTCGAACACAGCGACCCGGAGGTCACCTTCGCGGTCTACGCGTTCTCGCGGGAACTGTTCACCGCCTACGTCGAAGGCGGGCGCACCACCCTTCGCGCGAGCCAGGTCACGGAGGTGGAGGCGAAGGTCAAGCAGTACGCCAAGCCCGCCTACCTGTACGTGCCGGTGCCGTCGGGGAAGGGGCGGCCGGACGGCGGCGAGAAACCGGCCGCCCCCGTTCCGGCCCCGGCGCCGCCGCCGTCCGGGACGTCGATCAGCGGCGTCACGATCGACGGGAACGAGGCGCAGATCGGGTTCGGCAACACGGTCGGCGGCGACTTCCGGCAGGAGCGGTGATGACGGCGGTCGAAGACGTCACGATCAGCGGGGACGAGGCGCAGATCGCGTTCGGGAACACGGTCTCCCGCGACCTGGTCATGCACTACCACCAGGGGCGCGGGCGCTCCCCGATGGGCCTGTCGGAGAGCGAGATCGGCCAGCGCGTCGCGGGCTACGTGCCCGCCGTGAACCACGATGCGATCGTGGCCGAATTGCGGAGCGCCCGCCAGGTCGCGCTCGCCGGGGACGAGGGCGCCGGGGTGACGACCACGGCGATCGCGGCGGCGCGGGAAGTCCGCCCGGACCTGCCGATCCGCCCGTTCTCGTCGGCGGAGGACGACGCGGAGGAGGACTGGAGCGCGGACTGCGCGTACCTGGTGCGCGCGGCCGACGAGGACGACGCGTCGCGCCTGGAGCAGCGCCTGGAGGTGGTCCGTGACAAGACCCGGGGCATCGTCCTCGTGCTGGGGACCGCGGCGGAACTGCGCCGGTTGGAGTTCCTCACGCCGGTGCCGGTGCAGCCGCCGCCCGCCGAGGCCGTCTACCGGCGCCGGCTCGACGTGTGCGGCCTCGGCGGCACGCAGTGGCCGCACTGGGAGCGCGCGGCCGAACTGCTGAAGGGCGGCTCGCCCGCCGACGGGCGCCGGCTCGCCGACCTCGTCCGGGAGAGCGGCGACGCCCGGGAGGTCGAGCGCGCCTACGGCAGGTGGGAGGAGCAGTTACGCGGCTGGTTCGCCGAGTACCCGGACCTCAAGGACCGGACGCTGCTTCTCGCCGCCGCCGCGGTCACGCCTGCGGGCGAGACGAGCGTGTACGGGGCCGCGCTGTCGCTGGCCAGGCATCTGCACATCAACGTGGAGGGCGGCGGGCTGGCCTGGTGCCCGTCCACCGGGCTCAACGACCTGCTCGGCGCGGACCGCGAGGACGACCGGATCCTCTTCCGCCGGCACGGCTACGCGTCCTCGGTGCTGAGCCACGCCTGCCACGACTACCCGCTGGTGCGGACCGACCTGCTCGCGTGGCTGTCGGAGCTGCCGACCGACGGCGCCGTGGGCCTGGACGAACCGCTCCAGCGCAAGGTCGCCACCGTCTTCGCCCACTTGGCCGCGGAGAACGGCATGCCCGGCTGGATCCGGCGGACGGCCTACGGCTGGGCCCGGGACGGGCAGCAGGACCTCGCCTACCTGGCGCTGGTCGAGACTTGCCTGCACCCCGTCGCCGGCGGGCGGGTGCGCAGGTTCCTCTACGAGTGGTCCCAGGACCGGGGGACGCCGCAGACGCTGAAGCTGACGATCGTCCGGGTGTGCCAGGTGCTCGGCGGGACGTATCCGTCGATCGCGCTGACCCGGCTCAAGCATCTCGCGACGTTCGGCAACGCCCAGGTCGGCGACGAGGTCGTGGACGCGGCCATCAAGCTGGAGGCAAGGCACGGCGACGAGGTCGCCAAGGCGGCACTGGCCTGGTGCGGCGCCGCGAGCGGGTTCGGGTCGGAGCGGGACGCCGCCCGTCTCGCGGACGTGGCGCTGCGGATCCTGCTCGCCGAGCCGGACCGCGTCGACCCGTCCAAGGCCCGCGCCGTTCTGGACGCCATCGGTCGGCTGGCGGTGTGCGGGGAGAGCGTCCGCACCGTGGCGATGGACGCGGCGCTGCGGCTGGCGGACGTCCATCCGGCCGAGGTGCTCCGCAGGGCTCTGTTCTGGGCGGACCCCGACGCCGAGCTGTCCGGGGCCGGAGGGCGGCTCCCGTGGTTCGGCGCGTCGCTGTTCCTGCAACTGGCGGGCAAGCGCGACGCGGATGGGCTCGCGGTCGTCCTGACCGGGCCCGGCGCGGTCGAGCCCGCGGCGTGCGCCGCCGCGTGGTGGCTGCTGCTGGCCATGGAGACGGGCGCCGCGACGGGGCTGGACGGCGTCCTGGAGGCGATCGAACTCTGGCTCGACACGGCGGAGGCGCGCCCGGACCTGCGGCCGCGGATCGTCGCGCTGTTCACGTCCGTCGCCGTCGGCGACCCGGCGAGCCGGATGCTGATGGTCGACCTCGCGCGAGCCTGGGCCGGGATACTTCGCAGCCGTCGGAGTATTCGCGAGGACGTCCTGATGGCGTTGCTGATGCCCGAGTGGAAGCGCCTGCTGCTGGTGCTCTGGGTGACGCTCCGGCGGCGGGTGCTGGGAGAGGGGTAGGAGGTCCCTTGCCGGGCGCCGGGCGGGGTGGTTCTGTGGGGGCATGGGGAAGATCGCGGTTGTGACCGGCGGGACGTCCGGGATCGGGAAGGAGATCGCCCGGGGGCTGGCGCGGGCGGGGTTCCTGGTCGGGATCGTCTGCCGGAACGAGCTGCGGGCCGCCGCGACGGCGGAGGAACTGGTGCGGGACGTGCCCGGCGCGCGGGTCGAGACCTTCCTCGGGGACCTGTCGGTGCGGATGGACGTGGAGCGGGTCGCGGCGTCGCTGGAGGAGCGCTTCGACCGGCTGGACGTGCTGGTCGACAACGCGGGCGTCCATCTGCTGCGGGCCAAGGTCAGCGCGGACGGGTACGACCGCATGATCGCGACGAACCATCTGGGGCCGTTCCTGCTGACGAACCGGCTGCTGGGGCTGCTGGAGAAGGGCGCGCCGTCGCGCGTGGTGGTCGTGGCGTCGGAGGCGCACCGCCAGGCCGACCGGTTCGAGGTGGAGCGGCTGGCGGAGCCGGGGTCGTACGGGCCGGCGGGCTCGGTCCGGGTGTACGGGCGGTCGAAGCTGCTGAACATCCTGTTCGCACAGGAGCTGGCGCGGCGGATGGAGGGCAGCGGGGTCGCCGTGAACGCGGTGTGCCCCGGAGTCGTGGCGACCGGGCTGCTCCGGGACGTGCCCGGCACCGGACGGGCCGGGGCGTTGCTGTCGCACACCCCGTTCATGCGGACGCCCGCCCAGGGGGCGCGGATGGCGCTGAAGGTCGCGCTGGACGAGGAGTTCGAGGCGCGCAGCGGCGGTTTCCACAGTTCGACGCCCGGCGCCGGGCTGCTGCCGACGGTCGAGGCGCTGAAGGACCAGGAGCTGCGGCGGGCGGTCTGGGAGTGTTCGGCCCGGCTTGTGGGGCTCCCTTCCCTATAGGGTCTGGGTGCGTGAGCCAACCGCACCCTTCACCGCCCGCGCCGGCGCCGCCCCCGGCGAAACCGTCCGCGATCAAGGATCTGTTCGGCGGCGCGAGCTACCTGCTGCGCGGCCTCGGCTGGACCGCCCGGCACCCGGCGCAGTGGCTGTTCGGGCTGATCCCGGCGCTGATCGTGCTCGCGGTCTACATGGCCGCGCTGGTCTTCCTCGCGATCAAGGTCGACGATCTGGCCGGCTGGGTGACGGGGTTCGCCGACGGCTGGGCGGACGCCGCCCGCACGTCCGCCCGGATCATCGCGGGCGTCGCGATCTACGGTGCCGCGCTGTTCCTGGCGCTGATCACGTTCACCGCGGTGACGCTGCTGGTCGGCGACCCCTTCTACGAGGCCATCGCGGTCCGGGTGGAGGAGTCGCAGGGCGGCGCGCCGCCGGAGCCGGACGTCCCGCTGCTCACCCAGATCGGACGGGCGATCAAGGACACCTTGATCATCGGGGGGATCGCGCTGGTGTTCGCGGTCGTGTTCTTCGCGTGCGGGTTCCTGCCGGTGGTGGGGCAGACCGTCGTCCCGGTGGTCGCGGCGCTGGTGTCGGGGTACTTCCTCGCCGGGGAGCTGACGTCCGTCGCACTGGAGCGGCGGGGGATCCTGCGCAAGGAGCGGTTCGCCCGGATGCGGGCCGACCGCCCGCTCATCGTCGGGTTCGGCGTCGCGACTTTTGTGGTGTTCCTCATCCCGCTGGGCGCGGTGCTCGCGATGCCGGGCGCGGTGGCCGGGGCCACGCTGATGGTGCGGGAGCGGCTGGCGGATGACCCACTGGTCACAGTGGGTGACGCGGGCATGGCGGAGCATCACTGAGCCGATGGGAAGATGTGTCCGGAGCGTGATGGGTGCCCGGAATCCGACCGCTGATCTTCGCGTAACGTGTGCCGCATGTCCGATCAGGGGGAGCGCGGCGTGCGCTGGACCGACATGAGCGAGAACGAGTCGCGGGACGGATTCCCGCAGGCCGGCGCCGAGGAGGCGACCGGTCCGCGAACGGCCTTCCCCGAGCGCGAGGAGTTCGCGCCCGCGCCTGCGCCCGCCGGTCCCGCCGACTTCGGCGCGGGTGACTTCGGTACGGGTGACTTCGGTACGGGCGACTTCGGCACGGGCGCGGCGTCGCACGACGTGTGGGGCCGGGTCGAGGAGTCCCCGGCGGTCGAGCAGGCCCCGGTGGCCGAGGAGTTCCCGGCGCAGGAGCCCGCCGACCGCGACGCCGACGACATCAAGGTCGCCCCGGTCGCGGAGCCCGCCTCGGGCCGGGCCGAGGAGGACGCGCCCCAGTGGGAGGGGTCGCTGTTCGACGAGGGCTCGGGCGACTCCGACTCGGGCGCCTCCAACTATGTTCCGGCCGTCCCCACGGGGAGCGGCCAGCCCGCCAAGCCGGGCAAGCCGAGCAGCGGCAACTGGCAGATGCCGGACTGGATGGCGGACGAGGAGTCGGCCGACGCCAAGCTCGGCGGCTCCCCGAAGCCGTCCCGGGGCGACCGGGACGCCCTGGACGACGGCGGCGGCCGGTCCCGGCTGGTGCTGTTCGGCGGGGTCGGGCTGCTGGTGGTCGCGCTCGTCGCGGCCGGCGCCGTGTACTTCGTCAAGAGCGGCGGCGACGAGCCCGAGACCCCGGCCGGCAACGTCGACAAGCGGGCCGCGGCGGAGCAGTCCCAGGGGACGCAGGTGCAACTGCCGCCGGACAAGCCGCTCGTCACGTTCAAGGGCCGGGCGACCCGGATGCTCGGGCGGGTGAACGACACCCACTCGGGGCTGTCGTACCCGCGCTTCGCCGCCCCCTGGCAGGTGCCCACGAAGAAGAACAAGCTGGGCACGCCGGGATGGTCCGGGCAGCAGATCATGGTGACCGAGCGGCACGCCCAGCAGCTCTGGTACGGGCAGCTGCTCACCGGCACGCTCACTCCGAGCCTGCTGACCGCCTACCAGGGCCCGGAGAGCGTGAAGAACGTCGCGGCCCTGGTCGCGCAGGGGCATGAGGCGCAGTACTACGCGTTCCCGCACAAGACGGCGCCGCTGGCGTCGCAGGCGCTGACGGTGGGCGGGCGCAAGGGCTGGCTGATCGCCTCCTACCTCACCTACCAGCGGGACGGCGTGAGGGCGACCGGCGAGGTCGTCGCCACCGCGGTGATCGACACCGGCCGGGACGCCCCGGCGGTGGTGTTCGCCTCGCTGCCGAACACCCACAAGAAGAAGTGGGCCGACCTCAACGCGTTCCTCACCCACCTGAAGCTCGCCCGCTGACGGACGGTTCGGCACTGACAACCCGAATGGCGTTCTAATAGGCTGTGGCCACGTCCGAGGAGGGGTGTGGCCATGGCGATCGGGTTGACCGAGGAGCACGAGGCGCTGGCGGCGTCGGTGCGCGGGTTCGCGGAGCGGAGCATCGCCCCGGCGGCGGCGCGGGAGGCCGACGCCGGGTTCTGGCCGGCGCTCGCCGCCCAAGGGCTGCCCGGCCTGCACCTTCCGGAGGCGGCCGGCGGGCAGGGCTTCGGGCTCCTGGAGCAGGCCGTCGCGCTGGAGGAGCTGGGCCGGGTGCTGGCGCCGGGCCCGTACACGCCGACCGTGCTGGCATCGGCGATCCTGCATGCGTCCGGGGCGGATGTGTCCGGTCTGGCGGACGGCTCCCGGACGGCGGCCGTGGCACTGTCCGGCAGCCTGGACGTGGACGGTTCCACGGTCTCCGGCACAGTGCAGCCCGTGCTGGGCGCCCTGCTGGCCGATCTGTTCGTGCTTCCGGCCGGTGACCGCTGGGTCGTCCTAGGGAAGGACGACGTCACCGTAGGGGCGCTGGAGTCGCTCGACATCACGCGCCCTGTCGGATCGGTCGCCGTTGATAGCGTGACCGTCGATGCCTTCCTGGACGGGGTCGACGCACACGCCCTCGCCGTCGTCCTGCTGGGGGCCGAGGCATGCGGTGTCGCGGGGCGCGCACTGGACGACGCCGTCGCCTACGCCAAGCTCCGCGAGCAGTTCGGCCGTCCGATCGGGCAGTTCCAGGGCGTCAAGCACCTGTGCGCCCGAATGCTCATCGCCGTGGAGCGCGCAAGGGCCGCCGTATGGGACGCGGCGCGCGCGCTGAGCGAACCCGAAGAACAGCGTGCGTATGCGGTCGGAGTCGCCGCGGTCCTGGCGGCGGACGCCGCCGTCACCTGCGCCGAGGGCAACATCCAGATCCACGGTGGGATCGGCTACACCTACGAGCACGACGCCCACCTCGTCTACCGGCGGGCCCTGACGCTCCGCGCGCTGCTGGGGCGGGCCAGTGAGCACCGCGCCGGTGTCGCCGCGCTGGCGGTGCGGGGCGTCCGGCGGCCGATGAGCATCGACCTGGACGAGGACGCCGAACCGGTCCGCGAGGAGATCCGCGCCCGCGTCGCCGAACTGGCCGCGATGGAGCCGCTCGAACAGCGGGCGGCCATGGCGGCGGGCGGCTGGGTGACGCCGCACCTGCCGGAGCCGTGGGGGCGCGGCGCCGGGCCGCTGGAGCAGATCGTCATCCAGCAGGAACTGAAGGCCGCGAAGGTGCGCCCGGTGCCGCTGATGATCGCGGCGTGGGTCGTCCCGTCGCTGGTCCAGTACGGGACGCCGGAGCAGCAGGAGCGCTTCCTGCCGCCGACGCTGCGCGGCGAGATCATCTGGTGCCAGCTGTTCTCCGAGCCGGGCGCGGGCTCCGACCTCGCCGGGCTGCGCACCCGCGCCGAGCGCGCCGAAGGCGGCTGGACGATCACCGGCCAGAAGATCTGGACGTCCCTCGCCCGAGAGGCGAAGTGGGGCATCTGCATCGCCCGGACCGACCCCGACCGGCCCAAGCACGACGGCATCACCTACTTCCTGGTCGACATGAAATCGCCAGGCATCGAGATCCGGCCGCTGCGCGAGTGCACCGGCGACGCCGTGTTCAACGAGGTGTTCCTGGACGGCGTGTTCGTCCCCGACGACCTGGTCGTCGGCCCGGTCAACGCGGGCTGGCGCGTCGCCCGGACCACCCTCGCGAACGAGCGCGTCGGCCTGACCAGCAGCTTCCAGCTCGGCGGCGACCTGCCGAAGCTGCTCGACCTCACCGCCGGGCTCGGCCTGGACGGGGACCCGGTCGTCCGCGACGGCCTGGGGCGGCTCGCGTGCGACGAGCACTCGTTCAACCTGCTCGGCCTCCGCGCCACGCTGAAGCAGCTCTCGGGCACGGACCCGGGCGCGACGGCGAACGTCCGGAAACTGGTGGCGATGGAGCACGGCCAGCAGGTCACCGAGTTCGGCTTCACCCTGCTCGGCGAGGAGGGCGCGCTCACCGGCTGCTGGAAGGACGATCTGCGCGCGCGCTGGACCCGTTACCTGCTCGCGTCCCGCGCGATGACGATCGGGGGCGGCACGACCGAGGTCAACCTCAACGTCATCGGCGAGCGCATCCTCGGGCTGCCCCGCGACCCCGAGCCGGTGAGGTAGCGTCCAGGCCCACAGGGGAGAACGGACGCTTTGAAGGCGCGCACGCTTTGAAGGCACGGACGCTTTGAAGGCACGGACGCGGCATCTGGTGGCCGCACTGACCGGGCTGGGGCTCGGGCTTGCGGCACTGGGGCCGGGGCTCGCGCCCGGGTTCGTGCTGTCGTACGACATGGTGTTCGTGCCCGACCCCGCGTTCACGCATCTGACGTTCGGGCTGACGGGGATCGTGCCCCGGCACGTTCCGAGCGACGCGTTCGTCACGGCGCTCGCCGCCGTCATCCCTGCGGACGTCGTGCAGAAGCTCGTGCTGCTGGCGGTCTTCGTCATGGCGTGCACGTCGGCGGCGTCGCTGGTGCCGTCGCGCCGCCTCCTGCCACGGCTCGCCGCAGGGGTCTGCTACGCGTGGAACCCGTTCGTCGCAGAGCGGCTGCTGCTCGGCCAGTGGGCGCTGCTGCTCGGCTACGCGGCGCTGCCGTGGGTGGTGGGCGCCGCCGTCCGCACGGACGAGCGGGGCGGTACGCGCCGCTTGGTCCGCACGATGTTGCCCGCCGCCATCGGCGGGTTCGCCGCACTGACCGTCACCGCCATCACCGCCCTGGCGGTTGCGTTGGTGAGTGGTCGCGGCCCCGCGCGCGCTGGTGGCAGGGTCATCGCGTCAGCGGCGGTGCTGAGCCTGCCGTGGCTGGTCCCAGGGCTGCTGAGGCCGGCGGGCCTGCCGGGGGACGGAGCGGCCGTCGACTTGTTCGCGGCCAGGGCGGACACGCCGTTCGGGACGCTCGGAAGCCTGCTCCTGCTCGGCGGTGTGTGGAACGGCGAGACGGTACCGAGCGGCTACGGCGCGCCAGTGACGGCGACGCTCTGGCTGCTCGTGGTGGTCGGTGCACTCATCGCGTACGGCGCGTGGGGGAGAGAGGCGGCGTGGTGGCGCGGGGCGGCGGTCGCGGCGGCGGCCGGGTTCGTGATCGCGGCGCTGGGCGCGGTCGCCGCTCCCGTCCTCGAAGGGCTCATCGGCCTGTGGCCGGGGTTCGCCGTCCTGCGGGACGGGCAGCAGTACGCGGCGCCGCTCGCCGTCGTGGTCGCGGTGGGGCTCGGTGTGGCCGCCGACAAGGCGGCCGAGGCGAGATGGCCGGGAGTGGCCGCCGGGGCGCTGGCCGTGCCGGTGATCCTGCTGCCGACGCTGGCGTGGGGTGCGGCGGGCGACCTGCGAGCCGTCCACTACCCGGACGATTGGGCGCGCGCGCGGAACATCATCGACAGCGACCCAGCGCAAGGCGACGTGCTGGTGCTGCCGTGGGCGTCGTACAGGAGCTACCCCTGGAACCACGGGCGTCGCGTGCTCGACCCATTGCCGCGCTACCTGCACCGACGCGTCATCGTGGACGACGCCGTCACCGTGGGCGACACGACCGTCCCGCAAGAGGACCCGAGGGCGGTGCGGCTCGCGCCGGTCGCGAAGACCGGGGCGCCGCCGGCCGACACGCTCCGTGACATGGGCGTACGGTACGTCGTGGTCGACGCGGAGATCGGGTCCGTCCGTCCGTCCGGCGCGGCCGTTGAGGTATTGCGTGGCGCTGACCTCGCCGTTTACCGGATCGACGGGGCCGCGGGCGGGGGCGGGACGGCGGTGCCGGTGCCGCCGGTGGCCGCCGCCTGGGGCATTGTCAGTCTGGTCGTTTTCTGGTCATTCCTGGCCCCAGGTACTACTCTGAGCTTTCCATTACTCGGCAGTATCAAGCCCCGCAGCCCCCATCACCGACGAAGGACCCCCTGATGCGCATCGCCATCGCCGCGTTGGTCGGCGTACTGCTGGCCGCCGGAGTGTCGTTCAGCACGGTCCAGCTCGTGAACGCCTCTCAGAAGGACCCGGTCATCGAGCCGCTGTACAACTACGGCTCCCGGTGACCTGTAGGCCCTGATGGGGACCTGGCGTGACGGCCCCGCCCTCCTGGAGATCGTCGTTCCCGCCCACAACGAGGCCGACCGGCTTCCGGCGGGACTGGCGCTGCTGTGCGACAAGCTCGCCGGCCTCCCGCTGCGCGCGGAGGTCATCGTCGTCGACAACGCCAGCACCGACGGGACGGCCGGGATCGTCCGGTCGTTCGAGGGCCCGGTGCCGGTGCGCCTGGTGCGGTGCGACGTGCGGGGCAAGGGTGCGGCGGTCCGGGCAGGGCTGCTGGAGACGCGGGCCCCGTACGTGGGGTTCATGGACGCCGATATGGCAACAGACCTCGCCGCGCTGGACGAAGCCATCGTCCTGCTGCGCGAGGGCCGCCCGGTCGTGGTCGGGTCAAGGCGCCACGGTCGGTCGGTCGTCCAAGGTTACGCGCTTCCTGTCAGGCGGCTCGGCGCCATCACGTTCAACCGGATCGTCCGCGATCTGGTGGGCGGCATCCAGGACACCCAGTGCGGGTTCAAGTTCTTCGACGGGCCGCTCGGCCGGACGGCGGCGAAGCAGCTGCGCACCACCGGGTTCTCGTTCGACGTCGAGCTGCTGGCCCACTGCGTGCGGCGGGGGGCGTCCGTCACGGCCATCCCGGTCATCTGGCGTGACCGTCCCGGCTCCACCTTCTCTGTATGGCGCCACTCGTTCCAATGCATGGTGGACCTGACGCTCATCCGCGCGCGCGCCGGTTTCCGCATGCCCGGTCTCCCCGCGACGCCGATCATTCCGGTTGTGCCGGTCCGGACGATCCTCGCCGAGCCGAAGCTCCCCGAGCCGCGCCCGGGGGCCATCGCCATCCCCGAGCAGGCGCCGGCGCCGAGCGCAAAGTCAGGATGAGCGCGGATCTGCGACTGGCGGTCGTCAACTGGCGGGACCCCTGGCACCCCGCCGCGGGCGGTGCCGAACGGTACGCCTGGGAGTTGGCGCGCAGGTTCGCCCTTGAGGGCGCCCGTGTCCACTACGTGACGTGCCGGGCGCCCGGCCAGCGGCGCAGGGAGCGGGTCGAGGGCGTGGAGTTCGTCCGCCTGGGCGGACGCTTCACCGTCTACCCACTCGTCCTGCTCTGGATGCTGCTGCACCGCCGCCGCTTCGACGCGGTCATCGACTGCCAGAACGGCATCCCGTTCTTCACACCGTGGGTGCTGCCCCGCCGCGTACCGGTGTTCTGCGTCGTCCACCATGTGCACGACGCCCAGTTCGGCTTGTACTTCCCCAGATGGCTCGCCTGGCTCGGGCAAGTGCTGGAGGGGCCGGTGAGCCGCTGGACGTATCGGCGGCATGCGTTCGTTGTCGTCTCGCCGTCCACGTTGCGCGCCGTAAGGGAACGTCTGGGCTGGACGGGGCCCGCCCACGTCGTCCACAACGGGTCGTCTGTCGCCGAACCCGATGGCGAGGTGGCCGAGGCCCCAGGCGACCCGGAACTGGTGTCCGTGACGCGACTCGTCCCGCACAAGCGCCTCAACCTCCTGCTGGACCTCACGCAGAGCCTCGCCGGTAGCCACCCCGCCCTCAAGCTCCACATCGTGGGGGACGGCCCTGAAGCACCCGCGCTGAAAGCCGCCATCGGCGAGCGCGGCCTGGAGGGCGTCGTCATCGCGCACGGATACGTCCCGGAGAACGTCAAGGCGGCCCTGGTCGCCCGCGCCGACCTGCACCTCAGCACGTCCCAGGGCGAAGGGTGGGGTCTCAGCGTGATCGAGGCCGCGGCGCTCGGCGTCCCGACCGTCGCCTTCGACGTGGACGGGCTCCGCGACGCCGTCCGCGACGGGGCCACCGGGTGGCTCGTCCGCGAGGGCGACGACCTGGCCGGAGTCGTCGAGCGCGCCCTCAAGGAGCTGGCCGATCCCACGCTCCGCGAGCGGACGGCCACGGAATGTCAGAGGCGTGCGGCAGAGTTCGACTGGTCGCGCACCGCCGACCGGATGCGCGACCTCGTGACCGCCGCCGTACGCGACGGCGCCCCCGCCCGGCGGGTGGGCGGCCGCCGGTACGGTGGCGGACACTCAGGCTGATATCCCGGGCGAACCGGGCACCCCGGGTGACTCCCGGAGCACAGGCGGAAGAGAGGCAGAGGGCGAGCATGGCCGTGGGAGAGGCGAATCCGCCCCGCGCCGGCGCGTCCCGCGGGCCCGGCCCCGGCGGGCCGGGCGGGCCGGCCGGCCCGGACGCCGCCGCGCGGCTGCGGGAGCGGCTGCGCGTGCTCGCGTGCTGCCTGGCGCTGACCGCGCTCGCGTTCGCCACCCGGCCCGGCGCCATCCTCGCCGACACCAAGATCGACATGGCGGTGAACCCGCTCGGGTTCCTCGGCCGCGCCGTCCACCTGTGGGACCCGGAGCAGTTCGGCCAGCTGCAGAACCAGGCCGTCGGCTACCTGTTCCCGATGGGGCCGTTCTTCGCGCTGGGCGACGTGATCGGCATGCCCGCCTGGATCACCCAGCGGTGCTGGCTGTCGCTGCTGATGTGCCTGGCCTTCATCGGCATGTGGCGGCTGGCCGGGCGGCTCGGCATCGGCGGATCGGGCCCGGACGGCGACGGCCAGGGCACCCGGCTGTTCGCCGCGATGGCGTACGCGCTCGCCCCGAACGGGCTGGCCACGCTCGGCCAGATCTCCTCGGAGTACCTGCCGGTCGCGATGCTGCCGTGGATCGTCCTGCCGCTGGCCGCCGCCGCGTCCGGGGAGACCGGGCGGCTGAAGGCCGCGGCCCGGTCCGGGCTCGCGATCGCCTGCTGCGGCGGCATCAACGCGACCGCCACCGTCGCCGTGCTGCTCGTCCCGTTCCTCTACATCCTGACGCGGCCGCGCGGGTCGTTCCGCGTCCGGATGCTCGCGTGGTGGTCGGCGGCCACCGCCGCCGCGACCGCGTGGTGGCTGGTCCCGCTGCTGCTCACCGGCACCTACGGGTTCTCCTGGCTGACCTACACCGAGAAGGCGGCGACGACGACCGGGCCGACCGGCCTGGTCAACGTGCTGCGCGGCGCCGAGCGCTGGGTCAACTACCTGATCGTCGACGGGCAGGTCTGGTGGCCGGTCGGGCACGGCCTCTCGCTCAGCCCGGTCCCGATCGTCTGTACGGGCGTCGTCGCCGCGCTCGGGCTGGCCGGGCTGCTCGCCCGGCTCCTTCCCGAGCGGACGTTCCTGCTGGTCACGCTGCTGGCCGGGGTGGCGATCGCGTCGCTCGGCCACCTCAGCGACATCCCCGGCCCGTTCGCGGCGCAGCTCCGCGACCTGCTGGACGGCCCGCTCGCGCCGATGCGCAACCTGCACAAGTTCGACGCGGTCGTCCGGCTGCCGCTCGCGCTCGGCCTCGCCCACCTGCTCGCCGCGGCCGGCCGGCACGTCCGCAACTCCCGCGACGCCCGGAACGCCCGTGCCGCGCGGCGGCCCGACGGCGGCGTGCGCAGCCTGAGCGGCGGGTCCGGCCCCGCGTTCGGCCCGGCCGCGCGGTCGCTGCTCAGCCTGCCGGTCGCCGCCGCCGTCGCGCTCGGCGGCATCGGCCTCACCGCCGTCTCGCACGGCCTGTCCGGCCCCGGCGAGTTCAAGGACGTCCCCAAGTACTGGCGTGACGCGGCCTCGTGGATCAACGCGCGCGCCGGGCAGCAGGGCGTCCTCGCCGTCCCCGGCGCGCCGTTCGGCGAGTACCTGTGGGGCCGCCCGATGGACGACATCGTCCAGCCGCTGCTGACGGCGCGGTGGGGCGTCCGCCAGCTCGTCCCGGCCGGGTCGCCCGGCTACACGCGGGCGCTCGACGCCATCGACCAGCAGGTCCGCTCCGGGCAGGGCTCGCCGGGCCTGGGCGACTTCCTCGGCCGGATGGGCGTCCGGTACGTCCTGGTCCGCAATGACCTGCGGCGGGAGGCGCTGCGCGGCGCCTGGCCCGCCCGCCTCCACCAGGCGCTGGACGACTCGCCCGGCCTGCGCCGGGTCGCCGCGTTCGGCGCGCCCGTCGGCGGCGGCAACGACGACGCGGTCACGGCCGTCGACCAGCGGTACCCGCCGCTGGAGGTCTACGAGGTCGAGGGCGCCGCCGACGTCGCGAGCCTGACCGGCGCGGCCGACCCCGTCCGCGTCTACGGCGGGCCCGAGTCGCTGCTCGCCATGGCCGACGACAAGGCCCTCCCGGACGCGCCCGTCCTGCTGGACGACGACGCCGCCGACCTGGGCGGCACCCCGGTCGTGACCGACTCGCCCCGGCTGATCCGCCGCAACTTCGGCGAACTGCACCAGACCTCCTTGACGATGTCCGCCGCGCACCGGGGCGAGGCCTCCGACGTCCTCGACAAAGGCTGGGCGCGGTACGCCACCCACGTCACCTACGGCGGCGGGGTCCGCGACATCACGGCGTCCACCTCGGCGGGCGGCGACGACGCGATCCCGCAGGCCCGCAAGCCCGAGGCGGTCCCGTACGCCGCCTTCGACGGCAACCCGCTCTCCGCGTGGGAGACCGCCGGCTACGACGGGCCGGTCGGGCAGTGGCTCCGCGCCGACTTCGACAAGGCCCGCGACGTACGGAACATGACCGTCGCGTTCCCGCAGAACAGCGCGCTCGGGCCGCCGGTGTCGCGCGTCGCCGTCGAGACCGAGAACGGCACGCTGGAGCAGGGCGTCCGGCAGACCGCCGCCCCGCAGGCGCTGCGCGTACCGGAGGGCCCGACCCGCTGGCTGCGGCTGCGGATCACCGCCCTCGCCTCGAAGCCGGCCGTCCCCGCGTTCGCGCGCGCGGCGGTCTCCGAGGTGGCGATCGGCGGCGTCACCCCGACCCGCACCTACACGCTGCCCGCGCCCGCCGGCGTCGACGGCCCGGCCACCTACGTGATGAGCCGCGCGCCCGGCGCGACGAGCGAATGCATGAAGGGCAGCGCCCGCTGGGTGTGCTCGCCGTCCCTCGGCTCCGGCGACGAGGAGGGCGACGGCTTCGACCGGACGTTCACCTCGGCGGTCGCGGGCAGGGCGCCCGTCACGGGCACGGCCGTCCTCACCGACCAGCGGCTCATCGACCGGTACACGACCGTGCACGGGCAGCCGTCCGTCGCCGCGACCTCGACGCTGTCCCGCCACCCGGCCGACCAGGCCAGATCCGGCTTCGACGGCGACCCAGCGACGTCCTGGATCGCGGGGGAGAGCGACGATCAGCCCGTCTACAGCGTCCGGTGGAAGGGCCGCGAGCGGGTGTCCACGGTGACGGTCACCCGCCCGCCCGGCGCGGCGGGCCCGGTCCGGCTGCGGGTCGAGGGCGCGAACGGCCAGTCCCGCGAGGGCCTGACCGACACCGCGGGCAAGCTGTCGTTCGCGCCGATGACCACCGACCGGCTGAAGATCACCTTCTTCCGGGACGGCCGCACCCAGCCCATCCAGCTCGCCGAGCTGAAGATCCCCGGCGTGAAGCCGTTCCCCGACGTGCGCGCCTACCCGCTGGAACTGCCGTGCGGCTTCGGCCCGAAACTCCGGATCGGCGCACCCGGCACGCAGACCGCCACCTCCGGCGCCGGCACGTCCGGCAGCGGCAACGGCGAGGCCCGCGGCGGCGGCAGGGCCGGCAACGCCAACGGCACCTCCGGCAGCGGCCGGAGCGCCGCCGGTCAGAAGCGGAGCGGGGCCGTCCAGACCAAGGCGACCGGCACGCTCGGCGATCTGCTCGCCGGTCGGCCGCTCCAGTTCAGCGCCTGCAAGCAGGCCGTCCTCGCCAAGGGCCGCAACCACCTGACGGCGGCGCCGCTCGACAACTACCGCATCGACACCGTCACGGTCGGGGCCAAGCCGCGGCCCGCCGCCGACGCCGAGCCGCCGCAGCAGGTCAAGGTCCTCAGCTGGGGCTCCAGCTCCCGCGAACTGAGCGTGGACGCCCCCGCCGACTCGTTCCTCACCGTGAACGAGAACTTCAACACCGGCTGGCGCGCCACCGCCGGCGGCACCGAGCTGCGCGCCGTCCGGCTGGACGGCTGGAAGCAGGGCTGGCTCGTCCCCGCCGGCACCAGCGGCGTCATCAAGCTGGTTTACACCCCCGACCGGGCGCAGCGGATCGCCGTCGTCACCGGCCTCAACCTGCTCCTCGTCCTGCTGATCGCCGCGGTCTGGCCGGGCGGCTCCGCCCGCCGGCGGCGGCCCGACCCGCGCGCCATGGTCGCCGGAACGGGCTGGCCCGCGTGGGCCGCGATCGGGCTCGCCGCCGCGCTCGGCGGCTGGATCGCCGGGGCCCCCGGCGTCGCCGTCACGCTGGGCGTCGCGGCCCTGTGCGGCTGGGCCCGCACCCGCCGCTCCGCCGTCCTGCGCGCGCTCGCCTCCCCGTGGGCGATCGCGGTCCCCATGCTCGCGGGCACCGGCTGCCTCGCCGCCGCGCGGTGGCTGGACGTGCCCGGCAACCCCGCCGCCCCGTCCGGCGCGCTCGGCGACATCGTGCCGCAGCTGCTCGGGCTCGCCGTCGTCGGACGCCTCGCGGCCGAGCTGTGGCGGCCGAAGCCGCCCGGCGGCGACCCGGGCGCCGGGCGGATCTCGCTCAGCTGGACGGCACCGGGGCAGGGGCCGGGCGGGCCCGGTCCCGGCGCCGGGCCAGCCGCTGCACCGGCCACTCCACCAGGTAGTAGCTCAGGGTCCCCGCTGCGATGGTCGCCGCCGCCATCAGGGGCAGGTCCGTCGCCACGTCCCCCCGGAAGGTCCGATCCGCCGCGTCGTACCAGGAGACGATGATCAGCAGCTGCCACAGGAACACGCCGTAGGAGATCCGGCCGAGGAACCGCATCACCGGGTTGCCGAGGATCGCGCCGAGCACGGGCTGCCCCGGCGGCGCAAGCACGACCGGCGCCACGAACGCCGCCGCGCACAGCCCGAACACCACCACATGCAGGACGGACGTCCAGAACGTGTCGGCGTCCCGCAGACTCAGCGGGCCCGCCGCGGGCGTCGCCGCGACCACGTACAGCATGGCCGCCGCCGTCCAGCACGCCGCCCACGAGTCCGACACGGCCCGGCACAGCGCCGCGACCGGGCGCCGCTCGTCCAGCCGCGCCCAGACCGTCACCACCGCGAGCGCCATCCCGATCGCGAACCAGGCGAAGTACCGCGGCAGGAACAGCCCCATCTGCGTCTGCCGCTCCGGGACGAACATGACGGCCGTCCAGGGCAGCGACAGCGCCGCGTACACGCCGATGCCGATCAGCAGCCGCTTGGCCCGCACGCCGACGTCGTCGGTCCGTGTCCGGCGCGCGTACCAGGCGAGGACGGCCGCGGTGACCGGCAGCGTCACGTACCAGGCGACCTCGACGACGAGGCTCCAGCACTGCCCGAGATGCGACGGCCCGAGGTCGGTGGGCCACCACGCGCCCGGCAGGTAGGTCTGCGTGAGCGTCATCAGCGACGCCCAGGTGACCGGGTCGCCGATGTGGTCCCGGCCGGCCGTGACCATGTAGACCACGACCACGGCCCAGTAGGCCGGCATGATGCGGAAGACGCGCCGGCGCAGATAGGTCGCCGTGCGCGGAGCGGATCGCCCGTCCAGAGCCGCCGCCGCCCACGGCCGGTACAGCAGCAGGCCCGACAGCGCGAAGAAGATCGGCACCCCGATCTGACCGCCGTTGAACAGCCACCGCGGCCCGTCCGGGTTGGTGATGGACCCCGCCGAACTCGCGACGTGGAAGACGAGGACGGCGAGCGCCGCGACCGCCCGCAGGCCGTCGATCGTGTTCTGGTGACCGGAGATCGGCGGCGGCGCGGCAGGTCTCACGACTCCCTCTTCCTGAGCACGAGGACGAGGTTCCACGTCGCGACCTCCCGCAGCCCCGGGACGCGCACCACGGCCTCGGCCCAGCGCGGATGATAGCGCGGCAGCGCGTCCAGGACCCGCACGTCGTCCCGTCCCCGGGCCCATGCCAGCGCCGACGCCACCGACACGGGGTGCAGGTTGTGCCCGTACCGGTTCTTGGGCGGACGCCCCGTCCGGCGCTCGTACCAGCGGGCGGCCCGGTCGCCGCCGAGGTAGTGCCAGGGCGAGGTCTCGTGCCCGCCCCACGGCGACAGCCAGTTGGTGAACGACAGGAACACCGTCCCGCCGGGCCGCGTCACGCGGACCATCTCCCCGGCCATGCGCCACGGGTCGGAAACATGCTCCAGGACATTGGACGAGAAGCACACGTCGGCGGCGTCCGCCCTGAACGGCAGCGCCAGCGCACTCGCGACAAGCCGGCTCGACCGACCCGGGCCATGCGCGACCAGCTCACCAAAATCATGATCGATCCCGGCGCAGCGCGCACCAGCCGCGGTCAGCGCGCGCGCAAAGAACCCGAAGCCCGTCCCCACATCGATCACAGTCGCGCCCCGCACCTCGGTGTAGCACCCGAGCAGGGCGACGGCATCGCGCGCCATGAGGTCGTAGAAGTGCTCCGGCTCCCGCCGTTCGCGCCGGAACGCGCTGAGCAGCCGCACCGACCGCGCCAGCGTCGCACAGTGCCGGGGAACGAGCCCGTCCTGCGCCGCCGGGCGCCCATGCGCCGAGGTCAAGGCCCACCTCACCGGGTCGGGACGTCCGAAGGTAACGCGGAGCCTACCGGTCAGTACACTCCCACGGGACAGCCCACCCGGCGGCACCGGCCTTATTGGACTCCCGGTTTCGGGGGTCCTGTAGTGTGATCCGGGCATGCCGGACCCGGCCTCTCGGCCGTTGACGATGACGCGGCCGTTGGCGATGACCACGGCACCCCTCGGAGGTGTTCATGCGGCGACCGGTCGGCCTGGTCCTGATCGGCCTCGGTGCCTTCTTCCTCGCGCTCGCGCCGCTGATCCGCTTCTACATCGCCGACCAGGTGGTCGTCGCGCCGCTGAACCGCTACCAGGTGACGTCCCTGGAGTCGAAGGACGCGACGTACTTCGACCAGGCGGACCTCAAGGTCAAGACCGGTGTCACCCTGCTGGCGAAGAACACCGTCCGCGGCGACGTCCGCGCCAACGAGGGCAACGACGACATCGCGGTCTGGGACTCCACGACCAACATCTACGACCAGGCCAAACCGGACAAGCCCGTCCAGATCCAGGGCTTCCGCATCGCCTTCGACCGCCGGACGGGCGTCCTGGTCAACTGCTGCGGCGTCAACGTCGACGGCGACAACGCCGTCCGCATGTCGGGCTACGGACTGCTGTTCCCGATCGCGAACGTCCACAAGCGCGACTACCCGTTCTTCGACATGACCACCAAGCAGGCGGCGCCGATGCAGTTCAACGCCGTCGAGAAGGTCCACGGGCTCACCACGTACCGCTTCACCCAGACCATCCCCCTGACGAAGACGGCCGCGCTCGACACCAAGCTGCCCGCCAAGATGCTGGGCCTGCCCGAGGACGCCGGCAACCAGAAGGTGGACCGCTACACCGAGGCGTACAACACCGTCTGGGTCGACCCGCGCACCGGCATTCCGGTCAAGCACCGCAAGAACATCCGCAGCACCGTCCAGACGGCGGACGGCAAGGGCAAGATGATCGTCGCCCAGGCCGACCTCATCAGCACCGACAAAGACCAGAAGGCCATGGTCGACATGGCCAACAGCAACGCGCTGCAGATCGACCTGGTCCGCAGCTACCTCCCGGCCGCCGCCATCTTCTTCGGCCTGATCCTGCTGTTCACCGGCGGCTACATGGGCCTGGCCCGCCGCGACCCCCCGCCCATCGAAACCCCCCGCCGCGCCGACGGCAAGTTCGGCGACATGACCCCGGCGGCCCCGCCCCGCGCCCCGTCCCCCCAACCCCACCAGGCCGCCGCCCCGCCGCCCCCACCGTCCCAACCCCGCCGCCAGGCCCCCCAAAGCCAACGCCAACAACGCAAGGCCACCGGCGGCCCCTCCCGCCGCCCCTAGCCTCCGCCGGCCCGCCGCCCCTAGCCTCCGCCGGCCCGGCACCCCGCAAGGCCACAGGCCGTGCCCGCGCCAGCGGCCGACCTTGCCGGCCCAAGACGCCAGGCCGCACCGCCTGACGGCGCCGACGTCTCATTGATGTGCGTCGGCGCCTGCGGTGTTGCGGGGGCGTTCTCGCGCTGGTGGGCGGATACGGGGGGCGCGGGTGTTGGGCCCTCGGCTGGCGCTGGGCTCTCAGCGGATGCCGACGCCTCGTGCGGGCTCCCGCGTTGCGAGTGCGTGGTGGGAAAAGGGTGGGTGATACGTGTTCTAGTGCGGTCCTCATACGGCGGGTGGGGGCGGTGGGCCGGGGTGCGGGAGCGGGGGTTTGTGGGTGGCAATTGGGCTAGGGCGGGATGAAGCGACGGGGACGTGGCGGTGCGAGGTCTGAGATTTGTAAGTAGAACCTGTTGCAGTTTCGTGGGAGCGCGCTTAGGGTCGAGGCTGTGCGGACACGAGTCACCGAACTATTCGGCATCGAGTACCCGATCTTTGCGTTCAGTCACTGCCGCGATGTGGTCGCGGCGGTGAGCCGCGCCGGCGGCATGGGCGTCCTTGGCGCCCTGCACTTCACTCCCGAGGAACTCGAACTCGAGCTCAAGTGGCTCGACGAGAACGTCGGCGGCAAACCCTACGGCGTGGACGTGGTCATGCCCGCCAAGTACGAGGGCGCCGACATGGGCGACGCCGAGGAGCTGCTCGGCAAGCTGCAGGGCATGATCCCGGCCGAGCACAAGCAGTTCCTCGAGGGCCTGCTCGCCGAGCACGGCGTCGACCCGCCCTCGGAGCAGGCGGGCAAGGCGCTGCTCGGCTGGACGGACGTGACCGCCCGGCCGCAGGTCGAGGTGGCGCTCAAGCACCCGATCGCGCTGCTGGCGAACGCGCTCGGCCCGCCCCCGGCGGACGTCGTCGCGCAGGCGCACGAGCACGGCGTGAAGGTCGCGGGGCTCGCCTCCAACGCCCGGCACGCCCGCAAGCAGGTCGAGGTCGGCGTGGACATCATCGTCGCCCAGGGCACCGAGGCCGGCGGCCACACCGGCGACGTGGCGACCATGGTGCTGATCCCCGAGGTCGTGGACGCGGTCGGCGAGGACACGATCGTGCTGGCCGCGGGCGGCATCGGCCGGGGCCGGCAGATGGCCGCGGGCATGGCGCTCGGCGCCGACGGCGTCTGGACGGGCTCCATCTGGCTGACCGTCGACGAGGCCGACACCCCGGAGCGGGCCCTGCCCAAGCTGCTGGAGGCCACCTCGCGCGACACCGTCCGGTCCCGGGCGTGGACGGGCAAGCCCGCCCGCTTCCTCAAGACCGCGTGGACGGAGGCGTGGGAGAGCGAGCAGTCGCCCGGCTACCTGCCGATGCCCATGCAGTTCATGCTGATCGCGGACGCGCTGCCGCGCATCCAGCGGTCCGGCGACGGCGAGCTGGTGACGTTCCCGGTCGGCCAGATCGTCGGGTCGATGAACCAGGTCAAGCCGGCCGCCCAGGTCGTCTACGACCTGATCGAGGAGTACGTCGAGGCCATCGAGCGCCTCAACACGATCACCGAAGGCTGATCCCCCGAGAAGGCCCCGGCCGCGCGCCATCCCTCCGCGCCGGCCGGGGCCTTTCGGTGGTCAGAACCGGGTCATCCAGGACAGCGCCCGGGCGAGGACGTAGTAGACGACGCCGGCGAGGGTCCAGTTGATGTAGAGCTGCTCTTGCGGGTCGGTCCGCGTGAAGACGTCGTGGAACGGGGTGGCGAGCCAGCCGCCCGTGTCGAGTACGGCGTCCACGAGGACGTTGGCCGGGTTCGCATCGCCCCAGGTCAGCAGCATCCCGAGGGCGAGGACGGCGGCGGCGGCCCAGCCGGCCATCATGATCATCGCGCTGACCGGGTTGGGCCTGGTGCGCCGCCGGCGGGGCGGCTTGCGCTCGACCGCTCCGGTGCCCGTGCCGCGCCGGTGCCACGTCCAGCGCCGGGGCGGCGCCTCTTGCGTCGTCGTCGGCCGTCTGCGTCGCAGTTGCAAGGCCATGGCCTGCTCAGTCCTTCCGTGACTCGCTTGCCTGAGCGGTGCCACGCGAGAGGTCCGGCAAACTCCGGGCGATTTACGGACAGCCGGTAATAAGCCTCAATGGCGGGCCGAGACATGATGTTCCTAAAAATCGGGCGAACTGACTTTCGGCCCTGCTACGTTCCACTGCTTCTGCAAGATCGTTTTCAGTGGACGGGGATCGAGTGAAGAGCAGCAGGAAACTGGGGGTCGCGGGGATGGCCGTCGCCGTGGGCGCGGTGGCCACCACGGTCGCGGTCGCCATGGCGGACTCCGCGGAGCAGCGCTCAGTGTCGTCCGTCGCCGCGGCCGCGGCGACGACGTGGCCGATCGTCCAGAGCGACGCCAAAGCCGACCAGGGAACCTCTCTCAGCGACATCGCCACGGCACCGGACGGCACGGTCTGGGCCGTCGGCGGCCAGCAGAACGTCACGACGCACAGGCCGATCCTCCAGCGGCTGACGGGCGGCACCTGGAAGGACGTGCCGCTGCCCGCGTCGCTCGCCCCCTACCGGTTCCAGGCCGCCTCGGCCACGTCGGCGTCGAACGTCTGGGTGGCCGCCCAGCTCAACGCCTCGGGCGACTCGCACGCCCTGCTGCGCTGGACCGGCTCCTCCTGGATCCCGTTCGGCGTTCCGCTGGGCTTCCAGCCGACCGACATCGCGACGGCCGGTCCCGACCGCACGTGGGCGGTCAGCGCCATGGCGGCCAAGTACTGGAACGGCGCGGGCTGGGCCGACACCCCCATCGGGATCAAGCCGCGCGCGGTCGCGGCCGTCTCGTCCGCCAGCGCGTGGGCGGTCGGCTGGGCGATCGCGCCGGACGGCACCGCGCGGCCCGCCACCACGCGTTGGAACGGCACCTCGTGGACCAGCGTCCCGTTCCCCGACATCGGTGAGACCGTCAAGGGCGAGGTCGCGTCGACCTTGCAGGACGTGTACGCGGCCTCCGACGACGACGTGTGGGCGGTCGGCACGGCGCGGATGCCGGACGGGACGGGCAAGTCGGTCTCCCGGTCGCTGCTGGCGCACTGGAACGGCACCAAGTGGACCAACGTCCTCGGCGCTCCCGGCACCTCTCTGAGCAAGGTCGCCTCGGACGGGGCGGGCGGCATCTGGGTCGTCTCGGGGGGCAGCACCATGCGCCACCGCACCGCCGCCGGCGTCTGGAGCGACGAGACCCTGACCCGGCCCGCGGGGACGACCGTCCGGGCCCACTCCGTGGCGGTCGCGCCCGGGACCGGGACCATGTGGGCGGTCGGCATCACCACCACCGACGCGACCCGGTGGGCCGACCTGGCGCACTGGACCCGCGACTGACCGCGTCCCGGCGATAGCCCGCACAGCGGGAACCGGCATCCCGCCTCGCGCACCTCGCGCGGGGCGGGATGCCCGTCTCCGTAGCCGTTACTTGCCCTGGTAGACGGCGGGGCGCTTCTCCTTGAAGGCGCGGGAGCCCTCCTTGGCGTCCTCGGAGGCGAAGACGGGCCAGCCGATCTCGTCGGAGATCTTGAGGGCCTCCTCCTCGGGGAGGTGCTCGGTCTCGCGGACGGCGCGCAGGATCGCCTGGACGGACAGCGGCGCGCACGCGGCGATCTGGTCGGCCATCTCGCGGGCGGCGGCGAGGGCCTCGCCGTCCGGGACGACCTTGTTGATCAGCCCCATGGCGAGGGCCTCCTGCGGGGTCACCTCGCGGGCGGTGAGCAGGATGTCGAGCGCGGCGGCGTAGCCGATCTGGCGGGGCAGGCGGACGGCGCTGCCGCCCATGGGGAACAGGCCGCGCTTGGCCTCGAACAGTCCGAGGGTGGCGCCCTCGGCGACGACCCGCAGGTCGGTGCCGGTGAGCAGTTCGGTGCCGCCGGCGACGGCGTAGCCCTCGATGGCGCAGATGAGCGGCTTGGTGGGGCGGCCGTCGCGCAGCAGGCCCTTCCAGTGGTAGTCGGTGATCTGCGCGGCCCGCTCCTGCACGCGCGGGTCCGAGGACGGCTGGCTCATCGCCTTCAGATCGGCGCCGGCGCAGAACGTCCCGTCGGCTCCGGTGAGGATGCCGACGCGGACCTCGGGCGTGTCCGAGATGTAGGCCCAGGCGTCGGCGAGGCCGACCAGCATCGCGGTGCTGAGCGCGTTGCGCGCCTCCGGCCGGTTCATCGTGACGATGACCACGTGGCCGTCCCGCTCGACGATGCAGTGCTCGGTGCTGATCGGCAGCCGTTCCGCCATGGTTCCTCCAGCTTAGATGTCAAACGAGAACAGATTCTAGTTAAGCCACTGCCCTACCGGTAGGGGTTGAACTGCAAAACGAGAACGTGATCTACTTTGGCTGCCGGGCGCCGTGGTGTGTCGGTGCTCACTGTGGTCACTTAGGGAGATCCGATGGGGTCATTGGGCTTCTGGCGGTTGGCGCAGGCGGATCCCGAGTGGATCGCCGCCGTCGATCCGGACGGAACCGAGTACGCCGCGGGCGACTTGCTCGCCCGCTCGAACCGGCTGGTGCACGGCCTGCGCGCGCTGGGACTGGAGAAGGGCGACGGCATCTGCGGGCTCGTCCCGAACGGTGTCGAGGGCGTCGTGCTGTACCTCGCCGCGCTGCAGGCCGGCTGGTACTACACGCCGATCAACTGGCACCTGACCGGGCCGGAGATCGGCTACATCGTCGCCGACAGCGAGGCCAAGGCGTTCTTCGTGCACGAGCGCTACGCCCGGGAGGGCGCGCGCGCCGGCGAGGAGATCGAGGCGCACCGGCGGTTCGCGTTCGGTGACGTGGAGGGCTTCCGCCCGTACGCGGAACTGGTCGAGGGGCAGCCCGACACGCTTCCGGGCGACCGCAGCAACGGCGCCACGATGCACTACACGTCCGGGACGACCGGGCGGCCGAAGGGCGTCAAGCGGGCGCTGATGGGGATCGACCCCGATGACAGCGCGGAACTGATGACGTTCCTGCTCGGTCTGTTCGGCATCCCGCCGGGGCGCCCCGCGGGGGGCGAGCACCAGGCCCATCTGATCACCTCGCCGAACTACCACACGGCCGTCACCCAGTTCGGCGGCACCGCCCTGCAGATGGGCCACACGCTCGTCTACATGGACAAGTGGGACGCCGAAGACACCCTCAGGGTGATCGAGAAGTACCGCGTCAGCAATACCCACATGGTGCCGACGCACTTCAAGCGGCTCCTGGGGCTGCCCGAGGACGTCCGGTCCCGGTACGACGTGTCGAGCATGAAGTGGGCGATCCACGCGGCGGCGCCGTGCCCGGTGCCGATCAAGCAGCAGATGCTCGAGTGGTGGGGCGACTGCATCTGGGAGTACTACGCGGCGACCGAGGGCGGCGGGACGATCGCGAGCCCGGCGGACTGGCGCGCGCACCCCGGCACGGTCGGCAACGCCTGGCCGATCAGCGAGCTGCTGGTCGTGGACGACGACGGCGAGCCCGTCCCGGCCGGGACGCACGGCACGATCTACATGAAGATGGCCGGCGTCGAGTTCGAGTACAAGGGCGACAAGGAGAAGACGGAGAAGAACCGCCTCAAGGACTTCTTCACCGTCGGCGACATCGGCTACCTCACCGAGGACGGGTTCCTGTTCCTGTCCGACCGCAAGGCCGACATGATCATCTCGGGCGGCGCGAACATCTACCCGGCCGAGATCGAGAACGAGATCACCCTGCACCCGAAGGTCGCGGACGTCGCCGTGTTCGGCATCCCCGACGAGGAGTGGGGCGAGCAGATCAAGGCCGTCGTCGAGCCCGCGGAGGGCGCCGCGCCCGGTGACGCGCTCGCGGCCGAGATCCTCGCGTCGCTGGAGGGCCGGCTCGCCAAGATGAAGTGGCCGAAGTCCATCGACTTCATCGAGACGATGCCGCGCGAGCCCAACGGCAAGCTCCTCAAGCGCAAGCTGCGGGATCCGTACTGGAAGGACCGCGACAGTGCCATCTAACACAGGGCCGTCCAACTCGGCGCCATCGGAGACCCCCAACCACGTCGTCGAGTTCCCCGGCGGGTACACCCGCTCGGTCGGGCCGGTGATCGGGCGCTTCCTCAGCGAGCTGCGCGACGGCCGGCTGGTCGGCGTCCGCACGGCGGGCGGCCGGGTGCTCGTCCCGCCGGCGGAGTGCGACCCGGACACCGGCGAGGACGTGACGGACGAGTTCGTCGAGGTCGGCCCGGCCGGGACGGTCACGACCTGGTCGTGGGTGCCGGACCCGGCGAAGGAGCACCCGTTCGACCGCCCGTTCGCGTGGGCGCTGATCCGGCCGGACGGCGCCGACACCGCGCTGCTGCACGCCCTCGACCTCGGCGTCTTCGAGACCGGCGCGAAGCCGCCGAAGATCCTCAAGACCGGGATGCGGGTGCGGCCGAAGTACCGTGCGGAGCGGACGGGGACGATCGGCGACATCGAGTGCTTCCTGCCCGAGGTCACCATGATCAACCCGCGGGCGAGCCTGGAGTACCGGCTGAAGGGCGGGCGGGCGCTCGGCCGGTTCCTGGAGGGGATCTCCGAGGGCCGCATCATCGGGCACCGCTGCCCGGTGTGCGAGAAGGTCATCGTGCCGATGAAGGGGTTCTGCCCGCGCGACGGCGTCCCCACGTCCGAGGAGGTGGAGCTGCCCGACACCGGCACCGTCACCACCTTCGCGGTCAACAACATCCCCGACCCGCGCGCCCCCGAGGTGCCGTTCGTGTCCGGCTACGTCCTGCTGGACGGCGCCGGCCTGACGATGCTCACGCTGGTGGCGGGGATCCCGGCCGACCAGGTGCGGATGGGGATGCGGGTGAAGGCGGCGTGGCGGCCCCGCGATGAGTGGACCCACTCGATGTCCAACATCAAGTGGTTCGAGCCCATCGACGAGCCCGACGTCCCCTTCGAAGAGATCAAGGACTTCATGTAATGCGTGATGTCGCAGTCGTCGCCTTCGCACAGAGCCATCACAGCGGCGAGGACCAGGGGATCGCCGAGACCGAGATGGTGCTCCCCGTGATCACCGAGATCAAGGAGCGGACGGGCCTGTCCCGGTTCGGCTTCACCTGCTCGGGCTCGTGCGACTACCTGCAGGGCGCGCCGTTCGCGTTCGTGTCCGCGCTCGACACGCTGGGCGCCTGGCCGCCGATCTCGGAGAGCCACGTCGAGATGGACGGCGCGTGGGCGCTGTACGAGGCGTGGGTGAAGCTCCAGATCGGCGCGATCGACACCGCGCTGGTGTACGGGTTCGGCAAGACGTCCCAGGGCGACCTCCGCGCGATCATGAACCAGCAGCTCGACCCGTACACGCTGGCGCCGCTCGGCGTCGACCAGGTGTCGATGGCCGCCATGCAGGCCCGCGCGTACATGGACAGGTCGGGCGTGAAGGAGGACGACCTGCGCGCGGTCGCCGCGCGGTCCCGGGCGTCCGGCCGCGAGAACCCGTTCGCGCTGCACCTGCCGGACCCCGAAGGGGACGGCTACGACGTCGCGCCGCTGCACCCCTGCGACGTCGCGCCCGTCACCGACGGCGCCGCCGCGATCGTGCTGGCGGCGGGCGACAGGGCGCGCGAGCTGTGCGAGCGGCCCGCGTGGATCACCGGCATCGACCACCGCGTCGAGCCGCACGCGCTCGGCGTCCGCGACCTGACCCGCTCGGCGTCCGCCCGGCTCGCGGGGGAGAAGGCCGGCGCGGCGGGGATCGAGGTCGCGGAGCTGCACGCGCAGTTCAGCCATGAGGAGCTGATCCTGCGCGAGGCCCTCGGCCTGGACGACGGCGTGAGCGTCAACCCCTCCGGCGGGGCGCTGTCGGCGAACCCGGTGATGGCGGCGGGCCTCATCCGGATCGGCGAGGCCGCGTCCCGCATCCACGACGGGACGGCGTCCCGGACGCTCGGGCACGCCGCGTCCGGCCCCTGCCTCCAGCAGAACCTCGTCTGCGTGCTGTCGGGAGAGAACAATGGCTAAATCCTGTGCGGTCATCGGCATCGGGCAGACCCAGTACAAGACCAAGCGGCTGGACGTCTCGATGGCGGGCCTGCTGCGCGAGGCGGCCCGCCGCGCCCTCGACGACGCCGGGCTGACCTGGAAGGACATCGACGCCATCGTGGTCGGCAAGGCGCCCGACCTGTTCGAGGGCGTCGTGATGCCGGAGCTGTTCCTGGCGGACGCGCTCGGCGCCACCGGCAAGCCGCTGCTGCGGGTGCACACGGCGGGCTCGGTCGGCGGGTCGACGGCGATCGTCGCGGCGAACCTGATCCAGTCCGGGGTGCACGAGCGGGTCCTCACGCTCGCGTGGGAGAAGCAGTCGGAGTCGAACGCGACGTGGGCGCTGACCGTGAACGGGCCGTTCACGACGTCGCTCGTGGTCGGCGCGGGCGGCTACTTCGCCCCGCACATCCGCGCCTACATGCGGCGGTCCGGCGCGCCCGACCACATCGGGACGCTCGTCGCGGTCAAGGACCGGCAGAACGCGCTGCGCAACCCGTACGCGCACCTGAAGATCCCCGGCATCTCCCGCGAGATGGTCGAGTCGACGCCGATGCTGTGGGAGCCGATCCGCTACCTGGAGACCTGCCCGTCGTCGGACGGCGCCTGCGCGATGGTGCTGGCCTCGGAGGACGCGGCGAAGAAGGCCCCGAACCCGCCCGCCTGGGTGCACGGCACGGCGATGCGGTCCGAGCCGATGCAGTTCGCGGGCCGCGACAGCGTCAGCCCGCAGGGCGGCAAGGACGCGGCGGCCGACGTGTACCGGCAGGCCGGCATCACCGACCCGCGCCGCGAACTCGACTGCGCCGAGGTGTACGTCCCGTTCTCCTGGTACGAGCCGATGTGGCTGGAGAACCTCGGGTTCTGCGGCGACAGCGAGGGCTGGAAGCTCACCGAGGCGGGCGCGACGGCGTTCGACGGCGACATCCCGTGGAACCCGTCCGGCGGCGTGCTGTCGTCCAACCCGATCGGCGCGTCCGGGATGATCCGGTTCGCGGAGGCGGCGCTGCAGGTGCGCGGCCGGGCCGGGGAGCACCAGGTGGACGGCGCGCGGCGCGCGCTCGGCCACGCCTACGGCGGCGGCGCCCAGTTCTTCGCCATGTGGATCGTCGGCAGCGACAAGCCCTGATCCGACCCTGACCCTTCCGAGGCGCGAATACGACCCACACCCCTGTTCCCCCTGGGGGCGACCCCAGACCCCGAAAGAGGGACGTCCGATGGAGTTCAACCACGCTGACCTGTTCGAGGGGATCGCGGACGCGATCGGGGACCGTGTCGCCCTGGTGTGCGGCGATCAGCGGCTCACGTTCGCCGAGCTGGACGAGCACGCGAACCGGCTCGCGCACCACCTGCTGGACGCGGGTGTCCGGCCCGGGCAGCACATCGCGGTCCAGCTCTACAACGGCGTGGAGTACGCGGCCGCGCTGCTGGCCGCGATCAAGATCCGGGCCGTGCCGATCAACATCAACTACCGGTACGTGGAGAGCGAGCTGCTCTACGTCTACCGGGACTCCGACAGCGTCGCGCTGCTGTACGACGTGGAGTTCGAGGACCGGGTCGCGGCGACCGTCCCGGAGGTGCCGGAGCTGAGGCACCTCATCGCGGTGGGCGGCGCGCCGTCCGTCCCGGGGGCGGTCGCCTACGACGAGGCGCTGAAGGACGCCGACGGCACGCGCGCGGGCTTCCCCGCGCGGACCGGCGAGGACGCCTACATCATCTACACGGGCGGGACGACCGGGATGCCGAAGGGCGTCATCTGGTCGACCGAGCAGATCATCTTCGCGTTCTGGAACCCGACGGTGCCGCGCCCGTCGCGTCCCGAGGACATCGTGGAGAACGCCCGCAACGGCGGCCCGCTGATCATGATGCCGGTGGCGCCGCTGATGCACGGCGCCGCGCAGGTCGCGACGTGGATCGCCTGGTTCATGGGCGCGACGCTCGTCTACACGCGCAAGTTCGACGCGGCCGACGTGTGGCGGACGATCGAGCGGGAGAAGGTCAACTCGCTGACGATCACCGGGGACGCGATGGCGATCCCGATGGCGGAGGAGCTGGCGCGCGGCGACTACGACACCTCCTCGCTGTTCGCCTACGTCTCCACGGGCGCGATCTTCACCGGGACGGTCCGGGACCGCATCCAGGAACTGCTGCCGAACGTGATGATCCTGGACCGGTTCGGGTCGACGGAGTCGGGCTCGACGGCCGAGGCGGTCGCCGGCTCCACCCCGGAGAAGGGCCTGCGGTTCGCGCCGGACGTGGAGAACGTCACCGTGCTGGACGACGCGCTCCAGCCCGTCAAGCCCGGATCGGGCGTCATCGGCCAGGTCGCCCGCACGGGGCACATCGCGCAGGGCTACTACAACGACCCGGAGAAGACGGCGAAGACGTTCCCGGTGGTGGACGGCAAGCGCTGGCTGCTCACCGGCGACATCGCCACCGTCGAGGAGGACGGGTCGATCGCCGTGTACGGGCGCGGCTCGCAGGCCATCAACACCGGCGGCGAGAAGGTGTTCCCGGAGGAGGTCGAGGCCGTTCTCAAGGGGCATCCGGCGGTGTACGACGCGGTCGTGACCGGCATCCCGGACGAGCGCTGGGGCAACCGCGTCGCCGCGGTGGTCCAGGCGTCGGGCGACGCGCCGTCGTCGGAGGACCTGGACGCGCACTGCCGGCGCGAGCTGTCGGGCTACAAGGTGCCGCGCGTCTACGCGTTCGTCGCGGAGATGAAGCGCTCCCCGGCGGGCAAGGCCGACTACCGGTGGGCGAAGCAGGTGGCGGAGGACGCCCAGTAAGGCGGGAAACGGAGGCTCGTAGAGGTCGGCCCCGAACCTTCGTGGGATTCGGGGCCAGGAGCGGACCTCTGTTAGTGGTCCTAACAACAACCATGGTAAGGGTGACCTGGAGGTGCCCCGCTCGGCGGAGCGTGAGTCCTGCGCCACACGCCGCGTCCCACGCCGTGCCGTACACCGTCCGCACGCCTGCCGCCCCGGGGTGGTTCTGACCGGATGCGGCCACTAGGCTCTCTCTAAAACAGAGCTATCTCCAGTGCGGAGACGTAGCGGAAGAGGTGGGCGTGGCGACCCGGGACCCGGACCGGTTGGACGAACTCCAGCGGGCGATGCAGCGCAGCACCATGTTCACCGTGCTGCTGCACCACGCCACCGCGAGCAAGGCGGGGCTGAACGTCACCGACGCGCAGTGCGTGAGCGCGCTGGTGCTGGACGGCCCGCAGACCCCGGGTCAGCTCGCGCAGCTCATGGGCATCACGACCGGCGGCGCCATCACCGCGGTCATCGACCGGCTGGAGCGCGCCGGCTACGTCAAGCGCACCCGCGACCCCGACGACCGCCGGCGCGTGATCGTCGAGCTGGTCGAGGAGAACGTCGCCGAGTTCGGCCGCTACTTCGAGCCGATCGCCCGCGCCTTCCACGACCGCCTCTCCACCTACAGCGACGCGGAGCTCGCCGTCCTGCGGCGCTGGATCTACGACAACAACGAGGCGATGCCCGGCATCATCGAGGAGATCCGCAACCTGCCCTGACCGCGGCCGGCCCCACCTGCAACAGTCATTTCCCCGGCTGGGGCGCATGGGCCCGGACGGTCTCGCGGATGTGGTCGCGCAGCCATTGGTGGCCCCGGTCCGCTGAGTGGCGCGGATGCCACGCCATGCCGATCTCGACCGGCGGCGTGGGGACGGGGATCGGGAAGGTCCGCAGCCCGAGGGCGGTGATGGCGTCCGGCAGCCAGCCGTCGAGGGTCAGGCAGACCAGGTCGGTGGTCCGGGCCATGAAGAGCGCGGCGGTGTGGCTCGGGACGACGACGGCGACGCGCCGGTTGAGTCCCTGCCGCTCCAGGGCGGCGTCGATGGGGCCCCGCCGCCTGCCCTTCCGGGAGATGCCGACATGGTCGGCGGCGGCGAAGGCGCGGACGTCGGCGGGCCCGTCGAACAGCGGATGGCCGGCCCTCGCGACGGCGACCAGCGGGACGGCCGCCAGCGGCTCGGTGAGGATCTCGGGGTCCGGGTGGTTCAGCACGCCCAGCTCCACGTCGACCGCGCTCTGCCGGAGCGCCGGCGTCCCCTCGATCGCCTCGGGGAGGAAGACCAGGTCGGCTTGAGGCGCCTCGGCCCGGACGCGCTCGCTCAGCCGCCCGGCGAAAAGGCCCAGGAGCAGGTCGCCGACCTGGAGCGTGAACGTCCGGTCCAGGTCGGGAAGCCCGGGCGCGGGGGCCAGCACGGTGCCGGCGTGCTCCAGCAGCGCGCGGACCTCCTCCCGAAGCTCAATCGCCCGGGGCGTCGGGACCATCTGCTGCCCCGCCCGGACGAGCAGCGGGTCGCCGAGGGCGCGGCGCAGCCGGCCGAGGGCGCGGCTGACGCTGGCCGGCGACGTGCCGAGCCGCTCGGCGGCCAGCGTGATGCTGTTCTCCTGCAGCAGGGCGTCCAGGATCGGCAGCAGGTTGAGGTCCACGGCTCCACGGCTCCTCCCTCATTGCAGATGCTGAAACTATCCCATGCTCATCTTTGCATTGCCCGCGATGGCGGCCGCGATCGACACTCGGATGGTCACGCACCGAAGCAAGGAGTGAACATGCGAACGTCCGTCCGCACAGGCCGTGCAGGCCGCGCAGAGAGGGAAGGCGACGTGCTGGCGGTGGTGAGCCAGAGCGGCCCCACCGTCGCGTTCTACGACGCCGCCGACGACCGCCTTCTCGACACCATCGAGATCCTCGCCGAACCCCACGAGCTGTGCTTCGACCCGGTGCACCGGCTGCTGTGGTGCTCCAGCGCCTACCGCTCGGGGTACTACCACGCCAACAGCGGCCCCCGCACCGAGGTCACCGTGATCGACCCCGACGCCCGGAAGGTCGTCGACGTCGTCGACCTGGCGCCCGAGCACGGGCCGCACGGGCTCGCGCTCGACACCCGGCGCGGCCTGCTGTACGTCAGCGTCGAGGGAACCGCCGACCGGAGCGGCGGCGTGGTGGTCGTCGACACCGCCACCCGGCGCTCCCTCGGGCGCATCGACACCGGCGCGCCCGGCCCCCACTGGTTCGTCATCTCCCCGGACGGATCCACCGGTTACGCCAGCAACAAGGAGGCGCCGTTCGTCTCGGTGGTCGACCTGGACGAGGGGACGCTCACCGAGAAGATCGAAGTGCCGGGCAGCGAGGGGCTGGACGTCTCGGCGGACGGCTCACGCGTGTTCGTCGCGGCGCCCTACGCCTCGTTCTCGGGGAGCGGGGACGGCCCGTCCCCGGGCATCCGGGTGATCGACACCTCGACCGCGGCGGTGACCGGCGTGCTCCCGGTCGACAACGTCGTGTTCCCCGTGCACGCGACCGCCACCGGAAAGGTCCTGGTGGGCGAGCTGCGCATGGTCCCCGACGGCGCGACCGGGCTGGGCCGCCACGGTCCCGGCCGCCTGACGGTGTTCTCGGCCGCCACCGGTGACAAGCTGGGCGAGGCCGAGGTCGGGCAGTTCCCGCTCACCATCACCTCGTCGCCGGACGGTGCGCTCGGCTACGTCGCCTGCGTCACGTCCTCGACCGTCGACATCATCGACCTGGAGTCGATGACCCGGCTCGGCAGCCTGGACGTCGCACGCAAGGGCGAGCCCGGAGCGCACGGCCTGGCCTACATCCCCAAAGCCGACTGACCGCGAGGCCAAGGGCTCTACGGGGTCAGGCGGCCGCGCAGGAGGGCCATCAGGGTCGCCTGGACGTCGGTCAGCGGGCGGGCGGGCTGGAGGGCCCGCCAGTCCAGGGCCACGGTCAGCACCATCCCGAAGACGGCGGACGCGGCGGTGCCCGTGTCGAGGTCGCGGCGCAGGTCCCCGGCCGTGACCGCGTCGCGCAGGACGTCGGCGACGACCTCGATGGCGCGCTCGCGGATCAGCCGGGCCGCGTGCTGCCAGTCGCCGCCCGCCCGCCACGTCTCCGCGATGAGCACGCGCGCGAACGGCTCGTGCTCGCCGATGAAGGCGAGTTCGGCGGCGACGACCGCCTCCAGGGCGTCCAGCGGGGCCTTGCCGGACGCCGCGTCGCGCAGCGCGGTCGCGAGCCGCTCGACGCCGTACTCCAGCAGCGCCGAGAACAGCGCGGCCTTGCTGCCGAAGTTGTAGTAGACGGTGCCCTTGGCGACCCCGGCCCGTTCGGCGATCTGGTCGACGGTGGTCGCGGCGAGGCCGCTCTCGGCGATCAGCTCGATCGCCGAGGCGAACAGCTTCTCCCGCGTCGCGCTGCGCGCCACGTTCGCGCCTCCTAGAGCTTCGGGGCCCCTAGAGCGTCAGGGCCCTAGAGCTTCAGGGCGGGGTGGAGCCGCTTCAGCGTCCAGACCCGGTTGTGCCGGACGGCCAGGGCGGTGAGCGCGAGCCCGCCGGCCAGGAACGCCGCCAGCACCGCACAACCCTGCCATACCGCCGTCATCGGCCCGCCGCCGATCAGGTGCCGGACACCGTCCACCACCCACGACATCGGCAGGTACGGCCGGATCACCTGGAAGAACCGGGGGCTCGTCTCGATGGGGTAGGTGCCCGCGGCCGAGGTCAGTTGCAGCATGAGCAGCGCCAGCGCGACGATCCGGCCGATCGGCCCGAACCGCGCGTTCACCCACTGGATGACGGCGAGGAACGCGGCGGACGCGAGCGCGAGGAACGCCACGAGCCCCGGCCAGTGCTCGGCGCGCAGCCCGAGCGCGAACCGCAGCACCGCGAGGACGACCACGGCCTGCGCCGCCCCGATCGCCGCCGCCGGCAGCCAGCCGGCGAGCGCGACGCGGCGGCCGGGCGCGGTGCCCGCCATCGCGCGCGGGTTCAGCGGCCGCAGCAGCATGTAGATGATCATGCCGCCGACCCAGAGCGACAGCGGGACGAAGAAGGGCGCGAACCCGGTCCCGTAGTTCGGCACCTGGTTGTCGGTGGTGCTGGCCAGCCGCACCGGGTCGCTCATCATGCCGCCTCGCGCGGCGCGCTCGCCGTCGCCGTAGGCGGGGATCTGCCGGACGCCGTCGTCCAGCCCGGTCGCGAGCTCGCCGCTGCCGTCCGCGAGCTGGGCGAGCGCCGTCTCCAGAGTCACCGCCCCGCCGGAGAGCCGCCCGAGGCCGCCCCGCAGCTCTCCGGCGCCGCCGGAGAGCGCGGTGAGGCCGGTCGTGAGCTTGGACGATCCGAGGAGCAGCTGCCCCGCGCCCGCGTTGACCTGCCGCGTCCCGGCGTCGAGGCGGTCGATGTCGCGGCGGGCCTTGTCGACCTTGGCGGCGAGCGCGGGCGCGTCCTGGGCGATCTTGCGGGCGGCGCGCTCGACGGTTCGCGCGTCGGCCGCGATCTTGCGCAGGTCGCCGGTGTGCCCGCGCACGTACCCGTCCACCTGCTTCGCCACGGCCGCGACTTGCGCGGCGGACCGGGTGAGGTCCTGGCGGACGTTCGCGGGGATCTCGGGATGCGCGGCCAGGTGCGTCTCCAGCTCCGCCTGCGCGCTCTCGGCCTGCCGCACGGCGGCACCGGTCCGCGCGGGCAGCCGTCCGGCGCCGTCGGCGAGGGCGTCCGCGCCCCGCGCGACCGCCAGCGCGGCCGACCGGATCTCCGGAGCGTTCTCGCGCAGCAGCGGGACGAGCGTGCCGCCCGCGCGGTCGACGGTGGCGGTGAGCCGGGCCATCCCGGCGGCGACCTGCTCGGTCCCGTCGTGCAGGTCGCCCAGCCCGGACGTCAGCTGCGCGCTGCCGGAGCGGGCCTCGTCGATGCCGCCCTTGAGCCGGCCCGCGCCCGCCTCCGCCTCGCCCGCGCCGGCGGCGAGCTTGCCGGCCCCGTCCTCGGCCCGCCCGGAGCCCTCGGCGAGCTTCCCGGCGCCGTCGGCGGCCTCGCCCAGCTCGCCGTGCAGCTTGCCGAACGACAGGAAGACCTGGTCGAAGTACCCGCGCACGGCCTCGGTCCCGGCGGCGGCGCTGATCTCCTTGAACGCGGCCTGCGCGAGCGTCCCCATGACGTAGTTGTTCGCGTCGTTCATCCGGAGCCGCAGCCCGGCCGGACGGGGCGTGCCGTCCCCGGACGGCGACGCGATCCGGGCGCTGAAGTCGGACGGGATCGTCAGCGACAGGTAGTACTTGCCCGACCGCACGCCCTTGTCGGCCTCCTGCGCCGACACCGTCCGCCAGTCGAACACCTCGCGCTTCTCAAGCTCGTCCGCGAGATCGGCCCCCGCGTGGACGGTCTTGCCGCCCGCCTTGGCCGGCTGGTCCTGGACGACCAGCGCCACCGGCACATGCCGGAGCCGGGCATAGGGATCCCAGAACGACCACAGGTACAAACCGGCATAGAGGAGCGGCAGGAGGACGAGACCGGCGAGGGCGATGCGGGTCAGCCGGTTGCGCTGGAAGCGCCGCAGTTCGAGGGTGCCCGGCGTCAGCGCGGGAAGTCTCATGGGGGGATCTCCTGGCTAGCTGGTCAGAGCGAGAGTCCGTGGGTGGCCAGGCCCTCGGCGGGCGCGGCGTCATGGCACGCGGCGACGACCGTGACGCCGCCGGACGCGATCGCGGCGAGCCGCTGCCACAGCGCGCGCTGCCCTTCGGCGTCCAGCCCCTCGCCGACGTCGTCGAGCAGGAGGAGTCCGGGGTCGCCCACCAGGCCGAGGGCGGCTCCCAGGAGCTGCTCCTCGTCGGGCGCGAGGTCGGCGGCGAGCGTCCGGGGATCGAGGTCGAGGCCGGCGCGGTCCAGGGCGCGGCGCCTGCGGGCGTCCCGTCCCCGGAACCTGCCGAAGACGCCCTCGCGCAGGGCGAGGGCCTCGTCCAGGTGCTCGCGGACGGTCAGCGCCGGGTCGAGTTCGGTGACGCCGGGGACGATACCGAGCGCCGCGACGCGCTGGATCTCGGAGAGGCCGGTGAGGCCGCCGACCTCGACCGTGCCCTCGGTGGGGCGCATGCGGCCGCCGAGGGTGAGGAGGAGCGCGGTGCGTCCCGTCCCGGCGATGCCGCTCACGGCGACCAGCGAGCCGGCCGGGACGTCGAGGTCCGCGCCGCGGAACGCCCATCCTCGGGGGCCGCGCACGCCGAGCCGCCGGGCCCGCACCGCGACTCCGGCGGCTCCGGCGGCTCCGGGACGGCCCCCGCCAGTCCCGGAGCCGCTCGGGCGGGGTCCGGGGACGGTCGCGGCGGTCCCCCCGGCCGCGGCAGCCGTCCCCGGAGTCTGGTGCGCGGGCGTCATCGCGGAGCCTCCCAGGTTTGAACTGACCGGTCAGTTCAAATCTAACCCCGCCATGAACTTCGCGAATCCACCGGAACGGTGACATCAGACACGTGACCGCTACGCCCCAGGTCACACGGTCACGGCAGGGTGACTTCAGTCACACCGTCCTGCCCGGCCGGACGCCTATTGGACGGCCCGTCCGATCTGCCAGACTGCGGGACATGACCGATTCGTCACCAGCGTCCCGGCGGCTGGCCGTCCTGATGGCCGGCATGGGCACCCTGCACATGGTCGCGCCGAAGCCGTTCGACGCGCTCATCCCCGAGCGGCTGCCCGGCGGCGCGCGGACCTGGACCTACCTCAGCGGCGCCGCCGAGCTGGGCTGCGCGGCCGCGATCGCCGTCCCGCGCACCCGGAAGGCGGGCGCGCTCGCGACGGCGGCGCTGATGGCGGCGGTCTTCCCGGCCAACGTCAAGATGGCGCGCGACTGGCGCCGCCGCCCGCTGCCGCTGCGCGCCGCCGCCTACGGCCGCCTCCCGCTCCAGGCCCCGCTGATCGCCTGGGCCCTGCACGTGGCGCGCAGGGCGAACTGACCCGGGCCGCCGCCACGGCCGCGCCGCCGCCCATATGATCATTTCTTCGCAGAGGCGACGACGAGGGGCCGGTGAACCGTGGAACCGCTGCGTCCGGAGGATCCCGCGCGGATCGGTGGCTACCCGCTGCTGGGCCGGCTCGGCGCCGGCGGCATGGGGCAGGTCTACCTGGGCCTGACCGGCGGCGGGCGGCACATCGCGGTCAAGGTGATCCGGGAGGACTTCGAGGACCCGCAGGCGCTCGCGCGCTTCCGCCGCGAGGTCGCGACGGTCGAGCGGGTGCGGTCGCGGTCCGCCGCCGCGATGGTCGGCGCCGGGCTGGACGCGCCGCCGTACTGGCTGGCCACCGAGTACGTCCCCGGCCCGACGCTCCGGCAGGCCGTCGCCCAGCACGGGCCCGTGCCCGCGGCCACCTGCCTGCGGCTGCTCGCCGCGCTCGCGCAGGGCCTGCTGGAGATCCACCGGCAGGGCGTCCAGCACCGCGACCTCAAGCCGGGCAACGTGATCCTCGCCCCGGACGGCCCGCGCCTGATCGACTTCGGCATCGCGCGCGGCGAGGGCCAGACGCAGATCACCCAGACGGGCGCGTGGAACGGCACCCCGGGTTACGTCGCCCCGGAGGTCGTCCGCGAGCAGCAGCCGCTCCCCGCGTCGGACGTGTTCTCGCTCGCCGGCACCGTCGCCTACGCGGCCACGGGACGCTCGCCGTTCGGCGGCGGCCGCATCGAGGCCGTCCTGCACCGTACGCTCAGCGGCGACATCGACGTGGACGGCGTCGAGCCGCGGCTCGCCGACCTGATCCGCCGCTGCGCCGCCAAGGAGACGGAGCAGCGCATCGGCCTGGAGCAGCTGCTCCAGGAGATCGGGCCGGTCGAGCACCTCGCCGCCGACCCCGCCTACCGGGGGATCGTCGGGCCCGTCCAGGCGCCGCCGCTCAGCATCGCCGACGCCGCCGCGTCCGGCCTCGTGCCACTGGACCGCACCCGGACCGTGCCCGGCGCGGGGCCCGCGCGCTCGCGCGCCGCCGTCATCGCCGCCGGGGCCGCGGTGGTCGCCGTCGTCCTCGGCGGCGCCGTCGCGGCCCGCTTCGTCCTCAACGGCGACGACGGCGGGAACGGCCAGAACACGGCACAGGCGGGCCAGAACGCGAACGGCGGGCAGAAGACGGACGGCGACCCGGCCACGACCGGCGCGACCCCGCAGGGCCCACCGACCGGACGCACCCCGTCCGCCGACGGCCGCCCGCCGGACGAAATCTTCGTCAAGGAGCCCACCGGCGACTTCCAGAGCACCCGCTTCTCCCAGAAGGACTACACCTGCCTCCCGGCGGTCCGTCCGGAGGACCAAGCGCTGGCCAGGGACCTGCAGAGGTCGGCGCCGCGTCAGCCGGTCACCGCGTCGTCTATCGAGCTGAGCATGCGCTTCAAGTACGCGGAGCCGTCCGGCTACTACGTGGCCGCGCAGATCCGCCCGCCCGCGGAGCAGCAGGGCAACGGCGTGACCGGCGTGGTCGTGAGCAAGCCGCACCTGGTACCGAAGGGAAACCAGGACGTGAAGCTCCAGTACCCGGCGGACTTCAAGTGGAAGGGCGCCGGGAACGGCACGTATCCGCTGATGAAGGGCGTCTGGACCGTCATCTGGATGCACGTCCACCCGAACGGCGACGCGTACTTCATGGCCTGCGACGGCTTCACGGTCGCGTGAAGCCGTCGCCGTTCCGGTCGTCTCGGCGGGGCCGTCCGGTCAGCGGACGGCGATGACGGCGGAACCGTGGCCGAACAGGCCCTGGTTCACCGCGATGCCGGCCCGCGCGTCCTCGACCTGGCGGCCCTCGGCCCGCCCGCGCAGCTGCCAGGTCAGCTCGCACACCTGCGCGATCGCCTGCGCCGGGATCGCCTCGCCGAACGAGGCGAGGCCGCCGCTCGGGTTCACCGGGATCCGGCCGCCGAGCGCCGTCGCGCCCGAGCGCAGCAGCTCCTCGGCGCCGCCCTGCTCGCACAGGCCGATGTCCTCGTACCAGTCGAGTTCGAGGGCGGTGGACAGGTCGTACACCTCGGCGAGCGACAGGTCCTCGGGGCCGAGGCCCGCCTCCTCGTAGGCGGCGTGCGCGATCGCGGAGCGGAACGGCCGCTCCGGGACGGCGGCGGTCATCGCCGAGTCCGTCGCGAAGTCGGGCAGGTCCAGGACGGTCTTCGGGAACGTCGGCGTCACCGTCGAGACCGCCGGGATGCGCACCGGGTCGGCCACGCCGTGCCGCCGCGCGAACTCCATCGAGGTCAGGACGAGCGCGGCGCCGCCGTCGCTGGTGGCGCAGATGTCCAGCAGCCGCAGCGGGTCGGCGACCACGGCGGACTCGCGGACGTCCTCGACGGTCACCTCCTTGCGGTACCGGGCGTTCGGGTTGCCGAGGCCGTGCCGCGCGTTCTTCACCTTCACGGCGGCGAAGTCGTCGAGCGTGGCGCCGTACATGGCCATCCGGCGGCGCGCGTACAGCGCGAAGTAGATGGGGTTGGTCGCGCCCAGCAGGCGGAACCGGAGCCAGTCGGGGTCGTCCGGGCGGTCGCCGCCGACGGGCTTGAAGAAGCCCTTCGGGGCGGCGTCGGCGCCCACGACCAGCGCGACGTCGCACAGGCCCGCGAGGATCTGCGCGCGCGCCGTGTTGATGGCCTGCGCCCCGGACGCGCATGCCGCGTAGCAGCTCGACACCCGCGCGCCCGACCAGCCGAGCGCCTGCGCGAACGTGGCGCCCGCGATGAACCCCGGGTACCCGTTGCGGATGGTGTCGGCGCCGGACACGTACTGGACGTCCGTCCACGACAGCCCGGCGTCGGCGAGCGCCTCCCGCGCCGCCGCGAGCCCGTACTCGACGAAGTTGCGGCCCCACTTGCCCCACGGGTGCATCCCCGCGCCCAGGACGGCGATGTCGCGACTCACTTGACGGGCCTCCACATCCAGACGGTGTACTCGGCTTCGTCGTCCTCGTAGAGGGTGCCCTCGGTCAGCTCGACCTCCATGCCGACCTCCAGGTCGTCCACGGTGACGCCGGGGACGACCTGGCCCAGGACGACCATGCGCTCGGCGTCCAGCTCGACGGCGGCGACCGTGTAGGGGACGAACGGGTCGGGGGAGACGTACGGCGGCGGCGGCTTGTAGCGCGCGTCGGCGTACGACCACACGCGGCCGCGTGCGGACAGGGCGTACGGCTCCAGCTCCGAGCCGTCCTTCGGTCCCGTGCAGCCGGGGTTGCGGCACGCCAGCTCGTTGCGCGGGAAGTACGGCGTGCCGCACGACGAGCATCGGGTACCGAGCAGGCGGACGTCGCCGTCCGCGGTGGTGTACCAGCCCTCGACGGCCGGACGGCGCTCCTTGGTCGTGGTCACGCGGCCCTCCTCGTGTCTTCTCGGCGAGAGTACCAATCAAACAATCGTTAGAAAGAATGCCGCGTCCGGTCAGCGGGATGAACCCCGGGGCCGGGCGGGGCAAATCGCCGGGGCGAGGTAACTGACTCGTCAGTCACTTCGCTACAGTGAACCGAGCCGGATTCTGTCCTAGTGAGCAGCAGTGAGCAGCAGTAGGGAGCGCGCGGATGCGGACTGGTCTTGACGGAAGAACCGCCCTGGTCACCGGGGCTTCCCGGGGCATCGGGAAGGCGATCGCGGCGGCGTTCGCGGCCGAGGGCGCCAACGTGGTCATCTCCTCCCGCAAGCAGGAGGCCCTCGACGAGGTCGCCAAGGAGATCGGCGCGGCGAGCCCCGGCGCCAAGGTGCTCGCCAAGGCGGCGCACGTCGGCCACGCCGACGAGGCCGCCGCCTGCGTGGAGGCCGCCGCCGCCGAGTTCGGCGGCATCGACATCCTGGTCAACAACGCCGGGACGAACCCCTACTACGGCCCGATGGCCGACATCGAGCCCGCCGCCGCGGCCAAGACCGTCGAGGTCAACCAGTTCGCGATCGTCCAGTGGACGCAGCTCGCGCTGAGGGCGGGCCTGGCCGAGCGCGGCGGGGCCGTCATCAACATCGCCTCCGTCGGCGGCATGATCACCGAGCACGGCATCGGCTACTACAACGCCACCAAGGCCGCCGTGATCCACCTCAGCCGCCAGTTCGCGATGGAGCTGGCACCCAAGGTGCGGGTGAACTGCATCGCCCCCGGCCTGGTCAAGACCCACCTCGCCCGCGCGCTCTGGGAGCCGAACGAGGCGGAGATCAGCGAGCACATGCCGCTCAAGCGGCTCGGCGAGCCCGAGGACATCGCGAACGCGGCCGTGTTCCTCGCGGGCGACGCCTCGTCCTGGATGACCGGGCAGACCCTCGTCGTGGACGGCGGCGCCACCATCCGCGCCTCGATCGCCTAGGAGGTCCGCATGTCACGCTGGGGACTGACCATTCCGCTCACCGGGCTCGCGCTGGCCGAGCACCGCGAGCTCGTCGCCGAGCTGTCCGGGCTCGGCTACACCGACGCCTGGTCCGCCGAGACCAACGGCACCGACGCGTTCACCCCGCTGGCGCTCGCCTCCCAGTGGGGCCCCGAGCTGCGCCTCGGCCCCGCGATCGTCCCGGTCTACACGCGCGGGCCGGCACTGCTGGCCCAGCACGCCGCGACCCTCGCCGACCTCGCGCCCGGACGGTTCGTGCTCGGCATCGGCACCTCGTCCGACACGATCGTGCAGCGCTGGAACGGGATCGCGTTCGACGAGCCGTACAAGCGCGTCCGCGACACGCTCCGCTTCCTGCGCAAGGCCCTCGCCGGGGAGAAGGTGAAGGAGGAGTACGACACCTTCGCCGTCAAGGGCTTCAAGCTGGACAACGTCCCGGCCGCGGCGCCGCCGATCGTCCTCGCGGCGCTGCGCCCCGGCATGCTGCGGCTCGCCGCGCGGGAGGCCGACGGCGCGATCACCAACTGGCTCGCGCCGAAGGACGTCCGGACGGTCCGCGGCGTGCTGGGCGACGGGCCCGAGCTGATCGCGCGGCTGTTCGTGTGCCCGACCGCCGACGCCGCGGAGGCGCGCGCGATCGGCCGCTGGATGATCGCCGCGTACATGACGGTCCCGGTGTACCGGGCGTTCCACGAGTGGCTCGGCCGGGGCGAGGCGCTGCGGCCGATGAACGAGGCGTGGGCGGCCGGCGACCGGAAGAAGGCCCTGGAGGTCATCCCGGACGAGGTCGTCGACGACCTGATCGTGCACGGGTCGCCCGAGGCGTGCCGGGCCCGTGTCCGCGAGTACGTGGACAGCGGCCTGACCACGCCCGTGCTCGCGGTCGTCCCGGGCGGCGGGCTCTCCCCGGTCGAGGCGGTGCGGGCGCTCGCGCCGAACGCGGACTGACACCCGGCGATCACGTCTCGATGTTTGCCCCCACCCTTCGCTGGGGAGGGTGGGGCAGATCCGACAGACAGCCAGAGACGTGAGGAGCTGATCGTGCTCACGCTGACCAGCGGTGCCGTCCAGGTCATTCGTACAGTGACCGCGAACCCGGAGCTTCCGCCGGAGACCGGCATCCGCATCGAGTCCGGGCTCGACGGCTCGGACGCGCTGCGGCTCTCGGTCGCCCCCGCGCCCGAGGCCGGCGACCAGGTCGTCGAGGAGGAGGGCGCCAAGGTGTACCTGGAGCCCACCGTCGCCGAGATGCTCGACGACAAGACCCTCGACGCCCAGGTCGACCCGCAGGGGGACGTGGCGTTCACCATCGCGGAGGGAACCGAGGGGACCCCTACCTGACTCGACCCCGACGACGTGCGAGGGCCGGGGCCGCCGCGGGCGGCCCCGGCCCGCACGCGTTCAGCGCATCGCCGCGACGACGGCGACCACGGCGAACACGAACGCCACCGTGGTGAGGACCATGAAGGCGGCGATCACGGCGCAGGCCAGCCCGCGTGGCTGGTCGCGCCAGGTGCCGTAGCGGTCGCGCACTTGCTGATCCAGTTCCTGGAGTGGAGCGCCAGCGGAGCGGAAGGAGCTGGACCAGCGGTCCTTCCCGGGGGGTCTGGGGGGTCGTCCCCCCAGAGGAGGCCCGTCCAAGTCTTCCCGGGACGGCCGTTCCGCGTCGGGGGAGTCGGGCGAGGACGGGGGCGTCACGTCCGCCAGTCTCCCAGATCCACTACTCGGGGAAGGACGGGTGCGGGCCGAGCGCCCAGTACTCGTACAGGCCGTAGCCGGTGACGGCGTCGGTGGGCTGCGCGCCGTCCAGGTACTCGTACCGGCCGACCGCGTCGACCATGCCCCACATGCGGGCGGCGTCGTCCGGCTTGCGGACGTCGTGGGTGACGCCCTCCACCTTGAGGTCGGGCCCCTGGTACATGCCGTGCTTCCAGCCGGGCTCCAGCCCGTAGCCGGTGCCGACCATCATGTGGACGGGCAGGATCGGTGTGGCCCTCACCTCGAACGGCTCCCCGCCGGGCGGTGCGAAGCGCAGCGTGGCGGTGACCACGTCGCGCGTGCCCTCGGCGTACACGGGACGGTATTCGGGACGTCCCAGATACTCCGCCTCACGGTCGGGCCAGACGCGGGTGGCCTCTTCCAGGACGCGGCGGCCCTTCTCGTCCTCCTGCACGATGCAGAGGATCGAATGGTCCTCGAACTGGATCGGCGTGTACAGCCAGTAGAACGTGCCGGCGTTCTTTACCTGGATGCCGGGCGGCTCCGGCTCGCCCACGGGACGGATGCCCCAGGACCGGTCCCGCGAGCCCCACCAGTGGTCGGGCGTGACGTCGATGGTCTCGCCGTCGACCGTGATGGTGCCGGTCCAGCGTCCGGTCTGCGCGAGGCGCCGCGAGTCGAACATGACGCGCTCCTGCCAGCGCAGGTAGTGCGGGGGCTCCAGCGTGGCGGGGATCGCCCCTTCCCAGGTCAGGTCGAACGCGAGACCGTGCTCGTTCTCGTCCAGGACGACCCTGAGCCGCTTCAGCCCCTCGATGACCTCGACGCGGAACGGGCCGACCGTGGTGTCCATGCGGTCGTTCCCCAGCTCGCGGGACGCCCGGACCACCTTGTGGATCGGGCCGCGCCGCACGACGGCGAACGCGTCCATCACCCCGAGGTTCGGGTACTGCCCGACCCCGATGATCAGCATCAGCTCGTCCGAGCAGGGGTGGACGTTGAAGTAGTACCGGTCGTAGAAGTTGCGGTCGGACGTGGTGACGTGCCGCATCACCTCGGGCGCCTGGTGGATCGGGTAGTCGTCGAGCGGCGACGGCGTCACTGGTCCCCTCCGAGGATGCGGGCGAGCAACTGCGTGCAGTTGTTGTTGTAGGGGAAGTCGGCGGCCTGGTCGATCCAGCCGAAGTCGATCATCGCCTGCCCGATCCGCGCCATGATCACCGAGAACTTGAAGCCGGACAGGATCTCGTAGTACGCCAGGTGCCGCATCGGGCGGCCGAGCAGCTCCTCGTACCGGGCGACGGTCTCGGCGTAGGAGGGGAAGCCGTCCAGCCGGGCCGCGCCGACGCCCTCGCTGTGGTGCCGGTCGAGGAACATGAACCAGGCGAGGTCCTCCTCGGGCGCGCCGAGTGCGGCGGTCTCCCAGTCCAGGACGGCGGCGGGCGCCCCCTCCTGGAAGATCACGTTGCCGATGCGGGCGTCGCCCCACAGCGCGACCGGCTCGTCCGGCTCCTCCGGGCGGTTCGCCTTCAGCCACTCCAGGGCCTTGAGCGCCGTCTCCTGCGGCCCCTGGTAGGCCCAGTGCAGGTAGTGCTCGTAGTAGTTCAGCCGCTGGTCGAGGCCGGGCTTGCCCCACTGCGGCTGGTCGAGGAAGCCCAGCTCCAGTTCCTGGACGTCCAGCCGGTGCAGGACGGCGAGGATCTCCAGCGTCGACCACCACATCGCGGCCCGCTCCGCCTGCGGGACCTCGGTCACCCAGCCGTCCATGTGGTACGGCGGCATGTCGGTGGGGACGCGGCCGTCGACCCGTCCCATCACGAAGAACGGGGCGCCCAGCACGTCCGGGGACGGCTCGTACCAGCGGATCGGCGGCACCGGGACGGCCGTGCGCTCGTCCAGGATCCGCATCAGCCGGTACTCCTCGGCGAACCGGGGCTCGGGGAAGACCTGGTACTTCGCGGGGGCGACCCGCGCGACGAGCGGTTCCCGGCGGGTGTGGCCGCCGTCCGTCCACTCGGCCTCGAACAGCAGGGTCTCGTTGGAGAAGCCGCTCGTCTGCGGGGTCTGCACGGCGGGGATCGCGGCACCGGGCAGGTGCCCGGCCAGCCAGCTCCCCAGGGCGCGCCGGGTGATCTCGGGATCGCGTTGGTCGGGAACGGGCATGCCGCCTCCTTGCGCCGCACCAAAAGTAGAACGTGTTCTATCAATGAGCCGGGGGGCGGTCAATGGGGGCGGCGGCCCCGTCGTGAAAACATGGCCGGATGCAGCTGACTAAGCACGGGCACGCCTGCGTCCAGATCACCGACGGCGACCGCACGATCGTCATCGACCCCGGCGCCTTCAGCGACGGCGCGGGCGGCGCGCTCGCCGCCGCCGACGCGGTGCTGATCACCCATGAGCACTTCGACCATTTCGACGCCGACGCGCTGCGCGCCGCGATGGCCGAGCGCCCCAAACTGGAGGTGTGGACGTCCCGCGTCGTCGCCGAGAACCTCGCCGACCTGGGCGGGCGCGTCCACCAGGTGGGCCATGGCGACGCCGTCACCGTCGCCGGGTTCGACGTCCACGTGTACGGCGAGGAGCACGAGATCCTGCACCCGGACGTGCCGCCCATCCCGAACGTCGGCTTCCTGGTGAACGGCGAGGTCTTCCACCCGGGCGACGCGTTCACCGTCCCGTCCGAGCCCGTCCCGACGCTGTGCCTGCCCGGCAACGCGCCGTGGATGAAGGTCCCGGAGCTGTTCGAGTACGCCCGCGCGGTCCGCCCCGAGCGCGCCTTCGTCATCCACGACGGCCTGCTGAACGACGTCGGCCTGAAGGTGATGGAGACCGCCGTCACCAACGCGGGCAAGGAGCAGGACAAGGAGTTCCGCCGCCTCGCCCCGGGCACCACGGTGGACCTGGCCACCAAATGACCGATTCCCCCCACCTTCATCCCCCCGCACCCCGAACCGCGCCGCCGCTCATTCAGGCGGTGTTCTTCGACATCGGCGAGACCCTCATCAACGAGGGGGAGATCTACGGGCGCTGGGCCGACTGGCTGGGCGTGCCCAGGCACACGTTCCTCACCAAGCTGGGCGCGCTGCTCGCCACGGGCGGCAGCCACATGGACCTCCTGGAGTACTTCCGGCCGGGGTTCGACCTGGCGGAGGAGGAGCGGCGCCGCGCCGAGGCGGGCGTCCCGAACGGGTTCGGCCCGGACGACCTGTACCCGGACGCGCGGGCCTGCCTGTCCGGGCTGCGCGACCAGGGCCTCTACGTCGGGATCGCGGGCAACCAGCCGGTCGAGGCGGCGGCGCACATGGCGGAGATCGCCCTGGACGCCGACGTCGTCGGCATCTCGGACGTGTGGGGCGTCAGCAAGCCGTCCCCCGAGTTCTTCGAGCGCTGCGCCCAGCTCGCCGACGTGCTCCCCGACCGCGTCCTGTACGTGGGGGACCGGATCGACAACGACGTCCGTCCCGCGCTGGAGTTCGGGATGCGGGCGGCGTTCCTGCGGCGCGGCCCGTGGGGGCACATCCAGGAGGACGACGCCGCGCTCCGCGACTGCCTGTTCGTCCTGGACGACCTGGCCGGCCTGCCGAAGCTCGTCGCCGAGTACAACGCCCCGTAGCCCTGCGGCGCGTCCGATCGGGCCCTTAGGGGATGTCCCCTAATCCCCGGGTATGGCGCGGGAACGGGCCCTGCGGCCGATGTGGGACACCCCGCCCGGTCCGTAGCTTGGGGGATGTGGCCGCGAGAAACCGCGCGGCCGTGTTCACCGCTCGACTAATCGGGGAGAGAAGAACCCATGAACGGTCTCTACCGTCCGCGCAACGGCCGGATGATCGCGGGCGTCTGCGCCGGGCTCGCGCGCCGGTTCGGCATGACTCCCGGGATGGTCCGCCTGCTCTTCGTGCTGTCGTGCCTGCTGCCGGGTCCGCAGTTCGTGGTCTACCTGGTCCTGTGGGTGATGATGCCGAACGAGGACCGGCACATGGCGGGCGCCCGCTAGCTCAAGATCATCGATAGCGCTCGACCAGGCCCGCCCATGGGTGTTAGATCGGGGCACCACCATCGGACCCCTCCCGCCGCCCGGCCGCCCGGGCGGGGAACGCCGGAAGGGGCCCGTCCCTCCGTGGGAAGGGGAGGAGCCAGGTGCCTGAGGAGGCCGCCGCCGCGCGCGAGGCGGAGTACGCGGCCCGGCTGCTGGGGTTCCTGCGCGACCTGGCGCGGGCCCGGCGGCGCCCGTCCCGCGACCTCGCCGGCCACGACCACGTCGAGTGGCTGGCCGACCTGCCCGGCGACGTCTACGTGGAGGCGGACGCCGGGCCCGGCGACGTGCTGTTCAGCGTCCCGGTCATCCCGCTCACGCCGCCCGTCGTGCTGGAGGAGTTCGACGGCTGGCTGGGGCTGCGCAACTGGTACCGGGTCCTGCGCGAGCTGGCCGGGCAGGAGGTCGTGCTCGCGACCGGCCTGCTGTCGTGGCGCCCGGCCGTCCACGACCACCTGCTGAGCACGCCCGTCCGCATCGTGGTGGACGAGCGCACCGAGCGCGTCGACGTCGTCCTCACCGGGCACACGAGCCTGCGCGACCGGGAGCTGCTCGCCGGGCATCCCGGGTTCCGGCCCGCCGGCTGGATCGCGGACGCCGTCCAGCACGGCCAGGGCTTCGGGCTGAACCCCTCGGTCGGGGACGTCCTGCGCAAGTGGTCCCAGACGGCGCTCACCGGCCCCGCCGAGTACCGGGAGGACTGGACGCCCGGCGGCGACGCCGGGCCGCCCGCTCCGCGCATCCGCCTCGCGCCCGCGCTGGTCGTCCGGCCGCCGGGGCGCGGCGGTGTCGCCGAGCACCACGCCCGGCTGCTCGGCCTGCTGCCGAGGCGCGTCCCGGACGGGCTGGCGCGGCTGGTGTCGGGCCGCGGACCGCAGGTCATGCACATCCCGGAGCGGGCGCCGGAGACCGTCCCCGACCTGCTCGCCGGGATGCTGGCGCGCGGCCACCGGGTGCTCGTCGCAACCTCCGGGCCCGGCGCGTCCGCCGCGCTGCGCGCCGCCCTCCCGCCCGGCCTGGCCGAACTCACCGCGACCGACGCGGCCACCGGCGCGCAGGTGCGGGACGCCATCGGCGCCGCCCGCCCCGACGAGGCCGCCGCGGCGGAACGCGAGAAGGCCGCCGCCCGCCGGGTCACCGAACTCACCGAGCGGCTGGACGGCGAACCCCCGCCGGACCGCCGCGACGAGGCACCGGAGCTGTCCTGGCTGCCCGTCCGGCCCGACCTGCCGCCGACCCCGCCGATCTCCCGGTCCGAGGCGGCGGAGCTGGTCGTGCTGCTCGCCGAGGAGAGCGCCGAGCGCAAGGCCCGCACCCGGCAGCGCGACGTCGACCCGGGCGCGCTGCCGAGCGCCGCCTACGTGCGCACCCTGATCGACGCGGAGCAGGCCGCCGCCGAACGCGCCGAACGCGCCCGGACCGACCTGTCCCAGCGCCTCCGCGACAGCGACGTCACCCTCCTCGCCCGCCTCGACGGCGACGCGTCCGTCGTCCACGCCGCGCTCCGCGACCTCGGCCTGGACGGCCACCCGGGCGGCTGGAACCCCGCCGACCTCGCCGTCCGCGCGTTCAGCGACGCCCTCGCCGAGCGCCGCCCCCTCATCTGGGCCCGCGTCGTGGAGATGACGTCCCGCGCCCAGTGGGCCGAGCGCGCCCTCGCCGGGCTCGGCGGCCACCGCGTCGAGCTGCCCGCCGACGCCGACCTGCGCGGCCTCGCCGCCGCCGCCCAGGACCTGCGCGGCTACCTCGCCGGCGGCGGCACCCTCAAGCGCGGCCCCCTCCGCTCCGCCGCCCAGCGCCAGGCCGAGACGCTGCTCGCCACCGTCACCGTGGACGGCGCCGCGCCCACCACGGCCGAGCTGCTCCACCTCGTCCACACCGACCTCATGGTGCGGATCACCTGCCGCGAACTCCAGTACGTGTGGGAGGCCGCGGGCATCTCCTTCCCCGCCGACCTCCCACCCGGCGAGCGCATCGCCCGGTTCGTCCGCGCGCACGCCCGCCTCGCCCGCGTCCGGGACGCGATGCCCGCCGTCGACTCGACGCGCACGCTCCTCGACCGGAACGGCTTCGGCGTGTCCCTCGGCCACCCGGCCCAGTGGCACGCCTACGCCACCGCCCTCCGCAACGCCCTCGAAGGGCTCGGCGTCAACCGCGCCACCGCCGACCTCGACGCCCTCCGCGACTCGATCGGCCCCCCGCACGCCGACGATCCCCCCGAGCTGGGCGCCGCCGTCGCCGCCATCGAGGCCCGCGACCCCGCCGCCTACGGCCGCGCCCTCGGCGCCCTCGCCGAGGCCCGCCACGAACGCTCCCTGCAGATCCGCTGCACCGACCTCCTCGACCGCGTCCGCGCCGTCCACCCCGACCTCGCCAACCTGCTGATCGCCACCGACGGCGACGAGGCCTGGCACGACCGCACCCGCCGCTGGGACGACGCCTGGGCCTGGGCCCACCGCGCCGCCACCACCCCACCGCCCGCCCGCACCGAACTGGCCGCCGCCGAAGAAGAACTCAGCGAGGCCCGCGCCGCCCTCACCACCGCCCAAGCGTGGACGGCCGCCGCCGCCCTCGCCGACGTCCCCGCCTGGATCCTCCCGCTCTGGCGCATCCCGGACGTCCTCCCACCCGAACCCGACTCGTTCGACGCCGTCATCGTGGACGGCGAACACGAGGCCGGCGCCGAGGCCCTCTTCGTCCTGTGGCTGGCCCCCCGAGCCATCCTGGTCGGCCCCGCCGGCCCGGACCTCCAGCCCCCCGAGGGCCCCCTCCCCGCCACCCGCCTCCCACCCCACCTCCACGAGACGATCACCCCCACCACAACCCTCTTCACGGCCCTCACGACCCCCCGCACCGAGGCCGAAGCCAACCCGCCGACAGCGCACACCCCACCCCGCCGCCTGGACGCCCCGTCCCTGCCCCCCCGCGACACCCGTCCCACCCCACCGAACATCCCCGCCCTCTGGGGAACCCCGGGCCCCCACCCACCAAAGCGCCGCCCTCAGGAGCCACCGCCGCCCTCAGAGCCCCAAGAACCCCCAGAAACCCGCCGCCCACCGAGCCAGCCACCCGCACCGAGCCGTCCCGAACCAAAGGGCCCGCCCGGACCGCGCCCACCAGAACCGCCCCGCCCACCGGCCGCACCTCAACGCCACGGCTTGCCGCAGCCTTCAACGGCGCAGGGCCCGCCGGACGCGCCCCAACGGCAAGGCTCGCCGCGCCCACCCGCGTCACCGCAGCCCGCAGAGGCACAGGGACGGCCGCAAGCACACCGCCCGTCCGACCAGCGGCCCACCCCGCGCCCGCCGGAACCAGCGGACCGGCCCGGACCGCGCCCGCCAGAGCCGCCACGCTCGCAGGACGCGCCCCAACGCCACGGCTCGCCGCAGCCCTCAACGGCGCAGGGACCTCCGGAGACCCGCCGCCCGCCTTCGCCGCGCCCGCCGGCTTCCGCGCGCTCGCCGGAGTCGCAACGTCCGGCGGAACCGCGCCGCCCACCCGCGCCGCCCCGTCGGCCGCTCCCGCCGCGTTCGCTGGAGCGGCAGGGGCCGGTGGAGTCGCAGGGGCCCGAGGAGTCGCGCCGTCCGCCCGCGCCGCCAGGTCGGCCCGTCCCGCCGCGTTCGTTGGAGCGGCGGGGGCCGGTGGAGCCGCCCGGTCCGCCGCGCCCGCAGGATGCGCCGCGTCGGCCGGCGCCGCCGCGCCGGCTGGACTCACTGCGCTCACCGGAGTCGCCGGGCTCACCGCGGTCGCCGGAGAGGCCGGGGGCGGAGTCGCGTCGTCCGCCTGCGCCGCCGCGCCGGCTGGATTCACCGCTGCGGTCGGAGACACCGCGTCCTTCAGGGGAGCAGGGGCCGGTGGAGTCGCGTCGCCCGGCTGTGCCGCCGCGTCGCTCGGATTCGCCGCGCTCGCCGGAGACGCGGGATGTGGCGGAGTCCCGCCGTCCATCGGGGGAGGAGCACGGGGCGCAGGCGAAGGTGCGGCGCGGGCAGTCGATCGTGGGTTACAAGCGGCCCGAGCTGGTCGAGATCGTCGGGCGGATCGCGGAGCGGGAGCCGGAGCTCACCGATGACCAGCTCGTCGAGCTGGTCGCGCGGCTGCTCGGGTGCCCGGAGGACGAGGCGCTCCTCGTCGGGGCGCGGCTCCGGTACGCCGTGGAGACGTACCGGCAGCAGTCGGATGGCTGACGATGTCGTGCGGGCCGTGCAGGAGAGGGCGGCGCGCGGTCAGCCTGCGGAGCGTGTCGAGGACGCCGGCGGGTGGTGGTTGCGGGTCGCGCCCGAGGGTTCGTGGTGGGTGGGGACGGTGCTTCCCCACGGCGGTGTGGGGATGGACGAGGTGGAGCGCCGGGTCGCCGGGGCGGAAGAGTTCTATGCCGTGCACGAGGCGGTGCCTCGATTCCAAATCACGCCGGGGGTGTGTCCTGATGGGCTCGATGCACTTCTGGACGGGCGAGGGTATCGACGCCACAGTCCCGTGTCGGTGCGGGGCGCCGCCACTGCTCGTGTCCTTGGGTTGGAAAGGACGCTGAAAATCAGGGTGGACGAGCGTCCGACGCGGGCGTGGTTCGACACCTGGCAGGCGGTGAACGGGGAGTCCCGGGCCGAATGGGAGATGCTCGCCCGGGTGGATCTGCCGTCCGTCTACGTGTCCGCGCTGGTCGGTGACGACACGGTCGCGGTCGGTCGGGCGGTGGCCGATGGCGGGTGGGCGGGGGTTTTCAGTATGGCGACCCTTCCCGAGGCGCGGGGGAAAGGCGCGGCTCGGAATGTGCTGTCCGCGCTGGCGGGCTGGGCGGACGCGAACAATGCCGACCGCATGTACCTCCAGGTCGAATGCGGGAATGAGGCGGCGGCGCGGCTCTACGAGCGGGCGGGCTTCGCTGAAATGTGCGTCTACCACTACCGGAGCGCCGGGCCGCGGTAATGGTGTGCGAAGTGTCGGTGGCGACCGGCAGAATCGCGTGCATGGTGGCCGACGAACTGGTTCAGGTGTGGCGGGACGTCATTCAGGGCGACGAGAAGTCGTGGGTCCTGTTCGAGAACGGGACCTGCGTGATCCTGATGGAGCCCGAGGACGATCTGGGCGCGCAGGCGGTGGCGCTGCTGCGCGAGTACGGGCCCGTCCACGCGGGCGGTCCGGCCGGTGACTTCGGGACGATCGATCTCGAGGCGGCGCCCGGATGGGCGGTGTACGGGCACCACGGCGACATCCTCACCTATGTCGCTCCGGACGAGGTCAAGGAAGGCGCGGACGATCTGGCCGTGGGCCTGTTGGGGCGGGCGAAACGGGATCAGGACGGCCGGGAACTCGCCGTGGTCCATGTGGAGGACAAGCGGCCTCGGTGAATCGGCGCGCCGATGTCAGCGGATGTCTGTACAAATGTCGTGTGATGGAGTGGGACGCGGAGGCGCTGGCGCGGTTGCGGGCCGCCGCCCATCGGGGCGATGGCGATACCGGGGTGCTGCGGGGGCGTCCGCTCGAACCGGTGCTCCAGTACGCGGGTGACGTGCTGCTCGCCGCGCTGGCCCGCAATGGCGCCGACGAAGCGCCGGCCCGCGCGTGCGTGGACGGGCTGAAGGCGCGCGGTCTGCCGGGTGACGCGGAACTGGCCGCCGCGCTCACCGCCGCGCTCGACGGCTCCGGCGATCCGCTCGACCCGCTGCCGGTCGACCTCGGCGCCGTGGCGGCCGCCCTGGACGACGGCGGTCACGTCCTCGACCTGGAGCGCGGCGACGTGCTGCCCGGCGACGAGGAGCTCATGGAGATCCCCGGGCGCTGGCTGCCGATCCCGCCGGGCGTCCTGCCCGAAGGCGAGGACGCCCGGCGGGGCGCGGCGCGCCAGTGGCTCGCGGCGCAGGGCTACCGGCCCGTCCCGCGCACCCTCTAACTACCGGGGCGCACGAGCGGGAACGGGATCGTCTCCCGGATGCTGCGGCCCGTGAGGGTGATCAGCAGCCGGTCGATGCCCATGCCCATGCCGCCGGCGGGCGGCATCGCGTACTCCAGGGCGCGCAGGAAGTCCTCGTCCAGCTCCATGGCCTCCGGGTCGCCGCCCGCGGCCTGCAGCGACTGCTCGGTGAGCCGCTTGCGCTGCAGGATCGGGTCGATCAGCTCGGAGTAGGCGGTGCCCAGTTCCAGGCCGAAGACGATCAGGTCCCATTTCTCGGCGAGCCGCGGGTCGTCGCGGTGGGGGCGGGTCAGCGGGGAGGTCTCGGCCGGGTAGTCGCGGACGAACGTCGGCGCCGTCAGGTGCTCCTCGACGAGCGCCTCGAACAGCTCCTGGACGACCTTCCCCTGCCCCCACTGCGGGTCGTAGTTGAACCCGCGCCGCTCGGCGTACTTCCGCACGACGTCCGGCGGCGTGCCGGGGACGACCTCTTCGCCGAGGGCCTTCGACACCGACTCGTAGACGGTGATCTCGTCCCAGGGCTCGGCGAGGTCGTACTCGACGCCGTCCCGGACGACGACGGTGGTGCCGAGGGCGGCGCGGGCGGCGTCCACGACGAGGGAGCGGGTCAGCTCCGCCATCGTGTCGTAGTCGCCGTACGGCTCGTACGCCTCCAGCATCGTGAACTCGGGGTTGTGCTTCTGCGACACGCCCTCGTTGCGGAAGTTGCGGTTCAGTTCGAAGACGCGCCCGACGCCGCCGACCAGCAGCCGCTTCAGATACAGCTCGGGCGCGATCCGCAGGTAGAGCTGCATGTTGTAGGCGTTGATGCGGGTGGTGAAGGGCCGCGCGGTGGCGCCGCCGTGCACGGGCTGCAGCATCGGCGTCTCGACTTCGAGGTAGCCGCGGGTGCGCAGGCCCTCGCGGACGGCGGCGATGGCGTCGCCGCGCATCCGCAGCATCCGGCGGGACTCGTCGTTGACGATGAAGTCGACGTACCGCTGCCGGACGCGGGCCTCGGGGTCCGAGAGGCCGGTGCTCTTGTTCGGCAGCGGGCGCAGGCACTTGGCGGCGAGCGTCCAGGACGCGGCGAGCACCGACAGCTCCCCGCGCCGGGACGTGACGACCTCGCCGCGCACCCCGACCTGGTCGCCGAGGTCGATGAGCGTCTTCCAGTGGCGCAGCGACTCCTCGCCGAGGGCGTCGGCGGTCAGCATGACCTGGAGGTCGGCGGTCTCGTCCCGCAGCGTGACGAAGATCAGCCGGCCGTGCTCGCGGGCCAGCACGACGCGCCCGGCGATGGCGACCTCGGTTCCGGTGTGCGCGTCGGGGCCGAGGCCGGGGAAGCGGGCGCGGATGTCGGCGGCGAAGTCGGTGCGCTCGCAGCCGAGCGCGTACGGCTCCATCCCGGCCGCGCGGATCTGGTCGAGCTTGGCGTGCCGCACCCGCTCCTGCTCCGACAGCCGCCGCTGCGGTGCGCGCGCCGCCTCCGCCGCCTCCTCGATCTCGTGGATCTTGTCGACGAGGTCGGTGGAGGGGACCATCGCGGCGGCCCGGTCGAGCTTCGGCCGGTTGAAGCTCGGCAGGAACCCCTCGGCCCGCGCGTAGGCGAGGCCGAGCCGGATCAGGTGCCGGCCCTGCGTGTAGCAGATGAAGCGCGGCCGCCAGTGCGGCATGTACTTGGCGTTCGACAGGTACAGCGATTCGAGCTGCCAGAACTTCGACGCGAACGACAGGAACTTGTAGTAGAGCCGCGCGACCGGCCCGGCGCCTATCTGCGAGCCGCGCTCGAACGCCGAGCGCAGCATCGCGAAGTTCAACGAGAGCTGCTGCGCGCCGATCGCGGCGGCCTTCTCCGCGAGCTTGGCGACCATGTACTCGTTGAGGCCGTTCTCGGCGAGCCGGTCGCGGCGCATCAGGTCGAGCGACAGCCCGGCCCGCCCCCACGGGACGAAGCTGAGCAGGCCGCGCAGCTCGCCGTGCGCGTCGAACGCCTCGACCATGACGCAGCGCCCGTCGGTGGGGTCGCCGAGCCGGCCGAGCGCCATCGAGAAGCCGCGCTCGGTCTCCTCGCCGCGCCAGGCGTCGGCGCTGCGGATGAGCTTGGCCATCTCCCAGCCGGGGATCTGCGCGTGCCGCCGGATCCGGACCGTGTACCCGGCCCGCTCGACGCGCCGGACGGCCTGCCGCACCTGCCGCATCTCGCGTCCGTCGAGGTTGAAGTCGGCGAGGTCGATGACGGCCTCGTCGCCGAGCTCCAGCGCGTCGAACCCGTGCCGCTTGTAGATGTGGGCGGCGCGCTCGCCGACGCTGACCGCGCCGGGGATCCACGCGTGCGCGCGGCACTCGTCCAGCCACGCCTCGATCGCCTGGTCCCAGGACTCGGGGTCGCCGAGCGGGTCGCCGCTGGCGAGGGAGACCGAACCTTCGACCCGGTAGGCGATGGCCGCCTTACCGTTCGGCGCGACGATGACGTCCTTGTCGCGGCGCAGCGCGAAGTAGCCGAGCGAGTCCTGGTCGCCGTACTCGGCGAGAAGAGCACGCGCCGAGAGCTCCTCCCCGGCGGACAGGACGGGGTCGCGCCGTCCCGGTTTGAACAGCGCCCAGAACGTGACGATCATCAGCCCGGTGCCGAGGCTCCACAGGATCGCGTCGACCCAGAACGGCACGGCGACGTCGATCGGCTTGCCGGTGACGCGCGGCCCGAGGACGGTCTGCGCGATCGCGTAGAGCGGGTGCGTCCACAGGTCGCCGCTGTGGTTGCGGTCGGTCACGGTGACGAGGAACGTGCCGATCCCGCAGGTCACGATCAGCAGGCTGGTGAAGACGATGGTCGCGAGCCGCCGGTTGGCGCGGTCCGGGAGGGTGGTGAACTGGCCGCGCGCGGAGATCAGCAGGCCGAGCACGGCGAGGTACACGGCGGCCGTGACGATCAGCCCGACCGGGGTGGGCCGCTCGGGGTTGATCAGCGTGGTCAGCACGGCGGTGACGCCGAGCGCGGTGGGCAGGCAGAAGATCAGGACGAGCATCCGCCAGGCGGCCTTCTTGCGCCGCCGGATGCCCATCGACAGCAGGATCCACAGCAGCCCGATGGGCACGCTGGGGAACCAGCCGAGGTACCCGATCCAGCGCAGCGCCCAGATATCGGCTATCTCAAGGATGAGACCATAGGAGACCCACGCGAGCAGCGACAGGATCCCGGAGAGACGGGTGTACCAGAAGAAGATCGTGGGCGCGGCCTGGATGAGCCGTCCCCACTCGCCCCGCAGGCCCCCCGTGCCTCGCGGTTCCCTCTCCGGCATGCCCCCCCAGTCGCCGCGCGATGTGGCCTTGTTCTTTTTACCGGGTGTCACGTCCATCACGCTTTCGTCCGCGGGCGCCCGTCCGGCGGCGAACCTCGGGGTGGTGCCGGACGTCGTACGGATAGGGGGATGTGGCTTGCAAGCTCGGTCCAAGGTTGTCAGCAAAAGTCGATATGGTCGCGGATATGCCAAATGAACCCACCGGTGAGCGGTTGCTCGCCCGCCGCTACCGCCTGGTGACCCAGGTCGGCCGGGGCGGCATGGGGACGGTCTGGCAGGCGCACGATGAGGTCCTCGGTCGTGACGTTGCGGTGAAGGAGGTCATCCTCCCGCATGGTCTCACCGATGAGGAACGCGCCGTGCACCACAAGCGCACGTTCCGTGAGGCCCGTACCGCCGCGCGGCTCGGCCACCCCGGCGTCGTGACGGTCTACGACGTCGTCGAGGAGGACGACCGCCCCTGGATCATCATGGAGCTGATCAAGGCCCGCTCCCTGGACCAGGTGATCAAGCAGGACGGCCCGCTGGAGCCGCGCCGGGCCGCCGAGATCGGCCGGCAGATGCTCGCCGCGCTGCACGCCGCGCACGGCGCCGGCGTGCTGCACCGCGACGTCAAGCCGAGCAACGTGCTGATCACCGGCACCGGCCGGATGGGCGAGCGCGCCGTGCTCACCGACTTCGGCATCGCGACCGCCGCCGGGGACGCGACCCTCACCCAGACCGGTCTGGTGATGGGCTCGCCCGCCTACATCGCGCCCGAGCGCGCGCGGGGCCGCGTCGCCGGCCCGGCGTCCGACCTGTGGTCGCTCGGCGTCACGCTGTTCGCGATGCTGCACGGCCGGTCCCCGTTCGAGCGGCCCGAGCCGATGGCCGCGCTGGTCGCGGTGATCTCCGAGGAGCCCGACCCGCCGGAGAAGGGCGGCCGGCTCGTCCCGGTGATCGAGGGGCTGCTGCGCAAGAACCCCGACCAGCGGATGGACGCGATCGAGGCCGGTGCGCTGCTGGACGCCATCGTCCGGCAGGAGAGCATCGACACGCAGCGCACCATGGCCGTCGAGTTCTCCGCGGACGACCTCGCCGACCCGCAGGGCACCGTCCAGGACACCGCCTACCGGTCGCGGCCGTACGCGGAGGCCTACGCCGAGCCGTACCCGGAGACGTACGCGCCCGACCAGCCGCTCCCGGAGGAGATGGAGGAGTCGGGCGGCCGCCCGGAGGCTCCCGAGTCGGCTCCGTCCGCGTCGGCCCCGCAGGCGCCCGCGTCCGAGCAGGCCCAGGAGGCGCGCCCAGACCAGCTGACCAGCCTCGACCTCCCCTCCGCCGCGACCCGCGCGGCGAAGAAGGGCGGCCCGGGGACCCCGCCGCCACCGCCGACCCACGCGACCCGGGCGAGCGCGGAGAACCCCGGCGAGACCGCGCCCGACCCGGACCGGGTCACCTCCTGGCGCTCCGGGCCGCGCACCCAGCCCGCCGGCGCCGTCCGCGCCGGCCAGGGCCCGCCCGAGCAGCCCGGCCCGGCCACGCACTTCCCGCCGACGACGCACCATCCGTCCGCGCGGCCCGCGCTGGCCGCCAACCGGAACGTGCTGATCGTCGCCGCGATCGTGCTGGTCATCATCGTGGTCGTCGCGAGCATCGCCCTCGCCAGCGGCGGCGGGGAGGACACGCCCGCCCGCAAGGAGGGCGCCACCACTCCCTCCAGCGCCGGTGCGACGCCGTCGACGCTCGCCACGTCCGCGTCGTCGAGCGTGTCACCGAGCACCCCGACGAGCGCCTCGCCGAGCGGCGGGCTGCCCGCCGGGTTCACCCTGCACGAGGACGGCAGCGGCTACGCCGTCCCCGTCCCGAAGGGGTGGAGCGGCCCGGAGCGCAAGCAGGGCGGCGACTACTTCTACTCGCCCGACCGCAAGGTCTACCTCCAGATCGACCAGACCGACGACCCGGGCGACAGTGCGATCGACGACTGGCGGCGGCAGGAGCGCGGCGGTGCCGGGTTCCCCGGCTACAAGCAGATCAAGATCGCTCCCACCGGCGACCAGCCGCCCGTGCCCGACACCGGCGACGGCGACGACTCGGCCGACTGGGAGTTCACCTACAACGGCGACGGGGGCCGGGTGCACATCCTGAACCGCGGGTTCGTGGCGAACGGGCACGGCTACGCCATCCTCCTGCGCGCGCCGGACGCCGCCTGGGCCAAGGTGTTCGCCGAGCTGCAGCCGGTCTACGCGTACTTCAAGCCCGCGGACGACTGATGGACGGCCGCCTCCTCGCCGGTCGGTACCGGCTCGAATCCGTGGTCGGACGCGGCGGCATGGGCACCGTGTGGCGCGCCCGCGACGAGACCCTCGACCGCGACGTCGCGGTCAAGGAGGTCGTGCTGCCCGCCGGGCTGAGCGACGGGGACCGGGAGAACCGGCACCGCCGGACGCTCCGCGAGGCCCGCGCGTCGGCCCGGTTGAACCATCCGGGCGTCGTGACCGTACACGACGTCGTGGACGAGGACGACCGGCCGTGGATCGTCATGGAGCTGGTGCGGGCCCGCTCGCTCCAGGAGATCGTGGACGAGGACGGGCCGCTGCCGCCCGGCCGCGTCGCGGCGATCGGCCGGCAGATCGCGGGGGCGCTGCGCGCGGCGCACGCGATCGGCATCCTGCACCGCGACGTCAAGCCCGCGAACGTGCTGGTCGCGGGCGACGACCGGGCCGTCCTGACCGACTTCGGCATCGCCCAGCTCGCGGGCGACGCCACCCTCACCGGCACCGGGCTGATCATGGGGTCGCCGGCCTACATGTCGCCGGAGCGGGTGAACGGCGACCCGGCGATCCCCGCGTCCGACCTGTGGGCGCTCGGCGCCACCCTCTACGCGGCGACCGAGGGACGGGCGCCGCACCACCGCAGCGACGCGATGGCCGTCCTCGCGGCCGTGATGACGCAGGACGTCCCGCCGCCGCGCAACGCCGGGCCGCTCGCGCCCGTCCTCACCGCGCTGCTGGAGCGCGACCCGGTGCGCCGGCTGAGCGGCGACCGGGCGGAGGAGGCCCTCAGGGCGGTCGAGGCGGGCCACGCCGCCGATCTGGCCGCCGCGGACCCGACGACCGCGCAGCAGCCCGTGCCGTTCCAGGCCCCGGCCCCCGTCCCCGCCCCGGCCCCCGTTCCGGCCCCGGCCCCCGTTCCGGCCGCGCCGGGCATGACCGCGCCGTTCCCGCCCGGCCCCGGGGGGCCGCAGGGCACGGCGGCCGGGTACGCGCCCGTACCGCCGCCGATGCCGCCCGCCCCGCAGGTCCCCGCCCCGCCGCGCAAGCGGTCGGCGTTCCTGCCGGTCCTCGGGGGCATCGCCGCGGCGGCGGTGATCTTGTCGGTCGCCGGGGTCGTGCTGTGGATGAACCGCCCCTCGTCGCCGGGCGACTCGGACCTGACGCCGAAGCCGCCCGCCGCCGAGGGCGGGCCGTCCGGCACGCAGAGCCCGCGGAGCACGCAGAACCCGCAGGACCCGCAGACCGGCGCGCCGCCGTCGCGGCCCGCCGCGGGCTCGACGGCCCTGCCGCCCGGGTTCGTCCGGTCGGTCGGCAACGGCTTCACGATCGGCGTCCCGCGCGGCTGGGTGCGGGCGACGCGCGGCAACAGCACCGTCTGGACCGACCCCGCGTCCTCCGCCTACATCCAGGTCGACCAGACGATCTGGACCGGGAACCCTTACGACCACTGGGTCGTCTGGGAACGAGAGGCCATCGCCGACGGCAAGCTGAAGGACTTCCGGCGGGTCGGGGAGATCACCCGCACGACCGTCGCGGGCCACCCCGCCGCCGACATCGAGTTCACCTGGACCCGGAGCACCGGCCTCACCCGCGCCCGCGACCGGGGCGTGATCATCGACGGCCGGCCGTACGCGGTGGTGGTGGCGGTTCCCGCGTCCCAGTGGAACGGGAGAGAGCCGTTCGTGAAGAATGTGCTCGACACGTTCCGTCCCTCCGGGGTGGGATGACCGATGGGGGGACTCTTCAGACATGGCACAGGCACGTCTGCTCGGTAACCGCTACCGGCTGGACTCGGTGGTCGGCCAGGGCGGCATGGGCACCGTGTGGCGCGCCTTCGACGTCATGCTGGACCGCGAGGTCGCGGTCAAGGAGGTCGTGTTCCCGCCGGGCCTGACCGAGGACGAGCGCGCCATCCTGTACGAGCGGACGTTCCGGGAGGCGCGGGCGTCGGCGCGGCTCAACCACCCCGGCGTCGTGACCGTCCACGACGTGGTGCAGGAGGGCGACCGGCCCTGGATCGTGATGGAGCTGGTCTCCGCCCCGTCGCTGCAGGACGTCATCGAGCGCGGCACGCTCGACCCGCGCCGCGTCGCCGACATCGGCCTGCAGATGCTCGGCGCGCTGCGGCACGCCCACGAGAAGGGCATCCTGCACCGCGACATCAAGCCCAGCAACGTGCTGGTCACCGATTCCGGCCGGGTGGTGCTCACCGACTTCGGCATCGCGCAGATGGAGGGCGACGCGACGCTCACGCAGACGGGCCTCGTCATGGGCTCGCCCGCCTACATCCCGCCGGAGCGGGCGCAGGGCGAGCGGGCCGTGCCCGCGTCGGACCTGTGGGCGCTCGGCGCGACCCTGTACGCGGCGGTCGAGGGCCGGTCCCCCTACGAGCGGTCGGACGCGATGTCGTCGCTGCAGGCCGTGCTGACCGAGCCGGTCCCGGTGGCGCGGCACGCGGGGCCGCTCGCCCGGGTGCTGGACGGGCTGCTGGCGCGCGAACCCGTGCACCGGATGACCGCCGCGCAGGCGCAGCCGCTGCTCACCAGGGTCGCGGCGATGCCCGCCCCGTCCCGTCCGGCGCCGTCCCGTCCGGCCCGGCCGCCGGCGCCGCCGCAGCCGCGCCCGCAGCCGCAGCCGCCGAGCGAGACGGTGATGGACGAGCCGTCCACGCGGCGCCGCCCGGCCGCCCGAGTCGAGGACGCGGCCGAGACCGTCCTGGACCCGGCCGGCTTCAACGAGCCGGTGACCCGCCTCGATCCCCCCGAGCCCGATCCGGTGACCCGCCGCGATCCCGGCCCGGGCCCCGCCGGTGCCGGTGAGCGGAACGCGCAGACTTTACTGCAGACGGAGTGGGCGCCGCCGCCGTCCAGGCCGAACGCGCCGTCCAGGTCGAACGACCCGCCGCAGACGCCTCCGCCGTGGGAGCAGCCGCAGCAGTACTCGAACTGGCAGCAGCCGCAGCCCCCGGCGCGCCCGGCCGCCGCACCGGGCGGTGAGCGCCACAGGACGGTGCTGGTCGTCACGGTCGCGGTGATCCTCGTCGTGGCCGCGGTGCTGCTGGGGGCCTTCATCCTGCGCGGCAAGCTGCGCTCGAACGCTCAGGCGGAGCCGATGCCGAGGCCGGTGAGCTGTGCCCCGTTCGCGGTGACCGACGGCTGCTCGGACACCACGTCCGTCATCACCATGTAGGGGAGCGTCAGCGGCGGCGGGCTCTCCGGGGTGAAGGTCAGCGGGATCCCGAGCAGCTTGGACGACATCTTCGTCGTGTACATCACGACGTCGCCGGTCAGCGTGAGGCTGGGCGTGCGCGTCCGCGACGCGGCCCCGCCGCGCGCGGACGTCGTCTGCTTCACGTTCTTCAGGACGGCCTTGGACATGCTGAACTTCAGCGCCTTCACCGTCCCGCCCGCCGAGGGCAGCGACGCGACCCCGTCGTAGCTGAGGCCCGACATCGTCAGCGAGTCGGCCCGCAGCGTCGACGCGCCGGTGTAGACGCGCGTCCCGGAGCCGGCGGCCGGCTTGGAGGCGGCCTGCCCGCCCTTCGCCCGGCAGGCCGGGTCCTTGCTCGACCGCAGGTCCTGGAGCAGCTTGCGGAGTTTCTCCTGGGACAGCCCGGCGCCGTTCGCGGGGACGTCCGGGCAGGCCGCCGCACCACCACTGGTCGACGGGGCGCTCGTCTTCGGATCCGGGGTCGGAGCGGGCTTCGCGGTGGGGGCGGTGCTGGGAGCGGCCGGACTGGGCGTCGTGGCGGGGGCCGTGGGCGCCGACCCGAAGGGCGGCGTGGGCCAGGGGGCGAGCAGCGGGAGGCCCAGCACGGCGGGGAGCGCGATGGCGGTCAGCCGCCCGCCGTGCCGAGCCGTCCGGTGCGCCGGGGCGGCGGGCCGCGCGGGTGCGGCGGGGGACCAGGCGAAGCCGAGGGCGCCGCCGACCAGGCCGAGCAGCAGCCCGACGAAGAACCCGCCGAAGTTGGACGTCAGGAACGACGCCAGCGCCAGCAGCACGGCGAGGACGCCGTAGAAGGTGCGCTGGGCGGGCTGCACCCACATCAGCACGCCGGCCGTGACGAGCAGCGCGCCGATCAGCCAGCTCGCCACCCCGGCCATGCCCTGGTGGATGACGAGCGGCAGCGGCGCGAGCGGGATCGCGATCAGCTCCAGCCCGCCGAGGACGGCGAACAGGCCGCCCCAGAAGGGCCGCGTCCGCCGCCAGCGGCGGAATCCGTGCCGGGCCGGCGGCTGGTGGGTTCCGGCGGAGTCCATGGCGCTCAGAAGCACTCGTCGCCGAGCTTCATGCTGAGGTCGCTCAGCTTGAAGGTGCCGGCGGTGGTGGCCCACGCGACCTGCTTGACGTTGCGCAGCTCGATGCTGGACGCCTGCTGGCCGAACATGCCCGCCGGGCCCTTGGCGCCGTCCGGGCCCCGGTCCAGGGTGCTGGCGTCCCGGCCGATCTCGATGTCGGAGAACGTGGCGTCGGCGTTGAGCTGCTCCACGTCCAGCACGAGGTCGGACGCCTCGACGGGCGTGTCGCCGGTGCCGGCGGTCAGCCGCAGCGTGAACGGGCCGACCTTCACCGACTGGCACATGTTGCGGATCTGCGCGGTCTTGATCCCGGAGATCTGCACCGGGTGCTTCGCGCCGTCCTTGCCCGAGTCGACCCCGCCGTACTGGACGAAGCCCTGCCCGGTGAGGGAGTCGGCGCTGACCTTGAAGCTGCCGCCGGAGACGGCGAAGGAGGAGGCGATCGCGCCCTGCGCGGTCATGAAGGCGAGGGCGCCGGCGCCGATCGCGGCGGGGACGGCGAGGGCGGCGAACCGCTTCCAGCGCACGCGGCCGACCGGGGCCGCACCGGCGGCGTCGGCGGAGTCGGGGGATTCGGTCATGGGGGTTGCTCCTGGGGGTCTCGGCGGGCCGGGCAGGGGGTCCCGGCGGCACCGGTCGATCTCGTGACGGTGAGTGCAAGTTACTACCAAGTACTTACTTGCGGCAAACCTCAGAAGGGTGCCGGAAGGTAAAGGATCGGGTCCTTTACCTGCGAAGTCTCTTGAACTCGATGTCAATAGGGCCGGTGGCGATCAACCACTACCAACTACCAAGCGTGATCGTCACGGGCCATAGATCCCGGGCCGCACGGGCCGAAAGTCCCGAATCGGCGGGAGGAACCGGAGGAATCGGCGGGTCAGCTACCCGCGGTGAAGGCGTCCACGGCGAGGCGCAGCTCGCGGACGTGGCGTTCGAGGGCGTCCACCGGCGCGTCGCCGTCCGCCCGCACCGCGGCGAGCTCGCCCTCCACCTTGGCGAGCCGCTCGTCCAGCGCCGCCAGCAGCCGCTCGCAGCCCGCGAAAGCGCTCTCGGCGTCGTCGCCGCCGAGCGTGCTGCGCAGCAGCCGCGCCTGCTGCTTGAGCTCCAGGTTGCGGCGGTGCAGGTCGACGAAGACCGACACCTTCGCGCGCAGCAGCCACGGGTCGAACGGCTTGGTCAGGTAGTCGACGGCGCCGGCCGCGTAGCCCCGGTACGCCTGCTCGCCGGCGCCGCCGCCCGCGGTCAGGAAGATGATCGGGATGTCGCGGGTGCGCGGCCGCGACTTGATGTGCTCGGCCGTCTCGAAGCCGTCCATCTCCGGCATCACGACGTCCAGCAGGATGAGCGCGAAGTCCTCGTTGAGCAGTTCCTTCAGGGCCGCCTGCCCGGACGTGACGGGCACGACCTCCACCGGCAGCGCGTCGAGCACGGCCGCGAGGGCGGTCAGATTCTCCTCGCGGTCGTCGACGGCCAGGATCCTCGTGTCGCTCGGCACTGGACTCCTCAACGTCGGTGGTGGCCTGTGCCGTCCAGCCTGTCATGCTCCCGCCGACGGCAACAGTGAATCGATGCAGAGTAAATTTCTATGGCAGCCAGCCCGGTTTGACCAACCCGGACTCGTAGGCGAACACCACCAGCTGCGCCCGGTCGCGGGCGCCGAGCTTCACCATCGTGCGGCTGACGTGCGTCTTCGCGGTCGCCGGGCTCACCACGAGGCGGGCCGCGATCTCCTCGTTGGACAGTCCCTCCCCGACCAGCGCCATGACCTCGCGCTCCCGGTCGGTCAGGGCGTTCAGCCGCGGCGACGGCGCGGGCTCCTTGGCCCGCGCGGCGAACTCGGCGATCAGCCGCCGGGTCACGCTCGGCGACAGCAGCGCGTCCCCGGCCGCGACGGCCCGGACGGCGTGGATCAGCTCCACCGGCTCGGTGTCCTTCACCAGGAAGCCGCTCGCGCCGCCGCGCAGCGCCTCGAACACGTACTCGTCCAGCTCGAACGTGGTCAGGATCACGATCTTCACGCCGTCGAGCCGCTCGTCGGCGGCGATCCGGCGGGTCGCCGCGAGCCCGTCCAGGCCCGGCATGCGGATGTCCATCAGGATGACGTCGGGCCGCAGCCGGCGCGCCCCCGCGACCGCCTCCTCGCCGTCGCTCGCCTCGCCGACCACCTCGATGCCCGGCTGCGCGTCCAGCAGCGCGCGGAACCCGGCCCGGACGAGCACCTGGTCGTCGGCCAGCATCACCTTGATCACCGCACACTCCCTCCGGCCCCGCCCGCGTCCCCTCCGGCCGCGTCTCCTTGGGCCGCGCCGTCCTCCTCCAGGGGAAGCTCGGCCCGCACCCGGAACCCGCCGCCCGGCCGCGGCCCCGCGTCGAACGTCCCGCCGAGCGCGGCGGCGCGCTCGCGCATCCCGCGCAGGCCGCTGCCGCCCGGCCGGTCGTCCAGCAGCGGCGCGCCGCGCCCGTCGTCGTCGACCCGGACCACGATCTCGTGTTCACCGTAGGCGATCCGGACCCGCGCCGTCACCGGCCCGGGACCGGCATGCCGGGTCACGTTCGTCAGCGCCTCCTGGACGATCCGGAACGCGGCGAGGTCGGTGTTCGCGTGCAGCGGCCGCCGGTCCCCGGTGATCTCGGCGTCGACCGCGAGCCCGGCGGACCGGGCCCGGTCCAACAGCTCGTCCAGCCGGTCCAGCCCGGCGGTGGGCGCGCGCGGCGCGGTCTCGCCCTCGGCGCGCAGCGCGCCGATCACGCCGCGCATCTCGGTGAGCGCCTCCTTGCTCGCGTCCTTGATCGCGGCGAGCGCCGTCCGCGCCTGCTCGGGGTGCTGGTCGATGAGGTGCAGCGCCACCCCCGCCTGGACGTTGATCATCGAGATGTTGTGCGCCAGGACGTCGTGCAGCTCGCGGGCCATCCGCAGCCGCTCCTCGCTGGCCTGGCGGCGCTCCTCCTCGGCCCGGGTCCGCGCGGTCTCGGCGGCGCGCTGCGCCCGCATCCGGATGAGCTCGCCGCCGATCAGCACCACCAGCGCCCAGCCGACGACGAAGCTCGACCCGCCGAGCGTCGGCTCCTCCACCGGGAAGGGCCCGTCCTGCCCGCGCTCGGCGGCGGGCACCCCGATCAGCGCGGTGAGGGAGAAGAACGCGGCGAGCCCGAGGCCCGTGCCGGCCCAGGTCAGCAGCCGGTGCCCGGCGGCGATCGCGGCGATCATCGCGACGGCCAGCGCGAGCGGCGCCGGGCCGTAGGTATAGGCGCGCAGGAAGTACAGCGCGGTCACGCCCGCGACCGCGCAGACGGTGAACACCGGGTTGCGGCGCCGCAGCAGCAGGAGCGCGGGGCCGCCGAGCAGCAGCGCGAAGCCGAGCGCGTCGAGGTCGGTGTGCCCCAGCTCGGACGTCCCGCCGCCGTGGTCCCAGGGCGGGCCGCCGCCGGAGCGCTCGCCGCCGGACGGGCCGCCGCGCTGCGCGCCGAGCGACCCGGCGAGCTGGATGAGGGCCACCAGGACCGGGATCACCCAGACCGGCCAGGTGCCGGGGCGCGGCCAGCCGGCGTGGCCCGGCGGGCGCGGCGGTGAGGTGCTCATGCCTGCACGGTAAGTCATCGAGGTCGGGCGGCACGTCGGCCGCCGGGAGTGCGCGCCGCTACTCCCCGGGAGGTACCCGGCGGAGCCGGACGCCACCGGAGGTCTCAGCCGGTCCAGCGGACGGGCAGATGGGCGAAGCCGTGCCGGGCGCTGGACCGCAGCGGCACCGGCTCGCCCGCCAGGCGCGGCAGCCCGGGGCGTTCGAGCAGCGCGACGAGCATGGCGCGCAGGTGCACCCGCGCCAGCCGCGCCCCCAGGCAGGCGCGGTGCCCGAACCCGAAGCACAGGTGCGGCCGGGGGGACTGGACGAACCGGTCCGCGGCGAACCGCCCGGGGTCGGGGAACTTCTCGCCGTCGTGGTTGGCCGAGACCAGCCACAGCGCGACCTGCTCGCCGGGCAGCAGCGGCACGCCGCCGACGGTCGTCGCGCGCAGGACCGTCCGCCACACCTGGAGCACCGGCGTCCACCAGCGCAGCATCTCCTCGACGGCGCTGTCGACCAGCGCGTCGTCGTGCTGCTCTTCCTGGAGCCGGACGTACTCGGCGGGGTGGCGCAGCAGCGCGTACAGGCCACCTGCGAGGGTGTTGCGCAACGTCTCGGGCAGCTCGCACGCGACCTCGCAGACGAAGTCGACCGGCTCCTGGGGCGGGATGCGGGCGAGCATGGCGCGCGCGGGCGGGTCCATGTCGATGTGCGCCGCGCTGTCGATGTTCACCGCGCTGTGCGCGCTCCCAGAAGGGACGTCGGCCGGAGGCGCGTCGGTGCCGCTCTCGGTGCCGCTCACGGGGCCGTGCAGCGGGCCGTCCATCTGCGGTGCGAAGAGTTCGGGGTGCGTCAGGGCGTGGTGGACGTCGGAGTAGCGCAGCACCGCCCAGGCGCCGGGCTGCCCGGCGGTGCGCTCGTCCAGCCAGACCACCGGCGTCCGCGCCCTGAGCCGTTCGAGCCGGTCGTGCGGGATCCCGCCGGCGTGGGCGTCCGCGCGGCCGAGGGCTCCGGCGGCGGAGATCGGCGGCGCGCCGCGCCGTTGCGGCATGGGGTACCTCCTCTCCGAGGCAGACGCTAACGCGTCACGGCCGAGCCCTGAAAGGGCCGGATTCGGCCGTCCCCCATGCGCGGGGGGCTGCTGCGCCGCGCGGGGCGTGCGGGTCAGCCCGCGAGCCACTCCCCGGTCTCGACGCTGACCAGCCCGTGCCGGGCCGCCTCGATCACCGCCTCCCGCTGCGAGTGGACGCCCAGCTTGGACAGCACGCTCTGCACGTGGCTGCGCGCGGTGCTGCGGGTGACCCCCATGGCCTTGGCCAGCGCCTGCGTGGACTCGCCGCGGGCCAGCCGGGTCAGCACCTCGCGCTCGCGCGGGGTGAGGAACCGCGCGACCTTCTGCGCGCGGCTGCTCGGGCGGGCGCCGCCGCGCAGCGCCGCCTGGTCGATCACGACCTCGCCGGCCGCGACGCGGCGCAGCACGGCGAGGATGTCGCCGGCCTGCTGGCCCTTGTGCGCGAACCCCCGCACGCCCGCCGCGACGCCCTCCTCCAGCACCGGCTGCTCCAGGAAGCCGGTCAGCACGACGAACTTGGTGTGCGGGGACGCGGCGCGCAGCCGCGGCATCCAGTCGAGCGCGGTGCCGGACGGGAACCGCAGGTCGATCAGGCAGACGTCGGGCTGCCGGGAGCGCAGCACCGGCAGCACGTCGGCGGGGGAGTAGGCGACCCCGACGACGCTGTGCCCGGCGTCGGCCAGCACGAGCGAGAGCGACTCGGCGAAGACCGCGTGGTCGTCGCAGATGATCATTCTCATGGGTGCGGCCGCCAGTCGTCGACGAACGCGTCGGCGGCGCCGCCGGACGCGACCGGCTCGGGGGGCGGCGCCGCCGGCAGCAGCATCCGCACCCGCGCCCCGCCCATCTCGCAGGTGCGGATCTCCAGGCTGCCGCCGTAGCCGGAGATGAGGTCGTGCACGATGCCGAGCCCGAGCGAGGCCAGACCGGGCCGGGCCCGCCCGCGCCCCGGGCGGCCGGGGGCGCCGGGGCGCCCGCCCGCGCCCGCGCCGAAGCCGGGGCCGTCGTCGTCGACCTGGATGACGACCCACCCCTGGTCGGCCTCGACGCGCACGTCGACGCGGCCCGCCGCGACGCGGCACGCGTTGTCGAGGACGTTGCGGACCGCGCGCCACAGGGCGACCGGGTCCATGTGGGCCCAGGCCTCGCCGCCGGCGAAGTACACCTCGTGCCGCGTCGCGAGCCGCATGCCGGTGACGACCTCGGCGGTCAGCTCATCGACCCGGAGCCGCTCGGGGCCGGGCAGCGGGCGGCCGTCCGCCCCGTCGCCGGTGTCGTCCTCGTCGAGCCGGCGCAGCAGGTGGTCGAGCCAGCGGGTCTCGCCGAGCAGCTGCTCGATGCGGGCCCGGCTGGTGTCGCCGACGTCCTCCGCGACGACGACGGCCGAGGCCAGCATGATGATGGTGCCCAGCTCGTGCCGGATGTCGTGGCGGAGCCGGCGCCGCCACAGCACCTGCTCGCCCCGCCCGGCGGGGTGGCCGCCGTCCGGCGTGCCCGCGAGCGTCCCCGCGCCCGCGAGCGTGCCCGCCCCCGCGAGCGTGCCCGCCCCCGCGAGCGTGCCCGTTCCCGCGCCCGCGCCCGCGGGCCCCGCGGAGGCGTCCGCCGGGGAGGACCGCGCCCGTCCGTTGTCCATGGAAATCCCCCGTCCGCTATTCCAGCACCCCATAGACGGTCACCCGGCCTCCCGGTACATGTCCAGTCAATTGGCCGCAACAGACCGGTGCCTGTCCAGAAGTGGACATGTGCCCCACCAGGGCAAACTCAGTGCTTTGTTGGAACGTCTCAGTCAGGTTTGTCAGTTCGTCCCGTGACTTTTCTTTCATACCGGTGGCGTAGCCGCTTTGCGCATTCCGGTGGGTGCGCCGGCGGGCGCGCGGCGGGACAGTCGGACCATGCCGACGGTCACATTTCTCGGACATGCGGGGGTGGCGGTGGACGCGCAGGCGTTCCACCTGCTCGCGGACCCGTGGCTCGCCCCGACCGGGGCCTTTCTCGGAGCCTGGCACCAGTATCCGAGAAACGATCATCTGAATCCGGACGCGGTGCTCGACGCCGACTGGGTCGCCGTCTCGCACGAGCATCTAGATCATTTCGACCCGTGGGTCATCGCCCGCCTTCCAGTGCGAACCCGGATCCTCATTCCGCGTTATCCCGGACCCGCCTTCCGGGAACGCATGGCGGCCGCCGCCGGTGGCCGCCAGGTAATCGAGATCGAGCCCTGGGGGAAATACCCGCTTGACAATCGCGGGTCCTGGATCACGGTGATTCCTGAACTGTCGCCTATGTGCCACGATGCCGCCTTTCTCATCGTGGCGGACGGGCGCGGGATCCTGCACTGCAACGACGCCCGGCTCACCGCCGCGCAGGCCCGCCGCGCCAAGCACCTCGCCGGCGACCGGCTCGACCTGATGGCGCTGCAGACGTCGGGGGCGTCCTGGCACCCGATCTGCTACGAGTACCCGGCCGCCGAGATGGCCGAGCTGTCCATGGCCAAGCGGATCTCCAAGCTGCGCGCGACGCAGCGGCTCGTCCGGCAGACCGAGCCGGAGCTGGCCGTCCCGTTCGCGGGCCCGCCGTGCTTCCTGGACGCCGAGGTCGAGCACCTCAACTGGGTGCTCGGCCAGGTGGACGGCGCGTTCTGCGACCCGGAGGTCTCGACGGCGTGGCTGCGCGAGCACCTGCCGCGGCAGCGCTGGGAGCACTTCCTGCCCGGCGACGCGATCGACCTGGACACCGGCGAGATCACCCGCGACCCGGTCTCGGCGGAGTTCTCCTTCGCCGACGCCGACCGCGGCGACTACCTCAAGCGCTACGCCGCCGACCGCGCGCCCGCCCTCGCCGAGGTGCTCGCCGAGTACCCCGAGCCGGGCTCCGGCCTGTTCGACCGGTTCGCCGCCCACTTCACCTACCTGGGCGGCCTCAGCGACTACTTCCGCCGCCGCATCGCGATGATCGTCCGCTTCGAGATCACCGGGCCCAACGGCGGGACGTGGGACGTCGACTTCGGCGAGGACGGCGTCACCGTGGCGGCCGCGGCCCCGGACGTCCGCCCGCACTACCGGATCACCACCGCCGGGCGCTGGCTGGACGCCGTCCTCAGCGGCCGGATGGCCTGGGAGGACCTGCTCATCTCGTTCCGGCTCAGCCTCTACCGCGACCCGGACGTCTACAACGACCACCTGGTCGGCCTGCTCAAGCACGCCAACGCGCCCGCGCTGGAGGCCGTCGAGGAGTACGAGACGGGGCGGGACGAGTCCGAGCGCATCACCGTCGCCTGCGACGGCGCCCGCTACGACATCCCGCGCTACTGCCCGCACGCCGGCGAGGACCTCTCCGTCGGCGCCGTCGTCCGCGACGGCCGGATCCACTGCCTGGCCCACAACTTCGCCTTCGACCTGGCCACCGGCGAATGCCTCAACGCCCGAGCCGCCAACCTGACCAGCCGCGAAATCCCCTAGACCCCACGTCCCAAGGGCCGGGCGCTCCCGCGCCGCCCGGCCCTTAACGCTGGACGGGCAGTCCGTAACAAGGGGATTACGTCTTGTGTGCGGGGAAGCGTTCTGGTCCAGGACGTAGATCATCGTGTGTTACGTTTGACCTGCGTTTCTGGGGGTTTTGAAGGGGTGCGGGACTTGAACCGCAAGAAGCTCGGCCTGCTGGCCGTCGCGTTCGTTCTGGTCGTCGGTGCGATGGAGATGGCGGCCTTGAAGATCGGGTCGTTCGACTTCCCGGTGCCGTCCGGCGCACAGCATCCGGCCGTCGCCGACAACCCGGGCGGGAGCTAGTCAGCTTCCGAGATTGCGGGCCCGCATGATGCTCTGCAGGTCGGGGTGCTTCCCGCCGGTCGCGTCGGCGAGCGTGGGGCAGGCCCACTCGTCCTGGCGGCCCCAGGAGTAGGAGATCTCCAGCGGCGGGCGCGGCGCGAGCCGGTCCCAGCGGGCGAGGATCTCGCGGAACTGGGTCCGCGTCGGCAGCCAGTACTGCTTGTCGCCCTTGGCGCAGCCCTGCCCGAAGGCCTGGAAAACGGGCGCGACCCTGTCGCGCGGGATGCCGGCGGCGTCCGCCATCCGAACCATCCGGTCGATGGCCCCGATGTCGCAGCGCTCGCGGGTGTCGGCCGACCCCTTGCACGGGTACGGGTCGAGGCCGACCAGGTCGACGCCGACGCGCTTCGGCGCGAGCTGCTTCATCGGCCAGTCGGTCAGCGAGATGAACGAGACCTGGCCGGACGCGTGGCGCTCGATGTACTCGGCGCGGCGGCGGATCTCCCCGGCGACCTCGGGGCAGTCGCCGGCGTTCGGCTCGTCCGACAGGTACCAGCCGTACACCTTCGGGTCGCGCCCGAACCGCTGCACGGCCTGCTGGAACGCGTCCCAGCCGAGCTCGAAGTCGCCGCAGGTGAAGTTGCCGACCCACAGCAGCGCCTGCATCCCGGCGGGGACGCCGGCGACGAGGGCCGGGTCGGCCTTCACATCAACCAGGTCGTAGCCGAGCGCCTTCAGCCGCGGGTAGTCGGCGGGCTGGGTGTTCAGCGCGATCCGCCGCGTCGGCGGGGGATGGGCGGCGGGCGTGCCGGGCGAGGCGAGCGGCCCCCGGTAGGGCTGGTAGCCGGCCCTCCGGTGCCCGACGTAGAAGAGGAACCCGGCGACCAGGACGACCGCGGTCACGATGGCCCAGATCCGGAACCGGACGTCCCGGATGTCCATGCTTCCTCCCCGATGGCTGCTGGTCAGGCGGCGGAGCCGGGCTCCTCCGCGGGACGGACGGGCTGCTCGGCGCCGGACCCGGCCGCGCCCGCGTCCCGCCGGAGCGGCGGCAGCGGCGGCAGCGGGATGCCGAGGATGTGCTTGACCGTGTCCCACAGCGCGCCGAACGTGGCGCGCATCGACGGGTCGCGCAGGTAGACGGCGTCCACCGCGACCCGCGCGGGCACGATCCGCCCGATGTAGTTGGCGAGGTCGACCTCCTCGTCCGGCCCGAGGACGTCGAAGTCGCGCAGCCGCACCTCCGACACCCCGGTCAGTCCGGGCCGGTGGTCGAAGACCCAGCGGCAGTCGGCGGCGTAGTGGACGGCGAGGTCGTAGGTCTCCGGGCGCGGCCCGACGAGCGTCATCTGGCCGCGCAGCACGTTCACCAGCTGCGGCAGCTCGTCCAGCGACCACTGCCGCAGCAGCTTGCCGACCTTCGTGAGGCGCGGGTCGCAGTTGGCCGTGACGGTGAGGCCGCCGACGCCCTGCCGCATGGTCCGGAACTTGTACATGGTGAACGGCCGGCCGCCCTGCCCGACCCGCGTCTGCCGGAACACGCCGGGACCGGGGCTGGACAGCCGCACCAGCACGTAGATCAGCAGCAGCGGGACGCTCAGCAGCAGCAGCCCGGTGAGCGCGCCGGCGACGTCCAGCACGCGCCGCGGCCTGGACGGCGGGACCCCGCCGGACGGTTCGAGGGGACGGCTCGCGAGCTCGGACATGATCACCCCTTGGTCTCGGATACGGAGGGTCGAGAGGGCGCGGGGTCCTCGTGTGCGGGATCCTCGGGTGCGGGCTTCTTGACGCGCTGGAACCAGACCAGCAGCGCGGCCGTGGTGGCGACGAACGACACGGACGTGGCGACGGCCGCGCCGATCGCGCCGTGCGTCGGGATCAGGACGGCGCCGAGGACGACGACCACCAGCAGCCCGATGCCCTGCCCGGTGGACGCGGCGCCGGGCCGTCCCACCCCGTACAGATAGGCCATGATTAGCCCGGTCACGCCGAACGTGACGACGCCGGCGAGCCGGATGTAGGTGGGCACGACCGCGTCGTCGAACACGTCCCCGAACACCCAGGGCAGCGCGGTCCCGGCGATCAGCGCGAGCGGCAGCGCGGCGAGCGCCGACACCGCCAGTGCGGGCAGGATCAGGCGGGACGTCCGCTTCGTCGCCGTCTCCCGGTCCTCCTTGGCGAAGTCGGGGTACAGGACGTAGTTGACCGCGAGCCCCGGCAGCTGCACCAGCTCGGCGAACTTGCTCGCGACCGTGTACACGCCGAGCACCTTCGGCCCGGCGAGCGCGCCGAGCAGCGCCATGTCGAAGCGCAGCTGCAGCAGGTCGATGAGCTGGCCGAGGTAGCCGCGGAACCCGTACCCGGCGATGGAGCGGCCGAGCCGCCGGTCGGCGCGCCCCCAGCCCCGGAAGAAGCCGCGCCGGGCGAGCCGCCGGGCGATCCACGCGGCGGCGGCGACGTCGGCGAGCACCAGCCCGGTGATCAGCGCGCCGGGCCCGTACCAGCCGGTCAGGATCACCAGGTAGATGGGCAGGAACACGAACTCCTCGACGGCGATGGCGAGGCTCGCGCCGTGCTGGTCGTCCGTCCCCTGGAGCAGGCCCTTGCCGACCGACACGAAGCCCTGCGTGAAGGACGGCGCGGCGGCGGCGACCGCGATCCACATCCCGAACGACTTGAAGAACACCAGGTAGAACAGGGGGCTGAGGGCCAACCACCCGATTCCAGAGATGGTCGCGCCGATGACGGTCAGCCAGGCGAGGGTGGGCCGCACCCGGCGCTGGTCGTAGTCGCCGCGGGCGAGGAAGAACGGCGCGGCGCCGGGCAGGCCCGCGCTGGACAGCTGGCACAGCAGCCCCGGCAGGATCCGGACGAGCGTGAACGCGCCGACGAGCTTCGGCCCGCCGACCCGCGCGACGAGGATCGTCGCGATGCCGAGCGACCCGAGCGCCCCGATCCGCCCCGCCATGTTCCCCGCGACGAGCGCCAGCAACCGCCCCCGCAGCCGTCCGGCCTCCGCGGCGGGCGCGGCGACGGCCCGAGACTGGGTGTCGGTCATGGCCCCTCCTGGGTTTCGTCCAGCCGGCGGTTGGCGGGGGTTCCAGGGGGTCGCCCCCCTGGGCGGTACAGATCAAGCGCGGCGATGAGGCCGAAGATCGCCCAGCCGTGGCGGTAGTGGAGGGTCTCGTAGAAGAGTCCGGAGATGAGGAAGACGGCGATCAGCGCGCCGAACAGTTCGGGGCGGGGGACGAGTCGCGCGTACTCGCCGGTCAGCGCGTCCCGGCGGGCGATCCGCACGCACTTCAGCAGCAGGACGAACACCAGCGTGATGAGCGCGATCCCGCCGAGGAAGCCGCGCTCCAGGACGGCGGCGACGTAGTCGTTGTGCGCCTCCCGCACGTACGTCTCCTGCCGCACCAGCATCTGCTTCTCGGTCTGGCCGGGTCCGATGCCCCACGGGTGCGGCTGGGCGTCGATCATTTGGAGGGTGGTGGCGAGGACGGTGCTGCGCGAGTTGGTGCTCTCCCCGGTCGTCCGGCCGATGGAGTCGCGCAGGATCGGGGACGCCTGGCTCGCCTGGTCCAGGAGCGGCTGGACGTTCACCGCCGACACGACCGTGGCGGCGCCGCCGCCGACGACCACGGCGAGCGCGCCGACCGCGATGGCGTGGTGCGCCTTGCCCTCGCGGAACAGCCGGAACAGGTAGCCGAGCAGGATCGCGATGGTCAGCGCGAGCAGCCCGCCGTTGGAGCCGGTCAGGATCTCGGCGGTGAGCAGGGCGCCGCAGACCGTCCACCGCTTCCAGGCCGTCTCGGGGAAGCGGCTCGCGCGGGCGATGAAGAAGACGCAGATGAACCAGTTGGACGCGTAGTTGGCGTCGCCGAAGGTGAACATCGCGCGCTCACCGTCGACCTGCTTGCCCGACAGCGCCTCGATCCCCAGCACGAAGCCGACGATCATCACGATGGCGTAGCACGTCCCGATCCAGACGAAGGCGCGGAGGGCGAGCCTCATGAGGGACGTGTCGCGGCCGAAGTTCGCGATCGCGACCGCCCACAGCAGCACGAACAGGTCCTTGACGAGCGTCAGCGCGCCCGCGTCGTTGACGATCGCGGCGATGCCGCCCGCGATGATCGTCAGCAGGGTGGGGATGAGGAACGGCCAGTAGACCGGCAGTTTCCGGGTGCCCGCCCACAGCAGCAGGGTCCCGGTGACGGCGACGAGCGCGAGGTCGGGCAGTCCCGTGTTGCCCGGCCCCGGCGGCAGGCCGGCCGGCATCAGCATCGGCAGTGAGGCGATGCCCGCGACGAGCGTCACGGCCGTCAGCCGCGTGCCGCGCTTCAGCGGCGCGGCCGCGGTCGCGGTCGGTGCGGCGGGCGGTGCCTCGATGGTCGCGGTCATGGGCGCGCGGAGTTCCCTCGGTAGGTCTCGTCGAGGACGGTCCCGAGGTGCTCCGGCGAGAACCACGCGCCGACGCGGGCGCGGGCGCGCTCGGCCATCCGCGCGGCGGCGGACGGGTCGTCCAGCAGCGCCGCCACCGCCGACGCGAGGCCCTCCGGGTCCTCGGGGCGCACGAGCATCCCGGTCTCACCGGCGAGCACCAGGTCCTGGTTGGACGGGACGGCCGTCGCGACCAGCGGGATCCCCGCCGCGATCGCCTCGACCAGCACGCACGGGAGCCCCTCCCAGCGGCTCGCCATCGCCATCACGTCGAACGCGGGCAGCACGCCGGCGACGTCGTCGCGGTGCCCGAGCCAGCGCATCCGCTCGGCGATGCCGAGCTTGGCCGTCAGCCTCGCCAGCTCCTCGGCCATCGGCCCGCCGCCGACCCACAGCCCGAACACGTCGTCCGGCAGCCGCGCGATCGCCTTCGCGAAGACCTCCGGGCCCTTCTGGTACGTCAGCCGCCCGACGGACCCGACGACCTTCACGCCGAGCGGCAGGTCGAGGCGGCGGCGGGCCTGCGCGCGGGAGCCGGGCGCGGCGGCGTAGGCGTCCACGTCCACCGCCGGCCACGACAGCCGCACCCGCTCCGGTGTCGTCAGCCCGAGCCGCAGCGCCGTCGTCACCGTCTCCGACCCGATCGCGAGGAACGCGTCGGTGCGCTTGGCGGCGATCCGCTCGAGACCTATATATACGCGTCGCCGTGCCCACGACTGGAACTCGTTGAACGGGAACCCGTGCCAGGTGTGCACGATGCGCGGGACCCCGGCGCGGGCCGCCGCCACCCGGCCGATCACGCCGCCCTTCGCGCTGTGCGTGTGGACGACGTCGTACCGCCCCTCCGCCAGCACCCGGGTCAGCGTGCGCAGCGCGGCCAGGTCGTCGCGCGGCGAGATCTGCGGCACCAGCGGCCCCACCTGGACGATCTCCATCCCGGCCGCGTGCGCCGCGGGAGTGAGGTCACCGGCGGCGGCGTTCGCGACGGCGTCGTCCCCGTAGAGGACGCTGTTTCCCGTGGACGCTGCCGTGCTGTCCATGCCGACGCCGCCGGTGACGATCGCGCGCTCGTAGCCGCCGTCCGGGAGGGCGAGCGCGCCGTTCAGCGCGACCTGCCCGGCCCCGCCGTTGAAGCGGGTGATCACCGTGGCGACTCTGAGCTTGTTCGTGCTGGGCTTCCTCGTGCTGGTCATGCGCACCTCACAGGCCGGGCGGGGCGGGGTCGCACCCCGCGCCGCAGAGGCAGTTCGGTCCGGGCGGCGGCGGGTCGCCGGACGGCTCCGCCCGCCGGACCGGGTGGTACTCGGGGAGCAGCCGGCGCAGCAGCAGCCGGACCGCGTCGCAGTCGCCGGCGCCGGCCGCCGCCTCCAGCTCGTCCAGCAGCTGCGGGAGCCCGGCGGGCGGCGCCGCGGGACGGGTCGCCCAGATCTTCGGGTGCGCGGTGCGGATCCGGCGCTCGGAGTCGGCGAACGCCTTCTCCGCGAGCTTCTCGCCCGGCCCGAGCCCGCTGAAGCGGATCGTCACCTCCGGCAGCCGCAGCTGCTCGGCGTACCGGTGCACGAGCTCCACCACCGGGACGGGGCGGCCCATGTCGAGGACGAACGTCTCCGCCTCCTCCGCCATCGCCGCCGCCTCGATCAGCAGCCCCGCCGCCTCCTCCACGGTCATGAAGTGCCGCGCCACCTCCGGGTGGCCGATCGTGACGACCTCGCCGGAGGAGATGCGGTGCGCGAGCACGGTCAGCAGCCGGCCCGCGCCGCCGATCACGTTGCCGACGCGGACGGCGGCGAAGCACGTCGGGCCGGGCGTCGCCGTCCGCAGCAGCAGCTCGCCGAGCCGCATCGTCGCGCCGAGCACCGAGGTCGGGTCGGCGGCCTTGTCGGACGAGACGAACACCAGCCGCTCCGCGCCGTGCCGCACCGCCGCGTCGATCACGTGCCGGGTGCCGAGGACGTTGTGCGCGGCGCCCCGGCACGGGTCCCGTTCGAGGTCGGCCAGCTCGTTGCGGCCCGCGGTGTGGAACACCAGGTCGGGGCGGGCCGCCGCGACGACCTCGCCGACCCGGTCGGCGTCCCGCACGTCGGCCTCGGCGAGCGTGACGCCCTCCACGCCGTGCCGGGCGAGGTCCCTCCCGACGTCGGCGAGGCCGCCGCCGTCGCGGTCGAGCAGGCACAGCGCGGCCGGTTCGAGCAGCCCGACCTGGTGGCACAGCGCCCGGCCGACCGTCCCGCACGCCCCGGTGACCAGCACCCGCCGGCCGCGGACCAGCCGCCGCCCGCGATGCGGCGCCATGGCCACCTCGTCCCGCCCCATCAGCAGGGCGAGCGGGCTGGCCGGGGCCGGCGCGGGGGCCTGCGGGCCGCGGCGCGGCAGGAACCTCCGCACGGTCAGCTCCGGGTCCGCAGTGCCTCGGTGAGCGCGGTGACGACGCGTTCCAGGCCGTCGCCGGTCAGCCCCGGATACAGCGGCAGCGACAGCAGCTCCTCGCCGACCCGGTCGGTCACCGGCACCTGCGCGCACTCCTCGGCGCCGAGGATCTCCAGGTAGGCCGTCATCTGGTTCGCCGGGATGAAGTGGACGGACGTCGCGACGCCCGCCGCCTCCAGCTCGGCGCTGATCGCGTCCCGGTCCCGCACGCGGACCTGGTAGAGGTGCCACGCGTGCTGGACCCCGTCCAGGTTCCGCTGCGGGAGGACGAGCCCCGGCAGGTCCCGCAGCGCCGCGTCGTAGCGGGCGACGATCTCGGCGCGCCGCTCCTGCCAGGCCGGCAGCGCCGCGAGCTGCGCCCGCCCGATCGCCGCCTGGACGTCGGTCATGTTGGCCTTCAGCCCGACCGTCTTCACGTCGTAGCGCCAGCTGCCGCCCGGCAGGTACCGCTTCCAGGAGTCCTTGCTCATCCCGTGCATCCGCATCGCGCGGACCCGGTCGGCGAACTCCTGGTCGCTGGACGCCACCGCGCCGCCCTCGCCGATCGGCATGTTCTTCGTCGCGTAGAAGGAGAAGCACGCCGCGAACGAGTCCGCCCCGACCGGCCTCCCGCCGCGCGCCGCGCCCGGCCCGTGCGCGGCGTCCTCGACCACCCGCGTCCGGTCGAGCCCGGCCGCCGCCGCGAGCGCCGGCACGTCCACCGGGTACCCGCCCTGGTTCTGGACGATCATCGCCGCCGGGTCGCAGCGCCGGGCCGCCGCCGCGACCGTCTCCGCGCTCGGGACCAGCGTGTCCTCGTCGATGTCGACCAGCACCGGCCGGTGCCCCGCGTGCAGGATCGCGTTGATCGCGCCGCAGAACGTCAGGCTCGGCGTCAGCACCGCCGAGCCCGGCGGCAGGTCGAGCGCGCGCAGGCACAGCTCCAGCGCGGTCGTGCAGGAGGCCACCGCGACGACGTGCGCGGCGCCGAGGTGGTCGGCGAACTCCTGCTCGAACGCGGCCGTCTGCGGGCCCGTGGTGATCCAGCCCGAGTCGAGCACCTTGACGACCGCGTCGGACACCTCGCCGGACACCGACGGGATCGTGAACGGGACGGACGAACTCATGGTTACCCCCTGCTCCTGCGGGACGGGATCTTCCGGGTCGCGCCGACGACGCCGAGCAGCGGCCAGCCGGACGCGGCGACCAGGTCGCGGACCGTCTCCAGGCCCGCCACCCGCGTCACCGGGCCGACCAGCACGACCACGCCGACCTCCTCGTCCGACCCCGGGTCGATGTCCTCGAACGCGTGCACATGACAGAGCCGGCGCACCGGGACCGGCTGCGTGATCTCCGAAGGGGACACCTGCGCGGACTTCTTCGCCATGACCGCGGTGCCCCCGCCGGCGCGGACCACCGACGTGCTCTTGCCGCCGCCCGGCCCGCTGCTGTTGGACGACGGCTCGCCGCCGCTGCCGCCGCTGCCGCCGCTGCCGCCTTTGCCGCCGGGTTCGTCGTCGCCGTCGTCCTCGGCGCGGGCCGTGACGAGCTTCGTGTCGTCCCCGTACACGGCGGACGCGACGGCCGATACCAGGTCCGCAGGCAGGGGGCCGGACGCGCCGACCAGGGCGACCCGCCCGACCCCCTCCTTGCGCGCCGCCAGCCGGATCCGCCGGCCGAGGTCGGCGAGCGAGCCCGGCCCCCGGTCGGCCCACCCGAGCAGCGGCACCCCGAGCCGCCGCGCCACCCGCCGCTGCCCCGGGACGGTGGGACGGGCCATCTCCGTCACCACCGCGATCAGGATCCCGCCGATCAGCCCGACCAGGCCCGCGATCGACGCCATCATGACCACCGGGTTCGTGCGCGGCGCCAGCACCGCCGGCTGCACGACCGACGCCGTGCCCGCCGTCGACAGCTGCGTCTGCAGGTCCGAGCGGTTCGCGCGCAGGTTGGTCAGCTCCGCCTGCACCCGCTCCCGCTCGTTCATCGCGTCGATGTCGGGGTTCGGCTGCGCGTTCGCCCGCCGCGACAGCGGCCCGAGCCGCCGCTCCAGCTCCCGGACGCGCTTGTCGATCTCGTCCATCTGGCGCTGGATCGAGCCCTGGTTGGAGTCGTTGATCTCCTTGACGACGGCGGCGCCGATCGCGTCCGCCAGCCGCCGCGCCACGTCCGGGTCCTGGTCCTTGACGGACAGCTCGACGATCGTGGACGTGCCGAGCCCGGTGACCTCGATCGCCTTGGCGGTCTTCGCGGTCGACCGGTCCACCCGCTGGCTGCGCAGCACCTCGCTCAGCAGGTTCTCCGTGGTCGCGAACGCCTTCACCTGGCTGACCACGATCGACACGCCCGCGTCGCCGGGCGCCGCGTCGGTGGCGCGGCTGCTCGCCTGCAGCCGCGACTTCGCGACCGACGGCGGCTCCTGCCCGCTCATCACCACGCCCACCAGCACCAGCGGGACGACCGTCATGACCAGCAGCAGCGCCCAGTAGCTGCGCATGACCCGCGCCGCGACCTCATCGATCTCCACGATCTTCCCCTCCGGCTCGTCACGGCGAGCGTAGGAAGGGGGCAGGTCGGGGCAATCGCGCAAAAGACGACCCTGAACTACGCCTTTTGCACCAGTGGGGCGCGGGGCGGGCCGGCGGGGGCGCGGCGCGGGTCAGCCGCCGGGGCGCATGCCGGCCCGCATCGCCAGCGTGATCGCCTCCAGCGCCGAGTGCAGCCCGAGCTTCGCCAGCAGGTTCTGCGTGTGCGTCCGGACGGTGTTGGCCGACAGCCCGAGCCGATCGGCGATCTCGCCGCGGCCGAGCCCGTCCACCATGCACTGCAGGACCTCGCGCTCCCGCGGCGTCAGCTCCGCCAGCGGCTCCCCGCCCGGCTCCCCGCCGTCCCGGACGAGCGTGCGCAGCAGGTCGCCGAGCAGGTCCGGCGGGATCCACCCGCCGCGCCGCGCCGCCGACCGGATCACCCGCGCGACCAGCTCGGCGCTCTCGGTCTTCTCCAGCCACCCCACCGCGCCGAGCCGGACGGCCCGCACCATCGCGTCCAGGTCGCTCACCGCGGTCAGCACGACGACCCGCACGTCCGGGTGGTCCGCGCGGAGCCGGTCCAGCACGTCCAGCCCGCTCTCGTGGCCGAGCATCAGGTCGAGGACGAGCACCCGGGGGCGCTCGGTGGCGGTCAGCGCGAGCGCGCGCCGCACGTCGTCGGCGATCGGCAGGATCACCAGGTCGGGTTCGCGCCCCAGCCGGGCCGCGAGGGCCTCGGCGAACAGCGCGTGATCGTCCACGATGAGGACGCGGATCGGTTCCATCCACCGACGATGACCGCTGCGCGCGCCCGGCGGATCCTGCAAACGCTGTACTCGCGGCGGGCGGGACGCGGGGCGGAGGGACCGCGCGCGGACGCGACGGCGGGCCGCCCGGTTCACCCGCGTCCGGACCCGGTCACCTCGCGTGCGGGACATTGACCGTCCGCGACCGCCTGCGGATCCTGTGCGTGTCATTTCAGGGGACGCACTGGCCGCAGGGGAAGCCACATGAAAGTGCTGATCACTGGGGGAGCCGGGTTCATCGGCAGCACGATCGCCTCCGCCTTCGCCGAGCGCGGCATCACGCCCGTGGTGCTCGACAGCCTGGTCACGGGCCGCTCGGAGTTCACCGCCGGGAAGATCTTCTACCAGGGCGACATCGGTGACGGGGACCTGGTCGACCGGATCTTCCGCGACCACCCCGACATCATCGCGACCGTCCACTGCGCCGCGCTGATCGTGGTGCCCGACTCGATGGCCGACCCGCTGCGCTACTACCGGGTCAACCTGTCCAAGACCCTCGACCTCGCCGGCCACCTGGTGCGCAACGGCCGGGACCGGATGATCTTCGCGTCCACCGCCGGGATGTACCGTCCCGAACCCGACCTGTCGGTCACCGAGACCTCGTTCCTCGACCCGCAGAACCCCTACACCCGCTCGAAGATGATGGCGGAGCTCCTCCTGCAGGACTTCTGCAAGGCCTACGACTTCCGCGTCATCTCGCTGCGCTACCTCAACCCGATCGGCGCCGACCCGCGGCTGCGCACCGGCCTGCAGAACAGCAAGCCGACGCACGCCCTCGGCAAGATGATCGAGTGCTACGCGCAGGGCGTCCCGTTCAAGATCACCGGGGTGGACTGGGAGACCCGGGACGGCACCGCGATCCGCGACTACATCCACGTCTGGGACATCGCCCGCGCCTTCTACGAGGCCGCCACCCGCTTCGACGCGATCATCCCGCCGGTCGGCGACCACGCCCGCTACGAGGTGATCAACCTCGGCACGGGCGACGGCACCACCGTCCGCGAACTGGTCGCCGCCTTCCGCGAGGTCGTCGGCGACGGCTTCGCCGCCGAGGACGCCCCGGCCCGCCCCGGCGACGTCGTCGGCGCCTATGTCAACCCGGCCAAGGCGTGGGACGTCCTCTCCTGGAAGCCCGACTACACCATCGAGGACGCCATCCGGCACTCCCTCCAGTGGGCCGAACGCCGCCGCGACCTCGACGTGGCCTGACCCGCCGCCCCGCCGGCCCCGGGCCCTCCTCCTTCCGCCGGAGGGTCCGGCCGGCGGGACCGGCGGCCATGGCGGCGCCCGCCGGTATGTCCCGGTGGACGCCGCCATGGCTGCTTAAAGATGGCGATAGTCACTTTATGTATTCATTTGCCTACACACCGTTATGATGCTTCTGTTCTGTGCGGGTGAATCAGGTGTGGGCTGAGGAATCATGGAGCAGGCATGGCGGAGCGGGCATGTCCGGATCGTCACGGTGTCCGCGGTGGTCCTGGCGGCCGCGGCGATGGCGATCGTCCTAGGGGCGCGAGCGGGGCCCGGCGGCGCCTGCGGCTGCGACGCCGACTCGTCCTGCGCCTGGATGACGGACGGCCCCGGGCCGGAGCGGGCTCCGTTCGCCGGCAGGCGGCCGGCAACGCAGGCGGGCCGGGACGCCGACGACCGGGACGACGCCCGGCACCACGCCTTTTCCATACCCCTGGACGGGGACGGCTTCGTTCTCAAGGTCAGCCTTTACCGCGGCCTTGGCGGCGGCGTGGCGAGTTCATTCACGCGAGACGGCCTGGCTTTCACCTTTGAAGGCGGAGCCGGTGTGGGCGGCTCCTTTTCGGTGGGCTCGGCAGTGGGGCGACCCGACGCAGGACTCACATTCGAGGCGCGGGCCTCCATGAGCGGCAGGCTGCACGTCCTCAGACCGCCCGATTTCGGCCTCACGCTCTCCCGGAATGGCGTGGTGCGGGGCTACATGGACGCCAAGACGGGCAACTTCCGTACCCGATTCAAGTCCAGGCCCATATCGCTGACCGGGGGACGCGTCCAGGGGCATGCCGGGGCGCCGGTGACCCGGCGGTCCTGGAGCCTGGGCACCGAGTTCAAGGTCGCCGCCGGCTACACGGTGGTGATCCCCTGGGGAGGTCTCCTCACCGTGTGGACGGGGGTGTTCGGCACCGTCCCCGGCCGGGCCCCGCCCGCGCGACCGGCGGACCTCCTCGGCTGCCTTGGAACGCCGACGCAGGCCGCGGTCAGGCCCTCGCAGGGCGTTGACCTGCGCAGAGTCAAGCCGCAGGCAGCACTCGTGAGACCGAGTGCATGGCACGGCCACGGGGTGTCGGCGCGAGACCGGAGCACTCGTCTCACACGCCCGCGCGCATCGGCGAGGCCACCGCGGAGCGGCCCGCGCAGGGGCCCGTCCTCTGCCGCGCCGGACGACCTGGACCCCGCCGGAAACACGGGCCCCGCGCGGCGTCCCGCCGTCCGACATCGGGCCCGGTGACATGAAAGTCCGTCATAACGGCCGATCTGCAAACTGACGGAAAGTCGGTTTTGCGGGTGACGAGTGGCCGAGAATTACCGGCCGCCCGTATTCAGTTCCGCGTAATCGCCTTGTTATGATCAACAAGCGTTCGCGGTGCGCGAACCACGTGCACAAAAAAGGGGGAAATGGAATGAAACGCATAGCTCGTGCGGCGACAGTCGTCGCGCTGGCCGTCGGGGGCAGCCTGCTGGCCGTTCCCGCGGCTTCGGCGGAGACCGGGCCGTCGCCGCAGCCGCAGGTGGTCCACATCTACATCAAGCCGCGCTACATCGTGGAGAACGGTCCCGGCGACCTGAACTACGCCGAGATCGAGAAGTCCCCGCACGCCTCGCCGAAGAACGGGAACAAGCCCGTCAAGACCGGCGACATCAAGCCGAAGGTCCACGGGAAGAAGACCGGCCCCGTGGTCATCGAGGTCGAGGGCCCGGAGCAGGACGCCGTGAAGGTGGAGGGCGCGGACGCCGGGAAGGCCGACGCGCTGGAGGCCACCGCCAAGCCCGAGGCCGCGCAGGCGGAGGCTCCGGAGCAGGGCGAGGCCGCCAAGCCGGAGGCTGCGCAGGCGGAGGCTCCGGAGCAGGGCGAGGCCGCCAAGCCGGAGGCTGCGCAGGCGGAGGCTCCGGAGCAGGGCGAGGCCGCCAAGCCGGAGGCTGCGCAGGCGGAGGCTCCGGAGCAGGGCGAGGCCGCGAAGCCGGAGGCCGCGCAGGCGGAGGCTCCGGAGCAGGCGGAGGCCGCGAAGCCGGAGGCCGCGCAGGCGGAGGCTCCGGAGCAGGCGGAGGCCGCGAAGCCGGAGGCCGCGCAGGCGGAGGCTCCGGAGCAGGCGGAGGCCGCGAAGCCGGAGGCCGCGCAGGCGGAGGCTCCGGAGCAGGCGGAGGCCGCCAAGCCGGAGGCAGCGAAGCCGGAGGCCGCCGAGCAGGCTGAGGCCGCGCCGCTGGAGCAGGCCAAGCCGGAGCAGCAGAACGCCGCCCCGGAGGCCCCGCAGGCCCCGGAGCAGAACCAGGCCGCACAGCCGACGGTCCCGCAGGACCAGGCGGCACCGCAGGACGCGGCCGCACAGCCGGCGGCCCCGCAGGACCAGGCCGCGCCGCCGGTCCAGCCGTAACCCGTTCCACGAGGCCTTCCTGAGGCCGCGGAGCCGCCTGATCGGCCCATCTCGACGGCGTCGCGGCGGCGACGAACACCAGAGCCAAGGTCATGCCCCGCTGATGGACGTCAGCGGGGCATGACTTTCGTCGCGCCACGTCCGGCACAGGCCCCCCGAAACCCTCCTCCACGACGTGGCCTAATCTGATCGCGGCGCGCCGCCCGTCATGGGCGGCACGTCCGAAGATCAGCCCGTCCGGCCTTCCACCCTTCCGCCGGAAGCCCGGACGGGCTGTACCCGCGCCCCGGCGGTCGCCGCCTCACCGCGTCGAGCGGACGCTCCGCAGGATCTTCTCGACCACGTCCGGCTCGGCGAACCGGATGTCCGGCCCGGTGAGGACGGAGAACGCGAACGGCCCGCCGTCGCGCCCCGGAACCCGCGAGGCGGCCGTCAGGACATGCACGCGCGCCCCGCTCCTGGTCGCGTTGCACGAGTCGGCGCCGGCCACCGACCGGACCGTGAACGAATGGACCTGAGCCCGGACGCCGCCGGTCAGAGTCAGTGTGCGGGACGTCCCCGCGTCCAGCACCGGCGGCGCGCCTCGCACGCTGAACGCGCCCACGGCCCACTGGCGCGCCTGCCTGCCCGCCTCCTGTGCCAGCGCCCCGGCCTGCCCCGGCGCGGCGTCGACGATCCCGCCCCTGCCGCCGCGGACACCGGCGAGGGCGAGGTAGCAGCCGTTCCCGTCCCCGGTCTCCTGCCGGATGAAGGCGACGCTCGCCGCTCCGATGATCGGCTTGTCCGTCGCGTCGTCGAAGTACGCCATCTCGTAGCCCGCGGCCCCCGGCGTCCAGGTCGGAGGCACGTCGTAGGCCACCCCGCGCTCGGCGGAGGTGATCACATGCCAGCCGTCGACGGTCGGCACGGTCGCGGCGCGGTTCTCCACAGCGGGAGGCAATGCGGACTTCCCGGGGTTCCCGTCGGGCCCGCCGCTCACCAAGAGGGCGAACACGACCCCCGCCACCGCCACCAGCACGGCGCCCCCGGCGGCGACCGCGACCTTCAGACCCCGCCCCCCGCCACGAACATCAACCTGAGTAACCACACCACCCGCCACACCCGACCCCTGCCACCCCGCCGCCGAACTCTGCCGCGCCACCGGGTCCTGCTGCGGCGAGTTCGATCGCAGCGATGAGTTCAGCTGCGGTGCGGTGGATGGCGCGATGAGCGGCGGACCCACCGTCCGGTCACCGCCGGCGCCCAACCGCCGGACCACGGTCGCGGCGTCGGACGGACGGTCCGCCGCGTCCTTGGCGAGCAGTTCGGCGACCAGGGCGCGCAGGTCGGCGGGCACCGAATCGGGCAGGGGCGCGGGCGCCGTGTTCAGGTGCTGGTACATCAGCCTGGCCATGCCGCCCTCGGCGCTGAACGGCGGGGCGCCGGTCAGGAGCTCGTACAGGACGCAGCCCAGCGAGTACAGGTCGGCGCGGGAGTCGGCCTCACCGGCGAACTGCTCGGGCGCCATGTAGTGGGGCGTCCCGATCGTGCTGCCGTCGATGGTCAGCCGGGTGCCGTCGACGAGCCGGGCGATGCCGAAGTCGCAGATCTTGACCCGTCCGTCGGGCAGCACGAACAGGTTGGCGGGCTTGACGTCGCGGTGCACCACCCCGCGCGCGTGCGCGGCGGCGAGCCCTTCGGCGACCTGCGCGGCCAGCGAAACCGCCTGCGGGACGGGCAGTCCGCCGGGCGCGACGCCGAGGATCGTGCGCAGGTCCCGCCCGTCCAGGAGCTCCATCACCAGGTAGACCAGGCGACCGCCGGGGACGTCCGGGAGCGGTTCCTCGCCGACGTCGAACACGACGGTGATGGCCGGATGCTGCAGTGTGCCCGCCGCCTCCGCCTCGCGGCGCAGCCGCGCCACCGCGGTGTCGCCCGCCGCCGCGTCCGGGGAGAGGACCTTCACCGCCACTGGGCGCCGCAGACGCCGGTCGGTCCCCTGCCAGACCTCGCCCATGCCGCCCCGGCCGATGAGCCTCTCCAGCAGGTACCGGCCGCCCAGCTCCATGCCGCTCAGCGCGATGGCGTTACTCATGAGAACGATCAGCATAGTGCCGCACTTCCGGCGAACCCCAGGGACGGAACCGCCGTCCGAACCCCGCCCGCCTCATGATCGTCATAGGGGTCCGAGCACGTTCCGGAACCGAGCGGGGAACAGGAGGCGATCGTGGAACCGGCGTTCCTTGGGGCAGTGGGACTCGTCTGGATACTCGTCCACTGCGTACTGGCAGTGGCGGGCCTGGTGGTGGCGCTGAAACTGCGCCGCACCGCTCCGCGCGCCGGGGCCCTGCTGGCGTGCGGTTTCGCCTGCAAGATCGCGGCGGGGGCCCTCTCGGTCTGCGCGCCCATAGCCGGATGGCTGACCCTCGACGCGGCCGACTCGTCAACGGCGATCGCGGTGAGCGGCGCGGTGGACGTCCTCAGCACTCTGACGAGGGTCGCCGCCCTCGGACTGATCTTCGCCGGCTTCCTCGGATGGCTCCGCCGTCCCCACCCGGTACCCCACGCCGCCGACCTGACGGGAGCACGGTGATGGAGGGTCTCATGCTCCTGGCCGACACCGTCGTGGGCGTCCTCTGCGGCATCGCGATCCTCGCGGGCGGGATCGTGCTGCTCACAGTCGGCCGGGGCGAGGGCAGGATGTCCGGCGCCGGGTTCGTCGTCCTCGCCGCCGGAACTCTCACCGGCTCCCTGACGACTTTGATCCTGAACGTCCTGCAAGGGACGGGGAGATCGTTCGCGGCCTTCAGCATCCACACGATCCTCCAGTTGTTGTGCGAAGCAGCCGGCTGGACCCTTCTGCTCCTCGCCACGAACCGCCTGCGCAGAACAACACCCACCCCCTGACAGCAGTCACCAGGTGGACGGGAACATGCGGTGCTTGAGCAGCCCATCGACCTGATCGGCGGCGCGCTTGGTGTCACCGCAGGGCGAGAGGTAGCCGCGCCCCCCGCGTCCGGCCTCGTGATAGGCCCTGGCACCGCCAGGCATGGCGTGGACGGTCACCGCCACACGGACATGGTGGTCCGGGCTGAACGCGAAGACCCACAGCACCGGTGGACGGCCGGGGAATTCGTCGGCCTGGTAGAGCTTGACGAAGCGGTAGCTCCTGGCCTGGAGGGTGACGGCGAGCAGGTCGAGGTTGCGGATGGCGGTGGAGCGTCCGAGGCGGGTCCGCCACCGCAGCAGGTGGCGGCCCGCCGGGGTGTTCAGCGGGCGCAGCGGGCCCATACGACCTTGCCTTCCTCGTTGAGCGGCCGGACGCCCCAGTCGTGGACGAGTTCGGCCATCAGCAGCAGACCGCGCCCGCACTCGGAGTAGTGGTCCTCGCCCTGGACGACCGGGAGGGACCTGCTTTCGTCCCAGACTTCGATGACGGTGAGCGGCTCGCGCACGTCCGCGAAGACCCGCACGACGATGTGCCCGGTCCCGACGTGCTTGTAGCTGTTGGTAACCAGCTCGGTAACCACGAGCCGCCCGACGAAGTCGTCGGCGTGCCCCAGGTCGTGGAACCGGTCGGTGAGGTAGCGCCGTGCTTTCGCGGGCGCCTCGTCACAAGGCTCCAGAACGAGCGGCGGCGTCTCTGGCACAAGCATGACCGCTGGCATCGGTAATCCCCTCCAGCCTGGACGAAGGCTGATCGCGAGCGGGCCAATCCACCAAACCGGAAGAACCCACAGCAATCACCCCGTGTAATCGAACAATCACCATCCAGCCATGGAGCGGCGTACGATTCCTAGGCAGCAGCCGAGCAGTACCAAAACACTCACATGTGGTGCCGCTATGGTGCCAGTGGGCCTAAGGGGCGTATCGATGCAGAGAATTAAGCCCGAGTTCCAGAGCTTCGGTGCCGAAGTGCGGCGTCTTCGCAAGGCCGCAGGGCTCAATCAGCAGCGTCTCGCTGACCTGGTGAATGTGACGCGCAGTTACATCACGCAGATCGAGTCCGGCCGGACGCGCTGCCGTCGAGAGACGGCTCTGCGCCTCGACCGCGCACTCAAGTCCGGCACGGTCCTCGTCGAGGCATGGGACGAGCTACTAGAATCGATCAAGTCCGACAAGTACCCCGAGTTCTTCGCCAACTTCCCCAAGGCCGAGCAGTCGGCAAGCATGATCCGCGCCTACGAAGAGAGGGTCGTCCACGGTCTGTTCCAGATAGAGGATTATGCGCGAGCCCTGCTGAACGATGAAGATGCCGTAAAGAACAGGATGCGCCGCCAAGAGATACTTGACCGAAACCCTGCCCCTGCGGTGACAGTCGTTATGGACGAGAGCGTTCTCTCTCGTGAGGTTGGCGGTAAGGAGGTGATGAGGAGGCAACTTGAACACCTTATCGAGTTGTCTTGTCGAGAAAAGGTCAATATACAAGTCACGCCGATCAAATATATTCGGAACGTCTGGGCCACCTTCGTGATCGCCACCCTGCCGGACCAGCGGCAAGTCGTCTACACGGCGAAAGCGTACGGAGGCGAAACCTCTACCTCCCCCGCTGAAATAGCTCTGGTGAACGAAACCATGGCCACGCTCCAAGCTGAAGCGCTGAACGCATCGGACACGAGAGCCCTGATCAGAAAGGTGATTTCAGAAAGATGGACCTGAGTGCGGCTGTATGGAAGAAGGCTTCTCGCAGCAACGAGTCTGGGGATGCTTGTATCGAGGTGGCGGCCAAGGGGGACATGGTTGCAATCCGCGACAGCAGAGACACTGCCGGCCCTAAGATCGTGGTAAGTCGTGGCGACTTCCGAGGGCTTGCTGAGGCGCTCAAGAGGTCGTAAGCCGGGCCGTCTCTGCAATGGAAAAAGTCCATGAGGACATGTTCGGCCGGAGCTGCGTGGCGCAAGGCGTCCCAAAGCACGGCCGAAGGCGATAACCGTGTCAAAGGCGCAGGACCTGGCAGGGAGTGATGTTACGTTATGGCAGGGACCCGAATTGCCCCAGAATCCTTGTAGGTCGCAGCAACTTTCGACGTCTGGCTGAGACGATCAAGGGTTTGTAGGTCCAGCGCTGGCTGTGGGGCGGTTATGTCTGCGTTGAATGTGAAGTGCCCAACGTGAAGGCTCGCGCTCATATTTGGGAAGTGGTGTAGGGGGGATGGTGTTAAGAAAGGTGATCTGGCGCAAAGTCGCGAGAAGTCATGAAGAGGGTGATGCGTGCGTCGAGGTCGCATCGATCCCGGATGTGGTTTTCATTCGGGACAGCAAAGACCCGAGCGGTCTCAAGATTCTTCTGAGTCACAGCGAATTCCGGGAGCTTGCTGAGGCGATCAAGAGCTTGTGAGCCCGGCTGTCTCTCTACTGGAGAGCAATCAATGAGGAATATGCCCTCGAGTGCAGCGGTATGGCGCAAGGCATCCCGCAGTCACGATGACGGGGACCAGTGCATCGAGGTACCATCCACCTGGGGCTGTGTAGTCGTCCGAGACGGCAAGGATCCGAGCGGGCCCAAGATCGCCATGAGTCGTGACGACTTCCGGGGCCTTACTGAGGTGCTCAAGAGATCGTAAGCCTGGCCATCTCTGCAACGGAGAAGAGTCATGAGGACGTCTTCGGTCGGGACGGCGTGGCGCCGAGCTTCTCGAAGTAAGGAAGATGGCTCTAACTGCATCGAGGTTGCCGAGTTGTCGGACGCCGTGGCGATTCGTGACAGCAAGGACCCTGGTGGGCCGGAGCTGATCATCGGCCGTGGTGACTTTCGTGACCTTGCCGAGGCTCTCAAGAAAGCTTGAGTGCATCAGGGGCAGTTCTACCTGAGGCGCGTTGATGTGCTCTGCGTCGGCGTTATGATTGCGCGATGTCGCTGACAGCGCGCTGGACTCGGCTGCTGATGGTTGTATCGGCGGTCGGCCTTGCAGGCGCGGCCTACCTGATCCGGGCCGTGATGGACGGGCCCATCGAGCAGTACTCCGGCGCCGCCTTGTCCGCCGCCATCGTCTACACGATAGTGATCTTCGTCAGGCCGTCGATCCTGCCGCTGACCGCTGGTGGCATCGTGGTCGCATACTGCTGGTTCATCGAGTTCTCGCAGCTCACCCCCATACCCGGGGCTGTGTCCGAACGCAGTTGGTTCGCACGCCAGTTGCTAGGAGCCCAGTTCGACCTCACCGACGTCGCCTGGTACCCGGTCGGCGTCGTCCCACTGCTCGTCGCGCATTGGCTCCTCCGCGCCCGCACAAGTTCTCAAGCAGACCCAGCACACGCTCTTACATCATGATCCTGGAACGGCCGTGGAGAACGCTCATCTTGAGGCAGCGTTGAAATTCCGCGCCGTTGCATGCCGTAACAGCAATGACCAAGCGATCCGAAGCTGATTGCTAGCTGTGGTGACTTTGGTGGGCTCGTTATCTGCCGACCGATTCGGGCCGCGGCAGACGTCCACGGGCACCTTCCACGGGAGCCGCCGGACGGAACCAGTGCCGAGCCGGTAGATCATGTGCTCGGCCGGTCCCGTGGCGGGTGGGCCACCAAGATCCATCCAGCGGCGGGCGGACGCCCTCCAGCGTTCGACACTGAGTTACAAGGCAAGGCACGCCGTCGAATGCGGCATCGACCGGCTCAAGCGGAACCGAGCGGTGGCCACCCGATACGACAAGTTGGCGGCCCGCTTCGAAGCCAGTGTGCGCGCTGTGATCCGCGAGCGGCTGAGGCCAGGGCCGGCCTGTGCCATGCTGACCGTGCCGATCAAGCACCTCAGGTGACAGGACTCGCCATGGCCCTCCGCTTTGCCGTCGAGAACGCCTCCCACCGCGCCGAAACCGAGAACGGCGACTTCATCGACGAGCCGTCCGAAGATGCGATCTTCATGCTGATCGGCGACCTCAACCTCAGCGACAACACCTTCATCACCATCGAACCACTCGTAGACGACCCCGCCTGGTACGCCTCGATCTCCCGGCTGGACGAAGGCGGCTACGAAGTCGAATACCGAGATGCCCGCCGCAGCGACCACCAACTGACCACCGAAACCGACCCGGACAAGATCGCCAGAGACACCATCATCTGGCTGGCTCACCGATACCGATAGCGCAGCCCACCGGCGCACCGAACGGCTTCTGAAACACGGCCTAGTATTCCTGCCGCACCTGGAGTTCTCGGTCTGGTCGAGGCCGGAGCGTTAGGCGGTCACCGCTCTGATCGTGTGGATGTGTTGGGGCCAGACGGTCGGCGGTGGCTGTGTCGCTCGCCGGATTGGGCGTCTTCTGGTGGGGCGCGTAGTGTGATCCGGCCTTCTGGGGTTCCGTAGTACCAGGTTTGCCCAGGCGGGGCGGGTGGGAGAGTGCCGGCGGCCAGGGCGACCAGAGCTTCTGCCAGGTCAACGAGCGGCGCTGGGTTGATGTGCTCTGCACCGCGCAGGAAATTGTCCGCGCTCTCCTCCAACTCGGGCCAGGTTGAGACTTCGGCTTTGTGCACGCCGCCGCGGGCCTTGAGCCGACGTGCCGCCTCCACAACGCAGTGCAGGAGCATCTGTCGCCGGTCCTCGTCGAAGTCGTCCAACAGGACTGCGAAACTGCTGCCCGCCACTGCATGTGTGCGGAGATCCCGCTCCAACTCCGGCCACCACGAGGGCCGGACGTCCGTTGGTGCATCCGCCCCGACACGCGTCGCCTCGATGAAGAGAACCCCGAGTGCGACGTCATAAGCCCAGAACATCGCGTCACCGAAGATCACCGCCACTGACTTGCTCAACGGCACTCCTCCGACATCCGATCGTCCCAGTGCCAATCATGGGCCATCGATCCGGTTGAAAATCGGGTGGCCTCAATGTTTCGGCTGGGTACAGTCGGGCGGGTGGGCGAGTTGCAGCGGCTGCATGTTGACCATGCCTCGGCGGTCCTCGCCTTCGAGGTGGAGAACCGCGCCTACTTCGCTGCCTCGATCACCGACCGTGGTGACGCGTTCTTCGACCAGTTCGCCGAGCAGCACAGTGCCTTGTTGGCTGAGCAAGACGCCGGCTATGGCGCCTTCTACGTGCTCGTTTCCGAGGACGGCTCGGTTCTGGGCCGGTTCAACCTGTATCGCTTCGAGGACGGCACCGCTGAACTCGGTTACCGGGTAGCGCAGGATGCTGCCGGACGCGGTGTGGCGACTGCGGCCGTCCGGGAGTTGTGCGGGCTGGCGGCGGAGCGGCACGGGCTGCGGACACTGCGGGCGGCGACCTCCCATGACAATGTCGCGTCCCAGAAGGTGCTGGCCAAGGCCGGGTTCGTCCCGGTGGGGCCAGCGGTCCCGGCCGACCTCGGTGGTAAGGCGGGCACCTGGTATCAGCTCGACCTGGTGGCCCAGCTGTAGCTCACGCATGTCGGACCGGTCGCGTTGCGGCTGGTGGCCTGGTTATTGCCTGTTCAGCGAACTGATTACCGATGGGACCACCAGGCCGAGGTATACGACGGCGGCGGGTGTGATGGTGGCCAGGAATATCCATAGGCCGTCGAGGAGGCGTGGGCGGCCGGTTCTTTTAGCGCGGCCCTTCAGGCTCAGGGAAACCCATGTTGCGAGGAGGCAGCCAAGGATTGTCGGGCCGAGGGCGAGGTAGTACAGGAACGGGGCTGTGGAGAAAAAGGCCGCGATTGCGCCCAGTAGCGTCCATAGCACGGGGTGGGTTTCGTGTTCGCTGCCCGCTTCTCCACTAGACCCTGGTTCCATGAATTCGCCCCTATGTGTTGTCGATGCCGGGTGCCTGACCGTGGCAGCGGGTGCATAGGTCATCGAAACCTGTTGGTGCGCGGCCGTCAACGGTTTCAGGGCGTGGTGAGGGGTTCTGCCTCGTATGCCTGGTGAAGTAGTTGCAGGAAGCGCGGTGCTTCGGGTACGGGAACGGAGTTGATCTGGTGGACCGCTATGCCTGGTGTCCACGAGTTCATGACTACGGCGCCTGCCAGAGTCGGCAGGTCGGCGGGGGTGATTTCCTGCGTGCGCTGGGGGACGCCGAGGCGGGTCAGTTGGCGGCGGACGATGCCCATCGTCGTTCCGGTCAGCATTTCGGCATCGGGCCATAGGACCGAGTCGCCGTCCCAGAAGGCCAGGTTCCAGATCGTCGCCTCGCTGAACCGGCCCCGGCGGTCGATGAATGCGGCGTCGTCGAAGCCGTCCCGGACGGGTGCCGTCGCTGGCGAGCGCCCCGCACAAGGATCCGGCCAGCCGGGCGCTGTTCCGGATTGGGGACATCGCGCTGGAGATCGCGCCGATGCTGTCTCGCGGCGGCGCGCATCCGGCCTGGGGGAGGACCCGTTCGAGGTGCTGGGCATGTTCGCCGCCGTGCACAAGAACCTGGCGCGGGTGCGGGCTTCGGCCGATTGGGTGGAGGCGGCCGTGGACACCGGCAACACCCGCGTGCCCCGCAGAACCTCGTGCCGATCGGTGGTCTGGAACGGCAGCGCGGCACCGCCTCGGCGGTGCCGCGCTGTTCTACCGGGCGCTACGTGGTGCTCTGGCTGCTTAGCCTCTGCGTTGTCGTGGCTGGCCGGTTGACCGGCGCGGCCGCGATCGCCAGCCACACCAGGCCGACCAGCATCAGCACCCCGTGCGCGATGCGAACCGGCCCCGGCGTGAAGAATTGCGGGAGGAACAGGACGAACCCGGCCGCGAACGCCAACGCGCCGTACTTGTTGACGTCGGCGGACCGCCACACCGCCACCGCGACGAGAACCGCCCCGACCGCGAGCGTGAGCAGACCGACGGCGAAGCTCGTGATCGCGACCGGGTTGTAGCGGACGGCATCGGCGACCGCGAGCAGGTTGGTGCCCTCGGTGGCGGCGGCGTGCAGGCCGAAGTCCTCGGCGCCGTAATAGGGGAGGGTGAGCCCCGCGCCGACCCACATGACGGCCACGGGCCGGATGCCGACGATGTGCCGGAGCCCGAGCAAAGCGAGCGGCACCAGAACCAAGCCCACCATCGCGAAGAAGTGCGAGACGACCCAGGCGCTGGAGCCCATCGCCTCGAGGGCGCCCGCAGTGGTGGTCTCGTCGGCCCATGGCCGGAAAACGGGGTAGAGCAGGAAGAGGACGCCGGCAACGGCCAACGCGGATCTGGACACGGTTTCTCCTAGTTGTCTGCCAGGCCGCGCAGGACGGCGACGATCAGCTGGTCGTAGGTGTGGTCAAGGTCTTCCGGCAGGCCGAATCCGCCGCCCGCCTCGAGCGAGGCGAACCCGTGCGCGACGGCACGCAGGCGGCGGACGGCATGGATGGCGTCCGATGGCGAGAGGTCGTAGGCGCGGAAGGCCCCGAGCGCGACCTCGATCAACTTGCCGCCGGCCTCCGCGAGCGCGGGATCGTGCAGGGGGTCGAGCGGCACGGCGGCATACCGTGCGGGGTGTTCCTTCACGTAGGCGCGGTAGGCGTGCATGAGCGCGGTGACGGCGTCGTCGCCGCTCCGGCCCAGCACAGACCGGGTGAAGTGTTCGGTCATGTCCTCCAGCACCCGGACGCCGAGGAGCGTGCGCAACTCACCGAGTCCGGCAATGTGCTTGTACAGCGACGGAGTCGCCACCCCCGCCCGTTGTGCCACGGCGGCGAGGGTGAGCGCTCCGTTCCCTTGCTCGTCGACAACACCGAGGGCCACGTCCACCACGGCGGCCGCGGAAAGTCCGGCCCTAGGCATGCTGGCTATCTCTCATAGCCATAAAGATAATGTAGTTAGCTTCCTGGGGCAAGCCGGACCCAGCGGCCGCCATGCTCAGCGGGCCAGGGCGGCAGCCGCCGCCGCGTCGACGAGTTGCCGTGCTGCTGCGGGATCCGCTGAACAGTTCCGCCCTTCAGCGGGGGCGTTAGCTGGTGCTCTGGCGCAGCTCTCGCTTTTCGCATGGACGTAGGCGAGCTCGCCGGATCCTGACGGCTACGCCCGCGACAACGCACTGTTCCTCACCCGCGCCGCCGACGCCCACCTGGCCCTCGGCCACATCGATGAAGCGTGCGGCATCGCCCGCCAACCCTGCGAGCAGAACGGCAGCATCGACTCCGCCCGCCCCTCCAGCGCACTGGCCGACTACCGCCGCCACCTCGCACCCACCGGACAGTGCCCGCAGCCGCCGAGTTCCTCGCACTCACCGCCTGACGCACCGCTCAGCGGCCCGGTGTACCGCCGTAGGCGGCGGCTTCGTCATCACTCAAGAACACCGTGCGGAAGATCCGCGTTCTGCTGGACGCGGGACTGTCCACCGAGGTCATCCGCGCGGTGCTCCCGTGCACCCGGGGCGACGGGTCGGAGTTCGACTGGTGCGCGGACATCCGCGACCTTCTCGACCGGGAGCTCGCCGCCCTGGACGGACGTATCGGCGGCCTCCAGCGCAATCGCGAGGCACTCGCCTCGTTCCTCCTCGACGACGATCGCTAGACCGCGGCTACGTCGGGTGGGCGAGCAGTAGACGGATCATGTTCGTCAGGGCGTGCGGGGAGAGGGCCGGGTCGACCGCGCGGCGCAGGCCGAGGCCGATGCCGAGGCTGAGGAGGGCGTCGGCCAGTTCGGCGGCGGGCAGGGGGAGCGGGCGGTCGCGGCGGCCGGCCTCCTCTTCCAGCAGGAGGCGGAGGGCCCCGGCCCAGCTGCGGCCGCCGGCGGCGACCTCGGCGCGCAGTTCGGGGTCGCGGCGGGTGGCGTGGATGGCGAACTCGGCCTCCAGCAACGTCCAGCCGGGGTCGCCGATCGTGCGTTCGGCCCAGGCCTCGAAGACGGCGAGGCGGTCCTCGTCGGAGCCCTCGCCGAGGAAGGCGTCCATGATGGCCTGCACCTGCTCGGCCCTGATGGCGTCGATGACCGTCCGGCACAGCTCGTCCTTGGTGCCGAAGTTGGAGTAGACGGCGCCCTTGGAAAAGGACGCGGCCTCGGCGACCTTCTCCAGCGTGGTCGCGTGATACCCGTCACGCAGGAACAGCCGCCGGGCCGTGGCGATCAGCAGTTCGCGGGTGCGCGCCTGGCTCTCCGCCCTGGTCAGTCGTGCCATTCCGCCATCGTAGGGGCGTGAGCGTTCGGATACCGACGGTATCTGCCCGGCCGCGGCGGGGGCCGGCGGATGTATTGACACCTCGTCCAACTTCTAAATACCGTCGGTATCTCGGCTGGGGGAGGTGGCGCCGGATGGAGCCCGACCATGAGGTGGTCATCGTCGGCGCCGGTTTCTCCGGGCTGTGCGTCGCCATCCGGCTGCGGCAGAAGGGCGTGCGCGACTTCGTCGTCCTGGACGCGGCGGACAGCGTCGGCGGCGTGTGGCGGCACAACACCTATCCCGGGGTCGCCGTCGACATCCCGTCCACCACGTACTGCTATTCGTTCGAGCCGAACCCGTCCTGGACGCGGGCATTCGCGCCCGGTGCGGAAGTGCGCGCCTATGCCGAGCACTGCGCCGACAAGTACCGGCTGCGGCCGCATTTGCGGCTCGGCACCAAGGTCGAGCGGGCGGTCTTCGACGAGGACGCCGACGTATGGCGGGTCCGCACCGATCGGGGCGAGATCGTCGCGCGGTTCCTGATCGGCGCCGTCGGGCCGCTCGACCAGCCCAAGAACCCGGACATCCCCGGCATCGAGGCGTTCGCCGGGAAGGTGATCCACACCGCCCGCTGGGACCACGGCCACGACCTGCGCGGGGAGCGGGTCGCGGTGATCGGCACCGGTGCGTCCGGCCTCCAGGTCATCCCCGAGATCGCGCCCGTCGCCGCGCATCTGGACGTCTACCAGCGCACGCCGATCTGGGTGTTCCCGAAGATCGACTTCACCGTGCCGCGCGGGGTGCGGGCGCTGTTCCGGGCGGCGCCGCCGGTCCAGACGCTCGCCCGGCTGGTCACCACGGTCGCGTCCGAGGTGATCATGGTGCTGGGCATCGTGCACTACGGCAAGGCGCCGTTCCTGGTACGCGGCACCGAGCTGATCTGCCGCGCGCACCTGCGCCGCCAGGTGCCCGACCGCCGGCTCCGGCGCGCCCTGACGCCGCGCTACGGCTTCGGGTGCAAGCGGCCCTCGTTCTCCAACCGCTACTTCCCCACGTTCATGCGCGACGACGTCGACCTGGTCACCGACCCGATCGAGCGCGTCACCGAGCACGGGATCGTGACACGGGACGGGCGCGAGCGGCCGGTCGACACGCTCGTGCTGGCCACGGGCTTCAAGACCCTGGAGATCGGTGCGATGCCCGCGTTCCCGGTCGTCGGCCTGGGCGGCACCGAGCTGGGCGCCCACTGGGACGAGCACCGCTACCAGACCTACGAGGGCGTCGCCTCGCCCCTCGCCCCCAACTTCTGGCTCATGAACGGCCCGTACACCGTGACCGGCGCGTCCTGGTTCTCGATCATCGAGGCGGGCAGCACCCACATCGTGCGGTGCGTCGCGGAGGCGCGCCGGCGCCGGGCGGCCCGCATGGTGATCAGGCGCCGCCCGCACGACGACTTCACCGCCCGGATGCGCGACCGCATGAAGGGCACCATCCTCGCCCAGCCGAGCTGCGCGCGGGCCAATTCCTATTACTTCGACCGGCACGGCGACGCGCCTTACGTCCGTCCGCAGTCCGGGTTCCACGTGCTGCGCCGCAGCCGGACGTTCGATCTCGACGACTACGAATTCACCGGGTGAAAGGAAATCCCCTCATGGCCCTTCTCCGCACCGCCGGCATCGTCCTCGCCGCCACGGGAGTCGCGCATTTCGCCGCGCCCAAGGCGTTCGAGCCGATCTCCCGGCTGCCGTTCCCCCAGGACACCCAGGCCTGGATCAAGCGGAACGGCGCCACCGAACTGGCCCTGGGCGTGGCCCTGGCCGTCGACAAGACGCGCAAGGCCGGCCTCGTCGGCACCGCCGTCTATGCCGCCTGGCTGGGGGCGCGCACCGTATCCAAGAGCCGTTCCGCCTGAACGGCGCCCGGTTCGGCTTGGACGGCGACCGCCGTTCGAGCCGAACCGGGGAAAGGCCGCTTCCGCCGTGGTGAGGACGCGCCGTCAATGGCATGATGCGGCGGATGGCCGAAGTTCTGTTGTTCCATCACGCGCACGGGCTGACGGACGGTGTCGAGGCGTTCGCCGACAGGCTCCGGACGGCGGGGCATACCGTCCACGTTCCCGACCTCTATGAGGGACGGGTCTTCGAGGGCCTCGCGGACGGCATGGCATACGCGCAGGACGCCGGGTTCTTCGACTGGTTCGCCGAACGAGCCAACGCCATTGCCGACGAACTTTCCCGCGAACTCGTCTATGCGGGTTTCTCGCTCGGCGTCCTGCCGGCGCAGATGCTGGCGCAGACGCGAGCGGGGGCCGAAGGCGCGCTGCTGTTCCATTCGTGCGTGCCGGTCTCCGAGTTCGGCGGCTCGTGGCCGGCGGGCGTCCCGGTGCAGGTCCACGCGATGGAGGCTGACGAGATCTTCGTCGAGGACGGCGACCTGGACGCGGCCCGCGCGCTCGCCGAGACGGCCGACGACGCCGAACTCTTCCGCTATCCCGGCGCCGAGCACATTTTCGCCGACAACGGCCTGCCGTCCTATGACGAGCCCTCCGCCGCGCTGCTCACCGAGCGCGTCCTGGCCTTTCTCGACGGCGTGCGGCCGGAGAATCAGGCCAGTTCCTCCTTGAAGCCCTGGCGCCAGGACGGGTAGCGCAGTTCCCAGCCGAGTTCCCGCTTGGCCTTGGCGTTGGAGAAGCCGCGCCCCTCGGTCATCACCATGACCGCCACGTCGCCCGCGAGCGGCCGGGCCAGCCAGGCGGGGACCCGCATCGGCCGCTTCGCCCCCGCGCATTCGGCCAGGTAGGGCAGCCACTCGGCGGCCGGGGCCGGTTCGTCGTCCACGATGGCGAACACGCCGCGGGCCTGCTGCTCGACGGCCAGCACGGTCGCGCTCGCCGCGTCGTCCAGATGCAGCCAGGAGCAGTGCCCGCGCCCGCCGCCGACGACCGGGAACTGCCGCTTGCGGACCGGCCCGACCAGGTCGTCCATGGCCCCCGGCCCGTAGAACCAGCCGTAGCGCAGGACGGCGCCGCCGACCTTGCCGACCGCCTCCTCAACGTGGCGGATCGCCGCCATGCCCGGCTCGGCGGGCGTCCCGGTCATCGGGTCCAGCGGGTCCTCCTCGGTCTTCACCCAGCCGCCCTGGTGGACGCCGTTCCAGGCGCCGTAACTCTGCGCGACGAAATGAGGGACGCCGGACGCCTCGGCGGCGGCCAGCAGGTTGTCCGTGCCCACGGTGCGGAGCCGGTTCGTCCCGGCGAACCAGCGGTCCATGTGCTTCATGTCGGCCTTGCCGGCGTGCGCCACGGAGATCGCGGTCATCTGGTGGACGATCACGTCCGGCCGCGCCCCGGCCACCGCCGCGCTGACGGACCCGGCGTCGAGGCCGTCCATCACGACGCCCTCGGCCCCCATCTCCGCCAGCATCCCCAGTTTGGCGGCGCTCGTCGCCGTGCCCGTCACCTGGTGGCCGCGCTCCAGCAGCTGCGGCACCAGCCGCCGGCCGAGGACACCCGTTCCCCCTGCCACGAAAACGCGCATGACCATCACTCTCCTTATCGGGTTCCGCTTCCACGAAGAGTGACGAGATGCCCGGCCCGTTTGTGACAGAACCTCTCCGGACGCTCTCAGTAGCCCTCGTCCTTGAGCTCCTTCCGGTAGCCGGCGTCAATGGCGCGGCGGACGAGCCCGGGCGACGCGGCGAGTCCCTTGGAGACGGCCCGGGTCATCGATGCCGACGCGCCCTGGCCCTTGTTATGGGCGAGGTGCTGGGCGGCCACATGCATCAGGTCGGGTGCTCGCGTGCGGTCGACGTGGCTCGATCGGTCCCACATGCCCGACATGCGGACCGCCTCGTTGGGGCTGATCACGGCCTGATCGACGCGGACGACCAGGGCCGCGTGCGGCGGCTTGCCCTTGAGCGCCATCGTCGCCAGCAGCGACGGGTCGTCAGTCACGTGGGCGCCGCCGCTCATGTGCAGGACGTCCTCGCCGCCGGGGACGAGCGCGGCCAGCGAGACCTCGTCGCAGGTCATGAGGTTGCGGAAGGTGTCGGCCCGCTTGTTGCCCCTCCTGTCCGGAATGGCCAGCGTGTGGCCGTCCAGGATCCGGACGAAGCCGGGCGGGTCGCCCTTGGGGCTGGTGTCGCCGCGTCCTTCGGCATCGCGCGAGGAGACCAGGAGGAACGGCGTCCTCGACAGGAACTCGGCCACCGCCGGCTGACCGAGAGGCCCCGGCACATCGCCGTTCCGGCTCGGCGGCGTCGGCGGCGTCGGCGCTGGCGAGGGAGTCGAGGACGCCTCCTTCCACAATCCCGACCGCAGGACGCATCTCGCGCAGTGCACCCACGTCTCGTGCACGTCAACGGCGACCCGGCCTCCCGACACCTCCGCCGCCGAGCCGTTGAGGCGCAGCGTCTCCCCGATTCCGGGCAGGAGAAAGATCATCGACAGGCCGGTGCCCAACACCGGCTGCGGAGAACCGGCGGGAATCGCGAAAGAAAGCCGGCTGGACGATTCCACCCGCGCGAATCCCGGGGCCCCGCCGACGAGCGTCGTATGCGGAACTCCCGCGTCGTCGCGGAAACCGATGCCCGCGATCGGTGAATGGGCCAGGACGCTCCTGCATCCGTCATCGAGGGCGTCGGCCACCTTCAGCAGGACCATCTGCGGCGTCCGGCCTATGAGTGCCTCGACGGCTTCCACCGTCGTCACCTTGCGCATTAGTACTCCCGTGCGGAGGGGCGTTGAATGAAAAGCAACGCTTGGTAAAAGCAACGCTAGGGTGGCCGGAGAGCGGCATGTGGCCAACCATGTCCGCGAACCGGCCAAGTGCGAAGGGAGGGCGGATGGCGGACGTCCAGGCGCCGCCGCCGCTGCTGGTCATCGGCGGCGCGTACTTCGACCAGGGCGCCCTCGCCGAGCAGCACCAGCACCCCGACGAGCACCTGATCACGTGGTCGGCCACGGCCACCGTCTCCCTGCGCACCGGCGAGCGCGACTGGCTGGTGCCGCCGACCCACGCGCTCTGGATCCCCGCCGGTTGCCCCCACCGGTTCGAGGTCAGCCGCGCGGGATACGGCTACGCCGTCGTGCTGAGCAGGAACGGCTGCCCGATCACCTGGGCCGAGCCCACCGGCGTCCTGGTCACGCCCTTGCTCCGCGAACTGATCGTCCACCTCGACGGCGGCGCCGCCCGGGCGCGCGCCGCCGCCGAGTCGCTGCTGCTCGCGCTGCTCGAACCCGTGCCCAGCACCGCCTTCCACGTGCCGATCCCCGAGGACCCGCGCGTCCGGACGATCGCCGAAGCGCTCCTCGCCGACCCGGCCGATCCGCGCGACCTCGCCGCCTGGGCCCACGCGACCAGCACCGGCGTCCGGACGATCACGCGGCTGTTCGACCGGGAGACCGGCATGACGTTCGCGCAGTGGCGCACCCTCGTCCGGGTCCGGGCCGCGCTCACCCATCTCGCGCGGGGCAAGTCCGTCGGCGCGACCGCCCGCGCCGTCGGATACCGCAAACCCGGTGCCTTCGCCGAGGCGTTCCACCGCGTCACCGGCCAGCATCCGAGCATCTACCAAGGTGCCGGCGCGCCGCCAAAGGAATGAGCATTTAGTCGGCATATTTCGCTTTTGTGGTTTGTCTCTCGGGGGTAAGCCTCCGCACTCCGCACTTCTCCGCACACGCGAACGCGCCCATCCGCCCGAAGTCCCGATTAATCGAACGCGCGCCCTGTGTCCCGATACCCTTGTGGCTTTCCGCCGCAGGAACGGACAGGTTCTGGAGACCCATGGACGAGGTGGCGTCGGCGATAAGGCGCGGGCTGCTCTGGCTCGAACGCGATCAAGAACGGGACGGGCACTGGTCGGACGCCGAGGGCCTTTCCCGCCTCTCGGCCACCGCCCACGGGGCCCGCGCGTTCGCGGCCTGCGGTTTCGAGGGCGACCACGCCGTGATCCGGCGCGCCATGGCCTGGCTCATGCGCCCCGAACTCGCGGCCGGTTCCAGCCATTACTTCTGGCGGCTCGGCCCCCTTTCGGAGCTCTACCGCTCCGGTGTCCCCGAAGCCCTGATCGAGCACGACCTGCGGGCCGTCCGGACGGCGATCGACGACGGCGTCCGGCTGGACCGCCGCCTCAACTACCCCGCGTTCCTCCTCGACTGCCTGGCCAACCTCGGCCAGGGGACCGACGGCGACGAGCGGTACGTCGACCAGGTCCGCGACCTGCTGGCCATGGGCGACGTCGACGTCACCCCGGCGGTGTGGGCGTTCGCCGCGCTGGAGCGGGCCGGCGCCGCCGACCCGGCGATGCTGGACCGCGAGAAGGTCGCCCGCTCCCTCCGCGAGAACAACGGCTGCCACCATCTCAACGGCTCGGTCGCCGAGACGAGCTACTTCGTCCTGAACTGCTCCCGGTCGGACGTGCTCAGCAACGACCCAGAGCTGCGGCCGGTCGTCCACGGCGCGGTGCGCTGGCTGATGTCGCGGCAGGTCACCCGCACCGGGAGCTGGCCCACCGAGCAGCCCCTCTACAACGGCTCGCAGCAGGCCCAGGCGTACTACACGGCCCTGGCCTGCCGGGCGCTCGCGGCCTACCTGCAGCGCTACCGGCCGCGGTCGCTGGCGCAGGTCTCCCTGCCGGACTGGAGCTTCCGCAGCCGCGTCACCGCGATCGCGAAGTACGCGTCCGCGACGATCCTGGTCTGCCTGACCGTGACCGCCGCCGGTCTGTTCCTCCCGTCTGGGGGCCCCGGACGGCTGCTGACCGCCTCCGGCATCCTCGGCACGGCGCTCAGCGCGATCGTCTTCTCCTGGGAGGTCCGCGACCGCTTCACCCGCCGCCGCTGACCCCGGCGAACGATCACCGACCGCCGGCCGGGGTCAGTCGCCGAGGCGGGAGAAGAGCGTCCGGTATTCGATCTCGTGCTCGGCCAGCAGGCCGTAGACGTCGGCGCCCGGCCCCGTGGGCAGCAGGTCGAGGACGTCGTCGCCCGGCCCGCCGCCGAGAGCGCGCAGGAGCCGGGCCGCGTCGGGGGCCGCGACGAGATGCTCCCACTCGTACTCGGTGATGTCCGGGCCGAAGACCTCGCTGACGCCCTTGCCCAGGTCCTGGCCTTTCAGGACGATCTCGCCCGCGGCGTTGCGGGTGGCGGACAGGTGCCGGAGCCCCTTCTCGTCCCGGACGCTCCGCAACGTGACGGTCCGAGGGCTCGATTCGCTCATGGGCGACCTTAACCCGCGCCACCGACAGAACCCGCGCCACCGACAGACCGCCCGGCACCGACAGACCGTCCAGCACCCGCAGACCGCCCCGGGCTCACCGCGCCGTGAGGGTCACGGGGAACTCGGTGACGCCGCGGACGAAGGCGTTGCGGAGGATCCGGGGGCCCTCGTCGTCGGCCCATTCGGCGGTGGCGACGCGGGCGATGAACTCCTCGAAGAAGATCTGCAGCTCCAGCCGGGCCAGGGACGCGCCCAGGCAGAAGTGGGGGCCGAGGCCGAAGGCGATGTGGTCGCCGGGGCGGCGGGTCACGTCGAAGACGTCCGGATCGTCGAAGACGGCCTCGTCGCGGTTCGCCGACCCGTACATCAGCAGGATCTGCTCGCCCGCCGGGATCTTCACGCCGGCGATCTCGGCGTCCGTCGCGGCGACCCGGCACATGTTGAGGATCGGGGTCGTCCAGCGGACGAACTCCTCGACGGCGTTCGGGATGAGGGACGGGTCGTCCCGCAGCCTCCGCCACTGGTCCGGATGCCGGATCAGTGCGTCCAGCGCGGTCGCGATGACGGTGCGGGTCGTCTCGGCGCCGCCGACCAACAGGAGCAGCGCCTCGTGGGCGAGGTGCTCGTCGTCGTAGGCGGGCTGGTCCGGGCCCGCGTTCGACCAGATGGACAGCAGGTCGTCGGTCGGGCAGGCGCGCCGGTCCTTGGCCATGTCGAGGACGGCGAGCGCGTACTCCCCGGCGGCGATCGTCGCGTCGTCGGTGATGTAGCGCTGCCCGCCGCCCGCGTAGACGGCCGTCGCCGACCAGTGGACGAGCTGCGGCCACGCGTCCTCCGGGAAGCCGAGGAGCCAGCCGATGACGCGGGCGGGCAGGGGAGCGGCCAGCGCCGGGACGGCGTCCACGGTGCCCGCGTCCAGCGCCGTGGTGACGCAGTCGACGGCGGTGGCGCGGATCCGCTCCTCGTAGCGGGCGACGCCGCGCGGCGTGAAGCGCTGGTAGACCATGCGGCGGCGGTGTGCGTGCTCCGGGTCGTCCTGCCCGATCATGGACGGGTCGGACGGCAGCTGCGGCCGGTACCCGCCGGAGTTCGTCCAGACGCGGGGGTTGCGTTCGGCGGCGAACACGTCGGCGTGGCGGGACACGCCCCAGAGGCCGTTCTCCGCGTCGTGGTAGACCGGGGACTCGGCGCGCAGGCGCGCGTAGACGGACCAGGGGTCGGTGGCGTACATCTCGCCGTCGAGAAGGTCGATGTCCATGGCTCACTCCTCGGAAAACGCTGCGGACAGGGGCTCGTGGGGAGTGCGGCATGCGGCCGGCAGCAGGAAAGACGCGAATCTAGACTAACGTCTCACCCAAGCAAGTGCTAGGTCTATGGTGACCCGGCGGGCGCGGGCGGTAAAGGGAACGAAGGGCCTCGGTGCACGCGTTCGGGACCAATGTGCGGAACAATGGGGGCGGCCACAGCGAGGAGGCGTTTTGAGCGGCGACGTGCGGTTCACCGTGACGCGGACGCTGAGCAAGGACCAGCAGGCACGGCGCGAGCGGCTGATCGACTCGGCGAGGGAGCTCGCGCTCGAGGGCGGCTATCCCGCCGTCACCATGCACGACGTGGCGGACCGGGCCGGGGTCGCCCGCGCCACCGTCTACCGCTACTTCGCCACCAAGGACCACCTGCTCACCGAGGTCGCGGCGGCCTGGGCGCACCATGTCACCGACGACATCGACGCGCTCGCGGTCGGCGACACCCAGCTGGAGCGGCTCACCGCGCTGCTGGAGCGCATCGTGTACGTCGCGGCGCAGGAGCCGACCCTCACGTCCGCCATCATCCAGGCGGTGACCTCGGACGACTCCAGCGTCGACGACGCCCGCACCATCCTGTTCCAGTACCTGCGCGACCGGCTGTCGGCCGCGATCGGCGACCCGGTGCCCGAGCGCGAGGACGTCGAGCTCGTCCTCGGGCACATCCTGCTCGCCGGGCTGATCAGCCTCGCGTCGCTGCGGCAGCCCGTCGAGGACGTCGCCACCATGGTCCGGACGGCCGGACGCCTCGTGCTGGCCGGCGCGCTCTCCGCCACGCCCGGCTGATTGGTCCACACTTTCCCGGGCTGATTGGATCTGGAGGCAGGACCATCGCGCCTCCTAGCGTGCTGCCGTGACCAATCTGCCGCTGTTCCTGCTGGCCGCGCTGGCGCTGGTCGCCATCCCCGGCCCGAACCACCTCTACATCACCGCGCGCAGCATCGGTGAGGGCCGCCGCGCCGGGGTCGCGTCCGCGCTCGGCGTCGAGACCGGGACGCTCGTCCACATCGCCGCCGCCGCGGCCGGGCTGTCCGCGGTCGTCGCCGCCTCCGCGACCGCCTTCGGCTTCCTGCGCTACGCGGGCGCCGCCTACCTGCTCTACCTCGCCTACCGGACGTTCCGCGGCGGCGACGACCTGGCCGAGACGCGGCTCCGGCCGCGCCCGATCCGCCGCGTCTACCTGGACGGCGCGCTGGTGAACGTCCTGAACCCGAAGGTCGTGCTGTTCTTCCTGGCCTTCCTGCCCCAGTTCGTCGACCGGGACGCGGGCGCCGTGCCGCTGCAGATCGCCGTGATGGGCCTGGTCCTCGTGCTGATCGGCCTCGTCGTCGACCTCGGGTACGCGGTCGCCGCCGGGTCGATCGGCGGCTGGCTGCGGACCCGTCCCGCGTTCCGGCGGCGCCAGCGGTACGCGACCAGCCTGATCTACCTGGGCCTGGGCGCGGGCGCCGTCCTGACCGGACCGACCACCCGCCGCGCATGAGCCGCCGCGCCTGAGCCGCCCGGCCGGGGTCGCCAGGCTGAGTTGTCGGCCCGAGTTGTGACCTGAGTCGTCAGGCCGAGCTTCCGGCCCGAGCCGCCGCGCCGGGATTGTCAATCCGCTGATAAGCGCGGCCCCGCAATGCGTAGCCGGTCGTGCAGCCCGCGCGGCCGGCCGTCTGTAGCTTCCGAGTCGGGAGGTGCGAACGGTGACCACGACGCTTGAGGACCGCTCCCCGCTGAAGCCCTGGGCCGGCGTGCCGAGCGAGCTGTCCACCGTCTTCCGGCCCCATCTGGAGGCGCTCGCCGAGGAGATGATCGAGGAGATCCTCGCCGGGATCCCCGAGTACTCCCGCCCGCAGGACGAGGAGTACGCGCGGCTGGTCCGGCTCGCCGTCGAGGGCGCGCTCCGCCAGTTCGTCGATCTGATCATGGACCCGGCCAGTTCCTGGGAGCCGGTCGCCGCCGTCTACCGGGAGATCGGCTGGGCCGAGGCCCGCGAGGGCCGCAGCCTGGACATCCTGCAGACCTCGCTGCGGCTCGGCGCCCGGGTCGCCTGGCGGCGGCTCGCCGCCGAGTCCGAGCGGTACAACATCTCCCGCCGCACCCTCGCCAGCATCGCCGAGGCGATCTTCGCGTTCCTGGACGAGATCGCCCGCGCCGCCACCGAGGGCTACACCAGGGCCCGCGCGCAGGAGGCCGGCGAGCTGGAGCACCGCCGCCGCCGGCTGCTGGACCTGCTGCTCGCCGAGCCGCCCGCCGCCGCGCAGGCCGTCGCCGACCTCGCCCGGCTCGCGCAGTGGCGGGTGCCCCGCACCGTCGCCGCGGTCGTCCTGTACGAGCGGGGCCGGCAGCCGTTCTCGCACCCGTCGCTGCCGCCGGACGTGCTCGCCGACGTCAACCGCCGCGAGCCGTGCCTGCTCGTCCCCGACCCGGAGGGCCCCGGCCGGGGCCGCATGCTGGAGTCGGCGCTGCGCGACTGGGTCGCCGCGCTCGGCCCGACCGTCCGCACCGAGGACGCGGCGAAGTCGCTGCGCTGGGCGCGGGACGCGCTGCCGCTCGCGCGCCGCGGCGTCCTGCCGTCCGACCGGCTGATCCGCTGCGCCGACCACATGCCGGCGCTGGTGGTGTTCAAGGACGAGGAGCTGGTGCGGGCGGTCGCCGACTTACGGCTCGCGCCGCTGCGCGAGGTCCGGCCCCGGCACCGGGAGCGGCTGATGCGGACGCTGCTGTCGTGCCTGCAGAACGGGTTCAACGCCACCGAGGTCGCGCACCGCCTGCACGTCCACCCGCAGACCGTCCGGTACCGGCTGCACCAGCTGGAGGAGCTCTTCGGCGAGAAGCTGTACGACCCGGAGGCGCGGCTGGAAATGGAGATGGTGCTGACCGTGTGGCTCACCGAGCCGCCGAGCGATCAATCAAACGATTGACGGGGATCGAGGGCAGCGCCTAGCTTGAGGCTATGGCCAGTAGCGAATCGGGTCGAGAACGGATCCTGGAGGCCGCCACCCGGCTGTTCGCCGCGCTCGGCTACGACGGGACGTCCACCCGGATGATCGCCGAGGCGGCCGGGCTCAACGTCGCCACCGTCGCCTACCACGTCGGCGGCAAGCGCGACCTGTACCTCGCCGTGATGGAACGTGCCCACGAGGTCGAGCGAACCGCCCTGGAAGGGGCCCTCACCCAGATCACACCCGACGCCGAGGGGCTGCTCTCCCTCGTCGACGCCTACGTCGAGTTCTGCATGGAGCGGCCGGAGATCCCCGCGCTGTGGATGCACCGCTGGCTGTCGGACGCGAGCGACGTCGTCCACCTTGAGGAGCAGTACGTCCGGCCGCTGATGCAGATGGTCACCGAGGCCGCCCGCAAGGTCGTCCCCGACGACGTCGACGTCGACTACGTCGTGTGGACGGTCGTCTGGTGCACCCACGGGTTCGGCAACGGCGGCGTCCTGGACACCGACGGGCACCGCCACGGCATCGACGACCCGCAGGCCGTCGCCCGGTTCCGCCGCCACATGCGCCGCACCGTCGCGCTGGCGATCGGCGTCCCGGACCGGGTCGGCGGATGACGGACCTCCCCCCGGCGGCCGTCCCCCCTGCCGCGCACCCCCCGTCCGGCGATCCCGCGGCCGCGCTCTCCCGGCGGCGGCTCTTCGGCTACGGCGTCGGCTCGGTCGGCACCGGCGTCTTCTCCGCCGTCCCCGGGCTGCTGCTCTTGTACTACCTCACCGACGTCCTGGGCGTCTCGGCGGCGATCGCCGGGGCCGTGCTGGTCGTCCCCAAGGCGTGGGACGTGCTGCTCAACCCGGTCGTCGGCGCCGCGAGCGACCGCGAGGCCGTCCGCACCGGCCGCCGCACCCGGCTGCTGCTGCTCGGCGCCGTCACCCTGCCGCTCCTGTTCGCCGCCATGTTCGCCGTGCCGGGCGACTCGCCGAATCTCGCCGCCGTCTGGGCCGGCGTCGCGTTCCTGCTGGCCGCGACCGCGTTCGCCTGTTTCCAGGTCCCGTACGTGGCGCTGCCCGCCGAGATCTCCGCCGACCCGTCCGAGCGTGGCCGCGCGATGGCGTGGCGGGTCGTCTGCCTGACGCTCGGCATCCTCATCGCGGGCGGCCTCGCCCCCGCCCTCACCGACGCGGCCGGCGGCGGACGCGCCGGATACGCGCTGATGGGCGCCGTCGTCGGGCTCGCCATGGGCGCCGCGATGATCGCGAGCGCGCTGGCGAACCGGTGGATCCCGTCCCGGCCCGGGCCGCGCCCGCTCGGGCTGGTGGCCGCGCTGCGCACCGCGCGCGGCAACCGGCCGTTCTTCCTGCTGCTCAGCGCGTCCGTCGCGCAGATCCTCGCCGTCGGGATCATGCTGGCCGGCGCCCCGTACGTCGCGACCTACCGGCTGGACGACTACGGGCTGACGTCCGCGATGTTCGTCTGCATGGTCGGGCCCAGCGCGTTCGCGGTGCCGCTGTGGCGGTGGCTGTCCCGCAAGTACGGCGTCGTCGAGTGCTACATCGCGGGCGTGCTGATGTTCGCGGCGACGGCCGCCGCGATGTACCCCGCCCTCGGCTCCACCGCGGCCCTGCTCCCGTTCGCCTGCATGGTCGGCGTCTGCTACGCGGCCATGCAGTTGCTGTCGCTGGTGCTGCTGCCGGAGACCGTCCACGCCGACACCGGACGAACCGGGCACGCCCAGTCCGGAGCGTTCACCGGCCTCTACACCGCCGCCGAGACCGGCGCGCTCGCCCTCGGGCCCGGCGTGTTCGCGCTGATCCTCGCCGCGACGTCGTTCCGCTCCGCCGACCTGGACACGCCGGTCGTCCAGCCGGACTCGGCCCTCACCGGGCTGAGCGCCGGGTTCTCCCTCGTCCCCGCCCTGCTGCTGCTGATCAGCGTTCCGCCCCTGCTCGCGTTCCGGCGGGCGACCGGGCGCCGACCCCTAGAGGAAACACCCGAACATGCCGTCTGAGCACCTCCCCGAGGCGGGCCGCCCCGCCGCCGACCTGCTCGCCGAACTCGCCCGGCTGCGGGACGCGGACCTGCCCGTCCGCGGCGGCAAGGTCACCGCCTACGTCTACGACACCGGGCGCGAGCCCGTGCACGACCTCGCCGCCACCGCCTACCAGGAGATGCTGGAGGTCAACTGCCTCGACCCGACGGCGTTCCCCAGCATCGTCGCGCTGGAGCGGCAGGTCGTCGGGTTCGTCGCGGCCAAGCTCGGCGGCGGCTCGGGCGTCTTCACCAGCGGCGGCACCGAGTCGATCATGCTGGCGGTGAAGGCGGCGCGGGACGCGCACCCGGTCGGGGGACGGCCGCAGATCGTCCTGCCGGCGACGGCGCACCCCGCGTTCCACAAGGCCGCGCACTACCTCGGCATGGAGGTCGTGCACGTGCCGGTGGACGCCGAGTACCGCGCCGACCCCGCCGCGACCGCCGCCGCGCTGACGCCCCGCACCGCGCTCGTCGTCGCGTCGGCGCCGTCCTACCCGCACGGGACCATGGACCCGGTCCCGGAGATCGCGGCGATCGCCGCGCAGGCCGGCGTCCCCTGCCATGTGGACGCGTGCGTCGGCGGCTGGGTGCTGCCCTGGCTGCGGGACGCGGGCCGTGACGTCCCGCCGTTCGACCTGTCCGTGCCCGGCGTGACGTCCATCTCCTGCGATCTGCACAAATACGGGTACACGCCGAAGGGCGCCTCGGTCGTCCTGTTCGCGGACGAGTCGCACCGCCGCGCCGCCTACTTCGCGTCCGCCGAATGGCCGGGATACACCGTCATCAACGCGACCGTCCAGAGCAGCAAGAGCGCCGGACCGCTCGGCGCCGCCTGGGCCACCCTCAACGCGGTCGGCGCGCAGGGCTACCGCGACCTCGCCGAGAATGCCATGAAGTCGGCGGAACGCCTCAGCGCGGGCGTCGCCGGCATTCCGGGCCTGCGCGTCCTCGGCGACCCGGTCGCGCCACTCGTCGCGGTCGCCTCGACCGACCCCGGGCTGGACGTCTTCACCATCGCCGACGAGGCCCGCCGGCGCGGCTGGTTCTTCCAGCCGCAGCTCTCCTACCAGGGCATCCCGCCGAACCTGCACTTCACCGTCACCGGCGTCAGCGACGTCGACGCGCTCCTCGGCGCGCTCACCGCCGCCACCGACGCCGCCCGCGCCGCCGGACCGCCGGACGTCCCCGCCGAACTGGTCGACGCCCTCGCCGACCTCGACCTCGACAGCCTCGACGACGCAGGCTTCGCCGGCCTCCTCGCCTCCGTCGGCGTCGACCTGTCGGGCGGCGGCGACCCGGAGATGGCCGTGGTCAACGCCATCCTGGACGCCCTGCCGCCCGCGACCCGCGAGTCCCTGCTGATCCGCTTCCTGTCAGCCCTGTACGCGTGACCCTGTACGTGTGACGCCTAGCCGAGCCGGATGAGGCGCTTCAGATAGGACGGCTCGTCCAGCACCTGACCGAGCCGGAGCGGAACCGTCCCCGCCCCGGCGGTCACGGTGCCGACCTGCTCGCCCGCGGCGCCCCGGTGCGGCGGCTCGCCCTCCACGCCGACCTGCACGGTCAGGCCGGGCCAGCCGACCACCGTGACCGGCGCCGCGGCGTGCAGCGGTGTCGTCCCGCCGAGCCCGTCGTCGACCCGCGCGACCCGCGCCCCCTTCTTCGCCAGCGTCACCGCGGTCAGCGCGCCCTCGGCCGCGGCGACGAGCCGTCCCGCCGCGCTCACGGCACCCGCCGCACTCGGCGACCGCTGCCCCATCACCGCGCCGACGATCAGCGTCTCCACACCCTGGACGGTCTTGCGCGCGACGAACACGAAGTTGCCGCCCGCAGCATCGGTGTAGCCGGTCTTGCCGCCGACGATGCCGTACTGCCCGAGCAGGAAATTGCCGCCCTCCCGCACCTGGCCGGCGCCGTCCGGCACGTACGTCCGGTTGTTCACGATCTCCGCGAACTCCGGCAGGCCCATCGCCGCCTTCAGCAGCTTCACCTGGTCCGCGGCCGTGCTCACGGTGCCGGAGTCGTAGCCGCTCGGATCGGTGTAGTGCGTCGCCGTCATGCCGAGCTGCGCCGCCGCCGCGTTCATCTTCGCCACGAACGCCTGCTCGTCGCCCGAATCCCAGCGCGCCAGCTCGTGCGCGACGTCGTTCGCCGAGATGATCAGCAGCGCCTCCAGGGCCTTGCGCTGCGTCAGCTTCTGGTACGCGGTGACGCCGAGCAGCGACTCCTCCCGCTTGCGGCGCATCGGGATCTGCGCCGCCGCCTCCGGCGACACCGTCAGCACCGGCCCCGGCTCACCCGCCTTCAGCGGATGGTCGCGCAGGTACACGTACGCCGTCATCACCTTCGCGACGCTCGCCGTCGGCGTCGGCGCGGACCCGCCCGACGCCCCCATGCTCCCGAGGCCGTCCACATAGACGGCGGACTGCCCCGCCGAAGGCCACGGCAGCCGCGGCGCCTGCCCCGGAAACGCGTGGCTGGACGCGATCGCCAGCTCGATCGTCGGCTCCGGCACCGGCCGCACCAGCTGCCCGGTGGCGACCCCGGCGACCAGCACGACCACCGCCACGAGCACGATGAGCCAGCGCCGCCCCCGCCGCGTCTTCGCGGGCGCCTCCGGTGCCTCCGGCGGACTCCCGTCCCACGGCACGCTCCACTGCCCCGACGACCGCGCCGCCGGATACTCTCCGGACTCCCGCACCGGCAGCCGCTCGGCCCGAGTGACCGAAGCCTCCTGCCCCCACTGAGGCTCACCGGGCCGCTCCCGCACCCCGGCCCCACCATGCGGCGCCCGCCCGACCTCAGAGCCCCACTCCCCGGACCCCCGCGCCTCACCCCACGACGGCAGAGCCTCGACCCGCGTGGCATTCGCATCACTCTGAGGCGGCCAACCCCTACCTTCGGCAGAAGGAGCCTCACCCGGCTGACCACGCCAAGCCTCGCCCTGCCGCCCGTCGTCTTCCGTCCACCAACCCGCACCAGGCAACGGCCGAGCCGCCGACGACTCACCCTCTCCCGGCCGCGCTTCCCCATGAGGACGCACCGGCCGCGCCCCTCCCTGAGGACCACGCTGCGGCGCACGCGCTTCACCTGGAACCGCCCGCCCCGGTACCGACTCGCCACGCACCGGCCGCACTTCCCCATGGGGCGACCACACCTCACCCTGTGGCCGCGCTGGCCGCTCCTGCGACGCGCGCGGGTCGCCTTGCGGCGGCTGCGCTTCAGTCTGCGGCGGCGGTACTTCTCCCTGCGGGCGACGTTGTCCGCGCTGTGGTGCGCGCGTTTCACCTTGGGACGGCGGCGCCGGTGGCGGCGCGCCGTGGACCGGACGGGCTTCGGGACGGGCCGGACGTGCCTCGCCCTGGGGACGTACCGGCCGCTCCTGCGATGCGCGCACGTCGTCTCGGGCCGGTCGCGCTTCGGCCTGCGGCGCCTGCGCTTCTCTTTGCGGGCGGTGCTGCCCGCGCTGTGATGCGCGCGGGTCGTCTTGCGGCGGCTGCGTTGGTTGCGGCTCGCCGTGGACGGGACGGGCTTGGGAGCGGGCCGGACGTGCTTCTCCCTGGGGACGTGCCGGCCGCTCCTGCGATGCGCGCACGTCGTCTTGCGGTGGCCGCGCTTGCGTCTGCGGCGGCGGTACTTCTCCCTGCGGGCGACGTTGTCCGCGCTGCGGTGCGCGTGTTTCGTCTTGGGACGGCGGCGCCGGTGTCTGCTCGCCTTGTGCTGAGCGCGCTTCCGCGTGGGGCGGACGTGCTTCACCCTGGGGACGTGCCGGCCGCTCCTGTGATGCGCGCGGGGCGTCTTGGGGCGGCTGCGCCTCGGTCTGTGGCGGACGCGCCTCACCCTGCGGGCGGTGTTCTTGGCGCTGGGCCGTGCGCGTTTCGGCTTGAGTTGGCCGCGCCGGTGGCGGCTCGACGTGGGTTGGTTCTGCTTCCGCGCCTGGTGAGCCTGCTTCGCCCTGGGGACGGGCCGGTCGTTCTTGCGACGCGCGTGGGGCGTCTTGGGGCGACCGCGCCTCGGTCTGCGGCGGGCGTGCCTCTGCCTGTGGGCGGCGTTCGTGCTGCGGCGTGCGCGTTTCGGCTTGTGGGGGCTCGCTGGGGGACGGGCTTGACTCTGCGGCGGGCTTGCGTTCTTCGGCTTGGGGGCGTGCCGGTTGCTCTTGTGTCACGCGCCGGTCGTGTGGGATCGGCTGCGTCTCGGCCTGGCTCGCGTCGTCTTCGGACGGGCGTGCTTCGCTCTGGGCCGGCCGTGTCTCTTTCTGTGGTGGCTGCGGCTGGGCGGGACGGTCCTCGTCCTGTGGGGGAGATGCCTCGTCGGAGGGTTGTTGCGTTCCCGTCTGGGGCGGACGTGCCTCGGTCTGAGCGGAGTGCTGTTCGTCGGGGGTGGAGGGCGGCTCGGGCTGGTGTTCCTCGACGGCCGGTTCCTCGTCTGCCTCGTCAGAGGGTGCTTCAGGGGTGGGCGTGGCGCGGGGTTCCTGTGGGCTGCCCTTCGGGGAGGACGGCTCGTCTTCCTCGGCGGACGGCTCGTCCTCGGTCGGCTGAGGGGTCGGGAACTGGACGTACCAGACGGGCGGCTTCTCTCCGGGGCGGGGAAGCGCGATCTCCGGCTGGGTCAGGTCGGCCTTCGCGGGGACGGGGAACTCTGCCGTGGCGGTGCGGGACGGGTCCTGCTCGTCCCCGGTGCCGGATGCGTCCGGTTCCCGCTCGGCGTCGTCGTCCACGTCCCGGCCCTCCTCGACTCGAACCCCCGGCAGGCAGGCGGAGCCGTCCCCCCGACAACGCCGCGCATAGTGAAGGACGCGCAGTTTACCGGGAAGGTTCGGGGTGGTTCGCGTCCTTGGCCGCCGTGTCCGTGAACCCGGACGGGGCCTCGCGGAGATACATCTCCGACAACGTCCCCACACGGGAAGGCCCGGTGCGCATGCCATGGTGGTGGCGATGACCGTACCCCCGACGGCTCAGGACAGCGATGCCGCCCTCATCGAGGGTTCGCTCGCCGATCCCGAGGCGTTCGCCGCGCTGTTCGACCGGTATTCCGCGATGCTGTACCGGTACGTCTCGCGCAGGCTGGGGCCCGAGGCCGCCGAGGACGTCGTCGGAGAGACGTTCCTCGTCGCGTTCAGCAAGCGGCAGCGCTACGACCTGGCGCAGCAGGACGCGCGGCCGTGGCTGTTCGGCATCGCGACGAAGCTGGTGGCGCGGCACCACCGGGCGGAGGCCGCGCGCTACCGGGCGCTGCGGCGCAGCCCTGTGGACGGTCCGGTCGAGGGGCCCGCTGAGCGGGTCGCGGCGGGGGTGACGGCGTCGGCGACGCGGCCCGCGCTGGCGGCGGCGCTGTCCGGGCTGCCGCGGCGGGACCTGGACGTCCTGCTGCTGGTGGCGTGGGGCGATCTGGCCTACGAGGAGGTGGCGCGGGCGCTCGGCGTCCCGGTCGGGACGGTCCGCTCCCGGCTCAACCGCGCCCGGCGCAAGGTGCGCGCCGCGCTGGGCGACACCGACCCGACGCGTGAGGAGGCGTGAGCATGGACGACCTGGATCTGATCCGCGACCTCGGCCGGGACCTGGAGCACGAGCCGCCCGCGTCGCTGGCCCGGCAGCGGAACCGGCTGCTGGAGGAGGCCAAGCCGCGGCGGCGCGGCCTCGGAAGGTGGACGCTGCTCGGCCTGGTCGCGGCCGTGACGGCGGCGGCGATCCTCGTCCCGGCGGTGGTCTTCCACGGGCGGGACGCGAAGCCGGTGGCGGCGAAGTCGGCCCCGCCGGGGAGCGGGTTCAACGTGCTGCTCCTCGGAGTGGACGGGCGCCGGGCCGCGCATCCGCGTTCGGACACGATGATGGTGGTGCACGTCGCGGCCGACCGGAAGCGCGTCCGCGCGGTGAGCGTCCCGCGCGACTCCCTGGTGCGGATTCCGGCGTGCAAGACGGCCGACGGGGCGGTCCTCCCGGCGCGCCGGGGGCTGATCAACTCGGTGTTCCCGGCGGGCGGGACCGGGTGCGTCGTGAAGACGCTGGAGTCGCTGGCGAACGTCCGGATCGACCGGACGGTGCTGCTCGACTTCAACGGGTTCAAGGGCATCGTGGACGCGCTCGGCGGCGTCGAGCTGACGCTGCCCGCGCCGGTCGCCGACGTGAAGGCGGGGCTGAAGCTGCGGGCGGGCAGGCACCGGCTGAGCGGGCGGACGGCCCTGGCCTACGTCCGGTCGAGGTACGGCCTCGGGGACGGGTCCGATCTCGCGCGCATCGAGCGGCAGCACCAGTTCCTGGAGGCGCTGGTGCGGCAGGTGCGGGAGCGCGCGACCGGGAATCCGGTGCGGCTGGCGCGGTTCCTCTCGGCGGTCGCCGGCTCGGTCGAGGCGACGCCGGGGCTGAAGCCCGGGGAGTTGCGGCTGCTCGCCGAGAGCTTCGGCAAGGGCGGTTCGATCACGTTCGACACGGTTCCGGTGCATCCCGCGCGGCAGGACCCGAACCGGCTGGAGTGGGACCGGGCGGGCGCCGAGCGGATGTTCGCCGCGTTCCGGACGTCATGAGTGATCCCGTTCCTGTCGGGTAGGCCCGAGTCATCCCGGGCCCCCAGGAACGAATCACGAGGTCAAGGAGTGATCGATGGCCACGAAGATCCGCGAAATCATGACGGGCTCGCCGACGTCGGTGTCCCCGGAACTCGACATCGTGACGGTGGCGCGGGCGATGCGCGATGAGGACATCGGCGCGGTGCTGGTCGCGGAGGGCGACGACCTGCAGGGCGTGGTCACCGACCGGGATCTGGTCATCCGCGGCCTCGCCGCCGGCGGCGACCCGTCCCAGGCGAAGATCGGCGGCATCGCCAGCCGGGTGACGGCGACCGTCGGCCCCGACGACTCCCTGGACAAGGCCGCGCAGATCATGCGGGAGCGGTCGGTGCGCCGGCTGCCCGTCATGGAGGACGGCCGCCCCGTGGGCATCGTGTCCATCGGCGATTTGGCGATCGAGAACGACTCCCGGTCGGCGCTCGCGGACATCAGCGCCGCCCGCTCCAACACGTGACGCGGTTCAACACGTGACCCGGTCCAAGACGTGACCAGTGGGCGTGCCCGGAGGCCGCTACCGGTGCCCATGCTCCGGCCTTGGGCGCGCCCACGCCTCCACTAGGGAAGGACGGACAACAACCGGTCCAGCTCCTCCTCGGTGTTGTAGTAGTGCACGGAGGCCCGCACTGCCGTAGGACGGACGTGCGGGTCGTATCCGTGCGACGCGGGGTTCGTGACGTTGATGTTCACGCCGTGCGCCCTTGCGGCCGCCTTGATGGCGGCGGGTTCGTGGCCGTCCACGCTGAACGTGACGATCCCGGAGGGCCGCGTCCCCTTGTCGTGGACGGTGACACCAGGGCGGTCGGCCAGTTCTTCACGGAGTGTGGTGCCGAGCGTGGACACGCGGGACTCGATCTCCGCCATGCCTAGGCGGGCCGCGTAGTCGGCGGCGACGCCCAGGCCGATCTGCCCGGCGACGTACCGCTCCCATGTCTCGAAGCGCTGGGCGTCGCCGCGCATGGCGAAACCGTCCGGTGCCTTCCACTCGGCGGCGTGCAGGTCGAGGAAGGGCGGGACGAGCGTCTGTACGATTTCGCGACGCACGTACAGGAACCCGGTGCCGCGGGGGCCGCGCAGGTACTTGCGGCCGGTCGCCGAGAGCATGTCGCAGCCGATCTCGCCGACGTCGACCGCCAGGTGGCCGACCGACTGGCACGCGTCCAGGAGGTAGAGGACGCCATGCTCGCGGCACAGCCGCCCCACCTCGGCCGCCGGGTTGACGAGCCCGTTCTGGGTGGGGATGTGGTTGAGCGACACCAGGCGGACGTCGCCCTTGGCGAGTTCGGCCTCCAGCGCGTCCAGTGAGAGGGTGCCGTCGGCTTCGTCGGGGACGACGTCAACCCTCGCGCCCTTCGCCGCCGCCACCTGCTGGTAGGCGATCGCGTTGCTGGAGTACTCGGAGGTCGTCGTCAGGATGCGGTCGCCGTCCGCGAAGGGGATCGAGTAGAACGCCATGTCCCAGGCCCGGGTGGCGTTCTCCACGTAGGCGATCTCGTCTGCGCGCGCGCCGATCAGCTCTGCCACGGCGTTATAGAAGTGCTGGACGGCCTCCGCGTTCTGTTCGGCGGCCTCGTATCCGCCTATCTCCGATTCCAGCGTGAAATGCCCGTTGACGGCCTCGATGACCGGACGGGGCGGCAGCGCCGCGCCCGCGTTGTTGAGATGGGCCACCTTCGCGCAGCCGGGGGTGTCGGTCCGGAGACTCTCGATGTCCACGTGGTGCGCGTCCCTCCGTGAAATGTCGTACCCCCGCGGGATGCTGACCGCAGGCGACGACTTGACCTCAACCATTGTTGAGGTCCCATGCTGGCTGTTCCAGGCTAACGATCACCAGGGGGATCCGTGGACATGGAGGTCACGGCGTGGATGTCGCTGCACCACGCCATGAACGCGCAGGACGGCAGGCCCTTCTCCAAGGCCACCCTGCGCCGCATCGGCGGCTTCGCCCGCCCGCACCGGCGGCCGCTGGCCGCCTTCCTCATCCTCAGCGTGGTGATGGCGGTCATCGCGGTCGCGACGCCCGTCCTCGCCGGCTGGGTCGTCAACGCGATCGTCGACCGTGACGCGACGTCCACCGTCGTCGCGCTGGCCGTGGTCATCGCCGTCCTCGCCGTGGCCGAAGGCGGCCTCGGGCTCGCCAACCGGTGGCTGTCGGCGCGCATCGGCGAGGGGCTGATCCTCGACCTGCGCACCGCCGTGTTCGACCACGTCCAGCGGATGCCCGTCGCGTTCTTCACCCGCACCCGCACCGGCGCCCTGGTCAGCCGCCTCAACAACGACGTGATCGGCGCCCAGCGCGCCTTCAGCGACACCCTCTCCGGCGTCGTCAGCAACCTGGTCACGGTGCTGCTCACCTTCGCCGTGATGGTCCGCATCTCGTGGCAGATCACCCTGCTCGCCCTGGTCCTGCTGCCCGTCTTCGTCCTCCCGGCCCGGCGCATGGGCACCCGCCTGGCGCGGCTCGAACGCGAGGCCGCCGCGCACGACGCCGCGATGAGCACGCAGATGACCGAGCGCTTCTCCGCGCCCGGCGCGACCCTGGTGAAGCTGTTCGGGCGCCCGGCCCGCGAGTCCGCCGAGTTCGCCGCCCGCGCCCGCCGCGTCCGCGACATCGGCGTCCGCACCGCGATGGTGCAGCACGTCTTCATCACCGCGCTGACCATGGTCTCCGCCCTGGCCCTCGCGCTCGTCTACGGCCTCGGCGGCTTCCTGTCCCTGCGCGACCACCTCGACGCCGGCGCCGTCGTCGCGCTCGCGCTCCTGCTCACCCGCCTGTACGCGCCGCTGACCGCCCTCGCCAGCTCCCGCGTCGAGGTGATGAGCGCCCTCGTCAGCTTCGAGCGGGTCTTCGAGATCCTCGACCTGGACCCCCTCGTCGCCGAGAAGCCCGAGCCCCGCACCGTGCCGGACGGCCCGGTCGCCGTCGAGTTCGACGACGTCCGCTTCGGCTACCCGTCCGCCGACAAGGTGTCCCTCGCCTCCCTCGAAGAGGTCGCGACCCTCGACACGCGCGGCGGCGTCGAGGTCCTGCACGGCATCTCGTTCCGCGCCGAACCCGGGCAGACGGTCGCGCTGGTCGGCTCGTCCGGCGCGGGCAAGTCGACGATCGCGCAGCTCCTGCCGCGCCTCTACGACGTCGACTCCGGCGCCGTCCGCCTCGGCGGCGTGGACGTCCGCGACCTGTCCTTCCAGGGCATCCGCGACACCCTCGGCATGGTCACGCAGGACGGCCACCTGTTCCACGAGTCGATCCGCGAGAACCTCCTGCTGGCCCGCCCCGAGGCCGCCGAGGACGACCTGTGGGACGTGCTGCGCCGCGCCCGCCTCGACGCCCTCATCAGGGGCCTGCCGGACGGTCTCGACACCATCGTCGGCGAGCGCGGCTACCGCCTCTCCGGCGGCGAGCGCCAGCGCCTCACCATCGCCCGCCTCCTGCTGGCCCGCCAGCGGGTCGTGATCCTGGACGAGGCCACCGCCCACCTCGACTCGACCTCCGAGGCCGCCGTCCAGGAGGCCCTCGCCGAGGCCCTCGACGGCCGCACCGCCGTCGTCATCGCCCACCGCCTGAGCACGATCCGCGCCGCCGACCAGATCCTGGTCATCGAGGAGGGCCGCATCGTCGAACGCGGAACCCACGACGACCTCCTCACCGCAGGCGGCCGCTACGCCGACCTCTACAACACCCAGTTCGCCAACGACCCACCCCTGGAAACCGTCAGCTGACCCCGTCCCCCCCGGCCCCCCGTACCCGCACCCCCGGCCCGCCCACGGCCGGGGGCTGCGCGTCCGAACGTCCGAAACGGACACCACGGGTTCAGGGCCGGGGAGATGGGCCGGAACCAGGGAGATGACCAGGGGTTTCAAGGGGGTGCTTCAGGGGTCGGGACGCGGTGCTCCGGGTATTGGGAGACGACCTGAGACCCGGACGACGTCGATCAACGGGAGGCAGACATGGCGGAACGGGATCGGTTGCCCGCGCCCGTGGAAGGGCTCGTGCTGACGCATTTCCTCACCGTCCGCGACGTGGTGCGTTCGCGCGCGTTCTACGCGGACGTCTTCGGCGGTGAGGTCGTCCTGGCGGAGAACCCCGCCATCGTGAAGGTCGCCAACACCTGGATCATCATGAACCCCGGCGGCGGGCCCACTCCGGACAAACCCGACGTCACGCTGTCGGCGCCGGAACCGGGCGACTCCGTCTCGTCCTTCATGAACGTGCGCGTCGCCGACATCGCCGCGTTCTACGAGTACGCCAAGGAGCGGGGCGCCCGGTTCCTGACCGAGCCCATCGACCGCAAGGCCGAGATCCGCTGCTACATGCGCGACCCGGACGACTACCTGATCGAGGTCGGTCAGGCCACCGGCATGCTGCACGGCGTCTACGCCGACCCACCAGCCACCCCAGAAAGCTGACTCGGGCCAACGGGGAGCGAGCCGGCCGATCCGGCCCCCACCGGGAGCGGGCTGAGAGGGACGGCGGCCGATCTTGAGGACTGGCTGGGGGCAGGGTGATCGCTCTCGCCGTCGGGGAGTGGCTCGGGCCGGCTGGGGCGAGTGCGCCCGCTCTGGGGGCTGACGGGGACGGTCAGGCGATCTCGGCGAGGACCTTCTGGAGGGCGCGGAGGATGCCGGAGCGCCAGCCGCTGCCCATGCCGCGGAAGGCGTAGGCGTTGACGGGGTCGTCCAGGTCGAAGCCCGCGTGCTCGATGAACAGGCGGGTGCCGCGGCCTTCGGGGACGAGTCGCCAGGTCACCGTGGTGTCGAGGCCGCCGCCGTTCCAGCTGATGCGCAGCAGCCGCTCGTCCTCGATATCGAGGACCCGGCATGCGATCCTGCCGTCGAACTCGATGTTGGGCATCGGTGTGGTGGTGAAGGTGAAGCGGTGCCCGACGACGGGTTCGAAGTCGTTCGGCATCATCCAGCGGGCCAGCAGGTCCCGCTCGGTGAGTGCCCGCCACACCTTGCGCGGCGGATGCGGCAGGAACTCGTCCACCTCGATCGACGCGCGCTCACCGCTCACACCGTCCACCTTACGGCGCGTTCCCGGGGTGCGCCGGGGGCCTGGCGCCGCCATGTCACGTCCGGCGGACACGGGCGACGGCGACGACGCCGGAGACCACGATGATCCCGGCCGTCCAAGCCAGCGAGCGCGTCACGTAGTGGGCGGCGCCGTGGCCGAGCAGCGCGGCGGCCGCATCGCCCTGCGTGAGCACCCGGACGGCGTCCATCATGACCGTGACCGGCTGGTTCTCGGCGAAGCCCCGCAGCCATCCGGGCATCGACTCCACCGGGACGTACGCGCTGGACACGAAGCTCAGCGGCAGTGCCAGGAACCCCGCACCCTGCGCCGCCTGCGCGTTGGCGCTGAGCAGTCCCAGCGCCACGAACACCCACACGAACGCGAACCCGAACAGGACGCACAACCCGAATCCGGCCAGCGCGGATGGCCAGCCCGCGTGGACGCGGAAACCGACGGCGAAGGCCAGCGCGGCGCTCACCGCGAGGATCAGCGTGACGCGTGCCGTGTCCGCCGCGACCTGGCCGGCGATGACGGCGGTGCGCGGCATCGGCAGCGACTTCAGCTGGTCGAGATAGCCGGACGCGACGTCCTCGGCGACCGCGACCGCCGCGCTCATCCCGGCGAACAGCCCGCTCACGGTCAGCAGCCCGGGGATCATGTAGTCGACGTAGTCGACGCTCCCCGTGCCGATCGCCCCGCCGAACACGTACCGGAAGATCAGCAGGAACGCGACGCTCTGGACGAGCCCCATCACGATGATCTGCGGCGTCCGGAACGTCCGCCGCATCCCGCGCCGGGCGATGACCCAACTCGCCGCCCCGACACCGGCCCCACCGGGAGCCTGCATTACCGCCATGCCACCTCACTCCTTCTCACGTGGTCGTTCTGGGGTGCTGGTCAGGGAGAGGAAGACCTCGTCGAGGGTCGGGCGGCGGAGGGTCATGTCCGCTACCGGGATCTGGTGGTCGGCCAGGGCGCGGACGGCTCTCGTGAGGTCGTCGGGGCCGTCCTCGGCCGTCGCGGTGACGAGGAGGGTGCGCGGGTCGGTGCGGACGGGCCCGATGGCGTCCAGTGCACGGGCGGCCAAGTCCAGCGAGGCGTGGTCGTGGACGTGGACTTCGATCAGGTCGCCGCCCGTCCGGGCCTTCAGCTCGCGGGGCGTGCCCTCGGCGACGACGCGGCCGTGGTCGATGATCGCGACGCGGTCGGCGAGGCGGTCGGCCTCGTCCAGGTACTGGGTGGTCAGCAGGACGTTCGTGCCGTCGGACACCAGGTCGCCGATGGCGTCCCAGAGCTCGATGCGGCTGCGCGGGTCGAGCCCGGTGGTGGGCTCGTCCAGCAGCAGGAGGCGGGGCGCGCCGACGAGGCTCGCGCCGAGGTCGAGGCGGCGGCGCATCCCGCCCGAGTAGGTGCGGACGAGGCGGTCGGCGACGTCGCCGAGCGAGAGGCGTTCGAGCACGCCGGACGCGCCGGCGCGGGCGTCCCGGCGGCTCCGGCCGAACAGGCGGGCGATCATCTCCAGGTTCTCGCGGCCGGTCAGCGCCCCCTCGACGGCCGCGTACTGGCCGGCCAGGCCGATGGCCCGCCGGACCCGGGCGGGGTCGCGGGCGGCGTCGGTCCCGTCCACGAGCAGCGTGCCGCCGTCGGGACGGACGAGGGTCGCGACGCAGCGCACGAAGGTGGTCTTGCCGGCGCCGTTCGGCCCGAGCAGGGCCGTCACCCGGCCGGGGGACACGGCGAGGTCGAGGCCGGCGAGGGCCGCCACGTCGCCGAACCGCCTGACCAGCCCGGCGGCCTCGACGACGGGCGTCACAGATCCTCCTCGTCCAGCAGTTCGCGCAGGTTGGAGAGCTTCTCGCGCCAGAACCGCTCGTACGGGGTCAGCCATTCGGACAGTTCGCGCAGCGGTCCCGGCTCCAGCCGGTAGATGCGCCGGCGGCCGTCCCGCTGCTCGGTGACGAGCCCGGCCTCGCGGAGCACCTTGAGGTGCTCGGAGACGCTCGGACGGCTCATCGTGAAGTGCGCGGCGAGGTCGTTGACCGGGCGCGGGCCGTCCAGCAGGAGCGCGGTGAGCTCCCGCCGGACGGGGCTGGCCAGCGCCGCGAACACGTCGGCGGTCACTGCCCGGCCAGGACGAGGCCGTTGCCGTCGGGGTCGGTGACCACGGCCTGCCGGCCCCACGGGAGGTCCTGCGGGCCGTCGACGTCCACGCCGGCCGCGCGCAGCGCCGCGCAGTCGCCGTCGAGGTCGGCCGTCGCCAGGATCAGCCCCTGCAGGCTCCCGGGCGCGGCCGGGGTGTGGTTGGCGAGGACGACGCTCGTCTCCGCTCCCTTGGGGGCGAGCTGCAGCCAGCGGACCGGGCCGTTCTGCTGGTCCGCGACGACGTCGAAGCCGAGCTTGCCGGCGTAGAAGTCCTTGGCCGCGTCCAGGTCGGAGACGGGAACGGTCAGCAGGCGCACATGTGTGATGGTCATGCGGCCGACAATAGGTAGGGACATTCCTACGTGTCAAGCGTAGGAGATCTCCTACGCATCGCGCGCTCCGGTGGCCGTGGGCGGTGGCCGTGGGCGGTGGCCGTGGCCGGCGGACGGGTTTAGTGGACGGGTGCGGAGGCAGGCTGGAGGAATGCGTGCCGTCACCTATGACTCGTATGCGTCCGACAACGCGCGGCTGAAGGTCGGGGACGCGCCGGATCCCAAGGTCGGCCCCGGCCAGGTGCTGATCGAGGTCCGCGCCGCCGGGCTGAACCCCGTCGACTGGAAGGTCATGGCCGGGGGACTCGACGGGATGATGGACGCGGTGTTCCCGGTCATCCCCGGGTGGGACGTCGCCGGGGTCGTCCGCGGGCTCGGCCCCGACACGCCGGAGTTCGCCGTCGGCGACGAGGTCATGGCGTACGCGCGCAAGGACGTCGTCGGCGCCGGGACGTTCGCGCAGTACGTCGCCGTCGCGGCCGACCACGTGGCGCACAAGCCCGAGGCGCTCGACTGGAACCAGGCGGGCGGCCTGCCGCTCGCCGGGATGACCGCCCAGCGCTCCCTGGACCGGCTCGCGGTCGGCAAGGACGACGTCCTGCTCATTCACGCGGCGTCCGGCGGCGTCGGGGGCCTCGCCGTCCAGATCGCGCGCGACCGCGGTGCCCGGGTGATCGGTACGGCGTCCGAGAAGAACCATGACTACCTGCGGGAACTGGGCGCGGAACCGGTCTCCTACGGGGACGGGCTGGTGGAGCGCGTCCGCGAGCTGGCGCCCGGCGGGGTGACCGCCGTCGCCGACTTCGTGGGCGGGCAGCTGGACGCCACCCTCGCCGTCCTGGCCACGGGTGGACGGCACGTGTCCATCGCCGACAACACCGTGGACGAGCACGGCGGCCACTGGATCTGGGTCCGCCCGGACGGCGCGAAGCTCGCCGAGCTGGCCCGCCTCGCCGACCGCGGCGCGCTCGGCGTCCAGGTCGCGGACACGTTCCCGCTGGAGGGGACGGGCGCCGCGTTCGACGCCAGCCGCAGCGGGCACACGCGCGGCAAGCTCGTCATCATCCCCTGACGGGATCCCGTGGTGACATCCCCCGACGGGATCCCCTGGCGAGGTCCCTGACCAGCTTGTCGCGGAGCGCCGTCCCCCAACGAAGGAGCGTCATGCCCGTCCTGGACGACACGTTGCCGCTGCTGTCACGGCCTTACGGGCTGCTGTCCGCCCGCGCCCGTCACCTGGACACCGACGTCTACGACACGCGGCTGCTCTTCCGGAAGACCACCTGCATGACCGGGGCGGACGCCGCGCGCGTGTTCTACGACCCGGACCGCTTCGTCCGCGAGGGCGCCGCGCCCCGGCGGCTGCGCGTCACGCTGTTCGGCGAGAACGGCGTGCAGGGGCTGGACGGGCGGCGGCACGCCGCGCGCAAGCGGATGTTCATGTCCCTGATGACGCCCGAGGCGCGGGACGAGCTGCGCGATCTCACCGAGCGGGCCTGGCGGGAGCGCATCGGCGCCTGGCGGGACGAGCCGCGTGTCGTCCTGTTCGACGAGGTCAGCGAGCTGCTGTGCAGCGCGGTGTGCGCGTGGGCGGGGGTGCCGCTGGCCGCGCGCCAGGTTCCGCAGATCACCCGGACGCTCGTCGCGCTGATCGAGGCTCCGGCGGCGGTCGGCCCCCGCTACCTGCGCGGACGCGCCGCACGCATGCTCGCCGACCGCTGGGCCGCCGCCCACATCACGCGCGCCCGGGAGCGGCACGGCCTCGATACCGTACCCGGCCGTGTTGCAGCACCCGCCGGAGTCGAGGCACCAGGCCGCGGTACGGCCCTCACCGAGATCGCCACCTACCGCGACACGGACGGGAGCCTCCTGCCGCCGGACGTGGCCGGTGTCGAGCTGCTCAACGTCCTGCGGCCCACGGTGGCGGTGGCGCGCTTCGTGGTGTTCGCCGCCATGGCGCTGCACGACCATCCCGAGTGGCGCCGCCGGCTCGCGACGGACGACGATCCGGAACTCCTCGAAGCGTTCGTCCAGGAAGTGCGCCGGTTCTACCCGTTCTTCCCGCTCGTCGCGGCGCGCGCCGCCCGCGACTTCGCATGGCGCGGCCACCACTTCCCGAAGGGACGGCGCGTACTGCTCGACCTGCACGGGACGGACCACGACCCGCGCCTTTGGGACCGTCCCGAACAGTTCAGGCCGGAACGGTTCATCGACCGTCCACCGGACGCCTACAGCCTCATCCCGCAGGGCGGCGGCGACCATTTCGAGGGCCACCGCTGCGCCGGAGAATGGGTCACCAAGGACGTGATGAAGACGTCGGTGACCGCCCTCACCCGCTGGATCTCCTACTCTGTCCCGCCACAGGACCTGAGCATCCATCCGTGGCGGGCCCCGGCCATACCGAAGAGCCGTTTCGTCATCACCGAGGTGGCGGAACTCTAGACGGACCTGCGCGTCAGCCCGGCCCGCTCCGCCTTGTCCAGGCGCTCCGCTCCCGCCCGCTGCCGCGCATTCTCGTGGACGGCCCAGTTCTCCGGCTGCGCGAACATCAACTCCCCCGTGCCGGGGGCGAGCAGCACGCCGCCGAAGACGTCGTCACCGGCGAACCAGGCCCCGCCGTCGATCTCCTCGGGCCACCGGTCGGAGTAGAGCGGTTCGCGCGCCGACATCCGCGGGGAGCCGCCGGTGCCCAGGGTCAAGGAACGCCGGCCCTGGTTCTGCAGGTTCGACTTCTGCACCGGCGAGCGGAACTCGAAGTCGTACACCTTCAGCACGCGGGCGCATTTCCGCACCCAGCCGATCTGGGGGAGCCAGAACCGCGTGCCCAGCGAAAGCATCATCAGGCCAACGGCGATGAACGGGCCGAGATAGCGAAGCCCCAGCGCGAGCGGCAAGACGGTCATCGCGATGCCGGGCACCACGATGAGCAGCAGATACCGACGCACCAGGATTCTGTAGTGGTATTTCACCGGGCCTTGGCGGTCGGTGCCGTCTGTGGCGAACGGCACGGCGCCGCTGAACGAGCGGTACAGCAGCAGGTGCACGGCCAGCAGCACCACGGTGACGAGCCCGAGCATTCCGGGTATCGCGAACCAGAAGAAGGTCTCGCTAAGGATCGTGAGGACGAGCCCATACGACACGGCGAACCCGACACCGAGCACTGCCACACGCCGCAGCGGACCACGTCCTCCACCCGCCGTCCGGCGCTCGTCACCCGCCCGGCCGACTTCAACCGAAGGCTCCGCCATACCGCCCTTTCCGCGATGTCGTGATGCAACGCCCCGGTGAAACGCCTCGATGCGACGTCCTGATGCGACGTCCCGGCGACGCGCCGGTCTGCCCGGCACTACCCGAAACAGGGCACCACCGCCCCCGGCCACTCGTCAACCCACGAAGGCTCGACACTCAAGAGCCAGACCCCGCCAGCCCGCAAGCCCCAAACGGCGCCCACAACCTCACGAAGCTAGACGCATGTCCACCGCTTGAGCCGTCCTGAGATTCAAACAAGACGACCAGACCAAAGCCCTCCTCAACGGCTTGGACCCCGCAACGGTCTAACGCGGATCGGCAACAGACTCCCGCACGTCCTCCTACAACGAAATCAAAGGCAAGTACCCGACCGGCGAGATGCAGCACCCGGCTAGAAGAAGCGCACTCCCACTTCAGCGCGTCCCTCGCACGTGGCCCCACCCCACTCTCACCACCCTGGAAACCAGAGACACCCAAGCCGCCGACGCCTCAACCGCACAAGAACCGCTGGACAACGGGCAGCACAAGATCGGTCCGGACAAAGGCGTCCAAGTGGCCACAGCCAGGCAACTCCACCAACTCGGCGCCGGGAATTTCCGCAGCGGTTCGGCGGATGGCCGCAATCCGAGCATCCCTCTCGCCGGCCACCAGCAGTACCGGCACGGAAGTCAGCGCCAGCGCGTCCAAGACCTCCTCCTGCTCGGCGAGCGCGGTGGTCAGCGCCGCCAGTGCATGCGGGTCGGCCGCCTTCACGAGATCCCGGAACCACGAGGGCACCACCCCCTGCCGCTCCAGCCACCCGACGAACGGCGCGGTGCCTTCAGTACGGAGAACCTCCGTCTCCCGCGCCACCTCCTCAGGATCGGCACTGGCGCGCAGAGCATGAGCGCCGCCCGCGATGAGCTTCGTCAGCCGGGACGGGTGGCGCCCGAGTAGCCGCAGCCCGATAGTGCCGCCCATGGAAGCGCCCCACATCGCCGCCCGGTCGATCTCAAGAGAATCGAGGACCGCGATGACGTCGTCCACCTGGCGTTCAATGCGGTAGCTGCCGGCGTCGAAGGGCGCGTCGCTCTCACCATGGCCGCGCGCATCGATCAGGACAAGGCGATGCGAGGCGGCCAGGGCCTCGACATGACCGCCCAGACGCCAGGTGGTGCGGTCACCGAAGAATCCGTGCAGCAGCACCAACGGATCTCCGCGGCCGACGACCTCGAAGGCGATGCGCACCCCATCACGGCCGGCCGTCCACATGTCCCGATTCTGACGCCCTCACCCCGCCCACGCATCGCGTTTTCCGGGCAGCGCCCGTCAGGACGGGCCCGCGTCGTGCTCGACAAGGGGCATCCCAGTGGCGAGCGCCCGAGCGGCGTCGACGAAGAACTGCTCGTCCGCGCCGGGGGCGAGGCCGAGGATGACCCCCTGGTTGAGGCCGACGAACAGCGCTCGCAGCGCCGTGACCAGTCGCTCCGCCTGGCCGGACGTGACGATTCCTCCTTCGTGCGGCCGCCCGGTGAACACCGCGATCAGCTGCTCCTCCTGCCGCCGGATGGACGCGGCGAGCTGCACCGCCAGCTCCCGGTCGTGCAAGGCCATGTCCAGCAGGGTGATCTGGAGCGACAGGACGGACAGCGCGTCCGGCGCGTCGAAGCTGCGCCGGTAGTACCGGGCGAAGACCTCGACCGCGTCAAGGAACTCCAGCCCGGCCGGGACCGCCTGCTGGATCTCCTCGTAGTGCGGCCGCAGGTAGTCCGTGACGAGAGCGAGCACCAGACCGTTCTTGCTGCCGAACAGGGAGTAGACGGCGCCGGTGGTCAGACCGGCCCGCTCGGCGATCTCGTCGAGCTTGGCCCGGTACCCGTCCCGGGCGACGACCTCGAACGCCGCATCGAGCAAGGCACGGCGGTTGCGCTCCTTGGCCTCCGCTCTCGTCATACGCATAATCGTATTATTGCGATAATTTGGTTACGGAACAAGTCGTGGACGAGCTCGGGAGGACCTCTCATGCCCCAGACCACAGCACCGCCGGACGCACGCCAGAGGATCGGGATCATCGCCGACAGCGCCGTCAAGATGCTCCTGGCCGCCGCCTTCGTCATCGCCGTGGCCCCACTCGGCCGCCTGCTGGGTGTGCCGACCTGGCTCATGGCCGCCGCAGGAGTGGCCCTGCTGACCTGCGGCGGAATCGAGCTCAAACACCTCCGCCACCGCCCGGCGCGTACTTACGTCCGCCTCATGGTCGCCTACGACGCCGGCTGGGTGCTGGCAACACTCGCCGCCCTTCCACCCGTGTTGGGAAGCAGCGGCGCCGGCGGCGAGGTATGGATCGGCTACCAGACGGCCGCCCCCCTCATCTTCGCCACCCTGCTGCTGGCCGCCTCACCGCAACCGTCCTCAAAACCCGCCACAACAGACCCCACCCACTAACGCACGCAACAACCAACGAGAGCCCAGGCTCCCGCCCCTTGAGCCACACGCCCAAGCCGCCACCCGCCCTGTGACTTCGACGTCCGCCACAGAACGAGCCCGCCACCAGCCAAGACTCCCGTGAACGCGTCGCCCCCGACAGACGGTGCCACAAGAGCAAGCCCCATCCCGAGCCGCACCAACGACGCGAACCAGCCTGAGCGCGAGCCGGCCCGAGCCCGAGCCGCACCAACGACGCAAGCTGGCCTGAGTGCGAGCTGGCCCGAGCCCGAGCCGCAGCAACGACGCGAACCGGCCCGAGCGCGAACCGGCTCCCAGGCAAGAACGGGCGTGGCCAGGAATCGCTCCCGATGCAGACCGCCGAGTATGGACCGCTCCCGGACAGGTGAGGACCGACTGCGTGCTTGTACCAGTCCCGGATGCGGGTGCAAGCCGGCGCACCCCCGGTCCCGGGCAAGGACCGGCCCCGCACCTTGTGGCAACCTTGGGCACGGACCGGTCCGGCACGTGTGGGGCCCGAGTACGGGTCAAGCTGTGCGGCCTGGGAGCACGGGCCGTGGGCCAGCGCGGTGGGTGACCAGGTTGGGACGGGTAGTTCCATGCCCGTGGTGGGGATGGCAGGCGTGGGCCTGCCGGTCATGCGGCCATAGTGAGCCAGGGTGGTGGGCGGCCGGGTTGGGGCAGGGTTCTGATTCCGGGTAAGTGGAGGCGGTAGGTGTAGCGGCCGTCCGGCGCCTTGGTGATGTGGAGCCGGTGGGGGTGGGTGTGTTTGTAGCGGTTGTGCCAGCCGCAGGTGAGGGTGAGTTGGTCGATGTCGGTGGGGCTGTGGCCGAGGGCCCAGCCGTGGACGTGGTCGACCTCGCACAGCGTCCCGGGCACTTCGCATCCCGCGACGGCGCAGGTGGCGTAGAGGGTTTCCAGGACTTGGCGTTGGGGAGCGGTGGCGAACCGGACCCGGTGGCCCAGGTAGAGGGGCAGGTTTCCGCGTCCCAGGAGGAGCGGTGAGACTCCGGCGTTCAGGGCGATGCGGCGGGCTTGGGCGGCCGGGATGGGGGTGCCGTCGGTCAGCCGCGCCGGGGTGGTGCCGCCGGTGAGGGTGTCCAGGTCGCAGATCACGGTGACGCGGGTGGCCTTGTGCCCGCCCGACAGCACCGAGGTCAGGGCCGCTGCGGTGCGTTCGGACAGGTCGCGGTGGTCGTCGGTTCCGGCGGGCTTGGCCAAGGGCGCGAGGGTGCCGTCGAAGATCGCGGCGTCTTCGGCGTTGAGCCAGCCCTTGATGTAGCGGCCGCCGTCCAGGGAGCGGGTCGAGTCGATCCACGACCGCTCATACCCGCGCGTCACGTCTTCGGGGGCCTGCTCGGTGCCGTCGCGTTCGGCGATGACCTCACCGATCCGCTTTCCGAAGCCGGCGATCTTCCCGGCGGAGAAGCCCTGGTCGACCATGCCCAGCAGGATCGTCTCGGCCCGGCCGCAGTCGTGGTCGTCGAGGCGGGTGACTGCGTCGGCGATGGTGGCGGCGTACCCGGCCGACAGCTCACCAGAAGCCCACCGCCCGGCCACCTCCGGCAGGCGGTGGCGCTGGCGAGCCAGGGTAAGGCGCTCCTTGGCGCGGGCTTCACGCATACCGAGGCGGGACCGCAACCAGGAACGGGTGGAGGGGAAACCCCACCGCTGCACCTCCCGCGCACCGTCCACCACCGTGATGAACCCGGCCAGGGCGGCCTCCTGCAGATCACCTGCGGCGGCGAGAGTCTCGACGAGATCCACGCAGGCCGTCGGAGAGTCTGGGGCCGGTCGGGCGGCGAGTTCGGCGGCGATCTTTGACAGAGCATCCACCAGTTCTTCGGTGGACGCGCCATCCAGATTGATCGCCATCGAATGCATGTTCTAATGGTACAGGAAGTCGAGCGGACATATCTCCCATGTCCTCAAAGTTGCACCCCGCATTTTCAGTTCGCGAGCAGGGGGTCGCCTTGGGCGTCATTTGTCAGGGTCGAGGTGATTCTGTGTGATGGCGAGAAGGTGCATGTTTGTCGGAGTTGATGGAGTTGGCTGGTATTCATCTTGAAGTCGGAGGCTTTGGCGGGTGCAGCTTTCGTTGCTGGGGTTTGTTGGTGCGGGGTTCGGTGGCGCTCTGCGGCAGGGGGCGGTCGGGCTTGGGGTATCGCGTGCGAGGGCTGGTCGCTGGCAGGGCAAGTGAGGTTCGGGGACTGCTGGAGTGGGTCGGTGCGGTTCGGGGGTAGCCAGTGGTCTCCCTCAGGATGAAGGTGAATTCTCAGCAGGTCGGCTTTTGCGAGAAAGGTGGCGTGGTTGCTTTTACCTACCTGCGCGGTCATGTTGGCGTCGGTGGCGTGTTCCGGCGAGGTGGCGGATGAACGGGCGACGCAAGCCGCGGCGCCGTCGGGCCGCCGAGTTGGTCCACTGAGCGGTCCTGGCCCCCGGACGTGCACGTCAACGAAGCGGCCTGTCGGTGAAAGGACCTGAAGCCGTGGCGGACGTCCAGTGATCCCTCTGCCCGGCTGGGCCCGCATTACGTCCGAATGGTCGGTGTAGAGAGATCCCGAGGAACTGGAGTATGCGATGGACGGCAAGGGTCTGTCCACGGTGCCCGGTGATATGCGGATACCTTCGGGGCAGATTCCGGATGGATGGCAACTCATCGCATGCATCTACCATGGCCATCCCAGCCGCCGGTCGGGTGCGGTGAGGCGCTACTTCAAAAATGTGGGAAAGCCGAAGCGGTTCCCGTTCTATAGATCCCGCTACGGGGTGATCGTGCGGGAGGCGCGGCGCGTACCGGCAAGAAGGTGACCACGCTGAGTGTGTCGTCGGGCGTCCAGCCGCAATGGCGGCTGTCCCAATGTCATTGTGGACGCGAGTGACACCATCATCTTGAAGCCGCTGGACAGACGCGCTCTCGGTGAGAAGCTCCGGTCTGTCTTCAGCGCTCGAAAGCCGTACTGATAAGGGGCGGGGCGGCCTGTGGAGGCTGAGTCTGCTTCATCGGCTCGGACGTATCCCGGCGAAGAGGTCGTCCTCCGGCAAGGAGACCTCTATGTGGGATCGTGCCAGGTGGTAGTCCTCGGTAGGCCATACATCGCGTTCGGTATCGCGGTCGTGGAGCATGAATCCGGCGTTCGGGTCGATCTGCGTGGCGTGTGCCAGCAGCGCCCGGTCTCGGGCCGGGAAGTATTCAGCGCAGGGCACTCGGGTGGTGAATGCCGGTGCGGGCGCACTGTCGCCGAACTCGGCTAGGACGTCCTCCATGCCGGACGGGATTCCGCGTGCCGTCATACCGTCGTGCAATGCCTGGAACCATGCCTTCGATAGGGCGCCGTGGTAGTAGAGCTTGAGCGGCTGCCACGGCCGTCCTGTCCCGGGGAATCTGCCGGGGATGCCGGCTGCCTGGAAGGCCACGACGGTCACCTCATGGGTTCTGATGTGATCGGGGTGCGGGTAGCCGCCGGTCTCGTCGTAGGTGATCAGCACGTGCGGCCGGAAACGGCGGATCACCGCCACGAGGGCTTCGGTCGCCTCTTCCAGTGGCGCGGCGGCGAAGCAGCCGTCCGGTAGCGACTCGTCGGCGGCGGGCAGGCCGGAGTCGACGAAGCCCAGGAACTGCTGGCGGACGCCGAGGATTTCGCGAGCGGCAGCCATCTCGGCGCGCCGGATCCTGGTGAGGTTGTCGCGCACGTCGGTGCGGTCCATGGCGGGGTTGAGCACGTCGCCGCGCTCGCCACCGGTGCAGGTGACCACCAGTACGTCTGCTCCTTCGGCGGCGTACTTGGCCAGCGTCGCTGCGCCCTTGCTCGACTCGTCGTCGGGATGGGCGTGCACGCTCATCAGGCGCAATGGCCGTTCTCGGGTGGCGCGCAGGTTCACGCGCACCTCCTTTCCGTCCAGTCCGCCAGGCGGCGGAGGAACGTGGTCGTGGTGGACGTCGGGGTGCCGGACAGCATCGCCAGGTGGAAGACGTGCGGCATGCCTTCGTAGACGTCGAGATCGACGGTTGTTCCAACTGCGGTGGCCGCCGCGGCCAGTCGGCGGGCGTCATCGACGAGGATCTCCGCTGCGCCCGCTACCACCAGCAGATCGGGTAGGCCCGCCAGGTCGCCGTGGAGGGGTGACGCCGGCGCCAGGTCCGGGCGCGCTCCGGCTAGGTAGTTCGCGCAGACCTGCTCCAGCACCGCTTTGCTGATGAGGTCCCAGCCGTCGTTGGCGGTCAACGACGGACTGGACAGTGTGAGGTCGGTGAGCGGCGAGACCACGACCGCCGTCGCGGGTAGTGGGGCTCTGGTCTCCTTGAGAGTTAGTAGGGCGGATAGGACGAGAGTGGCGCCGGCCGACTCGCCGAACAGCGCGATCCGCGAGGTGGGCACGCCCTGGTCGATCAGGCTCTGATAGACGGTGGTCACGTCGTCCAGTGCAGCGGGGTAGGGGTGTTCTGGGACGAGCCGGTAGTCCACGCCGAACACTGGACGTTGTGTTGTGCTGGACAACTGGTAGGCGAGCGCTCGTTCCGCCCGAGGATCGGTGTGGGCGAAGCCGCCGCCGTGCAGGTAGAGCGTGACTCCCGCCTCCGTGGCCGTTCGGGTTGAGGCGTTCATCCACTGCCCCGGCACCCCGCCGGTTCCGGGGAGCGCGGGCGTCAGGTCGGCGTCTGCGGGCGGCTCCGGCGTCCCGTCCGTTAGCAGCCGCAATCGCTGACGGATGTCCGCGACCTCCGCGACGCTGCACTGGATCTCCAAGTGTGTCCTCCTCTTCACTGCTGGCATGAGGCAAAAAATAGGTCGAACCTAAATCTATGTCAAGTATTACTTTGTGGAGTGGCTGTGCACATGTGGGCAGTGGGGCAGGGAGCCGGGAGCCGGGAGGTGTGGCCGGGAGCCGGGTGGGGGGCGACCGGTGTTAGGTAGACGGCGATGTCTTGGGGGTGCCCTGTGGGCCCACGGACGGGGTGGTTGTCTGGCGTAGGCCTTCTCGGCTGACCCGAGAGGGCGATCTGGGACGGCGGCTGGACGACCGTCCGTGGGTGCTTGGTGCTGCCGGTTGTGCTGGTGGTGGGCCGCCGATGGCCTGCTCGATGCAGTCTTGACGCTTGCGAAGGTGCACTGCGACGGGCGGCGTCGTCGAAGGTCCCTTCAGGACTGTGTGCGCGTATCGCAAGTCAGGCGTCTGGAAGGTCACGGGCTTGCGTGGGCGGCGAGAACCGCTTGGTGGTTGACGGATGTGACCTGGTCTGCCGCCTGCACCCACTTCGCCTGAGTGTTGGGAACGGACAGGGGCTGCAGTCCGAAGTCGGGACGTCTGGTGTCGGCTGGTCGGTTGACGTCGGGAGCCTGCGGTTCGGTCGGGATCAGCCTGCGCAGCGGAATCCGGCCGGGGAGGAGACCTCGACGACGGCTCGGACGACGTCGATTACACACTCTAGGTGCAGGACCCATGCGTCCTTGGCCGGCGCTGGTAGGGCCATGAATGTCTGTGCGGTGCCTGGCCGGTTCTTCGCAGCGGTCTCGTCGTCGTTCGCGCTCACGGTGCCTTCTTACTCCGGCGTCGGGAAGTGAGCGACCAGAGCTACTAGAGCCACCAGAGCTGCTGGGAGTGGTGTGTGGTTGGAGCAATGCTTGGGGCGGATCTGTGGAGCGGTCCGGAAGGCACACCCATCGCTCACCGTAGTTCCAGACCCTGCGACAGCCGCCGTTCTGAGGTGGGAGGCTTGGGTTCGGCACCGTTGGTCGACGAGATCGTCTGGGAGGGCGCCCGCCGGATGCCGGGCCGAAGCGCATCGACGAGGTCATGGGTGAAGGGCGGCGGTTCTTCTCGGCGATCTTGCCGACCGGTGGTGCCGCAAGGCCACCGAGGTTACCGAGGGGCCGGGTTCGTGGGCCGTTGGCCTGGCCATGGCGTTCAGGCTCATCGCATCCGACCAGACCCGTTGGCCGGGGGGCGAATGTATCCCACGTGGCCGTCCTCGTCCACGCCGGCGCAACGTTTACCAGCGGCGAGCCGTTGAACCGGCCCGACGATCAAGCAGCCTGATTCATCTTCCTTCGGAGGGGCTTAACGATGACCGCGACCATTGACAAGATCGCCTGGATCCACCTGGACAGCGGCAAGATCCTCAGTACCCGTTCACAGGGCAAGGACGTCTACTACATCCCCGGCGGCAAGCGCGAAGAAGGCGAAACCGACCTTGACACTCTGATCCGAGAAATCGACGAAGAGCTCGCCATCGCCATCGTCCCGGACACCGCCACGCACGTGGGGACCTTCCGGGCGCAAGCACACGGCCACGCGGCCGGCGTCACCGTGCAGATGACCTGCTACACCGCCGACCACCGTGGTGAGCCGACCCCCAGCAGTGAAATCGCAGAACTCGTCTGGCTCACCTACGCCGACCGCGACCAGGTATCTCCCGTCGACCAGGTCATCTTCGACCACCTACATCAAGCCGGCCAACTCCACTGACACGAAAGACCCGATCCGCAGGTATTGACTATTCCTGGTGGTCGGTGTGGGGGCCCGGCTCGGGGAGGCGCGTGACACGGGTGCGTTCGGCTAGTGAGGTGTCAGGAGGCGGGCGGCGAGGATCGTTGCGCCTTTTACGGCTGCCTGGTCGTCCAACTCGGACAATGTCAGGCGGGGTGCTTCGCGGAAGGTCAGGCGGTCCGCGAGCCGGGTGGTCAACGGGGCCAGGAGCGAGTCGCCGGCTTTGGCCAGGCCGCCGCCGATGACGAGTAGGGACGGGTCCAGGAGGAGCGTCGTGGCGGCCAGGCCGTCGGCTAGGCAGTCGAGTGCTTCGGACCAGACCTCGGCGGCCTTCTCGTCGTTCTGCTCGGCGCGGGCTATCACTTCCTCTGCGGGGACGGAGGCGCCGTGGCGGCGGGAGATCGCGGCGGCCGAGGCGTATCTCTCCAGGCAGCCTTTGTTGCCGCAGGCGCAGTCCTCGCCGTTCGGGCGGACGACCACGTGCCCTATCTCCCCGCTCCAGCCGACCGTGCCGGGATATGGGGTGCCGTTCAGGATCAGGGCGGCGGCAATTCCGGTGCCTATGGCCATGAAGACGAAGTCGCCGGCGTCGCGTCCGGCGCCCAGTACCGCTTCCGCCAGGCCGCCCGTGCGGACGTCGTGGCCGACGGCGACCGGGATTCCGAGGCGTTCGCCGGCCAGGTGGAGCATGGGGACGTCGCGCCAGGCGAGGTTCGCGGAATGGACGGCCGTGCCCGTGGATTCGTCCACGATGCCGGGCAGGGCGATGCCGGCGGCCTCGGCGGGGGAGCCGAGTGCGGCCGCGCGGGACGCGAGGTGGGCGGCGAAGTCGAGAATGCCGCCCACCGGGTCTTCGCGGTCGGTGGGCCATGAGCCGGTGAGGAGTATCTCCGAGTCTTGTGTCAGCGCCGCCTTCATGAAGGTGCCGCCCACGTCCAGGCCGATCAGGCTCATTTGATGGAGCCCGCGGTCAGGCCGCCGATCAGGTAGCGCTCGACGAAGATGAACAGGATGACGACCGGGATGATCGCGATCAGGGAGGCGGCGAAAAGGTACTGCCAGTGCGCTTGGTACTGGGTGACGAAGGACGGGATGCCGACCGTGAGCGGGCGGCGGTCCGGGGACGCGGTGACGGTCAGGGCGACGATGTACTCGTTCCACGCCGCGATGAACGTGTAGACGATCGCGGTGACCACGCCGGGCATGGAAATGGGGAGGGTGACGCGGGTGAGGGCGCCCATGCGGCCCGCGCCGTCAAGGAAGGCGGCCTCTTCCAGTTCCTTCGGGATGCTGGAGAAGTAGCCGTGCAGGATCCAGATGCAGAACGGCAGGTTGAACGCCGCGTTCACCAGGATGAGCGACATCAGGGTGTCGGTCAGGTTCAGCGCGACCATTTCCCGGTAGATGCCGATGACGAGGGCGGTCGGCGCGAACATCTGCGTGACCAGGACGAGCAGCAGGAACGCGCCGCGGCCCCGGAAACGGTTCCGGGCCGTGTAGTAGGCGGCGGGCAGGGCGCACGCGAGGGTGACCAGGGTGGCGGCGGCCGCGACGGTCAGGGAGACCCGCAGGTACGTCCAGACGGGGGCCGCCGACCAGACGTCGACGAAGTTCGACCACGTCCAGTGGGACGGCAGGTAGGTGCCCGGGGATTTCGTCAGTTCGCGTTCTGGCTTGAGCGCGGTGAAGAACATCTGCAGGTAGGGCACCAGGAAGGCCAGCGCCACCAGCCAGCCGACGCCCGCGAGAATGATCTTTCGCGTTCGCCGGGGGGCGCGGGAGAGCGTCCCCTCGGGTGCGGAACGGGTGGTCATCGGACCTCCTCACGCCAGCGGGCGGCCCGCAGGTACAGCAGCACCATCACCAGGATCAGGATGAAGTTGACGACCGCCATCGCGCCGGACTCGCCGACGTTCTGGTCGTAGAACGCGAGTTTGTACATGTATGTGGTGGTGGTGTCGGTCTTGTGACCGGGCCCGCCGCCGGTCATCGCCCAGATGATCGGGAAGCTGTTGAACACGTTGATCACGTTGATGATCGAGGCGATGAGGATGGCCGGGCGCAGGAGGGGGAGGGTGATGCCGAAGTAGGTGCGGACGTGGCCGGCGCCGTCGACGCGGGCCGCCTCGTACACGTCGCCGGGGATCGTCTGCAGGCCGGCGAGGATGACGAAGGACGTGAACGGCAGCGACACGAACACCGCGACCCACATCATCCAGAACATCGCCTGGGTGGGGTGGGCCAGCCAGTTCACCGGCTTGTCGATCAGGTGCAGGTCGAGCAGGACGCGGTTGACGATGCCGGAGTAGTTGTCCAGCATCCACTTCCAGATCAGCGCCGTCATCAGCACCGACGCCGCCCACGGGACGATCACGGCCCAGCGGACGACGCGGCGGCCGGGGAAGCGGGCGTTCAGCAGCTGGCCGAGCGCGAGGGACAGCACCATCGTGACGATCACGATGCCGCCGACCCACAGCAGCGTCCGCAGCACGACGGGGATCAGGTCGTCCTCGCCGAACAGGTCGGTGTAGTTGCCGCCGCCCCGGTAGCCGAGCGTGACGCCGGACGAGCTGATCTTCTGCAGCGACGTCCGGACCATCTCGATCACCGGCCAGAGGACGACGACCGTGATGAGGACGAGCGCCGGGCCGAGCCACAGCAGCGGGGTCAGCGCGCGGCCGATCCGCTGGGCGAGGGAGGGGCGGGGGGCCGGGGAGGTGACGGCCCCCCGCTCCTTGGCCTTGAGGTCCTGCACTCAGCCGGCCTTCTCGGCGGTTTCCTGGATCTTGTCCAGGACCTTCTTCGGGTCCTCGTTCGCGGCGGCGGTGCCGAGGTCCTGCTTCACCGCGCCGGCGACCGCCGACCACGCCGGGTTGGACGTCGGGGCGAACTTGGACGTGGGCAGCGCGTCCACGAACTGCTTCATGTACGGGTCGGCGCTGAGCGCGTCACCGGCCGACTTCGTCACCGGGAGGAAGCCCTCGGTGGTGAGGAACTTCGAGGTGTTCTCCTTCTGGTAGAAGAAGTCGAGGAACTTCTTGATGGCCTCCTTGTTCTTGCCGTCGTCCTTCTTGAACGCGGCGAGGACGTCCATGACGCCGAGCGTGTTGTGCTCGGAGCCGCTCTTGCTCGGCAGCGGCGCGACGCCGAAGTTCAGGTCCTTGTTCACCGGGTCGATGAACCCGGCCTTGGTGAACGGCCCGCCGATGGCCATGCCGACCTTGCCCTGCGCGAACTGGTTGAACACCGTCTTGCGGTCGGTGGTCTCCGGGTTCGGCTGGGTCAGCCCGGACTTGTTGAGGTCCTTGAGGAAGGTGAGCGTGTCGATGTTGGCCTTCTGGTTGATCGCCCACTTGCCGGACGCGTCGACCCAGCCGCCGCCGTTGTTCATCGCCCACGAGTAGAACTCGGCCTGCGACTCCTCGGGGCCGAGCGGCAGCCCGTAGCCGATCGCGCCCGCCTTCTTCACCTTCTCCGCGCCGGACTTGACCTCGGCCCAGGTGGCGGGCGGGTCGGTGATGCCGGCCTTCTTGAACAGGTCCTTGTTGTAGAAGAGGAGGCGCGCGCTGGAGATGAACGGCAGGCCGTACTGGGTGCCGTTGTACTGCGCCTGCTGGACGAAGGTGGGCGTGAAGTCGCCGAGCGTCGCCGGCGACAGCACCTCGGACGCCTTGTAGATGAGGCCGTCGCGGGCGAAGTCGGAGAACGCGTTGTAGTTCAGGATGTCGGGGACCTGCTTGGTCTGGACGTAGGTCTTGACCTTGGCGTCCATCTGGGTCCAGTCGACCATCTCCAGGTTGACCTTGTAGCCCGAGTTCTTGGCCTCGAAGTCCTTGATCAGTGCGTCCCAGTAGGGCTTGGTGTTGTCGTCGTAGATCGCGGCGACGAACTTGATGGTCTTGCCGTCGGAGTCTCCGCCCGACGAGCTGCCCTTGCCGCATCCGCTGACGCCGAGCGCCACGGTCAGGCCCGCCGCGACGACGCCCATGAGGTGCCGTTTCATCTGTCCCCGCCTCTCCGGCTTTCGCGCGTGCAAAATAGTGCTCGATGGGGTGGCCCACCGAGCACAATCGCGCGTGGTGTGGTCGAAGATAAACACTGGTCCGTACCAGTTCAAGAGGCGCATTACTCACGAGTCTTAACCGTTACGCGGCACCGGGTTAAGGCTGTTCTGGTCTGGTGTTCACGCTGGGGTGGTCTGTGCGGGCCGCCAGGAGCGTCGGGGATGTTCACTCTGAGCGGATCGCCGCCCCGTCCCGATGCGGCCGCTCGCGGGGCGACGACGGGGGCGGCAACGCGATCGGCGGTGCCGGTGGTGGTGCGAGCTTCTTGGCCCTGGCCTGCGGTCTGTTTTGCCCGGTATTGACCGGGTAACCCGGCGCCTATCCGAGTGGACGGCGAGGCAGAGGCGAGGTGGACACGACATGAAGACCCGGACCGGCGCGGGCACCGGCGCCGCCACCGGCACCGCCGTCGGCGTCGCGGCGGGTGCCGGTGCGGCCGTGGCCGCGCTGTCGGCCCGGCGTCTCGGCCGCCGCGCCGTGCGGGGGGTCGTGCGCGGGGTCGAGCGGCGGCTGGAGCGCGAGACCCGGCGCCTCGTCGCGCGGGCCGAGCAGGCGGGCCCGCTCGGCAAGGCGGCGGTGGCCGGGGTCGCGGCGCTGCGCGACGGCAAGTCCCCGTTCCGCGCGCTGCTGAGCTTCGGCTGGACGGCCTTGAAGGAGACCCTCGCCCGCCTCTTCGGGCGCGGGCGCGGACGGAAGCCGACCAACATCATCGAGCAGATCGACATCGGTGCGCCGCGCCGCCTGGTCTACGACCAGTGGACGCGGTTCCAGGACTACCCGTCCTTCATGAAGAAGGTCATCAGCGTCGAGCAGGCCGACGAGGCCAAGCTGAACTGGAAGGCGAAGATCTTCTGGTCGGCGCGGACGTGGGAGTCCACGATCGTCGAGCAGGTCCCGGACGAGCACATCGTCTGGCGATCGAAGGGGCCGAAGGGCCATGCGGACGGGGCCGTCAGCTTCCACGAACTGACCCCGGACCTGACCCGCGTCCTGCTCGTCCTGGAGTACCGCCCCGCCGGCCTGTTCGAACGGACCGGCAACCTCTGGCGCGCGCAGGGCCGCCGGGCGCGCCTGGAGCTCAAGCACTTCCGCCGGCACGTGATGACGCAGTCGCTCACCCGGCCCGACGAGGTCGAGGGGTGGCGCGGCGAGATCCGCGACGGCGAGACCGTCTCATCCCCCAGATGACCGACACCCCCACATGCGCATGACCGACCACATGACCGACACCAAGTGATCAACCCGAGTGAGGTAACACCATGGCACGCGGAATCCTGACGGGCCGGTCGCCCGTCGGACAGATCGCCAAACGGCTTCCGGGCGGGCGGCGCGGCAGCCGCGTCCCGGGCCTGGGCCGTATCGGCAAGAGCGTCCCGAAGGCCTTTCCCAAGGGCCTTCCCAAGAACGTGCCCGGCGGGCGGACCGCCGGCACCGCGGGCGGCGTCCTGCTCGGCGCCGGCGCGGCCGTCGCGGCGAGCCGCGCCCTCGCCGGACGCCGCGGCGAGCAGAGCGGGAACACGTCCGGCACCGAGGAGAAGAAGGGCACGGCCAAGGCGACGAAGGACGCGGTGAAGAGCGCGGCGAAGGGCAAGGGCCCCGAGACGTCCGAGAAGCCTGAGAAGAGCGGCGGCGCCGGTGAGAGCAGCAACGGGCAGGGCGTGCTCGGCCGGCTCAAGGACACCGTCGGCAGCGCCCTCCCCGGCGGCCAGGGCGAGGACGACGCCAAGGACGACGCCAAGAAGGTCGGCGGTGGCGGCGGTGGCGGTAAGAAGGTGAAGGTCACCAACATCGTCGAGCACATCGACGTCGGTGCGCCGCGCCGTCTCGTCTACGACCAGTGGACGCGGTTCCAGGACTACCCGTCCTTCATGAAGAAGGTCATCAGCGTCGAGCAGGCCGACGAGGCCAAGCTGAACTGGAAGGCGAAGATCTTCTGGTCGGCGCGGACCTGGGAGTCCACGATCGTCGAGCAGGTCCCGGACGAGCACGTCGTGTGGCGTTCGAAGGGGCCGAAGGGGCACGTGGACGGGACGGTCAGCTTCCATGAGCTGTCCCCGAACCTGACCCGCGTCCTGGTCGTCCTCGAATACCACCCGCAGGGCTTCATGGAGCGGACCGGCAACCTCTGGCGCGCGCAGGGCCGCCGGGCGCGGCTGGAGCTCAAGCACTTCCGCCGGTACGTGATGACGCAGTCGCTCACCCGCGCCGACGAGGTCGAGGGCTGGCGCGGTGAGATCCGCGACGGCGAGGTCGTCCGGACGCACGAGGACGCCATCGAGGACGAGAAGTCCGACAAGCCCAAGAAGTCCCAGAGTGCCGAGAGCACGGAGAAGAAGCCGGCCAAGGGCAGGAACGGCTCCGGCGCCAAGGCCAAGAACGAGGACGCCGAGAAGGAGTACGAGGAGGTCTGACCCCGGGACACGGACCCCCGGGACACGGACCCCCGGGACACGGACCTCCGGGACACGGGCCCCCGCGGCCGCCGCTCAGCGGATGAGCCGGGCCAGCTCGACGCGCGACCGGATCCCGAGCCGGGTGAAGACGTTGCGGAGATGGTGGTCGATCGTCCGCGGGCTGAGCAGCAGCCGCGCCGCGATCTCCCGGTTGGTGGCGCCCTCGGCCGCCATCCGGGCGATGTGCGCCTGCTGCGCGGTGAGCTTGCCGAATCCGCTCGCCGCGCGCGGGGGCGCGGAACCGGGGGCCCGCGTGCCGCCCGTCCCCACCGTCCCCCGCTCGGGGACGGGCGGCACGGCCGGCGGGGGCGGCGTGATCGTCTCTCCGGCGGCGCGCAGCTCCGCGCGGGCCTGCGCGGTCCACGGGGCGGCGCCGTACCGCTCGAAGATCCGCAGCGCGGCGCGCAGGTGGGCGCGAGCGGCGCGGGGCCGCCGGCCGCGCCGCAGCCGGTGCCCGAACAGCAGCTCCGTGCGGGCGAGGTCGAACACGGCGCCGGCGGCCTCGTGCAGCCGCAGCGCCTCGGTGAAGTGCTCCTCGGCGTCGGCGTCCCGCTCGGCGAGCAGGGCCTGGCAGCGCCGCTTGAGCGCGTCCCGTCCAGGAGCCCCATGCGGACCGGTGGTGCCGATCCCCTCCGTCCAGGCGCGGAAGCGTTCGTAGGCTCGGGCCGCCTCCTCGTGCTCGCCGGTGCGGACCAGCGCCTCGACCAGGTGCGGGACGGCGAACAGCCGCGCCGGGAGGTGGGCGAGCCCGGCGCCGCCCGGTAGCCGGAGCCGTGCGGCGGCGTCGGCGGGACGGTCCGCGGCGAGGTCCAGGCAGGCGGGCGCCCACGAGCCGAACGCGGCGGCGCGGGTGCGGCCGCGCAGGTCCGCGGTGTCGGTGAGCAGCGCCAGCCGCGCGTTCGCGGCGGCGGTGTCGCCGTTGAACGCGGCGGTGAGCGCGAGCGTGGCGAGCTGCTCGGTGGCGTGGCCGTGCAGCCGGGTCGCGCGGGCGAGGCGCAGCCCGTCGTGGCAGGCGGCGATCGGCCCCGGCGGGTGCCCGAGGAGCGCCTCGCACCGTCCGGCGACGAGGAGCGCGTACGACTCGGCGGGCGCGTCGCCGAGCCGCCGGGCGGACGTGACGGCCTCGGCGGTGAGGGCGCGGGTGCGCGGGGCGTCCCCCAGTGCGAACGCGGCCAGCGCCGCCCACACCAGCGTGGGCGGGTCGGTGGTCACGGCGCCGAGCCGGACGGCGGTGCTGAGCCGGTCCACCGCCTCCCGGTAGCGGCCGCGCACCATCGCCGCCATGCCGCCGAGGTGCGCCAGCATCAACTCGCCCCGTACGTCCCCGGAGCGCGGCGGGGTCGGCAGCGACGCCGGCGGGGACGGTAGCGACGCCGCGCGGTCGGCGATCTCCAGGTAGCCGTGGGTGTCCCCGGCGGCGTCGGCGGCCTCGGCGGCCCACATCAGCGCGTCCAGTGCCGCCTCGGCGTCGGAGCCGGCGAGCCGTTCGGCGGCGTCCCGCAGCGCGGGCACCGCCGCCGCCGGGGTGCCCGCCGCGACCTCGATCTCGCCGCGCAGCAGGGCGGCGCGGGCGGCGCCCGTCCCGTCCCAGGCGGGCGGCCGGACCTGCCGGAGCATCGCGCGGGCCCGCCGGGACCGGCCGCTCGCCCAGGCGTCCCCGGCGGCGGCGAGGAACCGGTCGGTCCGGACGCCCTGCTCGACGGTGAGCGTCGCGGCCCGCTGCCAGAGCCGCCACGAGTCGGCGTAGCGGCCCGCGCGCCGGCAGGCCGCCGCCGCGTCCGCCAGCTCGGCGGCGAGCGCGTCGTCGGGTTCGCCGGCGACGGCCGCGCGGTGCCACTGCCGCCGGGGCCGCTGCCAGTCCTGGACGAGGACCCCGGCGAGCAGCGCGTGCGCGTCCTGCCGCTCCGCGCGGGACGCGTCCGCCCACAGCGAGGACCGGACGAGCCGGTTGCGGACCGCGACGCCCTCGCCCTCGAACCGCAGCAGCCCCGAATCGCGGGCGGCGTCCAGGTCGGCCGGTTCGATGCCGTCCAGCCGGGTCGCCCGCGCCAGGGTCGCGGCGCCGATCCACTCCTCGGCCACCGCCATCAGCACGAGCCGCCGCGCGCCGGCGGGCAGCCCCAGGTGGCGGCGCCGGTAGCGGCCGCGCAGCGAGCCGGCGGCGGGGAGCGCGCGGGGCGGCGGCGCCGCGCCCGACAGCTGCCCGGGCGTCAGCGCGGCGGCCAGCTCCCGGATCGCGAGCGGACGCCCGCACGCCAGGTCGACGATCTCCTCGGCGAGGTCGCCGTCCCCGGCGCCCGCCCCGCCCGCCCCGCATGCCGGGCCGGTTTCGCTCGCGGCGCGGTCGCCGCCGCCCCCGGCGTCGGCGCTCAGCGCGTCCTGGAGGACGCGGCGGCTCGCCTCCTCGGCGAGGGGTGCGAGCCGCAGCCGCGGGATTCCGGCCAGCGTGCCCGCCGCCTCGGCTGCGTTTCCGTCCGCGCCCCCGGCCGGGCCGGGGCGGTCGTCGCGGACGGCGAACAGCACCGCGACCGGCTCGTCCTGGACGCGGCGCGCCGCGAACGCCAGCACCTCCAGCGAGCCGCGGTCGAGCCGGTGCGCGTCGTCCGCCCAGCACAGCACCGGGCCCTTCCGCGCGGCCAGGCTCAGCAGCTCGCACACCGCCGTGTAGAGGACGAACGGCGCGGCGCTCGGCGCCCCGTCCATGATCGTGCCGAGCGCGCCGCGCTGCGCGGGCGGGAGCTGGGCGATCTCCGCCGCGAGCGGGCGCAGCAGCCGGTGCAGGCCCGCGTAGCGGACGTCCGTCTCCCCGGGGACGCCCGTGGTCCCGAACGTCCGGAAGCCGTCCGCGGCCCTGCGGACGGCGGCCTCCAGCAGCGCCGTCCGGCCGATGCCGGCGTCCCCGGCGATGGTCAGGGCGCCGCCCTGGCCGCCGCGGGCCCGGTCGAGCACCGCCTCGATCGTCTGGATCTCGCGGTCGCGCCCATGCAGTCCGGGCTGGGAGTGGGGGCGGGAGTGGGAGTGGGGGCGGGAGTGGGGCTCGGGCTGGGGGTGGGTCATGCCGGTCCCTCCTCATCGGGGAACTGACCTCGGCCGGGCGCCGTAGGCGGCTCCTCTATTGGACGGGGTCTCAAAAGGGAAGGGGACCATAGGTGAGCACGGCCGCCCGCCGGCGGTCCAGAGCCCGCCTCCGTTTCGTGGCCACGGCGCAATCCGGACGGGCCCCCGTTGTGAGCCCGCACAGTCTGGGCGTCCCGCGATGGCCCGCAGGCGCCACCGATGGCACGATGAGGCCCCCGCGTTGTGCTGGAGGTGGCCCGCGATGACGGCAGGACGGTCCGCGACAGTGAACGGGAGAGCGAACGGGACGGCGGCCGGGACCGTAGAAGGAACCGCAGCCGGGCCCGTGGACGGGACCGCAGACGGGACGTCCACCGGGACCGCAGGCGGAACTGCGGCCAGGACGGCCGGCGGGGCGTCGGAGCGGCGGCCCGAGCCGGCTCGCCCGCTGGACGCCGACCGGACCATCATGCGCAAGGCCGTGCTCCGCCTGTCGGACCGGCTGCCCGACCTCGCCGACCGGCTGACCGCCGAGATCCTGTCCGGCGACCGGGGCGATCGCGACGACGCGTTCCGGCACGACGTGTGGGAGATGTGCCACACCGGGCTCGGGCACGGCTTCAAGACGATCCTCGAACCGAGCCGGGGCCGCGCCGACCTCGACTGGGCGCGCCGGCTCGGGCAGCGCCGGGCGCACCAGGGTCAGCCCCTCGACCAGCTGCTGCGCTCCTACCGGCTCGCCGGGCGGGTGTTCTGGGAGGCGGTCGTCGAGGTCGTCGGGCAGCACGACTCGGAGAACGTCCCGGCGCTGATCCGGCAGGCGACCCGCACCTGGGACACCATCGACCAGCAGTCCGGCGCCGCCGCGGCCGCCTACCACCGCACCGAGCTGGCGCTCGCGCGGCGCAGCGAGGAGCGCGTCCAGGCGATCGTGGACGCGCTGCTGGACGGGCAGGGCGCCGACGGCGGGCTGCTCGCGACCGCGACGTCCGTCCTCGGGCTGCCCGTGACCGGCCGGTACGCGGTCGTGATGCTGGGCGCCGAGTGCGGCTTCGGGGACGGCGTCGACCGGCGCCCCGCCGACACCGGCGGGATGCGGTTCATCTGGCGGCTGCGCACCGATGCGCAGGTGGCGCTGGTCGCGCTCGGCGCCGCCGAACTCGACGACCTCGTCGCCGCCGTCCGCCCGTACGCGCGCTCGCACGCCGGGGTGAGCCCGGTCGTCGGGTCGCTCGCCGAGCTGGGCGGCGCCCGCTGGTTCGCCGAGCTGGCGCTGCGGACGTGCCGCGGCCCCGGCAACCAGATCGCCCGGCTGGACCGCCGCCTCCCGGACGCGCTCGTGCTGTCCCAGCCGCGCCTCGCCGGCCGGCTCGGGCATGTCGCGCTCGGCGGCCTCGGCGACGTGGATCCCGGGTTCCGCGACGTCCTGCTGACGACGCTGGAGACCTGGCTGGAGTGCGACGGCTCCGCGGCCCGCGCGGCGGACCGGCTGTTCTGCCACCGCAACACCGTCCTCAACCGGCTCCGCAAGATCGAGCAGCTCACCGGGCGGACGCTCACCCGCCCCGGCGACCTCGTCGAGCTGGCCCTCGCGCTCAGCGCGCTGCGGCTGCACGGCGCGGAGGACGGCGCGGCGGCCGACGGCGGCATGGCCGGGCCGCCCGTGCGGGGAGGCAACGGGCGGCCCGGCCGGTAGGGGAGCCCCGGGTCAGGGGCGGGACGGGGGGCGGGGCTAGGAGTTCGGGCAGGTGTCCCGGTACTCGGAGATGTTCAGGTCACGGCCGGGACCGGGGCACAGGAACTGGTCGTAGCGGGTGTCGTTGTCGATGTACCGCTTGAGCCAGGAGATGCTGTACTTCGCGATCGTCGTGTTCGCGATGTTCGGCGCGAAGTGGCTGGCGCCGTTCAGCTCCAGGTACGCCTTCTCCGACGACGCCGGGATGCTGGTGTAGAACGGCTCGGAGTGCTGGGCGACGGGCGCGATCGTGTCCGCCTCGGCGCCGATGATCATCGTGGGGACGCGCACGTCCGAGAAGTTCTTCTGCAGGTCCCACGGGGTCAGCGGGATCGCGGCCTGCAGCTGCGGGCGCTCCTCGGCGGCCTCCAGCGTCCCGCCGCCGCCCATCGAGTGGCCCATCACGCCGAGCCGGGTCGCGTCGATCCGGGACCGGACGCCGCTGCGCTGCGTGAGGTAGTCGAGCGCGGCCTCCAGCTGCCGGGCGCGGCTGCTCGGCTGGTCGAGCCGGGTGTTGGTGTCGATCGTGAAGATCACGAAGCCCTGGGAGGCCAGCCGCGGGCCGAGCCAGGCCATGCTGCTCTGGTCGGCGGTGAAGCCGGGCGCGACCGCGACCGCGCCGAACGTCCCCTCGGCGGTGCTGGTCGGGTAGTAGATCGTCCCGCCGCCGAAGCCGGTCACGCTCAGCGACGACACGCTCGTCTGGGACGTCGCGAACGGGCCGCGCAGCGCCTCGATGCTGCTCTCGGACGGCGCGGGGCCGCGCTCGTAGGGGTTGTCGGCCGCCTGCGCGGCGGCCTGCGGGACGGCGAGTGCGCCGGCGGTGAGGGCCGCGGCGAGCAGCGTCTTCGCCGCGCGGCCGGGGGCGCGCCTGGGGATGGATCGCACGTCGGATCGCTCCTGTTCGGGGGGAGGAGCCGGAGAGCCGGCTCCCCGGAACGGGGCGGAGCCGGGGGACCGGCTCCAGGATGCGCACATTCTCGGCACGCCGCCCGGCCCCCGGCATCGGCGAAATCGCCGGTCATCCCGGGACGACGGCCCTGGCCAGCCGGAAGAGGTCGAACGGGCGCAGCGCGTCCGTCCGCCGCCAGGTCTCCGGTGGGACGGCGCGCTCCAGCGGGACGTTCTCGGTGACGTCGAGGCCGTGGGCCTTGAGCAGGGCGTCCATCTCTTCGGGCGCGAAGTGCGACCGGTACGGCTCGGCGTTCTCCCCGACGACCTGCGCGGCGATCCGCGCGTAGGCGTCCCCTTCGGCGTCGCGGAGGCCGTCGGGAAGGGCGTAGTCCAGGACGAGTTCGGTGCCGGGCGCGAGCCGGGCGATGCCGTCGAGGGTGCTCGCGACGGCGTCCCGGGTGAGGAAGAAGCTGACGCCGAGCCAGCTGACTAGCGCGGTCTCCGCCGGGGCGAACCCGGGTCCGATTCCGGTTCCGGTTCCGGTTCCGGCGAGTTTCTGGAAAGGGTCGTCGGTTTCGAAATCCACGGGCACGAATGAGACCTGCTCCGGCACCGGGATGCCGGCCGCCGCCAGCAGGCCCCTTTTCCATTCCTGCGTCGCCGGATGATCGACCTCGAACACGCGGATTCCCGGATCGCCGCGGTAGGCGTAGGTGTCGAGGCCCGCGCCGAGGACCACGTACTGCCCGTGCGCGGCTAGACGCTGCTCGGCGTAGCGGGCCCGGACGGTCGTGATCGCCCTGGTCCCGGCCAGGATGATGTGGTCGCCCCGCGTGCGGTGGTAGCCGATCATCTCGTCCGCGCGGCCGCCGAGCAGCCGCGCCGCGACCGTGTCCGTGAAGATCACCGGCGTGCCGTCCGCCACCGGATGCGCCGCCCGCGCCGCCGCCGCGGAAAGCGCGGTCATGCTGGGCCGTCCCTCGTCCATCGACCTGTTCCCCTTTCGTCCCCAGGGAACATACCGGCCGATTTCTTCAGCATAACAGAGCGAAATAAATTGCCGATAAATGCACCATCACAATATCGGTACCGCGCGGGCGGCAGTCGCTGTCAGCGCGCTGGCAGCGTTCTGCCAGGTCGCCGCCGCAGACTCGGTTCCGGAAGGGAGAACACCATGATCGACGTCCTCATCATCGGAGCCGGCCCGACCGGCCTCACCCTCGCGGTCGACCTCGCCCGGCGCGGCGTCCGGCACCGGATCATCGACCCCGGCATCCGCACCGGCTCGCGCGGCAAGGGCCTCCAGCCGCGCACGCTGGAGGTCTTCGACGACCTCGGGGTGATCGGCGCGATCCGCGCGGCGGGCGCCGTGTATCCGCCGATCCGCGCCTACGCGGGCGGCGAGGTCGTGTGGGAGGGGCGGATGAGCGAGACGAAGGCCGCGACGGCCGCCGTCCCGTACCCGAACGTGCTGGGGGTGCCGCAGTGGCGCACCGAGGAGATCCTCCGCGACCGCCTGGCGGAGCTGGGCGGTCGGGTGGAGCAGGGCGAACTGGCCGCGTTCGCCCAGGACGCGGACGGGGTCACCGCCACGCTCGCGGACGGGACCACCGTGCGCGCCGCCTACCTCGTCGGGGCCGACGGCGGCCGGAGCACCGTCCGCAGGACCCTCGGGATCGCCTTCGACGGCGAGACCCGCGACGAGGAGCGCATGCTCATCGGCGACGTCCGGACCCCCGACCTCGACCGGGACCACTGGCACACCTGGGCCGACCTGGCGACGCAGTCCGTCCGCGTCGGCCTGTTCCCGCTCGCGGGGACGGACGACTTCCAGATCACCGCCCCGATCGCGCCGGACGCGGACCCCGAGCTCACCCTCGCCACCTACCAGAAGGCCCTGGAGGAGGCGTCCGGCCGCAGCGACATCCGCCTGGCGGACCTGACCTGGAGCTCCGTCTACCGGGTCAACATCCGGATGGCCGAACGCTTCCGCTCCGGCCGCGCCTTCCTGGCCGGCGACGCCGCCCACGTCCACTCCCCGGCGGGCGGGCAGGGCCTCAACACCGGCGTCCAGGACGCCTACAACCTCGGCTGGAAGCTGGCCGCGGTCGTGGACGGCGCGCCTGCGTCCCTGCTCGACACCTACGAGGAGGAGCGGCTGCCCATCGCCGCCGGTGTCCTCGGCATCAGCACGGCCCTCTACCAGAAGGCCGTCGAGGGCCAGGCGGACGCGCACCAGCGCGGCGAGGAGACGCGGCAGCTTTCCCTCGGCTACCCCGACAGCTCACTATCGTCCGGCCCGCTCGGCGGCACCCGCGCCCCGGACGGCGTCCTGCACGGCAAGGACGGCGCCCAGCACCGCGTACACGACCTGCTCCGCGGCCCCCACCTGACCGTCCTCGCCTTCGACCCGGGTTCGTCCGACACAGACTTCGAAAACCCCGGCGTCCGCCTCGTCACGATCGGCGAGATGGGCGACTACCAGGACCGTAACGGCGAAGTCCGCGCCGCTTTCGCGTCCGACGGCGCGGCCCTGACCTTGATCCGCCCGGACGGCTACATCGCCTGCACAGGCGACGCCAACACAATCCGCGCCCACCTAACCCGCCTCACCAGCACCACGGCGTGACACCACCGGCCGGGAGCGCAGTCGGTCGAGAGTGCGTTCGGCTTAGCGCAGGGTCGGTGAGGCGCGGTTTGTCGGAGTCGCGTCCTACGGGTGAGTCCGCCGACGCCGTTGTGATCGTCGGTCCGGTCGGGCGTTGACGGGAGCAGTGTTGGCGGTGCCCCGCGCGCTGTAGGTGGGGGAGGGCGGCTGGGCATACTGGTGGGCATGGCGTCCGTTCCTCCCGCCCGTCACCTGCTGCGGGCCAGGGAGCTTGCCGATGCGCGGTACTTCGAGCCGCTCACCGTGGCGGATCTCGCGAGCGCCGCCGGGCTGTCGCGGGCGCACTTCAGCGAGCAGTTCCGGCGGGCGTTCGGCGAGTCGCCGCACGCCTACCTGCTGACGCGGCGGCTGGAGCGCGCGGCGGCGCTGCTGCGGACGACCGACCGGTCCGTGGCCGACGTCTGCGTGAGCGTGGGCCTGCAGAGCATCGGCTCCTTCACGACCAGCTTCACCCGGATGTTCGGCATGCCGCCCACCGCCTACCGCGCGTCGTTCCCGCCGGCGGCCGTGTACGCGCGCATCCCGCCGTGCGTGCTGCGCGTATACGGACGTCCGAAACTCCGGACGTTTCGAGAAGACGGCGCCGCGTCCTCCACCTAGCGTGATGGTCCACCGACGAGAGGCGCGGAGGAACCGATGATCACGCTTGCCAGCACCCAGCTGTGGGTCCACGACCAGGACGAGGCGCTCGCCTTCTACACCGGGAAGCTCGGGATGGAGGTCCGCATCGACGTGAGCCTGCCGGAGATGGGCGGGTTCCGGTGGTTGGCGGTCGGCCCGGTGGGGCAGCCCGACGTGTCGATCGTGCTGATGCTCGTCCCGGGTGAGCCCGTGATGGACGAGGCGACCGCCGGGCAGGTGCGGGAGCTGATGGGCAAGGGGTTCGCCGGGACGATCTTCCTCGGCACGGACGACTGCCATGCGTCCTACCGGGAGCTGACCGCGCGCGGCGTCGAGTTCGTGGAGAAGCCCGAGGAGGCGCCCTACGGCATCGACTCCTCGTTCCGGGACCCGTCCGGCAACCACATCCGGCTGACCGAGATGTTCCCCATGGGCTGACGGCGGGCGGCGGGGCGGGCGCGGCCTCGCGCGGCTCATAGGATCGTGGCCCGAGCGTCCCCGCCGAGCGGAGCAGATCCGATCCATGACGAATGCCGAGCAGCAGCAGCAAGACCCGCTGGAGGCCGTCCGCGCGCTGCGGGCCGAGTTCGGCATCGACGCCCGGCGCATCGACCAGGCCGGTCGGCTGCTGGCCGCCGGCGACTTCCGCACCGTCGAGGACGTCGTCGCCGCCACCGGGACGTCGCGCCGGACGGTCGAAGCGGTCTTCCGGGCCCTGGAACCGGACCTCGAAACGTCCGGGGACGGGAAGCGCATCGCGAAGCGGTGCGCCGAGAGGTACCGCGACGCGTTCGACGAGCGGGAGCCGTTCGTCGCCCTCGACCCGTGGGCGGAGTCCGCGCGCCGCGACCCGGCGGCCGTCGCCGCGGCGGAGGCGCTGATCGGCGCGGCGCCGCCACCTGTGCAGGCGCTCGACCACGTCCCCGCCACCGCCGAGACCGTGGTCAAGCGGGCCCGTTTCATGCTGGACGGCTTCGACCTGACCGGCGCGCACGTCCTCCTCGTCGGCGACCACGACCTGACCTCGCTCGGCCTCTTCCTTGCGGGCGGGGCGCCGGGCCTGCGGGCGAGCGTCGTGGACGTCGACGAGCGGCTGCTGGAGTTCGTCGACACGGAGGCGGCGCGGCGCGGCTGGGACGTTCGCTGCCACTTCGCCGACCTGCGGCTCGGGCTGCCCGCGGTGCTGCGCGAGTCCGCCGACCTGGTGTTCACCGACCCGCCGTACACGCCGGACGGCGTCCAGCTGTTCGCGGCGCGCGGGCTGCAGGGGCTCCGGGACCACCGCAACGGCCGGGTGCTGCTGGCCTACGGGTACGGGGAGCGGCAGCCGGCGCTGGGGCTCGCCGTCCAGAAGGCGCTGAACCCGCTCCACCTCGCCTACGAGGCGATGCTGCCGAACTTCAACCGGTACGTGGGTGCCCAGGCGGTCGGCAGCGCCGCCGCGCTGTACGTCCTGCGCCCCACCCGGCGGACCGAAGCCGCCGCGAGGACCATCGCGGACGATCCCCGCACCGCCATGTACACCCACGGCTCCCAGTCGGTGGAGGCGGGCGGCGGCCTGGACGGCGAGTCGGCCGCCCGCGCCCTCGAACTCGGCGCGGACCCGGCCGAGAAGACGCTCCTGGCCGGTGCCGACTGGCCGAAGGACGCCCCCGGCCGCCGGATCGGGCTGCCCGCCCTCCTCGGCGCGCCGCTGCCCAGGAACCTTCAGGACCACGGCACCGTCCTGGTCAACCTGTTTCCGGGGTTCGGCGCGTCGGCGGTGCGGGCGCTGCTGGCCGCCAACGCGCGCAAGGCCACGCTCGTCTGCCGCGACGACCTGCCCTTCCTCAGGGACGAGGCGGGGCAGCGGGAGTTCGCCCGCCTCATCGCGCCCAAGTACCGGATCGTCCGGTGGCTGCGCGGCACGCCCGCCCCCGGACAGGCCCTCGTCCTCGCGGAACGGACCCGGCCGGAGGAGCAGTCCGGCACCGAGCGCGTCCTCGGCTTCATGTACGCGCGGGCGCACGGAAAGCTCGGCAACGGGTGGCGCGAAGGGCTCATCGCGCTCCGCAAGACCACCGGCGGCACGCTCACCAAGAGCGAGGCCCGCACCGCCATCGAATCGTCCACCAGCCGCCCGGAACTACTGGACCGATCGCTGATGGACCTCCCCCTGCACCTCTTCCCCGTCCTCGAACAGGACGTCGCCCGCTCAATCGCAGCCCTACCCACATGACCCTGTAGACCCGACCTTGCGCTGCCCGGCTGACGCTGGCCCTGCTGGGCTGAGCCAACCCCATGCACGGTCGGCCTTGCCGGGATGACGCCGCCTTGGTGGGTCAGGCGCGGGTTCGGACGGTTCCGCCGTTGGTGAGGAGGACTTGGCCGACGAGCATGGGGAGGCGTTCGTCGGCGAGGAAGGCGACCGCCGCGGCGATCTCGTCGGGGGTCGCGATGCGGCCCAGCGGCACGCGTGCCTGCTCCCCGGCGCGGTACTCGTCGTCCGCCACCTCGGTGCTCTCCGCGATGTCCAGCAGCCACGGCGTGTCGATCACGCTCGGCGCGACCGCGTTCACCGCGATGCCGAGCGGCGCCAGCTCCCGGCCGAGCGCCTTGGTGAGCGCGATGATGCCGGCCTTGGCGGCGGAGCAGGCGGTCGCCTCCGCCCGTCCGACCAGGCCGCTCTCGGCTCCGATCAGCACCATCCGGCCGCCGCCGCGCTCCACCATCCCCGGCATGACGGCCTGCGCGCACGCGAACGTCCCGCCGAGGTCGACGTCGATCACCCGCCACCAGTCGTCCGGGTCGTGGTCGGCGAGCAGGCCGGTGGTGATGTGCGCGGCGCCGGTGACGAGGATCCCGATGTCGGTGCCGGTCTGCCGCTCCACGTCCCCGACCATCGCGGCGACCGCGTCCGGGTCGGCGACGTCGGCGGGCACGGCGATGCCGTCCAGCTCGGCGGCGAGGGCCCCCAGGTCCCGCTCGGGGCGGTCGTTGAGCGCGACCCGGTGGCCGTCCGCCGCGAGCCGCCGCGCGACCGCCGTGCCGAGCCCGCCCGCCGCCCCCGTCACCAGTGCGACCGCCATCAGATCACCGCCCCCGAGTTGGGCGAGAGGACCTCCCCGGCGCAGAACGTCCCCTCCTCGACCAGGTACGCGCCGGCGAACGCGACCTCCTCCGCCGTCGCGAGCCGCCCGGTGGGCAGCGTCTGCAGGTAGGCGGCCCGCCGCCACGGCGAGTCGGGCCGCAGCAGCGGCGTGTCCGTCGGGCCGGGCGCCAGCGCGTTCACCCGCACCCCGGCCGACGCCAGCTCCGCGGCCAGCGACCGGACGAGCCCGATCATCGCGCCCTTGGCCGCGATGTAGTGCGCCTCGCCGTCCCCGCCGCCGATGGCCAGCGCGGACGAGACCGCGACCACGGCCCCCCGTCCCCGCTCCACCATTCCCGGGGTCACCGCCCGGCACATGTTCACCAGGCCGCCGAGGTGGACCCGCAGCATCCGCTGCCAGTCCGGCCAGGCGATGTCGGACACCGGGACGATCGTGTAGTGCCCGGCCGCGAACACCGCGGCCTCGATCGGGCCCAGCTCCCGCTCGATCCGCCGGACGGCGGCGTGCACCTGCTCCGGGACCGCCACGTCCACGCCCACGCTGTGGTCGGCGTCGGCCGCCGGGACGAGGTCCAGGCCCGCCGTCCGCCAGCCGCGGCCGGCCAGCTCCCGCACCATCGCGGAGCCGATCCCCCCGGCCGCGCCGGCGACGAGTGCGACGCGCTCGCGCATCAGATCACCTCGAATCGGTCCGAAGTTTCCAGGCAAACCCGACATAGGCGCAGGTGGCAAGGGTGTCGCGGTTTTGTTGGCCGAACGCACGACGGCGCGCCCGGACCGTCGTGCCCTTGTCCAACGCACGGTCTTCCCCAAATCACGGTCAGGTGCCTCGGCGACTCCGCGCCGGAGTGAGAAGGTGAAGCTGTGACCAGCGATTCCGCAGTGCCGTACGGGACCGTCCGGCAGCTCCTGGAAGTGCCGAGGTTCCGGCTGCGCCTGGTCGCCGGCGAGGGCGGCCTGGACCGGCCGGTCCGCTGGGCGCACTCCACCGAGCTGCTCGACCCCGGGCCCTACCTGCGCGGCGGCGAGATCGTCCTGACCGCCGGCGCGTCGCTGCGGGACGAGGGTGCCTGCGCCGCGTTCGCCGAGTCCGTCAAGGCGGGGCGGGCGAGCGTGATCGGCTACGGCGTCGGCGACGTGACCGACGACGTCCCGGCGGCGCTGCGGGACGCCTGCGCCCGGCTCGGCCTGCCGCTGGTCGAGGTGCCCGCCGAGGTGCCGTTCGTCAGCTTCACCGAGTGGTTCGCCGAGCGGGACGCCTCCACCCGCGACGAGCGGTACGAGCGGGAGGAGACGGGCCGGCTGCTGCGCATGATCCGGCAGGGCCACGCGTCCGCCGAGGTGCTGCGCGAGCGGATCGACGACGCGGGCCTCGACCCGGCCGCGCTGCTGGTGATCGCGATGGACGGCGCCGACGAGGAGCTGCCCGGCGTCCTCGGCCTGGACGACGACACCTCGCTGCTCATCACCAACGACGCGCACGCCTGGTCCGAGCCCGCCGGGATCGGCAGCCCCGGCCCGCTCGACCACCTGCCGGTGTCGCTCGCCGAGAGCCTCGCCGCGCTGGACGCCGCGCGCCGCAGCGGCGGCGTGGTGCAGGCCGCCGACCTCGCCACGTTCCGGGCGCTGCTCGGCCGGCTCGAACACGACCAGCTGACCCCGTTCGTCGAGCAGATCGCCCGGCCGCTGAAGGAGTACGACACCGCGCACGGCACCCGGCTGATCGAGTCGCTGCGCACCTTCCTCGACATGGGCGGCGCGGTCGGCGCCACGTCCCGCGCCCTCTTCCTCCATCCGAACACGCTCCGCCACCGGCTGGCCCGCATCGAGTCCCTCACCGGCCGCGACCCCCTCCAGTTCGAGGACCGCGTCGCCCTGGCGATAGCCATCTGGGCCACCACCCGCTGACCCGGTCAGGCCGCCCGCCCGGCCCCCGTCCCGCCATCCGCCGGCGTGCGTGAGCGGGGTGCGTGGACGGGGTGCGTGGATGGGGGTGTGCGGTTTGCTCGGGATGGGTTTTCTGGTGGGCGGTCGCGTTTTGCGGTGCCATTTCGTGGGCGGGTATGCGGTTGCTGGAGGGCTTGGATGCGGTGGGCTTTTCGGGCACGGGATTTGCGAGGTCGGGTAGGGGCGTTCGAATGAGATGTCCGTCGCGAAGGTGGGCTGGATCCGGGTCTCGGTGGGTGCGGTTTTGAGGCTCGGCGCATTGGACGTGCGGGGGCGTGGGCGAGGCCGTGATCTTCGCGGGGAGGGCGAAAGTCGATAAAAGGTGCATATCGCTCCCAATTGGGTGGCCGGCGGGTGCGGGCGGCGTTCGGTGCGGACAGGGGAGGGTGGCGGTCGCGTCGGCGATCAGCGGGGTGGGAGGGGGTGCGGGGATTGCGGCGGGGGAGTTCCCCTGGCTCACTTCAGTCCCGTCCGTCTGTTCTGGCACGCCTACCTCGCGGTCCTGTCCTGAGCGGGTCGTCAATAATGTCCTGAATGCGAATGCGGACAGGACCGAATTTCGCGTTTCTGGCCGCCCCGGGACGGACGGGTCTAGGTTTGCACCAGGCGTTTGCAGCGCACGGAGCCGTCGCCCCCGAAGGAGCGTCTGACGATGACGGATGCGACCAGCGGCCCGGACCAGGGGTCGGAGACGAAGATCAACACCGATGTTCCGCAGTCCGCCCGGATCTGGAACTACTGGCTCGGCGGCACCGACAACTACGAGATCGACCGGGTCGCCGGCGACCAGTACGTCGAGCTGTATCCGGGGATCGTGCCGATCGCCCGCGCCGGCCGCTACTTCATGGACCGCGCGATCAGGTTCCTCGCCCTCGAGCGCGGCATCCGCCAGTTCATGGACTGCGGCACCGGGCTCCCGACCGTCGACAACACCCACGAGATGGCCCAGCGCGCCGCCCCGGACGCGCTGGTCGTCTACGTCGACAACGACCCGCTCGTCCTCGCGCACGCCCGCGCGCTGCTGACCGGCACGGCCGAGGGCCGCACGTCCTACATCGACTGCGACCTGCACGACCCGAAGACGATCATGGCCAAGGCGGCGGAGATCCTCGACCTGTCGCAGCCGGTCGGGCTGCTGCTGATCGGGGTGATGGGGCACATCGTCGACCCCGAGGAGGCGTACGGGGTGGTCCGCGGGCTGGTGGAGCCGCTGGCGTCCGGCAGCTACCTGATCCTGCACGACTCCACCGACCAGAACGAGGCGTTCAACGCCGCCCAGCGCGCCTACGACGAGACCGGCGCCATCCCGTTCCGGCTGCGCAGCCCGGACTTCATCCGCGCCTACTTCGAGGGCCTGGAGATCGACGAGCCGGGGCTCGTGACGAGCGGCGCGTGGCGGCCCGAGGTGCCGGGGATGGACGTCGAAGATCTTCCGACCCTGTGCGCGGTGGCGCGGAAACCCTGACGCCGAGGGGAGGTCGCACACCGTCTCCTTCCTGCCGCGCTGCGTGAAGCTATAGTGAGGGCGGTCGTCAAGCCGATCCCCCCGATGGGAGTCCCGTTGGCCTCCTTCACGAGCAGCGACATCATGAGCAAGGGCGTCACCAATACCGGCAGGCAGTCGGCGCGTGCGCGGGCGGCACGGCCCTGCGGGGACCCGCTCGTCCCCCGGATGCTGCTCGGCAAGCGGCTGCGCGAGCTGCGCGACCGGTCCGGGCTCTCGCGGCGGGAGGCGGGCCGGCTGCTGCACGCGTCCGAATCGAAGATCGCCCGCCTGGAGGTGGGCAAGACCGGCAGCAGGCCGCGCGAGGTCGCCCGGCTGCTGGCCGGCTACGGCGCCGAGGAGGACGAGCGCACGACCCTGCTCGCCCTCGCCGAGCAGACGACGGCGCGCGCCTGGTGGCAGGACGACGCCGACATCCTCCCGCCCTGGGTGCGGCCGTACCTGAGCGCCGAGCAGGCCGCCAAGCTGGTGCGCACCTTCGAGGCCCAGTACGTGCCCGGCCTGCTCCAGACCGAGGAGTACGCCCGCGCGCTGTTCGGCCGCGAGGCCCCTGAAGACGAGGTCGAGCGGCGGGTGGAGTTCCGGATGCGGCGGCAGCGCGTGCTGCGCCGCCGCCCGCGGCCGCTGAACCTGTGGATCGTCCTCGACGAGCAAGCGCTGTGGCGCCCGATCGGCGGCCGGGAGATCATGCGCGGCCAGATCCGGCACATCATCGAGCTGTGCCGGCGGCCGAACGTCACCGTGCAGATCGCGCCGCTCGGCATCAGCGGCCGGATCAAGGGCGAAGGGCCGCTCACCCTCGTCCGGTTCCCGCAGCAGGGCCTGCAGGACATGGTCTACCTCGAACGCGCCGACCGCGCCCTGTACCCGACGCGGCGCGCGGAGATCGAGCAGCACTGGCACGACTTCAACACGCTGGTGACCGAGGCGGCGCCGCCCGAGCGGACGCCGTGGCGGCTCGCCGAGCTGCTCACCACCTTCTGACCCGATTAGCCCGATGACCCCGATGGCCCCGATTCCGGCCGGGGCCGCACCGGCTCGGCGGGGTCTCCGGCGCCGTGGCGCGCGCGGGCGCGCGCATTGAACCGGCCGCCATGGGCTCGCGCTGTCATGAAGTTACGCGAACATGAACATCCCGAGTTGAGTCTCCGGGATAGACGCATGACTCAACTCAAGTCCAACATAACGGAATGGGAAAAAGCGCTGACCAGGGGTGATCTCCCGGTCGGGCGCGCATATATTCCCGGGTGACCACTTCCGGCCCCTCTTCACGAATCCCGCATATTCGCGGGTCGCCCGGGGCGGTTCGGGGACGTACGTCACAGGGGCCTCACGATGGTCCATGTTTACCGGGCCATCGCCCGGATATCGGGCATCGATGAACGCCCCGCGCCGCCGCCGCCCCGAAGGAACGCCATGTCCGTCAGCGAGCGTTTGTGGAACGAGACCGAGGAACGCCGCACCCGGCTCGAACTCCAATCCCGGGAGAACTTCCCGGTCGCCACCCGGCTGCTCCCCGCGCGCCACCGCGAGCATCTGCTGAACGTGTACGGCTACGCCCGGCTGGTCGACGACATCGGGGACGAGGCGCCGCCGGGCGACCGCGCCGGGCTGCTCGACCTCGTCGAACGCGACCTCGACCGCGTCTACGCGGGCGGGCGGGCGGAGCTGCCCGTGCTGCGCGACCTGTCCCGCACCATCACCGCGTGCCGGATCCCCGCGGAGCCGTTCCGCCGCCTCCTGGAGGCCAACCGCCGCGACCAGGAGGTCACCCGGTACGCGACGTTCGACGACCTGCTCGGCTACTGCGCCTACTCCGCCGACCCCGTCGGGCGCATCGTCCTGCACGTGTTCGGCGCCGCCACCCCGGACCGGATCCGGCTGTCGGACAAGGTCTGCACCGCGCTGCAGGTCATCGAGCACTGCCAGGACGTCGGCGAGGACCACCGCAACGGCCGGATCTACCTGCCGGGGGACGACCTCCGGCGGTTCGGCTGCACCGAGGACGACCTCACCGCCGCGGTCACGCCCACCCGGCTGCGCGGCGTCGTCGCCCTCCAGGCCGGGCGCGCGGCGGGCCTGCTGGACGAGGGCGCCGCCCTCACCGGCCGGCTCCGCGGGTTCGCGCGCGTCGCCGTCGCCGGATACGTCGCGGGCGGTCTCGCCGCCCTCGCCGCGCTGGAGCGCGGCGCCTACGACGTGCTGGGGAGCGCCTCACGGCCGAGGAAGGCGCGACTGCTGGCCGAGTGGTCGCGGACATTGGGAAGGAGATAGGCAGATGGACGCACCGAGCGCCTATCGGCACTGCGAGAACATCGTGCGCACCCAGGCGCGCAACTTCTCGTACGGGATCCGGCTGCTTCCCCCGCCGAAGCGCCGCGCGCTGAGCGCCGTGTACGCGTTCGCCCGCCGCATCGACGACATCGGCGACGACCACGACGCGCCGCCCGCCGCGCGGCTGGCGCGGCTCACCGAGGAGCGCGAGCGCCTCGCCGACGCCGCCGCGCACCCGTCCGACCCGGTGCTGGTCGCGCTGTCGGACGCCGCGCGCCACCACCCGATCCCGCTGGAGGCGTTCGGGGAGCTGATCGACGGCTGCGAGGCCGACGTCCGCGGCGAGACCTATGACACCTTCGACGACCTGCTCTGGTACTGCCGGTGCGTCGCGGGGGCCATCGGCCGGCTGTCGCTCGGCGTGTTCGGCACGTCCGATCCGGACACGGCGGTGCCGCGCGCCGACGCGCTCGGCGTCGCGCTGCAGCTGACGAACATCCTGCGGGACGTCCGCGAGGACGGGTTGAGCGGCCGCGTCTACCTGCCCGCCAAGGACCTCGTCCGGTTCGGCTGCACGCTGGAGCGGGACGGGGCGGGCCGGTTGACCGACGACCCGGAGCGGCTGGCGGGCCTCATCCGGTTCGAGGCGAACCGCGCGGAGGAGTGGTACGCGACCGGGCTGCAACTGCTGCCGATGCTGGACCGGCGCAGCTCCGCGTGCGCCGGGGCGATGGCGGGCATCTACCGGCACCTGCTGCGCCGCATCAAGGCCGATCCGCTGACCGCGCTCGACACCCGCACCTCGCTGCCGACCTGGGAGAAGGCCGCCGTGTCGGCGATGGCGATGTCGGGAGTGCACCGATGAGCACGGCCGGGGGGCAGGGGGAGGTCGCCATCGTCGGCGGCGGCCTCGCCGGGATCACGACCGCGCTGGCGCTCCAAGAGACCGGTATAAGGACGACCATCTATGAGGCGCGCCCGAGGCTGGGCGGCGCCACGCACTCCTTCACGCGCGGCGGGCTGACGGTCGACAACGGGCAGCACATCTTCCTGAAGTGCTGCTCGGCGTACCAGGGGCTGCTCGGCCGGCTCGGCGCGACCGACCGCGTCCGCGTCCAGGACCGGCTCGACATCCCGGTCCTCACCCCCGGCGGCGCGGGCGGGCGGCTGCGCCGCGCCAAGGCGCCGGGGCCGCTGCACCTGGTGCCCGCGCTCGCCGGGTACCGGCTGCTGCCGCCCGCCGACCGGCTCCGCGCCGTCCGGGCCTCGCTCGCGCTCGACCGGCTCGACCCGGACGACCCGGCGCACGACCGCGTCACCATGGGCGCCTGGCTCGCCCGCCACGGCCAGCGGCCCCAGGCCCGCGACGCGCTCTGGGACCTGTTCGTCACCGCCGCGCTCAACATCCGGCTGGACGAGGCCGCGCTCGGCTCCGCCGCGATGGTGTGCAAGACCGGGCTGCTCGGCCGCTCCGACGCCGCCGACATCGGGGTCCCGACCGTCCCGCTGGGCGACCTGCACGGCACGATCCCGGCGGCGAAGATCGAGCGGGGCGGCGGCCGGATCGAGCTGGGCGCCAAGGTCACGGCCGTCGACGCCGGGCCGAAGCTGGTGGTGGACGGCTCCCCGGTGAGCGCGGACGCCGTCGTCATGGCGGTGCCGCACCGGGTGGCGTCGTCGCTCGTCCCGGCGGAGGCGTCCCCGGAACGGGCGGAGTGGGACGGCCTCGGCTCCAGCCCCATCGTCAACGTCCACGTCGTCTACGACCGGCCCGTGCTGCGCGCCGGCGGGGGCGTGCCGCGCGCCGGCGGCCGGGACGCGCCGTTCGTCGCGGCGGTCGGCTCGCCCGTGCAGTGGGTGTTCGACCGCACCGCGATCAGCGGCCTGACCGGCGGCGGCGAGTACCTCGCGGTGTCGGTCTCGGCCGCCGACCGCTGGATCGACATCCCCACCGCCGAGATCCGCGCGGTGTACCTCGCCGAGCTGGAGCGGCTGTTCCCGGCCGCCCGCCGGGCCCGCGTCACCGACTTCTTCGTGACGCGGGAACGGCACGCCACATTCCGTCAGAGCCCCGGCACCGGCGCGCTGCGTCCCGCGTCCGCGACCCGGCTGCCGTGGCTCTTCCTCGCCGGCGCGTGGACGGACACGGGCTGGCCCGACACGATGGAGGGAGCCGTGCGAAGCGGCCTCACCGCCGCCCGCCTCGTCCGGCGGCACCTGAACCGGGTGCGCAGCGACGGGGTGAGCGGCCGATGACCACCGTCCCGACCTCGATCACCGGCGGGCGGGCGCTCGTCGACGACGCGATGCGCGCCGCCGCGGAACGGCTCGACCCCTGGACCCGCCGCGTCGTCGCCTACCACCTCGGCTGGACCGACGAGCACGGCCGCCCGGCCGCGGCGGGCGGCAAGGCGCTGCGCCCCGCGCTGGCGCTGCTGTCCGCGCGGGCCGCCGGGGCACCCCCCGAGACGGCGCTGCCCGGCGCGGTCGCCGTGGAGTTCGTGCACGCCTTCTCGCTGCTGCACGACGACATCATGGACGGCGACCGGACCCGCCGGCACCGGCCCGCCGCGTGGACGGTGTTCGGCCCGTCCGCCGCCATCCTCGGCGGGGACGCGCTGCTCGCGCTGTCGGAGGAGCTGCTGCTCGACCAGCAGACGCGGGGCGCGCACTGGGCGGCGCGCGCCCTGACCGCCGCCACGCAGCGGCTCATCTCCGGGCAGGCGTTCGACCTCGGCTTCGAGCAGCGCGCCGACGTCGCGCTCGACGAGGTGGTCGCGATGGCCGCCGACAAGACGGGCGCGCTGCTGGCCTGCGCCTGCTCGATCGGCGCGATGCTCGGCGAGGGGCCGACGCCGCTCGTCACCGGGCTGACCGGGTTCGGCGCCGAGATGGGCCTGGCGTTCCAGCTCGTGGACGACCTGCTCGGCATCTGGGGCAGCCCGGAGACGACCGGCAAGCCCGTCCTGTCGGACCTGCGGGCGCGCAAGAAGTCGCTGCCGGTGGTGTACGCGCTGAACGCCGGGACGCCGGAGTCCGCCCGGCTCGCCGAGCTGTACGGGAAGCCGGACGAGCCGTCCGAGGACGCCCTGCGCGAGATGGCGCGGCTGGTCGAGGCCGCCGGCGGCCGGGACTGGGCGTCCGCCGAGGCCGACCGGCGCATCGCCGCCGCCGAGCGGCACCTCGACGAGTCCGGGGTGGACGGGCTCGCCGCCGCCGAGTTCCGCGACATCGCCCTGTTCGTCACCTCCCGGGACCACTGAGCCCGCCGGGAGCGACCCGACGGGGCCACAGCCCGGCCGTCCCGGCGCGGACGGCCACCCGCGCGAGAAGGAGATCGCCGAAATGACCACGACGGAAGCCCCGGGGCTCACCGGCGCGGCGGCCGCGGCCGTCGACGCGGCCCGCGGCCACCTGCTCGGCCTGCAGTCGCCCGAGGGCTGGTGGAAGGCCGAGCTGGAGACGAACGTCACCATGGACGCCGAGGACCTGCTGCTCCGCCAGTTCCTCGGCATCCGCTCCGAGGCGGAGACGAAGGACGCGGCGCGCTGGATCCGTGCGCAGCAGCGCGAGGACGGCACGTGGGCGAACTTCCACGGCGGGCCCGCCGACCTGTCCACCACGATCGAGGCGTACATCGCGCTGCGGCTCGCCGGCGATCCCGTCGACGCCGACCACATGCGCCGCGCCGCCAAGTTCGCCCGGGACGCGGGCGGCATCGAGGGCAGCCGCGTTTTCACCCGGATCTGGCTGGCGCTGTTCGGCCAGTGGTCGTGGGACGACCTGCCGGTCATGCCGCCGGAGCTGATGTTCCTGCCGAGCCGGGTCCCGCTGAACGTCTACGACTGGGCGTGCTGGGCACGGCAGACGATCGTCCCGCTGACGATCCTCGGGTCGCTGCGGCCCGTCCGGGACCTGCCGCTCGACCTCGCCGAGCTGCGCGCCGGGACCATGCCCGCCAAGAAGGAGAAGGGGTGGGGCCGGGCGTTCAACGCGCTCGACCGCGTCCTGCACGTCTACGAGAAGCGGCCGGTGCGGCCGCTGCGCACCGCCGCGATGCGCCGCGCCGCCGACTGGATCATCGCCCGGCAGGAGGCCGACGGCTGCTGGGGCGGGATCCAGCCGCCCTGGGTCTACTCGCTGATGGCGCTGAACGTCCTCGGCTACGACCTCGACCACCCGGTCATCAAGCGGGGCCTGGACGGCCTGGAACGCTTCACGATCCGGGACGAGAAGGGCCGCCGGCTGGAGGCGTGCCAGTCGCCGGTCTGGGACACCGTTCTCGCGATGAACGCGCTCGGCGACGCCGGCGCCGCGCCCGACGACCCGGCGCTGGTGCGCGCGGCGCACTGGGTGCTCGGCGAGGAGGTCCGCGGGCCGGGGGACTGGTCGGTGCGCCGGCCGGGCCTGCCGCCGGGCGGGTGGGCGTTCGAGTTCGACAACGACGTCTACCCCGACACCGACGACACCGCCGAGGCGATCCTCGCGCTGCGCCGCACGTCGCTGCCGGAGGCGGACGCGCCGATCGAGCGGGCCGTCCGGTGGCTGAACGGCATGGCGTCGCGGGACGGCGGCTACGGCGCGTTCGACGCCGACAACACCCGCGAGCTGTGCACGAAGCTGCCGTTCTGCGACTTCGGCGCCGTCATCGACCCGCCGTCCGCCGACGTCACCGCCCATGTCGTCGAGGCGCTCGCCAAGGAGGGCCTCGCCGAGACGGCCGTGGCGAAGCGCGCGGTGGTGTGGCTGCTGAAGGCCCAGGAGGAGGACGGCTCCTGGTTCGGGCGCTGGGGCGCCAACCACGTCTACGGGACGGGCGGCGTGGTGCCCGCGCTCATCGCCGCCGGCGTCCGCCCGGAGAAGCCCGCGATCCGCCGGGCGGTGGCCTGGCTGGAGCAGCACCAGAACGAGGACGGCGGCTGGGGCGAGGACCTGCGCTCCTACGACGACCCGTCCTGGATCGGGCGCGGCGAGTCGACCCCGTCGCAGACGGCGTGGGCGCTGCTGGCACTGCTCGCCGCCGGCGAGCGCTCCGCGGCGGTGGACGCCGGCGTCCGGTGGCTGGTGGAGAACCAGCGGCCGGACGGCAACTGGGACGAGGACAACTTCACCGGCACCGGATTCCCCGGCGACTTCTACATCAACTACCACCTGTACCGGCTGGTGTTCCCGATCAGCGCACTCGGCCGGTACCTGGACGGCTCCTCATGACACGGCTCCTCGTGTGCGCGGCGCTGGGCATCGAGGCGCGCGCGCTCAAGGGGGACAACGGCGGAGGGGACAACGGCGGAGGGAGCGACGGCGAAGGGGACGACGGCCTGCGCGTGGTCCGGACGGGGATGGGGCCCGCCAAGGCGCGGGCCGCCGCCCGGGGGCTGCCGGAGCACGACGCGCTCGCCGTCGTCGGCTGCGGCGGCGCCCTCGACGACCGGCTCCGCCCCGGCGACCTGTTTGTGGCCACCGAGGTCAGGGGCCCGTCCGGGACGGCGCCGGTGCCGTGCCCGACGGCGGAGCCGCTCGCCGGGCTGCTGGAGCGGACGACCGGCGCGACCGTCCACCGCGGGCCGCTCGTCACCCTCGACCACATCGCGACCGGCGCCGAGCGCGCCGACCTCGCGGCCGACGGGGCGCTCGTCGCCGACATGGAGTCGGCGGCGCTGGCCGAGGCGGCGGGCGACCGGCCCTTCGCGGTGGTCCGCGCGATCGTCGACACGCCGGGCCGCCCGCTGGTCGGCCCGGCCACGCTCACCGGCGGGACCGCCGCGCTGCGCCGGCTCCGGGCCGTGGCCCCCGCGCTGCGCGCATGGGCCGCCGCGGCCGGTCCGCGCCGGCTGCTGCTCGCCGGTCCGCGCTCGTTCTGCGCCGGTGTGGAACGGGCCATCGAGATCGTGGAGCGGGCGCTCGACATGCACGGCCCGCCCGTCTACGTGCGCAAGCAGATCGTCCACAACACCCACGTCGTGGACGAGCTGAGCGCGCGCGGCGCCGTGTTCGTCGACGAGCTGGACGAGGTCCCGCCCGGCGCGGTCACGGTGTTCTCCGCGCACGGCGTCGCGCCCGCCGTCCGGGACGAGGCCGGGCGGCTCGGGCTGCGGGTCGTCGACGCGACCTGCCCGCTGGTGGCGAAGGTGCACGCGGAGGCCCGCCGGTTCGCCGCGTCCGGCCACCTGGTCGCGCTGATCGGGCACGCCGGGCACGAGGAGGTCGAGGGCACGCTCGGCGAGGTGCCGTCCTCGACGGTCCTGGTCGAGACGCCGGCGGACGCCCGGTCGCTGCCCGCGGACCGGCCCGTCGCCTACCTCACCCAGACCACCCTCGCCGCCGACGAGGCCGGCGAGGTGGCGGCCGCCATCACCGGCCGGTTCCCGGACGCGGTCGGCCCGCACACCGACGACATCTGCTACGCCACCACCAACCGGCAGCGGGCCGTCGCCGGCGTCGCCCGCGACAGCGACCTCGTCCTCGTCGTCGGGTCGGCCAACTCGTCCAACTCGCTCCGCCTCGTGGAGGTCGCCGAGGCGCACGGCACGCCGGCGGTCCTGGTCGACGGGCCCGCCGACATCCCGCTGGAGCGGCTCCGAGGCGCCCGTGCCATCGGCCTGACCGCCGGGGCGTCGGCGCCGCCGTCCGTCCTGGACGCGGTGGTCGACGCGCTGCGCGGCCTTGGGCCGGTCGGCGTCGAGGAGCGCACGGTCACGGTGGAGACGACCGAGTTCACCCTGCCAAAGGAGGTCCGGACACAATGAGCATGCCGCTTCGCCAGAGTCTTCGCATCGGGGGCTACATCCTCCGCAACAAGCTGCGCGGCAGGGACAAGTTCCCGCTGATCGTGGAGCTGGAACCGTTGTTCGCCTGCAACCTCGCCTGCGCCGGCTGCGGGAAGATCCAGCATCCCGCCGACACGCTCAAGCGGCGGATGCCGGTCGAGCAGGCCGTCGCCGCCATCGAGGAGTGCGGGGCGCCGATGGTGTCCATCGCGGGCGGCGAGCCGCTCATGCACCCGCAGATCGACGAGCTGGTCGGCGAGCTCGTGAAGCGCAAGAAGTTCGTCTTCCTGTGCACCAACGCGCTGCTGATCCCGCGCAAGCTCGACAAGTTCAAGCCGTCGCCGTACTTCGCGTGGGCCGTGCACATCGACGGCTTGCAGGAGCGGCACGACGCGTCGGTCTGCAAGGACGGCGTCTTCGAGGACGCTGTGGCCGCCATCAAGGAGTGCAAGCGGCGCGGGTTCCGCGTCACGACGAACACGACGTTCTTCAACACCGACACCCCGCAGACCGTCATCGAGGTGATGAACTACCTCAACGACGACCTCAAGGTCGACGAGATGATGATCTCGCCGGGGTACGCCTACGACAAGGCGCCCGACCAGGAGCACTTCCTGGGCGTCCAGGAGACCCGCGAGCTGTTCCGCAAGGCGTTCGCGGACGGCAACCGCAAGCGCTGGCGGCTCAACCACTCGCCGCTGTTCCTGGACTTCCTGGAGGGCAAGGTCGACTTCCCGTGCACGGCCTGGGCGATCCCGTCCTACTCGCTGTTCGGGTGGCAGCGCCCCTGCTACCTGATGTCGGACGGCTACGCGCAGAGCTACAAGGAGCTGCTGGACGAGACCGACTGGGACTCCTACGGCCGGGGACGCGACCCGCGCTGCGCGAACTGCATGGCCCACTGCGGCTACGAGCCGACGGCGGTGATGGCGACGGTCGGTTCGCTGAAGGAGTCGATCAGGGCGATGCGCGACACCTGACCGACCTGAGTGAAACGCCCGGAGAGTGGGGATTGGCCCCAACTCTCCGGGCGTAACGATCTACCATTGCGGCCATGGCGGACGAGTGGCCTCCGGCCGAGCTGGACTTCGACAAGCCCACCATCGCGCGCGCGTACGACGCGCTCCTCGGTGGCAAGGACAACTTCGCCGCCGACCGCGCGCTGGCCGACCAGACGGCCGCGCTGATCCCCGGCCTGCGCGAATCCGCGGTCGAGAACCGCAAGGTGCTCGTCCGGGGCGTCCGCTACCTGGCCGGAGAGGTCGGCATGGACCAGTTCCTCGACCTCGGCAGCGGACTGCCCACGCTCGAGAACACCCACGAGGTCGCCCAGCGCGAGAACCCGGACGCCCGCGTCGTCTACGTCGACATCGACCCGCTGGTCTCCGTCCACGGGCGGGCGATCCTGGCGAACGACGACGTCACGCGGGTGATGGTCGGCGACGTCCGCGACCCGGCGGCCGTCCTGTCGGACCCCGCCGTCGACGGCTTCATCGACTTCTCCCGCCCGGCCGTCCGTCATGATGGTCGGGATGCTGCACTACCTGTCGCCGGACGTAGTGGACGGCGTCGTCGCCGCCTACCGCGACGTCCTGGCTCCGGGCAGCCACCTGTTCATGACGTCCCTCGTGGACACGGGCCTGCCCCAGCAACAGGAGCTGGCCCGCATCACACGAGAGAACCTGGAAGAGGGCTGGGCGCGCACGCCCGCCGAGATCGAGGCCCAGTTCGGTGACTTCGAACTGGTCGAACCCGGCGTGACCTACACGGCCCTGTGGCGTCCCGAAGGCCCGGTCGACCCGGACCACCTCGCTCCAGGGGAGCAGCTCGGGATGGCCGGCGTCGCCATCAAGCGTCGCTGAGCTTCTTCGGCCGGTAGGCCTTGTACTCGCTGCCCGAGTCGAGCCCGTAGTCGCGCGTCCGGTAGTCGGTGCCGTACCGGCCGCGCTGCTCGAACGCCCAGTAGGACGTGTGGGCCTTGTTGGCCCACTTCTCGAAGATGACGACATGGCGCGTCGTGTTGGTGCCCTCGGCGTCCATCACGAGGTCGCCCTTCTTGAGCTCCGACATCTTGATGCGCTCGGTGAAGCGCGAGGACGTCAGGCCGACGGTGTTCGGCCCCGGCTTCGCCAGCCCGAGGGTCATCGCCACGAAGCCGGAGCAGTCGGTGCGGTAGCCCTTGTGGTAGTCGGTCTGGCTGTAGGGCACGCGGTCGCCGCTGTGCGGGTTCCAGGTCTTGGCCCGCGCGATGACCTTCGACCGCTCGTCGGTGGTGTCCGTCTTGGCGGACGTCGCGGAGCCCTTCTCCGGGTCCTTGCCCGGCTCCGGGTCGGCGGCGCGCTGCTTGGGGATGCTCTGGACGGAGGCGACGGACGTGCCCGACTCGGACGAACCGGCCGTCGCCTGGAGGGTCGTGGCGGCCACGCCGATCGCGGCCAGGCCGAGGATCGCGCCGTTGGCGCGCGGGCTCAGCCCGAAAAGCCCCGACTTCTTCTTGTTCCTGCCCGTGCTGTGCTTTCCCGTGCTGTTGTTTCCCGGGCCGTGATCGCCCGCGTTGTGATTGCCCGTGCTGTGCTTGCCTGTCAAGGGGGACTCCTTGCTTCCATTGGCCGCCTACCGGGTTAGCTGACGGGTTCGGGCGTGGAAGTCGCCCTACGGCCTGCGGACAGGCCGATTCACCCCAGTGCGAGGGTGGGTCCCCGGCTCCGCGCTGCGGCGGACTCGGCGGGTGCCGCTACGAGAATGTAGAGAGCGGCGCTGCTGTTGTAGGGCCCGTTCAAGGGCGCGGGCGGCGTGCATGGGAGGTGCCGCCGGACGACGCGTGGGGCGCGCCGCCCCCACCGGCTCGGTGCCAGGTGGGACAAGAACGCCTGGTGAGCGCCTTGGCGGGGGCCAAGCTACTCGTATCACCAAGCGAAGGCAAACTCCAGCAAAATCAAACTCCCAGCTCAGCGCCCCGAAGGCGGTTGCGGCAAGGCAATGCGCGCGTCCGGGGCGGCCGCCGCGGGACGCTGTCCTCGACAGGTCGAGCGCAGCCCTTGAAGTGCAACCAGATGGTTGCCTATCCTGGTGCCGAGTCGACCGGGAACGAGGAGTCGCCGAGCATGGACGAGGTCTTCCGGGCGCTGGCCGATCCCACCCGGCGCAAGCTGCTGGACCGGCTGAACGAGCGCAACGGGCAGAGCCTGCGCGAGCTGTGCTCGGGCCTCGGCACCAGCCGGCAGGCGGTCAGCAAGCACCTGTCCGTGCTGGAGGCCGCCCAGCTGGTGGTGGCGGCGCGGCGCGGCCGGGAGAAGCTCCACTACCTCAACGCCGCGCCGATCAACGCCATCGCCGAGCGCTGGATCAGGCGCTACGACCAGGAGCGCGCCAACGCGCTCACCGATCTCAGAACGGCATTGGAGCAGCAGCCGATGGACGGCAACGACGCTTTCGTGTACACGACCTACATCAAGTCCACGCCCGAACGGCTCTGGGAGGCCCTGACCGACCCGGCCTTCACGCGCCGCTACTGGGGCGTCGGCTTCGAGACCGACTGGAAACCGGGCTCGGAGATGACCTGGGAGGAGGGCGGCCGGCGCACCGGCGACCCCGAGCAGGTCGTCCTGGAGTGCGAGCCCGGCCGCCGGCTGTCCTACACCTGGCACACCTTCACCCCGGAATGGGCGGAGGGCGCCGGAGTGGGCGAGGACGTGCTGGCCGAGCTGCAGGCCGAGTCCCGCTCCAGGGTGACCTTCGAGATCGAGCCGCTCGGCGAGATGGTGAAGCTCACCGTCGTCCACGACGGCCTCGACGCCGGAGGCGCCCTGCGCGGCATGATCGGCCAGGGCTGGCCCGCGATCGCGGCGAGCCTGAAGTCGCTGCTGGAGACCGGCGCCCCCCTGCCCGCGTAGCGGGACGCGCCGCATGGGAGAGGGCCCGCGACCGGGCGAATCGGGTCGCGGGCCTTTGCCGTCGGGCAGGGCGTCCTATGCCTGGGAGAGCGCGTAGAGAATGAACAGGACGCAACAGAGGGTCACCGCGGCCATCGCGGCGAAGTAGGCGCCCGCCTTGCGCCGTCGTCCGACCGCCGCCGCGACGAGACCGGCGACCGGCGCGAGCGCGGCGCCCCCCAACCCGGCCCAGAACAGCGCCACGGCGGCCGACCTCCCGACGACGTTGCCCGAGGCTCCGTCGACCAGCGCGAACCCGACTCCGAGAGCCAGCGGGAAGGCGAGCCACCAGGAGGTCATGCCGACCACCACCCAGGACACGACCCGGCCCGAACCGGAGTGATCAGCAGTCGACATGCTCGCATCCTAAGCGGCCGATGGGGCCGGGGCCGAGCTACTCGATCACCAGGGGACCGACCAGGGACGGAAGCCGGGGGGACGGAAACCGGGCGGGGACGGAAGTCAGGGCGGGGACGGAAGTCAGGGCGGGGCGGAAAACGGGTGGACCGAAACCGGGGGCGGGGCTGAAACCGGTGGACGGAAAGCGCCGGGGAGTAAGTCCGCACTTCTGCTCGTTGGGCCCCGGTACGGCGGCTCACGATGTGCGGCGCGGTCATCGCAGATGATCAGCAGACCATTCTGGACGCCATGGCCTAATTGCGATATGTCAGAGTATGATCACCCGGCGGATCCCGGGTTCAGGGAGCATTCGATGACACATCGGAAAGCGGCCGTCCGCGGCCTTCTTCTCATCGCGACCGCGATGCTGGGCGCCGCGGCCTGCGGCGGCGGTGCGGACGACGACGGCGAGGTCGGCGCCGCCCCGGCCGCGACGCGGCCCGTGCCGCCGAGCCCGGCGGAGACGACCGAGCCGCCCGACACCGATCCCGGCGCCGAGCCCGGCATCCGCGGCGCCCGCGCCGCGCTGCAGGCGTTCCTGCGGGGGCAGGCGGCGGGCGACACGTCCGTGTGCCGGTACGTGGTCGAGGACGGCGACTTCGTGAACGGCCCCGCGCTGAGAGGCGACTGCCGCAAAGGGGTGAAGGACACCCCCCATCTGCTGCGGCCCCGGGAACGGCTCGCGCTGCGCCGGGTCCTGGCCACCGGCGGCAAGATCACCGAGCGCGACGAGGCGGTGCTGCCCTTCTCCGGGCTGCGCTGGACGGACGGCCACCTGGCGGAGTCGGCGCTCCAGCCCGAGTTCGTCCTGCGCCGCAACGGCGAGGGGATGTGGCAGATCGTCCGCTGACGCACCGGCGGGCCGGCCTTCCGGAGACCCCGTGGCCGGAAGGCCGTGCCCGGCCGGCGGCCTTCGCCGCGTCCCGTCGCCCCGAGGGCGCCGGGATCAGGCGCCGTACATGCGGATCCAGTCGATCTCGAGGGTCGCGTCGCGGCCGGTGTCGATGCCGCGCGCGGTCAGCTTCTTCAGCTCGGGCATCCAGTCGAGCTGGATCGCCTGGCCCATCGCGCGCGGGGGCTGCACGTCCTGCCTGGTGGTGTGGAAGTGGCGGCGCCCGTCCACATACCCGTTGATTTCCTTGGGGGTCCACTCGAGCGCGAACGTGTGCCACGTGGTGAGGTCGACGTCGGCCCGGCCGTCCAGGCGGCCCGAGTTGCCCTCGCGGCCCTTCTGCTCCGCCCCCTTCCGCTGGTCGAAGTGCAGGAAGAAGTTGGCGCCCTTCCGGAGCCCGTCGTCTCCGTAGGTCTCCATGTAGTCGATCTCGCCGCCGCCGCCCTCCGGCGCCGTGCCGCCGCCGCCGTTGACGGGCCACAGCAGCACGTTCGCGTTGTAGCAGGCGCAGGCGCGGTTCATCCGCAGCCGCGCCTCCCAGCGGCCGTACTTGCGGTCGCCGTTGCGCCAGCCGAGCCCGCCGGTCGTCCCGTCCGGTGTGCCGGTGATCCGCAGCGCCCCGTTCCGCACGGTGACCGCCTCGGGGCTGCGCCGCCCGTTGCCGGCGTGCCCCTCGCCGTCGTACAGCTCCCACGCCTCCCGGTCGAGGCGCCCGTTGAACTCGTCGCGCGCCAGCGGACGCCCCCAGCCGTACCGCTGCGCCGCCGTCGCCGCGCCGGCGGCGCCGCCGGTCTTCTCGGCGGCGCGGTCGGCCTCGGCGGAGGCGCGGGGGGTCGGCCGAGCGCTCCGGGGGGCCGCGGAGGGACCCGGCTCCCCGGCGGGAACCGGGTGGAACTCGGCCGCCGCGCCCGTGCGGCCGATGTCGGCGGAGCTCTCGTGCAGGGCGGCGAACGCCGAGACCCCGACCGTCACCGCCGTGACCGTCACGACGACGGCGCGTCTACGGAATGAGAAGGACACGGTTCAACCTCCGCACCGGACGAATTGTGCCGACAGCCGATTCAGCCGTTCCGCACTCCATTGATTCGTCCGAAACCTACTCGGCCGCGCCACGGGGCCCTAGGGCCCTACGGCCCTAGCGGCGGGACGGGGGGACCTCAATAACGCGCCGCAGGTCAATCCCGCGGCGGCATTCCGAGCCAGGTCACGATTGCCGTGGAGCGGTTGGGCGCCCCGAGCTTGGCGTAAAGCCGGTTGATGTAATTCTTGACGGTCTTCTCGGTGAGAAATAGCTTGGCGGCGATCACCGAGTTCGGATGTCCCTGAGTGATCAGATCCATGACCTCGGCCTCGCGTTCGGAGAGCCCGAAACGCGAGCGCTGCTCGGCCGGGTCGGCCGCCGCGGGCGCGGTGCCCGGGTCGGTCCGCGCGGCGTCGATCAGTGCGGCCGACGCCGCCTGGGAAAGGGGGTGGGCCCGATGCCTCGCGGTGTCCAGCACCGCCGCGGCCAGCTCCTCCGGGGTGAAGGTGTTGTGCACCAGGTAGCCCACCGCCCCGTTCCGGACGGCCGCCAGCACCACCTCGGGGTCCTCGACCTGGGTGAGCATGATGACCCGGCTGATCGCGCTCAGCGCGGCCGAGGCGGAGATCCCGTCGACGTGCGGCATCCGGACGTCCAGCAGGATCACGTCCGGGGCCAGCTCGCGCGCCAGCTCCACGGCCTCGCGGCCGTCCCCCGCCTCGCCGACGACCTCGATCTCGCCGGACGCGTCCAGCGCCAGCGCCAGCCCGGAGCGGATGAACGGGTTGTCGTCCACCACCAGCACCCGGCACCGCACACCCGCGTTCATTCGCTTCCCTCCATCGGCGCCTTCCCGCTCGCGGCCGGGGCCCTCCCCGCCGTCCCGTCCCCTGCCGACCCGCCGCCGGCCGGCCCGGCGGGGAACCGGACGGTGACGCTCGTGCCACCGCCCGGGACCGAGTCGACGGTGAGCTCTCCTCCGCCGCGCCGGGCCCGCTCGTGCATGCCGAGGAGGCCGTAGTGTCCGCCGCCGGCGAGCTCGTCCAGCCAGCCCGCCCCGCCGGGGCGCCCGGGCATGCCGCGGCCGTCGTCGCGCACCACCGCCCGGAGACCGTCCGGCCCGCCGGACACGGTGAGCTCCACGACCGAGGCATCGGCGTGCCGGCGGACGTTCTCCAGCGCCTCCGAGATGATCGCCACGGTCTCGTGCCGGGGATGCAGCGGCAGGTCGGCGCCCTCCTGGATGCGCGTGACCACCCGCAGCCCCGTCGCCCGTCCCCATTCCGCCGCGAGCTCGGCGGCCACGACGTGCAGCGGGCGCTGCGCGGTGTCGGACCGCAGTTCGGAGATGAGCGATCGCGCCTGCCGGGTGGCGATCTGCGCGGCGGTGGCGATGCGCTGGGCCTCCTTCTCCGCCCGCTCCGGAGACCTGCGCACGAAGGCGGGCAGGCTGCTCGCCGCCAGCGCGATCCCGGACAGGGTGCCGCTCAGCGAATCATGCATCTCCCGGGCGAGCCGGGAGCGCTCCTCGGCGGCCATCGCCAGCGCCTCCGAGCGCCACAGCGCCTCCTCCGCCGCGGCCTGCTCGTCGAGCAGCCGCCGGATCACGGTGCCGACCAGGGCGCCGATCCCGTAGAAGGCGGGCATCGCGAGCAGCAGCGGGAGCGTCGTGCTCTGCCCGATGCCGTCCGTCCCGTCGCCCTGGAAGAGCGCCACGTAGTACAGCACGGCCTGCTGGAGGCACAGCGCCGCCGTCGTCGGCCACCGGTACAGCAGCCCCGCCAGACCGGCCGCGATCACCGTGACCAGGAAGTACGGGCCGAGGATCCCGCCGGCCTCCAGCACCGCGTAGCCGACGAGGACATCGCAGGCCAGCAGGGCCGGCTGCGCGTACAGCCGGGAGACGACCTGCTCCCAGCCGAGCAGCATCAGCCCGGAGAGCAGCGCCACCCCCGCCAGCACGCCCAAGGCCCAGAAGTCGCCCCGGACCTGCCGGTCGATGAGCACCGTCACCCCGACGACCAGCACCCGCACCTGGATGAGCAGCACGAATGCCGTGCCGATGCGGGATTCGGCGGATCCGCGCAGCGACCCGGGAGCGTGCTTGGCGAGATCGGACATCGGCGGCCCTCCGCGAGTTCGTACCGTCGGCCCGGAACCGGAAGCGCAGGCGTTTGCAAAGGGAACACTAGCCACATCTCCAATGGAGGTCGCTACGATGCCCACGACTAACAGTATTTCAACGCAAGAAGGGGCAAAAGTGCCAGGCCGCAGGGCGGTCCCGCAGCCTGACGGCGTCCGTGACGCCGCCGGGTTCCTCGCCTTGATGCGCAGGCTTCAGCGCTGGTCGGGACTCAGCCTCGCGGAACTCGAAGCCAGGATGGGCTCCGCGCATGTGCTCCTTCCGGAAGGCCTGGCCGGAATGCTCGGCGGAAGCAAGCTTCCGCGACGGGAAGTTGTGGCGGCATTCATCAGCGCTTGCGGATGCGTGCCCGAAGTGCAGGCCGATTGGATGCGCGCGTACGCGAGGGTCAGCGGGACGGCACCGGCGTCCTCCCCGGAGACCGCCTTCGCCCCGCCCCCCGCGCAGGAGGCGCCACCGGAAGAACCGGAAAAGCGAGCGCGCCCCCGCCACCGGAAGGCGGGAGGAAAACGCCGCCATAAGCGGACGCGCCGTTCACTGTCCCCGCTGGCGGCCGCTCCGGCGTTCGTTACCGTCGCGGTCATCGCGGTGGCCATGCTGACCGGGACGGACGACGACTCCGGCAAGGCCGACGACGGTCACGGGGGGAAACGGCCGGCCGCGGCCCCGCCCGGCACAGGCTGGTACGCCGTCCAGCCGGAAACGGCCACGTCGGTCGGCGACTGCCTGTCGATCTTCCCCGACAACCAGTTCGAGCCGACCCTTTCCCAGGAGCAGTGCGACGAGGAGGACGCGCTGCAGCGGTTCTGGCTGGAACCCGATGCCGGCGGCATCTACGTGATCAAGGCCTATACGGTCAAAGAGCAACTCTGGTGCCTCACGCTGGACGCCCCCAGCGACGGCGCACGCCTCCACCTGAAGGCGTGCGACAAGGCCAGCAAGTGGCAGAGGTTCGCCCTGCAGGCAGCCGAGGCGCCCAGTTCCGGGAAGGCCGGCGACGGCACCTCGCAACCCGCGCCCCTCTTCGAACTGCGGCCGGGCGAGACTCGCGAGAAGGGAATGTGCGTGGGGATCGACTCCTCGCATTCGGGCACCGTCCAGGCGGTCCACACCGCCTGCTCGAAGTCGGCGGTCTGGGGCTACAGCTTCATCCAGACCGCAGCACCCGCCTAGCGCCGCGTCCAAGCCTTTACTCGCAATTCCACCCGTATGGACCGGGCATCCCAATGGGGCCCCTAATCAAAAGTAAGAGGCCCTAGGGCCCTGACTCCAGACCGTTTCACATCGCTACCTTCATTGAAGTCAACGGCGGCCGGCAAAGAAAGGCCCCGATCCTTCAGGAAAGGCTTCAGCGATGAAGAAGACGAACGCTCTGGTCGCGACGGGCGCACTGGGACTCACGCTGGCCGGCGGCGCGGTGGTCGCCGGCCTCACGTCCGAACCGGCCAAGCCCGCGTCCCCCGTCGCCGGCACCGGCACGCAGTCCTTCTCGGGCGGGTCGCTCCCGGGGCGGTCCCTCTCGCAGCAGTCCGCCGCGAAGGTGGTCAAGAAGTCCGACTACGGCCCCTGGAGCAGCCACTTCGCCAACGCGAGGCTGAAGTGCCGGACGTACGCCAGCAGCGGCACGTCCGGCGGTCGCGTCTGGCACTACGGCAAGATCGAGTGCAACAAGAAGGTCGCGCTGATCGACGTCTACTCCGGCATCAACTGGGGACGGCCGGAGGTCTCCAGGAAGGTCTGCAAGTACACCAAGACCTGCGCGGTCGAGGGCTGGGTGAAGAACCCGTCCGGCAAGCAGTCCTGGTCGGTGACCACCACCGGCAGCGTCGGAGTGCTCCTGCTCTCGGGCAACCGCCTCTCCGCCCACGTCACGTTCCGCGCCTAGAAGCCCGCCCCGGCGCCCAGACCACCCCGGCCTGGGCGTCGGGGCCCACGAACGCCCTAACCAGTGCCTCGATCGTTCACGTGAGGTGCCGCAGTGTGTATGCGGGAGAGGCGTAGTCGCCGCCCTGCGGACCGTCCTCGCGGAAGAAGTCCTCGGGCAGGCCGTCCGCTGCATCGACCGGCTCGTAACCGTCCGTGAGACTCCAGAAGCGCCGCGGGTTGGCGGAGACCGCGTACATGACACTGAAACCGGCCTGGGAAGAAGTCAGCGCATCGAGGAAGAACCCCTGGCAATCACGGGGACTGAGCCACGTGGCCAGGTGCCGCGACTCGAACGGCTCACGCTCCAGACTGCCGATCCGCACGCACACGACTTCAAGGCCGAACTTGTCGGCATAAAGTCTGCCCAGCGCTTCGATCGCGACCTTGCTGACGCCGTACAGCCCGTCCGGGCGAGGCGGGGCATCGGGGGACACCGTTTGCGAGATCGGATAAAACCCGGTCAGCCGATTGCTGCTGGCCAGCACGACCCGCCGCACTCCGGCGCGACGCGACGCCTCCAGCACGTGATGGGCCACCAGCACACTGCCGTTCAGCAGTGTGGCGAACGGTGCCTCGTCGGCGACGCCTGCAAGGTGCACAACAGAATCGGCACCCTCAACGGCACGCATGGCCGCCTCAACGCTCTCCAGATCAAGCGCACGGACCTCCTCTCCCGCATAGTTCGCCGGCAAAGGCGACCGGTCGACTGACACAAGCCGGTCGGCCGCGGCGCTCAACGGTTCACGGAGCACGCTCCCAACCAGGCCGGCAGCCCCCGTCAACACAACAGTTCCCAACGACACACGCCACACCCTGCCAGCCACCACCGCCACACCCCAGGCCCCGACAACCCCGAACAGGTGCCCACCGCAGGATTCGAACCTGCGCACACGACTCCGGAGAGGTCGCGCGAACAAGGCCCTGACAAGTAGGAATGCTGTCCCTGGCGTCGTGCTGAGAGTCGGCGGTCCACCCACTTGATCGCGCTGAAGACGTCCGGCATTAGCGTTAGCCGGCCCCGCCATCGCTGGGTCACCGGAGAGCGAGAGGCAGTGCTCATGGCCGACATCACGGTGTCGCTGACCGTCCGCGACCTGATCCACGAGGATCTTCCCTCCTGCGCTTGGTCCGGGTCGGCCGCGCATCTGGTGAGCATGGCCAAGGCTCTGGATCGGGCCGCGCGTGGCGAGGTGGACTACCTCGCCGTCTGCCCTCCGTCCGGTCTGCCGGTGGCGGTCGGCGGGGTCGACTACGCCGAGAAGCCCGGTGCGGGGACCCTCTGGCAGTTGGCCGTTCACCCGGCGCTGCAGTCGTGCGGAATCGGCGCCATTCTGGTCCAGGCCGCCGAGCAGCGGATCCGTGCTCGCGGCTTGGACCGCGCTGAGTTGGGCGTCGAAGAGAGCAACCCGCGGGCCCGGGCCTTGTATGAGCGGCTCGGCTATGCCGCCTACGGGAGCGCGCCCGACTCGTGGCAGGTAGGGGGCCCGGACGGAACCACCATCCGGTACGAGACGGTCTGCACGCTGATGCGCAAGCACCTGGAGTAGCGCGGAGCGGACGGCTGTCGTCCAGTGCGGCATTTGTGACGACGTTCTGTACGGGCTGCCTGGCGGCGGCCGGAGGGCGGTCGCCCACGTGAGCACGTTCACCTGAGTGGACGCTCCGGCGCTGACTCGTCCTCGGCGGACCGGGTCGGCGACCGGCAAGCGCGGCCACGCAGCGATGCGCGGCCGGGGACCGGCGCCCACGCCGCACGCCCCGGACGCGCAGGCGGCGGGCCGCGCCAGCGGCGCGAGCGCCGCCGCACCTTGGCCGGCAAGGTAGAGCCCCGGGTTCCGCGCAGGAGCTCTTCTGCTAGGGGTGACCTGCACCGCCGGGACGCATCCGTGCAGAGGGTATGCGGGTGTATTGCCTGTTCGACATTCGTCAGTGGACGCCTTGGGGCTGCTCGATCCCTTGAAGCATGTCGATCCAGCCGTCATGTTGGACGACGATGACGCGTCCCGTGATCGGGGAGACCACTACGGTGTCGCCGGCTACGAGCGGCTCACCGATCAGGTCGGGGTAGGTCGCTGCGAACTCGTCCAAGCGCTCATCGGCCACGAAGAAGGGGCCCGCGCCGGTGCTGAAGCGTGACGATGATCAGGAGGCCGGTCACGCGGGGCCGGCAGTACTCCAGGAACGCGGCGGTGACCTCGTCGGGATCGCGGTCGTCGATCCGGAAGCTCTGCCATCGGTTCACGGAAAGGCCGGGTATCTGATCTGGTGTGAAGTCGGTCGCGCCAGCGATGACGCGGCTCAGCACGGCGGTGGCCAGGCTCCAGTTCGGGTGGCGTCGCACGCTCCTGATCTTCCCCGCTTGCCGGACCGCTGCGTTCCGCCGGCCCCTTGACCGACGCTTGGTTGCAAGCACCTCGCGCATTGCTTGGGTGACCTGGGCGGACGGGCTCAATCCCGTCCCGCGTACGCCCCGTGAACGGCGGCAAACAGCGGCTGCCGGTGACATACGGCTGCATACACAAAATCCCAGGGGCGGGCGTTGTGCCTGGTCACCGGGTTTTAGTCGATCGTTCCACGTGCCCCTGCAGGATTCGAACCTGCGCACACGGCTCGGAGGGCGCTGACCCGTCCTGGTTGGATCTAGGCGCTGACCTGCGCCTGAACAGTGCCTCCTGGCTACTGTGCCATGCGCCGTTCCGCGCATGTTCCGTACCTTGAGTCCTGAGCTTCTATGGGCCGGGCTGTGGTCGCTAGCCTGCGGCAGGTGACGCAAAGCAACATGCTTGACCGCATGGGGGATCTTCCAAGCCGTTGGGTGCGAATCGTTGATGACGCTGAGCGGCGTAGGTTGGAAGAAGAGTTGATCAGGGAGTGCGGGAGCGCGAAACATCCGTTGTACGGCGTTGAGGCCCAGGCCGTTGCCCGTTGCGGTGTTTGTGACGACGTTCTGTACGGGTTGCCTGGCGCTGACCGCTGGGCGGCCGTCCACCTGACGTGGGCACGTTCACCTGAGACTGACCCAAGCTGGCCTTCGTGCGATTTGCTCGATGACTGGATGGCCGTAACTGATGAACTCCTCGGCAGGGGCCACTGACTGAGGGGTTCGAACCCCGCGCGACGCGCACGCTGCCTGAGCTTCCCGTCTCCTGTCGTCCCGCGCTCCGCAACAGACGAACGGACCTGTCCGGAGGGTGCTCCCGCGCGAACGGCGCGCAACCCCTGACAGACCGATCCGTGCGGGAGTGCCCTCCGGCTCCAGGAGGGGTCTGGGGAACCACGGGGTTCCCCAGTAGCACACGCTCAACTGATCTTCCGGCAACCTCTCCTGACGACTCCAACGGCGCTCGGCCACAGTCACGCCCCTGCGGTGAGCGGTCGGGGCGGGGCGGGCGTGCGTGGCACGGTGCGGCCGTCCGGTGACCGGCGCCCACGCCGTACGCTCCGGGCTCGTTCGACCTTCGGGCAACTGCCCCTTCATGCCGCACCTACGAACTGCGAGTCTCGGGGGATGTATGACTGGAACAACGTCGGTGACCCCATCCCTGCCCTGGATGGCTTTGCCGTAGACGACAGGGCGGCGGGGGAGGACTCCACGGTGGTATCCGTAGGTACCGTCATCGGACGCGACATGATCCAGATTGCAGCCTGGGACGATGGTGTTTGCCTCGACGTGGCCCTACTGCTTGACCTTCCGAACGCGCGGGCGCTTCGTGATCGACTGACTCAAGCGATCCAGGCCATAGAAGCCGGGAGCATGCATGGCGGCGGCGCGACCAGGTGACCGCCGGCGACTGGCGGACGGGGCGGCGGTGGCAGGATGCGCGGCCCGGCGCGGCCGTCCGATGACCGGCGCCCACGCCGCACGCTCCGGGCGGCCTGGCGCGGGGCCGCGCAGCGGCCTGAGCGCCGCCGCCCCTTGAAGCCGGAGTACTACCGGCGTCGCTGGCGCGGCTTCTACGGTGCGCTCAAGTATGCCGCCCGTGAGAAACAGCTTTCAGCAGATCCCCTCGATGGGGCCAGCGATCGCGACTGGAAACCGCCCGAAGTGGTCCACGCGGTCGACCGGCGGCGCGTCCCCAACCCGAAGCAAGTCGGCGCGCTTCTGGAGGCCGTCCGCAAAGTCGGCAGGACGCAGGGCCCTCGCCTCGTCGCCGTCTTCGGCTGCATGTACTACGGCATGCTCCGGCCGTCCGAAGCGGTCAACGTCCGTAAGGACGACTGCACCTTGCCCGCGTCCGGCTGGGGTCTGCTGGAGGTCCGCGAGGTGAAGTCGGCGGCCGGTAAGCAGTGGACGGACGATGGCGACGTTCACGAGACGCGCGGGCTCAAGGGGCGGCCGGTCGACACTGTTCGTCCCGTCCCGATTCCGCCGGAACTGGTCGAGCTGCTCCGCGCGCACTTGGACGAGTACGGCCCAAGGCCGGACGGCTGGCTGTTCCGCACCTACAAGGACGGCGTCTATCAACCCTCCACGCTCTGGCGGGTCCTGGACATGGCGCGCGGCAAGGCATTCACGGCGACACAGGCCAAGACTCCACTCGCGCGCAAGCCGTACGACTTCCGGCACGCGGGGGTCTCGTGGCGGCTCAACTCCGGCGTCCCGCCTACGCAGGTCGCCGAGTGGGCCGGACACAGTGTCGAGGTGGTCTTGAAGATCTACGCCAAGGTCATAGCCGGTCAGGACCGCGTATGGGAGGGGCTCATAGACGACGCCCTCGGCGACTGACGCCCGGAACACAAATGGAACGCGCGCTGTGGCATACGGCGTCCCACGGTGGCATCTGATGTCACATGGCCCATGAACGACAGAAGCCGGTTTCCGCTGGTCAAGGGCGGGAACCGGCTGATCGTTTGTAGGTGCCCCCTGCAGGATTCGAACCTGCGCACACGGCTCCGGAGGCCGTTGCTCTATCCCCTGAGCTAAGGGGGCCCTGCGCCGTTGGTGGCGCGGTAGAAGGTTACCAGGGTTGGCGGGGTGGCGCGCACGTGGGATTTCGCCGTGCGTGCGGGGGAGGAGTGGGCTAACTTCGAGCCGTGACCGAGCCACTGGGACGCGTGCTGGTCGTCGATGATGACGAGGTGATCCGCCAGCTCATCGCCGTGAACCTGCAACTGGAGGGGTTCGAGGTGTCGACCGCGGTGGACGGTCAGGACTGCCTGGAGAAGGTGGGCGAGGTCCGGCCGGACGTGATCACGCTGGATGTGATGATGCCGCGGCTGGACGGGTGGGTGACCGCGGTGAAGCTGCGGGAGGACCCCGGGACCGCGCACATCCGGGTCGTGATGATCACGGCGCGGGCGCAGGAGCACGATGTGCGGCGGGGGCATGAGATCGGTGTCGACGCGTACGTGACCAAGCCGTTCGACCCGAACCAGCTGATCCAGACGGTGCGGAAACTCGCGGCTGTGTCCAGATAGTGGTCGGATAGTCTCACCAGGGTGACTCCAGGCGATGCCCTCGTGCGTGCGGTGCGGGACGCCGTGGCGGACGGGGAGATCGATGTCGCCGTGCCGGAGAGCGTGGTGGTCTTCGGGCGCGGGCGCGGGGTGTTCGAGAGCCCGGTGGCGCTGCGGCTCGGTGTTGATCCCGAGGTGATCGCGCGGCGGGTCGGGGGCACTGTTCGCGGCGGGTTTGTCAGGGTTGTCCTGACGGCGGGGGAGCTGGTGGAGCGGATTCTGCGTGATCCTCGTTACGGCGTCGCGCGGGTGCCGGGGGGTGTGTGGGACGAGTGGCCCCGGACGTGGGAGAACCCTGGGTTTTCGGTCCGTCTTGCCTATGCGCGGGCCTGTTGGGTGGAGCGGTGGGGTGAGAGCGCGCCGTTTCAGGGCGGGGAGTTGGAGTCCGAGCTCGTGTGGGCCATGGGGGACGTGCCGGGGCGGGCGGAACAGGCGGAGCGGGAACGGGATGCCAGGCCGCTGATGTTGTGTTTGGAGAGAGTGGCCGAGGCGTACCACGAGGTGCACGAGCACCGTCCTGAGAAACGGGCGGGCTTGGCGCGGGCGGTGAAGGTCGTCCTCGGCAACGGGCTGAACATGATCGGTGAAACCCCTAGAGAGCGGATATGAGTCGAGTACACCCTGCTGGGCCGAGGCATGCCGATGTGCTGCCGGAGGACCATCCTGCCGGGCCGGCGGAGGATCTGAACGCCCTGGAGGCCGCGGTGTGGCCGCGCGGCGCTCGCCGGGAGGACGGCGTCCTGACGGTGGGCGGCGTCGATGTGCGGGACCTGGCCAAGGAGTACGGGACGCCTCTGTACGTCTATGACGAGGAGGACGTGCGGAGCCGGGCCAGGGAGTATGCGGCGGCGTTCCATGACGGGGAGGTCCACTACGCGGGCAAGGCCTTCCTGTGCACTGCGGTCGCGCGGTGGCTGAAGGAGGAGGGCCTGGGGCTCGACGTGTGCAGCGGGGGTGAGCTTGCCGTGGCTCTTGCGGCGGACTTCCCTACCGAGCGCATCACCCTGCACGGGAGCAACAAGGCCAAGTGGGAGCTGCGGGAGGCCCTTGAGGCCGGCGTCGGACGGATCGTGCTGGATTCGTTCGAGGAGATAGCGCGGCTGGGGTATCTCGCCCAGCAGATGGGTGTCCGGCCCAAGGTGATGGTGCGCGTCACCACGGGTGTTGAGGCGCACACCCATGAGTTCATCGCGACCGCTCATGACGACCAGAAGTTCGGGTTCTCAAGGAGTTCTGGGGCCGCGCTGGAGGCCGTCCGGCGGGTCCTGGAGCTGAAGCAGCTGGAGCTGGTCGGGCTGCACAGTCATATCGGGTCGCAGATCTTCGAGGTGGACGGGTTCGAGGTCGCCGCGCACCGGCTGGCGGAGCTGCTGGTGGCGATCCGGGACGAGCACGGGATCGAGCTTCCGGAGCTCGACCTGGGCGGCGGTTACGGGATCGCGTACGTGCCGGGCGAGGAGCCGCACGACCCCAAGTCGATCGCGGACGGGCTCCGCGACATCGTGGCGAGGGAGTGCAAGGCGTACGACCTGGCGATGCCGCGGCTGACCGTGGAGCCGGGACGGGCGATCATCGGGCCGGGCGGCGTCACGGTGTACGAGGTCGGCACGGTGAAGGACGTCGAGGGCCTGCGCACCTATGTCTCGGTGGACGGCGGCATGAGCGACAACCTGCGCACGGCGCTGTACGGCGCCGAGTACACCGGCGTGCTGGCGAGCAGGTCGTCGGATGCGGCGCCCATGCTCAGTAGGCTTGTCGGCAAGCACTGCGAGAGCGGCGACATTGTGGTGCGGGACCTGTGGTTCCCCGAAGATCTTGCGGCGGGGGACCTGGTGGCGGTGGCGGCGACCGGTGCGTACTGTCGGTCGATGGCCAGCAACTACAACCACGTCCCGAAGCCCGCCGTCGTGGCGGTGAGGGACGGCAGGTCGCGCGTGATCGTCCGCCGGGAGAGCGCGGCGGACCTGCTGCGGCTCGATGCGGAGGTCGAAGCGTGAAACCCGGACTGCGCGTGGCGCTGCTCGGCTGCGGGGTGGTCGGCACGGAGGTCGTCCGGCTGCTGATCGAGCAGGCCGACGATCTGGCCGCGCGGGTGGGAGCGCCGCTGGAACTCGCCGGGATCGCCGTGCGCAGGCCGGACCGGGTGCGCGAGGGCGTGCCCAGGCAGCTGCTGACGACGGACGCCCAGGCCCTGGTGACCAGGGACGACGTCGACATCGTCATCGAGGTCATCGGCGGCATAGAGCCGGCCAGGACGCTGATGCTGGAGGCGATGAAGTCCGGCAAGTCGGTGATCACGGCGAACAAGGCGCTGCTGGCCGAGGACGGCGCGACGCTGTTCGCGGCGGCCCGCGAGTACGGCGCCGACCTGTACTACGAGGCGTCGGTGGCGGGCGCGATCCCGCTGCTGCGGCCGCTGCGCGACTCGCTGGTCGGCGACCACGTGCACCGGGTCCTCGGCATCGTGAACGGCACCACGAACTACGTCCTCGACCAGATGGACACGCACGGCGCCGGTTTCAACGAGGCGCTGGAGGAGGCGCAGGCGCTCGGCTACGCGGAGGCCGATCCGACGGCCGATGTGGAGGGTTTCGACGCCGCGGCCAAGGCGGCGATCCTGGCGCAGCTGGCGTTCCATACGCCCGTGACGGCGGCGGACGTCCATCGTGAGGGCATCACTGAGGTGAGTGCCGCCGATGTAGCGGGCGCCAAGGGAATGGACTGCGTCGTCAAGCTCCTGGCCATCTGCGAGCGCATTCCTTCGACGGACGGCCGGAACGGTCGCGGTGTGTCCGTTCGCGTGTATCCGGCGATGATTCCCAGGTCCCATCCATTGGCGAGTGTGCGCGAGGCGTACAACGCGGTGTTCGTAGAGGCCCAGTCCGCCGGATCGCTCATGTTCTATGGCGCGGGTGCGGGTGGTGCTCCGACGGCGTCCGCGATCCTGGGCGACCTTGTCGCGGTGGCGCGGAACGTGGCCGGCGGTACACCGGGCCCTGTCGAGGTGACGTACGCGAAGCTTCCCGTACTGCCGATGGGCGAGACCGTCACGCGCTACTACATCCAGGTGGACGTGACCGACGAGGCCGGTGTCCTCGCCACGGTCGCGGAGGAGTTCGCCAGGCACGGGGTGTCGATCCAGGCCGTCCGGCAGGTCGGGCTGGGTGAGGAGGCCCAGCTCGTCGTGGTGACGCACCGCGCGCCGGACGCCGCCCTCACCGCGACGGTGGAGGGCCTGCGCGGGCTTGAGATCGTCCGGGCCGTGACCAGCGTGATGCGGGTCGAAGGCGAGGAGTGACGCCCCGGTCACCGGGCCGGTGGCACCCGCCCCGGGCCGCGAAGCGGTACGGGCGATCCCGGTAGACTCCGGGCAACATCCCAGGTCATTCAGGAGACCGACGTGAATCCGAACGCCCGCGCGTGGCGTGGCCTTATCGAGGAGTACCGCGACCGGCTGCCGGTGTCGGACCGGACCCCGGTCGTGACGCTGCTGGAGGGCGGCACCCCGCTGGTGCCCGCCCACCGGCTGTCCCAGCTGACCGGCTGCGAGGTGTTCCTCAAGGTCGAGGGCGCCAACCCGACCGGTTCGTTCAAGGACCGCGGCATGACGATGGCGATCAGCAAGGCCGCCGAGGACGGCGCCAAGGCGGTGATCTGCGCGTCCACCGGCAACACCTCGGCGTCCGCCGCCGCGTACGCGGTGCGGGCCGGGATGACCTGCGCGGTCCTCGTCCCGCAGGGCAAGATCGCGATGGGCAAGCTGGCCCAGGCGCTGGTGCACGGCGCGCGGCTCCTGCAGGTGGACGGCAACTTCGACGACTGCCTCGAACTGGCGCGCAAGCTGTCGGTCGACTACCCGGTGGCGCTGGTCAACTCGGTCAACAAGTACCGGCTGCAGGGCCAGAAGACGGCGGCGTTCGAGATCGTGGACGCGCTCGGCGACGCCCCCGACGTGCACTGCCTGCCCGTCGGCAACGCCGGCAACATCTCCGCGTACTGGATGGGCTACCAGGAGTACGCCGCCGGCGGGGAGGCGTCGAGGACGCCGCGCATGCTGGGCTTCCAGGCCAGCGGGGCGGCGCCGTTCGTGAAGGGCGAGCCCGTCCTGAAGCCGCAGACGATCGCGACCGCGATCCGCATCGGCAACCCCGCCTCCTGGGACCTGGCCGTCGCCGCGCGCGACGAGTCGGGCGGTGCGATCGACTCGGTCACCGACCGCCAGATCCTCGCCGCGTACCGGCTGCTCGCCCGCGAGGAGGGCGTCTTCGTCGAGCCCGCCTCCGCGGCGAGCGTCGCGGGCCTGCTGCAGGCGACCGAGCAGGGCGTCGTCGCCCCGGGCGCGAAGGTCGTCTGCACGGTGACCGGCAACGGCCTCAAGGACCCCGACTGGGCCATCTCCGGCGCCCCCGCGCCGACCACCATCAAGGTGGACGCGCACTCCGCCGCCTCCGAACTCGGCCTCACCTAAGTGGGGTGGACGGAGGGCCCGGTGCTGGTGCGGACGCCCGCGACCAGCGCGAACCTGGGCCCCGGCTTCGACACGCTCGGCCTCGCGCTCACCCTGCACGACGAGGTCGAGGTCGAGTTGACCGGCGGCGGGGTGGCCATCGAGGTGGACGGCGAGGGCGCGGAGGTCGCCGACCGCGGCGAGCGGCACCTCATCGTGAAGGTGCTGCGCCGCGCCTTCGACGTCCTCGATGACCTGGCCGGATCCGGCCCGTCCCGGCCGCCGGGGGTCCGGCTGCGCTGCCGCAACGCGATCCCGCACAGCCGCGGGCTCGGCTCGTCGTCGGCCGCGATCGTGGCGGCGATCGTCGCGGCCCGCGCGCTGCACCCGGCGGGGGCGCTGCTCGACGAGGGCGCCGCGCTGCGCCTCGCCACCGAGATCGAGGGGCATCCCGACAACGTCGCGCCGTGCCTCGCGGGCGGCCTGACCGTCGCCTGGACGACGCCGGCCGGGCCGCGGCTGGTCCGGCTGGAATCACAGGTCACCGAGGTCGTCGCGGTCGTTCCCGAGCAGCGGCTGGCGACCGAGCGGGCGCGCGGGCTGCTGCCGGAGGCCGTCCCGCACGGGGACGCCGCCGCGAACGCCGGGCGGGCCGCGCTGCTGGTCGCCGCGCTCACCGCGGGAATGGCGGAGGACGTCCTGCTGGACGCGACCGAGGACCGTCTCCACCAGGACTACCGCGCGCCGGCCATGCCCGAGTCCGCCGCACTGGTCAAGACCTTGCGGGACGCGGGCGTCCCGGCGGTGATTTCCGGGGCGGGTCCGACTGTCCTGGCCTTCACAAACGCATCCCGAGTTGATTCAGTAGTCCCCGAAGTGGGTAAAGGCTGGCACATACACCCGTTGGACGTCGCGACCCGCGGCGCACGCGTCATGACCGGAGAACACGAGGTCCGGGCCTGATCGCGGCGCCGGGGGCGGGGCCTTCGCGGCGCTCCGGCCGGTGCAGGTTCCGGCACGATCCCGCTAGGTAAAATGCGAAGACATCGACCTCTGGGGAATAGCAGTGTGCCCTGGTGATGTTAGGCTGAATGCCGCACCAGATGCCCCGTTCGGGGCAGCGTGCTCGTCAGCCGCGCGTCGCCTGTTCGGCCCTCCGGTCGTTTCGGTCCCGCGTACCAGGCTCCCCGACACCGTGATATCCCGTTGTCAGGCATTCCAGCGCAACAACTCAGGACGTGGCGGTACCGGGGACACGCACGAGCGGAACGTCCCGTCCATCATCTGGCTGTGCCCAGAACACGCCGATCCCGGTTCCATCGTGATCAGCGGAGCCCGTCCCGGCGCCCCCGCCGGGCCGCACCACCGGGTCGACTGGCCGAACGCCGGCCAACGCCCGCTCCCTGGGAAGGACCCTTAGTGAGCGAATCCAGCGAACTCCTTACGGACGCATCAAGCACGGGAACCGTGGCCGACGCCGCTCCGGCCGCCGCGGAGTCCGCCACCCCCCGGCGCCGCCGCTCGGGCACCGGCCTGTCGGCCATGGTGCTGCCCGAGCTCAAGGCGCTCGCGTCCAGCCTCGGCATCACCGGCGTGACCGGGATGCGCAAGAGCCAGCTCATCGCCGCCATCCAGGAGAAGCAGGGCGGCGGGGAGCAGGGCTCGGCGGGGGGCGAGCAGGGAGCCGCTGCCCCGGCGAAGACCGAGCGCCCCCGGCGGACCCGCACCGCGGCCGCCAAGCGCGAGGTCTCCGACGACCAGGTCACGATCTCCGACGCCGCGCCCGCGACCGAGCAGGCCCCGTCCGACAAGCAGGCCGACAAGCAGTCGGACAAGCAGAGCGACAAGCCGGCCGGCGAGGCCCCCGAGCGGGCCGCCGACAAGCCGGAGAAGGCCGAGAAGGCGGACCGGCAGGGCGGCCGCCAGCGCGGTGAGCGGCAGGACCGGGGGGCCGGTGAGGGACGCGGCGAGCGGCAGCACCGCGACCAGAACCGTGATCAGGGGCGCGAGCAGGGCCGCGACCAGAACGCCGAGGACGGCGAGTCCCAGGGCGGCCGCGACGGCGGGCGCGACCAGGGCCGCGACGGCCGCGAGGGCGGCGGACGCCAGCGGCAGCGCGGCGGCCGGGACCGCGGCGAGGGCCGCGACCGGGGCGAGCGCGGCGAGCGCGGTGACCGGGGCGAGCGGGGCGACCGCAATGACCGCGGCGAGCGGGGCGACCGCGGCGACCAGGGCGGCGGACGGCAGCGCGGCGGCCAGAACCAGGGCGGCGGCCAGCACGACGATGACGACGGCAGCGGCCGGGGCCGGCGCGGGCGCCGGTTCCGCGAGCGCAACCGGGGCCGCGGCCGCGAGCGCTACGAGGAGCCGGTGATCACCGAGGACGACGTCCTCATCCCGGTCGCGGGCATCCTCGACATCCTCGACAACTACGCCTTCGTCCGGACGACCGGCTACCTGCCCGGTCCGAACGACGTGTACGTGTCGCTGGCGCAGGTCCGCAAGAACGGCCTCCGCAAGGGCGACGTGATCACCGGTGCCGTCCGGCAGGCGCGCGAGGGCGAGCGGCGCGAGAAGTTCAACGCGCTGGTCCGCCTCGACACCGTCAACGGGATGGAGCCGGAGCAGGCCAAGGGCCGCGTCGACTTCACCAAGCTGACCCCGCTGTACCCGCAGGAGCGGCTGCGGCTGGAGTCCGACCCCGGCGTCCTGACCACGCGGATCATCGACCTGGTGTCGCCGATCGGCAAGGGCCAGCGCGGGCTGATCGTGTCGCCGCCGAAGGCCGGCAAGACCATGGTGCTCCAGGCGATCGCGAACGCGATCACCAAGAACAACCCGGAGTGCCACCTGATGGTCGTCCTGGTGGACGAGCGTCCGGAAGAGGTCACCGACATGCAGCGGACGGTGAAGGGCGAGGTCATCCACTCGACCTTCGACCGTCCCGCCGAGGACCACACCACGGTCGCGGAGCTGGCGATCGAGCGCGCCAAGCGGCTCGTCGAGCTGGGCCACGACGTCGTCGTGCTGCTCGACTCGATCACCCGCCTGGGCCGGGCCTACAACCTGGCGGCGCCGGCGTCCGGCCGGATCCTGTCCGGTGGTGTCGACTCGACGGCCCTGTACCCGCCGAAGCGGTTCTTCGGCGCGGCGCGCAACATCGAGAACGGCGGCTCGCTGACGATCCTCGCCACCGCGCTGGTGGAGACCGGGTCCCGCATGGACGAGGTCATCTTCGAGGAGTTCAAGGGCACCGGCAACATGGAGCTGAAGCTCAACCGGAGCCTGGCCGACAAGCGGATCTTCCCGGCGGTGGACGTCGACCAGTCCTCCACCCGCAAGGAGGAGATCCTGATGGCTCCGGAGGAGCTGCGGGTCGTCTGGCAGCTGCGCCGGGTGCTGCACGCGCTCGACACGCAGCAGGCGCTGGAGCTCCTCATCGAGAAGATGAAGGAGACCAAGTCCAACGCCGAGTTCCTGCTCCAGGTGCAGAAGACCACGGTCTCCGACGACCGCTGATCGCGCCCGGCGCGGGCCTGAGCGGGGCCTGATCGGGGCCTGATCCGGGGTCTGATCCGGGTCTGAGCACGCGTGGAACGCCCCCGTCCGGGAAACCGGGCGGGGGCGTTCCACGTTCGTCCGAGAAGCAGGCCAGGGCCCGTGGCGGCCGGCGTGGTGGGGTTAGCCCCACCCCCCATCCGCCGGTGCGCGTCATGGTCGCCGCGGCTCCGTCCCGGCACGCTGGGATCGTAGGTTGGGAACGGGCACGGAGGACGATGTGGGCGAGCTGAGCAGAGACCCCGGCGGCGGCGCCGTGGGATGGGCCGCGACACGGTGGGCCGCGGCGACGCGCGGCGGCGGGGACGCGCCGTCCGTCCTGAACCGCTCCTGGGCGCCGCTGGCGATGGCGCGGTCGTCGGTGACCTGGCGCTCCGCGCTCTACCTGGGCGTGAGCATGGCGTTCGGCCTCGGCTGGTTCATCACGCTCGTCGTCGGGCTGTCGCTGTCCCTCGGGCTGCTGATCATCTGGGTCGGGGTGCCGCTGCTGGCGCTGCTGATGGTCGCGTGGCGGTTCGGCGCGATGCTGGAGCGCCGCCTCGTCCGGGCGGCGTTCGGCGTCCGCGTCCCGGATCCGTACCGGCGGCTGCCGGAGACCCGCAATCCGCTGGCCAAGCTCAAGAGCATGGCGGGCGACCCGTGCACCTGGAAGGACCTCCTCTACCTCGGCCTCCTGTTCCCGGTCACGCTGGTGGAGTTCGTCGTGTCCGCGGCGGTCTGGGGCTCGACGGCGACGACGCTGGGGCTGCCGCTGATCGTGGCGGTGGACGGCGGCGCCGAGATCAACCTCGGGTTCGTCTCGTACTGGGCGGGCAACCCGCTGGAGGCCGTCCCGGTGATGGTCATCGGGCTGGTGTTCCTCACCCTGGCGATGTACGTGACGCGGGCGCTCGCGATCGGCCACACGGTGTTCGCCGCGCTGCTGCTCGGCCCGAGCCCCGCGCAGGCCGAGAACGTCGAGCTGCGCAGGCGTACCGAGCACCTCCAGGCCAGCCGTGCCCGCGGGGTGGACGCCGCCGAGTTCGAGCGGCGCCGCATCGAGCGCGACCTGCACGACGGCGCGCAGCAGCGGCTGCTGGCCGTCGCGATGGACATCGGGCGCGCCCGCGCCAAGCTCGACGAGGACCCCGAGGGCGCGCGGGCGCTGATCGAGCAGGCGCACGCCGGCACCAAGGAGGCCATCACCGAGCTGCGCGACCTGGCCCGCGGCATCTACCCGGCGATCCTCACCGACCGCGGCCTGGACCCGGCGCTGTCGGGCCTCGCGGCCCGCGCCCCGGTGCCCGTCCAGGTGACCGTCGACCTGCCGGAGCGCCCGCCGGCGGCGGTCGAGAGCATCGCCTACTTCATCGTCGCCGAGTCGCTGGCGAACGTCGCGAAGTACGCCCGCGCGACGCAGGTGTCGGTCCGGGTGGCCCGCGACGACCGCTGGGTGGTCGTCGAGGTGATCGACAACGGGGTGGGCGGCGCGACCGCCCGCCGCGGCGGCGGCCTCGCCGGGCTCGCCGACCGGGCCGCGACGATCGACGGGATGCTCATCGTGGACAGCCCGCCCGGCGGCCCCACGATCATCCGCGCGGACCTGCCCTGCACCTGGTGACGGCGCCCCCGGCGACCGCCGGCTCCTGGCTCGGCCCGCGGATCGGCGAGCCGGGCCGGGGGCACGATAATGGGGCGATGCGGGTAGTGATCGCCGAGGATTCGGTGCTGTTGCGGGAAGGGCTCGTCCGGCTGCTCGGCGACGCCGGGATCGAGACGGCGGCGACCGTCGGGGACGGCCCGGGGCTGCTCGGCATCGTCGAGGAGCACGCCCCCGACCTCGCCATCGTGGACGTCCGGATGCCGCCATCGTTCACCGACGAGGGGCTGCGCGCGGCGCTCGCCGTCCGGGAGCGGCGGCCGGGCACGCCGATCCTCGTCCTGTCGCAGTACGTGGAGGAGCGGTACGCGACGGACCTGATCGGCGGCGGCGCCGAGGGCGTCGGCTACCTGCTGAAGGAGCGGGTCGCGGACGTCGCCGAGTTCATCGACGCGGTACGCCGCATCGCGGCCGGCGGGACGGTGATCGACCCGGAGGTGATCGGCCAGCTGCTCGGCCGGCGCCGCAGCGACGACCCGCTGGAGTCGCTGACGCCGCGCGAGCGGGAGGTGCTCGGGCTGATGGCGCAGGGGCGCTCCAACGGGGCGATCGCGGCGGACCTCGTCGTCACCGAGGGCGCCGTGGAGAAGCACATTTCCAACATCTTCATGAAGCTGCACCTGCAGCCGGCGCAGGGCGGCCACCGCAGGGTGATGGCGGTCCTGGCCTATCTGGGACGCGCCGCCGGGTGACCGGGCCGCGCCTCCCGTCCAAGATCGGGAATGCCCGGTGACCTCGCCACGTTCGGGTATCTGGCACACTTGAGGTGCAACCGCTGCGGTACCGGTTCACGCCCCTCACATCTCCCATGGCCCGGCCATGCGAGCATGACGGGCGCCCGGCGACCGCCCGAGGCGAGGAGAACCCATGAAGCCCGACATCCACCCGAACTACGTCGTCACGACCGTGACGTGCACGTGCGGCAACACCTTCGAGACCCGCAGCACCGCCGAGAACGGCGTGATCCACGCGGACGTCTGCTCGAACTGCCACCCGTTCTACACGGGCAAGCAGAAGATCCTCGACACCGGCGGCCGGGTGGCGCGCTTCGAGCAGCGCTTCGGCAAGAAGAAGGCCGGCAAGTAGGGCGCCGCGCACATACCAGGAACGGCCCGGGGACACTCGCGGTCCCCGGGCCTTTCGAAGTCGGCAACCGGGGACGGCCGCCGTCTGCGGGCCGGGATCGGCCGCGGCGGCCACGCCGGCCGGAACGGGTCAGGACACAGCGTGAATCTCGACGATCTGATCAGCGAATACGCGGGCATCGAGGAACGGCTCGCCGACCCGTCCGTCCATGCCGACCAGGCGCTGGCGCGCAAGCTCGGCAAGCGGTACGCGGAGCTGCGGCCGATCGTCGAGACCCGGCGCGAGTTGGCGGCCACGCAGGACGACCTGGCCACCGCCCGCGAACTCGCCGGTGAGGACCCGGCGTTCGCCGCCGAGGCCGACGACCTCGACAAGCGTCGCGAAGACCTGGAGGAGCGGCTGCGCAGGCTGCTCGTCCCGCGCGACCCGAGCGACTCCAAGGACGTCATCCTGCAGGTGAAGGCCGGGGAGGGCGGCGAGGAGTCCGCGCTGTTCGCCGGCGACCTGCTGCGCATGTACCTGCGGTACGCCGAGCGCATCGGCTGGAAGACCGAGGTCATCGACTCGCACCCGTCCGACCTCGGCGGCTACAAGGACGTCACCGTCGCGGTGAAGGCCAAGGGCAACGCCGAGGAAGGCGTCTGGACGCGGCTGAAGTACGAGGGCGGCGTGCACCGCGTGCAGCGCGTGCCCGCGACCGAGTCGCAGGGCCGCATCCACACCAGCGCGGTCGGCGTCCTGGTGACCCCCGAGGCCGAGGACGTCGACGTCCAGATCGACCCGAACGACCTGCGCATCGACGTGTACCGGTCGTCCGGGCCGGGCGGGCAGAGCGTCAACACGACCGACTCCGCCGTCCGCATCACGCACCTGCCGACCGGCGTCGTCGTGTCCTGCCAGAACGAGAAGAGCCAGCTCCAGAACAAGGAGCAGGCACTGCGCATCCTGCGGTCGCGGCTGCTGGCGATGGCGCAGGAGGAGGCCGACGCCGCCGCGGCGGCCGAGCGCAAGAGCCAGGTCCGCACCGTCGACCGCTCCGAGCGGGTGCGCACCTACAACTACCCCGAGAACCGCATCTCCGACCACCGCGTCGGCTACAAGGCCTACAACCTCGACCAGGTGCTGGACGGGGACCTCCACAACGTCACGCAGGCGCTGGTCGACGCCGACATGGAACGACGACTGGCCGAAGCCCAAAAATCATGAGCGGAGCGAATCGGGGGGCGTGGGGGGTCGTCCCCCCTCGGAAGACGGAGTCATGAACCTGCTGCTCGACGAGATCGCCAGGGCGACCGCGCGCCTCGCCGACGCGGGCGCCGCCTCGCCGCGCGCCGATGCCGAGGAGCTCGCGGCGGCCGTGCACGAGGTGCGGCGCTCGGAGCTGCACGGCGTCCCCGACAGCGCGTTCGACGCCCGGTTCTGGGAGTTCGTCGCGCGCCGCGAGGCGGGGGAGCCGCTGCAGCACATCACCGGCCGCGCCTACTTCCGCTACCTGGAGCTGAAGGTCGGGCCGGGGGTGTTCGTCCCGCGCCCGGAGACCGAGGTGATGGCCGGCTGGGCGCTGGAGACGCTGCGCGACATGGACGTCCGCGACCCCCTCGTCGTCGACCTCGGCACCGGCTCGGCGGCGATCGCGCTGTCGATCGCGCTGGAGGCGCCTCGCGCGCGCGTGCACGCGGTGGAAAAGGACCCGACCGCGTTCGTGCACGCCACCCGCAACATCGAGGAGCTGGACGAGCGGGGCCGCGTCCGGCTGCACCTGGACGACTTCGCCACCGCGCTGCCCGAGCTGGACGGCACCGTCGACCTGGTCGTCAGCAACCCCCCGTACATCCCGATGAGCGAGTGGGAGTACGTTCCGCCGGACGTCCGCGACCACGACCCGGCGGACGCGCTGTGGGGCGGCGGCGACGACGGCCTGGACGCGATCCGGGTGGTCGAGCGCACCGCCCGGCGGCTGCTGCGCCCCGGCGGCTACGTCGCGGTCGAGCACAGCGACCTGCAGGGCAACGCGGTCTACTGGGTGTTCGCCGAGGAGAACGGCTGGCGGGACGTCCGCAACCGCCGCGACCTCACCAACCGGGACCGCTTCGTCACCGCCCGCCTCGCCACCGACTAGCCCCGTCCCGCACCCGGTCAGCCCCGCCTCGCGACCGGCCGGGCCTGCGCGGACCCCCGCTATCCTGGGCGGTGCCAATCCGATGAGCGCCGCGCGAGATGGGAAGACGGGCGATCGTGAGCCGACGTTATGACTGCTCAGAGCCGATGGAGCGCACGCGCGGGATCGCGGAGGCCGTGTCGGCCGTCCGGCGCGGCGAGCTGATCGTCCTGCCGACCGACACCGTGTACGGGGTGGGCGCGGACGCGTTCGTGGCGCCCGCCGTGACGAAGCTGCTGGAGGCCAAGGGCCGCGGCCGGGAGATGCCCCCGCCGGTCCTGGTCGGCTCGGTGCGGGCCGCGACCGCCCTGGTGGACGACCTCGGCGTCTACGGGCAGGACCTCATCGACGAGTTCTGGCCGGGCGCCCTGACGCTGGTGTGCCGCGCGAACCCGAACCTCATGTGGGACCTCGGCGAGACCAAGGGCACCGTCGCCGTCCGGATGCCGATGCACGAGCTGGCGGTGGAGCTGCTGAAGGAGACCGGCCCGCTGGCCGTGAGCAGCGCGAACCTGAGCGGGCAGCCCGCGGCCCGCAACATCGACGAGGCCGAGAAGATGCTCGGCGACTCCATCTCCGTCTACCTGGACGGCGGCGTGTCGGGCCATGCCGACCCCTCCACGATCCTCGACCTGACCGGCCCCGTCCCGCGCCTGCTGCGGGCCGGCGCCGTGCCCGTCGACAAGATCCGCGCCGTGGTCGGCGTCCTCCTCACCGACGACGACGAGCCGGACGAGCCGGACGAGGCGGGAGAGTCCGCAACGGCCGCCTCCGACGCCGATCAGGCCAAGCTCTCCCTCACCAAGGAGACGGCTCCCGCGACGCAGGACGAGCCCGCTGAGGCCCCTGCGGACCCCACTGAGGCCCCCGCCGCCCCGGCCGAGCCCGCCCCCAAGCCGTCCCTCACGAAGAACGACTCGGACGCCGCCCAGAACGACTGACACCGGAGGGCCGGGCGCCCCGGGCCTCCTGGCCGAAAACGGCCGCTCCGCACCGGCGGGCCCGGAGAAAGCGCGAAGGCCCCGCCGGGCCGGGCGGGGCCTGTGTCGGCAGGCAGAGCGAGCGGCTCAGAAGAGCTTCTTGCCCTTGCCGTAGTAGTACTTGCCGGTCTTCTTGTTCCGGCCGCACTCCTGCACCCACAGGTGGCTGCTGTAGCTGGAGCTGACGCTGATCTTGACGGTCGCCTTGCCGTCGTAGTTGTACTTCGCGCCGCCGGACGTCACGCCGATGATCTTGAAGCGCGACCAGTACTTCTTGTTGCCCTCGGTGAACAGGAACCGCACGCAGGCGGTCCAGCCGTTCTTCTTGGTGTCGCGGAGGTAGCCCTTGACGTAGGTCTTGCCGCCGCTGCGGGTGTAGGTGCCCCAGGCGTCGATGCTGCCGTAGGAGTTGATGGGCTTCCAGCTCTTGGCGGCGGCCGCCTCGGCGGGGGCGCCCACGGCGGCCATGCCGGCCATCAGGGTGCCGGCGGTCAGGGCTACTGCAGCGAATCGCCGCATAGGTCCCTCCAGGCTCAGTTCTTCGGGGGGTTAGCGAGCGATAACTTAGCAGTGACCGGACGTTCATCTCCCGGTGCGCCTCGCCGTTGTGCCGACACGATCATGAGCACCCGTGGAACCATGCCTGACGTGCGTGGCCGTGTCCGGGGGCGCGTGATCTTCGCGGGCCTCCTGCTGCTGATCCTCGTGCTCGTGCTGCCCGCCCCCGCCCGCGCCGCCGGGGAGCGCATCCCGACCTACGACGTGGTGCTGCGGATCGGCGCCGACGGGGTCCTGCACGTCCGGGAGACGATCACCTACGACTTCGACCGGAGCGAGCACGGGATCGTCCGGCATGTGCCGTTCCGGCGCGGCGACCGGGTCTACGACGTGCGGAACGTGCGCACCAGCTCCTCCACCGGCGCGCCGTCCCGCGTTCGGATGACGCGGTTCCTGCGCGACGTGCGGATCAGCGTCGGGGACCGGCACCGCGAGGTCCGCGGGCGGCAGGCGTACGTGCTGGAGTACGAGGTCAGGTGGGCGTTCACCCCGCGCCCCGGCCACGACGAGCTGGAGTGGGACGCGATCGGGACGGCCTGGGACGTCCCGATCGGGAACGCGGCGGTGCGCGTCGAGGCGCCGGTCCCGCTGCGGCGCGTGGGCTGCCGGGCGGGCGCCCCCGACGCGTCGACCCGGTGCCTGCGCGACCGCGACGGGCCGTACGCCGTCGACTTCGTCCAGACCGGGCTCGCCCCGCACGAGGGCATGCGGATCCGGGTCCGGCTGCCCAAGCACGCGATCACCGTCCCGGCGCCGCACCGCGTCCCGCCGCGCTGGGCGGGCGGCTGGCCGGGGACCGCGGTGCTCGCCCTGGCCCTCGGCGCCCTGGCGCTGATCCCGCGCCTGCCGGTGCCGCGCCGGCGGGCCGGCGTGGCGCTGGTCGCGGCCGGTCTGCCGGTCGTCGCCGCCGACGCCGGGGAGGAGGTCGCGGCCCGCGGGCTGTGGGCGTTCTCGCTGGGGGACGGCTGCCTCGCCGGGCTCGCGCTGCTGATCGTCGGCGCCGGGATGCTCTGCGCGCACCGCCGCACCCCGCACAGCCCGCACCGCCTCACCCCGCACCGGCTCAATCCGCGGGCGCCGCGATGACTCGCGCGGGCCGATCGGCAGCGCGTGGCGGCCGGGTGGGTCTACAGTTGGTCGGTCGCGGCGCGAACACATCCGCCGGATCGTTCGTCTAACGAAGACGAACGGGCCGTACTGGCCAAGTGCACGGTCTTGTGGACAGATCTTCTGGACAGGTCACGTGGACAGGTCATGTGGACGGCTCACGTGGATGGGGCGCGCCGGACGGGGTACCACGGCGGCGGCGATCGGTGAAGGGGGCGCAGGCGAGTGCGGGAGTACCTGCTCACGATCCTTGTCGCCGCCCTCGTCGCCTACCTGCTGACCCCCTCGGTACGCCGGTTCGCCGTCTGGTTCGGGGCGCAGGCCGTCCCGCGCGACCGCGACGTGCACGTGATCCCGACGCCCCGCCTCGGCGGCCTGGCGATGTTCGGCGGGATGGTGTCGGCGCTGGTGGTGGCGACCGGGCTGCCGGAGATGCGCAAGGTCCTCTCGGACGGCGACATCAGCGTGGCGAAGGCGCTGCTGCTGTCCGGCGGGCTGATCGTGCTGATCGGCATCGCCGACGACCGGTGGGAGGTGGACGCGCTCACCAAGTTCGCCGGGCAGGTCGCGGCCGCCGGGATCTTCATCATGCAGGGCATCCAGATCTACGTGATCCCGCTGCCGACCGGCGAGTCGCTGTCGCTGCCGCCCGCCTACGGGGTGCCGCTGACCGTCTTCGTCGTGGTCGCCACGATCAACGCGGTGAACTTCATCGACGGCCTGGACGGCCTGGCCGCGGGCGTCGTCGGGATCGCCGCGCTGGCCCTGTTCTCCTACGCCTACCTGCTGTCGAAGTCCAACGGGCTGACCACGCTGACCGGCGCGACGCTCACCGCCGCGGTCCTGGTCGGGATGTGCGCGGGGTTCCTGCCGCACAACTTCAGCCCCGCCAAGATCTTCATGGGCGACACCGGCTCGATGCTGATCGGGCTGCTGCTCAGCGCGTCCACGATCATGCTGACCGGGCAGTTCGACCCGGCGATCCTCGCCAACGGGCTGTTCCCGTTCTTCGTCCCGGTGCTGCTGATCCCGGCGGTGGCCGCGGTCCCGTTCATGGACATGCTGCTCGCGGTGCTGCGCCGCACGAGCCAGGGCCGGTCGCCGTTCTCCCCGGACAAGCAGCACCTGCACCACCGGCTGCTGCAGCTCGGCCACTCCACCCGCCGGGCCGTGCTGATCATGTACTTCTGGGTCGGGCTGCTGGCCTCCGGGCTGGTCGGGCTGGCGCTGTTCGACGCCGCGTGGATCACCCTCGGGGTGACGCTGCTGGTCGCGGTCGCCGGCGTCGTGCTGATGCTGCGCAAGCCGGGCCGCGGGAAGCCGGCCGCGGACGACGCGGGCACCGGCGACCAGCCGGTCCGGCGCCCGCCGATGCGGGTCTGATCCCGGTCACGCCCCGTTCCCGGCGGGGCCGCGCCGGCCGCGCCCGCCGCCCGGACACCGGTCCCGGCACGGCGTTGCGCGATGTGGTAAAAGCAAGCCCTGAGCTGGGCTAAAGTCCAGGTGCGAGCGTGACCGGCGGGGGCCTCCGCGGCCCCCCATTCGCATTACCTCTAGGGTAATTGTGGACAATCCGGACGCTTGTGATACCTTTCACGAACAAGAAACGACCACTGACCGTGACCAGCCGGAGCCCTCATGCAAACCTCCGACGCTCGGATGCTCCGCGGCGCAGCGATCCCGACATCGGTCGTCGGGGTGGGCGCCGTGCTGATCGGCCTGCTGACCGCCGGCGCCAAGGGCGCCCTGGCGGCGGCACTGGCCTCCGTCGTGGTGATCGCCTTCTTCTCGATCAGCGCCCTGGTGGTCTCCTGGGCCGCCCGGTACTCCGCGCAGACGATGATGCTGGCCGCGCTGGCCAGCTACATGGTGAAGATCCTCGCGGTGATGGTGCTGGTCACGACGATGGACGGCGTCTCGATCTGGGACACCAAGGTGTTCGGCTGGACGGTCATCGGGCTCGCGCTGCTCTGGATCGCCGCCGAGTTCCGGGTCGTGCTGCAGCGGAGGCCCTACATTGACGAACCCGAGAACGTCCTGGACCGGAGTCCGTGATGCACCCCTCGCGGACGGTGCCGGGCCCCTGGGACTACTCCAATATGACCACCGCACGGGTGGCCTGCTATCGTCCGGAGCGCGATGAGCGAGCAGAAGCCCCGGCCGGAGGACGGCCAGCGGGAATTCGCCGACGTCGCCTGGTCCGTGCCCAGCTACCTTCTCTCCGGGATGATCATCTGGGGCGGCATCGGGTGGCTGCTGTCCGCATGGACGCACCAGACCTGGCTGATCCCCATCGGCCTGATCATCGGTGCCGGGCTCGCCATCTACCTGGTCTACCTGAAGTACGGCAGCCACTCCTCCTGAGCGGCCCCGCCGAGGAAGCCGCCGAGGAAGCCTTCGTGAAACATCACCACATTGATGAAGGGAACGCCGCGTGAACGCGCTGACGGTCCTCGCCACCGGGGGAGACGAGTTCAAAGCCCCGGGCCCGGAGCTGTTCGACTTCCCGCCCCTGTTCGCCGGCGGCCCCGAGTGGCTGACCAAGCCCGTCGTCTTCGCGGTCGTCGGCGCTCTGCTGGTCTGCGGCCTGTTCTGGATGGCGTTCGCCAAGCCGAAGCTCGTGCCGCGCGGCATGCAGAACATCGGTGAGATCGGCTACATGTTCGTGCGGGACGAGATCGCCCGCCCGTTCCTCGGCAAGAACACCGACCGGTGGATGCCGATGCTGATGTCGCTGTTCTTCCTGATCTGGTTCTGGAACATCTTCGCGGTCATTCCGATCATCCAGTTCCCGGTCGCGTCGCACATCGCGTTCCCGATCGTCCTCGCGGTGTTCGTCTACATCGTCAAGGTCTACCTGGGCTTCAAGCACCAGGGCCCGGTGAAGTACTTCACCAACCTGATCCCCAAGGGCCTGCCGCTGCCGGTCTACTTCCTGCTGGTGCCGATCGAGTACCTCTCGACGTTCATCCTGGCGCCCTTCACCCACGCGGTCCGGCTCTTCGCCAACATGTTCGCGGGCCACACGATCCTGGCGTTCTTCAGCCTCGTCGGCTTCTGGTTCCTCTTCGAGAAGCCCACCGCGCTCGGCTTCGGCGTCGGCATCGTCGGCGTCATCGTCACGATCCTGCTGACGGCACTGGAGTTGCTGATCCAGTTCCTGCAGGCGTTCCTGTTCGCGATGCTCGCCGCGATGTACATCCAGAGCGGCCTCGAAGCGGACCACTAAGCCACCGGGTCCGCGCGCTTCCGGTGCCGGGCCTTCCCAGACACCCTCGTTAGCCCAGACCGGCGGAGCCTCCGCCGGCCGACAGAAAAGGAATGAACCCATGACGGGAGCCGTCCTCGCCGCAGTCGAAGGCAACGTCACCTCGATCGGCTACGGCCTCGCGGCCATCGGCCCGGGCATCGGCATCGGCATCATCTTCGGTCAGGGCGTGAACGCCATCGCCCGCCAGCCGGAGCTCACCGGCGTCATCCGCACCAACATGCTGCTGGGCTTCGTCCTCACCGAGGCGCTGGCCCTCATCGGTCTGGTCGCGCCCTTCATCTTCCAGGGCATCTGACCACGGGTTCCAACTGAGGAAGGGCTGCAGACATGATCACGGCAGCTTCCGTCCTAGCGGCGGAGGAGAACAACCCTCTCGTCCCGCACCCGTACGAGCTGGTCGTCGGCATCTTCTCGTTCCTCGTCGTCATGATCGTGCTGGGCCGCATCCTCGTCCCGCGTCTGCAGAAGACGCTGGAGGAGCGGACCCAGGCGATCGAGGGCGGCCTGGAGCGGGCCGAGCAGGCGCAGAAAGAGGCCCAGCAGGTCCTCGATCAGTACAAGTCCCAGCAGAAGGCGGCCGCGGTCGAGGCGTCCAACGAGCGGCGCAAGGCCGAGGAGCAGGGCGCGCAGATCATCGCCGAGGCCAAGGAGAAGGCCCAGGCGGAGGCTCGCAAGATCGTCGAGGACGCGAAGAAGCAGATCGAGGCCGAGCGGCAGCAGGCGCTGCAGTCGCTGCGCGCCGAGATCGGCGCCATGTCGGTCGACCTCGCCGGGCGCGTCGTGGGTGAGTCCCTTGAGGACAGCGCACGGCAGAGCCGGGTCGTCGACCGGTTCCTCGAGGAGCTGGAGAGCCGCGCTCGCACGCAGGAGCAGATCACATCATGACCATCACGGGAGCGGTGAGCAGGGCGTCGCTCGCCGAGGCCAAGACCCGGCTGGAGGCCGTCATTCCCTCCGCCGACCTGGCCTCGCTGGGCGCCGACCTGTTCGCGGTGCTGCACCTGATCGACCGCGAGCACGGCCTGCGCCGGGCGGTTTCCGACCCGGCGCGGGACGGTGCCGACAAGGCGCAGCTCGTCCAGATCCTGCTGGAGGGCAAGGTGTCGCCGGCCGCTCTCGGGCTGGTCGCCGACGTCGTCCGGCTGCGCTGGTCCAAGCCGTCGGAGCTGGCGGACGCGGTGGAGACCCTCGCGGTCACCGCCGAGGCCGCCCGCGCCGAGGCCGACCGGCAGATCGACGACCTGGAGGACGAGCTGTTCCGGTTCTCCCGGGTCATCGAGGGGGAGGTCGCGCTGCGCGCCGCCCTCGCCGGTCCGGGCCTGCCGGACGACCGCAAGCTCGGCCTGGTCAACGCGCTGCTGGAGGGCAAGGTCACGCCTGCCACGCTGACGCTGGTCACCGAGCTCGTGCTGCGTCCGCGAGGACGTAGCCTGGAAGGCGGGCTGGCCGAGTTCGGCAAGCTCGTCGCCCAGCGCCGGCAGCGGCTCGTCGCCCTGGTGCGGACGCCGACCGAGCTGTCGGCGCAGCAGCGGACGCGGCTCGCCGCGGTGCTCGCCGCCGCGTACGGACACGAAGTACACCTGAACATCGAGATCGACCCGGGCACGATCGGCGGACTGTCGATCGAGATCGGGGACGAGATCATCGACGGCACGATCGCCGGACGGCTGGACGACGTCCGCCGGAGGCTCGGTGCCGGCTGACGCCGGTAGACCTGGCTCCATTGCCGAGTGCCGGTAAAGCCGACCCTTAAGGGAGCAAGAGAGGAATCATGGCGGAGCTGACGATCCGTCCGGACGAGATCCGGAACGCGCTGGAGCGCTTCGTCCAGTCGTACGAGCCCGAGGCCGCCGCGCGCGAGGAGGTCGGCACCGTCGTCGATGCCGGCGACGGCATCGCCCACATCGAGGGCCTGCCCTCCGCGATGGCGAACGAACTCCTGGAGTTCGAGGACGGTACCCGTGGCCTGGCTCTGAACCTGGACGTGCGTGAGATCGGCGCCGTTGTCCTGGGTGACTTCAGCGGAATCGAGGAGGGCCAGAAGGTCCGGCGGACGGGCGAGGTCCTGTCGGCGCCGGTCGGCGACGCCTTCCTCGGTCGCGTCGTGGACGCGCTGGGCAACCCGCTGGACGGCCTCGGCCCGGTCGAGTCGACCGAGCGCCGTGCGCTGGAACTGCAGGCCCCCACGGTCGTGCAGCGGCAGTCGGTGAAGGAGCCGCTGCAGACCGGCATCAAGGCGATCGACGCGATGACGCCGATCGGCCGGGGCCAGCGGCAGCTGATCATCGGTGACCGGCAGACCGGCAAGACGACGGTCTGCGTGGACACCATCATCAACCAGAAGGAAGCCTGGGACACCGGCGACCCGGCCAAGCAGGTGCGCTGCATCTACGTGGCGGTCGGCCAGAAGGGCTCCACGATCGCCAACGTCCGCCGCTCCCTGGAGGAGGCCGGCGCGCTGGAGTACACCACGATCGTGGCGGCTCCGGCGTCCGACCCGGCGGGCTACAAGTACATCGCCCCCTACACCGGGTCCGCGATCGGGCAGCACTGGATGTACCAGGGCAAGCACGTCCTGATCGTGTTCGACGACCTGTCGAAGCAGGCCGAGGCCTACCGCGCGGTGTCGCTGCTGCTGCGCCGCCCGCCGGGCCGCGAGGCCTACCCGGGTGACGTCTTCTACCTGCACTCGCGCCTGCTGGAGCGCTGCGCGAAGCTGTCGGACGACCTGGGCGGCGGCTCGATGACCGGCCTGCCGATCATCGAGACCAAGGGCAACGACGTGTCGGCCTACATCCCGACGAACGTCATCTCGATCACCGACGGCCAGTGCTTTCTGGAGACGGACCTGTTCAACCAGGGCGTCCGGCCGGCGATCAACGTCGGCATCTCGGTCTCCCGGGTCGGCGGCTCCGCGCAGATCAAGGCGATGCGCAAGGTCGCCGGCACGCTGCGCCTGGCGCTGTCGCAGTTCCGCGACCTGGAGGCGTTCGCCGCCTTCGCGTCCGACCTGGACGCGGCGTCCCGCGCCCAGCTGGAGCGCGGCGCCCGCCTGGTCGAGCTGCTGAAGCAGCCGCAGGGCGCGCCGTTCCCGGCCGAGCAGGAGGTCGTGTCCGTGTGGGCGGGCACCTCCGGCGAGCTGGACGACGTCCCGGTCGCCGACGTCCGCCGCTTCGAGCGCGAGTTCCTCGACTACATCGAGCGGGAAGAGGGCGGCATGCTGACCGCCATCCGCGAGACGGGGCAGCTCTCCGACGACGGCCTCACCAGCCTCAAGAACGCCATCACGGAGTTCAAGAAGGGCTTCCAGACCAGCGAGGGCGAGATGCTGGCCGAGGAGCCCGTGGAACCGATCGAGGCCGAGGACGTCGAGCAGGAGACCATCACCCGCGTCAAGAAGGACTGACGCCGATGGCCGCACAGCTTCGCCAACTCCGGCAGCAGATCAAGACGGTCAAGTCGACCGCCAAGATCACGCGTGCCCAGGAGATGATCGCCACGTCGCGGATCGTCAAGGCCCAGCAGGCGGTGGCGGCGTCCAAGCCGTACGCCGACCAGATCACGCAGGCCCTGACCGCGCTGGTGAGCCACCATGTGGGGATCGACCACCCGCTCCTTCAGGAGCAGCCGGCCGACACCCGCAGCGCCGTCCTGATCGTCACGAGCGATCGCGGGTTCTGCGGCGCCTACAACGCCAACGTGATCCGCGAGGCCGAGTCGCTGATCCGGGCGCTGCGGGACGAGGGCCGCGAGCCGGTTCCGTACGTGGTGGGCAACAAGGGCATCACCTGGTACCGGTTCCGGGGCCGGGAGGTCGCGCAGACCTGGCACGGGTTCAGCGACCGCCCGCACTTCGCGAACGCGGAGGAGATCGGCCGCCGGCTCACCCAGGACTTCCTCAAGACCGACGCCGAGGGCGGCGTCGGCGAGATCCACGTGGTCTACACCGAGTTCGTCTCGATGCTGACCCAGGCCGTCCAGGTCAAGCGGCTGATGCCGCTGGAGATCGAGGAGAGCGAGTCCGCCAAGGTCCCGCCGGCGTACGAGTTCGAGCCGTCCGCGCAGGCGGCGCTCGACCTGCTGCTGCCCAACTACATCGAGAGCCGCATCTTCCACATGCTGCTCCAGTCGGCGGCGTCGTTCCAGGCGTCGGTCCGGCGGGCGATGAAGTCGGCGACCGACAATGCCAACGAACTGCTCGGGGTCTACACGCGCCAGATGAACCAGGCGCGGCAGGCCGCGATCACCCAGGAAATCAGCGAGATCGTCGGTGGCGCTGACGCGCTCGCCGAATCTGGCGGGGAGTGATAATGACTGCACAGGTAGAGACGGCGACCGCGACCGGGCGCGTCGCGCGCGTCATCGGCCCGGTCGTCGACGTGGAGTTCCCCGCCGACGCCCTCCCGGACATCTACAACGCCCTGAACGTGCAGGTCACGCTCGGCGGCGAGGAGAAGACCCTGACCTTCGAGGTCGCCCAGCACCTGGGCGACAACATGATCCGGGCCATCTCCATGCAGCCGACGGACGGCCTGGTCCGCGGCGCCCCGGTGACCGACAGCGGCGAGTCCATCGCCGTCCCGGTCGGCGACATCACCAAGGGCCACGTGTGGAACGCCCTCGGCGAGGCGCTGGACGCCCCGACCGCGTCGCTGGAGATCAACGAGCGCTGGGGCATCCACCGCAAGGCCCCGCCGTTCGACCAGCTGGAGTCCAAGACCGAGATGCTGGAGACCGGCATCAAGGTCATCGACCTGCTCGCCCCGTACGTCAAGGGCGGGAAGATCGGCCTGTTCGGCGGCGCGGGTGTGGGCAAGACCGTCCTCATCCAGGAGATGATCCGCCGTGTCGCCCGCAACTTCGGCGGCACCTCGGTGTTCGCCGGCGTCGGCGAGCGCACCCGTGAGGGCAACGACCTCTGGGTGGAGATGGACGAGGCGGACGTCCTCAAGGACACCGCCCTCGTGTTCGGCCAGATGGACGAGCCGCCGGGCACCCGGCTGCGCGTCGCGCTGTCCGCGCTGACGATGGCGGAGTACTTCCGCGACGTCCAGAACCAGGACGTGCTGCTGTTCATCGACAACATCTTCCGGTTCACGCAGGCCGGTTCGGAGGTCTCCACGCTGCTCGGGCGCATGCCGTCCGCGGTGGGGTACCAGCCGACGCTGGCCGACGAGATGGGCGTGCTGCAGGAGCGGATCACCTCGACGCGCGGTCACTCGATCACCTCGATGCAGGCGATCTACGTGCCCGCCGACGACATCACCGACCCGGCGCCGCACACCACGTTCGCGCACCTGGACGCCACCACGACGCTCTCCCGGAGCATCTCCGAGAAGGGCATCTTCCCGGCGGTCGACCCGCTCGACTCCACCTCGCGGATCATGGACCCGCAGATCCTGGGGAACGAGCACTACGAGGTCGCGCAGGAGGTCGTGCGGATCCTGCAGAAGTACAAGGAGCTGCAGGACATCATCGCGATCCTCGGTATCGACGAGCTGTCCGAGGAGGACAAGGTCACCGTCCAGCGGGCGCGGCGCATCGAGCGCTTCCTGTCGCACCCGATGTACGTGGCCGAGCAGTTCACCGGGCAGCCCGGTGTGACGGTCTCCAAGGACGAGACGGTCGCCTCGTTCAAGGCGCTGGCCGAGGGCAAGTACGACCACCTGCCCGAGCAGGCGTTCTTCATGTGCGGTGGCATCGAGGACGTCGAGAAGAAGGCCAAGGAGCTGGAGAAGTAGTCCGCGCCGGCGGGGCCGCGCCCGGGCCGTGCGCCCGGGGGCGGCCCTGCCGGTACCGCTCCAGTATTCGGAGGAAACAGACGTGGCAACCCTACGGGTCGGGCTCGTCTCGCCGGAGCGCGAGATCTGGTCCGGCGAGGCCAAGATGGTGGTCGCCCAGACCATCGAGGGGTCGCTCGGCATCCTGCCGGGCCACGCCCCGGTGCTGGGCGTCCTGCTGGACGGCAGTGTGGTGAAGATCGAGCCGGCGAACGGCGGCGAGCCGATCACGGCGGCGGTCGGCAGCGGCTTCTTCTCGGTCGCGGCCGACGAGGTGTCGGTGCTGGCGGAGCAGGCCGAGCTGGGCGGCGAGATCGACGTCGACGAGGCCCGGCGGTCGCTGGACGCGGCGCTCGAACTGGCGGGCGAGGACGCGGTGCCGGAGCGGCGCGCCCGCGCTCGGCTGCGCGCGGCGGGCATCGAGGCCTAACATCAGGCTGAGATCGGATTCGGCATCGGGGCCCGGCATCGTGGTCTGGCACCGGGGCCCGGGATCCGAGCTCGGCCTCGTGGTTCGCGGCCGTGGTCTGAGATCGTGGTCTGACATCGAGGTCCGGAGTTCGACGGACGGCGGGGGACTTGGGCGAGCAGCTGGCACTGGAGGTGGGCGGTGCGCTCACCGCGCTCGTCCTGCTGGCTGCCCTGCTGTTCGTCTGCATGGCGGTGCGCCGCTGGTTGTTCACGCGCGGCGGCGGCACCGTGGAGTGCAGCCTGCGTGACCTGTCCCGGGAGGGCGGAGCTCCGGGGGTATGGCGGCTCGGCATCGGCCGGTACAAGGGCGATGAGCTCCACTGGCACCGCGTGTTCGGTTTCCGCAGACGGCCCCGGCAGGTGATCCACCGCCGGGGCCTAGTCGTGTCCAACCGGCGCCTGCCGGGCCCGGAGGAGGCCGAGGGCCTGCTGCCGGACGTGAGCGTCATCGAGGTGCGGGACGGGGAGCTGACCGTCGAGCTGGCGATGGGCGCGGCGGCGCTGACCGGCTTCCTGTCGTGGCTGGAGGCGGCCCCGCCCGGCCTTCCAGTGGATCTGCGCCCACCGGAGTGAGTCCGGGCATGACCTGGTAAGGCGCCGGTATCGAATCGTCCTGGCGGTGGCGCTGCCGCTTGAGGCGGCCGGGGCGCGGGGTGAGGATCGCTCCTGGTCCGCTCGGTCCTCGTCCGCTGGAGTGCACGTGCGCAAGCTGATCACCGGCCGCAATCTCCTCACTGGTACCGCTGTGGCGCTGCCCGCGCTGTTCCTGCCGGCGGCGCTCCCGGCGGGCGCCGCGCCGGCCCGCCCGGATCTGGCCAAGCTGGTGACGCTGAAGGACGTCCAGGCGCACCTGGCGGCGTTCCAGGAGATCGCCGACTACAACGGCGGCAACCGCGCGGCGGGCACCTCGGGCTACGGGGTGTCGGTGAAGTACGTGGTCGGACGCCTCCGGAAGGCCGGCCTGTCCCCGAAGGTGCAGAAGTTCACCTTCCCGTACTGGGCGGAGAAGTCCGACCCGGTGTTCGCGCGGACGGCGCCGTCCAAGAAGACCTACGAGCGGGAGAAGGACTTCCTGACGTTCGCCTACTCGGGGGACGGGGACGTGACCGCCGCCGCGGTGGCCGTCGACTATCCGGCCAAGGGTGACGGGACGAGCGGCTGCGAGAAGAGCGACTTCAAGGGCTTCGCGAAGGGCTCGATCGCGCTCGTCCAGCGCGGTACGTGCACGTTCGCGGTGAAGGCGGCGCGGGCGCGGGCGGCGGGCGCGTCCGCCTTGGTCGTCGCGAACACGGCGGGGGAGAAGGGGCCGGTGAACGGGACGGTGTCCAAGCCCGTCGCGATTCCGGTCATCGGCGTCACGCATGAGCTGGGCGCCGCCCTGGTGAAGGCCGCGAAGGGCGCGAAAACCGCGAAGGGCAAGAAGGGCGCTAAGCAGGGCGCTAATAAGGGCGTCAAGAAGGCCGGTCTGAAGCTGCGGGTGAAGACCGACACCGTGCACGGGAAGCGGTCGTCGTCCAACGTCATCGCCGACACCGAGCGCGGCGACCCCGACAACGTGGTGGTCGCCGGGGCGCACCTCGACAGCGTCCCGGAAGGGGCGGGGATCAACGACAACGGCACCGGCGCCGCCGCGCTGCTCGCCATCGCCGGGAGGATCAAGGACCTCGGCAAGGGCGGGCTGCGCAACCGGGTGCGGTTCGCCTGGTGGGGCGCCGAGGAGGAGGGCCTGCAGGGGTCCGCGCACTACGTGAAGTCGCTGCGGGCGTCCGAGCGGGAGAAGATCGCGCTGAACCTCAACTTCGACATGCTGGGCTCGCCCAACGGCGTCCGCGGCGTGTACGACGGCGACGGCTCCACGGGCACCGGGACGCGGGCGCCCGCCGGGTCCGGGGCGATCGAGAAGATGTTCCGCGACTACTTCAAGAGCCGCAAGCTGCCGACCACGGAGGGCGCGTTCAACGGGCGCTCCGACTACGGCCCGTTCATCGCGAAGGGCATCCCGGCCGGCGGCATCGCGACCGGCGCCGAGGGCGTGAAGACCGCCGCCGAGGCGAAGAAGTTCGGCGGCCGGGCCGGCAAGGCGTACGACCCCTGCTACCACGCCCGCTGCGACCGGGTGAAGAACGTGAACCTCAAGCTCCTCGACACCAACACCGACGGTGTCGCGCACGTCCTGCAGCATCTCGCCCGGACGACGGTCGCGGTGAACGGCGGCGCCCGGGTGGCCCTGCCGCTCGTCCCGTCCGGCCACGCGCCGGTCTGGCAGGGGCCGTACCAGGTCCGCTGAGCCGGTCTGATCATCTAGTAGGGCAGACCTAGTTGGGCGCGACGAGGATTCCGCCGTCCCGGGTGGCCAGCTTGATCTTGCGGTCGGAGCGGGAGTCCTCGTGGATGCCGGGGTCGATCTCCTTGCCGCCGTTGTCGGTGGCCGCGGTGATGGCGTAGCTCTCGCCGGTGGGCGGCAGGCAGAGCTTGATGGAGCCGTTGGCGGTGTCGGCGTCGACGCTCGCGGGCGGCGCGGCGAGCCGCAGGTCGATGCCGCCGTCCTTGGTGCGTGCGGTGAGCCGCTCGGTGGTCAGCCCCTGCGCGTCGATGCCGCCGTTCTCGCTGCGGAGGTCGGCGACGGTGGCGGTCCCGCTGAGCCGGATGCTTCCGTCGGCGGAGCGGACCGTCAGCTTCCCGGCGGTGAGCCCGGTCGCGTCCACGGAGCCGTTCTGGCTGCGCACATCGGCGGTGGTGACGCGGCCGGCGACGCGCACCGACCCGTCCTCGGAGCTGAGGGAGACGTTGGACGCGCGCAGGTCCGTCGCCTTGATCGAGCCGTTCTCGGTGTGCAGCCGCACCGTCCCGCCGAGCCCGGACGCGTCGATCCGGCCGTCCCGGCTCTCGATCTCCACCGGCAGCGAGCGCGGGACCCGGATGCGGTAGGAGATGCCGCACGAGGAGAACCCGAGCCCGACCGCCTGGCCGCCGCACTCGGACGTGAGCTTCAGCGTGCCGCCCTCGGTGACGTGCCTCGCCTTCGGCTTGTTCTTCTCGTTGGACCAGCGCAGCCGTTCGCTGACCTCGATGCCGGGGGAGTCGGACGCGGTCACCACGACCCGGTTCCCGCTCCCCCCGATCTTCAGCTTGGTGACGCCGGCCGGCGCGGTGTAGGAGCGGTCCTCGTGGCCGGTGCCGAAGCTCACGTTGCCGCAGGCGGTCAGCGTCGCCGCCGCCACCGCCGCCAGCGCGGCCGTGGCCGTCAGGGTCCTCACGTGGTCACTCCCGTTGTCGCCGTGCCCTTACATGACCAGCCTGTCCGGTACGGGGCGGCGGTACCAGGTGGGGAGCCGGTGAGCCGGTGGTGGGGTTAGCCCCACCCCCGGCGCCGCTCGGGCGTGTCAGCGCTCCCCGCCCGGCTTCCACAGGACGTCGCCGTGCCCGGCGTTCGCCACCCGGCACAGGATGAACAGCAGGTCGGACAGCCGGTTGAGGTACTTGGCGGTGAGCGGGTTCACGCCGCCCTCGGCGACCTCGCCGGCGCTGCCGTGCGCCTCGATCGCCGCCCAGGTGGTGCGTTCGGCGCGCCGCGCCACCGTCCGCGCGACGTGCAGCAGCGCCGCGCCCGGCGTCCCGCCCGGGAGGATGAAGCTGCGCAGCGCCGGCAGGTCGGCGTTGTGCTCGTCGCACGCCGCCTCCAGCCGCTCGATGTAGGACGGCTCGACGCGCAGCGGCGGGTACTGCGGGTCCGTGACGACCGGCGCGCACAGGTCGGCGCCCACGTCGAACAGGTCGTTCTGGACGCGGACCAGCAGCGTCGCGACGTTGTCCGGCAGCGCGCCGAGCGCGAGGGCCGCGCCGATCGCGGCATTGGCCTCCTCGACGTCGGCGTAGGCGGCGAGGCGCGGATCGGTCTTGCCGGTCCGCGACGCGTCGCCGAGCGCGGTGGTGCCGTCGTCGCCCGTCCGGGTGTAGATGCGCGAGAGCACGACGGGGTTGTCCCTGTTCTTCGCCATGTCCCGCAGCCTAGCCCCGCCGCTTTCCGAACTGGCCCTGACGTTCCCCGAAGCCCGTTCGGTAGGGTTCCGGAAAGACCCCGGAGGCCGCCGTGTACGACTACATCATCGTGGGAGCGGGGAGCGCGGGCTGCGTCCTCGCCGCCCGACTGACCGAGGACCCCTCCGCGAAGGTCCTGCTGCTGGAGGCCGGCCCGCCCGACGACGCGCCGGAGATCCATATCCCGGCAGCCGTGGCGGCGCTCATCAAGGGCCCCTACGACTGGGACTACGCGACCGTCCCGCAGGAGCACGCGGCGAGCCGCAGCGTCTACTGGCCGCGCGGGCGGACGCTCGGCGGCAGCTCGTCCACCAACGCGATGATCTACATCCGCGGCGCCCGGTACGACTACGACACCTGGCGCGACGCGCACGGCTGCGACGGCTGGGGCTATGAGGACCTGCTGCCCTACTTCCGTCGCGCCGAGGACCAGCAGCGCGGCGACCTCCCCTACCACGGCGTCGGCGGCCCGCTCCGCGTCGAGGACCTGCGCTACAAGCACCCGCTGACCCGCGCCTGGGTGCAGTCGGCGAAGGCGTACGGCCTCGCCGCGAACCCCGACTTCAACGGCGCCGACCAGGACGGCGTGGGCTTCTACCAGGTCACCCACAAGCGGGGCCGGCGCTGGTCGACCGCCGCCGGGTACCTGCACCCGATCGAGAACCGGCCGAACCTCACCGTCGTCACCGACGCCCTCGCCACCCGCGTGGTGATCGAGGACGGGCGGGCCGTCGGCGTCCGCTACGAGGCGCGCGGCGAGACGCACTCGGCGCGCGCCGAGGCGGAGGTCATCCTGTCCGGCGGCGCGGTGAACAGCCCGCAGCTGCTCATGCTGTCGGGCGTCGGCCCCGCCGACCACCTGCGCTCGCTCGGCATCGACGTCCTGGTCGACTCGCCGGTCGGGCAGGGCCTCCAGGACCATCCGTTCGTGAACGTCATGTTCGCCACGCCGCGCACCAAGGTGCTGTGGGAGCAGGCCAACGCGCGTGCGTTCGCCCTGTACCAGGCGCTGGCGCGCGGCCCTTACGCGTCCAATGTGGCCGAGGCGGGCGGGTTCGTCCGGACGGTCGAGGGGCTGCCCGCGCCCGACCTCCAATACCACGTCCTGCCGACGCCGTTCGTGAACCAGGGGCTCGTCGACGTCACCGAGCGGCTGCTGTCGGTCATGGTCACCGCGATCGCGGTGGAGAGCCGCGGCGCGCTGACCCTGCGGTCGGCCAGCCCGTACGCCAAGCCGCTGATCGACCCGGCCTACCTGGCCGCCAAGGCCGACCTGGACATCCTGGTCGCGGGCGTCCGGCAGGCCCGCGAGATCGCCGCGTCCGGGCCGCTCGCGTCGCTGGTCGGCGGCGAGTGGGCGCCGGGCGAGCAGGCCGACTCCGACGAGGCCGTCACCGAGTTCGTCCGCCGCGAGGTCGCGACGCTGTTCCACCCGACCAGCACGTGCGCGATGGGCGGGGACGACGCCGTCTGCGATGCGGAGCTGCGGGTGCGGGGTGTGGAGGGGCTGCGTGTGGTGGACGCGTCGGTCATGCCGACGGTTCCTCGGGGCAACACCAACGCGCCGACCATCGCGATCGCGGAGCGCGCTGCTGATCTGATCCGCGGGCGCACGCCGCTGGCGCCCGCCAACGCGGGGTCGTAGCCCGGGTCGGAGACGCCCGGGAAAGAAGAACGCCCCCGTCCGGAGAGGACGGGGGCGTGCGCTGCGCACAGGCGGCGGGCGTCACCGCTTCAGGGCCTTCGCAATCCGGACGCGGCGGGCGTCCTTGGCCTCGTTGCGCAGTACGCGTACGCGGTCGTTGATGATGACCTTGTCGATCTCCGGGCGGATCATGTCTGACTCCTCGTTCCCGCCGGGCCCTTGTGGCCTGACATGTACAAGGTTCGTCCTAAGCCACCACCCCCCACATGGGGACGACGCCTTATATCCGCCGCCTCAGACCGCCTTAGTCCGCGGTCTGCGAGCCGGAAGGACCTGAGTTGGACGCTCAGTCACGTATCCAGGAGCTCGCCGACCGCCTTATCGCGCCCGGTGGGGAGGTCGGCCTCCAGGTCGCCGCCTACCTCGACGGCGAACTCGTGGTGAACGTGTGCGCCGGAGCAGCGGACGCGACCACCGGCCGACCCGGTTGACGAGCGGACCCTCTTCCCCGCGGCCGGCCTGATCTCCACCCTCGTCCATGTGCTCGCCGATCGCGGGCTGCTCGACTACGGCGTCCCGGTCGCCGCTTATTGGCCGGAGTTCGCCGCCCAAGGGAAGGTCGGCATCACCCTCGCCCACGTCCTCGCCCACGTCCTCGCGCACACCGCCGGGGTCCCGCAGACGCCGCCCGGCGTCGGGCCGGAGGATCTCGCGGACTGGGACGGGATGTGCGCGCGGATCGCGGACCTGCGGCCCCTCTGGCGTCCCGGCATCGCGACCGGATGGCACGCGCTGACCTACGGTTTCATTCTCGGTGAGGTCGTGCGGCGGGTCACCGGGCAGCCACTGCCGGTGGTGCTGCGGGATGTGATCGCCGCCCCGCTCGGCGTTCACGGTGATCTGCTCTTCGGTGTCCCCGCCGCTGACCTGCCACGGGTGGTGCGGCTGGAGGAGGGGGAGCCGCCGGACCCGCCGGCCGACTTCCCGCCTGGTTCGCTGTACCACGAGGCCATGCCGGCGTGGCTGCGCGCGGGTGCCGAGCTGGGCAACCGGCCCGAAACCTGGATGCCGCCGGGCCCGGTCGGAAGCGCGGCGACGGCCGAGGCCCTCGCCCGCATGTTCGCCGCCCTCATCGGTGCGGTGGACGGTGTACGCCTCATCGGCCCCGCGACGGCCGGCCGGCTCTCGGAGACCCTCACGACCAGGGAGGACAGGGTGGTGAGGATGCCCCTGCGCAAGGGACTCGGCTACATGGTCGGTGTCGCGGCGATGGGGAACTCCGTCGCCTTCGGGTGGTACGGCACCGACGGCCTGGTGTACGCCGGTGCGCCGCGTCCGCAGACGCGCCCGCCAACGCGCCCGCAGTCGCGTCACCAGGGGGCGGAAAGGGGTGGACGGATGGGCGCGGGATCTGCCATCATCCGGCACATGATCAATGAAAGGGGCGTCGCCGCCCTCGTCCGGTGAGCGGTTACGCGCAGCGGGAAGCTGCGAACGTCCGCTCGGAATGGCTCGGGCACCTGCTGTCCACCGAGCCCGCCGACCGTCCGGCCGCCGAAGCGGCCATCTCCGAGTTCTACCGCCTGATCGGCCTCGGCCCGCCCCGTTTCCACTGGGTGGCCTCACCGGTGGCCGCGCTGGAGACCGTCCCGCCCGGTGTACGGGCGTGCGAGGCCCCGGACCGATTCCCTGACTGGCCGCTGCCGCCGCGTTTCCGCCGCCTGCTCGGCGAACTGACCGTGGGGCTCGACACCGCGGCCCTGCGCGGCCATCCGCTGATGGACCGGATCGTGGGCCAGGTGGTGAGAGATCCCCTCATGGCGTCCGTGCGCACCACGCTTCGGCCGGCGCTCGGGGGACACGAGAGGGCCGGACGGGTGCTCGACTGGTACTCGGCCTGGAGTCTGTCCAGGGTCGCCCACTACGACGCCATCCGCCGGACGTCCGGTGTGGTGTTCACGCCTGAGCAGGACCGATTGCTCGACCTGTGGGCGGCGCTGGCCAGATCCTGCGTCTGGTGGTGGCCGCGCGAGCACGTGTGCGTCGTCTCCGAGCGGCCCGTCGAGTTGCACACCGAGGTCTGGGACGACGACGGGCGGGTGCGGCTGCACCGCTCGGACGGCCCCGCGCTCCGGTACGGCGACGGGTGGGACGTCCACGCCTGGCACGGCACGCGGGTGCCCGCATGGGTGATCGACGACCCGGACGTCGGGCGGATCGAGCGGGAGGCCAACGTCGAGGTCCGGCGGTGCGCGATCGAGAACATGGGGTGGGGCGACTACATCGACCGGGCCGGGCTGCGGCTCGTCGCCGTCGCGCCCGACCCCGGCAACCCCGGCTCCGAACTGCGCCTCTACGACCTGCGCGAGCAGACCAGGGTGCTGCTCGCCGTCAACGGTTCCGTCGAGCGCGACGGGCGCCGCCGCCGCTACGGGCTGACCGTGCCGGCCGCCATCGGGGATCCGGTCGCCGCCGCCGGCTGGACCTACGGGCTGTCCGCCGACCAGTACTCACGTCTCGTCCGCCGAACCTGAAGGTGATCTCATGACCGTGACTCTCGCGTCCCTCTCCCGGCAGACCGGTCTCGCCGTGCTCGACCATCTCGAGCAGTCGGTGAGCATCCCCGTCGTCGACGGGCTCCAGGCCCAGGGCGACCTGATCATCATCCCCTTCGCCGAAGTCTCCGCCTCCCTGTCGCTGCGGCCGAACCCTGTGTGGACGGACGTCCCGTCTGAGGGTGTCGAACTGCTGCGGGGCCAGGCGGGTGGCAATCCCCACACCCTTGTCGCCGACCCCGGCACCTGCCGTTGGACGACGCAGGTCTCTGATTCCGGCTTTCTGACGATCGGCGTCTTCGAGGCGTCCGCCACCGTGTACTTGCTGCACCCCGAGCACGGCGCCTCCGGCTGCACGGCCGGTCGTTATGTCGTGCGGCGTCAGCGCGAGTACACAGTCGGCGGGTGGGGATCGCGGCTCGTCGCCGACTAGGTCAGTTCCGGCCGTAAGGAACCGGCCGCCGTAGCGAAAAGCGCCTCCGTCCGCATGGGCGGGGGCGCTGCCGTTCACCGGTCATGGGTGATGGGTGATGGGTGATGGTGCGGCGGGATGCCTGTGTGAGTTGGTGTTAATCTTTCGCTTTTGTCGGCTTGTGTTTGTCGTGTTCGCTTGGGCGGGGTGCGTGGCTGAGGTCGCTTTTTATCGGTTTTATGTGGTTCCAGTGAGTGGGCGGTTGCGGTGAGGTGTTTGATCTGCGGGTTGGTGCGGGGTGCTGTCGGTGCCGCGCTACGCGCGGAAAAGCGATCGGCGAGGGCCTTCCTACTTGCACATCTGCGTCCTGTCTGTGACCGCAACCAACGTGGCAGCAACCGGTGACGTGGTGTGCGGTGTGCATCTTTGCTTCGGGAGGCACCTCGGCCGTCCGCCTGCCGCAGCCACCCCAACCCGATAAAGCCGTGCTCAGCCCGCGCCTGCCGTTGGATGACCGGCGGCCGTAAGGAGCGTCCTTTATTGCGGGCGGTGAGCGGGTTGAAAAAGATGAAGATCGAATGTTGAGTGTCTGAATTGTCCAGTGGTAATGGGGGTGTGTCGCGGTATAATTGAGGTGGCAATTCGGGTTGGGAGGTGAATCCCCGTGTCGATGTCCGCTCAGGTCGCCGAGATTGGTGGCGGGCAGCGTGAATGGGAAGACCGGGTGTGGTTCCCGCCCGGCCCGCAATTGGCGGTCTGCCTGTCGGGTTCGAAAGAGCGCCTGGCGGATCTGACCGATGACGAACTCCTCCAGGTCGCGGCGGCCGCTCGTCGGCAGACCTCCTGGGCCCAGGCGCGGGAGCTGGCCGCGATCGCGGAGCTCACCCGCCGCCGCACCTCCGACGAAGACTGCGGTGCCGAGGAATCTGGTGACCCCGAGTACCGGGTCTTGTCGGCCCGTGAGTCGGTCGCCGAAGAGGTCGCCGTTGCTCTCAGCGTCACTGGGAACGCCGCCGCCACACTGGTCCATCTGGCCGAACAACTGACCGGCCCGCTCGCTCGAACTGGAGAGGCACTGGGCGCCGGACGCGTCGACATGGCGAAGGCCCGCGTGATCTGTGACGTCACCGAGGGTCTCCCCGGTGATGTGGCCGGGAAGGTCCAGTGCGTTGCCCTGGAGAAGGCGTCGGAGCAGACCACCGGGCAGCTCCGCCGCCGGATCAAGCGGATCGCGCAGCGACTGGCGCCCCAGGCGATCGAAGAGCGTAAGCGTGGAGCGGTACGGCACCGGCGGCTGGAGCTGTGGGACACCCCGTCCGGCACCTCGGATCTCGCGCTGTGCGATCTGGCGGCCGAGGACGCGCATGCCATCTTCAACAAGATCACCGCTGCGGCCAACGGCATCAAGGCCGATGGTGACCCTCGTCCCTTGAGCACCCTCCGCGCTGATCTTGCCACTGCGCTGCTGCATGGTGTTGAGCTTCCCGAGGCCGTTCGCACCCTTCTTTCCCGGACGGGCGACGAGAGTGATGTTGCCTCTCCGTCGGCGGACGGGGGCGAAGCGGTCTGTGCTCGGCTCGACGATGATGTCGATGAGCGCCTTGGGGGCCTTGCCGGCGAGGTGGAACGGCGCCTGAACCATGTGCGCGGGCGTGTCCGCCCTCGCGAGTTGCCGCATGCCATCCGGCAGGCGGCGCGGCACATTGACGACCAGCTCGCGGACGCTCGTGACACCGCCTGCCAAGGTGACGAGGAGTGCCACGGAAGCCCCGACTATCGGCCGCCCGCCGCCATGCGCCGGGAGATCGAGGCGCGGCACAGCAGGTGCGTGTTCCCCACCTGCAACCAGCCCTCGCGGCGCTGCGACCTCGACCACACGATCCCGTGGCGGCCCGGCCTCACCTGCCGCTGCAACCTCGCCCCACTCTGCAGACGCCACCACCGGCTGAAACAGACCGCCGGTTGGAGACTTCACCAGATCTGGCCCGGGTTGCTCATCTGGATCACGCCGTCCGGCGGCTGGTACATCGTCCGGCCCGACCGGCAGTGAGTCCGCGCCTCATCCGATCGACCCGATGCCCTGGTGGCTGATTTCTCACAACTTGGACGATATTTACAAGCAGTATGTGTATTAATATCGGGCTCACGTTGGGCGGGCTGAGTACCGTCCTGGTGCGCGGCATTGGGGTTGTGGGACATGGAGATCGAGTCACTGGCGGCGGCTCTGGAGCGGGAGCACCACGAGATCGATGAGGGGATCGAGGCGTTCACCGCTGAGCCGGTGGGCGGGAAACGGGAGCGGGAGCCGCTCGTGCGTGCCGTGCGGGCGCTGCGTCGTCACATCTACCTCGAAGAGGAGTTCCTGTTCCCGGCCCTGCACGCGGCGGGGCTGATGGCGCCGGTCATGGTGATGCTCCGGGAGCACGCGGAGATGTGGGGGACGCTCGACGCGCTCGACGAGGCGGCGGACGACGATGCCGCGCTCACGCTGTGCCGGCGGCTGAACGTCCAGCTCCTGCACCACAACATGAAGGAAGAGAAGATCCTCTACCCGGAGCTGGAGCGGGTCGTGCCCGCGCCGCAGGAGGAGCGGCTGAGGGCCTTCCTGCGGACCGGGGAGATGCCTGCCGACTGGGTGTGCGTGCGGGTCCGCGGCTGACCGTCCCGCGGTGTCAGGGGAGGAAGACCGCGTGCTCCTTGAGGACCGGGGTGAGGTGCGGGGGGAGGTCGGTCATGGCCGCCACCTCTTCCGCGGAGGTGAAGCCGCCCAGGTCCTGCCGCATGCGGACGATCAGCTCCGCGTGGGCCGGGCGGATGCCCGGGATCGTCGCCAGTGCGGAGGCGGGGGCGTGGTTGACGTCGACTATGCCGCCGTCGTCGAAGGTCCTGGGCAGGTCGGGGCGGCCGATGGCCAGTTCGAGCGCCAGTTGCGGGTCGGTTCTGGCTATCTCGGCGGCGTGGGCTCGTAGTTCGCGGCGGCGTTTCGTCTCCAGCACGGCGTGCTGGAGGCTGCTGGGCGGGATGGACCGGGAGGAGAACACGCGGTGCCTGACGGCCAGGGTGTGGAGCGTTCCGCCGAGCCATGACAGAACCCACGTCAAGACGAAGACGGAGTCGGCGGTGCTGCCGCGCTCACTGTCCGCCGTCGCCAGCATCGCGGCGACCAAAGCGGCGTAGGGGATCGTCGCGATCCATAGGCCGACGCTTCTCGTGCGGGCCGCCGCGAAGCCCATGGTGATGGGCGTGGCATAGCCGAGAGTGAAGAGCGGGCTCAGAGCCCATAGGTAACTTGCCGCGGTTCTGCCGGCCCTCGCCATGGCCCCCTCAATCGTCGCTGATCTGACGTGCCGTGGAAGATTTCGGTTGCCGGAACCCGACAGGGGATCAGGCGATTTCGACGAAGCCGAGGTGGCCGTAGAGGCGGCGGGCGCGGCGGTTGCGGCGGGTGACGGCCAGGGAGAGGGTGGCGTGGTCCGGGGCCAGGGCGTGCATGGCCGCCTTGACCAGGGTTCGGCCGATGCCCTGCCCAGCGTGGGACGGGGCGGTGAAGAGGAACGCCAGGAGGGGTTCCTGCTTGTAGAGGGTGACCAGGGCCGCGCCTATCGGACGGTCGTCGTGGTCGGTGACGAATGAGGCTTCCGGGAGGAAGCTTCCGTACTCGCCGTACAGAGTGAGCTGGATCTCGCGGACGGCGCCCTGGAGGTCGCCGACGTCGGTCTCGTCGGGGGTGCCTCGGTAGGCGTCCCACATGGCGGCGGCGAGGGCGGGGAGGTCGGCCTCGGTGAACGGGCGGACCCCCGGCGGGGGCGGGGGCGTGGCGTCCAGGGTCGCCTGGAGGCGGCTGCGCACGGGTGCGCCGAATGTCCCGGATGTCATGGTTTCGAGTCTAGGCGGGCGCCCCCGGCCGGGGGCGCCCGGCTTCGGTCAGCGCTTGTAGCGGCGGCCGTGGATCATGTTGATCAGGCCGAGGACGCGGGCCATCTCCTTCTCGGTGCGCGCGAACGTGGTGAGGTTCATCGTCGCGAACCGCTGCCGGGTGATGGCCTTCGGGCGGGTGAACTCGCGCAGCCCGTCCGCGCCGTGGATGCGGCCGAAGCCGGACTCGCCGACGCCGCCGAACGGCAGCGCGGCGACCTGGGCGAACGCGGCGAAGGCGTTGATGGACGTCATGCCGGAGCGCATCCGCCGGGCGACGTCCAGCGCGCGGGACTTGTCGCCGGAGAAGATCGTCCCGGCGAGGCCGTAGCTGGTGCGGTTGGCCTTGTCCACCGCCTCGTCGAGGTCCTTGACGCGGTGGACGGTGATCGTCGGGCCGAACGTCTCCTCGCAGACGGCGGACGAGTCGTCCGGCACGTTGGTCAGCACGACCGGCTCCACATAGGGCTTGCGCACGGACTCGGCGCCGCCGACGACCGCCTTGCCGCCCTTGTCGAGGGCGTCCTTGATATGCCGCTCGATGATGTCGAGTTGCCCGGGCATCGTGATCGGGCCGTAGGCCGCCTCGCGGTCGAAGCCGGGGCGCAGGTCCTTGGCCTTCTCGGTGAGCTTGCCGAGGAACTTGTCGTAGGCGTCGTCCACGACGTAGATGCGCTCGACGCCGATGCAGGTCTGGCCCGCGTTCGACATGGCGCCCCACAGCGCGGCGTCGGCGGCGGCGTCGAGGTCGGCGTCGGAGTCGACGATGCAGGCGTCCTTGCCGCCGCACTCGGCGACGATCGGGGTGAGGTTCTCGGCGCAGGCCGCCATCACGCGCTTGGCGGTGCGGGTCGAGCCGGTGAAGGCGACCTTGTCGACGTGCGGGGACGAGGCGAGCGCCGCGCCGGTCGCGCCGAGCCCGGTGACCGTCTGCAGCACGGGGTGCTCGGGGATCACCGCGTCGAACAGCTCGGCGAGGAACACGCCGACGCCCGGGGTGAACTCCGACGGCTTGAACACGACGGCGTTGCCGGCGGCGAGCGCGTAGCCGATCGAGCCCATCGGGGTGAAGATCGGGTAGTTCCACGGGCCGATGACGCCGACGACGCCGAGCGCCTGGTACTCCAGCACGCACTTCTGGTTGACCGCCATCAGGCCCGGGAAGACGCTGCGGGGCCCGAGGACCTTCTGCGCGTTGCGGGCGGCCCAGTCCAGGTGGGTGATCGCCATGATCGTCTCAAGCTGGGCGTCCTGCACCGGCTTGCCGGTCTCCTGGTGGATGAGTTCGGCCATCCGGTTCAGGTTGCGGGCGAGCGACCCCTTGACGTTGAGCAGCCGGAGCCGCCGCTCCTTCCAGCCGAGGGCCCGCCACCACTCGGCCGCCTCCCGGGCGCGCTCGATCGCCGCCGCCACCGCGGCACCGTCCTGGACGGGGTGCTCGGCGACGACCTCGCCGGTGGCCGGATTCAGGGACGCGAACGTCTCGGCGCTCTCCGTGGCCACGGACATGGGGAACCTCCCGGGAGGGGCCGTAAGTGACTACTTGCATTGTGGTACCGGCTAGTAAACCACCCTAGGCGCCCGACGGGGAGTCCGGGATCCAGCTGCCGTGGAATCCGGCCGGGACCCGGCGCGGCAGCTCGACGGTCGCCGTGTGCGACAGGTCGGCGGCGTCCAGTACCAGCAGTTCGGAGCCGGACCCGGCGGACACGATCGACAGCAGCCAGCCCTCGTCCTCGGCGCGGGCGCCCTCGGCCGGGACGAACACCGCCTCACCGACGTGCGCGTCCTCCCCGCAGTCGCGGACCGACGCGCCGCCGCGCAGGTCGTACTTCACGATCGAGCTGCCGGCGACCGTGTAGAGGTAGCGGTGCTCATGGCCCGTCCTGGTGTCGTCGTGGGTCGGGAACTCCACGTTGCGGTCGTCGAGCCGCTCCTCGGACGCCTTGCCGGTGGCGGGGTCGAGCACCCAGCGGTGCAGGTGCGCGCTCAACGCGGTCACCGCCTCGGTCGCCGGGTCGACGGTGCCGCCGATCCCGGCCCAGAGCGCGGTGAAGGTCTGCGGGGTGTAGCGCGCGCCGTCCAGCACCACGCGTCCGGCGGCGTCCTCGTGCGCGTTGCCGACGTGGAAGACGTAGCACGGGTCGACGTCGAACCAGCGGACGCCGCCGGACCCGTCGCGCGGCATCACGCCGAGCCGCGCGCCGTACCCGTCGTCCCACCGGTAGGGCAGGGCGGACGTGCCGGACAGCGCCAGGTCCACGTCGAACACCATCGGCAGGTCGAGCCAGACGACATGGTGCTCGGTGATCGCGAAGTCGTGCATCATCGTCGGGCCGGGCACCTCGACCTCGCGGCTCTCCACCAGCGTCCCGTCCGCCGACAGCCGGTGGAAGACGAGGTGGGGCGGGAACACGCCGTAGCCGAAGAACAGCAGGTCGCCGGTGACCGGGTCCTCCTTGGGATGCGCGGTCATCGCGGAGGTGAGCCGCCCGCCGAAGTCGCACGGCCCGGCCGTCTCCAGCTCCGGGGTGACTTCGTAGGGGAACCCGGCCTCCACCAGCGCCCAGATCTTGCCCGCGTGCGGGACGACGTGCGTGTTGGCCTGCACGGCGCACCGGTCGAAGGTGAGGTCCTCGCGGACGAAGGGCGCGTCCTTGGTGAACGCGTCCGTCCGGACCCAGCGGTTGCGGTACCACTCGGCCCGGCCGTCGCGCAGCCGCATGCCGTGGATCATGCCGTGCCCGGTGAACCAGTGCCGGCTCGGCTCGCCCGGCTTCGGGTTCGGGCCGTTGCGGAAGTACCGGCCGGTCAGCTCGGCGGGCAGCGCGCCGGTGACCGGCAGGTCGTAGGCGTCGGTCTCGTCGGGGACGGGGGCCAGCGGCCCGTCCATCCAGGCGGCGGGGCGTTCTCCGGTGTGCTCGCTCATACGGTGTGCTCCTCGGGAAGCGGGCGGCCGAGCCCGGCGGTGTGGCGCTTGCGGGCCGTCTCGGGATAGCGGGCGGTGAACACGGCCGGAGCCGTGAACCCGACGACCTTGACCGCGATGAGCAGAGCGGTGTCGTCGGGAGTCCAGTACTGGACGCAGGCGAGGGCGGCGGCGGTCGCCGTGAACCCGGCGGCCCAGCCCAGCGTGAGGATGCGGTTGATCTTCCGGAACAGGTCCGTCGCGGCGATCTCGGCCGGCACGGTGCGGCGCGCGATGCCCGCGGTGAAGGGGCGTCCGGCCAGGAGGGTCGCCCAGGCGGTGACCGCCAGCCAGCCGATCGCGAGGGACGCGCCGTAGTCGAGTGCGGCGGAGCCGGGGACGGTGAACGCGAGCGCGGTCAGCAGCGCCATGTAGACCAGCGTGGACGACTCCAGGACCAGCGAGTCGGCGCGGTGCCCGCGGCGGACGTCCTGGACGATCAGCGCCAGCGCCGCCACCAGGCCGCTGACCGCGCCGGCCCGGGTGTGGAACCCGCTCACGACCGCGAGCAGGATCCAGGGGAGGAAGGTTCTGGCGTAGTACTTCGGCATGGCCCGGGGAGCCCCTCGCTCTGACATTCCAGTTTTGACATGTCGAAACTAGACGTTCCAACTTAGACATGTCAATAGTGAGTGGTAGGCTCCCCGGCATGAGTTTGCGACACGCGATGCTCGGGCTCATCGCCGAGATGGACGGTGCCAGCGGGTACGACCTGCTGCGGATGTTCGAGATCTCGCTCGGGAACGTCTGGCCGGCCCGGCAGAGCCAGCTCTACGGCGAACTCGGCAAGCTCACCGGGGCCGGGCTCATCGAGGTCGCCGAGGAGGGGCCGCGCGGGCGCAAGGAGTACCGGATCACCAAGGCGGGGCGGGCGGAGCTGCACGACTGGATCGTCGACGTGCCAGCCAAGTCCAGCAAGCGCGACGACGCGCTGCTGCGCGTCTTCTTCCTCGGGCTCGTCGATCCGGCGGAGGCGCAGCGGTACATGCGGCGGCACTCCGAGGGGCTGGGCGACTACCTGGCGGAACTGCTCGACCTGGAGGGCCGGGTGGAGTGGGACGACGACAACCTGTCCGTCTACGGGCGGCTGGTCATCGAGTACGGCAAGCGGTTCGCCGCGATGCGGCGCGACTGGTTCGACTGGGCCCTTCAGGAGATCGAGGCCCTGGAGAGGCGCGAGTAGGGCGCGGCGTGCCTGCGCCGCGCCCTACCCGGAGTGCTCCGCCGGTCAGCAGAAGTCGTCGGCGTGGTCGGCGGCCCACTCGGCGAACGTGCGGGCCGGGCGGCCGGTGATGCGCTCGACCTCGGGGGAGATCTCGGTCGGATCGTCGACGGCGCTCGCGCGCCGCCCGAGCAGGACGTCCACGATGCTCTCGCGCATGTAGGGGCGCGCGAGCATCTCCTTGCGCGCCTCCTCCGGGCCGATCTCCTCGAAGCGCACCGGACGGCCGATCGCCGCGCCGATGAGCGCGACCTTCTCCGGCTGCGTGAGCTGCTCGGGCCCGCTCAGCACCGGCCGGGCCCCGACGAGGGCGTCGGTGAGCAGCGCCTTCGCGGCGACGGCCGCGATGTCGCGTTCGTGGATGGGGGCGAAGCGCGCCGCCGCGTACGCCTCGCGGACGGGCTCGCCCGCGCGGATCTCCTCCCGCCAGCCGAGCGCGTTGGACGCGAACTCGCCGGGGCGCAGGAACGTCCACTCCAGGCCGGACGCCTCGATCGCCCGCTCGATCTCCAGATGGTGCACCGCGAGGTCGTTCGACGGATCGTCGTCCAGCGCGGCGGAGGACGACAGCATGACGACGCGCCGCACGCCGTGGTCGGCGGCGCGGGGGAGCAGGTCGTCCAGGCCGTGCCAGAACACGGCGGGGTTGAGGAAGAGCGACGCTATGCCGTCCAGCGGCATGTCTTCGGTGCGGGCGACCTCCGCTTCGCTGGGCAGCCGGGCGGTCGCGGGTTCGCGGGTCAGCGCGCGGACCTTCGCGCCGGCGGTGAGCAGTTCGGCGACGAGGTGCCGTCCGACGTTTCCGGTGGCTCCGGTGACGAGAATCATGCGGCACATGCTTCAACCAAACGGATGAACTTGTCAAACAGCTGGATGGTTGACGGCGTCAGCAGGGCGGTTACGATGGGCGCCGTGACGGACACGACGAAACGGCCGCGCCGCGCCCCCGCGCCGGACGAGCGCACGCTCGACGCCGACCGGTCGCGGCGCCTGCTGCTGGACGCCGCGCTGGACGAGTTCGCCGCCAAGGGCTACGCCGGCGCCCGCGTCCAGGACATCGCGGACCGCGCCGGGCTGAACAAGCAGCTGATCAACTACTACTTCGGCGGCAAGGCGGGGCTGTACCGCGAACTGCTCGCGCTCTGGGGCACGCGCAAGGGCGAGATCAACGACCCGTCCCTCCCCATGGAGGAGGTCGCGGTCGGGTACCTGCACCACATCCTGGACGATCCGCGCGGGACGCGGCTGAGCGCCTGGCGCGGCCTGGACGCGGCCGGCGGCGCGTCCGACCCCGGGGACGACGACCCGTGCGGCCTCGCGGAGGACCTGTCCGACGTCGAGCGGCGCCGGCAGGAGGGCGAACTGGCCGCCGACCTGGACCCGGCCGCGGTGCGGCTGGTGCTGATGGCGATGACCGCGGCGCCCGTCACGATGCCGCACGCCGTCCGGCGCGTGTTCGGCCTCGACCCGGAGTCACCGGAGTTCCGGGAGCGCTACGCCGAGCAGCTGCGCCGGATCGTCCGGCACCTGGCCGGGCCCTGAGGGCCGCTTCGCGGGCCGGCTCGCCGGGTCAGTTCCGCCAGAACTGGAACAGGTAGTGGCCGAGTTCGATCGGGAAGTTGTCGACCGAGCCGGTCACCTTGAACGGGAACCCGTCCAGGCCGATCGCGTCGGTGAGGTAGAAGATGACGTTGAAGAAGCCCTCGTTGATCGGGCCCAGCCACAGCAGCGCGATCAGGATGAGGAACGCGTAGCCGCCGTACGCGCCCGCCTGCGCGGCGAACCGGCGCGGCAGGTACGGCTCGATGATCCCCCAGCCGTCCAGGCCGGGGATCGGCAGCAGGTTCAGCACCGCGGCGGTGACCTGGAGGAACGCCAGGAACGCCAGGCCCGACCAGAACAGCGCGTGGTCCTTGTCGGCGAAGTTCTTGAAGATCACCGCGAGCATCACCGCGAACAGCGCGTTCGACAGCGGGCCCGCCGCCGAGATCAGGCTGTGCCGCAGCCGGCCCTGGATCGCGTGCCGGTCGATCCAGACCGCGCCGCCGGGCAGGCCGATGCCGCCCAGCACGATGAACACGACCGGGATGAGGAAGCTCAGCGTGACGTCGGAGTACTTCAGCGGGTTCAGCGTCAGGTAGCCCTTGGCGGCGACGCTCCGGTCACCCGACCGGAAGGCCATGTACGCGTGCCCGAACTCGTGCAGGCACAGCGACAGGATCCACGCCGAGATCACGAATCCGAACACCGCGATGCGGCCGGGCTTCTCCAGGATCGTCCCGTACCGCCAGGCGATCAGGCCGCACAGCACGGTCGCCGCCACGACCGCGAGGAACACCGGGCTCGGCCGGACGGCCGCGCTCCCCCGCGCCTCGTGTGCAGTCCCGTTCATTCCCGGCCCCTCTCACCGCGCCGCCGTTCCCCCGGCGCGCCGTCCCGCCCGATCGTCCCTCGGAAGCTACCTGCTCAACGGAGTTCCCGCGCACCGGAGTTCCGGGCGCCGGGATCGCGCTGCCCCGTCACGCCGCCCGTCCCGCCGCCCGCTCATGGCGCCGCGATCACCGGGACGACGTAGGTGCGCAGGAAGCGGCGCAGCCCGTCGGCGTCCCGGTCCCGGTCCATCACGATCAGCGAGGTGATGATCCGGAAGAGGAACTCGACCGTCCCCTCCACCTCGATGTCGGCCCGCAGCATCCGCTGCCGCTGCGCCTGCTCGAAGTACGGGCGGACGTAGTCGCAGCACAGCGCGAGGACGTGCTCGGCCGCGCCCGCGACCGCCGCCTGCATGTGCCCCGCCGCCTCCGGCACCAGGAAGTGCGCGATGGTCGGCTCGCTCCGCACGTACGCGACCGCGTCCATGGTGCCCTCGATGATCGCCTCCGGCACCGACCGCTCGCGGCGCAGCCGCTCGGCGAGCCGGTCCAGGAAGCGGTGCAGGTCGCGCACCACCACGGCGAGGATCAGCTCGTCCCGCCCGCCGGTGACGCTCCGGTACACGGTGGCGCGGGACAGCCGCGCGGCGGCGGCGATGTCCTCGACCGTCGTCTTCGCGACGCCGAAGCGGCCGAAGCACTCCTCGGCCGCGTCGATGATCCGCTCGCGCGTCGTGTCGGTGGTGACCGGGGGCATGGCAGCACATTACCGGCCGCCCGCGGCCCGTCAGTCCAGGGTGTACTCCAGGGTCCAGGTGTGCCCGCCGTCCGCGGTGACGGTGATCTGGCCGAGGCCGCGGATGCCCGCGAGCTCCCCGGTGCCGGACGTGGGGACGATCAGCCAGCGCAGCCACTGGGTGTCGGGCGTCCCGTCCTCGCTGCCCGCGCTGTGCTGGAGCACGAACGTCCCCTCGCGGCCGTGCAGGATGCCCTGGACCCGCTCGATCCCGACGTAGGCGGCGGGGCCGGCGGGCGTCTCCACGGTGATCAGCTCGGTGGTGCTCGTGCCGACCAGGTCGCCGTGGAACTGCTTGCCGACGTGGACGCGGGTCAGCTTGCCGCCGTCCTGCTCCTCGTAGGGCTTCTCGGCGTCCCATGCCTCGATGTCGAAGCTGCCGCTCGCTTGGAAGGTCATCCCGCCATGATGCACGTCACATCCGACAGGACGGAACGGTCGGCGGGACGGAACGGTCGGCGGGACGGAACGGTCGGCGGGACGGAACGGTCGGCGGGACGGAACGGTCGGCGGGACGGAACGGTCGGCGGGACGGAACGGTCGGCGGGACGGAACGGTCGGCGGTGTGCGACGGGTCGGAAGGCGGACGGGTCAGAACAGCGTGCCCTCGTGTTCGATGCCGCGCAGCGCGTCGTAGTCGAGGGTGACGCAGTCGATGCCGCGGTCGGTGGCGAGGACGCGGGCCTGCGGCTTGATCTCCTGAGCCGCGAACACGCCGCGGACGGGCGCGAGATGCGGGTCCCGGTTGAGCAGCTCCAGGTAGCGGGTGAGCTGCTCGACGCCGTCGATCTCGCCGCGCCGCTTGATCTCGATCGCGACGGTGGCGCTGTCGGAGTCCCGGCACAGGATGTCGACGGGGCCGATCGCGGTGGGGAACTCGCGGCGGATCAGCGTGTAGCCGTCGCCGAGCGTGGTGATGTGCTCGGCGAGCAGTTCCTGGAGGTGCGCCTCGACGCCGTCCTTCTGCAGGCCGGGGTCGATGCCCAGCTCGTGGCTGGTGTCGTGCAGGACCTCCTCGATGGTGAGGATGAGCCGCTCGCCCGACTTGCCGTGCGTGACCGTCCAGCGCGCGGTGGCGCCGTTGTCGGTGTAGCTCTCCTCCCGCAGCGAGCAGGGCGGATTCATCCAGTTGAGGGGCTTGTAGGCGCGGTCGTCGGCATGGATGCTCACGCTCCCGTCCGCCTTGATGAGGATCAGGCGGGGGGCCATCGGCAGATGGGCGGTGAGCTTGCCGGCGTAGTCGACGCTGCAGCGGGCGATAACGAGACGCACGCTGCCTCACCTTAGTGCGGCGTCACGCCTGCTTCAGGCCAGACCGGCGTACCGGCGGCAGTCGTCGTGGTCGGTGGGGACGCCCCAGGCGTCGAGGATCTCCATCAGGTTGGTCCAGCGCCAGCTGTCGGGCGGCAGCTCGGCGATCGTCCGTACGGCCTGCCGCTGGACGGGTGTGAGGTCGGCGAACGGCGGCAGCGGGCGGACGGGGGTACCGAACGTCAGCCTGAGCACGACCTCGGCCATCGAGAAGGACTCGGCGTCGGACGTCCTGGCCAGCCCTTCGATGACGGCCTGGACCGCGTCGGGCGGGGTCTCGTCCAGCGCGGCCAGGCTCAGGGCCGAGTAGAGGCGGACCTCGCCGTTCAGGAAGTCGGCCTCCAGTTCGGGCGGGGACGTGCAGGAGGCCGCCAGTCGCGCGATGACCGGTGCGTCCGCCTCGTCCAGCCGGGCGAGCGCGATCGCCGCGGCCCAGCGCGGGCCCGGCTCGGTGCCGGCCAAGTGCTCGCGGATCCGGTGGAGGAGGTCCCGGCCGTCGAGGAGCCCGGCGGAGATCAGCGCGTTGGTGATGACGGCCGGGTCGCGCTCGGTGCCGAGCAGTGCGCTCAGGGCGGCGAGCGAGTCGGCGGACTCCTCCGGGAACCAGCCGACCGCGTACGCGGCGGTGGCGCGCACGCCGGCGTCGGTGTCGCCGAGCAGTGCCCGCAGGGTCGGCAGCCCGGCGCGGACGGCGTCGTAGGCGGCGAGTTCCGCCGTGGCGGTGCGCTGCGCCCAGCCGAAGTCGAACATCTTCCGGGCGCGCTCGCGGCTGCGGCGTTCCCGGTCGTCGCTCGCCTCGGCGACCCACGCGTCCAGCCTGCGCGCCTCCGCTTCGGCGTCCGTCGCGAGGAGCCGCGCCGTCTCGGCCCGCCACTCGGCGATGGCGACGCCGGACGGCAGGTGCGTCTCGTCGAAGCCGAGCGCGAGCGCCGTCGCCAGGTAGAGCGGCCAGGTGCGCTCGGGCGCGCCGGGGTCGGCCGCGAGCGCCAGCAGGAACGGCACCGTCTCCGCCGACGCCGGGTACCGGCTGCCCTGGTGGTAAATGTTCGTGAACAGCTCGCTGAACGCCTCGCCGCGCTCGTCCTCGTCCGGCGAGCGCAGTGCGCGGAGCAGGGCGGTGGACGTCCTCCGCCGAGCCGTAGGCGTGGTCGAGGCCCGCCCAGTCGATGCCGTCCAGTCCTGCCAGCGGGTCGCTCATGCCGCGATCATGCCCGATCGGCGGGTCTAAGGCGCTGTCATCGGCACAGATAAGGCGTGGTCATCGGCACAGATAAGGCGTGCTGCCGATGTTCGGGCGGGGTCCTTAGGACGAGTCTCTTGGATGTCGGGTCGTGCCGAGCGGCCCGGGACATAGGGGGAGGGGCCGTGTTCCACCACGACATCATGCGGTCGGTCATGACCGACCGGAGCCGCGAGCTGCGGACCCGGGCCGCGGCCGAGCGGGACGCGCGGCTCGCGCGCCGGGCCCGCGAGTTCTGGGCCGAGCGCGCCGAGCGGTTCGGCACCCGGCGGGAGGCGCGGCGCGACGTCCCGAAGTGGCGCCTAGCGGAATGAAAATCTTTGTCAAGCCTGGAATTCTCCGGGGGCCGTGATTAGCGTCGGCGGGTGGGTGTTCATCCACCACCGGCGAAAGGAACCCCCGCAATGTCTCTCGACGTGACTCCGGAACTGCTCGAGACGGCGCAGCAGGGCGAGGTCGGCGACGCCGCCTTCGTCGAGTGCATCAAGACGTCCCTGCCCTACGCGTGGGACATGATCAGCGGCCTGGTGGCGCGGCTCCAGGTGGACGGCGGCGACTACGCCGACAACCTCACCCCGCCCCCGGACGAGCAGGCCCGCGGCCAGCTGCTCCGCGTCCTCGCGAGCGACGCCATGCGCGGTGCGATGGAGCGCCACTTCGGCATGAAGCTGGCCTTCCAGAACTGCCACCGGGTCGCCGTCTTCCCGACCGGCGACTCCAGCGCCTACCGGACGTTCGTGACGGCCCGCGAACAGATCCTCAACCAGTCTCCCGAACTCCGCGACTGCTGACCCGCCCGCCTCCGCCGTGACGTGCGGCGCGCCGAACCTCTCGGTGCGCCGCACGTTCTCATAGGGCCGCGCGGACCCTGCTCATAGCGGCTCATAGGGGCTCATAGGGCCGCGCGGACCTTGGGGAGGACGTCGGTGCCCAGGCGGGCGATGTTCTCCAAGGTGGCGGTGCGGGAACCGGTCGCCTCCACCAGCATGATCAGGTGCCCGATCCCCGTCTTCTCGGCCGTGGTCACGAGCGACTCGACGCAGTCGTCCGGCGAGCCGACGGGGTGGATGCCGCACATGCGGCGCGCGTAGCCGACGGGGTCGGGGGAGGGGCGCGGACGGTCGTCCACGGCGACGTATCCGGCCAGGCCGGGGCCGAGCCAGCGGGGCATCTCCGCCATGAGCGTGCTGACGGCCTCTTCGCGGGTGTCCGCCACCTGGGCGACATGGGTGGAGATGTGCGGGAGGCCGGGGTCGCCGTGCCGGGCGACGGCGGCGGCCTTCTCATCCGCGTCCACGTGCATGCCGAGGAGCATCGGCAGGCCGCGCTCGGCGGCGAGCGCCTCGGTCTCGGGGGACGTGCAGGCGACCGTCACCGGGGGCGGGGCAAGCGCGCGCGGGACGACCGGTACCTCACGGAAGCGGAAGTGTTCCCCCTCCCAGGAGACACGGTCGGATCGCAGCCAGGTAAGGAGCAGGTCCAGGGACTCGGCGAAGCCGTGCTCGTAGCGGGGGAGCCCGGTGCCGAAGACCTCCAGGTCCCGCCAAGGGCCGCCGCGCCCGACGCCGAGGCGGAAGCGGCCGTCCGACAGCAGTGCCAGCATCGCCGCCTCCTCCGCCAGCGCGACCGGATGCCGGGTGGAGAGCACGCTCACCGCCGTCCCCACGTGGATCCGCTCGGTGACCGCCAGCAGATGGCCCGCCAGCAGCGTCGCGGACGGGACGACCCCGTACGACATGAAGTGGTGCTCGGCCAGCCACACGTCGTCGAAACCGGCGCGTTCGGCGGCGACGGCGGCTTCGACGGTACGGGTCAGCGCGGCGTGGTGGTCCTGTCCGGGGGCACGGGTCGCGAGGAGGAAGATTCCTAGGCGCACGTCCCCTGTCGTACCCGGGAGCGCGGCCGCCCGCGCCCTCTGCAAGACTGCGAATCATGAGTGAGGGTTCGTTCAGCAGGGTCGGGGTCGTCGGACTGGGCACGATGGGCGCGGGCATCGCCGAGGTGCTGGCGCGCGGCGGCCTCGCGGTCGTGGGCGTCGAGGTGAACCAGGACGCGCTGGAACGCGGGCGCGGGCACCTGGAGCGCTCGACCGGGCGGGCCGTGAAGCGCGGCAAGCTCACCGCGGACGCGCAGCGCGAGATCCTCGGCCGGGTCGCGCTGACCACCGACTTCGCCGACCTCGGCGCGTGCGACCTGGTGATCGAGGCGGTGCCGGAGCGGCTCGACCTCAAGCGCAGGGTCTTCGCCGAGCTGGACAAGGTCTGCCGCGAGGACGCCGTCCTCGCCACGAACACCTCCTCGCTGTCGGTCACCGACATCGCGGTCACCACCGGCCGGCCCAGCAAGATCGTCGGCGTGCACTTCTTCAACCCGGCGCCGGTGATGAAGCTGGTCGAGGTCATCGCGACCGTGCTGACCGAGCCGGACGCCGTCGCCCGCGTCGCCGCCCTGGTCAAGGGCCTCGGCAAGACCCCGGTGACGATCGGCGACCGGGCCGGGTTCGTCGCCAACCGGCTGCTGTTCGGATACCTGAACCAGGCCGCCGGGATGCTGGAGTCCGGGCACGCGACCCGCGACGACATCGACACCGCGATGACGGCCGGCGCCGGGCTGCCGATGGGCCCCTTCACCCTCATGGACCTGATCGGCCTCGACACCTGCCTGGAGGTGCTCGACGCGATCTACGCCGAGTCGCGCGACCGCCGCCACGCCGCGTCCCCGGTGCTGCGCGAACTCGTCACCGCCGGGCTGCTCGGCCGCAAGACCGGCCGCGGCTTCTACTCCTACGACACGTCCGGGAGCGAGGAGCCCGCGGCGGCGGCCGGGGAGCCGCCGGTCGTCGGGATCGTCGGCGTCGGGCCGCTCGCCGACGCGCTCGCCGCGCTGTGCGACCGGGCGGGCGCGTCCGTCCGCGACTCCGCCGCCGACCTCGCCGGCTGCGACCTGGTCATCGAGGCCGCGGAGGACACCGAGGCCGCGCGGGCGCTGCTGTCCGCCGCCGCGCAGGCCGCCAAGCCGGACGCCGTGCTGGTCGTCACGTCGGTGGGCGGGTCGGTGATCGAGCAGGCCATGGCCACCGGACGTCCCGCCGACGTCGTCGGGGTGCACCTGCCCGACCCCGCCGGGACGCTCGCCGAGATCGCCGCGACGGTCGCGACCGGCCCGGACGTCGCCGACCGCGCCGCCGCCCTGCTCGCGGGCCTCGGGCTCACGACCGTCCGCTGCCGCGACCGCGCCGGGTTCATCGTGGACGCGCTGCGCTTCCCGTACCTGAACGACGCCGCCGCCATGCTCGGCGCCGGATACGCCGACCCCGACTCCATCGACGCCGCGATGACGCTCGGCTGCGGCTACCCGACCGGCCCGATCGCCGACCTCGACCGCCTCGGCCTGGACCGCGCCGTGACCGTCCTGCGCGCCCTGCACGCCGAGACGCGCGAGCCGGCGCTGGCCCCGGTACCGCTCCTCGTCGAGCACGTGACGGCCGGCAGCCCGCTGCGGTAACCGTCCTCCGGCCCCCGCCCGCCACCATTCAAAGGAATGGCTCCCGTCCGAATATCCTCGAAGCATGAGCCCCCGCAAGAACCGCCGTGCCGTTTCCGGACCCTCCCAGAAGGGCGGCGGCGGGTCGTGGGCGCAGGAGACCGAAGAGGGGCCGGACGGCGAGTGGATCGTCCGGACGATCGCGGGTGCCGGTTCGGGCAAGGCGTACCGGTGCCCCGGCTGCGACCAGGAGATCCCGCCGGGCGTCGGGCATCTCGTCGCCTGGCGGGCCGGCGAGGGCGGCGACGACCGGCGGCACTGGCACCGCCCGTGCTGGCAGGCCCGCACCCGGCGCGGCCCCCGCGTCCAGCGGTCGCGCAACGCCCCGCGCTACTGAGCCTTGCGCGACTGCCTTGCGTAACCGAGCCTTGCGACTAAGGAGACCGATGGCGGAGATCAGGGCGACGACGGTGCTGCCGGCGCGGCGCGAGGACATCGTGCTGCACACGTCCGACGGGCTGGAACTGGTCGGTGAGCTGGCGCTGCCGCCGGAGCGGCCGCCGGTCGCGACGCTGGTGTGCCTGCACCCGCTGCCGACGGCCGAGGGCATGATGGACAGCCACGTCCTGCGCAAGGCGTCCTACCGGCTGCCCGCCCTCGCCGACCTCGCCGTGCTGCGGTTCAACACGCGGGGGACGACGTCGGCGCGCGGCACGAGCGAGGGCGCGTTCGGCGAGGGCGAGACCGAGCGGTTCGACGTCGCGGCGGCGCTGGAGTACACCGAGTACCACGACCTGCCGCGGCCGTGGCTGCTCGGCTGGTCGTTCGGCACCGAGCTGGCGCTGAAGTGGGGCCGCGACCCGCTGGTGGAGGGCGCGATCCTGCTGTCCCCGCCGCTGAAGCGGGCGGACGACGCCGACCTGGACGCCTGGGCCGAGTTCGGCCGGCCCCTGGTCGCGCTCGTGCCGGAGTTCGACGACTACCTGCGCCCGGCCGAGGCGCGGGAGCGGTTCAAGCGCGTCCCGCAGGCCGAGGTCGTCGCGGTGGACAAGGCCAAGCACCTGTGGGTGGGCGAACCGTACGTCCGGGTCGTGCTGAACGAGATCGTCAAGCGGGTCGCGCCGGCCGCTCACCCGCTCCCCACCGAATGGGACGAACCGGACAGTTAGCCACATGCGGCCAGTCGCGGCCACTCCCGTCCCACCGGCTCCAGAGCGGGTAAGGATTCCCTTCGTGGACGCCGACCGGGAGGACCGCCCGTGACCGTGCAGCTGTACGCCAGGGACGTCGGCACCGGAACCCCGCTCGTCCTGCTGCACGCCTTCCCGCTCTCGTCGGCGATGTGGCTCGCCCAGCGGGAGGGGCTCGCCGGCCGCTTCCGCGTCATCACCCCCGACCTGCGCGGCTTCGGCGGGTCCGTGCTCGGCGACGACGAGCCCTCGGTCGACGCGATGGCCGACGACGTCGCCCGCGCCTGCCGCGCCGCCGGCGTGCGGCGCGCCGTCATCGGCGGCCTGTCCATGGGCGGGTACGTCGCGATGGCGCTGTGCCGCCGCTACCCCGACCTCGTCCTCGGGCTGGTGCTCGCCGCGACCCGCGCCGCCGCCGACACCGAGCAGGTCCGCGCGAACCGGCTCCGGCAGGCCGAGCGGCTCGACCTCGACGGCGGCCCGCAGGTGCTCGTGGACGAGGTGCTCCCCGGCCTCGTCGGGCCCACCACCTACCGGCAGCGCGCCCTCGTCTACGGGCGGGTGCGCGGCCTTGTCCAGGCGACGCCGCCGCGCGCCGCCGCGTGGGCGCAGCGCGCCATGGCCGGACGCCCCGACGCGTTCGACACGCTGCGCGGCGTGCGGGTGCCCGCCCTCGTCATGATCGGGGACGAGGACGCGCTCGCCACCGAGGCGGAGGCCCGCGCCATGGCGGACGCGCTGCCGAACGCCGAGCTGATGGTGGTCCCGCGCGCCGGGCACCTGTGCGCGATCGAGCAGCCGGACCTGTTCAACCAGGCGGTGGCCGAGTTCGCCGCCGCCCTGGCCCGCACCGCCCGCTGAACCGTCCCGCCGCGGGCCCGGCCGCGTTGCGGCGGCCCTACAGCGTCTCCTGGCGCGGCATGACGACCTCGCGGACCAGCAGCGAGATCGCCGCCGCCGTCGGGATCGCCAGCAGCGCGCCGACCACGCCGAGCAGCGCCGCGCCGACCAGCGCCGCCACGATCGTCACCGCCGGCTGCACGTCCACCGTCCGCTTCATCACGCGCGGGTAGACCAGGTAGTTCTCCACCTGCTGGTAGATCACGTAGAAGATCACGCAGGCGATCAGGTCGGTGGTGTCCCCGGTGAGGAACGCGACCAGGCACACGATCACCGCGCCGATCGTGGCGCCGATCAGCGGGATCAGGTCGGTCACCGCGACGATCAGCGCCAGCGCGAGCGCGTACTTCACCCCGAGGATCGACAGGAAGATGTACGAGCAGACGCCCGCGATGAACGCGATCGTGAACTGCCCGGCGACATAGCCGCCGATCCGGTCCAGGATCTCGTCGCCGAGCAGGGCGACGCGGGCGCGGCGGGAGCGCGGCGCGAGCTTGTAGAAGAACGTCTTGATCTGCGGCAGCGAGCTGAGGAAGTACAGCGTCAGGATCAGGATCGTGATCGTCTGGAAGATGCCGCTGATCGCGACCTTGCCGATGCCGGTGGCGGTGTCGGTGAGGCCCTTCTGGAAGCCCTCGCTGTTCACCGCCTTCTCGGCCCGGTCGAGCAGCCCGTAGCGCTTGTCCCACTCGGCGAGGGTCTTGTTGTCCTGGAGCTGCTCGACGTACTCGGGGATGTTGTGGCGCAGCTCGGTGACCTGCTCCGACACCGGCTGGACGAGCGAGGCGACGAACCCCGCGACGAACATGATCACGACGAGGAACACCGTCGCGACCGCGGCGCCGCGCGGGAACCCGAACTTGCGCAGCCGCTCGACCGCCGGATTCAGGCCGACCGCGAGGAACATCGCGACGAGGAGCATCACGAGGGTGGACTTGACGTTCGTGGCCGCCCGCACCAGCAGCCAGGCGGTGATGACGCCGAGCGCGGCGGTGAACCCGAACACGAACGGGTGGGCGCGGCCGAGCGGCTCCCCGGGCCGGCCGAACGGGAACCGGTGGTCGACGCCGGCCTCGCGGCGGCGCTGCTCGACGTCGTGCGCGGGGTCGGGCGCGTCCGGCCCGGCCGGGGCCTGCTCGGCGACCGTCACCGGCGCGGGCAGGTTGACCGGGGCGCCGGTCGCGGGGTCGCGCTCACCCACGGGCTCCGCGGCCTCCTCGGGCGTCAGCGCACCACTCGGGGCAACGCTGTCGCTGTCGTCGCTCTCCCGGTTCCCGCTCTCCCGGTTCTCGCTCTCGCTGTCGACGCTTTCGCTGTCGACGCTGTCGTCGGGGGGTGGGGTGGGGGCGGGGACGCGGGGGTCGCTCGCCGGCCGTCCCGTGCCGGGCGCCGCCTCCGGCTCGTCTTCGCGGGAGGTCTCGTCGGGCACGCCGCTCTCCTCTTTGTCCTCTGCCTCGCCGATGCGACGTGGTCACGCGGGGGTCATGGTTCAGGGCCGTCGGACCGACGTCCCACGGTGGTAAGACGGTCCCACGGTGGTAAGACGAAGGAAAGCCTAGAGGCGTTCTCTCCGCCTCTAGGCTTTCCTCGACGCCGTGCTCAGGAACTCACTCCTGCCACCAGTCCTCGTCGTCCTCCTCGGACTTCTTGGCCTGGGCCTGCTTGGCGGGCGCGGCCTTCGCGGCGGCCGGCTGCTGCTGCTTCGGCTGCTGCGCCGGGGCCGGCTTGGGCTCGGCCGCCGGGATCGCGGCCTTCTCCGGAGGCGCGGCCAGCTCGGGCTCGCCGCCCATCGTCGGCGCGACGCCGCCGATGAGCTGGCGCAGCTGGTTGAGGTGGCTGGTGATGCTGTCGCGCTGCCGGGTGAGCTCGTCGACCTGGCGCTGCGCCGCCGTCCGGACGCGGTCGGCCTCGGCCTTGGTCTCGGCGAGCAGCTGCTCGGCCTGCGCCTTGGCCTCGGCGATCACGTTGTCGGAGTTCTTGCGCGCGTTGGCCATCAGCTGCTTGGCGTGCGAGTCGGCCTCGCGCCGGGTCTGCTCGGCCTGCTGGGTCGCCTTCCCGGCCCGCTGCTCGGCGGACGCGGCCCGCTGCTCGGCCTCGGCGACCAGCTTCTGGGTGGCGGCCTGCGCGGCGGAGTGCCGCTCGGCGTCCTGCCGGTCGGCCTCCTCGCGGCGGGCGGCCAGCTGGATCTCGAACTCGGCCTCGGCCTGGGCGCGCTGGGCCTCGCTCTCCTCCAGGATGCGCTGGGCCTGCGCGCGCATCTCGTCGGCCTGCCGCTTGGCCGTGGTGAGGATCTCGTCGCGCTCGCGCTTGGTGGACGCGCGCAGCTGCGCGACCTCGCGCTCGGTGGTGGTGCGCAGCTTGGCGATCTCGCGCTCGGCGCCCGCCCGCTTCTCGGCGACCTCGTGGTCGGCGGTGGCGCGCAGCTTGGCGACCTCGCGCTCGGTGGTCGAGGTCAGCTCGTCGGCCTCGCGGTGGGCGGAGGTGCGCACCTCCTCGGCCTCGCGCTCGGCCGCGTTGCGCATGTCGTCGCCCTCGCGCTGGGCGTTGGCGCGCAGCTCGGCGGCGTCGTTCTCGGCGGTGGCGCGCTGCTCGGCGGCGTCGACCTTGGCCGCGGCCTTGATCTCGTTCGCCTCGGAGCGGGCGGCCTGCACGAGCTCGGTGGCCTGCTCCTCGGCGAGCCGGAGCAGCTGCTCGATGCGGGCGCCGAGACCGGAGTAGGTGGGACGTTCCTGCTCCTGCAGCTGGCGATGCGCGTCCGACAGCTCCCGCTGCAGGGCCTGGGTCTGCTCGCGGGTCTGCCGCACCTCGTTGTCGAGCTGCTTGATGTGCTCGTCGACCTGGTGCCGGTCGTAGCCGCGAAGCACCACGTCGAACTCGCGCGGGGGCGTGTCTTCAAAGAAGTTGCTGAGCTGGGCGTCGATGTCGGACTGCATGTGGCTCAATCCTGATGTGACGGGGCTACGGGTGGTTCCGGGGACCGGTTGAACGCCTGGCATGGACGGCGCAGTGCCCCAGGACCTCTTCCGGCGAATGAAGCGTACTCCGGACACTGCCGTGTTGGGGGCTCATCTTGACGCGCTGCGTGGAATGTCCGGTTTGTTGCTGTGTTCGGGCGTGGCGAGGGTGCCCAGGTACCTGGGGGGCAAATGCACCAGATGTGTCCGAACGGCTACAGAGCGGCGGTCAAGGGCCCGCCGCCGCCCGTGGTGATATCGAACACGTCACGATCCGATCGCGCCCCCGCCGCGCCCGGCCCGCGTGATCATTCGGCGTCGCGGCGCTTCTGCACGAGCTCCGTCAGCACGCCGTGGCAGTCCTTCGGGTGCAAAAAGTTGATCAAGGATCCCATGGAACCGTTGCGCGGCGCGTCGTACAGCACGCGCACGCCCTTGCCCGCGATGCCGGCCGCCTCGTCGGCGACGGTCCCGTCCGTCCCGAACGCGATGTGGTGGACGCCCTCGCCGTTCTTCGCCAGCCACTTGGCGACCGCCGAGTCCTCCCGGATCGGCTCGATCAGCTGCAGGTAGCTCGCCGCCCCGTCGCCGGTCTCGTTGATCTTGAGCATGCACTCCCGGACGCCCTGCTCCTCGTTCACCTCGAAGTGCGCGTCGGTGAAGCCGTAGGTGGCCTTGTAGAACTCCACGGTCGCGTCCAGGTCGTGACAGGCGATACCGATGTGGTCGATACGGGTCAGCATGGGCTTTCTCCCTACTAGGACGGCCAGGCGGGGGCGAACCGAACCGGTCGGCGTTCCCCTGGGTATGGTGGCAAACGTCGGCGCAGCACCACCTGGAGGGCCCCCACATGACCGCTACGTCCGTGATCGTCGCCGGTGCGCGCACCCCCGTCGGGCGCCTGCTGGGCTCGCTGAAGGACTTCTCCGCGGCCGACCTCGGCGCGCACGCGATCAAGGCGGCGCTGGAGCGGGCCGGGGTGGCCGGCGACCAGGTGCAGTACGTGATCCTCGGCCAGGTGCTCCAGGCCGGCGCGGGGCAGATCCCGTCCCGGCAGGCGGCGGTCAAGGCGGGCATCCCGATGAGCGTCCCGTCGATCACGATCAACAAGGTGTGCCTGTCCGGGCTGGACGCGATCGCGCTCGCCGACCAGCTCATCCGGGCCGGCGAGTTCGACATCGTCGTCGCGGGCGGCATGGAGTCGATGACCCAGGCCCCGCACCTGCTGCCGAAGTCGCGCGGCGGCTACAAGTACGGCTCCGTCGAGGTCCTCGACCACATGGCCTACGACGCGCTCACCGACGCCTTCGACGGCATCGCGATGGGCGAGTCGACCGAGCACCACAACGCCAAGCTCGGCATCTCCCGCGAGGAGCAGGACGAGTTCTCCGCGCGCTCCCACCAGCGCGCCGCCGCCGCCATCAAGAACGGCGTGTTCGACGACGAGATCGCGCCGGTCGAGATCCCGCAGCGCAAGGGCGACCCGATCGTGTTCGCCAAGGACGAGGGCGTCCGCGCCGACACCACCGCCGAGGGCCTGGCCCGGCTGCGCCCCGCCTTCAGCAAGGACGGCACGATCACCGCCGGCTCGTCCTCGCAGATCTCCGACGGCGCCGCCGCCGTCGTCGTGATGTCCAAGGCCAAGGCCGAGGAGCTGGGCCTGTCCTGGATCGCCGAGATCGGCGCGCACGGCAACGTCGCGGGCCCCGACAACTCGCTCCAGTCGCAGCCGTCCAACGCCATCAAGCACGCGCTCGGCAAGGCGGGCCTCACCGTCGACGACCTCGACCTCATCGAGATCAACGAGGCGTTCGCGTCCGTGGGCATCCAGTCGATGCGCGACCTCGGCGTCTCCGCCGAGAAGGTCAACGTCAACGGCGGCGCCATCGCGCTCGGCCACCCGGTCGGCATGTCCGGCGCCCGGATCGTCCTGCACCTCGCCTACGAGCTGAAGCGGCGCGGCGGCGGCACCGGCGCCGCGGGCCTCTGCGGCGGCGGCGGCCAGGGCGACGCGCTGCTCATTCGTGTTCCGACCCGAACCCTCGCCTAGCGGCTCGGAACCGGTCGGAACACTGGCGATCGCTGGCATCGCTCCGGCTCGCCTGGCGGCTCACTGCGCGATCAGTTCCTCGCAGGCTCGGAACTGCCTTCGGACGCGATCGCGATGGCCCGGCTTGTTGCGTGGCGAGGCCGGTGGCTGATGTTGGCTCCGCTCACTGTGCTTCGGGCGTGACGGTCACCGTCGTGAAGCCCAGCGCCTTGAGCATGTTCTCCAGCATGGTCTTGGTGTTGGCGTCCGCACGCTGCGCCAGGCCGCTCTGGCCTGCGGCGGTCTGGATCTTCTGGGCCGCGAGGACGTAGAGCTGCTGCTGGTTGTTCGGGTTGCTGCTGAAGAAGTCGCCGAAGCGGTCGATGAGGCCGCGTTCGGTGGCGTAGACGTAGCTGGTCTTCGGGTCGAGGTTCGTCTTCTCCAGTTGCGCGCGCGGGAGCGTGATGGTGGCGGCCGTCCGGTCCTCGTTGACCTTGACGGCGCCCGAGGCGAGCTTGGAGAAGTCGACGTAGGCGTCGACCGTGCCGTTCCCGACGAACAGCGTCCGCTTGCCGCGCAGCGAGCCGGGCAGGAACCTGGCGTCCTTCTCCAGGTCGACGATGACCTGGAAGCTCCCGCTCGCCGCCTCGTAGCGGTGCAGGTCGCGGATCGACTTCAGCAGGACGGGCCCGCTGCGGTCCTTCGTCTCCGTGCCGAACGGGTTCAGCCACCCCGGCAGGCCGCGCAGCGCCTGCTGCGCCAGCAGCACCAGGGCGACGGTCGCGACGACCAGCACGAGGGGGGTCACCAGGCCGCGCCGGGGAGCGCGGGACGGCGTGGGGGGTGCGTCGTTCTTCGGTTCCGCGTCGGCCATGCCCCTCACATTCCCGGCATTCCGTCCCTCCTATCCGGCGGCGCGGTGACGTCGGCGTGCTCCCCTGTGACGGCGGGTGTGATCAAGGCCATAGGAGCGGCCGAAACCCCGCGGCGCGATCGACCGTTGACGGGGCGTGGACATGATTCGTGTTTTCCGGTTCGTCTCCGTCGCGGAGGCGATCTCGTTCCTTCTCCTGCTGCTGGTCGCGATGCCGCTGAAGTACGGCGCGGACGCGCCGGTGGGCGTCCAGGTGATGGGGCCGCTGCACGGAGTCCTGTTCATCGCCTACGTGGGGCTGGTCTTCCTCGTCCGGGAGCAGCTCCAGTGGGACATCAAGCGCACGGTCCTGGCCTTGGGCGCCGCCGTACTGCCGGTCGCCCCGTTCTTCGTGGAACGCCACTGGGCCCGGCCCGTGACGCCCGCCGCCGAGCCGCAGCCGGCCGGGCGGGCCTGAAAGCTCCTGCGTGGCCGCGGCAGGCTGGGGGTGGCCGCCGCGGTCACGCAGGGGACGTCTCGCCTTCATGTGCGGTTGAGCTTCATGTGCGGTCGAGCGCGCGGCGGGACATCTCCGGCGCGCGGTGCTTCTTGGGCCGGGACGGGCGGAAGTCGTCCGGGCCGAGGGCGCAGTTCCGGTACTCGGTGAAGTGGCGGCGCAGCCACGCGCGGCGCCCGCGCTCGCTCAAGGACGCGAACCGGCGGGCCGCGCCGGTGTCGTCGATGGCCGGGAGATCGTCGCCGAGCAGCCACGCGTCGACCAGCGCCCGGTAGCCGCCGGGTGAGCCGGCCGTGCACAGGCCCGGGGCCCTGAGGGCGTGGCTGATCTGGCGGACGGCGCGCGCCGCGTATCCGGGGGAGAGGTCCTCGTCGAGGTGGACGAAGGCCGTGCCGCCCGCGACCTCGACCGGCGCCCAGCCGGGACGCTGCCGGACCGCCGTGAACGCGCCGGGGGTCCCGTTCAGCCGCGCGGCGAGGGGAACGGCCTCCGCGGTCAGCCGGGGAAGCGCGTCCCGCAGCGCCGGGTGCACGCAGACGACCAGCGGCCACCGCCGGCACACCGGCTCGGCGGGGGCCGCCCGGACCGCCGCGCTCCCGGAGTCGTGCAGGCCGAGCGTGGCGACGCCGGTCGCGGCGAGCGCGGCGGCCAGCGGCAGGACGAGCAGGTAGCGCCGCGTCGCCCACAGCACGTAGCCGAGGATCAGCGCGGCCGTCAGCCCCGCCGTCCAGCCGACCTGGTCGGCGAACACGCGGGGGCGCATGGCGGTGAACAGGTCGATGCGGGGGAACGCGGCCGGGGGGAGCAGGCTCCACCACGACACGCCGGGGATGCGCAGCGCCGCCCACATCGCCGTCGCGCCGAACGCCAGCGGCGCCGTCGCGCGGTGCGGGACGACGCGGCCCGTCAGGTAGCCGACGACGACGTGCAGGACGAGCGCGGTCGCGCCCGCGGCGACGCCCAGCGGCTGCGGGTGCCCGGCGCCGTCCCGCGCCAGCGTGACGGCGGCGGCGAGGCCCGCGATCGCGGCGTAGGAGACGAGGGCCGCCGAGGACAGCAGCAGCAGGTCGAACAGCACGCCCGTGGCGGGCGAGCGCGCGGTGAGGTCGCGCAGGTAGTCGAGCGGGCGCTCGCGGACCGCCGCCCACGCCGCCAGCGCGGCGGCGACGGGCCCGAGGAAGCGGACGGCGTTGACCAGTGCCACGACCGTGTTGTCCCAGTACGCGGCGGACGGCCGGAGCGCCGGAAGCGCCGCCGCCGTCCCGACCAGGGTGAGGACCGGCACCGCGACCAGCAGTGCCGTGCGACGGGCGTCCAGCCGGAGCACCCGCCCGAGGTCAGACACCGGTGGCGCTCCCTCCCGCCGGTGACGGGGCGGGCGGCCGCCGCGCCCGCAGGCCGGTGAACTGCGGCAGCGGGAGCCGCGGCAGCGGCGACCGGCCGGGCCGGCGCGCCGGCGGGCCCGGCCGCGCGCCGCGCGGGGCGGGCCGGGCGTCGCGGCGCCGGGTCATCGCGCCGACCGCCGGGCGCGGCGGCCGGTCGGCGCCCTGCCGCCCGGGGCCGCCCGCGTCCTGCGGGTCGGCCGCGTCCTGCGGGCCGGCCGGGCCGGCCGGGCCGGCCGCGCGCCGGTCGGCGGCGGACCGGCCGCGCCGCGCGCCGGCCGAGTGCGTGGGGTGCTCGGTCAGCCGGCCGCGGGCCAGCGTGAAGAGGCGGTCGCACCAGCCGTTGAGCGTGTCGGTGGCGTCGGCGGTGACCACCACCGCCGGGGCCAGCGAGCGCAGCACCGGGATCAGCTCGGCCATCGCGGCGGTCAGCACGGACCGGCCGGGGCCGTCGGCGCCGGTGGGCCACGGCTCGGCGGCGGCGCACAGCGTGCCGAACGGGTCGTCCAGCAGCACGACCGGGGGCTCGTGGACGCACGCGGCGGCGAGCCCGGCGCGCAGCCGGACGTCCGGCGGCAGCAGGGCCAGCTCCGTCCCGGCGGCGTCGGCGAGGTCGAGCCGCTTCAGCATGGAGCGCGCGGCGGACGCGCTCGTGCGCTTGTAGTACGCCGCGTAGGCGACGAACTCGCCGGCCGTCATGTTCTCGGCGCGGGAGAAGCGGGCCGGCAGGTAGCCGATCCCGGCCCGCGCGGCCCGCAGCCCGGCGGCGTTCGATATGTCATGTCCCAGAATGCGCAGCAGGCCGGCATTCGGCCTGCGCAAGGTCGCGAACGTGGCCAGCAGAGTGGATTTACCGGCACCAGGTGGACCGGCAAGGCCGACCACGCCTTCGGACACGCCGAAGGTCACCGGGCGCAGGAGCCACCGCCCCCCGCGGCGGACACCCATTCCTCGGGCCACGATCACGGAATGCTCCGCGATCACAAGTGTTTCCCCCCGTAGCTCGCCATGCGGTCGCGGCGGCGGCACGGGCGCTCCGGTGGCCACGGGTCCCCCAACCCGCCACGCGGTGCCCGCCGAGACCGGCCCCGCCGTCCGGCGGGTCCGGCCGCTTTTGCCGAGCCGCGATGCATCGACATCGTGACTATAACCGGGCTTGGTGATGCCTGTCAGCAATCTTTTTGCCTTTACAGCAGCACGCCTGGATTCTTTGCCCGCCGCGTCGAACTGGCGAATTCCAGAAAGGCGGACAATTGCCGATTTACCCCATCGGGCGGGACGGGCGGGGCGGCCGTGGGCGGTGCCGCGCGGCGGGGGCCGCTCCGCTCAGGGCGTACGGGCGCACAGCCGGGTGCGCTCATGGGGCAGGATGGACCCATGCCTTCTCGGGACTTTTCGTTGCACGGGGCCATCGACCTGGGGGCGCGCCAGGCGGCCACAAGGAAGCAGCAGGAACGCCGCGCCCAGGGCGGCGGCGCGCCGGCGGACCCGGGCGGCGCCGCCGGGCAGTACGTCGTGGACGTCACCGACCAGACGTTCAACACCGAGGTCGTGGAGCGGTCGCAGTCCGTCCCCGTCCTCGTCGACTTCTGGGCCGAGTGGTGCGGCCCCTGCAAGCAGCTCGGGCCGATCCTGGAGAAGCTCGCCGCCGAGGCGGCCGGCACGTGGGTGCTCGCGAAGGTCGACATCGACGCCAACCCGCAGCTCGCCGCCTACATGCAGCAGATGGGCGTGCGCGGCATCCCGTTCGTGGCGGCCGTCGTCGCCGGGCAGCTGCTGCCGTTCCTGAACGGCGCCGCGCCCGAGCCGCAGGTGCGCCAGGCCATCGACCAGCTCTTCGACGCGCTGCGCAAGGAGGGCATCCTGCCGGACGCCCCGGAGGGCGAGCAGCAGCCCGCCGCCGACGCGGGCGAGGCCCCGGCCGGCGACCCGGTGTACGCCGAGGCCGAGGACGCCCTGCAGCGCGGCGACCTGCCCACCGCCAAGGCCGCGTTCGAGCGGATCCTGGCCGACGACCCCAGGGACGGCCAGGCCAAGCAGGGCCTCGCCCTGGTCGAGCTGAGCCTGCGGGTCGGCTCGCTGGACCCCGACCGCGTCCTCCAGGAGGCCGCCGAGAAGCCCGGCGACGTCCAGGCCCAGATCAGCGCGTCCGACGTGGAGATGATGTCCGGCCGCATCGACGCGGCGTTCGACCGGCTCGTGGCCGCGGTGCGCGTCAGCGCGGGCGACGACCGCGACGCGGTGCGCAAGCACCTGCTGTCGCTGTTCGACCTGCTGCCGCCGGAGGACCCGCGCATCGGCAAGGCCCGCCGCGGCCTCCAGTCGGCCCTGTTCTAGGTAGTGCCGTTCTGAGCAGCCCTGTTGGGTGCTGGTCGGGGAGGGAACGAGCCGGGGCGATCGGGACACCGCGCCGTGATGTTGCGCGTATGCTCGATGCGTCGACCGCGCCCGGACGGCCCGGGTGCACCACTTCCACGGGCCGCCCCCGCCGATCCGCGCCCCCTCGGGCATGCCGTCCCGGGCGATCGGGCGGCGCGCGCGGGACGAGAACAACCCAGAGCAGCTAGGGAGCAGTCGTCGTGGCGAGCGTGCCGAGCGTGTCGTACTCCATCACCGTCCGGCTGGAGGTCCCGGCCGGCGGCCGGGCCGTCAGCCAGATCACCCACGTGGTCGAGAACGCCGGCGGCATCGTCACGGCCCTCGACGTCAACACCGCCGGCCACGAGACGCTGCGCATCGACGTGACGATCGCCACCCGCGACACCCAGCACGCCGAGGCGATCGCCGGGGCGCTGGAGGGCATCGAGTCCGTCAAGATCCACAAGGTCAGCGACCGGACCTTCCTCATGCACCTCGGCGGCAAGATAGAGATGCAGTCGAAGGTGCCGCTGCGCAACCGCGACGAGCTGTCGATGGCCTACACGCCGGGCGTCGCGCGGGTGTCGCTCGCCATCGCCCGCAACCCCGAGGACGTCCGCCGGCTGACCATAAAGCGCAACAGCGTCGCCGTCGTCACCGACGGGTCGGCGGTGCTCGGCCTCGGCAACATCGGGCCGGAGGCCGCGCTGCCGGTCATGGAGGGCAAGGCGGCGCTGTTCAAGCGGTTCGCCGGGATCGACGCGTGGCCGATCTGCCTCGACACGCAGGACACCGACGAGATCGTCCGGACCGTCCAGATCCTCGCCCCCGCGTTCGGCGGCATCAACCTGGAGGACATCTCCGCGCCGCGCTGCTTCGAGGTCGAGGCCCGGCTGCGCGAGCTGCTCGACATCCCCGTCTTCCACGACGACCAGCACGGCACGGCGATCTGCGTGCTGGCCGCGCTGCGCAACGCGCTGCGCGTCGTCGGCAAGGAGATCGGCTCGGTGCGCATCACGATGGCGGGCGCGGGCGCGGCCGGCACCGCGATCCTGAAACTGCTGATGCACGCGGGGGCCCGCGACCTGATCGTGTGCGACTACCGCGGCGCCGTCCACAAGGGCCGCGACGACCTGGACGACTCGCTCCGCTGGATCGCCGAGCACACCAACGCGGCGGGCTACGCGGGCGACCTGCGCGGCGCCGTCAAGGACGCCGACGTCTTCATCGGCGTCTCCGCCCCCGGCATCCTGACCGGCGACGACATCGCCACGATGAACGACGGCGCGATCGTGTTCGCGCTCGCCAACCCCGAGCCCGAGGTCTCCCCGGACGAGGCGCGCGAGCACGCCGCCGTCGTCGCGACCGGGCGCAGCGACTACCCGAACCAGATCAACAACGTGCTGGCGTTCCCCGGCGTCTTCCGCGGCCTGCTGGACGCCCAGGCCGACGGCGTCACGCTCGACATGCTGGCCGCCGCGGCCGCGGCGCTCGCCGAGGTCGTCACGCCGGAGGAGATCGGCCCCAACTACATCGTGCCGAGCGTCTTCCACCCGGACGTGGCCACCCGCGTCGCGGGCGCCGTCCGGGAGGCGGCCGGCGGCCGTCCCCGCACCGAGGCGTAGGGCCCGGCCGGGCGCCGGGTCAGGAGTCCTTCTTACCGGCGAAGATCCGCTCCCGGCGGCGGGGCCAGATGCCGCCGTACCAGAAGATGATCGCGCCGGTGAGGATGATGCCGACGCCGGTCGCGGCCCGTGCCCACAGCACGGTGTCGGGGCCGGTGTGCGGCAGGTTGCCCGGCGGCGTCTCGGACGGCGCGGCACCCGCCTTCTTGCAGTTCGCCCGCACGGCCTTGGTCTCGATGCGCTTGTTGGCCCAGGTGACGGCGAGGTCGGTGCGGCGGTCCTCGCGCAGCTTCACCGAGATCGTCCGGGTGTTGCCGGGCGCGATCTGGCCGGGGACCGCGGCGCCGCCGTCGTCACGCTCGACGGAGAAGTCCTCGGTCTTCGTCCCGGCGTTGCGGACCTTGACGTGCACGGTCCGCGCCGGGCAGGAGACCGCGCCGATGTCGGCGGTCACCGGCCGGGCGGGCTGCTTCGCCGTCCCTGACCTGGTGGGCTTCGGCGTGCCCGGCGACGACGAGGACGACGCGGACGGGCTGGGGCTCGCGGACGCGCTGGACGCCGAGGGCGACGCCGAGCCGTCCGACTTGAACACCGCCTGGATGGTGATCAGTGCTCCGAGGACGGCGAACACGGCCGCGATGATGACCCTGGGCAACTGCATGTCGCTGTCCTCCCGGCGCGCACCAAGCGGATGGCCGATGATCCTAGATCATTCTTAACCCAGGACCTTGTGGTGCCGATATCCCCATCGATAGGAATGCGTAACAGGCTAACGAGCGGGGAGGCGTGCCGCCGGAGGTCCGGGCAACGCATGATGGAACCCATGGAAGACGGCATCAGGGTGGGGCTCCTGCTGGTGGCGACGCCTCAGCTGGAGGATCCGAACTTCAGGCGGAGCGTCGTCCTGCTGGTCGAGCACGACATCGGCGGAGGTACGCTCGGCGTTGTCCTCAACCGGCCGACCGAGGTTCCCCTGGACCGCGTCCTCCCGCCGTGGGCCGGGCTCGCCACCGGTCCCGCCGTGGTGTTCCAGGGCGGTCCCGTCGCGCTGGAGCACCCGCTCGCCCTCGCCCGTCTTCCCGGTGAGGACGAGCCGCTCGGCTGGCGGGCGCTCGACGGCGGCACCGAGGTCGCGCGGGTCGGGGTGGTCGACCTGGAGGCCCCGCCCGGGCTGCTGGCGGCCGAGCTGCTGCAGCTGCGGGTGTTCGCCGGCTACGCGGGGTGGTCGGCGGGGCAGCTGCGCGGGGAGGTCGAGGACGGCTCCTGGTACCTGGTGCCGGCGGAGGCGGGGGACGTGTTCGCCGGCCGTCCCGACCGGCTCTGGCAGGACGTTCTTCGCAGGCAGGGCGGCGATCTCGCGTTCGTCTCCACTTTTCCCGACGACCCCACACTGAACTAAGGTGAACGACGTGAGTACGAAGATCCTTCCCGAGAGCGACACCCAGCAGGACGTACGGCCGGACCTCTCGCACGGTGACGGCGACCACGAGCGGTTCGCCCACTACGTGAAGAAGCAGAAGATCACCGAGAGCGCGGTGACCGGCACGCCGGTGATCGCGCTGTGCGGCAAGGTCTGGGTGCCGAACCGGGATCCGAAGAAGTACCCCGTCTGCCCGGAGTGCAAGGAGATCTACGAGTCGATGAAGCCGGGCGGCGAGGGCGGCAAGGGCGAGTGACCCGCCGCTGAGACGCGGCGGCCGCGCACCGCCCATGCCGGGCTGCGCGCTTTCCGGGTCCCGCGGCGGGGGATGCCGCGGGGCCCGACGCATGTGACATACGGGGTTTCGACCTACGGGGGATGAATGCGGCGGATGGCCGGGGTTTCGCTGTGCGCACTGTCGATTACGGTGTGCGCCGTTCCGGGTGCGGTGGGTGAGCGGGGGCGGGCCGCGCCGGTCGCCGCTCGTGGCGGCGGGGGAACGGTACGCGCCGACGGGGCGGCGGCGCGCGATGACGGGGCGGCGGCGCGCGATGACGGGTGCGTCCGCCGCTCGAACGCCCGGACGGCGCGCCCCCGCGACCGGGCCGACCTCGGCCGCGACCAGGTGGTGGCCATGCTCACCGATCTGCGCCGCACGCTCCTCGACCGGTTCGGGACGTCCGACGAGCGGCGCCTCGACGCGTCCCGGCGCGCGGCGAAGCGGCTCGTCGTCCCGGTGCGGTTCCACGTCGTCCACAGCGGGCCGTACGGGCGGCTCTCGAAGAGCACGGCCCGGCGGCAGGTCGCGACGCTGAACGCCGCGTACGGCGGCAAGACGGGCGGCGCCGACACGCGCGTGCGGTTCCGCCTGGCCTCCTTCGACCGCGTCGACAGCGCCGCCTGGTTCCAGCACCCCGACCGCTACGAGCAGCCGATGAAGAAGCGCCTGCACAAGGGCGGTCGCGGCACCCTCAACGTCTACACGGCGGCCGTCGGGTCGGAGGTCCTCGGCTTCTCGACGTTCCCCCAGTGGTACCGGCGCGCCCCGCGCATGGACGGCGTCGTCATCGACTACCGCAGCATGCCCGGCGGGTCGTACCAGGGCTTCGACCGCGGGTACACGGCCGTCCACGAGATCGGGCACTGGCTCGGCCTGCTGCACACGTTCGAGGGCGGCTGCGTCCCGCCGGGCGACGGGGTGGCCGACACCCCGTACGAGGCGGAGCCGGCGAACGGCTGCCCGCACTACCGCGACACCTGCCCGCAGCGCGGCCGCGATCCGGTCCACAATTTCATGGACTACGCCCAGGACGCCTGCATGCGCGCCTTCACCGCAGGTCAGGGCCGCCGTATCCGGTCCTCGTGGGCCGCCTACCGGTCGAAGCGGCACGGCCGCCACCGTGTGGATCTCGGCACACGTGCGGCGGGCGCGGCACGATCTGTCGGTGGTCCTCGGTAGCCTTCAGAGACCGTGAGCACCTTCGCCGCATCGAGCATGCCCCCCGCGTTCCCCGAACGGGCCGCCTGGGGGACGGCGTCGTCCCTGCGCGCCTGGCAGCAGCAGGCGCTGGAGGCCTACTTCGGCACGGACGGCGCCCAGCCCGGCCCGCGCGACTTCCTCACCGTCGCGACGCCCGGCGCCGGGAAGACCACGTTCGCGCTCCGCCTCGCCCGCGAGCTGATGGAGCGCCGGATCGTGCAGTCGATCACGGTGGTGTGCCCGACCGAGCACCTCAAGCGGCAGTGGGCGGAGTCCGCGGCCCGCGTCGGCATCAAGATCGACCCGGAGTGGCAGAACAGCGACGGCCCCGTCGGCAAGGACTTCGACGGCGTCGCCGTCACCTACGCCACGGTCGCGGCCCGGCCCGCGCTGCACCGCAACCGCACCGAGTCGCGCAAGTACCTCGTCATCTTCGACGAGGTGCACCACGCGGGCGACGGCCTGTCCTGGGGCGACGCGGTGCGGGAGGCGTTCGAGCCCGCGACGCGGCGGCTGGCGCTGTCGGGCACGCCGTTCCGCACCGACATCAACCCGATCCCGTTCGTCCAGTACGAGGAGGGGCCGGACGGCGTCCGGCGCAGCCAGGCCGACTACACCTACGGCTACGGGCCCGCCCTCGCCGACGGCGTCGTCCGCCCGGTGATCTTCCTGGCGTACGCGGGGGAGATGCGCTGGCGCACCCGCGCCGGCGACGAGATCACCGCGACCCTCGGCGAGCCCCTCACCCAGGACCAGATGGCCCAGGCGTGGCGCGCCGCGCTTGACCCGAAGGGCGACTGGATCAAGCAGGTGCTGGCCGCCGCCGACCGGCGGCTCACCGAGCTGCGCCGCGTCATCCCCGACGCCGGCGGGCTGGTGATCGCCACCGACCACGAGACCGCGCGCGCCTACGCCGGGATGCTGAAGGCGGTCACCGGCCAGAGCGCCACGATCGTGCTGTCGGACGACCCGACCGCGTCCAAGAAGATCAAGAAGTTCGCCGGCACCGAGGACCGCTGGATGGTCGCGGTCCGGATGGTGTCCGAGGGCGTCGACATCCCGCGCCTGTCCGTCGGGGTCTACGCCACGTCGACGAGCACGCCGCTGTTCTTCGCGCAGGCGATCGGGCGCTTCGTCCGCGCCCGCAAGCGCGGCGAGACGGCGTCGGTGTTCCTGCCCTCGGTGCCGACGCTGATGGGCCATGCCTCCGAGATGGAGGAGGAGCGCGACCACGTCCTCGACCGGCCCGTCCGCGAGGACGGCCTCGACGACGACCTGATCGCCGAGGCCAACCGCAAGGAGGACACCCCCGACGTCGGCGAGGAGCTGCCGTTCGAGACGGTCGAGGCGTCCGCGACGTTCGACCGCGTCCTCTACGACGGCGGCGAGTTCGGGATGCACGCCCAGCCCGGCTCCGCCGAGGAGGAGGAGTACCTCGGCATCCCCGGCCTGCTGGAGCCCGACCAGGTGTCGGCGCTGCTGCGCAAGCGCCAGGCCGACCAGCTCGCCGGCGAGCGCCGCCGCAAGACCGGCGACCCGCGCGCCGACCGCGCCGATCGCACCGCCGCCGAGGACATCGCCGCCCTGCGCCGCGAGCTGAACGGCCTCGTCAACGCCTGGAACCACCGCACCGGCCAGCCCCAGGGCGTCATCCACAACGAGCTGCGCCGCGCCTGCGGCGGCCCGCCCGTCCCGCAGGCCAGCGCCGCCGAGATCCGCGACCGCATCGCCAAGATCCGCGACTGGGCCGCCAAGCGCCGCCACTGACGCCCGGCGCCCGCCTCCTCGGCCGCCTCCGGGGGCGGCGAGGTCAGGCGCGCTCTCGGGCGGGCTGCGCGGGCTGGAAGAGTTCGATCAGGTTGCCGGCCGGGTCGGTGAGCAGGATCTGCCGCCCGCCCGGTCCGCTGACCACGTCGCCGCGGAACGCCAGGCCGGCGGCGCGCAGCCGCGCGATCTCGGCGTCCAGGTCGTCGACGGTGAGGTGGACGCGGTTGCGGCCCGGGGCGGCGGCGTCGGCCGGAGTGGCGCGGGCGCCGGAGCTGGCGGGGCCGGACAGCAGCAGCCGCAGCGGCCCGCGCCGGACGTCGGCGAAGGCCGGGCCGGCGGCGGTGTCGAGGGTGAAGCCGAGGTGGGCGGTGTAGAAGTCGACGGCCGCCTGGACGTCGTCGACGAGGTAGCGGACGCCGGCGTACTGGTCGGGCGTGTTCATGGGTGAGCCTCCGTTGTCTCAGCGAGGACGGGGAGCAGTTGGCGGACGCGGGCGTCGATGTCGGCCGCCGCGCGCTCGAACGCGCCGCGGTCGCCGTCGCGAGCCGCGGACGGATCGGGGACGCTCCAGTGGACGCGCCGGGACCGGTCGCCGAACTCCGGGCAGACCTCGCGGGCCTTGTCGCAGAGCGTGATCGCGTAGTCGAACCGTCGGCCGCGCAGGGTCTTCAGGTCGCGGGGGCGCCGGCCGGCGAGGTCGATGCCGTAGCGGTCGCGCAGGACGTCCACCGCCCGCGGGTCGAGGTCCGGCTTCGGTCGGCTGCCCGCACTGGTCACGGTCACGCGTCCGGCGGTGCGGTGGCGCAGGAGCGCTTCGGCGATCGGTGAGCGGGCACTGTTGCCGGTGCAGACGAACAGCACGTCCAGCCGGGGCCAGTCCTGCGGGGCGTCCGGCGCTGCGGTGCGGCGCAGTGCCGGGTGCAGGGCGGTCCCGGTGTCGGCGAGGGCGTGGGCGCAGCGGTCGAGGTCGAGCCGGTAGTAGCTGTCGCGTCCGTCGAAGCTGCTGCGAGTGGCGGTGACCAGGCCGCCGTCGCGCAGCAGCCGCAGGTGGTAGGAGACGAGGTTCTGCGGGGCCCGCACCAGCGCCGTGAGCTCGCGGACCCGCAGATCCCCGATCGCGAGCTCGGTCAGCAACCGCCACCGCAGCGGGTGCGCGGCGAGGCGCAGGAACGCCGGGGTGGCTTGACTCGGCGAGGCCATGCCCCGCACGATACATCAAGACAGTTTGATGGAATAGTGCGGCGGGAGATGAGCGGTGCCGCCTCGTTCAGGCCCCGCGGACGCGCCCGGACGGCTCGCGCGGCGGCTCGGGACCGGCGACGCGGTGATGATCGGGCTCGGGTCGATGATCGGCGCGGGCGTGTTCGCCGCGTTCGGCCCCGCCGCGCGCGCCGCCGGGGCGGGCCTGCTGGTCGGGCTGGTGATCGCCGCGGTGATCGCGTACTGCAACGCGGTCGCCTCCGCGCAGCTCGCGGCGGCCTACCCGACCTCCGGCGGTACCTACGTCTACGGCCGCGAGCGCCTCGGCCCGTGGTGGGGCTTCACGGCCGGGTGGGGTTTCGTGGTGGGCAAGACGGCCTCCTGCGCCGCGATGGCGCTCACCTTCGCCACCTACGCCGTGCCGGGCCCCGGCTGGGCGCAGCGCCTCGTCGCGGTCGCGGGCGTGCTGGGGCCGGCCGCGCTCAACTACCGCGGCGTCACCAAGACCGCCCTGCTCACCCGCGTGCTCGTCGGCACCAGCCTCACCGCGCTGGCCGTGCTCGTCGCGGGCATCGTGGCGGGCGTCGCGTCCGGCGGCGGCGCGGGGACCGAGGGCTGGACGGATCTCGGGTCGGGCGGCGCCTACGGCATCCTTCAGGCCGCCGGGCTGCTGTTCTTCGCGTTCGCCGGGTACGCCCGCATCGCCACCATGGGCGAGGAGGTGCGCGACCCCCGCCGCACGATCCCGCGCGCGATCCTGATCGCGCTGTTCATCGCCGTCGTGGTCTACCTGGCGGTCGGGGCCGCCGTGCTGCTGGCCGCCGGCCCGCAGCGGCTCGCCGGGGCGGCCGCGCCGCTGGCCGCCGCGGTCGAGGCGGCGGGCGCCGGCGGGCTGGCGCCGGTGGTGCGAGCGGGTGGAGCGCTGGCGGCGCTCGGCGCGCTGCTCGCCCTGATCGCCGGGGTCGGACGCACCGCCCTGGCGATGGCCCGCCAGGGCGACCTGCCGCGCGGGCTCGCCGCCGTCCACCCCCGGCACCGGGTTCCGCACCGCGCCGAGGTCGCGCTGGCGGTCGTGGTCGGCGTCCTGGCCGCCACCGTCGACCTGCGCGGTGTGATCGGGTTCTCCTCGTTCGGCGTCCTGGTCTACTACGCGATCGCGAACGTCTCCGCGTTCACCCAGCCCGCGTCCGACCGGCGCCGGCCGCGCGCCCTCAACGTGCTCGGCGCCGCCGGATGCCTGACCTTGGTCGCCACCCTTCCGTGGACGTCCGTCCTCGCGGGCGTGGCCATGTTCGCCGCCGGCCTGGCGGGCCGGTGGCTGGTGCTGCGCCACCGGTCGCGCGCCGTCCGTTCCGGCTGAGCCGGGCCTGCGGGGGTCAGTCGGCCTTGGCGGCTTCCAGGACGGGGACCGCGGCGGCCCGGCGGGCGGGGAGTGCCGAGGTCGCCAGCGTCGCCGCCGTTGCGCCCGCCGCCACGATCGGGAACAGCCACCACGGCGGGTCCGGGCGCAGGAAGGAGCTGCCGGTGGTCACGTGCAGCAGGGTCAGCGTGCCCAGGGCGATCGCGAGGCCGAGGGCGGTCCCGAGGACGACGACGGTGGCCGCCTCCCAGCGGACGATCGCGCGGATCTGCCGCACCGTGGCGCCGACGGCGCCGAGCAGCCCGAACTCGCGGGTGCGTTCCGCGACGCCCATCGACACCGTGGTCGCCATCCCGAACAGCGCCAGCAGCAGGGCCATGCCGATGAAGGTGTAGGTCGCCCGCAGCGGCCGGGTGAGGGAGGACGACGCGGCGTCCACGTACGCGTCGCGGTCGAGGACCCGGACGCCGGGCACGTCCGCCACGGCCCGCGCCAGTGCCTCGGACGAGCCGCCCCGCACCAGGACGGCCCGGGTCGCCGCGTTGGGGTCGAGCCCGTCCATCGTCGCCGGAGCGACGAGCGCCTGTTCGGCGAACAGGTGGGAGGGGTCGTGGTAGGCGTCCGCCACCGTGAGCGCGACCCGGCCGCGGGCGGCCCGCACGGTGATCTCCTGGCCGGGCCGCAGCCCCCGCTCCTTCATGACGGTCGACGCGACGGCGATCTCCCCGGGGCCCAGCGCGGGCGGGGCGCCGCCGAGGCGCAGCAGGTCGCGCAGCCCGGTCTGCTCGGCGCCGCTGACCAGGAAGCGGAACGGTTCGGGGTCGTCGTCGGGGGACGGTGGTGACACGAGACCGACCTCGGTCTGGGTGAGGGCGGTCGCGCGGGTCGCGCCTGGTGCGTCCGCCACCTTGTCCGCCACGTCGCGGGCGAGCGGCGCGGGCGCGCCCTCGGCCGTCCTGGCGGTGGCGGTGACGGCGTGCTCGGCCGCCATGACCTGCCGTCCCGCCTCCGCGAACCGGTCGTTCACCGACTGCGCGACCAGCGCCACCGAGGCGACCAGCGCGACGCCCAGCGTCAGCGACGACGCGGCGGCCGAGACCCGGCGGGGGCTGCGGGTGATGGTGGCGTGCGCGAGCCGCGCGGTCTCGCCGCCGAGCAGCCTCCCGGCGCGTCCGACCAGCCCGCCCAGGGGTGCGACGAAGAGCGGGGTGAGGACGGTCAGGGCGGTCATGGCGAGCATCGAGCCGAACAGGACCATCAAGGCGACGCCGAACGTGCGGTCCTGGCCGGGGGGATCGCTGACGCGGATCGCGGTCGCCACCGCCCACCAGAAGCCCGCGCCGGCGAAGAGGGCGAGCGCTGCGAGGAGGCGGGGCCGGTGCCGTTCCGGGGGCTCGGTGGCGGTGCCGCGCAGCGCCTGGACGGGGGAGACGCCGGCGGCGCGGCGCGCCGCCCGCCACGCGGCCAGCTGGGTGACCAGGAGGCCGGCGGCGGCCGGGACGCCCAGCGCGACCCAGCCGAACCGGGGACCGGTGGCGGAGACGTCGAAGCCGTCCCGGGCGAACAACCGGATGATGACCGCGGCCAGCGGGAAGCCCGCGGCCACGCCGCCCACCGCCGCGACCGCGCCCAGCGCCAGCGCCTCCAGCCGGATCAGCAGTCCGAGTTGCCGTGGTGTGGCGCCGATCGCGCCGAGCAGCGCCAGCCGCCGCGTCCGCTGCCGCACCAGCGTGCCGAACGTGTTGGCCACCGTGAACAGGCCGACGAAGACCGCCACCAGGGAGAGCCCGCCGATGACGCCGGCGACCGAGGCGCCCTCGCCCGCCGCGGCGGCGGCCTGCGCGTCCCGGACGGACGCGGCGGTGCGCACGGTGGCGCCGTTGCCGAGGTCCCGGGCCAGCTCGCCGCGCAGCCGCTCGCCGGACATGCCCGGGGCGGCCTTCAGCCAGACGCTCTGCCACGTGCCCGGAGGCAGCATCGCGGCGCGCCGCACGGTCTCGGGCGGGGCCAGCACGAGGTTCCCGGCCGCCACCGCGTCCCGGCCTTGGACGGTGACGACCCCGGTGACCTTCACCCGGCGCGTCTCGCGGGGCAGCGTCAGGGTCAGGGTGTCGCCGACGCCGGCCTTGCCTGCGCGGGTCATGTACTGGACGACCGCCACCTCGCCGTCGGTGGTCGGAGCGCGCCCCTTCTCCAGCTTGTAGGGGGCCAGTTTCGGATCGGACACCCAGGGGCGCAGCAGCGTCCGGCCCTCGGCCGCCGCTGCGATCGCCCGTCCGTCGGAACCGGTGGCAGTGACCGCCACCGAGGCGTCGCCCGCGGCGGCCGCCACACCGGGCCGGGACGCGACCCGGTCCAGCCGGACGCGGCCGTCCGGCGGCGCGTTCGGGTCGCCGGGGTCCGGCGTCCCGCCCTGTACGAGCACGTCGGCGCGGAAGTACTCGCTGGCGTCGCTGCCCGCGACCGCCTCCTGGGCGCGCAGCGCGAACTGCAGCGAGCCCGCGATGAGCGCGATCGACCCCAGCGCCGCCAGCAGGGTCGCGGCCAGCCGCAACCGCCCCTCGGCGAGCGAACGGCGCGCGATGAGCCACATGCCGCCTCCTCCCGTTTGTTCAGGCGAGATAATCTCAACTGAGACTATATCTTGCCGGGAGCGGTCTTCTGCCTAGACTTTCTCCGGAAGCCGGAACGCCTCCGGCGGGCGGGAGCTCCTGATGGACCGGCCGATCGACCGCAGGACGCTCGCCGCGCACATCGCCGCCGACGTCGACCGGGCGGCGCCGCTGCTCGCACGGATGCTGCTGGTCCGCGCGGTCTGGAACCTCCACCACCATTACGGCGACCATGCCCTCTGGGTGGCGCAGGACATGGCCGCCGACTGCCGGGAGGACATCGAGGAGGCCGGGGTGGCCGCGCGGGAACTGGCCCGCGCCCTGGTCCCCGACCACGACGCCGACCGCGACCTCACCGACGCCGTCGACGCGACCAGGAGCCTGAGCGTCGCCATCAGGCGCGAGAACGACGCGTACGCGCGGTACTCGATGGCCACCGACCCCGACATCCCCATCGACGAGGAGCGGGCCGGGAGGCTCAGCACGGAGTGGGACGAGGAGCGGAGCAACGCCCGTGCCGCGTCCATCGGGCTGCCCGCCGACCTGGGCAGCGGTGAGGCCGGATCGCGGCTGCTGGACCGCGCCCTCAGCCGTGTCTTCAAACGGGGGCTGTACTACCACGCCCGCCACTACCTGTTGAGCGCCGAGCCTGAACGCGCGTGGCGCCGCAGGGTCGCGGACGTCCTGCACGGCGCGGCATGCGTCCGGCTCGCACGCGGCAACGCGGCCGCCACCGGCGACCTGACCCGCAACGTCCGCGAAGGACGCCGGGTGCTCGACGGCACGTCCCCGAGCGCGTGGGCGCGGCAGGCGGTGAGCCGCCTGGAGGAGACGGCGGTCCCGGTCCTCACCGAACGGGCGCCCGCCACGGCGAACAGGATCACGGCGATCCGGCTGGCCGCGCTGTGCCTGGCCTACGAGGCGGACGTCGCCCGCGCCCCCGCCGCCGGCGACCCGTTCCGCGGCCTCGTCCTCGGCATCACCCTGCTGGAGCGGGACGGCGCCTTCGAGGGCCCGCACTGAGCCTGGGGCGGCGGCCCGAGGCGGCGGACGTCCCCGGGCCGGGTCAGCGGGGAGCGGTGTTCAGGCTCAGCGCCTTGATGATGTGCTCGACCGTTTCTTCCGGGGTGCCGGTGATCGGCGCAGTGAAGACGTCCTCGTCGGGAGCGGGGAGTTCGAGGTCGGCGAACTGTGTGTCGAGGAGGGTCGCCTTGAAGAAGTGGCCCTTGCGCGCCTTCATGCGGGCGGCGATGAGGTCGCGGTCGCCGTCCAGCAGGACCATCGCCACGTCGGGGTTCCCGGCCGTGAGCACGTCGCGGTACCTGCGCTTCAGGGCGGAGCAGGTGACGACGCCGGGGCGGCCGGTGTCGAGGCGGTCGGTGATCCAGGCGGCGATGGTGCGCAGCCAGGGGGCGCGGTCGGCGTCCGTCAGGGGGTGGCCCGCGCGCATCTTGGCGATGTTGGCCTCGGAGTGGAAGGCGTCGGCCTCGGCGTACTCCCAGCCGAGGCGCTCGGCGAGGAGGGTTCCGATGGTGGTCTTGCCGCTGCCGGACACACCGGCGATGACGATCACAGTGGGGGGTGCGGTGCTCATGGTCAGGCGGTCACCACCGGGTCTCCGATCAGGGCGGCGCCCTCGGCGCGCAGCTCGTCGAGGGCTCGGTCGACGGTCGTCTTGCCGACCCCCGCGGTGAGGCCGAGGAGGACGGTGGTGCGCAGGCCCGCGCGGACGGCGTCGACGGCGGTGGCGCGGACGCAGTGGTCGGTGGCGATGCCGGCGACGTCCACGGTGTCGACGCCGCGGGCGGCGAGCCAGTCGGCGAGCGGCGTCTCATCGTCGGAGACGCCCTCGAAGCCGCTGTAGGCGGCGGTCTCGCGGCCCTTGCTGAACACGGCCTCGATGGGGGCGAGCGCCAGGTTGGGGTGGAAGTCGGCGCCGGGGGTGCCGATCACGCAGTGCGGCGGCCAGGAGTCGACGAAGTCGGGGTCGGCGGAGAAGTGGGCGCCGGGGTCGAGATGGAAGTCGCGGGTCGCCACGATGTGCGCGTACTCGGACCGGTGCCCGGCCACGTGCGCGGAGATGGCGGTGGCGACGTCCGCGCCGCCGGCCACGGCCAGCGACCCGCCCTCGCAGAAGTCGTTCTGCACGTCCACGATGATCAGAGCCTTCTTGCCCATGACCGCTCCCTGTTACCGGTTGCCCCGAACCGACCGTACCCCAGCCGTGCGCCGGCGCACCGTCACGGGCCCCCGTGGACGAACTCGGTGGGGACGGCGGGCTCGCCCTTGGAGAGCTGGAGCGCGGTCGCGGGCAGCTCGGCGACGGCGCGGGCGTGGCGGTCGCGGGCCTCCTGGAGCGCCTCGCGCCCGACGATCTCGCCGTCCCGGACGAGCGGGACGTGCAGCAGCCGGTCGCGCGGCCCGGGGGCCGGCTCGCCGGTGGACACGGCCTCGGCGAACGCGACGCCGTGCCCGTCGACGCGGCGGACGGCGGACTTGCGCCCGCCCCGGCTCGGCTTGCCGACCGAGCGCTTGGCGACCGGGCGCATGGGCGCGTCGCCGGCCGGGCCGTCCGAGCGCGCGACGAGCTTGTAGACCAGGGACGCGGTCGGCGCGCCGGAGCCGGTGACGAGGGACGTCCCGACCCCGTACCCGTCCACGGGGGCGGCGGCCAGGGCGGCGATGCCGTACTCGTCGAGGTCGCCGGTCACCACGACGCGGGTGTCGTGCGCGCCGAGCGAGTCGAGCTGGTCGCGGACGCGGCGCGCCATCACGCCGAGGTCGCCGCTGTCGATGCGGACGGCGCCGAGCGACGGCCCGGCCAGCTCGACCGCCGTCCGGACGGCCCGCTCCACGTCGTAGGTGTCGACCAGCAGCGTGGTGCCGCCGCCGAGCGAGGCGAGCTGCGCCTCGAACGCGTGCCGCTCGCTGTCGTGCAGGAGGGTGAACGAGTGCGCGCTCGTCCCGGCCGTGGGCACGCCGTACAGGCGGCCCGCCTCCAGGTTGGACGTGGTGGTGAACCCGGAGATGTAGGCGGCGCGGGCGGCGGCCACGGCGGCGCGCTCGTGGGTGCGGCGCGACCCCATCTCGATGATGGGGCGGCCCTGCGCGGCCTGCACCATCCGGGACGCGGCGGACGCGATCGCGCAGTCGTGGTTCAGGATCGACAGCGCGACCGTTTCGAGCAGGACCGCCTCGCCGAACGTCCCCTCGACCACCAGGACCGGCGAGTCGGGGAAGTAGCAGTCGCCCTCGGCGTAACCCCAGACGTTCCCGCTGAAGCGGTACTTCTCCAGCCACTGCGCGGTCGCCTCGTCCACGATGCCGTTGGACGTGAGGAAGTCCAGCTCGGCGGCGTCGAACCGGAACGCCTCGATCGCGTCCAGCAGCCGCCCGGTGCCCGCGACGACCCCGTACCGGCGGCCGGCTGGCAGGCTCCGCGCGAACACCTCGAAGACCGCGCGGCGGTCCGCGGTCCCGCTGCGGAGCGCGGCCTGCAGCATGGTCAGCTCGTACTGGTCGGTCAGCAGGGCGGTGCCGTCACCAAGGTCCACAAGTGGAACCCTAAGCCCGACTGCGGGCACCATGGATGTGCGGGCTCGCGCACCCGGCGGGGGGACCGGCGCATAGCATCGGGTGCGGCGGGCGGACGGACAGCGCGCGAGGAGTCACGGAGAGAGAGGGGGCGAACCGGGCAGATGAGCGCCATGAGCACGGCGCCCGCACCGGTCGAGCTGGAGCGGCCGGACGCCGAGGAGGACGTGAGCGCAGACCGGCCCTGGCTGGCGATCGTCTGGAACGACCCGATCAATCTGATGTCGTACGTCACCTACGTGTTCCAGACCGTGTTCGGCTACCCGAAGACCAAGGCGGAGAAGCTGATGCTCGACGTGCACCACAAGGGCCGCGCGGTCGTGGCGAACGGCACCCGCGAGGAGATGGAGCGGGACGTGGAGATCCTGCACTCCTACGGGCTGTGGGCGACCGTGAAACGGGACGACTGAGCCGATGACCGATGTGAGCAGGTCCGGGGGCGGCGTCGAGGTGCGGCTGGAGGCCGAGGAGACGGCGCTGCTGCGCGCCCTGATGGAGCAGCTGCTGGCGCTGATCGGCGACGCCCCCGGCGGCGACGACGAGCTGGCCGCGATGGGCATCGCCGAGAACGCCACCAAGCCGGACGACCCCGTCCTCGCGCGGCTGTTCCCCGACGCCTACCGCGACGACGGCGAGGCCGCGGGGGAGTTCCGCCGCTACACCGAGATGGGGCTGCGGGACGGCAAGCGCGAGGCGGCCGGGGCGGTGCTGGCGGCGCTCGGCGAGGAGGGCACCGACGCCGTCCTCGACGAGGAGCAGGCGCAGTGCTGGCTGCGGGCGCTGAACGACATCCGGCTGGCGCTCGGCACCCGGCTCGACGTGACCGAGGAGTGGTACGAGGAGGCGAACCGGATGGACCCGCTCGACCCGCGCGCCTCGCTGTTCGCCGTCTACGACTGGCTGACGATGCTCCAGGAGAGCCTCGTCCGCGTCCTGTGGGAGCCGCTGCGGTAAGCCCGGGAGCCCTTGCGAGAAGCCCGGGAGCCGTTGCCATAGGCTCGGGGCCATGCTGACGATCGAGCGCGCCCTCGTGGAGAAGATCATCGCGCACGCGCGCGCCGACCACCCGGACGAGGCGTGCGGCGTCATCGCCGGGCCGGCCGGTTCGGACCGCCCGGTCCGGTACATCGCCATGGCCAACGCCGAGCGGTCGCCGACGTTCTACCGGTTCGACTCCCAGGAGCAGCTGAAGGTGTGGCGGGAGATGGACGACCGGGACGAGGAGCCGGTGGTGATCTACCACTCGCACACCTCCACCGAGGCGTACCCGTCCCGCACGGACATCTCCTACGCGTCCGAGCCGAACGCCCACTACGTGCTCGTGTCGACCCGCGCGGACGACGACACCGAGTTCCGGTCGTACCGGATCGTGGACGGGGAAGTGACCGAAGAAGAGGTCTCCGTCGTCGACTCCTACGCGGGCTGAGCCGGAGCTGATCGGGATGGTCGCGGCCGGTAAACTGGTCGACATGTGGACGAGCGGGCACGAGACGGGCGGCGCGCGGCGCCGGGCCGGTTCCGCCGCTGCCGCCGCCGTGCCACCCGTGCAGAGCTTCCTGTTCGGGCACTCGCGCGCCGAGGTCGTCTACGACTGTCGCTGACGCGCTGATCACGCCTGGAATCATCCCGCTGCCCGCCCGGTTGAGACGCGAGAGGGCGGGGAGCCCCGTACGAGGTAGAAGGAGATCACCGCGATGGCGATCGAGGTCCGGATCCCGACGATCCTGCGCAACCTGACCGACGGCGAGAAGGCCGTGGAGGGCAAGGGCGCCACGCTGGACGAGCTGTTCAGCGACCTGGACAGCCGGCACGCCGGCCTGCGCGACCGGCTGGTGGACGACAAGGGCCTGCGCAAGTTCGTCAACGTCTACCTGAACGACGAGGACGTGCGCTTCCTCAGCGGGCTGGAGACGCAGGTTGCCGACGGCGACAACGTCACCATCCTGCCCGCCGTGGCCGGCGGCTGAGCCGGGCTGGACGGGCGGCACATGCGCTTCGACTCGCTACTGGACTCGCTCGGCCGCACGCCGCTGGTCGGCCTGCCGCGGCTGTCGCCGAGCGAGGACGTCCGGATCTGGGCCAAGCTGGAGGATCGCAACCCCACCGGCTCGGTGAAGGACCGCCCCGCCTTCTACATGATCGAGAAGGCGGAGAAGGACGGGCTGCTGACCCCCGGCTGCACGATCCTGGAGCCGACGTCCGGCAACACCGGGATCTCGCTCGCCATGGTCGCGAAGCTGCGCGGCTACCGGATGGTGTGCGTGATGCCGGAGAACACCTCGGCCGAGCGGCGCCAGCTGCTGGAGATGTGGGGCGCGGAGATCATCTCCTCCCCGGCGGCGGGCGGCTCGAACGAGGCCGTCCGGGTCGCGAAGGGGCTGGCGGCCGAGAACCCCGACTGGGTGATGCTCTACCAGTACGGCAACGAGGCCAACGCGCTCGCGCACTACGAGACGACCGGTCCGGAGATCCTCGAGGACCTGCCGACGGTCACGCACTTCGTCGCCGGGCTCGGCACGACGGGCACGCTGATGGGCGTCGGCCGGTTCCTGCGCGAGCGGGTGCCGGACGTGAAGATCGTCGCGGCGGAGCCCCGGTACGGCGACCTCGTGTACGGGCTGCGCAACATCGACGAGGGCTTCATCCCCGAGCTGTACGACGACTCGGTGCTGACCACCCGCTTCTCCGTCACCTCCGGGGACGCGCTGCGCCGCACCCGCGAGCTGCTGGAGCAGGAGGGCATCTTCGCGGGCATCTCGACCGGCGGCGCGCTGCACGCGGCGATCGGCATGGCGAAGAAGGCGGTGAAGGCCGGTGAGCGGGCCGACATCGCGTTCGTCGTCGCGGACGGGGGCTGGAAGTACCTGTCCACCGGCGCCTACGGCGGCACGCTGGAGGAGGCCGAGGCCCGCCTCGAAGGCCAGCTCTGGGCCTGACGCGGGCCGGGTCCGGGCCTGATCCGGTGCGGCCCCGGGCGTGACCTGGTCCGCGTGGCATCCCGTCCGGCACGGTAGAGTTCGTTTTCGAACGTGATTCTAGAACCGGGCCGGCGGGACGTCCGCCGGCCCGGGTGACGCGGGAGTGTGCGGATGAGCGGGTTCGGCGAGGCGACGGCCGTCGCGCGGGTCGGCGACGGCCGGTACGAGGCCGTCCTGGACGGGGACTACGGGTTCGCCGAGGCCCTCAACGGCGGCTACCTGATGGCCGTGCTCGCCCGCGCCGCCGTGGACGCCTCCCCGCACGCGCACCCCGTCTCGACGGCGACCAACTTCCACCGGGTCGCCAAGCCGGGGCCGGCGCAGATCATCGTCGACACCCGCAAGCAGGGCAGGACGGCGGCGTCGGCGCTGGTCACCCTCGTCCAGGACGACCGTCCCATCGTGGACGCGCTGATCACCACCGGCACCATCGACCCGGCCGCCGAGCCCGTCTACGCGGGCGCGGCGCCCGCGCCCGTCCCGCCGGTGGAGGAGTGCACCGACTTCCGGCCGCCCACCGGCGAGGGCTTCGCCGACGTGGTCGACATGCGCTTCGACCGCCGGACGATGGGCTGGCTCGACGGCCAGCCGAGCGGCGACCCCGAGATCCGCGCCTGGTTCCGGCACCGCGACGGCTACTCCGCCGACGGGTTCTCCCTCGCCCTGGCCGTGGACGCGCTGCCGCCCGTCGCGCTGAACCTCGGCGCGCAGGGCTGGGCGCCGACCGTCGAGCTGACCTGGCACATGCGGGCCGTCCCCGAGCCGGGCTGGCTCGCCGTGCACGGCACCGGCCGGCTCCTCGCCGACGGCTGGTTCGACGAGGAGGTCGAGGTGTGGGACGGCGCCGGCCGGCTCGTCGCGCAGAGCCGGCAGATCGCCCGCGTCCCCCGCACCCGCTCCTGACCACCCGCCCCTGACCACCCGTCCCGTCGCCGCCGCGCGGGGAGAAAGCCCGGCGTTTCGTCCGCGCGGACGTCCGGATCGCGCGCGCGACCTCTGACCTGGACGGTTTTCCGGCGCGTTACGGTGTGATGTCCGACGCATGACGCACTCGCGCGGGGCGGTGTCGCTTAGCCTTGTGCACCATGTCAGATCCATCCCGGGGGGACCGCCTCCCAGACGCTCCCATCGGGATCTTCGACAGCGGTTTCGGTGGGCTGACGGTGGCACGGGCCATCCTCGACCAGCTGCCCAACGAGCCGATCGTCTACCTGGGCGACTCCGCCCGCCAGCCGTACGGCCCGCGGCCGATCGCCGAGGTCCGCGCCTTCGCCCTGGAGATGCTGGACCGGCTCGTCGACGAGGGCGTGAAGATGCTGGTGATCGCCTGCAACAGCGCCAGCTCGGCGATGCTGCGGGACGCCCGCGAGCGCTACGACGTGCCGGTGGTCGAGGTCATCAACCCCGCCACCCGGCGGGCCGCGCGCGCCACGTCCAACGGCCGGGTCGGGCTGATCGCCACGCAGGCGACCGTGACCAGCCGCGCCTACGAGGACGCGTTCGCCGCCGCGCCGCACATCGAGCTGGTCAGCGCCGCCTGCCCGCGCTTCGTCGAGTTCGTGGAGGCGGGCGTGACGATGGGCGGCGAGCTGCTGGAGGCCGCCCGCGGCTACCTGCGGCCGATCGTGGACGAGGGCTGCGACACGCTCATCCTCGGCTGCACGCACTACCCCCTTTTGACGGGCGTCATCTCGTATGTCGTCGGGGACGGGGTCACACTGGTGTCAAGCGCCGACGAGACCGCCAAGGACGTGTACCGAGTGCTGCACGATCGGGGGCTGGCCCGCGCCGAGGACTCGCCCCGGCCGCGGCACCGGTTCCGCGCCACCGGGGACCCCGCCGTGTTCGCCGAGCTCGGCCGCCGCTTCCTCGGGCCGGAGATCGGCTCGGTGGAGACCACGCCGGCCGGGGCGGCACCGGACGCGACGGCGGACGGGACGGCGCCGGACGCGGCGGCGGGGACGGCGTCGACCAAGGCTCTGGCCACCTGATTCCTCGGGGACTCTAAGAGGAGGAGTGAGCGTGCGGGTCACTGTGATCGGCTGCTCCGGCAGTTTCCCTGGGCCGGACAGCCCCGCGTCCAGCTACCTGGTCGAGGCGGACGGGTTCTCCCTGCTCCTCGACATCGGCAACGGTGCGATCGGCAGCCTCCAGCGGTTCCACGACGTGCTGGACATCGACGCCATCTGCATCTCGCACCTGCATCCCGACCACTGCCTCGACCTCACGGTCTACTGGATCGCGCGGACGTACTGCCCGGGCGGGCCCGCCCCGCGCATCCCCGTCTACGGCCCGCACGGCACCGCCGAGCACATGATCAAGGCGTACGAGCTCGATCCGAACCCGGAGATGACCGACACCTTCGACTTCCGGACGCTGGAGCCGGGGCCGGTGGCCATCGGCCCGTTCACGGTGACCACCACGCTGGTGAACCACCCGGTGGAGGCGTACGCGCTGCGGATCGAGCACGGCGGCGGCGTCCTCACCTACTCCGGTGACACCGGGCACAGCGACGCCCTGGTGCGGCTCGCGGAGGGCTCCGACCTGTTCCTGTGCGAGGCGGCGTTCGCCGACCGCCCCGAACTGCCGCCGGACATGCACCTGACGGGCCGCGAGGCGGGCGAGCACGCCGAGCGCGCCGGGGCCGGCCGGCTCGTCCTGACCCACCTGCTGCCGTGGAACGACCCGTCCGAGACGCTCGCCGAGGCGAAGGCCAGCGGCTTCCAGGGCCCGATCGAACTGGCCGAGGTCGGCGCCGTCTACGACCTCTGACCGGACGCGCCGCCGGTGTGCGGGGCCCGTGCCGCCGGGCCGCCGGGTGCCGCCCGGCCGCTAGGGTTGGATCCATGGCCCGCCCCGATGATCGCGCATCAGACCAGCTCCGCCCCGTCCGCATCCAGCGCGGATGGCTCGACCACGCGGAGGGCTCGGTGCTCGTCGAGTTCGGCCGGACGCGGGTGCTGTGCGCCGCGTCCGTGCAGGCGTCGGTGCCCCGCTGGCGGCGCGACAGCGGCCTCGGCTGGGTGACCGCCGAGTACGCGATGCTGCCGCGCGCCACCAACACCCGCAACGACCGCGAGTCCATCAAGGGCCGGGTCGGCGGGCGCACCCACGAGATCTCCCGGCTGATCGGCCGCTCGATCCGCGCCTGCCTGGACCTGAAGGCGCTCGGCGAGAACACCGTCCAGCTCGACTGCGACGTGCTGCAGGCCGACGGCGGCACTCGCACCGCCGCGATCACCGGCGCCTACGTGGCGCTCGCCGACGCGGTGTCCTGGATGCGCGAGCGCAAGCTGCTGAAGGGCGACCCGCTGATCACCTCGGTGTCGGCGGTGAGCGTCGGCGTCGTGGACGGCGAGGCCCGCCTCGACCTCTGCTACGAGGAGGACTCGGCGGCCGGCACCGACATGAACGTCGTCTGCACCGGCGACGGCCGGTTCGTCGAGGTGCAGGGGACCGCCGAGGGCGCCCCCTTCGACCGCGCCGAGCTGGACGCGCTGCTCGACCTCGCCGCCGGCGGCTGCGCCGACCTCACCCGCGTCCAGAAGGAGGCGCTCGGCCGATGAGCCGGATCGTCCTCGCCACCCACAACCGCGGCAAGATCGCCGAGCTGCACCGCATCCTCGGCGACCTCGACGTCGTCGGCCTGGACGAGTTCCCGGGCGCGCCCGACGTCGCCGAGACCGAGCCGACCTTCGAGGGCAACGCGTTCCTGAAGGCCCGCGCGATCGCCGCGTTCACCGGCCTGCCCGCCGTCGCCGATGACTCCGGCCTGTCGGTGGACGCGCTGAACGGCATGCCGGGCGTGCTGTCGGCCCGCTGGTCGGGCCGGTTCGGCGCGGCCACCGGCGACCGCGACACCGCCAACCTCCAGCTGCTGCTCGACCAGGTCGCCGACGTCGCCGACGACCGGCGCGGCGGCGCCTTCGTGTGCGCGGCCGTGCTGGTGGTGCCGGGCGGCGCCGAGCACGCCGTGGAGGGCCGGCTGCGCGGCACGGTGATCCGCGAGCCGCGCGGCACCGGCGGCTTCGGCTACGACCCGGTCTTCGTCCCGGACGGCGAGACCCGCACCGCCGCCGAGCTGTCCCCGGCCGAGAAGGACGCGATCAGCCACCGCGGCCGGGCGTTCCGCGAACTCGCGGGCCTCATCCCGCCCGCGCTGGCGGCCGCCGGCCTCGCCTGACGCGCGCCGAGCGCCCGGCGCCGCGAAGAACCGGAAAGAAAACGCGGCGGCATGACAACCCGGCGGCGCCGGGCGGGGGTTATTCGGGGGTGTACGGACATCTCCCCCGAGGAGCAACATGATCGACAAGGGTCGCATCCGCCGCGGGCCGCTGCTCGCGCTGGCCGGGGTCGGCGCGGCGGCCGTCGTCGCCGCGGGCGCCTGGCTCGCCACCGGGCCGGGCTCGTCCCCGGCCGCGGCGCCCGCCGCCCACGAGGCGACGATCCACGCGTCACCGCCGTCCCCCGCCGCCGTCACGCCGTGCCCCTCGGAGCCGGCGCCCACGGAGCCCACGCCACCTCCGGAAAGGCCGGTACCGTCCCCATCGGCGCCGCCCCAGCGCGCGACGCCCGCCCCGGCCCCGCCGGCGGAGCCCACGGCGCCTCCGGGGAGGCCGGTGCCGGTGCCGTCTGCGCCGCCTCAGCGCGCGACGCCCGCCCCGGCCCCGCCGGCGGAGCCCACGGCGCCTCCGGGGAGGCCGGTGCCGGTGCCGTCTGCGCCGCCTCAGCGCGCGACGCCCGCCCCGGCCCCGCCGGCGGAGTCCACGGCGTCCCCGACGCCGGTGCCGTCCGTCCCGCCGGGGAAGGCGGAGCCCGCGGTCTCGGCCTCTCCGGTGCCGTCGGAGTGCGCGGAGGCGCCGCCGGGCGCGCCGGCGCAGACGCCGGTGCCCGTGCCGTCCAGCGGCGGGTAGGTGCGGGCTGTCCACGTTGAGCGCCCGGCAGGTCCGCGGGGCGGAGACCGCGTTCGATGAGTTCGTGGCCGCCACCGCGGGCCGGCTCCTGCGCACCGCCGTGTTCCTCGTCTACGACCGGCACCTCGCCGAGGACCTGCTCCAGACCGCCTACGAGCGGGTCGCGCGACGCTGGGGGCGGCTCGCGGACGGGGACCCGGAGGCGTACGCGCGCCGGGTCCTGGTGAACCTCGCCATCGACGAGAAGCGGCGGTGGGCCCGGCGGCGCGACACCCCGGTCGGGTCCGTCGCCGACGTGGAGCGGCTCGCGGGCGCGCCCCCGGCGGCGGGGGCCGCCGGGGGCGACCTCGACGAGGTGCTCCGCGCGCTGCCGGCCAAGCAGCGCGCGGTGGTCGTGCTGCGGTACTGGTGCGACCTGAGCGAGCAGGAGATCGCCGCGACGCTCGGGATCTCCCGGGGAACGGTGAAGAGCCACACCGCGCGGGCCATGGCCGCGCTGCGGAAGCACATGAGGGAGGACCGGGCGTGAACGACGACCTGGACGCCCTGCTGCGCGAGCACTACCGCGCCGCCGCCGACGGGATCCGCCCGGACCCCGCCGCCGTCCGCCGGTTCCAGGACGCGGGCCGCGCCGCCGCGCCCGCGCGGGCGGGTGCCGCGCGCCGCTGGACGCTGCCGACGCTGGCGGCCGCGGTCACCGCCGCCGTGCTGGTGGCGGTCGCGGTGCTGTTCTGGCCGGGCGCGCGGGACCCGGAGCCGCCCCGTCCGATGGCGCCGCCCGTGTCGCCGGTGTCGCCCGTGTCACCGGCGTCGCCCGAGCCGTCCGAGTCGTGGCCCGCCGCGCAGCCGCCCACGCCGACGCCGAGCGCTCCCGTGCCCGGCCAGACCGCGGCGCCGGAGGCCACGCGTCCGGGAAGCACTCGCCCGGGGAGCACGGGTGTCCCTTCGAGCCCCGCGCCGACGGCGAGCCCGACGCCCGACGCCGGAGGCCGCACGGGCTAGCGGCGGGGCCGGCAGGGCGGCTAGCCGTGCTTGCGGAGGCGCACGAACGTGCCGTCCCAGCCGGCGCGCAGCTCCATCAGGTCGACCAGCAGGCGGACGGTCCACAGGCCGAACCCGCTCTGCAGGGCCGAGTCGGGCGGGACGAAACCGGTCAGCGGGCCGGGGCCGGGACGCCAGAACCCGTGGTCGCCGACCTCGCAGACCAGGTCGGAGCCGTCCCGCCACGTCCACAGGCCGATCGGCGGGGTGCCGTGCTGCAGCGCGTTCGCCGCGACCTCGTTGACGGCCGTGACGAGGTTCTGCTCCGCCTGCTCGTCGAGGCCGTACGCGCGCGCCCGGACGGTGACGAACGACCGGAGGCCGTGCAGGTCGTCGCCGTCGATCGGCAGGTACTCGGCGTCGCTCGGGCGGTCGGAGCGCAGCCCGCCGCCGGCGCGCAGGTCGCGGTCGCAGTCGGACCCGAAGGCCACCGGGTCGATGTAGGCGTCGTTCGCGCCGTCGTGGCCGGGGGCGAGCAGCAGCGGGTGGGTGCGCCGCGCCTCCGCGAGGACGCGCGGCGGCAGCCCCTCGGCGTCGTACGGGCACAGCGCGCTGGCGTCGGCGTCCTCGAACACCACGTTGATGAGGGACTCGTAGCGGATCCACTCCAGGGTCTGCCGCTCGTCCCAGCCGTCCCAGACGGGTTCGGCGAGCGCGCAGACGCCGCGGGGCGCGCTGTCCTTCATGATGGCCTGGTAGTCCCGCAGGGTCCGGACGGGATGCTCGTAGAAGCCGGCGGAGTCGACGTAGTTGATCTCGCCGTCGCCGAGCGCGTCGCGCAGCGCGGAGAGGTTGGGCTCGCGCGCCACCGCCACGACGGCCTGGCCGCGCTCCAGTCCGGCTCTCAGGTACGGCACCGTGACCGACAGGAAGTCGTCGGCGCCGCGGTACAGGAAGGCCCTGTGCTCCAGTGCCATCAGGCGAAGTCCTCCGTTTCGGGGACGCCCTGCCGCGCGCCGCGGGTCAGGCCGGGCAGCCGGTTCCAGCCGACGGCGTCGATCACGCCCTCCACGTTCGGCCGCAGGTGGTCCAGGACGAGCGCCCGGTCGGCGGGCAGCCGGGTGGCGTGCCGCGCCAGCAGGTTGAGCCCGCCGATGTCGATGAAGCCGAGCCGGGACAGGTCGAGGTGGACGCTGCCGCGCTGCGCGACCAGCTGCGCCAGGTTCTCGGCGACCACGGTGTGCCGGGCGGCGTCCAGCTCGCCCTCGATCCGCAGCCCGGCCGGTTCGAAGGTGCGCACGATCTTCAGGATCCCGTCGTCGAACTCGGGGTTCACTTCCACGAGGACCTCGTGTGTGTCGCGGAGGGCGATGAGCTGGTCGGGCGGGCACGCGCGCCGGTCGAGCTGGCAGACCGCCATCGCCATCGTGCTCGGCGCGACGGCGCCGTCGACCTCGTGCTCGCAGCCCAGCATCGGGCCGAGGCCGGCGGGTTCCGGCTCCTGGAACAGCCAGCTGTAGTCGGTGGTGAGGCGGACCGCGCGGAACCCCTGATCGAACGCGCCGTCGACCTCCCGCCCGATGGTGTCGAGCATCATCGCGGGGGCGAAGGCGCCGCCGCGGTCGAGGCAGGCGTCCTGCCGTGAGAGGACCCGCAGGCCGCCCCTGCGCACGCACTCGGCCACGTCGATCCCGTCGGCGCCGGCGAGGCCGGGCAGCCGCTCGGCGGGCACGTCGGTGACGTACACGACCTTCTCTCCGGTCAGCAGGCCCTCGCGGAGGAAGGGCCCGATGACGCGGTCGCGCTCCTCGGGAGTGCTGTAGGCCAGCCAGCCGTGGTCTCCGGGCCGGACGGCGCTGACGGGGCGCTTGGCGAACCAGGGTGTCGTCATGGCCTGCCCATCGGGTTCGGGGCGGATCTGTTCAGGGTACGCCGCCCGGGAGCTTTGGGAAGCCCAACGCAGGGAATCCCTCACGCTCCGTTGATCAGGCGGCGTCCGGTCGGCTACCCGCTGCCGCCCGCGCGGGGGAGCGCGAGCCGGAGCCGGACGGTGGTGCCCTCCTCTCCTGTCCGGATCTGGACGGTGGAGCACAGCAGGCGCACGGCCCACAGGCCGAACCGCCCGCCGGCGGGGGTGCCCTCCGGGCGCGGCGGGAGCAGCCCGTACCCGGTGCCGGGCGGCCACCGCCCCGCGTCGGCGACCTCGCAGACGAGGGAGGCCTCCCCGCCGGGGGCGTCGGCCCACATCCGCAGGACGACGGGCGGCGCGCCGTGCCGGAGCGCGTTGGTGACGACCTCGGTGGCCGCGACCAGCAGCCGCTGCACGCCCTCCTCGGGCAGCGGCGTCTGCCGCGCGCAGTCGGTGACCCAGGCGCGCAGCCAGTACAGGTCGGGGTGGTCGTCGAGGGGCAGCGCGTCGGCTTCGGGCGGCGGCGGGGGCAGCGGGTCGGCGTCGCAGCGGGCGCAGAACGTCCACGGGTCGACGAAGCCGGGGTTGGGCCGGGCGCTGGTGCCGCGCACCGTCTCGGGGTGGGTCTTGCGGCCGGCCGCGACGACGGCGGCGGGCAGGCTGGCGGCGTACGGGCACAGGACGGACGCGCCGGTGCCGCGCAGCGCGATGTTGACCAGCGCTTCGGCCCGCTCCCATTCGACGACCTCCAGCGGCGGCCGCGTCGCCCACGCCGGCTCGCCGAGCAGCCGCAGCCGGCGGCCCTGGCGGGCGCTCTCGGCGGCGTCGCCCAGGCAGTCGGCGAGGGTCCGGGACGGGTGGGCGTACCAGTCGGCGGCGGCGGTGAACCGGACCGCGCCCGCGGCGTCGCCGAGGGCGTCGCGCAGCAGCATCTCGCGCGCGGTGCCGCAGACGGCGAGGACGCGGTCGCCCGCCGCGACGCCGTCCCGCAGGAACGGCACGGCGCCGCCGAGGTACTCGTCCACCCCGTCGTAGGGCAGCACACGGTGCGTCAACTCGTCGCTCACGGCGGCCCCCGCCGGTTCTGTGCTCATGGTGTCGGGTTCTGCGGGACGGACGCGACCAGCCTAGGCCGCCCGTCCCCGCCCTGCCGAGGGCCGTTTTTCAAATGTCACCACGCGCCGCACACCGGTCTGTCCGCAACCTTGCCGAGGTCACGTCCCTAACCGGCGTCCGAGGGGCGCCGGGGGTCAGGGTTCGGCGCGCGGGTTGTACTCGCCCGCGTACTCCTGCCCGGAGAGCTTGCGGACGGCGTTCATGATCTCGTCGGTGACGACGCGGCGCAGCCGTCCCGGCGGGAGGTCGGCGCCGGCGTAGCGGGAGAAGTCCATCGGCTCGCCGAAGCGGATCCGGGGGCGGGTGCCGAGCCGGGGGCGCCACGTGCCGAGCGGGATGATCCGCTCGGCGCCCTCGATGGCCACCGGGACGACCTGGGCGCCGGTCGCCAGCGCCAGCCACGCGACGCCCGTGCGGCCGCGGTAGAGCCGCCCGTCGGGGGAGCGGCTGCCCTCCGGGAAGATCGCCACCGCGCCCTCGTCCAGCAGCACGGCGCCGGCGCGTTCCAGCGCGCGGACGGCCTCGCGGGTCGGGCCGCGCCTGATCGGCACGTTCCCGAGCGCGAGCAGCGCCCGCCGCAGCAGGCGCCCGCCCAGCCCGGGGACCTCGAAGTACTCGGCCTTGGCCAGGTAGGCGACGCGGCGGCTGACGACGGGCGACAGCACGAACGTGTCGACGAACGACAGGTGGTTGCAGGCCAGGATGATCCGGCCCTCGGCGGGGATGTTGGCCCGCCCCTCGACGCGCGGCCGGAGCAGCAACCGGAGCAGGGGCCCCGCGGTATGCGACGCCAAACCGTAGAACACGCGGCCTCCTCGCAGCTTCGCCGCACCTGATCGAGGGCGGCGAAGCCGACTCTAGAGCCGCCCGGCGCGGGGCGGATCCGCCATGTGACGGGCGTCATCCCGGCCCGGACTGGAAAATAAACGAACGAGCGATTAGTTTTGAGGCAACGGTTCGCGACACACCAGTACGCGACAGACCAGGAGGTCTGGTGATGAACGCACGCAAGCCCATCGCCGTGCTTGTTGCGGCGACACTGCTCGGGATGCTGTTCGCGGGGTCCTTCCTCGGCGCCCTGCACAGCCCGAAGCCGCACGAGGTGCCGGTGGCGGTCGTCGGCCCGCAGGCCGTCGCCGCCAAGGTCGGCACCACCCTGGACGCCCGCATGGACGGCGCGTTCGACATCGAGCACTACACCGACGAGAAGGCCGCCCGCCAGGCGCTGCTGGACCGCGAGGTGGACGGGGTGTTCGTCCCCGGCCAGGGCGGCGCGCGGCTGATCGTCGCCAGCTCGGCCGGGAAGATCGAGACGACCCTGATCACCGAGGTGTTCCACCAGGTCGGGACCGCGACCGGCCAGCAGGTCCAGGTCCAGGACATCCGGGCGCTGCCCGAGGGCGACAGCAACGGCATCTCCGCGTTCTTCCTCGCGGTCAGCGCCATCATCCCCGGCGTGATCCTCGCCGCGCTGATGGTCTTCCTGGTGCCGCGGGCGGGCGCCGGCCGGCGCATCGGCCTGGCCCTGACCGGGGCGCTGCTGGTCGGCGGCGGCGTCGCCTGGGTCGCGGACGGGATGACGGGCGCGCTCGTCGGCTCGCCCTGGGCGCTGTGGGGGCTCGCCTCCTTCCTGGTGTTCGCCGTCGCGACGGTCACCGGCGGCCTCCTGCGCGTCGTGGGCCCGCCCGCGGCGGCGCTCGCCGTGCTCCTGTTCGTCCCCGTCGGGGCCCCCGCCAGCGGCGGCCCGCTCGGGTCGGAGTTCGTCCCGACCTGGTACGCGGCGGTCGGCGAGTGGCTGCCGCTCGGGGCGTTCGCCGAGGCCGTCCGCAACGTCGTCTACTTCGACGGCAACGCGATCGGCCGGCCGCTCCTGGTGCTCACGCTGTGGGCGGTCGCCGGGATCGCGCTCGTCCTGTCGCCGAAGGTCGTCCGGCACGGGGCCCGCGCGGCGGAGGAGACGGCCGGGGAGCGCGCGGAAACGGAGGCCGCCCACCCCGCCGGCGCCTAGCCGACCGGTGCTTTGATGGGAGCAGGAGGTGCGGAGTGACGAAGACGGGGGACCGGGCGGTCCGGCGGCGGCCGGGCCGCCCGCCCAAGGCGGAGGCGGGCGACACCAAGGCGGCGCTGGTCGACGCCGCGCTGCGGCTCTTCGCGCAGAAGGGCTACGCGGGCACGTCGATCCGCGCGATCGCCCGCGAGGTCGGGCTCAGCGAGAGCGTGCTGTACGCGCACTTCCCCAGCAAGCAGGCCATCTTCGACGCCGCGGTGTCCGGGCTCGGGCCGCAGCGGCTGATGGCCGGACGCGACGGCCTGGACCCGGAGCTGGCCGACCGGGACCCGGCGCGGTACCTGCGCGCCCTGGTGACCAGCGTGCTGGACGCCTGGGACTCGCCGAACGGCCGGCTGTTCATCAGCCTGATGGTCCGCGACGGCCTCGTCCACGAGATGGACCTCGGCAGCACGATCGCCAGGTCGATGGAGGAGGCGGGCGGGCTGTTCCAGCACTGGATCGACACCGGGCGGATCCCCGCCGGCCTTGGCCGCCCCGCCGACCTCGCCTGGGCGCTGTTCGGGCCCGTCGGGCAGGCCCGGCTGCTGTGGCTGCACGCCGACGCCGACACCGAGTCGCGGCGGGCGGCGCGGGAGCGGTGCATGCGGCACACCGAGCTGTTCATCCGGGCGGTCTTCCGCGAGCCGCCGGAGCCGAAGGATGTGGTCGACCATGACAGGAGCGGACACTGATCTGACCCGGCCGCCGGCGGGCAGGGTGCCCGGGCCGGTCCGGATCCTGCTCGCCGAGGACGTCGCGCTGCTGCGCGGCGCCCTCGCCGGGCTGCTCGGCCTGGAACCCGACCTCGACGTGGTCGCCGAGGTCGGCAGCGGCGACGCGATCGTCGCCGCCGCGCTCGCGCACCGCCCGGACGTCGCGGTGCTGGACATCGACCTGCCCGAGGTGGACGGGGTGACCGCGGCGGCGGAGCTGCACGACCGGCTGCCCGAGTGCCGGGTGCTGATCCTGACCGGTCTCGGCCGTCCCGGGCACCTGCGCCGGGCGCTGGACGCCCACGTGCACGGGTTCGTCCTCAAGGACGTCCCGCCCGCCGACCTGGCCGACGCGATCCGCCGGGTGGCGGCGGGCGAGCAGGTGGTGGACCCGCAGCTCGCGCTGGTGGCGCTGCGGCAGCCCGCGAGCCCGCTCACCGCCCGGGAGACCGAGGTGCTGCGGCTGGCGGCCGAGGGCGCCGGGGTGGACGACATCGCGCTGGTGCTCACGCTGACGACCGGGACCGTCCGCAACTACCTGGCGAGCTGCATCAGCAAGCTCAACGCGCGCAACCGCATCGACGCCGTGCGCATCGCCGCCGAGTTCGGCTGGGTGTGAGGCCGTATATGAGGCCGTATATGAGGAACGCATAGTCGGGCTCCTGCGCGATCCATACACGGATCGGTGCCGCACGCACTGGGCCGGGGGCGGGCCCTTTGCGAGCATTTGAGCATGCTGGGGGAAACGCTGTACGGGCGGTCGGCCGAGCAGGAGGAGATCGGCCTGCTGCTGGAGCGCGCCCGCGCCGGGACGGGCGGCGGCGCGCTGATCGTGCGCGGTGAGGCCGGGATCGGCAAGTCCGCGCTGCTCGACCACGCGGAGTCGGCCGCCGGAGGGATGCGCGTCCTGCGCTGGACCGGGATCGAGGCCGAGGCCGCCCTCCCGTTCGCGGCGCTGCAGCTGCTCCTCGCCGGCCGCGCGGACCTGGTGGAGCGGCTGCCCGCCCCGCACGCGGCGGCCGTGCGGGCCGCGCTCGGCCCGGTCCCGCCCCGCGCGCGGGCCCGCCTGCTCGTCGGGCCCGCACTGCTGGCGCTGCTCACCGAACTGGCGGCGGGCGAGCCGCTGCTGTGCCTGGTCGACGACGCGCACTGGCTCGACCGGGCGTCGGCGGACGCGCTGCTGTTCGCCGCGCGCCGCGCGGCCGGGTCCGGCCTCGCGATCGTCATCGCGGTCCGCGACGGGATCGCGGGCGCGGCCCCGCACGCCTGGTCGCGCACCGGCGTGCCCGAGCTGCCGCTGGCGGGTCTCGCCGACGACGCGGCCGAGCGCCTGCTCGCGGAGCGGGCGCCGGAGCTGCCCGCCGCGCGGCGCGCGGACGCCGCCCGCTGGGCGGGCGGCAACCCGCTGGCCCTGCTCGGCTTCCCGGCCGCCGGGTCCGCCCGGTTCGCGCGGGTGCCGGCGGAGTTCGCGCGGGCCGTCGAGGGCCTGCCCCGGGCCGCGCGGCTGCTGCTGGCCGTCGCGGCGGCCGACGACACCGGCTCGCCCGGCGCCGTCGCGGCGGCGGCGCGGAGCCTGGACGTGCCGTTCGACGCGCTGGACGCGGCAGAAGAGGCGGGCCTCGTCCACCTCACCGAGGACGCGGTCCGCTTCCCCCATCCGCTCGCCCGCGCCGCCGCCTACCAGGGCGTCCCGGCCGCGCGACGCGCTGCGGCGCACCGCGCGCTCGCCGCCGTGGGCCTGGACGAGGCCGTGATCCTGGCCTGGCTGGCCGGCGACCGGGCGACGGCCCGCGACGCGTCCGCCGGGATGGACGAGCCGTCCGCCGGGGCGCGGCTGGCGCTGGCCCTGCTCGACGGCGACGTGGCGACCGCCGGGCGGCTCGCCCCTCACTTCCGGGACGCGGCCGATCCGCGCCGCCGCCTCCTGGCCGCCGAGGGCGCGCTGCTGACCGGCGACGACGCGGCCGCCGCCGAGCTGTCCGCCGCGCTCGCCGCCGACTGCCGCACGGGCGGGCCGGCCGCGCTGCTGCCCCGCGCGCTCATCGCCGAGGCGCGGGCCCGGCTCGTCCTCGGCGACCACGGCGCGGCGCGGGCGCTGGCGGACGAGGCGCGCGAGGCGGCCGAGCGGTCCGGGTCGCGCCGCCTGGTCGCGGCGGCGGCCTCGGTCCGGGCGCGGCAGGCGGCGACCGAGGGCAACGAGGTGCGCTGCCGCGCGCTGTCCGCCGACGGGGCCGCCGGCGCGTGCGTCGGCGACGCGCTCGCACTCCTCTCCCTGGGCCTCGGCCGTCCGGGCGACGCGCTGGAGCGTTTCCGCGAGCTGCACCGGGACCCGGCCGCGTCTCCGCCTGCGGCCTTCCTTTCCCTCGCCGACCACGTGGAGGCTGCGGTCGCGGCGGGCCGTCCCGAGGCCGCCGCCGGACCGATGGAGCGGCTGGAGGCCTTCGCCCGGGAGACCGGACGGCCCTGGGCGGACGGCGCCGCGCGTCGATGCCGGGCGCTGCTGGCGAACGACCCCGCCGCCGTGGAGCGGCACTTCACGCTCGCGCTGCGGGCGCACCACGGGGCCGACCGCCCGTTCGAGCGCGCCCGCACGGAGCTGCTGTACGGCGAATGGCTGCGCCGCGCGCGGCGCCGCACGCGGGCCAGGACGCGGCTGCGCGCCGCGCTGGAGGTCTTCGAGCGGCTCGGCGCGGTCCCGTGGGCGGAGCGGGCGCGCCGCGAGCTGCGCGCGGCGGGGGAGGGCACCGCCCCGCCGGACGCTGCCGGGCACCCGTCCGGCAGCCTCACCGCGCAGGAGCTCCAGGTCGTCCGGATGGCGACGACCGGCGCGACGAACCGGCAGATCGCGGCCCGGCTGGGGCTGAGCCACCGGACCGTCGCCTACCACCTCTACAAGGCGTTCCCGAAGCTCGGCGTGGCGTCCCGCGCGGAGCTGCACCGGTGCCTGCCCGCCGCCGGCGGCCGGGAGCACCGGTCCGCCTGACGCAAACGATTGATCTGCAGCGCCATATGGCCATTCGTCCGATCATTTCCCTTGATCGAGGAGTCCGGGCAACTCATCATCGAAGAGGCGGTGGTGAGGGGGACCGGTGGTGCGGACGTGGCGTGTCGCACGCGTCCTGAACGGCGGCGACGGCGGCGACGACGGCGATGACGACGGCGGGGGCGGCGGGCCCGGCCGGGGCGACCGCACGCCCCTGCTCGTCCGCGCGATCATCGTCCTCTACTTCGGGCTGACCCTCCAGACGCGGCTGCTCAAGCAGGCCGAGACCGGCCCGTCCCGGCTGCTGGTGTCGGCCACGGTCGTGATCGTCCTGGTCTTCGGCGTGCAGCTGCTGTTCGTGCTGTACGGGCCGCGCGCCTTCCGGCCCGGCGCCCGCAGGGCGGTGATCCTGCTGGCGGCGCAGGCCGCGCTGGCGGCGCTGCCGCTGCTGGTGTTCGGCAACGACTGGTACCCGGTGGCGGGCGGGTTCCTCGCCGGGGCGGTGCTGCTGCTGGTGCGCCCGCCGCTGTCATGGCTGCTGGTGGGGCTCATCGCGGGCGCGGAGGGGCTGCTGCGGCACGCGCAGGGGTGGCCGCCCGACAGCGTCTCGTTCTGCGTGATGGCGACCGTCAACGTCGGGGTGTCGATGTACGCGCTCACCCGGCTGGCGGGCCTGATCCGGGAGCTGCACCTCACCCGCGCGCAGTTCGCGGCGGCGGCCGCGGCGCGGGAGCGGATCGCGGCGTCCGGCAGCCTGCGCGCCGTGCTGGACGCGGCGCTCACCCGCATTGAGGCGGCGAGCCGCCGCGCCCTCGCCCGGGGCGCCGCGCCGTCCCGCGCCGACCTGGACGAGGTGGTTCGCACCGCGCGCCGCGCGCTCGGCGACGTCCGCTCGATCATCGGCGCGCTGCAGGCCGCGCCGCCCCCGGCCGCGCGGCCGGGAGTGGTCACGCAGCCGCGCCTGGCCTGGACGATCCTCGCCATCATCACCGCGGGCTTCGGCGTCCAGCAGGTCATGTACGTGCTGGCGGGCGCGGACGGGGACCCGTGGACGATCGGCGCGGCGGTCGTCGTGGCCGGCGCGGTCGCGGCGATCCAGCTCCGGCACTCCGGCACGGTGCTGCGCGGGCGGCGGCCGAAGGGCGCGGCCTGGACGTTCGCCGTCCAGTTCGCGCTGGTCTTCGTCCCGTTCGCGCTGCTCGGCTGGGAGTGGGCGACGATGGCGTGCCTGGTGACCGCCTCGGCGGTGCTGGTCGCGCCCGGCCGCGTCGCGTGGTGGCTGTTCGGCGCGACGGTCGCGGCCTGGTACGCGCCCGCCCTGTGGGCGTCGCACGGCACCTTGTTCCACCTCTACACCTGCGCGGTGTCGGTGCAGATCGGCGTGATCGTGTACGCCCTGGACCGGCTGCCGCGGCTCGCCCGGGAGGTCGCCGCCGCGCGCGAGCGGCTGGCCCGGATGGCGGCGCTGCACGAGCGGCTGCGCATCTCCCGGGACGTCCACGACCTGCTCGGGCTCGGGCTGTCCACGATCACGGTCAAGGCCGAGCTGGCCCGCCGGGTCGCGGGCAGCGACCCGGTGCGCGCCCGCGGCGAGCTGGCCGAGCTGATCGTGCTGGCCGACCGGTCCCGGGCGGAGGCGAACGCCGTCGCGAAGGACGAGCCGGCCCTGGTGCTGCGCGAGGAGGCGGACGCGGCGCGCGTCGCGCTGGCGGCGGCGGGCGCCCGGGTGCGGATGGACCCGGAGCGCTGGCCCACCGCGCCGCCCGCCGTGGACGCCGTGCTGGCCGCCGTGCTCCGGGAGGCGGTCACGAACGTGCTGCGGCACGCGCGGGCCCGGCGCTGCCACATCGCGGTCACCGTCCACAAGGGGGCGTTCCGGCTCACGGTCGGCAACGACGGCGCGGCCCGGCAGGGGGAGGCGGGCCTGGGGAAGGGGTCGGGCCGGGGCCTGGCGAACCTCACCGCGCGGGCCACCGCCGTCGGCGGCTCGCTCTCGGCGGGGGCGGACGGGTACGGCCGGTTCGCCCTTGTCGCCGAGGTCCCGGCGAGCGCCACGAGCGCGGCGGCGCGGGACGCCCTGCTCCTGCGCGAAAGCCTGATCGCTTGACGGATTCGCCCGCTCCCTCCGCTCCCTAGCGTCGGCGGCGTAGGCCGATTAAGGAGCAAGGGGGCCGCCATGTCCGTTCTCGTCTTCGCCAGCGTGCTGCGGTGCGCGCACCAGGAGCCGGGCCGTCCGCCCGCAGGCGCCTATCCGGACCTGCGGCCGTGCCCCGACCCGGCCCCGGACCCGGACTGGCTGGACGACATGCGCCATCTCATCGCGACCGCGCTGCCCGACGGCCCCGTCACCGTGGGCTGGGTGGCGTCCCGGATGGCGGTGAGTTCCCGCACCCTCCAGCGCCGGCTCCATGACGCGGGCACGAGCTGGCGCGACGAACTGGAGTACGTGCGCGGCCGCAGCGCCCGGCTCCTGCTTGAGGACGGCGCCCTGACCCGCGAGGCGGTGGCCCGCCGCCTCGGCTACTCCGACGCCCGCTCGCTGCGGCGCGCGCTGCGCCGCTGGGATTGGCGCACCGGGTCCGCCGCATGACGCACTCCGTCCTTATCCAGACACATCCGACCTTTCTAGCGTGGTGACCATGACGCAGGATTTCGACCTCGACCGCTACGTGCGGAACTCGCGGGCGGTGGACCTGTCGGGAGTCGCGTGGGACCAGATCTCCGCCCACCCGGTCTCCGGTGCGGAGGCGCGCTGCCTGACGTTCATGATGGACATCGAGACCCACACCGTGATGTACGCGCGCGACCTCCTCGCCACCCGGGCCGCGTTCGACCCGGAGATCACGGCGTTCATGAGCTGCTGGATCTACGAGGAGTTCTGGCACGGGGAGGCGTTCTCCCGGTTCCTCGGGGAGGCGGGCTTCACGCTGGCCCCCGACCGGGAGAAGGTCAACGCCGCCTCGCCGTACCCGACCAAGACCGTCCGCAACGAGCGGATCCGGCGGGCGCTGGGCCGCAGCGTCTACACCGGCCACCTCGTCTCGATGCTCGGCTCCGCGCTGACCCGCGACTTCGTCGCGATCCAGATGACCTGGGGCGCGATGAACGAGCTCAGCGCGATCAACAGCTACCAGGCGATGATCGAGCGCAGCGCCAACCCGGTGCTGCGCGACATCCTGCGGCGCGTCATCAAGGACGAGCGCCGCCACTTCGCCTTCTACCGGGCGCAGGCGCGGATGCGGCTCGCGCGGAGCGCCCGCGCGCGGCGGCTGGCGCGCTGGGCCATGCACCGCCTGTGGGCACCGGTCGGCACGGGGCTGCGCCCCCAGGAGGAGAGCGACTTCGCCCTGGTGTGGCTGTTCGGCGACGACGCCGGGCTCGACCGGATGCGCCGCATCGACGCGACGATCGCCGAGCTGCCCGGCTTCGCCGGCGCGACGCTGGCCGAGGACGCCCGGCGCCGCTCGCTGGAGCGCATGCCGCCGGGCCGCGTCCCCGAGCTGTCCACCGACGGGGCCCTGGCCCGCGCCGGCGTCCACCGCGAGCGCCGCGAGGCCGCGGCGTGAGCGCCGGGCCCGCCGGGCGCGGTGTGCGCGGGGAGCCCGCCGGTCTCGCGGGACGCACCGTCCTGCTCACCGGGGCGACCGGCTTCATCGGGCAGGCGCTGCTGGAGCGGCTGCTGTCGGGGCACCCGTCCACGAACGTCGTCGTGCTGGTGCGGGAGCGGCCCGGCGCCACCGCCGGCGACCGGCTCGCCGAGCTGATCGCCAAGCCCGTGTTCGGGCCGTGGCGGGAGCGGGTCGGCGAGGACCGGGCCCGCGAGATCGTCCGCGAGCGGGTGCGGCTCGTCCCCGCCGACCTGTCCCACGCCGCCCCCGACGTGCCGGACGACGTGGACGTGGTCGTGCACGGCGCGTCCGTCGTGTCGTTCGACCCGCCGATCGACGAGGCGTTCCGCACCAACGTCGTCGGCACCGTCAACCTCTACGAGGGCGTCCTGGCCGCCGCGCGCCGCACCGGCCGCCGCCCGCACCTGGTGCACGTCTCCACCGCCTACGTCGCGGGCTCCCGCAAGGGCGTCGTCCGCGAGGACGCCCTGGAGCACGCCATCGACTGGCGCACCGAGCTGGACTGCGCGCTGGAGGCGCGCCGGGCCGCCGAGAGCGACTCGCGCCGCCCCGAGGTGCTCGCCCGGCTCCGCGCCGCCGCGCTCAAGGCGCAGGGCAAGGCGGGCCCGAGCGCGGTCGCCGCCGACACCGAGCGCCGCCGCCGCGACGCCGTCGCCGACCGGCTCGTCGCCTACGGCCGCGAGCGCGCCCGCAGCCTGGGCTGGCCGGACGTCTACACCTTCACCAAGGCGCTCGGGGAGCGGGCGGCGGAGGACACCGCGCGCGAGGCCGGGGTGCCGCTGTCGGTCGTCCGCCCGGCGATCGTGGAGAGCGCGCTGCGCCACCCCTACCCCGGCTGGATCGACGGGTTCAAGATGGCCGACCCGCTGATCCTCGCCTACGGGCAGGGGATGCTGCGCGCGCTCGCCGGGATCCCGGACGGCATCGTCGACATCATCCCGGTCGACCTGGTGGTGAACGCGCTGCTCGCCGCCGCCGTCGTCCCGCCCGAACCCGGCGGGCCCGCCTACTACCACGTCGGCTCCGGCGCCCGGAACCCGCTGACGCTGCAGCGGCTGGTGGAACTCGTCCAGGAGCACTTCGCCGAGCACCCGCTGCCCGCCCCCGACGGCCGCGGCGCCGTCCGCAACCGCGACCTGAGGCTGCTCAGCGAGTCGCAGGCCGAACGCGTCCTCGGCACCGCCGAACGCGCGATGGACGTCGCCGAGCGCGCCCTGCTCGCCCTCCCCGGCGGCGAGCGCACCCGCGCCTGGCAGCGCGACCTGCACCGCAAGGGCCGCGAGGTGCGGATGCTGCGCCGCTACCGCGACCTGTACGGGGCCTACGGCGCCGCCGAGGTCGTCTACGCCGACGGCGCCACCCTCGCGCTGGACCGGACGCTCCCCGACGGCGAGGGCTGCGACTCGGCCGCCATCGACTGGCCGCACTACCTCCGCGACGTGCACTGCCCCGCCGTGACCGCCGCCTTCTACGGCCCGCCGCTGCCCCGCGCGCCCAAGCCCGCCCCGGCCCCCTTCGAGGAGCGCGGCGACGTCGCCGCCGTCTTCGACCTGGACGGGACGATCGTCGCGTCCGACGTCGTCGAGGCGTACCTGTGGGCGCGGCTGCTCGACGCGCCCGTCCGGTCCTGGCCGGGGGCGCTGCTGCCCGTCCTGCGCAACGCGCCGCGCTACCTGCGCGCCGAGCACCGCGACCGCGGCGAGTTCCTGCGCGAGTTCGTCCGCCGCTACGAGGGCGCCGGCGAGGCGGAGCTGCGCGCGCTGGCCCGCGAGCGGCTCGGCGACGTGCTGCTGCGCCGCGCCTGGCCGCAGGCGATCCGCCGCATCCGCGCCCACCGCGCCGCCGGGCACCGCACCGTCCTGCTCACCGGCACCGTCGACTACTTCGTCGAGCCGCTGCGCACCCTGTTCGACGACGTGCTGGCGGCGCGGCTGCGGGTGGTCGACGGGCGCTGCACCGGCCACTTCGAGGCGCCGCCGCTGATCGGCGAGGCGCGCGCCGCGTGGCTGCGCGAATGGGCCCGCGACGAGGGCGTCGACCTCGCCGGGAGCTGGGCCTACGGTGACCACTACTCCGACCGCCCCGTGCTGGAGCAGGTCGGCCACCCCGTCGCGGTCAACCCCGACGCCCACCTCTACCGGCACGCCAAGCGGCTCCGCTGGACGGTCGCCGAGTGGGGCGGCGCCGGCGGCAAGGTGTCCGCCGTGCTCGACGCCGCCCTGGAGGAGGCCCGGTGATCCTCGCCCTCGAATACCACCGCTCGCCCGCCCGCTACCTCGCCGCCGGGCGGCTGCCCGGCCGGCTCCGCCCCGCCGTCGTCCCCTCGCTCGCGCCGCTGCGGCTGTCGCACCGCAAGCCGCCCCCGCCGCCCGGCCCGGACTGGGTGCGGCTGAAGCCCGTCCTGTCCGGCATCTGCGGGTCCGACCTGTCGATGGCGGCCGGGACGGTGTCGCCGTACCTGTCGGCGCTGGTGTCGACGCCGTTCGTCCCCGGGCACGAGATCGTCGCCGAGCTGATGGACGACGCCGGCGACCTGCGCGCCGGGACGCGCGTCGTCGCCGACCCGGTGCTGTCGTGCCGGACGCGCGGCCTCGACCTGTGCGCGTCCTGCGCGGACGGCCACGAGAACCGCTGCGACCGCGTCACCGCCGGCCGCGTCTCCGCCGGCCTCCAGACCGGGTTCTGCGCCGACACCGGCGGGGGCTGGTCCGAGCGGCTGGTCGCGCACCGCGACCGGCTGCACCCCGTGCCCGCGTCGCTGCCGTCCGAGCGGGCGGTGCTGGCCGAGCCGCTCGCCTGCGCGATCCGGTCCGTCCGGCGGATCGACGTGCCGCGCGGCGCGTCCGTCGCCGTCGTCGGCGCCGGCACGGTCGGGCTGCTGACCGTCCTCGCGCTGCGCGAGCTCACCCCGGCCGGGCCGATCACCGTCATCGCCCGGCACCCCGGGCAGCGGCGCCGCGCCACCGCGCTCGGCGCCACCGAGACGATCGACCCGGCGAACGCGCTGCGCGGGCTGCGCCGCATCACCGGCGGCTCCCTCGTGCGGCCCGAACTCGGCCCCGGCTACCTGCTCGGCGGCGCCGACATCGTCGCCGAGTGCACCGGCGGGCAGGGCCTCGACACCGCGCTGCGGATCGTCCGGGCGGGCGGCACCGTGCTGCTGTCGGGCATGCCGTCCAAGCCCGCCGACCTCACCCCCGCCTGGTACCGGGAGCTGACCATCGCCGGCTCCTACGCCAGCCGCGGCGCCGCCGACTTCGCCGCCGCGCTCGACCTGGCCTCGCACGACGCCCTGGAGGGCTTCGTCGACGGGGTCTACCCCCTCAGCCGCTGGCGGGACGCGCTGTCGCACGCGCTGGCCGCCGGGCGCTCGGGCAGCGTCAAGATCGCGTTCGCGCCGCAGCGGCGCGCGGACGAGCCCGCCGAACCGAACGGAGGAGCCGACGGATGAGCAGACCCGGCCTCGTACTGGAGGTGGACGAGCGGACGCCGCCGCTTCTCGTGCACGAGGGGGAGGGGTTCCGGCTGGAGCGGTTCCCGCTCGGCACCCGGGTGGTCTACCCGCCGGACTCGCTGCCCGGCGTGCGCGACCTGACCGGCCGGATCCGGGACGCCCTGCTGCACCCGCTCGGCAGCGAGCCGCTGCCCGAGCTGCTGCGCGCGGGCATGCGGCTGACGATCGTCTTCGACGACCTGTCGCTGCCGCTGCCGCCGATGCGCGCCCCCGACGTCCGGCAGCGGGTCATCGAGCAGGTCCTGGAGCTGGCCGCCGCGGCGGGCGTGGACGACGTCGAGCTGATCGCCGCGAACGCGCTGCACCGCCGGATGACCCCGGCGGAGATCCGGCACATCGTCGGGGAGCGGGTGTTCGCCTCGTTCTGGCCCGACCGGCTCCGCAACCACGACGCCGAGGACCCCGAGAACCTCGTCGCGCTCGGGCAGACCCGGCACGGCGAGGACGTCGAGATCAACCGGCGGGCCGCCGAGAGCGACCTCATCGTGTACGTGAACATCAACCTGGTCGCGATGAACGGGGGCGCGAAGTCCGTCGCGGTGGGCCTCGCGTCCTACAAGAGCCTGCGGCACCACCACAACGTCCACACGCTGCAGAACTCCCGGTCGTTCAACGACCCGCCGAACTCGGCGATGCACCACTCCTACGGCCGCATGCACTCGCTGCTGTCGGAGTCGGTGCGGGTGTTCCACGTCGAGGCCACCCTCAACAACGACCAGTTCCCGTCCCCGTTCGGCTTCCTCAACCGGCGCGAATGGGAGTGGACGCTGCGGGACCAGGCGACGTTCCTGGCCGCCAAGCGCGCCAACGACCTCGCCCCCGCCGGGGCGCGCCGCCGCATGTGGCAGAACCTGCGCGCGCCGTACCAGGTCACGTCCGTGCAGGCGGGCGCCACCGACGAGGTGCACGGCCGGACGCTCGCCGCCGTCCACCGGCAGCAGCTCACCGAGGTGCAGGGCCAGTCGGACGTGCTGATGCTCGGCCTGCCGTACCTGTCGCCCTACAACGTCAACTCGGTGATGAACCCGATCCTGGTGGCGTGCCTGGGGCTCGGCTACTACTTCAACATGTACCGGAACCGTCCGCTGGTGCGCGAGGGCGGGGCGCTCATCATGTACCACCCGATGCCGGCGGAGTTCCATTCGCTGCACCACCCCAGCTACATCGACTTCTACGACGAGGTCCTCCCGCAGACGACGGACCCGGCCACGATCGAGACCAAGTACGAGGAGCAGTACGCCACCGACCCCTGGTACGTCCACCTGTACCGGAACAGCTACGCCTACCACGGCGTCCACCCGTTCTACATGTGGTACTGGGGCGCCCACGCGCGCGAGCACCTGGGCGACGTCATCTGCGTGGGCGCGGACCGCAAGGTCGCGGCGCGGCTCGGCTTCCGCGCCGCCACCACGCTGGCCGACGCGCTGGAGATGGCGGGCGAGACCGTCGGGCACAGCCCGAGCCTCACCTACCTGCACACCCCGCCGATGACGATGGCGGACGTCCGATGAGCGGGCGGCGCAAGAGCGGGCGGCTGTCGCTCGCGCAGGAGGTGAAGCTGCTGCGCCGGGGCCGCGACTGGCGGGGCCGGGCGCCCGCCCCGCGCTCCGCCGCGCCCTGGGCGCGCGTGCCGGAGGCGAGCCCGTTCCCCACCGCGTGGGCGCGCACGCCGCTCGCCGCCGCGGCCCGCACGGTCGCGCTCGACGGCGTCCTGCGCACGCTGACCTGGACCCAGACCCGCCCGGAGATCCACGGCACCGACCTGCTCGACGGCGTGGAGGGGCCGGTGGTGTTCGTCGCCAACCACGCCAGCCACCTGGACACGCCGCTGATCCTCGGCTCGCTGCCGGTCCGGCTGCGCCGCCGCGTCGCGGTCGCGGCGGCGGCCGACTACTTCTTCGACGCCCGCTGGCGCGCCGTCGCCACCGCGCTCGCCTTCAACGCGTTCCCGATCGAGCGGCACGGCTCCGGCGGGTCCCTCGACCTGGCCGCCGAGCTGCTCCAGGACGGCTGGAGCCTGCTCATCTACCCCGAGGGCACCCGCTCCCAGGACGGCTGGGCCCGCCGGTTCCGGATGGGCGCGGCGCTGCTGTGCCGCGAGCAGGGCGTCCCCGCCGTCCCGCTCGCGGTGCGCGGCACGTACCGGGCGATGCCGCGCGGCGGGATGTGGCCGAAGCCGGGCCGCCCGCCCGTGGCCGTCCGCTACGGCAGCCCGCTCGCCCCCGACCCGGACGAGACGACGAGCGCCTTCAACGCCCGCCTGGAGGACGCGGTCGGCCGGCTGTGGATCGAGCACGACGAGAGCTGGTGGGCGTCCCTGCGCGCCGGCGACCGCCGCCAAGCCCCCCGCGGCCCCGAAGTAGCCGAATGGCGCCGCATCTGGGCCGCCACCCGCCCCGACCGCCCACCCAACCGCACCATCTGGCCCCGCTAGGACACGCTGAAACCCGCTGAGGCAGGCGCGACCTCAGCGGGTTTCAGCGGCTTCGCCGGGCTTTCAGCGGGCCTCAGCCGGCTTCGCCGATGGCGACCTGGGTGACGTTCGGGAGGTCGCCGAAGATCTTGGTGCCTGCGCCGAAGCCGTTCGCGGTGACCGTCATGTCCGGGAAGGGGCCGAACGAGCCGGCCAGCGTTACCAGCAGTGCGGTGCCGGTCGGCGTGCTCATCTCGGCGTTCACGGCCCGTCCGGTGATCGGCGCGCGGGCGCGGGCGAGCAGTTCCACGACCGCCGGGCCCGGGTTGGGCAGCAGGCCGTGCCGGGTCGTGATGAGGCCCTGCCCGACGGGGATGGGCAGCGCGGCCACCTCGTCCACGCCGAGGGTCTCCAGCGCGGCGCAGGTGCCGACGACGTCCACGATCGCGTCGTGGCCGCCGACCTCGTGGAAGTGGACGTCGGCCGGGGGCATCCCGTGCACCCGGCCCTCCGCCTCGGCGAGGTTCCGGAACACCGCGAGCGACCGCTCCCGCACCCGGTCCGGCAGCGGCGCCTCCCCGACCAGGGCGGCGATGACCGCGTGCGTGCGCGACACCGCGTCGTCCTCGACGCCCACCACCGCGCGGGTCGCCGCGATGCCGCGCCGCGTGACGCGCTCGGTGTCCAGCGACCAGCCGGGCAGGCCGAGCCCGGCCAGCATCTTGCGCACCGCCTCCAGGTCGGCGCCCGCGTCGAGCAGAGCGCCCAGCGCCATGTCGCCCGCGATGCCGGCGAAGCAGTGGAAGTAGGCGATCCTCATGTCAGCATCCTCCGTGCGGTGATCGCGGCTCCGAGGCCGTCGTCGATGCCGGTCACGGCCAGCCCCGGCGCGCCGGAGGCGAGCATCGCCGCCAGCGCGGCGAGCCCGCCGGACGCGGTGCCGTAGCCGACACTGGTCGGCACCGCGAGCACGGGCCGGGGCACCAGCCGCGCCACGGCCGACGGCAGCGCGCCGTCCATGCCCGCCGCGACGATCAGCACCCGCGCCCGGCTCAGCTCCGCGCGCACGCCGAGCAGGCGGTGCAGTCCCGCGACGCCGATGTCGGCGGTGAGCGCCGGGCTGAGCCCGAGCGCCTCGGCGGCGGTCAGCGCCTCCTCCGCGACGGGCAGGTCCGAGGTTCCCGCCGACACCACGGCTACCGGTAGTGGGCGGCGTGGGCGTGGGCGGGTGAGCACGACGAGCCCGGACCGTTCGTTGTGGGACGCCTCCGGCGCCACATCGCGGGCCGCCGCGAACTGATCCGGGGTGGCGTGCCGCAGGAACGCGGTCTCCGGGCCGCGGGCCAGGAGTTCTTTCACACGGGCGCGGACCTCGTCCGGACGCAGACCGCGCGCTTCGGCGACCCCGACCGTCATGCGCCCGCCCCCGCGTTGATCAGATGGGCGGCGTACCCGGCGCCGAACCCGTTGTCGATGTTGACCGTGACGACGCCGGGCGAGCAGGAGTTCAGCGCCGACAGCAGCGCCGCGCGCCCGGCGAAGTCCCCGCCGGACGAGGTCGGCAGCGCGACGACCGTCTGCTCCACCAGGCCGGACACGAGCGTGGGGAGGGCGCCGCCCGTCCCGTCCGCGACGACGAACGCGCGCGGGCGCTCGTGCTCGTCCAGCCAGCCGGGGAGGGCGGCGGGATCGTCCACCGGCGCCCCGTACCAGCGGGACACGCGGCTGCCCATCGCGTCGGCGACCAGCGCGGCCTCCTCGGCGGCGGGCTCGTCCTCGGGACGCCCGCAGACCACCGCGACGTTGCCCGTCCGGGAGCGGCTGTCCGGGTTCAGCACGGCCAGCCGCGCCCGCTCGTGCACCACCGCGTCGGGGAACGCGTCGGCGAGGGCCGCCAGTGTCGCGGCGGACGCCCGCGTGGCCAGCACGTTCGCGGTGCCCGCGCCGACCAGGCTCGCCGCGATCGCGACGACCTCCGGCACCGTCTTGCCCTCGCAGAACACCGCCTCCGGGTACCCGCGCCGCCGGCCGCGGTCGAGGTCGACGCGGGCGAAGCCCAGTTCGCTCACCGGTTCCGCACCGGGGTGAGGCCGAGGTTGTGGCTGCCCTGCCGGTAGCCCTCCAGGTCCAGCGTCACGTACCGGAAACCGGCCTCCTTGACCAGCCCGGCCAGCTCCGCGCCCCGCGCGGCCGCCGCCGTGACGTCCACCGGCTCCACCTCGATCCGGGCGAGGCCGCCGCCCTGGTCGCGCACCCGCACCCGCCCGCCGAACCCGGCGCCGCGCAGCGCCTCCTCGGCGTCCTCCACGCGGCGCAGCGCGTCCCGCGTGACCGGCACCCCGTAGGCCAGGCGCGACGACAGGCACGCCGACGCCGGCTTGTCCCACGTGCGCAGCCCCAGCTGCTGCGCCGCCGCCCGCACCGCCGCCTTGCCCAGCCCGGCCTCCACCAGCGGGAACCGGGCGCCCAGCTCGCGGGCGGCGCGCTGCCCCGGCCGGTGGTCGTCCAGGTCGTCCAGGTTCACCCCGAGCAGCACCGGACGGCCCCCGGCGGCCTCCGCCACCGCGGACAGCACGTGCATCAGGGCCTCTTTGCAGAACCGGCACCGGTCGGCGCCGTTCGCGGCGTACCGGGCGTCCTCCAGCTCCCGCGTCGTCACCACCCGGTGCGGCATCCCCAGCCGCCGGGCCTCCGCCCGCGCCGCCGCCAGCTCCGACCGGGCCAGCGACGGCGAGTCCGCGGTCACCGCCAGCGCGGCGTCCCCGAGCTCGCGGTGCGCCGCGTAGGCCAGCAGGGAGCTGTCCACCCCGCCCGAGTAGGCGACCACGGCGCCGGGCAGCGCGGCCAGCGCCCCGCGCAGGCGCGACAGAGCGTCGTCGGCCATGGGCATCTCCTTCCAGCGTCGTCTGCGCAGGACGCTAGAAGGCGCGCACGGACCGCGAATCCGTCAGATGACCGGCCGCGCTTTTCCCGTTGCCGCGCCGGGCGGGGAGGCCGCTAAGCTGAACGCGCCCCATCGGGGCCCGGCGGGCGTGGCGAAATCAGGTATACGCGGCAGGTTTAGGTCCTGTTGGTGGCGACACCGTGGGGGTTCGAATCCCCCCGCCCGCACCGGAGTGCCGCGTATGCGCCGCTAGACCCCCAGGTCGCGGCGGAGGCGCTCGACGTGGCCCGTGGCCTTCACGTTGTAGTAGGCCTTCTCGACCTTGCCGTCCGCGTCGATGACGAACGTCGACCGGATGACGCCGACGACGACCTTGCCGTACAGCTTCTTCTCCCCGTACGCGCCGTACGCCTTCAGGACCTCGGTGTCCGGGTCGGACAGGAGCGGGAACGTCAGCCCCTCCTTCTCGCGGAACTTCGCGAGCTTCGCCGGCTTGTCGGGGGAGACGCCGACCACGGTGACGCCGCCGGCCTCCAGCTCGGCCAGGCTGCCCTCGAAGTCCACGGACTCCTTGGTGCAGCCGGGCGTCATGGCGGCCGGGTAGAAGTAGAGGATCACGCGCCTGCCGCGCAGCGAGGCCAGCGAGACCGCGGCCCCGTCGGCGTCGGGAAGCTCGAAATCGGGGGCGACGTCGCCCGGCTGCAGCCGCTCGGACACCCTGTCCCGCCTTTCGCTCGGATCGTGGGAACCCACGGTACCGGCCGGGGTTGGCCGGACGCGCCCGGCCCGGACCTGCCACACTGTTCGGATCATGCTTCGCTCGCGGCCGCGCGCCGCCGCGCCCGCCGCGAGCTCGCCCGACAGGATGGCCCGACAGGATGAGGACACGGCATGGCTGACTGGAGCGGCAGCGACCCGGAGGAGGTCGAACGCTACATCGAGCGCACCCGCCGGGAGCTGGCGCGCAACGTCGACGAGCTCGCCGACCGGGTCAATCCGAGGAACGTCGCGAACCGCGGCGTCGAGCGGCTGAAGCAGGAGGCGGACAACGTCGCCAAAGCCGTCGGCGCGATGGTCCGGCCGGCCGGCGACGACGAGGACGGCGAGGGCGGCGGGATCGACAAGCGGGTGCTGCTCGCGGGCGTCGGGGCCGCGGTCACCGTGACCGCCCTGGTCCTCTGGCGCCGTAGGCGCAAGCGCCGCTGAGACCCATCCGGGAGGCGCCGGTCCGCGGTCCGCGGCCGGCGCCTTCGCGCGTCCGGGCCGAGTGGGCGAGCAGTTCCGCGACGTCGCGCAGCTCGGCCAGCTCGGCGCGGCACGGCGGGCAGCCGCGCAGGTGCGCCGACAGCGCGGCGGCCTCGGCGCCGGCGAGCCGCCCGAGGGCGTAGACGCCGAGGCCGAGGCGGTACGCCCCGCAGTCCGTTCGTGCCACGTCCTGCAGTACGGGACGGCGCACCCGCCGCGTTCAGGCGAACTGGGGCAGATGGTCGCGGTGGGCGGCGAGGCCCTCGTCCAGGATCTTCTCGGCGGTGTGCTTGCTCCGGACGAACGGGTGCGCCATGAGCGCCTGCAGCGCGGTGCGGCGGTCGCCGGTGACGGCGGCGTCGGCGGCGAGCCGCTCGTAGGCGTGGATCGCCTGGGTGAGGCCGCGCACCGGGCCGGGCAGCGGCCCCATCGTCAGCGGAACGGGCCCGGACCGTCCGACCAGGGCCGGGACTTCCACGATCGCGTCGTCGTCCAGCGACGAGACGGCCCCGTTGTTGCGGGTGTTGACGATCATCCGGCGGCCCTCGTCGCGGTGCATGGCGCAGATGACGTCCACCGCGAACTCGCCGTGCTCGCCGCCGCCGCGCTCCCGCGACGGGTCGGGGTCGGGCCTGCGCGACTCGGCGGCGACCTGCTCGTAGTAGCCGGGCAGCATGGCGAGGATGTCCTGCGCGCGGGTCGTGCCCTTCGCGCGCAGCTCGTCCACCACCTGGTCGTGGAAGAAGTAGTACTTGGCGTAGGAGTTCGGCAGGAAGCCGAGCGCCTTGGCGAGCTCCGCCATGCGGGACGGGTCGCGCCACGGCGTCGCGCCGCCGCCGGGGACCTCCAGGTCGTCCAGCAGGAGCGGGAGGTCGAGTTCGCGGCCGTCGAGCCGGACCCGCTGCGCCCAGGTCGCGTGGTTGAGGCCGATCCAGTCGGCCTCCAGCCCGTCGAACGGCAGCCCCAGCAGGTCGGCCCACATCTCGGTGTCGCCGATGAACTGGTCGCACAGCCCGATGATCCGCGCGCCGGTGTGCCGGGCGACGGCGTCGGTGACCACGTTCGTCGGGTTGGTGTAGTTGACGATCCACGCGCCCGGGTCGGCCTTGGCGGCGATGTCCAGCAGGACGGGCACCGACCGCAGCGCCATCAAGAACCCGCCGGGACCCGCGGTCTCCTGCCCCACGACGCCGTGCTTCAGCGGGATCGACTCGTCCAGGTGCCGCGCCGCCAGCCCGCCCGGACGGAACGTCGTGAACACGTAGGACGCGCCGTCCAGCGCCGACTTCAGAGCCGTATGCGACGACACGGTGAAGTCGGCGCCCCGCGCGGCGAACATGTTGCCCGCCAGCCGCGTCATGACGTCCAGGTGCGCGGCGTCGATGTCGTAGCAGGCCAGCTCCGTCCCGGCGAGGTCGTCGGCGCGGTGCAGCAGCCCCCGGACGACGCCCGGCATGTAGCCGCTGCCGGCGCCGACGATCGCGACCTTCACCGCGGCTCCAGGTCGGGCTGCGTCACGGTGAACCGGGCCTCCACGGCGGCGCGGACGACCTGCGTCTCCGGTTCCAGGTCGATCGGCTCGGGCTCCTCGGCGGCGCCGCCGACCCCGCCCCCGTACGCGGCGGCCAGCGCGACCGGCGCCTCGCGCATCGTCCGGCCGAGCCCCTCGTCCGACAGCTCGACCAGCCCGGTGAGCCGCGACCCCAGCGCCTCGGCGTAGCTGCGCGCGCGTGCCACGGCCTCGTGCGCCGCCTGCCGCGCGGCCCGCCCGTAGACCTCGCTGTCGCGCCGCAGCTCCCACTCGGGCCCGTTGACGTACGTCCGGTCCAGGTCCCCGAGCCGCGTGACCAGCTCGCCGAGCACCCCGAAGTCGGCCACCGTGATCTTGATCCAGACGGTGCCGCGGTAGGCCCGGATGTCGCCCTCGCGCCGCTTGTACTTCAGCAGCGGCGCGATCGACAGCCCGCCCGTCTCGACCTTCTCCACCGCGTCGCCGTAGGACTCGACCAGGTCGAGGCACCGCCGGTTCCGCTCGGTGAGCCGGTCGAGCGCGGCGCGCCGGTCGGACTCCTGCGACTGGACGTGCACCGACAACCGCGCGATCTCCGGCTCGGCCTCCACCACCGCCTCGCCGCGAACACTGATCAGGGGAGCGTCGCTCATCCCCCCAACCTACGCGCTACCGGCCTTCCCAGGGCTCCCCCAGCCCACCGGGCGGCGGGCTGTTTCACGAGACGCGCCAGCGGATCGGGAAACGGTCCGCCGACCGGGCGGGGATCGAAGGGGGTCGCCCCCCTTCATAGAAACGTTCGGTTCTCGCCTCTGTAGGTGGGGACGGTGCGGATGTGTCGGCCGTCCTCGATCAGGTGCAGGGCGTCGAAGCGTTCGCACAGTTCGCCGGCCTTGGTGTGGCGGAACCACACCCGGTCGCCTACCGACAGCAGGTCGGCGGCGTGGCCGAGCAGCGGTGTCTGCACTTCGCCCGCGCCCTCGTTCGGGTCGTAGGACAGCCCGGTCGGCAGGTACGGCTGCGGCAGGCGCACCGCGTCGGCCGGGCCGGACGCCAGGTAGCCGCCGCCGAGGCAGGTCGCGACGCCGCGCGCGGGGCGCCGCACGACGGGCAGCGCGAACAGCGCGGCGGGCCGTCCGCTGAAGTTGGAGTACTGGTCGAACAGGTGCGGCTGGTAGAGCCCGGAGCCCGCCGCGACCTCGGTGACGGCGCGCTCGGCGGCGGTCTTCTCGACGCTGCCGGTGCCGCCGCCGTTGACGAACTCCAGGTCGGTCAGCTCGCGGACGGCCCGCACGATCGCCGCGCGCCGCCGGGCCAGTTCCAGCCGCGACTGCCGCTGCATGGCGCGGATGACGCGGCCCCTCGCGGGACGTCCGGGCGGGACGTCCCCGACGCCGGCGATCTGCGACTCGTAGGCCATCAGCCCGACGAGGTCGAGCGAGGGCCGCTTGAGGATCCGCTCCGCGAACGCGCTCACCTCGGCGGGGGTGCGCAGCGCCGAGCGGAGCGCGCCGATCCGGACCCGGCCGCCGAGCGGCCGGTAGGAGGCGTCGATGTCGACGCAGACCCGGATCCGCCGGTCGCCGGCGGCGTCCTCGATCATCGCCAGGTGCTCGGGGGAGTCGACCATGAGCGTGATCGTGCGGGCCGCGGCCTCGTTCTCGGCGAGCGCCGCGATGGCGGTGCGGTCGGCGGTCGGGTAGGCGACGAGGATGTCGTCGCTGACGCCCTCGGCCGCGAGCCACAGCGCCTCCGGCAGGGTGAACGCCATGATCCCGGCGAACCCGTCCATCGCGAGGACGTCCTCCAGGAGCGCCCGGCAGCGCACCGACTTGCTCGCCACGCGGATCGGCTTGCCGCCGGCCCGGCGCAGCAGGCCCTCGGCGTTGGCGCGGAAGGCCGCCAGGTCGACGGCGGCGAACGGCGCCTCGATCCCGGCCGTCGCGGCGTCATAGCGGTCCCGGAGGTTCATGCTCGTCACACTGCCACACTACCGGCTAATGTGAAAAGCTCTCACGTACCGCTTTCGGTCAGCCCTTGCGCGGGTGGGAGTCGAAGAAGTCCCAGAGCATGGGGCTCGCCCCCTCGGGCCAGTTGTGGGTGCCGCCCTTGATCTTGCAGAACGTGACCGCGACGCCCTGGTCGCCCTTGCCGGTGCTCGTGCAGTCGGTGCCCGCGCTGCGCGCCTTGACCTGCTTGCTGGCCTCGGGGAGGCCGGCGCGCTGGCGCCAGAAGTCGACCGCCTTCGAGACGGGCGGGAACGGCCGCTTGTCGTTGAAGTCGCGGTCGCCGCCGCCGTTGAACGGGACGTTCCGGTCGGCCGTTCCGTGGAAGATCATCGCGGACACCGGGCGGCTCGGGTCGCACTCGGTCACCAGGGCGCCCTCGACCACCCCGATCGCGGCGACCTTGTCCGGCTTCTCGCAGGCCATCCGGTACGCCATGCCCGCGCCGTTGGAGAACCCGGTGACGTAGACGCGCTTCGGGTCGGCCAGGCCCGCGTCGGTGAGCTTGTCGATCAGCTTGGTGAGGAAGCCGACGTCGTCGATGTTCCCGACCTTCGCGGCGCCGCAGCAGTCGCCCGCGTTCCAGGTCGTCATGAACCCGTCCGGGTACGCGACGAGGAAGCCGTGCTCGTCGGAGAGGTCGTCGAAACCGGTCAGGTCCTCCATCTTGCTCATGTTGGCGAGCCCGCCGTGCAAGGCGATGACGAGCGGGGGTGCATCGGCGGGCCTGCCGTCCTCCCATTTGCCGCCCGTCACCTTGGACGGGACGTGCAGCAGGAACTCGCGGTGCCCGAACGTGCCCACGTCCATCTTCTGCTTGTGCGTGCCCGCCGAGGTGGGGATGCCGTCCACCTTGGCCGGGCGCTGCTCGTCCCCGCCCTTGTCGCCGGTCTGCTCCGTGCAGGCGGCGAGGACGAGGGCGACGGCGAGGACCAGGAGCGCGATGCGACGCATGGAGGCAAACGTAACCCCAAGGAAGCACCTCAAACTACTCATGAGTAGACGAGCCCGCTCCCGCCGATGCGAAAGGACGGCGGTGGGACGGGCAGGGGCCGCGTAAGCTCGTAGCGACCCGTTTGAGCTGCCGCGTCGCGATAAGAGTGAGACCGTTGAACGAATTCGTCCTGACCCTCTCCTGCCCGGACCGGCCCGGCATCGTCGCGGCCGTCTCGGGGCTGCTGGCCGAGCGCGGATGCAACATCGTGGAGAGCCAGCAGTTCGGCGACGGCGAGTCCGGCACGTTCTTCATGCGGGTCCAGTTCGCGGCCCTGGCCGACACCGACCCCGACGAGCTGCGCGGCGCGTTCGCCTCGCTGGTGCCCGAGCTGGCCCTGGAGTGGCGGCTGCACGCGCTGGCCGAGCGCCCGCGCGTGCTGATCATGGTGTCGAAGGGCGGGCACTGCCTGAACGACCTGCTCTACCGGACGCGCTCGGGCCTGCTCGACATCGACATCGTCGCGGTCGCGTCCAACCACCCCGACCTGCGGCCCCTCACCCAGTCGTACGGGATCGACTACCACCACCTGCCGGCCGGGCCCGGCGGCAAGCCCGCGCAGGAGGCCGAGATCCTGACGCTGGTCGAGCACTACCGCGCCGACCTCGTCGTCCTCGCCCGGTACATGCAGATCCTGTCCGACGACTTCTGCGCGAAGCTGCCGGGGCAGATCATCAACATCCACCACTCGTTCCTGCCGAGCTTCAAGGGCGCCCGCCCCTACCACCAGGCGCACGCGCGCGGCGTGAAGCTGATCGGCGCCACCGCCCACTACGTCACCGCCGATCTGGACGAGGGGCCGATCATCGAGCAGGAGGTCGCGCGCGTCGACCACACCCACAGCCCCGAGGAGCTGGTCGCGGTCGGCCGCGACGTCGAGTGCCTCGCGCTGGCCCGTGCGGTGCGGTGGCACGCCGAGCACCGCGTCCTGCTCAACGGCGACCGGACGGTCGTCTTCCGCTGACCCGCGCCCGGCCGCGCCGCGCTGATCTTCTGACCTGCGCTTTCCCGTGAGATGTCGGCATGGCGAGTTTCACTCCGCGTGATTTCGCGTCACCATGGGTGACGATGTCGGGCGTGCCGATGGCTCACGGGGGTGGCGATGGCCGAAGCGATGGTCAAGGACCTGATCGATGAGGCACGGGACAGGCGCGGCGCGCGCCGGCTCGCCGTCCGCGAGTTCCGGCCCCGCCGCGCGGTCGCCGGGGTCGCCGCCGCGCTGCTGGTGACGGCGGCGGGCGGGGTCGCCGCGATCGAGCTGCTGGCCGCCGCGCTCGGCTCCGCCGTCCACCCGGTGCCGGGCGTCGCCGCGCTGGCGGACGTCCTGCGCGGCCGCACCTGGGACGACCCGGACGTGATCGCGGTGGCGGCGGCCGCCGCCGTCCTCGGTGCCGCGCTCCTCGCCGCCGCGCTGCCCGGCCGGCTGCGCGGCGTCCCGCTGGACGGCACCGACCCCCGCCAGGCCGGCCTCATCGGACGTGCCGCGCTGCGCCGCACGATCGCCGAGGCGGTGCTGGACGTCCCCGGCATCGAGCGGGTCCGCGTCCGCGGGCTCGGGATCGTCCGGCGCGGGCTGGTCGTCCGGGCCGGCACCGACTACCGGAACCCGGCGAACCTGCCGGAGCTGGTGCGCGCCGCCGCCGAGGAGCGGCTGGACCGGATCGAGCCGATGCACCGGCCGCCGGTCGACGTCCGGCTCCGCTGGCGGAAGGACTGAGATGCGGATCGCGATCGCGATGACCGGGGCGGTGCTGCTGCTGGCCGGCGCGTCCGCCGCCGCGCTCGGGCTGGGCGCGTTCGACGCGTTCGGCGCCCTGTCGGCGGGGCCGCTGCTCGCCCCCGAGGTGATGCGCTTCGCCGGCGGCACCGACTGGTTCCTGCCGTCCGCCGCGGCCGCCGCCGAACTGCTGGCCCTCGCGGGGCAGCTGTGGCTCGTCCTGCAGCTGCGGACCCTCGTCCACCAGTGGTGGCCGGACCTCGACGCCGAGACCCGGGCCCGCGCGCGGGCCGCCGCCGGCGAGCTCCGGCGGGACGTGCGCGGGCTGCCCGGCGTCGAGGACGCCCGGATCCGCCTCACCGGCACGGCCGACCGGCCGCGCCTGCTGCTGAACGTCTCCTGCGCGGGCGACACGCTGGTCGGCGAGGTGTACGGGGAACTGGGCGCGGGCCCGGTCGAGCGGTACCGCCGCACGCTCGGGATGCCCGACCTGCCGGTGGTGATCCGCTTCCGCCCGCTGTCGGCGCGCCCCCGGCGCCGCCGCACGCAGCCCGAGACCGCCTGACACGCCCGGCCGGGGTGACCGGCGGCCGCCCGGTGCCGGGAGCGGGGCGTGGTCCGGGCACCGGGCGGCCGGCTTTCCGAGGCCCGTGCCCGGCCGCTGCCAACGGGGGGAGCGGCGCCCGTCCCGGTCGATGCGGGACGGGCGCCCGCTACCCGGCGGAGCGCCCATGCGCCTGGACGGCAGGCACATGCACACGGCGGGCGCGCCGCGGTGGGGGAGGCCGCACGGAAGCAGGGTCGGCGGGGGCTGCGGCCGCCGCATCCGTCACTATGCGCGGTCCCGTGGTAACGGTCACGCTTGTGTACATTTCGTTCACGGCGTGTTCCGCGAGGGAGGTGCGATCGTCCGATGCGGCGTCCCCGCTGGGCGGCTCCCGGCGACTGGAGCGTGGCCCGCCAGCTGCTGGTGCTGCAGGCCGCGATCGTCGGGCTGCTCGTCGCGGCCGGGGCCGTGCTCGCCTACTGGGACGCGGGCCGCGCCGCCGACGACGCCGCCGAGCAGACCGTCTCGGCCGTCGCGGCGAGCATCGCCGACGCGCACAACGTCCGGGAGGCGCTCGGCGCCCGCGACCCGAGCGCGCTGCTCCAGCCGTACGCCGAGCGCGTCCGGCGCGACACCGGCGTGGACTTCATCACGATCATGACGCCGGCCGGGATCCGCTACACGCACCCGAACCCGTCCCGGATCGGCGGGCACTTCGTCGGCAACACCGCGCCCGCCGTCGCGGGCCGCACGTTCACCGAGACCTACACCGGCACGCTCGGCCCGTCCGTGCGGACCGTCGCGCCCGTCTTCGACGACCGGCACCGCGTCGTGGCGCTGGTCGCGGTCGGCATCACGGTCCGGGTGATCAGCGCGGAGCTGCGGCAGCGGCTGCTGGCCCTCGGCGCCGTCGCCGGCGTGGTGCTCGCGGCCGGGATGGCGGGCAGCTACCTCGTCTCCGCCCGGCTGCGCCGCCAGACGCGCGGGACCGCGCCCGGCGAGCTGCGCGAGATGTTCGAGTACTACGAGGCGATCCTGCACGCCGTCCGCGAGGGCCTGCTCATCCTCGACCGGTCGGGCCGGGTCGTGCTGTGCAACGACGCGGCCCTCGAACTGCTGGACCTGCGCGAGCATCCGCGCGGCCGCCCGGTCGCCGACCTCGGCCTGCCGGGCGAGCTGGTCGCCACGCTGAAGTCCCCGAAGCCGCGCTCGGACGAGATCCACGTCGGCGACACCCGCGTCCTCGTCGTGAACACCTCGCCCGTCCGGTCCCGCGACCGGGCGAGGGGCAACGTCGTGACGTTCCGCGACCACACCGAGCTGCAGAGCCTGACCGGCGAGCTGGACACCGTCCGCGGCTTCGCCGAGTCGCTGCGCTCCCAGGCGCACGAGGCCGCGAACCGCCTGCACACGGTGGTGTCGCTGGTGGAGCTGGGCCGTCCCGACCAGGCCGTCGCGTTCGCGACCGCCGAGCTGGCGACCGCGCAGCGCCTCACCGACCGGGTCGTGGGCTCGGTCACCGAACCCGTCCTGGCGGCCCTGCTGCTGGGCAAGTCGACCGAGGCCGCCGAGCGCGGCGTCGAGCTCGTCATCAGCGAGGACACCGCGATCGAGGGCACGGTGGAGGCCCGCGACCTCGTCACGATCCTCGGCAACCTGATCGACAACGCGGTGGACGCGGCGATCGAGAACGCCTCCGTCCGGCCGCCGCGCGTCACCGTCAGCGCCCGCGAGGACGCCGGCGCCCTCCTGCTGGAGGTGGCCGACAGCGGGCCGGGCGTGGACCCGTCGGCGGTGCCCGAGATGTTCCGGCGCGGCTGGACGACCAAGTCGTCCGGGGGCCCGGTCGGGCACGGGCTCGGCCTCGCGCTGGTCGGCCAGGCCGTCCGGCGGCACGGCGGCGACGTCCGGGTGGGACGCGACGCCGGCGCCGTGTTCACCGTCCGGCTGCCCCTGGAGCGGCGATGATCGAGGTGCTGATCGTCGAGGACGACCCGGTCGCCGCCGAGGCGCACCGCACCTACGTCGAGCGCGTCGCCGGGTTCACCGTCGCCGGGGTCGTCCACTCGGGGGCGGACGCCCTGCGCTTCTGCGAGCGCACGCCCGTGGACGTCGTCCTCCTCGACTTCTACCTGCCCGACACGCACGGCCTCACCGTCTGCCGCGCGCTGCGCGCCGGCGGCCACGACATCGACGTCATCGCCGTCACCTCCGCCCGGGACCTGGCGGTGATCCGCTCGGCGGTCTCGGTCGGGGTCGTCCAGTACCTGCTGAAGCCGTTCACGTTCGCGTCCCTGCGCGACAAGCTCGACCGCTACGCCCGCTTCCGCGCGCAGACCGTCGGCACCGGCGAGGTCAGCGGCCAGGCCGACGTGGACGGCATGCTCGCCACCCTCCGCACGCCCGACCACCGCGCGCTGCCGAAGGGCATGAGCGGCGAGACGCTGCAGGCCGTCACCGAGGTGCTGTCCCGCGCGTCCGACGGCCTGTCCGCCGCCGCCGCGGCCGACCTGACCGGCGTCTCCCGCGTCACCGCGCGCCGCTACCTGGAGTACCTGGCCAAGAACGGCCTGGCGCACCGCAAACCCCACTACGGACAGGTAGGCCGCCCCGAAGTGCGCTTCTACCCGGGCTAGACGGGGTACCTAGGGGACGACAGTGAAGCGACATCGGGGGAGTTGTCGTGACGGACAAGCCTGGCAAGCCCAAGGGCACGGAGAACGAGCGCGAGCGCGAGAAGGACCAGCCTCGCGCGGAGGAGGCGAAGGCCGCGCCCCAGAAGAAGAAACCGGGCGACGCGGCCCGCAAGATGCGCGCCATGTTCAAGGGCGGCTAGCTTTGACGACACCTTTGAGCCCCATTGAGAGGAAAAACCTCCCTATGGGGCTAATGTCCGTAGTGAACGCAACGTCGAGGGGATGAAGGAGGAATGCTTGTCCGACCGTAATGTCGCGGGCGGCTCCACCACGGGGCCCTTCGACGCATGGAGGGAACGGACGTACCACGGCATGGGCCCCTCCCGCTGAGCGGCCCGACGGGCCCGGGGACCGCAAGCGCGGCCCCCGGGCCCGCTCCATGCCGCCCTGTCCCCCCCCACCGCTAACCCCGCACCAGAAGTGCCGCCAATGGAGGCCCAAGCGCCAGCGAGTAGGCGAACCCCCAGACGTAGACGGCCAGCAGAGGGCTGGTGACGTCCTTGCGATCCCGCTGCCCGGCGCGCAACCGGGGTGGTGCCGCGTTGCTCCGGGACAGCTGCCCGGTCGGCCCGGACGGCGCGTAGACCAGCTCCGCCGGCTCGTCCGTCCCGGCGGAGCCGGAGTGCACCACCGCCAGCGGCCCCGCGATCTCCTCCGAAGACCCGCCGCCCTGCACCGCGCGCACCGTGTACGAGGCGTCGCGGAGCACGAGGATGCTCGTCCCCCACTCCACCGGCACGGACTCACCGTTCACCGTCACTTCGGGCAGATACTCCTCCCGGTACGCCCGAGAGTTCCGCCGGCCGAACGGCCAGGCATAGCGCAGTACGAGCTGCTGCCCGCCATCCGCCCGCACGGTGGGCCCGAACCAACCGTTCTTAGCAGCCATCGACCCGCCTATCCCGTCACTTCGTTCGCCATGACCAGCAGGACGAACGCGGCCACCAGGACGAGCGCCAGCCGCACATTCCAGTTCCGAAGCCCCGTCGCGGGCGGCGGCACGGGCGCGGAGACAACGATCGGCACCGCCGCACCAGGCCGCACCCACACGTTGAGGACCCGGACGCGGCCCTTCACCACCGTGGTGCTGAACACCGCGGTGGCGTCGCCGCCACCAATTCCCGCACCACGCGACCATCCGTTCTGAGGGAGCACGGACACCCTGCCATCCGGTGCCGTGCTTGCGTTCTCCGTGCTGGAACCTGGCCGGAACTCGCCAGGCGCGTGAGTGTGAGGTGGGGCACGGGGTGGGGTGGGTTGTGTTTTCCAACTTGGTGTGGGGATACTTCGGGTTAGTTGGAGAACACAACGGAGGTGGTGGACGTGCGGGACGCGGTGATCGTGGAGGCGGTGCGGACTCCGGTCGGGAAGGGGAAGGCGAGCGGGGGGCTGCATGATGACCATCCGGCCGACCTGCTGGCTCGCACGCTCAAGGCGCTCGTCCAGCGGGCCGGGGTCGAGCCCGGGGAGGTGGACGACGTCATCGGGGGCGTCGTCACGCAGGTCGGGGACCAGGCGCTCAACCTCACCCGGACGGCCGTGCTCGCCGCCGGGTTCCCCGAGAGCGTCCCGGCGATGACCGTGGACCGGCAGTGCGGGTCGTCCCAGCAGGCGCTGCACCTGGCGGCGCAGGGCGTGCAGAGCGGCGCGTACGACATCGCGATCGCGTGCGGCGTCGAGTCGATGTCGCGGGTGCCGATGGGGTCGAACGTGCTGCCCGGCAGCAACCCGTTCGGGGAGATGCTCGGCGAGCGGTACCCGGACGGGCTCGTCGGGCAGGGCATCAGCGCCGAGCTGATCGCCGACCGGTGGGACCTGGCGCGGGAGGAGCTGGACGCGTTCGCCTACGAGTCGCACCGCCGCGCCTCCGAGGCGTGGAAGAACGGCGAGTTCGACCGGGAGGTCGTCTGGACGGGGCAGTGGGACGAGACCGTCCGTCCCGGGACGTCCCCGGAGATCCTCGCCGGGCTCAAGCCGGCCTACTACGACGAGCGGACGGCCGAGCGGTTCCCGCAGATCGGGTGGAAGGTCACCGCGGGCAACGCCTCACCGGTCAACGACGGCGCCGCGGCCGTGCTGGTCATGGGGGCGGACGTCGCCGAGCGGCTCGGGCTGCGGCCCCGGGCGCGGTTCCACGCGCTCGCGGTGACCGGCGACGACCCGCTGCTGATGCTCACCGCGATCATCCCGGCGACCGAGAAGGTGCTCAAGCGGGCCGGCCTGGGGCTGGACGACATCGACCTGTTCGAGGTGAACGAGGCGTTCGCGCCGGTCGTCCTCGCGTGGCAGCGGGAGACGGGCGCCGACCTGGCGAAGGTCAACGTGCGGGGCGGCGCGATCGCGATCGGGCATCCGCTGGGGGCCAGCGGCGCGCGGATCATGACGACCCTGCTGCACGCCCTGGAGGACCGCGGCGGGCGGTTCGGCCTGCAGACCATGTGCGAGGGCGGCGGCCAGGCCAACGCCACCATCGTCGAGCGGCTCTGACATAGGCTGCGACGTATGCCGAAGGACGCCGCTCCCCGCGAGTGCTCGGTCGCCGACACCCTGGACCTGGTCGGCGAGCGCTGGAGCTTGCTCGTGATCAGGGAGCTGTCCTACGGGGTGCGGCGCTTCGACCAGATCGTCCGCAACACGGGCGCGCCCCGCGACATCCTGACGTCGCGGCTCCGCAAGCTGGAGGCGAACGGCATCGTCCGGCGGGAGCGCTACAGCGACCGTCCGGCGCGCTTCGAGTACCACCTGACGCCGTCGGGCCTGGAGTTGTGCGACGTCCTGCTGGTGCTGATGGCGTGGGGTGACCGGCACCTGCACCCGGACGACCCGCCCGTCCAGTGGCGGCACTCGTGCGGCGAGACGGTCACCCCGGTGGTCGTGTGCCGGCACTGCGGCAATGAGGCCCGTGCCGGCGCGCACTCACCGACGGGCCGCGGCGCCCTGACCTCCTAGCAGGGCCTGGGCGCCGGCCCGGGCCCGCTCGGCGGCCGACGGGTCGCCCTGGACGCCCGCCACCACGATCGCGCCTTCGGCGAGCAGGTAGACCGCCTCGGCAAGCGACGCGTCGACGGCCGAGACCAGCTCGACCACCTGGTCGTGGAAGGCGTCCTTGTGCGCGCGCGCCACGGCCGTGATGGCAGGCGCGGACGGTCCAAGCTCCCCGTGGGCGTTCACCCACGCGCACCCGCGAAACCCCGGCTCGGCGAACCACGCGCCGAGCCAGTCGAACATCGCCAGGACCCGCTCGCGAGGATCGGGCACCGCCCCCACATACTCGGCCAGGCTCCCGCGCCAGCGCCGGTCGCGCCGCTCCAGCATCGCGACGACTAGGGCCTCCTTGGTGGGGAACAGCCGGTACATGCGCTTGAGGGGCAGCGCTGAGGCGGCGCGCAGTTCGTCCATGCCGACCGCTTGGACGCCCTGCCGGTAGAAGAGGTCCTCGGCGACGTCCAGCAGCCGCCGGCGGTCGGACTCCTGCTGCTCCTCGGTGATCGCGGCCGGCATTCGACGCTCCTGGCTTGACGTTGAGAACGGTCGTTCCCTAGATTAGTGGACGCCGATAGAGAACGTACGTTCTCAACACGAGGAGGATCCGATGGCCGACGACCGCCCGCCCTACCCGCCGTTCACCGAGGAGACCGCGCTGCAGAAGGTCCAGGCGGCCGAGGATGCCTGGAACACCCGCGACCCTGAGCGCGTCGCCGCCGCCTACACGCCCGACTCCGTCTGGCGGAACCGCGACCGGTTCGTCACCGGCCGGGACGAGATCATCGCCTTCCTCACCGGGAAGTGGGAGCGCGAGCAGGACTACGCGCTCCGCAAGAGCCTGTGGGGCTTCCGCGGCAACCGGATCGCCGTCCGCTTCCAGTACGAATGGCACGACGCCGCCGGCCAGTGGTGGCGCAGCTACGGCAACGAGCTGTGGGAGTTCGACGACCGCGGCCTGATGCGCCGCCGCGAGGCCAGCATCAACGACGTGCCGATCACCGAGGCCGACCGCCGCATCCACGGCCCCCGCCCCGCCGCCGAGCACGGCCAGGACATACCGCTCCAATAACAGTCAGACGCGACGCCCGGTCGCCTCCCGCAGCACGGCGGCGAGGCGGTCGCGGGCCTCGGTCTGGGCGGCGATGCGCGCGTCCAGCACCGCGAGCCGGTCGAACGCGATCCGCAGGTTCTTCTCGGCCGGCGGTGCGGCGGCCACATCGCCGTCCAGGCACGCGGAGAACGCCCGGACGTCGTCGAGCGTGAGCCCCGCCGCCAGCAGGTGCCGGATGTTGCGCACGCGCACGACCGCGCCCTCGTCGTACATCCGGTACCCGTTGGACGCCCGCCGCGACGAGATCAGTCCCGCCTCCTCGTAGTGCCGCAGCGCGCGCGGCGTCGTCCCCGCGGCCCGGGCCAGCTCCCCGATGCGCATGGCACGATCATCACATGCCGGTCACCCCACGACGGCGCCGCCGTCCACCGGGAACACGACGCCCGTCACGAACGACGCCTCCGGCGCGGCCAGCCGCGTGATCGCCCACGCCACCTCCTCGGGACGCCCGATCCGCCCGAGCGGCGTGTGCTCGACCTGCCATTTCCGGACGGCGGCGAGCTGCTCGTCCGACAGCCCCTGGTGCCTCCCGATCGGGGTGCCGATCGCGCCGGGCGCCACCGCCACGACGCGGACGCCGCGCGGCGCGAGCTCCACCGCCCAGCTCCGGGTGAGCACCTCCAGCGCCGCCTTCGTCGCCGCGTAGAACGCGTTCCCCGGCCACGCCCGCTGCCCGACGGACGTGCTGACGTTGACGATGACCCCGCCGTCGCCCAGCACCTTCAGCGCCGCCTGAGCCAGCAGCACGGGCGCCACGAGGTTCGTCGCGAGCTGCGCGTCCATCGCCTCGGGCGTCGTCGCCTCCAGCGCCCCGCTCCGCACGATCGCGGCATTGTTGACCAGGACGTCCAGCCGTCCGTGGACGTCCCTCACCTGCCGCACGATCTCCTCGGCGGCACCCTCCCCGGTGATGTCGGCGGCCAGCGGGTGGATCAGGCCGTACCCCTCCGCGGTCTCCGCGAGCGGCTCGGCCCGCCGCCCGACGGCCACCACCCGCGTCCCCTCGGCCGCGAACATCCGCGCCGTGGCACGCCCGATCCCCGTCCCGGCTCCGGTAACGAGGGCAACTCTCTCCTGCGAACGCATCTCCATGCGCCCAAGGCTCGAACCCTGCCCCCAACGTCAAGGTCAAGCCGGGTCAGCCCGGCACAACGTTCAGCGCCGCCGCCAACTCCGCGATGGTCGTGTCGGCGCCGGACGCGGCGACGCGGACGACGAGGTCGAACGCCTCGTCCTCGGACAGGCCGGGGCGCTCGCCGTGCAGTGCGAGCAGGACCCGTGCCGCCGTCCAGCCGACGCGCTTGTTCCCGTCCACGAACGGATGGTTGCCGAGCACCGCGTGCAGCAGCGCCGCCGCCTTCTCCGCGGTGGTCGGGAACGCCTCGACCCCGAACGTGACGGTCGACGGCCGGGCGGCGGCGGCCGCGACAAGCCCGGCGTCCCGCACCTGCGCCTCACCGCCGTGCAGGGCCGCGTTGATGGCGACGAGGTCGGACGGGGTGATCACGCGTCCCCCAGCCGGGCGAGCAGCCGCGCGTCCTCGGCCATGACCTCCTGGATCAGCTCCCCGACGCGGGCGCGGTGCGCCTCGTGCCGCTCGAGCCACTCGGTCACCGCGCGGGCGGCCGCCTCCTCCACGGGGATGCCCTCCGCGCCGGCGGCGTCCGCCAGCGCGGTGGTCAGCGCAGCGGGCAGTCTCAGGTCCATGCGGCGAATGCTACGGAGGCGCGGCCCGCGGCTCGACGCGTTTTCAGCGGGTCAGCATTCGATGACGTTCACGGCCAGGCCGCCCCGGCTTGTCTCCTTGTACTTGTCGAGCATGTCGCGGCCGGTGTCGCGCATGGTCTTGATGGCCTTGTCGAGGGTGACGAAGTGGCGGCCGTCCCCGCGCAGAGAGATGCGGGCGGCGCTGATGGCCTTGATGGCGCCGACCGCGTTGCGTTCGATGCAGGGGACCTGGACGAGGCCGCCGACCGGGTCGCAGGTGAGGCCGAGGTTGTGCTCGATGCCGATCTCGGCGGCGTTCTCGACCTGCTCGGGGGTGCCGCCGAGGACCTCGGTGAGGCCGGCGGCGGCCATGGAGCAGGCGGAGCCGACCTCGCCCTGGCAGCCGACCTCGGCGCCGGAGATGGAGGCGTTCTGCTTGAACAGGACGCCGATCGCGCCGGCGGTCAGCAGGAAGCGGACGACGCCCTCGTCGTCGCTCGGGAGGAACCGGTCGCAGTAGTGCAGGACGGCCGGGATGATGCCGGCGGCGCCGTTGGTCGGGGCGGTGACGATGCGGCCGCCGGCGGCGTTCTCCTCGTTGACGGCGAGGGCGAACAGGGTGACCCAGTCCATCGCGTGGAGGGGGTCGGCGGGCTTCTCGGTGGAGAGCTGGCGGTGCAACTGGGGGGCGCGGCGGCGGACCTTCAGGCCGCCGGGGAGCAGGCCCTCGCGGGTGCAGCCGCGGGTGACGCAGGCCCGCATGACCTGCCAGAGGTCGAGGAGGCCCGCGCGGATCTCGGCGGGGGTGCGGCCGAACGCCGTCTCGTTCTCCAGCATGAGCGCGGAGATCGACAGGCCCGTCTCGCGGCAGCGGTCGAGGAGTTCGGCGGCCGTGTCGAACGGGTGCGGGAGGACGGTGTCGTCGGGTTTGATGCGGTCGGCGCCGGTGGCGTTCTCGTCCAGGATGAAGCCGCCGCCGACGGAGTAGTAGACCTTCGCGCGCAGTTCGGCGCCGGTCTCGCCGAGGGCCGTGAAGCGCATGCCGTTGGGGTGGCCGGGGAGCGACTTCTTGCGTTCGAAGTGCAGGTGCTCGTTGACGACGAACGGGATGTCGTGGTCGCCGAACAGGCGCAGGGCGCCGCGTTCGCGGATGGACGCCAGGCGCTCGTCCACGGTGTCGACGTCGACCAGTTCGGGCTTGTCGCCCTCCAGGCCGAGGATGACGGCCTTGTCGCTGCCGTGGCCCTTGCCGGTGAGGCCGAGCGAGCCGTAGAGGACGACCTGGACAGACGCCGTCTTCTCCAACAGCCCGTCGCGTTCCAGGCCGCGGGCGAAGCGGTGCGCGGCGGCCATCGGGCCGCCGGTGTGGGACGAGGACGGGCCGATACCGATCTTGAACAGGTCGAACACGCTGATGGCCATTGCTACCTCGTTGTAGCTGCGCCCCCTCCCGGGGGAGGGGGCGCGGGGACGTCACAGGTTCGGATACAGGGGGTGCTTCTCGGCGAGGGCCGTCACGCGGGCCGCCAGGGCGTCCCGGTCGAAGGACGGCTGCAGGGCCAGCGCGATGACGTCGGCGACCTCGGCGAAGTCCGCGGCGGTGAAGCCGCGGGTGGCGAGGGCCGGGGTGCCGATGCGCAGCCCGGAGGTGACCATCGGCGGGCGCGGGTCGTTCGGCACCGCGTTCCGGTTCACCGTGATGCCGATCTCGTGCAGCCGGTCCTCGGCGTCGCGCCCGGTGAGCTCGGAGTCGACCAGGTCGACCAAGACGAGGTGGACGTCCGTGCCGCCGGTCAGCACCTTCACGCCGGCCTTGGCGGAGTCCTCGGCGAGGAGGCGGTCGGCGAGCAGCTTCGCGCCCTCGACGGTGGCCGCCTGCCGGGCCTTGAACTCCTGCGACGCGGCGATCTTCAGCGCGACGGCCTTGGCGGCGATCACGTGCTCCAGCGGGCCGCCCTGCATGCCCGGGAACACCGCCGAGTTGATCTTCTTGCCGTACTCCTCGCGGGCGAGGATCAGCCCGCCGCGCGGGCCGCCGAGCGTCTTGTGCGTCGTCGTGGTGACGATGTCGGCGTGCGGGACGGGCGAGGGGTGCAGCCCCGCCGCGACGAGCCCCGCGAAGTGCGCCATGTCGACCATGAGCAGCGCGCCGACCGAGTCGGCGATCTTGCGGAACTCGGGGAAGTCGAGCTGGCGCGGGTACGCCGACCAGCCCGCGACGATCATCTTCGGCCGGTGCTCGGCCGCGAGCGCGGCGACCTCGTCCATGTCGACCAGGCCGTCCTCGGCGCGGACGTGGTACGGCACGACGTTCAGCGTCTTGCCGGAGTAGTTCAGCCGCATCCCGTGCGTGAGGTGGCCGCCGTGCGCGAGGTCCAGCCCGAGGATGGTGTCGCCGTGCTGCAGCAGCGCGAAGTACACGGCCGTGTTGGCCTGCGCCCCGCTGTGCGGCTGGACGTTCGCGTGCTCGGCCCCGAACAGCGCCTTGGCGCGGTCGATCGCGAGCTGCTCGGTGACGTCGACGAACTCGCAGCCGCCGTAGTAGCGGCGGCCGGGGTAGCCCTCGGCGTACTTGTTGGTCAGGACGGAGCCCTGCGCCTCCAGCACCGAGACCGGCGCGAAGTTCTCCGACGCGATCATCTCCAGCGTGGACTGCTGGCGGCGCAGCTCCGCGCCGACGGCCTCGGCGACCTCGGGGTCGGCGGCGGCCAGCGACTCGTAGAGGCTCATGACTCCTCGATCAGCTTCTCGTAGGCGGCGGAGTCGAGCAGGTCGCCGGGCTCGTCGGAGATCCGGACCTTGAAGATCCAGCCCTCGCCGTACGGGTCGTCGTTGATGACCTTCGGCTCGTCCACCACGGCGGAGTTGATCGCGGTGATCTCGCCGCTGACCGGAGAGTAGAGGTCGCTGACGGACTTGGTGGACTCGACCTCGCCACAGGGCTCGCCCGCCTCGACGGCGTCGCCCTCGGAGGGCTGCAGCTCGAGGTAGACGATCTCCCCGAGGGCGTCGGCGGCGTGCGCGGTGATGCCGACGGTGACGATGCCGTCCTCACCCCCGATGCCGGACACCCACTCGTGCTCTTCGCTGTAGCGGAGCTGCTCCGGAACGCTCACGATCTCTTCTCTCTCTCAGGAACGCTTGTAGAAGGGCAGGGCCACCACGTCCACCGGCTCGGGCCGGCCGCGGACGTCCACGGCCAGGTCCGTCTCCTCGACGCCGCTGTCGAGGTACGCCAGGGCGATCGGCCTGCCCAGTGTGGGGGAAGGGGCCCCGCTCGTCACGACCCCGCACGGCGTGCCGCCGGACGTGACGACCTGGTACCCCTTCCGCGGCGCGCGACGCCCGCGCGCGACCAGCCCCACGAGCCTACGGCCCGGAGGCGTCGCGGCCTGCGCCGCCAGGGTGGTCTTGCCCACGAAATCGACCGTCTTGTCCAGCTTCACGACCCGGCCGAGGCCCGCCTCGAACGGCGTCGTCTCGGCGGTCAGCTCGTTGCCGTACAGCGGCATGCCCGCTTCGAGGCGCAGCGAGTCGCGCGCGGCGAGGCCCGCCGGGACGACCCCGTCGACCGCGGCGAGCGCCCGCCACAGCGCGACGGCGTCGGCGGCGTCCACGAACAGCTCGAAGCCGTCCTCGCCGGTGTAGCCGGTGCGGGCGATCAGCGCGTCGACGCCCGCGACGCGTCCGGCGAGGATCGCGTAGTACTTGAGGCCGCCCACCGGCGCGTCGGTGAACTCTTCGAGAATTCCCTGCGAGCGCGGGCCCTGCAGCGCGATCAGCGCGTACGCGGCCGAACGGTCGTCGACGGCCGCCTCGAAGCCGGTGGCGCGCTCGGCCAGGGCGTCCCGGACGACGTCGGAATTGGCCGCGTTCGCGACGACCATCCAGGTCTCGTCCGCCAGCCGGTAGACGATCAGGTCGTCGAGGACGCCGCCGTCCGGCGCGCAGATCATCGTGTAGCGGGCCTTGCCGACCGCCATCGGCGACAGGTTCCCGACCAGCGCGTAGTCGAGCGCGGCTCCCGCGTCCGGCCCGGAGAGGAAGATCTCCCCCATGTGCGACAGGTCGAACAGGCCGGCCCCGGTGCGGACGGCCTGGTGCTCGGCGGTCTCGCTCTTGTAGCGCAGCGGCATCAGATAGCCGGCGAAGTCGACGAGGTTCGCGCCGAGGTCCTGGTGGACGTCGTGCAGCGGAGTGGTCTTCGGTTCGGCGGACATGGGTTCGGCGGACATGGGTTCGGCTCCTTCGTCACGGGCGCGCGTGGTCCATCGTCCCACTCGCGCACCGGGCGTTTCGGTGCCTCCCCCTCTGTCATCGGCGCCTGAGAGCTTCACCCGCCGCCGGGCGGCGGGTTTTCACCTTCGGCGGGGGACCGGGTCCCCGCTTTCCAGAGGTCGCCTTGCCCGTGCGGTCCGTGGGCCTGAGAGGTTCCGGGGAGGATTTGCTCCTTCGGCGTCCCACACCGGCTGCGTGGGACTCTCCCGCACGGGGTCAACGGCTTTCCGCCAAATCTAGCAGCGGCCCCGCCCGGCGACCACCCGGCGACCGCCCGCCCTCACTCCGTCGGCGGCGGCGACGCCGACATCGACTTCACGCAGGTCCGCAGCGCCGCCTTGATCTTCTCCAGGTCCTTCTTCGCGGGGGTGTACGTCGGGTTCGGCGACGGCAGCTCCACGCCCTGCTCGTGCATGCAGTCGTTGAACGCCTTGGTCGCCTTCGACACCCCCGGCGGGACGGGCGTGGCCGTGGCGTTTCCCTTGTCGGACGCCGTCCCGGACGGCGCCGAAGCCGGTGCCGAGGCCGCCGGCGTGGGCGGCGCCGACGCCCCCGCGTCCCCGCCGCCGTCGTCGGAGCCTCCGCACCCGCTGAGCGCCAGACCCAGCGCCAGCACCGCTACAAGACCGCGCTTCAAGGTGACTACCTCCATGGACCGGGGTGAGATCGCTCATCATGCGCGCGTCGGCCGCCCCGCCGCTATCAAGGCGCATGCCAATGCCGCCGCCGCGACTTAGCACCTCTCCTCAAATCGGGCGCCCCGATCGGACGTCCCCGCGGCACCGGTTCGTTGATTGTCTTAAACCAGGACAGGACGGGTCGCGTACTCTGAGTTGGTCGTTGGAGATCACCCGCGGTGGGCGCGGGCGGACGAGCTGAGGGGCATGCCGGATGGTCTACCTGGCAGGGATGCTGATCCTGTTCTTCGGCCTGCTGGTGTCCATCGCGCTGCACGAACTCGGGCACTTCTCGTTCGCCAAGCTGTTCAAGGTGCGGACCACCCAGTTCATGGTCGGGTTCGGCCCGACGATGTGGTCCAAGCGCAAGGGCGAGACCGAGTACGGGGTGAAGTGGATCCCGCTCGGCGGCTACATCCGCATGATCGGGATGCTGCCGCCGCGCAAGGGCGACGCGCCCGGGCAGGTGCGGCAGGTCAGCACCGGGCCGTGGCAGGGCCTCATCGAGTCGGCGCGCGGCGCCGCGCTGGAGGAGATCCGCCCCGGCGACGAGGACCGCGTGTTCTACGCCAAGAAGTGGTGGCAGAAGCTGCTCATCATGTTCGGCGGGCCCGCGATGAACCTGCTGCTGTCGGTGATGTTCTTCGCCATCCTGCTGATGGGCATCGGCACCATGCGGGCGCAGCCGGTGATCGGCGAGGTCCTCGAATGCATGGTGCCCGCCAGCCAGTCCCAGACGAAGGAGTGCCCGGCGAACGCCACGCCGACCCCGGCCGCGCAGGCGGGGCTCAAGCCCGGCGACGAGATCGTCGCGTTCGGCGGCAAGAAGATCGACGACTACGACGAGCTGCGGGTGCTGATCCGCGACAACGGCGGCAAGACCGTCCCGATGACCGTCGAGCGGGACGGGCGGGACGTCCAGCTGAACGTGCCGGTCACCCGCAACCAGATGTACGACCTGGAGGACCAGGACAAGATCGTCAACGTCGGGTTCCTCGGCATCACCCCGACCAGCGCGATCGAGCGGCAGGGCCCCGGCGCGGTCGCGAGCACGATGGTCGACCTGACCAGCCGCACCGCGGGCGCCCTGGTGCGGATGCCGCAGAAGATGGTCGGCGTCTGGAACGCCGCCTTCAGCGACGAGAAGCGCGACCCGAACGGCCCGGTCGGCGTCGTCGGCGTCAGCCGGATCGGCGGCGAGGTCGCCGCCTCCGACGACTACACCAACGCGGAGAAGGTGTCCTTCTTCGTGATGCTGCTCGGCTCGCTGAACCTCGCGGTCGGGCTGTTCAACCTCGTCCCGCTGCTGCCGCTGGATGGCGGCCACATCGCCGGCGCGCTGCTGGAGGCGGTGAAGAAGGCGTTCGCGAAGGTCTTCCGCCGCCCCGACCCCGGCTACGTGGACGTCGCCAAGGCGCTGCCGGTGACGTACGTGATGGCGGTCGTGCTGATCGTCATGGGCGGCCTGCTGATCTACGCCGACCTGGTGAACCCGGTCACCGTCACGGGGTAGCGGGCAGCTCGCCGGTCTTCAGGAACGCGTTCAGCGCGGCCAGGTAGGGCGCTATGTCGAGGCCCTGCCCGGCCAGCCACGCGTCCGACCCGTAGGTGCCCGCGTAGCGCTCGCCGCCGTCGCAGATCAGCGTGACGACGCTGCCGCGCTCGCCGCGCGCCCGCATCTGCGCGATCAGCTCCGCCGCGCCCCACATGTTCGTGCCGGTCGAGCCGCCGACGCTGCGGCCGCTGACCTCGCTCGTCCAGCGCATCGCCGCGACGGACGCCGCGTCCGGCACCTGGATCATCCGGTCGATGACGGTCGGCAGGAACGACGGCTCGACGCGCGGCCGGCCGATGCCCTCGATCCGCGAGCCCGCCGCCGTCCGCTCCGGGTCGCCGTCGGCGAACGAGCCGTGGAACGCCGAGCCCTCCGGGTCGACGACGGCGAGCCGCGTCTGGAACATCCGGTACCGGGCGTACCGGCCGATCGTCGCGGACGTCCCGCCGGTGCCCGCGCCGACCACCACCCAGGACGGCTCCGGGAACCGCTCCAGCCGCATCTGCTCGAAGATCGACTCGGCGATGTTGTTGTTGCCGCGCCAGTCCGTCGCGCGCTCGGCGTAGGTGAACTGGTCCATGAAGTGGCCGTTGCACTCGGCCGCGAGCCGCCGCGACTCGTCGTAGATCGAGGACGGGTCGTCCACCAGATGGCAGCGGCCGCCCTGGAACTCGATCAGCTGGATCTTCTCCGGGCTGGTCGAGGCGGGCATCACCGCGATGAACGGCAGCCCGAGCAGCCGCGCGAAGTACGCCTCCGACACCGCCGTGGACCCGCTGGACGCCTCGATGACCGTCGTGTCCTGCCGGATCCAGCCGTTCGCGAGCCCGTACAGGAACAGCGACCGGGCGAGCCGGTGCTTCAGCGAACCGGTCGGGTGGACGGACTCGTCCTTCAGATAGAGGTCGATGCCCCATTCCGGCGGCAGCGGGAACACGTGCAGGTGCGTGTCGGCGCTGCGGTTGGCGTCGGCGTCGACGAGCCGGATCGCCTCGGCGATCCACGCCCGGTATCCGGGATCGCAGCGGTCCACGGTACGGCTCACGGCGGCCTTCCCCTCGATCGTCGCTGATCGGCCGGGTCCCACGATATCCGTGCATGTCGCGGTGCATGATGGAGGCATCGGGGGGCAGATGATCGAGATGTTCGACGAGCGGATCACGGCGGCCGGGCGGCTGCCGCTGTTCGGCTTCTTCGTCGCGTTCCTCGTCACGTTCGTGCTGACGCGGATCAACGTGCGGCTCATCCGCGCGGACGTGCGCTGGTGGTTCCGCAACATCACCGCGGGCGACCTGCACATCCACCACGTCGTGTTCGGCGTGGTGCTGATGCTGGCGGGCGGCGTGGGGAGCCTCGCCGTCCCGGACGCCTACACCGGCCTCAACGTGGCGGCCGCCGTCGTCTTCGGCATGGGCTCCGCCCTCGTGCTGGACGAGTTCGCCCTGATCCTGCACCTCAGCGACGTGTACTGGACGGAGAAGGGCCGCGCGTCCGTCGACGCGGTGTTCGTCGCGATCGCCGTCACGGGCCTGCTCCTGCTCGGCATCCGCCCGCTGGGCTACGAGGGCATCGCGCCCGACCCCGGCACCGGCATCCTCACCCGCGTCTACGTCGCGTCCCTCGTCGTGAACCTGGTGTTCGCGGTGATCACCCTGCTCAAGGGCAAGATCTGGACGGGCCTCATCGGCCTGTTCATGCCCGCCCTGCTGATCGTCGGCGCGATCCGGGTGGCGCGGCCGGGCTCACCCTGGGCGCGCTGGCGCTACGCCCCCGACTCGCGCCGCCACCAGCGGGCCGTCCGGCGCGAGCGGCAGTTCCGCCGCCCGCTGATCCGCGGCAAGATCTGGGTGCAGGAGTTCATCGCGGGACGGCACGACCTCCTTCCGCCCGAGCTGCTGCAGCGCGGCGCCGACGCCGCCGAGCGCGCCCGGCTGCGCCGCCTCGAACGGGCGGAGCGCCGCGCCGGCGCCCGCGCCCAGCGCAAGGCCAGGGCCCGCGCCGACCGCCGGGCCGAGCGCCGCGCCGCCCGCCGCGCGGCCCGCGGCGTCCGCCGCCAGTTCGCCGCGCGCGGCGGCGCCGCCGCCCGCCGCGAGACGACCCGCACCCTGCCCGGCGTGGGCAGCCGCGCCGCGTCCCGCATGCGCGCCCGCGCCGCCGCCCGCCGCGCCCGCCGCCCGCGCGACGACTTCGCGGGGCGCCTGCGCCCCGGCGGCCGCGTCCCGCCGCCCCCGGAGAAGCCCGCCGCCCCGACCCCGGGCAAGCGCGACGCCTAGTCCATGACGGGAACGCCTAGTCCATGACGGGGGCGACGGCGCGCACGGTCTCGATCGTGTCGGCCTCGCCGGCGCTCTTGTCGGGCCGGTACCGCAGCACCCGCGCGAACCGCAGCGCGATGCCGCCCGGGTAGCGCGGGCTGTGCTGCACGCCGTCGAACGCGATCTCCACGACCAGCTCGGGCCGGACGTGCACGACCCAGTCGTCCTCCCGCACGGCCAACTCGCGGAGCTTCTTCGTCTGCCACGCGAGCAGCTCGTCCGTGAGCCCCTTGAACGTCTTCCCGAGCATCACGAACCCGCCGGTCTCGGGATCCCGCGCACCCAGATGCAGATTGGACAGCAACCCCTGCCGCCGCCCGTGCCCCCACTCCACGGCCAGCACCACGAGATCGAGGGTGTGCCGGGGCTTCACCTTGATCCACCCGGCCCCGCGCCGCCCGGCCGTGTACGGCGTGCCGAGCGACTTGACCACAACCCCCTCATGCCCCCGCGCCACAGCCTCGTCGAACACTTCCTTGGCCCGCACAGGATCCCCGGTGACGACCCGCGGCATCCGCAACCCCTCCGGCACGACCCGCGCCAGCGCCGCGTTCCGCTCAACCCCCGGCGCATCCAGCAAATCCCCGCCGGCCACAGACTCCCCGCCGACGTCGTCGGCAGCACCGTCGGCCACCTCACCCGTGCTGCTTGTGCTGCCTGGAGTGCTTGGGGCGGGTTCGGTGGGGGTGGGGGTCTCCTCCAGGTAGAGGACGTCGAAGATGTAGATGCTCAGGGGGACCTGGTCGGTGGTCTTCGTGGTGCGGGTGGCGGTGCGGGCGGCGGTCACTTGGAAGGGGTGGGGGGTGCCGTCCGGGCGTAGGGCTATCAGTTCGCCGTCGAAGACGGCCTTGTGGACGGGGAGTGCCTTCACCGCCTCCACCACCTCGGGGAGGCGGGTGGTGATCTCGTCCAGAGTGCGGGTGAAGATGTGTACTTCGCCGTCGGCTATGTGGATCTGGGCTCGGATGCCGTCGAGCTTCCATTCGACCGCCGCTTCGGCCTTGAGCTTGGCGAACGCCTCGTCGGTGGACGGGGCCGAGGCGGCCAGCATGGGTTTGACCGGGCGGCCCACCTCCAACGTGAAGGCGCGGAGGGCGGCGACGCCGTCGGCCAGGGCGGCGGTGGCCACTGGGCCCAGGGAGCCGCGCAGCATGAAGGCGCGCCGGACCTCGGCGGACGGCACCTCGGCCGCCGCTGCGATCGCTTCGGCCATCACGCCGTCCAGGGCGCCCTGGCGGAGTTCGCCTGCCAGGAGGCGGACGAGGAAGTTCTGCTCGGCTCGGGTGGCGCGGGCGAAGAGGGCGGCGACCAGGTCGCGGCGGCGGGCGACGGAGCCGGGGCCGGAGACGGCGCCGATCTCGGTGAAGGACGCGTCGACCTCGGGGACGGTCAGCGACGGCTCGGCGGCGGGCGGTGGGAGATCCCGCAGGGCGGCGTAGCCGACGCCGATCTGGCGTTGCGGCAGCTCACCCGACAGGTAGGCGACCACGGTGGCGGCCTCGCCGGCGTCGGCCCGGCGCAGGCACCCGGCGAGCGCCGTTACCTTGGCCTTGCGGCCCGAGGTGCCCGCCACCGCCTCCGACGTCCGGGCGATCTCCGCTATCAGCACCCTCCCAGTGTGACTCCGGGGTCTGACAATCGGCACCGCCGGGGGGCCTGGTCAGCGGCGGCGCGCCTGACTACGTTGACGGGAGGCGGGCCATGACGCGACGGGGGAGTGAGGAGCGGGACGTGGGGCTGCACCCTCCGGCCGAACCGTTCCACCGGCCGTACGCGGGGCCGGAGCCGCCGTCTCCGGCGCGGCGGCCCAAGCGGCTGATCGTGCTGCTGGTGGCGGCCGTCGCGTTCGCGGGTGCGGCCGTGGCGGTGTTCCTCGTGGTGCCCGGCGGGAAGACGGAACGGGCCGCGGTGACGCCCAGTACGGCCGCGCCCTCGCCTGCTGAGACGGTGCCGGGAGTCGTCCGGGCGCTGCCGCCGGCGTGCGGGACGGTGGCGGCGCAGACCGTGGCCAAGGCGGTCCCGAAGGCGGCGCAGCGGCAGAGCGCGAACTCGACGCTCACCACGTGCACGTACACCTCGAAGGAGTCGGCGTTCCGCTGGCTGCGGGTGGAGGCGCGGCTGTACGCGCCCGCGCACACCGCGACGCCGGTGCGGGACGCCGAGAGCTACTACGACGCGCAGTGGACGCAGGCGCACGACGCCCCGCTCGTCCGGACGATCGCGCTGGAGCGGGAGCAGGGCGTGGGGGACGAGGCGTACCGCTGGTTCATGGCCGACCAGGGGCAGCCGACGCTGGTCGGCCAGGTCACGGCCCGGGTCCGGAACGCGGTAGTCACGGTCAGCTACAGCGAGGAGGCGCCGCGCGGCGGCGGCCAGGCGGCGCGGGAGCGGGCGGTGCTCGGCACGGCCACGGGCGTGGCCCGCGAAGTGCTCACCGCGCTAAACGATTTCTGACCTGATTTGGCCGATCATGGCATATTTACTGTCAGCACCTTCTAAGGTGATTCGGTAATGGGGAGGCAGTATGCCGATCATGCTCCCGCGCCAGGCATGTGATCGGGGTGCTGAGACGCCTGGGAGGAGGAGGTCGACGACGTGAACGCGCGATCGGATGGAGTGTCCTGGGTGAGATAACCCCAGGCAGATGGCCGTGTTCGTCGATGGGCCGCGGAGTGGACCCCGCTCCGCGGCCCTTTTGTCGCTCTTGTCTGGACCATTGGCCGGTATTCACGAACCGCTTTCTAATAAGCGTTTCGATGTCAAGATAAATGGGGTGGGTCAGGCGTGCAGGAGGCCGGCGTTGATCCACACCTCGCGCGCCCGGCCGTCCAGGAACCCGACCTCGTCGAAGAAAGCGGTGCATTTCCGGAACGACCACGCCAGCGTGGCGCGGCGGTGCGGGCTGCGCGCCGCCACGCGGCGTGCGAGCTTCGGGTCCAGCCCCACCGCCGTGTAGCAGGACGGGTGGATCATCTGCGTGGCCAGCAGCCGGGTCGCCTGCGCCATCCAGTAGGCCGCCGCCCGCCGCTGGAGCGCCGAGGCCTTGACGACCAGCCGCTTCAGCTCCTCGCGCGCGTACTTGATGTGCCGCGCCTCCTCGATCACGTGGATCCGGGTGACCTGCCGGATCAGCGGCTGCATGTCCTCGTCCGGGAACGTCAGCCGCTGGAACGCGTCGGTCAGCTCCTCCACGACGAGAGTCCCGGCGAACATCGGCATCGGGTCGTACACGGCCCCGAACAGCTTCGCGGCGTGGTACTCCAGGGCGCGCGGCCGGTGCGTGCGCAGCCCGCAGGTCCGCACCATGCGGCCGAACATCTTCGAGTGCCGGCACTCGTCGGCGATCTCCGTCAGCGCGTACGCGAAGTGGCCGCTGTCGTAGCGGTGCCGGTAGGCGTGCATGAGCAGCGACTGCATCAGCATCATCTCCGACCAGATGCCGAAGGAGGCGATGCTGCACATCTCCCGCTTGCTGAGCTCCACGCGCTGCCGGTGCGTGAGGCCGTCCCACAGCGGCGTCTCGTAGAGCGACACGAGCTGCGGCGGGATGTAGAAGACGTCCGGGTCCTGGGGCGCGGCCCAGTCGACGTCCGCGTCCGGATCGAACGAGTGCTTGCGGGACGTCCGCAGCAGCCGTTCGGCGACGACCTCGCGGTCGGTCAGCTCCAGCGTGTGGTCGCCGTCCTTGCAGCGGATCTGGGCCGTCCACGTGCGCGGACGGCCGTCGACCAGCAGTGCGTCGGGGGGCATGGATCCTTCTCCTCTTACGGCATGGAGGGTCGGGGGCCGCGCCCGGCGCGGACGTCAGCCCTGGGGGGTGGGGATTCTGGCCAGCAGGCGCAGGGACGCGGGGGACACCCGGGACAGGGTGTGCAGGAGGTGGCCCTCGAAGTTCACGGGGACCACGGCCTTGTTCTTGACGATGGCGTTGACGACCCGCTCGGCGACCTTCTCCGGCGGGTAGTTGCGCAGCTGGATGGCCTTCTGGCCGCGCTGCCGCAGCTTCTCGGGGGACCCGTCGACGTAGGTCCCGTTCTTGACGAGGTCGGTGCTGACGAAGCCGGGGCAGACGGCGGTGACGCCGATCCGCGACCCCGCCAGCTCCGCGCGCAGCGACTCGCTGAGCATCAGCACGGCGGCCTTCGTCGTGCAGTAGGCGGGCATGCCGCGCCACGGCGCGAACGCGGAGGCGGACGCGATGTTGACGATGTGGCCGCCGAGGTTCGGCTTGTCGGGCTTGTTGGGCAGGGCGTTGACGCGGTCGCGCATCTGCCGGCCGAACAGCCGGCAGCCGTGGATGACGCCCCACAGGTTGACGCCGAGGATGCGGTCCCAGTCCTCCGGCTCGGTGTCCAGGAACGGCCCGGCCAGCGCGATGCCCGCGTTGTTGACCACGATGTCGGGGACGCGGTGCGCCTCCTTCACCTCGGCGGCGAACGCCTCCATCGCGGCGGCGTCGGAGACGTCCACCCGGTAGGCGGTGCCGCCGGCGCCGACGGCCTTCGCGCGGGCGGCGGTGCGCTCCGCCGCGGCCAGGTCGATGTCGGCCGCGATGACGCTCGCGCCGCCCTCGGCCAGGGCGAGCGCGGTGGCGCGGCCGATGCCGCTGCCGGCTCCGGTGACGACGGCGAGCGCGCCGTCGAAGTGCGCGAGTGGCATCCAGACCTCCGTGTGCGGACGAGTAGCTCTCGGATCGAGTGATCCAAACGTACTCAGCCCGCCGCCGCGTCGGCGATGACGGCGTCCACCTCGGCCTTGCGGTCGGCCTCCTCGGCGGCGAACCGCTCGGTGTCGAGCTTCTCGGCGATCTCCTCGTCCTGCCTCATGAGCGCGTCGAGGTCGGCCTTGGACATGTCGAGGACGCCCATGTCGTCGTAGGTCTCCTGGACGCGCTCGCTCCACAGCCCGATGTCCTTCACGCACGGGACGATCCGGCTGAACAGCAGGCTCTGGAACATCCGCATGTAGGGCGAGTTCTCCACCAGCTCGTCGACCTCGGCGGGGTCGATCCCGAAGTTGGTGTAGATCTCCCGGCCGCGGATGCGGTCGCGCATCAGGTAGCAGCCCTCGATGACGAAGTCCTCGCGCTCGCGCAGCTCGGCGGCCGAGAGCTGCTTGTAGTAGTCGCGCAGCGCGAGGCGGCCGAACGCGACGTGGCGCGCCTCGTCCTGCATGACGTAGGCGAGGATCTGCTTGGGCAGCGGCTTGGTGGTGATGTCGCGGATGACGCCGAACGCGGCGAGCGCGAGGCCCTCGATGAGCACCTGCATGCCGAGGTAGGGCATGTCCCAGCGGGAGTCGCTGAGCGTCTCGTCGAGCAGGTCCTGGAGCTGGGTGTTGATCGGGTAGACCATCCCGATCTTCTCGTGCAGGAACCGGGTGAACAGCTCGACGTGGCGCGCCTCGTCCATGGTCTGGGTGGCGGAGTAGAACTTGGAGTCGAGGTCGGGCACCGACTCCACGATGCGGGCGGCGGTGACCATCGCGCCCTGCTCGCCGTGCATGAACTGGGAGAACTGCCAGGACGTGTAGTGCCGCCGCAGCTCGCCGCGCTCCTTGACCGAGAGCTTGTCCCAGTGCTTCGTCCCGTAGATGGCGAGCGACTGGTCGGGGACGCCGAGGACGTCGTGCGGGTCGACCTCAAGGTCCCAGTCGATGCGCTTGACGGAGTCCCACTGCTTGTCCTTGCCCTTCTGGTAGAGGGCGAGGAGGCGGTCGCGCCCGTCGTCGTACTCCCAGGTGAACCGGGCGTCGCCGGCCATGGGCACGGTCCAGTTCCCGGTGGGGACGGGGTCGGTGTAGAGGTCGTGGGTCGACATGGTGCACTCCTCCCCGAGCGCGGACGTACGATGTACGTCTACGTACAATGTACGTACCGTGTCATGGGACACTTATCGGTGTCAACGGCGGGAAAGGGGCGGGTTGCATGACCAAGGGCGTGACCCCCGACACACCGCGCCCCGCGCTGACCCGCGACCGCATCGTCCGGGCGGCGGTCGCGCTGATCGAGCGGGAGGGCGCGGACGCGCTGTCGATGCGCCGCGTCGCGGCCGAGCTGGACGTCGCCGTGATGTCGCTCTACAACCACGTCCCGAACAAGACCGCCCTGCTGGAGGGCGTCGCGGAGCAGGTCGTCGCCGGCCTGGAGCTGACCGACGACCCCGCCGAGCCCTGGCAGCAGCGGGCGCGGGCGCTCGTCCGCGCGTTCCGCAAGGTCGCGCACGACAACCCGCGCTGCATGACGATCGTCTTCACCCACAAGGTCGACACGGCGGCGGGCCTGCGGCCGATGGAGCGGGCGCTCGCGCTGGCGGACGCGGCCGGGTTCGACGGCGGCACCGCCGTGCGGATCATGCGCGCCCTGCTGGCCTACGCGATTGGCGCGCAGATGCGCGAGATCGGCATGGAGAAGATGCTCGGGCACCTCGCCGAGACCGGCGCCGAGTCGTGGAACCACCTCGACCCGGAGGAGTTCCGGCACGTCATCGCCTACGGCCCCGAGCTGGCCGAGCACGACCCCGAGAGTGACTTCGAGTTCGGCCTCGACCTGCTCATCGCGGCGCTGGAGGCACTTGCCCGCCGCCGGCCTCCTCGGGACGAGGGTCCAGGTACGGGCTGAGGCCCTGCCGGCAGAAGTCGGTCATGTAGCGGGCGGCGTCCTGCGCCGACACGTCGGGACGGGTGGCCTGCCACAGCGCGACCCGCTCGCTCGCGCCCATGATGATCTGCGTGTACGCCTCGATCGCGGCGTCCGGCGCGCCCGGCGCGAACATCGCGAGCACGCCCGCGATCAGCGTGCTCTGCTGCCGCCGGGTCGCCTCGACGGCCTCGGCGGTCTCCGGGGACGGGACGACCGGCTCGCGCAGCAGCATCGCGAAAGAGCCGCTGTGCGCGTCCACGAAGGAGAAGTAGGCGAGCATGCCGCGCCACAGGATGTCCTCGGGGGTGGTGGCGCCCGCCATGGCCTTCTGGGTGACGTCGAGCAGTTCGGCCTTGGACCGGCTCACGCACGCCACGAGCAGGCCGTCCTTGGAGCCGAAGTACTCGTAGAGCATCGGCTTGGAGACCCCGCAGCGGTCGGCGATCTCGTCCATGGAGGTGCCCTGGTAGCCGCGCTCGCCGAACACCCCCTCCGCCACGTCGAGCATCTGCTGCTCCCGTTCGGCCCGCGACATCCGCCGTCGGCGGGCCGGAGGTCGGGGCTGCGGTGTGGCGCCACTCACAGGAGAATCCTATCTGTTGGACCTACCGTCAGTAACCTACTCGCGGTAACTTACCCGGAGTAGGTTATCCGAGAGGAGGGGTCATGAGCGAGCGCGCCCCCGCGATCGTCATCATCGGCTCCGGCTTCGCCGGCCTCGGCATGGCGATCCGGCTCAAGCAGTCCGGCTTCCACGACTTCACCGTCCTGGAGAAGAGCGACGCGCTCGGCGGGACGTGGCACGACAACACCTATCCCGGGTGCGCCTGCGACGTGCCCTCGCACATGTACTCCTTCTCCTTCGAGCTGAACCCCGGCTGGTCGCGGATGTTCGCGCCGCAGCCGGAGATCCGCGCGTACATGGAGCGGACCGCCGACAAGTACCGGGTGCGCGACCACATCCGGTTCGGCGCGCGGGTCGACTCCATGGAGTACGACGACGAGGCCAGGCGCTGGAACGTCACCCTCACCGACGGGACGGTCCTCACCCCCCGCGCCATCGTGTCGGGCATCGGCGCGCTGCACGTCCCGTCCTTCCCGGACCTGCCGGGCATGGAGCGGTTCCAGGGCACCGCGTTCCACTCCGCCGAGTGGGACCACGGCTACGACCTCGCCGGCAAGCGCGTCGCCGTCATCGGGACGGGCGCGTCCGCGATCCAGTTCGTCCCGAAGGTCGCCAAGCAGGCCGGTGACCTGGTCGTCTTCCAGCGGACGCCGCCGTGGATCCAGCCGAAGCCGGACGTGCCGATCCCCGCGCCGGTGCGCAAGGCGTTCGAGAAGGTGCCGGGCGCCGCCCGCGCGTTCCGCAACGGCATCTACTGGGCGCTGGAGGCCCGCGCGGTCGGCTTCACGGTCGACCCGCGCCTGTCGGGCCCGCAGGAGCGCGTCGCCCGGCGGCACATCGCGAAGCAGATCGCCGACCCGGAGCTGCGCGCCAAGGTGACGCCCGACTACACGATCGGGTGCAAGCGGATCCTGCTGTCCAACGACTACTATCCGGCGCTCGCCCGCCCCAACGTGCACGTGGAGACCTCCGGCGTCGCCGAGGTGCGGGAGAACTCGGTCGTCACCGCCGACGGCCGCGAGTACGAGGTCGACTGCATCATCTACGGCACCGGCTTCAAGGTGGTCGACGCCCTCAACGACCTGCGCGTCACCGGCCGCGGCGGCACCAAGCTCCAGGAGATCTGGGCGGACGGCATCGAGGCGCACCGCGGCACCACGATCCCCGGCATGCCGAACTTCTTCATGCTGCTCGGCCCGAACACCGGCCTCGGCCACAACTCGGTCGTGTTCATGATCGAGGTGCAGATCCAGCACGTGCTGAACTGCCTGCGCCTCCTCCAGGACGCCGGCGGCGAGGTCATCGAGCCGAGGCCGGAGGCCGCGCGCCGGTTCAACGACCGGCTGCAGAAGCGGCTGCGCCGCGCCGTCTGGAACGAGGGCGGCTGCGACAGCTGGTACCTGGACGACAAGGGCGTCAACCGCACCCTGTGGCCGGGCTTCACGTTCGAGTACTGGGCGGGCTCCCGCAAGGCCGACCCCGCCGAGTACATCGTCACCCGCTGACTCACCCGCTGATAAGCGCGGCCACGTCCGGGCGCTCGCCATGCGGTGGGCGCCCGGACGTGTTACTCATGGGGCATGCCGAAGCCGCTGATGCCGAGCTGGCTCCCCAGCTTCAACAAGAAGGTCACGAACCGGATCCAGGGCGTCTACGCGCCCTACCTGCCGCCGCTCGCCGTGGTCGTGCACCGGGGGCGCCGGTCGGGCCGCGAGTACCGGACGCCCGTCACCGCGTTCCGCAGCGGCTCCCGGCTGATCATCGGGCTGCCGTACGGGCGCGACACCGACTGGGTCCGCAACCTGCTGACCGAGGGGCACGGCGGCGTGGAGCGGTTCGGCCGCGCCCGGCGCATCGCGCACCCGCGCGTGGTGACGGCCGCCGAGGCCGACGTCCTGCCGCTGCCGGCCCGCTCCGCGACCCGCTTCATGGACGTCCTGGTGGCCGACATCGAGGACTGATCCGCCCCGCGACGGCTCCTCAGCGCTACTTCTCGGGTGCGAACATGGGCCGGAACCCCGCGAGGAGCTGCCGGATCACGGGCCGCTGCTCGGCCGGGCTGCGGCCCCGCAGCTCGTGGATCGGGTCGAGGCCGTCGTAGTACGGCGCGAGCGCGAGGAACGGCAGCAGGGTCATCAGCCAGGTGGCGAGGACGGCGGGGTCGGCGTCCTCGCGGATGGCGCCCTCGGCCTTCCACAGCTCCAGCGTCGGGTGGATGACCTGGAGGTAGTGCTGGTTCGCGGTGTCGCGGACGACGGACCGCACGCTGTTGTCGAGCTCGAAGTTGGTGGCCGCCGTGACGCCGCGCTCCAGCGGGTGGTCGGCCATGTACTCGGTCCAGTCGCACAGGACGTCGAAGAGCCACTCGTCGAAGGACTGGTCGAAGGAGACGCGCTCGATGCGGCGCTCCATCTCCTCGCGGATGCGGCGGGACGTCTCGTCGCAGACGAACGCGAAGAACTCCAGCTTGTCGCTGAAGTACTGGAACAGCGACCCCTTGGCGATCCCGGCCTCGCGCGCGATGGTGTTGAGGCTGCCGGTCGAGTACCCGTGCTCCCCGAACTCGCGCATCGCCACCTCGAGCACGCGCTCGCGCTTGGCGACGTTGAGGCGGAACCAGGTCGAGGTCGGCATGGACTCCTTCGACTTCCCGTCAGGAGGCGGTAACCAGAAGGTCAGGATAACGGCCCCTGCCGTCCCGTGTGACCCAAAACGTCACCGGCGTTCCGCGGAAAGTCACAACAGCGCCGCAACCGCCGCTCGCGTCACGGTTTCCGGCGGCCGAGCCGGCGGCGCCGGTACAGGCTCGCGGCGCGCAGGGTGGCGTCGAGCGAGAACCGGGTGTCGGCGTCGTCCAGGCTGTCGCCGAGGTAGCCCTCCAGCTGGCGGAGCCGGTACCGGACGGTCTGCGGGTGGATCTTGAGCCGCTCGCCGATGTCGACCGCGGTGGAGCGGGTGGTGACGGACTCGGCGAGGGTCTCCACCAGGCGCTTGCGCTGCCCGTCGGAGACGTCCTGCAGCGGCTCCAGGTGCCGCCTGGTGAGTTCCTCGATGAGCGGCGGATCCGACAGCAGCCACATGGTCATCAGGTGGTTCTGGCACGGGATGAGGGAGCCGTCCGGGATGATCCCCTCCTCCGCGAGCGAGAGGACGCGGCGCGCCCAGCGCAGCGAGTGCGTGGCCCGTTCCAGCGGGAGGGTGAGGCCGAGGACGCAGCTGGCGTCCGACAGGGCGGCGCGCAGCATGCTCTTGCGGTCGGCGGTGAGCGGCCCGGGGACGAGCAGGCACGGCTCGGCCGAGTCGAAGTCGGTGAGGACGTCGGTGTCGAGCGCGGAGCGCGTGCAGGGCGCCTCGGGGTGGACGGCGATGAGCGTGGCCTCGGCGGGCAGCGGCCACCAGCCGGTGGACTTGGCGAGGTCCTCGATGGCCTCGGGGACGACGGCGGGCCGCTGCAGGATGAGGTGCAGCAGCCGGCGCCGCTCCTCGCGGCGGCGCATGTCGGCGTGCCCGGTGGCCTGCTGGTAGCCGAGGCGGGCCTGGGCGACCGATTCCTCCAGGTAGACGAGCATGGCGTCGACGGCGGCGGCCACGACGGAGGTGGGCACCTGCTCGCGCTCGGCGAGGACGGCCGTCCGGCGCCAGGCGACGTGGAAGGCGATCCGGGCGGCGGCCTGGAGGTGGTCCAGGGACCGTCCCTCGATGGCCTCGAAGCGCCCGAGGGTGCGGCAGGTCTCGTCGCGCTGGGCGGTGGAGGCGCCGGGGTCGGAGACGCGTTCCAGGAACGTCGGCAGCAGCATGTCCGAGCAGAGCCGGAGCGTCTGGTCGTAGGACGGGTCGGGCCGGTCGTACTCGGGGATGTTCTGCTTGATCTCCGCGACGATCTCGCTCGTCACATCGGCCAGTTCGGTCCGCAGCAGCTCGAGGAAATTCCGGAAGTCGATCTGACTCCTGCCGTGTTCGGACAATTCCAATGCCTGGGACATGGAAAGGAAACCTCCGCATCGAGCCGGCCGGTACGGGGTGGCCGTCCCGGCGGGACGACGGCTCCGGACGGGGGTGTGCCGGACGGGAAGCGAGCACCGTGGGCGAGTTCGAGAACACCGCGAACATAAAGTCGCCAGTCCCGGCTGGCAAGGGGCTGCGCCATGATCGGCCGTAGCGGGCCCCCGCTTTGCGCGCGATGTGACAAGAATGACGTTCGGTTGCTGGATCGGTGACAACCACAGCGGCCGGCTGTGCGTCGCCGCGCGGCCCGCCGACACCATGTTACCCGGTGGTAGTCACTCGCGACGGGTTCCCGGAGATCGAACACTAAGTCGGTGACAAATTCCGGCGGCCATTTACCGAATTGTGCCGAAGATACCGCGAGCCCCTATTGAATTCCGTGTCTACTGGGCCGTAACGTCCTCGCAACCTCCTGCCCTATCGCGAGTGGTGGTGTCGTTGGGAATTGAAGTCGTCGTCGAGGGGCTGACGAAAGTGTTCGGCCGGCAGACGATCTGGCGGGATGTCACCCTCACCCTCCCGCCGGGAGAGGTCAGCGTGCTGCTCGGGCCGTCCGGCACCGGCAAGACGGTGTTCCTCAAGTCGCTCGTCGGTCTGCTCAAGCCCGAGGAGGGCCGGGTCATGATCGACGGTGTCGACATGGTCAACGACCGCGACCGCGAGGTCTTCGAGGCCCGCAAGCGGTTCGGCCTGATGTTCCAGGACGGCGCCCTGTTCGGGTCCCTGCCCCTGTACGACAACATCGCGTTCCCGCTCCGCGAGCACACCCGCAAGAAGGAGTCGGAGATCCGGCGGATCGTGCTGGAGCGGATGGAGATGGTCGGCCTCGCCGGCGAGGAGCGCAAGCTGCCCGGCCAGATCTCCGGCGGCATGCGCAAGCGCGCCGGCCTGGCCCGCGCGCTCGTCCTCGACCCGGAGATCATCCTGTGCGACGAGCCGGACTCCGGCCTCGACCCGGTCCGCACCGCGCACATCTCGCAGCTGCTCATCGACGTCAACGCGCGGATCGACGCGACGATGCTGATCGTCACGCACAACATCGACATCGCCGCGACCGTCCCCGACAACATCGGCATGCTGTACCGCCGCGACCTCGTGGCGTTCGGTCCCCGCGAGGCGCTGCTGACCAGCGAGGAGCCGGCCGTCCTGCAGTTCCTGCACGGCGACACCCACGGCCCGATCGGCATGTCGGAGGAGAAGGACGCGGCGCTGCTCGCCGCCGAGGCCGCGGCCCCGGCGCGCACCCACCGCACCCTGGAGATCCCGCCGCAGCTGCGGCCCACGCCCGGGATGCCGCCGCGGCAGGGCGAGCAGCGGCATGCGATGGCGGTCGACGCGATGATGCCGCGGCTGTCCTACGCGGCGCAGCAGGCGATCCGCGCCAACCGCGCCCACCAGCAGCAAGAAGGCGGCTTCCATGGCGCGAACTGAGCACCTGACCGCACGGCGCGGTGACGCGCGCGTGCCCCTGGAAGGAGACGCGCGTGGCCGCACCTGACGCCGCGGTCCCCGGCGCCGGCGCGCTGCGCCAGACCGGGCGGCTGTTCGCGCTGGCCGGGACGGTGCTGGCGCTGTCGTTCCGGCGCCCGTTCCAGCTCCGCGAGCTGGTCCAGCAGTTCTGGTTCATCGCGTCGGTGTCGATCCTGCCGACCGCGCTGGTGTCGATCCCGTTCGGCGCGGTCATCTCGCTGCAGGTCGGGTCGCTGGCCAAGCAGCTCGGCGCGCAGTCGCTCACCGGCGGCGCGAGCGTCCTCGCGGTCGTGCAGCAGGCGAGCCCGCTGATCGTGGCGCTGCTGATCTCCGGCGCGGCCGGGTCGGCGATCTGCGCCGACCTCGGCTCCCGGACGATCCGGGAGGAGATGGACGCGATGGAGGTGATGGGCGTCTCGCCCATCCAGCGCCTCGTCGTCCCCCGGGTGCTCGCCTGCATGGCGGTCGCGGTGCTGCTGAACGGCCTGGTCTCGGTGGTCGGCGTCGCCGGCGGCTACTTCTTCAACGTGCTGCTGCAGGACGGGACGCCCGGCGCCTACCTCGCCTCGTTCTCCGCGCTCGCGCAGCTCCCCGACCTCTACATCGGCGAGTTCAAGGCGCTGATCTTCGGGTTCATCGCCGGGGTCGTGGCCGCCTACCGCGGCCTGAACCCGAGCCCCGGCCCGAAGGGCGTCGGAGACGCGGTCAACCAGTCGGTCGTCATCACGTTCCTGATGCTGTTCTTCGTCAACGTCGTGCTGACCGCCATCTACCTGCAGGTCGTCCCCCCGAAGGGAGCGTGACATGGCGGTTCCCGGGGCCCGCCGGCTCAAGCCGGTGAAGCTGGTCTCCTGGCTGGACCAGCCCGGCGACCAGCTCGGCTTCTACATCCGGGCGCTGCTGTGGACGCCGCGCGCGATCCGCCGCTACCTGGGCGAGTCGCTGCGGCTGCTCAGCGAGGTCGCGTTCGGCAGCGGCGCGCTCGCCGTCATCGGCGGCACCGTCGGCGTGATGATCGGTATGACGATCTTCACCGGCGTCGTCGTCGGCCTGTCCGGCTACGCCGCGCTCGACCAGATCGGGTCGGCGGCGTTCACCGGGTTCATCTCGGCGTACTTCAACACCCGCGAGATCGCGCCGCTGGCGTCCGGGCTGGCGCTGTCGGCGACGGTCGGCGCCGGGTTCACCGCGCAGCTCGGCGCGATGCGGATCAACGACGAGATCGACGCCCTGGAGGGCATGGGCATCCAGTCGGTGCCCTACCTGGTGACCACGCGCATCATCGCGGGCACGGTCGCGATCATCCCGCTGTACGGCATCGGGCTGCTCAGCTCGTATCTGGCGTCCAGACAGGTGACGATCTGGTTCAACGGGCAGTCGGCCGGCACCTACGACCACTATTTCAACCTCTTCCTCGCCCCCGAGGACGTGCTGCTCTCGTTCGCGAAAGTGCTGATCTTCAGCGTGATGGTGGTGCTGGCGCACTGCTACTACGGCTACCGCGCGGTCGGCGGCCCCGCCGGCGTGGGCGTCGCCGTCGGCCGCGCGGTCCGCACCGCGATCGTGCTGATCAGCGTGACGGACTTCTTCGCCAGCCTCGCCATCTGGGGCGCCACGACGACGGTGAAGGTGACGGGCTGACATGGCGAGACGAACGACCCGGCACGTGGTCGGGCAGCGCCTCACCGGGGTGGTGTTCCTGCTCGTCCCGGCGCTGCTGATCTGGCTGTCGATCGCGATCTACGACAAGCAGTTCACCGACGCGACGCGGGTGACGCTGCGCACCTCGACGGCCGGGCACGAGATGCACCCGATGGCGGACGTGAAGGTCCGCGGCGTGGTCGTCGGCGAGGTCCGCTCCATCAAGGCGGACGGCGCGGGCGCGAAGCTGGAGCTGGCGCTGAAACCGGGGATGACCGACCGGATCCCGGCGGACGTCCAGGCGCGGCTGCTGCCGACGACGGTGTTCGGCGCGCGGTTCGTCTCGCTCGTCCCGCCGCCCGGGTCGGCGGGCCGGCCGATCGCCGACGGCGACGTCATCTCCGAGGACCGCAGCAAGAACGCGGTGGAGCTGTCGGAGGTCCTGAACCACACGATGGACCTGCTGAACACGCTCCAGCCCGCGAAGCTGTCGGCGACGCTGAACGCCATGTCGCGGGCGCTGGAGGGGCGCGGCGACCAGATCGGCCGCAACTTCGAGCAGCTCGACGCGTTCCTGACCAAGATGAACCCCGAGGTCCCGGCGCTCACCCGCAACCTCCAGGAGCTGGCGGAGTTCAGCCGGCACGCCTCGGACGCGGCGCCCGACCTGCTCCAGGCGCTCACCGACTTCACCGTGACGAGCCGGACGATCGCCGAGCAGCGCACCGCGCTCGCGACCCTGTACGACGCGGTGTCGGGGTCGTCGGCCGACCTCCAGGACTTCCTGGACGCCAACTCCGGCAACATCATCGCGCTGGCGACCGAGAGCCGGGGGAGCCTGGAGCTGATGCGCCGCTACGCCCCGGCCGCGCCCTGCACGTTCCGCACCCTCGCCGACTTCATCCCGACGATGAACAAGGTCCTCGGCAAGGGCACCGACAAGCACGGCGTGCACGGCGTGGTGGTGCCGCTCAAGAGCAAGGGCCGCTACGTGCCGGGCAAGGACGCGCCGCGCTACGACGGCGGCAGCGGGCCGCACTGCCCGAGCGTCCCGTACCTGGCGACCGGGAACGGCGTGCGGGTGCTGCCCGCCGGCGGCGCCCCCGGCAAGGCGGGCGCGGCCGGCAGCGGCCTCGGCCCGGCGAACTCGGCGTCGGAGAACGACCTGGTCAACGAGCTCGCCGGCCCGCCGCTGGACGAGGTCCCCGAGGAACTGCCGGACTGGTCGAGCGTGCTGGTCGGGCCGATCTACCGGGGCACGGAGGTGACGGTCAAGTGAGGCTCACCGGCCAGGGGATCAAGGGCATGGGCTTCCCGCTCGTCAGCTCGCTGATCTTCATCGTGGTGACGGTGCTGGCGACGGCCCTGCTGGCGTCCAGCATCACCGGCGCCACCAGCGGCGACCGCGTCACCTACTACGCCAAATTCACCGACGTCGCCGGGCTGCACCCGGGGCACGGGGTGCGGATCGCGGGCGTCGAGGTCGGCCAGGTCGAGGAGATCAAGGTCAGCGACCGGCGGCTCGCCCGGGTGAAGATCTCCGTCGACCGGGACCGGCAGATCCCGGCGTCGGCGACCGCCGCCGTGAAGTACCTGAACCTGGTCGGCGGGCGGTACATCGCGCTCGGCCAGGGCACCGGCTCGCCCGGCCAGGCGCTGAAGCCCGGCGGGACGATCCCCGTCGAGCACACCGCCGGGACGCTCAACCTCACGCAGCTGTTCCAGGGCTTCCAGCCGCTGATGCAGGCGCTCTCGCCCGGCGAGGCGAACAAGCTGTCGGAGTCGATCGTCAAGGTGCTCCAGGGCGAGAGCGGCACCGTCGAGAGCCTGCTGCGCACCGTCGGGCAGCTGACGAGCACGCTGGCCGCCAAGGACCAGGTGATCGGCCAGCTGATCACGAACCTGGACAGCGTCGTCCGGACCATCAACGGCCGGGACCGGCAGCTCGTCGACCTGGTCACCACGCTGCGCCGGTTCACCTCCGGCCTCGCCACCGACCGCAAGCCGATCGGCGAGGCGCTCGGGTCGATCGCCGACCTGACCACCGCCACCGCCGGGCTGCTCCAGGTCACGCGGGACCCGCTGAAGGACGACATCGTCCAGCTCGGCCGGCTCAGCGACAACCTCAACCGCGACGAGCCGCTGCTGACGCGCTTCCTCCAGCGCTCGCCCGGGAAGATGGCGGCCTTCGGGCGCCTGGCCTCCTACGGCTCGTGGGTGAACTTCTACCAGTGCGAGGTGAAGTTGATCGGCGTCAGCTACGCGGGCTCCGACCTGTCGAACCAGCCGCCGCCGACCGGCCTCCCCATCAAGAAGGATGACTCGAGGTGCCGCGGATGACGCCCCCGACCCCGCCGCCCGGCGGCCCGCCCTCCCTCCCCCCGGTGGGCGGGCCGCCTCCCGGCGGACCTCCCGCAGGCGGCCCCCCGGCCGGTGGGCCGCCCGCGGGCGGGCCGCCGCCCCGGCCGCTGCCGCGCGCCCTGCCGCGTCCGAAGAAGGGCCGGCCGCGACTGAAGCCGCTGCGCGAGCGCAACCCGATCGTGGTCGCCGTCGTCGGCGTCGTGATCCTGCTCGTCCTCGGCACGCTCGCCTACCGCGCCGACCGGCTGCCGGTCATCGGCGGCGGGACGACCTACAGCGCCTACTTCTCCGAGGCCGCCGGGCTGAAGGAGGGCCAGGAGGTCCGCGTCGCCGGGGTGAAGGTCGGGAAGGTCACCGACGTCTCGCTCAAGGGCAACCGGGTCAAGGTGACGTTCCGGGTCAAGGACACCTGGATCGGGAACGCCACCCGCGCCACCATCATGATCAAGACGCTGCTGGGGTCGAAGTACCTCCAGCTCGACCCGCTCGGCTACCGGAAGCAGAACCCGGAGCAGACGATCCCGCTCGACCGGACCGTGGCCCCCTACGACGTCACGACGGCGTTCCAGGACCTCGGGCGGACGTTCCAGGACCTCGACACCGCCAAGCTCGCGCAGAGCCTGGAGACGATCTCCACGACGTTCGAGGACACGCCGCCGAGCGTCCGGGTCGCGCTGCACGGCCTGTCGTCGCTGTCGAACACGATCGCGTCGCGGGACGCCGAGCTGTCCCGGCTGCTCGCCGGGACCAAGCAGCTGTCGGGCACGATCGCCGCGCAGAACTCCCAGTTCGAGACGCTGTTCAAGGACGGCAACCTGCTGCTCGGCGAACTGCGCCGGCGCCGCGACGCCATCCACGCGCTGCTCGTCGGCACCAACCGCCTCTCCAACGAGCTGGTCGGCCTGGTGAACGACAACCGCCGCACCCTCGGGCCGACGCTGGCGTCCCTGGAGCGGGTCACCACCACCCTCGAACGCAACCAGAAGAACCTGGAGCGCGTGCTGGAGACCGCGGCGCCCTACGTCCGCGTCCTCGGCAACGCGACCGGCAACGGCCGCTGGGTGGACGGCTACCTGTGCGGGACCGTCCCCAAGGAGTACTTGGTGAACGGCAGGTGGCAACCGGAGAACCCGGACCACTGCAAGCCGCCGCACCTGACGGGAGGCCGGTGACATGGCGTCCTCCACGACGCGCACGGCGAAGCTGCCGAAGCTCGGCTCACCGATCCGCGACCATCGGACGCGGGTGGTGCAGGCGCTGATCGCGGTGTTCGTGCTGCTGGTCGCGATCGCGCTCGTCCCGCTGCTGAGCGGCGGACCGACCCACAAGATCACCGCGTACTTCGCCACCGCGATCGGCGTCTACCCGGGCTCCGACGTCCGTGTCCTCGGCGTGAAGGTCGGGGCGATCGACTCCATCGAACCGCTCGGCGACAAGGTCAAGGTCGAGATGCGGGTGGACGACGAGATCGACGTCCCCGCCGCCGCCCGCGCCGTCGTCATCGCGCCGAACCTGGTGTCGGACCGGTACGTCCAGCTCGACCCCGCCTACAGCGGCGGCCCGAAGATGGCCGACGGCGCCTCGATCGACGTGAACAACACCGCGACGCCGCTGGAGCTCGACCAGCTCTACACCGCCGTCCGGAAGATCTCCGGCGACCTCGGCCCGCAGGGGCTGAACGCCCAGGGCGCCCTGTCGGACGTCATCCGGGTCGGCGCCGCCAACCTCGGCGGCAACGGCCAGGCGCTCAACACGATGATCTCCGACCTCGGCAAGGCGTCGCAGACCCTCGCCGACAACAGCGGCGACCTGTACGCCACCATCGCCAACCTCAACAAGTTCAGCAAGATGCTCCGCGCCAACGACGGGCAGATCCGGCTGGCCGAGAACCAGCTCGCCGAGGTGAGCCGGTTCCTCGCCGCCGACCGCGACGAACTGGGCGCGGCGCTGCGCACCCTCGCGCGGGCGCTCGCCGAGGTGAAGGGGTTCGTCCAGGACAACCGGGCGGCGCTGAAGACGAACGTCGGCAAGCTCGCCAAGGTCACCCAGGTGCTCGTCGATGAGCGGGCGTCCCTCGCCGAACTCGTCGACACCGCGCCGCTGGTGACGCAGAACGCGCTGAACGCCTACGACCCGAAGACCCGCACGCTGATGGCGCGCGGCAACCTCCTGGAGATCACCAAGGCGTTCGGCAGCCTGGACCAGCCGGGCGTCGACCCGGTCGCCGCCGACCAGCGGCCGCTGTGCGCCGCGGCGGCGTCCGCGACCGCGACGCTCCGCGAGCAGTGCGACCGGCTGGACAAGGGCGGGCTGGTCGCCGTGGCGCCCACCCAGCAGACCGGCCTCCCGGCGTTGCCGCTGCCGCCCGCGGGCAAGATCTACGCCGGCTCCACCGGGAAGAAGGGGGACCGCTGATGCGCGTGCCCAAGCTCGTCGCGGCCCTCACCGCCGGCGCCGTGCTGGCGACGGGCTGCTCGGTGCAGCTGGAGGACGTCCCGCTGCCCGGCGGCGCCGACCTCGGCGACCACCCGTACACGGTCAAGGTGCAGTTCGAGGACGTGCTGAACCTCGTCCCGCAGGCGGCCGTCCGCGTCAACGACGTGCCGGTCGGCCGGGTGAAGAAGGTGTCGCTGCCGAAGGGCGCATGGCAGGCCGAGGTCACGCTGATCATCAACGGCGACGTGCACCTGCCCGCCAACTCCGTCGCGAACCTGGAGCAGTCGAGCCTGCTGGGGGAGAAGTACGTCAAGCTGGCGGCGCCCACGACGGCACCGTCCCCGCAGCGGCTCACCGACGGCGCCGTGATCCCGGCGTCCCGCACGACGCGCAACGCCGACACCGAGGAGGTGTTCGGCGCGCTGTCGCTGCTGCTGTCGGGCGGCGGGCTCCCGCAGATCCGCACGATCAACCGGGAGCTGAACCAGGCGCTCAACGGGCGCGAGGACAAGGTCCGCTCCGCGCTGGAGAACCTCAACACCTTCACCTCGACGCTGAACCGCAACAGGCAGTCGATTGTGAACGCGCTCGACGGCCTGAACCGGCTGTCGTCCACGGTCGCCTCCCGCAACGGCCAGGTGTCGACCGTGCTGACCGACCTGTCGCCCGGCCTGAAGGTGCTGGAGGAGCAGCGCGGCCGGCTCGTCGAGATGCTGCGCCGGCTGGAGAAGCTGTCGGACGTCGCCGTCAAGACGATCAACGCCAGCAAGGACGACACGGCCGCGAACCTGCGGGCGCTGTCGGTCATCCTGCGCAAGCTCGCCGACTCCGGCCGCGACCTGCCGAAGTCGCTGGAGATCCTGCTGACGTACCCGTTCACCGACGAGGCGCTCAAGGCCATCAAGGGCGACTACCTCAACGGCTACGTCACCGTCATCGCGGCGAAGGGCTTCGACTGCGTCATCCCGCCGGTCGAGGAGAAGGGCCCGAAGGACGGCCTCGACGACGAGGAGGCGAAGGCGCGCGCCCTCGCCGCGACGCCCACGGTCGTCGGCCCGCAGCCGGCGCCCTGCCCCGACACCGCGACCCGGCCCGGCACCAGGGCCGCCGTCCCCGGGGCGGGCACCCCCACTACGCAGGCTCCCGCCTCGCGGGCGCCGCAGCCGGTGGCCCCGAGCCAGGCGCCCCGGAACGAAGGCCCGAGCAGCGAGCCCGCCCTTCCGCTGCCGACGCTCGGGGAGGGAAACTGACATGCTGACCGCGGTCACCCGTATCAAGATCGCCGTGTTCGCCGTCCTCGCGGTACTGGTCATCGCCTACATCGGTGTCAACTACGCCGACGTAGGACGCTACGTCGGGCTGCGCGGCTACTACACCGTCCGGCTCGACCTGCCCAGCACCGGCGGCCTCTTCGAGGGGTCGGCGGTGTCGTACCGGGGCGTCACCGTCGGCAAGGTCGGCAAGCTCGACCTCACCTCGGACGGCGTCGTCGCCGAACTCCACATCGACAACTCCTCACCCGACATCCCGCGCAGCCTTGAGGCCGTCGTGGCGAACCGCTCCGCCGTCGGCGAGCAGTACGTCGACCTGCGGCCCCGCGCCGACGCCGGGCCCTACCTCGCGCAGGGCGCCACCATTCCGCGGAGCGTCACCACCGTCCCGGCGCCGGTGAACGAGACGCTCAAGAGCGTCAACGACCTCGCCGCCTCGCTGCCGCTGAACGACACCAAGACGCTCATCGACGAGCTGGGGCTGGCCTTCGCCGGGCAGGGTCCGCACCTCCAGCAGCTCCTCGACACCAGCGCCCGGTTCGTCTCGGCGTCCGACGCGGCGTTCCCCGACACCCGCGCGCTGATCCACAACGGTCAGGTGGTGCTGCGGACGCAGAACGAGATGTCGGGGGCGTTCAAGTCGTTCGCGTCCGACTCCCGGCTGCTCGCGCGCCAGTTCCGCGACTCCGACACCGACCTGCGCGAGGTCATCGCGGCGGGGCCCGGCGCGGCGAGTCAGGTGTCGGCCCTGCTCCGCGACCTGGACCCGAGCCTCAGCGTCCTGCTGGCGAACCTGCTCACGACCGCGCGCATCGGCGCGCCGCGCCAGGCCGCGATCGAGGAGATGCTCGACAACCTCCCGAAGGTGGCGGGGATCGGTCCCAGCATCGTCGACGACGGTCTGCTCCGCATGGGCCTGGTCAACACGTTCTTCAACCCGCAGCCCTGTACGCGCGGCTACGGCAAGACCCGCTACCGCGAAGGGGAGGACTTGTCGCCCGCGCCCCCGTTCAACACCGGCGCGCACTGCGCGGAGAGCCCGAGCACCGGCATCAACGTGCGCGGCTCCGCCAACGCGCCGCACAAGGGCGTCCCGGCACCGGTCAAGCCGGGCACGCTGAGCGGTACGCGGTCGACCGGCCTGATCGACTCGCTGGGGCTGTCCGCCGGAGCGCGGCCGCCGACGTCCGGCGACCTCGCCGCGCTCCTCGGGCTCGGAGGCACGCGATGACGGAGGAGGCGGCGGCGGTGCCGCGCGGATTCGCCCACCTGATCCGGTGGATCCGCCCGGCCGGCTACGTCCTCGTGGCCGCCGCCACCGTCCTCCTCGGCCTGTCGTTCTGGTCGCTGATCCAGTCGGGCCGGGGCGCCGACCACGACCTCGCCTCCGCGCGCGACGACGTGACGCGGACCGCCGTCCGCGACCTCGCGCTGGTCAACAGCATCGACCCCAAGGTGGCCGACCTGGACATGACGCACTGGATGGACGTCGCCACCGGCCCGTTCGCCGACGCCCTGAAACGCGACATGCCCAACGCGCGCGCGAAGTTCGCGAAGCAGAAGACCCCCTCGCACGGCCGGGTCACCGCACTCGCCGTCACCGCGCTCGACCGGTCGGCGGGCGAGGCCACCGTCCTCGCCTCGGTGCGGATCTTCACCGAGCCCGCCGGTGACGCCGCGCAGGGGACCGAGCAGCGCAAGCGCTACGAGGTCGGGATGCAGCGCGTCGGCGGCATCTGGAAGATCAGCTCCCTGAAACCGCTGGCACCCGGGGGGAGCGGGCCATGAGCATCACCGAGGAGCGCCCCGCGCGCCGCGAGCCGGCCCCGCGGAAGAAGCGCAAGAAGAAGACCGCCCGGCGCCCGCTTGTCTCCCGACTCAAGCGGGCCGCCGGGCTGGGGTGGCCGGTGGCCCTCGCCGTGGCGCTGTGCCTGTCCGCCTTCGCCATCGACGGCTGGGCCGACAGGAGAAGCGAGCGGTCACCGGCCGCCAACCGCGCACTCGTCGACAAGACCCGTACGGGTGCCGTTGTCGCCGACGTCTCGGCGAAGGTCGCGCGGATCTTCACCTACACCTACACCGACCCGGCGGCCACCGAGCGCGCCGCGAACGACGTCCTCACCGGCCGCGCCGTCGGCGACTACCGCAAGCTGTTCGGCCTGGTGAAGCAGAACGCACCGGTCATGAAGCTGGCCCTCACCACGAAGGTGACGAAGGCCGGGCTTATCAAACTCAGCCGTGACGGGACGGCGGTCCTGCTGGTGCTGCTCGACCAGCGGACCACCCGGGCCGGGAAGGCGACCGGTCCACCGGTCGCCGCCCAGCTCATCGTCACGGCCCGCGACGACCACGGCTGGCGCATCAGCGACCTCCGGGCCGCCTGAAGGAAAGGGGTGGATTCAGGTGTCCAAGACGAAGACCGCCGAAACGGCGGCTGAGGAGCCCGAGGTTCAGGCCGAGGAGCCCGAGGACCTCGACGTCGGCGGCGAGCCCGCCGAGCAGGAACCGGTCGCGGATGAGAGCGGAGAGACCGCTGAGCCGGCCGGGAAGAAGACCGACGAGACGCCGGAAGCCGAGCCGCCGGAGAAGGACGCGGACGTGAAGCCCCGGCGCAGGCTCTCCAAGGACCCGCTCATCCGGATCGCGTCTCTGGTGACGCTGGTCGCGGCGGCCGCCGCCGCCTGGTTCGGCTGGTCGTACCACTCGGTGTCCGGCGACGACTCGCTGGCCTACGCCGCCGAACGGGACCGGGTGCTCGCCGTCGCCGGGCAGGAGATCGTCAACCTCAACACCCTCGACTACCGCCAGGTGGACGCGGGCCTCAAGGTGTGGCAGGACTCGGCGACGGCGCAGCTCTACGACCAGATCGTTCAGGGCCGGGAGCGGTTGAAGACCGAGGTGCGGAAGGCGAAGACGACCAGCACCGCGAAGATCCTCGAATCCGGGCTGACCGAACTCGACACCCGCGCGGGCAAGGCGGCCGTGATCGCCGCCGTCCGCATCACCATCACCGGCGCCGACGGCAAGCCGGTCGACAACACCCGGCGCATGGCCGGCCAGCTCACCCGGACCTCGGACGGCTGGAAACTGTCGGCGCTCGGCCAGGCCCCGACCGGAACGCCCTGAGCGGGAAGGAGAAAGCGAATGGCAGCGATCACTTCGGTCGGCCGGTTCGTCCCCGGCACCGCGCGCACCCGCCTGGTCGTCCTCCTCGGCGCGCTGACAATAGCGCTCGGTGGAGTCGCCGCCTGGTCTAACACCCAGGAACGCGACCTGACGGGCGCGGCATCCGCACAGAACGACGCGCTCAGTGACAATGGACGGACCGCCGAGGTCAAAGGCCAGGTGACCACGGTGGTCAACACGGTGTTCTCCTACAACTACGCCGACACGGCCAAGACGGAGAAGGCGGCGCAGGAACTGCTCACCGGAAAGGCCGTTCAGCAGTACAACCAGCTATTCGCCCTGGTGCGCAAGCAGGCACCGCAGCAGAAGCAGGTACTCACCACGTCGGTCACCGACTCGGCGGTGAAGTCGCTGACCGGCGACCGGGCCCGCCTGCTGGTCTTCGCCGACCAGCGCAACACCCGCACTGACACGAACAAGACGAGCTACTCCGCGGCCGTCTTCGCCGTCGACGCCCTGTACGCCGACGGCAAATGGAAGATCGCCGCCATTGATACCCTCGGTAACTGATCCCTCGCGAGGCATCTGACCGTCGCCCCGAACGGCACCGCTCGCTGGTGAAACGCCTAAGGCGATGACAATCGAAGCTGATCGAATACTAAAGTGGTGACAATCACAAGGGTGGCCACTGGAATGATTGAGAGAAGTCTTCACAATCTCTTGAAATGCCCGTTACCGGTAGGTATCTTCTGATAAGAGAACGGCAGGGCTGGGTGGTCGTGTGCTGGAGCCGGCGGGTTCGGTTCCAAGGGTTCTGCTCCCATCGACCCTGAAGGAGTTGCTTCTGCATAACGCGGTCAGTGTCCCTATCAATTGAGAACGAAGCACCCCCCGCGAAGGGAAACAGGACTGACATGCGAAAGCTCACTCAGAAGGCTCTGACCGCCGGCGCGGTCGCGGCCACCACTCTTGCCCTCACCGCCATGCCCGCCTCCGCGGCCGGCGGCTGGACGGCTTCTCCCGGTGGCGCCGTCACCGGGACCAACGCCGGCGCGATCCAGGCCGTCGACCTGAACACCGGGTCGCCCCTGGTCTGCACGAACTCGACGGCCACCGGCACCGTGGCGACCAGCGACGCCGACGGGATCGGCATCGCCTCGCTGAGCAGTGTGAACTTCTCGACGCCCGGCAACCCCAACAACTGGTGCGACGGCCCGACGGGGATCGTCGTCAAGGTGACCGCGATGGGCCTGCCGTGGTCCTTCGACGCCGACCCGGGCGGCTACGACGCGCTCACCGGAAAGACGACCGGCAAGCTGACGGGCGTCAAGGTCAAGCTCGAGAGCAACATCAACTGCACGGCGGAGATCACCGCGGCCGACGGCTCGGGCGCGTACATCTCCGGCGAGCACACGAATCCCACGAACCCCGGCGACCCCAGCACGCTCACCGTGTCGGGCGCCAACAACCTCGTCGTGACCAGCGTGACCGAGGCGACCTGCCCCGACACTCTGATCAACGTGGGCGACACGGCCGCCCTCATGGGCACCTACAACCTGTCCCCGGGCCAGACCATCTCGTACACCCCCTGACGAGGTGACGGCACCGTCCTGAACCGAAGCCGCACCCGGGCCTCCCGCCCGGGTGCGGCTCCGCCCCTGTCGATCAAGGATGTGAAATGCAGCGGATGTCCAGAACCGTCGCGCGGATCGCGGCGGTCGCGATCGTCGCCGTGGGCGGCGGCGCGTTGACGGCCGTCCCGCCGGCCATGGCGGACATCGGCGCGGACGTCCGGCTCACATGCTCTGGGAAGTCCGGAACGCACGAGGTGCGACTTCGGGTCGACTCGAACGTTCCGTCGACCGCGACCGTCGGCCAGCCGGTTCAACTGGGCACCATCAAGGTCGATGTAACCGTCCCCGCCGAGCTGGTGAAGGGCGTGCTGGCGACCGCGCCCGGCGGGGCACCGGCACCGCCGGTGACGGGGGCGCCCTCCACCGACGCGCCTTCCCCGGCGATCGGGGGCGTCGCAGAGATGCAGGTCGCCCTTCGGCAGCCCGGTGGTGACGGGCGCGGCGGATGGCCCGCCTTCGCCCTGGCGGCCACTTCGGCGCGCGACGGCGGGAACGTTCACCTGACCGGTAGCGGGGTGGCGCCGCCGGTGGTCCCCCAGGCGCCGGGCGGGCTCTCATGGACCACTCATGGCCTGGATCTGTCGCTGGTACCGGAGGACGTGGCGACGGGCGCCGGCGCGGCGGGGCTGGCGCTGCGATGCGCGGCGGAGAAGGAGACGGTGCTGGGTACGGTACGGGTCGGATCAGAGACCCGTTCTCCGACGCGCAGTGCTTTGACCGCGCCATCCACGCAGGCCGCCGCAGCGCCGGAGGAGAATCTGTGCGAAGTGCTCCCCGCCCCGGGAGAGGACCCTCGGTACGGCATCAATAATGATGCCGCGCTGCATGAGATCTTTGACAACCCGGAACGTCCCGATGGTCTGCGTGGTGTCGATGGCGAGGGGATACCGCAATGCGTCAAAGCGGTGGGGTTCGTGAACATCAAGAAAGCGGGCAACGCTGTCCCGGTGGCCGTCGAGAATCTGATACGGGCGCCGACCACCGATTACAAGCCCGCCAGCGTCTTCGGGCCTAACTACAGGGAACTGTGGGGTTACTTTATCAATCGCTCATACCCGACCCCTGGCACCGTTCTCGGTTTCGGGTTCATGCCGACGCGTGCGGTCGCGGAGACCATTCAGATCGGTGCCTCCGGGAAAGACGGCCCGATCACCGGTAACCTGCGAATTCGTGCTTTGAATAACCAGCGGTATGCCGCCAATGTCCTCAAGGATTCGGAGTTGCGGGCCAGATCGTACGTTCGCATCAAGGCGGGCGAGGTGGAAGTCAACGGACTGCCGATCGATCTCGGCGACAAATGCATGACCAGCCCGACCCTGTTCACCGGTGACGCTTTTCTGGGTAATCACCGGACGGGCGTGGCCTCCTACGATTTCGGTCAGACGCTCATCGTGCAGGATCTGAAGATCCCAGCCTTCTCCGGCTGCGGAGTGACCGAGGACCTCAGTCCCCTCCTGACTGCGAGCGTTTCAGGTTCGGGTAACTATGTGAATGCTGAAGCGGGGTTGTGGTGCAACCCCGTCACCGGACAAAACTGCGTGGACGGCGTGGCTCCCCCTCCTGAGACCTGGACCGTCAACCCGGGTGGAGAGATCGTCGCGACCACGAAGCCCGGGAAGCCGTTCGTCCTTGAGCGAAAGATCGGCACGCGGCGCAACGAGTTCCGCTGCAAGTCGATGGCCATGCGCTTCGATATGGAAGCTCGGCACTGGCAGTCGCGCTACAGGCTGGCCAAGGGCAGCCTGTCCGCTGAAGGCTGCACCGTGACGGACTACAACGGGATCGTCCACCCGATCAAGGTCACCCAGGAAGGTTCCCTGTGGCTGAATGTCGCAACCGATAAAGGTGGCGGCCAGGTGGCGCTGACCGTGAACGGTGTGGTGCTCAACGGCCGTGTCGACGACGCGAACTGCTCGCTGCGGATCAGTGGTGGCCTGACCGAGCGATTCTTCGGCCCCACTGTGGAGGGCCCCGGCACGATCAGCGGGATCTACGACAACGCGACCCATACCCTGTCCCTGGCAGGCTTGACCAGCCTGATTCCTTCACCCAAGTCGACCTGCAGATTCCCAGGGTTCGATTACGGGACGGTGTTCAGCGGCCAGGAAGGCGACTTCGTCTTCCCGCCGGGGCAGAAGATCACCCACCCCTAGCCGGCCGCGCTTCTCCGACCCGGGCTCCGCCGGGCCGAAGATTCCGCGCCGAGAATTCAGGGACCGGCCGCACTTGCCTGCACCACCCCAGCGCAGGTGCGGCTCGGCCGCCTCACCGCGGGCCGCTCCAGGCCCGCGGTGAGTGCGGAGGCGTCCCGGCTCCCGTATGAAAGGCGTTGACGTGAAAGGTCTGAAGTCGGTTCGAGCGTGGCGGTCCGTCCTCGCGGTGGTCGTCGCGGCGGGCACCGTCGGTGCCGCCGCGGTTCAGGCGGCGGCGGCGCCCGCGGACACGTGGACCGTCACGCCCGGCGGTGCCCTGACGGCGACCGCTCCGTTGCGGATCAGCAACGTGACCAGGGGATGGAACATCGACTGCGGCAGTGCGACGTTCACCGGTGCGGCGAAGACCGGTTCCGGGCTCTCGGGGAGCCAGCTCGTCGAGTTCGACAGCGTCTCCTTCGACGGCTGCTCCGGGCCGGATGGCGTCCAGTACACGGTCACCATGACCAGCGAAGTCCAACTGGACATGACCGCCGCCTCCTATGACCCCGCTACGGGCAAGACGAGCGGCGACCTGTTCGGCTTCCAGCTCAACCTGGTGGGGACGAACAGATGCCAGGCCGATATCGCCGATCCTGCCGGCGACCTCGGAAAGGCTGATGCCACGTTCACCAACAACGGGAGCGTGCTGGCCCTCGGTGGCGGGAACATGGGTGTGACCTTTGTGAATTTCGCCTGCCCGGGCGGCTTCATCGCGATCGGCGACCAGGTGGTGGTCACGACGCAACTGAGCGTGTCGCCGAGTCAGATCATTACCAGCCCTTAGCCGGATCGGGAAGAGTGGCCGCCGGTGGAAGAAGGTCGCTCGCCGGACTGCGGCGGGTGACAATATAAGGCATCTGTAAGGTGCCGCTTCTGGCAGCCGCTAACAAGGTCAAAAAATTGTTCACATTAGCGCGCTCGGGCGTATTGAACAGTCAATGTCCTGGTCCTATTCTCCGGTTAGGAATCAAGGATCTTCCCGTAGTGAAGTCCGTCTCACGGTTCCGCGTCAGTGGCGGTCAAGCCAGATCGTCCGGCGCTGCGATTCCGTTTCTGCCGGCACGAAGAAAGGACCGACCGGTGAAGTCCACCCGTTTCCGCAGGCGCAAGGCCCGGCTTGCGCTTCCCACCGCCGCCGCTGCCGCGGCGACGCTCGTCTTCGGCCTGGGCGCCTCGGCCGAGGCGGCGCCCGCCGCCAACCCGGACCCGATCCCGGCAAGCTTCGACTTCGCCGACTGCCCGCCCCTCCCGGAGGGGTCGGACCCGCACCTGTCGCGGTGCATCGTGGCCGTCATCACCAGCGGGAAGTTCCAGATCGGCAATTTCGATCAGGCGATCGAGAAGCCGATGCAGATCACGTACGCGAGCGCCTTCAACCCCTCGACCTTCAAGTTCACGACGGTCTTCGGGAAGCTCCGCGCGGAGAAGATGCTCGTCCAGGGCGGGCTGTTCGGTGACCCGCTCCTGACGGCCGTGTACGCCAGGCCGGAGTACGCCGGCACCTTCGAGACGCCGCCGAGCCTGGACTTCAGGATCAACGTCGGGCTGAAGGTCCGGCTCATCAACCCGTTCCTCGGATCCCACTGCACGGTCGGGACCGACAGCAACCCGATCAAGCTGAGCTTCACCACCGGGACCACGAACCCGCCGGCGCCCAACACCCCGATCAGCGGTGAGGCGGCGTCGATCGCGCGGCAGGACCCGCCGCCCGAGGTGCTGCAGGCCAAGCACGTCGACAACGCCTTCGCGGTGCCCGGTGCCAAGGGGTGCGTGTTCGGCGGCGGCGTCGCCGACTGGCTGATCAACCAGGTCGGCGGGTTCCCGGCGGCGGCCGGGACGAGCACCGTGATCCAGAACGAGTACATCGTCCAGAAGCTCTACGACCAGCTCTGACCCGGAGCGCCTGACCGGTCCGTGCCCGCGGGGACCCCGCGGGCACGGGTCCTTCACGCGACGGGAAGCCGACCACCCGGTCGGGTACGCCCCTCGAATTCGCGGCCTCCCATCACCTGACACCCCGCAGGAAGGAAACGGCCGACGTGTCAGAACAGGAAACGGCGCGATATCCGGTCCTCTCCCGGCGAAGGGCGATCGGCGCCGCGGGCGCCGGCGTGGTGCTCGGCGGAGCGCTCGCCCCGGCCGCTGCTGCGAGCCCGACCACGAGCCCGCAGGCAGGACTGACTGCTCGGCAGCGGGCCGTTGTGCTTCGGGTGGCCAGGGCCGGGGCGAACGTGCCGGTCAGATTTCCGAGTTTCGGAGAGGCGGGAACCGCTGAGGCCCGCGCGACGGCGGCTCGGCTGGACGCGGCCCTCGCACGGCTGGACCCCCGCCGGGCCGAGCGGGTCGCCGCGGCGGCTGACGCGCTGGCCGGACGCAGCGCGGCCCAGCGGGGGCGGGCACGGCTGCTCGCCGCCCTGGGACGTCTCGCCGACGATCCGGAGCACGCCGACGGCGCGCGCATGCTCGCCGCGCTCGCCATCGCGACCATCTCCCGGCATTTCGACCCGAACAGCGACTACCCCGCTTCGCTGTGGATCGGCGGGCTGCGCCACCTCAGCCGGCGGGGCAGGCCCGCTCACCCGATCCCGCACCTGGAGGCCCGGCGATGAAGTTCAGGCCGGACACCCAGGCGGCCCTCGAACGCGGCCGGGACGAGATCATCGAGCGTTACCTGCGGAGCGGCGACCCCAACATCGTCGGAGTCGGGATCAGCTTCCGGGTACGCGGCGGCAAGCGCACCGACGAACCGGTCGTCATGGTCCTCGTAGAGAAGAAGCGCCCGGCGGCGCTCGTCTCACTGCGGCGGCTGCTTCCCGAGAACGTCGAGATCGATGGCGTCCGATGGGGCATCGACGTGGTCGAGTCCGGTCCCGCGCCGTCGGTCGGCGTCGCCCAGAGTCCCGTCGCGCCGACGCTGGTGGCTGGGCCGATCAGCGAGGAGATGCGGCCGCCCCGGCAGGGATGCAGCATCTCCAACCAGGTCGCGGGTGACGGCACCGGCACCTACGGCGCGACCGTCGTCGACCTCACCGACAACACCAACGGCCTGCTGACCTGCAACCACGTGATCGGACGGATGAACGCGGGCCAGCCGGGCGAGGCGATCATCCAGCCCGGCTTCGCCGACACCTCCAACCGGAACGCGATCGCGACGCTGAAACGCCTGATCCCGATCGACCCGGTGACCGGCACCGACACCGACGCCGCCCTCGCTCAACTCGCCGGTGGCGTCGGAGCGACCGATCTGGTCGCCCGCGACCTGATGACGCCGATCGGACCGAGCCACCCGGCGGTCGGCCTCATCGTCGCCGGAAACCAGACCGGCGGCTGCTACATGACGGTCATGGACACCGTCTTGACCGGGTTGAACGTCAAACTGCTCGGCGCTACGTCCAGTTCGGCCGCGACCAAGGCCCCGCAGGTCGGCATGCACCTGGAAAAGGTCGGCCGTACCACCGCCTACTCGTCCTCCACCGTGATGAGCATCGGGAACACGGTGCGTGTCGACACCCGGAGCCCGCTCGGCGTCGTCGAGTATCGGAACCTGATCTACGCGCCGAGGTTCTGCCTCGCCGGGGACTCGGGCTCTGTGGCTTGCGAGGGCGGCGACGGGAAGACGTTCGTCGAGGTCCCGGACTCGCCCTGCCCCTTCCTCACCGAAGTCGGCACCTACTACGACCTCGACCTCGTCAGTGAGAACGACCTCGCGGACCAGGCCAGGGACGAGTTCTTCGCCCAGAGCGTCACCGGGAACCTGCTGATCCAGGCGACCTACCTCAACGCCGAGGTCGTGAAGAATCGGGTCGCCGACAAGACCGCGACCGAGGACGAGCTCTACTACGCGCAGGAGTTCCACCAGCGCAGCCGCGACTTCGTCGCCGAGGTCATCGCCGACCCGACGTCGACGGCGACGGTCACGCAGGCCCAGTTGGACGACACGACGTTCATCGTCGACGGCCTGACGCAGACGCTGATGACTCCCGAGGAGGCCGATGCCGCCTGGGTGCTGAACGACGAGGTGCTGTCCCAGACCCTCGGGATGAACCGCACCCAGATGATCGCCTACATGAACGATCAGGCCGTCGCCAAGAAGGTCTACGACACGATCGCGGCCGTGCCCACCATGGAACTGCATCCGCAGATCCCGCTCGACTGAGCGGAACGCCGTGGCATCTCTCGGCAAGCCAGGAGAGAGGGGCGTGCCGGCCGCCGGGCATGAGGCCGGCGCGCTCCTCCGGCCGCACTCCGCCGGTCGTACCGGCTATCCGGAACGGGTGGCCGGTCGGCTGACGGAACTCGCGCGGAGTCTTCCGCCCGCCGTCCGCCCGTCGGCCCTGGGACTCGTCCGGCGGCCCGGCAAACGCCTCCGGTCGACTCTGCTGGCCGCCTGCGCCGCATTCGGCGACCCCGACCCGAACCGGCTCGTCCGGCTGGGCGCGGTCGTCGAGCTGCTGCACATGGCGTCGCTCCTGCACGACGACGTGATCGACCGGGCCGCGACGCGGCGCGGTGCCCCGGCCGCCCACACGGTGATCGGCGCGGAGCCGGCCTCGCTCGCCGGGCTGGCCTGCTTCGCGCTCGCGGGCACCGAGGCCGCCGTCCTCGGCGACGGCGTCAGCCGGGCCGTGGCCGACACCGCGGCGGCGCTCGCCGCGGGCGAGATGCTCGACGTCGAGCGGGCCTTCGACGTCGAACTGTCGCTCGCCGACTACCTCGAACTCGTCCAGCGCAAGACCGGCGACCTGTTCCGGCTGACCTGCCTGCTCGGGGCCGCCGAAGCGGGCGTGCCCGCGAAACACGCCGGACGTCTGGCGCGGATCGGCACCGCCCACGGCGCGGCGTTCCAGATCCTGGACGACTGCCTCGACTTCGACCCGGCCGCCGGCGCCGCCGGGAAGCCGACCGGCAACGACCACCTGCTCGGGTTGTTCGGCGCCCCGATCGTCCTCGCTCTCCCGCAGGACGAGACCGGCGACCTCGCCCGCCTGCTGCTCCGCCCCGAACTCGATACCGCCGAGCTGGCGCGGATCCGCGCGCTGGTCATCGACCTCGGCGGGCTCGCCGCCGCGAAGGAGACCGCCCGCGACCTTCACCGGCAGACCATGGACGCCCTCACGGAACTGCCCGCCGGGAACGCCAGAGACCGGTTGGCGGACGTCGTCCGGCTCCCCCGGTGGGCCGAGTCGTGAGCGGCATGAGCGCGGTGGACGTGCTGGTCGTCGGGGCGGGCGTGGCGGGAGCCGTCACGGCGATCGCGCTGCGACGCAGGGGCGTCGGCACGCTCCTCGTCGGCCCGAACCGTGCCGCCGACGAGCCGGAGTACGACGTCCTGCTGAGTGGCCCCGCCATCGCGGGCCTGTCCTCCATCGGCGCGCTCGACCTCATCGCCCTCGAAGAGATCGGCGGAGTCGTGCTCCAGTGCGGGGAGGGCAGGCCACGCCCGTTCCCGGCGATGGGCAGTGCGGTCAGCACCGCGGAAAGGCTTCGCACGGGCCTCATCGAAGCGGTAGTGAACGCGGGCGCCACGCACGTGCGCGGGCGGGTCCTGCGGATCGACCGCACAGATGATGGGCGGCACCGGGCGGTCGTCCAGCCGGACGACGGCGCCCCGCGGGACGTCACCGCTCGGCACGTCGTCATCGCACACGGCGTCACCGGCGACGCGACCGGTGTCGCCGCCGTCCGGCGGTACTCAGGCGTGTCGCTGCGGTCGAAGGCCGTCACCATGCTCGCCGCGCCCTCGACCATCGACCCGCGCGAGCATCCGACGTACATCTGGGCCCTGCCGAGTGCCGCCGGTGATGCCGGGACGTGCACGGTCGGTGCCGCACGGCTGGGCGAGATCCGTCCCGAGGACGCGGGAGAGTTCCTCGACCGGGCGTGGCGAGAACTCTCCGGTGCAGACTCCGCGCTATGGGGCGGGACGCCGTGCGGCTCGACCGTCTCCGGTCCGCTCACAGCGGATTCACCCCGGACAACGCGGTCGTCGACGGGCGCCTCCGGGTGGGCGACGCGGCCGGGCTGGTCAACCCGTTCACCGGCGAGGGCCTCGGATACGCGGTCGAGAGCGGAGTGGCCGCCGCGCGCTGCATCACCGCCAATCTCCACGACCCCGAGCGCGCCGGGAAGGACTACCGGCGGCGCCTCGCCGCCTCCTACGTCGGCTACTTCGAGACGGCGCGGCACGCGGCCCGGCGCTACCACCTGACGTGGCGGGTCCTCGCGTCCACCGCCGACAGCGACCGCCCGTTCTTCGCGAAGGCGCGCCGAGCAGTGCTCTTCCCCGACGGCCTCGCCGGGCTGACGGCGGCCGAGCGGATGCTGCTGCCGGACGCGGAGGCGGCATCGCTGAAACCGTTCCTGGTCGCCTGCGACGAGGTCGCGGTGAGCGCGGTGCGCCGCGACTGGCCGTTCCTCGCCCGGCTGGTCGTCACGGCGGAGACGGCGTCCCACCAGCGGCTCCGCCCGGCCGTCCCGTTCTTCGCCGCGCTCGGGGCGGGAGGCCGCCCGCCCGACGTCGCGTGGGCGACCGTCGGCGCGGCGATCGAACTCGCCACGCTCGGCGCGCTGGCCTTCCTCGGGCCTTCCGCGCCCGCCCGGCGGGACGGCGGCCGGGCGGTCGACTGGGGGACCACCTCGGTGATCCTCGCCGGGGACTTCCTGCTCGCCCAGGCCGCACGGCTCGTCGCCACGTACGCCCCGGAGATCTCGTGGTCGTTCGCCGACTGGCTCTCCGACCTGACGGCGCTGCGCCTCGAACGCGTCACCGGACCTCCCGGCCCGGCGAACGTACCGGCGACCGCGCTGTTCGCCGCCCTGCTGGAGTTTCCCGCCCGGATCGGCGGCCAACTCGGCGGGGCCGCGCCACCGGTGGTGGACGCTTTGCGTGATTACGGGCGGCAATGCGGGCACGCGTTCCTGCACACCGAGGACGTGCTGGCACTCAGCGGCCGGACCGGACGGCTCGACTCAACCCTGGCGGCCATGCTCGAAGGCCGCATCTCAGCGATCACGGACCACCTCGCCGCCGACCAGGAGATCACGGCCGACCTGCTGAACCGAGACACCGGACTACGACTCCGCGCGATCAAAGCGGCGACCGCGGAGAGCGAGGCGGCGGAGCAGCGCGCCCTCACCGCCGCGGAGGCGGTGCCCGATCCCCGCGCGGCACGGATGCTCCGGGAGTTCGTCACCACCCTCACTCGGACGGACGGAGGTGAAAAGTCCCGCTGACAGCATCGACCGCATCATTCAGCCACCGCATAGGAGTTGTCATGCGTACTCTCTCGAACCGAGTGCTTCTGCTCTTCGCCTCCGCCGTACTCGCGGTATTCCAGTTCGGTGCGGTCGCCGCATCGGCCGACGAGTCCACCTGGACCGTAACCGACGGCGGGCGTACCAACGCCTATGGCAGCTTCGCGGCCCAGGATATGACGACCGGCGCGAGTGTGAGCTGTGGCAGTTCCGACATGATCGTGCGCTTTCGCGACGGAACGGGACTCAGCGGAAACGGCCTCATCATGATCACGTACGGGAACCTCGGCAACTGCAACGGGTCCGGGGTGCCGGTCGAGATCCACCCACGCGGTCTGCCGTGGAAGATGAACGCCACCTCCTATGATGCGCAGACCGGGACGACAACGGGCACGCTGACCAGCGACGACGCCGCCGGCATCAGCGTGGTGGCGAGCGCCGACTCCGTCGGGTGCGAGGTGGCGGCCGGCGGGCCCGGAACCGCCAAGGGGGAGATCCAGGCCACCTATGAGAACCCGACGGGGCAGCTCGTCTTCTCTGACACCAACCTGGTCATCACATCCGTCGGTCTGGGCTGCGGCGGGTTGCTCAACGTGGGTGACCCGATAATGCTCTACAGCCAATACTCCGTCTGGCCCGTTCCGACAATTACGAACCCGTAGAAGTGCCCCGTCCTTTCACGTGCTGGACGAGCGGCATTCGGGCACCGGCAGGCTCGGTCCGGCTGCCGGTGCCGGAATATCGGCGCCCGTTATCGTCGCACCTTGACCGGACGTGGAGGGAGCGGGATGGTGTCGAGGGGGGAGTGCGGACACGGACATCGTCCGAGACGCGGCGGAGTCGGCCGTGGCCGCCGGTTCTCGATGCTGCTGCGACCGACGCGGCCGGCCCGGGGAGTGCTGCTCATGAGTCCCGATGACATCCCCGACGAACTCCCTGAGGGTGCGTACATCGCTCGGCAGACCTGGCGCAGCAATCTGCCGATCGTGGTCATCCTCGGCGCCGTGGACGCGTTCGTGCTCTACCAGGCCATCCGGAATCCCGGGCTCGGGGCCAGCATCGCACTCACCGGGTTCGGCGGGATGACCGCGATAGTCGGCTTTTTCGTGGCGAGGTCGGTGCGTCGCGGGGAGGTTTCGTTCGCGGTGGACGCGCGCAGCGTCTACTTCGGCTACACCGCCGAAGACGCTGAGCCGGAGCTGATTCCGTGGTCATGGATCGACTGCGTCGTGACCTTCGACCGGATCGTGCGTAGCGGCAGGCAGAGAACACGCCATCGCTATGTGGGGGTCGAGCTCAACGCCGCCGGCGTCACCGCCCGGATGAGCTGTTTGCCCAGGCCGCCGGAACTGTCTCCGCCGACCGTCGCGGAGGAGCAGTTCAAGGAGGCCGTCTTCGGTCCCTGGATGCGCCGCATGGGCGCCGAGCCGTCGCTGGCATCGCAAAGGATCCAGGGCTGGCGGCTGGACGGGGAAAGCCTGGCCGAGGCGGTCGTGCGCTACTCGCCCGATACGCCCATCGCGGAGCGGCCCACGCGCCGAGATCCTGGCATCGCGGGCGTCGCGGCCGCGGCCTGGGAGATGGGCAAGAACCTCAAACGGCTCTCTGAACAGGACGACTACAGGAACGACGACGACCGCCAGTGACGATGCCGCCGGAGTCGACAACTCAGCCTCGCCCAGCGGACGATGAGGAACCCGTAGGAGTGGCATGGCAACCGCAGCCTTGAGGGACCGGATCCCGTTCGAGACCAGCCGCCCGTGGGTCATCGGGGCCGTGCTCCTGTGCGCGGTCGGGACGCTCGGGGCGGTCGCCAATTCCGCACGCCCCAGGGGTGACGTCGGTCGGGCGGCCGGGTTCGCGGACGTCCTGCGCATCAACCCGGGTGTGGTGTCGGCCGAGCAGGCCGCCGTGGTCGCGGTGGTGACGGTCGCCGGGTTCGCGGCGATGTGGTGGTCGCTGCGCCGGAGCTGGCCGTGGCTGCTGGTCGCGGGGGTGGTGCTAACGCTCCCCACCGAGTTCGTGTACGTCGTGGCCCGGAACGAGATGCACACCGGCGCGGCCTGGTTCTACTACGGCTCGGTCACGGCCGGAGCGCAGCTGGTGTTGTTAGGGACGCTGGCCGCCGGGCTCCGGCTCGTCCACATCGGGGCGCCCGGCGCGGGCGCGATCCTGATCGGGGCGGGAGTCGGCGCGCAGGTCTTCGGCGCGTCCACTGACGTGTGGATCGCGCACATCGCGATCCTACGGCCCGGCGGCTACCCGCTCGACTTCGCCGAGGCCATCCAAATCCTGCTTCATCTGGCGTTCCTGGCCACCGCGATCGGCGGCGCGCTCTTGGCGCTGGGCCTGTACTACCGCTACGACAAACGGTCCGAGCTGGCCGCACCGTCCGACGACGCCGAGCCCGCGATGGGCGTCCGAACGGCGATCGCGGGCTCAGCGGCGGTCATCGCTTTCATCCCGGCCGCCGGCATGGAGACGATCAAGGGCGGCTTCGGCGTCGCCGCGTGCTGGCTGCTGCTGGGAGCGGGCCTCGTGGCCGCTGCGCTGGCGGGACTTCGCGCGGCGGCCGGTACCGTCGTCGCCTCGGCCGTCGTCATCGGGATCTCCGGTCCGGCGAGCGCGCTGATCCAGGGGCGGTATCCGAGCTACGTCGGAATGTGGTTCATGGTGGCCTTCGGCGTCGTGGTGGGCGCCGCCGCCGCGTTCCCGTCCTGGCGCCACTGGGCCGCCCTCACCGGATGCGCCTCGTGTGCCGCCGTCCTCGCCGTGACCATGCTTTTCCGTCCGGACGGCATCACGGTCCTCATGCTCGCCCTGCTCTCCGCCACTGTCACTGTCGCGATCGCTTCGCTCGGTGTCTGGCTGACCCAGGACGGCCTTTCCCCGGCCGTCCTGGGCCCGTTGATGTTCGCGACCGTCATCGGTGCCTGCGGCCTGCTCGGCGACTGGCAGGGAACCGGCCGCCGGGGACCGAACGCGGAGCTGTTCCGCGAACCCGGCCACCTCTGGCTCTACACCGTCCTCTTGCTTCTGGCGGGCCTCGCCGTCGTCGCCCTCGACCGCTGGCGACCACGTCCCACCGAAGACTGACGCGCCTTCGCCGTCAGCGATCGCCGGTATGCGCGGAGGTGTTCGCCTTGAGCGACGTCCCGTCGTGCGTGCCGTCTCGCGGACGCGGCGGAGTCGGAGCGCCCTCGAACGCCTTGGCGCGGCCGTCCTCGCGGTTCTCGGGACGTGCCGTATGCGGCACCTCGAACCACACACGCAGCCGACCGTCGTCGAGCTGCTCGAACCCCCACGACTTGGCGAGCATCGACAGGATGGGCAGGCCGCGCCCGTGCTCGCCGTGCGGATCGTCCCGGTGATGCGGGACGGTGTTGCCGCCCTCATCCGTGACCTCGATCCGGATGTTGGCCGTGTCCACGTAGGCGTCCACCTCCACGAGGTGGCCCGTCCCGTGGACGATCGCGTTCGTCAGCGTCTCCGACAGCAGCAGGATGCTGTCATCGCAGGCGCTGTGCGTCGCGCCGAGCAGCGGTTCGAGCCGCCCGAGCAGCCACCGCCGTCCGTTGGCCACGTTCTTTCGCGCGGACGGGATGACGCACGTCCCCAAGTGCTTCATCGGGCCCGCACCGCCCACGCGACCCGGGCCGCGGCCTCGGCCACGTCCCCGGTGATGCTCCACTGGTCGCCGAAGGCGTAGAGCCATCGTCCCCGGTGGTCGACCGCCGCGACCCCGAGCCACTTGCGCGGCCAGGCCCGCTCCGGCACCCACAGCACCGCCTCACCCCGCGACGGGTGGACGAGCATGGAGGTGCACTGCTGACGTTCTCCCAGCTTGAGACAGAGATCAGCCAGGAGGCCGAACCGCACCGCGTGCGGCCGCTGATCCGCTGACATCGTCGGACGCCCCTTCTCCAGGCACGCGAACGACCACGATTCACCCGACTTTCTTGTGTGATCGTCCATACACCGTGCGTAATTTTCGCTACGGTCAGAGCATGAAGCGGACGGCCTGAGTTTGTAAACCCATAGAAGTGAACTCGCTCAAAGAATCATGGTCCGCTCGATGGGCATATACGAAGTGGAGGTATGAACGTGGCAAGTCGGACGAGTCCCACGGTCCGCAGGCGGCGCCTCGCGTCTGAAATGCGGAGACTGCGCAGAGAGTCGGGAAAGACCCGCGAAGAGGCGGCCAGGTTCGCGGACATCGCCCCCGCCACGGTCAGCCGCATCGAGGCCGCCGTCCACGCGCCGAAGGTCGCCGACATCATGGCGCTCTGCAAGTTCTACAGCCTGGACGACGAACGCACCGAGGTTCTCATCACCCTCGCCCGTCAGAGCCGCCAACGCGGCTGGTGGCACCAGTACTCCGGTTCGATACCCGACTGGTTCGAGGTCTACGTCGGCCTCGAAGAGGAAGCGTCGGAGATCCTCACATACGAGTCTGAGCACGTACCGGGGCTGTTCCAAACTGATGACTACATCAGGGCACTGCTCAACGCCGGGCTCCGAACGTTGCCCGACGAAGAGGTAAACCGTCGAGTTGATCTGCGACTGAAAAGACAAGAACGCCTCATCGGCAAGGACGCTCCCAAAGTCTGGGCTGTCCTCAACGAAGCAGTGATCCGACGGCAGGTCGGTGGCCGGGAGACGATGCGTGATCAGCTTCAGCGACTCTGCGAGTTGGCGAAGCTCGACCACATCAACATCGTGATCCTCCCTTTCTCGGCGGGTGCACACCCCGCCATGGAAGGCTCTTGCCACGTCTTGCGGTTCCCGGAACCCGCCGATCCTGATGTCGCATATGTCCAATATCGACTGGGAAGTATCTACCTGGAAGATCCATCGGAGGTTGAGGAGTACATCAACCTCTTCGACCACCTGCGGTCCCGCGCAGTAGGGCCAGACGAGTCTCTTCAGCTGATCGCTAAGGTGGCGAACGAAGTCTCTTAGGAAACGCTAGACAGGAGTCTGGGGTCACCATGAGGTACTCAGATGTGCGGTGGCGCAAGAGTAGTCGCAGTGGCGAGCAGGGCAACTGTGTGGAGGTTGGGGCCTGGTGCAAGAGCACGCGCAGCACTGACCAAGGGCACTGTGTTGAAGTCGGTGTACACCCAGTGGATACCGGCAGTGGAGGGGGCTCCGTACGAGTTAGCCCGTGGAAGGCGAGCAGTCACAGCACTCAGCAAGGTAACTGTGTTGAGGTGGCCTCAGAGCGGGCGGTAGTGCTGGCGCGGGACTCCAAGGATCCGGACGGGCCGGTACTCGGCTTTGGTGCCGACGCCTGGGCTGCGTTCCTCAACACCGTGAAGAGCGGGCGCCTCGACCTTGCTTGACGCCATCCCGCGTCCCGTCCAATCCAGGCAGTAGCCGCTGGCCGCTACAGTCACGCCTGAGCACTGTCCTGGACGTCATTACGGCGTCCAGGACAGCTCTACCTCCCCACATGGGTACCGCGACTCAGCCGCACACTGTGCCGTAGAACCAGGTGGGGAGGCGCTATGGACAACAGCAACATCGTCTGGCGCAAAAGCAGCCGCAGCACTGATGAGGGCAACTGCCTCGAAGTGGCCCGCTGGCGCACAAGCAGCTACAGCGCACAAGAGGGTGAATGTGTCGAGGTCGGGGCGTGGCTGAAGAGTAGCCGCAGCACAGGCAATGGCGGCAACTGTGTGGAGGTTGCGGCGGAGGCGGCGGTGGTGCTGGCGCGGGACTCCAAGGATCCGGACGGGCCCGTGTTGGGGTTCGGGGCCGGCGCTTGGGCCGCCTTCCTCGACATCGTCAAGAGCGGGCGCCTTGACCTGTCCTGACGTGCGCCGCGCGTCACGCCCTCTCGGCAGATTCGCCTTGGCCGCTGCCGCCGCTCGCAAGCACCGTCCCGGACATGATCACGAGGTGGGCCGACGCCTCTCCCCGCCCCCAGCGCGCTGCCGCACGCCCGCCGACGGGGCCGGTGGTTCGTTGACTTGCGGCGTGTTGTCCTTATGGGCGGCCGTTTAAGGGCAACACGCCGCAAGTCAACGATGCGGTGTGGGGGATGTGCGCCTCCGGGACGTGGGTGTTTGTTCTTGGGGCGTGGCTTGTTGTCCGCGGCTCGGTTGGCTTGCCATTTGGCGGCGAAGGCGCGGGCGAACAGGTTGATGGTGGGTGGGGGCGGTGGACGTCCAGGCGGGGGACTGCGAGGGTCAGTGTTCCGCTTCTGTTGGGGTGGGGCCGGCTTTCAGGAGTCAGGGGATGAGCGCCGCCATTTCGAGGAATGCGGCGTCCCGGCCGGTGAACGTCCAGTTCGCTACGTGGGTGGTGTTGTCGTCGCGCCGAGCGGGGCGTTGGCGGGGGGCGGGTCGGTGTGGAGCAGTGTGTTGCTGGCCAGTGCGGATATGTCGCCCATCTACTCCCAGCGGTGCTTGACCCGCTTGCGTTCCAGCACGTGGGGGAGCGTGCGGGCGGCCAGGTCTGGTGAGCTGGGTGTAGTCGGCGTGCCGGGCCTGGACGTGTTCGAAGGGCAAGTTGAGCCAGCTGTTCGCCTCTGCCGTCCAGGGGAGGCTAGGGGTGTCGTCGGTGGCGCGGGGTTGATCGCGGCCTTCCAGTGCAGCGACCGAACCTCCGGGCCGTCGTCGGTGTCGGGGTGCGGGCTTGGGGGCGGGCTTGGAGAGCAACCGGTCGTCCGGAGTGTGGGCGGTCGCGGTGATGGCGGCGTGGTTGGGTGCGGGTGCGGGCTCGGCGCGGTGGACGGGGCCGGGGTGCGGCTCGATCGAGCGGCCGTGGCGGTGTCAGGTGTGGCGGGGCTCGCGGCCGTTCGCCATTCCAGCACGCGGACGGCTGTCCGGCGCGGCCTTCATGATCGGCAGGTCTGCGTGGACCCGGTTCTTGATCATGTCACGCGCCGGTAGCCGTTACGTGGCGTAATGACGGAATTGTGCCTAAAGATCCCACTGGGGTGGGGGCGGGGTCGTCCGCCCGGATGGGGTCGCGGGGGCGCCGGGGCCGTGCGGGTGCGCTTCGGATTGTCTCCGGGTGATCAATGAATAGGGTCGTTTTTGTTGCCGGGTGAGTGTTCCCGGCATTCGGGGTCTGAAGATCTTTCTTTAATGGTGTGCGGCGGGTGCGGGGTGGGTTACCTTTTATTTGGGGCAATTCCTTTGACCTCGTGAAGGGGAGAGCGGATGACGAAGACCCTCGCTGGGGGAGGGGGTCGTCCTGGGGCGCTGCCGCCGCAGGTCATCGCGATTCTGAGCGCCGAGCTGCCCACGCTCGCCGGGGAGATCATCGAGGAGATCCGGCGGTCGGTCCCGGAGTACTCGCGGCAGGACGGGCCGACGACTCCGGCCGGTTTCCGGGTCACCGTCGAGCAGGCCATGACCGCCTTTCTCGACCAGGTCTCCGGTGGCAGCGGCGCCCACGAGCGCCGCGACGAACTGTGCCGGGAACTCGGCCGCGGCGTGGCCTACCAGGGGCGCACCCTCGACTCGCTCCAGGCCGCCTACCGGGTCGGCGTTCAGGTCGCGTGGCGGCGGGTCGCGGCCGTCGCGCGGGAGCGGCGGCTGCCCGCCGAGGTCATGTCCCGGCTGGCCGAGGCCCTCTTCGCCTACATCGACGAGCTGGCCTCCCTGTCGGTCGAGGGCTATCTGGAGGTTCGCTCGTCCGCTGATGAGCCGCCCGGCGACCATCGGCTGCTGCGGATGGTGCTCGGGCCGGGAGCGGCGACCGGCGCGCTCGCCGGGGCCGCCGCCGCGTCCGGGTGGGACGTCCCCGACACCGTGGCGATGGTCGCGCTGCCGGCCGGGGCGCGCTGCTTCCGGGAGGCGATGGACGCCGACGTGCTGGTGAACCTCGCGGACGCCGAACCCCACCTGCTGATCCCCGGCGGATACGGGCCCGAGCGCGGGGCGATGCTGGGCCGCGCGCTGCCCGAACGCCGGTTCGCGGTGGGCCTCACCGTCCCGCTGGGGGAGGCCGCCGACTCGCTGCGGTGGGCGCGGCGGGCCCTCGCCCTCGTGGACGCGGGGCTGCTGGAGGACGGCGGGCCGACGTTGTGCGAACGTCATCTGCTGGAGCTGTGGCTGCTGTCGGACGGTCCGCTGCTCGACCAGCTCGCCCGGCGTGAATTGGCCGCACTGTCCCATCTGCCGCGGACGCGGCGTATGCGCATGACCGAAACCCTCGGGGCATGGCTGGAGGCACAGGGGAACGCGGTGGAGGCGGCCCGCCGGCTCCGGCTGCACCCGCAGACCGTCCGCTACCGGATGCGCCAGATCAGTGCGACATTCGACCGGCAGCTCACCGATCCGGCGGCGCGTTTCGTGCTCGACGCGGTGCTGCGCGCCCACCGGCTACGGGAGCGGGGCGCCCCGTGAAATGAGCGCGTCCCAATTGGACGCTGAATGTGGCCATGAGGCCACACACTGCTGATTTTACGTTTCATTTACCTTGACGCGCCCTATTTGATCTAAGTTCAATGTGCTTCAGCTCACTGATTGCGGGGGGTGTGCAGGGGTCCCCCGCTCGGCGCGCCCTCGGTGTTACGCCATACGGTCGACCGTCCGGACGGCCGGGTGCCCCCGCCCGGCGCCATGCCCCGGTCCGCGACGTCGGCGACTTGGAGGTGTGCCCATGGCACAGCAGACGTTGACGCGGGGGACGGTGAAGCGCCGGACGCGGCTGCCCCGTCGGCTCGCCCTGCTGATGCGCCCGGAACTGCCCAGCCTCGCCCAGGAGATCATCGACGAGGTGCGCCGGTCGATCCCCGAGTACGGGCGACCCCTCAAGGGCCCCTACGTGGAGGCCCTGCGGATCGGCGTCGAACGCGCGCTGACCGACTTCGTCGACCGGGTGGCCAACCCGCTCGCCCCGCGCGAGCGCCACCACGAGACCTACCGCCGCCTCGGCCGGTTCGAGGCGCAGGAGGGCCGGACGCTCGACACGCTTCAGGCCGCGCTGCGCATCGGCGCCCAGGTCGCGTGGCGCCGCATCATGAAGGTCGGGCCGCGCCGCCGGGTGTCGCCCGAGGTCATGGCCCAGCTCGCCGACGCCCTGTTCGCCTACATCGACGAACTCGCCGCGCTCGCGCTGGAGGGCTACATGGACGCCCGCCCGGACGGCGAGGTCGAGGCGCACCGGCGGCGTTTACTGGAACTCCTGCTGCGGCCCGCCGCGTCCCCGCGCGTCCTGACCGAGGCCGCCGAAAAGGCCGGGTGGACGATCCCTGACGAGGTGACCGTCGTCGTGGCCCCGCCCGGTGCCCGGTACGTGCGGGCCGCCCTCGACGAGGACGTCCTCGCCGACCTCACCGCGACCCAGCCGTTCCTCGTCATCCCAGGTAAGGCCACCTCTGAGCGGCGACGGTCCCTGCTGCGCGTCCTGCCGGACGGGCAGCTCGTCATCGGCCTCACGGTGCCGCCCACGGGCGTCGTCGACTCGCTGCGCTGGGCGCGGTGCGCCCTCGGCCTGGTGGAGGAGGGCGTCCTCGGGGACACGCCCGTCACCGACTGCGAGGACCACCTCATCACCCTGTGGCTGCTGTCCGACCAGGCGCTCATCGACCAGCTCGCGGCCCGGCACCTCGGCGACATGGACGACCTCACCTGCCGGCAGCGCGACCGCCTGCTGGAGACGCTGCGCGCCTGGCTGACGACCCGCGGCAGCGCCAACGACATCGCGGCGGAGCTCGGCATCCACCCGCAGACCGTCCGCTACCGGATGCGGCAGGTCGAGAGCACGCTCGGCGACCGGCTCACCGACTCCGACGCGCGCTTCGCGATCGAGGCGGTGCTGCGCGCCATGCGGCTGCGCGAGCGCGCCGGCGCGGCGGCGGGAGCGGCCTCCGGGCGCGACGGCGGCGGCCCGCGGAAACCCTCACCCGATGATAATCGGCCAATTACGGATCGGCGGAATATGAGCAGCTGAAACGGACCTTGACGTGCGGGGTTGATGAGACGAATCGGCGCGTGCTTCCATCCAATTCAGCGCAATTTCGGCTGGATGGTCGCGACGCGGTGGAGGTGCGTTCGGGGTGCGTTCACGATCGGCAGTCTCGGTCCTGGCCGGACTCGGCGCGGTGACGCTCATCGGCACGGTGGGCGTCCACCCCGTGTACGCGGACGAGACGACCCCGTCGCCCGAGACGACGGTGACCGACACGCCGTCCGACCCGCCGCCGGCAACGGAGACCCCGACCGACCCGCCCGCCACCGAGACGCCCACCGACCCGCCGACGTCCGACCCGCCCACGGATCCGCCGACGTCCGACCCGCCGACCGATCCGCCGACGTCGGAACCGCCGCCGACCGACCCGCCCACGGATCCGCCGACGAGTCCGCCCCCCACGACGACGCCCACCGACCCGCCGACGACGCCGCCGCCCGGGCCGGGCAAGCCGAAGACGCCGGTGCTGTCGCTCGGGCTGACGGTGTCGCAGGCGACGATGAAGCCCGGCGGCTCGATCACCGCGACCGTGCGGATCTCGTCGGCGTACGCGACCGCGACCGGTGTCGCGCTGCGGATGTCGGCCTCGGGCGCGTCGGTCAGCCCCGGCTCGCAGTCGCTCGGCAGCGTCGGCTCCGGCGGGGCCTCCGCGATCGCGACCGTGCGGGCGCCGTCCTCCGCCAAGCCCGGCGTCATCACGCTGCGCGCGTCGGTGTCGGCGGCCAAGGCGCGGAGCGTGTCGCGCACCTACAAGCTGGTCATCACCTCGGCCTCGGGCGCGCTGCCGCCCGGGATCAGCGCGGGGACGCTGCCGCCCGGCGTGCCGCCGCTGACGCCGTCCGGGTTCAACCCGCTCGCCGGGATGAAGGGGCCGCAGGTGGCGCTGCCGCCGATCGTGCCCGCCAACGCGCCGCAGATCGCGCCGGCGTCCGGGCCGCTCGTCCCGGTGTCGAACCTGCGCACGATCCCCGCCGACCCGTTCACCTACGAGGAGTTGGCCGCGCTCCAGGCGGGCTTCGTCGCCGCGCTCGGCGCCGGGGTGATCCTGCTTCTGATGCGGCTGCGGCTGATCCGCCGCAATGACGCCCGCGCCCAGCGGGTGATGCGCCGCAGGCTCCGCGCCGCCCGCCGGCACCTCGCGGGCAAGCGGCCCACCGCGGCGCGGCTGCGCACCCTTCCGCCGCAGCCCGCCCGCGCGCGGCCGGTCCGCCCGCTCCAGCCGGTCCCGCCGATCCGGCTGACGGTCGGCCAGGTCCGTGTCGTCCGCCCCTGACCGCGGCGGCCTCCGGGACGCCGCCCCCGAGCGTCCCGGCGGGCCGCCGCCCCAGGATCAGACCTGGGAGCAGCCCCACCTCGCCGTCGCCGCCGTGGCGCTGCTGTGCGCGGCGTGGGCGGCGTCGGCCGTCCTCGTCATCGGCGTCCTCGCCAGCACCGGCTCCCGCGTCTGGCTGCTGCGGATGCTGGACGGCCTCGTGCCCGGCCCGGCAGGTCCGCCGACGGCCGGGCCGGACATCGGCACCGGCATGACCCTGTGCGCGCTCCTGCTCGCCGCCGGCGTCCTGCTCACCCACACCGCGCCGGAACTGCTCACCGGGTCCCGGACGGCGCGGCTGACCGTCTGGGCCGCCGTGCCGCTCCTCACCGCCGAGCCGATGCGCCGCGCCGCCATGGCCCTCGCGGAGCCGGACGCGGACGTCACCGTCGCCGCCTGCACCCTCGCCGTCGGCGCCGCCGCGCTGGGCGCGGTGCTGCTCCTCGCCCTGCCCGCCGCCGGGTTCCGGACGCGGGTCAGCGCGCCAGCCGGATCAGGATCCGGCACACCTCGTCGATGATCTCCGCCGCCTCGGCCTCGTTCTCGGCCGTGGCGATCTCCCGTCCGGCCTCGCCGATGACGGTGGTCAGCACCAGGCTCAGCACCTGGTCGGCGCGCCCGGCGGGCTCCCCGGGCGCGGGGCCGCGCAGCAGCTTGGTGTTCTGCGCGATCCAGTGCTGGGCGCGGCTGCGCCGCATCAGCGACGACCCCGACGGGCCCTCACCGGCCAGAAACAGCCGGGCCGCCTCCCGCCGCTCCCAGCACACCAGCAGGTAGGCGCGGGCGCCCGAGGTGAACAGCGCGATCGGGTCGGACTCGCCGCTCTTGCGCGCGGCGGACACCGCCTGCGCGGCGCTCGCCTCCTGCTCGGCGGTGAGGTCCTCCCACAGCGCGACGTACAGGCCGGCCTTGCCGCCGTAGTGGTGGTAGAGGCTGCCGACGCTGATCCCGGACCGCTCGACGATCTCGGCGATCCCCGCGTCGGCGTAGCCGCGGTCGGCGAAGACCTGCTGCGCCGCGCTCAGCAGCGCATGGCGCGTCGCGTCGGCGCGGGCCCACTGCCGCCCGCCGCCCGCTGAGCCGCCGCCCGGCCCGTCGCCGTTCCCCGTGTCGTTGCCGTGGCGCGTCCTGCTCGTCCGCATCCCTTCATGGTGCCAGGTCGCGGGCCCGCAGGCGGGGAGTAGCGGACGGCTAGTACCAGTTGTGCGCCTGCCAGAACGACCAGGCGCCGCACGGGTCCTTGTAGCGGGCCTTGATGTAGCCGAGCCCCCACGCGATCTGGGTGGGGGAGCTGGTGCGCCAGTCGGCACCGGCGCTCGCCAGCTTGGAACCCGGCAGCGCCTGCGGGATGCCGTAGGCGCCGCTGGACGGGTTGACGGCCCGCTCGTTCCAGCCGCTCTCGTGGTTCCACAGCGTCAGCAGGGACGGCCAGCAGCGGCTCCAGCCCTTCATGGCGCTCATCTTCTTGCCGTACGCCTTGTTCTGCTTGGAGCTGGGGTTCATCTTGGCGAGCCGCTCGCGCTCCTGCTGCGCCTTGAGCTTCGCCCGCGCCGCCGCGTCCCGCTTGGCCTTCTCCTTGAGCCGCTTCAGCTCGCGCTGGTGCTCCTCGTAGGCGCGCTTCTTCGCAGTGGCGATGACGTCGGCGGCGACCTTGTCCATGTCGGACGCGGACGTCAGCTTCGCCAGCATGTCGTTGGTCGACAGCCCGGCCGCGGCGGCCTTCGGCGGCTTGGTGTCGTCGCCGGTGAAGGCGTTGAGGTCGACGACCGTCACCGCCGTGCCGAGCGCGGCGATCGCCGCGATGGTGATGGTCACGTTGCTGGTGAGCACCCGCCGCAGGCGCCGCTTCTTCTCCGGCGGGACGGCGGGCGGCATCGGCATCGGCCCGGTCCCGCCAGGGCCGCCCGCTCCGCCGTAGGCGCCGTACGGGTCGTACTCGTCGCCTGCCGGACGCGGTGCGGGAACCCGCTCGGAGCGGGCGCGCCTGCCCTCGGCGGAACGTCTGCGAGTGCCGTGACTCTGGGGCATGGGATGAAGACTGCCTTATCGCCCGGGGTCGTGTCGTCGAACTCAAGGTACGCGGGCGGCATCGTACGCGGTTCACCCGTCCCGCGTCTTCCCCCGCCGTCCCCCCGGTCACACGGGCGTGCGTCAGCTCCGGGCGCCGCCGGGGTTCAGCAGTTCCACGTCGCCGGCGGCGAGCCGGGCGGGCTGGAGCGCCTCGAACACTTCGCGGTGCGTCCCGGCGAAGGGGGCGAACGCGCCGCCGGGCGACTCCAGCGCCAGGCTCGCCTCGTTGGCCCGCTCCCGTCCCACCTCGGTGATCTCCACCAGCGTCGCGCGCCGGTCGCGGGGATGCCGGGTGCGGGCGACGAGGCCGACCGCCTCCAGTTGCTCGACGGTCAGCGTCACCGTCGTCGGGTGCACCATCAGGATCCGGCCGAGCGTGCTCAGCCGCGCGCTGCCGCGCGTCGTGAGGGCCAGCGTGGTCAGCAGCAGGTAGCCGCTGCGGGTCAGGCCCAGCCGTTTCAGCTCCGCTTCGAGGGCCTTCTTGAACAGCTGGTCGAGCCGTCCCACCGCGCAGATCGCCATGAACGGCCACGGGCCGCCCTGGAGCCCCTGCTCCTCCCACCGGTCCCGGACGCCCATGACCAGCGGGTCGTCGCCGCCGTCCATGTCGTCTTCCCTCTCACGCCCCGTGTCGATCATCGTGCGCCCGATCGTAGCTTCGGACAAATCCAGATGTAAGTACTCGCTTCTTAGACCTTCTTCCAATAGAGTGCCTCAGATCACAGCGGTGGTGCCCGAGTGCTTGCTTGGGTCATCCTGTGATCCCGGTCTCTGCCGAGACCACGGTGGCGCGCGACGACGAAGAGGACGTGGGCGCCGCCTGTGGCCCGGCGGGAGCCGGCGTATCGGATGGGCGCCGACGTCCGAGAACGAAGGAGGCTGGTATGTACCTTCACCCCCGCCCCACGGGGGAGGTCGCCGGCTGATGGCCCTGAGCCTCACGAAGGCCCCGGACCTGGCACGCAGACGCGTCGGGCGAGCGCTCGACGAGACGGGACTGCTGTGCGTGACCCTCCTCGAAGGGCTGCGCCGCTCCTGGGACCTGCGCCAGTGGTGGGGCGAGTTCATCGAGCAGTGCTGGTTCCTGGCACGCGTCACGAGCGTGCCGGTCATGCTCATCGCCGTGCCGCTCGGCGCCACGATCTCGCTCCAGGTGGGCGACATCGCCCGCCAGCTCGGCGCGCAGTCGGGCACCGGAGCGCTGCTCACCGCCGCGATGATCCAGCAGGTGGCGCCGCTGGCCGCGGCGCTGCTGGTCTCCGGCGTGGGCGGGTCGGCGATCACCGCCGACATGGGCGCCCGCAACATCCGCGACGAACTCGCGGCGATGGAGGTCATGGGCATCAACCCGATCCACCGCCTGGTCACCCCCAGGCTGTGGGCGGCGAGCATGGTGTCCGGGCTGCTGTGCTCGGTGGTGATCCTGGCGGGCGTCGTCGGCGGCTACTACTTCAACGTCATCCAGCAGGGCGTCAGCCCGGGCGCGTTCTTCGACGGCTCGACCACCCTGCTGCAGTTCTCAGACCTGGTGATCACCCTGTTCAAGGCGTGGGTGTTCGGCTTCATCGCCGCCGCCGTCGCCTGCTACATGGGCATGAACTGCGACTACGGTCCCGTCGGCGTCGGCCGCGCGGTGAACAAGGCCGTCGTCGTCACCTCGATCGTGGTGTTCGCGACGAACTACATCCTCACCATGATCTACCAGGTCCTGTTCCCCCCGAGGTTCTGATGGTCGCCATTTCCCCCGTCCGCAAGCTGGGCCGCGCCGTCCGCGGCCGGACCGCGGGCCTCGCCGCGTCCGCCGACCTCCCGGTCTTCCTCGGCCGGGTCCTCTACCACCTGTTCGTCGACATCATCATCAAGCGCAAGTACGGCAAGACGCTCGCCAAGCAGGTCAGCGACATCACCGTCGGCGTCGGCGCGCTCGTCATCGGCGGCGGCATGATCTTCGTGATCGCCACGATGTCGCTCGCCACCGGCGCGATGGTCGGCCTGCAGGGCTACCCCGGGCTGGAGCGCATCGGCGCCGAGGCGTTCACCGGACTGGTCGCGAGCTACTCCAACGTCCGCGAGGTCACCCCGATCATCGCGGGCGTCGCGCTGGTCGCGCAGGTCGGCACCGGGTTCACCGCCGAGATCGGCGCGATGCGGATCTCCGAGGAGATCGACGCGCTGGAGGTCATGGGCATCAACTCGCTGGCCTACCTGGTCTGCACCCGGGTCGCCGCCGGCGTCATCGCCCTCGTGCCGCTGTACCTGGTCTCGCTGTTCATGGCGTTCTTCGCCACCCGGTTCATCACGATCCAGTACTTCGGGCTCTCACCCGGCATCTACGACTACTACTTCCACCTCTACCTCCCCCCGATCGACGTCTTCTACAGCGTCATCAAGGTGGCGGTGTTCGCGTTCATCATCATGTTCATCCACTGCTACCGCGGCTACTACGCGGCGGGCGGGCCGGTCGGCGTCGGCGTCGCCGCGGGCCGCGCGATCCGGGAGTCGACCATCCTGATGATCCTCATGAACCTGGTCCTGTCGTACATCTTCTGGGGCCACGGCAGCACAGTGAAGTTGACCGGATGAGCGAAGAGAGCATCTCCCAGCGCTCCCGGACGGTGTTCGGGCTGGTCGGCGCCGGCGTCATCGCGGCCGCCGCCGCGTTCGTCGCGATCGGCTCCACACCGGACCACTCGGGCTCCACGTACTACAACGCCACGTTCGGACGGGCGGGGCAGGGCCTCGACCCGGGCAAGTCCGAGGTGAAGGTCCGCGGCATCGCGGTCGGCGCCGTCGACAGCCTCGACCTGGACGACCAGGGCCGCGTCAAGGTGCGGCTCCGGCTCGACAAGGGCGTCCGCATCGCCGACACGACGGTCGCGACGGTCGAGCCCGTCTCGGTGTTCGGCCCGAAGGACCTCAACCTCGACCTCGGCAAGAACGAGCTGACCGGCCCGTACCTGAAGGACGGGGCCACCATCACCGAGACCAACGACCCGAAGGAGCTGTCCGACACCGCCTGGCTCGCCTACGACCTCACCAAGGCGATCAACCCCGACGACGTCGCCGCGCTGCTGCACACGTTCGGCGCGGGGCTGTCGGGGCAGGGCCCCGCGCTCCGCCGGACGATCGACAACGGCGCGATCGTCGTCGACGCCACGCACAAGGACCGGGCCGCGATCAACGCGCTGCTGCGCAACATCAACGGCCTGTCGGGCACGCTGGCGTCCCGCGGCGACACGTTCGCCGCGTTCACCGGCGACTTCAACAAGCTGTCGCAGACGATCAGCGCCAAGCCCGACAAGGTCTCGCAGCTGCTGGACGAGTCCAGCAAGCTCGGCGACACCCTCGGCCGCAACCTGGAGCAGCACGGCCGCAACCTCGGCAACATCGTCGACAACGGCGCCGGGATCGTCTCGGTGTTCGACAACCAGCGCCGCAACATCCCGGTGCTGCTGGACAGCCTGAACGGGTTCTTCAACCTGCTGGCGCAGATCATCCGCATCCCCGGGCCGGAGGGCACCGTCATCGCGCAGGCGCGCGACGACCTGCCCCTCGACATCTGCCAGATCTTCATCGACGCCTGCTCGACCACGCCGCAGAAGACCGCGTTCGAGATGAAGCTGCCGGGCCAGAGCAAGACCGGGCAGAACAAGACCGGCCAGAGCAAGACCGGGGGGCGGCCATGAGCCCGCGGCAGCGCCGCAAGGCGGCGCGCGGCCCCGACTACACCACGATGCTGAAGACGCTGGTGTTCGTCGTCCTGACCGCTCTGCTCACCTTCTACATCGGCCAGCAGATCCTCGGCACCAGCTTCAACTCCCGCTACAAGCTGACCGCCACCTTCGACGACGTCACCGGCCTGCTGGAGGGCGACGGCGTGAAGGTCGCCGGCACGCCCGTCGGCCAGGTCAAGGGCATCGAGGTGGTGCGCGGCAAGGCCGTGGTCGAGATGGCCGTCGACAAGGACGTCCGGCTGCCTTCCGACTCCACCGCCGCGATCCGCTGGCGCAACGTGATGGGGCAGCGGGTCGTCTACCTGGAGCCCGGGTCGAGCGGCGGCATGCTGCGCGACGGCGACCGCGTCCCGCACACCCGGTCCGTGGTGGACCTCGGCGAGGTCGTCAACGCGCTCGGCCCGCTGACCCGCAACCTCGACCCGAACCAGCTCAACAAGATCCTCTTCTCGTTCTCGCAGGCGCTGGACGGCAACGAGCAGAACATCTCGCTGCTGACCGACAACCTCGACCTGCTGCTGCGGACCTTCGCGGCCCGCAAGAAGACGATCGAGGGGATGATCGACAACTACGAGACGGTGAGCGGCGCCGTCGCCACCCGCGACAAGCAGATCGCGGCGAGCATCGACAACCTGGAGTCGCTCACCAAGGTCTTCGCCAACAACCGCAAGCTGCTCGACGACGCCATCGTCGAGATCGGCGGCGTCACCACCAACCTCAACCAGGTGCTCGGCGGCAACGACGCGCAGCTCGCCCGGATCATCGACAACCTCGGCAAGTTCGCCACCACGTTCCGGCTGAACGTGGACCAGCTGGAGAAGATGGTGCAGCAGCTCCCGCTGACGCTGCGGCAGCTCTTCTCCACCGCGAACGGCGGCCACTACCTGCGCACCAACGCGCTCTGCCTGAACGTGATGCAGGGGCCCTGCCCGTTCCCGATGGAGCTGCCGAAGGCGCCGGGCACCGGCCAGCCGACCAAGGACGACCTCGCCAAGCTGAGGACGATGCTGCAGGGAGGTGGCGGCTGATGGCGCTGAAGTCGCTGCGCGACGTCAACCAGAAGGTCGTCGCGATCGTCACGCTCACCGCGCTCGGCGCCGCCTGCGTGTTCGCCTTCGCGATCGGCCAGCTCCACCTGTTCGACCGCGGCTACACGATGAGCGGCGAGTTCAGCGACACGGCCGGGCTGAAGAAGGGCCAGGACGTGCGGGTCGCCGGCGTGAAGTCGGGCCGCGTCACCTCCGTGGAGCCCGACTTCAAGCACGGCAAGATCATCGTGAAGTGGCACGTGAACGCCGGGATCGACCTCGGGCCGAAGACCCGCGCGGAGGTCCAGACGACGACGCTGCTCGGCGGCCGCTACCTGCGGCTGTCCGGCCCGGTGTCCAAGCCGTACATGGCGGACGTCTCCGAGTCGAAGCGGCGGATCCCGCTGGAGCGCACCAGCGTGCCGTTCACCGTCCCGGAGGCGCTGGAGGGCGCGCAGAACATCGTCGGCAAGCTGGACGAGAAGAGCATCGACAAGCTGCTCACCGAGGTCAACAAGATCCGGTCGCCGGGGGCGGCGAAGCTGAACCGGGTCCTCACCAACGTCCAGGACCTGTCCCGGATGCTCAACGACTCCTACCCGCAGATCCAGAAGCTGATCGAGAGCAGCAAGACGATCACCGGCACGCTGGCGAGCAAGGACGAGCAGCTCCGCGAGATCATCAACTCCAGCCAGGTGCTGCTCAAGGCGCTCGTGCGGCGCCGCAACGAGCTGGCCGCGACGATCGGGCAGGGCAACCGGACCGTCCAGACGCTGTCCAACGTGATCTCCAAGAACCAGAAGCAGCTCGACTCGCTGCTGGACAACCTGCACCTGCTGACCACCCGGCTCGCGCCCAACATGGACGCGCTGAACACCGACCTCTCGCTGCTCGGGCCGACGTTCCAGCAGGTCGCCAACCTCAAGGGCAACGGCCCCTGGATCGAGGGCGTGCTCACCGGCCTCGGCCCGCTGCAGCCGCCGGGCCCGATCTCCACCCGGCGCCAGGGAGGCAACTGATGGGCAGAGTGAAGGGAATCGCCATCGCCCTGGGCCTCACCCTGACGGCGTCGATGGGCGGATGCTCGCTGGCCCCCTCGGCGAGCGGTGAGCGCACGATGGTCGTCTACGTGCCGAAGGCCCGCTCCTTCTACCCCGAGTCGAAGGTCAAGGTCATGGGCGCCGACGTCGGCCTCGTCGACAAGGTCGAGAACCAGGGCGACAAGGTCAAGGTCACGTTCCACGTGCGCCGGGACGTGCCGCTGCCGAAGGGCGTGCAGGCGTCGATCGTGCCGCTGAACCTCATCGGCGAGCGCAACCTCGTCCTGCACCCGGCATGGCGGCCGGGGCAGGCGAAGGAGACCGCCGACGTCATCCCGATCGAGCGCACCCACGTGCCGGTCGAGGTGGACGACGCGCTCAGCTCCTTCACCAACCTGGCCAACGCGCTCGACCCGACCAAGATGCAGACCGCGCTCGGCACCGCCGCCGACACGGTGAAGGGCAACGGCAAGGAGTTCAACGCCACGCTCGAACAGAGCGCCCGACTCATCGAGAACGTCGCCGGGCAGGACAAGGAGCTGATCGAGGTCGCCAAGAACCTCGACCGGCTCGCCGGCGTCGTGCGGGGCCGCGAGCAGGTGCTCGGCACCATCATCCGCGACTTCGGCACCGCCAGCCAGGTGCTGAGCTCCGAGCGCGGCGAACTCCAGCAGCTCATCAGCGGCATCCTCGAACTGGCCAAGAACGGCGACCGGCTGATCCAGAAGTACAAGGGCAACCTGCCCTACGACCTCGCCGTCCTCACCCGGGCCGCGCTCGTCCTCAAGGGCAACGCCAAGCAGGTCGCGCAGCTGCTGAAGGTGCTGCCCGGCATCGGCGACGCCCTCATCGGCGGCTACAACCCGAAGAACAAGTCGCTGCAGATCCGGTTCGCCACCGACGCGTTCCTGCGGACGTGGCTGAAGGGCCTGATGAACACCGACGACGTCGGCTGCCCGCTGCCCAAGCCGAACTCCAACTGCCCCTGGGACGGAGGCAACTGATGGGCCGAGTCACTGTGGGGGGACGACCCCCCACACCCCCCGGCAGGGGCAGAAAGTTCCTCCTCGTCCTGGTCGCCGCGACCCTCGCGGTCTCCGGCTGCTCGTACAAGACGGCCGGCGCGCCGAAGGGCGACCTCACGCTGACCGCCACGTTCGACGACGCCCAGGGCCTCGTCGCCGGGCACAGCGTGCAGATGTCCGACATCAAGATCGGCACCGTCACCAAGGTCGAGCTGGTCCGCTACAAGGCGCGGGCGACGCTGTCCATCGAGGACGGCATCAAGATCCCCAAGGGCACCCACGCCGAGATCAAGGTGACCTCGCTGCTCGGTGAGAACTACGTGGACCTGCGGCTGCCGCCCGGCGGCAGCATGACCCGCGGCCCCTTCCTCGCGTCCGGCGCCGCGATCACCGACACCAGCGTCCAGCCCGCGTTCGAGCAGGTCGTCGGGCAGGCCGGGCCGCTGATCCAGGCGCTCGCCGGCGACGACGTCGCGACCGTCGTCAACGCCGGCGCGACTGCGCTGGACGGCAACGGGCAGAAGCTCAACAAGACGATCGCCCAGGCGAGCGACCTGGTGAAGATGTTCGCCGCGCAGCGCGTCGAGCTGGGCGAGACCGTCGACCGGTTCGCCAAGCTCGGCCGGTCGCTCGCCAACGGCAGCGACGCGCTGGCCCAGGCGCCCGGCCAGCTCGAGCGCACCACCCGGATGCTGAACGACGACAAACACAAGATCATCAAGGCCGTCGACCGGCTCACCAAGATGGCCCGCGAGCTGAACGACAAGGTCCTGGAAGGCCGCATCCGCCGGTTCCGGCAGCTGCTGAACGACCTCGACCCCGTCCTGCAGCAGCTCGGCAGCAACCGCAAGCGCCTCACCGCCGTCGTCGACGGCATCGTGGCGTTCTCGTACAAGATCCCGCTGGCCAGCTACGACGGCCAGCTGCTGCTCTACCCCATCGTCCGCGTCACCTGGCCGGACGGGCGGCCGCTCTTCCCCGGCCTCAGCGAGCCGCAGAAGAAGCAGGCCGCGCCGAAGATCCCGCCGAAGCTCGGGGACGCGCTGCCGGACCTGGAGAAGCTCCTGGAGGGACGCGGATGACCCGCCGGCTGACGATCAACCTGGTGGCCTTCGGCGTCCTCGCCGTGGTCATGGTGGTGTGGGCGTTCAACAACGTCGTCCGGTTCGACTTCATCGACCGGCCGTACCACATCACGGTGGAGTTCCAGTCCTCGCCGGGCCTGCACCCGAACTTCGAGGTCGACTACCTCGGGCTGCGGATCGGCAAGATCGACTCGGTGGACCTGAAGAAGAACAAGGTCGTCGTCCGGCTGGACATCGACCGCGGCGTCAAGATCCCGCAGGGCGTGACCGCCGCCGCGGCCCGCAAGTCCGCGGTCGGCGAGCCGGTCGTCGAGCTGACCCCCGGCCCCGGCAAGGCGGGCGCGCCGGCGATGAAGCCCGGCACCGTCATCCCGGTGTCGCACACGACCGTCCCGCCCAAGTACGGCGACCTGTTCGGCGCGGTCATCGACTCGCTGAAGGCGATCAACCCCGACGACGCCAAGGTCCTCACCAGCGAGCTCGCCGCCGGCTGGTCCGGCCGCGAGGAGTCGCTCCGCCAGATCATCAACGGCGGGGACGACCTGACCAAGACGTTCGCGGAGAACACCGAGCTGCTCGACGGCCTGACCAAGGACCTCGGCCGGATCACCGACGTGCTGAACCGCAACCGCGGCTCGCTCGGCGCCGGCGTCGACAACCTCGCCGCGCTGACCGCCGCGCTCAGCCAGGTCCGCGGCCAGATCGCCGAGCTGCGCGACCGCGGCCCCGGCCTGCTCGCCACGGTGAACGGGCTGCTCGACAAGACCGAGGGCGACTTCGGCTGCACCGTCGACATGCTCGGCAACTGGGGCGTCGGGAAGTACAACCCCGGCTACCTCAAGGACCTGAACAAGACGCTCGCCTCGGCGCCCGCGCTGAAGAACGTCCTCGACAACGTGATCGGGATCGACCAGGGCAAGCCCGTCCTGAACGTCGTCTTCCAGGTCACGCTGAACGCGCCCGCGACGCTGGAGTACAAGTACCCGCTCCCGCAGCCGCCGGTGGCCAAGGTGCCGTCCTGCCCCGGTGGGCGGGAGCCGGCGGCCGTCAAGCAGAAGCCCTACAGGGCGAAGAACCCGGGCGAGACGATCCCGACCCACGATCCCGCCCTCGACCAGCAGAACGTGCAGGCCAGGAAGGCCGCGAACAACGAGGACTCTTCCGGCGGGCCGCCGCTGTGGCTAATCTACGTTCCCCCGGTCATCGCCCTGCTGGTACTGATCAGGGTCATGATGGGCTCGGTGCCCGTGGTGTCCCGTCTGGGCCGGCTGCGCCGGCGCAAGGACTGACCCAACTTCCGAGGAGTTCCCCAAGTGACAGCCAAGACCGGCAAGGACCAGGCCGACGAGGTCGAGGCGGTCCCGGCCGAGGAGCGGGCGGAGGCCGGTGAGGCCGCGCAGTCCACGGCCGCCGAGTCCGCGGCCGCTCCGGCGCGTCCCGCCGCCAAGCGCAAGCGCCGCGTGCGGGTCATCGAGGTCATCGACGACGAGGACCTGGACGAGGTGCTGGAGGCCCTCGACGCCGAGGACGCCGAGAAGGCGGAGGCGGTGGAGGCCGCGGAGGCCGAGGAGGAGGCCCCGGCCCGTCCGGCCAAGGCCAAGGCCGACGCCGACGCCGAGGCCGTGTCGGTGGAGAAGGCCGCGCCGAAGGCGAAGCCGAAGCCGCGCCCGGCCCGGCTGGAACCCCCGGCGGAGGACGCGTCGGCCGAGGCGCCGGCGGCCCGGCCTGGGCTGTTCGGGCTGCCGCTCGTGCCGACCGTCGTGTTCGTGGTCCTCGTCGCGCTGCTGGCGAGCGTGGCGATCTGGAAGTGGACGAGCGCGGGCTCGATGTCGTCCGAGCAGGACGAGCGGGACGCCATCGGAAAGGTCGCCTCGTCCTACGGCGACGTCGCCTACAACTACAACCCGACGAACTACCAGACGCAGACCGACAAGGCGGTCAAGCTGCTGGCCGGCGACATGCTGGACGACTACAAGAAGAACACGGTCCCGACCGTGGCCAGCGCGTTCCAGGCCGACCCGCAGGTGGCGCTGACGTCCAAGACCAACCAGGTCTTCGTCGGCAGCGTCAACGGCAAGTTCGCCACCGCCGTGCTCATGATGGACATGGCGCTGAAGACCAAGGACGGCACGATCAACCAGCCCGCGACGCTGCTGCGGCTCTCCCTCAGCAAGATCGACGGCAAGTGGAAGATCACCCAGCAGTACCCGTCCGGCATCAACGACCAGAACCGGAACCAGCAGCAGAGCCAGATCCCCGGCGTCCCGAACGGCGGCGCGACCCAGTCGCCGAAGCCGGGCAAGACCGAGAAGCCGAAGAACTGACCTCGGCGTGAGGCGCCCCGCACGGAAGCGTGCGGGGCGCCTTCATGTTGTCGGTTGGGAGTGACGGGGAAGGCGGGGCATCATGTCGACGGTGGCGGAGCAGAGCGGGCGGGGGACGGTCGTCGCGGACGAGGTGGTGCACGAGTTCGGCGCGCTGCTCGGCGCGGCGTCCGCGCTGGAGCGGATCGCGGGCCGGGAGCTGGAGCGCCGCTGCGGCATCAAGCACGCCGTCTTCGAGGTGCTGCTGCGGCTGTCCGGCGCGGCGGGGGAGTGCCCCCGGTCGATGGGCGGCCTGGCCGGCGAGCTGATCCTGACCAGCGGCGGCATGACCCGCATCATCGACCGGATGCAGGACGCCGGCCTCGTCCGCCGCGAACCGGCCCCCGGCGACCGGCGGCGGCAGCTGGTCGGGCTCACGGAGGCGGGCCGCGCGAAGCTGGACGAGGCCCTGCGCGTCCACGCCGAGACGCTGCGCACCCACTTCACGGGCCCGCTCAGCGAGGCCCAGCGGAGTGTCCTCGTGGACGCCCTGCGCACCCTCAGCGCCTCGTCCCGCGAAGAACTCGGCGACCTCCGCTAACGGGAGCCCGCTCAGCGCGAGTAGTACTCGACGACGAGCTGCTCGTCGCAGATGACGGGGATCTCGGCGCGCTCGGGCCGCCGGACGAGCTGCGCGGCGAGCGCGTCGTGCCGGACGTCCAGGTAGGGCGGGACCTTCTCGGCGTGGCCGCCCGCGGCGGCGATCTGGAAGGCGTCCATGCTCCGGCTGCGCTCGGCGATCGTGATGACGTCGCCGGGCCGGAGCCGGTAGGACGGGCGGTCGACGCGGCGGCCGTTCACCAGCACGTGCCGGTGCACGACGAACTGCCGCGCCTGGTAGATGGTGCGGGCGAACCCGGAGCGCAGGACGAGCGCGTCCAGCCGGCACTCCAGGTCGCTGAGCAGCGCCTCGCCGGTCTTGACGCCCGCCGACGCGGCCTTGTCGAAGGCGTTGCGGAGCTGCGCCTCGCGGATGTTGTACTGCGCCCGGAGCCGCTGCTTCTCGCGGAGCCGCACCTTGTAGTCGGTCTCCTGCTTGCGCGCGCGGCCGTGCACGCCGGGCGGGTAGGGGCGGGCCTCGAAGTACTTCACGCTCTTGGGCGTCAGCGGGATCCCGAGGGCCCGCGAGAGCCGCACCTTCGGACGGGGGTTGTTCATCACGCTCCTTAGTGGTTAGGTGATCCTAAGTTAGGTAAGCCTAACCTCATACGTCAAGGAGGCAGCGGTGCGGCGAGCGGAGACCACGGTGGAGGGCGGGCCGGCGCCCGCCGAGCGGGCCCGGACCCTCTCCTACGGCATCGCGGGCGGCGTCCTGGCGATGCCGCGGGTTCCGGACACGCCCGTCCCCGCGCACACCACCGACCGCGGCGGGCGGCCGCTGCTGCTCGTCCCCGCCGCCGCGCCGGTCGTCGCCGCGCTCGCCGCCGAACCCGACGACGTGCCCGCCACGCTCCGGATCTGCGACGTCGCGCCGGTCGCGTTCCCCGACCGGGTGCGCGGCCGGGCCTGGCTGCACGGCTGGCTCAGCGAGCTCCCGGCCGGCGAGCGGCGCGCCGCCGCGCTGCGGCTGTCCCACGTGCACCCGCGTCCGGAACTGCTCGACCTCGGCGGCGATGGCCGGGAGTGGACGGTCCTCGCGCTGGAGGTCGCGCAGGTCGAGATCGAGGACGCGTGGGGCAGCGCCACCCTCGAACCCGAGGAGTACGCCGCCGCCGCGCCGGACCCGTTCGTCGCGGTCGAGGCCGGCGTCCTCACCCATCTGGACTCCGTGCACCGCGGCGAGCTGGCCGGGCTGCTGCCGGAATCCGTCCCGTCCGGGCAGGTCCGGCCGCTGGCGCTCGACCGGCACGGCATGTGGGTGCGCGTCTCGCCGGACGCGCCGCACGTGCCGCCGACGTTCGACGTGCGGCTGGCGTTCGCCGGGCCTGTCAGTGATATCCACGGCCTCCGCCGCGTCTACCGGCGGCTTTTCGCCCGCGCGGCACGCGGCTGACCCGCACTACGTAGGGGCCGCGCGCCGCGAAGTGGCGGTGATCTCCCGGATGGCGCCGGGGGGCTCTCCCGGGTGATGCTCGGGTCTCCGGCCGGGAGACGCCCAGAAAGGCGCTTTTGTCCGGGACGATCCCGATCGCCGGCCGGCCCTCGCGGGGTGGGCGGGTCCGGCGGCGGGAACCGTACCGGTCCAGGGGCGCCGGGCGTCCCCGGCCGGGCCGGTGGTCCGGCGCCGCGAGAGCACGCCGGGGGGCGTGGTCCGGGCCACTGGTCGGAATTGGCCGTTCCGGCGGGCCGAATCCGGACGCAGGCTGGAGGCATGACCGGACACCACCCGCAGACCCGCGCCGTCCACCCGCCCGTGATCCAGCCGGAGGGCAGCCGGCCGCTCGCCGTCCCGATCTACCAGGGCCACCTGTTCTCCTTCGACTCCGCCGGCGACCTGGCCGCCGCCTTCGCCGGGCCGGACGAGGCGTTCTTCTACGCCCGGATGGGCAACCCGACCGTCCGCTCCCTCGAACACGCCGTCGCCGAGATCGAAGGCGGCTCCGGGGCGCTCGCCACCGCGTCCGGGATGGGCGCGGTCAACGCGGTGCTGATGAGCCTGCTCCGCAGCGGCGACCACGTCATCGCCCAGACCGCCCTCTACGGCGGCACCTACGCGCTCCTGCACGACCTTGCCGAGCGCTGGGGCGTGGACGTCACCTTCATCCCCGGCGACGACCCCGCTGAAGTGCGTGACGCCCTGCGGCCCGAGACCCGGCTCCTCTATCTGGAGACGGTCGCCAACCCCACCACGCATGTGACGGACCTGCCCGCCTTCACCGCCGCCGTTGAAGGCACCGACGTGCTGACCGTCGTTGACAACACCTTCGCGCCGCTGCTGTGCAAGCCCCTCGCGCACGGTGCCGACATCGTCATCCACTCGGCGACCAAGTACCTGAGCGGGCACGGCGACATCATCGGCGGCGTCGCCGTCTTCGCCGACCCGTCCGTCCACCAGCGGGTGTGGAACCACGCCATCGAACTCGGCTCCACCGCCGACGCGCACGCCGCCTGGCTGACCGTCCGCGGCATCGCCACCATGCCGATGCGCGTCGCGCGGCAGAGCGCCTCCGCGCTGGACCTCGCGGGCCGCCTGGCTGCGCACCCGTCCGTCACCCGCGTCCACTACCCGGGGCTGCCGGACCACCCGCAGCACGAGGTGGCCCGGCGCCTCCTGCCGGACGGTGCCGGCGGCGTCCTGTCCTTCGAACTCGCAGGCGGCCGCGACGCGGGCCGCGTGTTCTCCGAGGCCGTCGAACTGATCTCGCTGGGCCCGTCCCTCGGCAACATCGCGACGCTGGTCATGCACCCGGCGAGCACGTCCCACCGCCAGATGGACGCGCCGTCCCTCGCCGCCGCCGGCATCGCCGAGGGACTGGTGCGGCTGGCGGTCGGCCTGGAGCACCCCGACGACCTCTGGGCCGACATCACCCAGGCCCTGGAGAAGGCCGGAGCCTAGGAGGCCGGAGCCTAGAGGCCGGCCGGAGCCTAGAGGTAGAAGCCGGTGGCGGCGCCCGGGGCCTGCTGGTTCTCCGGGCGCTTCTCGCCCTTGCGCAGGGCCGCCAGTTCGGCGAGGGTCGCGCCGTCGGCGCCGATCTCGGCGGGATCGGCGTCGGAGCCGTCCAGCCAGGTGAGGCTCTCGGCGCGGGTGAGGCGGCCCACCTCGATCTGGGCGAGGCAGCGGCCCGGCCGGACGACGGCCGGGTGCAGCATCGCCAGGTCCTCGTTGGTGGTGATCGCGACGAGGACGTCCCGGCCCTGCCCGAGCATCCCGTCGGTGAGGTTGAGCAGGCGCGACAGGCCCTGGCCCGTCGACTGCTTGGCCTCGCCGCGGATCAGCTCGTCGCAGTCCTCCAGGATGAGCAGCCGCCAGCGGCGGTTCTCGTCCTCGTCGTCGCCGACCGCGACCTCCATCAGGTAGCTCGGCGTGCCGAACAGCGCCTCCGGGTCGAGGACGCAGTCGGCCTGGCACCAGTCGCCCCACGCGCGGGCGAGGGCGCGCAGCGCCGTCGTCTTGCCGGTGCCGGGCGGGCCGTGCAGGAGCAGCAGGCGGCCCGCGACGTCGTCGCGGGTGAGGTCCATCACCGCGTCGAGCGCCTCGGCGACCGGCGCGGTGTAGTTGCCGCGGATGTCGGCCCACGCGTCCGCCGTGATGGCGCGCTCGCTGCGGACCGGGCCGTGCGAGCCCATGTGCCAGAAGCCCATCTCGACACTGGTGTCGTCGGTCTTCGGCGGCTCGGTCGCGTCCTTCACGGACGCGTCCAGGATCGCCTCGGCCAGCTCGTCGGTGACCGCCGAGACCGCCACGTAGGCGATGCCGCTCTTCCAGCGGTTCGTCAGCAGCGTCCAGCCGTCGCCCTCGGCGAGGACCGACTCCTTGCCCTTCTCGTGCGCGACGCGGACCAGCCGGGCGCCGTCCGGGCGCAGCGGAGCGTCCGCCTTGACGTGCTCCAGCCGCGTCGACCGCGACCACGGCTGCTCACCGGACGCGAACGGGCGCAGCGACAGCACGTCCATGACGTCGGCCGGCGAGTTGTTGTCGGAGAGGTTGAAGACCACGGGCGGCGCGGACTCCGCCCCGGGGTCGATGGGGTTCTCCAGGGGCTCGATCAGATGCAGGACCTCCTGCGGCCTCTCCTGCGACATGGTCATGCAGAGATGATCAGGCCGCGCGGTGCGCCGCGTCCAACGAATTAGGGCGGGTCGGGCGCCGCCGGCCTACTCCTCGTCCTTGCGGGCCGCCTTGCGCGCCTCGGCCTCCTCGAGGTCGAGCTTCTCGGCCTCCTCCGGCGTCGGCGCCGACCCGCCGAGGTAGGCGGGCTGCCACCAGGTCTCGTCCGAGCGCGGGACGTCGGGGTACTCGCGCTGCGCCTTCTCCAGCAGCTCCGACATGCGGCGGTGCAGCTCCTGCGTGACCGCGTCGTAGTCGTCGCCGCGCTTGGGGTACATCGGCTCGCCGACGAGGATCGTCACCGGGATGTTGCGCTGGAACAGGCGGCGCTTGCGGCCCTTCGTCCACATGCGCTGCGGGCCCCACAGCGCGACGGGGATGAGCGGCACCTTGGACGCGACCGCCATCCGCACCGCGCCGCTCTTGATCTCCTTCACCGTGAACGACCGGCTGATCGTCGCCTCCGCGAAGACGCCGACGATCTCGCCGCTTTTCAGCGCCTTCAGCGCGGCGGCGTAGGAGGACGCGCCCGCGTTCCGGTCGACCGGGATGTGGTGCATGCCGCGCATGAGCGGCCCCCCGACGCGGTTGTCGAAGATCTCCTTCTTCGCCATGAACCGCACCAGCCGCCTCTTCGGGTGGGCGGCGAGGCCGGCGAAGATGAAGTCGAGGTAGCTCACGTGGTTGCTGACGAGCACGGCGCCGCCGGTGCTGGGGATCTGGTCGGTCCCCTCCAGACGGAACTTGATGTTCAGGGCTTTGAACACACCGACAGCCGTCTTGATCACCGGTGGGTACACGAGTTCGCGCATGTAGGCACCGTACTTGAGCAGCCCATGATCAGCGAGTGGACGGCGGTCATCGCGATGGATCACACAACGGGGCCGAACTCTGAGAAGGTTGGGGGGAGACGTGATCCGCCGACGGCTGAGGGAGGATGAGCTTTCATGGAACCGTTGGACGCGGCGGCGGACGTGCACGCGCTCATCCGCGACGTGCTGCCCGCCCTGGCGCCCAGCGCCTGGTTCGACCCCGGCACCTCCGAGGTGGTGCTCCCCGTCGGCCGCTCCGAGGCACGGGCCTCCAGCTGGACGGTCCTGGAGCGGTGCGCCCGCGCGCCGCGCTCGGCGTGGCCCCGGGTCGTGGACGAGTGGGTCCGGGAGGTCGGCGACCGCGCGTTCCTGGCGATCGGCGAGATGGAGCTGTTCGGCGACGTCCGCGAGCTGCTGCGGCTGCGCATCGTGCCGAAGCTCGCGCCGAGCGACCGGGAGGGCCTCGTCGTCGTCCCCGCCGGCGACCACTTCGACGCGGTCGTGATGATAGAGCACCCGCGCTACGGCGGCCCGCTCACCAAGGCCCGCGCCGGGCTGCTCGGCCTGCACAAGCTCGGCTACGTGATGACGAACACCCACGACCGGGAGCTGGCGGACGTCTCCGTCCACGACCAGCCGCTGCTGCCCGGCCGCGACGTCCGCGTGGTCACCAAGCCCGGCAGCCGCTACGTGTCGGCGCTGCTCAGCGAGGTCGACCAGTTCCTGCCGTGGCCGAACGAGCACGGCGCCCTGGTCGGCGTCCCGTGCCACAGCACGCTGCTGCTGTACCCGATCACGTCCACGGCCGTCCGCGACGTGCTCCCGGTGTTCGCCGACGTCGTCCGCGAGATGCACCACGGCGCCGAAGACCCGTGCGCGCCCGGCGTCTACTGGAGCCACGGCGAACGCCGCCTCACCCCCCTGGCCGCCGACGCCCCCACCGAGGGCACCGGCGAATTCGCCACCCTCCTCCGCCACCTCCCCGACGAGTCCTGAGCCACCCGCCACGGGCAGGCACGCGGAGCGAGCGCCAGCGAGCGCAGCGGGCATGCCCGCCGACGCGGGCGACCGCAGCGACGCCGCGCATACCCGCACGGGCACGACAGACCGCAACGGCGGCGTGAGGATCGCCTGCGTCGTGACGGGGGTTCCAGGGGGTCGCCCCCTGGGAGTTAGGGCAGTTTCCAGTCGAGGGGCTGGGCGCCCTGTTGCTCCAGGAGCTGGTTGGCTCGGGAGAAGGGGCGGGAGCCGAAGAAGCCGCGGTCGGCGGAGTAGGGGCTCGGGTGCGGTGACTCGATGCAGGGGACGTTGCCGAGCATCGGCTTGAGGTTGCGGGCGTCGCGGCCCCACAGGATGGCGACGAGCGGGCGGTCGCGTGCGGCGAGGGCGCGGATGGCCTGCTCGGTCACCTGCTCCCAGCCCTTGTCGCGGTGCGAGCCAGGCTTGCGCGGCATCACGGTCAGCGACCTGTTGAGCAGGCAGACGCCGCGCTCCGCCCACGGGCTGAGATCGCCGGTGGACGGCTCGGGGTGGCCGAGGTCGTCGCAGTACTCGCGGTAGATGTTGACGAGGCTCGCGGGCAGCGGCCGGACGTCCGGCGCGACCGAGAAGCTCAGCCCGACCGGGTGGCCGGGCGTCGGGTAGGGGTCCTGCCCGACGATGAGGACGCGGACGTCGTCGAACGGCTGGGTGAACGCGCGCAGGATGAGGTTCCCGGCGGGCAGGTACCTGCGGCCGGCGGCGACCTCGCCGCGCAGCCAGTCGCCGGCGGCGGCGATCGTCCCGGCGACCGGCTGCAGCGCGGTCGCCCATCCCGCTTCGACGATCTCCGTGAGTGGTCGTGCCGTCATGGCCGTCCAGCCTAGTGCGCTGATCACCCCGCCGTAGCTGGATCACCTGGTTAGGGACCTTTGTGAAGTTTTCTGACCGCAAGAGGTCGGAGACGGGGAAAATCTTGTCCAGGCCACCCCAAAAATGGCGGATGAACTGGGTGAAACGCCCCGTTAAATCCCTGTTGCTTCCTTCCGGACCACGTTGACCTGGCGTCTGGGAGCGCATAACTCCTAGAGAGGCAGGCAGGCGCACGACGAGCGGACGGAACCCCAGCAATGAGCCAGTTGACCACCGTGGACGCCACCTTCCTCCACGCCGAGAACGACACCACGCACGCGCACATCGCCGGGCTGGGCATCGTCGACCCGGCGGCGTGCCCCGGCGGCCGGCTCGGCGTACCGCTCGTCGCGGAGCTGATCCGGGGCCGCGCGCACCTCGCGGCCCGGCCGCTGCGGCAGCGGCTCGTCCAGGTCCCGTTCGGGCTGGACAACCCGTACTGGGAGGACGACCCCGACTTCGACCCCGAACGGCACATCACCGAGATCGGGCTCCCGGCACCCGGCACCGCGCGGCAACTCGCCGACATCGTCGGGATGCTGCACGAGCAGCCGCTCGACCGCACCCGCCCGCTGTGGGAGCTGGTGCTGATCCAGGGGCTGCAAGGCGGGCTGACCGCCGTCTACGTGAAGGTGCACCACGCCGCGATCGACGGCGTGATGGCCGCCGAGACGCTCGCCGCGCTCCTCGACCTGTCGCCCGAGCCGCGCGACGTGCCCGCCGACGAGGCGCCGCCCACCCGCGCGCCCGGGATGTTCGACATGGTCGGCACCGGGCTGCTGAAGGCCGCGATGCAGCCCGTCCGGGCGGCGGTGTCGGTCGCGCGCACCGCGCCGCACATCGACGACATACCGGGCCTGTCGTCCGTCCCGGGGGTGGGGCTGGTGGCGTCGGCGCTGCAGGGCGCACTGCGCCGTCCCGAGATGCCGGACGCGCCCCGGATCAGCGCGCCGCCGACCCCGTTCAACCAGCCGATCGGCCGCCGCCGCTCCGTCGCCTGCGGCATCCTCCCGCTGGACGAGATCAAGGAGGTCAGGCGCGGGCTCGGCGGCAGCGTCAACGACGTGGTCATGGCCCTGTGCGCGACCGCGCTGCGGCAGTGGCTCGACAAGCACGGCGACCTGCCCGACCGTCCGCTCGTCGCCGCCGTCCCGGTCTCGCTGCGCCGCCGCGGGGCCGTCGCCGAACCGGGCAACCAGGTCTCGATCATGACGGCGCCGCTGGCCACCCACGTCCCGGACCCGGCGGAGCGGTACACCGCCGTCCGGCGGGACCTGGACGTCGCCAAGCGGCGGTTCACCCGCACGTCCGGCGGCTGGGTGCGGGAGATGAGCGGCCTGCTGCCCGCGCCGCTCGCCGGCGCCGTGACCAAGCTCGCGCTCCAGGCCGCGCCCGCGCTGTCGCTGCGCCCGGTCAACCTGATGATCTCGAACGTGCCGGGCCCGCAGTTCCCGCTGTACCTGTGCGGGGCGAAGGTGCTCGGCTACTACCCGATCTCCGTCGTCACCGACGTCAGCGGCGGGCTGAACATCACCGTGTTCTCCTACGACGGGAAGGTCAACGTCGGCATCGTCGCCTGCCGCGACCTCATCCCGGACCCGTCCGAGATCGTGGACCACCTGGTGGACGCGCTGGACGAGCTGAAGGCCCTCAGCCGCGAGTGAGGCCGAGCGCCTCCCGGTGCCGCCGGGCGAGCGCCAGCGCGGCGGCACCGGCGGGCTGCATAGCCCGGGGGGCCGTCCCGTCGAACGGCGCCATCGAGACCGTGCCCTCGTCGTTGACGCCGACCAGGCCGCCGAAGAGGTCGCCGAACAGGCCGGCGTCGATGACGACGACCGTGAGCAGGTCGAGCGCGAACGTCAGCGGGTCGACGCCGAGGCCGAGGAAGTACGGCCGCAGCCGCCCCGCGTCGCGGGCGGCGGTCATCGCCCGGTGGAAGGGCCACTCCTCCTGGACGAAGCCGTCGCCGTAGTCCTCGGCCGTCCCGAGGAGTTCCTCGGAGTACTCGCGGACCATGCACTTCCACAGGTCGGGCGCCTCGTCGCGGAGCGGCTGGAAGACCCCGACCGGCATCACCTGGTGCAGCCCGCCCGCATGCGCCACCTTCGCCGGGTCGCGCCAGTGCAGCACGTAGGCGTTGGACGTCGTCACGGTCAGCGTGGTGATCGCGCAGAGGGCGGGGCGGCGGGTGAGGTCGCACGGGTCGCCGATGCGGGTGCGGAGCGGGAGGCCGTCCGTCCCGGCGTCCGCCCCGGCGTCCGTCCCGGCGGCCAGCTCGTGCGCGACGGACTCGCCCACGTTCACGCCGTCGAAGTAGCGGGCGGGCCCGAAGCGCAGCGTGGGGAGGCGGACGTCGAGCAGCCGGTAGGACGGACGGTCCTCGAAGACCTTCGGCGGGGCGAGCGCGGCCATGGCCTCGGCGTACGTCCGGAAGCCGGCGGGCAGCCCATCAGACGGATCGGCGACGGCCGGCGGTTCAGGCCTCGCTTCCCACTCCAACCGGACATCGCCCAGCGGAACAGGCATGTCGGGCACCCACCCGTCCGAGCAGAGCAGCGCCGTATCGGCGACGCGCGGCACGTCCGGGTAGAGGCTGCTCGCGACCTTGCCGAACCGTGCCCGCGCGGCGTCCAACGAGCCCCGCTGCTCGCCCCACACCCGCTCGTCCACCCGCCACACCCTAGGCGGCTAGCCTGCGCGCCACGTCGGCCTCGATGAGGTCGGCGTTGATCATCGCGGCGGCCATCGAGCCGGCGGACGCGGCGATGATCACCTGGCCGGCCGGGAAGACGACGTTGCCCGCCGCCCAGACGCCGGGGACGCTGGTCCGGCCGGTGGTGTCCACCTTCACGAAGCCGTCGTCGCCGATCTCGCAGCCGAGGTCGGTCAGCGGGCCGTCCTTGGCGACCCACGTCGGCGCGAGGAACACGGCGTCGGCGCCGAGCACGGAACCGTCCGCCAGCTCGAACCCGGTCACGCGGTCGTTCTCGACGACGAGCCGCCGCGCCTCGCCCTCCACGACGCGGATGCCGCGCGCGTCGAGTCGGGCCGCGTCGTCGCCGGTCGGGGCCTCGGCGGCGAGGAACGTCACGTCCGGCGACCACTGCCGCAGCAGCGACGCCTGGTGGACGGAGTTCGGCGACGTCGCCAGCACCACGATGCGCTTGTCGCGGACCTCCCAGCCGTGGCAGTACGGGCACATCTGCACCTCGCGCCCCCACCGCTCTTGCAGGCCGGGGACGTCCGGCAGGACGTCGGTGACGCCGGTGGTGACCAGCAGGCGGCGGCCCCGCAGGCTCGTCCCGTCCGCCAGGGTCAGGACGAAGCCGTCGGCCGCGTTCCCGGCGGCGTGCTCGACGGACCCGGACATGATCTCGCCGCCGTAGCCGCGCACCTCGGTGCGGCCGATCTCCAGCAACTGCGCGGGCGGCATGCCGTCCCGGGTGAAGAACCCCTGCATGTGCTCGGCCCGCGCGTTGCGCGGCTCGCCCGCGTCGATCACGGTGACGTCCCGGCGTGCGCGCGACAGCACGAGCGCGGCGCTCAGCCCCGCCGGGCCGCCCCCGATGACCAGTACTTCTCGTTCCCTGTTCTCAGCCATACCGCGAGCATGCGCGACGGTCCCCGGATTGACAAACATCTTTGCCGATTCTGCAATAGAGCCATGGAGACGACCGAGGACGTCCTCGCCGGAGTCGGGCCGCGGCTGCGCAGGCTGCGGCAGGAACGCGACATCACGCTGACCGCGCTCGCCGAGGCCACCGGCATCTCGGTGAGCACGCTGTCGCGGCTGGAGTCGGGCAAGCGGCGGCCGAGCCTGGAGCTGCTGCTGCCACTCGCGCAGGCGCACGGGGTCCCGCTGGACGAGCTGGTCGGCGCGCCCGCCGTCGGCGACCCGCGGATCAGGCCGCGCCCGAAGAAGATGGGCGACATGACCGTGCTGCCGCTGACCCGGCGGCCCGGCGGGGTGCAGGCGTTCAAGATGATCGTCCCGGAGCGCCGGTGGACGGGCGAGCCGCAGACGCACGAGGGCTACGACTGGCTGTACGTGCTGAACGGGCGGCTGCGCCTCTACCTCGCGGGCCGGGAGATGATCCTGGAGCCGGGCGAGGCCGCCGAGTTCGACACCCGGCTGCCGCACTGGTTCGCCGGCGCGGACGGCCCGGCCGAGATCCTCAGCCTGTTCGGGCCGCAGGGCGAGCGCATGCACCTGCGGGCGAGACCTCGACAGAAGTGACATAAATTGGGTATCCGTGCAGACCGCCCAACCTCCCCAGGAATGCCCAGATCGCCCTAAGGCCGCCCCCATGGCGTGGGTGCTGTGGAGCATCGGCGTACTCGCCTACGCGGTCGCGGTCCTGCACCGCACATCGTTCGGCGTCGTCGGCCTCGACGCAGTCCACCGGTTCGACGCGTCCGCCGGGATCCTCGCGTCCTTCACCGTCTTGCAGTTGCTCGTCTACGCGGGCCTACAGGTTCCCGTGGGCCTGCTCCTCGACCGTGTTGGCCCGCGCCAGATGGTCGCCGGCGGCGCGCTGCTCATGGCCGGCGGGCAGGCGCTCATGGCCGTGTCCACCGGCATCGGCACGGCCGTCGCCGCCCGCGTCATGGTCGGCGCGGGCGACGCGATGACGTTCATCAGCGTCCTCGGCATCGTCGCGACCTGGTTCCCCGGACGGTACGTCCCCGTCGTGACGCAGCTCACCGGGCAACTCGGTCAGCTCGGCCAGGTGCTCAGCGCCATCCCGCTCGTCGCGCTCCTGCACGGCCCCGGCTGGGGCACCGCCTTCGGGTCGGCCGCCGCGCTCGGCGTCCTCATGGCGGTGCTGTCCATCGCCTTCCTGCGGGACGGACCGGGCCGCGCCGACGTCCCCACCCTCCGCGAGACCGGCACCAACCTCGTGGAGGCCTGGCGCCACCCCGGCACCCGCCTCGGCCTGTGGTCGCACTTCGTGACGCAGTTCTCGTCCAACACCTTCGCGCTCATGTGGGGCTACCCGTACCTGGTGTCGGGCCAGGGCATGAAGCCGGCCGCCGCGTCCACCCTCCTGACGTTGTTCGTGCTGGTCAACGTCATCTCCGGGCCGTTCATCGGACGGCTCGTCGCCCGCTATCCGCTGCGCCGCTCCTGGCTCGTGCTCGGCATCGTCGGGATGAACGTCGCGGCCTGGGCGGCCGTCCTCGCCTGGCCGCCGCCCGCCCCCGCCTGGCTGCTCGTCCTGCTCGTCCTGTGCGTCGCGCCCGGCGGCCCGGGCTCGATGATCGGCTTCGACTACGCCCGCACGTTCAACCCGCCCGGCCGGCAGGGCACCGCCACCGGCATCGTCAACGTGGGCGGCTTTGTCGCGTCCCTCGTCACGATCCTGCTGATCGGCATCGTCCTGGACGCCCTGTCACCGGACGGCGAGTTCACGCCCGAGGCGTTCCGGGCCGCGTGGACCGTCCAGATCGGCATCTGGGCGATCGGCATCGCCGGCGTCCTACGCACCCGAACCCTGGCCCGCCGACACCTCGGCCTGCCGACGCGCCGCCGGCCCCGGAGCCGCCCTCCGGGGCCGCCGCCCGCTTAGCCGCGCAGCTCCAGCGTGCAGCACTTGGGCCCGCCGCCCGCCTTGCGCAACTCGGACAGGTCAACCGGAACGGGTTCGTACCCGTACGTCTCCAGCGTCCGGATCAGTCCGGTCGCCTCGGCGTTGATGACGACGTTGCGCCCGTCGCACACCGCGTTCAGCCCGAGCACGGCCGCGTCGTCCTCACCCGCGATGATCGCGTCCGGGAACAGCCGCTCCAGCACCGCCCGGCTGCCCGGCGAGAACGCGCCGGGGAAGTAGGCGACGTTGCCGCCGCCGAGCGGGAACAGCGCCGTGTCCAGGTGGTAGAAGCGCGGGTCGACGAGCCGGAGCGTCACCACGGGCCGCCCGAGGAACTCCTGCGCCTCCTGGTGGGCGGCGATGTCCGTCCGGAACCCCGTCCCCGCGAGGATCACGTCGTCGAGCGTGAGGAAGTCGCCCTCGCCCTCGTTGGTGTGCTGGGCCTCCAGCACCTCCGCGAACCCGTTCTCCCGCATCCACTTCACATACGCGGGCCCCTCCGCATGCCGCTCCCGATGCGTGAACTTCGCCCCGTACACGCGTCCTCCGACGACCAGCGCGCCGTTCGCCGCGAACACCATGTCCGGCAGCCCGGCGACCGGATCGATCAGGCTGACCTCATGCCCGAGCGCGAGATACGCGGCCCGCAGGCCCTCCCACTGCTCGACGGCCCGCGCCGCGTCGGCCCCGGCCACCGGGTCCATCCAGGGGTTGATCGCGTAGGTCACGGCGAAGTGCTCGGGCCGGCACATCAGGAAGTGCCGCCGCAGCGCGGTCCGGACGGTGCTCGGCTCCATTGCCGGCAGGACGGTCATACGTGTCTCCAAGGACGTCCGAAGGGGGATCACTCAACCGGAAGCCTAGGAAGCAAAGCCGCGCGATCCAATGCGCCAACATTGCGATGACCTGCCACTTCGTTGCGTCTTCACCCCGTCCTGCGGCACTTCGTTGCGCGCCCCCGTCCAGCCCCGCGAACGTCGAGAACCTGCGTCCACCAAACGGCCCTGCCGTCCGCCACCGGATACCACCCCCACGCGTCAGCGCACCCCGCGACGATCGCCATGCCCCGGTGCCCTTCATCGGTGTCGGACGCGTCCATGACCCGGGGCAGCCCCGGCTCGGGGTCGGTCACGTCCACCCGCAACCGCCCGTCCATCACCCGAACCCGCACCTTGACGACCCCGCCCTTACCCCGCCCATGCCGCGAGCCGCTGTATCGGCAGGTGGCCGCTGAAATAGAGCGACGCATCGACGAAGGCGTCTACCAACCTGGACGGTGCCTGCCGAGTTCGGCCGCCCTTTCCGACGAGTTCGGAGTATCGCGTCGGACGGCGGTCGAAGCATTGGGCGTCCTGCGTGAGAAAGGCGTCGTCCGAGGCGTGGTCGGTCGCGGGACATTCGTCGTGGACCCGGCAGAACGTCCTCGAACGGGGTAAGGGAAGTACGACCTGAAGTCCCTGCTCCGTGCGGCGCGGAAAGGGCCTTCGGTCATCCCGGGCGGGTACTCGTACCCCCCCGAGCCCTCTTCCGGACGATGGGGACGATGACGGTGAAGCGTCGCGCCGCACTCCAGTTGATGGCCGCCCTGGGCGCCGGGGCCGCCGTCCCCCATCGGGAGCCTTGGAGGAGATCCTCTCCGGCATCGACCGCGTGACCGATCATGACGTGGACGTGGCCGTGGATGTGGGCGAGTGGGAACAAGCCGTCCACGATTACGGTCAGCAGCTCATGGTTCGCCCGGCTGGTGCGTTGATCGGCGGCCTGACGGCCGACATCATCGCCGTCGGGCGGCTGCTCGAAACAAGCACGAGAGCTACCGGCAGCGCGACAACTACGAGCCTTGACGTCCGCCTGAGCCTGTCCAAGCGCCGCACCGCCGAGCCAAGAAGGCATGCCGGGCGGCCTCCGGCGATCCGGTTTGCGGGCCGCTCTATCGCTCCCGAGTGCGCACCGGCTCACGAATGGTCAGGATCGATCTTCTCCCGGCATTCTTTCGGCATGCCGGTCTGCTCGGTGCACTCCTCGATCTGTTCTTCCTTGGACGGCACCTCCTGGTCGCTTCGAGTCGGTTCCGGCTCCTCCGTCGGCTCCTCCGGTTCCACGTCCTCGGGCGGCTCCGGCTCCTCCACGGAGTCGTCGATGCCGTCGTTGTCCCGATCCCGCTCCGGCGGGACCGGGGCCACCGTGCCCACACCGTCCGGCCCGTACTCCTCGATACAGCTCTGCCGGACGCTCCCGCCCGCGGGATGCTTGCACTCTTCCGGAAGCGGCCGGTCATCGGTGTCCTGCGGCGTAGGGGGAGGCGCCTGAGTCGTCGGCTTCTGTGACTTCGGCGAATCCGGCTTCGTTGAACTCTTCACTGGCGTCCTGGACGGCTTGGACGGGGCATCGGGGTCCTCCGACCCGCACGCCCCTGCACCGCTCGCGATAAGCGCGACGGTCACCGCGATCGCCGCAACCCGATTACTTCTCATCTCGCCCCCGAACGATCGTGCTGCCCACTCGACGCTGTCGAGCGGGACGCGCGGTCACGGACGCTCGACCCGCCTGACACCACCAGCGCCTGCGGTCTTCTAGCGGCTCCGGTTCAGGCGCCCGAGGTATGCGCTGGCCGTGTCCGGCCTGGTCGAAGGCTCTCTGCCAGGAGGAACTACCCAATAATGAGGTCTTTCTGGGGCCGTAGCGGAGTTTGGTGGCCGGGTGCGGGCGCGGGGGGCTTGTTGGTGGCTTGGGCCGGTGTGGTGCCGACCGGGTTCGGAAGGCAAGGGATGGGCCTGGCACGTGCGCTGGCGGATGCATCGGACGTGGGTGTGCTTGCTGAAGCACGTGGTCATGGGCCGTCAGGGCGGGGACGCACAGGTGGGGGCCGCGCCCGTGTCGGCGGAGCGACTGGGGGCGGTGTGTCGAGCAGGCAGCCGTGAACCAAAGCCGGCGCGGCAGGTCACCAGGTGTGTGCAGCCGGGCCCGGCCCGCGCCGCTGGGGCGGGTCGGGCGGGGCGTGGTTGCGTCCACGGAGGTGGTGTATGAGTTTGACCTGGTCAGAGGGCGTGGCGTCGTGACGTGAGACGGCCATCGCGTGATCCTTCGAATCGACCAAGATCAGAAGGAGAGGAACGCGATGGCCGCCGACAACAGTGTGGACCCCGTGAGCTGGTTTGCCGAGCAGATCGGGGCGTGTGAGCCGGATCTGCTGCGGTCGATGGTCAAGACGATGGCCGAGGCGCTCATGAGCGCGGAGGCCGATGCGGTGTGCGGCGCCGACTACGGGCAACGCTCGGACGAGCGGGTCAATCGCCGCAACGGCTACCGGGTCCGGGACTGGGACACCCGCGCCGGCACCGTGGAGTTGGCGATCCCCAAGCTGCGGTCGGGGTCCTACTTCCCCGAGTGGCTGCTGGAGCGGCGTCGCCGGGCCGAGCAGGCCCTGGTGTCGGTGGTCGCCACCTCCTATCTCCTGGGGGTGTCGACGCGGCGGGTGGACAAGCTGGTGGAGCAGATGGGCATCAAGGGCATCTCCAAAAGCCAGGTCTCGGAGATGTCGAAGGTGCTGGACGCGCAGGTCGCGGCGTTCCGCAACCGTCCTTTGGAGGGCGGGCCGTATGCGTTCGTGTGGGTGGACGCCCTGACGCAGAAGGTCCGCGAGGGCGGCCGGATCGTGAACGTGCACGTGCTGGTGGCCACCGGGGTCAACGCCGACGGGCACCGCGAGATCCTGGGGATCGAGGTGACCTCGGCCGAGGACGGAGCCGGCTGGCTGGCGTTCCTGCGCGGGCTGGTCGCCCGCGGCCTGTCGGGGGTGCAGTTGGTGATCTCCGACGCCCACGCCGGCCTGGTCGAGGCCATCGGCTCCACCTTGCCCGGGGCGTGCTGGCAGCGGTGCCGGACGCACTACCTGCGCAACCTGCTGACCCGCGTCCCCAAGTCGGCGCAGCCGTGGGTGGCCACGCTGGTGCGGACCATCTTCGACCAGCCCGCCGCCGAGGAGGTCCATGCCCAGCACGCACGGGTCGTCGCCTCGCTGGAGGCCAAGCATCCCGAGGCGGCCGAGCACCTGGACGCCGCCCGCGAGGATCTGCTGGCCTTCACCGGCTTCCCGCGCCAGCTCTGGCGGCAGATCTGGTCGAATAATCCCCAGGAGCGGCTGAACAAGGAGATTCGCCGGCGCACTGATGTGGTCGGGATCTTTCCCGACCGTGCCGCGATCGTCCGCCTCGTCGGCGCCGTGCTGATGGAGCAGACCGACGAGTGGGCCGAGGCCCGCCGCTACATGGGCCTGGAGTTCCTGGCCAAAGCCCGCCTTCGAGTAGTCGAGGGCAACACACCCGACCCCGAGATCGACCAGCGAGAACTCACCGCTTAACCTGCAGAAACAGGATCACGCGAAGATCAACTCATACACCACTCCGCTGGACGTGACCTCGGGCGTGGGCGTCGGTCTGTTGATCAGGCGGCCTGGGGCCATGTGGGTGGTGGGCGTCTCAGCTTGTGGAGAGGCCCGGCCCCGGGTGGGTGGAGGCGGTAGGTGTAGCGGCCGTCCTGCGCCTTGGTGATATGGAGCCGATCGGGGTTGCTGTGTTTGTACCGGTTGTGCCACCCGCAAGCCAGTGCAAGCTTGTCGATGTCGGTGGGGCTGTGGCCGAGGGCCCAGCCGTGGACGTGGTCGACCTCGCACAGCGTCCCGGGCACCTCGCACCCCTGCACCGCACACGTCGCATACAGGGTTTCCAGGACTTGGCGTTGGGCGCCGGTGGCGAATCGCACCCGGTGACCGAGGTAGAGCGGGGTGTTCCCCTGGCCGAGGAGGAGGGGTGAGACTCCGGCCGCTAGTGCGATACGGCGGGCTTGGGCGGCGGGGATGGGGGTGCCGTCGGTGAGGCGGGCGGGGGTGGTGGCGCCGGTGAGGGTGTCCAGGTCGCAGATCACGGTGACGCGGGTGGCCTTGTGCCCGCCGGACAGGACCGAGGTCAGTGCGGCGGCGGTGCGTTCGGACAGGTCGCGGTGGTCGTCGGTCCCGGCGGGCTTGGCCAGCGGCCCCAGGGTGCCGTCCCAGATCGCGGCGTCCTCAGCGTTCAGCCAGCCCTTGATGTAGCGGCCACCATCCAACGACCGGGTCGAGTCGATCCACGACCGCTCATACCCACGCGCCACATCCTCCGGAATCTGCTCACGCCCGTCGCGTTCGGCGATCACCTCACGGATCCGCTTGCCGAAGGAGGCGACCTTCCCGGCCGAGAATCCTTGGTCGACCATGCCCAGCAGGATGTTCTCAGCGACCGGGCAGTCATGGTCGTCCAGGCGGGCGGTGGCTTCGGCGATGGTGGCGGCGTACCCGGTCGACAGTTCACCTGCGGTCCACCGGTCGGTGACCTCCGTGAGGCGGTGCCGCTGGCGGGCCAGCGTGAGGCGTTCTTTGGCGCGGGTTTCGCGCATGCCCATACGGGACCGCAGCCAGGAGCGGGTTGAGGGGAAACCCCACCGCTGGACCTCCCGGGCGCCGTCCACCACGCCGACGTATCCGGCCAGCGCGGCCTCTTGCAGATCGGTGGCGGCGGCGAGTCCTTCGGCCAGTTCCAGGCAGGTGGCCGGGGAGTCGGGGGCGGTGCGGGAGGCGAGTTCAGCGGCGATCACAGAGGCCGCGTTCACCAATTCAATGGTGGACGCGGCATCAAGATCGACCGGAATTGAACTCATGCTCCTATGATATCCGGCCGGGCGCTGGTTTGTGCTTCGAGCCGGAATTCGACCACGATTCTTTTCGTGATTCATGATCGCCGTCCGGGGTTACCTTGTATGCCTCATTTCGGGCATTTTGATTGCATCTGTCTTGTGGATTGTGGAGCGCGTGTTGTGCGTTCCCGCAGGGGGGGATCGGGCAAAGGGCGGCCGGAGCGGGCGGTGACTCGACAAAGCGCCGCTGTCATTGGATGGACGTGCAGGTCATCGCCGGATTCTGGCGGGTCGGACCTCTGGACATCGGGGGCGATGCTCGCTCGCGCGTCAGGCTCCGAGGCGGCGAACGCAAACGCCCAGCTCAAGGATGCTTAAGAACTGGCGAGTTCTCCGCAACTCTGCGGCAGCCCCAGCCAGGCCGGCCAATTCGGCAAGGCCATCGCCGTCCAACAGCACTACGAGGCCACCCCCGAATGATATGCAACCCCGCTGATCTGCGGCTGTTCGGGCTGACGTCCGGGGAACGCTCGCCGGAGTCGGCGTAGAAGCCCGGAACGAACCGGTGCCGAGGCACGGCCTCCACCGCCTCGTGCCAGGCCCGGTCGTCGAGTGCGAGCCGTCCGGCAAGCTGCGGCTCGCAGCCGTACGGGATCTCGGGGCGTCATGACCTCACCCATTCTGCAGAAGTTCCGCGAAGGCGTCCGCGGTGGAGTCGGATGCGGGCAGGAATCCCCACTGGCCATTGGGATTGCATTCAATGAAGACCGGGTCCTCGGTGTCGTCAACCGCGAAGTCGAAACAGCCGAACGCCAGGCCGAAGCGGTCGAGGTAGGCGTGGAGACGGGCCACGAACCGCGCGGGCAGGTCGATCGGCGTGTAAGCCAGTTGGGCCCAGTCGCCGGTCCGCCAGTCGAGGAGCGGGGCCGCTGTCTCGATGCGGGAGGCGAAGACGCGGCGGCCGACCGCGGTGATCCGCACGTCGCCAGTCTTCTCCCCCCGCCTTGGGGAGACGGGCGCTCATTCGCGTCCACTCCTCACGGGGCCTGGCTCGGGCTTCGTGTCATCAGTTCTCCTTTGTGCCGCTGGCGATCGTTGCTACTCATCGAAGCCGGGCGGTCACGTGCAGGCAAGGTGGCAATGGGGACACGGTGAGGGCTCTAGGGCGGACGCGGGATTGGGGTGTGTGCGCAGGGTAGGCAGAGGAACACCGGCGGGCGGGATTCGCGCGTGCGGTGCCGTGGGGACTTCGGGATGGGGGAGAGGTGCTCGACTCGGTCACGTCGTGGTTGGGCGGTCTGTCCGGGCCGGTCGTGTACGGGGTCGTCGGCGGGCTGGTGTTCTGCGAGGACGCCCTGTTCTTCGGCTTCGTGCTGCCCGGCGAGACCGCCGTCGTCCTCGGCGGGGTCATCGCCGGCCAGCACCGGGTCTCGATCGTCTGGCTGTGCGCGGTGGTGGTCGTCGCGGCGATCGTCGGGGACTTCGTCGGCTACATGATCGGCCGCCGGGTCGGCCCGGCGATCCTGGACACGCGCATGCTCCGCCCCCACCGCGACCATGTGGACAAGGCCCGCGACCTGATCCAGCGCCGGGGCGGCGTGGCCGTGTTCCTCGGGCGGTTCATCGCGTTCTTCCGCGCGATCATGCCCGCGCTGGCGGGGATGTCGCGGATGCCCCGCCACGTGTTCCTGCTGTTCAACGCCGCCGGCGGCCTCCTGTGGGGGGTGGGCTTCACGCTGCTCGGCTACTTCGCCGGCAACGCCTACACCCGCATCGAGCATGAGGCCGGACGCGTCGTCGCGATCGTGGTCGCGTGTGTGGTCGTCGCAGGCGTCATCGTCTGGCGCGTCCGCCGGAGGCGCGGGCGTTAGGTGTCTTGCGAGCGCAGGCCGTTCAGTAGGCGGTCCAATGCTTGTTCTGTTTGCGCCTGTGCCTGCGGGGACGGTGAGCGGGCCAGCCATAGGGCTGCCTCGTTCATGGCGCCTGACAGCAATCTGGCCAGTGGCTCCACTGGCTGGTCGGTGATGATTCCGGCTTTTGCGAGGCCCTCAAGGGCCTCGGTGAGGTGGCGGGCTGAGGAGTCTTCGTCCATGGCTCGCCATTCGTCCCAGCCGAGGACGGCCGGCGCGTCCATCAGCACGATGCGGCGCACCACTGGGTCGCGTCCGGCGGCCAGGAAGGCTCGGCAGCCTGCCCGCAACTGCTCCCAGGGGTCGGCGTGCTGGTCGGCGGCGGCCGCGACGCGTTCGCCGAGTTCCTGCTGCACCTCGGCGACCACGGCCCGGAAGAGGCCCGCCTTGCTGTCGAAGTGGTGGTAGGCCGCGCCCTTGGTGACGCCTACCGCCTGCGCCACCTCGGCCAGGACCACGTCGTGGTAGCCGTCGGCGGCGAACCTGCGGCGTCCCTCGGCCAGCAGCGCTCGTCGTGTCGCGGCTCGCTGTTCGGCCCTCGTGACGGGCATCGTCGGTCCATCCCCTCTTTCGCATACCCGGGGTATGTTACCGTCCATCTTGCATACCCTGGGTATGTGAAATCGACCTACGGATGGAGACCGATGAACGTCCAGCTCGGGAGCTTCTACCCCGTGATCGCCACCCGCGATGTCGCCGCGTCGCGGCGGTTCTACGTGCAGCATTTCGGGTTCGAGGTGACCTTCGAGGCCGACTGGTACGTCAGCCTCCGCCGCCCGGACGCCCCGCACTACGAACTCGCCCTGCTCGACCACACCCACCCGACCATCCCCGAGGGGCACCGCACGCCCCTCCAGGGTGGGCTTCTGCTCAACTTCGAGGTCGATGACGTCGATGCCGAGCACCGCAGGCTGGTGGGAGGAGAGGGGCTGGTCGAGCTTCTCTCCCTGCGGACGGAGGAGTTCGGGCAGCGCCACTTCATCGTCGCGGCGCCCGACGGCGTCATGATCGATGTGATCACCGTCGTCCCGGCGACCGGGGAGTATGCCGAGCAGTACGTGCAGGGCGGCGCGGGAACCTAGGCTACGGGCCTGTTCCGAGGGCGGTCAGTTGCAGGCGCAGGGCCAGGCGCGTTTGGCGGGACGACAGGTCGAGCGGCGTCACCTCGGCCATGCGGCGCAGGCGGTAGCGCAGGGTGTTCGGGTGGACGGACAGGGCCTCCGCCGTCCCCTTCGGGTCGCCGTAGTGGTCCAGCCAGGCGGCGAGGGTCGCGAGCAAGGCGGTGCCGTGCTTCTCGTCGTGGCGGAGCAGGGCGGGCAGGGGGCTGCCCAGGAGGCCCTCCTCGACGCGGGTCGCCTTGCGGGCGCGTTCGACGACGACCGCGTCCCAGACGTCCTCCAGGAGGAGCAGGCCGGGGGTGAGGCGGCCGGACGTGATGAGGGCGTCGAGTTCGGCGGCCTCGGCGCGGGAGCGGGGGAGGTCGACGGAGGAGCGGGCCGGGCCGCCCGCCGCCGCGTACAGGGTGCGGTCGTGGGCTCGGACCTCGGTGAGGACGTCGCGCAGCCACGGCGTCGACCCCGCCTCGCCCCGGGCGCGGGGCGGGTCGGTGAGGAGGGCGTACAGGGCGCCGTCCACGTCGGCGAGGAGGGGGCGGTGCCAGCCGAAGCGGTGGGTGATGGCCTCCCACAGGTCGAGGCGGCGGCGGAGGTCCTCGCCGCCGCCCAGGATCACGGCCCGGTACGGCAGGTCCGCCGGGACGGGGGCGCCGTCGCGGAGCGCGGTGCGCAGCTGGTCGGCGGACACGCGGCGCGCCACGCCCGCCTCGGCGCGCAGGCGCAGGAGGTGCAGGGCCACGACGGACGCCAGGTCGGTGAGGCGCCGGACGCGGTCCTGCGGGACGGGCGTGCGCGCGACCACCCAGATCGAGCCGAGCCACTCGCCTCCGGCGCGCACCGGGATGACGAGGCGGGGCAGCATGTCGTCCGGCCCGGCGGGGACGAGGATCGGGTCGGCGGAGCGGGCCAGTTTCCGGAACACCCCGCAGGCGCGGAGGTGGGCGATGACCTGCGCCGGGACGCGGCGTCCGACGATCGTGGAGACGCGGGCCGGGTCGGTGGTGTCCTGGCGGCCGGAGTAGGCGAGGACGCGGGACTGGGCGTCCTCCAGGGTGACGGGCGCGTCGGCGATCTCGGCGGCGGTGTCGGCCAGGGCGAACAGGTCGTCGGGGATGCCGGACGGCTGCGGCGCGTAGGCGCGGTCGATGGCGCCGCGCACCAGCCAGATGACGTGCGTCCAGGACGTGTCGGGCTGGAGTTCGATCAGGGCGGGCTTCAGGCCGGCGGCGGCTTCGACGATCTCCGGTGCGGCGGGTGCCTTGAGGACGACGCCCTCCGCGCCGGCGGCGTCCGCCCGTTCGAGGAGCGCCACGGCCTCGGCCGGGTCGGACACGCCCACGGCGAGGACGATCTCGCCGGGCTGCCCCGCCGGCTCGCCCGGCTCCGCCAGCACCACGTCGTGGACCTGCCCGCCGCGCCCCGGCGTCAGCAGCCGGAGCAGCCCCAGCGAGTCGACGAGGTCGGCCACGTCGAGCTTCACCATGCGTCCATTGTGCCGTTCGCACGGTGAGCCCTGACGGGATTGGCCGATCGCGACAGAGACGACGGCTTCAGCGCGGCGCACTATCGAAGTGTCACGCGTATGAGCGAGGAGAGGAGTCGCCATGGCTCTCGACGCACCGCCGCGCCGAGTCGCCGTCGTGGGCGCCGGCATGGTCGGGCTGTCCACCGCCTGGTTCCTTCAGGAGCACGGCGCCGATGTCACCGTGTTCGACCGCCGGGACGTCGCCGCGGGCGCGTCCTGGGGCAACGCCGGCTGGCTGACGCCCGGCCTGGCGACCCCGCTGCCGGAGCCGGCCGTCCTCTCCTACGGTGTGCGGGCGGTGCTCAGCCCGTCCTCACCGGTCTACGTCCCGCCGAGCGCGAACCCGCGCCTGCTGCGCTTCCTCGCCGGGTTCGCCCGCAACAGCACGGCCGCCCGGTGGCGCCGCGCGATGGAGTCGCTCGTGCCGATCAACGGCCGGGCGCTGCCGAGCTTCGACGCGCTGCTGGACGGCGGCGTCAAGGCGCGGACGAACGAGGCCGGGTCCTTCCTCGCCGCGTACCGGACGGCGGCCGAGCGCCGCGTCCTGCTGGAGGAGATCGAGCACATCCGCGCGGCCGGCCAGGAACTGGAGTACGAGGCCGTGACCGGCGACCAGGCCCGCGCCCTGGAACCCGCCCTGTCGGACGAGATCGGCGCCGCGATCGTGCTGCGCGGCCAGCGGTTCATCAACCCGGGCGCGTTCGTGCACGCGCTCGCCGACTCCGTCCGCGACCGGGGCGGCAAGATCCGCACCGGCGCGGCCGTCACGGAGATCGGGCACCAGCGGGGCAGCGTCTCCGTCCGCACCACGGGCAGCGACTCCGAGCGGTTCGACACGGTGGTGCTCGCGAGCGGCGTGTGGCTCGGCGACCTCGCCCGGCAGTTCGGCGTGCGGTCCCTCGTCCAGGCGGGCCGCGGCTACAGCTTCAGCGTGCCGATGGACCGCGTCCCGGACGGCCCCGTCTACTTCCCCGCCCAGCGCGTCGCCTGCACGCCGCTCGGCGACCGGCTCCGCGTCGCCGGGATGATGGAGTTCCGCACCCCGGAGGCGCCGCTCGACCAGCGCCGGATCAAGGCGATCGTCGAGGCCGCCCGCCCCCTCCTGCGCGGCGCCGACCTCGGCGACCGGCAGGACGAGTGGGTCGGCTCCCGCCCCTGCACCCGCGACGGCCTCCCGCTGATCGGCGCGACCCGCTCGCCGCGCGTCTTCGCCGCCGGCGGACACGGCATGTGGGGCATCACGCTCGGCCCGGCGACCGGCCGCCTGCTCGCCGAGCAGATCACCACAGGTCGGCGGCCGGTCGAGCTGGACCCGTTCGACCCGCTCCGCTGACGACTGGGGGATATTGCCGGTTTCGTCCGGGACGGCACGCTACCGTCACGGGGTGATCTAGACACCCCGTGACGGGAGGGACGCGATGGACCGGACGACGATGCCGCTGACCCGCGCCCAGCGCGTCCTGGCCGCCGTCGGCGGCGTCTTCTTCGCGGGCCTCGCCGGACTCGGCGGATACGGCTCGTTCGCGTCCGTCCGGGACGTGGCCGAGCCCTGGTTCGGCGACGAGGCGTGGATCGTCCCGGCCGGAGTCGACCTGGGCATCCTCGCCCTGGTCTCCGTCGCGCTGCTCCTGGAGTGGCTGGCCATGCCCATGCCGGCCCTGCGCTGGATGGCGTTCGCGTTCACCGCCGCGACCGTCTGGCTCAACGTCTCCGCCGCGCACGGCGACGTCACGGGCATGGTCATGCACGCCGCCATGCCCGTCCTGTTCATCACGTTCATCGAGGCCGTCCGGCACGCCATCCGCCGCCGCGCCGGGATCGCCGCGGGCACCGTCCGCGAAGGCGTGCCCGTCGCCCGCTGGCTGCTGGCGCCGTTCTCCACGTTCCGCCTGTGGCGCCGCATGGTTTTGTGGCAGATCACGTCCTACCCCGACGCCCTCCAGGCCGAGCAGCGCCGCCGCCACGCCCACGCCTTGCTGGACGACCACTACGGCCGCAAGTGGAAGTCGAAGGCCCCGGCGGACGTCGTCTGGATGCTCAAGGACGGCGTCATGCTCGACCAGGCCCTCACCCGCGTCACCACCCTCACGGCCCCACCGGAGCCTGAGCCCGAGCCGACGCCGGCACCGACACCGACGCCGGCGCCGCCGAAGCAGAAGAAGGCGAGCGTCCCGCGCAGCGTGGCGACCGACAACGAGGCCCGCGCCCTCGCCATCATCGACGCCGAACCCGGCATCACCGGCGCCGAACTCGGCCGCCGCCTCAACATCAGCTCCCGCCAGGGCCAACGCCTCCTGAGCCGCCTCTCCAGCCCGGCCCCCACGTCCTGACGAGTCACACTTCCCTCCCGAAATCCGTCTATGGGGAAACGGAAGGGGAAACCATGGCCACCTACGACTGGACCGCCATGTACGTCATGCACGACGCGCTGCGCCGGGAGCTGGAGCAGCTCACCAAGGTCGCCGCCCGGCCGGACGACGAGGCGCGCCGCATCCTCGCAGAAGCACCGGGCTGGGACTTGTTCAAGACGGCCCTGCACGTCCACCACACCGCCGAAGACGAAGCCCTGTGGCCGCCCATGCGCGAAGCCCTCGCCGACCGTCCGGAGGGTCTCGCCCTGATGGACGCGATGGAGGCCGAACACGCCACCATCGACCCCGTCATCGACGCGATCGACACCGGCACCGAACCCCTGGGCCCCCTCGCCGACCGCCTGGCGACCGCCCTCACCGCCCACCTGAGGCACGAGGAGGAGGCGGCACTCCCGCTGATCGACGAGACCCTGCCGCCCGAGCACTACGCGAACTTCGGCCAGGTGCACGGCGCGAAACTCGGCCCCAACGGCCCCCGCGTCATCCCGTGGCTCCTGGACGGCGCGGACCCGGACCTCGCCGCCAAGATGCTGGCCTTCCTCCCGGACCAGGCCCGCACCGCCTACGAAACCGTCTGGCGCCCCGCCCACGCCGCCCTCGACCTCTGGAACGTCACCTAGTTCTGCGACTTGCAGGTGGTGCCGTCGGCCTTGACGTTGGAGTGGTTCGGATACTTCCAGCGGCAGAGGGCGGTGAGGGTGACCGTCGTGCGTCCGGGGGCGCCGTAGCAGGAGTAGTCGCCGCCGTACTCGCGTACCGCACCGGCGTATCCCCGGGACCGGCAGTACCCGGTGCCGTCGCTCGCCGAGATGGTCCCCAGCGTCTTCGGCCCGGCAGGCGCCTTCTCCTCACCACCGCCTGACGGCTCGGACGGCTTGCCGGACGGCCGAGGCGTACGACTGCCCGAGCCTGTCGAAGGCGCCGCGCCGCTCTCCGGCGCCTTCGACGTCGCGGACGACGGCCCGGCTTCACGGCTCGCGGACTCGCTCGGGCTCGCCGGAGGCCCGGTCGTCCCGGTGGCGGGGACCCCGGAGGACGTCGCGGTCTCCGGGGTCTCGGCCGCCTCGGACGTCCGGCCCTCCCCATCGGACGGTAGCAGCACGTAGCCGCCGCCCAGCGCCACGACGAACGCCGCGACGGCCACCCCGATCAGAAGCGCGCGCCGACGCCCTTTCCCACTGCGGCCCGCATCCGAAGCGGAGTCCTGGACAGTGTCCGGAGCAGCGGAGACCGCAGGCTCGGCGCCGCCCTCCCAGGCAGGTGAGGGCAGGTCACGCAGCCGCTCGCCCACGTCCGCCGCGGTGGGACGCTTGGCCGGGTCCTTGGCCAGGCACTCGCGGACGATCGCGGCGAACGGCGCCCGCAGGCCCCCGAGGTCCGGTTCGTCCTCCAGGATCGCCCGCATCACCGCCGGGATCGAACCGCCGTCGAAGGCCCGCCTGCCGGTGGCGGCGAAGACCATGGTCGCGCCCCAGGCGAACATGTCGGCGGCGGGGCCGGTCTCGTCCTCCCGGATCTGCTCGGGCGCCATGTAGCCGGGGGTGCCGACGGCCTGGCTGGTGATGATCGACTGGTTGAGGTCGAGGGCGCGGGCGATGCCGAAGTCGATGACGACCGGCCCGTCCGGCCCGAGCAGGACGTTGCCCGGCTTGAAGTCGCGGTGGACGACCTCGGCCCGGTGGATCGCGGCCAGCGCCGTCACCGTGTTGACCGCCAGCCGCTCCAGCGCCGCCCCGGTACGCGGGCCGGTGTCGCGCACCGACGCCTGGAGGGACGGGCCGTCCACGAACTCGCTGACGATGTAGGGCCGGCCGTCGACGACACCGCTGTCGAGCACCTGCGCGGTGCAGAACGGCGCCACCCGCTCGGCGATCTGCATCTCGCGGACGAACCGCGTCCGCGCCACCTCGTTGCCGAACAGATGCGGATGCAGCAGCTTGACCGCCACGGGCGCGCCGTCGGCCGAGCGGCCGACGTAGACCGTCCCCTGCCCGCCGGCGCCCAGCCGATCCTCAAGCCGATAGGGGCCGACCGAGTCCGGATCCGTGGGCAGCAGGCCCCTCCGCTCGCCCACGACCCCTCCTCACACATCCCCCGGACCGGTGATCATATCGACTCGGGAACGCGGAGATTTCGTGCTCGCCGAAGCCGACGGCGGACGGCGGACGGCCGGGGCGTGTTCGCCTCGTGGGGGAGGCGAACACGCCGGGTGGGGGTCAGAGGTTGATCATGTGGCCGGCGAGGCCGTGGACGGCCTCCTTCATCGCCTCGCCCAGGGTGGGGTGGGCGTGGACGTTGCGGGCCACCTCGTTGACCGTGAGGTCCCACTGCTGGGCCAGGGTCAGTTCGGGGAGGAGTTCGGTGACCTCGGGGCCGATCATGTGGGCGCCGAGGATCTCGCCGTACTTGGCGTCGCTGATCACCTTGACGAAGCCGTCGCCCTCGCCCATGCCGAGGGCCTTGCCGTTGGCGCTGTAGGGGAACTTCGCGGTCTTGACGTCGAAGCCCTGCTCCTTGGCCTGGGCCTCGGTGTAGCCGAAGCTCGCGACCTGCGGCTGGCAGTAGGTCGCGCGGGGGATCATGATGTACTCGAGTTCCATCGTCTCGGCGTCCGCGATGGTCTCGGCGGCGACGATGCCCATGGCCTCGGCGGCGTGCGCGAGCATCAGCTTCGCGGTGACGTCGCCGATCGCGTAGATGTGCGGGACGGACGTGCGGCAGCGGCCGTCCACGTCGATCGCGCCGCGCTCGGTGAGGGCCACGCCGGTCTTCTCCAGGCCGTAGCCCTCCACGTTCGGCTGGAAGCCGATCGCCTGGAGGACCTTGTCGGTCTCGATGACCTGCTGGGCGCCGTCCTTGCCGGTGACGGTGACCTTGACCTTCTCGCCGGAGTCGTCGATCGCGTCCACGCGGGTGGAGGTGAGGACGTCCACGCCGAGCTTGCGGTAGCGCTTGGCGAGCTCCTTGGAGACGTCGGCGTCCTCGTTCGGGACCATCCGGTCGAGGAACTCGACGATCGTGACCTTCACCCCGTAGTTGTGCAGCACGTAGGCGAACTCGACGCCGATCGCGCCCGCGCCGGCGATGACGATGCTGTCCGGCAGCTCGGAGCTGAGGATCTGCTCCTCGTAGGTGACGACCCGCTCCGACAGCGACGTGCCCGGCAGCAGCTTGGTGTGGGCGCCCGCCGCGATGATGCAGTTGTCGAACGTCACCGTCTCCGACGAGCCGTCCGCGCGGGCGACCTGCAGGGTGTTCGGGTCGGTGAACGTGCCCCGTCCGTCATAGGACGTGATCTTGTTCTTCTTCATCAGGAACTGGACGCCCTTGACGAGCTTGTCCGACACCTGCCGGCTGCGCTGGAACGCGACGCCGTAGTCGAAGGACACGCTGCCCTCGACGTTGATCCCGAAGGTCTCCTGCTCCTTGGTGAAGATGTGCGCCAGCTCCGCGTTGCGCAGCAGCGCCTTCGACGGGATGCAGCCGACGTTGAGGCACACCCCGCCCCAGTATTTCTCCTCGATGATCGCCGTCTTCAGCCCGAGCTGTGCCGACCGGATCGCGGCGACATATCCACCCGGGCCCGCGCCGAGGACCACGACGTCAAAGTGTTCGCTCATATACATGGACGATATTCGCCGCGACCATGTGTTCGCATCCCGGCGCGAGCCGCCCGCCGCCGCAGCGACCGACGTCACTGTGTTCCCGGAGGATGCGTCTGCCTTCAGGCCGGAGAGGAATCCGGCCGTCATGCATGACCTTAGAGTGGCAATATGATTACGTAGCGTTGATTGAAGGTTGGTGCTCGTGACGGCGGCAGACGGTGGGGGTAGCGCCCGGTACGGGTACCGGTTGCGGTTGTCGTCGGCCGCTGAGCGTGCGCTTCTGGCCGAGTGGGATCGGTGTCGATGGGTGTGGAATGAGTGTGTGTCCCGGTCCCGGGCCGCACACGCGGCGGGTGAGGCGTGCGGTCCGGCGCGGCTGGACAGGATGCTGACCGGATGGCGCGCCGAGCAGCGGTGGCTGGGCGCGGGCGCGTCAGTGCCCCAGCAGCAGACCGTCCGCGACTTCGGCAAGTCGCGGGCCAGGGCGTTGGCCGACATCAAGGCGGGGCTGCCGGTCGGACGGCGGGCCGGGATGCCGCGTCTGAAGAAGAGGGGCGTGGCCCGTCCGACGCTGAACTACACACGACGCGGGTTCCGACTCAAGGACGACCGCCTGCATCTGGCGTGCGGCGTCGCGGCGGTGGTGGTGTGGTCGCGCCGCCTGCCCGGGATCCCGTCCTCGGTGCGGATCCACCGCGACTGCCTGGGGCACTGGTACGCCTCGTTCGTGGTGCTCGCGCGGGTGGAGCCGCTGGCGCCCACCGGTCGCGTCCTCGGCGTGGACTGGGGTGTGGCCGAGACCGCGACCACGACCAGTGATGAACACGACCTGCCCCATGCCGGTCACGGGAAGAAGGGCGCCGCGCGGCTGGCGCGCTATCAGCGGCAGATGGCCCGGCGCCGCGCCCCAAAGGGCAAGTCGCAGTCCAAGGGATACCGCATGGCACGGCGGCGGGCGGCCAAGGCGCACACCAAGGCCGCGCGGCAGCGCCAGGACGACGCCCGCAAATGGGCCAAGAAAGTGATGCGCGATCACGACGTGGTCGCGGTGGAGGACTTCCACCCTAAGTTCCTGGCCCGCTCGACGATGGCGCGCAAGTCGGCCGACGCTGCGATCGGCGCCGCCAAGAGGGCCTTGATCGAGATGGGTCGCAAACACTGCCGGGACGTCCGTCTGGTGGACCCGGCTTACACCACCATGGACTGCGGACAGTGCGGTGCGAGAGCCAAGCACCGCCTGCCGCTGTCGGAGCGTGTCTACACTTGCACCGCGTGCGGGACGTCCCGGCCCAGGGACAAGAACTCCGCGCGCGTGATGCTGGTCCGGGCGGGTCTGGACCCGGACGGTGCCGATGGCGCAAGACCTCCCGCCCCGCCGGGGCGGGAGGCGGCCTGAGCCGTGAATCCCCGCACATCTCGTGGCGGGAGGGGGCTGAACAATCCCTTCCCTTCAGTGAGGGGAGCAGTCAAGTACAGTTGGGGTTTCGGACGGCCTTCCTGCGGTCAGCATCTCGCGGAGGCGCGTCCGGTGCAGGAGAGCGGCGCGCCGGTGCGGGTGCGCGCCCGGACCGTCCCGGCCGCGGTGCCCGGCGGTGCATCCGAACAGCGGCGTCGCGGGGCCGGTGAACCGCCGCGCGCCGGCGCCGCCCGAGCCGAGTGGAGGAGTCGCCGAGTGAGGATCCCCAAGCGCGTCAACACCGTCCTCGACTGGATGGAGGAGCACTTCGTCGCGCTTGCCGTGGTCGTCGCGCTGGTCGCCGTCGCGCTGGTGGCCACGCTCGCGCCGCCCGCGGTCGGCCTCCCCGTCGCCGGGTTCATCCTCGGCGCGGCGGCGGGCGGGTTCCTCGTGCACGTCCGGCTGAGCCGCCGCATCGCGCGGGCCCGCTCGGACGTCGACAACCTGCTCCGCGAGAACGGCATGCTGCGGCACCGCAACAACGTCCTCGCCAGCGGCGTGATCACCCGGGAGTCGGTGGAGACGCAGGCGCTCGTGTCGATCCCCGAGGACGACCTCCTGCTGGACGAGCCGGCGGGCGCGGACCGCACCGCCACCCTCGACGAGTTGCTCGACGGCGACCCGGGGCGCACCGACGAACTGCCCGGCGAGGTCGCGGACCAGCCCACCACGGCGCTGCCCGCGCTGCCCGACGACGAGGACGAGGACGAGGACACCCGCCCGGCGAAGCCGAAGGCGTCCAAGGGCGCCGCGGGCAGGTCCGGGAAGGCGTGACGGCGCCGCTCCGGCGAGTGGCCGCGGCGTGACCCGGCGTTAGCTTCGCCGATCATCGGGCAGAGGTAGCGCGTGAACGACGACGCTGAGCGCACCGGGGCGGCGGACGGGCCGGCGGACGACGGGGCGAGCCTGCCGGCGGACCGGGGCGGCACCGGCGCCGTCCACAAGGCCGTGATCGCGTCCGCGATGGGGAACTGCATCGAGTGGTTCGACTTCGGCGTGTTCAGCGCCGGGGTGATGACGGCGATCATCGGCACGAAGTTCTTCCCGGAGGAGGCGGCGGGCAGCGCGTCGCTGCGCTCGTTCGCGCTGATCGCGGCGGCGTTCCTGGCCCGCCCGTTCGGCGGGCTGTTCTTCGGTCCGATGGGCGACAAGCTCGGCCGCAAGCGGGTGCTGGCCGCGACGATCATCCTGATGTCGGGCTCGACGTTCGTGATCGGGATCCTGCCGGACTACAACACGATCGGGATCGCCGCGCCGCTGGCACTGCTGGCCGTCCGGCTGATCCAGGGCTTCTCGACGGGCGGCGAGTACGGCGGCGCCGCCACGATGATCGCCGAGTACGCGCCGACGCACCGGCGCGGGTTCTTCGGCAGCTTCCTGGAGTTCGGCACGCTGACCGGCTACATCCTCGGCGCCGGCCTGGTGTTCATCATGGACCTGGCGCTCAGCGAGAGCGCCATGCACAGCTGGGGCTGGCGCATCCCGTTCCTGGTGGCGCTGCCGCTCGGCCTCGTCGGGCTCTACGTCCGGACGAGGATCGAGGACACCCCGACCTTCCAGGCCATGGAGCAGGAGGGCAAGAAGGCCCAGTCGCCGCTCAAGGAGACGCTGGAGCACTACTGGCGCGTCATCGCGATGCTGATCGGCATCGTGTTCCTGCTGAACGTCGCGGACTACACGCTGCTGACGTTCATGCCCTCGTACCTCGTCGACTTCCTGGACATGAACGACGACACGGCGCAGCTCATCACGATCGGCGTGGAGTTCGCGATGATGGCCGTGATCCTGCCGCTCGGGCACCTGTCCGACCTCATCGGACGAAAACCCCTGCTGATGACGGCGGCGATCGGCTACCTCCTGCTGGCGTACCCGGCGTTCGCGCTCATGCAGACCGAGAACAAGCTCGGCGTCGCGGCCGGGTACGCGATCGTCGGCGGGCTGCTGGTGCTGATGCTGGCGGTGATCGGCGCGACGTTCCCGGCGATGTTCCCCACGAAGGTGCGGTACGGGGCGTTCGCGATCGGCTACAACATCTCGACGTCGCTGTTCGGCGGGACGGCGGCGGTGCTGGTCGGGTCGCTGATCGACGTGACGGGCTCCAACTACGTCCCGGCGTACTACCTGATGATCGCGGCGGCGGTGGCGCTGGTGCCGATCATGAAGATCCCGGAGACGGCGGGGGTGCCGATCGAGAAGGCCGGGAACGAGCGCGCCCCGGAACCGGCGGGTTCCGGGGCGGCGTGAAGGCCGGGTGCGCGGCCGCTCAGCGGGCGCGGCGGAAGTGCCGGCGGGCCCAGCCCGCCAGCGAACCCGCGATCACCAGTGCGGTGCCCGTCTCGATGGCCAGTGCTGTCCAGACTGCGGTCACTGGGAGCCTCCCCTCCGGTTCGCCAGACCCGTCCTGACCGGGCCTGTTGTGCTCGTTCCGTACAACACCAGGATGCGGTAGGTCTTTCCTTGCCAAGGCCGACAAATCGGGTGATCTGCCTCACGTGGCACCGCGCTGACCTGGGGCGAAACCCCACTGGACGGTAAAAACCACTGGTCGTCCGCTTGGCCTCGGCGCACGCCGGTGCGGCGCCGGATTCGGGCAGTGGCGTGTGGGTGCGAGTTGTGTGGCGATCCGGCAATCCGATGGCTCATTGCGATGTAACAATTACGTTCAGTAGCGTCACCGTTGGCCGGAAGACGGCTCATCATGACGGACCTTCGACGAATCGGTGGTGTGGACGTGACGGAACAGCAGCAGGACCAGTTGAGCCTCGGTACCGCGGCGGCACGGAATCTGGCGACCACGACCAAGTCCGTCCCGCAGATGCAGGGCATCACCTCCAGGTGGCTCCTGAAGCTGCTGCCCTGGGTCCAGGCGGCCGGCGGCGCCTACCGCGTCAACCGGCGCCTCACCTACACCCTCGGCGACGGCCGGGTCACGTTCGTGACCACCGGCGCCGACGTCCGGGTCATCCCCCGCGAGCTGGGCGAGCTGCCTCCGCTGCGCGGCTACGACGACGACCTGACGCTGGACGCCATCGCCGGCCGGTTCACCCAGCAGGAGTACGAGCCCGGCGACGTCATCGTGGAGCGCGGCCGCCCGGTCGACCGCGTCATCCTGGTGGCGCACGGCAAGCTCAGCAAGATCGGGGCCGGCGAGTACGGCGCCGACGCCGCCCTCGGCACCCTCGCCGACGGCGACTTCTTCGGCGAGCGGGCCCTGCTCGCGCCTGACGAGGGCGAGGAGCAGCCGACCTGGGAGCACACGGTCAAGGCCGTGACCGCGTGCACCGTCCTCAGCATGAGCGACGCCGACTTCCAGGAGACCCTCGGCCAGTCCGCGTCCCTCCAGGCCCATCTGGACGAGTACCGGGCGAGCCCCGACCGGCCGAGCAACGCGCACGGCGAGGCGGCCATCGAGGTGGCGTCCGGGCACGAGGGCGAGCCGGTCCTGCCCGGGACGTTCGTCGACTACGAGGCGTCCCCGCGCGAGTACGAGCTGAGCGTCGCGCAGACCGTGCTGCGCGTCCACACCCGCGTGGCCGACCTCTACAACGAGCCGATGGACCAGGTCGAGCAGCAGCTCCGGCTGACCATCGAGGCGCTGCGCGAGCGCCAGGAGAACGAGCTCATCAACAACCGCGACTTCGGGCTCCTGCACAACGCCGACCTGTCCCAGCGCATCCACACCCGCTCGGGCCCGCCCACGCCGGACGACATGGACGACCTGCTCACCCTCGTCTGGAAGGAACCCGCGTTCTTCCTCGCGCACCCGAAGGCGATCGCCGCGTTCGGCCGCGAGTGCAGCGCGCGCGGCGTCTACCCCGGCAGCGTCGACGTCGGCGGCAGCAAGGTCCCCGGCTGGCGCGGCGTGCCGATCTTCCCGTGCAACAAGATCCCGGTGAGCAGGACCAAGACCAGCTCGATCCTGCTGATGCGGACCGGCGAGGCCGCGCAGGGCGTCGTCGGGCTCCACCAGGTGGGCCTGCCGGACGAGTACCAGCCGGGGCTGTCCGTCCGGTACATGGGGATCGACGAGAAGGCGCTCATCAACTACCTGGTCAGCGCCTACTACTCGGCCGCCGTCCTCGTTCCGGACGCGCTCGGCATGCTGGAGTCCGTCGAGATCGCGCACGGCGGTGCCGGCGCGTGACGGAGCCGACCACCGACAGCGGCCCGGCCGGCGCGGCCGGGTCCACCGGGGCGCGGCTCGCGCTCGGCACGCAGGCCGCCCGCAACCTCGCGACGACGACCAAGTCCGTCCCGCAGATGCAGGGCATCACCCCGCGGTGGCTGCTCCGGCTGCTGCCGTGGGTGCGGGCCGACGCGGGCACCTACCGGGTGAACCGGCGGCTCACCTACCAGCTCGGCGACGGGATCGTCACGTTCGTCAACGACGGCGCCGCCGTCCGCGTGGTCCCGCCGGAGCTGGCCGAGCTGCCGCCGCTGCGCGACCTGGGCGACCCGGAGGTGCTGGACGGCCTCGCCGCGCGGTTCGAGCAGCACGAGTACGCGCCCGGCGAGACGATCGCGGCGGCCGGCCGGCCGCTCGACGGCGTCCACCTGATCGCGCACGGCAAGGTCGAGGAGGCCGGTCCCGGCAAGTACGGCGGCGAGGCCCGGGTCGGCATCCTCGCCGACGGCCGGTTCTTCGGCGACCGCGCCCTGCTCGGCGTCGACGAGGAGTGGCCGCACACCTTCCGCGCGCTGACCCCGGCCATCGTGCTGACGCTGCCCCGCGCGGCGGTCGAGGAGCTGACCGAGCGGTCCGAGGCCCTCCGCACCCACCTGGAGGAGTACCGCGACGCGCCGCCACCGCCGCAGACCCGGCACGGCGAGGCGGCGATCGAGGTGGCGTCCGGGCACGACGGCGAACCCGTCCTGCCCGCCACGTTCGCCGACTACGAGGCCTCGCCGCGCGAGTACGGGCTGAGCCTCGCCCAGACGAGGCTGCGCGTCCACGCCCGCGTCGCCGACCTCTACAACGGGCCGATGGACCAGGTCGAGCAGCAGCTCCGGCTCACCATCGAGGAGCTGCGCGAGCGCCAGGAGCACGAGCTCATCAACAACCGCGACTTCGGGCTGCTGCACAACGCCGACCTGCGGCAGCGCCTGCAGACCAGCGGGGGCCCGCCGACCCCCGCCGACATGGACGAGCTGCTGTCGCGGCGGCGCAAGTCCCGCTTCTTCCTCGCCCACCCCAAGACGATCGCCGCGTTCGGCCGCGAGTGCACCCGGCGCGGGGTGTACCCGTCCTGCGCGGAGGTCGAGGGACGCCGCGTCCAGGCGTGGCGCGGCGTCCCCATCTACCCGTGCGACAAGATCCCGATCACCCCGGCCGGGACCAGCTCGATCCTGGTGCTGCGCACCGGCGAGGAGGACCAGGGCGTCATTGGGCTGCGCCGCACCGGGCTGCCGGACGAGGTGGAGCCGGGCCTGTCGGTCCGGTTCGCCGGCATCGGCGACCGGGCGCTGCTGACGTACCTGGTCAGCACCTACTACTCGGCCGCCGTGCTGGTCCCGGACGCGCTCGGCGTCCTGGAGAACGTCGAGATCGCCCGCTGAGCGCGATCGCCCGCTGAAGGAAGGGGAGGACGCCATGCCCGCCGTGCCCGCCTGGAAGGACGACCCCGCCGTCGTCGGCTGCGACCACCGCCCGGACCGGCGCGCCCGGTCGGCGGCCGACATCCTGCGGTGGAGCCGGAGCCTGCTCGACCCCGCCCTGCGGGACGCGGTCGGGGCGCTGCCGGAGACGGCCCGCCGCATCGCCGAGTTCCACTTCGGCTGGCGGGACGAGCGGGGCCGGCCCGACACGGGCCCGGCGGGCAAGGCGGTCCGCCCCGCGCTGGCGCTGCTGGCGGCGGAGGGGGCCGGCGGGACGGCGGACGCCGCCCTGCCGGCCGCCGTCGCGGTGGAGCTGGCGCACAACTTCTCCCTGCTGCACGACGACGTCATGGACGGCGACACCACCCGCAGGCACCGCCCCACCGCCTGGACGGTCTTCGGGACGAACGCCGCGATCCTCGCCGGGGACGCCCTGCTCGCCGCCGCCTACGAGGCGCTCGCCGCCGACGACTCCCCGGCGGTCGCGCACGGCGTCCGCATCCTCGCCCGGTCCGTCGTCGACCTGGTCGAGGGGCAGTTCGCCGACCTCGCCTTCGAGGAGCGCACGGACGTGGCGCTCGACGAGTGCCTCGCGATGGCGAACCGCAAGACCGGCGCGCTGATGGGCGCGGCCTGCGCGCTCGGCGCCCTGTACGGCGGCGCGACCGCCGCCGAGACCGCCCGGATGCGCACCTTCGGCGAGCAGGTCGGGCTGGCCTTCCAGCTCGCCGACGACCTGCTCGGCATCTGGGGCGACCCCGCCATCACCGGCAAGCCCGTCCACTCCGACCTGCACAACCGCAAGAAGTCGCTGCCGGTCGTGGCGGCGCTGACGTCCGGCACGCCCGCCGCCGCCGAACTCGCCGCGCTGTACTTGCGCGACGAGCCGCTGACCGACGACGACACCGCCCGCGCCGCCGCGCTCATCGAGACCAGCGGCGCCCGCGCCTGGGCCGCCGCGCACGCCGACACGCTCCTCGTCGCGGCCCGCACCCACCTGGCGGGCGCGGCTCCCGACGCCGCCGCCGAACTTCTCACGCTCGTCCGGATGATGACCCGGCGCGATCACTGACCCGCCTACACTGCTGGGCGTGCAGCCCCTCGAACCGGACGACCCGCGCCAGATCGGTGCCTACCGGCTCACCGCGCGGATCGGTGAGGGCGGCCAGGGCGTCGTCTACCTCGGCACCAGCGGCGACGGCGACGGCCCCGGCGGCCCCGGCGGCGGCGACGGCGGCGACGGCGCACAGGTCGCGGTGAAGCTGTTCCACGCGCACCTGAGCAGCGACCTCGGCACGCTGAGCGCGCTCGACATGTTCACCCGCGAGCTGGAGGCGGCCAAGCACGTCGCGCGGTTCTGCACCGCGCAGGTCCTCGACTCCGGCACGTCCGGGAACCGCCGCTACATCGTCAGCGAGTACATCGACGGGCCGCCGCTCAGCCGGGTCGTCGCCGAGCGGGGCCCCCGCTCCGGCAGCGCCCTCGACCGGCTCGCCATCGCGACCGCGACGGCGCTCGTCGCGCTGCACGACGCCGGCATCGTCCACCGCGACTTCAAACCGCACAACGTGCTCATCGGCCCCGACGGCGCGCGCGTCATCGACTTCGGCATCTCGCGGGCGCTGTCCGGCGCGCAGACGATGGTCAGCCGCGCGGTCGGCACGCCCGCCTACATGGCGCCCGAGCAGCTGGAACCCGGCGAGCTGACCCCGGCCGCCGACGTGTTCGCGTGGGCGTCGACGATGGCGTTCGCCGCGACCGGGCGGCCGCCGTTCGGCAACGAGTCCGTGCCGGTCGTGTTCAACCGCATCGCGAACGGCGAGCCCGACCTGACCGGCGTGGAGGAGCCGCTGCGCGGCCTGCTCACCGAGTGCTTCGCGAAGGAACCGGCGCGCAGGCCGTCCGCGCAGGGCGTCCTCGACCGGCTCGTCCGCCCGGGGCGCGCGCCGTCGCCGCCTCCGCCGGGGACGTTACGCCCGCCCGTCCCGGCCGCCGCCCTGCTGCCCCCGCCGCCACCGGCCGCCCCGTCCGAGGCGAGCGAGAACACCGCCCACACGCCCCCGCCGCCGCCTCCCGGCATGCCGCCGCCTCCCGCCATGCCGCCGACTCCCGGCATGCCGCCGCCGGTCGTGCCGCCGCCCGCCGCTGGACGGGTGGACGCGGTCACCGCACCGCACGGCGGTGGCGGGCGCGCGAAGATCGCGCTCATCGGGGGCGCCGCTGCGGTGGCCGCCGTCGTCGCCGTCGTCTTCGGAGCGGTGTGGTTCTCCGGCGACGAGCCGGCGAAGCGGGACGAGAGCGTCGCGGTCAACGGCTCGGCCGGGCCCGACACCCCGCAGCCCAGCGCCCCGGCCGAGGCGGGCAGCGGAGCCGGGACCCGGTCGCCGAGCGCGAGCGCGAGCGCCAGTCCCTCGCGGCCGGGGGCGTCGCGGTCGCCGTCGAAGTCGGCGGGCCCGTCGCGGTCGCCGTCGAAGGCCCCGACGCGCGCGCCGAAGCCCGTGCGCGTGGAACTCGGGCCGGGGCACTTCAGCGCGTACTGCGTGAAGCTCGGCTGGGAGTGGGTCGAGTACCGCGAGACGCCGAGCCCCGGCGCGTACTGCGTCAAGCGCAAGGGCGGCACGATGAAGCTGTCGGCGGCCCAGCTCGACGGCGGCTGCCAGTGGCGGTACGGCGACGGCCGGGCCCGCCACTACTTCAAGGGCAAGTCGAACTACTGCTACGCCATGAAGCCCGCCTCGTAGCCCGCCTCGCGGCCCGCCGCTAGCCCTTGATCTGCGTCCAGGCCTGCGCCCAGCGGTCGTAGGGAACGCACTTGTCGCCGCGGTCGTCGCCGCAGTCCTTCGCGGGCGTCTTCCAGAACGCCAGGCGCCGGTAGAACTCGGGATCGCCGACGTGGTAGGTCGAGCAGAAGCCCTTGGCGGTGTACCGGCACGCCTTCGGGTTGGCGGGCGCCTCGCCGAACCACTGCGCGACCTCGGCCTGCACCTTCGGCGCGGTGATCCAGTTCATCCACTTGTACATGCAGGTGGGATGCTGCGCCTTCGACGAGATCATCCAGGTGTCGGACCAGCCGGTCGCGCCCTCCTCCGGGATGGTCGTCGCCACCGGCGCCTTCTCCGCCAGCGCCAGGTTCGCGGTCACCTGCCACGCGGTGCCCGCGTAGTTGTAGCCGCTCTTGAACGACTGGAGCTCGTCCAGGTAGTTCGACCAGTACTGGTTGACGTTCGGGCGCTGCCGCTTGAGCAGGTCGACCGCGGCCTGGAACTGCTCCTCGTCCAGCGCGTAGACGTCGGTGATCTTCAGGTCGGGGCGGTGGGCCTTCAGGTAGAGCGCCGCGTCCGCGATGTAGATCGGCGAGTCGTAGGCGACGACGTGCCCGGCGGCGGGGGAGTCCTCGTCCCACACGACGCTCCACGAGGTCGGACGCTGCAGGATCTTGTCCGTCCGGTACATCAGCATGTTGGCGCCGTAGCCGTGCGGGACGCCGTACATCTTCCCGTTGACGGAGTTGTACGGCTGGTTCTTCAGGTACGCGGCGATGTCGTCGTAGTTGCTGAGCAGGCCCGTGTTGACCGGCGCGACCAGCCCGCCGTAGACGAGCCGCAGGGACGCGTCGCCGGACGCCGACACGCCGTCGTAGCGGCCCGTCCGCATGAGCGCCACCATCGCGTCGGAGGTGTCGGCGACCTTCGTGTGCACCCGGCAGCCGGTCGCCTTCGTGAACGGGGTGACCCAGTCGACCTTCCGGTCGTTGGACCCGTCCTCGGCGTAGCCGGTCCAGGCGACGAGGTCGAGCCGGCCCTCGGGGGTGCCGAGCGTGCGCATCATCTGGACGTCGGGCGGCGCGGCGGCGCCGGACGCGTCACTGCACCCGGCCCCGAGGGCGGCGGCCGTGACGAGCGCCGCCGCGGCTAGCACGGTCCGTGACCTGCGCGTTCGGACGGGTGACCGGCCGGAATCCGTCGCATGGCGAGAACGATCCATCACGCTGAGGCATCGTAGGGGCATTTGCCGCCGTCTGTGTACACAAAACGTGATGATCCGGAAACTGTCGACACACGGTGGCGTGCGGTCTTAGGCTCTCCTTCCGTTCCGGGCGTCCCGGTCGGCACCGCGGCCCTGTCCGTTTCGCCGGCCCGCCGGCCGCCCGAGACCCCCGTCCGACCGTCCCCGGATCCTCCAGCCCCGCAAGCCGTCCGCCCTAGGGAAAGTTCAGCCGCAGTGCCAAAACGAGGCCGCACCGCCACGGACTCGGCCGCCGGACACCGGCGGGCCCCCAAGGCGGCGCGATTCCGCTCCATCCGCTTCAAGGTCGTCCTGATGGTCACCGTCTCGGTGGTCTCGCTGGGCGTGCTGTGGGCCTTCGCCGCGAGCATCGCCCTCGGCGAGGGGCTCAACCTGCGGCACGTCAAGACCGTCCAGGACCACTACGGGTACCCGTCCGGCGCGCTCGGCGGCGCGCTGCAGGCCGAGCGGCGGCTGTCGGTGGTGTACCTCGGCAGCCGCGCGGAGGGCGACCGCGCCGCGATGGAGTCGGGCCGGCTGGTCACCGACCGGCAGGCCGACCTGTTCCGCCGGCTCGCCGAGTCCGCGACCGTGCGGGGCGTCGCCCCCGCGGACGCGCAGCGCCTCGCCGGCAAGATCCTGGCCGAGCTGGACGGCCTGGACGACCGGCGCCGCGCCATCGACACCGGCAGGACCGACCGCACCCGCGCGTTCACCGACTACACGACGCTGCTCGGCGACGTCGGCGCGCTGCAGGGCTCGCTCGCCACCCTGGACAACTCCGAGGTCGCCAAGGACGCCCGCAACGAGGCGTCGCTGTCGCGTGCCCGCGAGGTCCTCGCGCAGGAGGACGCGCTGCTCGCCGGCGCGCTCGCCGCCGGCCGGATGACGCCCGCCGAGCACGCCCGGTTCGTCAAGCTCGTCGGCACCCAGCGCGCCCTCTACGGGTACGCGGCGGCCGAGCTGCGCGACCCCGACCGGGCCTACTACCAGCGCGTCGCCGGGATGCCCGAGTACGGCCGGCTCCGCGCGCTGGAGGACCGGTTCGTCGCCTCGCCCCGCCGCGTGCGGCGCTCCGGCGAGGCCGGGGTGCTGTGGAAGACCACCGCCGACTCCAACCTGACGCGGCTGCGCGGCCTCGAACTCGCCGTGTCGGCGGGCGCGGAGAGGCGCGCCGAGCCGATCTCGGACGGCATCATCACCCGCGTCGTGCTCGCCGGCGCGCTGGGCCTGGTCGCGGTCGCCGCGTCGCTCGTCCTCGCGGTGTGGGTCGCCCGGTCCGTCATCCGCGAGCTGGCCCGGCTGCGCCGCGAGGCGATCGACCTCGCCGACGTCCGGCTGCCCGGGGTGATCCGCCGGCTGCGCACCGGCGAGGAGGTCGACGTGGCCGCCGAGGCGCCGCCGCTGGCGTTCGGCACCCGGGAGATCGACCAGGTCGGCGAGGCGTTCAACGCCGCCCGCCGCACCGCGATCCAGGGCGCGGTCGAGGAGGCGACGCTGCGCCGCAACGTCAGCGAGGTGTTCGTCAACCTCGCCCGCCGCAGCCAGACGCTGCTGCACCGCCAGCTCAAGCTGCTGGACGCGATGGAGCGGCGCATCGAGACCCCCGACGACCTGGAGGACCTGTTCCGGGTCGACCACCTCGCCACCCGCATGCGGCGGCACGCCGAGGGCCTGATCATCCTGTCCGGGCAGGCGCCCGGCCGCGGCTGGCGCAGCCCCGTCGCGATCGTGGACGTCGCCCGCGCCGCCGCGTCCGAGGTCGAGGACTACACCCGGGTCAACGTCGCTCCGATGACCCGCGCCGCGATCGTCGGCCCGGCCGTCGCCGACGTCATCCACCTGCTCGCCGAGCTGGTCGAGAACGCGGCGGTGTTCTCGCCGCCGCACACGACCGTGCAGGTCCACGGGCAGGCCGTCTCGCACGGCTTCACGCTGGAGGTCGAGGACCGCGGCCTGTCCATGGACGCGCCGAGCCTCGCCGCCGCCAACGAGCGGCTCGCCACCGCCGCCGAGTTCGACCTGTCCGACAGCGCCCAGCTCGGCCTGTTCGTCGTCGGCCGGCTCGCGCGCCGGCACGGCATCAAGGTCACGCTGCGGACGTCCCCGTACGGCGGCATGACCGCGATCGTGCTGCTGCCGGAGGCCCTCGTCGTGCCGGACGAGGGCGACACCGCGCCGGGCACGCCCGCGCTCACCACCCGCCGCGCGGAGGACGCGCTCGTCCCCGTCGGCTCGGTGGTCGGCGGCCGGCCCCGCGAGCCGCGCCCGGAACCGGGCGGCGGCGCGGTGCTGCGGCTCCCGGCGGGACGCCACGCCGCCGCGCCCGGGCCGGCGGCCGACGACCCGCTGGCGCGGACCGGGCCCATTCCGGTGTTCGAGGAGCCGCCGGCGCCCGGTTCGGCGTCCAGCGGGGCGTGGGGGATCGTGCCTCCGCAGCCGTCCACGCCGGCGCCGTCGCCGTGGGGCGACCCGCCGTCCGCCGAGCAGCCCGAACCCGAACCGGAGTCCAAGCCGGCGCCGCCCGCCAAGCCGGGGATCCCGCGCTCGCCGCGGGAGGTCAGGCGGCGGCCCGCCGACGGGCCGGGCGCGGCCTCCCGGCCGCCGCTGCCGCGGCGCGTCCGGCAGGAGAACATGGCCGCCCAGCTGCGCGAGGACCCCACCGTCACATCGCCGCGGCCCGCCGCGCCGCGCCGCCCGATCCGGTCGCCCGAGGAGCTGCGGTCGATGATGTCGTCCATCCAGCAGGGCACCCGGCGCGGCCGCGCCGAGGCCCTCGACAACGAGGAATCGTGACGGGCCATGACCGGTCCAGGCAGCGAATGGCTCGATGACGAGGCCGGCCCCATCGTCCGGTCGTACGCGCTGACGCGCGGGCGCGCGCGCCCCGCGACCCGCGAGAACTTCGACATGATCACGATCGTGGCGACCGCGGCGCGGCCCCGGTCCGGCTCGCCCGGCATCGGCCCCGAGCACATCGACATCCTGGAGATGTGCGTGCAGCCGCAGCCGGTCGCCGAGATCGCGGCGCGGATGCGGCTGCCGCTGGTCGTGGTGCGCGTCCTGCTCGGCGATCTGCTGCACCACCGGCTCATCACCGTCACCCGTCCCCAACAGGAGAGCCCGCTCTCCAAGGAACGTCTGCTGAGGGAAGTGCTCCATGGTCTCCAAGCCCTCTGAGTCCGCGGCGAACGCTGAGCCCGCCGGAGACGGCGGGGCTCCGGCGGAGGGCGCGGCGGCGCCGGTCGCGGTGAAGATCCTCGTCGCCGGGGGGTTCGGCGTCGGCAAGACCACCATGGTCGGCGCCGTCAGCGAGATCCGCCCGCTGCAGACCGAGGAGCTGCTCACCGACCGGAGCGTCGGCGTCGACGACACCGCGGGCGTCGAGCAGAAGACCACCACCACCGTCGCGATGGACTTCGGCCGCATCACGATCCGCGACGGCCTGATCCTGTACCTGTTCGGCACGCCCGGCCAGGACCGCTTCTGGTTCATGTGGGACGAGCTGTCCTACGGCGCGCTCGGCGCCGTCGTCCTCGCCGACACCCGCCGCCTCGCCGACTGCTTCCCCGCCGTCGACTACTTCGAGAACCGCGGGCTGCCGTTCGTCGTCGCGGTGAACTGCTTCGACGACGGCTACGACTACACGGTCGAGGAGATCCGGGAGGCGCTCGACCTGCGTCCCGACACCCCGATCGTGCTGTGCGACGTCCGCGAGCGCGCCTCCGGCAAGGAGGTGCTGACGACGCTGGTGCGGCACCTGCTGAGCGTGCACCACGAGCAGCACCCGGCGGGCGCCCCGGCCGGGTGAGCACCCGGCGCGGTAGGCTGCCCGGGACATGTTCCGGACACGCGCACGGCTCTCCGACGGCCGCGAGATCGTCTACTACGACGAGGCGCCGGGCCGGGCGCCCGTCCCGGACCCGCGCGGCCTCGCGCCGGTCGAACCGGTCTGCGAGACGCGCCGCGACCCGCTGACCGGCGACCGCGTCACGATCACCGCGCACCGCAACACCCGGACGTTCCTGCCGCCCGCCGACCAGTGCCCGCTGTGCCCCGGCGGGCCCGCCTCGGAGATCCCCGACGCGTCCTACGACGTGGTGGTGTTCGAGAACCGGTTCCCGTCCTTCGACGTCCGCACCCCGCCCGTCCCGCCGGAGATCGACGGCGTGGAACGCTCCCGGGGCGCCGGGCGCTGCGAGGTCGTGTGCTTCACCGACGACCACTCCGCCTCGATCGCGCAGTTGCCGGTCTCCCGCGTCCGGACGATCGTCGACGCGTGGGCCGACCGGACCGCCGAGATCGCCGCGGTGCCCGGCGTCCGGCAGGTGTACGTGTTCGAGAACCGCGGCGTCGAGATCGGCGTGACGCTGCACCACCCGCACGGCCAGATCTACGGGTACCCGTTCATCACGCCCCGCACCGAGCGCATGCTGGCGATGGCCGCCGCGCGGCCCGCCCTGTTCGACGAGGTCCTCAAGGCCGAGCGGGCGGGCAGCCGCGTCGTGCTGGCGGGCGAGCACTGGACGGCCTACGTCCCGGCCGCCGCCCGCTGGCCCGTGGAGGTGCACCTCATGCCGCACCGCCACGTCCCCGGCTTCACCGCGCTGGACGCCGGGGAGCGCGACGAGCTGGCCGTCCTCTACCGCGACCTCCTGCGCCGCTGCGACGCCCTCTACGGCTCCCCGCTCCCGTACGTGGCGGGCTGGCACCAGGCGCCAGCCGGCGACGACCTGCTCCGGCTGCACCTGGAGCTGTTCTCCATCCGCCGCGCGCCCGACAAGATCAAGTACCTGGCGGGGTCGGAGTCCGGCATGGCCGCCTGGATCAACGACGTCTCCCCGGAGGACATCGCCGCCCGGCTCCGCGACGCCGCCCCGGCCGGGGGGTAACAGCGCCGCGCCCGGCGGAAACGTCACTGGGGAACCGAGTTTCCGCAAGTGCGTGGAACGGAGCGTCCGCGTGTCCTACTCTCCGTCACATGCCGGAAAGCGTGCTGGCCGAGCCGCTGGCGCAAGGATGCTTCGACGGCGCCGCCGTCACCGCCGAGGGCGCGCCGCTGGCGTTCACGTCCCAGGCGGCGCGGGGCGCGAACGCCGGGCGGCTCTGGGACCTCGCCGCCGCCGCGGCCCTCGGCACGCCGCTCCCCGGCTTCCCCGCCGACCCCGCCGCGTGGGCGTTCGGCGCCCCCGCCGGCGCGCCCACCGTCGCCTGGACCTACCGCGACCGCGTGCACGTCCACGATCTCGCCACCGGGCATGAGGCCGTGCTCGACGGCCAGCCCGACCTCCTCGGCCTCGCCGTCCACCACGGGCGCGCCGCCGTCGTCACCGTGTTCGGCCCCGCCAGCGACGCGAGCGTGGTCGTGTGGGACGCGCTCACCGGCGAGCGGCTGACCGAGTTCACCGTCTGGCTCGGCCACCGGACGGCCATCGACCGCTGGATCCTGCACGCCGCGCCCGCCGCCGGGCCCCTCATCGGCCTGCCGGGCGACGCGGCGGTCAGCATCCTGGACGTCGAGCGCGGCGAGGAGATCGCGGCGCTCCCCGGCGGGTACGCGGTGCTGACGCCGTCTCCCGACGGGCTCGTCCTCGTCCAGCCGGGGCCCGCCGAGATGCGCGTCAGCGGCTTGGACGGCGAGGCGCTCGCGGTGCTGGAGACGCCGGGGCCGTGCGACCAGGTCGCGGCGTCCCTCGCGGGCGGCCGCCTCATCGTGGCGGCCGCCCTCCAGGACGAGCCCGACACCGTCCTGGCCTGGGACGCCGCAACCGTGGTCCCGTTCCGCCTGGTGAAGGTCCCAGCCCCGGTCAACGACCTGGCCCTGGCCCCCGACGGCACCCTCCTCGCCGCCACAGACGACGGCCTGCACACCGCGCGCCTCTGCACCGGGCACGAGATCTGAGCAGGCCGACCATAATGGTGATGTGTCGTCGATTCTCGTGCTTGGTATAGATCCACACTCGGTTCCCGGGATGGACGGGGACGCGGTCCTGTCGCTGCTCGACAAGGACTTGGCGCGTCTCCACGGAGAGGGCATCGAAGCCGTCTCCGCCCTGGTCAAGATCAACGAGCCGCCCGAGGCCAGTGTGGTCGCGCCTTTGTCCCAACGGGAGTGGGACGTCGTCGTCATCGGCGGCGGCATCCGTAAGCCGGAGCCTCTCCTGCCCCTGTTCGAACAGATCGTGAACCTGGTCCGCCGGCATGCCCCGGGCGCTGCGATCGCCTTCAACGCCAGCGTCGACGACACCTACGAAGCCGCCAGACGCCATCTGTGAAAGCGGCGGACGCGTAGCCTCGTCGCCCCTTAGAAGCTCGGGGCGGCCACATGGGCGACGCGGTCCAGGGCGGCCAGGTCTCCGGCGTCCAGGCCGATGGCGTCGACGGCCAGGTTCTCTTCGAGGTGGGCGACCGAACTGGTGCCGGGGATCAGCAGCATGCGGTCGTAGTGGGCGAGCAGCCAGGCGAGCGCGATCTGCGACGCCGAGGCGCCGTGCTTCGCGGCCACCGACGCGATCGCCGGGTCGGCGGCCAGCGCCTGGGGCCCGCCGGTGAACGCGGAGCCGAGCGGGTAGTAGGGGACGTAGGCGATGCCGTTCTCGCGGCAGAGGTCGACGACCGGCTCGTCCGTGCGGTTCGCGATGCCGTAGGCGTTCTGCACCTCCGCGATCGGGGCGGTCTCCAGCGCGGCCTCGACGATCTCGGCCGAGACGGTCGAGAGGCCGATGAGATCGAGCTTGCCCTCGTCGCGCAGCTCGGTCAGGGCGCCGAGCTGCTCGGCGAGCGGAACGGCGTCCGGTTCCGGGCCCCCGACCTGGAGGCGCAGGTTCACCAGGCCGATCCGTTCGAGCCGCAGGGTCCGCAGGTCCTGCTCGACGGTCGCCCGCAGCTGCTCCGGACGGGACGCCCGGACCCAGCCGCCCTGCCCGTCGCGGGCGCCGCCGGCCTTGGTGGCGATGACGAGGCCGTCCGGGTACGGGTGCAGCGCCTCGGCGATCAGTTCGTTGACGACGTCGGGCCCGTAGACCTGCGCGGTGTCGATGTGGTCGACGCCGAGTTCGACGGCGCGGCGCAGCACGGCGCGGGCCGCGTCCGGGTCCTTCGGCGGGCCGAACACGCCGGGGCCGGCGAGCTGCATCGCGCCGAAGCCGATACGCCGCACGATCTTGTCGCCGAGTGCCGAGGTCTGAGTGATGGTGGTCATGCGGCCCACCTTGCGGTCGATCCGCCGCCCGCACCAGTGGCGGCGTCAACCTCGGACGCACAGACCCACCCAAGCCGGGCACCCGGCGCCTACCGTTGAAGCATGGCCAAGAACGGTGAGCTGCGAGAGTTCCTGCGCACCCGGCGGGCACGGGTCCGGCCGGAGGACGTGGGCCTCCCGCCCGGCGGACGGCGCCGCGTGCCCGGCCTGCGACGCGAGGAGGTCGCGATGCTGGCCGCCGTGAGCCTCGACTACTACGCCCGCATGGAGCAGGGCCGTCCGCTGCAACCGTCCGACCAGGTGCTCGACGCGATCGCCCGCGCGCTGCGGCTGGCGGAGGTCGAGCGGCTGTACCTGCACAACCTCGTCCGGTCGGCCGTGGCGGAGCCAAAGCCGGACGAACTGCGCGTCACGCCCGTCGACGCGGGCATGCGGACGATGCTCGACGGCGTCCAAGTCCCCGCGATCATCATCGACTCGCGCGGCGACGTCCAGGCGATGAACCGGATGGGACGGGCCCTGCTGGTGGGGCTCGAACCGATGCCGTCCGAGGCGGCGAGCCACCCGCGCTGGCTGTTCCTGCGGCCGGAGACCCGCGAACTCCACGTCGACTGGGAGATGAACGCGCGCGTGAGCGTCGGCGTCCTGCGGCGGACGGCGGGCCGCTACCCGCGCGACAAGCGGCTGCACGCGCTGATCGGCGAGCTGTCCGTCGCCAGCCCCGAGTTCCGGGGCTGGTGGGCCGAGCACGACGTCGAGGTGCCCTGCCGGGGCCCCAAGCGGTTCCGCCACCCCGTCGTCGGCGACCTCACGCTGCAGGTCGAGGCGCTGCAACTGCACGACGAGCGCTGGATGTACGCCTACGCGGCGGAACCGGGCTCCCCGTTCGAAGAGGCACTCCGCCTGCTCGGCACCTGGGCCGCGACCCAGGACGCCGAAGAAACGACCGGTCAGGAGGACGACGCGGAGGTGACCCGCCGGTGAACGCACCGCCGGCGCCCGTGCGAGGCGGGCGCCGGCGGTGGGTGGGTCACTTCCTCGCGAACTTGTACTGGAGCGCGGCCTCCTTGGGGGTGAGGGCGCGGTCGAGGAACATCAGGCCGTCCATGCGGCAGTTGCAGGGGTTCCGTTCGAGGTTGTTCTGCGGGAAGCTGCCGCCGATCTTGATGCCGCGGGGGTCGGTGGCGGACGTGACGTCGGGCTCGGGCTCGCCCTCGACGCCCCACGGGTCGCCCGCGACGGTGTAGAAGCCGGGCAGCGGCGCGCCGTTCTTGTAGAGCGCCATCTGACCGGTGTCGTAGTCGAACGTCGCGGCGAGGTGCACCCAGGTGTTCTGGGGGAGGACGCTCTGCCAGTCCTCGCTCGCCGCGAACGTCTGCGACTTCGACCCGTCCACGCGGCGGCCCAGCGCGACGACGCGCAGGGTGCCGGACACGTCGATGATCTCCAGCAGGGCGCGCACGCCGTGCCCGTCGGAGTCGCCGGTGAGCAGGCCCGACAGCCCGATCGCGTTGTACTTGTCGTCGGGGTTCGCGGTGACGGTGTTGGGGCTCGGGTTGGTGCCGGTCATCTTGAACCAGCCCATGAGCGTCGCGCCCTTGGCGGCGTTGAACGCGCGCAGGGACGGGACGCCCGTCGCCGAGTAGATCCCCGCCTTCCAGTCGTCGTTCCCCTTGGCGGACGGATCCACCTGCTTGAGCTGGATGGCGTGCCGGCGCGCGCCGTCCCTGACCCGCATGGCGGCGCCGCCGTTGACCAGGTCGATCGTCGTCCCGGACCGGCCGCGGTCGGCCTCGCGGGACGGGTCGCCGGGCACGGGGTGCTCGAAGTCGTAGTAGGAGATCAGGTTCTTCTTCAGGGGCGGGAAGACGCCGCCGGTCGATGCCTGGGCAGGGGCGGCGGCGACGGTGAGGGAGGCGCCGAGCAGCACGGTGGCGAGCGCTGCGGGGCCGCGGCGAATCAGCATGTGGACTCCTTGGAGCCCTCCGGGCGGGCGGCGGTGCCCACCGCCCGCCCGGAGGAGGCCGTTACTTCGCAGGGGTTCCGCGGACGGTCAGGCCGCGGAGCCGGCCGGTGTTGTCGAACGAGCCGAAGCCCACCCGGCCGGAGCCGAGGGTCGTGTCGAGCGCCGTGAACACGGGGCGGGACGAACCGTCCACGTAGACGGCGGTCTCGCCGGTCTCCGCGCAGCGGTCCACCCGGACGCCGTGCCACGCCTCGTCCGTGATGGACGGCGGCGCGCCGTGCGACCGGTTGGCGTTCCACTGCTGGTCGATGCGCTGCCGGTCGGCGCCGTTCACCAGGAAGATCCCGTTGTGCGGGTAGATGGTGTTGTCGCTGGACAGGTGCGCGTAGTAGAAGTGCGTGTCGTCCTGGTAGCCGAAGACGACGATCACGTCCCGGTTGCTGACCGACACCGGCGTGTCGAGCCGCACCTGCGCCTCGATCCGCGCCGAGCCGAGCACCGGACCCTTGGTGAGCACCGCGTACTCGAACGGGCGGCGCGGGCCGGGGCGCTGCTCGCCGGCCTCGGCGAGGACGACCTCGCCACCGGTGAACGTCCACTTCGACGGCGTGACGGGCGCCCAGCTCCCGGCGTCCGTCGCGTGCTTGACCTGGACCGGGCCCGCCTTGCAGGACGCGACGCGCTTGGTCCCGACGACCTTCCAGATCTTGCCGTTGGCCTTGGCGAGCAGGTACGGCTCGCCCTTGGCGTCCATGCCGTAGCGCAGGTCGACGCGCTCGTCACCGGCCAGCTCGCGCATCGTGACGGGCTTGCCGGAGGTGTCGTAGGCCGCGAGTTCGTAGATCTGCGCGCGGTTCCTGCCGGACGCGTCGTGCTTCATCTCCGACTCTTCGGTGTACATGAGCCGGCCGTCGACGATGTCGGTGAACAGGTACTTGCCGCGCAGCGCGGGCAGCTTCGCGCCCCGGTAGACGTAGCCGCCGGAGATCGCGTGGCCGACGTCGCTGCGGCAGTCCCAGTCCGGCGGCGGGTCGTGGTCGTAGGCCGCGAGCGGGTACTCGTAGTCGTACTTGTCGTCGTCCGCCGGCAGCGGGTACAGGTGGCAGCGGTCGTCCTTGCGGAAGGTGAACGCGCCCTCCCGCTCGCTCCAGCCGATGTTGGCGCCGGCGTAGATCTCGTGGATCGACTCGATCTCGTGCTCGCCGATGTGCGCGAGGAACATCCGGTGCGTGCCGCCGGTGTCCCAGCTGAACCGGTGCGGGTCGCGCATGCCGTAGGCGTAGATCTCGCCGAGCTTGCCGGCCTGCCCGGCGAACGGGTTGTCGGCCGGGACGCCGTACCTGCCGTTCGCGCTGTTGCTCCCCGCCGGGTCGATGCGCAGGATCTTGCCCTGCGGGACGCCGAGGTTCTGCGGGTCGCCGCCGTTGTCGCCGACGTTGCCGTTGCCGCCGTCGCCGACCGTCAGGTAGAGCATGCCGTAGTCGGCGTCGCCGGGACGGGCGTTGGGGTTGAAGTCGATCTGCTGGAGGTTGTGGATGCGCCCGGAGAACCCGATGCGCAGGATCTCGCGGTGCGTCCCGGAGAACGTGCCGGCCTTCGGGTCGGACGCCGTCCACTCGTCGATGACGCCGTGGTAGCCGGTCTTCGGCTGCGGCGTGAGGTCGGGCGTCTTGGTCTTCAGCGCGTCACCGGCCTCCACGTGCGCGGTGTAGAACTTCCCGTTCTTGCGGAAGTCGGGGTGGAACGCCACGAACCCGAAGCCCTGCCCGAGCCCGGCCTGGGAGAAGAAGTCGGGCGCGAACGTCTCGGCGACGTCCAGGTAGACGTGCGGGGTGCGGGTCTTCTTGTCGAGCAGGTACAGCTTGCCGTTCAGGTCGGGCACGTACAGCCGGCCCGAGTGGTCGGGGACCTCGCCGACGTAGTTGATGCGGTTCCACCGCAGCAGCCGGGGGTCGGTGGGGGTCCCGGTCGGTTTCGACTGCGGGAGCTGCGCGACCTCCTGCAGGACGAGGCCGAGGCCGGACGGGGCGGGGTCGTCGGGGATCGGGTCGAGGATCGGCGCGTCGTCCCGCGCCTGCGCCGCCGGGGGTACGGCGAGCAGCGGCAGCAGCAGCGCCGCGAGGGCGAGCAGACACCAGTGGAGCCTTCGTTGCATTCCGGCCGTCCAAAGGGGGGTAGGTGGTGGCTGGAAAGCGCTTTCTGGAAGCGCTTTCTCGAACGTACGACCGCCCCCGCCCAACGTCAAGAACGAATTTCGGACTTGTCACATGTCCACATCAGGTCATGACCTCGCCCGGCGGCGCCACGCGTGGACGAGCGTCGCGGCCACCGAGACGAGCAGGCCGACGGGTGCCGCGGCCGCGTATCCCGCCAAGGTCAGAGCCACGGCCACCGCCGCTCCGGGTGCCCAGATCCAGGTGGCCACGGGACGTGCGGGCCGTCCGCGCCGCCGCCGCGCCGCCTCCGCCGCCATCGGCGGGACGAGCGCCGGGAGCGCCGCGGCCAGCACCGTCAGCCAGTCGAGCAGCATCCGGTCCACGCGCAGCGCGGCGAGCACCGCGCCCGGCACGGCGATGGCCAGCACCGCCACCGTCTGCCGCGAGCGCAGCATGCGCTGCCTGGCGTCCGGGCGCTCGGCGGGGAGGAAGCGGCGGACGGCGAGAGCACCGGAGTGCACGGCGGCCAGGGTCGGCGCGATGACCGACGCGGCGACGAACAGGTTCGCGGCCGGCAGCCCGTCCGGTCCGGCGAGGACGGCGACGACGTCGGTGGAGCCGCTCGCCGCCGCCACCCCGGCGCCCACGACCGAGGCCGCGAGCGCCGGGACGACGAGCAGCGCGACGCAGGCCGCCAGGTCGCCGCGCCCGCGCAGGCCGACCGTGAAGTCGGGGGCCCGCACGGCGAACACCGACACGTAGCCGATGTATCCGGCGAGGTCGGCGGCGAGGACGCCCGGCGGCCCGTCCCGCGCGAGCGACACCGGGGACGCGGGCGGCGCGAGCTTCACCGCGACGATGCCGATCAGCGCGATCGCGGTCAGCGTGGTGACGACCGCGATCGCGTTCCACCGCCCGCCGCCCGCGATCAGCACCGCGACGAGGGGGACGGCCAGCGCCGTGACGCCGACCGCGTCCGGGACGCCGCCGAGCGCCGCGGCCGCCGCGCCGCCCAGGCCGAGGTTGAACCCGAACCAGCCCACCATCGCGACCGCGAGCAGCGCGGTGAACGCGCGCTCGGCGACCGGCGGCAGGTAGCGCGGCGCCAGGTCGGCCATGCCCGCGTCCTCGCCGGCGGGCGGGCGCAGGCCGAGCCGCCCCTGCGCGAGCAGCAGCACCGTCATGACGGCGCCGCCGACCACCAGGACCAGCAGCGGCAGCGCGCCGCCGTGCCGCCCGCCGACCTGGGCGCCGAGGACGAGGGCGCCCGGCGCCGTGCCGATCCCGAGCCACGCGCCGGACGCCGCCCGCCACGTCCGTCCCCCGTCCCCGGACGCGCGCGGACGGGCCGGCGCGGACGTCACGCGACGTGTTCCGCGAAGCGCGCCAGCGTGAGGGCGAGGGCCTCCGCGCCGGGCATGGCCCACAGCGCGTCGTTGAAGATCTCGACCTCGATCGGCCCGGTGTAGCCGGTCGCGTCCACGGCCTCGCGGAAGCGGCGCAGCTCCACGCACCCGTCGCCGAGCATGCCGCGCCCGGTGAGGACGCCCTCGGGCAGCGGCGTCACCCAGTCGGCGACCTGGAACAGCGAGATCCGGCCCTCGGCGCCCGCGCGGGCGATGCCCGCCCAGGCGTCCGGGTCCCACCACAGGTGGTAGGTGTCGACCATGACGCCGACCTGCGCGGCCGGGAACGGCGCCGCCAGGTCGAGCGCCTGCGCGAGGGTGGAGACCACGCAGCGGTCGGAGCAGTACATCGGGTGCAGCGGCTCTATCGCGAGCTGGACGCCGTGCTCGCCCGCGTAGGGCGCCAGTTCTGCGAGGAGGTCGGCGACGCGTGCGCGCGCGCCGTCCACGTCACGGGAGCCGTCCGGCAGACCGCCGCTCACCAGGCACAGGGAGGGCGCGCCCAGTTCGGCGGCCTCCTCGATGGCGCGCCGGTTGTTCTCCAGCGCGTCCGGCTCCTGGAAGAAGCCGCCCCTGCACAGGGACGTGACCGCGAGCCCGTGGTCGCGCATGAGCTTGCCGGTGCGGGCCAGGCCGTACTCGGCGATGGGCTCCCGCCACAGGCCGACGCCTGTCACTCCGGCCGCGACGCAGCCCTCGGCCAGGTCGGGCAGGGGCCAGTGCCGGGTCGTCCACTGGTTGAGACTGAACCTCGTCATGCGGCTCCTTGGACGGTCAGCCAGGCGCGCATCCGGTGCGCCGCCAGACCGGGGTCGGGGAAGAGGCCGGCGGTGTCGGCGAGCTGGAAGAGGCGGACCATGTGCGGCACGGAACGCGCGGTCTCCAGCCCGCCGACCATGCGGAAGTGCGGCTGGTGGTCGGCCAGCCAGGCCAGGAACACCACACCCGTCTTGTAGTAGTAGGTGGGCGCCTCGAAGAGGTGGCGCGACAGCGGCACGGTCGGGGCGAAGATCTCCTCGTACGCGGTGAGGTCGCCGCCGTCCAGGGCTTGCAGGGCAGCGGCGGCGGCCGGGGCGATCGGGTCGAAGATGCCGAGCAGCGCGTCGCTGTGCCCCTCGGCGTCGCCCCTGATCAGCTCCGGGTAGTTGAAGTCGTCGCCGGTGTAGAGGCGCACGCCTTCCGGCAGCCGCCGCCGGAACGCGATCTCGCGGCCGGCGTCCAGCAGCGAGATCTTCACCCCGTCGATCCGGGACGCGTGGTCGTCGATCAGCGCCAGCAGCGCACCGGCCGCCACGTCGAGGTCGGGGGAGCCCCAGTAGCCGTCCAGCGCGGGGTCGAACATCGGCCCGAGCCAGTGCAGCACGACCGGCCGCTCGACCTGCGCGAGCAGCCGCCCGTAGACGTCGGCGTAGTCCTCCGGGCCGCGCGCCGCGGCGGCCACGTGGCGGCTCGCCATCAGCACGGGGACGGCGCCGGCCGACTCGATCACCGCGAGCTGCTCGGTGTAGGCCGCGACGATCTCCTCCAGCGTCGCGGGGCCGGGCGGGAGCTGGTCGGTGCCCGCGCCGCAGACGATCCGGCCGCCGACTGAAAGCGCTTCCCGGCTGCTCCGCAGGATGAGCTCGCGGGTCGCCGCCCAGTCCAGGCCCATGCCGCGCTGCGCGGTGTCCATCGCCTCCGCGACGCCGAGCCCGTACGACCACAGGTGCCGCCGGAACGCCAGCGTCGTGTCCCAGTCGAGCGAGTCGCCGGACAGGTCGGGCACCACGTGCGCGGCGGCGTAGGCGACCCGCGCCGCGCTCGGCCCCGGAGGCGGCTCGTAGGTGCGCGGTTCGCCCATCGTGTAGGGCGCGAGCGAACCCGGCAGATCGATCTTCACAGGTCCGGAACCTCCAGCCGGCGGCCCTCCCGCCAGGAGCGCAGGCCCAGCTCGGCGAGCTGCACGCCGCGCGCTCCCGCGTAGAAGTCCCACGGGAACGGGGAGTCGTCGGCGACGCTGCGCAGGAACATCTCCCACTGCGCCTTGAACCCGTTGTCGAACTCGACGTTGTCGGGGATCTCCTGCCACTGCGAGCGGAAGTCCTCGGTGGCGGGCAGGTCGGGGTTCCACACCGGCTTCGGCGTCATCGACCGGTGCTGGACGCGGCAGCGCCGCAGCCCGGCGACCGCCGACCCCTCCGTCCCGTCCACCTGGAACTCCACGAGTTCGTCGCGGAACACGCGGGTCGTCCAGGACGAGTTGACCTGCGCGACGATCCCGCCGTCCAGCTCGAAGATCCCGTAGGCGGCGTCGTCGGCGGTCGCCTCGTAGGGCTTGCCGTCCTCGTCCACCCGCTCGGGGATGTGCGTCGCCCCGAGCGCCTGCACGGACCGGACGGGCGCGACGACCCCGTCCAGCACGTACCGCCAGTGGCAGAACATGTCGAGGATGATGCCGCCGCCGTCCTCGGCCCGGTAGTTCCAGCTCGGCCGCTGCGCGTCCTGCCAGTCGCCCTCGAACACCCAGTAGCCGAACTCGCCGCGCACCGACAGGATGCGGCCGAAGAAGCCGCCGTCCACCAGCCGCTTCAGCTTGAGCAGGCCCGGCAGGAACAGCTTGTCCTGGACGACGCCGTGCTTGATGCCCGCCTCGTCCGCGAGCCGGGCCAGCGCGAGCGCCTCGTCCAGGTCCTCGGCGAGCGGCTTCTCGGTGTAGACGTGCTTGCCCGCCGCGACGGCCGCCCGGATCGCCTCCACCCGCGCGCCGGTGACCTGCGCGTCGAAGTAGACCTCGATGCCCGGACGCGCCAGCGCCTCGGCCAGGTCCGTCGTCCACGCGGTCAGCCCGTGCCGCTCGGCGAGGTCGCGCAGCTTGGCCTCGCTGCGCCCGACGAGCACCGGCTCCGGCCACAGCACGGTGCCGTCGCCCGTGCGCACCCCGCCCTGCTCGCGGATCGCGAGGATCGAGCGGAGGAGGTGCTGGCGGTACCCCATCCGGCCGGTGACGCCGTTCATGACGATCCCGATGGACCTGCGTTCCATCCCGTTCCTTCCCAACCTGTGGTGTACGTGTCAATCGGCCGCGGCACCCGCGCCGAGCAGACCTCGGACGCGACTGGTGACGCGGGCGAACTCGGGGCGGGCCATGGTCGCGGAGTAGTCCCGCTCGGCCGGCAGGTCGACGTCGATGATCTCCTCGATCGTGCCGGGCCGGTCGCTCATCACCACGACCCGGTCGGCCAGGTACGCGGCCTCGGCGATCGAGTGCGTGACGAGCAGGATCGTCGTGCCCGTCTCCCGCCAGATCCGGTTCATCTCGACGTTGAGCTGCTCGCGGGTGAGCGCGTCGAGGGCGCCGAACGGCTCGTCCATCAGCAGGACGGGCGGCTCGTGCAGCAGCGCGCGGCACAGCGCGACCCGCTGCTGCATGCCGCCGGACAGCTCGTGCGGCAGCGCGTCCTCGAACCCGGTCAGGCCGGTCATCTCGATCAGCTCGGCGGTGCGCCGGCGGGCCTGCTCGGCCGGCATCTTGCGCATCTCCGCCTGGAGCAGGATGTTCTTGCGGGCACTGCGCCACTCCAGCAGCGCGGCGCGCTGGAACACGTAGCCGATGTCGTGGCGCGGTCCGGTGACCTTGTCGCCGCGCAGGAGAACGTTCCCGGTCGAGGGCTTCAGCAGGCCCGCGACCAGCTTCAGCATGGTGGACTTGCCGCAGCCGGACGGCCCGACGATGGCGACGAACTCGCCCATCGCGACGTCCAGCGACACCTCGCGCAGGGCGGTGACGTCGCGCTTGCGGCTGCGGAACTTGACCGCGACCCCGTCGAGGCTGACGGCGGTCTCCCGCCCGGTCCGCGGTTCGGCCGCCGATTCGCTCATGGTCTTCATCGCTCGTCCCGTCATGACTGCGGAGCGGCCGACGCCTGCCAGTACTCCGACGGCGGCTGCGCCTTCTCGATGACTCCGGCCTGCTGGAAGGTGGCGATCGTCGTCTTCCAGTCCTCCTCGGCGTTCACGCCGGGGGCCTTGCCCTGCGTCGCGGGGGTGTGCAGCAGGGTCAGCGTGGTCTTGAACTGCTCGGTGATGACCTTCTCCGGCGGGAGCTGCTCGGACGCGCCGGCCATGCTCGCGACGGCGCCCGCCTGGTCGCCCTCCGCCGCCGTCCACGACTCGCTCGTGGCGGCGACCATCTGCTTGACGAGGTCGGCGTCGCTCTTCAGCTTCCGCTCGCCGACGATCAGGCCGTTGGAGAAGAAGTTCAGCCCGAAGTCGGCGTACCGCAGGTACGAGACGGGCTTGCCGGACTTGTCGGCCATCGTCGGGCCCTGGTCGTTGGCGAAGCCCATCAGCCCGGCGGTCTTGCCGGCCAGCACCGCGGCCATCTTCCCGGCGGGGTCGGTGTTCTGGACGGGCACGTCGCCCGGGTTGATCCCGTTCTTCTGCAGGAACACCGGGAAGGTGCGCGCGAGCGCGTCCCCGGCCGTCCCGGCGATCTTCTTGCCCTTGAGGTCGGCGGGCTTCTTGATCCCGGACGAGGTGAAGGACTGCACCGACGCGGGCGTGGTCTGCAGGAACACGCCGATGCTCTTGACCGGCATGCCCTTGTCGACGGCGGCGAGCAGCGCGGGCGTGTCGGCCCAGCCGAAGTCGGTCTGCCCGGCGGCGGCCGCCTGGACGGTCTTCTGCGACCCCTGCCCGGCCTTGATCTCCAGGTCGATGCCGTGCTTTTCGTAGATGCCCTTCTTCTTGCCGTAGTAGAACGGCGCGTGCTCGCCGTACGGGTACCAGTTCAGGGTCAGCGTGACCTTGGTCAGCTTCTTGCCCGAGGCGCTGGTGGTCTCGTCGGAGTCCCCGCCGCAGGCGGTCCCGGCGAACGCCACGACCGGTGCGAGGACGGCGATGGCCAGAGTGCGGAGTTTCATATCGGAAGGCCCTCCGTGTGGGGTGGGGTTGCGGCGGGGGGTCAGTAGGTGGTGGTGACGGCTTCGCCGCGGTTGCTCGCGTGCCAGGGCAGCAGCAGCTTCTCCGCGACCTCGACGACGACGAACATCACGACGCCGATGGCCGACATGACCAGCAGCCCGGCGAACAGCATCGGGGTGTCGAGGTTGCCGTTGGCCTGGAGGATCACGTAGCCGAGCCCCTCGTTCGCGCCGACGAACTCGCCGACGACGGCGCCGGTGACGGCGAGGGTGACCGCGACCTTCAGGCCGGAGAACAGGTGCGGGAGCGAGGCGGGCAGCCGGATCTTGGTGAACGTGGCCAGCGGGCTCGCGCCCATCGTGGCCGACAGCTGCAGCATCTCCGGGTCCACCGCCTTCAGCCCGGCGACCATCGAGATCACCACCGGGAAGAACGCGATCAGGACCGCGACGACGATCTTGGGGCCGATGCCGAAGCCGAGCCACACCACGAACAGCGGGGCGATCGCGATCTTCGGGATGACCTGCGCGAACAGCAGGATCGGATACAGGGTGCGCTCGACCGTGGCCGAGTACACCATGATCACCGCGGCCGCGACCCCGATGAGCACCGCGAGCGCGAAGCCGATCAGGGTCTCGTACGTGGTGACCCACGTGTGGTGCCAGATGTAGCCCCACTTGTCGCCCATCAGCCGCAGCGTCGCGCCGGGCGAGGGGACGAGATACTCCTCGACCAGCTTGAACGCGCTGACGGCCCACCAGGCCGCGAAGCAGGCCAGCAGCAGCGCGAAGGGCCGCCACGACCGCTCCAGGCCGTCGCGTATCCGCTCGCCCGCGCCGGGCCGGTCGCGTTCGACGACGCCGGGCGCGTCCGCTGGGGACGGCGCGGTCGTCGTGCCCTGACTCACCATGGGGTCCTCCGGGACGGGTGCCTGTGAAAGCGCGTTCAGAAAGCGCTTTCTGATGTACCGTAGGAAGCGACGCGCACCGCGGTCAAGAGGGTCTTTTCCGAGACCCCCCGCGCCGACCAGCGTCGACCGAGGGGGCGGTGATGACCGAAGCGGCCGAGGAGGAGCGCGCGGAGCGGGCCTACGTGACCTTGCAGGACGTGGCCCGCGACGCCGGCGTCTCCCTCGCCACCGCGTCCCGCGTCCTCAACGGGACCTCGCAGGTCCGCGCCGACCTCCGGGAGCGCGTGCTCGCCTCCGCCGGGCGGCTCAGCTACACGCCGAACGCGCACGCGCAGGCCCTGGCCAGCGCGTCCAGTTCGTCCGTCGGGGTGATCTGCCACGACGTCAGCGACCCCTACTTCGCCGCCGTCGCCCGCGGCGTGATGCGCACCGCCGCCGACCACGGGATGCTGGTGATGCTCGCCAGCACGTTCCGCGACCCGGCCCGCGAGATCGAGTACGTGGCGATGCTGCGCGCCCAGCGGGCCCGCGCCATCCTGCTCATCGGCTCCGGCTTCGAGGACCGCGACTGGGAGCGCTCGATGGCCGCCGAACTGGAGCCCTACCAGCGCACCGGCGGCCGCGTCGCCGTCCTCAGCCGGCACCGCAGCCTCAAGGTCGACGCCGTGCTGCCGCAGAACCGGGAGGGCGCCGCCGCCCTCGCCCGCGCGCTGCTCGACCTCGGCCACCGCGACTTCGGCGTGCTGTCCGGCCCGCGCGCCCTGACCACCGTGTCCGACCGGCTCGGCGGCTTCGCCGACGCGCTCGCCGACGCGGGCGTGCGGATCCCGGCCGAGCACATCGTGGAGGCCGCGTTCACCCGCGACGGCGGCTACGCGGCGGCGACCGAGCTGCTGCGCCGCGACACCCCGCCCACCTGCGTGTTCGCCGTCACCGACGTGATGGCGATCGGCGCCCTCGCCGCCTTCCGCGACCAGGGCCTGTCGGTGCCCGGCGACATCTCCCTCGCGGGCTTCGACGACATCCCGATCGTCCGCGACCTGACCCCGCCGCTGACCACCGTCGCGCTGCCGCTCGACGCGATGGGGGAGCGCGTCATGGGCCTGGCGCTGCGCGAGCCCTCGGCCCGCCGCAGCCGCCTCGAGCGCGTCGCCGGCGAGGTCGTGCTGCGCGACAGCACCGCCGCACCCCGCTGAGACGCGAAGAACCCGCCCGGATCAACCGGACGGGTCCCGATCTATGCGCAGATCAGCGCGCCGCGAGATCCTCGCCGGGCTCGGCCTCGGCGGGACGCTCCGCGTCCGCGTCCATCGGCCGCCGCTCCGGCCACGAGTCGATCTTCGTGCGACGAGGGTTCGCCAGGGCATTCTCCATTGGTTCCGCAGTCCTCCCAGTTCGAGCCGGGGCCCAATCAGCAAATGTTCCCGGCGACCGGCCCGCTTTCGCAAAATGGTCTAGACCGCGTCCCTCCCCCGAGCAGGGACGCGGCAGCACGGGTAACGCCGGGAATTGATCATCCATTCCCGTCCGGGCGAAACCCGATGGCCGCCGCGCCGCCGCCCTGGCACGCTTCTCCCATGGACGCAGCCGAACTGGCCCGCCTGCAGAACCGGGGCACCCGCCTGAAGTTCCTGTTCTTCTGGGGCCACCAGACCCCTGGCCGGGGCTACCTCAGCCAGTGGTGGCCGTCCCCGTTCACCGTGGACGACGTCACCTATCGGACGGCCGAGCACTACATGATGGCCGGGAAAGCCCGCCTCTTCGGCGACGAGGAAACGGCCGCCGCCGTCATCGCCGCGTCCCATCCCCGCCGCGCGAAAGACCTCGGCCGCCGCGTCCGGAACTTCGACGAGGAAACGTGGCGGAACCATCGTGTGGCAATAGTCACACGGGCCAACGAGGCGAAGTTCGCCCAGCACGAAGAACTGCGCGAGTACCTCGCCGGCACCGGCGACCGCGTCCTGGTCGAGGCGAGCCCCCTCGACCGCGTCTGGGGCATCGGCCTCACCGCCGACGACCCCCGCGCCGAACAGGTCGCGTCCTGGCGCGGCGAGAACCTCCTCGGCTTCGCCCTGATGACCGTCCGCGACCGCCTGCGCTGAGTTACCTCCGAGGTAATCGCCCCCATGCCACCGCCTCTGGCAGGGTCGGCGGTATGGAACGCGCACTGGAAACGCTGGCCGCCGGCCGGGTCGCCTGGGGAACGCTGGCACTGGCCGCGCCCGGCCTCAACGTGAAACTCGCGGGCATGAGCGACCGGGACACCCCCGAGTTGCGCTACCTCATCCGCGTCTTCGGCAGCCGCGCCGTGGCGCTCGGCGCCGGCTACCTGATGAGCGACCCGGCCGCCCGACGCCGCTGGCGAAGGCTCTGCCTGCTGGTGGACGCCTGCGACACCGCGGCGGGCCTCGTCCACCTGGCCCGCGGCGACGTCCCCCGCAAGTCGATGGCCGCCCTGGCAATGATGACCGGTACTTACGCGGCCCTCGACGCCCTCGCCCTCCGCCAGGACTCCTGAGCCGTCAACGCCACCCGTAGGTCGAGAACGCGCCGCCGCCGCGCAGCCGGGCGATCGCGTCGGCGAGGTAGTCGACCGTGTTGGACGGCAGGTCGTCCGGATCGTGCCACCAGATGCGCGCGCACTTGTGCGGCTCGGCGTTGACGGGTTCGCCGGTCCAGCGGGCGGCGGCGAAGAAGAAGCCGACCCGGTCGTCCTCGCCGGGCTTGCAGCGGTGACTCACGTGGACGAACTGCGCGTCGTCCTCGGCCAACCGCACACCGACCTCCTCGTAGGTCTCCCGCAGGACGGCCTCCAGTACGGACTCGCCCGCTTCGAGATGCCCGGACGGCACACCGGCCTGGCCGTCGGCGTAGCCGGTATTGGCCCGCTCCATCAGCAGCACCCGACCCTCTTCGTCGAAGAGGAGCGCGTGTACGTCCACAATCGTCCGATGCCGTGCCTTGCTGCTCACCCCGCGACTATCCCAGGCTCAAGAGCGGTGTGGCCGGGGCCGGGGCGGTGATTCCCCCGCTGGATGGACTTCTCAAGGGACGGGGGAGCAGGTGGGGGTGGCGGTGGTGTCGAGGTGGTGGACGAGGAGTTCGGTGGTCTCTTGGAGGTCGATGAGGGGGCGGCGGAGGTAGCGGTGGGGGGTGGACCACCAGCAGAAGGTGCGGCGGTGGACCCAGACGTTGAGCGTGGGGAGGACGAGGACGGAGAGGCCGTCTTCGGTGGTGGTACGTCGGCCTTGGAAGCCGCGGCGGGTGAGGTTGAGGAGTAGGTGGTGTGCGGCGGTTTCGGGGTGGACGCGGTAGTGCAGGCCGGGCCAGTCGCGGGGGAGCGGTAGAGCGAACCAGACCGTCTTGCCGGGGACGGACGTGGTGTCGACGCGGGAGCGGGTGGGGTTGCTGCCCCAGGCGGCGGTGACTTGGCGGACGAGTTCGAGCCCCTTGCCGTGCTCGTCCAGCAGTCCGGCCCCGGAGGTGTGCGGTGCGGTCGTCCGTGCGCCGTCGAAGACGGAGACGATGAGTTGGGGGGAGGGGACGGTCCGCGCCCAGATCCAGAGTTCCGGCGGGGTGGGCGGCCGGTCGCCTCGCGCGCACCTGGCGTGCCGTAGTGCGTTGGTCGCGGTCTCGGACACGGCGAGCTTGCCGTCCTCGATCACGTCCCGGTCGAGCCGCAGTTCGGTCATCGTGTGCCGGACGAGCCGACGCGCCGTCGCCGGGCCGCTGTCGTCCCCGGGCAGCCGCCACGCGCACAGCCCCCCGGTCACCAGCCCCCACGCCCCCTTGACCTCCATCGAAGCCCGACCTCCTCCATGTACCGCCGAAAGTGATACAGAAAGCGACATTTGGTCACCCTCTGTTGTGTGTCTCGGGTCACATGATGAGAGCTCGCGATAGCTTCCGCAACTGTTTCAGGGAAGAAACTAAAGATCATTTTGGGAATCTTCCTTCAAACAGCTTGAGGCGCGATTACTCACCGGGCATGCTCGGTCACATGACAACCAGGCCACCCACCGTCCGTGAGCGCCGCCTCGCCAGCGAGTTGCGGAGACTCAGGGAATTCACGACGGCGCTGAACCTGGAGGAGGCTGCTGAACGGCTCGGTTGGAGCAAGACCAAGCTGTCCAGGGTCGAGAACGCGATCCGCAGGGTCACCGTGGGCGAGGTGCAGCAGATGCTGACTCTCTATGGCGTGAGCGGGCCGCGCCTGGACGCGCTCGCGCGCTTCGCTCGGACGGCCAGGCAGCGCGGCTGGTGGGACGTCTACGAGAACAGCCTTCCGGCGGACTACGCCACCTACATGGGGCTGGAGGCTGAAGCCGAGTGGCTCAACTCCTACACGATGGGCCTCGTCCACGGGCTGATGCAGACCGAGGACTACACGCATCACGTGGCAAAGTCGATCTTGATGCGCTTCTCGCCGGCTTCAGAAGTCGAGCGTCGCGTCACGGCCCGCATGGCACGCCAGCAGGCTTGGGCGGAGCGGGAAGATCCGACCCGACTCTGGACAATCTTGGACGAGACAGCGCTCACTCGCGTCATCGGCGGTCCGGAGGTGATGCGTGCCCAGTACAGACGCATCATTGAGATGACCGAGCAACCCAACGTGATGTTTCAGATCATGCCCGTAGCCGCCGGCGGTCATCCCGGAGTCGTCGGCAGTTTCGCTGTGCTGGGATTCCCTCAACGGTTCACCCCCAACGTGGTGTACGTCGAGAACATGACGAGCGCTCTCTACATCGAGGACGAGAAGGAGGTGCACACGTACTCGCTGGCGTTTGAGCAGATGGCGGCCATGGCGCTGAGCCCCGAGGAGTCGGTGGCTATGCTCGAACAGCTAGCGCGTCAATGAGCATATGGAGGGACAAAGTGTCCAGTCCCCTTCTTCACCGGACCGTCTTTCGCAAGAGCAGCCACAGCGAGGGCGCGAACGGTTGCGTTGAGACCTGTGTCCGCGACGCGCGCCACCTGGTTCGGGACTCCAAAGATCCCGAAGGTGGGGTCCTGGCCCTGAAGCGGGACGTGTGGGAGGCGATGGTGTCGCAGATCAAGCTAGGTGCCTACGACCTCTGATCCACCCCGGTAACACGCCGTAGCTCGTGCCGAGGTACGGCGCCGTGCGGTGGCCGGATCGGCGCCGTGCGATTCGGGCGGAGTTGCTGGTGGACGCATGCGGCATCGCCGCGGGCCTCGTCCAACCGGCCCGCGGCGATGGCCCCGCGATGCGCGCGGGGCATTGCGTCTGCTCAGGTCGAGGGGCGGGCGGTCGGCAGCGGCTGACCGGGGCCTGAGGGGGCGCTCTCACTCCTCGGGGTCTTGCCCACGAACAGGAGGACCTGGTTCTTGGCCCACGGGACCGCGTCGTGGACGTACCACGACTCCGGGACCTGGCCCGGGTAGAGGGCCTTGCTCTCGTTGCCGACCTCATGGCGGTACTCGGGGACGGAGACGTGGCGCTTCTTCAGGGCGGCCAGTACCTCGCCCACGCGGTGGCCCCGGAACGTCATGCCGTGCATGGCCTCGCCCGGCGCGGTGACCGGGGCGCTGCTGTTGTACCGCTCGCCCGGACGGGCGGCCCGGGCGAACACGACCTCGGCGGTGCCCTTGTAGTCGGTGCGGATGCGGACGCCGACCGGGCAGATGTCGCCTCCGCCGCCGGTCTCGCACTCGCCCTTCGCGGTGAGGGTCTTGACGTCGTCCGGCTTCGTGCCCTCGCTCGTGCCCATCATGACGACGGTGCCGACGATGGACGGCGACCCGGGGACGAAGGACAGCTTGACCTTGAGGCCGTGCTGGGCGAACTCCTCCCGGTACCGCTTCGGGTCGGCGAGCGGGTCGCGGACCTTCACGTCGATGTAGCCGCCCTTGCGCGTGAAGGACAGGGCCGCCACGAGGGAGACGTTCGGGCCGGGCTTCGCGGTGGTGATGGCCGGGGTGCGCTCCGGCGCGTCGTCCGAGGGGAGGACGGTCACTGCGACGGCGGCCGCGCAGGCCACGCCCGCGGTGGCCAGGGGGAGGCCGAAGGTCAGCAGCGGTGAGCGCCGCCTGCGGGGCGCGGCCGGCGCGGGGCCGGGGGCGGCGGCGGTGACGCGGTCGGCCAGGTCGGCGGCGGCGTCGTCGGGCAGCAGTTGTGCGGCCTCGGCGTCGGTGATGGTGGCGAGCCGGGCGATCTGGTGGTCGATGTCATGGTTCATGCGTGTTCTCCGTTCGGGATACGCACGGGGGTGGGCAGGGCGGACGCGTCCGCGGCGTCCAGTGCGCGGGCGAACCGGCGGCGGGCGCGGTGCAGGCGGATCCGCACGGCGTTGCGGGAGCAGCCGAGGACGGCCGCGATCTCGCCGTGGTCCAGGCCCTCCCAGCCGACCAGGGACAGCAGCTCCCGGTCGCGCTCCGGCAGGCCGCGGAACGCGGCGGCGACGCCGGCGAGGCCGGCCCCGTCCGGGGCGGCGGGGGCGGCGGTGCGGAGCCGGGCGCCGAGGTCGGCGGCCAGCGCGGACCGGCGGCGCTCGCCCCGGTGGTGGTTGGCGAGCACCCGGCGGGCCGTCCCGTACAGCCACAGCCGCGCCTGGGCGCCCGGCGGGACGTCGTCGAGCCGCCGCCACGCCGTCAGGAACGTCTCGGCGAGGACGTCGGCCGCGTCCTGCGGGTCGGCGGTGCGGCGCATCGCGTACCCGAGGATCCGCGCCCGGTTGGCCGCGTAGAGCTCCTCGAAGCGGCGCCGCCGGTCATCGGGCGGATCGTCGAAAGGGGATGGCAATCCCGCTCCTCTCGTCGCGCGCGCCGGGGCGCGGCGGATTCAGCTGACACCCCCCACATGTCCGCGTCGCGCCCGGCATTTCGCGGGACCTGGCGACGGCCCGGCCCGCAAGTAGCATGGAGGGTCGGGTGAAGATCGAATTCCGGGTCCGGAGGACGGTAAATGGGGCGTCGGCGGGGTCCAGTGTTCCCGGGTTACCTGATGATCCTGCTGGTGGCGCTGCTGGGCCTGGCGCTGCAGGTCTCCCCGCAGACCACGCACGCGGTGCAGAAGTGGGCGCTGCCGGTCATCGTCCTGTGCATGCTGCTGATCCCGCTCGTCCTCGCGTGGGAGAAGGCGCAGGACCGGCGGTCCTTCGCGCGGCCGATGTGGCGGGCCGACCGGTCGCCCTACCCGGGCCTGGACGCCTTCACCGAGGAGGACGACGGCGTCTTCTTCGGCCGCGACGGCGAGGTCCACGAGCTGATGGAGCGGCTGCGGCCGGGGAGCGGGACGCGGTCGATCGCGGTGACCGGGCCCTCCGGAGTCGGGAAGTCGTCGCTGCTGCACGCCGGTGTGCTGCCCCGGCTCCGGCAGCAGCGGGCGTGGATCGTGCTGCCGTCGCTGACCCCGGAGGACGACCCGTACCGGTGCCTCGGCTACGTCCTCGCGGACGCAGCCGGGAGCGGCGACGCCGAGCGGATCGCCGCCGACCTGCGCGACCGCCCCGCCGACCTGCTCCGCCACCTCGACGCGCTGCGGCGCGGCCGGCGGAACCGGTCGCTGCTGCTCGTCGTCGACCAGGCCGAGGAACTGCTGACGCTCACCGGCCCGGAGCGGAGCCGCGCCTTCCTCGGGATGCTGCGGGACGCGCTCGACGCCGACCCGAAGCTGTGGGTCGTCCTGGTGTTCCGCGCCGAGTTCCTCACCGCGTTCCTGAGCGGCGAGCACGCCGGCCTGTTCCGGCACCCGTTCACGGTGACCGCGCTCGACCGGGCGGCGCTGCGGACGGTGATCCGCGAGCCGGCCGAGCGGGCGGGCATCGCGTTCGAGCCGCCGGAGCTGGTCGCGCAGATGGCCGACGACACCGGCGACGGGACGGCGCTGCCGCTGCTCGCCTACCTGCTGCACGAGCTGTACCTCCGCGTCGGGCGGGACGGCACCATCACCGCCGAGCACTACCGCCGGACCGGCGGCGTCGACGGCGCGCTCACCCGCCGCGCCGACCGGGTGATGCGCGAGCTGGAGGCGCTGGAGCCCGCGCCGCCCGTCCTGGAGACGCTGCTGAAGTTCGTCCGGTTCACCGAGGGGCGGCCGACGCGCCGCCGGGTCCCGGCGAGTGAGCTGGACGACGCCGGCCGCCTGGTCGTGGACGCGTTCGTCCGGGAGCGGCTGTGCACCAGCGGCGAGGAGGGCGACCAGGCCGTCTTCGACGTCTCGCACGAGGCGCTGTTCTCCGCGTGGGCGCCGCTGCGGCAGACGATCGCGCTGCACGCCGAGGCGCTGCGCCGCCTCGCCGACCTGGCGCAGTGGGCCGCCGAGTGGGACCGCTACGGCCGCCAGGAGGCCTACCTGCTGCGCGGCGAGCGGCTCGCGGCGGCGCGCAAGTGGCTCGCCGAGGCCGACGGGCTCGCCGCCGCCGAGCCGCTGGTCACCGAGTTCGTGGAGATCTCGCACCGGTCGGACGGGGTCGCGATGCGGCGGCTCGCCGACTCGATCGCCCGGCAGGCGCTCACCGGCTTCCGCACCGACCCCGAGCACAGCCTGCTGCTCGCCCTGGCCGCGCACGAGGAGTGCGCGCCGACGCCGCTGGCCCGTCGAGCCCTGTCGGCGGCGCTCGCGGTGTCGCGGGTGCGGGGCGTGCTGCGCGGCCACGACGACCGCGTCTGGGCGGTGGCGTGGTCCCCGGACGGCGCCCTGCTCGCGACGGCGTCCTCGGACCGGACGGTCCGGCTCTGGGACGCCCAGGGCGGCGAGGTCGCGGTGCTGCGCGGGCACGAGGCACCGGTCGTCGGCCTCGCCTGGTCGCCGGACGGGCTGCGGCTGGCGTCCGCGTCCGACGACGGGACCGTCCGGGTCTGGGACGCCGCCGCCCGCACCCGGGTGGCCCTGCTGCGCGGCCACGGCGACATGGTGTGGGGCGTGGCGTGGTCGCCGGACGGCACCCGGCTCGCCTCCGCGTCCCGCGACGGCGACATCCGGATCTGGGACCCGGCGGACGGCACCGCCACGGCGACGCTGAGCGGCCATGACGGCTGGGTCCGCGACGTGGCCTGGTCACCGGACGGGACGCGGCTGGCCAGCGCGTCCGACGACCGCACGGTCCGGATCTGGGACGCCGCGGGCGGCCGCGAGACCGCCGTGCTGGCGGGGCACGAGGACACCGTCCGCACGGCCGTCTGGTCGCCCGACGGCACCCGCGTCGCCAGCGGTTCCTACGACCGCACCGCACGCGTGTGGGACGTGGCGACCGGCGCGTCCGGCCCGGTGCTGACCGGGCACGCCGACATCGTCTGGGCCGTCGCGTGGTCGCCGGACGGCGCGCGGCTCGCCACCGCGTCCCATGACCGGACGATCCGGCTGTGGTCGGCCGCTGAGGGCACCGAGCTGGCGGTGTTCCGCGGGCACGCCGAGGCGCTGCGCGCGGTGGCGTGGTCGCCGGACGGCGCCCGCCTCGCGACCGGCTCCAACGACCGCACCGTCCGGTTCTGGGACGCCGAGCGCGCCGCCGAGGTCGCGGTGATGCGCGGGCACGAGCGCGCGGTGTCGGCGGTCGGCTGGTCGGCGGGCGGGATCGCCTCCGCCTCGCACGACGGCACCGTCCGCATCTGGGACGATGCCGTCGCGGGAGGCGGCCCGCGCGTGCTGAGCGGGCACACCGACGAGGTCTGGGACGTGGCCTGGTCGCCCGACGGCACCCGCCTCGCGACGGCCTCCCGCGACCGCACCGTCCGGGTCTGGTCGGCGGACGGCGCCGAGGAGAGCGTCCTCGCCGAGCACGGCGACTGGGTGCGGGCCGTGGCCTGGTCGCCGGACGGCACCCGGCTGGCCAGCGTCTCCGACGACCGCACCGTGCGGGTGCAGGCGCCCGACGGCTCCGCGCCCCTCGTGCTGGACGGCCACGAGGACACCGTGCGCGCCGTCTCCTGGTCGCCCGACGGCGAGCGGATCGCCACCGGCTCGCAGGACGGCGCGGTCTTGATCTGGGAGGCCCGGACGGGCCTGCGGGTCACCGCGCTGACCGTGCCGCAGGGCGCCGTCCGCGCCGTGGCCTGGTCGCCGGACGGCGCCCACATCGCCGCCCTCTCCGGCGACCGCGCGGTCCGGGTGTGGAACGCCGCGGAGGGCGCGGAGGTGTCCGTGCTGTCCGGGCACGACGGCTGGCTGTGGTCGGTGGCGTGGTCGCCGGACGGCCGCGTGCTGGCGACCGCGTCCGCCGACCGGACCGTCCGGCTGTGGGACGCCCTGGCCGGCCGGGAGCTGTCGGTCGCGGCCGTCCACGACGACGACATCTGGGACGTGGCGTGGTCGCCCGACGGCGCCCGCGTCGCGACGGCCTCCGGCGACCGGACGGTCCGGGTCTGGGAGGTCGTCACCGACGGCGCGGCGCTTGTCGAGCGGGCCCGGACGCGCGTGTTCCGGCGCCTGACGCCCGACGAGCGCCACACCCTCATGATCCCGGCGCCGCGCCCCGCCCCCGAGCCCGCCGACGCCTGAGCCGCACTGCCCGCCCGGTCAGGGGGACACCCGGTTCCCGAGGCCGCCGCGGCTGAACAGGTAGAACGCCGACGTGCCGATGCCCCTCGGCTTGGGCAGGACCGGCGGGCGCTCGTCGTAGCGGTCGGACTCGCGGTGCCACTTGAGGATGCCCGCCATCCAGTCGCGCAGTTCGCCGACGTAGGCGTCGAGCGCCGCGCGTGCCGTGGCGTCCAGCTCCAGCTCGTCGGCCAGCGCCGGGAGTTCGTGGGCGGCCAGGTGCTCGAACTGGCGGCGGCGGGACGTGATGAGGTCGTTGACGATCGGCAGCGCCTCGTCGCGCCCGCAGCCGAAGAAGTTCTCGATGGCGAGGACGCCGTTGTTCAGCTCGCCCTCGTACTCGATCTCCTTCTGGTAGGAGAAGCAGTCGTTCAGCAGGCAGGCGACGTCCATCACCGACACGTCGATCTCGCGGAGCGTGCGGGTCCGGAACACCTCCTGCGGGATCTCGTGGGAGTGGTCGATCCGGCACAGCGCCATCGTCATCTCGGAGCCGAACGTGTGCCGCCGCATCTCGACGTAGTCGACGGGGTCGGGGATGCGCGACTGGAGGTGGTTGTTCAGCTCCCAGACCCAGCTCTCCACCATGTGCTCGACGGCGGCGCGGAACTCGCGGCGGCCCCGGTCGTCCATCGGCAGGGCGGTGCGCGGCCACAGGTCGGCGAGGGCGGCCTCGAAGGCGTTCTCCGGCGGGGGAGTGGAGCCGCAGTCCAGCGGCATGAAGCCGGCGACGCGGGCGTTGAACAGCTTCGCCCCCGCCATGTCGCGGTCGCGGTTGTAGATGGCGGGGAAGAAGTCGTCGCCGTAGGTGCCGAAGGCGAGCCACTGGGTGGCGAGGTCGAGGCCCTCGGCGCTGGCGTCCGGGTTCAGCGACGCCGCGCAGATCTCCAGCGCCATCCCGCTGAGCCGCTCGGCCGACCACACCGAGACGGGCAGCCGCGGATGCGGCGCGAACATGCCCATCTCGCGTGCCCACACGACGACGTTGCGGCCGGCGGCGTCGCGGTGCGGGTTCACGCGCGGCGGGTACGGGATGTCGAACTCCGGCAGCGGCGTCGGGCCGACCTTCTGGAACGGGACGTGCGGCAGGCTGATCCGCGTCGACTTCAGCAGCGCCGGGATGCGGGCGGCCGACATCCCGAGCGACTTCTTGTTCATGTAGCGGCTGGAGCGCATGTGCCACTCGTGGCCGCCGGACTGCCAGTCCTGGAGGGACTTGACGTAGGCGGCCACGCTCGCCTGCTCGGCCGGGTCGAGCGCGTGGTCGGCGACGATGTGCGGCAGCTCGGTGAGCGCGGTGTTCTCGAACTGCCGGAGCCGGGACGTGAGCAGGTCGTTCACCGTGTTCGCGGCGGTCTGCGGCGCGACGCCCAGGAACCGCTCCATCACCAGGACGCAGTTGTTGACCTCGCCCTCGGACTCGGTCTCGCGCTGGTAGGAGAAGATGTCGTTGCGCAGGTGGACGCCGTCGGCGAAGGTGTCCTTCAGCACGCGCAGCGGCCGCGTCCCGACGACGCGCTCGGGGATCTCGACCCCGGCGGCGTGCTCGGCGAGGTCGGCCGACCAGGGCGCGCCGCCGACCTTGCGCCGCATCTCGATGTACTCGACGGGGTTCGGGATGCGCCCGGTGCTGATGTTGGACAGCTCCCACAGCGACTCGCGCAGCAGGTTCACGGTGCTCACCGAGAAGCGCTCGCGCCAGGCGTCCGACTTGGCGGGGACGGTCCGCGCCCACAGGTCGGCCAGGCCGCGCTCGACGGCGTTGGTCGCCTCGGGCGGTTCGAGCGACATGAACAGCGGCAGCCGGTCGAGGTAGGCGCGGGCGCCCTCCTGGTCCTGGGTCTTCTTGAACACCTCGAGGAAGTGGTCGTCGAAGTAGAACACCCAGACGTACCAGTCGGTGATGAGGTCGAGTTCGGGGCCGTCGCAGTCGGGATGGGTGTAGGCGCACAGGAGGGCGTAGTCCATCGCTTCGAGCGCCGGCTCGTCCCAGATGTCGGGGGTGCCGGGATCCCGGTCGTCGTCCAGCATCTTCATCTCGCGGGCCCACCGCATCGTGTGCTTCCGCGCGCCCTCCAGGTGCGGGTTCAGCCGGGTGGGATACGGGACGTAGAAGTCGGGCAGCTCGAACGGTTGCATCGACCGGCCTCTCTGTCGGCTCCGGGGCGTGGTCCGGTCGGAAACCTAGCGCAACCGTCGAGTGACCGAGGGTGATACTTTGCTCTCCCGGTTCCTTCGCCCTCCTGCGGGTAAGCCGGAGGTCATGACGGAGTCGAGCGAACCCGCGGAGGTCGGCGGCTCGCTGGAGCAGAACCTGGTGCTCGCCCGGCGGGTGGTCGACGCCGCGCAGCGGGAGATGGCGGAGAAGGCCCGGCAGCGCGTCCCGGCGCTGCGGCTGGGCGCGGTCGCCGGGGTCTGCGGGGCCCTCGCGACCGCCGCGACCTACCGGATGAACGTGCTGCTGCTGGAGAAGAAGCTGCCGCCCGAACTGGCGTCGTTCGTCGCGGCGGCGGTGTACGGCGGCGGGGCGGGCGCGGCGGCGCTCGCCGCGTCCCGCAAGTGGCGGGGGCTGCCGCCCCCGCTGCCGGCCGACACCGCCCGGCAGGTCGTGGAGATACTCTCCGACTCGGACTGATTGACACACGGTAGCGGGCGTCAGCAGACTCGGCGGGGTGCGCATCAGCGAGCTGACCGACGTGCGGGCCGCGCGGCCGGGTGCGATCGCCGAGGCCGCGGCCGCCCGGCGGCGCCGGGACGCCCCGCTCGGGCCGTCCGGCCGGCTGCTGATCGTCGCGGCCGACCATCCGGCGCGCGGCGCGCTCGGCGTGGGCGGCGACCCGGTGGCGATGGCGAGCCGCGCCGACCTGCTCGACCGGCTCTGCACCGCGCTGGAGCGGCCCGGCGTGGACGGCGTGCTCGGCACCCCCGACGTCCTGGAGGACCTGCTCCTGCTCGGCGTGCTGGACGACCGGCTCGCGATCGGGTCGATGAACCGCGGCGGCCTGGCCGGGACGTCCTTCGAGATCGACGACCGGTTCACCGCCTACGACGCCGGCGCGATCGCGGCGGCGCGGCTGGACGGCGGCAAGATGCTGCTGCGCGTCGACGACGCCGACCCGGCGACCGCCCGCACGCTGGAGAGCTGTGCGCACGCGGTGTCGGGCCTCGCCGCGCACGGGCTGATGGCGATGGTGGAGCCGTTCGTCGCGCACCGGATCGAGGGCCGCGTGCGGAACCTGCTGACGCCGGAGGCGATGATCCGCGCGGTGTCGGTGGCGTCCGGGCTCGGCACGACGTCGGCGTACACGTGGCTGAAGCTGCCGGTCGTGCCGGAGATGGAGCGGGTGATGGCGGCGACGACGCTGCCCGCGCTGCTGCTCGGCGGCGAGGTCGCGGGCGAACTCGGCCCGGTGCTGGACGGGTGGCGCCGCGCGCTGCGCCTCCCCGGCGTGAAGGGCCTGGTCGCGGGGCGGTCGCTGCTGTACCCGCCGGACGGCGACGTCGGCGCCGCCGTGGACGCCGCCGTGGACCTCCTCTAGCCGGCGGGGCGCACCCCGGCTCCGGCGGGACTCACCCCGGCGGTTCCGGGTAGGGGCGCAGCATGGACACGCCTATGCACGCCGACATCACCCTGGTCGTGAACGGCACCGAGCACCGGCTCAGCGTCGACACCCGCGCGTCCCTGCTGGACGTCCTGCGGGAGGACCTCGGGTTGACGGGTTCGAAGAAGGGCTGCGACCACGGCCAGTGCGGCGCCTGCACGGTCCTGCTGAACGGGCGCCGGGCGAACGGCTGCCTGGCGCTGGCCGTCGCCCACGACGGCGCCGACATCGTCACGGTCGAAGGGCTCGAAGAGGACGGGCGGCTCAGCCCCGTCCAGGAGGCCTTCATCGAGCAGGACGCGTTCCAGTGCGGGTACTGCACGCCGGGGCAGCTCTGCTCCGCCACGGCCGTCCTCGCGGAGGCCGAACGCGGCTGGCCCAGCGCCGTGACCGAGGACCTGAGGTCCGATCCCGTCCTGGACGACGACGAGATACGCGAGCGCATGAGCGGCAACCTGTGCAGGTGCGGCGCCTACGCGGGCATCGTCGCGGCGGTCCGGCAGGCCGCCGCCGCTCGGGCGAGGGAGGAGGCGCAGGCATGAGGCCCTTCGCGTACGAGCGCGCCACCAGCGCTGAGGACGCCCTTGAGCGGCACAACGGCGGAGCCGTCTACCTGGGCGGCGGGACCAACCTCGTCGACCTGATGCGACTCGGCGTCGAGGAGCCCGGCAGGCTCGTCGATGTCGCGCACCTCCCGTACGGCGAGATCGAGCTGCGCCCGGACGGGAGCCTCGTCATCGGCGCGGCGGTGAGCAACAGCGACCTCGCCGCCGACCCGACCGTCCGGGAAGGCCACCAGATGCTGGCGCAGGCCGTCCTCATGGGGGCGTCCGGGCAGATCCGGAATCTGGCCACGGTCGGCGGCAACCTCCTCCAGCGCACGCGCTGCTCCTATTTCCAGGACGCGGCCAAGCCGTGCAACAAGCGGAACCCGGGAAGCGGATGCCCGGCCAGGGAGGGTGAGCACCACAACCTGGCGATCCTGGGGCATTCTCAGGCATGCGTGGCGACGCACCCGTCCGACATGGCGGTGGCACTGGCGGCCCTGGGCGCGTCCATCCGCGTCATGGGGCGCGCGGGGGAGCGGACCTTCCCCATCGAGGACCTGCACCGGCTGCCCGGTGACGAGCCGCAGCGCGACACCACACTTGAGGACGGCGACCTCATCACGGCCGTGGAAGTGCCCGCGCTGGGCATGGCGTCGCGCTACCGCAAGGTTCGGGAGCGCGCGTCGTTCGCGTTCGCGCTCGTCTCCATAGCGGCGGCCCTGGACGTGCGGGACGGCCTGGTGCACGACGTCCGGCTGGCCCTGGGCGGCGTGGCCCACAAACCGTGGCGGGCCTGGCGCGCCGAAGAGGCGCTGCGTGGCGGCGAGGTGACCGAGGAGGCGTTCCGGCGTGCCGCCGAGGCCGAACTGGAGGCCGCCGAGCCGCTGCGCGACAACGGCTACAAGGTGCCGCTCGCGCGCAACCTCATCGTCCGGACGCTGACGGAACTCGCGGGAACGGGGGCATCATGACCGAGCGCTTGGAGAGCCGCGAGAAGGTCACCGGGCGGGCGCGGTACGCGTTCGAGTACCAGGTCGAGAACGTCGCCTACGCCTCGGCCGTCCAGGCGAGCGTGGGCAAGGGCGAGGTCACGTCGGTCGACACCGAGGCCGCGCTGCGGATGCCGGGTGTCCTCGCCGTCCTGTCCTGCGAGAACGCCCCGGCGCTCAGCGACACCTCCGATGGCGAACTGGCCCTGTTCCAGTCGCGGACCGTCTCCTACCGGGGCCAGTTCATCGCCGCCGTGGTCGGCGAGACCCTCGAAACGGCGCGGGAAGCGGCCCGCCTCGTCAAGGTCGAGTACGCGGGAGAGCGACCCGACGTCACGCTGCGCACCGACCATCCCGGCCTCTACAAGCCGGACAAGGTGAACCCCGCCTTCCCCACCGACACCGAGCAGGGCGACCCGGAGGCGGCGTTCAGCGAGTCGGCCGTCTGCGTGGACGTCACCTACACGACCCCGGCCGAGCACAACAACCCGATGGAGCCGCACACCACGCTCGCCCAGTGGAACGACGACGGCTCCCTCACGCTCTACGACTCCACGCAGGGCGCGTCGCCCGTCCAGGCCACGCTCGCGAAGGTCTTCGGTCTGGAGCCGTCGCAGGTGCGCGTGGTGGCTCCCCACGTCGGCGGTGGGTTCGGCTCCAAGGGGACGCCCAGACCGAGCGTCGTGCTGGCGGCGATGTGCGCGCGCGCCGCAGGACGCCCGGTCAAGTTCGCCGTCCCCCGGCAGCAGATGTTCGCCACGACCGGCTACCGCACGCCGACCATCCAGCGCATGCGGCTCGGCTGCGACGAGAACGGCCGCCTGAACGCCATCCTGCACGAGGTGTTCGAGCAGTCCTCCACCGTCAAGGAGTTCGCCGAGCAGGCCGCTACGCCCACCCGCGTCATGTACCAGGCGCCGCATCGCCGCACGTCCCACCGCCTGGTGCGCCTGGACGTGCCCACACCGTCCTGGATGCGCGCTCCGGGCGAGACGCCCGGCATGTACGCGCTCGAATCGGCGATGGACGAACTGGCCGGTGCGGCCGGCATCGACCCCGTCGAGCTGCGCGTCCGCAACGACACCGACCGTGAGCCGGGCAGCGGGCTGCCGTTCAGCTCCCGCAACCTGGTCGGGTGCCTGCGGGAGGGCGCCGACCGGTTCGGCTGGGACCACCGCGACCCCGCCCCCGGCACCCGCCGGGAGGGTCGCAAGCTGATCGGCATGGGCGTCGCCGCGTCCACCTACCCCGCCTACCTGCAGCCCAACCGGGCGACGGCCCGCGCCGAGCCCGACGGGACGTTCACCGTCCGGATCGCCGCCGCCGACATCGGCACCGGCGCCCGCACCGCGCTCACGCTGATCGCCGCCGAGACGCTCAAGTCCGACCTCGACCACGTCAGGGTCGAGATCGGCGACAGCGCGTTCCCGAGGGCGTCCGTCGCGGGCGGATCGGCCGGGACGGCGAGCTGGGGGACGGCCGTCGTCCGGGCATGTGAGGCGTTGAAGGGCAAGCTGAACGGCGCCGTGCCGCCCGAGGGGCTGGAGGTGTCCGCCGACACGGCCGAGGAGGTCCGCGGGCGGGACGAGTACGCGCGGCACGCGTTCGGCGCGCAGTTCGCCGAGGTCGAGGTGGACGCCGACACCGGCGAGATCCGCGTCCGCCGCATGCTCGGCGTCTTCGCCGCCGGCCGGATCATCAACCCGACGACCGCGCGCTCCCAGTTCATCGGCGGCATGACGATGGGCATCGGCATGGCGCTGATGGAGGAGAGCGTCATGGACCGGGAGTTCGGCGACTTCCTCAACCGCGACCTCGCGCAGTACCACGTCCCGGCCTGCGCGGACGTCCGCGACATCGACGCGGCGTGGCTGGAGGAGTCCGACCCGCACCTGAACCCGATGGGCTCGAAGGGCATCGGCGAGATCGGCATCGTGGGCGCCGCGGCGGCCGTCGGCAACGCCGTCCACCACGCGACGGGGGTCCGGGTCCGCGACCTGCCCATCACCCCGGCGAAACTCCTGCACCACCTCTGAACCGCGCCACCTCTGAACCGCGCCACGGCTCTGACCGGGGACGGAGGCCCTGACCAGGGTTGACTGATTGAAAAGTTCACTATCAAGGTGATCTGCGTCACGCGGGTGGGTATCGATCACGTGCTCGGGGGCGCTCCCTACCCGCGAGGTGATCGCCGTGTACCAGCAGGTCCTCGATCCCATCGCCGATTCGCTCGGCTGGAGCTCACTGGTCGCCGCGCTGCCGCTCGCCGTGCTGTTCGTGCTGCTCGGCGGCGTCCGCATGCGCGCGTGGCTCGCGTCCCTGATCGCGCTGGCCGTCTCCCTGGCCGTCGCGATCTGGGCCTACGGAATGCCCGCCGGCCAGGCGCTCCTCGCCGGCACCGAGGGCGCCGCGTTCGGCTTCTACCCGATCCTGTGGATCGTCATCAACGCGCTCTGGGTCTACAACATCACCGTCACCACCGGCCACTTCGACGTGCTCCGCCGCTCGTTCGCGCAGGTCAGCGACGACCACCGGCTGCAAGCCGTGCTGATCGCGTTCTCCTTCGGCGCGCTGCTGGAGGCCCTCGCGGGCTTCGGTACCCCCGTCGCGGTCACGTCCGTCATGCTGATCGCGCTCGGCTTCCAGCCGATCAAGGCCGCCGTCCTCGCCCTCACCGCCAACACCGCCCCGGTCGCGTTCGGCGCGATGGCGACGCCGATCCTCACCCTCGGCAAGGTCACCGGGGAGTCCAGCGACACGCTCGGCGCGATGGTCGGGCGGCAGACCCCGATCCTCGCGGTGTTCGTCCCGCTCGTCCTCGTCGCCATCGTGGACGGGCGGCGCGGCCTGCGCGAGACCTGGCCCACCGCCCTGCTGTGCGGCGCCGCGTTCGGCGTCGCGCAGTACGTCACCGCCAACTTCATCTCGGTGCCGCTCGCCGACGTCGTCGCGTCCCTGGTCTCGGCCGCCGCGGTCGTGCTCGCCGTCCGGCTGCGCCCGCACCGGGCGGCCCGGCCCGCGCCGGTCGCCGGCGGCGCCGCCGACGAGCCCACCCCCGAGTTCGCCGCGCGCGTCGAGAAGGGCGGCGAGCCGGACCCGCGCGCCGAGGTCGCCCGCGCCTACGCCCCCTACGCGATCATCATCGCGGTCTTCGTGGTCTGCCAGATCGACCAGGTCAAGGAGCAGCTGGACAAGGCCACCCGGACGTTCTCCTGGCCCGGCCTCGACCTCACCGGCCCGACCGGGAAGCCGCTCACCCTGCCGACCTTCAATTTCAACTACCTGACCACGCCCGGCACGCAGATGCTCGTCGCCGGGCTGATCACCATGGCCGTGCTCGGGGTCGGCCTCGGCAAGGCCCTGCGCGCCTACTGGACGACCCTCGTCCAGCTCAAGTGGGCGATCATCACGGTGATGGCGGTGCTCGCGCTGGCGTTCGTGATGAACGCGTCCGGGCAGACGGTCACGCTCGGCACGTGGATGGCCGGGGCGGGCGGCGCGTTCGCGCTGCTGTCCCCGGTCCTCGGGTGGCTCGGCACGGCCGTGACCGGGTCGGACACCTCGTCCAACTCGCTGTTCGGCGCGCTGCAGGTCACCGCCGCGAACAAGGCGGACCTGTCGCCGGTGCTGATGGCCGCGACCAACAGCTCCGGCGGCGTCCTCGGCAAGATGGTGTCCCCGCAGAACCTCGCCATCGCGGCCGCCGCCGTGGGCCTGGACGGGCGCGAGGGCGACATCTTCCGCCGCGTCGTGCTGTGGAGCCTGCTGTTCCTCGCCGGGATGTGCCTGCTGTCGGGCCTCCAGTCGACCGGCGTGCTCGGCTGGATGGTCCCGTGACCCCGCTCTCCGCGCCGGGGGCGGGCTACTGCAGGTAGCCCTCCACCTCACCGGCGGGGCGGACCTCGGCGTCGTCCGGGTTCTGCCCCGCCGCCATCCGGGCGCGGCGCTGGCGCAGCAGGTCCCAGCACTGGTCGAGCGCCACTTCCAGCCGCCGCAGCCGCTCCTGCGCCTCGGCGTCGCTCGTCTCGGCGCGCTCGTGCGCCTGCCGCAGGCCGTGCTCCTCCTCGATGAACTCGTTGATACGGTCCAGAATGGCCTTCTCGTCCATGAAATCCGCCCGGTTGGGTTCATAACGTGCCGACAGGTGAGAGCCTGGCATACACGGGGCCGCGCACGGTAGCGGCGCCCCGTCCATGGACGAGGTGCGCAACGACATGACCATCTGGCGGATCAGCGGCGGCGAGGGCGGCCCCGGTCCCGGGGAGCGCCCGGCTCCCCGGGGCGGCGAGGCGCCCCGCTGCGACGTCGTCGAACTCGACACCGCGCTCCTGCACATCGCCGCGGCCTCCTCCTCGCCCTGGCTCCGGATGGCCGGCGAGATCGACGTCTCCAACGCCCCGGACGTGGGCGCCGCCCTGCACGCCGCGCAGGCGCGCGTGCCCGGAGACCTCCACGTCGACCTGGCCGCGATCGCCTTCATGGACGTCGCCGGGCTGCGCGCCCTCACCCTCGCGGCCCGCGAGCTCCACGAGCACGACCGCATGCTCGTCCTGCACGCGGTGTCGCCGCACCTCGACCGGCTGTTCCGGCTGATCGGCTGGGACGCGACCCCGGGCCTGGCGATCCACTGCCGCCCCCGCGGCTGACCCCGGCCCTGCGCTCCGAACCGCCCCGCGGCGCTCCCGCTGCCGTGAGGTCAACCAGACACCATGCCCGCGTCGAGGTCCGGTAAACGAGGCGCCGGCGGTGCTGCTTTCCCGTTGTATCCCGCTTCGTGGCAGTTTGACTGCTCAAACCACGGTTAGGAGGGGTTCTACAGCTCTCCGATTCCAGAGGAGGGATCTCATGGCAAGGCGAAGAGAGCACGCGCAAACGCCGATGTCCGGCGAGCGCGCCGCACCACCGACGCCCGCCGAGGGCGCCGCCACCCCCGCTCCGGGCGCCGCCACGGCGGCACCGCGCAGGGGCGCCAATGAGCCGGGCGAGCACGCGCTCTGGGAGGACCGTACGCGGGTCATGCTGCAGCCCATCGCGGCTCCGTCCATCCTCGGGCTGTTCGGCTTCGCGGGCGCGACCATGATGGTGGGCGCCTGGCAGGCGGGCTGGTACGGGACGGCCGCCACCCCGCTCATCCTGTGGCCGTTCGTGCTCATGTTCGGCGGCCTCGCCCAGTTCCTCGCGGGCATGTGGGCCTACCGCGCGCGGGACGGTCTCGCGACCGCCGTGCACGGCATGTGGGGCTCGTTCTGGCTCGCCTGGGGCCTGCTGTTCCTGCTCGTCAGCGTGGGCGCCGTGCCAGTGGCGCTCGCACCAGTGCTCGGCGTGGCCAGTCACGGCTTCGCGTTCTGGTTCATCGCGCTGGCGGTGATCACCGGGCTGACGGCGCTGGCGGCGCTCGGCGAGAACATCGTGACGGCGCTGCTGCTGGCGTGCCTCGCCGTGGGCGCGGGCTTCACGGCGGCCGGCTTCTGGGCGCCCTCCAACTGGAGCCTGGACGTCGGCGGCTGGCTGTTCGTCGCCGCGGCGGTCATCGCGCTCTACGCGGCGGCCGCGATGATGATGGAGAACACCTTCGGCCGGACGATCCTGCCCACCGGCAAGTACCGCGCCGGCGGCAACATCCCGGGCGGCCGCGGCGTGCGGCCGCTGGAGTACCGGCACGGCGAGCCGGGGGTGAAGATCGGGCAGTGAGTTCGCCGGTCACCGGCGTTTCGCCTTGACATTCCCGTTGCCTTATCCTGGGCCGATCCGGAAGGTTCGGCTCGGAGGGGGAGCGGGAATGTCATCGGCGGTCCGACGGACGTGGCGGCGCCTCGTCCAGTCCTACATCACGCTCTGCGCGCGCGACGACGCCGCGAAGCACGGCTACAGCATCCCGACGGGCGTCTGGTCGTGCGTGCGCTGCAACCAGCCGCACCTTGAGCTCGCCACGCTCAACCACCACCTCCGCACCGAGCACGGTGTGATCGCGGGCTGAGCCCCGCCGTTTCGGCCCGTCCTGTTCCGGGCGATCTCCCGTCCCGACCAGACCCACTGTGGCCCGCCTTATTGGCAGTGTGCTAGTAGTGTGAAGGCGCACCTCAACGACTGCGGGGTGCGGCTCACCGGCGCCGACCTGCACTCCTGGTTCCTCGATCCGGCGATCGTCCCGAACGGCAGCGGCGTCACCAACGACACCCCGCTTTTCATCGGATACCTGAGCGTGGAGACCCCGTCCTTCAGGGCGGGGAGGAAGCGCGGCACGATGCGGTGCTGTGGTCTCCTGGTTTTGTCGGTGGTGGTCGGTAGGTTGCGGGGTGTGTCCCGGTACCGGCTGTGTCCGACCCCCGCGCAGGAGGCGGGGCTGCTGGAGCTTTGCTCGCATGCCCGGTTCGTGTGGAACCTGGCGGTGGAGCAGCACTCCTGGTGGACGCCGCGACGGGGCCCGGCACCGGGGTATGCCGCGCAGGCACGGCAGCTCACCGAGGCCCGGGCTGTGTTCGGGTGGCTGGCGGCGGGGTCGCAGACGGTGCAGCAGCAGGCGCTCAGAGACTTCGCGCAGGCGATGGCGAACTTCTTCGCGGGTACGCATCGGCGCCCGACGTGGCGCAGGGCGGGGGTGCATGAGGGGTTCCGGGTCGTGGGGGCGCGGGGCCGGGCGTGGGAGGTGCGGCGGTTGTCGCGCCGCACGGGTGAGGTGCGGGTGCCGAAGGTGGGGTGGGTGCGGTTCCGCTGGTCCCGCCAGGTTCCGCCGGGGGTGAAGTCGTTCCGGGTGAGGCGTGACCGCGCCGGCCGCTGGCATGTCGCGTTCGCGCACGTGCCCGCCCCGGTGCCCGCGCCCGGCAACGGCACGGCGGTCGGTGTCGATCGGGGCGTGGCCCTCAGCGCCGCACTGTCCACCGGCCAGACCTCTACCGTGCCGGGGTTGACGCCGGGTGAGGCCGAGCGGTTGAAGCGGCTGCTGCGCCGCCTGGCCCGCGCGAAACGAGGGTCGAACCGGCGTGCCCGTGTCAAGGCCGCCATCGCCCGGCTCAGGGCGCGTGAGGCCGATCGCCGCAAGGACTGGGTGGAGAAGACCTCGACGGACCTGGCGCGCCGCTTCAACGTCATCGCCGTGGAGGACCTGAACGTGCCCGCCATGACCCGGTCCGCCAAAGGAACCATCGACGTTCCCGGTGCGGGTGTGCGGCAGAAGGCCGGGCTGAACCGGGGCATTCTGGCCAGCGGGTGGGGGCGGCTGGTGACCCGGTTGGAGCACAAGGCGCCGGGACGGGTCGTCAAGGTCGACCCCCGTTACACGTCGCAGACCTGCAACGCCTGCGGGCACCGCGCCCGGGACAACCGCGAGAGCCAAGCGGTGTTCCGGTGCACGGCCTGCGGGCACCGGGCCAACGCCGACGTCAACGCCGCACGCAACATCAAAGACACTGCCATGAGAGACACCGCCGTGGGACGCACGGTGGCCGCGCGGGGAGGCACGCCGTCAGGCGGGCCGGTGAACCGCGAACCCCAACCCACTCTCCTCTCCGTATAGGAGACGGGTTGGAATCCCCCGCCTTCAGGCGGGGGAGGACGTCAACCAGCAGCCGGGGTCGTGGAAGCTGCGCCCGAACTCCAGGACGAGGATCCCGAACCTGTTCCTCGCGGGGGACTGGGTGAAGACGCCGATCAACGTCACCACGATGGAGGGCGCCAACCAGGGCGGCCGGCAGGCCGTCAACGCGCTGCTGGACGCGGCCGACTCCAACGCCGACCGGTGCGACGTCCACGAGCTGTTCGAGCAGCCGCTGTGGGCGCCGTTCAAGGCCAACGACAGGATCCGGTACGCGCTGCGGCTGCCGCACCAGTTCGACGTCCTCGACACGCGCTGGCCGGGGAGGTGACCCTGCCTCCCCTCAGTGCAGTGACCGGCGGGCGACCAGCGCCGCGTTCAGCAGCTGCAGGTCGCTCGGCCGGGCCGGGTCGAGCCCGGTCAGCGCGCTGATCCGGCGGACGCGGTAGGCCACCGTGTTCGGGTGGACGTGCAGCGCCGCGCCCGTCGCCCGCCGGTCCAGGTCGCAGGCCAGGTACCGCTCCAGCGTGCGCAGCAGCTCCGGCTTGCGGTCGAGCGGCGCCAGCAGGGCGGCGAGCCCGGCGAGCGCGCCGCTCGGCCGGCTCAGCTGGTAGTCGAGCAGGACGTCGGCGAGCCGGTACAGGCCGGGCGGGCGGGCGGCCCGGCGGACCAGGTCCATCACCTCGGCCGTCCGCATGGCGGCGGCGGGGACGCCGGCGGGGCCGGTGATCTCCGCCGCCGCCGTGACGTCGGTGTCGGCGCACTTGGCGGCCCGCGCCACCAGCTCGTGCAGGACGTCCCAGCCGGCCGAGAACGGCAGCAGGGCCGTCCCGCCGGCGCTGTCCAGTGCGGTGAGCGCGGGCTCGTCGGCGACCTCGTCCAGCGCCGTCCGGATCCGGCGGATCTTGCGCCGGGCCGCGATCCGGGCGCGCTGGCCCGTGCCCGCCTCGTCCGGGTGCGGGGCGAACGCCAGCGTCAGCACCGCGTAGCGGGCCGCCGGGCGGTGCCCGGCGGTGTCCCCGCCGAGCAGCGCGGTCATCAGCGCGTGCCGCCCGCCGTGCTCCTGGCTGTCGATGATCTGCCGGACCTCCAGGTAGGCGGAGCTGACCGCCGAGAGCAGCAGCCGCTGGAAGTCCAGGAAGTAGCCGAGCGCCTCCTGGAGGGCGGGCAGGTCGGCCGGCCGCGCCCCGGCGGTCAGCTCCTCCCACGCCATCGCCGCGCCGATCTGGTACGCGCTGAGGATCGCGTCCAGCGGCACCTCCTCCTCGGCGCGCAGCGCCGCCGAGTCGCGCTGGTCGCCGAACTCCTCCGGCGCGGCGGGGCGGCGCCGCTCCAGCACGTCCGCGAACTGCCGCAGGCTGTGCTGGACGATCCCCGCGATGTCCCCGGCGACCTCCTCCTGCGGTAGTTCGGCGTAGACGGGCAGCTCGGTGAGCAGCCGCGCGACGACGCGCCGGGTCAGCCGCGGGGCGCGGGCCCGCAGATACGGCGCCATCGGCCGCCCCGCCATGCACAGCCCCGTGTTGTCCCGCGTCACAACGGCTCCCGCAAGAGTCTGTTTTCACGCCAATTGAACGGTCTGTCCAGATTCTGGACGATCACGGCGACATCGTCCATGACGCCGGGAGTTGGCATGAAGCGTCTGTTGCACGGCATGGTCGGCGCGCTCGTCATCGCGGGCACGGCCCTCGTCGCGTCCCCCGCCCACGCGGCCGCGGTGGAATATGTCGCCCTGGGCGACTCGATGGCCTCCGGGCCGCTCATCCCGAACATCACCGGCCCGATCGGCTGCGGGCGGTCCACCCACAACTACGCGCACGAGCTGGCCGGCGAACTAGGCGCGAACCTCCGCGACGTCACGTGCAGCGGGGCGAAGAGCAAGCACATGACCGAGTCGCAGAGCACCAGCGTCGCCGGCGTCGACACCGGCACCGTCCCGCCGCAGTTCGACGCGCTCAGCGCCTCGACCACCCTCGTCACCCTCACCATCGGCGGCAACGACGTCGGCCTCGTCGGCATCGCCGAGGACTGCGTCAACCTCGACCCCACCGCCACTCCCTGCAAGGGCGAGTTCGAGGCCGAGGTCGCGCAGCGCACCCGCGACTTCGCCCCGCGCCTCAGCGCCGTCCTGGACGGCATCCGCGCCCGCTCGCCGAAGGCCCGGATCGTCGTGACGGGCTACGGCCTGTACATCAAGCCGAACGGCTGCTGGCCCATCCAGCCCGTCCTGCCGACCGACGCCAACTTCCTCCAGGGCGCCGTCAACGCCATGAACGGCGTCATTCGCGACCAGGCGAACGCCCACGGCGCCACCTACATCGACCTGGTCACGCCCAGCGCGGGCCATGACGCGTGCCAGTCGGCGTCCAAGCGGTGGCTGGAGGGCTACGTGCCCCTCAACCCGGCCGCTCCGCTGCACCCGAACGCGCGGGGCGAGGCCGCCTACGCCGCCATCATCGGGAACACGCTCGGTGCCTGAGCGGGCAACGCAAAGTTCTCATTGGTTGGACCTTCCCAAGTGTTGATCTTGAATTTATGATCAACATCACAGCACGCCAGACGGCGCGCCGGCACCGCGGTCCTCCGGGAGGTCCCATGCAGAAGGTCGAACAGGCGAAACCGGCCCCGAAGGCCAAGAAGATCAAGCTGGAGATCAAGCGGCTGGAGAAGGTCGAGACGACCGGTCTCCGCGAAGGCGGCTGATCCTCCCCGAGTGTCCCGGCCGGCCAGGCCCACGGGCCTGGCCGGCCGTTCCCTGCCCACGACCGGAAGGCTCGCATGCGGCTCCCTCGAATCAAGCGCGTCCACCAGCCCCTCGCCCTGCCCGGCGACCGGATCCTGATCGGCCTGATGCAGCAGGGCGTCGCGGCGGAGATCCAGGACAGTGAGGACGGCGCGGTCGCCCGGCTCATCACGCTCATGGACGGCAGCCGTACGGTCGACGAGGTGTGCGCCGCCTTCGCCGAGACCCACCCCGGCGTCGAGGAGGACAGCGCCCGCGAGGTGATCGACGACCTGATCGCGGGCGGTTTCGTCGAGGACGCCGGCGCGCCGCTGCCCGGGAACCTGGACGGACGCGAGGCCGCCCGCTACGAGCCCGCCCGCAACTTCTTCGCGTGGATCGACACGGCGCCGCGCAGCTCGCCGTACGAGATCCAGTCCAAGGTCAAGGACGCGCGGGTCGGCCTGCTCGGTCTCGGCGGCACGGGTTCGGCGGTGGCCGCCGGGCTGGTGGCCAGCGGGATCGGCGCCCTGCACGTCGCCGACTTCGACACGGTGGAGGAGTCCAACCTCACCCGGCAGCTCCTCTACACCGAGGACGACATCGGTCGGCCCAAGGTCGACCGCGCCGTGGAGCGGCTCCGCGCCATGAACGGCCTCGTGGAGGTGACCGGCGACACCGTCAAGGCGGACGGACCCGACGGGATCGCCGCGATGATGGAGGACTGCGACCTGTTCGTCCTCTGCGCCGACGAGCCGCACCCCGACATCATGTTCTGGACGAACGAGGCGGCGCTGCGGACCGGCACCCCCTGGTTCGTCAGCTTCTACACCGGGCCGATGGCCGTGGTGGGCGGCCTGGTGCCCGGCGAGACGGGATGCTGGGCGTGCCTGCGCCGCCATGAGGACCAGCGTGAGTTCAAGGCCCACGGCCGCTCCCTCACCGAGGAGCGCCCCAACGCGGTGATCGCGGCCAGCGCCAACGTCAGCGGGCACCTCTGCGCGCTGGAGGTGCTCTACCACCTCGGGGGGCTGCCCACGCAGGCGCGCGGCAAGGTCTTCCACTGGAACTACGCGATGTGGGACCACTCGTACTTCATCGAGATCCCGCACGACGGCGACTGCCCCGCATGCGGGAAGCCGTGACCACGGTCGAGTTCCACCCGCTCGTGGTCCGCCCGGACGACGACGACCCGGAGGCGGTCGTCGTCGGACGGCTGCGGATCGGCGAGTTCGTGGAGCTCCCCGCCGTGTACGGCGACGGGATCGCCCTGATGCGCGACGGCCTGACGGTCGCCGCGGCCGAGGAGCGCATCGCCGCCGACCACGGCGTCGAGGTCGACCTCTCCGAACTCGTGGAGGCCCTCAGCGACCTCGGGTTCGTGCGGTCCGTCGACGGGGACCCGCTCCCGGACCCGGCCGAGGACGCCCCGCGCAGTCACTTCGCCCGGCTCACCGAGCGGAACACGTCCTGGCTGTTCGGCCTCCCGGCGAAGCTGCTCTGGTCGGCGGCGGTCGGCGCGGCGCTGGTCACGCTCGTCCTGCGGCCCTCGCTGCTGCCGAACTACTCCGACTTCTTCTGGAACGACTACGTCGGGTTCACCGTCCTGGTCAACACGGTGATGATGTCGATGTCGATCAGCGTGCACGAGCTGATGCACCTGATGGCGGCGCGCTCGCTGGGCGCGCCCGGACGCATCGGCTTCGGCACCCGCCTGCACAACCTCGTGGCGCAGACCGACGTCACCGGGGTGTGGGGGGTGCCGCGCCGCTCCCGGTACCGGGTGTACCTCGCCGGGCTCGCCTGGGACGTGCTGCTGATGTCGGCGCTGGTCCTGCTCGTCGCCCACGCCGGGCTGCCCGGGACGGTGGACGCGCTGCTCCAGGCGCTGGTCATCACCGTCCTGATGGCGATCCCCTTCCAGCTCCAGGTCTACATGCGCACCGACCTCTACTTCGTGCTGCGCGAACTCCTGCGGACCCGCAACCTCTTCGACGACGGGCTGGCCTACGCCAAGTACCTGCTCGCCAGGTCGGCCGCCGCGGTGCGCCGGCGTCCGGGCGCCGTGGAGGACCCGACGGCCGAACTGCCGCGCCGGGAGCGCCTCGCGACCCGCGTCTACTCGTTCTTCCTGGTGTTCGGCGCCGGCATCACGCTCACGTCGTTCGCGCTGTTCGGCGCGCCGATCGCGGTCACGGCGTTCCTGCGCGCGGTCGAGGGCGTCGCCGACGGCTTCACCGGCGGACCGGTGCTCCAGGCCCTGGACTCGGCGCTGCTGATCCTCATCGAGGGCGCGATCCAGGTGCTGTTCGTGGTCACCTTCGTCCGGACGCACCGGCACTGGTTCCGCCGCCGCGACCGGCGGGGCGCGCCGGCCGAGGCCGATGCCCCGGCCGAGGCGGCGCCCGCCGGCTGACGCTCCGCTAACCGGCCCCGGCGCCGGTGCGCAGCCGCACCAGCACCGTCCCGTACATCCGGTCCGAGGGGCAGAGGCCCCACTGCTTGGAGTCCTCCGAGCGGGGGTGGTCCCCGCGCAGCGCGAGCATCCCGTGCGGGACGTCGCCGGTCAGGTCGCCCGCCACCCAGGACGGCACCGGGTCCCCGGCCGCCGCGAGGACCCGCTTGACGTACCAGCCGGCGCCGCCGGAGGGATCGGCGGGGCCGCGCCACCCGGTGCGCCGGTCGGGCCGCTGGACGACCACGATCCGGCCGGGCCGGGCGCGGCGCCGGTGGCGCAGCACCAGCAGCACGTCGCCGTGCTGCAGGGTCGGGGTCATGCTGCCGCCCCGCACGGTGACGGTCGACAGCAGGCTCCGGGCCGCCAGCGCCGCCGCCCCGGCCACCAGCGCCGAGGGGACCGCCCAGCCCAGTGCCCGGCTCATCCGGCGGTCACCGCCTGGTAGCCCTCCGCCTGGTTGCGGAAGAGCCGGGCGTACACCCCGTCAGGGGACGCCATGAGGGACGCGTGGTCGCCGCTCTCCAGGATCCGGCCGTCCTGCACGACGACGATCCGGTCGGCCTGCCGGACGGCGCTGAGCCGGTGCGAGACCAGGACGCTCGTGGCGCCCGCCCGCAGTTCCCGCAGCCGCTCGTGGACCTCCCGCTCGGCCACCGCGTCGAGGCCGGAGCTGGGCTCGTCCAGGATCATCAGGTCGCGGCCCCGGCGCATCAGGCCGCGGGCCAGCGCGAGGCGCTGCCACTGCCCGCCGGAGAGGTGGACCCCGTTCGTCAGGGCGGCCTCCTCCGGGTCGCCGTCCGCGTCCCCGGCGTGGAACAGCCTGCTCAGCATCGTCCGGTAGCCGGCCGGGAGCCGCTCGATGGTCTCGTGGACGCCGGCGCGCTCGGCGGCGGCCCGGATCCGGTCCTGGTCGTCGAGCGCCTCCAGGTCCCCGAGCCCGATGTTCTCGGCGGCGGTGAGGTCGTAGTCCATGTAGTCCTGGAACACCGCCCCGATCCGCTGGCGCAGCTGCTCCACGGGGACGTCGCGGATGTCCACGCCGTCCCACAGCACGGCGCCGCGCTGCGGATCGTAGAACCGGCAGAGCAGCTTGACGAGCGTGCTCTTGCCCGCGCCGTTCAGCCCCACCACGCCGAGGGTGGTGCCGTACGGGACGGTCAGGTCCAGCCCGCGCAGCACCCAGGGGGAGTCCTCGCTGTAGCGGAACCACACGTCGCGGAACTCGATGGACTGGGACAGCGGAGCGAGTTCCCGTGGCCGGGAGGGTCCGGCCAGATCGTCGTCACTGTCGACCACCGTCAGGTAGTGGTGGAACAGCAGGGCGGACTGATGCCCCTGGGCGATGCCCTCCACCAGGGCGCCGAGCCCGGACTGGAGCCCCGCCAGCGACGCGATGAACACCGACACGTCGCCGACGCTGATCGACCTGGTGGCCGCGGCGTGCACGGCCCACACCAGGCCCACCGCCGCCAGCAGCGCCCCGAGGGCGGCGAGGAGGACCTGGACGCGCACCACGCCCCGCTCCAGCCGGTCCTCGGCGTCGTTGGCGGCGCGCAGTTCGGTGAGCATCCGGCCGTGCAGGAGGTTCCCGAGCCCGAAAAGGCGGACCTCCTTGGCGGCCTGCAAGTCCGTGAGCAGCATCTGGTAGAAGAGCTTGCGCCGCAGGCCGGGGCTCATGTGCCAGAGCAGCCCGGCCCGTCGCCGGCTCAGCGCCAGGTGGGCGAGCAGCGCGGGCGCGGCCGCCGCCAGCGCGGCGCCCGCCATGACCGGGCTGATCGCCACGAGGGCGCCGAGGAACCCGGTGACGGCCAGGGTGCCCTGCAGCGAGGCGAGGCCCATCTGCAGCAGCTGGTCGGGGGCCTGCTCGGCGGACTGCTGGGCCAGCCGCAGCCGGTCGTGGAAGCGCGGCTCCTCCAGCCGGGCCAGCCCGTTCATGCGGTTGACCGCGGCGAACATCCGGTCCTGGGAGTGCAGGCCGATGGCGCGCCGGGCGCGCCCCTGCGCGTAGGTCGCGACGGCCGAGGTGACGGCCGTCGCGAGGCCGAAGGCGCCGATGGCGGACGCCAGCCACACCAGCGTCCCGGTGCGGGGGTCGCCGGCGGTGAGCTCGTCGATCGCGACCTTGGTCAGCCAGGCGGTCGCCACCGGCGCCGTACCGCCGAGCACCGCCATGGCGAGCTGGAGGGCCAGCATGCCGGGGCAGGCGCGCCACGCCAGCACGTAGGCCGCCTTCATACCGCGCAGAACGGAGACGCGCGGCTCCGCCGCCTCTCCGGACGCCGTCACGTCGCCGCTCATGGCATCGCCGGCCGCAGCGCCGCGTCCAGCTCGTCCAGGCCGAGGCCGGCGGCGGTGGCGACCCCGTCCGGGCCGTAGTGGACGAAGCCCGGGTAGAGCCGGACGCCGAAGGCGGCGCCGAGCGGCGCGTCCAGGAACTCGGGCACCACGTGGTCGGCGATCCCGGCGAGCCGGGCGGCCAGGTCGCTGCCGGCCGCGTCGACGCCGACCACCGTGGCCAGCACCAGCCCGCCGTCGTCCCGGACGCGCCGCGCGTGCTCGGCGAAGCCCGGCACGCTGTCGTCGCAGCCGGGGCACTCCAGCGACAGGAAGGCGATCAGCGCCGGACGGCCCGCGAGCCCGTCCGCGGTGACCGTCGCGCCGCCGGCGTCGGTCGCGGTGAACGCGGGCATCGGGTCGCCGGGCGCGATGCCCAGCTCCGGCCCCCCACCGGAACGGCCGGGGTCGTGATCATGGTCGTGGCCCTGGTGGCCGCCGTCCGGCGGGGCGGCCGCGTGGGCGCGCCAGCGGCGCATCGCCGCCACGGTGAGCAGAAGGTTCAGCGCGGTGAGCGCCGTGGCCAGGAGGAGCCCGGCGACGAGGTATTCCACGGATGTCCTTTCCGGCTCCGGCGGCTCACCGGCCCCGGTCCCCGGCGGCGACCGGGGGCCGGAGGAGCGCGGCGATGTCGTCGACGAAGACGGTCAATGTGGTGAGCAGGCCCGCCGCGACCACGGCCAGCGCGATCCCCGGCGGCTCGCCGGGGACGCCTCCGCCGCGGGTCAGCGCCACGGCCGCGCCCAGGCAGGCCACCGCCAGCAGTGCCGCGTTGCGGACGATGTGCACGCCGCCCATGGGCACCTCGGAGGTGCCGAAGCAGGCGCACGCGACCTTCTGCCCGCGCACCACGACGAGGGTCGGGACGGCCGTCAGGCCGCAGCAGAACAGCGCGGCGGCGAGGAAGCCGGCGGTGACGGTGGCGGGCAGCGCCAGCAGCAGCACGATGAGCAGCTCGGCGGCCGGGACGAGCACGGCCAGCGGGCGGCGCAGCCGCGCGGGGACGAAGTCGAGACCCTCCAGGGAGGCGGCGAAGGCGCCCGGCGCGCGGAGCTTGGCCACCGCCGCCAGCGTCATCACCGCCGCCAGGGCGAGGCGGCAGGCGAGCGAAACGAAAAGCACGGAGGCTCCTGGACAGGGCAGGGCAAGGAGAACAACGGGGAAGCAACGGGACCGGGGCGCGGCGGCCCCCGTCGGAGGGCGCCGCGCCCCGGCGTCGGGCGGGCGTCACGCCCGCCCGCCGGGCATCAGCAGTTGTTCTTGTTGGTGCTGCCCCAGAGGCCGCAGTAGACCTTGCAGGCGCCGTTGGTCGAGCAGGTGCGCACGAAGCAGACGCCGCCGATGGTCTTGTACTGCTGCCAGGAGTCGGGCGGGCAGCCGGCGTCGGCGGTGGTGGTGGGGAGCATCACCTCGATGGCACGGGTGACGCGCCTGGTCACGCTCTGGAGCATGGTTCCTCCTTGTGGTGGGGGTGACTGATTCCGCGCACGGGCGGGTACCGCCGAGAAAGGGTCGATCGCGGCGGAGCATGCCCGTGGGGTATTCGGTAGCGGCTTTTTCCAGCGCGCTAAGAAGTGACCAGTTCAGTACGCAGGGCTGCGATGCCCGCGCCCGCCGATGTCACCATTCCATCGGCTCCGTACCAGGCATAGGTCGGATAATTCTTCGCCCCGTACCGGCGCGACAGTTCCGCATTCGCGTCCTCGGCGATGACGAGGTCCATCACCTCGCCGAGCGCCGCGGCCAGCTCGCTGCCGGCCGCGCCGTCCCCGTGCACGATCGCCAGCGAGACGCCCCCGTCCGCGCGCAGCCGCTCGGCGTGCCCGGCGAACAGCGGCACCGAGTCCGCGCAGGCCCTGCAGGTCAGCGAGAAGAAGCCGACCAGGGTCTCCCTGCCGAGCAGGGTCCGCTCGGTCACCGGGGTGCCGTCCACGGCGCGGGCGGAGAAGGCCGGGACGCGGTCGATCATCCGGACGCCGGCGGCGGCCCGGGCGGCGGGCGTCCCGGCGGCCTCCGCCAGCTCCCGCCAGCGCCTGAGCATGATCAGGAGAATCGCCAGGTTGAGCACGCTGACGACCCCGACCAGTACGAGCCCTGCTGAAGCGAATATCACGACAGGCGTCCTTTCCCAGAATCTGGGTCACCGGTCGGCCGCGGCCACCCGCCCATGATCACCTAGGAATGATCGGGAGGCAATACCCGATTTCCGGATGCACTGCCGCGGCGGGAATAAACATCCGCTGTGTCATCATCATCTCAACAGTTTCGACGCCTGGCCCGCGGGGCCCGGGCGGCCGACGGAGGGCTGACATGAACGACGCGATGCGCGCCAACACCGCCGCCTACGAGCAGACGATCCGCTCCTCCCTCGCGCTCGCCGCGACGCTTGGCGCGGACGACTGGGACCGTCCCACCGAATGCCCCGGCTGGACGGTCAAGGACCAGTTCGCCCACCTGGCGGGCGTCGAGCTGAGCATCCTCGGCGACCCCGCGCCCGAGATCGAGGTGCCGGAGTTCGCGCACGTCCGCACCGACTTCGGGCGGTTCATGGAGGCGCAGGTGCACGCGCGGCGCCCGGTCCCGGGCCCGGCCGTCGCGGCGGAGCTGGCGGCCGCCCTCGACCGCCGGCTGGTCGAGCTCCCGTCCATCGACCCCGACCGCGCGATCATGTGCCCGGACGGCAAGGAGGGCCCGTACTCCCGCTTCATGCAGTTCCGGGCCATGGACTGCTGGACGCACGAGCAGGACGTCCGCCGCGCGACCGGCCGCCCCGGCAACCTGGACGCCCCTGCGGCGCGCTGCTTCTGGGACCTGTTCAGCGCCGCGCTGCCGTTCCTGGTCGCGCGCCGCGCGAAGGCGGCGCCGGGCGAGTCCGTCGGGCTCGCGATCTCCGGCCCGCCCGACTTCGAGGTGGCCGTCGAGGTCGGCGCGGACGGCCGCGGTGCCTGGTCGTCCACCGGCGCGCACACCGCCGGGCTGGCCATGGACTGGGAGAGCTACGTCCGGCTGACGGCCGGGCGCTGCGGCCCGGATGACGCCTCCGTGACCGTCTCGGGCGACCGCGACCTGGCCGCCCGGCTGCTGGCGGTCATGGCCGTCACCCCCTGACGCCGTCACTCCCTGACGCCGTCACTCCCTGACGCCGTCACTCCCTGACGCCGTCACTCCCTGACGCCGTCACTCCCTGACGCCGTCACTCCCTGACGCCGTCACTCCCTGACGCCGTCACTCCCTGACGCCGTCACTCCCTGACGCCGTCACTCCCTGACGCCGTCACTCCCTGACGCCGTCACTCCCTGACGCCGTCACTCCCTGACGCCGTCACTCCCTGACGCCGTCACTCCCTGACTTCGGCGCCCCCGGCCGTCCGACATCGGCCAGAATCACACTCGGTTTTTCGGGGGGACAGGTGTGATCTGTGCTGGTCAGCGTGCCATGATGCGACGATCATCGTTGGAACGTTCCGGGGGAACCCATGACCGAGGTCCACCACTTCTCCTACGGCCTCGTCACACCGGTGGCCGCCTACCTCATGTCCTTCGTCGGCTCGCTGCTCGGGCTGCTGTGCACGGCGCGGGCGCGGGCCACCACCGGCCGCTCCCGGGCGTCCTGGCTCGGCCTCGCGGCGCTGGCCATCGGCGGCACGGGGATCTGGGTCATGCACTTCATCGCGATGCTCGGCTTCAGCATCCCGGACGCCGAGATCCGCTACGACGTCCCGCTCACCCTGCTGAGCTGCGCCACCGCGATCGCGGTCGTCGCGGTCGGGCTGTTCATCGTCGGCTTCGCCGGGGAGGGCGCGCCGGTGGTCGTCACCGGCGGCGTGCTCACCGGCATCGGCGTGGCGAGCATGCACTACACCGGCATGACGGCCATGAAGATGGGCGGCGACATCGGCTACCAGCCCGGCCTGGTCGCGCTGTCGGTGGTGATCGCCCTCGTCGCGGCCACCGCGGCGCTGTGGTTCGCGCTCAAGGTGCGCGGCCTGCTGCCGACCGCCGGCGCGGCGCTGATCATGGGCGTCGCGGTGACCGGCATGCATTACACGGGCATGGCCGCCATGCGCATCAAGCTGCACGAGCACGCGCACGGCGCGCCCCGGGGCGGGGTCGAGCCGACGGACTTCCTGCTCCCGCTCGTCGGCGGCGTCGGCGCGGTCGCGACCATCCTGTTGATCATCATCGCGATGGCGCCCAGCGAGGACGAGATGCGCGTCGAGGCCCAGCTCCAGGAGCGCCTGGCGGCCCGCCGCCAGAGCCCCCAGGCGAGCGCCCCCGCCAACCCCGCCGGCACCGCGGACGCCGCCGAGCGAGGCCGCACCGCCGGCGAATGGTTCGGCGGCGGCACGCCCCGCCGCTGACCCGTCTCCGCCCCCCGCCGGCGCGTCAGCGGTGGCGGGTGGCGGTGGGGAAGTGGGAGGCGAGGAGGTCGGGGGACTCCTCGCGGCCGTCCAGGACGCGGTTGGTGCGGTTGACGGCGCGCCAGCCCTGGGGGGTGCGGCGCAGGTGCCAGTGGTTGGCGGTCGCGCGGCGCAGCACGAAGCCGTCCCGGTTGACGATCATGAGCGTGTAGCCGACGGCGGTGGCCTCGTCGCCGTCCAGGGTGACGTGCGGCGGGCCGACGAAGTGGGCGCAGCCGCCGGAGATCCAGCGCTGGTGGTTGCCGGACCGGACCATCGCCTCGATCTCGCCCGTCCCCTCCATGAGGATCTCGTCCACGTCGTAGACGCCGTCCTCCTCCCACAGGCCGGCGACCTCGGCGGCGCAGCCGCTGTCGACGAGCGGACCGTAGGACAGGATCAGCCGGGTGATCTCCCGCTCGTCCTCCAGCGCGCGCAGGCGGTCCTCCAGGGCGGCTGATCGGTCCTCAAGTGCTGCAAGGCGGTCCTCGACGGTCACAGCTTCTCCTCGAAGGTCAGCCCGTAGGCGCCGGACAGCTCGCGCAGCGCGGCGAGCTGCTCGCAGTAGTGCTCGGCGGACGTGGACGCGAACTTGACGCCCGCGATGGTCGCGCCCGCCTCGCGGAGCCGGGCCAGGGCGGTCCCGGCGGCGTCCGGGTCGCCCAGCGGGTCCAGCAGGCGGGACGGGGCGAGTACCACGTCGAACCCGGGCGGGACGCCGGCGTCGGCGAGCATCGCGGCGAGCGTCTTCAGTGGCAGCCCGAACGGGACCCAGCCGTCGGCGGTCAGCGCGCGGCGCAGGGAGCGCCCCGACCGGCCGCCGATCCACAGCGGGAGCCGCTCCTGGACGGCGTGCGGCTCCACGACCATGCCCTCGAAGTCGTAGTGCGGGCCGTGGTGCTCGGGGACGCGCTTCCCGAGGGCGGCGCGGAGCGCGGCGAGGGCGTCGTCGGCGCGGGCGCCGCGCCCGGCGAAGGGCGCGCCGAGCAGGTCGAACTCCTCCTCCAGGCTGCCGACGCCGAGGCCGAGCACGAGCCGGCCGCCGCTGACCCGGTCGAGCGTCCCGTAGCGCTTGGCGATCGCCAGGGGGTGGTGGTAGCCGAGCACGAGGACCTGCGTGGCGAGCCGGATCCGCGACGTCCGGGCGGCGAGGTAGCCGAAGGTGGCGAGCGGGTCCCAGTAGACGCCGCCGCGCTGCTCGGCCGCCTCGGCGGGGACGGCGACGTGCTCGCTGCAGGTGACGTGGTGGTAGCCGAGGCGGTCGGCCGCCTCCGCGATCCGGGCGATCTCCTCGATTCCCGCGTCCCGCTCCCATGCGGCGTTGCCGGGCGGCGGCTGCGCCACCACCGGCGTGACGATACCGACACGCATCGTTGCTCCCCTCCTCGGCAGGAAAACGTTCTATCACGGGCCCCGCAGCGCCCCGGGCAGCGGATCCCACATCCTGGACTCCGCTGACCTGGTCTTATGGGGGGTCTTCCCATGGCAACAAGCGGTTGCTACATTCCAGGTAACAAGAATTCATTTCAGTCATGTTCTGGGAGGTGCGATGACCGAGGCGATGATTCGCGGGGCAGCGACGCCGGAGGCCATGACGGCGGAGGGGTTGACGGGTCCGGAGATGGGCGGGGCGCGGCGGGAGTCGCCGCCGTCGATGATCGAGCGGATGACGCTGATCCTGGACGCGTTCAACGGGCCCACCGCCCGGCTGACCTTGGAGGACGTGGCGCGCCGCACCCGGCTGCCGCGCTCGACCGCGCACCGCATCCTGGACCAGCTCGTCCGGCAGCGCTGGCTCGCGCACCACTCGTTCGGCTACGGCCTCGGCCAGCGCGCCCTCGGCCTCGGCGGGCAGGACGGCGGGCACGGCAAGATCCGCGAGGCCGCGGCGCCGCTGCTGCACGAGCTGCAGATCACCACCGGCCTCGTCGCCCACCTGGCCGTGCTGGACGGCGCCGAGGTCTTCTACCTGGACAAGCTCGGCGGGCGGCTGGCCACGTCGGTGCCGTCGCGGGTCGGCGGGCGCGCCCCGGCGCACTGCACCGCGCTCGGCAAGGCGATGCTGGCCTGGCTGGAGCCCGAGCAGGTCGACGCGCTGCTCGGCCCGGACATCACCCGGTTCACCAACCGGACGATCGGCGAGCTGGGCACGCTGCACCAGGAGCTGCACCGCATCCGGCAGCGCCGCGGGCTGGCGTTCGAGCGCGGCGAGTCGTTCCCCGGCATCGCCTGCGTCGCGGCCGCGATCCGCAGCGCCGAGGGCCCGGTCGCCGGCATCTCGCTGGTCGGCGACATCCGCACGCCGCTGGAGAACGTCGCCCCGCTGGTGGTCACCGCCGCCCGCGAGACCGCCCAGATCCTCTTCCCCGGCTCGGCGCCCGGCGCCGACCGGCCGCGCGGCCGGCGCGGGATCCGCCGCGCGAGCGAGGCGCCGACCTGGTCGCCGGAGACGATGAACCGGCTGCTCGCCGTGGACGGACGCGGCGACTGGATGTGAGCGGCGCCGGAGAGGCCCGGCGCCGCGCCGCTCCGGGCGGGGCTCAGCCCCAGCCCCACCGGTCGCCGAGGCCCCAGGGATCCGGGGCGATCGGCGCGTCCGGCTCGCCGACGCCGAACCGGCTGCGGAAGAACACCATCGGCCGCCGCCACGCGCCGTCCCGGACGTCGTGCCGCTCGACCTGCAGCACCCGCCCGATCACGACCTCGTGGTCGCCGGCCTCGTGCACGTCGTGGACGACGGCGTGGACGGCCAGCAGAACGTCCGGCAGCACGGGCGCGCCCCACGCGGACATGCCGCAGTCCAGCCCCTCGAACTTGGCCCCCCGGCTGGAGCCGAAGCGCTCGCACAGGTCGCGCTGCTCCTCGCCGAGCACGTTGACGCAGAAATGCCCCGCCGCGCGGATCCGCGGCCAGGAGCGGCCGCGCTTGTCCGCGCAGAACAGGATCAGCGGCGGTTCCAGGGACACCGACGCGAACGACTGGCAGGCGAACCCGACCGGTTCGCCGCCCTCGCAGGCCGTGATCACGGTGACCCCGGTGGCGAACTCCGCCATGGCCTTCCGGAACTCCGCCGGGTCCGGCGCGGCGGCGTCGGAGGGCGTGCGGCCGGTCTCTGCGGTCAGCGCTGGCTCGGCAGGCATCTGTTCCCCTCGGGGCTCGGTGGGCGGGACGGTCCCGGTCAGCGTCCCTCGTCGTCGACGTCCAGGTTCAACAACAACATGTCCGCGAACAATGCCCCATAAGCGGCAATGTCCGATAAGCAGGGTCGGTACGGTGCCGTCCCCGGCGCCGGTCGATGCCGAACGTAGGCAGCCCCCGGACGGCCGGCGCGCACCGGTCCCGATGAGTGGAAGCGCGTGCCGGACGGCCCCCGGACGGCCCCGCTGAGACCCGCGTCCCGCTGATCGGGATCCGCGGGGTGACCTTGCCCCGACCAGAATTACGTTCACGTCAAGCCACCGTCGAAGGACTGGGAGATCATGCCTGCGGAGCTGACCTACGAGTCGACGTTGCGCGAGCTCGCCACCGACCAGGGCGTCCTGCGCTACCACGAGGCCGGCGACGGCCCGCCGCTGCTGATGCTGCACGGATCCGGTCCCGGCGTGACCGGCTGGCGCAACTTCCGCGGCAACCTCGCCCGCTTCGCCGAGCACTTCCGGTGCCTGGTCCTGGAGTTCCCCGGGTTCGGGGTCAGCGACCCGACCGACGAGCACCCCATGATGGCGGCCGGCGGTTCGGTGATCCGCTTCCTGGACGGCCTCGGCCTGTCCCAGGTCGACGTGATCGGCAACTCCATGGGCGGGATCGTCGGCGCCCAGGTGGCGCTCAAGCACCCCGACCGCGTCGGCCGGCTCGTCACGATCGGCGGCCTCGGCCGGAACGTCTTCAGCCCGTCGCCCGGCGAGGGCATCAAGCTGCTGATGGAGTTCACCGACGAGCCGAGCCGCGAGCGCCTCGTCCGGTGGCTGAACTCCATGGTCTACAACCCGCGGATCGTCACCGAGGAGATGATCGAGGAGCGCTGGCAGCAGGCCACCGACCCCGAGACCCTCGCCTCCGCGCGCCGCATGTACGGGTCGAAGGCGATGGCCGCCCGCGCCAAGGCGATGGCCGTCTCCGACGAGCCGCCCTACTGGGCGATGCTCCACAAGCTCAAGGCCAAGACCCTCATCACCTGGGGCCGGGACGACCGGGTCAGCCCGGTCGACATGGCGCTCATCCCCATGCGGACGATCCCCGACGTCCAGGTGAACATCTTCCCGAACTGCGGGCACTGGGTGATGATCGAGCAGAAGGCCGCCTGGGAGAGCGCCGTCCTCGCCTTCCTGACCACCAAGGAGCAGGGATGAGCGCCGCGCCTGAGTGGGACCACGAGTACGACCTGGTCATCGTCGGCAGCGGCGGCGGCGGGATGACCGCCGCGCTCACCGCGCACGACATCGGCCTGTCCGCGCTGATCGTCGAGAAGGGCAAGCGGTTCGGCGGCTCCACCGCCGTCTCCGGCGGCGGCATCTGGATCCCGAACAACCCGACGCTGAAGGCGCGCGGCCACAACGACAGCCGCGAGTCGATCCGCAAGTACCTGGACGAGCTCACCCAGGGCCGGGTCCCGGGGGAGCGGCTGGACGCCTTCATCGACAACGGCCCCGCCGCGATGGAGCTCATCGGCAAGAGCAAGTGGATGCAGTTCTTCTGGACGAAGGGCTACGCCGACTACCACCCCGAGTACGAGGGCGGCCGCCCGCTCGGCCGGTCCATCGAGGCCAAGCCGTTCGACACCCGCAAGCTCGGCGAGGACGAGAAGTCCCAGCGGCCGAACAGCATGAAGGGCCCGCTCGGCCTGTGGATCACCGCGAAGGACTACCACGACCTCGCGATGGCCAAGCGCACCTGGGCCGGCCGGCGCGCGTCGCTGGTCGCGGCGTGGCGCGTCTCGTCCAACATGGTCCGCCGCCGGCACATGTCGACCGGCGGCCGGGCCCTCGCCGCCCGGCTCCGGATGGCGCTGAAGGACGCGGGGCTCCCGCTCTGGCTGAAGACCACCATGACCGAGCTGGTCACCGATGAGGACGGCCGCGTCACCGGGATCGTCGCCACCCGCGACGGAGCCACGGTCCGCATCCGCGGCCGCAAGGGCGTCCTGCTCGCCACGGGCGGTTTCGACCACAACCAAGAGATGCGCGACAAGTACCTCCCCAAGGGCGGCCAGGAGGACTTCGCGATGGGCGCCCGCGAGAACACCGGCGACGGCATCCGCGCCGGCGCGAGCGTCGGCGGCGCGCTGGACCTGATGGACGACGCCTGGTGGATGCCGGCCGTCCGGCACCCGGCCGGCGCGGTGATCCCGCTGCTGTCGGAGCGGTGCATCCCGCGGTCGGTGATCGTCGGCCAGGACGGCAAGCGGTTCACCAACGAGTCGGCCCCCTACGTCAACTTCGTGCACGACCAGCTGGAGGGCGGCCACGTCCCGTGCTGGTTCGTGATGGACGCCAAGGCCCGCGCCCGCTACCCGTTCGCGCAGATCCTGCCGGGCGCGCCGATCCCGAAGGCGTTCTACGACAAGGGCATCGCGTTCAAGGCCGACTCGCTGGAGGAGCTGGCCGGGAAGATCGGCGTCCCGGCGGACGCGCTGACCGACACCGTCCAGAAGTTCAACGGGTACGCCCGCACGGGCAAGGACCCCGAGTTCGGCCGCGGCGACTCCGCCTACGACCGCTACTACGGCGACCCCAACCTGAAGAACCCGAACCTGGACGTCATCGAGGGCGGCCCCTACTACGGCTTCCGGATGGAGGTCGGCGACCTCGGCACCAAGGGCGGCCTCGTGTCGGACGAGCACGCCCGCGTCCTGCGCGAGGACGGCTCGGTCGTCGACGGCCTGTACGTGACGGGCAACTCGTCGGCGTCGGTGATGGGCAACGAGTACGCCGGCCCCGGCGCGACGATCGGCCCGTCCATCGTGTTCGGCTACATCGCGGCGCGGCACGCCGCTGGAAAGGCCGCGGGACGGTCATGACGGCTCTGAAGGCGCGGGTGGTGGAGGTCGTCCACGAGACGGCCGACGCGCACTCGCTCGTCCTCGAACCCGCCGAGGGCGACCGGGACCGGTTCACCTACCGCCCCGGGCAGTTCCTCACGGTCCGGGTCCCGGCCGAGGACGGCTGGGCGGCGCGCTGCTACTCGCTGTGCAGCTCGCCGCACACCGACGACCGGCTGAAGGTCACGGTCAAGCGGGTCGCGGGCGGTCTCGGGTCCAACTGGATCTGCGACAACGTCACCGCCGGCGACGTGCTGGAGGTGCTGCGCCCGGCGGGCACGTTCAGCCCGGCCTCGCTGGACGAGGACCTGCTGCTCGTCGCGGGCGGCAGCGGCATCACCCCGGTCATGTCGATCCTGAAGTCGTGCCTGGCCGGCGGGACCGGCAAGGTCGCGCTGCTGTACGCGAACCGCGACGAGAAATCGGTGATCTTCGCCGCCGAGCTGCGGGAGCTGACCGAGCGGCACCCCGACCGGCTCACGGTCGTCCACCTGCTGGAGTCGGTGCAGGGGCTGCCGACCCCGGCGACGCTCCGCTCGCTGGCCGCGCCCTACACCGGGCGGCAGGCGTTCGTGTGCGGGCCGGAGGTCTTCATGGACCTCGTCACCGGCACGTTCACCGACCTCGGCCTCCGCGTCCACGTCGAGCGCTTCTTCTCGCTGGAGACCGACCCGTTCGAGGAGCCCGAGGAGCCGCCCGAGGACACCGGGGACGCCGGCGAGGTCGAGGTCGAGATGGACGGGGAGACCCGCACCGTCCCCTGGGCGAAGTCGGAGCGCCTCCTCGACGCGCTGCTGCGCGCCGGCGTCGACGCCCCGTACTCCTGCCGGGAGGGCAACTGCTCGGCCTGCGCCTGCATCCGGCTGGAGGGCGAGGTCACCCTGGACGCCAACACGGTCCTCGACGAGCAGGATCTCGCCGACGGCCTCATCCTCGCCTGTCAGGCGAGGCCGGTCACCGACCGGCTGAAGATCACCTACGACGGCTGAAACACATCACGGGAGACAGGCGATGGCGAACCGCGTGCTTGACACGATCATGGAGAGGGCGGAGCAGATCCGCGAGCTGGGCCCGGCCAACGAGGCCCTCGGCCGGCTGGACGACAAGGCCGCCTCGATCCTGCGCGAGACCGGCGTGATCCGGCTGCTGCAGCCCGAGGCGCACGGCGGCCTGGAGGTGCACCCCCGCGAGTTCGCCGAGACGGTGATGGGGATCGCGTCCCTGGACGGCTCCACCGGCTGGATCGCCGGCATCGTCGGCGTCCACCCGTGGGAGATGGCCTACGCCGACCCGAAGGTGCGCGAGGAGATCTGGGGCGCCGACCCCGACACCTGGATCGCCTCCCCGTACGCGCCGATGGGCATCGCCCGCCCGGTCGACGGCGGCTACATCTTCAACGGCCGCTGGCAGTTCTCCTCCGGCACCGACCACTGCGACTGGATCTTCCTCGGCGGGATGCTCGGCGACGAGGACGGCAAGATGGCGATGCCGCCGCGGTCGCTGCACCTGATCCTGCCGCGCTCCGACTACGAGATCGTCCAGGACTCGTGGGACGTCGCCGGGCTGAAGGGCACCGGCAGCAAGGACATCATCGTCAAGGACGCCTTCGTCCCGACCTACCGGACGCTGGAGTACTCCAAGGTCGTCGACGGGTCCGCGCCGCGCGAGGCCGGGCTGACCAACCCGTCCTACCTGATGCCGTTCTCCTGCGTGTTCCCGCTCGGGATCACCTCCGCGGTGATCGGCATCGCCGAGGGCGCGCTGCACCACCACCTCGCCTACCAGCGCAACCGCGTCCAGATCACCGGCACCAAGATCAAGGACGACCCGTACGTGCTGTACGCGATCAGCGAGGCCGCCGAGGAGATCAAGGCGTCCCGGACCGCGCTGCTCGACAACTGCTCCCGGATGTACGACATGGTCGCCGCCGGGCACGTCCCGACGTTCGCCGAGCGCGCCGCCGGCCGCCGCACCCAGGTGCGCGCCGCCTGGCGGGCCTGCCAGGCGATGAACGAGATCGTCGTCCGCTCCGGCGGCAACGCGATGCGCAACGACAACCCGATCCAGCGTTTCTGGCGCGACGCGCACGTCGGCCTGGCCCACGCGATCCACGTGCCCGGCTCCGTCTACCACGTCAGCGCCCTGACGGACCTGGACATCGAGCCCCCGCAGGGCCCGATGCGCTCGATGATCTGACCGTCCTCCAGATCACCCGCCCTCTAGACGGCGTGCCGTGGCCGGGAGCGCCTTCACCGGCCACGGCGCGCTTTCCAAGCGGGTCAGTCCAGGAGACCGAGTTCGGCGACGAGCTTGGGCGTCCAGACGACCCGCCCCAGGAACTTCTCCGCCTCCGGGTGCGTGACCAGCCAGACGACGGCCGCGCCCGGGGCCTCCTCCGGGGTCGCCTCGAAGCCCCTGCCTTTGAGGGCGTCGATGCCGCCGCGCGCGGCGCCCGCGTCGGTGACCACGAAGCCGGGGTCGAGGTTGAACGCGCGGATACCGCGCTCCCGGTACTCGGCGTTGACCGCGCCCGCGAGCCGTCCGAACGCCGCCTTGGACGCCGAGTACGCCACGCCCCAGCCGCCCTCGCCGGGCGGCGCCGGCGGGTCGCTGGTGGCCGACCCCGAGCACAGGTTCACGATCGTCCCGCCGCCCTGCTCCACCATCGCCGGAAGGACGGCCTGGAGCAGGACGATCTGGTTCAGGTAGTTGCCGGCGGCCAGTCGCTCCGCCACGTCCACGTCCAGGTCGAGGAACCGCTCGTGCGTGCCGGGGAGGTGCGCCACCGCGTTGTTGACCAGGACGTCGACCCGTCCCCACGCGTCCAGCACGGTCCGCGCGGCGGCCCGGACGCTCTCCCGGTCGAGCAGGTCCATGCGCACGGGCAGGGCCCGCGCGCCGAGCGCCTCGATCTCCGCCCGCGTCTTCTCCAGGCTGCCGGGGACGGGGATCGCCGCCGCCGCGCCCCGCCGCGGCGGGATCCGGCCCTCGCCCTCCGCGACGGTCCGCGCGGTGAACGCCACGTCGTGCCCGGCGGCGGCCAGCGCGAGCGCCGTCCGCCGGCCGATGCCCCGGCTCGCCCCGGTCACCAGCGCGACCGGTCTCGTTGCTGTCATCACAGGATGATGACACCGGCCGCCCGGCCGGGCCCGCCGCGAGGTTCTCACTGAGCGGGAAGCCGGCGGCACGCCACCGCGGGGGTTTGGCAGGTTGAGCATTGACCGCCGTCCGCGCGGCCCGCGACACCGAAGGGATCGAGGACAGTGACGCAGATCCGAGGGCTGGGTTATCTCAAGGTCCAGACCCGCCACATCGACCGCTGGCGCGAGTTCGCCCTCGACGGGCTCGGGTTCGCCGAGGGAAGCGGCCCGGACCCCGAGGGCCTGTACCTGCGTATGGACGAGCGCCGGTCGCGCCTCCAGGTGCTGCCCGGCGACAGCGACCGGGTGCTCGCCGTGGGCTGGGAGGTCCGCGACCAGTACGCGCTGGCCGCCGTCCGCGAGGCCGTCGAGAAGTCCGGGACGGCCGTGACGGCGCTGTCGGCCAAGGAGGCAGCGGAGCGCGACGCCGAGGAGGTCATCGCGTTCACCGATCCGGGCGGCACGCCCGTCGAGGTGTTCTTCGGCCCGGTGCTCGACCACAGCCCGGTCCGCACCGGCTTCGCGCAGAAGTTCATCACCGGCCCGATGGGCATGGGGCACGTCGTCCTGCCGACGCCGAACTTCGCCGAGACCGTCACGTTCTACAACGAGGTGCTCGGGTTCCTGCCGCGCGGCGCGATGAAGGTCGGCGGCGGCGCCGTCCGCATCCGCTTCATGGGCGTCAACCAGCGGCACCACAGCCTCGCGATCTGCCCGGCCCCGCACGACGGCGACCCGGGCCTCGTCCACCTGATGGTCGAGGCCGACACCCTCGACGCGGTCGGCATCGCGCTCGACACCGTCAAGGAGAAGGGCTTCTCCATCTCCTCCACGCTCGGCCGGCACACCAACGACAAGATGGTGTCGTTCTACGTCCGGGCCCCCGGCGGCTGGGACGTCGAGTACGGCTGCGAGGGCATGCTCGTCGACGAGACGTACTACACCGCCGAGGAGATCACGAAGGACAGCTACTGGGGCCACGACTGGTCGGGGTCCGAGCCGCTGGCCGCCTTCGCCCCGAAGCAGAAGGGCTGACGCCGATGGCGAAGCCCTCGGTGGAGCCGGCCCGCGCCGCGGAGGCGGAGTTCGACCACGAGTGCGACGTGCTCGTGGTCGGCTTCGGCGCGGCCGGCGCCGCCGCGGCGTACGAGGCCGCGGCGGCGGGCGCCGACGTGCTCGTGCTGGAGCGGTCGAGCGGGCCCGGCGGGACGTCCGCGCAGTCCGGCGGCGAGCTGTACCTCGGCGGCGGCACACGGGTGCAGCAGGCGTGCGGCTTCGACGACACGCCCGACGACATGTTCGCCTTCCTCAAAGCGGCGCTCGGCCCGCACGCAGACGAGGAGAAGCTGCGGCTGTACTGCGACGGCAGCGTGGAGCACTTCGAGTGGTTCCGCGCGCGCGGCGTCCCGTTCAAGGAGAGCCTGTTCGAGGCGCCCTGCTGGATGCCGTACACCGAGGACGGCCTGATGTGGCTCGGCGAGAACGCCTGGCCGTACAACACGATCGCCCGGCCCGCGCCGCGCGGGCACCGCCCGGAGACCCCGATGTTCGCCGGCGGGATCCTGATGGAGAAGCTCATCGCGGCCGTCGCCGAGGCGGGCGCCGCCACCCACCAGGACACCTACGCCACGAACCTCGTCGTGGACGGCTCCGGCCGCGTCACGGGCGTCGTCGCGCGCAAGTTCGCCGACACCGTGACCTACCGGGCGCGCAAGGGCGTCATCCTCACCGCCGGCGGGTTCGTCGACAACGAGGAGATGCTCGCCGACCACGCGCCGGTGCTGCTCGGGCACGACAAGGTCAGCGACGGCACCAGCGACGGCTCCGGCATCCGGATGGCGACCGCGCTCGGCGCCGCGACCCGCCGCATGGCGTCGGTGGAGATCGCGCTCACCGCCAACCCCGCCGTCATCTGCCGGGGCATGCTCGTGGACGGCCTCGGCCGCCGCTTCATCAACGAGGACGTCTACCCGGGCCTGTTCAGCCACCGGGCCGTCCAGCACCAGCCCGGCCCGTACTGGGCGATCATCGACGAGACCGGGCACGACGAGATCTCCGAGGCCGACATGTGGGGCGTCCGCCCCAAGCACGCGGCGGAGACCCTCGCCGAGCTGGAGGAGTCCCTCGGCCTGCCGCCCGGCTCGCTGGAGGCGACCGTCGAGACCTACAACCGGTTCGCCGAGCGGGGCGAGGACCCCTACTTCCACAAGGACCCCAAGTGGCTGCGCCCGCTGAAGGGGCCGTTCGCCGCGATCGACCCCGCCGACGGGTTCTTCGGCGCGGGCAAGCACGGCGCCGGGACGGGCGCCGCCGGGTTCACCCTCGGCGGCCTGGACACCACCGTGGACGGCGAGGTCCGCAACCACTCCGGCGAGGTGATCCCCGGCCTGTACGCCGCAGGGCGCACGGCCGCCGGCATCCACGGTGAGGGCTACATCAGCGGGACGTCCCTCGGCGACGGCACCTTCTTCGGCCGCCGCGCCGGACGCGCCGCCGCATCATCGAACTGAGAGGTATTGCATGAAGTACGCCGTCCTGCTCCCCGTCGCAGCGGGCGTGACCGCCGATCCGGCCTGGATCGGCGCGTACGTCCGGCACGCCGAGGCCTGCGGCTTCGAGTCGGTCGGCGCGGTCGAGCACGCGGTGGTGGCGAGCGCCTACTCCAGCGTCTACCCGTACGACACGTCCGGGAAGATGGAGCTGGCCGACGACCTGGACATCCCCGACCCGCTGGACCTGCTGGCGTTCCTTGCCGGGCAGACCTCGCGGATCGGGCTCGCCACCGGCGTGCTCGTCCTCCCCAACCACCACCCGGTGGTGCTCGCCAAGCGGGTCGCGACGATCGACGCGCTGTCCGGCGGGCGGCTGCGGCTGGTCGTCGGCATGGGCTGGATGCGCGAGGAGGTCGAGGCGTGCGGCGCCGACTTCGACTCGCGGGGCCGCCGCGCCGACGAGCAGCTCCAGGTGCTGCGCAAGCTGTGGGCCGACACCGCCCCCGAGGGCGCCACCCATGACGGGGAGTTCTTCCAGTTCAAGGGCGCGATGAGCTACCCGAAGCCCGTCCAGGAGGGCGGCGTGCCGATCCACGTCGGCGGCCACACCAGGGCCGCCGCGCGCCGCGCCGGCCGCTACGGCGACGGCCTCCAGCCGCTCGGCGTCGCCGGTGACGAGCTCAAGGCGCTCATCGCGCTGATGCGCGAGGAGGCCGAGAAGAACGACCGCGACCCGGACGCTCTCGAACTGACCCTCGGGCACACCTTCGCCGGGATCACCCCCGAAAAGTCGGAGAAGCTCGCGGCCCGTGGCGCCAGCCGCCTCGTGCTGCGCGGCAACCCGACCACGGACCTGAACGAGGCCAAGGACGAGCTGTCGGCCTGCGCCGAGCGCCTGGGCCTTTCATGACGCTGGGAGTCGTGGACCAGATCGCCCTCGGCGATCTGGTCGCCCGGTACGCCCTCCACGCCGACCGCCGCGAGATCGACGCGATGGCGGCCCTGTTCACCGAGGACGCCGTGCTCGTCCTGCCCGACGCCCCCGCCGACCTCGACCCGGTGCGCACCTTCACCGGACGCGAGGCCATCACGGCGACGCTGTCGGTGCTGAACAGCATCCCTGTCACGTTCCACGCCCTCGCGGGCCAGGTGTTCGACGTCGGCTCCGAGCCCGGCACGGCCACCGGCGAGATCGCCTGCGTCGCCCACCACCTGACGTCCCGCGAGGACGGCAAGGTGTCCGACCTCGTCTGGCACTGCCGCTACACCGACACCTACCGCCTGGACGGCCAGACCTGGCGGATCGCCCGGCGCGAGCAGCGCATCGACTCCATCGAGACCCGTCCCGTCCGGAGGTGGCGCGGTGAGTGAGAACCCGCGGGTCAGCGTCGTCACGGGCGGCGCGCTCGGCATCGGCGGCGCGATCTCCCGCCGCCTCGCCGCCGGCGGCGACCTGGTGATCCTCAACGACATCGACGCGGACGCCGCCGCCCGAGCCCAGGCCGACATCTCGAAGGCCGGCGGCCACTGCGTCACCGTCATCGGCGACATCGTCGAGGACGAGACCGTCGCGAATGTGGTGGCGGCGACACCAGGCCGCGTAGACGTCCTGGTCAACAATGTGGGCGACTTCCGCCCGGCCGCCCCGTCCTTCCAGGACAGCACGCCTGACCAGTGGCAGCGCCTCTACGAACTGAACCTGCTGCACGTCTTCAAGCTCACCCACGCGCTGCTCCCCGGCATGATCGAGCGGCGCTCCGGCAGCATCGTCAACAACTCCACGGTCGAGGCGTTCCGCGGCATCCCGCAGCACCCGGTGTACTCGGCGTTCAACGCGGGCGTGTCGGCCTTCACGCGCAGCCTCGCCGTCGCGGTCGGACGGCACGGCGTCCGCGTCAACGCCATCGCGCCCGACCTCGCCAACACCGAGCAGACCCCGGTCGAGTGGATGCGGCGCGGCTACGACGAGGGCCTGGAGCACACCTGGGTCCCGCTGGCCCGCTTCGGCGAGCCCGACGACTACGCCGCCGTCGTCGCCTTCCTGGCCTCCGACGACGCCCGCTTCGTCACCGGCCACACGATCCCGGTCGACGGCGGCACGCTCGCCGCGTCCGGCTGGTTCGCCCGCGCCGACGACCAAGGCTGGACCAACCGCCCCCACCGCGCCTAGCGACGCCAACGCATCAACCAGGCTCTTTCCCACCCGCCTGGCGCTCGTACTCGTCCCACTGGTCAAGCGAGGCGATCAGCACGTCCTCGAACTGTCCGGCCGCCGCCCGAGGGCGCCTCGAACACCCGGCGCGCCTCCGGCGCGGCACCGCCGAAGAGGAGACCACCTCCGGGTGCTCGCGGAGCGGAGGCCGGGCGGCGTGGCGCTCATTCCGCCACGCCGCCCAGACACCGCACAGCATCCGCACGGCAGTCATCGGACGACCTCGAACCACACGGTGTGGCGTCCGTCTTCCCCGCGAAGCACGCCCCAACGGTCGGCCAGCTCCCGCACCATGAGGAGCCCGCGTCCGGCCTCGTCCCACGCCGAACTCTGCACGGGGATCACCGGACGTCCCTTCGAGCCGCCGTCGTCCTGAATCTCCACCCGCAGCCGCGCGGCCGACGCGAGCAGGGTCACCCGCACTCCACCGCCGGCCCGCCCGCTGGCGCTGTGCCGGACGGCGTTGGTGGCGACCTCGCAGACCAGCAGGTCCACATCGTCCAGGTCGAACCTGTCGGCGACCTGGTACAACGCCCGCCGCACCCGAGCCCGTACGTCCCGGACACCGCCCGAGCACACCCGCTCGCTGTGCACCTCGTCCCACACGATCACCGGGTCACCCCGGCGATCAGTTCGGCCGCAACCGGCGCCGACCGCGCCGGCGTCCGGTGAGCGGCGTCCCACAGGTACGACCACCCGCCCGGGTCCTGGACGACGAGCACCGCCATCGACCGCCGCCGCGATACCACCGGCACCGCCAACACGGGCTCGGCCCGCCCGTGCATGTACAACACCGGGCCCCGCCCGAGGCCGCGCAGGCTCACCATCAGCCTGACCAGCAACTCCAGCCGCTCCGTAGTCACCGCCGGTACCGCTAGCCGGCCTCCCGGGGGCGGCGGAGCTGAGGTGTTGGGTAGGTTCGTCATGGGTCCGACTCCTTGTCAGTCGGGTCAAGGCCTCGGGGCGGTGGTGCAAGCACCGGCCCGAGGCCGCTCCTTTTCCTGTTGATCGCTCGCAGACGCTCAACTTCTTGTGGCACGCTCTGCAAAGGATGCATTACTCAGAGTGTGGATGCAAGGGTTGCATTAACCTTGCTTGCATTCACGAGCAGGCAGGTGTGCAGGGCAGGCGCGTCTTGCGTCTTCGGCCAGGTGGAAGGAGCCACAGTGGGGGCACCGACGGTGCGTCTTCGACGTCTCGCGGCTGAGCTTCGCCAGCTACGCAAGGACAGTGAGCTCACGCGCGAGCAGGTGAACGAGCAGACCGGCATCAACGTCGCCACGCTCTACCGAATCGAGACCGCCCGCGTCCGCCCCCAGGCACGGACCTTGACCAGCCTCTTGGACGCGTACCGAGTGGCCGAGCCGAAGCGCACCGAACTGAAGACCCTGCTCAAGCAATCGGCGACTCGCGGCTGGCTGCACACCTTCGCCTCAGACCTCCCGGAGCGGTACGCCTCCTACATCGAGTTCGAGTCCGAGGCGTCTGACGTGCTGAACTACGAATGCCTGTTCATCCCCGGCCTCCTCCAGACCGAGCGTTACGCCAGAGCTGCGGTCAGCGGTGCCCTCCCGGAGTCATCCCGTGAGGAGATCGAGAGCCGTGTCGAGGCGAGGATTCGGAGGCAGGCGGCACTCACCAAAGAGCAGCCGTTGAAGCTTTGGGCGATCGTGGACGAGGCTGCCGTCCGCCGTGTCGTCGGTGGCGCCGAGGTCATGCGAGAACAGCTTGACCACCTGCTCGCGGTCACTGAACTCCCGAACGTGCATCTCCAGGTAATCCCCTTTGACGCAGGCGGCCACCCAGGTATGACCGGGTCCTTCGTCGTCATGAACTTCGCTGAGGGCGTTGGGAGCGACATCGTCTACATCGAGAGTCAGGCAGGCGATATCTTCCTGGAGGAGGAAGCCGACATCGCTCGATATAACCTGGTAAGCACGCATCTCCGCGCTGGAGCGCTCAGCCCGAGCGCATCTGCTTCGTTGATCGCTGCGGCGGCGGAAGCCCTCTGTCCAGGCAAAGGAGCACGATGACCATGGCGCACGACATATTGCGTGCCCAGTGGCGGAAGAGCAGCAGGAGCGGCGGTAACGGCAACTGTGTTGAGATCGCCGACTTGGTGGCGAGCATCGGCGTCCGGGACAGCAAGGCCCCGGACGTCGGGCACCTGAACTTCGCCCACCAAGTTTGGGCCGCTTTCCTATCGCAGGCGAAGGCTGGACGCTACGACCGTTGAACGTCTGCGTCACTGGCTTCCCTGATGGTCCGCCTGTGGGGAGTTGGGTCTCCGGGCGCCGGACATGCGCTCGGGCGGTAGGCCGGCCCCGGCCCCATCTCCTGAATCCCCGCGCTGATCGCCATCCTCTCCCCGGCGGTCTTGAGGGGCACTCTTCTGTCTCATAGCGGTGAGCGCTTGTCGTGGTGTGCGCACGGACGCTTGACGGCGGGGGCGGCGGCACGGAGGATCGATCCAGTCGCATGCAAGCCGACGCATGCGCTGGTGCCGGAGGTCAGCATGGCTCTGGAGTTCTACGGCAAGGACGACACCAGCAAGAACCAGGGCTCGCCAGCCGTCTTCCTGGACCGTGCGAGAGGGGAACTCGTGATCCAGGGGTGGACGGAGACCGAGGCAGCCGTGCTGGCTGAGATCTCGTCCTACAGCCGCACGGCCGAGAACGAGTCCTCGGTGCGAGTTCCTGCGCGCATGAAGCCGATGATATTGAAGGCCTTGGAGGCGCTCGATGGGGACGCCGCTGACCAACGAGAAGTTTGAAGACCTTCTCGCCGCAGCGACCAGCTCCGCCGTCCACCTTGAGTTGCGTGACGCCTACATGGCGGATGCCACTTTCGTGGAGTGGCTTGAAACCGGAACCGTGTCCACCGATGCCAACGATGAGTGGTGGATATCGACGGTCGGGAAGGCGGTTTCGAGAGGGGTTGATGTCCGACGGGCGCGGATTGTTTCCGAGCCGCTCTCTGACTACGCTCGCTGGCTCTGGGAATGTACGGCGTCGGTTAACTTGACGGCGGGGGAGCGGGTGCGGTGGCTGCCTCGCCATCGGACCGCCGGCCTGCTGACGCCGCCAAGCGACTTCTGGGTCTTCGACTCTGCCGTTCTTGTATGGAATCACTTCGCCGGGGACGGAGAATGGGCCGGTAATGAAGTGACCCGTGATAAATCCTTGGTCGCGCAGTGCTCCACTGCCTTCACGGCCGTGTGGCAGCGGGCGACCGACCACGGTGAGTACCGACCCTCCTGACGTCCATCCATGTCGATCCCCCCGTCATCATCCATCCAGCGGGCCCGTGAGGCACTGGCCGTCCGGCTGCGGGAGATTCGTTTGGATTCCGGTCTATCGGCCCGGGAGGTGGCGGCCGCGTGCGGCTGGCACGAGTCGAAATGCAGTCGAATGCAGAGCGGTCGGCAGGCTGTTACAGACTCCGACATCAGGGCATGGTGCGCGGCATGCGGAGCAGATGAACGGGTCGCGGCCGAACTGGTGTCGATCAATCGCCAACTCGACTCGGCTTATGTGGAGTGGCGGCGCATGCAGCGTGGCGGCCTGAAGCGCTTGCAGGATGCCGTGATGCCACTGTGGGAGCAAACCGCGAGTTTCAGGATCTACGAGCCGGGTGTTGTGCCCGGCTTTCTGCAGACCGAGGGCTACGCCGGGGCAGTGCTCGCCAGGATAGCCGACTTCTTCTCGCTTCCCGGTGAAGGTGACGAGGCGGCCAAGGCAAGAATTGATCGGCAGCGGCTGCTCTATGACGGGGGCCGCCGTTTTGCGGTCGTCATCGAGGAGTCGGTGTTGCGCACAAGCTTTGGCGGCGTTGACGTGATGGCCGGACAACTGGGCCATCTGCTCGACATCATGACTCTTCCGTCTGTATCACTCGGTATTATTCCGTTCTCTGTTTTGCGCGCCATGTGGCCGGTCGAGGGTTTTTGGATCCTGGATGAGGATCAGGTCGTCATCGAGACCGTCTCCGCGAAGATCACAGTGCGGCAGGTCGGCGAACTGGACCTTTACCGGAGAACCTTCTCCGAACTCTCCTCGATGGCGGTTCACGGTCGGGCCGCACGCAGTCTGATCATGGCGGCGATCGCTGCTCTCTGAGTCCGTGTGCAAGTTCACGCAAGTCTCTGGCGCGGTCGATGAGCGGCTTTCTAGCGTCCTTGCCATGAGCTTCGGCGCACCGGACGGCCGGAGAATCACCGTCCGCCGATCGCAGATGAGGAGAAGGCCATGTCCGTCATGACCACGCGTCCAGGTCCGGCTGCCACCGACCCGAAGAGACTGATCAGCGCCGACCTGTTCGGTCGGCTGGTGACCCGCATAGTCCGCGAAGAGCACGTCAGCACCGAGAAGGCCGAGCGGATTCTGAACCAGGCGTTGGCCTTCTTGATGGCGTGTGCTCTCAATCCCGGCGCCGAGCTGGCCCCGTCCAAGTCCGTGGACGTGGGATGGCACGCCTTCGTCCTCCACACCCGCGAGTACGCCGACTTCTGCCACCGCGTCGCGGGCCGATTCATCCACCACACGCCCGACGACCGGAGCGAGACCGGCAGTGGAGGAGCCTCCATCAGGGCTACCGTGGCCGCCATGGAACAGGCTGGGCTGAGCGTCGACCCCGACCTGTGGGAGACGGCCGGTGACTGCAGCCAGTGTTACCAGGGCTGCCACGACTCCCCGAAGGCGGGATGAGTGTGGGGAACCCTCAGTGGGAGGGGCTTCCCGGTGGGGTGCGGGCGGCCGTGGAGGAGCGGTTCGGGACGGTGCTCAAGGCTGAGGTCGCGGAGCGCGGGATCATGCCGGGGGTGGCTGCGAGGCTTCATGTGGAGGGCGCCGGCAGTGTCTTCCTCAAGGGGATTCCGGCCGACGAGCCCGCCGCTCGTCTCTATGCGCGTGAGCGGGCGGCGAACCTCGCGCTCGCGTCGGCCGTTCCGGCCCCTCGGATGCTGTGGTGTGCCGATGTCGGCGGTTGGGTCCTGCTGGTGTTCGAGTTCATCGGCGGCGCGCGGAGCGCTGACCTGGCGCCCGGGTCTCCGGATCTGCCCAACGTGATCGATGCCCTGTCGCTACTCGGAAGACCGGGCGGGGAACTGCCCTGCGTCTCGGTCAACCTGGATGTTCTGCAGAAGACGGCGGCTGCTCTGTTGGGCGAGAACCTGTGCGGGCGACGGTGGGGCATGTACGCGGAGGCTCTTGAAGGGTTGTCCGTGGAGTCACTGCAGGGGGACACCCTGCTGCACTATGACCTGCACAGCGGGAACCTCCTCATCGCCGGTCAGGGAGTCCATGTCATCGACTGGTCGTTCGCATGTCGGGGGCAGGCTTGGATCGATGCCGCGCTGCTCGTCCCCCGGCTGATCGAGGCTGGACACAGCCCCGCCCAGGCGGAAGCGCTTGTCGCCGCACACCCTGCTTGGAGGGCGGCTCCAGTTGATGCGGTCACTGGGCTGGGAGCGCTGTGGACGATGTTCCGCGAGTACAAGGCCATGCACAGGCTGGAGGAAGCACGCGGCTTTCGCGCTAAAGCGGCGCAGGCGGGTCGTGCCTGGGTCGCCTACCGGATGGCGTGACGGAGAGCGGGGACGCGCGAAGGTCGATGCGGGGGTGCCGTTACACCAGGTGGCAGGCTACGTGGTGGCCGTTGGCGGTTTGGCGGAGTTTCGGTTCTTCCTGTGCGCAGCGGTCGGTTGCCAAGGGGCAGCGGGTGCGGAAGCGGCAGCCGCTTGGTGGGGCGATCGGGGACGGTAGTTCCGCCTGCTCCTGCTCCGCCGCGTCCTGGGGGGCGTCCGGGACCGAGGCGAGGAGGAGGCGCGTGTAGGGGTGCAGTGCCGACTCCGCCAGCGCGCCGGACGGGACGACCTCGCACACCTTTCCCAGGTACATCACCATGATCCGGTCGCTGACGTTCTTCACCACCGCGAGGTCGTGCGCGATGAAGATCATGCTGAGGTTCAGCCGCTTCCGGGTCGCCTCCAGCAGGTTGAGGATCTGCGCCTGCACCGACACGTCCAGGCTCGACACCGGCTCGTCGCAGATCAGCACGCGCGGGTCGAGCAGCAGCGCGCGGGCGATGCAGACGCGCTGGCACTGGCCGCCGGACAGCTCGTGCGGGCGGCGGTCCCAGACGGTCGCCGGGTCCAGGCCGACCGCTTCCAGGGCCGCCTCGATCTTGGCCCGGTCCGGCTTGCCGCCCCACACCACGGGTCCCTCGGCGACGAGGTCGGCGACCTTGCGGCGCGGGTTCAGGGCGGCGACCGGGTTCTGCAGGATCATCTGCATCTGGCGGCGGCGCTCGCGCAGCGCGGGCCGTCCGAGGCCGGTCAGCTCGGTGCCGTTCAGCTTCACCGAGCCGGCGGTGGGCGGCGGCAGCTGCATCACCGCGCGGCCCGCGCTGGACTTGCCGCAGCCCGACTCGCCGAGGATGCCGAGCGTCTCGCCGTCCAGCAGGTCGAAGCTGATGCCGGAGACGGCGTGCACGGTCCGGCCGCGTCCCGCCGGGAACTCGACGACCAGGTCCTCGACGGACAGGACGCGCTCGCCGTCGCGCAGGTGGGTGGTTCCGGTGCCGGCCATCAGGCGCCTCCGATGCTGACGGGGTGGTGGCAGGCGACGGCGTGGCCGCCGTCCGCGACGAGGTCGGGGGCCGTCTCGCAGGCCGCGGTCGCGTAGCGGCAGCGGGGCGCGAACCGGCAGCCGGGCGGCGGCGCCGCCATGTTCGGCGGGGCGCCGTCGATCGCCTGGAGCGGGGAGTGCGGCGGGTCGGCGAGGCGCGGCACCGATGCCAGCAGCGCCTCGGTGTAGGGGTGGCGGGGGCCGCCGAACAGGGTCTCGGCCGGGGCCAGCTCCGCGAGCCGTCCCGCGTACATGACGGCGACGCGGTCGGCGCGCCCGGCGACGACCGCGAGGTTGTGGCTGATCAGCACGATCGCCGTGCCGAGCTCGGCCTGGAGCCGGCCGAGCAGGTCGAGGATCTGCTTCTGCACGGTGACGTCCAGCGCGGTCGTCGGCTCGTCGGCGATCAGCAGCGACGGCTCGCCGGCCAGCGCGACCGCGATCACGACGCGCTGCCGCATGCCGCCGGACAGCTCGTGCGGGTACTGGCCGAGGCGGCGGCGCGGCTCGGGGATGCCGACGAGGCGCAGCAGCTCCTCGGCCCGGTCGCGGGCGGCGGCGCGGGACAGGCCCCGCATGCCCTCGGTGAGGTGCCGGCCGACCTTCTTGACGGGGTTGAGCGCGGTGGAAGGGTCCTGGAAGACCATCCCGACCTCCGACCGCCACAGTCGGCGGCGCCCGGCGGTCGAGAGCGCGTGCACGTCCTGCCCGGCCAGCACGACCTTGCCCGACACCGCCATCGACGGACCGGAGGTGTACAGGCCCATGACCGTCCGGCCGAGCACCGACTTGCCGGAGCCCGACTCGCCGACGATGCCGAACATCTCTCCGGGGCGGACGGTGAAGGACACGCCGTCCACCGCCTTGAGCGGTCCCCGGGCGGTGCGGATCTCGGTGCGCAGGTCCTCGACCGTGAGGAGGGGACTGTCGTTCATACCGGCTCCCTAGAGCTTCGCCTGGCGGGGGTCCCAGCGCTTGCGGGCCTTCTCGCCGATGAGGTTGAACGCGAAGACGGTCAGGAAGAGCGTGATGCCGGGCACCAGCACGATGTGCGGGTACTGCGTGAAGGCGTCGTTCTCCTCGCCCTCGGCGATCATGTTGCCCCAGGACGGCGCGGGCGGCTGGACGCCGAGGCCGAGGAAGCTCAGCGACGCCTCGGCCACGATCAGCACCGACACCATCACCATGCCGTAGGACGCGAGCGGCAGCAGCACGTTCGGCAGCAGCTCCCGCGTCATGATCCGCCACCGGGACGCGCCGATCGCCTCCGCCGCCGTGACGAACTCGCGCCGCGCGAACGCCAGCGTGCTCGCCCGCGCCATCCGGATCATGCTGGGGATCGCCAGCAGCGACAGGGCGACGGAGATGTTGCGCAGGTTCGGCTCCAGCACGGTGCCGAGCGCGATCAGCAGGATCAGCGGCGGCACGGCGAGCAGCGCGTTCGTCAGCACCCCGACGCCCGCGTCGGTGGCCCGCCCGAAGTAGCCGGCGACGATCCCGACCGTCCCGCCGACGACGATGCCGATCGCGACCGCGCCGAGCGACACCACGAGCGACGACCGCGCCCCGTAGACGACGCGGGAGAGCTGGTCGAGGCCGAAGTTGTTGGTGCCGAGCGGATGCGCGGTGGACAGGTCGGGGACGGCCATGCCGGGCGTCCCGAGCGTCTTGACGATGTCCTGGTGCTCGCCGAGCGGCAGCACCGGCGCCAGGACCGCCGCCCCGACCAGCAGGACGAGCCACACCGCGCACAGCCAGAACATGAGGTCGAAGGAGGCGCCGAACAGGTCGCGCCCGGCCGCGTTCAGGCCGGCGTAGGCGGCGGCGAGGCCCGCGACGACGGCGACGGCCTGCGTCCAGCCGTCGCCGGCGAGGACCGTCACCGACAGCCCGAACACGGCGAGCCCGGCGACGGCCAGGGCCCCGCCCCACCAGCGGCCCGCCGGCCGCGACGCGGCCGGCGCTACGGAGATGTCAGACATGTGCCCGCCTGATTCGTGGGTCGAGCCGGCCGTAGGACAGATCGATCAGCGCGTTCACCAGCACGTAGATCAGCGCGATCACGAGCACCGCGCCCTGCACCATCGGCACGTCGCCGGCGTCCGCCGCGCCGATGATCAGCGTGCCCATGCCAGGCAGCGCGAACAGGTACTCCACGATCACCGTGCTGCCGATGAGCCGGCCCAGGCTGATCCCCATCAGCGTGATCAGCGAGAAGGACGAGGGGCGCAGCGCGTCCCGGACCAGCACGTGGACCGGCGTCATCCCCTTCGCCTTCGCCGACAGGATGAAGTCCTCCTGGAGCGTCGTGATGAGGTCGCCGCGCAGCACGCGGGTGAACGTCGCCGTCTCCATCAGCGCGATCGTCAGCGCCGGGAGGAACGCGTGGTAGAGGTTGTCGCCGATCCCGTCGCTGAGCCGCGCCCACTCCAGCCGGGGGAACCAGCCGAGCCGCTCGGCGAACAGCGCGATCAGCAGCATGCCGGCGAGGAAGCTCGGCACCGACAGGATCCCGAACGTCCCGGCGCTGACGATCCGGTCGACCAGGCCGCCGGCCCGGTACGCCGACCACATCGCCAGCGGCACCGCCAGCAGCAGCGCCATCAGCATCGCGAGGACCGCCAGTTCGACGCTCACCGGCAGCGCCGCCGCGACCCGGTCGGCGACCTCGCTGTTCGGCGGGACGAACGAGGTGCCGAGGTCGCCGGTCAGCGCGTCCCCCAGCCAGCTCCCGTACCGGACGGGCAGCGGGTCGGTCAGCCCCATCGCGTCCCGCTGCGCGGCGTACTCCGCCGCCGTGTGGCCCTCGCCGAGCACCACCACCGCGGGGTCGCCCGGCATCAGGTCCACCAGCGCGAACGTGCCCATGCTGACGATCAGCAGGACCAGCACCAGCTCGACGAGCCGCCGCACAAGATCACGCGCCATCACGATTCTCCTCAGCCGCTGCCCCTGTGGGGGGACGACCCCCCACACCCCCCGACACACGCCCGATGAGCGTCTTCCACTCCGCTGGCGCTCCGTTCCAGACGCTCATCGGGCGGCTATCCACGCGTCGTCGAGCAGGACCATGCTGTTGACGGTGCCGACGACGCCGTGGACGTCGTCCGTCCAGGCGACGAGTTCGGGTTGGGGCCCGAACACCAGCGCGGGGACGTCCTCGTTCCACTGCGTCTGGATGCGGCCCATGACCGCGCGCTGGTCCTCCAGCGTCGGGGCGCCGCGCAGCTCCTCGATGAGCGCGGACATCTCCGGCGTCGTCGGCATGCCGACCGTGAGGTTGCCCTTGCCGTGCAGCGTCGCGTACATGCGGCCGAACGGGCCCGCCTCGCGCCAGCTGATGCCCCAGCCGGACACGTCGTAGCTCTTGCGGATCGACACCTTCGTGATCTGGTCGGCGATCGAGCGGACCAGGTCGAGTTCGACGTCGAAGCCGACGTTCTCCAGCATCGCCTTGGCGGCGAGGGCCGTCGTGCGGGACGCGGGGTCCTGCGCGTCCAGCCAGGTGACCTTGCCGTCGTAGCCGTCCGCCTTGGCCTGCTTGAGCAGCTCGCGGGCCTTGTCCGGGTCGTAGGGGAGCGGCTTGACGCCGGTGTGCCAGACGGAGAACTCGGGGAACAGCGCGTTGCTCGCGAGGCCCGTCCCCGGGTAGGCGCGCCGGTAGATGACCTCGGGCTGCATGGCGTAGTGCATGGCCTTGCGGACGCGCGGGTCGGCGCCCGGATGCCCGGGGGTCGCGTTGATGACGGCGACGTTCCCGAGCGCGACCATGCTCAGGTAGCCGTGCTTGCCGTCCTTCAGCGCCTTCTGGACGACGACCGGGTCCCGCAGGAACGCCGACTGGATCCGCTCGGTGTTCAGCGTGTCCAGCGCGGCGTTCGGGTCGTCGACGTAGACCAGCCGGATGCGGTCCAGGTGCGGCTTGCCGTCCCAGTAGCCGGGCCGCGCCTTCAGGACGGTCTCTTCCTTCGGCTTGTAGCTCTCGAAGGTGAACGCGCCCGCGCCGACCGGGGTGAACTTCCCCTTCGCGTCGGACGACTTCGCGACGATCATCCCGGGCCCGGTGGTGAGCATGTACGGGAACGTCGGCCACTTGTGGGCGAGCTTGAACACCACGGTCAGGTCGTCGGGCGTCTCGACGGCCTTGACGTTGTTCTTCCAGAGCGCCGCTTCGTCGGCGCCCTTCTTGACGTAGCGCTCGATGCTCCACTTCACGGCCTGCGCGTCCAGCGGCGTCCCGTCGCTGAACGTGACGCCGTCCCGGAGGCTGAGGGTGAACTCGGTGCCGTCGCCGTTCGGCTTCAGGTCCTCGGCGAGCTGCGGGTGGAGTTCGCCGGTCTTGCTGTCCCAGCGCATGAGCACGTCGTAGATCGCGGCCATCTCCATGCCGCCCGTGGACCCCGCGACGATCGTCTCGGCGGGGTCGAGCAGCCCGGCCTCGGCGTAGGCCGCGAACGTCATCGTGCCGCCCTCGACGGGCTTCCCGCCCCCGGCGTCGCCGATCATGCCGACCTTGTACTCGGCGGGCTTCCCGGCGCCGGCGTCCCGGCCCTCGCCGTCGCTCTGCCACGCGCACGCCGACGCCATCACCGCGACGGCGAGGAGCCCGGCTGCGCGGCGGCTCTTCCCGGAAGTCTTCACGATCCTCCTGCTGCCTTTATGTCGGGCCGGAACGAGGTAAACAGGGCCGTCCGCATTCGGCGCCGCCGGTCCCGCTGAGTGGGATCCGGATCACAGTCGGTGCCCGCGGTGGCCACCGTGGTCGGCGTGGAACAGGAGAAGACCGCCGTCCTGGGCGACGACCGCCCGGGCCGCGAGACCGCGTTCGCGGAGCTGGTCGCGGCCCGCGCCGGCGACGACCGCACCGCCCTGAACTTCGAGGACGTGTCCTGGACGTGGCGCGAGGTGGTCGCCGAGTCCCGGCGCCGGGCGGGGCTCGTCCGGGAGCTGCGCGGCCATGCCGGGCTGTTCCTGGACAACGGCCCCGAGCACTTGTTCTGGCTGCTCGGCCTGGCGCTCGCCGGGATCCCGGTCGTCGAGCTGAACCCGACCCGCCGGGGCGCCGAGCTGGCCCGCGACATCGCCCACACCGACTGCGCGCTGCTGGTCACCGAGACCTCCCGCGCGCCGCTGCTGGACGGCCTGGCCGACATCCGGACGCTGACCGTCGACGCTCCCGAGTACGGCGACCTCCTGGCCGCCGCCGAGCCCGCGCCGCCCGTCCCCGCCGCCGTCGCCCCGGAGACGATCTTCTCGCTGGTCTTCACCTCGGGCACGACCTCGGCCCCCAAGGCGGTCATCTGCTCGCAGGGCAGGCTCGGCCGGATCGCCGTCCAGCAGCGCGACCGCCGCTCGCTCACCCGCGACGACGTCTTCTACGTCGTCATGCCGATGTTCCACTCGAACGCGCTGATGGCCGGCATCGCGCCCGCCGTCGCGACGGGCGGCCGCATCGTGCTGCGCCGCAAGTTCTCCGCGTCGGGCTTCCTGCCGGACGTCCGCCGCCACGGCGTCACGTTCTTCAACTACGTCGGCAAGCCCCTCAACTACATCCTGGCCACCCCGGAGCGGCCGGACGACGCCGACAATCCGCTGCGCATCGCGTTCGGGAACGAGGCGAACGAGCGCGACATCGCCGAGTTCTCGCGCCGCTTCGGCTGCACGGTCATCGACTCCTACGGCTCCAGCGAGGGCGAGATCCGGCTCAACCGCGTCCCCGGCACGCCCCGGGGCTCGCTCGGCGTCGCCGAGGCCGGGACGCTCGTCATCGACCCCGGCACCCTCCAGGAGTGCCCGCGCGCCAAGTTCGACGAGAACGGCACGCTGCTCAACGCCGACGAGGCCATCGGCGAGATCGTCGACACGGGCGGCGCCGGCAAGTTCGAGGGCTACTACAACAACCCCGAGGCGACGGCGAAGCGCGTCCGCAACGGCTGGACGTGGTCGGGCGACCTCGCCTACCGCGACGAGGACGGCTACTGGTACTTCGCCGGCCGCGACGACGAATGGCTGCGCGTGGACGGCGAGAACTTCGCCGCCGCCCCCGTCGAACGCCTGCTGGCCCGCTACGAGCCCTTCACCGACGTCGCCGTCTACGCCGTCCCGGACGCGCACGTGGGCGACCAGGTGATGGCCGCCGTGACGCTCGCCGAGGGCCGCACCTTCGACCCCGCGTCCTTCACCGCCTTCCTGGCGGCCCAACCGGACCTGGGCACCAAGTGGACGCCCCGCTACATCCGCCTGGTGGACGCCCTGCCCCGCACCCCCACCAACAAGGTCATCAAACGGACCCTCCGCGACGCGGCCTGGAACACCCCCGACCCCGTCTACGAGCACCGCGCCGGCACCTACGAACTGACCTGAGGGGCCCCTCCCGTCCGGCGGACATCCGCCCGCCCTTGTGGAAAAGTGCGATCCTGATCACCAGTCGGTGCGGGAGGACGTGCGGGTGTCGAGCGAGAAGCTGAAACCGCTCCAGGCGGGCGACCCGAAGAGGATCGGCGAGTACCGGCTGCTGGCGCGGCTGGGGGCGGGCGGCATGGGCCGCGTCTACCTGGGCCGCTCGAAGGGCGGGCGGCCGGTCGCGGTCAAGGTGATCCACCCCCACCTCGCCGAGGACGCGCAGTTCCGGCGGCGGTTCGAGGCGGAGGTCGCGGCGGTGCGGCGCGTCGGCGGCGTGCACACCGTGCAGGTGGTGGACGCCCGCGCCGACGCCGACCCGCCCTGGCTCGTCACCGAGTACATCGCGGGCCCGTCGCTGCACGAGGCCGTCACCGAGCACGGCGCGTTCTCCGCCCCGGCGGTCGCGGGACTCGGCGCGGGCCTGGCCGAGGGCCTGATGGCGATCCACGAGCGGGGCGTCGTCCACCGGGACCTCAAGCCCGGAAACGTGCTGCTCGCGCAGGACGGGCCCCGCATCATCGACTTCGGCATCGCCCGCGCGCTCGACGCGACCTCGCAGACGACCACCAGCACGGTCGGCACGCCCGGGTTCATGTCGCCGGAGCAGCTCCGGGGCGGCGAGGTCGGCCCGGCCGGCGACGTGTTCTGCCTGGCCGCCGTGCTGGCCTTCGCCGCCACCGGACGGCGGCCGTTCGGCGACGGCCCGATCGAGGCCCTCGGCTACCGCGTCGTCAACGAGGAACCCGACCTGGACGGCGTGCCGGAGCCGCTGCTCCCGCTGATCACGGCGGGCCTGGCGAAGGACCCGGCCGACCGGCCCGGCCCGGAGGAGTTCCTCGACCGCTGCTCCGCGCTCGTCCAGGACGAGGACGCCACGCTGCCGGAGCCCGTCGCCACGATGATCGCCACGCGCGTGGCGGAGACGGACGTGCTGGCGCCCCCGGCCGGGGGCGCGTCGCGGATCCCGCCGCTCGGCCGGCCGAGGCCCCCGCTGGTCGCGGCCGCGGCGGCGGTGCTGGGCGTCCTCGTGATCGCCTTCGCCGTCTGGGCCATCGGGAACGGCGGGGAGGAACCGGCCGCGCCCGCCGCCGCGGCCACCACCGCGAGCACCGCCGGCCCGTCCCCGACTCCCACGACGCCCAGCCCCCGGGCGTCCGCCGCGAGCACGTCCGACAGCGTCGTCCTCTCCGGCTCGACCCGCGCGGCGTTCGAGAAGATCTCCGTCGGCGACTGCCTGGACGCCCACCGGGACCCGTACAAATCCGACGAATGGAGCAGGAGCAAGCCGCGCGCGGTCGACTGCGGCCGCGCGGACGCCTACGTGAAGGTGTTCAAGGTGGCCGACGACCCAGCCGCCTGCCGCGGCGGCAGCGAGCTGGAAGGGCAGTCGCGGTGGAGCCACGGCGAGGAGGGGAACGAGATCGTCCTCTGCGTGCGGCGCCAGTTCCGGGTGGGCCAGTGCTTCCTGGCCAACAAGGGTGCGGAGGAGGACACGGTCTCCGTCAGCGAAGCCGACCTGATGACCTCGTGGCCCTGCGGGGACGGCTCCGCTCCGGGAACCTACGAGTTCGTCCTCCGCATCACCGCGTACACCACCGCGTCCTCCTGCCCGCCCGGCGGCAGAAGGGTCGACTGGGAGATCCGCGGCCGCACCCTCTGCACCCGCATCGTCTGACGCCCCGCCACACCGACCTGAGTGGAGGCCGAATGGATCGCGACGCGTCCTCGGTCATGGAGTTCCGGGACCGGCTGCTGGCGCAGGGGCTCGCCGGCCCCGGCGACTTCCTCGGCTGCTCCGGCGAGGAGATCGCCGCCGTCGTGCGGGCCCAGCGGGTCGTCGCGCTGCCCGCGCTCTACCGGGACTTCCTCGCGGTGATGGGCAAACGCCCCTACCCGCTGATGCGGGGCACCGACTGGGCCTACCGGGACCTCCTCGAACTGCGGCAGGACGCGGCCGAACTGCTCGCCGAGAACGACCTCGACCCGTCCATGCTGGACGACGCGCTCGTCATCGCCATGCACCAGGGATACGTCCTGTACTACATCCCGCACGCCTCGACCGCTCCGGCCGACCCGCCGGTGTGGACGTACGTCGAAGGCGAGGAGCCGTCCGAGTCGTTCGCCACGTTCCGCGAGTTCCTGGTCTCGCTGGAGAACATGCGGCGCCGCGAGCTGGCCGCCCACCGCGACCTGGAGGCGTCCGGCCGGTTCGGCATGACCCGTGTCGAGGACGACGGCTGACCACGGATCTGTGCCGCCGGTCAGGCCAGCAGGACGACCTTGCCGCGGCCGTGGCCTGTGGCGACCTCGCGGTGGGCGTCGGCGGCACGCTCCAGCGGGAAGGACGCCCGCACGTGGATGCGCAGGCGGCCCTCGTCGTAGAAGCGCGCGGCCTCGGCGATGCGGAACACCGACCGCTTCGTGGGCGGGATCGTCCGCACGCCGAGGTCGGCGGCGCGCGCGTGGTCGACCAGCGTGAAGACGCGGGTCCGGTCCTTGACCAGGTCGAGCGACACGTCCAGGGCATGGCCGCCGGCGCCGTCCAGGGCGGCGTCCACGCCGTCCGGCGCCAGGGCGCGCACGCGCTCCGCCAGCCCGTCCCCGTAGGCGACGGGGATCGCGCCGAGCGAGCGGAGGTAGTCGTGGTTGGCCTCGCGGGCGGTCCCGATGACCGTCGCGCCGGCGATGCGGGCGAGCTGGACGGCGACCGTCCCGACACCGCCCGCCGCCGCGTGGACGAGCAGCGTGTCGCCCTCCCCGATCGCCATCTCCTCCAGTGCGATGTGCGGAGTCATGACGGCGGCCGGGAAGCCGCCCGCCACGTCCCACGGCATGCTCGCGGGCTTGGCCGTCACCGCGTCGGCCGGGACGACGACGTACTCGGCGTAGGCGGTGAGGCGGCAGAAGCCCAGCACCTCCTCGCCCGGCCGGACGGTGGTGACGCCCGCGCCCACCTCGTCCACCACGCCCGCGAACTCGTTGCCGGGGACGCGCGGGAAGCCCTCCGGCGTCCCGGGCGGCGCCCATCCCTCCCGGATGGCCAGGTCGTAGGGCTGCACCCCGGCGGCCCGCACCCGGACCCGCACCTCGCCCGGTCCCGGCTCGGGCGCCGGCAGCTCCAGCGGCCTCAGCACGTCCGGCCCGCCCGGCTCGTCGAATCCCATCGCCTTCATGACGTCCCCCTTCAGTAGTGATCGGGAACGACGTTAAGACCTCAACCAATCTTGAGGTCAAGCCGTGCGGGAGCGGAGCAGGCGCGGCCAGCAGGACGGGCGGCGCAGGCCGGTGAGCAGGACGGGAAGCGGATCGGAGTAGGAGGCGCGGGCCCGGATCGTCCCGTCGGCGATGGCGAACCGGTCGCAGACCCCAAAACGGACGGCCTTTCGCCCGAGGGTCGCGGTGCAGTCCGACTCGATGAACACGGTGCCGCCCTGGACCGCGCTGGTCCGGACGGTCAGGTCCATGTCGGGGAACAGGGCGAACAGCCGCCGGAACATGCGCTCGACCTCCGCGAGCCCGTGCGCGTCGGGGAACATCGGCTGGGTGAAGACCGCGTCGCCGTGGATGAGCGGCCGGAAATGGTCGAGGAACGCGTCCGGTTTGGGCAGCGCCCAGCCCTCGGCGAAGACGGCGGGGAAGTCGTCCGGCGTCATCGGGCCGCCCTTCGCGAGAGGAAGCCGGCGAGCGGTTCGGTGAGCCGCTCGGGCCGGTCGTGCGGGACGAACGTGCCGGAGCCCGCGACCGTCTCCAGCTCTTCATGACTGACAGTCGAAAACTGACTCATGGTCGAAGACTGTAATCTGGTCGGCATGTCCGTCAAGAGCCGCCGTGCCGAATACAGGGAACTCACCCGGGGCGCGGTGCTCCAGGCCGCGCGGGAGCTGTTCACCGAGCGGGGCTTCGCGGCCGCCACGATCGACGACGTCGCCGACGCGGCGCGCGTCAGCAAGGGGTCGGTGTACTACCACTTCACCGACAAGGCCCACCTGTTCGAGGCGGTGTTCACCGAGGGCCAGCACCGGCTGGTGGAGGCGGTCGCCGCGGCGGCGGCCCGGCACGACACCCCGTGGGAGCGGCTCATGGCCGCTCTGGACGCCTACATGGACGGGACGGTCGCCGATGCCGCGCACCGCTCCCTGCTGCAGCAGGCCCCGGCCGCGCTGGGCGTCGAACGGTGCCGGGAGCTCGACGCGGAACTGGGGCTGCCCGCCGTCCGCGCGCTCCTGGCGGACCTGGCGGCGGCCGGCGAACTCGCGGTCGACGCGATCGACATGCTCACGCGCCTGCTGTTCAGCGCGCTGTGCGAGGCGGCCATGACCGCCGGGGCCGCCCCCGACCCGGCCCGGGCGCGGGACGAGGCGGCCGGCGTGCTCCGAGCGATCATGGCCGGGCTGCGGCGCGGCTGACCCTCACTCCGGCCCGCCGGCGAAGGCGGCGATGAGCGCCCACACCCGGTCCGGCTGCTCCTCCTGGGCGAAATGGCCCGCGTCCTCGATGATCGCGGTCGTCAGGTTCTCGATTCCGGCCTCGCGGAAGCCGGCCGCGTAGACCGGCATGGCGCCGTGCTCGCCGTCGCCTCGCAGGTAGAGGACGGGTGTCGCGGTCGGCTCGGTGAGCGCGGCGTTGTCCTCGGCGTCCTTTGCGAAGGCCCGGTAGAGGTCGAAACCGGCCGTCAGCGCGGTGTCGCTCTCGTAGGCGGCGACGTGGGCGGCCCGCGACTCGGGGGTGATCCTGGACGGGTCCACCGACAGCACGTCGTAGAAGTAGTCGAAGTAATCGGCCTGCCGCCCGCGCACGAGGGTCTCGGGCAGGGAGGGGACCGCGTGCAGCCCGAAGTGCCAGATGTACGGGTTCCGCAGGACGTCGCTCCACGGGTCGACCCCGGGGATCACGGTGTTCATGATGACCACGCGGCCCACGGGATACCGGCGCAGGTACGCGTAGGCGACCATCCCGCCGGCGTCGTGCCCGACCAGTGTGAGATCGGTCAGGGACAGCTGCTCGACCAGGGCGTGCACCACGGACGCCAGCCCTGCCTTCGATCCGTCCGTGCCGCCCGTCGAGCCGCCGATGCCGGGCAGGTCGAGGGCGATGACGCGGGCGTCGGGCGGGGCGGCGTCCATCACTGGCTTCCACGTCCGCCACGACTCGGGCCAGCCGTGCAGGAACAGGTAGGGCCGCCCGGAGGGGTCTCCCGACTCCTCGACATGCAGCGACCGGCCGTCCACCGAAATAATAGACATGAATCATGTCTATCAGAGCACATGCATCATGTCGAATATGATGGACGCCGTGGACGGCCCTCGCTACGAACGTGGAACCGGGTTCCTGCTGGCCCGCATGGGGTCGCTCACGGCCCGCTCATGGACGGCCTTCCTGGCCGCCCACGACCTGACGCAAGGCCAGTACACGGTCCTCTTCGCCCTCGACGAACGCGGCTCGACGGGCCAGCGGCGGCTCGCCGAACTCGTCGCCGTGGACGCGCGCAACATCGTCGCCGTCCTCGACCCGCTGGCCCGCAGGCGCCTCATCGAGCGCCGGACCGACGCCGCCGACCGCCGGCGCCGCCTCATCGCGCTCACCGAGGAGGGGACGGCCCTCGTCCGGGACCTGGCGAACAGAGCGGCCCAGGAGCAGGAGGACTTCCTGGAACCCCTGGGCCGCGATGACCGCCTGCAGCTGAACCGGCTGCTCAAACGCCTCTACGAGGCGCACGTCGAGGGCGGTTAGGACGGGTCGGGCAGCATCCGCTTCATGGCCTCGTGGGCGCCGAGGACCTTGCGGTCGCGGGGGAAGCCCGCGCGCTTCTGGGCCGCCTCGTAGTTGCCGCCCGCGACCCAGATCGGGCCGTCCTTCAGGTGCTCCAGGCCCTCGCGGGCGATGTCGTCGGGCTCGGCGACGTTCAGGCCCGGCATGTCCATGTTGAGGCCGGCGCGCTCCATCGCCGGGGTGCGGGTCACGCCGAGGACGAGCTCCAGGACGTCCACCCCGTGCTCGCGCATCTCCAGCCACAGGCCCTCGGCGAACACGCGGCCGAACGCCTTGACGGCGGAGTAGATGCTGATCTGCGCCTGGCCCATGTACCCGGCGAGGGAGCCGACGAGCAGCAGGCCGCCGCGGCCCCGCTCCTTCATCAGCGCGCCGAAGTGGTGGGTGAACGCCAGCTGCGCGGTGATGTTCAGGTCGATGACGCCCTGGAAGCGCTCCAGGTCGCCGGTGACAAACTCGTGGCCGTAGCTGTTCGCCCCCGCGTTGAAGATCATCAGGCCGACGTCCAGGCCGTCGGTGACCTCGCGGACCTTCGTCAGCGGGTCGGGGGAGATCAGGTCCAGCTCCAGCGTGCGGACCTGCACCCCCTTCGCCCGGACCGCCTCGGCGGTCTCCGCCAGCGGGCCCGGCTTGCGGGCGATCAGCACGAGGTTCAGGCCCGCGTCGGCGAGGCGGTGTGCGAACGCGGCGCCGACCCCCTCCGAGCCGCCGGCGATGACGGCCCACGGGCCATAGGTGTCGATCATTGCTCTCCGTCCAGGTCCGGGGTCCAGGCGACGCCGTTGATGTGCGAGCCGCCGTCCGCGAACAGGGTGTTGCCGGTCAGGTAGCGGGCGTCCTCGGACGCGAGGAACACCGCCACCGGTGCGATGTCGGTCTCCGGGTCGCCGAGGCGGCCCATCGGGTTGGCGCGGTCGGCCGCGGCCTCGATCTCCGGGTGCTCGGACGCCATCCGCCGGAACGCCGCGCTCTTGGCGCCCGGGCAGATCGCGTTGACGACGACGCCCGTCGGCGCCCACTCGCGGGCGGCGGTACGCGTCAGCGTCCGGAGGGCCTCCTTGGCCGAGTTGTACTCCAGGGTCCCCACGTGGGCGTTGACCCCGTTCAGCGAGCACATGTTGATGACGCGCCCCCACCCGCGCGCCTTCATGTGGGGGAACGCGGCCTGCATCGCCCACAGCGGGCCGTAGTAGCCCATCGCGAAGCCGCGGGCGAGCTGCTCGTCGGTCTTGGTCTCGACGCGGCTCACCGTGCCGGCGCCCCAGGCGTTGTTGACCAGGACGTCGACCGAGCCCCACGCCTCGACGGCCGCCGCGACCATGCCGTGGACCTGCGCCTTGTCGGTCACGTCCGTCGGCACGAACCGCGCCTCGGCGCCGAACTCCTCGGCCAGCTCCCGGGCCACCGCCGCGCCGCTGTCGGCGTTCAGCTCCGCCACCAGGACGCGGGCGCCCTCGGCGGCGAAGCGGCGCGCCACGCCGCGTCCGATGCCGTCGCCCGCGCCCGTCACGACCGCGACGCGCCCGGAGAGTCGTCCGGTCACTCGACCACCCGCACGGCGCCGGTCAGCGCCGCCTCCTGGATCGCCGAGCGCAGCGCCGGGCAGGTGTCGTGCGGGTCCTCGGCGAGGTTCACGCACGCGGCCCGCGCGGCGGCGTTCCACTGGATGCTCGTCTGCTCCCAGCTCGACTTGCGCACCAGCACCTCGGCGGCGCAGCGGCGGCAGGCGACGGGCACCAGCGGGCCGTCCAGGAGGCGTTCGTCCTGGCGTGTCGTCACGCCGAGGCCCCTTCGGCGTCCAGGCGCGCGAGGTTCTCCTCGACCTCCTTCTTCCACGACTCCACCGGACGGGTCGTGTCGATCTCGAACTCGAACCGGTCGGTCATCTCCGGCTTGACCTCGGCGACGTCGGTGTAGAACTGCTCGTACCAGCGGCGCAGCTGGTAGACGGGGCCGTCCTCCTCGCACAGCAGCGGGTTGTCGATGCGGGTCTTGTTCTTCCAGATCTCGACGTCCTGCTGGAAGCCGACCAGGATGAACTCCGACAGCTTCTGCGCCGTCGCCTCGGCCGCCTCCGGCGGCAGCTTGTCGCTGTGCTGCACGATGATCCCCGAGTGCAGCGAGAACGAGTTCTCGTCGATCGGGTAGTGGCAGTTGATCAGGACGGAGTTCAGGTCGTACCCCTCGTAGTGGTACGTCAGCTCGTCGATCATGAACGAGGGGCCGTGGTAGGACGCGACGGAGGTGTTGCCGAGCATCCGCGGCCCGCCGCCGCCGGAGCCCTCGCGCCTGCGCCGGGAGTCCTCCCGGGTCACGCCCTTCATGATCTGCGTGGCGGTCTGGCCCTCGAAGATGTTCTTGAAGTACGTCGGGAACGACTGGTGGATGTAGAAGAAGTGGGCCATGTCGACCACGTTGTCGATGACCTCGCGGGCGTTGGTGTGGACCACCTGCTCCGTCCAGCGCCAGTCGGTCCAGTCGTCGCGGGTCGCGCCCTCGATCACCGGGATCGTCACGTCCGCCGGGGGTTTGTTGCCCTCCGGGTCGTTCCAGACGAACAGCAGCTTGTCCTGCTCCATCGTCGGCCAGGCGGCGGTGCGGGCGCGCAGCGGGACGCGGCGCGAGTACGGGATCTTCTTGCAGCGCCCGTCGCCGCCCCAGCGCCAGTCGTGGAAGGGGCAGGCGATCTCGTTGCCCTTGACGGTGCCCTGGGACAGGTCGCCGCCCATGTGCCGGCAGTAGCCGTCCAGGACGTTGGTCTTCCCGTCCTCGCCGGTGAACACGACGAGCTTCTGGCCGAACGCGTGGACCGTGTGGGGCTTGCCGTCCTTGAAGGTCTCGGCCAGCCCGAGGCAGTGCCATCCCCGGGCGAAACGGCGGGAGATCGCCTCCGCCTCGATGGCGCGGACGGCGTCCGACTCGGTTGCGGTCACGTGGATCATCCCTTCGGCGATGGATGGGTAAATCGAACGTTAGGTCGCAGGTCACCGTCCCGGCCGGTGAGTCCCGGTGGCCGGGACGCCCGCCCTCGCGGCGGCACGGCAGCATGGTCTCCTGCAAAAGCCGTATCAGGAAGACGGGAGCAGGGATGAGCAACGAGGTCCTGGACGCCGTGCGCGAGCTGCTGCCGGGCATCGCCGAGCGGGCCCGGTCCGTGGACGAGAAGGGGGGCATCCCCGCCGAGACGATCCGCGAGCTGACCGCCGCCGGGGTGTTCCGGATGCTGCAGCCCGCCCGGTACGGCGGCACCGAGGGCGACCCGGTGGCCTTCTACGAGGTGGTCCGGGAGATCTCCGGCGCGTGCGGGTCGACCGGCTGGGTCGCCGCGATCCTCGGCGTCCACTCCTGGCACCTCGGGCTGTTCGACGACGAGGCGCAGCGCGAGGTGTGGGAGGCCGGGCCCGACACGCTCGTCTCCTCGTCCTACGCCCCGATCGGCCGGCTCACCCCGGTCGACGGCGGCTACGAGCTGTCCGGCCGCTGGTCGTTCTCGTCCGGCGTCCAGTTCGTCTCGTGGGCGCTGCTCGGTGCGCTCGTCGTCGGCGCGGAGGGCCGCCCGGTCGACTTCATGACGGTGCTCGTCCCGAAGCAGGACTACGAGATCCGCGAGGTCTGGGACTCGATGGGCCTGCGCGGCACCGCCAGCGACGACATCGTGGTGGAGCGCGCGTTCGTGCCGTCCCACCGGGCCATGCGCAACTTCGAGCAGGCGCAGCTGCGCAACCCGGGCCGCAAGGTCAACGCCGGCCCGCTGTACCGGATGCCGTTCGGGACGATCTTCACCAGCACCGTCGCGGCCAGCGTGATCGGCATGGCGGCCGGCTGCCACGACCACTACGTGGCGAAGATGCGCGACCGGATCCGGCTCAGCCTCGGCGGCGGCCGCTTCGTCGAGGACCCGCACGCCCAGGTCGCGGTCGCCCGCGCCGCGTCGGAGATCGACGCCGCGATCCTGCAGACCGACCGGAACGTCCGGGAGATCCACGAGTACGCGGCCCGCAACGAGAAGATCCCGATGGAGCTGCGGCTGCGCGCCCGCCGCGACCAGGTCCGCGGCACCGAGCGGGCCATCGAGGCGATCGACATCCTGTTCAAGACCGCCGGCGGCAACTCGCTGCACCGCGGCAACGTCATCGAGCGCGCCTGGCGGGACGCCCACGCCGGCAGCGTCCACGTGGCCAACGACGTCGAGCACGCCCTGTCCATGTGGGGCCGCGGCATCTTCGGCCTCAAGGTGGAGGACAACCTGGTCTGACCCGGGGATCCGGGACGCGCGCCGCACGGCCCCGTCCGCGAGGGGACGGGGCCGCGCGCGCCGGTCAGCAGGTGATGGGCTCAGCAGGTGGTGGGCGGGGTTCCGCCGTTCTGCACGGACTTGGCGAACCGCAGGGCCGTGTCGAACGACGCCGGGATGGCGCCCCGGTGGTCGGCGCCCTCGAACGGCCGGTAGGCGATGCTCCCGTAGCGCTTGCAGAGGTCGCCGACGATGTTCTGCGTCGCGGCGGGGGAGACCTCGCGGTCGGCGGTGCCCTGGACGACCAGCGTCGGGACCTTGATGGTCAGGCCGAGCGCCTCCTGCGAGTCGTAGTAGTTCTCGAACCGCGTGAGGTCGGCGTCCGGGCGGAACACGTTGTTCAGCGCCAGGTTCTTGCTGAGCTGCTTGAGCTGGAGCAGGCACGCGTCCGTCCGGCCGGCCTTGGCGACGGCGGCGGCGTCGTCGGTCAGCAGGTCCTCGGGGACGAACGCCGGGTCGGCCGCGTTCGCCCCGTTCAGCAGGACGAACAGGAACGGCAGCGCGATCTCGGCGCCGGGGTACTGCGCCTTCACGTACTGCGCGGTCTGGCTCATGGACGAGCCGGGCGCGATCGCCACGGCGCCCTTCAACCGGACGTCGCGGGGCTTCTGCGCGGCCGCGGCCGTGTAGAGCGTCGCCTGGCCGCCCTGGCTGTGCCCGGCGACGTACCAGTCGCGTCCGATGCGGTGGTCGGCCTTGCGGGCGGCCCGCACGATGTCGGTGACGGTGTTGGCCTCGCTGGCGCCGTTCATGTACGGGTGCCCGCCGGGCGTGCCGAGGCCCTCGTAGTCGGTCTGGACGACGGCGAACCCGTTCGCGACCCACTTGTCCAGGTACTGCTCGGTGACCGACAGGTAGTCGTGCGCCGGGCCGTCCGCGGTGTCGGCGGACGGCGCGCAGCGGTCGGCGGTGCCGGTGGTGCCGTGCGCCCAGCTCAGCACCGGCCAGCCGCCGCGCGGCGGGGTGCCCTTCGGGACGGCGACCGTGCCCGTCACCGTGATCCGCTTGCCGCCCACGCCTTCGGAGACGTAGGTGACGAACCGGTTCGCGGACGCGCTCGGCAGCGCCGCCGCGTTCGCCAGCGGGCGGCTGCTCAGCAGCTTGCCGCGCTGCGCGGGCGCGGCCTGCGCGGGGACGGCGGTGATGCCGGCCGCCGCCGCGCAGGTGACGGCCGCGACCGCGACCCTTCCCATGATTCTCACGTGTGGTCCCTCCTGATGTGCTGGACGGCGCGGTAGGCGAACGCCATGGCCGACCCGATCGGAACGCCCGGCCCCGGGTAGACGGGGCCGGTGAACGAGGCACTGGTGTTGCCGGCGGCGTAGAGGCCGGGGATGGGGCGGTCCTCGCCGTCCAGGACGCGGGCGTCGGCGTCGGTGCGCAGCCCGCCCTTCGTCCCGAGGTCGCTCAGCACGACCTCCGCCGCGAAGTACGGGGCCTGGTCGACGGCGACGACGCACGGCTTTCCGCCGGAGAAGTACAGGTCGTAGGGGTCCTCGCCGCGGTGGAAGTCGTCGTCGGAGCCCTTGGCGGCGAAGCCGTTGAAGCGCTCGACGGTCGCGGTCAGCGCGTCGGCGGGCAGGCCGGTCCTCGCGGCGAGATCGGTGATCGAGTCCGCCTGGACCCACGTCCCGGACGCCACCTGCTCGTCGGCCGCCAGCGGCGGGACGGAGATCGCGGGCAGCCCGCCCGACCGCGCGTCGAAGACCAGGTGGAACGGTCCCTCGGCGGCGGCCAGCTTCCGCCCCATCTGGTCGTAGGGGAGCGACTCGTTGGCGAAGCGGCGGCCCGAGCCGTCCACGATCAGCCCGCCCCGGAAGCCCAGCGTGAACGCGGGCCGCCCGTCGGCGGTGAGCAGACCGGGGCAGAACCACGCCTGGTCGAGCAGGCCGGTGGACGCGCCGATCTCCACGGCCGCCTCGATCGCGTCGCCGGTGTTCGCGCCGTCGGGGGCCATCGTCCAGTCCGCGCCGCCCGGCACGCCACGCGCCGACCGCAGCTCGGCGGACGCCTCGAACCCGCCCGCCGCCAGCAGCACGCCCCGCGCGGCCCGGATCCGGCGCCCGCCCGCCTCGACGCCGGCGACCCGGCCGTCCTCGACGATCAGGCCGGTCAGCGGGGTCCCGGTCAGGACGGACCCGTTCCCGGTCGCGGTGAACGCCAGCAGCAGCCGCCCGATCAGCGCGCGGCCCTGCGCCAGCGGCTTCGCCGAGTGGCCCCGGCCCGCCCGGTCGCGGTCGACCGGCGGACGCACCAGCCCGGCCTGCTCGCCGAGCCGCTCGACCGGCAGCTCCAGCGGCACGAACGACCGGCCCATGTCCATGCGGCCGGGCGCGGCGAAGTAGTCGGGGAACGCCTGGAACCGGAACTCGATCTCCGGGTCCTTCTCCAGGAACTCCACCAGCTCGGGCGCCGTCGCGAGGAACGCCTCCCGGCGCTCCTCCTCGGCGTCACCGAGCAGCGCCCGCAGGTACGTGCGCGCCGCGTCCGCCGAGTCGCCGAGCCCGGCGCGCTCCTGCACCTGCGTACCGGGCAGCCAGATCGCCGACCCCGAGTACGCCGACGTTCCGCCGAGCACCCGCGTCTTCTCCAGGACGGCCGTCCGCAGCCCTCCCGAGGCCGCGGCGAGCGCCCCGGCCATCGCGCCGGCCCCCGAGCCGGCCACCACCACGTCGTACTCGTCGTCCCATTTCCCCACGGTGACGTCCCCTCCAGCCTCGCGATCCAGCGCGGCCACAACGTAAACGTGGCGTGCGACACGGGGGGACGGCGCGTCCCACTGACCGGTATCGGCGATCGCGGGAAAGACGCGGAGGCTGGATATTCTTCCTTGTCAGCACACCGATGGACCCGGGGGGAGGACCGTGGCGAGGATCGCAGCGGCGAGGATGTCCGCCGAGCCCAGCTCACCCGAGCAGCACGACCGGCGGCAGCGCATCCTCCGCGCCGCGTCGCGCATCGGTACGGAGAAGTCCCTCGAACGCGTCCAGATGCACGAGGTGGCGAAGGCCGCCGGGGTGGCGATCGGCACCCTGTACCGGTACTTCCCGTCGAAGGTGCACCTGTTCACCGCGGTGATGGCGGCGCAGGTCGACCGGCTCCGCGAGCAGGTGGTCGAGCCCGCGCCCGGCGTGGCGCCCGAGGACGCGGTCGCCGACCTGCTCGTGCAGGCCAGCCGGAACCTGATGGCGCAGCCCGTCCTGTCGGCGTCGATGCTGCACGCGTCGAACACCGCGCACGTCGCGACCGTCGCCGACACGGTCCACATCGACAGCACGTTCCGCGAGATCCTGCTGCGCGCCGTGGGCATCGAGGTCCCGACCGCGCAGGACGTCACGCTCGTCCGGCTGCTGATGCAGTGCTGGTACGGGGTGCTCCAGTCGAGCCTGAACGGGCGCGCCTCCATGGCGGACGTGGAGAGCGACATCCGGCTCGCCTGCCGGCTGCTGCTCGCCCCCCGCTCCAACGCGACCCCGGGCGGCGCCCCCGGCGGGGCGGCCGATGGGGCGGCCTCCCAGTGATCGGGACGGTCCCGGCGGGCCGGCCGGGGCCGCGGCTAGCGTGCCGCCATGAATCGCTATGACGGCGTGAAAGTGCTGCTCACCGGGGCGGCGTCCGGCATCGGACGGGCCACGGCGATCCGCCTCATCTCCGAGGGTGCCGCGGTCTACGCCGTGGACCTCGCCGAGAAGGGCCTGGCCGAGACCGCCGCCGCGGTCACCGGGCCCGGAACCATCGCGACCCGCACCGCCGACGTCACCGACGAGGCCGCCGTGGTCGCGGCCGTGGCGGACGCGGCGGACACCCTCGGCGGCATCGACGTCCTGGTCAACGTGGCGGGCATCCACAAGACCACCCCCATCGAGACGCTGACCGTCGACGACCTGAACCGGCTGTTCTCCGTCAACCTCGTCGGCACGGCGCTGTTCTGCCGCGAGGCGCTCAAGCACCTCCCCGACCGCACCGGCGTGATCGTCAACACCGCCTCGCTGTCGGCGACGCAGGGCAACCCGTACATGACGGCGTACTCGGCGTCCAAGGGCGCCGTCCTGGCGTTCTCCCTCAGCCTCGCCGCCGAGCTGGCCGCGCGCCGCATCCGCGTCGTGCCGATCTCCCCGGGCGCGGTCGACACGCCGCTGGTTCGGTCGCCCGACATGTTCCCGCCCGGCCTCGACCTCGACTACTTCTCCAAGATCCGGTCCTACTACGGCGCCGCGAAGCCCGAGCAGATCGCCGCCGCGATCGCGTTCGCCGCCTCGTCCGACGCCGGCTACTACACCGGTGCCGACTTCCGCGTCGACGGCGGCGCCCACACCTAGGAGGCAGACACATGGCACGGGAGGCAGGCATGGCACGCACCATCGCCGTCAGCGGTTCGGCGTCCGGCATCGGCGGGTCCCTCGCCGGGATGCTCCGCGACGCCGGCGAGAACGTCATCGGCATCGACCTGCGCGACGCCGACGTCTGCGCCGACCTCAGCGTCCCCGAGGGCCGGGCGAGCGCGGTCGCGCAGACGCTGGAGAGGGCCGGCGGACGGCTCGACGCCGTCGTGGCCTGCGCGGGCGTCTCCGACTTCACGGTCATGCCGGTGAAGGTGAACTTCTTCGGCGTCGTCGGGCTGCTGGAGGGCCTGCGCCCCGCCCTCGCCGCGGCCGAGGCGCCGCGCGCCGCCGTGGTCGGCTCGATCTCCGGCACGCACCCGGTGGACGACGACGTCGTCCGCGCCTGCCTGGAGGGCGACGAGCCCGCGGCGCTGGCGGCGGCGACGAAGGTCGAGGAGAGCGGCGCCGGCGGCCGGCTGTACCCGTCGTCGAAGTCGGCGCTCGCGCAGTGGCTCCGCCGGGTCTGCACCACCCCCGAGTGGGCGGGCGCGGGCATCCCGCTGAACGCGATCGCGCCGGGCGTCGTGAAGACCCCGATGAGCGCCCCGCTGTTCGAGGACGAGGGCATGTTCCAGATCATGAAGGAGGCCGTCCCGATGCCGCTCAACGGCTTCGCCGGCCCCGAGGTGATCGCCTCGGCCCTGGACTGGCTGATCTCCCCGGCCAACAGCCACATGACCGGCCAGGTCATCTACGTCGACGGCGGCGCCGAGGCGACCCTGCGCGACGCGGCGCTCTTCTGACAGGGCGCACTTCTGACACGGCGCACTTCTGACGGGCGCCGGTGGCCGCCCCTCGCGCCGAGGGCGGCCACCGGCGGGTCCGAAGGCGGGGGTCAGTACTTGCTGGTGCCGGTGTTGTCGAGCGCGGCGACGCTGTAGGCGGCGTAGGTCTTGTGCGGGTCGCGGCCCTCGAAGTACGGCGTCACCTGCGCGCCGAACTCCTCGACGGAGAACACGCCGTCCGCCGCGGTGAACTTCTGCTCCACGGTCGGCGCGGCCATCAGCGCGACCATGTCGCCGTACACCACGAACACCTGGCCGGTGATCTTCTCGGACGCGGGGGAGGCCAGGTAGCCGACGAACGTGCCGACCCGCTCGGGCGCCATCACGTCCACGCCGCCGGGCGCGGTGCCCTCGGCGAACGTCGCCTCCGTCATCGCGGTCCGGGCGCGGGGGCAGATCGCGTTGGCGCGCACCCCGTACCGGCCGAGCCCGGCGGACGTCGACAGCGTCAGCGCGACGATCCCGGCCTTGGCGGCGGAGTAGTTCGGCTGGCCCGCGGACCCGAACAGGAACGCCTCCGACGCGGTGTTGACCACGCGCCCGTAGACGGGGCCGCCGGCCGCCTTGCTCGCGGCGCGCCAGTGCACGGCGGCGGCGCGGGACACCGACGCGTGGCCCTTCAGGTGGACGTGGATGACGTCGTCCCAGTCCGACTCGGACAGGTTGAACAGCATCTTGTCGCGCAGCACGCCCGCGTTGTTGACCAGGACGTCCAGCGAGCCGAAGGTGTCGACGGCGGCCGCCACCAGCGTGTCGCCCATCGACCAGTCGCCGACGTCGCCCTTCACCGCGAGGGCCTCGCCGCCCGCCTTCTTGATCTCGGCGACGACGTCGTCCGCCGCCGGGCCCATGTCGTTCACGACGACGTTGGCGCCCTGCGCGGCCAGGGCGAGGGCCTCGGCGCGGCCCAGCCCGGCGCCCGCGCCGGTGACGATGGCGGTGCGGCCCGCCAGGGAGAGGTCAGCGTTCATCGAAGCCTCCGGGTCGGTGTGTTCGGTTGCCGGTGTCGGAGGCTAGTACGAATTCTACTTCTACCCGGGATCGGGTCCCGCTGAGCGGGTGCCGGTGGTACACGCCATCGGCGCGACCGCTGAGTGGGACTCTCGTTGCCTCCAGATGAGAACGAATTCTAGTGTGACGGGTATGACGCTGAACCTGGCGACCCTCTTCGAGGCCGTGGCGGCGGCCGTGCCGGACCGCCGTGCCCTCGTCTGCGGCGACCGCGGGCTGACCTTCGCCGAGCTGGACGCCCGCGCGGACGCGGTGGGCCGCCGGCTGCGCGCGGCGGGCATCGCGCCGGGCGAGCACGTGGGCCTGCACATGCTGAACAGCGCCGAGTACGTCGAGACGCTGCTCGGCTGCCTCAAGGCCCGCGCCGTGCCGGTCAACATCAACTACCGGTACACCGACCGCGAGCTGCACTACCTCTACAGCAACGCCGAGCTGACCGGCCTGGTCGTGGACGACGCGTTCGCGCCCGCCGCCGCCCGCGTCGCCGGCGACTGCCCGGACCTGCGCGCCGTCACCGTCGTCCGGACGGGCGAGACCGCCGAGAAGCCCGCGTGGCCGGCCCGGATCAGCGTCGAGGACTACTCCGCCGAGCCGGGCGAGCCCGACCCGTCCCTCCGCGAAGGCCGCAGCGCCGACGACCACTACGTCCTCTACACGGGCGGCACGACCGGGAACCCCAAGGGCGTCGTCTGGCGGCACGAGGACTTCTACTTCGCCGCGCTCAAGGGCGGGAACCCCTACGGCGACCCGCGCCTCACCGCCGGCGAACTCGCCGAGGCCGCGAAGAGCGGCTTCGAGCTCAGCTTCCTGCTCACGATGCCGCTCATGCACGGCGCCGCGTCCTACACACTGCTCATGGCGCTGTTCACCGGCTCCAAGACGATCCTGATGCGGCGCTTCGACCCGGTCGACGCGCTCCGCACGATCGACCGCGAGCAGCCCATGATCGTCGCGGTGGTCGGGGACGCGATCGCGCGCCCGCTCGCCGACGCGATCCGCGCGCACGGCGCCGAGCACGACATCTCGTCGGTGAAGGTGCTCGGCTCGGGCGGCGCGATCCTGTCGCGCAGCGTCCAGGACGAGTTCGCCGAGCTGATCCCCGGCATCCACGTCAACAACGGCTTCGGCGCGTCCGAGTCGGGCGTGGACGGCAACATCAGCGTCGGCGACGACGGCCTGATGCGCCTCGCCGCCGACTCCCGCGTCACCGTCGTGGACGCGGCCATGCGGCCCGTCGCGCCCGGCTCGGACGACGTCGGGTACGTCGCCCGCTCCGGCAACGTCCCGCTCGGCTACCACAACGACCCGGAGAAGACCGCGAAGACGTTCCCCGTCATCGACGGGAAGCGCTGGTCGATCCTCGGCGACATGGCCCGCGTCGAGGCGGACGGCACCGTCGTCGTCCTCGGCCGCGGGTCCGGCTGCATCAACACCGGCGGCGAGAAGGTCTTCCCCGAAGAGGTCGAGCAGGCGCTCAAGGCGCACCCCGCCGTGATGGACGCCCTCGTCGCCGGCGTCCCCGACGACCGCTTCGGCGAGCGCGTCGCCGCCGTCGTCGAGCTGCGCCCGGGCGCGTCCGCCACCGCCGAGGACCTGCGCGCCCACTGCCGCGAGCACCTCGCCGGCTACAAGATCCCCGCCGTGGTCACGTTCACCGACACGGTCCTGCGCTCACCGAGCGGGAAGGCCGACTACCGGTGGGCCAAGCGCGTCCTGACCCAGACCGACTGACCCAGACCGACTGACACGGGACCGGCCGACCCCGGACCGACCGACACCGATCCCGGCCCGACCGGGGCACCCGCCACGCATTCAAGGAGACACCCATGCCCGAGGCCGTCATCGTCGATGCCGTCCGGACACCGGTCGGCAAGCGCTACGGCGCCCTGTCCGGGCTGCACCCGGCGCAGCTGCTCGGGGCGACGCAGCGCGGGCTGCTCGACCGCGCCGGCGTCGACGCGGCCACGGTCGGGCAGGTCGTCGGCGGCTGCGTCACCCAGGCGGGGGAGCAGTCCAACAACGTCACCCGCAACGCCTGGCTGTACGCGGGCCTGCCCTACACGACGGCCTGCACGACCATCGACTGCGCGTGCGGCTCGTCCCAGCAGGCCGTGCACCTGATCGCCGGGCTCATCGCGGCCGGAACGATCCACACGGGCATCGGCTGCGGCGTCGAGGCGATGAGCCGGGTGTTCCTCGGGCAGGCGCTGACCCCGGAGACCGGCAGCCCCGCACCCGAGGGCTGGGACATCGACTACCCCGACCAGTTCACCGCCGCCGAGCGCATCGCGAAGAACCGCGGCGTGACCCGCGAGGCCGCCGACGCGCTCGGCCTGGCCTCGCAGGCCAAGGCGAAGGCGGCCTGGGCGGACGACCGGTTCGCCGGGCAGATCCTCCCGGTCGAGGCGCCCGTCATGACCAAGGAGGGCCCGACCGGCGAGACCGCCGTCGTCACCCGCGACCAGGGGCTCCGCGACACGACCGCCGAGGCGCTCGCCGGGCTGAAGCCGGTGCTGCCGGACGGCATCCACACCGCCGGCAACTCGTCCCAGATCAGCGACGGCGCGGCCGCCGTGCTGCTGATGTCCGCCGAGCGGGCCGCCGAGCTGGGCCTGCGCCCCCGCGCCCGGATCGTCGCGTCCGGCATGGTCGGGTCCGACCCGTACTACCACCTGGACGGGCCGATCGAGTCGACGCGGCACGTCCTGGAGCGGGCGGGCATGAAGCTGTCCGACATCGACCTCGTCGAGATCAACGAGGCGTTCGCGTCGGTCGTGCTGTCCTGGGCGTCCGTGCTCGACGCGGACATGGACAAGGTCAACGTCAACGGCGGCGCCATCGCGCTCGGCCACGCGGTCGGCTCGACCGGCGCCCGCCTCATCACGCAGGCCGTGAACGAGCTGGAACGGTCCGACAAGTCGACCGCGCTCGTCACGATGTGCGCGGGCGGCGCGCACTCCACGGCCACGATCATCGAACGGATCTGAGCAATGACCATCGGGCTGACCGAGGAGCACCGCGACCTGCGCGACGCCGTGCGCGCCTTCACCTCCCGGCAGGTGACGCCGGCCGCGGTCCGCACCAGTGTGGACGCCGGCCGCGAGAAGGCGCCGGAGTTCTGGACCGACCTCGCCGCGCAGGGCCTGCTCGGCCTCCACCTCCCCGAGGACGCCGGAGGCGCGGGCTACGGCATCGTCGAGCTGGCCGTGGTCCTGGAGGAACTGGGCCGCGCCATCACGCCGGGCCCGTTCCTGCCGACCGTCCTGTCGAGCGCCGTCCTGCACCGCGCCGGGCACACCGAGCACCTGCCGTCCCTGGCCGACGGCACGAAGACCGCCGCCCTGGGCCTGGACGCGGGCACGCTCGAACTGACCGGAACCACCCTCACCGGCAAGTCGGGCCCCATCATGGGCGCGCCCCTGGCCGACCTCCTGATCGTCCCGGCCAGGCAGGGCACCGAGACGATCTGGACGGTCCTGCCCAGAACCGCCGCCGTCGTCGACGAGCACCCGAGCCACGACCTGACCCGCCGCCTGGCCACCATCGAGGTGACCGGCGCGCTCGTCGCCGTCCTGGACATCGACGCGCGGACCGTCCGGGACCTGGCCGCGGTGCTGTTCGCGGCCGAGGCGTCCGGGCTCGCCGACTGGGCGACGGCGACCGCCGCCGACTATGCCAAGGTCCGCGAGCAGTTCGGCCGCCCCATCGGCCAGTTCCAGGGCGTCAAGCACCGCTGCGCCCGCATGCTCGCGCACGCCGAGCAGGCCCGCGCGTGCGCCTGGGACGCGGCCCGCGCGCAGGACGAACCGGCCTCCCGGGAAGCGTCCCTCGCCGCCGCCGTAGCGGGAGCGACCAGCGTCGAAGCGGCGTTCCAGACCGCCAAGGACTGCATCCAGACCCTGGGCGGCATCGGCTTCACCTGGGAGCACGACGCCAGCCTCTACCTGCGGCGCACGCAGACGCTCCGCGTCCTGCTCGGCTCCACGGCCTCGTGGCGCCGCCGCGTCGCCCGGCTGACCCTCGACGGCGTCCGCCGCGAACTGAGCGTCGAACTCCCGCCGGAGGCCGAGGAGATCCGCACCGGCATCCGCGCCGAGCTGGAACCCGCCAAGGCCCTCACCGGCAAGGAGCGCACCACCTACCTCGCCGACCGCGGCTACACCTCCCCGCACCTCCCGGCCCCGTGGGGCAAGGGCGCGGACGCCGTCACCCAGCTGGTCATCGCCGAGGAGATGCGCGCCGCCGGCCTGCGCGCCCACGACATGATCATCGGCAACTGGGTGGTGCCGACGCTGATCGCGCACGGCTCGGCGGCCCAGCACGAGCGGTTCCTGCCCGGCTCCCTGCGCGGCGACATCCGCTGGTGCCAGCTGTTCTCCGAGCCCGGCGCGGGCTCCGACCTCGCGGCGCTGTCCACCCGCGCGGAGAAGGTCGAGGGCGGCTGGAAGATCACCGGCCAGAAGGTGTGGACGTCCATGGCCCGCGAGGCCGACTGGGGCATCCTGCTCGCCCGCACGGACCCGTCCGTCCCGAAGCACCGGGGACTGTCGTACTTCCTCCTGGACATGAAGTCCCCGGGGATCGACATCCGGCCGCTCCGCGAGCTGACCGGCGACACCCTCTTCAACGAGGTGTTCCTCGACGGCGTCTTCATCCCGGACGACCTCCTCGTCGCCGCCCCCGGCGACGGCTGGAAGCTCGCCCGCACCACCCTCGCCAACGAGCGCGTGTCGCTGTCCAACGACTCGTCCCTCGGCAGCGGCGGCGAGGCCCTCCTCAAGCTCGCCAAGGACGCCGACGACGAGCGCCTGACCACCCTGGGCGGCATCCTCTGCGACGCCCAGTCCAGCAGCCTGTTCGGCCTGCGCACCACCCTGCGCACCCTCGCGGGCGGCCAGCCGGGCGCCGAGTCGAGCATCGGCAAGCTGATCGGCGTCGAGCACATCCAGCAGGTGTGGGAGACCGCCGTGGACTGGATCGGCCCCGAGGCCCTCACCGGCCGGGGCGAGGGCGGCATGGGCGACCCGACCTGGATGTTCCTGAACTCCCGCAACATGTCGATCGCGGGGGGCACCACCGACGTCCAGCTCAACATCATCGGCGAGCGCATCCTCGGCCTGCCCAGGGACGCCGCATGACGATAGACCTGCCCTCGGGCACCCGCCCCGCCGGAGTGGACGCGGCCGTCGAGGCGGCCCGCCGCGTCATCGACGCCCTCGTCCGCTCCGGCGACATGACCGACGCCGACATGGCGTCCGTCACCGACCGCCTCAACGCCGTCGCCGACGACCTGGAGGCGACGGCCCCGCCCATGGAGGACCGCCTGGTCGACATGTGGCGCGGCGACGGCATGACCCGCCACGACCCCGTCACCGGCTCGGAGAACCCGATCGCCCCACCCGTCGCCTACAGCGCCGTCGACTCCCGCACCATCGAGGGCACGGTCACGCTGGGCCTGCCCTACCAGGGCCCGCCGTCCAGCGTCCACGGCGGAGTCTCCGCGCTCCTCCTCGACCACACCCTCGGCGTGGCGAACGGCTGGGCGGGCAAGTCGGGCGTGACGGCGGAACTCACCCTCCGCTACCACCACCTGACCCCGCTCTTCGAGCCCCTGACGATCACCGCCCGCCAGACCTCGGTCGACGGCCGCAAGATCCGCACCACCGGCGAGATCAAGGCGGGCGGGAAGATCTGCGTCTCCGCCGAGGGGCTTTTCATCGCCAAACACCCACCACGCCCCCGCTGACGGAAGTCTCGGGGCATGATGGACATATGAGCGATGACGAGCGGTCCGAGAACACGGATGGCCGTTGGCGGGCACTGCCGCCGCGCGTCCACCTGGAGGACACGGTGTCCGGCCAGGAGGTCCCGCCCAAACCCCAGGTGATAGCGGACCCGAGCAGCGCGGAGGTCGACGAGGCCACCCGCTACCCGGTCTAGCCGGGGAACCCCCTCCGCCGCACGCGGAGGGGGCCTGTCAGCTGACGTCAGAACCCTTTCCATAATGGTGCTGAATGGCGTTCAGCACCTCGGGGAGTTGGTCGCGGGCCGCCGCCGATCGCAGATGGTCCAGGTAGTCGCGGGATTCGACGATCTTCCCGTCCCGGACGCGCATGACGAAGATGCCCGGGATCGTGAAGGGCTCGCCGGTCTCCACCACGACGCCTTCGTACTGGAATTCCGCCACGATGACCTCGGGATCGGTGGTCTCGTGGACGTTGATCCGGGTCGGCCGGCGCCGCAGCGTGGTGCCTTGGTACGGCTGCGGCCCGCCGCCGAAATGGGTGCGGAGTTCCTCTCGCGAAAGCATGGGAGGAGCTCCCAGCGGGTGGAACGGATGGGAGACGTCTGTCTGCTCCGCGTACAGGTCCACCACGTCCGCCCAGCGCTCTTCGCAGACGCCGTGCACGAGCTTCAGGAAGATGTCGCGAGGAGTCTCGGTCATCGGCTCACCATAACCCCGCCGCGAGGCGAGAATTGCGGACGCAGGCCCCAACAGTGTGCACAGGGCCTGCGTCCCGGCCGGTCAATCGGTGAATGGCCGATTCGCGGCGCGCAGAGCGTCCCAGGCGTCGCCCACGGGGCCGACGTGGTGGAGCTTGTCGGGGTTGTTCACCGTGCGGATCGTCTGGATCCGGCCGTCGAGGATGTCGAGGGCCCACGTGCTGAGGACCCTGCCGTCCCCGTCGCGGACGATCGCGCCCGGCTGCCCGTTCACCTCCCGCTGTTCCAGCACGGCGCCGGCCCGGACGAACCGCGAGACGGACCAGGCGAGCGCGTGGGCCACCTTCTCCAGGCCGATGATCTGGCTGCCGAGCTGCGGGGCCTTGCCGCCGGCGTCGCCGACCATCTGGACGTCGGCGGCCAGGAGTTCGCGCAGTCCCTCGACGTCCCCTTCGCGGAAGGCGTCGAGGAACCGCCCGGCGAGTTCCGTGCGCTCGGTCCGGTCGGCGGTGAACCGGGTGCGGCCCGCGTCCATGTGGCGGCGGGCCCGCACCGCGAGCTGGCGGCAGGCGGCCTCGGAGCGTCCGACGGCGGACGCGACCTCGTCGAAGCCGAACCCGAACACGTCCCGCAGCACGAAGACCGCGCGTTCGAGCGGGCTGAGCCGCTCCAGGAGCAGCAGCGCCGCCATCGACAGCGAGTCGGCCAGTTCCGCCGAGCGCTCCGGGTCCTGGTAGGGGTCGGTCAGCAGCGGCTCGGGGAACCACGGCCCGGCGTACTCCTCCCGGCGCAGCCGGGCCGACCGCAGCACATCGATCGATATCCGGGTGACCACCGCCGAGAGGAAGGACTTGGTGGACACGGGCCGAGTCGGGGAGGACGTGTACCGCAGCCAGGTCTCCTGGACCGCGTCCTCGGCCTCGCCGACACTGCCCAGGATCCGGTAGGCGATCGAGAACAGCAGCGGCCGCAGGGCCTCGAAGTCCTCCTCTCCGCCGTCCATCACCAGGCCACCGGCCCCTCTTCGGCGAAGAAGCCGGCGGTCGGCCCGTCCGCGTCCAGCGTGGCCAGGCGCACCACGGTCGCGGCGGCCTGCTCGACGGTCAGGAATCCGGTGTGGTCATTGCTGTCGGTGTCGACGAACCCCGGGGCGACGGAGTTGACCAGGACGCCGTCCTTCCGCAGCTCGTTGGCGTAGTGCACGGTCAGCGCGTTGAGCGCGGACTTGGACGGGCTGTACGCCGCCGACGGCAGCAGCGCCGCGAAGGGGCCGTCCGGGTCGCTGAGCAGGGTGAGCGACGCGGCGTGGCTGCTGACGTTCACGACGCGGGGCGCCGGTGAGCGGCGCAGCAACGGCAGCATCGCGTTCGTCACCGCGATCACCCCGAACACGTTGGTCTCGAACACGGCCCTGACCATGTCCAGGTCGACCGTACTCGGCACCTGGTCGGTGGCGTCCTCCGGGGAGACCTGGCCCGAGCCGGTGATCCCGGCGTTGTTGACCAGCACATCGAGGCGGCCGAACCGCTCCTCGATCAGGCGCGCGGCCGCCTCGGCGGTGGCCGGGTCGGTGACATCGAGGGCGACCGCGTGCACATCGCCGCCGCCGACGCCCGCCTCGCGCAGCGCGGCGGCGGCCTCCGCGCCGCGCCGCGCGTCCCTGGCACCGGCGAAGACCGTCATGCCCAGCGCGGCGAGCCGCCCGGCGACCCCGCGGCCGATCCCCTTGTTCGCCCCGGTGACCAGCGCGACCTTGCGCTCCCGGTTCTCTTCGACCTGCTCGTTCACGTCCCGCTCCTCAGCGTGTCGCCCAATGAACCCGTCTTCGAGACCCGAGACGAGACAGCCGCGCCCGCTGTGACACGCCGAGCGGAAAACCTTGCGAGACGACCTCCGCCAGTCCCCGGGGCTCAGTTGCCGGTGGCCGGGGCGCGTTCGTAGACGCTGATGTGACGCCAGCTCTCGGACGTGTACGGCTCGCCCTTCCAGCCGCCCCACCGTTCCCGCAGGCGGAGCCCCGCGAGGCGGGCCATCAGGTCGAACTCGGGCGGATGGGCCAGGCGGAGCCTGATGGGATCGAGGACGATGCCCGACGCGCTGATCCGGACATGGTTCTTGTCCAGGATCTGCGTCACCGGGTCGTACCGGCAGACGTCCAGGCCGACGCTCTCGGCGTCGATGTGCTCGGGGTCGACGAACCGGTGGCCGGGACGGGCCGGGGCGGTGGGGACGCGGCATTCGAGGACGAACGCCCCGTCGCCGTCCAGGTGCCGGGCGGCGTTCTGGAAGCAGCGGACCTGGTCGTCCTGGCCGAGGAGGTTGCCGATCGTGTTGAACACCAGGTAGACGAGCCCGTAGGTGCGCCCGGTCGTGACGCGGGACATGTCGCCCATCGTGACGTCGATCCGGTCGCCGTCCGGCTTCTCGCGCATCCGGTCGACCATGTCCGGCGACTGCTCGATGCCGTCCACCCGTACGCCGGCGGCCCGTGCCAGCGGCAGTGCGATGCGGCCGGTGCCGACGGCGAGTTCCAGCACGGGACGCCCGTTCGCGAGGCCGGCGAGGTACGCGACCGTCTCCCGCTCGTCGCCCCGGCTCTCCTCGGCGTCGTAGCGTTCGGACACGTCCTTGCCGAAGCTGGTCCGCGGGTCGAAGCCCTTCATATGCCCGTCCTTCCGTCAGGTGGTACGGGCAAGTCCACGTCGGACGGGCGTCAAGGCCAAGAGATGTAGCGTGGCGCTTAATGGTCGGCTTCGGGCCCGGCGTCGAGGGTCTCGCCGGACACGCCGTTCGCCGTGCCGCCGCTGAAGTAGCGGCGCGGGTTGTCGATGAGCATGGTGTCGATCTGGCGGTCGGAGACCCCGGCGTGGCGCAGCGCCGGAAGGACCGTGTCGTGGATGTGCGTGAACTGCCAGTGCGGAGCGAGTTCTTCCCGGACGCCGGGCGGGAACCAGTCGATGTGGCAGGAGGCGTCGTGTGAGAGCACCATCCTCTCGGCGAGCCCCTGCTCGGCGAGCTTGGCGACGGTGGTCACCCGCTGGTCGCCGGGCAGCAGGATGTCCAGGCCGAAGCGGTCCATCCCCACATAGGAGCCGTTGTCGATGAGTTCCCGGAGGTAGTCCAGGTCCGTGGTGTCGCCGCTGTGCGCGATCACCACCGCGCCGAGATCGACGCCCTCCTCGGTCAGGATCCGCTGTGCGAGCAGCCCGGTGCGTGCGGCCGGGTTGGTGTGCACGGTGATGGGTGCTCCCGTGCGCTTGTGCGTCTCGGCCACGGCCCGCAGCACCCGTTCGACTCCGGCGGTCAACTCCCCTTCGAGCGCGCATTTGAGGAAGGCGGCCTTGATCGCCGTACCCGCGATTCCCCGCGTCAGGTCCTGGACGAACAGCGAGACCATCTGCTCGTCGTTGCCCCGCGCCGTTTTCGGGCCGTTGTACTCGAAGAAGTGCGGCAGATCGTTGTAGGTGTAGATCCCGGTCGCCACGATGATGTTGATGTCGACCAGCGCGTTGACCCGGGCGACGCGCGCGACGTCGCGGCCCAGGCCGATCACCGTCGGGTCGACGATCGTGTCGACACCCGCCTGCTTCAGCGCGGTGAGCTTGCTCACCGCTTCGGCGATCCGTACGTCCTCCTGCCACAGATGCGGGTAGTTGAGCTGGATCTCCGGGTCTGTCACGAAAACGTGTTCGTGCATCAGGACCGAGTTCAGTTCGGTGACCGGCACTCGCCCGCGCACCGTCTCCACCGAGGGCTGGGGCGCCCGGTCCGGGACGGGGGTCGGACCGCCGGAGGATGGTGCGTCGGACATGGTCGTTCCCGTCGTTGATGGATGTCCTGCTCAAGGCCCGTGACCGGCCCGGGAGCAGCAGGGCCACCCGTCGGTCACTCTGAGTAGTTATAACATGACCACTTGTATCCGACGCGGGACATGGGGGGCGTGCGGAACGTGGCCGGGTGGGCGGCAGGGATCGTACGCGTGCGGTACTGGGTGCTGGCGATGACGCTGCTGGTGCTGGGGGGCGCGGCATGGGCCGGGGCCGGAGTGCACGACCGGTTGGTGATGGGCGACAACCTGCCGGTCTCCACCCGGTCGGCGCAGGCCGACCGGTGGCTGCGCGCGCACGCCGGAGCGGGCAAGCCCGACCTCGTCGTGGTGGCCGAGGTGACCGCCGGGCCGGCGGGCGCGGCGGCGGGCGGGGTCGACGACGTGCGGGCCGCGGCGGCGGGCCGGCGGCTGACGGCGGCGCTGGCCGCCGATCCCGGGGTGTCGCTGGCCAGGTCGTACTGGGCCGGCGGCGACCGCGGCCTGCGGTCCTCGGACGGCCGCAGCGCGGTGGCCATGGCGTGGCTGCGCGGCGATCTGCAGGACCGTTTGCGGACCGCCCGCCGACTGGTGCCCCGGCTGCCGCGGCATCAGGGGCCGCTGGCGGTGACGGTGGGAGGGGACTCCCAGGTCCGCGTGGAGGCGCAAAAGCGGAGCGAGCACGACCTGCGGGTGGCCGAGCTGGTGGCGCTGCCGCTGACGCTGGCGGTGCTGCTGGTGGTGTTCGGCAGTCTGGTCGCGGCGCTGATACCGCTGGCCATGGGCGCCTTCTGCCTGGTGGGTGCGATGGCGCTGCTGCGGCTGCTGAGCGAAGTGACCCCGGTGTCGGTCTATGCCCTCAACATCGCCTCGCTGATCGGGTTCGCGCTGGCGGTGGACTTCAGCCTGTTCATCGTGACCCGGTTCCGCGAGGAACTGGCCCGGCAGCGGCCCGTCCCGGAGGCGGTGCGGCACGCGATCGCGACCACGGGCCGGGCGATGGGGCTGTCGGCGGTCAGCGTGCTGGCCGCGCTGGCCGCGCTGCTCGTGATCCCCTCACCGATCGTCCGCTCGATCGCCTACGGCGGCATCGCGGTGACGGCGCTGGCGGCCCTCGCCGCGCTGGCGGTGCTGCCGGCCGCGCTGGCGGTGCTGGGCGCCGGTGTGGACCGGCTGGCGGTCCCGGGCCCGTGGAGCGCGGGGCGCCGGTCCGGGCCCGGCGCCGCCGCCCAGGGCTCCCCGTTCTGGGCGCGGCTGGCGCGGCTCGTCATGCGGCGGCCGGTGGCGGTGACCACCGCCGCGGGGGCGCTGTTGCTGCTGCTGGCCGCCCCGCTGCTGCACGTGCGGTTCGGGATCGCCGACGAGCGGATCCTGCCGCCGCAGGACCCGGCGGCCCGCGCCGGGCAGCTGATCCGCGACCGCTTCGACGCGCAGCTGCTGCCGCTCACCGTGGTGCTGCCGCATCGAGCGCACCCCGGCGACTATCCGCGGCGGCTGTCGGCCGTACCGGGGGTCGTGCGGGTGCAGGCCGCGAACGGGACCTTCGCCGGCGGCCGGCGGATCGGTGCGCCGGACGCGCGGTCGGCGCGCTACAGCGTCCCGGCCGGCACCTGGATGGCGGCCACCACCGCCGCCGCCCCCTTCGATCACGCCACCGCCGCCGTCGCCGAGCGGCTGCGCGCGGTCGCCGCCCCGGAGCGGGCGCTGGTCGGCGGGCCCGGCGCCGAACTCGCCGACACCCGCCGGCTCGTCGGCGGGCGGCTGGCCTGGATGCTGGCGATCATGGCACTGGCGACCATCGGCGTGGTCATGTGGATGACCGGCAGCCCGCTGCTGGGGCTCAAGGCGCTGCTGCTCAACGCGCTCACCCTGACCTCGACGTTCGGGGTGCTGGTGGCGGTCTTCCAGGACGGCCGTCTGCACCGGCTGGTCGGCGAGTTCACCACCACCGGGACCCTGGACGTGATCATGCCGGTCGTGGTGCTGGGCGTGGCGTTCGGGGTGTCGATGGACTACGAGATGTTCCTGCTCGCCCGCATCACCGAGGAGTACCGCCGCCACGGCGACACCCCCGCCGCGGTGATCGCGGGCCTGCACCGCACCGGTCGGCTGTTCACCTGCGCCGCAGCGGTGTTCGCACTGGTCATGGCGGCCATGGCGACCTCCTCGGTGGTGCTGGTGAAGATGGTCGCCGTGGGGGTGCTGACGGCGGTCGTGGTGGACGCCACCCTCGTGCGCGCCCTGCTGGTCCCGGGAATCATGAGGCTGGCCGGCCGCGCGAACTGGTGGTCGCCCTGGCGAGCGTCACCGATTGCCCGCCGGCCGGCCGCCGCCCCGGCCTCTGCCCCGACCGCCGCCCCCGCCGCCTCGGCCGCTCCCGCGATCAGAACTGATACTTCCCTTTGAGGAGCTTGAGGGTGTCGGCGAGGCCCTCCATGTGCTCCTTGCTGTGCCTGAGATTCGGGATGATGCGCAGAAGGGCCTTGCCTCTCTCCGCGGCGGGGTAGCGGAAGACCGAGACGAGGTATCCGTGTTCCTGGAGCTCGCAGCGCACCACTTCGGCGACACGTTCGTCGCCGACGTGAATCGAGATGATGTAGCTGGGGTTGTCGTTGAGGTCGCAGCCCACGCTGATGAGCTGCTCACGGAACCACGCCACCATGCTCAAATAGTCATCGACGCGCTGCCGATCTTCCCGCGAGCGTCCGATGATGTGGGCGATGGTGCTGGCGGTGGGCGGCTGCAGCGCCGCGGTGAACATGGACGTCCCGGAGAAGTACTCGATCACCTTGGCCGCGTCCGCGGGACCGGCGATCGCGCCGCCCACCATGCCGATCGCCTTGGTGAACGAGGTCATGACGAACGTGGCCTGCGACAGCTTCCGGAACTCGTCCGTGTAAGGCCCCGTTTCGTGGTCGTAGACCATGAAGCCGTTCGCGTCATCGACATAGCTGACCGCGTCGTACTCCGCGCAGAGGTCGGTGATGGCGCCGATCGGCGCGACGCTGCCGTCGCCGGAGTACACGCTCTGGAAACCGACGATCACACGCTTGCCCTGGTGGCGCGCCAGGAGTGTGCGGAGCCGCTCGACGTCGTTATGGCCGAACGAGAACAGCTGCCTGCCGGGCTGCATTTTCTCCACGGCCTTCCACATCGACCAGTGGCAGGCGCGGTCCATGAGGAAGACGACATCACTGAAATCGGCGGTGATCGTGGAGGTGACCTGGATCTTCGACGTCATCGCGTGCACGAAGCCCACGGTGGCGAGCATTCCGGAGGCGAAGGTGATGGCACTTTCCTTGCCGTAGATCTCGCAGACCTGCCGCTCGATCTCGCGCAGCGGCCGGGAGATCGCCTGGGCCCGTGAGCCGCCGTTCGCCAGCCCGTAGGTCCTCGCGGCGTCGGTGAAGTGGGCCACCACGTCCTCGTCGTGCTGCCAGCCGAGAAAATCGACGCATCTGAAGTTGATGAACCGGCGCCCGGCGATATGGACGACGGTTCCGTTGGCTCCGTCGATGGCGGGCACGTCGGCCGGCATCAGGCCCGCCTCCCGCACCATCCGCACCCCGTCGGAGAATCCCCACTTCGCCAACGCCCGACTTGAGTCCCGCAAGGCCGCACTCCCTTATACTCGTCACATGGGGCCGCGATTATCTCCGCGCCCTGATAATTGCCGAGCAGCGACAATTATCCCGTCGTGATAATTGCGCTGCGTGATCAAGTTATCACACAGAGTGATCACTCGCCGGAGGCTCGGCGGGCACGGGCGGATGTAGCGTGGGGCTTAATGATCAGCTTCGAGCTCGGGGTCGAAGACCTCGCGGACACCCGGTTCGCGCTGTCGCCGCTGGACGAGACGTGCCTGAGCCTGCGCGTCCTCCGCGAGCCCGGTCTCCAGCCCCTGCATCTGCCGTGGCGCCGGGCGGCGCTCGCCCGGCTCGACCCGGACGACGTCCGCCTGCTGACCTCCCTCGTCGGGACGAGGCTGGCCATCCCCGACTTCCTGGGACCACGCCCCACGACGTTCGCGCCGCGCTTCGAGGACCAGCTGTCCCTCGTCCGGCGGACGCCCCCTGGGAAGGTCCGCAGGGACATGGAGGCTGCCCTCGTCAAGGCGACGCCCCCGGACGACGCCTCAGCCGCCCGGCTCCGCGACGACGCCTGCGACGTGCTGCTGCGCTACTGGCGGACGGCGGTCGAGCCAGTCTGGCCGCAGATGCGGCTGGTGCTGGAGGCCGACATGACGTACCGGGCGCGGCAGCTGGCCGTGGGCGGCGCCCGCCTGCTGTTCGCCGACATGCACCCGAACCTGACCTGGCGGGACGGGGTGCTCTCCATCGACAAGATGATCGGACGGCACCACGTCCAGGCGTCCGGGCGCGGCCTGCTCCTCATGCCGGCGGTGTTCGCCCACAAGCCCGCCCCGCCCGTCCATCCCGACGAGCCGCCCAGCCTGTCCTATCCGTGCCGCGGCGCCGCCACCCTGTGGACACCGGCCCCGGCCCCCGACACCACCGCCCTGTCGGCGCTCCTCGGCGTGCGCCGCGCCGAGCTGCTGGCCGTCCTCGACGAGCCGCTGCCCACGATCGAACTCGCGCGCCGCCTGAAGGTGACCCCCAGCGCCGTCTCGCAGCACCTGCGGATCCTGCATGACGCGGGGCTGCTCACCCGCGCGCGGGACGGCCGGCACGTCCTGTACCGCCGCAGCCCCCTCGGCGACCAGCTCGCGGCCCCGCACCTCAGCAGGTGAGGACGAGCCGCCGCCCAGGGCCGGCGGGGGCCGTCCAAGCCTCCTCGACGTCCCGCAACGGCACCGGCACCGGGTTCGCGCTCAAAGCGCCCGAGGTGATCTCCGCCGCGAGCGACGGCAGCTCCGCGAGGATGCCGCACGTGGACACCGACCCCTGGCCGCTCCCCAGGATGCTCACGTTCGCGGCGCGCAGCAGGAACGACGGCAGGGTGATGTCCGAGCCCGTCCACGTCGTCCAGGCCGAGCGCCTCGGAGGCTCCGAGCGCCTTCAGCGGGCCGAGGCGCTCCGGATCGCGGCCCGCGCCGATCACCCGGCCCGCGCCGAGGCGTCCGGCGATCTGGACGGCGAGCCGCCCCGCGTTCCCCGTGGCGCCCAGCACCAGCACGCTCTGCCCGGCCCGGAAGTCGACGCGCCGGCGCAGCGCCACCCACGACGACATGCCGGGGTTCATCGCGGCGGCGATGGCGACTGCGTCGCTCCCGGGCGGCAGCTTCAGCGCGCGGCGCCGGTCGATCACCGTCCGCTCGGCCATCGAGCCGAACGCGGCACCCTGGCGGCCCTCGCGTCCCGCGTCGCGGGAGCCGGCGTCAGTACTGGAAGTCGCGGGGCCGCTGCTGGAGGCTGACCCAGTGGTCGGTGGTGAACTCCTCCACGACCCAGTCGCCGCCGAAGCGCCCCAGCCCGGACGCCTTCTCGCCGCCGAACGCGATGTGGACGTCGTCGTTCACGGTGGTGTCGTTGACGTGGGTCATCCCCGCCTGCACCCGGAGCGCGAAGTTCAGGCCCCGGTCCCGGTCACCGGAGTAGACGCCGCTCGACAGCCCGTACTCGGTGTCGTTCGCCAGGTGGAGGGCGTGGTCCTCGTCGTCCGCCTTGATGATGGTCGCGACGGGCCCGAAGACCTCCTCGGCCGCCGTGGCCACCGTGTTGTCGCCAAGGAGCACCTGCGGCGGAAGCACCTGCCCCGTGGGCCCCACCGGGTCACCGCCCAGCAGCAGCTCCGCGCCGTCCGCGACGGCCTGCGACACCTTCCCCCTGATCGAGTCGAGCTGCTTCGCGTTGATGACGGGCCCCAGCTGCGTCCCGTCGTCGCGCGGGTCGCCGTAGCGCAGTGAGGCGGCGGCGGAGACGAACAGATCGACGAAGGCGTCGTGGACGGCGGCGTCCACGATGATCCGGTTGGTCGCCATGCACACCTGGCCCATGTGGAAGTAGCTCCCGTACAGGGCACCCGCCACCGCCTGCTCCAGGTCGGCGTCGTCCAGCACCACCAGCGGGCCGTTGCCGCCCAGTTCGAGCGCGAGCCTCTTCAGCCCGGCCTTCGCGGCGATGCCCCGTCCGACCGGCGTGGACCCGGTGAAAGAGACCACCCGCGGGACGTCGTGCTCCACGATCGCGTCGCCGATGTCGCCGCCCTTGCCGATGACCACGCTCAGCAGGCCCGGCGGCAGCCCCGCCTCCTCGTAGACCTTGGCCAGGAACAGCCCGCCCGTGACCGGGGTGTCGCCCGCCGGCTTCAGGACGACCGCGTTGCCCAGTGCCAGCGCGGGCGCCACGGAGCGGTTCGACAGCTGGACGGGGAAGTTCCACGGGCTGATCACCGCCACCACGCCCGCCGCCTGCCGGTAGACGCGGTTCTCCTTGTCCGGGACGTCCGAGCCCGTGCCCATGAAGGTGTTGATCCGGTCGGCCTGCTCGGCGGCCTTCTGCGTGACGGCGCGCACCAGCGCCAGCTCCATCCCGGCCCTGCCCCGCGTCGCCCCGGCCTCGCGCTGCAGCCAGCCGGCCAGCTCGTCCTCCCGGTCGGCGAGGATCCGCGCCGCGTTCGCCATGACCTCGGCGCGTTCGGCGGCGGGCCGCGCCGCCCAGGCCGGCTGCGCGTCGCGCGCCGCCCGGTACGCCTCGTCGAGGTCGTCCGCACCGGCCAGGGGGATCTCCGTCAGCACGTCCCCGGTGTAGGGGTCGGTGTCCTCGCGGCCGCCGCCCGCCCGGCCGGCCCGCCACTCGCCCGCGATGGGCATCCGGTCGAACCCCGTGTAGACGTCGAGCATCGTTCCCCCCGCCATGGTGTGCCTCCTCGCATCCGCTCGCGGTCCTTCTGCCCTTGCCCGGACGGGCCCGTCCACACCGCCCGCCCGGCAAAAACAACCCCTCGCCCCGGCGATGTCACATTCCGGGCGGCCGTTCCGTCTGCACGGGTGAAGGCACGGACACAGCCCAGTTGGAGGAATCATGAGCGCGCCCATCCTGGTCACCGGCGGAACGGGCACGATCGGACGGCAGGTCGTCCCGCTGCTGCGCGACGCCGGCGCCGACCTCCGGGTGCTGAGCCGGCGGACCCGCGAGCCCGCCGACGGCGTCGAGTACGTGACCGGCGACCTGTTCAAGAACGAGGGCATCGAGGCCGCTCTGGACGGCGTCGAGACCCTTCTGCACCTGGCGGGCGGCAACAAGGGCGATGAGGTCGTCGCGCGGAACCTCATGTGGGCCGCGGCCAACACGGAGGTGGAGCACGTGGTGCTGATCTCGGTGATCGCCGCCGACCGCGTTCCGCTCTCCTGGATGCGGACCCAGGTGGAGACGGAGCAGGCCGTGATCGACTCGGGCGTCCCGTACACGATCCTGCGCGCCGCCCAGTTCCACGACCTGGTGCTGAAGGTCGTGGAGAGCATGGCCAAGCTGCCGGTCGTCCCGATCCCGGGCGGGCTCCGGTTCCAGCCGGTCGACACGCGGGACGTCGCCGCGCGGCTCGTCGAGCTGACGTTCGGCACCCCGTCCGGACGCGTCCCCGACCTGGCCGGGCCCGAGGTCTACGGGATGGGCGACCTCGTCCGCGGGTACCTGGAGGCGCGCGGCAAGCGCCGCCTGACGATGCCCGTCCGCATCCCGGGCAAGGCCGGGCGCGCCTACCGCGCCGGCGACAACCTCAGCCTGGACGGCGCCGACCGGGGCACCCGCACCTGGGAGGACTTCCTGGGCGAGCGCCTCGGCCGCACCGCCAAGACCCTCACCGGTGCCCGAGCAAGCTGAGCGCGCCCAGCGAGACGGCGCCGACCAGCACCGTCGACAGGAGGCCGAGGAGGAGGCCGCGCCGTCCCGTCCGCAGCAGCGCGCCGACGCGGACGGACGTCCCGAGCCCGAACATCGCGGCCGCGAGCAGCACCGTCGAGACCTCCTTGGCCCCTGTCACGACCGCGCCGGGCACGACACCGGCGCTGCGGACCAGCAGCATCACCAGGAACCCGGCGACGAACAGCGGCACGATCGGCGGACGCCTCCCGTCCACCGCGCCGCCGGCGCGGCGCTCGATGATGCCCATCCCCGCCACCATGGGCGCGAGCAGCACCACCCGGGTCAGCTTCACGATCACGGCGGTGCCCACGGCCGCCGCGCCGGCGGGGGACGCGGCGGCGACGACCTGCGCGACCTCGTGGACGCTCAGCCCCGCCCACATGCCGACGGTCTCCGGGTCCAGCCCCAGCACGTGCGAGCCGAGGAACGGGACGACGGCGATGGCGGCGCTGCCGTAGATCGTCACGAGCGTGACGGCGGTCGCGACGTCCTCCTTCTCGCTGCGGGCGACGCCGTCCATCGCCACGATCGCCGAGGCGCCGCAGATCGAGAACCCGGTGGCGACCATCAGCCCCAGGCCGCGCGACACCCCGGTCAGCCGGCCGAGGGCGAGCGTGCCGGTGAAGGCCAGCAGCACCGTGGCGACGACCACGGTGAGCATCCCCGGCCCGAGCCGCAGCACCTCCGCGAGGCTGAGCTGGAGGCCGAGGAACACCACCCCCGCGCGGAGGAGCGCGCGGGTCGCCCACTGGAGGCCCTGCGCGGTCACCGCGGGCAGCGCCCCGCCGACCAGCACCCCGGCGAGCACCGCGACGGTGAGCGCGCTCAGCGCGGGGACGAGCCGGTTGACCGCCATCGCCACGCCCGCGCCGCCCGCCGCCACCGCCAGGCCCGGCGCCGCCCGCTCCCACCATGACCGTGCCCGCCCGCTGCGGACCGCTTCCAGAACGCTCATGGATCCGAGGCTTGCGCGCACTCCGCCGTCCCGGTACCGGGCGGTTCGGCCTCACGTCATAGCCTGGGGGCATGACCCCCGAGCCCGACATCGAGTCGCTGCGGCTGCTGGTACTGGTCGCCGAGCGGGGCAGCCTCACGGCCGCCGCCGGGGAGCTGCGGATCAGCCAGCCGTCGGCGAGCAAGCGGCTGTCCCGGCTGGAACGCCGCCTCGGTGTCCGGCTCGTCGACCGGACCCGGCGCGGCTCGTCCCTCACCCCCGCCGGGACGGCGGTCACGGGCTGGGCGCAGCGCGTCCTGGACGCCCTGGCCGCGCTCGGCGCCGGCGTCGAGGCGCTGCGCCGCGAGCACACCGGCAACCTGACCGTCGCGGCCAGCCTCACCGTCGCCGAGCACCTGCTGCCCGCCTGGATCGGGGAGCTGCGCCGCGCCGACCCCGACCTGCACGTCGGCATGCGGGTGACGAACTCGGCGCACGTCTGCGAGCTGGCGCGCGACGGCGCGGCCGACATCGGCTTCATCGAGTCGCCGGGCCGCCCGGCGGGGCTGCGGTCGCGGACCGTCGCGCGGGACCGGCTCGTCCTCGTCGCGCCGCCCGGCCACCGCTGGACGCGCCGCACGCGGCCCGTCCCGGCCGCCGAGGTCGCCGCGACCCCGCTGATCAGCCGGGAGGCGGGTTCGGGCACCCGGCAGGCTGCCCGCCAGGCGATGGCCGCCCAGGGCCTGGACCTCGTCCCGCCGCTGCTGGAGTTCGGCTCCAGCACCGCCGTGCGCAACGCGGTCGTCGCCGGCGCGGGCCCCGCCCTGATCAGCGACCTGGTCGTCGGCGCCGACCTCGCCGCCGGCGCCCTCGCCGAGATCCCCGTCGACGGCCTGGCGCTGGAACGCTCCCTGCGCGCCGTCTGGCGCACCGGCACCACCCCCTCCGGCCCGGCCGCCGCCCTCCTCGCCATCACCCGCCGCGGTAGCCGCTAGCGCGGCAATCGGTCAGTCGCGCCAGCCCGCCGGGTTCCTACAAGATTCGCGGGAGATGCCCGAACCGGTGTCCGGGAAGTCGCCGAAGCGCTCCCGGTGCAGGTGCGCGAACAGGTAGCACATCGCCTCGCAGTCGGCGTCCTCGATGGCGATGCGCGGGTCGGCGGCCACCGCCGTGTAGAACTCGCGGCCGAGCGCGACGATGAAGCCGCGCGCGTACAGGAACCCGTCGTCGGACCCGTCGGTGACCTCGTGGACGTCCGAGCGGTCGATGTCGTGGAGCATGCGCTCCGCCACCCGGTCGAGGTCGGTCAGCTCCGCCGAGCCGAGGTCGCGGGCGAGCCCGCGGAGGCCCTCGACGAACGCGTCGAGGGCCTTCTCGACCGCCGTGTACTCCGGCATCTCGTAGCCGACCACGTCGGGGTCGCGGGTGGCGAGCGCCCTGCGCGCCTCGTCGACGCCCAGCGGCGCCCACGCCGCCTCGATCAGATCCCAGAACCGCTGTTCGTCCACGATGTCCTCCTCCTGCCGGTGGTACGCATTCGACCAGTGGCCACCGACAGAAGGGGGGCGCTCAGGAGATGTCGTCCTCGACCTGCTTGCGGAGGACCTTGCCCGTGGCGTTGCGGGGGAGCGGGTCGGTGGTGATGTGCCAGCGGGTCGGGACCTTGAAGTAGGCGAGCCGCTCCTGGGCGAACGCCGCCAGCTCCTCGGGCGAGGGCGGCGCGTCGGCGAACACCACGACCGCCGCGACCTCCTGGCCGAGGTCGGTGTGCGGGACGCCGATGACGATGCACTCCCGCGCGCCCGGGTACTCGGCGAGGACGTTCTCGATCTCGGCGGGGTAGACGTTCTCGCCGCCGCGGATGATCAGGTCGGAGCGGCGGGTGGTGAGCCGGATCCGGCCCTGCTCCAGCACGCCGATGTCGCCGGTGTGCATCCAGCGGTCGCCGTCGAAGGCGCGGGCGGTGGCCTCCTCGTCCCGCCAGTAGCCGATCATGTTGTAGGCGCTGCGGACGCAGACCTCGCCCTCGGTGCCCTCCGGCAGCGGCTTGTTGTCGGGGTCGCGGATCTCCACCTGGACGCCGATCGTGGGGCGGCCGAGCGTCCCGGGCGCCTCGGCGAGGTCGGCCGGGGTGGCGGTGGAGATGCCGGTGCACGACTCGGTGAGCCCGTAGCTGTCCACGAGGCCGCCCTTGGCGGGCGGGAAGACGGCCTGGAGCCGCTCCTTGAAGGCGATCGAGGACGGTGCCGTGGCCAGCGAGAACGCGCTGAGCGAGGACAGGTCGTACTTCGCCAGGTCGCCGTGCTCGATCATGCGGTGCGCCATGGTGGGGACGGCGCCCCAGTTCGTGACGCGCTCCCTCTCGACCAGGCCGAGCACCTTGTCGACGTCGAAGCCGCCCTCGTGCATGATCACGGCGGTGCCGGTGGCGAGCCGCGGGACGGCGAGGTTGTGCAGGCAGGCGATGTGGAACAGCGGCAGCGCCAGCAGGTAGCGGCGCTTGGACGGGTCGTCCCCGAACGACTTCAACATCGCGTCGTTGAACCGGTGGTACTCGATCACCGACGTGAGGTTGCGGTGCGAGTGGACGGCGCCCTTGGGCCGTCCCGACGTGCCGCTCGTGTAGAGGATGACGGCCGGGTCGTCCTCGGCGACGTCCGGGACGTCGAGCGCGGCGTCCGGGTAGCGGCGCATCAGGGACGGGACGTCCTTCTCGATCGTCAGCACGTCCTCGGAGATCAGCGCGGCGCGCTTGGCGTCGGCGATGACGACCTTCGGGTCGGTGTGGCCGAGCGCGTACTCGATCTCGCGGGGCGCCCACCAGGCGTTGTAGCCGACCGCGACGGCGCCGGCGGCGATCGTCGCCCAGAAGGAGATGATCCACTCGGGGCTGTTCGCGGCGTTGATCGCGATGCGGTCGCCGGGCCGCACGCCGAGGTCGTCCCGCAGCGCCTTGGCCATGGACGCGACGGCGGCGGCGTGCTCGGCGAAGGTCAGCCGGCGGTCGGCGGTCACGATGTAGTCCCGGTCGCCGTACTCCGCCGACCGGGCCAGCACCTCACCGAGGCCGCGGGCGCGGTTGGCGAACACGGGCAGCCGCGCGCCCAGCACCTCCTCTTCCCGGAGCTCGAACTCGCCACCGGGACCGGTCAGCTGCCGGATGATCTCCATCGGACCCCTCCTCCTCGCCGGGACGGCCCATTGTGGGCTGCGGCACACCGGCTCCACCAGGGCATTCCGCTCAGCGGGACGGTCACGGACCGTTCCATCCTGAACTCATTCCCGCTCAGCGGGACTGGAGCTTTTACGTGCGCCGCGTCACATCACCATGACCGCACCAGGACTGAGCAGACCGGACCGACCGGGGCGGACCCGACGGACCGGGCTGGGCGCGCAAGCAGGACTGAGCGGGAGAACCACATGGGAAGCCTCAGCGACAAGGTCGCGATCGTGACCGGAGCGGGACAGGGCGTCGGGCAGGGCATCGCGCTCGCGCTGGCGTCGGAGGGCGCGGCGGTGGCCGTACTCGGCCGCACCGCGGCCAAACTGGACGCGACCTGCGGGCTGATCCGGGAACGCGGCGCGAAGGCGGAGCCCTTCGTGTGCGACGTCGCGGACACCGAGGCGATCCCCGGCGTGGTGGAGCGGGTCGCCGCCGCGTTCGGCGGCGTCGACATCCTGGTCAACAACGCCTACTCGGGGTCCTACGGCCCGCTGCTGGAGATGAGCGACGCCAAGTTCCAGAAGGGCTTCGTCACCGGCCCGTTCGCGGCGTTCGCGTTCATGAGGGCGTGCCATCCGCACATGAAGGCGCGCGGCGGCGGCAGCATCGTCAACCTGGTCACCTCCGCCATGGTCCGCTGGGACCCGGCCACGTACGGCGCCTACGCGGCGGCCAAGCAGGCCCTGCGCTCGCTGACCCGGACGGTCGCCGCCGAATGGGGCCCGGACGGCATCCGCGCCAACAACATCGCCCCGCACGCCCTGTCGCCGGGGCTGAAGTGGTGGGCGGAGAACAACCCCGAGGCGGCCGAGGAGTTCCGCAAGACGATCCCGCTCGGCTACATCGGCGACTGCGAGGACGACATCGGCAAGGCCGTCGTCGCGCTCGTCCAGCCGGCGATGCGCTACCTGACCGGGGCGACGATCCCGCTGGACGGCGGCCAGGCCAACTTCGGCTGACCACGGGATCCGGACACCCGCTTCACCCCACCGCGGTTCGCCGCACCCGACAACACCCGCAGTTCCCTCTGAAGCTCGGCGTGCCGCAGTGCCGCAGTGCCGTAGTGGCGCAGCGCGGCAGTGCCGCCGGGCCGGATCTCCCTACCCGAGAACCCCGTCCCCCGCCTGCCCGAAACACCACTTGCCGCCTCGGCGGCCGGTGAAAGGAGTACGACCTATGAAGGTCGACAAGATCGGACGCCTCGCAGCGGGCGCCCTCGCGGTGGCGCTCGTCACCGCGTCCTGTTCCAGCGAGCGTTCGGGCACCGACGGCGTGTCCGGCGGCGGCGACTCCGGCGGCGCGACCGCCGCCGCGAGCAAGACGTTCGGGACGCTGGCGTCCCCGTGCGGCCCCGGCGACGCCAAGGGCAAGACCGACCAGGGCATCACCGACGACGCCATCACGATCGGCTTCGGCGACGACCGCGGCTTCGCGTCCGCGCCGGGCCTGTCCAAGGAGATGGGCGACGCCGTCTCGGCGATGATCGACTGGTGCAACCAGCAGGGCGGCATCAACGGGCGCAAGATCAAGGGCAACCAGTACGACGCCGCCTACGCGCAGTCCGCGAAGGTGATGCAGGAGTCCTGCAAGCAGGACTTCATGCTCGTCGGGCAGGGCTTCGCGATGGACGAGGCCGCCGAGCAGTACCGGGTGGCGTGCAAGCTGCCGACGGTCGCCGGCTACACCGTCGGCCCGAACGCCGCGATGGGCCCGATGAAGTACGAGGCCGTCCCGTACCCGGTCGACATGATGAACATCGGCGGGCTCCGCCTCGCGGAGAAGCTGTTCCCCGACTTCAAGGAGAAGACGGACCTGCTGCTGTCGACCTCCCCGGCGGTCAGCACCGGCACCGGCAAGATCGCCGGCGCGATGAAGGAGATCGGCATCAAGCCGCTGGAGTGCGGCGTGCGGCTGAACGACGCCGGCGAGAGCAGCTACATGCCGTTCGCCGAGAAGATCAAGAAGTGCGGGGCGGGCTACCTGTGGTCGTCCGACTCGCCCGACCCCGGCCAGTTCAGCCTGCTGGAGTCGATCGAGCGCGCCGGCGCGGAGCCGAAGTACGTGTTCGAGGCGACCTGGTACAGCACGATGGTGTCGAAGTGGAACACCTCGGGCGCCGGTGACAACCTGCACGTCGGCATGATCTTCCAGCCGTTCGAGAACGCGGACAAGGTCCCCGCGGTCAAGCAGTACACGGACATCGTCAACGCCAAGCAGGGGAAGGTCGCGCTGCTCGGCATGCAGGCCACCTCCGCGTTCCTGCTGTGGGCGCAGTCCGCGCAGAAGTGCGGCTCCGACCTCACCCGGCAGTGCGTGATCAACGAGCTGTCGAAGGTGCACGAGTGGACGGGCGGCGGCCTGCACGCGCCGACCGACCCGGGCAACAACAAGCCGGCGTCCTGCTCGCTGATGGTCAAGCTCAACAAGACCAAGTACGAGCAGGTCTACCCGAAGAACGTCGGCGAGTTCGAGTGCGGCCCCGAGTTCGTCGTGAAGACCGACCCGAAGGCCTCGGGCGTGCAGCTGAACGGCGACCGGATCTCGACGAAGTTCCTGACCGACGACGTCATCAAGCCCCAGTCCTCCTGATCCGAACCCGCCGGAGGCGGTGACCCACATGGCGGTGAGCAAGTGACGACGTTCCTGACCTACACGATCCTGGGGCTGGTCCTCGGGTCGGTGTACTCCATCGCGGCATCGGGGCTCGTACTGACGTACAACACCTCGGGCATCTTCAACTTCGCCCACGGCGCGCAGGCGATGTTCGGCACGTTCCTGTACTGGCACTTCACCGAGCGGTGGGGCTGGCCGGTGTGGCTCGCGCTGGTCGTCGTGATCGGGGTGGTCGGTCCCGCGATGGGCGCCGCGCTGCACGCCGCGATCATGAAGGGGCTGCGCGGCACCGCCGACGTCACGAAGATCATCGTGACGGTGGCGGTGCTGCTCGGCACCGTCTACCTGGCGCAGTGGATCTGGAATCCGGACGAGGCCCACACCGTCGACATGTTCTTCGGCGCCGGCTCGAAGATCACGGTCGGCGGCGTGGTGGTCCGCTACCACGAGATCGTCTGCCTGGTCACCGCCGTGGCGATCGCCGTCGGGCTGCGGGTGCTGTTCACCCGCAGCCGGATCGGCGTCGTCATGCGCGGCTCGGTCGACGACCCGGACCTGCTCCGGCTGAACGGCCACGACCCCGAGCGCGCCGCGATGCTGTCGTGGGCGCTCGGCTCCACCCTCGCCGTCCTCGCCGGGGTGCTGATCGTGCCGATCAGCGGCGGCGGCCTGGACGCGAACGCGCTGACCCTGCTGGTGATCGACGCGTTCGCGGCGGCGATGTTCGGCCGGCTGCGCAGCATCCCCCGCACGTTCGTCGGGGCGATGGTGCTCGGCCTGGCCGCCAACTACGTGCTCGCCTACCTGCCGTCGGCGGGCACGTTCACCGGCAACCTGCGCGTCTCGCTGCCGATGATCATCCTGTTCGTGGTGCTGGTGGTGCTGCCCCAGGACCGGCTGCGCGGGGCCGCGATCCGGACCCGCGAGCGGTACCGGGTGCCGACCGTCCGGGGCGCGGCCGTGTGGGGCCTCGTGCTCGTCGCGGTCGTGTACCTCTACAGCCTGCTGCTGTCGGACGGCGCCGTGACGACGTTCGCGCTCGGCATGACGTTCGCGATCATCGCGCTGTCGCTGACCGTCCTCACCGGCTACGCGGGCGAGTTGAACCTCGCGCCGCTGGCGTTCGGCGCGGTCGGGACGGTGGTGGCGTTCCACGCCGGGGTCGTCGGCACCGGCCTGGACGCCCGGATGAACATCCAGGGCGTGCTGCTGGCCGTCGTCGCGGCGGCGATCGTCGGCGGGCTCGTCGCGCTGCCGGCGCTGCGGCTGCGCGGCCTCTACCTGGCGCTCGCGACGATGGCGTTCGGCGAGTTCCTGTCGAACATGGTGCTGCGCGACACCACCCAGCACGAGCTGTTCGGCGTGAAGTTCACCCTGTTCCCGGACGGGTCGCTGATCGTCCCGCCGCTGAAGGTCGGCCCGCTCGACCTGCGGGACGGGACGACGTCGCTGATGACGGCGACCGTGCTGTTCGCGCTGATCGCCCTCGGGCTCGCCGCGCTGCGCAACAGCGGCTACGGGCGGCGGCTCGCGGCGATGAAGGACAGCCCGGCGGCGTCGGCGATGCTCGGCCAGAACCTGGTCCGGCTGAAGCTGAGCGTCTTCATGATCTCCGCGGCGATCGCGGGGCTCGGCGGCGTGCTGATGTCGTCGGCGACCGGGACCGTCGCGCAGGAGAACTTCTCCTTCGTCGGCAGCCTCGCGCTGCTGATGCTCGTCGTGGTCGCCGGGATCGGCTACCTCAGCGGCGCGCTGCTCGGCGGGCTGATGGCGGGCGTCGGCTCGGCCGTGCTGGTGTCGACGTTCGGCGACCTGGCCCTGGAGAACGAGGGCCTGTCGACCATCTACACGGCGCTCGGCCACCTCGTCCTCGTCGGGACGGCGCTGGTCGGGATGGGCGTCGGCCGCAACCCGAGCGGCTTCGTCCACGACATCATCGACGGCTACCGCGCGATGCGGGACGCCAAGCCCGTCCTGTACGGGGCGGCGGCGTTCGGCGCCGTCCTCTACGTCCTCGCGCTCACCGGCGTCATCGGGACGTGGCTGTTCGCGATCATCGCGCTCTGCGCCGTCATGCTGCTGCCCGTCTTCGGCCGCATGTACCTGGACGAGGGGCGGCGCAACCGTCCGACGCCGCTGGAACTCCTCGGCGTGGACGAGCCCTACACCGACGAACTGCGCGCGCGCATCGACCGCGAGCTCGGCCTGAAGGGAGGGGTCCATGCCTGACACGACGTCAAAGCCCGCAGCGGCGCTGCTGGAGACGCGCAACATCACCGTCCGGTTCGGCGGCAACACCGCCGTGGACGACGTCGGCCTCACGATGGCCGGCGGGCAGATCACCGGGCTGATCGGCCCGAACGGCGCCGGCAAGACCACCATGTTCAACACCATCACGGGCCTGCAGAAGCCCGCGTCCGGCCAGGTGCTCCTGGACGGCGACGACATCACCAGGCTGTCCCCGGCCAAGCGCGCGCGGCGCGGCATGGCGCGGACGTTCCAGCGCCTGGAGCTGTTCCTGTCGCTCTCGGTGCGCGACAACGTCCGCGTAGCGGGTGACATCCTGCGCAGCCACAGCCGCAAGCGCTTCGACCTGGACGAGCAGACCGACAAGATCCTCGAACGGACCGGGCTCACCGACATCGCCGACCGCGATGTGTCCGACATCCCGATCGGACGGGCCCGCGTCGTGGAGGTGGCGCGCGCGCTGATGACCTCACCGCGCGTCCTGCTGCTGGACGAGCCCGCCTCCGGCCAGACCGAGCGCGAGACGGAGGCGTTCGCCGAGATGCTGACCGGCCTCGCCGGGGAGGGCCTCGCGATCTGCCTCGTCGAGCACGACCTGCCGCTCGTGATGAAGCTGTGCGCCACGATCCACGTCCTCGACTACGGCGCGCTGATCGCGTCCGGCACCCCGGCGGAGATCAAGGAGTCGCCGGAGGTCATCGCCGCCTACATCGGCACGGAGGAGGCGTCCCATGCCTGAATCGAAGGTGGTCCCCGAGCAGCGGGCGGCGGCGGAGACGGCGGAGGCCGAGCCGCTGCTCGAACTGGCCGGGGTCCGCGCGGGCTACGGCGCGATCGAGGTGCTGCACGGCGTCGACCTGGCGCTGAAGCCCGGGTCGCTGCTGGCGCTGCTCGGCCCGAACGGCGGCGGCAAGTCGACCACGATGCGCGTGTGCGCGGGCCTGCACCCCCCGACCGCCGGGGAGCTGCGGTTCGCGGGCCGCAAGGTGAACGGCATCTCCGCGCAGGACGCGGCCCGCCTCGGCGTCTGCTCGATCCCCGAGGGCCGCGGGATCTTCCCGAACCTGACGGTGCGGGAGAACCTGTGGGCCGCCACCGGCACCGGCGCCCGGCTGGAGGACCTGGAGGAGAAGGCGTACGCCCGCTTCCCGATCCTCGGCGAGCGCCGCCGCCAGCTCGCCGGCTCCATGTCCGGCGGCGAGCAGCAGATGCTCGCGCTGTCGCGGGCGCTCGGCACCGATCCGGCGGTGCTGCTGCTCGACGAGCTGTCCATGGGCCTCGCGCCCATGATCGTGACCCGGATGTACGAGACGGTCGCCGAGCTGGTCGAGGGCGGCCTGTCGGTGCTGGTCGCGGAGCAGTTCGCCCGCGCCGTCCTGCCGATCGCCGACACCGCCGCGCTGATGCTGCACGGGCGCGTGGCGGCGGTGGGCCCGCCCGACGAGATCGAAGACCGGCTGTCCAGCGACTACCTGGGAGGTTGACCCCGAATGCTCACTGAGGAACGACGCAAGCAGTTCAAGGACGACGTGGCCGGCCAGAAGCTGAAGACCGACCAGTCCCGCTTCGACGGGGTGCTCCGCATCGCCGGCGCCCTCGCGATGGTCGCCGGCGTCGTCGGCGCCTTCATCGCCTACAACGTCTCGCTCACCAAGGACGACATGCGGGACGTGGGCTCGCTGCAGACGCTCGCCACCGGGTTCCTGGCGGTGACCGTCCTCGGCGCGGCCCTGTACCTGGCCGCCGCCGTGACCCGCGTCCTGCGGCTGTGGCTGCTGCGGCAGCTCATGGAGCAGCAGGCGCAGGCCGACCAGATCGCCGCCGCGCTGCGCGACCAGGGGTAGCGGGCCAGGTCGACGCTCCCGGTCAGCGGGATGTCCGGAGTGCCCGGACATCCCGCTGATTAACGTCTTGTCCCGGATGGAGGACGCTGAATGAACGACGCCACCTCGCCGAGCCGGCCCCGGGAGGCCGCGAGTGCGTGACGAGACGATCGCGGCGATGCTGCTGGACCGGGTGGGCGACACCCGGCACGGCCTGCGCAGCCGCGAGCGGACGTGGACCTGGGACGAGGTCGTCCGGGAGAGCGCCGCGCGCGCGTCGCTGGCCCGCGGGCTGCGGCAGGACGGACCGTTCCACATCGGGGTGCTGCTGGAGAACGTCCCGGAGTACGTCCTGTGGCTGGGCGCGGCGGCGCTGAGCGGCGCGACGATCGTCGGCATCAACTCGACCCGGACCGGCGCCTACCTGGAGCAGGAGGTCCGGCACACCGACCTGCAACTCCTCGTCACCGACCAGGCCGGGCTGAAGCTGCTGGACGGCCTCGACATCGGCGTCCCCCGCGACCGGTTCGTCCTGATCGACGACGAGGACTACGCGGCCCGGGTCGAGGCCCACGCCTGCGAACCCTGGGTGGACGCCTCCGTGACGCCCGAGACGCAGATCCTGCTGCTGTTCACGTCCGGGACCACGGGCGCGTCGAAGGCGGCGCGCTGCTCGCAGGGCCGCCTCGCCGAGCTGGGCCGCAACAACAGCGCCAAGTACGACATCAAGCGCGAGGACATCAGCTACTGCTCGATGCCGCTGTTCCACGGCAACGCGCTGATGGCGCTGTGGGCGCCGTCGCTCGCGGTCGGCGCGGCCGTCGTGCTCGCGCCGAAGTTCTCCGCGTCCGGGTTCCTGCCGGACGTCCGGTACTACGGCGCGACGTTCTTCAACTACGTCGGCAAGGCGATCGGCTACGTCCTCGCCACGCCGGAGCGGCCGGACGACGGCGACAACACGCTCACCCACGGCTTCGGCACCGAGGCGTCCCCCGAGGACAAGGCCGCGTTCCTGCGCCGGTTCGGCGCGCGGCTCGTGGAGGGCTACGGCTCCAGCGAGAGCGCCGGCATGATCAAGCGGGACCCGGCCGCGCCGCCGACCGCGTTCGGCCGGCCCGCCCACGACGGCGTCCGCATCGTCAACCCGGAGACGCGCGAGACCTGCGTCCGCGCCGTCCTGGACGAGCACGGCCGCGTCACCAACGCCGAGGCCGCCGTCGGCGAGATCGTCGACGTGCACGGCGCCGCGAAGTTCGAGGGCTACTACAAGAACCCGGAGGCGGACGCCGAGCGCGTCCGGCACGGCTGGTACTGGACGGGCGACCTCGGCTACATCGACGGCGACGGGTTCCTGTACTTCGGCGGCCGGTCCGGCGACTGGATCCGGGTCGACTCGGAGAACATCTCCGCGCTGCTCACCCAGAACGTCGTGCGCCGCCACCCGAGGATCGTGGACGCGGTCGCGTTCGGCGTCCCCGACCCGCGCTCCGGCGACCAGGTGATGGCCGCGATCGAGATCCCCGAGGGCGTCGCGTTCGAGGACCTGGACCTCCCCGCGTTCCTCGCCGCGCAGGACGACCTCGGCACCAAGGGCGCCCCGCGGTTCGTGCGCGTCTCGCACGCGCTGCCGACGACGGGCTCGGGCAAGCTCAAGAAGAAGGAGCTCCAGCTCGACGGCTGGCGCACGTCCGACCCCGTCTACCGCTGGGCCGGCCGCGGCGCCCCCGCGTACGCGCTGATGACCGAGGCGGACAAGGCCGCGCTCCGGGACGAGTTCATCGCCGCCGGACGCGTGCGCTTCCTCCCATGAACTGTGGCTCCGTGAACCGTGGAAAGGGCAGGTATGGATCTGCGTGAGTCCGACGCGCATCGCGAACTGCGCGCGGAACTGAGGGCGTACTTCGCGGGCCTGCTGCCCGAGGACGTGCGCCGGCGCGCCGGCGAGCAGGGCGTCGGCGGCGACCGGTTCCGCGAGATCGTCAAGATGCTCGGCAACGACGGCTGGCTCGGCTACGGCTGGCCGGCCGAGTACGGCGGGCAGGGCAAGTCGATCGCCGAGCAGTACGTGTTCTTCGACGAGGTGCAGCGCGCCGGGCTGCCGTTCCCGTTCGTCACGGTGAACACGGTCGGCCCGACGCTGATGCGCTTCGGCACGGACGAGCAGAAGAAGAAGTACCTGCCCGGCATCCTGTCCGGCGACATCGTCTTCGCGATCGGCTACACCGAGCCCGACGCCGGCACCGACCTCGCGTCGCTGCGCACCAAGGCCGTCCTGGACGGCGACGAGTTCGTCATCGACGGCAGCAAGGTGTTCACCAGCGGCGCCAACACCGCCGACCACATCTGGCTCGCCGCCCGGACCAACCCGGACGCGCCCAAGCACAAGGGCATCTCGATCCTGATCGTCCCGACCGACGCGGACGGGTTCTCCTGGAGCCCGATCCCGACCGTCGGCGGCATGGTCGTGACCTCGACGTACTACAACGGCGTCCGGGTGCCCGCGTCCTCGGTCGTCGGCGACGTCGACGGCGGCTGGAGCCTGATCACCACCCAGCTCAACCACGAGCGCATCGGCCTCGCCGCGCTCGGCGGCCGGATGATCCGGCTGTGGGAGGACGTCCGCGACTGGGCCCGCGACAACGGTGTGATCGACCTGCCGTGGGTCCGGACCGACCTCGCCCGCACGTACGCGAGGCTTGAGGCGATGCGGCTGATGAACTGGAAGATGACCATGGCGGTCGAGGCGGGGGAACTCACCGGCGCGCAGGCCGGGGCCACCAAGACCTACGGGACGGAGACGCACATCTTCGTCCAGCGGACGCTGACCGGGGTGCTCGGCGCGGCCGGGCGGATCCGCCCCGAGTCGCCGGGCGCGGTGCTGCACGGGCAGATCGAGCAGCTGTCCCGGCAGGGCATCGTCAACACGTTCGGCGGCGGCGTCAACGAGGTGCTCCGCGACATGGTCGCCGTCCAGGGCCTGGGCCTGCCGAGGGTGAAGCGGTCATGAGCGACTACGCGGTTATGGACGACTACGAGGAGAGGCTGCAGTCCTGGGTCGGCCGCGAGCTGCTGACCCGGCGCTTCGGGCAGGACCCGGTGAACCTCCCCATGATCCGGCACTGGGTCGAGGCCATGGCGGACGAGAACCCCGTCTACCTGGACGAGGACGCCGCCAAGGAGACCGGCCGCGACGGCGTCGTGGCGCCCGCGTCGATGGTGCAGGCGTGGACGATGCGCGGCTACGCGGCGTCCGTCCGCCCCGACCCGGAGCCGACGGGCTCCGACGAGCTGACGGCGCTGCTCGCCGAGGGCGGGTACACCTCCGTCGTCGCCACCGACTCGGAGTTCGAGTTCGTCCGGGAGCTGGTGCCGGGCGACCGCGTCAGCGTCGAGGAGGTCGTGCAGGCGATCTCCCCGGAGAAGAAGACCGGGCTCGGCGTCGGCCGCTTCATCTCCACGCTGCGGACCTACCGCGACGCGTCCGGCGAGGTCGTCGCGACGCAGGGGTGGCGGCTGCTGCGCTTCCGCCCCCCGGAGAAGCCGGCGGCCGAGGAGGAGAAGCCGAAGGCGCTGCGCCCGCGGCCCCCGATCAACCTCGACAACGCGTTCTGGTTCGAGGCGGCGCGCGAGCACCGGCTCGTCATCCAGCGCTGCGCCGACTGCAAGTCGCTGCGGCACCCGCCCGGCCCGTGCTGCCCGCAGTGCGGCTCGTTCGAGTGGGACACCGTCGAGGCGCAGGGGAACGGCCACGTCTACAGCTACGTCGTCAACCACCACCCGCGCCACCCCGCCTTCGAGTACCCGCTGGTCGTCGCGGTGATCGAGCTGACCGAGGGCACCCGGCTGATCGCGAACATGACCGGGGTCGCGCCGGACGACGTCGAGATCGGCATGCCCGTCGTCCTCGACTGGATCGACCCGGACCCCGACCTGTCCCTGCCGGCGTTCCGCCCGGCCGACGCAGACGCTAAGGAGCGCTGATGGACTTCACCCTGGGCGAGGAGCTGGAGGCCGTCCGGGACCTGGCCCGCCAGATCTTCACCGATCAGGCGTCCCAGGCGCGGATCAAGGCCGCGGAATCCTCCGAGCGCGGCGTGGACGAGGGCCTGTGGGCCGAACTCGGCGCGGCGGGGCTGCTCGGCATCGCGCTGCCGGAGGAGGCGGGCGGGGCCGGGCTCGGCGCCGCCGGGCTGGCCGTCCTGCTGGAGGAGCAGGGCCGCGCGGTCGCGCCCGTCCCGGTCTGGCCGGCCGCCGTCGCCGCGATGACGCTGGCCGCGCACGGGTCGGCGGCGCAGCAGGAGATCCTGCCGCCCGTGCTGGACGGGTCCGCGCGGCTGACGGTCGCGCTGGAGGAGTTCGGGCCGTCCGACCCGGCGGCGCCGCGCTGCGCCGCCGTCCCCGACGGCGACGGGTGGCTGCTGACCGGCACGAAGGCGGTCGTCCCCACCCCGTTCGGCACCAGCCACGTGCTGGTGTCGGCGTCCGCGCCGGACGGCCCCGGGCTGTTCCTGGTCGAGACGTCCGCCGCCGGGGCCTTCTGGGAGGCGACCGAGACCACCACGCACGACAAGGCCGGCCACCTCACCCTGGACGGCGTCGCGGCGCAGGCCCTCGGCGAGGGCGCGCTGGCGGAGGCGCTGCGGCTCGCCCGCGTCTCGGTCGCCGCCCTCCAGGTCGGCGTGGCCGAGGGCGCGCTGCGGATGGCCGCCGACTACCTGTCCGGCCGCGAGCAGTTCGGCCGCCCGCTCGCCACGTTCCAGGCCGCGCAGCACCAGCTCGCCGACTGCTACATCGAGATCGACGCGCTCCGCGTCTGCCTCTGGCACGCGGTCTCTCTGGTCGCCGCCGGGGAGGACGCCGACACCGCCGTCCTGGTCGCCAAGTGGTGGTCGGACGAGGGCGGGCTGAACGTCGTCCACCGCGTCCAGCACCTGCACGGCGGCATCGGCGTGGACGTCGACTACCCGGTGCACCGCCACTTCCTGTGGGGCAAGCAGCTCGCCGGGACGCTCGGCGGCGCGTCCGCCGACCTCGACCTGCTGGGGGCGGCCCTGTGAGCCGGGACAAGGTGAGCCGAGACAAGGTGAGCCGGGACAAGGTGAGCCGGGACAAGGTGAGCCGGGACAAGGTGAGCCGGGACAAGGTGAGCCGGGACAAGGTGAACCGCGCCTACGCCGACGTCGCGGTGGGGGAGGAGCTCCCCGAGCTGCGCATCCCGCTGACCCGCACGATGATCGTCGCGACCGCGCTGGCGAGCCGCGACTACCAGGACGTCCACCACGACCCGTCGCTCGCGGTCGAGCGCGGCTCCAAGGACGTCTTCATGAACATCCTGACGACGAACGGGCTCGTCGACCGGTACGTCACGAGCTGGGCCGGGCCCGCCGCCGTGGTCAAGGCCATCAAGATCCGGCTCGGCGCGCCGAACTACCCGGGCGACACGATGGTCCTGACCGGCACCGTCACCGAGAAGCGGGACGGCGGCCGGGTGGAGATCAAGGTGCGCGGCGTGAACGCGATCGGCCCGCACGTCACCGGCACCGTCGTGGTTCAACTGCCCGTCGTCCAGCTGGAAGGGAGCGGGGCATGAGCGTGCTGCCGGGAGCGGCCGCGATCGCCGGGATCGGCGCCACGGAGTTCTCCAAGGAGTCCGGGCGCAGCGAGCTGCGGCTCGCCTGCGAGGCCGTGCTCGCCGCGATCGTGGACGCCGGCCTCCAGCCGTCCGACGTGGACGGGATGGTGACGTTCACCGCCGACACCAGCTCCGAGATCCACATCGCCCGCAACCTCGGCATCGGCGAGCTGAAGTTCTTCTCCCGCATCGGGCACGGCGGCGGCGCCGCCTGCGGCACCGTCCAGCAGGCCGCGATGGCCGTCGCGACCGGCGTCGCCGACGTCGTCGTCTGCTACCGCGCGTTCAACGAGCGCTCGGGCACCCGCTACGGCCTCGGCCAGGCGAACCGGCCGATGGACGTCAGCGCCGACAGCGCCGCGTACGCGTGGATGAACCCGTTCGGCCTGTCGACGCCCGCCCAGTGGGTCGCGATGTTCGCCCGCCGCTACATGCACGAGTACGGCGCGACCAGCGAGGACTTCGGCCGCGTCGCCGTCGTCGACCGGGCGCACGCCGCGAAGAACCCGGCCGCGTGGTTCCACGGCCGCCCGATCACCCTCGAAGACCACCAGGCGTCCCGCTGGATCGCCGAACCGCTCCGGCTCCTCGACTGCTGCCAGGAGAGCGACGGGGGCCAGGCCCTGGTCATCGTGTCCGCCGAGCGCGCCCGCGACCTCCCGCACCGCCCCGCGCTGATCTGGGGCGCCGCGCAGGGGTCCGGCAACGACCAGCACATGATGACGAGCTACTACCGCTCCGAGATCACCGGCATCCCCGAGATGGGCCTGGTGGGACGGCAGCTGTACGCGCAGTCGCGGCTCACCCCGGCCGACGTCCAGGCCGCGATCCTCTACGACCACTTCACGCCGCTGGTGCTGCCGCAGCTCGAAGAGCTCGGCTTCTGCGCCAAGGGCGAGGCCAAGGACTTCGTCGCGGACGGCAACCTCGAACTCGGCGGCCGGCTCCCGTTCAACACCCACGGCGGGCAGCTCGGCGAGGCGTACATCCACGGCATGAACGGCATCGCCGAGGGCGTCCGCCTGGTGCGCGGAACGTCCTCGAACCAGCCGGGCGACGTCCACAACGTCCTGGTCACCGCCGGCACCGGCGTCCCGACCAGCGGCCTGATCCTGGGAGCCGACGCGTGAACGAATGGCAGGGCAAGGACCTAGGCACCCGGACCATCACCTATGACGAGACCCGGGCGATCCTCTACGCGCTGGCGGTCGGCGCGGACGCCTCCGACCTCGACCTGGTCTTCGAAGAGAAGCTCCGCGTCCTCCCGACGTTCGCGCTGACCCTCGCCCAGTGGGCCCTGGACGCCCTCGGTTCGGCGGGCGCGTTCGACACCGGGACGGCCGTCCACGGCACCCAGCGCCTGCGCGTGCTGAAGGACCTGCCGCGCTCGGGCGCCGTGGAGATGAGCGCCCGCGTGGCGGAGGTCTGGGACAAGGGCTCGGCGGCGGTCTTCGACGTGGCCGTGGCGAGCGAGTACTTCGAGGCGACATGGTCGGTGTTCGCCCCGGGCGCGGGCGGCTTCGGCGGCGACCGAGGCCCGTCCGCCCGCCGCCGCCCAGAAACACCGCCGTCCGCCACACTCGACATCCGGACGGCCACGAACCAGGCGGCCCTCTACCGCCTCCTGGGCGACCGCCACCACCTGCACATCGACCCGGAGGCGGCGAAGAAGGCCGGGATGCCGCGCCCCATCATGCACGGCCTGTGCACGCTGGCGGCGATCACCCTGCCCCTCGCCTCGGCCGTCGGCGCCCACCCAGCCGACCTACGTGAACTAGAGGGCCGCTTCGCCGCCCCGGTCTTCCCAGGCGACACGCTACGCATCGAGACCTGGAAGGACGACGCCGGCGCAACCCTCTTCGAGGCCACCGCAGACGACCGCACGGTAATCTCCGCCGCCCTCGCCCGCTTCGCCTGACTTCGATCTTTGCGGGGGGTGTGGGAGGCACGCCGTGCCTCCCACATACCCTCGCTCTCTTGAAACGGGGTCAGACGGGCATCTGAGCCCAGACGATCTTTCCTTCGCAGGTGGCTGAGGGGCGCGTGCCGGTCTCCTTGGCGTAGGCGGAGACGATGGCGAGGCCGCGCCCATTCTCGGCCGTGAGGGACGGCGGGGCCGGGTTCGGTAGATCAGGGGACGGGTCCCAGCACTCCAGGAGAGGCGTCCCGTCCTCGAGAGCGCAGCGGAGCCGGATCTCCCGGCCGCGCGCCGCCGTGACGGCGTTGGTGACGATCTCGCTCATCACGAGCGTCGAGTCGTTGATCACTTCGCGACTGAATCCCCAGTTCGTCAGGGCGTAGCGGACGAGTTCGCGAGCCAGCACGACGGTTGACGGTACGGCGAGCAAGGTCAGCCGGACCTCGGGGACGCCAGACGCCGGAGTGACGAGACCAAGACCATTCATGAGAACCATCCCCAGTTCGCGGATTCTGCCCTCACTCTTGGTGTTCATGACTTAACGTGAAGTGATTTCGAGGTGGCGCGATACACCCGTGGGGGAGCGATGAGTGTTCGAGAGTCGATCGACCCGGCGTCCTCACTGTGGGCCTGGCTGGCCTTTGACCTGTGGTTTCATCGCACCCAGCGAGGTCTCTCGCTCGCGCAGACCGCCATGATCGTCCACGTGACCCGGGCGACCGTATCCAACTGGGAAGCGGGACGTCTGCGTCCGCGCGCCATCTACATGAAGCGCCTGGACGAGGCATGGAACACCGGCGGCCACTTCGAGCGCCTGTTCATGTTTGCTTGCAGCGGCCACGACCCCGACTGGTACAAGCAGTACCTCCAGTACGAGCGGGGCGCCTCGAATATTGAGGTCTACCACGGCAAGACCGTCCCGGCACTCCTGCAAACGGAGGCGTACACCCGCGCACTCGTCGCTGACAGTGACCAGAAGTTGGACGTCGTCAAGGAGACTGAAGCGCGCTTGCAGCGTCAGCAGATTCTGGCCAAGGAGGAGCCGCCCTATCTCTGGGTTCTTCTCGATCAAGAGGTGTTGGAGTCCCACGTTGGTGGACCCGACGTGATGCTGGAGCAACTCTCCTATCTAGCAGAAGTCGGCAGTTCGCCGAGATCGGCCGTCCGAATCGTCCCTCGATCGGCAGGTCGGCATCCCGGTCATGATGGGGCGATCCAGATACTTCGAGTAGGCTCCCGTGAGGTGGCGTACGTGGGCGCGCAGCTCGGCGGGCGGCTCATTGAAGGCGGAGACGAGATCGCCAAGCTTGCAATTCGATTCGCCCAGATCGGTGCCGTTGCGCTCTCGAAGGCTGACTCTCGGAACTTGATCGAGCAGACGATGAGGACATACGCGAATGATCGAGTGGCGTAAGAGCACCCACAGTGGTGGTGACAGCGATCCTGCGTGCGTGGAGTTGGCGGAGTCGGGTGGCCGGGTGTGGGTGCGTGACTCCAGGGATCCGGACGGGGAGCGGCTGGCGTTCGGGCGAGAGGCGTTCGCCGGGCTCCTGGAGCGCGCGAAGCGCGGGGACCTAAGCCTTTAGCGGGAAAAACGGGGTGGTGAGCCCCCGGTAAGCACGCTGACGTGAGCCCGGGCGCTGGTACCAGCGCCCGGGCTGGACGACTGGGGCGGTGGCCGGAGCCGGCGCGTCCTCTTCATCAAGAGCACTGGCCTCGTGGCCGGGGCCGCCGCAAGGCTGATGATTCAACGATGCTTCACCTTCCGTGCCGCCGCCTGCTCGCGGCCGAGTTTTCGCAGGTCGCGGGCCCCTGATTGATGCGGGCGACGAATCGCTTCTTCTCGAAGTACATTTTTAAGAGATCGATGCACTCGTGCTGCTCGGGTCGATTGGCGAGCCTTGATGGAAGAGACGTTAAGGACGTACGAATGATCACCTGGCGGAAGAGTTCCTACAGCGGCGGTGGGAACGACGATGCGTGTGTGGAACTGGCCGAGTTGGGCGGCCGGGTGGTTCTGGTGCGTGACTCCAAGGATCCCGACGTGGTGCGGCTGGCGTTCGGCCGGGAGGCGTTCGCCGGGCTCCTGGAGCGTGTGAAGCGCAACGACCTGGATTAGGTCTGGATCAGTGGTTTCAACCTTCGCTCGGCTGCACCTCCCGCGCGCCTTCCGGTTCACGTCGGTGACGGACCCGGCGATCGAGGGTTGGCTGCTCATCGTGTTCCGCGTCCCGCGTGTCCTGAGCGAGACACCGTGGGCCCCACCGCGAACGCCCCTCGCCCTCCTCTGGGTGGACGGGGGCGCCCTACTCGTGTTCAGCGCCGGTCGCGCCGGTGCATGGCCCACCGGACGGCGGCATCGACGACTGCCCGGGCCCACGGGTGGGCGGGCGTCCAGAACGCCTCCAGCCATGTCGTGGCCAGAAGCCGGGCGTAGTAGTCGACCACCTCGGCGTCGGCGCCCCGCCAGGCTTCCAAGTCGCCCACGGTAGCCTCGGCGTCCTTGGGGGTGTGGCCGCACTCACTTCGAGCAGACCCCGCTGGGCGCCTCGCACTGGTGCGGACCTCGATGGCCGAACGCACCAGGCTGAGCGAGTCCACCATCGGGCGGATGTGGCGTCGGGGTTGATGACCGAGGGCGCGTCTGGTCTGCGACAAGCTGGCCAGCCACGAGACACCGCCGGTCGACGATCGGTTGGCCTGCCACCCCCGGGCCCGCCTTGTGACCTTGTGCAGCTGGCGGTTCGGCAACTCGATGCCGTCGGTGGTGGAGGCGGCTTGGGGAAAGCCGAATTGGCGGGGGTTCTGTTGTTGGTCCCGGTTGCGGCGGTCTTTTACCGGAATAGTGTGGTTGCTGCGGGTGCCCGGTTGCGGTGGCCCCTGCGGGTCGGTGTGGACGTTGCGGTCGTGGTGGGCTGGAGTCACTTCGGCTGGGCTCGGTGGCGTGGGTGTGGTGGTTCGGCTGCGGGTCGGTGCGTGGCCGCTGCCCTGGACCCGGGGCCTTCGGCCCCGAAAGACCGCGGCTGGGTGATCCGGTCCGTTTACGGCGCCCGGGTGGGCGAAATATTCCCCGATTCGGCTCGGCGGTAAAGACGACAAGATTCTTTATCAAAACCGGGTGATCTTGCGTGAGTGTTCGATAACATTGAGTCATGTGTTCGAGCTGGATCGACACCGCGTCGATGTCCACCGCAGAGCTGGTGGACGCGGCGGCGGCGATCGCGGCCGAACTCGCCCACCGCGACGCGCCCGCCTCGGCCGCCGCCTGCCTCGCCCAGGCCGAGACCCTCGCCCGCGCCACCGACCAGCACGAAAGCGCACTGGCCGCTCGGATCGCCCGCGTCGACGCCTCCGGGGAGATGCGCCGGTGGGGGCTGCCCTCCACGCTGGCGTGGCTGCGGACCCGGCTGGGCATGCGCGAAGCCCGCGCCAGGGAACGCCTGCACCTGGCCCGCCAGCGCCACCGCCTCCCCGAAGTCACCCGCCGCCTCATCGACGGGGAACTGTCCTACGGCTATGCCGGCACCATCAGCGCCGCCGTCGCACGCCTGGACGACACCGACTGCACCGCAGCCGAACACATCCTCCTCGACCTGGCCGGGCAAGGATTCTCCGCGGGCAAGGTCGCCGCGTTCGGCAACAAGATCACCGACCTCATCGCCGAACGCGACGGGCACGAGCAGGCCCCCGAGGACGCCGCGCGGGGGTACGAGCGGTCCTGGATCGACTCGACCCGGTCCCTGGACGGCGGCCGCTACATCAAAGGCTGGCTCAACGCCGAAGACGCAGCGATCTGGGACGGCACCCTGGGGCCGCTGGCCAAACCCGCCGGAACCGACGACCACCGCGACCTGTCCGAACGCACCGCAGCGGCATTGACCAGCGTGCTGGCGGGCGGGCACAAGGCCACCAAGGTGACCGTCATCTGCGACCTGGACACCCTCACCGGCGGCACCGCACCGGCACGGCTCACCGACGGCACCCCCATCCCCGCAGAACAGGCCCGGCGCATCGCCCTGAACGCCGGAGTCTCACCCCTGATCCTGGGACACGGCAACACCCCGCTCTACCTAGGGCATCGGGTCCGGTTCGCCACCGCCGCACAACGCCAAGTCCTGGAAGCCCTCTACGCGACCTGCGCCGTCGCGGGGTGCGAGGTGCCCGGGACGCTGTGCGAAGTCGACCACGTCCACGGCTGGGCCCTCGGCCACAGCCCCACCGACATCGACCAACTCACCCTCACCTGCGGATGGCACAACCGCTTCAAACACACCAACCCCCAGCAAATCGCCATTCTTCACGACCATGCCGGACGCTACGTCTACCGCGTCCTGTCACCCGACGGCCCACCCGGCACCCACACACCGCCGGTGCGGCAACCCTCAGCCAACGACCTTTGGACGACCACCACACACCACGTCCGGCCACGGGCCCGCCAGACCCGGCGCGTCCCCCACAAGAGCCGCCGCCAGACAGCCGGGCCGTAACACGAGCAGTCTGGGAGCAGCTACTCTTCGGCACTTGCCGCTCTGCGAGTCCCCTCAAAGTGTGGAGACAGCTTTCGGCGGTACTCCGCCTGTGCGGCAGGCCCTGGGGCGTGGCCTCGTCTTCAGGGCGGTGCGGCTGCCGCGCGGCAGGTCGTCGAACCGGTCGCGCGACGTCCACAACGTCCTGGTCACCGCCGGGACCGGCATCCCGACCAGCGGCCTGATCTCGGGAGCGGACCACTGACCGAGTGGAGCGAGCTGGAGGGTGTGGGATGTTGCCCATCCACAGAAAACACGAGTGAGTGGATCGCCAAGGCCCTCGGAGCTCAGACCGTCACCTATGGCGAGACCCGAGCGACCCTCTGTGTGCTGGCGGACGGCGCGGATGACGCCGACCCCGACCTCGTCTTCGAGGAATCGCCCGGTGGGCGCCGGACACACTCGGCTCGGCAGGCGCCTTCGGCGTCCGGACGGCCGTCCACGGCACCCAGCGACTCCGCGTCCTGGAGGACCTCCCGCGTTCGGGAGCCGTGGAGATGAACGCCCGCGTGGCGGTGGTCTGGGACAAGGGCTCGGCGGCGGTCTTCGACGTGGCCGTGGAGAGCGAGCGCTTCGAGGCCACCTGGTCGCTGTTCGCCCCACGATGCGGCGCCTTCGGCGGTCACCGGGCCCGTCTGCAAGCGCCCCGAGGCAACCCCGGACGACTCGCTGACCGTCCGGACGGCCACGAACCAGGCCGCCCTCCACCGCCCCCTGGGCGACCGGCACCACCTCGCATCGACCCGGAGGCGGCGAAGAAGGCCGGGATGCCGCGCCCCATCATGCACGGCCTGTGCACAACTGGCGGCGCCCACCCAGCCGACCTACGCGAACTAGAGGGCCGCTTCGCCGCCCCGGTCTTCCCAGGCGACACGCTACGCATCGAGACCTGGAAGGACGACGCCAGCGCAACCCTCTTCGAGGCCACCGCAGACGACCGCACGGTAATCTCCGCCGCCCTCGCCCGCTTCGCCTGACTTCGGTGATGCCGAGCCGGTGCCCGATCGGCCGGTGAGGCGGACGGCACGGTGAGGCGGACGGCACGGTGAGGCGGACGGCACGGTGAGGCGGACGGCACGGTGAACGCCGATCCCACGTCGTGCGCGCACGCGGCCGGCGCGGCAAGGGCGGCGACGTCCTGGCACCATCGCTGCCTGCGCCGCGACGCCCGTTCTCATTCACGTCCGGTGGCGCCCACGGGCCGGGTCATCGGACGAAGACCCCGGCCCGGGCGGCGGCGAGGACCATGGCGAGGGTTCGTTCGGCGACGCCCTCGTCCACCGGCTCGCGGGTGATCGTCGCGCGGTAGCAGAACGGGGCGGCGAACATTCGGAAGAACTCGACGCCGTCGGTTCCGGGGGGCAGTTCGCCACGGGTGACGGCGCGGTCGATCAGGGCGGCGGCCTCGCGGTTGCGGTCGTTGTAGAAGGTCTGCAGGGCGTTGCCGGCGGCGGGTTCGCGGGACGCGGCGGAGATCACCCCCTGGATCGCGGCCTGGAGCCGTTCGTCCTGGTGAGCGGCCAGCGTGGTGGCCGCGAACGCGCGCAGGTCCCCCTCCAGCGAGCCGGTGTCGGGCATCGGCATGGCCTCCTCGCCGATGAGGGCCAGCAGGTCGGCGGCCAGCCCCTCAGGAGTGCCCCAGCGGCGGTAGACGGTGGTGCGGCCGACCCCGGCGCGGGCGGCGACGCGGTCCATGTTGAGGGCGGCGTAACCGTTCTCGGCGATCTCATCGATGACGGCGGCCAGCACGGCCGCGCGGACCCGGGCGGTCCGGCCCCCTGGGCGCGCCCGGCCCTTCGCCGAGCCGTCAGGGGCGGAAGGCTCCTCCCGCAAACGGGACTGCTGTTCCATTAGCGCTCCTGTGTCTGCTACGGTCGTTCACAGCTTACTGGGATTTCTGTTCCGTTAACGAGGCTTCGGGGGCCGACATGACCGCTCTGCTCGAACCCGCCCGGCTTGGCTCAACGCCCCTGCGCAACCGGCTGGTGATGGCGCCGCTGACGCGCAACCGCGCCACGGCGCACGGAGTGCCCAGGTCGATCATGAGGACGTACTACGCGCAGCGCGCGTCCGCCGGGATGATCGTCGCCGAGGCGGCCACGCCGAACGTCGTGGGCCGCACCTACCCGAACATCACCGCGATCTACGGCCCGGAGCATGTGGCGGGCTGGCGACGGGTGACCGACGCGGTCCACGCCGAAGGCGGCCGCATGTTCCTGCAGATCCAGCACGGTGGCCGGGTCGGCCACCCCGAGACCAGCGGCCACATCCCGCTCGCGCCGTCGCCGATCCCGCTGCCCGGCACGATCGTCACCCCGAACGGCCACCGCCCCACCGTCATGCCGCGGGAGATGACCGCCGACGACATCGCGGCGACCGTCGCCGACTTCGCCCAAGGGGCACGGAACGCCATGGCCGCCGGATTCGACGGCGTCGAGGTGCACGGCGCGAACGGGTACCTCATCCACCAGTTCATGTCCGGCAACACCAACCACCGGTCCGACGGGTACGGCGGTGACGCCGAGGGCCGCACCCGGTTCGCCGTCGAGGTCATCAAGTCCGTCGCGGAGGCGATCGGCCCGGGGAACGTCGGATTTCGCGTCTCCCCCTACGGCACTGCCAACGGCATCGAGGAAGCAGACACCGAGGACATCTACGACACGCTGTTCGCCGCGCTTCAGGGGCTCGACCTCGCCTACGCCCACGTCGCCTTCGCCGACCCCGGAACCCCGACGTTCAATACGATCCGCGCGTCCTGGCACCGGCCCCTCATCGCCAACCCCAAGCTCCCGCTGGACCGCCTCCCCGACGACGGCGGGAAGGCGGCGGGCGAACGTCTTATTGAGGCGGGAGCCGACCTCGTCTCGTTCGGACGTGCGTTCCTTGCCAACCCAGACCTCGTGGAACGGCTCCGTATCGATGCACCCCTCAACCCCGTCCGCGACAAGGGCCTGATGTACACCGGCGACGAGAACGGCTATATCGACTACCCGACATTGGCCGAATCGGCCGCGCAGACGGTCGCGACGTAACCGGGGTTGAGCGGGCCGGTAACGAACCCACCCGGCCACGAGCAGTAAGAACCAGGACATCGCTGGCAGGCCGGACTTTTCGCTGATCATTTCGCGCGCCATCATGCGCGGCCTGTGCACGCCGCCGGCGTAGGGGACACCTGTGCCCGCTCTGTGGCCTGCCCGCGCACCGGCCGCTTTGTCGGCCTCGCCTGCTTCGGGTGAGCGTTCGTTCAGGGAGTCTTCATTCGCTGTACCGCGCCCGTATCGGGAGGCTCACCGGCCGTGGTCGTGCAGGTCGCGGGGGTGGGGGCGGGGTGGTGACGGCAGCATCCGACCAAGGGTGGGCCTGCGGCTGGGCAAAGCGTGACATTTAACCGTAATTGCCTGAAATGTCACCGTCGCAGTGCCGCCGTTCCCGATCCCCCTCGGGGCGCCCCCCCGCCCCGGCCGGGAGCGGCAGCGGAAGGGCTCCCCCCATGCGACGACTGCTGTCGTTCCTGCTCCCGGCCCTCTTGGCCGGGGCGCTGATCGCCGTCCTGGACGCGCCGGCGTCCGCGACCCCGCCGAACATCCCGTCCGCCGCCACCGCCGCGACCCGGCTCGCCGAGCTCACCGTCGCCGCCGAATCGCACCAGAGCACCTACGACCGCGACCTGTTCCCGCACTGGATCACGATCTCCGGCGCGTGCAACACCCGTGAGACCGTCCTCAAGCGGGACGGCACGGGCGTCGTGACCGACTCGTCCTGCTACCCGACGTCCGGCAGCTGGTACTCGCCCTACGACGGCGCCACCTGGACCCTCGCGTCCGACCTGGACATCGACCACATGGTGCCGCTGGCCGAGGCGTGGGCGTCCGGTGCCTGGGCCTGGACGACGTCCCGCCGCCAGACCTACGCCAACGACCTCGGCGGTCCCGAGCTGTGGGCCGTCACCGACAACGTCAACCAGAGCAAGAGCGACAAGGACCCGGCCGAGTGGCAGCCGCCGCGCACCGCGTTCCGCTGCACCTACGCCCGCGCCTGGATCCAGGTGAAGTGGTACTACGACCTGGCGGTCGACAGCGCCGAGAAGAGCGCGCTCACCTCGATGCTCGGCACCTGCTGACCCGTCCCGCCGCCCAGGTGTCTCTGCCGGGGCCTAGATTCACCGGCAGAGACACGGCGGACAGGGAGAACGATGGCGGCGACCGGCCTTGAGGGCATTGACGACATCGACTGGGCCTCGCTCGGTCACGCCTACGGGTCGGCGGAGGACTTCCCTCAGACGCTGCGCGACGCGGTCGGTGACGACGACGAACTGGCCGGCGACGCGACCGAGCACCTGTTCAGCAGCGTCTACCACCAGGGCACGCTGTACACGGCGACGCCGTGGGCGGTGCCGTTCGTCGTCCGCCTCGCCACCGACCCCGGGACGCGCAGGCGCGAGGCGCTGGTGTCGCTGCTCAGCGCGATCGCCGCCACCGAGGACGCGACCCCGCAGGTCCTCGCGGACGTCCGCGCCGCCCTGGGCCGTGAGGCTCCGCTGCTGGTCCCGCTGCTGGACGACCCGGACGCCGACATCCGGCACTACGCCACCTACCTGCTCGGCCACCTCCCGGACTCGTGCGCCCCCGAGGTGCTGCCCGCGGTCAAGGCCCGGCGGAAGAAGGAGCGCTCGCCGCTCGTGCTGGCGGGCCTGCTCGCCGCCGCCGGACGGCTCGACCCGCAGGGCAGCGCCGCGTGGCTGGCCGAAGAGGTCGCGGGACGGTCCGCCACCGTCCGCGCCGGAGCGCTGTGGGCGATCGCCGCCAACGGCCTCCCGTGGCCGGACGCCGCCTCGGAGGTGGTCGCCCGGTGCTGGATGGACGGCGAGCCGCTGAAGGGCTGGATCTGGGCGGACGACCCGTTCGACGACATCGCCGGCCGCATCGACGGCGCGTCGTTCGCCGACGTGGCCCGCACCCTGCTCGCCCAGGGGCCCGCCGAGTCCGCGCGGACGGCCGTCGACGCCGTCTACCAGCGCTGCGTACGGTCGCGTTCGGCCCGTGCCGAGGCGGCGCCGCTGCTGGCGGCGGGCCTCCGGCACTCCGACCTCAGCGTCCGCGTCGCCGCCGCGACCGCGATCCGCGACGTGCGCGAGGTGGCGGTGGAGGCCGTCGACACGCTTGTCGTCCTCGTCGCCGAGCCGCCCTCGGAGGCCGACTCGCTTGAAGCGCGGGTCTTCGACGCGGCTCTGGAGACGCTGATCGACCTCGGCGACCCCCGCTGGCGCGGGCCCTTCATCGCCGCGCTCGGCGCGGGCGCGGTGACGACCGACGCCGTGAGCCTGATCATCGACTCCGGCGTGCCCGCCGACGCGGAGCTGCTCGCGGCCGTGCGGCGGCGGCTGGCGGCGATCCCTCTCGGGGAGCCTGAGGGATCCGGCGGATACGACGCCTACCTCGGCAGGATGCGCCGGCACAACGAGGTGAACGGCCTGACCCGGCTGCTGCACCGGTGGGGTCCGGATGCGGCGGAGGCGGTGCCCGAACTCGTCCGGCTCGTCCCGCACGACACCTGGTGGACGGTCCGCGCGCTGGCCGCGATCGGCCCCGCGGCCTCGGCGGCGGTGCCCGCGCTGGCCTCGACCCGCGACGACCCGGAGGCGTCCTGGCGGCAGCGCCTCGACTGCGCGCGGGCCCTCGCCGCGATCACCGGCGACACCGGCCGGCTGACCGCCTGTATCGCCGAAGCCGCCGCCTCCGACCCCGTGTTGGCGGCGCGGACGGCCATCGACCACGAGCTGCCCACCGACCACGAGCTGCCCACCGACCACGAGCTGCCCACCGACCACGAACTGTCCATCGACGACGTCCTCCCCGCCCTGCGCGCCCTCGCCGGCGAGACGCCTGCGGAAGACGACCCGTCCGCCATCCGGGACCGGCTGGAGGCGGCGCGCCTGTTGCTGCGCACCGGCGACAAGGCCCCGGCGCTCCGGGCCGCCGCCGACGCACTCGACAGGCGCCGCCTCACCGCGGACGCGGCCGAACTCGCCGGGCTCGCCGGCCCGGACGCCGAGCCCCTCCTCCCGCGCCTGTGGGAGCTCCTCGGCGACCGGTACTCCGACATCGCCGCCGCGCGGGCTATCCGCAACATCACCGGTGACCCGGCCCCGCTCCTGGAGGCCGTCCGCCGCAACCTCCCCACCATGGGAGCCGGTCCCTGGCTCATCGGCGCGCTGCGCGAACTCGGCACGGACGCCGCCTCGCTCGTCCCCGAACTGCGCGAGCTGATCGAAGGCGACGCCGCGATCCAAGGCATCGGCGTCTACGGCCGGCAGGTCCGCCAGGACGAGGAGGAGCGCCGCGAACTCATCGCCGTCCTCTCCGGCCTCACGTCTTAGCGTCGCCCGGTGATCCGCCGGGCGGCCAGATGTGCTCCGGCGACGCCGGCGGCGGCGAACGCCAGGCCCAGCGCGGCGTCCCGTGCCCTTGCGGGACGCAGCACGCCCTGGCGACGCAGCCGGGCGCGGGCCCACACCGTGTACGGGACGACCACCAGGGCCGAGGTGACCGCGCCGGGCGTGTACTGCCGCAGCGCGGCGGCCTGCCCGAGGTGGACCAGGCCGTGCAGCCCGAACCCGGCGAGCGCGGTCTGGTACGTGGCGGACCGTCCGCCGGTGCGCTGCCCGTCGACCGCCGCCCCCGCGACGAGCGCCCCCATCAAGGCCACGGCGACGGCGAACTCGCGCTCGTCCACCGATTCCATCCACCGCCACACGGCGGCGGGCGCCTGCGGGAACCGCTCCCGCAGTTCCGGCAGGTGCGCCCGGATCCAGCGCGGCCCGGCCGCGACCTCCTCGGTGTCGTGCACCGCCCACGCGACGAGCAATCCGATCCCGGCATCTCGCATCACGCCGCCAGTCTGGCAGGGGTGATCATGAGGAGCGGCGGCGGAGGCGGCCCCAGGGCTTGGCGACGGCGAGGACGGTGGCGAACGTCAGGGCCGTCAAGGAGACCGCCGGCGGGAAGAACAGGTTCGAGATGAAGGCCGGTTCGGGCGCGTCGGAGTTGAAGGTGCGGCCGTAGTCGTTCACCTCGGCCATGCCCGGCTGGAGGGCCACCAGGATGAGGGTGCACAGGATCAGGTTGAGGACGAGCTTGACCGCCACCCACCAGTAGCGCACCAGGCCCCACTTGGTGCCGAGGCCCAGGATCACGCCGGTGACCAGGCAGATGAGCGCGGACGTCAGCATCGGCCACACGACGAAGGTCGCCAGCGCCCGGTAGGCGAGGCCGCGGACGTCGTCGCTCGTGCCGAACCGGCCGGTCAGGACGAGGACGGCCACGATGACGTCGATCCCGATCCACGCCCCGGCCGACACGATGTGGACGATCAGCGTCGTCTTGCGCCAGCGCCTGCCGAGGTGGAAGCGGCCGTCCTGCCGTGCGCGGGTGCGTTCCTGTATCGCCATGTCCACGGTCCTTTCTGTGCGGTCTGCCATGACGATGCCGGTCGGGTTCGGGGGGTGTCGTCACGTGCGCGGCGGCTTCGCGCGTACGACGGGCGGCGCAGCGGGGCGGCGGGCGGTACCACGGGCGAGGTAAATCGGAGACTCTCTCTAGAGAAGGTCTCTGGAGCTCGCTACCGTGCCCGGTATGAGCGAGGCGTTGCGGGTCGCCGTCACCGGCGGGAACCGGGGTGTGGGACGCGCGGTGGCGGGCGAGGCCGCCCGGCGGGGGCACCGGGTGGTGATCGTGGCGCGGCGGCCGGACGCGGGCGCGGCCGCCGCGCGCGAGGTCGGTGCGGAGCTGGTCGTGGGCGACCTGTCGTCCGTGCGGGCCGTGCGGGAGCTGGCCGGTGAGCTGGCCGACGTCGACGTGCTCGTCCACAACGCGGGCGTCTGGCCCAGCCGCCGGGTGCTCACCGAGGACGGGTTCGAGCAGGCGTTCTTCACCAACCACCTCGCGCCGTTCCTGCTGAACCGGCTGCTGGAGGAGCGGCTGCGGCGGGTGGTGCAGGTCAGCGCGGGCCTGTACGTCACCGGGCGGGTCGACCCGGACAGGACGCCGACCGGGGACGACTTCCATGCCGTCCACACGTATGCCAACACGAAGCTGGCGAACCTGATGATGGTCCCGCTGTTCGCAGAACGGTGGAAGGACGCCGGGGGGACGATCGACGCGGTCCATCCCGGAGTGCTCCGGACGGACCTCGGCGCGCGCACGGGACTCTTCGGCGTCCTGCTGAAGACGGTCAAGTGGACGCTGAAACCCGCGTCGAAGAGCGGGCCGCCCGTCGCCGACCTGATCACCGCCGACGGAACGGGCCGGTACTTCCACGTGCGGAAGGAGACGCCGTTGAAGGCGAAGGCGCTCGACGCGCCGCTGGCGGCGAGGCTCTGGGACGACGCCGAGAAACTGCTCGATGTCGCCTAAGCACCATGTCGCCTAAGCACCAGGGCACGGACGAGACCGTCGCGCGGATCCTGACCGAGGCGCTCCGGGTACACGCCGAGCGCGGGCACGAGGGCTTCACGATGAAGGCCGTCATCGCCGCCACCGGGATGAGCAGCGGCAGCCTCTACCACCATTTCGGATCGTTCGACGGCCTCGCCGCCGCCCTCTACGCGCGCTGCATGGCCGACCTGCTCGACGCCCTGTTGGACGCGTTGGCCGGCGTCACTGACGCGCGAGCGGGTGTCGAGGCGGCGACACGGGCCTACCTGGGTTTCACGCGCGAGCGCAGTGACGCGGCACGGTTCATCCATTCCTCGGCCTATGCGGCGTTCCTGCCGGAGCACGCGGCCGTCATCGCGGAACTGAAGACGCCGCGCATCGCGAAGCTCGTGGCGTGGATGCTGCCGCATGTGGCGGGCGGCCGGGTCGCGCGGCTGTCGCCGGTGATGATGGAGATGCTCCTGATCGGGCCGGTCGCCGAGACGGCGCGGCGCTGGCTGTCCGATCCGAGCGCCGTGGACCTGGACGAGGCCGCCGCCGTCCTGCCGTCCCGTATCTGGGCGTCCCTCCAGCCGTGACGGCCTGGTCGGCTCAGTCGGCGGCGTAGCGGAAGCCGGTGTTGCCCGAGGAGCTGTCGGGGGAGTTGGCGGTGCGGGCGGCGATGCGGTAGCGGTTGCAGTAGGACGCGTGGCACAGGTAGGAGCCGCCGCGCAGTGCCCTGCCGTCGCCCCAGGCGTCGGCGCACCATTCCCAGACGTTTCCGGCCATGTTGTGCAGGCCGTAGCCGTTGGGCGGGAAGGCGGTGACGGGGGCCGTGCCCTTGTAGCCGTCCTCGGCGGTGTTGCGGGTGGGGAAATGGCCCTGCCAGATGTTGCACATGTGCTCGCCGTCCGGGGTGAGGTCGTCGCCCCACGGGTAGCGTTTCCCGGTCAGGCCGCCGCGGGCCGCGTACTCCCATTCGGTTTCCGCCGGCAGCCGGACGCCTGCCCAGCGGCAGAACGCGGCGGCGTCGTTCCAGGAGACGTGGACGACGGGATGGTCCGCCCGTCCGTCGAGGGTCGAGCCGGGCCCTTCGGGGTGCCGCCAGTCCGCGCCGCGCACGGCGCACCACCACGGGGCGCGGCCGGCCCTGGGGGAGACGCGGCGCAGCCGGCCCGGCAGGAACCCCGCGAAGACGTGCGACCAGCCGAACCGCTCGGCGTCGGTGCGGTGGCCGGTCGCGTCGGCGAACGCGGCGAACTCGTCGTTGGTGACGGTGTACGGGGAGATCGCGAACGGGGCCACGGCGACCTCGCGGACCGGGCCCTCGCCGTCGCCGGGGTTGGCGTCCGGGTCGTCGCCGCCCATCAGGAACGTCCCGCCGGGGAGGCGTTTCAGCGCAGGCTCCGGCGCGGTCCCAGGCTTGGGCGCGGTCCCAGGCTCCGGCACGGTCACAGGGCCGCCAGGTCGGCGGCGATCGCGTGCAGGGTCTCGCGGTCGATGACGCCGACCGCCAGGCCCGCGATCTCCAGCAGGGAGAACGGCATCGCCTCGGGCAGCAGCGGGCTGTCCATGAGGGCGCCCAGGTGCTTGCGCAGCACCGCCTCGGCGGCCGGTTCGGCGACCAGGAGCCGGGTCGGGGTCGTCACCGACAGGCGGGACGCGGGGAACTCGGCGGCGGTCAGCGGCGGGCGCTCCGACGCCACGACCTGCTCCCACTGCCGCCGGACGAGCAGGTGCCCGGATGCCACCGGGCCGTCCGCCGGAAGGCCGAGCCGCTCGTACTGCTCCGGAGGCGCGTCGTTCGCACGCATCAAGTCGACCATCAAGGCGGCCATGCGCAGCTCCAGGTCGTCGTCGATGAGCGGTGACAGTTGCTCGGGGTCGGCGGCCAGGTCGTAGAGGAGCGTGCCGAACGCGTGCGGGTCGGTGTAGGAGAAGCCGGGGAGGCGTAGCGGCGGCACGCCCTTCGTGAAGGAGAAGGGGGATTCCAGGGTGGCGTCGCGGAGCGTCTCCACCGGCATGCGGCCGCGCATGTGGGTGGGCATGAGCGTGTACTCGGCGAGCGGCCGGTTCCCCGGTTCCGCGCAGGCGCGCATGTAGACGTGGCGGCCGTCGGTGACGCTGACGTGGCCGCCGAAGCAGCCGAACAGGCCCGCCTCCCGGACGGGGGAGTCGCGCGCGACGGTCTCCCGCAGCGGGACGCCCAGCATGTCGGCGGTGCGGTCGACGCCGAAGAACTCCAGCAGCGTCGGCCCGAAGTCGATGGTCTGGACGAGGCTAGACCGCCGTTCCCCGGCGACCCGGCTGCGCGGGTCCCAGATGAACAGCGGGGTGTGGATGGTCTCGTCCCAGAACGGCGGTGCGTTCTTCCCCCACCAGTCGTGCTCGCCGAGCAGCAGGCCGTGGTCGGTGCAGACGATCAGGAGGGTGTCGTCCCACAGGGACAGTTCGTCCATCAGGTCCAGGACGCGTCCGAGCGACCGGTCGCACATCGACAGCAGCGCCAGGTACTGGTTCCGCAGGTGCTCGACCTGCTCGGGCGTCTCCGTCACGCGCCGGTAGTCGGGCCAGTCGAAATGCGGGCCGTCGTAGTCGTCCGGGTAGAGCTTCTTGTAGTGGTCGTAAGAGAAGAAGGGCTCGTGCGGGTCGAACGTCTCGATCTGGAGGAACCAGTTGTCCTCGGCATGGTTGGTCTTGATGAAGTGCACGCCCGCGTCGAACGTGCCCGTCTGCGGATGGTCGGCCTCGTCCTTCATGTAGAGGCGGTTCACCCAGTCTTGGCGGCGCAGCGGGTTCGCCGTATGCGGGACGGAGTCGGGCACCTCGGGATCGGCGACATGCCCCTTCCACTCGTCGCCCTCCTGCCCCCGGAAGAACTCGAAGGTGTTGTAGCGCGGGTGGTAGGTCGCGCCGCCGTCCAGCCAGTAGTGCTGGTGGTCGGTGGCGAGATGGGTGTAGACGCCGTTCTCCTTCAGCATCTCCGGGACGGAGTCGTCGAAGGGCTCAAGCGGCCCCCAGCCCCGGTGCAGGAAGTTGTGGCGGCCGGTGTGCATCTCCCGCCGCGCCGGCATGCACGGCATGCTCCCGCCGTAGCAGTTGTCGAACGTCGCGGTGCGCTCGGCGAGCCGCGCGAAGTTCGGGGCATGCACGTCCGATGCCCCGTACGGCGGCAGGAAGCGCCGGTTGAGGGTGTCGAACATGACCATGACCGCTTTCACGAAACCCCTTTCAACGGACACTCCTGATCCGGTAAACGGAGGCGGAGCCCAGCAGCATGATCACGGCGGACACCGCGTACAGCACGCGGTAGCCGCCCACGAAGGTGAGCACGAACCAGGCGACGCCGAAGGCCAGCGGGACGTTCTGCGCCGCGTTGACGACACCGAGGTCGCGGGCGCGGCTGCGCTGGTCGGGGAGCACGTCGGTGACGAGCGCCTGGTCGACCGACAGGAACGCGCCGTAGCCCGCCCCGAGCAGCACCGCGCCCGCCATGGCGGACGGCCAGGTCGGCGCGATCGCGAGCAGCGCCGCCGCGCCCGCCTGGAGCGCGCCCGCGACGGCGATGAGGTCGCGGCGGCGGCCGAGCGCGTCCGACGCCCTCCCGCCGAGCCAGCCGGTCGCCGCGCAGCACACCAGGTAGATCAGCGTGAGGACCAGCAGCGACCCGTCGGGGTCGCGCCGGTGCAGGACGTCGGTGAGGAAGTACAGCAGGTACGTCGTCCCGGCCAGGTTCCCGGCGTTGATCAGCACGCGTGACAGCAGCGCCCAGTAGTAGTCCGGGTGCCGGCGCGGATGCGGGAACGGGACCCGCCCGCCCGCGCCCGGCGCCGGTCCCGCCTCCTGCAAGGCGGGGCGCGTCCGCGTCCGGACGAGGAAGAACGGCAGCGCCGACACGGCCGCCAGCACCGCGATCAGCGCCCACATCCCGGGGACGGACGTGACGACCATCGTCACCAGCACCATCCCGACGACGAGCGCGACGACCTGCGGGACGCCCATCGCGGCGGACGCGGCGCCCCGCTGGTGGTGCGGCACCCGGTCGGCGATCACGGCGCTGAGCGCGGCGAGCACCGCCGCCGCGCCCATCGACACGACGACCATCAGGCCCGCCACGACCGGCCAGCTCGTCTGCGCGCCGATCAAGGCGTACGGGACGGCCGCGACCGCGAACCCGCCGAGCGCCCAGACGCGGCGGCGGCCGAAGCGGGTCCGGGTGCGGTCGCAGGCCATCCCGGCGAGCGGCACGCACAGCACCACCACCACGGAGTTCTGGATCAGCAGGTAGGACAGCACGTCCACCTTGTCGTCCGCCGCGATGCGGCCGATGAGGTGCGGCGTCATGAACTGCGGCGGCAGCAGGATCACCAGCCAGTACCCGAACCACGCGGCGGCGTAGCCGAGCAGCCAGCTGCGCCCGACCTGCGCGGCGCCGCGCTCGCCGGGGCGGCGGGCGGCGGTCAGTTCGTTCACGCGCCTCCCGTCCAGGTCTCGGCGCGGCGCCACATCTCCAGGTACGCCTGCGCGCCGCGGGCCATGTCGTCGACGAGCGCCTGCCCGCCGTAGCTCCGCATGTCGGCGATCCAGTCGGCGACGAGCCCGTAGTTGGCGACGCCGTCGGTGTTCAGGTCCCAGGTGCGCAGGCCGGTGCGGAGCCGGTCGAGCTTCACCGCCGGGTCGATCGGCGAGGTGAACGGGTAGCGCAGCGGGTTCTCCTTCGCGTCCGCGCGCGGCGACGGCAGCGGGCCCATGCCGTTGGCGTCCAGCCCGTACCCGTAGCCGAAGGTGAAGCGCGGGTCGCTCGCGCTCTTGTTGCGCCGCCACTCGGCCGCGAAGCGGTCGGCGGGGCTCCCGTAGCCGGTGATCATCCCGCCGAGGCGGTAGACGCGCCGCATGTAGGTCTCGTCCGTCCAGCTGTGGGACGAGACGACGCCCGAGTATCCGGCGTCCTCCAGCAGGCGCAGGGTCTGGTCGGCGGCCTTCACGCTCATGTGGTCGATCTCGACGAGCATGTGCCGCTTCATCAGGCCCTCCACCATGTAGGCGCCGAGGTCGGTCAGCCCGAGCAGGTTGCAGTGCGGTGCGTCCGGATACAGCGGAAGCGTGATCCCGGCCTGCCCGAGCAGCCGCAGGAGTTCGGCGACCTGGCCGTTCACGGCGCCGGCCGGGGCGATGGTGTTGTCGTGGGCGGCGCCGGTGCACGTCTCGGCCTGCCAGAACCGTCCGGTGCCGAGGAAGTTGCCCGCGTTGATGACGGCGCCGGTCGCGCCGCCGTCGAACCGCACCCCGCACAGGGCGTTGTCGAACTTGTGGCACAGGAACATCGAGGACACGCCGAGTTCCTTCATCTCGTCCAGGCCCTTGTCGATGTCGGCGCGCGTGCACTGCGGGACGCCGCCGATCACGCGGCAGCCGAACGGCTCGGACGTCTCGATGCCGAGGACGACGGCGAGCTTGCCCTGCTCGATCACCGTGCGGGCCTCGGCGGCGTCGCGCACGATCCGGAACCAGCCCTTGCCGGGGCCGCCGCTCAGCCCGTCGATGTAGGACTGCATCTCGCGCATCCGCCGCGCTTCGAGCCGGATGATCGCCATCTCGTCGCACGCGCTGCGCTTCAGCGGGTAGATCTCGCAGAGCTGCCGGTTGGCGACGAGCTGGTTGACCAGGACGCGCTGCCCGGCGCGCCAGGACCGTTCCAGCCACGCGTAGTAGACCTGCTGGTGGGTGCGGGAGTCCCAGGCGGGCCAGTCCTTGAACGTCGGCCAGCCGGTGGGGTCGTGGGTGCCGAACGGGGTGCCGTGCCTGGTGAAGTTCTCGAACCAGGCGAACGCGCCGTTGGCGGCGTGGTCGGGGCAGTCGCGCAGCGCCGCCTGGATGCCGTCCGGGTCGAACGGCTTGCCGCACAGCAGCTGCCCGCCGAACGCCTCGTACGACATCAGGTGGCTGTGGGCGTCGATGTAGCCGCGCACCTCACCGCCGGCGGCGGCCGGTGACGCGGGCTGGGCGGCCGGCGCGGCGGCGAGCCCGGAGGCCGGCGTGGCGAGCAGGGCCGTGAGCAGCGCCGCGAGCAGCGCCGCGAGCAGGGCGAGGACGAGCGGGATGCAGGCGGTACGTCGGAGGGAGCGTCGGAACGGCATGGGGCACCTCGACCGGGGTGGGGGACCGCGGATCTGAGGTGAGTGATATCACCGATCGAGGAAAAAGTGAACAAGGCTCATGTTATGGATCTGGCACGGGATCCGTCGCGAGGTCGGTGAAGTAGGCGCGCAGCAGCCGGGCGCCGAGCGCGACCACGGCCGGGTCGCCGTCCTCCGCCGACTGGTAGGCGAGCCGCAGCAGGCCGTCCGACGCCGTGATGGCGACCAGGAGGACGCGCTCGTGGTCGGGCAGCGGCGGCAGGCCCGCCTTCTGCGTGCCCAGCTCGTACATGCGCGCGGCCATCTCGGTGTCGATCCGGCGGACGAGGCCCTGGTCGATGGCGCCGGTGTCGCGGAAGTCGGCGATGAAGAAGCCCGGCACGGTGCGGCGTAGCGCGAGGCTCTCGTCGTAGACGAGCACGGCCGCGTCCGCCCACGTCCGCACCGGCTCGGACGTGAGCCGCTCGTGGACCCGCCCGATCAGGATCGCCAGGTTCCGCATGGCCAGCTCGTACAGCAGCCCCGACTTGCCGTCGAAGAACTGGTACAGCGTGCCGATCGGGACGCCCGCCCGGCGGGCGACGTCCCTGGTGGTCAGCGCGTCGTGCCCGGCCTCGGTGAGCAGTTCCGCGCAGGCGTCGAGCAGCCGCTCGAACCGCTCCGCGCTGCGGCGCTGCGTGGGCCTGCGGCGCACCCCGTCCGTCATCGCCCCTCCCGATCCCCGGTCGCTCCGACCGAACATGACACATGTTCATGTTTTAATGTGACGTCCACTCATGTTAGGAGAGGAGGCGCGCGTGCTTCCCCGCTTTCCCGAGGGCTTCCTGTGGGGCACGGCCACGGCGGCGTACCAGATCGAGGGCGCCGTCAAGGAGGACGGGCGCGGCCCCAGCATCTGGGACTCCTTCTGCGCCCAGCCCGGCCGGATCAAGAACGGCGACACCGGCGAGATCGCGTGCGACCACTACCACCGCTGGCCCGAGGACGTCGCGCTGATGGCCGGCCTCGGCGTGAACGCCTACCGGTTCTCGGTGGCGTGGCCGCGCGTCCAGCCGGACGGGCGCGGCCCCGCGAACCCCAAGGGCCTCGACTTCTACGACCGGCTCGTGGACGCCCTCGCCGAACGTGGCATCCTGTCCGCGCTCACCCTCTACCACTGGGACCTGCCGCAGGCGCTCCAGGACGCCGGCGGCTGGATGAACCGCGACACCGCGCACCGGTTCGCCGAGTACACCGCCCTCGTCGCCGACCGGCTCGGCGACCGCGTCGGCGCCTGGATCACGCTGAACGAGCCGTTCGTCCACATGACCGAGGGCTACGGCGTCGGAACCCACGCGCCCGGCGAAGCGCTCCTCCTGGACGCCCTTCCCGCCGCCCACCACCTGCTCCTCGGCCACGGCCTCGCCGTCCCGGCGCTGCGCGAGCGGACGTCCGGCCAGGTCGCGATCACCAACAACTACAGCCCGGTGTGGGCCGCGAGCGACACGCCCGCCGACCGGGCCGCAGCCGCCGCGTTCGACGCCCTCCAGAACCGCCTGTTCACCGACCCCCTCCTGCTGGGCCGCTACCCGGACCTGAGCGCGTACGGCGTGGCCGACCTCCCGTTCGTCCGGGACGGCGACCTCGCCGCGATCGCCGCGCCGCTCGACCTGCTCGGCGTCAACTACTACAGCCCGACGAAGGTCGCCGCGCCGCACGGGCACGCACCGGCCGCCGGCGGCGCGTCGGTGCTGCGCGAGGTCGAGCGCCATCTCGAAGGGGTGGGCCTGCCCTTCGAGGACGTCCCCATCGACGGGTACCCGGTCACGGCGTTCGGCTGGCCGGTCGTCCCGGACGGCCTGCACGAGCTGCTGACCGGCCTCCGCGCCACCTACGCGGACGCGCTGCCGCCGATCCTGATCACCGAGAACGGCTGCTCCGCGCCCGACGAGCCCGGCCGCGCCGACCAGGACCGGATCGACTACCTGGACGGCCACCTCCGGTCACTGCACCGCGCCATCGGCGACGGCGTGGACGTCCGCGGCTACTTCGTCTGGTCGCTGCTCGACAACTTCGAGTGGGCGGAGGGCTTCGACCAGCGCTTCGGCCTCGTCCACGTCGACTACGCCACCCGGCGCCGCACGCCCAAGGCGTCCTACCACTGGCTGCGCGAGGAGCTGGCCCGGTACCGGTGAGCGGGATGCCCTGGCCTGATCACCCCGGCCGCGCCCATCATGGAGGGTTATGAGCGAGCTGACGATTCCGGGTCTGCTGGAGCGGGCCGCGCAGGACTCTCCGGACGCCGAGGCGGTCGTGGACGGCGACGTCCGGGTGACCTACGCGGAGCTGCGCGAGCGGGTGCGGGAGGCGACGGCCGCGTTCATCGGCGCGGGGATCGAGCCGGGCGACCGCATCGCGATCTGGGCGCCGAACGGGCTGCGCTGGATCGTCACCGTGCTCGGCGCCATGGGCGCGGGCGCGACGCTCGTCCCGCTGAACACCCGGTACAAGGGCGACGAGGCCCGGTGGCCGCTCACCAAGGCCGAGGTCAAGATCCTCTTCGTGGAGGACGGGTTCCTCGGCATCGACTACCCCGGCATGCTCGGCCTGGACGCGTCGGGCGCCGTCCCCGGGCTGCCCGCGCTCCGGCGCATCGTCACGTTCAACGGCCCCGCGCGGCCGGGCGTCGCCGCCTGGGACCAGTTCACCGCCGGGGCCGTGCCCGCGGCGGAGGCCGACGCGCGGACGGCGGCCGTCCGGCCGGACGACGTCGCCGACATCCTGTTCACCTCCGGGACGACCGGCCGGGCCAAGGGCGTCGTGGTCACCCACGAGCAGAACGTCCGCACCTACGGCGGCTGGACGAGCCGGACCGGCCTGAAGGCCGGCGACCGGTACCTCATCGTCAACCCGATGTTCCACACGTTCGGCTACAAGGCGGGCGTGCTGGCGTGCGTGATGAAGGGCGCCGCGATGGTGCTCCAGCGCACCTTCGACGTCCCGGAGACGCTGCGGCTGATCGAGCAGGAGAAGATCACCGTGCTGCCCGGCCCGCCGACCATCTACACCTCGCTGCTGGACGCTCCCGGCCGCGAGGAGCGCGACCTGTCCTCGCTCCGGCTGGCCGTGACCGGCGCGGGGGACGTGCCCGTCGCGCTGGTGCGGCGCATCAAGGCGGAGCTGTTCCCGCAGGTCGTGACCGCGTACGGGCTGACCGAGTCGTCCGGCACCGTGACCGCCTGCTCGGTGGACGACGATGACGAGATCATCGCGACGACCTCCGGCCGGGCCATCGACGACGTCGAAGTCAAGATCGTCGACGAGAAGGGCGAGCAGGTTCCGGCGGGCACCGACGGCGAGATCCTCGTCCGCGGCTACAACGTCATGAAGGGCTACCTCGGCGACCCGGAGGCGACGGCCGAGACGATCCGCGACGGCTGGCTCGACACCGGCGACCGGGGGCGCGTCGACGAGCGCGGCAACCTCGCCATCACCGGGCGGAGCAAGGAGATGTTCGTCGTCGGCGGGTTCAACGTGTACCCGGCCGAGGTCGAGGACGCCCTTGCCCGCCACGACGCCGTCGCCGAGTCGGGCGTCATCGGCGTCCCCGACCAGCGGATGGGCGAGGTCGCCCGCGCCTACGTCCGGCTCCGCCCCGGGAGGAGCGCCACGGCGGACGAGCTGGTCGCGCACTGCCGGGAGCGGCTCGCGAACTTCAAGGTCCCCCGGGAGGTCGTCTTCGTGGACGACCTCCCGAAGACCGCGTCCGGCAAGGTCCGCCGCCTCGAACTCAAGGACCTCAAAGAGCGGCGATGACGCGGGCCCTGTGCTCGGCCACCGAGCCCCAGGCCGAGTACAGTGCGCGCGCCTTGCGGATCCACAGCGACGGGTCGTACTCGTCGGTGTAGCCGATCGCGCCGTGCACCTGAAGGGCCGTCTTGGCCAGCCCGTAGGACGCCTCCGACGCGGCGACCTTCGCGGCCGAGACGTCCCGGGCGAAGTCCGGCGTCCCGTACGCCAGGGCCGCCCCGTACACGAGCGGACGGGCGAACTCCAGCTCGACCATCGCGGTCGCCAGGTGGTGCTTGATCGCCTGGTACTCGCCGATCGGGCGCCCGAACTGCTGCCGCGTCTTGGCGTACTCGACGGACACGTCCAGCAGCGCCTGGCCGAGCCCGATCTGCTGCGCCGCGCACATCAGCACGCCGAAGTCGGTGTACCCGCCGCCGCCTTCGACGCGGAACAGGCGCCGCGCCGGGTCGAGCGACGCGAGCGCCTCACCGGCCTTGCGCTCCACGCGGTCGGCGGTCAGGACGAGGTCGGCGACGTCGGCGTCCAACGCGTGCGGGACGGCCAGCGTCACGACCGCCTCGCCCTCCGCGATCCGCGGCAGCCACGGCGACTCGCCCAGCAGCTCCGCCGCCGCGAGCGTCTCCACGTACGGCCCCGGAGCGGCGGCGCGGCCCAGCTCCTCCGCCGCGACGACCAGCTCGACCGGCAGCCGCCCGGCGCCGCCGAACTCCTCCGGCACCGCGACCGCGAACACCCCGGCCTCCGCGACCGCCGTCCACAGCTCCCGGCCCGGCCCGGTGTCCCCGGCCGCCCACGCCCGCGCGACCTTCGCGGTACCCGCGTCCGCGAGCAGCCGCCGCAACGTCTCCCCGAACATCCGCTGCTCGGCGTCCAAAACGAACTTCATCGTGATCCTCTCGGCAGGCCGAGCAGCCGCTCGGCGATCACGTTGCGCTGGATCTCGTTGGTGCCCGCGTAGATCGGGCCGGCGAGCGAGAACACGTAGTTCTCCAGCCACTCCGACTCGATCTCGCCGTCCGGGCCGAGCAGGTCGAGCGCGGTCTCGTGCAGCGCCACGTCCAGTTCCGACCAGAAGACCTTGTTCAGGCTGGACTCGGCGCCGACGTCGTCGCTCCGCGAGATCGTCTCGAAGCCCTTGAGCCGGTAGGCGCGCGACCTGATCCAGGCGTCCGCGACGCGGTCCCGCAGCGCGGTGTCGGACGGGTCGGCGCGCTCCTTCCACAGCTCGACGAGCCGCTCGGTCGCCGCCGTGAACCGGCCGGGGCTGCGCAGCGTGAGGCCGCGCTCGTTGCCGGCCGTCGCCATCGCGACCCGCCAGCCGTCGCCCGGCGCGCCGATGACGTCCGCGTCGGGGACGAACACCTTGTCGAGGAACAGCTCGGCGAACGCGGGCTTGCCGTCCAGCCGCCCGATCGGGCGCACGGTCACGCCTTCGGCGTCCAGCGGGAACATCACGTAGGTGAGGCCCTTGTGGCGGGACGATTCGGGGTCCGACCGGAACAGTCCGAAGCCCTGGTCGGCGAACGCCGCGCGGGAGCTCCACGTCTTCTGCCCGTCCAGCAGCCAGCCGCCGTCGGTGCGCGTCGCGGTGGCGCGCAGCGCCGCGAGGTCGCTGCCCGCGCCCGGCTCCGACCACGCCTGCGCCCAGATCACCTCACCGGCCGCCATCGGCGGCAGGATCCGCGCGAGCTGCTCCGGCGTGCCGTGCTTGAGCAGCGTCGGCGCCAGCAGGTTGATCCCGTTCTGGCTGACCCGGCCGGGCGCGCCCGCCGCGTAGTACTCCTCCTCGAAGATCAGCCACTGCAGGACCGACACGCCCCGGCCGCCGTACTCCGCCGGCCACGACACCACCCCGAGGCGCGCCGCGCCGAGCGTCCGCTCCCACTCGCGGTGGGCCGCGAACCCCTCCTCGGTCTCCAGCGAGGGCAGCGGCTCGGCCGGGACGTGCGCGCGCAGCCACGCCCGCACCTCGGCGCGGAACGCCTCGTCCGCCGTCCCGAACTCAAGATCCATGAGCACCTTCTTTCTAACAACTGTTTGGTAGAGTAACCGGCTTCGCGGGCGGGCGCCCGCGCACCCTCCCGTCCAGTGAGATCCCCGGACCGCGTCGCCGGCCGTTACGGGCGGCGAAAGCCGGCGGACGCCTCGGCGAAACCTTTCCCCCCGCGGACGGGGTAGGCCGCTGGAGACCGGGCCGCGCCGGGACGGTTCCCGGCCGGCCCCACCGCGACCAGGGAGGGGGCATGGTGACCGAGCAGACCACCGCTCACAAGGAGACGGCCCGCCGCTTCATCGAAGAGGACGAACTCGGCGACCGCGTGCAGGAATACGGCGAGCTGTGCACGGCGGACTACGTCGAGCACGACCCCTCGATGCCCCACGAGTCGGTGGGCTTGGCCGAGGCCAGGGAGAACTACGGGGAGCTGTCCGCCGCGTTCGCGCTCCGCCACCGCGTGGACAGCATGATCGCCGAGCGGGAGCTGGTGGCGCAGCGGTTCACGGTCCGGGGCCGGCACGTCGGCGAGTACCGGGGCCTGCCGCCCACCGGCCGGACCTTCGAGGTCACCGGCCAGGTCACCTACCGCTTCCAGGACGGGAGGATCGCCGAGAGCTGGTTCAACGTCGACATGGAGGGCCTGCGGGAGCAGCTCGCCATCGAGTCCTAGCCGCTCGGCGGCGGCGTCGCGCCGCTCGGCGCGCGGGCGTCGCCGCTCCCCGCATGGGCGAAAAACGCTCCTATTGCGGATCTTCCTCGCCGATCTACGTTCGGGCCGTACATCGGGACGAGGCGGTGAGGAGGGGCGGTATGCGGCGGAGGAGAGGGTTCTTCGCGGTCGCGCCGGCGGGGGCGGCGCTCGCGCTGGCGGTGCCGATCGGGGTGTCGGCGCCCTTACCGGCCGCGGCGCGGGGCGCGAAGGCGCCGGCCTGCGCGGACGGGACGACCGTCCAGACCGGCGAGGGAGCGGTGTGCGGCACGGCCGGGGACGGCGTGCGGGCGTGGCGGGGCATCCCGTACGCGGCGGCGCCCCTCGGCGACCTGCGGTGGGCGCCGCCGGCGCCGCACGCCGCCTGGACGTCCACTCTCCAGGCGACCGAGCCGAGCAGCCCGTGCCCGCAGCCGCCCGGCCTCGGCCCCGGATCGTCCGACGAGGACTGCCTGAAGCTGGACGTCGTCGCGCCCGAGAAGCCCGGCGGGAAACCGCTGCCGGTGATGGTGGAGCTGCACGGCGGCGGGTTCCGGCTCGGGGCGCCGTCCGACGGGACGCACCTGGTCAAGGAGGGCGGCGTCATCAACGTCGGCGTCCACTACCGGCTCGGCGTCTTCGGGTTCATGGCGCACGCGGGGCTCGGCGCGCACTCCGGCAACTACGCGCTGCGCGACCAGCAGGCGGCGCTGCGCTGGGTGCGGCGCAACATCGCGCGCTTCGGCGGCGACCCGCGCAACGTGACGATCTACGGTGCGTCCGCCGGCGGGTCGAGCGTGTGCGCGAACACCGCGTCCCCGGCGGCGAAGGGCCTGTTCCAGAAGGGCATCGCGCAGAGCGGCGAGTACAACTCGCTGCGCGGCGTCGACGTCCAGTGGCAGGCGCAGGACTGCAAGGCCCCCCTGCCGAGCGAGCGGGAGGCGCAGCGGGCGGGCGCCCGGTTCGCGGACGCGCTGGGCTGCGCCGACATCGCCTGCCTGCGCGCGCTGCCGGTGGCGAAGCTGCTGGAGCAGGCCGGGGAGGGCATCGGCGCCGACGTCGGTACGCAGGGCCCGGTCGTGGACGGCGAGATCCTCCCGATGTCGCCCGGCCAGGCCTTCGCCGAGGGGAAGGTCAACGACGTCACGCTGATGCACGGCGTCGACCGGGACGAGGTGCAGCTGCCCTCGGCCGAGACACCGGAGCAGTACCGGGAGTTCGTGCGGCGGCAGTACGGGCCGCTGGCCGACCGGGTCTTCGCGCTGTATCCGCTGAAGCGGTTCCCGGAGCCGTCGGCGTTCATCGCCTACCGGACGATCGTCGCCGACTCCAACTCGGTGTGTCCGGCGCTCCTCATCGACGAGCGGCTGGCCAGGCACATCAAGGTGTTCGCCTACCAGACCGACAACGCGGACGCGCCGCCGATGTTCTTCCTCGACCCGACGAAGCCGAACGGGTCGTACCACGTCAGCGAGACGCCGTTCCTGTCGCCGATGCCCGGCGGAGCGGAGCCGACCCCGAACCAGGAGGCGTTCGGCAGGCAGCTGACCGCGCAGTGGACGGGCTTCGCCCGCACCGGGAACCCGACCGTGGACGGCACGCCGTACTGGCCGCGCTTCACCCGCCGCGACCCGGCCGTGCTGTCGCTCATCCCGGCGGGGGACAGCCAGGTCACGCACGAGATCTCGCGGCAGCACCACTGCCGCTTCTGGAACCGGTACGCCCCGTTCGCACACTGACCGCTTTGTTATGGAATGCCACGGTCTATGCCAGGCGTGCCAGATGCCCCACCCCGCCCTTGATCGTCACCGGCCCCGCGGTTTGCATGAGCGCATGCGAGCCACAGTGCCCAGCCGAACCACGGTGCGCAGCCGAACCACGGTGCGCAGCCGAACCACAGTGCCCAGCCGAACCACAGTGCCCAGCCGAACCACAGTGGTCGTCATGGTCGTGCCGCCGGGCGGCGCCGACGAGGTGATCCCGGTCGGGGTGGGGCGGACCGTCCGGTTCGTCCGGCGGTCGGACGTCCGGTACGCCGAGGCCAGCGGCGACTACGCGCGCCTCCACACCGGCACGGGCAGCCACCTGGTCCGGGTGCCGCTGGCCGTGCTGGAGGAGGCGTGGCGGGACGCCGGGTTCGTCCGGATCCACCGGTCGCACCTGGTCTCGCTGGCCCACGTCGAGGAACTGGTCATCGAGTCGGGCCGGTGCACGCTGCGGGTCGGCGGCGCCCGGCTGGCCGTCAGCCGCCGCAACACCGGCGCGCTCCGCGACCGGCTCGTGCGCGGCGCCCTCCCCGGCGCCCCCCGGCACCGGACCGCCCGGCGCCGCGCCGCCCCCACCCCCTGAGGGAGAACGATCATGCGTCCCACGAGAAGGGCGGCGGCCGTGCTCGCCGCCGCCTGCCTGGCCCTGGCCGGGGCGGCCGCGCCGTCCGCGCCGTCCGCGTCCGCCCATCCGCGGTTCGGCGACTGGCCGTCCTGGCAGAAGGATCTGCGCGGCAGCCGCTTCAACCCGGCCGAACGCCGCATCACGCCCGCGAACGTCGGCGGCCTCAAGCTCAAATGGGCGTTCGGGTTCCCGGCGGGAACCGGCGCCCCGCACAGCCAGCCCGCCGTCGTCGGGCGCACCATCTACTTCGGCGGCCCCGACGGCCGCTTCCGCGCGCGCGACGCCAGGACGGGCGCGCCCAGGTGGGAGTTCGACCTCAGCACGGTCGGGACGGGTTTCGCCCAAGTGCGGGACGGTGCCGCCGTATCGCGCGGCAAGGTGTACTTCGGTGACACCCGCGGCTACCTGTACGCGCTGAACCAGTACACGGGGAAGCTGCTCTGGGTCACCCGGCTCGACACCACCGTCAGCGCCATCGTGACGAGTTCGCCCATCGTCTTCCAAGGCCGCGTCTACGTCGGTGTGTCCAGCGGTGAGAACCTCCTGGGCAAGGAACACGCCTGCTGTACGTTCCGGGGCCACGTCGACGCGCTGGACGCCGACACGGGCAAGCTCGACTGGCGCTACTACACCGTCCCTGAGCCGAAGCAGGACGGAACCTGGCCGAACGGGGTGCCACGCTATGCGCCGTCCGGTGGCGGCGTGTGGAGCACCCCCGCCATCGACCCCGCGACCCGCACCCTCTACGTCGGCACAGGGCAGAACTACACCGGCAGCGGAGGGCACTTCGATTCCGTCCTCGCGCTGGACACCCGCACCGGCCGCGCACGCTGGACGCGCAAGATGACCGATGTCGACACCTGGCGCCAAGAGTGCAGCAGCCCGACCCCGGAAGACCACCAGTACTGCCCCAACCTGCCGGACGGGACCGCCCTCGACTTCGACCTCGGCGCCGCGCCCAACATCTTCACCGCGGGCGGGCGCCGCCTCATCGGCATCGGCCAGAAGGTCGGCGTCTACCACGTCCTGGACGCCCGCACCGGCCGGATCGTGTGGCAGCGGCAGCTCTCCACGCCCATGCCCGGTGGCGGCCTCAGCGGTATCCAGTGGGGCTCGTCCTACGACGGGCACCGCCTCTACGTCGCGACCTACATGGCGAACCCCGGCACCCTCTTCGCGCTCGACCCCGCCAACGGCCACGTCATCTGGAAGACCCCGAACCCGTCCGACGGATGCACGACCGGCGGCGCGTCCCAGTACCCGCGCATCTGCCGGCTCGGCCACCCGCCCGCCGTCACCACCACCCCCGGCCTGGTCTGGGAGGGCAGCATGGACGGCAAGGTGCGCGCCTACTCGTCCCGTACCGGCGAGGTGCTCTGGAGCTTCGACACCATCGCCGACTTCCCGACCGTGAACGGCGGCACCGGACGCGGCGGCTCCCTCTCCGGCGGAGGCGGCGCGGTCGTCGCGCACGGCATGGTCTACGTCCTGACCGGCGACATGTTCACCCCGTACCCGAACGACAAGGGCCCGGTCCTGCTCGCCTTCGGCCGCTAGCCAGCGCCGGCGAGGCCGTGCCGGGCCCTGTCGGAAGTGCCGCCGCCAGGGTTAGGATCGGCGCTCTAGAATCGCGTTCGGAACCTTCGGAGGGTCCATGGCGAGGATCGTCGAGCACGGCACCTGGAACCTGACGCCCGCGGACGAGGGACTGCACGAACCCGGCCCCGAACTGCTGTGGAACGAGTCCTACTACTTCGACTTCGCCGCCCCGGACGGCTCCGTCGCCGGCTACGTGCGGCTCGGCCTGTATCCGAACTGGGACCGCGCCTGGTACTGGGCCGCGCTGGTGCGGCCCGGCCGCCCGCTGCTCCTCATCGCCGACAACAACGCACCGCTGCCCAAGCCCGGCACGGCCGACGTCCACGCCGATGCCTACACCGCGACCCAGCGGATCCCCGACCCGTTCGGCCCGGCCCGGGTCACGCTGCAGGGGACCGCGTCCGTCCATCCCGACCCGGCCGGCCCCGCCACCGGGACCGCCGGGCTCTCCTTCGACCTGCGCTGGGACACCGCCGGCGGCGTCTACCCCTACAAGGACATCCCGCGCTACGAGATCCCGTGCACCGTCACCGGCCTGGTCAGCGTGGCCGGCGAGAAGATCGCCGTCGAGGCGCCGGGGGAGCGCGACCACAGCTGGGGCGAGCGCGACTGGTGGAAGGTCTCCTGGCTCTGGACGTCCGGCCGCCTCTCCGACGGCATGTTCGTCCACGGCATGCAGGCCAACATCGGCTTCCCCCTCCCGTGGCCGTGCTTCGCCGTCCCGCCGGGCGGCGAGATCGAGCACCGCGCCGGCTTCTCCGCCGAGACGGCCTTCGCCGACGGCCTGCCCGCCCGCTCCGACCTGCGCTTCCCCGGCGCGCCCATGACCGTGACCCCGGTGGCCTTCGCCCCCGTGTCCGTCACGTCCCCCGACGGGCGGGACGCCCGCTTCCCCCGCGCCCTGTGCCGCTTCGAGACCGAGGACGGCCGCACCGGCCACGGCTGGACGGAATGGCACCAGCCCCCCGGCTGGCAGGACCACGGCTGGACGCACCTGGCCGAGGAGACCGCGTGACCCCCGCCCCCGGCGGCACGAGCCCGGTCTCCGGCGGCATGACCCCCGCCCCCGGCGCCGCGGGCCTGACGGCGTCCTGGCTGTCGGACGCCCTCGAAACGAAGGTGACCGCCGTCCGGACCGAACCGGTGGGCACCGGCCAGGTCTCCGACAGCCTCCGCCTGCACCTCACCTACGCGGGCGAGACGCCCCTGCCGCCCACCATGGTCGCCAAGGTCCCGGCCGCCGACCCGTCGAGCCGCGCCGCCGCCCGCGCCATCCGCACCTACGAGGTCGAGGCGAGCTTCTACGCCGAACTCGCGGGCGATCTCGACGCGGGCATCCCCGCCTGCTACTTCTCGGCCTACGCCGCCGAGGAGGACGAGTACACCGTCCTCCTGGCGGACCTCGCCCCCGCGCAGCCCGGCGACCAGCTCGCGGGCGTCGCCCCCGAGGACGCCGCCGCCGCGATCAGCGAGATGGCCGCCTTCCACGCCGCGGGCTGGGACGATCCCGGCCTGGCCGCCCTGCCCTGGCTGAACCGCCACGACGCCGACGCCACCGCCTTCACCGCCGCGATGGTCACCGACCTCTACACCGGCTTCAAGGACCGCTACGCCGCCGACCTGGGCCACGACGTCATCACCCTGATCGAAGACTTCATGCCCTCGCTGCCGGCCTACCTGACCGCCCGCGAGGGGCCGCTGACCCTGTCCCACGGCGACTTCCGCGCCGACAACCTGCTGTTCGGCGGAGCCCGTACCGCCGTCCTGGACTGGCAGACCTGCGCCTACGGCCCCGGCCTCGCCGACCTCTCCTACTTCCTGGGCTCCAGCCTCCCCACCGAGGCCCGCCGCGCCCACGAGAAGGCCCTGGTCAAGCGCTACTGCGACACGCTGACATCGCGAGGCGTCACCCTGACCTGGGACGACTGCTGGACCGCCTACCGCCACCACACCTTCCACGGCATCGTCATGGCGATCGGCGCCTCGATGCTCGTGGAACGCACCCCGCGCGGCGACGAGATGTTCCGCACCATGACCACCCGCCACGCCCACCACGCCCGCGACCTGGACTCCCTGTCGCTCCTCGCATGAGCCATATACCGGTCAGAAGACGCTTATATGCTGTCGACCAATATCAATGGCGGCATTCGAGGAGGGTTCGTGGCATCGGACGGAGAGACGTCGGGCCAGGACAAGCTTGCCCGGGTCAACACGAGCATCCCTCATCCCGCCCGCGTCTATGACGCCTGGCTCGGCGGGAAGGACAACTTCGCCGCCGACCGTGCCGCCGCCGAGGCCGGGCTGAACGCTTTCCCGTCCACGGTCAAGTCCGTCCGGGCCAACCGCGCGTTCCTGGCGCGGACGGTGGAGTACCTGGTGGCCGAGGCCGGAATCCGCCAGTTCCTCGACATCGGCACGGGCCTGCCGTCGGCGAACAACACCCACGAGGTCGCCCAGGCGATCGCGCCCGAATCCCGGATCGTCTACGTCGACAACGACCCGATCGTGCTGGTCCACGCCGAGGCGCTGCTGAAGAGCAGCGGGGCGGGCGCGACCGACTACATCGACGCCGACCTGCGGGACCCCGCCACGATCCTCCAGGAGGCGTCCCGCACGCTGGACTTCAGCCGGCCGGTGGCGGTCATGCTCATCGCCGTGCTGCACTTCGTCTCCGACGAGGCGGACCCGTACAAGCTCACCGACACCCTGATGGCCGCGGTCCCGCCGGGCAGCCACCTGGTGGTGTCCCACACCGCGAAGGACATCTTCCCCGAGGAGATGGCCGCCTTCGAGCGGGCCATGAACGAGAACTCGGCGGAGAAGGTCACGCTGCGCGACCGCGAGCAGGTCACCGGGTTCTTCCACGGGCTGGACCTCATCGAGCCCGGCGTCGTCGAGGTCCCCCGCTGGCGCCCCCGCTCCGACCTGGAGGCGTCCGCCCCGGCGGCCCTCTGGGGCGGAATGGCCCGCAAGCCGGCCTGACGCCGGTCAGCCCTCGTTCGAGCCAGCGCGCCGCTCATGGCGCGCACGTGCGAGACGGTAGGCCGCGTCCAGCAGTTCGCGGACGGCGGCTTCAGTGCGCGGGCCCGGGTTCACCACCGCCAGCCAGCCGGCGGTGCCGTAGACGGGATGGGCGATGACGGTGTCGGCGGCGCCGGCGTCGACCTCCGCGCCGGCCGGCTCGCGCGGCGCGTGGCCGGTCCACCGGATGAACGCCTCCTTCCCGGCGGAGACGTTCACGCGGAAGGCGCCCGGCCGGTCCAGGCGCGATGTGTCGTCGCCCGGATAGTCCTTGGTCACGAGCGTCGCGAAGGGCTGGGTGTTCGCCGGGACGACGCCGTCGGGCGAGTAGTAGAAGAACGTGTCGGCCCAGCTGATCTCCGGCGACCCGTCGCCCGGCCCCGGCCTGGAGGCCAGGACGCCGTCGAGGCCCGCCATGAATTCGATGATCTCGTCCGTCGTCATGTGTTCTAGCCTGGCATTGAAGTGCTTGTGGAGACTTTCGGACCGGTACTGAGGGGCTTCGGGGTGTCAGGTCTCAACTCGCGCGGCATGCGCACCGTGGACGTCGCGCGGCGCGCCGGGTACTCCGTCCAGCAGGTGCGCAATCTCGAACGCGACGGCGTCCTGCCGCCGGCGACGCGCACGGCCACGGGCTACCGCGTCTACGGGGAGGTCCATGTGCGTTCCGCGCTGGCCTACCGCGCCCTCGCGGCGGGCGCGGGCCCGGTCGAGGCCAAGAGGATCGTCCGGGCCGTCCACCAGGGCCCCGCGTCGGAGGCGCTCGCCATGCTCGACGCGGTGCACGCACGCCTCCACACGGAGCGCGGGGAGGTACGGCTGGCCAGGGAGGCCGCCCGGACGATCACCAGCGAGCCGCTCGGCGACGTCCGCGCCTCGGACTCCATGAGCATCTCCGAACTCGCCGCCGCGCTCGGCGTGCGCCCCTCGACGCTGCGGCACTGGGACAGGGAGGACCTCGTCGTCCCCGACCGCGCCCCCGCCGGAGCAACGCGGCGGTACACACCGGCCCAGGTGCGGGACGCGCGGATCGTCCACCAACTGCGCCAGGCCGGCTACCGCATCACACCCCTCCGCGCCCTCATGCCGGAACTGCGGAGCGCCCGGCGGCTGGAGGACGTCGCCGCCGCGCTGGACGCCAGGGACGCCGGCATCGAGGCTCGCTCCCGAGCCCTCCTCGACGGCGCCGCCGCACTCGGCACCCTGCTCCCGAGCGGCGCCGTCTGATGTACTGGGCGGGTTCCGGCCGACGGACGACCTGGGGAGGCGCACGGCATGGTGAACGAGAACACCGCCCGGCTGGCGGTGCTCATCGACGCCGACAACGCGCAGCCCGGAGTCGTCGAGGGACTGCTGGCCGAGGTCGCCAAGTACGGGACCGCGCACGTCAAACGCGCCTACGGCGACTGGACGGGAACGAACCTGCGCGGCTGGAAGGAACACCTGCTCGACCAGTCGATCCAGCCGATCCAGCAGTTCGCCTACACCTCCGGCAAGAACGCCACGGACGCGGCGATGGTCATCGACGCGATGGACCTGCTGTACTCCGACCGCTTCGACGGGTTCTGCATCGTCTCCAGCGACAGCGACTTCACCCGGCTGGCGGCGCGGATCCGGGAGTCCGGGCTCACCGTCTACGGGTTCGGGGAACGCAAGACGCCCAAACCGTTCGTGGCGGCGTGCGACAAGTTCATCTACATCGAGAACCTCGCCTACGACCAGGGCTCGGCCGCGCCCACCGTGACGGCGCTGAAGCCCGCGCCGCCGACGCCGGCCGCCAAGCTCAAGCAGGACACCGCGCTCGTCAACCTGCTGCGCAACGCCGTCGAGGCGGCCTCCGACGAGGACGGATGGGCCCCGCTGGCGTCCGTCGGCCACATCATCACCAAGCAGCGCCCCGAGTTCGACTCCCGCAACTACGGCTACGCCAAGCTGAGCGAGCTGATCACCGCGACGACGCTGTTCGTCCTGGAGCGCCGCAGCCCCGGCGACGGCAAGGCGGCCATCATGTACGTCCGCGACAAACGCCACCAGGACAAGAAGTCCTGAGCGTCACCGGCCGCCGGGGGAGCCGCAGCACTTCTTGTACTTGCGGCCCGAGCCGCACCAGCAGGGCGCGTTGCGTTCCGGAGGCCAGGCGAGGGTCCGGGCGCCCTCGCCGATGCGGTCCATGAGGTGGTCGGCGCGGGTCTGCTCGTCCTTCGGGTCGCGGCCCCGGGCCTCGGCGTACTCCAGCAGGTCGTCCACCCGCGTGGGGAGGACGCGGAGCTTGGACGCGCCGGCCTCGTCGCAGGAGGCGCGCCAGCCCCGTTCGACATCGCGGAAGTAGGACGGGGCGTCGGCCGGAACCGTGCCGTGGACCAGACCCTCGGCGAAGGCTCGGTCGACGTCCGAGCGGACGAAGAACGAGCCCGCGCCGGGCGGCGCCGGCTGCGCGGCCCGTTCCATGAGCCCGGCCAGGTCGCTCCGCCGGTCCTCGGCGCGCTGGTCGAGCGCGTCGGCCGGGAGGCCGAGCGCCCGGCGGACGCGTGACCGTCCGCGCAGCCCGGGCCGGACGAAGAGCTCCGCCTCGCCGCCGTCCGCCACGATGTCGCGGCAGGCGATGTTGAACCAGGTCAGAGCCTCCTCCAGGCGGCCCTGCTCCTCCAGCATCTCCGCGACCAGCTCGGCCGGGCCCGGGTGGACGCGTGCCCGGCCGAGCCGGGCCAGCTCCTCGTCCGCCTCCGCGGTCCGGCCGAGTTCGGTGAGCAGCGAGATCCGCTCCGCGGTGGCGAACTGCGCGTCCTCGCCCCCGTCCCTGGCGATGACATCGTCGTAGATGCGCAGTGCCCGGTCGGGCTCGCCGGCCATGGCCCACTGCCCGGCGGCCTCCAGCAGGATCTCCGCGCGCTCGTCGGGATACTTCACGGCCTCGGCTGCGAGCTTCTCGGCGATGCGCCGTGCCCGTTCCTTGGAATCACCCACGGGAGCACCGTATTGCGAAGCCGCCGGCGGGAGCGGCGCTTCGCGTCAGTCGCGGGCGTTCGGGGCGAAGACGCCGATGCCGTTGGCCACGGCGCGTTCCGTGCCGTCGGACGGGGTGTTGCGGACGGTCACCGAGGCGGCGCCGGGGGCGCGCGCGACGAACGTCGAGGAGCCGCCGCCGTCCAGGTTGACGGCGTCGTCGGCGCCGACCTTGTCCAGGAGGGACGCGAGTTCGGCGACCGTCAGGCCGCCGCTCCGCTCCGACCTGCCGTCCGCCACGACGAGGTACAGGTGCCGGCCGTCGCGGCTGACCCCGGCGGCGGTGCGCGGGGCCGGGCCGTTCGGGCTCAGGCCGTCCAGCGGCGCCCCGTCCCGCAGGATCGGGAACCCGCCGACCGCGAACCGGAAGCGGACCGGGCCGGTGAACCGGTACGACACCCGCACCCGGTCGCCGGGCCGGAGCCGGCGCAGCGCGTCGGCGCCCTTCTCCCGCCCGACCAGCACGGTCGTCCCGGCGGGGATCGCGCCCGCGCCGACCGTGTCGGACACGCCCGTCACCACGCCCCGCCGCACGGTCACCTCGGCGGTGTTCGTGCTGCACGGGGCGCTGCGGACCTCGTCCGTCCCGCAGACGGCGCGCTGCCGCGAGACCTCGCCCCAGCGCGAGTCGAACGCGCCCACCCCACCGACGCGGAGCGCGTACTGGTTGAGCCCGCGCAGGTCGATGGACTTCTTGCCCGACCGGACGGTGCCGGTCAGGTGCAGCCGCGCGACGTGCCCGCGCCGGTCGCGGCCGACGCCGATGACGTCCTCGGTGGACGTGCCGGGCGGCAGCCCCGGCCCGAACCGCTGCCCGTCCGGCACCGCGCCCTTGAGCGGACGGCCGCCGTCCACCGCCGGGCCGGACGACGAGCCGGTCGCCGGCACCCCGGGGTGGGTCTCGCTGATGTTGAAGAAGTCGCCGTTCACCCCGGCCACCGCCTTCTGTGCCCCCGCCATCTCCGACACCGTCCGGCGCGCGGCGACGACGGGCGGACGCAGCAGCCCGACGGAGACCTTCGGGCTGCGCAGGTCGACGTCCAGCAGGTCGCCCAGAACGCGGCCGCCGGTCCCGGACGTCTCGAACGTCCGGAAGGTCACGCCGGGCGCGGTCCGCTCCGACGAGGTGAACCGCACCGGCCCGACCTCGGAGGACGGCAGCGCCCGCGCCCGCGCCTCGGGCCGCTCCCCGGACCCGGCCCCGTCCACCGGCCCCGGCGGCGGCGCCGCGAACGCCGGGACGGCCCCGGCCCCCACCAGTCCGACCACGATCATCCCGGCCACGAACCCGCGCATCGACGCCCCTCTCAACGGAAGACCAGCCCGCTGATCATGGCCCGTCCCCGGTGAAACCCCCACCCGCCGGACGCGAAGACTCACTCAAGAGCAAGTGACGTGTAGGCGAAGGCGCGGCCGGTGATTAGTCAATTACCGACTGTCATTAAATGCGGGCAGCGGGTAAGGGGGAAGCGAGGGAAGGAAAGGGGGCTGTGGTGACAACTGCTCGGGTGCGGCTGCGCCAGGTCGACGCCGAGGACGTCGCCGAGTTGGAGAGGGCGATCAGCGATCCCGCGGTCATGGCGCCGTTCGAGTGGTACGGCTGGCGGGACCGGCACCGGCTGCGGCGGGAATGGGAGCGCGACGGCCTGATGTCGGACGAGCGGGGCGCCCTGATGGCGGAGGGCGACGACGGGCCGCTGTGCATGGTGAGCTGGACGCGGGTACCGACCAGTCCGGCGGCGTTCTGCTGGCGGATCGCGGGTCTGTCGCTCCCGGCCGCGCGAGGTCGCGGTTACGCCGCCGAGACCCTCGGCCTCCTGGTCCGCTACCTGTTCGACTGCAGCCCCGTCCACCGGATCGAAGCCGCCGTCGAGGTCGGCAACATCGCCTCGCAGCGGGTGTGCGAGAAGATGGGTTTCGTCCAGGAAGGGCTGCTGCGCGGCTATACCTTCCGGGCCGGCCAATGGCGCGATTGCCTGATGTTCAGCATCCTTCGTCCCGAGGCCGCCGACACCGCGGGCGAGCCGGCCGTGGCGGCGACGACCGCGGGCTGAGGCGGCCGGGCGCCGCCGTCATGACAGGGCGCGGGACAGGGCGAGCGTCGCGGCGACCACCCCGGCGATCGTGGCGTGCCGGTGCGACCGGAGATGCCGCTCGTCATCGTCGTGATGCGAGGTCCGGGCGTCGGCGGGGACCATTCCGTCGTCCTGCTGGGCGGCGGCCAGCAGGGCCCAGTCCCCGGCCGGGCAGGCGGGTTCGTGCAGGCAGGCGTCGGCGGCCAGGAGTTCGGCGACCAGGTCCCACTGCTCGACCTCGGCCCACACCCGCACCCAGACCGGCACCCATTCGCGCAGGTAGTCCCGCACGGGTGCTGGCATGCGCTCGGGAACGCGGCCCCAGTCGGTGACGTGGAAGACGGTGTGCGTCACGGCGTAGGCGGTGGCCCAGTCGATGGCCCAGGGCGGCGGGGTCTGGCCGAGCCAGGTCGCCGCGGTGAGCGACGCCCAATGCGGCTGGGGCAGCCCGTCGGGCGGCAGCGCGAGGGTCTCCATCGCGTTGGCGACCGCCAAGCGGTGGTGGGGGACGAGTTCGCCCGTCTGCCAGATGCCGAGCCGGCACTGGTGGACGAGCAGGTCCCGCAGGCGCTCGTGGCGCAGGCCCGCGCGGGCGAAGTGGGCGTAGGACTCCATCGGGTCGGTGAACAGGGGATTGCGCAGCGCGCGCTCGTACAGCAGGTCGCCGTGGCCGAGCCGGGCCCAGGCGTGCTCGACCAGGTCGCCGGCCTGCCGGGTCTGCTCGGCACCGGTGACCGCTTCGCGCCGCACCAGGGACGCGCACAGCGCGATCTCGCCCAGCGCTTTCTGGAACGAGGCCGGGCCGTCCGCGAGGTGCTCCGTTCCGGGCATCGCGGTGCGGGTCTTGTGCAGCCAGCCGAGGCCCGCGCACAGCACCCGATGTGCGGTGGCGGCCGCCTCGCGCCTCATGACCGTCCTCCCGTCCGGCCCAGCAGGTGGGAGGCGATCCGCAGGTGCAGGACGGTGCGCGGGGTGCCGTCGCATGCCGTGATGTGCTCGATCAGCAGCGCCGTCCGCAGCGGCGGCGCGTCGTGGCCGGGCAGTGCCAGCCAGCGGGTCAGCGCGGCGGCGACGGGAAGGTCCCGGCGCAGCACCGACCGCGTCGCGCCCCGGGCGATCGCGAGACCGCCGGCGGCGGCGCCGCGGTGCAGCGGGCTGTCCAGACCGGGGACGGCCAGGGCCGCCAGCGCGGCCAGCGCCGACGACCAGGCGTGCCAGTCGCCGCCCTCCGCCTCCTCGGGTGCGGCGGGCGGGGGCAGGCCGGCCATGTGCGCGGCCGGCTCCAGGCCGGCGCCGCAGTCACCGGCCAGCCGCACGACCGCCCAGTCCCGGGCGCGCCGCAGCCGCTCCGCCGCGCCGTCCGCGCCGGTCAGCGGGAAGACGTGCAAGGCCTGCTCCAAGACCTCGGTGTCGGCCGCGCCCAGCGGAGTAGCGCCGAGCAGATGCGCCGACAGCAGCTCCACGTCCAGGATCCGCACGGCCGCCAGCGCGGCCGTGCGGTCGGCCGTCTCGGCGGCGAACTCGGCCAGCCAGCCCGGGCCCCGCAGGCCGTGCAGGACCTGCGGAACCCGGGTGGCCAGTTCCTCAGCCGCGCGCCCGTAGTCGGCTCGGGCGTGACCCGTCACAGCCATGGGCGGCCGGCTCCCTCGTCGGTCAAGGAAGGATGATGAGCGGCACGCACCGCTCCTCCTCGAGCGGGGCGCCGCTGACCGGGGCTTCACCGCGCATCAGCTCGGCCATGACCGTCGCCTGCTCCACCTCGGCGGCCAGGTCCGTCTTCCGCGGCCGAGGCGTCTCCATGGTCATTTCCATGCTCTGCTCCCTTCCATTCGGAGATTGGTTGCGCCGCCCCTTATCAGGGACGGCCGACCGCCCTCCTACCCGCCCTCTCCAGAGCCTCACCTAAAGCATTTCTATAAAATAGGCAGGCTGCGCCCGGCGACCGGTGCCTATCCCACGGCCGAGTCACAAAAGATCGAGGCTAGAAGTCGTAACGTACAAGGCGTCCGGTTTTTTGCGCGGCGGGAAAGTGTTTGGTCAGTGCGACGGCCAGGCGCGTCTGCCAGCCGAAACGGGCCATCTCCGGTACGCCGAGGAAAGCCTGCTGCTTGCCGAGGCGCAGCCCTGGAACCAGCGATTCGACCGTTGCGGGATCGTCGATACCCCAGCCTCCGGGCCTCGCCCCGGTCGCCCGCAGCGCCTTTCGATGGCGGCCGAGCCGCATCGCCAGGGAACTGCACGCGTCGAACATGACCACGCCGCGGGGAAACCGTTCCACGATTCTGGTGAACAGGTCGACTCCCTCGGCCTCGGTGAGGTACTGCACCATGCCCTCGGCGACGACAACGCCGGGACGGTCGGCGGGCACTCGTGCCAGCCATCGCGGGTCGGTGACCGAGCCGCCGATCGTGTGGTGGCCGGGATGCTCCCCGTACAGCCGCCGGCGCAGTTCGATGACCTCCGGCCGGTCGACGTCGTACCAGCGGACGCCGGGCGGCGGATCCACGCGCCGGGCGCGGCAGTCCAGGCCGCATCCCAGATGCAGCACGGTCGCGTCCGGGTGGTCGGACAGCGCCTCGCGCGTCCAGCGGTCGAAGTAGGCCGAGCGCAGCGCGATCGCCAGCGCGGAGTCGCGGGAGACGCCGAGCCGGGCGAAGTCGTAGTCGAGACGTTCGACGGCGCCCTCGGCGTCCAGGTCCACCAGCACCGGGTCCGCCGCGCGACTCGCTACGGCCTTGCCGTACAGCGTGGCCAAGGTCGTCTCCGCGACCCCGCTCAGCCGCACCTTCTCGCGTTCGATCATGTCCTGCCCCCTGCCGGCCGTCACCCGCAGCGCTCATCCCCAGGCGAGACGCGTTCATACAGGTCAAAAGCCTGAATGTGACCGGCAGGCGGGCGGCCGTGGACGCCGCCCCGAGGGCCTCCAGCGCCGTGCGGCAGTCGTCCGAGTCCGGCGACCGGACGCGGCCGTCCCCGAGAACGACTACGGGCGGAGCCGGACGTGTTCGGGACGCTCGATCTTGAAGCCGAAGGCGTCGAGCGGGACGCCGCCGAACCGTTCGGCGATCGCCAAGGCGATGCGTCCCGCCTGGTGGAGATGCTCGTCCGGGATCGGCGGCGTCCCGTCTTCGAGCGCGATGCCGCACTCCAGAGCGGGATACCAGGTCACCAGCGGCGGGGCCGCGGCGAAATCGAACGCCAGCCTGGACGAGCATTCGACGGTGACCGGCCCGTCGTCCTTCGGGCGGTAGGACCAGTGCTGGAAGCCCTCGTCCTCGTCCTCGTCGTGCTCGATCTCCGCGGCGCCCACCAGCGGCATGACGACTTCGTGCATCTCCTCCGCCGATACCGGTTCCTCAAGGAGCGCCGAGGCCACGTGATCGACCCACTGCGCGTCCTCCTGGCCGGGACGGTCCGAGGGGTCCTCCACCTGCAACGACCAGAGGTCGAACCACCGGTCATCGGTCATGACCGCGCCGTCCAGGACGCCCGTGCCGTCCAGGGCGTGCGCCATGCCCAGGGTGAACGGCAGCACGAACTCCGTCCGGAATCTGCCGACCGCCGCCCTCGGCGGACGGAGGTCTTTCACGATGTAGGCCGTAGAGCGGTCGATGGGCAGTCGCGCCTTCGCGGTCAGCCCGGGGTCGAGCGCGATCGGGCCGAGGAGATGCAACTCGCGAAGCTTGATCTTCCCGCTGACGCGTTCCGCGGACGGATCGTACCGCCGGACCGCCGCCAGCAATTCGTCCTCAGGCATGTCGCGCAGCAGGAGCGTCGGCCCCCCACGCAACTGCCTGGCCAACCGCGATCCCAGCACCCGCTCCACCTCCACTAAAGGGAAGGGCATGGGCCGCTATCCGGAAGAACGCGCCCCGCAGCCAACCCTGTCAGAGGACGCAGTGCCCCGCGCCCCTTTTCGGCGCCATCGCTGCTCCGCCCTGTGAGGTTCGGACTCGCTCGCCCGTTCCGGACGTTTTGAACGAGCGCCAAGGAGACGAGGTCGCAGGCGACAGTGCCCGGCCCGCCGAGAGTCCCCGGACATGCCAGCGGCCCCGCCAGAAGGCGAGGCCGTTCGCGATACCAGGAGTCAGAGGTGCAGTTCTCCCTGCTTGAGGGCGGTGATGAGCTGGGCGAAGCTCTCTGCGGAGAGCGTGATGTGTCCGGCGTCGGGGGCCTTGCTGTCACGCACACCGATCACGCCAGTAAGAGCGGCCAGTTCCACGCACCCATCGCCACCGCCGGCGCTGCCCCCGCTGCGGCTGGACTTGCGCCATACAGGTGGATTCACTTCATGGCCTCCATAAGCTCACGCAGGAGACTCCGGGTCGAGTCTCGAGACAGGGCATCATCCCCTATCAAATCCCACCGTAGTCGGTACGCCCTGACCTTCGTCGGATCAGATACCAGGCGCCCGCCGTTGACGGCGGGTGACCAGGCATGTTCCGCCTGGCCGATCCTCAAGATCGCGAACGAACCGTCGACCCCTGCATGGGCGGCCTTCGCCTTTGGGAGAGCCCTCACCACGACTCCCTTGCGTTGGCTCAAGTCCAGCAAGTGACCAAGTTGTGCCCGCATCACTTCGGGCCCGCCCACAGGATCCTCTAGAACCGACTGGCGTACGAATAGACGGAACTCGGGGGCATGGGCGGCCTCCCAGACCTGCCGCCGCTCCATCCGGGCCGCGACGGTCTCCTCGACGTTGTCGACGACCTGCGCCCCTTCGATCAGAGCCCGCGCGTAGTCCTCGGTCTGGAAGAGCGCGTGTATGACGAGCGCGGAGTAGGCGCTGATCGCCTCGGCCCTCTGCTCGTACCGCGTGTACTGGTCGAACCAGTTCGGATCATGAACAGTCTCCGCGTGTCGGTGAATTCGGGCAAAATGGCCGCGAGTGCGCCAAAGCTGGTCAAGAATTTCGGCCTTGCGTTCGGGGACTTTTGATGTGCCCGATTCATAGTTCGAAACCGTGGAATCGTCGACGCCCAGGATCTCGGCGAGCTGGGCCTGTGACAGGTTGCGTTCGAGGCGCCATATTCGCAGGTCAACGGCCAGCCAGTGCCACGGGTTGTTGTCCGGATCGAGCCGGTCGGCCTTCCCCATTCAAGATCCTTAATGTTGATATTCCTGACTGAAAGAAGACAAGCGTAACCGGCTGACGTCAGTCTGTGGGCAGAAACGGAGACCGCGAGGAGGGCAGTCGATGGCCGCGATATCCATCATGGACATAGATCAACAAAACATGCTCAGTGAGACGTTCCGGGCTTATCCGGAGACCGTCTATCTCGCGCGGGAGCTCGTGCGCAGTGCACTCGCCTCCTGGGGGCTCGGTGCCTTCGAGGGCGACGCCTGCCAGATCATGACCGAACTCGCGTCGAACGCGGCCCGGCTCTGCAAGGGCAGGAGCATCCGCGTGTGGACCAGCCGCATCGACCAAGGTGTCGAAATGTGCGTGTGGGACGACCACCCCGGCCGGCCCGTGATCCAGCAGCCCCACCTCTTCGACACGTCCGGACGCGGTCTAATCCTGGTCCAGGCGTTCGCGTCCGGCGGCTGCGGATGGTTCGCGATCGGCGAGGGCAAGGCCGTGTGGGCGCGGATCGCCATCGACCACGGGTACATGCTCGACGCCGCACGCAGGGCAGGGCGCCCGGTCATCGGAGCACTGAGTCACGTCGACAGGCCGCGCACGCCGCTGCACTCATAGACTGCCCCCGCCCTGCGGACGCGTCCCACCAGTTCCCCCAGCTCGGTGGGCTTCCCCCGCAGCCCGCAGGGCGGGCGGCGACCACACTGAGCGTCGTCCTGGACGGGGCTCAGAACACGGGAAATGCCAGCCCGCGCCGCCGCCCGCACAGGCCTGTGCGGCTCCAGATCATTTAAGCCTCAACCAGCTTCATCAGGGCTTCCCGCTTGCCGGAGGGGGCGTCGCGCAGCACCTGTCGGGCGCGCAAGAGGGCGTCCACATCGGCGGTGGCGGCGGCGACCTCCGCGGCAACCGAGTCGATCTTCCCGAGCCCGGCATCGGCAAGCCAGCGAGACACCTGTGCCCAGGAGTAGAGCTTGACGCGACTGCCGCGATGGATGACCGGAGCGGGAAAACCCCCAGGCCCGCGCTGACCGGTCGTCCAGTGCCCTACCGCCGGAGCGGACCTGCTGGTCCTCTCGGCGATGTCGTCGATGGTCACCAGGTCTTCCATGACACCGGTCACCGACAGCCCGCTGCTCTCGCTGTCGTCGATGGCCGACAGGATCGCCCCGACCGCGTTGCGCGCCTCGCGTGAGAACAGGATGCTGCCGCCGTGCTCGTCGCCGGAGAGTTGACCGTCACCGCAACGCGAGTAAAGCCGTTCCGCGGCCTCCTCAAGGTCGCTCACCGGACCGACCTCAAGCTCGAACCAGTAGGTGCTCATCAGTCCTCTCCTTCCTGCCGTTCGGTCACCTTGGCGTTGTGCTGTCGCATCCGCCTCCGGATCTTCTGTGCCTCATGTTCGTCAACGTCGGGGGTTCCGTTGATCGAGAAGGGAGGAGCGCAGCAGCCAGGGCCGCCAGGGCAGGACGCCCTCGCAAAGGCGTGCGCCCGTCCGCTCGTGTAGGTGACCTTCCAGCCGGCGTCCTCTAACTCCTTGATGGCCGCCCGCGTATGCTTTCCCGGCATGTAGCGATAGTACTACCCAAGTAGAGCTAGATTAACACGCCCGTTTGATCATGCCCAACCCTGTTCCCCTTGCTGGGGTCGGGCGCCCCGGTGACCACGGCCGGCGGCAGTGTCCGTACCTCGGCCGCGCTCCAGGCCCGCTCTGCGGTTCCTGCTGGACAACGCAACAGAGGCGCCGCACATGCGACGCCTCTGCGAGTGGTAGGCCGGGCGGGCCCCCCTCGTCCCGCCCGGCCCAATATCAAGAACTCATCCAGTCATGTGGATGCACGCCACCAGGACGGCGGGCGCCACGGTGAGTACCAGAGCGACAGGTAGAATTTTATTCAAGAAGCGGGCCACGGAAAGTTCCATCCGATGAGAAGTGAACAGCCCGGTGTGGGCGGCTTTCCGGTGAAGAGAGTACTAAGCCTGGATGGTCCTGCGTGGCAACTTCCACGAATCTCATGCCCGGCAGGTCGAGATGCCGCATTGCATGGGAGTTGTCGGAGGCGATGTGTCCGGTTCTGTGGAACGTGCGCACGGCGGGTAAGTAGAGTAGAACCGGTTTCTTGTGCGATGTTCGGTGCTGTGCAGGACGGTGTTCGGGGAAGGCGTCCGGCTGAGAATGGAATGGGTTCTAGTGTAGGTCAGGTGCCGGTGGCGTGGTCAAGGGACTGGAGCCGGGCTCTCAAGTCCTGCGCCTCGGGGAGGTTCAGCGTGGTGAAGAGCCGGAGGGCCTCCTCCCACGGGCGGCGGGCGGCTTCGCTGCCCTGGACGTGGAGGAGGGCGGCGCCCAGGCTTGCCAGGGCCTTCGCCTGCTCGTCGGGAACGCCTATTTCGGCGGACAGAGCATACGCCTGTCGAAGGTGCTCGACGGCGGTTCGATAGCGTCCGGAGGTAGTGAGCGCCTCGCCTAGATGACGGAGGGCGACTGTCTCTTCGTAACGCTCGTTGATGGAGCGTGAAATGGCCAGGGCTCGTTCATGATGAATGATGGATTCGCCGTAGCGGCCGGTGTTATGGAAAGTGGCGCCGATGCCGATGAGGGTGTCGACCTGGGTTCGCCGGTCGCCTAATTCCATCGCTATCGCGAGTGCCGCACGGTAATTGGCCAGGGCCGTTTCGTAAGCTCCGGTACGGCGGTGGACGTGGGCCGCGTTGATGAGCACGATGGCCTCGTGCTGGCGGCTCAGTTCGGGGAGGCCGGCGATCTGCGCGTAGTACTCGGCGGCTCGGTCGACGTCGCCCCTGCGGATCATCAGGTCGCCCATGTTGTTGAGCGCCATCGTCCGCAGGCCCGGGGCGTCGATCTCGTCGAGGATCGCGAGTGCTTCGAGGCGGAGACGTTCGGCCTCGCGATAGTCGCCGGTGAACTCCAAGACGATCGCGGTGCGATCGAGGTTCTCCGCCTCTCCGCGCCGGTCGCCGAGAGAGCGGTGGATTTCCACCGCCTCCCGGCAGCAGGTCAATGCCTCGGGAAAACGCGACTGGTGCCAGTGGATGAGGCTTATGCGGCCGAGAATATGTGCTTCTCCGCTGCGGTCGCCGATCGAACGGTAGATATCCAGCGCCTTTTCCGCGTCTTCCATCGCGGTGTCGTAGTCGCCGACACGGAATCGGATGTGGCTCAGGTCGACGAGGGCGCGTGCGGTTCTCGGATGGTCGTCCAAGCCCTGGAGCGCCTCGACCGCCTTGGTGTGCAGGCGTGCGGCGGCGTCCCAGCGGCCGCGCGACTCCAGATGGCCGGCGAGTACACGGGAGAAGCGGGCGACGTGTTCTGCTGAGCCGATGCGGTCGGCCTCTGCTGCGGCGTTCATGAGGCAGGCGTGTTCGGCGGCGAACCATTCGGCTGCGTCCGCCTCGTTCTCAAGGGGCGGCGAGTGCTGCTGCGGCCCATCGGGCTCTGTGTCACCCGTGCGGTGTGGGGAGAGCAAGTGGTTCGCGTGGTCGGCCGCCGCGAGGTAGAAGTCGAGGATCCGGTGGACGGTCCGGCGGCGCTCCTCGTCGGTGTCGGTCTCGCGGGAGACGCGGCGGGCGTAGTCCTGGACGAGGTCGTGGAAGCGGTAGCGGCCCCGGGCGGGTTCGGTGATCAGGTGGCGGTCGAGCAACTCCTCTAAGATCCGCTCGGCCTCCCGGACCGGGCACGCCAGCGCCGCGGCCCCCGCGTCGGCCGTCAGGTCGGGGCCGGGGTGCAGGCCGAATGCGCGGAATGCGTCTCGCAGTTGCGGCGGAAGACCTCGGTAGGAGACCTCGAAGACGGTGGTGATCTCGCGGTCCTCGTCGCGCAGCTCGTCCAGGCGCCGGTCGTCGGAGGACAGCCGGGCCAGCAGGTCGCCGGTGTCCCAGGTGCGGCGGTGGCGCAGCCGGCTCGCCGCCATGCTCACCGCGAGCGGCAGCCGTCCGCAGCACTCCACCACTGCGGCGACGTCGGCGTCGGTCTCCGCGCGGCCGGCGCCCGCGATGCCCGTGAACAGCACCATCGCGTCCCGGACGGGCAAGGTCTCCAAGGAGAGCGGCCACGCGTCGTGCAGCCCGGTCAGGCGGCGGCGGCTCGTCACGATCACCAGGCAGCCGGCGGACGCCGGGAGCAGCGGCCTGACCTGGTCGTGCCCGGCGGCGTCGTCCAAGACGAGGATCGCGCGGCTGCCCGCCAGCTCGGACCGCCACAGCGCGGCGCGCTCGTCCAGCGCGCGCGGCACCCGCGTCACCGGGACGTTGATCATGCGGAGCAGTGTGTCGAGCGCGTCCGCCGGATCCACGGGCTTCTGCCGGGCGTCATGCGCGTGCAGCGGAAGGAACATCTGGCCGTCGGGAAAGTGAGCCGCCAGCCGGTGTGCGAGGTGGACGGCGAGCATCGATTTGCCGACGCCGGCCATGCCGTCCAGGGCGATCACGGTCACGGCCGATCCGGCCGGTGGGCCTGCGGCCATCGGCACCATGTCCATGAGTTGCCGTAACTCGTCCTCACGTCCGACGAAGACGCGCGCGTCATGCGGCAGCGTGTGCGGGCGCCGGTCGACGCTCAACTGAGTACCGGGAACCCGGAGCAGTTCCGGGTCTCCCCGCAGGATCTGTTGCTGGATCTGCCGCATCCCAGGGCCCGGATCGGTTCCCGACTCGGCCACGAGGAGGTCGTGGGTGCGCCGGTAGACATCCAGTGCCTCGGCCTGGCGCCCGCAGCGGTAGAGCGCGACCATCAACCGCTCGGCCGGCCACTGGTTCTGGGGATGGCGTTCGGTGAGGTCGTAGAGTTCGCGGACGAGGTCGGCGTGGTTCCCGCGTCGCAGTTCCAGATCGATCCGCAGAAACGCGGCGGCCAGCAATTCCTGTTCGAGAGCGTGCCGGATGCGCTCGGCCCAACTCCCCGACAGGTTGGCGAGCGGTTCGGCGCGGCACAACTCCGCGGCTCGGCGATGGTGGTCGAGGGCGTATTCGTCGTCGCCGCTCTCGGCGATCGCCCGGGCCTGGTCGCGCAGCCGCCGGAAGCGGTGCAGGTCGACCGATTCGTCGTCGACATCGATCAGGTAGGACCCCTGACGGGAGATCAGCGCGACACCCTCGACGTCCTCCAGTCTTCGGCGCAGCCGCGTCATGTAGACGTGCAGCCCCTGCCGCGCCTTGGCCGGCGGGTCGTCGCCCCACACCCGGCGGATGATGGTCTCCGCCGGCACCGGCTGCCGCGGGGCGAGGAGGAGCACGGCCAGCACGCAGCGTTCCTTGGACGGTCCAAGGTCGCGCCGCCGGCCGTTCACCCACAGCTCGACGGGCCCTATGATGCGGAACTCCACCGGTTCCCCTTTGTGGAAATCTCCTCCTGAGCCGATTTTGGCACCGCGTGTACCGAATGGCCAGAGCGGCGCCGTGTTCCTCGCGGCTTGACGGCTGTCTCGCTACTCTCCGAGTCAGGACGATTGCAAGTTTTCGTCAAGCTCCCCGATCGACACTCGATTCCGGAGGGCAGGTCAATTCGATCTGCGACGGAGAGACGGATGTTCGCATCCGAGGTCAAAGGGGGTTCGTTGACCGCAATGACCGGCTTCGAATGGCGTCGGGCCCTGACCGGGTTCGACCCCGGCTGGTGGGGACGGCTGGGGGACCGGCGCACCGTGCTGGTTGTGGTGGGCTCGCCCGTACCGGGGCAGCCCGCACTGGACGTGGCGCGGTTCGCGGGGACCGACCCGCGGCTGCGCGTGCTCTTCGCGGCGGCCCCCGGGCCGTCCTCGGCCACCGTGGAGGTGATGCTCAAAGACGCCGGCGCGGCACCGCTGCCCTGGTCTGAACTCGCGGACGGCGACGTCGGCCTGGTCGTCACCGCGCACCGCGTACCGGCACGGCCGCCGGGCGCGCCGCTCATCGCACTGCCCGGCACGATCCCGGCGGAGGTCGCGCACCGGCCCGCGCCGGCCGTGTTCACCTACGCCCATCACCTGGACCGCCCTCCGGACGCCGAGTCCGGCCGCGCCGTCGTGGTGGGGGACTCCGACCATGACAGGCTCGTGGCGAGCCTGCCGTTGCGCGACTTCTACCGCCGCGCCCTCGGTGTCGACGGGCGGCGCGGCCTCGTCGTGGTGGCCCTGCCCGCGACCGGCGGCGTCGGCGGGTGCGCGTGCCGCCGGTCACCGGACATCGTGCACCGCCTGCTCACCGAACTGCCGTCCGACCGGTACCACGTCCTCGGCGTCCCGGAGCCGCGCGGCGACCGGTGCCCGAACGGGCCACCGGGCCTCGGCGTCCACCTGCGGGCGGGGCTGAGCCTCATGCCGCCGGAGGCGGACTGGCGGGCCGCGCTCGTCGCCGCCGACTGGATCCTCGGGCCACCGGGCCCGGTCACCCGGTACGGGACGGTCATCGGGGTCCCGGTGCTCATCACCGGGCCGCCGCCGGGGGACGCGCTGCGCCTCCTCGCCGTCCGGCTCGCCGCGCACCGGCCGATCCGCCCGCAGCTGACCGAGGCCGCGGCGCGGTGGCGGCCCGAGCGGGTCCGGCCCGTCCTCGGGCGGATCACGTCCGAGCCGGGACGGTTCGACCGCAACATGCGCAGCCTGATGTACGGCCTGCTCCGGCTGCCGCAGCCGGCCACGATCCCCGTGGCGGACCCGGTCTCGCCGCCCTTCCGCATCGGCTGCCGGGCCGAGCAGACCTGCCGGGGAGGAGTGCGATGAACCCCCCGGTGGACGGCTGGGTGCCCGGTCCGTTCGGGCTCGACGCTCTGAAGGGCTCGACCGTGCAGGCGCTCAGGACAGTCCTCGCCGTCGCGCATCACGTGACGGCGGCGACCCGGCTCGCCGACGTCATGCCCCTGCTGGAGACCGACCGGCGGGTGGCGGTGGCGTACACGGCTGCTCCGGCGTCGGCCAACACCGGTGGCCTGGACACGCATCTGCGTGATCTCGGTGGGCTGGTGCTGCCCTGGCGGCAGGCGATCAGCACGAAGTGGGACCTCGTCGTGGCGGCGGGCCACGGGATGCTGGAGAAGCTGCACGGACCCGTCATGACCGTGTCGCACGGTGCCGGGCCGGGCAAGCTCCACCCCCGCAACGTCGGCTCCGGGCCGGCGGCCGCGCGTGCGATCAGCGACCTGATCAGGGAGCGGCTTGTCGTCGGCGGGCGGGTCGTGCCGTCGTCCATCGTCCTGGCGCACGACAAGCATCTGGAGATGCTTGAACGCGAGTGCCCCGAGGCGCGCCCGGTCGCGTTCGCGGGCGGCGACCCCTGCCTGGACCGGCTGCTGGCGAGCCTGCCCTACCGGGAGGAGTACCGCCGCGCGCTCGGCGTGCGGCCCGGCCGGCAGCTCGTGTTCGTCAGTTCCACCTGGAACGAGGACTCGCTGTTCGGCCGCCATCCCGACCTGCTGCTGCGCGTCGCGGCCGGGCTCCCGCGCGACAGGTACCAGGTCGTCGCGGCGCTGCACCCGAACGTGTGGTCCTTCTACGGGAAACGCCAGGTGCTCGCCTGGCACGCGGACTGCCTGCGGCTCGGCGTGCGGCTGTTCCCGCCCGAGGAGGGATGGCGGGCGGGTCTGGTCGCCGCCGACGTCCTCATCGGCGACCACGGGTCGGTCACCTGCTACGGCGCGGCGATCGGGGTGCCGGTGCTGCTGGGCGCCTTCCCGGAGGACGCCGTCGCGCCGGGGACCCACGTCGCCCGGCTCGGTGCGCTCGCGCCGCGCGTCGACTGGGGCCGGCCGCTGGCGCCGCAGGTGGAGGACGCGGTGCACGCCTTCACCGGACGGGTCCACGCCGCGATCCGGGGCGACATCACCTCCCGGCCGGGGGAGGCGGCCCGCCTCATCCGCGGGGAGATGTACCGGCTGCTGCGGCTGCCCGACCGGGACCGCCTGCCGGACGTCGAGCCGGTGCCGCTGCCGGCCTCCCACGGGCTGAGGGCGGCGTGATGGCCACCGTGGTGCGGGTCTGGGACGACGTGCCAGGCCCGGTGCGGGTGCTCATCGGCGGGCGGGCGTTCACACTGGGGCGCCCCGCCGGGGACGGCCCGGTCCCGTCGCCGTGCGACGAGCATCTCGTGGCCGGGCCGGAGGAGACCTCGCCCGCCTGGCTGGCCGCTGCGGACGTGATCGTCGCCAGGGCTGGGGAGCCCGCCCGACTCCTGACGGCACATCCGGGATGCCTGGTCGCGGTGGCCGTCACCGAGCAAGGCTGCCTGCTGGCGGCCGGCGGCGTGCAGGCGCGTCTCGACCCGGTTCTGGGCGGGACGTGCACGGTGGACGACGCGGCCGCCTTCGCGTCCGCCGTGCACGCCTGGCTCGTGACGGGCGGGTCTCCGGCCGCGCTCGCCCGGCTCGCCCTCGTCCGCGAGAACACGGTCACGGTGGTCAGGGTGCGGCATCGCCGGACGGCGCGGCCGGGAGTTCGGCGAGCCGCTCGCTGACCTCCGCCGCCTGCGGCGAGCCCAGCGCGGTGTAGATACCGAGCGCCTGTTCCAGCAGCAGGCGCTCGGCCGCCGGGTCGTCCAGCTGCTCTGCGATCCGGGCCAGCTCGCGCAGCGCGCCCGCCTCGACGTGCGGGGCGTCCATCTCCTGCGCGACCTCATGCGACTCGCGGAGGGCGGCGGCGGCCTCGGCGTGGCGCCCGGCCCGCAGCCGGGCCTGGCCGAGGCAGGTGAGCGTCCGCGCGTGGTGGTACGGCTCGTCGTGCCGGTCGAACTTCTCCAGGACGCCGCTCAGCGTCGCTTCCGCCTCGTCGTGGCGTCCGGCGATGCTGAGCGCCTCGCCGATGTGCCGGTCCATCAGCGCGATCCCGCGCGGGCGCCCGAGGCCGACGTGCACGTCCCGGGCCTGGGAGAACAGCTCGATCGCGCGGGACGGGTCGCCGGTGGCGAGTGCCGCGACGCCGAGCCCTTCGAGCGCCGATCCCTCGCCGAGCCGGTGGCCGGCCTGCCGCTCCAGGGCGAGCGCGGTCTCGTAGTGGTCGGTCGCTCTGCCGAATTCCTGCAGGTTGAGGTGGGCGACCCCGAGCCCCTCCAACATCCGCGCCTGGGCCTTGATGTCACCGCACGATGCGGCGGCGGCGCGTCCCAACTCGTACATCCGGAGCCAGGACGTGTAGTTCCTGCGCTGGAGGAACAGCGGCCACATCGCCTCGGCGAGCTGCCAGGTGACGTCGTGCAACCCGGTGTCGTGGGCCTCCTGCGCGACGGCCGCCAGGTTCGGGCGCTCCCGGTCGAGCCAGTCCAGGGCCTTCGTGCGGGACGCGAACCGGTCGTCCGGCGGTGCCGCGTACCGCTCGCCGAGGTGCCAGCGGCCCGGCATCAGGGTGCGGTCGGCGGCGACGGCCGTCGCCAGGTACCAGTCGGCGAGGCGCGCGAACCCGGCCGCGCGGTCCGCCGCCGGCGCGAGGGACGGGTCCCGCGCGTGCAGGCGGACGAGGTCGTGGAAGCCGTACCGGTCCTCCGGACGCTCTTGGAGCAGGCTGGCGTCCACCAGGCCGTCCAGCAGCCGCGCCGCGTGCTCCTCGTCCGTGCCGATGAGGGCGGCCGCGGCGGCGGCGCCGAGATCGGGGCCCGGATGGACGCCGAGCAGCCGGTAGGCGGCCGCCTGCTCCGCGTCGAGCGCCTGGTAGGAGGTGTTGAAGACCGCGCCCACCGAGATGTCGCCCTCCCCTGTGCGCAGCGCGGCGAGCCGCCGCGCCTCGTCGCCGAGTTCGGCCACGGCGCGGGCGATCGGCCAGCGCCGCCGCGCCGCCAGGCGGGCACCGGACGCGCAGACCGCCAGCGGCAGCGTGCCGCACAGCGCGACGAGGTCGCGGGCATGGTCGCGCTCCGCGCCGATCCGGTCCGCGCCGATCAGCCGCTCCAGCAGTTCCAGCGCCCCCGGCTCGCCGAGCGGATCGACGTCCAGGAACCGCGCGCCGTCCACCACGAGCCCGGTCAGCCGGTGGCGCGAGGTGACGACGACGAGCGCGGGCCCGGCCCCGGGCAGCAGCGGGCGGACCTGCGCCGCCGAGACGGCGTTGTCGAGCATGATGACCAGGCGGCGCCCCGCGGTCATGGAGCGGAACAGCGCGGACTGCTCGTCGGCGCCCGCCGGGATGTGCTCGGGCGCCGCGCCGAGCGCGCGCAGGAAGCGCTCCAGCGGTTCGTCGGGCGGCAGCGGCTCGCCGCCGGAGAAGCCGCGCAGGTCGATGAACAGCTGCGCCTCGAAGTCGTCCTTGATCTCGTGCAGCCAGTGCAGCGCCAGCGTGGTCTTGCCGACGCCGCCGGGGCCGGTGAGGACCACGGGCCCCGAGCCCGGCCGCTCCGCGAACGCCGCCAGGCGGCGCAGTTCGGCGCGCCGGTTGGCGAACAGGCCGGGCGGGGGCAGCTGGGCGGGGGCGGGCAGCGGCGCCGCGCCGGGCGCGGTGATGTGCACGCCGCCCGCGATGGACCCGGCCTGGACGCTGGAACCCGCTATCCTCCCCGTCAGTTCGTTGGTCCACCGGTCCCGTTCGTCGGGAGACTGCACGTTCGATCCATCCCATTGCCTCAGTGGTGCGTTGATCGCCCCGCTTTATGGTTAACGTACCTGAATGCCCGGTTATAAATAACGGCAGGCAGTATTTGCTATTTTGGTCATGCCTTTTATTGGGAGTCAGTCAGAATGGCGATTGTCGGTGCCGTCACGGCGTGGTGAACTGTGGGGGTGACAGATCCGATGACCGTCGCCATCGCCACCGCCATGGCAGGGAAGGCCGTCGAGGTGGCCGGCGAGCCGGTCCGGGCCGCCGTCGCCGAGCTGTCCCGGCGGGTCCGCGAGCGCTTCCGGGGGCGTCCGTCCGACGAGGCGGCCCTGGAGCGGGCCGCCGGCGACCCGACGCCGGAGCGGGTCGCGGTCCTCACGTCCGCCGTCGCCGCCCTGATGGCCGACGACCCCGGGTTCGAGGCGGAGGCGCGCGACCTGTGGAACCAGGCGCAGACGAACGCCGCCGCGACGGGCGACGGCGTGGTCAACGTGCTCAACGGACAGGCGGGCAGGATGGTCCAGCTCCGCGACGTGCACGGAGACCTGAACATCGGCTGACGGCCGCGGCCCGCCCCGGGCGGCCCGCCCCGGGCGGCGCGGGGCGGTCAGGCGTCGGCCGTGAGGCCGTAGCGCTCCTGGTCGGACGGGCGCGGGGACTCGGGCCCGTCCCGGCCGAGGCGGAGCATGCGCGACACCCGGACCGTGCGGAACTCCCGGCCGCGGACGCTGAACGCGTGGCCGGACGTGGCCCGGACGCCCGCCGCCATCGCCTCCCACTCGGCGAGCTCCGCCGCCGACGCCGGGTCGCCGCCGAACTCCCGGAGCCGCGGCAGCAGGCCGGTGAAGTGCCCGGCCAGCCGCTCGCGCGCCTCGTCGGGGTCGTCGCCGCCGGTGAGCGGCGCCCAGGAGTCGCCGTCGAGCTCCACCACGATGAACGTGGGCGGCAGCACCACCACCCCCGGATGCGCCTGGATCGCGTGCCGCGCCTCCGTCCGGACGATGTCCGGGACCGACCCGGCGACCGGCATGAACGCGACCAGGTTCAGCCGCAGCTGCGCCTCCCACTGCCCGCACGGCGCCGCCGGGTCGATCGGGTGGTCGCGCAGCAGGCCGTCCGCGGCGAGGTCGGCGTCGGTGGACCGCGGCGGCTCCAGCACCCGGTCACCGAACTGGATGAACTTCTCGACCCGGACGATCCGGTACCGGCGGTCGCCGATCTCCCACTCGTCCTTGGCGAGCTGCTCGCCGTCCTCCGGGTCGAGCCGGTCGGCCGCCGCCCGCATGGCCGCGGCGGTCGGCGCGTCCGGTTCGGCGCCGGCCTCCGTCCGCAGGTCCATGGCGAGGCCGTAGCGGGCCGCGGCCGGGTCGTCGCAGCCGAGCGCGCCGACGCGCCACGCGTCCCCGCGCTGCACCGCGTGCCCGAAGTCGGGGGCGCCGGCGGGAAAGATCTTCGGATAGCGCAGAATCCGCTCGCCGAGTTCCCGGTCGCGGACCGCCGCGACCGGATCGAGGCGGGCCACCACGTTGATGTGGTCGTACCCGCGCAGCAACGCGAAGGCCATGCCCCGCATCCTGACCGGACGGCCGCCGCCCCCGCACGGCTTTTCCCGCATTGCCGGACGACCCCGCCGACCTTATGCGGAATTAACCGCCTTTCGGTCCGCAGTTTTTTCTCCGGCGGTCACCCCTCCAGGTCGATCACGACCTTCACGTCGTCGGGGTGCGGGGTGAAGGCCGCCTCGTACTCCTCCAGCGGGACGCGCCGCGAGATCAGCCGCCCGAGCCACCCGAGGTCGGCTTCGGCCAGGGCCCGCGCCGCCGCCGCGTAGTGGCGCAGGTTCGCGTTCACCGACCCGAAGATCGCGTCGTTCTCCAGCACGATGTCGCGGTTGAGCGCGCCCGCGTCGACCTCCAGCGGGCGCCCGGACGGCGACACCCCGGTCAGGCACACGATCCCGTACGGGGCGTTGTTCGCCATCGCGCCGAGCACCAGCTGGGACACGCCGGTCGCCTCGATCACCACGTCCGGCGCGCCGCCGCGCACCGCCTCCGCGAGGCCCTCGTGGTGGTAGGTCGCGCCGAGGTCGGCGACGAGCCGCGGCTTCGGGCCGTCCGGCACCCGGTCGAGGACGTGCACGTCCAGCCCGCGCTGCACGCCCAGCAGCGCGGCGAGCAGTCCGATCGGCCCGGCGCCCGTCACCAGCACCCGGCGCGGCTCGAACCAGGCCCGCCCGCCGATCCTCTCGATCTGGTCCCACGCCTTGGCGACGATCGTGGCCGGCTCCATCAGCACGCCGACCTCGGCGAGCCGCGGGTCCAGCCGGACGGCGTAGTCGGACTCGACCCGCCACGCCCGGCTCGCGAACCCGTCGAGCTCCTTGATGCCGCGCTCGGTGTAGCGGCCGTTGCGGCACATGTCGAACTCGCCGTGCGCGCACGCCCCGCACGGCTCCGGGTCGGGCCGCCGGACCACCCCGACGACCAGGTCGCCGGGGGAGAAGCCGCTGCCGGACGGGGCCTCCCGCACCCGGCCGAGCGACTCGTGCCCGATCACCAGCCGCTCGCGGCCGGGCGGCGCCCAGCCGTAGTCGCCGGCGGCGATCTCCCGGTCGGTGCCGCACACCCCGACCGCGAGCCCGTCGACCAGCAGGTCGCGCTCCCCGGGCTCGGGGTCGGGGACGTCGGTGACGGCCAGCGAGCCGGACTTCTCCGGCAGGACGGTCAAGGCGCGCATGGCGCTTCTCCTTCCGCGAGTTCCAGGATCAGGACCGGCGCCCGTCGGCGCCGCTCAGCCGCCGCGCCGTGTTGACGAGCCCGACGTGCGAGTACGCCTGCGGGGTGTTGCCGATCTGCCGCCCCGCGCGGGTGTCGTACTCCTCGCTCAGCAGCCCGAGGTCGTTGCGCAGGCCGAGCAGCCGCTCGAACAGGTCCGTCGCCTGCCCGGTGCGGCCGATGCCGTGCAGCGCGTCCGCCAGCCAGAACGTGCACGCCAGGAACGCGCCCTCGTCGCCGGGCAGCCCGTCCACGCCGCCGCCGTCGGCGGCCGTGTCGTAGCGGAGCACGAACCCGTCCCGGTACAGCTCGCGCTGGACCCCGTCGACCGTGCCGATCACCCGCGGGTCGTCCCACGGCAGGAACCCGACCTGCGGGATCAGCAGCAGCGCCGCGTCGAGCCCGTGCGAGCCGTAGAACTGGGTGAACGTGCCCCGGTCGGCGTCGAAGCCGTTGGCGCACACGTCGGCGTGGATCTCCTCGCGCAGCGCCTTCCACTTGTCGACCGGGCCTTCCAGGCCGTACCGCTCGACGCCCTGCACCATGCGGTCGACGCCGGCCCACGCGAGCACCTTGGAGTGGACGAAGTGGCGCCGCTCCCCGCGCACCTCCCACAGGCTGTTGTCGGGGTCGCTCCAGTGCCCTTCGAGGAAGTCCATCAGGGCGAGCTGCATGTCCCAGGCGTTCTCGTCCGTCTCGATGCGGGTGGTCCGCGCGAGGTGCAGACCCTCCAGCACCTCGCCCCACGTGTCGAGCTGGAACTGGTCGGACGCCGCGTTGCCGACCCGGACCGGCGTCGACCCCTCGTAGCCCGGCAGCCAGTCCAGCTCGAACTCGGTGAGCCGCCGCGTCCCGTCGATGCCGTACATGATCTGCAGGTCGGCGGGGTCGCCGGCGACCGCGCGCAGCAGCCACTCCCGCCACGCCTTGGCCTCCGCGACGAACCCGGTGCCGAGCAGCGCCTGCAGCGTGAACGTCGCGTCGCGCAGCCAGCAGAACCGGTAGTCCCAGTTGCGCGGCCCGCCGAGCTGCTCCGGCAGGGACGTGGTCGCCGCGGCGACGATGCCGCCGGTCGGCGCGTAGGTGAGCGCCTTCAGCGTGATCAGCGAGCGGCGGACCGCCGCGTCCCAGCGCCCCTCGTAGGAGTACTCGCCCATCCAGTCCGACCAGAACAGCTCGGTGTCGGTGAGCGCCCGCTCGGCCTCGACCGCCTTCGGGCGCGGCAGGTGCGACGGCTTGTAGGTCAGCACGAACGGCACCCGCTCGCCCGCCGACACCGCGAAGTCGGCGTAGGTGGCGAGGTTGCGCCCCTCCATCGGGACGGGCGTGTTCAGCCACGCCGCGTCCGGGCCCGCGATCGCGTTGCGCTCGCCCTCGCGGTGCCGCACCCACGGGACGATCCGCCCGTAGTCGAAGCGCAGCCGCAGCTCCGCCCGCATCGGGACCCGCCCGCTCACGCCCTCCACGATCCGGACGATGTCGGCGGCCTCGCCGCGCGGCGGCATGAAGTCGATGACCCGGACGGTGCCCTCCGGGGTGTCCCACTCGCTCTCCAGGATCAGCGTGTCGTCCCGGTAGCGGCGCCGCGTGCACAGGCCGCCGGACGCGGGCGCGAGCCGCCAGAACCCGGCCCGCTCGTCGCCCAGCAGGGCGGCGAAGCACGCCGGGGAGTCGAACCGGGGCAGGCACAGCCAGTCGATCGACCCGTCCTTGCCGACCAGCGCCGCCGTCTGGGTGTCGCCCAGCAGCCCGTAGTCCTCGATTCTCAGTGCCAAAACGCGCACCCCCGCTTTCCGCCTCGCCGCTTTCCCGGACCTACCCGTGATAGTGGATGTATGTCCCGAGCGTCAGAGGTTCCCGGGTAAGAGCCTTGTCCGGAAACGGGCCGGCACGGCGGCATGGGAGCTGCCGCCGTGCCGGGAGTCGAGGGGATGTCAGGGGGCGCTGCAGGTGATGGACGGGTTCGCGACGTTCCCGCCCGGCGCGCTCGCGGTGAAGCCGAACGACGCGGACGCGCCCGCCGCGAGGGCGGAGTTCCAGCCCACCGGCTTGACGGTCACGACGTTGCCGCTCGTCGTCGGGGTGCCGTTCCACAGGGCGGCGACCGTCTGGCCGGAGTTCATCGTCATGACGACCGTCCAGGAGCTGACGGCGCCGCTGCCGGCGGTGACGGTGACCTGGCCGTTGAAGCCGTTGTTCCACTGCGCGGTGCGGGTGTAGGCGCAGCTGACGGTGCCGTCGCCCCCGTCATCGCCGCCGCCGTCGTCCCCGCCGCCGTCCGAGCTGCCGCCGAGGGCTTCGAGGGCCGCGGTGTAGGCGGGCTTCTTGTTGTAGTTGTCGTCGAAGAGCAGGGCCGCGCCCTCACCGGGGAAGGTGTCGGGCACCCACGAGTACTTGTCGGTGATGCCCCACACGGTGATGACGTTGCACCGCGACACGGCGAGGCAGGCGGAGACGACCTTCTTGTAGTCGTTGGCCTGGGTGGCGAGCTTGGAGCTGTCCGCCGGGGTGTTCATGCGGATGTCCAACTCGGTGATGTGGACGTCCACGCCCAGGGCCGCGAACCGCTGCATGTTGGCCTGCATGTCGGACGGGACGTTGCCCAGCGTCAGGTGCGCCTGGAGCCCGACGCAGTCGATCGGCACGCCGCGCGCCTTGAAGTCCTGCACCATGCTGTAGACGGCATTGCTCTTCGCGTTCTGGCCGTCGATGTTGTAGTCGTTGTAGCAGAGCTTGGCGTTGGGGTCGGCCTGCCGTGCCGCCCGGAACGCCTCCTCGATGTAGCTGTCGCCGATGACCCGCTGGAACACCGAGTCCCGGCGGGCGCCGGACCCGTCCTGGAACGCCTCGTTCACGACGTCCCAGTAGTCGACCTTCCCGGCGAAGTGGCCGGCCTCCTTCGCGATGTGGTTCCGCATGACGCTCAGCAGGTCGTCGCGGCTGGAGATGCCGCTGACCCAGCCCGGCAACTGGTTGTGCCACACCAGCGTGTGCCCGCGGATCGCCATGCCCTGCCCCTGGGCGTGGCTGACGAGCTGGTCGGCCGCGCTGAAGTTGAACGAGTTCCGGGACGGCTCGGTCGTCTCCCACTTCATCTCGTTCTCGGGCGTGAGCTGGTTGAACTCACGGTCGAGCGTGCTGACGTAGGCGGACTCGCCCATATGGCCCTGGGCTGCGGCGGTACCGAAGACGCGGCCCTTGGCGGCGGCCGCCTCTCCGAGCGTGCCGGGGGCCGCCGACGCGGGGACCGCGACGGCCACGAGCATCGCGAGGAGCAGCGGCACTGCTCCCAGCACCGCGCTGAGTGCTCTTCTCATGGTTTCGTTCCTCCTTGAAGGACGGGGCTTGAGCGAAACCCGGCCCGCCGGCTTTCCGGGGGCCCGAGATAGGAGGTCCTGAGTCCTCCGGTGTCGACCACGAGCTTCTGCAGGACGACGGTCGGGTCGACCATCCAGAACTTCAGGGTGTGCGTCCCCGATCGGGTGATGGTGTGGGTCGTGACCGTGCGGTTCACGTTGTCGGAGGTGTTCCGCTCCCACTGCTTGTTCATCGTGGTGTCGTTGGCGCCGGTCTGCGTCGTGACGTTCACGACCTGCGGCTGCTCGTCGTCGATGGAGACGGCGTATTTCAGGCCCTCGGTGGAAAGGACGCTGTTGCGCGGCGACAGGTAGGCCCAGACCTTCACCGGGCCGGTCGTCGTCAGCGTCATGTCGTATTCGAGGCGCGGGCCCTTGCCGGGCTCCTGGCTGGACGCGGTGACGGGGAACGGCTCCATTCCGGCGTCGGTGCGCCCGATTCCGGGGACCCGCTTCCACCGCGCCGCCGTCGTGTCCGTCGCGCGGGTGTAATGGCCCGCGTTCATGGAGACGTAGCCGCCGGCCTCGACGAAACCGTGCGCCCGGTACGACGCCGGCTTGTCGACGACGGCCTGGACGGTCACCGTCCGCCCGTCCGGCCCGGAGACCTCGATGGGGACGCGGCTGGTGCCCTTGGGCGCGCGCGACCAGTCGATCCACACGGTGGCGCGGATCTGCTTGTCGACTCGTCCGCGGTCGTGGGTGACGCGCACCCAGGGCTCACCGGGTGTGATCGTGTACTGGAAGGGGTCGGACCCTCGGTTGAACACCTCGATGTACTGCGCGGGGCCGCTCTGGTAGGGGCTGAACTCCGGCAGGACGGCCTCGGACTTCGCCGCCGGCCACCACTCGTCGGAGCCGTCGACGGCCACGCCCATGTCGGCGCCATCCGGGACCTCGATGCGCTTCAGCTTCGGGAAGATCTCGTCCGGCAGGGCCACGTTGTCCTTTTCGGGCTGCTGCCAGGGCGCGTTCGGGCCGTAGCGTTCGACGTCGCCGTAGCCGATGTGCGGCTGGCTCTGGAAGCCGTCCCATTTCCCGCCGGCGATCCCGGTGTTGTAGTGGTTCGCCATCGCCTGGTCGTCGGCGAAGCGGGCCTCGGCGAGGTCGGCGTAGTCGTTCGTGGCCGCCCGTCCCTGCTTCGCGTACAGGATGTTGGTGAACTCGGCCTCGCGCAGCTCGTACAGGTTCGCGGTGGCCTTCACCTGGTAGTGGACGAGCTGGTAGTAGGCGTCCTGGTATTGCTTCGGCAGCCGTTCGCGGATCCGTTCCGCCTGCGCCGCCAGCCGCTTCCAGCGCGCGGTCAGCGTCGCCATCTCCCGGTACTGGTTGAGGTAGAACGGCGTCTGCTGGTCGTCATAGACGACGGCGCTGGAATCGGTGGGCAGGTCCTTGTCCGGGTCGAGGGTGATGCGGCGGTTGAGCAGTTCCGGCTTCCGCAGCGCCTGCAGATTCCCGTACGTGTCGAGGACTTCGGCGATCTCGCCGGCGTGCTCCGGGCCGAAGTTCTGCGCGGCGTACTGCCGCTCCCATTCCCTGAGGTTCTCCAGCGGCCACTTGCCGGGGTTCCAGGCGTAGTCGAGGAAGAACTGGAGGGGCAGCTCGTTGCCCTTCATGTCGCCGACGTTCGCCACCCACAGATTGCGGATGCCGTACTGGTACGACTGGTGGAGCTGCTCCCACGTGTTCCCGAGCTGCGCGGTGTCGACCCACTTGTAGTTGCGTCCGCCGCCGACGTAGTCGAAGTGGTAGTAGAGCCCGTATCCGCCCGCGCGGTCCGGCAGGCTCCGGTCGGGCATCTTGCGCATGTTGCCCCAGTTGTCGTCGGTGAAGACGACCGTGACGTCGTCGGGCACGCGCAGGCCCCGGTCCCAGTAGCGCTGGACCTCCTTGTAGAGCGTCCACACCTGCGGGGTGGCGGCCGGGTCCTTGCCGGTGACGTCGCCGAGGATCTCGCGCTCCTTGGCGATGATGCCGCGCATCAGCTCGATGCCGTCGCCGTCCGGCAGGCTGACGTCGCCGTTCCCGCGCATGCCGAGGGTGACGACGCCCTCGAAGTCCTCTTCGACCATCCGTTGGACGCCGTCTTTCCAGTACTTCTCGATGGCGGCGGCGTTGCGTCGGTAGCTCCACTCGCCGGTGCCGCCGTACGGGTCGTGGCCCGGCTTGACGATGGTGCCGTCCGCGTCGCGCTGCGCCGGGACGGCGTGCCGGTTCCACTCCTCGATGCCGCGCATCATCGGCGCCTCGTGGGAGGTGCCCATGACCACGCCGTACCGCTTCGCGGTCGCGTGGTTCAGCGGGTCGTCCTCGGCGAACGCCCGCCCCCACACCGCCGGCCACAGGTAGTTGGCCTTCAGCCGCAGCATGGTCTCGAAGATCTTGGCGTAGAACGCGTGGTTGAAGCCGCCCGGGAAGCCGGGCGCCTTGCCCGGCCCGAAGAACTTCGGCGCCCACCGGTTCAGCGCCGGGTTCTCGTCGTTGATGAAGAAGCCCCGGTACTTCACTGCGGGCGTGCCCTGCGTGTGCCGGCCCGGCTTCACGTACAGCGCGCGGCGGTGCTCGGACGGGACGTCGTTCCAGAAGTACCAGGGCGAGACGCCGATGCTCCTCGACACGTCGTACGCGCCGTAGATCGTCCCGCGCTGGTCGCTGCCGGCGATCACGAACGCGCGGCGGACGCCCGGCAGCGGGTGCTCCACCACCTGTTCGAGCGAGGTCTCCCACTTGCCGGCGATGCCCCGCACGTCGAGCTTGCCGGACGCGACGAGCCCGTCGATGAGCGGGCTCTTGCCGATCGTGCCGACGATGACGACGTCCCGCCCGGACGGCGCCCCGCCGGTGACCGTGGTGACCTCCGGCTTCACACCGGTCACCCGCTCGACGTCGGACCGCAGGTCGCCGACGACCCGCAGCACGCCGGGGAAGTCGGCGCCGCTGACCAGCAGCGGAGCGGCCCTGCCGTGCTCGACGAGCGGGAAGTGCCCGCGCCCGTCGCGGAAGGAGATGTAGGACGCCGGATCGGCGGGGCCGGCCCGGCCGCGGCCCGCGGGAGCGGCAGCGGCCGGCCGCGCGGCGGGCAGGGCGGTGAAGGCGACGACGGTGGGGACCAGGGTCAGGAGGACTTTCCACGTCCGCGGGGCTCTGCCCATCGGCGGTCTCCTCAGTGGGGGAGCGGCCTCGAAACATTTCGATAGCTTTTCGAGATCAGACAGGAAAGTAACCCCAAGCGCACCTGGCGTCAACCACTTGCCCACGCTTTCAGTGGTCAGCGTGCCCGCACGGCGGCCGCCGCTGGTGATCGTTTCTTCGAAACCTTTCGAATCCGCCGCCGACCGTCTCGGCGGGCCTAGCGGCGGGCTTGCCGCGCGCCCGCAGTGGGCATCAACAAGAAGTAAGGCAAGTGGAACCCGAATCGGGGGGTCTTCCCGTTCCTCTGCCGCAAGTCGCCGCACATTTCGCGGCGGAGGGAGAATGGCCCATGAACGGCTGCGCGGACCTCGTTCTCGAGGGCGGCGGAGTGAAGGGGATCGCGCTCGTCGGCGCGATCGCGGAGATGCGGGACCGGGGCTACCGGTTCGGCGCGCCCGCCCGCGTCGCCGGGACGTCCGCCGGCGCGATCGTCGGGTCGCTGCTGGCCGCGGGAATGCCCGTCCCGGACATGGTCCGGGTGATGCGCGAGGTCGACTACCGGTCCTTCCAGGACGGCTCGCGGTTCGCCGTCGTCCGGGGCGTGTCGCTGCTCGCGACCCTCGGCCTGCACCGGGGCGACGCGCTGCACCGCTGGATCGGCGCGCGGCTGCGCGAGTGCGGCGTGGAGACGTTCGGGCAGCTCAGGCTGCACGACCCCGGCTCGGCGCTGCCGCCCGAGCGCGCCTACAAACTGGTCGTCGTGGTGTCGGACGTCAGCAGCGGCCGCATGGTGCGGCTGCCGTGGGACTACGACCGCTACGGCCTCGACCCCGACGAGCAGCCGGTGGCCGACGCCGTGCGCGCCTCGGCGTCCATCCCGGTGTTCTTCCGGCCGTGCCGCGTCCGCCGCGCGGACGGCCGCAGGAGCGTGCAGGTGGACGGCGGCATGCTGTCCAACTACCCGATCACCATCTTCGACCGGGCGGACCGCGAGCCCCGCTGGCCCACGTTCGGCGTGAAGCTGTCGGCGCGGCCCCCGTCCGGCGGCATGTACCGGCGGTGGCACCGCGTCCGCGGCCCCGTCGGCTACGGGCGGTCGCTGATCTCGACGATGGCGGAGGCGCACGACCGCGTGCAGATGGACGAGCCGTCGATCGTCGCGCGCACGATGTTCGCCCGCACCGACGGCGTCCTCGCGACCGACTTCGACCTGGACGCGGCCGCGCGCGAGGAGCTGTACGCCGCCGGACGGGACGCCGCCGCCCGCTTCCTCGACCACTGGGACCACGCCGGCTACCTGGCGCGGTACCGCCCCCGCCCGGCGTCCCCCAGCGGGTTTGTGGAAGTTACGTAATTACGTAGTATTGGAGGCATGGCCGAGGAGGAGAGCCTGGCGGACCGCGTCGCCCGCCTGGAGGAGCGCGTGGCCCGCCTGGAGGGCCGGCCTCCCGAGAGCGCCGAGCCGCCGGACGCCGAGGACGCCTTCTGGGCGCTGCGCGGCCTGAAGGAGCGCGCCGCCGACCCCGGCGCCGTGCTGTTCACCGGCTCGGTGACGCTGCCGTCCGGCGAGCACTACGAGTGGCAGCAGGGGCACCCGGCGGGCGACCTGCTCGCCGACGACTGGGCGCAGGCCGCCGACACGCTGGGCGCGCTGGCGCACCCGGTGCGGCTGCTGCTGGTCCGCGAGATCCTGCACGGCGCCCGCACCACCGCCGAGCTGGCCGCCCACGAGGGCCTCGGCACGACCGGCCAGCTCTACCACCACCTGCGCCGGCTGGTCGCGGCCGGCTGGCTGCGCACCACCGCGCGCGGGCAGTACAGCGTCCCGGGCGAGCGGGTGGTACCGCTGCTCGCCGTGCTCGCCGCCACGCGCCGCTGACCGATCGGAGAAGAAGATGTTCAGGACGATCGCCCGTTTCCGCACACTGCTGGTCCTGCTCGGGCTGCTGCTCACCTTCACCGAGTCCCTGCACGGCGACGACCGGCTCGCGATCGCCGGGTTCGCCCTGATCGGGGCCGGGGTCGTGCTGATCTTCGTGCCCGGCGGGCGCGCGGACCGGGAGCCGGTCGTCGTGGACGCCCCGGTCCGCGGCCGCTGGCTGCCCGTCAACAGCCCCGCCGACAAGGTGCCGAGCCACGGGACGCACGAGCTGGGCCAGACGTACGCGATCGACCTCGTGCACGTCCCGGACCCGGCGGAGCCGTGGCGCCCGCTGCGCCGGCGGATCGCGTCCCGTCCGGAGACGTTCCCGGCGTTCGGGCAGGACGTCCTCGCGCCGGCGGACGGCGTCGTCGTCCAGGCCGGCGGCCGGCAGCGCGACCACTGGAGCCGCAACTCCTGGCCCGCTTTCCTCTACCTGCTGGTCGAGGGCATGGTGTTCCGGCAGGTGCTCTCCCTGCTGACCCTGTCGGGCGGACGGTTCATCGTCGGCAACTCCGTCACCCTCGACCTCGGCGACGGGGTGTACGCGGTCTTCGCGCACCTGCGCCGCGGCTCGGTGCGCGTCGCGAAGGGCGACCGGGTCCGGGCGGGCGACGTCCTCGGCGAGGTCGGCAACTCCGGCAACTCGTCCGAGCCGCACCTGCACTTCCACCTGATGGACCGGCCGCGGCCCCTCGCCGCCGCCGGCGTCCCGTTCGCCTTCCGCTACGAGAGCGGCGGGCGGACGCGGACCGGCGCCCCGGGCGGCCGGGAGCCGTTCACCGTTCCGCAAATGGAAATAGCGTCGTAGTAACAATTATCTGACCTGCGGGGACCGACCCATTCAGCGGCCGTCCCGGACGGGGTGAGCGGCTGTTGACGGCGCTATAGGCCCGCCGGATAATTTGCCTCACTCTCCACGACGGGAGAACGGCGTGCGGGCTTATCCTCTGGACGCGGCGGAACTGGCCGGCTGGGTCGCCGACGGCTGCGAGCGGGCCCTGCAGCTGGTCGCGGACCTCGACGACGAGCAGCTGGTCGGGCCGCTGCTCCCGACCGTGAACCCGCTGCTCTGGGAGATCGGCCACCTCGCCTGGTTCCAGGAGAAGTTCGTGCTCCGCGACGCCTGCGGGCACGACCCGATCCTGCCGTTCGGGGACGCCCTCTACGACTCCGGCGCGATCCCGCACGACACCCGGTGGCGGCTCGTCCTGCCGTCCCGCAAGGAGACCGCGTCCTACATGCGCACCGTCGCCGACCGGGTGGTGGAAGAGGTCATGCGCCCGGACGCGACCGACGTGGTGCGGCATTTCGCCCGCTACACCGTCCACCACTACGACACCCACACCGAAGCGTTCACGTACACGCGGCAGGGCCTCGGGTACTCCGCGCCGGACCTGCCCGGCCTCACCGACGTGCAGGCGCCGGAAGACGCGGGCGGCCCGCTGCCGGGAGACGTCGAGGTGGGCGGCGGGACGTTCACACTGGGCGCGCTCCAGTCCGACCCCTTCGTGTACGACAACGAGAAGTGGGCGCACCGCGTCGAGGTGGCGCCGTTCGCGATGGGGCGCGCGCCGGTCACGCAGGGGGAGTTCGCCGAGTTCGTCGAGACGGGCGGGTACGCCGACGCCCGGTGGTGGTCGGACGGCGGCGCCTGGCTCGCCGCCACCGGCGCGACCCATCCGCTCTACTGGCGCGGCTCGCCCGCCGAGGGCTGGAGGCGCCGCCACTTCGACACGTGGCTCGACCTTGAGCCGCACCTGCCCGTCACCCATGTCTGCTGGTGGGAGGCGGACGCCTACTGCCGCTGGGCGGGGCGGCGGCTGCCGACCGAGGCGGAATGGGAGTACGCCGCCACCGGCGGCGCGCGCGCCGGCGCCTACCCGTGGGGCGACGGCGAGCCGGACGCCGCGACCGCCGCGACCGACTGGCGCGGGCTCGGCCCGGCCGGTGTCGCGTCCTGCGCGGCGGGGGAGAGCCCGGCCGGCTGCCGGCACATGATCGGCAACGTGTGGGAGTGGACGGCGAGCGACTTCACCGGCTACCCCAACTTCGAGCGGGACGCCTACTTCGAGAACTCCGAGCAGTTCTTCGGCACCCGCAAGGTGCTGCGCGGCGGCTCGTGGGCCACCCGCGGCCGGTACGTGCGCACCACCATGCGGAACTACTTCCCGCCGGACCGCCGGGACGTGCTCGGCGGGTTCCGCACCTGCGCGGCCGGCGGGTGATCCTGCTCGTCACGCCGCACGCGCCGGGCAGCACGTCCGGCAACGGCGTGTCGGCCGCGCGCTGGGCCGCGATCCTGCGCGGGCTCGGCCACCGGGTGGAGACCCGCGCGGACTGCCCGCGCGGTCCCACGGCCGGTGAGTACACCGCCCTCTTCGCGCTGCACGCCCGCAAGAGCGCCGCCGCCGTCCGGGCCTTCCACGCCGACCGCCCCGGCGTGCCGATCGTGATCGCGCTGACCGGGACGGACCTCTACCCGGACCTGCGCAGTGCCGGGACGGACCCCGAGGTGCTCGCGCTGGCCGCGCGGCTGATCGTCCTGCAGCGGCACGCCCCCGACCGGCTCGGCCCGGAACTCGCCGCCCGCGCCCGGGTGATCGTGCAGTCCGTTCCGGACATCCCGCCCCGGCCGCCGCGCGCCGGCCGCTTCGAGGCGGCGTTCCTGGCGCACGTCCGGCCGGTGAAGGACCCGCTGCGCCCCGCCGCCGCGACGCGGCTGCTCCCGGCGGACTCCCGCGTCCTCGTCACGCACGCCGGTGAGGCCCGGGACCGGCGGCTCGCCGGCCGCCTCGCCGCCGAGTCCGCGGGCAACCCCCGCTACGACTGGCTCGGGCCGGTGCCCCGGGACGAGGCCCTCGCGATCCTGGCGCGCGCCCGCCTGCTCGTCCTGCCGTCCCTGCACGAGGGCGGGGCCAACGTGGTGTCCGAAGCGCTCGCGGCGGGGGTGCCGGTCATCGCCTCGGCCGTGCCCGGCTCGATCGGGCTGCTCGGCGAGGACCACCCCGGCTACTTCCCGGCCGGGGACGCGGAGGCGCTGGCCGCCGCCCTGTACGCGGCGGAGAAGAACGCCGGCGGCTACTACGACCGGCTCCGCGAGCACTGCGCCGCGCTGCGCCCGCTGGTCGATCCGGCCCGGGAGCGGCGGGCGTTCGCCGCGCTGCTCGCCGAACTCGGCATCCGGCCTGAACAGGGCGCCTAATCCCGTCCATAAGCGGGCTCCGCAAGATATGTCGCTATTTGCCGGACTAAAAATGTCACCTTGTTGGCGGGAAGGCGCCGTGTAACACTTTCGGCGGGCCTGGGGCGGAATGCCGTGAGAGAGGACGGGATCGATGCCGTACGACCACGCGAGTGCCGTGCACGGAGTCATCGACGCCACCATCGCCCCGCAGGCCGCCGACGTCGACCGCACCGGGACGTTCCCGCGCGCGAACGTGGACGCGCTGGCGAAGGCCGGCCTGCTCGGGCTCGTCAGCGCGGCCGAGAACGGCGGCCGGGGCGCCGGGCTGCGCGCGGCGGCGCACGTGATCGAGCGGCTCGGCGGCACCTGCGGCTCGACGGCGATGGTCCTGCTCATGCACTACGCCGCCACCGCGATCATCGAGGCGCACGGGCCCGCCGAGGCGCGCCGCGCCATCGCCCGCGACGAGCACCTCTGCACGCTCGCCTTCTCCGAGGCGGGGTCGCGCAGCCACTTCTGGGCGCCGATGAGCTCCGCGAGCGCGGACGGCGACGGCATGGTCCGGCTGGACGCGCAGAAGAGCTGGGTGACCTCGTCCGGCGAGGCCGACGTCTACGTCTGGTCGAGCCGCCCCCTGGAGGCCGACGGCCCGATGACCCTCTGGCTGGTGCCCGCCGGTGCGCCGGGCGTCACGGTCTCCGGCCCGTTCAACGGGCTCGGGCTGCGCGGCAACGGCTCCAACCCGGTGACCGCCGAGTCGGTACCCGTCCCGCGCGAGGCCATGCTGGGGGCCGACGGCGCCGGCCTCGACATCGCGCTCCAGACCGGCCTGCCGTTCTTCCTGGTGCTCAACGCCGCCTTCTCGCTCGGCCTCATGGACGCGCTCGTCGCGCGGGCCGCCGACCATCTGTGCCGCACCCGCCTCGACCACCTCGGCCAGACGCTCGCCGAGCAGCCGACGCACCGGGCCCGGTACGCGGGCCTGCGCACCCGCGCCGACCAGGTGCGGGCCTTCCTCGACGACACCCTCACCGCCATCGAGACCGGCCGCGAGGACGCGACGCTCCGCGTGCTCCAGGTGAAGGCGGTCGCGGCGGAGGCAGCCTCGGACGTCGCCGACGGCGTCATGCGGCTGTGCGGCGGATCGGCGTTCCGCAAGGACTTCGGCGTCGAGCGCCTTTTCCGCGATTCGCTGGCCGCCCGCGTCATGGCGCCCACCACCGAGGCGCTCCACGATTTCGTCGGCCGGATAGGGCTCGGCATGGCCCTGCTCTGAGATCGCTCTGAGGAGGAATTGATGACCTTCGTACTGGGCGCCGTCGCCTACGACCCCAAGGTGGTCACGATCTGGGGCGGTTTCCGCTCCTGGCTGCGCGACCAGGATTTCGACTTCGACTTCGTCCTGTACTCCAATTACGAGCGGCAGGTGGAGGACCTCGTCGCCGGGCGCGTCGACGGCGCGTGGAACTCGCCGCTCGCCTGGGTCCGCGCCGACCGGACGGCGGCGGCGCACGGCCGCCGCCTGCGGCCCCTGGTCATGCGCGACACCGACCAGGACCTCACCTCGGTGGTCGTCGTCCGCGGCGACTCGCCCTACAAGGACGTGGCCGACCTCAAGGGCGAGACCATCGCGGTCGGCGCGGTCGACTCCCCGCAGGCGACCCTCATCCCGGCGTCGTTCCTGCGCGCGTCCGGCGTCCGGCCGGGCGAGGACGTGGCCGTCACCCGGTTCGACGTCGGCGTCGGGCTGCACGGCGACCACATCGGCGGCGAGCGCGACGCCGCCCGCGCGCTGATGGCCGGGCGCGTCGCGGCGGCCTGCATGATCGACGGCAACCACCTGCTGTTCGGGCGGGAGGGCACGCTGCCGCCCGGCGGCACCCGCGTCCTCGCGCAGACGCCGCCGTTCGACCACTGCAACCTCACGGTCGGGGACGGCCCGGAGGCCGACCGGTTCGGGGAACTGCTGCTCTCGATGTCCTACGCCGACCCGAAGGTCCGGCCGCTGTTCGACCTGGAGGGCCTGACCGCCTGGCGGCCGGGCCGGACGACCGGCTACCCGCCGCTCGAACGGGCGGTCGACGAGGCCGGCTTCTACGACGCCGAAGGCGCGGTCACGGCCGCCGACTACCGGCCGTGAACCCGCAGGCCGGGCCGCCCGTCGTCCGGCTCGACGGGCTCGGCTTCGAACGGGGCGCGCACCTGCTCGTGCAGCGCGCCCTGCGCGACCTGCCGCCGGGGGCGGAACTCGCGGTCACCGGGCACGACCCGGCGCTGACCGTCCACCTGGAGAGCTGGTGCCGGTCGCAGGGCCACCGCGTCCGCCGGCCCGACGACCGCGACGACCCGGTCCGGGCCTACGTCGTCCGGGGCCGGACGGACCTGGACCGCTGGGCGGGCGCCGAGCGGGCCGGCGACCCGCGCCCCGGCGGCGTGCGGAAGGAGCCGAAGGCGCACTGGGGCCTCGCGGCGCGCGGCGCCCTGGTGGAGCCGGGCGGCCCCGAACCCGCCTTCGACCTCGCCGACCGCGACCTGGTCTGGGCGGACGTGGCGCCCTCCCTCTACGCGCACGCCGCGTCCGCCCAGTGGGACCCGGCGCAGGCCGTCGACTGGGACGCCGGCTTCGCACTGCCCGCCGACATCGAGCGCGCGGTCGTCCAGGTCATGACGTTCCTGGTGGAGAACGAGCAGGCGGCGCTGGTCGTCCCGGCGCGGCTGCTCGGCCGCGTCCACCCGCACTTCCGCGAGGTTCTCCAGCTCCTGGCGGTGCAGGCGGCCGACGAGGCGCGGCACATGGAGGTCTTCACCCGACGCGCGCTGCTGCGCGGCGGCGAGATGGGCACCTCGTCGGTGAGCGGGCGCGAGTCGCTCGCGACCCTGCTCACCGAGCCCGACTTCTCCCTGGCGTCGTTCCTGCTGTCGGTGCTGGGCGAGGGCAGCTTCCTGAACCTGCTGACGTTCCTCGACCGGCACGCCCCCGACCCGGTCACCCGCCAGGTCACGCGGCTGGCCCGGCAGGACGAGGCCCGGCACGTCGCCTTCGGGGTGGCGCACCTGCACCACCAGTCCGAACTGGACCCGTCCCTGCGGTCCCGGCTCCGCACGGCCGTCGAGCGCCGCCACGACACCCTCGTCGAGACGTCCGGGCTGAACCAGGACGTCTTCGACGCCCTGGTCCTGCTCGCCGCCGGGGGCTGGGCGCCGGAGGACGTCGGCCGGGGCCACGACGAGGTCCAGCGGCTGAAGACCGAGATGGACGAGGGGCGGCGGCACCGCCTCGTCCGCCTCGGCTTCCCCGCCGACGAGGCCGCCGACCTGTCGGCCCTGCACACCCGCAACTTCATGTGACCCCGGAGCCGGGTCAGCCGCCTGGGGCGGCTCGCGCGCCGGTCGCGCGGGACCGGAGCAGATCGGCGACGTCGGCGAGGCCCGTCTCGATGCGGCCGTAGACGCGGGGGGTGAGCAGCGTGGTGCCGTCGAAGTCCCCGGCGGACGCGAACACCGCGACCGGCACCGTCAGCGCCTGGAAGAACGCGAACAGCGGCCGGAGCGCATGGTCCAGGACGAGCGCGTGGTGGTCGCCCCCGCCCGTCGCCGCCAGCAGGACGGGCTTGTTGGCGAGCGCGTACTGGTCGACGAGGTCGAAGAAGTGCTTGAACATGCCGGGGTAGGAACCCCGGTACACCGGCACCGCCGCGATCAGGAAGTCGGCGTCCTCGGCGAGCCGGAGCGCGGCCTCGACGTCGGGCGGCACGTCGTCGCGCTCGACGGCCCCGGTGAACCCGGGGCCGAGGCGGTACACGTCGATCCGGGACGTCTCGACGGGCAGCATCCCCTCCAGCGTGCCGAGGACGGCGTCGACCAGGCCCATCGTCTTCGACGGCCGGCTCGGGCTCCCGTTGACGACGACGACCCGCAGCGCGGCGCCGCCCGCCGCCGGAGCGTCCGGCCGCGCGTCGATGGTCGGGGTGGTCATGCCGCCTCCTTCCGCCGGGCGGCGACCTCGCGCCGGACGACGGGCGCGACCTCGGTGCCGAGCCGCTCGATCGCCGCCAGGTGCTCCTTCTGCGGCATCCCGCCGAAGCCCATCTGGATGATGGCGCGGTCGAGGCCGTACAGCTCGTGGTAGCCGAGCAGCTTGTCGATGACCTCCTGCGGGCTGCCGACCAGCAGGCCGGCGCGCGGCGACGACTGCGCATCGAACGCCACCCGCGGGAGCAGCATGCCGTGGCCCCGCTGGTGGTTGTTGTCCATCATCCCCTTCGCGAAGTAGGGGTACATGGTGTCCCTGGCCTCCTGGCTCGTCCGTCCGACGAAGCCGTGGACGTTGATGCTGACCGGCAGCGCGGCGGCGTCGTGCCCCGCCTCGGCGGCGGACGCGCGGTACAGCTCGACGGTCTGCTCGTGGGAGGTCATCGGGCCCAGCAGCAGGGCCAGCGCCATCGGCAGGCCGAGCCGCCCGGTGCTGATCGCGGACGCCGGCGACCCGCCGACGCCCACCCAGATCGGGAGGGTCGCGCCGTCCGCGCGCGGCGCGATGTCGGCGTCGGCCAGCGCGGCGCGGAAGCGCCCCGACCAGGTGAGCGGGTTCCGCTCGCGGATCTGGAGCAGCAGGTCGAGCTTCTCGCGGAACAGCTCGCCGTAGTCCCGCAGGTCGTAGCCGAACAGCGGGAAGGACTCGGTGTAGGAGCCCCGGCCCGCGATGATCTCGGCGCGGCCGGCCGAGAGCAGGTCGATCGTCGCGAACTGCTCCCAGACGCGCACCGGGTCCTCCGAGCCGAGCACGGTGACCGAGCTGGTCAGCCGGATGCGCTCGGTCGCCTCGGCGGCGGCCGCCAGCAGGATCGCGGGGGCCGAGCCGACGAAGTCGGAGCGGTGGTGCTCGCCGACGCCGAACACGTCCAGGCCGGCCTCGTCGGCGACCCTCGCCTGCTCGATCGTCTCCCGCACCCGCTCGCGCGGCGACGGCGGCGCGCCGGTGACGGGGTCCTCGGTCACCTCGCCGAAGGTCATGATCCCGATTTCGAAAGCCATCGTCCGGTCTCCTCTCCGCCGGGGCGTCCCCGGCGCGTCCGGTAAAAGTTATCTGCGCAGGCAGATATTCCCGGCGCTGCGGTGGCCGCAAGCGGTCACCACGACCGGTGCCCGGATGTGCTGGGCTTATGGCGGGAGTGAGGAGCCGCGCGTGGGAGTCCGCTACAGCCTGTACGACTACGGCATCCATCAGGACCCGTACCCGGTGTACGCGCGGCTGCGGGACGACGCGCCGGTGTTCCGCAACGACGACGAGGACTTCTGGGCGCTGTCGCGGCACGCCGACGTCGCCGCGGCCTTCCGCGACTTCCGGCGCTTCTCCAACGCCAACGGGATCATGCTCGAACCCTCGGTGTGGGGCCCGCAGGCCCGCCACCACGCGTCCCTCCTGGCGATGGACCCGCCCGAGCACACCCGCCTGCGCGGCTTCGTCTCCACGGCGTTCACCCCGCGGCGCGTCGCCGCGCTCGAACCGCGCGTCCGCGACATCGCCCGCGGCCACCTCGACCGGGCGCTGGCGGGCGGCGAGCGCTTCGACCTGGTCGGCGACTACGCCGCGCTGCTGCCGATGGACGTCGTCTCCGAGCTGGTCGGCGTCCCCGAGGCCGACCGTCCCGAGCTGCGGCGGCTCGCGGACGCGATCGTCCACCACGAGGAGGGCGTCCAGGACGTGACCGGCGCCGGGCGCGCGGCGATCGGCGCGCTCCGCGACGCCATGGGCAAGCTGGTCGCCGAGCGGCGCCGGGATCCGCGCGACGACCTGGCCTCGGCGCTGCTCGGGGCCTCCGACGGCGCCGACCGGCTCACCGAGGCCGAGATCCTCGGCGTGCTGTTCATCCTCGTCGCGGCCGGGAACGAGACGACCGCCAACCTGATCGCGAGCGCCTGGCACTGCGCGTGGCGGCACCTGGACCGGCCGTCCGAGGCGTTCGGCCGGACCGGCGCGTGGATCGAGGAGACGCTGCGGCTGGAGGCGCCGGCGCAGGCCGACGCCCGGACGGCGACCGAGGAGTTCACGCTGCACGGCGTGACGGTCCCGGCGAACGCCCGGATGCAGCTGCTGATCGGGTCCGCCAACCGCGACCCCCGGGTGTTCCCCGACCCGGACCGCTTCGACCTCGGCCGGGACACCTCCGCCAAGATCAGCTTCGGGTCCGGGCGGCACTACTGCATCGGCGCGCACCTCGCCCGGCTGGAGGCGCGCGTCGCACTGGAGGAGCTGACGGCCCGCGTCGCCGACTACGACATCGACGAGGCCGCGGCCCGCCGCATCAACTCCCCGGACGTGCGCGGCTTCACCGTCCTGCCGACGACGGTGGCGCGCCGCACCGCCTGACGGTCACCGCCTGACGGTCACCGCCTGATGGTCACCGCCTGATGGTCAGGGCTTGCGGGCGATGCCGCCGATGAAGTGGCTCAGCTGCGGGTCGGCGGCGGGCGCGGGCGGGTGCGGCAGGCCCCATTCGGGGATCCACACGATGCCCGGGGGTAAGACGTCCAGCCCGGTGAGCAGGCCCGCCACCTGCTCGGGGCCGCGCGAGCAGATCGGCGCGGCCGTCCCGCGGCGGACGCCGATGGCGTGCTCGACGTCGCCGGGGTCCATGCCGCCCTCGTAGCCGTGGGAGACCACCACGTGGCTGCCGGACGGCAGCCGCTCGACCAGGCGCGCGACGAGCCCCGCCGGGTCGTCGCCGTCCGGGATGAAGTGCAGGATCGCCACCAGCAGCAGTCCCACGGGCTCGGTGAGGTCGATCAGCTCGGCCAGCCGGGGGTCGGCCATGATCTCCTCGGGGCGCCGCAGGTCGCCGCGGATGACGGCGACGTTGGGGCTGCCCTCCAGCAGGGCCCTGCCGTGGACGAGCACCGTCGGGTCGTTGTCGACGTAGACGACGTGCCCGTCCGGCGCGACACCGTGGACGATCTCGTGCACGTTGCCCTGCGTGGGCAGGCCCGCCCCGACGTCGACGAACTGCCGGATCCCGGCGTGCGCCGCCAGGTACCGGACCGCCCGGGCCAGGAAGGCCCGGTTGGCGCGCGCCGCCGCCGGCGCCTCCGGCACCGTCTTCATGATCGCCTCGGCGGCCGCCCGGTCGACCTCGTAGTTGTCCTTGCCGCCCAGGTAGTAGTCGTAGATGCGGGCGGGCGAGGCGGTGCCGGAATCGATGCGCAGACCGGCGGCCCGGTCGGGGGCCAGCGGGGTCAGGACGGGACGGGGCCGCAAGTCCAGCCGCGGATCGCGGCGGCCGATCAGCTCGGCCGTCCGCCGCAGCCCGGGTCCGGCGCCGGCCGGCTCCAGCAGCGCGGCCGTCTTCTCGTAGAGGCGCAGCGCCTCGGCCGCGCGGCCGTCCCGGTGGAGCGCGAGCATCAGCAGGCCGATCAGGTGCTCGTTCACCGGTTCCTGCGCCGCCCACGACCGTCCGGGGACGATGAACTCGCGGTGCCCGCCCCGCGCGAGCAGTATCTCGGCCAGCTCCTCGCGGACCTGGCTCCGCTCGCCGAGCAGCGACCGGCGGACCGGCTCCATCGCGAGGGTGGACGGGAGGTCGCCCAGCGGCTGGTCCGCCCACAGCCGCAGCGCCCGCCGGCAGCTCGCGGCGGCCGAGTCGGCGTCGGAGCCGCGCCGCCGCCGGGCGTCCGCGGCCAGGTCCCGGAACTCGCGCAGGTCCAGCAGGTCGCCTTTCTCCAGTCGGAGCCGGAGCCCGCCGTCCCCGATGACCAGGAGGCCGTCCGGCAGCACCCGCCGCGCGGTGGCGGCGACCTGCTCCAGCTCGGCGGCCGGATCCGTGCCGTCGGCCGGGTCCCAGAGCCGTCCGGCGAGCACGTCCGCCGGAACCGGCCGGCCCTCCGCGGCCAGCAGCACCGCCAGCAGCCGCCGCACCTGCGGCCGGAAGACGCCGATGGCCTCGCCTCTCGCCCCCCGGACTCTGACCCGACTGCCAAGGATGCGGAACTCCACCAGGGCGACCCTTCCGTGTTGTCCTAGTTCGGGATGACTCAGCACGTTAATCCAGATGACCATCCGCTTGACCCGGCGATGGCCGTCTCCGGTCACACCGCGCAAAGCGGTAACGGCCCCCGGGGCGGGGTCACTCCGGCCGCGTCACTCCGGCTGCGTCACTCCGGTTCGGCGGCGAGCCGCTCCCAGATGTCGGCGAGGACGCGCAGGTCGTCCTCGCCGAGCCGGTCGAGGAACAGCCTGCGGATGTCGTCGTGCTGCTGCCGCCACGCCTTGCGCAGGAGGGCGCGCCCCTCGTCCGTCAGCGTCACGTCGAAGCCGCGCCCGTCGGCGGCCGACCGCCGCCGCTCGATGAGCCCCCGGCTCTCCAGCCGGTCGGCGAGGCGGGTGAACCCGCCGGTGGACATCAGCCGGCGCTCGGCCAGCTCCGACATCCGCATCGGCTCCGGCGCGGCCTCGCCGAGCAGCGCGAGCACGCTGTACTCGGCCATGCTCACGTTCAGCGGCGCGAGCCCCTCCTGGATCGACCGCCAGATCCGGTCATGAGCGAGCAGGAACCCGCGCCACGCCTCGTCCTCCAGGGGCCGCAGCCTCTCCGTCGCCATGACGGCACCGTACCGGCCCCCACCCCCGGCTCCGCCGACCCGGCCTCCTGCCGGGGCGCGGCCCCGGCGGCCCTGCCGACCATTAGTCCGGCAGCACGAAGGGGGCATTCGCGGAAATTCGCGAATGCCCTGAAGGGCGGGGGCCTATTCAGTTCTATTCGAGCAGCTTGCCGTCCGCGGAAACGTCGTGCATCAACGCGGCGATGTCGGTCGGGATCGGCGGGACGGGTTCCCAGTGCACTCCGCTCCTCGGCGACCACACCGAGTTGACTCGCAGGTCCGGAACGAGATCGGGGTAGTCGGACCGGTAGTGGGAGCCCCGCGTCTCCCGCCGCTCCAGCGCGCACTCCAGCGTCGCCCGGGCGGCGAGGACGGTGGCCTTGAGGTTGAAGGCGTGCGCGAGGTCCTGGAAGCCGCTGATGTCGATGTGGACCCCCAGGTCCTCCACGCGCGTCTCGATCTCGTCGAGCCCGGCGAGGCCCGCGGTGAGCCCGGACTCGTCCCGCATCACGCCCGCGTGCTCGGTCATCAGCCGGCGCACCGACCGCTGCAGGGCCCGCACGTTCTGCCCGCCGTCGGCGCTCACCAGCCGGTTCACCTCCGCCTCCGCGGCGCGGATCGCGCCGAGCGACCGCCGCTGGCCGGTGAGCCGGGACGAGTGCTCCACCGCGGCCCGCCCGGCGAGCCGGCCGGAAACGAGCAGTTCGATCAGCGAGTTGCCGCCCAGCCGGTTCGCGCCGTGCAGGCCGCTCGCGGCCTCCCCGATCGCGAAGAGCCCGACGACGTCGGTGCCGTAGTCCTCGGGCCGCACCCAGACGCCGCCCATGGAGTAGTGGGCGGCCGGCGCGACCTCGAACGGGTCGCGGGTGACGTCGAGCATCTGCAGGTCCAGCAGGGTGCGGTGCACGCGCGGCAGGCGGGTCAGAACCGTCTCGGAGGGGAGGTGGGACAGGTCGAACCACACGCCTCCGGACTGGCTGCCGCGCCCCTGCTTGATCTCGGTGTAGGACGCCACCGCGACCCGGTCCCGGCTGGACAGCTCCATCCGCTCGGGGTCGTAGCGCGCCATGAACCGCTCACCGAGGTTGTTGAGCAGGACCCCGCCCTCGCTCCGCGCGACCTCCCCGACCAGCGTGCCGGGCGCGTTCTCCGGCTTGATCAGCCCCAGCGGGTGGAACTGCACCAGTTCGGCGTCGCGCAGCCGGGCGCCGGCCTCGGCGGCGAGGCGCAGCGAGTCGCCGGTGTTCTCGTCGCGGCGCGAGGACGTGTGCCGCCAGATGCGCGTGTGCCCGCCCGTCGCGAGGATCACGGCGTCGGCGTGCACGAGGTAGCGGGAGCCGTCGTCGAGGTCGAACCCGTAGGCGCCGAACACCGTCCCGTCGTCCACCAGCAGGCGGGTGACGTACAGGCTGGACAGCACGGGGACGGCCAGCCGGCTCGCGCGGGCGCGGAGCACGCGCTGCACCTCCAGCCCGGTGTGGTCGCCGACGAAGGCCGTGCGCGGGTGGGAGTGGGCGCCGAAGTACCGCTGGGCGATCCGCCCGTCCTCCTGGCGGTCGAAGCGCATGCCGAAGCGCAGCAGGTCGTTGATGCCCTGCGCGGCGTCCCGGGCCACGACGAGGACGGTGCGCGGGTCGGCCAGCAGCCGGCTCTCCTGCAACGTGTCCGCCGCGTGCTGCTCCCAGGTGTCGGCGGGGTCGGCGGTGGCCAGCGCCGCGTTGATGCCGCCCGCCGCCATGACGGTGTGGGCGTCATCGGCGGCGCGCTTGCCCACCGCGATGACCGCGACACCGGCCTCGGCGACTTCGATGGCCGCTCGAAGCCCGGACCCACCGGTCCCCACCACCAGAACGGAGGTGGAGAGCTGGTGTTCGAGCGATGACAAGGGACCTCCTGCGAGGGCGGACGAACGATAGACAGTGCTCGACCGGGTAGCGGCATCGTTTGTGACAACCCGGGAGCGAACTTCTAATGTGACGTGCATCACACCGGCCAGGAGGCGGGGGCTGTCCGAGGCGGGTGAAGGCTCGGAGAATGGCGCGGGTTCTTGCGTTCCGATGCTTCCGGGGCTGCATCTCGTTGAGTGTTCGGTCGCATTTTTGGCGCCGTCGTTTTTGATCACGGCGCTGACATATAAGAAGTGCGTTAAAAATGCACGCTGCGCTCGCGTCCGGCGGGCGGTGGAGGTGCTCGAAGTCCGCTGCGCGGCGCGCCGCCGGCCGGTCGCCACGGCTCCTTCGCTGGTCTGCGCGGTGCGGACGATCTGCTCGTCGGTCACCCGGCCGTCACGTCGCGTCGCCGAGGCGGTCCGGCTCGGCGCGGGTATCGGCGCCGCGGCCTCGTCCCGCCCGCTTGCATTAGATGAATGAATTCGTCCACTCCCGATGGAGGGTGCCAAAAGGCGAGCGGATTCATGTATCGTTTCAATGTCCTTACTGACGAGCGTCCCGGGCCTTCCCCGGGAGTCCTTTAGGGAGCCGCTTCCATGACCGCGAGCCCGCCTCCTGTCCTGGTCGGCCGGGAACGCGAGTGCGCGGCGCTCAACGACCTGCTCGCCGGCCTGCGCGAGGGCGCGGCCCGGGTCTGGGTGGTCCGCGGCGAGGCGGGCATCGGGAAGTCGGTCCTGCTGGAGTACGTCGACGCCCAGGCGTCCGGGGTCACGGTCACCCGGTCACGGGGCATCGAGGCCGACATGGAGCTGCCCTACGCGAGCCTGCACCAGCTGTGCGCGCCGTTCCTGGCGGAGATCGAGGAACTGCCGGAACCGCAGCGCGCCGCCCTGCACGTGGCGTTCGGCATGGCGGCGGGGGACCCGCCCGACCGCTTCCTGGTCGGCCTCGCCTTCCTGTCCCTGCTCACCCGCGCGTCCGAGAGCCGGCCGGTGCTGGTCGTGGTCGACGACGCCCAGTGGCTCGACCAGGTGTCCCTGCAGACGCTGGAGTTCGTGGCCCGCCGGCTGCTCGCCGAGGCGGTCGCGATGGTGTTCGCCGTGCGCGACCCCGAGGGCAGGGCCGCGCTCGTCGGCCTGCCCGCGATGCAGATCGCCGGTCTCGACGCCGCCGCGGCGGGGGAGCTCCTCGAAACCGTTGTCGGCGGCCGGCTGGAGAAGCGCGTCCGGGAGCGGTTCGTGGCCGAGACGCACGGCAACCCGCTCGCCCTCCTGGAGTTCTCCCGCGGCCGCAGCGCCGCCGAGCTGGCCTACGGCCTCGACGCGAGCCACCCGCGCGCCCAGGGGACGGTGTCGAGCCGCGTCGAGCGCGACTTCGCGCGCCGGCTCGCCGGGCTGCCGGCCCCGACCCGGACGCTGCTGCTGATCGCCGCCGCCGAACCGGTCGGCGACGCGCGCGTGCTGGCCCGCGCGGCCGCCGCCCTGGAGATCACGCCCGACGCCGCGCCCGCCAAGGCGGCCGGGCTGATCGAGTTCGGCGAGTCCGTCCGGTTCCGGCACCCGCTGGTCCGCTCGGCGGTCTACGACCAGGCCGACCCCGCCGAGCGCCGGGCGGTGCACCGGGCGCTGGCCGCCGCCACCGACCCCGTCCTGGACCCCGACCGGCGCGCCTGGCACGCCGCGCAGGCCGCCGACGGGCCGGATGAGGAGGTCGCCGCCGAGCTGGAGCGGGCCGCCGGCCGGGCGCGGCAGCGCGGCGGCATGGCCGCCGAGGCCGTGCTGCTGGAGCGCGCCGCCGACGTGACGCCCGACCGCTGGGCGCGGGGCCGCCGCGCCCTCGCCGCCGCCGAGGCGCACTTCTCGGCCGCCTCGCCCGACCGCGCCACGGAGCTGGCGACGCTCGCCGAGCTGTGCCCCCTCAGCCCCCTGGACCGCGCCCGCCTCGCCCGCCTGCGCGCCACGATCCTGTTCGCCCGCAACCGCAGCGACGAGGCGGCGCCGCTGCTCCTCGACGCCGCCGCGCAGTTCGCCGAGGCCGAGTCCCCGCTGGCGCGCGAGACCTACCTGGAGGCGATCAGCGCCACCATCTTCGCGGGCCGGGTCCACGGCCCGACGGGCGCCCGCGCCGCGGCGACCGCGGCCCGCGAGTCCGGCGCGCCCCCGAGCGGCTCCAAGGCCGCCGACCTCCTCCTGGACGGGGTGGCCGCGCTCCTCGCCGACGGCCCCGAGACCAGCGGCCCGGTGCTGCGCCGCGCGCTGGAGCCCCTCGTCCACGAGGAGCTGCCCACCCGCGAGGCGACGATGCGCTGGCTGCTGCTGGCCCCGGTCGCGCTGGAGTCGTTCATCCACTACGCCTGGGACCTGCCCGCGTGGGACCTGCTGGCGACCCGCGCGGTGCGGCTGGCCCGCGACATCGGCGCGCTCGGCGTGCTGCCGCCGGCGCTGATCTACCTGGGCGGCGTCCACATCCACTACGGCGACTTCGGCCAGGCGTCCCGGATGATCGACGAGGCCGACGCGATCGCCGCCGCGACCGGCCACGCCCCGCACCAGTACGCGGCGCTCGTCCTGTCCGCGTGGCGCGGCGACGAGGACAGCGCGATCGGCTACATCGAGGACGCCAAGGCCGCCGCCACCCGCGGCGAGGTGTCCCTCCTCGGCGTCAGCGGCTACGTCCAGGGCGTGCTGTTCAACGGCCTGGCGCGCTACGACGAGGCCCTGGCGGCCGCCCGCTCGGGCATCGACCACGACGGGTTCAACTTCACCGGCCTGTCCCTGGTCGAGCATGTCGAGGCCGCGACCCGCTGCGGCGAGCTGGACCAGGCCCGCGCGTCCCTCGACCGGCTGGTCGAGCTGACCGCCGCCGCCGACTCCGGCTGGGCCCGCGGCGTCAGCGCCCGCAGCCGGGCCCTGCTCGCCGACGGCGACGAGGCCGACCGCCTGTACCGGACCGCGATCGAGGAGCTCGCCCGCGACCGCGTGGCGGTGGAGGTGGCGCGCACCCACCTCCTCTACGGCGAGTGGCTGCGCCGCAGCCGCCGCCGCTCGCAGGCCCGCGAGCACCTCCGCACGTCCTACGACATGTTCGACGGGATGCGGGCGCACGCGTTCGCCGAGCGGGCCCGCCGCGAGCTGCTCGTCAGCGGCGAGCACGTCCGGGTGCGGGAGGCCGAGCCGGCCAGCGCGCTGACCCCGCAGGAGTCGCAGATCGCGACCCTCGCCGCCGGCGGCATGACGAACCCCAAGATCGGCGCGGAGCTGTTCATCAGCCCGCACACCGTGGAGTGGCACCTGCGCAAGGTGTTCTCCAAGCTCGGCATCAGCTCGCGCCGCGAGCTGCCGAGCGTGCTCGGGATCACTCCGGCCACGGACAGCGGGGGCACGGCCGCACCCGCCTGATGCAGGCTGCGTAGGCCCCGGGGCGACCCCCTGGGGGGCGCCCCCGGGGTGCCCCACGGACTCGACCACGGACTTCGAGGGCGCGGTGGAGGGCACCGCGGAACCAGAGTGGAGTCATCGTTCAGATGCCCACGAAGAGGAGCCCCCGATGTCCGTGCTCAGCCTGGAGACGACGCCGGCCGAAACCTCGGCCGCCCGGCCGGCCGAGGACGATCTGGACGTCGCCCTCGACATCTTCATGGCCCACCGAACACGCCTGTTCCGCATCGCCTACCGGGTCCTCGGCGACGTCCTCGGAGCGGAGGACGTGCTCCAGGAGCTGTGGCTGCGCTGGCAGCTCACCCCCCGCACCAGGATCGAGAACCCGGCCGCGTTCCTGACCACGGCGGTGAACCGGCTGGCGATCAACGTCGTCCAGTCCGCGCGCCACCGCCACGAGACCCCCACCGAGTCGCAGCTGGTCAACCTCGCCGACCGGGCGCAGGACCCCGTCCAGCGCGTCGAGCAGACCATGGCCATCGCGGAGGCCCTGGCGCTGCTGATGGCGCGGCTGACGCCGGACGAGCTGGCCGCCTACGTCCTGCGGAAGGGCTTCGACTACGCCTATGCCGACCTGGCGGAACTGCTGGGAACGAGCGTCTCGAACGCGCGCCAGCTGGTCCGCCGCGGCCAGGCCCGCCTTGAGGGCGACCGCGAGCGGCCGGTCCCCGCGAAGACGCACCGCCGCCTCGTCGCCGCCTTCGAGGCCGCGGTGGGCACCGGTGACCTTGAGGGGCTGGCCCGGTTGCTCGCCCCCGAAGGCCACGTCCACCGCCTCCTGTCGGCGACCCCCCGCTCTCCCCGTCCGGCCCAGATCGCCGCATGACCCGCGGAGACCGAGCCGGGGCCGGCGCATTCGCTGAGGACTCAACGTCACTCGGTCGACGGCCGGACCCCGGCGGGGGCGTCTACATCGTTACTTGTAGAAGGTCGCGCTGTGGAGGTCCACCGGGTTGTCGGCGTCGCCGGTGGCCACGCCGTACACGGCCACGAAGGCCGAGTTGGACGCGACCAGGCCGGTGTAGTCGCCGAGCAGGCGGCCGACGCTCGTCGGCGGGACCTTCCGCGCGTCGAACGGGCCCTCGATGTGCCGCTCGCGCCACGATCCGGGCTTCGTGCAGTCCGTCGTGCAGGTGACGGCCCAGAAGTCGGTGGGCAGGGTGGCGGCGGAGGTGTTGTTCCGGAAGTCGTAGTACGTGATCGCCACGGTGCCGCCGGGGGCCACGGCGATCGCCGGTACCGCGGCCGAACCGGTGGGCGTCTTGTCCACGTTGACCGGCTTCGACCAGGTCTTCCCGCTGTCCGTGGACCGCGCGTACGCGGCGTGGAAGGTGCCGTCGGCGTCCTGGCTCTGCCAGACCGCGTTCACCACCTTGCCGTCCGGCTGGGCGGCCAGCAGCGGCAGCGTGGCGTTGCGCACCGGGTCGCCCGAGTCGTCGGGGTCGGGGATCTTGACGCCCACGGCGAACGGGGCCGGCACGTCCAGCGTCGGCTCCGACCAGGTCTCGCCGCCGTCGGTCGAGCGGATGACCTGGGTGGCGGCGCTGGTGTTCGTCTCCTGGTGCATGCCGATCAGCAGCGTGCCGTCGGCCATCGGCACCAGCTCGGTACCGATGGCGCCGCTGTTGGCGGGGAAGTCGTACACCTTCCTGCTCGTCCAGGTGCGCCCGTCGTCGGTCGACTTCGCCAGGTAGACCGGCTGCACCCACTCACCCGACGGCTGGGTGTCGACCCGGTCCCACACCGCGTAGACGGTGCCCGGGTGGTAGGGATCGGCGGTGATCGCCGGACGGTCGTTGAAGTACCGCGGGTCGTCGTCGTGCCCCAGCGTCACCGGGGCCTCCCAGTGCTCGCCGCCGTCGCCGGACCGCGAGACCACGATCGCCGTCTCCTCGCCGGTGCGCGACAGCGAGAACGCCGCGGCCAGCGCCGTACCGGACGGTGTCATCGTGACCCAGTGGTCCGTCGTGACGTCGTACTTCCCGCCGTCGCACCGGGAGAAGGCGGGCTGGTTCGCCGACCGCTTCCAGGTCGCGCCGTTGTCGTCGGACAGGACGACGCCCGTCCCGTTGCCGCCGTACTTGCTCCACCGGTCCTGCTGGTACACCGCGACGAGACGCCCCGGCCGCTTCGGGTCCGCCGCCACCATGGGCTGGACCTCGGTGTCCGGGTTCAGTACGTACCCGTCGCCTTCGGGCAGCCCGCAGTCCGCCGCCAGCGGGCTCTCACCCGTGATCGGTGTGACGACGGCGGGGTCGGTGCCGTCGGCGAGTGCGGACTGGGCCGTGACGATGCAGGTGAACGCGGCGGCCGCCAAGGCCGCCATTGTCCTGGAACGTCGTTTCAATGTGCCGTGCTCCTCATCTTCAGGGGGTGAGTCTTCAGGGGGTGAGAAGGCCGCGTCGCGACCAGATCTCGGCGAACGACTCGGCGCGTTCGCGAATCAGGCTCATGCGCGAATTCCATTCGGTTTCCGCATAGTGGGCGGGCTGCGCGGTCACCTGGCCCGGCCATTTGCGATACAGCAGCCCGATCTCGCCGTGGAAGTGCCCGGCGCTGACCATGCTGGCCGAAATGAGCAGGCCCGAATCGTCCGAACCGGGCACCGCCATCCACCCGCCGAGCGCGGTGGCGAGATTTCGGCGGATGCACAGGGTCGTGGGATGGACGGGAAGCCGGAAGTCGTCGGCCTTCCATTGCTCGAAGACGACCCCCGGTTCGAGCCGCCCCGGCGGCACCCGGTCCTGCACACTCACCGTCGAACCGTCGGGGAGGAGATCGAGGGCGCGGGACGCGGTCCAGTGAACGCCCTGGTCAGAGCTCAGGACTTCGATGTCCCGCGCCAGGACGCCGGGGGTCAGGACGTCATCGGCGTCGAGGTTCTTGATGAGCTCCCCGCGCGACCTGGCCAGACCGAGGTTCCGCGTCAGGGAGCTGCTGCCGCGCCGCCCGGTTCCGAACTTGATTCGGGGATCGGCCGGCAGGATGTTCTCGGCGACCCCCGTCGTTCCGTCCTCCTGGACGATCCACTCCCATTCCCAATCATTCGGAAGCTCCTGCCCGGCGAGCGAGTCATATGCCTCGCGCAGCAGTTCGGGATCGGGCTTGTAGACAGGTGTGATGACGGACATGGTCTGCACTCTTTGCATCACCCGCGTCTTGGCTGTGTCGACCGTTGGCTGGGGCATGACAGTGGTGTTCGCCTACGGGCGGAACTGTTCGATGATCATGCTGACCGGCAATATAAAGTGATCGACATCACATATGGACACCGGTCGATGCCAAGCTGAACAGCGCATTAATGCAGAACAGGGGCGGCTTTACGGCCAAATAACACTTGCCCCGCCGCACCGCGTCGGGGACGCGTCATGCCGCGGACGGGTCAGTCTCCGAAGGCCGCCCGGTGGGCGGCGGCGCAGGTGTGCGGGAGGTCGACCGGTACGACGACGCTGCCGGTGATCGTGGTCCGCGGCGCGAACGGGATCGCCCGCTCCCGGGTGGAGCGGATCTCCGCGACCTGGTCGCCCGGCAGCACGGTCCAGCTGCGCGGATTGGCGCCGACCTCGACGAGCATGTCGTGGACCGTCCCGGCGAGGCGGCCGGCCCGCGCTTCGACCCCGGCCTCCCGCATCGCGGCCCGCAAGGCCCCAGGCAGGAGCAGGCCGTGCTCCCGCGACGGGATCCGCACATCGCCGACGGCGAGATCGGCCGGGGCGATCGTCGCGCGACCGGCGGCCGGGTGCCGCGCGGACACGACCGCGAACAGCTGCTCCGTCCACGTCGGCAGCACCCTCAGCCCGGGCGCCGACCGCATCCCCCGGGCCAGTGCCAGATCGATCTCGCCCCGTCGCACCTCGTCCAGGCGGGCCGTCAGCGGAAGGTCGACCAGCGCGACGTCGACGCCGCGCGCCGAGGGGTGCTCGCGCAGCGCGTCGATCCCGCGCTCCAGGCGAGCGGTGAACCCGGCGGCCGTACCGATGCGCATGGTGCCCGCCGGCTCGCCGGCGGCGGCCCGGACCCGGTCCGCGGCCGCGAGCGCGTCGCGCGCCGCGGCGAGCACCCGGTGCCCCGCGGCGGTGAGCCGGACCCGGCGCGGTGAACGGTCCAGCAGCCGGACTCCGAGCTCCCGTTCCAGTTGGGCGATCCGCTTGCTGACCGCGGGCTGGGCGATGTGCAGCCGCTCGGCGGCCCGCCCGAAGTGCAGCTCGTCGGCGACCACGACGAAGTAGCGCAGTGCGCGCAGTTCCACCGAGCCCCCTCTGCTCTGCGACGATGCCGCCAGGTTATCGAGCGCGTCGGAACCGGTTCTGGTCGCCGATGCGGGCGTGGTGCTGGGATCGGATCATGGACATCGACTTGGGCCTGCTCGGCGCCCATCTGCGCGAGCACGAAGTGAGCCCGGAGAGCGCGGTGGAGGTGGAGCGGGCCGGCTACGGCACGCTCTGGCTGGACGCATCGCCGCCGGCCGATCTCGCCTTCGCGGAACGGCTGCTCGACGCCACCACCCGGATCGTGGTCGGCACGAGCGTGGTCAACGTGTGGACCGCCGACGCCGAGACCGTCGCCGCCTCTTACCACCGGATCGTCGCCAGGCATCCCGGCCGGTTCATCCTCGGCGTCGGGATCGGGCACCGCGAGGTGCACGCCGAGTGGGCGTCGCCGCATGACACCTTGGCGTCCTACGTGCACCGGCTGACGCTGGCCGGCGTCCCGGCCGAGCGGGTGGTGCTGGCCGCCCTCGGCCCGAGGATGCTGCGGTTGGCCCGCGACCGCACCGCGGGCGCCATCCCCGGCATGGTCACGCCCGAGCACACCCGGCGGGCGAGGGAGACCCTCGGTGGGGACAGGCTGCTGCTCCCCGGCCACTTCGCGCTGCCGGAACCCGACCCCGAGCGGGCCCGTGCCGTCGCCCGGGCCGCGCCGCCGGGGCAGGCGTTGCAGGTCACCAACTACGCGAGCAACCTCCGGCGGCTGGGCTTCACCGACGAGGACCTCTCCGGCACCGGTAGCGACCGCGTCATCGACGCGCTGGTCGCCTACGGCGACCCGGCCGGCCTCGCGCGCGGCCTGATCGCACACCTCGACGCCGGGGCGGACCAGATCGGCGTCTATCCCCTCGGCGACGACCCCATCGCCACCCTCCGAGCGGTCGCGGACGCCGTCCTGGCCATCAGGCCCGAGTGACCGGGCGGGAACGCGCCGGTGCGGTTCGCCTTGTTGCGGGTGGCCTTGTTGCGGGTGGCCTTGTTGCGGGTGAAGGTGGCGCTGCTTGGGCTCAGGGGTCCGGGCGCAGCCCCTTTTCGGCCAGGTCGATCAGGTCGTGGACGGCCGGGCCGGCGAGTTCATCGGGGAGCCCGCGCAGGGGGCCGTCGATGAGCAGGACCGCCAGGCCGTGCACGCATGACCAGACCAGGAACTCGGCCCCCGGACGGCGCTCGGGGGAGACCAGGCCGCAGGCGGCCAGGTCGTCCAGGGCGGCGCCGAGGAGCTGGAACGGGGTCAGGCCGCCCTGCCCGGCGGAGGCGGCGGCCTGCGCCTGGGTCATGTCGCCGGGGACGTAGAAGGCGGTGCGGAACAGGCCGGGCTCAGTGCGGGCGAAGCGCAGGTAGCCGGTGCCCACGGCACGGAAGCGGGCGCGGGCGGCCTGGGCCGGGTCGCCTGGCGGGTCGAGGGCGGCGAGGTCCTCCTCCATGGCGTGGGCCAGCTCGGCCATGGCCCGGAGGGAGACCGCCTGCACCAGGGCGTCGCGGTTGGGGAAGTGCCGGTAGGCGGCGTTGGGGGCGACCCCGGCCCGCCGGGTGACCTCCCGCAGGGCGATCGCGTCCGGGCCTGCGGCGCGGGCCAGTTCGGTGCCCGCCTCCAGGAGCGCCTGATGCAGGTTGCCGTGGCGGTAGGTGTCGCGGGCAGGTGCGCCGGAGCGCTCGGTCATGGCCGGAACCTCTCATGTGGACAGCGTCCACTTAAGTATGTCATGATCCTGCCACGCCCGGATGTGGACGCCGTCCACATAAGGTTTACCTGGTCAGGAGGTACGGGAACGAGCCGGAAGCTCGATCTGGCCTGCCGGCCGTCCTGACCCCGTTCCCGCGACCGAACTCCATCTACCGAGGAGCTTGTGATGACCCACGCGATCCGTCCCCCGGCCGCCGCCGTCCGTCCCGCGCGCACCACCCGTCCGGCGGCCCGGCCGCTGCTGAGCTGCGCGATGGCCGCCGGCCCGCTGTTCCTGGCGGCCGGCGCCGTCCAGGGGCTGCTCCGCGACGGCTACGACTTCACCCGCAACGCCATCAGCCAGCTCAGCCTCGGCGACCTCGGCTGGATCCAGGAGACCAGCTTCGTGCTCACCGGAGTGCTGATCATCGCTGGCGCGGCCGGGGTGCGGCGCGCGCTGGACGGCGGGCCCGGCGGCACCTGGGCGCCCGGACTCATCGCCGTGTTCGGGGCCTCGTTCCTGGTCAGCGCCGTGTTCCAGGCCGACCCCGGCGCCGGCTTCCCCGCCGGCACCCCGGACGGCGCCGCATCGCTCAGCACGAGCGGCGCCGTCCACATGGTCGGCGGCATGGTCGGCTACCTGGCACTGTGCGCGGCGTTCCTGGTGCTGGCCCGGCACTTCTCGCTGCAGGGCCGACGCGGCTGGGCCGCGGCCTCCCGGATCGTCCCGGTGGCGGTCCTGGCCGGTTTCGCCGGCTCCGGCGCGAGCGTGCTGATCTTCTTCGCGGGCGCGGCCCTGGGCCTGCTGTGGCTCACCGCCACCACCGCGCGACTCGCGAGCACGCCGTCGACCGGACGGTGACCGCCGGACCTCCGACCGCCCGACGGCAGCCGTCCCACCCGACACCTCCACATCCTCAGAATGGAAACACCGATGCACAGCACTGAGACCAAGACGCTTCAGGTTCCCGGCGCGTCCCTGCACTACGAGGTCCGCGGCTCGGGCCCGCTGCTGCTGATGATCCCCGGCGCACCCGCCGACGCCGGGGCGCTGACAGCCCTGGCAGGGTGCCTGGCCGACCGCTACACCGTCGTCACCTATGACCAGCGCGGCCTGTCCCGCAGCGTCCTGACCGGACCGCCCGCCGACACCGACGTCGAGGTCTTCGCCGACGACGCCCACCGCCTGCTGGCCGCGCTGGGCAACGAGCCGGCCTACGTGCTGGGCAACAGCGGCGGCGCGCTGACCGCCCTGGACCTTGTGGCCCGCCACCCCGAGCAGGTGCGCGCACTGGTCGTCCACGAGCCGCCGCTGCCCGAACTGCTGCCCGACCGCGACCACTGGCGGAAGGCGTTCCAGGACGTCCACGACACCTACCGCGCCCACGGCGCCGGCGCGGCGATGGGCGCGTTCATCGCCACCGTCGACGGACCGGGCGCCGCTCCTCCCGCGATGCCCGACCCCTCCCAGATGCCGCCCGAAGCACTGGAGATGATGGGCCGCGTCCAGGGCAACCTCGACCACTTCCTGTCCCACGTGCTCCTGCCCGTGCTGCGCTTCGCCCCCGACCTGGACGCGCTGCGCGCCGGCCCGGTGCCGATCGCCGTCGGCGTCGGGGCGGCCTCGGGCGACGGAGTCCCCGCCTTGTCGGCCCGGGTGCTGGCCGAGCGACTCGGCGTCGCACCGGTCACCTTCCCCGGCGACCACCAGGGCCTGGCCCTCGACGCCGCCACCTGCGCCGACCTCGTCCACACCGCACTCAGCCACCCGGTCCTGGCCTGACCTCCCCCCAAAGAACGCCTTGGTCGCCCGCACCCTCCCCGCCGGGAAACAGCCCACCGGAACCTCCCGTGGGCGCCCGGCACATCGGGAGCCCACGGGACGCCGGAACCCCGGCCACCGTGGGCTCCTATGCCGGGCGCGGCCGAGTTCGGGAAATGGCGCTACTCGCAGGTGACGATGGCGCGCAGCCGCAGGACCTCTGGTCTGGTCATGTTGTGGTACCAGGCGCGGGCGGTGGCGGTGAACATGTCGCGGACGTCGTCGCGGTGCAGACATTCCTCGGCGTTCCCTGGCCGCACCCGTCGACGGCTCACCGCCGGTGACCGCAGCCATGGATCGCCTGGCTGGCGCGCTCGTCTGCCGACGGTGGACGGGCTGGGGCATCGCAAGTGCGATGCGAGCATGGGCGGCGTGACACGGCGAAACGGCCTATAAAAACATATGGCTATTCGCGACAGAATCACGAATAGCCATAGGGAAGCGGGTGCGCCGTCAGGGACTTGAACCCCGAACCCGCGGATTAAGAGTCCGCTGCTCTGCCAATTGAGCTAACGGCGCCCGTCGTCTGGGGCCTTGGCCGTGGCCGGGGCCCTTGCGACAGGAAGAACAGTACCAGGGGCTGCGGAGCAGTGCGAATCGGTTTAGTCCTGGGCGGGCAGGACGCTGACCATGCCGCGCCAGAGGGCGATGGCGGTGGCGCGGGAGCTGACGCCGAGCTTGGCGTAGATGCGGTTGACGTGGTTCTTCACCGTCTTCTCGCTGAGGAAGAGCTGGCGGGCGATCTCCCCGTTGGAGCGGCCGGTGGCGATGAGGTCCATGACCTCGGACTCGCGCGCGGACAGGCCGAGGGTGGTGCGGGAGGCGGCGCGGACGCCGCGGATGAGGTCGTGGACGGTGAAGGAGCCGGGGGCGAGATGGCCGCAGGCGCCGGCGCGGAGCGCGGCCTCGATGGCGGCCGGGTCGTCGGAGAGCAGGAACACGCGGGACGCGCCGCTGAGCGGGTGCGCGTGCGCGGCGGAGGCCGCGTCCAGTAGGACGATGTCCGGGCGCAGGCGCCGGGCCAGGGTGAGGGCGGTCTGGGGGTCGGGGGCGTCGGCCACGACCTGGAGTTCGTCGCTGGCGTCCAGAAGGGAGATCACGTCCGTGCGGGCCCGGGGGTCGGCGTCCACCACGAGGACGCGCAAGGGGGCCGTCTCATCGACACTCATCCGTTGCCCTTGGCGTGTCGTCGACATGTATAGGGACGGAGCATAACGGGACGGCCGGACGTGGAGAAGCCCTGGGCATCTTTGCGATGGCCAGGGCTTCTCTCTCGCGTGGGGTGAGTGAGGGGACTTGAACCCCCGACATCTTGGACCACAACCAAGTGCTCTGCCAGCTGAGCTACACCCACCGTGGCCGGGATCGCTCCCGGCTCCAAGTAGTGTAGCGGCTCCGGGAGAGTGGGTCAGCCGGAGGACACCATGCCGGCGATGCGGCGGGCGGTGTCGGAGTCGGGGCCGGGCTGCGCGACGAAGACGGCGGCGCGGTAATAGCGCAGCTCCTGGATGCTCTCGGTGATGTCGGCGAGCGCCCGGTGGCCGCCCTTCTTCTCCGGGCTGGCGAAGTACACGCGCGGGTACCAGCGGCGCGCCAGCTCCTTGATGGACGAGACGTCCACCATGCGGTAGTGGAGGTGGCCGTCGAGGGCGGGCATGTCGCGGGCCAGGAACGACCGGTCGGTGGCGATGGAGTTGCCGCACAGGGGCGCCTTGTTGGCGTCCTTCACGTGGCCGCGGACGTAGCGGAGGACGGTGTCCTCGGCCTCGGCGAGGGTGACGCCGGAGGGGAGGGCCTCCAGCAGCCCGGACGTGGTGTGCATGTCCCGGACGACCTTGGTCATCTTGGTCACCGTCTCGGGGGGCGGTTTGATGACGACGTCGACGCCCTCGTCGAGGATGTTGAGCTCGCTGTCGGTGACCAGTGCGGCTATCTCGATGAGCGCGTCGTTGCGCAGGTCGAGTCCTGTCATCTCGCAGTCGATCCAGACCAGCCGCTCGTTCATGGATTCACCCTACGGCCATGAACGACTGCGCGGGGCATCGAGCCCGATCGAGTTAGCGGGCTCCGCGCTGGGCGATATGTCCGGGAATGGGGATGCCGGGGCGCAGCAGCGGGTCGGGGACCGGGGTACCGAACGTCTGCTGGACGGGCAGGACGCCGGCCCACAGGTCGAGCGCGTAGTCGGGCTCGTCGTCGCCGGGCGGGCCCTGCCTGACCTTGACCGATGCCTCGGAAAGGGGAAGCGCCAGGACGGAGGTCGCGGCGAGTTCCTTCCGGGTTGGTTCGCGGATAACGTCCCACTGGCCTGGGGCGAGTTGTTCTGTGACGGCGCGGAGCGCGGCGAGCTTGGCGTCGGGTTCGGTCACCGGCTGCGGTGTGCCGTAGATGACGGCACTCCGGTAGTTGATGGAGTGGTGGAACGCCGACCGGGCCATGACGATGCCGTCCACGTGGGTCACGGTGATGCACACCTCTTGGGACGGGCCCGCCATCAGGCTGCTCGCACCCGTGGAGCCGTGGACGTAGAGGGTGTCGTCAATGCGGCCGTATCCGGTGGGCAGGACGCGCGGGGTGCCGTCCACGACGATGCCCAGGTGGCAGACCAGACCGGCGTCCAGGACGTCGTAGAGGGCGGCGCGGTCGGTCTGGGCGCGTTCGGGAAGCCTGCCCATGCGCGTGCGGGCGGTTGAGGAGAGCGGGTCCATGGCCGTTTACGCTAGGAGGAAAGTGGCCTGGTGGGTATGGCCACTTGGCGCGCATAGCCGGAGACCACTTTGTCGATCGATCTGCCCCTCGTCGTTGACCGGGACGCACGGGAGCCGATGAGCGCCCAGCTCGTCGGCCAGTTGCGGGAGGCGATGGCGGAGGGACGGCTCGCCGCAGGGGAGCGGCTTCCGTCCAGTAGGGCGCTGGGGAAGCTGCTGGGCGTCAGCCGGACGGTCGTCACCGAGGCGTACGAGCAGCTGTATGCGGAGGGGTGGCTTGAAGGGCGGCACGGGTCCGGGACGTATGTGACCGAGGGCGTCGCCGCCGAACCGGTGCCGAGACAGGAGAAGCCTGCGGCGAGCCAGGTACGGAGGACGGCGGCCCCACACGAGATCGACCTGCGGCCGGGGACCGCCTGGATCGGGGCCCTGGACACACCGGCATGGCGCCGCGCATGGCGGCTGGCTGCGGGGATGCCGCCGCAGCAGCGTCAGGACTCGTACGGCCTGCCGGGCCTGCGGGTGGCGCTCGCCGACTACATCAGGCGTAGTCGCGGCGTAGCGTGCCCCCTGGACGGCCTCCTGGTGACGCGTGGAGCGACGAACGGGCTCGATCTGCTTGCCGCGACCGTGCTTCGTCCAGGCGACCGCGTAGGGGTGGAGGAGCCCGGCTACGGGAGGGCCCGTGTCGTCCTAGAGGGACGTGGCGCGGAGCTGGTGCCGTGCCCCGTTGACGAGCACGGGGTCATCGTCGAGGGCCTGCCGGACGATCTCCGCATCGTCTACACGACGCCGTCGCACCAGTACCCGATGGGCGGCGTCCTGCCCATCCCGCGCAGGCAGGGCCTGCTGGCGTGGGCGCGGCGCAACGGGGCCCTCATCGCCGAGGACGACTACGACGGCGAGTTCCGCTTCGACGTCGCGCCGCTGCCCGCCCTGTACGGGCTCGACCCGGACGTGGTGGTCTACCTCGGCACCACGGCGAAGATCCTCACGACGGACATGGGCGTCGGCTGGCTGGCGGGGCGCCCGGACCTGGTGGCGGAGATCGCGCTGCGCCGGGAGCGGCTGAACGACCGCACGGCCGTCGTCCCGCAGGACGCGCTGCGCATCCTGCTGGAGCGCGGTGATCTGGACAGGTACGTCCGGCGGATGCGCGCCGAGTACGCGCGGCGCCGCGAGGTGGTGGTGCGGGCGCTGGACGGCCTCCCGCTGCGCGGCGACACCGCCGGCCTGCACCTGGTGGTGGACGTCCCGGAGCCCGAGGCGCGGCGCATCTCGGCGGCGGCCGACGAGCGGGGCGTCCTGGTGGAGACCCTGGAGCGCCACCACGTGGGACCGAGCCGCGCGTCCGGCCTGGTGATCGGGTACGGCTCGGCCGCGACCACGACCGAGCTGCGCAAGGGCTGCGAGATCGTCCGCGCGCTCGCCGGGTAGGGCGCCGCAGGGTCAGTTGGACATGGCGGTCTGCGCGACCGGGACCGGTTCCGAGGCGGGACGCAGCGGCGAGTCGTTCTGCGGTGCGGCCGTGCGGACCGGCTCGGGCGTGCGCGGGCGCGGCGGCAGCAGGCGGGCCCCGCCGGGCGCGCTCGGGGCGCGGGGCTTCGGGATCGGCGCGACGGGCGTGTCCGGCCCGGTGATGCGCCGGATGTCGATGCCGCCGGGGTCGGGCCGGTCGAGCGTCGGCACCTGGGACGCCCCGTAGTGCCCGCCGCGCGCCCAGTCCTTGCGGGCGCGCAGCGAGTGGTAGGACTGCGGGGACGGCAGCGGCGGCCCGGCGGGCCAGCGCCGCGCGACGCCCCACGCGTCCAGCCACTGGACGATCGCGTCGAGCCCGGTCAGCAGCGAACCGGTGAACGGCGTCCGGGCCTGCCCGACCACCATGATCTGCGCGCAGACGCGGCCCTCCCGGCCGACGCCGCCGCCGAGCAGCCGGGCCGCGCGGGTGATCGGGAGGAGCTGGACGATCTCGCCGGTGCCGGGATGCCACACCAGGTGCGCGGGACGGTCCTCCTTGACGAGATCGGCGGCCACCGAGCGCGCGGAGACGCCGCGCGGATCGTGCTCTCCGGCGCACCATACGACCCGGGGAGCACCCCCTCGCAACGCTCCGCCGTCGTGTCGTGCCGGCATGCGGCCGGCTCCTGGCAGCCATGCGTCTGCCACGGTGCGTCCCCCCCAATCGGGCGGTCTAGTCCCGAATGGTCTAGTCCTCTTCTCTTAGCCCAAGCGAGACTCATAAGTCCAGCCTGCCGCCTCATGGGCCGATGTGACGGCTGTCGACCTCCGTGCCAGGTGGCGACCCAGCGTGTTCGGGTGTCGTCGCTGAGGAGTACCCCAGGTGTCCAAAGATTCCACCTTGAGGCTGGTTTTTCTCCTGGGAGTTTCGGGGAAGCGGACGCCTGTGCCCGAAGCGCTCACCGTTCCCGCAGGTCAGCGCTGATGCTGAAGGCCAGGTGAAGTCTGCCTGCAAGTCGGCCGGAAGTGGCCGACAACTTACGGCGCGTATAAGCGTCCCCGGTGCCGGGTACGGGGGTGGGGTTCCCGGTTCGGACCGAGCCGCGTTCTAATAGGGCGTCATGACCGTTGACGCAGAACTGCCGGCCGGGGTCCCCGGCATCGACGTCCCCCGCCTCGCCGCCTGGCTGGCCCGCGCGCTGCCCGGCTCGGGGCGGATCACCGCGATCGACCTGATCGCGGGCGGGCGTTCGAACCTCACCTACGGGATCACCCTGGACGGCGGCCGCCGCGTCGTGCTGCGCAGGCCGCCGCTCGGCCACGTCCTCCCGACGGCCCACGACATGGGGCGCGAGTACCGGGTGCTGTCCGCGCTCGGCGCCGGGACGTCCGTGCCGGTGCCGCGGACCCTGGCGTTCTGCGACGACGAGGACGTCATCGGCGCGCGGTTCTACCTGATGGACTTCGTCGACGGCCGCGTCCTGCGCACCCGCGAGGACGCCGCCGAGATCACCCCGGAGCAGGCGCGCGGCCTGTCCGACGCGCTCGCCGGGGCCCTCGCGGCGATCCACACCGTCGACGTCGAGGCCGTCGGGCTGGCCGACTTCGGGCGCCCGAACGGCTACATGGAGCGCCAGCTCAAGCGCTGGGGCAAGCAGTGGGACAGCTCGCAGGAGGCGATCCGGGCCACCGGCACCGACCGCGACCTGCCCGAGTACGACCGGCTCGTCGCGCGGCTCGCGGAGCGGCTCCCGGCGGATGCCCCCGCTCGGCTCGTGCACGGCGACTTCCGGCTCGACAACGCGCTCGCCCGGCTGGAGCCGCGCCCCGAGATCGCGGCGGTCGTCGACTGGGAGATGTCGACGCTCGGCGACCCGCTGTCCGACCTCGGCCTGACGCTCGTCTACTGGGCCGAGGCCGCCGACGCCGAGGAACTGCCCGTCGGCGCGACGATCACCTCCGCGCCGGGCTTCTACACACGCCGCGAGTTCACCGACCGGTACGCCGCGCTGACCGGCTTCGATCTCGCCGACCTCGACTTCTACGTCGCGTTCGCCTGCTTCAAGCTCGCGGTCATCCTGGAGGGGATCCACGCCCGCTTCCTGCAGAACGCGACGGTCGGCGAGGGCTTCGACCAGATCGGCCCCGGCGTCCCCATCCTGCTGGAGCGCGCCCACCGCACGCTGGACACCGGCTCCCTCTCGTCCTAGCCGGCCCCTACCGGCGGTCTCCCTCCGCGGCGTCGCACTGCGGGGGAGACCAGCCGTTAGGACGGGCTCAGCAGTACTGGACGGACGCCGACACGCCGCCGGGCGAGAACGACACCGACCCGGTCTTGCGGCCCCAGCAGATGACGGCCGTCTTCTCCACGGTCACGCTCGCGGACTCGCCCGCCGACAGATGCCCGCCGCCGCCGGCCTTGATCTCGCCGGACGTCCCCGTGACGCTCCAGTCCACGGCCCCGCCGACGGCGGTGACCCGCACCGTGCACGTCTCGCCGCCGGAGCGGATCCTGCACCCGTCCACCGACAGGCTGCCCGGCCTGGGCGGCCGCGGCGCGCGGCTCGTCGGCGGCGCCGGAGGCTTCGTCGACGGCGTCTTCGACGGGGTCTCGGACGGCGACGGCGACTTCGACGGCGACTTCGACTCGGTCGGGGACGGCGAGGCGGACGTCGGCGACGGCTCGGTCGGCGACGGCTCCGGCACCTGGGAGTCCCCCGGCGAGGAGCTGTCACCGGGCACGGCCGGACCGTTCGCGGACGCGTTAGACGAGCCCTCCCCGTCGTGCAGCCACGACCAGGCGCCGACGCACATCACCACGAGCCCGACGCTCACGGCGACGGCGGCGAGCGCCGGACCGCGCCGCCGCGGCGACCGGTCGCGGCCGCGCGGCGCGGCCGGCTGGTAGGGGAGCGGCCAGCCGTACTCGTCGAACGGCTCCGTCCAGGCGGCGATGGCGCGGCGGTTGTCGGCGCGGTCCGCGGCGGTCGCGGCGGTCAGCACGTCCAGCCGCAGGTCGGCGGGAATCGCCGCGATCGGCAGCACCGACAGCAGCCGGTCCGGCGGCAGCGGCGGCGTCTCCTGCTCCCCGCACACCGGGCAGCTCCCGACATGCCGGACGAGCGACCCGGCCGTCTGCGGGGTCAGCGGCCACGACTCGGTCAGCGCAGCGAGGCTGGGGCAGCTCTTCCAGTGGTTCTGCGCGACGAGCGCCGCGTGCAGCGCCGCACCGAGGTCCTCGCGGGCCTTCTCGACCAGCGCGAGCGTCTCCTCCAGCGGGATGCCGAAGACGCCGCACAGGTCGACCTCGTCCAGCTCGTGCCGGACCGACAGGTCGATCGCCTCGCGCTGCCGCCCGTTGAGCGCGGCGAGCGCGCTGTGGGCGAGCAGCCGCCGCTCCTCGCGGCGGGCGAGCTGCTCCTGTGTCAGCTCGTCCTCGGCCTCGGGCGCCTCCTGCCCGATGTGCCGGTTCGGGCTGTCGCGGCGCCGCATGCACTCCTTGCGGGCGATCGCGTACAGCCAGCCGCGCAGCCGGTCCGGCTCGGTGAGCCGTCCCACGTGCTCGCGGGCCGCGATGACGGTGTTGCGGAGCGCACCGGCCGCCTCGACCCGGTCGCGCAGCAGACCGTGGCAGTAGTCGAAGAGGAACGGCGCGTAGGTGTCGTAAACCTCGGTCAGGGCGATGACGTCCCCGGCGCGCAGCGAGTCCGCCAGCCTGGATTCGTCGCTTCGCCCGGGCCCTGGCTCACCGGCCACGGGAACCCTCCCAGCGAATTCGATGGTGTTGTGGATCGTGCCCCCGGCGAGCCCCGACGTCCGTCGGCCGACTCTGGTTGCCTGATCTTGCCACCAAGTTGCTGAGATTTCTCCCGTATGTGGGGATTTCCGTGACGAATCCGGCACACGCCGTGGCCATCTGTCCTAGTCGGACGGCACACGCGTCACATTATGTGATCTGAGTCACACAAGACGATCGGTTGGTCTATCAGCCGCCGTCTGGCCCGGGAGGCTCCTCGTTCGTCGGGCAGATCAACGTCACCGAGCCGGTGTCGCCCGTGCTGAGGCGGACGGTGCCCCGGCCGCCGGGAGGGGTGCAGTTTCCGGTGACGTGGATCGAGCCCGTCTGACCGGCGCGAAGCGTGCCTCCGCCGCTGGCGCTGATATCGCCGGTCGCACCCGCGACCGACCAGGTCACCGTCCCGCCGATGGCACGTACTCCGATATCGCAGGAGCCCGAGCCTGCGCCGTTGATCCGGATCGTGCATGACCCCACACTGAGACGGCCCGTCCGGGGAGCGGAGAACGTGGGGCGGGGGGTGGAGGAGCGGGTCGGTTTGCGGGTCTTGGACGGCGTCGGCGTCGGGGTCGCGGACGTCGTCGTGGGGGTGGGCGTCGGGGTCTCGCTCTGCGTGGGCGTCGGCGAGTCGGACGGTTCTTCGGAGTCGGGCGGCGAGGACGGGTCGAGCACCGATTCCGACGCGCCGCCCGCGGGCCCCTGCGCGCTCGTCTCCCCACGGCCGGACATGACGTAGAACGCCCCGGCCACGATGACGATGACCGCCGCCGCGGCCGCCAGCGCCGGCCAGAGCGCGCGCGGGCCGCGCCGTTCGGAGCCGTCGTCCTGCTTGGCGGCGCGGTCGACGACGAGGGGCCAGCCCCACTCGTCGAGCGGCTCGGCGCGGTGCGCGATGTAGTTGAGGTCGCCGGCCAGCGCGGCGTCGGTGGCGGTGGCCATGACGTGCCCGCGCAGGTCGGTGGGCATCATCGCGACCGGCAGCACCTGCAGGAGCCGCGCCGCGGGGGCGGTCCGCTCGTGCTGGGATCCGCACACCGGGCAGGACGCGACGTGCTGCACCAGCGCGCGGACCGCCGGCGGAGGCAGCGGACGGGTGCCGCCGACGCCGCCCTCTTCGGCGATCCCGGCGAGTTCCGGGCAGCCGCTGCGTCCGGTGCGGGCGAGGTGGACGGCGGCGAGGGCCTCGTCCAGGCGGGCCTGGGCCACGCCGGTCAGGTCCGTGGACTCCTGCCCGTCCAGGCCGAGCACGCAGCCGACCTCGAAGGTGTCCAGGCCGTGCCGCAGCATGAGGTCGATCGACTCGCGCTCGCGGCCGCGCAGCGTCGCCAGCGCGCTGTGGACGAGCCGCCGGGCCTCCTGCCGGCGGGCGAGTTCCGCCTCGTCGAGGAAGCCCTCCTCGACCTCGGGGGCGCCGCGCCGTTCGGCGGGCCGGTTCGGGTCGCGCAGGCGCCGCATGCACTCGTTGCGGACGAGCGCGTACAGCCAGGCGCGGAACCGGTCTGGCTCGCGCAGCACGGAGACGTGCGCGTAGGCGGCGATCAGCGCGTCGTGCAGCGCCCCGGCCGCCTGCTCCTGGTCGCGAAGCAGCGCGTGGCAGTAGTCGTACAGGCGGGCCGCGTAGCGGTCCATGACCTGGATGAGCGCGCTGGGATCTCCTGCGGCCAGCGCCTGCGCCAGACGTTCGTCGTCCGCGCGTTCAAAACTGGGCCAACCGGACACAAGGTCCTCCTGCGGGCTGCGTTCGGATTCCTCGTCCGCATCGTGAGGGACGGGCTGGAAGATCCAAGAGGGAGCGGTGGGCTCTCCCGCCGCCGGTTCGGTCCGGCGGGCGCTTCCCCGTCACCGGGTCGGGGGGAAAGCGAGTTGGAGGCCCGACGGCCCCGCTCCCCGTCGGGCCTCCGATTGTTTGACGAGCGGCCCCGGCCCCCGGTTGACACCGGGGACCGGAAAAAATCAAGAACTACCCGACGCGTCGGTAAGCTCACCGGAGCGTGATCACTGGATCCGGCGGGACAGCATCTTCAGGAAGATCTTGGAGATCTCCTGCGGGGTCTGCGCGACCTGGACGTTGCCGTGCGTCACCGCGGCGATCTGCTCCAGCTCGTTGCGGTCCACGCCCTTGCCGAACCCGATCATGTTGACCTGGATCGGCTTGTTCGGGTCCTGCATGGCCTTCAGCTGCTTGAGCGTGTCCGCCAGCGTGGGGCCGCCGTCGTCGTCGTTCTTGCCGTCCGTCAGCAGCAGGATCGAGTTGCCGAACTCCGGCTTGTAGGTCTCGTTCATCTTCTTGTACGCGGCCAGCATCGTCCGGTATAGGCCGGTGTCGCCGGTCGGCTTCGGCTTCATCTGGTTCAGCACCCCGAGGACGCGTCCGCGCCGGGTGCTGGACCCGATCCGCTCGCCGAGCGGGCCGATCGGCACCGTGACCCGGTACGGGACGCCGCCGCTGCCCATGTTGGTGGAGAACAGCCACTGGCCGAGCTCGGTGTCGTTCGACATCATCGACAGGCCGCCCTGCGACACCTGCGCGATGGCCTGCAGCCGGTTGGTGTTGGGGCCGACCTTCTCCGCCATCGAGCCGGACACGTCGATCAGCGTCAGCATGCGCAGCCCGAGCGACAGCTTCGACCAGGCCTGCATGATCTTCGCGACGTCCGCGCTCTTCGGCGTGGGCAGCTGCCGCGGCTTGGCCGGGCTGACCCCGGCCGCCTCGGTGAAGCCCGCCGGCGCCTTGCTGTCGGTGGTGCGGAAGCCGAGGTCGTGGACGTCCTTGCGGGTCGCCTCGGTGCTCATCGCCTGCTCCAGCAGCCGGGCGCCCTTCTGCTTGGCGGCGTCCTTGCTGGTGACGGTGAACGGGTAGTCCATCGACAGCGTGCCCTCGATCGGGTACAGCGCCACCGCGGGCTCCGACGGCTTCGTCCTGTTGTACTGGTACAGCGCCTGCTCGGACGACAGGGAGATCGGCTTCTTGCCGCCCTTGTCCTTGCGGAACGCCGCGAACTCCGCCTCCACCGAGGGGACCGTGCTCTCGCGGACCGTCCGGACGATGCCGGTGAAGATCGAGTCGCGGTTCGGGTCGTTGGCCAGCAGCATGCTGGTGACCATGAGCGAGCCCATGCCCGCCGCGTTCTTCATCGGGTCCGGCACGACCAGCCGCACCGCGCCGGCCGGGATCATCTGGTTCTTGGTCACCGCGCCGCCGGCGACGCCGCCCGCCGCCTTCAGCAGGTTGTCCCAGGACGGGCTGGCGGTGATGCCCTGCTTCTTCAATTGCAGGGCGAGCGACTGCGGCAGCCCCACCACGATCGGGCTCTTCGCCAGCGAGGTCTTGGTGGACACCACGGCGCCCTTGTCGTCGCCCTCGGCGCTCGACTGGGCCAGCGAGACCCACAGGGACGAGTCGGGGATCCACACGTCCGGCCGCTCGTTGGACCCGTTCGACACGGCCTGCCCGGACAGCAGCGGCGTCACCGCCGACGGCTCGACCTTCTTCACCGTCGCCTTGACGCACGTGCCGTCGACCTTGTGCTTGCCGTCGTTGAAGCGTCCGGCGGCCTTCTCCACGACGGGCGCGATGTCCGGCGCCGCCGCGACCGACAGGTTCATCGCGTCGTCGCCGGAGCAGCCGCCGCCGCTCTCGGCGAACGCGTAGACGCCGACGCCGAGCAGCAGCGCGAGGCCCACGGCCCCGGCCATCGGCCCGATCAGCGCGGTCGCGCTGCGCTTGCGCTTGCGGCGCCCGTACTCGTAGCCGCCGGACCCGCTGTCATAGCCGCCGGACCCGCTGTCGTAGCCGCCCGACCCGCCGCCGTAACCACCGGACCCGCCGGAGCCTCCCGATCCGCTCGACGAGCCGGACCCGCCGCCGAAGAACCCCGACGGGCCGCCGTCCGAACTGCGGATCGCGTCGTACTCGCTGTATCCGGTGCCCGCCAGCGGGGAGGACTCGCGCGGCGGCCCCTTCGGGGACGACGACCGCGGCTCACCCTGCGGATACCCGCCGGACGGTTCCCGGCCCGGGTAACCCCCGGAAACCTCGCTCTGCGGGTAACCGCCGGACCGTCCTAGCCCGTAGCCGCCCGCGTCGGACGCGCCGCCGAACCCGCCGGCCCCGTAGACCGGCTCCTCCGACGACTGCCGGGGCGTGAACCACTCGGGCGTCTCGCCCGACGCGCCGGGCGGCGCGCCCTGCGGCCCGGCCTGGGGCTGGGAGAGCGGTGCGCCCTGGCTGTCCCGCGCGCCGAACCAATCGGACGACCCGTCGTTGGCCGGACCGAAGACTGGCCTGGACGGGTCGTAGCCGCCGTCCGCCCCGTCAGGGAAGTCATTGCGATGACGTCCGCTCATGGCCTGCCCTCGATTCACCAGAAACCCGCCGATGTTCCCCGGCACTGTAGTAGTACGAACGAGAGGTTACAAAGAACTCAAAAGTGATAATGACGCAGGTCATCACCGTATGTCCCGACGAACCTGGCATCGCCCCCGAGCATCACGGACCGCGACGACGGCGGTACGAACAGACGCGAAACCCCGGCCGCGGCGACCGGATCCGGCCGTCCGGGACGGCAGACTTGAGGGCATGGCCGACCTCATCCCCGTCCCGGATCCCACCGATCCGCGCCTCGCCGACTACGTCCGGCTCCGCGACGTGAACCTGCGCAAGAGCCTGGAGGCCGAGCACGGCCTGTTCATCGCCGAGGGCGAGAAGGTGATCCGCCGCGCGATCGCCGCCGGCCACCCCGTCCGCTCCCTCCTGATGGCGCGCCGCTGGGCCGACCCGCTCGCCGACGTCCTGGCGGACCTGGACGCCCCCGTCTACGTCACCGACGACGCCGCCATGGAGTCGGTCACCGGCTTCCCGGTGCACCGCGGCGCCCTGGCCTCCCTCGAACGCCTCCCGCTGCCCCCGGTCGCGGACGTCCTCGCCGCCGCCCGCCGCGTCGTCATCTGCGAGGACATCGTCGACCACACCAACATCGGGGCGATCTTCCGCTGCGCGGCGGCCCTGGGCGTGGACGCCGCCGTCCTCGCCCCGCGCTGCGCCGACCCCCTCTACCGGCGCTCGGTGAAGGTCTCCATGGGCGCCGTGTTCGCCCTCCCGTACGCCCGCATGACCGACTGGCACAACGACCTGTCCCTGATCCGCGACGCGGGCTTCCAGCTCCTGGCCCTGACCCCCGCCCCCGACGCCGAACCCATCGACGACCTGAAACCCGCCGACCGCCGGGCCCTCCTCCTCGGCTCCGAAGGCGACGGCCTGTCGTCCCGCTGGCTGCACCAGGCCGACCACCGCGTCCGCATCCCCATGAACGAAACGGCACAGGAACGCGGCGTCGACTCCCTCAACGTCGTAGCCGCCGCCGCAATAGCCTGCTACGCCCTGACCAGATCCTGACCCATGCGCGAATGGCGTCACTCCGTGGACCGGTGGCGCATTTCGCGCCGGAGGCGGTGTCTGTACACTCGCCTCGTCCTCCGCCCACCACGCGGCCGGAGCCGCTTCCGGCGGTCGGCCCGAATCTGGAATTCGGCCATGGTGACCAGGAACAGAAAAGCAAGGAACCGTGCCCGCAGGCGTCGCCGATTAGCCCTTCTCCTGGAGCGGCCGCCGACCATCGTCAAGGTCATCTGCGCGATTCCCGCCTTCGCCTTCGCGCTGGAAACGGGAGTGGCCGGCTTCGCACTGGTGAACAACGGCGAGGGGACCATCGCCTCGGGTACCGGCATCGTCCGCACCTGCACACGGGATCCGGCGACCGGATGGCTCATGTACCAGTGCGGTCTCGAGGATCCGCGCGGCGCCGCCGCCCCCGTCGATTCGACCGTCTCCAGGGCCGGTGAGCTCAAGACGCTCACGCGTCCCCACGGCACGATCGCCTTCGAGATCCGCAAGACCACCGGAAGCAAGTCGGGCCAGGCCTCCGTGACGGTCGAGCGGGGGACGCCGAGGTATTCGGTCCTGGTGCAGATGCTGGTGTTCCCGGTCGGCATCGCGGCCTTCTTCGTCGTGTTCGTCCCGCTGCTGCGCCTGGTCCGGCTCGCTGCGCGGGCCGCCCGGCCCCGGCCCCACGCGCCCCCGGAACCCTAGGGATCGGCCCGGATGTTCAGCTTCTGGTTGATCTCTTCGGTGGACGGGACGTTGCTGGTGTCGTCCTCTTCTCCCTGTGCGATGCCACCCGCGATCTTGATTCCGCTCGCGGCGGCGGGCGCCCGTGGGTCGTAGGCGTTCCCGAAGGGGAGCGTGTGACCGTCGCGTCCACCCAGCGCGGTGCGGGCCTCCCGGCCGCTCCCCACGAGCCCCCGGCCGAACCCGCCGGGGCCGAGAGCGGTGTTCCCGCCCTTGCCCGTGAGCTTCCAGAACGATTTCGCCTTCATGTCCTTCAGCGCCTTCATCACCTTGGCGAGCACGGCCTGGAGCTTGCGGATGATCGCCATGACCTTCTGCAGGATCCGGGCGCCGCGCGAGGTGGCGACCGCCGCCTCCCCGGCGGTCGCGGCCCCCGCCGCCGCCTCCGAGGCGCCCAGCGTCGGGATCGCCGCCGCCTGCGCGGCCAGCCAGGTGATGATCAGCCATTCCACGAACTGCGAGATCAGGTCCTTGATGAGCGACATCGCCGTGTCCATCAGCGCCGCACTGAGCGCGAGGATGGCATCGATGTTCCCGATCTCCTTGGCGGTATCGCGCGTGCCCTCGATGAACGCGTCGAGCCGCTGCTTGGCGGCGGCACTGGCCGGCCCCGCCCAGGTCGCGAGGTCGGCCTTGAGAGTGCCGCTCATCTCGTCGGCCAGTTTCACGAGGTCTCGCTGGGCCGCCTGCCACTGGTCACGATGCTCGCCTATCTTGTCGGCGTCCCCGGTCACCCAGGTGAGCATGTCGTGCAGCGGCTTCACCCAGTCGATGAGGAATCCGACCCCGGCGCCGACCAGTGCACCGAGCGGGTCCAGATATGCGAACAACCCGGTGACTCCGAGGTCGGCGATGTCCGCCCCGATCGTCGCCAGGTCACCCGCCTGTCCGTGCTTCCACATGTTGACGCCTTGCGCGACTCCCGGCGCGTTCTTCTTGAGGGATTCGCTCGTATCGCCGAATAACTCGTACCCCATGTGACGGATCCTCTCTGAGGCTGAGGCGGGGCCGGACTAGGCGGGACGGATCCCGGGCAGGTCCTGCTCAAGTAGCCGGAGCTTGCCGAGGATCGCCTCGTTCGCCGCGGCGTAGTTGCGCGCGGTCGCGGTCATCGCCTTCTCGGCGTCCGCGAGGAACGTGGCGATCATGTCGATGTGGTCGCAGGCGCTCTCGGCGGCCTGCCCGTAGTTCACCGAGAACGCGGCACCGACGAGGCCCCACTCGTGGCCGCTGACGGTCTTCGCCGCGTCGGCGAAGGCCTTGGTCTTCTTCGCCCGGTCGCTGAAGGAGTCCAGATGCGTCGCCGCGGCCAGGAGCCGCTGCGGGTCGTGCCGGGTCTCGGTTCCTTCGCCGCCCTGGCTCATCGGCTTCCCTCCCCGGAGGTGCCGCCGGTGCCGGCGAGGTCGAGCGGCGGCACCGGCTCGCGTTCGAGAGCGGCTGCGGGGGATTCCAGTAAATCGGTCATTCTGTCAAGATCCTTGACTTCGCTTCCGACTAGACGGTTAGCCAGCCTAAGGCATGCGGAATCGGATCGACAGGATGATCGAGGAGATCGGCGGCAAAAGGCCCCGCGCGGGCCTTCCGGTGGAGGTGGCGGGGCAATCCCCGCTGATCACTTGCCGAACATGCCGCGGCGCGGGCGCCGGTGCGTTCCCTTCGGGCGCTTGGCGGCGGCCCCGGCGGGCACGCGGCGCCGTCCGAGCCGCAACTGCGTCAGCAGCAGCGAGAACGCGACCATCAGGGCGGCCAGCCAGGCGATCTGCGTGCTCGCCATCCGCTCGAACGTGATGTCCTGAGCGACGGGCGCCTTGTTCCCCTGCAACCGGCTCTGCGGCGTCCCCGCCCCGGGCACCGGACTCGGCGCGACGGAAGGGTTCGGCGCCTGGATGGGCGGCAGCGCCACCTGAGGGTTCCTGGGGCTGAACGAGGAGTTCGGCGACGGCGGCACATACCCGCCCGCCCCGCTCGACGACGACCCGCCGCCCCCGGACCCCGACCCACTGCTCCCGGACCCGCTGCTCCCACTCGTCCCGGACGACTTCGTAGGAGTAGGCGACGGCTTCGACGGCGTCCGCGACGGCTTCTCCGTCGGCTTCTTTGTTGGTGTCTTGGTTGGTGTAGGGGTAGCGGACTGCTCCGGCACGATGAAGGTGAGCTTGGACTGCGGAGTCTGCTTCGTCAGACTTGTTGCGCTCACGGTCACGGTGACCGTCACGGTCACCGTTTTCTTAGTGGACTTGGGGACGGACACCTTCGACTCAACATCCGCAACATCCTTGGGGGGCTCTTCACCGGTAGCGAGCGCCCCGAGTTCGCAGCCAGTGGCGCACTCACCCTCGACTGTTGCATCCGCTGACTCTGGCGTCGCGACGATGCTCTCGACCTTGATGCCGGAAACGTTGCCGTCCACCGCTTTGATGTGAGTCAGCACGGTGACTTTGTCGCCAGGCTTCGCCGTCGCAGTGGCAGGACTGACGCTGACCTCGAGCTTCCCCGTGGTGGCCGGTTCGGAGGTGGAGGGCGAGGTTGAGCCAGGCGTGGACGGTGAGGGAGCTTCGGTGGCGGCTACGGCGGAGGCGCCGCCGGCGGCGAGGACGGCCGCCGTGCCGAGACCGATGAACACCGGTTTGATCGCCGATCGGCAGATCACTGCCGCAGCACCTCCGTTGCGTCGCCGTTGAGCGCCCGTGTCCGATATGCACAGCCCGAGGGGTCGCCTCGACAGTCAAGCGAACACGCATCCGCGGGCCAAATCAACCCCGTCGCGGGTTAGATCATCTCTTCTCGGACGTCCTCGACCTCGGTGCCGGGGGCCCACGCCTGCCAGACGCCCTGGTCGATGCGGTCGAGGCCCAGGTTCTCGGCGACGGGGGCCCGTCCTCCCGTGTACTCGACGCGCAGCCAGTTCTCGTGCTCGCCGACGATGGCGAACCGCTCGCCGCGCCAGCGGCAGGTCGTCCGGACGTACCGGAGGTCCTCGATCTCGGACGCGGGGACGATCCGGCGGTACCGGCCGGGCCGCAGCTCCTCGAAACCGTCCGTCGGGCCCGGTGCGTACAGTCTGACCTCGCCGTCGGCGCCCGGCGCGGCCTCGAAGTCGCGGCCGAGCCAGCGCGCGACATAACCGTCCCGGATCACTGCACGGCCTCCGTCCGTCCGTCGCCGCCCTCGGGGCTCCCCTCCGGCCGCAGCCAGGCGAGCCGGTCGGGGTCGTACATCGCCACGAACCGCTCGGTCCGGTCGCGGCCGAGGTAGTACATCTCCGCGCCGTACGGGAGGCGGGCGCTGTCCACCTTGTACTCGCGGATGGAGCCGGCGCTTCCCGGGGCGAAACCGCCGCCCAGGAACGGCGGCCGCTCGATGACCCAGCCCGACTCGCCCCACGCGGCCAGTTCCGCCTCGTCGCGTCCGCCGAAGGGGACCCGGTACAGGCTGGGGCAGTAGGCGGGCCACCGGATGACGTACACGCCGTCGTCGGCGGGCGAGAACGGCGAGCCGTCGTACAGCAGCCCCAGCGTCTCGTACAGCTGGCCGGGCGTCTGCAGCTCGGCGACGTCGCCGGTGGAGTGCACGAACCCGCCGACCCGGTCGTAGCCCTGCTCCAGGTACCAGGAGACGAGCCCGTGCGGGACGACCTTCTGCATGATGGTGGGGGACGAGACGCGGTCGTCCAGGTCGGACGGCAGGCGTGCCGGTTCCGGCTCCGGTTCGGGCTCCGGCTCCGGTCGCGGCGGCGGCAGCAGCGGAACCTCGGGCCGTGCCGGGACGAGACCGACCCGCACCGCCCACTCGCTGAGCGCCCGCACCTGGCCGCCCTGCAGCGAGGCCCCGATGCGCGTCCCCGGGTTGAGCAGCATCGCCCAGTCCTCGCGGGGCCACGCGCCGATCAGCTCGCGGAAGTCGGCGTACACGAACCGGGACTCGGGCAGCACCTCGCGCAGCCGCACCAGCGACGTGAACACCCGCACGGACGACGCGTCGCGCAGCGCCGCGTCCCAGCGGAACTCGCGCTGTATGGGCGTCACCTCGAGCGGCGCCTCGTCCGGGATGGGGACGAGCACGTTGGCGTTGAGCAGCACCCGCAGGAACGCGTCGGAGTCGCCGCTCGACGCGGCCTCGTAGAGCTCCTGGTCGATCCGGTTCCCGGGCTCGAACGCCGGCTCGGGCTCTGGCTCGGGCTCCGCGACGGCCCGCAGGCCGCGCGCTCCCGGCGCCTCCGCTTCGCCTTCGCCCGGCACGGCCGGCGGCACGGGCTCGACCGGCCGCGCAGCCGGTACGTCGGCCGAACCGAAGTCGCCGTACGGGGATTCGGCGCCCGCGTCCCGTCCGCTGGACGGCCCGTCTTGAGCCGGAACGCCGCCGGGCGCGCCGGCCCCCGCCTCGCCGAACCCGCTCGGGGCACCCGTCCCCGGAAGCCCGCCGCCATCCCCGGTGGGGGGCGCGAGAGGGCCGGTCGGCGGTGACGGAGGCGCGTCGGCCGGACGCCCTGGCGCCTCACCAGGTGAGGGCGTCCCGGTCGACTCGCCAGGCGGTGGGACCGGGGACCCGCCGGTCGGGCCGCCCAGAAGACTCTCCGGCGGCGGGGTGGCGTGACCGCCGGTACCGGTGACCGGTGCAGCGGGCGCGTCGGTCGGGCCGCTCAGGGGAGCTTCCGGCGGCATGGTGTGGCCGCCGGTGTCGGCGAAGGGCGCGCCGGGTGCGTCCACTGGACGACTCGGGAGGTCATGCGGCGGCGGGGGCGCCACCTCGGCGGGCGGAGCGGCGGGTGCGTCCGGTGCGGGCGACAGGCCGGGCGGAGGGCCGTCCTGCGATGGCATGGCGAATCCGCCGCTCTCCCCGCCGGGCGGGGTGCTCTCCGGCTGCGGGCGCGGGGGTTCGCCGCTCTCTCCGCCGGGCGGGGCGGGGACGTGCGGGCCGGGCAGGGGGCTCTCCGGGTGCGCGGGTTCGCTGCTTTCCGCACCGGCCGGGCCGGGCAGAGGGGCGTCCTGCGGTGGCATCGGGAATCCGCCGCTCTCCGCAGCGAGCGGGGCGGGGGTATCGGCCGGGCCGGGCGGGGAGCTTCCCGGCTGCGGGGGCGTGAGCCCGCCGCTTTCCCCGCTGGTCGGGCCGGGCAGGGGGCTCTCCGGCTGGGGGAGGTTGTGGTCGCCGGTCGGGCCGCCTAGGGGAGGTTCCGGCGTGGGGTTGGTGCCCGGTTGGCCCAGGAGGCTTTCGGACGGTGCGGGGGTCCGGCGGGGGAGGTCCGTGCCGTGTGCGCCGGTCTGGTCGGGGACGGGCGTGGTCGCCTGGCCGGTGGGAACGCCTTCGTGCGGCGAGCCCGCGTGGTGGCCGGCGTCGGTGGTGCGCGCCGGTTCGGGTGCCGGGGCCGGGGCGTCCTCGTGCGGTGGGACGGCGTGGCGGCCGCGGTCGGCGGACGCGTCCGGCGGGACGGGGGGCGCCACCGGGACGGCCGGGGTGTCCGGCGGCGGGGGCGTGGACGCCGACGGCGGGGCCGCCGGGAGGCGCAGGGTGCGGAGCTGCTCGCCCGGCATCGACGCGTCGATGGGCGTGCCCGGGTTGAGGACGAGCGTCCACTCGGTGTCGGGCCAGGCGGTGACCATCTCGTGCAGGCTCGGCATGATGAAGCGCGACGAGCCGATGGCGTCGTTCATCCACTTCAGCGACGTGAACACCTGGATGGACGTCCGGCCGTGGACGGGGATCGGCCGCCACGGGAACTCGGGGTCGCCGGGGACGATGCCCCACGGGGTGTCGGCGTCGGCGGGCACCAGCACCTGCGCGCCCAGCAGGATCTTGTAGAAGGCCTCGGTGTCGCGGCGCCGGGCGGTGTCGAACAGGCGCTGCTCGATGTCGTTCTGCGGCTCGAAGCGGTCGGTCATGCGCTGCGCGGCGCGCTGGTCGGCCCAGGTGGCGAGGCCGGGGAGCTGCTGGGCGAGGACGGTGCCGCCGGCGGGGGAGCCGGAGTTGATGGCCAGGAGCCAGTCGTGGTTCGGCCAGTAGCGCAGCACGACGGTGAACGGCAGCGTGATGTACTCGGTGCCCGGCGGCGATGCCTCCGTGAGGCGTTCGGGCGAGGTGAAGACGGGCACGACCGTGGAGCCGTCCACCTCGCGGGTCTGCCAGGGGAAGCCGGGACGGCCCGGGCGCAGCGCGAAGTCGAGGTCGGGCGGGACGGGCAGCAGGACGTCGGTGGCCGCGAGGGTCTGCAGGAACAGGTCGTGGTCGTTGTTCGCGGCGGCCCGCAGCAGCTCGCGCTCGACGTCGTTCGCGGGCTGGAACTCCGGGCGCGGCGACTGCCGGGGCAGCTCGCGGTGCTGGTCGCGGAGCTCCTCCCAGGCGGCGGGCGCGCGGCCGACCTGCGGCGGCCGCCCGTCGCCCTCGGCGACCTGGCGCACGAACCAGGCCGGCATCCGCGCCTCGATCGGCAGCACCGCGCCGACGCCGTGGGCGGGCGCGTCGATGGCGAGCCACCACCGGGCGTCCGGCCAGGTCTCGGCGATGTCGCCGAACCGCACGGTCATGAAGTGCCGGTAGGACGGCCCGAGGCAGGCGCGCATCGCCGACGCCGACGTGTAGACCAGCACGTGGACGCGGCCGTCCTCCTCCTGGGTCGGCCACGACGGCTGCGTCTCGTTGGCGAGGACGCCGTTCACCAGTTCGGGCGGGACGGGGACGACGAGCTCGCTGTCCGCGAGGAGGCGGAAGTAGCCCTCCTGGTCCCCGGCCCGGACCGTCTCCTGAAGCCGGTGCTCGAACTCCGACGTGGGTCGCCACGCGTCGGCCACGGTCGCCACCCCCTGTTTCCTCCGTGCTCGTCCCCGCGCGACTGCCTACGCTACATGGGCGAACAGGACCAAAGAGCATATTCGCCCGGCCGTCCGCGGGTCCCCGCAGGTCAGCGCGTCGCCAGCCCGGCGAGGGCGGCGAGCAGCCGGTCGATGTGCTCCTCGCTCGTCCCGATGCCGATGCTGGCGCGCACGGCGGCGGCGTCCCCGCCAGCGAGGTGCCGGACGAAGGGGTGGGCGCAGAACTTCCCGTCCCGGACGCCGATGCCGTGCTCCTCCGACAGCGTAAGCGCCACGTCGCGCGCGTTCCACCGGTCCACGGTGAACGACACGATCCCGACGCGCGGCGCCCGCCCGCCCCACAGGCTCAGCTCCCGGACGGACGGGATCGCCGCGAGCCCTTCCCGGAGCCGTCCGACGAGCGCCTCCTCCCGCGCGGCGAGGTCGGGGAAGGACGCGGAGAGCGTCTCGCACGCGGCGGCCAGCGCGATCGCGCCGAGGACGTTCGGCGACCCCGCCTCGTGCCGCTGCTCGGCGGACGCCGCCCACCGCGTCGTCGCGCCGACCGACGCGCTCGCGCCGCCGCCCTTCAGGTAGGGGTCGGCGGCGCGCAGCCAGTCGGCGCGCCCGGCGAGCACGCCGGCGCCGAACGGCGCGTACAGCTTGTGGCCGGAGAACGCGGCGTAGTCCAGGCCGAGCGCGGTCATGTCGAGCGGCCGGTGCGGGACGAGCTGCGCCGCGTCCACCGCGATGCGGGCGCCGTTGCGGTGCGCGACCCGCGCCAGCTCCTCGACCGGCCACAGCTCGCCGGTGACGTTGGACGCGGCGGTGACGACGAGCAGCCGCGGCCCGACCGGGCACGACCGCAGCGCCCGGTCGGCGGCGGTGATGGCCTCGGCCGGGGTCGCGGGCGCGGGAAGCCGCACGGCGCGCTTCCACGGCAGCAGGGAGGCGTGGTGCTCGGACTCGAAGACCACGACGCTCGTCCCGGCGGGGACGGCGTGCGCGAGCAGGTTCATGGAGTCGGTGGTGTTGCGGGTGAACACGACGGCGGAGCGGCGCCAGGCGCCGAGGAACGAGCGGACGGTCTCGCGGGCCTCCTCATACGCGCCGGTCGTGACCTGGGACGCGTAGCCCGCGCCGCGGTGCACGCTGCTGTAGTACGGCAGCGCGCGGGTGACCGCGTCCTGCACCGCCTCAAGACAGGGTGCGCTGGCGGCGTAGTCGAGGTTGGCGTAGGGGACGCGGCGGCCGTCGCGCAGCGGCACCGGGACGTCCGCCCCGATCACGTTAGGGATCCGGCGAACCCGGACCCCCTCGGTGCGCGTCTCAGCGGGCGTGATGGGGGAGCGGGCGAGCAGCGTGGGCATGCCGGGACCTTCCAGGGTCTGGGACCCCGGGCCACAGGTCGGGATCCGCGCTTGCCGGGACGCGGTGTTGCGTCCGGCCAGGTCCTCACCCGGGGCACCCCATCGCGGACGAAGGGTTGCCGGCCAGCAAGCCGGGGCTTGACGCTGGCGCTCATGACCTAATGCGGAATTATATGCGGGTCCGTTCGGGGATCAAGCGGGAGGGGATGCGATGCGGTACGGGGTGGCGCGGGCGCTGGCCGGAGGCGTGGTGGTGCTCGGCACCCTGAGCGGGTGCGGGATGCTGGGCGGCAACTCCGACGAGGTGTGCGCCGACACGAAGAAGGTGCTCCAGCAGTACATCACCCAGGTGCGGAGCGTTCCGGCGGCCGAGCCCGCGCAGTGGAAGCAGGCGACCCAGCGGCTCGCCGGACAGCTGGAGGGGCTCGGGAAGAAGGCCGACGACGCCGCGCTGAAGAAGGCGCTGCTGGCGGAGTCGGAGAAGCTGAGCACCGCCGCCCCCGCCGTCGGCACCGGCGACGTCTCCCAGCTCAACACCGTGATGAAGGAGACACCCGCCAAGATCGGCAAAGCCTGCGACTGAGCCCGGCGGGCCGGCGGGGCCGGTGGGTCGGTGAGGCGGGCTCAGCCGCCGATGCGGCCCCCGCCGCCGCCCCCGCCGTCGCCGGTACCGCCGTCGCCTCCGTTGTCTCCGCCGCCGTCGCCACCGCCGTCACCGCCTCCGCCGGTGTCGCCGTCACCGCCGCCGTTGCCGCCGCCCCCGCCGTCCGGGGGCTGGATGATGGTCGGCAGCCCGGTCGGCGGGGTCGGGATGTCCGGCACCTCCGTGGGCGGCTCCGGCTCGGACGGGCCGGTGGTGCGGGGCGGCTGCGGTTCGCCGGGGCCGCTCGGCCGCGTCGGCAGGCCGTTGCCGGTGCCGGGCCGCATCGACGGCGACCCGAACGACTTGGGCTCGTAGTCCTTGATGTCGACGGCGTCGGTCATGTAGGTGCGCCAGATCTGCGCGGGCAGCTGCCCGCCGTACGCGCCGTAGCCGGGGATGTTCAGCGGCTTGCCGTCGCTGCGGAACATCGCGACCGACGTCGCCATCTGCGGGATGAACCCGTTGAACCAGATCGCCTTGCCCTTGTCGGTCGTGCCGGTCTTGCCCGCGACGTCGCGGCCGTCGGGCAGCTGGGCGCCCGTCCCGGTGCCGCCCTGGACGACCTTCTGCATCGCGTACGTCGCGTCCCGCGCGTTCTGCTCGCCGAGCGCCCGCTTGCCCTTCTCGGTGAACGTGCGCTTGTGGTCGTCGTTGTCGGTGACCGACTTCACCACGAACGGCGCCCGGTACACGCCCTCGGACGCGAACGTCGAGAACACGCCCGCCTGCTGGACGGGGTGCAGCGACACGATGCCGAGCGGGAACGTGGGCGCGCTGCGCTGCGCCTTGGTCATCTGGCTCGCCGGGATGCCCATCTTCTCGGCCATCTCGGCGATCTTCTCGGTGCCGATGTCCTGGCCGAGGTTGACGTAGGCGGTGTTGATCGAGTTCTGGGTGGCGGTGACGAGGTTCACCGTCCCGAAGCTCTGGTTGCTGTCGTTATGGATGGACGACCCGGCGAACGTCTGCGGTGAGCTGCCGTCGTAGGTGGAGCTGAGCGACCGGCCGTCCTCCAGCGCGGCGGCCAGCGCGATCGGCTTGAACCCGGACCCGGCCTGCGCCCAGTCGCCGAACGCGCTGCTCAGCGCCTCCTCCAGGTAGCCGCGGCCGCCGTAGAAGGCGAGCACCTGCCCGGTGGCCGGGTCGACCGACACCGCCCCGGTGCGGATCTTCTTGCTCATCCCGTCGGGGGCGTTCTGGTTGACGGCCCGCTTCATCGCGTCCATCAGCCGCTTGTCGAACGTCGTGGTGATCTTCAGCCCGCTGCGGTTGAGCTCGTCCTCGCTGTAGCCGCGGCGCTCGGTGAGCTCCTTCTTGGCCACGTTGACCATGTAGCCCTTCTGGCCCTTGAGGACGTCGGTGATCTTCTGCTTGACCGGCGTCGGGAACTCCATCGCGGCGGCGTCGGCGGACGTCAGGTACCCGTCCCGCGCCATGTTGCCGAGGACGGAGCGCCACCGCTGCTCGGCGGCGGTGCGCTGGGCGCCGGTCGGGTCGGCGAAGTTGCTCGGCTGCTGGATCGCGGCGGCGAGGTAGGCGCCCTCGCCGGGCGTCAGCTGGGAGACGTCCTTGCCGTAGTAGGCGTGCGCGGCGGCCTGCACCCCGTAGGCGTTGCGGCCGAAGTAGATCGTGTTGAGGTACTGCTCCAGGATCCAGTCCTTGGACTTCTCCCGGTCGACCTTCAGCGCGACCATGATCTCCTTGAGCTTGCGGGTGACCGAGCGCTCCTTGCCGATGCCGCCGTAGTAGTTGCGGACCATCTGCTGCGTGATCGTGGACCCGCCCTGCAACTGCTGCCCGGTCACGGTCGACCAGAACGCCCGCGTGGTGCCCTGCACCGAGACGCCCGGGTCGTCGTAGAAGCTGCCGTTCTCCGCCGCGATGACCGCGTTGCGGGTGCTCTCCGGGATCCGGTCGAGCTTGACCGCGTCCCGGTTGATGCCGGTCTTGGCGATCACGGTCTTGCCGTCGGCGTAGTAGAACGTCGGGCCCTGCGCGATCGCCTTCTCCTGCGGGGACGGGACGGGGGTGAGCAGGTAGGCGACACCGAACGCGGCGACGCAGAACCCGATGAACCCGAGCAGCAGGAACACCGTCCGGCGCAGGATGCGGGCCTTGCGGCTGCGCGGCTTGCGCGGGCCCCGGCCGCCGCGGCCCCCGCCGCTCCCGTCGCCGCCGCCTCCGCCGCCGTCGCTTCCGGGCGGCGGCGGTCCTGCGTGCTTGGACGAGGCGGCGGGCATGCCCTTGGTATCACCGCCGGCCGGCGCTTCGACACCGGCGGACGCCGAATCGGCCGCGAGATCGTCCGGTTCGTCGGCTAGATCACCTGGTTCGTCGCGCGCCGTTTCGCCGCCCTCTTCCGGAGCGGCTTCCGGAGCGGCTTCGGGGCCGCGTTCGGGGTCGCGCTCCGCGGCCGGTGATTCGCCCGTCTCGTCGCCGGAGTCGCCCGATTTAGGGGCCTTGTCGCCGTTCTGAGATATGCCGTCCTCGCCGGTGAATTCGGCGGCCCCGGCGGATTCCTCGGCCTCCGCGGTCAGCGTGGCGGTCGACGGACCGTCCTGGTCGGCCGGTGCCCCGGCCTCGGTGCCGTGCGGGTCCACCTCGGCGGCCCCGGTGGACGCGTCGCCCTCCGGGACCTTTTCGCTGTCGCTCACAAGCCCCCCGTGATTATTGCGTTACCGACGATACCTGAGGGGATCCGTGCGCCGGACGCCCAATGCGCGACCCGGGGCCTCCCAATAGGAGGACGGGCAATACGCGCCGCCGGTTGTCGTGACGGACGTCGCGATGCGCGCTTTCCCGCGACGTCCCGCGATGTCCCGCAAGGTTCGGCGACGTCCCGCAACGCGGAGCGGCGGGGGCCCGGTCCGGGCACCCCGCCGCCGTCACGCCGCCGGGCGCTACTTCTGGATCTTGGCGAGGATGTCCACGACGAACACCAGGGTGTCGGTGCCCTTGATCTTGGGCGGGCTGCCCTGCTTGCCGTAGCCCTCCGCCGGCGGCAGCACGAGCAGCACGCGGCTGCCGACCTTCGCGCCGGTGAGACCCTTGTCGAAGCCGGGGATGGTCGCCCCGGTGCCGATCGGGAAGGTCGCGGGCTGCTTGTTGTCCCAGCTGGAGTCGAACTTGTCGCCGCTCTTCCAGATCTTGCCGACGTAGTTCACCACCGCGTCGTCGCCCTTGGCGAGCGCCGGGCCGGTGCCCTCGACGAGCGTCTCGACCTGGAGCTTGTCCGGCGCGTCGGCGTCCGGGACCGTGATCTTGGGCTCCTTGGCGCCCTGGTCCTCGACCTTCGGCAGCTTCTTGTCGTCCAGCTTCTTCGCGGTGCCCTCGGGCTTCGGGTCCTTCGGGACGGCGGCCTGGATGTCCATGACGAACACCACCGCGTCCTTGTCGGTGATCTGCTGCGGGCTCAGCTGGCTGAGGTCCTTGGACGGCGGGAGCTGGAGCACGACCCGGCTGCCGACCTTCTGGCCGACCAGGTTCTTGTCGATCTCCTTCAGGCCGCTCTTGCCGATGACGAGGGGCCGCGGGCCGCTCGGCTGCTGGGCCTGCTGCTCGTAGGTGGAGCTGACCTTCTCGCTGGTGCTCTTGACGCGCGAGTTCTCGTCGTCCTTGTCCTTGGCCCACTTGTAGGTCGCGAACTGGACGTACACCGTGTCGCCGGCGGCGACCGCGCGGCCGCCGCCCTTGATCGGGTTGGTGATCTTCACGCTGGTCGCCGGCGCGAGCTTGGTGGGGATCTCGACCTTGGGCTCGGCGGCGAACTTGCCGGTCACCTCGATCACCGGGTCGGGCCGGTTGACCCACCAGTACACGCCGCCGGAGATCGCCAGTGCGGCCACCACGATCCCGGCGATCATCATCATCCGCCGCTTGCGCGCCTGCTTGGCGGTCAGCGCGGACGGGGCGGACGGCCGGTTCAGCCCGCTGCCCCGCCCGGCGCTGATGCCGTGCGGGGTGAACTCGGGACTGCGGATGCTCTGGGCGTTCGGGATCTTCGCCTTCGCCTTGACCGCCGGCTTGCCCCGGGGCTTGTCATCCTCGGACATGGTTCCTCACTTGCTCCGGGTTCGACGACATCACGAACGTGACCACCCTTCCAGGGCCGGGCTAAGCGCAGCGTGAAAACCGTGCAAAGGAGGCCGACCCGCAATCTACCGGTCACGCGTGGATCGCGGTGCCGTCCGGCAGGGGACAGGAGAAGCCGCCAGGATATCCCCGCCGGGGCGATGACTCACGCGCTCCGGATGGCAGGCTGGGGGAATGCGCCTCGCGACGTGGAACGTCAACTCGGTGAAGGCCCGGCTGCCGCGCCTTCTGGCCTGGCTGGACGAGACGAAGCCCGACGTCGTCTGCCTGCAGGAGATCAAGTGCCGCGCGGACCAGTTCCCGTCCGGCGACGTCGCGGAGCTCGGCTATGCCACCGCCGCGCACGGCGACGGCCGGTGGAACGGCGTCGCGGTCCTTTCACGGGTCGGCATTGAGGACGTCTCCAACGGATTTCCCGGCGAGCCCGTATATGAGGGTGAAGCCGAGGCGCAGGCGAAGCTGACGGAGCCCGTCCTCCTCGCCCCGGAGGCCCGCGCGATCGGCGCCACGTGCGGCGGTATAAGGGTCTGGTCGCTGTACGCGCCGAACGGCCGCACCCCCGAGTCGGTCCACTACCGCTACAAGCTCGAATGGTTCGCGGCCCTCCGCGACGCGCTGGCCGCCGAACTGTCGGCGGGGGCGCCGCTGATGGCGACCGGCGACTACAACGTGGCCCCCACCGACGACGACGTCTGGGACCCGTCCGTCTTCGTCGGCTCCACCCATGTCACCCCCGCCGAACGGCAGGCCCTGGCCGAACTCCGCGAGCTGGGCCTCCACGACGTCGTCCCCACCCCGATGAAGGGCCCGCACCCCTATACCTACTGGGACTACCGGGCCGGCGCCTTCCACAAGAACCTCGGTATGCGCATCGACCTCGTGTACGGGAACGACGCTTTCGCCGAGCGGGTCAGGTCCGCCTATGTCGACCGGGAGGCGCGCAAGGGGAAGGGGCCGTCCGACCACGCCCCGATCGTCGTCGACCTGGACTGACGTACGGGCCGCCCGGTTCACCGGGCGGCCCGCCCCTCTCGCCGGTCAGCGGGTCAGAACTTGCCGGCCTTCACGTCCGCGAACGTCACCCGGGACGTGTGGTAGTAGATCGTCCTGGACGGTGTGTCCGGCGCCACGGCGGTCAGCGCCACGGGCTGGCCCGTGCGGGCGTCCACGACCAGCGTCTCCGCGAAGTTCCCGTTGGCCGGCCAGCTGTCGGTCAGCGTGATCGTGGCCCGTCCGGCGGTCGTGGTCTTGCTGACCTTGACGTTCGGCATCGTCGCCATGATGCGCAGCACCCCGGCCCGGACCTGCGGGTTCTTCGGCGCCGCGACCAGCGCGTCGATGGAGTTCGACCAGATGTGGTTGTCGGTGATCTGCTTTTTCTCCTCGGGCGTGCGCGGCTTCGGCGGCACGTACTTCTCGCCCCGCTCCTTGGCGATGCTCTTGAGCTTCTCCCGCAGCGCCCGTTCGGGGTCGGGGTTCGTGCCCGGGGCGAGGTTGGCGACGGCCATCCGGGCGCGCGCGGTGCCGAGGTCGCCCTTCACCGCGAAGAGCGCCACCGCGATGCGGCGCTTGAACGACTCGTCGCCGGCGTTCCTCTTGATGGCGCGGCGCAGGGCGCTCTTGTCGTTGGCCCAGTAATAGGTGCCGTCGTCGGTGTAGAGGTCGATGCCGTTGCCGGCGATGGCGTCGCTGGTCGGCGACTGGTTGCGGACGGCCAGCGTCGCGTCGCCCGGCTCGGCCGCCCGCAGGGGCGTGATCTCCGAGACCAGCTCGGTCAGGATCGGGTTCGCGCCGCCGGACGTGGTCGTCGCGGGAGGCGCGCCGGGCGTCGACGCCGACGTGACGACCAGCGCCGCCGCCGCGCTCGCGGCGACCAGCGCGGCGGCGCTGAGGCCCACCGTGCGGCGCCTGCTCCACCGGGCGCGCCGGACGGGTGCGCTCTCCGGTGCCTCCGCCGCGGCCATCGCCGCGCGCAGCGCGGTCCTGGCGTCCTCGAAGGCGCGGGGCCGCACCGACTCGGCGTCCCGCACGTCCCTCAGCAGGTCCATTTCGTCGACCATCATCAGCTGGCCCCCTTCATCGAGTTGTGCTCGGTCAGCAGCGCGGCGATCTCCGGGGCGTTCCGCAGCGCCATGCGCGCCTCGTGCAGGTAGCGGCGCGCGGTCCCGGGCGGGACGCCGATCGCCCGGCCCGCGTCCGCGACGGTCAGGTCCTCCCAGGCGACCAGGGTCACGATCTCCCGCTGCTGCGGCCGCAGCCCCGCGAGGGCGCCGCGCAGCGCCGACCTGACGTCGACGCGGTCGTCCACAGCGGCCCACGGGTCCCAGCCCGGCGCCGCGCCGGCCTCGTCCGCCAGCGGCTCCTCGACCCGGCGGGACCGCCAGTGCCGCCGGAGCATGTTGTGCGCGACGCCGACCAGCCACGGCCGGGCGTCGGTGAACGCGCGGTCGTAGGCCGCGCGGGACGTGAACGCCGCGACCCACACCTCGCCGAGCAGGTCCTCGGCGGTCTCCCGGCCGGCCCGCCGCGCGAGGTAGGCGCCCACCGCGCCCTCGTGGCGCCGGACCACCTCGACGAAGGCGTCCTGGTCGCCGTCGAGCGACCGGGCGATCAACTCCGCGTCATCCGGATCAGATGTCATGACCCTCCTCGTCCATGGCTCGCCGTACACCCGGGAATTGCCGACGGGCGGGGCAAAGCGTTCGACGCAGGTCAGCAGGCCCGCGCCGGGAGGTGTCAGCCGGGGAAGCGGGCGAGGAGGCGGCGCTTGCGGGCGGCCGCGACGTCGGCCTGGTCGAGGACGGTGCAGCCGGCCGGCAGCAGCGAGGCGGGCTCGCCGGGCGCGAGGCACCATTCGGCGGGCATGCCCGGCCGGTCGAGGCGGGCGTCCTCGGTGAACGCCTCCCAGCCGAGCAGGCCGCCGGGCAGGACGGCCCCGGCCGCGCGCCCGAAGACGGCGCGGTCCCAGAACCCCGTGCACAGGACGAGCGCGTAGGCGTGCGGCGGCCGCCACGTCCCGAGGTCGGCCTGGACGAGGGTGATCAGCGGTGCGACGCCGCGCCGCCGGGCCTCCGCGCCGAGCCGGCCGAGCGCGACCTCCGAGATGTCGACGGCCGTGACGCGGCGTCCGGCCCCGGCGGCCAGCAGCGCGCTGCCGGACGGCCCCGACGCCAGGTCGAGCACCGCGCCGTCCGGCATCGGCAGCGCCAGCGCCCGCTCCGCCAGCGGATGGGCGGACGACAGCGCCGGGGCGCCGCCGTACTTGCCGTTCCACCGGAGCCGGTCCGGATGCTCGGCGAGTTCGGCGGGCACGTCGTCCATGCGGGCGACTCTAGCGGCGCTCCGCGATCAGGAGCATGAACATCGCCGTGGGGAAGCCCTTGCGCCACCACGGGTCGTCGCGCAGCTGCTCCGGCGTGGGGTGCGGTTCGCGCAGGTCCGCGATGACGAATCCGGCGTCTCGGAGCGTTCCAGCGTAGTACTCCAGCGGCCGGAGCCAGCTCGTGATGAGCGAGGGGGACTCCAGGCCGTCCACCAGGAACCGCTGGTCGACGCCGCGGGACGCGAAGTACTGCGCCGCCGGGACGCTGTTCATCGCGCCCTGCTCGGAGTTCTCCACGTAGAAGCAGGGGTGCAGCGTCAGCAGGACCAGCCGCCCGCCGCTCTTCAGCACCCGCCCGAACTCGCCGATCGCGCGCGCCGGGTCGTGCACATGGCTGAACAGGTGGTTGCACAGGACGACGTCGTACCGGCCGTCCTCCATGGGGAGGTCGTCGACGCTGGCGCGGGTGAAGGTCGCGCCGGGGGACGGGAGGGACGCCGCCGCGTCGATGAGGCCCTGCGCCGCGTCCACGCCGGTCACCTCGGCGCCCATCTCGGCGAGCGCGCGGGACAGGTAGCCCTCGCCGCACCCCGCGTCCAGGATCTCCAGGCCGGCGCAGGGCCCGACGGCGTCGAGGACGGCCGCGTCGGTCAGCTCGGTCCGGTAGCGGTCGCGGCGCTCCCTGATGACCTTGACCCAGTACTGCGCGTTGGCCTCCCACCTTTCACGCGTCAGATTCGCGATGGCTTGCGCCGAGTCCTCCACCGGCTCCCCATTTCGTCGTGCGGCCGTGTCCGGCGTCCGGCTCAGGCGAGACCCTTGAGCCGCCGGACCAGCGCGTTGCAGGTCTGTCTGGTCGTTCTGTCCCGGCAGTCGGCCCCGCGCAGCTCGAGTGCCTGGACGAGCTCGGCGAGCCTGCCGCCGAACGCGGGGTCGCGCTTCAACGCCAGCGGAATGTACGTCGACGCCAGGTAGTACAGGTAGGCGTCGTTGTACACCGCTATCTCGCGCAGCACCTCGGTGGCCGTATTGCGCAGCGACAGGGAGCTCGGCAAGGTGAAGTCGCTGCTGATCCGGCCGTCTCTGGTGTAGGTCGGGAACGCCCATTCCTCCAGCGCCGCGTACACGGGCGTCGCGTCGAGCTCCCGGCGGTACCGCTCGGCGAGCTCGAAGTCGTTCGCGCCGATCAGGGAGCCCATCACGACGCCGCGCATCATGAACGCGGCCTGGCGCCCGGGGACCTCGAAGCCGAGGTGGGCCTCCAGCTCCGTCACCTTGCTGACCTGGTGCGTGAGGATGTTCAGCGCCAGGATCGAATGGAACGAGTAGGTCTTGCGGTTCAGGCGGGGGGCCAGGTCGACGGACGCGTCGAAGAGCTTTTGCGGGTCCTGCAGGAGCCCGTGGTCGGTCGAGTAGATGGCTTCGAGCGCGCGGTCCTGCTCCTGGCCCCAGAACCGGGCGATGAAGGACGACGTCTTCTGCGTCGCCTGCCCGCGCACGATGTGCAGCGCGGCCTCCAGCGCGTTCAGCAGATGCTGCTGCGCGATGGGTGACCTCTCCAGGGCGCCCAGATCGACCGCGAGCCCTTCGTCGTGCAGGTCGCCGACGAGCCCGTCCCGCCTCTTGCGGACGGCGTGCGCCATCGAGTACTCGGCGATCCCCGGGACGGACGACATCAGGCTCTGCAGGGACCGCCCGCTGATCCGGTCCAGCCATCCGGTGTTGTCCCACAGCCGGAAGACCGTGCTCTCGTCGAGCCCGGAGAAGGCCGCCACGTCGGACATGTTGAGGCCCATGTCCCTGGTGATGTCGGAGAGGGACCTCGGCGCACCGTCCGCTGTCATCGCTCGCCCTCGCGGTGGCAATTGTCGACGCCTCGATCCTAGCGAAGCGCCGGCCACCGAGGGCGGGCGAACGGCGGCGAGCAGCACGGCCGTCAATGCCACCCCGGGGCGTCCAGGAGGCCCCCGCCCGCCTGGACCGCCCGCGCCGGTGCCGTCACGGCAGCCGCCACTCGTTCCGCACGCCCACCCCGAACCAGAACGTGAACGTCCCGCCGCGGTCCCGGTGGGCGCCGAAGTCGGCGGCGAGCGCCTTGAGCACCGCGAGCCCGCGCCCCCGCATCGGCAGGTGCGCGTCCTCCGCGCTCCCGGGCGCCGGCCCGCCGTCGGTGACCTCGACCCGGACGTACCGGTCCAGGTGCAGCACCGACAGCGTGATCGTCCCGTTCCGCCGCGGCCGGCCGTGCAGCACCGACCCGGTCACGGCCTCGCTGGTCAGCAGTTCGAGGTCGCCGAGCTCCGTCCGATCGGCGCCGAAGTGCTGTCCGACGAGCTCCCGCACGTAGGACCGGGCGAGCCGCACGGCCGGCGGCGTCGCCGCCAGGTCGATCTCCCCGATGAGCCGCCCCGACGAGGCCTTGCCGTTGTGCCAGGCGGACGGGCCCCCGAGTTCCAGCGATGGCGCGGGGGGCGGCAGCAGTCCCCCCGAGCACGCGTCAGGTGCGTTCATGGCGGCGTTGGCTTCACGTCTCCGTGTCGGGCTGTAAGCGAACATGAGTTCTCAGACCAAGTCGAAGTAGGACGTGGAAGTGGAACAACCCCACCCTGACGCACCCCGCACACTCCGGTCACGAACCCTTGCACGCACGCAACCCGCCTACCGCACCCAGCGAACCTCACACAACGTAACCGCCCCCGGCCCGCTCAGCCGGTCAGGATTCCGATCACGGTGCCGATGGCCCCGGGAAGCAGGATCAGCGCTGCGATGATCAGGAAGCGGTAGAGGGGCGCCCGGCGGCCGGGGAGCGGCTGCGGCGGCGGTCCCAGTGCCGAGGGCCGGAGCGAGGTGAGGGAGGTGACGTAGTCGAGGCGGGTCACTTGCCCTTCGCGGATCTCCACCGTGGTTCGCACTGCGTCCTCCGGCTTCTGGTGACGGGTCCAGGCGGTGAACTCGTACTCGCCCGGAGGCAGGGGGTAGTGCCACCTTCCCCAGCCGAAGGCGACCGGTGTTCCGTCGATGGCTCCCTGCGGCTCGTTGGCCTGCATGGTCCTCGCTGGGTTCCTGCTCCACGCGGCGAGCAGGACGGATCTCGTGGACCGCAGTTCGAGCGCGCCATGCCCTGCCGGAGGCTCGGCGCTCACCGCGCTCATGCCAGCGTCCTTCTGAGCAGGATCAGGCCGCCCATCAGCACAGCGTCCACCACGCCGATGCTCAAGACGAAGAGGGCCGGGAGCAAGTGGACGCGCAGGGCCTGGGCCGGCTGGCGCGCCAGCCGCACGCTGAAGGGAGCAGGCCCGGATTCGTTGTACTGGACCTCGATATCGGTGACGGTTCCGGGCTGGACGTCGATGTCCAGGCGCAGCGGGGGAGCGCCGTCGACGGTGAGCCGGTGCCTGCCCGGCGGCATCCGGTAGTACCAGTCGCCCCAGCCGCCGGGCACAGGTTCGTCATCGATGGCGCATTTCAGCGTGGCAGGGCCGTGCCCGCCGGAGAGCCGCAAGACGAGCCCGCCGCCTTCCGGGCCCGGCTTCCGGCCGCGTTGTTCGCGAAGCGGTTCAGCGTCGATGGTCATGGCTCTCCGTCGATGGGGGTCCCTGGATTGAGCAGTTCTTCAATGCTCTTTCCGCCGGAGCCGCCGTCGTCGGATCCGCCGTTGAGGATGCCGATTCCCTGGTCGGCGGCCCAGCCGCCGCCCTTGATCGCGCCCTCCCGCGCGGCGCCCTCCACGGCGCCCGAGAGCCGGGATCCGGTGAGGCGGTAGGGAGCGCCGGGCACGTAGTCGATCGCCTTGCCGCCCTTGCCGATCATCTTCTGGCCCGGCGCCGACCTCGTGAGGAACTCGGCGATGTCGTCCAGCGACATGGAGATCGACTCGGCCAGTTCCCGGTACCTGCCCGGCAGGCCGACGGCCTTGCCGAGCAGGCCCCACAGGCCGTCGTCGACGTCGGCCCGATGGTCTTGGCGGCGGTGCGGAGGGCGCTCTTCTCGACGCCGAACTCGGTCATCGGCCCTCCCGGCGCGGGGGGTCGTCGTCGAGGGAGATCTCCGGGAGGCGGGCGTTGACCATGCCCACCACGTCGAAGGCGTCGCCGACCGATTCCTGGACGCGCTCGGCCAGCTGCCGCGCGACCTGCGCGGACGCCTGCTGGATCGTGGTGAGCAGCAGCTCTTCGAGCTCCGGGCTCTGCTTGCGCATGGCGCGGGCGGAGAGCTTGATGTCCTTGACCGCGCCGCCGGGCAGGACGGTCACGGTCACCGTCTCGTCGTCGGAGACGGCCGTGGCCTCGAGTTGTGCCAGGTCGGTGCGCAGCTGCCGGTACTTCTTGAGCTTCCCCTTGGCCTCTTTGTCCAGATTCGCCAGGAACTCATCCGGGTCGTCGTTGGCAGGCATGACGATGAGGACCTTCCTCATGCAAAGGATGGCTGCGGGGTCTGCGGCAGAATATTGGTTTTGGTCAAGTCTGGTCAATATCGTCGCGCGATATGCCGCCTACCTGCACGGTCATGCCTTTTTGGACGACGTTCGGGTGGGTGGAACCTGATATCGGGTCGCCGAATTTCAGGTAACAGGTGGTCCGGATCCCGGGTGGTCAGGTGGCCATCCAGTGGCCGGTCGTGGACCAGCCGAGGAGGCGGCGGGTGTGCGCGGCCGACCCGGTGTCCAGGGTGCCGCCGGCCAGGACGTGCCGCAGCCCGGCCAGCACGGGGTCGAGCCGCCGGACGGTGTGCGCCGGCTGCCGGTCCAGTTCGTCCTGCATCCAGGCGATGGCGGAGACCTGCTCCTTCAGGCTGCAGAGCGCCAGGTAGAAGACGGTCTGGCGCCAGGCGTAGGCGGCGTCCTTGACGGTGCGCAGCGGGCGCGGGTTGCCCTGGAGCCGCCGCACCAGGCGGTGCGTGGCGACGAACGCGCGGCGGGCGAGGTCGTCCCAGCCGTCCAGGGGGGTGACGCCGATCGGGTGGACGAGCACGGCCAGGTTGTGCGTGGTGAGGATCTGCGCCTGCTCGATCACCATTCCGTTGGCGGCCACCCAGCTCCCCGGTCCGCTGCCAGGGGTCCCCGCCCGCTTCACGCAGAGCTTGTCGAATCCATCGCGCATTGAACCGACGGCCGCGTAATCGATGCCGTAGTAGCGCGCGTAAAGCGTGCCCTCAAGGAGTTCGCCCGCCAGTTTCGCGGCCTTCAGGAATTTGCGCGTGAACGTGCCCATGAAGATGTCGGCGGCGAGTTCCTCGACGAACGGGGCGTCGGCGCCGGCCTGCCGGGCGAGTGCCGAGAGCTGGCCGACCATCGGGTTGGGGATGGCCGTTCCCGGAAAGGCGTGCAGCGTCAGGCCGCCGAGCTGCGTCAGCACGGTGTGCGCGTTCTCCTGCGCGGCACCGTCCGTCCGCCGGTACTTCCGGACGGCCTCGACCCAGGGGAGTTCGCCCATCCGCACCTGGTGCTCCAGGTTCAGCAGGAGCAGCGACCGCCGGTTCCGGAACGCCCGGTGGACGGCCGTCATCAGCGTGCGCAGCACCGGGTCCGGGTAGGAGAGCGCCGTCGTGGACGCCACCAGCTGCGGCACCAGGTCCGCCAGCACCTCCGCCGACCGGACGATCCCGCGCTCGGCGAGCGTGCTGACCGGTGCCTCCAGCGCCCTGTCGACCATGGTGCGGAGGCGGTCGGGAAGCTCGACCTCCCGCCCGTCGAGCGTGACGGGCGCGGTGAACGGGTCCGTGGACGGGACGCCCCGGTCCTGCGGCACCGCGTCCAGCCGCTCGATCAGGGCCTGCGCCAGCGCGTGGTGCGTGGGCCGCGCCGCGTGGGCGGCCTGCTGGTCGCGCAGGGCGGCGTGCCGTGCCTCGCCGGGCGCGCCGCGCTTCGCCACCATCGAGTCGATGGCGTGCCGGAGGAGCGGGGAAGGCCGCCGCCCGGCGAGCACCTCCGCGAGGGACATGCGCAGGATCGCCGCGTTCGTCTTGGGCTTGCGGTGCTTCGTGCAGAGCGTGTGCTCGGCGGCGAGGGCCGTGTAGCGGGTGAGCAGGGCGGAGCCGCGGTCCCGCCAGCCGTCCGGTTCCGTGGCGAGGATCTGGCCGTCCCGGACGGTCTCCAGCCAGTGCGCCAGCAGTTCGTCCGCGAACGGGTTCCAGACGGTCAGCGCCTCGTTCATCGCCGCGATCGCCGGGTTCGGGCGCCGGGCCGCCAGGCGCCGCCGCACGTCGCCGGCCGTTTCCCAGCTGACCAGGGTCGCGTCGCCGGGCGGCCGCGCGGCGGGCCTCGGCAGGAACCGCAGCGCGTCGGTGAACGGCCCGATGCTCTCCAGGACGTCCAGTGCCGCCGCCCGGTCCCCGGCCCGCAGCAGCCAGGCGACGGTGAGCAGCGCCGCCTCCTCGGGCAGGGCGATCTCGTACCGCCCGCTGTCGAGCAGCGCTTCGAGGCGGGCCAGCCCGGCGTCGGTCAGGTGGTGCGCGAACAGCGCGCGGCGGTCGGCGGGGATCCCGGCCCGCCGCGCCGCGGCCAGCTCGTCGGCGGTCAGATCGCCGCCCGCGGCCGGGGCGCCGGTGGCGAAGCCGCCCTTGACGACCTCGGGCGTCACCCAGGCGGGCAGCCCGGCGACGGGGGTGCGCGAACCGATCCGCAGCGTCCCGTCGTGCATGCCGGAGAGCACGCGCGACCAGCGGTCCACCCGGGCCTCGGCCCGGCGCCGCGTCTCGGCGTCCTCGTGCGACCGCGCGGTCGCGAGCGCCTTGGCCAGCTGTCCGGCGGCGTATCCGGGGTTCGCCCGCAGCTCCTCGTCCATGCCAGCGTGGCGGGTGCCGCCCCCGCGCCCTCCGGGAGGAAGCCCGGTGCTCTGCTGTTGAGCTACACGCTGTTCACGTCCACGCTAAAGATCAGGCATTTGCGGCGGCAAAGCATTATTCGCCGGGAACCCGTCCCCAAGCGGAGATCAGCGGCGCCAGGGTGAGGCCGAGACGGTCCGCGGCGATCGCCGCGAGGAGCCGCCGCAGCTCCCCGCTCGTGGCGTGGCCGCCGGCGATGAGCCGGTCCTCGACCTGGAGGATGGTCGCCGTCTCCAGCACCCCGCAGGCGGGCGACGCGATCGGGAAGTACGCGTCCGCGCGGACGTCGGCGAGGCCCGCGTCCCGCAGGATCCGGGGGAGCGTGCGGCCGTAGGCGAGGTCGGCGCCGCGCTCGGCGAGCAGCTTGCGGAACCCGCGCCGGACGCTGTTCGCGAGGCGCTCGTCCGGCCCGCGCCGACCTCCCAGCACCGCCAGCCCTCGCCCACCCCGATGTCGTCCAGGTGCCGGAACGTCCACGCGTCGAACAGCTCGGACATGGCGGCGAACCGGTCCCCGGCCTCGACTTGCCGGTTGCTCAGCAGATACTCCACCCGTCGATGATGGCGCCGCCCGGCGCCGGCGTCACGGGATCAGCCGGGGGAGGAGCGCGTCGCGGAGCGCGGTGAGGGCCCTGGTCTCGGTCGTGGCGGCCTCCACGCGGGCGGCCAGCGGGGCCACGAAGCCCTGGAACTCCCGGACGCGGGCGTCGCCCGGCCACGGGATCTCGAACGCGGCGATGTCGGGCCAGCGGGCGCGCGGCATCCGGGTGCCGTCGCCGACGGCGGACGCGTGCGCGATCACCTCGTCGCTCGCCAGCGCCGCGAGCAGCCAGCCCCGGTGCGCGGGCTCCTTCGGGCGGACGACGAGGATGTCGGTCGAGGCGACGCCGTCCACGAAAGCGAGCCCGGCCTTGTGGAAGTAGGGCCGCAGCTTGCCGAACAGGATGTCGCCGGAGGCGAAGCGCAGCTTCGCGCTGGTGACGCCGGACGCGTCCGCCCACGCCGACAGCCACATGCGGCGCTTCGGCATGTGCTCCAGCGCGATGTAGTTCTCGGCGCCGCCGATCCGCGCGGGCGGGACGTTCGCCCGGACGAGCTCTCCGAGTTCGCCGATGCGTATCGAGGTCGTGGCGTGGGACGAGGCGTAGCGGGCGCGGACGAGTTCGTCGGCGCAGGCCGCGATGCGCTCGTTGACCGCGATCTTGTCGTCCAGGGCGCCGAGGACGGCCGCCGCCGCGTCCTGCTGCGCCCTGGTCAGGCGTCCGGTCGTGAGGCGCTTCAGGATCCCGTGTGTGAGGAGGGGCTGCCCCGAGCCGATGCGGTAGCGGTTGAGAGCGAGCCGTTCCAGCAGGTAGTAGACGTAGCGGGGGTTCACCCCGTCCTTCGGCGCCGCGATGATGGCGTTGTCGGTGACCCAGCACGGTTCCGGGCTGTAATGGACGGCGCCGCAGTAGGTGCCCACGCGTCCGACGATGGTCGTGTGCGGGGCGGCGTTGCATTCACCGGACGTGCCGATGACGCCGTTGGCCCCGTAGGTGCGGTAGGCGGAGCCTTCGGCCGGACGCGACTTGCCGTTCGCGAAAGTGACGATCTCGCCGAGCGCCACGTCAGCCATCCAGGCGCCCCAGCTCCGCCCGGACGACCTGGTCGAGCCGCGCCGACTCGTCCAGATGCGCGAGCAGTTCGCGGGTGAGGCGCTCGACCCTGTCGTCCGCCGGCTCCGCACCGGACGACGCCTTAGCGGCACCGACATACCGTCCCGGCGTGAGGACGTGGTCATGGGACCTGATCTCGTCCAAACCGGCCGAATGGCAGAAACCCGGGACGTCAGAGTGGCCGCCGCTGCGCCAGGAACGGTACGTGTCGGCGATCCGGGTGATGTCGTTCCCCGTGAGGACGCGCTCGGTGCGGTCGACCATCGTCCCCATGTGCCGGGCGTCGACGAACAGGACCCGGTCCTGCGGGGTCCGGTCGAGGAACCAGAGGCACGCGGGGATCGGGGTGCTGCGGAAGAGCCGGTCCGGCAGCGCGACCACGCACGAGACCAGGCCCGCCTCCACCAGGGCCGAGCGGATACCGCCCTCGCCCGACTGCCGGGACGACATCGAGCCGTTCGCCATCACCACGCCCGCGCGGCCGCCCGGCCCGAGCTTGGAGACGATGTGCTGGATCCAGGCGAAGTTGGCGTTCCCGGCGGGCGGGACGCCGTACCGCCAGCGCGGGTCGCCGGGGTCGCGGTACCAGTCCGACATGTTGAACGGCGGGTTCGCCAGCACGTGATCGGCTTGCAGGGCCGGGTGCGCGTCCGCGTGGAAGGTGTCGGCGCGGCGGATGTCGCCGGAGATCCCGTGCACGGCGAGGTTCATCTTGGCCAGCCGCCACGTCCGCTCGTTGGCCTCCTGCCCGTGGACGGCGATGTCGGCCGGCCGCCCCCGGTGGCTGAGGACGAACTTCTCCGCCTGGACGAACATGCCGCCCGAGCCGCAGCACGGGTCGTACACCCGCCCCTTGAACGGCTCCAGGACCTCGACCAGCAGCCGCACCACGCAGGGCGGCGTGTAGAACTCGCCGCCGCGCTTTCCCTCCGCGCGGGCGAACTTCTCCAGGAAGTACTCGTAGACCTCGCCCAGCACGTCCCGCGCGGCCCGCCCGTCGAACCGGACGTCCCCGATCACCGCGACGAGTTCGCCGAGCCGCCGCTGGTCGACGCCGGTGAAGATCTTCGGGAGCGCGCCGTCGAGGGGCGGGTTGGCCCGCATGACCGCGTCCATGGCCGCGTCGATCCGCGCGCCGAGCGCGCCGGGCTCTGCGGGCTCGCCGGTGAGGTCGGCCCAGTGCGCCCCGTCGGGCACGGTGAACGACCCGTCGCCGGACGCGTCGGACACGTACTTGAGGAACACCAGCCCGAGAACGAAGTCCTTGTACTGCGCCGCGTCGACCGAGCCCCGCAGCGTGCCGGCCGCCTTCCAGAGGGCCTTCCAGAGGACGTCGTCCACCCGCGTGACTCTAGCGTCCGCCGCCGTGCCGCCCGGCGGCCGAACCGGGCCGATTCCCGGAAACGTCCCAACGGTGTGTAATGATTCGATTACCATCGGCGTTCATGGGAGAGCGGGCGCACTATGTGATCAAGGACGGCGGCTCCTGGGAGCTGTACTACTCCCAGTGGGGCGGGTACTCCATGGAGCTGGACATGCTCCCCGGGCCGGAGTTCGCGGAGCGGTTCGCGCGCGGGCAGCGGCGGGTGGACGCGTGGCTGAACGAATGCGAGTGCAGCGGGGCGGCCCTCATCGACCTCGGCGAGCGGCGGCTGCTCTGGTTCTCCGACTGCCTCGACGGCCCCGGCCACCGGGCGGCGGCGCTCGCCGTCCTGCGGCGGACGTGGCCGGCGGGCTGGCGGCTCGACTGGGCCTACGACGGGCTCCGCGAGATCGTCGGCGCGGTCGGGCAGGACGAGCGCGGCGTGCGCCGCTGGAGCGGCATCCCCGTGGCGGACGACATCCGCACGCCCGAGGAGTTCATGGCCGCGCTGCCGCAGTTCGAGCTGAACCCGGACGTCTACCCGCCCGGCAGTGAGCTGCCGAGGGAGCTGCCGATCCCGGTGCCGCCGGTGCGGCCGGCCGAGGAGGCGTCCCCGGCCACCCTGGTCACCGTCGTCCAGGGCGGCCTGACGCGCGCCTACATGGCCCGCGCCACCGCGTCCATGGTGATCGAGAACGGCGCCGCCTCGCTGGAGGCCTACCGGGGCTGGTCACCGGTCGTCTCCTGGCCGGCCTTCCCGGACGAGGGCGTCCACCTCGACGCCGACGCCAAGTGCGCGGGCGCCTGGACGCTCCGCACGCTCGACCGCATCCTGGACGAGGCCGGCGCGCACTGGCCGGGCTGGCAGTGGACGTCCTGGCAGGACCGCTACCGCGAGCACCTGGCACTGGCCGGCGGAGCGATCGCCCTTCCCGTGCCCGACCAGGCCGACCAGGCGGCCGGGCTCCGCAAACTCGCCGAGGAGTTCGAGCGCCACCAGAAGCTCGACGCCGGAACGCGCGGCGCCGCCGTCACCCTCTCCGTCGTCGGTGCGCTCACCCCCGCCGCCGAGGCCGCCGAGGCGCGGCTGCGGACGGCGATCGACAACGCCTGCGCGCACCGTCCGGCGGACGTCACCGCCGAGGAGCGCGCCCATGTCCGCGCGGCGTTCGACGCGCTGAGCTGACGCGCCCGGTGGACGCCCCCGGTGGACGCGCCCGGTGGACGCAGCCCCGGCGCGGTGCCACGCTGCGGAGAATGGTGATCGTGGACGCGGCGGCGGTGGCGGCGCTGGCCGGATGGCTGTACCTGGCGTTCGGCCACGGCGCCTTCTGGCGCACCGGGCCCGGCCTGCCGGACGACGCCCCCGACCCGCCCGAATGGCCGGAGGTCGCGGCGGTCGTCCCGGCCCGCGACGAGGCGGCGATCCTGCCGGAGACGCTGCCGACGCTCCTCGCCCAGGAGTATCCGGGCGCGTTCCGCGTGCTCGTGGTCGACGACGGGAGCGGCGACGGCACCGCCGAGACGGCCGCCCGGCTCGGAGCGCGCGTCGTGTCCGCGCGGGAGCGTCCCGAGGGGTGGGCGGGCAAGGTGTGGGCCATGGCGGAGGGCGTCCGCGCCGCCGGTGAACCCGGCTTCTACCTCTTCACCGACGCCGACATCGCCTACGCTCCCGGCACCGTGCGGCGGCTCGTCCGCGCGGCCGTGGAGGAGCGGCGCGACCTCGTCTCCCAGATGGCGACGCTGAGCGTCCGCACCCGCTGGGAACGGGTGATCGTGCCCGCGTTCGTGTACTTCTTCGCGCAGCTCTACCCGTTCCGCCGCGTCACCCGCGACGGGGCGCGCACCGCAGCCGCGGCCGGCGGCTGCATGCTCGTCCGGCGCGACGTGCTGGAGAAGGCGGGCGGTGTCGCCGCGATCCGCGGCGCGCTGATCGACGACGTCGCGATGGGACGCCTCATCAAACGCGCCGGCGGGCGCTGCCGCCTCGACCTGAGCCGGGACGTGGTCAGCCGCCGCCCCTATCCCCGCCTCGCCGACCTGTGGATGATGATCGCCCGCAGCGCCTACCACCAGCTGCGCTACTCGCCCGCGCTGCTGGCGGGCACCGTCCTCGGCCTGCTGCTGCTCTACGCGGTCCCGCCCGCCGCGACCCTCGCCGGAGCCGCCGCCGCCGACCGCACGGCGCCGGCGGCGGGCGCCCTCGCCTGGACGCTCATGACCGCCACGTACGTGCCGATGCTCCGCTTCTACGGCCTGTCGCCGCTGCGCGCCCTCGGGCTGCCGCTCGTCGCGCTGATGTACGCCGCCATGACGGTCGATTCCGCGCGCCGCCACCGCGCCGGACGGGGCGGCGCGTGGAAGGGGCGCACGGTCCGCGCGCCGCTGCGTGACTGAGGCCGCCGCTTTTGTCGCCGCACGACAAAAGCACCTGCGCCGATGTGTTCCGAGCTTCATTGGAGTAAGTGTCCAATTACGTTACGGTCGGGTGGCCGTCACGCCGACGGCAGGGGAAGACGAAGGGTTACCCGCCATGTCCATCACCGTCCGCCGGGTGCTGCGCACCGTCGCGGCGTCCTGCGTGGGGCTCGCCATGGCGGCGACCGCCCTGCAGGGCACCGCCGCCGCAGCACCGCAGGACAGCAAACCCCCGGCCGAGGATCCGTTCTACACGCCGCCCGCACCGCTCCCGGCGGGCGCTCCCGGCGACGTCATCAGGTCGCGCCCGGCAGTGTTCAGCATGGACCCGATCGGCCATTCGCCGTACGCGGGCGTCAAGTCGTGGCAGGTGCTGTACCGGTCGGAGACGGTGCAGGGCGCGCCGACCGCCGTGTCCGGCATGGTGCTCGTCCCGACCAAGGCGTGGACGGGGCAGGGCAAGCGCCCGCTCGTCTCCTACGCCGTGGGAACGCGCGGCCTCGGCGACGCGTGCGCCCCGTCCTACACCCTCACCCAGGGCATGGACTACGAGATGTTCTTCGTCGCGGACGCCCTCAGCCGCGGCTGGGCCGTCGCCGTCACCGACATGGAGGGTCTCGGCACGCCCGGCCAGCACACCTACGAGGTGGGCGGCTCGCAGGGCAAGGCCGTGCTGAACATGGCGCGGGCCGCGCAGCGCCTCCCCGAGGCCGGTCTCGGCGGTGCGCCGGTCGGCCTCTGGGGCTACTCGCAGGGCGGGACGTCCTCGGGCTGGGCGGCGGAACTGGCCGACAGCTACGCCCCCGAGCTCGACATCAAGGGCGCCTTCGCGGGCGGCGTGCCCGCCGACCTGCTCGCGGTCGCCAAGGGCCTGGACGGCTCCCCGTTCGTCGGCCTGATGTTCATGGCGGCGGTCGGCTACGACACCGCCTACCCCGAGCTGGACCTGGAGAAGTACCTCAACGACGCCGGCCGCGAGCTGCTGAAGAAGGCCGAGAGCCTCTGCCTGGTCAGCGTCGACGGCATCGGCACCCTCGCCGGGACGCTGTTCAAGAAGATCAGCGACTACACCACCAGCGACCCGCTGGCCACGCCCGAGTGGCGGCAGCGGCTGGACGCCGGCAAGCTCGGCTCCACCGCGCCGTCCATGCCGGTGTTCCAGACGCAGGCCGTCTACGACGAGATCATCCCGTTCGCGCAGGCCGACACCCTGCACAAGGCGTGGTGCGCGAAGGGCGCGAACCTGACCTGGAAGACCTATACGTTCGCCGAGCACGCGACCGGCATGCTCTGGAGCGAGCCCGACGCGATGGCGTTCCTGTCGGACCGGTTCGCCGGCAAGCCCGTCACCGGCAACTGCGCCGCCTGATTCCGAGGCCGCCTGATTCCGAGGCCGCCTGATTCAGACGCCGCCTGATTCCGGTCTCCGGAAATCCCATGGGGCCGTCCCGCTCTCGCAGAGGGCAGGATGGCCCCATGGATTTGGTGGAGTTCCTCCGCGCCCGGCTGGCCCGGGACGAGCAGATCGCCCGCGACTGCGCGTCCGCCCCCTGGAAGGCCACCCCCTCCGGAACCATCGACACCGACACGGACGGACCCGCCTTCGTCGCCAAGGCCGAGAACGACGCCTACGCCGAGCACATCGCCCGCCACCACCCCGCCCGGACGCTCGCCGAGGTCGCCGCCAGGCGCCAGCTCGTCGACGACTACGAGAAGAACGCCTGGATCATCGGGCAGGGCCACCGCACGCCCGAGCTGGAGGCGGCGCAGGCCGTCCGCGAATCGGTCCTGCGCCTGCTCGCCCTCCCGTACGCCACGCACCCCGCCTACCAGGCGGAATGGCGTCCCTGAACGGCCTATGCGGCGGTGATCAGCGCCGGATGCTCGGGGTCGTCCACCTTCAGGACCACGTCGGCGGTGCGCACCGGGTCCACCTCGGAGTCGTAGCGCGCGTAGGCGGGCAGCGTCCACATCCGGTCATCCGGCGTGCGGCGCGCGAGGGCCCCGGCCGACAGCGTCAGATGGACGGCCAGCTCGACCGGCAGACCCCGGCCGAGCAGCAGCGATCCGTCCAGCAGGCACACCCCGCCGGGCTGGACGTCCACGTACCGGGCGCGGGTCGCCCGGTCGCGCTCGGCGTCCCACAGGCTCGGCAGCACCCGGCCCGTCCCGCCCGGCTCCAGCGGCGCCAGCACCTCCCGGACCAGCCCGTTCACGTCGAGCCACGCGTCGTAGAAGGCGTCGGGGTCGTCCCGGCCGAACTCGTAGCGCAGCGACGCGGGGCGCAGGAAGCCGCGCGCCGACACCCGGACCACGTCCCGCCCCAGCGCGCGCAGCGGGGCGGCGAGCGCGTCGGCGAGGTCCCACGGAGCCGCAGGTGGCGCGCCGTCCACCGCGACCCGGAGCCACGAGCCGCGGTCGGCGGCGGCGATCCGCTCGGAGAGTTCGGTGACCACCCGTGACGGTGAGATCGGTCGCGCGCGCATCACCTCATCGTGCCCGCATCGTGGGACGCGACTGACACACCGGATCTCGGGAAGGTAACCTCGAGACGGGTCCGAGAGGCGCTGCAACGGGCGTCAGCCCGCCACGCTCGGGCCCCTGACACCGACTTCCGCAAGGGCGCCTCCCACATGAGCTGGGAGGTGCTCGAAAACATATGACCCACACGAATCTGCGCGAGCTTCTGGACGAGCGGATCGCGGTGCTCGACGGCGCCTGGGGCACGATGCTCCAGGGCGCGGGGCTCAAGCCCGAGGACTACCGCGGCGACCGCATCGGCGGCGACCACCCGAAGGACGTCACCGGCGACCCCGACCTGCTCAACCTGACCAGGCCGGACGTGATCCTGGACGTCCACCGGCAGTACCTCGGCGCCGGCGCCGACATCACCACGACGAACACCTTCACCGCGACGAGCATCGCCCAGGCCGACTACGGCCTCGAGTCGCTGGTGCACGAGATGAACGTGCAGGGCGCCCGGCTGGCGCGCCAGGCGGCCGACGAGTTCGGCGGCCGGTTCGTCGCCGGGTCGGTCGGCCCGCTGAACGTGACGCTGTCGCTGTCGCCCCGCGTCGAGGACCCGGCCTACCGCACGGTCACGTTCGACCAGGTCAAGGACTCCTATGCGCAGCAGATCGCCGGGCTCGCCGAGGGCGGCGTCGACCTGCTGCTGATCGAGACGATCTTCGACACGCTGAACGCGAAGGCCGCGATCGCCGCGGCCCGCGAGGTCGCTCCCGAGCTGCCGCTGTGGATCTCGGTGACGATCGTCGACCTGTCCGGCCGGACGCTGTCCGGGCAGACGGTCGAGGCGTTCTGGCGGTCGATCGAGCACGCCGAGCCGCTCGCCGTCGGGGTGAACTGCTCGCTCGGCGCGACGGAGATGCGCCCGCACGTGGAGGAGCTGGCGCGGATCGCCGGCACCTACGTCGCCAGCCACCCGAACGCGGGCCTGCCGAACGCGTTCGGCGGCTACGACCAGACGCCGGAGGAGACCGGCGCCCTGCTGCGCGACTTCGCCGAGTCCGGTCTGGTCAACCTGGTCGGCGGCTGCTGCGGGACGGGCCCCGCGCACATCGCGAAGATCGCCGAGGCGGTGCGCGGGCTGGCACCGCGCGAGGTGGCCAGGCCGGCCAGGGCCAGCCGGTTCAGCGGCCTGGAGCCGTTCGAGATCGGCGCCGACACCGGCTTCATCATGATCGGCGAGCGGACGAACGTCACCGGCTCCAAGCGGTTCCGCAAGCTCATCGAGGCGGGCGACCACCAGGCCGCGGTCGACGTGGCGCTGGAGCAGGTCCGCGGCGGCGCGAACCTCCTCGACGTCAACATGGACGCCGACCTGCTCGACAGCGAGCGGGAGATGACGACGTTCCTCAACCTGATCGCGACCGAGCCCGAGGCGGCCCGCATCCCGATCATGGTCGACAGCTCCCGGTGGAGCGTGCTGGAGGCCGGGCTCAAGACCGTCCAGGGCAAGGGCGTCGTCAACTCGATCTCCCTGAAGGAGGGCGAGGAGCCGTTCCTCGCGCAGGCCCGCCGCATCCGCGACTTCGGCGCGGGCGTCGTCGTCATGGCGTTCGACGAGACCGGCCAGGCCGACACCGCCGACCGCAAGGTCGAGATCTGCGGGCGCGCCTACGACCTGCTCACGCGGAAGCTCGGGTTCCCCGCCGAGGACATCATCTTCGACCCGAACGTCCTCGCCGTCGCGACCGGCATCGAGGAGCACAACGGGTACGCGAAGGCGTTCATCGACGCGCTGCCCCGCATCAAGGAGCGCTGCCCCGGCGCCCGCACCAGCGGCGGCATCTCGAACCTGTCGTTCTCGTTCCGCGGCAACGAGGTCGTCCGCGAGGCGATGCACTCGGCGTTCCTGCTGCACGCCGTCCGCGCCGGGCTCGACATGGGCATCGTGAACGCCGGGCAGCTCGCCGTCTACGAGGACATCCCCGCCGACCTGCTCGAACTCGTCGAGGACGTGCTGTTCGACCGCCGCCCCGACGCCACCGACCGGCTGGTCACGTTCGCCGAGACCGTCAAGGGCAAGGGCACGGTCCGCGAGGTCGACCTGTCCTGGCGCGAGGCGCCGGTCGCGCAGCGCCTCTCGCACGCCCTCGTGCACGGCATCGTCGACTTCATCGAGGAGGACACCGAGGAGGCCCGCCAGGAGGCCGCCCGTCCGCTCGATGTCATCGAGGGCCCGCTGATGGACGGCATGAAGATCGTCGGCGACCTGTTCGGGTCCGGGAAGATGTTCCTGCCGCAGGTGGTGAAGAGCGCCCGCGCGATGAAGCGCTCCGTCGCCTACCTGGAGCCCTTCATGGAGAAGGAGAAGCAGGAGGCGCTGGCCGCCGGCCGCGTCCAGCAGGACCGCGGCCAGGGCAAGATCGTCCTCGCGACGGTGAAGGGCGACGTCCACGACATCGGCAAGAACATCGTCGGCGTCGTGCTCGGCTGCAACAACTACGACGTCGTCGACCTCGGCGTGATGGTCCCCGCCGCCAAGATCCTCGACACCGCGATCGCGGAGAACGCCGACGCGGTCGGGCTGTCCGGGCTGATCACCCCGTCGCTGGACGAGATGGTCTCCGTCGCCGCCGAGATGGAGCGGCGCGGCATGCGGCTGCCGCTGCTCATCGGCGGCGCCACCACCTCCCGCCAGCACACCGCCGTGAAGATCGCGCCCGCCTACGCGTCGACGACGGTGCACGTGCTGGACGCCTCCCGCGTCGTCGGCGTCGTCTCCGACCTCCTCGACGAGGACCGCGCCGCCGCGCTCGACACCGCGAACCGCGAGGAGCAGGCGCGGCTGCGCGAGCAGCACGAGAAGAAGCAGCGCCGGCCCATGCTCACCATCGAGCGGGCCCGGGAGAACCGGGAGAAGGTCGACTTCTCCGACATCCCGACGCCCGCCTTCACCGGCGTCCGGATCGTCCGGCCCGATCTCACCGCGATCCGCGAGATGATCGACTGGCAGTTCTTCTTCCTGGCCTGGGAGCTGAAGGGCAAGTACCCGGCGATCCTCGACCAGCCCGTCGCGCGGGAGCTGTTCGACGAGGGCAACCAGCTGCTCGACCAGATCATCGCGGACGGCGCGTTCGAGGCGTCCGGCGCCTACGGGTTCTGGCCGGCGCACTCCGAGGGCGACGACATCCTGCTGGACGGCGGGCCGCGCTTCCCGATGCTGCGGCAGCAGACGGCCAAGCCGGAGGGCCGCCCGAACCGCTGCCTCGCCGACTACATCGCCCCGGCCGGCGACCACCTCGGCGGCTTCGCCGTGACGATCCTCGGCGCCGAGGACCTCGCCGCGAAGTTCGAGGAGGAGAACGACGACTACAAGGCCATCATGGTCAAGGCCCTCGCCGACCGGCTCGCCGAGGCGTTCGCCGAGTACGTCCACCTGGAGGCCCGCCGCGCCTGGTTCGAGCCCGGCGCCGAGCCCGACCTGGCGGACCTGCACGCCGAGCGGTTCCGCGGCATCCGCCCGGCGCTCGGCTACCCGGCGAGCCCCGACCACAGCCTGAAGCAGCAGCTGTTCGACCTGCTGGACGCCGGCCGCCTCGGCATGAAGCTCACCGAGTCGTACGCGATGGCGCCCGCCGCCAGCGTCAGCGGCCTGATCTTCGCGCACCCGGAGTCGCGCTACTTCACGGTCGGCCGCGTCGGCAAGGACCAGATCGAGGACTACGCCGCCCGCTGCGGCCTCCCGGTCGCCGAGGTCGAGCGCTGGCTCGCCCCGAACCTGGCCTACGACCCGTCCTGACGGGCCGCCGGACGTGCGAAACGCCTGACGGCCGCCGCGCCGCGGCCGTCAGGCGTGCTCGCGCCCGAGGTCAGGGACGTCCGATGCGGACCTTCCACACCTCGGGGCCCGACTCCTCGTAGTCCCAGGTGAACGCGCCGGGGTGCTCGGCGGCGAACTGGTAGTACAGCGGCTTCGGGTCGTGGTCGTTGACGAGGACGAACGCCGTCCCGGCGGTGAGCCCGCCGAACGCGGCGAAGATCTGCTGGTGGCGCTGCGCGGGGACGAGCGTCCGCACGTCCAGCACCCCGTCGGCGACCTCGGCGGTCGCGCCCGGCGTGCCGGGGTCGTCGTGGCCGCCGCAGGTGCAGTGGTGGTCGCCGTGGGCCCCCTCGTCCTTGCCGAGGATGGCGTGCATGCCGTCGAGCAGCGCGTCGAGCTTCACGCCGGCGTCCACGAGCGCGGGCAGGATCAGGTCGTTCTCCTTCTCCAGGTGCGACTGGAACAGGGCGTTGACGGCCGCCGCCGCGCCGACCGCCTCGGAGGGCGTCCGGGCCGCCTCCAGCGCCGCGACCCGCTCGCGCAGCACGGTGTGCTCGCGCAGCATGGCCCGCAGCAGCAGCCGGGCCTCCGGCAGGTCCTCGGCGGCCTTGTAGAGCGTCGACTCCTCGGCCTCGGCGTGCGGGACGATCTCCTCCTTCAGGAACGCCACGAGCGTGTCCCGCCGCTCGTAGGGGGCGACGAGCTGGTCGACGGCGCGGGCGATGGTGAGCGCGTGGTCGGCCAGGGTCCGGCCGAGCCGCTCGTGGTGGTCCAGGATGGCCCGCACCGTCTCCTGCTGCGGGCTCGCGGTCGATGTGGTCATGCGCACTCCTCGATGCCGGCGTATTTTTCACAACGCTGCTTGTATTTATAATAGCTGCCATGGAGAATCAGGTGGCCGGGGTCCGCGGCCGAAGCCCCCGGGCCGCACCCCGCCTCGCGGCGCGCCGGCTACCGCTGCTCGCCGGCGCGCTGCTCTCCCTCATCGCCGGGCTCTGGGGCGCCCTCGCCCTGCTGGACGTCTCCGTCCCGCTGCCGCGCACGTCGTTCGCGCGGCAGCACGGCCCGCTGATGGCGCTCGGCTTCCTCGGCACGCTGATCTCCCTCGAACGCGCCGTCGCCCTCGGCCGGCCCTGGGCCTACGCGTCGCCCGCCCTCGCCGGCCTCGGCGCCCTCACCACCGCCGCGGGGCTCGCCGCCCCCGGCCGCGTGCTCCTCACCGCCGCCGGCGGCTGGCTCGTCGCGGTCTACATCGCCGTCCTCGGCCGCCGGACCGGCACGGACCTCGCCGTCCAGACCGCGGGCGCCGCCGCCTGGTACGCCGCCGGACTGCTGTGGATCGGCGGCCGCGGCGTCGGCGACATCGTCCCGTGGCTCGCCGCGTTCCTCGTCCTCACGATCGCGGGCGAGCGCCTCGAACTCGCCCGCGTCGCCTTCCTCGGCCGCCGCGCCTCCGACGGCCTCGTCGCCACCGCCGCGCTGATCGGCGCCGGCGCGGCCGTCTCCGTGTGGTGGGCCGAACCGGGCTGGCGCCTCACCGGCCTCGGCATGGCCGCCCTCGCGGGCTGGCTCGCCGTCCACGACGTCGCGCGCCGCACCGTCCGGGGGACCGGGCTGCCCCGCTACGCCGCCGCCTGCCTCCTCGCCGGATACGCCTGGCTCGCCGCGGCCGGAACCATCTGGCTCATCGCGGGACGTCCCACCGGCGGCGCCTACGACGCCGCCTTGCACGCGGTGTTCCTCGGCTTCGTGATGTCGATGGTGTTCGGGCACGCGCCGGTGATCCTGCCCGCCGTACTGCGAATCCGGCTGCCGTACCACCCCGTCCTGTACGCGCCGCTGGTCCTGCTGCACGCCTCGCTCCTGCTGCGCGTCGGCGGCGACCTGGCGGGCTCCTCCGGGGCGCGGACGGCCGGGGGAGTGCTCGGCGAGGTATCGCTCCTGCTCTTCGGCGCCTGTGCGGCGGCCGCGTCGCGGCTGGCAGCCAGGGCCGCGTCGCGGCTGGTCGGAAGGGAACGGTCATGACGTCCATCGGCCTCCGCCCGAAGGTGGGCCCGCCGCCCCCGGCGCCGCGCCGCCCGCGCGCGACCTGGCACGCCGCCGCCAACGGGGTCGTGCTCGCCTGGCTGGCACTGACCATCGTCGCCGCGCTCGTCCGGCACGAACTGCCCGCGCCGCGCTGGCTGCTCATCCACCTGTTCCTGCTGGGCGCGGTCACCAACGCCATCGTGACGTGGACGGAGCACTTCGCGTCGGCGCTGCTGCGCATCCCGGCGCCGCCCGACTGGTGGCCGATGACACGACTGGCCGCGCTGAACACCGGGATCGTCGCGGTGCTGTACGGCTTCTCGGACGGGCTTCCGTGGGTCGCCGTGGGCGGCGCCGTGGCGGTGGTCGCCGTGGTCGCGGCGCACATCAGCGTGCTGGCGCTGCGCGGCCGAGGCGCTCTGGGCGGACGCTTCGCGCACGTCGTCGGCTGGTACCTGTGGGCCGGAGCGGCCCTGATCGCGGGCGGCACGCTGGGCGGTCTGATGGCGTCCGGCCGCATCCCGTCGGAGTGGCACGGGCCGATGCGAGACGCGCACGCCCACGTCAACATCCTCGGCTGGGTCGGGCTCGCGGTGCTCGGCACGCTGTTCACGCTGTGGCCGACCGTCCTGCGCACCCGGATGGTGGACGGCACGGGCCGCATCGCCCGCTGGTCGCTGCGCATCGCCGTGCCGGGGCTGGGGATCGCGGTCGGCGGTCTGCTCGCCGAACTGCGATGGGTCGTCGTCGCCGGTCTCGTGGTGTACGCGGTGGCTGCCGGGCTGGCCCTCGTGCCGTTCGTCCGGACGCTGGTGCAGCGGCGCCCGCACACGCCCGCGTCCTGGATGCTCGCCGCCGGAACGCTGTGGTTCGCCGTGACGCTGCTGGCGGACGCGTCCCGGCAGAGCCTGTCGGGGCTGCTCCCGCTCGTGCTGGTCGGCTTCGTGGGGCAGACGCTCCTGGGCGCGCTTACCTTCCTGCTCCCGGTCGTCATGGGCGGCGGACCGGCGGCACTGAAGTCGAACGCCGCCCTGATCGAGCGGTTCTGGATCGCCCGGGTGGCGGCGATCAACGTCGCGGTGCCGCTGCTCGTCCTCCCGGTACCGGGATGGGCGAACCGGGCCGGCTGGCTCACCGTCCTCGCCGCGCTCGCCGCCTTCGTCCTGCTGGCGGTGGCGACGATCCTCCGCTCGCACCGGCCTTCACCGGTCGTCGCGGGCATCACGGCCGGTGTCGTCCTCTCGGCGCTGGCCGTGGGGGTCGCGGCGGGCAACGGCGGCTCGCCCCCGGAGACGGTGGCCGCGTCGGGGACGCGCGTGGTGGAGGTGACGCTGGCGAACATGCGCATCCAGCCCGGGACGATCGAGGCCGCGCCCGGTACGCGGTTGGTGTTGCGGGTTACTAACAAGGACGCGATGCAGCATGACTTGCGTCTGGCGTCGGGTCAGGCGACTCCGATGCTGGATCGGGGTGAGTCGGCGACGTTGACGGTGCCGCCGTTGAAGGGGGCGGTTGAGGGGTGGTGCACCGTTGCGGGTCATCGTGCGGCGGGGATGACGATGCAGATCAAGACGACCGGTGGGCGTGGGACGCACACCTCCTCGATGGGCCATCAGGCGATGGGGACCGGCCAGCTCGACCTGTCCGCTCATCCGTCGGCGGGTTGGAAGCCCTATGACGCGGCTCTGAAGCCCGCTCCTGGCGGGAGGGTGCATCGTCTGGAGTTGCGTGCGTCTGATCGGGAGTTGGAGGTTGCGCCGGGTGTGCGGCAGACGATGTGGACGTTCGGGGGCACGGTCCCGGGTCCGGTGCTGCGCGGCAGGGTCGGGGATGTGTTCGTGATCTCGCTGGTCAACGACACGTCGATGGGGCATGGGATCGACTTCCATGCCGGGAGTCTGGCTCCGGATGTGCCGATGCGGACGATCGGGCCGGGGGAGCGGTTGACGTACCGGTTCACCGCCGAGCGTGCGGGGGCGTGGCTGTATCACTGCTCGACCATGCCGATGCTGCAGCACATCGCCAACGGCATGTACGGCGCGGTCATCATCGACCCGCCGAACCTGCCGGCCGTTGACCGTGAGTACGTCCTGGTCCAGGGCGAGTTGTATCTGGGCGCGCCGGGCAGCGAGGGGCAGGTGGCCAAGATGCGCGAGGGCCGTCCGGACGCGTGGATGTTCAACGGCGCCGCCGCCGGCTACGACCATGCTCCGCTGACCGCTCGTACCGGTGACCGGGTCCGGGTCTGGGTGGTGGATGCCGGGCCCTCCTCCAGCACCGCGTTCCACATCGTCGGCGCCCAGTTCGACACCCTCTACAAAGAGGGCGCCTACCGACTCCGCAAGGGCGACCCCGGCGGCGCGCAGATCCTGGACCTGGCGGCGGGGCAGGGCGGGTTCGTTGAGACCGTCGTCCCCGAGGCGGGCCACTATCCCTTCGTCGACCACGACATGCGCCACGGCGAGTCCGGCGCCCACGGAATCCTGAAAGTCACCGACTGATGCAATCATCCTGTCCGTGGAGATACAGGCCCTCATAGAGCAACTGGCGGGACCGGACCACAAGGCCGCGAGCGACGCCCTCGTCCAGCTCGGCGTCCCGGCCGTGCGCCCCGTCCTGGACGTCCTCTGCGACGAGGACTCGCCGGTCGAGTGGAGCACCAGCGCGATCGTGCTGCGTCAGATCGGGCGCCCTTCCCTGGATCCGCTGCTCGAAGCGATCGCGGCGGCCCCCACCGCCGAGGTCGCCCGCCGCTGCGGCTGGGCCCTCTGCGGCCTGAAGCTCGACGACCTGTCGGCGCTCGTCCCCGGCCTGCGGCACCCGAGCCCGACCGTCCGCGCGGACGTCGCGTACACGCTGCAGCTCAAGGGCGAGGCCGCCCTTCCTTACGCCCCCGACTTGATCGCCCTCTTGGACGACCCTGACGCCGAAGTCCGGCAGCGCATCATCTGGGCCCTCCAGGGGATCGGCCCGGGAGTGCTCCCCCTGCTCGGCGAAGTCCGGCGCTCCAGTACCGCCGGCCGCCGCCGCGCACCCGCCTTGCAGGCCATCGCCGCGATCGCCGGGCCGTCCGCCCTGGACGACCGCGACCAGGCGCTCATCCGGCGCCTGATCCGCGTCAAGCTCGCGACCGAGACACCGGAGCCCATGCACCTCTGCGGCGCCTGGTACGCCGTCCCGACGACCGACCAGAAGGCCGTCCTGGACGCGTTCGGCCTCAGCGACCCCGAACCGGCGACGATGCGGCTCGGCCAGTCGGCGTGGAGCAACGACACCCACGAGTGGGACGCCGAGCACGGCGGCTGCTCCCGCGTGTACGTCTCCCCGGCCTTCGACGGCTGGACGCTGGTGTTCGGCCACCACTCCGACGACGCCCACGAGATCCGCGCCCTGGACGACGAGGAGGACGAGGGCGACGAGACCTTCCGCGACCTCGTCCTCGCCCGCTGCCGGAGCCTGAGCGACCGGTTCGGCGCCGTCCACTGGTACGGCGTGAGCGGCGGCGACGGGTGGACGTCCTGGTGCATCGCGGAGAAGGGCGAGATCGTCCGGTACTACGACTCCGAGGAACCGGAGGAGCAGCTCGGCTCCCTCGCCGCCGAGGAGGGCCACCACCTCCCCGACCTCGAAGAGTTCGGAGACGACGACCTCCCCGACGACCTCGAGACCGCCGACGCCACGACGATCGCCGCGCAGCTGTCGGTGAACCCGGAAGCACTCGGCCCGCAGACCCGCGTCCAAGGCCGCGGCGTCCTCGCCCTGACGGCCTGCGGCCGCGAGAACGGCCACCCGAGAGGAGCCCTGGAGATCTGACCCGGACGGCTACCAGCCGGCCGAGGCCAGCGCCTCGGCCAGCCTCGGCCCCACCACTTCCGCCTCCGCGAGACCGGCGATGTGGTCGAGCCCGTCGAACTCGATGACCTCGAAGCCGACCTGCCGCAACTGCTCGCTCCGGTCGCGGAGGCGGCGGGCGATGGCGCTGCCGCCGACGTACGCGTGCATCCGGCACTCGGGTTCGCCGTCCACGGAGCCGTACCAGACGATCTTCGGCCCCTTGAGGGCGGCGAGGGCCCCGGCATCGTCCCGAGCGGCCCACTCCTGGTACATGAGGACGCCCAGATGGTGCTCGTCCGCCTTCTCCGGCAACCCGGCCTGCAGCAGGGCGGCGCGGGCGCCCTCGACGTAGCCGAGCCAGTAGTCCACACCCGACAGCAGCGGAAACCCGCCGACCATGAGGCCCACCGCCCGTTCGCTGTCGCTCACCAGGAAGCCCGCGAGCGCGGCCATGCCCGAGTAGCCGGCCAGCACGAACTCGCCCACACCCGCCGCGTCCGCGACGGCGTGCAGGTCGGCGATCTCGACCTCCGTGGGAAACCGGGACCAGCTCGCCGCCGCCCAGGGGCCGCCCGCCTCCTCCTCGGGCTCCAGCACACCGACGACCTGCCGCGGCTTGTATCGCACGACCCGCCGCCCGCTCGCCGCCAGCACCCCCGCGAGCGCCGAGTGCTCGGCACGCATCCGCGACGGAAAGACGACGCCCGGACCGTCCCCCGTCACCTCGTACCACAAGGTGTAACCATCCTGAGTGACCGTCGTCGCCACGCTGCCCTCCCTGAACCAGTCGCCGCACCCAGCCTCCCAGCCCCGAGCGACTGGCCCCACCTACCCCCAGCCAACAGGCAATTCAGGCACCTGGCATCACCCTGTCTGACCAGCTAAAACAGCCCACCCGAGCCAAGTCGTCAAATGACCCGTTCATGAGGCACTTTAACGCTCCGCGAGCCTCCGGTTGCCGTTAGTTTGCTCCTTGCGTCGGACAGGTGCTCCGGCGCTCGGTCGCACGTACTCGGGAGGACGCGATAGAGACTCTTGCCCACCCCTGGAGGACGAACTTCGCATGGCAGCACTTCGAGGAGGCATGCTGCCGGGCGAAGGCGGATGCGGTGCTGCTCATCTTGGACGCCCGCGGCGTCGCTGTACCGGACGAGAGGCGTGCGCGCATTCTGGAGCAGAGCGACCGCAGTGTGATCGGTCGTTGGGTGTCGTATGACCGCCACATCGTCGACCCCGAGATCCTCTTTGAGAAGAGGTCCTTCTTCTACGACTACAAGTGGCAGTCCGACTTCGCCAAAGACCATCGTGCCGCGGGATACGTCCAGGGCATGTCCGGGGTGTTGGCCCAGGTGCTGCACTCCCATGGCGCCTACCTCGATGCGCTCCCTGAGCGCGTCACGGGGTGTACCGACCCGGACCAACTCAAACGCTGGATTCAGCGCGCCGCTGTCATGCGCGAGGGCGAAGACCTCTTCGAGTGACGGCTTGCCGTCGTCGGCCCCGTCCACTGTGCAGGTGGGCGGGGTCGTTTCGGTGGGGGATGGCAATGGGGGGTAGATCTTTGTTTTTTGCTGGTCAGGGGTGGGGGCGGTCGTTTCGTGGTGGTTTCTGGGGCTATGGCCCGGGTGTAGGAGGCATCGTCTAAGCGAGCGAAGTGATGACCATGGCGGACACGGGCGGCGGCGGAGACCAGGGCAAGGAGCTTCCCGTCGATCAGCTCAAGGAGGCCGGCCGGGATCTCGTCCAGGCGCTGATGGTGCGGACGCTCACCGGGGCCACCGGGAAGATCCAGGGCGTGACCCAGCGGCTGACCGACGCCGCGGACGGTGAGACCGGCACGAAGATGGCCGCCGCGGGCGCGAAGAAGATCGCCGAGGGGGAGTCCCCGCTGAAGGCGGGGGTCAGTGCCGGGGTGGCCGGCGCGAAGGAGAAGGTGAAGAACGCCCTGCCCTTCGGCGGCGGCAAGGACGGCGAGGGCGGCAAGGGGACCGGCGGCGGCCCCAAGGTGGTCAACATCATCGAGGAGTTCGATGTGGGACTGCCGCGCCGCGTCGCCTACGACCAGTGGACGCGGTTCGCCGACTACCCGAGCATCACGCGGAAGGTCGAGAGCGTCGAGCAGGAGTCGGACGAGAAGATCAACTGGCGGGCGCAGATCTTCCTGTCCCACCGCAGCTGGGAGTCGACGATCACCGAGCAGGTGCCGGACGAGCGGATCATCTGGAAGTCGAAGGGGGCCAAGGGCTACGTCGACGGCGCCGTGACGTTCCACGAGCTGACCCCGACCATGACGCGCATCCTGCTGGTCGCCGAGTACCACCCGGACGGCTTCTTCGAGAAGACCGCGAACCTGTGGCGGGCCCAGGGGCGCCGGCTCCGGCTGGACTTCAAGCACATCAAGCGCCACATGATGACCCAGGCCCTGCTCAGGCAGGAGGAGGTCGAGGGCTGGCGCGGCGAGATCCGCGACGGCGAGGTGGTCAAGACCCATGAGGACGCTCTGAAGGAGGAGCAGGAGGCTCAGGAGAGTCGCGAGAAGGAGAGGGCCGGGAGCGGCAGTGCCTGAGGGGCCCGACGTTTTCGCTGGTAGGCGTCGGGTAGCGGGTCGTGACACGGAGGCTGAGACCGGTCGAGGCTCTGGGGGAGCGATGGACAGCGGCGCGTCTGGCAGGCAGAAGCCCGAGCGGGAGCGGACCGAGGGGCCCGACGTCCACCTCGACGTTCCCCAGCTCGAAGTCGAGGAGATCTCCCTTGAGGTGGAGAACCTGGAGGCGCACGTCTCGCTCGTGGCCCAGGTCTTCGACCTGCTCAGACTGAACGTCGGCGCGGACGTGTTCCTCGGCAGGGTCAAACTGGAGATCAAGGGAGTCGAGGCGCAGGCGCGGCTCGACGTCCGGCTGGACAACGTGGCCGTCATCGTCGACCGGGTGCTGACCACCCTCGATCGCAACCCGGAGCTTCTCCAGCATGTCGGACGCGGCGTGGAGGCGGCGGCGCGCGACATCGGCGCGGGCACCGGCACCGCCGTCGGTGCAGTGGGCCGGGGCGCGGGCGGCGCGGTTCGGGACGTCGGCACGGGTGCGGCGGGTGCGGTTCGAGACGTCGGCCGGGGTGCGGGAGGTGCCGTCCAGGACGTCGGCACGGGCGCGGGAGGTGCCGTGCGGGACGTCGGCTCGGGCGCGGGCGGCGCGGTGCGAAACGTTGGCGAGGGTGCCGGCGGCGCAGTACAGGACGTTGGCGAAGGCGCGGGCGGCGCCGTCAGGGATGTCGGCACGGGCGCGGGCGGTGCGGTCGACGACGTCGGCGAAGGCACCGTACGGGCCGCGGAGACGGTCGCGCCGGGCGTCGCGGGCAAGGCGGGCACCGGCGATACCCCGTCCGAAGCGGACCGCCCCAAGGCGTCCGCCGAGAAAACGGAGGACGCCGACGACCGCCACAAGGAGACCCGGCCGGAGAGCGGCCCCGACGAGGGCGATTCCGGCGGCCCGGAGGAGAACGGCGGCGAGAACGGCGGCGAGACCGGCGAGCCGGGGTCCATGGAGCAGGCGCTTCACGAGGCGGAGGAGTCCGTGCGCGATCTGGGACGGGCGCTGCTCAGGATGGTCTCCGGGGCCGGCCGGTCATGAGCGGCGGCGAGCGTCCGGACGCCGGAGTCCGGCGGACGGCCGACATCCTCTTCACGGCCAGCATCAAGGCCGATGAGCTGCGCTTCGAGGTCGCCCCGGAGAACTCGGTGGAGTTCTCCGGTGACGCCTCCGCCGAGTCGTCGTCCGGCAGCGCGCGCACGAACCTCCCGGACGAGGTGCGGGAGCACGTCACCTACCGCGACGTGCGGATCGACTACGCGATCGCGGCCGAGCTCGCGTCCCCGGACCGGGACGGCGACGCCTGAACCAAGATCAGCTTTTCTGCGTCTGTACCTGGACATGTGACCGTCCAGAGGGAGCAGGATGCTGAACGTCGACGGATGGAACGCGATCGATGGGGTGCTCAAGGCGCGGTACGGCGACGCCGAGCGCCTGGAGTGGGACGCGCCGATGCCCTACCGGCCGATGGGGCCGATGCCGATGGGGCAGTTCGTCACCAACACGATCGCCGTCTACCCGCGCGCGGAACCGGTGCCGCACTGGCATCTCATCGGCTACGCGCTGACCGCGCCGTTCGAGGAGCGCGGCTACGAGTTCACGCTGCGCGTGCCGCGCCTCCCGCACGAGACGGCCGCGCCGAACTGGGCGATGGCGCACCTGGAGAAGCTGGCGTCGTACGTGTCGAACAGCGGCAACGACTTCGAGCCGGGCCACTACATCGAGTTCCCGGACCCGCTGGACCCGGAGCGCCCCGGTTCGGCGATCCGCGCGGGCGCGTTCGTCCTCGACCCCGAACTCGGCCGCGCCGGCACGTCCCTCGGCGAGGTCGCCTTCCTCCAGTTCGTCGGCATCACGACCGACGAGCTGCACGCCGCCCAGTCCTGGCACGTCGCGGGTCTGCTGGACGCGATGGCGCCGCACCTCCCGCTGCTCGTGACGAACCTGGACCGCATGTCCCTCGCGGACGTCCCCGGGGTCTCCGGCACCGTCCGGGAGGGGTCCCGGCGCGAGGGGTCGGGCACCGGCTACCTGTTCTTCCACCAGCTCGGCGCCGACACCTCCAACGGGGTGACGCTGGAGATCGGCGCGCGGCACGTCCCGCAGTTCACCCGCGTGCTGCCGGCCCGCGTCCCGCACGGGAACCCGCTGATCCTGCGCGGCCCCGGCCGTCCCGTCGCGCTGCTGCCGGGCCCGTCGGTCACGCACAACGAGGCCGCCCACGCGCTGGAGATCACCCTTCCGGACGCCGTCTGCCACGCCATCGCCGAGACCGTCCGCCCCCAACCGGGCACCTACCGCATCGACACGCTGACCGTCAGCATCGTCCCCTGACGCGGGCGAGCCGCCCCTCCGGGTCGGGGGCGGCTCGCGTCCGGGGTTTCAGGGGGTCCAGGGGGTGGTGACGGCCCAGGTGACGTCGGCCGCCCAGCTCGCGGACGCGTCGAAGTCGTGGGAACCGCCGTTGCTCGCGATGTAGAGGGTGTCGTTGTAGTGGCGGATGAAGCGGTCCGGGTAGTTGTAGGACGCGAAGGACGTTCCGCTGCCGCTCTTCCCGGCCTGCGGACAGAAGGTGGCGTCGGCGCGGAAGAGAGCCGAGCCGTCCATCGGCTGCCGGTAGAGCTGGTAGTTGAAGTGCCGCAGGAAATCACCGGGGTAGTTGCGCGACTCGAATGACACGCAGGAATTGTTCGCCAGGCCCCGGCGGACGATCCAGCTCCCGTCGTTCTTGTCCAGCGACGGGCTGCCCGACGAGATCTCCGACGTGACGACGTTGTCGTTCTGGTGCCGGATGTAGCGCGTGGTGCAGCAGGCCGTCGTCGCGCGTAGTGAAATGGTCGATCCGGGGTTGAGCGTGCCCGCCGCGACCGGGCTCGGCGCACCGTAGCCGACCGAGACGATGTTCGCCTGGACGGCGTTCTCCGCCGCGTCGGACGGCAGTCCCGACGTCATCACGCCCTCGTAGAAGGAGCCGATGGCGGTGTTGCTGTTGTCGCCGCCGATGCCGAGGATGATCGCGCCCTCCTTCTGCATCGGCGAATAGCCCGGACGGGACGTGGGCAAGGCCCCGGAATAGCGTGTGGCCAGCCCGCCCGATTGCGCGTTGCCGTCCTTGATGGCGAAGTAGTTCGTGCCGTTGTTCTTCAGCATCGCCGTGACGAACGGGTTGCGGTTGCCGGTGTAGCCGGTGTTCTGGCTGCCGCCGGTGTTCGACTGGAACAGGCCGTTCTCCAGGTCGGCCATCACCCACGGGCCGGAGCCGTGGCACGGCGAGAACCAGCACAGGGTGCCGAAGTAGATGGCGTCCATGTGGCCGTTGCCGTTGTCCAGATTGTTGGTCTCGGCGTTGCCGTAGTCGAAGCAGCAGCTGCTGTTGTAATGCGTCCCGGTCGTGACCATGTACATGCCCTCGGGCCGGCTTCCGGTGGCGATCCCGGACGTGGAGTTGTCGCGGTATCCCATGTGCCCGGAGAACGAGGCGCCGTAGACGGTGCGGCCGCCCGCGGTGATCGGCAGCCCGTCGGCGGGGACGGGGGCGTCCTGGCCGCCGACGCCGCCGGGCGGGGCCGGGGTCAGGTCGTTGTGGCGGGACGTCTGGTCGTAGATGACCGAGATGACGCAGGTGGTGCCGCCGCAGAACGAGTCCTGCGCGGCGGCGTCGGCGTACCCGCCGGCGCTGAGCACGCCGATGTCGCGGGTGCCGTTGTCGGAGGCGCGGCGCACTTGGTAGAGGCGGCCACTGTAGGAGCCGAACAGCGCCCGGGTGGTGCTGTGCGCGGCGACGCAGGGCGTCCCGGCGGACGCGTAGATGTCGCACGGCAGCGTCCCGGCGGCCAGGGACTGCCCCGGCATCCCGACCAGCCCGCCGAACCCGACCGCGGCGACCGCCACCGCGACCATCAGCTTCCTTTTCCAGTGCGCAAGCCGTAACCGAACCATGGTGCAAACCCTCCATTCCTGCTGCTGGACGCGCAGCGGCCTTTCACGGTGACGTTGAAGCAAGCGAGTTAGCGCTCACATACGGGAGCAGGAGCATGACGGCCGTCTGCGGAGGTCACATCCAGCGTGACTGCCACAAACAGCCATGAATGTTATCGCTAACATCTCGCTATCGCGGCATCCCTCCCTGATCGGGTCGTGGTTAAGGGCGATGCTGCGAGCACATACCAACCAGCGGACGCTGTCAACCCTCAATTGCGAACCCGCACATCGGAAGCCATAAGGCGGTGGCTTCGCGGAGGAGGCTCACCCGATCGGCGTCAGCTGGACCGTCCTCTCCTTCCCGGCGCCGGCCAAGAACCTGCCGTCCGGGCTGAAGGCGACCGTGTAGATGAAGCCGGACCGGTACATGGGCGACCCCACGGGAAGGCCCGTGGCCGAATCCCACAGCCGCACACTGTTGTCGCTGCTGCCAGTGGCCATGAGGGCGCCGTCCGGGCTGAACGCGACCGCGTTGACGTTCCCCGTATGGCCTTCGAGGACGGTGCTTTCGCGCGTGCGCACCTTTCGCAGCCGCACGGTCCGGTCGCTGCTGGCAGTGGCCAGAAGCTTGCTGTCGGGGCTGAACGCGATCGCGTTGATGGTGCTGTCATGACCGCGAAGTTCGTTGACGATGCGCTTGCCGGCCAGATCCCACAGGACGTCGGCAGTGGCCAGGAGCGTGCCGTCCGGGCTGAAGTCGACCAGGCCGATGCTGCTGATGTTGTCGCTCGGAATGCCGGCCTGGGTGCGGCCCTTGGGCAGGCTCCGCAATCGCACCATTTCCTTGCTGGCGGTGGCGATGCTGGTGCCGTCCGGGCTGAACGCGACCCCTGTGACCCAGCCCTTGTGACGTTTGAGGACGGACATGAGATCGCCGGTGGCCGGATTCCACAGCCGCGCGCTCTGGTCGCCATGGCCCGTGGCCAGGAGCGTGCCGTCCGGACTGAACGCCACGGTGACGGCGATGCCCTCACCGCGGAGGGTACGGATGGCCTTGCCAGAGGGGACGTCCCACAAGATGACCCGCCCGTCCACGCTCGCGGAGGCCAGGATCCGGCCGTCCGGGCTGAACGCCACATGGCGGACGGTGTCGGCATGCCCGGTGAAGAGCCGGGCCGCACGGTCGCCGCTCGATGCACGGGGACGCGCCGGCTCGCCCGGCTCGGTGGCCTGCGGAGTGGTGGTGTTCGGGACGTCCAACGCGGTGCGCGCGGGCGTCGGCGGCGCGGGACGGTCGATCGCCGTCAGCGCCTCGGCGGCCTGCTCGGAGGTGAGCCGCCCGGCCGGGTCCTTGACGAGAAGCCCCGCCAGCACCTCGGCCAGCGGGCCCGCGTGCTCGGCCGGACGCGGGTCACGGGTGAGGATCGCCCCGTACAGCGCGGTCAGGGACGGGCCGCTGAAGGGCGCCACACCCTCCACCGCCAGGTAGAGGGTCACGCCGAGCGACCACAGGTCGCAGGACTCGGTGATGCGCTGGCCCTCAATCTGCTCCGGGGCCATATAGACGGGCGTGCCCATGATGGCACCGGACGCGGTCAGCGTTGTGGCGTCGGCGATGTTGGCGATGCCGAAGTCGGTGACGACGGTCCGCCGCCCGGCCAGCAGCACGTTGTCGGGTTTCAGGTCACGGTGGACGATGCCCGCCGCGTGCGCCGTGCGCAGGGCGTCCAGCATGGCCGCGCCGAGTCGCGCGACCCGCGCGTACGGGAGGCGGCCCTCCTGCTCGATCACGGCGGACAGCGACGGACCGTCCAGGAACTCCATCACCAGGACCGGCGCGCCGTCATGCTCGGCGACGTCGTGGACGGTGACGATCCCCGGATGGTTGAGCCGCGCGGCCGCACGCGCCTCCCGCAGCAGCCGCACGGTCAGTTCTTCGCGCTGCCCGTCCGTCAGCCCGTGGTGGAGCAGTACTTGTTTGACCGCGACCGGACGATCCAGCAGCTCGTCATGCCCGCGCCACACCCGGCCCATCCCGCCCTGGCCGATCAACTCGACCAGCCGGTACCGCCCGCCCACCAGCTCCTCGGCAATCCCCGCCACGGGACAACCTTAGACATTGCCCATCACTTGCACGCCACGGTCGTGACCTTGCAGTCGGCCGATCACGGACGCATCCGACACCAGACCCACTTGCCGCCGGCGGGGTCGGCGGTGACGCCGCACTGGGCGGACATGGCCTGGACGATGTGCAGGCCCCAGCCGCCGTTGTCGTCGAACGCCTCCTCGGACAGGTCGAGGTCGTCGAGGGTGAGTTCCTTCATCGGCTTGGCCGTGGGCAGCGCGTGGTCGGCGTCCCAGACGGCGATGATGACCCCGTAGTCGTCCCGGCTGAGCTGGAGCCGGATCTCCTCGTCCGGCGTCTGGCGGACCGCGTTCGTGACGAGTTCCGAAACGATGAGAAGCGCGCTGTCGAGAATGTGCGGGTAGTTCCATTTGCGGATTTGTGTGTCCGTGAATGTGCGTGCTTGCCCCACTGCGGAAGGTGTGCCCATAAGGGGCATGATCGGCTCTGCGGTCGCCGTCATCGCCATCGTCCCGTCCTTGCCCGAGATTCCGATTTCCTGTGACAAGGATCACCGCAACGCTCTATGTTTTGCCTGTAGCCAGCCGATCTGTATACAGGGAGAGCGCCATGCCGATCGTCCGTGATCCGCTCAATCCGAAGCTCTCCATGTGGCACTTCCTGGCCTTCTACCTGCGCTTTTGGCGTGAGAGGGCTGGACTCTCGCTCACTCAATGTGGCGAGATCATGGGCGTGACGCGGGGTGCTGTATCCCACTTCGAGGCGGGACGGCGGCGACCGCACGACGACCACATGCGGGCGCTCGACAAGCACTATGGAACCGGTTGGCTTTTTCAGCTATTGCTCTGGTTTGCCCGAATGGCCCACGACCCTAACTGGGGCAGGCAGCTCGTCAAGTACGAGCAGGAGGCCGAGGAGATCAGGGTCTACCACGGTCACACCATCCCCAGGCCCTTGGAGACGGTGGAGTACATGCGCGCCCTCGTTGAGACCGGTACGGCCGAGGACATCGAGTTCGAGATCAACGAGCGCGTGGCCCGTCAGCAGAAGCTTCTCGACCGTGAGAAGCCGCCCTTCCTCTGGGTGCTCATGGACGAGAAGGTGCTGAGCTACGAGGTCGGCGGCCGCGACGTGATGCTGGCGCAGCTGCAACACCTCCGGAAGATGATGGAGCTTCCCAATGTCATCGTGCGCTTTGTTCAGCCCTCGGCGGGGGCGCACCGTGGCTTCGACGGCCCCTTCCAGGTCATCAGCCTGGACGGCCGGGACGTTGCGTACGCGGGTGCGCAGAACGGTGGGCGACTGATCGAGGTGCCGGGCGAAGTTCGGGAATTCTGGACTAAGTTTGAGCACATCGGCGCAAAGGCCCTCCCGGAGGATGCCTCGCGTGCCCTCGTCGAGCAGTACTTGGAGCAGTACAGATGAACGTCCAATGGCGGAAGAGCACTCACAGCAGCGGGGTTGACGATCAGCACTGCGTTGAGCTGGGACGGTTTGCGTCGGGGGCGGGGATCGGTGTGCGGGACAGTAAGGACCCGGGTGGGGGGCACCTCATCTTGTCCGTTGCGCAGTTCGCCGACCTGATCGAGCAGGTCAAGCAGGATCGGGTGCGTTAGCCATGGCCGTCCAGTGGCGGAAGAGCAGTCACAGCGGTGGCATCAGTGACCAGCAGTGTGTTGAGCTGGGACGGCTTGCGCAGGGGGTCGGGATCGGTGTGCGGGACAGTAAGGACCCGGGCGGGGGCCACCTCATCTTGTCCTTCGCTCAGTTCGCCGGCCTGATCGAGCAGGTCAGGCGGCGCCCGGCAGGCTGACACTTCCGCCTCGACGCGACGTCCGGGCCTGGACTAGAGCGTTCGGTGCCGGCGGGTGGTGCGGTTGCGTCTCGATCGGCTATCGCGCTTCGGGGGTCGTCCTGGGGGTGCGGTGGGGGAGGACGATCGCGAACAGGGTGGCGCCGAGGCCGATCGCGCCTGCCGTCCATCCCGTCCATTCGGGGACCTTGCCCAGGGCCACGGAACTCGCGGGCTTCAGGTGGAGACCGGCGGTGGCGGCGCGACGGTTCAGAGCGCGCGCCTTCAGGTGGTGGGCGCCGTCCGCTGCGACCGCCAGCGGCGAGCGGAGGGCGCGATGCTCTGCCCTGGACATGGTGACCGACCCGTGCACCGTCTTTCCCTGCGACCTCCAGGAGCCCGCGCATTTGTAGCCGGACAATGTGCAGGTCCAGTCGTGCGGAACGGCGGCGTCGACCGGCTCACCGTACTTCCAGGCGTATCCCGGTTTGGCGCGCTCGATCGAGCCGATGATGGCGAGAACCGCCACCGACAGGCATGTCCCGACCAGGAGCACCGCCGCCGCGGTGCCCCACCGCTCGCCGACGGCACCGACGGCGAGGGTCACCGGTGCCAGCGCGAACACGCCGATGAACCCCAGCAGGACGGCCAGCAGGACCAGCCCGACGAGTCGTCCACCAGGATTGGCCAGCAAGGCCCACTCCGCGGCCACGACCGCCAGAATCCCCAGGGGGACGGCCCACAGCAGGGTGATTTTCATGGCCGTCCCTCCCGGGCCCCGCATGCCCTGGTGATGGTGATGACTTTTCGAGGCCGCGCGATCACGGTAAACCATCACGACCCGGCCCGCTTCTGAATCCTCCTCCGGCCGGGCTCCGATCACAGGGCTGTCATTGCGCCGGGGCCAGGTCGCGCCGGGGTGAGGGGGCGGCATGTCCGCTCGCGGGTGCGCCGGTGGCCCGTTCGTGTGGGGCCGGGCCGCCGGTGACGGCTCCGCCGAGGACGGGACGTTCGGCGTCGAGGTAGGCGACCACCGCCAGCACGCGCCGGTTGTCGTCCTCGGACCGCGGTAGCCCGAGCTTCCCGAAGATGCTGTTGATGTGCTTGCTGACCGTCTTCTCGGTGACGAACAGCGCGGACGCGATGGCGGCGTTGGAGCGGCCCTCCGCCATCAGCCTGAGCACTTCCCGCTCCCGCGCCGTCAGGGCCTGCAACGGCTCCTCGCGGTCGTGGCGGCTCAGCAACTGGGCGACCACGCCGGGGTCGAGCACGGTACCCCCGGCGGCCACCCTCCGTACCGCGTCCACGAACTGGCCCACGTCCGAGACCCGGTCCTTGAGCAGGTAGCCGGTGCCGCCGCTGCCGCCGGACAGCAGCTCTCGCGCGGAGAACTGCGCCACGTGCTGCGAGAGCACCAGGACAGGAAGGTCCGGGAGCCGCCCGCGGGCCTCGACCACCGCGCGCAGGCCCTCATCGGTGAACGTCGGGGGCAGCCGGGCGTCCACCACCGCCACGTCCGGACGGTGCACGGTCAGCGCGCGCAGCAGCGACGGACCGTTGTCGACGGCCTCCACCACCTCCACCCCGGACGCGTCCAGCAAGCGGACCAGCCCGTCCCGGAGGAGGGTGAGCCCTCGGCGAGGACGACGCGCAGGGCGCCCGCACGATCGCGGTGCCCGGCGCCGCCCCGCCCAGGGGGCCGGCCGACCGAGCGGAGCGGGACGACCGTGCGGCTCTCGTCCGGTGCGGGATCGCCGGCGCCGGGACCGGGCTCGGCGTACGGCAGCTCGGCGACGACGGACCAGCCCACTCTTGCCCGCGGGCCTGCCCGGAGGGTGCCGCCGAGCATCCCGGCCCGCTCGCGCATCCCCGCCAGGCCATGGCCTCCGCTGGGCGCGGGCCTGGAAGCGGTCCGGGCACCGTCGTCGTCGACCGAGACCGTGAGCGCGCCGGGCCCGTAGCGGATCTCGACGCTCACGCATGCCCCCGGCGCGTAGCGGACGGCGTTGCTGAGCGACTCCTGCACGATCCGGAAGGCCGCCAGGTCCACGCGGGCGCTCAGCGGGCGCGCCACCCCGACGACGGCGCTGGACACCAGCAGCCCGCCGCCGCGCGCCGCGCCGACCAGTTCACCGAGCCGGTCGAGGCCGGGCTGCGGGCCGCCCGCCTCACCGGCGCGCAGCATCCCGACGATGCGGCGGGTGTCGGTGAGCGCCCCGCGCGCGGCGTCCCGCACCGCCTCCAGCGCCTGCCGCGCCGCGTCCGGCAGGTCGGGAACGCTCCGCAGCGCCGCCTCGGCCCGTACGAGGGTCAGGGACATGTGGTGCGCGACGGTGTCGTGCAGCTCAAGGGCGATGCGAGCGCGCTCCCGCGCCACCGCGCCGCCGTCGCCGCCGCACGCGACTGCGGTGGTCGGCGGCGGGTTCGACGGCATCTCCGTGGCCATCGGGATCTCCTGTGCATGAGCGGGGGCCTGTCTGGACGGCGGCCATCCTGCTGCCTTCCAGACCGGCACGGCACGGACCGTGCCGTATGGGTCAGCGTGGCGTACCCGTCCGACGCTGTCAACACGGCACGTGCCGTGCCGTTAGGGTGGACGCCATGACCGACCACCACGCCGCCCTTGCGGCCGCCCGGACCGAGGCGATCAGGCAGGCCGCCCGCGACCTGGTCCTGGAGTCGGGCTACGCCAAGCTCAGCATCGAGGCCGTGGCGTCCCGGGCGGGCGTCGGCAAGCACACGATCTACCGGCGCTGGCCGTCCAAGGGACTGCTCTTCCTCGACGCGGTCCTCAGCCTGAACACCGAAGACCTGGTCCACCGCGACACCAGCGACGTTGTGGCCGACACGCGCGAGGTGATGGTCAAGGCCACGGAACTGCTGAGCCGGCCGCCCTGGGGCCCGCTGTACCGGGCCCTCCTCGGCGAGGCCCAGCACGATCCGGACGTCGCCGCCGGGCACAGGGAACGCTTCATCCGGCGGCAGACCGACGACCTCCTGCGCCGTCTCCAGGCGGCCAAGGAGCAGGGCCAGATCGCGCCTGACTTCGAACTGGAGCTCGCGATGGACCTGCTCTCAGGCGCCCTGTACTACCGGTTCCTGTGCACCCGGGAACCGATCACCCGCGACTACATCGACCGGCTCCTCAACGCCACATCCGCCGGAATGTCCCCAAGGCCCTGAGCACCTCGGACCACGCCGCACCCCGGTTCACCGGGGGCGAGACCGTACCGGCCGTCAGAAGCCGGTGGGCTGGAAGAAGCCGCGCACGTACGAGTCCTCAAGGGCGGCCAAGCCGGCGAGGTCGCCCGTGGCGATGACCCTTCCCTCACGCATGAGCGCGACGCGGTCGGCGACCCTGGTCGCGGTGAGCATGGGCACGTCGTGGGTGATCACCAGGACGGCGGCTCCGGCGTCGGCGTACCGGCGCAGGGTGACCCACACGCCGTAGGCGGTCTCCATGTCGAGTGAGGCCGTCGGTTCGTCCGCGATGAGGACGCGGGGCTCGGGCAGCAGCGCGGCGGCGAGCGCGGCGCGCTGGATCTGGCCGCCCGAATGCTGCTTCGGGTAGAGATCGGCCAGCTCGGCCGGATACCCGGCGGCCGCGCAGGCACGCTCGACGCTCCACCGCCCATACCGGTCCTCCAGGGCGCGCAACTGCTCGCCCACGGTGTCCTCGGCATGGAAGGCCGTCACGCCCGCCTGCGGCAGCAACCCGACGGTGCCGCCGCGAAGCCGCAGCCACTGGCGCCGCTCGCGCACCGGCTCCCCGTCGACGCGCACCTCCCCCGTGATGCCGGCGGAGTCGGGAAGCGAGCCGGTGAGCGCCGCGGCCGCCATCGACTTGCCGCACCCGGACTCGCCGAGCAGCGCCGTGATCTTCCCGTCCGGCACGACGAGATCGACGCCGTCCAAGACCGTCTCACTCCACCGCCCCGTATCGACGTGGACGGTCACTTCACAAAGTTCGGCAGGCAAGGAGATGGTCCGTTCTAGGGAGGACGTCCCGCCACCCTAGGCCAGCCCACACCGGGAGAGAGCACCCGCTACGCCATGCACGTCCCGCGCCTCGGACGGTGTTTCCCGGCAATGATCCTGGATCATTCCATGTGTGCATTTTTTCGCAAAACTGCCGATGAGTGGATTGTGCGGTGCAGATAACCTGGCATGAGACCGTGCCATTATCCGTCAGTCCGGGTGAGAATTCGCTGGAGTCGGTAGGCTTTCAATGGTGCCCCGGTAGCGGGCCTCAAAGGAAGGCAGGCCATGAAGCTGGTCATGCTTTACAAAGATCAAGGTTCCGGCGGGAACGGATGCCCGTCCGTCTATCTGGCGGAGAACGGGGAGCTCGTCGTTCAAGGGCACGCGGTGGACGGCGGTACCCTCGCCGAGCTGTCGAACGTGCTGCCGGGCGAGACCGCCGTCCGCATCTCGGCGGACGTCGTCGAGGGCGCGATCGAGCGGCTGCGCGCCGCGAGGGAGGAACGGTAGGTGGGACGGGTCTTCCACTCACTCGCCGACGAGGAATTCAACAGTCTCTTCAGTGACTTCTCGTACACGGCTTACCGTCTGGAGTCACTGCAGAGCTATGACGTCTCCTACGAGAAGGGTGAGTTCGCGCTCTTCCTGGCAGGTCAGGAGCGCGGCGAATTCCCGGGTATCGCCGACTGGATCGAGGGGTATGTCCGGCCGGCGCAGAAAGCGGGGAAGCGCATGCACCGGGTCCACGTCGTGGAGGAGCCACCGTCCGACTACGTCCGTTTCGAGTGCGCCTGGTCTTACGAGCACACTGTTTCGGCCGGAGAGGACGTGCGGATCATCCCGGTAGGGCGAGGCGAGTGGCCGGAAGGGCTGCCCCACGACGACTACTGGCTCTTCGACTCCCGCCGTCTCGTCACCATGCACTACGAGACGGACGGCGCGTTCGCGGCGGCCGAGATCGTCGACGACGCGGAGAAGATCGTCCAGGCGAACTACTGGCGGGACCTAGCCGTGAGCCGAGCCGTCCCGTACCGCGAGTTCGCCGCCCGGTACAACGGACGGTTCCTGCCCCTGCCGGGCTGATGCCCAGCGAGAAGCGGTTCCCCTCCAACGGGTTCGAGGGCGACGCCGGCACCGTCATCCAGGCGCAGAGCGTGCAGGGCGGGATCCGCGTGGGCGGAGGACGCGACCTGCCTCCACCACGGCAGTTGCCGCTGGACGTCGCCGGCTTCATCGACCGGGAGGCGAGCCTCCGCGCCTTGGACGGCCTGCTCACCGGCTCCACGACGGACGGTGGCCCACCTGCCGTCGTGGTGTCCGCCGTCGCCGGCGCACCGGGCGTCGGCAAGACGGCGCTGGCCCTGCGCTGGGCGCACCGCTCCAGGTCCCGCTTCCCCGACGGCGATCTCTACGTGGACATGCGCGGGTACGGTCCCGGCCGTCAGCTGACGGCGGGCGAGGCCCTCGACGGGTTCCTGCGGGCACTCGGCGCCCCGCCGGAGGCCATCCCCGACGAGACCGGCCAGCGAGCGTCCATCTACCGGACGCTCCTCGACGGCAAACGCGTCCTGGTGGTCATCGACAACGCCGCCGCGTCCTCCGACATCAGGGAGCTGCTCCCGGCGTCGCGGGGATGCTTCGCGCTCATCACCGGCCGAAGTACACTCGCGGGGCTGGTGGCCAGGGAGGGAGCCGCGCGCGTGACCTTGGACGTGCTGTCGCCCGAGGAGTCCGTCGCGCTGCTCGCGACCGTGATCGGAGCGGACCGGGTCGCGACCGACCAGGCTGCCGCCCTGCGAGTCGCCGACCTCAGCGGCCACCTTCCGCTTGCCCTGCGCGTCGTCGCCGAACACGCCGCGGGCCGACCCGAGCTCTCCATGGCGGGGCTCGCCGGTGAACTGGAGGACGAACGGCACCGGCTCGACGCCCTCGCCGCCGGCGAGGACGAACTGAGCGACGTGCGCGCCGCGTTCTCCTGGTCCTACCGCGCTCTGCCCGAACAGCAGCGCCGCGCCTTCCGGCTCCTCGGCCTGCACACCGGGCCCGACATCGGCATCGGCGCCGCAGCGGCCCTCATCGGCACCGGACGCGCCGCCGCCGGGCGTTTGCTGCGCGCTCTCACAGCCGCCCACCTGCTGCGAGAGACCTCCAACGATCGCTTCCAACTCCACGACCTGCTGCGCGCCTACGCCCGGGAGCGGGCCGCCGCCGGAGACCCGCAAGGTGAGCGGACGCGCGCGGTGCGGCGGATGCTCGCCTGGTACCTGCTGGCCGCCGACGCCGGACGGCGGCTCGTCCTGCCCTACTCGCACTCGGTCCCGCTCGTACCGCCCGGGGGGATCGACGTCCCCGCCTTCGCGACGGCGGAGGAGGCCACGCGGTGGTTCGAGCAGGAGCGCTCCAACCTGCTCGCGGCACTGCGACTCGCCGCCGACCTCGGACAGTACGACATCGCCTGGAAGCTGCCCGTCGTCGCCGACGGCTTCTTCGAACTCGGCTCGTACTGGGCCGACTGGGAGGACGTCCACCGGCTCGGCCTGCGGGCGGCGCGGGAACTGGCCGACGCCCTCGGCGAGGCGTCCAATGTCCTCTGCCTCGGGGACGCCGGCTGGCGCGCCGGCCGGTACGACGAGGCCCTCGCCGACTACCGGCGGGCCCTCCTGCTCGCCCGCGAACTCGGCGACGGCTGGTTGGAGGGCTTCGCCTCCCGGGGCATCGGCCTGATCCACGAGGAGCGCCACGAGATCGGAGACGCGACAGGCCACTTCCGGACGGCACTGCGGGTCTTCCGTGACAGCGGTGTGCGCCGCGGTGAGGGCATGGCGCTGCTGAGTCTCGGCCGCTGCGCCGCCGAGACCGGCGACCGGGAGGAAGCCGTCGGCCTCTGCGAACGCGCTCTCGCCGTCTTCGCCGAGTTGGGCGACGAGTGGAGCGAGGCATGGGGCACGCTGTCACTCAGTTCCGCGCTGCTCGCCCTGGAACGCGCTCCAGACGCGGAGCCGCGGCTGCGGCGGGCGGCCGGCGTCTTCGAGCGCTTCGGCGACCGCCGCAGCACCGCGATGGCGCTGACCTCCCACGGCGAGGCGCTACTCGCGATGGACGACCCCATCGGCGCCGCCGACCGCTGGCGCATGGCCGCGACCATCTACGACGAACTCGGCGACGACCGGGCGGCCGGCCTCCAGACGCAGGCCGCGGCACTCGAACGGAGGGGCGATGACGACTGACGCGACCATCCAGAGCGGCACCCGTCCGCTCGCCGAGCAGCACTTCACCGCGCTCTGCGGCGTGCACGACACGGTCTTCGCGCAGCCGCCCTTCGCATGGGTGCCTCGAATGTCGGACGAGCACGCCGACTACCTGCGGCGCCTGATGCACGACCCCACCTTCGCACTGGTGGTGGCCGAGCACCGCGACGACCCGATCGGCTACGCCGTCGGCCACCGCCTCCCGCCCGACCACGGCTGGTGGAACGACTTCCCCGATCCGCTCCCCGAGGAACTGACGGCCGAATGGGAAGGACGTACCTTCGCCCTCATCAGCCTCGCGCTGCTTCCGCCCTGGCGAGGCCACGGCCTCGGCAGCCGCCTCGTCCGGCAACTGCTGGCGGACCGGACCGAAGAGCGCGCCGTCCTGTCAGTCCAACCCACCGCCGCCGCCACCCAGGCCTTCTACCGCCACCTCGGCTGGCAGAAGATAGGCCGCAAAGGCCCCCTGCCGAACGTCGTCCCGTCCCACTGGGACATCTACCTCCTTACACGATCACACGCGGTCTGAGGCAGGGGATCGGTCCCCGAGACTGGCGCCGACCCGTCAGTGAGAGCACGCCATCCGGACTACAGCTGGCCGGGGATTGGTGGATCGGCTGCTTGAGTTGCACCACGAGCGGTACGCGGCCGAGGCCGCCGCCGACATGCAGGACAAGCAGGCCAAAAGGGCCAAAAGCGGAAGAGTTGGCAGCGACATCCCCGACCAGCTGGATGGGCTCCTCCGGACGGCGGACCCTGACTCGTGCCAGTGAGTCCCTGGATGTCAGTGGTCGTGCTTACTCTCGCTGACGTCCGGTGAGTGGGGGAAACGTGATCATCGAGCGGACCGGGGACCTTCTGCAGGACGATGCGCAGGCGCTCGTCAATCCCGTCAACACAGCCGGTGTGATGGGGAAGGGGCTCGCTCGCCAGTTCAAGCGCGCGTTCCCCGCCAACTTCACGTCCTACGCCGACGCGTGTGCAGAGGGTCGTCTGCGGCCCGGCAAGGTCCTTGCCGTTCCGATCGATGACAACCGGTGGGTCATCAACTTTCCGACCAAGCGCCACTGGCGGAATGCGTCCCGCTTGGAGGACATCGAATCCGGCCTGAGCGACCTGTCCCGCCTCGTGACCGAACTGGACATGACCAGCGTGGCCGTCCCGCCCCTCGGATGCGGTCATGGGGGCCTTGCCTGGGACGCAGTTCACCCTCTGATCATCGAGCGCCTCGGCCCGCTCGACCTGGAGGTTCGGCTGTATGTGCCCGAAGTGCGCGGGACGCAGGTGGTCTGAGCCTTGAGTCGCGTCAGCGGTAGTGGGCGGCGACGGCGGTGAAGGCGGTCTTCGGCTCCCAGGGCATGTCGGGGTAGGTGGTGCCGTGGCCGTTTTCGAGGACCTTGACGATTCCGTAGCTGGCCAGGTCCAGGTCGTCGCGGGGGTCGCCGCCGGGGCGGTGCGGGTGGTCGTAGAGGGCGAAGATGAACACGAAGGCGCTGTCGACGCCTTCGGCCTCGAAGACGTCCAGCAACTCGCTCAGGTACGCGGCCTGGCCGGCTTCGTCGCGGGCGTACTCGCCGTTCAGCCGGACGGGGGCGCCGGTGTCCTCGTCGTACTCGACGATCTCCAGGCCGCGGGCGCCCACGTCGCCGGCGCCGCGGAAGCAGGACGAGCCGAACTCGGTGATGGCGACCGGTTTGCCCTGCGCGACGAGGGTGCGGACGCCCTGAGCGAACTGGTCCGCGATGTCCGCCGAGCGGTAGAGGTCCATGGAGACGATGTCGAAGGGCGTCCAGTCCACGAAGTCGAGCTGGACGGCCGCGTAGGTGATCCGGCCGCCGAAGCGCTCGCGGACGAGCTTGACGGCGTCGCCGAGAAAGGCGTTCACGCGGCCGCTGACCTCGGGGACCAGCTCACGCAGCTTCTCCGGTCGGCTCAGGAGTTCTACCCGCTCGTTCAGGGAGTTGCCGGGGAGGAAGCCCTTGTTCATCAGGCTCAGTTCGGCGCCCGCCACGAACACGACCTCCGCGTTCCGCTGCCGGAGCCGCTCGGCGCGTTCGGCGCAGTCGGCGAAGAGCGTCAGCATCTCGTCGGTGGTCAGCTCCAGGGGATAGGGCGAGAACCAGACCTCCAGGCCCAGGTCGGCGGCGAGGGTGGCGGCCAGTTCCAGCCGGTCGGGGTCGCCGCCGGTGACGCGGACCGCGTTGCAGTGCAGGTCGTCCCGGATGATGCGCAGTTCGCGCTCGGCCAGCGCCGGATCGAAGTGTCCGCGCGAGTTGTGCCCGTCGCGGACGAAGCCGGTGTCGTACGTGATGCCCTTGGCGCGCATGGGGAGGTGTCCTCTCTTCGATTTAGGGTACTCAACGTACCTTAGTTGCCTCTCGTGCGAGGACGGCGCCAACCTTGGCGAGGAACGGGCGGTACCGAATACGGGACGAGGGCATGGCGGACGATCCGGCTGAACGGCCAGCGGGCGGGCAGACGCGGCGGCGTGGCGCCGTCCTGGAGGAGGCGATCCTCGACGCCGCCGTCGAGGAGCTCACTGAGTCCGGGTTCTCCGGGCTGACCATGGACCGGGTCGCCGAGCGCGCCCGCACCAACAAGAATGCGATCTACCGCCGCTGGCCGAACCGCCTCGCTCTCGGCATCGCCGCCTACCGGCGGCTGGCCAAGAGCGTCCAGCCGCCCGACACCGGCAACCTGCGGGACGACGTCCTTGAGCAGCTCCGCCGGGCGAACCGCCACTGGAGTTCGCCGCTCGGCTCGATCCTGCGCGACCTGCTCGCGGCGGCCGGCGGGGCGTCGGAACTCATGGCGCAGCTGCCGGACCAGTCGGCCGACGCCGTGGCCTCCTCCTGGCTGACCATCCTCGGACGCGCCGTCGCGCGCGGCGAAGCGGCCCCGGAGGCGCTCCACCCGCGCGTCGCGACCGTGGCGATCGTCCTGCTGCGCAACGAGTTCGTGGTGCGCGGCGTCCCCACCGCCCCGGACGAGGTCCTCGTCGAGATCGTCGACGAGGTCTACCTCCCCCTGGTCCGCCAACGCGGCACGTCGGCTGAGTGATTCTGGTTCACCCTGAGGGGAGGGGGCCCGCGTCCCCGGCCTCGCCGGCCAGGAGGGCGTGCTCGTAGGCGGCCCGCTCGTGGGCGAGTTCCGACCAGTCGTCGGGTGCTTCGGCGACTTTGAGGCAGTCGGCGTCGGTGAGGTCCCAGACCTGCGACTCGACCCAGCTCAGGTGCCGGTATTTGCGCGGGGCCATGGACTGGGAGCCGAAGTCCCAGCCGACCGCCGACACCGGCCGTCCGGAGAACTGCTCGCGGGCCCGCTCGGCGTAGCGGGCCCGCGTGATCGTCTCGGGATGCAGGAAGGACAGGTCGAAGCCGTTGTCTCCCAAGCCGAACGCCGCGAGACCGTACAGGAACGTCGCCTCGATGCCGTGGCCGGCGCAGAACTCGGCGATTCTCGTGGCGCCCACGAGCGTCCCCGCATAGGAGATCACGAAGACGCGCCGGAGCGGATGGACGTCCAGGAAACGCCGGAGCGCCGTGATGATGGTTTCGCCCGACGCGACGGTGTCGCCGATGAGCAGTGTTTCGGCCGGTGCCTCGAAGCAGCAGTACGGCACCTCGATGCGGGCGGTGTCGTGAGCGACCGCCGTCCGCGATGTCGCGATCAGATTGGTGGGCAGGTTGCGGCCCGTCTCCGCCGAAACGGCTGCTGCCAGCTGGTACGTCAGGCCCTTGCTCAGGATCACCAGTTCGGCGGTCTCGTCAGGGCTCAACTCGTCGGCCAGATGGGCGATGAAACACCGGCTGGAACGAAGGCACGCCCGGCGGAATCCGGTCCCCATGAGGTTGCGGTCGAAGAGCAATTCCTCAAGGGGGTCGTTGTGGACGAGATAGAGCCGTGGGCCGTCCCCGATGTGTTCCGCGCTGCTCCGTTCCAGCTCGGTGATCACGGTCAGCGTCCCATGCTGAGCGATGGTTCGTTCAGTCGCTCCAGAGCGGCCAGCATGGGCGGATCGCCGGGCAGGACGTTGTCGCGGTACTCCGTGATGGCCTCATCGAGCCAGCCGGGTATCGGGGACGTCTCGCGAGCCTTTTGCGGCGCCACTTCCGCAAGCAGTTCCCCGGCGGTCAGGAAATCCTCGACGACCGCGGAGGCCAGCGCGGCCACGTGCGGGTGGACGTAGTCGCGGACGAGGACGCCGCGGTATTCCAGCTCGTCCGCCCGGTACTTGGAGTTGCGCGGGGCCACGACGATGATCGGAGTGCCGAGGAGGGTGGCGGCGGTCATTTCCACGCCGATGCCGATACCGCGCCGTTCACGGGCGTCCACGACGACCGCCGTCGCGACCATCACCTGGTACATGTCGCGGCCGAACTGGCCGAGCGTGTTGGACGGGTCGGTGATCGGGTCGTCCGGGTTCAGGAACACGACCTCGCGAGGTGCGGCGCCTTTGGCGACCTCCCGCCGCTCGATGTCCGACCAGCAGAGTTTCTTCTCGTCCGCCGCGCCCTTCATGATGGAGCCGGAGCAGTATATGGATATGGTCATCGATCGTCTCTCCATGGTGTCCTGGCGTTGAGCGTGAAATCGGCCATGGTGCCGGCCACGGCCTGCACGTTGGACTTCGCCTCGGCATAGGTGCGGGCGAGGCGGAATCCACGTGATCCGCGGACCGCGAGAACCGCGATCCGCAGCGCGTCCAGTGAGGTCTCGTCGTAGGCCCGGTCGATGACGAGTCCGAATCCGGGCAGGGAGCGCAACCGCAGCAGTTCGTCCCACTCGGCGATGCGGTGGACGAAATCCGCGATGCCGAGCCAGCGAAGCACGGTGTCGAGCCGCCGCGCGGAGGGGAGCCTGCCGTCCATGCCCGCCGACCGGTGTGCGAGACCGCAGGTCAGGTCGCCCGCGGGCAGGTCCGCGAGGATGGCGGCGTCCAGGTCGAGGAGGTAACTGCGCAGGTAGGCGCGGGAAAGGAAGAAGGCGAGCGATGTGCTTTCGGCGGGTGAAAGGGGCACGGGCAGCGTGCGCTCCACGAACCGGCCGATGAAGGCCTGCCCGTCCAGCCGTTCGGGGGTCCGCGCGAGCAGCCGTTCGGCGCGTCCCCGCGGCCGGTGCCATCTGCGCGCGGTCCCGCGTGCGACGCGGTGCAGTTCGCCGCCGGGCTGCAGGGCCGCACGCCACAGTTCGCCGATTCCGGCGGCCGTCCCGCCGCCGTGCCGAGGGGCCCAGCGGAAATCGGGATCGGCGCAGATTCCCCGCAAGCCGGTGTGGCGGTAGGGGTTGTGCCGGTCCCGGCGGTACTCGTGGACTTTCATCTCCCGGTAGTCGGCGAGATCCGGGACCGGTGCGACGTAGCGGAGTGCACCCGCCCGCACCAGCGGCTCCACACACCCGAGGAAGACCGGGTACCAGGGGATCTCGAAGATGTAGGACGCGGGAATGAGGAGGTGCCGTTCGGTCATGAGCACGGCCAGCCGTGTGGCGTCCAGCGCCTGGGTCAGAGTGAGCGCCGCGTGCCTTTCACTGACGTCGATGCCGTAGCACGCCAGGATTTCTGGATTCGTGTACTGGACGAAGAGAGGCCGTTCACGCTTGACGGCGCTCGCCGCGGCCACGGATGACTGCGGCGTGGTGCCCATCACCGCGGTGACGTAGATGTCCCGGGCTGCGACGAAGGCGTCGCGTCTCGCCCACACCTGTTGCGTGGAGGCCGGATGTTCCAGCTCTTCACCCATCATCGTCCAAGGTCAGGGATATGTGCTGGTCCCTTCCCGCGATGAAGGCGTTCCGCCCGGTGGTGATGTTCTGGACGACATGGACGGCGTCCGTGTCCGGCAATGCCTCTCGGACATGCCTGACGAAGTCCTGCAGTTCGGTCGAGGCGTCCATGTGCTCGGCGAGGAAGGCCGTCAGCAGGGCCGTCCATCTCGCCTGCTCGGCCGCCACGGCCGCCTGCTCGGACGGGGATCTCCGGCTCACCCTGCCCGCGGACTCCTCTAACTCACGGGTCACGTCCGACTCGGCGGTATGCGCACCGCGGCCGACGATCCGGGCGAGCCGGCTCCTCGCGGTGCCCCAGAAATCGGTCGTCATGGCCTCCACGAGGGCCGCCGCGACCGCGCCGGCGAGCCCTGCCAGCGCGGGATCCATGTCGCTGCACCTTCCCCGGTCTCTCGCGGTCGCCCCGTGTCCCTAATTCAGGCCTCATTATGGGCCGGTAATCGTGGATCTTCCAGGGTTATCGCGCATAAGGAAGGTCGCGGCCAGGGGCACTTGCCCTCGTCTCGGTCGCAAACAGCAAGGTTTCCGGATGTACTACACAGGCCGTAATCCGAATGTGCTTCGCTTCTCGGCCGCCGTGCCTGCTGAAACGGGCGGGAGCGAACGTGTCTGCTTTCGGAGTCGCTGTCCATAAATGTACCGACAAGTAGGTGTGTCGGATTGCTCACAGAGACGCAGATGGCGACCGGGAATTCTCACTGAATCGGCCGTTCGGTGCCCGTATCGAGCGTGGGTGCCGTGCTCGGGCCGGGAGTGTTGTGGTCAGGGGATTTCTAGGGTGAGTTTGCCGTGGACGGCTTGGGTTGTTATGCGGGTGGCGGCTTCGTTGATGCTCGTCCAGGGGAGGACGGCGTCGATGGGGACGTGCAGGCGGCCGTTGGCGACGAGGGTTGCCAGGCGGGTCAGGATGGGGCCGCAGCCGGTGGGGGTGGTCAGGAGGTTGCCGAGCCACAGGCCCTGGAGGCGGGCGCCGGGGACGTTGTAGAAGTCGACGGGGTCGAAGCTGGCGGGGGTGCGGCTGCCGTTGCCGAAGCTGACGCAGACGCCGCCGGGGGCGAGGGCGCCCAGGGCGGTGCCCAGGGAGTCGCCGCCGACGCCGTCCAGGATCACGTCGTAGCGGCCGGCGTCGCGGGCCGCGGTGATCGTGGGGTGGACGGTGGCGGGGACGCCGTCCTCGCGGAGCAGGCGCGGCAGGGCGGGGCGGCGGCTGATGGCGGTGACCTCGGCGCCGGCCAGGTGGGCGAGCTGGCAGGCGTAGCGGCCGACGCCGCCGGACGCGCCGGTGACGAGGACCCGGCGGCCGAGGAGTGTGCCGGCCGATTCCAGGGCGACCAGCGCGGTGATCCCGGCGATCGGGAGCGCGGCGGCCTGGGCCATCGTGACGCCGTCGGGGATCTCGGCGAGGACGGTGGCGGAGGCGGCGACGTACTCGGCCCAGGCGCCCTCCAGGGGGACGGCGCCGTAGACGCGGGCGCCCTTGGGCGGGGTGGTGCCGTCCGCCGCGGGTTCCTCGATGACGCCGGCGAAGTCCCAGCCGGGGACGTAGGCCGTGGTGGCCTCCAGTGCCCGGCGGGTCTCGCCCGCGTTGAGGGAGACGGCCTCGACCTTGATCAGGGCCTGGTCGGGGGCGGGCTCCGGGCGCGGTACCTCCGACAGGCGCAGGCGCGGGGTGCGCTCCGGGTCGGTGACGACGGCTCTCATGTGCATCCGCCTTTCGGGAACGGTGAATACCGGTAATGATGGTTACTGGTATAGCTCGGTTGATATGCGGAAGTCAACGTTGCCGTTAAGGTTGGGGGGTGAGCGCGACGCGGGGGCGGCCCCGGGACCCGGCCGTCGACGAGGCGGTGCTGCGGACGGCGCTGGAGCTGCTCGACGGCCGCGGCTACGACGGGCTGCGGGTCGCGGAGGTCGCGCGCACCGCCGGGGTCGGGCTCGGCTCGCTGTACCGGCGCTGGCCGACCAAGTACGCCCTGGTCGTGGACGCGCTGCGGGCCGCGGCGGCCGAGCGCGCGCCCGCGCCCTGCGGCGACCCGCTCGACGACCTGGTGGCGGGCCTGGTGCGGATGGCCGAAGGGCTCCGCCACCGCCGCGCGCGGCTGCTGGCGGTGCTGCTGACCGACCCCGGCTCGGAGCTGGCGGCGGCGGTGCGCGAGGCGAAGGTCGACCCGCTGCTGGCGGCCAACCGGGAGAACCTGCGGCGGGTGATCGGCCCGGTGCCCGACCTGGAGAGCCGCGCGGACGCCGGCCCGGCGCTGATCTTCGTGCACCTGATGACGCACGGCGACCCGCCGGACGAGCGGCACGTCCGCGAGCACATCGTGCCGCTCATGACCGGCCCGCGTGAAGGTTGATCGGGGCTAGGACGCGGCTTCGGTCAGTTCGGTGATGAGCTCGGAGGTCGTGATCGGGTCCAGGTCGCCGAAGGGGCGGCCGATGCGGGTGCCGTTCCAGTAGCCGTCCTCCGGGTGGTCGTCCAGGCGGATCACCTGCAGTTGTTGGGGGCCCCTGTCCTCCAGGTCGCCGATGGCCATTCCCGGGTCCAGCTTGACGTTGACGTACAGGCCGCCTGGGGTCTCGCGGTAGATGGACCACTGGAGTCCGGCGTCCATGGCGCCGCCGCGCCGCCAGCCTCGCCTTTCCAGCCCGAGGACGGCCATGGCCGGGACGGTGAGGCCCTGGAGGCGGTCCAGCTGCCGGGCGGCGCGTTCGGCTGCGGTGAGGGTGTGGACGGTGCGGCCCAGTTGCGGGAACGGCTGCAGGATCTCGTAGTCGGCGAAAAGCGTCGTCCAGGCGGTGAGGGTGTCATGGAACTCCAGTGGGTGCGGGATGCGGATGGTGGCGTTGTCCTGGAGCTTCAGCGCTTCGTCGTCGGCGTTCGCGAGGGTGCCGTCCTCGGCGATGCGGAACGTGGTCGCGTCCTCCGCGAGCCAGATCAGGCGGCGGGCGATGTGGGAGACGAGCGGGTGCTCCGCGAAGAAGCGGCGGAACTCCGGGGCCGTCCAGCGGCGCTGGGCGATCATCGCCGACTCCAGGCGGCGGATCTGGTCGGCGGCGACCGTCCGGACGTCCTTCTTCAGCGCGGCGAAGCGCTGGTGGGCGGCCGGCGCGAGTTCCTTGTCGTCCTTGGCGCCCGGCTTGGGGAGTGACTTGCGGTGGGTGCCGTCCTCGTCGGTGACGAACGGTTTGAGGTGCTCGTCGAAGGCGACGAGGAAGCGGCGCGGGCCGTAGTCCAGGACGAGGCCGCCGGTCGCGTCGAGGCCGAAGTCGGGGACCAGGCGGTCGCCCAGTTCGTCGGACGTCAGCCCCAGGTTGTCTGCGACCTGCTGCACCTTCTCCTGCGCGCGCGCCTTCAGGCCCTTGAATTTGACCTTCTGCGCGATGCCGTACAGGTGCATGAGGGCGACTTCGCCGCCGATCGCCGTGAGGACGTCCAGGCCGGTGACCGCCTTGGCGTGGCCGCCTTCGCCGGGCCATGCCCGGATCAGCGGGGCCAGCCTGCGGGCCGTTTCGTCGTCGCCGAGCCAGCCGAGCTGTGCCAGGGCCCAGCCGTCCTTGGCGGGAGCACCGTGCTGCCGCCACAGCTGGAACAGCTCCCAGGAGAACGAGGCGATGGACGCCCGGTCGCACGCCTCCTTGACGATCCCGACGCCCGCGTAGACCTGCATGGGTGAGGAGATGGCCAGCATTGGCAGTAGATGCTGCGTGGCGTCGGCGGGGAGCGCGTCGTTCCGGGACCGGAGCTTGATTTGCGGGAGGTCTTGCACATCGGCCCAGTCGGGGACGGGCGGAATGCGGTCGGGCAGGAGGTCAAGAGGGTCTATCGCGAGCGTCGCGTGGAGGGCTGCGGCCGCCTGGTCGCCGTGCGCGCGCGCCGCCTCGTCTACGACCTTGTCCGTTCCGTGGGCGTCGGCTAGGAGGCGCAGGGCGTCCTCGGCCTCGCGCTGCGGCTTCCCGGGCTTGCCCACTGCGGCCGGGACGAGCAGCGGCACCGCGTCCAGGCCGTGCCTGTCGAACCAGGCGAGCGCGACATCGCGGCCTTTCTTCGGGCGGTTCAGGCGCTCTGCCATCAGCCGGGCCAGCTCCGCGTCCAGGAACGGGAGCGCCCGGTCGCCGAGGCCCTTCATGTCCGCCTCGGCGATCCGCAGCGCGACGGGCAGGGCGTCGGCCTCGAACCGCGCCACGGTCGGCCGCAGCCACATCTCGGCCTCCCAGAGTTGCGGCTTCCAGGCACCGAGCAGCGGCCTGACCTCCTCCTCCGGGCCGTAGGTGAGGACGCCGAGACCGTAGCCGCCGGCGCGCCCGCGGCGGAACTCATCGACCAGCGCGTCCCAGTCGTCGGTCGACGGTTCGCGGTGCCGGTGGTCGGTCTTGGACCACGCGTCCCGCTCGCCCGGCAGCCAGCGCATCCGTGTGGCGGCGGGAGGCGTGAGGCCCTCTACGGGCGCCGGGTGGGGCCGTTCGCCCGCGCGCTGCCACGGCGGGTCGGCCAGCGGGCGGGGCAGGGCGGCTGGAGGAGCGTCCGGCAGCCCGTCCTCCCGCCGGCCGGCGCCGCCCGGCAGCGCTTCCGAGGGCAGCAGCCGCCGCGCACGTTCCGGGAAGCGCTTCGTCGCCGCCACCAGCAGGGGCTTCACCAGCTTGTTGTCGGCCCGGTCCAGGAGGGCCTGCAGCGCCTCGTCGCCCGGCAGCATCGACAGCGCCTCGACGAACGGTTTGGTGCGCTGGGCGCTGAAGCCCTGGTTCTCGTCGAACGCCTCCGCGAGCAGCGGCGCGATGGCCGCCCCCGCACCGTCCATCATGGTGACCAGGAACGGGCGGTCCCACCAGTACGACAGGACGGGCCCGTGGTGGGCGATCATCTCGACCTGCCGGCGGGAGCCCAGCGCGCTGTACAGCAGCCACCACGACTTCGACTCGGTGACCGGGTCGGGCGGCGCGGCGCAGCACTCGTCCACCCAGTCCTCACGGGTCGGCACGAGGAAGGACACCGACACCCGCCGGGTCGGGGTGTCGCGGTACGCCGCCAGACGCTCGACGGCGTCCGCGTACTCGGCGTCGCCGGCGCGGGCCAGCATGTTCCGTATCCGCCCCCCGATGGTGCCGATGCCGGAGTGGTCGAAGAGGGTGGCCAACTCCACGAACGCGCACGCGGCGAAGGGCGCCCCGTGGTCGGCGGCCCAGGCGTCCGTCAGCGGCACCGCGAGTTCCCCGACGGCGCCGTGGTGGGGCGGGGCGTCGGCCAGCATCTTCCCGAGCACGGCCGCGCCGAGGGCGTTCGCGTCGCCGTCGAGGTAGTCACGGGCGGCCTTGGCCGACGCGGGCTCGACGGCCTCCCAGTGGGCGGGCTCCAGCTGCATGGCGCGCTCGCGCAACTCCGCTCCGCCGGACGGGACGGCCTTGATCTTCGGCCCGGGGCGCCCGCCGCGCCGCGCGTACAGCTGGCGCCGCCACCCTTCCGGGATGACCAGTTCGTCCTCGCCCGCCTGGAGTTGATCTTCCATGCCCCGACCGTAGAGGACGTCTCCGACGAACCAACCAGAATCCCCGCACTCAGCCCCGTACCAGGACGAGCCGCTTCACCGCTCGCGGCTCGGGCTCGCAGTAGCCGGGGGAGATGGGTGTAAGTGCGATCAGCGTGCACAGAGCGCTGCGGAGCACCTCGGTCAACTCCTCGTCCGGCTCCCCGTCGCCCACGAGCGTGAGCGCCGCCAGGACCGACGTCGCCGCCCACACGAGGTCCTCCTGCCGAGTCGGACGGTCGGGAAACCGCAGCTGGGCGGCCAGGTCGAACGCGTTCACGATCAGCGTCCCCAGAGCCGGCTCGCCCCGTCGCTCGGCGAGGATCTGGGCCTGCGCGAGCGCCAACGCCGGGTCGCCGGAGGGCGGCACCGCCGGCAGGGCCTGAGCGTCCAGCAGCTTGCCCAGGTACCGGGTCAGCGACGCCTCCTCCTCCCTCCGGCGACGGCGACCGGTGCCGCCCTCGAACGCGTGCGCCGTGTAGCAGTGGGTCAGCTGGGCGCAGGCGAGGCCCATCGCGACCATGCCCTGGGTCTCGAGACCGCTGGAGGCGCCGAGTTGGGCGAAGCCGAGGTCGCGGGCGATGTACTCGGTGCGTCGCTGCCCGCCGTCGGGGTCGTGGTCGACGGCACGGGCCTGAGCGAGAGCGAGGTCGCGCGCGAGGACCAGAGCGGCGAGGGGGCCGGGGATCGGAGCGCCATCGCGGCGGGCACGGTCCAGGGCAAGGGGGAGGTCGCGGGTCGGAACGACGGTGCCGCTGCGAGGAAACCAGGCCCCGGCCTCGTATGCGAGCCCCAAGGCCCGGTCGAAGGCCCGGTCGAGGGCGCGGTTCAGTTCGTGGACGGGGACATGGCGCGCGGTCTCCGCGAGCGCGGCGGTGATGATGGGGACGGCGCCGGAACCCCGGGCGCCGGAGGACAGGCCGCGGCGCTCGGCGTCGTACATCAGCAGAAGCTCGAGTGAGGGGAGGAGCGCCTCGGCCCTGCTCGGGACGAAGTCTCGGGTGGCCGCAGCGAAGAAGGCGTCGAGGACGTGGTCGAGGTCGAGGTCGCGGTGGAGGTCGCGCTGGAGGTCGCGCGCATAGGCGAGGGCGCGGGCGATGGCGTTGCGGAATGGCACGTCGAAGGTGCGCGGTGCGGTGGGGCGATCGTCGAGGTCGAGGTCGAGCCCGAGCGCGCGGGCCTTCTCCGAGACACGGTCACGGGTGAGGCCATGGGCGGGCTCACGGCTGAAGGCGAGGTCGAGAGCGAGGTCGATGCTGTGCAGGAGCCGTTGGCCTCTCTCCGTGAGACGGCGGTCACCGGCATACGCGGCGAGTTGCCAGAAGGTCACCTGGGAGAAGGGGGGCGAGCATCCTGATGATGAAGTGCGTGTGGTTGAGGATCAGCTCGGGATAGGCGGCGATCTGCCACCTTGCGGGGCGGTGGGGGTGCAGGTCGGGGTCGGCGGTGACGATGCGCTCCCTGTCGGCGTTGGTCGCCCAGTCGTCCTCCGCCGCGTAAAGGCCGGTCCGGTCGGCGGGGTAGAGGTCGCTGTCGAGTGCCTGGCTCGCCTCGGACGGGCTGGGTAGGCGATAGCTGGCGCCGTCGCCGAACAGGCCGTTGAGCCAGGCGAGGAATCTTGAGATGTCGGACGTCCAGAGGTCGGCTCCTGGCCCGGGGACGGCGTCGCTGTCTGAGTGGGACGCGTAACGGGCCCACAGTTCGTCGGGGACGGGGTGCGCGCAGATGCGGGTGCCGGTGTCGTCGAGGGCGTGGGTGTCCTGCAGAGCGCGCGCGGCGGCGACTCCGTCCAGCAGCCGGATCTCGTCGGGGTCGTCGGAGGTCGTGTTGAGCAGTTCGTCGAGCCGGGCGCGTAGTGCGGGGTCGACTTCGCGGGCCTCGTCCAGGCAGGCGTAGGCCAGGCTGAGGGCGGTCACCGTGCGCGCCTCCAGGCACGCCTCTACGACGGGACTGGCGTCGGCGCGGGCGGCCCACAGCAGTGTGGTCTCGCGCCAAGCGGGATCACTGACGTTCTCCACGAGCAGTTGGCGGCGGGACGCGTGCCCAGGGACCAAGGCCGCCGCCAGGTACTCCTGCAAGGTCAGGTGCGCGAAGCCGTAGTGCCGGTACTGATGCTCCAGCAGCAGGCCGCTGCGCCTGACGTAGCGGAGGAACGCCTCGGGAGAAACATCCGGAGCAGTGCGTTGCAGCACGGTGCGGATCGCGCGCTCGGCCTCCTCAGCGGGGACGTCCCGGAGATTGCGGCGCATCATGTACCAGGCCAGCTCCTGGACGATCCGGTCGATCTCCCGTGCGTCGCCCTCGCGGGAGCGGTGCTCGATCGCCTGGTACCAGGCGTGCAGGAAGTCCCTGATCTGCCGGGACGTGAACCGCTGCACCTGAAGGACGTCGGCGCGCGACAGCCGGTTGCCGTCGTATCCGCCAGGACGGGACGTGACGACGAAGGCGTTGTCCGGGTAGCGGCTGTACTGGTCCTCTATCCACTGCACCACGCGGCTGCGGTGCCGGGCGTCGGCGACCTCGTCGAGGCCGTCCAGCAGCACGACGCACTGGCCCCGGTCCAGCCGCTGCTCCAGCCATTCGGCCGTGACGGCGCCGTTCAGCCAGGGTGCCGCCGCCGCGATCTGCGCGAGCCCGCCCGGCTCATCGCCCAGGACGGACGCCGCGTGGTCGCGCAGGTACAGCAGCACCGGAAGCCGCCCCCGGTGCCGCCATCCGAACCGGCGCCGCTCCACCATCTCCAACGCCGTGTGGCGGGCGAGGGTCGTCTTTCCGGAGCCCGCCGCGCCCAGCACCGCGAGCATCCGGCCCCCCGCGAGGAAGGACGCCAGCGACGCGCGCCGACCGGCGCCCTCAGCCGGCCCCGGGCCGATGCCGGTGTCGGTCACCACGTCGGTGACCGTCCTAGGCCGCAGCATCACATCGACGTAGACCTGCCGGGTCCGCAGTACGAACTCCGCCTGCGTGACCAGGCCGATCGTCTCCATCTGGTCGACCGCCGAGCGCATCCGCCGCAGGTACTCGCGACGTGACCCCGTCCGCCTCCGCCGCGCGGGCGGCGGGGGCGGGACGTCCTCCGAAGGCGACCGCACCGTCTGGGGTGCCGCCTGCACGAGCCCGCCCAGCACCGTGAAGACGAAGGCCAGATAGCCCCAGCTCCAGCTCAGCTTCCCGTTGTTGAGGATCTGGTTGACCGCCACCCCCGCCGCGACCGTCAACGACGCCGCGATCAGGGCGCGGCCCAGGTACTTCAGCATCCGCACGACGGTCAGCCCCCGCGTCCGACGACAAGGCCCGGCGGTACACACCTAACCGCGCCGATGCCCGCCCCGCCCACCTCCGTCGCCGATCCGATACCTTCCGGCGCTCGGGTCCTAGTCCAATCGGACGTGCTCTCCTGGTCCCCTTGCCCGACGCGGACGAACCGGGTCGGAGGGCAGCATGACCGGCATGAGCACCACTGATCTCACTGCCGATGGAGAGGCGGTGCGCAAGGCCGGGCGAACGCCCGGCTGGGCCGCGCTGCTCGCCGCGTCCATCGGGCAGTTCCTCGTCGTCCTGGACATCTCCGTCGTCAACGTCGCCCTGCCGCACATGCGCGAGGGTCTCGGCCTCGGCTCCACCGGGCTGCAGTGGGTCGTCAACGCCTACTCGCTGACGTTCGCCGGGTTCCTGCTCCTCGGCGGGCGCGCCGCCGACCTCTACGGGCGCAAGCGCGTGTTCCTGGCGGGCCTCGGCCTGGTCATCGCGTCCAGCCTGGCGGGCGGGTTCGCGCAGGACGGCGCCATGCTGATCGGCGCCCGCGCCGCGCAGGGAATCGGCGCCGCGGTCCTCGCGCCCGTCACGCTGTCGCTGGTCACCGCGACGTTCCCGGCCGGTCCCGCGCGGACGCGGGCGATCGCCATGTGGACGGCCGTCGGCACCGCCGGCGGCGCGACCGGCGGACTCGTCGGCGGGCTGCTGACCGACTACCTCAGCTGGCGCTGGGTCCTGCTGATCAACGTCCCGGTCGGGGTGGCGGTCGCGGTGGTCGCCGCCCGCTGGCTGCGCGACGACCGGCCCGCCACCGGACGCGCCCGGCTCGACCTGCCCGGCGCCGTCCTCGTCACCGCGGGCGTCGGCCTGCTGGCCTTCGGCATCGGGCAGACCGAGGACCACGGCTGGACGTCCCTGATCCCGCTCGCCGCCGGGCTCGGGCTGCTCGGCCTGTTCGTCGCGGTGGAGGCGCGGGCGCCGCAGCCGCTCGTCCGGCTGGGCATGTTCCGGCGGCGCAGCGTGGCGGTCGGCAACCTCGCCACGCTCGTCATGACGATGGCCGGGTTCGCGCTCTGGTACTTCCTGTCGCTCTACATGCAGAACGTCCTGCACTACAGCGCCGTCAAGACCGGCCTGTCGTTCCTCCCGCACACCGCCGGGATCATCCTCGGCTCGCGGTTCGCGCCCGCGCTCATGGCCCGCGTCGGCGCGCGGCTCCTCGCCGGCATCGGCGGGCTGATGGCCGCCGGCGGGTTCGCGTGGCAGGCCGCCGTGCTGGACGCCGATGGAACGTTCCTCAGCGCGATCCTCGGCCCCGGCGCGCTGATGGCCCTCGGCTTCGGCCTGCTCATGACGCCGCTGGTGGAGGTCGCGACGAGCGGCGCGGACGACGCGGAGGCGGGTACCGTCGCGGGCGTCGTCAACACCTCCCGCACGATCGGCGGCGCGATCGGCCTGACCGTCCTCAGCACCGCCGCCGCGAACGCGGGCCCCGACCTGGTGGACGGCTACACGGCCGCGTTCCTCGTCGCCGCCCTGGTCACGGTCGCCGGCACGGCCATCGTGCCCTTCCTGCCCCGCCCGCGGCGCACGCCCAAGGACGAGCCCGCCGCCGCGTGACCCGGCCCGTCCGGCCGAGCCCGGTCGCGCCAGCCCGCATTGGAACGGGGAGCGCGGCGCCGCGCCGGGAGACGGTGGCGAGGGGCGGCACGGTCACCGGGAGGTCGGGTGCACGAGGGCGAGCGGATCACCTGTATCGCGTTCCGCATCGGGGGGTGGGACCGGCTGGACACCCCGGCGCGGTTACGGGCGCGCGCGGAGGCCGCCGGGTTCCTGGGACGGGCCGGGCAGGCCGGGCGGGCGGGCCGGGTCGGGGCGGTGCTGGGGTCGGGGGAGGTGCTGGCGCTCGTCCTGCGCGCCGACCCCGCCGAGGCGGCCCCCGTGCTCCTGGACGGCCTGCGCCGCCGCCGCCCGCCGGGGGACGGGACGACGATCGGGGTCGCCGGAGGCCCGGCCGGTCCGCGGACGGGCGCCGAGATCGTCGCCGAGGCGGCCCGCCTGCTCCGGCGCCCCGGCCCCCGAGAGGCCCCCTTCACCGTGGTGATAGGGGCGCTGCTGCACTGGCGGCTCCGGGACGCGCGGTCCATGCCGGCCTTCCAGCGGGTGAAGGGGGAGGCGTGCGGGCCCGACCATTGGGTGTGGCCGGCCGGCCACACCCCCAGCGCACCGCACGGCGGCGCATGCCCCGGCCCGGAGAGGCTGCTCGCGCTCGCGCAGCGCCAGCGCGGCCTCGGGGAGCGGCGCGCGGCCGTGGAGACGTGCCGGTACCTGCTGCGCCGGTATCCGCTGACGCCCGCCGCCTATCCGCTGATGGACCTGGAGGAGCACGACGACGTCGCGTCCGCCTATCTCGCCGACGGGCTCCGCGTCGTCCGGTCGCGCACGGGGCCCGACCGGGAGCGCCTGGAGCGACTGGAGTACGAGCTGCTGCTCGCGCTGGCGAACCGCGCCTACCGCCGGGGCCGCTCGGACGAGGGCGACCGGCTGGTGAACGCGGCGGCGGAGGTGTTCCCGGCGGGCGACGCGCCGCTGCGCGTGCTGGCCCGCGAGGCGGCCCGGCGCGGCGACCGGCAGGGGGCGCGGGTGCTGCTGGCCGCCGCGCTCGCCCGGACATGGGAGGCACCGTAGATATGTGTCTCATGACCGGAACGGCCGGTGGGGAGGCTGCCATACTGAATGCCCGTCCGGGCGGCCCGGCTCCGCGGGGCCGGAGCGGCGACACGCACGTGCGCTGAGGAGACGTCGATGACGAGCTCCGGTTGGCATCATCTCTCGTTCCTCGGCCGGCTGACCCCGCCGGCCCGCAACGCGGTCCTGCGGCTCGGCATGCCGCGGACCGTCCAGCGCGACCGGCCCCTGATGCGGCAGGGCGAGCCGGGCACGGAGGTGCACCTCCTCCTCGACGGCCGCGTCGCGGTGGTGCGCGGCGTGGAGAACGGCAGCGTGTCGCTGCTCGGCATCAGGCACCGCGGCGACCTGGTCGGCGAGATGGCGGTGCTCGGCGACGGCGTCCGCACCGCGACGGTCACCACGCTCGACCGGTCGATCCTGGCGGTGATCCCGGCGCGGCCGTTCATCGCGTGCCTGCGCGCGCACCCGGAGGCGCTGATCGCGCTGAACCTGATGACGGGCGACCGGCTCTCCCAGGCCAACAGCTACCGCGCCGACGCGGCCGGGTACGAGGTCGAGGTGCGGCTGGCGCGGGCGCTGCTGTACCAGGCGTGGCGCGCGCCCGAGCGCGAGGACGGCCGGCCCGTCGTCCGGCTCCGGCAGAAGCAGCTCGCGATGCTGATCGGCGCGCAGGAGGGCACGGTGCAGAAGGCGCTCAACGGGCCCGCGCTGCGCGACATCGTGCTGTGCGCGCGGGGCCGGGTGGTGCTGCTGGACGTGCACGAGCTGGCTAGGCTCGCCGAGATGAAGGCGCCGTCCGAACTGTGCGAGTGATGCTCCGCGGCGAGTGACGCTCCCGCGCGGCGGGATTTGAGGCGATCTCGCCTTTCCCGCACTGGTGCGGGTTGCTCCGTCCCCCCGGCCGCGAGACTGCGGTCACGGAGGAAAGGGGGACGCATGGGGGCACGGTCGCGGCGTTCGCTGTGCGCGGCGCTCGACATCAAGGGGTGGAGCAGCAGGCTCGTACCCGAGCAGATCCGCGCCCAGCAGGCGCTGGTGACCGTGGCGATGGCGGCCTGCCGGGAGGCGGGGCTGCCCGAGCAGATCGTGCAGAGCAGCGGGGACGGCGTGCTGATCCTGCCGCCGAGCGACATCGACGAGACCGCCGCCATCCCGGCGCTGGTGGCGGAGCTGGAGGTCGCGTTGCGGCAGGAGAACCGGCTGCTGGCCGAGGACGCGCGGATCCGGCTGCGGCTCGCGCTGACCAGCGGGCTGGTGACGCCGGGCCCGGCCGGGTTCAACGGCGCCGCCGTGATCGACTGCTTCCGGCTGCTGGACAGCCCGCCGGTGAAGGACGCGCTGGACGACCACCCGGCCGCGCAGCTCGCGGTGATCGTGTCGGACCACCTGTTCCAGGACGTGATCCGCAACGGGTTCCGGTCGCTGCGCGCCGAGGACTTCTGGCGGGTGCGCAGCTCGCTGCCCGGCAAGGGCTTCGCGATGGACGCCTGGCTGTACGTCTCGGACCGGTCCGGCGGCCCGGACCGTGCGCCGTCCGGCACCGCGGGGGCGCCGGACAGCGCGGCCGAGGCGGCGGCCGCCCCGCCGGACGGGGTCGCGCGGGCGTGGGCGGTGCTGGAGCGGGGCCGGCCGCAGGAGGCGGTGCGGCTGCTGGCCGGCGTCGCGACCGACGACCGCGAGGGGTGGGCCGCGCTGCTGGACGTCCGGGCGGAGGCGCTGATGCGGCTCGGCGAGTTCGAGCGCGCGCGCATCGACCTGGAGGAGCTGCTCGGCGTCCAGGACGACCCGGTGGCGCCGCCCAGCCCGTCGGCACTGCTGCGGCTCGGCCGGTGCAACATCGCGCTCGGGGCGGTGCAGGAGGCGCGGCAGACGCTGCTCTTCCTGCTGGAGCACGTCCCCTCGTCGGCGGAGGCGCACCTGGACCTCGGGCAGCTGGAGCGGCGGGCCCGGCGGTTCGCGACGGCGCAGAGCCATCTGCTGGAGGGGCTGCGGCTGATCCGGGAGCAGGCGAGGAAGGCCGAGCCGGGGGCGCAGGAGCGGCTGCTGGACGCGTTCCTGCGCGAGCTCTCGGCCCTCCCCGTCATCGACGACGCCGCGCTGGACGACGCGCCCCAGGACGTCATCCCCGGCGCCGGCTCCAGCGCCGCCCGGGACGGTGCGGCTATGGACGGCACGGCCCTGGACGGTGATCCGCCGGGAATGGCGGCCGAATCCGGCCAGCGGCGCGGTCATTCTGATAACCGATTCTAATTCGGTGTCCGATTTAGACCGTTAAGGCAATCATTCAAGCGGGGCAATCTCCCTCGCAAACGGAAAAATTAGGACATCGAGCAACTTTTGATCTTCCTTCAACTGGAAGATCGTTAATCCGTAACAGTCGGATAACTAGCGTCGGGTCGCGGGATGCGGCCCGGCCATCATCAGGAAAGTTCGGGGCGTACGGGGGACAACCCACCATTTCAGGGGCTCTGGAGAATGATGCGACTGACGGGGCGTGCTTTCGCGTGCCCGGTGCGAATCACCATGGCGGCGGTGTTGACCGCCGCGCAGTTGGGGCCGCTGGCCGCGCCCGCCGCCGCGGCGCGCGCCGCCGAGCCGGCCGCCGCCCCCGAGCCGACGCTGATGGACGTGTCCATCCTGGTGGACGAGTCGGGGAGCCTGTCGGACGCCGACGTCCGCGAGGAGATCAAGGCCGCCACCTCGATCGCGCTCGGCGGGCTGAACCCGCGCAGCCGCGTGTCGGTCTACGGGTTCGGCAGCCAGAACGAACCGGGCCAGAACGCGATTACCGAGGCGTGCCCGCCCACCGTTCTGGACAGTTCCGTGAAGAAGGACGCGCTCGGCGCGTGCATTCGCAAGATCCACCGCCGCGCCGACGGCGAGGGAAACGACACCGATCACGCCGCGGCCCTGGCCAAAGGGCTGAGCGCGCTGAGCGGCGGAGGCCCGGACGGGGTGCTCAAGGTCGTCTTCCTGCTCACCGACGGCCGCCTCGACGTGCACCGCAGCCCCCATTACGGACGCATCGAAAGTGACCGGAACCGGGAGGCGCAAAAGCAGGTCGAGACCCAGTTGGCGCTCGCCGCCTCCGGTCGCGTGCAGATATGGCCGCTCGGTTTCGGCGACGGCATCGACCGCGCGGCGCTGGACCGGTTCGCCGCCGGCGGGTACCAGGGCGCGTGCGACGGGCGGACCGCGTCCCGGCCGAAGGCCCGCGTCGTCCGCGACTCCGGCGACGTGGGGCGCTCGCTCACCGACGCGTTCGCCGCGGCGGGCTGCGCCGGCGTCAGCCGCAGCGACGAGACCACCCTCGGCCCCGGCCAGACCCGCGAGCTGAAGATCGACATCCCGATCATCGCGACGGACGGCAGCATCACCGTGGCCAAGGGGGACCCGCGCGTCCGGGTGGACTACGTCCAGCCGGGCGGCGGCGCCGTCGTGCCCAACGGCAGGTCCGGACAGTCGGAGTTCAAGCGGGCCGGCGAGAACGCGGTCGTCGAGACGCTGCACATCGTCAACCCGCGCAACGGCACCTGGACGATCCGCCTCACCGCGCCCGGCAGACTCGCGAAGCAGCTGGTCAGCGCCACCGCCATCTGGCAGGGCGCGGTCAGCGCCTCGCTCGTGGTCGAGCCGCCCAGCGCGCGGACCGGGCAGCCGCTCACCGTGCGGCTCTCGCTCGTCACCCGGCAGGGCGCGGTCACCGACGCCAAGGCCCTCAGCGGCCTGAACTTCACCGTGCAGGCCACCGGGCCGTCGCTCGGCGCGCCGCAGAGCATCGTCATCCGCGACGACGGCAAGGCCCCCGACGACCGGGCCGGCGACGGCCGGTACGCGGGCACGTTCACCGCGCCGGGGCAGCCCGGCGACCTCACCTTCACCGGGGTGGTCAGCGGGTACGGCGTCCACGCCGACAAGCTGCCGGTGACCGTGGCGGTCGGTGCGCAGGCGCCCGCGCTGCAGGGCCGCGTCGAGTTCTCCTCCGACCCGGTCGTGCACCCCGGCGACGAGGTGCGCGGCAAGGTCACGATGGAGAACGCGGGCGCCCCCGTCCGCGGCCGGATCATCATGGACGGGGCCGGGCGGGCCGGCGGCGCGACCCTCGGCGGCGGCACCGACCTGGCGATCGGCACCGGCACCACCACCCGGCCGTTCACCGTCCGCTTCCCGAAGGACGCGGCGCTGGGCGGCACCTCGATGACCGTCAAGGTCGTCGACGCGGCCGACCTGGCGAAGGTGTACGCGAACGGGCAGCTCACCGTCACCGTCAAGGAGCCGCCCGGCTGGCTGGAGCGCAACCGGTACGCGATCGCGGGCGCGCTGCTGCTCCTGCTCGCCCTGGCGCTGCTGCTCCACCTGCGCCGCCGCGCCTGGAAGGCCGGGGTGGACGTCCGGCGGCTGCGCGCGTCGCTCCGGCAGGACGGCGAGGAGGTGGCCCGCCTCAAGGCGCCGTCGAAGTGGGCGCAGGAGTTCCGGTTCGTCGTGCACGACGGCACGGCGGGCGAGCCGGGGCTCGACTACCCCAAGGCGGGCGACCGGCCCGTCCGGGCCCGCCGCGGCGCGCCCGGCAAGGTCGTCGTCCAACTGCCGGACGGCCCGCGCTACGAGATCGCCGTCGGCGGCGACGGGGAGCCGCTGGAGGAGACGGGCCTGACCCTCGCCTTCAGCGACGACCGGCCGCGCCGCGCCCGCCGCACCGGCGCCCGGCGGGACGCCCCCGGCCGCACCGGCTCCGGCCGCACCGCTGCGGACCGCACCGCCCCGGACCGCACCACCCGGGACGGCGGCACGTCCGGCGAGGCGCGGACCGAGCCCGCCGCCACCGCGAAACCGGGCCACGAGGACGACCCCTGGTTCTAGCCCGCCGATGACAAGGAAACCCCCCATGAAGCTCTACCAGTCAGTTCTTTTCGTGGGACTCGGCGGCACCGGCTGCCTGATCGGGGCGGAGCTGGAGCGCCGGCTCCGCGAGGAGTTCTGCGGCCCCGACGGCACCGCGTTCCAGCGGGTCCGCGAGGACGCGCTGCCCTACCAGCTGCCCGACTGCACCCAGTTCGTGTACGCCGACGTCAACCAGGCCGACCTCGACCGGCTGCCGGCCAGCGTCGTGCCCGGCCCGCAGCACGTCCCGGCGGTGCAGCGCACCGCGCACTACGTCCGCGGCCTGGTACCGCGCGTCGACACCTACCCGGAGGTGGCCCGCAACCTGCGGCTGACCGCCGAGCGCGAGGTCGCCGCGTGGCTGCCGCCCGACAACGGGGAGCCGCGGGTGACGCCGCTGCAGCGCGGCGCCGGCCAGCTGCCGACGATCGGCCGGGCCGCGCTGTTCGAGACGTTCCGCAGCGGCATCGCGCACGCCACCGCCGACCTGAACAACGCGGTCGGCCGGCTGTCGGGGCCGCAGGCCGCCACCGACCTCTACAAGATCGGCGGCAGGTCGAGCAACAAGAACGCGGTGGACGTGTTCGTCGCGTTCTCCGTGGCGGGCGGCACCGGCGCCGGCATCTTCTACGACTACCTGCACCTGATCGGGGAGCTGTTCGAGCGCACCGACCTGCGCCCCAAGATCTACCCGCTGGTGCTGATGCCGTCGGCGTTCGTGGACGGCCTCGGCGGCGGCCGCCCCGCGCAGCTCAACGCGGGGCGGGCACTGCTCGACCTGTTCCGGCTCGTCGACCGGCAGAACGGCGGCGGCGCCCGCCGCGACCTGCGCGGGCACACCTCGCACGCGCCCGTCGACCCCGACGAGGTCGCCGTCCACTACCCGGTGGACGGGCGGATCGCGCTGCGCCCCGGCACCGCGCAGACCGGGTTCCTGTTCTGCCGGCCGGTGGGCGCCGAGCCGGGCGACCTGCGCCGGTCGGTGGTCTCGCTGATGCTGTCGCTGATCGGCACCGAGCTGGACCAGCGCGCGAGTTCCGACGGAGAACAGCACCAGTCCTTCGCCGACAGCTTCATCAACGCCAGCGTCGACCGGCAGATCCCCGCCGAGAACGGCATCGGCGGCCGCGGGGTGTCGACCGCGCTGGTCGCGTCGCTGACCGTGCCGGTCGACGAGCTGGCCGACCTGGTCGCCGGGCGGCTGCTGCGCACCGGGGTGGACGACCTGCGCGGCGCCCCGTCCGGCCAGGAGTCCAACCGCTCGCTGATCCAGGAGTTCCTCGCGGTCGCGAACATCTCCGAGATCTTCACCCGGCCCGCGCAGGACCACGCCGAGCCCGAGCCGGTCACCGGCGCGAAGGAGGTCACCGCGGCGCTGAACGACCGGGCGGAGGCCATGCGGGCGGCGCTGGCCCGGCTGCGGACCCGGCTCGACCGGGAGATCCCCGACCGGGTCAGCGGCTTCGACCCGCGCGACGCCGTCCCCCGGATGCTGGCCGGGACCGACCCGTTCCGGCTGACCCGGGCGCTGTTCGGCAACCCCGACGCCGCCGACGAGGTGGAGCGCGGCGGCGCGGTCGGGCTGCTGCAGCGCCGCCGGGTGGAGCCGCCCGCGCCGGAGGGGCTCGGGCCGAACCCGCCGCCGCTGCCGACGCTGCGGGACCGCTCGCTCGGCATGGTGAAGGTCAAGTGGACCGACCCGGACCCGGTGGACGCGCGCGAGGACCAGGACCGCTGGTACCGCTGGCGCACCCACGTCCAGTGGACGGAGCCCTGGTCGCAGCTCGCGCCGCGCTGGCGCAAGCCGCTCGACCAGGTCGAGGCGGTGCTGCGCGGCCTGACCCGCGCGCTCGGCGAGCAGGCCGCGCAGGACCGCGACCGGTTCCGGGACCGGGCCGCGGACCTGTCGAAGTCCCGCGTCGGGGTGTCGTACCTGCTGCCGCCCGGCGGCGAGCTGGAGCAGTTCTACACGCGGGTCGTCCGGCGGATGACCGACGACCTGGTCGGCAAGGGGCAGCTGCGGCCGAGCGCGTCCGGGGCGGAGCTGCTGGCCCTGCTGATCGGCGGGGACGGCTGGCGGGAGGCCTACCGGACGGCGTGGGACAGCAACCCCGAGGCGGCCGTCGCGCAGCTGCGCGAGCGGGTGAAGGCCGAGGTGAAGACCTACTTCCGGCTGGCCGAGCAGGGCCGTGCCCCGCTGCTGCCGACGCTGCACGACCTGCTCGCGCAGGCCGCCGGGCAGGCGCCGGGGGAGCTGAGCGAGGCGGAGCTGGAGGAGTTCCGCGGCAAGCTCGCCGGGCTGGTGCCGGCGAACTTCAGCCCGCAGGGCACCGGCCGGCTGAAGGTGCTGGTGTCCTACCCGGCCGGCGCCGACGACCCGGCGATCGAGGCGTACCTGCGGGAGGCGGTGAACCTGCCCGCCGGGCCCGACCTCGTCTACGACTTCACCCACACCACGGCCGAGTCGATCACCGTGGTGCTGTTCCGGTCGTCGATGGGCATCACCGACGTCCGCGAGGTCCGGGACGTCCTGCGGACGTGGGCCGACGCGATGGACCGGCCGCAGCGGCAGGACTACCTCAAGTGGCGGCAGCGGCTCGGCTACGACTTCGGCTACCTCGCCACCCACGAGGAGCACCGCGTGCAGATCCTGCACCGGCTGCTGTGCGCGATGTGGAACGACAAGGTGACCGTGGACGGCGACCCGGCGTCCCCGATCAGCGTGTCGGTACGGCTGTCCGGCGGCGTGTCGATGACGCTGGAGCTGAAGCCGCTGGAGCACGCGTCGTCGTGGGGCAGCCTGCTCCAGGCGTACGAGCTGTGGACGTTCGCCGACAACGCCGGCATCCGCCGCGACTTCTGCGCGCAGCTGATGCGGGAGGCGCCCTACGGGGTCGGCAGCATGCCGAAGCCGCCGGGCGAGCTGTACGTGGTGCTGCGCGACATGGCGGACGCCCAGGTCCGCCGGATCGACGGCATGCTCGGCGAGCTGCACTCCTCCAGCCGGGCCCGCGCGCTCCAGCTGCGCGACTTCTGGGTCCGCACGTACCCGGCGGCGCTGGACACCGAGTTCACCGAGGTGTCGGCCGTCCGGGCGAACCTGCGGGCGCTGGAGCGGCCCGCCCTGCGCGACCCCGACGGGCGGCCTCCCGAGGGGCCGCCGCCCGAGGGGCCGGAGCCGGCCCGGCCGGAGTGGGAGCGATGAGCGCCCGCGCCGCCCGCGTCGTCCACCTCGACCTGCGCGACCGCGACGCCGCCGAGGCCGCGGACCGGGTGGCGGAGCTGCTGCACACCGCGCAGGACCTGGAGCTGCTGCTGGTCGTGGACTCCGCCTCGGCGGTCGTCCGGCACCGGGCGGCGTTCGAGGCGCTGGACGCCTCCCGGCAGGTGTCCAAGCTGCTGTGCCTGGTGGCGGGCCGCCCGCCCGCCGCGCCGGCCGCGCCCGGCACCGACCCGGCGGTGCTGCGGCTGCCCGGCAACATCCAGCGCCGCGCGCTGTGGGTGATCGAGGAGACCGGCGTCGACTGGCCGCTGCGGGCCGCCGCCCGCGCCCGCCGCCGCGACGGCCGGGACGGCGACGGGCTCGCCCGGCTGGCCGAGCTGCTGCGGCTGCCCGCCCTGTTCGAGCGCACCCACCGGGTGCTCGGCGAGGTGCCGTTCGGCGCGGCCGTGCCCGGCCTGCACCTGGCCGGGCACGGCGGCACCGGGCAGGAGGACTTCCTGCTGGCGCTGCGCGCGGCGATCCGCCGCGCGCTGGACCCGGCGTCCCCGGCGCCGCCCGAGCGCGCGGACGAGGGAGCACGCGGCAGGGTGCCGGTGCGGTTCACCGCGGGCGGCGACCTGCGGCGCGCGTTCGACGACGCCGAGCACGCCCTCGCCGAGGCGCGGGAGGCCGCGGTCGAGCTGCCCGGCGCCGGCGCGCTGCTGCGGGAGCTGCCCGCCGGCGCGGCGGTCCGCGACGCCGGGGACCGGCTCGGCGCGCTGCGCGACCGGCTCGCCGACCTGTTCGGCGCCGTCCCGGACGGCGACCGGCTCACCGACGACCGGCGGGCCGCGATCGCCGCGCGCGGCGTCGAACCACCGCCGCCGGAACCGTTCGAGCCCCGGCCGTACCGCGACGGGCTGCACGCCTGGCTGGCCGACGGCCTGCGCCGGGGCGTGTCGCTGCCGCGGCTCGACCACGACCTGCGCGCCTCGGCGGCGGCGCTGGACGGGCGCGGCGGCCATGCCCGGCGGCTGCGCACCGCCTGCCCCGGCGACCTGCTCGACGGGCTGCGCGCACCGGCGCCGATGGCGCCGCCGCAGCCGTGGCTGCCGGCGGCCGGCGCGGCCGCCGCGGCGCTCGCCGGGCTGTCGCCGCTCGGCGTCGCGGGCGGCCTGGTGATGGCGCTGCTGTGGACGGCGCTGGTCGCGCTGACCGTGCTGCGCGGCCCCGGCGGACGGATCGCCGACCATTCCAGCGCGCTCGGGCTGAACGCGTTCGCCGCCCTCGCCGGGGCGATCGGCGGCGGCGTCGCGGGAGACACCGGGCTGCCGCCCGCCGCGTGGGCGGCGGCGGTGGCCGCCGCCGTCGCGGGCGCGCTCGCCGTCGTCGCGCAGTCGTGGCGGTCCCGCGCGATCCGCTGGGGCGACGAGACGGGCCTCGACCGGGCCGAGACCGCGCTGCAGGACATGCGGCACCTGCTCGGCGGCGCGCTCGCCGACTGGGCCCGGCTGAACCGGCGGCTGGACACCGTCGACGAGCTGAACGCGCTGCGGCAGGCGCTCGCCGGCGTCCGCGAGGAGCTGGTGGAGCGCGCCGCGAAGCTGGACGCCGACGACTTCGGGCGCCCGGCCCGGTCCCCGCTGCGCTACCCGGAGGCCGTCCAGTCCTGGCTCGGCGACCTGGTCACCGAGGCGGTGCGCGGGGCGCCGCACGGAGAGCGCGGCGAGCAGGCCGGGCCGCACGTGCGCAAGGCCGCGCAGCTGCTCATCGACGACTGGGAGCACGCCGTCGAGCGGGGCCACGCCCCGGAGGCGGCCCCGTTCGTCACCGACTCCCGGCCGGTGCCGCTCATCGACGCGGAGGACCTCGCGTTCGCCGCCGAGCAGGCCGGCCACGACCCGGCGGGGGAGATGTGGCAGCTGTGCGCGCCGGAGGACCTGGCGCTGCTGGACACCGCGCCGGAACCGCGCGCGGTCCGGTTCGCGCCGCGCTCGGCGGGCGGCGCCGCCGGCCTGCCGCCCGGGACCGTGGCCGTGCCGTCGGCGGCGCACTGCGGCGTGCTCCGGCTCGTCCCGCTGCACGCGGGGGTCGTGGAGTGGACGTGGTCCGAGGACGACGACGGCGGATCGGTCGAGGCGGGCCGGGACGGGAGGACGGCGTGAACGTCAGGCTGCACTACCGGGACGTCCACGGCGGGGGCGTCGAGGCGAAGGCCGTCGAGGTGCGCGGCGCGGAGCCGCCGCTGCGCCCGCCGCTGGAGGCCGTCCGGCTCCAGCTGGAACTGGACGACCGCACCCGCACGGTCCGCTGCGTCCGGCCCGTCGACCGCGGGCCCGGCGGGCGCGCCGCCGGGTACCGGCTGCTGGACGGCGAGATCCTCGCCGGGCTGCGCCTCGCCCGGCTCTGCGACGGCGCCCCCTACCCGCGCGCGGTGACCCGGCTGATCGGCTACGACGCCGACGCGGCCGAGCCGTTCGCGCTGCTGGAGCCGCTGCGCGGCGTCGAGGTCGCGACGTACGCCGGCACGCTCCCGACCGACCAGCGGCGCCGCTTCCAGGTGGGGCTGCTGCGCGCGGTGCGGCTGCTGAACGCGGCCGGCATCGCGCACCGCGCGATCGGCCCGGACACCGTCCGCTGGGACGGCGACGAGGTGCAGCTCACCGACTTCTCGCACGCCGCGCCGATCGGGGCGCCGCGCACCGTCGCGGGCACGCCGCCGTGGCAGGCGCCCGAGCAGCGGCCGCGGGTCGCCGACGGCTGGGAGCGCGGCACGGTCGGCCCGAACGACGACGTGTGGGCGGCCGGGCGGCTCATCTTCTTCGTGCTGACCGGCGAGGACCTCGACGGCCGGGACAAGCTCGCCGACCGGCCGGAGCTGGCCGAGCTGCTCGCCGGGGTGTTCGGCGACCCGGACCGCAGGCCGTCCGCGCACACGCTGCTGCGCCGGCTGGGCGAGGCGGACGCGCCGCCGCGCCCGCTGCCCCCGGACCCGGCGTTCCTGCGGGGCCGCGAGCAGTTCTTCGCGCAGCGGCACCGCAAGCACCCGCAGACGGCGCCCCCTCCCGAACCGGCGCCCGAGCCCCGCGCCCCGGCCCCGGCCCGTCCCGAGCCGCGCGCGGCGCGGCGGAGCCCGGCGGGCTCGTGGGTGCTGTGGGCGGGGATCGCGGCGCTGGTCGTCGTCGCCGGCTACCTGATGCTGGGGCGGTGACCGATGGCCACATCGCTGCTGCACCAGACGCTGTTCCGCTGGGGCCGCGACAGCCGGTTCGGCACCAGCGCCGAACCGGGCCTGTTCCCGGTCGCCAGCTCCCTGGACGCCTCGCCCGCCGGTGAGCTGCGCCGCCTGCACGCCCGCGTCAAGCCGTGGCTGCGGTGCGGCGAGGGCGGCAGGCCGGAGTCCGGCCTCTGCTACGCCGTGCTCGGCGACGAGGCGGTGCTGATCCGGCGCAGCCAGCCCGGCCCCGTCCGCAGCGCCGCCGCGCACCTGCTGTCCGGCGCGGCCGGCGTGCTCACCCCCCGGCTCGCGCTCGAACTGCGGGACTGGACGTGGGCGGCCGCCGACCTGCCCGGCCGGGCGCCGATGGTGAACCCGAACGCGCTGATGGCGCACCGGTCGAGCCTCACCGACGAGGCGCGGGCCCGCGCGCTGGAGCGGCCGCTCGCCGTCCTGCTGTCGCACGTCCTGGACGGGCCGCGCCTGGTCGAGGCGCCCGTCACCCCCGCCACCATGCCGCTGCTGTGGGCGGTCGCCGACATCTGCACGGTGCTCGGCTCCGGGCTGGACGACTGGCCCGAATGGGCGCCGAAGTTCGAGACGTTCGCGGCCCGGTCGCCGCGCACCGGCCCGCCGGGGCTGTTCCTGCGGTTCCGGCGGGAAGGGGACGACCCGCCGCCCGTGCCCGGCACGCTGCCGGCGGCGCTCGCGCTCGCCCGCCGCTACACGCGGGGCGGGACCGACGCCCTGCGCGAGCTGCGCGCCGGCGCCGGGCTGACCGAGCTGGACACCATGAGCGGGCGGGTCGCCCGCCTGCTGGACACGGCGGAGGAACTCGTGGCCGAGCCGCTGGAGACCCGTCCCGTACCCGCGCCCGCCCCCGCGGCGCCGGTGCCGGAGCCCCCACGGCCCGAGACCGAGCAGCCCAGGGCCGCGCGGTCCACGGGGCGCGAGCAGGTCTCCTGCCCGATCTGCCTGGGCCGGCTCGACTGGGGGGAGCTGCCCCTCTACACCTTCGATCAGAACCTCGCCCAGTACGTGGAGCTGGCCGTGCCGAGGGCCACCAACGCCGAGCAGCGGGCGCGGCTGCTGCGCACGGCGGCGGTGCGCTGCCCCAACCCCGGCGGCACGACGGGCGTGCACTACCTGCCCGCCGGCTACGGGCAGTACGGGTCGCCGGCCGTCTACGGCTTCATCGGCGGCACCACGTCCGGCAAGACGCACCTGGCCGCCGCGATGGTCGCGGAGATCGAGCGGGGCGCGCTCGGCGAGTACGGCCTCACCGCCCAGCCCGTCGACCTCGACCGGCACCAGGCGTTCCTGCGCGACATGGTGCACCCGCTGTTCAGCGAGTCGGCCTGGCTGGCGCCGACCCGCGAGGGCGAGGTCGCGTTCGCGGACGCGTTCGTCCTGTCGGGCGCCGGCCGGCCGCGCGCGATGGCGCTGTTCGACGTGGCGGGCGGCGAGCTGAGCAACGTCGGCGACGCCAAGCGGTTCCTCGACATCGCCGACGGGCTGGTCTTCGTGGCGGACCCGAAGCGCTTCACCCCGGGCAGCCTCGGCGACCCGGCGTTCAACACGGTGCTCAGCCTGCTGCGGTCCACCGGGCGGCTGTCGAAGGTGAGCGCCGCGATCGTGCTGAACAAGGCCGACCTGTACAAGTTCGACGACCCGGTGGCGCACTGGCTGAGCCGCGACGCGCCCGCCCTCGACGCCGCCGAGGTGCTGGCGGAGAGCGCCGACGTGTTCGGCTACCTGCACCAGCGGGACGCTGGGGCGTGGACGCGGCCCTACCAGGAGTGCGAGCGGGCCACCCTGCACGTCGTCTCCGCGACGGGGACGGACGCGATCGAGCGCGGCGCCCGGCCGCTGCGCGTGCTGCGCCCGCTCGTGGCGCTGATGGCGATGACCGGGCTGCTGGCCTCCGCCGAGGCCCAGGACGTGGGGATCTGAGATGACCGACGCACCCATCCACCAGATCGAGTTCCGCTGGGACCCCGACTACGACCTCACCGGCATCGCCTGGTCGTTCGAGTCGCGGACCCAGTTCGAGAGCTGGAACACCCGGTTGAAGAAGCACGCCGGAGTGTCGGCGCGGGGCCGGTCGGCGGCGGCGGAGGCGCCGTCCAGCGCCGTCTACCTCACCTACCCGGACGGGATGGCGGCGCTCATCCTGCGCAGTGTCGACCCGCGGGCGATGAGTCCGGGCAACGCGGTCTCCGGTGCGGGCAGGGGAGCGGGCGCCGACCGGCTGCACCTGGTGGCGCGCGCGCTCATCGGGCTGAGCACCACGCTGACCGCCGACATCGCGATGCTCATCGCGGCCTCCGACCCGCGCGGCATCTTCAGCCGGCTGCCGGGTCAGGTCGGCAGGGGGAGCCCGCTGCAGCCGATGAGCTTCAGCCATCTGATCGGCAACGCCGCCGCGCCGGAGGACCTCGAAGAACGGGCGAGGCGGGCGCCGGGGCTCGCCGCGCTCCTCGCGGCCGTCCTGGAGGACCCGGCCCGGCCGGTGACGATGGTCCTGCCCCCGGAGGAGATCCGCGGCCCGGTCGCCTCCAGCCGCGCGCTGGCGCTGCTGTGGGCGTCGCGCCGCATCCTGAAGCCGCTGCTGACCGACGCGGACGGGCGGCCCCTCGACGGCTGGCGCGCCGCGTTCTCCACCTGCGAGGCGCCGCTCACCGGCGGCGACGGGCGGACCGAGCCGGCCGTGGCGTTCCGCGACCGCGGGCTGGAGGGGCCGCCGCTGCACGAGGGGCCGCGCGAGGTCCGGCCCGGCGACCCCGCCGCGCCGCAGGGCGACCTGTCCGCCGCCGCGGGGCTGCTCGCGGAGGCCTATGCCGCGTTCGGCGACGACGCCGCGCGGCTCGTCCGCCCCGTCGTGCAGGGCTGCGCGACGCTGCAGGACAAGATCCTGGCGGTCGCGTGCAGCAAGGAGATCACCGAGGCCATCGACCCCGGCCGCGTGCCCGACGCGCGGCAGCCCGCCCGGGTCCCGGGGCGCGGGGCGCGGTGGTCGCCCGTGCCCGCGCCGGAGCCGGTTCCGGCCGCCGCGGGGCCCGCTGTGGGGCCGCGGCCCGAGCCCGTCCGCGCGCCGTCCGTTCCGGTGCCGCCGCGCGGAGACCGCCATCTCGTACGGCTCTACCAGCTGCTCCGCGAGACCACGGCGCCCGCCGGCACCGCCCGCATCGTCGACTGGGTCGCCGCGCGCACCGCCCGCGGCGCCGTCCTCGACCGGGAGGGGTTCTCCAGCGTCCTGCACGTCATGGAGGGCGAGCGCTGGTTCGCCGACCGCGTCGCCGGCCTGCCGGACGGCACCGCCCGGATGGCCGCGCTGATGGAGCCGCTGTTCGCCGCGAGCTTCGGCGACGACGCACTGGAGGACCGGCTGCGGCGCGCGCACGCCAACGGCGGGCTGGCGCCGGTGATCGCCGACGCGCTCGGGGTGCTGGCGGCCCGGCTGGAGCCGGACCGCGCCGACTGGCTGGCGGAGCGCTGCCTCGGCTACGCCCTCGCGCAGCGCGCGGAGGACAGGACCGCGCCCGCCGGGCCGGCACCCGCGCCCCCGCAGGAGTCCGTGGTGGCGGCGGCGCTGCTGCTGCCGGGCCGGTGGCTGCCCGGCACCGCCGTCGGGTTCCTCGTCTGGACGTGGCCCGCGCTGCTCGCCGTCCTCGTCGTCCTCCGGCTGGCCTGACGCCGATGGCCGGATGGTTCGGGGAGCACTGGAGGCGGCTCGCCGCCGGCTGCGCGGTCGCCGCGCTCGGCGCGGCCGTCCTCCTCGGTGAGCTGGGGGAGGCGGGCGCCGGCGACCGGGTCCGCGCGGACGCGCGCCGGGTGCACTGCCTGTCGGACGGGCAGCGGGCGGAGCTGGTGCGCGTCGCGGTCCGGCTCGGCGCGGCCGCGCCCGGCAGCACCGGCACGGCGGTGCGGCCGATGCGCGGCGGGCGGCCCGGCGCGCCCCTCACCGCCGACGAGTGGAGCCGCAAGGACCCGGGCGGGTTCGCGCGCGCGTGCGCGCCGCTGGCCGTGCTGACCGGGGCGAAGGCGCTGCAGGACCCGCCGCCCCGGCCGCCGCTGTGGCGCCGCGTCCTCACCAACCCGGTGTTCACGCTCGTCCTCGGCGGGCTGCTCACCGCCGCGACGTCCGCGTCCGCCGCCCGCTCCGTGCGGCGCCAGACCCTCGCCGACCAGCTCAACACGGCGGCGGCGGAGTACCTCAAGGCGGCGCAGGAGGTACGTCTCGCCCGCACCTGGGAGCACGCGCCGGACGCGGCGGCACTCGAAGGCCGCAGGGTGGAACTCGGCGCGGCGATCCTGCGCGCCGGGCTGCGTGACGCCGACCGACAGAACCTGGACCGCCTGCTGGACCGGACGCACCAGGACCTGGTCGGCACGGGGTTCCAGAAGGCGGCGAGCGAGGAGGCGGTCCGGCGGCTGGAGCGCGCGCTGCGGCGGGCGGTCCGCGGCGTGCCCGTCCCGGTGGCGGAGGGGCGGCCGTGAACCCGTTCGACGACGACTTCGGCGACTTCGAGCCCTGCTGGGACAACTCCGACTGCCCCTACCAGCCCCAGGACTTCGTCCGGTTCACCAACGCCCCGGCGCCCCTGCCGCTCGACCACGTCCGGGGCAGCGTCGTGCTGGTCGCCGGGCCGTCCGGCCACGGCAAGTCGGTCTACGGGCACCGGCTGCTGCACGAGTACCAGGCGCAGGGCCTGACCCCGATCGAGCTGCTGCCGGAGGGGCCGTTCGAGGGATGCCTCGCCCGCCGCCGCAAGGTGCTCGGCAAGCTGCGCGCCCAGACCGGCGCGCTGCGTCCCGGCGAGGTCCCCGACGCCGAGATCGACGACGCGGCGTGGGCGGACGGCCTGCGCAAGGTGATGGGCCACGCCGACCGGAAGCTGGTCGTGCGGCTGCCCTGCATCATGCAGGGGCCGACGGGCGCCGGTGACCGGCTCGCCTGGGAGATCTGCCAGTACGCGATGGCCGCCGGGCCGGGCAACCACGTGTTCGTCTACGAGTACAACGCGAACGTCTGGCCGGACGACTGGGACCGGCTGCGCAGCGACGTCGAACGGCACCGCGACGCCAAGGTGCGGGCCTGCGTGCTGGACCCGGTCGCGCCGGGCGAGCTGCTGGTCGACGTCCAGAGCGTCATGGCCGCCTCGCCGCACGCGCGGGTCGCCCTGGAGAGCGGGATGTCCAAGTGCCTGAAGTACGTCCTCGGCGCGGACCTGCTGGCCCCCGCGAGCTTCCGCAGGCTCATGCGGCTGGCGGCCGACCGGGTCATCGCCGAGCAGAGCACCGAGATCACCCTGGACCACCTGATGGACCAGGCCATGCGGATCAAGAAGGAGGCGGCATGAGCAAGGGCGCCGCTCCCCTGGCCGACAACCCCTTCCCGGCGCGGCCTCCCGACCTGGGCCCGCACGGTCCGTCCTGCCCCGGACCCGAGCTGCGGGACGGCTACATCGCCTTCGCGGACCGGCCCGACCCCCCGGAGACCGGCGGCGGGGTGGTGCTCATCGCCGGCCGCCCGCACCTCGGCAAGTCGGTGCTGGCCCACCGCTGCCTGCACCACTACGAGCGGGCGGGCCGGCTGCCGGCCGACCTCTCGGCGCGGCCGGCCGGCGACGTCGCCGGCCCGGCGGACTGCCTGGCGGTGATGCGCGCCGCCGCCGGGCTGCCCGGCGAGCTGCGCGCGGCGCTGCGGGAGGCGCGGGACGCCGACCCGGTCGAGGCCCACCGCGACCTCGGCCGCGCGCTGGACGGGCGCGGCTTCGCCGCCCGGCTCCCGCGCCCCGATCCCAGCCTGCGGCCGGCGGCCATCGCCGAGCGGGTGCTCGGCTGCGCGCGGGCGGCGGCCGAGGCGAACGGCAGCGTCTACGTCTTCGAGTTCCCGTACTGGGAGGAGGCCGACTGGCACCGGGTGCGGGAGGGCATCGGGCGCAGCCCGGACGCGCCGCTCGTCACGGCGGTGCCGCTGGAGCCGTTCAGCGACCGGGAGCTGATGGCGTTCCTGCGCGCCCGGCTGGGCGGCGCGGAGCGGCTGCGCGCGCTGCTCGACCTCGACCCGGCGGTGCTGCTGCGGGCGCTGGCGCGGCAGCGCGCCAGCATCAGCCCGAACAACCTGACCTGGTTCAACGTGCTCTGCCATCGGGCGTTCGAGGCCGCGATCGAGTCGCGCGCGCCGCGCGTCGCCGTCCACCACTACCTCGCGGCCGCTGTCAGGACCGGTGCGCCGTGAACCGGCCGAGCCCGCGCGGCGAGCCCCGCGACCGCCCCCGCGACCGGGCGGCCAACCCGTTCCCGAAGGTGCCGGAGGTGCGGCTCGGCGGCACCGGCGTCACCGTGCACGTGGAGACCGGCGCCGTCCGCGACGTCCGGCGCCTCGCGGTCGACTTCCTCACCGCCCGGTCCGACCGGCGCGGCGACCCGGGCGCGTCCGGGCGGGTCGCGGCGATCCTCGGCGAGTACGGCACCGGCAAGAGCCACCTGGCCTGGACGCTGCTGGCCGAGCTGGTCCGCAGCGCGGCGGCCCGGCCCGTCCTGCTGGTCGTCTCCGGGCAGCCGAGGGACACCGTCCTCACGCTGCACCGGCGGCTGCTGGCACCGCCCGGGTCCGGCACCGGCGGCCCGATCCGGCCGGTCGACACCGCCGCCGGGGTACTGCTGTTCGGCACCGTCGAGAAGATGGTCCGGGACCTGTACGGCGGGCTGTGGCGCGGCAGCGGGACGGACCCGGACGCGCCGCCGCCCGCCGCGTCCGACGAGCTGCCCGTCGACGAGATGCACCGGCTGCACGAGCGGCTCACGGTGATCGCCGAGGGCGACGCGGAGCTGGCCACCGTCCTCGGCCTGGTGTGGCACACGGCGGCGGGCGCCGCGGCCTGGCGGTGGCTGTGCGGCGTCGAGCACCGGCCGGAGGGCGACGCGCGGCTGCTCGCCGACCGCGGCGTGCACACCCCGCCCGTCGACCGGGACGACCGGGCGCTGCGGGCGCTGCGCGCGCTGTCCAGGCTGTGCGCGTGGACGGGCGGCCGGATGGCGCTCGTCCTGGACGAGCTGCACCAGATCAGCCCGCGCGGCGGCGACGGCCTCACCGAGGTGGCCGCGACGCTGATGGAGCTGACCGGCTGGGCCGCCGAGACCGGGGCGCTGCTCGTCGTCTGCGGGCTGCTCGACTTCTGGGAGGCGCTGCCGGACGGCGTCCGGGCCCGGGTGGTCACGCGGATCGTCCCGTCCGGGCTCACCACCGAGGAGATCACGGCGTACATCGTCAAGGCGCGGCATCCCGGAGGCGGCGGCGGGGGCCCGCACCCGTTCACCGAGGAGGCCGTGCAGGAGCTGTGGAGGATCACCGACGGGCATCCGCGGCGGACCATCACCCTCTGCCACCACGCCTACGAGCGGCGCCCCGCCACGGGTTCGATCGGCCCCCGGCAGATCCGCGACGCGAGCCGGTCGCTGTGCGCGCCGGACACGCCCGACCATGTGCGGACCAAGCTGACGGGCTGGTGCATCGAACTGGGGTACCACGTCGAGCGCGTCCGCCGGCCGGAGCCGGACCGGGGACCTGACCTGTGGGCCCGCTCCCGGCGGGGCGGCGCGGAGTGCGCGCTGATCGTCAGCGGGCCGGTGGTGTCCACCGACGAGCGGGGCCGGCTGCTGCGCCGGGCGGACGCCCTGGCGCGCGGCGGCGCGCACGCCCGCGACGTCGTGCTCGTGATGGCGGGGCCGCTGGCCGCCGCGTTCGGCGACGAGATCGGGCGGGCGTTCACCCGCGTCCTGCACTGGGACTCCGACACCTTCCACGACGACCTGGCGGCGACGCTGCACTCCCGCCTCGCGGCGAACGACCGGGAGGAGGTGTACGAACTGCTCTTCGAGATGCGCCGGGAGATCGCGGCGCTGCGCACGCCGCCGCCCGCCCCCGGGGCGGACACGGCGGCGGGCGCGGCGCGGGTCTGGACCGACCCCGACCGGCGCGGCAGGTTCGACGCCGCGGACCGGCTGTGCCGGCAGGCGCTCCAGGTCATCGCGATCGCCGACGCCCGGGTGCAGGAGTTCTGGCGGACCCGGTTCGACGCCGACGCGCGCGGCGTCTCCGTGCCGCGCGCCGAGGCCCACGGCGACCGGTACGGGGCGATCGGCGAGTTCGTCTTCGGCCCGACGCTGCGGGCGCGCGGGGCGCTGGCGTTCCTCGACGACATCGTGCGGGCGTTCGTGTCCCGGATCGGGGACATGCTGGCCGACGACACCATGACGCTGCCGCAGATCCGCGCCCGGCTCCAGCCGCTGCACCAGCGGGTCGACCACGCCGTGGACGCGGTGATCCGGACGTACCCGGACGAGCGTGATGATCCAGACAATGCCGTGGGCCGGCTGCTGGACGTCGACGGCCGCAAGCTCGACCAGCACCTGCGCGGGCTCGGCACGACCGTCTACAGCGTCGTCGTCGCGCCGGGCGGCAGTGGGGAGGTCCGATGAGCTACCGCATGGTCATGGCCGCCGATCTGCAGGGCTACGGAGCCGCGCCGCAGAACGTCCAGGAGCTGCTCCAGCGCAACCTCGTGGAGTCCCTGCGGGAGGCGGCCGGCCACAGCGGGCTGGACGCCGCGGCGTGGAAGGAGCAGGGCAGCGGCGACGGGCTGCTGATGGTGCTCCCGCACGAGGTGTCCGCCGAGGTGCTCGCGGGCCGGTTCGTCCGCGAGCTGAACGGGGAGCTGCGCGCCCGCAACCGGCTGGCGGCCGACCGGGCGCGGACCCGGATGCGGCTGGCGATCCACCACGGTCCGGCCACCGAGGTCGCCAACGGCTTCAGCGGGACGGCGCCGGTGGCGGTGACGCGGCTGTGCAACTGCGACCCGCTGCGCGCCGCGCTGGACCGGGCGGACGCCGACCTCGGCGTGATCGTGTCCGAGCTCGTCTTCCGGGAGTCGGTCGAGGCGGGCATGACGTCGCTCGAACCCGCGGAGCTGCGGCGGGTCCGGGTGGCCCGGCTGAACGGCGACCGCGACGGCGACGGCTGGCTCTGGCTTCCCGGCGGGCCCGACCCGCACACCCTCGACCTCCCGGACGAGGCTGCCGAGGCCGCCGAGGCCGCCACCGCCGGCGAGAGCGCTCCGCCACCGGAACGGGAGGGGGAGCCGCCGTCCGCGCAGCCGCCGGGGTCCGTCCACGTCGAGACGGTCTACGCGCGCACCTACATCCGCGGTGACCAGCACCGGCACTACTACGGAGGCCGTCCATGAGCGACCCGGCACCGGACGAGCGGGGCCCCGGCGACCCCGAAGAGCGCAAGGACCGCGCCAAGGAGCGCGCCAAGGACCGGCCCAAAGACCGGCCCAAAGACCGCCCCAAGGACGGGGCCGCCGACGACGAGCAGAAGCCCCGGGACGCGGGCGACGACAAGGAGGGCGGCGAGCCGGAGCCGTCCCGCACCGACGTGCTCAACGGGCAGGGCCGCCGCGGCACCGTCCAGGACCGCGTCGGCACCGAGCGCGACGCGCTGTCGGGTTTCGTGCGCGCCGACCGGTACGTCCAGGGCGACCAGCACATCTACAACTTCGGCGCGCCCGGCGGGCGGCGCAGCACGGTCGTGCCGCTGCCGCGCGAGCACGTCGAGGAGGTCGAGCGGGCCTTCGTCGCCCCCGAGGGCTTCGACGAGCTGTGCCGGCGCGCCCGCGACCGCCGCATCGTGATCCTCCAGGGCGCCGCCGGGTCCGGCCGGTTCGCGGCGGCGCGGCGGCTGCTGCGCGTCCTAGCCGGGGAGGACGCGCAGGCGGGCCTGTACGCCGTCGACCCCGCCATCGGGCTGGACGACCTCGCACCCGCCGACCTGACCGGCGGCGCCGGATACCTCTACCGGGAGCCGCGCCGGCCCGACGCCCTCACCGGGTTCTGCCTGGACAAGACCGCGCGGCTGCTGGAGGACGCCGGCGCCCGGCTGGTGGTCACGGTCGACGCGCCGCCCGCCGACCCCAGCGCGGGCGAGCTGGTGCTGCGCCTCGGCCGGGTCCGCGACCGCCGGGAGATCGTCCGCGCCCACCTGGAGCTGTGGCTGGGAGAGGACCGGGCGCGGCTGCTGCTCACCGAGGACGGCGTGCCCGAACTGCTGGAGGCCCAGCTCGGCCAGGACGGCCAGCCGCGCCACGCGCGCGCGGTCGCGCTGGAGCTGTACAGCGCCCACCGCGCCGCGCTGCCTCTCGCCCGCACCGCCGAGCAGGCGCTCCGGCTGCGTGACGAGGAGCAGCGCGCCGAATGGTTCGCGAGCCTCGACAGCCTCTCCCTGCAGTGCATGGCGGTGGCGGCGGCGGTGCTGAACGGCGAGCCCTACGAGACGGTCGCGCTCGCCGCCATGCGCCTCAAGGACGACCTGGAGACCGGGGCGCCGCACCGCGACTCGCTGCGGCGGCTCGACGCGCCGCTGGCGCCGACCCGGCGGATCTGGCTCGACAGGCTCGGCGCCAGGACCGCCCCGTCCACGGTGCGGCTCCGGTACGGGGCGACCGCGCCCACCCAGGTGATCCGCTACCTCGACCCGGCCGCGCAGGGCAAGGTGCTCGGCTACTTCTGGAGCGAGTTCGACGAGCAGCGGCCGCACCTGCTCCGGTGGCTGCGCTGGTGCGCCGAGCACCCGCTGGAGAGCGTCCGGACCCGGACCTCGGTCGCGCTCGGGTTCCTCGCCGCCCGCGCGTTCGACCTGGTCCGCGCCTTCGTGATCGAGCCGATGGCCTGCGACCGCGACCACCGGTACCGGACCGTCGCCGCCGCCGCGCTGCACGCGACCGTGACGCAGCGGCCGGCGCTCCGCGAGACCGTGCGCGACCTGCTGAAGGGCTGGGCCGACCAGGAGGAGGACGTCGAGGCGCGCGCCGCCGCGGCCCGCGCCTGGCGGGTGGAGGCGGAGGCCGGGGGCGTCCCGGCCGCGCTCGACTGGCTCGCCCGGCACGCGGCCGACGACGCCATCCGCGTCACGGCGGCGGTGTGCGAGTCCGTCACCGAGCTGTGGGAGACGCACTGGGACGGCGCGGACGTCCCCCGGCGGCTGCTGGACTGGGCCGCGGGCGACGACGAGAACCGCCAGATCACCGGACTGCTGGCGTTCCTGGTGGCGGCGGCGCAGCTCGTCCGGCGGATGCCCGGCGACGCCTTCGAGTGGCCGGGCCTGCTGCACGTCGCCGCCGCCGACGCCGGCCGGATGCGCGACATCGCCGCGCTCTGGCGGGCGGCGCTGCACGACCCGGTCCTCCAGGAGGACGCCCACGGCGTCCTGGCCGAGTGGGCGCGGGCGGCGGACGAGGCGCCGGTCGTCCGCCGCACCCTGGCGCGGCTCGCGCAGGCGATCGCGGCGGACCGGACGGTCGCCGGGTGGCTGCGGTACGCGGCCCGCGGCTGGGCCGAGGGCGACGCGCCGAACAGCGCCCGCGACGTACTGACCGCTCTGAACGGAAGGTGACGAAGATGGCCGACCATGTGGACGACGGCGAGCGGCAGGAGGGCGGCGGCCCGGCGGAGCCGCCGCGGCGGGAGCTCCGGCAGCCCCCGCCGCAGCCCGCGCGGCCCGCGCAGCCGCCGCTCCCGGAGTCGTTCCCGGAGCGGTTCGCGCCGACGCCGTCCGAGGGGTCCGCGCCGCTCATCGTGGGCAGGATGCCCGCCCGGGAGGCGCCGCGCGCGGCGGCGCAGCCCGGACGCTCCTTCGTCTACTCCGACCGTGACGCGCGGTCGGTCGAGCTGACCGCGCCGCCGCCGCGCGGCCTGATGGGCCTGCGCGGCCCCCGCTACGAGTGGCGCGTCGAGGTGGATACCACGCTGCGCCGCGACACCTTCGTCGCCTCGCTCCCGAGCCGCACCGAGCTGGCCCGGTTCGAGCTGACGATCGAGGCGGAGTGGTCGGTGACCGACCCGGTCGCGGTGGTGCGGCGCGGGCTCGACGACGGCGCCGCCATCGTGCGGTCCCGGCTGCTCGACGTGGCCCGCACCGTCTGCCACCGGTTCGAGATCGACCGGATCGCCGAGGTGGAGGCCGCGGTCGCCGACCAGCTGCGCACCGAGCCCCGCGCGTACGAGGAGGGCATCGGGGTCCGCCGCTGCTACGTCCAGGTCGTCCCGGACCAGCGCACCCTGCGCCGCAAGGAGCGCTTCGAGGACGCGCGGGACGAGCGGCGCCTCACGAGCGACGAGGTCGACGACCTGCGCCGGTCCATCCGCACCAGCTCCGACCTGTTCCTGCGCTACCTGGCGCAGGACCCGAACCGCGTCGGCAGCCTCATCGCCGACATGCGCCAGCACGAGCAGCTCAAGGAGGAGCGGGTCATCGAGCTGTACAACAAGGCGGTCGAGGAGAAGATCATCCGTCCGGCGCAGGTCAACGAGATGCTGGAGCGGCTGCTCGGCCCGATGACCGGGGTCCTGCAGCCGGAGGGCCGCACCGACCTGTTCGGCACCCGGGACGTCCCGCTGGCGCCCCTTCCGGAGGCCGCGGCGATCGCCGGGGAGACCGCCCGCGAACCCGAGCGGCCGGGCGGGCCGGGCGAGCCGGACGAGGACGTCATGCCCGAGCAGCTGCGCGGCCGCTCCGAGGACGGGGTGGAGTCCTGGAGGCCGATGCCGTGGGACTCCTGAGCCGCCTGCGCCCGGCGCCCCCGGAGATGGACTTCCCGCGCCCGGCCGGCGCCGGCGCCCGGCAGTCCCGGATGCCGTGGCGGCTGCCGGACGAGCCCGCCATCTCCGGCATCGCCGCCGACGCGGTCACCGTCGGGGCGCTGACCGTCCGGGCCGCGTCGCTGGTCGGGCCGGGGCACCGCTGCGCCGAGCCCGCCCAGCACCGGCAGGACGCCTACCGGCTCGGCCGCGACCCGGGCCGCCGGTTCCTGCTGGCGGCCGTCGCCGACGGCATGTCCGACAGCAGCCGGTCCCACCTCGGCGCGAACGTCGCGGCCACCGCGCTCGTCGCGGGGCTGCGCGCCGGCCTCGGCCGCGGCGCCGACCCGGACGGGCCCGCCCTGTTCCTGGACGCGGCCCGGCAGATGTCCGGCATGGCCGCCCAGCAGAAGGTGACGGAGAACGACGTGCGCGCCGCGGCGCTCGCCGCCGCCGTGCCGGTGGAGCCCGCGCCCGACGGGACCCGCGCGGTCTGGCTGTCGTGGCTCGCGGACGTGAGCGCGTGGCTGCGCACCGAGGCCGGCTGGACGCGGCTCACCGGCACCGACAAGGAGGGCCCCGACCAGGACGTGCTGACCGAGTTCCTGCCCTTCCACCCCGGCCGGACGCGGACGGCCCGCGTCGCGGTGCCGCGCGGCGCGGTGCTGGCGCTCGCGACCGACGGGATCGGGGACGTGCTCGCCGGCGGGGCCGCGCCGTGGTTCGCCGAGCGCTGGGCCGGGCCGCCGCACGTCGCCTCGTTCGTCGCCGACGTCGGCTACGACGCCCGCGGGCGGCTCGACGACCGCACCGCCGTCGTGATCTGGTGCGACCGGTGAGGGCGTGGTCGGACCGGCCGTTCGCGCCGGTCACGCAGCTGCCGGACGTGGCCGCCGAGGGCGCCCGCGTCGCCGGGGAGAACGGCCAGTCCGCGATGGTGTACGAGTGCGCCGCCCACCCCGGCTGGCTCGTCAAGCGCTACAAGCCCGGCTTCCCCGAGGAGCCGCCCGAGGTGCTCGACCGGCTGATCGCGCTGCCGGCCGCGATGAGCCCCGCCGAGCGCGCCGTGGTGGACGCGGCGACCTGCTGGCCGGTCAGCCGCGTCGAGTCCGGCGGGCGGACGGTCGGGGTCGTGATCGCGAAGGCGCCGGCGGAGTTCTTCGTCCGGGTCCGCACGCCGTTCGGGGCGTCCGACCCGATGCCGCTCAGCCTGGACCAGCTCGTCCAGGCCGACCGCGAGTTCTACGAGGCGCGCGACATGGCCGTCCCCGCCCGGCGGGAGCGGGTCCGCGTCGCGCGCAACATGCTGCGGGTCGGCGCGGTGCTGGAGCGCCGCGACGTCGTCTACGGCGACTGGTCGTACGCGAACCTGTTCTGGGCGCGCGGGACGGGCGGCGTCTTCCTCATCGACATGGACGGCTGCGGCCTGTCGTCGCGCTCGTGGGTCGAGTGCAACTCCTGGGACGACCCCGCCGTGCGGCCGGGGGAGCGGCTCACCGTCCGCACCGACCGGTACAAGATCGCGGTGGCGGTGCTGCGCGCGCTGACCGGGGTGCGCGGCCAGGACCCGCACCCGGCCCTCGACGCCCTCGGCGGGCCGCTGCGCGCGGGGCCGTTCGGGGACGCCCTGAAATGCGCGATCGACGACCCGCCCGACCTGCGGCCCAGCTCCGCGGAGCTGCTGGAGCTGCTGGAGAGCGAGCTGGACGCCCGTCGCGCGCCGCCCCCCGCACCGCGCCCCGCACCTGCGGCGCCGCAGCAGAAGCCCGAGCCGCCGCGACCCGCCGCCGCGCCCGCCCGGCCGCCGGTTCGGTCGCGCATCGAGGACGACCCGTTCGAGCGGGACGCCGCCGGCCCGGCGGTCGGCGGCCTCGACCGCTACGTCGTGCCGCTGATCGTCGCGTGCCTGGGCGTGCTGGCCGTGCTCGCGCTGGCGGGCCTCGCGTCCGCCCTTTTCTGACACATCGAATCGACCATGAGGAGGACATCCGAAAATGACCGAGCGAACGGACGCGCAGGGCGGCCGAGACAAGGGCCTGCCGACCTATATCGCGCTCGACGTCTCCAAGTCGATGCAGATTCACGAGGCCCTGCTGAACGAGACCCTCGCCAAAATTATCAAGGAGCTGTACCTGAATCCGCGCGTCGACGAGTTCGTGCACCTGTCGGTCGTCACGTTCTCGTCCGCGCCGAACGTCGTCGTGCGGATGACGCACCTGAAGCGGATGCGGCAGATGCCGGTGCTGCGCTGCCACGGCGGCACCAACTTCGGCCCGCTGTTCCAGCTGCTGCGCGACCGGATCGACATCGATGTCCCGCTGCTGCAGGAGAAGGGCTACAGCGTGCTGCGGCCGGTGGTGTTCCTGCTGACCGACGGCGCGCCGACGGACCGCCCGGACACGGCGTGGCGGGAGCCGCACCGGGCGCTCGTCGACCCGGAGTGGCGGCGGCACGCCCGGATCATCTCGTTCGGTTTCGGGGACGCCGTCGAGGACGTCCTGCGCGGCATGTCGACCGTCGAGACGTACATGGCGGACCCGGCCCTCGGCGACCCCGCGCGGGCGCTGCCGGAGGCGATGAACGCGATGCTGGGCACCATGGTCGCGTCCATGCAGGCCCGCGAGTTGCGGCTGCCGGACGACGTCGCCGGGTACCGCGCCATGTCGGAGGACTACGTCGAGCAGTGACCGGCCCGCTGGCGACACGGGCCGCTCAGGACACGGGTCGGCTCAGGACACGGCGGCCTGCGGCAGCGCCGCCTTCTCCGGGGCGGCGGTGGCGCGGGCGAGGCGGCGGCCGAGGCGCTGGGCGGGGGACTCGATCCAGCGGTGGGACGCCCAGCTGGCCGCCACCAGGACCAGTAGGAACACCGACAGGCCGACGGCGTCCTCGCGCTCGGACGCGCCGAGGAACTGCGCCGCGACCATCAGCAGCAGCGGGTGCAGCAGGTAGAGGGAGAAGCTGATGGTGCCGAGGCCGGTCGCCCAGGCGGGGAAGCGGTGGTGCCGCAGCCGCCACGCCGCCGCGAACGTCAGGGCGGCGGCCACCACCGCGCCGCCCCAGACGAGCTGGGCGTTCGGGCCGTAGGGGGCGGCGCTCCACAGCCCGGCGGCGAGCGCGCCCGCGAGGACGGCGCCGCCCGCCGCGGCGCCCGCGCGCCAGGTGATCTGGCCGTGCTCGGCGCGGTGGACGGCGGTGCCGGCGAACATGGTGGCGAGCAGGATGAGGCTCTCCCACGCGCTGACGCGGCCGTTCGCGGAGACCAGCACGAGGGCGACGAGCCCGCCGAGGAGCCCGCCCAGGGTGCGGGCGGTGGCCCGCCGCGACACCGCCGCCGCGATCGCCACCAGCAGGGCGGCGGCGGTCACCGCGACGACCGGGCCGGTCCCGGCGGTGCGCGACAGCAGGGCCGCGGGCGCGTACGCGCCGGTCAGCAGGCCGCCCGCCGTCAGCGTGACGGCGACCAGCGCCACCACCGTGAGGACGACGGCTGCCTGCGCGGAGCCGCGGTGCCGGCCCACCACGAACAGCGCGACGATCAGCAGGTAGAAGGCCATCTCGTAGGAGAGCGTCCACAGCACGTTCATCGCGTTGGGGACGTCCAGCAGGTCCTGCAGCATCGTCAGGTGCGCCACGATCGCGGTCGCGGGGGAGTACTGCTCCAGCCCGGCGCGCAGCCCGAGCACGCCCAGCAGGAACGGCAGGACGGCGAGCAGACAGGTCACCGCGAGCAGCGGGTAGATGCGGAAGAAGCGGCCGATCCAGAACCCCCGGACGCTGCCGCGCCGCTCCAGCGACGCCGGGACGATGTACCCGCTGACGAGGAAGAAGACGAGCACGCCGAACAGGCCGGGGTCGAACCAGTCGGCCAGCCGCACCCGTAGTGCGGGGAGGTACACATAGCTCGCGTGGTGCAGCGCCACCGCCAGGGCCGCCCCGCCGCGCAGCGCATCAAGCCACCCAAGCCTGGACGTAGCGGAGGAAACGCCGGAAGTGACGACCATTGGGACAGGGTAGTCGTTAGCTTCCCTAAAACGGTTATTTGCCGTGAAATAGGTGAGTACGGTGGCCGCCGCGTCCGCCAAGGGCGCCGAAAGGGAGCGATTCATGCCCGCGATCACGCACCGCTCGACCAGGGAACCGCTGATCAAGTCCCGTTTCCTGTCCCATGGCACGCTCAAGATCACCGATGTGGCGGCGACGCGCCGTTTCTACGAGGAAGTGCTCGGGCTGGAAGTCGTCCAGCCGATGATGGCGGCGCTCTACATCCGGCTCGGCGGCGACCACGCGTACGTGTGCGTGGAGTCCAGGCCGGACCGGCCCGACATGCCGCTGCTCTACCACAACGGGATCGACGTCGGCAGCGACGAGGACGTGGACGCGGCGTACGCGCGCATCGCGGAGGTGAGCGGCGACTACGGTGTGAAGGAGCTGAACAAGCCCGTCCGCCAGCACGGCGTCTACTCGTTCTACCTCAAGGACCTCGACGGCAACTGGTGGGAGATCGGCCACCTGCCGCCGCGCGGCTACCGGTTCCGCTTCACCGACCCGCGCAACGACCTCACCGGCCGCACCGGCCTCACCCCGCAGGAGGCCAAGGAGGTGTTCCTGAACCCGGTGGTCGACACCGAGTGACGCCAGACGGCTGGGGCACGATGGGCGCATGACGACACTGCCGCTGGGCCCTGACGAACTGCTCACCACCACCCGCACCGTGCGCAAGCGCCTCGACCTCGACCGGCCCGTGCCGCTCGACCTGGTCCGCGAGTGCCTGGAGGTCGCGCTGCAGGCGCCGAGCGGCAGCAACCGGCAGGGCTGGCAGTGGATCGTCGTCACCGACGCCGGGCAGCGCGCGGCGATCGGCGAGTACTACCGGCGCTCGTTCGCCGCCTACGCCGCGTCGAAGGAGTCGGCCGGCTCCCTCTACAAGGACGACCCGGACCGCGCCGAGGTGCAGCGCCGCGTCGGCGACAGCGCCGCCCACCTCGCCGAGCGCATGGGCGACGTGCCCGTCCTGGTGATCCCGTGCCTGCGGGTGGAGGGCGGCAGGCTGCCGGACGGCAACCAGGCGGGCCTCTGGGGCTCGCTGCTGCCGGCCGCGTGGAACTACGCGCTCGCCGCGCGCGCCCGCGGCCTCGGTACCGCCTGGACGTCGCTGCACCTGGTGTACGAGCGGGAGGTCGCCGAAGTGCTCGGCCTCCCCGAGGACGTGCGGCAGGGCGCGCTGCTGCCGACCGCCTTCTACACCGGCGACACGTTCCGTCCCGCCGCGCGCGTCCCGCTGGACGAGGTCCTGCACATCGACCGCTGGTGACATCCCCGGTGTAAGCCTTCCGCGCGAGCCCTCCGGGGACGCCGGCGGGCCGTCGGCGGGACTCTTATTGGCGGAGCGCCAATAGCCTATTGCCACCCCGCCAATAGTTGTTCTAGTGTGCGGTGGCACAGGAGAGAGCGCACGTGCCCCCCGGCCCCGGCGGCCCCGCGTGATCCACGTCTTCGCGCCAGACGCACGCGGGGCCTGCCGGCTCTCCCGCCCCCGACGAGAAGGTGACACCGGCCTTGTCCGCCATTCCACGGCCCGCCATCCGGCTGCCGCGCCGCGTCCCCCGCCGCGTCCACGGCCGCGTCCATGGCCTGCTGAGCGAGGTCGGCGAGCTGTTCGTCATCGCCCTGGAGGCCGTCCGCCGGACCTGGGACGTGCGCGCCTGGGCCTGGGAGTTCGCCGAGCAGGCGTGGTTCCTCGCCCGGGTCACCAGCATCCCGGTGATCCTCGTGTCGCTGCCGCTCGGCGCGACGGTCGCGCTCCAGGTCGGGCAGCTCGCCGCGCAGCTCGGCGCCCAGTCCGCGACCGGCGGCGCGGTCGTCGTCGGGCTGGTCCGCGAGGTCGCGCCGATCGCCGCCGCGCTGATCATCGCGGGCGCGGGCGGGTCGGCGATGACCGCCGACATGGGCGCCCGCCGCATCCGGGACGAGCTGTCGGCGATGGAGGCGATGGCGGTCAACCCGGTGCACCGGCTCGTCACGCCCCGGCTGTGGGCGGCGAGCCTGGTCTCCACGCTGCTCGCCTCGCTCGTCATCGTCGCGGGCGCGGCCGGCGGGTTCGTGTTCAACGTGCTGCTCCAGGACGTCACGCCCGGCGCCTACTTCGACGGCGCGGTGTCGCTGCTCCAGACGTCCGACCTGGTGGTGACGCTGCTGAAGTCCTGGCTGTTCGGCGTCATCGCGGCCGTGGTCGCCTGCTACATGGGGATGAGCTGCGCGGCCAGCCCGGTCGGCGTCGGCCGCGTCGTTCATCGGATACCTGCAGTGTGGAGATCCCGTCCTTCAGGGCGGGGAGGAAGCGCGGCACGATGCGGTGCTGTGGTCTCCTGGTTTTGTCGGTGGTGGTCGGTAGGTTGCGGGGTGTGTCCCGGTACCGGTTGTGTCCGACCCCTGCGCAGGAGGCGGGGCTGCTGGAGCATTGCTCGCACGCCCGGTACGTCTGGAACCTGGCCGTTGAACAGCACTCCTGGTGGACGCCGCAGCGCGGCCCGGCTCCGGGATATGTCGCGCAGGCCCGGCAGCTCACCGAGGCCCGCGCCGCGAATTCGTGGCTGGCGGCGGGGTCGCAGACGGTGCAGCAGCAGGCGCTCAGAGACTTCGCGCAGGCGATGGGGAACTTCTTCGCCGGTACGCATCGGCGCCCCACCTGGCGCAAGGCCGGACTGCACGAGGGGTTCCGGATTGTCGGGGCGCGGGGTCGGGCGTGGGAGGTGCGGCGGTTGTCGCGTCGCATGGGTGAGGTGCGGGTGCCGAAGGTGGGGTGGGTGCGGTTCCGCTGGTCCCGTCCCGTCCCGCCGGGGGTGAGGTCGTTCCGGGTGATCCGCGACCGCGCCGGACGTTGGCATGTCGCGTTCGCCGCCATCCCCGACCCCGTTCCCGCACCGGGCAATGGTGCGGCGGTCGGTGTCGATCGGGGTGTGGCGGTGTCGGCTGCGCTGTCCACCGGTGAGACGAGCACCGTGCCGGGTTTGACGCCGGGTGAGGCCGAGCGGTTGAAGCGGTTGCTGCGGGGCCTGGCCCGCGCGTGCCGGGGGTCGAACCGGCGTGCCCGGCTCAAGGCCGCCGTCGCCCGGCTGAAAGCGCGTGAGGCCGACCGCCGTAAGGACTGGGTGGAGAAGACCTCGACGGATCTGGCACGCCGGTTCGACGTCATCGCGGTCGAGGACCTGGACATCGCCGGGATGACCCGGTCCGCCAAGGGAACCATCGACGCCCCCGGCGCGGGCGTCCGGCAGAAGGCCGGGCTCAATCGGGGCATCCTGGCCAACGGCTGGGGACAACTGGTCACCCGGTTGGAGCAGAAGGCGCCGGGGCGGGTGGTCCGGGTCGACCCGGCGTACACCTCGCAGACCTGCAACGCGTGCGGGCACCGCGCCCGGGACAACCGCGAGAGCCAAGCGGTGTTCCGGTGCGTTGCCTGCGGGCACCTGGCCAACGCCGACGTCAACGCCGCCCGCAACATCAAAGACACCGCCATGAAAGACACCGACTGCACCATCCGAGACACCGCCGTGGGACGCACGGTGGCCGCGCGGGGAGGCACGCCGTCAGGCGGGCCGGTGAACCGCGAACCCCAACCCACTCTCCTCTCCATATAGGGGACGGGTTGGAATCCCCGCCTTCAGGCGGGGGAGGACGTCAACAGCCTGCACCCGGTGTGGAAGCCCGGCATGCCGGAGGCCGGGCCCGGGACGGTCGTCCCGCAGGAGCGCACCGAGCTGCCGGTGGAGATCGACGACGCGCTCGCCGCGTTCGCCAAGCTCAACGACTCGATCGACGCGGACGCGCTCGGGCCCGCGATCCACCGCGCGGCCGGGTCCGTGCGCGGGCGCGGGCAGGGCATCAACGACGCCCTGCACAACACCTCCGAGCTGACCGGCGACCTCGCCGCGCAGGACCGGAAGATCGCGTCGCTGGCGAAGGGGCTGCACAGCCTCGCCGCCGACCTGAACGGGCGCGACCGCAAGCTGTCGGACCTGCTGCGGTCGTTCTCCACCACCAGCCGCACGCTCGCCGACGAGCGTACGCGGCTGCGCGACTTCGTGGCCGGGCTCGCCGCGGCGATCCGCAAGAGCGACGTGCTGATCACCGCCTACCGGGAGACGCTGCCGTCCACGGTCGCGGACCTGTCCAACATCGTGCTCAGCCTCAAGGGCAACGTCGGCGGCCTCACCCAGGCCATCGACAGCCTCGGCCGGTTCGCCGACGTCGCCGTCCAGGCATGGGACCGGCGCAACCACGTCGCGACCATCCGGCTCGTCGTGCACGGCACCGTGCGGGCCTGGCTCCAGCCGCTCTTCACCGCGATGGGCTGGGGGAACATCCCGTGCCTCGAAGGCCAGCCGGCGCTCGCCGACTGCCAGCCACCGCCGGGAGGCCGGGGATGAGAACGTTCGTGACGTGCCTCCTGGCGTGCGCCCTGGTCGTCGCCGCCGGGGGCTGCTCGCTGCAGACCATCGGCGCGCCGCGCGGCGACGTGACCCTCAACGCCACGTTCGAGGACGTGCAGAGCCTCGTCGTCGGGCACAGCGTCCAGGTCGCCGACATCCGCGTCGGCACCGTGACCGGCATCCGGCTGGACGGCTACCGCGCCCGCGTCACCATGTCGCTGCGCAAGCGCGTCCCGTCCGGGACGACGGCGACGATCGCCAAGTCGTCGCTGCTCGGCGAGAACTACGTGCGGCTCGACCTGCCCGCCGGGGCGCGGCTGGACGGCGGCCCGTTCCTGGCGTCCGGCGCCACGATCGGGAACACCGGCGTCCAGCCCGACCTGGAGCAGATCAGCGAGAAGGTCGGGCCGCTGCTCGCCGCCCTCGGCGGCCAGGACATCGCGACCATCAGCGCCGAGTCCGCGACCGCGCTCGGCGGCAAGGGGGCGAAGCTCAACACGCTCATCTCACGCGCCGCCGACGTCGGCGACCAGTACGCCGCCGCCAGCGCCGACCTCGGCCGCGCCCTCGACTCCCTCGGGCGGCTCGGACGCTCCCTCAGCAAGGGCTCCAAGGACCTCGACCGGCTGCCCGGCAACGTCGAACTCGCCACCCGGCGGCTCCAGGACGACCGCGACAACCTCAAGCGCACCATCCAGGCGCTGCTGAAGCTCGCCACCTCCGTCAACGCCAAGGTGCAGAAGCGGCATGCCGCGCGGCTCGCGGCGCTGCTGAAGCGCGCGGACCAGCTGCTCGCCGCCGCGCTGCGCGGGCGCGACGAGCTGAAGGCCCTCGCCGGGACCGTGCTGAACTTCCTGAACGGGCCGTCGGTGTCGTCCAGCGGGCAGGCCCTGCTGTTCCTGTGGATCAAGGGCTTCCTGCCGCACCCCGGCGCCGCCGCGACCGGAGCGGTCGGTAAGGCGGGGACGTCCGGGACGGCCGGGAAACGGCAGGACCTCCAAGGATTGCTGGGGCCGCGCCCATGAGATATCCCCGCGTCGCCGTCAACCTCGTGTTCTTCGCCGTGCTCGGCGTGGCCCTCGCCGTCTGGGCGGTCCGCAGCGTCATCCACATCGAGGCGCTCGAACGGCCCTTCACCGTCACCGCCGACTTCGCGTCCTCGCCCGGCTTGCACGGCGACCTGGAGGTCACCCACCTCGGCGTCCGGGTCGGCGAGGTCGGGACCGTCCGGCTGCGCGGTGACCACGTCGCCGTCGGTCTCGACCTCGACCGGGACGCGCGGATCCCCGCCGACGTGGGGGCGCGGGTGCTGCGCAAGTCGGCGATCGGCGAGCCGTACATCGAGCTGACCCCGGCGGCGTCCCCGTCCGCCGGGTCCCGGACGCTGAAGGCCGGCGACCACATCCCGGTCGCCCGCACCGCCGGGACCACCGACTACAAGCAGCTGTTCGCCGGCCTCAGCCGCACCCTCGACGCCGTCGACCCGCGCGACACCCGGACGCTCGTCCATGAACTGGCCACCGGCCTCGAAGGGCGCGGCACCGACCTGCACGACCTGGTCTCCGACGCGCACCGGCTGACCGGCACCCTCGCCGCCGACGCGGGCACGCTGGACGCGCTGGCCCGCGAGCTGACCCGGCTCACCGCGACGCTCACCGCGCACCGCGGCGACATCGCGTCCGGCGTGGACGACCTCGCGCTGCTCACCGCGTCGCTGCGGCGGTCGAGCCGCGACCTCGACAGCGTCCTCGCCAAGGGGCCCGGCGCCATGAAGAACCTGCACGCGCTGCTGCAGGACGCCAGGCCCGGCCTGGACTGCCTGCTCACCGCCGCCGCGACGCCCACCGCGCCGCTGATGACCCCCGCGAACCAGCGGAAGATCAACCACGTGCTGCGGCTCGTCCCGACGCTCCAGGCGCTCGTCTCCGACATCACCGCGACCGACGCGAGCGGCAAGTACCTGCGGGTCACGCCCGTCATCACGCTCACCGGACCGGCCAAGGCGGCGACCGAGTACACCAGCCCGGTGCCGAAGCCCGCGGTGCCGAACCTCAGCTTCTGCAAGGCGAGCGGGGCGGACGGCGCGCAGGCCGCCTCGAAGGTCAAGCCCACCCCGGCGGCGGGCGGCGGCGACGCCGGGGCCGGCGCGCCCGCGGGCACGTCCCCGGACGGCGACCTGCGTCCGGTGAACGTCGGCGGACAGGACCGGGACACCCGCTGGCTGCCCCTCCTGCCACCCGTGCTCGGCGGCCTCATCGCCGTCGTCGCCGTCCTCAACACCCTCCGCGTCGCCCTGCGCCGCCGTTCCCGATAGGCCCCTGGAGGACCCCGTGAGCAAGACCGGCACCCGCCCGAAGGACGCCGCCGAGACCGAGGACCCCGAGGTCACCGAGGCCGAGGCAGAGGAGACCGAGGCTGCGGAGCCGGAGGCCGTCAAGAAGGAGCCCGACGCGGGTGAGCCCGCGCGGCGGGCTCGGCTGCGGATGCCGGGGAAGGCGTGGCTGGTGCGGGCGACGGTCGCGGTGGCGGTCGTCGGGTCCGCCGTCACGGCCGGGACGCAGTGGTACCAGGCCGACCAGGCGGCGCAGCGGGACGCGGACCGGGCGCAGGTCAGGGCCAGCGCCGCCGAGTTCGGGCAGGCGCTGCTCAGCTACGACCACACCAAGCTGCAGGACGCCCGGAACCACGTCCTCTCGCTGGCGTCCGACGACTTCGCCAAGACCTACGACGAGGCCTTCACCGGCGGGCTCGAAGGCGTCATCAGCAAGCTGAAGGCGGACGCGACGGCGACCGTCCGGACCGTGTACCTGGGCGAGGTCGAGTCGGGGACGGCCAAGGCGGTCGTCGTCATGGACTCCGAGGTGCACAGCACGGCGGGCACCCGCCGGGTCCTCGGGTCCTACCTCGACATGCGGCTGGTGCGGCGCGGCGGCGAGTGGAAGGTCACCGACGTCACCTCGGTCGGCGCGGCGAACGAGAGCATGACCGACCCGGACGGCAACCGGCAGGACCCGGGGAAGGCCGTCCCGACACCGAAGCCGAGCGACTGACCCCTTCCCGCTCCAGAGCATGGAACAGGGCCGGCGCCGCGAGCGGGGCAGCGACGCCGGCCCTGGGATCGGGGACGGGATGCGGTTCAGGCCATGCGGGTCAGGCCGTCGGGCCGGGCCTCACTTCAGGCCGTCGTCGAGGGCCTTCGTCAGGACGCCCGGGTCGCCGGACATCTCCCAGATCATGGCGCCGAGCAGGTTCTTGCTCCGCAGCCACGCCGTCTTCTTCTGGATGGACCAGGCGTCGTCGAACGACCACCACTGCCCGTTGTCGCCGGTGTAGCAGGACGTCGCGACCGCCTGCTCGTCGTGGACGATCCTGCAGTTGGGCAGGCTGGAGATCAGGTTGCTGTAGCCGCGGGTGCCGGCCTCCTCCTGGAACTGGCCGGGCGCCGCGCCCTTCGCGTCCTGCCATTCGCCGCCCTTGCCGCCGTCGGTCACGTTCTGCCAGCCGCGCCCGTAGTAGGCGAGCCCGATGGTCAGCTTGCGCGGGTTGACGCCCGCGTCGAGGTAGGGCTGGACGGCGTTCTCGACGCTGAAGTGGAACGAGTACGGGTCGTCGGTGTCGGTGTAGAGGTTGCCCTGGTGGCCCGTCCGGTTGTGCTCCCAGGAGTTGTCGCTTGTCGTGTTGTAGCCCTGGATGATCAGCTTCTCGGCCCCGAAGGGGTCGAGCTTGCAGCTCTTCGCCGCCACTGGTTGTGGTGGGTCAGGCCGCGTCGTCGGCAGCGTGACTCACTGCCCAGCCCGCTGTGCCGCGTGCGGCGATGTTGCGGGCTGCGTTGACGTCGGCATGCTCAGCGAAGCCGCACGACGTGCACTGGAAGGTGGCCTGGTCGGGCCGGTTCTGCTTGTGGATGTGGCCGCATGCCGAGCACTGCTGCGAGGTGTGCCGCGGGTCCACGAACTCCACGGGGACACCGGCGCGTTGGGCCTTGTAGGCGATGAACGCGCCGAGCTGGGCGAAACTCCAGGAATGCAGGGTGACCCGCTGGGGCTTGCGTAGCCGGACCCGCGCCCGGATACCACCCAGATCCTCCAGGGCGATGCCGTGCGTGGTGCGTTGAGCCTCGGTCACGATCTGCTTGGAGATGCGGTGGTTGGTGTCGGCCGCGAACCTGGCCTCGCGCCCGGACAGGTGACGCAGCAGCCGCTTGGCCGACTTGGTGCCCTTGCTCTGCAGGCGTGTGCGGAGTCGGCGGTTGCGGTGCCGGACCCGGTTCACCTGGTTGCCGGAGTGGACGGTGCCGTCGGATGTGGTGGCGATGTTGACGATGCCCAGGTCCACCCCCGTGAACCCGTCCGGGACGTACTCGAGGGCCGGGGGGACCTCGCAGGTGGCGTACAGGTAGAAGCACCCGCCGCGCCACACCAGGTCCGACTCCCCCTGCCGGCAGGCGGCCAGCATCTTCGCCTGCGCCGGTGAGCAGGCGAACGGGATGCTCTTGAGTCTGCCGTGCACGGTCCAGATGCTCACGGTGCGGGCGTCGATCTGCCAGGACAGGGACCGGTCGTCGAACGGCTGGGCGGCGTCCTTGCGGAACCGGACCGGCCCGCCCTCCACGGCGGCGCGGCGCCGCGAACCCTGCGGCCCATAGTGTCCGGCCTTGAGGTTCTGGGCGAGCGTTGCGTAGGCCCCCGCGACTTTGCGGACGCAGTGGATCGCAGGCTGCGCCGACAACCCCATCGCCTTCAACTCGCCGTACACCAGCCGCTGCAGCGCGGTCTTGCCCTTGATCCCGGTGGCGTGCGCACGGGCGGCGGCGTGGCAGGCGGCCCGGTTGCACAGCTTCAGCGTCTCCCGCAACGCCTGCTCGGTGGCAGCGTCGGCAAGCAGCTTCACTTGCACCACTAGCTTCACCCCGGAACTGTAGCATTAAGTATTCGAATCACTACTATAAGTTTAAGAGTTATGTGTTAGGTGAGGTAGGCGGGACGTCCGCCGACCCGTCGCAGTTGGCGTCGTTGACCCGGCAGCTCGTCGGCTCGGCGCCGGACCGGCTGAAGGTGAACGCCGGGCTGTACGGGTCCGTGCTCCCGCCCGCCTTGACGGTGTTGATGTAGAACGCCGGGGTCAGCGTGACCTTCGTGCCGTTCTGCGTCAGCGTGGCGTTCTGCGGGTCGCTCGCCGTCACCCCGGAGGGCAGCTCGAACGTCAGCTTCCAGCCGGTCACGTCGGACGTCCCGGGATTGCTGACCACGTACTTACCGGTCGTCCCGGACAGACTGAACGCCGCCGTCAGCCGGTCGGCCGCCCGCGCGGGCGCGGCGGCCAGCGCCGCGACCACGACGAACGTGAGAAGGATGCCGATTAATCTGCGCATGCGTACACCTACTTCTGGGGGAGCTTCTGCTGGGTCGGGGAGCTCTTGTAGGTCGGGGAGCTTCTGGCCTGGGCGCCGAGGAACGCGAGCATCTGGTCGATCTGTGCGGAGCGCGACCGCTCGACGCGCCCCGCGAGCCGCTTCGTCCACGCGTCCCGGCCCTTGCCGGTCTCGAGCCGCGCCATCTGGACGGCGTCGTCCTGATGGGCGATCAGCAGGTTGAGGAACGCGCGCTCGAACCGGTCGGGCGGGGTCTTCCCGAGGGCCTTCAGCTCGGCCTCGGTCGTCTGAGGCATCCCGCCGTGCGCCGCGTGCGCGCCCGGGTCGGCACGCAGTGGCCGCCGCCAGCTGCGCAGCTGCCCCTGCATCTGCCGGGCCTCGGCGACCTCGGTGGTCTCGATCGCCGCGGCCAGCGTCCGCACCTCGGGCCGGACGCGGCGCCGCTCCGCGAGCCGGACCAGCTTCACGCCCTGCTCCTGATGCGGGAGCATCATCTGCAGGAACATCACGTCGGTCGCGTTGAAGCCGGCCCCGCCGCGCGCCGCCGGCGCGGGGCCACCGGACGGGGATCCGCCGGTGGTCCCGCACCGCACGATCAGCAGCAGGCCGCACACCGCGAGCAGCGCCGCGGCGGACCTGGACCATGCTCGGCCGCTCATCGCGCGCGCCTCACCGTGCCGCGCTCAGACCTGGCGCCAGAGCGCGGCCGTGTTCGGCGGTTCCCATCCGGCGATCGCCGTGTGCCCCTGGAGGCACGCGTAGGTCACGCCGTTGTAGGTCACCTGGTCGCCGGTGGCGTAGGACGTCCCCGCCTGCCAGCCGCCGCTCGGGGTCCCGGTCGGTGTCGGGGTGGGGGTCGGGGTCTCGGTGGGAGTGGGGGTGGGGGTCGGCGTCGGGGTGTCGGTCGGGGTGGGCGTGGGCGTCGGGGTGTCGGTCGGGGTGGGCGTGGGCGTCGGGGTCGGGGTGTTGGAGCCGCCGAACTCGACGTCCGAGCAGGTGTAGAACGCCTCGTCGCTGTAGGCGACGCGCTGCCAGATCGAGTACAGGAGGTGGCGGCCGGTCCGCGGCGGGATGGTGAGCGTCCACTTGGTGTAGGTCGTCGGGTTCACGTGCGTGAACGAGGCCAGCGGGACCAGGTCGGCCCAGCGCAGCGGCTGCGTCGGGTCCCAGCCCTCGCGGGTGATGTAGAACTCGAAGTTGCTGTCGGAGTGCGGCGCGGTCGCGTGGTAGGTGATCGTCTGCTGGCCCGCCTTCATCGGCGTCGCGGGCCAGTCGGCGCGCCGCAGGTCCAGGCCGCGGAACTTCGCCCGGCCCGCGCTGCACAGCTCCCCGTCCGGGATGATCTCCCGGCTGCGGCCGCCGGCGTTCAGCAGCGACACCTCGTTCCAGTCGTAGAACGCCTGCGTGCCGCTGGCCGCGACCGCCGCCTTGCACGCGTCGGACTGCGGGGTCTCGGGGTCCTCCAGGAAGCAGGTGTAGACGCGGCTCGGCGGGTCGGACATCGTGCCGTGCGCGCTGGCGGCCGTCGCGGTGCCGAGCACGACCAGCGCGGACGCGGCCGGCACGGCGACCGCGACCGCGGCGGCCCTGGGGCGGATCGATCTCATGTGCTTCTTCCTCCGTGGGGGTGGGTGCCGCGAGGCGGCTGGGGAAGGGGGCGGTGCGGGGCGGGGGCGGTGCGGGACAGGGGCGGTGCGGGGCGGGCCAGGGGTCAGGGCAGGGAGTTCAGGAAGGGCTCGTGGCTGTTCGCGAACTCCCAGCCGTAGTAGCGGTCCCAGTTGATCGACCAGGTCATCAGGCCGCGCAGGTCCGGGGACGTCCCGCCGCGCAGCGTGTAGCCGCCGCAGCCGGAGCCCTTCACCAGGCAGTTCACCGCCTGCTGCACCTGCGCGGGCGGCGTGTACCCGTTGCCGGCGCTGACCGCCGCGGGCAGCCCGATGCCGATCTGGTCGGGACGCAGCCCGGGGAACGTGTGACCGGTGTTGGCGACCGGGAACCCGGCCTTCACCATGTCGGTCATCGCGATGTGGAATTCGGCGCCGCCCATGGTGTGGTACTGGCCGTCCAGGCCCATGACGGGTCCGGAGTTGTAGTCCTGGACGTGCAGGACGGTCAGGTCGTCCCGCATCGCGTCGATCACCGGCAGGTAGGCGCCCGTGCGGTTGTCGCCGCCGCTCGAACCGCCGTAGAACTGGTGGCCGACCTGCACGAAGAACGTCTCCGGCGCCATCGTCAGGACGAACTTCGCGCCGTACTTCGCCTTCAGCGACTTCAGCGCCGAGATCAGGTTCACGATGACCGGGGTCGTCGGGTTGCGGAAGTCGGTGTCGCCCGCGTTGAGGTACAGCGAGTGGCCCTCGAAATCGACGTCGAGGCCGTCCAGGCCGTACCTGTCGATGATCGCGGAGACCGACCGGACGAACGCGTCCCGCGCCGCCGCCGTCGTGAGCTGCACCTGGCCGTTCTGGCCGCCGATCGAGATCAGCACCTTCTTGCCCTGTGCCTGCTTGGCGCGGATCGCGGCGATGAACTCCTCGTCGCTCTCCACGTTCGGGCATTCGCTGACCGGGCACCGGGTGAACCGGATGTCACCGGACGTCGGCGAGGTCGGTTCGCCGAACGCGAGGTCGATGATGTCCCACGCGTCGGGGACGTCCGCCATCCGCACGTAGCCGGAGCCGTTGGCGAAGCTCGCGTGCATGTAGCCGATCAGGGCGTGCTTGGGCAGACCGGTGTTGACGCAGCCGGTCGTGCGCGCGCTGACGGGCTCGGACTTGGCCGACTCGCCGACGTCGTTGTACGCGGCGACCGTGTAGGTGTGCGAGCTGCACGCCGCCAGGCCGGACACGGTGGCGCTCGTCCCGCCGGTCACGGTGGCCTTCACCGTGCCGCCCTCGTAGACGCGGTACCCGGCGACCGTCCCCGACGACGCGCCCCAGTTCAGAGCGACCGAGTTGTCGGAGACTGTTCCGAGTTGCGGCTTTCTGGGAGTTCCGGGGACCCCCGGCTGCGGTTCGCCGCCGGGGCCGTCGAGGACGACGTCGTCCGCGTAGTACGCCCCGTTGCCGTACCAGCCGTGCAGGAAGATCTGCGCGGACGTCTGGTTCGCGCCCGTCGTGAACGTCACCGACAGCTGGGTGAAGTCGGCGGCCGACGGCGTCCACGTGGACGTCCCGCCGGTCACGCCCAGGTACACGTAGTTGCCGCGCACCCAGGCCGACAGCGTGTAGGCGGTGTTCGGCTGGACCGCCACCGTCTGCGCGCACTGGCCGGTGCTGCCCGCCGTGACCCCGCCGGCGAGCGCGTGGCTCCCCGTCCGGACGGGGCTCGACACCACCGACCCGCCGTCGCACGCCCACGGGCTCAGCGACCCGCTCTCGAACCCGGCGTTGGCCAGGACGTTCGCCGCCTGCGCCGGGGCCGTGACCCCGACCAGCAGCCCCGCGAGCAGCGCCGCGAGGACCCAGATCCTTCGCATCTCCGGCCTCCTACGGCAGCGTGTCGAGGTGCGGGCCGACGGTGCTCGCGAAGCCGCCGCCGTTGGTGACGTCCCAGTTGATGGACCAGGTCATCGCGCCGCGGATGTCGGGATACGTGCGGGACGGCGTGAACGAGCCGCATCCGGTGCCCTTGGCCAGGCAGTCGAGGGCGTTGTTGACCGCCGACGGCGCCACCACGCCGCCGCCCGCCGCGCCGGGCCCGGCCGGCAGCCCGAGCCCCACCTGGTCGGGACGCAGCCCGCCCTCCAGCTGGATGCAGGCCAGCGCGGTCATGAAGTCGACCGTCCCCTGCCCGTACACCTTCTGGTCGCAGCCGAGCATCGCGCCCGAGTTGTAGTACTGCATGTTGACGACGGTGAGGATGTCCTTGATCTTCAGCGCGAGCTGGAAGTAGGAGCCGCCGGTGGACTGCATGTCGAGCGTCTGCGGCGCCATCGTGATGATCAGGTCGGCGCCGGCCTTGGCGCGCAGGGCGCGCAGCGCCTGCTCCATGTAGGTCGGGTTGAGGCCGTTCTCCAGGTCGATGTCGACGCCGTCGAACCCGTACTCGGTCATGAGCCCGTACACGGTGGTCGCGAAGAGCTGCGCGGCGGAGCCGTCCGCCACCCGGATCGCGCCCTTCTCGCCGCCGACGGACAGGATGACCTTCTTGCCCTTGGCGTGCAGCGCGGCGATGTCCGACTTGAACTGCGCGTCGGTGTAGCCGCCGAGGGCCGTCGAGAGCTCGGGGTCGACGCGGAAGGTGACCTCGCCGGCCCGCGCCGTGGCCTCGCCGAACGCGACCGCGATGAGGTCGTACTCGTCCGGCACCTGGGAGAGCTTGAGCTCCTGCGCGGGGTTGACGAAGTCGTGCCAGTAGCCGGTCAGGAAGTGCCGGGGCAGGGGGCCGGTCGCGCATCCGCTGGTCGTCCCGGTGACGGCGTCGCTGGCGGCCGACTCGCCCTCGGCGTTGTAGGCCTTGACCGTGTAGGTGTGGGTCTCGCACTTGGCGAGCCCGGTGATCGTGGCGGTCGTCCCGGTGACGGTCGCCTTCACCGTCGCGCCCTCGTACACGCGGTACCCGGTGGGCTCACCCGCCGCGGCCTCCCAGTCGAGCGTCAGCGAGGTGTCGGTCTTGCCGGTGACGGCCACGGACCCCGGAGTGCCGAGCCCGCCGGGGTCGGGCGGACCGCCCTCGCAGGGCTCACCGTTGAAGGTGCAGTTCTGCGGGCTTCCCGGACCGTTCCCGAGGAAGCCGAACGTGACCGAGCCGCCCGCCGGGATGGCGGCGTTGTACCCGCGGTCGGTGAACGTGTTGTGCTGGCCGTCCTTGGTGAGCAGGGCGTCCCAGTAGGACCCGACGGACGTCCCGGCTGGCAGGTCGAACTCGACCCGCCAGCCGTTGATCGCGGCGCCGGTTCCGTTGGTGAGGGTGAACCGTCCCTCCCACCCCGAGCCCCAGTCGGAGGGCTTGCTGAACGTCGCGGACGCGCCCTCGGCGGCGTGCGCCGTGGCCGGGACGAGCAGGGCGAGCAGGAGGACGGCGAGGACACTGAGAACCGAGCGGGGGCGCAAGGGCTACTCCCTCGGTTTCGACGCTGGCGGATTCCCCCGAACCCCGATCGACCGCATTTGACAGTAAAGTTTCCTATCTATTTGCGAGCAAGATAACCAGCGTCCGTGACCTGGGCAACCCCCTGATGTTCCGCCCCTGGTCAGACCACCCCAGCTTGGACACCGAACCACTCCGACCCCGCCCGAATATCAGCATGAAACGCCATGAAATCGAGCCTTCTTCGGCAATGCTTGCCAACAGCGCGCGACGGGGTACGGTCAGCGCCTTAGCGGTCGAGGACGGCGCGGAGCGTGGAGTCGGCTGCCTGCTGCGGGGTGACGGCTCCAGGAGCGGCGGCGTTCCATTTCTCGGCGTACGTGTCCACGCTCTCGCGGAATGACCTCGTCAGTGCGGAACCGAGCACGAGCCCGGCGACCGGCACCAGGTGCCCTGCCCAGGCGCGGCCTTTGACGGTTGCGGTGACGTCGACCGTCCATTCCCCGTCGTTGTCTTTTGCTCGGTTGACGGTCATGGACGCCTCGCCCGCCGGGTTGTCGGCTTTGCCGGTGAGGAGGGGCGCGGGAGTGTCGCCCCACCAGCGCTTCAGGTCGGCCTCTGCCGATGCTTCGGCCTGCGAGTATCCCTCGAAGGCGCCGGTGAACCCGGCGCGGACGGCGGTGGGTCTGCGGGCGCTGTCGATCTCGAAATAGCCGGTCTGGCCGTCGTCCGAGCTGTTGAACTCGATGCGGTCGGGGCCGTCGAGCCTCCATGCCGCGACGTGCACATCGAGCGGCTCGACCTCGTCTTCCGGGACGAAGGCGATGCGGTAGCGGGTGCCGGGTCCGATGTGCTTTCCCGTGAGAAGCCGGATGCTGAAAGCGCCGGGCTCCTTCTTGACGAGCCGGCCCTTGGAGAAGCGCAGTTCCTCGATTCCCTGATGGAGGGCCGCTGTATATTCTTCGGCCCATTCGCGGGAAACGGCCTTGAGCGTTACGCGATGCTCGAAGTCGAGCCGCTCCCGCATGCCGTGCTTCACCATGCGGGGAACTTCGTTGTTCCAGGCGGACACGGCGCCGGCGAAGCCCTCGTCCACTGCGCGCTGGATACGGCCTCGCGCGATGGCCAGGCCGACCGCTGCGAACGGCCGTAGGAGAGAGCGTCCGCCGAACCGCGCCGTGGTCCGGACGGTCCACTGGCCTCGCTTGTCCTTGCGCCGCGTGATCCCCAGATCGGCGAAGGCGAAGGGATGGACGACCCGGACGGAGATGGGAGACGCCTTGGGCCCGAGCGGCGACCACCACTCCTCGGCCCGCACTTCGCCCTCCCAGCGTGCGCGCCGCAGTCCGCGAAACGGCTTCGGGCCCTGGTAGTCGCCCGAGATGCGGACGGTGTGGAGGCGCCGGGCCGACATCCGCAGATCCAGCCGCAGGTTGACCGTGTGTCCGCCGGAGACGACCGCGGCTTCGATCCGCGACTCGCCGGCCCGGTTCCAGGTGGGGACGTGCACGTCGACGGTCAGGTCGTCCGTCTCGCCGCGGTAGCGGGCCCCGGCGGCGAGGTGCCGGCCCTCCAGCAGGCGGACGCCGTCGATGGTCGCGTCACCGAACGCGAACCCGTCTTCGGATATCGGTGCCTGCTCCGCCGCGTCCAGCAGTGCGCGCACGACCTGGTCAAGGAGTTCGCGCGGAAACGGAACGAGTGCGGCATCGCGTCGGAAACGGGCCATGCGGGTCATGATCCAGTACCGGCGGTCGCCCAGAACAGGGCGTGGCCGGTGTCGCCTTCGGGGACGAACCGCTGCTCGGTGACCTCCAGGCCGCTCTCGTGGAGCCAGGTGCGGTAGGTGGCGGCGTCGGTCTGGCTCCACCACATGGTGGCGCCGCCGCCGAGCCAGTCGTCGTCCGTGCCGGTCCAGGCGTCCTGGCCGGTGGTCGCCAGCAGCCGGCCGCCGGGGCGCAGCCACCGGGCGATGGCGCGCAGGAGGCGGGGCTGACGGTCGAGCGGCATGTGGATCAGCGCGTAGAGGCAGACCACGGCGTCGAAGGACGCCGCCGGGAAGTCGAGGTCCGTGGCGTCCGCACGGATGAAGGCGGCGCCGGGGACCAGGGCTCGGGCTCGTTCGATCTGGACGTCGCTGATGTCGACACCGGTCACGTGGTGGCCGGCGCGGGCGAGGCGCCGGGCCACGGGGACGCCGCAGCCGCAGCCGATGTCCAGGACGTCCCCCTGCCGGGGGAGGCCCGCCAGCAGGTCGTCGAGCCAGCGGTCGTAGTGCTCGATCGTCTCGTGGTCGCCTCGGTAGTGCTGGGAGAGGGCGTCGTAGCCGGTGCGGACGAGGTCGGTGGGGTCGGTGGCCATGTCGGCAGGGTAGGGCGCGCCCGCCGGCGAGGGGACGGCCCGCGTCCCGGGAGGGGGGACGCGGGCCGCTCTTTCGGGGGTGGGTCAAAAACCTGCGGTGATCTTGGTGAACTGCCAGTCGGTCTGGTCGGTGCCGCTGCCGGGGCGGTCGCGGTTGACCGACCAGAAGGTGAGCCTGGCCAGGCCGTGCGACTTGGCCCAGTCGCGGATCTGCGTCCAGATCGCGGTCGTGGTGATCTCGCCCTGGTCGGAGCTGCCGTTCATGCCGGAGATGCCCATGTGGGCGTAGGCGTCGGCGTCCGACCAGCCGAACGCGGAGGTCAGGGCGGCCTTCAGGCCCTCCGACGCATGGACGGTGTTGCCGTACATGTCGGCGCCGCCGCCGAAGTTGAACGGCATGATCGAGAAGATGTCGACGGGGACCTGGAGCTCGGCCGCACGGTCGATGAGGCGCTTGCCCCAGTAGTTCGGTCCGGTGTTGAGCGTCGGCATCGTCAGGATCGTCTGGATCCCGGGGTTGTTCTGCTCGATGATCTTCAGCGCGTTGAGGATGCGGTCCTGGACGGCCGCGTTCTCGAACTCGTCGCTGTTCTCGATGTCGACGTCGATGGCCTTGAGGCCGTAGGCGTCGATGACCTGCTGGTAGGCGCCCGCGAGGGCCTGCGGCGTGGCGCAGTTCGGGCCGAGCTTGTTGCCCGACCAGCCGCCGATGGACGGCATCACGTCACCGCCGGCCGCGCGGATCTTGCTGATCGCCTGCTCGTCCACGCCGCCCTTGAGCGGCCGGTTGCTGTCCCACGCCGGGGTGCAGCCGCCGCCGGACAGGATGAACGCCATCGTGAACCACTTGACCCCGGACGCGTTCATCACCGTGGCCGGGTCCGGCGGGTTGCCCCAGCCGAGGTACAGGTAGGGCGCGGCGTGCCGGGAGACGGGCGGGACCGTGCAGCCGGTCGTGGTGGCCGAGACTGGCGCGCTCGCCGCGGACTCGCCGACGTCGTTGTACGCCCTGACCGTGTAGGTGTGGCTGGAGCACTTGGCCAGGCCGCCGATGGTGGTGCTCGTGCCGGTCACCGTCGCCTTGACGGACGTGCCCTCGTAGACGCGGTAGCCGCTGGTCTGGCCGGACGAGGCCGTCCACGAGAGCGTCAGCGACGTGTCCGTCTTGCCGGTGACGGCCGGGGCGCCGGGTGCGGACGGCGTGCCCGGCTCGGTCGAGCCGCCGTCGCAGGAGCCGCCGTTGAGCGTGCAGCCCTGGGGCGTCCCGGACCCGCCGACGATGAAGCCGAACGAGACGGAGGAGCCGGCGGCGACGGCGCCGTTGTACTCGCGGTTGGTGAACGTGGCGTGCTGCCCGGACTCGGTGAGCAGCGCGTCCCAGTAGGTCCCGACGGAGGAGCCGGACGGGAGGTCGAACTCGACCTTCCACGACGAGATCGCCGAGCCGGTGTCGTTCTTGATCGTGAACTTGCCCTCGTAGCCCGAGCCCCAGTCGGACGCCTTGGCGAACGTCGCGGTCACCGTCGCGGCGGCGTTCGCCGGGACGGGGGACAGCAGGGCCAGGACGAGGGCGCCGAGGGCGGTGAACAGGAAACCGGGGAGAAGTTTTCTTCGCAAGGTCACTCCCGGGAAGGAGACGGATGAGCGGGAATCCCCCGAACCCCGAGCGGGTCGTGCCGCGTGCCCTCCCTTTTTCTGATAGGAAACTTTCCTATAAATCGCCTGAACGGTAACCGGCCGGACGCGCGCTGGCAACCCCCCTTCCGGCGGCCGCCGGAGGGCCGCCGGGACCAGTCCCGCTGGCGGGCCGGACCAGTTCGGCGGGGGCCGGAAAAAGTCTCGCCGGGCGGTGGCCTCGTCAGGCCACCGCCCGGCGAGGGGGCGGGTTCGCGCGGTCTAGGACGTCACGGCGCACTGGCCGCGGTCGGCGCGGCGCGGGCCGTCGGCCGTCGGGCGGACGTCGAAGTCGAAGATGGCGGTCGGCAGGTAGAGCGAGCAGCAGGCGTTCGGGATGTCGACGACGCCGCTGAGCCGCCCCTCGATCGGCGCGGCCCCCAGGATGAGGTACGCCTGCTCGCCGGTGTAGCCGAACTTCTTCAGGTACTCGATGGCGTTCAGGCAGGCGTTCCGGTAGGCGAGCGTGGCGTCGGTGAAATGGTTCGTGTCCGTCTCGTGGTCGACCGAGATGCCGATGAAGGAGATGAACTCCGAGTAGCGCGGCTCGACGTTGCCCGGCATGAAGATCGGGTTGGTGGTGACGCCGTACTTCTCCATGCCGCCCTTGATGAGGTCGATGTGCAGGTCGATGAAGCCGCCCATCTCGATGGCGCCGCAGAAGGTGATCTCGCCGTCGCCCTGGCTGAAGTGCAGGTCGCCGCCGGACAGCATGCCGCCGGGGACGAAGACCGGGAAGAACACCCGCGAGCCGCGGCTGAAGTTCTTGATGTCCTGGTTGCCGCCGTTCTCGCGCGGCGGGACGGTCCGGGCGCCCTCGCGTCCGATGCGCTCCAGGTCGGCGCCGCCGAGGTGGCCCGCGAGGACCTCCTGGGGCTCGGGCGGCAGGGCCAGCGGCGGCACCCGGCCGGGGTCGGTGTCGATGAGGGCCTGCTCGCGGGCGTTCCAGCGGCGCAGCATGTCGGCGGACGGTGCCGTGCCGAACAGGCCGGGATGGGTGATGCCGGTGAAGCGCACCCCTGGGATGTGGCGCGAGGTGGCCTGCTGCCCGTGGAAGTCCCAGATGGCCTTGTAGGCGTCGGGGAAGTAGTCGGTGAGGAAACCGCCGCCGTTATCGCGGGCGAAGATGCCGGTGTAGCCCCAGCCCTGCCCCGCGACACCGCCCTTTTCCTGCGGGACGGGGCCGATATCGAGGATGTCCACGATGAGCAGGTCGCCGGGCTCGGCGCCTTCGACCGCGATGGGGCCGCTCAGCATGTGGTTGACGTTCAGGTTCAGGTCCCGGATGTCGTTGGCCGAGTCGTTGTTCCCGACCTGCCCGTCCATCCATTCCCGCGACTCGATCCGGATCTGCGACCCTGGGCGGACGGTCGCCGCCGCGGGGATGTCGGGATGCCACCGGTTGTGACCGGGCACTCTCTGGTCGCGCATGGATTTCGACTGGTCGACGCTGAACACGACCTCGGGCATCTTTTCCTCCGGTGGTTTCCCTGCGTTTCTCTGTTTCCGGTCAAGGGCGCGGGAGCCGCGCGTGCCTGGGGTCGGCGGGCGGTGCGGGCGCGCGCGGGGGCGCGGCCGGAGGGCGTCCGACCACGCGGGGTTCGTGCGCGCTGGCCGCCTGGGCGTCGTAGGCGCGCGCGAGCGGGCGCGACGTGCGGCTGACCAGCGGCGGGGTGAAGACGCGGGGCGCCTCGCCGCCGCAGGACGCGCAGGGCTCCGCCGGCCCGGCCCTGCCGATCGGCCGCGAGACGTCGAACGGTCCGCACCCCGCGCACCGGTACTGGTAGATGGCCACGGCAAGCCTCCAATGCCTCCACGGCGGACCATTCCGCGGAGAACGGCCGATAAACGGGCTGCCGGACGGCGGGAAGAGCGGTATTCCGCTGGAAGTCGCCGCCGTTCACTGACATGATCGTCCCGATCTATGACAAGGGGTGATATGTCGAGGTATTCCAGATTTGCCGCCGGAGTTGCCGCGCTGGCGCTCGGCGGAGGGCTGCTCGTCGGAGGCACCGCCGGCGCCGCCGGCGCCGCCGCGCTGCAGTTCCGCATCGAGGTGCCGAAGGCCGTCTCGGTGGGGAAGGGCGAGTACAACAAGTCCTGCGCCATGGACGTTTGGGCCTGGGGCACCAAGGGGTCCGGCGTCGCCTATTCCAAGGCGTACGTGATCGAGCCCGACGGCGAGACCTGGCCCGTCTACAAGCGCGTCCTGCCGGGCCAGCAGGTCGGCTGGGGCGTGGGCTGCCCGTCCACCACCGACGACCTCGGCAAGTGGCGGGTCAGGGTCGTCGCCTACAACCGGAGCGGCAAGGCCCTCGGGAGCCGCGAGAAGTACTGGTACGAGAAGTTCGACACGGTCATCCAGAGCTACAACGCCGCGCCCGAGCCGGTCCGCAAGGGCCGCACGCTCTACGTCTCGGGCCGCCTCCGCCGCGTCGGAAACCTGGGTCTCGGGTACACCGCGTACTCGGGCAAGACGATCCGGGTCTACTTCATGGCCAAGGGCACGAGGACCTGGTCGTACATGGGGTCCACCAAGACCGCCAGGGACGGACGCTTCCGCAAGGGCTTCAAGGCCGAGCGGGACGGCATCTGGCGCGCCTACTTCCCCGGCACGAGCAACTTCGACCGGCAGAAGTCGCGCGACGACTACGTCGACGTCCGCTGACGCACGCCCCCGGCGGCGGCCCCGAGCCGCCGCCGGAACCCCGGGCGGGGGGTTGCTAGCCTTGGCGATTTGTCATGCTGCTACTCCGGCGGGGAGAGCCAGGAGATGGTGCCACGGATGGTCCGCGGGTGGGCGCGGTGAGCGCTCCGCTGTACCAGTTGAAGGCGGAGTTCTTCAAGACGCTGGGGCATCCGGCGCGGATCCGGGTGCTGGAGCTGCTCAGCGAGCGCGACCACGCGGTGGCCGAGATGCTGCCGGAGGTGGGCATCGAGCCGGCGCACCTGTCGCAGCAGCTCGCCGTCCTGCGCCGGGCCGGCCTCGTCGTCTCCCGCAAGGAGGGGGCGTCGGTCATCTACTCGCTGACCAGCCCGCGCGTGGCGGAGCTGCTCGCGGTGGCGCGGGAGATCCTGACCGGGGTGCTGTCCGGGCAGGCGGAGCTGCTGGACGAGATGCGCGCCTCCGGGCCCGCCGGCGGGCGCACGCGCGAACACGGCTGACGGACGCGGTCCGATCGACGGCTTTTGTATGCTTACGAGTTGCTAAAATCGGCAATTGCGCATGTCACCATCGAGTCCGGGGAGCGGTGTGAGAGACCTGTTCCGCAAGATCCGCACGACCGGCCGCGCCGCCGAGGACGCGCCCCCCGCGCCCGCGCCCGCGCTTCCGGAGCGCGCCCGCGACCTCGCCGGATCGCTCCAGGTCCGGCACGTGGACGCGGGGTCGTGCAACGGCTGCGAGGTGGAGGTCGCCTCGGCGTTCGGCCCGGTGTACGACGCGGAGCGCTACGGCGCGCGGCACGTTGCCTCGCCCCGGCACGCGGACGCGCTCATGGTGACGGGGCCGGTCACGCGCAACATGGAGACGGCGCTGCGCCGCACCTACGAGGCCGTCCCCGAACCCAAGGTCGTCATCGCGCTGGGCGACTGCGCGCGCGACTGCGGCGTGTTCGCCGAGGCGTACGGGGTCGCGGGCGCGGTCGGCGACGTGGTCCCGGTGGACGTCGAGGTGCCGGGCTGCCCGCCCGCGCCGGAGGCGATCGTGGCGGCGCTGCGCGGCCTGACCGGCCGATGACGCCGACCGCGTTCGCGGCCGCCCTCGCCCTGAACCTCGCGGCGGCGGTGGCGGGGCTCGTGCTGCCGCGCGGGGCCCGCCGGGCGGCGGTCGGGACGCTCACGGCGGCCGGGGGCGCGGCCGCCGCCGCCGCGGGCACCGCGGCGATGCTGGGCGGGGAGTGGAGCGCCCGGCTGCCCGGCCTGCTGCCACTCGCGGGCGCGCGGCTGGCGCTGGACCCGCTGGGCGGCCTCTTCCTCGCCGTCACGGGCGCGGTCGCCGTGTGCGCGGCCGTCTACGGGATCGGCTACACCCGGCACGGCGACCTGGGCGGACGCGTCCCGCAGGCGATGCTCCCGGTGTTCGTGGCGGCGATGGCGCTCGTCCCGGCGGCGGCGAGCGCGAGCACGTTCCTGGCGGCATGGGAGCTGATGGCGCTGGCGTCCCTGCTGCTGGTCGTGGCCGAGCACCGGAGCCGGGACGAGGTCCGCGCGGCGGGGCTCTGGTACGCGGTCATGACGCATCTCGGGCTCGTGGTGATCCTCGCCGGGCTCGCCGGGTTCGCGGCGGCCGCGCACGGCGAGTCGTTCGAGCGGCTCCGCGCGGCGGCGGACGGGCTCCCGCCGGCGGGACGCGCCGCGGTGTTCCTCGCGGTCCTCGCCGGGTTCGCGTCCAAGGCCGGGATCGCCCCGCTGCACGTGTGGCTGCCGCGCGCCCATCCGGAGGCGCCGAGCCACGTGTCGGCGCTGATGAGCGCGGCCATGGTCAACCTCGGCGTGTACGGGATCGTGCGGGTCGGCTTCGACCTGCTGGGCGGCGGGCCGGCCTGGTGGTGGCTGATCGTCCTGGCGGCGGGCGGCCTCTCGGCCCTGTACGGCATCCTCCAGGCGGCCGTGGCCGCCGACCTCAAACGGCTCCTCGCCTACTCGACCTGCGAGAACATGGGCCTGGTCCTGCTGGGCGTCGGAGCGTCCGGGCTGTTCGCGGCGTCGGGCGCGCGCACGCTGTCCGCCCTCGCGCTGACCGCCGCGCTGCTGCACGTCGTCAACCACGCCGGGTTCAAGACGCTGCTGTTCCTCGCGGCCGGGTCGGTCCTGCACGCCACCGGCACCCGCGACCTGGACGCCCTCGGCGGCCTCCGGACCCGGATGCCCGCGACCACGGCGCTCTTCGGCGTCGGCGCGCTGATGGCCTCCGCGCTCCCGCTCGGCAACGGGTTCGTCAGCGAGTGGCTGCTCCTGCAGAGCCTCGTCCACGCCCTGCCGAGCGGCGGGACGGTCACCGCGGTCACGATGCCGCTGGCCGTGGCGGCGGTCGCGCTGTCGGCGGGGCTCGCGATCGCCACGTTCGTCAAGGCGTTCGGGGTCGGGTTCCTCGCGCGGGCCCGCGGCGCGGCGGCCGAGCGCGCCCGCGAGGCGCCCGCGCCGATGCTCGCCGCGATGGCCGCGGCCGCCGGCGCCTGCGTCGTGCTGGCGCTGTCGCCGGGCCTCGTCCTGCCCGCCATCGCGCGGCCGGTGGCCGTCGCCGTGCCGGGGCCGGACGCCGTGTCGGGCCCGGTGACGCTCCGTCTGGCCGGGCTGTCCGGCACGGTGTCGCCGCTGCTCATCGCCGTGTTCCTGCTGGTCGCCGCCGTCGGCCTGCTCGCGCTGCTGCGCGCCGCCGCGACGCGCCGGGCCGCGCGCCGCCCGGCCCGGCTGTGGGACTGCGGCGCCGGGCCGATGACCGCGCGGATGGAGTACACCGCGACCTCGTTCGCCGAGCCGCTGCAGCGGGTCTTCGACGACGTGCTCGCCCCCGAGACCGACCTCGACGTCACCCCGCTGAAGGAGTCGGCCTACCTGGTGGACAGCGTGACCTACCGGACGCGGATCGGCGACCGGGTCGAGCACCGGCTGTACCGTCCCGTCCTCGCGGCGGCGGCGCGGACCGGGGAGGCGGCGCGCGGCCTGGCCAACGGCAGCGTGCACCGCTACGTCGGGTACGGCTTCTACGCCGTCACCGGCCTGCTGATCGCCCTGGCGGTGGTCCGGTGACCGGGATCCTCGGGGCGGCGCTCCAGGTCGTCCTCGTCGCGGCCGGCGCGCCGCTGCTGGTGGGGCTGATGCGGCAGGTCCGCGCGAGAGCGGAGGGACGCGCTGGCGCCGGCGTCCTGCAGCCGTGGCGCGACCTGCGCAAACTCCTGCGCAAGGAGCCGATCACGCCGCACGGCACCGGCCCGCTGTTCCGCATGGCGCCGCTCGTCCTGGCGGGGTCGACGCTCGTCGCCGCGGCCGTGATCCCGCTCGTCACGACCCGGTCCCCGCTGGACGGCGCGGCCGACCTGTTCGCCGTGACGGCGCTGCTCGCGCTCGGCACGGTCGCGCTCGCGCTCGCCGCCCTCGACACCGGCACCGCGTTCGGCGGCATGGGCGCCAGCCGCGAGATGGTCGTACTGGCGCTCGTGGAGCCCACCATCCTGCTGTCGACGTTCGCGCTGTCGGTGCGCGCCGGGTCCACCAACCTCGGCGCGATCGTCACCGCGACGCTCGACGACCCGCAGCGCGCCGTGTTCCCCGCGAGCCTGCTCGCCCTCGTCGCGCTCGTGGTCGTCGTCATCGCCGAGGCGGGGCGCATGCCGGTGGACAACCCGTCCACCCACCTCGAACTGACGATGGTCCACGAGGCGATGGTGCTGGAGTACGCGGGGCCCGACCTCGCGCTCGTCGAGTGGGCCTCGGCGATGCGGCTGACCGTGCTGCTCGGGCTCCTGGCGAACCTCTTCGTGCCGTGGGGCATCACCGGGGACTCCCTCGCCCTGCTGCCGGCCGGGATCGCCGCCGTCGCCGCCAAGGTCGCGGCGGCGGGCGCCGCGCTCGCCGCCGCCGAGGTCTTCATGGCCAAGCTCCGCATGTTCCGGGTGCCGGAACTGCTCGCCGGCTCGTTCGTGCTGGCCCTGTTCGCCGTCGCCTCGTCCTTCTTCCTGGTGGCGCCGTGAACCACACGACCTACGTGCAGCTCCTCAACGCCTCCTGCGGCGCCTTCCTGCTCGCCGGGGTGCTGGTGCTGTGGCGCCGCGACCTCGCCGCGATCGTGCGGCTGTTCGCGCTGCAGGGCGCGGCGCTGGCACTGCTCATCGCGGTCCTCGGCGTCCACGAGGGCGAGGCCGGCGTGGTCGCGCTGGCCGCGGGCATCGGGGCGCTGCGCACGCTGCTGCTGCCGTGGCTGCTGCGCCGCGCCCTGGCCGGGGACGGGACGAGCCGGGAGACGCAGCCGCTGGTCAACGTGGCCGCCTCGCTCACCGTCGCGGCGCTGCTCGGCCTGCTCTGCTACGCCGTCACCCGCCCCATCGTGCGGCTGGACCCGACGCCCGCGACCCACGCCGTGCCGGTCGCGCTCACCGTCGTGCTGATCGGGCTCTTCGTCCTGGTGACGCGGCGCCGCGCCGTGTCGCAGATCGTGGGGTTCCTGCTCATGGACAACGGCATCACGGCGGTCGCGTTCCTCACCGCCTCCGGGGTGCCGCTCGTCGTGGAGCTCGGCGTCTCGCTCGACGTCCTGCTGGCGGTGCTGGTGCTCCAGGTGCTGACCGCGCGGATGCGGGCCGCCTTCGGCGACACCGACCTGGACGACCTGCGGGAGCTGCGCGACTGATGACCCTGCTGCTGATCGCCCCGATCGGGGCGCCGCTGCTGGCCGCCGCGTGCCAGGCCGCCCTCGGGTGGCGGCGCGCGACGTCCTGGCTGGGCGCCGCCGCCGCCGCGGTGCTCCTGACCTGCGGGATCGCGCTGGCCGCGACCGGCCCGCACGCCGCCCCCGGCGGCCTGCTGCGCGCCGACGCGCTCAGCGCGTTCATGCTCATCGTGATCGGCGCCGTCGCGCTGCCCGCGATGCTCGTGAGCCCCGCCCACCTGGCCGCCGAGGAGACGTCCCCGCGCGACGCCCGCCGGTACGGCGTCCTGACGCAGGCGTTCGTCGCCGCGATGGCCCTGGCCGTGCTGGCCGCCAGCCTCGGCATGCTGTGGGTCGCGATCGAGGCGACCACGGTCGTGACCGCGTTCCTCGTCGGGCACCGCCGCACCCGCAACGCGACCGAGGCCGCCTGGAAGTACGTCGTGATCTGCTCGGCCGGGATCGCGCTGGCCTTCCTCGGCGTCGTGCTGCTGCACTTCGCGGCGCAGCAGGCGCACGTCCCGGCCGCCGGCGCGCTCGGCTGGGCCGACCTCGCCGCCCACGCCGGACGCCTCGACCCCGACGTCACGCGCATCGCCGTCGCGCTGCTCGTCCTCGGGTTCGGCGCCAAGGCCGGGCTCGCGCCGCTGCACGCCTGGCTGCCGGACGCGCACGGCCAGGCCCCGGCACCGGTGTCCGCGCTCATGTCCGGCGCCCTGCTGTCGGTCGCGTTCTACGCCGTGCTGCGGGTCAAGGTGATCGCGGACGCGGCGCTCGGCACCGGGTTCGTCCGGACGCTGCTGCTGACCGTCGCGCTGGCGTCCCTCGCGCTCGCCGCCGCCCTGCTGCTCGGCCAGCGCGACTACAAGCGGATGCTCGCCTACTCCAGCATCGAGCACATGGGCCTGATCGCCCTCGGCACCGCGATCGGGACCCGGCTCGCCATGGCCGCCGTCCTGCTGCACATCCTCGGGCACGGGCTCGCCAAGACGGTCGCGTTCCTCGCCGCCGGGCACCTCCAGCAGACCGCCGGCACCAGCCGGATCGGCGCCGTGCGCGGCGTCGCCGCCCGCGCCCCGCTGGCCGCCGGCGCGTTCGGCGCCGCCGTGCTCGCGCTCCTCGGCTTCCCGCCGTTCAGCCTGTTCGCCAGCGAACTCGCCGTCTTCCGCGCCGGGTTCGCCGCCGGCCTCGGCTGGGCGGTCGCCGCCGCGCTCGCGCTGCTGCTCGCCGCCACCGCCGCCATCGCCGCCGGGACGGCCCGGATGCTGCTCGGCGGCCCCCGCACCGGCCCCGGCGCCGCCGCGGTGCCGTCCCGACCACCGCTCGGCGCCGCCGCCGCGCTGCTGCTCGGGCTGCCCGTCTGCGCCGCGGTCGGGATCGGCCTCGGCCCCCTGCACGGGCTCCTCCTCGACGCCGCCGCCCTCCTCGGAGCGCACTGATGACCACGACCGCCGACGACATCGACCCCGCCCGGCTGCCCGAGCGCGCCGCCGCCCTCCTGGACGAGGGGTACCGCCTCGCCCTGGCCGCCGCCCACGAGGACCCGGACGGCCTCCGCGCCGTCTACCTGTTCACCGCGCCCGGCCCGGACCGGCGCGCCGAACTGCACGTCCGCCTCGGCCGCGACGACCCGGCCGTGCCGAGCCTCGCCGCGATCAGCTTCCCCGCCGGACGGTTCGAACGGGAGATGCACGACCTGTACGGGGTCGTCCCGACCGGCCATCCGCTGCCGCGCCGGCTCGTCCGGCACCACCACTGGCCGCGCGGCTGGTACCCGATGCGCGCCGACGCCGGGCCGCCGCCCCCGTTCGGCGACCCCGCGGGCCCCTACCCGTTCGTCCGGGTCGACGGGCCCGGCGTGTACGAGATCCCGGTCGGGCCGGTGCACGCCGGGATGATCGAACCGGGGCACTTCCGGTTCTCCGTCGTCGGCGAGAGCATCCTCAAGCTGAAGGCGCGGCTCTGGTTCGTCCACAAGGGACTGGAGGCGCTGTTCCGCGGGCGCCCGCCGGGCGACGCGCTGCCGCTGGCCGAACGCGTCAGCGGCGACACCACCGTCGGCCACACCCTCGCCTTCTGCCTCGCCGTCGAGGACGCCACCGGGTGCGCCGTGTCACCCGGCGTGCAGCGCAGGCGCGCCCTCCTGCTCGAACTCGAACGCCTCTACAACCACGTGACCGACCTCGGCGCGCTCTGCAACGACGTCGGCCACTCCATCCTGAACGCCCAGTTCGGACGTATCCGCGAGCAGCTGCTCAGGCTCAACGCCGACGTGACCGGCCACCGGCTACTGCGCGGCGGGGTGCTGCTCGGCGGCGCCGTCCTGCGCGCCGTGCCCGATCCCGCGGCGCTGGGGGCCATCGGCGCCGAGGTCGCCGAACTCGCCGGCCTCGCCCTCGGGCACACCGTCGTCGCCGACCGCTTCACCGGCACCGCGCCGCTGCCCACCGCCGCCGCGCGCGACCTCGGCGCCCTCGGCCCGGTCGCCCGCGCGAGCGGCGTGGACGCCGACGCCCGCCGCGACCATCCCTTCACCGACCTGCGCCCGGCGCTGACCGTCCCCACCGCCGGGACCGGCGACGTGCTGGCCCGCTTCCAGATCCGCGTGCGCGAGATCGCCGCGTCGATCGAGATCGTCCGCGACCTCGCCTACGCGATGAACCCCGGCCTGGTCTCCGCCTGGCCCCCGACCACCCGCCCCCGGCGCGCGGCCGGCGTCGGGATCGTGGAGGGCTGGCGCGGCGCCATCGTCCACCGCGTCGAACTCGCCCCGGACGGGACGCTGACCCGAGTGAAGATCGTGGACCCGTCGTTCCTCAACTGGCCGGCCCTGCCGGTGGCGCTCAGCGGCACGATCGTCCCCGACTTCCCGCTGGTCAACAAGAGCTTCAACCTCTCCTACGCCGGCAACGACCTCTGACCGGCGCTCAGTGGTGCCAGGGGAGGCGGACGGGCTCGGCCGGGACGGTGCCGGAGAGCAGGCCGGTGAGCAGCTCGGCGAGTCCGAACGGGTAGACCGGTTCCCGCGCGCCGGCCAGCTCGCCCAGCGTCCACCACCGGTGGGCGCCGACGAGTTCGCGTTCGATCTGGGTGAACCCCGCGGTGTCGATGTCGCCGGCGGCCGTGCGGTAGAAGAAGAAGTCGTCCCGGAACAGGCCCTCGGCCCAGCCGAGGTCGGCGTGCCCGGAGGTCACGGCGACCCGCGGGCCGAGGTCGCCGGGGGAGACGGCCAGGCCGGTCTCCTCGCGCAGCTCGCGGGCCGCCGCGACGCGCAGCGTCTCGCCCTGCTCGACGCCGCCGCCCGGAGTGATCCAGCAGTACCCCGCCCCGGGGTCGCCGGCGGTCAGCGGCCAGCGGAACAGCAGGACGCGGTCGGCGTCGTCCACGAGCAGCACCCGGGCGGTGCGCCTGCGGTAGTGCTCGCCGGGCGCCGGATCGCCGGCGGTGCGGCCGCCGGGCGGCGCACTCGTCATGTGGCGACTTCGGTGCTCAGCTTGGCCAGCTGCGCGTCGTAGATGCTCCGCAGGCCCTTGGGGGCGAAGGTGCGCTCGAAGAACCCGCCGATGCCGCCCGCGCCGTCCCAGGTCGTCGTGACCTGGACGCGCGCGCCGCCGTCCGCCGGGGAGACCGTCCAGGTGGTGACCATGGACGAGTTGGCGTCCCGCTCGACCAGCCGGCTCTCATCGGGGGTGCTCGCGGTGAACAGGCAGTCGCGCACCCGCTTGCTGGTCGCCGCCAGCTTCCAGTGCACGACCGTGCCCGCGCCCTGGCCGCCCTCCCGCACCTCGTACTCGCTGAAGTGCTCGGTCAGCATCCGGGACCGGACGCCCGTGTAGTCGCCGAGCGCGTCGAGCACCCGCGCCGGGCTCGCCTGCAAGGTCGCTTCCGCGGTGACCACGACTTTTCCCATGCGGCCCATCCTCCCACCGCGCCGGACCGGCGGTGCCGGGCCCCCGGACGTGTCGGCGCCTTTACCAGGCATTTTTCCTGGACCATCCCATGGAGTTACCGAAGATCGAAAATCGGGTGGATCGCACCCCTAGAATCGTGCGATCGATACCCGGCAGGGGAGGTCCGTCGTGAGCGGTGAGCATCATCCGGAGTGGGTGATCGACCCCGAGACCCCCAGCGTCGCCCGGATGTACGACTACTACCTCGGCGGCAAGGACAACTTCGCCGCCGACCGCGCCGCCGCCGACCAGGTGGTCGCGGCCATGCCGAACGTCCTGGAGTTCACCCGCGCCAACCGCGCGCTGCTGTCGCGTGCCGTGACGATGATGGCCGCGCGCGGCGTGCGGCAGTTCCTCGACGTCGGGTCCGGGCTGCCGACGCAGGAGAACGTGCACGAGGTGGCGCAGCGGGCCGCGCCCGGCTCCCGCGTCATCTACGTCGACAACGACCCCATCGTCCTCGCGCACGCGCGGGCGCTGCTGGCCGACAACCCGCTGACCACCGTCGTCCAGGCCGACCTGCGCGAGCCGGAGACGATCATCGGCCACCCCGAGGTCAAGGCGCGGATCGACTTCGCGCAGCCGGTCGGGCTCCTGCTGCTGGCCATCCTGCACTTCATCCCGGACGAGGAGCGCCCCGCCGACATCGTGGCGCGGCTGCGCGCGCCGCTGGCGCCCGGCAGCTTCCTGGCCGTCACGCACGGCCACCGGGGCGAGGTCACGCAGGACGTCGAGGACCAGGTGCGCTCCGCCTACGGCAGGACCGGGGCCGGCGACATCATCCCGCGCGGGGCCGGCGAGGTGGCGGCGCTCTTCGCGGGCACCGAGCTGGTCGGCCCCGGCGTGGTGCAGGTCGCCGACTGGCGGGAGGACGCCGAGCCGTTCGGGTCCGACATGTCCCGGCCGGGGTTCCTCGCCGCCGTCGGACGGGTGGTGTGATGCTGCCGCTCGGGTTCCTGTTCAGCCGGGCGTTCAGCGAGGACCCGTACTCCGCCTACGCGGAGCTGCGGGCCTCCGGGCCGGTCCATCCGATCGACTTCCCCGAGGGGGCCACCGCGTTCCTGGTGGTCGACCACGAGCACGGCCGCGCGGCCCTGAGCGATCCGCGCCTGTCCAAGGACGTCGCGCACAGCGCCGTCCCGGTGAACGGCGAGCAGTTCTTCGGCGGCACCATGCTCGCCATGGACCCGCCCGACCACACCCGGCTGCGCGGGCTGATGGCCAAGGCGTTCACGTCCCGGCGGGTGGAGCGGCTGCGGCCCCGCGTCGAGGAGATCGCCGGCGGGCTGCTGGACGGCATCGCGGCGCGCGGCGCGGCGGACCTCATCGAGGACCTCGCCGTCCCGCTGCCGGTGCAGGTCATCTGCGAGCTGCTCGGCGTGCCCGCCTCCGACCGGGCCCGGTTCCGCGAGTGGACGGCCGTGCTGACCGTCCCGGCGCTGACCTCCGAGGCCCGCGCCCACCGCCGCGAGGTCGCCCGCGCCTTCAACGGCTACCTGACCGAGGTCATCGCCGAGCGGCGCGCCCGCCCGGAGGACGACCTGGTCAGCGCGCTGATCGGCGCCCGCGACGGGGACGCCGCGCTGACCGAACCCGAGCTGCTCGCCGCCATCGCGCTGCTGCTCATCGCCGGGCACGAGACCACGGTCAACCTCATCGGCAACGGCGTGCTCGCACTGCTCCGGGAGCCCGAGCAGGCGGAACTGCTCCGGGCCCGGCCCGAGCTGCTGCCGTCCGCGATCGAGGAGCTGCTGCGCTACGACGGCCCGGTCGAGCGGGCCAGCCAGCGCATCGCCCTGGAGGACCTGGAGATCGCGGGCACCTTCGTCCCGAAGGGCGCCTGGGTGCACGTCTCGCTCGGCGCGGCCGACCGCGACCCGGCCGTGTTCGACGACCCCGACCGGCTGGACGTGACGCGCGCCCCCAAGCGGCACGTCGCCTTCGGCCACGGGCTCCACTTCTGCCTCGGCGCGCCGCTGGCCCGCCTGGAGGGCCAGATCGCCATCGGCGGCCTGCTCGACCGCTTCCCGGACCTGGCCCTCGCCGTCCCGGCTGATGATCTGCGGCACCACCGCACCGGCTCCATCGTCAGAGGCCTGGTCGCCCTGCCCGTCCGCGTCTGATCCGTCACCACCAGCCGAACGCGAGCCAGGTGAGCAACGGCGCGATGGGGATCGAGACGAGGCCGTAGACCAGGAGCTGGCGGAACAGGCGGGGCCGCGCCGAGGGTTCGGCGGCGCCGAGGATCAGGCCGCCGGTGATGCCGAGCGGGTTGATGTCGACCAGCACCGAGGCCAGCGCGAGGGCGAGCACGCCGCCGACCGGGGACACGCCGTCGGCCACCAGCGGGGGCAGCAGCGGCATCGTCGTGATGAACACCGCGATGGAGCTGGCGGCGAACGAGGTCACCCCGGCGATGTAGCACAGCACCAGCAGGCTGAGCAGCGGCGATCCGCCCACCCTGAGCAGGTCGCTGATCTGCTTGAACGCGCCGAGGTGCTGCATCAGGCCGACGTAGGTCAGCAGGCCGCCGATCAGCAGGACGACGTTCCACGGGATCCGCGACAGGATCTCGCCGGACGGCAGCCGGAGCGCCAGTTGCAGCACCAGCGCCGCGGTCAGGCCGAGGTAGCCCACGTTCATGTCGAAGCCGACCGAGAGCGCGACGACCGCGAGCAGGCAGGCGACCGTCAGGGCGCGGGCCCCGGCCCCCTCGCGCGTGCCCGCCGGCGCCGGCGCGGCGGGGCCGTCCGAGGTGAGGGCCTGGGGCGGGGCGGTGATCCGGCCCGGCGGCACGGCGCCCGTGCGGGTGCCGACGACCAGCAGGGCCGCGCACACGACCAGCCCGGTGACCAGGCCGCCGAGCAGGAACGTCAGCGGCGCCGAGCCCGGCAGCGCGATGCCCTGCTTCTCGCTCAGCTCCCGCGCGGTGACGCCGTAGACGGCGAGCGGCGACAGCAGCCCGCCGATGATCCCGGTGATGCCGAGGACGGCGGCGATCAGCGGCGAGATCCGGTACCGGGCGGCGAAGCCCAGCGCGATCGGGGACACGATGGCGGTCGCGGCGGCGGGCAGCGTGCCGACCGCGGTGAGCACGGCGCCGATGACGAACGGGACCAGCACGATGAGCACGAGCCGCCCGCGGACGAGCCGCAGCAGCAGGTCGAGGAGCCAGTCCAGGGTGCCGTTGAGGTGGGCGACCGCGAACAGGGCGGTCACCCCGACGATCAGCACGAAGAAGTCGGCGGGGAAGAAGCCCGTCACCTCGTCGGTGGCGACGTCGGCGGCGAGGCCGAGCAGGAACGCGGCGGCGAGCGCGCCGAGCCCGAGGTCGAACGCGGGGAGAAGGGTCGCCGCGAACAGGGCGACCAGCACGATGATGGACAGGGTTGCCATTCAGACCACTCCTCGGTGGCGCAGATCGGCGATCTCCGGGTCCCCGAGCCCGGCGAGGTCGCGCAGTACTTCGGCGGTGTGCTCGCCGAGGGCCGGCGCGGCGCCGCCGATGACGGCGCCGAAGCCGGAGAAGCGGCCGGCCGGCGCCTGCATGAGGCGGCGGCGGCCGGTGCGCTCGTCCAGCACCTCCACCACCGACCCGCGGGCGCGGATGTGCGGGTCGGCGCAGATGTCGGCCGCCGAGTTCACCGGGCCCGCCGCGACCCCGGCGTCCCGCAGCAGCGCCATCAGCGGGTCGAGGTCGCGGGCGGCGACGAACGCGGCGACCCGCGCCTCGATCTCCTCGCGGTGCTCCAGCCGGGCGGTCATGGAGTCGTGGACGGCGAGGTCGGGGGCGTCCATGACCGCGACGAGCCGGCGCCACATCTGCTCGGTGGAGGCGGGCAGCGCCAGCCAGCGGCCGTCGCGGGTCCGGTAGAGGCTGTTCGGGCTGATGTGCGGGTTCTGGTTGCCCTGGCGCCCACGGCTCTCGCCGGTGGCGCCGTACTCGACGATGAAGTCCTCCATCATCCGCAGCAGCGGCTCGTAGAGGGGGATGTCGGCGAGTTGCGCCTCGCCGGTGCGGTCGCGCTGCCGCAGGGCGAGCATGGCCGCGAACGCGGCGTAGACGCCGGTGACGCCGTCGGCCACGGGGTAGCCCGCGAAGACCGGCGGCCGGTCCGGGTCGCCGGTCCGGTGGGTGAGGCCCGCGAACGCCTCCGCGACGCGGGCGAAGCCGGGCCGGTCGGCGTAGGGGCCGGTGCGCCCGAACGCGCTCACGTGCACCATCACCAGGTCCGGCCGGTACGTCCGCAGGTCGTCGAAGTCGATGCGGAAGCGGCGCAGCGCCGCCGGGCGGAAGTTGGTCACCACGACGTCCGCGGCGGCGGCCAGCCGCCCGACGAGGTCCGCCGCCTCGGGGCGGTGCAGGTCGATCGTGACGCTCCGCTTGGCGCGGGCCAGCATCGCCCAGGCGGCCGACTCGCCGTCCTCCAGTGGCGGGTAGCGGCGCGCCGGGTCGCCCTCGACGGGATGCTCGATCTTGATCACCTCGGCGCCGAACTCGCCGAGCAGCGAGGACGCCAGGGGGCCGGCCAGGATCGTCGACACGTCCAGGACGCGCACTCCGCTCAGCGGACCGTCAGGCACCGGGGATTCCTTTCACGGGCGGACGTTCGGGCAGGTCGCATAACCGACCTACGGAACAATGCACCGGCGGCGACCTGCCGGGGAAGACGCGTTCTCCGCTCACGGGTGAAAGGTTCTGCTTCTATAGTCGACCGATGCGTGTCGAACGGGCGCGGTACTTCCTGGCCGCCGTCGAGACCGGGTCGCTGCGCGCGGCCGCCGCCCGGTGCGGCGTCAGCCAGCCCGCGATCGGGCAGCAGATCGGGCTGCTGGAGGAGGAGCTCGACGTCGTCCTGCTCACCCGCGGCCGGCACGGCGTGCGGCCGACACCGGCCGGCCAGGCGCTGATCGAGCCGCTCGGCCGGCTCGTCGCCGCCGAGGACGCGGTGCGCGCGTCGGCGATGGAGACGAGCGGCGCCTACCGGGGCCGGGTCCAGATCGGCGGCGTCTCGGTGGCCGCGGAGACGATCATCGCCCCAGTGGTGGGGCGGCTGCGGGAGCGGCATCCGGGGCTGCGGTTCGGCGTCCGCGAGGGCGCCTCGGGCGCGATCGAGGACGCCGTGCTCGACGGCGAGCTGGACTTCGGGGTCGTCACCATGCCGCAGAGCCCGGCGGCGCCGAGGCTGAGCAGGACGCCGCTCGTCTCCGCCCCGCTCGGGATCTTCGTCCGCACCGATCATCCGCTCGCCGGGCGCGGGCAGGTCCACTGGCGCGACCTCGGGACCTGGCCGATCGTCACCATGCGGGCGGGCACGGTGATGTGGGAGACGCTGCACCGGCACGTCGCCGAACCCGACGTCGTCGTCCAGGCCATGTCGGCGCGCACCGTCAAGGTGATGGTCGCGCAGGGGGCCGGGCTCGGCGTCCTCGCCCGCTTCCCCACCTCGGCCGACATCGCGGGCCTGGTCTGGCTGCCGCTGCGGGACGCGCCGCCCGTCCAGCTGTGCCTGACCCAGCGGCGGGACGGGCGGCCCTCGCCGTCCGCGCTCATCGTCCGGCGGCTCATCCGCGCGGAGGCGGACGGGCTCGCCGGACGCGGGGCGGAGCCGCCCGGGGTCAGCTGATCGCGCAGGTGTCGACCACGTTCCCGGACGTCCGGCGCGGGACGGTCGTGCTCGGCGGGGGCGCCTGGCCGCCGCGCGGGGCCGTCCAGCGTTCGAGGGCGTCGAACGCCGTCCGCATGCAGGGCAGCAGCGGGCGCATCCGGTCCGGGAACATGTCGTATTCGAGGTCCAGGTGGGAGGCGCCCTCGATCCGGTAGTAGCGGTGCAGCGCGCCCCGGCCCTGCTCCCTGATCTTGCGGTCGTAGGCGTCGCCGTGGACCTTGATCGGCAGGAGCGTGTCCAGGGTTCCCTGCACCGTGATCAGCGGCTTGCCGATGCGGCCGGTCATCCCGAGCCGCTTCACCGCCCTGTGGACGCTCTTGGGACGCGCGTAGTAGCGGTAGTCGGTGTCGCAGTTCGGCGTGCCGCTCTCGCAGTAGGGGACGCCCGCCTCCAGGGCGCCGTCGTAGGCCGGGTCGACCTCCTCGCGGTAGATGCGCTGCGTGTTGTCCCAGAGGACGCTGTAGTTGAAGTCCCACAGGAACTCCGAGCCCGGGGCGAAGCCGGCCTTCAGCATCGCGGCATGCGCGGCCGGGTCGCCGGTCGCCGCGTACTTCGGGTAGGTGCGCAGCGCCACCGGCAGGTAGACCAGCGCGTTGTTGCCGCCGTCGCGCGGCCAGTACGTGCCTTCGGAGTCGAGTCCGCCGTCGTACAGCTCGGGGTGGTCTTCCAGGGCCTTGCGGACGAGTTGGCCGCCGTTGGAGATGCCGGCGGCGTACGTCCTGCGCAGGGGCCTGCCGTAGTGGCGGGCCACGGTCGTCTTGGCGGCGACGGTGAGCTGTGTCATCCGGCGGTACCACTCGGCTATGGCGTCGCCGGGGCGGCGGCCGTCCTTGAAGAACGTCGCGCCGTTGTTGCCCTTGTCGGTGGAGGCGAACGCGTACCCCTTCGCCAGCACCCAGTCGGAGATGGTGAAGTCGTTGGCGTACTGGAGCCGCGTCCCCGGCGCCCCGGAGACCACCAGCCCGCCGTTCCACCGCTCCGGGAGCCGGATCACGAACTGGGAGTCGTGGTTCCAGCCGTGGGTGGTGTTGAACGAGGAGTCGTCCCGGAAGTAGCCGTCGATCTGGACGCCCGGCACGCCGCTCGGGTTCTTCGTGGCGGCCGCGTGCAGTCCCGTCCACTGGGCGGGGACGGTGTGGCCGGAGGCGACCGTGCCGGCGGTGGTCAGGTCGTCCAGGCAGGCGGCGACCTGCCGCTGCGCACCGGGGACGCGGACCCGGTCCATGCGGGCGCAGCGGGCGTCGGCCTGCGCGGACGGGACGGCCACCGCGACCAGGGGGACGGCCAGCAGCGGCCCCAGCAGGGCCGAGACGACGCAGGATCTGCGGACGACGGGCATGTGCGGCCTCCGGGGGGCGGGACGGGGCTCGCCGGTCGGCCCCGTGCGAGAAGCCATGCTGAGCGACCGGCGGACGGCGGGGCCACGTTCCCGAGCACACTCTTGGCCCGCGTCCTGTGGTGCCTCGGGCCTGCCGATGTGCGCGGCCTCATAGCGGAGCGCCCGAATATGTGCCCGGTCACCTGGTTCGCCGCCCCGGCCGCCGCCTAGCGTTCACGGTCACGGCGGCCCGGGTGTGGCGCGGGTCACGCCATGACGCGTGAGGAGGGCGGATGGGCGATCCCGTCCCGCAGGCCCCGGCTCCGGCCCCGGTTTTGGAGGCGCGGGGTCTGGTCCGGGAGTTCCGCGGTTTCCGGGCGGTGGACGGTGTGGACCTGGATGTGGGGGAGGGGTCCGTGCACGCGCTGGTGGGGCCGAACGGTGCGGGCAAGACGACGTTGTTCAATCTGCTGACGGGGTTTTTGAAGCCGAGCGCGGGCAGTGTGCGGCTGGGGCGGCATGAGCTGGCGGGGCGGAGTCCGGAGGCGATCACCCGGCTCGGTGTGGCGCGCTCGTTCCAGATCACCAGCCTGTTCGCCGAGCAGACCCCGCGCCGGCACATGGAGCTGGCGCTGGCGAGCGGCACCGGCCTCGGCTGGCGGTTCTGGCGCTCGGACCGGGCGCTCGACCGCTTCGCCGGGCGCGCCGGGGAACTCCTCGCCCAGGTCGGGCTGGAGGAGCAGGCGGACGTCCCGGCGGGCTCCCTGTCGTACGGCAGCAAGCGCGCGCTGGAGTTGGCGCTCGCCCTGGCCCTCGACCCCAAGGTCCTGCTGCTGGACGAGCCGACCGCCGGCATGGGAGTGGAGGACGTGGAACGCACCATCGCCCTCGTCCGCAAGATACGGGCCGGGCGGACGGTGGTTCTGGTCGAGCACAACATGAGCGTGGTGGCGAGCCTGGCGGACCGGGTGACGGTGCTTCAGCACGGTCAGGTCCTGGTCGAGGGGCCGTATGCCGAGATCCGTCATGACCCGCGTGTGGTCACTGCCTATCTGGGGGACTCCCATGCTGCGCGTTGACGGACTGTCGGCCTGGTACGGCGAGGCGCAAGCCCTGCGTGATGTGTCCCTGCACGTTGACAAGGGCGAGATCGTGACGCTCGTCGGACGCAACGGCGCCGGCAAGACCACGCTCCTGCGCTGCCTGATGGGACTGCACGGCTCCCAAGGCAGAACCACGGGCACGGTCACGCTGAGCGGCGAGGACATGCGTGCCTTGAGCCCGCATAAGCGCGCCCGACGCGGCCTTGGTTACGTGCCGGACGACCGTGGCATCTTCGCCACGCTCTCGGTCGAGGAGAACCTCACGCTGCCGCCGCGCATGGGCTCGGACCCGTGGTCGCTGGAGCGGGTGTACGAGACGTTCCCGCGGTTGAAGGAGCGGCGGCGGTTCCCCGGGACGAAGCTGTCGGGCGGTGAGCAGCAGATGCTCGCGCTGGCGCGGGTGCTGCGGACGGGCGCGCAGCTGCTGCTGTGCGACGAGCCGACCGAGGGCCTGTCGCCGCTGATCGTCCAGCAGATCGGCGACATCCTCCGCGAGGTCAAGGCAGCCGGGGTGACCGTCCTGCTGATCGAGCAGAACGTGCACTTCGCCGCCACCGTCGCCGACCGCCACTACCTGCTCGCCGAGGGCCGGGTCGTCGAGTCGCTCGACAGCGGCCAGGTCCGCGAGCGCGAGCACGAACTTCTCGACTACCTCGGGATCTGACCGTGCCCCCGAAGCCGACTCGCCGAACCGTTGGGAACAGAGGAGACGCCTGAATGAGGATCATGGGCTGGAGCTGCGGCCTGGCCGCGACCGGGCTGCTGCTGGCGGGGTGCGCGGGCGGGCCGGGCGGGAGCGGAGGCAAGATCAGCGACGGCAAGGTGGTGCTGGCCGTTCTGAACGACGCGTCGGGCATCTACGCCGACACCTCCGGCCGCGCGACCGTCGAGGCGGTCAGGATGGCGGTCGCCGACTACCGGGCGAAGTACGGCGGCAAGGCGGTGGCCGAGAAGATCGAGGTCGAGGCCGCCGACCACCAGAACAAGCCGGAGATCGCCAACTCCAAGGCGCAGGAGCTCTACGACCGCAAGAAGGCCGACCTCATCGTGGACGTCCCGACCTCGTCCGCGGCCTTCGCCGTCGCCACCATCGCGAAGAACAAGAAGAAGGTGTTCATCGACGTCGGCGCCGCCAGCACCGAGCTGGAGGGCAAGCAGTGCAACAAGTACACCTTCCACTACGGCTACAACAGCTACATGCTCGCCAACGGGACGGGCTCCGAGGTCACCAAGGACGGCCTGAAGAACTGGTACATGGTCTACCCCGACTACGCGTTCGGGCAGGACATGCAGAAGACGTTCGGCACGGCCATCAAGGGCGCCGGCGGGACGGTGGTCAAGAGCGATCCGACGCCGTTCCCGAACGACAACTTCTCCACGTTCCTGCTGAAGGCGCCCAACCTCGACCCCAAGCCGCAGGTCATCGGCACCATGCACGCGGGCGGTGACCTGGTCAACCTGGTGAAGCAGTACAACGAGTACAAGCTGCGCGACAAGGGCGTCCGCCTCGCGGTCGGGCTGCTGTCCCTCAGCGACATCCACTCGCTCGGACCGGACGCGCTGGCCGGGGTCCAGCACACCGACATGTGGTACTGGAACCTCGACGAGAGGTCCCGCGCGTGGGCCGACAAGTTCCAGGCCAAGACCGGTAAGCGCCCCACGTCCAACATGGGCGCCAACTACTCGGCCGCCCTGCAGTACCTGGAGGCCGTGCAGCGCGCCGGCACCGACAAGCCGGACGAGGTGGTCGCGCAGCTGGAGGGCGCCAAGATCGACGACATGTTCGCGCGCAACGCCACCATCCGCGCCGCGGACCACCTGCTGCTGCACGACGCATACCTGTCGCAGGTCAAGCCGGCGAGCGAGGTCAAGGAGCCCTGGGACTACGAGAAGGTCCTCAAGACCGTCCCGGCGGCGGAGGCGTTCCAGCCGCAGCCGGACCCGGCCTGCAAGCTGTGAGGCGGGTCTGACGTGCTGCAACAGGCGTTCAACGGCCTGGTGGGCGGGGCGTTCTACGCCCTGCTCGCCCTCGGCCTGGCCGTCATCTTCGGAATGCTCGGCGTCGTCAACCTCGCCCATGGCGCGTTCTACATGCTCGGCGCGTTCGGGGCGTTCATCGCGCTGGACTCGCTCGGCCTGAACTTCTGGCTGGCGCTCGTGGTGGTGCCGCTGGCGCTGGGCGCGGCGGGAATCGTCCTGGAGCGGGCGTTCATCCGGCGGCTGACCCCGCTGGATCCGCTCTACAACTTCCTGTTCACGTTCGGGCTGGCGCTCATCTTGCAGGACCTGGTGAAACGGCAGTACGGGGTCAACTCCCAGCCGTACCCCAGGCCGTCCCAACTCGGCGGCACGGTGAACCTGGGGTTGTTCACCTATCCGGCGTATCAGGTGTTCGTTCTAGGTGCGTCCGTGCTGGTGTGCGGTGGAGTGTGGGTGGTGCTGACCCGTACCCGGGTGGGGATGATCGTGCGTGCGGCGACCGAGAAGCCGGAGTTGTCGCGGGCGCTGGGCATCGATGTGGGCCGGTGGGTGACGCCGGTGTTCGGGTTCGGGATCGCGCTGGCCGGGTTCGCCGGGGTGCTGGCCGCGCCGATGCGGGCGGTGAACCCGCTGATGGGGTCCGATCTGATCATCACCGTGTTCGCGGTGGTGGTGATCGGCGGGCTGGGGTCGGTGTTCGGGTCGGTCGCGGCCGGGTTCGCGGTCGGGCTGGTGTCGGCGCTGGGCAACTACTACGTGCCGTCGCTGTCGCAGACGCTGGTGTTCATCCTGATGGCCGCCGTGCTGCTGTGGCGCCCGGCCGGCCTGTTCGGACGCGAGGAGGCGCTGTGATCCTCTCCAAGCTCGCCGGACGGCCCGTCCTGCTCGCGGCCGGGCTGCTGGCGGCGCTCGCGCTGCCCTGGTTCATCTACCCGCCGGTCGCGCTCGACATCGCCTGCTGGGCGCTGTTCGCCGCCGCCGTCGACCTCCTGCTCGGCTTCACCGGCCTGCTCTCGTTCGGCCACGCCGCCTTCTGGGGCGGCTCCGCCTACGCGACCGGCCTGATCGCCCTGCACTCCGGACTGCCGTTCCCCGTCGCGATCATCGGCGGCGCGGTGTTCGCGGCGCTGCTGGCCGTCCCGATCGGTTTCCTGTCGGTGCGCCTGACCGGCATCTACTTCGCGATGGTCACGCTCGCCTTCGCGCAGATGGTCTACTTCATCGCCAACCAGTGGCGGGACGCGACGGGCGGCGAGAACGGCCTGCAAGGCATCCCCAGGGAGCTGTTCGGTCTCGACCTGTCCGAGCCGTTCTACTTCTACTACGCGGGCCTGCCGTTCGTCCTGGCGGGGATGTTCGCCGCCTGGCGGATCGTCAGGTCGCCGTTCGGGCGCGTGCTGGTGTCCATCCGCGACAACCCGAACCGGGCACGCGCCCTCGGTTATCCCGTGGACCGCTACCGGCTGCTGGCCTTCGTCCTGTCAGCCGGGCTCTCCGGCCTGGCCGGGGGCGTGTTCGCCATCGGCCACGGGTTCGCGTCCCTCGAAGGGGTGTACTGGACGACGTCCGGGCAGGCCGTGATGATGGTCGTCCTCGGCGGCATCGGCACGCTGTGGGGCGGCGCGATCGGCGCGGCGCTGGTCGTCCAGCTCCAGGACTACCTGGCCACCGCCGGGTTCCAGGAGACGGGGATCGTCACCGGACTGATCTTCATCGTGATCGTGCTGCTGTTCCGCCGCGGCATCTGGGGGACGGCCCGGCACCTGCGGGCGGTCCGGCGGGGCCGGCGTCAGCGGGCGACCATCCGCAGGGCCAGGCCGGCGTAGAACTCGCCGAGCCGCTCCGGGGTGTCGGGGCCGTCGAGCCGGTACCAGCGGACGAGGTCGATGCTGAGCGACAGCATCGCGCGCGTGACCCGCTTGACGTCGACCGGCGCGAACGACCCGTCGGCGACACCGCGCGCGACGGCGTCGCGGAAGAACGCGTTGGTCCGGTGGCGCAGCTCCAGCACCTCGTCGTAGTGCTCGGCGGTGAGGCCGGTGAGTTCGAACTGGCACACGCGGGCGGCCACGTGGTGGCGCGCGTGCCAGGCCGTGTACGCGGAGACGACGGCGCCGAGCCGGTCCGCCGCGTCGTCGGCTCCGCTGACCGACGGGTCCTGGACGCGGGCCAGCACCCGCTCGTGGCCGGCCCTGATGATCTCGTAGAGGACCAGTTCCTTCGACGGGAAGTGGACGTACAGCGCGGCCGGGCTGAGCCCGACGCCCTCGGCGATGTCGCGGGTGGTCGTGGCGTGGTAGCCGTTGGCGGCGAAGCACCGCACCGCCGCGGTCAGCAGGCCGCGCGGCACCGCGCCGAGGCCGGCCCGCCACAGCTCGGGCGAGTGGTCGCGCAGGCGGGGATCGTCCGCCAGGTCCCGGGCGGTGAAGCGGGCCTGCCGTCTGGCCATCGCGTCCCCCGCCTCCTCCCGGCGCGGCCGGGCGCTCTTGACAGCGGCATCCTACTCGGTGACTATGCGCTTACTCATTTCCCGAGCATCAGCAAGCGGAAGCGAGGGGTCGTGGCAGGGCGCAGTTTTCTCCGGCTTCTCGTGGACGGCGCACCGCTGCCCCGGTACGACGACGTCCTGCGCGGCGCGGTGGCCGCCGCCGCCTCGCCCGAGGAGATCGAGCATCTGCAGGCCGAGCACACGCTCGCGCTCCGGCTGCGCGACACGCTGGAGAAGCAGCGCGCCCGCCAGGAGCAGCAGCGGGCGCTGGTGGAGTGCGCGACGGAGCTGGCGCAGGACCGCGGCGACCCCGACGCGATCCTCACCCTGATCGTGAGCCGGGCGCAGCGGCTGCTCGGCTGCGACATGGCCTACCTCAGCCTGAACGACGACGCGGACCGGTCGACCCGGATGCGGGTGATGGTCGGTGCGACGTCCTCGGCGTGGAAGGACGTCCGGATCCCGTTCGGGGTCGGGGTCGGCGGCCGGGTCGCCGCCACCGGCACGCCGTTCTCGACGTCCGACTACTTCAGCGACGAGCGGCTGGCGCACGACGCCGCCGTGGACGCCTCGGTCCGCGCGGAGCGGCAGGTGTCGATCGTGGGGGTGCCGCTGCGCGCCGGCGCCGTCCTCGGCGTGCTCTTCGCCTCCAACCGCAGCCCGGGGCCGTTCCCGCACGACGCGATCGCGCTGCTCGGCTCGTACGCCGTCCTCGCCGCGACCGCGATCGAGCAGGCCCGGTCGCGGCACGGCAAGGACCAGGAGCTGGCGGCGCTGCGGCTGGCGAACGCGGCGCTGCGCCGGCGGACGGTCGCCGAGGAGCGGGCGTTCGCGGCGCACGACCGGACCATGGACATCGTGCTGCGCGGCGGCGGCGTGCAGGAGGTCGTGACCGCGGCGGGCGACCAGCTCGGCGGCGTGCTCGCCGTGTTCGACGAGTTCGAGCAGCCCGTCGCCTGGACGCCGGGCGCGTCCGACGAGGCGCTGAAGGAGATGTCGGGCGCGGCGGGCGGCGGCTTCGGCGGGCCTGCCGGCGGCGTCCACGACGGGACGTACTGGGCGACGGGCCTGGAGGCGGGCACCGAGCGGCTCGGCGCGCTGGTCTGGGCGCCGCCGGACGCCGCCGCCGGGATCGGCGACCTGGACGGGCGGCTGCTCGGCCGCGCGGCCGTCGTCGCGTCCCTGCTCCTGCTGTTCGGCCGCAACCTCGCCGCCGCCGAGGCCAGGGTGCGCGGCGAGCTGCTCGACGACCTGCTCACGCCGAACCCCCGCACCTACTCCTCGCTCGCCGAGCGCGCGCTGCGGATCGGCTTCCAGCCGCAGAAGCGGCACGCGGTCGTCGTCGCGCACATCCGGGCGGAGAACCGGCGCGGCCTGGCCTCCGCGGCGTCCGACCTCGCCGCCGCCCGCGACGGCCTGAGCACCGTGCGGGACGGGCGGGCCGTGCTGGTCGTCCCGTCCGACGACCCGTCGCTGACGGGCCGCCGGATCGCGCGCTCGATGGCGGCGCGCCTCGGGTCGCCGGTCACCGTCGGCGCCGCCGGACCGGTGGACGACCCGGCCGACCTGCCCGCCGCCTACGCCGAGGCGCTGGCCTGCGCGCACGCCCTGCTCCGGCTCGACCGGGCGGGCACCGCCGCCACGGCCGGCGACCTCGGCTACGCCGGCCTGCTGCTCGGCGACGGCGCGTCCGCGACCGGGTTCGTGGAGCGGACGCTCGGCCCGGTCATCCGGCACGACGCGCAGCGCGGGGCGATGCTGGTGGAGACCCTCGGCACCTACTTCGCCACCGGGCAGAGCCTCGTCGCCAGCGCGAAGCGGCTGCACATCCACCCGAACACCGTCACCCAGCGCCTCGACCGGGTCAAACGCCTGCTGGGCGTCGACTGGAACAGCCCGGACCACACCCTCGAAGTGCAGCTCGCGCTGCGGCTGCACCGGCTCGGCCGCGCCCTCGACGCCTGACCCGGCCCGGGGCTCCGCTCAGTAGCGGTTGGTCTCGGCGTCGACGGCGAGGTCCGCGTCGATCTGCTCGGCGGAGACGCCCTTGAGGTCGATCTGGTCCTTCATGATGCGGCCGAGCGTCGGCAGCTCCGCGCGGTCGGGCCAGGTCTCGGGCCGCCACAGGGACGAGCGCAGGAACGCCTTCGCGCAGTGCATGTAGAGCTCGTCGACCTCGACGAGGAGGGCGAGGCGCGGGCGCCGGCCCTTGACGGCCAGGTCGTCGAAGAACGGGGCGTCCGAGACGAGCGTCGCGCGGCCGTTCACGCGCAGCGTCTCGTTCATCCCCGGCACGAGGAACAGCAGCCCGACGTGCGGGTTGCGCAGCACGTTGCGGAAGCCGTCGACGCGGTGGTTGCCGGGGCGGTCGGCGATCGCGAGGCGGTGGTCGTCCAGCACCAGGACCGACCCGGCCGGGTCGCCCTTGGGGGAGACGTCGCAGGTGCCCTCCGCGTCCGACGTCGCCAGCAGGACGAGCGGCGAATGGGCGATCAGCGTGCGCGCGTGCTCGTCGATGCGGCCGATGTCCTTGTCCCAGATGACCTGCGACGGCTCCCGCACGATCTCCCGGAGCTCGGCCTCGCTCCGCACCGCGCGAATCTCAGAGGGCTGCATCCGACGAACTATAAGGTAAGGCTAACCAAAAGGGAGGGGCGAGGCCGTGGAGGAGACCCGCACGCTGCCCGCCCTCGCCGCCGGGCCGGTCGAGATGCCGTTCGCCATCATGTGCTGGAGCGAGGACTTCGACCGCGACGTCACCTGGAACGAGCACTCCCACCCCTTCCACGAGCTGCTGTGGAACGAGCGGGGCGCGTCCACGGCCGAGGTCGCCTCCCGGGTCTGGACGGTCACCCCGGCGCTCGGCCTGTGGATGCCCGCCGGCACGCTGCACTCGGGCGCCGCGGCGGCCGGCACCCGCTGCCGGGCGACGTTCTTCGGCTTCGACGCCGTGTCCCCGATCGCCGCGACGCCCGTCTCGGTGGAGATCACCCCGCTGCTGCGGCTGCTGCTGGAGCGGCTCGCCGAGCCGGGCCTGCCGGCCGGGTCGCGGGCGGTGACCGAGGCGATGGTGCTCGACGTGCTCACCCCGTCCGAGCACGAGCTGCTGCTGCGGATGCCGGTGTCGGAGCTGCTGCGCCCGATCGCCGACGCGGTCCGCGCCGACCCGGGCGACCGGCGGACGCTGGCGGACTGGGCGTCCCGCCTCGGCGTGAGCCGCCGCACGATCACCCGCGCGTTCAACGCCGAGACCGGCACCAGCTTCGGGCGGTGGGTGGCGATCGCGCGGGCCCGGCACGCGGTCGCGCTGCTCAGCCGGGGCTGGGAGATCGAGGCCGTGGCGGAGGAGGTCGGCTACCGCTCGGTCAGCGCGTTCGGCGTGGCGTTCCGGCGGGCGACCGGGCTGACCCCGGGGACGTTCCGGGGGCGGTGAGCCGCGGCTCCGTCCGCGCTCCCGTGTCCCGATCGCGATAACGGGTGTCCCAAACGGGTGATTGCGACATTCCGCCCATCCACTCTAAGGTTCGGGCCAAGGCAAGGCTTACCTAACTAATTCCCGGCCTGCCGCTTTCCCGACATGGAGCACGGAGTGAAACGTCTGCACAGCCTTCGCATCGCCGCCGCGGTGGCCGTCCTGGTGGGCGGCCTTGTGGCCTGCGGTGACTCGTCCGAGACGGCCAAGGAGGCGGGCGCGGACGGCGGGTCGGGCAGCGCCTTCCCGATGACGATCAAGCACGCGCTCGGCACGGCCACCATCAAGGAGAAGCCGAAGCGGGTCGCCACGGTCAACTGGGCCAACCACGAGGTGCCGCTGGCCCTCGGCGTCGTCCCGGTCGGCATGGCCGCCGCGAACTTCGGCGACGACAACGGCGACGGCGTCCTGCCGTGGGTGGAGAAGCGCCTCAAGGAGCTGAACGCCAAGACGCCCGTCCTGTTCGACGAGACCGACGGCGTCGACTTCGAGGCCGTCGCCGACACCAAGCCGGACGTCATCCTCGCCGGCTACTCGGGCCTGACCAAGCAGGACTACGACACCCTCAGCCAGATCGCCCCCGTCGTCGCCTACCCGGACGCGCCGTGGGCGACGCCGTGGCGCGAGGTCGTCCGCATGAACGCCAAGCCGCTCGGGCTCGCCGCCGAGGGCGAGAAGCTCATCACCGGCATCGAGGGCGACATCACGACGGCCGTCGCGAAGTACCCGCAGCTCAAGGGCAAGTCGGCGATGTTCATGACGCACCTCGACCCGAACGACGTCAGCCAGATCGGCTTCTACACGACGCACGACACCCGCACGCTGTTCTTCGAGGACCTCGGGATGACGTTCCCGAAGAGCATCGTGGACGCGTCCAAGGGCACCGACAAGTTCGCGCTGACGCGCAGCTCCGAGCAGATCGACATCTTCGACGACGTGGACATCATCGTCGGGTACGGCGATGCCAAGCTGGCCGCGAAGGTGACCAAGGACCCGCTCCTGTCGAAGATCCCCGCGGTGAAGCGCGGCTCGATGTACCTGATGTCGGGCACGACGCCGGCGGGCACCGCCGCCAACCCGACCCCGCTCGCGATCTCGTGGGTCCTGGAGGACTACGTGAAGGCCCTGGCCGCGGCAGCGGACAAGGTCAAGTGACGACGGTCGCAACCGAACGTCCGCCGGACGCCGCGCTCGTGCGGCGTCCGGCGCGCGTGCGCGTGCTGTGGCTGGTCGCCGCGGGCGCGGTCCTGGCCGCCGTGATGGCGGCCTCCGTCGTGCTCGGCTCGCGCGACGTCTCGCTCTCGGACGTCTGGGCCGCGCTCGGCGGCGCGGACGACACCATCGAACGGGCCGCCGTCGCGAAGCGGATCCCGCGCACGCTCCTCGCGGTGCTGCTCGGCGCCGCGCTCGCCCTGTCCGGCGCCGTCATGCAGGGCGTGACCCGCAATCCGCTGGCCGACCCCGGCATCCTCGGCGTCAACATGGGCGCGTCGCTCGCCGTCGTCATCGGCGCCGCCTATTTCGGGCTCACCTCGCCAGTCGGGTACATCTGGGTCGCGATGGCGGGCGCCGCGGTCACGGCGGGGTTCGTCTACGGGGTCGGGTCGCTCGGGCGCGGCGGCGCCACGCCCCTGAAGGTCGCGCTCGCCGGCGCCGCGACGTCGGCGGCGTTCGCGTCGCTGGTCAGCGCCGTCGTGCTGCCCCGCAACGACATCGCCGGGGGCTTCCGGCTGTGGCAGGTCGGCGGGGTCGGCGGCGCCTCCTACGAGCGGATCGGGCAGGTGCTGCCGTTCCTGCTCGCCGGTCTCGCGGTGTGCCTGCTGTCGGCGCGGTCGCTGAACTCGCTCGCGCTCGGCGACGAGGTCGCGGCCGGGCTCGGCGAGCGCGTCACCCTGATCCGCGCCACGGCCTCGCTCGGCGCCGTCGTGCTGTGCGGTGCGGCGACCGCCGTCGCCGGGCCGATCGCCTTCGTCGGCCTCATCGTCCCGCACGCCTGCCGGCTGCTCGTCGGCGTCGACCACCGCTGGCTGCTGCCGGCGTCCGTGCTCGCCGGCGCGGCGCTGCTCACCGCCTCCGACGTGGTCGGGCGCGTGGTGGCGCGGCCCCAGGACATCGAGGTCGGCATCGTCACGGCGGTCATCGGCGCGCCGTTCTTCATCCACATCGTCCGCAGCCGGAAGGTGCGTGAGCTGTGACCGCCCTCGCTCCCGCCCCCGCCGCCGTCCGGGCCGTCGCGAGCGGCCGCCGCAGGCGCGCGGCCCGGCGCCGCGCCCTCGTCGGGACGCTGGCGGCGCTGGTCGTCGCGGGGTTCGCCGTCACGCTGATGGTCGGGCAGACGTTCTACCCGCCCGGCGACGTGCTCCGCGTGGTCTTCGGCGAGCAGGTGCCCGGGGCGTCGTTCACGGTCGGGCGGCTCCGGCTGCCGCGCGTCGTCCTCGCCGTCGCCGCCGGGTTCGCGTTCGGGCTCGGCGGCGTCACGTTCCAGACGCTGCTCCGCAACCCGCTGGCGAGCCCCGACATCATCGGGATCAGCGCCGGGGCGAGCGCCGCCGCGTCCATCGCGATCGTCGTGTTCTCCCTGGGCGGGACGCAGGTGTCGGTGTTCGCGATCGTCTCCGCGCTGGGCGTCGCGCTGCTGATGTACGTGCTGGCGTTCCGGGACGGCGTGGTCGGCACGCGGCTCATCCTGATCGGCATCGGGGTCGCCGCGATGGGCGAGGCCGTCACCTCCTACGTGCTGTCGCGGGCGGGGGAGTGGGACCTCCAGGAGGCCACGCGCTGGCTGACCGGCAGCCTCAACGGCACGACGTGGGAGCAGGTCGTGCCGACCGTCGCGGCGCTGGCCGTCCTCACGCCGGCCCTGCTGTTCCTGGCGCGGGACCTGTCGGCGCTGCGGCTCGGCGACGACACCGCGTCCGCGCTCGGGGTCCGCGTCGAGCGCACCCGCATCGCGGTGATCGTCGCCGCCACCGGTCTGATCGCGTTCGCCACGGCGGCCGCCGGGCCGATCGCGTTCGTGGCGTTCCTGTCCGGCCCCATCGCGGCCCGCCTGATCGGGACGGGCGGCTCCCCGCTGCTGCCCGCCGGGCTCGTCGGCGCCCTGCTGGTGCTGACCGGCGACTTCATCGGCCAGTTCGCGTTCGACACCCGCTACCCGGTCGGCGTCGTCACCGGCGTCCTCGGCGCGCCGTACCTCGTCTACCTGATCGTCCGCACCCACCGTGCCGGAGGCTCGCTGTGACCACGTCCCACTCCCTGGCGGCCGAGGGCCTCAGCCTCGGCTACGGCGACCGCGCCGTCATCGACTCCCTCGACCTGGCCGTGCCGCCCGGCGAGATGACGGTCATCGTCGGCGCGAACGCCTGCGGGAAGTCGACGCTGCTGCGCTCCCTGTCCCGGCTGCTCGCGCCCCGCACGGGCCGGGTCGTGCTGGACGGCCGGGAGGTGCACCGCATGCCCGCCAAGGAACTCGCCCGCACGCTCGGGCTGCTGCCGCAGTCGCCGGTCGCCCCCGAGGGCATCACGGTGCTCGACCTCGTCAGCCGGGGCCGCCACCCCCACCAGGGCGTCTTCTCCCGGTGGAAGACCGAGGACGACGCCGCCGTCGCCGCCGCCCTGGCGGCCACGCGGACCGCCGACCTCGCCGACCGCGCCGTCGACGAGCTGTCCGGCGGGCAGCGGCAGCGGGTGTGGATCGCGATGGCGCTGGCCCAGCAGACCGACCTGCTGCTGCTGGACGAGCCCACCACCTTCCTCGACGCCAGCCACCAGATCGAGGTCCTGGACCTGCTCACCGACCTGAACCGCGACCGCGGCACCACGATCGTGATGGTCCTGCACGACCTCAACCTCGCCGCCCGCTACGGCGACCACCTCATCGCCCTCGCCGGCGGCCGGCTGCACGCCTGCGGCGCCCCGGCCGACGTCCTCACCGAGGAGGTCGTGCGCACCGTCTTCGACCTGGACAGCCGCATCATCGAGGATCCGGTCTCCGGGCGCCCCCTGATGCTCCCCATCGGCCGCCACCACACCCACCCCACCGCAGCACGGGCGGAGCGCTAGCCGGCGAAGGCCGCCGGGGGCCCGGCTACTCCACGAGCTTGCCGTCGGACGAGACGTCCCGCATCAGCGCGGCGATCTCCGCCGGGATCGGCGCGATCTCCTCGCGCTCCAGCTTGCCGGGCCCCGACCAGACCAGGTTGACCTGGAGCGACTCGTCCAGCGCCGGGTAGTCGGAGCGGTTGTGGCAGCCCCGGGTCTCGCGCCGCTCCAGCGCCGCCTCCATCGTCGCCCGCGCCGCGAGGACGGTGGACTTCAGGCCGAAGGCGTGCGCGAGGTCCTGGTAGCCCGCGTTGTCGGGGTGGACGCCGATGCCGCCGCTGCGCGCTTCGAGGGCGTCCAGCTCCGCCAGCCCGGTGCGCAGGCCCATCTCGTCGCGGACGACGCCGCAGTGCTCGGTCATGATGTCGCGGGCCGCGCGCTGCAGGGACCGGACGTTCTCCGGGCCGTCGCAGGCCGGCAACTCGTCGACCTCGTGCCGCGCGGCGGCGAGCGCGTCCGCGGACCGGCGCTGCGCCCGGAGCCCGGCCGAGTGCGCGGCCGCCGCCGTCAGCCGCCGCTCAGAACCGTCCATGCCCGTTCATCCCCTCGTCAGCCGCCGGCCCCGGGTGGCGCGGATGCGGCGCCGCTCGCTCGGCGTCGTCCCCGCCCAGATGCCGTGCGGCTCTCCCGTGGCCAGCGCCCATTCCAGGCAGGGGCCCGCGACGGGGCAGGCGGCGCAGAGCCGGCGGATCGGTGCGATCTGCGTCGTGTACACCGCCTCGCGGGACACCGGGAAGAACAGTTCGGGGTCGAGCGACCGGCACGACGCCGACTCGGACCAGTGGTTCGTCATCGTTGCTCCAGGGCCGTTCACGTCTCTGCGCCATCCACGGTCGCCGGGACGGGGGCGCGCGGTACCCGGGTGCGTGCCTGGGAGGGACCCTGGGCGGCGCCCGGCCCGGGGGCCGGTGATCGACGCGGATGTGTCACGGGTGCCCGGCCTATCCGGTCGTTGTGTCGTGATGCCCCGTCCAGACGGGGTGGCCGGAGTGGGGATGGCGGAGGTGCAGCCTTGTGGACAGCATGAGCCTGATGACGGTGGACGAACGGCCTGACGCCGAGTCGCCACTGGAGCCGCGGACGGGACGGCGGGGGCTCGTCCGCGTGCGGGCGGACCTCCCCGCGGTCGCCTCGGACGTGCAGGTCAGCTGGGGTGACGGCGGTTCCCGCCAGGTGCTGCAGGGGCGCCGGGAGGAGCGCGCGAGGCTCGCCGAGGTGCTCGATGCCGCCCGCGGCGGCGAGAGCCGGGCCCTGGTGCTGACCGGCGAGCCGGGCGTCGGCAAGACGGCGCTGCTGAACCACCTGGCCGCCGGGGCCCGCGGGTTCGAGGTCTCGCGCGTCGCCGGCGTCCAGGCGGAGATGAAGCTGGCGTTCGCCGGGCTGCACCGGCTGTGCGCGCCGATGGCCGACCGGCTCGCCGGCCTGCCCGCGCCGCAGCGCGACGCGCTCCGGACCGCGTTCGGCATGAGCGCGGGCCCCGAGCCCGACCACTTCCTCGTCGGGCTGGCCGTGCTCGGGCTGCTGGCGGAGACATCGCGGGAACGGCCGCTGCTGTGCCTCGTGGACGACGCCCAATGGCTCGACTCCGCGTCGCTGGAGGTCCTGGCGTTCGCCGCCCGCAGGCTGCGCAACGACGCGGTGGCGATCGTCCTGGCGAACCGCGTGCCCGGCTCGGCGCCCGCGCTGACGGGGCTGCCGGAGCTGGTCGTCGCGGGGCTGGCCGTCCAGGACGCGCGGGCGCTGCTGACGGCGGCCGTGCCGGGCCCCTGGGACGCGCAGGTGCTGGAGCGGATCGCCGACGAGACGGGCGGCAACCCGCTGGCGCTGCTGGAGATGGCCGGTGAGGCGTCGGCGGCGGAGTTCGCGGGCGGGTTCGGCCCGCCCGGCCCCGGCGCCACCGACGGCCGGATCCAGGACATCTACCGGCGGCGGGTGGCGCGGCTCGCGCCCGGCACGCGGATGCTGCTGCTGGTGGCGGCGGCGGAGCCGGGCGGCGACCCGGTGCCGCTGTGGCGCGCCGCGGACCGGCTCGGCATCGCCATCGAGGCGGTGACCCCGGCGGTGTCGGCCGGGCTGTGCCGCATCGGCGACCGGGTCCGGTTCCGGCATCCGCTGGTGCGCTCGGCCGCCTACTGGACGGCGTCGCCGCAGGAGCGCGGCCGCGCGCACGGCGTGCTGGCCGAGGTCACCGACCCCGGTGCCGACCCGGACCGGCGCGCCTGGCACGCCGCGCAGGCCGCCGCCACCCCCGCCGAGGACCTCGCGGCCGGGCTGGAGGACGCGGTCGGCCGGGCCCGCGCGCGCGGCGGCGCGGCCGCGGCGGCGGCGTTCCTGGCCCGCGCCGTCGAGCTGACCCCGGACCCGGCCCGGCGCCGGGACCGCGCCCTGGCCGCGGCGCAGGCGGCGCACCAGGCCGGGGCGGCGCGCGCCGCGTCGCGGATGCTGTCCATCGCCGAGGCGGGCACGCTCGACCGGGGCCGGCGCGGCCGGGCCGAGCTGCTGCGCGCCCGGATCGCGGTCACCGCCGACCCCGGCGCCGCGGCCCCGCTGCTGCTCGGCGCCGCCCTGCGGCTCCGGCCGCAGGACGCGCCGCTCGCCCGCGACGCCCACCTGGAGGCGATCGGCGCGGCGATCCTCGCCGGCGGGCCGGCGGGCGAGGCTCCGGCGGCGGCGGCAGCGGCGGCGCGGTCGGCGCCGCCCCCGCCGGCCCCGCCGCGCCCCGGCGACCTGCTCCTGGACGGGATGGCGCGCTGCCTCACCGACGGCCTCGCCGCGGGGGCGGCCGCGCTGCGGACGGCGGCCGACGCCTTCCGCGCCCCGAACCTGCCGGACGAGGACGGCCTCCAGTGGGGCTGGCTCGCCGGCGTGGCCGCCGCGACGCTGTGGGACTACGGCACGTGGGACGCGCTCACCGACCGGTACGTCCGGCTCGTCCGGGGAGCGGGCCGGGCCGGGGAGCTGCCGCTGGCGCTGACCGCGCGGATCGCCGCGAAGGTCCTCGGCGGCGACCTGGCCGCCGCGGCGGCGCTGGTCGCCGAGGCGGAGACGGTGTCCGAGGCGACCGGGAACGCGCGGTCGCCCTACGGCGCGCTGATGCTGGCCGCCTGGCAGGGCCGGGAGGCGGGGACGGCGGCGCTGGCCAAGGCCGTCGCCGCCGAGGCCGCCTCCCGCGGCGACGGGCACGGGCCCGTCCTCGGCGCCTGGGCCACCGCCGTGCTCTGCAACGGGCTCGGCCGGTACCAGGACGCGCTGGCCGCCGCGGCCGGGTGCGCGGGGGACGGCCCGGCGGACGTGGCCACCGAGACGTGGGTGCTGCCCGAGTGCGTCGAGGCCGCCGTGCGGGGCGGCGCGCCGCAGCGGGCCGCCGCCCCGCTGCGCCGGCTGGAGGTCCTCGCGCGGACCGCCGGCACCGACTGGGCGCTCGGGCTCCACGCGCGCTCGCGGGCGCTCACCGGCACCGGCGCCACCGCCGAGGAGGACTACCGGGAGGCGATCGACCGGCTCGGCCGGACCCGGCTGCGCGGCGAGCTGGCCCGCGCCCACCTGCTCTACGGCGAATGGCTGCGCCGCGGGCGGCACCGGCGGCCGGCCCGCGAGCAGCTGCGGACCGCGCACGAGGCGTTCACCGAGATGGGCATGGGCGCCTTCGCCGAGCGGGCCGCCCGGGAGCTGTCGGCCACCGGGGAGCACGTCCGCAGGCGCGCCGCCGACACCGGCCGCGAGCTCACCGCGCAGGAGGCGCAGATCGTCCGGCTGGTCCGGGAGGGGCTGACCAACCCCGAGATCGGCGCGCGGATGTTCATCAGCCCCCGCACCGTCGAGTGGCACCTGCGCAAGATCTTCGCCAAGCTCGACGTGACCTCGCGCAAGCAGCTGCAGCCGCACGCGTCCGGAGCGTAGCGGACGTTTCCGGGCACTCTGGGCGCGTCTCGGCGGGTCCCGGCGAGTCTCCCCGAGTCCCACTGACCGAGACGATCCGGCGGACCCCGGCGCAAAGATCGTTTGGGTGTCATAGTGTCACCGCGTGCGTACTCTGGCGGATCACGCGAACGCGGCCGGCGCCCGGCGGACCCGGCGGCGGATCGCCGTGCGGCACGCCCGCGCCGTGCTGGACGCGCTCGAGCAGCTCGTCTGGGGGCTGGCCACGGCCCTGCTGTCGTTCGCGGCCCTGCTGGCGTTCCTGCTGGCCGCGCCGCTGTACGCGGTGGGCGCCGGTCGGCCGCTGGCGCCGGTCTGGCCGCGGATCGTCCGGGCCGTCGCCGAGCGGGAGCGGGCGCGGCTGTCGCGGTCGGGCCCCGAGCTGATCCCGATGGGGCCCGCGCCGAGCCGGCCGGGGGCGGTCCGCACCGATCCGGTGCTGCGGCGCGACCTGGGCTGGCTCGCGGTGCACGGCACGGCGGGCCTGTTCCTCGGCATGGTCGGGACGACCCTGGCGGTCAACGCCCTGCAGAACGTGACGTACCCGCTGTGGTGGCGGCTGCTGCCGGCGGACAACGCGGCCCCGACGCTGGTCTTCTGGACGGTGCACCGCGAGCGCGACGCCCTCGCGGTCGCCGCGTTCGGCGTCCTGCTGGCCGTCGCGTTCGTGATCGTCGGGCCGGGCACGGCCCGGCTGCAGGCGTGGCCGGGCCGGCGCCTGCTGGCGCCGCCGCCCGACGCCGACCTGTCGCTGCGCGTCGCCGAGCTGTCGGTCACCCGCGCCGCCGCGCTCGACGCCCACGCGACCGAGCTGCGCCGCATCGAGCGCTCGCTGCACGACGGGGCGCAGAGCCGGCTGGTCGCCGTGTCCATGCTGATCGGCGCGACCCGCCGCGCGGTGGCCCGCGACCCGGCCGAGGCGGACGTCCTGCTGGAACGCGCGCAGGACGCCGCCGAGCAGGCGCTGGCCGAGCTCCGCGCGGTCGTGCGCGGCATCCTGCCGCCCGTCCTCGCCGACCGCGGGCTCGCGCGCGCCCTGGACGGCCTCGCCGCCGACTGCGGCGTCCCCTGCCGGGTGGACGTGGACATCCCCGGCCGCTGCGCCGTGTCCGTCGAGGCGACCGCCTACTTCGTGACGGCCGAGGCGCTCACCAACATCTCCCGGCACAGCGGCGCCCGGCAGGCCGCCGTGGTCGTCCGCCGCAGCGGCGGCCGGCTGCTGCTGCGCGTCGAGGACGACGGCGCCGGCGGCGCGGACGAGCGCGCCGGCTCCGGCCTCGCCGGCATCCGCAGCCGGATCGAGGCGCACGACGGCACCCTCGCCCTGACCAGCCCGCCCGGCGGGCCGACCGTTCTCCGGATGGAGCTGCCGTGCGGATCGTGATCGCCGAGGACGACCCGCTGCTGCGCGAGGGCATGGCGGCGCTGCTGCGCGCCGAGTCCCTGGACGTGGTGGCCGCCGCCGACGGCCCGGACGCCTTCCTCGACGCGGTCGAGCGGGGCCGCCCGGACGTCGCCATCGTCGACGTCCGGATGCCGCCGACCCACACCGACGAGGGGATCCGGGCGGCGGTCGAGGCGCGGCGCCGGCGGCCCGGGCTCGCCGTCCTCGTCCTGTCCGCCCATGTCGAGCAGGCGTTCGCGAGCGAGCTGCTCGCCGGGGGCGCCGACCGGCTCGGGTACCTGCTCAAGGAGCGGATCGGCCGGGTCGAGCAGTTCCTGGTCGCGCTGCGCCGGGTCGCCGAGGGCGGCACGGCCATCGACCCCGAGGTCGTCACGCAGCTCATCACGCGCGGCCGCGCCGACACCGGGCTGGAGCGGCTGACCGGCCGGGAGCGCGACGTGCTCGCGCTGATGGCGGAGGGGCTCGGCAACACCGCCATCGCCGAGCGGCTCGTCGTCACCGACGGCGCCGTCCACAAGCACATCCGCAACATCTTCGCCAAGCTCGACCTCGCCCCGACCGACCGCGTCTCCCGCCGCGTCGCCGCCGTCCTGCGCTACCTGGAGGACACCAGGCGGCGCGGCTAGGAGGCCGAGCGGGCGGAACCCGCGTCCCGGCGGCGCGCGGCCGGGACGCGGGGGCTCTGCCTACTCGCGGATGCCGATGCCCTCGACGGGCGGTGTCCGCATCAGCCGCACGATCGGCAGGACGGTCGCGACCAGCGCGAGCAGGACGGTCCCGCCGACGATGGTGATCCACCCGGCGGCCGGGACGTACGGGACGCGCTGCCCGGCGAGCGCGTTGACGACCGAGGACAGCGTGACCGCCGCGATCCCCACGCCGATCGCGAGCGCCACCCCGAGCAGGACGGACTGCTCGGCGTAGGCCATCCGCCGCACCTGGCCGCGGGTCAGCCCGACCAGCCGCAGCAGCGACAGCTCCCGGGCCCGCGACAGCCCCGCCATGATCAGCGTGTTGGCGGCGGCGAGCACCGCGTAGCCGACCAGGACGGCGATCAGCATCTTGTTCAGCCACGCGCTGATCGCGAGGTCCTTGGCCAGCTCGCCGTTGAGCTCGCTCGTGCCGGTCACGGCGCTCGCCGGGTACTTCGCCGCGAGCCCCTTCAGCGCGGCCCCCGAGTCGACGCCCCGCGCGGTGCGGATCAGCACGTGGTCGTTCAGCCCGGTCGCGGTGTGCCCGGCGAGCGTCTCGTTGGCCAGCGTGACGTCCCCGAACCCGAAGTTGCGGTCGTAGGTCGCCACGACCCGCAGCGTGACCGGCGTGCCGTCGCCGAGCCACAGCTTCACGTCCTTGCCGACCCGCAGGTCGTTCTGGCCGGCGAGGGAGGTCGACACGGCGACGGCGCCGGCGCGCAGGTCGCCCAGGCGTCCCGACTTGACGCCGAGGTCCAGGGTCTTCTCCACGCCCTGCGGGTCGACGCCCTGCGCGACGAACGTCATGGGCTCGATGTCCGTCGGCGCGATGACCGACGTGCGGCGCACGCCGGTCGCGGCGAGCACGCCCGGGACGCGGCGCGCGTCCTCGGCGGCCGACGCGGGCAGCCCGGCGGCGCCGGCCAGCACGTGCTGCGCGATCGTGCCGTCCCGGCTCTGCGCGACCGTCTGCCGGTCGAGGTTGTCCTGCAGGAACCAGACGGTGCCGCCCAGCCCCACCGACAGGACGAGCCCGGTCAGCACCGCCACCATGCTGCGCGCGTTGCCGTGCAGGTTCGCGGCGGCCAGGTACCCGCTGTCGCCCCAGACGGTCCGCAGGACCGGGCCGAGGACCTGCGCGGCGGCCCGGTTGATCCACGGCGCGAGCAGCGCGACCGCCACCACGAACGCGATCAGCATGCCGAACGCGACGCCCATGGCGGTCTGCCCGGTCGCGGTGCCGGTGAGCCCGATCATCGCCACCGCGCCGACGAGGCACACCGCGCCGGACACGATCCGGAACCTGCCGCCGAGGGACGTCTCGACGGCGGCCTCGCCGAGCGCCTCGGTGGGCCGGATGGCGGTGGTGCGGCGCGCCGCGACCAGTGCCGAGAGCAGCGCCACGACGGCCACGGCCGCGATCGACGCGAGCGCGGCGAGCGCGCCGCCGCGCACCTCGAACGACTCCGGCACGAAGCCCCGGTCGACGAGCTGGTCGCGGATCCAGAGGGTGGCGGCGAAGCCGGCCGGGACGCCCACGACCGCGGCGAGCGCGGCCAGCATCCCCACCTCGCCGAGGATGAGCCTGCGCACCTGCGCCGGGGTCGCCGCGATCGCCCGCAGCAGCGCGATGTCGCGGCGGCGGTGCCGCACCGACAGGCCGACCGTGGCCGCGACGACGAACACGATGATCATCACGGCGTAGCCGGCGAACGCGGCGCCGGCCTGCATGGTCATCTCCTTGGCGGCGGCGGCCTCGGGCTCCTCGGCGAGCCCCCGCTCGTCGCCGGTGTAGGCCTTGGCCTGGGCGGCGCCCGCGATGCGCTCGACCTTCGCGGTCACCGCCTCCCGGTCGGCGCCCGGCGCGGCGAGCACCCCGACCGCGTCGACGCGGCCCGGGTGCGGGTCGAGCGCGGCGGCCCGCGCGTCGGTGAAGAACAGCGCCGCGCTCGTCCCCTTCGCGTCGCCGGTGTCGACGACGCCGCTCACCCGGACCGGGTGGGCGGCCCCGCCGGCGAGGAGTTGCACGGCGGCGCCGGGCTTCAGCTTCCCGGCCGCGGCGAGACGGGCGTCTACCGCGATCTCGTCGTCGGCGCGCGGCGGTGCGCCCGACACCATGCGGTGCGGGCCCAGCGCGGCGCTGGCCCAGCCGTGGCCCAGCGTGGGGACGGACGCCGCCGCCGGCAGCGCGACCGTGACCGACCGGTCGGCCACGGCCTGCTTCACGCCGGGGACCGCGGCGATCCGCGCGACCAGCGACTCGGGCACTCCGCCGCGTTCGGGCAGCACGAGCTTCGTGGTCTCGCGCTCCCCGAACTTCTCGGGACCGGCCACCGTGAGGTCGCGCTTGGCGACGACGGCGAGCGCGTCCGAATACCGCTGCGGCAGCCCGTTGTAGCGCAGCCCCGACTCGGTGAGGACGCCGCACACGGTGAGGACCAGCACGCCGGCGCACAGCGCGATGAACGTCGCGACGAAGGTGCCCTTCCGGTACCGCAGCATCTGCAGGGCGAGGAGCAGCACCGCTCAGCCCTCCTGGACCGCGACGGGCTTGCGGCGGCCGAGCATCGCCAGCTCCTCGGCGATGCGCGGGGCGCCGGGCTGCGGCATGTCCCGCACGATCTTGCCGTCCGCCAGCACGATGACCCGGTTGGCGTAGGACGCGGCGACCGGGTCGTGCGTCACCATGATGATCGTCTGCCCGGACTGCTCGACGGCCGCGCTCAGCAGCGCGAGCACCTCCGCCGCGGTCGTCGTGTCGAGCGCGCCGGTCGGCTCGTCGCAGAAGATCACCTCAGGCCGGGTGACGAGCGCGCGGGCGATCGCGACCCGCTGCTGCTGGCCGCCGGACAGCTCCGCCGGACGGTGCCCGAGCCGGTGCGCCAGCCCCACCCGCTCGATCACCTCGGTGACCCACGCCGGATCCGGGCGGACGCCCGCCAGCCGCGACGGCAGCAGGACGTTCTGCTCCACGGTCAGCGCGCCGATCAGGTTGAACGCCTGGAAGACGAAGCCGATCCTGCTGCGCCGCAGCATGGTCAGCTCCTTCTCCGACATCGTCGACAGGTCGGTGTCGCCGATCACGACCCGTCCCGATGACGGCCGGTCCAGCCCCGCCGCGCAGTGCAGCAGCGTGCTCTTCCCGGAGCCGGACGGCCCCATCACCGCGGTCATCGTCCCCCGGCGGAACCGGGCGTCGACGCCGGCGAGCGCGGCGACGGGATTCTCGTCGCCGTACGTCTTGCTGACGCGTTCGATGTGGACTACGTCGTCCACGGGGGGCATTGACATCGGGAGCAGTCCTCCGGGGGGAATCGGTCTCGTTCGAGTGCCCCACGACGCTAGGAACGCCGCCTCACCCGCGGCAATGCAGCCAGTTGCCCATGCGGCGGTAGTGCAGGCGCTACCGGCCCCAGGGGAGCCGCCTGCCCGGTCGTGCCCGCTGTACCGGGATGGTGGTGCTGGCTACACCCTGTTTCTTCCTGTGCGCGTTATGGAATCGGGCACCTGCGGATCGCCATTCTTGAGGCTTCCCTGAGAAACGTCCCCCGCTCCCACCGACCAGGTGGTTTTGAGGAGAACAGGTGTCCGAGTACTTCCCGCCCGCCCGTCCCGGCGTCCCGTCCGCACGCCGCCGCAGGCCGGTGCGGTTCGCCGCCGTGGCGGCGGCCGCCGCGCTCGCCCTCGCGGGCTGCGCCACCGGCGACAAGGCCGACGCCGAGGCGGAGATCGGCACGGCCAAGAACGAAGTCGCGGTGCTGGCGGCGATGCAGAAGGTGGTGAAGGCCGGCTTCCCCGGCGTGCTGGTCTCCGTCAAGGGCGCGGACGGCGAGGTCCGCGACTACTCGGCCGGCGTCGGCGACCGCGAGTCCGGCGACGCGCCCCCGAAGAACGGCTACGTGCGCGTCGGCAGCAACACCAAGAGCTTCGTCGCCGCGACCGTCCTGCAACTGGTCGGCGAGGGGAAGGCGAAGCTGGACGAGCCGATCGACACCTACCTGCCGGGAATCGCGAAGGGCCCGGACTGGGACGGCAAGAAGATCACCATCCGGCACCTGCTCGGGCACACCAGCGGGATCCCCGACTACACGCAGGCCCTCGTCCCGACGACCGACACGCTCCCGAACAAGACCTACACGGCGCAGGACCTGCTCCGGCCCGCGCTGAAGATGAAGGCGTTGTTCCCCGTCGGGAAGAAGCGCGAGTACAGCAACACCAACTACGTCCTCGCCGGGATGCTCGTCGAGAAGCTCACCGGCAAGCCGGTCGGCGAGGCGGTCACCGAGCGGGTCATCGACCGGATCGGCCTCAAGCAGACCTACTGGCCGAAGCCCGGCGACACCGACGTCCGCAAGCCCCGGATGGAGGGGTACATCGCGCCGCCCGGCGGCAAGCTGACGAAGGCGACCGAGATGGACCCGTCGATCTCCGGCGCCGCCGGCATGGTGATCTCCACCCCGCGCGACCTCAACCGCTTCTTCGGCGCCCTGGTCGGCGGCAAGCTGATGCCCGCCGCGCAGCTCGCGGAGATGCAGAAGACGATGGAGTCGCCGGGCGACATGCCGGACACCGTGTTCGGGCTCGGCCTCGACCAGACCACGCTGTCCTGCACCAAGATCTGGGGCCACGGCGGCGACATCCACGGCTACGAGTCCCGCGGCGGCGTGACGACCGACGGCCGCGAGGTCACGGTCATCGTCAACGCGCTGCCGAGCGCGATCATCGCCAAGCAGGACTCGATGGAGGCCATGCAGAAGGACGCGCTGGCCAAGATGACGCAGATCTCGAAGCTGGTCGACACGGCCATCTGCAAGTAGCGGCCATCCGCAAGTGACCGCACCGCCCGCGCCGGTGGCGTCCCTCGGGGGGACGCCACCGGCGCGTCCGTGTGCGCGGGGCGGCATGGGTCACGCCGCCGTCGCGGCCTGCGCGGTGACGCGCTGGATCGCCTTGACGGCGAGGTCGGGCCGGTCGACGTAGATGTAGTGCTCGCTGCCGGTGGCGGTGCTCAGCTTGGCGCGCTTGGAGACGCCGAGCCACTTGCGCTGGCCGGCCGTCCACCCGCGCTCCAGGGCCGGCCCGTACTGGGGGACGGCCGCGAGGTACTGCTTCCCGTGCCGGATCACCTCGGCCGGGATGTTCCCGGCGGAGCGGACCTTCCCGTCGGTGATGACGAGCTTCTCGGCATTCTTGCCCCCGTTCACCGCGAGGGTCTCCGCGCGCACCTGCGCCCCCGGGCCGGTGGCGGACTCGGGGATCACGTTCTCGATGTCGGCGACCGGTGTCGGCGAGGTGGCGTCCATCAGGACGAGGCCCTTGACCCGGTCCTTGTGGTCGGGGGCGTACCTGGCGGCGATCATCCCGCCCAGCGAGTGCCCGGCCAGGACCACCCGGCCGTCGCCGGCGACCCGGTCGAGGACGCCGCTCAGCACCTTCCCCGTGTCGGCGAAGCTCTGCGGGCCCTTCGGCGCCTCGCTCGCGCCCTCGCCGAGCCGGTCGTAGGAGCAGACCCGGTTCTCCTCGCTCAGGGTCTTCTGGAGGGCGGCCATCTTGCCGAGCCCGTCGCCGAGCCCCGCCATCAGGACGATCACCGGCTCGTCCTTGGCCGGGCCGCCCGCGCAGGACACGTTCACCGACCGGCCGGCGACCTTGATCTTCTTGGTGCCGGTGAACGCGTCGGCGGTCTTGCGCGGTTCGGGGGAGTCGAACGGGAACGCGCCCGAGTCGTCGTCGCAGCCGGTGAGCCCGGCGGCGGCCACGGCGCAGCAGGCCGCGATCGCGGCGGTCTTCGTGAGCGTGCGGATCATGACGTCCTCCAAGGGGAAAATCGAATGCCGAGGAATGGTTCGCCGACTGAACTCCTCCGCGAAGGGAATTTCGCGGCGCCGGTGTCGCTTCCGACATTGAGAACGCTATGGATTCGGCCCCTGCTAGATCATCACCGCGTGGTTGACAATCGCCTGTAGCTCGCATGGGGGACAGCCCCGCCGCCGTGACCGCCACCGCAGGGAGCGGGCCCGGACCGGCTTCGACCGCGCTCTTCGTCGAACTGCCGCACCGGTTCGGCGCGGCCGAGCAGCGGGAGCAGTTCGTGGAGCCGTCCGCCCGGGGCGAGTTCAACACGCTCGGCGCGGCGACGACCCGCGACGGCGTCTTCGCCCGCACGTCCGGCCGCCGGGTGGCGGGCCGCCCATTCGGTTACCTGTAACATCGCCCGGCCGGGCGGCGCGCGCCTTTCCCCGCCGGATCATCGAGGGCCCGAATCGGCTACGGTCAGGGGGCACCAGGAAAACGACAAGACGGGGAACGCACGTGGCGCAGAAGGTTCGCATCATCATGACGGACGACCTCGACGGCGGCGAGGCCGCCGAGACGGTGTCGTTCGCCATCGACGGCAGGACGTACGAGATCGACCTCAGCGAGGACAACGCCCGCAAGCTCCGCAGCACGCTGCACAGCTACATGGAGAGCGGCCGCCGGCTCAAGGGCACCCGCGGCGCGGTTCCGGCCCGCGCCGCCCACGGCCGCGAGCGCGGTGCCGAGATCCGCCAGTGGGCGAAGGACCAGGGCATCGAGATCAACGAGCGCGGCCGCATCCCCGCCACGGTCATCGCCCAGTACGAGGCCGCGCACTGACGACCGCCCGCGAATGGTCGGCGCTCCGGCGGGCGCCGGCTTGTGCGGCGATGTTCCACAGGGGCCGAGTCCTCCCTGCGGGAGCTGGGCGGCGTCGACCCGGCTGAGCGGCTCGGACGGCCGGTGCGGGCCGTTCGGCCGCGGGGCGGTCCAGTTGAATAGCCAGGCTCACTTTTTTGGACGATGTGATCATCTGCTCGTCCGGGGAATGGTGATCTGGTGATCAGCTGCGCGGTACATGATCACGATCAGGTTGCGGGTTATCGTGCCATTCTTGTTGTGGGTGAGGCTTTTTCATAGGTTCGCCCGAACGGGGGTGGAAGTCCGTGTCGTGCCGCGTCTGTCCGGTTTCGCGATCCGAACCGGGCGGGGACGGCGCCCCGAGCTCCCTGAGGAGACGCCATGTCCGAGGTCAAACGCCGTGATCTGCTGGCCGGAGCCGCGGCCTTCACCGGGTTCGCGACGGCCGGCCTGCTGCCCGGCACCGCCGCCGCCGCGACCCGGCAGCGGCCCGGTGCCGTCCGGCCGCCCTCCCTCACCGCCGGCGACCGGGCCGTGGTCGCCCGCGTCGACGCGCGCCGGGCGCTGCGGCACCTGCGGGTGCTCAGCGATGAGATCGGCTGGCGCGTCGCCGGCACCGGCGCCGAGCACCGCGCCGCCCACTACATCGCCGGGCAGCTGCGCGACCTGGGGTACAAGGTCGAGCTGCAGCCCTTCCCGGTCGCCGACAGGTACCTGGCGGAGATCCGCGCCAAGGGCGAGCGGCGCTGGCAGTGCAGCGCGTCCCCGCAGGGCGCCGTCGCCTCCGCTCGCGGGGCGGTCGTGGACGTCGGCCCGGTCACCGAGGTCACCGGCGACGTGCGCGGCAAGCTCGTGCTGTTCGACCGCGTCACCGGCCAGGAGACCGAGCAGGCCGAGGCGGCGGCCGGCGCGGGCGCCGCGGCGGCCCTCATCGTCAACGCGCGCTCGACCACCTACCCGGAGCGCAAGCCCGGCTCTTTCGTCCCGAACCTGAAGGAGCCGGTCGCGATCCCCGTGCTGGGCCTGGCCGAGTACCACGGCGAGCGGATCCGGGCCGGTGCCCGGCGCCTGTCGTTCGAGGTCACCCATCACACCGGGCTGACCTCGTACAACGTCCTGGCCGAGCGGAGGGCCACGCTGCCCGACCCCGGGGGCAAGGCCGTGATCGTCAGCGCGCACTACGACAGCGTCCCCGGCTCGCCCGGCGCCAACGACGACGGCAGCGGCACCGTGCTGTGCCTGGAGCTGGCGCGCGTCCTGAGGCGGCTGCCCACCCAGCAGGCCGTGCGCGTCTGCCTGTGGGGCGCGGAGGAGAGCGGCCTGGTCGGCGCTCGGCACTACGTGAAGGGGCTCGACGAGGCGGAGGTCGCGCGGATCACCGGCTGCTTCCAGAACGACATGGTCGCCACCAGCCATCCGCCCGCGGGGACGTACTGGCTCCTGTCGGTGGACGGCGCCGACAACACCACCACGGCCGCGGTGAACGCCGCCGCGCGCCGCCTCGGGTACGTCGACCAGACCGAGGGGCCGACCGCTCGCGGCTCCAGCGACCACGAGGCGTTCCACGAGCGCGGTATCCCGGCGGGCAACTTCAGCTGGCGCGGCGGCGAGGCGCCCAGCCGGTTGGAGCCGATCTACCACACCCCGCAGGACACGATCGCCGAGAACATCAGCCTGGAGCGGCTCCAGGTCTCCCTCGAACTGATCGGCTGCGCCGCCTACGACGTGGCGCGCCGCAAGTAGGCGCGGTAAGGAGCACGACCGCACGTGCCCGCCGCCCGCGTCCGGGCGGCGGGCACCTTTGGCAGGACGCCCGGTCGTGTGCGACCATCGGTTCTTCGATTTTCGAAGATTTCGCGTCGCGAGGGGATGTGACGGCCATGACCAGCGCGTCCGACCGGGCGGTGGAGCTCCGCCCCCTGGACTTCCTGGACATCGACGGCCTGCTGTCGGACGAGGAGCGCGACATCCGCGACACCGTCCGCGGCTTCGTCGAGGACCGGGTCGTCCCGCACGCCGGCGACTGGTTCGAGGAGGCGGCCGTCCCGCGCGACCTGCCGCGCGAGCTGGGCGCGCTGGGCGTCCTCGGCATGCACCTGGAGGGGTACGGCTGCGCGGGCACCAGCGCGACCGCGTACGGCCTGGCCTGCATGGAGCTGGAGGCGGGCGACAGTGGGGTGCGCAGCATGGTGTCCGTCCAGGGGTCGCTCGCGATGTTCGCGATCTGGCGGTGGGGCTCGCAGGAGCAGAAGCGGCGCTGGCTGCCCGGGATGGCGACCGGGGAGACCGTCGGCTGCTTCGGGCTGACCGAGCCCGACGCGGGCTCCGACCCGGGCGCGATGCGCACCCGCGCGCGCCGCGACGGCGGCGACTGGATCCTCGACGGCCGCAAGATGTGGATCACCAACGGCTCGATCGCGGACGTGGCCGTGGTGTGGGCCCGCACGGACGAGGGCGTCCGCGGCTTCCTCGTCCCGGCCGGCACGCCGGGGTTCACCGCGCCGGAGATCCGCAGGAAGCTGTCGCTGCGGGCCTCGATCACCTCCGAGCTGGTGCTGGACGGCGTCCGGCTGCCGGCGGACGCCGTCCTGCCCGAGGTGTCGTCCCTGCGGGGCCCGCTGTCGTGCCTGAACGAGGCCCGCTACGGCATCGTGTGGGGCGCGGCCGGGGCGGCGCGGGCCTGCTTCGAGGCCGCGCTGAAGTACGCGGGGGAGCGCACCGCGTTCGGCAAGCCGATCGCGGGCACCCAGATCCAGCAGCAGAAGCTCGCCCACATGGCGCTGGAGGTCAACCGCGCGACGCTGCTCGCCCTGCACCTCGGCCGGCTCAAGGACGCCGGGCGGCTGCGTCCCGAACAGGTCAGCATGGGCAAGCTCGGCAACGTCAACGCCGCGCTGGACGTCGCCCGCAGCGCCCGGCAGGTGCTCGGCGCCAACGGGATCTCGCTGGAGTATCCGGTGATCCGGCACATGAACAACCTGGAGTCGGTCGTCACCTACGAGGGGACGGCGGACGTCCACGCCCTGGTGATCGGCGGCGCCCTCACCGGCGTCCAGGCGTTCCGGTGACCGGCGCGCCCGCGGCCAGGCCAGGCTCGGCCCGGTGAAAGATCCCCGCGCCACGGTGCCCACGGCCCAGCAGCACGCCGTCGACGCGCTGCGCCGCCGCATCGCGTCCGGGGACGTCCGGCCCGGTCAGCGGGTCAATCAGGAGGACATCGCCGCGCAGGTCGGGCTGAGCGTCGCGCCGGTGCGGGAGGCGCTGCGCGTCCTGGCGGAGGAGGGGCAGCTCACCTACCGGCCCCGGCGCGGGTACGTCGTCACCGAACTCCAGTACGCGGACCTCAGCGAGATCTACGCGCTGCGCAAGATCCTGGAGGAGCGCGCGGCCCGGCACGCGCTCCCGCTGCTGGACGGCGCCGCGCTGCGGCGCATCGGCGAGGCCGCCCGCGCCTGCGCCGAGGCCGCCGCGGCCGGGGACGTCGCCGCCGAACTGGCCGCCAACCGCGCGTTCCACTTCGCCGTCCTGGAGACGCCCGGCCAGCCGCACGTCCTGCGGCTGATCCGGCTGCTCTGGGACTCCACCGAGGTGTACCGGGCCATGTACTACAACGACCCCGAGGAGCGCGCGGCCTCGGTGGACGCGCATGACCGGATCATCGAGGCGGTCCGCGCCGGGGACGCCGACCGGCTCGTCCGCGAACTCGACGCGCACCGGGAGCGCGCCCTGGACGTCCTGCGCGCCGTCCTGGCCCCGCCGGACGGCTGACCGGCGCGCGAGTCCTGGACTATTGGACGGCGACTCATTACGTTCCTCACTGCTACCCCGGCCCCCGACGGTCTCCAGTCGTCGGGCAGGTTCCCAGCAGGAGGATCCGGCGATGGCGGATTCGTTCGAAAGCGCGCTGCGGACGGCGATCCAGACGCGCGGACTCGGGCTGGAACGGCTCCATGCCAGGCTCGCCGAACGCGGGATCCAGGTCAGCGTCGCGAGCCTCAGCAACTGGCAGCGGGGCAGGTGCCGCCCGGAGCGGGTGTCGGCCGTCCGGGCGCTGGAGGAGATCCTCGAAGTGCCGCCGGAGTCCCTGACCGCGCTGCTCGGGCCGCGCCGCCCGCGCGGCCGGTGGGCCCACAACGTGCCGGGCGCGCTGGCGTACCGCGACGTCAGCGAGGTGCACGCCAGCGTCGACCTGCTGCTCGGCCAGATCCGCAACCCGGTGGACGGCCAGCTGCGCTGGCTGAGCTGCGACGAGACGGTCCGCGTCGGCGCCGGCCGGGACGAGCGGTCGGTGCGCACGCGGGCGGTGTTCCAGGCGCGCACCGACGGCGTCGACCGGCACGTGGCCGTGTACCACTGCGAGAAGGAGATGCTGCCCGACATCCGCCGGGCGTCCCACTGCCGGCTCGGCCAGGTCCGCACCGACGCGGCGGCCGGGGTCACCGCCGTGGAGCTGCTGTTCGAGCGCCCGCTGCGGCGCGACGAGACCTGCATGGTCGACTACGAGTTCGGGTACAGCGGCGGCGGGCCCGAGGCCACGTTCTACCACCGGTGGTTCCGCCACCCCATGCACATGTACCTGCTGCACGTCCATTTCGAGCCGGACGCCCTCCCGGCCCGCTGCCACCGCGTCTGGCAGCCGAACACCGTGACGCCCCCGACCGACGTGCGGGAGCTGCCGCTGTCGGACTGGCGGGCCGTCCACATGGCCGAGGCCGATGTGCGGCCCGGCGTGCACGGCATCCGCTGGGAATGGGACTGAGGCGCCCTCTCGGCCGCCGTTTCCAATTTATAGCCGCGTATACGTTGAAATGCCTCCGGGATGGTAAGGGTTGTTTCCCATCCGCTGCAGGACGACCATTCATTTGACGTTCTCCGGACGTCCGAAGAACCCCCACCCCGTCCCCGGAGGAGTGCGTTTCCATGCATCTTCGCTCCGGCCTGCGCGCCGCCGTGTGCGCGCTGGCCCTCACCGCCGCGGCCGTGCCCGGCACCGCCGACGCGGCCGCCCTGCGCCTGGACATCTCGATGCAGGCGCAGCAGATGTCCAACTGGTGCTGGGCCGCGTCCGGCAACACCGTGGCCGCCTTCATGGGCCGGAACTACACCCAGAACCAGTTCTGCAACCTCGCCTTCAACCGGTCGATGAACTCGTCCTGCCCCAACAGCCAGGCAACGCTCGCCGACGACCAGACGGCGTTCCGCAAGATCGGGATCAGCCCCGGCAACTACGTGTACGCCCATCTCTACTACTGGGCGATCGTCCGCGAGATCGACGCGCGGCGGCCCGTGATAGCCCGCATCCAATGGACGAGCGGCGGCGGGCACATGGAGGTCCTGTACGGCTACGACGACAGTTCGAACATGGTCTATTGGGGCAATCCCTGGCCGTCGGACTACCGCTACAACTGGTCGTCCTACGACTACTACGTCAGCAACGGCACCTTCTTCTGGACCCATTCCCTCGACTACATCGGCGCATGAGGAGGCGTGAGATGAAACTGTTCACCGGTCTCGCGCTCGGCGGCGCGATCGCGGTCTGCACGGCGGCGCCGGCGATGGCCGCGTCCCCCGTCCCCGCCCCGCCGCCGGCGGCCGACCTGGCCGCCGCCCGGCAGGTCGCCGCCGAGGCGTCCCCGACCGTCGCGCGCTTCTTCGCCGGACGGGGCAGGACGGACAAGGCCGGCGCCGCCGCGGCGAAGCGGATGGCGCCCGAACTGACCGGCCCCACCGTGCCCGTGTACGACCTGAACCCGGGCTTCGTCACCGGCGCCTCCGGCACCGTCGCGCGGCTGTCGTTCCTCGCCACCGAGGCGGTCTCGACGGACGGTCAGCACGCGTCGGTGTGGGCCGTCCGCAAGAACGGCACGTGGCGGCTGGCCAACATCGCCTCCGGCGCGGACGAGGAGACCTACGCCCGCAACAGCGGCACGGTCTTCCGCGAACCGCAGGTCAACGCCTGGTACGCGCTGCGGAACGGCCGGATCCACCCCCTCAACACCGAGGCGCGGCAGATGACGGGCGCGGCGTCCGTCTCGCTGGCGGACTACCAGCGGGCGGTCGGCGAGCGCTATGGCGACCGCATGCCGGGCTCGTCCTACGACCGGCAGGGCATGGCGGGCGGCTACGGCCCCGCGGAGGACGGCGGCTCCGGTGGGAGCCAGGTGCCCGCCGTCCTCGGCGGACTGCTGCTCGCCACCGCCGCCGGCGGCCTGGCCGTCCGCCGGTACGCGGTCGGGGTCAGGCCGACGAGTTCGCGGAAGCGCCGCGCGAAGTAGGTCGGATCGTCCCAGCCCACGGCCGCGCCGACGCGCGCGGCCGGGAGGTCGGAGTGGGCGAGCAGGTCGGCGGCCCGCTCCGCCCTGATCCGGGCCAGGTGGCCGAGCGGCGACGCCCCCACGTGCCGGACGAACAGCCGCCCCAGGTAGTCGGGGTCGAGGTTGACGGCGCGTGCGAGGCCGTCCAGCCGCCACGCCTCGGCGGGCGCCGCCTCCATCCGCGCGATGGCGGCGGCGACCGCCGGGTGCATGCCGGGCCCGGCGGCGCCGGGGGCGCCCGCGTCGGCGAGGACGCCGAGGACGGTGACGAGCCGGCCGAGCGCGCGGCCGGTGCGGGGCCGGGCCCCCGACAGGTCGGCTTCGAGCAGCCGGATCTGGTCGATGGCCTCGTCGGCGGCGTCCGGCCCGAGGGCGGTGACCGCCACGCCCCGGGAGCCGGAGGCGACGGGCTCGGTCCACAGCAGCCGCCGCAGCGCCGGGACGCGCATCATCCCCTCCAGGTCGGAGCGCAGCGCCTTGGCCGACACGCAGCAGTTGGCGACGACGAGACCGGCGCAGCCCTCGAAGCCGTGCCACGCGCCCGGCCGGAGCACGACGGCCTGGCCGTGCCGCAGCCGGTGCCCGCCCCGGGCGGTCACGTGCGTGCCCCGGCCGGGCCCGATGACGGCGATCTCGACGAAGTCGTGCGCGTGGGCCTCGACGTCCGAGGAGAGCCGCTGCACGCCTCCCCAGATCGGCCCGTCCGCGAACAGCGCCCGCTCGTGCAGCACCGTGGTCATGTCGGAATCGTACGACTGCAGGACGACATCGGCCTAGCCGGTCCCGCCCGCCGTTGCGAGGCTTTCCACATGAGCGAACAGACGGACATCGGCCCGGACGGGCGCCTCTCCGACGACCTCGTCAGCAGCTACCGCGAGAACGGATTCGTCCGAGTCCGGGGCATGCTCGGCCGCGAGCGGGTCGAGCGCTTCAGAGCCGGCGCGGAGGCGTTCCTCGACACCCATCGCGGGGAGAGCCTGGAGAAGGGCGGCGCCTTCAGCCAGCTCGTCAACGTGTGGCGGCGCGACGAGACCATGCGGGACCTCACGTTCGACCGGCGGCTCGGCCGGGTCGCCGAGCAGCTCGCCGGGTTCCCGCTGCGGCTGTGGCATGACCAGATGCTGGTGAAGGAGCCGCACAGCAACACCGCCACCGAGTTCCACCAGGACCGGCCGTACTGGCCGCACACCGATGACCGGCTCCCGCTCTCGGCGTGGATCGCGCTGGTGGACGTCCCGCCCGAGCGCGGCTGCATGACGTTCCTGCCCGGCACCCAGACCCGCAGCGGCCTGCGCGCCCAGGACCTCCACGAGGAGGGAGACCTGTTCGAGGCGGACCCGGAACTGCGATGGATCCCGCGCGTGACCATCCCTCTCCGGGCCGGGGACTGCACCTTCCACAGCGGCTACACCGGCCATATGGCCCTGCCCAACACGACCGATCTGGCGAGGCTCGCGCACGTCGTCATCTACATGGACGACAAGACCGTCTTCAGCGGCGCCCCGCACCCCGTGACCGACCACCTGGGGCTGACTGAGGGCGCCCGGCTGGACGGTGACGACTTCCCGAGGCCGTGGGGGTGACGCAGATCGCCGCCGCCCGGACCGGAGTCCATGATCCCGTTTAGGTTAGGCTCTCCTTAATCGGTTCTGATTTCGGAGGAAAGTGGTGCTAGCCGGACTCGGCCTGCGCGGATGAGCGCGGTCATGGAGCGGCGGCCCGCGTCCGGCCGCGCGTCCGGGGCCGCCATCGCGCGCCGGCGGCGGATCGCGGGGCTGGCCGCGCTCGCCGTGCTGCTCGCGGCCGCCGCGGTGGGGTCGCTGGCCGTCGGCGCGCGGGCGCTGAGCCCCGGCGAGGTCTGGGACGGCCTGCTCGCCTCCCCCGGCTCCTCCGACCAGCGGCTCACCGAGATCAGGCTCATCGTGCAGACCGTGCGGGTGCCCCGGACGGTGCTCGCGATCGTGGCGGGCGCGGCGCTCGGGGTCGCGGGGGCGCTGATCCAGGGCGCCACCCGCAACCCGATCGCCGACACCGGACTGCTGGGCGTGAACTCCGGTGCCTCCTTCGCCGTGGTGTCGGCGATCTCGCTGTTCGGGCTCGCCAGCCCGTTCCAGTACGTGTGGTTCGGCTTCCTGGGCGCGGCGGCCGCCGGGGCCGTGGTGTTCGGGCTGGCGAGCATCGGGCGCGGGGCCGGCAACCCGCTGACGCTCGCCCTGGCCGGGCAGGGCGTCACGGTCTTCCTGGCCGCGATGACCACGGCGATCGCCCTGTCGGACCAGCAGTCGCTCAACGCGCTGCGGTTCTGGAACGCGGGCACCGTCGCGGGTGTCGGGTTCCGCGTGATCTGGCCGGTGACGGCGTTCATCGCGGTCGGCCTGGTGCTGGCGCTGGCCACGCTCCCCGCCGTCAACCTGCTCAACCTGGGCGACGACGTGGCGCGGGCGATGGGAGTGAACACGGCGGTGAGCCGGACGGTCGGCATCGTCGCCATCACCCTGCTGGCGGGCGCGGCGACGGCCGCGTGCGGCCCCATCGCGTTCATCGGGCTGATGGTGGCCCACGTGGCGCGCCATCTGACCGGGCCGGACTACCGATGGCTGGTGCCCTGCGCGGGGCTGCTTGGCGCCGTCGTCCTGCTGGTCTGCGACATCGTCGGACGCGTGGTCGTCCGGCCCGGCGAGCTGGACGCGGGCATCGTCGTCTCCCTGGTCGGCGCCCCGTTCTTCGCGGCGCTGGTGTGGCGCGGAAAGCTGAAGAGCGCATGACCGGGACGGACGTCAAGCGGCCGGTGGCGCCCGGCGTGCGGCTCGGCCGGATGTCGTTCGTGTGGCGCCCCTGGCCCCTCCTCGTGACGGCGCTGCTGGCGGCGGGAACGTTCCTTGTCCTCTGCCTGTCGGTCGGCGCGGGCGACTTCCCGATCGCGCTGCCCCGGGTGATCGGCACGATCTTCGGCGGCGGCGAGCGGTACGACCGCTTCGTGATCATGGATCTGCGGCTGCCCCGCGCGCTGGCCGGCCTCGTCGTGGGGATCGCGCTCGGCGTCTCCGGGGCGATCACGCAGTCCATCGCGCGCAACCCGCTGGCCAGCCCCGACGTCCTCGGCATCACCCAGGGCGCCGGCGCGGTCGCCGTGCTGCTGCTGACGGTGTCGGGCGGCACCACCGCGGCGATCGCCGGCTCGGTGGGTCTGCCCGCGGCGGCGCTCGCGGGCGGCCTCGGCACCGGCCTGCTGGTGTACCTGCTGGCGTGGCGGCGCGGGATCGACGGCTTCCGGCTCGTCCTCATCGGCATCTCGGTGAGCGCCCTCATGCAGGCGGTCACGACATGGCTCCTGGTCACCGCCGACATCACCGACGTGGCACGCGCGCAGGCGTGGCTGATCGGCTCGCTGGACGGCCGCGGGTGGGACGAGGTCAGGGTGGCGCTCGTCGGCACGCTCGTCCTCGCGGTCGTCGTGGCCGCCGTGGCGTTCCAGTTCCGGCCGATGCACTTCGGCGACGACGTCGCGGCGGGCCTCGGCGTCCGGTACTCGCTGGTGCGGGCGGTCATGCTGCTGTGCGCGGTGCTGCTGGCGGGGGTGGCGGTGAGCGCGGCGGGCCCGGTCCCGTTCGTCGCGCTGGTGGCGCCGCAGGCGGCGATGCGGCTGGCGCGGTGCGCGACGCCGCCGCTGGCCGCCTCCGGCCTGGTGGGCGCGCTGCTGCTGATCGGCTCGGACCTGGTGGCGCGGACGGCGCTGCCGGTGTCCCTCCCGGTCGGCGTGGTCACCGCCGCGATCGGCGGGCCCTTCCTCGTCTATCTGCTGGTGCGAGCGAACCTGAGGCGGGTGGCATGACAGTGCGGAGCGGGAATCGTGAACCGGCCGCGAGACTCGCGGCCCGGGGGGTGGCGGTCGGGTACGGCGGCCGGACGGTCATCGACGGGCTCGACGTGGAGATCCCCACCGGCGTGATCACCACGATCATCGGCCCCAACGGCTGCGGGAAGTCGACGCTGCTGCGCACCCTGTCGCGGCTGCTCCGGCCGGCCGCGGGCTCGGTCGTGCTGGACGGCGCCGACATCGGCAAGCTGAGGACGAAGGACGTGGCGAAGAAGCTCGGCCTGCTGCCGCAGGGGCCGGTCGCACCGGAGGGGCTGACGGTGTCCGACCTGGTCGCGCGGGGAAGGCACCCGCACCAGGGCTGGCTGCGGCAGTGGTCGTCCGACGACGCCGACGTGGTGGAGCGCGCGCTGGCCATGACCGGGGTGTCCGACCTGGCGGACCGTCCGGTGGACGCGCTGTCCGGCGGGCAGCGGCAGCGCGTCTGGATCTCGATGATCCTCGCCCAGGGCACCGACCTGCTGCTGCTGGACGAGCCGACCACCTACCTCGACCTGGCGTACGCGATCGAGGTCCTCGACCTGGTGGACGACCTGCACGAGGCGGGGCGCACCGTCGTCATGGTGCTGCACGACCTCAACCTGGCCGTGCGCTACAGCGACAACCTCGTGGTGATGCGGGACGGGTCGATCCTCGCGCAGGGGCACCCGCGCGACGTGATCACCGCCGAGCTGCTGCACGAGGCGTTCGGGCTGCGCGCCGAGGTGATCGACGACCCGGTGGGGGACCGGCCGCTCATCGTGCCGATCGGCCGCAACCACGTCGTCCTGGACGCCCTGCCGGACGCCCTGCCGGACGCCCGGCCCGGACTCTCTGATTAGGTTAGCCTAACCTTATTTGATCGTGCTAGGGTAAGGCCGCCCTTATCGGGCCATAGCGGACAGCACAAAAAGCGAGGATGTCGCATGCCCCTCCCCACCACGACACTGACGAGATCCTTGCGGCGGTGGGCGGCGGTACTGTCCGCCGCGATCCTGAGCGCCGGACTCCTCGCGGGCTGCGGCTCCAGCTCCGACGACGCGTCGGACGGCGGCGCCAAGGGCGGTGCCGGCGGCGTGTTCCCGGTCACCGTGGAGCACGCGTTCGGCTCGACGGAGATCACCAAGGCGCCGGAGCGGGTCGTCACCGTCGGCTACACCGACGACCAGGCCGTGCTGGCGCTCGGCATCAAGCCGGTCGGCATGGTCGACCAGTACCCGAACCCGCCCGGCACCACCCCGGACATCAACACCCAGTGGCCCTGGGTGAAGGACAAGTGGGGCGACGCCCGTCCCGAGGTCGTGATGAGCAACGGCGACTCCGGCCCGAACTTCGAGAAGATCGCCGCGCTCCGGCCGGACCTGATCATCGCGGTCTACTCCGAGATCGACAAGGCCGCCTACGACAAGCTCTCCAAGCTCGCCCCGACCGTCGCCCGGACCAAGGCCGAGAAGGAGCCCTTCAGCGCGCCGTGGCAGGACAACGCGGTGCACATCGCCAAGGCCCTGGGCAAGGAGGCCGAGGGCAAGAAGATGGTCGCCGACATCCAGGGCAAGCTCGACGCCGCCCGCAAGGCGCACCCCGAGTTCGCCGGCCAGACCGCCGTCGTCCTGTCCTGGTACAAGAACTCCGTGGCGCCGTTCACCACCACCGACGTGCGCGGCCGGATCGTGTCCGGCATCGGCTTCAAGGGCGCCACGGAGATCGACAAGATCGCCGGCGGCAAGTTCTTCACCGTGCTGTCGCCTGAGCGCATCGACCTCATCGACGTCGACCGCATCTTCGTCATCAACGACAAGGCCGACCAGGAGGCGCTGAAGAAGTTCGAGCTGTTCACCAACCTGCCCGCGGTCAAGGAGGGCAAGGTCTCCTACCTGCTGGACAGCGAGGGCCCGGCGGTCGGCGCGGCCGTGTCGCAGGGCACCCTGCTGTCGCTGCCGTACGCGATCGACGAGATCGTCAAGTCGGTCGGCCAGCAGGAGTGACCACCGCCGCCCCGCGCCTCGCCCCGGCCGCCCTGCGCACGGCGTCCGGGCGCGAGGCGTCCCGCTGGGTCGCGGCGCACTGCCGCGAGACGCCGTGGCTGACGGGCACCGCGGTGCTCGCCACGGTGGCGGGCGCGGCGCTCCAGGTACTGCCGGTGCTCCTGCTCGGCCGGGTGGTCGACGGGGTGACCGGGGGCGGCTCGCCCGCCATCCTGATCACGATCGGGGCCCTGCTGCTGGCCGCCGCGCCGCTCGGCGCCGCGGCCACCGCCGCGTCGACGTACCTGATCGGGCGGCTCGGCGCGCAACTGCTCGCGCGGCTGCGGGAGGGCGCCGTCCGGTCGGTGCTCGGCATGCCGAGCGCGCGGATCGAGCAGGTCGGCCGGGGGGACGTGCTCTCCCGCGTCGGCGACGACGTCGCCGTCCTGTCCAAGGGCATCCGGACGGCCGTCCCCACGGTCTTCTCCGCCGGCGTGCTGGTCGCGATCGCCACCGCCGGCATGTTCGGCCTCGACTGGCGGCTCGGCCTGGCGGGCGCGGGCGCGCTGCCCGCCTACGCGCTCGCCCTGCGCTGGTACCTGCCGAGGTCGGCGCCGCTCTACCAGCGGCAGCGCGCGGCGCAGGCCGACCGGGCGCAGGAGCTGATCAGCGGGCTGGACGGGATCGGCACCGTCCGCGCGTACCGGCTGGAGGACGCGTTCCGCGCCAAGGTGACCCGCGAATCGTGGCGGGTGCGCGACCTCGGCATCGAGGTGTTCCACCTCTTCGGCCGCTTCGTCGGCCGGGAGAACCGCGCCGAGTTCATCGGCCTCACTCTCATCATCACGGTCGGGTACGCCCTGCTGGAGGCGGACGCCGCCAGCCTGGGCGAGGTCGCGGCGGCCCCGCTGCTGTTCCACCGCCTGTTCAACCCGCTGGGCTCCATCATGTTCACCTTCGACGAGGCCCAGAAGTCGGGCGCGAGCCTGACCCGGCTCGTCGGCGTGCTGGGAGAGCCGGCCGAGGAGCGCCTGGTGGGCGGCACGCCCGCCGCGCCGGACGCCGCGTCCCACCCGGTCACGGTCGAAGGGCTGACGTTCACCTATCCCGGTTCCGAGGAGCCCGTCCTGCGGGACGTCGACCTGGCGATCCCGGCGGGCGGCTCGCTCGCGCTGGTCGGCGCGACGGGCGCGGGCAAGTCCACCCTGGCCGCGCTGATCGCGGGCATCGGGACCCCGCAGGCCGGGTCGGTGCGCATCGGCCCGTTCGACCTCGCCGACCTGGACGAGGCGGGCGCGCGGGCCCTGGTGAGCATCCTGACGCAGGAGACGCACGTCTTCTCCGGCCCGCTCGCCGACGACCTGCGGCTGGCCGCGCCGGACGCGTCCGGCGACGAACTGCGGGACGCCCTGCGCACGGTCGGCGCGGACGGCTGGGTCGACGCCCTGCCGGACGGCCTGGACACCCCGGTCGGTGAGGGCGGCGAGCGCCTCGACGCCACCCGCGCCTCCCAGCTCGCGCTGGCCCGGCTGGTGCTGAACCGGTCGCCGGTCGTGGTGCTGGACGAGTCGACCGCGGAGGCGGGCAGCCAGGGCGCCGCCGCGCTGGAGCGGGCCGTCCTCGACGCGTGCCGGGGACGCACGACGCTGTTCGTCGCGCACCGGCTCACCCAGGCCATGGCGGCCGACCGGATCGCCGTGCTCGACGCCGGGCGCGTCGTGGAGCAGGGCACCCACGACGAACTGGTGGCGCTCGGCGGCCGGTACGCGCGGCTGTGGCGCGCCTGGCGGGCGGGGGGCTGAGCCGGCGATGACGACCGCCGAGGAGATGGCGACTTCCGAGGAGACGGCGGCCCCCGACGAGCCGGGCCCGCGCACGGGTTCGGCGATCCTGCGGACCGCGCTGCGCCGCAACGCCGGCGCGATGGCCTCCGGCACCGTCCTCATGGGCATGTACCAGGCGGGCGAGACCGCCTTCCCCATCGCGCTCGGCCTGATCGTCGAGCACACCATGCGGGACCGCGGCCTCGGCGCGCTCGGCCTGTCCATCGCCGCGCTCGCCGTGATCATCACGACCGTGTCGTTCTCGTGGCGGTTCGGGATGCGCATCCTGCAGAAGGCCAACACGACCGAGGCGCACCGCTGGCGGGTGCGGGTCGCGGCCTGCGGGCTCCAGCCGGTGGCGCGGGACGCCGACCTGAAGTCCGGCGAGGTGCTGACCATCGCCACCGAGGACGCCGACCAGACCGCCGACATCATCGAGGTGGTGCCGCTGCTGGTCAGCTCGCTGGTCGCGGTGCTGATCGCGGCGGTCGCGCTGGGGCTGGCCAATGCCGGGCTCGGCCTGCTGGTGATCGCGGGGACCGTCGCGGTGCTGTCGGTGCTGAGCGTGCTGTCCAAGCGGATCGGCACCGGCACCCGCGAGCAGCAGGCCCGGGTGGCGCGGGCGGGCGCGAAGGTCGCCGACCTGATCACCGGCCTGCGCCCGCTGCACGGGTTCGGCGGCAACCACGCCGCGTTCGCGTCCTACCGCCGGGTCAGCGGGGAGGCGCGGGACCAGGCCGTCACCGTCGCCAAGGCCAACGGCGCCTACGCGGGCGCCGCGCTGGCCCTCAACGCGCTCCTCGCCACCGCCGTGACGCTGCTGGCGGGCTGGCTCGCGTTCGAGGACCGGATCACCACCGGGGAGCTCGTCATGGCCGTCGGGCTGGCGCAGTTCATCATGGAACCGCTCAAGCTGTTCTCGGAGATGCCGAAGTACATCATGGTCGCGCGGGCGTCCGCCGAGCGGATGGCGCTGGTGCTGGCCGCGCCGCCGGTGGCGGTGCCGGGCACCGAGCGCCCGGACGCGGACGGCGGCCTGGCGGTCGACCGCGTCCGGTACGGGTCGCTGCGCGAGCTGAAGTTCGACGTGCCCGCCGGGGAGTTCACGGCGATCGCCGCCTACGAGCAGCGCGCCGCCGCCGACCTCATGGCGCTGCTGTCCGGCGACGTCCCGCCCGGCGCGTACGAGGGCGCGGTGCGGGTCGGCGGCCGCGACACCGCCGACCTGTCGACCGCCGGGCTCCGCGCGCACATGCTGGTGAACCCGTCCCACGGGGAGATCTTCGCGGGCACGCTCCGCACGAACATCGACCCGTCGGGCACCGCGCGGGAGGTCGCGGCGGCCGTCGAGGCGTCCATGCTGACCGACGTCGTCGCCCTGCACCGCGACGGGCTCGACCACGCCGTCCGCGACCGCGGCGCGAACCTGTCCGGCGGGCAGCGCCAGCGCCTGTCGCTGGCCCGCGCGCTCGCCGCCGACGCGCCCGTCCTCGTCCTGCACGACCCGACGACCGCCGTCGACGCGGTCACCGAGCAGCTCATCGCGCGGGGCATCGCCGAGATGCGGCGCGGCCGGACGACCGTCGTGATCACCAGCAGCCCGGCCTTGCTGGACGCCGCCGACCGCGTCCTCGTCCTGGACGGCGGCGCCATCACCGCCGAGGACGCGCACCGCGCCCTCCTGCGCACCGACGAGCGCTACCGCCAGACCGTGGCCCGCTGACCCCGGGGTCGCCGAGGAGGTGGGCGGCGGGCCGGTGCTCGACGAGGCGGCCGTCGTCGACGACGGCGACGGTGTCGGCGATCCGGGCGACCACGCCGAGGTCGTGGCTGATGAAGACCAGCGCGAGGTCCAGGCCGGCGAGCAGGTCCAGGATGGCGGCCTGCGTGAGGGTGTCGAGCCCGGAGGTGATCTCGTCGCAGATGAGCACGCGGGGCCGGGCGAGGAGCGCGCGGGCGAGGGCGGCCCGCTGGAGTTCGCCGCCGGACAGCCGGTCGGGGCGGTGCCGGACGACCGGCGCGTCCAGGCCCATGCGCTCCAGGGTGTCGAGCGCCTCCGCGCGGGCCCGGGCGGCGGGCACGTCCCGCAGCCGGACGGCGGTGCACGCCACCTGCTCGTCGACGGGACGCCACGGGTCGAACGAGGCGCGCGCGTCCTGGAACACGTACTGCACCAGCCGCCGATCGGCGCGGGTGCGCCGCCGGGGCCGCGCGGGCAGCGGGACGCCGCCGACGGTGACGCCGCCGGCCGTCCACGGGTGGAGGCCGGCGACGCAGCGGGCCAGCGTCGTCTTGCCGCCGCCGGACCGTCCGACGATCCCCAGCCGCTCCCCGTCGGCCACGTCGAGGCTGACCCGGTCCACGGCGGGACGGCCCCGGCGGCCCGCGTGGACGGCGGTCAGGTCGCGGACGCGCAGCAGCGGGACGTCCGGCAGCGGACGGGCGGCGGCGGGTGCCGCGGGGTCGGGCTGCGCGGCGACCAGGGCCTTGGCGTAGCCGCCGCGCGGCGCGTCCAGGACGTCCGGTCCCGCCTCGGCGACCTTGCCGTCGCGCAGCACGACGACGTCGTCGGCGAGCGCCCGGACGACGTCCAGGTCATGGCTGAGCAGGACGAGCGTCACCCCGAGGCCGCGCAGCACGGCGACCAGCTCGGCGCGGGTGGCGGCGTCCTGGCCCGTGGTCGGCTCATCGGCGACGATCACCTTGGGCGCGGTGAGCAGGGCCTGGGCGATGACGAGCCGCTGCTGCTGCCCGCCCGACAGCTGGTGCGGGAACCGGCGCAGGAACGCCGCGCCGGAGGGCAGCCGCGCGGCGCCGAGCGCGCCGGCCACGTCGGTGCCGTGCAGCCGGGCGATGCCCCGGAGCACCGGCCCGATCCGCCGGGCGGGGTTCAGCACGGACGACGGATGCTGCGGGATGTAGCCGACGTCGCCGGCCGGGGCGGGCCACCGCCCGTCGATCCGCACCGTGCCGGTCGCCTCGGTGCCCGGCGGGTGCTCGCCGAGCAGCGCCAGCCCGGTCGTCGTCTTGCCGCTGCCGGACGCCCCGACCAGCGCGAGGGCACGCCCCTCGGGGACGGTGAAGCTCACCCCGTCCACCAGCGTCCGGGCGGCGGAACGGACCCGCAGGCCCACCACTTCGATCACCGTTCCTCCAAGGCCCGGTCGAAGGCGAGGTTGAGCCCGACCGTGAGCATGACGATCAGCAGCGCGGGCGCGAGGACGGACCAGGGGTTGAGGAACAGGCCCGCCCGGTTGCGGTCGATCATCACGGCCCAGTCGGCGGTGTCGGGGGACACCCCGATGCCGAGGAACGCGGCGGCGGCGACCAGGTAGAGCGTGCCGGTCAGGCGGGTGCCCGCGTCGGTGACCAGCGTCCGCAGCGCGGAGCGTCCGACGAACAGGACGCCGGTGCGCCACCGGTGCTCGCCCTGCAGCCGCATGGCCTCGATCGCCGTCCCGTGCGCGGCCTCCAGTGCCGCCGCGCGGGTGACCCGGGCGATGTCGGGCAGGTGGACGAGGGCGAGCGCCCACACCAGCGCGCCGCCGGACCCGATGGCGGCGAGCAGGATCAGCAGGAGCAGCGACGGCACGGCCAGCAGCAGGTCCAGCGGGCGCATCAGCGCCTCGTCCACGGCGCGCCGCGGCGCGGTCGCGGCGGCCAGCCCCCACGGGACGCCCAGCAGGTACGCGCCGGTGGTGGCGGCCAGCGCCACCAGGACCAGGGTCCGGCCGCCGAGCAGGACCTGGCCCCACACGTCCCGTCCGGCGAAGTCGGTGCCGAGCGGGCCGTCCGCGGCGAACGCCGCCGCGCGTCCGGACGTCCCGGACGACCCCGGCGCCAGCCACGGCCCCGCCAGCGCGATCAGCACGGGCACCGCCACCAGCAGCAGCGGGACGATCGGCGGCCGCCTCATGCGCGCGGCACCAGGCGGAACGCCGCCAGGTCGGCGGCCAGGTTGACCAGGACGGTCGTCGTCGCGAACAGCACCGCCAGGCCCTGGACGACGGGCAGGTCCCGGTCGGCGACCGCGTCCACCAGCACCGTGCCGAGCCCCGGGACCACGAAGACCGCCTCGACGACGATGACCCCGCCGAGCAGCCAGTCCACGGTCCGGGCGAGCTGCTGCGCGGCGGGCGCCAGCGCGTTCGGCAGCGCGTGCGCGTACCGGACGCGCCGCACCGGGACGCCCAGCCGCAGCGCGTGCCGGGTGTAGCCGGCGTGCAGCGCGTCGATCATCCCGGCGCGGACGAGCCGCCCGGTCGACGACAGCGGCCGGGCCAGCAGCACCAGCAGCGGCAGCACCAGCACGGCGGGGCCGAGCCCGTCGATCGCGGTTGCGGGCAGCCAGCCGAGCCATCCGCAGAACACCGCGATGAGCAGCATGGCCAGGGCGAACTCGGGGACCGAGTACAGCGCGACGCCGGTCGAGGTCAGCGCCCGGTCCAGCGGGCCGCCCTCCCGGACCGCCGCGCCCACCCCGGCCGCGACGGCCAGCGGCACCAGCAGCGCCAGCGTCAGCCCGGCCAGCAGGGCGGTCGGCGCGAGCGCGGCCAGGACGATCTCCGCCACCGGCCGTCCGGACACGATCGAGCTGCCGAGGTCCAGGCGCGCGAGGCCGGCCGCCCACTCGGCGAACCGCTCGGGCAGCGGACGGTCCAGGCCGAGGCCCGCGCGGATCTGCGCGACCCGGGCCGGGTCGGGGGAGTCGCCGGCCAGCACCACCGCGGCGTCGCCCGGCAGCAGCTCCGTCAGCAGGAAGATCACGGTGGTGACGGCGGCGACCTGCGCGAACGCCGGCGGCAGCCGCCGCGCGGCGTAGCGGGGGAGGCTCATCCCAGGCGGACCTTGTCGAAGCGCGCCCAGTCCAGGGTGTTCATCGGGGCGCCGCGCACGCCGGTCACGTCGCGGGCCGTCGCGACGATGCCGTCGGCGAATCCCCAGACCAGCAGGCCGCCCTCGGCGTGCAGCATCCGCTGCATCCGGTCGAAGGCGTCCTTGCGGTCCTGCTCGCGCGGTGCGGAGACGGCCCGGTCGTAGAGCGCGTCGAAGCCGGGCCTGGCCCACCGGGTGGCGTTGGTGGTCGAGTGCGAGAGCAGCCGCTGGGAGATGTGCGTCTCGATCGGCATCGCCCCGGAGCGGAAGCTGACCAGCGTGCCCCGCTTGAGGATGTCGGACCAGTAGGTGTCCTTGTCGCCGGTCACGACCTTGGCCTTGAGCCCGGCGGCGCGGATCTGGTCGGCGAACACCGTGGCCGCCTCCACGAAGCCGGACGCGGCCTGGGACGTGGTCAGCTCGATCGTCGTCCCGTCCGCCCCGGCCCTCCTGATGAGCGCCTTGGCGCGGTCCAGGTCGGGTTCGCGCTGCGGGATGCCGGCGGCGTAGTGCAGGTAGCCCTTGCCGAACAGGTCGTTGCCGATCTGCCCGGCGCCCGGCATCGTCGTGTCCACCAGCCGCCGCCGGTCGGCGAGCAGGAACAGCGCCTCGCGCAGGTCGCGGTCGTCGAACGGCGGCCGGTCGACCTTCATCGCGAACGCCTGCATGTTGCTGTTGGGGGAGTGCACGAACCGGGCGCGGGAGCCGTGCCGGCGCGCGGTCGCCGGCGAGATGTCGTGCGCGTACTCGACCTGGCCGCCGAGCAGCGCGTTCATCCGGGCCGACTCCTCGTTGGCGATCAGGAACTCCAGTTCGCCGATGTGCGGAGCGCCGTCCCAGTAGTCCGGGTTGCGGGTGAGCAGCACCGACCGGCCCGGCTGCCACGAGCCGAACCGGAACGGCCCCGACCCGACCGGCTTGGAGAAGTCGCGCAGGCCCGCCGGGACGATGTACGCGCCGAAGGCCGCGAGCGCGTTGGGGAACTCAGCGAACGGCCGCTGGAGCGCGAACTCGACGGTGCGCTCGTCCACCGCCCTGCTGTCGCGCAGGTCGATCAGCGCCAGGCTGGACCTGGCCCGGTAGGCGCCCTTCGGGTCGAGGATGCGCGCGTAGCTGGCCAGGACGTCCTGCGCCCGCACGGGCTTGCCGTCGTGGAAGACCGCTTGGCGCAGGGTGACGCGCCACGTCCGCAGGTCGGCGCTCGCCTCCCACCGCTCGGCCAGCCGCGGCCGCGGGGCGACGTCGTCGCCGAGGTCGGCGAGCTTGTCGAACATGGCCTTCGCCCGCGCCGCCTCGACGAACAGGTTCGCCAGGTGCGGGTCGAGCACCTCGGTCGCGCCGCCGCCCGCGAACGCCGCGCGCAGCCGCCCGCCGCCGCCGGAGGAGGAGGGGCCCGTCCCGCACCCGGCGAGGACGGCGGCTCCGGCGGCGGCGCCCAGGAACGCGCGGCGGGTCAACTGGTCGTGCATGGCTCTCCCTCGGAACGGCGACGCGGGATGCCGTACACTAACGAAAATGAAAACGGTTATCAAAGTCGTCAGTCGAGCGAGCGGCGGTCCTCCCGCAGGCCGCGCCACAGGAACGCGGCGGCCGCGACGGCGGCCCCGGCGGCGAGGACCACCAGGAGCCGGCCGTTGGGCACGGCCTCACCGATGCGGGCGACCGTCTCCTCCAGGGCGAACTCGGTGTCGGGGTCCACGAGGCCGGGCAGCGCCGACGTGCCGTCGAAGAGCAGGAACACCGCCCCCAGGACGATGAAGAACAGCCCGCCCACCAGGGACGTCGAATGCACCCGCAGCGGCCCGAGCCTGACCGGCCGGCCGCGCAGCACGCGGCGGCGGCCGAGGTCGTAGCGGTCCCACAGCAGGGCCAGGACGAACAGCGGGACGGCCATGCCCAGCGCGTACACCGCCAGCAGCGACGCCCCGTACAGCGGGCTGCCGCCGACCGCCGAGACGGTGAGGATGCCGCCGAGCAGGGGCCCGGCGCAGAAGCCCGACAGCCCGTAGACGGCGCCGAGCAGGCCGACCGACAGCGCGGACCCGGCCTTGCCGCGCCGGGCGGCGAGCCCCTGCAGGCGGCTGGAGCCGAACCCGAGCCCGGCGATCTGGACGACGCCGAGCGCGATGATCGTCCAGCCGCCGATGGCGATCAGCAGCTCGCGGTGCCCGTAGAACAGCCGCCCGGCCAGCGCCCCGGCGGCGCCGAGCGGGACCAGCGTCGTGCAGAGCCCGAGATAGAACACCGCCGTCCGGGCGACGAGCCGCGTCCGCTCGGTGAAGGAGTAGGCGAAGAACGCCGGGAGCAGCAGCGCGCTGCACGGGCTGAACAGGGTCAGGACGCCGCCCAGGAGGGCGGCCGCGTAGCCGACGCTCACTGCCCCCGCGCCTCCTCGATGGCCTTGACGAACACATCGAACGGCTGCGCGCCGAGGAGCGGCCGGCCGTTGATCAGGAAGGTCGGGGTGCTGGCGGCGCCGATCCGGTAGCCCTCGACCTGGTCGGCGATCATGGCGTCCTCGGCCTCGCCGCTCTTCATGTCGGCGCGGAAGCGGCCGAGGTCGGGCACGCCCGCCTCCCGCGCCCAGGCGATCAGGTGCTTGTCGGCGAAGTCGCCGGAGTTGCGGCGCCGGGGCTCGGCGTACAGCCGGTCGTGGAACGCCCAGAAGCGGTTCTGCCGCGCGGCGGCGTAGCCCGCCTGCGCCGCGGCCTTCGACTCCTCCCCGAAGATCGGGAAGTTGCGCCACTCGATCCGCAGCACGCCGGCGTCCACGTACTTCTTGATCAGCCGGGGCTTGGTCTCGCGGGCGAACCGGCCGCAGAACGGGCACTGGAAGTCGCTGTACTCGACCATGACGACCGGGGCGTCGGTGCGGCCGAGCGCGAAGGGGTCACCGTCCTTGCGCCGGGCCAGATCGGGCGGACCGGAAGCGGAGCGCGACGGCGACGCGGACGGCGAAGGCGACGTGGCGGCGCCCGGTTTCTCGCCGCCCCCGGTGCTGAAGGCGGCGGCCAGGCCGAGGGCCAGGGCGGCGGCGAGCAGCACGGCCGCGATGGTCAGGGAACGGGTCTTGCGAGGTGAAGCCGACATGGCGGAAAAGCCTTTCCAGGAGAGCGCGCGGCGCGGACGGGGCGTGTGTGAACACGGCCCGTGGTCAGCGCGGACGGGCCGACCACGCGGCGCGGCGCGCGCGGTGCGAAGGAAGCGTCAGGAAGAGCCGGGCGCGCCGACCGGGCAGTCGATCTCACCGGCCAGGCGCCGCACGGCGGCCACGGCCAGCAGCGCGATCGACAGCACGGCCACGGCCGGCTGCAGCGGCGCCCAGATCGTCAGCGCGCCGGAGGTGCCCAGCAGCAGGAGCACCGCCTTGTTGCACACCGGGCACCCGATCGCGAAGAACGACAGCAGGCCGCCGAGCGGGCCGAGGCGCCGGCCCGTACCGGACGGCCGTCCGGCATAGGTGGCCAGGACCAGCCCGGACAGGGCGGCGGTGACGGCGAGCACGGGGTAGTTCCACCACTGCACCGGCACGGAACGGCCGAACAGCGGATTCGGGATCACGTCGGTGGGCGTTCCCACCAGGAGCGCGGCCCCGGCGGCCCCGGCGGCGGCGAGCGCCCAGCGGCGGCGCGGCCAGAGGGCAAGCGCGCGGCCCGCCTTGGCGAGCATGCCGGTGGACGCCCGCGCGGACGGGCGAGAAGAGATCATCGGTCGGACTCCGTTCGGTCGGATCTGGCGGCCCGGGTGAACGGGGCCTCTAGATCCGCAGAACGCAGAGTCCGGCGAGGTCGGGCGGGGGCGGGGCGGGGCCCTGGCGGGCCGCCGGGGCGACCGCGCCCGGCGGCGGCGCCGCGCCCTCGGCGAGCGCGGCCGGGAGCGCGACCGCCGGGACCGGCAGCGGCTGGGCGGCGGGCGCGACCGAGGGCGCCTCGGCCACCGTCTTCTTGCCGCACTGCCCGGTGCCCGGTTCCGTCCCGGACTCCGGCGGCAGATCGTCCGCCGCAGCGGCGGACACGGCGGCGACGGGGCTCGCGCCGGCCGACTGGAAGACGGCGGCGCCCTTGCCGAGCTGCATGAGGCAGCCGACCGTCAGCAGGACGATCAGCAGCGCCAGCACCAGGCACGGCCGGGACCACGCGGGTCTCGTGCGCACCGGGGACGGCATGCCGGTCGTCCTTCCTGCCAGCGATACGGATGTTCGGCTCACTATAGGAGACGGGGCGAATGGTGGCGTCCACCCCGTTCGCGCGGGTCGGCGGAGGTCAGGCCAGCCTGGTGTGCGCCGCGGAGAACAGGGTCGAGCAGACGCCGACGAGGGTCTCCGGGGGAGTCGCCCGTTCGCTCAGCAGCCAATCGACGAGCAGGTGGTTGACGGCGCCGACCAGGCCGACCGCCGTGAGCCGCCGCGCCTCCCCGGGCGGGCCCGTGCCCGACCAGACGGTCGTGATGAGCTCCGCGAACTCGCGCAGGACGCCGTGCCGGCGCGCCTCCAGCTCCGCGGACACGCCGACCACCTCGATCAGCACCACCCGGGCGCGGCGCGGGTCGCGGGTGAGGAAGCCGACGAACGCGGCGAGCCCGGCGTCGGCGGCGGCGTCGAGGTCGCCGGGGGGCGCCTGCTCGATCGCGGCGAGGGTCACCGCCCGCAGGCCGGCCGTGAGGTCGGTGTAGAGCTGCACCAGGCAGTCGTGGCGGTCCTTGAACGAGGCGTAGAAGTACCGCTCGGTGAGCCCGGCCTCCTTGCAGATCCTCTTGACCGTCGTCGGCGGGTAGCCGTCGGTGCCGAACAGCTCCAGCGCGGCGGCGAGGAAGGACTCGTGCCGCCTCCTCGCGCGCTCGGCCGGGGCGAGGCCCGAGTAGTGCCGTCCCTGGTCTCGCGTCCGCACCATTGCGCCGCCCCCTCCCGACCTGGCAGTCTAGGGAACAATCTGACATATGAGCGTGTCAGAATTGGGGAGGGCAGCGATGACGGGGCCGGGACGGCTCGCGGGGCGCGTGGTCGCCGTGACCGGGGGCGGGCACGGCATCGGGCTCGAGACCGCCCGCCGGCTGGCCCGGGCGGGCGCGCGCGTGGCCATCGGCGATCTGGACGGCGCGGCGGCGCGAACGGCCGCCGCCGAGCTCCCGGGCGACGTGGCGGGGCTCGCGCTCGACGTCACCGACACCGCGTCGTTCGCCGCGTTCATCGACGCGGTGGAGGAGCGCTGGGGGCCCGTCGACGTGCTCGTCAACAACGCGGGCGTGATGTGGGCCGGCGGGTTCGCCGACGAGCCCGAGTCCGCCGCCGCGCGCCAGCTCGACGTCAACCTGCACGGCGTGATCAGGGGCGTGAAGCTCGCCGCGCCCCGGATGTGGGCGCGGGGGCGGGGCCACATCGTCACGATCGCGTCCGCCGCCTCGAAGCTCTCCCCGCCCGGCGAGGCGACCTACGCCGCGACCAAGCACGGCGTCTACGGCTACCTCAAGGGCGTCCGGGCGGAGCTGCGCGGCACCGGGGTCCGGCTCTCGGTCATCATGCCGGGCGTCGTGGACACCGAGCTGGCCGCGGGCACCGCGACCGGCGCCGTCCGGCTGCTCGCACCCGCCGACGTGGCGCGCGCCGTCCACGCGGTGATCGTCCGGCCGCGGTTCGAGGTGTCGCTGCCCGGCCGCATCGGACCGCTGGCCGACTGGGCGAACGTCCTGCCGCAGCGCGTCCGCGACCTGCTGTTCCGCGCGCTCGTACCGGACCAGGTCCGTGCGGTGGCGGGCACGTCCGCCCGCACGGCCTACCAGGCGCGCCGTCTGACCGGAGGAGACGATGACTGAAACCCTGCCGTCCCGGCAGGCCGTCCGGCCCATCCCGGAGTTCGCCGGCGTGCACGACGTCTGGCCGCGGGGCGAGCGGCTCAAGGCGATCCGCGCGGCCGCCGAGCGCTACCGCGAGCGGTTCGCCGGGCAGGGCCGGGTCCGGGCGGTGAAGAGCGTCGACATCGCCGCCGCCCCCTACCCCGCGCGGTTCGCCTTCCAGGGGTACTCGATCAACGCGAACCCGCTGATCACCATCATCAACCGGATGTTCGTCATCCAGTTCGACGGGTTCGACGGCCGCCTGAAGACCCTGGTGTGGGAGCCGACCGTGGCCGCCGGGTCGGCGGAGGCGCCGTTCTACCGCAAGCTGCAGGCGCTCTCCCGGCGGATGCGCGCCGAGCGCCTGTTCGTCAGGTACTACAACGACCCCGACCGGGTCCTGCCGTCCCTCGGGCTGCGCAACGACGGCATCGACTACGTCAGCTTCGACCACCTGCACGTCCAGGACGTGCGCATGATCATGGGCAGCGAGAAGCCCATCGAGGGCGAGCGGGCGCCGCGCGAGCCGCTCTTCCCCAACGCGAAGCTCCTGGTGCACCGCAGGGAGCTCGGGACGTTCGAGTCCATGCACCCCATGCAGTGGGCCTGGTACGTCGACGGCGGCATGGACGGCGTCCCCGCCGAGCGGCTGGAGGTCTTCGACGGCGACGTGGAGCTCGGCGTCGGCGTCAGCCTGCTGTGGACGCCCGGCCACACCGACGGCAACCACTCCCTCGTCCTCAACACCCCGGACGGGATCTGGGTGTCGTCGGAGAACGGCATGGCCGCCGACAACTGGCAGCCCGAGCTGTCGAAGATCCCGGGGGTGCGGCGGCAGGCGGCCTTCTACGGCCGCGAGGTCGTGCTGAACGCCAACACGCTGGAGGACTCCCTGGACCAGTACGACTCGATGGTCAAGGAGAAGACCCTGGCCTCGCCGTCGCCCCGCGACCCCCGCTGGCTGCAGATCATCCCGTCCTCGGAGTGCGCGGACTGGAAGCGGCAGTGGCCGCTCGTCCCGACCCACAGCCACGGCGGCCTCGACTACGGCACCATCACCGGGCCCGGTCGCGGGGTCATTTGACGGCGATGCCGCCGTGGACCCAGGCGCCGCCGGACGTCGCGACAACTGTAGAAGGTGAGATATCGGAAAAGTAGTGATGTGCGGAGTTCGCTGTGCCACGATGTCGCTGATCAGCCCCCTGCGCATGGAGCGCGAATGGAATTCAGCCTCAACGGCGAGTCCGTCGGCGTCGGTGCCGGGGCGGGGGCCGCGGAGACCGTGGCGGACGTGCTGCGGGAGCGGATGGGGCTGACCGGGACCAAGGTCGCCTGCGGCACGGGCGTGTGCGGCACCTGCACCGTCCTGGTGGACGGGCGCACGGCGGCGAGCTGCCTGCTGCCCGCCGAGGCGGTGGCGGACCGCGAGGTCACGACCGTCGAGGGCCTCGGCGGCGACCATCCGGTGCAGCGGGCCTTCGCCGAGCACGACGCGCTCCAGTGCGGCTACTGCACGCCGGGCTTCGTGGTGGAGGCGGCGGCCTTCATGGACCGGTGGCGCGCCGAGCACGGCACGTCCGAGCCGTCCCGCGCGCAGATCGCCGAGGCCCTGGCCGGGCACCTGTGCCGCTGCGGCGCCTACGTCGGCATCTACGAGGCGGTCGCGGCGGCGTGCGCGGGCGAGCACGACGACGGCGCGGTGACGCCGGCCCGCGTGGAGGCGCTCAGCAAGATCACGGGTGCCGCGCGGTACACGGCGGACGTCGTCCTGGACGGGCAGCTCGAAGGCGTGATCGTGCGGTCGCCGCACCCGCACGCGAGGGTGGGGGAGATCCGGTTCGACGGCCCGCTGACCGAGCTGCTGCCCGCCGACCGCGTCGTCCGCTACGTGGGCCAGCCGGTGGCCGCGGTCGCCGCGCCCACCAAGGCCGAGGCACTGGAGGCCGCCGCGCGGGTCGAGGTCGCGTACACGGCGCTGCCCGCCGTGCTCTCGCCGGAGGACGAGACCGCCGTCTATCCGACCGCGGAGTCGCGCAAGGAGGCCCCGCGCGCCAGCGAGGGCCCGCTCGCGTCCGCCAAGTGGAACGGCAACGTGCGCGGACCCGCCGGCATGAGCTGGCGCGGCGGCACGGCGGTGAAGCGCATCGAGAAGGCCAGGAGCGACGGCGGCCAGACCCTGGTGGAGGCCACCTTCACCACCGGCGTCCAGGCCCACACCTGCATGGAGCCGCACGGCTGCGTGGCGCGCTGGGAGGACGGTGAGCTGCATCTCCACCTGTCCACCCAGGCCATCACCCGCGTCGCCGACCAGGCGGCCAAGCGGTGGAAGCTCCGCCGGGAGCAGGTCCACATCGTCGCCGAGCACGTGGGCGGCGGTTTCGGCTCCAAGGTCAACGTCACGCCCGACGTGGTCGCCGCCGTGGAGCTGTCCCGCCTGCACGGCGCGCCGGTCCGGGTCGTGCTCAGCAGGCCGGAGGAGCTCGTCGACGGCGGCACCCGTCCCGGAGTGCGCGTCGAGCTGGCCCTCCTCGCGGACGCCGACGGCGGCCTGTCCGCCTTCACCATGGACGCCCACGGCGACTCCGGCGTGTCCATCGGGTCGAACGCGGCCTGGCACTCGCGGTTCTTCTACGGCAACGCGCCCCGCCGGATCCGCGACTACGACCACGTCACCAACCGCGCCCCCGGCATCCCCTTCCGCGGCCCCGGCCTGCCGCCGATGCTGTGGGCGCTGGAGCAGGGCGTGGACGAGATGGCGCTGCGCCGCGGCGAGGACCCGATCGACCTGCGCCGCCGCTGGGACGGCAACGCCAAGCGCCACGCGCTGTACGACCGGGCCGCGGAGCTGCCCATGTGGCGCGACCGTGCCGACCCCGGCGACGGCCGCCTCCGCCGAGGCGTCGGCGTCGCCGCCGCCAACTACATGTACTTCCTCGACCCGGGCACCAAGGTGGCGCTGGCCGTCGAGCAGGGCGCCGTGGTCGCCCGTATCGCCGTCCAGGACATCGGGACCGGCACCCGCTCAGTGATCGCCGAGGTCGTGCGGTCCGCGCTCGGGCTGCGGCCCGGGCAGGTGCGCGTCGAGCTCGGCGACAGCGGCCACGCCTACGGGCCGACGTCCGCCAGCAGCTGCGCCACCGCGTCCGTCGCCCCGGCGGCCGAGGACGCGGCCCGGCGGCTCCGCAAGGCCCTCGGCGGGCGCTCCCTCGACGAGGCCGAAGGGCTCAAGGCCGTCGGCAGGCGCCCCCGGGACCGGCGCGGGTACGTGACGCCCTTCCCTCTCGACCACTTCGCCATCGGACGCGGCTTCTCCGGAGCCGTCGTCGTGACCGAGGTCGAGGTGGACACCCTGCTCGGACGCGTCCGCCCGGCCCGCGTCTGGTGCGGGGTGACCTCCGGCCGCGTCTACGCGCCCCGGCTCGCCCGCAACCAGTGCGAGGGCGGCGTCATCCAGGGCATCGGCTACGCGCTGTTCGAGCAGCGCCACGAGGACCCGGCCACCGGCACCGTCCTCACCGCGAACCTGGAGGACTACCGCATCCCCGGCATCGCCGACACCCCGGAGATCGACGTGCACTTCCACACGGAGGGCTGGGACCACGTCCCCGGCCGCGGCATCGGCCTGGGCGAGGTCTGCACCGTGGCCGTCGCCGCCTCGGTCGGCAACGCCGTCCGGCACGCCACCGGGTGGCGCCCGCACGACCTGCCCGTCCGGCCCGACCTGCTCCTTGAGGGGATCGGCACGTGACCACCATCGAGGCCGCCGCCGCGGCCGTCCGCGACACCGGCGGCGAGCCCCGCGCCGGCGGTACCGACGTCATGACCCGGGCGGCCCGCCCCGCGGTCGACCTGCGCGGCGTCCCCGGCCTGCGCGGCATCGACTGGCGGCCGGACGGCTCCGCCCGCGTCGGCGCCCTCACGACCATCGCCGACCTGCTCGACGACGACCGCCTGACCGCCGCCTACCCGGCGCTCGCCGCCACGGCCGCCGCCGTCGCCACCCCGCAGATCCGCAACGTCGCGACCGTCGGCGGCAACCTCCTCCAGCGCAACCGCTGCTGGTACCTGCGCAACCCGGCCTTCACCTGCCACCAGACGGGCGGCGACACCTGCCACGCCCGCGAGGGCGCCCACCTCTACTCGGCCGTCATCGACCAGGGCCCCTGCGTCGCGCCGCACCCGTCCTCGCTCGCCGTGGCCCTCCTCACCTACGGCGCCACCGCCGACGTCCACGGCCGCTCCACGCCGGGCATCGCCGACCTGTACGGGGACGGCGCCGATCCGACGCGCGACCACCTCCTGGAGCCCGGAGAGATCCTCCAGGCCGTCCTCATGCCCTCTCCGACGCCGGACGAGCGAGCCGCCTACCGCCGCGCCACCGCCCGCGAGCTGGCCGAATGGCCCATGGTCGAAGCCGCCGCCCGCCTCACCTGCGACGGCGACACCATCGCCACCGCGTCCGTGGCCGTGGGCGGAGTGGCCCGCACACCGCTCCTGCTCCCCGAAGTGGCCGAAGCCCTCCTCGGTAAACCGGCCACCGACGAGACGCTGGCGGCGGCCGCGGACCTGGCGACCGCCCGTTGCGCACCCCTGCCTCAGAACGCCTACAAGGTGGCCCTCCTCCGCGCCACCCTGACCGACACCCTCAAAGCCGCCGTTCGTCGCGGACCATGACGGGCGCGACGCGGGTCATCGCACGTCGGAGAGCTCGAAGAGCAGCGTGGTCACGCTGACGTGCACGCTGCCCTCCGACCGGGGCGGCAGCGCGCCCCGGTGCACCAGGTCGACCGCCTCCGCCACCAGGGCGCGGGCCCGCTCCCAGTCCTCGGGGGAGATCCAGACCTCGGCGTCCGCGCTCAGCCGCTGCACGGTCATCGCCTCCAGCCGGCGGCGCAGGTCGGTGAACATCGCGCTCTGCAGCAGCCGTCCGGACGAGCGGTCCAGCCGGTCGGCGCTGGTGGGGTCGTAGCGGTAGCGCTTGGGAGCGCGGCCCCGGCCGGGGGTCGCGGCGGACGGCTCGTCCCCGACCTGCTCCAGGAACCCGGCGGCGGCGAGCTGCCGCAGGTGGTAGCTCGCCGAACCGTGGGCCAGCCCGAGCTCCTCGGCCACCTCCGTCGCCGACATGGCGGTCCCCGTCAGCAGCGACACGATGCGGACGCGCAGGGGGTTGGCCAGCGCGCGGAGCGGAACGAGCGGCTCTTTTTCCCAAGACATCTGGGGATGATAGGCGGAAGGGCCCCCGTCCATCGCGCTCAGCTCCGCCGGCGCAGCCGGTACCACTGGGGGGACGACCTGTTCATCGGCCAGCCCAGCCCCGCGGTCTCGGCGGGCCGGACGTCGAGCATCTCCCAGTCCGGGAACGCGGCCTCGACCTCCGCCTGGGACACCCCGCCGATGCGGGAGCGGAGCCGCGTGACGCCGAAGGCGAGCATCAGCAGCGTCGCGCCGGGATCGGCCAGCGCGGTGACGCCGCGCCCCTCGGCGCGCTGCCGCTCGGGCGGGAAGCCCTGGAAGCAGCCGATGTCCATGAAGAAGCCGAACGTCCCGAGACCGGCCGCCTCCAGGTCCGTCACGTCGCCCACCACGTAGGTGACCCCGTCGGGCGCCGTGCGCCGGGCCGCCTCGATCGCGGCCGGGACGTAGTCGACCCCGACGGCCTCCCAGCCGCGCCGCGCCAGCTCGGGGGTGAACTGGCCGCGCCCGCACCCGAGGTCGAGGGCGCGGCCGAGCGGCCGGGACCGGTCGGCCTCCTCCCGGTCGAGGAGCGCCGCGATGCCGGCCCCCGAGACCTTGCCGTAGCGCTCCCAGGGCGTGACGCCGAACCGGTACATGCGGGCGTAGTTCGTCATATGGTCCGATCCACTCGGGGGATGAGGAAGCTCAGGCCGCCGCCGCAGTGCTCACCTTCCGCATGCTATCGGCGATCTTGATCATGGCCCTCCGGGGTGGGGTGCGGGGCGCTCCGGCCGGACGACCTCGCCGGCCGCCGGTCACCGCTCGGCCTCCGCCGAGGAGGCGGTCAGCCGGGTCAGCTCGGCGAGCACCTCGGAGGCGGTCACCGGGTCGAGGCCGTCCGGGACGCCTGCGGCAGGCTGGTCGTTGCGGAAGCGGTCGGTGTACACGGCGAACCGGACGTCCGCCAGGGTCTGGTCGCCCATCTCGTCGGGCGCCCCCACGGGGAAGCCGTAGTCGTAGGTGAGGACCACATGCCGGTCGGCGGCGACGCGGCGGGAGATGTACCACTCGATGCCGGCCTCCATCGCCGGCCCGCGCACCCAGCCGCGCCGGACGAGGCCGAGCAGGTCGCCGATCGGGGCCACCAGCCCCTCGAACCGGGCCAGCCGGCCGGTCTCGCGCTCCTCGCCGGTGAGCGCGTGGACGGGCCGCGCCAGCTGCTCGAACGGCTGCAGGATCTCGTAGTCGAGGAACACCTCCGACCACGCCTTCACCTCCCCGCCCAGGTGGACGGGGTGCGCGATGCCGACCCGCGCCGTCTCCGGCAGGGCGACGGTGTCGTCGGCGGAGTCGGCGAACGTCCCGTCCTCGGCGACGCGGAACGCCGGGCCGTCCTCGGCCAGCCAGACCAGGCGCCGGACCAGATGCCCGGCGAGGGGATGCGCGACGAGGAAGTCGCGGAACTCCGCCACCGGCCAGCGGCGGCTCGTCACCATGGCCTTCTCGTACCGGGCGAGCAGGTCGGTCGCGACCGTCCGGACGTCCTTCTTCAGGCCCCCGAACCGCTTGTAGGCGTCCGGAGCGAGCCCCGGATCGTCGGACGCCCCCGGCCTGGGCAGGGACTTGCGCCGCGCGCCGGCCTCGTCGGCGACCGTCGGCCGGAGCGCCTCGTCGAAGCCGATGACGAACCGGCGCGGGCCGTAGTCGAGGGTGAGCGTCCCGGACGCGTCGAGCCCGAAGTCCGGGACGAGCCGGTCCGCGAGCTGCTCGGCGGACAGTTCGAGCTCGGCCGCGAGCTCCTGGATCTTCTCCTGCGCCCGGGCCTTGAGGCCCTTGAACTTCACCCGCTGCGAGATCGAGTGCAGGTGCATCAGGGCGGTGTCGGTGCCGACGGCCGCGAGGACGTCCAGGCCCGCCACGGCCTTGGCGTGCCCGCCCTCCCCAGGCCACGCCCGGATGACCGGGGTGAGGCGGCGGACCGTCTCGTCGTCACCGGTCAGCGCCAGCTGGGTGAACGCCCAGTTGTCGGCGGACGGCGCGCCGCACACCTCCCACCAGCGGAACAGCGCCCAGCCGAACGCGGCGACGGACGCCGGGTCGCACAGCTCGCGGACGACCTGGACGCCCGCGTACGCGTCCCCGGGCTTCGACATCGCCAGCATCGTGAGCACATGCCCGGCCGCCTCGTCCGGGAGGGCGCGCTCGCGGTCGCGCAGCAGCAACTGCGGGAGCATGCGCGGCTCGGCCCAGTCGACGACCGGGATCTTCTTGGGCAGATCGTCCAGCGGGTCACTGGCCAGCAGCGCCTCGATCGCGGCGGCGGCCTTGCCGCCATGGACCCGGGCGGCCTCCACGATCGGCTCCGGGCCGTGCCTGCCGGCGATGAAGCGCAGCGCGGCCTCGGCGCCACGCCGCGCGGGGCCCGCCTTGCCCAGCGCGTCCGGGATCAGGGAGGGCGCGGCGGCGGTCCCGTGGCGCCGCAGCCAGGCGCGGGCCGTCCTGCCCCCGGCCTTGAGCCGGACGAGCCAGTCGGCCATCGTCACCGCGACCTCGTCGGTCAGCAGCGGCAGCAGGTACTGCCCGAACGCGCCCGGATCGCGCCCGGCGACCGCGAGCGCCGGGCCGCACGCATGCGTCCCGTGGCGCGCGACGAGCGGCGGCAGCCACTCGTGCACCTCCCACATCTCGTTGTTGCTCGGCTCCCACCGGGGCAGCAGCGGCCGTACCAGATCCAAGGGCCCCCGAAGGAACAGGGTCGGGCGATCGGTCATGTAGAAGCCGCGCCCCTCCTCGACGTCCACGGCCCGCTGGGCGAAGTCGGTGCCCTCGGCCCGCCGGTCCCATAGATCGGACTCCCGCGCCGCCCAGACATCGCGCTCACCGGGACCCCAGACGACGGCATCAGAGCCGGGCGCGGGCAGATCCTTGATCACAACGGACTTGGCCGCCTTCCGCGGACGGGTCCACGGCGGCTCGCTCAGCAGCGGCGGCACGTCCGGCGTCTGCGGGACGCGCGTGTTCGCGTCGAGGATCTCCCGGATCCGCTCCCGCCGCCTGGCCGAGAGGCCGGTAGCGACCTCGGCCGCGATCCCGGGGTTGGCGCGGACATGCGCGGACAGCAGCTCAGCGGCCCGCGGCTTCCGCGACTCCGGCAGCAGCCGCATCGCCCGGACGGGGTAGCGCCGTGCGGTGGTCAGCAGGACGGGCACGACCTCGGGCCGCTCGACCCGGTTGATGAGGGCCCGCAGCGCCTCGTCCCGGGGAAGCGGCGGAAAGAACCCCAGCAGTGTCCGGGTCCGGTCGGTGCCGGTCATGTAAGGGCCGTCCAGGGCCTCGATCAGCAGCTCCACCACGGCATCGACGCCGACCCCGTCGAGCAGCGTCGCGACGACGTCGCGCCTGCACTCGAAACCGAGCGGCAGCCCCAGCCGAGCGGGCTGGTACGGCCGGCCGAGGGCGCACAGCGGCAGCCAGCCCGGCAGGTAATCGAGCCGGATCTCCCCGGGGCGCGCCCACAGGTCCTCGACCCACTCCTCCTCGGTCGGCACCAGATAGGCGGCGACCGCCTTCTGCAGCGGGTGATCGCGCACGCCCCCGATGAGTTCGACGGCCTCGGCGTAGACGTCCTCGGGCGCCGCGGCCAGCCGGCCGCGCAGCGACCTGCCGCTCTCCCGGGTCAGCCACCAGTCGCCGTGGATCTCATCGTCGCGGTGCCGCCGCAGCGTCATCGCCCGCAGTTCCGCGCGCCGCTCCTCGGTCCCCATCCGCACCGGCAGCCCGGTGGCGTTGATGTTCGCGGGGTTGTCGGCATAGATCCCGGCCCACTCCGTCCAGGCCCGCGCGGCGAACGCGACACCGTGCTCGGCGACCAGCGCGTCGATGAACAGCCGGTCGGGCGGCGGCTCGGACCACTCCGACATCTGGTTCAGCGGAGCGGTGACATACGCGATCGCGGCCGCACCGAGCGGATTCGCCTCCCCACCCAGATGAGCACGCGCGGCCTCGGCGATCCCGGCCTCAGTACCCGGAAGCCCGAGCACCACGTCAAGGTCGTCGCGCACGGCCTCAACGAGCGCCCGCGCCCCCTCAACGGCGTCCGCGACAAGCGCCGGCGCACCCGGCACGTCCCCCCGGTCCCGCCGCGCATGCCGCGCCCGCCGCCAACTCTCCGGCATGACGAACGCGTCCTCACCGACCCCCGCATCGATCATGACCAAAACCGTAGAGCAGCCCAACGACAAACCCATCCAAAATCCACCACCTGCTGCCCGCGGAACGGACGTCGGCCGCTGCGCACCGGGAGCGCGGGGGTTGTCAGTGGGTGGTGCGTGGGTGGTCAGTGGGCGCGGACAGGGTGTTGTTCATCGAGGCAGACACCTGATGGAGGTTCGAGCATGAGCGGCACTGGGACGCGCGGGGAGTTGTCCGTCGGCGGGCGGCGGTTGTCCTACCTGGACTTCGGTGGGGCTGGGCGGCCGCTGCTGGCGCTGCACGGCCATCTCTACGAGGGGCGGACGTGGGAGGGGTTGGCCGAGGCGCTGGCCCCGCAGTGGCGGGTCATCGCGCCTGATCAGCGGGGACACGGTGACTCCGACCGGGCCGCCTCCTACACGCGCGGCGACTACGTCGAGGATGCGATCGCCCTGCTGGATCACCTGGGGATCGAGCAGGCCGTGACGCTCGGTCACTCCGGCGGCGGCATCACCGCCTACCAGGTCGCCGCCCGTCATCCCCGGCGCGTGGCCGGGATCGTCAACGTCGAGGGTCCGGTCTGCGACCTCGACGACGGGCCCAGCGCACTGTCGTTCGTGCTGTCGATGCCCTACAACGCGTCCAACCGGGAGGCGCTTCTGGACGCCATCGGCCCGCTGGCCCCGATGCTCGGTGACAAGCTCCGGCCCACCGGGGACGGCGGCTGGCGCCTGCCGTTCCATCCGCAGGACACCATCGACTCGGAGCAGGCAAGCCGCGGAGACCACTGGGCCGACTGGATTGCCACCGAATGCCCCGCCTTGTTCGTGATGGCCCGCAGCAGCCAGGTCATCACGGCCGAGGAAGGCCGCGAGATCGTTGAGCGGCGGGCCAACACGCGTCTCGCCGAACTCGACGGCGACCACTTCGTCCACACCACCGACCCCCAGGGATTCGCCGCCGCCGTCAGGAGTTTTCTGGACACTCTCGGCTGAAAGCGGCCAAAGGGGATCGGCAGGCGCCTGCCGATCCCCGTGAGGCGTGATTCTGCGGTCGGCGGAACGGCTAGGGGGCGGCAGTGCCGCCGACCTACGATGTGCGCATGGCCGAGACCGTCCGACCGCTCATGCCCGCCGACGAGACGCCGACCGAGAGCCGCCCGCCGGCGGAGCCGCTGTGGCGCGACGCGCTCGGCGGCCGCCTGAGGGAGTTGCGCCGGGAGCGCGGCGAGACGCTGGTCGAGACCGCCCGCCGCGCCGGGGTCTCGCCGCAGTACCTCTCCGAGATGGAGCGCGGTGTCAAGGAGCCGTCGAGCGAGATGATCGCCGCGGTCGCCGGCGCCCTGGACATGACGCTCGGCGACCTGACGCTCGCGGTCGCGACGAGCCTGCTGGCCGCGCCGGCCGGACGGGCTCCGGCCGGCCCGACGTGCCGGGCCGCCTACGCGCTGGCCGCGTAAGGCGTCACATGGGGAGCGGCTGCCGCTCCTCGATCACCAGGTCGATGAGGCCGTAGTCCAGCGCGCCCTTCGCGGTGAAGACGCGGTCGCGGTCGGTGTCGGTGCGCAGCGTCGCGGTGTCCTGACCGGTGTGCCGGGCGAGGATCTGCTCGATGTCCGAGCGCACGCGGACGACCTCGTCCGCCTGGAGGATGAGGTCGGGGATGGCCCCGCGGCTCTGCCCCATCGGCTGGTGCAGGACGACGCGGGTGTGCGGCAGCGCGGCACGCTTGCCCGGGGCGCCCGCGGCCAGGAGCACGGCGCCGACCGCCACGGCCTGCCCCACGCAGGTCGTCGCCACTTGCGCACGGATGTAGCGCAGCGTGTCGTACACCGCCAGCATCGCGCTCGGGTCCCCGCCCTCGCAGTTGATGTACAGCTGGATGTCGCGCTCGGGGCTGTCGGCCTCCAGGTGCAGCAGCTGCGCGACGAGGGCGTTCGCGACCCCCGCGTCGATGGCGGTGCCGAGGTAGATGATCCGCTCCGTCAGCAGGTGCGAGTAGACGTCCATGATCCGCTCACCGCGCGGGTGCTGCGCGATGACGTTCGGGATCGTGTAGGTGCTCATCGGGCGGCTCCTTCGGAGTGGACGCGGAGTCCGACGGGACGGGGAGTGGGCGGCGCGATCTCGTCGAAGGTGCTGACGATCGAGTCGATGAACCCGTACTCGAGCGCTTCCCGAGCCGTGTACCAGCGGTCGTGGAGGGAGTCCTCGAAGACCCGGTCGAGGGGCTGGCCGGTGTCCTCGGCGATGAGCCCGAGCACCGTGTCGCGGGTGTGGCGCAGGTCGCCCGCCTGCAGTTCGATGTCGACGGCGGCGCCGGCGATCCCGGCGGAGCCCTGGTGCATCAGCACGCGCGCGTGCGGCATGGCGCGGCGCTTGCCGCGGGTGCCGGACGACAGCAGGAACTGGCCGGCGCTGTAGGCGATGCCGAGCACCGTCGTGGACACGTCGCACGGGACGAGCCGCATGACGTCGCGGATCGCCAGCATCGACGGCACCGACCCGCCGGGGGAGTGGATCCACAGCGCGATGTCGGCGGACGCGTCCTCCCGCGCCAGGGTGATCATCTGGGTCGCCAGCAGCGTGCCGTTGTCGTCGTCGAGCGCGCCGTCCAGCACCAGGACGCGCTGGTGGTAGAGCTCGCTCCGCACTCGTTCGTTGAACAACGGGATTCTCTGTTCCTCGCTCATGCCTTCACTCTGCGCCGCCCCCGGCACCGCCGACAGCCACATCTGCCCACGGCAGATCCGCTCAGAGCAGCGTGAGCGCTACAGGCGTCCGCCGGGCGGGGTCCAGTTGACGACGGGGTCTGCCTGGCGGAGGACGAGATTCCGCCCCAGGCGGCCGGCGGCCCACATGCCCGTGTCGCGGAGGGCCACCGCCAGCGGGTTCCGCATCCGGGTGAGGCGGGAGATCTGCTGGGACCTCGCCATGATCGCCGCCGTGCGGTCCCGCCGGGCGGCGGTGTACCCGGCGAGCCCGGCGCCTTCCGCGACCTCGTGCGCGAGCGTGACGCCGTCCTCGATCGCCTGGCAGGCGCCCTGGCCGAGGTTGGGCGTCATCGGATGGGCGGCGTCCCCCAGCAGGACGATCCGGTCGCGGTGGAGGACGGGGAGCGGGCGCGGCATGAAGAAGATGTCGTTGCGCAGGATGCGCGCGGGGTCGGCCCAGCGCAGCAGTTCGGGGATCGGGTCGTGCCATGCGCCGAAGAGGCGCAGCAGTTCGCGCCTCTCGTCCGGAGACGTCGTCCCCGCGGCGGCGGGCGCCGTGGCGTAGCAGTAGACCCGGCCGCCGGCGATCGGGTTGACCCCGAAGACCAGGCCGCGGCCCCACGTCTCGGAGAAGGCGCCGCTTCCCCGCGGGTCGGGGGCGAGCAGCCGCCAGGCCGTCAGGCCCGTGTACCGCGGCCCGGGGTGGGCGGGGAACAGGGCGGACCGCACGCCGGAGCCGATGCCGTCGGCGGCGACGACCAGGTCAGCGCTCTCCGCGCCCTCCGAGGTGGCCACCGTTCCGTCGGGGGCGGCCGACTCGACGGTGACGCCGAGGCGGATCTCCGCCGGGTCGAGCAGCCCCCGCAGCAGGTCGACCAGGGTGGCGCGCAGCAGGACGACGGTCGGGTCGCCGAACCGTTCGGCGGCGGCCTCGGCGCTGGTGCGGCTCAGCCAGCCGCCGCCCGGCCGCCGTATCCCGCCGTCGCCGGCGAACGTCGCGAGCTCCCGGACCCGGTCCCCGATGCCGAGGGTGTCGAGGGCGCGCAGCGCGTTGGGCGTCATGGCCAGGCCGGACCCGACCGGCTCCAGCGCCGGGGCCCGCTCCAGGACGCCGACCGTCCAACCGCGGCCCTTGAGCGCCGCGGCGGCCGTCAGCCCGCCGATGCCGCCACCGATCACGATCGCCTTCACCGCACACCTCCACACTACGTCTGTAGTGAGACTACGGATGTAGTGAGCGGGCGGCAAGTTAGGGTGTCCCACCATGGGATCGACGCGCGCCGAGCTGGTCGCAGAGACCGCCATCGCGCTGCTGGCCGAGCGCGGGATGCGCGGGCTGACCCACCGGGCCGTGGACGCCGCCGCCGGACTGCCCCCGGGCGCCGCCTCCAACGTCGCGCGCACCCGCGCGGCCCTGCTGGAACTGGCCCTGGCGCGCCTCAACGAACTCGAAGAGCAGCAGTTCGCCGCGCTGGGGCTCGCGTCCCTCCCGGACCGGCCGGAGCCCGCGATCGAGCTGCTCGCGCGGCTGCTGCACGGGCAGCTCACCCAGGGCGGGCGGCGCACCCTCGCCCGCTACGAGCTGGCGCTGGAGGCCACCCGCCGCCCGGAACTGCGGTCGCTGTACGACGCGAGCGGCCGCCGGTTCCTGGAACCGGCCGTCGCGCTGATGGCGGCACTGGGCTCCGCCGACCCGCAGGCCGACGGGCGCCGCCTCGTGGCCTACGCCGAGGGCGTGATGTTCTACGCGCTCGCCGGTGCCGGAAACGCCCCGACGCTGGACGAACTGCGCCGCGACGTGGCCGGTTTCCTCACCGGCCTCCTGCGCTGATCCGCGCCGGGCGAAACGGTCCCGGCCGTGGCCGGTCCGATCGATGCCGCGGCAACAATAAATGATTTGTCATCGGCGCCGCGGCCGGCTGATTTCCACGCCGCGAAGACCCGGAATTCGGGTTTCCGGTCGAACAGAACTCTGCCGACGACCTACGGTCCCTTGGTGGTTCTGCCCCTGCTCGGGCTGTTTCACTGAAGGAAAGACGCGAGGAGAGGAGATGCCATGTCGGCCCCACCGTTCCAGCCTCCGCTGATGAAATATCCACCGATCACGAGCGGCGCGACCGTCCAGATGTGGCAGCAGCAGATGAAGAACCGCGGCTGGAACATCGTCCCGGACGGGAAGTACGGCCAGGGCAGCCAGCGGATCTGCCGGAACTTCCAGCAGGAGCACCGGCTGAACGCCGACGGGATCGTCGGGCCGATCACCTGGCGGGCGGCCTGGGAGGCCCCGAGCACGCAGCCGCCGCCCCCGCCGGCCGACATCCTGCGGGTCGGCTCCTACGGGGACGCCGTCGTCGCCTGGGAGCGGCAGGCGGACAGCCGCGGGTGGCGGATCAAGAACGTCGACGGCTCCTTCGACGAGGAGACCGCCGCCGCGTGCCGGGCGTTGCAGACCGCCCTCGGCCTCCCCGTGACGGGGCAGGTCGACTACGAGACCTGGAACGCCGCCTGGCGGGAGCGGGTCGCGATCGCCGTCTGACGGCGGCCCGGATCCGGGGGTGCGGATGAGCCGAGTGACCGGCCGGGCGCCCGGCGCCTCGCGGTTCCGGGAGTGGCGCCACGAGCGCGGCTCCTGGGTGCTCTGCGAGGAGGTGCGCGCGGGCGTCCACGAACTGGGCGCGCTTCTGGCCGCCCGCCGGGACCACGGCGAGATGTCCGCCCGGGACGCCCAGCTGCTGCACGGTGCTCAGGAGGCCCTGGAGCGGGCGGAGAACGCCGTGGACGCCGTCGCGCACAGCAGGTGCTTGTCCGGGTCCCATGTGACGACCGCCCAACTCCATTTGAATTCGGGGCGGTCCCTATGGATGCGGACGCTCTCGCCGTTGGAGTTGCAGTCCTACCTGCCCGCCATGTACGCCACGGTCAAGCAGCATCTGCCGCCGACCGACGAGAACCGGGTGTTCGTGGAGCGAATCGCCCGGGAGACCTGCGACGCGCAGGAGGCCGGACGGTCCGCGTCACTCACCGACGAGCAGCTGATCAGCCTCGTCGCGGCCGTGGACGCGGCCCGGCAGGCCGCGCTGCGCGAGAAGCTGCGCGCCGAGAGCTTCGTGCGGATCGTCCAGTGGATCACCGTGTTCCTGTGCGCGATCGTCGTCCTCATCGGGGTGCTGTCGGCGCTCTGGACGACGGCCGTCCCGCTGTGCTTCACCCCGTCGCCGAGTCCCGGCGCGCAGGGCGAGTTCGGCGTCGTCTGCCCGACGAACGCGGCGGCGTCCGTGCCCGCCGGGGAGCTGGCGGCGCGGACCCGCGCGACGGCCGGCTGGGGCGACTACATCGTGGTCGAGTTCGTCGGCCTCGTCGCGGCCGGGATCGCGGCGGCGTCGGCGCTGCGGAAGATCCGCGGCACGTCCACCGCGTTCGGCATCCCGGTCGCGCTGGCGACGCTCAAGCTGCCGACCGGGGCCATCACCGCGGTGCTCGGGCTGCTGCTGATGCGCGGCGCGTTCATCCCGGGGCTCAGCGCGCTGGACTCCTCGGCGCAGATCATCGCCTGGGCCGTCGTCCTCGGGTACTCGCAGGAGCTGTTCACCAAGTTCGTCGACCGGCAGGGGCAGGCCGTCCTCGACAGCGTCCGGGACCCGGCGCACACCGCGCTGACGCCGGCGCCTCCGCGCGGCCCGGCAGGCCCGGCGGACCGGCCGTCCCCACCGCAGCAGTGAGGTCGCCCAGCCGTCCAGGACGACCCGTCCGGGCGAGGCGTTCAGCAGCGTCGGGGTGGCCGGGTGGTGTTCGCGGTCCTCCTCATTTCGCGATCAGGAGCCGGTCGCCGGACCGGGAGAGGACGGTGATGCCGAACGGCGCGCCGCCGCGTCCGTCCGGGAAGGTGACGGCGATGCGGTTCGCTCCCCGCCGCGCCCAACGGCCCCGCACCGGGCGCGGACGGTCGTCGGGCCCGGCGCGGTGCTCGATGAACGTGCCGTCCTCGCGGAACTCGATCCGGCGCCGCGGCCGCCGCGCGGGACGGAACGGATGGTCTGCGGGCCGGTACACCGCCGCCTCCCCGGTGTCCTCCTCGAAGGCGTGGATCCAGGCGCCGGTCACGTCCGGCGGCGGACCGTTCATGCAGCCCCCTCTCCCCGACCGGTCACTTGCCGGACTCGTGCCCGACGAGCCCCAGCATGTTCTGGATGTCGGCGAGGACCTCCTTGGTCAGCCGCTCGGAGTCGTGCAGGAGCCGCTCCACATCGCCGTCGCCGGGCTCCGCCTGGGCGGGCGCGACGGCCGCCGCGGGCTGTTCGGCGGGCGCCGCCTGCCGCGCGACCAGGAACGATGCCCGAGCGCCCTCCAGGCAGGCGTTGATCCGCTCGCGCTGCCCCTGGGTGAACATGAACATGCTGTCGTCGTCGACGTAGTCCATGTAGTTCATGAACATGTCGCCGTTCGGCCCGTTGTCGCACGTGACGTGCGGGAAGGCCGGCTTGCCGACGTTGCAGTCCGCCTGGTTCGGCGTGTCGGCCACCCGGTCGTCGTTGCTGCACGCGCCGTCGTCGTCGCCCCAGATGTGGAAGAGATCGAGCCAGTGGCCGATCTCGTGGGTGGCGGTGCGGCCCCCGTCGTACGGGGCGGTGGCGGTGCCGGTCGTCCCGAAGGCCGTGTGCAGGATGACCACGCCGTCGGTCGGCGGCGGGCCGCCGGGGAACTGCGCGTAGCCGAGCAGGCCGCCGCCCAGCCGGCACACCCAGACGTTGAGGTACTGGTCGGTCGGCCACGGGTCGGAGCCGCCGGTCGCGGCCGCCTTCACCCCGTCGTCGACGTCGAAGGAGGTCCGGTCGGTGCCCACCCGGACGATGCCGTCGGTGGGGTCGCCCCGCGGGTCCACGGTGGCCAGGGCGAACTCCACCTCGGTGTCGGCGATCAGCGTCCGCCACACCTCCGGCACCCGTGACACGTCGGGGTTGCCGGCCCGGAAATCGCGGTTGAGGACGTCGATCTGCGTGTGGATCTGCGCGTCGTCGAGGTTCTGCTCCGGCGTGTTGTAGACGACGTGGACGACGACCGGCAGGGTGACCACTCCGCGGCGCACCGAACTGCGCCGCCCGGTCTCGTACTGGAGTGCCCGGCTCTCGATCCGTGCGCGCTGCGCGCGGTAGGTCATGCTCTCGTTCAGCAGCCGGCGGTGCACATGCATGGCGCCGCACAGATCGCGTCTCGGTGCCGGGAAGTTCTCGGTCATGGCGAAGTCCTTTCGCGTTCTGCCGGCCCGCGTGGGGCCTGCCTTGCCGCTAGACCTACCTGTCCCCGTACGAGTTTTAAATCGCGAAAACCCAAAAACATCCAAAATCAGGCAACTATTGCAGTTTCAATTCTTTGGTGAGTTAGGCAAAGCGTATGCCGCTCGAATGCCCGTCCCGTGCGGTGAGCTGCCCGGGCCGCGTCTGACCGTCGTTCACGGGAGTGGTTCGTAGAACGAGTCGACGGCGGGTTGGCCGGTGTAGTTGGGGCCGGCGTGGTCGTCGGCTCCGAGGTAGCGGTACGGGAACCGCACCTCTCCGTGTCCGCGGCGGGAGACGCGGCGGCGAGCCGAGTCGTAGGCGAACCCCTGGGCGCGCAACTGGGCGGTGAGCCGGAGACCGGTGGACGCGCCGTCCGCAGGACGCACCGAGCGGGCGTCGAAGTTGGCGACGAAGAGCCCGTCGGCGGTGAGCCATGACGCGATGCGGCTCAGGGCGCCGAGCTTGTCGCCCACGTAGTGCAGCCCGTGCACGCACGTGATCAGGTCGAAGCGGGCGTCGGGGACCCAGTCGACCACCGAGCCGCTGACCAGCCGCAGAAACGGAGGGAAGGGGCCCGGCACGAAGTGGTCCACGAGGTCCAGCCCGGTGATCTCGGCCTGGGCGGCCAGGCTGCGTCCGGCCAAGAGCCCGGCCGCCTCGGCCGGCGCCCGCCCGCTCCCGCAGCACACGTCGAGCCACCGCACGGGCGTCGACGCCTTGGCGCGGCCGTCCAGCTCGGCCATCACGTCGATCCCGAGTTCCCGGCCGTAACCGTTGGAACCGCTGAGGGACCGCTCGCGATTCATCATGCAGTTAGCCACGACCGACGAATCCGCCAGCGCACCATCATCGAGCAAACGCCTCACCGCCATATTGTGGCCTATCCCCCCGTGTTAAGACGGGCAGAGAGCGGCCTCGGCGACGCGCATGACGCGCCGGAAGTCGTCCATGTCCGCCGGCTCCGTCGTGATGGACAGGGCGAAGGCGGGGCCGGGACGGCCGCCGCGGTCGACGAGCACGCCGGCCAGCATCGAGTAGCCGTGCATCTGTCCCGAGTGGCCGACCAGGTCCCCGCAGGACAGGTGGTTCGTCTCCAGTCCGAGCCCGTACTCGTCCACCGCGCCCTCGGCCGGCACCATGCGGCGCATCTCGGCCAGTTCGGCGGGACGCAGCAGCCGGCCGCGCAGCAGCGCCCCGAAGAACCGGTCGATCTCCGCGGGGGTGGAGACCATGTCACCGGCCGCGTCCATGTGGCCGGTGTCCTGCTCGGTCACGTCGATGAAGCCGGGCGCCTCGATGTAGCCGCGGGGGTGGGCGCCCCGGATGCGGTACTCGCGGGGGCCGGGGGAGTAGGTGTGCCGCAGCCCGAGCGGCCGGACGATCCGGCGCCGGACCTCGTCCCGCCAACTCGGCGCTCCGGTGACCTGCTCGATCAGCTTCCCGAGCAGCAGGTACCCGGTGTTGGTGTACGACCAGGGGCCGGAGGCGGGCTCCAGCGTCAGCGCGTACCGGATCAGCTCGTCCCGGTCGTGGTGCCGGAACCGCTGGTCGGCCCACTCCCTGCCCTGGGGAAGGAGCGTCCCCGGATCCGGTAGCCCGCTGGTGTGCTGGAGCAGCTGCCGGACGGTGATCGCGCGGCCGTCGCCGCCTCGCCCGCGCACGACGCCCGGCAGGTACCGCTCCACGGGCGCGTCCAGCCGTATCCGGCCCTCGCCGACCAGCTGCAGAGCGACCGTCGCGACGAACGCCTTGGTGGTCGAGCCGACGCGCACCAGTCCGTTCGGCGGGACGGGACGGCCGGTCCGCACATCCCCGGTCCCGCTGCGCAATGTGACGGTCGTGCGGCCGGCCACGGTCATCAGGGCGCCCGGAACACCGACGTCCCGCACCATCCCGTCCAGTTCCTGCTGAAGGCGCCCGGTCGGCGCCGCAGCGGCGACGGGGGACGGCACCACGATGCCGCTGAGCACGGTCAGAAGTGCGGCACTGAGCCGGAGAAGCATGGAAACACCACTTTCGTCTCGATTGAGACCCAGGCTTTCCTCTCCGGCGCCGCGACCGCAGTGACACGCGCCCCCCAATTCTTGGTGTCGCGGGCTACACCACGGCCCGACGCGTCATCGGTGGATCGAGGCTAAAGAACCGTGCACGCAGATGAAAGAAATGATCCCGGCCATGGCCACATCATTTCGGAGGAAGCAAAAAGAGAAAGGGGAGGCCATGAAGACCAGCCGTATGGTGGGGCTCGCCACGTCCGCCGTGGCAGCGTTCGTCCTGTCCACGGCCGGCGCCGCGCAGGCCGCGCCCGCCGGAACGGCCGACGTGAACGGGCCGTCCGGCTGCAACTGGAACGTGTGCGTCTACACCGCGTACACCGGCTCGGGCTACCAGGTCTGGGCGGAGTTCGACCACACCGCCGTCCAGGACGGGCACCTCGACGTCTGGGGGCCGGGCCTTTCACGCAGGTCCTCGCCGAACGGTTACTGGCCCGCCGGCCACGACACGAGTCGGTGGTCCGGACGGGGAAGCGGGCAGGTGTGCGCCGAGGGCTGGTCCCGCTACGCCGGGAAATGGCACTCGGTGGGCCTGCCCTGCGTGACCATCTGACCCGGAACCGGCGCGCTCCACCACCGAGCGGTGCGGATCTGAACGGGGGCGAGACGGCCCCGGACGATGTCCTCGCACGTCCGGGGCCTGCTCACGCATGCCGTCGCCGCGGCTCGGCGGCGGCGGTTGCACCGGTGCGGCCTTCCGGGTGATGCTGCTGGTCCAACCCCGCGGCGCCAACAGCTTTGGTGGGTCATGGACGTGGTCAGTTTCGCCGCCATTCCGGCGAAAGAGCGGTTCGCCTTCTGGCGCGAGATGAGCTCGAAGATGTGGATGCCGCTCGACGCGCACAGCGAGCCGCATCTGCAGGACACCTTCCAAGCCCATGTCGCACTCGGCGGGCTCGGCTCCGTCCAGGCGACCTTGCTGACCGCGACGTCGCTGACGATCCAGCGCACGTCCAGGCTCATCCGCCAGTCAGACCCGGAGACCTTCTTCATCACCTGCGCCGTGCGCGGCAACGCCACGGCGGAACAAGCCGACCGGGACGCCGAATTGCGCACCGGCGACCTGATGCTCCGTGACAGCTCGCGCCCCTACCTGACCAGATTCGGTTCGACGGACCCTGCGGGCGGCCAACTGCTCTCGCTGCAGTTCCCGCGCTCGGTGCTGCCCTTACCCGAGCGCGGTCTGCGGGACCTCAGCGCGGTCCGCATCCGAGGCGATCGGGGCATCGGTGCGCTGGCCTCGCAGTACCTGCTGGAACTGGCTCGACGCCTCGAACAGTTCAGCGCGGCCGAAGCCCTGCGCGTATCCACCCTGACCCTTGACGTCCTGACCGCCGCGTTGGCCGGCGCCCTGGACGCCAACGGCGACGTACCGCCGGACAGCCGCCGAAGCGCGCGCCTCGCCCAGATCCACGCGTTCATCCGAACGAATCTGGGAGATGCGCACCTGACCCCGAGTGCGATCGCCGCCGCCCACCACATCTCGTTGAGCTACCTGCATCAGCTGTTCCGGGCCGAAGAGCGCACCGTCGCCGGCTGGATCCGCGAACGCCGCCTGGAGCAGTGCCGGCGCGACCTGAGCGACCCGCTCCTCACCGCCACCCCGATCGGCGCCATCGCGGCCCGCTGGGGCTTTACCAGCCCGGCCCATTTCAGCCAGGCCTTCCGCGCCGCCTACGGCCTCTCACCCCGCCAATTCCGCCGAACAGCGGTGACGAACTCCCCATAAGACCCGCGGCCCCGCGCCGCCTTCGTCGCATGTGCACGCTCGCTAAACAAGTGTGCACTCTGCCGTAAGGACAAGATCTTCTGCGTCCCGCACCCTCGAACAGAGAAACCGACACGTTCCGAGAGGGCAGAAGGACGATGAAGTACGGGAAAAGACTGACGGTGCTGCTCCTGGGAGTGGCCGCGACGCTCCCGCTGAGCGTCACCGCGAACGCCGCACCCGCCGGATCTCCCTCAACCGCAAGGGCGTGCTCGCCCGGTACCAGTTACATCAGCAACCAGGGCGACATCGGCCTCGGCGTCATGTTCGACTGGCGGGGCTACGGAAAGATCTACGCCGCGGGCTACTACGACAAGACCCTGCCGGTCGGCCAGCGCACGGACTGCGCCGCGGGCTTCGGCTGGCCCTACGCCGACGGCTACTACGTCGCCTCCGGCTACTGCGCCGAGATCAGGACCACCGACTCCAGCGGCAGATGGGTGCGCTACAGCACCGTCCAGGCCGGCCAGTCGTGGCGCCCCGACCTCGGCCGCTCCTTCGAAAGGTGGGAGGTCAACCAGTACCGCTGCTGACGGCAAGCGCGGTGGACGCCGGCCATCCCGGGCCGGGGCCCGGGATGGCGGCTGCGCGCCTCCGTTGCGGCGCGAGCGATGGCCGGGCTCAGCCGTGGCGGACGGCGGTCCCGGGACGCCGGCCGAGCGTCCGCGAGATGCCCAGCCCGCTCGCCGGAACGGACGGCAGCGCGGCCTGGTGCTTGACCGACCCCTTCCGCAGGACGACCGACAGCACTCCGCCGGTGTGCGAGGGTTCGAGCGGGGATCATCGCGTTGCCGGGTTCGCCGAGGAGGGTGGGAGCGTGAGCAGATGATCGGCGTGGACGGCCCGCGTGTCGCCATCGTGGGAGGTGGCATCGGGGGGCTGGCGGCCAGCGCGTTCCTGCGTCGCGAAGGGATCCCGGCCACCGTCTACGAGCAGGCGTCGCAGCTCAGGGAGGTGGGGGCGGGCCTGGTCGTGGCCCCGAACACCGCCCGGCTGCTGCGGCGGCTCGGTGTGCTGGACGCCTTCGCCGCCCGTGCCGTCCGGCTCGACGTCGGCTGGGAGTTCCGGCGGTGGCGGGACGGCACCGTGCTGTCCGCCGAGGACCTGGCCTCGGCGTGCGAGCGGCTGTACGGGGAGCACACCTACACCGCGCACCGCGCCGACCTGCTGGACGTCCTGCGATCGCTCGTTCCCGGAGGCGGCCTCAGACTCGGCGAGCAGTGCGTCGAGGTGACCGTCCGCGCTGACGGGCGTCCGGTGCTGCGCTTCGCCGGCGGAGAGAGCGTCCAGCCCGACGTCGTGATCGGGGCGGACGGGATCCACTCGGTCGTGCGGGGCGCGATCACCGCGTCCGCGCCCGCGACCTACTCGGGCATCTGCGCCTTCCGCGCGCTCGTCCCGTCCGGGCGCGCCCCGGCCTTCGCGCGGCGCAGCGCCCAGACCCTGTGGATCGGGCCCGACCACCATCTGGTGCATTACCCCGTTTCCGCCGGACGTTCCGTGAACCTCGTCGCGTTCGCCCCCGCGCGGGACGATGCCGTCGAGTCCTGGACCGCGACGGCGACGGTGGAGGAGTTCCTCCACGAGTTCGAAGGCTGGGACCCGAGGCTCACCGCGCTCATCCGCGCCGCCGGAACCCCCGGGCGCTGGGCCCTCCTCGACCGCGCGCCCCTGCGGAGTTGGAGCGAGGGCGCCGTGACGCTCCTGGGCGACGCGGCCCACCCGATGTTCCCCTTCTTCGCGCAGGGAGCCGCCCAGGCCATCGAGGACGCCGCCGTCCTCGCCCGCTGCCTGGCCGACGACCCCGCCGACCCGCCCCGCGCTCTGCGCCGCTACGAGCGGCTGCGGATCCCCCGGACCACCCGCCTGCAGGAGGTCAGCCACGCCCGGTCCCACGTGAACCACCTGCCGGACGGCCCGGAGCAGCAGGCCCGGGACGACTCCTTCGCCGACGCCGACCCGCTGGTGGCCAACGCCTGGATCTACGACTACGACCCCGACGACGCCTTGGCGAGGACGTCGGACACGTGATTCGGACACATGATGACGAAGGAGCCGAGCCCCGATGACCCACGACCACACCGCGCCCGACGCCGCCGCGGAGCAGGCACGCCGCGAAGAGGAACTCCTCGTACGGGTGCTGCGCTCGTTCGACGACTGCGCCGACCCCCGGCTCAAGGAGTTGATGCAGGCGCTGGTGCGGCATCTGCACGCCTTTCTCCGCGACGTCCGGCTCACCGAAGAGGAATGGCGGAAGGGCATCGAGTTCCTCACCCGGGCCGGTCACATCACCGACGACGTCCGGCAGGAGTTCATCTTGCTCTCCGACGTGCTCGGCGCGTCCATGCAGATGATCACGATGAACAACCGGGCCCACGGCGACGCCACCGAGGCGACCGTGCTCGGGCCGTTCTTCGTCGACGACGCACCCCGGATCGAACTCGGCGGCGACATCACCGGGGGCGCGCCCGGCGAACCGTGCTGGGTGGAGGGGACCGTCCGCGACACCGAGGGCGCCCCCGTCCCCGGCGCCAGGATCGAGGTCTGGGAAGCCGACGCCGACGGCCTCTACGACGTGCAGCGCGACGGCGACCGCACCATGGGACGAGCCCACCTGTTCACCGGCCCGGACGGGGAGTACCGGTTCTGGGCGAACACGCCGACCCCGTACCCGATCCCGGACGACGGCCCGGTGGGCGGGCTGCTCGCCGCCGTAGGCCGCTCTCCGATGCGCGCCTCCCACCTGCACTTCCTGGTGAAGGCGGACGGATACCGGACCTTGGTCACCCACATCTTCGTGCGAGGCGACGCCCTCCTGGAATCCGACACCGTCTTCGGCGTACGCGGCTCACTGGTCAAGGAGTTCGAAGGACACCCGGCCGGCGCACCGACCCCCGACGGCCGCGCGATCGACGGCACCTGGTCGAGGACGCGTTTCGACATCGTCCTGGCCCCCACCGCCTGACGTCCCGACCGCGACCGCCCCTCCCGTCACCGAAGTCTGCGGATTGAAAGACCTTCCGTGACGGGACGGGCCTGTAGCGAGAAGCGCGATCAGGGCGCAGGGCGTGACGCGTCAGCTCTGAGCGGGAAGCTTGCGCAGGGCGATCGCCTGACTCGTGGCGAAGAGCGCGACGTCGACGGCCACGGTCACGACCGCCGCGACGATGAGCACCGTCGCGGCGGCGGCCGAGGCGAATCCCACGGCCGTGGCCGCGAGCACGTTGGCGACCATCACCAGCCGAAGCGCGAGCCGCAGCGGTAGCCGGGCGAGCATCCACACGATGCCTCCGGCCCACACCACTACGGCGATACCGGCGGCCGCGATCAGAAGCGGAGAGAACGCGATCCCCTGAGCGATCTGCCCCGAGAACAGCGCCACCGCAGTGCCGACCACCGCGCAGTAAGCGGCATCGAGGCGAAGACTCCACCGTCCGAACTTTTCACCGTAGTTCCGTTGCATAGCCATCTCTCTACCATGCTGTGGCGCGGTAGGCGCTGGTGCAGCGGCCGATGGCCGGGGCGTCCTCGGCCATGGCAGCGGTACTTTCGCGCGACGGGTCACCATTGGGTGATGAGCGGTGTGTCCGGTTCGTGCTGCCGCCAGGCTCGGGTGATGCGCGCGAGGCGGGTGGGGGCGGCGATGCCGTGCACGGCTGCGATCCTGCCGCCGGTGATGTCGAACGCCACGACGCCGACGACCTGGCCGCCGAGCACGAAGAGGATGGCGGAGCCGCCGTTGACGAGCGCGTAGTGGACGGTGGGCGTGCCGCCCGCGAACCGCCGTTTCGCGGGTGTGGGATTGAAGCCGGCTCGTGCGATGGCGGCGATGCGCTGCGGAGTGTCGTATCGCAGCAGCGTCCCGGTCAGGCCGGCGCCGTCGGAGATCGCGGTGGCGTCGTCGGTGAGCAGCGCCACCAGCCGTTCGGTGCGGCCCGAGGAGGCGGCGGCGAAGAACTCCTCGACGACTTTGCGGGCCGATGCCGCGTCGACTTCGCCGCGGCCGCCGCGGTGCGCGGCGGTGATGCGGCGCCGGGCCCGGTGGAGGTGCTGATGGCTCGCGGACTCGGTGATGTCGAGGATCTCCGCGATCTCGGTGTGGCTGTAGGAGAACGCCTCGCGCAGGACGTAGACGGCCCGCGCGACGGGCGACAGGCGCTCCATGAGCGTCAGCACGGCCAGGGAGACCGCCTCGCGCTGCTCGAACGAGTCGGCCGGGCCGAGCATCGGGTCGCCGTCGAGGAGCGGTTCGGGCAGCCAGGCGCCCGCGGTGCGTTCGCGGCGGACGTGTGCCGAGCGGAGCCGGTCGAGGCACAGGTTGGTGACGACCTTGGTCAGCCATGCCTGCGGCACCTCGATCCGCCGCCGGTCGGCCGCCTGCCAGTGCAGCCACGCGTCCTGCACGATGTCCTCGGCGTCGGCGGCCGAGCCCAGCAGCCGGTAGGCCAGCGAGGCCAGCCGGTTCCGGCCGGCCTCGAAGCGGTCGGTGGCGGTGCTGTCCACGCGGACCAACCTATGCGGCGGCTAAAGGGCCGACTTCTCAGCGGACGCGGACGCCTGCTCGGCGATCGCCTCCGGTGCGGCGGCCAGGCGGCGCCTGCGCCTGGGGCGGCCGAAGGTCGGGTGAGCGGTGCCCCACAGCGCCCCCCGCTGGATGCCCGCCTTGATCCGCACGGCCTTCCGGCCGCCCACGTACCTCGGCTTCGCCTGCCCGGCACCGTCGATCAGTTGCAGGATCCCGTCCCACCGCCCGAGGCTGATCGCGTTGTACCAGTAGACCAGCCTGACGTTCGGGATCTTGCGGCCGGTCAGCCGTCCCACGATCGCCTCGATGGCCTGCCGGCCGGTGTAGCCGGCCGAACCGCAGTTCATCGGCAGTCGCAGGCCGTTGTCGCCGAGGGTGTGGACGCTGTCGCCGATGGCGTAGACGTTCGGGTGCGAGACCGACCGCATGGTGCGGTCGACGATGATCTGACCGTCACCGGCGACCTCCAGGCCGGCGCCGGCGGCGATGGGGCTGACCGCGAACCCGGCCGTCCACACCGTTGCGTCGGACGCCAGGACGGTGCCGTCGGCGCACCGCACCCGCGCGGCCTCCACGGCTTCGACGCCGGTGTGCTCCAGGACGGTGATGCCCAGCCGGTCGCAGGCCCGGCGCAGGTGGCCGCGAGCTCCGGCGGACAGCCGGGCGCCCAGTTCGCCGCGGGCCAGGAGCGCCACCGACAGGCCGGGCCGGGATTCGGCGATCTCGGTGGCGGTCTCGATGCCCGTCAGCCCGTCGCCGACGACCAGCACTTTTCCGCCTTCGCCTCGCACGTCCAGGACGTCCAGCCGCTCGCGCAGGCGCAGCGCCGAGGGCCGTCCGGCGACGTTGAAGGCGTGCTCGGCCACGCCGGGGACGCCTTGATCGGCGGCATGGCTGCCGAGGGCGTACACGAGCGTGTCGTAGCCGACCTCGCCACCGCCGTCGGCGTCGGCAACGGCGACCACCCGGCGTTCAGGGTCGACGGCGGTGACACGGGCCACGCGCAGCCGGATCCCCGTGCCCGCGAAGACGTCGGTGAGCTGCGGAGCCTCGATCTCCCGGCCGGCCGCGAGCTGGTTCAACCGCTGCCGCTGGACGAAGTCCGGCACGGCGTTGACCACGGTGATCTCGGCGTCCGCCGGGGACAGCCGGCGGGCCAGGTTCCCGGCCACGTAGGCCCCGGCATACCCGGCGCCCAGGACGACGATGCGGTGCTTCATGTGCTGCTCCTGTCGGTCGCTCTGCTCCTTCGTGGAGTTGAGCGGGACAGCGCCGCGATTACTGACAGGGGTCGTGTATGGCATGGGTCACACGACGGCCGAGGCGTAACCGGCCAAAGACCAGCCGGCGGGAACAGGTGCCCAGCAGCGGCCTGTACAGCACCGTCTGCGGGTGGTGTCAGTGGGTGGTCTCAGCGGGTCACGCGTCGCGACGGCTCGTGTCACGACGGTCGGCGTGTCCGGTTTGTCCGGCGGCTTGGGCGGCCTGGACGAACTCGCGGACGCGTTGGGTGGTGTTGGTGTTCAGCCACATCGGGCCCCAGCGGATCGGCGGGGCGTCGCTGAAGGGGAGATAGGCGATGTCGGGGCGGGGGTAGAGCCGGGCGACGTTCGCGCCGACGGGGAAGACGCCGCGGCCCGCCGCGACCAGGGTGAGGGTCTCGCTGAAGCTGGCCGCGCGCGGCCCGCGCGGGACCGGTGCGCCCGACGGCGTGGAGGCCGGGTTGCGATCGTGCCGGAACGCCTCGGGCATGTCGGCCGGCACCCCGATCACGGGGTGCGCGGCCAGTGCCTCGACCGACACCTCCCGTTCTCCCGCCAGGGGATTTCCGGTCGCGACCGCGAGCATCCGCGGCTCGCGGAGCAGGACCGGTCCGGCCACCACGTCGGGCTGGGCGGCGATGAGGATGTCGGTGATCAGGACGTCGATGTCACCGTCCCGCAGCCGGGTGACCGCGTCATGCCCCTGTGTCTCGTGGATGTGCACCTCGCAGTCGGGGTGCCGCAGGCTGAACTGCGCGACCGCCTTGAGCAGCAGTTGGCCGGCGATGGCGCTGAGGAAGCCGACCCGCAGTTCACCGGTGATGCCGCGGCCGGCGTCGATCGCCCGCTGCACCGCGTCGTTCATCCCGGCGGCCAGCGGGGCCAGGTCGTCGGCCAGCCGGCGGCCGATCGCCGTGAGCCGCACCTGGCGGCTGGTGCGTTCGAACAGCGGCGCGCCGATCATCCGTTCCAGCTTCCTGACGGTCTGGCTGACCCGGCTGGAGGTGACGCCCACCCGCTCGGCGGTGCGTCCGAAGTGCAGTTCCTCGGCCAGCGTCAGGAGCACCTCGAGTTCGTGCCGCTCCAGCACCGCAGCCCCCGATCGCGTAGTTCAGCTAACCGATCGTAGCGCGATCAGGCGTTGATGGGGGGCCGCACCGGACGGCATCGTTGATCACACCGGCCCCTGATGACCAGCAGGAACATCGGCGGCGGGGAACCGTGCCCTGATGGTGAGGAGGCATCGATGGACGCTGAGCGAAAGATCGTGGCCGGGCTGTTCACATCGCTGGACGGTGTGGTGGAGGCGCCGGAGGCCTGGCACTTCCCGTACCTGGACGAGCAGATGGGCGCCGCGGTCGGTCAGATGCACGCCGAGGCCGACACACTGCTGATGGGGCGGGTGACCTATGAGGCGTTCGCGTCGGTCTGGCCGCACCAGACCGGTCCGCTGGCCGATGCGATCAACGGCATCCGCAAGCTGGTCGCCTCCACCACCCTGCGCGACGCCGGCTGGAACAACGCCGCCGTGATCGACGGTGACGTGATCGCCGCGGTCAAGGAGCTCAAGCGGCAGCCGGGCAAGAACGTCAACCTGTCCGGCAGCATCAGCCTGACCCGCGCCCTGCTGGAGGCCGGGCTGCTGGACGAACTGCGGCTGCTGGTGCACCCGATCGTGCTGGGCAGCGGTCAGCGGCTGTTCCCCGAGGGCACCGTCCGTACTCCGCTGACCCTGGTCGGCTCTGCCACCTACGCCTCCGGCGTGATGGACCTGATCTACCGACCGGCCTGACCCGTCCCCCCAGGTGCGAGCGGTGCCGCCGATCAGCCGGCCGGACCGCGGACACCGGACCTTGAACACGAGAGCGAGAACCACATGTCCTTCCAGGCCTACCTCGACACCATCGAAGACAAGACCGGGCTGACGCCGCGCGAGTTCATCGCACTGGCCCAGCAGCGCGGCTTCGACGATCCCGCCGTCAAGGCCACCCCCATCATCGAGTGGCTCAAGCAGGACTACGACCTCGGCCGCGGGCACGCGATGGCCCTGGTGCACGTCATCAAGAAGGGCGCGAAGATCGACGCCAAGCACGTCGGAACCTCGGGCTCGCACCGCGACGAGTCCGACACGCTCTGGCTCGACGGGAAGCACAACCGCCCCGCCTGAGGGGCACCACCGGGCAGGCCGGGCTGTCGGCGCCGCGCGGCGCCGCGTGGGCCACAGCCCGGCGTCCACGACAGCCCGGCGTCCACTCCGGCCGGCCGGACGCCTGTGTCCGGTCGGCCGGAGACGGCTCGCCGCCGGGCAGCGGCTGATCGTCGATCGGCGGGCTTGCGCGGCTCAGCTGCGGGCGGCGGCGAGGGCGAGAAGGTTCTGGTTGCCGTCGGCCCAGGTGGCGGTCATGACGACGCCGGTGATCCGCCATCCGCCGGCGGTGTGAGCGAGGTCGAAGCGGTAGTTGCCGCCGAGCGTCCACAGCGGGGAGCCGTGCGGGGTGGCCAGCCGGTGGGTGGCCTGGAACGCGGCGGTGCAGACGGCGCGGTCGCCGTCGATGTCGACGAGGTGGTTGGTGATCAGGTGCTGGGTGGCGTCGAAGCCGCCGAGCGTGGCCGACCACGCGTCGACGATCTGGCGCGGCGTCAGCACGGCGGGCTCACCGCCGTTCAGGCTGGTGTAGTCGAGCGTGACCTTGTCGGCGAACACGGTCTCGAGCCGGTCCCACTCGCGCTGGTCGGCGTGCCATGCCATGCGCGTGCACGTCTCGATGATCTCCAAGGTGGACATGGGGGCCTTTCGTCGTTCGGATGTACGGTGTGCGGTCTACTTGATCTTGCGGGTGTAGACGACGCGGTCGATGAGGCGCTCGGTCTGTCCGGGCGGAGTGAAATAGAGATCGAACGTGGGCTTGCCGCGGAGGTCGATGACGGTGCGCATCGGTATGGTCCTGCCCCGGTACTCGGGGCCGAGGATGCCCGGGTCGGTGAACTCGCCGGGGATCGACAGCACCGACGGCGACCCGGTGACGGGTGCGCCGCGGTAGGTCATGGCAGTGGGGGTGACGCTGTCGAAGGTCGTCCACTCGTAGCGCCGGTCGATGGTGGAGAAGCCGAGGACCCCGACGCGGAAGTAGCGGTCACCGGCGAGGGTGCCGGAGGTCCTCTCCTGCAGGAAGCGCCCGCCGGTCTTCCTGATCCAGTTCACCTTGACGACGATGTCGCGGGAGACGACCGGTGCACCGCCGGCGCCGAGGACGTAGTTGGTCTTGACCGCCCTCCAGGTGCCGGCCAGCGGGTCGAGCGCGCGGTGATACGGGCCGGGCGCCAGGTCGCCGCCCGGTGAGGGCGCGGCCGTCGTGGACGCGGCGGGTTTCGGCGCGACCGTCGCGGTGGAGGCGCCGGCCGCGCCGGTCAGCCCGAGGACGGCGACGGCCGCGGCGGCCGGCAGCGCGAGCCTTCTGATCAAGGTCGGTCCCTTCACGGAGGATGCCCCGCGGGTCAGAGGGTGGCGGTGAAGTGGGCGGCCGCGGCGTCCGCGGCGAAGGTGACCTGGGGCTCCTGGTCGTAGAAGTCGAACTGGACGCCGTCCGTCCACACGAGGTCCTTGGGGCCGGCGAGGCCGTCGTGGAAGCGGCGGGCGCCGTCGGGGATGGCGGCGTCCTCGCTGTGCACGAGGACGGTGGGGGCGGTGATCCGCGGGGCCAGGGCGATGGAGTCGAACGTCAGCCAGCCCTTCCAGGCCATGACGGCGAACCGGTTGGGCCAGGCGGGGACGCCGCCGCGGTCGGGGTTGAGGTAGAAGTCGACGTCCATGGGCAGCGCGGCGCGCGGGTCGGTGCCGCTGACCATCGGCACGTACTCGACCTCGCCGGTCTCGCGGTACCGGGCGTGCGCCTTCTCCGCGGCGCTGATCTTGTTGGCGACGCCGTCGTCACCGCCGTAGTTCTCGGCGCAGAGCCGCGCGTCGTGCAGCCAGGGAGCCACCAGTGCCAGGGACCGGACGCGGGGATCGTCGGCGGCGTTGGCGCTCATGTACATCGCGGCCGCGCACACTCCGAGCGCGCCGAGGCGCGTGCCGTCCACGCCCGGATGCCCCGCAAGGAACGTCACGGCGTCGCGGATGTCGCGGATCTTCAGTTCCGGTGATTCGACGTCGCGGGGCTCGCCGCCGGACTCTCCGAAGCCGGTGAAGTCGAACGACAGCGCCGCGTATCCGCGGTCGGCGAGGCGTTCGGCGTACCGGTCGGCCATCTGCTCCTTGACGCTGGTCCAGGTCCCGGCGACCACGATGCCGGGTGCCGGGGCGGCGGCGTCGGGCAGGAACAGATGCCCGGTCAGGGTCGCGCCTTCGCTGGAGAAGGTGACCTTCTGGCGGGAGGTCATGAGGCATTCCCTTTCATCGGCCTAGTCGGCGTAGGTGAGTTCGGCCCTGGTGATGACCGGGCCGGAAACGGTGAAGGCGTAGTGGGCCGCGAAGCCGCCGGTGCCTCCGGGCGCGAAGCGCACCAGCAGGCGCTGATGGCCGGGCCGGTTCTCGACGATCTCGCTCACCGTGAGGGTCCCGCCGATGACCTCTGCGTCCGCCCAGGCGCGGATGGCGTCGCGGCCGTTGAAGCGGCGGCCGACGTCGATCAGGACGGCGTCCCGGGCGAACGCTCCGGCGAGCGCGTCGAGATCCTTGCCCGCGACGGCGTCGACATAGGCGCGTACCGGCCGCAGCAGCCCCGGCACCGCTCCCTCGCGCGGGGGCGGCGCAGATGTCGAGGACGGGCCCGCCGCCGCCGGCGCGTCGGCGTCGCCGCAGCCCGCCGCGGGAGCGAGAGCGAAGGCGACGGTGACGGACGCGACGAGCAGACGCCGCAGCCGCGGGGGCATGGGCTTGATCGCCGTGGTCACCGGCGAAAGCCGTCGGCGTGCGCGTTCGCCCACTGCTCGAAGGTCCGGGGTGCGCGTCCGGTGACCTCCTGGACGGTCGGGCGGACGATCGACTCGTCGAGCGAGCCGTCGACGTAGAAGTCGAAGAACGCGTCGACGTACTCCGCGGGCATGGCGGCGGACATCTCGGCGCGGGCCTCCTCGTCCGACAGGCCGACGGCGCGCAGGTCGCGTCCGAGCACCCTGGCGAGGACGGCGACCTGGTCGGCGGGCAGCAGCGCCTCCGGTCCGGTCGGCCAGAGGATCTCGCCCCGGTACCCGTCGCCGAGCAGTGCCCGCGCCGCGACCGCACCGAGGTCGAACGGGTCCACGCAGGCCACCGCCACGGTCGGGAACGGGACCCGGATCTGGTCGCCCGCCTGGATCTGCGGCAGCCACCGCAGCGCGTTGGACATGAAGCCGCTCGGCCGCAGGAACGTCCACGGCACCCCCGACTCCCGGACGGCCGCCTCGGACTGTGCCATGTAGCGCGTGACCGCGTTGGTCATGTCGCCGCTCCCGGCCGAGCCGCCTGACAGCAGGACGACGTGTTCCACGCCGGCCCGGCGGACCTCGGTCAGCAGTCCGGGCATGTCGGCGTGGCCGGGCAGCAGGAACGCGGCGTGCACGCCTTTCAACGCGCCCGTCAGGGTGCCGGGCCGGTCGAGGTCTCCCGACACCGCCTCGGCCCCGTCCGGCAGCCGGGCCCGCTCGGGGTCGCGCACCAGTGCCCGGACCGGCGCGCCGGCCGCCGCCAGCGCGCGCACGACCTCCGAGCCCACGTTGCCGGTGGCGCCCGCAACAAAGATCATTTCGTGCTCCCCTCTCGGGAGGACCATCGCCCCCGATGGCCACTGAACTATACGGATCAGTACACATGAACACAACGGTACAGTTCAGTTGGTCCTATGCTGGCAGCCGTGACCGAAGGACGACGGACCCCCACCGGCGAGCGCGCGGAACGCAAACGGGCCGCGATCATCGACGCCGCCCGCCAGGTGTTCCTCCAGCACGGCTTCGAAGCCGGCATGGACACCATCGCCGCACGGGCCGGCGTGTCCAAGGTGACCATCTACAACCACTTCACCGGCAAGGAAGAACTGTTCGCCGCCGTGATCGGCGACGCCCTCAAAAGCGCCCTGGGCGAATCACTGGCCTACGCCGAGGAATGCCTGCGCCGCGACGACGACGTCCGCGACATGTTCACCGCCACCGCCCGCGCCTGGTACCACAACATGACCAGACCAGAGGTCCTCAGACTCCGCGCCCTCGTCACCTACGAGCAGCGCCGCTTCCCCGAACTCGGCCGCGCCTGGCAGGAAAGCGGCCCCGGCCACTTCAACTCCCTGTTCGCCGCCGCCCTGCGCCGCCAGATCGACCAGGGCGTCCTCACCATCCCCGACATCGACCTGGCGATCATCCAGTTCTACTCCCTGACCCTCTACCCCCACCTCGTCCACGCCACCTACGGCACCCCCATCGACGAAAAGACCGCCGACCACCTCATCACCAGCGGCGTCGCGATGTTCCTCGACCACTACCGCGCGTAGTCCCTGGCCCAGAAGCCCATGCCGTCCGGGCGGCGTTAGGGATCCGATACGGCCGAGCCGTGCACCATGGTGTCGACGATGGTTTTGACAAAGGGCCGGGTGACGGCGCCTGGTGGTGCGCTGACCAGGGTGAACAGGGCGCTGCCGTAGAGCGCGATGAGTGCCGGGACCTTCTCGTGTGCGATCTTCAGCCCCAGCTGGTCATGGTGCCCGGCGGTGAAACGCACCGCGGCCTCCTGTAGCCCCGCCAGCGCCGCGGCCAGTGCCGGGCGGCGCACCGCCTCCAGCTGCAGCTCGAAGATCGCAAGATAGCGGTCGCGCAGCGCGGTCGCCGCCGTGAACAACGACTCGGTCAGCATCTCCACCAGGTCGGCGCCGCCCGCGGGCTGGTGCCCGGCCGCCTGCTCCATGTCGGCCAGGTGCAGCTCGACCACCCGTTCGGCCGCGGCCACCAGCAGGGCCTCGCGGCTGCGGAAGTAGTTCGACGCCGTGCCGGCCGGCAACCCCGCCTGCTTCTCCACCGCCCGGTGGGTCACACCGTGCACTCCCGAGGCCGCCAGCAGGGCGATGGCGGCGTCGGTCAGGGCTCGGCGGCGGGCGAGGTTGGTGGGCGGCACGACACCATGCTACCAATATTCGTAGTAGTACGATCGTAGTGAATGGAGGACGGCATGCGCGTCATCGTGGTCGGTGCGGGGCTGGGCGGGGTGACGGCGGCGGTGGGGCTGCACCGTCAGGGGCACCAGGTCGTCCTCTACGAGCGGGGCGCCGAGCTCCGCGAGGCGGGCACCGGCGTGGTGATCATGCCCAACGGGCTGCGGGCCCTGGCGGAACTCGGCTACGACACCCATGACATCGGCGGAGCGCGCCCCGCCCCCGCCCGCACCGGAGGGCTGCGCGACTGGCGCGGACGGCCGCTGCTGATCACCGACGCCGCGCAGGCGCAACGCCAGGTCGGGTCGATGGTCGTGGCCGACCGGACACGGCTGCACCGCGCCCTGCGCGCCCCGCTGCCCGCCGGCGCGGTGCGGACCGCGACACCGATCTCGCGGCTGGAGGCCGGCGCGGACGCGGTGGCGGTGTTCGGCGACGGCGACCGCGTCGACGAGGCGGACGTGGTGATCGCGGCCGACGGGATCGGCAGCGAACTGCGCGGCCGGCTGTTCCCCGGCCACCCCGGCCTGCGCAGGATCGGCCGCATGGACCTGCGCGGCACCCTGCCCCGCCCCGCGGAGCCGGACGTGGAGGAACTGCTGGCCGGCATCCTGATCGACCGGCGCACCGGTGCGATGTTCGGGCTGTTCCCCCTCGGCGCCGACGGGCTGTACTGGTTCACCGACTCTCCGCTGCCCGAAACCCTCCCGGAGCCGGAGCAGGCCCGTGAGCTGATGCTGGCGCTGACGGCCGACTGGCACCCGGCCGTCCCCGCACTGCTGGCGGCCACCGCGGCCGACGACGTCTACGTCGACCCGATCGCCTGCCTGGCCGAACCACTGCCCACGTTCGCCACCGGCAGGATCGCGCTGCTCGGCGACGCCGCACACGCCATGACGCCCGACCTCGGGCAGGGCGCCAGCCAGGCCTTCGAGGACGCCGCCTCACTCACCCGCCACCTCACGGAAGCCGAGCCCGCGCAAGCGGCCGAGCGGCTGCTGCGCTACGACGCCCAGCGCCGCCCACGCGCCAACCGCCTGATGCGAGCCGCTGAACGGCAGTCCCGGCTGACCTCCCAGACCGGAGCCGCCGCCTGGATGCGCGACACCCTCCTCCGTGCGATCCCAGCCCGCCTGGCCACCCGGCAGCTCGCCGCCATCTGGCACGCCTAGCACCTCTCGCGCCTTTCGGGGCAGTCCCGCCCGCCTCGCGGCGGTGCACAACTCCGAAGCAGTGCCGCTCCGCCGATGAGTTTGCGGCTCCGGGCAGGTCCAAGCTCGTGACGCCTAGGAAAGGACACCGCCATGTCGGAGCTTCTCGTCGACTTCATCACCTCCCTCGACGGCTATGCATCGGGAGAGGGGTGGCCCGGGTTCTGGGGCCTCGAGGGCCCGGAGTACCTCGCATGGCTGGGCGAGCAGCCCGCGGTCACCTACCTGATGGGCGCGAACACCTACCGCCTGATGTCGGGCTTCGCCGCAGGCGACGTCCCGAGTGGCCAGGACGAGTTCAGGCCCGAGGAGGAGGCGTCCGTCGACGAGCTCACGCAAGCTTCCAAGGTGGTGTTCTCCTCCTCACTCGAGGACCCGCTGACGTGGGCCAACTCCACGCTCGTCCGCGACGACGCCGTCGAGGCGGTCCGCACCCTGAAGTCGAGCGGCTCGGGGCTCCTCAGCACGATCGGCAGCCTCAGCCTGTGCCGGTCCCTGCTACGAGCCGGACTCGTCGACCGCTTCCGGGTCGTGATGTTCCCGGTGATCACCGGGGCCACGGGCGAAGAACGCATCTACGACGGCTACCCGGACGTCGCCCTCGAGATGACCGACCACCGCACCTTCGACGGCCGCATCCAACTGGTCGAGTACAAGCCCCGCGTCCTCGACCACCCACCCCTCGCCACCCTCGCCTGACATCCCCCCGGACGCCCACACCACCAGGCCCGGAGCAAGACCTTGATCGGCTGAGCGCGAGGGGCATGCAGCCGGCGTGCGACGTCGAGCAGGTCGACCCGCAACGCTCCCCGACCGCCGACCGACGCGACATCGGCAAGTAGAGGAGCAGCGGCAGTCCGCCGGCCGGGCCGACCCAGATGAGCATTACGCAACCGGTCATGCCTCAACTGTTCCGAAGGCGCACTCGCCGACGTTCTTAAAACAGCCGTTGGGCGCTTGCGGCGACGTCGGTGGGCGGCCTGTGGATCGCCGGGGCTTCAGGGGAGCTTGCGTTCGCGTTCCAGCATTTCTTCCACTGAGGGATCGGGTGCCGAGAGACGCCGCCCGGGTCTTGCGGCCGTGCTTCTCCTTTTTGGAGTTGGGGCCGCCGCGGGGCCCAGGTCGTCTCGTGCGTGCCCCCGGGCCGCTTGAGTGATCGGAGGGCGGTGGGGGCGGCCCCTCCCACACCTCCACCCGGAGTTGCACGTCCATCCCATCCTGGCCCGTGGCGACGAGGATCCCATTGGGGCCGACCCCAAGGAAACCCTCTCCGGGCACGGTGGACTCCCGGGCCCTCTCAGCGACCGCGTCAGCGATTCCGACCATCCGGTGATCGGGGCGGACTCGCCGGGTCACCGCGTCCATCAATGCGCTCATTTGGAGCTACTCCCCAAGAGGATGGCGCTCGTCGTTCCCCATCATGGCACCGCGGTACAGGGCCGCCTGGGCCCATCGCAGGGCCGGTAACGCTCTTGGTTCCCGCCTCCCTTGCCGGAAGTGAGGCGGTGAAGGAGAGACTCGGTCCGGATCGAGCGGCTCGTTCCGGATTTTGGCCTCTGACCTGGTGTCGAGCGCCTTGGGGTGTGGCCGAATCCTTATCGGTTCGCCCATAGCCTGTTCGTTGAGGGTATGTTCCGATCGTGGGTTGGGATAGCGAGGGTGTGCTGGCGGGCCGGTACCGGAAACTGGGGCGGATCGGGCAGGGCGGGATGGGCGCGGTATGGCGCGCGTATGACACCGGCTTGGAACGTGAGGTGGCCATCAAGGAACTGTGGGTTCCCGAGCAGGTCAGCGAGCAGGAACGGCGCGTGTGGTATGCGCGGATGGGGCGGGAAGCCCGAACCGTCGCCCGGCTGAGGCACCCGGGAATCGTCACCGTCTACGACCGGGTGATGGGCGAGGACGGCCGTCCGTGGATCGTCATGGAGTTGATCCAAGGGCAGTCCTTGGATCACCTGCTGACCGAACGGCAAGCCCTCCCCGAGCAGCAGGTCGCCGCCATCGGGTTGGCGGTGTTGGAGGCGCTGTCGGCCGCACACGCGCACGGGATCGTGCACCGCGACGTCAAACCGGCCAACCTGCTGCTGGAGGGCGATCGGATCGTCCTCACCGACTTCGGCATCGCGGCCTTGGAGGGTGATGCCACCCTCACCCGCACTGGCGGCGTGCTGGGCACGCCCGCCTACATGTCCCCTGAGCAGATAGCCGGCCAGACCGTCACTCCCGCCTCGGACCTGTGGTCACTCGCCGCCACGTTGTACGCGGCGGTGGAAGGCCGCCGGCCGTTCACCGCCCCGACGCATGGGGCATTGTTCGTCGCCATCGCCACCCAGGACCCCGCACCACCCACATGCGGCGGGCCACTCGCCCAAGTCCTCAGCGGACTGCTGCGCAAAGACCCCGCCGATCGGCTGTCCGTCCCGCAGATCCGTGACCTGCTCACCACCGTGACCGGTCCCGACACCAAGCTCAACGCCCAGGCCCGCCGATCCGCCGACCAGCAATCCGCGACCTGCGCCGACACCCTCAACTTCACCGACGACCTGACCCTCCTGCACGGCACCGGACCCCTCCCAGATGACCGGGGGCGGACCCAGTCGTCCCGTGCTGCCGCGCCTCTTCCCGAGCAGGAGGCGGTCGCCCTCTACCGGCGGTTGGCTGAGACCGATCCTGACCGGTACCGTCCGGATCTCGCCCGGGCGCTGAACGATCTCGGTCATACGCTTTATGGGCTGGAGCGTTTTGCTGAGATTTTGCCTTTGAGGCAGGAGGCGGTCGCTATCTGCCGGGAGTTGGTCGAGGTCGATCCGGATCGCTACCGTCCTGATCTCGCGTACTCGCTGAGCCATCTCAGTCACACGTTGTATAGGTTGGATCGTTTCGCTGAGGAATTGCCTGTAGAGCAGGAGGCGGTCGCCGTCTATCGGCGGTTGGCCGAGGCCGATCCTGACCGCTACCGGCCTGATCTTGCCCAATTGCTGAGCAACCTCGGCCACACCTTGAATAGGCTGGACCGCCATGCCGAGGCGGCACCCGTGCGACAGGAGGCGGTCGCCGTCTATCGGCGGTTGGCCGAGGCCGATCCTGACCGGTACCGTCCGGATCTCGTCCAGGCGCTGAACGATCTCGGTCATACGCTTTATGGGCTGGAGCGTTTTGCTGAGATTTTGCCTTTGAGGCAGGAGGCGGTCGCTATCTGCCGGGAGTTGGTTGAGGTCGATCCGGATCGCTACCGTCCTGATCTCGCGTACTCGCTGAGCCATCTCAGTCACACGTTGTATAGGTTGGATCGTTTCGCTGAGGAATTGCCTGTAGAGCAGGAGGCGGTCGCCGTCTATCGGCGGTTGGCCGAGGCCGATCCTGACCGCTACCGGCCTGATCTTGCCCAATTGCTGAGCAACCTCGGCCACACCTTGAATAGGCTGGACCGCCATGCCGAGGCGGCACCCGTGCGACAAGAAGCGGACACCATCCGCCAGTAGAGGCGCCAAAGCTGACCCCGACCGCTACCGCCCGCTCGTGGGCCGACCCGGACCGCAGGCTGGCTACGGCCTAGGACGGAAACGGCGCGGCAGCGATCGCCCCGCCTGCAACTCGCACTGGTGATCGTGAGGCTGAGTTGGGAGCGGTTCATCGCCGACCGGTCCGGGGTGCTCGTCCGCGCGAACGGCGCGCAGCACCGCCACTCAGCGATCTTCGGTGCCCCCTTCCGCAGGGAGCTCTCAGGCACCCGCAGCCACACGAGGGCGAGGACCGGCCAGCCCGCCACGGCCCGCGCCAGGTCGCAGCGGATGTCGAGGAGGCGGGCTCCGACCAGCCGGTCCAGGCGGCGTTTTCGCCCAGCGGCCACTGAATCGATCCGTACAGGCGGCCCGCAGATCTCCGTGCGGGATGCCGCGATCAACGCGTCGATGATCGCGAGGTCGAGCTCATCCACGGCAGTCTCCCGACCCGTGGGCCAAACCATCCCTCGGAGGCGAGCCTAACGACTGCGACTGTCGTCCTGGCCTGGCGATACGCTGGTGTTCAGCCTTTCCCAGTAGTGCTTACGCCACTTCGGTGACTGCTGGAAGCCGCATCCCCGACGGCTACGGCTTCAGGGATGCGGTGACTGGTCGTTGGTGGCCTTTGCGAGGAGCGATGTGAGGATCGGCTCGGCGTGCGTCCACAGCAGCGCGCCACCGATTCCCGGCACCACGCTGCGCTGAGCGGTGGTCATGCGGGTGGCGAGGAATGCTCCGTTGTCGGGTGAATGGCTGGTGTCATGCTCGCCGTACCAGATGTCGACTGGAACACTGATCTTGTCGAAGACGAAGGGCCAGCGCCCCATGGCCAGGACCGTGTCGCGCGCGTAACCGGCGGCGCCCTGAGCGAAACCCTCGTCCAAGGCCCTGCGGTAAGCGGCCGCGAAGTCCGGATCCCGATAGACGGCAAGGTCGCACTCCGGGCTTGCGGCCATGACCATGTTCCACATGGCCTCGGCGGTGAAGCCGGCGAAGAACTCCTCGGCGCCGTCCGGGTCGGACGTGGCCCGTTCGACGAGGCCACGCAGGTCCGCCGGCAGGACGGACGCGAACTGCGGTGCGGCGACCTCGTCCGCGCCGGAGACCAGGGCCATCGCCGACGCGACGCCCGCCTCAGCACAGGCGATGGCGAACGGCGCGCCCTGTGAGTTGGCGACCACGGCCGGGTTCTCCAGCCCCCGCAGCACGCAGAGCTGCCGCATGTCACCGGCGAAGTCGGAGAAGGTTCGCCCCGGTGCAGGTGTGGAGACACCGAGCCCGGGGCGGTCCACGGAGACCAGACGCACACCGAGCGTCTCGACGACACCTCCGCCGAAGCCGAGCCACCGGCTTGTAGCCGCGCCCGCACACAGCAGAACGGGTATCCCGTCCGGCGATCCCCACTCCGCCCAGCCGAGTGACCGTCCATCAGACAGCCGAACCTCGCCCAGCCGGACGGGATCATCAACGTAAACAGCCATGGCCGACAGCATGGCCACGGCCATACCGTCCACGCATTCGCTTTTCGGAGCATTGAGGCGCGCCAAGCCCGACTGTGCCCGCCTCCATGGGGTAACGGAGGCGGGCACGGGGATGAGAGCCGCCGATCACCTGCGCGGGGCAGCGACGCCTCATGAACGGTATGCACGCCCAGGCGGCGTGCCGGACACGACCTCAAAGCCGTTCAAGAGAGCCTGGGCCTGTCGTCGATCACCGTCGCCTCCGACACTCAGACTGACCACCGGATTCACGCGCGGGTGTCCGCGCCCCAATCGCTCCAGGGGCGCGGACTTCCCTACCGCGCACGGCGACCCTCGGGGACGAAATGGGACAGAATTGTGGATCTTGGCAGCGGTAAGACCGCAGGGCAGACGGTGGCGCGCCCGGCAGGATTCGAACCCGCGACCGTCGGATTGGAAGTCCGATGCTCTACGTCGGCTCCGTGCCCTGCCTCACCTGCGCGGACTCTCCACCAACGTCACCGGGCAAGCAAGATCATTCCGGACGTACTCCGGATCTTGCTCCTGAGGCCGTGCCCGGTCGGGAGTCTCCGCACCCGACGGGGGCCACAGGTAGATTGGACATCATGACCGCTCAGCCCGAGGAACCGACCGCGCCGCGCGATCCCGGCGAGGATCCGGCTGCGATCTTCGATGCGCTCCCGCCGACGCATCGTGACCAGTTCCGGGCCAAGTATGACGAGGCGCTCGACGCGGCTCACGACCTGGCGCGCTTCAAGCAGGTCCAAACCCTGCTGCGTCAGTGGCGCTTGCGGGCCATCGCCTACGGCCGTCCCGGCTACGAAGAGGCGGTGCAGGACGCCCTACAGGGCAGGGAAGACAGCTTCGTCCGCTACACCCCTCCGGGCTGGGAAGGCCGGGTGTGACGTACCGCTGGGACGGCCTCCACGGACGCGCGCTGTACGAGCTGAACGGGCTCCCAACGAAGTCCGTCACGGCCTACTACTTGAGCGCCTCCTCGACCTCTTGGAAACGCCGTGGGACGCGGTGCCTGAACGGCCAGGTCAGACAGCCATCCGACACGCCTTTTTCGGCGCGAACGGCGAGGGCATGCTCACGCTTCTGGTCGACGACGAGGCTGAGACGCTGCGCATCATCGACATCCTGTGGATGGGGTAGCGGCGTAGCCGCTGTTCTTCCCTCACCTTCCTCCCCCCCGCCCGACGAGAGCTGTACCTAGCGGCTGACAGGTTCCTCCGCCGCCATCCTCAAGACATCGGGTCGGGGGGAACCCTGTGCCATTCCACGCCAAGTGGCAACGTCCCTGTGCCGTCGATGGATCTTCCACGTCGACTGGTGCCAGCTCTGCGCGGCGGTGCGTACCCCGTGGCGGCCGGTCGGAGCGGGCCGGCGGACGTGTCGCGATGCGCGGCCCGGCGCGGCCGTCCGGTGACCGGCGCCCACGCCGCATGCTCCGGGCGGCCTGGCGCGGGGCCGCGCAGCGGCCTGAGCGCCGCTGCCCCTCGACCGCGTGAAGTGGCGTCCGCCAAAGCAGAACGGCGCCGTTGATCGCCGAGTCGTCGTCAACCCGGCCCAAGCGCGGGAGCTGCTGACAGCGGTCTCCTACGTCGGCCGGTCGCGCGGTCCTCGGCTGCGGGCGATGTTCGCGTGCATGTACTTCGCCGGCCTGCGTCCGGCTGAGGCTGCGGGCCTGCGGCGGCATGACTGCGAACTTCCGGCAACTGGCTGGGGCCTGATCACGCTCAAGAAGACCCGGCCGCAGACGAACAAGCGATACACCGACTCGGGGGAGACCTTCGATGATCGGGGTCTCAAGCATCGGGACGATGACCTCGTCCGGCCGGTCCCCGTCCCGCCTGAGCTGGTGGCGATTCTCCGGGAGCACCTCGACGCCTTCGGGACGGCCAAGGACGGGCGGTTGTTCGTCACCAATGGCGGCCGGTCGTTCTCCGGCTCGGCCTACGCGCAAGTCTGGAAGCAGGCTCGCGCCCTGGCCCTCACTCCCGATCAGGTCGAGTCCCCGTTGGCCGCGCGGCCGTATGACCTTCGCCATGCGGCGGTGTCGCTCTGGCTCAACGCTGGCGTCCATGCGCCTGAGGCGGCCGAACGCGCTGGCCACGGGGTCGACGTAATGTTGCGCGTTTACGCTAAGTGCATAGACGGGCAACGAGACGTCGCCAACCAGCGCATCGAGGACGCGTTGGCATGATCGGCAACTGCGGTGGAGGGGCTCCGGAGTGTTCCGGGGCCTCTCTTGTCTTGCGTGCTGACCTGGGCAAACGCGGCCCGAGTCATTCCGCGTATATTCCGGGAACAGTGCCGCGCGACTGCCTTCGGCTGCATCCGGCCGAACCGGCGCAAGAGACGTCCTCGCAGGTCAGGGCCTTGATCGGCTGGTCAAGATGGCGCGCCCGGCAGGATTCGAACCCGCGACCGTCGGATTAGAAGTCCGATGCTCTGTCCAGCTGAGCTACGGGCGCCCGGCGCCCGGCGGGACGCCGGGACACAGTGTAAGGGTGCGGGTCCTCCAGCTCCACATCTATAACGCCGCTACCACGCGTGAGCGGAGCGTGGGGGGTGTTCCGGGTTCTATCTTTGGGTGCTGTGGCAGTGGACTTTGAGGTTCCGCTCTCCGGTGGGGACGTGTCGGAGGGCGTGGTGCGGGTCGGGGAGACGGTGCGGAGGCCGCTCGGGGCGCACAGTCCTGCCGTGCACGGGGTCCTGCGGCATCTGGAGGCGGTGGGGTTCGACGGGGGTTGCGTCCACGGAGGTGGTGTATGAGTTTGACCTGGTCAGAGGGCGTGGCGTCGTGACGTGAGACGGCCATCGCGTGATCCTTCGAATCGACCAAGATCAGAAGGAGAGGAACGCGATGGCCGTGGACAACAGTGTGGACCCTGCGGGGTGGCTGGCCGAGCAGATCGGGGTGTGTGAGCCCGATGTGTTGCGGTCGATGGTCAAGACGATGGCCGAGGCCCTCATGTCGGCGGAGGCGGACGCGGTCTGCGGCGCCGACTACGGGACCCGCTCAGAGGACCGGGTGAACCGCCGCAACGGCTACCGGGTCCGGGACTGGGACACCCGCGCCGGCACCGTGGAGTTGGCGATCCCGAAGCTGCGGTCGGGGTCCTACTTCCCCGAGTGGCTGCTGGAGCGGCGTCGCCGGGCCGAGCAGGCCCTGGTCTCGGTGGTGGCCACCTCCTATCTCCTGGGGGTGTCGACGCGCAGGGTGGACAAGCTGGTGGAGCAAATGGGCATCAAGGGCATCTCCAAAAGCCAGGTGTCGGAGATGTCCAAGGTGCTGGACGCGCAGGTGGCGGCGTTCCGGAACCGGCCGTTGGAGAGCGGCCCGTATGCGTTCGTGTGGGTGGACGCCCTGACTCAGAAGGTCCGTGAGGGCGGCCGGATCGTGAACGTGCATGTGCTGGTGGCCACCGGGGTCAACGCCGACGGGCACCGCGAGATCCTCGGGGTCGAGGTCACTTCGGCCGAGGACGGAGCCGGCTGGCTCGCCTTCCTGCGCGGGCTCGTCGCGCGCGGCCTGTCGGGCGTCCAGATGGTGATCTCCGATGCGCATCGGGGCCTGGTCGAGGCGATCGGGTCGACGCTGCCGGGCGCGGGCTGGCAGCGGTGCCGGACGCACTACCTGCGCAACCTGCTGACCAGGGTGCCCAAGTCGGCGCAGCCGTGGGTGGCGACGCTGGTGCGGACCATCTTCGACCAGCCCGCCGCCGAGGAGGTCCATGCCCAGCACGCACGGGTCGTCGCCTCGCTGGAGGCCAAGCACCCCGACGCGGCCGAGCACCTGGACCAGGCCAGACCCGATCTGCTGGCCTTCACCGGCTTCCCGCGCCAGCTCTGGCGGCAGATCTGGTCCAACAACCCGCAGGAGCGCCTGAACAAGGAGATCCGCAGGCGCACCGACGTGGTCGGGATCTTCCCCGACCGGGCCGCGATCGTCCGCCTGGTCGGCGCGGTGCTGATGGAGCAGACCGACGAATGGACCGAGGCCCGCCGCTACATGGGCCCGGAATGCCTCGCCAAAGCCCGGCTGCGCGTCATCGACGGCACCACACCCGACCCCGCTACCGAGCAGCAGGAACTCACCGCTTAACCTGCAGAAACAGGATCACGCGAAGATCAACTCTTACACCACTCCAGTGGACGTCACCTCGACGGGGCGCCGCGGGTGCTGGGGGTCGATGAGCGGGGGCGGGAGGTGCTCAGCTGGGTGCCCGGTGACGTGCCGCACCGGCCGCTTGCGGCCGCTGTCGTTTCGGAGGACGCGCTGCGGGGTGTCGGGCGGCTGCTGCGGCGCTACCACGACGCGGTGGCCTCCTACGGTGTGCCGGACGCCGGGTGGGACGCGGACCTCTCCAATCTGGACGGGCAGCCCGAGATCGTCGGGCATTGCGATGTCACGCCGGAGAACGTGGTCTTCCGGGGCGGGGCGCCGGCGGCTCTGATCGATTTCGATCTGGCGCGGCCCACTACGCGGTTGTTCGATGTCGTCACGGCATTGCGGCATTGGGGGCCGATCGAGGATCCGGCCGATCGGGACGCCCTGCTGTACGGGGCCGACGTCGGGCGGCGGATCAAGGTCTTCTGCGACGCCTACGGATTGGCGCGGGAGTCGCGGCGGGACGTGCTGCCCACGGCGCGGGTGAGGTTCGAGCGCTCCTACCGGGCCATGCGGGCCAGGGCGCAGCGCGGTGGGGGATGGGCGCGGATCTGGGACGGTGGTGCCGGGCCGCGCATCAGGCGCGCGCAGGACTGGCTGGAGAGGCACTGGGATGAACTTGATGCGCGGCTCTGCTGAGGGGCTTGTGGGCGGTGTCGTGCTGGACGCCTTTCTCGGGGATCCGAGGCGGTGGCATCCGGTTGCGGGGTTCGGGCGTGTGGCTTCGGCCGTTGAGGGTTCTTTCTATGCGGATTCCCGGTGGCGTGGAGTTGTCTACACCGGGGTTCTCGTGGGCGGTGCGGGGGCCGTCGGGGTTGTGCTGGAGCGGGTGAGCCGGCGGTTCGGGGTGCATGGGCTCGCGACCGCGGCGGTCACTTGGGCCGTACTCGGCGGGACGTCACTGGGACGTGAAGGGCTCGTCATGGCCCGTGTTCTGGAGCGGGGCGATGTGGAGGCGGCCAGGGCGCGGCTTTCTCATTTGTGCGCGCGGGATCCCGAGGGGATGGACGCGCAGGGGTTGAGCAGGGCGGTCGTGGAGTCGGTCGCCGAGAACACCTCGGACGCGTCGGTGGCTCCGCTGGTCTGGGGAGCAGTCGGGGGCATTCCGGGGCTGCTGATGTACCGGGCCGTCAACACGCTGGACGCGATGGTCGGGTACCGGAGTCCGAGGTACGAGCGGTTCGGGTGGGCGTCGGCGAGATTGGACGATGCCGCCAACTGGGTGCCGGCTCGGGTGACCGCGGGATTGGTCGTGGCGTGCGGCGGGCCGAGGGCCTGGCGGGTGCTCAGGAGGGACGGGAAGAAGCACCCGAGTCCCAATGCCGGACGGGTCGAAGCGGCTTTCGCGGGCGCGCTCGATGTGCGGCTCGGCGGTGTCAACGCCTATGGGGGCCGGGTCGAACGGCGGCCCGAGATGGGGGGCGGCGGGGTGCCCGAAGTGAAGGACATCAGGAAGGCCGTCCGGCTTTCGGCGGCGGTGACGTTCGCCGCGGCGGTGGCCATCGGGGTGCTGCGGTGAGCGCGATCCTGGTGGCGGGGACGACGTCCGACGCGGGGAAGAGCGTGGTCACGGCGGGGCTGTGCCGGTGGCTGGCGCGGCAGGGCGTGAAGGTCGCGCCGTTCAAGGCCCAGAACATGTCGCTGAATTCGATGGTGACGAGCGATGGCGCGGAGATCGGGCGGGCGCAGTACATGCAGGCCCAGGCGGCGGGGGTCGAGCCGCGGGCGGTGATGAATCCGGTACTGCTGAAGCCCGGGACCGATCGGCGTAGCCAAGTGGTCGTTCTGGGGCGGCCTGTCGCGGAGGTCGACGCGCTGCAATACGGGCAGCACAAGGAATGGCTCAAAGGTGTGGTGCTGGAGAGCCTTGATGAGTTGCGGTCCGAATACGACGTGGTGGTGTGCGAAGGGGCGGGGAGCCCGGCCGAGATCAATCTGCGGGCCGGGGACATCGTCAACATGGGGCTGGCGCGGGCGGCCGAGGTGCCGGTCGTGATTGTCGGCGATATCGACCGGGGCGGTGTCTTCGCGTCCTTGTACGGGACGGTCGCGCTGATGGAGCCCGAAGACCAGGCTCTTGTCGCCGGGTTCGTCATCAACAAGTTCCGCGGTGCGTACGAGTTGCTGAAGCCGGGGCTGGAGCAGTTGAAGGCCCTCACCGGGCGGCCGACACTGGGTGTACTGCCGTGGAAGCTGGGCCTGTATCTCGATTCCGAGGACACGCTGGCGCTGGACGCGCCGAGGCCCGATGCCAGGGGCCCGTACGGGAAAGAGACGCTGCGGGTCGCCGTTGTCAGGTTCCCGCGCATCTCGAATTTCACCGACCTGGACGCGCTGGCGTGCGAGCCGGGCGTCATCGTCCGGTACGCGGCGAGCGTCGGTGATCTGGTCGAGGCCGATCTCGTCATCCTGCCGGGTACCAGGGCCACGGTGAGCGATCTCGAATGGCTGCGCGACCGGGGAATGGCCGACGAGGTTCGCAGGCGGGCCGCGGAAGGGCGGCCTGTGCTCGGCATCTGCGGTGGCTACCAGATGCTCGCCGAGGAGATCGTCGACCACGTGGAGTCGCAGAGGGGAACGGCGCGGGGGCTCGGTCTGCTGCCGGCGAAGGTCGAGTTCGGGGAAGAGAAGATCCTCGGGCGGCCCACTGGCCAAGCCTACGGTGAGGACGTCCACGCCTATGAAATCCACCATGGTGTTGTGACGGCGCAGGGCGAGCCGTTTCTGGACGGTTGCCGAAACGGCGCGGTCTGGGGGACGACCTGGCACGGCGCCATGGAGAACGACGGGTTCAGAAGGGCGTTCCTCCAGGACGTGGCCCGCCATGCGGAAAGGGATTTCATCCCGGCCCCGGATGTGTCGTTCGCGGCCTTGAGAGAGGCGACCCTGGACGCGCTCGGCGACCTCGTCGAAGAGCACCTGGACACCGATGCCGTCTGGCGGATCATCGAGAAGGGCGCCCCGGCGGGGCTGCCCGTCGTCCCGCCCGGCGGGGCGCCGCCCGCGGGCCGGCCGAGCTGACCGCGGGCGGTCCCGGAGCGGCGGTAGGGTGATCCACTCAGGCCGCAACAGGTACCAGGAGGATCGTCCCGTGTCCGACCCGCGGTCCAGTCTGATCGTCCCGCTCATGAAGGCGCGGGTGCCGGCCGAGGTCCAGTTGGAGTTCCCGCTGCCCGCGGACGAGGAGCCGGTCCGCGACCCGTTCGCCGGTGACCTGTACGTCACGTACGCGCTGGAGATCGCCGACGAGGGCGCCCCCACCGGCCGCCGCTACGAGCACGTGGCGCGCCGGCACTGCGCCGAGCTCGGGGTGGGGCCGGACGAGCTGCGCCGCCGCGCGGTGATCAACCTGCGCGACCTGCGCCCGGAGCTGAGCCTCAGCTGGTACCCCGACGTGCGCGCGGTGACGGTGTCGCTCGGCGGGACGGCCGGGCGCGGCACCCTGGAGGCCGGCCTGCTGCTGGACGACGGGTTCCTGGAGAAGCTGGCGCAGGACGTGGAGGGCGACCTGGTCGTGGCGGTCCCCGCGCGGGACGTGTTCGTGGCGTCCGGTACCGGCCATCCCGACGGCGTCGACAAGCTGCGCTGGGCGGTCGCGCAGGTCTGGGCGGAAGACCGCGACAACGCCGACCCGAGCTGGGACGTGCCCGCCGGGAGCCTGCTCACCCACAACCTGATGGTGCGGCGCGGCGGCGTCTGGGACGTCCTGTCCGGCTGACGCCCGTCACGACAGCTGCTTGAACTCCGGCCACAGCTGCGGCCACGGGGCGCGCTGCCCGCGGCAGACCCAGATCGGCTTGTCCTGTTCCTGGTTGTCGAGCCCGACGCCGTTGTCGACGCGCCCCACGGGACGGACGTCCGACCAGAACCGCCGCAGCCCGGCGCCCTCGGCGACGTTGTCCGGCCCCACGACGATGGTGGGGCCGCCGGTCTCCGGTGGACGCCCGAAGTACCAGTAGCCGTTGTGCCCGCTGTAGGCGCGGGGCAGGCCGAGGCCGGGCCCGTACATGTCGAGTGCCCCGGCTTCGCCGTAGTTGCTGACGACGATCGTGGCCGCGGACCGCTCGGTCGGCGGCAGCGACCGGTAGACGTCCGCGACCTGCGCGGCGAACCGGGGCCAGCCGACCGTCTCGGCCGAGTCGGCGTTGACGGCGGGCTGCGGCGTGTCGGCCAGCCACTTCACCGGGTAGACGGGCAGCGTCAGCAGCACGGTCGTGATCGCGGTGACCGCGTACATGGGGGCGGACGCGAGCCGGCCGAAGCCGCGCGGGGCGCCGTTCCGCTCGATCTCCACGGCGCCGGCCGCCCAGAGCGCGGCCCACAGCCCGCTCAGGTAGTACGGCTTGCCGGCGGTGATCAGGAACACGACGTTCAGCAGCAGGTAAGCGTGCCCGAGGAACCGGTAGGGCCGCAGGTCGGCGGACCGGTACGTCCGCCACAGCCCGTAGATCCACAGCCAGGACGGGAACACGCCGGTCAGCAGGATCTGGAACGGGATGAACCCGGGCCGCCCGCCGAAGTCGCCCTTGTCGGCGATGGCGTCCGCCATCTCCAGTTGCGGCCAGCCGTGCCGCGCCTGCCACACCAGCCCGGGGACGGCCGCGAGGACGGCGACGAGGGCCCCGGCGGCGAGCATCGGGCGCCGCAGGAACTCGCGCGGCCCCGACAGCAGCAGCCCGGCGACGAGCGCGGCGAGCAGGAACACGACCAGGTACTTGACGTTCAGCGCCAGCGCCGTCACGGCGCCGGCGGCGAGCAGCAGCCGCTGGTCGCGGGTCCGCACCCAGCGGACGGTCAGCCACACGACCGTCGTGGACAGCAGCAGGTCGAGCGTCGCCGTGGAGAACAGGTGCCCGGCCGCGACCGCGAACGGGCACACCGCGTAGGACGCGGCCGTCAGCAGTTGCGCGCGCCGTCCGCCGCCCATCTCCCGCGCGGTGAGCGCGGCGACCACCACGCCCGCCGCGGCGAACAGGGCGGACGGGGCCCGCAGCGCGACGAGCGAGTCGCCGAACACCGCCGTGATCGCCCGGGCGAGCAGCGGCAGCAGCGCCGGCTGGTCGGGATAGCCCCAGGCCAGATGCCGTCCGGCGACCCGGAAGTACAGTTCGTCGCGGTGGTGGCCGTACCGCGTGCTGAGGACGAGGAGGAGCACCCCGAGCGCCCCGGCGATCAGCAGGACCGGCCGCCAGGCCGGTGCCGGCGCGGCGGGCGTGAGCCTGGTGGGCCGCGGCGCCGCGGCGGCAGGGGCGGTCATGATCCAAACCTATGTCGCGAATATGACATAAGTCACGATCTTCGTTCCGGCCGACCCCGGACACCGCCGCCCGCACGTCACCGGGGCATGCGCTGCCCACGGGTCCTGGGTCCCGGAGCCCTCGGAGGTGCCGAGGCGGGGAGCGGAAAATCGGTGGGAGATGTCGGGAGTGCTCCGTAATGTGCGCTCCATGGTCTCGTTGCATCAACTGCTGGCGTTCTCCGCCATGGCGCTGGCGATCATCGTGATCCCCGGGCCGTCCGTGCTGTTCGTCGTCGGCCGGGCGCTGGCGCACGGGCGCCGCACCGCGCTCGCGGGCGTCGTCGGCGGGGTGCTCGCGGCGCTCGCGCTGACCGCCGCCGTCGCGGTCGGCGTCGGGTCGATCGTGGAGCGTTCCGCGGTGGTGTTCACCGCGCTGAAGATCGTGGGCGCGGTCTACATCGTCTACCTGGGGGTGCAGGCCATCCGGCACCGGCGCTCGCTGCAGGAGACGATCGGCGCGGACGAGTCGGGCCGGACGGGCGGCCGGGCCCTGCTGCAGGGCTTCATCGTCGGCATCACGAACCCGAAGACGACGGTGTTCTTCGCCGCCGTCCTGCCGCAGTTCGTCGTGCGCGAGCACGGCCACGCCACCCTGCAGATGCTGGTCTTCGGCGCGGTGTTCGCGGTCATCGCGCTGCTCTGCGACAGCGTGTGGGGCATCGCCGCCGGGACGGCCCGCGAGTGGTTCGCCAGCTCCCCGCGCCGCCTCGCCGCGATCGGCGGCACCGGCGGGCTGATGATGATCGGCCTCGGCGTGACCGTCGCCGCCACCGGCCGCAAGGACTGACCCCGGCGCTCCCGCCCCGGCTCAGACCGAGCAGAGGGAGAAGTCGTCGAAGACCGCCTCGGGCCATCCCGTCGCCTTCTCGGGACGGTAGAGGAGGAGGCCGCTCGGGGTCTGCGGATCGCCCGCGCCGGGAGTGGCGATGGACGACGCCACCGACCGGCCGTTCACCCACATCCCGAGGTGGACGGTGTCGCCGTCGCCCTCGACGCAGGCGGCCTGGACGCGGTTCGTGCCGTCGCGCAGGTCGACCTTGTTGATCGCCAGCGTCCGCATCCGCTCGGTGCCGAGCCGGGCGATCCGGGCCACGCCGTTCTCCGGGTGGATCAGGAACGCGAAGCCCTCGGCCTGGCCGCGGCAGTACACCCCCGCCTCGCCGCCGGCCTCGACGGACTCGACCTTGACCTCGATGAGCTGCGACTTGGGCACGTCCCGCACCGGCGCGTCGACGGCCGTCGACATCGTCGTGGGGAGGACGTGCAGCTCGTACCTGCGGTCGCGGTAGGACGCGTCCCAGGTGGGGGTGGCGGCCGTCTTCCAGCCGGAGTCCTCTTCGCTGAAGTTGTCGTCGAAGACCTTGTCATCGTCGTCGGGCGGCCCGTTGCGGAAGTTCGCGGCGACCGCGCTGGATCCCGTGCCGTCGCCGCTGCCCGGCTCGCCGTTCTCGTCGGCCAGGCCGCGCAGGCCCAGGAAGCCGGAGACGCCGACCAGGCCGGCGATGGCGATGGCGGCCGTCAGGCCGACGGCGCGCCGGTGCCCGCCGCGACGGGACGGGCGCGGCGCCCCCGGCGGGACCGGCATCGCGGACGGGCCCGTCGGCGGGGCCTGGAACGGCGGCACGGTGGTCGGCGCCGCGGCCGGGGTCGGGGCCGGACGCGTGGGCGGGTCGGCGGCGACCGCGGTCGGCCGCGGAGCCGGAGCCGGAGGCAGCGGCACCGTGACCGGCGCCTCCTCAGCCGGCGGCTCCTCAGGCAACGCAGCTTCGACCGGCGCCGCCTCGACCGGCGCGTCCTCGCCGGTCAGTGACCGGATGAGCTGCTTGACCGTCGGACGCTCGGACGGGTCCTTCGCCAGCGCGCGCGCCACGAGGTCGTGCACCGCCGGGTCGAGCCCGTCCAGGTCGGGGTCGGCGGACGTCACCCGGTTGATGATCTCCGGGAGCGTCTCGCCGGCGAACGGGACGCGTCCCGTCCCCGCGTAGGCGACGACGCAGCCCCAGGAGAACACGTCGGCGGCCTGGGTGATCTCCTGCCCGTGCATCAACTCCGGCGCGATGTAGGCGGGAGTGCCGATGAACTGGCCGGTTCTGGTCGGCCCGTCGCCCGCGTCCAGCGCCCGCGCGATGCCGAAGTCGATCACGCGCGGCCCGGTCGGGGACAGCAGCACGTTGGACGGCTTGAGGTCGCGGTGCACGATCCCGGCGCCGTGGATCGCGCTCAGCGCGGTCGCGATGTTGACCGCGAGCGCCTCCAGGTCGCCGCCGCGCAGCGGCCCGCCCGCCCGGACGGCCTCGTCGAGCGACGGCCCGGCGACGTACTCGGTCACCACGTACAGCGGGTCGCCGTCGAGCCGGGCGTCCAGCACCGCGGCGGTGCAGAACCGCCTGACCTGCCGCGCGGCCGTCACCTCGCGGCGGAACCGGTCGTGGAACGCCTCGTCGTCGGCCAGTTCCGGGTTGATGACCTTGACCGCGACGCGCCGGCCGACGGCGTCCTCGCCGAGGAAGACGGTGCCCATGCCGCCCCGGCCGAGCCGTGCGGTCAGCCGGTACGGGCCGAGCCGGCGCGGGTCGCGGTCGCGAAGGGGGGCCTGCATGGACGTCTCCCGGAAGCCGATGGCGTGTGCGCACTCAGTCTTTCGGACGTTGGCGGGGGGTGCATCCGTTCCCGCCCGCGGGCCGCGGGCCGCGACCGCCCGTACGCTGAGACCCTGCGGAAGGGTCTTGGGAGGAAAGCGTGGACGTGACGGACGACGTGCTCGGCCCCGGCTACGAGGCGATCGAGCTGCCGATGGGCCGGGACGCCGAGGGCGAGGTGGTCGCGACGCTGGTGCGGCGGCGCGGCACCGACCCGTCCCGCCGGGCGGTGCTGTACCTGCACGGGTTCGTCGACTACTTCTTCCAGAAGCACCTGGCCGACTTCTACCTGGACCTCGGCTTCGACTTCTACGCGCTCGACCTGCGCAAGTACGGGCGCTCGCTGCGCCCGCACCAGACGCCGAACTACATCGAGAGCCTCTCGGACTACTTCCCGGAGATCGGCGAGGCCGTCCGGATCATCCGGGACGTGGACGGCCACGACGCGCTGCTGCTGAACGGCCACTCCACCGGCGGGCTGATCGCCGCGCTGTGGGCCGACCGGGTGGCGGGGAAGGGCCTGGTGGACGGCCTGTTCCTCAACAGCCCGTTCTTCGACCTCGCCGAGCCGCTGGTGCTGCGCAAGGCCGGTGCGGGGCTGGCGCGGGCGCTGCGGTCCCGGTTCCCGAAGGCGAAGCTGCCGGCGGGCGTGTCCGACCGGTACCCGCGCAGCATCCACCGCGAGCACGACGGCGAGTGGGAGTTCGACCTCGCCTGGAAGCCGCTGGTCGGGTTCCCGGTGCGGGCGGCGTGGCTGGCGGCCGTCCGGCGCGGGCAGTTGCGCCTGCACCGGGGCCTGGACGTGGACGTGCCGGTGCTGGTCATGGCCTCGACGCGGAGCGTCCGCCCGTCCCGCAGGGTGCTGGACGTGACGGCCGCCGACGCCGTGCTGGACGTCGAGCACATGGCCCGGTACGCGCCCCGGATCGGGCGGCACGTCACGCTCGTCCGGATCGACGGCGGCCTGCACGACCTGGTGCTGTCCGCCGAGCCCGCCCGGACCCGGGTGTTCGAGGAGCTGGCCCGCTGGACGAACGGCTACCTGCCCGCCCGCTGACCTCCGCCCGCCCGGGGACCTAGCCGAGGATCTTCGACATGTCGAAGTCGTCGAAGTCGGCGACGATCTGCTCGGCCGGGTTGCCGCCCCGCTCGACCTGGAGCCCCACCCAGCCGTTGGCGAGCGGCTGGTCGGTGTCGACCTCGTCGAGCACCTTCTCGCCGTTCACCCAGAGCCGCAGCCGGACCGACGGGCCGTCCTCCTCCTTGCCCTCGCAGGCGGCCTGCACCTTGTTGGGCTTCCCGGCCTCGTAGCCGGGGACGGAGTCGGGCGTCGCGAGGTCCTTCGTGCCGAGGTCCCCGTTGACCTTGCGGAGCACCGCGCCCTTGCCGTCGTTGCGGACGAGGAACATGTACTGCGTCTTGCCGTCCTGGTTCGCGCGGCAGAGGAGGCCGAACATGCCGTCCGCGGGGCCCTGCCCGACCGACACCGTGACGGTCGCGAGCATCGGGTCGGGGAAGTCCTCCACCTTGTCCTTCGGCACCCAGCGCGCGACGACTCCGGTGGTGTTCTTGGTCTGCATCCGGTACTTGCCGTCGGCGTAGCCGTAGGTCTTGTCGTAGGTGTCGCCCCAGCCGGACGCGGAGTCGGCGAACGCGTCGCCGAACGCGGTGGCCAGGTTCTCGGGCGGGCCGTCCGACCGGAAGACGGTGAACGCGAGGACGGCGAGCAGCACCACCGCGGCGACGGCCGCGCCGCCGATGAGCAGCGGGCGCCGGGGCGGCCCGCCGCCCGGCGGCGGGCCGGGCCGGGCGTCGCGGCGAGTGGTGTCGGCGCCGTGCACGGCGTGGGGCTGCTGCTGGAACACCGTCGGCGCGGTGGCCGTGGCGGACGGCGGCCGGGGCGCCCCGGCGGCTCCCGTCCCCGCCGCCCCCGCGGCGGCTCCGGCGGGGGCGTGCCAGCCCGCCTGGACGGTCTCGGCGAGCGTCGCCGGGTCGGTCGTGCCGTTGCCGACGAGGCGCGCGAGGACGTCCTGGACGGACGGCCGGCGGCGCGGGTCCTTGTCGAGCGCGGCGGCGACGACGTCGCGCAGGGCGGGGTCGAGCCCGTCCAGCTTCGGCTCCTCGTGCACGACCCGGTAGAGGATCTCCGGGACGGTGTTGCCCGTGAACGGCGCGGACCCCGTCCCGGCGTAGGCGACGACGCAGCCCCACGAGAACACGTCGGACGCGGGGCTGACCGGTTCGCCGCGCAGCAGCTCGGGCGGCAGGTAGTTCGGCGTCCCGACGAACTGGCCGGTGCGGGTGGGCCCGTCGGCGGCGTCGAGGGCGCGGGCGATGCCGAAGTCGATGACGCGGGGGCCGGTGGAGGACAGCAGCACGTTGGCGGGCTTGAGGTCGCGGTGCACGATGCCGGCGCCGTGGATGGCGGCGAGGGCGGTGGCGACGCCGACCGCGATGCCCTCCAGGTCGGAGCCGGGCAGCCTACCGCGCTCGGCGACGGCGCGCTCCAGGCTCGGGCCCTCGATGTACTCGGTGACGACGTACAGGGGGTCGCGGTCGAGCTCGGCGTCGATGACGGGCGCGGTGCAGAACCGGCGGACCTGCCGCGCCGCCGTCACCTCGCGCCGGAACCGCTCCCGGAACGAGCCCTCCCCGGCCAGCTCCCGGTTGATCACCTTCACCGCGACGCGGCGCCCGCCGGCGTCCTCGCCGAGGTAGACCGTGCCCATGCCGCCGCGGCCGAGCCGCCCGATCAGCCGGTAGGGGCCGAGTTCCGCGGGGTCCTCGGGGCGCAGGGCCTCACCGTTCTCTCCTGCGTGCGTGGTCATCGTGATCCTGAAGGGGGAATCGAGGGGAGTGTCTCGTAGCACCCTAGTGTGCGGGAGGGCACCGAGAGGCGCGGACTCAGCGGGCCCGGCGGGCGCGCGGGAGGGTGCGGAACGGCGGGAGCGCCTCTCCGGTGAGCCCGAACGCGTACGCGATGACGCGGCTCGACCAGCGCTGGCAGCCGACGACCAGCCCGTACAGCGGGCGCGGGTAGCGGCCGGTGAACGGGATCACCAGCCAGCTGAGCGGCATCACGACGACGAGCAGCGCGTACATGACCAGCATGACGATCAGGTGGGGGAGGACGAGCAGGCCCCTGAGCAGGGTGAACCAGCGCCTCGGGCCCTTCCACTGGGCGGGGAACGGCAGGTCGACCGTGACGGTCTGCTCGCCCGCCGCCGAGCCGGCCTCCGAGCCCGTCTGCGGTTCCGCCTTCTCCGCCGCGACGGGCGCGGGGACGGGGCGCGGCTGCTCGGCGTCCCGGACGGCCTCGGCGGCGGGCGGCGGCCCCGCGGCCGGGGCAGGCTCGGCGGCAGGCTCCGCCGGATGCGTGCCCCGCCACGACATCGAGATCGTCTCGGCGGTGCGCTCCGGGTCGGCCTGCTCCTGCCCGACGAGGCGGGTGAGGAGCTGCCGGGCGGTCGGCCGGGCGGCCGGGTCCTTGCCGAGCGCGGCGGCGACGACCTCGCGCAGCCGCGGGTCGAGGCCGGCGAGGTCGGGGTCCTCGTGGCCGATGCGGTGGAACGTCTCCGCGACCGTCTTGCCCTGGAACGGGGGACGTCCCGTCCCGGCGTAGGCGACGACGCAGCCCCACGAGAACACGTCCGACGCCTGCTCGACCGGTTCGCCGCGCAGCACCTCGGGCGCGATGTAGGACGGGGTCCCGACGAACTGGCCGGTGCGGGTCGGGCCGTCGGGGGCGTCGAGGGCGCGGGCGATGCCGAAGTCGATGACGCGGGGGCCGGTGGAGGACAGCAGGACGTTGGCGGGTTTGAGGTCGCGGTGCACGATGCCGGCGCCGTGGATGGCGGCGAGCGCGGTGGCGACGCCGACCGCGATGCCCTCCAGGTCGGAGCCGGGCAGCGCCCCCTTCTCCCGGACGGCCTTCTCCAGGCTCGGCCCGTCGATGTACTCGGTGACGATGTAGGGCGGGTCCTGGTCGAGCTCGGCGTCCAGGACGGGCGCGGTGCAGAACCGGTGGACGCGCCGCGCGGCGGTCACCTCGCGGCGGAACCGGGCGAGGAACGCCGGCTCGCCGGCGAGGTCGCGGTTGACGACCTTCACCGCGACCCGCCGGCCGTCGGGCTCGGCGCCGAGGTAGACGGTGCCCATGCCGCCGCGGCCGAGCCGCCCGAGCAGGCGGTAGGGGCCGAGGACGCGGGGTTCGTCCTGCTCCAGCGGGCCGGCGGCGGTCGTCGTCATGGGGGGCGGGCTCCTCAGATGATCGTCTTTGGGCCCAGCCTAAGGGAGCCCGGGAGGCCCGGCGCGCCGGTCAGGGAATCAGCAGGAGCTTGCCGGTGGTGCGCCGCGCCTGCAGATCGGCGTGCGCCGCGCCCGCGTCGGCGAGGTCGTAGCGGTGCCCGACGTGCACGTTCACGGCGCCGGACGCGATCCAGCCGTAGACGTCGGCGGCGCGCTCCAGCAGCTCCTCGCGCTTGTCCACATAGTGGGCGAGCGTCGGCCGTGTCAGGAACAGTGACCCCGCCTTGTTGAGGCGCTGCGGGTCGAACGGCGGCACCGGGCCGCCGGCCGCCCCGTACAGCGCGAGGGTGCCGCGCCGCCGCAGGCTCTCCAGGCTCCCGTCGAACGTGGGCGCGCCGACACCGTCGTACACGGCGGCGACGCCCTCTCCATCGGTCAGCTCCCGCACCCGGCCGGCGAAACCGTCGTAGGGCATCGTGACGTCCGCGCCCGCGTCCTTGGCGAGCCGCTCCTTCTCCGGGGTGGACGCCGTGCCGATCACGCGGGCGCCGAGGGCCTTGGCGGTCTGGGTGAGCAGCAGGCCCATGCCGCCCGCCGCCGCGTGGACGAGCACGGTGTCGCCCGGCCGGATCGGATACGTCGACCGGGTCAGGTAGTGCGCGGTCATGCCCTGCAGCAGCGACGCCGCCGCGTCCTCCAGCCCGACGCCGTCCGGGACGGGGACGGCCCGGTCCGCCGGGACGACGGCCTGCGCCGCGTAGGCGCCCTGCACGTCGGCCCAGGCGACGCGGTCGCCCACCGAGAACTCGCCGACGCCGTCGCCGACGGCCGTGACCGTCCCGGCCGCCTCCATGCCCGGCGTGTACGGGAGGCCGTGCGGGTAGGCGCCCGTCCGGAAGTACACGTCGATGAAGTTGACGCCGGCCGCCGCCACGTCGACCAGGACCTCGCCGGGGCCGGGCTCGGGAGCGGGACGCTCCACCGGCTCCAGGACCTCGGGTCCGCCGTTGCGGGTGATGACGATCGCGCGCATGCGCCCTCCTGCTGCTCGATGGCCGGCGATCAGGGAGAACCCGGAGCCGCCGCCGGTTGTTCCGCGGTCAGGCCGGTTCCGCGGTCAGACCCAGTCGCGCATCGTGCGGCCCGCGAGGGTGACGGCCTGCTCGACCCGGGCCGCGACCGTCCCGGGGTCCCAGATCTCGCGGCGGGCGCACTCCTCGAACGCGATTTTCACCGCCGCCAGGTAGAACGCGACGAGGATCCGCGGCCGCAGGTCGTCGGCCAGGTCCACGCCCTCGCGCCGGGCGATCTCGGCGGCGAGCGCCTCCGCCGAGGCCGAGTAGCGCGCCATCTGCGCGGCCATCAGCGACGGCGTCGACTCGATCACCTGCCGGACGCGGCGGAACCGGCCGCTCTCCGCCGGCTCGCCCTCCGCGATCGTCTCCAGCACGATGCGCAGCGACTCGAACAGCGCGGTGAAGGGCCGCTCCTCGGGCGGGCGGGCGGCGAGCGCCTCGCCGAGCAGCTGGTCGTGCTCGGCCAGGAAGCCGGTGACGACGTCCTCCTTGGTGGCGAAGTAACGGAAGAACGTCCGCTGCGACACCTCCACCGCCGCCACGATCTCGTCGATCGTCGTGGCCTCGTAGCCCTTGGCGAGGAACAGCTCCAGGGCGGCGTCGACGAGCGCGAGGCGGGTCCGCTGCTTCTTGCGCTCGCGGAGGCCGGCCAGCGCGCGCTCCTGCGCCGACGAGGTGCCGTGCGTGGGGCCGGACGGGTCGCCGGCGGGGACGGCGCTCATCGGCTCGCTCCTTCTATCTGCCTGGCATGGGCATGGCATGCCCGTCTCACAGAGGCTTCTATCACGGACGGACCCTCCGGATGCGCGGCGGGTTCCGCCCGCTGGAAGGTCCCTCGCGCGATCGGCGCGCACGCGCTCGCGGGGGACCATCTTCGCCGGAGCGGGAAACACCCGGCCCACTCTCCGGATTCCCCCACCGCGACCGCGGCCGACCGGTCATGCTGAAGGCCGGTCACCATTCGTCGCCGGATGATCGCCCAAGGTCATGCGGGACGCGAACCGTGGTGAGGCGGCTGATGTGTCTGTAGTGGGTGGGCGGGAGACCGCCGAGGCGCGGCGGCGTCACCTCGCGGCGCTCGCCCGCGAGGTCGAGGCCCGGGGGCTCGCGTGGCGGTTCGCCGGCCCGGACGAGTCGCTGCTGGCGGTCTACGGCCCGCGGACGCGGCGCCGGGTCATGGTCGTCGCGACCCCCGCCGGCGAGGGCTGGTCCTACCTGTGGCCGGGCGGCGGGATCGCCGACGTGGCCGACGCGGAGGGCGCCGCCGACGAACTGACCCGGCTCCTGACCTGATCCCGCCTTGCTCCCGGGGCGGCGGCTTCCCTAGACTCCGAGGCGAACGTTTGTTCGAACGTCCGCATGTTCTTCCCCCGTGCGGTGTGCGCGAGGGGGAGGCAGATGACACGCGTGTTCGGCGATCCGGTCGAGGTCTGGGTGAGCGACGGCCGTCCGGTCCGGTTCGTCTGGCGCGGCAGGCTCTACGCCGTGCGGCGGGTGCTGGAGCACTGGGTCACGACCCGTGACTGGTGGCGGGAGCAGCAGCCCGCCGGCGAGGCCACCGGGGAGCGGGAGTTCTGGCGGGTCGAGGCGACCCCGGACAGGGAGATCGGCGTCTACGAGCTGCGTTATGACGCGGCCGCCGACAGCTGGCTGCTCTCCCGGGTATGGGACTGACGTGCACATTCATGTCGCTTCGTGCTATTCGCTCCGCTACGGCGTCGCCCCGCCGGCGGCGCTGGCGGAGCGCGCGGCCGGCCTCGGCATGGAGACGCTCGCGCTGACCGACCGCGACGGGCTGTACGGCGCCGTCCGCCACGTCATGGCGTGCGCGGACGCGGGCATCGGGGCGGTCGTCGGGGCCGATCTGCGGGTCGTCTCCACCGGCGAGGAACGCGTCGTGGTGCTCGCCGAGGGCCGGGCCGGGTGGCGGTCGCTGTGCCGGCTGGTGTCGGCGGCGCACGCGGCGGGCGGGCGCGGGAACCCGGTGGTGACGCGGGAGATGGTCGGCGCGCACGCCGCGGGGCTGATCGTGCTGCTCGGCCCGGCGTCCGACGTGGGGCGGGCGGTCGCCGGGCGGCGTCCGGGCGTCGCGGCCGCGCGGCTGGACGCCTGGCGCGCCACCGCCGAGACCGCGGTGGAGATCGTGAACCACCACGGCCGGGGCGAGGGGCCGCGGGCCGCCCGGATGCTGGCGCTCGCCCGCGCGGCCGGGGTGCCCGCGGTGCTCGGCAACGCCGTCCGCTACCTGGAGCCCGCCGACCACCCGGTCGCGCAGGTGCTGGACGTCACCCGCAAGCTCGTCCCGCTGGACCGGCGGCACCTGGACGACCAGACCGGGCACGCGTATTTGAAGTCGGTCCCGCAGATGTACCGGGCGGCCGAGCTGGCCTGCGGCCCCGACGAGGCGGCGGCGCTGCTCGCGGCGACGCGGCGGCTGTCCGAGCGCTGCGTCCTGGACCCGGGCCGCGACCTCGGCATGGACGACGTCCACCTGCCCGCCGCCGGCGACGACCCGTACGCGCGGCTCGTCGCCCGGTGCGCGGACGGGATGGCCCGGCGCGGGCTCGGCGGCTCGGCGCGGGCCGCCGGGCGGCTGGACGCCGAGCTCGGCGTCATCGCCCGCAAGGGCCTGGCCTCCTACTTCCTCACCGTCGCCGACGCCGCCGCGCTGATCAGGGAGCGCGGCATCCGCTGCGCGATCCGCGGCTCCGGCGCGGGCAGCCTGGTCAACTACCTGATCGGCATCGGCGACCTCGACCCGCTGCGGCACGACCTGCTCATGGAGCGGTTCCTCGCCGACAGCCGGGAGGGGCTGCCCGACATCGACCTGGACGTGGAGTCGGCGCGGCGGCTGGAGGCGTACCAGGCCCTGTTCGACCGGTTCGGCGCGGAGAGCACGGCGTGCGTGTCGATGATGGAGACCTACCGGGCGCGCAGCGCGCTCCGCGACGTCGGCAACGCCCTCGGGCTCCCGCCCGCCGAGATCGACGCGATCGCCAAGGCGTTCCCGCGGATCCGGGCGAGCCAGATCCGCACGGCGCTGGACGACCTGCCCGAGCTGCGGCAGAGCAACCTCGCGGCGGGCCGGCTGGAGGTGCTGTTCCGGATCGCCGAGCGGCTGGACGGCCTGCCCCGCCACATCGCGATGCACCCGTGCGGCGTGCTGCTGTCGAACCCGACCCTGCGGGACCGGACGCCGATCGAGCAGGCCGCCGTCGGGTTCCCGATGAGCCAGTTCGACAAGGACGACGTCGAGGCGATGGGGCTGCTGAAGCTCGACGTCCTCGGCGTCCGGATGCAGTCGGCGATGGCGCACGCGGTCGCGGAGGCCGCGCGGGTGTCGGGGGAGCGGATCGTGTTGGAGGACGTCCCGCGCGACGACCCGGCGACGTTCGCGCTGATCCGCACGTCCCGCACGCTCGGCTGCTTCCAGATCGAGTCGCCCGGCCAGCGCGACCTGATCGGTCGGCTCCAGCCCCGCGACCTGGACGACCTCGTCATCGACATCTCGCTGTTCCGTCCCGGCCCGGTCAACTCCGACATGGTGTCGCCGTTCCTGGAGGCGCGCGCCGGCACCCGCGAGCCCGCCTACCCGCACCCCGACCTCGAACCGGCGCTGCGGGAGAGCCTCGGCGTGGTCGTGTTCCACGAGCAGGTGCTCCGCGTCATCGACGTGATGACCGGGTGCGGGCTGTCGCGGGCGGAGGCGGCGCGGCGGAGCCTCGGCGGCGAGCGGGGCCAGGCCGTCGTCGGCGCCTGGTTCCGGGAGCGGGCGCTGGCGCGCGGCTACGACACGGCGACCGTCGACGGCGTCTGGCGGATGCTGACCGCGTTCGGCGCGTTCGGCTTCTGCAAGGCGCACGCGGCGTCGTTCGCGCTGCCCACCTACCAGTCGGCCTGGCTGAAGCGGCACCATCCGGCCGCCTTCTACGCGGGCGTCCTCACCCATGACCCCGGCATGTACCCCAAGCGGGTCATCCTCGACGACGCGCGGCATTTCGGCGTGCCGATCCTGCCGCTGGACGTCAACCGGTCGGCCGCCGACTGGCACGCCGAGCCCGTCTCGGCGGGCGGTCCGGCCGGGATCCGGGTGTCGCTGAGCGAGGTCAAGGGCATCTCCGAGACCGAGGTCGGGAAGATCGTCGAGGCGCGGCCGTACGCGTCGCTGGGCGACTTCTGGCGGCGCGCCCGCGTCTCCCGCCCGACCGCCGAGCGGCTCGTGCTCGCCGGGGCGTTCGACGCCGTCCACGACCGGGTCCCGCGCCGCGACCTGCTCTGCCGCGTCGGCGCCCTCGACCGCGCCACCGCCCGCACGGCCCCCGTCGAGGGGCAGCTCGCCCTCGCCGACGACGCCGGGCTGGAACTCGACCTCGCCGAGGAGATCCCGGCCGGGGAGCTGCCGCCGATGACGCCGGCCGAGGTCGTCGAGGCGGAGCTGGACATCCTCGGCATGGACGTCAGCCGGCACGTGCTGACCTTCTACGCCGGGCTGCTCGCCGCGCTCGGCGTCGTCCGCGCCGCCGACCTGCCGGGACGTCCCGCCGGGAGCGAGGTCCTGGTCGCCGGGGTGAAGGTCGCCACGCAGACCCCGGCGGTGCGGTCCGGGCAGCGGGTCATCTTCGCCACGCTGGACGACGCGACCGGCCCCGTCGACCTCACGTTCTTCGAGTCGGTGCAGGACCGGTGCGCCGCGACGGTGTTCGGCTCCTGGCTGCTGGTCGCCCGGGGCCGCGTCCGCCATGCCGGGGACTCCGCCGTCTCGATCACCGCGAACGCCTGCTGGGACCTGAACGTCCTGCACGAGGAGTGGCGCCGCGGCGGGCCGGACGCCCTCCGCGTCGCGCTGCGGGGCGCCGCGCCGCGGGGCCGGCCGGTGGGGCGCCGGATCATCCAGCCGACGGGCTTCGCGATGTCGCCGTACTCCGACATCGGCCACGCGGGACCGGCCGTCAAGCGTCCGCCGCGGGCCGCGCTCTGGCACGCCAGCCCCGGCTCCTCGGGCTCCTGACCGGGGCGGGGCCGGGGCCGCCGGGGCCGTTCGGGGCTAGGTGTCGCGGGTGAGCTGGAGGCGGGTGATCTGGAAGACGGTGGCCATGCACAGGGCGGCGGCCAGCGCCTGGAACGCGGCGGCGGCGACGCCGACGTGGACGTCGAAGCGCGCCTCGGCGAGGGTGTTGACGCTGCCGTGCGTGAACGCGCGGCCGAGGAGCAGCCCGAGCAGCGCGCAGCACCACCAGGCCGCCACGACGAGTCCGGCGGCCTGGCGCTCGGCCGTCCGGTAGCGGCCGCTGTTCACCCACACCTCGTAGACCATCCGGGGCGGCAGCCACAGGTTGACGACCGGCAGGAACCAGCCGAGCAGCACCCAGGAGCGGTGGTGGCGGTGCGGCCCCGGCGACTGCCGGAACGCCCGCCACAGCCAGGTCAGGTACAGCAGCCCGGTCACCCCGGCCATGATCGCGCCGATCGTGAACACGTCCGCGTAGGGCGCGAGGGCCTTGCCGGTGGCCGCCGGGTCGTAGCTGTCGTGCGTGGCCCCGCGCAGCGGGTGCGCGAGCCGCAGCAGGCTGATCCCCGAGCCGAGCGCGACGAACGCGTTGAACCCGAGCAGCATGAACACGGCCACGCCGACCGCGCGGAAGTCCCGGCGGCGGGCCCACGCGCCGCAGCCGGGGCACCGGTCGACCTCCGTCGGGATGATGTCGCCGCACAGCGCGCACGGCATGGTCCACCTCCCTGGTCTCATGGCTCGCTCGTCGTCACCCGGTTTCGCCCACCGGCCCTCGCGGGTCGCCGGCCTTTGCGGTTCGCTGCTTCGGATACTACGTACGTTTGACTCGCGCGACCCAACGCGGGTTCGCGGTCTCACCGGATCGTCACATCTGGAACACGAACCGTGTGGCGCCGTAGGCCAGGGCCGCGGTGACGGCGGCCCAGGCGGCGAGCCGCCCGAGGCCACCTGTGGACAGCAGCCGCTCCGGCCGGAACCGCGTCACGGCCAGCAGCCCCCACCACTCGGCGGCCAGCGCGATCGTCGCGTGCAGCGAGCCGAAGCCGATCAGCGAGAAGAGCAGGACGACGCCCGCCGGGGTCGCGGTGTGCGCGAACAGCGCCGGGCCCCGGGCCGGGCCGCGCAGGCCGCGGCGCAGCCCCGCGAGGACGGCGCCCCAGCCGGCGGCGCACAGCGCCCAGACGACGAGGACGGCCACGGGCAGCCCGTTCAGCGATTCCGGTGCCAGTGCGGTGTTCCTTCCCCGATCGTCCCCGTCCGCGTCCCCGCGGCGCCTGCTCGTGGCGCCTTCCTGCGGCGCGCGGTCAGACCATGAGGCCCGTCTCCCAGGCCCAGGCGGCCGTCTCCACCCGGTTGCGGGTGCCGAGCTTGCGGTGGACGCTCCCGAGGTGGGTCTTGACCGTGGACAGCGACACGAACAGCTCCCCGGCGATCTCCTCGTTCGTCCGCCCGCGCGCGACCCGCTTCACCACGTCCAGCTCCCGGTCGGTGAGCGGCTCGCGGGGCGGCGCGGCGGCCGGGCGGGGCCGCGCCAGCCGCTCCAGCAGCCGCACGGTGATGGACGGCGACACCAGCGACCCGCCGCTCGCCGCCGCGCGGACCGCCTCCACCAGCAGCGCGGGGCCGCTGTCCTTCAGCAGGAACCCGACCGCGCCGCCGCGCAGCGCCCCGTACACGTACTCGTCCATGTCGAACGTCGTGACGATCACCACGCGGAGCGGGTCGGGGACGCCCGGCCCGGCCAGCGCGCGGGTCGCCGCCAGCCCGTCCATCACCGGCATCCGGATGTCGACCAGGGACACGTCGGGACGGAGCCGGCGGGCCAGCGCGACGGCCGCGGCGCCGTCGGCGGCCTCCCCGACCACCGCCATGTCGGGCTGCGAGTCGACGATCATCCGGAACCCGGTCCGGACCATCTCCTGGTCGTCGGCGACGAGTACGCGGAGGGTCACCCGGCCGATTCTGTCAGCTCCCGCCGGGCGGCCGCTCCCCGGCCGGGAGCAGCGCGACGACCTCCCAGCCGCCCCCGGGCGCCGGGCCCGCGCGCAGCCGCCCGCCCGCCGCGCCGACCCGCTCCGCCAGCCCGGTGAGCCCGAACCCGCCGGACGGCAGCCGCCGGCCGCGACCGCGCCCGTCGTCGCGCACCGCGACCTCGACGTCGCCGCCGGCCCGCTCGAGCGTGACCCGCACGGTCGCGGCGTCGGCGGCGTGCTTGCGGATGTTGGTCAGCGCCTCCTGCACCACCCGGTGCGCCGACGCCGCGACCTCCGGCGGCAGCGTGCCGAGGCCGGGCGCGAGCGTCAGCGTCGCCGGCGGGTGGGTGAACCCGGCGACGAGGTCGCGGAGCTGCCCGAGGTCGCCGACGGGCCGGGTGGCGGCGCCGCCGTCCGGGAGGGCGTCGCCGTCCGGCGCGTTGACGTTCTGCGCGTCCCGCAGCAGGCCGACCATGCGGCGCATCGAGGTCAGCGCCTCGGTGCCGGCCTTCTCGATGCCGCCGAACATGCGGTCCAGGTCCTCCGGCGACTGGCCCGCGCCCGCCTGCGCCGCGAACCGCGCCGCCTGCGCCTGGACGACGATGCCCGTCACGTGGTGGGCGACGAAGTCGTGCAGGTCGCGGGCCAGCTCCAGCCGCTCGTCCCGGCGGGCCGCCGCCAGCGACCGGGACCGCCGGGCGTCCAGCGCCCGCAGGTACAGGCCGATGCCGAGCGCGATCGACACGGTGATGCCGAGCGGCGCGCTGACCAGCGCACCGGCGACCGCCGACCAGCGCAGCGGCGTCGCCAGGACCGCGGCGCCGAGCAGCGCCGCCAGCGGGACGAGGTGCTCGCGGCGCGCCGTCCGCGTCGACCGGGCGAGGACGATCAGCAGCCCGCCGATCTCCGCGGACACGCTCGGCGCGGTGTAGTCGGGACGGACCGCCAGCCCGAGGTACAGGGTGCTGAACACCGACAGCGCGCCGACCGCGATCGCCCACGCGACGACCCGGCCGGCCACGGCCGCGTAGCTGACGACGACCGCGACGGCCAGCAGCCACAGGTTGGGGGCGTTCCGCGCCATCGAGACCAGGCAGCCCAGCAGGAACAGCCCCGCGAACCCCAGGTACGCGGCGCGCATCAGGCAGCCGCCCACCGAGTGGATGCGGTCCAGCGGTGTCGCTACGTCGCTCACGGTGATGCAGGGTACGGCCTGCCGGGGACCCCCGGATCGGCCGTTCGGCTGATCCGGGGGCCGGCCGCGCTCCCGGCCGGCCGTCGCGCTCTGTGATCATCGGCCCGTCCCGCCGCCGGGCCGCTCGAATAAAGGTTCGAGAATGTCAGAGGTGCGCCGTAGCGTTGACCTTGTGATTTGGGAGACACCTGGGAACAGGTGTCGAACCGAGTGGCTTGTAACGACGTACCTAGGGGTATGTGACTGACGGTGGCACCCGCACAGGCGCGGGTGCCGCCGGGTCAAGGAAGGGGTGTTGGCAGTGAGCGCAGCGACCGGCACGTTCCATCTCTCCCACCCGCGGCTTGACGGGCCCGCCGAGCGGACCGTCGTCGAGCCGTGGCTCACCGAGCTCTCCCATGCGACGCTGAACGCCTACGCCGACACCGCGCCCCCGTTGGCCGTGGTCGAGGCCCTGCCCCTGCGTCCGCAGCCCGCGCCGGCCCGCCGCGTCGCCGTGGCGGCCTGACAGGAACCACTCGGAAGGGGATCGGGCACCGCCCGATCCCCTTTTCCGCGCCTGCTGCTCATCTCATATATTGATACACAGTTCTCAAAGTATGAGAAGCGGGCGTACCGTGAGGGACACCCGAGGACAGAGAGGTGATCCCGATGCCGGCCTACACCCATGGCCACCACGAGAGCGTCCTGAGCTCCCACCAGTGGCGCACGGTCGAGAACTCCGCCGCCTACCTGATCGAGCACCTGCGCCCTGGGCTGTCGGTCCTGGACGTCGGCTGCGGCCCCGGCACGATCACCGCCGGCCTGGCCGGACGCGTGGCCCCCGGCCGCGTCGTCGCCGCCGACGCCGCCGAGTCCGTGCTGGACGAGGCCCGCAAGAGCACCGCCGGCCTGGCCAACGTCGAGTTCGCGGTGGCCGACGTCCACGCGCTGGACTACCCCGACGGCACCTTCGACGTCGTCCACGCCCACCAGGTGCTGCAGCACGTCGCCGACCCCGTCCAGGCCCTGCGCGAGATGCGTCGCGTCACCCGCCCCGGCGGCGTCGTCGCCGCGCGCGACGCCGACTTCGGCGCCATGGTCTGGTACCCGGACCCGCCCGGCATGGACGCCTGGCTGCCCGTCTACTACCAGGTGGCGCGCGGCAACGGCGGCGAGCCCGACGCGGGCCGCCGCCTGGTGTCCTGGGCCCGCGCCGCCGGCTTCACCGACGTCACCGCGTCCGCCTCGTCGTGGTGCTACGCCACCCCCGAGGAGCGCGAATGGTGGAGCGAGTCCTGGGGCGGCCGCATGATCAGGTCCGCGGTGGCCGACCACGCCGTCGCCGGCGGCCACGCGACCCGCGACGACCTCGACCGCGTCTACGCGGGCTGGAAGGCCTGGGCCGCCGCCGACGACGGCTGGTTCTCCGTCACCCACGGCGAGGTGATCTGCCGCGCCTGACCCCGCCGGTGCCTAGAACGGGTCGGTGAGGTCGCCCAGCTTGTCGGTCAGCCGCAGGTTGTGGGAGTAGTCGACGGGGACGGTGACGACGGAGACGGCGTCCTCGGCCAGGGCCTTGCGGAGGGTGGGGAGCAGCTCGTCCGCGGACTCCACGCGGTACCCGGTGGCGCCGAAGCTCTCCGCGTACTTCACGAAGTCGGGGTTGCCGAACGTGATGTGGGAGCTGCGGCCGAGTTCCAGGTCCATCTTCCAGCCGATCAGGCCGTAGGCGGAGTCGTCCCAGATCAGCACCGTGATCGGGATGTTCTCCCGGACGGCGGTCTCCAGCTCCTGGGAGTTCATCAGGAACGCGCCGTCGCCGGTCGCGGCCAGCACGCGGCGATCGGGGCGAGCGAGCTTGGCGGCGATCGCGCCCGGCACGGCGAAGCCCATCGACGACAGGCCGTTGGAGACCAGCAGCGTGTTCGGCTCGTAGGTCGGGTACATGCGGGCCATCCACATCTTCACCGCGCCGGTGTCGGCGAGGACGATGTCCTCGCGGCCCATGGCGGCGCGGATGTCGGCGACGACGCGGCGCGGCGACAGCGGGTGGCCGCCCTCGGCGGCGCCCTCGGCCAGCTCCCGGCGGAGCATCTCCCGGATCCTGCGCCCGGTCTCGTGGTTGTCGAAGCGGCGGTGGACGGAGTCGGCGAGCGCGTACAGCGAGCGGGAGATGTCGCCCTGGACGCCGACCTCGACCGGGTAGTGGTCGTCGACCTCGGCGGGGAACTGGTGGATGTGGATGATCTTCTTGTCGGCGGCCGGGTTGACCTTGACCGGGTCGAACTCCTGGAGCTCGTAGCCGACGGCGATCAGGACGTCCGCCTCGTCGAAGCCGAAGTTGACGTAGTCGTGCCGCATGAAGCCGACCGCGCCGAGCGCGTTGCGGTGGTCGTCGGGGAAGACGCCCTTGCCGTTGAACGTGGTCGCGACCGGCAGGCCGAGGTGCTCGGAGAAGTAGACCAGGGCGTCGCCCGCGCCGGCGCGGGTGGCGCCGTGCCCGGCGAGGACGACCGGCCGCCGGGCGAGCGCGAGCACGTCGGCGGCGCGGGCGATCTGGGACGGCGACGGCTCCTGCGTCCGGACGGTGTTCACCGGCAGCGGCGCGAGGCCCGGGTCGACCTTCGCCGCCTCGACGTCCTCGGGGATGGCGAGGTAGACGGCGCCGGGCCGCTCGGTCTGCGCGGTCTTGAACGCCTTGCGCACCATCTCCGGCAGCGCCTCGGCGCGCGGCGCCAGCTCCGCCCACTTGGTGATCGGCCGGAACAGCGACACCAGGTCGATGATCTGGTGCGACTCCTTGTAGATGCGGTCCAGGCCGACCTGCGCGGAGATCGCCACGACGGGAGTGCTGTTGGTGGTGGCGTCCGCGACGCCGAGCTGCAGGTTGATCGCGCCGGGGCCGAGGGTCGCGGACGCCACCCCGGCCCGGCCGGTGAGGCGCCCGTAGATCTCCGCCATGAACGCGGCGCCCTGCTCGTGCCGGACCAGGACATAGCGGATCGACGAGTCGTTCAGGGCGTTGACGAAGTGGATGTTCTCCTCGCCCGGGATCCCGAAGACGTACTCGACCCCCTCCGCTTCGAGGGTCCTGACGAGCAGCCGGGCGGCGTCCTCCTGCGTGGACATCGTGTGTCCCATCTCCAGTCCGCGAATCGTGGTGCGTGTCTTCGAGTGCATCCGGTGCAGCACCCGGAGACATGCCTCCATTCCGCCTGGTGATGTGCAGTTGATCTCGTCAAGAAACGGCGTCTGCCGGCGGCCGTTTTGTCAGGAGTCGGCCAGGTCCTTGATGGCGCGCAGGGTCGGCTCGTCCTTCACACCGGCGATCAGCAGGGTGGTGACGGGGCTGTCGCGCCAGAGTTGGAGCCGCTCCTTGATCCGGCCGATCGGGCCGAGCAGCGAGATGGCGTCGGCCAACTCGTCCGGCACGGCCTTGATCGCCTCGTCGCGGCGGCCGGACAGGAACAGCTCCTGGACGCGCTCGGCCTGCTCCGCGTAGCCGAGCCGGCCGATCAGGTCGAGGTGGAAGTTGCGGTCCTTGGCGCCCATGCCGCCGATGTAGAACGCGAGCGGGATCTTGGCGAACTCCAGCGCGGAGGCGAGGTCGTCGGTGACGATCGTGGTGACGGTCGCGGCGATCTCGAAGCCGTCCGGGCGGTGCGCGAGCGAGGCGCCGAAGACGGAGTCGATCTGCTCCGGGTCGACGAACAGCGGCAGCCAGCCCTGCGCGACCTCGGTGGACAGCGCGACGTTCTTCGGCCCCTCGGCGCCCAGGTAGACGGGGATCTCCGGGCGGAGGGGGTGCACGATCGACTTCAGCGGCTTGCCGAGCCCGGCGCCGCCGGGGTGGGGCAGCGGGTAGTGCGGGCCCTCGCTGGTCACGGGTGCGTCGCGGCGCCACACCTGGCGGACGATGTCGAGGTACTCGCGGGTGCGGGCGAGCGGCTTGGGGAACGGCTGCCCGTACCAGCCCTCCACGACCTGCGGGCCGGACGCGCCGAGGCCGAGGATCACCCGCCCGCCCGACAAGGCGTCCAGGGTGAGCGCGTGCATCGCGGTGGCCGCCGGGGTGCGCGCCGACATCTGCACGACGGCGGTGCCGAGCTTGATCCGGGACGTGCGGGCGGCGTACCAGGCCAGCGGGGTGAACGCGTCCGAGCCGTACGCCTCGGCGGTGAACACCGAGTCGTAGCCGCAGCGCTCGGCGGCCAGCACCGTCTCGGTCTGGTCGTCGGGGTCGCGCTGCCAGTAGCCGACGTTGATGCCGAGCTTGAGTTCCGCGGTCACGTTCACCCTCCGGTTGTCGACGCACCGCGATAGTAGAACACGTTCTAGTTTCTCCGGAAGGGGGCCGGTGGGTCGAGGGCCGGCGGCCGGACACGCCCGGGGGCCGCGGCGGGCGCCTCGCCCACCGCGGCCCCCGGCCGCTCGCTAGCTCTCCTTGATCGCGTCCAGCAGGCCCCGCCAGGCGGACGGCGTCAGCACCAGGGCCGGTCCGGCGGGGTCCTTGGAGTCGCGCACCGCGCGGAGGGTGCGGGTCAGTGGCGCCACCTCGACGCACTGGTCGCCGCTTCCGCTGCGGGACGACTTGCGCCAGACGGCGCCGGTGAGTTCGCGCTGCAGGTTGGTCACGGGCTGCTCCTTGCTGCCTCGGCTATGAGGTGCGCGGAATCCTCGGGGGACAGGGCGGCCGCCTCGATCCGATCGAAGCGGTCCCTATGCTTCGCTATTTCCTCGGCGCTCTCAAGGTAAACGTCACCCATAGTGCCCTCGACGTAGGCGATATCGGGGTCTGCGGGGTCTGGATACGACAATATGGTGAAACGTCCGTCAAGGCCCGCATGTGCCGCTGCTGTGTACGGAAGTACCTGAATCGTCACGCTTGGGTGGGTCTGTGTGATGGCGACGAGCGCCTCCAGCTGGGCCCGCATCACCTCCGCGCCGCCGATCGGGCGGTGCAGCACCGCCTCGTCGAAGATGACCTGGAAGCGGGGCGCCTCGGCGCGGTCCAGCAGTGCCTGCCGGATCTTGCGGGCGGCGATGCGGCGCTCGATGTCCTCCTGGGCGGGCAGCAGCCGGCCCGCCGTGATCACGGCGCGCGAGTACGGCTCGGTCTGCAGCAGCCCGTGCACGAGCTGCGGGTCCCAGGTGCGGATGTGGGACGCCTCGTCCTCCAGCGCGACGTAGCTGCCGGCGAAGACGTCCTGGTAGGCGGTCCACCAGCCGCGCTGGCCCGCCTGCCGGGCGAGGGTGATGAGCGCGTCGCGGTCCGGGCTCGGGACCCCGTAGAGGTCGAGGATGTCGGCGATGTCGCCGGGCTTCGGGCGGGTCTGGCTGGTCTCGAGGCGGGAGACGGTGGCGCGCGACCAGTCCAGCCGGTCCGCCACCTCCTGCAGGGTCAGGCCCTGCTTCTCGCGCAGCTTGCGGAGCTCCCGCGCGAGGCGGCGGCCACGGACGGTGGGGCGGTAAGTCATGGGAGTGGAGTCTTGCGACTCTCGCCGCCCGTCACAACGCGATTGGCGAACCCCGCGCCCGGTGCCGGGCAATTCCCTGAAGACGCTTGCGATCGTGAGAATCTCACGAGAGTCTGGGATCCGTGACCGCCCGAAGACCGACAGTGACGGCGGGCGGTCGCGTGCCCGGGCACCTTGACCCACGGGAGGACCCGTGAAGAGCACGCCGGCCGAGCCTACGGCGGACGCCATCACCGACCCCTTGACCATCACCGAGGCCGAGAGCCCGCCCCGCGCCGCGCGGGACGGCGACATCGCGCGCGACGACGACGCGGGCGACGGCATGCCCGGCTGGGTGTGGGCCCTGCCGGGCGGTCCCGGCTGCGCCGGGCACGCCCGCCGCGTCCTGCGCGACGCGCTCGGCTCGCTCGGTGTGCCGCCGGACGCCGTCGCCGACGCGCTGCTCATGGTCAGCGAGCTGGCGACCAACGCCTACCAGCACGCGGGCGGGCACGGCCCCCACGAGCTGTGGCTCTACCAGGGCGGCGGCCGGGCGCGGGAGATCCGCTGCGCGGTCTTCGACGCGTTCGCCGACGCCGCGCTGCCCGGCTACTCCTGGACGTCCGGCGACTGCGGGCGCGGGCTCAGCATCGTCCGGGAGCTGTCCGGCGGGCGCTGGGGGCTGCGGCGCACGCTCTCCCGGCTGGGGCCGTCCGTGCGCGGCAAGGCCGTCTGGTTCGCCGTCCCCGGCGCGGCCTTCTCGTCCTGAGCCCGCCTGGGCCGCCTGCCCGGGGCGCCCCCCTTGAGCGCGCCCGGGGTCAGTCCTTCTCCAGGGCGGGGCCGATGTCGCTGACCAGCGCCAGCAGCGACCGGGAGAGCAGCGTGTGCACCTGCTCGCGGTCGAGCTTCTTCTCCTGCAGCCACTGCCGCGTCGCCGCGTCCACCAGCCCGGAGTAGACGCGCAGGACGGCCCGCAGCGTCTCGGTCGGCTCCGGCACCCGCAGGACGGCGAGCATGTGCTCGACCGCCTCGTCCTTGAACCGGTTGACGATCCGCAGGAGCTCGGGATCCTGGCCGAAGCCCTCGGCGTCCAGCGCCGCGAACCAGGTGGTCGCGTTCCGCTCGGCGGTGTCCAGGAACAGGTTCACCAGCAGCTCGACGGACTCGGGCAGCGTCAGCCGGTCGTCCGGCGGCGGGGCCTGCATCGCGGCGGACGCCGTCAGCCCCTGGACGACCTTCAGGAACAGCTCGCGCTTCGTCCCGAAGTAGTAGTGGATCAGGCCGCGCTGCACGCCGGTCTCCCGGGCGATCGCGGCCGTGGACACCTCGGCGTACGGCAGCTCGGTGAACATCCGCCGGGCGACGGCCAGGATCTGGGCACGCCGTTCGTCCGGGGACAGGCGCTGGTAGCTCACCGTGGCAGCCTATTCTGTGCGGGCGGCCCGCGCCGTGCGGGCGGCGTGAGGGGAGCGCGCGTGAACGGCTTCGAGGAGACCGTGCGCCTCGCCGGCGAGCGGCTCGTCCTCCGCCCGTTCGGCCTGGACGACGCCGCGGCGCTGATCGAGGTGATCCGCGCCGGGGAGGACTGGCTGCCGCCCAACTTCCCGAGCGTCCTCGAGGCCGAGCCCATCGCCTGGTTCCTCCAGGAGGGCGTCCACAACGTTCAGCATCTGGGTCTGGGAATCCATCTCGCGGTGACAGAGCGGTGCTCCGGTGACCTTATCGGCACGATCGGGCTGTTCAAGGTGGAGTGGACGCAGCTGACGTGCGAGGTCGGTTACGGGACGCGGCCGAGCGCGCGCGGGCGCGGCCACGCGACCGAGGCGCTCGGCCTGGTCACCGACTGGGCGCTGCGCGACTGCGGGCTGTTCCGCGTGGAGCTGCGGGCGATGGTCACCAACCACGCCTCGGTCCGCGTCGCGGAGAAGGCCGGATACCTGCGCGAGGGCGTCGCGCGCGGCGCCGAGCGCGACGCGGACGGCGTCAACCGGGACATGATCGTGTTCAGCCGGATCGCGACCGATCCGCCGCCACCCGGCGCGCCGCGGCCGCATCCGGACGGCGCCTCCGCGAGGCTCGGCGCCGACGACGAGGAGGGACGGCACCAGTGACCGCGACGGATCGGACGCTCGTGATGTACGGGGAGGGCGCGCGCGAGGCGGCCCATCGGATGCTCCCGAAGCTGCCGGCGGAGCGGTTCGCCCCGGTCGGCGCGGGGCCGCAGGCGGTCCGCGACGCGGTCGGGACGGCGGTCAAGGAGGGGCTCGCGCAGGTCGTCCTGGTCGCGGGCCTGGGCGAGCAGATCGCCGTGCTGGGCGGCATGACGGGCCTGCTGGAGTCGGTCACGCTCGACATGGACTGCGGGGTCGCGCTGGCCGGGGAGGTGTCGCGGGCGGCGACGCCGCGCGACGTGTACGCGCTCTGGGAGGCGGCCGGCAAGCTCGGGCCGTGCGGGCGGGAAGTGTGCCGCCGGACGGCCGGTGAGCTGGAGCGCGTCGCCGCCGAGGCCGCCGGCGCGCGGGCCGGGTCTGACGCGCCGGTCGCGGCGCAGGTGGTCCTGGTGGACGCGGCGGGCGAGCGCATGGTCGGCATGTACGGGCGGATGGCCCGCTAGACCGGCCCGGCAGGGATCGGTTCGGTAGGGGATCGGCTCGGTAGGGGATTGGCAGGGCAGGGCGATGCTTACGGTCGTCGGCCGCGACGGTTCGCCGCTTTGCGGCGCGGCCGTGGCGGCCTTGGAGAGTGCTGCGCTGGTGGTGGGCGAGGCTCGCCTGCTGGACGGCCTGCCGTTGCCGCCGGACGCCCGCAAGGTCGCCGCCGACGACGTGGCCGCGGCCTTGCGAAAGGTCTTGGACGAGGCCGATGCCGGCGATCAGGACGTCGTGCTCGTCGTGGACGGGGACCCGGGCTACTTCGGCATTGTCCGCGAACTCCTCGAACAGGGGCACGCGCCTGAAGCCATTCCTGCGACGCCCCTGGTGGCGCGGGCGTTCGCCCAGGCGGGGCTGCCCTGGGAGGACGCTGTCGTCGTCTCCGCCAGAGGCGGGCACCTCAGGCAGGCGGTGAACGCCTGCCGAGCCCATCCGAAGGTGGCCGTGCTGACCGGGCCTGGTGCAGGGCCTGCGGAACTGGCGCGCGCGCTGTTCCCGGTGACGCCGCGTTCGTTCGTGGTCTGCGAAGACCTGGGCGGGCCTGGGGAGCGGGTCGTGTACGTCCGTCCTGCTGAGGCCACCACGCGTCCGTGGAACAGCCCTGATGTGGTGCTCGTCCTGGACAACCGGCACGCCCTCGGTGAAACGGGCTGGGCTTCCGGGCCTCCGCGTACGCCCGCCGGGTGGGCGCTGCCTGCGGACGCCTTCGGCGACGGATCCGGTCTGGGCCCGGAGGTCCGGGCGTTCGTGCTGGCGAAGCTAGGGCCGGGCCTGGGCGACATGGTGTGGGACGTGGAGTCGGGCGACGGCTCGGTGGGCATCGAGTGCGCGCGCTTCGGCGCCGCCGTGGTCGCCCTGGACCGCGACTACGCGGCGTGCGAGCGCGTCCGGCGGAACGTGCGCCTGCACGGGGTCAAGGTGGCGATGGCGTCCGGGGACGTCGGGTCCGCCGCAGGCCACCTGCCCAGGCCAGACGCCGTGTTCCTCGGGCCGGGCGTGTTCTCCGGGCGGGGCGGGGCGGAGGCCGTCCGGGCGTGCGCCGCGCTGAGTCCGTCCCGTGTCGTCGCCGTGCCCGCGCTCGCCGACGTTCAGGTCATACTGGACATCCTGGATGAGCACGGCTTCACCTCCGGCGCCGTCCAGCTCCAGGCGGCCCGGCTGACCCCACCGGAGCGGCCGGGAGATCCGGTGGCCGTCGTCTGGGGGGAGCGGGACGTCCCGGCCCCGGCGCGGCGGGCGCCCCGGACGGACCGTCCCATCGAGACGATCCCCGCGCCGCCCGACGAGCCGGACATACCGCCCGGCGTGGCGTGAAACCCTGGTACCCCGTCCGGAAGCAGGCATCCGGAGCACTGGAGGAGCGCAGTTGACCGTCCGTCAGCCCCACCCGATCGAGGTCCGGTCGTACGAGATCCTGCGGTCCCGCGTCGACCTGTCGCCGATGCCGCCGCTGTGGCGCGCCGTCGCCGAGCGGGTGATCCACGCCACCGCCGACCTGGAGTACGCGGTGGACCTGCTGACCCGGGAGGAGCACCTGGCCCAGGGCTGGGCCGCGCTGCGCGGCGGGGCGCCGATCGTCACCGACGAGGGCATGGTCGCCGCCGGGATCACCGCGCGCGAGACGATCTGCCACGCCGCCGACCCGGCCGCCGCCCGGATGGCGCGCGCCGCCGGCATCCCGCGCTCCGCCGCCGCCGTCCGGCTGTCCTACTCCGAGGTCGGGCCGGGCGCGGTCTGGGTGGTCGGCTCCGCCCCCGAGGCGATCTTCGAGATCATCGCCCGCCGGGTCGACCCGGCGCTGGTCATCGGCATGCCGGTGGGGTTCGTCGGCGCCTGCGAGGCCAAGGAGGCGCTGCGCGCCAGCGGGCTGCCGCAGCTCAGCAACGTCTCGGAGAAGGGCGGCTCCGCGGTCGCGGCGGCCGCCGTCAACGCCCTGCTCTACCACGAGGCGGCCCGCGCATGAGCGCCGCGTACGAGGTCGATCTGCGCCACCACGGCGACGCGGAGGTCGGCGGCGGGCTCGCCGACTTCGCCGTCAACGTCCGCACGGGCATGCCCCCCGCGTGGCTGGCCGAGCGCATCCGGGACTCCGTCGCGGACCTCGCCGCCTACCCCGACCCGCGCCCGGCCCGCCGGGCGGTCGCGCGGCGGCACGGCAGGTCCGTCGAGGAGGTGCTGCTCACCGCCGGGGCCGCGGAGGCGTTCGTGCTGCTCGCGCGGGTCCTCGCGCCCCGCCGGGCGGTGGTGGTGCACCCGCAGTTCACCGAGCCCGAGGCCGCGCTGCGCGCCGCCGGGCACGAGGTGGAGCGGGTGATCCTCAGCAAGGACTTCACCCTCGACCCCGGGCTCGTCCCCGAGGACGCCGACCTCGTGGTGGTCGGCAACCCGACCAACCCCACGTCGGTCCTGCACCCGGCGGACGCCGTCGCCGCCCTCGCCAGGCCCGGCCGGACGGTCGTCGTCGACGAGGCGTTCATGGACGTCGTCCCAGGCGAACCGGAGTCCCTCGCAAGCCGGCTCCCTACAGGCGTCGTGGTCATCCGGTCCCTGACCAAGACTTGGGGGCTCGCCGGGCTCCGCGCAGGCTACGTCCTGGCCGACCCCCACCTGGTGGGACGGCTCGCAGAAGCACAGCCACTCTGGGCGGTGTCCACCCCTGCGCTCGTCGCCGTCGAAGCCTGCTCGTCGCCGGAGGCCGTCGCCGAAGCCGAGGCATGGGCCGTCCAACTCGGCGAAGAACGCGACCGGCTGGCCGCGGAGCTGACCGGACGCGGCCTGTACGTCGTCCCGGAAGCGCGCGCGTCGTTCCTGTGCCTGTGCGTGCCGGACGCCCTCGGCATCAGGGCGCTGCTAAGGCAACGCGGCTACGCCGTCAGGCGCGGCGACACCTTCCCAGGGCTCGGCTCGGACTGGCTGCGCATCGCCGTCCGCGACCGTCCGTCCAACGACCGGCTGCTCGACGTGCTGGGCGAACTCGGCATATAACCGCAGAGAGGACGCTGTGAACCTGATCGACGAGACCATCGCCGCCATCGCCCCGCTGGACGAGGCGGCCGTCCGGGACGCCCGCGAGCACCAGGCGCGGCTCACCAAGCCGCCCGGGTCGCTCGGCGTCCTGGAGGAGGTGTCGGTCAGGCTCGCCGGGCTGGCCGGGCGGTGCCCGCCGCCGCTGCCCGAACCCGCCGCCGTCGCGGTGTTCGCCGCCGACCACGGCGTCCACGCGCAGGGCGTCACCCCGTGGCCGCAAGAGGTCACCGCGCAGATGGTGGCCAACTTCCTGGCCGGCGGCGCCGTGGTCAACGCGTTCGCCGCCCAGGTCGGCGCCCGCGTCAGCGTGGTCGACGTCGGCGTCGCCGCCGAGCTGGACGCCGCCCCCGGCCTGCTCCGCCGCAAGATCGCGCCCGGCACCGCCGACATGACGGCCGGGCCCGCGATGACCCCCGACCAGACCCGCCGCGCCGTCGAGACCGGCATCGGCGTGGCGCGCGCGCTGGTCGCCGAGGGCGCGCGGTGCCTGATCACCGGGGACATGGGGATCGCCAACACCACCGCGTCCGCCGCGCTGATCGCCGCGTTCACCGGCCTCCCGCCCGAGGACGTCACCGGCCGCGGCACCGGCATCGACGACGCCACCCACGCGCACAAGGTCGCGGTCGTCCGCGCCGCCCTGGACCGGCACGGCCTCGCGCCCGGCCACGGCACGGCGCCGCTGGACGTCCTCGCCGCCGTCGGCGGGCTGGAGCACGCCGCGCTCGCCGGGTTCGTCCTCGGCGCGGCCGCGCTGCGCGTCCCGGTCGTCCTCGACGGGGTGATCGCGGGCGCCGCCGCGCTGGCCGCCGCCGCGCTGTGCCCGGACGCCCTCGCCGGGTGCGTCGCCGGGCACCGCTCGGCCGAGCCCGGCCACGCCGCCGCCGTCGCCGCCCTCGGCCTGCGGTCGCTGGTCGACCTGGAGCTGCGGCTCGGCGAGGGGACCGGCGCCCTGCTGGCGTTGCCGCTGGTCCAGGGCGCGGTGCGGGTCCTGCACGAGGTCGCCACGTTCGACTCCGCCGGCGTCAGCGAGAAGCCCGGCGCGGCCGGGGACGACGTCCCCGCGGGGCCGTAGCGGCGTGATCAACGGTTGAGTCACGCTCGGCTATCGACTGGGCGGAGCCCCTCTGCATGGACTCCATATCCCGAGTACCTTTATTCAACAAAGGAACTTGCCGGTCACCGTCGTCCGCAAGCGTCGCCCACGTCGAACGAACCGCACGTCAGCCGCCCACCGCACCCGACCGAGAGAACCATCACGTGCCCCCGTACCTGCTAGGCCTGCGACTCGGCGGGCGACGCGTCCTCGTCGTCGGCGGGGGCCGGGTCGCCCAGCGCCGCGTGCCCGCGCTGCTGGACGCGGGCGCCGCGGTCGTCCTCGTGTCGCCGCACGTCACCGCCACCCTCGAAGGGCTCGCCGAACGCGGCCGGATCACCTGGCATCAGCGGCCCTACAAGCGCGGCGACTGCGCCGGCGCCTGGCTCGTGCAGGCCGTCACCGACGACGCGGCGGTCAACGGGGACGTGGTCGCCGAGGCCGACGCCAAGCGGATCTGGGCGGTGCGGGCCGACGACGCCGAGTCGTCCCCGGCCTGGACGCCCGCCAGCGGGCACGCGGGCGACGCGACCGTGGGGGTGCTGCTCGGCGGCGACCCCCGCCGCGCCGCGGGCATCCGCGACGCCGTGGTGGAGGGGCTGCGCGACGGCGCCCTGGAATCCCGGCACTCCCGGCGCAAGCCCGCCGGCGTCGCGCTCGTCGGCGGCGGCCCCGGCGACCCCGGGCTGATCACCGTGCGCGGGCGGCAGCTGCTCGCCATGGCCGACGTCGTCGTCACCGACCGGCTCGCCCCCGGCGGCCTGCTGGACGAGCTGGCCGCCGACGTCGAGGTGATCGACGCGGCGAAGATCCCCTACGGCCGCACCGTCACCCAGGACCGCATCAACGAGTACCTCGTCGAGCACGCGCGGGCCGGGCGCTTCGTCGTCCGGCTGAAGGGCGGCGACCCGTTCGTGTTCGGGCGCGGCGGCGAGGAGGCCCTGTACTGCGCCCGCCACGGCGTGCCCGTCACGGTCGTCCCCGGCATCACCAGCGCGGTCGCCGTGCCGTCCGCCGCGGGCATCCCGGTCACCCACCGGGGGGTGTCGCAGGAGTTCCACGTCGTCTCCGCGCACGTCCCGCCGGACCACCCCGACTCCACCGTCGACTGGGCCGGGCTGGGGCGCGCGCGGGGCACGATCGTCCTGCTCATGGCGGTGGAGCGGATGGCGCTCATCGCAGCGGCCCTCATGCGCTATGGTCGATCGTCCGACACGCCGGTGGCCGTGGTACAGGACGGCACGCTCCCCGCCCAGCGGTCGCTGACGGCGACGCTGGGCACGGTGGCCGGCGCGATGGCCGACGCCGAGGTCAGGCCCCCGGCGATCGTGGTGGTCGGCGACGTGGTCACCGTGGCACGAGAGATCGACATGATTCGAGCGGACATGGGACGGGATCCGTGACACCCCCGGCAGAGCGAAGCGCGGTCCACGACGAGGAGGCCGCCGGCCAGGGACGCGGAATCGAGGACTCCGCGCCCGACAACGCCGTGCCCGAGAAGGACGCCGTGCCCGACAAGGACGCCCCCGAGACCCCAGAGCCCCCCACGACCCCCGCCGCCCCCGAAGCCGACGCACTGGAGCAGGTCGCCCCGCCCGCCAGGGCGAAGGGCAAGGGCCGCCGCCGCGCCGCCCCCCGGACCGGCGGCGGGACGGTCCGGCAGGGCGAGCTGATCCGCGCCCTGACCGCGCTCCGCGCGCAGCTCGGCGCGTTCGACCTGCTGCTGGACGTCCCCGGCGTCGAGGAGGCCCGCGAGGCCCGCGACGAGCTGCGCGGCCAGCTGGAGGACTACGTCCTCCCGCGCATCCAGGCCGCCGGCGCGCCGCTGCTGGTGGTCCTCGGCGGATCGACCGGCGCCGGCAAGTCCACCCTGGTCAACACGCTCGTCGGCGCCCGTGTGAGCGCCACCGGCGTGCTGCGCCCCACCACCAGCAGCCCCATCCTCGTCTGCCACCCCGACCACACGGAGTGGTTCATGGAGGGGCCGATGCTGCCCGGCATGGGACGCGTGCGCGGCCCCGCGCCCGACGCCATCGCCGGCGACCAGCTGGTCATCATCGGCAGCGACGTCCTGCCGCCCGGCCTCGCCCTGCTCGACAGCCCCGACTTCGACTCCGTCTTCGAGGACCACTACGAGTTCGCCACCAAGTTGATGGCCGCCGCCGACCTGTGGCTGTGCGTCACCACCGCCGCCCGGTACGCCGACGCCCAGGTGTGGCAGATGCTCCAGCGCGCCAAGGAGAACGGCGCCACGATCGGCGTCGTGCTGTCCCGGGTCCCCGACGGCGCCGGCGCCGAGGTCGTCGAGCACTTCGGCGAGATGCTGGACGAGCACGAGGTCGGCGACGCGCAGCGCTTCACCATCCCCGAGACCCGCATCGAGAACAGCCGGCTCCCCGAGGAGACCGTCGAGGACATCCGCGGCTGGCTGACCGGCGTCGCCGAGGACGCCGAGGACCGCGAGATCGTCATCAGCGACACCCTCGCCGCCGTCCTGGACAGCCTCCGCACCCGCGTCCCCGAGGTCGCCCGGCACGTCGAGGCGCAGGTCGGGCAGCGCGCCGAGCTGGCCCGCGAGGTCGAGGCCGGCTACGGCACCGCCCTCGCCGAACTGGACGAGGCCACCCGCAACGGCTCCCTGCTGCGCGGCGAGGTCCTCGCCCGCTGGCAGGACTTCGCCGGCACCGGCGACCTGCTGAAGGCCCTGCACGTCCAGCGGTCCCGGCGCGGCCGGGCCGCGGGCCGCCGGGCGGGGCGCCGCAGCCCGGCCCGCGTCCGGGCGCTCAAGGCCGCGCTGCGCAGCGGGCTCGAATCGCTGATCATGTCGTCCGCCGAGCACGGGGCCGAGCAGGTCCTCGCCCGCTGGCGCGACCACCCCGCCGGGCGGCAGGTCCTCGCCGGGACCGACGCCGACCTCGCCCACGTCTCCCCGGAGCTGTCGCGGCGCGTCACCCGGGCCGTCAGCTCCTGGCAGGACCACGTCCAGGAGCTGATCCGCACCGAGGGCGTCACCAAGCGCTCGGTCGCGAAGCTGGTCTCGTTCGACACCGAGGCCGTCTCGCTCGTCCTGATGATCGGCCTGCTCGGCTACGGCACGTCCGACGTGGCCGTCGAGGGCGGCAACAGCGCCGTCCCGCAGCGGCTGCTGAAGGCGCTGTTCGGCGCCGAGTCGCTGCGCGGCATGGGCGCCAAGGCCCGCGCCGACCTGCGCAGCCGCATCGGGATGCTGTTCGACGAGGAGGCCATCAGGTTCGGGCAGGTGCTCGACTCCGCGGGCATCCCCGACGAGACCGTCCCCGTCCAGCTGTACCAGGCCACCTACAACCTCGAGGTCGCCCGATGACCACCTCGGCCCTCCCCGCGAACTCGCCGGCCGGCACCGGCGGGATCCCGCTCGCCGACGCGGCCGGGCCGGCCCCCGCCGCGCCCGCGCCCGCGCCCGCCGGGCCGCCCGCGCTGGTGGACCGGCTCAACGCCCTCGACCGGCTCGTCCAGAGCGGGTTCGGGCGGCTCGACCAGCCCGTCCTGGACGACACGGGCGCGCTGCTCGACCGGGCCGGGCAGCGGCTGCGGCTGTCGGGCGACCACACCGTGGTGACCCTCGCCGGCGGCACCGGCAGCGGCAAGTCCTCCCTGTTCAACGCGATCTGCGGGCTCGAACTCTCACCCACCGGCATGCGCCGCCCGATGACGTCCAAGGCCCACTCCTGCGTCTGGGGGCTGGACGGCGCCGGGCCGCTGCTCGACTGGCTCGACGTCGACAAGCGGCACCGCTACGCCCGCGCCAGCGCCCTCGACCTGGAGCGCGCCGACGCCGGCATGCAGGGCCTCGTGCTGATCGACCTGCCCGACCACGACTCCATCCAGGCCGTGCACCGCGCCGAGGTCGACCGGTTCGTCACCATCGCCGACCTGCTGGTCTGGGTCGTCGACCCGCAGAAGTACGCCGACGCCGCCCTGCACCGCAACTACATCGTCCCGTTCGCCCGGCACACCGGCGTCACGCTGATCGTCCTCAACCAGGTCGACCGGCTCGCCCCGCACGAGATCGACGACTGCGTCGCCGACCTGCGCCGCCTCCTGGAGGCCGAGGGCCTCGCCGACCCCCGCATCGTGACCACGTCCGCGGTCGCCGCCGACGGCGTGCACGGGTTCCGGGACGTCCTCATCGACACCGTCGCCGCGCGCCGCGCCCGCACCGAGCGCCTGTCCGCCGACGTCGACCGGGTCGCCGAGCGGTTCACCGCCTACCGCCTCGACGCCGAGCCGCCGACCACCGTCGACGAGGGCCGCCGCACCGAGTTGATCCAGGCCTTCACCGACGCCGCCGGCGCGCCCGCCGTCGCCGAGGCGATGGAGAGCGCCTACGAACTGCGCGCCGCCGACTTCGTCGGCTGGCCCGTCACCGCCATGATCGCCCGCCTGCGCTCCGACCCGCTGCGCCGGATGCGGCTCACCGAGCTGCGCGAGGAGCTCCGCAACGCCTTCACCGGCCCGGTCGGCGCCCAGCAGGGCGACGTGGACAACGCGCTCCAGAGCGTCACCGAGGGCCTGACCCCCGACCTCCCCACCCACTGGGGGCGCTCCGTCCGGGCTGCGGCCCGCGCCCACGCCACCGAGATCCCCGAGGCGCTCGGCGAGTCGCTGAAGGCGGCACTGCCCAGCTTCAACACGGTTCCGCGCTGGTGGTGGCTGGTGAAGACCTGGCAGTACTTCTTGATCCTGGTCGCCGTCCTCAGTGTGGTCTGGATCGGCTTCCTCGTCGCCTACGGGCTGCTGGGCGCCGGCGGCGACGACCCGTCCGGCCTCATCGGCCAGGCGGGCCTGATCCCCTACGTGGCCGTCCTGGTCGTGTGCACGCTCGGCATGGGCTGGCTCACGGCGTCCGCGTGCCGCAACCTGGTCGCGCTGTCGTCCGCCAAACACGGCGAGAAGATGGAGCACCACATGCGGCAGGGCATCGAGCACGTCGCGTTCGAGAAGGTCATCGAGCCCATCGAGGACGACCTGGACGTCTACGCCCGCTTCCGCAAGGACGTGGACGTCGCCCTCGGCTGAGTTATCCACAGTTCCGCGAGGCGCTGCCCGCCGCGCGGCCGCCGCGCCACCGTTGACTCGTAAACCGAGAACAACGGAGGACGCAGTGAACGAGGCACACGTCACCATCACCGGCTGGGTCGCCGCCGAACCGCACTACGCCGTCACCGCGAACGGAACCCCCTACCTCTCCCTGCGCGTCGGCTGCACGCCCCGCCGCTTCGACCGCCAGACCAACCAGTGGCAGGACGACGACTCCCTCTTCGTGACCGTCAACTGCTGGCGCAACCTCGCCGAGAACGTCAACGCGTCCGAACTGCAGCGCGGCACCCCCGTCCTGCTCACCGGCCGCCTGCGCATCCGGCAGTACGAACGCGCCGACCAGTGGCGCTTCTCCGCCGAGGTGGAGGCCCTCACCCTCGGCCCCGACCTGAACCGGGGCACCGTCGACTACCGCCCCGCCCAGCGCAGCGGCCCCCTCACCGACGAAGACCGCCAGCTGGCCCGCGAGGCCGCCGACCAATGGGCCCTGACAGCCCCCACCGACGAGGAAGAACCCAAAGCCGCCTGACCCCCGCCCGCCGGTCGGGCCTCAGCCGGCTCGCCGCGCCGGTTCCGGGTTCCGGTGGACGCTCGGGCATGTGCCGCGCAGTCGTTCGAACGCCACGCTCAGGGCGTAGCCGTTGGCGTATCCCACGGGCTCGGGACGCGTGGTTCGGCGCCGCCAGCGCCTTTGCGGGGTTCGGCTGGGGGGAGCGGGGGCGTGGCCGGCGTGGTCGCCGGTCGGCGCCCCCGCGCCGTCGGGGTTTTGCGGCCTGGTCAGATCCAGGAAATGCCGCGCATGACGATTTCCCCCTCAGGATGTGCTGAGCACCGCGATTCCGCGGGCCCTGATGCCGGTGCCCGGAACGGTCACCCGCATGTGCCTTCCCGAACGTACCTGTTTCACGCCCGTTCCGCACACGTTGCAACTATCGTGTTACACAACGTGATGCGCGTAAGGGGGAAGGATGACGGCAGTGCAGTCGTCCGCCGAGGACCATGGTGGGGAGCTGGCCGGCAAGCCCGGGCGCCGGGTACGACCGGGGCGTCCGTCCCTGCTCGTGGTCTACGTGCCGGTGGTCGTCGCCGTCCACCTCGGGCTCGTCGTCGCCGGGCTGGTGGAGACCCCGTACCGGGGCGGCGACCTGGTGACGTTCGCGGCCCTGCTGGCGTGCGGGGCCATGTGCATCGAGGCGACCCGGCGGCTCGGCATGCCGGCCGGTGTCGCGCGCGACCTGCTGTCGGCGTGGTGGCTGCCGGTGGCGCTGCTGCTGCCGCCGCTGTACGCGCTGCTGCTTCCCGTGCCGCTGCAGGCGCTGCTGCAGTTCCGGGTGCGCCGCACGCTGATCTACCGGCGGGCGATCGTCGCCGGTGCGCTCGGCATCGCCGGGGCGTGCGCGTCCGAGGTGTTCCACCTGGTGGTGCCCGAACCGCTGGAGGGGGCGCCCGAGTGGGTCGTCGAGTCGTACCCGGGCATCCCGGCGGCCGTCGGCTGCGCGGCGCTGTTCACCGTGGTGAACACGGCGATCGTCGCGGTCGCGGCGCACGCGGCGAACCCCGAGAGCCGCTGGCGGGACGTCCTGTGGAACCGCGAGAGCCTGCTGCTGGACGTGGTCGAGCTCTGCGTGGGCGTCATCGTGGCGATCACCAGCGCCCTGTCGCTGGGGCTGCTCCTGCTGGCGCTGCCCCCCGTGATGCTGCTGCAGCGCAGCATGATGCACCAGCAGCTCCAGGCCGCCGCGCGGACGGACGCGAAGACGGGCCTGCTGAACGCGTCGGCCTGGCAGCGGGAGGCCGACACCGAGCTGTCCAGGGCGCAGCGCACCCACGACGCCGTCGCCCTGCTCCTGATCGACATCGACCATTTCAAGCGGGTCAACGACACCCACGGCCACCTGATCGGCGACCAGGTGCTGGTGGGGGTTGCGAGCACCCTGTGCCACCAGCTGCGCGACTACGACGTGGTGGGGAGGTTCGGCGGCGAGGAGTTCGTGGTGCTGCTGCCGGGCGCCGACACCGTGGAGGCGTGCCGGGTCGCGGAGCGGCTCCGCGGCCGGGTCCGCCGGCTCGCGGTGCCGGCCGAGGAGGGCACGGTCACGGTCACGGTCTCCGTGGGCGTCGCCCTCTTCCGCACCCACGGCCAAGACCTTCTGGAGCTGCTCGCCGCCGCCGATCTGGCCCTGTACCGCGCCAAGTCGTCCGGCCGCGACCGCGTCTGCCTCCCCGCACTGGAGGGGCCCAAGGCAGCGGGCGGCTGAGCCCGCCCGGGGCGGTCGGCGCCGGAGGGCGACGAAGCGGTCCCAGGACCCTCTAGGCTTGAGGATATGGCCGAGTACATCTACACGATGCAGCGTGTGCGCAAGGCACATGGCGACAAGGTCGTCCTCGACGACGTCACCCTGCATTTCCTTCCGGGCGCGAAGATCGGCGTCCTGGGGCCGAACGGCACCGGTAAGTCGACGCTGCTGCGGATGATGGCCGGTCTGGAACAGCCCTCCAACGGCGACGCGCGCCTGATGCCGGGGTTCACCGTCGGCATGCTCCAGCAGGAGCCGCCGCTGAACGAGGAGAAGGACGTCCTCGGGAACGTGCAGGAGGGCGTCGCCGAGACCAAGGCGATGGTCGACCGGTTCAACGAGATCGCCGAGAAGATGGCGACGGACTACTCCGACGCGCTGATGGAGGAGATGGGCAAGCTCCAGGAGCAGCTCGACCACCGCAACGCGTGGGACCTCGACAGCCAGCTCGAGCAGGCGATGGACGCGCTGCGCTGCCCGCCGCCGGACGCCGACGTCACCAAGCTGTCGGGCGGTGAGCGCCGGCGCGTCGCGCTGTGCAAGCTCCTGCTCGAAGCGCCCGACCTGCTGCTGCTGGACGAGCCCACCAACCACCTGGACGCCGAGAGCGTGCAGTGGCTGGAGCAGTTCCTCGCCAAGTACGAGGGCACCGTCCTGGCCGTCACGCACGACCGGTACTTCCTCGACAACGTCGCCACCTGGATTCTCGAGCTCGACCGGGGCCGCTGCTACCCCTACGAGGGCAACTACTCCGTCTACCTGGAGAAGAAGGCCGAGCGCCTCAAGGTCGAGGGCAACAAGGACGCCAAGCGCAAGAAGCGCCTGGAGGACGAGCTGGAGTGGGTCCGCTCGAACCCGAAGGCGCGGCAGACCAAGAGCAAGGCCCGCCTGGAGCGCTACGAGGAGATGGCGGCGGAGGCCGCCAAGACCCGCAAGCTGGACTTCGAGGAGATCCAGATCCCGCCGGGCCCGCGCCTCGGCAACACGGTCATCGTGGCCGACAAGCTCACCAAGGGCTTCGAGGACCGGCTGCTGATGGACGACCTGTCGTTCAACCTGCCCCCGAACGGCATCGTCGGCGTCATCGGCCCGAACGGCGTCGGCAAGACGACGCTCTTCCGCATGATCGTCGGCGAGGAGCAGCCGGACGCCGGCACGCTGCGGCTCGGCGAGACCGTCAAGGTCTCCTATGTCGACCAGGGCCGCGGCGGCATCGACCCCAAGAAGACGGTGTGGCAGGTCGTCTCGGACGGTCTGGACCACATCAACGTCGGCCAGGTCGAGATGCCGTCCCGCGCCTACGTCGCGGCGTTCGGGTTCAAGGGCCCCGACCAGCAGAAGCCCGCGGGCGTCCTGTCGGGTGGCGAGCGCAACCGCCTTAACCTGGCGCTGACCCTCAAGCTGGGCGGTAACGTCCTGCTGCTGGACGAGCCGACCAACGACCTGGACACCGAGACCCTGTCCAGCCTGGAGAACGCGCTGCTCGAATTCCCCGGCTGCGCCGTGATCACCTCGCACGACCGGTGGTTCCTGGACCGCATCGCCACCCACATCCTCGCGTGGGAGGAGGGCTCGAACTGGTTCTGGTTCGAGGGCAACTTCGCCGACTACGAGAAGAACAAGATCGAGCGCCTGGGCGCGGACGCCGCCCGCCCCCACCGGGTGACGCACCGCAAGCTCACCCGCGACTGACCCACCGCACCACGCCCGACGGCCGCGCGGACACCTTCACCGGTGCCGCGCGGCCGTTCGGCTTTCCGCCCAGCCGACCCGTCCGGCGACGCGGTGGCGGTCAGGGCCGCGTCGTCGAGGCCGATCGGGCCGGTGCGATCGCAGCGACGTCCGGGGCGACCGCGACGGCCGCAACGGAGCCGACGCTGTTCCCGACCTCGCTGCCGACCGAGCGGCGTGAGGGAGGCCGTCCAGGTGCACGCCCGGCGGCGCGAACCGCTCGATTCGGGCCGCGAGCTTTTCGCGCACCTGGCGTTCGGCGGTGGCATGCACTGCTGCCTGGGGGCGGGCCTGGGCGCGTATGGAGGTGGGCGAAGCGCCGCCTCGCGTCTTCACGTGGTTCCCGTGCATGGCCTTGTCGGCTACGGCCGGTGGGAATCCGGGGCCTTCCACGCCCCCATAGAACTCCAGGTCTCCCGTCTGGTTGACACTTTCGAATTTGGTTCGTGGTGGTGTTGGGTGAATGTCTGTTTTGGACATCGGGCCATTCTTGGTGATCTTTGTCGGGAGTGTTGGTGCAGGTGGAGGGCGAGATGCAGTGACCTAGTGGTCATTGATGTTTTTGATCACTGAGCTCGGGATCGTGGCGGGGGATGTTGGGGATTGTGAGCCCTGGTGGCGCTTTTATGCGTAAGACTGGGGTGAAAGCAGTTCCTGTGTGCCGCAAAGGAGATTCGTGGACGGGTCAACGATGACGGGGCGGGCGGCGCGATGAACGCGGAGCGGGAGTCGCTGACGTCGTTCCCCGCGTTCCACCGGCACTGGGCGCCGCTGCTCACCGGGTACCTGCGGGCGCAGACGGCGGACGGGCGCTGGGTCGAGGACGTCGCGCGGGAGAGCATGCTCGCCGCGCGGTGCGGCTGGGGCGAGCTGGTCACCTGCGAGAAGCCGGGCGTCTGGCTGTTCCGGATCGCGACGACCCTGCTGCGCCGCTGGCAGGCGAAGGCGCGCGAGCAGTGCACGTCGCTGGACGAGATGGCCGGCGCCGAGCCGGACGGCCTGATGGCGGCGGTGCGGAGCCTGCCGCGCCGGCAGCGGGAGGCCGTCGCGCTGCGCTGCCTGCTGGAGTTCCCGATGCCGGACGTCGCGGAGATCCTGGACGAGAGCGAGGCCGCCGCCGCGGTGCATGTGGAGCGGGCGCGGCGGCGGCTGGCGGGGCGGGTGCGGCCGGCGGAGGTCGACGCGTGACCCTGGACGGTGCCCTCGCCGCCGCGGCGTCCGCGATCGCGGGCATGCCCGAGGCCGAGTTCGCCGTCGGGCTCGCGGAGGTGGAGGAGGAGTACCGGCGGCGCGACGACATCGCGCGGGCGCGGCACGCGGCGTTCGTCGCGTCGCTGCAGCTCGACCGGGCCGCGTACGAGCTGGGCTGCCGCCACGAGGCGGACGGCGACCTGGCGGAGGCCGCCCGCTGGTTCCGGGTCGCGGCCGGCGGCGACCACGCCGACGCCGCGCTGCGGCTCGGCCGGACGCTCGACCGGCTCGCCGGGGCCTGCGGCCGCGCGGAGCTGCACCTGGTGACCGAGGCGGCGCAGGCGTACGCGGAGGCCTATGCCGCCGGCTATCCCGAGGCCGCCGACCGGATCGACGAGATGCTGGCCGGGTTCGCGGGCCGCCGGGAGCTGCCGCGCGAGCCCCCGGAGCGCTGTACCCACGTTCGCGAGCTGGCGCCGCCGAACGAGGTGCTCAGCGACGAGCGGATCCGCGAGCTGAGCCGTCATGCCGCGCGGTGCATCACCTGCCTGGCCGACTTCGTCGCCCTGCTGAAGAGCGCCTCGGCCGCGCTTCCGTCCGGCACGGTGACCGATCCGTTCGCCCAGGATTGATGCTCCGAGTGCATCGAACAATGCGTTTTTCGTGTTGGACAGGTATCGTTCCCGTCTCCTAGGGTCCGTTTTGACGTGACCTGACGGAGGAGGACGGACCCTTGGCGCAGCTCACCGGACGCATGGTGATCGGCTTCGACCGCGTCGCCGGCACGGGGCGGGCGATCACCGCCGTCGACCCCCGCACCGGTGAGGACCTCGATCCCGAGTACCGCTACGGCGACCAGGCCGACGTGGAGCGCGCCTGCGCCCTGGCGGAGCAGGCCTTCGACGCCTACCGCGCGACGACGGCCGAGCAGCGCGCCGCCTTCCTGGAGTCGATCGCGGGCAGGCTCGACGCCCTCGCCGGCGACCTCGTCCAGCGCGCGATGTCCGAGACGGGCCTCCCCGAAGCGCGGCTGACCGGCGAGGTCGGCCGCACCACCGGCCAGCTCCGGCTCTTCGCCGCCGACCTGCGCGCCACCGCCGCGCCCGGCTCCCTGGACGGCCTCCGCGAAGGCGACCGGCCGACGCTGAGCACCGACCCGGCGGGCGAGGGCGGGCCCGAGATCCGGCAGGGGAGGATGCCGCTGGGGCCGGTCGCCGTGTTCGGGGCCAGCAACTTCCCGTTCGCGTTCTCGGTGGCGGGCGGCGACACCGCGTCCGCGCTGGCGGCGGGCTGCCCGGTCGTCGTGAAGGCGCACGACGCGCACCCGGGGACGTGCGAGCTGGTCGGGACGGCGGTGTCGGAGGCCGTCCGGGAGGCGGGGCTGCCCGAGGGCGTGTTCTCGATGCTCTACGGCGACGGGCCCACGCTCGGCATCGCGCTGGTCACCGACCCGCGCGTGCGGGCGGTCGGGTTCACCGGGTCGCGGAAGGCGGGGCTGGCGATCGCGCGGGCGGCGGCGGGCCGTCCCGTCCCGATCCCGGTCTACGCGGAGATGAGCAGCGTCAACCCGGTGTTCCTGCTGCCGGACGCCCTGGCCGCGCGCGCCGGCGAGCTGGCCGAGGGGTTCGCGGGGTCGGTGACGCTCGGCGCCGGCCAGTTCTGCACCAATCCCGGGCTGGTCTTCGCGGTGCGGGGGACGGACCTCGACGCGTTCCTGGACGCGGCGGCCAAGGCGATCGAGGCCGACCCGGGGGCGCCGATGCTCACCCCGGGCATCGCCCGCGCCTACGCCGACGGCGTCGCACGGCTCGAACGGCATCCGGACGTGGAGGTCATCGCCCGCGGCCGGGAGCCGGACGCGGCGGCCGGCTGCCGCGCCGCGCTGGCGACGGTGGACGCCGCCGACTTCGGCCCCGACCTCCAGGAGGAGGTCTTCGGCGCCTGCTCGCTGGTGGTCCGCTGCGACGACCTCGACCAGGTCGTCGACGTGGCGCGGGGCCTGGAGGGCCAGCTGACCGCGACGATCCACGGCGCCGGGGACGACGCGGCGCGGCTGCTGCCGGTCGTCGAGCGGCTGGCCGGCCGGATCGTGTGGGACGGCTGGCCGACCGGGGTCAGGGTCGGGCACGCGATGGTCCACGGCGGCCCGTACCCGGCGACGTCCGACGCGCGCACGACGTCGGTGGGCAGCCTCGCCATCGAGCGGTTCCAGCGGCCGATCGCCTACCAGGGGGCGCCCCGATGAGCACGCCGGTCGTCACCGGCATGCGGGTCGTGCCCGTCGCGGGCCACGACAGCATGCTGCTCAACCTGGGCGGGGCGCACGGCCCGTTCTTCACGCGGAACGTGCTGCTGCTGACCGACTCGTCCGGCAGCACGGGCGTCGGGGAGGTGCCGGGCGGCGAGGGCATCCGCAAGACGCTGGAGGACGCCCGGGAGCTGATCACCGGCAGGCCCGTCGGCCGCTCGGACGAGATCCTGAACTCCGTCCGGGCCGCGTTCGGGCACCTGGACGCGGGCGGGCGCGGCCCGCTGACGCACGACACGCGGATCACCGTCCACGCGCTGGCCGCGATCGAGTCGGCGCTGCTCGACCTGTTGGGGCGGTTCCTCGGCGTGCCGGTGGCTGCGCTGCTCGGCGACGGCGTCCAGCGCAGCTCCATCCCGATGCTCGGCTACCTGTTCTACATCGGCGACCGGAACAAGACGGACCTTCCCTACCAGGAGCCCCCGAAGGACGCGGACGGCTGGCTCCGGCTGCGGCACGAGGAGGCGCTGACGCCGGACGCGATCGTCCGGCAGGCGGAGGCCGCGCAGGAGCGGTACGGGTTCGCCGACTTCAAGCTCAAGGGCGGCGTGCTGCGGCCCGACGAGGAGGCGGAGGCGGTGCGGGCGCTCGCCGAGCGGTTCCCGGACGCCCGCATCAACCTCGACCCGAACGGCGCCTGGTCGCTCCAGGAGGCCGTCCGGATCGGCAACGGTCTCAAGGACGTCCTCGCCTACGCCGAGGACCCGTGCGGCGCCGAACTGGGCTATTCGGGACGCGAGACGATGGCGGAGTTCCGCCGCGCGACCGGCCTGCGCACCGCCACCAACATGATCGCGACCGACTGGCGAGAGCTGGGCCACGCGATCCGGCTGGACGCGGTCGACATCCCGCTCGCCGACCCGCACTTCTGGACGATGCGCGGCTCGGTGCGGGTGGCGCAGCTCTGCCAGGCGTGGGGCCTGACCTGGGGTTCGCACTCCAACAACCACTTCGACGTGTCGCTGGCGATGTTCACCCACGTCGCCGCCGCCGCGCCCGGCGAGATCACCGCGATCGACACGCACTGGATCTGGCAGGACGGCCAGCGCCTCACCAGGGACCCGCTCCGCATCGCGGACGGCCGCGTCGGCCTGCCGGACGCACCGGGCCTCGGCGTCGAGATCGACGAGGAGCGGCTGGAGGAGGCGCACCGGCGCTACGTCCGGCACGGGCTCGGCGACCGGGACGACGAGGCGGCGATGCGGTACCTGGTCCCGGGCTGGACGTTCGACCGCAAGCGCCCCTGCCTCGTCAGGGGCTGAATCGGCTGCGGGTAACATCGGGCCGACCCCGGTTCCCCGATCCCCAGGCGAGGACATGCAGCGGACGCCTACGGCCGAGTACCGGCACGTCTACGAGTTCAACATCCGGTTCGGCGACATCGACTCCCAGGGCCATGTGAACAACGTCAAGTTCCTCGGCTACCTGGAGGACGCCCGGCTGGAGATGTTCCACGGCGATCCGGTGCGCAAGGGCGAGGAGCCCGTGCGCGGCATGGTGATCTCGCGGCACGAGATCGACTACCGGCTGCCGCTGCTGCCGACCGTCTACCCGATCCGGGTGGAGACCTGGGTGACCGAGGCCCGCGCCGCCTCGTTCAAGCTCGGCTACGAGGTGCGCGACGACGAGAACGTGTACGCGGTGGCGACCTCGACGCTCGTCGCGTTCGACGTGGAGGCGAACCGGCTGCGGCGCTTCACGCCGCAGGAGCGCGAGTTCATCGGACGCTACGTGGTGCCGGGCGCATGACCGCGCTGGCCGGCCCGCCGCCCGCGCTGGACCGACCCCAGCCCGGCGTGCGGCTGCGCGTCGTCCAGATGGCGGACGCCGAGGCGCTCGCCGCGCTGTGCCGGGACAACCGCGAGTACCTGCGCCCGTGGGAGCCGGAGCGGGACGACGCGTACTTCACGGTCGACGGCCAGCGCGACAACACGCACGACCTCATCGAGGCGTACGCGGTGGGGGAGATGTGGCCCGGCCTGATCCTGGTCGACGGCGAGATCGCCGGACGGATCACGCTCAACAACGTCCTGCGCGGCCCGCTCCAGAGCTGCTTCGTGGGCTACTGGGTGGCGCGCGCGCACGCCGGCCACGGTGTCGCCACAGAGGCGCTGAGGCAGGCCCTGGACGTGGCGTTCGGCGCGCTGCGCCTGCACCGCGTCGAAGCCTTTACGCGGGTCGACAACCATGCGTCCCAGCGCGTCCTGTGCAACAACGGCTTCACGGCCGTGGGGACGGCCCGCCGCCACATCCACCTGGACGGGCGCTGGCACGACGAGCACCTCTTCGAACGCCTGGCCCCGTGGGACGACGGGGTGTCCCTCACGCCGCCCGCGTGACCCTCTGAGCGCCCCTCCGCGTGACCCCGCGTGCGTGGTGTTCTGTCCTGGCGCGCCCGGTGACAACCGAGCCGTCACGGATAGGTAACAAGCACCACAGCAATCCGTTTTAGGGCCTCTTCTCCCTCTAGTGTCGCGACGCGAATGTGGAGAACCCACGTGAAAGGGGCACAATGCGGCGCGTCTCACAAGGAGCGATGGCACTGCTGCTCGCCGCCGGAATGACCGGGGCGGGCGCCACTGCGGCGCAGGCGGCGATCACCACGCAGGCGGGCACCGCGCAGGTGGGCACCGCGCAGGCGGGTGCGGCCCAGGCCGGCGACATTCTGGCCCAGCTCAAGGCCATTCGCGGAATGCGGGTGACGGAGAAGGACTCGACGATTCCCGGGGTCCGCTGGTTCTGGCTCGAATACCGCCAGCCCGTCGACCACCGCAAGCCCTGGGGCCAGTGGTTCGAGCAGCGCATCATGCTGCAGCACAAGTCGGCGGACAAGCCCATGGTGCTCTACACCAGCGGCTACGACACTCCCGAGGTGATGTTCACGGCCGAGCCCACGGCCCTGGTGGACGGCAACCAGATCTCGGTCGAGTACCGCTACTTCACCCCGTCCCGCCCCGAGCCGACCGACTGGTCCAAGGACAACATCTGGCAGGCCGCCACCGACGAGCACCGGCTCATCCGCGCGCTCAAGACCATCTACAAGGGCAAGTGGATCTCGACCGGCGCCAGCAAGGGCGGCATGACGGCCGTCTACCACAAGCGCTTCTACCCGGGTGATGTCGACGGCAGCGTCGTGTACGTCGCGCCCAACGACGTCGACAACAACGACGACCGCGCCTACGACGCGTTCTTCCGGACCGTCGGGGACGACCCCGAGTGCCGCGCCCACGTCAAGGCGCTCGCGCGCGAGTTCCTCAAGCGCCGCCCCGCCATGCTCCAGCGCTTCAAGGCCGCCGCCGACGAGCAGGGCCTGACCTTCACCATCCTGCGCACGATGGACCGCGCGTTCGAGAACTCGGTGATGGACTACGAGTGGGCGTTCTGGCAGTACAGCCTGCAGTCCGACTGCCCGTCGCTGCCGTCGGTGGACGCCTCCGACGACGAGATCTACAAGACGCTCGACACCATCTCCGGGCTGTCGTTCTACAGCGACCAGGGGCTCGCCCCGTACATTCCGTACTACTACCAGGCGGGCACCCAGCTCGGCTGGCCGTCGCCCAAGTTCAAGCACCTGCGGCCCCTGCTGCGCTACGAGGAGAGCTACCAGCCGCGCACCTACGTCCCGCGCGACATCCCGATGCGGTTCGACCGGGGCCGCGCCATGCGCGACATCGACCGCTGGGTGCGGCACAACTCGAACCACATGCTCTTCCTGTACGGCTCCAACGACCCGTGGGGCGCCGAGCCGTTCACCCTGGGACGGGGCAGCCGCGACTCGGCCGTCTACGTCGCGCCCGGCCTGAACCACAGCGCCCGCCTCATCGCCAAGCTGCCCGCCGGCGAGCAGGCCGCGGCGGTCGCGGACGTCAAGCGCTGGGCCGGCGTCGAGTCGCAGGCCCGGACCTTCCAGGCGGTGCCGCCCGCCGACGACCCGCTCCAGATCCAGCGCCCGCCGATGTGACCGGCCCTTTCCGCCGGTGAAGGCCCGCGGTGTGCCGGTCCGTGCTCTGATCCCTGGCACGGCCCGGCACACCGCGTTCTTCGTCCTCCGGGCTTCTCAGACCGTCCGGAGCCAGGCGGCGGTGTTGCCGGGGAGCAGGTCGCCGTAGAGCGGGGTGCTCGTCAGGAGCGGGGTTCCCGGCGGGAGCCGCACCGGATTCTCGCCGCAGTTGAGCGCGCACGTGAGCGGGCCGCGCCGGAAGTAGAGCGCGCCGCCGGGGGAGTCGAGCCACTCCAGGTCCTCGGGCAGGTCGTTCGCCAGGCGGCGGCGCAGCGCCAGCGCCTCCCGGTACCACCGCAGCATGGAGGACGGATCCGGCACCTGCGCCTCCGCCGTCATCGACGCCCACTCAGGCGGCATCGGCAGCCACGGCCGGACGCCCGCGGGGGAGAACCCGAACGGCTCGGCCCGGCCCGACCAGGGCAGCGGGACCCGGCAGCCGTCCCGTCCGGCGAGTTCCCCGTTGGTGCGCTCGAAGATCGGGTCTTGCCGGGCCTCATCGGGGAGGTCCGTCACCTCGGGCAGCCCCAGTTCCTCGCCTTGGTACAGGTAGGCCGACCCTGGGAGCGACAAGAGCAGCAGTAGCGCCGCCTTGGCTCGCGCACGCTCGATGCCGGGGATGCCCTCCGGCCGCTCGTAACGCGTCATGTGGCGGATCGAGTCGTGACTGGACAGCACCCACGTGGGAGCGGCCCCGGTAGGCGCGACGGCCTTCAACGCGGCGTCTATCACGTCGCGGAAGGCCGTCGCCGACCACGGAGCCAGTTGCAGGTCGAACTGGAACACCTGGTGCAGTTCGTCTGGACGCAGATAGAGCGCGAGGTCTTCGGGGCCGTCCGTCCACACCTCGCCTATGGCCATGCGGTCGCCGCCGTACCCGTCCAGGATCTGCCGCCAGCGGCGATACACCTCGTGGACCTCGGGACGGCTGTAGATCGGGCCGTTCGAGACGCGGCGGTCCCGTCCGGCGAGGTCGCAGAAGGACTCGTCCTTGAACAGGCCGGCGGCGACGTCGATGCGGAAGCCGTCCACGCCCCGGTCGAGCCAGAAGCGCAGGACGTCCTCGAACTCGTGCCGGACCTCCGGGTTGCGCCAGTTGAAGTCCGGCTGCTCGCGCGCGTACAGGTGCAGGTACCACTCGCCGCCGCCGGCTCCGTCGTCCACTCGCGTCCAGGCCGGGCCGCCGAACGCGGACGGCCAGTCGTTGGGCGGCTGCTCCTCGCCGGGACGCTCCCCCGGCCGGCCGGGACGGAAGATGTAGCGCGCGCGCTCAGGGGATCCCGGGGGCGCGGCGAGCGCCTCCTGGAACCAGGGGTGCCGGTCGGACGAGTGGTTGGGGACGATGTCGACGATCAGCCGCATCCCGTGCGCGTGCACGTCGGCGACCAGCGCGTCGAAGTCGTCCAGCGTGCCGAACCGGGGGTCGACGTCGCGGTAGTCGGCGACGTCGTAGCCGCCGTCCGCCAGCGGGGAGCGGTAGAAGGGGGTGAGCCACAGCGCGTCCACGCCGAGGTCGCGCAGATGGCCGAGCCGGGACCGGATCCCCTGGAGGTCGCCTTCACCGTTCCCGTCGGCGTCGGCGAAGCTGCGGACGTAGATCTCGTACACGACGGCGTTGCGCCACCACGGGATTCGCGTCATACACCGCGATCTACCCGATTACCCCGCAGCGGTCACGCGCGGCCGCGACACGGCCGCGCCCGGCCGGTCACGTGGGCGTGTTCACCAGGCTCCGCGCCGCCATCGTGAAGTAGTCCCAGAGCTGCTTCTCCAGCGGCTCGGGCAACTCCAGCTCCTCCACCGCGGCCCGCATGTGCGCCAGCCACCGGTCGCGCTGGGCCTCGTCGATGACGAACGGCACGTGCCGCATGCGCAGCCGCGGATGCCCGCGCCGCTGGCTGTAGGTATTGGGGCCGCCCCAGTACTGGATCAGGAACAGCCGCAGCCGCTCCTCGGCGGGGCCGAGATCCTCCTCCGGGTACATCGGCCGGAGCTCGGGGTCCTCGGCGACGCCCTGGTAGAAGCGGTGCACCAGCCGGTGGAAGGTCGCCTCACCGCCGACCGCCTCGTAGAAAGTCACCTGTTCAGCCATAGCGGTCCCCACCCTATGTGAGATGCGTCCCGATCCTCACCTTGATCGCTTACGGCGCCGGGGTGGCCACCGTGACGCCCGCCTCATCGAACGAGCGCTTGACGCGTTCGCGCAGCTCGCGGGCGATGTCGCCCTGCTTGCCGGGAGCGGTCTTCAGCACCACGCGGATCACGATCGCGTCCCCCGCGAGGGCCTGCACGCCCCACACCGACGGCTGCTCCAGGACGAGGTCCTTCCAGGACGTGTCGGCGGCCATCTCGTCGGCGGTGGCCTGGAGGATCTCCTTGACCTTCTCGGTGTCCTCGTGGATGTCGACCGGGATGTCGAGGACGGCCCGCCCCCAGTTCTGCGACTCGTTGCCGACCTTCTTGATCTCGCCGTTCGGGACGTACCAGACGACGCCGTTGACGTCCCGCATCCGGGTGACCCGCAGCGTGACGGCCTCGACCGTCCCCTTCGCGGTGCCCACGTCGATGAAGTCGCCGACGCCGTACTGGTCCTCCAGCAGCATGAACAGCCCGGCGAGCAGGTCCTTGACGATGTTCTGCGCGCCGAACCCGACCGCGACGCCGATCACGCTGGCGCTGGCCAGGATGGGCGCCAGGTTCAGGCCGAGCGAGCCGAGGATGCTGAACAGCGCCGTCCCCATGATCAGGACGGACGCGATCGAGCGCAGCACCGAGCCGAGCGTCTGCGCGCGCTGGGCGCGCCGCTTGTTCAGCAGGGCGGGGCTGCCCTCGAAGACCGTCCGGGCCCGCTCGCGGGCCCGCTCGGACATCGTCCCCTCGGCCATCCGCAGCGTCACCTTGGTGATCATGCGGTGCGCGATGTTCTTCACGATCAGCGCGACCACGAAGGTGATGATGATCAGCAGCAGTGTGGTGAGCGGCTTGTCGAGCCACGTGGCGAAGAACTTGGTGAAGTCGGTGTTGTGCGAGACGTTCCAGACCAGCCGGCACGCCGTGGTCGGGTCGGGGGCGCCGCAGGCCGACTCCGGGGACCCCTTGTCGGCCCAGGGGAGCAGCGGCTCGCCGCCGGGCGCGGCCAGCGGCCCGGCGAGCGGCGATGCGGCGAGCGACGGCGCGGCAAGAGACGACGCGGCGAATGACATGGTGCAGACCCTCCCCGGCCAATTGTGGTGCCTCGGCACCTCACTGTGGACCCGCGGCGGGCAACGAGCCGATCGTAGGGGACGTTTCCGACCGGTTCGTACGCCGCCGGACGAGGTGCCGCCGGGGCGGAGCCCGGGGGGCACGGCCGGGGAGGGGCTGATCGGGCGAACGTGTCCCGCGGCCGGCGGCTGCCGCGCCGTTCCGGCCGCGGACCGCGGGACACGCCCGGTCTCAGGGGCGGGAGCCCACCTCCCGGGAGAGCGGCTGCAGGACGTGCGCCAGCTTCATCGCGGCGCCGCCGACGTCGTCCACCCGGTGCATGCGCTCGCCCCAGGACCACCAGAAGTAGTGGTCCTTGGTCTCGGGGGCCGGCGCGCAGGTCACGTCCTCGGCGAGGCTCGCCGCCTCCGGGTTCACCACCCGCAGGAAGGCCGGCCCCGAGCGGGTGCGGACGACACGGGCGACCAGGCCCTGCGTGTCGAGTTCGTGCTCCAGTTCCTCGAGGTAGCCGACGCGTCTGTCGCTGACCACCTTCACACCCCCTCCATGGGCGAGCGCCGGGCTTGACCGGACAGGGGCGGATGATCGACTCTCTGGATCCGTCCGGTCACTCGCGGCGAGAATTGCAACTCTCACACTGGCGGGTCAAGGGGGCGACCGTCCGGCGAAGTACCGGATTACCCCACCTCAGAGGAAGGGCGCCCTACTGCGGAGGAAGAATCTCTACCCACGGGGGGTGAGGCGTCCTCCGGCCGCTGCTTCTTCCGTGAAACCGCTTGGCGGCCAATGTGACGGGGGTTACGCTGCGTGCGCGAAAGATTATCTGTCGTGGCCATCTAGTGACCGGTCGCCGTGGCAGGGACGACCGCCCTCCCCCCGGGGGAACGGCGTCCCGGCACGACGGTGAGGAGGCCGGAGTGTCGGATCCCCCCCGGAAAGAGACGGAAGTCGCCCGCCGGATCCGCGCGCACGCTCTGGCCCGGGGCCAGGGCCCGGTCCAGATCGCGCAGGAGATCCACGAGCAGTGCGGGCCGCTGTTCGGCACCAGCCGGGTGAAGGCGCACCGCCTCGCCCACGGTGTCGCGCTGTCCGACATCGTGGCGCAGGTCAGGGCGCTGTACGAGGTCGACGGCAAGCCGCCGCCCCGGCTCGGGGAGACGCTGCTGTCGGCCTACGAGAGCGGGTACAAGCGGCCCGGTCCCGAGTACCTGCACTACCTGTGCGCCGTCTACCGGGTGGAGCCCGACGCGCTCGACTACCAGAGCCCCTGCATCTGCGGCCGCGGCCACGCGGCCCGCACGGGGGCTCCGAGCGTCCCCCCGCCGCGCGCCCCGGAGCGGCGCGCGGCATCCGACCCCGACGCGCTCGTCGGGGCGATCGTCCCCAGGGGCGAGGAGCGTCCCTGGGTCACCGTCAACGACGTACGGGGCCCCGACCGCGCCGAAGGCCCCCTGACCATTGATGTGGGAGAGGAGGACATCGTGCTTCGTAGGACCCTTCTGCAACTTCTGGCCGGAGCGGGCGTGGCGCTCGACGGTCAGTTCCTTGGGGCCGTCGACAACCTGCGCCGCAGGATGGACGACACCCTGGTCGGCGCGACCGTCTCGCCGACCATGCTCGACCAGTGGGAGGAGACGACCTACGGCTACGGCCGGCAGTACCAGGCGACCCCCTCGCTGCGGATGCTCTGCGACGTCCTGCTGGACTTCAGCGAGGTGCGGCGCATGTGCGACAAGCGGCAGCCGGTGGAACTGCAGGAGCGGCTGTGCCGGATCGCGGCGCAGCTGTCCGGGCTGTCCGGGCTGATCATGATCAACCTGGGCGACCACCGGCTGGCCCGCTCGTTCTTCCGCACCGCGCGCACCGCCGCCGACGAGACCGGCGACCGGCAGCTGCGCGCCTGGGTGACCGTCCGCGAGTCCCTCGTGCCGATGTACTACGGCGACCCGCGCGAGGCGCTGCACCTGGCCCGCAAGGCCCAGGACCTCGCCGGCCGCACGCCCGGCGTCGCCGCCGCCATGGCCCCCGCCGTGGAGGCCCGCGCGCTCGGCATGCTCGCGCTGCGCGGCCGCGGCGACGCCGCCCCGAGCGCCCGCCGCGCCCTGGTCCGGGGGCGCTCGGTGTTCGACCAGTTGTCCAAGACCGACACCGGCGACCTGGTGTTCGGGTTCACCGACCGGCAGATGGCCTTCTACGAGGGCGACACGTTCACCAACCTCGGCGACCACAAGCACGGCGACGAGGTACTGAGCCACGCCCTCACCCTCTACTCGCCCACCGACCGCGTCGACCTGACCCTGGTGCGCCTCGACCGCGCGATGTGCAAGCTGCACGCCGGCCATCCCGACGCCGCGCTGGTGGCCGGCCGGGAGGCCATCCTCGACCTGCCCGCCGACCACCGCAGCGACATCCTGGTGCACCGTGCTCGCCAGATCGGCGCGGCCGTCTCGGCCAAGCACGGCGAGATCGCCTCGCTGAAGGACTTCTACGAGGCGCTCTCGGGCACCTCGGTCAAGAGTCCCGTCACCGCGCCGCCGGCGGAGCAGGTCTGACCGGGCATGGGCAGCACCTTCTCGCAGGGCCACCTCGTCCGGCTGGAGGACGAGCCGCCCGTCTGGCGGTTCGGCGACCTGCGCATCCGCCGCTACCACGCGGCCGACCACGGCACCGTCCTGGCGCTGCACCGCGAGGGCCTCGCCCAGGTCGGCCTGCGGCCCGGTGACGGCGTCTACTACGACCACGACTTCTTCCGGATGGAGGACATCTACCTCCGCAACGACGGCGAGTTCCTCGTCGGCGAGCTCGGCGCCCGGATCGTCGCGATGGGCGGCCTGCGCCGCGCCGACCTCATCCCCGGCGGCCACGCCCGCGCGTTCGGCGGCTACGCCCCCGGCGCCCGCGAGCTGAACGCCGTCGAGATGGTGCGCCTGCGCGTCCTGCCGGCCGTCCAGCGCCGCGGCTACGGCGCCGCGGTCGTGCGGGCCCTGGAGGAGCGCGCAGCCGAGTACGGCTACCGCGTCCTGCGCGCCGACACCACCGAGCTCCAGGCCCCCGCGCTGGCCCTCTACCGCAGGTTCGGCTGGCGCGAGACCCGCCGCGAGACCATCGGCGGCATCGTCAACATCTACATCGAGAAACCGCTCCGCTGACCCCCGTGCCCCTCCTGGCCCGCGCCGCCGCGGGTCAGGGGAGGCGGGCGGCGAGCATCTGCATCAGCGGGTAGCGGTGCCGGCGGACGCCGGTGAAGCCGCGGGCGGTGAGCGCGCGGGTCATCTCGCGGTCGCCGAAGACCGTGAAGCCCGTGGCGCGGCGGATCAGCTCGCCCGCGATGCGGGCGCTCGGCAGCGGGACGGGCCGCCGGGAGGTGAGGATGACGAGCCGGCCGCCGGGCCGCAGGACGCGGGCCATGCCGTCCAGCGCCCGCCACGGGTCGTCGAACAGGTAGAGCGCGCCGAAGCAGCAGACGGCGTCGAACACGCCGTCGCGGAACGGGAGGCCGACGGCGTCGCCGCGCACGTAGTCGATGCGGGCGTCGTCGAGGTGGGGCTCGGGGGTGTCGCGGACGGCCTGCGCCAGCATGGTCTCGGACGCGTCCAGGCCGACGACCAGCCCGTCGCGGCCGACGCCCTCGGCGAGGGCGCGGGTGACGTTGCCGGGGCCGCACGCCACGTCCAGCACCGTCGCCGCCGGGCGGCCGGTGAGGCCGAGCCACTCGCGGGCCGTCGCGTGCTCGGCGGCGGTGTCGGGGCCGAGCGGCCAGCCCTTGGCGAGGTTGAAGCCGATCGGCCGCCACACCTTCTCGTAGATGCGCGGCAGGAACGTCGACTCCATCGCCGACTGGGCCAGTGACGGCTTCGCCGGCGGGCCGAGCAGGTCGAGGTAGCCGGCCGACGTGTCGGGCTCCGCCGGCGGCTCGCGCAGGAGGTCGAGGACCGTGGTGGTCTGCACCGTCATCCCGCTATTAGACCATGAGTCAATTCGCCGAAGGACAGCCCGGTCCGCGCGGCCATGAACGTCAGCGTGTCGGTCATCAGGTCGGCCGAGCGGCTCACCGAGCGGGCGGCGTGCCCCACCTCCGCCTCGTTGCGCAGCAGGACCGGCGCGTCCGACGCGGTGGCGTACTGCAGCGCCGCGCACAGCTTGCGGGCGTGCAGCGGGTCCACGCGGGTGTCGCTGCCGAACGTCGTGAACAGCACGGCCGGGTACGCGGTGCCCGCGTGGACGTGGTGGTACGGGGAGTAGCCGATGAGCCAGCCGAACTCCTCGGGGTCGTCCGCCGTCCCGTACTCGTCGTTCCAGGTCTGGCCGAGGCCGAACCGCTCGTAGCGCACCATGTCGAGCAGCGGCGCCGAGCAGACCACCGCCCGGTACAGGTCGGGGCGCTGGGTGAGGGCCGCGCCGACGAGCAGGCCGCCGTTGGAGCCGCCCGAGATCGCGAGCTGCGCGGGCGTGGTCAGGCCGTCGGCGATCAGCTTCTCGGCGGCGGCGTGGAAGTCGTCGAACACGTTCTGCTTGCGCTCCCGCATGCCCGCGCGGTGCCACTCCTCGCCCTCCTCGGACCCGCCGCGCAGGTTGGCGACCGCGTACACGCCGCCCGCCTCCACCCAGGCCAGGATGCTCGCCGAGTAGGACGGGGTGAGCGAGATGTTGAAGCCGCCGTACCCGTAGAGGACCGCCGGGCGCGGGCCGGACAGCCCGGGACGGGACGCGACCAGCATCCGCACCTGCGTGCCGTCCCGCGAGGTGTAGACCACCTGGCGCGTCTCGATCTCGGGGACCTCGACCGCACCCGGCGCCGAGGCCCACAGCGTGGTCTCGGCGGTGCGCGCGTCGTAGCGCATCACCGAGGACGGGGTGGTGTTGTCGGTGTAGCCGAACCACGCCTCGTGCCCGCCCTCGGGCCGCTCGACGATCCCGCCGATCGAGCCGAGGCCCGGCGTCGGAACGGTGCCGATCCGCTCGCCGGTCGCCAGGTCGTGGACGGTGATCTCGCTGATCGCGTGCCGCGTCCACCCGGCCAGCAGGACGGGCCGCTCCAGGCCGTCGAGGATCGCGAAGTCGGTGAGGACGGCCTCCGGGTCCTCCGGGAGGAGGTCTTGCCAGTGCTCGTAGGACGGGTCGGCCGGGTCGGCGACGCAGAGCCGGGAGCGGGGCGCGTCCCGGTCGGTGAAGATGTAGGCGCGGCCGTCGCGTCCGACGTGCAGGCCGGTGCCGGCGTCGACGCCCTCCTGCACGGGCCGCAGCGCCGGCGCCTCCGGGGGCGAGGCCGACAGGTCGGCGATCCACAGGTCGTTGCGGGGCGCCGTGCCCTGCGACGACGAGACCGTCAGCCAGCGCCCGTCGCGGCTGACGCCGGCCCCGTAGTAGTTGGTCTTGTCCCGGCCCGCGCCGAAGATCAGCACGTCGTCGGCGTCGGGGTCGGTGCCGACCCGGTGGAGGTAGAGGCGCCGGTGGTACTGCTCCTCGCCGTCCGGGACCTCGTGCGCGGGCAGCCGCCGCGCGTAGTAGTACGCCTCGCCGCCCGGCAGCCACGCGACGGCGGAGTACCGCGCCCGCTCGATCGGCCCCTCGACCCGCTCGCCGGTCGCGACGTCGATGACGTACAGCAGGGACTCCTCGTCCCCGCCGGTGGAGACCTTGTAGGCGAGGCGGCGGCCCTCCTTGTCCGGCTGCCAGCCGTCGAGCGTCGTCGTGCCGTCCGGGTCGAGCGCCATCGGGTCGACGAGGACGCGCTCGGCGCCATCCGGGCCCGCCGTGTAGAGGACGGGGTGCTCCTGCCCCGCGCCGCGGCGGGTGAAGAACCGCCGCTCGCCCCGCCACACGGGGGAGCCGACGCTTCCCGCGCCGAGCAGCTCGCCGAGCCGCGCGCGCAGTGCGTCGCGGCCCGGCAGCGCGTCCACGACCTTGTGGAAGAGCCGGTCCTGCGCGGCGAGCCACTCCGTGGTGTCGGCGCTGTCGGCGTCCTCCAGCCACCGGTACGGGTCGGCGACACGGTGGCCGTGGATGTCCTCGACGATGTCCTGGCGCTGCGCGGGCGGATACGGCGTCATGGATGCACTGTATTTGCCCGCCGGGGCTGCCCGCCCGGCCACTCCCCACTGGCCTGGAGGCGGGTCCGCGTTCGTTCCGGCGCACGCTGGGGGATTATTGGGGTAGCGGACGGGCTCCCTCAGACGCCACACTGATGAAGGTCGGTTCGCCCCTGGGGAGGTTCTCATGGCGAGAGCGCAGGAACCGGAGACGATAATCGGGCCTCGGTCCGGGGCGCGGTCGACCGCGCCCGCCGAGGCGACACACCCGCCGAACCCGCCGAATCCGGCGGCCCCGCCGACCCCGGCGGAGGCCGTCTGATGCGACAGGTCCTGCTCCTGAACGCGACGTACGAACCACTCACCACGCTGCCGCTGCGGCGGGCGGTCTGCCTCGTGCTCCGGGAGAAGGCCGAGATCGTCCATCACGACACCACGGGCGCGGTGCTGCATTCGGCCACGATGGCGGTCGAGGTGCCGTCGGTGATCCGGCTGCGCCGCTACGTGCGCATCCCGTTCCGCACCCGCGTGCCCCTGACCCGGGCCGCGCTGATGCGCCGCGACAACTTCCGCTGCGTCTACTGCGGGCGCCGCGCCGAGACCATCGACCACGTCCATCCGCGCAGCCGCGGCGGCAAGCACGTGTGGGAGAACTGCGTCGCCTCCTGCATGACCTGCAACCACCGCAAAGCCGACCGGCTGCTGTCGGAGATCGGCTGGACGCTCCCCGTGCCGCCCGCCGTGCCGCGCGGCGCGCACTGGCGGCTCATCGGCCTCGTCCAGGACGGCGACCCCCAGTGGGCCGCCTACGTCTCCGAACCGGCGGCCTGACCGGCGGCCCGCCGCGCGGCGGCCCCGCTCCCCGGCGACCACGTATCCTGGGGCCGTGCCTCGCTATGACTACCGCTGCCGCGCGTGCGGATCGACCTTCGAGGTCTCCCGCCCGATGATCAACGCGTCCGACCCGGCCCCGTGCCCGGACGGCCACGACGACACGGTCAAGCTGCTGTCCACGGTCGCCGTCACCGGCACCTCCCGCGGCACGGCGCCGCCGCCCAAGCCCGCCGGCGGAGGCGGCTGCTGCGGCGGAGGCTGCTGCTCCTAGCCGTGCTGGGCGGCGCGCATCGCCCGCCCGGTCGCCGCGGGGTCGTAGCCCGGCGGGACGCCCGGCAGCAGCACGGCGGTGCCCGGGACGTGGTCGGTGCGCATGGGGAGGATCGCCTGGTAGGCGTCCGACTCGTACCAGCCGCGCGCCCTGTCCATGTCGGGGAACGCGATCAGGACGTAGCCGCCCTCGACCGTCCCCTCCACTACCTCGGGGTTCGCGCCGTGCACGAGGAAGCGGCCGCCGAACGGGTCCATGGTGTCCTGGATGCGCTCGATATAGGTGAACACGTCGTCGTGCAGCGGCGGCTGCGGGCGCAGGTGGGCGAGGGCGTAGGCGGTCATCGCTGACTCCTTCGGCGGTGGGCGCCGGGCTGGTCTCGCCCGGCATCCACCACTGTGCCGGAGCCGGGGAACGGGAGCGATTACCCGCCAGGTAATGCGCCGCGCCCCCGCCCCCCGCCTCGCTCAGCTGTTGGGGAGGCGGTCGAGCTGCGAGACGTCGCGGGCGGCGCCGGTCGAGGCGGACGTCGCCATCGCGGCGTAGGCGCGCAGCGCGGCGCTGACCGGGCGGTCGCGGTCGCGGGGCCGGTAGCCGCCGAGGTCGGCGAGCAGCTTCTCGCGGCGGATCTCCAGCTCGTCCGCCGGGACGTCCAGCTCCAGGACGCGGTTCGGGATGTCGATGACGACGCGGTCGCCGTCCTCGACGAGGGCGATGATCCCGCCGCCCGCCGCCTCCGGGGAGGCGTGCCCGATGGACAGCCCGGACGTCCCGCCGGAGAACCGGCCGTCGGTGATCAGCGCGCACGCCTTGCCGAGCCCGCGGCCCTTGAGGAAGCTCGTCGGGTACAGCATCTCCTGCATGCCGGGCCCGCCCTTCGGGCCCTCGTAGCGGATCACGACGACGTCACCGGGCGTGACCCGGCCGGCGAGGATGCCCTCGACGGCGTCGTCCTGCGACTCGAAGACGACGGCCGGGCCGGTGAAGGTCCACAGCTCCTCCTCGACGCCGGCGGTCTTCACGATCGCGCCGTCGGGGGCGATGTTGCCGCGCAGGACGGCGAGCCCGCCGTCGGCGGTGTAGGCGTGCTCGACGGAGCGGATGCAGCCGTTCTCGCGGTCGAGGTCGAGGGTCTCCCAGCGGGCGCTCTGCGAGAAGGCCGAGGTGCTGCGGACGCCGCCGGGCGCCGCGTGGAACATCTCGACGGCCTCGGGCAGGACGCCGGGGGAGCGGACGTCCCACTTGGCGACGAACTCCTCCAGCGACGCGGAGTGGATCGAGTGCGCGGAGCCGTGCAGCAGCCCGCCCCGGTGCAGCTCGCCGAGCAGGGCGGGGATGCCGCCGGCGCGGTGGCAGTCCTCGACGTGGTACTTGGCGGTCGCCGGGGCCAGCTTGCAGATGCACGGGACGCGGCGCGACACCGCGTCGATCTCGGAAAGCCCGAACTCGGCGCGCGCCTCGGTGGCGGCGGCGAGCAGGTGCAGGATCGTGTTGGTCGAGCCGCCCATCGCGACGTCCAGCACCATGGCGTTCTCGAACGCCTCGGGGGTGGCGATGTTCAGCGGCAGGACGGACTCGTCGTCGCCGTCGTAGTACCGCTTGGCGATCTCGACGACGGTGCGGCCGGCGTCCTCGTAGAGGCGGCGGCGGGCGGTGTGGGTGGCGAGGACGGTGCCGTTGCCGGGCAGCGCCAGCCCGATCGCCTCGGTGAGGCAGTTCATCGAGTTCGCCGTGAACATGCCGGAGCAGGACCCGCAGGTCGGGCAGGCGGACTCCTCCATCTCCAGCAGCTTGTCGTCGGCGATCGAGACGTCCGCGGAGGCGATCATCGGGTCGATCAGGTCGAGCTTGTTGCCGCCCATGACGCCCTCGACCGGCTTGCCGGCCTCCATCGGGCCGCCGGAGACGAACACGGTCGGGATGTTCAGCCGCAGCGCCGCCAGCAGCATGCCCGGGGTGATCTTGTCGCAGTTGGAGACGCAGATGAGGGCGTCGGCGCAGTGCGCGTTGACCATGTACTCGACGGCGTCGGCGATCAGCTCGCGGGACGGCAGCGAGTACAGCATGCCGCCGTGGCCCATCGCGATGCCGTCGTCCACGGCGATGGTGTTGAACTCGCGGGGCACGCCGCCGGCCTCGCGGACCGCGCCCGCGACGACCTTGCCGACCTCGTCCAGGTGGACGTGGCCCGGCACGAACTGGGTGAAGCTGTTGGCCACCGCGACGATCGGCTTGCCGAAGTCCTCGCGTTCGACGCCGCTGGCGCGCATGAGGGCGCGGGCGCCCGCCATGTTCCTGCCGTGCGTGACCGTGCGTGACCTGAGCGGTGGCATCGTGACCTCTCCAAACCTGTGGCGTGCGGGACGACGGGCCGCGCGTGGTTCGGCGTGGCGGGGCGGGTCGCCTTCTGGAAGCGTGCTCGCAGCGGCGGATCGCGGCGCTGCCGCCGGCTCAGCGGAGGTCGCGCGCGGGCCGGCCCGTGACCACCGATGCTACCAACCGGGGAGCGGGCATGAGAAAAGCCGGGACGCGGACGTCCCGGCGGGCTCGCCGTCGAGCCTCTGGGGCGGGCGGCCCGGGGAAGCAGGCCGCCCTCGGCCTCAGTCGGGGTACTTCGGCGGCAGGGCCTTCTCCGCCGCCTGGAAGATGCGCTGCACGTCGCCGTCGGTGAGGATCTTCGGACGGCGCCGCAGGTAGGCGCGGGCCCGGTTGCCGGCGTAGACGTCGACGTCGCGCACCCGCATGACCTTCCACGGGATGGACGGCCCGTAGATCGCCACGGAGGCCTGCACCGGGACCTCGAAGCCGACCCGCTCGGCGAGGATGCTGCTGGCCATCTGGGCCTCCCAGCGCGCCTCGTCCAGCCGGTCCTTCTTGTTGAAGGGGCCGTGGAAGAGCTTGAGGTGGGACATGGTGCGCACGGGGAGGCGCTTGTCCCACTTCTCGGAGTCGATGGCGTAGACGCCGCTCGGCCCGATCACGAGGTGGTCGATCCGCCCGTCGCTGACGCCGTCGTCGTCGCGGGGGACGGCCCGCGCGTGCAGCACGAGGTACCCGTTGCGCTGCAGGGACTTCAGCTGCTTCTCGGTGCGCCGTTCGGCGGCCGAGGACTTCTGCCAGGCGGTGACGGAGGAGCTCCGGCGGGACGTGCGGACGACGTCGCCGACGACCACCAGCACCGCGACGGCGACGCCCAGCCGCCAGCTCGACAGGACCATGACGGCGGCGCCCGCGACGACGGCCGCGCCGGCCCGCCACGCCCAGCGGCGGATCCGGGGGTCGTCGAGCGGCGCCGCGGCGGTGCGCTCGCCCTCCTCCGGGCGCTCGGTCACCGGCGCCGGGTGATAGTGCTCACGCGCTTGCTCCGACCGTGCCTCCACCGGCCGCGACTCCTCGGACTCGGCCCGGGGCTGGCCCCGGGCGCCCTGCGTGTTGCCCCGCTCCGTGATCGCCATGAGTGACGCTCCGTATTCCTTTCCCCTCGGGGGCATGATCCTCCGTGCGCAGAGTAATCATCCGGCCGGTCGGCGACTAGTCATGCGGGGTTAATAGTTTTGTCGCCCTCGGGACAGTGAGTAACTTACGCGACGGACGGGTAGGCCGATACTCTTCTCCTTCCTCCGCCTTTACGTCCCTGCCCTCTTTGATGCCCGCGCACACGGCGTCTAGCGTTCCGATTCGTGACACAAACCCATGACCTGAGCGCCACCCAGATGGCCGCCGCCGTGCGCACGAGGGAAGTATCCCCGGTCGAGCTCGCCGACCACTATCTGGCCCGTATCGACCGGCTGAACGAGCAGGTCGGCGCCTACGTGACCGTGACCGCCGACCGCGCCCGCGAGGAGGCCCGCCGCGCCGAGAAGGCGGTGCTGGAGGCGGCCGACCCGGCGGACCTGCCGCCGCTGCACGGCGTGCCGGTCCCGATCAAGGACCTGAACATGGTCAACGGCGTCCGGATGACGTTCGGCTCGGCGGTGTACGCCGACCTGACCGGGTTCGCCGACGACCATGTGGTCACCAAGCTGGCGCAAGCGGGGTCCGTGCTGCTGGGCAAGACGACGACGCCCGAGTTCGGGCTGCCCTGCTATACGGAGGGTGACGTCGCGCCCCCGGCCCGCACGCCCTGGGACCTCACCCGGTCGGCGGGCGGCTCGTCGGGCGGCGCGGCGGCGGCGGTCGCGTCCGGGCTGGCGCCGATCGCGCAGGGCAGCGACGGCGGCGGCTCGATCCGGATCCCGAGCAGCGCCTGCGGCCTGTTCGGGATCAAGCCGACCCGCGGCCGGGTGTCGGCGGGGCCGATCGTCCCCGACCTGTTCGGGCTGTCGACCAACGGCCCCATCGCCCGGACCGTCCGTGACGCGGCCCTCATGCTGGACCTGATGGCCGGCCACATGCCGGGCGACCTGTACCGGGCGCCGCAGGCCGACGGGCCGTTCCTGGCGCACGCCGACCGGGCGCCGGGCCGGCTGCGCATCGCGCGGAGCATGCAGCCCCCGGTGCCGGGCGTCGAGGTCCACCCCGACTGCGCCGCCGCCTACGAGGACGCTTCGGCGCTGCTGGAGGAGCTGGGCCACGAGGTCGTCGACCTGCCGGAGGTGCTCGGCGCCGACCTGCTCCCGCACTTCGCGACGCTGTGGGGCGTGATGGCGACGATGACGCCCGTCCCGGAGGGGAGCGAGCACCTGCTCCAGCCGCTGAGCCGCTGGCTGCGCGGGCTCGGCGAGGCCACCACGGCGCCGCAGCTGATGCAGTCGCACGCCGCGCTGCAGGGCGCGCTGCGCGCCGCGTTCCCGATCACGGACGGGTTCGACGCCATCCTGCACCCGACGCTCGCGTCGCCGCCCGTCCCCGTCGGCCACTTCCACGGGCAGGAGCCGGAGGAGAACTTCCGGCGGCAGACCAACTTCACCCCGTTCACGGCCGTCTACAACGTCTCGGGGCAGCCGGCGGTGAACGTCCCGCTGCACTGGAACGACGAGGGGCTGCCCATCGGGGTCATGCTGGCCGGGCGGCTCGGCGGCGAGGGCACGCTGATCTCGCTGTCCGCGCAGCTGGAGGAGGCCCGCCCCTGGATCGGGCGCACGCCGGAGATCTGGACGGCGTGACGGCGCCCGCACCGGGCATGGTGCAGGCGTGGGCGACGACGAACTGATCAGGCTGGCCGGGCACCACGGCGTCGCGACGCGGTACGCCGACTGGCGCGGCCGGGAGGCGGCGGTCGCGCCGGACACGCTCGTCGCCGTCCTGGCGGCGCTCGGAGTGGACGCCTCCACCCCGGGCGCCGCCAGGGCGGGGCTGGAACGCGTGCGGGCCCCCGCGCGGAGGCTGCCGCCGGTCGTGGTCGTCCGCCACGGCGACGGCCCGCCGGACTTCCCGGGCGCGAGCGTCGAACTGGCGACCGGCGAGACCGTCCCGCCGACGGCGCGGCTGCCGCTCGGCTGGCACCGGCTGCACGCCGGTGCCGAGAGCGCGCCGCTGCTGGTGGCGCCGCGCCGGCTGCGCACCCCCGACCGGGTGTGGGGGCTCACCGTCCAGCTGTACTCGGTGCGCTCCCGCGCGTCGTGGGGGATCGGCGACCTGCGCGACCTGGCCGACCTCGCCGCGTGGAGCGGCCGCGCGCGGGGCGCCGGATTCGCGCTGATCAACCCGCTGCACGCGGCCGAGCCCGTCCCGCCGGTCGGCGCGTCCCCGTACTCGCCGATGAGCCGCCGCTTCACCGCCCCCATCTACCTGCGCGTCGAGGACCTCCCCGAGTACGCGGCGCTGCCGCCCGAGGACCGCGCGGGCCTGCGCGCGCTCGCCGAACCGCTGCGCATCCCCGGCGGCGCCATCGACCGCGACGCCGTCTGGTCGGCCAAGCTCCAGGCGCTCGAACTGCTGCACCGAGTCCCGCGCGGCACCGCGGCCCAGCGCGGCTACGACGCGTTCCGCGCCCGCGAGGGCCGGGCCCTCACCGCGTTCGCGACCTGGTGCGCGCTCACCGAGAAGCACGGCCCCGACTGGCGCCGCTGGCCCGCGGAACTCCACGACGCCGGCGGCCGGGCCGTCGCCGACGAGGCGGCCCGGCTCGCCCCGCGCGTCGACTTCCACGCCTGGCTGCAATGGCGCCTGGACGGCCAGCTGGCGGCCGCCCAGCGGGCCGCGTCCGACGCCGGGATGCCGGTCGGGATCGTCCACGACCTGGCGGTCGGGGTCGCGCACGGCAGCGCCGACACCTGGATCCACCGCGACCTGTTCGCGCCCGGCATGAGCGTCGGGGCGCCGCCGGACGAGTTCAACCAGCGCGGCCAGGACTGGGGCCAGCCGCCCTGGCACCCGCACCGCCTCGCCGGCGCCGCCTACGCCCCGTTCCGGGAGATGCTCGCCGCCGCGTTCCGGCACGGCGGCGGGCTGCGCCTCGACCACGCGATGCAGCTGTCGCGCCTGTGGTGGGTGCCCGAAGGCGGGTCACCGGCCGACGGCACCTACGTCCGCTACGACCGGGACGCGCTCCTCGGCTGCCTGGCCTGGGAGGCCGAGCGGGCGGGCGCCGTCGTGGTCGGCGAGGACCTCGGCACCGTCGAACCCGACTTCCGGGACGACCTGGCCGACCGCGGCATGCTCGGCACGTCCCTCCTCTGGTTCGAGCGCGACGCCGCGGGACGTCCCAAGCCCCCGGCCGAGTGGCGCGAGCTGTCCCTGGCCACGGTCGGCACCCACGACATGCCGCCCATCACCGGCTTCGTGCACGGCGACCACATCGCGCTCCGCGACCGCCTCGGCCTGCTGACGCGGCCCCGCGCCGAAGAGGAGGCCGACCACCGCCGCCAGCTGGCCGACTGGCTGGCGCTCCTCCACGAGGACGGCCTGCTGCCCGCGCCCGCCGCCGAGGTCATGCAGGCCCTCGCGGAAGGCGCGACCACCTACGACCAGCAGATCGTGGACGCCCTGCACGCCTTCCTCGCCCGCACCCCGGCCCGCCTCAGGGGGATCTCGTTGGCGGACGCCGTCGGCGAGCGCCGCACCCAGAACCAGCCGGGCACCACCGACGAGTACCCCAACTGGCGTGTACCGCTGGCAGGCTCCGACGGCCTGCCCGTCCTCCTGGAGGACCTTCAGGAGAGCGCAGACGCGATGCGCTTCGTCACGTCGTAAAGGAGCGTGTCGGGGCGCAGATCGGTCGCGGCGATGGCGGAGAACAGTTCGGGCAGGCCGCGCAGGGGGTAGGAGCCGCCGACGTCCGCCAGCGCCTTGTGCCCCAGCGGATGGCGTGAAAGCGACTTGCGCGCGCGCGTCCACGCCGCCTGGACCTCCTCCGGCGACGGGACGCCGAACCCGTGGCCGACCGGCGCCGCATGGCGGAGCTTCACCAGCGCCCCGTCGGTGAACTCCACGGCGAGCGTGCACCGCTCGGTGAGGTCGGCGCGGACCGGGTCGTCCAGGCGCGTCATGACCGAGCAGGGCGTCCGGCAGCGGGCCGCGCAGTCGCCCAGCGCGGACGCCACCTGGCTGTGCTGCCGGTCGAGGTAGGCGCGCCAGCCGGGCCCCGGCTCCTTCGCGACGCGGAGCGTCCGCTCGCAGGCGGAGCGCTCCGGCCGGGTGTGGTCGCACATCCGCGGCGCGCCGGGCTCCACCGGCACCCCGAACCGGCTGCCCGCGCCGGTCACCGAGGCGCCGATGAGGGCCGGGTCGCCGGCGTGGCCGAGGACGGGCTCCCAGGCCAGCATCGGCAGGTACTCGGCGGCGATGTGGACGGCGGCGACCAGCGCGGCCATGTCGCGGCGCCGCCAGCGGATCTCGATGACCTCCAGCAGGAGGGAGTACGCGGGGCGCAGGCTGGCGAGGGCGCCGCGCGGGCGCTCCCGGGGCGCCTGCGGCATCCGGCTGGCGCGGGCCCGGTCCAGCAGGTCGGCCGGGACCTCGCCGGCCGCCTCCGGCATGCCGAAGTCCTCGGCGTCCAGGTCGAGGACGCGCTGGCCGAACGCGCACAGCGCCGCGACCGCCGCCGAGCCGCCGCCCGCCGCCGGCCCGCCCTGCGCGACCAGCGCCTCCAGGTCGCCGAACGCGTAGCGCCGAGCGAGCGCCGCCAGCACGTCCCTGGCCGTCTCCATCTCACCGTCCTCCAGCCCGGAAATCCCCCGCCCCGTGACCGTGCAACGATCCCACGGTCACGGGGCGGGTGGACAGCCTCAGGCGGACAGCCTCAGGTGGACAGCCTCAGGCGGACGGGCTCAGGCGGACGCCGCGTCCTTCGCGCGGGCGCGCAGCGCGCGGGCGACGCCGTCGCGGCCCTCCGACAGCAGCCGGGCGAGGGCCGCCGGCGGGTGCTGCTCGGCGATGTAGGCCTCGGTCCGGTCAATGGTGGACTGCTCGATCACCAGGAACGGGTAGGCGACCTCGGCGAACGTCTGCGACATGTCGCTCGTCCACTCCTTCCACACCCGGCCGACCTCGGCGAAGTACCGGTCGACGTAGGGCAGGAGCAGTTCGGCCTGGTCGGGCTCGACGAACCCGCCGAGCGTCGACCGGTAGACGGCGTTCGGCAGCTCGCCCGACACGATCCGCTCCCACGCGGACGCCTTCGCCGCCGTGGTCGGGATCGCGGCCTTGCAGGCGGCGGCGTGCCGCTCGCCCGCGGCGGTGCGGTCCCGCTCGTGCTCGGCGTCGATCTCGGCCTCGCCCGCCCGCCCGGTGACGACGAGGCGGCGCAGCAGCGCCCAGCGCAGGTCGGTGTCGACCGTGAGGCCGACGAGCTTCTGCGAGCCGTCCAGCAGGCCCTGGACGAACGCCAGGTGCTCGTCGGACACGGCCGACGCGGTGAACGCCTGCGTGTAGGCGAGCTGGAGGTCCGAGCCGGGCTCGGCCTCGCGCGCCAGGTCGGCGAGCGTGCCGGCGAGCAGGGCGAGGCCCTCCGTGCGCCACGCCGGGTCGGCGTACTGCTGGACGGCGGTGCGCGCCTGCCGCAGCAGCGTCTGCGTGACCGAGATGTCGGTGACGCCGCGGATGCCCTTGGCGACGAGCCGGACGTAGTCGCGGGTGGCCATCTCGGCGTCGCGGGTCATGTCCCACGCCGCCGACCAGCACAGCGCGCGCGGCAGGCTCTCCCTGATGTCGCCGATGTGCTCGATGAGCGTCTTCTGGGAGTGCTCGTCCAGCCGGATCTTGGCGTAGGTGAGGTCGTCGTCGTTGACCAGGACGAGGTCGGGCCGCTTCTGGCCGACGAGCTGCGGGACCTCGGTGCGGGCGCCGACCACGTCCAGCTCGACCCGCTCGCGCCGCACGAGGCCGTCGGCAGTGCGGTCGTACAGCCCGATCGCGAGGCGGTGCGAACGCAGCGTCGGGTAGTCGGCCTTGGCCTCCTGCAGAACGGTGAACGACGTGAAGTTGCCGTCGCCGTCCAGCTCGTACTCGGGCCGCATCGTGTTGACGCCGGCCGTCTCCAGCCACTCCTTCGACCAGGACGCGAGGTCGCGGCCGGAGGTCTCCTCAAGCGCGCCCAGCAGGTCCGCCAGGACGGTGTTGCCCCACGCGTGGCGGTCGAAGTACCGGCGGACGCCCTCCAGGAAGTTGTCGAGGCCGACATAGGCCACGAGCTGCTTCAGGACGGACGCGCCCTTGGCGTAGGTGATGCCGTCGAAGTTGACCTCCACCGCGCGGATGTCGGGGATGTCGGCGGAGATCGGGTGCGTGGACGGCAGCTGGTCCTGCCGGTACGCCCACGCCTTCTCCAGGTTCGCGAACGTCGTCCACGACCCCGTCCACTTGGTGGCCTCGGCCTGGCACAGGACGCTCATGTACGTGGCGAACGACTCGTTCAGCCACAGGTCGTCCCACCAGCGCATGGTCACGAGGTCGCCGAACCACATGTGCGCCATCTCGTGCAGGATCGTCTCGGCGCGGCGCTCGTAGGCGGCGTCGGTGACCCGCGACCGGAAGACGTAGTCCTCCAGGAACGTCACGGCGCCCGCGTTCTCCATCGCGCCCGCGTTGAACTCGGGCACGAACAGCTGGTCGTACTTGGTGAACGGGTACGGGCGGCCGAAGACCTTCTCGAAGTAGGCGAAGCCCTGGCGGGTCACGTCCACGATGGCGGGGGCGTCCAGGTGCTCGGCCAGCGACGACCGGCAGTACACGCCGAGGGGGATGACGGTGCCGTCCTCGCGGCGGTACTCGTCCCGGACGACGTGGTACGGCCCGGCGATGAGCGCGGTGATGTAGGTGGAGATCTGCGGCGTCGGCAGGAAGTGCCACGTGCCGCCCTCCGCCGACTCGGCGGGCTCGTTGGTGACGACCTCCCAGTCCTGCGGCGCCTTCACGGTCAGCTCGAAGGTCGCCTTGAGGTCGGGCTGGTCGAAGCAGGTGAACATGCGGTGCGCGTCGGCCGTCTCGAACTGGCTGTAGAGGTACACGCCGTCGTCCACGGGGTCGACGAACCGGTGCAGGCCCTCGCCCGACCGCGAGTACTCGCAGTCGGCGACGACGCGCAGCTCGTTCTCCGCGGCGAGGCCGGGCAACGGCACGCGCCCCTGCCCGGCGTCATAGGACGAGGGGTCGAGGGCCTTGCCGTTCAGCGTGACCTCCCGCACGACGGCGCCGTGCAGGTCGATGAACGTGGACGCGCCCGTCTCGGCGCTGCCGAACCTGACCACAGTGGTGGACGCGAACCGCTCCGCGCCCGTCGTGAGGTCCAGTTCCACCGTGTACGACTCGACGGTGAGCAGCCGGGCCCGTTCCCGCGCCTCGTCGCGCGTGAGGTTGCCTGCCACATGTACTCCTTGGTCGGCTTAATCGCTTGGTGAAGTCATGTCTACCAACCGGACGCCGTCCCGGTCCGCCCGCCACGGCCTAGAGGGGGGCTTCGATAGCCTCCCCCCGCCGGGAATCGGGGAGGGGATGCCCTGGTTGTCGCGTAAAGCAGTTCTTTCACGCTCTAGGAGACGACGTTGGCTGAGAACGCACCCACACCGGTGGACTTCTGGTTCGACCCGCTGTGCCCTTGGGCGTGGATCACGTCCCGCTGGATCCTGGAAGTGGAGAAGCTGCGCCCGATCGAGGTGCGCTGGCACGTGATGAGCCTGGCCGTCCTCAACGAGGACAAGGACATCCCGGAGGACTACCGGCGGATGCTCGCCGACGCGTGGGGCCCGGTGCGCGTGTGCATCGCCGCCGAGCAGAAGTACGGGCCGGAGGTGCTCGGCCGCCTCTACACCGAGATGGGCACGCGCCGCCACCACGAGCGGCAGACGCTCGACCGCGCGTTCGCCGAGGCGGCGCTGACCGCGGCCGGCCTGGACCCGGCGCTCGCGGACGCCGCCGACTCCACCGCCTACGACGAGGCCCTGCGCGCGTCCCACAAGGACGGCATCGACCGCGTCGGCCAGGAGGTCGGCACGCCCGTCATCGAGGTCGAGGGCAGCGCCTTCTTCGGCCCGGTCGTCACCCCGATCCCGCGCGGCGAGGCGGCAGTCAAACTCTGGGACGGCGTCGTCGCCGTCGCGAGCACGCCCGGCTTCTTCGAACTCAAGCGAACGAGGACGGTCGACCCGATTTTCGACTGACCGGGGCCGGAACCCGGCGGGGTTGCCCGCGAGTGACAGCCGCCTTGCTATTGCGACCGTATTGCAACTACTAGGTGTGTGCCGTCAAACTGGGCCTATCGCTCGCAACAGGTAGGACGGTGGGAGACGTGCACGTACCGGACGGTTTCATCGATGCTCCGGTGTCCGTCGCGACCGGCGCGGTCGCGGTGGCCGGGGTCGCGGTGGCGCTGCGCGGCGCCCGGCGGGAGCTGGACGACCGGACCGCGCCGCTCGCCGGCCTGACCGCCGCGTTCGTGTTCGCGGCGCAGATGCTGAACTTCCCGGTCGCGTCCGGGACGAGCGGCCATCTGCTCGGCGGCACGCTCGCGGCGATCCTCGTCGGGCCCTACACCGGGGTGCTGTGCGTCTCGGTCGTCCTGCTGATGCAGGCGCTGCTGTTCGCGGACGGCGGCCTCACCGCGCTCGGCACCAACATCACCACGATGGCGCTCGTCACGGTCGTCGTGGGGTACGGGCTGTTCCGGTTGCTGCTGCGCGTGCTGCCCGAGTCGCGGACGTCGGTGTCGGTGTCGGCGTTCATCGCCGCCGTCGTGTCCGTGCCCGCCGCCGCCGTCGCCTTCACCGCGATCTACGCGGTCGGCGGGACGGCGGACGTGTCGATCGGCAAGGTCGCCACCGCGATGATCGGCGTGCACGTGCTCATCGGCATCGGCGAGGCGCTGATCACCGCGGTGACCGTGTCGAGCGTGCTCGCCGTCCGCCCCGACCTCGTGTACGGGGCGCGCGGGCTGCTGAAGCCGCTGGAACTGCGCACCGGCGCCGAGCAGGGGGCGGACGGCCCGGCCGAGCCGTCCCGCGCCTGAGAGGGGAACTCACATGACCACCAAGCGCTTCTTCGCCGGGTTCCTGCTCGTCTCGCTCGTCCTCGCGGGCATCGTCAGCTACTACGCCTCCGCCAGTCCCGACGGCCTGGAGAAGGTCGCCGAGGACAAGGGCATCAGCGCCAAGGAGAAGGACCACTCGCTCAAGGACTCCCCGTTCGGCGACTACGGGGTGAAGGGCATCGAGAACGCGCGGCTGTCCGGCGGGCTGTCGGGAGTGGTCGGCGTCGGCGCCGTCCTGCTCGTCGGCGGCGGGCTGTTCTGGGCCGTCCGGCGGCGCGGCGCGCCCGCCGCCCGCGACGCCGGTCGGGACGAGGCCGCGCCGTCCGAGCCGGCGCGGAAGGGCTGATGGGCGCCGGGCACGCGCACCGGCTCTACCTGCCGGGCACGTCGCCGGTGCACCGGCTGCCGCCGCAGTGCAAGCTCGTCGCCGTCCTGGCGTTCGTGCTGCTCGTCGTCGCCACGCCGCGCGAGCGCATCTGGGCGTTCGGCGTCTACGCGCTGCTGCTCGCCGCCGTGGCCGCCGCCGCCCGCGTGCCGTTCCGGACGGTGGCGCGGCGCGTCGTCATCGAGGTGCCGTTCGTCGCGTTCGCCTTCCTCATGCCGTTCGTCGCGGAGGGCGAGAAGGTCGCCGTGCTGGGGCTGCGGCTGAGCGAGAGCGGGCTGTGGGGGGCCTGGAACATCCTCGCCAAGGGCACCCTCGGCGTCGTCGCGTCGATCCTGCTGGCCGCGACCACCGAGCCGAGGCTGCTGCTGCTCGGCATCGAGCGGCTGCGGATGCCGCAGCTCATCACGCAGATCGCCACGTTCATGCTGCGCTACGGCGACGTCGTCACCGCGGAACTGGGCCGGATGAGGACGGCCCGCGCGTCGCGCGGCTTCGAGGCGCGCGACATCCGCGCGACGGGCGTGCTCGCCAAGTCGGTGGGCGCGCTGTTCCTGCGCTCCTACGAGCGGGGCGAGCGCGTCCACCTGGCCATGCTGAGCCGCGGCTACGACGGCCGGATGCCCGTCCTGCACGACGTCGGCGCGACCACCGCGCAGTGGAGCGCCGCCGCCGCGCTGCCGCTGGCCGCGGCGCTCGTCGCGCTGGCTGCTTGGATGGTGCCATGACCCCGTCCCTTGAGGTGAAGGGCCTGGCGTACGCCTACCCCGACGGCACGCAGGCCCTGTTCGGCGTCGACCTGACGATCGGGCGCGGCGAGCGCGTCGCGCTGCTCGGGCCGAACGGCGCCGGGAAGACCACGCTCGTCCTGCACCTGAACGGGATCCTGCACGGCGGCCTGGGCGAGGTCAGGGTCGGCGGCCTCGCGGTCGACCCGAAGGACAAGAAGGCGCTGCGGGAGATCCGGCGCCGCGTCGGCATCGTCTTCCAGGACCCCGACGACCAGCTGTTCATGCCGACCGTCCGGGAGGACGTCGCGTTCGGGCCCGCCAACCTCGGCATGCGCGGCACCGAACTGGACGGCCGCGTCACGGCCGCCCTGGAGCGCGTCGGCATGGCGCACGCCGCCGACCGGCCGCCGCAGCACCTCAGCTTCGGCCAGCGCCGCCGCGTCGCCGTCGCGACCGTGCTGGCGATGGAACCGGAGATCCTGGTGCTGGACGAGCCGTCCTCGAACCTGGACCCGGCGAGCCGCCGGGAGCTGGCCGAGATCCTGCTGAGCCTGGACGTGACGGTCCTGATGGTCACGCACGACCTGCCGTACGCGGCGGAGCTGTGCCCGCGCTCGGTCATCCTGTCCGGCGGCGTCATCGCGGCCGACCGCCCCACCCGCGACCTCCTCGTGGACGCGGACGAACTCGCCGCGCACCGCCTCGAGCTCCCCTTCGGCTTCGACCCGGCCGCCGCGCTCCGCTGACCGGGGTTCGTTCATCGGTTACGGCCTGTTCGGCCGTTCCGCTTGCCTCACCGCCCGCCCTTCGCAAGACTCGGTTGTGACGACACTGGTAACGGTTTTCATACCCGAAATGAGGCATTCGTGAAGGTTGCGTTCGTCGGCAAGGGCGGCAGCGGCAAGACCACCCTGTCGTCGCTGTTCGTCCGGCACCTGGCCGGGCGCGGGCTGCCGGTGGTGGCCATCGACGCCGACATCAACCAGCACCTCGGGGTCGCGCTCGGCCTGGACGAGGCCCGCGCCGCCAAGATCCCGGCGCTCGGCGACCGGCTCACCGAGATCAAGGAGCATCTGCGCGGCGGCAACCCGCGCATCTCCTCCGCCGCCGCGATGGCCAAGACCACTCCGCCCGGCGCCGGGTCGCGGCTGCTGCGGTTCCGCGGCGACGACCCGGTCCACGAGGCCGGGCAGGAGGTGGACGGCGTCACGCTGCTGGCCACCGGCCCGTTCAACGACGACGATCTCGGCGTGGCCTGCTACCACTCCAAGACCGGCGCGGTGGAGCTCTACCTCAACCACCTCGTGGACGGGCCGGGCGAGTACGTCGTCGTCGACATGACCGCCGGCGCCGACACGTTCGCGTCCGGGCTGTTCACGCGGTTCGACCTGATGTTCCTGGTCGCCGAGCCCACCCGCAAGGGCGTCGGCGTCTACCGGCAGTACACCGAGTACGCCCGCGACTACGACGTCGCCATCCGCGTCGTCGGCAACAAGGTCCAGTCCGAGGACGACGTCGCCTACCTGCGCGAGCACGTCGGCGACGACCTGCTGACGTGGCTCGGCCAGTCCGCGGCCGTCCGGGCGCTGGAGCAGGGCCGGCACGGCGTCGCGCTGGAGGACGGCAACACCGCCGCGCTCGACCGCATGCGCGCCGAGGTCGACGGCCGCGCCCAGGACTGGGCGAAGTTCCGCCGCCAGGGCGTGGAGTTCCACGTGAAGAACGCGCGGAGCTGGGCCAGCCGGGCGGCCGGGGAGGACCTCGAGGCGCAGGTCGACCCCGGCTTCCGCTTCCCCGCCGAGGCACCGGGCGCCTACGCGGGGTGACGCCGGGCCTACCGCCGCGCCGCGATCGGCACTAACCTAGCCCGCCATGACGATGCGGCGGATGCTGGTCATGGCGGGCGGCGCGGTGGTTCCCATCGCCCTCATCTCGATCCTCCTCGGCAACCAGTGGGTGGTCGACGCGATCAACGAGACCGGGATCCACTACGACGAGGGGATCGCGCCGCCGCTGTACTGGCTGCTCTATCCGAGCTGGCGGCTGACCGCCGGGGACGCCACCTGGAAGTTCCTGGTGGCGGTCGACCTCGGCACGATCCTGTTCTTCGTCCTGCTGATCCTGCTCGCCGTGGCGGGCGCCCGCGCCGTCGACCCGCAGCGCGGCGCGCTCGGCGCGGCGGTGACCGGCTGGTGGGCCACGGTCGTCGCGGGCGGCGTGGCCGGGCTGTTCGACGGGATCCTGATCAACTGGGCGCTGGACCTGCCGGACGGCGCCGGCCCCAACGTGTTCAACTCGGTGACGCACGGCGCGTCCTTCGGGTTCGGCTACGGCTGGCTCGCCGGGCTCGGCATGCTGCTGGGCTTCGTCATGTCGCGCGGACGCGGCGCGGGGGCGCAGCAGCAGCCCGGCGGCCCGTACGCGCAGCAGCAGGCCGGCCCGTACGCCCAGCAGCCCTACGGTCAGCCGATGGCGCCCATGCAGCAGCAGCCCATGCAGCAGCCGATGCAGCAGCAGGCCGCGCCGTACGTCCCGCCGCAGGGGCAGCCGCAGCAGCCCTGGGGCGGCGTCCCGCAGCAGCCCATGCAGCAGTACCCGCAGCAGCAGGCCCCGCAGCCGTACGGGGCGGCGCCGATGCCGCCGCAGCCGCCCGCCCAGCAGCCGCCGCAGGCCCAGCAGCCGTCCGTCCCGCAGCAGCCGTCCGCGCCGCCGCCCGAGCAGGCCGCTCCGGCCGAGCAGGCGCCTCCGGCGGCCGCCGAGGCACCGGCCGAGCCCGAGCAGGACGCCCCCAAGGACACGCCTGAGAAGGCGTCCGACGACGCGGCCGACTCCGACGACCTGAACCTCGCCGACCGGACGATCGTCGACCGCAAGCGGGACGGCGGCGACTCCTGACCCGGCGGCTGACCCGGCGGCCCGACCCGGGCGCGGGCACCGCGCGGCGGCCTGCGAGAATTTCCGCATGCGCGTGTTTCTTGGATCCGACCATGCCGGCTTCGAGCTGAAGGAGCACCTGGTCTCCTGGCTGAAGCAGAACGGGCACGAGGCCGTCGACTGCGGCGCGTTCGTGTACGACGCCGTGGACGACTACCCGCCGTTCGTCCTGCGCGCCGCCGAGCGGACGGTCGCGGAGCCGGGGACGCTCGGCATCGTCATCGGCGGCTCCGGCAACGGCGAGGCGATCGCGGCCAACAAGGTCAAGGGCGTCCGCGCCGCGCTGGTCTGGAGCGAGGACACCGCGACCCTCGCCCGCGAGCACAACGACGCCAACGTCATCGCGCTGGGCGCCCGCCAGCACGACCCGGCCACCGCGACCCGGTTCGTCGAGCTGTTCCTCGGCACGGCCTACTCCAAGGAGCCGCGCCACACCCGCCGCATCAGGATGCTCGGCGCCTACGAGCACACGGGCGAACTCCCCCCGCTCCCGCGCGAGGGCTGACACCCGCGTCCCGCGCCCGAGCGGACGCCGCGCGCCGCGCGAGGGCCGGGGCCGGCGTCCCGAGGGGGCGCCGGTCAGCGGCCGTTCTCGGGCGGGCGCCCGTTCTCGGACGGGCGGCGGGCGGCGGCGCCGCGCTTGCCCTGGCGGCGCCGCTCGTTCTTGGCGGCCTTCGTGCGCCGGGCGGGTTCGGCGGGCTTGCCGGGGCCCGGCCCGGCCGCTGCGGGCGGCGGTTCCGCGCCCTCGGGGCGGGGGCTCGAGACGTCCCGCGCCCGCATCGCCGCGTCGATCGTGATCCGCATGCCGGGCTGGACCATGCGCCCGCTCCTCTCGCCGCGGCCCCGCGCTGACGGGGCCCCGCCATCACCGGGACCCTGCCACCACCGGGGCACCATGTGTCCCCGGGGTGACACATACCCAGATAAAACCGTCGTGGACCGTTACAAGGAGTCACCGGTGCCCCGGATACCGACCGTCCGGGGTGATTGCTCGATACAGTGCCGGAGTCATGCTTCAACGACTGGTGCAGCTGCTGCCGCCGCGGGTGCGGGCCGTCCTGCGGCGGATCCCGCTGCTCGTGGCGCTCTACCGGTGGGCCAGGCAGGGCAAGCTGACCCGGGAGCGGTACGTCTTCGCGGTGCTCGCGGCCGGCGCGATCGCGATCGGCCTCGCCACCACCAGTGACTCGCGCGGGCTGGCCCCGTCCGGCGCGCTGGTGCTGATCGTGCTCGGCGGCGGGCTGCTGCTGAAGGTGCGCAGCCTGCTCGCGCTGCTCGGCGTCGTCGTCGCCATGGTGACCTACAACGCCTGGCAGGACGTGGCCGCCATCGGCCCCGGCATGATCGCCACGCTGACCATCACCGCGGTGCTCGCGCTCACCCTGGCCCGGACGCGGCAGCAGCTCGGCGTGCAGGGCCTGCGCGGCGACTCGATGCTGCTGGAGCTGCGCGACCGGCTGCGGCGGCAGGGCGAGATGCCCGAGCTGCCGGACGGCTGGTCCTCGCAGGTCGTGATGCTGCAGGCCGGCGGGTCCTCGTTCGGCGGCGACTTCGTCGTCTCGTCCTGCGACGACGGCCGGCTGGAGGTCGCGCTCGTCGACGTGTCCGGGAAGGGCACCGACGCGGGGACCCGGGCGCTGATGCTGTCGGGCGCGTTCGGCGGCCTCCTTGGATCGGTCCAGACCGACCGCTTCCTGCCCGCCTGCAACGCCTACCTGCAGCGCCAGCGCTGGGACGAGGGGTTCGTCACGGCCGTGCACGTCGTCGTCGACCTGAAGTCGGGGGAGTACACGGTCGAGTCGGCGGGGCACCCGCCGGCGGTGCAGTTCGACGCCAGCCGCGGCGACTGGCGGGTCAGCTCCGCCAAGGGCGTCGTGCTCGGCGTCGTGCCCGACCTGAACTGCGTCCCGGAGCGGGGCACGCTGCGGCCGGGCGACGCGCTCCTGCTCTACACCGACGGGCTGGTGGAGTCGCCCGGCAGCGATCTGGACGCCGGCATCGACCGGCTGCTCGGGGAGGCGGAGCGGCTCGTCCCGCAGGGGTTCGGCAGCGGCGCGCGGGAACTGGTCGAGCGGATGGCGGCGGCCCGCGACGACGACTGCGCGCTCGTGCTGATCTGGCGTACCTGACCGCTCAGCCGCGCTTGTGGCGTCCGGCGTGCCTGCCCTTGTGCCCGCCGTGCCGCGCCTTGTGCTTCGCCCTGTGCGTCGCCTTGTGCGTCCTCGCCGGGACGCTCGTCGTCGCCGGCGTCGACCGGACGTGGGGTGACGGCGCGGCCGGTGCGTCGCCCCGGCCCTGCGCGAGCCCCGCGATGATGGCGCCGACCAGGACGGTGCCCGCGGCGGCGCCGACACCCGCCAGGAACCGGGTCCGGGTGGACGGCGCGGTATCGGCCATGCCGGGCGGCGTGAACTCCCTGGTGTCGGCCCCGGCCCGGTCCGCCGGACGGGACCGGCCCGCCGGGGCGGGCGTGCGGCGCGGGCGCGGCGGCGGGCCCGCGTCCGGCCAGCCGCCGACGTGCGGCTGCGCCTGCGGCTGCTCGACGAGGGCGAGCAGCAGGTCGGACGCCGTGGGACGGGCGGCGGGGTCGGGCGCGAGCGCGGCCCGGACGGCCGGGACGAGCGGCTCCGGCAGCCCGTCCAGGTCGGGCTCCCCGGTGCGCAGCGTCGCGGGGTCGCCGCCGATCGGCATCTGGCCGGTCCCGGCGTGGGCGATGAGGCAGCCCCAGGCGAAGATGTCGGCGGCCGGGGTCGCGGGCCCGCCGACGAGCACCTCGGGCGCCATCCAGCCGGGGGTGCCGAGCACCTGCCCGGACGGTCCGGGCGCGGCCGCCGAGTCCGGCCCGCTGGCGATGCCGAAGTCGATGACGCGGCAGCCCGACAGCGTCAGCATCACGTTGGCGGGCTTGAGGTCGCGGTGCACGAGCCCGGCGGCGTGGATCGCGGCGAGCGCGGACGCGACGCCGACGGCGACGCCGTGCAGGTCGGCGGGCGGCAGCGGCCCGTCGTGGACGAGCCGGTCGTGCAGCGAGACGCCGCCGACGTAGTCGGTGACGAGGTAGGGCCGCCCGTCCTCCTCGCCGTGCGCGAGGACCCGCGCGGTGCAGAACGACGCGACCCGGCTCGCGAGGTACGCCTCGTCCTTGAACCTGCGGCGGTAGACGGGGTCGACGGCGAGATGCGGATGGATCGTCTTCACCGCGACGCGGCCCCCGGACTCGGGGTCGGCGCCGAGGTAGACCGTTCCCATGCCGCCCGACCCGAGCCGGCCGAGCAGCGGATGCCCGGCGACCTGGCGCGGGTCGGCGGGTTCGAGCGGCCTGATGTCTCCGTCCATGCGATGTACCCGGCCCCCCTCAGGTTTCCTCGCTCCCTCAGGTGTCTCGGGTCCGTCCATCCCCGTTCGAAGGCAGATTATGGCCCCTTCCAGCAGGAAGTACGGAAACGTGATCGTCATGTCGATGTAGCACCGCGTGCACCGGAGGCGTGCAGAGTAGAGGGAAGACGGTGCCCGCGCGGACGGCTCCCCAGGGGTGGGAGGCGCCGTCCGCGCGGGCGCCGGTCCCGCTCCGCGGTGAGGTTTCGCCGCGGACCGGCCAGGTAAGAACCACTTCTGCGTCAACCCCCCGGCGCCGGGACGCGGCGCGTACGGCGGCCAGGTCGCGGTCCGGCACGCCCCGCTCGCGGTCCGGCACGGACCACGAGCCGCGAGGGGGAGGGGCGCCGGGTGCGGAGACTCGGGGGCTGGCTGTCGCCGTCGCGCTGGTCGGTGCGCACCCGCGTGAGCGCCATCGCCACCCTCATCGTGGGGCTGCTCATGGTCGTCGGCGTCGTGCTCTTCTACCAGGCCGTGCGGTACACGGTGTTCCAGGGGCTGCGGGAGCGGGGCGGCTTCGTCGCCGCCGACCTCGCCACCATCGTCCGCACGAGCGACCCGCGCGGCACCCTGCACGTCAGCGACCCCGACTTCACGCTCCTGCAGATCGTGAGCGGCGAGGGCGGCGTCCTCGCGGCGAGCGAGTCCATGCGCGGACGCGGCCCGCTGCGGGTGCCGGCCCCGCCGGTGCCGGGCCGCCGCGAGTACAGCACCGTCGAGATGCGCGGCAAGGGCGGCGTCTACTTCGTCGCCGAGCGGCTGCGGACCCCCGATGGCGAGCGGATCCTCTACGCCGGCGCGCCCATCACCGAGTTCACCCGGTACCGGGGGCTGTTCACGGCGCTGCTCGCGCTGTCGGTGCTCGTCGCGACCGCCGCGGTCGGCTGGGTCGTGTCGCTGGCGGTGCGGCGGGCGCTGCGGCCGGTGCGGGTGATGAGCGCGGAGCTGGCGGAGATCACCGGCGGCGAGCACGACCGGCGGGTCAGCGTGCCGAGCCCGAACGACGAGGTGTCCGACCTCGCGGAGTCGGTCAACGTGACGCTGAACCGGCTGGCGGACGTCATGGCCCGGCAGCGCGCGTTCGTCGCGGACGTCTCGCACGAGCTGCGCAGCCCGCTGACCGGGCTGCGCGCCCAGCTGGAGGTCGCGCTGGAGCATCCCGAGGACGAGGACTGGCCCGCGGTCGCGCGGGCGGCGCTCCGGGACGCGGGCCGGCTGCAGGGCATCGTCAGCGACCTGCTCATCATGGCGAAGCTCGGCGCCGGCGTGCAGGTCGAGCGGGAGCGGGTCGACCTCGGCGCGCTGGTGCGGGGCGAGGCGGGCGGCCGGTCGCGGCGGGTCCCGGTGGAGGTCGACACCGCCGAGGGCGTCGTGGTGCGGGCCGCCCCGCACCACCTGGTGCGGGTGCTGACGAACCTGCTCGACAACGCCGAGCGGCACGCGCGGTCGCGGGTACGGGTGACGGTGGCGGCGGACGGGCCGGACGCCGTGCTGGAGGTCCGCGACGACGGCGCGGGCATCCCCCCGGCGGATCGCGAGCGCGTCTTCCGGCGGTTCCAGCGGCTGCCCGAGGCCCGGGCGCGCGACGCCACCGGCACCGGGCTCGGCCTGACGATCTCCCGCGACATCGCCCGCGCGCACGACGGCACGCTCGTCGCCGCCGACAGCGACGAGGGCGCCCGGTTCGTGCTGCGGATCCCGCTGGCCGAGCCGTAGCCGCTACGCGAGCGGCGGCCGGCGCGCCGCGTGCCGGGTCGCCTGCTCGAACGCGTGCCCGAGCCGCAGGACGTCGAGGTCGGCGCGGTGCGGGCCGACGATCTGCAGCCCGACCGGCAGCCCGCCGGGCCCGGCCGAGGTGAACCCGGCGGGCACCGACAGCGCGGGGCAGCCGGTCGCCGAGACGAGGAAGCAGGAGCGCATCCACTCCAGGTAGTCGGGCATGGGCCGCCCCGCGACCTCGTCCGGGTACTCCAGACCGGCGTCGAACGGCGGTACCTGGCTGACCGGCAGGAGCAGCGCGTCGTACCGCTCGAAGAACTCCCGGACGCGGTGGAACAGCGCGGTGTGCAGCATCTCGGCCCGTCCGAGGTCGGCGCCGGTGAGGGACCGCCCGGCCTCGATGTTCGCCGCGAGGGACGGCTTGAAGTCGGCGGGCCGCTCGTCCAGCAGGGGGCGCAGGGCGATGTCCCAGTGCCAGGCCCGCAGCGTCCGGAACGCCTCGTCGGCGCCGGAGAGGTCGGGGCAGGCCTCCTCGACCGCGCAGCCCAGCTCCTCGAACACCTTCACGGCGGGTTCGAGGACGGCGGTGACGGCCGGGTCGACGGGGACCGTCCCGCCGAGGTCGGGGGACCAGGCGACGCGGAGCCCGGCGGGGTCCCGGTCGAGCGGCCCGGCGAACGCCGCGCCGGGCGTGTCCAGCGCGATGGGGCTGCGCGGGTCGGGGCCGGCGAGCACCGACAGCAGCAGCGCCGCGTCGGCGACCTCGCGGGCCATCGGGCCCTGGACGCTCATCGTCGACCAGCCCGCCGGCACCGGCCACGACGGCACCCGGCCGGGCGACGGGCGGAACCCGACGACGTTGCAGAACGACGCCGGGTTGCGCAGCGAGCCGCCCATGTCGCTGCCGTCGGCGAGCGGATGCATCCCGCACGCGAGCGCCGCCGCCGCGCCGCCGCTGCTGCCGCCCGCCGCGCGGGAGAGGTCGTAGGGGTTTCGGGTCAGCCCGAAGACCGGGTTGAAGGTGTGCGACCCGGCGGCGAACTCCGGCACGTTCGTCTTGCCGAGCGTGATGGCGCCGGCGGCGCGCATGCGCTCGACGACCAGCTCGTCCCGGTCCGGCACGTGGTCGGCGAAGATCGGCGACCCGGAGGTGGTGCGGACGCCGGCGGTGGCGTGCGTGTCCTTGTGGGCGACGGGCAGGCCGTGCAGGGGGCCGGGCGGTGCCCCGCCGGCGAGCCGCTCGTCGGCGTCGCGGGCATGCTCCGTCGCCCGCTCGGCGACCAGCGTGACGATGGCGTTGACCTGCGGGTTCGTCCGCTCGATCCGGTCGAGGTGGGCTTGCAGGACCTCCCGTGCCGACAGCTCGCGGGCGCGGATCCGGCGCGCCAGCTCGCGGGCGGGCGCGAAGCAGATCTCCTCGGACACGTGGCCTCCCCTTCCGCCGGGTTCCTCCCAGTGTCCACCCCCGGATGCCGGATGGCCCGCCCCTGCGGTCATGATGCTGGGAAGACCGAGGGAAGGGGCCGCGTGACGGAACGTGTCGGCGCCCGCGAGCTGCTGCGCCGCGTGCTGGACGGCGGCTGGACGTCCTGGGACGCGCCGCCCGCCGCCGCGCCCCCGCCCGGCTCGCGCTACGCCCGGGACCTCGCCGCCGCCCGCGAGCGCAGCGGCGGCGACGAGGCCGTCCGTACCGGGGAGGGGCTGCTGGGCGGCCGCCGGGTGGCGTTCGTCGTGTCGGAGTTCGGCTTCCTCGCCGGCTCGATCGGCCGCGCCACCGCCGACCGGATCGTCGCCGCCGTCGAGCGCGCCACCGCCGAGCGGCTGCCGCTGCTCGCCGCGCCGGCCTCGGGCGGCACCCGCATGCAGGAGGGGACGGCCGCGTTCGTGCAGATGGCGCGTATCACCGCGGCCGTCGCGGCGCACCGCGCCGCCGGGCTGCCGTACCTGGTCTACCTGCGCCATCCCACGACCGGCGGGGTGTTCGCCTCGTGGGGGTCGCTCGGCCACGTGACGGCCGCCGAGCCCGGCGCGCTGATCGGCTTCCTCGGCCCGCGCGTGTACGAGGGCCTGCACGGCGAGCCGTTCCCGCCCGGCGTGCAGGTCGCCGAGAACCTCGCCGCCAAGGGGCTGCTGGACGCCGTGGTCGGCATCGACGACCTCGCGGAGGTGGCGTCGCGGGCGCTGAACGTCCTGTGCGGCCGGCCGCCGTCGGCGCCGGTGCCCCCGCCCTCTGCCGGGCCGCCGCCGGACGGGACGGCGTGGGACGCGATCGAGCGGTCCCGCCGCCCCGGCCGCCCGGGCGTCCGCGAACTGCTCCGGCACGGCGCCGCCGACGTCACGCTCCTGTCGGGCACCGGGCAGGGCGAGGCCGACCCCGGCCTCATGCTCGCCCTCGCCCGGTTCGGCGCGGCGCCGTGCGTCCTGGTCGGCCAGGACCGGCGCAGCCAGCGCACCGGCCACCCGCTCGGCCCGGCCGGGCTGCGGGTCGCGCGGCGCGGCATGCGGCTCGCCGCCCAGCTCGGCCTGCCGCTGGTGACCGTGGTCGACACGCCGGGCGCCGTGCTGTCGGCGGACGCGGAGGAGGGCGGCCTCGCCGGCGAGATCGCCCGCTGCCTCGCCGACCTGATCACGCTGCCCGCGCCGACCCTGTGCCTGCTGCTCGGCGAGGGGACGGGCGGCGCCGCGCTGGCGCTGCTGCCCGCCGACCGCGTCCTGGTGGCCCGGCACGGGTGGCTGGCCCCGCTTCCGCCCGAGGGCGCGTCGGTGATCGTCCACCGGACTCCGGAGCGCGCGGCGGAGATGGCGGAGACGCAGGGCGTCCGCGCGGCGGACCTGCTGCGCGACGGCACCGCCGACGTCCTGGTCGACGAGCGCCCGGACGCCGCCGACGAGCCGGAGGCGTTCTGCCGCCGCGCCGCCGCCGCGATCGAGTCGGGGCTGTCCGGCCTGGCACCGGGCGGGCCCGCCGCCCGCCAGGCCCGTTACCGGTGACCTGTCCGGGGAAGTACCCGGAGGGGAGGTTCCGTTGCGCGCCCTGCTCATCCAGCACGATCACGTGGCCCGGCCGGGGCCGGTCGGCGAGCGGCTGGCCGCCCGCGGGTACGACATCACCGAACTCCCCGTGGTGCCCGCCGCCCGGCGGTCGTCCCCGGACGTGCGCTGCGCGTTCCCCGACCCGCTCGGCTGGGACCTGATCGTCCCCATGGGCGGCCCCTGGTCGGTGGACGATCCGCGGGTGGCGTCATGGCTCGTCCCCGAACTCGACCTGCTCGCCACGGCCCATGCCGCGGGCGTCCCGGTGCTCGGCATCTGCTTCGGCGGGCAGGCGCTGGCGACCGCCCTCGGCGGCGGCGTCGAGCGCGCCCCGCGCACCGAGGCCGGCTGGGTGGCGGTCGAGACCGACGACCCGTCGCTCGTCGCGCCGGGGCCGTGGTTCCAGCTCCACCGCGACCGCTGGCGGCCGCCGCCGGGCGCCGCCGAGATCGCCCGCACCTCCGTCGGCCCGCAGGCGTTCGTCGCGGGCCGCTCGATGGGCCTGCAGTTCCATCCCGAGATCACCGCGGCCGGGTTCGCGCTGTGGCTGGCGGACGGCGCGGGCGCGCTCATGCGGGCCGCGGGCGCCGACCCCGGCGCGGTCATGGCCGAGGTCGTGCGCGCCGAGCCGGACGCGGCCCGCCGCACCCGCTCGCTCGTCGACGCGTTCCTCGACCGGGCCGCTAGGGTCGAACCTCATGACGGAGACCGACACCCGAACGGCCTATGACGCCGTTGCCACCCTTTACGCCGACATGTTCAGCGACTCTCTCGACGGCCTCCCTCTCGAGCGCGCGATGCTCACCGCCTTCGCGGACCTCGTCCGCGGCAAGGGCCCGGTCGCCGAACTGGGCTGCGGCCCCGGCCACGTGACCGCGTTCCTGCACTCCCTCGGCCTGGACGCCTCCGGCCTCGACCTGTCGCCCGCCATGATCGCGCGGGCCCGCGCCGACCACCCCCACCTGAGCTTCGCCGAGGGCACCATGACGGCCCTCGACCTCCCGGACGGCGGACTCGCGGGCGCCCTCGCCTGGTACTCGATCATCCACCTGGAGCCCGCCGAGGTCCCGCGCGCCTTCGCCGAGTTCCACCGCGTCCTGGCCCCCGGCGGGCACCTGCTCCTCGGCTTCCAGTCCGGCGGCGGGCAGGAGCCGGAGGGCTTCGACCACAAGGTCGTCCGGGCCTACCGCTGGCCGATCGACGCCGTCGCCGACGCCGGCCGCCGCGCGGGCCTGACCGAGGTCGCCCGCATGCTGCGCGCCCGCACCGAGATCGAGCGCTTCCCCGCCGGCAGCCTGCTCCTCCGCAAGGACTAACCGCCTTTCCGGGCGTGGATGTCACACTTCGGGAGGCCGCGTCGTCCTCGGGGCATGAGAGTCGCAGGTATCGGTGGGAGCGGGGGCCCGGCGGAGGATCTGGCACGCGCTTTCCAGCAGGAGAGGGCCCGGCTGCTGCGCGTCGCCTACGCCACGACCGGCTCGGTCGCCGAGGCGGAGGACTGCGTCCAGGAGGCGTGGCTGCGGCTGCGCGTGCTGGACGACCCGTCCGAGATCCGCGACCTGCGGGGCTGGCTGATCAGGACCGTCGGGCGGCTGGCGCTGGACGCGCTCGGCACCGCGCGGGCGCGGCGCGAGCGCTACGTCGGCACCTGGCTGCCCGAGCCGCTGGTCGCGGACACCGGCGCGGACCCGGCCGAGCGGGTCACCCTCGACGAGTCGGTGAGCATGGCGCTGCTGCTGGTGCTGGAGAGCCTGTCACCGGCCGAGCGCGCGGCGTTCCTGCTGCACGACGTGTTCTCGATGACCTTCGAGGAGGTCGCGGAGGTCGTCGGCCGGACGCCCGCGGCCGTCCGGCAGCTGGCCTCCCGCGCCCGCCGGCACGTCGCCGCGGGCCGGCCGCGGTTCCCGCCCACCCCGCAGGAGCAGCGCGCGCTGGTGGAGGCGTTCGCCGCCGCGTGCCAGGGCGGCGACCTCGCGGCGCTCACCCGGCTGCTCGACCCGGACGTGGTGTACCGCGGCGACGGCGGCGGAAAGGTCAGCGCCGTTTCCGGCGAGGTGCTCGGCGCCGGGCAGGTCGCGCGCCTGCTGCTGGCGTTCACCTGCGCCGCGCGGTTCGACGTCCGCGTCGTCACCGTCAACGGCATGCCGGGCCTGATCGTGCGGGCCGCGGACGCCGTGCTCTCGGTCGCCTCCATCACCGTGGACGACGGCCGGGTCACCGCGGTCGACGTGATCCGCAACCCCGACAAGCTCGCCTACGTCCCCGTCCCCGACTGACGATCCGAATCCGCTGAGGCTCCGGCCGCCGCACACGCGGCCGGGCCCCTGTCACCGCACCCTCGTGCGATCACTCAACGCATTCACATTGATTCAATCTGTGATGGGAAGGTCTCATGACATTCACCGAGGAACGGCGGCCGACGGCGCCCGCGCCCCCGGCAGGAGTGTTCGGCCGGGTCGCCGCCTTCGCGCACCGCCGCCGCTGGCTCGTCCTGATCCTGTGGACCGCCGTGCTGGCCGGGATCTGGGGAGCCGCGTCCCTCAGCGGCGACGACTACCACCAGGACTACGCGCTGCCGGGGACCGAGTCGCAGCGCGCGGCCGACCTGCTCACCGCGCACGGGTCCGGCCGCGCGGGCGACACCGTGCAGATCGTCCTGCACCGCGACGCCGGCCTGACCGACCCGGCCACCCGCGCCCGCGTGACCGGCATGCTCGACAGGGTCGCCGCGCTCCCGGTGATCGCGCGGGTCCACGCCCCGTACGCGGACGCGTCCGCGATCGCGCCCGGCGGCACCACCGGCTACGCCACCGCGATGCTCACGGTCCCCGGCAAGGAGGTGACCCGCGCCGACGCCGAGGAGCTCCTGGACACCGCGCGGACCGCCGCGGGCGACGGCCTCCGGGTCGAGCTCGGCGGCGAGCCCGCCCGGCTGCTCGCCACGGGCCAGGGCGGGCTGGCCGAGGGCGTCGGCATCCTCGCGGCACTGGTGATCCTGGTGGTGATGTTCGGTACCGCGGTCGCCGCGGGCCTGCCGATCCTGACCGCGGTGTTCGCCGTCGGCTCGACGCTCGGCGCGATCATTCTGGCCTCGCACCTGTTCACGATCGCCGAGTGGACGCCGTACGTGATGATGCTCGTCGGGCTCGGCGTCGGCATCGACTACGCGCTGCTGGTCTTCGCCCGCTACCGCGCCGAACTGGTCAACGGCGCCACCTCCCAGCGCGCCACCACGACGGCGCTGGACCTGGCGGGCCGCTCGGTGTTCTTCGCCGGCTGCACCGTGATCCTCGCGCTGCTCGGCCTGGTCGCCCTCGGCCTCGGGGCGCTGCGCGGCATGGCGCTGTCGGTCGCGCTGACCGTCCTCGCCACCATGATCGCCTCACTCACCCTGCTGCCCGCCCTGCTCGGCGTCTTCGGCCGCCGCTTCGCCCGCGTCTTCCCCGCCCGCGCCGCCCGCCGCGCGGCCCGCGGCCGCGCCGAGGAGGGCGCGCTGTGGCGCCGCGTCGGCACCGCCGTGCAGCGCCGGCCCGTCGCCGCCCTGCTCGCCGGCGGCGTCCTGCTCGGCGCCCTGGCCGCACCGGCCCTCGGCATGCGGCTCGGCTTCGCCGACGCCGGCAACGACGCCCCCGACAGCACCAGCCGCAAGGCCTACGACCTGCTGGCGGACGGCTTCGGCCCCGGGTTCAACGGCCCGCTGATGCTCGTCGCCGACGGCGGCCGGGACGGCGCGGCGCAGGCGGCCGCCGCCGCGTCCCGCGCCCTCACCGGCACCTCCGGCGTCCGCGCCGCGGCCGCGCCCGTGCCGTCCGCCGACCGGCAGATCGCCACCGTCCTCGTGTACCCGACGACGTCACCGCAGGCGAAGGAGACCTCCGACCTGGTCTCGCGGCTGCGCGGCGACGTCCTGCCGCGACTGGAGGCGCAGACCGGAGCGCGGTACGCCATCGGCGGGACGACGGCCGCCGCCGAGGACTACGCGGCCAAGGTCGCCGACCGCATGCCGCTGTTCGTCGCCCTCGTCGTCGGCCTGTCGCTGCTCCTGCTCATGATGGTGTTCCGGTCGGTGCTCATCCCGCTCAAGGCGGCCCTGCTGAACCTGCTCAGCATCGGCGCGGCGCTGGGCGCGATGACGCTGGTGTTCCAGCACGGCCTGTTCGGCGTCGAACCCGCCCCCATCGAGGCGTACCTGCCGGTGATGGTGTTCGCCGTGGTCTTCGGCCTGTCCATGGACTACGAGATCTTCCTGGTCTCCAGGATGCGCGAGGAGTGGCGGCGCACCGGCGACGCGGCGCACGCCGTCCGCGAAGGGCTCGCCCACACCGGCTCGGTCATCACCGCCGCCGGCGCCATCATGGTCGTCGTCTTCGGCGCCTTCATGCTGAGCCCCGAGCGGCTGCTGCAGCAGACCGGCTTCGGCATGGCGGTCGCCGTCTTCGTGGACGCCGTCATCATCCGCTGCCTGCTCGTCCCCGCGGCGATGCGCCTGCTCGGCCGCCGCGCCTGGTGGCTCCCGCGGCCCCTGGCCCGGATGCTGCCCGAAGTGCGGATCGAGAAGCACGGGACCTGACCTCGCCACTAGCCCTCGTCGTCCGGGGGAGTGCGGTCGCCTGACGGACCGCGGGGCCGGGCCGCCTCGGCGGAACCCGCCCCGCGGTTCCAGGGACGCGACCGGCGCAGCCGCCGCCTGCCGCGATGGCCGCGCGGCATGAACGACGCGACGACCACGGCGGCTCCCAGCGCCGCGAACAGCGCGAGCACGCCGGTGGTGAGGAGGTGCAGCCGGCACGCCGGCGCGGCATTCCCGCACGGGGGGTCCGGCACGCTCGCGGAAGGCACCGGGGTGTCGTCGGCCATGTCGTTCGCTTTCCTGCTCGTGGGGGCGCCTTCGCTCTCACGTCACAGTTTGTCACAGCACGGCCACCCTGTGCATCGTGGTAATCCCGTACCGGGCCCCGGCTCCCCGCGCATGGCCGGTCTCGCGCTCGCGCCGATGCGCGAATGGACGCGGCTCTTATGCCAATTTTTCGATGCCGTGTCAAGGCAGTCTTATCTGTCCGCTGCGATGTGGGCGCTTGTGGTCGTCCAGAGCCCTTGCGTATTCGATTCGGCTGGGCTGCATCGCCTTCGCTTTTGCGCGGATATCAGCCGTGCGGAGCCGGTGAGTTGCTTGCTGTGATCGTTTGGGTGATGGCGATTAGGACGGGACGCGTTGCGCGCTATGTTCGGGTTTACTGGTTTGTGGTGTGATCTGGGGTCATGGAGGGCTGGGCGATGTGGGGGTCTTCCTGGGAACATCCCCGCGGCGGTCGCGTGCGGTGCCGGGTCGCGATGGTGGGCGGATACGTCGGGGCGGCCGTCGGCGGTGCATTCGGCGGCCGGCTGGGCCGGCGGTTCTACGGTGGTCAGACTGGAATGAGACTACTTCGGCGGAGATGAGATGGGCGCTGCGGCGACACCGGTGGAACCCCTGTCGTGGTGGGTCGCCGCGATCTGCTTCGGCATGTGCTTCATCGGATTCTTCCTTCGCTTCGCGTATCGCAGGAAAGGTCGTTTCGCGGAGACCTGGCTGCGCCACCAGTACTTCAATGAAAATCTGTCGCCAGTCATCAGATGCGCGCCGCTGAATCTGGTGCCGACGTCCAGTGTCTTCGCCTTGTGGGGAGTGGTGGCGGTGCTGAGCCATCTTCCTGGCAATGACTTCACTGATTACGGTATCGCCATCCTCGCGGTCCTGTCGGCGATTGCCGCCGCCATCGCCGTCAAGCGGCATCTGAGCGGCTATCCGGACCGGGTCAAGCCACGATGGCTGCTGGACGAAGAGCGTAAGCGAAAGATCTCGATGGAATGATCGATCGCGTGGCCGCCGTTTTCGTGTGGTGTGCGCGACCCGTGTGGAAGGGGGGCGATAACAGTGCCCGATGGGGGCATGGTGGCGTGCGAAGTGAGTGCGTGTCCTGGTCGGCTGGCCGCAGAGGCGCAGGTCGAGCCCGTGTCGTGGTGGGTCGCGGTGTTGTGCTTCGCCATGTTCGCCCTCGCGTTCTACGGGTATTTCGCCTACCGGCGGTACGGCCGTCTCAGCAGGTCGTGGCTGCGGTACAACTACTTCAATGAGAACGTGCCGGGGATGATCAGGTACGCGCCGTTGAACATGCTCCCCATCGCGAGTGTGTTCGGCCTCTGGGGGTTGATCGCGGTGGTGAGCCACCTTCCCGAGAACGACGTCACGTATTGGATTTCGGCCGTCCTCGTCGTCCTGTCGCTGATCGCGGCCGTCATCGCCGTCACGCGGCACCTCGCCGGTTACTCGGACGAGAGGAAACCGCAGTGGCTCATCGACGAGGAGCGCAAGCGCAACATTCCCGCCGAATGAACTGATCCGAGCGGGGCGGGAGCGGAGCGGCGGTATCCGCTAGATTGGCGGAAAAACGACGATCCGGAGGTGCCGCCGTGGGTGACAGGCCGCAGATCGACACGAGCGTTCCGCATTCGGCGCGGGTGTGGAACTACCTGCTCGGCGGGAAGGACAACTACGAGGTCGACCAGCAGGCGGCCGAGCAGTTCCGCGGCATGTTCCCGCAGATCGTCGACGTGGCCCGCGCCGACCGGGCGTTCCTCGGACGGTCCGTCCGGTACCTGGCGGGCGAGGCCGGGGTGCGGCAGTTCCTCGACATCGGCACCGGGCTGCCGACGATGGACAACACCCATGAGGTCGCCCAGCGCGTCGCCCCGGACGCGCGGATCGTCTACGTGGACAACGACCCCCTCGTGCTGACCCACGCGCGGGCCCTGCTCAGCAGCAGCCCGCAGGGCGCCTGCGACTACCTCCACGCCGATCTGCGCGAACCGGGCGACATCCTGGAGAAGGCCGCCGCGACGCTCGACTTCGGGAAGCCGGTCGCGATCATGCTGCTGGGCATCATGCACTTCGTCCACGACGACGACGAGGCCCGCCGGCTGCTCGGGGTGCTGCTGGACGCCGTCCCGTCCGGGAGCCATGTGGCCATGACGCACTCCACCCTCGACTTCGACCAGGGGGAGACGGCTCAAGCGGAGGCCCAGGACGACTGGAACGAGAAGTCGGCCAACCCGATGGTGCCGCGCACGCGCGCGGCGATCACCCGGTTCTTCGACGGCCTGGAGCTCCTGGAGCCGGGCGTGGTCTCCATGTCGCGCTGGCGTCCCGAGCACACGCCCTGGGGCCGGCCCGACGAGGTGCCCGGGTACGCCGCCGTGGCGCGCAAGCCCTGATTCACCCGAGCGGGGGAGGCGGATCGCGCCGGCGGGGGATCGGTGCCGGCGGCCGCGGCTGTGATCGTGGTGTCCCGGAGCAGGGAGCGCCATGAGAGGAGACCGCGATGACGGTCATGACCATATCGCCGGCCGAGCGGGTCCGGGCCGGGTGGCGGAGCGCGCATGACGCGGTCGACGGGGTCCCGCGGTGGGCGCGGATCGCCGCGCTGGCCATCCCGTTCACCGTGCTGCCCGCGGGGCTGTGGCGGGTCGCGGCGTTCGCGCTGCACCTGCCGATCATCGACGGGGACGGCCTGGGGCCGGGGGACGGCCGGGGCGACCTCCCGGGCTGGCTGCCCATGGAGGCCTACGTCGTGGTGCTGTCGCTGGTGTCGGAGCTGATCGCCTTCACCGCCGTGGGGCTGATCGCGCGGTGGGGCGAGGTCTTCCCCCGGTGGGTGCCGGGGCTGCGGGGGCGGCGGGTGCCGACGATGGCCGCGGTGATCCCCGCGTCGGTCGGCGCGGCGGTGCTGACCGTGCTGTGGACGGTGTCCGTGGTCAACTGCCTGGTGTTCCAGAAGACCATTCAGGGGCGCCCGCTGCCGGACGGCTTCCCCATCCACTTCAACAGCTGGGAAGGGGTGCTCGGCGTCCTCTCCTACGCGCCGCTGCTGGCGTGGGGGCCGCTGCTCGCCGCCGTCACCGTCGCGTACTACCGGCGACGCGCCCTCGCCTAGCGGGAACCCGCCCGAGTACGGTATGCGGCATTTCCCCCCGCGTTGGAGGTTTGTGTGGCCTCGTTGGTCGAGATGGTGCCGCCGTCGGTGTCCGGTCGGATGCTGCGAGGCGTCTTCGCGTTGCCGGAACCCGTGAAGCGGCTGATCGTCGGGGCGCCGGTGCGCCGGGACGGGCAGGAGCTGGCGCTGGACGCGCAGCTGCTGCTGATGATGATGCGGCTGGACGGTGAGCGGCGGCTGGCCGGCGGGTCCGTCGCGGACGCGCGGGCCGGCCTCGCCCGGACGAAGCCGCTGCTGCCGGGGATGCCCGCGCGGCCGGTGCGCACGCGGGCGGTCGACGCGGGCGGGGTGCCGTCCCGGCTCTACACGCCGAAGGCCCTCCCGGACGGGTCGCCGCTGCTCGTCTTCTACCACGGCGGCGGCTGGGTCATCGGCGACCTCGACACGCACGACACGGTGTGCCGGTACCTGGCGGTGCACGCCGAGGTGCGGGTGCTGTCGGTGGACTACCGGCTCGCCCCCGAGCACCCCTACCCGGCCGCGCCGGACGACGCGCTCACCGCCTACGCGTACGCCGTCGGGCACGCCGCGGAGCTGGGCGCCGACCCCGGGGCGATCGCGGTCGGCGGCGACAGCGCGGGCGGCAACCTCGCGGCGGTCGTCGGGCTGCTCGCGGAGCGCACACCCGACTTCGCGCTGCTGTTCTACCCGGCGACCGACCTGTCCGACCGGCGGCGGTCGCGGACGCTGTTCGCGGAGGGGTTCTACCTGACCGACGCCGACATGACGTGGTTCGGCGACCACTACTGCCCGCAGGAGCGGCGCGCCGAGGTGAAGGCGTCGCCGCTGCTCGCCGACGACCTGAGCGGGTTCCCGCCCGCCTACATCGCGACGGCGGGCTTCGACCCGCTGCGGGACGAGGGCGAGGAGTTCGCGAAGCGGCTGGACAAGCACGGGGCGCGGGTCGCGCTGCGCCGCCAGGACGACCTCTTCCACGGTTTCGCGAACACCTGGTCGCTGGGCGGGCGGGCCCGAGAGGCGCTGTCGGAGGCGGCCGGGGCCCTGCGCACCGGGCTGTACGCGGGGCCCCGGGACCGGGACTAGAGGGGCAGGCCCGTCAGGATCATGACCTTCTCCTCGGTGTAGTCGGCCATCGCCGACCGCAGCCCCTCCCGGCCGACGCCGGAGTCCTTCACGCCGCCGTAGGGCATCTGGTCGGCGCGGTAGGAGGGGACGTCGCCGATCACGACGCCGCCGACGTCGAGCTCGCGGTGCGCGCGGAACGCGATGTCGAGGCTGCGCGTGAACACGCCCGCCTGGAGGCCGAACTTGGAGTCGTTGACGAGCGCGAACGCCTCGTCGACGCCGTCCACCGGCTGGACGAGCATGACCGGGCCGAAGACCTCCTCGCGGGACACCTTGGCGTCGGCGGGGACGCCGGCGAGGACGGTCGGGGCGTAGGCGGCGCCCTCGCGGGTGCCGCCGGTCAGCACCTTGGCGCCCGCCGCGACGGCCTCGTCCACCCAGGACTCGACGCGCTCGGCGGCCTCCCGGCTGACGAGCGGGCCGACCTGCGTCTTGTCGTCCCACGGGTCGCCGGTGACGAGCGAGGCGACGGTGTCGACCAGCTTCGGCACGAACTCCTCGTACACGGACCGGTCGACGTAGACGCGCTGGACGGCGATGCAGCTCTGCCCGGCCTGGTAGTTGGCGAACAGCCCGATGCGCTTGGCGGCCCAGTCGAGGTCGGCGTCCGGCAGGACGACGGCCGCGCCGTTGCCGCCGAGTTCGAGGGTGACGTGCTTGCGCGGCGCCCGGTCGTTGATCGCCCAGCCGACCGGCACCGAGCCGGTGAACGACACGATCGGCAGCCGCGGGTCGTCGACCAGGCCGGACGCGCGGTCGTTCGGCACCGTCAGGATCGAGAACATCCCGGCGGGCAGGTCGGTCTCGGCGAGCAGCTCGCCGAGCAGCAGCGCCGACAGCGGCGTGGCGGGCGCCGGCTTGAGCACGATCGGGGTGCCCGCCGCGATCGCCGGGGCGATCTTGTGCGCGGCGAGGTTCAGCGGGAAGTTGAACGGCGAGATGCCGAGCACCGGGCCGCGCGGCACGCGGGTGATGTAGGCCATCCGGCCCTCGGCGGCCGGGTCGGTGTCGAGCCGCTGGGTGGTGGCGCTGAAGCGGCGGGCCTCCTCGGCGGCGAACCGGAACGTCGAGATCGCGCGGGTCACCTCGCCGCGCGCCCACAGCAGCGGCTTGCCGTTCTCGGCGGTGATCAGCCGGGCGATCTCCTCGGCCCGCTCGGCGATCCGCGCGGACACGTGCGCGAGCGCCTCGGCCCGCACGTGCAGCGGCAGCGCCGCCGCCTCCCGGCGGACCGCGTCCGCGGCGGCGATCGCCTCCTCCACCTGCGCGGGCGTCGGGACGGCCGCCGTCCCGACCACGCGGCCGTCGTAGGGGTGCGTCACGGTCAGCTCGCCGTCACCGGTCTCGGGCCGGCCGGCCAGCCAGAATGGGGTCGCGTTCATGCGTTCACGCTATCTCCGGCAGGCCCGAATGGGAGTCTCCACGATGTCCAATCCGGTCGCCTCGACTGGACGTGACGGCGAGCGCGATCCACAGTTCGGCGCGGACGGCCGGGTCGTCCGGGTCGCGTCCCAGGAGCTCGGCGGCCTTGCGCATCCGCGCGCGGAGGGTGTGCCGGTGGACGCCCAGCGCGCGCGCCGCCGCCTCCCCCTGCCCGTTGGCCGCGACATAGGCCCGGACGGTCTCCACCAGCTCCTCCTTCCGCAGCGGCGCGAGAAGCGTGTCGGCGAAGGCGCGGGCGACGGCCGGGTCGAGGAGGCCGAGGACGCCCTGCCCGGGCAGGTCGGCGTAGCGGAGCACGTCCCTCCCGGTCTGCCGCGCCGCCGCCAGCGCCTCCTCGGCCTCCCGGAGGGCCGCCGCCAGATCCCCGGACGCCGGGGTGCCGACGCCGACCGGGCCGGTGCCGGCGAGCAGCGCCTCGACCGTCCCGGACAGCTCGTCGGGGACGATGACGGCGACGTGCCCGTCCAGCGGCACCGCCGGGCAGCGCGTCCCCGCCGGGTCGGACTCCAGCGCGTCCAGGACGGCGGTGCCGCCCGCGCAGGCCAGCACCCGCACCGGCCCGCGCGGCACCGCGGGCCCGTCGCCGGGCCGCCCGAGCAGCAGCGCGGCGAGGGAGGCGCGCAGGTCGCGGCCGGTGCGCGGCCCCTCCGACTGGAGCGTCAGCAGGGCGACGGCCGCGCCGACGAGCGTGTGCGCGGCGGGCGGCAGCGGCGCGCCGGTGCCCACCGCGAGGAACCCGCGCGGGCGCCCGCCGAGCCCGATCCGCTGCACGGCGATGTGGTCGTCCCGGTCGGACAGCGCGAGGCTCGCCGCCGGACCGCCCCGCGCCGGACCGCCCGCCGGATCGCCCTTGGCGGGACGGCGCCGCAGCCGCGCCAGCTCGGGCGCGAGCGCGCCGGCCCGGTCGCGGGCGCCCGCCGGTTCGGCGTGCCGGACGGCCCCGGACGCCTCCAGCAGCAGCGCCCAGCCGCCGAGCAGCCGCGCCAGCCGGGTGACGACCGCGCCGGGCCCGGTGAGCGCCGCGCGGGTCAGCTCCCGCTGGCCCTGGTACGCGCGGGTGACGTCCTCGTACCATTCGGCGGCGAGCATCCGCGACACCGCCTTGCCGACGGCGATGAACGGGGTGGGGCGCGGCACCTCCAGCAGCGCGAGCCCCTGGCCGCGGGCGGCCGCGAGCAGCTCCGCCGGGACGCTCTCGTGGATCACCCCGACCGCGAACCCGAGCCCGGCGACGCCCCGCCCGACCAGCCGGGACACGTACCCGGCGGCGTTCGCCGGGGTCAGCCGCATGCCGGTGGTGAGGACGAGCTCGCCGCCCTCCAGGAACGGGGTCGGGTCCTCCAGCTCGCTGACCGCGACCCACACGACGGGCGCGTCCGGCAGCGGCCCGGTGCGCGACCGCAGGCCGAGCTGCGGGAGGGCGGCCACGGCGGCCAGCGTGGGCGGCATGTCAATCCCTGTGCAAAGTGTCTACCTCGCCGGACGGATTTCGCCGTCCCGTACGGTTCATCGTAGGCGGCTCCCGGCTTATGTTCAGGCCATGACCAGCCAGGACTCCGCCCTCGGCGCGACCGGGGCGAGCGGCGGCGCGCCGCCGCAGGAACGCCGCGTGCTGACCGAGATCCCCGGGCCGCGCTCCCGTGAACTGCAGGAACGGCGCACCGCGGCGGTGCCGCCCGGCGTCGGCAGCGTGCTGCCGGTGTACGTGGCGGACGCGGGCGGCGGGGTGATCGTCGACGTCGACGGCAACTCGCTGATCGACTTCGGCTCCGGCATCGCGGTGACGGGCGTCGGCAACGCCAACCCGCGCGTCGCCGCGCGGGTGAAGGCGCAGGCCGACCGGTTCACCCACACCTGCTTCATGGTCGCGCCCTACGAGTCGTATGTGGCGGTGTGCGAGAACCTCAACCGGATCACGCCCGGCACCCACGAGAAGCGGTCGTTCCTGGTGAACAGCGGCGCGGAGGCCGTGGAGAACGCCGTCAAGATCGCCCGGTACGCGACCGGGCGGGACGCGGTCGTCGTGTTCGACCACGGCTACCACGGCCGGACGCTGCTGACGATGACGCTCACCGCGAAGAACATGCCGTACAAGCAGGGGTTCGGCCCGTTCGCGCCCGAGGTCTACCGGATGCCGCTCGCCTACCCGTTCCGCTGGCCGACCGGCCCGGAGAACTGCGGCCCGGAGGCGGCGGCGCAGGCCATCGACCAGATCACCAAGCAGATCGGCGCGACGAACGTCGCGGCGCTGCTGATCGAGCCGATCCAGGGCGAGGGCGGGTTCATCGAGCCCGCGCCGGGCTTCCTGCCGGCGCTCGCCGAGTTCTGCCGCGCCAACGGCGTGCTGTTCATCGCCGACGAGGTGCAGACGGGCTTCGCCCGCACCGGCGACATGTTCGCCTGCGAGCACGAGGGGATCGTCCCCGACCTGGTCGCGACCGCGAAGGGCATCGCGGGCGGGCTGCCGCTCGCCGCCGTCACCGGCCGCGCCGACATCATGGACAAGGTGCACGGCGGCGGGCTCGGCGGCACCTACGGCGGCAACCCGCTCGCCTGCGAGGCGGCCCTGGCCGTGCTCGCCGAGATCGAGGACGGCAAGCTCACCGAGCGCGCCCGCCGGATCGGCGAGACCATGCTGCCCCGGCTGCGGGAGCTGGCCGCGCGGCATCCCGCGATCGGGGACGTGCGCGGCCGCGGCGCGATGGTCGCGATCGAGCTGGTGCGGCCGGGCACGAAGGACCCCGACCCCGACCTCACCGCGCGGGTCGCGCGGCGCTGCCACGAGCGGGGCCTGCTCGTCCTGACGACCGGGACGTACGGGAACGTGCTGCGCTTCCTGCCGCCGCTCGTCATCCCCGAGGAGCTGCTCGCCGAGGGCCTGGACGTGCTGGCGGAGGCGTTCGCCGAGGAGTGAGGGGGCGGCTCGGCGCCGGGCCGCCCCCTGCCCGGCGTCAGGCCGCGAAGCTCTCCTTGTAGAGGTCGGCGACGATGTCGTACGAGCGCAGCCGGTCGGCGTGGTCGAACACCTGCGTCACGACCATGACCTCGTCGACGCCCGACCGCTCGATCAGCGCGTCCAGCTGCGCGCGGACGGTCTCCGGCGCGCCCATGACCTGGTCGCCGAGCCGCGCGTCGATCATCTGCCGCTCCAGCGGCGTGTACGGGTGCGCGGCGGTCTCCGCGGGCGTCGGCAGCGGCCCCGGCCGGCCCTGCCGCAGCCGCAGGAACCCCAGCGCCTGCGGCGCCGCCAGCTCCCGCGCCCGCTCGTCGCTGTCGGCGGCGGTGACCGACACGCCGATCATCGAGTACGGCTCCCGCAGCGCGCCGGGGCGGAACGAGTCGCGGTACAGCGTCAGCGCCGGGACGGTGTTCTCGGCGCTGAAGTGGTGCGCGAACGCGAACGGCAGCCCGAGCAGCCCGGCGAGGCGGGCGCTGTAGCCGCTGGAGCCGAGCAGCCAGATCGGCGGCTCGTTCCCGGCGGCGGGCGTCACCGTGCTCTCGGCGCCGAAGTACTCGCGCAGCTCGATGACCTGCTCGGGGAAGTCGTCCACCGACAGCGCGTCGGGGGAGCGGCGCAGCGCCAGCGCGGTCGCCTGGTCGGTGCCGGGCGCGCGGCCGAGGCCGAGGTCGATGCGCCCCGGGTAGAGCGCCTCCAGCGTCCCGAACTGCTCGGCGACGACCATCGGCGCGTGGTTCGGCAGCATGATGCCGCCCGACCCGACCCGCATCGCGGTCGTGGCCGCCGCGACCTGCCCGATCAGCACGGCCGTCGCCGAACTGGCGATGCCGGGCATCGCGTGGTGCTCGGCGAGCCAGTACCGGTGGTAGCCGAGCCGCTCGGCGTGCCGGGCCAGGTCGAGGGTGTTGCGCAGCGCCTGGCCGGACGTGGAGCCGCTGACGACGGGGGCGAGATCGAGGACGGAGAAGCGCACGGTCATACCGTGTGCCAACCCGCCGGACGGCGGTCCTCTTCCCGCCGGTGCGGGAAGAGGGCTACGACAGCAACTGGTACGCGGCGACCAGCACGGCGATCACCGCCCCGATCGCGACGGGGATCCCGATGCAGAGCCACGACCAGGTCACGAGCGCGCGGGCGCGCGCCGGGTTCTCGGCGAACCGGGTCTCGGCGCGGGTGTAGAGCAGCGCGGCGACCACGGCCAGCGGAAAGAACGCCAGCATCGTGAAGGTTCCGAGGATGAAGGCGGCGGTCTGCCCGACCCGGGTGTACGTCCCGTCCGGGCCGATGCCGAAGGCGAGTGAGGGGGCGGGCGAGGGGGCGGCGATGGGGGCGGTTGCGGTCATCTCTGCGCACCGATCACTAGGACTGTGACGTGGATCATACGCGTGGTGACCGCCGGACGCGAGAGGCCGGCCGCCGGTTTCTGGCGGCCGGCCAACAAGCGTCAGCGCAGGTTCAGTCCCAGGAGGACGGGGTCGTGGTCGGACGAGCGGAACGCGTCCGGCCGGTAGAACCTCGCCGGGTTGTACTCGGTGTTGTAGTCGAGGAACACCGGCTCGTCGCTGTTGATGTGCCAGATCGTCGCGCCCGTCACGCGGCGCGACAGGGACCGTCCGGCCAGCGCGTGGTCGAGCTCGCCCGACTGGCCGTCGAACACGTAGCTGTAGCGGTCGGCGGGGCGGACGAAGCGCTGCGTCTGCGAGGCGAGCCCGGCCTTGGCGAGCACCTTCACCGGGTCCTCGGCGCCGTAGGCGTTGAGGTCGCCGACGACGAGCGGGTTCGGCATGCCGCCCGCCAGCTCCGCGATGGCCTTCGCCTGGGCGACGCGGCGGGCGTTGTAGCAGCCCTGCCCGTCGCCCTGGTCCTGGTCGGGGCCGGTGGCGCCGCCGCAGCCCTTCGACTTGAAGTGGTTGACGATCATCGTGAACGCCGTCCCGCCGGACGCCGGGCGGAACGTCTGGACGAGCGGCGGCCGGTCGAAGACCGGGTCCTGCGACGACCGCGCCGCGCCGGCCGGCGCGACCTTCGCCGGCTTGTAGATGAGCGCGACGTGGATCTCGTCCGTCCCGGGGTAGGGATGCCGCACCCACGCGTACGTCCCGGCCCCGGCCCGCTGGTTCAGCCGGTCGACGAGCGCCTTCACCGCGGTGTCGCCGTTGTTCTCGACCTCCATGAGGCCGACGACGTCGGCGTCCAGGCCGGTGAGCGCGGCGGTCAGCTTGGCGAGCTGCCGCTCCTGCTCGGCGGCGGTGTCCGCGCCGCGCTTGTCGAGCGTGGTGAACCAGTTGAGCGTGTTGAAGCTCGCCACGCGCACGTCGCCGCCCACGTGCCGGGGCTTCTTGGGCGCCTGGTTGGTGTTGGCGAAACGCGCCGTCTTCGTCGGCTCCAGGCGGTACTCCCCGAACCCGTAGTCGAGGACGCCGGTGAGCCCGTTCACCGAGTCGCCGATGCGCAGGACGCGCGGGTCGGTGTACGGGATCGCTTCCGGGTTCTGGACGTTCGACCCGTCGTCGACGAGCAGCTTGCGCGCGTCGTTCGCGGCCTGGGTGGAGCCGTGCCCGCCGGTCGGCTGGAAGAGCCGGCCGCCCGCCGACACGGTGACCTGGCCGTACCGTCCGAGCTGGTAGACCTCGGTGGCGGTGAGCCGCTGCCCGAACCGCAGCAGCATGCCCTCGTACCGCTCCAGCGTGGCGCCGTCCCGCAGCGGGAGGCTCACCCGGGCCGGCGCCACGCGGCCGGTGCCGCACACGTCCACCGCGGACACGGGCGACAGCTCGGTCAGCCCGTTGTACTCGACGGCCTTGCCGGAGACGAGGACGCGGTCGCCGACCGACACCTCCCGCGTGGAGTAGACGAAGAGCCCGTCGGAGGTGCGCGGGTCCCGGTCGGGCGTCGGGTCCTGCACGAAGAAGCCCTTGAGCTGGTCGGGCCGCTGGAAGTCGGCCGTGACGACGCCCTCGACCCGGACGGTCCGCCCGGCGACGGGGCTCGCGTCGCCGCCGCCCTGGACGTCGGCGATCTGGTGGTCGGCGGGAGTGCCGCAGGTGGGCGGCTCCGCCGCGGCGGCGGCCGGCACGCCGGCGGCGAGGCCGGCGGCCAGCACGGTCGCGAATGCTGCTGCTGTTCGGCGCATGGCGGGAGAGTAGGGCTCGGCTTCGGCGAGTCGGCGAAGCGTTAATGAATACTCCATCAATTTGCAACGGATTGTCCTAATCATGGGCACCGCTCGACCCGGCCTTTGCGAACGCGCCCGTTTGCGAAACGGTCCGCACGCCAGAAGGGATAACCGGCTGGAGCAGTCGAGCCGAAGGAGAGAAGTGGCCGAGTCGCCGGTCGGATCCCAGTACGCCCGCACCCGGGACGTCCTCGCGGTGGCGGCCGTCCTCCTCGCGTTCACGGCGGTGCTGGTGGTCGTGCTCGTCCAGGCGTGGCCGCCCGCCCCGGTGACCGCGCCGGACGGGCGCACCGAGATCCCCGTGCGCAGCACGACCGTCCGCCTGCCGGGCTGGTCGCCGTCCCTGTCGCGGGAGGCGAGCCTGTTCGTGGTGGTGATGACCGCCGGCGCGCTCGGCGGCGTGGTGCACGTGCTGCGGTCGTTCTACTGGTACGTCGGGAACCGGGCGCTGCGCCGGAGCTGGCTGATGATGTACCTGCTCCTCCCGTTCGTCGGGGCGCTGTTCGCGCTGATCGTCTATCTGGTGCTGCGCGGCGGCCTGACCTCCCCGGCGGGCGGCGCCGCCGACATCAACCCCTACGGGATGGCGGCGATCGCCGCGCTCGTCGGACTGTTCTCCCGGGAGACCGCCGAGAAGCTGCGCACCGTCTTCGGGACGCTCCTCGCGCCGGCGCCGCCCGGCCGCGACCAGGCCCTCGCGCCGCGCATCACCCTGGTCGAGCCGGTGAGCGGCCCGCCGGGCACCGCGGTGACCGTCCACGGCAGCGGGCTGGCGGCCGCGACGGGCGCCCGCTTCGGGCCCGCCCGCGCCCCCGTCACCGACGTGACCGACACGCGGTTGCGGACGACCGTCCCGACGGGCGCGGCCTCCGGCTGCCTCATCGTCTACACCCCGGCGGGCGGCACCGCGAGCCCGGAGCCGTTCACCGTCGAGTGACGGCTACTCCTCGTCGCGCCAGTGGGCGTGCCAGGCCTCGTAGGCGGCGCCGGGGAAGACCCGGGGCAGTTCCGAGGTGGGCAGGCGGCCCAGCTCGGCGCCCGTCCGCGCGACCCCGAACTGCCGGTCGCTGGCGTAGGCGGTGCGGTCGAGGCTCTCCGGCCCCGCGACCAGGCAGGTGTAGCGGGGGCCGGGCAGGTCGGCGTCGGGGATCGCGGCGCCGACCGCGAGGCTGTTGGACACCGTCACCCAGGCGCCCAGCTCGGTGATCTGCCGCTCGGCGCCCTGGTCCTCCCACCGGTACTCCAGGATCGGCTTGGAGAAGATCGGGACGAGCAGGTGCGACACCCCGCAGGCCAGCAGCTCCCGGTCCCAGCGGATCGAGCGGCCGAGGTCCTCGCAGATCAGCACGGCGAGCCGGCCGAGCGAGGAGTCGAGCACGCTGACCTTGCGGCCGGGCCGCAGGTGCTCGGCGGCGGTGCCGGCGTCCGGCGCGTCGGGCAGCCGCCAGAGCCGCACCTGCGCCGGGTCGAGCGTGAACCCGGACAGCTTGTCCTGGACGAGCAGCTCCCGGCCCGTCCAGCGGTCGAGCAGGACGGCGCGGTTCGGCGGCGGGTCGCCGCCGCCGAGCGGGCCGGTGCCGAGCATGAGGAAGCGCAGCGGGCGGTCGCGCGCGGCGGTGTCGAACGCGACCTCCTTCCAGTGCTCCAGCAGCGCGTCCGACAGCGACGCCTCCGGCATCACGGCGAGCTGCGCGCCGGACTCGTCCAGCCGCCGGACGATCGCCTTGATGCGGCTGCGCAGGCCGGAGGAGTCCATCGGGCGGAGCCGGTAGACGGTGCCGCCGCCCCGCTCGGCGAACTCGATCTCGACGTCGTCGTAGGTCTCCAGCACCGGCGCGCACCCGACCGCGACCGGCTCGTCCCGGTTGAAGTGCGGGTCGTGCACGGTGGGCAGGACGCTGTGGTCGATCATGTCCCACTCGCGCTTCGGGACGCGGTGCACGCCGAAGAACTCCGCCTTCGACCGCAGCCCGCGCGGCCGGCCGGGGAAGGCGCAGCGGGGCAGCAGCGCGCCGGTCGTGGCGGGCCCGTTGAACTTGCCCTCGGTGAGGTAGGTGACGAGCACGCCGGCCAGCGCGGGCGCCCCGTGGAAGGGGGCGTACGGATTGGCGTGCGCGAGCGCCATGTCGAGGCCGAGCAGGAGGGTGAACCGCCCGAGGTCCCCGCGCTCGAGGATGATCTCCGCGGTGGCCGCGGGATCGAGGGCGCCGTTCTCCAGCACGGTCTCGGCGATCTCGTTCGCGCGGCTTCGCACCCGCTCGTTCTCGTACCAGCGCGTTGCCGTCCAGCCCTGGAAGACGTCGTCGGGCATCGAGTCGTAGAGCTGGACGAAGAGATCAGCTGGATCGGCCGGATAGACGGCTGCGGCCAACTGACCCGTCATAGGCGCCCCCGGGGGGATTGACAGGCACGGTCACGGCTGGTGGCTCGATGGTAACCCTCCTGAGCTCGCCAGACCGTGTCCTCTGCAACAGAGAGTCGCGTCACTTGACATTCACTTGGCATGCCCGCACGCTGGAGGTGTCCGGTGCTGCTCGTCGATCTAGGAGTGAGCCGTGCACACCACCGACAGCGATCCCGCCCCCGCCGCCCACGACCGCCGCGCCGAGATCCGGCGCCTCCTCGACGCGATGGAGCACGCCAAGATCATCAGCGACGGGCACTTCTCGGCGCTCGGCATGCTGATCACCGACGCGTCGCTGAGCGCGGACGAGCCGGCGCTGACCGAATGCCAGGACGGCCTCCAGTGGCTGCACCGGCACTACCTCGACGTCGACCGCCTCGACGCCGCGCAGCGCGAGCAGCGCGGCCGCATCCTCGGGCTGATCGACGTCGTGCACTGGGCGCTGAAGCGGCTCCCGTCCGGCCTCCAGCTCGCGTTGCAGCCCGACGGGTACGCGGCGCGCTTCCTCGTCGCGGTGTCCCGCCGGCAGGGCCTGTCGAACCAGCAGCTCGCCGCCGAGCTCGGCACCGACGAGACCGAGATCAGCCGGGTCGGCCGCAGGCTGCTGTCGGCCGGCGTCGTGTGGCGCCGCAAGGAGTGGCGCCACAACGCCTGGGACCTCACCCCCAGGGGGCGCCACTACCTGGAGACCTCCGGCCTCCTGCCCGCGAACCCCGGTTAGGGGCGGGCTCCGGTCAGGAGCGGCGGGCCAGCGGCAGCGCGAGCAGCATCACGGCGGCCGTCAGCCCGAAGGCCAGCGGGTAGCCGGTCTGCGCGACGGCGGCGCCGAAGGCCGCGCCGCCCGCGCCCATGCCCCCGTCGTAGCCGATGTTCCACAGCGCGCTGACCGTCCCGTAGGCCGACGCGGGCGCCCGCTCGTACATCATCGACAGGCTCGCGTTCTGCGTGACGCCGAAGCCCGCGCCGAACACGGCCATCGCGGCGAACACGGCGGCCGGGTGCGGGACGAGGACGAGCAGCGCCATGCCCGCCCCCGAGACGGCCAGCGCGGGCGGCAGCAGCCGCGCGGCGCCGTGCCGGTCGCTGACGCGGCCCGCCCACCAGCGCGCGGCCGTGGTCGCGGCCGGCTGGACGAACAGCGCCGCCGCCGCGACGCCCCCGTTCGGCACCGCCTCCGGCAGGAACGTGATCAGGATGCCCGCCGCCATCGCGGTCGCGGCGAACGCGGCGGCCGGGCGGAGCAGCGCCGGCGACCGCAGCCCCGCGACGACCCCCAGCGGCCGCTGCGCCGAGGGCGCCGCCGAGGGCGCGGACGGCGCGGCGAGCCCGCGCGGGACGCCGGGCAGCACCGCCAGCGTGACGAGCGAGACGACCGCGCTGGCGAGGAACACCGGCTCGTAGCCGACCCGGTCGGCGAGCCACACCCCGAGCGGGAGCGCGAGCACCGCCGGTGCCCCGGCGGTGATGCCGAACAGGCCGAGCGCCTCGCCGCGCCGCTCCGCCGGGGCGAGCGCCGCCACCAGCGCGTTCGGGACGACCACCGCCACGCCGAAGCCGAGCCCGCGCACCAGGCTCGCGCCGACCACCATCGGCAGCCCGGAGGACAGCGGCAGCGCGAGCGTCGGCAGCGCGAGCAGCAGCGTGCCGACCGCGAACACCGCCCGGTACCCGAACCGGGTGAGCAGCCGGGGGAGGGCGAGTTCGGCGAGCACCGTCGTCAGCATCAGCGCCCCGGTGGCGAGGCCCGCGCCCGCCTGCCCGGCCCCGCCGTCCACCGCGTACATCGGGACGACCGACATCAGCAGGAAGACGCCCGTCAGGCTCGTGAAGGTCGCCGCGAACAGCACCGCAAGCGGCCGCGTGACCAGGCGCGGACGGGCGCCGCCGCTGCGCTCGGCGCCCCGGAGTGACTCGCTCATCAACCCGACATTAGGCGACCGATCGGACCAGCCCGGTCGCCGAGCGGAGCTCGTCCGTTGGATGGTGGTGGGTGGGGGCTGGAGGACGGTTTGGGTTCGTTGCTAAGAACGGGGGGCGACCCTGTGAGGAGACTTCATTCCGCGCGCGGAGCGTGATCGGCACAGTCGTCAGCATTCGGTTTCCAGTCCCATCCCCTGGAGCGAGAATGCGCCTCCGTACCCTCTTCAGCACCGCCGTGCTCGGCGCGGCGCTGGCGGTGCCCGTCGCCGCGCCGCCCGCACTGGCCGCCCCGGAGAGGGCCGCGCCGCCGGGGTGCGACGCCACCGACGCCGAGATCTACGCGGCGCCGCCGGCCGCGGTCACCGGGAACCCGGGCGACCTGCTCGCCTGCCGCCCGGCGAAGCTGACGAACATCCCCGGTGACGTCCCGATGAAGGCGTGGAAGGTCCGCTACGTCTCGACCGACGTCAAGGGCGCGAAGAACGTGGTGACGGGGACGGTCGCGGTCCCCGACGCCGCCTGGACGAAGGGCGGCTCGCGCCCGACCGTCGCGTTCAACCCCGGCACGCTCGGCTCCGGCCTGCAGTGCGCGTTCTCCAAGCAACTCGCCGGGCAGTTCGTCGACATGTACGAGGGCGCGAACCTGACCCTGTTCCTCAAGGCCGGGTTCGCGGTCGCCGCCACCGACGGGGTCGGGTACCTCAACGGGCAGGTCCACACGTACATGATCGGCGCGAACGCGGGGCACGCGCTGCTCGACGCCGTCCGGACGTCCCGGCGGATCCCCGGCGGGACGCTCGCCGCCGACGGCAAGGTCGGCATCTCCGGCTACTCCGAGGGCGGCGCCGCCGCGCTGTGGGGCGCGCAGCTCGCCGCGTCCTACGCGCCCGAGCTGGACGTGGCCGGCGCGGCGGCGGGCGGCGTGCCCGGCGACCTGAAGCTGACCGCCGAGCAGCTGAACGGGAGCTTCTTCGCGGGCTTCCTCGCCGACGCGCTCGTCGGCCTGAACGCCGCCTACCCGGAGATGCCGTTCACCGAGCTGATGAACGACAAGGGCGCGCAGGCCATCGAGGACGTGAAGTCCAACTGCCTGTACGGGACGCTCGCGGTGTTCCTCGGCGCCCGCATCGAGAACTTCTCCAAGGACAGGCTGAGCCTGGAGCAGCTCTACGCGCTCAAGGGCCCGGACGGCACCACCTGGGGCGAGATCGTCGACCGGCAGAAGCTCGGCGTGGACATCGGCACCCCCGCCTCCGCCGCCAAGTACAAGATCGGCTTCCCGGTCTTCCAGTACCGCGGCTGGCTGGAGGAGATCATCCCGCACGAGACCGAGGACGCCACCCGCCAGGCGTACTGCACGGCCGGCATCAACACCACCTGGAAGAACACCTACCCGACCGAGCACCTGTCGACCGACTGGGGCGCCGCCGGGGACGTGACGAACTTCCTCGGCGACCGGTTCGAGGGCAAGCCGGTCACGGGCAACTGCTGACCCTCCCCCCGCCCGCGGGCCGGGCCGCCGGGACGACCGGCGGCCCGGACCCCGTGAGCGGGGCTCCCCGCACGCCTCACCACTAAGGAGTCCGAACATGACAGCGGGTGTCGCCGACGCCGGCAGCCGAACCCCGCAGCCCGACATCTCGGGCACGGTCCCGTTGCCCGAGCGCGTCGCGGTCGTGGTGTTCGTGGTCGCGCCGATCCTCGGGCTGCTGGCGGCCGTCCCCTTCCTGTGGGGATGGGGCCTCGGCTGGACGGACGTCGCCATCTTCGCCTTCCTCTATCCGCTCAACGCCCTCGGCGTCACGGTCGGCTACCACCGGCACTTCACGCACGGCGGCTTCAAGGCCAGGCGGTGGCTGCGGATCGCGCTCGCGATCCTCGGCGGGCAGGCCATGCAGGGGTCGGTCGTCCGGTGGGTCGCCGACCACCGCCGCCACCACAAGTACTCCGACCAGGAGGGCGACCCGCACTCGCCGTGGGCCTACGGGCCGGGCGTGTGGGGCCTCACCAAGGGCCTGTACCACGCGCACATGGGCTGGCTGTTCAGCAAGGACCGCACGTCCCGCAGCAAGTACGCGCCCGACCTGCTCAAGGACCGGGACATCCGGTTCCTGTCCCTGGACCCCGTGTACGCCGTCATCGTCCTGTCGACGTTCCTCGTCCCGATGGGCCTCGGTGCGCTGCTCACCCAGTCCTGGCACGGCGCTCTCACCGCGCTGTTCTGGGCGGGCCTGATGCGGGTGTTCGTCGGCGAGCACGTGACGTTCTCGATCAACTCGATCTGCCACGTGTTCGGCAGGGAGGACTTCAAGACCCGCGACAAGGCCCGCAACGTGTGGTGGCTGGCGATCCCGTCGTTCGGGGAGTCCTGGCACAACCTGCACCACGCCGACCCGACCTGCGCGCGGCACGGCGTCCTGAAGGGCCAGATCGACATCAGCGCCCGCGTCATCTGGCTGTTCGAGCGGCTCGGCTGGGTCTGGGACGTCCGCTGGCCCGACCACGAGCGCCTCGCCGCCCGCCGCACCACCGCCGACAGCGCCACCGCCAACGGAGAAGCAGCATGACCGACGTCCCCGAACTCGACCGGACCCCGCTGATCGAGCGGCTCGCCCGGTTCGCCAAGGACTTCCCCGGCGACCGCGCGTACACGTTCATGGACTACATGACCGACCCGGACGGCGTCGCCACCGATGTCACCTGGGGCGAGCTGGACCGGCGCGCCCGCTCCGTCGCCGCCGCCATCCGCCGCGCCGCCGAGCCCGGCGCCCGGGTGGCGCTGCTCGCCCCGCAGGACCTGCACTACGTGACGGGGTTCCTCGGCGCGATGTACGCCCGCGCCATCGGCGTCCCGCTGTTCTCCCCGGACCTGCCCGGCCACGGCGACCGGCTGCTCGCCGTCTACCGGGACGCCGAGCCGGACGTCGTGCTCACCACGCGCGCGTCGCTGCCGCACGTCGAGGCGTTCCTGGCGGGCGAGGGGGTGCGCGCGCCGAAGGAGGTCATCGTCACCGACGAGGTGGACCCGGCGCTCGACTGGGCGCCGGAGCCGACCGACCCCGGCGACGTCGCCTACCTGCAGTACACCTCCGGCTCGACCCGGACCCCGGCCGGCGTCATCATCACGCACGGGAACTTCGCGACCAACGCCGAGCAGCTGTGGCGGACGTTCGAGGGCATCCCGCGCGAGTCGTCCGGCGTGAACTGGCTGCCGGTGTTCCACGACATGGGCCTGGTCACCACGGTGGCGCTGCCGCTCGTCTACGGGAACCCGGGCGTCATCATGGACCCGGTGGCGTTCATCATGCGCCCCGTCCGCTGGCTGGAGCTGCTCAGCGCGCAGAAGCACGCGTTCACCGGCGGCCCCAACTTCGCCTACGAGTACCTCACCGCGCAGGTCACCGAGGAGGAGAAGCAGAAGCTCGACCTCAGCGGCGTGCAGGTGTTCATGAACGGCGCGGAGCCGATCCGGGAGAGCACCCTCACCGGCTTCTACGAGGCGTTCAAGGACTGCGGGCTGCGGCCCGAGGCGCAGGTGTGCGCCTACGGCCTGGCCGAGGCGACCGTGTACGTGTCGGCGTCGTCGCGGTTCCGGACGCCGACCCGGGTGGCGTTCGACCACGAGCGGCTCCGCCGCGGCACCGCCGAGCCCTGCGACGCCGGCGCGCCCGGCGCGATCCAGCTGATCGCGTGCGGGACGTCCTACGGCCAGCACGTCGCCATCGTCGACCCCGCGACCGGGGTCCGGCTCGCGGACGGCTCCGTCGGCGAGATCTGGGTGCACGGCCCGAACGTCGCGGCCGGCTACTGGGGACGGCCCGAGGCGACCAGGGAGACGTTCGAGGCGGAGCTGTCCGGCACGGTCGGGGACCTGCCGCGCGGGCCGTGGCTGCGCACCGGCGACCTCGGCGTCCGGCACGGCGGCGAGCTGTTCGTCACCGGCCGGATCAAGGACCTGGTCATCGTGGACGGCCGCAACCACTACCCGCAGGACATCGAGTTCACCGTGTCCGGCGCGCACAAGGCGATCCGCCGCGAGTACACCTGCGCGGTGTCGGTCGAGACCGGCGACACCGAGGGCCTCGTCGTGATCGCCGAGCGGAACCGGCGGGTCCCGGTCGCGCTGCTGGACCCGGCGGACGCGGCGCGCGCGGTGCGGGCGGCGGTGAAGCAGCAGCACGACCTCCGCGTCCACGACTTCGTGCTGATCGAGCCGGGCGGCCTGCTCCGCACCAGCAGCGGCAAGATCGCCCGGTCGGCCTGCCGCCGCGCCTACCTCGACGGCACGCTGCCGGTCACCCGGACCCCCGCCGGGAGGGAGTGACGCTCACGCCTGCTCCCCGTCCGGGGCGTCCCGCAGCCAGACGGGGAGCAGCAGCATCAGCTCCAGCCGGATCGCCGGGTCCTCGATGTCGTAGTCGAACAGCTCGTGGAGCTGCGCCAGCCGGTACCGGACGGTCTGCGGGTGCACGCACAGCGCCTCGGCGGCGTCCGTCGCGTTGAAGCCGTGCTTGAGGCACTCCAGCAGCGTCGCGGCGAGCCGGGAGCCGCGGTGCGCGCCGACCGCGGCGAGCGGGGCCAGCCGCCGCCGCGCCGCCGCCTCGGCGAGCGTCCAGCCCTCCTGGAGCAGCAGGCCGGGCACGTGCTGGTCGGCGTGCACCAGCGTCCCGGGGGCGGCCGGGGTGAGCCGGCCGTCCGCCATCAGGTCGAGGGCGCGGTGCGCCCAGTGCAGCGACACGCCGGCCTGCGCGGTCGGCACCGACGGCCCGACCGCGCCGGTCCAGCCGCCGAGCGGCGCGGTGAGCCGGCCGGTGCCGCCGGGGCGGTCCGGGTCCGGCATGACCAGGCACGGCCGGCCCCGGTCCAGGCCGCTCAGCAGCAGCGGCGGCAGCCCCGCCGGGCCCTCGCCGCCGCTGCCGGGGCGCGGCAGCAGCACGATCACCGCGAGCCGCTCGGGCAGCGCCCAGCCGGCGAGGTTCGCCTGCTCGGCGAGGACGTCCGCCGGGGCGGGCGGGTCCGACAGCAGCAGGCTCAGCAGCCGGCCGCGCCGCTGCTCGCGCTCGCCCGCCGCCTTCTCCCGCGCCCGCGCGTAGCCCTGCGCGGCGGCGGACGCCAGCAGGTCCAGGTAGGCGAAGTTCACCTCGGTCAGCGAGATCGCCAGCTCGCGCGGCTTCTGCAGCCGGTCGGCCTCCCGCGACAGGTACCGCCACGCCGTCCGCGACGCGACCCGCAGCGCGTTCTGCAGGTGCTCCAGGGAGCGGCCCTCCATCGCCTCCCCGTACCCGATGTCGAAGAAGACCTGGTGGACCTCCTTCCAGGACGCGTCCGGGTCGGCGATCAGCTGGATGAAGTGCTCCATCCCGCGCATCACCGCGACCCGCATCACCTCGGTGTAGACGGGGTCGTCGGGCCGGGCGTACTCGGGGACGTTGCGGAGCACGCCCTCCACCATGGTGTCGACGAGGGCGGACAGGTGCGGGCGCAGCCACCGCGCCTCCTCGCGCGGTACGTCCCGCCAGGGCTCACCGGACAGGCCGCCTGCCGCCGCGGACCTCTCGTGCAGCTCGGTCAAAGCGTCACCTCCGTCAGCGGACACCAGGGCCGCCAGGCTAAGTAACCCGCGTCACACATGACACTCACACCGTTGACAATGCCCCCGGGGCCGTTGTCATCGGCGGCGCAATCGGCGGGCCGGTTCCGGGCGCGGCGCGGCGCCCGTTTCGGTGCGATGCTGGACGGGTAGCGCTCTGCATCGGAGGTGCGCCTGATGGATCGTGCGGCCGTGCCCGCCGGGCAGGACGGGCGGCGGCGGATCGCCCGCACCGATGTGCTGCTCGCCGACCCGCGGCTCGCCGCGGCGGCCGGCCGGCTCGGGCGCGGGGTGGTCAAGGCGGCGGTCGTCGGGGCGCAGCGGCGGGCCCGCGCGGGCGAGATCCCGCCGGACGCGGTGGCCGACACCGCGGTCGGGTCACTGCCGCCGACCGCGTCGGGCCTGCGCCCCGTCATCAACGCGACCGGCGTGCTGCTGCACACCAACCTCGGGCGGGCACCGCTGTCGGACGCGGCCCGCGAGGCCGTGGCCGTGGCGTCGGGCGCCACCGACGTGGAACTGGACCTGGAGACCGGGCGGCGGGCCGGGCGGGGCCGGTCCGTGCTGGCGGCGCTGCTGGAGCGGGTGCCGCAGGCGGAGGCCGCGCACGTCGTCAACAACGGCGCGGCGGCGCTCGTGCTGGCCGCGACCGCGCTCGCGCCCGGCCGGGAGATCGTCATCAGCCGCGGCGAGATGGTGGAGATCGGCGACGGCTTCCGGATCCCCGAGCTGCTCGCCGCGACGGGCGCGCGGCTGCGGGAGGTCGGCACCACCAACCGCACCTCGCCGGACGACTACGCGGCGGCGGTCGGCGAGCGGACCGGGTTCATCCTGAAGGTGCACCCGTCCAACTTCCGGATCGAGGGGTTCACCCGGAGCGCCGGCGTCGCCGAGCTGACCGGGCTCGGCGTCCCGGTCGTCGCCGACATCGGCTCCGGCCTGCTCGCGCCCGAACCGCTGCTGCCGGACGAGCCCGACGCCGCGTCCATGCTCAAGGCGGGCGCGCACCTCGTCACGGCCAGCGGCGACAAGCTGCTCGGCGGGCCGCAGTGCGGGCTCGTCCTCGGGCGGGACGACCTGGTCCGCACGCTGGCCCGCCATCCGCTGGCGCGGGCGCTGCGCGTCGACAAGATGACGCTCGCCGCGCTGGAGGCGACCGTCCGGGGGCCGCGCACCCCGACCGAGCAGGCGCTGCGCGCCGACGCCGCCGCGCTGCGGGAGCGGGCCGAGCGGCTCGCCGCCCGCCTGCGGGACGCCGGGATCGACGCGGTGCCCGTGGAGAGCGACGCGGCCGTCGGGGGCGGCGGCGCGCCCGGCGTCGTGCTGCCGAGCGCGGCGGTCGCGCTGCCGGAGCCCTTCGCGGCCCGGCTGCGGCGCGGCGTCCCCGCCGTGATGGGCCGGGTCGAGGACGGGCGGTGCCTGCTCGACCTGCGCGCCGTGCCCCCGGACGAGGACGACGCCGTGGCCGAGGCGGTCCGGGCGGCGGCGCGATGACGCACGTCGTCGCGACCGCCGGGCACGTCGACCACGGCAAGTCCACGCTCGTCCGCGCCCTCACCGGGATGGAGCCCGACCGGCTGGAGGAGGAGCGCCGCCGCGGCCTGACGATCGAGCTGGGCTTCGCCTGGACGACCCTCCCCGGCGGCGACCGGCTCGCGTTCGTGGACGTCCCCGGTCACGAGCGGCTCGTCACCACGATGCTCGCCGGTGTCGGGCCCGCCCCGGCCGTCCTGTTCGTGGTGGCCGCCGACCAGGGCTGGCAGCGGCAGTCGGAGGAGCACCTCGCGGTGCTCGACGCGCTCGGCGTCCGCCACGGCCTCCTCGCCGTCACGCGCAGCGACCTCGCCGGCGACGGACTGGCCGAGCTGGCGCGCGACGAGGCCCTCGCGCACATCGCGGGCACCTCGCTCGGCGCGGTCGAGTCCGTCATGGTCAGCGGCGCCACCGGCGAGGGCCTGGACGAGCTGCGCGCTGCGCTGGAACGGCTCACCGCGTCCCTCCCGGCCCCCGACCTGGACGCCGACGTGCGGCTCTGGACCGACCGGATCTTCACCATCCGGGGCCGGGGCACTGTCGTGACCGGGACGCTCGGCGCCGGGACGATCAACGTCGGCGACCGCCTCGCCATCGGCGGCGACCTGGTGCGCGTGCGCGGCCTGCAGAGCCTCAAGGAAGACCACGACGGCATCGGCGCCGTCGCCCGCGTCGCCGTCAACCTGCACGGGAACGTCCGGCGGGCCGGCCGCGGCGACGCCCTGCTGACCCCCGGACGCTGGCTCACCGCCGACGTCGTCGACGTGCGGCTGCGCGGCGAACCGGCCGGCGACCTGCCGCGCGAGCTGACCCTGCACGTCGGGTCGGCGGCGGTGCCGGTCCACGTGCGGCCGCTCGGCGCCGACACCGCGCGGCTCGCGCTGCGCCGGCCGCTGCCGCTGCGGGTCGGCGACGTCGCGCTGCTCCGCGACCCCGGCGCCCACCGCGTCCCCGCCGGGGTCACCGTGCTGGACGTCCGCCCGGAGCCGTTCCGGCGGCGCGGCGCGGCGGCGGCGCGGGCCCGCGAACTCGCCGCGATCAGCGGGCGGCCCGACGGCGCCGGCGAGCTCCGCCGCCGGCGCCTGATCACGCGGGCCGAACTGGCCGCGATGGGCGTGCCCGCCCCGTCCGAACCCGTCGCGGGGGACTGGCTCGCCGACCCCGACCACTGGGAGGACCTCCGCAAGCGCCTCATCACCGCCGTCGAGGAGCACGCCGCCGCGCACCCGACCGACCCCGGGCTGCCCGCCGACGCCGCCCGCCGCGCCCTCGGCCTGCCCGACCGCGCCCTCGTCGAGGCCCTCGCCGACGGGCTGCACCAGCGCGACGGCCGGATCTACGGGCGGGCCACCGCGCCGGAGCTGCCGCCGCCCGTGCGGGCGGCCGTCGACGCCGTCCGCCGCGACCTGGCCGAGGCGCCGTTCCAGGCCCCCGACGCCGGCCGGCTCGCCGACCTCGGCCTCACCCCCAAGATGCTCGCCGCCGCCGCGGCGGCCGGCGCGCTGCTGAAGGTCGGCGGCGGCATCGTGCTGCTGCCCGGCGACGACGCCCGCGCCGCCGCGCTCCTCGCGGGCCTCGGCGGCCCGTTCACGCTGAGCGAGGCGCGCCGCGCGCTCGGCACCACCCGCCGTGTCGCCGTCCCGCTCCTGGAGCACCTCGACGCGGCGGGCTACACCACCCGGGTGGACGACCTCCGGCGGCGCTGTACGGAGAGGACGACATGACCGAGACGGCGAAGCGGCTGACGCAGTACGCGCACGGCGGAGGCTGCGCCTGCAAGATCCCGCCCGGCGAGCTGGAGGACGTCGTCGCGGGCCTGACCACCGCCCCCGAGGCCCCCAACGGCGAACTGATCATCGGGCTGGACACCGGCGACGACGCCGCCGTCGTCCGGCTGCCCGGCTCGCGCGGCGGGCTCGCCGCCGTCGCCACCGCCGACTTCTTCACCCCGGTCGTCGACGACCCCTATGACTGGGGGCGGATCGCCGCCGCCAACGCCCTGTCCGACGTGTACGCCGTCGGCGGCCGCCCGCTCGTCGCGGTGAACCTGCTCGCCTGGCCCCGCGGCGTCCTGCCGTTCGAGCTGGCGCGCGAGGTGCTGCGCGGCGGCCTGGACGTCGCCGCCGAGGCGGGCTGCCATGTCGGCGGCGGCCACAGCGTCGACGACCCCGAACCGAAGTACGGCATGGCCGTCACCGGCGTCGCCGACCCCGCCGCCCTGCTGCGCAACGACACCGGCAAGCCCGGCCTGCCGCTCACCCTGACCAAGCCGCTCGGCGTCGGGGTGCTCAACAACCGGCACAAGGCGACCGGGGAGGTCTTCCCGCACGCCGTCGCGGCGATGGCCGCGCTGAACCGGGACGCCTCCGCCGCCGCGCTCGACGCGGGCGCGACCTGCGCCACCGACGTGACCGGCTTCGGGCTGCTCGGGCACCTCTACAAGCTGGCCCGCGCGTCCGGCGTCACCGCCGTGGTCGACGCCGCCGCCGTCCCGTACCTGGACGGCGCCCGCGAGTCGCTGCGCGCCGGGTACGTCAGCGGCGGCACCCGCCGCAACCTCGACTGGGTCGCCCCGCACACCGACTTCCGCGACCTTCCCGAAGAGGACCGCCTCCTGCTCGCCGACGCGCAGACCTCCGGCGGCCTGCTCGTCGCGGGCGAGATCCCCGGCGAGCCGGTCATCGGCGAACTGGTCCCGGCGGGCGAGCACCCGCTGGTCGTCCGCTAGGCCCCGCCGCTAGACCTCGGTGCCCGTCTCGTCGGTGATGCCCGCCTCCTCCTGGTAGCGGCGCACCAGCTCGCCCGCGGCGGCGCCGCGCGGGCGGCGGCCCGGCCGGATGTCGACCGACAGCGCCTTCGCCTCCTGGATGTGGGTGTTCGGGTCCAGGGACAGGTGCAGCAGCTCGTTCGCGGCGTCGCCGGTGCTGTAGCCGTTCGGCCCCCAGTGGTAGGGCAGGCCGATCTGGTGCATCGTCCGGCCGTCCACGACGAGGGGCTGCATCCGCTCGGTGACCAGGACGCGGGCCTCGACGGCGGCGCGCGGGCTGACGATCGTCGCCCAGCCGCCGTGCTCCAGCCCCCGCTCGGCCGCGAGCTCCGGCGACACCTCGCAGAAGAACTCCGGCTGCAGCTCCGCCAGGTACGGCTGCCACCGCGACATGCCGCCCGCCGTGTGGTGCTCGGTGAGCCGGTACGTCGTCGCGACGTAGGGGTACACGGCCGCGCCCGGCGAGCCGTCGCTCGGCGCGTACCGGTTGTCGGGGTGCGGCGGCAGCAGCTGCCGGACGGGGTTGCGCTGCTGCCCGTACAGCGGGTTCGTGAACGGCGACTCCTGCGGCTCGTAGTGCGTCGGCAGCGGGCCGTCCGTCAGCCCCGCCGGGACGAACAGCCACGCCTTCCCGTCCGCCTGCATGATGAACGGGTCGTCGCCGGCGAGCGCGTCCGGGCCGGTCGCGTCGCGGGGCGGCTTGTAGTCGGGCGGCCGGTCGGCGACGAAGTCGGGCACGTCATGGCCCGTCCACTTGCCCTCTTCGGCGTCCCACCAGACGTAGGCCTTGCGGTCGCTCCACGGGTTGCCGTCCTTGTCGGCGGACGCCCGGTTGTACAGGATCCGGCGGTTCGACGGCCATGCCCAGCCCCACTCGGGCGCGACCCAGTGCTGGTCCTTGCCGGGCTTGCGGCGGGCCGTCTGGTTGACGCCGTCGGCGTAGCAGCCGCAGTAGATCCAGCAGCCGCACCGGGTGGACCCGTCGTCCTTCAGCTGCGTGTAGGACGACAGCGGGTTCCCGTCGGCGTCGAAGCCGTTGACCTCGGCGAGCACCGCCTCGGCGTCCGGCTCCTCGATGTCGCCCTTGGTCGGGTAGTCCCACGTCAGGTCGAGGACCGGCCGGTTCATCTCCTCGTCCGACCCGGCGAGCTTCTCCCGGATGATGCGGCCGAGGTGGTAGGTGAACCACAGGTCGCTGCGCGCGTCGCCGGGCGGCTCCACCGCCTGGTGGTGCCACTGGAGCATCCGCTGCGTGTTGGTGAAGCTGCCGTCCTTCTCGGTGTGCGCGGCGGCGGGCAGGAAGAACACCTCGGTGCCGATGTCCTCGGTGCGCATCTCGCCCGACTCGATCTCCGGGCCGTCCTTCCACCAGGTCGCCGACTCGATCAGCGAGAAGTCCCTGACGACGAGCCAGTCCAGGTTCGCCATCCCGAGCCGCTGGATCTTGGCGTTGGCGGACCCGACCGTGGGGTTCTCGCCCATCAGGAAGTAGCCCTTGCACACGCCGTCGATCTGCGCCATCGCCGTCTCGTAGGTGCTGTGCGAGCCGGTCAGCCGCGGCAGGTAGTCGAAGCAGTAGTCGTTGTCCTCGGTCGCCGCGTCGCCCCAGTACGACTTCAGCAGGCTCACGGCGTAGGCGCGCATGTTGCCCCAGAAGCCCTTGCGCGCCGACTCGGCCTGGACGAACGAGTCCAGGTCCTCGTTGCTGTGCGCGTGCGGCATCGGGATGTAGCCGGGCAGCAGGTTGAACAGCGTCGGGATGTCCGTCGAGCCCTGGATGGACGCGTGGCCGCGCAGCGCCAGGATGCCGCCGCCGGGCCGCCCGATGTTGCCGAGCAGGCTCTGCAGGACCGCCGCCGTCCGGATGTACTGGACGCCGACCGTGTGCTGCGTCCAGCCCACCGCGTAGACGAACGCGGACGTCCGGTCGCGGCCCGAGTTCTCGGTGAGCATCTCGCAGACCTTGCGGAACTGCTCCTGCGGGACGCCGCAGATCCGCTCGACCATCTCCGGCGTGTAGCGCGCGTAGTGCCGCTTGAGCACCTGGAAGACGCAGCGCGGATGCTCCAGGTGCGGGTCCCGCTCGGGGTCGCCCTCGCCGATCGCCGCGCCGCCGGAACCGTGCGCCTCGCCGCGCCCCGCCTCCGCGACGGAGTTGACGCGTTCGTCGTAGGCCATGTCGCGCTCGCCGGCCGCCGACTGGACCTCCATGCCCTCGTACTGCCACGTCGTGTGGTCGTAGCTGCGCGTCTCCGGGTTCAGCCCGGAGAACACGCCGTCGAGGTCCTCGGTGTCGCGGAACTCCTCCGTCAGGATCACCGGCGCGTTGGTGTACGCGACGACGTAGTCACGGAAGTACTTGTCGTTCTCCAGGACGTAGTTGACGATCCCGCCGAGGAACGCGATGTCGCTGCCCGCCCGCAACGGGACGTGCAGGTCCGACAGGGCGCTGGTCCGGGTGAACCGCGGGTCGACGTGGATGACCGTCGCGCCGCGCGCCTTCGCCTCCATCACCCACTGGAACCCCACCGGATGGCACTCGGCCATGTTGGAGCCCTGGATGACGATGCAGTCGGAGTTCTGCAGGTCCTGCTGGAAGGTGGTCGCGCCGCCTCGTCCGAACGTGGTTCCCAGACTGGGAACGGTGGAGGAGTGTCAAACGCGCGCCTGGTTCTCGATCTGCACCGCGCCGAGCGCGGTGAACAGCTTCTTGATCAGGTAGTTCTCCTCGTTGTCGAGCGTGGCGCCGCCGAGGCTCGCGACCCCGAGCGTGCGCCGCACCCGCACCCCGTCCTGCTCCCACTGCCAGCCGTGCCGGCGCGCCTCGATCACCCGGTCGGCGATCATGTCCATCGCCGTGTCGAGGTCGAGGTGCTCCCAGTCGGTGCCGCCCGGTCGCCGGTACAGCACCCGGTGCTCGCGGGCCGACCCGGTGGTCAGCTGGAGGGTCGCCGAGCCCTTCGGGCACAGCCGCCCCCGGCTGACCGGCGAGTCGGGGTCGCCCTCGACCTGGGTGACCTTGCCGCCCGTGACGTACACGTCCTGCCCGCAGCCGACCGCGCAGTACGGGCAGACGGACTTCACGACCCGGTCGGCGGTGTTCACCCGCGCCTTGATCCGGTCGGACCCCGCGCTCTTCGCCGCGGCTCCGCGCCCGAGCGGGTCGTCCCCGGTGAACTGGCGGTAGACGGGCCACGACCCGATCCAGGTACGAACGCCCACGTCACACCACCCCTTCAGCTCGGCGCGCCGTCCACCTACCCGCCGCCCGGCCGGCGAAACAGTGCGCCGTCAGGACACCGCGGAGCGAGTGGCCGCCGCACCGCGTCTCGTCCCTTCCCGACAGACCGTCAGGGGAGGACGGCCGCGCCCGCCTTCGCCACCAGGCCCGCGAACTCGGCGCGCTCGGCCGGCGACAGCGCCCGCTCGTACACGGCGGCGGAGAGCCGGTCGGTGATCTCCTCGGCCTCGGCCAGCCGGGGCTTCAGCGCGGTGCAGTCGGGGAACTCGCCCCGCCAGCCGCAGAACTTGGCCTTGCCCTCGCCCTCGTTGGTCAGGACGGCCTCCAGCGGCGTCAGGCCGACCGCCGTCGTCGCGACCAGGTGCATCCCGCCGCGCAGCTCGCGCAGGACCTGGAACACCTGCACCAGGCGGCCGGGGCCGGGCTCGGGCAGCGGCTCGGCGCGCCAGCCGCAGAACAGCGGCAGGCCCGCGCCGTCGGCCGCGTTCGCGACCCGCTCGGCCAGCTCGCACAGGCGCGGGTCGGCGGGGACGCGCTCCTCGGCCCAGGCCGTGAACGCCCGCGTGTACCGCCGCGCGGCCTCCCGCGCCCCGGCGACCGCGACGCCCTCGTCCCACATGGCCCGGACGACCCCCGGCTCGAAGAAGCCCAGCGCGGACCACACCACGCCGCCGTCGGCGTCCCCGAGCACCCCGCCGCGCCCGGCGAAGTAGAACGCGAACGGGTTGGCGTACCCGAGCTCCTTGCCGCGCTCGGAGACGGACGGGTCCAGCATCCAGGTCGAGCCGATGTCGTGGATGGTCTTGTCGGCGGCGCGCGCGGTCTCGGCGGCGCTCAGCTCCGGCAGTTCCGTCAGATCCGTCATGTGGGGGGCTCCTCGGGTTCGGGCGACCGGTAAGCGGGAGATTACCCGCCGGCCGGAGGGCCGGGGAGGGCAGGGGCGCGGTGCGGGCCGGTGCGCAGCCGGGCGACGAGCGCCGCCAGCTCGGTCTCGGTGCCGGGGTCGTCCCACGTCCAGAACGGGACGGTCCGCAGGTACCGGCCGCGCGGGTCGAGCAACTGGCCCGCCAGCTTCAACTGCCACAGCGCCACCGCCCGGTCGGTCACGGCCAGCCGCGGGAACCGGCGCCGCAGCGCGGCCTCGAACGACTGCACGTGCTCCACCGAGCGCAGCCACACGGCGAACAGGACGTTGTGCGGGCCCGACAGCGACGCGCACATGCGGGTCTCCCGCATCCCCGCGAGCTGCCCGGCGACCTGGGCCACCTCGTCCGGCGGCGTGGTCGCCCACAGGTAGACCGTGACCGGCCAGCCGGACGCCGACCGGGCGACCTCGCACCGATACACCAGCGCGCCGCCCCGGTGCAGCCGGGCGAGCCGCCGCCGGACGGTCGTCGGGCTGAGCCCGGTGCCCTCGGCCAGCCGCGCGACCGGCTGCCGGCAGTCCCGCACCAGCAGCCGCACCAGCTCCTCGTCCTCGGGCCGCAGCGCCCAGTCGCCGGTGGCGCGCGCGGGGTCGCCGACCAGCAGGTCCCGCTGGGTCTGGTCGAGGCGGTCCAGCCGCCAGCGGCTGCCCTCGGCGTGCAGGGTCGTGGCGAGCTGCGTGCGGGTCGCGGTGACGCCGGGCAGCCGGCCGACCCGGAACCCCACGTACCGGGCCAGCTCCGCGTTGTCGCGCAGCACCACGGTCATGATCAGGTCGCGCCCGCCGGTGACATGCTCCAGGTTGAACACGTGCGGGTCCTCGGCGAGTTCGGCGGCCACCGCGTGCAGCCGGCCGGGCGCGCAGTCGACCTCGATGAACGCGACCACCGGCGTCATCCAGTCGACCGCGACCGGGAAGCACGTCAGCCAGGCCAGGCCGGACGCGGTCAGCCGCGCCCAGCGGCGGGCGGCGGTGGAGGCGTCCACCCCGAGGGCGGCGCCGATGCGCCGCCAGTCGGCGCGCGGCGCGGTCTGCAGCGCGGTGACGAGCAGGTGGTCCAGTTCGTCCAGCGCGGCTGATTCCTGCATTCGATCACGCTCTTACGGCGGATACCGGCATGTCACCGGCAGCGAAAGGTGCAATCCGCACCATACCTCCATGTCCCTCTGTGACGACGCCGCCGACCTGCGGCACGAGCTGACCGAGCTGCGCCGCGCCCTGCACCGCGAGCCGGAGACCGGCCTGGACCTGCCGCGCACGCAGGAGAAGGTCCTCGCCGCGCTGGACGGCCTGCCCCTGGAGATCAGCACCGGCAAGGGCCTGTCCTCGGTGACCGCCGTGTTGCGCGGTGGAAAGCCCGGTGGAGAGCGCCGCCCGGCGGTGCTGCTGCGCGCCGACATGGACGCCCTGCCCGTCCAGGAGGACACCGGTCTCGACTACGGCTCGCGGATCCCCGGGCGCATGCACGCCTGCGGCCACGACCTGCACGTCGCCGGGCTGGTCGGCGCGGCCCGGCTGCTCGCCGCCCGCCGGGCGGAGCTGCCGGGCGACGTCGTGCTGATGTTCCAGCCCGGCGAGGAGGGCATGGGCGGCGCCAAGATCATGGTGGACGAGGGCGTGCTGGACGCGGCCGGCGAGCGGGTCGCCGCCGCCTACGCCCTGCACGTCTTCTCCACCGCCCTGCCGCGCGGCATGGTCGTCACCCGCCCCGGCCCGATGATGGCCGCCAGCGACGAGGCGCACGTGGTGATCCGCGGCCGGGGCGGGCACGGCTCCTCGCCGCACGGCGCCAAGGACCCGGTCCCCGCGCTCGGCGCGATGATCACCGCGCTGCAGACGATGGTCACCCGCGACCTGGACGTCTTCGACCCCGCCGTCGTCACGGTCGGGTCCGCGCACGCCGGGACGGCCGCGAACGTCATCCCCGAGACGGCCGAGCTGACCGCCACGGTCCGGTCGTTCTCCGAGGACGCCCACGGCCGGGTGCGCGCCGGGTTCGAGCGGGTCGTGCACGGCATCGCCGCCGCCCACGGCGTGACCGCCGAGGTCGACTACCGGGAGCAGTACCCGGTCACCGTCAACACCCCGGACGAGGCGGAGTTCGCGCTCGGTACGGCCCGCGACGTCTTCGGCGGCGACCGCGTCCTGGAGGCGCCGCGCCCGGTCGCCGGCTCGGAGGACTTCTCGTTCGTCCTCCGGCAGGTCCCCGGCGCGTTCGTCTGCCTCGGCGCCTGCCCGCCCGACCGCGACCTCGCGACCGCGCCGATGAACCACTCGCCGCAGGCCGTCTACGACGACGCCGTCCTGCCGGACGCCGCCGCCCTCCTCGCCGAGCTCGCCGTCCGCCGCCTGGAGGCCGAATGACGACCACGGCGCCCGGGGACGAGAAGTCCCCGCCCGTCGCGTCGGTCACGGCCGTCGTCGGGCTGCTCGTCCTGTTCGAGGTGGTGAGCGGGTTCCTGCAGGCCGGCATCGCGCCCGTGCTGCCCGGCATCGGGGACGAGTGGGGCGTGTCGGACTCCGCGCTGACCTGGGTGATCGCCGTCCAGCTGCTGTCGGCGGCGGTGTCGCTGCCCGCGTTCGGGCGGCTCGGCGACCTGTACGGGCACCGCCGCATGCTCCGGATCGCGCTCGTGTCGGTCGCGGTGGGCTCCATCCTGGTCGCGTTCGCGCCGTCCTTCGGCGTCCTGCTCGCCGGCCGGTTCCTGCAGGGCCCGCTGGCGGCGCTGCTGCCGCTGGAGATCTCCCTCGTCCGCGACCGGCTCCCGGTGGAACTCGCCCGCTCGGCGATCGCCCGGCTCGTCGGCGCGCTCACCCTCGGCGGGCTGCTCGGCGGGCTCGGCATGGGGATCGCGGACAAGGCGTTCGGCGACGTCCGGCTCGCGCTGGGCGTGCCCGCCGTGCTCACGCTGGTCTGCGTGGCGGTGTCGTTCGTCGCCATCCCCGAGTCGGCGCGCCGCGCCGCCGGGCGGGTGGACTGGCCCGGCGTCGCGCTCCTCGGCCTCGCCGTCGTGGCCGTCCTGGCCGGGGTGTCCGGCGCGGCGGACGGCGGCTGGCTGTCCGGGACGACCCTCGTCCCCGTCCTGGCGGGCCTGGCGCTGCTGGCGGCCTGGGTCGTGGTCGAGCTGCGGACCGCCGAGCCGCTGGTCGACCTGCGCGCCATGGCCGGACGGCACGTCGCGCCCTACTACTTCGCCTCCTTCGCGTTCGGCGTCGTCTACTTCGGGAGCCAGTCGCCGAACTCGACCTTCTACGCGACCGACCCGGACGAGGCCGGCTACGGGTTCGGGCTGTCGTCGCTGTCGATCGCGCTGGCGATGCTGCCCGCGATGCTCGTCAGCGTCGTCGCGTCGGCGTCCACCGCCGTCGTCGCCCGCAAGATCGGCTACCGCAACGCGCTGATCGGCTCGTTCCTGCTGGTGGCGGCCGGGTTCGCCGCCTTCGCCGCGGCGCACGACGTGCTGTGGGTGGTGGTCGCCGAGCTGACCGTGCTGGCCGCCGGGATGGGCGTGGCGCTCGGCGCGATGCCGACCGTGATCGCGGAGGCGTCCGACCCGTCCCGCACCGGCGTGTCCACCGCCGTCTACAACAACGTCAAGACCGTCGGCGGGGCGGTCGCTGGCGGGATGTTCGGGACGCTGCTCGCCGCCCCGGCGGGGTCCGACGACCCGGCCGAGAGCGGGTACGCGGCCGTCTGGCTGGTCGGCGCCGGCTTCGCGCTGCTGGCCGCCGTGCTCGCGCTCGCCGCGCGGGGGCGCGCGGCGGACTGACGGCCCGGCCGCGGGCGCCCCGCCGGCGCGGGGCGCCCGCTGTTGACATTCGGGGGAGTTAGCGCAAACATTCGGGGCGTAGCGATGGCTCGGCTCGGGGAGGCGATGTGGCCGCCGAATCACCGGAGGCGCCCGACGGCCGGCGGCTGGCGGTGATGGAGGACGTGGCCGCGATGGCCGGCGTCTCGGCGATGACCGTGTCGCGGGTGCTGAACACGCCCGAAAAGGTGCGCCCGCAGACGCGCGCCCGGGTGATGGCGGCGGTCCAGGCGCTGGACTACCGGCCGAACTCGGCGGCGCGGGTCCTCGCGACCGGCCGCTCCGGAGTGCTCGGCGTGGTCAGCTTCGACACCACCCTGTACGGCCCGGCGTCCACGGTGTTCAGCATCGAGCAGGCCGCCCGCGAGCACGGCTACAACGTCAGCATCGTCAGCCTCAGCTCGCTGAACCGCCGCTCGATCGGCGAGGGCGTGGAGCGGCTGCGCGCCCAGTCCGCGGACGGGATCATGGTCGTCGCGCCGCACGAGTCGGCCGCCGACGGGCTGAAGGAGCTGCCGTCCGACACCCCGCTGGTCGCGGTCGGCGCCGGCGGCGACGTGCCGTTCCCCGTCGTCGCGGTCGACCACCGGGCCGGCGCGGAGCGCGCCGTCCGGCACCTGCTCAGCCTCGGCCACGAGACCGTCGCGCACCTGGCCGGCCCCGCCGACTGGGTGGACGCGAGCGGCCGCACCGACGGCTGGCGCGCCGCGCTGGAGGCCGCCGGGCGCGAGGTCCCGGCCGCGTCACCGGGCGACTGGAGCGCCCGGTCCGGCTACGAGCTCGGCCGCCGGATCGCCGCCGACCCGCAGGTCACCGCCGTGTTCGCGGCCAACGACGCGATGGCGCTCGGGCTGCTGCGGGCGCTGCGCGAGGCCGGCCGCGACGTGCCCGGCGAGGTGAGCGTCGTCGGCTTCGACGACGTGCCCGAGGCCGCCTACTTCCCGCCGCCGCTCACCACCGTCCGGCAGAACTTCGCCGAGGTGGGGCGGCGCGCGTTCGGCCTGCTGCTCGACCGGGTCGAGGGCGGCGCCCGGCCGGCCCCCGCCCCGGACGGGACGCACCGCGTCGTCGAACCCGAACTCGTCGTGCGGGAGAGCACCGGGGTGCGCCGCCGCAGCTGACTTCCGTCCGTCCCCGCGAGTCCCCGTCGGCAGCCCGTTGATGTTAGCGCTAACAAAGGAGCGGACATGAGAGAGCCGGAGACCGCCGCGCTCCGCACCGAGCTCACCGTCCTCCACCGGATGCTCGTCGAGGGCGGGCTGGTCGTCTGGACCGCCGGGAACGTGTCCGCCCGGGTGAGCGGCGACGCCTTCCTCATCAAGCCGAGCGGCGTCCCCTACGCGGACCTGACCCCGGACGCGATGGTGCTGTGCGACCTGGAGGGCGAGCCCCTCGGCGAGTCGCCGCTCAAGCCGTCGAGCGACGTGTTCGCCCACGCCTACGTGTACCGGCACCGCCCGGACGTCGGCGGAGTCGTGCACACCCACTCCACCTACGCCACCGCGTGGGCGGCGCGCGACGAGCCGATCCCGTGCGTGCTGACCGCGATGGCGGACGAGTTCGGCGGCGAGATCCCGGTGGGCCCGTTCGCGCTCATCGGCGGCGACGACATCGGCCGCGGCATCGTCGAGACGCTCGCCGGGCACCGCAGCCCCGCCGTCCTCATGCGCAACCACGGCGTGTTCACGATCGGCGCCGACGCCCGCGCCGCGGTGAAGGCGGCCGTGATGTGCGAGGACGCCGCCCGCACCGTCCACCTGTCCCGCCAGCTCGGCGAGCCGCTGCCGATGGACGCGGGCGACATCGACCGGTTGTACGACCGCTACCAGAACGTCTACGGGCAGAGGGGCCGACCATGAGCTTTCCGAACCGCGAGATCTGGTTCCTCACCGGCAGCCAGGCCCTGTACGGCGACGACACCCTGCGCCAGGTCGCCGAGCAGTCCGGCGCGATCGCCGCGCGGCTCGGCGAGGCGCTGCCGGTCGCGCTGCGCTGGCGGCCGGTGCTGACCGACGCCGACGCCATCCGCCGGACCTGCCTGGACGCGAGCGCCGACGACTCCTGCGTCGGCGTCATCGCCTGGATGCACACCTTCTCCCCGGCGAAGATGTGGATCGCCGGGCTGGACGCCCTCACCAAGCCGCTGCTGCACCTGCACACGCAGGCGAACGTCGAGCTGCCCTGGCACTCGATCGACATGGACTTCATGAACCTGAACCAGGCCGCGCACGGCGACCGGGAGTTCGGCTACATCCAGTCGCGGCTCGGCGTCGCCCGCAAGACCGTCGCCGGGCACGTCTCCGACCCGGCGGTGGGCGCCCGCGTCGCGGCGTGGGCGCGGGCGGCGGCCGCGCACCACGAGCTGCGCACGCTCAGGCTGGCCCGGTTCGGCGACAACATGCGGGACGTCGCCGTCACCGAGGGCGACAAGGTCGAGGCGCAGCTCAGATTCGGCGTCTCGGTCAACACCTACGGCGTGAACGACCTGGTCGGCGTGGTGGACGGTGTCTCCGACGACGGCGTCACCGAGCTGGTGAAGGAGTACGAGGAGCGGTACGACGTCGTCCCGGCACTGCGCGCGGGCGGCGACCGGCACGATGCGCTGCGCTACGGCGCCCGGATCGAGCTGGGCCTGCGGACGTTCCTCGACGAGGGCGGCTTCAAGGCGTTCACGACGAACTTCGAGGACCTCGGCGGGCTGCGGCAGCTGCCCGGCCTCGCCGTGCAGCGGCTGATGGCCGACGGCTACGGCTTCGGCGGCGAGGGCGACTGGAAGACCGCGACGCTGCTGCGCACGCTGAAGACCGCCGCGGCCGGGCTGCCCGGCGGCACCTCGTTCATGGAGGACTACACCTACCACCTGGAGCCCGGCAACGAGCTGATCCTCGGCGCGCACATGCTGGAGGTCTGCCCGTCCGTCGCGGCCGGGCGGCCGTCGCTGGAGATCCACCCGCTGTCCATCGGCGGGCGCGAGGACCCGGTGCGGCTGGTGTTCGACGCCGCGCCCGGCCCCGCCGTCGTGGTCGGCCTCGCCGACATGGGCGACCGGTTCCGGCTCGTCGCCAACGAGATCGAGGTCGTCGCGCCGCCGGAGCCGCTGCCGATGCTGCCGGTCGCGCGCGCGGTCTGGCGCCCGCAGCCGGACCTGCGCACCTCCACGGAGGCCTGGCTGACCGCAGGGGCGCCGCACCACACGGTCCTGTCGGCCGCGCTCGGCACCGAGGTGCTGGACGACCTCGCCGAGATGGCCGGGGTCGAGCTGCTGACCATCGACGCCGGCACCACGATGCGCCAGTTCACCAAGGAGATCCGCTGGAACCAGGCGTACCATCGCCTGGCCCTCGGCTTGTGACGACCACAGGAGGAGCCCTATGAGCGCGGACGAGCGGTACGTCGTCGGGGTCGACTTCGGCACGCTGTCGGGGCGGGCGGTCGTCGTCCGCGTCCGGGACGGCGCCGAACTCGGCGACGGCGTCCACGAGTACGGCCACGGGGTGATCGACGCGGCGCTGCCGTCCGGCGCCGCCCTCCCGCCGGACTGGGCGCTCCAGGCGCCGGCGGACTGGGTGGACGTGCTGCGCTTCGCCGTCCCGAAGGCGCTGGCCGTCGCGGGCGTCCCGGCGTCGCGGGTCATCGGCATCGGCACCGACTTCACCGCGTGCACCGTCCTGCCGGCGACGGCCGACGGGACGCCCCTCTGCGAGCGCCATCCCGACCGCCCGCACGCGTGGCCGAAGCTGTGGAAGCACCACGCCGCGCAGCCGCAGGCCGACCGGATCAACGCGCTGGCCGCCGAGCGCGGCGAGCCGTGGCTGCGCCGCTACGGCGGCAAGATCTCCTCCGAGTGGGAGTTCGCGAAGGCCCTGCAGCTCCTCGACGAGGACCCGGAGCTGTACGCGGAGGCCGACCGCTGGATCGAGGCCGCCGACTGGATCGTCTGGCGGCTCACCGGCGCCGAGTCGCGCAACATCTGCACGGCCGGCTACAAGGGCATCTACCAGGACGGCCGCTACCCGTCCGCCGGGTTCCTCGCCGCGCTCGACCCCGGCTTCGCCGACTTCCCCGCCAAGCTCGGCCACGACCTGGCCCCGCTCGGCGGCCGCGCCGGGACGCTCACGGCGGAGGCCGCCGGCTGGACGGGCCTGCCCGCGGGCATCGCGGTCGCGGTCGGGAACGTCGACGCGCACGTCACCGCCGCCGCGGCCGACGCCGTCCGCCCCGGCCAGATGGTCGCCATCATGGGCACCTCCACCTGCCACGTCATGGCGTCGGACGCGCTCGCCGAGGTCCCCGGCATGTGCGGCGTCGTCGCCGACGGCATCGTGCCGGGCCTGTGGGGCTACGAGGCCGGGCAGTCCGGCGTCGGCGACATCTTCGCCTGGTTCGTCGACAACTGCGTGCCCGCCTACTACAACCAGGTCGCCGCCGCCGAGGGGCGGACCGTCCACGAGCACCTCACCGCCCTGGCCGCGGCCCAGCCGGTCGGACGGCACGGGCTCGTCGCGCTCGACTGGCACAGCGGCAACCGCTCCGTGCTGGTCGACCACGACCTGTCCGGCCTGATCGTCGGCCAGACGCTCGCCACCCGGCCCGAGGACGTCTACCGCGCGCTGATCGAGGCCACCGCGTTCGGCGCCCGGATGATCGTGGAGACGTTCGAGGCGGCCGGCGTCCCCGTCGAGGAGCTGGTCGTCGCGGGCGGGCTGATGAAGAACGCCTTCCTGATGCAGGTGTACGCCGACGTGCTGCGCCGCCCGCTGTCGCTGATCGGCTCGGCGCAGGGCCCGGCGCTCGGCGCCGCGATCCACGCCGCCGTCGCCGCCGGAGCCCACCCCGACATCACCGCGGCCGCCGCCGCGATGGGACGGCGCGTCCCGGCCGCCTACGTGCCCGACCGGGCCCGCGCCGACGCCTACGACGACCTGTACGCGATCTACCGCAGCCTGCACGACCACTTCGCCGACGGCGAGATCATGCACCGCCTCCGCGCGCTGCGTTGACCCGCTCACTGCGTTCGAGCGGAGCCGGGCAGGAGGTAGCTGGTCGTGTCGGTGCGGCCTGATGCCAGGCCGACGGCGCCGACCTCGACCGTTCCGGGCGGCGAAGCGCGCAGAAGCCGGTATTCGAAGCTTCCGTCGTCCGCGGCGGTGAGCCGGTACCGGCTTCGCGCGCCCTGCGGCCAGGTGTAGGTCAGCTCGACGGTCTCGCCGGGCTTGAACCCGGTGCCCTTGATCGGGCAGGCCGCGCCGTCGGTCGGGTTCGCGCACGCGGTCAGGCTCACCGGCCCGGTGACCTCCCCGCCGTCCGTCCGCCCGCTGCTCAGCGCGACCTCGGTGGCCGGTCCGGGGAGGTTCTGGTGGATCACCAGCCGGGCGGTGCCGGCGCTACCCGTCCGCCTGGTGACGGTGATCTGGCAGGGGTCGCTGTGGACGGCGAGGGTCTGGTGCTCGCAGCCGGTGTGGCCGTAGGCAGCGGCGGCGGGTCCCCGGAGTTCGATCGCGCCGATCCGCAGCGGCAGGGTCCCGGCGTTGGACACGCGCACCGTCCCCTCGCATGCCGTCCCCGTGTCGTCGCAGTCCAGTTCCAGCGGTGCGGGCTCCGCCTTGATGTGCAGGCCGGTCCTGGTGGGGTTGCCGCTGAACTCGCCGAGGCCGCCCTTGCCGCCGACCGGGGGAAGCGGCAGGTGCGGGACGGTGCGCCCGGTGGCGCTGTCGACGATGGTGAACCCGCCGTAGGTGACGGCCAGCGCGACGATGGTGATCATCAGGCCGGCGCCGATGCGCAGCCGGTGCAGCCGGCCGACGGTGGCGATCATCGGCGCGAGCGCCGCGCCCCCGGCGGCGGCGGCCATCCGGGTGGCGGGCGACAGGTCGAGCGAGGTGGTGATCAGTGTGCCGACGATCGAGCAGCAGAGCGCACCGAGCATCGCCGGCAGGACCGGGCCGGGGCCGCCCCGGCGCTGTCGCGGACCGGCCACGAGGGTTCCTCCGTCGCCGCCGGGGGCGTTACGGCCGGTCATCTGACCTGCTGCTCCGGGCCGTGCCGGGCTCATCGGTGCCGCGCGCCGCGTGGGCGCGCCTGCGCTCGGCCTCGGTGCCGATCGGGTCGTCCACCACCAGGGGCGTGCCGTCGGCGGGAATCGGGGTGTGGTGCCCGGTGGTGTAGAAGCGGACCTCGTGCCCGTCGGGGTCGTGCGTGCCGGGCAGGATCCAGCCGATGGTGGCGAAGTGGACCCCGGCGTGCTCTTCGCCGAGCGCGGTGAGCCGGGCGGCCAGCCGTTCGAGCTCCGCCCGGCCCGGCACGCCGATCGCGAAGTAGTCGAAGCCGCTCGCCCGCCGGGCGCGTTCGGAATCGAGGACGAATCCGATCATCGGCCCGCCGTCCGGGTGGGCCATGGTGATCCCGGTCGTCCGGCCGTTCCCGGTGAACTCGATCACCGTCACGTAGCCGAGCCGGGAGGCGTACCACGAGCGTGAGCGCTCGATATCACCGACCGGTAACTTCAGGTGGTGCACGCCGTCCAGAGCAGGAGTGTCGTCGTTGTTCATGGAGTTCTTCCCCTCTAATTGCAGTACCACTGCATCATTACAGTTAGACTGCATCGAATGAACGAGCCTGTCAAGGGACTTCGCGCCGCCCGGGTGGCCGAGACCGAACGGCGCATCCTCCGGGCCGCGCGGGCGCTGTTCGTCCGCGACGGCTACCACGCGACGACGCTGACCGCGGTCGCGGACCACGCCGGGGTCGGGCACCGGACCGTCTACGTCCGGTTCGGCACCAAGGCGGCGCTGCTGCGGCACGCGGTCGACGTGGCCGTGGCGGGGGACACCGCGGACCGCGCGGTCGCCGAGAGAAACTGGTACCAGTCGGCCCTCACCGGCCCGGCTCTCGCCGACCGGATCGAGGCGCTGGTCGACGGGACCGCCGGCCTGATGGAACGCGCCGGTGACCTGTTCGACGTGGTGCTCCAGGCCCAGGCCACGGAGCCCGAGCTGGCGGAGGCCTTCCGGGCCGGCCGCGCCGACACCCGCGAGCTGCTGCGCCGCTTCGTCCGGAGCGCCCGCGCCGACGGCCTGCTCACCGAGACGCCAGACCCGGAGTGGCAGGAGGAGACGGTGGCGCTGGCGGGGCAGGCGGAGACCTACCTGCTACTGCGGCGCACTACGGGATGGGCACCCGCGCAATACCGCGACTGGCTGCACCGCACCCTGGTGCAGGTGCTGACAGCGTAGGGACGCCCCTGGGGTCAACGGGCCGGGGCGGTGCTCCGCCGGATGATCAGGTTGCTGGGGACCAGTTTCGGCGCGTCCGCCTCGCTCCCGGTCAGCTGCGCGATCAGCAGTTCCACGCAGTGCCGCCCGAGGGCGGTGAAGTCCTGCCGGACGGTGGTGAGCGGCGGGGTGAGGAACGCCGCCTCCGGGATGTCGTCGAACCCGATGACGCTGACGTCGTCGGGGACCCGGCGCCCGCTCTCGTGGATCGCCCACAGCAACCCGAGCGCGATCTGGTCGTTGCCCGCGAACACCGCCGTGACGCCCGGGTCGGCGGCGAGCACCCGGCCCCGCTCGTAGCCGGACCTGGCGCTCCAGTCGCCGGGCGCGCAGTCGGGGACGGCGGCGCCCGCCTCGGTCAGCGCGTCCCGCCAGCCGCGGGTGCGCTCGGTCGCCTCCGACCAGTCGTCCGGCCCCGGCAGGTGGTGCACCGTCCGGTGCCCGAGGCCGAGCAGGTACCGGGTCGCCTCCATGGGCGCCAGGTAGTGGTCGGCCGACACCGTCGGCACGGCGGCCGGCGGCCCGAGCAGCACCGTCGGCAGGTCGCCGGGCAGGTGCCGCAGCGCCTCGTCCGGCGGGACGTGCCCGGGGATCATGATGATGCCGTCCACGCCCTGGTCGCGGAACCGGTCGACCGCCCCCGCGACCGCGCCGTGGCCCGGCGACTCCAGGCTCGCGACGCTGGTGAAGAACTCGGCGGCGCGGGCGGTCCGCTCGATCGCCGCGATGATCGACGCGGGGCCGAACAGCGCGGTGTCGAAGCTGACGACGCCGAGCGTGCGGGACCGGCCGGTGGCGAGGGCCCGCGCCGCCGCGTTGGGCCGGAAGTCCAGCTGCGCGGCGGCGGCGAGCACCCGGTCGCGGGTCTTCGGGCTGACCATCGGATGGTTCTTGAACACCCGCGACACGGTCTGGTGGGAGACCCCGGCGAGCCGGGCGACGTCGCGGAGCCCGGGCCGGGCCGGTGGTGGCGTGGCGGTCATGTCACCTCGGAACCTACCGCGTCCGCCGTCCCCGGGCGGCCCGCTCAGCGCGACGTCCCGGCGCGCCGCTTCGCCCAGATGTCGAACGCGACCGCCGCCAGCAGCACCAGCCCCTTGATCAGCATCACCCGCTCGCTCGGCGCGCCGAGCAGCGACATGCCGTTGTTGATCACGCCCATGATCAGGCCGCCGGTGATCGCGCCGACCACCTTGCCGACCCCGCCCTGCACGGCCGCGCCGCCGATGAACGCCGCCGCGATCGCGTCCAGCTCGAACATGTTCCCGGCCGTCGGGCCCGCCTGGTTGAGCCGTCCCGCGAACACGATCCCGGCGACGGCCGACAGCACGCCCATGTTGACGAACAGCCAGAACGACACCGACTTCACCTTGATGCCGGACAGCCGCGCCGCGAGCGGGTTGCCGCCGAGCGCGTACACGTGCCGGCCGAACACGGCCCGGTTCATCACCAGCGTGGAGCCGAGCACCAGCACGCCCAGCAGGACGAGCACCCACGGCATGTTCTTGAACCGGGCGAGCTGCACGGCCATGAACATGACGACCACGACGGCGAGGGCGTTGCGCAGCGCGAACACGGGAAGCGGCTCGACCTGCTGCCCGTAGCCGATGCGGCCCTGCCGGTTCCGCCACCCGAGCGCCACGTACCCGCCGACCAGGGCCAGCGCGACCAGCAGCGTGAACAGGTCGGCGCCGCCGAGCGGCCCGAGCCCGATGTTGCCGAGGTAGCCGGCCAGGAAGCCGTTCGCGATCGTCCGCACCTCGTCCGGGAACGGCCCGATGCCCTGGTTGCCGAGGATGGTGAGCGTCAGCGCCCGGAACACCAGCATCCCGGCCAGCGTCACGATGAACGCCGGTATCTCGAAGTAGGCGATCCAGTACCCCTGCCACGCGCCGATCGCCGCGCCGGCGAGCAGCGTCAGCAGGATCGCGAGCGGCCACGGCACGTCGTGCTCGACCATCAGCACCGCCGCGATCGCGCCCGTCACCGCGACCACCGACCCCACCGACAGGTCGATGTGCCCGCCGATGATGATCAGGATCATCCCGATCGCCAGGATCAGGATGTAGGAGTTCTGCACGATGATGTTGGAGATGTTCTGCGGGGACAGCAGCTGCCCGTCGGTGAGCACCGCGAACAGCGCCACGATCAGGGCGAACGCGATGTAGATCCCGCTCTGCCGCAGATTGACCGGCAGACTCCGCCCCGGCTTGGGCCGCTCCGCCGGCGGCGGTTCCACGGCCTTTCCGGCCGACGCGACGCTGCTCATGCTGTGGTCTCCTCGATCTGCTGGGTCTGCCGGGTCATGAATTGCATGAGGCGTTCCGGGGTGGCTTCGGCGCGGGTGACCTCGCCGGTGATGCGGCCCTCCGCCATCGCGTACAGGCGGTCGCAGATCCCGATCAGCTCCGGCAGCTCGGACGAGATCACCAGGACGGCGCGGCCCTGGTCGGCCAGCCGGTTGATGATCGAGTAGATCTCGTACTTGGCGCCCACGTCGATGCCGCGGGTGGGCTCGTCCAGGATCAGCACGTCCGCGTCCGTGAAGATCCACTTGGACAGGACGACCTTCTGCTGGTTGCCGCCGCTCAGCTGCCCGGCCGGGGTGAGCACGCTCGGCGTCTTGATGTTCATCTCGGTGCGGAACCGCTCGGCGGTCGCGTACTCGCGGCCCGCGTCCACCCAGCCGGCCCTCGCGAGGCCGCGGAGCCCGGCGGCGGAGATGTTCCGCTTGACGTCCTCGATGAGGTTGAGGCCGTAGGTCTTGCGGTCCTCGGTCGCGTAGGCGAGCCCGTGCCGGATCGCGTCGGTGACCGTGCGGACCGAGACCTCCGCGCCGTCCTTGTAGATCCGGCCGCTGATGCCGGTGCCGTAGCTGCGGCCGAACACGCTCATCGCGAGTTCGGTGCGGCCCGCGCCCATCAGGCCCGCGAGCCCGACGATCTCGCCGCGGCGCAGGGTGAGGGAGGCGCGGTCCACCACGACGCGGCCGTGCTGGGTGGGGGAGTGGACGGTCCAGTCCTCGATCCGCAGCACCTCCTCGCCGATCGCGGGGACGCGGTCGGGGAACCGGTGGCGCAGGTCCCGGCCGACCATCCCGGCGATGATGCGGTCCTCGGACACGTCGCCGGCCATGTCGAGCGTCTCGATGGTGCGGCCGTCCCGCAGGATGGTGGTGGAGTCGGCGATCGCGCGGATCTCGTTCAGCTTGTGGGAGATGATCACGCAGGTGATGCCCTCGTCCCGCAGCCCGCGCAGCAGGTCGAGCAGGTGCGCGGAGTCGGCGTCGTTCAGCGCGGCGGTCGGCTCGTCCAGGATGAGCAGCTTGACCCGCTTCGACAGCGCCTTGGCGATCTCCACGAGCTGCTGCTTGCCGACGCCGAGGTCCATCGCCGGCGTCACCGGGTTCTCGCGCAGCCCGACCCGCTCCAGCAGCCGCGCCGCGTCGGCGTTCGTCCGGTTCCAGTCGATCAGCCCGAGCCGGCCGCGGCGCTCGTTGCCGAGGTAGATGTTCTCGGCGATCGACAGGTACGGGCTGAGCGCCAGCTCCTGGTGGATGATGACGATCCCGTGCTGCTCGCTGTCGCGGATGCCGGAGAACCGGCAGGCCGCGCCCTCGAACTCGATCTCGCCGGTGTAGTCGCCGTGCGGGTGCACCCCGGACAGCACCTTCATCAGCGTCGACTTCCCGGCCCCGTTCTCGCCGCAGATCGCGTGGATCTCGCCGCGCCGCACCTCCAGGTTCACGTCCTGGAGGGCGGTGACCGCGGGGAAGGTCTTGGTGATGCCGCGCATCCGCAGTATCGCGTCCGTCATGGTCCTCCTCGCGGACGGGCGGGCGCCGCCCCGGGGGAGGTGCCGGGGGGCGCCCGCCCCGCCGTCACCCCAGTTGGGCCTCGGTGTAGTAGCCGGTCTCGATGAGCTCCTTCTTGTAGTTGCCCTTGTTCACGATGACCGGGTTGAGCAGGAAGGACGGCACGACCTTCACGCCGTTGTCGTAGTCCTTGACGTTGTTCACCTCGGGCTTGCCGCCCTTCAGCACGGCGTCCGCCATCTTCACGGTGACCGCGGCGAGCTGCCGGGTGTCCTTGTAGACGGTGGAGTACTGCTCGCCCGCGATGATCGACTTGACCGAGGCGACCTCGGCGTCCTGGCCGGTCACGATCGGGTAGGGCTGGCCGGGCGTGCCGTAGCCGTTGGACTTCAGCGCCGACAGGATGCCGATGGACAGGCCGTCGTAGGGGGACAGGACGCCGTTCACCTTCGTCCCGCCGCCGTAGTGGCGGGTGAGGAGGTCCTCCATGCGCTTCTGCGCGCGCTCGGCCTCCCAGCGCAGCGTGGCGATCGTCTTGAAGTCGGTCTGGCCGCTCTTGACGACGAGGGCCTTCTTGTCGAGGTACGGCTTCAGGGTGTCCATGGCGCCGTTGTAGAAGTACGACGAGTTGTTGTCGTCGGGCGAGCCGGCGAAGACCTCGATGTTGAACGGGCCCTTGGCGGTGCCCTCCGAGCCGTCCGCCTTCTTCAGCCCGAGGCCGATGAGCAGGGACGTCGCCTGGAGGACGCCGACCTTGTAGTTGTCGAAGGTGGCGTAGTAGTCGACGTTCGGGGAGTTGCGGATCAGCCGGTCGTAGGAGATGACCGGGACGCCCTTGTCGGCCGCCTTCTGCAGCTGCGTGGTGAGCGCCGTGCCGTCGATGGAGGCGATCACCAGCACCCGGGCGCCCTTGGTGATCTGGTTGTCGATCTGGTTGGCCTGGGTGGGGATGTCGTTCTCGGCGTACTGGAGGTCGACCTTGTAGCCGAGCTGCTCCAGCTGCTTCTTCAGGTTGTCGCCGTCGTGGATCCAGCGCTCGGACGATCGGGTCGGCATCGTGACGCCGACGAGCGCGCCCGCCGCCGGCTTCTTGTCGGCCTTCTCCTTGTCGACGGTCTTCTGCGTCGAGCCGCACGCGGTCATGCCGAGCGCGAGGCCGAGGCCCAGCGCCAGGCTGACGAGCTTCCTGTGCTTCACGTCTCACCTCGGGGGTGGTGCCGGTGTCCCGGACACAGTGTTACCGGTCACACTGCCATGTCAAGAGCCCCCCGTGGGCCGCGTCACAACCGTGACCCGGTTGTTGTTATCGCAAACATTCGCCGCCGCGCTCCCACGCGGCGGCGCCTGCGGAGCCGGTGTGCCCGTCCGTGCCCAGCTAGCGGGTCGGGCGGGAGCTGCGCCGGTGCCCCATCCGGATGCCGCTCAGCACCAGGTTGATCAGGAACAGCACGATCCCGATGATCAGCAGGTAGAACAGGCCCTTCACGACGACGCCGATGATGCCCAGCGCCACCGCGACGAGCAGGATGAACAGGAACAGGGCCACGGTGCGATCCCTCCTGGACGCGGGCCGGCGCTCAGCGGCGCGCGAGCCGGCGCTCGTCCGGCGCGGCCTCGTAGGCCAGCTCGTAGTGGGCGAAGACCGCGCCCTCGTCGGCGGCGAGCAGCTCGCCGTCGGTGTCGATCGCGGGCGCGTTCTTGATCTGCTTCTTCGGGTGGGCGACCCGGACGTGGTCCGGCCCGAGCGTCGCCCCGTCGAGCGGCGCGAACACCAGCCGCTGCCGCGTCGGCATGCCCGTCTTGACGGTGGCGAAGGCCGGCTGGTCGGTGAGCGTGTCGACGTAGACGGCCTCCAGCTCGCCGACCTTGCTCCCGGACTCGTCGACCACGGCCCGGCCGCGCCATTCGCGGATGTCCTCGACTTGGAACATGTCCCTTGCCCAGCCTTCTGGATCGGATGCCTTCTGTCAGGTCATCTACCCAGCTCACGGCGGTTATGTCCGGTGCGCCCCCTGGATCGGGAGGCCGTGGGCGGCGAGGTCGTCCCGGTAGGGGAACGACCCGGGCTCGTAGGAGCACCAGGGCTCGGCCGCGTACGGGTCGCCGGACACCGCGAGGGCGCGCGAGCGGGAGCCGCCGCAGATCGTCCGGAACTCGCAGGCGCCGCACTTCCCGGTCAGGTTAGCGGTGTCGCGCAGGCCGGTGAACAGCGGCGAGTCCCGGTAGATCCCGGGCAGCGGCTCCCGCCGGACGTCGCCCGCCGCGGCGGGCAGGAACCCGCTCGGGTGGACGGTCCCCCGGTGCGAGACGAACACGAACCCGCGCGCCGAGCCGACGTCCATCGGCGGGCGCCGGGCGCGCCGCACCGGCAGGTCCAGGTCGGCCAGCCGCCGCCGCAGCGTCTCGTACAGCGGGCCCAGGCCCAGCACGGCCGCGTGGTCGGCGCCGTGCCGCGCCAGGATCTCCCGCTGGACGGCGATCCGCCGGAAGTGGTGGGCCTCGGTCGTGCGGGCGGGGACGTGGGCGCCCGCGTCGTAGACGAAGTTGAGGACGTCCTCCACCTGGTGCGGGTCCAGGCCCGGCAGCAGCCTGCCGCGCCCGGTCGGGACGAGCAGGAACGCGCTCCACGTCAGCGCGCCCATCTCCCGCACCAGCCGCACGATCTCCGGCAGGTCGGTGAGGTTGTGCCCGGCGACGGTGGTGTTGATCTGCACCTTCAGGCCGAGGTCGCGGGCGGCGCGCCAGGCGTCCAGCGTCCAGCCGTAGACGCCCGGCGTGGCGCGGAACGCGTCGTGGATCCGCGCGGTCGACCCGTCCAGGCTCAGCGAGATCGCCCGCGCGCCCGCGTCCCGCAGGCCGGTGAGGCCCGCCTCGGTGAGCGTCGGCGTGCCGGACGGGGACACCGCGACCGGCAGCCCGAGCCGGGTCCCGTGCCGGACGAGGTCGAACAGGTCGGGGCGCTGGAACGGGTCGCCGCCGGTGATGACGAACACCGGCGGCGGCTGCCCGAACGAGGCGACCTGCGCCATCAGCCCGCACGCCTCGGCCGTGGTCAGCTCGCCGGGATCGCGGTCGGGCCGGGCCTCGGCGCGGCAGTGCCGGCACGCCAGCGGGCACGCCCGGGTGGCCTCCCAGATCACGATGAACGGCCGGTCAGCGGGGTCGTGGCGGGGCACGCGGATCTGCTTCATCGGCCGAGCAGGTAGTCGACGGCGTCGGCGGCGGAGTAGTCGGCTCCGGCCGCCCGGACGAGGCCGGGCAGGAAGCCGAGGTCCTGGCCGAGGGTGAGCAGCGGCGGCTCGGCGTAGCCGTCCGGCCGGTGCTGGCCCCGGCCGGTGTTCGCGACGAGCCCGTTGCACAGGCAGCGGCGGCCGGCGGTGTCCCCGGCGTCGCCGCCCTTGCGGACGTAGGCGTCGACCGGTTCGGCGGGGCAGCGGTAGCCGACCGCGCCGTCCGCCTTGAGGTAGGGGGTCCGCAGGTAGCTCAGGTCGCACAGCCGGGGGCGCGCCGCGTACACCTCCGGTTCGGAGAGCGTGCCCGGCAGCTCGGCGACCTTGAACGGGAACCCGGTCGAGGACGCGCGGGGGTCGTTGCGCACCCGGAGCGTGCCGTCCAGCGCCCGCCCGATGAGCCGGCGCCGCAGCTCCGGATCGAGGCCGGACTCCCGGCACAGCGCGAACACGCTGCCGGCCTGGACGCCCGCCGCGCCGGCGGAGCGCGCCTCGTCCGGCGCGCCGGGCCGGGCGTGCCCGCCCGCGAGCCAGAACGGCAGGCCGAGCGCGGCGACCTTCGCGGGGTCGATCCGGTCCCGCTTCCCGTAGACGGGCTCGCCGCCCTCGTCGAGGCGCAGCCGCCCGCGCGGCGGCGCGCTGTGCCCGCCCGCGACCGCCGCCTCCAGCACGAACCCGTCCGGGCGGGTCGCGGGCGACCGGTGCAGGTACAGCGCGAGGACGGGCGACGACACGATCGCCAGGAACCGCGGCCGGGCCGCCGCCGCCGTCCCCGGCGCGGCGAGCGACGCCGGGTCGAACGCGAACGGGCGGCCCTCGTCGGCGCCCGCGACGTCCACCGTGACCTTTCCCGGCGACCCGGCGGCCAGCGCGTCCAGCAGCGCGGGGATCTCGCTCGGGATGCCCGCGCCCATCAGGACGTAGTCCGCGCCCGCCAGCATCGCCCCGTACGCGGCGGCCGGGGTGGCGAGCTGGATCTTCTCCAGGTAGTTGACGCCGACCGGGCCGCCGTGCCCCTGCTTGGCGAGCCACACCTCGGCGAAGTTCCCGGCGACGGTCAGCTCGTCGCGGGTCCGGTTCGGGCGCAGGCCGAGCTTCGGCACCGGCCGGAACCGCCGCCCCGGCTCGATCCCGCCGGGCACGAAGTAGCGCTCCAGGACCCGCTCGGCCACCCCCGGCAGCGGCAGGTGGGCGAGCGCGCGGCGCAGGTGGCCGCCCTCGTCGCCGGTCTGCAGGCCGCGCGCGAGGAGGGCGTCCAGCGCGACCCCGGACACCACGCCGAGCTGCCCGGTCCGCGCGACGGCGCGCGCCAGCCGCCAGCCCGAGACGCCCGCGCCCATGCCGCCCTGGATGATGCGCGGCGCGGCCGGCTCAGACATTGCGGGCCCGCGCGGTCGCGGCCCACGTCAGCAGGTCCAGCCCGGCGGCGCGCGCGTTCCGCCGCGTCTCCAGGATGGAGCCGACCGTGGCCTCGGGGAGGGTCTCCACCATGATCGACAGCCCGTCGCAGTCGCTGACGTGCGGCAGGATCCGCCGGGCCAGCTCGATCCCGCGCTCGGCCTGCCGGGGCGTCAGCCGGTCGTGCTCGGTGAGAACGTACAGCCGCCGGACGGTGCGGATCGCGCCGTCGTGGTCGGTGAGCAGCTTCGCCACGTACTCGGCGCCGAACACGGCGACGAGCTGCGGGTACATCGACTCCTCCTCGTACCGGAAATGGGGCCCGGTGGCGGCGTCGACGGCGACGACCAGCTCGCGCGCCCGCTCGGTGTCCCGCAGCCGGAACGCCTCCACCAGGTCGAGCAGCAGGTCGCGGACACCGCGGTGCTCCGCACGGAACACCTTGGTGAACTCGTTGACGAGTGTGGGCATCGTTCGCCTTTCTCGGTGCGGTCGCGGATCAGACGCGTTCCAGGACTTCCGGGAACGGCCGGCGCGGCGTGCCGGGCACGGGCCGCCCGTAGCCGAACCGGATGACCGCCTGGATGTGCCCGTGCGGGCTGGGCCCGGACGTCGCGGGGCCGCGCCCGTCCAGGAGCTGGGTGAGCATCGACGCCGACACGCCGCGCCGCGCGGCGGTCAGCAGGACCCGCTGCAGGGCCTGCCCGGCCAGCAGCCAGTCCCGGGGGCCGTCGCCGCGGGTGAGCAGCACGCCGAGCTGGGGCCGCGCGGCGAAGTCGTCGGCCGTCCGCCCGGCGGCCGGCCCGGACAGGCCGAAGTCGCGCAGCGGCAGGCCGCGCCCGCTCGGCCGCGGCCCGAAGGCGTACCAGGGGACGCCGTCGCCGCGGGTGCGGCCCGGCGTCCAGCCGGCCAGCTCGGCGCGGTAGGCGGGGTCGGCGGTGAGCCGCGCGTCCGCCGCGGCGATCAGGCTGAGCAGGTACGCCGTCGTCTGCGGGCCGGGCAGGGCGAGCATCGCCCCCTCCTCCTGCGCGGCGGCCAGCAGTTCGTCCCGGACGACCTGCGGCACCCGCCGCTTGCCGAACGGTCCGCGGTTGGTGCGCCGGTGCGGGATGGTCGCGTACAGCTCGGACTGGCCCGGCGACGGCATCGTCGCGTCCACCGCCCGGACGGACGCCAGCAGCGCCGGATGCCGTCCGGGGTCGGGGAACCGCTCGATCAGCGGGCGGTGCCCGGTCGACCGGATCGCCAGCCGCAGGTTGAGCAGCGCGGCGCCGCAGCTGATGTGCAGGGCCCGGCCGCCGGGGTCGATGACCGGCAGCGCGCGGCCGGGGTCCGCGTGCAGTTCCAGGACCGACGCGTCCCGGTCGAGCCGGAAGAGCCAGGGCTGGGTGTTGTGCACCGACGGCGCCGCGATGGCCGCGGTGACCAGTCGGCGCACTCCGACGTGCGTCGCGAACGGATGGGGCATGACGCACCTCCACATGCCGGCGCTGTGCCCTTCCAGGCTTTCGGCGCGGGGCGGTGCGGCCCCAGGGCCGAAGGTCCCGCGAGGCGGGGGACCAAGGACGGTCCGTCCGGGGCCGTCGCACGGGCGGGCCTTTCGGTCCGGGCCGGCGGGACCTTGGACCCTCTCGCGCCGCGCGCTCGGCCGCGACCGTGGAACGCGTGAACCTTTCGCGCGGCGCGCGGCCATCGCCGCCGGTCGCCGGTGTCCTGGTCGGCTGCCTTCTGACCGCCTTGGCGGTGGTGTTCGCGACGAGCGGCCGGACCGACTCGCCCGCCCGCACCGTCACCGCGTCGGGGACGCGTGTGGTGGAGGTGACGTTGGCGAACATGCGCATCCGGCCGGGGACGATCGAGGCCGCGCCGGGTGCGCGGTTGGTGTTGCGGGTGACGAACAGGGATGCGATGCGGCATGACCTGCGTCTGGCGTCGGGTCAGGCGACTCCGATGCTGGATCGGGGGGAGTCGGCGACGCTGACGGTGCCGCCGCTGAAGGGGGCGGTTGACGGCTGGTGCACGGTTGCGGGCCATCGTGCCGCCGGGATGACGATGCGGATCAAGCCGACCGGCGGGCACCAGGCGCACGCGCCGTCGATGAACCATCAGGCGATGGGCACCGGCGGGCTCGACCTGTCCGCCCAGCCCTCAGCGGGCTGGGCCCCCTACGACGCCGCGCTCAAGCCCGCCCGCGGGGTGAGGGAGCACCGGGTGGAGTTGCGTGCCGGGGACCGGGAGTTGGAGGTCGCGCCCGGGGTGCGGCAGACGATGTGGACGTTCGGCGGCAGTGTCCCGGGTCCGGTGTTGCGCGGCAGGGTCGGGGACGTGTTCGTGATCACCCTGGTCAACGACACCACCATGGGCCATGGCATCGACTTCCACGCGGGCAGCCTGGCCCCGGACGTGCCGATGCGCACGATCGGGCCGGGGGAGCGGTTGACGTACCGGTTCACCGCCGAGCGTGCGGGGGCGTGGCTGTATCACTGCTCGACCATGCCGATGCTGCAGCACATCGCCAACGGGATGTACGGCGCGGTCATCATCGACCCGCCCGATCTGCCGGCGGTCGACCGTGAGTACGTCTTGGTCCAGGGCGAGTTGTACGTGGGCGTGCCCGGCTCGCAGGATCAGGTGGCCAAGATGCGCGAAGGCCGTCCGGACGCGTGGATGTTCAACGGCACCGCCGCCGGCTACGACCATGCTCCGCTGACCGCTCGTACCGGTGACCGCGTCCGCGTGTGGGTGGTGGACGCCGGACCGTCGTCCGGCACCGCGTTCCACATCGTCGGCGCCCAGTTCGACACCCTCTACAAAGAGGGTGCCTACCGACTCCGCAAGGGGGACCCGGGCGGCGCGCAGATCCTCGATCTGGCACCGGGCCAGGGCGGGTTCGTCGAGACCGTCGTCCCCGAAGCGGGCCACTATCCCTTCGTCGACCACGACATGCGCCACGGCGAAACCGGCGCCCACGGAATCCTGAAGGTGACCCCATGACCTGGTGGTCCGTCATCCGCTTCCTGCACGTCTCGGGGGCCGCGCTGTGGGTGGGCGGGCAGCTCACCATCTCCCTGGTCCTGCTGCCGCTCGCCCGCCGGAAGCTCGCCGCCGGGCAGTACACCGGGATGGCGCGGGAGGTCGGCCGCCGGTTCGGGATCTTCACCGGGGCGGTCTTCCTGCCGGTGCAGATCACCACCGGCGTGGCGATGGCCTGGCACAAGGGCGTCACCTGGGCCTCGCTCGCCGAGCCCGGCTACGGCCGCATCCTGGCCGCCAAGCTGCTGCTGTTCGGCGCCGTCGTCGCCGTCGCGGGCGTGCACGGCTGGGCCAGCTCCCGGCACCCGTCCTTCGCCCGGTCCATGGCGATCGCCTCGCTCGTCGGCTCCGTCGGCATCGTCCTCATGGCGACCGCCCTGCCCAGCACCTGATGGAGGATGCGCGAGGCCACCGGCTCAGCGGGGCCGCTGGGCGAGCTTGAGCGCCTCCACCACCAGGTAGGAGATGACGGCGATGACCGCGATGCGCGCCCAGGCGGCGGCGTCGAGAGGCGCGGAGTCGAACACGTCGTTCATGAAGGGCGTGTAGGTGTAGAGCGCCTGGAGCGCGGCGAGGGCGACGACGCTGACGGCGACCCACGGGTTGCGGCGGACGCCCCGCCACAGCAGCGGCCGGTCCAGGGACAGGCAGTTGAACATGTAGGTCAGCAGCGTCAGCGCGAACACGTTGACGACGATCGTCTGCGCGACCTCCGGGGAGGCGCCGTGGCCGCGTTCCCAGTGCTGGAGCCCGAACGAGCCGGCCAGCAGGATCGCCGAGACCAGCAGGATCCGCGTGGTCATCGCGCGGGTGAGCAGCGGCAGCGCCGGGTCGCGCGGCGGGCGGCTCATGATGTGCTCGTCCTTCGGCTCGACGGCGAACGGCAGGCCGAGGACGAGCACCGCGGTCATGTTCAGCCACAGCACCTGGAGCGGCAGGATCGGCAGCGCGGTCCCGGCGAGGATCGCCGCGACGAGGACGAGCCCGAGCCCGATGTTGGACGGCAGCGCCCACACGATGAACTTCACCAGGTTGTCGAAGACGCCGCGCCCCTCCTCGACGGCCTGCTCGATGGAGGCGAAGTCGTCGCCGGTCAGCACCATGTCGGCGGACTCCTTGGCGGCGTCGGTGCCGCTGCGGCCCATCGCCACGCCGATGTCGGCCTGCTTGAGCGCGGGCGCGTCGTTGACGCCGTCGCCGGTCATCGCGATGACGTGCCCGGAGCTCTGCAGCGCCTGGACGAGGCGGAGCTTCTGCTCGGGGGAGACGCGGGCGAAGACCGTGGTCGCCCGGACCCGTTCGGGGGAGACGTCCCCGGTCAGCTCGGCGCCGGTCATGACCTCGCCCGCCAGCCCGACGCGGGCGCCGATGGCGGCGGCGGTCGCCGCGTGGTCGCCGGTGATCATCTTGACCTGGATGCCGGCGCCGTGGCAGGTCCGGACGGCGTCGGCGGCCTCCTCGCGCGGCGGGTCCAGCATGGCCTGCAGGCCGAGGAACGTCAGCCGGGGCAGCCCGTCCAGCGTGTCGCCGCGCCCTCGGGCGAACGCCAGCACGCGCAGGGCCTCGCCGCCGTAGGCCTCGGCGCGGGCGATGACGGCGTCCGGGTCCAGCGGGACGGGCGCGCCGTCGGGCCCGGCGGCGTCGTCGCACAGCTGGAGGACCCGTTCGAGCTGGCCCTTGACGTAGATGGTGCCGTCCTCGTGGAGCGTCGCCATGTAGCGGCGCTCGGAGCTGAACGGGAGCGTCGCCGTCCGCTCCGGGACCCGGTCGAGCCCGGCCTTGGCGGCGCTGGTGAGCAGGGCGCCCTCGGTGGGGTCGCCGGTGATCCGCCAGCCGCCGTCGGTCTCGGCGAGCCGCGCGTCGTTGCAGCCGAGCCCCGCCAGCAGCGTCTCCCTGAGCGCCGGATGGCCGGCGGCGTCGACCGGCCGGCCGTCCCGCTCGACCGTGCCGTGCGGCGCGTAGCCGGTGCCGGTGAGGGTGTAGTCGAGCCCGCCCGCGCTGATCGCGGTGACGGTCATCTGGTTCTGGGTGAGCGTGCCGGTCTTGTCGGTGCAGATGACGGTGGTGCCGCCGAGCGTCTCCACGGCGGGCAGGTGCCGGACGATCGCGCCGCGCCGCACCATCCGGGCGACGCCGAGCGCCAGCGTGATCGTCACGACGGCGGGCAGGCCCTCGGGGATCGCGCCGACGGCGAGCGCGACCGCCGCGGTCAGCATCTCGGTCGCACCCCGGCCGCGCAGGACTCCGATCGCGAAGGTGACGGCGGCCAGCACCAGGATCGCGACCGTCACCACCCGGCTGAACTGGGCGATCTTGCGGGTGAGCGGGGTCTGTACCGCCGCCGTGCTCTGCACCAGCCGGTTGATGCCGCCGAGTTCGGTGTCCGCGCCGGTCGCCACGACGAGTCCGGCGCCCCGGCCCGCGGTCACCAGCGTGCCGGAGAACGCCATCGCGGCCCGGTCGGCGAGCGCGACCTCCGGCAGCTCCGCCGGGTCCTTGGCGACCGGCGCCGACTCGCCGGTCAGCGCCGACTCGTCCACCGCCAGCTCGTCGGTGCGCAGCAGCCGCAGGTCGGCCGGGACCTTGTCGCCGGCCTCCAGCACGACCAGGTCGCCGCGGACCAGGTCGGCCGCCGGGACCTTGACCGGCGCGCCGTCCCGGACGGCGACCGCCGTCGTGCGCGCCATCGCGGCGAGCGCGGTCAGCGCCTTCTCCGCCCGCGACTCCTGGACGAACCCGACCACGGCGTTCACGACCACCACGCCGAGGATCACCAGCGCGTCCACGTGCTCGCCGAGCAGCGCGGTCACGGCCGCCGCCGCGAGCAGCACGTAGATCAGCGGGCTGTTGAACTGGAGCAGGAACCGCGCCACCGGCCCGCGCCCGCGCGCGGCCGGCAGTGTGTTGGGCCCCTCCCGCTCCAGCCGGGCCGCCGCCTCGGCCGCGGCCAGCCCGCGGGACGCGTCGCCGCCGAGGTCGCGCACGACGTCCTCGGCGGGTCTGCGGTAAGGCGCGAGAGCCGTCGTCATCCCCAACCTCCTGTCACCCCCGAGCCCGCGCCGCCTCCGGCGAGCCGGTGCGGGCTCGCAGGGGCGATGGTCCCGCGAATCTCCCGCTTCATGCCCCCGGGCGTGCCGCTGACGCCCGCGCGGCCGGGGACGTGCGGGGCCGGGGCGGAAGATCAGCTAGATGTGCGAGTCCCGGCGGTCGGCCTTGAGCTGGGCGGCGAGCGCGGCGGCCTGGGTGCGGCGGCTCATGCCGAGCTTGGCGAAGATGCTGGAGATGTAGTTCTTGACGGTCTTCTCGGCGAGGAAGAGCCGCTCGCCGATCTGCCGGTTGGTGAGGCCCTCGCCGATCAGGTCGAAGATGTGGCGCTCCTGGTCGGTCAGGGCCCTGAGCGGGTCCTGCTTCTCCTGCCGGTCGCGCAGCCGCTGGAGCATGCGGGCGGTGGAGCGGGGGTCCAGGAGGGACTGGCCGGTGGCGACGGTGCGGACGGCGCCGACGAGGTCGGAGCCGTGGATCTGCTTGAGGACGTACCCGGCGGCGCCCGCCATGACGGCCTCGAACAGGGCGTCCTCGTCGTCGAACGAGGTCAGCATGAGGCAGGCCAGGTCGGGCAGCCGGGAGCGGATCTCGCGGCAGACGGTGACGCCGTCGCCGTCGGGGAGCCGCACGTCCAGGACGGCGACGTCGGGGCGCGCGGCGGGGATGCGGGCGAGCGCGTGGTCGGCGGTGCCGGCCTCGCCGACGATCTCGATGTCGTCCTCGGCCGACAGCAGCGCCGCGACCCCGCGGCGGACGACCTCGTGGTCGTCCAGCAGGAACACCCGGATCGTCCCGGCGGCCTCACCGCTCATGGCCCCGCCCTTCGCCTCATCGCTGACAGAACGGACGCTACCCGCGCCCGCGCGGTGGCGCGACCGCCGGACGTCCCGCCGCCATGGGACCAAGGTCCCGGACCGGCGGAGGTCCCGCGGGCAAGGGCCTTTCGGCCCTGTGGCGGGGGTCACCCGCTGCGCTGGGATGGGGGGACGGACCACACATGATCGGGGGCGAACCGTGAGCATCCTTACGGCGGCCGACCTCGCGCGGGAGCCCTTCCTGCACGGGATGCGCGGCGCCGACCTGGCCAGGCTGGCGACCGCGGCCCGGCCCGCCGCGATCCCGGCGGGGCGGCGGATCATCGCCGAGGGCGGGCCCGCCGAGCGGTTCTGGCTGATCCGCGACGGCGAGGCGGCGCTCGACCTGCGCGTGCCCGGCCGCGGGACGGTCGTCGTCGACACCTCCGGGCCCGGCTCGGTGCTGGGCTGGTCCTGGCTGTTCCACCCGTACCGGTGGCGCTTCGGCGCGACGGCGGTCACCGGTGTCGAGGCCGTCGAGTTCGACGGGCGGCTGGTGCGCACGCTGTGCGCGGTCGACCCCGCGCTCGGCTACGAGCTGACCCGCCGCTTCACCGAACTCGCCGTCGACCGGCTCCAGGCGGTGCGGCTGCGGCTCCTGGAGGCCGCCTCCGCCGCGCCCGCGCCGCACCCGTGACCCGCGCCGCACCCGTGACGCGCGCGGGCCGTCGCGTCAGCCGGGCACGATCACGGCGCGGCCCTCCAGCCGGCCCGCCTCCATGTCGCGGTAGGCGTCGAGCGCCCGGTCCAGCGGGAACTCGGTGACGTCGGGCCGCAGCAGCCCCCGCGCCGCCAGGTCGAGGACCTCCGCCAGCTCCGGCCGCGTCCCCCAGTAGGTCGTCTGGAACGACACCTCGTAGGGGACGGAGAAGAACGACACCGGCAGCGTGCCGCCGCCGATGCCGACGATCGTCACGTCGCCGAGCATCCGCGCCGACGCGGCGGCGATCGCGAGCGTCGCGTCCACGCCGACGAAGTCGAGCACCACGTCCGCGCCGCGCCCGCCGGTCGCCTCCCGCACGGCGTCCGCCGTGCCGCCGCCGGACGGGAGGGCGAGGTCGGCGCCGTGCGCCATCGCGCGCTCCCGGGCCTCCTCCCGCGTGTCGACGGCGATGACCCGGGCGGCGGTGGTGGCCTTGAGGACCTGCACCCCCAGGTGGCCGAGCCCGCCCGTCCCGATCACGACCGCGGTCGCGCCCGGCGGCAGCTTCGCCCACGACCGCCGGACGGCGTGGTACGGGGTGAGCCCGGCGTCGGTCAGCGGCGCCGCCGCCACCGGGTCGAGGCCGTCCGGCAGCGGCAGGAGGAACCGCGCGGCGGGGACGAGCAGGTACTCGGCCATGCCGCCGTCGAGGCCGAGCCCGCCGCCGCCTCCGGGCACCGGCGCCTCCGCCGGGTTCTCGCAGTAGTCCTCCGCCCCGATCTGGCAGCGCGGGCAGATCCCGCAGCCCCACGGCCCGTACACGGCCACCGGCCGGCCCACGTCGAGCCCGCGCACGCCGTCGCCGACGGCGTGCACCCACCCGGCGTTCTCATGGCCGAGGGTGAACGGCGGCCCCCACGGCAGCGTCGCGCCGTCGAAGTCGCGCATGAGGTGCAGGTCCGAATGGCAGGCCCCCGCGCCCCCGACCTTGACGACGACCTGGCCCGGCCCCGGCTCCGGCTCGGCGACCTCGACCAGCTCCGGATCGGACTTCCACTCCAGCAACCGAAGTGCGCGCATGATCCCTCCCTGAAATGCCCCGTCCCACCCCGCATACCCCGAAACCGGGATGCGTTGCGCTAAGTGGGCAGGCTGGAGGGCGGGCCGGTGCCGGCGCGAGGGGTGAGGCGGGCGTCCTCGTCCTGCGCGCCGGCCGGGGCGGGGAGCAGCAGGGCGGGCAACGGGATGCCGAGGAACGTGCTCACCGCCTCCAGCGTGTCCGCGTCGAACGAGCAGGCGGGCGTGGCCGGGGGCAGGTCGGCGGCCGTGTACGGGCGGCCGGTGGCGACGGTGAGGGCGTCGGCCAGCGCTTCGGGCGTGTGGCCGCGCGCCCGCGTCCACCAGGCGATGTTGGCGGCCACGTTCTCGTTCATGCCGCGCGGCTGGCGGGCGGCGGAGGCCGGGCGGGGGCGGGGTCTCCGGCGGCGGGCGGCCAGGGGCAGCGGGACGAGCAGCGCGCCGAGCAGCGGCAGCGCCCACGGGTAGCCGGCGGTGTGCGCGGTGAACGCGATCGGCTCGTCCAGCCCGCCGATCTCGCCGCGCACGGTGTAGCGGCCGAACGCCGGCGCGCCCAGCGTGAACGGGATGTCGTACGTGCGCTCCTGGCCCGGGTCGAGCGTGCCCAGCGCGGGCGCGGTGACCAGGTCGGCGGGGTCGGGACCGCGTCCCATGGTCAGCGAGAGCGGGACGTCGGTGAGGGGTGTCGTGCCCTCGTTGCGCAGGGTGACGCGGAGGGTGCGGTCGGCGGCGCCGCCGAGCCAGCCGTCCAGGAGGCCGCCGCCGCGTACCGAGACGGCGGTCGCGGACAGCCGGCGGGTCCCGCCCGCTGCCGACGCGGCGGGACGTTCGGCGGCCGACAGCGTCGGCACGCCCGCCACCTTGATCGGGACGGTCCGGGCCGCGCCGCCGGTGACGGGCCGCACCGCGATGACGCAGGGGCAGCCGACCGGCGGCTTGGCGACGTTGAGCATCACGGCGGTGGCCTTGCCCTCGCCCGCGTAGGTGCTGGCGGACGCCGCCACCGCGCAGTCGGCGGTGCCGCGCCGCGCCTGGTTGCCGCACAGTTCGACGAGGAGGTTGCCCGGTGCGAAGCCGGTCAGGCGCACGGTCACGGTCTGGCCCGGCTTGACCGCCGTCCGGTCGAGGCCGATCGCGGGTTCCGCGTGGGCGGGAGTGGCGAGCAGCGGCACCGACGCGGCGGCGGCGAGGGCGGCGGCGAACCTGAGCGTTCTCATCGGGCGCTCCTCGGACGTCGGCGCCGCGCGTACACGGCCCCGGCGGCGAGCACGGCGACGGCGCCCGCGATCAGCCACGGAACGTGCCACAGCGACGCCTTGCGGGCCACCGGCCGTGCGGCGACCGGCCTGCCGGTCTGCGGGTCGGTCGGCGAGAGCCTGACCGAGGCGGCCAGCCGTCCCGCCGGCGGGACGCCGCCGATCCGCTCCGTGAAGGTGTAGCTGCCGCCGGGCAGCAGTTCGGGGATGCCGCGGGAGACCTGCTCCCCGAGCGGCAGCCCGAACGGCCCCTGCGCGCCGATCCTGGCCAGCGCGGTCATCCGCAGGTTCCCGGTGTTGCGGACGGTGTAGGTGACGTCCATCCGGCCGTTGCCGACGAGCGGCGCGTCGTACCCGGTGCGCAGCGCGGTGACCTGGAGGGCGGGCGCGAGCGCCCCGGCGGCCCGCAGGTAGACGCGCGCCGCGACCCGCCGGTCGACGTTGACGCGCTGCCCCCGCGCGGTGGTCCGCTGCTCGGTGACGGACGCGACGATGCCGCCGCCGTGGTCGCCCGGCGTGGCGTCGTGCGGCACCTTGAGCGTGAACGGCACCTGCACCGTCCTGCCCGCCTTGACCGTGTACGAGCCGCGCTCGATCGTCACCCACGTCCCGACGCCGGTCGGGGTGCGGTCGGCGGTGAGCAGGCCGAACGAGCCGTCGGCGGTGGTGAAGGCGTCGGTGGCGTACACCCGGAACGTCCGGGCGCGGTCGCTCAGGTTGGAGATCGACACCTTGTCCCGGACGGTCTGCCCGGGGGAGAGCGAGTAGCCGAAGTAGTCGCGCCCGCTGGGGCCCTTCGGCCCGGCGGGCCGCACCGCCCAGGCCATGGCGCCCGGGTCGCCCGGGGCGGCCGCGGCCGGCGCGGGCGGGATGAGGAGGACGGCCGTCAGGACGGCACCGCCCGCGAGGGCGGCCTTGCTGGTCATGGTGGGCTCCGCGGGTGGGGGTGGCGCCGCGGCGGGGCGCGGCGCCACCGGACGGGTCAGGACAGGGTCAGCGTGAGCGTGCCGGTGTACGAACCGGGGGTGACGCCGGCCGGCACGAGCAGGTCGAGCCCGGCGCCGGCCTCGAAGACGCCGCCGCTGGCCCCGGCCGCGGACGTGGCCAGGGTCTGCGCGGTGCCCAGGCCGCGGACCCGCGGTCCGGGGGCGACGGCCGCGCCGGAGCCGTCCTCGACGACCGCGGCGCTCGGCGTCCACGCCAGGTTCGCCGCCGGGATGGTGCCGCCCTCGGCCGAGGACAGGTCGCTCATCTGGCCGACGAGGTTCCAGCCCGCGTCGGTGCCGCGCGCGTCGGTGACGGTGGCCTTGTGCAGCGCGCCGGTGGCGCTGCCGCCGGGCGCGGCGTCGGTCAGCGCCACGTCGGTGCCGGCCATCGACATGCTGAGGGCGCCGGTCCGGGTGACGTCGGCGGTGATGCGCTGGTCGCCCGTGCCGCCGCCCGGCTCACCGGTGCCGGGGTCCCCGCCGCCCGGGTCCGGGTCCGGGTTCTCGCCGCCGGTGAAGGTGACCGGCGTCGCGGTGTCCTGGCTGCGGTCGGGCGACCCGTGGGCGGCGAGCGTCAGGATGTAGCACTGGGTGGTGAGGCAGTCGACCTTGTTGCCGTCGCCGTCGGTGTACTGGGCCTTGACGCCGGTCAGGGTCAGGTCGAAGGTGCCGTCGGCGTTCATCTTCGCCTGCCCGGAACTGCCGGACGCGTTCTTGTGCACCCACTTGGTGGCCTGGAACGCGTTGGCGTTCAGGTACCAGTCGGCGCCCTTCTTCGGGCCGAACGCCACATAAACGCCGAAGCCGTTGTTCTTGTCCGGGTCGAACCCGGCGCCGGTGACGCGGATGTCCTGGCCCGCCGGATCGGCGCCGGTCGTCGGCGTCACGGTCGTGGACGGTCCGGCGGCGAGCGCGGGCGCCGCCGCGAGGCCGAGCCCGAGGACGGCGGCCGCGCCGAGGACGGCGGTCCGGCGCGACGTCCGACCGAGGGGGGATCTCATGGATTCTCCTAGCGAGGAGGGGACACCGGCGCGAGCGCGCCGGAGACGGTGGCCGCCGGGCCGGGCGGCACGGCGGGGGCGGGTCCGGAGGAGGCGGGTCCGGAGGAGGCGGGATCAGCGGCGGCGGGCGAGGCGCCGCACCGCGAGCGCGGCGGCGGCGACGGCGCCGACCGCGAGCCAGAACGGCCATGGCGACCGCGCGGGAGCTCCGGCGGCCGTGACGCGGTACGGCTCGACGGCGAGCGGTGTCGCCGATCCGGCCGGGGACGCCTGCGGCGCGGCCCCGGCGGCGGTGGGGGAGGAGGAAGCGGCGGTGCTCGCCGTGGTGTTCGGGGCCGCGGTCGTCCTGCCGCTCGGCGCGGCGGCCGGGCTGGAGGCGCCACCGCCGGGGGCCGTCCCGCCGGAGGGGCGGGAGGCGCGGAACGACACCGGGACGAAGGCGTCCTGGCTGCGGTCCGGCACGCCATGGGCGGCGAAGGCCATCACGTAGCAGCCGGTCGCGGCGCAGTCCACGGCGCGCCCGTCGCCGTCGGTGTACTTCGCCTTCACCCTGAGCGTCACCGTGAACGTCCCGGCGGCGGACATCCGGGCCTGCCCGGCGCCGCTGCCGCCCCGGTGCACCCATACCGCCGACGCGAACGCGTTGGCGTTGCGGTGGAAGTCGCCTCGGCGCGGCCCGAAGACCACGTACACGCCGAACCCGTTGTTGCGGGCGGCGTCGAAGCCGGAGCCCGCGACCGTCACCTGCTGCCCGCCCGGAGCGAGGTTCGCCGTCGGGGAGACGCGCAGCGACGCCGCGTGCGCCGGGGGCGCGACCGCGACGAGGCCGGCGCCCGCCGCGGCGACCGCGACGACCGGACCGAGGATGCGCTGACACCGGCTCACGCTGACGACTCCTGTTAGGTAAGGCTTGCCTAATGAAAGTTAGGTAAGGCTAAGTTAAGGTAATGATCCGCTCGGCGTAAAGAGGCAGAACGCCGGGTCAGCACGGCAACGGCATTGGGACGGACGAATGAGACCGCTGCGCACCCCCCTCCTGCTCGGTGCCCTGGGACTGGCCGCATGGACCGGAACGGCGGCGGCCCACGCCGACGCCGGCTCGGCCACCGGCGCCCGGGGCCAGACCCTCACGGTGTCCAAGACGTCGGGCCTGAAGGCCGGCGGCGAGACGGTCACCGTCAGCGGCAAGGGCTTCGACACCCGCAAGGGCGTCTACGTCGCCTTCTGCAAGGACAACGGGCCCGGCAAGGCGCCGAGCCCGTGCGGCGGAGGCGCCGACACGACGGGCTCCACCGGCGCGTCCCACTGGATCTCCGACAACCCGCCCCCGTACGGGCGGGACCTCGCCGTGCGCTACGGGACCGGCGGCACGTTCAGCGTCACCCTGAACGTCGCGGCGCGGCTCTCCGCCACCGTGGACTGCGCGGAGACTCGGTGCGTGGTCGCCAGCCGCGCCGACCACACCCGGACGGCGGACCGCACGCAGGACGTCCGCGTCCCCGTCTCCTTCGACGGCGGCGGGACGCCCGCGGCGGTGTGGGCGGGCGGTGCCGGAGCGGCGGCCGTCGTCGTGGGAGGCGGAGCGGTGCTCGTGCTGCGCCGCCGCCGGAGCGCCGCGGAGCACGCGAGGTGAACGTCGCCAGACCGCGCCTTCTCGGCGCGTCCGCCGTCGTCCTGGCGGGGCTGCTGCTGAGCGGCTGCGCCGCCGGCACGGCCGCGTCCAGGACCACCGCCGCCGACCCGGCGGCGACCTGCGGGCCGTCCACGGTCGAGGTCGCCCGCGACGTGAAGCCGATCGGCCCCGCGCCCGAGCCGAGGCTGCCCGTGACGGTGCGGTCGGCGGACGGCCGGGACGTCACCGTCCGCAGCGCCGACCGCGTCCTCGCGCTCAACATGTACGGGTCGCTCGCCGAGATCGTCTACAGCCTCGGCCTCGGCGACCGCATGGTCGGCCGGGACGCCTCCACCACGTTCGGCGGCGCCGCGCACCTGCCGCTGGTGACCACGAACGGCCACGACCTGTCGGCCGAGGCCATCCTGCGCCTGGACCCGAGCGTCGTCATCGCCGACGCCGGGATCGGGCCGCCCGAGGCGATGGACCAGCTCCGCGCGGCCGGCGTCCCCGTCGTCCTCGTCGGCGACGACCAGACGCTGCCCGCGATCGGTGAGCACGTCACGGCGGTGGCCGCCGCGCTGGGCGTCCCGGCGGCGGGCAAGGCCCTGCGCGCCCGCATCGACGAGGAGATCGAGGCCGGCCGCGCTGCGGCGGCGGAATCGGCCGCGCCGCTGCGCGTCGCGTTCCTCTACCTGCGCGGCACCGCCGGGGTCTACCTCATCGGCGGCAAGGGCGCCGGCTCCGACGCGCTGATCGAGGCGATCGGCGCGACCGACGCCGGAACCGCCGCCGGGCTGTCCGGGTTCCGGCCGCTGACCAGCGAGGGCATGATCAACGCCGCGCCCGACGTGATCCTCGTCCTGACCAAGGGGCTGGCGTCGGTCGGCGGCGTGCGCGGCCTGGTCGGGCTGCCCGGCATCGCGCAGACGCCCGCCGGGCGCGACAGGCGGGTCGTGGACGCCGACGACGGGAGCCTGCTCACGTTCGGCCCCCGCACCGGCGCGACCATCAAGGCGCTGGCCGCCGCCGTCCACCGGCCGTGCGCGCCATGACCGCCGTCCAGGAGAAGGCCGCCCCTCCGGCGGCGGCCAGTGGGGGGAAGCGCCCGGCGCGGCTGCGCGGGACGCTGCTGATCGGCGGGCTGGCCGCCGCGCTCGTGGCGGCGGTCATCGCGGGCGCGAGCCTCGGGCAGGTCGGCATCCCGCCCGCCGAGGTGCTCGGCTCCATCGCGCACCGGCTCGGGCTCGACCTCGGGCCGGTGCCGTCGGGACCGCAGGGCGACAACGCGCTGTGGGTCGTCCGCTTCCCCCGCGTCGCGCTCGCCGTCGTCACCGGCGCGGCGCTCGGCTGCGGCGGCGCGATGATGCAGGGCGTCTTCGGCAACCCGCTCGCCGAGCCCGGCGTCATCGGGGTGTCGTCGGGCGCCGCGACCGGCGCCGCCGCCGTGATCGTGTTCGGGCTGACCGCGTTCGGCGGCTGGACGGTCGTCCTCGCCGCGTTCGCCGGCGGGCTCGCGACGACGCTGCTGGTGTACGCGGTGTCGCGGGCGGGCGGCCGTACCGAGGTCGTCACGCTGCTGCTCACCGGCATCGCGGTCAACGCCGTCACCTCCGCCGCGCTCGGCCTGCTGATGTTCGCCTCCGGCAACGACGCGCTGCGCGCCATCACGTCCTGGCAGCTCGGCAGCCTCGCGTCCGCGACCTGGCCCGCCGTGGCGGCCGTCGCGCCGTGCGCCGCGGCGGGCATCGCCATCGCCTGCGCGTGCGCCCGCCGGCTGGACGTCCTCGCGCTCGGCGAGCGGTCCGCGCGGCAGCTCGGCGTGGACGTGGAGCGGCTGCGCTTCACGGGCATCGCGGTCATCGCGCTCACCACCTCGGCGGCCGTGGCGTTCAGCGGGATCATCGCGTTCATCGGCCTGGTCGTCCCGCACCTGGTGCGGATGGCGGCGGGCCCGGGCCACCGCGTCCTGATCCCGGCGTCCGCGCTCGGCGGCGCGGTGCTCGTCGTCGTCGCCGACGTGGTGGCCCGGACGTCCATCGCCTACCAGGAGCTCCCGCTCGGCGTGCTGACGTCGCTGGTCGGTGGCCCGTTCTTCTTCTGGCTGCTGCGCCGGACCCGGACCCGCGCCGGAGGCTGGCAGTGATCGCCCTGCGCCGCCGGACGCGCCTCCCCGGGCCGTCCGAGCCGGGCTCGGTGGCGCTCGCCGCGCACGGCGTCACCGTCAGGCGGGGCGCCCGGACCGTCCTGGACGGCGTCGACCTGGAGGTCCGGCACGGCGAGACCCTCCTCCTCGTGGGCCCGAACGGCGCGGGGAAGTCGACGCTGCTGTCGGCGCTGGCCGGCGACCTGCGCCCGTCGGCCGGGCGGGTCGCGCTCCACGGCCGTCCGCTCGACGCGTGGACGCCCCGCGAGCAGGCCATGCGCCGGGCCACGCTGCCGCAGCACCACGCCCTCGCGTTCGCGTTCACCGTCGCCGAGGTCGTCCGCATGGGCCGCAGCCCCTGGGCGGGCACCGAACTGGAGGACGAGGACGACGCCGCCGTGGCACGCGCCATGCGCGACGCGGACGTGGCCGAGTTCGCCGACCGTCCGTTCCCCGCCCTGTCGGGCGGCGAGCAGGCGCGGGCGGCGCTCGCCCGCGTGCTGGCCCAGCGCGCCGGGACGCTGCTGCTCGACGAGCCGACCGCCGCCCTCGACATCCGGCACCAGGAGCAGGTGTTCGCCCTGCTCCGCGGCGAGGCGGCGCGAGGGCGCGCCGTCATCGCCGTCGTCCACGACCTGGACCTGGCCGCCGCCTACGCCGACCGCGTCGCGGTGCTGGCGCACGGCCGGATCGCGGCCTGCGGGCCGCCCCCGCACGTCCTGACGACCGCGCTGCTCAGCGAGGTCTACCGGCACGACATCGAGGTCATGCCCCATCCCCGTACGGCCCGCCCGGTGGTGCTGCCGCACCGCCCGCCGGCACCCGACCGCAAGGAAACGACATGACACAGACCCTTGAGCGCTTCTCGGCCCGCCTCCGCACGGCCACCCGCCCCGACCACGGCGGCACCGAGCAGACCGCGTACATGACCGCCCTGCTGGACGGGCGGCTCACCCGCGACCAGTACGCCGCCCTCATCGGGCAGCTGCACTCCGTCTACGACGTCCTGGAAGAGGCCGCCGACCGGATGCGCGCCGACGAGGTCGCGCGCCGGTTCGACTTCCCGGTGCTCCGCCGCCGCGCCGCGCTCCAGGCCGACCTGGCGTTCTACTACGGACCGGACTGGGCGGCGCGCGTCCGCCCCAACGACGCGACCCGCCGCTACTGCGACCGCCTGCGCGAGGTGTGCTTCGACTGGCCCGCCGGGTTCGTCGCCCACCACTACACCCGCTACCTCGGCGACCTGTCCGGCGGCCAGGTCATCGGCGCGCGGGTCGCGCGGACCTACGGGCTCGCCGGTGCGGACGGCGTCCGCTTCTACCGCTTCGACGACCGGCCGAAGGCGCTCAAGGACCGCTACCGGACCCTGCTCGACGCGGCGCCGTGGGACGAGGCCGAGCAGGACCGCGTCATCGGCGAGGTCCGCGTCGCCTACCGGCTCAACGCCGGCCTGGCCGCCGCCCTGGACGGGGAGCTGCCGGCCGCCTCGCAGATTCCCGGTAATTCCCGTTGACTTAGTAGGGAATTGCGGCCATGCTGGTCGGCATGCACGCACGGACCTCTTCTCTGTGGACGCGGCCGCACGTCGATCTGGGCCGTCTGGCGAGCGCGCTGTGTCGCCCCGCCGCGCCGCTCGGCGGCGCAGCGCAGCGGCACCCGTGAACCAGGAGAGGAACCCGGCAGGATGACGACGAGCACGAGCGCCCCGGCGGCGGGCGCACCGGCGACGGGCGCACCGGCGACGGGCGCACCGGCGACGGCGGAGGGCACGCTGGCCGAGACGGCGGCGGCGCTGGCGCGCAACAGCGGTGAATGGCTGGCGCGGGTGCGGTTCGACCCGCAGGGGCGCTGGTACGAGCGCCTCCACCGCGACGGCGACCGGGAGATCTGGCTGATCAGCTGGCTCCCCGGCCAGAGCACCGGCCTGCACGACCACGGCGGCTCGCGCGGCGCGTTCGCGGTCGCGCTGGGCGCGCTGGAGGAGTCCGACCCGGGCGCGGTGCGCACGCTGGCGCCGGGCGAGGTCCGCGCGTTCGGGCCCGACTACGTGCACGAGGTGCGCAACACCTCGGCCGCCCCGGCGGTCAGCGTGCACGCCTACTCCCCGCCGCTGGCCGCGATGAACCGCTACGACCTCGTCGGCGGCCGACCGGTGCTGCGCGACACCGAGGAGGCCGGCCGCTGGTGAGGGCCGCCTCTCCGGGGGGTGGCCCCGGGGAGGCGGCCGTTTGCGGTGCCCCCGGCGGGGTACTCGCCGTGCCTGGCCGGTCGCGGTTTCGGCAGGGGGAGGAAACGGTCGGTGGGGATTCCGGGGATGTCCCTGGCCAGGACGGTGCTTTCCATACCGAACGCGGCGTCGCGGACGGCCGTGCGCGGTGCCGCCGCCGGAGTGCGGACCACCGTGCGCGCCGGCGCCGGAGCCCTGGGCTCGGTCGCCACCCTCGCCGCGGGCGGCCCCCGGCGCCGCGTCTGGGCGCACGGCGGCCGGGCGCACATCCAGGCCAACGGCCTGTCGGGCGGCGGCCCGCGCCACCGGCGGTACACCGGTGCGCTGACGAGCGCGCTGCGGAACCTGGACGGCGTCGACTGGGCGGAGGTCAACGCGGTCGCGGGGAACGTCCTCATCACCTACGCGCAGGGCGCGGTCGACGTGGACACCCTGGTCGAGACCGTCCGGTCCGTCGAGGAGGCGCACGGCGCCACCCGCTTCGACGAGGAGGCGCACTTCCGCCGGCCCGACGACGACATGGCGCGGGCGTCGGCGGTGAGCGCGCTCGCCGCCGACTGCGCCGGGGTCGCCGCCGCCGTCCTCGGCAGGCTGCTCGTCCTGCCGCCGGTGCCCGCCCCGGTCCGCGCGGCGGTGACGCTCGCCGAGACCGTCCCGAGCCTGCGGACCGCGCTGGAGCACCGGCTCGGCGTGCTGCGCGCCGACGCCCTGCTGGGCGTCGCGACCGCCGCCGTCCACGGCGCCGGGCAGGGGATCGCGCCGCCGGTCACCGACGCCGTGCACCGCGTCTTCCAGCTCTACGAGTTCCGCGCGCACCGCGAGGCGTGGCGGCTCCGCGAGCCGCAGCTGGCGGTGCCGGGCCGGCAGCCGCACGAGTGCGGCACCCCCGCCGAGCGGCCGCGCCCCCTCCCGGACGGGCCGGTGGAGCGGGCGTCGCGGCGCACCGCGCTGGCCCAGCTGCTCGGCTCCGGCGGCGTCCTGGCGGGCACCCGCGACGCGTCCGCCGCCGCCGAGGTGCTGCTGGCGACCGTGCCCAAGGCGGCCCGGCTCGGCCGGGAGGCGTTCGCGGCGGTGCTCGGCCGCGACCTCGCGCGGCGCGGCGTGGTCGTCCTCGACCCGGGCGCGCTGCGCCGCCTCGACCGGGTCAGCGCGGTCGTCCTCGACTCCGCGGCGCTGTGCGACGGCGAGCTGCGGCTGCTCTCCGCGGTCTCCACGAGCGCCGCACTGGACGACGCGGACGTGTGGCGCGCGGCCGGCGAGGTGCTCGCCGGCCACGGCCGCGCCGCGCTGGAGGGGCCCGGCCCGTGGCCGGGCGCGGGACGGCGGCTCGCACGGGCGCCGGACGCGCCGTCCGGCGGCCCCGGCGACCCGGACGGCATCACCCTCGACCTCCTCGACGACCGGGGCGAGCGGTGCGGCCGGGTCCGGGTCGGCACCTCGCTGGACCGGCTGGCCGAAGGGCTGCTGGCGGCGGCGCACCGGGCCGCCGACGTGGTCGTGCTGACCGAGCACGCGAGCACTCGGGAGCTGCTGGCCTGGGGCGACGACTCCCCGGTGGCCGCCGAGGACCTGGCGCGCTCGGTCGAGGCGCTGCAGCGCGACGGCCATGTGGTGCTGGCCTTCTCCAGCGGCCGGAGCGAGGCCCTGGACGCGGCGGACGTGGGCGTCGGCGTCCTGCGCGGCCACGGCCTGGCCGACTGGCGCGCCGACCTCGTCTGCGGCCCCGGGCTGGCGGAGGCGTGGCGGCTGCTGGACGCCGTCCCGGCGGCGCGGCGCGCGAGCGAGCGCTCGGCGCAGCTCGCGCTGAGCGCGTCCGCGCTGGGCGCGCTGCTGATCGCGGGACGGCCCCGGCGCCCCGCCCGCCGGGGGCCGCTCAGCCGGATCACCGGCACCTGGCGGGACGTCCCGCCCGTGCACGCCGCCGCGCTGTCGGCGATGTTCGCCAACGCGGTCGGCGCCCGGCGGCTGAACCACCGGCCGCTGCCGCCGCCCGTCGTCCGCGACGCCTGGCACGCCCTCACGGCGGCGGAGGCCTACCGGCGGCTCACCCCCGTCGCCGACGGGGACGAGGCCGGCGGGCCCGGACTCGCCGAGGCGCCGGTGCTGCGCCGCGCGGCCGGGCCGCTGCGCACGGGCCTGCGCCTCGCCGCGGCCGTCCGGCAGGAGCTCGACGACCCGCTCACCCCCATCCTCGCGCTCGGCGCGGCGGCCTCCGCCGTCGTCGGGTCCAGCGTGGACGCGGCCCTGGTCGCGGGCGTCATGACCGGCAACGCGTTCATCGGCGGCGCGCAGCGGATGCGGGCCGAGCGCGCCCTCGGCGAGCTGATGCTGGGCCAGCAGGTCCACGCCCGCCGGGTGCCCGCCGCCGCGCTGGAGACCGTGCGCGGCCCGGACGGCTTCGCCCGGCTCGGGACCGCCGGCGGCGACCGCGTCGCGGCCGCCGGCCTGCGCACCGGCGACGTGATCCTGCTGCGTTCGGAGGACGTCGTCCCGGCGGACGCCCGGCTGCTGCACGCCGAGTCGCTGGAGGTGGACGAGGCCACGCTCACCGGCGAGTCCGTCCCCGTCGACAAGGGCACCGAGCCGTGCCCCGGCGCCGAGCCCGCCGACCGGCACTGCATGGTCTACGAGGGCACGGTCGTCGTCGCGGGCGAGGCCGCCGCCGTGGTGGTCGCCACCTCCGACGCCACCGAGACCGGACGGGCCGCCGCGCTCGCCGGCGCCGCCGACACCTCCGCCAGCATGCAGACGCGGCTGGCCGAGCTCACCCACCAGGCCCTGCCCGCGACCGCGCTCGGCGGCGCGGCCGTCACGGTGCTCGGGATGCTGCGCGGGCTGCCGCTGCGCAGCGCGCTCGGGTCCGGCGTGGCGGTCGCCGTCGCCGCCGTCCCGGAGGGGCTGCCGCTGGTCGCCACCGTCTCGCAGCTCGCCGCCGCGCGGCGGCTGTCGCGGCTCGGCGTGCTCGTCCGCTCCACCCGCGCGCTGGAGGCGCTCGGCCGGGTGGACACCCTGTGCTTCGACAAGACCGGCACGCTCACCGAGGGCAGGCTCCGGCTCGTCCGCGCCGCCGGGCCCGCCCGCGCGCTGCCGCTCACCGGCGACGACGCGCGGCGCGTCCTGCGGGTCGCCGCGCGCGCGTGCCCGCCGCCCGGCGGCCGGACCGCCCCGCACGCCACCGACCGGGCCGTCCTCGAACGGGCCCGCGGCCTGCCGCCCGACCGGCGGTGGCGGCTGGAGGAGGAGCTGCCCTTCGAGACCACCCGCGGGTTCTCCGCCTCGCTCGGCCGCGACGGCGACCGGTGGCTCATCGCCGTCAAGGGCGCGCCCGAGGTGCTGCTGGCCAAGTGCAGCCGGCTCGACGGGGAGGGCGGCCGGCTCACCGCGTCCCGGCGCCGCGCCGCCGCCGGGACGGTGCGGCGGCTGGCGGGGGAGGGGCTGCGCGTGCTCGCGATCGCCGAGCGGCCCGTCGCCGACGCCGGCGAGGTGCGCGGCGACATCGCCGACCACGTCGCCGACCTGACGCTGCTCGGCTTCATCGGCATCGCGGACCCGCCGCGCCCCACCGCCGAGGAGGCCGTGCACCGGCTGCACGAGGCCGGCGTCCGGGTCACCATGATCACCGGCGACCATCCGGCGACCGCCGCGGCCGTCGCCGCCGAACTCGGCATCCCGGGCGCCGGCGAGGTCGTCACCGGCGCCGAGCTGGACGCCATGCCCGCCGGGGAGCGCCGCCGGGCCGTCCAGCGGGCCGCCGTCTTCGCCCGCGTCACCCCCGCCCACAAGGTGCGCATCGTCAAGGACCTGCGCCGGGCCGGCCGGGTCGTCGCGATGACCGGGGACGGCGCGAACGACGCCGCCGCGATCCGCCGCGCCGACGTCGGCATCGCGGTGGCCGGGCGCAGCTCCGGCGCCGCCCGCGACGCCGCCGACCTCGTCCTCACCGCGCCCGACACCGCGCTGATCCTGGACGCGCTGCGCGAGGGCCGCGCGCTGTGGCACAGCGTCCGCGACGCCGCCGCGATCCTCGTCGGCGGCAACGCGGGCGAGGTCGCCTTCACCGTCCTCGGCACGGCGCTCGGCGGGAACGCCCCGCTCAGCACCCGCCAGCTCCTGGTGGTGAACATGCTGACCGACATGCTGCCGTCACTCGCCGTGGCGATCACCCCGGCCGACCCGCGGCCCGCCGCCGAGGTCCCGCTCGGCACCGCGCCCGTGCGCGGGTTCACCGGCCAGGACATGGGCCGGGTGCTGGCCGTGCGCGGCACCGCCACCGCGGCCGCCGCCCTCGCGTCCTGGCACACCGGGCGGCTCACGGGGCTCGTCCCCGGCGGCCGCCGCCGCGCCTCCACCATGGGCCTCGCCGCGCTCGTCGGCGCCCAGCTCGGCCAGACCCTCATCGCCCGCTGGCACAGCCCGCTGCTGCTGGCCACCTGCGCCGTCTCGGCCGCCGCGCTGTTCGGCATCGTCGAGACGCCGGGCATCAGCCAGTTCTTCGGCTGCACCCCGCTCGGGCCGGGCGCCTGGACGGTCGTGACGCTGTCGGCGGCGGCCGCGACCCTCGGCGCCGCCGTGGCGCCCCGGCTGCTGCCACCCGGGGACGGGTGGCAGGCCGCGCCGGAATGACGGGCTGCTCAGCCCCGGGCCATCGCGCCGAGGCGGCCGGCGAGCCGGGCGGCGGCCTCGCGCAGCTCCGGCGGCTCCAGCACCTGCGCCTCGAACCCCAGCCGGGCCACGTGCACGGCGAGCCAGTCCAGGTCGTCGCCTCCGACGACGAGGACGCACCAGCCGTCGCGGTCGTCCTCGACCCGCCCCACCTGCGGCGGTATCAGCTCCCGCACCCGGCCGGGCGGGGCGTGCAGCCGCACCCGGGCCAGGTACCGGTACGGCGCCTCGGCCACGGCCCGCTGCACGAAGGCGGCCGGATCCGGATGCTCCCGCGCCCGGAAGTGCCAGGTCGTCGCCACCGCCTCGCGCATCCGGTCCAGCCGGAAGGTGCGCCAGTCGGCGCGGTCGACGTCCCAGGCCATCAGGTACCAGCGGCGGCCGGTGGCGACCATCCGCACCGGCTCCACCGTCCGCTCCCGGTCGGCGCCGCCGCGCCCCGCGTAGCGGAACCGCACCCGCACGGCGTCGCGGCACGCCCGCGCGAGCGTCACCAGCAGCTCCGGATCGACCTCGACGCCCGGCGCGGCGAGGGTGTCGGTGGCGCCGTGCACCGCCCGCACCTCCGCGCGCAGCCGGGGCGGCATCACCTGGTCCAGCTTGGTGAGCGCGCGCAGCGCCGCCTCGCCCGACCCGGCGACCGTGCCGCCGGACGCCATCCGCAGCGACACCGCCGTGGCGATCGCCTCCTCGTCGTCCAGCAGCAGCGGCGGCAGCCGGGTGCCCGCGCCGAGCCGGTAGCCGCCGCCGACGCCCGCCGCCGCGCGCACCGGGTAGCCGAGGGCGCGCAGCCGCTCCACGTCCCGCCGCACCGAGCGGTCGGTCACCCCGAGCTCGCCGGCCAGCTCGGCGGCGGTCCAGGACGGCCGCCGCTGCAGCAGCCCCAGCAGCCGCAGCACGCGCTCGGTCGTCGCCTCCACCGCCATCCGCGCATCGTCCCACAGATCGCGGAACGAACCTGTCCGCTATTGCCGCCAAGCTGGAGCCATGACCGACCAGACCACGAACTCCCTGCTCCGGGAGCAGCTCACCTGGCACTGGGACCACCAGCTGCGCGACCGCCTGGACGGGCTCACCGACGACGAGTACTTCTGGGAGCCGGTGCCCGGCTGCTGGACCGTCCGCCCCGGCGGCGACCCGCCGATCGACTTCGCGTTCCCGCAGCCCGATCCGCCGCCGTTCACCACGATCGCCTGGCGGCTCGCGCACGTCATCGTCGGCGTCCTCGCGATGCGCGGCGCCGCCCACTTCGGCCGGGCGCCCGTCGACTACGGGTCGTTCCCGTACGCCGCGACCGCCGCCGAGGCGCTGCACCAGCTCGACACCGAGTACGCCGCGTGGCTGGACGGCGTCGAGTCGCTCGGCGAGTCCGGCCTCGCCCGCCCCTGCGGCCCGGCGGAGGGCCCGTACGCCGAGTACCCCATGGCGACGCTCGTCCTGCACATCAACCGCGAGATGATCCACCATCTTGCCGAGGTGTGCCTGCTCCGCGACCTGTACCTGCACCAGAAAGAGGCGAGCTGATGGCCCGCGACGTCCAGATCACCTTCGACTGCGCCGACCCCGCCGCCCTCGCGGCGTTCTGGGCCGAGGCCCTCGGCTACCGGCTGCAGGACCCGCCCGGCGGCTTCGCCACCTGGGACGACGCCCTGGAGGCCATGGGCGTGCCGCCCGCGAACCGCAACGACGCCTCGGCGGTGCTCGACCCGGGCGGCGCCGGCCCCCGGCTGTTCTTCCAGCGCGTCCCCGAACCGAAGCGGGTCAAGAACCGCGTCCACCTCGACGTCCGCGCCGCCCCGGGGCTCCAGGGCGACGACCGGATGGCCGCCCTCGAAGCCGAGGCCGACCGCCTGGTCTCCCACGGCGCCGCCCGCCTCGAACGCCACGACCCGGCCCCGCCGCTCGGCGCCGGCCACATCGTCATGGCCGACCCCGAGGGCAACGAGTTCTGCCTCGACTGACCGGGGCGCCGGTCACTCGCGGACGGCCGACTCGTGCTCGGTCCGCTCGGCGACCCAGCCGGCCGGCAGGCGGGCGGCGGTGCGCACCGCCTGCCTCAGCTCGTTCCGCAGTGCCGCGAGCGACACCGCCCCGACGAGGACGGTGCCGTCCGGGAACCGGAAGACCGGTACGCGCGGTCCGCGCTCAACGGGGCGCTCGCCGTCCCTCGGCCATCGCCAGGGGACGCCGGTCTCGGACGCCAGGCTCCGCAGCACCCCCGCGTCGGCGATGTCCAGACCATCGGTGAAGTAGGCCCGGTACAGGCGGGCGGCCATGTCCTCGGCCTCGCCGTACACGGCCGCCAGTGCGATGAGCCGGTGGGCCTGGAAGGTGTCGGCGGGCACGATCCGGTCGAGACGCATCACCAGGCCCTCGGCCGCGGCCGCGCGCGCGATCCGGTCGGCGGACTGCGGCCTTTGCGGCCGTCCCGCGTACGGCCGGAAGACCACCTCCAGGTCACCGCCGCCGGCCCGGTGCTCCTCGGCGGCCCGCCGGAAGCGGGCGTACCCGAGCGCCGACCGGACACAGGCGATGTCGTGGGTGATCTCAACCTTCATGACGGTTTCCCTCGCAGGCGGCACGGATCGTTCCGTGCCGCCTCAGGATGCCGTGCGCCGTCCCGCCGAGTCAATACGGAACGTTCCGTTCCGCCCGACGCTATGCTGTCCGCATGTCGCCCCGACGTCCCGAGCGCCGCAGCGAAGAGGCCGCCAACGCCGTGATCCAGGCCGCCACGGACCTGTGCCGGGAGGTCGGGTACCGCAGGCTCAGCATCGAGGGCATCGCCGCCCGCGCCGGCGTCGGCAAGAACACGATCTACCGCTGGTGGCCGTCCAAGGCGGCGGTGCTGCTGGACGGGCTGCTGTCCATCTGGAAGGGGGACGCGACCTTCCCCGACACCGGCGACGTCGTCGCCGACATCAAGGCGCAGATCGCCGCCGCCTCCCGCGTCCTCGGCGACCCGGAGGCCGTCCCCCACTACCGCGCGCTGATCGGCGAGGCCCAGCACGACCCGGAGATCCACCGGGCCCTCTGGGACAACCTGCTCGGCCACCTGGCGGCGGCCGCCGCCGAGCGCATCAGGACGGCGCAGCGCGCGGGCCAGATCCGCGCCGACGCCGACCCCGACCTCGTCACCGAACTGCTCTACGGCGCCGTCTACTACCGGCGCCTGCTCACCCCGCGCGTGGCGGACACCGATCACATCAACGCGGTCGTCGACCTGGCCTTCGCGGGCTTGGCCCCGCCCGCCACCGGCTAGCGCCCGGGGCGCCGCGGCCTCGCCTCAGAGGACGAAGCCCTCGGGGAAGGGGTCGGCGGGGTCGAGCAGGTAGGTGGCGGTGCCGGTGATCCAGGCGCGTCCGGTGAACTCGGGCACGACGGCGGGGACCCCGGCGACGTCGGCGGTGCCCACCAGCCGCCCGGTGAAGCGCGTGCCGATGAACGACTCGTTGACGAAGTCGGTGTGCAGCGGCAGCTCGCCGCGCGCGTGGAGCTGCGCCATGCGGGCGGACGTCCCCGTGCCGCACGGCGACCGGTCGAACCAGCCGGGATGGATCGCCATGGCGTTGCGCGAGTGCCGCGCCGTGGACCCGGGCGCGAGGAACTGGACGTGCTTGCACCCCGCGATCAGCGGGTCGGCCGGATGGACGGGCGGATCGGCGTCGTTGATCGCCGCCATCACCGCCAGCCCCGCCTTGAGGATGTCGCCCTTGCGGGCCCGGTCGAACGGCAGCCCGAGCGGCGCCAGGTCGGTGATGGCGTAGAAGTTGCCGCCGTAGGCCAGGTCGTAGCGGACGTCGCCGAAGCCGGGCACCGCCACCACCGCGTCCCGCCGGAGCGCGAACGAGGCGACGTTGCGGAGCGTGACGTGCTCCGCGACGCCGTCGCGCACGGCGACCCGCGCCTCGACGAGCCCCGCCGGGGTGTCCAGCCGGACGACCGTCTCCGGCTCGGTGACCGGGACCATCCCGGTCTCGACCAGGACGGTCGCGACGCCGATGGTGCCGTGCCCGCACATCGGCAGGAAGCCGCTGACCTCGACGTAGACGACGCCCCAGTCCGCGTCCGGCCGGGCCGGGGGCTGCAGGATCGCGCCGCTCATCGCGGAGTGGCCGCGCGGCTCGTCCACCAGGAAGCGGCGCAGCCCGTCCAGGTGCCGGACGGCGTGGTCGCGGCGCGCGGCCATGGTCGCGCCGGGGATCGGCGGCACGCCGCCGGTGACGACGCGGGTCGGCATCCCCTCGGTGTGCGAGTCGACGGCGCTGATCGACCGGACGGAGCGCATCAGGCGGCCCCGTCGAGCAGCGCGGTGACGGTCTCGTCCCGCAGCGCGGCGATGGCGCGGTCCATGTCGGCGGTGACGGCGGCGCGCTGCGCGGCGCCGAGCGGGCCGCGCGGCGGGCGGCACGGCCCGCCGTATCGGCCGACCTGGTCCATGCCGAGCTTGATGGCCTGGACGAACTCGGTCCGCGAGTCCCACCGGAACGCGGCCACCAGCGGCTCGTACAGGGCGCGCGCCTCCGCCAGTCTCCCGGCCGAGGCCAGCTCGTACAGCCGGGCGGACGCGGCCGGGAACACGTTCGGGAAGCCGGCGAACCAGCCGGTCGCGCCCATCAGCAGCGACTCCAGCACCACGTCGTCGGCGCCCGCGACGACCTCCAGCCCCGGCGCGGCCTCCTTGATCTCCAGGACGCGGCGGACGTCGCCGGAGAACTCCTTCACCGCCACGACGCCGTCGATCCGCGCGATCTCGCCGAGCAGGGCGGGGGACAGGTCGACCTTGGTGTCGATCGGGTTGTTGTAGACCATGACCGGCAGCCCGACCGACGCGACGGCCTCGTAGTGCGCGACGATCTCGGCGGGGTTGGCCCGGTAGAGGGTCGGCGGCAGGCACAGCACGCCGTCCGCGCCGTCCTCGGCGGCGACCTCCGCCCAGTGCTTGGCCTGGTGGGAGCCGGGGCCGTGCACGCCGGCGACCACGACCCCGTCGCCGCCGACGGCCTCGACGGCGGTGCGCGCGACGCGGCGCCGCTCCTCGTCCGTGAGCGCCGAGTACTCGCCCAGGGACCCGTTCGGGCCGACGCCCCGGCAGCCGCTCGCGACGAGCCAGCGGCAGTGCTCGGCATAGGCGTCGTAGTCGACGGCGAGTCCGGCGGGGGCGGCGGCGTCCGCGCGGTAGGGCAGCGCCGCGGCGACGATCACGCCGCCGAGGCTCCGGAGCTCCGTGTCGCTCATCGAGCGCTCTCCTCCTGGTCAGTGGTGCCGGTGGGAGGATTCGCGAGTTCGCCCAGGCGGATCGGCTGGGCGATGGGCCGGTGGTGCGGGTTCGCCGCGTCCACCAGGCCGGACAGGAGTTCGGTGACCGCGGGGCCGCAGACGCGCGCCTGGCACGGGCCGAGGCCGGCGCGCGTGCCGAGCTTGACGGCGCGGGCCGACGCCCCCGCCGGGTCGCGGGCCGCGTCGAGCAGGTCGCCGTACCGGGCGTCCTCGCAGCGGCAGACGACCGTGCCGGGCCGCAGCCAGCCGCGCCAGGCCGCGCCGACCGGGTGCGCGGCGGCGAGGCGGGCGGCGAACGCCCGGCCCCGGTCGCGCCGGCGGCGCGCCGCCGCCGCGACGGGGGAGTCCGAAGCGCCGCCGCCCGCGGCCCACCCGGCGAGCAGCCCTTCGGTACGGGCGGCCTGGGCGCCGGCGATCCCGGTGATCTCACCGGCGGCGTACACGCCGGCCACGGTGGTGCGCTGGTCGCCGTCCACCTCGACGGACCCGCCGCCGTTCCGCAGCCGGCAGCCCGCCGCGACGGGGAGTTCGAGTTGCGGGCTGAACCCGTGGGTGACGCACAGCGCGTCCACCGTGACGGTCTTCTCGGTGCCGGGGACCACCGACCAGTCGGGACGCAGCCGCGCGGTGACCGCCTCCTCCACCCGCCCGTCGCCCCTCGCCTCGATCACGGCGCGGCCCGTCCGGTAGGGGACGCGGTGCCGGGCCAGCAGCGCGGCGTACCCGGCGAGCTCCGCCGCCTTCCCGGTCTCGGACGCCAGCTCCCGGGGACGGCGCGTCCAGCCGCGCGCGACCGTCGCCGCCGGGCCGGCCTCCAGCACCGCCCGGACGGCCGACCCCGCCTCCAGCAGCGACGCGGCGACCGGCAGCAGGAACGGCCCGGTCCCGGCGATCAGCACATGGCCGCCGACCGCGACCCGCTCGCCCTTCGCCAGCGCCTGCGCCGCCCCGGCGGAGTGGACGCCGGGCAGCTCCCAGCCGGGGAACGGCAGCACGCGGTCATGGGCGCCCGGCGCGAGCACGAGCGCGTCGGGCCGCAGCACCCGGCGCTCCCGCCCCATCGCGTCGGCCTCGCCCCGCAGCACATGGACGTGCGGCGCGCCCTCTCCTTCGCGCTCCAGCGACCAGACCGTGCTCTCCGGCCACCAGTCGCAGCGCGCGTGCCCGAGCACGTGGTCGCGGAGCCGCACGAACCCGCGCCAGCCGTGGTGCAGCCGGCCGGGGTCGGCGGCGGCGTAGGCGTCCGGGAGCATCCGGTGGTACTGGCCGCCCGGGTTCTCGGCGGCGTCGAGCAGCGTCACCCGCGCCCCGGCGCGCAGCGCGCCCGCCGCCGCGGCGAGGCCCGCCGGACCGGCGCCGACGACCGCGACGTGCCGGGTCACCGGGCCTCCCGCCCGGCGCGGGACTGGGTGGCGACGGCGTCGCCGTCGCGGGCCCGGCGGCGGCAGGCCCGCACGTCGCGGACGCCGTTGACGGTGACCAGGCAGTCGAAGCACGCGCCGATGCCGCAGAAGACGCCGCGCGGGGTTCCCGACGGGCTCTCCCGCCAGGCCGTGCGGCCGGCCGCCATCAGCACCCCGGCGATCGTCTGGCCGGCGATGCCGGTGAGCGGCACGCCGTCCACGGTGATGTGCAGCGGGACGTCGCGGCGCCCGGTCGCGTCGCGGTCCGCGCGTACGAGTCGCGGGCTCATCCAGGTGCTCCTTCCGGCCTGACGGCGGGCCGGTCGACGCGGAACGGCTCCGCACCGGCCTCGGGCTCGCGGCCGAGCAGCAGGTCGCGCAGGACGGCGGCCGTCCCGGCGGCGAGCCCGATGCCGGCGCCCTCGTGCCCGGTGGCGTGCCACAGCCCGGCCAGGGCAGGGTCGGCGCCGATCACCGGGAGGTGGTCGGCCACGTAGGGGCGGAACCCGCCGTAGGCGCGCATCACCGGCACGCCGGCCAGCGACGGGAACAGCCGCAGCGCCTTGCCGGCGATCACCGACAGCACGCCGGGGCGCGTCCGGTCGTCGAACCCGACCCGGCGGCGCGACGAGCCGAGCAGGATCGTCCCCGCGCGGGTGGACTCCACCACCGCCGAGGATTGCAGCTCCCCGTCGCCGCTGCCGACCGCGCCCACGTAGTCGGCGTCGTAGACCTTGTGGAAGACGGTCGGCGGCTGCGGCGCGGTGACCAGGACCTCCCCGCGGCGGGGCCGCACGTCCAGCCGGACGCCGAGCCGCGCGGCGACCTCGCCCGACCAGGGCCCGGCCGCGTTGACGAACGCGTCGCCCTCGACCGTCCCGGACGGGGTCCGCACGCCGGTCAACCGGCCGCCGCGCGTGACGGCGCCGAGGACCTCGCAGCCGGTGCGCAGCTCCGCGCCGAGCCGGACGGCGTGCGCGAGCAGCGCGGTAGCCGCGCCGGTGGGCTGCACCTGGGCGTCCTCGGGGTAGTGGACGGCGGCGGTCACGTCGGTGGTGAGGTGCGGTTCGGCAGCGGCGAGGGCGGCGGCGTCCAGCTCCCGCGCGTCGACGCCGGCGGCGCGCTGGCCGGCGGCGAACCCGCGCAGCGCCTCGGCGCCCGCGTCGGTGGTGGCGACGACGATGCCGCCTTTGGGATCCCATTCCGCGCCCTCGGCACCGGGGAGCCCGGCGAGGACCGCGGGCCACAGCCGCCGGGACAGCCGCGCCAGCTCCAGCTCGGGGCCGGGCGGCTTGTCGGACACCAGGACGTTGCCCTCGCCGTGCGCGGTGGTCGCGGCGGCGGGCCGGCCCCGCTCCAGGACGGTGACCGCGCAGCCGGCCAGGGCCAGCTCACGGGCGCAGGCGGCGCCGATCATCCCGGCGCCCACCACCACGACCCGCGTCATCACGGCTCCCATTGTTCGATAAACCGAACGATTGCGAGCGTACGTCGGCGCCGCGCGGGATGTCAACGGCCCGGCGGCGGCGGATCGTCAGGGCGTGTCGGAGCGGTGCGGCGGCTGCGCGGACGCGGAGTGAACCCGCTGGTCGGCGTCGTACTGCAGGAGCAGGACCGAGCGGACGGGGCCGTCCAGCGCGGCATAGGAGTGCGGGAGGCGGGCGTCGAAGCTCACGTAGTCGCCGGGGCCCAGTTCGACGTCCTGGTCGTCCACCCGAACGGCGAGCCGCCCGTCCTGGACGACCGTGTGCTCGGTGCCCACATGGCCCAGCGAGTCCTGCCGCCGGCCGGCCCGGAACCGCTGGTCGTACACCTCGAACAGGGCCCCGCCGGAGGCGATCCCGCGCAGCGGCCGCAGGTCGACGCCCTCGCCGCGCAGCACCTCCACGTCCGCCGCGCGCACCACGGTGAGACCGGCCGGCTGCTGCCCGTCGAGCAGTTCGGAGATGGGCACCTCCAGCACGCGCGCCAGGCTGAACACCGTCTCGATGGTGGGGTTGCCGGCGCCCGCCTCCAGCTGCGAGAGCGTCGCCTTGCCGATCTTCGAGCGGCGGGACAGCTCGGACAGCGACAGGCCGTGCTCCAGGCGCGCGCGCCGCAGGTTGCCCGCCAGCACGTCCCGCACCGATTCCCCTGACGCGCTCACGCTCCCGGCCGCCCCTCACTAGCGTTCGTTTTAACGAACAGCCAGTGTAGCGCCGCGACGACCGTCAGGTGCGAGTGCAATACTACATGTCACTACCGCCCGGCCCGGAGGGGAGACCCCGCCGCGATGCTGAACCTGCCGTCCCTCGGCCCGCGCAAGAGCGTGCGGGTGCAGATCGCCCACGCGCTGCGGGCCGCGATCGTCAGCGGCGAGATGCGGCCGGGCACGGTCTACTCGGCCCCGGCGATCGCCGACCGGTTCGGGGTGTCCCCGACGCCGGTCCGGGAGGCGATGATCGACCTGGCCCGCGAGGGGCTGGTCGGCGTCGTCCGCAACAAGGGGTTCCGGGTCACCGAGCTGTCCGACCGGGAGCTGGACGAGATCACCGAGGTGCGGGCGCTGGTCGAGGTCCCCGCCGCCGTCCGGGTCGCGGAGTCCGGCCGCGCCGCCGAGGTCCGCGCGCTGCGGCCGCTCGCCGAGGCGATCGTCCGGGCCGCCGGGGAGCGGGACGTCCTCGCCTACATCGAGGCCGACCACCACTTCCATCTCGCCCTGCTCGGGCTCGGCGGCAACTCCCACCTCGTCCGGCTGGTGAGCGAGCTGCGGTACAGGTCGCGGCTCTACGGCGTCCCGCGGCTGGCGGAGCGCGGCGAACTGGAGCCGTCCGCCCGCGAGCACGAGGAACTCCTCGACGCGGTGGCGGACGGCGACGCGGCGCGCACGGAGGCGCTGATGCACCACCACCTGCGCCACATCCGCGGCATCTGGGCCGACCGCCCCGAGCGCCGCTGACCCGGCCCGCCGCCGGCTCAGCGGAGCCCGCGCGACGGCGCGCCGGACTCCTGGAGGATCAGGAACCTCAGCGGCAGGGGGACGGCGACGTAGACCGCCTTGCCCGAGACCGGGTCCCGGCCGGGCGCGGCGTACCCGCCGAGCTTGGCGCGGCCGGGATGCACGCCCCAGCGCCCGCCGATCTCCGCAGTCAGCGCGCTGACCAGCGCGAGCCCGCGGCCCCGGCAGGCGTCGGACGGCTCGACCGGACCCGCGGGAAGCGCGGCGGGCCCGCGCCAGGGGCCGGCGTCGAACACCGTGAACGTGACATGGGGCCGGTTCCGCCGGCCGATCCGGGCCCACAGTTCCGCGCTCCACCGGTCGCCGTGCAGGACGGCGTTCGCCGCGAGCTCGGAAATGATCGTGCGGACGTCGTCCGTCACGGACGCGGAAAGACCCAGTTCGGCGGCGAGGCGCCCGGCGATGGCCCGCGCTTGCGCCGCCGCCGTCGGATCGGGCGGCAGCGGCCAGGCGGGAAAGGCGCTCCCTGACCGGGCGGGCTCCGTTCCGGAGGTCCGCGAGTTGTGCGTCATCATGATCGCTTTCCCTGGGGCGTACCGGCCCGGCGCGGGCCGGGCCGCCGGAAGGGGGAGGCGGTGAGGAGGCCCCCTCCCGGCGGCGGGGAAACGGGGTGGCTCCCTTCTGCCGGAGAGGTACCGGAAGTATTGCCGCAGGCCCGGAAGGGCGGGCATCAGCTGGTGCATAATTTCCGGCTATGGATCTCGATATCGGTCATCTGCGCATGGTCTGCGCGATGGCGGAGACGGGAAGCGTCACCCGGGCCGCGGCGCGGATGGGGGTGTCGCAGCCCGCCATGTCGAGCCAGCTCCGCCGGGTCGAGGAGATCGTCGGCGGGCGGCTGTTCGAGCGCAGCCGCGCGGGCCTGGAGCCGACGGCGCTGGGGCGGCAGGTCGTCGCCCGGGCGCGGACCGTGCTCGCGGAGCTGGACACCCTGTTCGGCGAGCTGCCCGCGGCGGCGGAGCCCGGCGCGGGCCTCGCGCTCGGCTGCGTGCACCTCGCCTGCGTCGGCAGCATCGTCGAGCGGGTCGGCGAGGAACTGCCCGGCCGGGAGGTCTCGCTGCGCATCGAGCCGTCCTCGGCGCTGCTCGGCGACGCCCTCAACCGGGGCCGGCTCGACGCCGCGCTGCTCGGGGTCATGGAGGGCTTCGACGTCGCGCTGACCGCCCCGGTGGTCAGCCGCACGCTGGTGCCCCGCTACCCGATCTTCGTCGCGCTCGCCGCGGACCACCGGCTGGCCGGGCGGGACGAGATCGACCTGGTGGACCTGAAGGACGAGTCCTGGATCGGCCCGCCGGGCGCCGACGACGGCTCGCTGGCCTCGCTGCGCGCGTCCTGCCGCGCCGCCGGCTTCGAGCCCGTCGTGCGCTACGAGGCGCCGAGCGGCGCCGCCTGCCCGCTGGTCGCGGCCGGGCACGGGGTGCGGCTGGTGGATCCGTCGTGGCCGCCGCAGCCCGGCACGGTGGTCCGGCCGCTGGCGGGGGAGCCGCAGGTCGCCAAGCTGATCGTGGCCTGGCGCCGGGACCGGCTGAGCGACGCGGGCGCCGCGGCCCTCTACCGGGGCCTCGCCGCCGCCTTCGTGGAGCACGCCGACCGCCATCCGGCGTTCGGCGCCTGGTGGCACGCCCATCCGCACGTTCACCCGCTGCTGTGAGCACGGCGCCTGCGCTGCGGCTTCGCCCGCGTGGAACGGTATTCTGATCGCGGGCGAGGAGGAGGCATATGGATACGGTGGCCGACGCCGTGGGCGGACTTCCGGACCTCGGCGGCCACACCAGCCTCCGCGGACAGGTGGCCGAGGCGCTGCGCGGCGCGCTCGCCAGCGGTGCGCTGCGGTCGGGCGTCGTCTACTCCGCGCCCACGCTGGCCGAGGAGTTCGGCATCTCCGCCACGCCCGTCCGCGAAGCCATGATCGACCTCGTCCGGGACGGGCTGTTCGAGGCCGTGCGCAACCGCGGCTTCCGGGTGGTCCCGCTGTCGGACCGCGACCTCGCCGAGCTGACTGAGATCCGGGAGATGGTCGAGGTCCCCGCGGTCGTGCGGCTGGCCGGCGCCGTGCCCGCGGAGGCCCGCGCGCGGCTGCGCGGCATCGCCGGGGAGGCCGCGGAGGCGGCGGCGCACGGCGACCCCCTCCGCTTCCTGGACGCCGACCGCCGGTTCCACACCGCGCTGCTCGAACTCACCGGCAACCGGACCCTCGTCCGGACGGTCCTCGACCTGCGCAGCCGGTCCCGCATGCACGGGCTCGTCAGGCCCGCGGCGGCGGCCGAGCTGGCGGCGTCGGCCGACGAGCACCTCCGGCTGCTGGACGCCCTGGTCGCCGGCGACGCCGAGCGCGCCCGGGACATCATGACCCGGCACCTCGACCACGTCCGGAACGCGGCCACCTGACCCCACCCGCCTGATCCCGCACATTCCGATCTGACTCGGCCCCCTTGGCAGGAGCCATTTTACATTTTACAGTGCAATTTCACATTGCACAGCGGACGCCACGGCACCGGGCCGTGGCACTCCCCCCGGTCCGCGAAGGAGGAACCCCGGATGGTCCGCCACAAGCGCAGCCGCGCCGCCCTGGCCCTGGCCCTGGCCGCCGCGCTGTCCGCGACCGCGCTCACCGCACCGGCCCGCGCCGGTGCGGCGGGCGACCGCGGCGCGCCCCCCGCCCCGTCCCCCCGTACCGGCTCCCAGGTACACACCCAGAAGGAGGCCGAGCAGGCACTCATCACGCAGCTCACGAAGGACCACGGCATCTCCGCCGCCGAGGCGCGGCGGCGCGCCGACCGGCAGCCCGCCCAGCTGAAGCTCGCAGCCCGGATACAGAAGGACCTCGGCGCCGCCTACGGCGGAGCCTGGATCGACCAGGCGCACGGTGGCCGGCTCACCGTCGGCGTGACCGCCGGCTCGGCGGCGCCCAAGGCGCGTGCCGCCGCCAAGGCGTCCGGCATGGGCGACACCGCAACGACCACCGTCCGGTACGGCTTCGCCCACCTGCAGAAGGTGTCGGACGCGCTGGCCAAGCGGATCGCCAAGGCCAACAAGGGTGCCCGTAACGGACTCCAGAGCGGCATCGTCACCTCCCGCAACACGGTGAAGCTGGGCGGCGTGCGCGGCGCCGCTCTCACCCGCGCCCAGAAGGACGTGCTGAGCTGGGCGAAACGCGAGTTCGGCGCGGCCGTGGAGGTCTCCGCGTACGCGCACCGGTCGGTGCCCCGGTACTGCTACGACGACTACGCGTGCGACCCGCCGCTGCGCTCCGGGCTGGCGATCTTCACCGGCGGGGCGCGATGCACCAGCGCGTTCACCGCGTACTCGGGCGGCAGGTACTACATGCTCACCGCCGGCCACTGCGCCGAGCTCGGTTACTGGTGGGACGTGTCCACCTACAGCTACGGCTACCAGAATGTCGGGGGCGTCGCCGACTACACGTTCGGCTGGTACGGCGACTCCGCGATCGTGTCGGTCGGCGACCCCGGCTGGTGGCAGCCGCGCGGCTGGGTGCTCTACGAGACGCCCGTCCACGGCAGCGAGGCCGACTACGTCGGCGGATACGTCTGCAAGCAGGGCTCGACGACCGGCTACACCTGCGGAACGGTCACCGAGGTCGACGCCACCGTGTCCTACCCGAACCGGACGCTCTCCGGCATGACCTGGAGCACGGCGTGCGACGGTCCGGGCGACAGCGGCAGCGGCGTCTTCTACGGCAACTACGCCCACGGCATCCTCAGCGGCGGGCCGAACTCGGGGTGCGGCATGATCCACGAACCGATCGGACGGGCCCTGTCCACCTGGGGCGTGTCACTGCTCAGCGGCTGACACCGTCCGGACACCGTGCCGCACCCGCCGCCGGGTGCGGCACGGCCTTTCGGCGCGCTCAGCCGGCGAGCGACTGCAGCCAGATCTCGATCTCCTCGGGATGGCGCGGCAGCTCGGCGGACATCAGCCGCGCCCCGCTCTCGGTGACGACCACGTCGTCCTCGATGCGGACGCCGATGCCGCGCAGCTCCGGGGGCAGGGTGAGGTCGTCCGGCTGCAGGTAGAGGCCCGGTTCGACGGTGAGGACGTGCCCGGGGCGCAGCTCCGCGTCGAGGTATTGGGAGGCGCGCGCCGCCGCGCAGTCGTGCACGTCCATGCCGAGCATGTGCCCGCTGCTGCACAGCGTGTACCGGCGGTAGACGCCCGACTCGGGGTCGAGCGCCTCCTCCGCGCTGCGCAGCACGCCCCACTCCTGCAAGCCCTCGGCTATGACGCGCATCGCGGCCAGGTGGAAGTCGCGGAAGCGGGCGCCGGGGCGCACCGCCGCCAAGCCCGCCTCCTGGGCGTGGTAGACGAGGTCGTAGACCTGCCGCTGGCGCGGGGTGAACCAGCCGCTGACCGGGATCGTGCGGGTGACGTCGGCGGTGTAGAGGGTGTCGGTCTCCACGCCCGCGTCGAGCAGGAGCATCTCCCCGAGTCGCAGCGTGCCGTCGTTGCGCGTCCAGTGCAGGACGCACGCGTGCGCACCGGACGCGGCGATCGTCTCGTAGCCGACGCCGTTGCCCTCCATCCGGGCGACGCGCTCGAACGTCCCCTCCACCCAGCGCTCGCCGCGCGGCATCCCGGTCGCCCGGGGGAGCGCGGCGGCGACCGCGGTGAAGGCCGACACGGTGTGGTCGACGGCGGCCTGGAGCTGCGCGACCTCCCATTCGTCCTTGATGAGGCGGAGCTCGGCGGCGGAGGCGGCGAACTCGCGGTCGAGCTCCGGGTCCCGGACCGGGACCGCCGCGTCGACCGCCGGGTCCACGCCCCGGATCACCCGGGCGGGGCGCGGCCCGCGGAGCGCGCCGGCGAGGTCGTCCAGCGGCGCGCAGGCGAGGCCGAGCCGCTCCTCGGTCTCGGCGAGGGCGGCGCGGCGGCCGACCCAGAACTCCCCGTGCCGGCGGTCCCGGTAGAAGCCGCCGTCGCCGCGCGGCGACCGGGGCCGGTGGTAGAGGACGGCGTCGTGCCCGGCGGCGGTGGGCTCCAGCACCAGGACGGCGCCGGTCCCGGTGTCCGCCCCGGTGTCGCCGGACAGGTGCGCGTAGGCGGTGTGCGGACGGTAGCGGTGGTCGCAGTCGTTGCTGCGCACCTTCGGCGGCCCGGCGGGCAGGACGAGGCGCTCGCCGGGGAAGAGGGCCGAGAGCGCGGCGCGCCGCTTGTCCGCGTAGGCCGCGACCGGCAGCCGTGCGGCGGGCGGCTTCTCGGCGGCGGCCCAGTCGCGGGTCATGAAGGAGGCGAGCGCGGCGGATACGGGCAGGTCATGGCTGCCCGTGGCGAACCGGTCGGTGAGGCTGGCGGTGAGGCTGGCGGTGGGGCTGGCGGTGGGGCTGGCGGTGGGGTGGTCGTCCATGTCGGCCGTGTCCTCCGTGTGCGGTCCCGGATGTGGAGATTCGATAACGGGCCTTGTGGTGCAATTGTACTGTACTATTTTATATGGCACTCCGCCCGACGATGTACGGAGATGCCATGAGACGTCCGGTAAGGACCTGTTTCGCCCTCGCCCTCTCGCTGGCCGTCGCCGGCGGCGCGTCCGCCGCCTGCGGCTCGGGCGGCGACGGGGCCGCGGCCGAGACCGGGGGCACGCTCACCGTCCTGTTCAACGAGGACTTCGCCCATCTGGACCCGCAGCGCAACTACGTGATGTTCGCGATGGACTTCGGCACCCGGCTGCTCTACCGGACGCTGACGACCTACGCCGCGAAGCCCGGCCAGGCGGGCACCGAGGTCGTCCCGGACCTCGCGACCGGCACCGGCACCACGGCCGACAACGGCAGGACCTGGACGTTCCACCTCAAGCCCGGCCTGAAGTTCGAGGACGGCTCGCCCATCACGAGCGCGGACGTGAAGTACGGCGTGGAGCGGTCCTTCGCCCCCGACCTGCCGGAGGGTCCCGGGTACGCCAGGACGATGCTCGCGGGCGGCGACCGGTACAAGGGCCCCTACCAGGACAAGGGCGGCCTCGCCTCCATCAGGACCCCGGACGCCCGGACCATCGTGTTCCAGCTGAAGGAACCGTCCATGGACTGGCCGAAGATCACGACGCTGCCGACGTTCGCGCCCGTCCCCAAGGCCAAGGACACCGGCGTCAACTTCGACAGGCGGCCCTTCTCGTCCGGCCCCTACAAGGTGGAGTCCTACGACCGGGGCAAGAGACTGGCGCTGGTCAGGAACCCGCACTGGAGCAAGGCGACCGACGGCGTCCGGCAGGCCAACCCCGACCGGATCGTCGTGGAGGAGGGCATCGCGCAGCCCACCATCGACCAGCGGCTGATCGCCGACCAGGGCAAGGACCAGCGGGCCGTCACCCTCTACAGCGTCGCCCCGGCCAGCATGCCCCGCATCCTGACCCGCCCGGACGTCAAGAAGCGGTTCGTCAGCGCGACCAGCCTGTGCACCCGGTTCCTGGCGATGAACACCTCCAAGCCCCCGTTCGACGACCCGAAGGTGCGGCAGGCGATGCAGTTCGCGGTCGACAAGGAGGCCTACCGCACCGCGCACGGCGGCAGCGGCGTCGGCGAACTCGCCGGCTCCTACCTGCCGCCCGCCATGACCGGCGGGCGGGCCCAGGACGTCTACAAGGCCCCGCCCACCGGCGACCCGGCCAAGGCCCGGCAACTGCTCGCCGCCGCCGGCGAGAGCGCGGGCCTGTCGGTCCGCCTGACCACGACCAGCACCGAGCAGGGCAAGGCCGAGGCCGAGGCCGTCCAGCAGGCGCTCGCGCGGGCGGGCGTGAAGGTCCAGATCAACTCCGTCGCGAAGAGCGTCTACTACGACGCCATCGGCGACATCGAGAAGGAGGACGAGCTGGTCTTCTACGGCTGGTGCGCCGACTACCCGTCCGCCGGCTCGTTCATCCCGCCGATCTTCGACGGCCGCACCATCGCGCCGAAGGGCAACACCGTCGTCTCCCAGCTCGACGACAAGGGGATCAACGCGAAGATCGACGCGGCCGTGCAGGCGAACGACCCCGCCCGGTGGCAGGCGCTCGACCGCGACCTGATGGGGCTGTCGCCGATGGTCCCGCTGATCCACGACAAGCTGCCGCTGCTGCACGGCTCCAAGGTCACCGGCGCGTTCGGCCACCCCATCTGGGAGGGCGAGCTCGACTTCGCCGTCCTCGGGGTGAAGTAGTGGCCGTCCCGTCCCTCACCGAGGCGGCGGGCGGCGCGCCGGCGCCCGCCGGCCGGTCGCCCTGGCGGCTGGCCGGCGGGCGGCTGCGCCGCGACCCCGCCGCCCTCGCCGGCCTCGCGATCATCGCGCTGTTCGTGCTGATGGCACTCGCCGCCCCGCTGCTCACCGCGCTGACCGGGCACGGCCCGAACGAGTTCCACCCCGAGAAGATCGACAAGGCGCTCGCCGGGGCGCCCCGGGGCGCGTTCGGCGGCATCGACGGCGACTTCTGGCTGGGCGTCGAGCCCGGCACCGGACGCGACGTGTTCAGCCGCATGGTCTACGGCGCCCGCGTCTCGCTGCTGATCTCCGTCGCGGCGACCTGCGTGTCCACCGTCGCCGGCACCGTCCTCGGGCTCGCCGCCGGGTTCGCCGGCGGCCGGGTCGACGCGCTGATCAGCCGCACCATGGACCTCGTCCTGTCCTTCCCCCACCTCATCTTCATGATCGCCCTGGTGTCGGTGCTGCCGGAGGCGAACCGGATGCTGGAGCTGGTGTTCGTCATGGGCTTCTTCGGCTGGCCCTACATCGGGCGGATCGTGCGCGGGCAGGCGCTCTCGCTGCGCCACCGGGAGTTCGTGGACGCCGCCCGCGCCACCGGCATGCCGCGCACGCGGATCGTGTTCCGCGAGGTGCTGCCGAACCTGCTGGCACCGGTCCTCGTCTACGCGACGCTCACCATCCCGATCAACATCGGCACCGAGGCGGCGCTGTCGTTCCTCGGCATCGGCGTCCGGCCGCCGGACGCGTCCTGGGGGCAGATGATGGCCAAGGCGATCGACTGGTACCAGGTCGACCCGACGTTCTTCGTGGTGCCCGGCGTGTGCCTGCTGCTGACCGTGCTCGCGTTCACGCTGCTCGGCGACGCGTTCCGGGACGCCCTCGACCCGCGGGAGGCCGGCCGGTGATCCGCTACCTCGCGCTGCGCCTGGCCGGCGTCGCGGGCGTGCTGCTCGTCATCTGCGCGGTCACGTTCACGATCTTCTACGTGTTCCCCGCCGACCCGGCGCTCCAGGCGTGCGGGAAGTCGTGCACGCCGGAGCGGCTCGCGATGCTGCACCACCAGATGGGCCTGGACCGGCCGCTGTGGCGCCAGTTCACCGACTACCTCGCCGGGATCTTCGCCGGACGGACGTACGGGTCGGGGCCCCTGGCCGTCCAGTGCCACTTCCCGTGCCTCGGGTTCTCCTACCAGAACAACATGCCGGTCTGGGACCTGATGATGCAGCGGCTCCCCACGACCCTGTCCATCGGGATCGGCGCCGCCGTCCTGTGGCTCGCGGGCGGCGTCGGCGTCGGGGTCGTGTCCGCGCTGCGCAAGGACACCCTGCTCGACCGGACGCTGATGGTCGGCACGCTCACCGCCGCGTCCCTGCCGATCTACTTCACGGCGATGGCGCTGACCGTCCTGGTCGTCCAGCTCGGCGGCCTGCTGCCCTACTCCAGCTATGTGCCGATCGCCGACGACCCCGTCGGCTGGGCGCGCAACCTCGTCCTGCCCTGGGTGGCGCTCGCGCTGCTGTACGCGGCCATGTACGCGCGCATGTCGCGGGCGTCGATGGTGGAGACGATGGCCGAGCCCTACATCCGGACGGCCCGCGCCAAGGGCCTGCCCGAACGGACCGTCGTCGCCAAGCACGGCCTGCGGGCCGGGCTCACCCCCGTCCTCACCGTGTTCGGCATGGACCTCGGCGCGCTGCTCGGCGGCGCCGTGATCACCGAGAGCGTGTTCGGGCTGCCCGGCGTCGGCCGGCTCACGATCGACTCGATCGACAAGTCCGACCAGCCGGTCGTGATGGGCGTCGCGCTGCTGGCCGCGTTCTTCATCACCTTCGCCAACCTCGCCGTCGACCTCCTCTACGCCGCGATCGATCCCCAGGTGAGGTACGCATGACGCCGCTGACCGTCCGGGACCTCGTCGTCGAGTTCCCGACCCCGCGGGGGCCGGTGCGCGCGGTGGACGGCCTGTCGTTCACCGTCGGCGCGGGCCGCACCCTCGGCATCGTCGGCGAGTCCGGGTCCGGCAAGTCCGTGACCAGCCTCGCCGTCATGGGGCTGCACGACCGGGCCCGGGTGACCGGGTCGATCGACGTCGCCGGCACCGAGGTCGTCGGCGCCGGCCGGGAGCGAATCCGGGCGCTGCGCGGCCGCCGGATCGCGATGATCTTCCAGGACCCGCTGACCTCGCTGCACCCGCACTACCGGGTCGGCGAGCAGATCGCCGAGGCGCGCCGGCTGCACTTCGGCGAGTCCCGCCGCGCGGCGCACGCGCACGCCGTCCGGCTGCTCGGCGACGTCGGCATCCCCGACCCGGGAACGCGCGCCGGCGACCACCCGCACCAGTTCTCCGGCGGCATGCGCCAGCGCGTCATGATCGCGATGGCGTTGGCCTGCGAGCCGGAGCTGCTGATCGCCGACGAGCCGACGACCGCGCTGGACGTGACCGTGCAGGCGCAGATCCTGGAGCTGATCGCGCGGATCCAGCGCGAGCGCGGCCTCGCCGTCCTGATGATCACGCACGATCTCGGGGTGGTCGCGCGGGTCGCCGACGACGTCCTGGTCATGTACGCGGGACGGGCCGTGGAGCGCGCGGCTGCCGGTGCGCTGTTCGCCGCGCCCCGGCACCCCTACACCCGCGGCCTGCTCGGCTCGCTGCCCCGGCTGACCGGGCCGCCCGGCGAGCTGGTCCCGATCCCGGGCGCCCCGCCGTCGCCGTCGCGTCCGCCGGCGGGGTGCCCGTTCCATCCGCGGTGCCCGGAGCGGATCGCGGTGTGCGAGACCGACCGCCCGGCGCTCCGGGGCGCGCCGCACCCGGCGGCCTGCCATCTGCTGACGATCGGAGAGGAGGTGGCGGGATGACGCCGCTGCTCAGCCTGGACGGGCTGACGAAGACGTTCCCCACCCGGCGCGGCACCGTCCGCGCGGTGGACGGCATCGACCTTCAGGTGCGCGCCGGGGAGGCGCTCGGGCTGGTCGGCGAGTCCGGCTGCGGCAAGTCCACGACCGGGCGGATGCTCGTCCGGCTGCTGGACCCGACCGCCGGGCGGATCACCTTCGACGGGCGCGACATCACCGGGCTGTCGCAGCGGCGGATGCGCCCGCTCCGCCGCGACCTCCAGATCATCTTCCAGGACCCGTTCGCGTCGCTGAACCCCCGGCACACCGTCGGCTCCATCGTCGCCGCGCCGCTGCGCGCGCAGGGCGAGGACGACCCCGCCTCGCGGGTGCGGGAGATGCTGGAGTTCGTCGGCCTCGGCGCCGAGCACGCCGACCGGTACCCGCACGAGTTCTCCGGCGGGCAGGCGCAGCGGATCGGGATCGCGCGGGCGCTGGTCACCGGTCCCCGCCTGGTCGTCGCGGACGAGCCGGTGTCGGCGCTGGACGTGTCGATCCAGGCCCAGATCGTCAACCTGCTGGCCGGGCTCCGGCGGCGCCTCGGCCTGGCGTACGTGTTCATCGCGCACGACCTCGCCGTGGTGCGGCACGTGTGCGACCGGATCGCCGTGATGTACCTCGGCCGGATCGTCGAGATCGCCGACCGCGACGCGCTCTACGGCGCCCCGGCGCACCCCTACACCCGGGCGCTGCTGTCGGCGATCCCGCTGCCCGACCCGGTGGCGGAGCGGACGCGGGAGCGCATCGTGCTGCGCGGCGACCCGCCGAGCCCGTCCGCGCCTCCGCCGGGCTGCGCCTTCCACCCCCGGTGCTTCAAGGCGCAGGACCGCTGCCGGGTCGAGCGCCCGCCCCTCGCCCCGCTGGACGGGGCCGCCGGGCGCGCGGCGGCCTGCCACTTCCCGGAGCTGGGCCCCTTCGCCTGACCGGGTCACGACACGAAGCCGGGGCCGGACCTTCGCGGTCCGGCCCCGGCCTTCTAGCCGCTGCGAGGTCAGTACTCGACCTTCACGGCCGCGCCGCTGAACGCCTCCTTCCCGTACAGGCTGACGTAGTTGTAGCCGGCCGGCGGGTCGGCGATGGTGAGCGTCTCGCCGTTCCCGGCGCCGGTGGAGCGCTGGTTGTAGGACGACGGCGTCGCCCAGCTGCCGGAGCTGTAGTAGAGGTCGCCGTCACCCGTCCCGCCCGAGGACGTGATGGTGATCGACCGGGTGCCGGACGGGATGTAGAGGTAGAGGTAGGCGGTGCCGCCCTTGGCCGCCGACAGGTTGCCGCGCTGGCAGTTCCGGTCGAGCTGCCGGATGTCGGACCCGGTGCACTCGGGGGTCGTCCCGCCGCCCCCGGCCGACACGGAGATCCGCTGGGACGTGGTGCCGGTGGCCCCGGCGTCGTCGGTCACCGTCAGGGACACGGTGTACGTGCCGTCCGCCCCGAAGGTGTGGGACGGGTCGGCCGCCGTGGACGTGGCGCCGTCGCCGAAGTCCCAGCGCCGGGACGCGATCGTCCCGTCGGTGTCGGTGGACTGGTCGGTGAAGGCGACCGCCAGGCCGTTCGCGGAGTAGGCGAACCGCGCGGACGGCGCCTGGTTGCCGCCGCCCCCGCCGCCTGCGCACGCGCCGGCCGCGCACGCGGCGAGCCACGTCCGCCAGTCGCTGTCGTAGCGGCCGCCGATCGTGCTGGTCAGGAACGAGCGGGCAGCGTTCCAGTTGCCCGTCCGGTAGTAGCCGAGCACGGTGGAGATGTCGCCGGGATGCTTCTCGAACATGTACCGCACCGCCAGGTAGCCCCAGTAGTAGATGCGGGTCGTGTCATGGCTGTAGGTGGTGTCCCAGAGCGTGCTCAGTGCGTAGGTGCCCTTGGCGGCCTCAGCGATGGCCGAGTCGTTGGTCACCTTCCGGTACGAGTAGGAGACGTATTCGGCGAACCCCTCGATCCACCAGATCGTCGGCGTGGCGACGTTCGCGTTGAAGTCGCCGTACATGTCGAAGCGGCCGTCGAGGTAGTGCGTGTACTCGTGGTTGAGGTTCCAGATCTCGAACTTCGGGCGCACCCATTCGGCCTCGTAGGCGATGAACCGCGGCTGGTTCCCGGAGGCGGCCGGGTCCCCTTCCAGGTACATCCCGCCGTTGTTGGTGTCGATGCCGAACATCGCGCCCGCGTACGTCTGGTAGTCGGTGCTGGAATCGAAGACGCAGACCTCGATCGTGGTGTTGCCGTCGTTGGCGACGGGCTTGTTCCCGTCCTTGACGAGGCCGTGGAAGTAGGCGTCCTGGTTCAGCAGGCTCGCGCAGGTGTCCGACAGCTGGGACGCGGTCATGTCCTGCGCCCGGATCTTGATGCTGGAACTGCACGAGTGCGTGATGGTCAGGACGTTCTGGGCGAGCCGCTGCTGCAGGTTGCAGGTGTCATAGTAAGAGCAGTTCGCCTTGTCGTAGGAGTCGGTCATCTCGGCGATGCCGACCCACAGGGGAGCGGTCTTGCCGGTCATCGCGCTCTTGCCGAGCAGCCCCTTGGCCAGCGGCCTGACCTTGCCCAGCAGCGGGGAATGCTGCAGGAACCGGGCCATCTCCCGTCCCGCGTTGGACGCCAGGTAGCTGCGGTCGGTACCGAGCAGACCGAGATGGTTCGCCGCGAAGGAGTTCAACGTGTCGAGAACACTCGGATCCGACTGGACCGCCGTGACGAACTCCGGAACCTGGTGGCCGCGGAACAGCACCGTGTACACGTTGTTGACGGCGTTGAGCATCCACCACGACGCGTCGTAGGAACTGTTGTAGCCGTTCAGGAGCCGCTTCACCACGTAGATGTAGCGGGCGTTCTCCTGCGCGCTGTCGATGAGCGTGACCGCCTCGGCGAGGACCTCGCCGTTCGCGTCACTGACCGTCGACGACTTCGCATTGCCGAAATAGGCGTCCAGGCCGGACTGAATAGCGGTCTTCAGCGACTGGCCGTAACTCCCCACGGTCGAGGGGTTGTACCACTGCACGTAGTACCCGGCGCGCAGGTACAGGACGAGCTGCGCGGTACCGGTGCTGTTGTCGCCCGGATAGTAGACGCCGTTGTCGCGCAGCGCGTACGCGATCGTCGTCATCTGCGACTCGCGGAACGCGTAGTAGGCGTCCCCGCCGGTCAGGCTGAACAGCGAGTTGATGCAGTCGGTCGTCGAGGACTCGACCTGCTGGACGAGCGCGCTCCCGGAACGGCTCGTGAACTCGCTCGGACTGCAGGCGGCGGCCTTCAGCCCCTTCTTCGCCGCGCTGGACGGCCGCCGATGCTTTGTCGCCTTCGCGTCGTGGCTCTTGAGCGCGTCCTTCTCCGCCGCCAGCGGCGGCCGGTCCTTCACCGGCAGCGGCGACTTCTGCGGGTGCCGTGCCACGTCACCGCCGGTGACGGGTGGCGGCTTCGGCGCGGCGACCGCGGGCGCGGCCAGGAACGTCGTCCCGAGGACGACCGCCAGCGACGCCAGCAGGCATCGCATGGCTCTGCTTCTGTTTCTCACGGGGGTTTTCCCTCCGGGGGTGGACCGTCCGGCGCCGATGCCGGACGGATTCGCAGGGGACTCCGGGGCCCAATTCCCGGAGGCTCGGAAAAGCGTGCGCCCGCAGTGTCCGAACCAGACCCGCCGTGTGGTCATACGCAGATCCATCGGACTGCGTTATGGAGCACCCACCTCGGCACTCCCGGCGGCACCCGCGTCCGCAGGCCACCGGTCGCCGGCCATCGGCCGCCGAAGAAACCTGCCAGGAGATGTCAGGTTTTGCCGCCAGGATGGGTTTCACCGGCCGCCGTCACGCGCAGATGCGGACCGGAGCCCACGCACGACCCACGAACGAGCACACTCAGAGAGAAGGACCTCGATGTACGAAACGCCCGCGGACCTTGACGAACTGCAGGCCCTCCTGGACGCCTCCCGCTCCCGCTCGACCCCGCATCTCCGCTCGATCATCAACGCGGAGCGCGCGGTGACCGCGGACCGGCTCACCAAGGTCCTCACCGGCATGTGCGTCCTGGCCCTGTCGACGGTGACGGCGAAGGGCGAGCCGCGCATCAGCGCCGTGGACGGGCACTTCCTGCACGGCAGATGGCACTTCGGCACCGACCCCGACGCCGCCAAGGCCCGCCACCTCGCCGCCCGTCCCGCCGTCAGCGCCGCCCATCTGCGAGGCGAGGACCTGGGCGTGTTCACGCACGGCACGGTGGAGGTCCTCAATCCCCGGGGCGGCGAGCCCGCCGCGGACTGGCCCGAAGTGCTCGCCCACCTCAAGGACTTCTACAGCGCCGATGCCTTCGACTGGGACGAGGTCGTCTACTACCGACTCCGCCCGCACTGGATGGTCGCCTACGCCCCCGACACCGCCGAACCGGCGGAGTCGGGGGCGTAGACCGACATCAGCGGGGGGCGGGGCTCAGACGGGATCAGCTGGCGGGTTCGCCGAACCAGCGCGAAAGGTGGCCGTCCAGGTCTTGCTGGTCGTCGCCGATCCAGGCGACGTGACCGTCCGGACGTAGCAGCACGCACGGAGCGTCCAATTCCGCACCGGGATCCGCGAGGTGGTCGACCCGGTCCGACCAGCCGCCGGCGGTCAGGCGCTCGGTGCGGTCCAGCAGCAGACCGCGGCCGCGATGAAGCCGGCCGTAGAGGTTGCCCTGCTTCAGGCCGATGTCGCGCAGGCGGCGTCCGAGCAGGTCGGGGCCCTCGCCGAAGTCGTAGCGGATGCCGATCGCGCTGATCTTCTCGGTCAGGTGCCGGTTCACCTCGTCGAGGTCCATCAGCTCGGCGAGCAGCCTGCGCACGGCCCGCGGGCCCGGTCCGGCGGACATCAGCTCCGTCTGCGCACGGGTGTTGTCCAGCACTTGCTCGGCGATCGGACGGCGTTCGGCGTGGTAGGTGTCGAGCAGTGTCTCCGGCGCCCAGCCGCGGATCTGCGCGGCGAGCTTCCAGCCGAGGTTGAAGGCGTCCTGAACACCGAGGTTGAGGCCCTGACCGCCGGCCGGCGGGTGGATGTGCGCCGCGTCGCCGGCCAGCAGGACCCGGCCGACCCGGTAGCGCTCGGCCAGCCGGGTGGCGTCGCCGAAGCGCGACAGCCAGCGGGGGGAGTGCACGCCGAAGTCGGTCCCGGCGATGGCGCGCAGGCCGCGCTTGAAGTCTTCGAGCGTGGGCTCCGCTCGATCGCCGGCCTCCGCGGCGGGGACCACGACGCGATAGGCCTTCCCGCCGAAGGGGCCGAGGCTGAAGGCCTGATGGGTGGCGCGGACTTCGGCCACCTTGGCGGCGATCTCCTCCTGCGGCGCACCGACCTCCATCTCGCCCATCAGCGTCTCGTTCCGCGAGGGCTCGCCGGGGAAGCCGACGCCGAGCAGTTTGCGCACCGTGCTGCGCGCGCCGTCGCAGCCGACGAGGTAACGCGACCGCAGCCGTTCACCATCGGCCAGCTCGACGGTCACCCCCTCGCCGTCCTGCTCGAGACCGGCCACCGCGCAGCCGTGCCGGACCTGCGCACCCAGCTCGACCGCGCGCTCTTCGAGCAGCCGATCGATGACCGGCTGCGGGATGCCCAGCAGGAAGGCGTACGCGGAGTCCAGATCCTTGGGCGCGGGTTTGGCGATGGCGGCGAAATAGGCGCCGGCCGGACGCCGTCTTCCGTGTTCGAGGACGCGCTCCAGCAGCCCGCGCATCGCCAGCAGTTCGAGACTGCGGATGTGCAGGCTCACGACACGGACGAACGACCCCGGCTCGGTCTCCTTCTCCAGGACGAGTACCCGCACATCGTGCAGCCGCAGTTCGGCGGCCAGCATCGCGCCGGTCGGCCCGCACCCGGCGATGATGACGTCGTAGGCGAAGGGTTCGCGATCGACCGTGCCGTCCGAGGACGTCCCGGCGGTGGGTTGCGAGGAATGCATGGGGTGTTGCCTTTCGGGAGTGCCTGGTGTGTCGAGGCGCTCCCGGCGAGACCCCTACGTCAATCGCCCGACCATGACGACGAGGGGAGCACCCACATCGATACAGCGTTCATGGGGCTCACCTCCTCGGCAGTGTCACGGCCACCCGCAAGCTACAAGCCCGCGCGCTACCTCGTCCACTCCTTTACCGACCGCCTGCGGTGCCCACGTCAGTCGATCGTGATGCCCAGCGCGGCGGCGAGCTGGTCGAGGAGGGCGGTGGCGTCCGCCCGCGACATGATCGCGCCTTCCAGTGAGCCGATCCCGCCGATCCCGGACAGGTCGCAGCCGGAGAAGCGGACCTGGGCCAGCTGAGCCGCGGAGAACTGCGCCCCGGTGAGGTCGCAGCGTTCGAACTGGACCCGCGTCAACTCGCTGTTCTGGAAGTTCGCCTCGGACAGGTTGCAGTCGCGGAACACCACCTCGCGCAGCTGGGCGAACCGGAACGAGGCCAGGTTGGCGCGGCAGCCGGTGAACAGCACCTCGCGCAGCGCGCCGTCGTCCAGCCGCATCCCGGTCATCCGGCAGTCCAGGACGGCCGCGGTGGTGACGTGGGAGTCCAGGAGCCGCAGGTTGGCCAGGTCGCATCCGGTCAGCTCGGCGTCGGTGATCTCGGCCCGGGCCAGCGATCCCGCCACCGTGGTGCCCGTGAAACGGCACCGCTCGACCTCGGCGTTCTCGGTCTCGGCGCCGGTCACCCGCTCGGGGCCGTAGGCCAGCGACAGGTACTTCCCATCGTGGGCCAGCTCCCGGTCGGCCGGGGACGCCGGGGACAGACTGGCCGGAAGCCGGGGCGGTCGGGGGTCGCGGAGCGGCGTGACACGGTGCACGCGCCGGGCGCTGCGGGTACGGGCTGGCATGGCCGCGACGTTACCGGCTCCCACCGGACCGGAAAGAATCACGCCATGAGCACAGCGCGCACCTTTCCGCTTGAGTCCACTCCGATCCATGTGCCCGACGAGGCCCTCGATGATCTGCGCGCCCGGCTGGTCTTGACCCGCCCGCCACTGGACGAGGCGAACGAGGACTGGTCCTACGGCGTCCCCGACGACCATCTCCGCGGACTGGTCGCCTACTGGCGGGACGAATACGACTGGCGCAAGGCCGAGGCCGCCATCAACGCCTATGAGCACTACCAGGTCGGCGTCGCCGGCGTCCCGGTGCACTTCATGCGCAAGCCGGGCCGCGGCCCCCGCCCGATCCCGCTGATCCTCACCCACGGCTGGCCCTGGACGTTCTGGCACTGGTCGAAGGTGATCGACCCGCTCGCCGACCCGGCCGCGTCCGGCGGCGACCCCGCCGACGCGTTCGACGTCATCGTGCCGTCCCTCCCGGGCTTCGGTTTCCCCGGCCCGCTCACCGGCTTCCCGGACGTCAACTTCTGGAAGGTCGCCGACCTCTGGCACACCCTGATGACCGAGACGCTGGGATACGAGAGGTACGCCGCCGGGGGCTGCGACATCGGCGGGATCGTCTCCAGCCAGCTCGGCCACAAGTACGCCGGCGAGCTGTACGGCGTCCACATCGGCTCCGGGCTGCCGCTCGACTTCTTCAACGGCCCCCGCGCCTGGGACTTCGCCCGGAACCGCCCCCTCACCGACGACCAGCCCGCCGACGTCCGCGCCCGCATCATCGAGCTGGACCACCGCTCGGCGTCCCACCTCGCCGTGCACACGCTCGACGGCGCGACCCTGGCCCACGGGCTGAGCGACTCGCCCGCCGGACTGCTCGCCTGGCTACTCGAGCGCTGGAACGCCTGGAGCGACAACGGCGGCGACGTCGAGTCCGTCTTCACCAGGGACGACCTGCTCACCCACGCCACGATCTACTGGGTGAACAACTCCATCGGCACCTCGATGCGCTACTACGCCAACGCCAACCGCTACCCCTGGGCCCCTGCCCACGACCGCACCCCGGTCGTCCAGGCCCCGGTCGGCCTCACCTTCGTCACGTACGAGAACCCGCCCGGCATCCACACCGCCGACGAGCGCGTCCAGGCGTTCAAGACCGGCCCCCAGGCCGCTTGGTTCAACCACGTCAACGTCAACGCGCACGACCACGGCGGCCACTTCATCCCCTGGGAGAACCCCGAAGCCTGGGTCACCGACCTGCGCCGCACCTTCCACACCCGCAGGCCCTGAACCCCACCCGAGTCATATTGCGTGGGGGCAGAAGGAGAACCCGTGAATGACGATGTGGGCCGCGCCGCAGAAGTGGTCGAGTACCTCCGTCAGCGGCTCTCGGCCGAGAATCTCTCGGCGACCTTCGAGTTTCCGCTCTACGAGCATCCCTGCGGCGTGGACGTCGAGTTTTCTGCCGGGGGAGGCTCCTTGCTGGAAATAAGCGCGGCGGTCCGCGAAGTGAAGGTCCTGGACGTGACTGACTTTGCGTTGACCGTCACGGAGCTCGGGGACTATGTCGTGATGCGTGCGCGCGGGATGTCGTGCAGGGACGCGCTGAAGGTTCTCAATGAGAAGCCGCGTCGAACGCGATGGTGGCGGCGCGCGTCATCCTGATGCGGGTTGAGGCCCTGCTCGGCCACGGTCCGGCCCGGCAGGGGCGACGGCGGACGGGGCGGTACTGCTTCGTGGGATGTGTGTTTCCTCTGCGGACGCGCTGAGTTGTCACATCCCGAGGGACCTACCTGGTCATCTCTTGCTGAGAGCCAATGATCCCTGAAAAGGACCGAATCCGTATGCGAGTCATCACTCTTCGAAGTTGTGCGGCCGGTCTCGCCGTGCCGTCCGTGACGGACATGCCCTCCCTGCACTCGGCCGAGAGCGGTGCCATCGTGCGGGCGCGTGCCGCAGGCGGGAGGTTCCCGTGGTAGCCGACCAGAAGGGGCGCAGGCCGCCGACGGCCGTCGTGGGCGCGGCGGGCGCGATCGACGAGCGGTTCGGGGGGATGGCATGGGTCCGGAGGTCGATGCGCAAGGCGTTCCCCGACCACTGGAGCTTTCTGCTCGGTGAGATCGCGCTGTACGCGTTCGTCGTCGTCCTCGTGACCGGGGTGTTCCTCACCCTGTTCTTCGTGCCGAGCATGGAGGAGGTCGTCTACGACGGGTCGTACACCAAACTGCGGGGCGTCGAGATGAGCAAGGCGTACGAGTCCGCCCTGCGCATCTCCTTCGACGTGCGCGGCGGGCTGCTCGTCCGCCAGATCCATCACTGGGCGACGCTCCTGTTCATCGGGGCCATCCTCCTCCACCTGCTCCGCCATTTCTTCACCGGTTCGTACCGCAAGCCCCGCGAGCTGAACTGGCTGGTCGGAGTCGTGCTGTTCATGCTGGTGATGGTGAACGGGCTGCTCGGTTACTCGCTCCCCGACGACCTGCTGTCGGGCACCGGCCTGCGGATTCTCGAGGGCGTCCTGCTGAGCGTCCCCCTCGTCGGCTCGTACGCGCAGATGTTCCTGTTCGGCGGCGAGTTCCCGGGCGACATGATCATCTCTCGGCTGTACGTCGTCCACGTCCTGCTGATCCCCGGCCTGCTGGCCGCGCTGATCCCGCTGCACGGGGTGGTGATGACCTGGCGGGTGATGCACACGACCTTCCCCGGCAAGCGCGCCACCAACAAGACGCAGTACGGCGACCCGTTCTACCCGGTCTTCATCGCCAAGACCACCGCGTGGTTCCTCTGGATCGTCGCCACGTGCGTCATTCTCGCCACGTTCTTCCAGATCAACCCGATCTGGCTGTACGGCCCCTACGACCCGGGCGCGATCAGTTCCGGCTCGCAGCCCGACTGGTACATGGGCTGGCTGGAGGGCGCGCTGCGGATGATGCCCGGCTGGGAATGGAACGTGATGGGGCACACCTTCGCGCTCGGCGTGCTCATCCCCGCCCTGGGCGTCCCCGGCGTCCTGTTCACCGGGCTGGCCCTCTACCCGTTCCTGGAGCGCTGGGTGACCGGCGACCGCCAGGTCCACAACCTGCTGGACCGCCCCCGCGACGTCCCCGCCCGCACCGGTCTCGGCGTGGCCGCGATCGTCTGGTTCGGCACGCTGTGGGCCGCCGGCGGAAACGACGTCATCGCGAACACCTTCCACATCCCGCTCTACTGGACGACCTGGTTCTTCCGCGTCACCTTCATCCTCGGCCCGGTCCTGGCGTACGCCGTCACCTACCGGATCTGCCTCGGCCTGCAGTCGCGCGACCGCGCGCTGGTCGAGCACGGGGTGGAGACCGGCGTCATCGTCCGCTCTCCCGACGGCCGGTACTCCGAGGTCGAGCGGCGTCTGACCCCGGAGGAGGCCGCTCCCATCACCGACGAACGCCCGCCTCCGGCCATCGTCCTCACCCGCCCTGAGCACAACGGAGTCCCGTCCCCCGAAAGCCGCCCCGTACTCGGCAGGCTCCGCCTGGCGCTCAACCGCCACTACACCGCCGACCTGGCCAAGCCCTCCAACGGCCACCAAGCCCAGAAACAAAAGGCGATGGAACCTACCGCTCGCGAATAGCCGGGGAGGAGGCGGACGAGCGGCCGGCGTTTCGAGGTACGGCCGTCTCGATGGCGTTGGTGGCGAACGTCCAGAGCCGGTCCGCGGCCTCCGGGTCGAGCGCGTGGGCGGCGACGGCCCCGTTGGGCTCCTCGTCTCCCGTCGCGGGCCGGATCTCCTGGTTGTCCTCGAAGTAGCGTCCGCTGATGCCGTCGAGCAGGGGCGAGGCCGCGAGCAGCACGGAGGTCGCCGCTCCTTGGGCGGGGGTCTTGTAATGGGGCGGCTGGACGAGGTCGCCCGCCTCGTCCAGCACGCCGAAGCCGCGCATCTCGTCATCGCTGAGATGGCGTTGCAGCTTGGTCAGGATGAAACCCGGGTTGAGCGCGTTGGCGGTGATCCCGTCCTCGCCCCAGCGCTGGGCGACACCCACGGCGTGCAGGCCCATCGCGGTCTTCGACTGGCCGTAGGCCGACCACGGGTCGTACGGGCGCCGCTCGAAATGCGGGTCGTCGAAGACGAACGGCGAGTAGAGGTTCGCCCCGGAGCCGACCAGCACGATGCGGGACGAGCCCGCAGCCTTGAGATTGCCGTGCAGGCCGTCGGCAAGGGCGAAATGGCCGAGGTAGTTGGTCGCCAGTTGCATCTCCCAGCCGTAGGAGGTGAGCCGCCGAGCCGGAAGCGCCATGATCCCCGCGTTGGCCACCAGCGCGTCGAGCGGCCCCCGCCACGCGTCGGCGAAGGCGGCGACCGACTTCAGGCCGGCCAGATCGATCGCCGCCGCCCTGACCTCGCCCGCCCCGGGCACGGCCGCCAGTTCGTCGATGAGCGCCCCGGCCTGGGCGGGGTCGCGGGTGGCGACGGTGACCTCGGCCCCCGCGCGGGCGAGCGCGCGGACCGTCTCGCTGCCGAGGCCGGACGCCCCACCGGTGACGATCATGCGCCGGCCGGTGAGGTCGACCCCGTCGAGGATCTCGGCGCCGGTGGCGCGCGGGCCGAAGGGAGTGGTGAGACGCTCTCGCGTCCTGTGCGTTGTCCTGTCCACGAATCCTCAACGTACGGGCCGAGAACTGGACTCACTATGATCGAACGTCCGGATTCCTTTAGCGAGCGTCCAGGGAGGCCGGGGATGGATCCCTTGGAGGACGTCCTGGCGCTGCTCGGCGCCACCAGCCGCATCTCCACGTCCCTCGCCGCCGGCGGTAGCTGGGCGATCGAGTTCGGCCCCCCGGCCGGAGTGAAGTTCAACTCCGTCCGGCGAGGTCGATGCCACCTGAGAATCGAGGGCCGGGACGCTCCGTACGACCTTGAGCCGGGCGACTGCTTCCTGCTGACCCGACCGCGGCCGTTCACGCTCTTCAGCGATCCCGCGGCGGTTCCGGCGGCGGCGGGACCGATCTTCCGCGCGGCCGTCGACGGGGTGGCGCGCGCCGGCGACGGCGACGACGTCTTCATGATCGGTGGTGCCTTCTCGTTCGGCGATCGGGCGCGCACCCTGCTGCTCGACGACCTGCCGCCCGTCGTCCACGTCCCGGCGGCGGCCGAGGAGGCGGCCGGCGTCCGGTGGGCGATCGGTCAGATCGACACCGAACTGCGGCACCGGCGGCTCGGTTCGACGCTCGTCGCCGAGCACCTCGCCCTCGTCATGCTGATCCAGGTCCTTCGGGTCCACCTCATGCGGGACGCTCCGCACACGTCGGGCTGGCTGGCCGGCACCAGCGACCCCGTGGTCTCCGTGGCGCTGCGGCGGATCCACCTGCGCCCCGCGCATCCGTGGACGGTGGAAGAACTCGCCCGGGCGGCCGGTGTCTCCCGTTCGACAATGGCGGCGCGCTTCGGGAGCACCGTCGGCATGGGCCCATTGGAATACCTCACCGATTGGCGGATCGAACTCGCCGCCGACCGCCTCCGGCGCGGTGACGGCACTGTCGCCACCATTGCCCGCGAGGTCGGATACGGCTCCGAAAGCGCGTTCAGCGTGGCGTTCAAACGGGTCATCGGCATATCTCCGGGCGCCTACCGCCGAAAGCCGAAGCCCCCGCCCGTCGCCGTCAGCGGATGAGGGCTTCGCCCTACCGACGCTTTGCACCGGGGCCGATGCGGACGGGACGGATCTCGGCGAACAGGGTCAGTTCGACGGGACGAAGCCGCCGCCGTGCCTCGCGCGGCCACCACAGGGCGGCCGACGCGAACACCGTCTGCAGGACGATCTTGAGGTAGGGGGCACCGGTGCGCGCGTTCGGCACCTGGGTGCAGGTTCCCGACAGCGCCGTCCGCGTGTCCCGGTGTCCGAGGGCGAGCGTGCCCCGTCCCTCCAGGCCGTGCGGCCGCGTCTCGGTCGGCCGCAGGCCCGATGCCTCCCAGGACAGGCTGGACGGGGACCGCCCCCACCGCCGGGCCGAAAGCGCGTGCTCGGGCAGGTCGAGGTCGAGGGTGAAGCCCGACAGCAGCCCGGAGGGGCCCAGCACGAACGACCCCTCCAGGTCCGCCGACCGGAAGATCGGTTCGACGCCGCTCGGGGTGACCATCGACAGCACGGCCTCGCCGGCGGCGCCTTCGATCGACCATGAATCAGGGTCGGAATAGTAGTTTCCCGGCAGCGCGTCCATCTCGGCTCCCCATCCTCGTCACCGGCGGGTGAAGGCCGGCTCGGCTTTAAGGAAGACAGGCCCGGGGCCGCAGATGTGACATCGCGTCGCCTCTTGCGCGCCGATATCCTGCGTTCAGGTGATGAGTCCTTGCAGGACGCGATGGCGCTACAGGCCATCCGCCTCGAGGTCGCCGGGGCGCAACCGGTATTCCTGGAGCCGCAGCCCGTAGTACTTCTCGGTCTCGCCGACCCACTCCATGCCGATCCGTTCGACGGTCGCGGCGGCGCGCTCGTTCGCCGGCCGGACGAGCGCGATCACCTCCTCCAGCCCTTGCGTGAACGCCCACCGCGCCAGGGCCGTCCCGGCCTCGGTGGCATAGCCGTTGCGCCACGCCGTGGGCCGGAGCTGCCATCCCATCTCGTACGCCTCGTCCGGCGGCAGCGGCAGCAGCGTCGCGCCCCCGACCAGGTCCCCGGTCTCCCGGTTCTCGATGGCCCAGCGGCCGCCGGGGACGACCATGCGCGCGCCTTCGGCGATCCACCGCTCCATCAAGGAGCGCATGCCGGCGACGTCGGCCACCCTGTCCATGGCCGGGCTGAGCCAGCGCGTGACCTCGGCGCTGCCGTAGATGTCAAGCGCCGCCTCGGCGTCGTCCACGTCCCACGGCCGCAGGACGAGCCGCTCGGAAACCAGTTGATGCGTCATCTCGTATCCTCCGATGAAGCAGGTGTGCTGAGCAGCATGCGTACCCTCGGCACGACCACTGCCACCCATTCGGGGGCAAAGGCGGCGCGCGTCCTCGCCCACCCCCTGGGGCGAGGACGCGTCCCCGCTGACTGACACCGATCACCTTCCCGGTTCACTCGGCGGGACGGACCAGGGTGCTCACCGGCCGATTCCCTGGGCGCCCAGCGTCCCCGGACAGGTGATCGCAGGTGTCGCGAACGAGTGTGCAGCCTGGTCTCAACAGAACGGACAAGAGCAACTCGTCCCGTTCCTTACGAGCCCTGGTAGACCTCCAGCTCGATGATGCGGGAGTAGTCGCCGCTGTTGGACGCCAGTGCGGCGATGCGCACGGCCGTGGTGGAGACCGCCGGATCGAGCGGTATTTCCAACCGGCCCGCGGTGTTGCCGCGGACGCTCGACACCGTCGTCCACTCACCGCCCTTGCCGGGCACCTGGACGTCGAAGTCCCGCAGGCCGTAGCGGGCGGCGGGGTAGCGCGCGGAGTTCAGCGTGTACAGGACGACCCGGTCGACCGGCTGCGAGCCGCCGAACTCGACCGTGTAGGTGTCTGGGAAAACGGCGCGCGTGCCGTCGTTCCAGCCGGTCAGCGTGGACCAGTCCTCGGAGTCGGTGTTGGCGTCGACGCCGCCGCAGACGCGGAAGTTGCCGTGCGTGGACGAGGCGCTGACGGGGCCGCCGAGAGCGAGGTTGGCGCCCGGTCCCGACGGCTTCGGCGTGACCGTGACGGCCGCCTGCTGCTCAGGCCCCCGCGGCCCCAGCCGCAGGGACACCTCATGCGTCCCACCGGCGGAGCCGAGCGGCGCGGAGACCTGCGCCCGGACGACGACGTCGCGGTTCGGCGGCACGTAGGTCGAGATGACGTCATGCGAGGTGAGGAGCGGGCGCTCCGGCGCGATGAACACGTCGACGTACTCGCCCTCGGAGCCGGAGTTGGCGAGTTCGATCACCAGCGGCCTGCCTCCGCAGGGTGCGGCGAGCACGTCCAGCGCCCCGGACCGCACCGTCATCGTGACCGACCCGCGCCCCGGCCTGGCGGCGGAGGCCGTGCCCGCGTACACGGCGACACCGGCGACCGCCGTGAGCGATACGGCCAGCAGTGCGATGATCTTGCGAACGCTCACGTGCGGTTCCCCTTCAGCGGCTCGGGAGGGTCGACTTCGGAGGCGGACAGGTAGCTCTTGCCGCGTGCCGTGCTCTTGGAGTCGGCCTGTAGGCCGGGCCTGCCGTCCTCTACGGCGAAGCTCGCGCGGGTGAACACGGGCGCGCCGCGTTCCCGGACATACGGGACGACCCGGTAGGACGCGTTCCAGGTGTCCGGTGTGACGTGGAACGTCATGTATCCGCGCTGCCCGTTGTAGAAGCGGATGTGGTCGTTGGCCGCGAGGAACTGCGAGCCGTACTCGTCCATGTCCGCCCCGTCCCTGCCGGATGAGATGGACGACCCGAGGAACTCCGTCGCGATCGTGGGGGAGGCGGGGTCGTCGAAGTCCCGCTTGACGTTCGCGGCCATGCTGCGGTGGAAGTCGCCCGACAGCACGATCGGGTTGCGGACGTTCCGCTCGGCGATCCCGTTCAGCAGCCGGTCGCGGGAGGGCTTGTAGCCGTCCCACAGGTCCATCCCGAACGCCTGCCCGGGATCGGTGTTGAAGTCGACCTGCGACAGCATCACCTGCTGTGCCAGAACGTTCCACTTCGCTACGGAACGTCCAAGGCCGTCCAGCAGCCATGACTCCTGGGCGTCGCCGAGCATCGTCCGGGACGGATCCAGTCGCTGGTCGCAGTCGGTCTTCAGGCCGTCGCCGCACGCCTGGTCACTGCGGTACTGGCGGGTGTCCAGGACGCTGAACTCCAGCAGCCGGCCGAAGGTGAACCGGCGGTACAGCGGCATGTTCTGGCCGGCCGGCTCCAGCGCCCGCAGCGGCATGTGCTCCCAGTACGCCCGGTAGGCGTTGGCGCGGCGGACGAGGAAGTCCTCCGGCGGCGCCGACGGATGGGCGAGGTCGGCGTAGTTGTCGACCACCTCGTGGTCGTCCCAGGTGACGATCCACGGCGCCATGGCGTGCGCGGCCTGCAGTTCCGGATCGAGTTTGTAGAGCGCGTACCGGTCGCGATACTCCGACAGGTGAACGGTGGGGGTGTGGAACTTGTCCGGCACCGGTGTGTCCGGCCTGCCGCCATTGGTCTGCACGCCGAATTCGTACAGGTAGTCGCCCAGATGAACGACCAGGTCGAGGTCCTCCTCGGCCAGGTGACCGTACGCGGTGTAGTAACCGTCGAACCATGCCTGGCACGACACCATTCCGAAGGCGAAGGCATTCGCCGTCGTCCCGGGCGCGGGAGCGGTCTTGGTCCGTCCGGTCGGTGAGATCTCGTTGCCCGCCTTGAACCGGTAGAAGTACTCCCGCCCGGGGCGCAGGCCGCGCACATCGACGTGGACCGAGTGCGCGTACTCGGGCCTGGCGGTCGCCGTCCCCTGCCGGACCACCCGGCGGAACCTCGCGTCCTCGGCGACCTGCCACCGGACGGGGACGCGGTGCGGCTCCATCCCGCCCAGCGAGGCCAGCGGTTCCGGCGCCAGCCGCGTCCACAGGACGACCGAGTCGGGCAACGGGTCGCCGGACGCGATGCCGAGGCTGAACGGATCGTTCTTGAACCGGGACACCTCACGGGTCGGGCCCGACGGCTCCGCCTGCAACGGCCCGAACGCCAGCGCCAGCGCGCCGATCCCGGAGTACCCCAGGAATCGCCGCCTGCCCGGATCGCTCAGAGCAGGCCCGGGTTCTACGTCTCTGCTCACCTGCACGCTTCCCTTCCCGTCCGCCGTCCCCACGCAGAACTGAGTCCATATCAGGATCGCCTGCGATCTCGACGTTAAAATAACGCCAAACTTGATAAATGTCTCCCCCTGTTTAACACTCGGGACGACCGCAAGGGCTGAAGCCTCCCGCCCCAGCCCAGGACGCACCCGACGCCAAGGCGCCCTGACCGGCGTGAACACTGAGGCCGGCGTGAACGGCCCGCCGATCGAGCCGCCGGTGGCCCCATGCGCATGCCTCCCTCGTCCCGCCCCATTTCGCTGGGAGATGGCGGTGATGTCCTGGCGAGCGATCCACAGTGCGATGTCCGGGCCGTCAGAAAGCACTCCCCGCTCAGCCAATCCCGCTGTCATCACACTGTGTAATCATCAGGTCGCGAAGCGTTCGCCGAATCTCGCCTGGGAGGTTCCATTCATGACCAAAGGCAACAAGCGTCCTGGATTCGCCATACTCGCCACCGCCGGGATGCTGGCCGCCTACTCGGCCTGGGCGCCGCAGGCCAGAGCCGCGGACGAGGCGCCCCTCAAGCAGCAGGCCGAGCCGGTGGCGGTGTCGCTGGGAGACAGCTTCATCTCCGGCGAGGCGGGCCGCTGGTGGGGCAACGGCGACCTCGCCGCCGCGGCGTTCTGCACCCGAGGCGGAACCGACCGCGCCGCCTACCGCTTCGCCGGCATCTGCCGCTATGACCCGAAGCGCGTCTACGACGGCACGGCGGTCGATCCCCAACGGCCTCGCGCCACCGGATGCCATCGCTCGGACGTGGCCGAGATAAACGGCACCCGGCAGGTCGCGCTCACACCGGTCAATCTGGCCTGCTCGGGAGCCGAGACCAAGCACGTCCTCAGCGAGCCTTACAAGGAGAACAAGGAGTCGCAGTCGCGGCTACTGCAAACACTGGCCGCGACTCACCAGGTGAAATTGATCGTGGTGTCGATCGGCGGCAACGACCTGAACGTGTCGGACGCCCTGCGCCACTGCACCGATCAGTACATGAACAGCAGGCCATCGTGCGCCGCCACCGGCGAGGGGGACCGCCTCCTCGCCCAACTGCCGCAGGTCGCCACGAACGTCGGAAAAGTGATCGACAAGATCCGCGAGGTGATGAACGCGGCCGGAACGCCCTCCGACGGCTACAAGCTGATCGTGCAGTCCTACCCCTCTCCGGTACCGACCAGCGCCAAGGTGCGAGACATCTTCCCCGAGGCCGGGGGCGGCAAGACCAAGCGGACACTCGTCGGCGGCTGCCCGCTGTGGAACGCCGACTTCGACCTCATGCACGACACGCTGACACCCGCGATCGACGCAATGCTGAAGAAGGTCGCCGCCGAAAAGAACGTGACTTTCCTCAGCATGATCCACGCGCTGGACGGCCACGCCCTCTGCGAGAACGGCACCCGCCAGGCAGGTCCGACGGAAGACGCGAGCAAACTGGGCGGTCAGATGGAATGGGTGCGCTTCGGCACCGCCGGAATGAAGATCAGCCAGGGCTACCAGCAGGAGTCACTGCACCCCAACGCCTTCGCCCAGCAGTCCCAGGGCCGCTGCCTGGCCGCCGCCTATCAGAACCCCTCGCTCACCCAAACCTGCACCAGCGCAAGCTGACCCCCGCCTCATCAAGCGCCCAGTCGATCGCGAGAGGAATCGTCCGACAGTGAGGAGGCGTCCTCCGCCGGCCCGCGTGAGCGTGGGCCGGCGGTGCCCCTCTTTATCCGACACGACGCCTGCCCGCCCAGCATGAAGGGAAGCGTGGCCCCGCCTCTCCGCTCCGGGGGTGAAACAGAGAGGCGGGGCGGACGGTGACGAGCGACGGCCCGAACATCCCAGCCAGGAGCCGTGCATCACCGCCGGGAAAGAGGAACCACCCCTGAGCCCGTCCCACGGGGTCATCCCTCTGGACGTTCAGAGGGCGCACCTGGCCCAAACGATCTTTCCGCCTTCCGCGATCGGTCGGGTTCCCCAGTCGTCCACGACTCGCGACATCAACAGCAGGCCCCGCCCCGAGGTCGCCTCGAAGTCCTCCGGGCCGACCACCGGAAGTCCGTCCCCCTGGTCCCACACCTCGATCATCACGAGGTCGGGGCGGACGTCGCGGAAGACGCGGAGGATGATCTGACCCTCGCCGTGCCGCCAGGCGTTGGTCACCAACTCGCACACCACCAGACGCGCCATGAAGTCGTCCGCGGAGCCCCACTCCCGGAACAGAGTGGCAAGGAAATCCCTCGCCAACGCCGGCGCGTTTTCGTTGGGTTCAAGAAGAAGAGTCGGGATTTCTGGGGCAGGTACGGACATATTGGTACGACCTTCGGAACGTTGCCGGTTACTTCGAGTACAAGCGTGCTCGCTCTCGGCTACGCTCGCTACGTTCCGGAAGCATCCGCAACAAACGGGAGAGGCCATGCTCGCGCGGGAGTCGCTCGACCCGTCAAGATCGATCTGGCATTTCGTGGCGTTCCACCTGCGCCGCTATCGCAAAGCGCACGGGATGTCAGGGCAGGCTCTCGGTGACCTGCTTGACTGTGACCGTTCGACTGTTTCCCGGTACGAGTCCAACACGCTCAAGCTCAAGCGGGAGCACGCGGAGATCATCGACCGCGTGTGCAACACGGAAGGCATGTTCACGGCCTTGGTCGGGTTCGCCGCGCGTGCCGACGAGGGCAACTGGCTGCTGGAACTCGCCGAGTTGGAGGCTCGCTCATCAAGGATCAGGATGTGGGAGTCATCAGTCATCCCAGGGCTGTTCCAGACGCCGGACTACGCGCGTGCCGCACTGAGCGCCGGAACTGCGGAGGACCTCGAAGCGGCCCTTGAGCGGCGGCTGGCGCGGCAGGCCGCCGTGTTCGGCAAGACGAAGCCACCGCGAGTGACGGCCCTTCTCAGCTGGGTGGGGGTATCGCAAATCGTGGGCGGTCTGGACGTCATGCGCGGCCAACTCACTCGGCTGATAGAGCTGAGCGACCTTCCCTTCGTCAGTATCCGGATAGTGGAGAACAACGCGGGTGCGCATCCGGGCCTCGACGGCCCTTTCGTTCTCCTCACGGTCGGGGACCGGGACCTCGCCTACACCGAAGCGGCGACGCGTGGCTGCTTCCTCATGGACCCGTTCGATGTACAAGAAGTGGCAGTAAGGTACGACTTGATGAGCGACATAGCCGCCCCGGTCGGCCCAAGTCGGGCCATCCTGGAGGCTGAACTGGAGAAGTACACATGACCCAGTGGCGCAAGTCGAGCCGCAGCGGTACAGGCGGTCAGTCCAACTGCGTGGAGGTTGCGAATCTCTCTGGTGATGTCGGCGTGCGTGACAGCAAGGACCTGAGCGGTCCCCGCATCACCCTCCCGGTCGAGCGCTTCCGCAGTCTGGCCGCTGACATCAAGCGCGGAGCACACGACCTACCCTGACGCCCCATCCTGCGCGTTAGGACGAGAGCCCCTGAGCCGAGCTATGGCCGGGGGCTCTTGAGGTGCGTCAGGGGCCGGCGTCACGGCCTCGCCCTGCCGGAACTGCGGAGCATAGATGCTTACTCAGCGGCTCAGCCTGTGTCGGACGCACTCCGTCTGGGCCGATGCTGGGCAGCGCCACCGCCGTGAATGTTCGCCTTCTTCGGTCCTGAGGTCGTGAGGCAGACGGCGAACAGCCCACCAACTCAACCGCAGTTGAGATCAAATACGCTGGTCAAGCCCGGTCGGCATCCCCTCCGCCAGCCGAGACGGAACGCGATGACACCGCCGACGTGATAAGGCTCTGAGTTCGTGCACGCGCATGAGTGGGCGCCGAAGGGCCGCGCCCCGTTTGCGTAGGTGGGCCGTTCGAATGGCGTAGCTCCAGAACCGGCACCTTGACGTGGAACAGACTCCCCTTGCCGGGCAACCATTTCGGGGGGCCAGCCGGTAGATGTCGGCGAGAGATCTACTGGGAGGTCGAATGCGGGAGCGACCGGACTACGCGGCGTACGTGACGGAGCGGTCGCCGCGGCTGCTCAGAACGGCCTATCTGCTGTGCCGCGACTGGGCGCAGGCGGAGGACCTGCTGCAGACGGCGCTGGTCAAGGCGTGGCGCTCGTGGCGGCGGATCGAGGACAACCCCGATCCGTACGTCTACCGGATCCTGGTCAACACGCACGCGTCGTGGGCGAAGCGACACTGGCGCGGCGAGCGGCCCACGGAACGGCTCCCGGACGGCCTCGACCCGGCGGACGGCATCGGCGCCGCTGAGGACAAGGCAGTCCTGTGGGCGGCGCTCGGCCGGCTTCCACACCGGCAGCGCGCCACGCTGGTGCTGCGCTTCTTCGAGGACCTGTCGGAGCCGCAGGTCGCCGAGGTGCTCGGCTGCTCGGTCGGAACCGTGAAGAGCCAGACCAGCAAGGCCCTCACCAAGCTCCGGATCGATCCGGGCGTCCTGGCCGCCGTACCGCAGGGAGGGGAGTGACCGATGGCACGCGAACTGAAGGACCTGACCGAGGTCATGGAGGCCGAGAGCGCTCGCGGCGTTCCGTCACCGGATCTGCTGGACGGCGTCCGCCGCCGGGTCCGGCGCGGCAACCGGCTGCGCGCCGCCGCCGGGGCCTTGGGCGTGGTGCTGATGGCGGGGGCGGCCTTCGGGGTCGTCCAGCAGCAGGACGGCGACGCCCGCGACCGGCACGCGCTCGCACCGACGATGACCGGCGTCGTCAACCAGGACTTCCAGAGGTCCGCGAGGCGGGACGGCATGCAGCCGCTGCAGGAGGTCGGCTTCTCAAAACTTCGGGCCAAGGGACGGTTCACCATCACGCCGACCGGGCCGTTCATCAACATCACCCTCCGGTGCTCCGGCGATTTCATGGTCTACCAGCAGCGGGAGAACGGTGCCTTCAGCGGCGGCGGCTGCAGCAAGGGCTCACCCGACGACAACTCCGCCTGGGTCTCCAAGGTCACGCCGGGCGTGCCGATCACCCTCGAGGTCGTGGCTCTCCCGCTGAAGGACACCAGTGCACAGGACCCGAACACGTTGAGTTCGATGACCGGCATCGACCGGTACCTGAACAGCCACGAGCCGACGTCGGGCAACTGGAGCGTCCGCGTCTACAGCGGCCAGTGCAACACAGACCGCTGCTCCAGGTTGACCCGTCCCCCGACGCAGCCGAAACAACTTGCGGTGACCGGGCTGAAGCGGTTGGCGTGGGTCACCGGTAGCGCCGACGGCCGGTCCCGGACGGTGCCGCTCAACGAGCCGGGGAAGTCGATGCGGATTCGGTTGACGTGCGTGGACGGCGCGGCGGTGGCGGTCGTCCGGACCGGCGGGCAGGCCAAGGTAGTCGACTGTGAGATCGCCGAATCCACGGGCATCACCTGGGACCAGCACGTCGAAGCCGGGACGAACGGAATCAAGATCGCCGTGCTGCCCGCCGAGGCGGGCAAGGTGCACGGCACCAGCGACGCCGCGCTGGCAAAACTGATGAAGAGCGCGGAGCCGGCGGGAAAGTGGACACTGGAGGTCTACGCCCGCTGAGCCCCGCCAGCACCGCCGGCTGACGGTCGGCCACCACCGGACCTCGGCGGTGGCCGACCGCCACCGGACCGCGAAGCGGCACAGAAGTGCGGCGGGTCAGGTAGTCCTTGGTCTGCGGGTCGCAGCGTTTCAATGTGAGCGCGATGTGGTGCAGGGCACGGTTCAGGGCTCGGTCGCCGTGGGGGGTGAGGCGATGCCGGACGTTCCGTCCGCTGCTGGGCTGTCCGAGTCGTCGGTGTAGGTGTCGCTGAACAGGCGGGGGCCGGCGCGGGCGCCGGGCCCGCGTGTGCATGCGCATGGTCGATCAGGTGGGCGTCGGAGGCGGCGAGGGCGGTGTCCAGTTCGGCGTCGGTGGGCTCGTTCTCCGGCGGGACGGGATCGTCCGAGGTGGTCATCGCCCTAACGTGCCTGGTCATGACTGTGGATTTCCTCAACCGAGCAGTGGCCCGCTATCGCCGGTTGTGACCTGCGGTGTCGGTGGCCGAACTCGGGCAGCGGCTCCGATGTCCGGTCGCCGGTCCGGCGGGTTTGTGATGGCGAGGGTTGGGGCGCTTCATCAGGTGATCGGTTGGCTGGTGAGCAGGGGCCGGACCTTGGTGAGCATCAGGTCGAGGAACTGGTCGGGGCGGACGGAAGGAGGCGAAGTGGCTCGCGTCCTGGATGAGGCCAACGCCACCAGGTCTTCCTCCTGATCGCCGGGCAGGTACGCAACCTTGCCCAGCAAGTGGCCGACTTCGACGAGGACCACAACCGCGAATGGGGCCGCCTGACCACCGAACTGCTCAACCGCCACAGCGATCGCTTCCCCGCCTTGACCAAGGTGATCGCCGACGGCGCATTCACCTCCACGGAGCTCGATCCACTCGACTTCGGCCTTGATCGCATCCTCGACGGCGTCCAAGCGCTCATCGACCGCGCTTAGCTGTACTCGGCCATCGGGTTGGTGACACGCCTGGGCCGTAGTACGAGCATGCCGCTTGACCTGGACGGACGAGGTTTTCGGCAGGGACGGCGTCCTTTACGCGCACATGGCCGTTCCCCGCGCGGATGCGCCAACAGCCGGGTATGGGGCTGAAAGGCGGATGAGATGCCTGTTGAAGCGCTCAGTGATGGGGTTGGGACGACGGCGGGCAGTGAGCGTGCCGACGCCGCGCGCTCGTACTCGCGACCGCAGAGGAGGTTGCCGCGTTGCACGGGAAGGCTCTGCAGGCCACGGCGCAGAAGCGGGCTGAGGAGTTGCCGGCGACCACGCTGTATTCCTTCGAGCCCGGTTGGGAAGCCGCCAGGGTCGTGGACAAATGGTTCATGTTGGTGACCGAAGTGCCCGGCCGGCCGGTGGTGATCTTGAAGTCGCGTCCGGACGACGCCCAGGCCTTGTGCGAGGCGTATACGGACATCACTCCCGGGTATCACATGAACAAGCGGCACTGGATCACGCTGTCTCCGGGCGACTCGATCGACAAGAGACTGGTGGAGGAGCTGGTCACCGAGTCCTACCGGCTGGTGGTCGCCAATCTGCCCAAGTCGCGCCGGCCGGTCGACCCGGCGCGGTTCGGCACCGGGTGAGCCGGCCATGCCCCTCACCGGCGATCGACTTCAGCGTCTGGCCCGCAGCACGGCCGGCGAGCTTCCCGGCGTCAGTCACGGACGGCCGTTCACCGACAAGCTGGACGTCTACAAGGTGGCGGGAAAGGTCTTCCTCATCGTCACCGACGACCCGCACGAGCAGATCATCACCGTGAAGACCGAGCCCGAGTACGCGCGGTCGCTGCGGCGACGGCACGAATCGATCACGGTGGGCCGGTACCTGAACAAGAAGCACTGGATCTCCCTGGCCGCGGGCCAGGAGATCACCGCCACGCTGGTCAAGGACCTGGTCGCAGAGTCCTATGACCTGGTCGCAGCGTCGGTGCCCGCCCACCGCCGCCCCGGGTCGGGATGAGCGGCCACTGACCTGCTGGGCGGTACCCGCCTCGGGGCGCACCGAAAGAAGAGGAGTCCGATGCACACCATGTCGACACAGGAGTGGCACGAGTTCGTCACGCGCGGCGCACGCACGGGGAAGTTCTCCACGGTCGGACCCGACGGCACGCCGCACATCACTCCCGTGTGGTACGTCTTCGACGGCGAAACGTTCGCGTTCACCACCAACGGCCAAGCGGCGAAGACACGCAACCTGCGGCGTGATCCGCGTGCGGCACTGTGCGTCGACGACGACGCCCCGCCCTTCGCCTACGTCGAGGCCCGCGGCGAAGTGACCTTGAGCGAGGACCTGGACGAGTTGGTCGATGTCGCCACCCGGGCCGGTGCCCGGTACGCGGGCCCGGACCAGGCCGAGGAACTCGGCAAGCGCAACGGAGTACCCGGCGAGGTCGTCGTCCGGCTCCGCCCCGCAAAGGTGATCGCCTACGCCGGGATCACCGAATAGAGCACCCGCACCCGATCACCGGCGTCGCGCCAAGACCGTCGGCAAGGTCCGTCGCGCCCTCCGGAGGTTCCTACCTGGCGTATCTCAGACGACCCGCGCCCATGTGCTCACCGACGAGGCGCGAAACGACGTACATGGCGTTCGTGCAGGAACTGGGCATCTCATGCGTCATTGCCGGGGGCGACGAGCTGGACTTGGAGCTGCTGCCGGACGAGTTCGCCTCGCTGTTCGGGATCGAGACGCCGATGCTCGTCGGCGGAGGCGTCCTGAACTGGTCGTTCATCCCAGGCCGGTCCGTGCGACGAGCTGAGCGTGGTCATTGTCCCGGCCGCGGACGGCTCCTCTGCGACCCCCGGCGCGCATGCAGCCGCCACGGTCGACCATCGGTGCCGCAACAGAGCAGGCGGGACGTTCGCAGTCATCCGCCGATCCGAACGGCACATCGAGTCGCAGGCGAAGGGCGGACATCGCCGCCGGTTCGATCCGCACCTTGAAGTGTTCAACGTGAACAGGGGTGCGGAAAACCGCAGCCCGACGGGGTTGCGCGCCCCATTCCGGGCCTGTGCCGGCGGGCCTAGCGTCGGGCTGCGTGACGGAGAGATTGTTCGACGCATCACGCCGTGTACTCGCCGGCGTTCTCGGATTGCTGGCCCTCGGCGTGGTCATGTTCGCCGCGGCGGTGGCGGACGGCCCACCGCGCCCGCTGCCCGTGGACGCTCGGGCGGACGAGTTCAGTGCCGCGCGAGCCCTCGGCCATCTCAGCCGGTTCGCCACCGAGCCGCGGCCGATCGGTAGTGCGGCGAGCGCGAGGACACGCGACTACCTCGTCGAGCGCCTGCGGGCCGAAGGGTTCGGCGTGCAGGTGCAGCGTGCGGTCGGGGCCTCCTCGGGGGTGGGGCTGGCGGCGTTCGGGCGGGTGGAGAACGTGGTCGCCACGCTGCCGGGCAGCGACCCCACCGGGACGATCATGCTGGCCGCGCACTACGACTCCGCGGCGATGGGGCCCGGCGCCTCCGACGACGGTGCGGCCGTGGCCGCGATCCTGGAGACGGCCCGCGCGCTACGGGAGCGCGGCCCGCTGCGCAACGACCTGGTCCTGCTGCTGTCCGACGGGGAGGAGGACGGCGTGCTCGGCGCCGAGGCGTTCGTCCGGGAGCATCCGCTCGGCCGCGCCAAGGGCGTGCTCCTCAACTTCGAAGCGCGCGGGGCGGGCGGGCCCACCCTGATGTTCGAGACGACCCGGAACAATGCCCGGCTGGTCAGCGCGTTCGCGGACGCGGCCCCGAGGCCGCACGGTGACTCCTCGATGGTCGAGCTGTACCGGATGCTGCCGAACAACACCGACTTCACCCCGCTGTCCGAAGCCGGGTTCCGCGGCATGAACTTCGCCTGGATCCAGCGCGGTTCCCACTACCACACGGCCACGGACTCGATCGCAAACCTCGATCGGGGCAGCCTCCAGCACCAGGGCGCCACCATGCTCGCCCTCACCCGCACACTCGGGAACACCGATCTGGCCGACCTGGACGATCGGGGCGACGCGACCTACTTCCGGCTGCCCGGGGTGATGGTGACCTACCCGGGGGCGCTGGTGCCGGTCCTGACCGTCCTGTCGGTCCTGGCGTTCGGCGGGCTGGTCGCGGCGGTGCGGAAACGGCGGCTCGCGAGCCTGCCGCGCATGCTGCTCGCCGCGGTGTCCGCGGTGCTGCCGCTGGTGCTGACGGCCATACTGGCGCAGGTGCTGTGGAGCGTCCTTGCGGGCGTGCGGCCCGACTACGACACGATGGGCGGCCTGCTGCACCGGCCGGTGCCCTACCGGGCCGCCGTCGCCGCGCTGGCCGTGCTCGCGCTGTCCCTGTGGTACGTCCCGCTGCGCCGGAGGCTCGGCCCGGCTGCGCTCGCGGTCGGCGCGCTCGCCTGGCCGACGGGTTTGGGCGTCCTGCTCACGTGGGTCGCGCCGGGCGCCGCGTTCCTGTGCACGCTGCCCGCTCTGGCGTGCGCGCTGGGCGGTCTCGGTGCCGTCCTGCTGCCGCGCGGGCGATTTGCGGCGCTGGTGCTCGGGCTCGTCGTCCCCGGGTTGCTGTTGCCCGCATGGGCGCAGGTGGCCTTCGACGGCATGGGGCTCGCGCTGGCGGGCGTGCCCGCACTGGCGCTGGCACTGTTCGGGCTGACGCTGCTTCCCCTCGCCGAACTCGTTCTACCCGAGCGGCGGGCCGCGCTCGCCGTGCCGTCGGCCCTCGCGCTCGCCGTCGCGCTGGCCGTGACCGGGCTGGCCGTCGATACCTACGACCAGACGCGCCCGCGCCGCACCCACCTGGCCTACGTGATGAACGCCGACAGCGGCACCGCGCACTGGGTGAGCGGTGACGCGGATCCCGGTTCCTGGACCCGGCGGTACGTGTCCGGCCACGACCAGGGCGGGCTTCCGCCCGGATACGCGCGCAGCCTGCGGTGGACGGGTCCGGCTCAGCCGATGCGGGCGGCCGAACCCAGTGTCCAGATCGTCTCCCGCGACGGCGACCTCTTCCGGCTGCAGGTGAGGGTCGGACGCGGCGCCCGCTCGGTGACGCTGCGCTTCGACCGTCCGATCACCGAGGCGTCAGCGGCCGTAGCGGGTTCCAAGCCCGCACACGTGGCGGTCGACGGGACACGGCGCAAGACCTGGCCGGGCGAGGTCCGCTTCCGCGGCCTCCCCGCCGGCGGCGCCTCGATCAGCGTGCGGGTACCGGGCGGCCGGCGGCTCACCGCGATCGCGGAGACGACCGGTCTCACGACCGTGCCCGGCTTCGTGCCGCCGCCGCGCGATCTGGTGCCCTCCACGCGTGAGGACGGCGACCTGACCGCCGTGACCCGCACCTACAACCTGCGGTAAAGCGCTTGCCGACCGCCCGCGCGCTAGGGCATGTTCCGAGAGTCCGGGTTGCCGTGGCCAGTGGTTGATGGCGTCGATGTGGTGCGTGGCCGATGGGCCCGGACATCCACAGGGCGACCATCGGGGTCGCGCACCGTCATCGTCCATTGAGTGGGGAGTGTCTCGATCTGTCCGACCGGCCACCCGGCGTCCTGTATCTGTTCGCGAAGCTCACAAAGCTGCGCGTGTGTGCCAACACGCAGTCCCCAGCCCGCCCGGCCCAGTGGATCGAGATCAGTGGTGGGGGCGGTGGCGGTTTCGACGATCATCAGGTGGTCGGCCCCGCCGACATCGATGACCGCGACCCGAGGATCGACAGAGGTCGCAGCGCGCTCGAACGCGAGCGTGGCTCCGAGCAACTCCGTGTAGTACGTCACGAGCCGGTCGATGTCGGTCGTGGATAGCGTCAGATGGTTGATTCCGTGCAGTTCGAGCATGGTCATCCGAGCGTAGTGCAGCCGCTTGACGTGGCCGCAGTGGGCCGATGGTGCTCCCCGCGCTGCCAGCGAAGGTTTTCAGTCTGCCGGTTCCGACAGGGGCAGACGCAGCACCATGCAGGTGCCGTTCGGACGGTCGGCGATGCGCGGACTGCCGTGATGAGCCTGGGCGACCTGGCGGGCGATCGGCAAGCCCAGACCGGTCCCGGCCGGGTCGGCGCGGCGAGTCGGATTCTCGATGTCGTGCAGGGCGCGGCCGAGTTGGTGAGCACTCTCTTCGACAGGGTTGTAGGACGTCACCAGCATCCCGTCGGAGGGCAGGTTCGGGTGAGTCAGAGCCTGCGCCACTGTTGTGAACGCTTTCGGTCTCCTTCGCGTTGCCGGCCTTCGGTGTTCACCTCTTGCTCGTCCGATGCGGAGGCCGGGTGGGTGCAGCTCCGCCAGGTCAGGGCGGAAAACCAGGTCAGAGTCCGAGCGAGATGCTGGACCGCGCCGGCGGGGGAGTACGGCGCAGGTGGAGGCGACGTGGCTCGATCTGTTGTCCCAGAGGGCGATGAGCGCGTGGCGATCCTCGTCGAAGGCCTACGCGGTCACAGTTCCCCTTGTGTCCTTTGATGGCCTCTTGCGCGATGCCAGGGCGTGGGGCGGAGGGTGACGAGGTTCGTCCTTCTCGTCGCCGCCCGTGCCCGCTGCTCGGCGACGAGCCGGAGGGCCCCGAACGTGGACGATCTGTCCGTGATGTCCAGTCCGCTGAGGGCGAGGCGGTGTCCAATCGGCGGACCGAAGGAGTGCTATGCGGTGCCGGTCCGGATGACGGGATCACCATGATCACGGACAGGTGCAGTGATAGAACCAGTGATAGAAAATCTTGGAGTCACTCCAAGATCACCGTTATATGGCCTCTGACCTGGGGAGATGGGAGAGCGGGCGACGGGAATCGAACCCGCGTAGCCAGTTTGGAAGACTGGGGCTCTACCATTGAGCTACGCCCGCGGGCGGATGGAGAGCCCTTGGGGTCTCGATCGCCAAACCGTAGCGTACAGGGTTTCGGGGACGGGTGTTGACGGTGGTCGGACGGTCTCCCCGGTCGGGCTGGCGGGATTCGAACCCACGACCCCTGGCACCCAAAGCCAGTGCGCTACCAAACTGCGCTACAGCCCGCGCATCACCGCTGATCGCGATGACGGGGAGAAGTCTAGTCCTGATCGGACCCCGGTCGCTCGCCTAGCCGAGGAGGGCGCGGGCGTCGGCCGCCGCCGTGGCGATGGCCTGCGGGAGGTTCTCGGGGTTGCGGCCGCCCGCGTTCGCGATCCTGCCCTTGCCGCCGGCGCCGCCGCCCAGCCGTTGCGCGGCGCGGGTCAGGAGGTCGCGTGCGGTGATGTCGAGGTCCGTGCCCACTGCGGCGACCAGTGCGGCCTTGCCGCCGGTGGCGGTGCCCAAGATCACTATGCCGCGCGGGGTGAGGACGTCGGTCGCGATGGTGCGGAGGTCGGTGGGGGTCAGGTCGGGGATCGTCTGGGCCAGGAGCCAGCCGTTGGGGTGGAGTTCCTTTCGTGGGGATAGGCGCTGGGCTTGGTTGCGGAGGTTCGTGGTGTGGAGGGTCTCTAGTTCGCGCTGGGTCTCCGCGAGGGTTTCCAGTCGCTGGCGGAGGCGGTCTGGTGCTTCGTTGGGGTGGACGTTCAGGAGTGTTGCCAGTTCGTTCAGGAGGTGCGTTTGGTGGTCGTAGTGGCGCAGGGCATCGGGGCCGGTGAGTGCCTCTATCCGGCGCAGGCCTGTGCCGATGGACGATTCGCCGACGATGTGGACGGGGCCCGCCTGCGAGCCGTGGCCGACGTGGGTGCCGCCGCATAGTTCGCGGGACGCGTCGCCGATGTCCACGACGCGGACGTCGTCGTTGTACTTCTCGCCGAACATCGCCAGTGCTCCTGCCTTCTCTGCGGCGGAGCGGCTTGTTTCCCAGACGTGTACTTCCGGGTCGTCCAGGAGGTAGTCGTTGACGAGGGTCTGGACGGGGACGGGGTCGACGGGGGAGAAGTGCGCGAAGTCGAAGCGCAGGCGGCCGGGTTCCACGCGGGAGCCGCGCTGGGTCGCGTGGTCGCCGAGGAGGCGGCGCAGCATCGCGTGCAGCACGTGGGTCGCGCTGTGGGAGCGCGCGGTGGCCGCGCGGCGGTCGCCGTCGATGGACGCCTCGGCCTCGTCGCCGGGGCGTAGCTCGCCGTTCACGATGCGGACGGTGTGGACGTGGAGGCCGTCGAGGCCGAGTCGGGTATCGAGGACGTGGAGGGTCGCGTCCGGGGTGCGGATCGTTCCGGTGTCGCCGACCTGGCCGCCTGATTCCGCGTAGAACGGGCTGCGAGTCAGGATCACGTCGAGTTCGGCGCCCTCGTGAGCGATCGGGAGTTCGCCGGTGGGGCCGAGGAGCGTGGCGATGCGTGTTTCCGCTGTTTCGGTGTGGTGGCCTACGAAGTCCGTGAGGCCGTGGCGTGCGGTGACGCGGCGGTAGAGGTCCTGGCGGGCGACCGCGTCGCCCTTGCGGTCCCGGCCGGCCTGGTGCGCCTGGCGGCGCTGCCGGTCGAGGAGCTCGGCGAACTCGTCCTCGTCGACGGTGAGGCCCGCGGAGCGCGCCGCGTCGATGGTCAGGTCGATCGGGAAGCCGTAGGTGTCGTGCAGTTCGAACGCCGTGCGGCCGGAGATGGTGGACGTCGCGCGGGTGATCGCCGTGTCGAGGAGGCGGCCGCCCTGGCGGAGCGTGCGGTCGAACGCCTCCTCTTCGGAGGTGACCACCTGGCGGATGAGGTCCGACTGCGGTGCCAGCTCCTGGTAGTTGCCGACGACGCTGGACGTCAGGTCCGGGAGCGCGAGGTCGATGCCGAGGCGGCGGGCGTGCCTGATCGCGCGGCGCATCAGGCGGCGCAGGACGTAGCCGCGGCCGTCGCGGGCGGGCAGGACGCCGTCCGCGATGAGGAACGCGATCGAGCGGGAGTGCTCGGTGACGACGCGGAAGGAGGTCGAGTCGTCGCTTCCGTCGCGGCCGGGGTAGGTGCGTCCCGACATTTCCTGGACGAGGCGGAGGGTCGGCGAAAGGAGGTCGGTTTCGCAGACGGTGTCGACGTCCTGCAATATCGCGGCGAGGCGGTCGAGGCCGAGGCCGGTGTCGATGTTCCGCGCCGGGAGTTCGCCCAGGATCGGGTAATCGTCCTTACCCGATCCTTCGCCGCGGAGGTTCTGCATGAAGACCAGGTTCCAGAGTTCCTGGTAGCGCTCGCCGTCCACCGCCGGGCCGCCTTCGCGGCCGAAGGACGGGCCCGGTCGTAGTGGAGTTCAGCGGACGGTCCGCACGGGCCGGGTATGCCCATCGACCAGTAGTTGTCCTCCATGCCCAGTCGCTGGATGCGGCCGGAGGGGACGCCGATGCGCCGCCAGAGGCGGTGTGCTTCGTCGTCGTCCCGGTACACGGTGACCCACAGGCGTTCCGGGTCGAGGTCGTAGTGGCGTGTGAAGAGTTCCCACGCCCAGGCGATCGCGTCTTCTTTGAAGTAGTCGCCGAAGGAGAAGTTGCCGAGCATTTCGAAGAACGTCGCGTGCCGCGTGGTGCGGCCCACGTTCTCGATGTCGGACGTGCGCGCGCACTTCTGCACGGACACCGCGCGGGGATGCTCCGGCGCGGTCTCGCCGAGGAAGTACGGCTTGAACTGGTTCATGCCCGCGTTCGTCAGCAGCAGCGTCGGATCGGACGGGACGAGCGGGCTCGACGGCACGACGCGGTGGTCGCGTTCCTGGAAGAAGTCGAGAAAGGTCGCGCGGATGTCAGCAGAGCGCATGGGACGGCCTCACGAGGTCGATGGGATGACTGCGCACACCGCCGAGCCGGGCCGGGCACGACTGCTCGTCCCCCAGCTCGGCGCGGCTAGCTCGCCGTCCCACCTCGTGAATGACCATCGCCGCCCAACGTACCTCCGCGGCCGGGGCGGTGGCACATGGATTTTCGGGTGCGGTGAGCGGCGGCCGATCCTACGGTGGCGCTATGTACGCCTATGTGGGGCCGCCGGAGTTGCTTCAGCACGTCCGTCCCGGAACGGCGGGTGAGCCCGTCGGTTCGGCCGCGGACGTCGAAGCGCAGGACGAGCCTTTCACCTTTGTGGTGACTCTCGACGGGCTCCTGCGCATCGCCCCGCGCCGCAGTGAGCATGTGGTGTGCGCCGGCGGACGCGACGTCCTGGCCGCCGGTGAGATCGCCTTCGACGGTGCGGTGGTCACCGAGGTCAGCAACCAGTCGACCGGATATTGCCCGGGGGAGGAATCCTGGCCCGCGGTCGCCGCCGCGCTGGACCGCGCCGGGTTCCAGCGGCCCGAGGGTTTCACGGCCTTGTTCGTCTTCCGGCATTGCGCCGAATGCCGGGAGTTGAATGTCGTGAAAGACGAGTACTACGTCTGCGTGTTCTGCGACGCGGACCTCACAAGGGACGCCTCCGTGGCGGCGCGGGCGTCGTAGTCGGCGCGGGCGCTGTCGATCTGGTCGATGTGGGCCGACGCCCACATGACGAGGGTCTCGGCCGCGTCCATCAGGGTGGCGCCCATCGGGGTGAGGGAGTACTCCACGCGTGGCGGTACGACCGGGTACACGGTCCGCGTGACGATGCCGTCGCGTTCCAGGCCGCGCAGCGTGACGGTGAGCATCCGCTGGCTGATGCCCTCGATCTCGCGCTTGAGTTCGGTGAAGCGCTTGGTCCCCTCGCCGAGCAGCGCGATCACCTGCAGCGACCACTTGTCGCCGACCCGGTCGAGGATCTCGCGGGCCCGGCAGTGCACCGGGTTGTGCTCCATGGTTCCCTCCAGGTGACCGGGGCAGAAAAAAGTGCCTTCTTGTGCCGAGCCCGAAGTCTCCGCACGATGGAAGCGGTTACCGATCGGAACCGCCTTACCATCCATAACTTAGGAGACACCATGACCGCCGAACTTGTCGAGGTCCCCGACTACATCGCCGGCACCTGGGCCATCGACCCCCTGCACTCCGGCGTCGGCTTCACGATCAGGCACCTGATGGTCAGCAAGGTCCGCGGCCGGTTCGGGACGTTCGCGGGGACGATCGTCACGGGCGACGACCCCCTCGGCTCCTCGGTGACCGCGACCATCGACCTCTCCTCGGTCGACACCGGCAACGCCACGCGGGACGAGCACGTCCGCTCAGCCGACTTCCTGGACACCGCGAAGTACCCCGAGATGACCTACCGGTCCACCGGTGTGCGCAGGGACGGCGACGGCTTCGTCCTGGACGGCGAGCTCACGCTGCGCGGCCTGACCAGGCAGGTCCCGCTGAAGCTGGAGATCGAGGGGTTCGGCCCGGACCCGTTCCGGGAGGACGACCCGTTCAAGGGCGCCCGCGCCGGGTTCACCGCGACGGGCGAGATCAGCCGGCTGGAGTTCGGGGTCGGCGACACCGCCAAGGTCCCGGGCGGCAGCGGGCTCGGGCTGGGGGAGAAGGTCCAGATCATCCTGGAGATCGAGGCCGTCCTGCAGACCGGCTGACCCCCGCGTCAGCGGTCGCCGAGCAGCCGGGGAAGCGCCTCCAGCGTCGTGATGCGCGGGACGGGCGGCTCACTCGGCGCGGGGCCGCCGGAGCGGTCGAGCCACACGCCCGTGAGCCCGGCCGCTGCGGCGCCCTGCGCGTCCGTGACGAGCCGGTCCCCGACGTGGGCGGCGCACTCCGGGGCGACGCCGAGGCCCACACAGGCCGTCCGGAAGATCCCGGCGTCCGGCTTGGCGGAGCCCGCCTCGCTGGAGGCCACGACGTACGGCAGGACGTCCGCCAGGCCGATCGCGCCGATCTTCCTGCGCTGCTGCCGGGCGTCCCCGTTCGTGATCACGCCGAGCCGCAGGCCGCGCGCCGCCAGGACGTCCAGGACGCGCCGGGCCTCGGGGAACGGGCGCCACGCCGCCTCGTACAGCGCCACGTACCGGACGAGCCACGCGTCGGCGCGGGCGTCGTCCCAGTCGCCGAGCCCCAGTTCCAGGGCGAGCCGGAGGATCCGGGCGCGGCGCTGGCCGGTGAAGTCCAGCTCGCCCGCCAGGTACCGGTTCACGGCCTCCTCGGTCAGCTCGTGCCAGCGCCGGACGAGCCACCCCTCGTCCACGTCCGGGAACAGGCGGGCGACCGCCTCGCCCGCGGCGCCGTCGTGGTCGAGGAGGGTCCCGTCGAGGTCGAACAGCGCCGCGCTGATCATCACGCGGTCCCGCCGGAGCCGTGTGCTTCGGCGAGGACGCGGGCGGCCTCCAGGACCGCCGTGCGGCGGCGTGCCAGGGCGGCGGCCTCGTCGTCCTCGTCCAGGATCAGCCGCCGCAGCTGCGGGACGGCGAAGCTCCACGCGATGAGGCCGAAGACGGTGAACATCAGGTCCCTGGCCTCCGGGGACCCGGCGCCCGGCTCCGTGCGGCCGCCGGCGGCGCCGGCGAAGCGGTCGGCCTTGCGCCGGAACGCCTCGCGCCGCTCGTCCTCGCCCTGGACCTCGCCCCGCGTCTCCAGGGCCTCCCAGAGCAGCAGCCTGATCAGCTCCGGATGCTCCCGGTACCAGTCGAAGAGCCGGCCCACGGACTCGGTCAGCCGGCCGGGGTCGATCTCGGTCGTCTTGCCGATCTCCTCCATCGCGCCCCGCACCACGGCGCCGAACAGCTTCTCCTTGCCGCCGAAGTAGAGGTAGATGGCCTGCTTGTTGGCCCGCGCCTCGGTGGCGATGCGCTCGATCCGGGCGCCCGCGAGCCCGCGCGCGGCGAACTCGGCTGTGGCGGCCTCGAAGATCCGCCGGCGGGTCGCCTCGGCGTCGTAGCTCATGCCCGAATTAAACCATCCGGTTGACTTGGGACCGGCCGCGGGTCCATTCTAAAACAACCGGATGGTTTATTTAGGAGGAGCCATGACCACGACCACCGCACCCGTCCCCGTCCGCTCGCCGCTCCCGTGGAGCCTGGCCGGACGGACGGCGGTGATCCTCGGCGGCAGCTCGGGCATCGGCCTGGCCGCCGCCGGCCTGCTCGCCTCGGTCGGCGCGCACGTCCTGCTCGTCGGCCGCGACAAGGAGCGGCTGGAGTCCGCCGTCGCCCGCGTGACCGAGGCCGGCACGGACGCCGCCGCCGAGGTGCGCGGGGTGCCCGCCGATGTCACCGACGGCGACGCGATGGAAGAGGTCTTCGCACGAGCCGGCTCCGTCGACCACGTCCTGATGACGGCCGGATACCCGTCGGGAATCGGCCCCGTCACCGAGCTCGGCCGGGACGAGGCGCGGGCCGCCGTCGCGGCTCCGGCGGGGGCGGTGCTCGACATCGTGCGCGCCGCCGTCCCCCGCATGGAGCCGGGCGGCTCGATCACGCTCAGCTCGGGCGTCCTCGTGGCCCGCCCGCGCTCCGGCATGGCCGCGCCGGTCGCGGCGGCCGGCGCAGTGGAGACGCTCGCCCGTGCGCTGGCCGTCGAGCTGGCGCCAGTCCGCCTGCGGGCCAACGCGATCCGGTACGGCGCCATCGACACGCCCCTGCTGCGCAGCCGCTACGGGGCCACCGGCGCGGGTGACGCGGCGATGGCCGAGGCGGGCGCCGCCATGCCGCTCGGGCGGTTCGGGACGGCCGAGGAGGCCGCCTCCGCCGCCGTGTTCCTGATGGCCAACCCCTACATGAGCGGCGAGGTCCTCGCGGTGGACGGCGGTCAGTCCCTCGCCTGAACCCGGCCACAAGAAGAAGGAGGCGGGCCCCCGACCGGCGTCCGTCTGGTCGGGGGCCCGATGTCTCGGCCTGCTGAGGGGGCTGGGAGTACCCCTTCCTGCGAACAGCTCAGCCGAGACGGCTCATCGCGCTCAGCCGAGTCCGCCGCGCATCGCGGCGATCAGCTCGCCGTTCGCGGTGTCGCCGCTGAGCTCCCAGAAGAAGGCGCCCGCCAGGCCCTGGTCCTTGGCGAAGGACATCTTCCCCCGGATGGTGGACGGGGTGTCGTAGCTCCACCACTCGCTGCCGCACTTGGCGTAGGCGGTGCCGGCGACGGTGCCGGTGGCGGGGCACTTGCCCTTGAGGACCTTGTAGTCCTCGATGCCGGCCTCGTAGGTGCCGGGCGCGGCGCCGGTGGCGGTGCCGCCGGGTTCGGACTGGGTGACGCCCGTCCAGCCGCGGCCGTAGAAGCCGATGCCGAGCAGCAGCTTGCTCGCCGGGACGCCCTTGGCCCTGAGCTTGGCGATGGTGTCGGTGGAGTTGAACCCGGCGTGCGGGATGCCCGGGTAGGACGTGAGCGGCGAGTGCGGCGCCGTCGGTCCCTTGGCGTCCCAGGCGCCGAAGTAGTCGTAGGTCATCGGGTTGTACCAGTCGACGTACTGGGCGGCGCCCGCGTAGTCGGTGACGTCCATCTTGCCGCCGTCGCCGGCGTCGGCGGTGATCGCGGCCGTCACGAGGTTGCCGGACCCGAACTTGGCCCGCACCGCGCCCATCAGCCTCTTGAACGCGTCCGGCCCGCTGGTGTCGCAGGTCAGGCCGCAGGCGTTGGGGTACTCCCAGTCGATGTCGATGCCGTCGAACACGTCCGCCCAGCGCGGGTCCTCGACCAGGTTGTAGCAGGACTCGGCGAACGCGGCCGGGTTCTGCGCGGCCTGGGTGAACCCGCCGGACCACGTCCAGCCGCCGAACGACCAGAGGATCTTCAGGTTCGGGTGCAGCTTCTTCAGCTTGCGGAGCTGGTTGAAGCTGCCGCGCAGCGGCTGGTCCCAGGTGTCGGCGACGCCGTCGACGCTCTGGTCGGCGGTGTAGGCCTTCTCGTAGTCGGCGTAGGAGTCGCCGATCGCGCACCGGCCGCCGGTGACGTTGCCGAACGCGTAGTTGATGTGGGTCAGCTTGTCGGCGGAGCCGCTCGTCTCGATGTTCTTGACGTGGTAGTTCCGCTGGTAGACGCCCCACTCGGCGAAGTAGCCGATGACCTTGTCGCCGGCGCCGGGGTTGCCGCCGCCGCCGTCGTCGGTGGTGACCGACACGGAGGCCGACGCGGGGGAGGTGTTCCCGGCGGCGTCCGAGGCCTTGACGGTGAAGGTGTAGGCGGTCTTGGCGGACAGCCCGCCGACGGTGGTGCTGGTGCCGGTCGTCGACGCGGCCTTGGTGCTGCCGTTGTAGACGTCGTAGCCCTTCACGCCGACGTTGTCGGTCGACGCGGTCCACGACAGCGTCACGCTGGTGGCGGTCTTGCCGGTGACCGTGAGGCCGGACGGGGCGGTCGGGGCCTCGGTGTCGTCGCCGGGGGTGCCCGTGCCGTCGCAGGACGCGCCGTTGACCGTGCAGTTGGTGAACCACCCGGAGCCGCTGCCGCCGAACCCGAAGCTGGCGCTGGCACCGGCCGCGATGGTGCCGTTCCAGCCCGCGTTGGTGAAGGTGTAGTGGTTCCCGGAGACGGTCTTCGTCGCGTTCCAGACGTTGCCGACGGACGTCCCGGACGGCATGTCCGCTTCGAGCTTCCAGCCGGTGACGGCCGCGCCGGTCCCGTTGGTGATGGTGCAGGTCCCGTCGAAGCCGGTGCCCCAGTCGGAACCCTTCTTGCAGGTGGCGGTGACGGTCCCCGCCGACGACGCCGGAGGCGCCGTGAGCAGGGCGGTGGCCACCGCCAGTGTCGCTGCGCCGGCGAGCGCGATGGCCCGCCGTCCGCCCGGTCTTGACATGATTCTCCGTTCGGTCCGGCCCCCGAATCAAACAGGAATCCCCGCTCAATTCTTAGGAAAGTTTCCTAAGAATTGGGAGGATGGTAACCGGGCGGAACGGCGCGTTCAAGGGCCTGCGGCAAGCCCGCGGGCCCCGCCGCGAGTGGTCTAAGCGACTGCCTGGACCCGTACGGTCACCGAGCGCGAAAAAGTTCAGCCGGCGAAGTCCGGCGGTGCGGTCGGGGCGGCGACGTTCAGGCGGTTCCGAACCAGCCGGGCATGTCGAGCCGCCACAGGTCGGCGGGGGTCATCCGGCGCAGGTCGTGCTCCAGCGCCCGGACCCGGTCCGCGCCGAGCGCCCGCACCCAGTCGGCGCGGATCCGCTCGAAGGCCAGCGCGGAGCGGTCGAGCGAGTCGATCCCGCGCGCGGTCAGCCGGACGATCTTGCGCCGGGCGTCCCGCGGGTCGGTGCCGCGCTCGACGTACCCGGCCCGCTCCAGCGACTTCACCATCTTCCCCGCGGCCTGCTTGGACACCCCGAGCCGGTGGCCGAGCTCCACGGCCGTCGTGCCGTCAGGGCCGATGGCCTGGAAGACGAAGCCGTGCATCGGGCGCAGTTCGGGATGCCCCTCGCGCGCCAGTTCGGCGTGCACCTCGTCGACGATCACGCGGAAGGCGAGGAAGAGCCGCAGTGGAAGCTCGAAGCCGGGCGCGTCCTGGAGCCCGCCGTCACCGGCCATGCCGTCACGCGCCGTGCCGTCACTTGACATAAAAGACAACCTCGTTGACTATAAGGACAACCATGTTGTCTAACCCTAGGGGATCGGGACCCATGACGCTCATCCGCGACGCCGACGGCCGCCGCACCGAGACGCCGAACGGCACCATGACCACGTTCGCGACGCCCACCCAGGGCGGCACCGAGGGCATCGCCGTCTGGCGCGTCGACATGCTCCCCGGCAGGACCGGCCCGCTGCACGCCTTCGACACCGAGCAGGTGTGGACGTTCCTGGACGGCGCCGCGACCATCGACCTCGACGGCCGCAGGCTGGAGGCCGGGCCGGGCGACACGCTCGTCCTCGCGCCCGACGTGCCCCGGCAGATGACGACCGGCGACACCGGATTCACCGCGGTCGTCGCCGCCCACGCCGGCTGCCTCGCCTACGACCCCGACGAGGTCGTGGACGACACCAAGTGCGCGATCGCGCCCCAGGGCACCGAGCGGCTCGTCCCGCCGTGGGCCCAGTAGCCCGGCCCGCTAGCCCGCCCGGCGGAGGGGCTCAGGCGCCCAGGTAGGCGAGGACCGCCAGCACCCGGCGGTTGTCGTCCTCGGACTGCGGCAGCCCGAGCTTGCCGAAGATGTTGTTGGTGTGCTTGCTGATCGCCTTCTCGGTGACGAACAGCTTCGCGGCGATGGCGGCGTTCGAGCGCCCCTCCGCCATCAGCCCGAGCACCTCGCGCTCGCGGGGGGTCAGCTGCTGCAGCGGCTCCTCGCGGGCGTGCCGGGTGAGCAGCTGGGCCACCACGTCCGGGTCGAGGGCGGTGCCGCCGTCCGCGACCCGGCGCACCGCCTCCACGAACACCTTGACGTCCGAGACGCGGTCCTTCAGCAGGTAGCCGATGCCGCCGCTGCTGTCGGACAGCAGTTCCCGCGCGTACAGCTGCTCCACGTGCTGCGACAGCACCAGCACCGGCAGGCCGGGGATCTCCTTGCGGGCCTCCAGCGCCGCCCGCAGCCCCTCGTCGGTGAACGTCGGCGGGAGCCGGACGTCCACCACCGCGACGTCCGGGCGGTGCGCGGTCAGCGCCCGCCGCAGCGACGGCCCGTTGTCGACCGCCTCGACGACCTCGAAGCCGAACGCGCCGAGCAGGCGGATCAGCCCGTCCCGGAGGAGGGCGAGATCTTCGGCGATGACAACGCGCACGGCAGCTCCATGGTGACGACGGTCGGCCCGCCGGGCGGGCTCGTCACCGCCATCGTCCCATCGAACGCGGCGAGCCTGCGCTCGATACCGCGCATCCCGCTGCCGGCGGCGGGGTCGGCGCCGCCCGTCCCGTCGTCCCCGATGATCATCAGCAGCCGGCCGCCGGAGTGCTCGATCTGGATCCAGGCCCGCCGCGCGCCGGAGTGCTTGACGACGTTGGCGAGCATCTCCGCGACCGCGAAGTAGGCCGCCGACTCGACCGGCGCCTCCGCGCGTCCCGGCAGGTCGACGTGGACGTCCACGGGCAGCGGCAGGGTCAGCGCCAGCGCCCGCACCGCCCCGTCCAGGCCGCGCTCGGCCAGCACCGGCGGGTGGATGCCGCGCACCAGGTCGCGCAGCTCCGTCAGCGCCGTCCCGCTCGCCTCCCGCGCCTCGGCGAGGAGCTGCTGCGCGGTCTCCGGGTCGTGCTTCATCATCTCCTCGGCGAGGCCGATGTTCATGCTCAGCGCGACCAGCCGGGCCTGCGCGCCGTCGTGCAGGTCCCGCTCGATGCGGCGCAGCTCGGCGGCGGAGGCGTCCACGGTCTCCGCCCGCGTCTCGGTCAGCCGCCGCACGCGCTCGGCCAGCGCGCTCCGCGTCGGCGCCAGCAGCGACCGGCCGAACAGCGCGTGCGCCTTCAGGAGCGCCCCGCCCGCCGGGACCGAGAGCACCAGCAGCAGGGCGCCACCGATGATCGTCCCCGCGTACCCGACCACGCCGAAGTCGTTGAGCATCCAGAACGGGCCCCAGCCGTAGTCCGCCAGCAGCGCGACCCACCACGCCACGAACACGCCCTCCAGCCCGTACACGGTCAGGCCCCCGGCCAGCACCCCGAGGACGAGCGCGACCGGCACGTTCAGCAGCGACCACAGCAGGTCCCGCCACGTCGCCGGGTCGCCGAGCACCCACTTCAGGCGCCCGATCGGACCGGACGCCCCGGCCGGTTCCGGCCGGTACGGCTCCGGGATCGGCACGCCCTGCCAGTCCGCGGCCAGGGTCCGCTGCAGATTCGCCACCGCCCGGATCGCCAGCAGCACCGGCGGCGCCAGCACGATCCCGACGCCCAGCGGGATGAAGGCGATCGCCAGCACCGCGAGGATGAACAGCGGGAGGTTCGCCGCGTAGGCCAGCACGATCTGGGCCACCGCGCGCAGGACGTTGAGGAACGTCCCGCGGGCGAGCCCGCCCAGCCGGTCGATGAGGCGATTCCTGCCGTCCACCCGTCCTCCAAGGGTTCCAAGGTCATGGGGAGCGCGCCGCGGCGGCTCCCGGTCCCACCATTGTGTCGCCGGACGCCGCGCGGCCCAGTGGGCCTAGGCCCCCGAACCGGGGCGGATCATGGAGGAGTTAGGCCTACCCTCTGGCGGAGTGAGCGGGACGGCCGGTCGCCGACCGGTCCGTCATTCGAGCGGTGACAAGACAACCGGCCCCGTTCCCTGGACAATGCACAGGCGACACCCAGGGGAGAAAGCGAATCCAAGCTGTGACAGCGACCATCAGCCAGACGTCCACCGGCCAGACCACGCCGACCATCACCCAGCGCATCGCCGAGGAGATCGGCGTCCGCGAGGGGCAGGTGCGGGTCGCGGTGGACCTGCTCGACGGCGGGGCGACCGTCCCGTTCATCGCCCGGTACCGCAAGGAGGCCACCGGAACGCTCGACGACGCGCAGCTCCGCGCCCTGGAGGAGCGGCTGCGCTACCTGCGCGAGCTGGACGAGCGGCGCGCCGCCATCCTGGAGTCGGTCGAGTCGCAGGGCAAGCTCACCGACGAGCTCCGCGCCCAGATCATGGCCGCCGAGTCCAAGGCCCGGCTGGAGGACATCTACCTCCCGTACAAGCCGAAGCGGCGCACCAAGGCGCAGATCGCCCGCGAGGCCGGCCTCGAACCGCTCGCCGAGCTGCTGCTGGACGACCCGTCCCGCGACCCGCGCGCCGAGGCCGCCTCCTACGTCGACGCCGAGAAGGGCGTCGCGGACGAGGCCGCCGCGCTGGAGGGCGCCCGCGCGATCCTCGTCGAGCGCTTCGCCGAGGACGCCGACCTCATCGGCGCGCTGCGCGAGCGCATGTGGAACCAGGGCCGGATGGTCTCCCGCGTCCGCGAGGGGAAGCAGGAGAGCGGCGCCAAGTTCTCCGACTACTTCGAGTTCGCCGAGCCGTTCGCCAAGCTGCCCTCGCACCGCGTCCTCGCGCTCCTGCGCGGCGAGAAGGAGGAGGTCCTCGACCTCGACCTGGAGCCCGAGGAGGCCGACGACTCCGCGCCGCGCAGCTCCTTCGAGGCGGAGATCGCGCGCCGGTTCCAGATCTCCGACCAGGGCCGGCCGGGCGACCCGTGGCTGGCCGACGCCGTCCGCTGGGCCTGGCGCACCCGGATCCTCGTCCACCTCGGCATCGACCTGCGCACCCGGCTGCGGCAGGAGGCCGAGGACGAGGCGGTCCGGGTGTTCGCCGCCAACCTGCGCGACCTGCTGCTCGCCGCGCCCGCCGGCACCCGCGCCACCATGGGCCTGGACCCGGGCCTGCGCACCGGCGTCAAGGTCGCCGTCGTGGACGCCACCGGCAAGGTCACCGCGACCGACACGATCTACCCGCACGAGCCGCGCCGCAAGTGGGACGAGTCGATCGAGACGCTCGCGCGGCTCGCCCGCGAGCACCAGGTCGACCTGGTCTCGATCGGCAACGGCACGGCGTCCCGGGAGACCGACAAGCTCGCCGCCGAGCTGATCGCCCGGCACCCCGACCTCAAGCTCACCAAGATCATGGTGTCGGAGGCGGGCGCGTCGGTGTACTCGGCGTCGGAGTACGCGGGCCGCGAGCTGCCCGGCATGGACGTCTCGCTGCGCGGCGCGGTGTCCATCGCCCGCCGCCTGCAGGACCCGCTCGCCGAGCTGGTCAAGATCGACCCGAAGTCGATCGGCGTCGGCCAGTACCAGCACGACATCTCCGAGGTGAAGCTGTCCCGCTCGCTGGACGCCGTCGTCGAGGACTGCGTGAACGCCGTCGGGGTGGACGTCAACACCGCGTCCGCGCCGCTGCTCACCCGCGTGTCCGGCATCGGCGAGGGCCTGGCGGAGAACATCGTCGCCCACCGCGACGCCAACGGGCCGTTCCGCGGCCGCTCCGGGCTGAAGGAGGTGCCGCGCCTCGGGCCGAAGGCATTCGAGCAGTGCGCGGGCTTCCTGCGCATCCCCGGCGGCGACGACCCGCTGGACGCCTCCAGCGTGCACCCGGAGGCCTACCCGGTCGTCCGCCGGATCCTGGAGGCGGCCGGGAACGACGTCAAGGGCCTCATCGGCAACACCGCCGCGCTGCGCGCGCTCAAGCCCGGCGACTTCGTCGACGAGACGTTCGGGCTGCCGACCGTCACCGACATCCTCGCCGAGCTGGAGAAGCCCGGCCGCGACCCGCGCCCGGCGTTCAAGACCGCCGTGTTCAAGGAGGGCGTCGACAAGATCTCCGACCTCGAACCGGGGATGCTGCTGGAGGGCGTCGTCACCAACGTCGCCGCGTTCGGCGCGTTCGTCGACGTCGGCGTCCACCAGGACGGGCTCGTGCACATCTCCGCGATGTCCGACAAGTTCGTCGAGGATCCGCGCGACGTCGCCAAGCCCGGCGACATCGTCCGCGTGAAGGTCCTGGACGTCGACCTGCCGCGCAAGCGCATCTCGCTCACCCTCCGCCTGGACGACGAGCCCGGTGGCGGCAAGCAGGCCGGCGGCAAGTCCGGTGGTGGCAGGCAGGCCGCCGGCAAGCAGGGCGGCGGCCGGCAGGGCGGGCCGCGCCAGGGCCGTGACCAGCAGGGCGACGGCGGCGGGCGGCAGAACCGCGGCGGCCAGAACCAGCGCGGCGGCGGGCGCGGCGGCCAGCCCCGGGGCAACCAGGGCGGCCGCGGCGGCCAGCCGCGCGGCGGCCAGGGAGGCGGCGGCGCCATGGCCGACGCCCTGCGCCGGGCCGGCCTCGACAAGGGCCTCCCGGGCGGCGACTCCAAGCGCCGCTGAGACGAACCGGTCCCCGGCCCCTCAGCGGGGGCCGGGGGCCGTCGTTGTCCGGAACAGGCCGATCCGCCGGGGGCGGGTCGGTCGCGTGGTCACTCGCTGAAGCCGCGCCAGCGCCCGTCCGACCCGGTCTCGGTCGGGCTCTGCGGACGGATCGGCCGGCGCGGCGGGGCCGCCTCGCGCGGGGCTCCCTCGCGCGGGGCCGGCGCCTCCGGGTGTTCGTATCCCTCCGGGGGGTTGTAGGGCCCCTGGCCGAGCGGGTCCTGCGCGTAGGCGGAGCGCGGCGGCGGCACCGGAGCCCCGTACACCTCGCCGAGCCGCGGCCCGCCCAGCACCGGCCCGCCGACGGCCGTCCCGCCGAACGGGTCGCGAGCGGCGGCCATGTCGTCCGGGGCTCCGGCCTCGCCGGACGCCTCCGCCGGCTCCTCCTCGACCGGCCGGTGCCGGGGGAACTGCAGGACGGCGATCGCGCCCAGCGCCAGCGCGCCGAGCCGCATCGCCGAGCGGGCGGCGTCCTGCGGCCACGGCTCCCCGTACATGAACGAGCCCATGGCCAGGAGGTAGGACTTGGCGGCCACCGTCATGACCGTCGCCACGATCGAGACCCGGCAGCGCTGGAACGCCATCACCATGATCCCGAATCCGATGGCGGCCGCCACCACGGTCAGGTAGGGCCACGGCGTCGCGAGGATGCCGGCGTCGGCGGCGTGCGGGTCGTCGCTCCACCCCTTGATCGCCAGTTCGGCGGTGCCGACCGGGAAGCCGGCGCTCAGCCCGTAGGCGATGCCGGTGACCGGGCGCGCGTGCCGGCCGTCCGGCCGGTGGTCGCCGAGCACGAGGATGAGCACCGGCACCACCACCGCCGGGGCCACCACGACCGCGATCTTCCACAGCGGGGCGTCCGCCGAGCCGATCGGCTCGTCCCCGCTGAGGGACGCGGTCAGCAGCAGGATCGCCGCGCCGGTCAGCAGCAGGCTCAGCCATTCGCGCGCGGTGAGCCGCTCGCCGAAGAACACCAGCGCGATCAGCAGCAGCGGGACGATGCCGGACATGAAGATCGGCACGGCGGTGGACAGCGGCAGGTTGCGCAGTGCGATGATCTGCAGGGTCAGCCCGCCGAGCACGACCGCGAGCGCGATCAGGAAGATCCAGTTGCTCACGATCGTCCAGATCATGTGCGGGATGCGGTTGCCCCGGAGCGCGGGCATCCGGTCCGCCGCCAGCTTGAACACGGCGAACCCGAGGTAGTAGAGACCGGTCGCACTGAAGGCCGCGGCTATCCCGTTCATCCCGGACGAGTATGGGGGTTCCGGGCACTTATGTCACTGCCTGTGCGGCATCGTTGACAGGTGTTCGCCGCCGTTGCGGGCGTCCGATGTCCGCAGCCGGCGCCGTGACCCCATACACTTGAGCGCGCGAAGGCGCGGAGCCGGCTCTCGGCGTGCCCGCGCCCCTCGAGTTGAGCACGCGTCGAACGCCGCGGCCGAGACAGCGCCCGATCAAGGAGACCAACCCCAGTGAAGACCGATGTCGAGGAGCTGACCCCCACCCGGGTCAAGCTCACCGTCGAGGTTCCGTTCGACGAGCTCAAGCCGAACCTCGACAAGGCGTACAAGGAGATCTCGCAGCAGGTGCGGATCAAGGGCTTCCGGCCCGGCAAGGTCCCCGCCCCGCTGATCGACAAGTACGTCGGCCGGGGTGCGGTCCTGCAGGAGGCCGTCAACGACGCCCTTCCGGAGCTGTACGGCCGCGCCGTCGAGGAGACCGAGATCTTCGTGCTCGGCCAGCCCGACGTCGAGGTGACCGAGCTGGACGACGGCGCCCAGTTCGCGTTCACCGCCGAGGTCGACATCCGGCCGAAGTTCGAGGTGCCCGACTACGACGGCCTCGAGGTCGTGGTGGACGACGCCGAGGTCACCGACGAGCAGGTCGAGGAGACGCTCGGCAACCTGCGCGAGCGGTTCGCCTCGCTCACCAATGCCGAGCGCGCCGCCGAGGAGGGCGACTTCGCCTCCATCGACCTGGTCGCCCGGATTGACGGCGAGGAGATCGAGGACGCCTCCACCACCGGCTACTCCTACGAGGTCGGCAGCAACTCCGCCATCGAGGGGCTGGACGAGGCGCTGACCGGCCTGGCCGCCGGCGAGGACAAGACGTTCACCGGCACCCTGGTCGGCGGCGAGCACGCCGGCGACGAGGCCGAGATCACCGTCACGGTGCAGAGCGTCAAGGTCAAGAACCTGCCCGACCTGGACGACGAGTTCGCCCAGCTCGCCAGCGAGTTCGACACCATCGAGGAGCTGCGCGGCGACGTCCGCGCCCGGCTCGGCCGGCAGGTGAAGCTGCAGCAGCTGTCCGAGGCGCGCGACAAGGCCCTCGAGGCGCTGCTGGAGAAGGTCGACATCCCGCTGCCCGAGAAGGTGGTGGAGGAGGAGATCGGCCGCCGCAACCAGCAGCTGGAGCAGCAGCTCCAGATGGCCGGCATGACCAAGGAGGACTACCTCAAGGACGAGGAGAAGTCCGCCGAGGAGTTCGACACCGAGGTCGCCGACGCCGCCCGCCTCGCGGTCAAGGGCGGGTTCGTCCTCGACCAGCTCGCCGTCCAGGAGGAGCTGGGCGTCGAGAACGAGGAGCTGAGCGAGTACGTCGTCACGCAGGCGATGCAGATGGGCGTGCAGCCCCAGCAGCTCGCCGAGTACCTGACGCAGAACAACCAGCTCCCGGCGATCGTCTCCGAGGTGCTGCGCAGCAAGGCGCTGAACCTCGTCGTCGAGCACGTCACCGTCAAGGACGAGTCGGGCAACGAGATCGACGTCGAGGCCGTGCAGCGCGAGCTGAACGGCGAGACGGGCGAGACCGTCCAGGCCGAGGAGGAGGGCGAGGACGCCCCCGCCGCGGACGCCGCCGACGAGGCCCCCGCGCAGACCGCTGAGGCCGCCGCTGAGGAGGCCCCGGCCGCCGAGGCTCAGGACGAGAAGGACGCCAAGGACAAGGACGCCTGAGGCTTCTGACGGCTTCGCCCCGCCACGGGGGAGGCCGCACGCCTCCGGGACGTCCCCGGCGCGCCGCGGACACGCCCCGCACCCGACCACCGGGTGCGGGGCGTGTCCCGTTCCGGCCGGGCCGGGGCGCCGCGTTGGCGAAGATCGTCCGGAACGCGCGGGACATCCGGCCGCACGCGGGTACGCCCCTGGCGAAAAGGCGGCCCCCCGGGCTTAAGCGGGCCCGGTGGCGCGTTAATGTCCAAGCATCCGAACCGATTGAAAAGGACCGGAGGAACACCCGGTGAGCATGCCTCCGACTTTCGACGAGTCGTCGCGGATCCAGGCGCGGGTCGCCGAGGCGCCCCAGCTGCCTCTCGGCGACCAGCTGTTCCAGTGGCTGCTGCGCGAGCGGATCGTCTTCCTCGGCCAGCAGGTCGACGACGACATCGCCAACCGCATCTGCGGCCAGCTCCTGCTGCTGTCCGCCCAGGACGGGCGCCGCGACATCACGCTCTACATCAACTCGCCAGGTGGCTCCGTCACCGCGGGAATGGCGATCTACGACATCATGCAGTACGTCCCGAACGACATCGTCACGGTGGGCATGGGCCTCGCCGCGTCGATGGGGCAGTTCCTGCTGTGCGCGGGCACCCAAGGCAAGCGCTACGCCCTGCCGCACGCCCGGATCATGATGCACCAGCCGTCGGGCGGCATCGGCGGCACGGCCTCCGACATCAAGATCCAGGCCGAGCAGATGCTCTACGTGAAGAAGACGCTCGCCGAGAAGATCGCCGAGCACACGGGTCAGGCGCTCGACCAGATCGAGCGCGACTCCGACCGCGACCGCTGGTTCACCGCCGACGAGGCCAAGGACTACGGGTTCGTCGACCACGTGGTGCTCAGCGCCAACCAGGTGCCCTCCGAGGGCCCCGTCTCCTGACGACCTGACCACTGATCGGAGGCCCCTATGAGCGACCTGTACCGTCCCGGTTTCGCCGATATCGTCCGGCCGGGCGCCGGCCCGATGCCGGTCGACAACCGCTACATCATTCCGTCGTTCGTCGAGCGCACCACGTACGGGGTCAAGGAGATGAACCCGTACAACAAGCTGTTCGAGGAGCGCATCATCTTCCTCGGCGTGCAGATCGACGACGCGTCCGCGAACGACGTGATGGCCCAGCTGATCACGCTGGAGTCCATCGACCCGGACCGCGACATCAGCATCTACATCAACTCGCCGGGCGGGTCGTTCACCGCCATGACGGCGATCTACGACACGATGCAGTTCGTCAAGCCGGACATCCAGACGGTCTGCATCGGGCAGGCCGCCTCCGCCGCCGCGGTGCTGCTCGCGGCCGGCACGCCCGGCAAGCGGGCCGCGCTGCCCAACTCGCGGATACTGATCCACCAGCCCGCGACCGAGGGCACCTACGGGCAGTCCAGCGACATCGAGATCCAGGCCCGCGAGATCATGCGGATCCGCGAGCTGCTGGAGAGCATCCTGGCCGAGCACAGCGGCCGGAGCATCGAGGAAGTGCGCCGCGACATCGAGCGCGACAAGATCCTGACGGCGGACGAGGCCAAGGACTACGGCCTCATCGACGACGTCTTCGCCAGCAGGAAGCGGAAAGCCGAGGTAGTGTCGTCCTGAGACGGCACACGGACGGGAGAGTCCCCGAGCCCGGGCGCCACACTTCCGGGCGAGGGGCTTTCCAAGTCCATCGGAGGCGGTAACGTCGAGTCCAACGTCGAGAGCCTTCGGGACGCAACCGAGCTGCGCCGCATCCTCCAAGGCGGGCGGCCCCACGAAAAGGAGACAGTTGGGTGGCACGCATCGGCGACGGTGGTGACCTGCTCAAGTGCTCGTTCTGCGGGAAGAGCCAGAAGCAGGTCAAGAAGCTCATCGCGGGTCCGGGCGTGTACATCTGCGACGAGTGCATCGATCTCTGCAACGAGATCATCGAGGAGGAGCTCTCCGAGACCTCCGACCTCAAGTGGGACAACCTGCCCAAGCCGCGGGAGATCTACGAGTTCCTCGACTCCTACGTGATCGGGCAGGAGACGGCGAAGAAGGCGCTCTCCGTCGCCGTCTACAACCACTACAAGCGGATCCAGTCGGGCGACACCGGCAGGGACGACCCGGTCGAGATCGGCAAGTCGAACATCCTGCTGCTCGGCCCCACCGGATCCGGCAAGACGCTACTCGCGCAGACGCTCGCCAAACTCCTCAACGTCCCGTTCGCGATCGCGGACGCCACGGCGCTGACGGAGGCCGGATACGTCGGGGAGGACGTCGAGAACATCCTCCTCAAACTGATCCAGGCGGCCGACTACGACGTGAAGAAGGCCGAGACCGGGATCATCTACATCGACGAGGTCGACAAGGTCGCGCGCAAGAGCGAGAACCCGTCGATCACGCGGGACGTCTCGGGTGAGGGCGTCCAGCAGGCGCTGCTGAAGATCCTGGAGGGCACCACCGCGAGCGTCCCGCCGCAGGGCGGCCGCAAGCACCCGCACCAGGAGTTCATCCAGATCGACACCACGAACGTGCTGTTCATCTGCGGTGGCGCCTTCGCCGGGCTGGAGAAGATCGTCGAGTCCCGGGTCGGCAAGCAGGGCATGGGCTTCGGCGCGCAGATCCGCTCCAAGTCCGACTTCGAGGAGTCGTCGGCCGTGCTCGGCGACGTGATGCCGGAGGACCTGCTGAAGTTCGGGATGATCCCCGAGTTCATCGGCCGGCTCCCGGTGATCACCTCCGTGCACAACCTGGACCGCGAGGCCCTGATCAACATCCTCACCGAGCCGAAGAACGCGCTGGTCCGCCAGTACCACCGCCTCTTCGAGCTCGACGGGGTCGACCTGGAGTTCACCGACGACGCCCTGGAGGCGATCGCCGACCAGGCCATCCTGCGCGGCACCGGCGCCCGCGGCCTGCGCGCCATCATGGAGGAGGTCCTCCTCTCCGTGATGTACGAGGTCCCGAGCCGCCAGGACGTCGCGCGCGTCGTGATCACCCGGGAGGCCGTGCTGGAGCACGTCAACCCGACCCTCGTCCCGCGCGACCGCCCCAAGCGCGAGCCGCGCGAGAAGAGCGCGTAGGACGAGCGAGAGACACCCGGAACGCCCCCGGCCACCGGCCGGGGGCCGTTCCGCTTTCCAGGGGGGCGGACGGCCCGGAACGGGACGCGCGCACGCCGGGAAAGCAGCCCGACGGCCGCGTCTCACGGCATGAAGGCGCCCCGGCCCGCCGGCGGGGGCGCGGGGTCAGCGCGGGGTGGACTCGCCGAGCCCGGCCTCGCGGGCCAGGACGATGGCCTGGGCGCGGTCGGCGACGTGCAGCTTCATGAAGATGTTCGAGACGTGGTTGCGGACGGTCTTCTGGCTGAGGAAGAGCGTCGCGGCGATCTCGGCGTTGCTGCGGGCCTGCGCGATCAGTTCGAGGACCTCCCGCTCCCGCTCGGTCAGCTCCGGGAACGCGGCCTGCCGCGGGTCGGGCATGTCGGTGAAGTAGGTGAGCACGCGGCGCGCGATCTCCGGGCCGTAGATGGCCTCGCCCGCCGCGACCGCCCGGACGGCGCGCGCGATCTCCTCGGCGCCCGACTCCTTCAGCAGGTAGCCGCGGGCGCCGGCGCGCATCGCCGCGAACACCGAGTCGTCGTCGCGGAACATGGTGAGCACCAGGACGCCGATGCGCGGGCTCGTGCGGGTGATGGTGCGGGTGGCCTCGATGCCGTTGCCGCCGGGCATGTGCAGGTCCATCACGACGACGTCCGGTTGCAGCTCGGCCGCCATCCGCACGGCCTCCGGCCCGTTCTCGGCCTCGCCGACGACCTCGACGCCCAGCGCCTGCAGGAGGCCCTTCAGGCCCTGCCGGAACACCGGGTGGTCGTCGGTGATGAGGACCCGGATGGTCTCCGACATCTACGCCCGCTTTCTCCCGACCGAGGGACGTTGATGATACCCGGCGGCGCTCTCCGCGGCGCCGAGCGGCAGCCGGACCGCGACGAGGGTGCCGCCGCCGCTGCGGGAGGTGATCTCGCAGCTGCCGCCGACCTCGGCGGCCCACTCCCGCATCGCGGCCAGGCCCCGGGCGGGCCGCGGTCCGCCGCCGCGCGCGGCGTCGGGCAGGCCGGGGCCGCTGTCGGCCACCACCAGCCGCAGGTCGGCGTCCCGCTTCAGCCGGACGGACGCGCAGCTCGCCGGCGCGTGCAGCCGGACGTTCGTCAGCGCCTCCTGCGCGATGCGGTACGCGGCCACCTCCACCGCGGCGGGCAGCCCGGCGGGCTCGCCGTCGAACCGGACGTCGACCCGCTCGCAGCAGCCGTCCGCGAACGACTCGATGGCGGCGACGAGGCCGAGGTCGTCCAGCGCGGGCGGCCGCAGCCCGTGCGCGAGGTCGCGGATCTCGCCGACGGCGCTGGCCAGCCGGTCCCGGACGTCGGCGAGCAGCGGGTCGGCCCGCTCCGGCTCGCAGGCGAGCGTGATGCGGGCGGCGTCCAGCGACATGGCGAGGCTGGCGAGGGTCGGCCCGAGCCCGTCGTGCAGGTCGTGCCGCAGCCGCCGCCGCTCCTCCTCCCGGCTGGCGAGGATCCGCTCCCGGGAGCGCTGCAGGTCCGCGGTGAGCCGGCGGAGGTGAGGGATGGTCGCGGCACGTGCCGCCACGGCCCCCGCTGTGAACGCGCCGGCCAGCACGGCGGCGCGTGCCAGTACCGCTCGCATCCCGTCCCTCTCTCTCCGCCCGGTGTCGCGGACCTCAGGCCACCACCTTTTCGGGCGGGGCGACCCGGTGTCAGGTGACCTGTGTCCCGACCTCGGCGGGAAAACGCTCTCAGCCGGCGGCGCGGGGGCGGCTCAGTCCTCCACGTCCGCGCGGATGTCGCGCATCGTGTCCTGGACGTCCTTGTGCCGGTCGTGCTCGTCGTCGATGGCGATGCGGGTGATGATCGCGAACGTGGTCCGCGTCGACCACGAGGCGAAGAAGGTCGTCGAGCTGGTGGTGCCCGTCGGCCCCTGCGTCTGGGCGTACACGTTCGTCCCCAGCGCGACGCCGTCGCCGCCGGCGTCCTGGCTCTTGAAGGTGCTGACGCGGTAGGTGGTGCCGCCCGAGTCCCGGAACTCCGCCGAGAAGGCGCCGTTCACGGCGATCTCGGGGTCCTTCAGCTTGTGGTCGCCGTTGACGCCGACGAACAGGTACTTCTCGCCGCCGTTGCCGTAGACCGCGCTCACGGTGCTGCGGACCTTCCAGTCGGTGCCGGCGGCGTAGATGATATCGGTCAGCTTGTCGACGGCTTTCCGGGTGCCCGATTCGGCCGGGTAGTCACGGCTCAGCCCGTCCGCGACGGCCGGGGTGGACAGCGTGTGCGAGGTGCGCACGAAGTAGATCGCGTACCCGCCCACGCCCAGCAGCACGACCAGGGCCGCGGCCCCGATCAGGATGGCGAGCGCCTTCCCGCCGCCCTTGCGGCGCGGCGGCCCATAGGGCGCCCCCGGAAAGGGCCCGCCGGGCGGCACGGGCCCACCCATCCGCCCACCGGGCGGAAAGGGCCCACCGGGCCCGACCGGCCCACCGGGCGGAACGCCCCCGCCTGGCGGAATACCGCCGCCAGGGGGAACGCCCCCGCCGGGTGGAATGCCGCCGCCGGGGGGAATGCCCCTGCCGGGGGGAATGCCGCCGCCTGGGGGGAGTGCTCCGCCGGGCGGGACCGGGGCGCCCGGTCGGGCGGGGGCGGCCGGAGGCGCCGGGGTGCCGGGAGGCGGGGGGACGGGCCCGCCGGGCGGGACCGCGCCGCCGTGCGCGGGCGGAGGCTGGTGCGGCGCGGGCCGGCCGTGAGGGGTGCCGCCGGGCGGGGGAGGGGGGTTCCAACCGCTCAACTTGAGTCCTTTCCAGGAGCCGGAACGGCGAGGCGGCTCGGCGGGGTGCTCGCCGGTGCCGATTGTCGCGCACCGGTGCCCGTCCCCGGGGCGCCTCACCCCTTGCGTCCCCGTAGAATCGTCAGCCGTGACACAGCCCAGCAGTGAGCGCGGCCAGGGGGCCGCCGCGGACGTCGACCTGCCCACCCAGTACCGACCGGCCGATGTCGAGGGCCGGCTCTACGAGCGGTGGGTATCGGCGGGGCTGTTCACCGCCGATCCCGGGCGGGCGCCGGAGCGTCCCGCGTACTCGATCGTGATCCCGCCGCCGAACGTCACCGGTTCGCTGCACATGGGGCACGCCCTCGACCACTCCATCCAGGACACCCTCGTCCGGCGGCGCCGCATGCAGGGTCACGAGGCGGTGTGGGTGCCGGGCATGGACCACGCCGGCATCGCCACCCAGAACGTGGTGGAGCGCGAGCTGGCCAAGGAGGGCCTGTCGCGGCACGACCTCGGCCGCGAGGCGTTCGTCGACCGGGTCTGGCGGTGGAAGGCCGAGTCCGGCGGCCGCATCCTCGGCCAGATGCGCCGGCTCGGCGACAGCGTCGACTGGACGCGCGAGGCGTTCACGATGGACGACGACCGCGCCCGCGCCGTCCGGACGATCTTCAAGCGGCTGTTCGACGACGGCCTGATCTACCGCGCCGAGCGCATCATCAACTGGTGCCCGCGCTGCCTGACCGCCCTGTCCGACATCGAGGTCGAGCACGAGGAGGTCGACGGCGAGCTGGTCTCGATCCGGTACGGCTCCGGCGCCGACGAGCTGGTCGTCGCGACCACCCGGGCGGAGACGATGCTCGGCGACACCGCCGTGGCCGTCCACCCGGACGACGAGCGCTACGCGCACATGGTCGGGCGCGAGATCGAGCTGCCGCTGACCGGCCGCCGCATCCCGGTCGTCGCCGACGCGCACGTCGACCCCGAGTTCGGGACGGGCGCGGTCAAGGTGACCCCGGCGCACGACCCGAACGACTTCGAGATCGGCCGCCGCCACGACCTGCCGTCGATGTCGGTGATGGACGAGCGCGGCGTCGTCACCGCGCCCGGCCCGTTCGAGGGCCTCGACCGGTTCGAGGCGCGCCCGGCGGTCGTCGCGGCGCTGCGCGAGCAGGGCCGGATCGTCGAGGAGGTCCGCCCCTACAAGCACTCGGTCGGGCACTGCCAGCGCTGCGCGACGGTCGTCGAGCCGCGCGTGTCGCTGCAGTGGTTCGTGAAGGTGGAGTCGCTGGCGCGGGCCGCCGGCGACGCCGTCCGCGACGGCCGCGTGGCGATCCACCCGCCGGAGATGGCGTCCCGCTACTTCGAGTGGGTCGACAACATGCACGACTGGTGCATCAGCCGGCAGCTGTGGTGGGGGCACCGCATCCCCGTCTGGTACGGGCCGGACGGCGAGGTCGCGTGCCCGGGCCCGGACGAGGAGCCGCCCGCCGGCTGGACGCAGGACGGCGACGTCCTCGACACCTGGTTCTCCTCCGCGCTGTGGCCGTTCTCCACGCTCGGCTGGCCGGACAAGACGCCCGAGCTGGAGCGGTTCTACCCGACATCCGTGCTGGTGACGGGCTACGACATCCTGTTCTTCTGGGTCGCCCGCATGATGATGTTCGGCCTGTACGCGATGGACGGCGTCCAGCCGTTCCACACCATCGCCCTGCACGGGATGGTCCGCGACCAGCACGGCAAGAAGATGTCCAAGTCGTTCGGGAACGTCATCGACCCGCTCGACTGGGTGGACGCCTACGGCGCCGACGCGACCCGCTTCACCCTGCTGCGCGGCGCGAACCCGGGCGGCGACGTCCCGGTGGCCGAGCAGTGGGCGCAGGGCTCGCGCAACTTCTGCAACAAGCTGTGGAACGCGACGCGGTTCGCGCTCATCAACGGCGCGCACGTCCGCGGCGACATGCCCGCCGAGGTGACGACCGTCGACGCGTGGATCCTCTCGCGCCTCCAGACGGTCATCGCCGAGGTCGACGAGCACCTGGAGTCCTACGACTTCGCGAAGGCGTGCGAGGCGCTCTACCACTTCGCGTGGGACGAGGTCTGCGACTGGTACGTCGAGCTGGCCAAGGTGCAGCTCGCCGACGAGCGGGCCGAGGCGACGCGGCGCGTCCTCGGCGAGGTCCTCGACAAGCTGCTGCGGCTGCTGCACCCGGTCATCCCGTTCGTGACCGAGGAGCTGTGGACGTCCCTGACCGGCGGTGGCACGATCGTCACCGCGCCGTGGCCGGCCGCCGAGCCCGCCCGCGCCGACAAGGCCGCCGAGGCCGAGATCGAGTCGCTGCAGCGGCTCGTCACGGAGGTCCGCCGGTTCCGCTCCGACCAGGGCCTGAAGCCGGGCCAGCGGGTCGCGGCGGCGCTGGAGTGGGACGGGTCGCCGCTGGCCGCGCACGAGGAGGGCGTCCGCGCGCTGCTGCGCCTCACCGCGCCGGGCGACGGGTTCGCCGCGACCGCGTCGCTGCCCGCCGAGGGCGTCACGGTACGGCTCGACACCGCCGGCGCGATCGACGTGGCCGCCGAGCGCAAGCGCCTGGAGAAGGACCTCGCCGCCGCCCGCAAGGAGGTCGAGCAGGCCGAGCGCAAGCTCGGCAACGAGGCGTTCATGGCGAAGGCGCCCGAGGCCGTCGTCGCCAAGAACCGGGACCGGCTCGCCCAGGCGGGGGCCGACATCGCCCGGCTGGAGTCGCAGCTGGCGGCGCTGCCCGCGGGCTGACGCGCCGGCCACGGAAGCGAACGGACGCGACCCCGCGAACCGTCGGCGCGGCGGGCCCGCCGCCGTTACGATCCGGGTGGGCCTGCGGGCTTTAGGCGGTACGTGAATCTCGGGAGTGTAATGGCGGAATCACCCCCTCATTCCGGCATTCCGGACTACTTGTCCGGTGATGAGACGGGCGCGGGCGGAGCCGCGCAGGGGGGCGCCGAGGCGGCGCCCTGGGGCGGGAAGCGCCCGTGGTGGTCGGCCGAATCCGGCGGGACGGGCCCGCTGCCGTCGCTGGGCGGCACGGGCGGGCACCCGATGGTGGGCGGCTCGGGCGCGTTCCCGCGCGTCGGCACCGGCGGGCAGCGCGTGGTCGGCACCGGTGGCCACCCCGCGGTGGGCACCGGCGGGCATCCCGTCGTCGGCACCGGCGGTCACCCGGTGGTCAGGGACGGCACGGGCCCGCTGCCGCCCCTGCCCGCCGCACCGGCGCCCGCGCGGCGGCGGCGCGTCCCCCGGCTGCTGCTCGTCGGCGGCGCCGCCGCGGTCGCGGCGGTCGCGCTGATGGCCGGGGCGCTGGCGTTCCGGACGGGCGGCGGCGACGCCCAGGACACGCCCACGGCGGCGCTCCCCGCGTCCACGAAGGTGATCACGGCGGGCGCTGCGGCCGGCGGGCTGCACAGGGACGCGCTGACGGCGCCGAAGGCGAGCGCGGCGTACCCGTTCATCGCGGGCGCCGTCGAGGCGGGCGGCGTCCCGGCCGCGAAGCAGGGCACCGCCGTCTACACCGCGGAGCCGGTGCGGAAGCTGAACGTCCTGTTCATGGGCGGGACGGGCGCGGTCGGCGACCCGGCGGCGTTCCTGCGCAAGGCGCGCCCCACCACGTTCATCCAGGGCCAGGACACCGCGCCGGGCGGCAAGGGCGCGAAGGCGTTCTGCGGCACGTTCGCCGTCTTGGCCGAGACCCACACGTACTGCGCGTGGGCGACCAGGGACTCCTACGGCATCGTCGCGGCGAACCGCGCGACGGTGCACCCGCAGTTCCCGCTGATGACCGACGTGATGCGGCGCATCAGGAAGGACGTCGAGAGGCCGAAGTGACGAAGAGCCGCTCGGTGTCGGCGCCGAGCACGTCCAGGACGTGCCCGGTGAAGTAGCCAGTGCCGAGGACGGCGACGCGGTGCCCGAGCGTCGCCAGCGACTCCGGCGTGATCGCGCCGGAGTCGACGACGTCCCAGTGGTCCGGCAGCGGGCGGGTGAAGCGCAGGTGCGGCAGCGGCAGCCGGACGAACGTCACGGGCAGGTCGCCCAGCGCGGCGACGGCGCCGTCGAGGTCCTTGTGGTCGGGGAGGCAGACGACGGCGTGGTCGACCGTCCCCCAGGCGTTCCGCGCGGCGGCCAGCGCGGCGGAGATCCCGGCGCCGTCGATGGCGGCGTCGACGAGCACCTCCGTGGCTGACCCCGGCACCGCGTGCCGGGACGCCCGGCCGGGCAGGACGACCGACGCCAGCACCTCGCGGAGCCGCGCGGCGGGGGGCTCGGCCGCGCCCGGCAGGCGGCGGGCGGCGGCGACGCCGAGTTCGGCGGCGGCGACGCCGAGCCCGGCGGGCAGCAGTTCGCCGGGCAGCCCCGCGTCGCCGGGTCCGACGACCTCCACGCCCCGCAGCACCTCGGCGACCTGCGCGGACTGCGGCGCCGACAGGACGATCGTCCCCGGCGCCGCCACACCGAGCTTCTCCCGGGCGATCTCGGCCTCGGTGTCCCCGAGGACGCCGGCGTGCTCCAGGAAGACCGGCGTGATCGCGGCGACGTCCGGCGGGAACAGGGCGACCTCGTCCGACCGCCCGCCCATGCCGGCCTCCAGGACGAGCGCGTCCGCGCCCGCCCGGCGCGCGTGCAGGACGCCGGCGAGGAGGAAGAGCCCGGACGGCGAGAGGTACCCGTCCGAGGGCGGCGGGAGCGCGCCGATGGCCGTGTCGAGGGCGTCCGCGAGAATGGCCAGTTCCCCGCTGGAAACGGCGCGTCCGTTAATCCGGATCCGGTCGCGATTGGTGCGCAGGCCGGGGCTCGTGACGGTGCACACGCGAAAGCCGGCGGCGGCGAGAAAGGCCGACGCATAAGTCGCCGCCGTGCCCTTCCCCTTGGAGCCGACGACCGCCAGGACGGGCGCGGCCGGGCCCAGGACGCCCAGGGCGCCGGCGAGGGCGCGGGCCCGCCCGACGTCGCGGGTCTCGCCCGGAGCGCGGCGCTCCCATTCCCGGAAGAACACGTCCACACCTCCAGTGTGGGCCCGGACGGAGCGTCGCGCGCCGCCGAGTAGGCTCAGACCGTGAGTGAGCGAACCGAACCGGCCGGCTACCGGGCGACCGTCGCCGCGATCATGGCGCGCGGGGTCGAGTGGGAGATCGACCCCACCCTGGACCGCGTCCGCGATCTGGTCGACGTCCTGGGGGAGCCGCACCGCGCGTACCCGGTGATCCACATCGCCGGGACGAACGGCAAGACCAGCACCGCCCGGCTCGTCGAGTCGCTGCTCCGCGAGCGCGGGCTGCGCACCGGCCTCTACACCAGCCCCGAGCTGACCACGCTGCGCGAGCGCATCGCGATCGACGGGGAGCCGATCAGCGAGGAGCGGTTCGTCGCGGCCTTCGACGACGTCCTGCCCTATGTCGAGCTGGTCGACGGCAAGCACGCGTCCCGGCTGTCGTTCTTCGAGGTGCTGACCGCGATGGCGTTCGCCGCGTTCGCGGACGCGCCGGTCGACGTCGCCGTGGTCGAGACCGGCATGGGCGGCGCCTGGGACGCCACGAACGTCGCGGACGGCGTGGTCGCCGTGATCACCCCGATCGGGCTCGACCACACCCGCTACCTCGGCGACACCCTGGAGGAGATCGCCGGCGAGAAGGCCGGGATCATCAAGCCGGGCGCGGTCGCGGTGCTGGCGCAGCAGCCGGTCGAGGCGGCCGAGGTGCTGCTGCGCCGGGTCGCGGAGATCGGCGCGACCGCCGCGCGCGAGGGCATCGAGTACGGGGTGCTGAGCCGCGACGTCGCGGTCGGCGGCCAGCAGCTCCGGCTCCAGGGCCTGCACGGCGTCTACGACGAGATCTTCCTGCCGCTGTTCGGCGAGCACCAGGCGGGCAACGCCGCGACGGCCCTGGCCGCCGTGGAGGCGTTCGCGGGCGGCGCGCCGACCCGGGGCGAGGCCAACCTGGAGGCCGCGACCCGCATCGCGGCCGGCGAGCCCTACCTCGGCGGCGAGGAGGGCCAGCTCGACCCGGCGCTGGTGCGCGGCGGCTTCGCCCAGTCGGCCTCGCCGGGCCGGCTGGAGGTCGCGCGGACGGGCCCGACCGTCCTGCTGGACGCCGCGCACAACCCGGCCGGGATGGCGGCGACCGTCCAGACGGTCACCGAGTCGTTCGGCTTCACCCGGCTCGCCGGGGTGCTCGCGATCTCCGCCGACAAGGACGTCGCGGGCGTGCTCGACCAGCTCGAACCCGTGCTGACCGAGCTGGTGGTGACCCGCAACTCCTCGCCCCGCTCGATGCCGCCCGAGGAGCTGGCCGAGCTCGCCGAGGGCATCTTCGGCCCCGAGCGCGTCCATGTCGCCGAGCGGCTGGACGACGCGATCGACCGGGCGATCGGCATCGCCGAGGAGACCGGCGAGTACCGGGGCGCCGGGGTGCTGATCACCGGGTCGGTGGTCACCGCGGGCGACGCCCGCACACTGCTGCGCGTGGCGGAGGGACGCTCATGAGCACCCAGGTCGCGGACAACCCGGCGCGCCGGCTCTTCGCCACCGTGCTGGCCTGCGAGGCGATCGTGATCGCGCTGGCGATCCCGGTGGCCGTGGCGGTGCTGGACGTGGACGGCGCGCTCGCCGGCGGCGTCTGCGGGACCCTCGCGCTCGCCTGCCTGGTGATGGCCGGGCTGCTGCGCCGCCCGTGGGCGATCCCGGCGGGCACCGTGCTGCAGGTGCTGCTCATCGCGACCGGGTTCATGGTGCCGGTCATGTTCTTCCTCGGTGTCGTTTTCGGGGCACTCTGGTGGACGGCCATTTGGCTGGGACGCAAGGCGGCGAACGCGCAGCCGCGCTAAGTTCTGCGGGGACGGCAGCCACTCATCCCGCCGAATACCGCGAATTCTATTTATCGTCCCAATTTGGACATCCTTCCCTTTGTGGAAATGCGCGCCGCGGCGGATGACGACCTCCGAAGGAGCAGGCCGTGTCCGGCAGCGCAGCGTCCGGCGACCCGGTGTCCAGCGACCCCGTGTCCGGCGACGCGACACACCCGCCTCCCGCCCCGCGCCCGCCGGCGGAGCACCCCGGCGAGCGCGCGGCGCGCCGCCGTCTCGCGGGGCTCGGCGCGCTGCTGCTGACCGGCACCGCGCTGCCCGCCGCCGTGCTGACCGTGCCCGACGCGACCGCGGGCGTCCTGCCCGCCGCGATGGGCGACCTCGGCCTCGGCGACGCGGGCGCCTCCCGGCTGCTGCACGTCACCGGGCTCTCGCTGCCCGCGCTGCTGCTGGCCGTGCCGCCCGCCGCCGCGGCCGCCCGCCGGTTCCCCGCCTGGGCCGTCCTCGCGACCGGCCTGGCCCTGCTGCTGGCCGGTCTCGGCGCCGCCCGCGCGGCCCCGTCCCTGCCGCTGATCGGCCTGGCCCGGACGGTCCAGGGTGCCGGCGCCGGCATCGTCCTGCCCGCCTCGCTCGTGCTCGTCTGGGAGCACCGCGACCGTCGCCTCACCGCCACCTGGGCGGGCGTCCTCGCGGGCATGCTCGTCCTGGCCATGCCGCTCGCGCTGGTGACCGCCCCCGGCCCGGCCGCAGGCGAAGCCTGGCGCACCGCCCTCGCACCCTTCCCCTGGTTCGCGCTCGTCGCCGTGAGCGCCGCACTGCTGCGCCCCCTCCTGCGCGGCCGCGTCCCATGGGCCCTCCCCGCCGGCGGCTACGGCGAGCGCAGCCTGCTCCTGCTGCCGCTGGCCCCGGCGGCCGGTTTCGGGTTCCTCGCCGTCGCCGCCGCCCGCGAATGGTCGCCCGGCGCGCGGGTCGTGCTCGCGGGCCTCGCCGTGCCCGCCCTCCTCGGCCTCGCGGCCGCCGCCGGGCGCCGCGCCCCGGCGGGCAGCCCGCACGGCTGCGCGATCGCCATGATCGCCGTCGGCCTGCTCGGCTACCCGGTCGCCGCGCCGCTGGCCGGCATCGCCGCCGCCCACACCCGCGGCGACGGCGTGCCGGTGCTCCCGTTCGCCGCGGGAGCCGCCGCGGCCCTGGCGGGCGCGCTCGCCGCGACCCGCGCGCCCGCCCGCGGCGCGGTGCCCGCCGGGTTCCTGCTGCTCATCCTGGCGCTGCCGCTCGGCGTCGCCGCCGGCGCGGGCGCGGGGCCCGGCGGCCAGTGGGCGCTGCTGGCCCCGCTGCTCCCGCTCGGCGCCGGCGCCGGGCTGGCCCTCGCCGCCTCGCTGCGCGGCGCTGCGCCCGGCGCGGCGCTGTTCGGCCTGTCGCTGTGCTTCCCCGCCGCGCTCGCCGGGCAGCTCTGCGTCCTGTCCCTGCAGGCGTCGCGGCTGGACCGGGCGCGCCCGGCGACGGGCGCCGGGCAGGTCCGCGCCCTGCTGGCCGGCTACCACGACTGGCTCATCGCCGCCGGAATGGCGGCCGTGCTGCTCGCCGCCGCCACCGCCGCGCTGACGGCGCGCCGCCGTAATGCCGCTTCCGGCCCGCGAGCCGGGTAGTATTCGCGCGCTTACCGAAACCGAAAATTCCGCAAGGAGAACCACTCGTGTCCGAGCGCACTCTCGTCCTGGTCAAGCCCGACGGCGTCCGCCGCGGGGTCGTCGGCGAGGTCATCTCCCGGATCGAGCGCAAGGGCCTGAAGCTCGTCGCGCTGGAACTGCGCACCCTCGCCCGAGAGACCGCCGAGTCCCACTATGAGGAGCACGCGAGCAAGCCGTTCTTCGGCGAGCTGGTCGAGTTCATCACCGGCGGCCCGCTCGTCGCCATGGTCGTCGAAGGCCACCGCGCGATCGAGGCGTTCCGCTCGCTGGCCGGCGCCACCGACCCGGTCAGCGCCACCCCCGGCACCATCCGCGGCGACTTCGCCCTGGAGATCGGCGCGAACATCGTGCACGGCTCCGACTCCACCTACTCCGCCGAGCGGGAGATCAAGCTCTTCTTCCCCGAACTCGGGTGACACGCGCCCGCGAGGGCGCCGTTCGAGCGCGGGCCGGATCTTCCGGCCCGCGTCTTCTTTAGCGAAAACCGAGCTGGTCAGGACGCGTTTTTTCCGCGACGCGCGGCGGCGGGGTGACTGCCCGCGGACGGGGGCGCACGTTACGATGGACGCGCCGCTATACACGCCCGTCAATCATGAAGGGCTCCCTTTCTTCATGGGTAACAAGCTGTCGTTTCTTGGCCGGGACATGGCCGTCGATCTTGGTACCGCCAACACACTGGTGTACGTGCGCGGGCGTGGCATCGTCCTGAACGAACCCTCCGTGGTGGCGATCAATACCAACACCGGAAAGATCGTCGCGGTGGGCATCGAGGCGAAGCGGATGATCGGCCGCACGCCCGGCAACATCGTGGCCGTCCGCCCGCTGAAGGACGGCGTCATCGCCGACTTCGACGTCACCGAGCGCATGCTGCGCTACTTCATCCAGAAGGTCCACAAGCGTCGGCACTTCGCCAAGCCGCGGATCGTGGTGGCCGTGCCGAGCGGGATCACCGGCGTGGAGCAGCGCGCGGTGAAGGAGGCCGGCTACCAGGCCGGCGCCCGCCGCGTGTACATCATCGAGGAGCCGATGGCCGCCGCGATCGGCGCCGGGCTGCCCGTCTACGAGCCGACCGGCAACATGGTCGTCGACATAGGGGGCGGCACCACCGAGGTCGCGATCATCTCGCTCGGCGGCATCGTCACCAGCCAGTCCGTCCGCGTCGGCGGCGACGAACTCGACCAGGCGGTGATCTCCTTCTCCAAGAAGGAATACTCGCTGATGCTCGGGGAACGGACCGCCGAGGAGATCAAGATGGCCATCGGCTCGGCCTATCCCGGCGGCGACGAGGAGCCGCACGCCGAGATCCGGGGCCGCGACCTCGTGAGCGGGCTGCCGAAGACCGTCGTGATCTCCGCCGAAGAGGTGCGGCGGGCGATCGAGGAACCGGTCAACGCCGTGGTGGACGCGGTGAAGACCACGCTGGACAAGTGCCCGCCCGAGCTGTCGGGCGACATCATGGACCGCGGGATCGCGCTCACCGGCGGCGGCGCGCTGCTGAAGAACCTCGACGAGCGGCTCCGCGAGGAGACCGGGATGCCCATCCACCTGGTGGACAACCCGCTCGACTCGGTGGTGCTCGGCACCGGCAAGTGCGTGGAGGACTTCGAGTCGCTCCGCCAGGTCCTCGTGCCGGAGCCGCGGCATTGATCGGACGGGTCCGCCCGCCGTAGGACGGGTCCGCCCGCCACAGGCAGTGCACCCGGGGGACTGAGGAAACCGGAGGTCGGTGCGTGAAGGACACCCGGCGCACCCGCATGGTGCTCGGCGGGCTGCTCGTCGTGGCGCTCACGATGATCACCGTGGACTACCGCGGCGGCGCGCATTCGCCGCTGCGCGGGCTGCGCGACCTGGGCGCGAGCGTGTTCGGCCCGGTCGAGCGCGCGTCCGCGGCCGTCGTCCGCCCGGTGGGCGACACCTTCGACACGATCACCGACGCGCCCGGCGAGCGGCACCGCGCCGACGAGCTGGCGCGGCAGAACCAGCGGCTGCGCGAGCAGCTGCGCTCCGCCAAGCTCGACAAGGAGCGGTCCGCGCAGCTGCAGAAGCTGCTCGGCACCGCCGGGATGGGCGGCTACACGATCCACGCCGCGCAGGTGATCTCCGCCGGGCAGGGCTTCGAGGACACCGTCACCATCGACGTCGGCGGCCGCAGCGGCATCAAGCCCGACATGACCGTGATCAGCGCCGCCGGGCTCGTCGGCCGCGTCACCCGGGTCGGGCCCGCGACCTCGACCGTGCTGCTCGCCACCGACCAGACCTCCTCCATCGGCTCCCGGCTGGAGGCGTCCAAGGAGATCGGCATCACCCAGGGCCGGGGCCGCCGCGGCCTCGGCGGAGGCGGCGCCACGCCGCTGCGCTTCCAACTGCTGGACGCCGCCGCGCCGATCCACGTCGGCCAGCGGATCGTGACGCTCGGGTCGCAGGGCCAGCGCCCGTACGTGCCCGGCGTCCCGATCGGCGAGGTCGCCCGCATCGAGAAGTCCACCAGCGGGCTGACCCGCACCGCCTACGTCCGGCCGTTCGTGAAGTTCACCAGCCTGGACGTCGTCGCCGTCGTGGTCGCCCCGCCGAAGACCGACCCGCGGGACGCCGTGCTCCCGCCCAAGCCGAAACCGCCGGCCACCCCTGCCCCCAGCAAGAGCCCGAAGGCGACCAAGAGCCCCAAGGCGCGCGAGAGCGGCGACGCGCGGCCGAGCGGCTCCGCGAGCCCGTCCACAGAACCGAGCGCGGGGGACTGAACGTTGCTGAACCCACCCGAGGCGTCGCCGGCCGGCCGCAGCGCGGTGGCCGCGGTGGTGATCGCCGTGACGCTGATCCTGCAGGTGTCGGTGGCGAACCGGCTGCCGCTGCCCGGCGGCGTGCAGCCCGACCTGGTGCTGCTGGCCGTCGTGGCGCTGGCGCTCGTCGCCGGGTCGATGACCGGCATGGTCACCGGGTTCCTGGCCGGCCTCGCCGCCGACATCATCCCGCCCGCCGACCACACCATCGGCCGCTACGCGCTCGTCTACTGCCTCATCGGCTACCTGTGCGGCGTCGCGTCCGCCGAGATGGACCGCCAGTCCGTCGTCCCGTTCTTCGCCGTCGCCGCGGGCGCCCTCGCCGGGACCGTGCTGTACGCGGCCACCGGGATGATCCTCGGCGACCCGCGCGCCGAGTGGGGGACCGTGTCGCGGATGGTGCCGCTGCAGGTCCTGTACGACATCATCGCCAGTCCGTTCGTCGTCTGGGCGGTGCTGCGCGCCACCCGGCGCTACGAGAGCGGCGAGCGGTCGCGCGGCGACGGCCTCGCCGTGCCCGCCGCCCGGTACCGCGCGATGTCCGGGCGGGGCGGGGCCCTGTGAACCCCAGGACCCACTTCCGCCTCGTCGTCCTGTACGTGCTCGTCGGCGCGCTGCTGCTCGTCCTGGTCGGACGCATGTGGACGCTCCAGGTGCTGGAAGGCGAGCACTACCAGGGCATCGCCGCCCAGAACCGCACCCGCGACATCGTCGTCCCCGCCGTCCGCGGCGTGATCATGGACGACCGGGGCAAGCCGCTCGTCCGCAACCGCAGCGCGCTCGTCGTGTCGGTCAACCGCACCACGCTGTCGCGGCAGGAGGACGGCGGCGAGGCCGTCCTGAAGCGGCTCGCCGCCGTCCTCGGCACCAGCTACGACGAGATGTCCAAGCGGATCCGGCTGTGCGCGCCGAACGTCAAGCGGCCGTGCTGGCCCGGCTCCCCGTACCAGCCGATCCCCGTCGAGGACCACGTCGACCCCAAGCGCGCCCTCCAGATCATGGAGCGGCAGGAGGACTTCCCCGGCGTCACCGCGCAGATCCAGGCCGTCCGCGAGTACCCGGAGCCGGACGGGGCGAGCGCCGCGCAGGTCCTCGGCTACCTCCAGCCCGTCACGCAGGAGGAGCTGGACAAGCGCAAGGGCCTGAAGGTCACCGGGTACAGCGGCGTCGACCTCGTCGGGCGCGCCGGGCTGGAGGCGCAGTACGACGCGGTGCTGCGCGGCGAGCCCGGGTACCGCCGGGTCCTCGTCGACAGCCAGGGGCGCGTCACCGGCCTCGCCGAGGAGCAGCCGGCGGTGGCCGGCAACAACCTCGTCACCAGCATCGACGCCGGGGTGCAGGGCGCGGCCGAGAAGGCGCTCAAGCACGCGATCGACAACGCGCGCAAGGGCGGCCACCCGGCCGACGCCGGCGCCGCGGTCGTGATGGACGTCCGCACCGGCCGGATGGTCGCGATGGCCAGCTACCCGACCTACGACCCGTCGATCTGGACCGGCGGCATCTCGCAGGAGAAGTACGACGCGCTGCTCGGCAAGAAGAACGGCGAGCCGCTGATCTCCCGGGTCACCCAGGGGCAGTTCGCGCCCGGCTCCACGTTCAAGATCTCCTCGGTGGCCGCCGCCGTGAAGGAGGGGGCCAGCCTGAAGGGCATCTACCCGTGCCCCGGCTCCTACAACGTCGGCAACCGCCCGTTCACCAACGCCGGAGGCACCGGGTACGGCCCGATGACGCTGCACACCGCGCTGGTGAAGTCGTGCGACACGATCTTCTACCGGTTCGCCTACCTGGAGTGGCAGCGCGACGGCGGCATGCACCCGAAGAAGAACGTCACCGACTCGATGGTGGACATGGCCCGCGAGTACGGCTTCGGGACCAGGACCGGCATCGACCTGCCCAGCGAGAGCAGCGGCCGCATCCCGGACCGCAAGTGGAAGAAGGACTACTGGGAGGCCACCAAGGCCGCCAACTGCAAGGGCGCCAAGGAGGGCTACCCCCAGGTCGCGAAGACCGACCCGGCGCGCGCCGCCTACCTCAAGGCGGTCGCGACGGAGAACTGCACCGAGGGATACGTGTGGCGCCCCGGTGACGCGGCGAACTTCTCGGTCGGCCAGGGCAACGTCCTGGTGACGCCGCTGCAACTGGTCCGCGCGTACGCGGCGGTCGCCAACGGCGGCAAGCTGGTGGTGCCGCGGCTCGGGGTCGCGGTCGTGCGGCCGGACGGCACGGTCGTCCGCCGGATCGAGGCCCCGGAGCCGGAGAGGCTGCCGGTCGACACCAAGGTGCTGAAGTACATCCGCGCGGCGCTCGGCGACGTGACCAAGGAGGGCACCGCGGCGGGCGCGTTCAACGGGTTCGACTTCAAGCGCGTCGACGTGGGCGGCAAGACCGGTACCGCGGAGGTCTACGGCAAGCAGGACTCCTCCTGGTTCGCCTCGTTCGGCCCGGTGAAGGACCCGCGCTTCGCGGTCGTCGCGATGGTCTCGCAGGGTGGCTTCGGCGCCTCGACGTCCGCCCCGGCCGTCCGGGAGATCTGGGAGGCCATGTACGGGACGAAGGACAGGAAGCCGCTGCTCAAGGACGGCAAGCTCCCGTCCGAGCTGCCGAAGACGCCGGGCTCGGGAGCCGCCCCGTGATCACCGGTTCCGGCGTCGGGAGCGTCGAGGCGTACGCGGCGCGGCGGACGTGGCAGGCCCGCGTGGCCGGGCTGCGCCGGCTCGACTGGCCGCTGTTCGTCGCCGTGCTCGCGCTGTCGCTGGTGGGCGCGCTGCTGGTGCGCTCGGCGACGTTCCACCTGCTCACCGAGCAGGGCAAGGACCCCGAGAGCTTCCTCAAGCGGCACGTGCTGAACCTGCTCATCGGGTTCGTGCTCGGCGGCGTCGTCACCGTCCTGGACTACCGGCTCCTGCGCGCCTACGTCCCCATCCTGTACGGGGTGGCGTGCGTCGGGCTGCTCGTCGTGCTGACCCCGCTCGGCTCGACGATCAACGGGTCGCACTCGTGGATCGTGCTCGGCGGCGGGTTCCAGGTGCAGCCGTCGGAGTTCGCGAAGGTCGGGCTCGTGGTGCTGCTCGCGATGATCCTCGGCGAGCCGCGGGACGGCGAGATCGGCCCGGGCCGCCGGGACGTGCTGCTCGCGCTCGTCCTCGCCGGGGTGCCCGGGGTGCTGATCATGCTCCAGCCGGACCTCGGCACCACGCTGGTGTTCATCGCGGTCGTGCTCGGCATGCTGGCGATCTCCGGGGCGCAGAAGCGCTGGCTGTTCGGGCTCGTCGGCGGCGGGCTCGCCGCGGCCGTCGCCGTGTTCTTCTTCGGGCTGCTGGAGGACTACCAGATCGACCGGTTCACCGCCTTCCTGAACCCCGAGGCCGACCCGCGCGGCGCCGGCTACAACGCCCAGCAGGCCCGGATCGCGATCGGGTCGGGCGGCGTGTTCGGCAAGGGCCTGTTCCACGGCGAGCAGACCGGCGGCCACTTCGTCCCCGAGCAGCAGACCGACTTCATCTTCACGGTCGCGGGGGAGGAGCTCGGCTTCGTCGGCGCCGCGATCATCGTCGCGCTGCTCGGCGTGGTGCTGTGGCGCGGGCTGCGCATCGCCACCCAGGCCGCCGACCTGTTCGGCACGCTCGTGGCGACCGGCGTCGTGTGCTGGCTCGGGTTCCAGGCGTTCGAGAACATCGGGATGACGATCGGGATCATGCCGATCACCGGGCTGCCGCTGCCGTTCGTGTCCTACGGCGGCTCCGCCACCTTCGCCAACATGATCGCCTTCGGGCTGCTGCAGGCGGTCCACGTGCGCCGCCGCGCGTTCGATTAGCCGGCCGCCACCGCGTAGGCTGGACGCTCATCCCCACGTCCCCAGCACGGAGGATTCCGTCATGCCGGTCGAGTCGCTCTTCCCGCGCCTGGAGCCGCTGCTCCCGAGCGTGCAGAAGCCGATTCAGTACGTTGGCGGCGAGCTGAACTCCCAGCTCAAGGACTGGGACGAGGCGGACGTCCGCTGGGCGCTGATGTACCCCGACGCCTACGAGGTCGGGCAGCCGAACCAGGGCGTCCAGATCCTCTACGAGATCCTGAACGAGCGCGACGGCGTGCTCGCGGAGCGGACCTACTCGGTCTGGCCCGACATGGAGGCCGTCATGCGCGAGCACGGCATCCCGCAGTTCACGGTGGACGCGCACCGCCCGGTCGCCGCGTTCGACGTGCTCGGCGTGTCGTTCTCCACCGAGCTCGGCTACACCAACCTGCTCACGGCGCTCGACCTCGCCGGCGTCCCGCTGGAGGCCGCCGACCGCGCCGACGGCCACCCGATCGTGATCGCGGGCGGGCACGCGGCGTTCAACCCCGAGCCGATCGCCGACTTCGTCGACGCCGCCGTGCTCGGCGACGGCGAGGAGATCGCGCTCGGCATCACCGAGATCATCCGCGAGTGGAAGACCGAGGGCGCGCCCGGCGGGCGGGACGAGCTGCTCATGCGGCTCGCCGCGACCGGCGGCGTGTACGTGCCCCGCTTCTACGACGTGACCTACCTGCCCGACGGCCGCATCCAGCGGGTCGCGCCGAACCGGCCGGGCGTCCCGTGGCGGATCGAGAAGCACACCGTCATGGACCTCGACCAGTGGCCCTACCCGAAGAAGCCGCTCGTCCCGCTCGCCGAGACCGTGCACGAGCGGTTCAGCGTGGAGATCTTCCGCGGCTGCACCCGCGGCTGCCGGTTCTGCCAGGCCGGGATGATCACCCGCCCGGTGCGGGAGCGGTCGATCACCACGATCGGCAACATGGTGGAGCAGGGCCTGCGGGAGTCCGGCTTCCAGGAGGTCGGGCTGCTCAGCCTGTCCAGCGCCGACCACAGCGAGATCGGCGACGTCGCCAAGGGCCTCGCCGACCGCTACCAGGGCACCAACACCTCGCTGTCGCTGCCGTCCACCCGGGTGGACGCCTTCAACATCACGCTCGCCAACGAGTTCTCCCGCGGCGGCCGGCGCTCCGGCCTGACGTTCGCGCCGGAGGGCGGCTCCGAGCGGATGCGCAAGGTGATCAACAAGATGGTCACCGAGGACGACCTGATCCGCACCGTCAGCACCGCCTACGAGAACGGCTGGCGGCAGGTGAAGCTGTACTTCATGTGCGGTCTCCCCACCGAGGAGGACGAGGACGTCCTCGCGATCGCCGGCATGGCCAAGCGCGTCATCCAGGCCGGGCGGGAGGCCACCGGCCGCAAGGACATCCGCTGCACCGTGTCCATCGGCGGTTTCGTGCCCAAGCCGCACACGCCGTTCCAGTGGGCCGCGCAGTGCGACCACGAGACCGTCGACCGGCGCCTGCACGCCCTCAAGGACGCCCTGCGCGGCGACAAGGAGTACGGCCGCGCCATCGGCCTGCGCTACCACGACGGGCAGCCGTCCATCGTCGAGGGCCTGCTGTCGCGCGGCGACCGGCGGGTCGGCAAGGTCATCCGCGCCGTCTGGGAGGACGGCGGCCGCTTCGACGGCTGGAGCGAGCACTTCTCCTACGAGCGCTGGACGTCCTGCGCCGAGCGGGTCCTCGCCGGCGAGCCCGTCGACCTGGCCTGGTACACCGTCCGCGAGCGCGACGAGGTCGAGGTCCTGCCCTGGGACCACCTCGACGCCGGGCTCGACCGCGAGTGGCTCTGGCAGGACTGGCAGGACGCCGTCGACGAGACCGAGGTCGAGGACTGCCGCTGGACGCCCTGCTACGACTGCGGCGTGTGCCCCACGATGGGCACCGAGATCCAGATCGGCCCCACCGGCAAGAAGCTGCTGCCGCTCTCCGTGGTCTGAGGGCCCCGGCGGTCTGGGGGGGCGCGGTCTGAAGGGCCCGGTGGTCTGAGCTCCCGTGCGGCGACCCGCGCGGGAGTCCAGGTGTCCGGAAGCGGTTGCGGGATCGCCCTGAGCAGCGGCGGTCCGGGCCTTGCGGCACCCGCGCTTGGCCGAACGATGCTCGGGGACCCGTACTCTATAGGGAGACCTAGTTTTTCGACTCGACCCGAGTAGGAAGGACCAGAACCCTGGCACCCATGCCGGAGGGTCCGGCGCCGGCCCCCGTGACCCAGCGACTGCGCGTCCGCTACGCCAAGCGGGGCAGGCTGCGGTTCACGAGCCACCGCGACATTTCCCGGGCCGTGGAACGCGCCGTCAGGCGCGCCGGGATCCCTGTCGCGTACAGCGGCGGATTCACCCCCCACCCGAAGATCTCGTACGCGGGTGCGGCGGCGACAGGGGTGGCCAGTGAGGCCGAATACCTCGAAATCGGGCTCACCGAGACCCGCGACCCTGCGCGGGTCCGGGCCGATCTCGACGCGGCCCTGCCCCCCGGGCTCGACATCGTCGATGTCGTGCCGGTCCGGGCGGGCCGCGGCGACGCACCCGTCAAGCCGGGCGCGTTCGCCGATCGGCTCCAGGCGTCCGAATGGCGGATCAGGCTGGACGGCGTGCCCGCGGGCGACGCCGCGGCCGCCGTGGCCGCCTTCATGGCCGCCCCGGTCATCGAGGTGGAACGCCTCACGAAGAAGGGACGGCGCCGTTTCGACGTGCGCGCCGCCGTGTCCGCCTGCGAGCTGGACCGGCGCGCCGCGGAGGCGGCGGATGCCCCTTGTGCCATACTTCGAATGGTTGTTCGGCATTCCACACCGGCCGTACGACCCGACGACATCCTCACCGGACTGCGCCAGGTCGCCGACCTCGCGCCGCCGTCACCACCGCTGGTGACCAGGCTGGCGCAGGGGCCCCTCGACGCGGACACCGGTGGCCTCGCGGATCCCCTGGATCCCGACCGGGAGACCGGCCTGCCGTCCGGCGACGACGCCGAGACGGCCCGCGGCCACGCGCGGCCGCAGCCCGGGGACACCGCGAGCGCGGATGCCGTCAGCGCCTGACCGGGGGACCGAAGCCGTGGGAGCACGGAACCGGTTCCGCAGGGTACGGCTGGCGCGCCCCCGACGACTTCGTCGTCGCGGCCGGACCACCGTCCGGCCATGACGACGCCGATGACTGACGAGGTGCTCCCGCGCGGCGCACCGCACCGATCCGCCCCCGGGCGGGACGGGCGGACGCGCCCGGGAGCCTGACGGGAGATTGCCCGGATGCTTGAGAACGAAGTCGATTCGGCCGCGGCCGACGGCACCGACGAAGAGACGACCGAGACCGCGAGCGGCGCGAACGGGAGTACGGCGGAGCAGGGCTCGGGGGTGACCTCGCGCCCGCGCCGGGCGAGCCGGCCCGCCGGCCCGCCGCCCGAGGTGGACGACGCCCCCGCGCAGCCCCCCGCCGCCGAGGCCGAGGAAGCCGAGACCGAGGAAGAGGCGGAGGCCGAGGCCGCGGAGCCCGCGGTCGCGGAGGCCGCGCCCGAGGTCGCGCGCGAGCCGGAAGCCGAGCCCGAGACCGCGGAGCCGGCCGCCGCGGAGGCGCCCGAGCCGCCGAAGCGCGCCACCCGGACCCGCAGCCGCGCCCGCACCGCGAAGGCCGCCGCCGAGACGCCCGCGCCCGTCCCCATGACGGGCGCCGAGACCTCCCCCGAGACCTCCCCCGAGCCCGAGGCGGACGCCGCGGAGACCCCCGCCCCCCGCACGCGCACCCGCGCCCGCCGCCGCCCGGCCGCGGCCGCCGAGCAGGCCGCCGAGTCGGCCGCCGCGCCCGCCGTCCCGCCGGTGCCGGAGATCCCCGCCGTGCCGGTCGCGGGCGCCGAGGTGCCCCCCGAGCAGGTGTCGGAGACCGAGCCCGCGAGCGGCGTCGGCATCCCCGGCGTCACGTTCCAGCCCCCCATGGTCGTCTTCCAGCCGCCGCAGCCGAAGGCCGAGGCCCCCGCCCGTCCGAAGGACGAGCCGGAGCAGGCGCCCGCCGAGCGCGACACCGGCGACCACGACCACGACGCCGGTGACCACGAGCACGGCCCGGCCGACGAGGACGACTCCGAGGACCGCCCGTCCCGCCGGCGCCGCCGCCGCGGCGGCCGGGGCCGCGGCCGGGGCAAGGACGGCGCCGACGACGAGGCGCAGACCGAGGAGCCCGAGGCCGAGGAGCCCGCCAAGGAGGAGCAGCCCAAGTCCGGCAGGCCCAAGAGTACGAGGTCCGGCAAGGCCGCCAAGAAGGACGCCGCCAAGAAGGACGCCGACAAGGAGCCCAAGGCGGAGGAGGCCGAGCAGGAGGCCGCCGACGACGAGGACGACGGCGACGCCCAGTCCGGCACCAGCCGCCGCCGGCGCCGCCGCAGGCGCCGCTCCGGCACCGACGGCGAGAACGGCGCCGACGTCGACGACCCGCCGAACACGGTCGTGCACGTTCGCACCGCCCGCGAGGAGCGCGCCGCCGCCGAGGACGAGGTCCGCTCGGTGCGGGGCTCGACCCGGCTGGAGGCCAAGAAGCAGCGCCGCCGCGAGGGCCGCGAGCAGGGCCGCCGCCGCCCGCCGGTGATCACCGAGGCGGAGTTCCTGGCCCGCCGCGAGTCGGTCGAGCGCGTCATGGTGGTGCGACAGGAGGGCGAGCGCACCCAGATCGCCGTCCTGGAGGACGACGTCCTCGTCGAGCACTACGTCAACCGCGCCACGCACCAGTCGTACGTGGGCAACGTCTACCTGGGCAAGGTCCAGAACGTCCTGCCGTCGATGGAGGCGGCGTTCGTCGACATCGGCAAGGGCCGCAACGCCGTCCTGTACGCGGGCGAGGTCAACTGGGACGCCTCCGGGCTGGAGGGCCAGCCGCGCCGCATCGAGTCGGCGCTGAAGTCGGGCCAGTCGGTGCTCGTCCAGGTCACCAAGGACCCGCTCGGCCACAAGGGCGCCCGGCTCACCAGCCAGGTCTCGCTGCCCGGCCGCTACCTCGTGTACGTGCCGGACGGCTCGATGACCGGCATCAGCCGCAAGCTCCCCGACAAGGAGCGCAGCCGCCTCAAGTCGATCCTGAAGAAGGTCATGCCGGAGAACGCCGGCGTGATCGTCCGCACCGCCGCCGAGGGCGCCACGGAGGAGGAGCTCTCCCGCGACGTGTCGCGCCTGGCGGCCCAGTGGGAGAGCATCCAGAAGAAGGTGAAGACGGCCTCGGCGCCGTCGCTGCTCTACGGCGAGCCCGACCTGACGATCCGGGTCGTCCGCGACATCTTCAACGAGGACTTCTCCAAGCTGGTCGTGTCCGGCGCCGAGGCGTGGGACACCGTCTCCGAGTACGTCGAGTACGTGGCGCCGCACCTCGCCGACCGCGTCGAGCGCTGGACGGGCGACCAGGACGCCCTGTCGGCGTTCCGCATCGACGAGCAGATCGCCAAGGCGCTCGACCGCAAGGTGTGGCTGCCGTCCGGCGGCTCGCTGGTGATCGACAAGACCGAGGCCATGACGGTCATCGACGTCAACACCGGCAAGTTCACCGGGCAGGGCGGCAACCTGGAGGAGACCGTCACCCGCAACAACCTGGAGGCGGCCGAGGAGATCGTCCGCCAGCTCCGGCTCCGCGACGTCGGCGGCATCGTCGTGATCGACTTCATCGACATGGTGCTGGAGAGCAACCGGGACCTGGTGCTGCGCCGCCTCGTCGAGTGCCTGTCGCGGGACCGTACCAAGCACCAGGTCGCCGAGGTCACCTCGCTGGGCCTGGTCCAGATGACCCGCAAGCGGGTCGGCCAGGGCCTGCTGGAGGCGTTCTCGGAGACCTGCGAGTCCTGCAACGGGCGCGGCATCCACGTCCACCTGACGCCGGTCGAGCCCAAGCCGGACAAGACGGCCGGCAAGGAGAGCGGCCGCCGCCGCAAGCGCAAGGGCGAGGTCGAGAAGGCCGTCGAGGAGAAGCTGGCCCAGCACGACGCCAAGCCGAAGGAGCAGGCGGCCGAGCCGGAGCCCGCGCCCGCGCCCGCCGCGGAGGCCAAGGCCGCGCCGGCCCGGTCCCGGCCGAAGAAGTCGGGCCCGGCGAAGCGTCCGGCGGGCCCGCCGCCCGAGATCGACGAGTCCCCGGCCCAGGCCGCCGTGGAGGCCGCCGACGCCGCCGAGGAGGCCGCGGGCACCGCCCCCGGCACCCTGGACTCCGCCGAGCCCGTCCCGGTGACCGCGAACGGCGCCGAGCCGGCAGGCACCGAGGCGTCCGGCACCGAGGCGTCCGGCACTGAGGCGTCCGGCACCGAGCTGAACGGCGCGGGCCCGGTCGCGGCGGACGCCGCGGCGGCCGAGTCCAACGGCTCCGCGCCGGCCGAGGTCGCGCCCGCCGAGGCCGCGCCCGCCGAGGCCGCGCCCGCCGAGGCCGAGGCCGGCGGCGAGCCCGAGCCGGAGGCCGAGCCGGCCGCCCGCCGGCGCCGCACCCGGCGCCCCCGCGCCACCGCCGACGTCGGCGAGTCCGCGGACGACTGACGAGGGCCGGACGCCCTGGCCGCACGCGTTCGCGTTGCGGTCAGGGCATCCGGTATCCTTGTACATCGGCGCGTCGTGGGCGCGTCGCCCGAACCCGCACCACGAACCCCGTCCGGGGTCCGTTCGGTGCTCACCTCACCGATCCGGTGAGGGCAAGCAGAGAGCGCCAGGGGTCTCTCCTGGTGTGCCGCCCTCGGCCCGGTGCCGGGGGTAGGCCCCCATCCGGGGGCTGGTAAGCCACGCGCGGGACCGGTTCAGTCCGGAAGCGCGCGCAGACGAAGGGTTTCCGCGGTGTACGCGATTGTCCGCGCAGGCGGCAGGCAGGAGAAGGTCACCGTCGACGACGTGCTGACCGTCGACAAGCTGGCCGGCGAGGTCGGCTCGACCGTCACGTTCCCGGCGGTCCTCGTCGTGGACGGCGAGAACGTCGTCAGCGGCTCGGCCGACCTGGCGCGCTACGAGGTGACCGCCGAGATCCTCGGCGCGGTCAAGGGCCCGAAGATCAACATCATGCACTACCGGAACAAGACCGGGTACAAGCGGCGGATGGGCCACCGTCAGCCGTACACCGAGGTCAAGATCACCGGTATCAAGGCCGGGAAGTAAGGGAGAGCGGTCTCATGGCACACAAGAAGGGCGCATCGTCCAGCCGTAACGGTCGCGACTCCAACGCCCAGCGGCTCGGTGTGAAGCGCTTCGGCGGCCAGGTCGTCAACGCGGGCGAGATCATCGTCCGGCAGCGCGGCACCCACTTCCACCCCGGCCCGGGCGTCGGCCGCGGCGGCGACGACACGCTGTTCGCGCTGGTCGCGGGCTCGGTGCAGTTCCGCCGGTACCGCGGGCGCAACGCGGTGAGCATCGTCCCGCCGGCGGAATAGTCCGCCTGGGTTCCAGACGTTTCGAAAGGGGCGGACCGTTCGACGGTCCGCCCCTTCGCCTTTTTCACGAGGTTTCACCGAGGAGAGTCACCGTGGCCGCAGGAGCGGGATCGGGCGCGCAGTTCGTCGACCGGGTGGTGGTCCACGTCGCGGCGGGCGCCGGCGGCAACGGCTGCGCCTCGATCCACCGGGAGAAGTTCAAGCCGCTCGGCGGGCCGGACGGCGCGAACGGCGGCCGCGGCGGCGACGTCGTCCTCGTCGTCGACTCCAACGCCGCGAGCCTGCTGGAGTACCACCGGCGCCCGCACCGCAAGGCCGGGAACGGCAAGCAGGGCCAGGGCAGCATGCGGACCGGCGCGGACGGCGGCGACGTGATCCTTTCCGTCCCGGACGGCACGGTCGTCAAGGAGGGCGACCGGGTGCTGGCCGACCTGGTCGGCGAGGGCACCCGGTACGTGGTCGCGAAGGGCGGCCACGGCGGCCTCGGCAACGCGGCGCTGGCGTCCGCCAAGCGCAAGGCGCCCGGGTTCGCGCTGCTCGGCGAGCCGGGCGAGGCCCGGGACGTGGTGCTGGAGCTGAAGAGCGTCGCCGACGTCGCGCTCGTCGGGTTCCCGAGCGCGGGCAAGTCGTCGCTGATCGCCGCGCTGTCGGCCGCCAAGCCGAAGATCGCCGACTACCCCTTCACGACGCTGATCCCGAACCTCGGCGTGGTCAGCGCCGGCGACACGACGTTCACGGTCGCGGACGTGCCGGGCCTGATCGAGGGCGCCAGCGAGGGCCGCGGCCTCGGCCTGGACTTCCTGCGCCACATCGAGCGCTCGTCCACCCTCGCGCACGTGCTCGACTGCGCGACGATGGAGCCGAACCGCGACCCGCTCAGCGACTTCGAGGTCATCGAGCGCGAGTTGCGGGCCTACGACCGGGTGCTCGGCGACCGGCCGCTGTCGGACCGGCCCCGCGTCGTGGTGCTGAACAAGATCGACGTCCCCGACGGCCGCGACCTCGCCGAGATGGTCCGGCCCGAGTTCGAGGCGCGCGGGCTGAAGGTGTTCGAGGTGTCGGCGGCGACGCACGAGGGGCTGCGGGAGCTGTCGTTCGCGATGGCGGCGATGGTCGCGCAGTACCGCGCGTCGCTGCCGCCGGCGGAGCCGACCCGCATCGTGATCCGGCCGGAGCCGGTCGGCGGCGACACCGACTTCGAGGTCAAGGACCTCGGCGACAACACCTACCTGATCACCGGGACGAAACCCGTCCGGTGGCTGCGGCAGACCGACTTCGCCAACGAGGAGGCCGTCGGCTACCTCGCCGACCGGCTCGCCCGGCTCGGCGTGGAGGACGCGCTCGCCGAGGCGGGCGCCGACGCGGGCGCCACGGTCCTGATCGGCACCGCCGACGACTCGATCGTGTTCGACTGGGAGCCGGACGTCCCCGCCGGCGAGGCCGCCATGGGCCCGCGCGGCACCGACCGCCGCCTGGACGGCTGGTCGTGAACCGGGAGGTGCGGGAGTCGTGAGCGACCGCGAGGAGATCGCCAAGGCGCGCCGGATCGTGGTGAAGGCGGGGTCGTCGTCGCTGACGACCCAGCGCGGCACGATCGACGCGAACCGCATCGACGCGCTGGTGGACGTCCTCGCCGCGCGTCGCGCCGACGGCACCGAGATCGTGTTCGTGTCGTCCGGCGCGATCGCGGCCGGGCTCGGCCCGCTCGGGCTGACCCGCCGCCCCGGGGACCTCGCGACCCAGCAGGCGGCGGCGAGCGTCGGGCAGGGCCTGCTGTTCGCCCGCTACACCTCGTCCTTCGCCCGGTACGGGCTGACGGTCGGGCAGGTGCTGCTCACCGCCGACGACATGATGCGCCGCTCGCACCACCGCAACGCGCAGCGCACGCTGGGGCAGCTCCTCGCGCTAGGGATCCTGCCGATCGTGAACGAGAACGACACCGTCGCCACCGACGAGATCCGGTTCGGCGACAACGACCGGCTCGCGGCGCTCGTCGCGCACCTGATCCGCGCGGACGCGCTGGTCCTGCTGTCGGACGTCGACGCCCTCTACACCGGCGACCCGCGCCAGCCCGGCGCCCGCCGCGTCGACGACGTCCGCGGGCCGGACGACCTGAAGGACGTGAAGCTCGGCCGGTCCGGGCGCGTCGGGACGGGCGGCATGGTCACCAAGGTGGAGGCGGCCCGCATCGCGGGCATCCCGGTGGTGCTGACCAACGCCGCGTCCGCCGCGCACGCGCTCGCCGGCGACCGGGTCGGCACGCTGTTCCACCCGGCCGAGGGCCGCCGCATGTCGACGCGGAACCTGTGGCTCGCGCACGCCACCACCGGCCAGGGCCGCGTCACGCTGGACGCGGGCGCCGTGGAGGCGGTGGTGCGGCGCCGCAAGTCGCTGCTCCCGGCCGGTGTGACGGGGGTGGACGGCGACTTCGCCGCCGGCGACCCGGTCGACCTGTGCGACCCCGAGGGCCGCGTCGTCGCGCGCGGGCTGGTGAACTACGACGCGTCCGAGATCCCGGAGCTGATGGGGCGCTCGACGCGCTGGCTGGCCCGGGAGCTGGGCGCGGGATACGAACGCGAGATAATCCACCGCGATCATCTGGTGATCTTGGACTGACCGCAGGCTTGGGGGGCGTCCCCCCCCAGCACGACTCGAACGAGGGAGCGTTGTGATGGGCGACGGCGAGCGCGAGGAGTTCCTGCGGGTGGCGCGGCGCGCCAGGGACGCGGCGGCCGGGCTGGCGCCGCTGCCGCGGGCGGCGAAGGACGCGGCCCTGCACCGGATCGCGGACGCGCTGGTCGCCGCGGCCCCGGAGATCGTGAAGGCGAACGAGGTCGATGTCGCGCGGGCGCGCGAGAACGGCACCTCCGAGTACATGGTCGACCGGCTGAGCCTGTCGCAGGCGCGGATCGCCGCGATCGCCGAGGCGGTCCGGCAGGTCGCCGCGCTGCCCGACCCGGTGGGGGAGACGGTGCGCGGGAACGTGCTGCCGAACGGCCTGGAGCTGCGGCAGGTGCGGGTGCCGCTCGGCGTCGTCGGGATGATCTACGAGGGCCGCCCGAACGTCACGGTGGACGCCGCGGCGCTGTGCCTGAAGAGCGGGAACGTGGCGATGCTGCGCGGCTCGTCGTCCGCGCACGACTCGAACACGGTGCTGGTCCAGGTGATGCAGGGCGCGCTCGCCGACACCGAGGTCCCCGCCGACGCGGTGCAGCTGGTGCCGGGGACGTCCCGCGAGTCGGTGAAGCACCTGATGCGGGCGCGCGGCCTGGTGGACGTGCTGATCCCGCGCGGCGGCGCGTCGCTGATCAACTCGGTGGTGGAGGAGTCGACCGTCCCCGTGATCGAGACGGGCGTCGGGAACTGCGCCGTCTACGTGGACGCCGCCGCCGACGTGGACATGGCCGTCGAGATCCTGCTGAACGCCAAGACGCAGCGCCCGTCGGTGTGCAACGCGGCGGAGACCTTCCTGGTGCACGCCGACATCGCCGACACGTTCGTCCCGCGCGCGCTTGAGGCGCTCAAGGGCGCCGGGGTCACCGTCCACGGTGACGACCGCATCCGCTCCTACAGCGGCGACGTCGTGGAGGCCGGCGAGGACGACTGGTACGCCGAGTACCTGTCGCTGGACATCGCCGCCCGCGTGGTCGACTCCCTGGAGGACGCGGTCGCGCACATCCGGACGTACGGGTCGGGGCACACCGAGGCGATCGTGACGGCGTCCCAGCCGGCCGCGAAGCGCTTCGTGTCGCTCGTCGACTCGGCCGCCGTGATGGTGAACGCCTCGACGCGCTTCACCGACGGCGAGGAGTTCGGCTTCGGCGCGGAGATCGGCATCTCGACGCAGAAGCTGCACGCGCGCGGCCCGATGGGGCTGCCGGAGCTGACGTCCACGAAGTACGTGGTGACCGGTGAGGGCCACACCCGCGGCTGACCCGTCCAAGTTGTGACGTTTTTGCCATTGATGTCACGTTGAGGCTGTGGTCTGATTCACGATTGTGACTCGTGAGTACAGCCGCCGCCGCGTGCTGAAGGGCGCCGCCCTCGGCGCGGGCATCGCCTCGACCGGGCTGGCCGCGTTCCCCGCGCGTCCCGCCGCCGCTGCCGCGCCCGCCCTCGCCGGCCCCGCCGCCGGCACCACCCTCGACCGCACGTACGTGCTCGGCGCGGCGGGCGCCGGCGGCTACCGGCCGGTGATCACCGGGCCGGGGGAGCCGCACCTGCTGCGCCGCGACCTCGGCGGCACCGCCGCCGCCCGGCGCGCCGCGACCCGCCGCGGCGTCCTGGCGTTCGGGCACCTCACCGACGTGCACGTCATCGACGCGCAGTCCCCGGCCCGGGTCGAGTTCATCGACCGGATCCGGGACCTGGTGGGCGGCTTCCCCGAGGGCGGATGGCGGCCCCAGGAGATCCTGTCCACGCAGGTCGCCGAGGCGATGGTGCAGGCGGTGAACGGGGTCGGCCGCGGCCCGGCGACCGGCCTCGGGCTGGCGTTCACCATCAACACCGGCGACGCCGCCGACAACGTCCAGTACAACGAGATCCGCTGGATCATCGACCTGCTGGACGGCGGCCGCGTCCGCCCCGACTCCGGCGACCCGAACCGGTACGAGGGCGTCATGGACTGGACGTCCTACGACCGGGCGTACTGGCACCCCGAGGGCGCGCCGCCCGGCGCCCAGCCCGACGTGGGGTACGCCAAGTACGGCTTCCCGCGCGTGCGGGGGCTGATCGACGCCGCCCGCCGGCCGTTCCAGGCGACCGGGCTGACCATGCCGTGGCTCGCCGCGTTCGGCAACCACGACGGCCTCATCCAGGGCAACCTGCCGGTGAACCCGCTGGTCTCCGGCCTCGCCACCGGCGGCATCAAGATCGGCGCCCCGGCGGACGACGGCCAGGCCGAGCGGCTCGCCCGCATGATCAAGAACGCCGACGCCGCGGAACTCGTCCGGCTCAGCCGCGAGCAGGGCGGCGCGGGCGGCCTGTTCCGCCCCGTGACGCCCGACTGGAACCGGCGGATGCTGTCGCGCCGGGAGGTCGTCGCCGAGCACTTCACGACCTCGGCGTCCCTGCGCGGCCACGGCTTCACCACCGCCAACCTCCTGGAGGGGACGGCCTACTACGCCTTCGACCAGGGCGTGGTGCGCGGCCTCGTCCTCGACACCGTCAACCCGAACGGCTACTCCGAGGGCTCCCTCGACAAGAAGCAGTTCGCCTGGCTGGAGGCGCAGCTCAAGGCGGGCAGCAGCCGCTACTACTCCGAGGACGGCACGGTCGTGAAGAGCAACGTGAAGGACCGGCTCTTCGTGCTGTTCAGCCACCACCCGATCGGCTCGCTGGAGAACCCGCTCGGCGGCGACCGCGTCCTGGGCGACGAAGTGCGGGCGCTGCTCCTGCGCTACCCGAACGTCATCCTGTGGGTGAACGGCCACACGCACCGCAACCAGGTCATCCCGCACGCCCGCGAGGGCTCGGGAGGGTTCTGGGAGGTGAACACGGCCGCGCACATCGACTTCCCGCAGCAGAGCCGCATCATCGAACTCGCCGACAACGGCGACGGCACCCTGTCGGTCTTCGCGACGATCCTCGACTCCGCCGGGCCGGCCTCCTACGGCGGCCGCCTCACCGACCCCGTCCGGCTGGCGTCGCTGTCGCGCGAGCTGGCGGGCAACGACTGGCAGGACCGCGACTCCGACCGCCGCGGCGAGACCGCCGACCGCAACGTCGAACTGCTCGTCCCGGCCCCGTTCTGAGAGGAGGGCCGCCGCGTCCGTGTCGCGGCGGCCCAAGCCCGGCTACCGGCCCGTCGGCCCGTTGTCGCGGCGGGTGATCCGGTCGAACAGCCCGCCGGCGGCGCCCGCCGCCGCGTCCGCCACGTCGCGGACCTTGCCCACGAACGGGTCGGCGGTCCGCTCCCACGACTCCCGGTAGGAGCGCGCCGCGTCCTTGATCTCGTTCCGGACGGACGCGCTCTCGTCCTCGTCCCGGCGCGGGTAGTCCCCGGCGAGGATCCGCTCGTACTCGCCGCCGCGCGCCCACCGGTCGATCTCGGCGAACCGGATCACCGCGAACGGGTGCGACTGCCCGAGCAGGTTCAGGAACTTCAGGATCCCGTCCCGCACATCGCCGGCCGCGTCGTACTCGCGCGCCTGCTGCAGGAACGCCTCCGCGCTCATCTCGCCGAGCCGGACCCCGCCCGCGAGCTTCATGTTGACCCGCTTCGCCGCGTCCACGTCCTGCCCGGCGAGCAGCCCCGCCCGGTCCGAGGACAGCTCCGCCTTGCGGAACCACTCCCGCAGCCCGATGATGATCGCCGCGATGCCGACGTTGCCGAGCGGCAGCCACGCCAGCCGCGACCCGAGCTGCAGCAGGATCTGCATCATCGTCTGGTAGACCGCGTGCCCGGACAGGATGTGCCCGACCTCGTGCCCGATGACGAACCGCAGCTCCTCGTCGTCCAGCAGGTCGATCAGCCCGGTGTTCAGCACGATGAACGGGTGGTCGGAGCCGAGCGCCATCGCGTTCGGCGTCGGGTCCTGCCGGACGAACAGCTCCGGCACCTCCGGCATGTCCAGGATGTAGCAGGCGTCGCGCACCATGTCGTGGATGTGGCGGAACTGGTCCTCACCGACCCGCACCGTCCCGCCGAGGAACATCAGCCGCAGCGACCGCTCGTTGATCAGCCCCGACATCTTGCGGAGCACGACGTCGAACCCCGAGAGCGAACGCAGCGCCACCAGCGCCGATCGGTCCGCCGGGTGCTCATAGGCCCGGGAACTGATCCCCGGGAACCGCGTCCGCGCTCGATCCGGTGTGTTCTCCGTCATGTCTGACCTCCTGAAGGGTGCGAAGCCCGGTCTGCGGGCGGGCCGGGCCCGGCGGCGGCGCCGTGCCACCGCGGCTCCGGACGAGAGAGAACGGGGAAACGGCCTGTTCTCGATCATATGTTCGGATAGTGTGCGACTCGTGACGCAGCGTGTCCAGAAGACCTTCCGATACCGCTTCTACCCGACGTCGGAGCAGGCCGAGCAGTTGGGCCGCACTTTCGGCTGTGTACGTCTGGTCTACAACATGGCCCTGGAGGCACGCATCCGGGCTCTCCAGGACGGGCGTCCGCTGACCTATGGCGAAACGTCCGCGTTGCTCACCGCCTGGAAGAAGAAGGACGAGCTCTCCTTCTTGAGGGACGTCTCGTGCGTGCCGCTGCAACAGGCGCTGCGTCATCTGCAGACAGCCGCCGGCAATTTCCTTGCCGGACGAGCCAGGCGACCGCGGTTCGAATCGCGCAGGCGATCCCGTGCGTCTGCCGAGTCCACGCGATCGGCCTTCACGTACTGCGACGGCCGACTGAACCTGGCCAAGATGAGGTCGCCGTTGCGGATCGTGTGGTCGCGTCCGTTGCCGGAGGGGGCGGAGCCCTCCACGGTGACGGTGTCGCGAGATGCCGCCGACCGGTGGTTCGTCCGCCTTCTGTGCCATGTCACCGTGCGGCCCTTGCCGCCGACACAGCGTGCGCTGTCCAGAAAGCAGCCCGGGTCGGCCAACCATGCCAAGGCCAGGCTCCGGCTGGCCCGGGTCCACGCCCACATCGCCGATCGGCGGCGTGATCACTTGCACAAGCTCACGACTCGTCTCGTCCGCGAGAACCAAGCGGTCGTCATCGAGGATCTCAACGTCGGCGGAATGGTCCGCAATCATCGTCTCGCTCGCGCCATCGCGGACGCCGCCTGGCGAGAAACGAGGTCGATGCTTGAGTGCAAATGCGCCTGGTACGGACGTGAGTTGATCGTCGTGGACCGCTGGTTCCCCTCGTCCGAACGCTGCTCGTCCTGCGGCACCGTTCGGCAGGACATGCCTTTGGACGTGCGCAAATGGACGTGCGGATGCGGAGCGGAACACGATCGGGACGTCAACGCGGCCCGTAACATCCTCGCCGTCGGGCTGGCGGAGAGGCGAAACGCCTGTGGAGCCGATATCAGACCTCAACGGGAGACTTCTTTCCGAGCGGGCGATCGGCGATGAAGCAGGAATCTCCCTTCAACAGAGGAGAAGCCAAGTCTGGCATGGTAGTTCCGACGAACGGTCGGGCGGCAGGGTTCCACGCCGGGGACCGCCTGCCGGGTCCGGCCGCGCCCGGGAGGCAGCCATGTTCGACCCCAAGGCCGAGGCGATGTCGGTGGACGAGCGGGCCGCGCTGCAGCGGCACCGGCTGTGGGGGCTGGTCGACCGGCTCCTCGCCGCCGGCGGCGTGCAGGGTCGCCGGCTGAAGGACGCCGGCGTCACCGGCGGCTCCGACGTGACGCTCGCCGGCCTCCGCGACCTGCCGTTCACCACCAAGCAGGACCTCTGGGACGGCTACCCGTTCGGGATGCTCGCCGTCCCGCGGGACCAGGTCGCCGCCGTGCACGGCTCCAGCGGGACGCGCGGGCGCCCGACCCTCGTCGCCTACACCAGGGGCGACCTCGACCTGTGGGCGGCGATGTGCGCGCGCTCCCTGTCGTGCGCCGGGGCGTCGCCCGGGAGCATCGTCCACAACGCCTACGGGTACGGGCTGTTCACCGGCGGCATCGGCATCCACCAGGGCGCCGTCGCGCTCGGCGCGACCGTCGTGCCGATGTCGGGCGGCATGACCGACCGGCAGGTGCGGATGCTCGCCGACCTGCGCGCCGACATCCTGACCTGCACCCCCGCGTACGCGCTGCGGCTCGGCGAGGCCGTCGCCGAGGCCGGCGTCGAGCTCCCCGCGCTGACGGCCGGGCTGTTCGGCGCCGAGCCCTGGTCGGAGGAGCTGCGCGCCGCCATCGAGGCCGTCCTGCCGATCAAGGCGATGGACGTCTACGGCCTGTCCGAGGTCATCGGGCCCGGCGTCGCCACCGAGTGCCTCGAACAGGACGGCCTGCACGTCAACGAGGACCACTTCATCGTCGAGGCCGTCGACCCGGCCACCGGCGAACCCGTCGCCGACGGCACGCCCGGCGAACTCGTCTTCACCACCCCGACCAAGCAGGCGCTGCCGCTGCTGCGGTACCGGACCGGCGACATCGCGTCCCTGACGCGCGGCGAATGCGCCTGCGGCCGGACCCTCGTCCGGATGAGCAAGGTCCTCGGACGGGTGGACGACATGATCGTCGTGCGGGGCGTGAACGTGTACCCGAGCGAGGTCGAGCGGGTCCTGCTCGGCTCCGGGCTCGTCCGGCCGCACTACCAGCTCGTCGTCGACCGGCGCAGCCCGTCCGCGCGGCTCCTCGTCGCCTGCGAGGCCCTGTCCGGCGACCCGGGGGCCGACCTCGTCCACGCGCTGCGCGAGACGCTCGGGCTCGCCGCCGAGGTGTTCGTGCTGCCCGGCGGCACCGTGCCGCGAACCGAGGTCGGCAAGGCCGTCCGCGTCGTGACCTGGGACGACGGCCACCCGCCGATCCCCGGCCTGAGCTGACGCCGGGGGGCCGGACGTTCCGGGCACCGGCCCGGCTGGCTATTCTCGTCGCCATGACGCAAAAGCGGCGGCTGGGTGTGATGGGCGGCACCTTCGACCCCATCCACCACGGGCACCTCGTGGCCGCGAGCGAGGTCGCGCACTTCTTCTCGCTCGACGAGGTCGTGTTCGTGCCCACCGGCCTCTCGTCCCACAAGGAGGGCCGCGACGTCACCCCCGCCGAGGACCGCTACCTCATGGCCGTCATCGCGACCGCGTCCAACCCGCGCTTCTCCGTCAGCCGCATCGACATCGACCGGCCCGGCCCCACCTACACGGTCGACACCCTCCGCGAGATGCGCGACATCCAGGGCCCCGGCACCGACCTGTTCTTCATCACCGGCGCCGACGCGCTGGAGAAGATGCTCACCTGGCACGACACCGACGAGTTGTTCGAACTCGCCCACTTCATCGGCGTCACCCGCCCCGGCCACCGCCTCGCCGACCCCGGCCTCCCCAACGGGCGCGTCTCCCTCATGGAGGTACCGGCCCTGTCCATCTCCTCCACCGAATGCCGCGAACGCGTCCAGGCAGGCGAACCGATCTGGTACCTGGTCCCAGACGGCATAGTCCAATACATAAACAAACGGAGCTTGTACTAGTTGTGTTATCCGAGGGGCGTGGCGCCTACCCGGCCCACCCCCTCGCGGGGTTTGAGCCTCTCCACGTGGGGTTGAACCCCAGCCCCCCGACCCACGGGTCGGGCGGCCGGAGGGCGCTCCAGCGCCCGGAGGCCGCCCGGCCCGCCGGTCGAGAGGCCGTTTCCCGAGACGCGCCAGCGGCTCGTGAAACGGCCTCTCGACCGTGACGGGGGTTCCAGGGGGTCGCCCCCCTGGGTAAACAGAGAGTACTGATGTCCGTGGCACGTGAGAGGGTGTCAACGGAGACGACCCCTACAGGGAGGATCGCGAGCGCATCGTGACCGCATCCGAGAGGGCGGCAGAGCTCGTCCGGATCGCCGCCGAGGCGGCGGGCGACAAGCTGGCCGACGACATTCTTGCCTACGACGTGAGCGAGCAGCTCGTCATCACCGACGCGTTCGTGCTCTGCTCCGCCCCCAGCGACCGGCAGGTCCGCGCCATCGTGGACGAAGTCGAAAGGCGCCTGCGCGAAGAGGCGGACGCCAAGCCCGTCCGGCGCGAGGGCGAGCGTGAGGGCAGGTGGGTCCTGCTGGACTACGCCGACATCATCGTGCACATCCAGCACGAAGAGGACCGCATGTACTACGCCCTCGAACGCCTGTGGAAAGACTGCCCCCTCATGGACCTGCCGGAGGACGTGACCGCCCACCAGCGCGCCCGTGCCGTCGGGAGCCCGAGTGAGTGACACCCGCACCCGCGAGCCCGGCAAACGGCGGCTCGTCCTGTGGCGGCACGGCCAGACCGCGTGGAACGTCGAACGCCGCTTCCAGGGCAAGACCGACATCCCGCTCGACGAGACCGGCGTCCAGCAGGCCCAGCGCGCCGCCCGGCTCCTCGCCGGGCTGCGCCCCACCGCCCTGCTCGCCTCACCGCTGCGCCGCGCCGCCGACACCGCCCAGGCCCTCGCCGACATCACCGGACTCCCCGTCCGCTACGACCGGGACCTCATCGAGCGCGACGGCGGCGCCTGGGAGGGCCTCACCTCCCGCGAGATCCGCGAGCGCTACCCGGCCGAGCACGCCGCCTGGCAGCCGCCCGGCGGGGAGACCAGCGCCCAGGTCGCCAAGCGCGTCGGCGCCGCCCTCGAACGCGCCCTCGACGAGCTGCCGCCCACCGGCCAGCTCGTCGTCGCCTCGCACGGCGCCGCCCTGCGCCTCGGCATGTCCCACCTCCTCGGGCTCCCCGAGGAGACCTGGGAGCGGCTCGGCGGCCTGTCCAACTGCTGCTGGTCCGTCATCACCGAGATGCGCGACGGCGGCTGGCGGCTTGCCGAGCACAACGCCGGCACCCTGCCCGAACCCGTCCTCAGCGACGACCGTCCCGACGCCGGCACCTGACCGGCAAACGATTCGAGAGCAGCCCCGTCCGTCCTATACACTGACGGGGCGCTGCGGGATGAACGTCCACGCAGCGGCGGGGCTATGGCGCAGTTGGTAGCGCGCCTCCATGGCATGGAGGAGGTCTGGGGTTCGAATCCCCATAGCTCCACTCGGAGTTGGGAGTGGTGTGGTCGGAGCTTTGCTCCTTTCCCGCCACTCCTTCGTCGTTTTGTCCGGGGGGCGACCCCCGGGCCCCCGATGTGGGGGGCTCCGCCCCCCACGCCCCCTTGCCGGTCGCGGTCTGCGGTCGTCCACCGCTTGCTTGGGTGCCCCTTGGCTCTTGGTTGGGGCCGTCTGGCGAATGGGAGGGTGCTGGACGGCCTGAGCATGGGGGGCGGGATGGTTTCATGCGGGGTATGGGAAGACATCGCAGGGGGGCGAAGCGAGAGGTCACCGTGGCCGACCTCATCGACGAACTGCGCCGGTTCGAGCCGGGGACGCAGGTGCGGCTGGCGGTCCAGCCGCGGATGCCGCAGGAGCACGCCGTGGGGGGCGTCGCGGAGGCGGACGGCATGGTGTGGATCGGCGACGGCGGGCACCGCGGGTACGCGCCCGACGAGGTCGCCGAGCGGCTCGGGTGGAGCTGACGCAAAGCCTTCGCCATGGCGGCGGCTACCTTTGCTCCGGCCGCGCTTCGCACTGTCGATCATGCGGGAACAGCCAATGACGTGGCGATGCATGATCGAGAGGGTTGACCCCAATGAGAACCCCGAAGCTCGGGCTGCTGCCCGCCGCGGTCGCGGCGGCGGCCGTCACGGCGGTGGCCGTGCCGGCGTCCGCGGCGGAGGCGCCGCCGCCCGTCCCGCGGACCTACACCCTGAACGACTGCCCCGAGGCGCTGAACTTCCTGACGTCGCTGCTCAACTCGCTGCTGAAGAGCCCCGACCTCACCAGGGCCGTGTGCACGACGAGGGCCGAGCAGAACTCGCAGGACGCGCCGGGTGCAGCGGACGGGTGGGACACCAAGGGCACCGAGGGCGCGGAGGGCGCGGAGGGGGCGGAGACCGCGCCGGTCGAGGGCACCTACACCGCTCCGGACGGGCGCACCGCCGCCCAGGACGACGCCAAGCTCCTCGGCCTCGTGGAAATGCCCAAAAGCCTCACCGTCACGGTGCCGACCCTCGACGAGGGCACGTACACCTACACGGCCGGCGGCCGCTGACCCTCACGGGCCGCGGAGGGGCGTCCTTCGCGGCCCGTGTCTCAACCGCTCCCAGCGTGCACTAAGCTTTTCCTCGACCGAGGGGCTATGGCGCAGTTGGTAGCGCGCCTCCATGGCATGGAGGAGGTCTGGGGTTCGAATCCCCATAGCTCCACGCTCGGCTTCGGAGTGGTCGGCCTGCGGGCCGCCACTCCTTCGTCGTTTCAGGCGGGGGTCGTGGTGTAGCGCAGGACGGCGCCCACGGGCTGGTCCGGAGCCTGGTCGTTGGACGGCACGACGACCAGTTCGCTGTCGGTGGCCGCTGCGGCGCGCACCAGGGCCGCGTCCGCGCGGTCCGCCCGGGGGTCGGTGATGCCGAACTCCTCGCGGAGCTCCTCGGCGGTGGCGGCCACCTGGATCGGGTCGGGGCCGATCCACAGCCGGTCGTCCGAGTCGGTGTCGTCCATGAGGAGCAGCGTCTCCACCTGGCCGTGCCGGAGCGCCTGCGTCGTCGCGGGCAGGCCCGACACCGCGCGCTCGCCGTTGGCGAGTTCGCGGTCGAAGCGCTCGGCGACGGTCATGACGCGTTCGGCCGTCTTCAGCTTGAGGAGGCGGTTCAGCTCCTCGTCCAGCTCCGGGTCGTTGATGCCGGTGTTCTTGTCCGCCTCGACGGTGTGCTCCAGGACGCTCTCCGACACCTCCTCCAGGACGGCGTTGCGGGCCCGGATGTCGCCGGCGATCACGACGGCCTCGGCGCGGCAGCGGTCGGCGGCGCGGTCGATCTCGTGGGCGACCTTCTTGGCGTTGATCTTCCAGGTGTTCTCCGAGGAGCGCTGGTACCGGGACTGGTTCCAGTCGCCGGCCTTCACCTTGCGGATGGGGAACTCCTCGTCCCCCCGCACGTCGATGTGCTCGTGCCTGCCGTCGGCGCCGACGCAGTCGATCGCGCCGCCGCGCCGGTCGACGACGGCCACCAGATGCGGGAACTGCTCGCCGCGTTCGGCCAGGTACGGCAGGACGTCCGGGAGCGGCGCGAGGGTCGCGCGGGTGATGCGGGGCGGGTGGGGGAGGCGCTCGCGGTGCACGACCTCGCCGTCGGCCGCGAAGACCACGATGCCCTCGGAGCGGCGCATCGCCAGCTCCTCCTCGATGGTCCGCGCGATCGCGCGGAGGGTGGCCTTGGGGGTGTTCTGGTCCTCCAGTTCCGCGCGCAGCGCCCGCCACCGCAGCTCCGCGGCCTTGGCCGCGTCCTCGGTCGTCCGGGTCAGGTCGGCGTAGACCGACGCGTAGGGGCCCGGACGTTCATACAGCGTCTTGAGGAATGCCAGATCCATGGGACGGCCGTACCCGTTGCAGCTGGGACAAACGTAAAGAAGTCCGGTCAGCCCTCAGCCGACTGCTGGAGGCGCGCGTAGGCGAGCTGCAGCCAGTCCGAGCCGGCGACCGCCGTCATGGTGACGCCCGCGAGACGGGTGGCCTCCGGGGCGAACACCAGGCCCGCCGCGTAGGCCGTCGCGACCCACTGGGCCGTGCAGAACGGGCAGGTGATCAGCTCCCCGACGGCGTGCCGGACGCCCCTGCCGCGCACCTCCTCCGCGACCTCGGACGGCCCGGCCGTCCCCGAGTAGCGGGTGAAGGGGGCGCGCAGCGGGCTCGTCACCGGGTCCTTGGCGATCAGCCGCGCGACCTTGTGCGTCGTGACCGTCATCAGCGCCAGGTCGGCGGCGCCGATGGCCGGCGGACGGTCGCGCAGCCGGCGGCCGATCAACGCCATCGCCGCCGTCGTGAGCGCGTACACGCCGAGCGTGCCGAGGTAGGAGCCGAGCGGGCGGTCCGCCCCGGCGGCGTACTCCTCCTTCTGCTTGCGCGCGGTGTCGACGACCGCGTTCATCGCTTCTCCTTCCGGGGGTCGACGATCAGGCAGAACTCGTTGCCCTGCGGGTCGGCGAGCACCGTGGTCGGCCAGCCGTCGTCCACGAAGGGCCCGCGGACGACGGTGGCGCCGAGCCCGGTGACGCGGGCGAGTTCCGCGCCCATGTCGGTGACGCGGAGGTCCGGGTGCATGCGGTTCTTGCCGGACTTCGGCTCGGGGACGCGCTGCAGCAGGATCATCGGGCCCCGCCCGGACGGGGCCGTCAGGTGGACGTACGGGGGGTCGTATCCGCCGCGGTCGTAGCCGAGGGCGGCGGCCCAGAAGTCGGCGAGCGCGTCGGGGTCGCGGCAGTCCAGCACGAAGACGAGTTCCATCTAGTGGTCGCGCAGCGCCTTGACCAGCTCCGACTTGTTCATCGAGGAGCGGCCCTGGATGCCGATCTCGCGGGCGCGGCCGAGCAGTTCGTCCTTCGTCCAGTCGTCGTAGGAGGGGTTCTTGCCGCCCTTGCGGCCGACGTTCTTCTTGCCGCGGTTCGCGGAGGCGTTCGCGATCCGCGCGGCCTTCTCCTTGCTCTCGCCCCGGTCGCGCAGCTTCTGGTACGTCTTCTCGTCCTTGATCTGTGCTCTAGGCATACGGAACGACTACCCGACACACGAAGTCCACACATCGGCGAGAATGGCACCCGGAAAGGGGACTCGTGCGCATCGGCATCCTGGGCCCGCTCGACGTGCGGGACGAGGCCGCCCGGCCCGTCGAGGTCGGCGGCCGGCGGCTGCGCGCCCTGCTCGTCCGGCTGGCCGCCGAGGGCGGTCGGCCCGTGTCCGCCGAGCGGCTGCTGGACGACCTGTGGGAGGGCGCCCCGCCCGGCGGCAACGCACTGCAGGCGCTCGTCTCCCGGCTGCGCGGCGTCGCCGGCCGGGACGTCGTCGAGCACGGGCCGGCCGGCTACCGGCTCGGCATCGACCCGGCGGAGGTCGACGCGGTCGCGTTCGAGCGCGGCGCCGCGGCGGCCCGCGCCGAGGGCGACCCGGCGCGGCGGGCGGCCGCGCTGCGGGCCGCGCTCGCGCTGTGGCGGGGCCCCGCCCTCGCCGACGTCGCCGACGCCGACTTCGCGTACCCGCTCGCCGCGCGGCTGGAGGAGCTGCGGGTCGCCGCCGTCGAGGACCGCGTCGAAGCGGAACTCGCCGCCGGCCTGCCCGTCCCGCCGGCCGCCGAGCTGGAGCCGCTCGCCGCCGCCAACCCGCTCCGCGAACGGCTGCGCGGGCAGCTCATGCGCGCGCTGTGCGCGGCGGGGCGGCAGGCCGAGGCGCTGGAGGTGTACGAGGAGACGCGGCGCGCGCTCGCCGACCGGCTCGGCGTCGACCCGTCCCCGGAGCTGGCCGCCGTCCACCTGTCGATCCTGCGGCGGGAAGCACCGGCTGCCGAGCCCGCGCCCGCCGCCGTCCCGGCCGTCCCCGCCGCCGCGCCCGCCCCCCGCACCAACCTGCCCGCGCAGCTCACCAGCTTCGTCGGCCGGGAGGAGGAGTCGCGGCGGGTCGGCAAGCTGCTCCGCGAGACCCGGCTCGTCACGCTCACCGGCCCCGGCGGCGCCGGCAAGACGCGGCTGGCCGGTGAGAGCGCCGCCGCGCTCGTCGACGAGATGCCGGACGGCGCCTGGTTCGTCCCGCTCGCCCCGGTCAGTGAACCCGGCGACGCCGTGCAGGCCGTGCTGTCGGCGCTCGGCGTCCCCGAGACCGTCCGGCCGGGCGAGACGCGGATGGCCGTGCGGCCCGTCGAGCGGCTCACCGACTTCCTCGCCGCCAAGCGGATGCTCATCGTGCTCGACAACTGCGAGCACCTCATCGACGCGGTCGCGCGGCTCGTCGACCACGTCCTCGCGCAGGCGCAGGGCGTCCGGATCCTCGCGACGAGCCGCGAACCCCTCGGCATCACCGGCGAGTCGCTGTGCCCCGTCCCGTCGCTGCCGCTGCCGGACGAGGACGCCGCCGACCCGGCCGCCGCGCTCGGCTACGCGTCGGTCCGGCTGTTCGCCGACCGCGCCGGCGCCGTCCGCCCCGGCTTCGCCGTCGACGCCGGCACCGCCGCCGACGTCGTCGCGATCTGCCGGGCGCTCGACGGCATCCCGCTCGCGATCGAGCTGGCCGCCGCCCGGCTGCGCTCCCTCACGCCCGGCCAGGTCGCGGCCCGGCTCGGCGACCGGTTCCGGCTGCTGGCCGGCGGCAGCCGCACCGCGCTGCCCCGGCACCGCACGCTGCGCGCCGTCGTCGACTGGAGCTGGGACCTGCTGGACGACGCCGAGCGCACCGTCCTGCGCCGGCTCTCCGTCTTCGCCGGCGGCGCCACCCCCGAGAGCGCCGGGCACGTGTGCGGCCTGGACGCCCCCGACGCCCCCGACCCGCACGACGTCATCGACGTCATCGCCGCCCTGGTCGACAAGTCGCTGGTGATGGCGGACGGCGACGCCGAGGTCCGCTACCGGCTGCTGGAGACCGTCCGCGTGTACGCGGGGGAGCGGCTGGAGCAGTCCGGCGAGGCCCGGCGCGTCCGGGACGCGCACGCCGGCTACCTCGTCGGCTTCGCCGAGCGCGCCGAGCCGGAGCTGCGCCGCCACGACCAGCTGCGCTGGGCCGAGCGGATCTCCGCCGAACGCGGCAACATCGCGGCGGCGTTCCGCCACGTGACCGAGACCGGCGACGTCGAGACCGGGCTGCGGCTGCTTGCGGCCCTGGTGTTCTTCTTCATCCTGCGCGACATGGAGACGGAGGCGGGCGGCTGGGCGGTCGCCGTGCACGCGATGGCCGGCGACACCCCGCCCCCCGGCCTGGAGGAGGAGCACGCGCTCTGCGTCATCTCGTCCCGCCTCATCACCGAGATGAAGAAGGAGGCCGGCCCGACAAGGGAGGCGCTGAACACCGCCCTGGAGGAGATCGCCTCCGTCATCCCCGACAGGCCGACGCATCCCATCCTGGCCCTCGCCCAGTGCGCGGCCAGCATCTTCAGCGGCGACATGGAGACGATGCGACGGCGCCTGAACGACATCGACGACCATCCCGACCCGTGGCTCCGCGCCATCGTCCGCGTCTGCCTCGGGCACATGGCGATCCACACCGGGGAGATCGACGAGGCGGCCGCGGAGACCGCCGACGGCTACGCGCGGTTCCGGGAGATGGGCGACCGGTTCGGGATGATCGTCGCGCTGAGCGGGATGATGCAGGTCGCGCTGGCGCGCGGCGAGGCGGCCGAGGCCATCCGGCTCGGCGAGGAGGCGCACGGCTACGCCACCGCCCAGGTCAGCCCGGAGCAGGGCGCGGGGATCCTCATCCAGCTCGCCCGTGCGCGCGCCCGCCAGGGCGACGTCGAGGGCGCCCGCGCGGACCTCGACCGCGCCGTGGAGCAGACCGAGCGGGTCGGCGAGTTCGCCGAAGCGGCCGGCGCCTCCCTGCAACTGTGCGAGCTGTCCCTGCACGAAGGCGACCGGGACGCCGCACGCGCCCACGCCGAGCGCGCGCACAAGTGGGTCGAGGCGCGCGGCCACCGGCCCGACTTCGTGCAGACCGCCCGCCGGACCCACAGCCGCCTCGGCTGCCTCGCCGAGGAGGACGGCGACCTCGACCAGGCACGGCGCCGGCACTCCGAGGCGTTCCGCGACCTGCACGACGACGTCCTCATGGGCAACCCGACCGTGGCGTCGCTCATCGAGGGGCTGGCCGCCTACGCCGCCGCGCGCGGCGTCTTCGTCCGCGCCGCCGAACTGCTCGGCACCGCGCACACCCTGAACGGCTACCGCGACGACACCTCCTACGAGATCCGCCGGACGCTGCCCGCGGTGACCGGCGCCCTCGGCGACGACGCCTTTGCCGCCGCCTACGAGCGCGGCCGCCTGGTCACCCGCCAGGACGTCTTCGAGCAGAGCGCCGACCTCGTCGCGTCCATCTGAGTCGCGTCCATCTGACGGCCGCAGCCGGCCGCAGCCGGCCACCCCGGGGGACGCGTGCGCGCGCCATCCGGGGAGTGGTCCGGGGATGGCGCGCGCAGTGGTGGACGGGCGTCAGGCCCGCCGCGAGTACATGCGCATGGCGAGCGGGAACGTCGCCAGGGTGATCCCCGCCGCCCACGCGAGCGTGTACCAGACGTGGTTCCCGACCGGGCCGCCCACGGTCAGCGCCCGCACCGACGCGGCCAGGTGGGTGACCGGGTTGATGTCCGTCCACGCCTGCAGCCATCCCGGCATCGTGGCCGTGTTCGGGACGAGGATGTTGCTGCCGAACGTCAGCGGCATCACCCAGAGGAAGGACAGGCCCTGGACCGTGTCCGGCGACGGCGCGATCAGGCCGACCAGCACCGAGAACCAGCACACGGCCAGGTAGAACACGTACGCCAGCGCGAACGCCGCCACCACCGACAGCGGGTCGGTGTGGAACCGGAAGCCGAGGACCGACCCGAAGCCCACCAGCATCGTCATCACGGTGACGAACCGCGCCGTGTCCCCGAGGACCGTCCCGATGAGCGGCGCCGAACGGGCGATCGGCAGACTGCGGAACCGGTCGAACACGCCCTTGTGGATGTCCTCGTTCAGCGCCGTCCCGACGCCCATCGTCGCGAACATCGTCATCATCGCGACGAGGCCCGGCAGCAGCTCCTGCAGGTAGGCGTGCGTTCCGCCCGCCACCGCGCCGCCGAACACGTAGAGGAACAGCACCAGGAACACGATCGGCATGAGCGTCGTGTCCAGCAGCTTCTCCGGCGAGTGCCGCAACTGGGCGAGGTTGCGCCACGCCAGAGTCAGGCCGTGCCGCAGCGTCCGCCGCGGGCTGACGCGCGCGGGCGGCTCGGCCGCCGCGCGCGGCCGGGAGTCGACGGTCATCGTGGTCATGCCACGCTCCTTTCGAGTTCGAGGCCGGCCTCTTCGGCGAGGTGGCCGGTGAGTGTGAGGAACACCTCGTCGAGGCTCGGCATCCGCAGCGCCAGCTCGGCCGCCGTGATGGACGCCTCGTCCAGCCGCCGCACCAGCGCGGACAGCAGCCCGGGATCGTTCACCGGCGCCGTGACGAGCCCCGTCGCCTCCTGCACCTCGGGGCGCTCGCCGGTCAGCTCGGCCACGATCGCGGCGAGCTGGCCGGCGCGGTACGGCTCGGCCGCCCGCACCGCGAGCGTCTGCCGTCCGATCCGCCCCTTCAGCTCGTCGGACGTCCCCTCGGCGATGACCCGGCCGTGGTCGAACACCGCGATCCGGTCGGCGAGGGCGTCGGCCTCCTCCAGGTACTGCGTGGTCAGCAGCACCGTCGCGCCGTCGGCCACCACGGTCCGGACCGTCTCCCACACCTCGTTGCGGGCACGCGGGTCCAGCCCGGTCGTCGGCTCGTCCAGGAAGATGACCTCGGGATGGTTGATCAGGCTCGCCGCCAGGTCGAGCCGCCGGCGCATACCTCCCGAGTAGGTCTTCACGGCACGCGACGCGGCGTCGGTGAGCCGGAAGCGGTCGAGCAGCTGCCGGGCCCGCGCCTTCGCCTCCCGCCGGCCGAAGTCCAGCAGCCGCGCGATCATCACCAGGTTCTCGGTACCGGTCAGCTCCTCGTCCACCGACGCGTACTGCCCGGTCAACCCGATCTTCGCCCGGACGCGCGCGGCGTCCCCCGCCACGTCGTAGCCGCACACCTCGGCCCGTCCGGCATCCGGCTTGAGCAGCGTCGCCAGTACGCGGACGGCGGTGGTCTTGCCCGCGCCGTTGGGCCCGAGCACGCCGAGCACCGTGCCGCGGCGCGCCGCGATGTCCACACCGTCCAGCGCCTTCGTATCGCCGAATGTCTTGCGCAGCCCCTCTGCGCGGATCACTTCGTCCATCGGTCCTGCCTTTCGCCATGCGTCATCTGTGACGGTGACCACGGTGGGGGACGGCGCTGACGCGGCGCCGACATCGGCGCCCTGACACTGACGCGGCACTGACACGGGACTGATGTCGCCGCCGTGAACCCCAGGTGACCTGCGGGTTTCGTGCTTCGGCAGGAGGTGGAGTGCAGGCGGCCTCGGCTGAGTCCGGCGGCACGCGGGCGGCGGAGGGCGCGCAAAGCCCTTGTAGGCGGCGCGTTCAGCGGGTCGTGTCGATTTGACGGGGTGTCCGGGGCTGCCTAATGTCTGTCGTGCCCCAAGGGGATGCGGGACGCCGAGAGGCGGACGGCCCCGGGGGAAGCCGAAAGAGGAAAACGGTTCGCGGCTTGCTTCGAACCGAGGTACTCTCGAGTGGCAAGCCCGGACGGGATGCAGGACGCCGCGAGGTGGCCGGCCCGCAGGGCGACTCCTACGGATCGATCGTCGCCAGGCTCAGTGCCTGGGGGTGAGTCGTCGCCGCGGGGGGACTGGGAAGCCTCCGACCGTCAAAAAGATCTTCGCGGATCGACTTGACAGCGGGAGCGGAACAGGTAAGTTAGAAGGGTTGCCCCGGAGCCGGGGTCCGCGAGAGCGGGGTTCGGCGCGGTGGGTGTCCGTTTCTTGAGAACTCAACAGCGTGTTAAAAGCCAGTGCCTTTATCGGCTCGGTGCTCTCTTCGGGGAGTCCGGGTCGCCCCGTCGCCGTCAGCCCTTCCGGGTTGATGGTGGGGATTTCTTTGAGGCAATGCGCGACTCTTCGGAGTTGTGCTTTTGCTGGGATTTTCTTCGAGGTTTGGCCGGCTGGGGTTCGCCCCCCGGTTGGTCGTTTGGACCTTAATGGAGAGTTTGATCCTGGCTCAGGACGAACGCTGGCGGCGTGCTTAACACATGCAAGTCGAGCGGAAAGGCCCCTTCGGGGGTACTCGAGCGGCGAACGGGTGAGTAACACGTGAGCAACCTGCCCCTGACTCTGGGATAAGCCCGGGAAACTGGGTCTAATACCGGATATGACCGGCCTTCGCATGGAGTGCCGGTGGAAAGTTTTTCGGTTGGGGATGGGCTCGCGGCCTATCAGCTTGTTGGTGGGGTGATGGCCTACCAAGGCGACGACGGGTAACCGGCCTGAGAGGGCGACCGGTCACACTGGGACTGAGACACGGCCCAGACTCCTACGGGAGGCAGCAGTGGGGAATATTGCGCAATGGGCGGAAGCCTGACGCAGCGACGCCGCGTGGGGGATGACGGCCTTCGGGTTGTAAACCTCTTTCAGCAGGGACGAAGCTAACGTGACGGTACCTGCAGAAGAAGCGCCGGCTAACTACGTGCCAGCAGCCGCGGTAATACGTAGGGCGCAAGCGTTGTCCGGAATTATTGGGCGTAAAGAGCTCGTAGGCGGTTTGTCGCGTCTGTCGTGAAAGCCCACGGCTTAACCGTGGGTCTGCGGTGGATACGGGCAGACTAGAGGCAGGTAGGGGAGAATGGAATTCCCGGTGTAGCGGTGAAATGCGCAGATATCGGGAGGAACACCGGTGGCGAAGGCGGTTCTCTGGGCCTGTACTGACGCTGAGGAGCGAAAGCGTGGGGAGCGAACAGGATTAGATACCCTGGTAGTCCACGCCGTAAACGTTGGGCGCTAGGTGTGGGGTTCTTCCACGGATTCCGCGCCGTAGCTAACGCATTAAGCGCCCCGCCTGGGGAGTACGGCCGCAAGGCTAAAACTCAAAGGAATTGACGGGGGCCCGCACAAGCGGCGGAGCATGTTGCTTAATTCGACGCAACGCGAAGAACCTTACCAAGGCTTGACATCGCCGGAAATCCCGCAGAGATGCGGGGTCCTTTTTGGGCCGGTGACAGGTGGTGCATGGCTGTCGTCAGCTCGTGTCGTGAGATGTTGGGTTAAGTCCCGCAACGAGCGCAACCCTCGTTCCATGTTGCCAGCACGTAGTGGTGGGGACTCATGGGAGACCGCCGGGGTCAACTCGGAGGAAGGTGGGGATGACGTCAAGTCATCATGCCCCTTATGTCTTGGGCTGCAAACATGCTACAATGGCCGGTACAGAGGGCTGCGATACCGTGAGGTGGAGCGAATCCCTTAAAGCCGGTCTCAGTTCGGATCGAAGTCTGCAACTCGACTTCGTGAAGTCGGAGTCGCTAGTAATCGCAGATCAGCAACGCTGCGGTGAATACGTTCCCGGGCCTTGTACACACCGCCCGTCACGTCACGAAAGTCGGCAACACCCGAAGCCCGTGGCCCAACCAGCAATGGGGGGAGCGGTCGAAGGTGGGGCCGGCGATTGGGACGAAGTCGTAACAAGGTAGCCGTACCGGAAGGTGCGGCTGGATCACCTCCTTTCTAAGGAGCACACAACTGGCCGGGGCTGCTTCCTCTCGGGGAAGGCTCAGGTCGGTGGCTACTGTTGACAGCGAGTGTCTGTCAGGTGGCTGCTCATAGATGTGGAGCACTGGCTACTCAGCTCACCGCCCGTGTGAGCCGGCAAGTACCGCCCCTTCGGGGGAGTGGGAACGACGGTTTCGGGTGGGTGGGGGGTTGGACACGCTGTTGGGTCCTGAGGAAACGGGCTTTGCCCGGTGACCTCGGACTGCGGGACCAGACGCCGCTTCGCTCGCAATGAGCGTGGCGGCGCTGGTGGGCCCGGTTGTTTTTTGAGAACTGCACAGTGGACGCGAGCATCTCTGGCGAGAATGCGGTCTTTGGATCGTGTTCTTGTCTGCGATTTGTTTTGATCGTTTTGTGTGTTCAAGTTTTTAAGGGCATACGGTGGATGCCTTGGCATCAGGAGCCGATGAAGGACGTGGGAGCCTGCGATATGCCTCGGGGAGTCGGCAACCAGACTTTGATCCGGGGATTTCCGAATGGGGAAACCTGGCACCCGTCATGGGGTGTCGCCGCCTGCTGAATGTATAGGCAGGTTGGTGGGAACGCGGGGAAGTGAAACATCTCAGTACCCGCAGGAAGAGAAAACAATAGTGATTCCGTGAGTAGTGGTGAGCGAAAGCGGATTAGCCTAAACCGTGCGCGTGTGATAGCCGGCAGGTGTTGCGTGTGCGGGGTTGTGGGACCATCCTGATCTAGCTGCCGCTGGGTCGAAGAGTTACAAAATATCGTGGTAGTCGAACGGCATGGGAAGGCCGACCGTAGACGGTGAGAGTCCGGTAGACGAAACTGCGGTGTCTCTTGGGTGTGTTCCCGAGTAGCACGGGGCCCGTGAAATCCCGTGTGAATCTGCCACGACCACGTGGTAAGGCTGAATACTTCCTGGTGACCGATAGCGGACCAGTACCGTGAGGGAAAGGTGAAAAGTGCCCCGGTGAGGGGTCGTGAAATAGTACCTGAAACCGTGTGCCTACAAGCCGTCAGAGCGTCCTCAGGAGCTTGCTCCTGTTCGTGATGGCGTGCCTTTTGAAGAATGAGCCTGCGAGTTATGGTGTGTGGCGAGGTTAACCGGTGGCGGGTAGCCGTAGCGAAAGCGAGTCTGAATAGGGCGTTTGAGTCGCATGCTGTAGACCCGAAGCGGGGTGATCTAGCCATGGGCAGGGTGAAGCGCCGGTAAGACGGTGTGGAGGCCCGAACCCACCAGGGTTGAAAACCTGGGGGATGACCTGTGGTTAGGGGTGAAAGGCCAATCAAACTCCGTGATAGCTGGTTCTCCCCGAAATGCATTTAGGTGCAGCGTCGCGTGTTTCTTGCCGGAGGTAGAGCTACTGGATGGCTGATGGGCCCTACAAGGTTACTGACGTCAGCCAAACTCCGAATGCCGGTAAGTGAGAGCGTGGCAGTGAGACTGCGGGGGATAAGCTTCGTAGTCGAGAGGGAAACAGCCCAGATCATCGGCTAAGGCCCCTAAGCGTGTGCTAAGTGGGAAAGGATGTGGAGTTGCTGTGACAACCAGGAGGTTGGCTTAGAAGCAGCCATCCTTGAAAGAGTGCGTAATAGCTCACTGGTCAAGTGATTCCGCGCCGACAATGTAGCGGGGCTCAAGCACACCGCCGAAGCCGTGGCATTGACACGTTTGTGTTGATGGGTAGGGGAGCGTCCTGTAGCCGGTGAAGCCGCCGAGTGATCGAGTGGTGGAGGCTGCGGGAGTGAGAATGCAGGCATGAGTAGCGAGTCACACGTGAGAAACGTGTGCGCCGGATGACCAAGGGTTCCTGGGGCAGGCTAATCCGCCCAGGGTAAGTCGGGACCTAAGGCGAGGCCGACAGGCGTAGTCGATGGACAACGGGTTGATATTCCCGTACCCGCTGGTATGCGCCAACGCTGAACCCTCTGATGCTAAGACCCCGAATCCTGGTTGGGGCCTTCGGGCTTCTTCTGGGCCTAGCGGTCGACCCGAGGGGGTAGTAGGTGAGTGATGGGGTGACGCAGGAGGGTAGCTCAGCCCGGGCGATGGTTGTCCCGGGGTAAGGCTGTAGGGAGAGAGACAGGTAAATCCGTCTCTCGTGAATCCTGAGAGCTGATGCCGAGCCGTTTTAGGTGAAGTGAGTGATCCCATGCTGTCGAGAAAAGCCTCTAGCGAGTGTACTGGCGGCCCGTACCCTAAACCGACTCAGGTGGTCAGGTAGAGAATACCAAGGCGATCGGGTGAACTGTGGTTAAGGAACTCGGCAAATTGCCCCCGTAACTTTGGGAGAAGGGGGGCCTCGTCCGGTGAAGGAACGTGCTTCCGGAGCTGGGTGGGGTCGCAGAGGCCAGGGGGAAGCGACTGTTTACTAAAAACACAGGTCCGTGCGAAGTCGTAAGACGCTGTATACGGACTGACGCCTGCCCGGTGCCGGAACGTTAAGAGGACCGGTTAGATCTCTTCGGGGGTCGAAGCTGAGAATCTAAGCGCCGGTAAACGGCGGTGGTAACTATAACCATCCTAAGGTAGCGAAATTCCTTGTCGGGTAAGTTCCGACCTGCACGAATGGCGTAACGACTTCCCCGCTGTCTCAACCACAGGCCCGGCGAAATTGCAGTACGAGTAAAGATGCTCGTTTCGCGCAGCAGGACGGAAAGACCCCGGGACCTTCACTATAGCTTGGCATTGGCGCTTGGAGCGTCTTGTGTAGGATAGGTGGGAGACTGTGAAGCCGGCACGCCAGTGTCGGTGGAGTCGTTGGTGAAATACCACTCTGGTCGTTTTGAGCGTCTAACCCGCACCCGTGTATCCGGGTGGGGGACAGTGCCTGGTGGGTAGTTTAACTGGGGCGGTTGCCTCCTAAAGTGTAACGGAGGCGCCCAAAGGTTCCCTCAGCCTGGTTGGCAATCAGGTGGCGAGTGTAAGGGCACAAGGGAGCTTGACTGTGAGACGGACGTGTCGAGCAGGTGCGAAAGCAGGGCCTAGTGATCCGGCACCTACGTGTGGAAGTGGTGTCGCTCAACGGCTAAAAGGTACCCCGGGGATAACAGGCTGATCTTCCCCAAGAGTCCATATCGACGGGATGGTTTGGCACCTCGATGTCGGCTCGTCGCATCCTGGGGCTGGAGTAGGTCCCAAGGGTTGGGCTGTTCGCCCATTAAAGCGGCACGCGAGCTGGGTTTAGAACGTCGCGAGACAGTTCGGTCCCTATCCGCTGCGCGCGTAGGAGAATTGTGAGGGTCTGTCCCTAGTACGAGAGGACCGGGACGGACGGACCTCTGGTGTGCCAGTTGTCCCGCCAGGGGCACGGCTGGTTGGCTACGTTCGGTCGGGATAACCGCTGAAAGCATCTAAGCGGGAAGCCTTCCTCGAGATGAGTTCTCCCACTCCTTTGTGGGTGTAAGGCCCCCGGTAGACGACCGGGTTGATAGGCCGGAGATGGAAGCGCGGTAACGTGTGGAGTCGACCGGTACTAATAGGCCGAGTGGCTTGAACACACTGAACGTTCAAAGCGAGTCGCTGCTACGAGATTTTGTTCGCGTCCCTGTGTGGTTCTCAGGAAACAACCTGGAACCGCAGCACATAACTGAAGTATTCTGAGCCTGCCGGCTTGGACGTTGATTTGCTCACCCGTGTGCGGGTGGTGCGTTGAGACGTTCGGTGGTTTTGGCGAAGGGGAAACACCCGGTCCCATCCCGAACCCGGAAGTTAAGCCCTTCAGCGCCGATGGTACTGCATGGGAGACTGTGTGGGAGAGTAGGACGCCGCCGGACACATATTGCAGGAAGGCCCCGCCGTCACCGGCGGGGCCTTTCTCATTTCTAGCCCAGCAGTTCCAGGACTCTCGTCGCCTGGGAGATCAGGACGGGGGAGCCGTCCGTTGATCGGCCTTGGCCGCTGCCAAGGATCCGGAGCAGCCAGAAGAACGCGTGCAGGCGCCGGCAGTCCGCGAACCTCGAAGAGCCATGTTCCTCTGGCGCCACGTGCTCCAGTGCTCGGACGACGGCGGTGCCGCCGCGCTGCCGTACCGAGATGTGCTCGATCATCTCCGCCAGCTCGTAGGCGCGGTCGCTGCGGCCGGAGTACTCGAAATCGACCAGGCGCGCCTCGGAGCCGTCCCACAGGTAATTGGCCAGATTCCCATCCCCGGTTCCGAACACCGGCGTCCCCGGCTGGGAGAGGCGGGCGGCCAGATCAGGCCGTTGGAGCCACTGCGATCCCGCTGCCAGCGCCTTGGCGGCCAAGGGTGAGGCGTCGCCGCTCGATGCCTCAACGCACCATTCCGTCACCTGCTGGAGCAGCTCGGCCGGCCGGCCCGCGCGGGGTGGAAGCTCGGCCAGGGCCGTCCGTGGAATCGCCTCCTGGACATGGACGACGGTGCGTGCGACGGCGGCGGCATGCTCCGTGCCGACAGGGTCGGGCAGAGGCAGCCCAGGCAGGCGGGACATCACGACCACGGGAAGGACGGCGGAGAGGTCGGCGGACACTGGCGTGGGCGCTGTCCCGGGGGCGTGCTCGTCGAGGAGCTGCAAAGCAGTCCACTCCCGCTCCGGTTGCCGGTACTCCCATGACCGGTAGCGCTTGACCACCAGCTCCGTTCCGATCTCGAGCAGATGCGTGGTCGACTGGTCGCTCATGCCGTCCCCTTCGAGGCCGGGCCCAGGCTCCTCGCCCGCCGAGCGCGGCAGCCCGGACGGCGTGGTTTAAGTGACCCATCGGTCATACCGTTGATCAGCTTCGGGATGTCCTAAACCCGCTCTTCTGAATGGTTTGTTTAATGAGGGTAGGGGGTTCGGCAACCAGGGAGGGTCAATGGATCGGGTTCGTGCGGCGCGCGACGGCGCCACGTGGCGCAAGAGCTCCTGGAGCAACGGTTCGAGCAACTGTGTCGAGGTCGCTCACCTGCGTCCCGGCATCGGGATCCGGGACAGCAAGGCACCGGCCGGGGCCGTACTCGTCCTCGATGCGGAGCATTGGGCGACGTTCCTTTCGGCGGTCAAGGCGCGGCTGAACGCGACCTGAGCCGACTGGGAAGGCGGTAAGTCACCAGACGGGCGGCCCGGGGCATCGGCCGGGAAAGCGAATCCGGCCCTCCTCGTAATGGTCGTCGGTCGGTGCTCTTTGGCCCGGTGGTGATGCCTGCGGTATGTGGATGCCAGGTGCTCAGGCGAGCGCGTTGAAGACGGCTTCGGGGGCGCGTCCCGTCTCGTGTCGAGGTTCCTGGCGGTGTCGGCGATGTCGTCGGGCTTCAGGGGCCGTACCGCCATGTCGCCCAGACCGCCGGGCTGGGACGTGATCATCCGGTGGATGTCGCCTCGCTCGATGAGACCGCCGATCATCAGGGTCCCTGCGCAGACGCCGCGGTCGGCCAGGCCCGCGTGCTGGGTGACGGCATAGCTGCGGAGGGCGGCCGCGGAGACGGCCAGGCTGCCGAGCATCGGCATCGGCACGACCGAGCTGAGGCCGCCGGCGAACAGCGGCGCGCTCGTCCCGCGGAGGTCGCCGAGCGGTCCCTGGCCGACCTGGACCCGTGGAACGGGTTCGTCGCCTACGTCGAGGGGCTCTTCGAACTGCAGGCGCGGGACCGCGGGCTGAACGACGTGCGCGCCCGGCGGCTCCCCGACGACCAGGCCGTCGAGCAAGAGGCCGGCTGAGGCGGGTCAGGCTTCCAGTGTTGCCAGGTGGGCCTGGACGGCTTCCAGGTCGTTCTCGCTGAAGACGTCGATGCCGGCGCGCTGGAGCAGAGCGGTCGTCACGCCCGTGCCGGGGTGGTGCGCGCCCGTGAAGGTGCCGTTGTAGATCCGGTGGCTGCCGCAGGAGGGGCTGCCCTCCTTGAGCAGGGCGACGCGGGCGCCGGAGCGGCGGGCGGTGTCCAGGGCGAGGCGGGCGCCGCGGAGGAACTCCTCGGTCACGTCTTCGCCGGCGTCGGTGAGGATGCGGGCCGTGCCGTCGAGGACGTCGGCCCCGTCGCCGCCGACGATCTCGGCGGGTGGCCGCGGCACGGGCAGGCCGCCCGATACTTCGGGGCAGAAGGGGACGAGGCGGCCTTCAGTCCGCCACTGGTGGAAGAGGTCGTCCCCGACCGGCTTGGCCGCGCCGTCGTAGCGGACGCGCCGCCCCGCGAGGCACGAGCTGACCAGGATGCGTTCCATGGCGTCCAGCCTATGCCGGAGCCGTAGCGAAACGCTTCGCCATGATCTGCGTCACCTTTTGGATCGGTCCGCGGACCTCGGGTAATAGTTGCAGAACGTCAACTAACGAACATACGGGTGCAATGTTGGAGAACTCAGCGGGCACCGGGGACCGGGCCGCCCGCGAGCTGGAGCGGATCCGGGCGATCACCGATGAGGCGTTCGCCCTGATGGACGTGGACGAGTTCCTCGATGCGCTGCTCGACCGGCTGCGCCGGGTCCTGGACGTCGACACCGCCGTCGTGCTGCTGCTCGACCGGCAGCGGCGGTTTCTCGTGGCGGCGGCCGCGAAGGGCATCGAGGAGGAGGTCAGCCAGGCGGCGTACGTCCCGGTGGGGCAGGGGTTCGCCGGACGGGTCGCCGCGGAGCGGCGGGCCGTGTACATCCCGGACGTGCCGACCGGCGGCGTGTTCAATCCGCTGCTCGTGCAGCGGGGGCTGCGGTCCCTGCTCGGCGTGCCGCTCATCGGCGGCGGCACGCTGGTCGGCGTCCTGCACGTCGGTACGCTCATCCCGCGCCGGTTCACCGAGGACGAGACCGAGTTGCTGCGGCTCGCGGCCTCGCGCGCCGCGATGGCCGTGCAGTCGCTGACGAGCCGCGCCGAACGCGCCGGTGCCCGGGAGTTGCAGCGCAGCCTCGTACCGGCCGCGCTCCCCGACATCCCCGGCGCGGAGCTGACCGCGCGCTACCGGCCGGGCAAGGCCAGTGTCGGCGGGGACTGGTACGACGTGTTCACGCTCCCGTCCGGCGAGATCGGCATCGTGATGGGGGACGTGGCGGGGCACGGCCTCGGCGCCGCCGTCGTGATGGGGCGGATGCGCAGCGCGCTGCGGGCGTACGCGCTGGAGAGCACCGACCCGGCCGAGGTGCTGCGCAGGCTCGACCGGAAGATGCAGCACTTCGAGCCCGACGCGACGGCGACCGTGCTGTACGGCGTGTTCGACCCCGGCCTGCGGCGGGTGCTGCTGTCGTCGGCCGGGCACTGCCCGCCCGTCCTCGCGCTGCCCGGCGAGGCCGCGCGGCCCGTCGAGGCGAAGCCGGACGTGCTCATCGGCTTCGGGGACGACATGCCCCGCGAGACGATGGCCCTCGACCTCCCGCCGGGGGCGCTGCTGTGCTTCTACACCGACGGGCTGATCGAGCGGCGTGACGCGTCCCTGAACACCGGGATCGAGCGGTTGTGCCGCGCGGTGTCCGCGGGCCCGCCCGAGGACGTCGGCGCCGCGGTGATGGCGGCGCTGATCGGCCGCGAGCAGGCCGAGGACGATGTCGCGCTGCTGGTCATCCGCCGGTCGCCCGAGTGAGGGCGGGCCCGGGTCACTTCCCGGCGCGGATCCGGCCGACGGCGATCTGGGCGACGCGGACGGCGGCGCCCGGGTTGAGGCGGACGCCGCGCCAGGCGAGCCGGCCGTGCGCGGGCGCGACGATGAGCGCCTGGTTCTTCGCGACGCCGCGCATGATGTCGCGGGCCAGCTTCTCCGCCGTGTAGAGGCGCGGGGACGCCTTGGCGATGTCGCCGGTCGCGTCGCCGCTGAGCGCCGTCTCGGGCAGGTCCGGGTTGACGTTGTGCAGCAGCGGGGTGTCGACGAAGGACGGGCAGACGACGCTGACCTTGACGCCGCGTCCGGCGGCCTCGGCGCGCAGGCCGAGGGAGAGGCCGACGACGGCGTGCTTGGTGGCGGTGTAGGGGATGCCGATCGGCATCGGGACGAGCCCCGCCAGCGACGCGGTGTTCACGATGTGGCCGGAGCCCTGCTCCAGCATGATCGGGTAGGCGGCGTGGACGCCGTGGACGACGCCCTTGAGGTTGATGTCGATCGCGCGGTTCCAGTGGTCGAGGGTGAGCTCCTCGGCCAGCCCGCCGATCGCGATGCCGGCGTTGTTGAACACCAGGTCCAGCCGGCCGTGCTCGGCCTTGACGCTCTTGTACAGGTCGGCGACGGCGACGGCGTCGGTGACGTCGAGGGCGGCGGAGGACGCCTTGCCCCTGCCGAGGGTGTTCAGCTTCTCGGCGACCTTCGCCGCGCCGTCGGCGTTGATGTCGCTGACGAGGACGGTGTCGCCGCGCGCCACCAGGGACGTGGCGATCGCACGGCCGATGCCGGAGGCGCCTCCGGTCACGATCGCGATGCTCATTGCGCGCTCCGCTCGATGAACCGCGGGCCCGGGCCGGATGGGGAGTGGCCCCGGCCCGCGGTGGCTAATTGGATTTGATGTTCAATTACGGGGGATTGTAGAGGGCGGGCGGTGCCCGCCGATACTCGCGCCGCTACAAAGCGGGGGCGGCCCGCTCGTCCCGGCGCCCGCTGTCCCGCTCGATCTGGAAGTCGTCCGGGTCGAGCCGGCGGGTCCGCAGCCAGAAGTTCAGCGTGGACGCCGGCCACGCGGCCCGGTTGACGCCGGCGCGGTCGAGGTACCAGCTGTCGCAGCCGCCGGAGACCCAGACGGCCCCCTCCGACTTGCGCTGCACCCACTGGTTGAACCGGTCCTGGGCGGACGGCTTCACCGAGATCCGCGCGCCGCCCGCCGCGTCCAGCATCGCCAGCGCCCGCAGCACGTAGCGGACCTGCGCCTCGATGATGAAGATCATCGAGTTGTGGCCGAGCCCGGAGTTGGGCCCGAGCAGCAGGAACAGGTTCGGGAAGCCCGCGACCGCGACGCCGAGGTGCGCCTCGATGCCGTCCTTCCAGGCGTCCTGGATCTTCAGCCCGCGGCGGCCGACGATGTGCGCGCCCTCCATCGCGTCGGTGACATGGAAGCCGGTGCCGAAGATGATCGCGTCGACCTCGTGCTCGCGGCCGTCCCGCGTGACGATCGAGTGCTCGCGGACCTCGGCGATGCCCTCGGTGGTCAGCTCCACGTTGGGCCGCATCAGCGCCGGGTAGTAGTCGCTCGACACCAGCGTCCGCTTGCAGCCCATCGTGTAGTCGGGGGTGAGCTTGCGGCGCAGGTCCCGGTCGGGGACCTGGCGGGCGAGATGCCACCGGGCGAGGGAGCCGGCCGCCTTGAGCAGGCTCGGGTTCTTGAACCCGAGGACGAAGCTCTCCTGCATCAGGTAAATGCCGTTGCGGTAGCCGCGCTGGACGAGCGGGACGCGCCGGAACAGGGCCCGCTCCACCGCGGTGACCGGCCGGTCGGGCTTCGGGATGATCCACGGCGGCGTCCGCTGGAACACCGTCAGGTGCCGGACCCGCTTCGCGATCTGCGGGACGAACTGGATCGCGGACGCGCCCGTCCCGATCACCGCGACGCGCTTGCCGGCCAGGTCGTAGGAGTGGTCCCACTGCGCGGAGTGGAACGTCGTCCCCTCGAAGGAGGCGAGACCCGGCAGGTCGGGGATGCTCGGGTGGTGCAGCGGGCCCATGCCCGCGACGAGCGACCGCCCCCGGACGATCTCGTCGCCGTTGACGGTCACCCGCCAGGTGTCGGTGGCGTCGTCGTACTCCGCCCCGGTCGCCTCGGCGTTGAACCGGATGTGCTGCGCCAGCTCGTACTTGTCGGTGATGTCCTTGATGTACTGCAGCAGCTCCGCCTGCTTCGGGAACATCCGCGACCAGTCGGCCTTGGGCTCGAAGGAGTAGGAGTACAGCAGCGACATGATGTCGCACGCGCAGCCGGGGTAGGTGTTCTCCCGCCACGTCCCGCCGACCTCGTCCGCCTTCTCCAGGATGACGAAGTCGTGCACGCCGGCCTTCTTCAGCCCGATCGCCATGCCGAGGCCGGAGAAGCCCGTGCCGACGATGACGACCTTGTACGGGCCGCCCGGCCCCGCCGCCGGCGTCACCACGGCGGGGTCCCGCACCGCCGCCATCGTCAGGCGGCCTTGCCGGATCCGACGGCGCGGCGCTGCTTGGGCTCGTCCCAGATGCCGAACGCCTTCCACACCCGCTTGTTCAGCGGGTCGATCACCTTCAGCTCGGCCATCAGGTCGCGGATCTTGCCGACCGAGTTGGAGATCTCCGCCTGCGACGCCTCGTTGCGGTAGGCGGCGCGGACGACGTCCTTCGGGATGTTGAAGTGCCGCACCATCGGCCCGGGCGGGGACAGCATGATCCGCGCCATCACGCCGAGCACGACGGGGGTGGCCAGGCCGAGGATCCGGCGGCGCGCCGGGTGCATGTTCGGCACCCGGTGCTTGAGGTAGTGCCGGGCGAACGAGATGTGCCGGGCCTCCTCCGCGATGTGGATCTTCATGATCGTCTCTTCGAGCGGGTGCTTGATGTGCCCGCCCTTGAGGGACTTGCGCTGGACGTAGTCGATCGGGTCCTCGCCGCCGAGCACGAACACGAAGAACATCTCGGTGCTGACCAGCGGGATCCACGGCGCGGCCTGCGCGATGAGGCTGAGCGAGCGCGGCATGCCGCGGATCGGCATCTTCGTCCGGTTCACGAACTCCTGGAACATCATCCCGTGGTGACATTCCTCGGTCGTCTCGTGGTAGACGTACCGGAACTCGGGGCGGCCGTTCGGCAGCCGGTAGGCGTAGTTGAGCAGCCCGCGCTTCAGCAGGTTCTCGAACTGGAGCCCGATCTTCATCGCGGTGGCGACGCGCCACAGCCCGATCTGCGCCTGGATCTCCGGCGGCTGCGCCTGGTACCAGGCCGTCTCGCCGAGCCGGTCGAACGGCGGCAGGACCCAGCGCGGGTCGGTCTTGTCGACGACGAACTCGGGGTCGTCCCAGGGGATGTCGGCGTAGGCCTCCCAGTGCTTGTCGACCGACGCCTTGTTCAGGCGGTCGATGACGCCCAGGTACGACTTCTTGTCCTTGACCTGCTCGCGGACCTCGTCGGCGAGTTCGGTGGGGGCTTTCGGCATGTGAGGCGCTCCCTCGGGGTGCTGCGGCCGGCGCGTACCGATCGCGGGCCGGCGGTGGTGCTGGGGGTGGTGTCGGGGGGTGTCGGCTGAGTGGGTCACACGGATTGCTGCGCGGACGCCTTTTCGGGGGTGTCGGGCATGGGCGCGCCCGACGGCGCCCCCTGCTGCGGGACGATCAGCTGCGCGACGTCCTTGACCTGGCGCAGCACCGCGGCCTGGTGGCCTTCGGCGTCGTCGTCCAGTGCGTGCTGTATGGAGAGCCCGACGAACATCGCGAACAGGGCGCGCAGCATCGTCGGGGCGAAGTCGGGGGGCAGCGTGTTCTGCGGGAACAGCCGCTCGAACGTCTCCAGGATCACCTGGAGGATCCGCTCGTTCAGGTCGATGCACAGCGGCCGCAGCTCGTCGTCGGTGCGGGCCGCCACGGCCAGCTCAATGAGGGCCTTGGCGGGACGGCCCCGGAACACCTCCCACAGCAGGTCGAGGGCGCCCGAGACGTTGCGCCGCTCGGCGGGGAGGACGGCGAACGCCGTCTCGTACGCCAGGCGCTGCGCCTCCAGCAGGTGCTCCAGCGCCGCCGCGACGAGGACCATCTTCGTCGGGTAGTGGTGCTGCTGCGCGCCGCGCGAGACCCCGGCGCGGCGGGCCACCTCCGTGGTGGACGTTCCGGACCAGCCGAGGTCGACCAGGCACTCCATGGTCGCCTCCAGGAGCCGGGCCCGGGTGCGCGCCCGGCGTTCCTCCTGCGTACGGCGGCTGGAGGAGCCGTGGCGGTGCCGTCGGCGGCTGCTTACTGCCATGGCTCGACGGTACGAGCGCGGATACAAGCAAGCAAGCCTGCATGTATGTTGCCCACATCACAATTGGACATCGTGTCTTATTGATCTTCGTGAGGGGTGCGGGGCCCGCGGCGCGGCCCAGTACCGCGGCGGACGTAGCCGAAGCGGGGCCGGGTGCGTCCGGGGGAGCAGCGCGGGTGCCTCTCCTCGCCCGACGACGGGCGGCATGGCGCGCGGCCACGATCCCGGCATGGGAAACGCAGCAGAGGCAAGACGAACGGTCAGCGAAGTCGGCGGCGGCGCCCGGACCGAGCACCTCGGCAAGGTGTACGGGTCCGGCGACATGGCGGTGCGCGCGCTCGACGACGTCACCATCGAGTTCCCGGACGGCCGGTTCACCGCCATCATGGGCCCGTCCGGCGCCGGCAAGTCCACGCTCATGCACTGCGTGGCCGGGCTGGAGGACGCGACGTCCGGCAAGGTCTACGTGGGCGGCCAGGAGCTCGGGGCGCTGTCGGACCGGCGGCTCACCAGGCTCCGCCGCGAGCGCATCGGGTTCGTGTTCCAGGCGTTCAACCTGATCCCGACCCTCACGGCGCGCGACAACATCCTGCTCCCGCTCACGCTGGCGGGCACGAGCCCGGACGGGGAGTGGCTCGACACCGTCGTCCGCGTCCTGAAGCTGGGGGACAGGCTCTCGCACCGGCCCGCGGAGATGTCGGGCGGGCAGCAGCAGCGCGTCGCGCTGGCGCGCGCGCTCGTCACCCGCCCGCAGATCGTGTTCGCGGACGAGCCGACCGGCAACCTCGACTCCCGCACCGGCGCCGAGGTCCTGGCGCTGCTCCGCAACGCCGTGGACGACCTCGGCCAGACCGTCGCGATGGTCACCCACGACCCGGTCGCCGCCGGGCACGCCGACGCGGTCGTGTTCCTCGCCGACGGCCGCATCGTCGACGTCATGGACGCCCCCACGCCCGACCGGGTGCTGGACCGCATGCGAGGGCTGGGAGACCACTCATGACCGGGCTCGTGTTCAAGGAACTGTGGGGACGCAAGCGCCGGCTGGTCGGCTCCCTGGTGGCGGTCTTCCTCGGCGTGACGTTCCTTACCGGAACGCTCGTCCTCGGCGACACGCTCGCGGCGAGCATCGACGGCTACTTCTCCAAGGCGTACGGCAGCACGGACGTGACCGTGCGGAACGCGACCAAGGTGAGCGACGCGCCGTGGGGCGCGCGCGGGGAGATCGACGCGTCCGTTGTGGACAAGGTGCGCCAGGTGGACGGCGTCGCCAACGCCGAGCCCACCATCCAGGGGTCGGGGCAGCTGCTCGCCAAGGACGGCACCACGATCCAGTCGCGCGGCCCCCGGACGGCCGGCAACTGGGTGACCGACCCTGAACTCAACCCGTACCACCTCGTTTCCGGACGGGCGCCGCGCGCGCCCGACGAGGTCGTCGTCAACAAGATGTTCGCCGACCAGGGAGACCTCAAGGTCGGCGACCGGACGGCGGTGCTCACGCCGCGGAAGGTCCCGGTGACCGTCGTCGGCATCAGCAAGTTCGGTGACGAGGACGCGTTCGGCGAGACGTCGTTCACGGCGTTCTCGCTGGAAGGCGCCCGGCAGTACGTCGCGATGGGGACCGACCGCGTCGGCGGCGTCGCCGTCCGCGCCGAGGACGGCGTGAGCCAGGCGGAACTGGCCTCCCGCATCAAGCCGGTCCTGCCCGCCGGGGTGGAGGCGGTCACCAACAAGGCGCAGGTCGAGGAGGGCATGAGCCTCGTCGAGAGCGGCTTCCTGCGCATCTTCCGGATCGTCCTGGCCGCGTTCGGCGGGGTCGCGCTGCTCGTCGCCGCGTTCTCCATCCACAACACCTTCGCGATCACGATGGCGCAGCGGACCCGCGAGTCGGCGCTGCTGCGCGCCCTCGGCGCCGGCCGCCGGCAGGTCGTCGCGATCGTCGGCTTCGAGGCCCTCGTCGTCGGCGGCGCCGCCACCCTCGCCGGGCTCGCCGGCGGGCTCGGCTTCGCGGCGCTGCTCCGGTGGCTGTTCATGGAGTTCCGGATCGGGATCGCGATGGAGGGCCTGTCCGTCGCCGCCACCACGATCCTCATCGCGGTGCCCGTCGGCCTGGTGGTCACCCTGGTCGCGGCGCTCGGGCCCGCGCTGAAGGCGTCCCGGACACCGCCGCTGGCGGCGCTGCGCGAGGTCGCGGCCGAGGCGTCCCGGCCGTCGGACACCCGGATCATCGTCGGCGGCGTCTTCGCCGCCGTCGCCGCCGGGACCGTCGTGTTCGGCGCGGTCACCGGGCAGATGGCGATGGCGGCCGCGGGCGCGGTGGTCACCGTCGCCGCGATGGTCGTGCTCGGGCCGGTCGCCGCCCGCCCGGTCGCGGCCCTCATCGGCGGTCCGGCCGCGCGGCTGCGCGGCGTGCCGGGCCGGCTCGCCCGCGACAACGCCTCCCGCAGCCCGGCCCGCACCGCCGGGGCCGCGACCGCGCTGATGATCGGCGTCGGCGTCGTCTCGCTGATGACCGTGTTCATCGGGTCGCTGGGCGCGTCCCTGGAGAACAGCGTCGCCGGGTCGTTCAAGGGGGCGCTCGTCGTCAACGCCGGCAACAACGAGACCGGCGGGTTCAGCACCCGGCTCGTCCAGGACGCCGCGCGGCTGCCGGAGGTCCGGGAGATCGCCGGGGCCGGGACCGGCAGCATGCGGGTGGACGGCGACCCGTCGACCGTCAGCGTCGCCGACCCGGCCGCCCTCGGCCGCGTCCTCGACCTGGACGTCACCCAGGGCGCCATGAAGGACGCCGGTACGTTCGCGGTGTCGAAGAGCGTCGCCGACGACAAGGGCTGGCGTGCCGGGTCGCAGGTGGACGTGACGTTCGCCGACGGCGCGTCCCAACGGCTCACCGTAGGCGCCGTCTACGAGAACACCGACCTGACCGGCGACTACCTCGTGCCGCGCACTGTTTGGGACGCCCACACCAGGCAGCCCTTGGACACGAGGGCGTTCGTCGAACTGCGCCCAGGAGCGTCGGCTGCCGCCGCCACCCGCGCCCTCACCCGGCTGAGTGCGGCCTACGGCGCCCCTGAGGTCCAGACGCGGGACGACTTCGTCGCCTCGCAGACGGAGGAGCAGCAAGGGTTCATCACCGTCGTCTACGGGATGCTGATCCTCGCCATCGTCGTCGCTCTGCTCGGCATCGCCAACACCCTGTCGCTCGCCGTCCACGAACGGACCCGCGAACTCGGGCTGCTGCGCGCGGTCGGCGCGACCCGGCCGCAGATCCGGTCGATGGTCCGGTGGGAGTCGCTGATCGTCGCGCTGTTCGGCACCGCCGGTGGGATCGGGCTCGGGCTGTTCCTCGGCTGGGGGCTGGGCAGCGCGCTCGGCAACCCGTTCGCCCCGCCCGCCGTCCAGCTGGCGGTCATCGCGCTGGTCGGCGCGGTCGCGGGGGCGCTCGCCGCGATCCGGCCCGCGCGCCGCGCGGCGCGGCTGGCGATCCTGTCCGCGATCTCCGCCCCGTGACGCGCGCCGTCCCCGTTCCTCCCGCCACACCGGGGGGAACGGGGATTGCGGGCGCTTGCCGCGGATATGGTAAGTCCATGCAGGTCAACCAGTCGGGGAAGCTCACCAACGTCTGCTACGACATCCGCGGGCCCGTGCTCAAGCGCGCCAAGCAGTTGGAGGCCCAGGGCAACAACATCCTCAAGCTGCACATCGGCAACCCGGCCCCGTTCGGGTTCGAGGCCCCGCCCGAGCTGCTCCAGGACATGGTCCGCAACCTGCCGGACGCGCACGGCTACAGCGACTCCAAGGGCATCCTCCCCGCGCGCCGCGCCATCGTGCAGCGCTTCGAGGACAACGGCGTCGCCGACATCGACGTCGAGGACGTCTACCTCGGCAACGGCGTGTCCGAGCTGATCGTCATGACCCTGCAGGCGCTGCTCAACGACGGCGACGAAGTCCTCATCCCCACGCCCGACTACCCGCTGTGGACCGCCGCGGTCTCGCTCTGCGGCGGCACGCCCGTCCACTACCTGTGCGACGAGGACGACGGCTGGCAGCCGAGCCTGGACGACATCGAGGCCAAGATCGGCGACCGCACCCGCGCGATCGTCATCATCAACCCGAACAACCCGACCGGGGCCGTCTACTCGCGCGAGGTCCTCGCCCGGGTCGTCGAGGTCGCCCGCCGCCGCAACCTGCTGGTCTTCGCCGACGAGATCTACGACCGGATCCTCTACGACGAGGCCGAGCACGTCCCGATCGCCTCGCTCGCCCCCGACCTGCTGTGCCTCACCTTCGGCGGGCTGTCGAAGAACTACCGGGTCGCCGGGTTCCGGTCCGGCTGGGTCGTGCTGTCCGGGCCGAAGGAGCACGCCGAGTCCTACATCGAGGGCCTGGACATCCTCGCCAACATGCGGCTGTGCCCGAACGTCCCCGGCCAGCACGCCATCCAGGCCGCGCTCGGCGGCTACCAGAGCATCGACGACCTCGTCCTGCCGACCGGCCGCCTCGGCGAGCAGCGCGACCGCGCCTGGAAGCTGCTGAACGACCTGCCCGGCGTGTCCTGCGTCAAGCCGCAGGGCGCCCTCTACGTCTTCCCCCGGCTGGACCCGGAGATGTACCCGATCGAGGACGACATGCGCTTCGCCCTCGACCTGCTCGAACAGCAGAAGCTGCTCATCGTGCAGGGGACGGGCTTCAACTGGCCGGCCACCGACCACTTCCGCGTCGTCACGCTCCAGTACGCCGACGACCTGGAGGACGCCGTCGGCCGCATCGGCGACTTCCTCGCCGGCTACCGCCGCTGAGTCACTGCGCGCGCCGCTGAGTCACTGCGCGGCGGCCGCGTCCAGGCGGCGCAGCGCGCCGCGGACCACGTCCGGGTCGGTCGTCGCCCAGAACGGCGGCAGCGAGTTCTTCAGGAAGCCGCCGTACCTGGCCGTGGCGAGCCGCGGGTCGAGGACGGCGACGACGCCGCGGTCGTCCATCGACCGCAGCAGCCGGCCCGCGCCCTGCGCGAGCAGCAGCGCGGCGTGCGTCGCGGCGACCGCCATGAACCCGTTGCCGCCGCGCGCCGCGACCGCCCGCGACCGCGCCGACGACACCGGGTCGTCCGGGCGCGGGAACGGGATGCGGTCCATGATGACGAGCTGCAGCGACGGGCCGGGGACGTCCACGCCCTGCCACAGCGACAGGGTGCCGAACAGGCACGTCCGCTCGTCCTCGGCGAACTGCTTCACCAGCAGGGAGGTCGAGTCCTCGCCCTGGCAGAGCAGGGGGTGGGACAGGTGGTCCTTCAGCTCGTCGGCGGCCTGCCGCGCCGCCCGCATCGAGGAGAACAGGCCCAGCGTGCGCCCGCCCGCCGCCTCGATCAGCTCGGTGATCTCCGTCAGGTAGGCGTCGGCGAGACCGTCCCGCCCCGGCTGCGGCAGGTGCCGCGCGACGTACAGGATGCCGGCCTTCCCGTGGTCGAATGGCGAACCCGCGTCGAGCCCGGACCACACGACCTCGGTCTGCTCGCCCTTCTCCGTCGCGGTCTGCGCGAGCCCTTCCGCGGCGGTCTTGGCGTCCCGCGGCGCCTTCTCGTCCAGCGGCGGCAGGCCCCACTGCCTGGCGAGCGGCTCGAACGACCCGCCGAGCGTCAGCGTCGCCGACGTCAGGATCGCGGTGCGCCGCTCGAACAGCGTCGCCCGCAGCAGGCCGCCGACCCCGATCGGCGCCACGTGCAGCGCCGGCGGACGCTTCGGGCGCCCGTCCGGGACGAACGGCTTCTCCACCCACACCACGTCGAAGCGCTCGGCCATCTCGGGCTGGAACGCCTCCAGCATCCGCACGGCCGTGTCATGCAGGTCTTCCAGCGACGACCGCGCGGCCTTGCGCGCGGCCATGTCACCGGGATCCGACTCCTTCTTGTCCGGGCCGAGCGCCGTGACGCACGCGTGCGCGGCGTCCCGCACCACCGCGATGGTGTTGCCCAGAGCGCTCGGTAGGACGTCCATACGCCCCTGGGGCAGATCCTCCAGAAGGACGCCGAGCCCCTCCGCCGCCTCTTTCAACCGGTCGGCGACGGCCTCCTCGATCAGGCGCCCGCACCGCCGCGCCGCCGTCTCGACCCCGGCCCCGCTCAGGTCGCCCGTGGCGACCGACGTGACCCGGTCGACCAGCTCGTGCGCCTCGTCCACGACGACCACGTCGTGCTCGGGCAGGACCTGGAACTCCTCCAGGGCGTCGATGGCCAGCAGCGCGTGGTTGGTGACCACGATGTGCGCCTCACCGGCCTCCGCCCTGGCCAGCTCGGCGAAGCACTCCGTGCCCTGCGGGCACCGCTGGGCGCCCAGGCACTCCTTCGCGGTGACGGCCACCTGCCGCCACGCCTGCTCGCTCACCCCGGGGACCAGCTCGTCCCGGTCGCCGGTGCGGGTCTCGTCCGCCCACTCGTTCAGCCGCTTGACCTGGCGGCCCAGCGTCGACAGCTGCTGCGGGTCGAACAGGCTCGGCCCGTCCTCCTCCTCGGGGACGCCCGTCTGCACCCGGTGCAGGCACAGGTAGTTGCGGCGCCCCTTCAGGATCGCGAACTTCAGCTCCGTGCCCAGCATGGGCCCCAGGGCCTCCGCCAGCCGGGGCAGGTCGCGGTCGACGAGCTGCCGCTGCAGCGCGATCGTCGCGGTCGACACCACCACCGTCGTCTGCTTCTCCACCGCGTACCGGATCGCGGGCACGAGGTAGGCGAGCGACTTGCCGGTGCCGGTGCCCGCCTGCGCGGCGAGGTGCTCGCCGGAGTCGATCGCCTTCTCCACCGCCCGCGCCATCTCCACCTGGCCTGGGCGCTCGGCACCCCCGATGGACGCGACGGCCGCGGCGAGCAGGGTCGCCATGTCCGGAATCTGGGTATCGCTGGCGTTCAGCAGATCAGGGGCGGGCACGCCGCCCAACGCTACCGCCCCCGGCGGACACCCACGTCCGCCCGGAGTTATCCACATCCCGCGGATCCGCCGCGCGCCGTCGCCGCCCGCTGCGAACGTCGACGGCATGGCACCTCTCGTGATCCGCACCGCCCATGACGCCATCGCCGCCGTCCCGTACCTGCTCGGCTTCCACCCGTCCCGGAGCCTCGTCGTGATCGGCTTCGAGGGCGGTCGCGGCATATGCGCGATACGGCTCGATTTACCGGCCGCCGACGACGGCCGGGCGGCCGCCGTCCTCGCCGCCAACGGCTACGCGCGCTCCCTCCTGCTCGGCTACGGCCCCGCCGCCGAGGTCGAGGCCGCCGCCACCCCGATGCGCGCGGCACTCGCCTCGGCCGGCGTGCCCGCCGCCGAGGCGATCCGCGTCGCCGCCGGCCGCTGGTGGTCGCTCACCTGCCGCGACGCCTGCTGCCCGCCCGAAGGGACCCCGTACGACATCTCCGCCACCACCGTCGCCGCCCAGGCGACCTACGCCGGCCACGTCGCGCTCGCCGACCGCGACGAACTCGTCCGCTCCGTCCAGCCCTTCGACGGCCCCGCCCGCGCCGCCATGCGCGGCGCCACCGCGCGGGCCGAACGCCGCCGCGCCCGCACCCGCTCCACGGAGGATGACCTCGCGCGCCTGCTCGCCCTGCTCGACCACGCCCGCGCCAGCCCCACCGACGACGACGTCGCCTGGCTCGGCCTCCTGCTCACCGACCTGCGCTTCCGGGACGAGGCATGGATACGCATCGACGAGGACGCCCCCGCCGCCGACATCGCCTTCTGGCGCGACGTCCTCCGCCGCGTCGAGGAGCGGTACGCCCCGGCCCCCGCGTCCCTCCTGGCCTTCGCCGCCTACACCGCCGGCGACGGCGGCCTCGCCAACGTCGCCCTCCAGCGCGCGCTGGCCGCCGACCCCGCCTACTCGATGGCCGTCATCCTCCGCGAGGTCATCAACGCCGGCATCCCACCCTCCCAACTCCCCCTGCGCATGACCCCCGCTGAACTAGCCGCCGCCTACAAGAACAAAGAGGCCGGCTAACACCATGTTGCCGGGCCCCACCCAACCCAACGCCACTGCCCGCGTCACCGCACACGCGCAGGGCGTGCCATGTGCCCGTGCGACGAACGGGCCGGCGCCGTGGTCTTGTTCTCATCCAACGAGCGATACCGCGTCACCGCGCACGCGCAGCGGGCGCCGGGTGTTCGCGTGGTGGTGGGGGGTTAGGGGGCTACGGCTTGGCCGGGGGTGCCGGGGTCTATGCGGCGGTCGGGGTTGCGGGCGTTCCAGGCGCGCATGCGGGGCGGGTAGCCGACGATCTGGACGTCGTAGATGGGGAGGCCGAGGTCGCGGGCCACCTTGCCGATGACCTTGGGGGAGCCGACGCGGCGGCGGGTCCACTCGCCGTCGTGGGCGACGGCCACGGCGGTGGTGTCGGTGGCGAAGGTCTCGGGCTCGACGAAGAACTCGACGCCGCGGCGGGAGCGCGCGAAGGCGATCAGGGCCTCGATGTCGGTGTCGGTCGCCTCGCGGTCCAGCCGCGTCACCGTGGACCCGCGGTTCTTGCGGATCCCGAACCGGTCCCGGAACCTCATCGCCCACCCCGTCCTCTGGTCGCGGATGCGGTGTACGACGATAACGACATTCCGGGTGCGCGGGTTCCCGACACAGCGGCGGAATGCCCGGCTGGCAAGGGCTTGAGCCCTAGACTGGCTGATCTTGGGGGAACGTCAGCGGGGGTGTTGATGGGCGGGCTGGAGCTTGTCCGGCGGGGGGCGGCGGGCGTGCTCGCGGCCGCGGTCTGCGGGTGGCTCAGCTCGCTCGGCGGGGGCCCGGCGGAGGTCGGGCTCACCGCCGCGCGGAGCGAGGCCCCGGCCGCGAGACCGAAGCCGAAACCGAAGCCACCGCCGCCGCCTCCGGACTGCGCGCGGGTCAAGTGCGTGGCGCTGACGTTCGACGACGGGCCGGCCGCCAGCACGGAGGAGCTGCTGGACGTCCTCGCCGCGCGCAAGGTGCGGGCGACGTTCTTCGTGGTGGGGGAGAACGTCGTTCAGCACCCGGAGCTGGTGCGGCGCGAGCACGAGGCCGGGCACGAGATCGGCGACCACAGCTACACGCACGCCGACCTCGGGACGGCCTCCAAGAAGACGGTGATGTCGGAGCTGACCCGGACGCAGGAGGCCGTCCGCCGCGCGTCGGGGGTCACGCCGGTGCTGCTGCGCCCGCCGTACGGGTCGATGTCGAAGCGGCTCACGAAGATCGCGCGGGAGCAGGGCCTCGCGCAGGTGCTGTGGACCGTCGATCCGCTGGACTGGCAGCACCGCGACAGCGAGTACGTCGAGAAGCGGGTGCTGAAGGCGGTCAAGCCCGGCTACGTGGTGCTGATGCACGACATCCATCCGACGACGGTGAAGGCCGTCCCGCGGATCATCGACCGGCTGGCCGCCGAGGGGTATGTGTTCGTGACCGTGTCGGAGCTGTACGGCGGGCGGCTCGTCCCGGGGAAGGAGTACGGCCGGACCGGGCGGCCGATGGCCGATTCAGGGGCGGCTCAGGGTCATCCCTGATGGTCCGCGGGCGCCGGCGCGCCCAGCATGGAGGTATGGACAGCAGCTACGCGGTGGGGGATCTGCGGGTCTCGGACGCCGAGCGCGAGTCGGCCATCCAGCGGCTCCAGGCCGCCTACGCCGAGGGACGGCTCGACGAGGACGAGTTCGACATGCGCGTCCAGCTGGCGATCACGTCGAAGACGCGCGGCCAGCTGGGCGGCGTCACGCGCGACCTGGAGCCGGTGCGGGCCGCGCCGGTCGCCGAGGCCGTCACGGGGGAGGACCGGATGCTCGCGGCGGCGGCCCACGCCGTGGCGGTGCCGACGCTGTTCGTCGGGCCGCTGGTGCTGATGCTGGTGAGCGGCAAGCGGTCGGAGTTCGTCCGGCGGCAGGCGGCGGAGGCGGTCAACTTCCAGGTGACGCTGCTGCTGCTCACGATCGTCACGTTCGGCCTCGGCGGGGTCGTGTACGCGGTCGCGTGGGTGCTGTCGGCGATCGCCGCGGTGTACGCGCTGACCGGTGGGACGTTCCGCTATCCGTGGATCCTGCGCCTGGTCAAGTGACCGGGGTTTGTCGGCATGCGCCTCCGGGGAAAGGTTGACGTGGCCGCCCTGTAGCGGTTTCCGTCGCCTCCAGGAGACGAAACGACCGATGTGTACGCCGACGGGGTTATTCCCCTCTCGACCTGTGACACCTGCAACGTCCGAATTATGTGGACGATGCATGGGATGATCGATTTACTAGGTCAGGGAGGGGTTAGATGACGGAGCTTGCGGTCAAGGGCGACCACCAGCGGGCGGTGGATGCGCTCAAGAGGTCCTACGAGGCGATCCCGAAGGGGACGCCGGTACGGCTGGCGAAGCGGACCTCGAACCTGTTCCGGTGGCGCGACCCCTCGGCGGCGCCCGGCCTGGACGTGTCCGGGTTCGACAAGGTGCTGAGCGTCGACGCGCGGGAGCGCACGGCGCAGGTCCAGGGGATGACGACCTACGAGGACCTCGTCGACGCGACGCTGCCGCACGGGCTGATGCCGACGGTCGTCCCGCAGCTCAAGACGATCACGCTGGGCGGGGCGGTCACGGGGCTCGGCATCGAGTCGACGTCGTTCCGCGACGGGCTGCCGCACGAGGGCGTCCTGGAGATGGAGGTCCTCACCGGGGACGGCGAGATCGTCACGGCGACGCGCGACAACGAGCACTCCGACCTGTTCTTCGGGTTCCCGAACTCCTACGGGACGCTCGGCTACACGCTCCGGCTGAAGATCGAGCTGCGGCCGGTCAGCCCGTACGTCCGGCTCCGGCACCTGCGGTTCACCGACGCGGCCGAGCTGGCCAAGGCGATGGGCGAGATCACCGAGTCGGGGACGTTCGAGGGCGAGTCCGTCGACTTCCTGGACGGGACGTACTTCAGCCCCGGCGAGCAGTACATCACGCTCGGCTTCTTCGCCGACTCGGCGCCGTACACCTCCGACTACACCGGCCAGCAGATCTACTACCGGTCCATCCAGGAGCGGTCGGTCGACTTCCTGACGGTCCGCGACTACATCTGGCGCTGGGACACCGACTGGTTCTGGTGCTCGGGCGCGTTCGGCGTGCAGAACCCGACGGTCCGGCGGCTGTGGCCCGACAAGTACAAGCGCTCCGACGTGTACCGCAAGCTGGTCGCCTACGACCGGCGGTACCACATCATCGCGCGCGCGGAGCGCTGGCGGGGGCTGCGCCCGCGCGAGGACGTCATCCAGGACATCGAGGTGCCGGTGGAGCGGCTGCCCGAGTTCCTGGAGTTCTTCCACGACAAGGTCGGCATGAGCCCCGTCTGGCTGTGCCCGCTGCGCGCGAAGGAGCGGTGGCCGCTGTACCCGCTGGAGACCGGCCGCCCGTACGTGAACGTCGGCTTCTGGGGGACGGTCCGCATCCCGCCCGGCCAGATCCCCGAGTACCACAACCGGCTCATCGAGCGGAAGGTCGCGGCCCTGGAGGGGCACAAGTCCCTCTACTCGACGGCCTTCTACGGCCGCGACGAGTTCTGGCGGTACTACGACGGGGAGACCTACCGGCGGCTCAAGGGGCGCTACGACCCCGGCGAGCGGCTGCTGGACCTCTATGACAAGTGCGTGCGCGGACGCTGACATGCGCCCGCCGTATCGGGGGAGCCCACGGGGCCGACGGCCGGCAGGCCGGGTCCGGGCGGAGAGACAGGAGGGATCACCATGACGCTGGCCAGGGTCTTCGAGCGGCTCGCCGGGGCTGAGGCGCCAGTGGAGTTCACGGCGTACGACGGATCGCGGGCGGGGGTGCCCGGCGCCGACATCCGGTTCGACGTCCGTTCGCCGTACGCGGTGTCGTACCTGCTGCGCTCACCGGGTGCGCTGGGCCTCGCCCGCGCCTACGTCACCGGGATGATCGACGTCGACGGCGACATGATCGAGGCGCTGACGACGATGCAGCAGGTGCTGAGCGAGGTGACGCCGCGCGACAAGACGCGGATCGCCGGCTCGGTCATGCGGGACCCGCTGCTGCGCGGCGCGGTCTCGCGCCGGCTGGACCCGCCGCCGCAGGAGGCGCCGTTCAGCCGGATCCCGTCGTGGCTGCGGCATTCCAAGCGGCGGGACGCGAAGGCCATCTCGCACCACTACGACGTCTCCAACACCTTCTACGAGTGGGTGCTCGGCCCCTCCATGGCGTACACGTGCGCGTGCTACCCGCACGAGAACGCGACGCTGGAGGAGGCGCAGTTCAACAAGCACGACCTGGTCGCGAAGAAGATCGCGCTGAAGCCGGGGATGCGGCTGCTGGACGTGGGCTGCGGCTGGGGCGGCATGGTGATGCACGCCGCGAAGGAGTACGGCGTCAAGGCGCTCGGCGTCACGCTGTCCAAGCAGCAGGCCGAGTGGGCGCAGAAGGCGATCGCCGACCGGGGCCTGTCCGACCTCGCCGAGGTCCGGCACATGGACTACCGCGACGTGACGGAGACCGGCTTCGACGCGATCAGCTCCATCGGCCTCACCGAGCACATCGGCAAGGCGAACCTGCCGTCGTACTTCTCGTTCCTCTACGGGAAGCTGCGCAAGGGCGGCCGGATGCTGAACCACACCATCACGCGTCCGGACAACACGGCCCCGTCCCGCAAGGAGAACGGGTTCATCAACCGGTACGTCTTCCCGGACGGTGAGCTGGAGGGCCCCGGCTACGTCCAGATGCAGATGAACGACGCGGGCTTCGAGATCCGGCACCAGGAGAACCTGCGCGAGCACTACGCCCGCACGCTGACCGGCTGGTGCCGCAACCTGGACGAGCACTGGGACGAGGCCGTCGCCGAGGTGGGCGAGGGCACCGCGCGGGTGTGGCGCGTCTACATGGCGGGCTGCGTGCTCGGCTTCAACCAGAACTGGATCCAGCTGCACCAGACGCTCGGCGTCAAGGTCCACGACGACGGCGCGAGCAACATGCCGCTGCGCCCCGACTGGGGATCGTGACGGCGGCCCTGCTCCCGCCAGTGTGACGAGCCGACCGGGCGTTCTCGGTCGGCTCGTCGGCGTCCGGGGCGCGTGACGCGCGGCGGGCGCGTCACGCGCGGGCGGCGTCCCAGGCGGCGCTGCCGAGGAAGTAGGTGTCGTAGAGCTCCTGGACGTCCAGGAGGCTCTCGGGCGGCACCTTGCCGTAGGCGATGCGCTCCAGGTGCCGGAAGTACTCGAACCGCTCGACGCCCGGCGTGATGACGATGAGGATGTCGGCGTCCTCGCCGGGCGCGGCGGCGAAGGCGTGCGCGAGGCCGGGCGGGACGACGACCAGGTCGCCGCGTTCGGCGGTGACGACCTGCTCGCCGGACAGCAGCTGCGCGGTGCCCTCCAGCATGTAGAACAGCTCGGCGGAGCCGTCGTGGCGGTGCGGCTTGGCGCCGTCCGCGCCGCCGGTCAGCGTGACGCGCTGGGTGGACAGGGCACCGCCGGTCGAGCTGCTGTCGGCCAGCAGCCGGATGGTGGTGGGTGCCCGTCCGATGACCTCGGCCTCGGCGGAGCGGACGATGACGGACGAGTCGAAGTCCGGCGAGATCAGCGACATGGTTCCTCCTGGGTTCGGAACGCTTCGGGACGGTAGGGCATGTTCGGTCGGGGCCGGTGGTGCCCTTACCGGCCGCCGCGGCGCCGGCGGTGCGCCGCGGCCGGGACGGGTGGCACCGCGCGGCCAGGCGATGCGGTTGTCATATCAGCCGGCGAGGACGAGGTCGGCTCCATCCGGACTCGGGACGGCTCCCGTTGGGGACCGGGGACCGGTCGGCGGGTGCTCGTCCGCAAGGCCGGTGTCAGGCGGCGAAGAGCAGGGCGGCGCTGATGAGCACGATCACGGCGGTCGCGAAGTGGATGCCGAACGCGGTGGCCTTGGTGCCGCCGTGGCGCAGGACGATCAGGGTGTCGCCGAGGGGCGCGACCGCGACGACCAGCATGTACCAGCCGGCGGCGTGGGCGCCGGCGAAGGCGATGAGGGCGAGGCCGAGGAGGCCGAAGGTGAGGTCGCGCACGCCCTTGATCGTCAGGTAGGCGTCGGCGCCGCTGCCGGGCTCGGCGGGGACGCCGTAGCCGGCGGCGGCCGCGTGCGGTGCGTAGAGGAAGCGCGCGCCGATGAAGGTGACGAACAGGGCGAGCACGGTCGCGAGGCCGTAGGCGATGGGGGCGAGCATCGGTGTCTCCAGGTGCTAGCAGTGCTAGGAACGAGATCGAAGCTAGCACAAGCATTGGCAGATTGGCTAGCACTGCTAGAATCACTCCCATGTCAATCCAGACGCGCCGGGAGCGCGAGCGGGCGGAGCGGGAGCGGCTGATCGTCACGGCCGCGCGGGAGCTGGCCGAGGCCGAGGGCTGGGACGCGGTGACCACGCGGCGGCTCGCCGCGGAGATCGAGTACAGCCAGCCCGTCCTCTACAGCCACTTCAAGGGCAAGGACGCGATCATGGCGGCCGTCGCGGTCGAGGGGTGCGCCGAGCTGGCCGCCGACCTGCGCGGGGTCCGCGAGGCGGCCGCCGATCCCGCCGCGGCCCTCGCGGCCGTCGCCCGCGCCTACGCCGGGTTCGCCGACCGCAGGCCCGCCCTCTACGACGCGATGTTCGTCCTCGCCGTCGACCTGCCGTTCGCGACCCCCGAGGCTCCGCCCGCGCTGAAGGAGGCGTTCGGCGAGCTGCGCGAGACCGTCCGGCCGTTCGCCGGCGAGGACGAGCCCGAGACCCTCACCGAGACGTTCTGGAGCGCGCTGCACGGCCTGGTCTCCCTGATGCGCAACGGCCGCATGCGCCGCGAGCACCACGAGCAGCGCCTCGCCGTCCTGATCCGGCGCTTCTCGAACTGACCTCCCGGCGGTCAACATTCGTCCTGCCGCGATATCGCCGCAGGTCAGTGCGGGTAGGGCGTGGTCAAAGGACCAGCGAGCGCGGGGGACGGGAGGCCATGCACATCCGGTCCCCGGTGAAGCCGATGCTGACCGTGACGGTCGACCGCGTCCCGCCGCCGCAGGCGTGCCCGGGCGGCTGCCGCTACGAGCCGAAGTTCGACGGGTTCCGCGCGGTCGCGATGGTGGACGAGGACGGCGCCGTGCAGCTGTGGTCCCGCCGCCGGGTGCGGTTCAACGACGCGTTCCCCGAGATCGCGGCGGCCGCCGGCGCCGCGTTCGCGCCCGGCACGGTGGTGGACGGCGAGATCGTCCGCTGGGGACCGGACGGCCGCCTCGACTTCGGCGCGCTGCAGCGCCGGCACGTCGCCGGCCGCCGCCGGGCCGAACTCGCCCGCGACGAGCCCTGCCACTACGTCGTGTTCGACGTCCTCGAATCGGGCGGCGCGGACCTGCGCCCGCGGCCGCTGCGCGAGCGGCGGGACGTCCTGGAGGCCCTGCTCGGCGGTGCGCCGCCCGGTGCGCGCGTGATCGGCACGCCGCAGACCTCCGACGTCGAGGAGGCCCTGCTGTGGTTCGAGGCGCTGGCCGAGCAGGGCATCGAGGGCCTGGTCGTGAAGGACGCCGACGCCCCCTACCAGGAGGGCCGGCGCCGCTGGTGGAAGGTGAAGCGGCGGATCACCGCCGAGGCGGTGGTCGGGGGGGTGACCGGCACGCGGCAGGCGCCCGAGTCGCTGATCCTCGGCCGCTACGACGCGGAGGGCCGGCTCCGCGTCGTGGCGCGGACGACGCCGCTGGCGCCCGCCGCCCGGACCGTCCTCGGCGGCGTCCTGCGGCATGCCGAGCCCGACCATCCGTGGCCGCCGGAACTGCCCGCCGGGTTCGCCGGCGGGCTGTACGGCTCCCATCCGCCGATCCGCTACGTGCGGACCGAGCCGGAGGTCGTCGTGGAGTTCAGCGGGGACGCCGCGGTGGAGGGCGGCCGGTGGCGGCACGCCGTCCGCTACCACCGCATCCGGACCGACCTGCCGCCCTCCGAGGTCCCGGAGTTCGGCGCCCCCGCCTGACCGGCCCGGCCGGGCGAGGCGCCGATACTAACCGGAACATGGTTCCGACATGATCCGGAACAACGCGCGCGATGCCTCAGCGGCGGCGCAGGGACGGGTCGAGCAGGGCGGGCGGGGTGTCGAACTTCTCGTGCGCCGCGAGGTCGGTGCCGGGGGCGACGATCGCGTCGATCGCGTCCAGGACGTCGGCGGGCAGCACGGTGTCGGCGGCGGCGAGCTGCGAGTGCAGGTGGTCCAGCGTGCGGGGCCCGATGAGCGCGCTGGTCACGGCCGGATGCGCGGTCACGAAGCCGAGCGCGAGCTGGATCATCGTCAGCCCGGCCTCGTCGGCGACCGCCGCGAGCCGCTCGACCGCGTCCAGCCTGGCCTGGTTGGCGGGGATGGACAGGTCGAACCGCTCCGGCATCAGCGCCGAGCGGCGGGTGTCGGCCGCCCGCCCCGCGCGGACCGCGCCGGTCAGCCACCCCGAGGCCAGCGGGCTCCACGCCAGCACGCCGAGGCCGTACTGCTCGGTCACGGGCAGCACGTCCGCCTCGATCCCGCGCTGCAGGATCGAGTAGCTGGGCTGCTCGGTCGTGTAGCGGCTCAGGCCGCCGGCGCGCGCCGCCCACTCCGCCTGGACGATCCGGTACGCGGGGTACGTCGAGGAGCCGAAGTAGCGGATCTTCCCCGCGCGCTGCAGGTCGGTCAGGGCCGACAGCGTCTCCTCGTCACTGGTCGAGGGGTCCCACCGGTGGATCTGGTAGAGGTCGACATGGTCGACGCCGAGGCGGCGCAGGCTGTTGTCCAGCTCGGTGGCCAGCCAGCGGCGCGAGGCGCCGCGCTGGTTGCGCTCGTCGCTCATGGGCAGGCCCGCCTTCGTGGCGAGCACGATGTCGTCGCGGCGCCCGGCGATGGCCTTGCCGACCATCTCCTCCGACTCGCCGCGGCCGTACATGTCGGCGGTGTCGATGAGGTTGACGCCCGCCTCCAGCGCGGCGTCCACGATGGCGGTGGCCTCGTCCTGCGGGGTGTCGCCGATCGCCCCGAAGTTCATCGCGCCGAGCGCCAGCGAGCTGACCTGCACGCCGGTGCGGCCCAAGGTGCGGTACTGCATGGACGGTCTCCTTCAGAGGTGGATGCGCATGACCGGTGCTCCGCTCTGGCATCATGGAGTCAAAGCGGAACCGTGTTCCTGAACAATACGGAACATGGTTCCGCATTGCAAACGCGAGCTGTGGAGGGACGCGTGGTGAACGACGGCGGCGAGAGCGGCGAGAGCGGCGAGGGTGGCGAGGGCGGCGAGAACGCGCGGGACGCGGCCCCGTCCAAGCGCAAGGACGCGCGGCGCAACCGGGAGGCCCTGCTCAACGCGGCCGCGGCGGTCTTCGTCGCGTCCGGGGTGGACGCGCCGGTGCGCGACATCGCGGCCAAGGCCGGCGTCGGGGTGGGGACGATCTACCGTCACTTCCCGACGCGGGCGGACCTCATCATCGCCGTCTACCGGCACCAGGTCGAAGCCTGCGCCGAGGCGGGGCCCACCCTGCTCGCCAGTTGCCCGACCCCGTACGCCGCGCTGGGGCGCTGGATCAACCTGTTCGTCGACTTCCTGGTCACCAAGCACGGGCTCGCCGCCGTGCTGCGGGCCGACGACCCGGGCTTCGGCGCGCTGCACGACTACTTCCTCGACCGGCTCGTCCCCGTGTGCGGCCACCTGCTCCAGGCCGCCGCCGGCGCGGGCGAGATCCGCTCCGACGTGGACGCCCTCGAACTCATGCGCGGCGTCGGGAACCTCTGCATCGGCGCCGACTCCGATCCCCGCTACGACGCGCGCCGGCTGGTCGGCTTCCTCATCGCGGGCCTGCGCCGGCCGGAGTGACGCGGCCCGCCGGGGCCGATGGGCGGGACCGCCGGGGCCATGGACGCGACCGGCCCCCGGTGGTAAGCAAGCACTGACGGGCCGGTGTCGCGGCCCGGCGGAGTGCGGAGGCCCTCATGGACTACGACTACGTCATCGTCGGAGCCGGATCCGCGGGCTGCGCCCTGGCCGCGCGGCTGTCGGAGGACCCGTCCGTCACCGTCGCCCTGCTGGAGGCCGGCGGCCCGGACGACAAGAGCGAGATCCATGTCCCGGCCGCCTTCGCCAAGCTCTTCAAGACCGAGTACGACTGGGACTTCAGCACCGCCAAGCAGACCGAGATGGACGGGCGGGAGCTGTACTGGCCGCGCGGCCGGATGCTCGGCGGGTCGTCCTCGCTCAACGCGATGATGTGGGTGCGCGGCCACCGCGCCGACTTCGACGGCTGGGACGTGCCCGGCTGGTCGTACGCCGACGTCGAGCCGTACTTCAAGCGCGCCGAGGGACGGGTCGGCAGCAACGAGGGCGGCGTGTACGGGACGTCCGGGCCCGTCACGATCTCCGAGCAGCGCAGCCCGAACGCCTCGACCCGCGCGTTCCTCGACGCGTGCGCCGCCGCCGGGCTGACCCGGCTGCCCGAACTGAACGGCCCGTCCAACGAGGGCTACGCGCAGACGCCGGTCAGCCAGCGGCGCGGCCGGCGGTGCAGCGCCGCCGACGCCTACCTGCGCCCCGCCCGCAGGCGCCCGAACCTGTCGGTCGTCACCGGCGCGCCGGTGACGAAGATCCTGATCGAGGACGGCCGCGCGACCGGCGTCCAGTACGGTGCCGAGCGCGTCACCGCCCGCCGCGAGGTCGTGCTGTCGGCGGGCGCGATCGGCTCGCCGCACCTGCTGCTGCTCTCCGGGATCGGCGACCCCGACCAGCTGCGCGGCGCCGGCGTCGAGCCCGTCCTGGAGCGGCCGGAGGTCGGCCGCCACCTCCAGGACCACCTGTCGGTCGGCGTCGTGCGGCACTGCCCGAAGAAGGTCACGCTCGCGGGCGCGGAGTCGCTGCCGAACATCGTCCGGTACCTGGTCGCCCGGCGCGGGCCGTTCACCTCCAACGTCGGCGAGGCGGTCGTGTTCCTCCGCAGCGATCCGGCGCAGCCCGCGCCCGACCTGGAGCTGGTCTTCGCGCCGGCGCCGTACGTGGCGCACGGCCTCACCCCGCCGACCGAGCACGGCGTGACGCTCGGCGTCGTCCTGCTGCGGCCCGAGTCGGCGGGGCGGATCACGCTCGCGTCCGCCGACCCGGCCGCGCCGCCGGCGATCGACCCGGCCTACCTCACCGGCGAGAGCGACCTGCGCCGCCTGGTCCACGGGCTCAAGTACGCCGACGAGCTGATGTCGGGCGACGCGCTCAAGCCCTACGTCGGCGCGCCCATGGACCCCTACGTCGGGCCGGACGACGATGAGGCCCTCGCCCGCTACGTCCGGGGGCACGCCGAGACGCTGTACCACCCGACCGGCACCTGCCGCATGGGCACCGACGACGACGCCGTGGTCGACCCGCAGCTGCGCGTCCGCGGTGTCGACGGCCTGCGCGTCGCGGACGTCTCGATCCTCCCGGAGATCACCCGCGGCCACACCAACGCCCCCGCCATCATGATCGGCGAGCGCGCCGCCGACCTGGTCAGGACAGCCAGCCGAGGATCCGCGCGTTGACCTCGTCCGGCCGGTCGAGCTGGAGGAAGTGGCCGGCCGCCGCAACGGATTCGGCGCGCGAGCCGGGCGGGAGGGCCGCGCGGACGGCGCCGAGGTCGACGACGTCGGCGCCGAGGCAGCCGTCGTCGGCGCCGTGCAGGTAGAGGACGGGCACCTCGCCGATGGCGGAGGCCGCCTCCTGCTCGGCGGCGTACCGCTCGATGAGCTTGGACGGGTCGAGCATGGCGCGGTAGTAGCCGATCGCCGCCTCGGCGTTGGCCGGGGTGGCGAGGCACTCCATGACGTGGTCGACGTCCGCCGTGCGGTCGCGGCCGTCCGCGGGTGACCAGTCGCGCCACAGGCCCTCGATGAACGCGCGGTTCAGCGCCGGCTCCGCGAGCGGCGTCTGGAAGACGAAGATGTAGAACGAGCGCTTGAGCTGTTCGTAGTCGAAGAACGCGGTGGTCATCACCGACATCGGCGGGACGGACAGGGCGACGGCCTTCCGCCACCGGCCGGGCGCGACGTTCGCGGCGCCGTAGGCGGTGAAGGCGCCCCAGTCGTGGCCGATGACGACGGCGTCCGGGCCGCCGCCGAGGGCCTCGTGCAGGGCGACGGCGTCGGCGGCCAGCGCGCCGGTCTGGAAGGCGCCGTCCTCCGGGACGGACGTGGGCGCGTAGCCGCGCATGAACGGCGCCACGGCGCGGTGCCCGGCGGCGGCCAGTTCGGGCATGAGGTGCCGCCAGGTGTGCGCCGAGTCGGGGAAGCCGTGCAGGAGCAGGGCCAGGGGGCCGTCCTGCGGGCCGGCCGCCAGGTAGCCGAAGTCGAGCCCGTTCGCCGTGACCGATCCGGTCGTGATGTCGCTCATGTGCCGCCTCCTCGGTTCGCGGCGCACGCTACCGGGCGGCTGGGCGACCCCGACGATCAGGCCACGCATCCTTCGGATATCGGCGTATCGCTATCTATTTACAGCGGATTCCGTACTCACTTAGCATCATGACAACGGGATCAATCGCATCAGAGGGAACGTGATGACGGAGCCGGACGTGACGAGCGAGCAGCACGACGCGATGCAGAGGGCGGCGCGCGACCATCTGTGGATGCACTTCGCGCGCCACTCGGGGTCCCAGGGCGGCGCCGAGATCCCGATGATCGTCCGGGGGGACGGCCCCTACGTGTACGACTCGGCCGGCCGCCGCTACCTGGACGGGCTGTCCGGGCTGTTCACCGTCCAGGCCGGGCACGGGCGCGAGGAGCTGGCGCAGGCCGCCGCCAAGCAGGCCGCCGAGCTGGCCTACTTCCCGATCTGGTCGTACGCGCACCCGAAGGCCGTCGAGCTGGCCGAGCGGCTCGCCGCCCTCGCGCCCGGCGACCTGAACCGCGTCTTCTTCACCACCGGCGGCGGCGACGCCGTGGAGAGCGCGTGGAAGCTCGCCAAGCAGTACTTCAAGATGACCGGCAGGCCCGCCAAGCACAAGGTCATCAGCCGCGCGGTCGCCTACCACGGCACCCCGCACGGCGCCCTGTCGCTGACCGGGCTGCCCGGCCTGAAGTCCCCGTTCGAGCCGCTCGTGCCGAGCGCGTTCCGGGTGCCGAACACCAACATCTACCGGGCCGCCGAGCACCGCGACGACCCCGAGGCGTTCGGCCGGTGGGCCGCCGACCGGATCGAGGAGGCCATCGAGTTCGAGGGCCCCGAGACCGTCGCCGCCGTGTTCCTGGAGCCGGTGCAGAACTCGGGCGGCTGCTTCCCGCCGCCGCCCGGCTACTTCCGGCGCGTCCGCGAGATCTGCGACCGGCACGACGTGCTGCTGGTGTCGGACGAGGTCATCTGCGCGTTCGGCCGGCTGGGCACGATGTTCGGCGCGCAGCGCTTCGGCTTCACGCCCGACATCATCACCTTCGCCAAGGGGGTGACCTCGGGGTACGCACCGCTCGGCGGCATGCTCGTCGCCGACCGCCTGTTCGAGCCGTTCCGGCACGGGACGGAGATGTTCGCGCACGGCTACACCTTCGGCGGGCACCCGGTGGCGGCGGCCGTGGCGCTGGCCAACCTCGACCTGTTCGAGCGCGAGGACCTGAACGGCCACGTCATGCGCAACCGGGACGCGTTCCGCGCCACGCTGGAGCGCCTGCGCGACCTGCCGATCGTCGGGGACGTCCGCGGCGACGGCTACTTCTACGGCATCGAGCTGGTGAAGGACGGGGACACCCGCGAGACGTTCGACGACGACGAGTGCGAGCGGCTGCTGCGCGGCTTCCTCGACAAGGCGCTGTACGAGGCGGGCCTGTACTGCCGCGCCGACGACCGCGGCGACCCCGTCGTGCAGCTGGCGCCGCCGCTGGTCTGCGACCAGTCCCACTTCGACGAGATCGAGCAGATCCTGCGGTCGGTGCTCACGCGGGCGTGGGCGCGGATGTGAGCGCGATGCCGGGTCGGGCGGGCGGGCCGGGCCCGGCGCGGCTAGTGTGAGGCGGGTCACCGCGCCGATCAGTGTGCGCTCGCCGCTTTACTTTGAGAGGCTGCCTGTAAACCGAATCTGGTTCGGAACGCGATGAGGTGGTGGGCAGCGTGCTCAAGGTCGAGGACATCAACCTGACCGACTGGGAGTTCTGGCGGCGGCCGCACGAGGACCGGCACGAGGCGTTCAAGGCCCTGCGCTGGCATCCCGAGCTGGTCCGCTTCGAGGAACCCGACATCATCATCGCGCCGCGCGGCCCCGGATACTACGCGCTGACCCGGCACGCCGACATCGTCGAGGCGTCCCGCCGCCCGCAGGACTTCTGCTCCGGCAAGGGCGCCATCAGCATCCCGGACATGCCGGGCGACATGCACGAGTACTTCGGCTCGATGATCAGCATGGACGACCCGCGGCACGCCAAGATCCGGCGCATCGTCTCCCGGGCGTTCTCCCCGCGCATGATCCAGCGGTTCGAGGACCAGGTCGAGCGCGTCGCCGGGGAGATCGTGGCGAACGTGGCCGCGGGCGGCGGCACCGGCGACTTCGTCGCCGACGTCGCGGCCCGGCTCCCGCTCAAGATCATCTGCGACATGATGGGCATCGGCGAGGAGCACTACACGACCGTCCTGGACGCCACGAACGTCATCCTCGCCGGCAACGACTCGGAGTTCCTGCCCTCGGAGAACGCCGAGGAGATGGCGATGGCGCTGCTCGGCGCCGGCGAGACGCTCAAGGGCATCGTCGAGGAACTCGGCCGGCGGCGCCGCGAGAACCCCACCGACGACCTGACGTCCGCGCTGGTGAACGCCAACGTCGACGGCGAGTCGCTCAGCGACCAGGAGCTCGGCTCGTTCTTCATCCTGCTGGTGGTCGCCGGCAACGAGACCACCCGCAACGCCATCGCGCACGGCCTCGACCTGTTCACCCGCAACCCCGACCAGCGGACCCTGCTCACCGCGGACTTCGACGGCCGCGTCGCGGGCGCGATCGAGGAGATCGTCCGGTACGTGTCGCCGGTCATCTGGATGCGCCGCACCGCCACCCGCGACACCGTCCTCAACGAGCACGAGATCAAGGAGGGCGACAAGCTCGTCCTCTACTACTGGTCCGGCAACCGGGACGAGTCCGTCTTCGCCGAGCCGGAGAAGTTCGACATCCTGCGCGACCCGAACCCGCACATCGGGTTCGGCGGGCCCGGGCCGCACTTCTGCCTCGGCGCGCACCTGGCCAGGCGCGAGATCACCGTGATGTTCCGCGAGCTGCTGCGCCGGACGCCGGAGATCCGCGCGACCGCCGAGCCCGCCCGGCTGGAGTCCAACTTCATCAACGGGATCAAGCGCCTGCCCTACACGTTCTGAGCCGCCCGCGCCCCTCCCGGGACGACGCCCCGGGGCCTCGGTGCGCGCTGAGGCGCCGCGCCGAGGCCACCGGCCCGCCGGGCGGTCAGCGCAGCTCGCGCTTGAGGATCTTGCCGGTGGCGGTCATCGGCAGCTCGTCGCGGAACTCCACGATCCGCGGGTACTTGTAGTTGGCGAACTGCTCCTTGCCCCACGCGACCAGCTCGTCCTCGGTCACGGCGGCGCCGGGCGTGCGGATCACGTACGCCTTGATCTCCTCGCCGTGCGAGGGGTGCTCGACGCCCACGACCGCGGCCAGCGACACGTCCGGGTGCGTCATCAGCACCTCTTCCAGCTCCCGCGGGTACACGTTGTACCCGCCGCGGATGATCATGTCCTTGGAGCGGTCGATGATGTAGTAGTAGCCCTCGTCGTCGCGGCGGGCCACGTCGCCGGTGCGGAACCAGCCGTCCTTGATCGAGGCGTCGGTCGCGTCGGGCCGGCCGTAGTAGCCCTTCATGATGTTGTGCCCCCGGATGGCGATCTCGCCGGGCCCCTCGCCCTCGATCTCCTTCCAATCGTCGTCGATCAGCTTCATCTCGACGCCCCACACGGGCAGGCCGATCGAGCCGGGCTTGGTCGGGCGGTCGGGGCGGTTGAACGACGCCACCGGCGACGTCTCGGAGAGGCCGTAGCCCTCCAGGACGTCCACGTCGAACTTCTCCTTGATCCCCTTGAGCACCTCCATCGGCAGCGCCGACCCGCCCGACACCGCGACCCGCAGGTTCTCCTTGATCGTCGCGATGTCCGCGGCGGCGGTGTCGTCGGTCAGCAGGCCCCAGTACATCGTCGGGACGCCCGCGAAGATGTTCACCTTCTCCTTGACCATCAGCTCGACGGCCTGCTCGGCGTCGAACCGCGCCTGCATGACGAGGGTCGCGCGGCGGTAGAAGCCGACGTTCATCACGCACGTCTGCCCGAAGATGTGGAACAGCGGCAGCGTCACCAGGGAGGTGTCGTGCAGCGTCCGGTAGAAGAGCGTGTCGTCCACCATGGCGTTGGACAGCAGGTTGCTGTGCGTCAGCTCCGCGCCCTTGGGCTGCCCGGTCGTCCCGCTGGTGTAGATGATGACGGCGGTGTCGTCCGGGCCCGTCTGCGCGGTGTCGAACGTGCCCGGCTGACCGGCGAGCGCGGCCCAGAACAGCTCCGCGCCCTCGATCGGGGACTCGGTCGCCGCCGGGTTCGCGGGCAGCAGGAAGAAGTGCTCGCACCCCTCCGCCTGCGCGAAGCCGGCGTGGCCCATCTCGCCGAGCGGCAGCTCCGGCGTGCCCTCGAAGCAGAAGAACGCCTTCGCGTCCGAGTCGCCGAGGTGGTAGGCGATCTCGCGCGGCTTGAGCAGCACGTTCAGCGGGACGACCACCGCGCCCGCCTTGAGCGCCCCGAAGTACACCATCGGGAAGTACGGCAGGTTCGGGCTGGACAGCGCCACCTTGTCGCCCGGTCCGATGCCGCGCGACCGCAGCAGGTTGGCGACCTGGTTCGCGACCGAGTCGATGAACGCGTAGGAGAGCCGTAGGTCGCCGAAGACGACGGCCTCCCGTTCGGGCGTCTCCCTGGCGGCGTCCTCCAGCAGCACGGACAGGTTGAGCATGGCACTCCTCGCGCGAAAGGTGACCGGCCGGTTAGTTACCGACGAGTCTACGAACGGTTCCGCACATCCTGCTGTACCGGGGCGGGAGAAGGCCACCTCTTCCGGCGCTTTGACGTGCCATTTCGTTCTTGTCCCGCTTCTACCGTCCGCGCCGGTGCCTTAACCACCGGCGGGAGGGCTTGCGGCTGCGCTACTCTTGATGTATGTCAGCCAGGCTGCTCCTCGAAGGACCACGTTGACGCACTGACGTCAGCGTGGTGGCCCCTCCTGTGCGAGGGGCCGTTTCATGTCGGCGGACGGCCCAGGACCCTGAAGGACGAAGCGGAGTCTGTAAGCGTGAGCAGCGACGAGCAATACGACCCACGGGCGGTTCAGGACAAGTGGCAGGCCCGCTGGGCGGAGCTCGACCCGTTCGCGGCCGATGAGAAGGACACCGCCAGCGAGCGCCGCTACGCGCTGGACATGTTCCCCTACCCCAGCGGCGACCTGCACATGGGGCACGCCGAGGCGTTCGCCATCGGCGACGTCCCCGCGCGCTACTGGTTCCAGCGCGGCTACAACGTCCTGCACCCCATCGGCTGGGACTCCTTCGGCCTGCCCGCCGAGAACGCCGCCATCAAGCGCGACTCGCACCCCGCCGAGTGGACCTACGCCAACATCGAGACGCAGGCCGCCTCCTTCCAGCGGTACGCGCCGTCCTTCGACTGGACGCGCCGCCTGCACACCTCCGACCCCGAGTACTACAAGTGGACGCAGTGGCTGTTCCTGCGCTTCTACGAGCGGGGCCTGGCCTACCGCAAGGGCGGCCACGTCAACTGGTGCCCGAAGGACCAGACCGTCCTGGCCAACGAGCAGGTCGTCGGCGGGCACTGCGAGCGCTGCGGCGCGCTGGTCGAAAAGCGCGTGCTGACCCAGTGGTACTTCAAGATCACCGACTACGCCGACCGGCTGCTGGACGACATGGCGCAACTGGAGGGCAAGTGGCCCGAGCGCGTCCTGCTGATGCAGCGCAACTGGATCGGCCGCTCCACCGGCGCCGACGTCGACTTCGCCGTCGAGGGCCGCGACGAGCCCGTCACCGTCTACACCACGCGTCCCGACACCCTGTTCGGCGCCACGTTCATGGTGGTCGCCGCCGACGCGCCGCTGGCCGAGGAGGTCTGCCACCCCGACCACCGGGCCGCGTTCGAGGCCTACCGCGAGGAGGTCTCGCGGGAGAGCGAGATCGAGCGGCTGTCCACCGAGCGCGAGAAGACCGGCGTGTTCCTGGGCCGCTACGCGGTCAACCCGGTCAACGGCGAGCGGCTGCCCGTCTGGGCGTCCGACTACGTGCTGGCCGAGTACGGCCACGGCGCGATCATGGCCGTCCCGGCGCACGACCAGCGCGACCTGGACTTCGCGCTGAAGTTCGGCCTGCCCGTCCGCGTCGTCGTCGAGACCGGGCTGGACGACCCCGCCGAGACCGGCGTCGCCACCCCCGGCGACGGCGCGATCGTCAACTCCGGGCCGATCGACGGGCTGGGCAAGGCCGACGGCATCGCCCGCATCATCGAGGTCCTGGAGGAGCGCGGCACCGGCCGCGGGTCGGTCAACTTCCGGCTGCGCGACTGGCTGGTCTCCCGGCAGCGGTTCTGGGGCTGCCCGATCCCGATCATCCACTGCGAGGCGTGCGGGGAGGTCCCCGTCCCGGACGAGCAGCTGCCGGTGCGGCTGCCCGAGGGCCTGCGCGGCGCCGACCTGGCGCCCAAGGGCACCTCGCCGCTGGCCGCCGCGTCCGACTGGGTCAACACCGACTGCCCCAAGTGCGGCGGCGCCGCGACGCGTGACACCGACACCATGGACACGTTCGTCGACTCGTCCTGGTACTACTTCCGCTACTGCTCGCCCGGCTACGAGGGCGGCCCGTTCGACGTCGAGCAGGTCCGCCGGTGGATGCCGGTCGACCAGTACACCGGTGGTGTCGAGCACGCCATCCTGCACCTGCTGTACAGCCGCTTCTTCACCAAGGTCCTGTACGACATGGGCATGATCGAGTTCACCGAGCCGTTCCGCCGGCTGCTGAACCAGGGCCAGGTGATCAACCAGGGCAAGGCGATGTCGAAGTCGCTGGGCAACGGCGTCGACCTGGGCGAGCAGATCGGCGAGTACGGGGTGGACGTCGTCCGGCTGGCGATCCTGTTCTCCGGCCCGCCCGAGGACGACATCGACTGGGCCGACGTGTCCCCGCACGGGATGTCGAAGTTCCTGTCGCGTGTGCACCGCATCGCCGCCGAGGTCGCGTCCGCGCCGGGCGCCGACCCCGCGACCGGCGACACGGCGCTGCGCCGCGTCACGGCGCGCACCGTCGACGAGGCCACCACGCTGGTCGAGACGGAGCGGTTCAACGTCGCGATCGCGCGGATCATGGAGCTGGTCACCGCGACCCGCAAGGCCATCGACTCCGGGCCCGGCGCCGCCGACCCGGCCGTCCGCGAGGCCGCCGAGACGATCGCGGTCCTGCTGTCGCTGTTCGCGCCCTACACCGCCGACGAGGCGTGGGAGCTGTTGGGCCGCACCGCCCCGGTGATCCGGGCCGGCTGGCCGGCCGCCGACCCGGCGCTGCTGGTGGAGGAGTCGGTCACCTGCGTCGTGCAGATCGCCGGCAAGGTCCGCGACCGGCTGGAGGTGCCGCCCGGCATCGCCGAGGAGGAGCTGGAGCGCCGCGCGCTGGCCTCCGCCAAGGTCCAGGACGCGCTGGGCGGGGCCGAGATCATGAAGATCATCGTCCGCGCGCCCAAGATCGTCAACATCGTTCCCAAGCGCTGACCACCGCCCCGCGCCCCCGGCCTGCGGGGGCGCGGGCCAGGTCGGCCCCTGCGTCCGGACGTGCCGCCCCAGCCCGGCCGGACGCGCGGGCGGGGCGGTGTGCCGGCGGATACGAGCCCCATGCCGCGGCGAGCATGCCGATAGGCCGCCGGAGAGCCTCCGGCGACCGTCTCGCCGACGCTACATCTTGCGGAGGACGGCGACGACGCGGCCCAGAACGGACGCCTCGTCGCCGGGGATCGGCTCGTAGGCGGGGTTCTGCGGCATCAGCCAGATGTGGCCGTCGTCGCGCCGCTTGAAGGTCTTGACCGTGGCCTCGCCGTCGATCATGGCGGCCACGATGTCGCCCTGCTCGGCCACCGGCTGCTGCCGGACGACGACCCAGTCACCGTCCGCGATCGCGGCGTCGATCATCGAGTCACCGGTGACCTTCAGCAGGAAGTGCGTGCCCTCGCCGACGAGCTGCTTCGGCAGCGTGAACACGTCCTCGACGGACTCCTCGGCGAGGATCGGGCCACCGGCGGCGATCCGGCCGACGAGCGGCACGTAGGCGGGCGCGGGCTGCGCCGTGGCCGGCTGCCCTCCCGCGGCCTCGTAGGCCTCCTCGTCGGTGCGCACCGGCGTCGCCCCGGGCACCCGCACCTCGACGGCGCGCGGGCGGTTCGGGTCGCGGCGCAGGAAGCCCTTGCGCTGCAGCGAGCGGAGCTGGTGCGACACGCTGGAGGTGCTGGTCAGCCCCACGGCCTCGCCGATCTCGCGCATCGACGGCGGGTAGCCGCGGCGCTGGACCGAGTCGCGGATCACCTCCAGCACCATGCGCTGCCGCTGCGTCAGGCCCGTCTCGTCCATCGGCCCGTCGGGCAGGTCCCGGACCTTGCTCATCGCTCGTCGCCTCCCGGGCGCCTCGATCGGTCACTCCTTGTCATGAACGCTATCGCGTCCCGGCCTAATGATCAAACAATTGTTCGAAGATGTACTCGCTTTTTCCGGCCGCCGCCTGATAGAACATCGTACAGGTGTTCGATCGAAAATTCATTCGATGACGAGGAGGGGAGAGATGTCCGGTTCGCTGCACGGTGACCGCCCCCCGATCCGCCTGACCCGCCGCGGCCGCGCCGTTCTGGTGGGCTTCGCCGCCGCCGTCACCCTCGTCGCCCTCTGGCTCACCGTCGGCCCCGGCGCCTTCGCCGGCGCCGGCGGGCACGGCGGTCCGTCCGGCCCGGCCCGAACCGTCGTCGTCGAGCCCGGTGACACGCTGTGGGGCATCGCGTCCGCCGCCGACCCGGGCACCGACCCGCGCCTGACCGTCGACCGCATCATGGACCTGAACGGCCTGCGCGGCGACCCCGTCGTCCACCCCGGCCAGGAGATCCGCCTCCCCGCCGGCTGACACCCCGCCCGGCCGCCTGGGGTGACGAGCCCTCCGGAGGGCGCGTCGGGGGCGTGGCGGGGCCCGGGGCGGCTACCTGCCCGGACGTCCGGCGGGGCGGGGGTTTCGGGGCCACAGGGCCTCCGACCAGGCGTTCTGTGATCATCGCGGACGCTGGGTGACGACACGCCCGGGTGGAAAATGGGGAGCCGCGAGGTGACCTGCGCGGACGTGCCGGATGTGACGAGCGAGGCTCCCGATCAGGTTGCGAAGGCCTGCGTCGAGCCGTACGGTTGACCACAACATCTAGTAGTCACATCGATGTAGTTCCCTATATATGGCGCTCACATCGAGGTAACTCGTTTACGTCAGGGAGGGGATCGAGCGTGCACTGCCCGTTCTGCCGCAACCCTGACACCAAAGTGATCGACAGCCGTTCCACCGATGACGGGGCCGCCATTAGGCGGCGCCGGTCGTGCGCGGAATGCGGCAAGCGATTCACCACGCAGGAGAATGTGCTCGTCATGGTGGCCAAGCGCAGCGGGGTCACCGAGCCGTTCTCCCGGGAAAAGATCATCGCCGGGGTGCGCAGGGCCTGCCAGGGCCGCCCGGTCGACGAGGATGCGCTCGCGAAGCTGGGGCAGCGGGTCGAAGAGGCGATCAGATCGTCCGGATCCGCGGAAATCCCCTCGCACGAGGTCGGCCTCGCGATTCTGGGGCCGCTGCGTGAACTCGACGAAGTCGCGTATCTGCGATTCGCCTCGGTCTATCGGAGCTTCGAGTCGCTGGACGACTTCGCCAAGGAGATCGAAGCACTGCGGAAGGCCGGTTCCTCGGGGGAGCCCGGCCCGCCCCGGTAGGGGCGGTCACGGCGTCCACAAAGCACAGTGAAAGCGCCTCCGCGCGGGCATGGTCCGTGCGGTGGCGGGGTTGTTCCTGAACAGGGTCCGGCGGGAGGGCCCGAGAAGGGGGAAGGTCATGACGGAGACGGTGAGCGGCTCGGCGGCGCGGCGCGGCAAGGGGGGCCGCAAAGGGCTGAAGGTCGAGCGCATCTTCACCACGCCCGGCGTGCACCCGTACGACGAGATGCGCTGGGAACGTCGTGACGTCGTCATGACCAACTGGCGCGACGGCTCGGTGAACTTCGAGCAGCGCGGCGTCGAGTTCCCCGACTTCTGGTCGCTGAACGCGGTCAACATCGTCACGTCCAAGTACTTCCGCGGCGCGGTCGGCACCCCGCAGCGGGAGTGGAGCCTGAAGCAGCTCGTCGACCGGGTCGTGCGCGGCTATGTGGAGACCGGCCTGCGGGAGGGCTACTTCGCCTCCGAGGAGGACGCCGAGGTCTTCGACCACGAGCTGAAGTACGCGCTGGTCCACCAGCTCTTCAGCTTCAACTCGCCGGTCTGGTTCAACGTGGGCACCAAGTCCCCGCAGCAGGTGAGCGCGTGCTTCATCCTGTCGGTGGACGACACGATGGAGTCCATCCTCGACTGGTACAAGGAAGAGGGCGTCATCTTCAAGGGCGGCTCCGGCGCCGGCCTGAACCTGTCCCGCATCCGCTCCAGCAAGGAGCTGCTCTCCTCCGGCGGCACCGCCAGCGGCCCCGTCTCCTTCATGCGCGGCGCCGACGCCTCCGCCGGGACGATCAAGTCCGGGGGCGCGACCCGCCGCGCCGCGAAGATGGTCGTGCTGGACGTCGACCACCCCGACATCGAGGAGTTCATCGAGACCAAGGCGCGCGAGGAGGACAAGATCCGCGCGCTGCGGGACGCCGGGTTCGACATGGACCTCGGCGGCAAGGACATCGGCTCCGTCCAGTACCAGAACGCCAACAACTCCGTCCGCGTCTCCGACGAGTTCATGCAGGCCGTCGAGTCCGGCGGCGAGTTCGGGCTGCGCGCCCGGATGTCCGGCGAGGTCGTCTCGACCGTCCGGGCCAAGGAGCTGTTCCGGCTGATGGCCAAGGCGGCGTGGGAGTGCGCCGACCCCGGCATCCAGTACGACGACACGATCAACGACTGGCACACCAACCCCGAGACGGGCCGCATCACCGCGTCCAACCCGTGCTCGGAGTACATGAGCCTGGACAACTCGTCCTGCAACCTCGCCAGCATCAACCTGCTGAAGTTCCTCACCGAGGCGGGCACGTTCGACGTCGCGAAGTTCGTGAAGCTCACCGAGCTGATCATCACGGCGATGGACATCTCGATCACGTTCGCCGACTTCCCGACCGAGAAGATCGCCGAGACGACCCGCGACTACCGGCAGCTCGGCATCGGCTACGCCAACCTCGGCGCGCTGCTGATGGCGACCGGGCACGCCTACGACTCCGAGGGCGGCCGCTCCCTCGCCGCGGCGATCACGTCGCTGATGACGGGCGTCGCCTACCGCCGGTCCGCCGAGATCGCCGGCGTCGTCGGCCCGTACGCCGGCTACGCCCGCAACTCCGAGGCGCACAAGCGCGTCATGCGCAAGCACGCCGCCGCCAACGACGGCATCCGCACGCTGGACGAGATGGACAAGGCGATCCACGCCGCCGCCGCCAAGCAGTGGGCGGACTGCCTGAAGGCCGGCGAGAAGCACGGCTACCGCAACGCCCAGGCCAGCCTCCTCGCGCCGACCGGCACGATCGGCCTGATGATGGACTGCGACACCACCGGCATCGAGCCCGACCTCGCGCTGATGAAGTTCAAGAAGCTCGTCGGCGGCGGGTCCATGCAGATCGTCAACCACACGGTGCCGCGCGCCCTGGAGAAGCTCGGCTACCAGCAGGAGCAGATCGAGGCGATCGTCGAGTACATCGCCGAGCACGGCCACGTGGTGGACGCGCCCGGCCTGCGCCCCGAGCACTACGAGGTGTTCGACTGCGCGATGGGCGAGCGCGCGATCAGCCCGATGGGGCACGTCCGGATGATGGCGGCCGTCCAGCCGTTCCTGTCCGGCGCGATCTCCAAGACGGTCAACATGCCGGAGCAGGCCACCATCGAGGACATCGAGAAGGTGTACTTCGAGGGCTGGCGCCTCGGCCTGAAGGCCCTCGCGATCTACCGCGACAACTGCAAGGTCGGCCAGCCGCTGTCGGCCGCCGGCAAGAAGGACAAGGACAAGGCGGAGCCGGCCGAGGCGCTGGCGCCGCGCCCGGTGCGGCGGCGGCTGCCGAAGCAGCGCCCCGCGACCGTCACCCGGTTCTCCGTCGCCGGCGCCGAGGGCTACATGACGGCCTCGTCCTACCCGGACGACGGCGTCGGCGAGGTCTTCCTCAAGCTCGGCAAGCAGGGCTCCACGCTCGCCGGCGTGATGGACGCCTTCTCCATGGCGATCTCCATCAGCCTGCAGTACGGCGTCCCGCTGGAGACGTGGGTGGAGAAGTTCACCAACATGCGGTTCGAGCCGGCCGGGATGACCGACGACCCCGACATCCGCATGGCGACCTCGGTGATGGACTACATCTTCCGCCGCCTGGCGCTGGACCACCTCCCCTACGAGGAGCGCGCGGGCCTCGGCATCTTCACCGCCGACGAGCGCGCGATGCAGGCCAACGGCGAGGACCCGGCGGCCCTGCACGCCGAGGACGAGGTCGACCACGAGTCGCTCGCCCAGTCCGCCGCGATCACCCGTCCGGCCGCGCCGGCCCCGGCCGCCGAGGCGCACTCGTCGGTCGAGGCGATCGAGAGCCGCCAGGGCCGCACGGCCGACGCCCCGCTCTGCCTCACCTGCGGGACGAAGATGCGCCCGGCCGGCAGCTGCTACGTCTGCGAAGGCTGCGGCTCCACCAGCGGCTGCAGCTGACACGAGCGGGCTGTGGTTCGCTGAGCGGCTCGGTCCGATCGGCTTCGGCCGGACCACCGGGCTGAACCAGTAGAGGCGAAAGGGGAACCGGCCAGGGCCGGTTCCCCTTTCGGCATGGCAAGGGTGAGGGTTCGGCCTGCTCTGTCGTCTTTGTGCCGGTGTCCACGTTGGTGCGAAGACTACGATCAGCGCATGCCCTTGACGGTGGATGACGTCGACCGGTTCGAACTGGCGAGGCCTCGGCTGGAGGCCATCGCCTACCGCCTCCTCGGCTCCGCGGACGAGGCGCAGGACGTCGTCCAGGAGACGTTCTTGCGCTGGCAGGCCGCCGATGTCGACCGCGTCGAGGTTCCCGAGGCCTGGCTGACGAAGGTACTCACCAACCTGTGCCTCAACCAGCTCGCCTCCGCGCGGGCGCGCCGCGAGACCTACGTGGGGCAATGGCTCCCCGAGCCGCTGCTCGCGGGCGACCTGATGCTCGGCCCGGCCGACACCGCCGAGCAGCGCGAATCGGTGTCCTACGCGGTCCTCACCCTCATGGAGCGCCTGTCTCCCAACGAACGGGCCGTCTACGTGCTGCGGGAGGCCTTCGACTACCCGCACCGGGAGATCGCCCAGATCCTCGACATCACCGAGGCCGCCAGCCAGCAGATCCTTCACCGGGCCAAGAAGCACGTCGCGGACGGCAAGGCCCGCAGGGAGATCGACGAGGCCGCCGCCCATCGGATCGTCGAGGAGTTCCTCGCGGCCGCGACCAGCGGCCGGACCGGTGAGCTTGTACGCCTGCTCACCAAGGACTCCATCGCCATCGGCGACGGCGGGGGGAAGGTCCCGGCACGCGCCAAGGCGTTCGAGGGAGCCGCCGCGGTCGCGACGTTCGTGCGCGGCCTCTTCAAGCCCGCCGAGGCCAAGCGCGCCATCGTCGGCGGCTCGTCCGAGTTGTACGCCTGGACAGCCAATGGCGAACCCGCCGTCGTGGGCGTCGTGGAAGGCCGGGTCGTCGCCGTCATGTGCCTGGAGGTAACAACCGAGGGCATCATCGCCTGCCGAACCCAGGCGAACCCCGACAAGCTCGAACGCGCGACCGAGCAATGGGCGGCGGCCGACCACGGGGAGCCTCTGCTCATGGTGTGACGCACGCCACAACTGACTCCTGTCAGCGATCGGCGGCCCATCCGGTTCAAGGGACGAACCCGAACCGGAGAGCAAGGGAGCTGACATGAGAGTGCTGGTGGCAGGAGCGACCGGAGCGATGGGCAAGCAGTTGGTGCCGCGTCTGATCGGTGCGGGGCACGAGGTCTTCGCCATGACGAGGAACGAGTCGAGCAAGGCCGGGCTGTCGGAGCTGGGCGCGGTGCCGGTCGTCGCCGACGCGCTCGATCGCGGCCGGGTCGAGGCGGCCGTGCGCCAGGCGAGGCCCGATGTGATCGTGCATCAGCTGACCGCCATCGGGCACGTCGACACCCGCCATTTCGATCGCAGTTTCGCCGCCACCGACCGGCTGCGGATCGAGGGCACCGACAACCTCCTCGCGGCGGGGCGCGCGGCAGGCGTGCGGCGGTTCGTGGCGGCGAGCAACGGTGCGTTCACCTATGCCCGGACGGGCGGGCCGGTGAAGAGCGAAGAAGACCGGCTGGACCCGTCACCGGTCAGCCGGATGGCCCCGATGATCGCCGCGGTCGGGCACCTGGAGAGGGCCGTGCTGGCTGCCGACTGGACCGAGGGGATCGTGTTGCGCTACGGCGCCTTCTACGGCCCCGGCACCTCCATGGCGCCGGGCTCCGATCAGTTCGAGATGATCCGCAAGCGCAAGTTCCCGGTCGTCGGCGACGGCGCCGGGGTGTGGTCGTTCGTGCACATCGCCGACGCCGCCGAGGCCACGGTCGCGGCGGTGGAGAACGGCGGCGGCGGTGTCTACAACATCGTCGACGACGACCCCGCCCCGGTCGCCGAATGGCTGCCGGAACTGGCGGCGATGCTGGGCGCCAAGAAGCCGATGCGCGTACCGCGGTTCATCGGGCGGCTGGCCGCGGGGGAGGCCGGCGTCGTGCTCATGACCGAACTGCGCGGAGCGTCCAACGCCAAGGCCAAGCGCGAACTGGGCTGGCACCCGGCGCACCCGAGCTGGCGGCAGGGCCTCCAGGGTGCGATGTGACGTGGCGGCTGACCGAGGAGAAGCGGGGGAGCCCGGCTCAGGTCAGGGGGACGTCTTGTCGTCGCCCGCGGGCTTGATCGGCTGGGTCGTCGAGGCGCGGCGGCGGTGGGACGCCTTGCGGCGGCCCGCCACCAGGACGTCGTCGGCGGGGTCGTCGGCCGGCTTGTCCTGGGGCGCCGCGGGCTCCGGCGCGGGCGTCCCGGGCGCGGACGAGGGCGCGGCGGGCGGCTCGGAGGCGCGGGGCTTCGGGGCGCGGCGGGGCTTCTTCGGGGGCTTCAGTTCGGCCTCGCGCAGCGATTCCACGAAGCTCGCGGCGTCGTCCTCGGCCTCGTCGGAGGCGGCGCCGCGCAGGCGCCTGCCGATGATCCACTGGTCGAGGGTGAGGCGGCCGCCGCCGCCCGCGGCGAACAGCAGGCCGGCCATGCCGAGGGCGAGGACGAGTTCGTAGCCGTTCCGGACGGCGCCCTCGTCCACCATGAACAGGCCCTGGTCGGCGTGGACGAAGAGGAACGCGCCCGCCATGTCGAGGAACAGCAGGGCGCCGGTGACCGGCAGGCCCAGCCCGACGATCAGCGCGGCCCCGCCGAGGAGCTCGACGAACGCGGAGTACACGGCGGCGGCGGTGGGCAGCGGCACGCCGAGGCCGTCGAACGTGCGGCCGGTCGCGGTGATGCCCGCTTCGATCTTCTGCCAGCCGTGCGCCATGAACACGATGCCCACGCCGAGCCGCGCGAGGGCTGCCACGACGTCGTAGAGCGGCCGAGTGCGCATGCCGTCGACTCCTTAGACACGGGGATGGGCCCGGTTTGCCGCAGAGTATGACGGCATGCCGCGAGATATCGCGAACGGTGCAGGTGAGACGATCACGGGCAGGACGCGGATCCGATGGAGCGGGAGGCCGGGATGAAGAGCCACGAGTACGAGGTGTCGGTGACGTGGACGGGCAACACCGGGTCCGGGACGAGTTCGTACCGCGCCTACGAGCGGGCACACGACGTCCAGGCGGAGGGCAAGCCGCCGCTCCCGGGGAGTGCCGACCCCGCCTTCCGGGGGGACCCGTCGCAGTGGAACCCGGAGGAACTGCTCGTCGCCTCTCTCGCGCAGTGCCACATGCTGTGGTTCCTCCACCTGTGCGCCGTGGAGAAGCTCGTGGTGACCGCCTACGAGGACCGTCCGCACGGCACGATGACCGAGACGCAGGACGGCGGTGGACGGTTCACCGAGGTCGTCCTGCGTCCCCGGGCGGTCCTGGCCGACCCCGGGCAGGCCGGACGGGCCGCCGAGCTGCACGAGCGCGCCCATGAGCTGTGCTTCATCGCGAACTCGGTCAACTTCCCCGTCCGGCACGAGCCGGAGTTCGGGTAGCGCGCGGAGCGGCCGGGCCCGTTGGAGCGGCCGGGGCCGCTCAGCGGGTGCGGCCGCGCGGCTTCAGGCGGGTCGGGGGCATGGCGGGGGCCGGCAGCCGGTCGCCGTGGTAGCCCTCGACCGTGCCGAACCGGTCGCCGGTCATCCAGTCCTCCCGCGCCCGGGCGATCTCCTCGCCGGCGCGCGCGACGAAGTTCCACCACATCACGAGCTTCTCCTCGAACGGCTCGCCGCCGAGCAGCACGAACGAGCCCGCCTCGTCGGCGCGGACCCGCAGCTCGCGGCGCCCGCAACCGAGGTAGAGCATGGACCCGGGCTCCAGCCGCTCGCTGTCGACGTCGAGCCGGCCGGACATGGTGAGCGCCGCGTACTCGAAGTCCGGGTCGACCGGTATGCGCACGTCGGCGCCGTCGTCCAGGGTGATGTCCGCGCCCATGATGGGGGTGAACGTCGTTCCGGGGGAGGCGGCGCCGTCGAGTTCGCCCAGCAGGACCCTGGCCGTGAAACCGGGCGCGGTCACCTCGGGGAGGTCGGCGTGGTACTCCCACGTGGGGTCGGTGTGCCGGTGCCCGTCCGGTAGCGCGACCCACAGCTGAGCGCCGTGCAGGATCGGCGAGTGCGCGCGCGGGGACTCCTCCGAGTGCGCGATGGCCCGGCCGGCCGTCATCAGGCCGAGCTGCTTCGGACGGACCGTCTGCAGGCTGCCGAGGCTGTCGCGGTGCAGTACCTCACCGCCGTGGAGCCAGCTCACCGTCTGCAGCCCGATGTGCGGGTGCGGCGGCACCTGCATGCCGGGCTCGTCGGTGATGTCGTCCGGCCCATAGTGGTCGACGAAGCACCACGCGCCCACCATGCGCCGCCCCAGGCTGGGCAGCAGCCGGCGGACGACCGTGCTCTCGCCCAGCGGAACCCGCCTCGGCGGCAGCAGCTCGTGCACGGGCCGCGCCGTCACCTCGTCGCGCCCACCGGTCTGCACCGGCTTAGGCCGGACATCGAGATTGCTCACCGGAACCGTCCCCTCCCCGCAAAGCGTCCCTTAACGATGCCCTATGCCCCGCGCGGTCGAACCTATGGAATGGGGTACCAGTGCACCGGGTTCTCCTCTATGTGATGCACGGTGAGTACAAGGTCCCCGGCGGCAAGCTCGTGGTCGCCGATGTCGATGTCGTTGACGGGCTTCTGCGCGCCCCCAGGATCAGCGGCGATTTCTTCCTCGAACCGGACGAGGCCCTGGACGCGATAAACGACGTCCTGGACGGGCTGCCCGCCGGGCTGGACGCCAGGGCGATCGGTGTCCGCGTCCAGGCGGGGCTTCCGCGCGACACGGTGATGCTGGGCCTCACCGCGGAGGCCGTGGGCATCGCGGTGCGGCGCGCGGTGGCGCGGGCGTCCGACTGGCGCGACCACGACTGGCGGCTGATCCACGAACCGCCGCAGGAGCCCGCCCTGCACATGGCGATCGACCAGGTGCTCGCCGAGGAGGTCGGCGCGGGCCGCCGCCCGCCGACGCTGCGGGTGTGGGAGTGGGCGTCGCCCGCCGTGGTCATCGGCAGCTTCCAGTCGCTGCGCAACGAGGTCGACGCGGAGGCGGCGCGGGAACACGGGGTGGACGTGGTGCGCCGCATCAGCGGCGGCGGCGCGATGTTCATCGAGCCCGGCAACACCATCACCTACTCGGTGTACGCGCCGGAGACGCTGGTGGCGGGCATGTCGTTCGCGGAGAGCTACGCCTTCCTGGACGACTGGGTGCTGGGCGCGCTCGGCGAACTCGGCATCAAGGCCTGGTACCAGCCGCTGAACGACATCACGTCCGACAACGGCAAGATCGCCGGCGCGGCGCAGAAGCGGCTCGTGTCCGGCGCGGTACTGCACCACGTGACGATGGCCTACGACATCGACGCCGAGAAGATGCTGCGGGTGCTGCGGATCGGCCGGGAGAAGGTGTCCGACAAGGGCATCGCCAGCGCGGTGAAGCGGGTGGACCCGCTGCGGCGGCAGACCGGCCTGCCCCGCGAGGAGATCATCGACCGCATGATCGCGCACTTCCGGGGCCGGTACGGGCTGTCCGACGACCGGGTCGGCGAGGACGAGATGCGGCTGGCCCGCAAGTACGTCACCGACAAGTTCGCCACCCCCGAGTGGACGGCGCGCGTGCCCTGACGCGGTACGCGTCGGGCGGAACCTGGGGGCCTCGCCGTGCGTCCTCCTCTCAGGGCAGGTCGCGGGGCTGATGCGGCACGCCATAGGTTGGTCACCGTCGGCCGATGATGAGGAGCGTTCATGTCGATGCAGAAGGGTGCCAACACCGCGGTGCCCGTCCCCGCGGTGCGGGTCGAGCTGGGCTGGCAGGCCGGTCCCGGCGTGCCGGACGCGGACGCGTCGGCGCTTCTGGTGACCGAGAGCGGCCGCGTCCGCTCCGATGACGACTTCGTGTTCTACAACCAGCCGTCGCACGCCTCCGGCGCCGTCCGGCACGACGGCAAGCAGCAGGGCCCGACGGTGCTGGACGTCCTGTCGGTCGACCTGAACCGGGTCGAGCCCGCCATCGACAAGATCGTCATCGCGGCGTCCTCCGACGGCGGCACGTTCGGCCAGTTCCAGGGCCTGTACGTGCGCGTCGTGGACGCGGCGGGCGGCGCGGAGGTCGCCCGGTTCGACAGCCAGGGCGCGACCTCGGAGACGGCGTTCGTCCTCGGCGAGCTGTACCGGCGGCAGGGCGCGTGGAAGTTCCGCGCGGTCGGCCAGGGCTACGACTCGGGTCTCGGCGGCCTGGCCACCGACTACGGCATCTCGGTCGACGACCCCGGCCAGGCGGCGCCCCCGCCCCCGGCCCCGCCCCAGCCTGCCCAGCCGCAGGCACCGGCGCAGCCGCAGTACGCGCCCCCGCCGCCCCCGCCCGGCGGCCAGTACGTCCCGCCTCCGCCGCCCGGTGGCCAGTACACGCCGCCCCCTCCCGGGCAGTACGCGCCACCCCCGCCTCCTGGGCAGTACGCGCCGCCTCCGCCTCCACCTGCCCCGGGCCAGTACGCGCCCCCGCCTCCGCCGGGAGGCCAGTACGCGCCGCCTCCGCCCGGCCAGTACGCGCCTCCGCCCCCGCCTGCCGGGGCGGCGCCGCAGCAGCAGGGCGGCAAGATCTCCCTGACGAAGAACGCGCCGTCGGTGTCGCTCACCAAGCACGGTGCTACCGGCGGCCACATGCGCGTCAACCTCAACTGGACCGCTCGTGAGGGCGTCGCCAAGGGACGCCTGGGAAAGCGCCGCCGCGGCGTCGACCTCGACCTCGACCTGTGCTGCCTCTGGGAGCTGCAGGACGGCCGCAAGGGCATCATCCACGCGATCGGCGACATGGGCGCTCTGGAGCGCGCGCCGTTCATCAAGCTCGACAAGGACGACCGCACCGGCGCCATCGAGTCGGGCGAGAACCTCCACATCAACCTCGACCACACCAAGGACTTCAAGCGCATCCTGGTGTTCGCCGAGATCTACGACGGCGCCGACGACTTCCGCGGCCTGGACGCCATCGCCACGCTGTTCCCGGTGGGCGCCCCGCCGATCGACATGCGGATGGACGACTGCGTGGACGCCTCCCGCGACGCCGTCCTGGCGCTCATCGAGAACGTCAACGGCGAGCTGGTCGTCCGCCGCGAGGGACGCTTCATCCTGCCGCCGCCCGGCCGCCCGCGCTGGGGCAAGATGGCCGTCGACCAGGCCTACGCCTGGAACCTTGAGTGGGTGGCGTCACGCGGTAAGGACTGACCGGCGGCTGGAGCGGAGCTCCAGCGGAGCGGAAGACGCCGGTCAGTCGCTCTTTTCGGGGGGTGTGGGGGGTCGTCCCCCCACAAGGACACCGAGCTCATCCCCCTGCGGGGAGCGCATGTGGTCGGAACGGGCCCGGAACGTTGGCTGATGCTGCCGATTGTGCCGGGCCCGCCGGCGGCGGTAGGAACGATCACATGAGCACTCAGCCCTATCCGGTCGTCCCCGCACCCCGCTTCGACGTCCCGGCGGTGGAGGCGGCGCGGCGCGCCGAGGCGTTCGCCGACACCATGGCGCTGCGCCGCACGGTGCGGGACTTCTCCGCGCGCCCGGTGCCGCCGGACGTCGTCGAGCACGCGATCCGTGCCGCGGCGACGGCGCCGAGCGGCGCGAACCTGCAGCCGTGGCGGTTCGTCGTCATCACCGACGCCGAGCGCAAGAAGCGGCTCAGGGAGGCGGCCGAGCGGGAGGAGCGCGAGTTCTACGAGCGGCGCGCCTCCCAGGAGTGGCTGGACGCGCTGGCCCCGCTGGGCACCGACTGGCGCAAACCGTTCCTGGAGGACGCGCCGGCGGTCATCGTCGTCTTCGAAGTGCACAAGGGCCCGGACACGCCCCGCCCGTACTACGTGAAAGAGTCCGTCGGCATCGCGGTGGGTTTCCTCTTGGCCGGGCTCCACCAGGCGGGGCTGGCGACCCTCACGCATACGCCGAGCCCCATGCGGTTCTTGAACGAGGTGTGCGAGCGCCCGCTGGAGGAGCGCGCGTACGTCGTGATCCCCGTCGGCTACCCGGCGGACGACGCGATGGTGCCCGACATCACCCGCAAGCCGGTGGACGAGGTCATCGTGCGCCTCTGACCGCCCCTCACGCGGCCTTGACGTGGTCCGCGAGCTTCTTGTCGTGGGCGACGCGTACCAGGGCGGCGGTGAAACGGGCCAGGTCCTTGTCGGTGACCTTGTCGGCGAGCTCGCCGGGGTCGGTGGGCAGCCCGATCCGTTCGGCGCCCTTCTTCACCTGGTCGTCGATGTGGGGGCGCAGCCACGGCCAGATGGCCTGGGCCTCGCGGCAGAAGATGTCCACGCCCGTCGGGCCGACCCCCGGGAACTCCTGGAGCAGGTCGGCGGCCTTCTCGGGGTCGCGCTCGGCCTCGATGGCGAGGCGCCGCAGATCGCCCTTGTACTTGTCCTGGACCAGGTCGGCGGTGTCGCCGAGGCGGGACGCGGTGCTCTCGTCGTAGCGGACGTAGTGGCCGCGTCCGAGCGCGTCCACCCGGTCCTGCCACGACAGCCGGGCCATCCCGCGGGCGGTTCCGCCGCCGGCCGCGAACAGTTCGCGGGCGGCGGAGACCGCGATCTCGGACGAGATGCGCGCGCTCAGCAGGTTGGCCAGGACGAGCAGCTTGAACAGCGCGGCCGGCTGGTCCTTCAGCGTGATGCCCGCCTCGTCGGCGAACGTCCGGCCGGACTCGTGCAGCAGGTTCTTCACAACGGCATCCATGGCATGTACCTCCCGTGGATGGCGCTTACCCGGCCGGACGGGTCTGACTCCTGGACGGTGCCCGTGCAGGGGTGCGTACAGGCGTCACAAAAGGCTGAGCTGGCCTTCCCCCGCGAGCGGGTCACGGTGCTTCTTCAGATGCCGCCAGCGCGGGAGGTCGTCCAGGTACGACCACGACATCCGGTGGTGCGGTGTGGGGCCGTGCTCCTCCAGCGCCTTCTGATGGACGGGTGACGGGTATCCCGCACTGTCGGCGAACCCGTAACCGGGGAACTCGCCGTCCAGCTCTGCCATCAGCCGGTCACGGTGGACCTTCGCCAGGACGGATGCAGCCGCGACCGTCACCGACCTTTGGTCGGCCTTGACCTCGCACCGGACCCGCCAGGGGCGTCCCAGGAAGTCGTGCTTGCCGTCGAGGAGGATGACGTCGGGCCGGACCGGCAGCGACTCCAGCGCGCGGACGGCGGCGCGCCGCAGCGCCTCGGTCATGCCGACCTCGTCGATCTCCTCGGGAGGCGACGCGCCGATCGCGTGTCCCTTGAGCCAGCCCGGCAGGAGTCCGGCGAACGACTCGCGGTGCGCCCCGGTGAGCAGCTTCGAGTCGGTCAGCGCGATGGTCTTCTTGCCGCGGCCCGGCACGACCGGCGGCGGGCTCAGGTCGGTGATGGCGGCGCACACCACGACGGGGCCCGCCCAGGCCCCGCGTCCGACCTCGTCCACACCAGCGATCGTGAGCGGCCCGTCCTTGCCGGACGGCGCGGCGCAGAGCTCGTCCTCGATCTCGTAGCCCGCGACGCGCGGGATCCCGCGCGGGCCGCCGCCGGGGGCGGGGTCGAATCCGGGCAGGGCGCCGGTGGGGTCGGTCAAGGAGGCTCCTCAGGAACGCATGAACGCCGCGATCGCGTGGCCGAGCCGTTCCCCGTCGTCCTCCTGGAGGAAGTGGCCCGCGCCGTCGATCGTAGGGTGCTCGACGCCCCGCGCGCCCGGAACCAGCTGCTTGAACAGCGGCGCCATCGCCCCGGTGATGGGGTCCTTGTCGCTGAAGGCCACCAGGAACGGCTTGTCCCACGCGCGCAGGACGTCCCACGCGTCGCGGTTTGGCTGCGCCTCAGGGTCGTCTGGCTCGGCCGGGACGAGGGCGGGCATGGCGCGCGGTCCCGCCTTGTACGACTCGTCCGGGAACGGCGCGTCGTAGGCGGCGCGTACGTCGTCGGCCAGCGCGGTGCGGCAGCCGGCGGCGATGTTGCGGGCGATGTCGAATTCGGGTGCGGTGCGGACGGATTGCCGGAATTTCAGCCATGTCTCCGGCATCGGGAAGTCGCCCGTGGGGAGCCCGGTGTTGGCGACGACGACTCGGGAGAAGCGGTCCTGGTGGGCGGTCACCAGGCGCAGGCCGATGAGGCCGCCCCAGTCCTGCCCGACGAGGGTCACGTCCCGGAGGCCGAGGGCGTCGAACACCAGCGCGCGCGTCCACTCGATATGCCGGGCGTAGGTGTGGTCGGTCATCTCGGCGGGCTTGTCGGAGCGGCCGAAACCGACCAGGTCGGGCACGACCACGCGCAGCCCTGCGTCCGCCAAGACCCGCATGACGCGGCGGTAGAGGAACGACCAGCTCGGCTCACCGTGCAGGCACAGCACCACGGGACCGTCGGACGGGCCTGCCTCGACGTAGGCCATCCGCAGGGTTCCGTCACCGTCCTGGGCCGGGACGTCCGCGTAGCGGGGTCCATAAGGAAAGTCGGGGAGGTGCGTGAAGCGTTCGTCTGGCGTGCGCAGGATCCGCATGGGCCTCATCATGGCAGCGCTGTCGCGGCGGGTTCTGCGGTAGGCGCGCCCTGGGACGTTACGTATTCGGCCGGTGTCGGCTGAAGAATTCGACCTGCACTTTTTGGACAGTACAAATGTCCTGGTCTCGGGATCGAGGCGCGTCTGGCCGCGCCCAGGCAGACCGTACGAGAGCCAACGTTCCCCGCACGGGGAGTCCCGTTCCGGGCGGTCCTGCGCTTTACTCGCTCTTGATGGCTTTGTTCGGCAGGTCCCGCTCCCGCCCGGCGAAGGACGCCGCGGCGCGGGATCTTTTCGAGCGCCTGCGAGTGCGCTACTTCCAGGTCACCCCCGGACTGCGGTTCCTGGGCGGGCTGCTGCTGATGGCGATGGTCCTGGCGGGCACCGTCCTGCTGAAGGGGCCGGTCCTGGGCGTGGCGGTGGGCGCGATCGTCCTGCTGGTCGTCGTCCACCTGACGCTGCGTTCGCCTACGGGCATGGCTGTCGTCGCGGTCATCGCGTCCTGGCTCGCGCTGTTGGTGCCCTTGGGCAGGCTCTATCCGGACGGTGAGCACCCGTCCTATCTGAGCCCCACGCTGCTTCTGGCGGTGCTCGCCGTCCCCGTCGCGGTGGTCGCGTTCCGCCTGCGCGGATACACGCCCTGGCGCACGACCCTGCTCACCCTGGCCGCCGCAGGGGCGGTGACGGCGGCGGTCGCCCAGCCGCTGCCGGAGGCGAGCGCGGCGCCCGGCTGGGCCGCCGCCCTGGCCGTCCTGGCCTACCGCTGGGACCGGGCCCGCCGCACGGTGCCCGCCGAGGCGTACGAGACCGGCTGGGTGCAGGAACAGGCGGGCTCGGAGGGCGACGCGATGCCGCCGGCCCCGCGCAAGAACCCGCCCACTTCGTCCGCGCCGGACAAGCCTGACAAGCCCGACAAGCTCGACAGGTCCGACAAGAAGGACCGCCCGAGCAAGCCCGACCGGCGCGCTCCGGCCGACGACCCCGCCGAAGCCGCGCAGGCGGCCGCACAGGCCGCCGCACAAGCCGCCGAGGCCGCGCCGGCCCCGCAGCGGCAGCCGCCGCCGGAGCGCCGCACGGACGCCGCGCCGGACATCTCCGTCGCCGACGCGCTCGCCGAGCTGGAGAACATGATCGGGCTGGAGCCGGTCAAGCGGCAGGTCCGCTCCATCGCCGCGTCCATCGAGGCGGCGCATCTGCGGGCCGCCGCGGGCGTCCCCACCGAGAAGCCCATGCGGCACTTCGTCTTCGTCGGCCCGCCGGGCACGGGCAAGACGACCGTCGCGCGCGTCCTCGCCAAGATCTTCTACGCGTTCGGGCTGCTGCCCGAGCCCGCCCTGGTCGAGGCCCAGCGCGCCGACCTCGTCGGCGAGTTCCTCGGCGCCACGGCGCTCAAGACCAACCGGCTCGTCGACTCCGCCCTGGGCGGCGTCCTGTTCATCGACGAGGCGTACGGGCTGGTCAACTCCGCCGAGGGGCAGCCCGACCGGTTCGGCGACGAGGCCGTCCAGACGCTCCTCAAGCGGGCCGAGGACGACCGCGACAACCTCGTCGTCATCCTCGCCGGATACGACGCGCAGATGGCCGAGTTCCTCGACTCCAACCCCGGCCTGGCCTCGCGCTTCGGCACGCGCGTGCACTTCCCGTCCTACCGGCCGTCCGAGCTGCTGCAGATCGCCGGCTACCACACCGGGCTCCGCGAGGACCGGCTCGACCCGGAGGCCCGGCGGCGGCTCGCCGCGCGCTTCGAGGAGGTCGAGCGGCGCGGCATCATCGACGAACTGGGCAACGGGCGGTTCGTCCGGTCGCTGACGGAGGCGGCGGCGCGCGCGCGGGACGTCCGCGTGGTCGACGCGGCCTCCGCGTCCGGCGGGCCCGCCCAGCCCAGCGCCGACGACCTGGTCACCCTGCGCGCCGAGGACGTCGAGACCGCGTTCGCCGAGGTCACCGAGCGGTACCGCGGCTACGCCGAGACGCCCACGCTGGACGAGGCGCTCGGCTCCCTCGACGCGATGATCGGGCTCGAACCGGTGAAGCGGCAGGTCCGGGAGATCGCCGCCCAGCTCCAGGTGGCCCGGATGCGGCAGGAGCAGGGCCTCCTCACCCGCCCGCCGACCCGCCACTTCGTCTTCACCGGCCCGCCCGGGACCGGCAAGACCACCGTCGCGCGCGTGCTCGGCCGCATCTTCGCCGCCGCCGGGCTCCTCGCCCGCCCCGAGGTGGTCGAGGCCCAGCGCGCCGACCTCGTCGGCGAGCACCTCGGCGCCACGGCGCTCAAGACGAACAAGGTCGTCGACTCGGCGCTCGGCGGGGTCCTGTTCGTCGACGAGGCGTACGCGCTGAGCAACCCGGGCTACGGCGGCGGCGACGCGTTCGGCGCGGAGGCCGTGCAGACCCTGCTCAAGCGCGCCGAGGACGACCGCGACCGGCTCGTCGTCGTCCTCGCCGGCTACGACGCCGACATGGACCGGTTCCTCGCGTCCAACCCGGGGCTCGCCTCGCGGTTCGACGTGCGCGTGGAGTTCCCCTCCTACGGGCCGGACGAGCTGCTCCGTATCGCCCAGCTCGTCGCCGACCAGGGCGGCGACCGCTGGGACGACGGCGCCCTGGACGACCTCGCCCTCGTCTTCCAGCGCGTCTGCGGCACGGGCCGGATCGACGAGTTCGGCAACGGGCGCTTCGCCCGCTCCATCTACGAGAAGGCGTGCGCGTGCCGGGCGCTGCGGGCGGCGGAGCTCGGCGACCGCGCCACCGCCGACGACCTCACGCTCCTGACGCCGGGCGACGTGCGCAGCGCGTTCGCCGACCTCGCCCACCGGCTGGCCTGAGGTGGGCGGACGATTGTGTCCGCGGCCTGCGATGTAATCGGGGCATGACAGCGGTGACGTGGGCGCAGGTTCTCGCCTGGCGGATGCGGCGGCAGTACATCGAGCCCCAGGGCGAGGCGTCGGCGGTGGACGTCGCGCGTCGGCTTGCGGGCGTGCAGGCGCAGGTGGCGTCGGCTGCGGAACTCGCTGTCGCGGTGCGACAGCGGAACCCTGAACGAGGAGCTGTGGCCAAGGCCCTCCTGGAGGAGCGGACGCTCGTCAAGACGTGGGCCATGCGCGGCACCCTGCATCTCCTGCCCGCCGATGTGGCCGCCGCCTACCTCGCGTTGTGCTCCACTACCCGCCATTGGGAGAAGCCCAGTTGGCAGAAGACTTTCGGTGCCACGCCCGCCGACCTGGAGGCTCTCGCAGAGGCGGCCACCGCCGCGCTGGGCGGCGGTGAGGTGCTGACACGGGAGGAACTCACCCAAGTCGTTGTCGAGAAGACCGGTTCACGGCATCTCGCCGAGGTACTGGGGTCGGGCTGGGGTGTACTGCTCAAACCCTTGGCGTGGTGGGGCGTGCTGTGCCACGGCCCGGCGCAGGGCACGCGCGTCACGTTCACCGCACCGGAGAGGTGGCTGCCCGGCTGGACGGGCCTTCCGCCGTTGGACGAAGCCGCCCGGACCGTCGTCCACGCCTACCTCGCCGCGCACGGGCCCGCCACCCCGGACATGTTCGACAACTGGCTGATGCGCAAGGCGAGCCGCAAGAAGGACGTCAAGAGCTGGTTCGCGGCAGCGGAAGACGGCCTGTCCACGGTGGAGGTGGACGGCGTCCAGATGTACGTACTGGCGGAGCACCGCGACGAACTGCTCGCCACCGAGCCCACCACGTCGGTCCGGCTGCTGGGTGCGTTCGACCAGTACGTCCTAGGGGCGGGGACAGGGGCGACGTACCTCGTCCCTGCCGAGCATCGCGGCAAGGTGAGCCGCACGGCCGGCTGGATCTCCCCGGTGGTTCTGCACGGGGGACGCGTGGCGGGCGTCTGGGAGGTGCGGGACGGCGACGTGGCCGTGACGGCGTTCGAGGACGTCCCGCCTGGGCCGCTCAAGGAGGAGATCGACCGCGTGGGTCCGCTGGTCTCCTGACGGGGCCGGGCGCGGGGTGCGCTGCGACGATCGTCTAGGGTGCCGAACGTGGACGAGCGGGAGGAGCCGGTCGAGTACCGGCAGACGCGGTACAAGGCGCCGGACGGCGCGACCGAGATTCTTCTGGTCAGGCACGGTGCGTCGGCGCCGGCACGCGTCGACCGGTCGTTCCCGCTCGTGGACGGCCACGCCGACCCCGAACTGGCACCCGAAGGGCGTGAGCAGGCCGAGCGCGTCGGCGACCGCCTCGCGGAGGAGAAGCTCGACGCCCTCTACGTGACGTCACTGCGCCGCACGGCGGAGACCGCGGCGCCCCTGGCGCGCCGCCTCGGCCTGGAGCCGCGCGTCGAGGCGGGCCTGCGCGAGGTCTACCTCGGGGAGTGGGAGGGCGGCCTGTTCCGCCAGAAGGTCGCCCAGAACGACCCGGTGGCGCAGCGCATGTTCGCCGAGGAGCGCTGGGACGTCATCCCCGGCGCGGAATCCGCCGCCGGCTTCGCGGCGCGCGTCGAGGAGAGCCTCACCCGGCTCGCGGCGGCGCACGCCGGCGGCCGGATCGCGGTGTTCACCCACGGCGGCGTGATCGCGCAGGCGCTCGCCGCCGCGACCGGCGCCCGCCCGTTCGCGTTCCTCGCCCCCGACAACGCGTCGATCTCCCTGCTGGTGCGCATCGGCGACCTGGCGTCCGTACGCGGCTTCAACGACGTCTCCCACCTGGACTGGTCCGCCCCGGCCCCGCTGACCTGACCCTTGGTTTTCGGCCCGGAGGCGGCCTAGCGGCGGAAGCGGACCTGCTGGCCCGGACGGAGTTGAGCCGCGTCCGGCACGGCGTCCGAGGCGAGCACCGCGATCACCGGGTAGCCGCCGGTGGGCGGATGGTCGGCCAGGAAGATGATGGGCAGCCCGCTGGGCGGCACCTGGACCGCCCCCGTGACCATCCCCTCGCTGCCCAGTTCGCCGTCGCGCGCGCGGACGAGGGGACGGCCGTCCAACCGGACCCCCACGCGGTTGCTGTCGGGCGACACCGTGTAGGGCGTGGACGTGAGCGTGGCCAGTGCGTCATCGGTGAACCAGTCGTCGCGCGGGCCGGGCGATACCCGGAGCACGGGTGTGTCCGGCATGGCCGGTGCGGGAGCGACGTCCACGCCGATGTCGGAGAGACCCTCGGCGGGGCCGACCGGTAGTTGGTCGCCCGGCGAAAGCGGGGCCGGGCCCAGGCCGGACAGAAGGTCGGTCGACCGGCTCCCAAGGACCCGATCGACCACGACACCACCACGCACGGCGAGATAGCTGCGGAGCCCGGACGAAGGCGGGCCGATCTCAACGGTTCCCCCGTCCGGGACGAAGCACGGTGCGTTCGTCCCATGGGCGCGGTCGCCGACAAGGACGGGTGCAGGGGCGCCCGCTACCGCGATCCAGGCGCGCCTGTGGAAGCGCAGTGCCGCACCGCCGAAGGTCAGTTCGACGCCCGCCGCCCCCTCGGGATTGCCGACGAGCCGGTTTGCGAGCCGCAGCGCGCGCTCGTCGGCCGCCCCGGACCGCGGGACGCCGAGGTGGGCGCGGCCAGGACGGCCGAGATCCTGCACGGTCGCCAGCGGACCGGGCCGCACGACCTCGATCAAGAGCGCTCCTCGGGCTCGGTCAAGAACGCTCCTCGGGGACGAAGCGGACGCGCGTGCCCGGCCGGAGCAGCGAGGGCGGGTCGCGCGTGACGTCCCACAGCCGCAGCCCGCTGCGCCCGAGCAGCCGCCACCCGCCCGGCGACCGGGACGGGTAGACCGCCGCGTACGGCCCCGCGATCGCCACCGACCCGGCGGGGACCGCCGTCCGCGGCGACTCGCGGCGCGCCACGTGCAGCGCCGGGTCGAGGCCCGTCAGGTAGCCGAAGCCGGGCGAGAAGCCGAGGTAGGCGACCGTGTAGGCGCCCCCGGAATGCCGCCGGACGACCTCCTCGCGCGACAGCCCGGTGAGGCGGGCGACCTCGTCGAGGTCCTCGCCGTCGTAGACCACGGGGATCTCCACCGGTGCGGCGCCGCCCTCCACGTCGTCGGGCAGCGGCAGTCGCGGGAGGCGTGCGGCGAGGCGTTCCAGGTCGGCCGAGGGGGCGGTGACCACGAGGACGGTCTGCTCGCCGGGAACGACGTCCACGACGCCCGGCGGCGGGTCGTCCCGGAGGGCGGCGTTGAGGCGGTGGGCCGTGGCCAGGTCGCCGGTCTCCACGAGCAGGGCCGCGTCACCCGCCCGCAGCACCTTCACGCGAACGGCTCCAGCGCGACGCCCGCGCCGGACAGCGCCGACCGGACGGACCGTGCGAGGGACACCGCCCCCGGTGTGTCACCGTGCACGCAGATGGAACGGGCCTTGAGGGAGACCTCACTGCCGTCGACCGCGACGACGGTGCCGTCCACGGCCATCCTGACCGCGCGCTGCACGACCGCCTCCTCCTCATGGACGACGGCACCCGGCTCACGGCGCGACACCAGCCCGCCGGACGGTGTGTAGGCGCGGTCGGCGAAGCACTCCGCGACCACGGTCAGCCCGTCGGCGACCCCGTGCACCGCAGAGCCGGGGAGGGTCAGCAGCGGCAGCGACGGGTCGTAGGCCCGGACGGCCTCCGCCACCGCACCCGCCTGCACGGGGTCGCGGCTGACGCGGTTGTAGAGCGCTCCGTGGGGCTTCACGTAGGCCACACGCCCGCCTTCCGCGCGCGCGATGCCGTCCAAGGCGGCGATCTGGTACAGCACCTCGGCGGTCAGTTCGGGCGCGGCCACGTCCATCTCGCGGCGCCCGAAACCGGCCAGATCCCGGTACGACACCTGCGCGCCGATCCTCACCCCGCGCGCCACGGCGGCGGCGCACACCCGCCGCATGATCAGCGGATCGCCCGCATGGAACCCGCACGCCACGTTCGCACTCGTGATCACGTCGAGCAGCGCCAGGTCGTCGCCCAGCTCCCAGATGCCGAACCCCTCGCCGAGGTCGGCGTTGATGTCGATGACCGCCATGTCCAAAGACCTACCACCGATCCCGCGTCACTGACCGAGCGCACCCGCCCCGGGGCTCAGGCGGTCTCCTCGTGCAGGTCCTCGACCTCGTGCCTGGACGCCCACGCCTGGTACACGCCGCGGTCGAACAGCTCCAGGCCGAGGCCCTCCGCCACGGGAGCCTTACCGCCGCAGTACTCCACCCGGAGCCAGCCCTCATGCTCGCCTAGCACCACGAAGGGTTCACCGCGCCACGTGCAGTGCGTGGTCACGTACTGCAGGCGGTCGACATCCGCCAGGGGCACCACCTGGACGAACCGGTCCGGCGAGACCTGGCGGAAGCCGTCCGCGTGCCGGGCGGCGTACAGCCGCACCTGCTCGCCGTCGGGGCTGGCCTCGTACTCGCCGCCGCGCCAGCCCGCGTAGAACCCGTGCCGGATGCTCATCCCCGTCCTCCCGGCAGCTTCACCAGCCACCTGCGCAGATCGGCGTCGTACCCCGCGACCAGCGTCTCGGCCCCGCGCGCGTCGAGCCGGTACAGCCCGGCGCCGTGCGGGAGCCGCTGGCTCTCGATCTTGAACTCCGGGATGGCCGGGCCCTCGCCCGGCGCGTACCCCGACCCGGGGAACGGCGCCCGCTCGATCACCCAGCCGCCCGGGATGATGCCCATGCTCCACTCGTCGATCCCGCCCAGCGGGCGCCGGAACAGCGCCGGCCGCACCGCCGGCCACCGGATCACGAAGACCTGCTCGTCCGCGTGCGTGAAGGGCGACCCCTCGTACACCAGCCCGAGCGCCCGGATCATCGCGGCGGGGGACCGGATCTCCCGCACGTCCTGCAGGCGGTGGACGTAACCGGCGACAAGGTCGTAGCCGCCCTCCAGGTAGTGCTGCACATGCTCGGGCCGCACCACCTTCTGCATCACCACCACTTGGGACGGAGCGTCGCGGCGCGCGTCATCGCCGCTCTGTGCTGCGGCAGGGGTCTCTTCCCGCTCAGGGGTGGGCTTTTGCTTGGGGGCGGGTTTGTCCCGACGGCCCTTGCCCTGGCCGTAGAGCGGCGCGACCGGGAGGCCATGCGGATCGCTCGGCGTTTCCCGAGGCGGCGTTTCCCGTGGCGGCGTTTCCCGCGCCGGCGGTACCGGTGCGGCGGGCGGAGGCGGCGGTGGGGCGGCCGCCGCGGGGCGCGGGGGGTGCGCGGGCGCCGGAGGACGCGGAGCCGGGGGCGCCGGCGGGGCGGGCGGCGGCGGAGGGGCCGCCGTCGGAGCGGCCGCCGGGGCCGGCGCGGCGGGGGCCGGAGTCGGTGCGGTGGGGGTCGGAGGCGGTGCGGCGGGGGCCGGAGGCCGGGCCGCGCGGACGGGCGGCCGTGGCGGGACACCGGCGCGGGGCGGGCCTGTGGGCGCCTCTGGCGGCACGGCGGACGCCGCCGGTGCCTGCGGACGGCTCCGCGCCGGTTCGGGGCTCTGCGGCGGCTTGGCGGTCTGCGGCCGCAGGGGACGGATGTCGGTGCGGGTGTCGGTGCCGGACGGCGCGGCGTCGCGGGCCCGGCGGCGGGACGACGGCCCCGCGACGTGGACGTCCGTGGGCGCCGGCGGCGTCGGGGCGGCGGGCCTGCGCGGCTCCTCCGGCTCGAGAAGCGCCTTGGCGTCCAGGTAGCAGGCACTGGGCAGGCCGGGGTTCACGGCCAGCTGCCACTCGGGATGCGGCCAGCGGCGGGCGAGCTCGGCCAGCGTCGCCTCGCGGTGGTGGACGGCCTGGCCCTGCAGGGAGCGGTCCATGGCGCCGGGCGAGGTGAACGCCAGCACGAACGTGCCGTCCCCGAACTGGGCCGTGGCGAACTGGTGCTCGCCCGCGCCCGGCTCACCCGGCGCGGGCAGGTAGAGGGTCGCGCGCGCGAGGAGCTCCAGGTAGCCGTGCTGGTCGCCGCGTTCCCTGGCGTCGGTGAGGGCGTCCTCCAGGGCGGAACCGGACGGCCGCGCGGCACGGGCGGCGGACGCGGCCCGCCGGGCCTCGTCCTCGGGGACGGCCAGCGGGATGCCGAGGCCGGGCAGTGCCAGCGGCCCGCCCTCCGGCCCGGCCTTGCTCGCCTGGTAGACCAGCTCGAGCGGGGACTCGATGCCGTACACGTCGCGGAAGGCGGCCACCATCTGCCCGGCCAGGAGCGCGCACGCCTCCACGTGCTCGGCCGAGGCGCGGCCGCCGCGGTCGCGCCAGGTGTGGCGGTCCCACCAGTTCTTGCGCTCCTCCCCGGCCGGGGACTCCCAGCCGAGCGCGCTGAGGCGCCGCTCCTGCCGCGGGGCCAGCGGGCGGGGCAGGAACGCACTGCCGACGGCCTCCGCGTCCAGCACGCCCTCGGAGCGCATCGCCTGCACGTAGGGCAGCCCGCTCGGCCCCTGCACGATGAGGAACGACTTGACCGGCAGCCGTGAAAGCTCCAGCGTCAGCCGTTTGGCGAAGTCGTTCCAGTCCACTCGGGATCCACTTTCACGTCCGCGGGGCGAGGATGCCGTACTCGACGGTAGCCGAACGGTGAGTCACTCGGTCCAGGGTGCCGGAACGGCGTCGGCCCTTACCTGAGTCCAGACGCCGCCTATGGCGTCGTACACCGCGAGCGGTGTCTCGTCACCGTCACTGGACGTCCGCCAGAGCCGGGTGCCGTGGGGCAGCCGCATGGGGGCGCCCGCAGGCCGCCTCTCGGGGGAGGAAGGCGTGTTCGGCGCCCGGTTCGCGGGTTGAGCGGGCTGAGCGGACTGCACGGGCTGCTCGGGGGCAGGCCGGGGCGCCGGCGGCGGATCGCTGCGCGGCTGGTCCTGGGGCCGCTGCTCCGCGGGCGGCTGAGCGTCCGGTGCCCGGTCGTCGGACGGCCTGTCCGCGGGGATGTCCGCGGGCTTGTCGGACGGCCTGTCCGCGGGCTTGTCGGTCGGTGCGCCGAGGGGAGGCGCGGCGGCCGGTGCCGGTTCGCGCGCCTCGGGCTCGGCCGTGCCCGCCGCCAGTGCCGCCCGCAGGTCGTCCACCGTGTACGGGTCGATCGCCGTGTGCGAGTCGTCGTAGGAGTCGTGCCGGCCGTCCGCACCGGGCAGGTCGGGGACGGAACCGTTCAGACTGGGAACGGAGCCGTTCACCTCCGGGGCCGAGCCGTTCAGCCCTGGGGCCGTGCCCCCGGCGACGGGGTTCGGCCCGGAGAGCGCGTTGGGATCGACCCTCCCGTACGGATTGGACGCCTCCTCCGGCCCTGCCGCCGCAGGAGGCTCCTCCGGGCCGCCGCTCAGCCGGACGAGGGCTGACGAGTCGAGCAGCACCTCGCTGGGCAGCCCCCAGTTGATCGCCACGCGCCACGCTGGATCCGGCCAGCCGGAGGCCAGCCGCGCGAACGTGGTGCGCCGGTACAGCCCGGGGTGGCGGTCGCCGGTGCGCGCGAGGGCGCCCGGCGAGGTGAACACGGTGACGTGGGTGTCGCCGCCGATGGCGATGGTGGGGAACTCGGCGCGGTCGGGGTCCTCCACGGCGGAGGCGGTCGCGGGGAGCACGAGGTCGGCGCTCTCCAGCAGCCTGAAGTAGGTGGTGTTGTCACCGTTCGCCTTGGCCTCGGCCAGACGGGGCTCCAGCAGGTCGGCCTCCGCACCCGGCAGCCCGTCCGTCGGCAGCGGCATCGGCGTCCCCGCCGGGGGAGGACCGGCCGGCTGCACGCCGGCCTCGGGCAGGACCCCGCCGGACGCGGCGCGCCGCTTGCTCACCCTGGACGGGTCGGCGACGTCGATACCGAACCCGACGAGTTCGATGAGCCCGGTCCCGTGCCGATGGAACGATTCGTACACCAGGTCGGACGGGCGCCGGACGCCCTGGACGTCGCGCAGGGCCGTGACCATCACGTCGGCCAGCCGCGAGTAGTCGCCGTCCGTCACGCCGAGCATCCCGCCGGGGGCGCCGGCCTCGGGCAGCTCCGTCCACCAGTTGCGCGGCGCGGGGTCGGCGGGCGGGCGCCAGCCCGCGTCGCTCATGACCTCCTCGTCGGCCACCGTGAGCAGCAGCGGCCCGTCGAGGAAGTTGTTGCTCACGGCCTCGGCGTAGAGCCGGTCGGGCTCGCGCATGGCCTGGACGTAGTGACGGCTCTCCTCCCGCTCGCGCACGATGAGGATCGTGTCGCGCTCGAGCCCCGCCAGCTCACGTCCCAGCCGCCGGGCGAACTCGGACCACTCCAACAAGATCACTCCCTACGGCCGGGGGCCGGCCCCCGGGCCCCGGAGACCCCGCGAGACCATGCCCGGGTCCCGATGATTGTCGTCGGGGACGCCGCGCGCAAACCGGGAGTTCACTCGGGCGGGGGTTCGTGACGAAGCACACGCAGCGCGTCGCGGAGCGCCTCCGGGGCGTGCCCGAAGCGGTCGAGGACGTCGATGAGCCGGTGCAGGATCTCGTGCCGTTCGTAGCCGACGTCCAGCAGCGCCTGGGCGGTCGTCCACAGCTGCGGGGGCCGGCCGTCCCACAGCCGCGCGGCGAGGCGCTCGTGCGCGTCGAGGTGGGCCTCGTCGGCGCCGGGATGCTCGAACTCCAGGATCGCGCGCCGGTCCTCCGGATCGGCCGGATCGAGTTTCGACAGGTCGATGAACCCGTGCCGGCCCGACCGCCGGTGGGTGCCCGACAGGAACGGCATGGCGAACGCCCGGCGGGGCAGCGCCTCCAGGTCGCCGTCGGGCAGCAGCCGCTCGACGAGGTCGCGGTCGAGGCCGAACGCGGCCGGGTCGCGGTAGGCGTCGGCGAACTTCGCGGTGGCGTCCCAGAGTGCGTCCAGCGTGGCCCTGATGCCCTCCTCTGGAAGACCCGTGCGCCGCCCCGCCCACCGGACCCAGGCGGCCAGCACGTGCGGGACAGCCTCTTGTTCCGAGGGGGACAGCAGAACCTTCCTCGGCAGCCAGTCGAGGAGGAACATCTCGCATTTGACGGGGGAGACCCGCAGCGGCCGGCCGAAGTCGTGGGTGCAGCCGTAGTCGATGATCCGGTCCGCGCACTTGCTCGCGGCGGAGAGGTCGGACAGCTCCTCCGCCTCGTCCGAGGCGAGGAACCGGGCCGCGATCGTGGCGCGCCTGTCCCGCCCGTACACCGGCGGCTGGGGCAGCCGCCCGCCGGGCGGCAGGATGTCCACGCGCGCGCGGACGAACGCGTGGTAGGTGCCGAATGTGTCGTTCACCGGCGGGTCGTCGAGGTCGTTGGTGAGCTCCAGGGCGCTGCGCAGCAGCGCCGCGGTGTCGCGGAGGTCGAGCTCCTCGAACCGCATCAGCGGGTTCTCGCGGCCGTCGCGGCGGCACCGGTCCAGGAGCGCGTCGACCCGGGAGGAGACCCAGGCGTCCCTGACCATGCCGCTCACCGGCGGCACCGCCGGCGCCGCCGGGACGGCGCGGGCGAACGGGTCGCCGGACGGCCGGACGGCCCCGGCCTTGGTGCGGTCGACCACGATGACCAGGGCGTGCCGCTCGGTGCCGCCGTAGGTGTAGGTGCAGACGACGGAGTCCTGGTCGCCGTAGACGTCCCGGGAGACGAAGCACCCCTCCGGCTGCACCATTCCCACGCGGTCGGCCCATCCCGGCCGCGCGACGCCGCCGGCCATCAGCTCCAGCGCCGCGCGCTCGGCCTTGGCCGCCTGCCGGGGCGTGCCCAGGTAGGCCATCCCGGTCAGCAGGGCCAGCGCGGCGGGCGTGGCGGCGGCCCTGGCATGGTCGACCAGCGCCTCGCCGAGGACCTCCTCGACGTCGCCGTCCGGGAGCCGGTGCCCCCACCAGGAACCGAGGATCTCGCTGACGATCAGCTCCGCGTCCAGGGGGCTGCGCACGGCGAGGAGCTCGCGCGCGTGCTGCAGCATGCCGTCGAAAATGGCCGAGACCTCGTCCGGGGGATTGTGGCCGTCCCGGGCCGGGTCCCCGGAGGAGCGGTTGCGGCTGCGGGGACTCACCCTCCTAGCCTCTCAGATCGCGCGCGCACGATGGCCGGGACACGGCCGAATACCGGGGGGATCCGCGCCTTTCGCGCGCGAGCCGCTCAGCCGTCCGCCCCTCCGGCCTGGCCGCGCCCGGACGGCGGCTCCGACTTCAGGACCCCGGTGAGATGCTCGCGCGCCATTCGCTCCACTCTGTCGGGCGTGGCGTCCAGTCCCAGGTGGTCCATGCATGCCCGGACGTCGTCCACGCACCGCCGGACCGCGTCCGAGGGGAAGGTGGTGAACTCGTCACAGAGGCGCCGTGCGAGCGCTTCGCGTGTCTCGATTTGGTGATCGGTCAGTGCAGGCATCTTGCGCACACCTCCGCGCACGGGGTTCCGGCAGGCGGGGACGCCGCCGGCTGAGGCGAGGCGCGGCACGGACCGGCCCCGGCGGGGGGATTCCGTGGAAACCCCGCCTCGATGTCCCATTCCAGCGCTTTAACGGGAAGAGTCAAGACATGCCGGGGGCGGCGTTCGGCAAATTCTGGACGGCCCTCAGGTGCCGCCCCGGTGCCGCCCGTGCGTTCCGGCGCCGTGCGTTCCGGAGCCGCGCGGCTCGGTGCTGTGCGGCTCGCCAGGCGCCTCACTGTCGCCCCAGGCGGCGTGGTGGCGCGCTGCCCAGCGGCGGTCCACCCGCCCGGTCAGCATCCCGGTGAGCGCGTCACGATCCCGCAGCGCCTCCCACAAGTGCCCGGCCGTCACCACGACGACGGCGAGGAAGAGCCAGTCGTGGACGAACGTGGCCCCCGTCCGCCACCGGTCACCCCACGGGTCGGGGAACGTCATGATCTCGCCGGTGCCGAGCATGACGAGGATCGCGCCCGCGGTGAACGCCGCGTTGAGCTTCTGCCCGGCGTTGAACTTGCCCACCGGCAGGATCCCCCGCCCGCCCTGCACGGCCCTGCGGTCGCCGCGTCTGAGCCATTCCCAGTCGTGCGGGGCGAACCTGTTCAACCGTCCGAGGTCGGCCCTGAACGCACGTGACAGCAAGCCCAGCACGATGGGCACGGGCAGCGCGAACCCGCACCACACGTGGACGGTCTTGACCATCTCCCTGCGGCCCACCAGCGTCGACAGGACCGGCAGATAGAGCAGCGCGGCGGTCAGCAGGCAGACGAGCATCAGGAGTGCGGTCACATGGTGGATCGATCGCTCCGCCCGCGTGAACCGCAGCAGCCAACGCGACGCACCCGCCTCCCGGACCTCCTCGTGCCCGCGCGTGTCATGTCGGTGCATCGTTACGTCCGTTCGACCGTCCGACCCAGGCGTCCACGTCGTAACCGAGGTTCTCCCAGTAGCCGGGCTCCACCCTGTTGGTCAGTTCGATGCCGCCGAGCCATTTCAGCGACTTGTAGCCGTACATGGGCGCCACGTAGAGGCGGGTGGGGCCGCCGTGATCGTGGGTTACCGGCTTGCCGTCCATCTGCGTCGCCACCAGGACGTCCCTGCGCCGTGCCTGTTCCAGCGTCAGCGACTCGGTGTAGACGCCGTCGAACGACGTGAACCGCACGGCGCGCGCCTGCGGTGACACGCCGACCGCGTCCAGCAGGTCGGGCAGGGCGACTCCCACCCAATGCACATCCGGCACCCGCCAGCCCGTCACGCACTGGAAATCGCGGTCGATGACCGTTTGGGGAAGCCGCGCCAGATCGGCCAGCCGGAACGCCTGGGGCTTGGCGACGAGGCCACTAACGGTCACGCGGTGGGTCGCCGCGCTGTGCCGCTTCACACCGTCCGTGACGGAGTAGTAGCGGAAACCGCCTGCGGCCGGCAGGACGTCCCCGATCGGGCCGACCGGTGCCAGCGTCCGGCTCACCTTGTCCTGGACGGACGCTCCCACGGCGACTCCCGCGACGCCGATGCCGAGCATCCCCAGCACGACCCGCCGCCCGACCGGGCTGCCCTGTGTCCGCTCATGCTCACTCACCACTTCATTCGAGCACCGTGCGGCCGCACCCACCAGGGCCGCGCCGCGCCCGTAAGACTTCTGACAGATCTCAGGGCCGCCCTAAGCTGGTGCCATGGCCACGAAGGTTCAACTCGCACAGCGTCCAGAAGCCGACGAGCTGCTCGGACGCAGCCCGCTGGCGGCGCTGGTGGGCATGCTGCTCGACCAGCAGATCCCGATGGAGTGGGCCTTCTCCGGCCCCTACACCATCACGCAGCGGCTCGGTTCGGACGACCTGGACGCGCACGAGATCGCCGCCTACGACCCGGAGCGGTTCGCCGCGGTGCTGTCGGAGAAGCCCGCCGTCCACCGCTACCCCGGCTCGATGGCCAAGCGCGTCCAGCAGCTGTGCCAGTACCTCGTGGAGAACTACGACGGGGACGCCGAGAAGGTGTGGAAGGGCGTCGACAGCGGCAAGGAGCTGTACAAGCGACTGAACGGCCTGCCGGGGTTCGGCAAGCAGAAGGCGCAGATCTTCCTGGCGCTGCTGGGCAAGCAGTACGGCGTCCGGCCGGAGGGCTGGCGCGAGGCCGCCGGCGCCTACGGCGAGGAGGGCTCGCACCGCTCCGTCGCCGACATCACGGGACCGGAGTCCCTGGCCCAGGTGAGGGCCTTCAAGCAGGAGCAGAAGGCCGCCGCCAAAGCCGCCAAGTAGCCGCGCAGTGCCAAGTAGCCGCGCAGCGGGGCGGCGAGCCGGAGACACACCCGGACTGGGGAAGTTGACGCGCGGTGACGCCGGAGGGTCGTAACATTCCCTACTCGCCGTCCGGACGGGCCGCCCCGCGCGTCCCGTACAGCGGTGTCCGAATCCGGTGCGTTCGTCCGGGACCGAAGGGACAACGATGTTCAGCAGGGGTTCCGTACACGCCGAACCATCGGGATGATGAATACCTGACTCCGACCGGTGTTGTGATGGAGGCGGGAGCGCTAGCCTGCTCCCATTCACTCATAGTGATGAAAACTTGCCGCGCGGTACGGGACCCTCTGGGGCGGAGGTGTTGTCCATGAGCACCGAGACGTCCGTTCCGCATCCCCGCGTCTCAGGGGTGGAGGGCAGGCCCATGGATGCGTCCGATGCCGCGCTGTACGCGACCTTGCTGAAGGAAGGCCCCGGCGGGCTGGCGTTCTTCGACCGCGACCTGCGCTGCCGCAAGGCCAACGACGCCCTGGCGGCGCTGCTCGGCGTGCCGCTGCGCGAGCTTCTGCAGCACAGACCGTCCGAGGTGCTGCCCGAGGCGCTTGCCGCGGCGTTCGAGACGGCGCTGCGGAAGGTGGTCGACGAGGACCGCCCGGTCAGCGATCTGGACCTCGTGGTTCCGGCCGGCGAGGCTCCCGGCGGCTCCGCGCCCGACCCGGCGCCCGGTGCCGCGCCCGGTGTCGCCACGGCCGTCGAGGAGCGCATCCTGGCCTGCACGTGGCTGCCCGCCAGGGACGCCGAGGGCACCCAGACGGGCGTCGTCCTCACCGCGCTGGACGTGACTGAGCGTCGCCGGTCCGAGGAGGTCATCCGCCGCAAGGAGCAGCGCTACCGCTCGCTCGTGGAGGCCAGCGCCCAGGTGGTGTGGGTCGCCGCCCCGGCGGGCGGCGTGATCGACGACGCGCCCGAGTGGCGCGCCATCACCGGGCAGACGCCGGACGACTACGCCGTCGGCGGCTGGCTGTCGGTGGTGCACCCCGAGGACCGACCCCGCATCGAGTCCGCCTGGCAGGAGTGCGTCGAGGAGAACCGTGTCTTCGAGACCAACTACCGCATCCGCACCAAGAGCGGTACGTATCGGCACTTCGACGTCCGGGCCGTGCCGATCTGGCAGGGCGACACGGTCATCGAGTGGGTCGGCGCCAACACCGACGTGACCGGCCAGCGCGAGGCCGAGGAGATGCGCGGCAGGCTGACCGAGCAGCTGTCGGCGGCCGCGCTGCGCACCGCGCGCCTGCAGCAGGCCACCTCGATGCTGGCCGAGGCCCTGACGGTCTCCCAGGTCGTCCAGGTCATCACCGAGGTCGGACGGTCCGCCATAGGCGCCGACTACTCCGCCGTGGCACTGCTGGACGACGACAAGTTGCGCCTCAGCATCGTTACGCCGTCCCAGCCGGGCTCGGAGGGCGAGACCAGCCCCGCCTCCCGCGACGACATCAAGGTCAGCGACCAGACCGTGATGTCGGTGGCCGTGCGGGAGAGCCGGCCGTTCCTGGCCGAGCACCCCGACAGCCTGCGCCTGCAGCTCGGGCACGGTGAGCGCGACCTGTTCGCCCAGCACACCGAGGAACGCGCCTGGGTGGGCCTGCCGCTGCTGGCCGCGGGCGCTCCGATCGGCGCGCTCCGCTTCTCGTTCACCCGGCCCAGGGAGATCACCGAGGAGGAGCGGGTCTTCCTGGAGGCCCTCGCCGGCCAGTGCGCCCTCGCCGTCGAGCGGGCCCTGCTGTTCGAGCGCGAGCACCGCACCGCCGAGGAGCTCCAGCGCAGCCTCCTGCCCAGCGACCTCCCGCAGCTGCCCAGCATGGTGCTGGCGGCCCGCTACAACCCCGCGACGCGCCACGTCCAGGTCGGCGGCGACTGGTACGACGTGTTCCGGCTGCCCGACCGCCGGCTCGCCGTCGCCGTCGGCGACGTCATGGGCAAGGGCGTGCTCGCCGCGGCCGGAATGGGACGCGTCCGCAACGCCCTGCGCGCGCTCGCGCTGAACGACCCGCGCCCCGCCGCGGTCCTGGCCGGCCTCGACCGGCTGTTCAGCGCCACCGAGGACGAGGAGCAGTTCACCACGGTCGCGTACGTCGTCATCGACCCCGAGAGCGGGCAGGGCGAATTCAGCAACGCGGGCCACCCGCCGCCCCTGCTGATCTCCCACGATTCGCCCGCGCGCGTCAGTTCGCTGGAGCCCGGCACGCCCCTCGGCTGGCCCAGCCAGCGGCAGCAGACAAGTTTTTCCATCGAGACCGGCAACACTGTGGTGTTCTATTCCGATGGACTTGTGGAGAACCGTAGGCGTGGGGTGGACGCCGGGCTGGACGAGCTTGTCGCCGTGGCCGCGGACGCCCCACCTGAAGTGGTAGGAGATCCCGAGAGACTCGTCGACTTCCTGGTCGATCGGATGCTTGCCGGATACGAGCAGGTGGACGATGTGACCGTGCTCGCCCTGCACGTCCCGCCCGAGCCCGCGTGAAAACCGCCTGAGACCGCGTCAAGACGGAGTAGCACGTTCGAAGGACCGTCCCGCGCCCTCTAAGGTGGAGTGTTACCGGGTAGGACTCCAGGGCGGAATGCGCAGCAGTGCCAGAATGCTTGACCCAGACAGAGCGGGTACGCTGCGGTCCCGCACCGGTGGTCCGCTCCGTGTGTGGTCCCACCCAGTGTGAGGCCGGGCCCGTCAGGGCACTTGGGTCAACCAAGCCACACGTTCGTTCGAGAGGTATTTGTGTCGCCTGCTAGCTCGACCTCGAAAGCGTCGGATCTGCACGATCACGTCATCGCGCAACTGATCGAGCGTGGACGGTCCCAGGGTTACCTCGAAGCCGACGACGTACGCCGTACGTTCGAGGAGGCCGACATCCCCGTGTCGAAGGCCTCCAGCATTTTGCGGAGCCTCAGCAAGGAGGGTGTGACCGTCATGGTGAGCGCTGCCGACTCAGCGGCGCCCAAGCGTCCGCGCAAGCGCGCGGCGCAGGCGGCGCGCAAGCCCAGGACCGCCGCCGCCGCGAAGGAGCAGCCCGACACGGTGACCGCCGTCGTCGGCGACGACGCGCCGGAGGAGGCCGCCGCCGAGCCGCGCCCGGCCGCCGCCAAGCCGGCGCCCAAGAAGCCCGCGCCCCCCAAGGGCGCCAAGACGAAGAAGGCCGCGCCCGCCAAGAAGGCCGCCGCCGCCGTCAAGGGCGCGCCCGTCAAGGCCGCGCCGGCCAAGAAGGGCGAGGGCCCCGAGGCCGACGACGAGGTCGAGGTCGACCTCGACGAGGACCTCGCCGACCTCGACGTCGAGCTGGAGGACGACACGGCCGCCGAGGTCGAGGAGCCCGAGGCCGACGAGGAGGAGGCCCCGGCGGCGCCCGCCGCCAAGGCCGCCCCCGCCGGGAAGGGCGCCGAGGGCGCCACCCCGTCCGAGGAGGAGGGCTTCACCCTCGGCGACGACGACGAGGACGCGCCCGCCCAGCAGATCGCCGCCGCCGGCGCCACCGCCGACCCGGTGAAGGACTACCTCAAGCAGATCGGCAAGGTCCCGCTGCTCAACGCCGAGCAGGAGGTGGAGCTCGCCAAGCGCATCGAGGCCGGGCTCTTCGCCGAGGAGCGCCTCGCCGTGTCCGCCGCCGCGATGTCCGAGGAGGACCTCGAGGACTTCGAGTGGATCGCCGAGGACGGCCGCCGCGCCAAGAACCACCTCCTGGAGGCCAACCTCCGCCTGGTGGTGTCGCTGGCCAAGCGCTACACGGGGCGCGGCATGCTGTTCCTGGACCTCATCCAGGAGGGCAACCTCGGCCTGATCCGCGCCGTCGAGAAGTTCGACTACACCAAGGGCTACAAGTTCTCCACGTACGCCACCTGGTGGATCCGGCAGGCGATCACCCGCGCGATGGCCGACCAGGCCCGCACCATCCGCATCCCGGTGCACATGGTCGAGGTCATCAACAAGCTGGCCCGCGTGCAGCGCCAGATGCTCCAGGACCTGGGCCGCGAGCCCACCCCGGAGGAGCTGGCCAAGGAGCTCGACATGACCCCGGAGAAGGTCGTCGAGGTCCAGAAGTACGGCCGCGAGCCCATCTCGCTGCACACCCCGCTGGGCGAGGACGGCGACAGCGAGTTCGGCGACCTCATCGAGGACTCCGAGGCGATCGTCCCCGCCGACGCGGTCAGCTTCACGCTGCTGCAGGAGCAGCTCCACTCCGTCCTGGACACGCTCAGCGAGCGCGAGGCCGGCGTGGTGTCGATGCGGTTCGGCCTCACCGACGGCCAGCCGAAGACCCTGGACGAGATCGGCAAGGTGTACGGGGTGACCCGGGAGCGCATCCGGCAGATCGAGTCCAAGACCATGTCGAAGCTGCGGCACCCGTCCCGGTCCCAGGTCCTGCGCGACTACCTGGACTGACGTTCGACCCGGGATTCGACCTGAGATGAGCAGGGCCTCGCGCGCACGCGCGGGGCCCTGCTCTCGTCATGCCGGTGGAACGGGCGCGTCGACCGCCTGCTCCCGCCGGTGCGTCAGTCGTGCAGGACCACGTCCAGGTCGGTGCCGTTCAGCTCGGCGGTGTGGCCGAGGTCGGCGACGGCCTTCAGGAGCTCCTCCGGGGTGCGCGGCGCGGCGCCCGCCTTGAGGAGGTCGTGGGCGATCTTCCCGCGGGTCGCCTTGGCCATGTGGCTGACGACGGTCCGCTTGGGGACGCCGCCGGTGACGCGCTCCCGGAACACGCGGACGGCGACGGCCGGCTGCGGCGCCTTCCACGCCGACGCGTACGGGCCGGAGCGCATGTCCACGATCAGGTCGTCCTCCAGCCGCAGCGCCTTGCTCATCGCCGGGCGCCACAGCGTCCCCAGACGGCCCGTGGGCGGCAGGGACACGCCCATGGCCAGCCGATAGGGCGGGACCCGGTCCGTGAGCCTCAGCGCCCCCCACAGGCCCGAGAAGACGATGATCTGCGCGGCGGCCGCGTCGGGGTCCAGGCCGGGGAGGTCGAGGTTGTCGTAGAGGACGCCGGTGTAGAGCCGCGCGGCGGGGAGCGTGGGCGCCTCCCGCAGCGCCTTGTTCCGGGCCAGCGCCTCGTCCGCCTGGCCGGCCGGGAGCCCGAGCACGTCGGCGGCGTCTCGCCGCTTGCACGCCCTGGTGAGGCCCGCGAGGACGCGCTTGCGCGTCGGGGTGAGCCCGGGGAAGCTCAGCGAGGCCAGGTCGAGGGGCGGACCGTCCCCGTCGGTAGCCTTCTTCTCCGACGGCGGCAGCAGGATGTGCACGATCCCCCCGAAAGCGGTGACAGGTGGCGCGGTCTCTGGAGACCCGGTTGGGCGAGCTCGTCGCTGAGGCGTGGCCCGCGCCGTCCAGCCAGGATATTGGCGGCTGGACGCTGCGCCACGCCGAAGGCGTGACCAAGCGGGCCAACTCCGTCCTGCCCCTGGGAGATCCAGGGGACGTGGACCGGGCCGTGGCCGAGGCTGAGCGCTTCTATGGCGCGCTGGGGCTTGCGACCGTGTTCTCGGTGGACGCCCAGGCACGCCCTGAGGGGCTCGACGGGTTTCTGGAGAGACGAGGTTACGAGCTGGTCGATCCGACGATCGCGATGGTCGCCGACCTGGCCGACCCACCCGCTGCCTACGAACGGGATGGGGTCGAGGTCATGGAGGCGCCGTCGCGGGAGTGGCTCGACCTGTGGTGGTCGGTGGACGGCCGGTACGACCACCAGCTGCCGATGGCGGAGAAGATCCTGACCGGTGTACGCGCCGGATACGCGTCCCTGGACGGCCTCGCCGTCGGACGTGGCGTCCCGCAGGGGGAGTGGTTCGGCGTCTACGCCATGGCCGTCGCGCAGGAGGCGCGCAGGAGGGGCCTGGGGCGACGCGTGCTGCGGGCCCTCCTCGGATGGGGGCGCGAGCAGGGGTGCGAGCGGGCGTACCTGGTCGTCGTGGAGCGGAACGCGCCGGCGAGGGCGATGTACGAGGCGGAGGGGTTCGTTCCTGCGGGTGGCTATCACTATCGAGTGAAGAATGTCACTCCAGGGTGAGAACCATGTAGATGGAGTGATCCGGCTCATGGTCAGAGCCAATTTCACTACACTATGTGATCGCTTAATTACTCTCTGAAGTCAACGCCTCATTGCCGCTCCACGGGGCACTGAAGGGTGAAATGCGAACGGCGGCCACCATTGCCGGTGACCGCCGTCCCTGGGGTTTCTATGGGGAGATCTACCGCTCCTCGGTGGACGCGGTGGCCGGGGTTTCGTTGAGCCGATCGGTCTCGTCCTGTATGTCGGCCCCGTTGGCTCGCAGCGCCTCTGAGTACTTGCGTCCGTGGTGGGCGCAGAACAGAAGGTCGCCGCCGCCTACAAGAACAGCACGGACGTAGGCCTGGGCGCCGCAGCGGTCGCATCGGTCGGCGACGGTCAGCGGCTTGGTTGGGGCAAGGGCTCCAGTCACGGCACCTTCCTCATGCTCGGGGTCGGTACTTAGGACAACATCTAACCCGACGCTGGCGTTCCCAACCTGGTTCTCCGTACGCCCACAGCAGAATGGCCCAATAAGTGACCGAGGTCACATTAGGCGTCGTCCCACCGGAACAGGCGCACGGCGATCAGCGCGCCGACCACCGCAACCCCCAGTAGAACGGCGATTTGCGGCAGTGCAGACGACGGACCCAGCCCGCGTCCCATCACGTTGAGCATCCCTTCGTTGAGATACCTCAGCGGGAAGACGTAGGACAGCGTCTTCAACCAGCCCGGTGACGCGTCCAGCGGGAAGAAGGACCCGCCGAGGAACGCCATGGGCAGGACGACGAGCTGTGTCAGCACTTGGGCGGTCTCCTGCGTCTTGGCCCACGCCCCGATCAGCATCCCGATCGACAGGAAGGCCAGTGCGCCCGCCATGACCATCGGGATGGCCATCCACCAGGCCCCGTTGAGCTGCAGCCCGAATACCGGCAGCTGCGCCACCAGCACGAACAAGGCGAACTGCACGAGCGCGATGGCGAGGCTGACCACGACACGCGCGGCGAACACGGTGGGTATCGGGGCAGGCGAGAGCTGGAGCCGGCGCAAGATGCCCTTGGTCCGCCACGTCACCAGCGTCTGGGACGCCGCGAAGACGCCCGCCGATGCCAGCGCCCAGCCGAGCAGGCTCGGCGTGAAGAACTGGATGGCCTTGAGCGAGTCGTCCTCCACCTGCTGTGCGGCCATCGTGTAGGCGGGCGGCCTGCCGGTCGCCGCCTGGTTCGCCGACTGGACGATCGAGTCCATCAGGCCCCGCACCGTCCCCGACTTGACCTGGTCGGTGGCCGAGTAGTGCACCACCAGTTCGTTGCCGCGCTGCTCCACGACGGCGTCCGCGTCGCCCTTCTCCACCTTGCGCAGCGCGTCGGCGCGATCGGACGTCCTGGTGACCTTCAGGACCTTGGCGAGCTCCTCGGCCCCCTGCGTGACGGCGCCGTCCAGGATCGGTGCCTTGCCGACCTCCAGAACCGTGACCTTCGACGTCGTCTGGTGACCGAAGATGCCACCGAAGACGACCAGGAACATCAGGGGGAACAGCACGGTGAAGAACAGCGCGGTCCGGTCCCGCCTGAAGCCGAGGAACATCGCCCGGGACAGGCTCTTGAAGCTCTGGTAAGTGCTCACGCCCGGTACTCCCGTCCGGTGAGGTCCAAGAAGACGTCCTCAAGGGTGGCGCCGCGGATCTGGATGCCGTCCAGGGCGTTCTTGGCCGCCATGGCCGCGACCACGGCTGACGGGTCCCGCGTGGAGATGGTCAGCGAGACGCCGTCGTCGGCGGTCTCGTCCGCGCCCGGCAGGAGGCGGGCGTCGTCCACGCCGAGCGTGCCGCTGGCCACGGTGATGCGCGCGGGGGCGTCCAGGCCGCGCACCAGCACCACCGGCGGGCCGAGCCGCAGGATCCTGCCCGCGTCCATGATGGCGACGCGGTCGCAGAGGCTCTCGGCCTCGTCCATGTAGTGCGTGGTCAGCACGACCGTGCGGCCCGCGGTGTTGATCTGGCGGAGCAGGTCCCAGAGGTTGCGGCGGGCCTGCGGGTCCAGGGCGGCGGTGGGCTCGTCCAGGAAAACCAGTTCCGGGTCGTGCACGAGCGCGCACGCGATGGACAGGCGCTGCGCCTGCCCGCCCGACAGCTTCTCCACCCGGACCTCGGCCTTGTCGGCCAGCCCCACCAGCTCCATCATCGCGTCGGCCTTCGCGGCGGGGACGCCGTAGAGGGAGCCGAACGTCTGCAGCTGCTCGCGGGTGGTCAGCCGCTCGAAGAACGACGACGCCTGCAGTTGGACGCCGATCCTCGGCAGCAGCTTCGGATTGCGCGGCCACGGGGAGAGCCCGAGCACCGAGACGTCCCCGCCGTCCGCCTCGCGCAGCCCCTCGATGATCTCCAGCGTCGTCGTCTTGCCCGCGCCGTTCGGGCCGAGGATGCCGAAGAACTCGCCCTCCTGGACCCCGAACGTCACCCCGTCCACGGCCCGGACGTCCCCGTAGCGTTTACGGAGGCCCGTGGCCTCGATCGTTTGCACCATGCGAGGACAGTAAGGATCGGAGTGTCTCCCGCACACCCACCTAAAGGTGGACGTTAAGGTCTAGAAGTGGAGGGCGGGGCACGCCCGGCGAGCCGCGCCGCGGCCGCGCGGCGAGCCGCCCGGGGGACCGGCGCGCGACCACGGCCGGGACGCACGGAACGCCCGCGGCGGCGAGCCTCCGGCCGCACTGTCGGTGCCCGGGGGTACCCTGCTGCCGACCGTCCTACCCCCGAGGAGCGCACGCACGTTGACCGCCGCGACCGCCGAAGCGACAACCGAAGACCCGCACGGCTACTCCGCCCGGCACCTGTCGGTGCTGGAGGGGCTGGAGGCCGTCCGGAAACGGCCCGGCATGTACGTCGGGTCGACCGACAGCAGGGGCCTCGCCCACTGCCTGTGGGAGATCGTCGACAACTGCGTCGACGAGGCCCTCGCCGGCTACTGCACCCACATCAGCGTGGTGCTCCACGCCGACGGGTCCTTCGAGGTGGGCGACAACGGCCGCGGCATCCCCGTCGACCTGGAGCCCAAGACGGGGCTGCCGGGCGTCGAACTGGTCATGACGCGGCTGCACGCGGGCGGCAAGTTCGGCGGCGTCTCCTACACCGCGTCCGGCGGGCTCCACGGCGTGGGGGCGTCCGTGGTCAACGCCCTCTCGGCGCGGCTGGACGTCGAGGTCGACCGCGACGGGCACACCCACGCGATCAGCTTCCGGCGCGGCCTGCCCGGCGAGTTCGCCGACGAGGGGCGGCCCAACGCCCGGTTCAAGAAGAAGTCGGGGCTGCGGCAGGTCCGCAAGGTCGCCAAGAAGACCACCGGTACCCGTGTCCGCTTCTGGCCCGACCTCCAGATCTTCCTGAAGGACGCCACCGTCGAGCAGGACCTCGTCCTCGACCGGATGCGGCAGACCGCGTTCCTCATCCCCGGCCTCACCATCGACGTCCGCGACGAGCGCGGCGAGGAGGTCGTCGACGAGACGTTCCGGTTCGACGGCGGCATCAGCGAGTTCTGCACCTACCTGGCCAAGGACGCCCCGCTCATCGACGTGCTGCGGCTGCGCGGCCGCGGCCACTTCACCGAGACCGTCCCCGTCCTGGACGACCAGGGCCACCTGACCCCCACCGACGTCGAGCGCGACCTCGAGGTCGACATCGCGCTGCGCTGGGGCACCGGCTACGACACGATCACCAAGTCGTTCGTGAACGTGATCGCCACCCCGAAGGGCGGCACCCACGTCCGCGGCTTCGACCGCGCCGTGCTCAAGGTGCTCAACGAGCAGCTCCGCGCCACCAAGCTGCTCAAGAACGGTGACGAGGACGTCATCAAGGAGGACGTCCTGGAGGGCCTCACCGCGGTGGTGACCGTCCGGCTGCCGGAGCCGCAGTTCGAGGGCCAGACCAAGGAGGTCCTCGGCACGTCCGCGGCCACCCGCATCGTGTCCCAGGTCATGCTGCGCGAGCTGCGCGCGGTGTTCGAGAACCCGTCGCGCGGGCAGAAGCAGCCGCTCCGGGCCGTCCTGGAGAAGGTCGTCGGCGCGGCCAAGACCCGCATCGCCGCCCGCACCCAGCGCGACAACCAGCGGCGCAAGAACGCCCTGGAGAACTCGGCGCTGCCGGCCAAGCTCGTCGACTGCCGCACCACCGACGACCGCAGCGAGCTGTTCATCGTCGAGGGCGACTCGGCGCTCGGCACCGCCAAGCTCGCCCGCAACTCCGAGTTCCAGGCGCTGCTGCCGATCCGCGGCAAGATCCTCAACGTGCAGAAGGCGTCCGTCGCGGACGTGCTGAAGAACGCCGAGTGCGCCGCGATCATCCAGGTGCTCGGCGCCGGTTCGGGCCGCACCTTCGACGTGGACGCGGCCCGCTACGGCCGCGTCGTGGTCCTCGCCGACGCCGATGTGGACGGCGCGCACATCCGCACCCTGCTGCTCACGCTCTTCCACCGCTACATGCGGCCGATGCTGGAGGCCGGGCGGGTGTTCTCCGCCGTCCCGCCGCTGCACCGCATCGAGCTGATCAAGCCGAAGAAGGGCCAGGACAAGTACATCTACACCTACTCCGACGCCGAGCTGCGCAAGCGGCTCGTCGAGCTGGAGCGCAAGGGCCAGCGCTGGAAGGAGCCGATCCAGCGGTACAAGGGCCTCGGTGAGATGGACGCCGACCAGCTCGCGGAGACCACGCTCGACCCCCGGCACCGGGTGCTGCGGCGCGTCCGCATCGAGGACGCGGAGGAGGCGGCGAAGGTGTTCGAGCTGCTGATGGGCAGCGAGGTCGCGCCGCGCCGCGCGTTCATCACCGCCGGCGCCACCGAGCTCGACGTCGAGCGCATCGACGCCTGACCGGCCGCAGTGGCGGGGGTGTTCCGATGGTGGACGGCCCCGTCACGGCGAGGCGTTGCTCCCCGAGGCCGCCCGGGCCATACGCGGCCAGGTTCCGGCGGCTCCACCCGGAGGTGGAGAGCGTGACTCCAGCCCTGCGCCGATCCGCGCGGGAGCCGCGGGTCCCTAGCGTCGGGGTCATGAACACGCTCGACCACGTCCCTCCCGGCCCCGTGCCGCCGGCGCTCGGCACGGGCCGTCCCGCCCGGTTCGCACGGGTTAACGTCGGATCGTGAACGGCAAGGTGATCTCACGAGAGCGGCTCGTCCGGCTGCTGATCATCGGCATGCTCGCGACGTGGGGCCTGATCGCGTACATCCGGGGGCTGCTGCACGGGGACCCTGCTCCGGCGCTGCACGGCGAGGGCCTGGCCCTGGTCGTCCTGAACGCCGTGATGTTCGCCCTCCTGGGGGCCGGGCTCGTCCTGGATCGCCGCGACCGCGCGCGCCGGCGGAGAACGGGGATCGTCCTCCTGCTGCTGTCGGTGGTGGCGGGGATGGCGCTGTACGCGATCGCGCCGCACGCCGGCGGCGGGTTCTTCTTCTGCATGGCCGGCCTGTGGGGGCTTCTCCTGCGGCTGCCGCTGCCGTGGGGCATCACGGTGAGCGGGCTGACGATCGCCGCGATCGCCGCGCTGGGCGAGGCGTTCCGCTCGGGCGGGGCCGACCTCGGCCTGATGTCGGCGTTCGCCGGCCTCACGCTCGGCGCCGTCGCCAGCCGCCAGGGCGCCGCCGCGCAGGAGGCCGGCCGGCGTGCCGAGGCCGCCAACGCCGTCCTCGCCGAACGGTCGCACATCGCCCGCGAGATCCACGACATCCTCGCGCACTCGCTGTCGGCGCAGATCGTCCACTTGGAGGGGGCGAGGCTGCTCCTCTCGCGGGACGGCGACCGTGTCCAGGCCTTGGACCGCGTAGAGCGCGCACGGAACCTCGCCCGCTCCGGTCTGGAGGAGACAAGACGCGCCCTCGCCGCCCTCCGCGGGGAGATACCAGAGCCCAAAGAGGTGCTGGCCGAACTGGCCGAGGAGTTCTACGCGAGCACAGGCCGTCCTTGCGACGTGCAAGTGACCGGTGTACCGCGCGAACTGTCACCCCAAGCCGGCCTGGCGGTCGTCCGCACCGCCCAGGAGGCGCTCACGAACGTCCGCAAACACGCACCCGGTGCGCACGCAAAGGTCACCCTGCGCTACCTGCCCGACAAGGTGGAACTCGAAGTGACCGACAGCGGCGGCACCGAATCGGTCATCGAGCTGGGCGGCGGCGGATACGGCCTCGTCGGCATGCGGGAGCGTGCCGAACTGATCGATGGCACCCTGGACACCGGCCCGGACGGCAAGGGGTTCCGTGTGGCCCTCCAGGTTCCGGCGTGACGGGAGACGCGGTGAGCACGAGAATCCTGATCGTCGACGACCAGACCGTGGTCCGCGAGGGCCTCGTCCTGCTCCTCGAACTGCTCCCCGGCATCGAGGTCGCCGGCGCCTGCGGCGACGGCGAGCAGGCGGTCGCCCTGGTCGGCGAACTGCGGCCCGACGTCGTCCTGATGGACCTGCGGATGCCGCGCATGGACGGCGTCGAGGCGACCCGCCGCATCAAGGAGGCCCATCCCGAGGTCGGGATCGTCGTCCTCACCACCTACGCCGACGACGACTCGATCTTCGCCGCGCTGCGCGCCGGCGCCCGCGGCTACCTCACCAAGGACGCCGGCGCCGACGAGATCGCCCGCGCCGTCGACGCCGTCCGCGGCGGCGCGTCGCAGCTCGACCCGGCCGTCCAGCGCCGCCTGGTCGAGGCCGTCGCCGCCGGCGAGCGCCCCCGCCGCGGCGGCCTCCCCGACGGCCTGACCCGCCGCGAGGCCGAGGTCCTCACCCTGATCGCCCAGGGCCGCTCCAACGCCGAGATCGCGGGCGACCTGTTCATCTCCGAGGCCACCGTCAAGACCCACATCAACAACCTGTTCGCCAAGGCGAACCTCCGCGACCGCGCCCAGGCCGTCACCTACGCCTACCGGAACGGCCTCACCGGCTGATCCTCGGTCATCGTCCGGCAAGGCATCGGTCAAACCCGGCACCGGCGTGTCGCCGCGCCCCCACGATGAGGACCGTGCTCAGAACCTGCATGATCGCGGACTACCTGCGCCCATACGCGCAATGGCGCATCGACCGCCCCGGCCCCCGCAACGCCCGCGCCGCGATCGGCCTCATCGACGCGGCCGCCTACGTGGCGCACCTGGACGACAGCTCCCGCGTCATCGTCCGGATGGCCATCGCCGGCTGCTTCGCCCTGGGCCGCTTCAACCCGGGCGTCGAGGGCGAGGAGATCATCCGCGGGTGGCACCACGACGACACCACCGGCGGCCCGGCCGACCTCTTGGAGGCCCTCGCCGCCTCCGCCGAACGCGGCCTGCAGCCCCGCCCCGCCGAAGCGGAAAGCACGCCGGCGTAACTCGATCACCTGTGATTCCGCCGCTGTCATTCGCCGCTGTAATTACATCGGCACCCTCGGGCTGCCAAGCGGACGCTTGGTAGACTCCGCGCATGCCGTCCCAGGAACACATGAAGCAGGCGCTCCAGACCTACGTCGACGCCTTCAACGCCGGCGACGTCGCGACCGTCACCGGCCTCTACGCCGACGACGCCGTCATCGAGGACCCGGTCGGCCACCCCGAGATCACCGGCCGCGCCGCCATCGAGGAGTTCTACACCAACGCCGTCGCCAGCGGCGCCAAGCTCACCCTGGACGCCCCCATCCGCGGCTCCCACGGCACCCGCGCCGCGATGGCCTTCACCATCGACGTCCCCGGCATGCGCGTCCGCGCCATCGACGTCATGACCTTCAACGCGGACGGCAAGATCGCCCGCATGGACGCCCACTGGGGCCCCGACGACATCGAAACCTGACCCCGCGCCCGGCATGGGCGTTGTCAGAGCGCGCGGAGGCCTCGGTCGGCGAAGGCGATCAGCCATGCGAAGCTCTCGTCGATGTCGGTGCTCCATTGGAAGCCGTTGTTCGCTTCCAATGTGGCGAAGCCGTGGCAGAGGCTGCGGAGCATGCGGAGGGCGTGGTTCACGGCGGCCTTCTCGATCTCGTAGCCGCGCAGGACGGCCGAGAACGCGCTGAGCAGCCGCTGCCCCTCGGTGGCCAGCGGATCGTCCGGCCCGGACGGTTCGGCGCCTATCGTCGCGGCGTACCGGCCGGGGTGCGCGACGACGAAGGCGCGGAAGGCACGCGCCGCGGCCGCCAGGGCATCGCGGCCCGCGTATCCCTGGACCGCGCCGCCGACGGCGTCGGCCGCCTCGCCCAGCGCCAGTACCGCGATGCGCCGGTTGAGGTCTTCCTGGCCCTTCACGTGCTTGTACAAGGACGGGGTGCGCACGCCCAGCCGCTCAGCGAGCATGCCCATCGTGACGTTGGCGAGGCCGACCTCGTCGGCGAGGGCGGCGCCGGCCGCGACCACGGCCGCCGCGTCCAGTCCGGCCCTAGGCACGGGAGCCGCCCGCGGCGAGGAAGCCGAGCACGAGCGAGGCGACCTGGTCGGGGAACTGGTCGTGCGGGTAGTGCCCGGCGCCGTCGATCATCTCCAGGCGGCCGAGGCCGGACGGCAGGTCCTCGACGATCGCGGTGCCCTCGGCGTGCGGGTCGGCCCAGTCGGGGTCGAGCGTCCCCATCACGACCAGGACCGGGCAGCGGACGTTGCCGAGCTGCTCGCCGGCGTCGGTCGGAGCGCTGCGGCCCATGGCCTGCATGGCCTTCATCCGGCCCGGCTCGCGCAGCAGGGACTCGATCCGGCCGAGCCGCTCGGCCCAGTCGGCCGGCTTCTGGCCGGGGTAGGCCACGTCGAGGTAGGCGCGCCACCTCGGCAGGCTGCCGAACATGGCCGTGCCGAGCAGCCGCAGCATGCCGCGCCGGTAGCGCTTCACCGTCACCATGCCGCCGAGGCTGACCGACTGCTTGCGGGTGAAGGGCGCCAGCTCGACGACGGCGGTGACCAGCGAGGGCTCCAGGGCCGCGGCGATGGTGGCGGCGCCGCCGGAGACCGAGTGGCCGATGATGACGGCGGGGCCACCGAGGTGGCGGATCACGGCGAGCAGGTCGCCGGCGATGGCGGTGCGGCTCCAGTCCGCCCAGTCGACGCTGGACTCGCCGCAGCCGCGCAGGTCGACCGCGGCGACCCGGTGGCCGGCCTCGACCAGCGACGGGATCACGGCGCGGAAGGCGTCGCGGCTGTCGCCCATCCCGTGCGCGAGGACGATCAGCGGGCCGTCCCCCGTCACCTCGTAAGCGATCGTCCCGCCGTCGACGTTCAGGTACTCGGTCATGGCTTCCTCCGTTGGCTAAGCTCGTTAGCTAAAAGCTAATCTCATTAGCCAACCCTGTCAAGCGGAGACCATCGGCACTGGTCACGGCATCCGCCAGCCCGTCCGGCCGTCCCTCAGGGCCTGCGCGGTATCGCCATGGCAGGGTGGGGGAGTGGCCAAAGACCCGGTGCTCTACCTGATCGCCTGCGGCGGGCGGCCCGCCGCCGAACTCCCGCCCTTCGTCGAGGGACTCCAAGGAGACGGGTGGACGGTCTGCGTGGTCGCCACGCCGTCCGGCACGAAGTTCCTGGACGCCGACCGGCTGGCGGAGCTGACGGGTTTTCCCGTCCGGTCCCAGTACAAGCGGCCTGACGAGCCCGACGTCCTGCCGCCCGCCGACGCGTTCGCCGTGGTGCCGGCGACGTTCAACACCATCAACAAGTGGGCGCACGGGATCAGCGACACCCTGGCACTCGGCCTGCTCAACGAGGGTGTCGGGGCGGGGCATCCCATTGTCGCGGCACCGTGGCCCAACGAGGCGCTCGCGCGCCATCCCGTCTTCGTCCGCAGCATCGCCGAACTGCGCGACTGGGGCGTCACCGTCCTGCTGGACGCGCCCCGGCTGCCGACCCCAGATTCAGGCGACGACCTCAGGGGCGCCTTCCCGTGGACCGAGGTTCAGCAGACCCTCGCCGAGCTTCGCTCCCGCCTGAGCTGAGGCTGAACGGCTAGGGGGTGACCTCGGCGTCTGCGGCGTAGGCCGCGTCGCGACGGGCCTCGAACGCGGCGAGCCGCTCACGCAGCGCGGACGTCACCAGACACCTACAGTGTGGATGCCCGGCCCTTGTGTGCGGGGAGGGAACGCGGCACCGTGCGACACGGTGACCGTCCGGGTTTTGTCGGTGGCTCTCGGTATGTTGCGGGCATGTCCCGGTACCGGCTGTGCCCGAGCCCTGCCCAGGAGGTGGGGTTGCTGGAGCACTGCTCGCATGCCCGGTACGTGTGGAACCTGGCCGTGGAACAGCACGCGTGGTGGACACCCCGACGCGGCTCCGCCCCGGGATTCGCGGTGCAATGCCGCCAGTTGACCGAGGCCCGTGCCGCGAATCCGTGGCTGGCGGCCGGGTCGATCATCGTGCAGCAGCAGGCGCTCAAGGACTTCGCGCAGGCTATGAGCAACTTCTTCGGCGGCACGCACCGGCGTCCCACCTGGCGCAAAGCCGGACTGCACGAGGGGTTCCGGATCGTCGCGGTCAAACCGGGGGACGTGCGGCGCCTGTCCCGCCGTACCGGTGAGGTGCGGGTCCCGAAGGTGGGTTGGGTTCGATTCCGGTGGTCCAGGGCCGTGCCCGACGGGGTGAAGTCGTTCCGGGTGGCCCGCGACCGGGCCGGGCGGTGGCATGTCGCGTTCGCGCACGTGCCCGACCCGGTGCCCGCGCCCGGCAACGGTGAAGCCGTCGGCGTCGACCGGGGCGTGGCGGTGTCCGCCGCGTTGTCGACCGGGGAGACCCGCGCCGTGCCGGGCCTGACCGATGCCGAGACCTTGCGGCTGAACCGGCTGCTGCGTCGTCTGGCCCGCGCCCGCCGGGGGTCGAACCGCCGCACCCGCGTCAAGGCCGCCATCGCCCGGCTCCGCGCCCGAGAGACCGACCGCCGCAAGGATTGGGTGGAGAAGACCTCGACCGATCTGGCGCGCCGCTTCGACGTGATCGCGGTCGAGGACCTCAACGTGCGGGGCATGACCCGCTCCGCCAAGGGCACGATCGACGCCCCTGGCACGAACGTCCGGCAGAAGGCCGGTCTCAACCGCTCGATCCTGGCCAACGGTTGGGCCCGGCTCGCCGCCCGACTCGAAGAAAAAGCACCCGGACGCGTCGTCCGGGTGAACCCGGCGTACACGTCGCAGACCTGCAACACCTGCGGGCATCGCGCCCCGGACAACCGTGAGAGCCAAGCGGTGTTCCGGTGCGTCGCCTGCGGGCATCGGGTCAACGCCGACGTCAACGCCGCACGCAACATCCGAGACACCGCCGTGGGGCGCACGGTGACCGCGCGGGGAGGCGGGGCGTTGGCCCGGCCGGCGAACCGCGAACCTCAACCCGCTCTCCGCTCTGTCTAGCGGACGGGTTGGAATCCCCCGCCTTCAGACGGGGGAGGACGTCAAGTTCTCGTAGGCGTCGGAGTTGGAGTTGAGCGGCAGCCGCAGCGGCGGGTTGTCGGAGGGCGCGGCCTCGATCGTCGCGTGCGCGACGCCGGACTGGCTGGCGGGCATGTCCTCGACCGGTGGGGGAGGTTCGAGATGACCACGTCGATCTGCCCGAGATCGGCGAACGCCCTGCCGACCACCGTGTCGAGTTGAGCGGTGTCGGTGACGTCGAGCCGGTGCCGCCACAGCCGGTCGCCGTACTCGGCGGCCGGGTTGTCCAGCTGCTCGGGCCTTCGCAGAGTCGCGGCTACTCGGTCTCCACCGGCGAGGAACTGCTCAGTGAGTTCGCGCCCGATGCCGGGCGAAGCGCCGGTGATGAGCCAGGTCTTCGAACCGTGTGACGTCATTTATCAAGCTTCCAACGGTTGGAGCCCCAGTCCTCCCCGGGACCCGTCCGGCATATGGAGCTGAACGACTCAGAAGCCATCCCTTGCACGAATTGAGAATCCCCGCCACCACGACTGCCCCTCGTGTGATCGAGAATCAACCGTCCGACGGCCTCCCAATCGGCGCGGTCGAGCCCGTGACCGGCGCCCTTGAGCGGCACAAAGTCGGCGCCTGGAATCTCCTCGGCCAAGGCCACGCCGTGCTCCAACGGGAACAAGGGATCGGCTGTGCCGTGAATGACGAGAGTGGGCGCCGTTATCGATGACAGCGGCCCCCAGCGGCGATCGTCCTCGGGGATCGCGTTGTGGTTCTGGACCGCGCTGATGTCGCGGGCCCGCTCGACGTCGCGGCGAACCAGATCTTGAACCTCGGCCTCGTCCGGCGGACGTTCGGTGCCGGCGAGCATCAACTGGTAGCCGACGAGGTAGTCGATCACCGACGCGAAATCGGACCAGTCGACCCGCGCGGTCGAGACGAAGCGTCCGAACTCCTCGGTCGGCGGCGGCAGTTCGCGACCCCCTGGCACCGCGCGGGAGGTGCTGATGAGGACCAGCGAGAGAACGCGCCGGGGATGGTCGAGCGCAAGCAACTGCCCGAACGCGCCGCCCGCAGAGACCCCCACCACATGCGCGGCGGGAATGCCATAGGCGTCGAGCACACGCATGGCATCGTCGACGAGATCAGAGCCCGTGTACCCGGGACGGCCCACGTCGTACGTGGTGGAGCGCCCTGTGTCCCGGTGGTCGTAGCGGATGACGAAGCGTCCGCCCTCCGCGAGCCGTCGACAGAAACCCTCGTCCCACCAGAGCATCGACGCACCGATCCCCATGATGAGCAGGATGGGCGCGTCCCCCGGATCTCCGAAGGACTCCGTGCAGATCTCGACGCCGTCCACCGCGACCATCTGTTCCGCCATCTGCCGCGCCTCCTCAACTCGGAAGAGCATGTACCCCGGCACGCTAACGGCACCGTCCGACACTCTCCGCGTCAGAGATCCACGGCCCAGGCGAGAGCTTGGTCGACCGACCGACGGGTGAGGCCCGTCGAAGGCTCAGTGGTGATGAGCAGGGTGGGCTCGGGACGGCCGCCGGCCCACGCGTGAGCCTGCGGGGTGTGGAGGTCATCGATCCAGACGGCGGGCCGGTGCCGGGCCAACCGGTCGACCCGCGGAACCTTGTCGCTGGGGTGGTAAGGGATGGACGGCATGTCGAGGACGGGAAGCGGCGCGATGCCGAGCAAGGGCGCCAATAGCCGGTTGGCATCGTGGTTCCAAGACGTCGCCCAGGTGACGTCGTAAACGCGAACGAGTTCGCTGATCCAGATGCCGTGCTGCGGGTTCACCAGGACGGGTTCGTCGTCTTCAGGGAACAGATCATGTTCGGTGTAACCGGCCGGCGACGGCTGTAGCCGTAGGGGTTGAGAACCCCGTCGACGTCGAGGAGGAGCAGCGGACGCGTCACGCTGAAAATGATGCCCGCGATCCGGATAAGGTGCTCTTCTCCCCGACCTGGAGGATGAAATGGGCACTTGGGACGCCAGTCCGTTCGGCAGCGACCAGGCCGCCGACTTCGCAGGGGACCTGGACGAGTTGGCCTTGGAAGAGCGCCCGTCGGCGATCCGAGAAGCCCTGGAGGCCGTGACCCGCGAGGCCGCCGTTGTGGACAGTTTTGAAGGCGTGCTGGCAGTCGCCGCAGCCGCCCTGGTAGCGGCGCAGTGCCCCGGCGGCCAGCCTGTTGACCCGATTTACGGTCCGGAGGAGCGGATTCCGGAACTGCCCGTCGACCTGCGCCCTCTCGCGGTGAAGGCCTTGGATCGGGTGGTCGGCCCCGACTCGGAGCTGGAGCAGCTCTGGGACGAAAGCGGCGGCGCGGAAGAATGGCGAGCGGAGATCGCCCGACTCCGCCTAGCCCTTTCCACCCAGCCGAACTGATCCCACAGTCACTGCACGCCTTAACCCTCCACGTCAGCGGAGGTCGTGGGTGCCTGTCTTGACGGCCTGGAGGAAGGTCGTCCAAGCGTCGGGGGTGAAGGTGAGGACGGGGCCGGTCGGGTCCTTGGAGTCGCGTATCGCGCGCGTATCCTTGACCTGGGCGGCCTCCACGCAATCTGCTCCCTGTGCTGAACGGGAGCTCTTACGCCATACGGTCTTGCCGTCTTTAGTGCTCATCGACACCAATATGCCGCTTTCGGTGCAGCTTGGCCAGGTCGGAGATCATGGTGAGTGACTCATCGACCCCGAGAGCCGCCATCGCCAGTTGATTGAACGCGAGCGAGTAGGTGTGAACCTGCGTATCGTCATCGACGTAAAGCGCGCTGGTCAATCCGTCGATGTAGACGATGTCGGGCATGTGGTGTTCGGGGAAGTCCATATGGACGAAGGCGCCGGTGGTCGCTGGGTGGGCGCCTGCGTGGAAGGGGAGCACCTGAATCATCACGGTGGGATGCTCAGAGAGACTGAGCAGGTGATCGCACTGCCTGGCCATCACGGCCGGGCTGCCGATCACGCGCCTGACAGCCGCCTCATCGATGATCGACCATACGCGGAGCGGTTCTGGCTCTCGGCGCGTGAGGAGTGCCTGCCGTGTTCTACGGACTTCCACGCGGCGGTCAACTTCTGAGAGCGGTGCGAACTGCATCAGGCCCACTCGGATGATCTCGTGGGCATACTCCTCGGTCTGCAGAAGTCCGTTGATCATCAGGGCGTTGTAGCAGCGTAGGGACCTGGCTTCGGACTCCAGTTCGATGTAGGCCGCGTAGTCGGTATGGATCGTGTCGGCGTAGGCGTCCCACCAGCCGCGTTGCCGTGCCGTCCGGGTCAGGGCCAGTAGTGCTCCGCGCTTTTCGGGCGTCACGCCGTAGAGGTCGCACAGCTGGTTCACGTCCGACGTCTTGATCCCCTGGGCCGCCGTCTCGATGCGGGACAGCTTGGGAGTGGACCAGCGTCCTTCACTCGCTGCTTGTAGCTCCGCGACGACCTGGTCCAGTCGCATGGTCGATCGTTCGCGGAGACGGCGCAGTTCGGCGGCGAGCTTGCGCTCTCGGATCGTCGGACGGCGTTCAGGCATGTACTGAGTGTGCCGCGTCCGCTACGCCCGTGGTGCGGATTCTCCAAGATCAGTCGAACGCTGAGATGGAATTTTTCGTTTCTGGTTGCGATCACTCGATGCTGGAGAGCACGATGCGTCCCAAGGGCAACCACGGAGAGTGTCTATCTGGTTGCGGGTCGTGGAGAAGGTGAGGTGTCGGACATGTCCAGCGCCGGTGGGGTGGTTCGGGCGGGTGGGTGTGCGGTTTGGGCGTTGCCGCCGGAGGCTCGGTGTGCCGGGGTGGCGCGGGAGGTCGTGCGGGAGACGCTCGGGGCGCTGCGGTTGCCCGACGGGATGGTGGACGACGCGGAGACGATGGTCTCCGAGCTGGCCACCAACGTGTTCGTACACGCGTTGGGCGGGCGGCCGCTCCCGACCATGCCGACGGCGGGGTTGCCGGAGGTGCAGATCTACGTGCGGAAGCAGGGGACACAGGTCGTGGTGCGGGTCTTCGACTCTGCGGCCTGGTGCGGGACAGTGCCGGACGGGGCGAACCTGCGTCCGCCGCCCGAGGCCGAGGGCGGACGCGGGCTTGAGCTCGTGAACGCCCTGGCCGTCGAGAACCGGGGACGGTGGGGTGCGCATCGGAGCCGGTCGCAGCTGGGCTCTGCGCCGGTGTCGGGGAAAGTCGTGTACTTCGCGCTGCCCGTGACGGTGGCGTGGTCCCCGCCTCGGCGGGACTGCCTTGAGGCGGCTCGCGAACTGCGGCGACTGCTGGACGCGCGGGGGATCCGGCCAGTGCAGTTGGGCCAAGGGTGGCAGATGGCGGTTCTCTCGGTGCGGGCCGAGATCACGGTGTGGGTGCGGGACGAGACGTTCTTCGTCACGCTGCCGGGTGGCGATGGCGCCTGCCATCCGGTCGGTGACGTTGTCGAGGTGGCGGAGGAGATCGTCAGGTGCAACGAGGATCTCAACGCCCGGGTGCGGCCGGGAGCGTGAAGAGGGAGAGGCCCCGGGGTGGGCCCGGGGCCTCTTCGCATCACTCTTCGGGGGTTTCCTCTTCGGCCGGGGCCGGGCCTATCGGGCCGCTGATGGAGACGATGGGGCTGTCCAGAGCTTCGCCGGAGCCGTCTCGGCGGCCCAGCGTGACGTTCAGCATCGCCGGCTTGCCGTTGGCCGCGGCGGCCCGCAGGGGTGTCGGGGCCGCCCACGCCTGGAGGAGGACGTCCTCGCCCTTCAGGAAGCGGTGCGCCCGGACGCCGCCCGTCGCGCGGCCCTTGGACGGGAAGTCGGCGAAGTCGGCCAGTTTGATCGCGCCCGTCTGGGTGCCGGGGAGCGCCGACGAGGAGCCCGAGATCGTGATGACCCGGGCCTCGCGGGACGGGTCCATGGCGCCGAACCAGAGGACGCTCGCCCCCGCGCCCAGCTTGATGCCCGCCATTCCGCCGGCAGCCCGGCCCTGGGGACGGACGAGGGACGCGGCGAAGTGCAGCAGCTGGGCGTCGTTCGTGATGAAGACCAGGTGCTGGTCCTCGGAGAGGAGCTGGACGGCGCCGACCACCCGGTCGCCGTCCTTCAGGCCGATGACCTCGAACTCGTCGCGGTTCGCCGGGAAGTCGGGGACCACTCGCTTGACGACGCCCTGCGCCGTGCCCAGCGCGAGGCCGCCTCCCTCCTCGGAGACGGAGGCTATGCCCACGACCGTTTCGTTCGGTTCCAGGTCGACGTATTCGGCCACCGGGGCTCCGCCCGCCAGGGACGGGGGCGTCGCCGACGGGGGCAGGGTCGGGAGGTCCAGGACGTCGATGCGGATCATCCGGCCCAGCGACGTCACCGCGCCCACCTGGCCGCGGGCCGTCGCCGGGACCACCGAGGTCAGCACGTCGTGCTGGGCGCGGGGGCCGCTGTCGGGCAGGGGCGACGCGTCGTGCGTGCGGGCCAGCAGGCCCGTGGACGACAGCAGCACCGTGCACGGGTCGTCCGCCACTTCGAGGGGGACGGCCGCGGCGGCGGTGTGGCCCGAGGATTCGAGGAGGATCGTCCGGCGGGGCGTGGAGAACTCCTTGGCGACGTCGCCGAGCTCCCTGGAGACCACGCCGCGGAGCTTGCGCTCCGACTCCAGGATCGCGGTCAGCTTGGCGATCTCCTTGGCGAGCTGCTCCTTCTCCTTCTCCAGCTCGAGCCGGTCGTAGCGGGTGAGGCGGCGGAGCGGGGTGTCCAGGATGTACTGCGCCTGGATCTCCGACAGCTCGAAGATCTGCATGAGGCGCTGCTTGGCCTGGGCGGCGTCGTCGCTCTGCCGGATGACCTGGATGACCTCGTCGATGTTCAGCAGCGCCACGAGCAGGCCGTCCACCAGGTGGAGGCGGTCCTCGCGCTTCTTGCGGCGGAACATCGAGCGCCGCCGGACGACCTCGATGCGGTGGTCGACGTAGACCTGCAGCATGTCGCGGAGGCCGAGCGTGCGGGGCTGGCCGTCGACCAGGGCGACGTTGTTGATGCCGAACGTCTCCTCCATCGGCGTGAGCCGGTAGAGGTCGGCGAGGACGGCCTCCGGGTTGAAGCCGTTCTTGATCTCGATCACCAGGCGGAGGCCGACATTGCGGTCGGTGAGGTCCTTCAGGTCCGAGATGCCCTGGATCTTCTTGGCGTTGACCAGTTCCTTGATCTTGGCCTTGACGCGCTCGGGCCCGACGGCGTACGGGAGTTCGCTGACGACGATGCCCTTGCGGCGGGCCGTGACGTTCTCGATGGAGACGGTGGCGCGGGTGCGGAACGTCCCCCGGCCGCGCTCGTAGGCGTCGCGGATCCCGTCCAGGCCGACGATCTTGCCGCCGGTGGGCAGGTCGGGGCCGGGGACGAAGCGCATCAGGTCTTCGAGGGTGGCGTCGGGGTGGTCGATCAGGTGCCGGGCCGCCGAGATGACCTCGCCGAGGTTGTGCGGCGCCATGTTCGTGGCCATGCCGACCGCGATACCGGACGCGCCGTTCACCAGCAGGTTCGGGAACGCGGCCGGCAGCACCTCCGGCTCCTGCTCCTGCCCGTCGTAGTTGGGGCGGAAGTCGACCGTGTCCTCGTCGATCGAGGCGACCATCAGCATCGCCTCGCGGGACATGCGGGCCTCGGTGTACCGCATGGCGGCGGGCATGTCGTCGCCGCCGAGCGAGCCGAAGTTGCCGTGGCCGTCCACGAGCGGCATCCGCATCGCCCAGGGCTGCGCCATCCGCACCATCGCGTCGTAGATGGCGCTGTCGCCGTGCGGGTGCAGCTTGCCCATGACCTCCCCGACGACGCGGGCGCACTTGACGTGGCCGCGGTCGGGGCGCAGGCCCATCTCGTTCATCGAGTACAGGATCCGGCGCTGGACGGGCTTCATGCCGTCGCGCGCGTCGGGGAGCGCCCGCTGGTAGATGACCGAGTAGGCGTACTCGAGGAAACTGCCGCGCATCTCGTCGGAGACATCGACGTCGACGATGTTCTCTTCAAAGTCGGGCGGAGGTGGAGGGGCTTGGGATCCGCGTCGTGCCATGCCCCACATTGTGGCCGGTCCCGGGGACATCTTTCGCCCGCCCCACCGGGTGTGGCGCCGAACTCGGCGGATCTATGCCGTTCCGTCACCTTGCCGAACCTGGCATCTTGAGGACCGACGGTACCGATATCCCCAGGTGGAGGTTCCTTTGAGCGGGCTGGCCGACTTCCAGAACTCGATCTATCTGCAGGGGCTCGGTGACGTCGTCCCGACGCTGCCGACCGATCTGACGAAGCTGGAGGGCCTCGCGGAGCGCGCGCTGTCGGCGCAGGCGTTCGGCTACGTGGCGGGGTCGGCGGGCAGCGAGGCGACGGCGCGCGCCAACCGGGCGGCCTTCGACCGGTGGCGGATCGTGCCGCGCATGCTGCGGGACGTCGCCGACCGGGACCTGTCGGTGGAGGTGCTGGGGACCGCGATGCCCTCGCCGGTGCTGCTCGCGCCCATCGGCGTCCAATCGATCTTCCATCCGGAGGGTGAGCTGGCAGTGGCGCGGGCGGCGGCGGCCGAGGGGGTGCCGATGGTGCTGAGCACGGCGTCCTCGTACTCCATCGAGGACGTGGCCGAGGCCAACGGTGATGGACCCCGCTGGTACCAGCTGTACTGGCCCAAGGACAGGGAGCTTGCGGTCAGCTTCCTAGAGCGGGCCAAGGCCGCCGGCTACACGGCCCTTGTCGTCACCCTCGACACGTTCACGCTGGCGTGGCGCCCGCGCGATCTGAACCAGGCGTACCTGCCGTTCCTGCGCGGGATCGGTGTCGCGAACTATTTCAGTGACCCTGTCTTCCAGAAGGCCGTGGGCGGGCCCATCACGAAGGAGAACCGCGACATGGCGATCCTGCACTGGGTCGCCAACTTCGGGAACCCCAGCCTGACGTGGGACGACCTCATCTTCCTGCGCGACCATTGGGACGGGCCCATCGCGCTGAAGGGCATCCAGCATCCCGACGACGCGCGCCAGGCCGTGGACGCCGGCATGGACGCCGTCATCGTCTCCAACCATGGCGGACGCCAGGTGGACGGGGCCATCGCCTCACTGGACGCACTCCCGGGCGTGGTCGAGGCCGTCCACGACCAGGCGACCGTGCTGTTCGACAGCGGGATCCGGACCGGAGCGGACATCGCCAAGGCGCTGGCACTCGGCGCCAAGGCCGTCCTGGTCGCGCGTCCGTACGCCTATGGGCTGGGCCTCGCCGGTCAGGCGGGAGTTCAGCACGTACTGCGCTGCCTCCAGGCCGAACTGGAGCTGACCATGGCGCTCTCTGGAATCAAGACTCTGGACGGGCTGACTCCGGACATTCTTGTGCGCGCGTGACCCGCACGGAACGCGCGCAGGCCCGCATGGGCGGGTGGGACGCTCTCTCCGGGTAAGGGACGGGCATGCGCTGGTCCGATCACGCCATCTGGTGGCATGCCTACCCGCTCGGATTCGTCGGTGCCGAGCGGGACGCCCTCCCCGCCGGAACGCCCCCGACGCCCAGGCTCGCGAGGTTCGGCGGCTGGCTCGACCACCTCGTCGGGCTCGGCTGCAACGGGCTCGCGCTCGGTCCCGTGTTCGCGTCCGAGACCCATGGCTACGACACCGTCGACCACTACCGGGTCGACCCCAGGCTCGGCGGCGAGGACGACCTGCGGCGGCTCATCGACGACGCCTCCCAGAAGGGCGTCAGGATCCTGTTCGACGGTGTCTTCAACCATGTCGGGCGCGGCTTCGAACCCTTCGCCGACGTCTCGGCGAAGGGTGACGCGTCCCGGTACCGGAAGTGGTTCCACCCGGATCTGCGCACGTTCGAGGGCCACGACCGGCTGGTCACGCTGAACCACGCCGAACCCGAGGTCGCCGACTACGTCACCGACGTCATGACCCACTGGCTCGAGCGCGGCATAGACGGCTGGCGTCTCGACGCCGCCTACGCCGTTCCGCCGGAGTTCTGGCGGACGGTCACAGACCGCGTCCGCGCGCGCTTCCCCGACGCCTGGTTCGTCGGCGAGGTCATCCACGGCGACTACATCCGCCTGGTGCAAGACACCGGATTCGACTCCGTCACCCAGTACGAACTCTGGAAGGCCATCTGGAGCTCGCTCAACGACGGCAACTTCTTCGAGCTGGCCCATGCGCTCGACCGGCACAACACGATGCTCGGTAGGTTCGCCCCGCAGACCTTCCTCGGCAACCACGACGTGACCCGCATCGCCAGCCGCCTGAACCGGGAAGAGCACCGGGAACACGCGCTCGTCATCCTGCTGACGGTCGGTGGTGTTCCGTCCATCTACGCGGGTGATGAGTTCGGTTACGAAGGCGTGAAAGAGGAACGGCCAGGCGGGGACGACGCCATACGGCCGGCCTTCCCGGAACGTCCCGACGAGACGCCCGGCTACGGCGCCTCCTACCACCGCCTACACCAGCATCTGATCGGACTAAGACGACGTCACCCGTGGCTGGTCCGAGCCGAAACCACGGTCGCCACCTTGACCAACACGGTTCTCTCCTACACAGTGGGGCACGGCGCAGAGCGGCTCGCGGTCGTCCTCAACCTGGACGGCGAGCCCGCCAAGGTTGAACTGCCCGCCGCAGACTGGACGTGCGTGGCCGGTGAAGCGAGCTTCACCGCCGATGGCGTCACCGTCCCGCCGACCGGATGGGCGATCGCCGAACCCTGACATTTGTCATGGGTCACCCCTGCGAACCTCATGACCGTCTCCTGACGTCCGTGACTGCACGCCCGCGCCACCGGCGGCCAGCATGGATGCCATGAAGGCACCTGTGATCGAGGTACGCGACCTGGACTTGAACGAGGCCGTGCGAAACGTCTCGTTCACCGTGGCCGAAGGCGAGGTCTACGCGCTGCTGGGCCGCTACGGCTCCGGCAAGACCACCCTCTTGGAGATGCTCGCCGGCCTGCGCCGTCCCACGAGCGGAACCGTCCGCCTCTACGGCGCCGACCCCTACACCGACCGCGACTCCGCGCGCGCTGGGGCGGTGTGGCGTGACGGCGGCCTGTTCCCAGGGCTGACCGTCGCCGAGGTCATCGACACCTGGCGGCGCTGGACCCTCGACCCGCTCACCCGCGACGAGGCCCTGCGCCTGGCCCGCCTCACCCACCTCGCCGACGTCCCCTTCGAGCGGCTGACCCCCGGCCGGCGGCGCATGCTCGACATCGCGCTGGCCCTGGTGGGACGGTCCGACGTGCTGTTCCTCGACGAGCCGACCGCCGGGCTCGACGCCGCCGCGGCCCGCGAGGTGTGGTCCGTCCTGCTCATGCTCGCCGCGGACGGGGTCAGCGCGGTGATCACGACCCGCGACCCGGACGAGGCGTGCCGCGCCGACCGGGTCGGGATCCTGGACGACGGCTGCCTCGTCACCGGCCGCGACGCCGCCCGGCTCCAGTGCCCCCCGGCCGGCCGCGCCGCCTGACCGGCCGCCGCCCCGCGCTCCCGGACGACCCCCGTGCCGGCCGCATACGCTGGGCGCGTGCAGCCCGCCCTCCCGCGTCCCACCGTCATCGCCGCGATCATCGTGGGGATGACGGTGATGACGCTGGCCGGGTTCCTGGCGCCCGCGCTCTGGTACGAGATCACCGAGCGCCGGGAGGCGGGCCGCCTGCTGCTCGCCCTCACCGGCACCGGCGCCGCGTACGTCCTGTACGCCCGGCTCCTGTGGCAGAACCTGATGCGCCGCACCGCGCCCGCCCACCGGGTCGGGCTGGCCGCGATCGCGCTGATCAGCTGGGCGATGCCGCTGCTGCTCGGCATCGACCGGGGGTGGGGCAACGCGCTGCTCGTCCCGGCCGGGCTGATCGCGATCGTGCTGCCCGTCCGGGAGGCGATCGGCGCGGCCGTGGCGGCGACCGTGCTCACCCCCGTCTACGGCGTGCTGCTCGGGCTGCCCGCCCTGGCCGTCCTGTACGAGGTCGCCGCGGTCCCGCTCGGCGCCTTCTCCGGGTACGTCACGGTCTGGCTGTTCCACGTCGTCCAGGAGCTGCGGGAGGCGCGCGCCGAGCTGGCGCGGTCCGCGGTGGGGGAGGAGCGGCTCCGCTTCGCCCGCGACCTGCACGACGTCCTCGGGCACAGCCTCCAGGCGGTCGCGCTGCGCGCCGAGGTCGCCGAACGGTTCGTGGAACGCGACGACGGGCGCGTCCGCAAGGAGCTGACCGAGATCCAGACCATGGCCCGGGACGCCGTCCGCGACGTCCGGGAGGTCGTCCGCGGCTACCGGGCCACGTCCCTGCGCACCGAGCTGGACGGCATGTCCGCCGTGCTGCGCGCCGCCGGGATCCGCTGCGAACGCCCCGACGTGTCCCCGGCGCTGCCGCCGCACGTCCATGAGCCGCTCGGCTGGGTCGCCCGCGAGGCCACCACCAACCTCCTGCGGCACTCCAGCGCCACCTGGTGCGAGATCACCGTCCGGGCGGGCCGCGACCGCGTCGAGGTGGAGATCGTCAACGACGGCGCCGGGCGCCGCGCCGGCGACGCCGGCAGCGGCCTGGCCGGGCTCGCCGAGCGGATCACCGCCGCCGGCGGCGAGTTCGCCGCCGGCCCCGCCGGGGACGGGACGTTCCGGGTGGCGGCCGCCGTCCCCGCCGCGCCGGAGGAGGCGCCATGATCCGCGTGCTGCTCGCCGACGACCACCTGCTGATCAGGGAGGCGCTCGTCCTGCTGCTGGAGACCGAGGACGGCATCGAGGTCGCCGCCGACGTCGGCCGCGGCGACGAGGCCGTCGACCGGGCCCTCGCCCTGAAGCCCGACGTCGCCGTCCTCGACATCGACATGCCGGGACTGGACGGGCTCGCCGCCGCCGAGCGGCTCTCCCGCGACCTGCCGTCCTGCCGGCTGGTGATCGTGACCGCGCACGGCCGGCCGGGCAACCTGCGCCGCGCCATGGCCGCCGGGGTCCGCGGCTTCCTCGGCAAGGACGCGCCCGGCCGGCGGCTCGCCGAGGTCATCCGGCAGGTCGCCGCCGGCGCCCGCTACATCGACCCGCAGCTCGCCGCCGACGCCCTCGCCGCCGAGGAGTGCCCGCTCACCCCGCGCGAGCTGGACGCCCTCCGCGCCGCCGCCGGCGGCGCCCCCGTCGCGCGCATCGCCCGCGACCTCGGCCTGTCGGAGGGGACCGTCCGCAACTACCTGTCCGCCGCCGTCACCAAGCTCGGTGCGGGCAACCGCCACGCCGCCGCCCGCGCCGCCCAGGACCGCGGCTGGCTATGAGCGCAGAGGGTCAGCGGCGCGCGACCACCAGGGAGCCGCGCTTCGTCACCGGCAGGGGCGTGTCCAGGTGGGCGGCGGCCTCGGCGGCCTGGGGGCGGGGCACGCGGCGGGCGATCAGGTAGTCGCGGATCGCGGCGCGGTCGGGGAGCGTGATCAGCGGGGCGTCCCAGCGCTCCACCTCGACCTCGCCGAAGACCTCGCAGACCCGGTCGGGGGCGTCCTCGGCGTCGAACGGGGTGGGTTCGGGGCGCCAGACGGGCGACAGTTCGGGGCTGTCGTTCCGGCAGATCGCGGAGACGAGCAGCATCCCGCCGGGGGCGAGGACGCGGCGTGCCTCGCGCAGGGCGGGCCCTGGGTCGTCCAGGTGGTAGAGCATGTTCACGGCCACGGCGGCGTCGAACGTCCCGTCCCGGAACGGCAGCCGCAGCGCGTCGCCGCGCACGCACGGCCGGGGGTGGGCGCGCAGCAGGGCGGCGGACGCGTCCAGGCCCACGAGCCGGAGCGGCGCCGGACGGGGGAGGGCGGCGCTGAGGGCGCCCTCCCCGCAGCCGATGTCCAGGACGAGGGACGCGCCGGTGTTGACCAGCTTCATGGCGACGTGGTCGTGCAGGCTCCGCGCCCCGATCAGGTACTTCCTGGTGACCCTGCCGGCGAGACGGAAGCGCTCCGGGTCGGAGTCGTAGTCGGGTGTGAGGGCCATGCCTTGAGTGTGCCCTGTGAGCCGTCCCGAAAAGCGTTGTCAGGCGGTGACACCGCCGTCGATGACGAGGTCGTGGCCGACCACGTGGGTTGAGGCGTCCGACGCCAGCCACAGGACGGTCGAAGCCACTTCGGACGTGTCCGCCACACGCCCCGCTGGGACGGACGCACTCATCCGGGCCGCGCGCTCGGTTTCGCTCTCACCCGGTAGCAGTGACATGGGGGTGTCGCTTGCCCCGGGACTGACGGCGTTGATGCGGACGCCATCGCCGATGTGGTCGAGCGCTGCGGTGCGGGTCAGGATGCTGACCGCGGCCTTGGACGCCGCGTACGCCGCCATGCCGGGGAGCCGGCGATGCGCCCCGATGTTGGACGCGACGTTCACGATCGTCCCGCCGCCGTGGGCGCGCATGTGGGCGATCTCGTGCTTCATCGACAGGAAGACGCCGGTCAGGTTGACCGCCATGACGTCGTCCCAGGCGGCGGGGTCGATGTCGGCGACGGGTCCGGCCGCGCCGAGGATCCCGGCGTTGTTGACCGCGACGTGCAGGCCGCCGTGCCGGGCGACCACCGTCTCGACCATCCGGGCGGCGGACGCGGGGTCGGCCACGTCGGCGACCACGTGGTCGGCCGTGCCGGGCCCGATCTCCTTGACGGCGTCGGCGAGCGCGGTCACGTCGCGTCCGGCGAGGACGACCGTGGCGCCCTCGGCGGCGAAGGCGCGCGCGGTGGCGCGGCCGATGCCGCGCGAGCCGCCGGTGATGAGGACGGTCGTGCCGTGGAAGGTCATGACGGCTCCTACTTTCTAGATCGATCGGTCTTGAATAAACCCATGCAGAACCCACGGCCAGAGCCGGGGCGGGGCGGCGGTCAGTCGAACAGGGACAGCGCCTCGCGCGTCGCGTCCCGGAGGCGGCCGTCGTCGGCGGGCGCGCGGCCGAGGACCCGCATGCCCTGGAACAGGACGAGCAGGAGGCGGGCCAGCGAGCGCGGGTCCTTCTCCGGCGGCAGCTCCCCCTGGGCCCGCGCGCGCATGAGCGCCGACGTCAGGGACGCCTCCAGGAACGACCAGCTCGCCTCGACCAGCCGTGCCGCGTCCGGGTCCCGGGCGGCCAGCTCGACCGCCGTGTTCACCACCAGGCACCCGCGCCGCGGCCGGTCGCGGGCCGCGTCCGCCGCGTAGCGCTCGATCAGCGCCCGCACCGCCGGCAGCACGGGGCCCGGCTGGGCGAGCGCCTCGGCGATCTTGGGGTCGGTCTCCTGGAGGTAGCGTTCCAGCGCCTTCAGGAACAGCTCGTGCTTACCGCCGAACGTGCCGTAGATGCTGGCGCGGGCGATCCCGAGGTGCTCCACGAGGTCGGCCATGGACGTCGCCTCGTAGCCGCGCTCCCAGAACAGGTCGAGGGCGCGCCGCAGGGCGGCGTCCGGGTCGAACTCCTTCGTCCGTGCCATGGCAGGACGATAACCCGTTCAAGACCGAACGGTCAAATATCAGCCCTGCGGGCGGGACGCGACGGCCGGGCGGTCCAGGTCCATGGCGTCCAGCACCGCGCCGTCCGCGGCGAGGGCCTCCACGACCGGGCCCCGGCGGGCGCCCCACACGACGACGACGTGCCCGTGCTCGGGGACGTCCAGGATCCGGCTGCCGACCCGGACCCGCGCCACCTCCGCCGACGCCCGCAGCCGCGCCTCGTGCACCCACTTGGCGCCCCACGGCAGCAGCCGGTTGGAGTTGCGGACGCTGCGCCCCGACCCGTACTTCAGCAGGTGGCGGCCCATCATCTCGCCGGACGAGCGGCGCGCCAGGGGCTCGGCGGGCGCGAACCCGCCGGCACCGCCCAGCTCCCGCCACTCGCCGTCGCGCTTGTGGAACGTCCAACCCTCGACGAACGCCGACGTGTCGCCCCACTGGTGGAGGAAGGTGACGACGGCGACGTCGCCGTCCATGTCGAGTCCGAGCGGAAGGAAGTCCCGTCCCTCCTCGAAGGCGGCGGGAGCGGGGACGGGCAGGCCGTCCCGGAGGAGCCGCATGCACTCCTCGTGCACCTCGTGGTCGTTCATGTTCGGGGACCTCTGATCATGCAGGCAGGGCGAGGGGCCCTCCCGCGAGAGGGCCCCGACATGGCACTCACTCTAGAGGTCCGGCTCGTCTGGTTTCACCCGTCTGGCGCACTCCCGTTCAGGCTTTGCCGATCACTGTTCACCGATTCGTCGATCATGGCTCCACGCTGCGTGTACGACCGTGCGGCGAGGGCCGCGCACAGGGCCGCCAGTGGAAGTTCCAGCCCGGCCGCGAGCGCGATCGCCGACGCGCGCGCGGCACCGGGCGTGGCGGTCGTCACGTCGAACCACGCGTCCGCCGCCAGCAGGGCCGCGGCCACGGCGGCGCCGAGCCCGTACCGGGGATCGCGGCGGACGAACAGCACGCCCGTGCCCAGGAGGGCGGCGGCCTCCATCGCGTCCAGCCCGACCCAGGCCGCCGACCAGTTCGACACCGTCGTGGTGGACGGCATCGTCGTCGCGAGCACCCACATCCAGGGGACCAGTGCGGCCGCGCCCCCGATGAAGCCCCATCCCACCCATCGCCCCTCCAGGGCACGCCCTACATCGCGAACTGGCCGGCGCCGGAAGGAGACCTTGGACGAGACAGGGCGGGAGACGGCGGTGACCATGCGGCACTCCTAGAGGACGGTGATCCGGTGCGGCATCCGCGCTCCGGGACGCCCCGGTCACAGCCTTGCCGCGGTGCCCGGCGCGGTCAGTGGCACCGCCATCCGACTTGGGGTGGCACTAGGTTCACCCCCGTCCTCCGGTCTGGTTCATGGTGGCGGACGAACCAGGCCAATACGGTTGCCGCATGGCATCCATCTCCGCGGTCGCCCGTGCCCGCGTGCACGCGCCGTGGACGGCGGCGGCGTGGCGCGACACCGTGTTCGTCGCCTCCGGGGTGCCGCTGCAGGCCGCCGGATGGCTGGTCCCGGGCTCGGTCTGGGCCGTCTGGGCGCCCGTGGACGTCGTACCGGTCCTCGTCCTGACCGCCGCGACGATCGCCTTCCCGCTGCTCGCGCTGCGCCTGTTGACGGCGTGGCAGCGGGAGCGCTGCTGGGCCGTGCTCGGCCTGGACATTCCACCCATGCCGAACCTGGCCGACGGGCGCCCGTGGGATCCGCTCCGCGATCTGCGCTCGCCCGAGGTGTGGCGGAAGCTGCAGTACCACCTGGTCGCGGCGCCGCCGCTCGCGCTCGGCGGACTCGCCGTGATCATGATGTGGGCGATGGGCGCCGTCCTCGCCGCCGTGCCCCTCTACGCGTGGGCGCTGCCCGACGCCGGCCTGTTCGGCGACCCGGTCAAAACGGGTGCGCTCGGCGTCCTGCTCCTCGCGGCGGCGCCCTGGGCGGCGGCGGGCGTGCGGCGGCTGGACGCCCGCGCCGCCGCCGGGCTGCTCGGCCCCGACCGCGCGGAGGAGCTGCGGCGCCGCGTCGAGGACCTGGCCGAGAAGCGCGCCAGCGTGGTCGACGCCGCCGACCTCGAACGCCGCCGCATCGAACGGGACCTGCACGACGGCGCCCAGCAGCGCCTCGTGTCCCTCGCGCTGAACCTCGGCCTGGCCCGCGAGACCCTGACCGGCGTCCCGGACGACGCCATGCGGGTGATCGTCGAGGCGCACGAGGAGGCCAAGGAGGCCCTCGCCGAGCTGCGCACGCTGATCCGCGGCCTGCACCCGCCCGTGCTGGAGGACCGCGGCCTGGACGCCGCGCTGTCCGGCGTCGCCGCCCGCGTGCCGCTGCCCGTCCGGCTGCGGGTCGAGGTGGAGCCGCGCGCCTCCTCCACCGTCGAGGCCGTCGCGTACTTCGTCGTGTCCGAGGCCCTCACCAACGTCGTCCGGCACGCCCGCGCGGCCGAAGTCGACGTCGAGGTCGTCCGCCGGGGCGACGTGCTGCGGGTGACGGTCCGCGACGACGGCGCGGGCGGCGCCGACCCGTCCGCCGGGACGGGCCTGACCGGGCTCGCGCGCCGCGTCCGGTCGGTGGACGGCGCGTTCCGCATCACCAGCCCCGGCGGGGGCCCGACGACCGTCACCGTGGAGCTGCCGTGCGCGTTGTGATCGCCGAGGACTCCGTCCTGCTCAGGGCCGGGCTGATCAAGCTGCTGGAGACCGCCGGGTTCGAGGTCGCGGCGGCCGTCGGCGAGGCCGAGGGGCTGCTCGCCGCCGTCCGCGCGCACCGCCCCGACGCGGCGATCGTGGACGTCCGGATGCCGCCCGGCTTCACCGACGAGGGCGTCCGCGCGGCTCTGGTCATGCGGCGGGAGGCGCCGGAGGTCGCCGTGCTGCTGCTGTCGCAGTACGTCGAGGAGCGCTACGCCGCCGACCTGCTGTCGAGCGGCGCCGGCGGCATCGGCTACCTGCTCAAGGACCGGGTCGCGGACGTGTCGGTCTTCCTGGACGCGCTGCGCCGGGTCGCCGCCGGCGGCACCGCGCTGGACCCCGAGGTCGTCTCGCAGCTGCTGCTGCGCAGGCACACCGACCCGCTCGGCCGGCTCACCCCGCGCGAGCGGGAGGTCCTGGCCGTCATGGCGGAGGGCCGCTCCAACGCGGGCATCGCCGCGGCGCTGGTGGTCAGCGAGAGCGCGGTCGCCAAGCACATCAACAGCATCTTCGCCAAGCTCGACCTGCCGCACGCCGAGGGCGACCACCGGCGCGTCCTCGCCGTGCTGCGCTTCCTGGACGGCGACACATGACCGCCGGGACGGGCGAGGCGCTCGGCGCGGGGCGGCCCCGCCGGCGCGGCGTGTGGATCGCGCTGGCGGTCGCGACCGCGCTGGTCGTGGTGACGCCCGCCCTGCTCTCGCTGGTCGGGCGGGCCGTCCGGCAGACCGCGGTGTCGGTCACCCCCTACCACCACGCGATCAGGGAGCTGCGCCTCGACCTGGACGGCGCCGCCGTCTCCGTCGGCCCCGGCCCGGACGGCGAGGCCCGCGTCTACAAGACGCTCCGCTGGGGCCTGGAGAGGCCCGGCGTCACCGAAACGCTCGTGGAGGACGTGCTGTTCGTGACGTTCCGCTGCGGTGGCTCGGACGTGCTCGGCGGCTGCGGCGCCGACATCGACGTCCGGGTCCCGGCGGGGACGCGCGTGTCGGCGGTGTCCGGATCCGGGGAGATCGACGTGCGGGGCCTGACCGGTGACCTCGACCTGCGCACCGGGTCCGGCGAGATCGGCGTCGCCGGGGTGCGCGGCCGGCTGCGGCTGGAGGCCCGGTCCGGTGCGATCACCGGGACCGGGCTGGCCGCGGCCAAGACGCTGGCGCGGGTGTCGTCCGGCGCCCTCGACCTGCGCTACGCCGAGCCGCCGGACGCCGTGGAGGCGTCCGCCGGGTCGGGCACGGCGAAGATCATCGTGCCGCCGGGGTCGCGCTACCGCGTCCGGGCCGGGACGGGTTCGGGCAGTACCCACCTCAACCCCGCCGTCGTCGACGAGGGCGCCGCGCGGTCGATCTCCGTCCACAGCGGCTCCGGCACCGCCTATCTCGACTACCGCGACGAGTAGCGCGAACGTCCCGGCGGGCGCCCGCCACGCAGCGCGACGGATATCACACCCGCCGGATTTGCGGTCACTGGTGTGAAGCCGGTTAACTGCTGACATGTCCTCCGTACGCCCGTGCCGTGAGCACCGCCCGCCGATGCGGCGGGCCATGCGGCGTACGTGTTGCCGGCGAATGTGTGGCCGCTGAGGGCCCCTGCCGTCCTGCGCCTCGCGCCCCGAAGCGAGCCTGTCCGCCACACCCCTGAGTCGCGCATGTTCTTCGAACGCCATCTGCTGAGCCACGCCCCGTTCCCGCCCGGCCGCTCTTAGGCGCTTCCTTCGTAAGCGCTCGTAGGCGCTCGCAGGCGCTCTCCCTGAGCCTTCGCGCGCCGCGCATGCCGCACGCCGTATGTCGGGCCGTGCCGCTTGCGCTCGCCCGCGTCCGCCCGCCGTCCCGCTGACCGCCGCCGCTCGTCCGGCGTCCCGTGCCCGCATGGATGTTTTCCTGTGATCCAGATCGAGAAACTTCGAAAAAGCTACCGCGACCGCGGCCGCGAGGTGATCGCCGTCGACGGGGTCGATCTGACCGTCGCCGAGGGCGAGGTCTTCGGCGTCCTCGGCCGCAGCGGCGCCGGCAAGAGCACCCTGCTGCGCTGCGTCAACCTGCTGGAGCGCCCGGACGAGGGCCGCGTCGTCGTCGGCGGGCAGGACCTGCTCGCGCTGCGCGGCGGGAGCCTGCGCCGGGCCCGGCAGGGCATCGGCATGATCCACCAGCACTTCGGCCTGCTCGGCAGCCGGACCGTCGCCGGGAACGTCGCGTTCCCGCTGGAGGTCATGGGCGTCCCGCGCGCGGAGCGGGCCCGGCGCGTCGCCGAGCTGCTGGACCTGGTCGGGCTCCAGGAGCACGCGAGGGCCTACCCGGCGCAGATCTCCGGCGGGCAGAAGCAGCGCGTCGGCATCGCCCGCGCCCTCGCCGGCCGCCCGAAGGTGCTCCTGTCGGACGAGGCGACGTCCGCGCTCGATCCGGAGACCACCGCGTCCATCCTGGAGCTGCTGCGCGACCTCAACCGGCGGCTCGGCCTCACCGTCCTGCTGATCACCCACGAGATGGACGTCGTGAAGCGCATCTGCGACTCGGCCGCGGTCATGCGCGACGGCCGGATCACCGAGTCGGGCCCGGTCACCCGGCTGCTCGCGCGGCCCGGCTCGGAGCTGGCCCGGGACCTGTTCCCGCTGCCGCCGGCCGAGCCCCGCGACGGCCGGACGCTCGTCGAGGTCACCTTCACCGGCGGCGCCACCGACGAGCCGTTCGTGTCGGCGCTGGCCCGCAAGTACTCGCTGGACGTCAACATCCTCGGCGGCGCCGTCGAGACGGTCGGCGGCGAGCGCGTCGGCCGCCTCCAGCTCGAACTGCCCGGCGACCCCGCGGCGAACGCCGCCCAGCTCGCCTTCCTCCGCGAGTCGGGCCTGACCGTCGACGTCAAGCACGCCGCCGACCCCGCCACCAGCCCCGGCGGCGCCGCCACCCCGCCCGGCGGCGCCGGCCGGGCCGCCGACGAGAACCGGGAGGACGCCCGATGACCTGGGACGAGGTCGCTCCGCTGCTGTGGCCCGCCACGGTGGACACCCTCTACATGACCGGCGTCGCCACGCTGTTCACCGTCGTGCTCGGGCTGCCGCTCGGCGTGCTGCTGGTCGTGACCGAGCGCGGCGGGCTGCTGCCCGCCCGGCCCGTGAACCGGGCCCTCGGCGTGGTCGTCGACATCGGCCGCTCGCTGCCGTTCCTGATCCTGATGGTGGCGATCATCCCGTTCACCCGGGTGGTCGTCGGCACCAGCATCGGCAACGCCGCCGCGATCGTCCCGCTGACGATCGGCGCCATCCCGTTCTACGCGCGGCTCGTCGAGATCGCGCTGCGCGAGGTCGACCCCGGCGTGCTCGCGGCGGCGGACGCCATGGGCGCCACCCGCCGGGAGATCGTCGGCAAGGTCCTGCTGCGCGAGGCGCGCCCCGGCCTCGTGTCGGGCCTGACCGTCACCGTCATCGCGCTCATCGGCTACACGGCCATGGCCGGGACGGTCGGCGGCGGCGGGCTCGGCAACCTCGCCGTCGTCTACGGCTACGAGCGCTTCGAGACCAAGGTCATGGTCGCGACCGTGGTGCTGCTCGTCGTCCTGGTCCTGCTCATCCAGGCCGCGGGGGACCTCGTCGCCCGCCGCCTGACCCACCGCTAACCCACAGAAAGGCACTCGTCGTGCTTCGCAAGCTCACTGTCGCGCTGGCCTCCGTCGGTCTCCTCGTGGGGCTGACCGCCTGCGGCTCCTCGGAGGCGTCGGACGATCCGGACGCCCCGCTGAAGGTCGCGGTCAACCCCGTCCCGCACGGCGACATCCTGACCTACGTCAAGGACGATCTGGCCGCCAAGGCCGGGCTGAAGGTCGAGATCGTGGAGTTCAGCGACTACCAGCAGCCGAACACCGCGCTGAAGGAGAAGCAGGTCACCGCGAACTACTTCCAGCACGTGCCGTTCATGGAGGAGTTCGAGAAGCAGTCGGGGACGGAGCTGACGTTCGTCGCGCCCGTCCACCTGGAGCCGCTCGGCGTCTACTCCAAGAAGGTGAAGAACCTCCAGGACGTCCCGCAGGGCGCCGAGGTCGCCGTCCCGAACGACCCGGCCAACGAGGGGCGCGCGCTGAAGCTGCTCGCCGACAACGGACTGATCACCCTGAAGCCGGACGCGCCGACGACCGCGACCCCGCGCGACATCGCGACCAACCCCAAGAAGCTGAAGTTCACGCCGGTCAAGGCCGCGCAGCTGCCCCGGTCGCTGGACGACGTCGCCCTGTCGGTCATCAACGGCAACTACGCCATCGAGGCCGGGCTGTCGCCGAACAAGGAGGCGCTCGCCGCCGAGAAGGCCGAGGGCAACCCGTACGCCAACGGCATCGTGACGCTGCCGGAGAACAAGGACGACGCCCGCGTGAAGAAGCTCGTCCAGCTGCTGCAGGGCCCCGAGGTCAAGAAGTTCGTCGAGGACAAGTACAAGGGGTCGGTGCTGATCGCCTCCTGACGCTCGTGACGGGCGCCCCCGCGGCGGGGGCGCCCTCCGCCGGGGCCTGGGCCGGGGCGCTCGGCCCGACCCTCGTCGGAAATCCCGCGGTTTGTCCGCCGGTCCTGATAGGACATGGGCCGAACGAACTCGCGAAGGGGACCCATGGGCGTTTATCAGCACCTCGAGGAATACGCCGGCCTGCCGGTGGCCACGTTCAACAACGAGACCGAAGCGGGCAAGGACGGGAACGCCGCCACCGACCCGGTCACCGGGGAGGAGTACCCGGCGGCGGGCGAGGCCGCCTGGTACGTCGGGACGATCTTCGACGAGGAGGACTTCGCCGACGTCTTCGCGCGGTTCCTGCAGACGGTCGACACGGCCGAGATCACCGCGCTGATCGTCGGCTACTGGGGCGCGGACTACGACTCCGGCGCCGCCGACCCGGTCGACCTGCTCACCAAGGCCGCCGCGTCCTTCCCGAAGCTGCGGGCGCTGTTCCTCGGCGACATCACCGGCGAGGAGGCGGAGATCTCCTGGATCGAGCACTCCGACATCACGCCGCTGTTCACCGCGTTCCCGAACCTGGAGCGGTTCGAGGTGCGCGGCGCGCAGGGCCTCGCCCTCGACCCGGTCAAGAGCGACCGGCTCAAGGTGCTGCGGTTCGAGTCGGGCGGGCTCCCGGCCGCGATCGTCCGCGCCGTGGGCGCGAGCGAGCTGCCGAACCTGGAGCACCTCGACCTGTGGCTCGGCGAGGACAACTACGGCGGCGACGCCACGGCCGCCGACCTCGCGCCGCTGCTCGGCGGCGAGCGGCTGCCCGCGCTGCGCCACCTCGGCCTGGAGGACAGCGAGATCCAGGACGAGATCGCCGCGGCCGTCGCGGGCGCGCCCGTCGTGGCGCGCCTGGAGTCGCTCAGCCTCGCCATGGGCGTCCTCACCGACCGGGGCGCCGAGGCGCTGCTGGCCGGGCAGCCGCTCACCCACCTGCGCAAGCTGGACCTGCACCACCACTTCCTGTCGGACGCGATGATCGAGCGCGTGAAGGCCGCGCTGCCCGGTGTCGAGGTCGACCTGGACGAGCAGGAGAAGCCGGACGGCGACTGGCATTACATCGCGGTGTCGGAATGATCGAGGAGCGCCTCTCGACGTTCGCCGGGCTCCCCGTCCACGCGTTCGACGGGGACCCGGAGGGCGGGCCGCTCCCCGCCGCCGGAGAGGTCGCCTGGGGGATCTACCACCACATCCACGACAACGGCGTGTGGGGCGCGGAGGTCCCCGAGAACTTCGACCGCTTCCTCCGGGAGGTCGACACGGCGCGGGTCACGCACCTCGTCATCGGCTTCTGGGGGTTCGACTGCGGCGAGTTCGATCCGGTGGAGCGGCTGGTGGCCGCCGCCGACCGGCTGCCGCGCCTGCGGGCGCTGTTCCTCGGCGACATCCGCGACTGGGACCTGCACCTCTCGTGGATCAGGCACACCGACGTCTCGCCGCTGTTCGCGGCGTTTCCGGAGCTGGAGCACTTCGAGGTCCGCGGCTCCGACGGGCTGCGGCTCGCGCCGCTGGACGGCCGCGCGGGCGCCCGGCTGCGGACGCTGCGGTTCGAGGCGGTCATGCTGCCCGCCGAGATCGTCCGGGCGGTGACCGAGAGCGAGCTGCCGGGGCTGCGGCACCTCGACCTGTGGCTGGGCGGCGGCGACCGGCCGGACTGGCTCGCCTCCCTCGACGACCTCGCGCCGATCCTCGCGGGGGAGCGGCTGCCCGCGCTGCGCCACCTCGGCCTGGAGAACGCCGGCGCCCACGACCGGATCGCCGAGGCCGTGGCGGACGCGCCCGTCGTCGAGCGGCTGGAGTCGCTGAGCCTCGCGCTCGGCACGCTCACCGACGCGGGCGCGGAGGCGCTGCTGGCCGGCCGCCCGCTCGGCCACCTCGCCGACCTCGACCTGCACCACCACTACCTGACCGAGGAGATGGGCGCGCGGGTGCGGGAGGCGCTGCCGGGCGTCCGGGTGAACCTGGACGATCCGCAGGGGTTCCCCGAGTGGCTGAAGCCCCAGTGGAGCCGGCTCGGGCTCGACATGAGCGGCTCCTACATCTCGGTCGCCGAATGAGCCTCGTCGTCGTGGGGACGCCCGGCGACCGGCGCCCCGCACTGCTCGCGGCGGTGTGCCGGTCCGCCGGGCTGCCCGAACCGCGCCTCGTGCCGTGGGTGGACGTCCTGCGCGGCGTCCCGCTCGGCCTGGCCGCGGGCGACCTGCTGCGCATCGACTCGCCCGGCGAGGACCGCGAGACCGACGCGCTGCTGCGCGGCCCCGGCGAACCGGCCCGGGTAGAGGGCGGCGCCCGCTGGTACCGGACGTTCACGGCGGCGCTGCGGCGGATGTCCGGGGAGGTGTCGGCGGCCGGCGGCCGCCTGCTCGGCGACGTCGAGGAGATCGCGGTCATGTTCGACAAGCGGCGGTCGCACGCCCGCATGCTGGCGGCGGGGGTGCCCGTCCCGGCCGCGCTGACGGACGTCTCCGGCTACGCGGCGCTGCGGTCCCGGATGGACGAGGCGGGGGAGCGGCGCGTGTTCGTCAAGCCCGCGCACGGCTCGTCCGCGTCCGGGGTGGTGGCGCTGCAGACCGCGCCACCGGACCGGATCAGGGCCGTGACCTCGGCGTCCATGGCGGACGGGCGGCTGCTCAACTCGTTGCGCGTCCGCTCGTACGAGACCGAGGAGGAGGTCGCGGCGCTCATCGACCTGCTCGCGCCGGACGGCCTGCACGTCGAGCGGTGGCTGCCCAAGGCCACGATCAACGGCCGCGTGTTCGACCTGCGGGTCGTCGTCATCGGCGGCGAACCCACGCACGCGGTCGTCCGGACGAGCCGCACACCGATGACCAACCTGCATCTGGGCGGCTCCAGGGGTGACCTGGGAGCCGTGCAGCGTGCACTGGGCGAGGCCGGATGGAGGCGGGCGCTCGACGTGTGCGCGCGGGCCGCATCCTGTTTCCCGGGCAGCCCGATGGTCGGCGTTGACCTGCTCGTAGGGATGGGCATGAGGCGGTTCACCGTCTGCGAGGTGAACGCGTTCGGCGACCTGCTTCCCGGGCTGACCGGCCTGCCCGGTGGTCCCGCCGAGGGGCTCGACACGTACGCCGCCCAGGTCGCTCTACTCCAGGACGCGGCGGGGGCCACGGCGTGACGGATACGGGTATGGGCGTGTCCCGCGACATGAACGCCATCGTCGGCACTCACGATCTGCTGCTGGTGACTCTCGACACCCTGCGCTACGACGTGGCCGCCGAACTGGCGGCGGCAGGGGAGACGCCTACGCTCGCCGGGCTGCTCCCAGGGGGCCGCTGGGAGCGCCGCCACACGCCGGGCAGTTTCACCTATGCGGCGCACGCCGCGATGCTGGCCGGGTTCATGCCGACCCCTGCGTCCCCTGGGCCGCACCCGCGCCTCTTCGCGGGGGCGTTCCCGGGCAGCGAGACCACCGCGCCACACACGTGGACGTTCGACGCCGCCGACCTGCCGTCCGGGCTCGCCGCAGCCGGCTACCACACCGTCTGCGTGGGCGGCGTCGGGTTCTTCAACAAGCTGACGCCGCTCGGGTCGGCGCTGCCGGCGCTGTTCGCCGAGAGCCACTGGGAGCCCGCGTTCGGCGTGACCGACCCCGAGGCCCTGCCCAACCAGATCGACCGCGTCGCCGAGACCATGGCGCGGCTGCCGGCCGACCGGCGGCTGTTCCTGCTGATGAACGTCGCGTCGCTGCACCAGCCCAACTGGTTCTACCTGCCCGGCGCCACCCGGGACGACGGCGACACGCGCGCCAGCCACGCCGCCGCCCTCCGCCATGTCGACGCCCACATCGGACGCCTCTTCGCGCTGATGCGCCGCCCCTGCCTCGTCATCGTCTGCTCCGACCACGGAACGGCCTACGGCGAGGACGGCCACACCGGGCACCGCATCGGCCACGAGGTCGTCTGGACCGTTCCGTACGGGGAGTTCGTTCTACCGTGAAGCCTTACCAGGGATACGTGTACGCGTACCCGCACAAGACCGCCTACCGTCCGCTGAACCCGTCGCCTCCGCTGCGCGGCGTGTGGGCGGGGGAGCCGCTCGACTCGCTCTTCCTGTACCTCCACGTGCCCTTCTGCGAGATGCGGTGCGGCTTCTGCAACCTCTTCACCCGAACGGGCGCGCCCGAAGAACTGACCGGCGCCTACCTGGACGCCCTCGACCGTCAGGCGACCGCCGTACTGGACGCCCTGGACGGCCCTGCCTTCGCCACGGCCGCGTTCGGCGGCGGCACACCGACCTACCTCACCGCCCCGGAGCTGGAGCGCCTCTGCGACATCGCCGGACGCTTCAAGGGCTTCGGGTCGGCCCCGCTCGGCGTGGAGACGTCCCCGGCCACCGCCACCACCGACCGGCTGACCGTCCTCGCCGAACGCGGAACGACCCGCATCTCCATCGGCGTGCAGAGCTTCCTGGACGAGGAGGCGCGCGCGGCCGTCCGGCCCCAGAAGCGCGCCGAGGTGGAGGCCGCGCTGGACCGCATCAGGGCCGTGGGCTTCCCGACCCTCAACATCGACCTCATCTACGGCATCGACGGCCAGACGCCCGCGACATGGCTGCACTCCCTGAACGCCGCTCTCGCCTGGCGTCCAGAGGAGGTCTACCTGTATCCCCTCTACGTCCGTCCGCTGACGGGTCTGGGACGCCGCGCCCAAGACTGGGACGACCAGCGCCTCACCCTGTACGGCATCGGCCGAGACCACCTTCTTGCCGAAGGCTACGAGCAGGTGTCGATGCGCATGTTCCGGCTACGCGGAGACACCGGCAACGGCACCGAGTACTGCTGCCAGACGGACGGCATGGTCGGGCTCGGCTGCGGAGCCCGCTCCTACACCTCCCGCCTGCACTACTCGTTCGAGTACGCGGTGGGCGCCGGCCAGGTGCGCTCCATCATCGACTCCTACGTGAGCGAGACCGACTTCAGCACCGCCCGTGTCGGGTTCACCTTGGACGGCGACGAGCAACGTCGCCGCCATCTGCTCCAGTCCCTGCTCCAGACCGCCGGAGTCGACAGGGCCGCGTACCGCGCGCGCTTCGACACCGACCCACTGGACGACTTCGCGGCCGATTTCGCATCGTTCGGTGAGCGCGGATGGCTGGAGACGTCCGACACCACGGTGCGGCTCACACCGGAAGGGCTCGCCTACTCCGACGCCATCGGCCCCGCTCTCTTCTCGTCCGGCGTGCAGGGCCTCATGGACTCCTACGAGGCGCGCTGATGGGGCGGCACCTCACGATCCTCTACCGGGGGCCGCTCGCGAGCTGCGACTACGACTGCCCGTACTGCCCCTTCGCCAAGCGCCGCGACACACCGGACCAGTTGCGCGCCGACCGCGCAGCCCTCGAACGCTTCACGGAATGGGTCGCCGGCTGCGGGCACCCCGTCTCCGTCCTGTTCACGCCCTGGGGGGAGGGCCTGGTGCGCTCCTGGTACCGGCAGGCGCTCACCACGCTGAGCCATCTCCCGCACGTCGAACGGGTCGCGATCCAGACCAACCTCAGCCACCGCGTGTCGTGGACGGCCGACGCCGACCTCACCCGGCTCGCGCTCTGGGCGACCTACCATCCCGGCCAGGTTCCCTATGAGCGCTTCCTAGGGAAGTGCCGGGACCTGGCGGAGCGCGGCGTCCGGTACAGCGTCGGCATCGTCGGGCAGCCCGAACACCTCGACGCCGCCCGCCGCCTGCGCGCCGACCTGCCCACCGGCACCTACCTGTGGGTCAACGCCGCCGAGGGCCGCGCCTACGACGACGCCGAAGCCGCCTCCTGGGCCGAGATCGACCCGCTCTTCCCGCTCAGCCGCCGCCCGCACGCCAGCCGCGGCCTCCCCTGCCGCACAGGGGACACGGTGGTGTCCGTAGACGGTGACGGCACAGTGCGCCGCTGCCACTTCGTCCCGGCCGTGCTGGGCAACCTGTACGACGGCACGTTCCGGGACGCGCTGGCCCCGCGCCCGTGCCCGCTCGACGTCTGCGACTGCCACATCGGCTACGTCCACCTGGAGCCACTGGGCCTCTACGACACCTTCGCCGGCGGCGTCCTGGAACGGATCCCGGCCCTGCTGGAACGGTGAGGACGGGCGTCCCTTGGTGACTGGGGAAGTGCGACCAAGGGACGCCCGCGGGCTCAGGTCTGCTTCTCAGGGTGGTAGTCGGCCTCGTCCACACCGAACGTCCAGGCGACGCCCGCGCGCGCCGTGCTGGTGCCGGGCGGGACGCGCAGATAGTAGGTGCGGTACGTCCCGTCCGGTTCGGGCGTGGAATTGACCACCTCGACCATGACCACCGGCTCGTCGCCGGGCAGCTCGATGGACCACAGGACGCCCGTCTCGTCCTGGTGCAGGGGACGCGCGCCCGTCTCGGCCAGGTAGCGGTCGTATCCGAAGACCTCCAGCATGACCCGGCGCAGCTCGGCGTTCGCCTCGGAGGAGATGCGGTCGGCCGTCAGCCCCGCCAGCGAGGCCACGAAATCGGGCGGGATCGGCATGCCGCGCCAGGCGTGCAGCGCGAACCCGTCCGGGTAGGCGAGGGCGGGGCCGTCACCGCGGTGCAGCCGGCCGGGCTCGTCGCGGTGCAGCTCGCTCGGGCGTTCCGACAGGATCACCAGCCGCTCGTAGGGCCACCACCAGCCCGCCGTACGGGCGACCTCGGCGAGGCCCGCCAGGGGCCCGTCCAGGCGTCCGAGCGACTCGAACAGCGCCAGCCACGGCGCGTCGTGCTGGCCCAGTACGGCGTCGAGAGTGGCGGCGCGCAGCAGGGACGCCACCTGCTCCTCGTCGGGGGCGGGGAGCCGGTTCCCGGCCGCGAGCGAACGGGCATGGGCCTGCTCGCCGACGGCGGCGCGCACCCGCGTGACCAGCGACTGGACCTGGTCCCACAGGAGGCCGCCCGTCTCGGCCCACGTGCGCGGCCACTGCTCCGGCCCCTGTTCGGAGCAGGCCGCCGCACGCATCGCCTCCCAGGGGCGGGTGCGGACGTCCGCGAGGACGCTCCCGCCCGCCGGCCCTTCACCGAGGTCGGTGCGGGCCTGCTCGACCAGCCCGTCCAGCCCCGCCGCCTTCAGCGCGTCGCCGTGCCCCGCGATGACGGCCGCCGCGACGGCGCCGCGCGCGGGGGAGGGGACCCACACGTACCGTTCAGGGGCGGGCAGGCCCGCGGAGGCGTAGGCGGAGGCGACCCCGGCCTCGGCCAGCGCACGGTCTGCGGAGCCGGTGCCGAACGCCGCCGCCTGCCAGTCGCCGACCACGAAATGGGCCTCGCGCAAGGTTCCGGTGACCATCCCGCCCCCTCAGTCCGCCACGACGCGCACGGCGCCGGGCACGTACTCGCGCTGGCGGACCACCCGGTACCACCCCTTGGGCAGCGTGATCGCAGCGTGCTCCTCATGTACCAGCCGCCCGCCGGACGGCAGGTGCAGATGGTCCGGGGCGAGCGGATCGGGGGTGCGCAGCAGCGAGCCCGGGGCGGTCAGCGCGTGCGCGTGCCCGGTGGCCTCGCCGAGGGCCAGCACCATGCGTCCCCGGCCGTCGCGCGGAGCGGGCGGCAGGTCGCGCGCGGACTGCGGGACCGCCTCCTCGGGCACGGGCAGGATCAGGATGTCTCCCTGTCGGTACATGCCGCGAACGTAACGTCCGCCACCGACAGAACGAGGGCTCAGAAACCGCGCGTGCGGCGGGCCGCGGGACGGGCCCACCGTCCGGACGCGCCGAGGCCGACGCGCTGGAACGCGCGGACCAGCTCACCACCGAGGTTCACGCCGGCGCCCAAGGCCAGCGCCACGGACACCGCCCCGATGAGGCTCAGCACACCGGTGTTCGGCGAGCCCGTGTTGAGCTCCACCATGCTGCGGTAGAGCGCGGTCCCGGGCAGCAGAGGGCCGATGGCCGGGACCACGTAGGGCATGACGGGTTGCTGGTTTCTTCGAGCAAGCCAGTTCGCCGCCACACCGACGACAGTGGCGGCCACCGCCGCCGCCAGCACCGGGGGAATGCTCCATCCGCGCGACAGGACGTACAGCACCCAGATGAGCGCTCCGCCCAGGGCCGCCGCCAGCAGGACCTCCTTGGGCGCCGCAAGGGACACCGCGAACGTCACGGAGATGGCCGCGGCCGCGATCACCGCGACCGGCCGCAGCTCCGCCGCCGGCGTGGGCAGGTGTTTGACGTCGATCGGCACGTCCAGGTTGACCGCGAGGTAGACGACCGCGCCGAGCCCGGCGACGATCGCCGCGATCATGAAGAAGACCTCCAGCACCCGCGCCCCGGCGCTCACCAGGTCGCCGGTGATGCCGTCCTGGATGCTGGCGACCAGCGGGCGTCCCGGCAGCAGCGCCAGGATCGCGCCCGTGACGATCGTGGAGGCGTCCTTCGGGCTGCCGAGGGCCACCACGATGACCGCGGCGCCCGCCCCGATCGCGGCGGCCACCGTCAGCTGGAAGAACTCCGCGATGCCGCGCCGCGCCAGCGCCGCGGCCGTGCGGTCACCGAGCACCGTGGCGATGAACGCGGTCGTCGCCACGAGCGGCCCGCCGCCGGACAGCACACTGCCCGACGCGGCGATGAGCCCCAGCGACACGACGATCAGCCACGCCGGATACGGAGGACGCCCCCTTTTGATCTCCGCGAGGCGCTTGTGGGCATCCTCCAGCTCCAACATTCCGATGGACGCGTCCTGGACGAGTTGATGCAGCGCCGTGAGGCGCCAGTAGGCCGGGGTACGGCGCCGGATGGCCCGCGTCCCCGTCACCGGAGGCGCTCCCAAGCCCGGGTGGGCCGACACCAGAAGGCTCGTCAGCGTGACTTGGACCTCGCACCGGGGAAGCTCATAGGCGACCGCCAGGCTGAGCATCGCCTCGTTGACGCGCTCGGTGGTCTCACCGCTCGCCAGCAGCAGTTCACCGACACGCAGGACGAGGTCGACGGCACGCGGGTCGACGGTCTCTCCAGGCTCTTCCTCAGGCGGTTCCGGGGGATGCCCGTCCATCAGGACCTGCCAGGTCCGCCGCAAACGTTCAGCAGCGCGCATTTCCCCCGCTCGTGCCCCTTCCCTGCCCCGTCACCCGATCTTGACTGGCAGGCTACCCACGCACTCGCGGCTGCAACGCTGCGGCTCCCACCCACCTTTTCCACAGAACGCGTTTCTGGTGCGGTGTCTTCCGCGGCGCTGGTACCAAGGACACATGAGCACTTCAGACGGCCTCCGGGACGATGCCGAGCGCTGCCTGCGCGCCCTCGCCGGCGATCACGCGCGGCTCCGCGACGACCAGTGGACGGCGATCAGCGCGCTCGTCGTCGACCGGCGCCGCGCCCTGGTCGTGCAGCGCACCGGGTGGGGCAAGTCGGCCGTGTACTTCGTCGCGACCCGGCTGCTCCGCGAGCGCGGCGCCGGCCCCACCGTGATCGTCTCGCCGCTGCTGGCGCTGATGCGCAACCAGATCGAGGCCGCCGACCGGGCCGGCATCCACGCCCGCACGATCAACTCGTCCAACACCGGCGACTGGGAGCAGATCTTCGCCGAGGTCGAGGCGGGCGCGGTCGACGTGCTGCTCGTCAGCCCCGAGCGGCTCAACAACCCCGACTTCCGCGACCTCGTCCTGCCCAAGCTCGCCGCCGGGGCCGGCCTCGTCGTGGTCGACGAGGCGCACTGCATCTCCGACTGGGGCCACGACTTCCGCCCCGACTACCGGCGGCTGCGCACCCTGCTCGCCGAGCTGCCGCCCGGCATCCCCGTCCTCGCCACCACCGCGACCGCCAACGCCCGTGTCACCCAGGACGTCGCCGAGCAGCTCGCCGGCGACGACGCCCTCGTCCTGCGCGGCCCGCTGGAACGCGAGTCGCTGCACCTCGCCGTCGCCGCGCTCCCCACCGCCGAGCAGCGCATCGCCTGGCTCGGCGAGCACCTCGCCGACCTGCCCGGCTCCGGCATCATCTACACGCTCACCGTCGCCGCCGCCCACGAGATCACCGGCTACCTCCGCGACCGGGGCCACGAGGTCGCCGCCTACTCCGGCCAGACCGAGCAGGCCGAACGCCTTCAGGCCGAGCAGGACCTCCAGGACAACAAGCTCAAGGCCCTCGTCGCGACCAGCGCCCTCGGCATGGGCTTCGACAAGCCCGACCTCGGCTTCATCGTCCACATGGGCGCGCCGCAGTCCCCGGTGGCCTACTACCAGCAGATCGGCCGCGCCGGCCGCGGCGTCGACCGCGCCGAGGTCATCCTCCTCCCCGGCCGGGAGGACCGCGACATCTGGGCCTACTTCGCCAGCCTGGCGTTCCCCCCGGAGCAGACGGTCCGCACCACCCTGGAGGTCCTCGACTCGACCGACCGCCCGCTGTCCACCGGCGCCCTCGAACCGATGGTCGACCTCACCCGGGCGCGCCTGGAGATGATGCTCAAGGTCCTCGACGTGGACGGCGCGGCCCGCCGCGTCAAGGGCGGTTGGACGTCCACCGGCCGCCCCTGGACCTACGACCGCGAACGCTACGAGCGCGTCACCGCCGAACGCCGCCGCGAGCAGCAGGCGATGCTCGACTACATCGCCACCACGGGCTGCCGCGAGGAGTACCTGCGCCGCCAGCTCGACGACCCGGCCGCCGCCCCCTGCGGCCGCTGCGACAACTGCACCGGCCGCCACTGGCCCACCGATGTCGCCCAGGACAGCGCGACCCGCGCCCGCGACCGCCTGCACCGACCCGGCGTCGACATCGCCCCCCGCCGCATGTGGCCCACCGGTGTCAAGGACGACCTCGGCGTCTCCGGCCGCATCAAGCCCGACCTCCAGGCCGAGACGGGCCGCGCCCTCGGCCGCCTCACCGACATCGGCTGGGGCAACCGCCTCCGCGACCTGTTCGCCGCGGACGACACCGACGTCCCCGCCGACCTGGTGGACGCCGTCGTCAAGGTCCTCGCCGCCTGGGACTGGGCCACCCGCCCCACCGGCGTCGTCACGATCGGCTCCCGCTCCCGCCCGCGCCTGGTCACCACGTTCGGCCGCCGCATAGCCGAGATAGGCCGCCTCCCGTACCTGGGCGAACTGGCCCCCGCCGGCGACCCCGGCCCCCGCCGCCACAACAGCGCCCAACGCCTCCACCAGGTCTGGCAGAGCCTGACCGTCCCGGCCCCCCTCGCCGAGGCCCTCCAAACCAACCCCGGCCACATCCTCCTGGTGGACGACCGCATAGAAACAGGCTGGACCATGACCGTCGCCACCCGCCTCCTCAAGGAGGCAGGCGCCCAATCAACCTTCCCCCTAACCCTCGCCACCCCCAGCTGACCACCGCTCCCCGCCCGAAGCAGCGTGCCGCCCCGCACGGCGCGGCACCCCGAGCGCGACGGCCAGCCGAGACCCGGCGCCGGCGCGACCCGACCGGCCATGCACGACAACACGTCCGCCGCCTCGCTCCCCGACCCCTATCCAGTCGGGAGCGAGCTGCGGAGTTTCCGGTCGGGGCTCATTGCCGCCGGCGCCGAAAGCCTCGAGCACGTGCCCGGCGAATTCGGATACTTGGGGGTGCGGGTCGCGAGTCAGGTTTTCTACGAGCTCCAGAGCAGTGCGATGAACCCGCATGTCTTGGCCCACGGGTCTACGGGTCCATGTGCGTCGCCTGCTCGGCGCGCGGCTTCCCAGGGAACCTGTAATCACGGGGTTTGTGGGGCGTGGTCGTCCTAGCTGCGGCTGTCCGGGCCTGTCGCAGGGGCGTTGGTGCAGAGTTGGGTGGTCAGGGTGGCGCAGGCCCACTCTTCCCACTCGTCCGGTGACCAGCCGCGGTCCTGGACGAAGAGCAGGTACAGCTGTGGGCTGAGCAGCCCGAACAGCAGGTCGGCGGCCGTCGCCACGGAGACGTCGGGACGGGCGTCGGGCTTGCCGGTCAGCGCCTCGGCCGCGGCGTGCTGCACGGTGAAGCGCGGATCGGGGCCGTCGGGCCATTGCGCGGCGATCTGCGGGTCGGTGGCCGCCGCGGCCGCGATCAGCGGCATGATCGGGGCCACCCGGCCCAGGATCTCGCGGGTGCCGCGGACGTGCGCGCGCAGCTGGCCGGCCGCGGTGGGCGCGGCGCAGGCGGCGCGGAACCACTCCCGGTCCATGGTGGCCACCGGTTCGGTGTCACCGGCGATGGACGAGTCGACGACGTCCTTGAACAGCGTGCGCTTGTTGCCGAAGACGAAGTAGATCGTCTGCACGGCCACGCCGCCCCGGTCGGCGATCTCCTGCAGGCTCGTCGCCCCGTAGCCCTGGGCGAGGAACAGCTCCCGCGCCGCCTGGATGACTTTCTCGCGGGTGCGGCGTGAGCGCTCGGCCCGCTTGTCCGGCCGCTTGACGGTGTCCATGTCGCGAGTCTATATCTAGAGTTCAACACTAGAGATGCACTCTAGTTACTCTAGGAGGAAGCGATGGACCAGCCGAACACCGCTCAGCGACCGGACCCGGACCATGTCCGCACGGAGCACGACCAAGAGGAGGCCGTCCGCCGCGAACTGGAGGGCTACTACCGGGCCGGCAAGCCGCCGTGGGACACCGAAGTGACGCCGCCGGAGCTGGTCGCCCTGGTGGAGGGGGACAGCGCGCTGCCACCCGGCCGCGCCCTCGAACTCGGCTGCGGCACCGGGACCAACGCCACATATCTCGCCCGGCACGGCTGGGACGTCGTTGCCGTCGATCTGATCGACCGGGCCGTCGACCAGGCCCGCGCCAAGGCCGCCGCGACCGGGGCGGCGGTACGGGTGCTGTGCGGGGACGCCACCCGGCTCGATGACCTGGACGTCCCCGGCCCCTACGACCTGTTCTTCGACCTGAGCTGCTACTGCGGCATCCCGCCGCACCGCCGCGACGCCTACGCCGCCGGACTCACCCACCGCGCCGCCCCCGGCGCACGGCTGCTGATGTTCGGGTACGGCCCCGAGGCGTTCGACGACCCGATCTCCGGCGTCACCGCCGAGGAGTTGCGCACCAGGTTCGCCGGCTGGGACCTGGTCGACACCACACCCGGTACGAATCCGGTGCCCACCTTCTGGTTCACACTGCGCCACCACGAAACCGCCCCAAACGGGTTCGAGTGAGGCGGTCGGCGTCGGTGTGATGGGCTTCAGGCGTGGTGGGCTTCGCGCTCCGTCAGCCTGGCCCTGCGTCGGCGCGCGTATACGACTGCCGCGATCAGTAGCACCGCACTGCCTGCCAGGCAGGCACGCGCGAGTTGCTCGGGCCCTGAGCGGGCCTCCTCGCATTTGGCCTCCGCCACCTCCGCCAGCGCCATCATGGCGCCCGTCGGGTCGGAGAGGACGTCTTCGTCTTCGGTGGGGTGGACGGGCTGGAACGCCGACCCGCAGTCGGCGATGCCGAACCCGGCATCGGCGTGGACGGGCCGGAACCCGATCCCGAGTGCCAGGACCAGCGCCGCCACAGTGGCGAGAAGGAGTACCCGTGCGACGATCACGCCCGCATTGTCCGGCCGAACCGGTCCGGGCGGCGCGCCTGCGGCCGGAACGGGCCACCGGGGACGGACATCAGGGGCGCTCGCCCGCCTCGATGGCCGGGACTTGGGTGAAAGCCCGCGAAGCCGGTGCCCCGGCCACCTGGTACTGCCGCTGGCCCGTGCGCTCGGTGGCGCGGGCGACGGCGAGGCGTTCGCGTGTGGGACGGGCTCTAGGGGTGGTGCCGTCTCCCTCTCAGGTGTGGGGTGCGGGATACCCGTGCAGGACGATGCGTGGCCGATCCCGTGCCGTTCAGGCTTTCGTGCATGAAGTTGATCTCCAAGAGCAGCGGCCTGCTGGTGGCCGGGCTCGCCGCGGTGGTGGCGGGCGGGTTGGTCGCCGTGCCGACGGGACGTGCCGGGACGATGCAGAAGGCGTCGGCCGAGTGCGTTCCCGTGTCGGGTGCGGTGTGCGGGACGGTGCGGGTGCCCCTGGTGCGGGCCCGTCCCGGCCTGGGGGACATCACCGTGGCCTACGCGTTGATCAAGCACCGAGATACGGGTCGGCCCGCCAAGGGGACCGTGACGATCAACCCCGGCGGCCCCGGCGACTCCGCGATCGCGTCCGCCTCCGCGTATGCCCGGATGTTCGGCGGTCTGCTGAAGGACCATGACCTGCTGCTCGTCGATCCGCGCGGGGTCAACCGCTCCGATCCGGTCGGCTGCGGCGCACTCGGTTCGCTGCCCGCGACACGTGAGGCGTTCGTGCGGGCGGTCGGCGAGTGCGGGCAGAGGCTGGGCGCTGCGGCGCGCGGCTACACCTCGGCCGAGACCGCCGATGACATCGACGCCGTCCGGGCCGAGCTGGGAATCGAGCGGCTGGACCTGCTCGGGGAGTCCTACGGCACCTACCTGATGACGGTCTACGCGAAACGGCACCCCGAGCGGGTGCGCTCGGTCGTGCTCTCCAGCGCCTACCCGCTCGCCGTGGACATGTGGGGACGTCCCAACGTGCGGGCCGCGCGCCGGGCGCTGCGACTGGTCTGCGAACGCAGTGCCGGCGCCTGCGACGGCGACCAGGTGCTTCGCGACACCGCGCGGCTCGCCCGGCGGCTGCGAACCCGTCCCGTCCCCTACACGCTGGGCGGGCAGCGGCGGCGGATCGACGACACCGCGCTGGCCTCCATCGTCTACGGGCTGGCCAAAACGGCACCCGCGGGCATCGGCGACGTCCCCGCGATGGTCCGCGGCGCGCTGCGCTCCGACAACACGTTGCTGATCGAGGCCGCCCAGAAGACGGCCCCGCTGAGCGGGTCCTCACTGCGTCAGGACGACCCCCAGCCCTTCAACCCCGAACTGGCCGCGACCGTGGTCTGCAACGACTACCCGACGCTGTGGAACCGCACAGCGGCGCTCCCGGCCCGGCTCCGGCAGTTCGCGGCCCGACGTGCCGCACTGCCCGAGCGGGACTACTGGCCGTTCGGCAAGCGGGCCTGGACCAGCATGAGCTACGACCAGGGCAACACCTGCGTCCGCTGGCCCGACCGCCACGGCACGGGCCAGCCGACCGGCGGGCCGTTCCCCGACGTCCCCGTCCTGGTGACCTCCGGCGACCTGGACGCCAACACTCCGACCGAGACGGGCCGGCAGGCCGCGCGCCAGTTCCGCCGCGCCGCGGTCGTGGAGGTGCCCAACGTCGGCCACGTGCCCGAACACGAGCCCAGCGGCTGCGTGGCCGCCGTCCAGACGGGATTCATCCGCGACCTGCGCGTTCCCGACACCTCCTGCCTGGCCGATATTCCTCCCGCCCCAGTACGCGACGGTCAGGGGGCGTAGCGGGTCTGGGTGAAGGTGCCCTTGGTGAAGGCGAGGATCTTGGTCGGCTTCACGGCCAGGACGAGGGCCTCGCCGCCGTTGTGGACGAACCCGGTGTCGGCCACCTGGTACTGCCACTGGCCGGTCCACTTGGTGGCCCAGACGGCGGCGAGGCGTTCGAGGGTGGGACGGTCGGTGACGCGCCGGGCCTCGCCTTCGACCATGACGTCGAGGCCCTGCGTCCAGTCGTTGCAGCCGGTGGTGAGGACGACCTGGGGGTTGTGCGAGAGGTTCACCGCCTTCTGCTCCTCCGGGCCCGTGCCGAAGTGGAGGGCGTCGTCGAGCCAGACCGCCACCAGGGGCGTCACGTGCGGGCGGCCGTCGGCGCGGACGGTCGTGATCCAGAAGAGCTGCGCGGTTTCGAGGGCCTTGCGGACGGTGGCCCAGGGGGTCGCCTGGGCGGCGGGGTCGCTGAAGCGTTCGTCGAGGTGGGGCGTCGGATCCTGCATGTCACTCGCTCCGATCGAAGGTGTCGCGGATGATGTGGTCGATGTGCGTCAGCGCCGTCAGGTCGGGGGTGAAGCGGTTGCGCATCACCGCGACGGCCACGCCCGTGCCGATGTCGGCGTAGGCGGCCGAGCCGTTCATGCCCGGCATGCCGAACGTCGATCCGGGGCGGGGGCGGGCGGGACGGTAGTCGCTGAACCCGAACGCCCAGGTCGCCGGCGTGTTCATGACCTGGTCCATGCCGTCGACGTGGACGGCCGCCATGTCGGTCAGGCGGGCGGGGGAGACCAGGTCGACGCCGTCGGCGTGGCCCAGGAGGCCGGCGTAGACGCGGGCCGCCCCACGGGCCGTCATCGTGCCGGCGGACGGGATGTCCGAGGTGAGCACGTCCGGGCGGTTGGCGTATGCGGCGCCGGGTCTGATCCCCGGTGGGAGGGACTGGTCGTCCGGATCCGGCTCGGCTGGCGGTTCCGCCGGCGGTTCCTGGTGGGCGACGCGGGGCAGGTGCGCGGCGGGGACTCCGAAGTGCACGTCGTCCTCGACGTGGAGCGGCCGCGTGACGGCCTCGTGCAGCCACCACGTGAGGGTGCGTCCGGTGGCGCGGCGTACGGTCTCGCCGAGCAGGAACCCGAACGTCTGCGCGTGGTAGCCGAAGCGGGTGCCCGGCTCCCACCAGGGTTCGGACGCGGCGAGCACCGCGCACATGTGGTCCCAGTCGCACAGGTCCGCGACCGTGGTGTCGTACGGGGGCGCGGGCACGCCTGCGGTGTGCAGCAGGACGTGGCGGAGCGTCGTCTCGCCCTTGCCGTGGGCGGCGAACTCCGGCCAGACGTCGGCCAGACGCATGTCGTAGGTGAGTTCGCCTCGTTCTACGAGCACGTGAGCCACCGCGGACGCCATGCCCTTGGCCGTAGAGGCGGCGTAGAAGAGCGTGTCGGGCGTTACCGCGTGCCTAGGGGTGGCCCTGCCGGCGACCACGTCGGCGACAGTACGTCCGTTATGGATGACCGCGACCTGTAGGCCCACCTCGGCACCGGACGCCATCAGGTCATCGGCCGCGGCCTGGAGGCGCTCCTGGAGGGACGTCATCGGACCCTCACGTCTGCCACGGGCGTGTCGTAGTGCGGGGGACTGGCGGGCGCTTCGCGGGGCATGTGCCGGCTCCCTCCGGTCGGTTCGGACGCCGCGGTCCTCGCGGCGTCCATACAGACCTTCGTGCCCCCGCTGATTCATCGGTGCCCGGACGGTCGAAGGCGACCGATTCTCCGGCCCGGGAACGGCGGCCGGGCGCTCCGCACCGTTCGGCCGGGGCCGTCGCGGCCGGGGCCGTCGCGGGCGGGGCGCGCGCGGTGGGCGGGTGATCGTGGGCCGCCCGCGCGCCCCCGTGGGCGCGGGCGGGACGATCGGACCGGCCCGTGCGCGCGGCCCCGCGCACGGACCGGCGTCCGGCCCCGGCGCCGCGGCGGAGAAGTGCCGCGGCGAACGGGAGTCGGGTCGCCGGGCGGCGGCCCCGGTGGCCGGCACCACCGGGGCGCGCCCGGAACGCCGCCGCCCGCTCGGACGGAGGGCGGCGGCGAGGAGCGGCTCGAACGAAAGTGTCCTAGAGGTCAGAAAACTCTGTCCAGCTGTTTGCAAGAACATCTTTAGATAAGTTCAGTGGGAAATGTCATCAGTTCCCGGTCAGTTGGCCGCGTGGACATTTGCCGCCGGGCGGCCGAACAGGTAGTAATGTCCCTCACCGTGTCACCGACCCTCGATGCCCTCCTGGACGGTCCGTCCGGGCTGCTCGACATGACGTTCGACCAGCTGCGGACGCTCCTGGTGGTGCACGAGACCGGGTCCGCGCTGCGGGCCGCGCGGCTGCTGGGGCGCGAGCAGTCCAGCGTCCAGAAGCAGCTCGACATCCTGAACCGCAACAGCCAGAACCTCTGCGGCGAGGTGCTGACGGTCCGCCAGGGGCGCGGCAAGGACTTCCTGTTCACCCCCACCGGCGAGGCCACCGTCGAGCTGGCGCGCATGACGTTCGACAGATGGCTGGAGTCCATTCATCTGAGCCGGCGCCGGCTCGGGCGGATGCTGACCGTGGGCACCACGGAGTTCACCCTGCCGATCGTGTCCCGGGCCTGGAACCGGGTGTCGGAGGAGTTCCGGCAGCGCGAGGTGGAGTTCAAGGTCGCCCACGTCCGTACGAAGGACGTGTGGTCGCGGCTGGAGAACCGGCAGGTCGACCTCGTCTGCGGGAGCATCGTCAGCACCCCCGAGGGCGATCTGCGGCTGCGGGAGTACGAGGTCATCGAGTACGCGCGGGGCCAGGCGCTGCTGCTGACCAACCTGCCGGACAGCGAGCTGCCGGACGGGCCCGTCGCGACCAGCGCGCTCGGGCGCGTCCCGCTGGTGGTCCCGCCGGCCGGGCTGGTCGCCGACCTGCTCGCCACCTGGTACGGGCCGAACTACCGCGACCGCCTCAACGTCGTCGCCGACATCGACGACGTCCACTACGGGCTGTCGCTGCTGCGCTCCGGGTTCGTCCGCGGCTGCATGATCGTCACCGGGTCGATCGGGCGGGGCATGGCCGCGCAGGACGATCCCGACGCGGTGCCGCTGCGCGCCATCGGGCTGCACGACGACCTGGAACCCAAGGCCGAGCTGATGACGGGCGCGTTCGTCCGCCGCGCCGACCTGGAGCGCTACGGGCCGGGGCATCCCCTCAACCGGCTCTGGGCGGCCGTCAAGGAGGACGTCCGCACCTACACCCCGCTCGCCTGAACAGCGCGACGAGGCGGGGCGCGGGCGCCACTCGGTCCGCGGGTGCTACTTGATCTGGTTGTCGACCACGTCGAGGGTCGGGCGGGCGCCGAGGTGCTTCATCGCGCGGGCCGCGAGCCGGCAGCCGGCGGTGAGCGCGTCGGCCGGCTGCTTGCCGTCCAGCCAGGGCGGCACGAACCCGGCGACGAACGCGTCCCCGGCACCGGTGCCGTCGACGACCTTCTCGACGGGCTCGGCGGCGACCGTGACGGGCTCGGGCCGGCCGTTGGTGTACCAGAGGGCGCCGTCGGCGCCGTTCTTGATGACGACCTGCGGGTACCAGGCGGTCAGCACCTTGGCGGCCTGCTCCGGCGTGTCGCGGCCGGTGAGGATCTCGGCCTCCTTGGCGTTGACGACCAGCAGGCGCGCGCCCTGCGTCCACTCCAGGAAGGGCTCGGCGCCCATCCGCTTGAGCGGGGAGGACGAGCCGCCGTCCACCGAGACGGACATCTGCGCCTTGCGGGCGAGGTCCAGGGTGTGGATGGCGGCCTTCCGGGAGCCCTCGTTGATCAGCGAGTAGCCGGACAGGTGCAGGTGCGTGCCCTGGTTGAACAGGTCCTTGCAGCGCTCGATGTCCTCGGGGAGGAGCGCGCCGTTGGCACCGGGATCGGACAGCATCGTCCGGTCGCCCTTGTGCGTGACCATCACCACGCACGTGCCGGTGGGACGCTCCTGGTCCATGACGAGGCGGGCGTCGACGCCGTACCCCATCATCTCCATGTCCCGGTTCCGGCCCGCGATGTCGGAGCCGCGGCGGCCGACGAACGCGACCTCGACCCCTTCCAGGGCGAGCCAGGCGGCCACGTTGGCGCCGGAGCCACCCCCGTGGGTCGTTACAGCGGCGGGCGTGTCGCTCCCCTTGGAAAGGGGATAGGCGGCACGCGCCACGGTGTCTGTCATGAGATCGCCGACCACGACCACGCGCGTCATGGAGTCATCACCTCGATCAACACGGCCCGCGCGAGCGGCAATTCTGGACGTGTGCTCGACCGTAACAGCTCCGGAGCCCCGATAAGGTCTCGAACGCGCAGCGAAACGCGGGGAAGACCGTTTTTCCCGGCGCGGGCCCAGGAGCGTCCGTGCCTTACCCTCGGGTACGTGACCGAGCGTTACCCGGATCAGTGGGAGGCCGACGTCGTGCTCAGCGACGGCGGGACGGCCCACCTGCGTCCCATCCGGCCCGATGACGCCGAGCTTTTGCGCTCCTTCCACGAGCGGCTGTCCCCGGAGTCGATCTACTACCGGTTCTTCTCGCCGCGCCCGCACCTGTCGGACCGCGACGTCGAACATTTCACGACCGTCGACCACGACCGGCGTGTCGCGCTGATCGCCACGATCGCGGGGGTGATGGTGGCGGTCGTCCGCTATGACCGGCTCAGCGACCGGCCGGAGACCGCGGAGGTCGCGTTCCTCGTGGAGGACGCGCACCAGGGCCGCGGCCTCGGCGCGGTGCTGCTGGAGCACATCGCGGCGGCGGCGCGGGAGCGCGGCGTGCGCAGGTTCGTGGCGAGCGTGCTGCCCGACAACCGCCGGATGACGCGGGTGTTCCGGGAGGCGGGCTACCAGGCGGAGCAGCGGTTCGAGGAGGGCGTGATCGAGCTCGTCCTCGACCTGGAGCCGACCGACACCTCGCTGGAGGTCATGACGGCCCGCGAGCACCGGGCCGAGTCGCGGTCGATCCAGCGGCTGCTGTTCCCGGGGTCGGTGGCGGTCATCGGGGCGAGCCGCGCGGAGCACAGCGTGGGGCAGACCGTCCTGCGGAACCTGCTGTCCGGTGACTTCAGCGGGCCGGTGTACCCGGTGCATCCGACGGCGGTCGCCGTGGCGGGGGTGCGCGCGTACGCGTCCGTCCTGGACATCCCGGACGATGTGGATCTCGCGGTCGTCGCCGTCCGTGCCGACACCGTCCACGAGGTCGTGGAGCAGTGCGCGGCCAAGGGCGTGCGGGGCCTGGTCGTGGTCTCGTCCGGCTTCGGTGAGGTCGGCGAGGAAGGGCGCGCCAACCAGAAGGAACTCGTCAGCCTCGCGCGCGCGTATGGAATGCGTGTCGTGGGCCCCAACTGCCTGGGGATCGCCAACACCGACACTGACGTGCGGCTCAACGCGACCCTGGCGCCGACCATGCCGGGACGCGGGCCGGTCGGTTTCTTCTCCCAATCCGGTGCGCTCGGCATCGCCATCTTGCAGCGGACGGCCGAACGCGGCCTCGGCCTGTCCACCTTCGTGTCCGCGGGCAACAGGGCGGACGTCTCCGGCAACGACCTCATGCAGTACTGGGAGGAGGACCCGGCGACCAAGGCCGTCCTGCTGTACCTGGAGTCGCTGGGCAACCCCCGCAAGTTCGCGCGGCTGGCGCGCAGGCTGGGCCGCCGCAAGCCGATCGTCGCGGTGAAGAGCGGCCGCAGCACCCAGGGCGTCCCGCTGGGGCACGCGGCGCGCGCGCTCACGCTGCCCGACCACGCGGTCAGCGCGCTGTTCGAGCAGGCCGGCGTCATCCGGGTCGAGGACCTCGCCGAGCTGTTCGACGTCGCGCAGGTGCTGGCCTACCAGCCCCTCCCCGCCGGGGACCGCATCGCGATCATCGACAACTCCAACTCGCTCGGGCTGCTCGCGCAGGACGAGGCGGTGGCGCTCGGGCTGCAGGTCAGGCCGCGCATCGACCTCGGCCCCGGCGCGGACGCCGACGACTACGAGGCCGCCCTCGCCGCCGCGCTCGCCGACGACACGGTGGACGCGGTCGTGGCGCTGTTCACCCCGCCGACGATCGGCGGCTACGACGTGCGCGTCCCGGAGAAGATGCTCCGGCTCGCCGCCGGCGCCGGCAAGCCCGTCGTCGCGACCTACCTGGGCACCGAGGGCATGCCCGCCGACCTGCGCGTCCCCGGCCCGGACGGGATGCCCGCCGAGGGCTCGGTGCCGTCCTACACCTCGCCGGAGGACGCCGTCCGCGCGCTCGCCTACGTGATCCGGTACGCGCAGTGGCGGCGGCGCCCCGCCGGCCGCATGCCGGTGTTCGAGGACGTCGACCGCGACCGCGCCCGCGTGCTCGTCGCGGACTGGCTCGGCGACGGCGGCCCGGTGGACGTCCCGGCCGAGAAGGCGGCGGAGCTGCTCGCCTGCTACGGCATCGACGTCGCCGAAGGCGGGGACGGGGTGCCGACCCGCGTCGTCGTCCGCGAGGACCGCTCGTTCGGCGCGCTCATCTCGTTCGGCATCGCCGACGAGACCGCCGAGCTGCTCGACGACCGCGCCTACCGGCTGTCCCCGCTCGCGGACGTGGACGCCGCCGAGATGATCCGCGCGATCCGCACGGCGCCGCTGCTGCTCGGCCACCGGGGCGCCGAACCCGTGGACGTCAAGGCCCTCGAACAGCTGCTGCTGCGCGCGTCGCGGCTCGGCTACGACCTCCCCGAGGTGGCGCGCCTGGAGCTGGACCCCGTCATGGTGGACGGCCGCGGCGTCACGGTGCGCGCGGTGAGGCTGACGCTGGAGCGCCCCCTCGGCCCCCGCGCCGAGATGGGCCCCCGCCGCCTGTGAGTGCGAGCCGCGATCAGCCCGGCGGGCCGGGCGGGCGCGGTTCCGGGGTCGGCGGGACGGGGTCGGGCTCCGGCCCCGGCGGGATCGGCTCGGGCGGCGGCGCGGGCGGCGTCGGCTCCGGCGCCGGGCCGGGCGGTGTGGGCTCCGGCGGCGGCCCCGGCGGGACCGGTTCGGGCGACGGACCCGGCGGGACGGGCCCGGGCGGCCGCGGCGGCGGGCCCGGATAGGGGCCGGGCGGCGGTTCGGGAGGCACCGGCGGCTCCGGCGTGGGGGCCGGGTCCGGGGTGGGCGGCGGCACCGGCGGCGGGGTCGGCAGTGGATGCTCGTCCATGCCCCCCACCTACCCCGCGGGCGCGCGAATGACCGCGCGCCGGGCCGTCATGTGCGCGGCCGCCACGGACAGGGCAGGATGGGGCCATGAGGGAAACCCGAGCGACCGCAAGCGGGTTGCGCACGGCGATCGAGCGCAGCGGTTACTACCCGGCCCTGGTCGCGGACGCGGTCGAGTCGGCCGTCGGCGACGAGCCCGTCGTCGCCTACGTCGTGCACCACGAGGCGACCTTCGACCCCGCGATGGAGGTGCGGCGGCACGTCACGGTGCTCGTGCTGTCCGCGACCCGGCTGCTGGTGTGCCACACCGACGAGCACCCGCCCGGCGAGGGGATGGCCCAGCCGCACGCGTCCACCACCACCGAGGCCGTCAAGCTGGAACGCGTCCAGTCGGTCGCGGTGACCCGCGTCGTCCCGGACCCCGCGTCCTACGTGCCGGGCGTCCCGCCCACCGAGGTCGTGCTGACCATCGGCTGGGGCGCGATCGCGCACATCGACCTCGAACCCGCCACGTGCGGCGACGAGAACTGCGAGGCCGACCACGGCTACACCGGCAGCGTCACCGCCGACGACCTGTCCCTGCGAGTCAGCGAGGCCGCCGACGGCGCCGACGCGGTCACCCAGGTCCTGGCGTTCGCGGAGGAGCTCTCGGCGGCGACCGCTCGGTGATGGAGGTTCCGGTACCTCGGTACGGGGCGGGGGCGCTCGCCGATCTTCCCGGGTCGGTGCTGGCGGCGCTCGGCGTCCCCGGCGCGGTGAACGTGCTGGGGCTGCCCGAGCTGCCGCGCGCGTGCGTCCTGCTCGTGGACGGGCTCGGCTGGGAGCAGCTCAGGGCGCATCCGGACGAGGCCCCCTTCCTGAACGCGATGGACGGCGGCCCGATCACGGCCGGGTTCCCGGCGACGACGGTCACCAGCCTGGCCTCGCTGGCGACGGGTGCGCCGCCCGGCGGGCACGGGCTGCTGGGGCTGCAGGTCGCGGTGCCCGGCACCGGCCGGCTGCTGAACTGCCTGCACTGGAAGGACGACGACCCGGATCCGGCGGTGTTCCAGCCGGTCCCGACCGCGTACGAGCGGGCGGCGGCGGACGGCGTCGAGGTCGGCTACGTCTCGCTGCGCCAGCACAAGCGGTCGGGGCTGAGCCGCGCGACCGCCCGCGGCGCCGAGTACCTATCCGCCGAGGGCCTGGGGCAGCTCGTCGGGCGCGCCGAGGCGGCGCTGCGCCGCGGTGAGCGCGCCTACGTCACCGCGTACCACGCAGACCTCGACGGCACCGGCCACCGCTTCGGGGTCGGGTCCGCCGACTGGCGGCACCAGCTGCGGTTCGTGGACGTGCTCGTCCAGCAGATCGCGGCGGTGCTGCCGCCCGGCACGGCCCTGTACGTGACGGCCGACCACGGCATGGTCGACCCGTCCGAGCGCGTGGACGTCGACACCGTCCCCGAGCTGCGGGACGGCGTCGCGCTCCTCGGCGGGGACGCCCGCGCCCGCTACGTCTACAGCGAGCCCGGCGCCCACGACGACGTCCTCGCCGCCTGGACGGCCGTGCTCGGCGACCGCGCCTGGGTCGTCCCGCGCGAGCGGGCCGTGGCGGACGGCTGGTTCGGCCCCCTGGGCGACGGCATGCGCGAGCGCATCGGCGACGTGATCGCCGTCCCGTACTCCGACCTCGCGATCGTCGCGTCCGAGCGGGAACCGTGGCTGAACCGGATGGTCGGCATGCACGGCTCCCTCGTCCCGGCGGAGCAGCTCGTGCCGCTGCTCGCCACGTCCCGTCCCTGACACCCAGCGGATATGAGATGAACCAGGATTCGCCCCTCCCTAATCAGGGCATTTACGCGCAAACTGGCCGTGTGCACCCTCTCATCGAAGTGCCCGCGCTGGACCGGCTGCTCCGGCGGCAGGCGCCCGTGGTCCTGCTGGACGTCCGATGGCATCTGGCGGGTCCGCCGGGGATCGAGTCCTACCGCAAGGGGCACCTGCCCGGTGCCGCGTTCGTCGACCTCGACCGCGATGTGGCGGGCCCGCCCGGGAGCGCCGGGCGGCACCCCCTGCCCGAGCCCGCCGTCTTCGAGGCGGCCATGCGCCGCGCCGGCGTGTCGCACGACAGCCTGGTCGTGGTGTACGACGATGCCGACTCCACCTCCGCCGCCCGCGTCTGGTGGTCGCTGCGCTACTTCGGGCACGACCGGGTGCGGGTCCTGGACGGCGGCTACCGCGCCTGGACGGAGGCGGGCCACCGGCTGAGCACGGCCGACCCCGAGGTGAAGCCGGGCGACTTCATCGCCAACCCGGGCCGACTGCCCGTGCTCGACGCGGAGGGCGCCGCCGAGCTGGCGAAGGCCGGGGTCCTGCTCGACGCCCGCGCCGCCGAGCGGTACCGCGGCGAGCAGGAGCCGATCGACCCGGTCGCCGGTCACATTCCGGGGGCCAGGAACGCTCCCACGTCCGGGAACGTCGGCGTGGACGGCCGTTTCCTGCCGCCCGGGCTGCTGCGCGAGCGGTTCGCCCAACTCGGCGCCACCGACGCCCTCGACGTCGGCGCCTACTGCGGCTCCGGGGTGACCGCCGCCCACGAGATCCTCGCCCTCAACCTCGCCGGCATCCCCGCCGCCCTCTACGTCGGCTCCTGGTCGGACTGGGTGAGCGACCCGTCCAACCCCGTCGCGACCGGCGACGCCTGACCCTGCCCCCACCGGCCCCGTCACCCCGCGCCCCGTCACCCCGCGCCCATCGCCAGGAAGCCGGTGGTGGCCGGGGTGCGGGGGAGCGCGGCGAGGGCCTCGGAGGGGCGGCGGCCGGACGCCACGGCGGCGTGGAAGGCCGCCATGAACTCCGGGGTCGCCTCGTCGCGGACGGGCGCGACGCTGGCGATCACCGTGGCGGTGCCGAGGGCGAGGAGCGCGCCGGCCATGCCGAGGACCGCGTCGCCCTCCCCGGCGCGGCCGATGTCGCAAGCCGACAGCACGACCAGGTGCGGCGGAGCGGCCAGCTCGTCGAGGTCGTGCACCATCAGCGGGCCGTCGGCGAGGCGCAGCCGCGAGAACAGGGCGTTGCCCTCGCGGAACTCGCCGTGGGCGGCGATGTGGGCGAGGCATGCGCCGTCCAGAGCGTCCCGGACGGTCTCCGCGCGCGCTTGCGCACCCATCAGGACGCGCGCCTGCGGGTGGAGTCGCTGGAGCGCGGCGACCTCCCGCTCGGCGTGGTGCAGATCAGGGCCCGCGACGAGAACGGTGTGCCCAGCGGGAGGGGCCGCCGCCTGGGCCTGGAGCCAGGCCCTCGCGGACGGGACGACCGTGAAGGGCCGTCCGACCAGTGACGGCAGCGCCGCCCACGGCAGGCCATGCAGGGCGCCGGTCGGTGCGACGACGAGCTCGCGGTCGCCGAGGACGGGGCTCAGCGGGCCGAGCACGAGCCGGTCGAGGCGCTCCGCCGCGCCGGTGAGGGTCGCGAGGGCCTGCGGGTCGTCCCGCTCGGCGAGGCGGCGCGCGGCGAAGCGGAGGAGGCCGGTCTCGCGGCCGACGCCGTCGCACGGCCCCAGGAGGTGGCGGTGCGGCGGGCCGTCCGCGACGGTGACGGCGTGCAGTTCGCCACCGGCCTCGACCAGCTCGACGAGGACCCGGCCGCCGAGCGCCGCGGCGATCTCGGCGGCATCGGCGGTGCGGGGCGGCGCGGCGCCGGACGGGCGGCGCCGCGTCCGCGACCGGATCCGCGCCTCCAGCGCCACCATGTCCGGCGCGAGCACGGACGGCCCGCCGCCGCGCGCGGTGTCGGCCGTGTGGTCGGTGCTCAGCGCGCGGAGGGCGGCCAGCGCGGCGGCGCGCTCGGGATCGGCGGGCGGGCGGACCCGGACCGGGCGCGCGATCGCCCGGCGCCGCTCCTCGACGGCGAGCAGCTCCTCCGCCGAACGGGCCAGGCCGAGGCCCAGCCCCGCCAGCTCGGCGGCGAACCCCGCCGCGCGGGCGCGCAGGTCGAGCGCGCCGAGCACCTCCGCGTGCTCCTCGGTCACCCGCAGCCCCGCGTCGACGGCGGCCACGGCGCCCTCATGGTCGTGCCGGGCGGCGCGTTCGAGGGCCAGGGCGTGCCAGGCGGCGATCTGGCTGGACGCACGGCCGCGCGAACGCCCGACGGAGGACAGCAGGTGCCCGGCGGGCCTGCCCAGCTCCAGCGCCACCCGTGCCGCCACGATGCGGGCCTCGTCGGCGGCGTCGGCCCAGCCGCCGCCCTCCAGCCGCTCGGCCGTCGCCGCCGCCGAACGGAGCAGGACCGGGGAGCGTTCACCGGACGCCCATCTGGCCCTGAGCAAGGCGTGCTCGGCCAGCAGCATCCATCCCGTGCGCTCCTGCTCGGCGAACATGGTGCGGGCGTGCTCGGCCGCGGCGGTGGCGTCCTCCGGGTTGCCGTCGGCGAGTTCGGCGTGGGCGAGGAGCAGGAAACCGTCCGCGACATCGCACCCGTAGCCGTTCGCCATGGCCGCGTCCAAGGCGGCGGTCAGGACGGGACGTGCCTCATCCGGCAGACCCGCCATGATGAGGGTCTCCGCCTGGTCGAAGCGGCACTGCGCCAGACGTTCACCGGTCAGGCCCGGTTCGGCCTCTGCGAAGAGGCGAAGCGCGCGCGGGGCGTCCCCACGTCGCGACACGGCGAAGGCCAGATTGCCCTTCGACATGGCCGTCTGATGACGCAGCCCAGCCGCCTCGCCCACGGCGACGGCCTCCGCCAGGGCCTCTTCAGCGCCGTCGTAGTCACCGCGAAAGGCGCACGCCAGACCCAGGTTCGTGAGGAGGCCGTTCAGCGCGGCAGGGTCATGCCCTTCGCGTAACCGGGGCAGGGCGGCCTCAGCGACCGCGTGGGCCTCGTCCAGCCGTCCGGCGCGGGCCAGGGCGCATGCCTGGTTCGCGGCAAGCCTGTCCGCGTCACGGCCGCGCAGAACGGGTCGCGCCTCATCGGCCTGGGCGAGGGCCTGGGTGACGTCACCGCGCGCTGTGAGCAGGCCGACGAGGTTCATCCGCACCTGCGCGGCCGCATAGCCCTCGGCGAGGCGCAGGGCGCGCTCCAGGCAGGCGATGCCCTCGTCCAGCCGCCCCAGCTCCTTGGCCGCCAGCCCGGCGACCCGCAACGCGAGGACGCCGCCGCCCGCGTCGAGCAGTTCGCGCGCCCGCGCCGACGCGGTCGCCGGGTCCATCGCCGCCATCGCCAGCAGGGCGCTCTCGTCCCGCCCCGTCACAGGTCGATCCAGCTCGTCACGATCGAGGAGCCGTCCTCCAGCCGGAACACGAGGCTGACCAGCCCCTCCGGGACGCGCGGAACGCAGAACAGCCCGGCCGGCTCGGTCCGCGCGCTGATCCCGCCCGGCGGCAGGTCACGGTGCCGGACCTCGACGAGGGCCGGCGCGGACGGGACGAGCCGTCCGGTGATCTCCCGCTCCCGGCCGTGCTCGGCCACCTCGATCTCCACCTCCCGGCCGGGGCAGGCGAACGTCACCTCCCGGCCCGGCCCGCCGCGCACCCCGGCCGCCGCCCGGCCGCTGCGGTCGTGCGCCGGCTCCGCCAGCACCGCCGCGGGGAGCCGCCACGCGATCGACGCGCGCGCCGCCGCCAGCACGTCCGCCGGCACGGGGTCCAGGACCTCGAAGGCGTCCCGGACCCCGGACATCAGCTCGTCGTCGTTCACGGGACGAGCCTCCGCAGCGCGTCCAGGCAGCGCGCCCGGGTCGGCGCCACACTGCCGACCGGGATGCCGAGCGCGGCGGCCAGCTCCGCGTGGCTCGGCGCCAGCGCGAACAGCCGCAGCAGCGTCCGGCAGCGGCGCGGCAGCGTGTCGAGCGCGGTGCCGACCCGGCCGAGCCGGTCGCGGTCGGCGACGACCCGCTCGGGGCCCGGCTCCGGCCGCCGGGGCGCCGGCACCAGCGGCACGTCGCGGCTCCTGCGCCGCACCAGCCGCAGGCTCTCGTTCCGCGCCGTGGTGGCCAGCCAGCAGCCGGTGGCCGCCGGGTCCCGCAACCCGTCGATCCGCTCCACCAGCCGCAGCCACGTCGTCTGCACCACGTCGCCCGCGTCGGCGTCGTTCAACCCGTGCGAGCGGGCGATCGACCACAGCAGCGCGCTGTGCAACTCGACCAGCCGGGCCCACGCGTCACCGTCGCCGCCGCGCGCCCGGACCACCAGCTCGTCCGTTCCGTCCTTATGGGCCACCGAAGTCTCCTCCCGAGGCCCCCCGCTTATTGCTGACCCTATGCCATCGAACGCTGACTGTCAGTATCGTTTTGCGAGTCGATGACGACGCCCAGGTGTCGAGGATCGCGACCGTCACCTCCCGTCGGGCCGGGACGGCCTCCGGCGCCGGCACGGGCGCGGCCGGACGGGGCAGGTCGGCGGGCCCGCTCCACCACATCGGCTGACCGAGGACGAGGTGGTTCGGCGCCGCGCTCAGCCGCCGGGACCGCGCGCCCCGGCCGGGCCCGCCCGCCGCCAGCATCGCCGCGACCTCGCACACGTCCACCTTCGCGGGGGCGCGCAGCCGCAGCCGGGAGACGCCGCGCTCGTCCTGCCGCGCGTCGGACCAGCGGCGCAGGAGGTCCTCGGCGGCGCCGGCGTCCCGCCCGGCGACGAGGATCTCGTCCCGCCGGATCAGCGCCGGGCGGCCCGGCAGCGGCTCCACCACCACCGCGTCGGGATGCCGCGCGAGCATCCGCTCGATCCGCGCCTGCTGGTCGAACATCCGTCCTCGCCTCCGCCTTGGCCGTCGCTCCGCGCTCATGCTGCCGGATCGGCGACGTACCGTCACGGGAAACGAACGGAAAGTGCCCGCCGTCGAGGGGGTGCGGCCGGCCTTGCCGGGTTGCGTGCTTTCGTCGCGGACCGTCCTCCGAGGGCCTACCCTTGTCGCTCGGACCCGGTGAACGGCGCGCATCGCGTGGTCAAGCGTTCGATAAACAAGGAACTCACGGTGGTGCCAGACGGGCCGATGATGCACAATGAGGGACGCGGACGCCGACTTGGGACGTACGAGGCCGTAGGGGAAGACGAGCCTCGGTACAGATCCAGGAGGTCCGGTGACCGCACGTGGCGTCTTTTACGTCCACTCCGCGCCGCCTGCGCTGAGCCCGCACATCGAGTGGGCCGCCGCAGGTGTTCTCGGTGTGCCCGTTTCCCTTGAGTGGGCTGATCAGGCGGCCGCGCCGGGAACGCTGCGCGCGGAGCTGCATTGGGAGGGCAGGCCCGGCACCGCCGCGGGCATCACCTCGGCGCTGCGCAATTGGAAGCTCGTGCGGTTCGAGGCCACCGAGGACCCCACGCCCGGGACCGACGGCGTCCGGTTCAGCTTCACCCCGTCCCTCGGGGTCTTCTCCGGCGTCATCGGTGCCAACGGCGACATCCTCGTCCCCGAGGACCGGCTCCGCTCCGTCATGGCCAACGCGGCGGTCGGCAAGACCACGCTGGAGCACGAGCTCGACCGCCTCCTCGGCACGCCGTGGGACAACGAGCTGGAGCCCTTCCGCCGGGCCGGCGACGGCGCCCCCGTCCGCTGGCTGCACGCCGCCGTCTGAGCCCCGCCGGCCCGCGCGCCGCAGCCCGGCGCGGGGCCGGCCGGAGCGTGCCCGCCCCGCAACGCGCACGCCCCGCCGCGCCCCGCTGACGAACGGCGGGCCGACGACGGCCGCCGCCGGGCGGCGCCGGCCGAGCGCACGGCATGAGAAACGGCCCGGTGAGCCATGAGGCTCGCCGGGCCGTCGCTCGTCGTGCGTGCGGGTCAGAGGGCGCGCTGGAAGGCGACCGAGACGTTGTGGCCGCCGAAGCCGAACGAGTTGTTCAGCGCCGCCGCCGGGCCGTCGGAGATCTTGCGCGGCTCGTCCCGGACGATGTCCAGGTCGGCCTCGTCGTCGAGCTCCTCCAGGTTGGCGACGAAGGGGATCAGCCCCTCCTTCAGCGCGAGGACGGTGAACACCGACTCCAGCGCGCCGGCGCCGCCGAGCAGGTGCCCGGTCATCGACTTGGTGGCGGTGACGGCCACCTGGCGGGCGGCGTCCTCGCCGAGGCCCGCCTTGATGGAGGCGAGCTCGGCCACGTCGCCGGCCGGGGTGGAGGTGGCGTGCGCGTTGATGTGCACGATGTCGGCCGGCTCCAGCCCGGCGTCCTTCAGCGCGCGCTGCATCGCCTTGGCCTGCCCGGCGCCGCTCGGGTCCGGCAGGACGATGTCGTAGGCGTCGCCGGAGTAGCCGCAGCCAGCCGCGATGCCGTGGACGCGGGCGCCGCGGGCGCGGGCGTGCTCCTCCGACTCCAGGATCAGCACCGCGGCGCCCTCGCCGAGGACGAACCCGTCGCGGTTCTTGTCGTAGGGGCGGGACGCGCGCTCCGGCGCCTCGTTGCGGGTCGACATCGCGCGCATGGCGCCGAACGAGGCCATCTGCAACGGGTGTATGCACGACTCGGTGCCGCCGCAGATCACCACGTCGGCGCGGCCCGCGCGGATCATGTCGATGGCGTAGCCGACGGCCTCGCCGCTGGACGCGCAGGCGCTGACCAGGGCGTGCGAGCCGGCCATCGCGCCGAACTCGATGCCGACGTGCCCGGAGGCGCCGTTCGGCATCAGCATCGGGACGGTGAAGGGCGAGACCCGCGACCAGCCCTTCTCGCGGTAGACGTCGTAGCTGTTGAGCGCGGTGTGCAGGCCGCCGATACCGCTGGAGAACACGACGCCGAGGCGCTCGCCGTCGACGGTGTAGCCGCCGTCCACGCCGGCCTTCTCCATGCCCTTCTGCGGCTTGCCGCCGGCGGACGGCGCGAACCCGGCGTCGGCCCAGGCCTCGCGCGCGGAGATCAGCGCGATCGCCTGGTTGCGGTCGAGGCGGCGCATCGCCTGCTTCGGCAGGACCTCGTCCGGCTGGACCTTCAGCGTCGCCGCGAACTGGACCGGTAGCCGGTCGACGTCCTCCCAGTCCAGTTTCCGGACCCCGGACTCTCCGGCGAGCAGGGCGGACCAGGTCGACGGCAGGTCTCCGCCGAGTGGGGTCGTTGCACCGAGACCGGTCACCACGACCCTGGTCTGGCTCTTGCTCATACTGGATGCTCCTTGCGGACTGGGAGGGGAGAAGGGCGGGCGCGCCGCCTACCGGCCGGGCCGGCGGCGCGCCGTCCCGAGGTACTAGCTCTGCAGGTTCTGGACGAAGTTGACGACGTCCTTGACCGTCTTCAGGTTGCGCAGCTCGTCGTCGGGGATCTCGACGCCGAACTGGTCCTGCGCGGCCACGGCGATCTCCACCATCGACAGCGAGTCGATGTCGAGGTCGTCGATGAAGTTCTTCTCGGGGGTCACCTCGGCCTTGTCGATGCCGACGATGTCGTCGATGATCTCGGCGAGGCCGGTGAGGATCTGCTCTTCGGTGGCGACTGCCATGGTTCTGCGTTCTCCTTCGGTGGGTTGGTCCAGGCCCTGCGGGCAGGCGCGACGGCCTACGGGATCTGGATGACTTGGGCAGCGTAGGACAGTCCGGCTCCGAACCCGACAAGCAGGGCCGGGGCGCCGGACGGCACGTCGCCGCGTTCGATCATGCGGGAGAGCGCCAGCGGGATGGAGGCGCCCGAGGTGTTGCCGGACTGGACGATGTCGTCGGCCACGACGGCGTTGGTCGCCTTCACCTTGCGGGCGATGGCCTGGATGATGCGCAGGTTGGCCTGGTGCGGGACGACGGCGGCGAGGTCCTCCGGCTTGACCCCGGCGCGCTCGCAGGCCTGCAGCGCGATGGGGGCGATGGCGGTGGTGGCCCAGCGGAACACCGCCTGGCCCTCCTGCCGGATGAACGAGTGCCGGTCGTCGATGATGATCTTGTCGTACTGGTCGCCGGCGCTGCCCCACACCACCGGGCCGATGCCGGGGGAGTCGCTGCCGGTGACGACCGCGGCGCCGGCGCCGTCCGCGAAGATGATGCAGGTGGAGCGGTCGGTCCAGTCGATCCACTGGGACATCTTCTCGGAGCCGATGACCAGCACGTTGCGGGCGCTGCCCGCCTGGACGGCGGCGCTCGCGGTCGCGAGGGCGTAGCAGAACCCGGCGCAGGCGGCGTTGAGGTCGAACGCGCCGGGCGCGTCGATGCCGAGGCGGTGCGCGACGAGCGCGGCGTGGCTCGGCATCGGCGACTCCGCCGAGCAGGTCGCGAGGATCACCAGGTCGATGTCGGACGGGTCGAGGCCGCTGCCGGCGAGGGCCTTGCCGCCCGCGTGCACGGCGAGCTCGACGATGCCCTCGTCGTCGCCGGCGATGCGCCGCTCGGCGATGCCGACGCGGCTGCGGATCCACTCGTCGTTGGTGTCGACGGTCTCGGCCAGCTCGTCGTTGGTGACGATGCGGGCCGGCCGGTAGTCGCCGAAGGCGAGGACGCGGGCGCCGGCGGTCGGCGCGGGGATCGTGAGCCCGGCGGTCATGACGCGTCCGCCTTGATCAGCTCGCGGGCCTTGTCGAGGTCGTCGGGTGACTTGAGGGCGACCAGCGGGACTCCCTTCAGCTCGCGCCGGGCGAGACCGGTGAGCGTCCCGGCGGGCGGCAGCTCGATGATGCCGGTGACGCCGATCCCGCGCATCGTCTCCATGCACGCGTCCCAGCGGACGGGCGCGCTGACCTGGTCGACGAGCCGGGCCACGAAGTCGCCGCCGGCGGTGACGGCGGCGCCGTCGCGGTTCTGCAGCAGCGTGGTGCGCGGGTCGGCGGCGCGCACGCCGGCGGTGAGGCGGCGGAGCGCGTCGACGGCGGGCTCCATGTGCTCGGTGTGGAACGCGCCCGCGACCGACAGCGGCCGCAGCCGCGCCTTGGCGGGCGGCTCGTCGGCGAACGTCGCGAGCCGCTCCATCGTCCCGGCGGCGACGATCTGGCCGGCGCCGTTGACGTTCGCGGGGGTGAGCCCGTGCTTGTCGATGGAGGCGAGCACCTCGTCGGTGTCGCCGCCGAGCACCGCGGTCATCCCGGTCTCGGTGACGGCGGCGGCCTCGGCCATCGCCCTGCCCCGCTCCCGGACGAGCACCAGCGCGGTCTCCGGCGTCAGCACCCCGGCGATCGCTGCGGCGGCCAGCTCGCCGACGCTGTGCCCGGCGACGGCGCCCGGGACGGCGTCCTCGTAGAGCACCTCGTAGGCGGCGAGCGCGGCGGCGACCAGCAGCGGCTGGGCCACGGCGGTGTCGCGGATCTCCTCGGCGTCCGCCTCCGTCCCGTACCTGACCAGGTCGAGCCCCGTGACGGCCGACCACCAGGCGAGACGGTCGGCGACTCCGGGTATCTCTAGCCATGGCTGCAGGAAGCCGGGGGTCTGGGCGCCCTGGCCGGGCGATGCGAGGAGAATCACAGCGTCCAGCATTCCGTCAATGTCCGCTGACCTCGATACCGATCAGCACGAACTTTGGTCGGACCCCTTTGTACGACCCCTACAACCCCTGAGGCGCGTCCGGCGGGTCGGGGTCGGCCGGGGAGGCCCGCCGGAGGTCAGCCGTGGGCGGAGCGCGTCCCGAACCGGCCGAGGACCAGGGCGATGCGGAGGGTGAAGGCGTTGCGGCCGTCGGTGGGCGCCAGCCCGGTCAGCTCGGTGACGCGGCGGAGCCGGTACCGGACGGTGTTGGGATGGACGAACAGCAGCCGCGCGGTGGCCTCCAGCGACGAGCCCTGTTCGAGGTAGGTGGTGAGCGTGTCGAGCAGGGGCGCGCCGGCGGCGAGCATCGGGTTGTAGACGCTGTCCACCAGGTAGCGGCGCGCGTCGTCGTCGCCGTCCAGGGCGCGTTCGGGCAGTAGCTCGGTCGCGTGGACGGGACGGGGCGCGTCGGGCCAGCCGGCGGCGGCGCGCAGGCCGGCGACGGCGGCCTGCGCGGAGTGGGTGGACTCGTAGAGGTCGGCGACCTGCGGGCCGACGACGACCGGCCCGGGGCCGCACTTGGCGGCGATGGGGCGGGCCGCTTCGACGGGGTCGATCTCACCGCCGACGATGACGATGACGCGGTGCCCCTGCACGCCCGCGAGCACGTCGGCGCGCGCGCGGCGCGCGGCCAGCTGCATCTGGTCGATGGTGACCTCGGGCTCTTCGTCCTCCGGGGTGAACCCCGCGATGACGGTGACGGGCTTGGACGTCCAGCCGAGGGCGGCGGCCCACGAGTGCATGCCGTCGTCGACCTCGCCGCGCAGCACCGCGTTGACGACGAGGGCCTCCAGCCGGGCGTCCCAGGCGGCGCGCGTCTCGGCGGCGCGCGCGTAGACCTGGGCCGCGCCGAACGCCACGTCGCGGGTGTAGCGGAGGATGGCCTCGCGGAGCTGGGCCTCGCCGCCGGGGACGGCCAGCTCGTCCAGCCGGGTCTCCACCACCTCGATGATGACGCGGATCATGTCGATGGTGTGGTGCAGCTTGATGGAGCGCAGCAGCTCGCGGGGCGCGGTGCCGAACACCTCCCCGGCGATGGCCGGGCGCGTCTTCTCGTCGTTCTTGAACCACTCGACGAACGCGGCGATGCCCGCCTGCGCGACGAGCCCGATCCAGGACCGCTGGTCGGCCGGCATGCGCCGGAACCAGGGGAGCTGCTCCTCCATGCTCGCCAGCGCCGCGGTGCCGAACGTCCCCATCGCCTTCTCCAGGCGCTGGGTGGTCTGCTCGCGGATTTCGGCCTCGTTCGCGGTGTCCACCACCCCAGGGTGCCACTACACCGGTGATGGCCCGTCCCCGAGGGCCGGGCGTGTCAGCCGTGCGTCACCTCGGACGCGCGCCCGAGCGCGATGTCGGTGAGGTTGCGCAGCGACGCCGAGCCGGGGGCGAGGTAGTCGCTGTGCCCGCCGGATCCGGCGTCGAAGACCCGTGCGCCGAACTCGGGGGAGACCGGGTCGGGGCCGAGGCCGATGCCGAGGAAGCGCACGTGGGGGACGTCTTCCATCCAGTCGGTCGTGCCGCGCCCCGCCCAGACACGGGCGGTGCTGCTCAGTTTGGAGGCCGACCAAGCCGATGTTCCCGGACTGCCGTAGAGGGCGATGTCGGTGACGTGCCGCCAGGACGTGCTCTTGGGAGCGTCCAATGCCGCACGGCCGCACACAACCGAGCCGTAGCTGTGGCAGAGCAGACCCACGGTCGCGCTGGGGTTGACCCGGTGCAGGCCCTTCACGAAGTGGTGCAGCTTGCCGGCGCCTTCGTCGGCCCGGTCGTCGGTGAGGACGTCGCTGCTGAACGTCTTGGGCGCCGCGTATCCGAGCCAGGCGACGACCGCCAGCTCCGGGTTCGGCGACATGGAGCGGGCCTGCGCGTAGACGGCGCGCGCGCCGCCGCCGGGCGTCGACCACGGTTTGCCGCCGCGCGTGTCGAACGCGGACAGCGTGGTGTCGGCGCCGGGGACGATGACCGCGATCCGCCGCGCCCTGGTGAGGTCGCCGACGACCTCGATGGCGCGCCCGCCGCCGCGCGGGTCGAAGTAGAGGAAGCGGCGTCCGGGCTGGAGGAACGCGCCGAGCGCCTTGCCGCGGTCGGTGTCGCCGACCGACTGCGCCGTCTTGAGCGCCTCCTCGATGGCGCCGCGTTCGGCGGCGTACCGGACGTCCAGCGTCGAGGGCGCCAGCTCGGGGACGCGGACGGGCGCGGCGTAGGGGTCGGCGTGCCCGGTCCCGGCCGTCGTCAGCATGATCACGCCGATGGACGCGGCGCCCGCCAGGGCCCTGCGCAGCCGCCGCGAGCGCGGCCGCCGGACGTGCGTCCCCGGCGGCCGCCGGACGTGGGACCCCGGCATCGTGGCGTTCGGCGGCATCGTGCGTATGTCTACCATCCAGGGTCGGTGCGGCGGCGCGGCCCCCGTTCGAACCGGCCGGTCAGGGCGTGCAGCGCGGCCAGCGCGACCGCGAAGGCGGCCAGCCACGGCAGCCGCTCCATGATCCATTCCGGGCGGCCGGGTGCCGTGTGCACCCCTTGCAGGTTACCCAACGTGAGCAGCGTCACCGCGGTGACGGCCATCAGCGCGGTCTGGTGCCACAGGAAGACCGTCATCGCCGAGCGGCCCGACGCGTCCAGGAGCGACCGCACCCGGGCGTGTCGCGTCCAGCGGGTGAGGGGTCCGTGCAGCAGCACCGCGAGGCCGGTCTGGGCGAGGCCGAACGCGACGGCCGCGAGCGTCGGCGGGCTCAAGTTGGAGACCGCGGCGCCCGGCACGCCGACCATGCTCGCCGGGTACCCGGCGAGCAGCACGAGCAGCGCGGTCGCCGCCGCGCCGCCGCCCAGCAGGGCGAGCCCGGCGCGGCGGGTGCGCAGCGCGCCGCGTGCCCAGCCGATGCCGAGGTAGAACGGCAGGAGCCAGGCGGTGAGGACGGTGGCCCAGCCCGTCCACCCGGGCGTGTCGAGCGCGAAGCGGCCGAGGTCGATCGCGGCGGTCGCCGCGACGAGGGCCGCGGCGCCGCGCGGCCCGAACCGGTCCCAGGCGGCCGCGATCAGCGGGCCGCACGCCGTCAGCACCACGTACACGCCGAGGAACCACAGCGGGCTGAGGACCAGCTCGATCATCGTCCGGACGGTGCCGGAGGAGAACCCCGCCCACCGCAGGGCGGCGGCGGCCGGGATCCACGCGAGGGCCAGGACGGGCAGGGGCCGCGCGAACCGGGTCAGGCGCCGCTTCATCAGCGCCCCCCACGGCTCGCCAGGACGCCGCGACTTCGCCGCCGAGTAACCGCCCACCAGGAAGAACACGGCGAGCGTCTGGAAGACCCAGGAGATCGGGGCGAGGTAGGGCATCGTCTTCAGCGGGCTGGTGACGTGCAGGTCGCGCCCCGAGGGGTCCGCGACGAACGCGGTGACCAGCCAGTGGCCGATGACGACGCCCAGGATCGCGACCACGCGCAGCGCGTCCACCGCATGGTCGCGCTCCGGCGCCGAGCCGGGACGGCCGCCCGCCTCCCACGCTCGCGTGTCATGCGGCCGTATGTCCAGGGGGCGTGTGTCAAGCATGGGTGACCTCCGCGGTGCGGCCGAGGGCGATGAGGGCGAGGTTGCGGAGTGCGCGCGACCCGGGCTTGAGGTAGGCGCTGTGCGGGCCGGTGCCGGCGTCGAAGCGGAGGGCGCCGAAGCGCGGCGAGACGGGGTCGGTGCCGAAGCCGAGCCCGGCGAAGCGGACGTTGGGCACGTAGCGCATCCAGTCGCCCTTGGCGCGGCCCGCCCACACGCGCGCGGGCGTACCGAGGTCGGAGGCCCTGTCCACGGTCGCGCCGGGACTGCCGTAGAGCGCGATGTCGTCCACGGGCAGCGGCGCGAGGCGCGGGGCGGCCTTCGCGCAGACCACCGAGCCGTAGCTGTGGCAGAGCAGGGCGAACCGGGCGTCCCCGTTCACCTGGTGCACACCGGCGAGGAAGCGCTCCAGCCCGCGCGCGCCGTCCTCGGCCCGGCGGCCCGTAAGGACGGTGGTGCTCAGCGTGGAGGGTGAGTCGTAGCCGAGCCAGGCGATGACCGCGAACCGCGAGTGCGGAGCGCCCGCGCGGGCCTCCTGGTAGAGGGCTCGGGTGCCGCCGCCGACGAACTTGGGCGAGTCGTAGTTGGCCAGCGTGTTGTCCGCGCCGGGCACGACGACGGCGATCCGGTCGGCGTGCTCCAGGTCGCCGACGACTTCGACAGCCCGTCCGGAGCCGCGCGGGTCGAAGGCAAGGAACCGCCTGCCCGAGGCGAGGAAGGCGGACAGCGCGTGCGCCCGGTCCTTATCGTGGACGCGCTTCGCCGTGGCCAGCGCCCGTCCTATGTCCCGCTCGGTGCTCTGGTAGCGGGCGGTCAGGGCCGGCGCAGAGAGCGCGGGCGCCGGCCCAGGGGCGGCGTACGGATCGGCGGGCCCCGCCGCCGGGGCCGCCGAGCCCGCCGCGAGCAGCGACACGGCGGCGAGGGACTGGCGCACACCCGGCATCGGGCCCGTCCTTCCTGGTCAGTGGTTCGCAGCACTGATCAGGACGGTAGAAATCGGGCACCCGGCCGGGGATCAACCGGCGGAGTGGTCTTGCGGTGTGCCACCGCGGTCTGACGGCATGCCCCGCGGGTATCAGTCGCCGGGCCGGACGAGCCCCACCTCGTAGGCGTAGACGATCGCCTGCGGGCGGTCCCGCAGCCCCAGCTTCATCAGGATCCGCCCGAAATGGGTCTTGACGGTCTGCTCCGCGAGGACGAGCTTCGCGGCGATCTCCCCGTTCGACAGTCCCCGCGCCACCAGCGCCAGGACCTCCGTCTCCCGCTCGGTCAGCTCGTCCAGCCGCTTGCGGGACGGCGCGCGCGGCCCGCCGAGCCGGGAGAACTCCGCGATCAGCCGCCGGGTGACCGACGGCGACAGCAGCGCGTCGCCCGCCGCGACGACCCGCACCGCGTCCGCCAGCTCGGTCGCGGACGCGTCCTTCAGCAGGAACCCGCTGGCCCCCGCCCGCAGCGCCGCGTAGACGTAGTCGTCCAGGTCGAACGTCGTCAGCATGAGGACCTTCGGGACGTCGCCGGACGCCCCGGACAGGAGCCGGCGGGTCGCCTCCAGGCCGTCCATCACCGGCATGCGGACGTCCATCAGCACCACGTCCGGGGCCAGCTCGGCGATGCGCCGCAGCCCCTCCTCGCCGTTCACCGCCTCGCCGGCGACCTCGATGTCCGGCTGGGCGTTCAGCAGCACGCCGAACCCGGCGCGCACCATGCCCTGGTCGTCGACGATCACGACCCGGATCGTCACGTCGTCTCCCGCGCCTTCAGCGGCAGCGTGGCGGTCACGGCGAATCCTCCCTCGGCGGTGGGGCGGGCGGTCAGCTCGCCGCCCAGCGCGGCGGCCCGCTCCCGCATCCCCGCCAGCCCGTGGCCGCCGCCCGGCAGCGGCGTGCCGGGGAGCTGGCCGGCGGCGGGCGGGCCGTTCACCACGCCGAGCCACACTAGACCGTCATCTCGGGACACTTCGATGTCCACCCGGGAACCGGGCGCGTGCCGCATCGCGTTGCTCAGCGCCTCCTGCATGATCCGGTACGCGCTGAGGCCCACGCCCGGCGGCAGCCCGGCGAGGTCGCCCGCCAGCCGCGTCTCGACCCGCAGGCCCGCGCCGCGCGCGTTGCCGACCAGCTCGCCGAGCCGGTCGAGGCCCGGCTGCGGGGCGGTCTCGGCGCCGTCCTCGGCGCGCAGCACGCCGAGGATCCGGCGCAGCTCGGTCAGCGCGTCCAGCGCGGTCGCGCGGATCTCGGCGAGGTCCCGCCGGGTCTCGTCCGGGACGTCCGTGACCTTGTACGGCGCCGCCTCCGCCTGGATCGCGATCATCGACATGTGGTGCGCGACGACGTCGTGCAGCTCCCGCGCGATCCGCTGCCGCTCGGTCAGCACCGCCTCGGCGTCCCGGTGCCGCCGCTCCTGCTCGGCCAGCTCCCGCCGCGACGTCCGCCGCACCCGGACGGCGTAGCCGACCGTCAGCGGCAGCAGGAGCAGCACCGACGCCCCCGGAGCCGTTTCCGGGTCCTTGATCCACACACCGGCGAACGACAGCAGCGCGACGCCCAGCGCGACGTCCCGCGAGCAGCGCACCGTCACCGTGTAGACGCACATGAGCGCGGCGAACGCGCCGCCCTCGGTGTAGGCGATGTCTGGCGGCCACGGGCTCAGGGCGAGCAGCATCGTCGCCGCGAAGCTCATCCGCCACGCGGCCAGCGGATGCCGGTCGCGCAGCGCCAGCGGCGCGGTCACCAGCACCGCGATCAGCAGGACCGTGCCGTCGCCGGGGTAGCCGGCCTGCTCGGTGCGCATGGGCTCGCGCAGCATCGAGGCCGTCCCGTTGGCCATCAGGAACGTGACGAAGAGCCAGAACAGGTTCAGGACCAGCCCGTACGGCAGCCGGCCGATGCCGAGGAACCGCGTCCACCGCAGGCCCGCCGGCCAGGGCCGGTCGAGCGGCGGCGCGGGCTCGGCCCGTCCGGTCACCGCGGCGGCCAGGATCCCGTCCCGCAGCACCGCGCGCAGGAGGCCCCGCGCGTTTCCCGTCTCGTCCCCGGCCATGACGACCAGGTTAGGTAGCGGACGGCCGTAGCGGATGCGACCACGGTGGGACACGTCCCGTAATACCTGGGTACGGTGCGAGACGTGGAGCCCGTCGAAGCGCTGCGCCGCATCGCGTTCCTGCTGGAGCGCGCCCACGAGCCGACCTACCGCGTGCGGGCGTTCCGCACGGCCGCCGACCTCGCCGGGCGGACGCCCCCGGACGAGCTGGCCGGCCGCGCCCGCGACGGGACGCTGACCGCCCTTCCCGGCATCGGCAAGGTCACCGCGCTGGTGATCGAGGAGGCGCTGCGCGGCGAGACCCCCGTCTACCTGCGCCGCCTGGAGGCGACCGAGGGGCAGCCCCTCGACGAGGCCGCCGCCGCGCTCCGCGCCGCGCTGAAGGGGGACCTGCACACCCACAGCGACTGGTCGGACGGCGGCTCGCCCATCCGGGAGATGGCCGAGACGGCGCGCGGCCTCGGGCACGCGTACCTCGCGCTGACCGACCACTCACCGCGCCTCAAGGTGGCCAACGGCCTGTCCGCCGACCGCCTCCGCCGCCAGCTCGACGCCGTCGCGTCGCTGAACGAGGAGCTGGCGCCGTTCCGCGTCCTCACCGGGATCGAGGTCGACATCCTGGAGGACGGCACCCTCGACCAGGACCCCGACCTGCTCGAACGCCTCGACGTCGTCGTCGCCAGCGTCCACTCCAAGCTCCGCATGGACCGGGTGGCCATGACGAAGCGCATGGTCGCCGCGATCGCGAACCCGCGGGTGAACGTCCTCGGCCACTGCACCGGGCGCATCGTGAAAGCCGGCGGCAAGCGCGGCGGCCTGCGCCCCGAGTCGGAGTTCGACGCCGCTCTCGTCTTCGACGCGTGCGCCGCCTACGACGTCGCCGTCGAGATCAACTCCCGTCCTGAGCGGCTCGACCCGCCGAAGCGCCTGCTGCGCGTCGCCGTCGAGGCGGGCTGCCGCTTCTCGATCGACTCCGACGCCCACGCGCCGGGCCAGCTCGACTGGCAGCCCTTCGGCTGCGAGCGCGCCGCCCGGTGCGGGGTGGAGGCGTCCCAGCTCGTCAACGCCCTTTCCGCCGACGAGCTGGTCGATTGGACGCGTGCCGAACTGTGACCGGTCAGCGCGGTTCGCCGCTCAGCGCGGTTCGCGGTGCAGGTACGCCGGAAACACCGCGCCCTTGGCGGTGATCTCCACCGGATGGAACTCCTTCGGGTCCAGTCCCTCGAACTCGGTCTCGACGAGGTCCTGGTAGAGGGAGGACGAGACGATCAGCGCCATGTCGCGGCCCGGATCGGTGCGCAGCTCCTCCCGCAGCTCCTCGGAGTCGAGCAGCCGGGCGACGACGATCGGCGCCCGCCCCACCGCGCCGAACAGGCCGTCGGACAGCGGGCCGTGGTGCATCGACACCCGCAGCCTGACCGGCGGCGTCCGCCCGCGGTTGACCCTGGCGATCGCGTCGGCGAGCGCGCGCGGATAGGACACGATCACGCGCAGGGCGTCGGTGTCGGAGGGCAGGATCGCCATCTCGCCGTCCCCGCCGACCTGCCGCAGCCAGCTGCGCCGGTCGAGCCCGGCCTCGGCCGCCGCGGTCTCCAGCACCTCGTGCAGGTCGCGCTGGGTGCGCATCTGCTGCGCCGCGCTCAGCCTGCTGAACCCTTCGATGTCGACCGCGATGAGGAAGTGATACGTCAGCCGATCGGCCACCGGTGCGGTGAACGGCGTCTCCGAGGGAGCCGACGCCGTGGAGTTCGTCGCTGCGCTGCCCATCCGCTACCCCGGCGCGCGACCTGCTGCTCGTGTTACCCCGGCTCGCATCACACCCCTGCCTTCGATCGTGGCCGACGCGCCCACTGCCCCTCTTCCATCTTGCGTGCCGAGCGCTGCTCGTGCAAGTTTGCATGTAGCCTTTCTTGCACGAGTGCACGAAACTTCTCAGAGGTGAGGCATGGCGGTCCAGCAGTCGCCCTCGGTGCGGGCCCGGCAGCTCGGCCGCGAGCTGCGCGGCCTGCGCACCCGGGCCGGAGTGACGATCGACCAGGTCGCGGCGGAGATGAACTGGTCGACGGCCAAGGTCTCGCGCATCGAGACCGCCTACACGCTGATCACCGTCGCGGACCTGAACCGGCTCCTCGCCTTCTACGGCGTGGACGAGCCGACCGCGGAGCGCTACAAGAAACTGGCGCGGGCGGCACGCCAGCGCGGCTGGTGGGAGTCCTACGGCGACACGCTGCTGAAGCCCTACGCCGCCTTCATCGGCCTGGAGGCGGACGCCAAGGCGATGTACTGCTACAACATCGCGATCGTCCACGGGCTGCTGCAGACGCCCGACTACGCGCGGGCGACCGCGAGTTCGGTCATCCCCGCGCTCCCGCCCGGGGAGATCGACCGGATCGTCGAGGTCCGGATGAAGCGCCAGTCCCGGCTGCACTCGTTCGACCCGATCGAGCTGGTGGCCGTGCTGGACGAGGGCGTGCTCCGGCGGCGGATCGCGGACGTCGCGGTGATGCGCGGCCAACTGGCGCACCTCCTGGACGTCTCCGCGCTCCCGAACGTGCAGATCCGTGTCATTCCGCTAGAGCGCGGTTACGCCCGCGGATTGGGCGACTTCGCGCTGCTGAAGTTCCAGGAGCCGGCCTATCCCGAGGTGGTGTACATCGAGCAGATGGCTGGTAGCCTTATCGTTGAGGACGAAGCACAGGTCTTCACTTATTCGACTGCATTCGACCGCATTTGCGGCCTTGCGCTCGATGTCGATGAAACTCTTGGGCTGATCTCCCGCATTGCGGAAGACTTTTAGTAGAAGCGACTATTCCCGAATGACGATGACGTCCGGCGGTGCCGCACTTTCCTGGCGTAAGAGCACCCACAGCAGTTCCGGGAGCGACTGCGTGGAGCTCGCCCTTGCGTCCCCGGGCCGCGCCGCGGTCCTCGTGCGCGACTCCAAGTTCCCCGGCGGGGCCGTGTTCCGTTTCGGGAACGCGGAGTTCGCCGCGTTCCTGTTCCGGGTGAAACGCGGCGAACTCGATCTCTGAGCGTCAGCCGCCCAGGGCGCGGACCATGCGCATGATGGTCTCGATCTGCTTGCCGCCCTTCATGTCGTAGGCGGTGTCGCCGCCGTAGCCCCACCAGTTCCAGCAGCCCTGCGGGTTTCCGCCCGTCCAGCTCGACGCGGTGGCCTGCGGGTACAGCACGATCGTGGTGTTGGTGTCGGCGTATTCGTTGAGGTACGTCTTCGTCGCGAACGTGGTGCCGATGAGGCCGCGGCCCTGCTGGCATCCGTGCAGCGCGACCATCAGCCGGCACGTGGTCGATTCGCACGCGGCCGGAATGTAGGCGAATCCTTTGGCGTCCATGCTGATGGACGAGGCGCTGCCGTTCGGCGCGTAGGCGTTCTGGTCGAACTCCATGAGCGTTCCGCCCGGTGCCGGCGCGGACGGCGCCACGCTTCCGTAGAGGTGCGCGAGCATCGCGCCCTCAGGGTCGTCGCCGCATGTGTTGATGTAGGGCGTGTAGGTCGCCGAGCACGGATTGGGGCCGATGGGGCTCACCCACGCGTGCCCGGCCGGGGAGGTCTTGCTGTAGGAGACGGCGGCCCCGAAATCGCGGTGGAAACCGGCGAGCCCGTCGTTCACCGACTGCTTGACCGTCGTGTCGTTCGTCCCGTGGTAGATCCAGACGGGATGCCCGGCCAGGTTCGCCACGGGGTCGATGCGTCCCTGGGCCGCCCGGTCGCGGGCCGTACGCTCCAATTCCGCGGGGTTGTCGTCGTACAGGTCGTTCATGCAGGCGAGTTGCGCGGTGACCACGCTTCCCCGCGCGCAGTGGTACGGGCCGGCGCTGAATATGCCGGCCCCTTTGAACGTCCCCGAGTAGGCGACGTGGAGTTGGTCCGCCATGTATCCGCCGGACGAGATCCCGCTGACGTAGGAGGCGCTGATCGCGTGCTGGGGAAGCGTTCCGGGGAGCGGCGCGGCGGCCGCGGACGGGGTGGCGGTGGCCGCGGTGAGGGCGAGTGCCGCGGCGGCGGTGAGGATCGGGGTGGATTTCATGACACGAGACCTCCTCGGTTCTGGTGTCAGGTGAGGGAGCAGGTGTTGACCAGGTCGCCGGACGCGGGGCGGGGAAGCGTCGCGCTCTTCGGCGGCGGCGTGCCGTTCCGCGTCCAGGATTCGAGGGCCGTGAAGGCGGTGCGCATGCAGGGGAGGAGGGGGCGGAGCCGGTCGGGATAGGTGTCGTAGAGCCCGTCGACGTGGTTGGCGGCCTCCAGGCGGTAGTAGCGGTACGGGGCCTTTCCGCGGGCGCGGACGAGTTTCGCGTAGACGTCGGAGTCGGTGCCGATCGGCAGGAGCGTGTCGTAGGTTCCCTGGAGGGTGATCAGGGGTTTGCGGATCCGGCCGGTGAGGGATATCCGAGCCACCGCGCGGTGCACTTCCTTCGGGCGGGAGGCGTAGTCGTACTCGGCTTCCGGCCCCGTGTAGGCGGGGTCGAATTCCTCGCGGTAGATGCGCTGGGTGAGTTCCCAGTAGACCTGGTCGTGGAACGGCCAGAGGAATTCCGAACCGGGTGCCAGGCCCGCCTTCAGCAGCGCCTTGTGGGCGGACGGGTCACCGGTCGCCGCATAGGACGGGTAGGCCCGCAGGATGGACGGGAGATAGGTGAACAGGTTGGGGCCGTCGGCGCGCCAGAGCGTGCCTTCGGCGTCGATGCCGCCGTCGTAGAGTTCCGGCCGGTTCTCCAACTGCCAGCGGACGAGGTAGCCGCCGTTGGAGATGCCCGCCGCGTAGGTGCGGCCGGGCGAGCGGCCGTAGCGTTTCGCGACGGCCTTCTTCGCGGCGCGGGTGAGCTGGGTCAGGCGGTGGCTCCATTCGGCGACGGCTTCGCCGGGGCGGCGGCCGTCCTTGGAGAACTCCAGGCCGCTGTTGCCCTTGTCGGTCGCGGCGTAGGCGTAGCCCTTGCCGAGCGCCCAGTCGGAAATGGTGACGTCGTTGGCGTACTGGCGGCGGTTGCCGGGAGAGCCCGCGACGACGAGGCCGCCGTTCCAGCGGTCGGGCAGCCGGATGACGAACTGCGCGTCGTGGTTCCAGCCGTGGTTGGTGTTGAAGGCGGAGTCGTCCGGGAAATAGCCGTCCAGCTGGATGCCGGGGACGCCGGCCGGGTTGCGCGTCCCGGCGGCGTGCAGGCCGGCGAAGTCGGCGGGGACGGTGTGCCCGGACTCGACCGTTCCGGCGGTGGTGAGGTCGTCCAGGCGGGCCGACACCAGCTTCTCGGCGCCCGGAACGGTGAGCGCGCGCTCGCGCGCCTGGCCGGGCGCGGCGTGGGCGGGTGCGGCGAGGGCCGCGACCAGGGCGCCGGCGGCGAGGCCGGCGGTCAGGGCGGCGGTGCGGACGGGCATTCCGGCTCCTCGGATCGGCGTCAGGTGCCCGCCATGGTGGGCGCCCGCTGTGACCGCGACCACGTGGCCCGCCCACATATCGGCGGATGCCGCCATGTGCGGGGCGCGCTGACCTGCGCGTGATGTGGATCACAGCCGTATCGGCCGGTCCGAATATGGGGGCCGCTCACATGGTCCGGCCCGCGGGCGCGACCTAGCGTTCCCGGTCACGAGGGCCCGGTGTGTCTCGGGTCACCTTAGACGAGCTTGAGGAGGGCGCATGGGCGATCCCGTCCCGCAGGCCCCGGTTTTGGAGGCGCGGGGTCTGGTCCGGGAGTTCCGCGGTTTCCGGGCCGTGGACGGTGTGGACCTGGATGTGGGGGAGGGGTCCGTGCACGCGCTGGTGGGGCCGAACGGTGCGGGCAAGACGACGTTGTTCAATCTGCTGACGGGGTTTTTGAAGCCGAGCGCGGGCAGTGTGCGGCTGGGGCGGCATGAGCTTGCGGGGCGGAGTCCGGAGGCGATCACCCGGCTCGGTGTGGCGCGCTCGTTCCAGATCACCAGCCTGTTCGCCGAGCTGACCCCGCGGCAGCACGTGGAGCTGGCGCTGGCCGGGCGGAGCGGCCTCGGCTGGCGGTTCTGGCGGTCGGACGCGGCGCTCGCCCGCTACTCCGACCGCGCCGCCGAGCTGCTCGCCCAGGTCGGGCTGGGCGAGCAGGCGGACGTCGCGGCGGGCGCGCTGGCCTACGGCCGCAAGCGGGCCCTCGAACTCGCGCTGGCCCTCGCGCTCGACCCCAAGGTCCTGCTGCTGGACGAGCCGACCGCCGGCATGGGCGTCGAGGACGTCGGCCGGACGGTCGAGCTCATCAAGAAAGTCCGGGCCGGCCGGACGGTGGTTCTGGTCGAGCACAACATGAGCGTGGTGGCGAGCCTGGCGGACCGGGTGACGGTGCTTCAGCACGGTCAGGTCCTGGTGGAAGGGCCGTATGCCGAGATTCGTCATGACCCGCGTGTGGTCACTGCCTATCTGGGGGACTCCCATGCTGCGCGTTGACGGACTGTCGGCCTGGTACGGCGAGGCGCGAGCCCTGCGTGATGTGTCCCTGCACGTTGACAAGGGCGAGATCGTGACGCTCGTCGGACGCAACGGCGCTGGCAAGACCACCCTGCTGCGCTCGCTCATGGGTCTCCATAAAGGGACGTCCGGAACGGTCCGATTCCTGGACGAGGACATCTCCGCCCTGAGCCCGCACAAGCGCGCGCGCCTCGGTCTTGGTTACGTGCCGGACGACCGTGGCATCTTCGCCACGCTCTCGGTGGAAGAGAACCTCACGCTGCCGCCGCGCATGGGCTCGGACCCGTGGTCGCTGGAGCGGGTGTACGAGACGTTCCCGCGGTTGAAGGAGCGGCGGCGGTTCCCCGGGACGAAGTTGTCGGGCGGTGAGCAGCAGATGCTCGCGCTGGCGCGGGTGCTGCGGACGGGCGCGCGGCTGCTGCTGTGCGACGAGCCGACCGAGGGCCTGTCGCCGCTGATCGTCCAGCAGATCGGCGACATCCTCCGCGAGGTCAAGGCCGCCGGGGTGACCGTCCTGCTGATCGAGCAGAACGTGCACTTCGCCGCCACCGTCGCCGACCGCCACCACCTCCTGGCCGAGGGCCGGATCGTCGAGTCCATGGACAACGACGAGGTCCGCGCCCGTGAAGACGAACTCCTCCAGTACCTCGGAATCTAGGGAGACCCCCATGAAAGTTTTGGGACGTTCGGCCGCGATCGCGACCGCCGGAGCGCTGCTGGCCGGCTGCGCGGGCGGACCCGGCGGGGGCGGGGGCAAGATCAGCGACGACAAGATCGTCCTGGCGGTGCTGACCGACCAGTCCGGCGTCTACGCCGACCTGTCGGGCAAGAACGCCGTCGAGGCGGTGAAGATGGCCGTCGCCGACTTCAAGGCCAAGTACGGCGACAAGGCCGTCAGCAAGGACATCGAGGTGGTCTCCGCCGACCACCAGAACAAGCCGGAGATCGCCAACTCCAAGGCGCAGGAGCTCTACGACCGGCAGAAGGCCGACCTGATCGTGGACGTCCCGACGTCGTCGGCCGCGCTCGCCGTCGCGACCGTCGCGAAGAACAAGAAGAAGGTGTTCATCGACGTCGGCGGCGCGACGACGGAGCTGGAGGGCAAGCAGTGCAACAAGTACACCTTCCACTACGGCTACAACAGCTACATGCTCGCCCACGGGACGGGCACTGAGGTCACCAAGGACGGCGCCAAGAACTGGTACATCGTCTACCCGGACTACGCGTTCGGCCAGGACATGCAGAAGACGTTCACGGCGGCCGTGAAGGGCGCGGGCGGAACGGTCGTGAAGAGCGACCCGACGCCGTTCCCGAACGACAACTTCTCCACGTTCCTGCTGAAGGCGCCCGACCTCGACCCCAAGCCGCAGGTGCTCGGCGCCATGCAGGCCGGTGGTGACCTGGTCAACCTGGTGAAGCAGTACAACGAGTACAAGCTCCGCGACAAGGGCGTGGGTCTCGCGGTGGGGCTGATGTTCCTGACCGACATCCACTCCCTCGGCCCGGACGCCCTCGCGGGGACGTACTTCACCGACTTCTGGTACTGGAACGCCAACGCGGGCAACCGCGCGTGGGCCGACAAGTTCAAGGCCAAGACGGGCGCCCGTCCGACGGCCGTCCACGCGGGCGACTACTCGGCGGCGCTGCAGTACCTGGAGGCCGTGCAGCGCGGCGGCACCGACAAGTCCGACGACGTGGTGAAGCAGCTCGAAGGCCACAAGGTCAACGACGTGTTCACCTCCACCGGCACGGTCCGCGCCGAGGACCACCTGCTCGTCCACGACGCCTACATCGCGCAGGTGAAGCCGTCCGCCGAGGTCAAGGAGCCGTGGGACTACGAGAAGATCGTCAAAACGATCCCGGCCGCCGAGGCGTTCCAGCAGCCCGACGCCGCCTGCTCCCTCTGAGGCGGGTCCGACGTGCTGCAACAGGCGTTCAACGGCCTGGTGGGCGGGGCGTTCTACGCCCTGCTCGCCCTCGGCCTGGCCGTCATCTTCGGAATGCTCGGCGTCGTCAACTTCGCGCATGGCGCGTTCTACATGCTGGGCGCGTTCGGGGCGTTCATCGCGCTGGACTCGCTCGGCCTGAACTTCTGGCTGGCGCTGCCGCTCGTCCCCGTCGTCCTGGGCGTGCTGGGTGTGGTGCTGGAGCGGTTGTTCATCCGGCGGCTGGCGCCGCTGGATCCGCTCTACAACTTCCTGTTCACGTTCGGGCTGGCGCTCATCTTGCAGGACCTGGTGAAACGGCAGTACGGCGTGCAGTCGCAGCCTTACCCGAGGCCGTCCGCGCTGGACGGATCGATCAACCTGGGGCTGTTCACCTATCCCGCCTACCAGGTGTTCGTCTTGGCCGTATCCGTGCTGGTGTGCGGCGCGGTGTGGGTGGTGCTGACCCGTACCCGGGTGGGGATGATCGTGCGTGCGGCGACCGAGAAGCCGGAGTTGTCGCGGGCGCTGGGCATCGATGTGGGCCGGTGGGTGACGCCGGTGTTCGGGTTCGGGATCGCGCTGGCCGGGTTCGCCGGGGTGCTGGCCGCGCCGATGCGCGCGGTGAACCCGCTGATGGGGTCCGATCTGATCATCACCGTGTTCGCGGTGGTGGTGATCGGCGGGCTGGGGTCGGTGTTCGGGTCGGTCGCGGCCGGGTTCGCGGTCGGGCTGGTGTCGGCGCTGGGCAACTACTACGTCCCGTCGCTGTCGCAGACGCTGGTGTTCATCCTGATGGCCGCCGTGCTGCTGTGGCGCCCGGCCGGCCTGTTCGGACGCGAGGAGGCGCTGTGATCCTCTCCAAGCTCGCCGGACGGCCCGTCCTGCTCGCGGCCGGGCTGCTGGCGGCGCTCGCGCTGCCCTGGTTCATCTACCCGCCGGTCGCGCTCGACATCGCCTGCTGGGCGCTGTTCGCCGCCGCCGTCGACCTCCTGCTCGGCTTCACCGGCCTGCTCTCGTTCGGCCACGCCGCCTTCTGGGGCGGCTCCGCCTACGCGACCGGCCTGATCGCCCTGCACTCCGGACTGCCGTTCCCTGTGGCCGTCCTGGGCGGGGCTGCTTTCGCCGGTGTCCTCGCCGTCCCGATCGGATTCCTATCGGTGCGGCTACGCGGAATCTACTTCGCGATGGTCACCTTGGCCTTCGCGCAGATGGTCTACTTCGTCTCCAACCAGTGGCGGGACGCGACGGGCGGGGAGAACGGCCTGCAAGGCATCCCCAGGGAGTTCTTCGGCGTCGACCTGTCCGACCCGTTCTTCTTCTACTACGCCGCCTTGCCGTTCATCTTGGTGGGAATGTTCGTGGCTTGGCGGATCGTCAGGTCGCCGTTCGGACGGGTGCTGGTGTCCATCCGCGACAACCCGAACCGGGCGCGCGCCCTCGGGTACAGCATCGACCGCTACAAGCTGCTGGCGTTCGTTCTGTCGGCGGTCCTGTCGGGCCTGGCCGGCGGCCTGTTCACCATCGGCCACGGCTTCGCGTCCCTGCAGGGCGTCTACTGGACGACGTCCGGGCAGGCCGTGATGATGGTCGTCCTCGGCGGCATCGGCACCCTGTGGGGCGGCGCGATCGGCGCCGCGCTCGTCGTGGAGCTGAACGACTACCTGGCCACCGCCGGGTTCGAGGAGACCGGGATCATCACCGGTTCGATCTTCATCCTGGTCGTGCTGCTGTTCCGGCGCGGCGTCTGGGGCACCGCGCGCGACCTGATCGCCGCCCGCACGAACCGCGAGCGCCCTGCGCCCGAACCCGTCCCCAAGGTGGACGCCTCCGTCTGACCCGGCGATGCGCCGCCCCTCGCCCTGGGGGCGGCGCATCGCCGTTTCAGCGTGAGAGGCGGTGCAGGCGCAGCGCCAACTGGAGCTCCAGGGCGCGCTCGGGGGACTGCCAGTCCTCGCCGAGGAGGCGGGCGACGCGGTCGAGGCGCTGGCTCACGGTGTTGACGTGGATGTGCAGGCGCTCCGCCGTCCGCGACAGGTTCCCGCCCGTCCCGAAGTACGCCTCAAGGGTCTGGACGAGGGCCGTGCCGCGCCGCTCGTCGTAGTCGAGGACGGGCCCGAGCGCGCCCGCGAGGAAGCCCGTCACGTCCCGGTCGTCGCCGATGAGCAGGCCGACGAAGCCGAGCTCGGACGCGCCGGCGCCGTCGCCGCGGCGGCCGAGGGCGAGCAGCGCGTCGGCGCAGCGCTGCGCCTCCCGGTGCGCGGCCGCGACCTCCGCGGGCCCGCGCACCGGGCCGGCCGCGCCGACCGTCGCGGGGCCGCCGAGCGAGCCGCCCAGCTCCTTCGCCACCCGGCGCGCCGCCTCGCCGGGGCGGTCGCCCGGCAGCAGCAGCACGACCTCCTCCACGCGGGAGGCGGCGAGGCCGTGCTCGACGGCCGCGAAGGACGACGCCCAGAACGCCGCTCGCTGCCGGTGCTCGCGGGACTCGTACTTCGCGCACAGCACGACGTGCGGGGCGCTCAGGTCGACGTTCACGCGCCGGGCGCGGGCGGTCAGGGCCTCGACGCCGGTGCGGCGGCCGGAGAGCAGGTCGTCCAGCAGCTCGCCGCGCACCCGCCCCTCCGCCTCGGTGACGCTGCGCTGGAACAGCAGCAGCAGCGCGGTGACGAGCGCCGCGCGCTCCAGGATTCGCTGGTCGGCGTCGTCGACCTCGTCGGCCGTGCGCAGGACGAGCGTCCCGAGCATCTCGTCACCGGTCGACACCGACGCGATCCACAGGTCACCGCGCCGGACCGTCCGGCCCTGCGCGCGCGCAGAGTGCGCCGAGGCCGACACCCCGGACAGCTCCTCATCGCTGAGGCCGCCCGAGTCGAGGCCCGTCGTCGCCAGCCGCCGGCCGTCCGCGTCCAGGACGTACAGGGTGCCGCTCAGCAGTTCGGTCACGACCGCGCCGACGTCTTCCACGCCACCGCCACGCACGACGACGGCCGTCATGCGGTCGTGCGCGCGCGCCGCCCGTTCCACGGCCGCGCTGCGCGCCTTGACCTCCTCGTTGGCGACGCTCAGCTCGTCCAGGGCGGTCCGGGTCTCGTCCAGGAGGCGCGCGTTGTCGATGGCGATCGCGGCATGCGCGGCCAGCGAACCCAGGAGCGCCACCTCTTCCTGGTCGAACGGACGCTCGCTGCGGTTCGCGGCCGTCAGCACGCCGATGACGCGGCTGCCCAGCCGCATCGGCACGCCCAGGATGGCGACCAGGCCCTCTTCAGTGACCGCGTCGTCGATGTATCCGCGGTGCTGGAACTGCCCGTCCCCCAGGTAGTGGGCGCTGTTGTAGGGCATCGCCGTCTGCGCCACCAGGCCGACCAGTCCGGTGCCCATCGGCAGCCGCAGCCGCCGGAACGCCGCCGACACCGACCCGTCCGTCACCCGCATGAATGTGTCGCCGCGCTCGTCGTCGTTCAGCGTCAGGTAGGCGATGTCCGCGTTCAGCAGCCGCCGCGCGCGCCGCGTGATCGCCTCCAGCACGGCGTCGAGGTCGCGCAGCCCGGCGAGGTCGCCGGCGGTGTCGAACAGCGCCGCCAGCTCCGCCTCCCGCCGGGCGTGCCGCCGCATGATCATCCGGACCCGGAGCGCCGCCAGCTTGGCCGCCTCCAGCTCCGCCAGGACGGCCGGCGGCGCGCCGTCCGCCCGCGCCTGGACGAGGGGCCCCTCGAACTCCACGGGGGACGCCTCGCGGGCCAGTAGTTCGAGGAAGTCGCCGCAGGACATACGGGCCATTGTCAATGGGCCGTCCAGCCACCGTCGAGGGCGAGGGACGCGCCGGTCACCATGGCGGCGGGCGGCGAGCACAGGTAGGCGACCAGCTCCGCGACCTCCTCGGGCTCGATCAGCCGCTTCACGGCCGCGTGCTCGAGCAGTACCCGCTCGACGACCTCGCCCTCGGGTATGCCGTGCGCGCGCGCCTGGTCGGCTATCTGCCCCTCCACCAGCGGGGTTCGGACGAAGGCCGGGTTCACGCAGTTGGACGTCACGCCGTACGCGGCACCCTCCAAGGCGATCACCTTGGACAGCCCCTCAAGCCCGTGTTTGGCCGTCACATAGGCCGACTTGTAGGGCGAGGCCCGCAGCCCATGTACGGACGAGATGTTGACGATGCGCCCCCAGCCCCGCTCGTACATGCCGGGCAGTGCGTCCCGGACCAGCCGGAACGGCGCCTCCACCATCAGCCGCAGGATCCGCGTGAACATCTCCGGCGGGAACTCGTGGACGGGAGCCACAAGCTGGATGCCCGCGTTGTTGACCAGGATGTCGACATCGGACGCCAGACCGCCGATGGCGTCCACATCCGCGAGGTCGGCGTACAGCGGGACGCCGCCGATCTCGGCCGCCGTCCGCTCCGCCGCCGCCCCGTCCAGATCGGCCACCACCACCGCGGCGCCCGCCGCCGCCAGCCGCCGCGCGCACGCCCGGCCGATGCCGCCCGCGCCGCCGGTGACCAGTGCGCGCCGCCCCGCCAGATCCAGCGTCCCCGAACTCCCCGCGGCGGGCCGCGGTGTCACGCTCGTCATGCGCCGAACCTACGGAGCGCGACCCCCGCCGTCCCATGTGGCGCACGCACACAATCCACCGCCGGACGGTATGGGCGCGCCGCATCCACATCGTGTCCGCCGTCCGGCACACAGGCCCTGGACGGGTGGGGCTACCGTTGGGCCCGCACGGTCCCGCCCACGCCGCGAGGGGTCACCGATGACCGAGATCACGCATCGCTTCGTCCAGTCCGAGAGCGGCCTGCGCATGCACGTCGCCGAGGCGGGCGAGGGGCCGCTCGTCCTGCTCCTGCACGGCTTCCCCGAGTGCTGGTACTCCTGGCGGCACCAGCTCACCGCGCTCGCCGAGGCCGGGTACCACGCGGTCGCCCCCGACCAGCGCGGCTACGCCCGCACCGGCGGCCCCGCCGAGGCGGACCAGTACACGATCCTGCACCTGGCGGGCGACGCGGTCGGGCTCATCGACGCCCTCGGCGCGGACCGGGCCGTCGTCGCGGGCCACGACTGGGGCGCGCCCGTCGCGTGGGCCGTCGCGCAGATGCGCCCGGACAAGGTGCGCGGCGTGATCGGCATGTCCGTCCCGCACCGCCCCCGTTCCAGCAGGCCGCCGGTCGAGTCGATGCGCCGCCTGTTCGGCGAGGGCTTCTATATGGTGCGCTTCCAGGAGCCGGACGCCCCGGAGGCCGACCTCGACCGCGACCGGGCCGCCACGTTCCGCCGGATGCTGGTCGGGATGTCCGGCGACGGGCCCACTCCCGCGCTGGTCGCTCCCGAGGGCGGCGGCTTCCTCGACGCGATCCCCGAGCCGGAGAAGCTGCCCGGCTGGCTCACCGCCGCCGACATCGCGACCTACGTCGAGGAGTACGCCGGGAGCGGCTTCACCGGCCCGGTCAACTGGTACCGCAACCTGGACCGCAACTGGGAGCTGACCACCGCCTGGCACCGCGCCCCCATCGGCCCGCCCGCGCTCTACATCGCCGGCGACCGCGACATCGTCGCCGTCGGCGCGCGGAACGTCATCGACTCCATGACCGACTTCGTCCCGAACCTGCGCGACACCGTCTGGCTGGCCGGATGCGGCCACTGGACGCAGCAGGAACGCCCCGCCGAGGTCAACGAGGCCATGCTCGCGTTCTTGGGCGCCCTCTAAGCGCGCACTGCGCGACACGGGAGTCCCCTTGGAAGCGCTGCGCGACGGCGACCCCCGCCAGATAGGCCCGTACCGGGTGGAGGGACGGCTGGGCGCCGGGGGCATGGGCGAGGTGTTCCTCGGTGTGTCCCCGGGCGGTCGGCGCGTTGCGGTGAAGGTGATCCGTGCCGAGCACTCAGCGCGCCCGGAGTTCCGGGTGCGGTTCGCGCGTGAGGTCGACGCGGCCCGCAAGGTGGGCGGCTTCTACACGGCGCAGGTCGTGGACGCCGACCCGGACGCGCCTGAACCGTGGATGGCGACGGCCTATATCCCGGGGGCGTCACTGCGGGATGTCGCCCCACTGCCTCCCGGAGAGGTCGCCCGGCTCGGCGCGGCACTGGCCGAGGGGCTGGCGGCGATCCACGCGAGCGGGCTGGTGCACCGCGACCTCAAGCCCGGCAACGTGATCATGTCGCCGGACGGTCCCCGCATCATCGACTTCGGCATCGCCCGCGACGTCGGCGCGGGGACGCTCACCGCCGACGGCGCGGTCCTCGGCACGTACGCCTACATGGCGCCCGAGCAGGTGCGGGGCGAGCCGTCCGGGCCGCCCGCCGACGTGTTCGCGCTGGGCTGCGTGCTGGCCTTCGCCGCGACCGGGCGCAGCCCGTTCGACGCCGCGACGATCCCGGCGATCGTGCACCGCGTCCTCCACGAGCCGCCCCTGCTGGACGGGCTGGCGGGGCCGCTGCGCCCGCTGGTGGCGTCCTGCCTGGCCAAGGAGCCGGCCGATCGTCCGTCCACGGACCGGATCCTCGCCCACCTGGCCGACCCGGACGCCGCGCCACTGGCGGTCTCGACATCCCCGTCGGACCCGGACGCCGACCGCACGGAGGAGCGCGGCACGACGCCGTTCACCCGCGTCGCGGACGCCGTCCTGCCCGCCGCCGGGATTCCGCGCCGGACGGTGCTCGCCGGAGCGGTGGCGGCGACGGCGGCAGCCGTGGGAGTACCCGCGTTCCTGCTCACCCGGGGCGGGGAGCGGCCCCAGGCGGCGGCGTCCGCCGACACGCTGCGGCCGCCCACCATGACGCTCGCCAAGGACGGGCAACCGGTGGCGGACGTGGCGTTCAGCCCGAACGGCAAGATCCTGGCCTGTGGGACACCGGGGGAGACCGTGCTCCTGTGGGACCCTGTCGCAGGCCACGTCATCCACGAATTGCGCACTTCCGCAGGGACGGCCGCAGTGGCGTTCAGCCCAGACGGAAGGTTCCTGGCCACCGGCCACACGAACGCCACCGTCCGCCTATGGGACGTTGAGTCGGCGGACACACGCCCGCCCCGCCCGTTGCGAACCCTCCGCGCCAAGGACGTTCAGGTCAACGCTTTAGCGTTCAGCCCAGACACCCGGACCCTCGCCGGGCCGAGCCGGCTCTGGGACACCGCCACCGGACGCGTCCTTGGCGACCTATCCGGTGCTGAAGGCGTGGCCGCCATGGTGTTCAGCCCGGACGGCCGCCGGGTCATGGCCGGTATGGACGGTTTCCAGGGCCGCGCCGAGCCGGGCTCCGTCCGGGTGTGGGACGCGCGTACGCGCACCCTGGTCGCCCACATCGCCGACCAGGCAACGAAGACGAGTTCACTGGCCCTCACCCCGGACGGCCGAACTCTCGTCACCGCAGGGGGCGGCGCCGCGATCCGGCTGTGGGACGCCGCTCGGATCCGCATCACAGGCGTCCTCAACTCCGACCGCGCCGGGGACGTCACCGAGGTGGCCGTCAGCGCGGACGGCGCCGTGCTGGCCGCCGCCGGCGCCGACCTCACGATCCGCCTGTGGGACCTGGCGACCCGCCGGGTGACGGCCACACTCGCCGCGACCGGCCCGGTCAGAGGGCTCGCGCTCTCCCCGGACGGCCGAACCGTCGCGGGCGGCAGCGAACGTCGAGGGCAGACCGCCGTGAACCTCTGGAGCCTGCGCTGATGGACCCCCTGCGCGACGGCGACCCCCGCCAGATCGGCCCATACCGGCTAGAAGGGCGCCTGGGCGCGGGCGGCATGGGCGAGGTGTTCCTCGGCGTGTCCCCGGGCGGCCGGCGCGTCGCGGTCAAGGTCATCCGGTCAGAGCACCTGGCGCGCCCGGAGTTCCGGGTGCGGTTCACGCGCGAGGTCGACGCGGCCCGCAAGGTGGGCGGCTTCTACACCGCGCAGGTCGTGGACGCCGACCCGGACGCGTCCGAGCCATGGATGGCGACCGCCTACATCCCCGGCCCGTCCCTGCGCGAGGCGGCACCGCTGGACGTCGCCGCCGTCCGCGCGCTCGGTGCCGCGCTGGCCGAGGGGCTGGCGGCGATCCACGCGAGCGGGCTGGTGCACCGCGACCTCAAGCCCGGCAACGTGATCATGTCGCCGGACGGTCCCCGCATCATCGACTTCGGCATCGCCCGCGCGGCCGGCGCCACCGCGCTGACGTCCACCGGCGCGGTCGTCGGCACGTACGCGTTCATGTCGCCCGAGCAGGTCCGCGCGGACACGGCGGGCCCGGCGTCGGACGTGTTCTCCCTCGGCTGCGTCCTGGCGTTCGCCGCGACCGGACGCGGGCCGTTCGACGCCGCCAACGTGCCGGGGATCGTCCACCGGATCGTCAGCGCTCCGCCCGACCTGACCGGCGTGCCCGCCGAGTTGCGGCCCGCGATCGAGGCGTGCCTGGCCAAGGAACCGGAGCGGCGGCCGTCGCCCGCCGAGGCGGCCCGGTTGCTCGCGACCCCGCCCGGTCGGCCGGGACGCCGCACCGTCCTGGCCGGGGGAGCGGCGGCGGGCGTCGCGGCGGTCCTCGGCGTCCCCGCGCTGCTGTGGCGGTGGACCGGTGAGGACGCCCTGCCCCTGAAGAACCCCCGACCGGTCGTGCTCGCAGGCGGGCCCGTCGCGACGTTCCAGCTCGCCTTCACCCCGGATTCGAAGACACTGGTCTGCGCGGGGACCGGGCAGATCTGGCGGTGGATCGTCGCGACCGGCCGCGGAGCCCCGCACGAGCTGGGCGACGAGGGCGCCGACCAGCTCACCGCGCTCAGCGGGGACGGCCGGCTGGTGGCGACGCTGCGCGGCAACGACCCGGTCCAGCTCTGGGACGCCGCCACCGGCGCCCGCGTCCGGACGATCATGCCCGTGGGCAGGACGTTCACCAAGGCGCTCAGCGCGGACGGCCGGACGCTGGCCACCGTCGGAGCCAACGGCATCGAACTCTGGGACACCGCGACCGGGCGCCGCACCGGCGCGTTCGCGCCGAGCGGCGGCGGCACCCTGCGGCTGGTGTTCGACGCGGCCGGCGACAAGATCGCCGCCATCGGGGGCCGCGGCGAGATCCAGATCCACGACCTGCGGGCGGACCGGGACCTTCGCACATCCGGACGGGTCAACGTGCTGTTCACTTTCGCCCCGGACGGCCGAACCGCCGCAACAGACGTCGTGGACGACACGGACAAATGGACGATCCGCATCCTGGACGTGCCATCCGGGAAGCAGCGCCGCGCCCTGCGAGGACACGAGGGAACCGTGCAGGCCCTGGCGTTCAGCCCCGACGGCCGCGTCCTGGCCAGCGCTGCCCAGGACGGGACGATCCGGCTCTGGGACACCCGTACCGGCGACCAGTTCATGTCCCTGGACTGGGAGAGGTCGGACGGAACGACCCTCGCGTTCAGCCGGAGCGGCCGTCTGCTCGCCGCCGGAGCAGGCAGCGCCAACGGAAAGGTAAGCCTCTGGCGCTTCGCCTAGCGTCCTTCGCTTGGCGCCCTTCTTCTGGCGCCCTTCTCCTGGCTGTAGGGAAATGTCAGACCCGGCGCGTACGTTCGGCGCGTGAACCGCACCGACCGCTTGTACGCCATGGTGGAGGAGCTGCGCGCCTGCGCGCCGCGCCGCCTCGCCGCGCGCGAACTGGCCGCGCGGTACGAGGTGAGCGTCCGGACGATCGAGCGCGATATCAGCGCGCTCCAGCAGGCCGGTGTGCCGATCTTCGCGGACGTCGGCCGGGGCGGCGGCTACACCCTCGACAAGAGCCGCACACTGCCGCCGCTGAACTTCACCCCCGCCGAGGCCGTCGCCGTCGCGATCACCCTCTCCCGAGCGGGCGGCTCACCGTACTCCCGCGCCGCCCGCACCGCCCTGCACAAGATCGTCGCGGCGATGTCGGCGGACGACGGCGCCTCGGCCCGCGAGCTGGCCGCCCGCATTCGGTTCCTGGCCCCCGCCGGGAACGACGACCCGGCGTCCGTGCCGGCCGTGCTGGAGGAGGCCGTCCTGGCCCGCCGGGTGGTCCGCCTCACCTACGTCGACCGGGCGGGCACCGAGACCGAGCGCGACGTCGAGCCCGTCACGTTCACCGCGTCCGGCAAGGGCTGGTACCTGACCGCCTGGTGCCGGATGCGGGGCGGCTGCCGCGTGTTCCGCACCGACCGCGTCCGCCGCGCGGCCCTCCTGGAGGAGACCGCCCCCGACCGCAGCAGCGAGGCCATGCACAGCGACATCCCCGCGGACTACGTCGTCCGCCCCCTGGAGTTCGTCTGAGCCGCGTCTGAGCCGAGTCTGAGCCGCGTCTGGGAGAGGTCAGGAGCGGGGCTTCGGCGGGAAGAGCGCGGCGACGGCGCGGATCACGGCGGCGCGGCGTGCGCCGAGCGTGGGGTCGGCGGCGGCCTGGTCGGCGACGGCGGCCAGGGTGGCCTGGTCGAGCCAGGTGTGGGCGAGCTGGGAGACCACCGCCATGACGTCGACCGGATCCCACGAGGGGTCCAGGTCGCCCGCCTCCTGGGCGCGGCGGATGGTCGCGACCTTGCCGAGAACGGCGTCCCGATAAGGGCTGCCGGCGGGCGCGGGGCCGGGGTCGGAGGCAGGGGCGGACGCGGGGCCGGGGCCGGGCGCGGAGGTGGAGCCGGACGCGGAGGCGGGGGCGGGCGCGGGTGCGGGAGCGGGAGCGGGGGCCAGCTCCAGCCGACCCCAGGCGATGAACCGGTACCGATCCGGGTGAGCGGTGAAGTAGTCGAACAGCTGTCCCGCGTAGGCCGGCAGGTCGGCCGGGTCCAGATGGACGGCATCGGCCGCGGCGGCGAGTTCGGCGGCGGCCACGTGCTCGTACAGCTTCTCCTTGCTCCGGAAGTAGGCGTAGATGCGTTCCTTGCTGGTGCGGGCGGCCTTGGCGATCCGGTCGACGCGCGCCCCGGCGATCCCGTGCCGGGCGAACTCGTCGCGGGCGGCGGCGACGATCCGGTCCTGGGTCGAGTCGGCGGTGCTGGCCATGCCCTCAGCCTAGCCAACCGAACCGTTCGGTTTGATTCCCTCGTCCGGGTGAGTAGTGTGGTTCAGGGCCATACCGAACGGTTTGGTTCGTTCTTTGCGGTTACGTCAGGGAGGGTTGGTCATGCAGAAGCGCACTCTGGGCCGTCAAGGGCTGGTCACCTCGGCGATCGGCTACGGCACGATGGGCCTGACGATGGCCTACGGCCCCGGCGACGAGCAGGAGGGGATCGCCGCCATCCGGCGCGCCTACGAGCTGGGCGTGACCTTCTTCGACACCGCCGAGCTCTACGGCCTGGGCACCGGCTCCAACGAGATCCTCGTCGGCAGGGCGGTCAAGGACTTCCGCGACGAGGTGGTCCTGGCGACCAAGTTCGGCTTCGAACTGTCCGGCGGGAGGGTCTCCGGCCTCAACAGCCGCCCGGACAACATCCGCGAGGTCGCCGACAACAGCCTGCGCTACCTGGGCGTCGACCACATCGACGTGCTCTACCAGCACCGCGTCGACCCGGACGTTCCGATCGAGGACGTCGCCGGCACCGTCAAGGAGCTGATCGAGGCGGGCAAGGTGAAGTACTTCGGGCTGAGCGAGGCGGGCCCGCAGACCATCCGCCGCGCGCACGCCGTCCAGCCCGTCTCCGTCCTCCAGACCGAGTACTCGCTGTTCGAACGCGATGTGGAGCAGCTGTTCCCGGTGCTGCGCGAACTCGGCATCGGGTTCGTGTCCTACTCCCCGCTCGGACGCGGCTTCATCACCGGCACCGCCAAGCCCGCCGGATCCTACGACCCGACCGACATGCGCAACGGCGACCCCCGCTGGCAGCCGGGCAACTTCGAGAAGAACCTGGCGGCCGTCCAGCAGCTCACCGAACTGGCCGCCGCCAAGGACGCGACGGTCTCCCAGCTGGCGCTGGCCTGGGTCCTGGCCCAGGGCGAGGACATCGTCCCGATCCCCGGCACGCGCAGCCCCGCACGGGTCGAGGAGAACAACGCCGCCGCCGACCTGACCCTCACGCAGAGCGACCTGGACGCCATCGCCAAGATCCTGCCGACCGGCGGCTTCGGCGCCCGCTACGCCGAACAGTCGCTCCCCACCTGGGTCTGACCCGCACTCGACACTCAGCCGGCAACCCCGACACAGGGTTGTCGCGCCCTCCGTACACCCTCGGTTCCACAACACCGACACGGAGGACACATCATGGGCATTCCCGCGTACAACACCGTCGCCTGGTTCCAGATCGGCACCGACGCGCCGGACGAGGCCCGCCGCTTCTACGGCGACATGTTCGGCTGGCGCTTCGCGGACGACGCGGCCGACGGAGGCTATGAGCTGATCACCTATCCGGGCGCCGAGGCGCCGAGCGGCGGCCTGACCAGCCAGGGCGACAACCACGCCGTCTTCTTCGTCCTGGTCGAAGACGTCGACGCCACCTGCGCCGAGGCCGAGCGCCACGGCGGCAAGGTCGCCGTCCCGCCCGTGACCGCCGAGAGCGGCCTGCGCTTCGCTCAGGTGGAAGACCCGTCGGGCAACCGCTTCGGCGTCTTCAGGGAACCGGCTGCCTGACCGCCCCGATGACCGCGGACTGATCGAGGCGGCGCCGCTAACCGAAACAACGGGACGTATCGCGGGCGTATAGAAAAACGCATACGCCACCGCAACAGTCTCCCGTCTTCCCTGGAGGCGCGGACCGCAGCAGCGGTCCGCGCCGGGGGAACGCGCCCCGGTTTCGGAGGGTGAGCGCAAAAGGAGAAGGCCGTGGCCGCCGACGGAAAATGGGACCGACGCGACCTGTTGCGGGGCGCGGCCGTGGCGGCCGGCGCCGCCGCGACCGCGCCACTGCTGGGCACAGCGCACGCCGACGCCGGTAGCGCGGACGCGTTGTTCAAAGCCGGGAAGTTCGAGCAGGCAGGCCGCGCGTACGAGGACATCCTGAGAACAGATCCCGCGAACCTGCATGCGGCGCGCCGGCGCGGCTACGTCGGGCTACTGGCCAACAAGTTCCCCGACGCGGAAAAGTACCTGAGGATGGCCCTCGGCCTGGCGCCCGACGACAAGGAGACCAACTGGCTGCTGGGTGACTGCTACATCCGGCAGGACAAGCTCTCCCTCTCCGTGCCGCACTGGCGAGCGGCCGGCGAGAAGGGCTACGCCGAATGGTTCGCGGCGGTCCGCGGCAGGCCGTATCAGATCCACGGCGACATCGGCCGTGTGCCGTGGCTGCAGATGGACCCGGTACCGCTGGTGGAGGCCTCGCTCAACGGCGGCCCGCCGAAGCGCCTCACGTTCTATACCGGCGCCCCGAATCTGAACTTGACCGCGACGGCGGCCAAGGAGGCCGGACTGAGCCCCGTCTACAAGGAGAAGAGCGAGTTCGAAGGCCTCACCATATGGGTGTACTACGGGGTGCTGGACTCCCTCGAACTGGGCGGCATCGAACTGCGGAACGTCCCGGTCGGCTGGTCGTCGACGGAGTCGGGCAAGAATGTCGGCACCGGCAGCGACGGCATGATCGGCACGTGGGTCTTCTACCACCTGCTGACCACCTTCGACTACGCGGGCCGCTCGCTGATCCTGCGCCGTCCAACCCCCGAAGCCGTGAGAAAGGTACGCGCGGACGCCGCACGGGTGGGCGCCAAGCCGCTGCCGCTATGGCTGTCCCGCGACCACGACGTCAACAGCATCGGCAGCATCGCCGGCTCCGGCCCCCGGGTGATGGGCGTGAACTTCGGCGGAGACAGCGGCGCGACCGTCGCAGGAATGCCCGGAGAGGTGGCCGCGCAGTTGGGCATCCGCACCGACTACGACCGCCCGTTCGAGACCTTCGCCCACAGCCACGCGACCACCACCTACCCCTGCTACCCGAAGGTGCTCCGCCTCGGCGACGCCGTCGCCGAAGAGGTCTTCTGCGAAATGGACCCGAACATGCCGGTCAACGTCCCCTGGCCCTACGGACCGGGCTTCGACACGATCGGCCACTTTGCCCACTGCTTCTTCAAACCCTTCAACATCACACTCGACTTCACCCGTATGACCCTCTACATCGCCCGCGGCAAGGCCACCTGACCGAGGCGGGCAGTGAGCCGGGCCGCCCGACGACGCAACTGACCACGGCGGCAGCCCCCGAAAAGGACCGACGCCCAACAGGCAGGCGTCCTCACCACGGCCGGGTGATGGGCGCCGACGCGGGGACCATCACCGGCCACAACGTCGGGGCCTACATCTTTGGCTCAAGCGGGCCAATGACAACACCACCGCCACCGACCTGTCCCTCACCCATGGGGACCGGACCTGGAAGCCGTCTGCGCCGAAACAGAGCCGGCGCGGCGGCAAGATCATCGTACCCTGGTGACCGCCGCGAGTGGCCTACGCTTCGCCTACCTGCAAGACCAGCAGGCGCCACCCAACTAAGTGATGTGAGGCGTTCGAGGGAGAGGTGGCTGACGGATGAGCTCTCGGCGGCGCTCTCCCTGCTGCGGATGCCGAGATAGCCGTTGACGTCGGCAACCTCGGTACGATCGCCCGACGGGCGGAAATATGTCTGAAGTGCAGCGTATACCTGTTCCGTCACCCACTTCTCGATGCGAGTCGACCGTCGACACGGCCGAGCATTCTCGCTGCGGAGTTGCGTGAAGTAGAAAGGGGGCCGGGGCGAGAACTGGGAGCACTTGCCCCGCAAGGATCGGCTCGGAGATGCGTTTCTCTGGCCCCTGCGAGCACAACGACGGCGCCCCCGCGATGTCAACCCGCTTGTGGTACTCCGGCATGCGGTCGGGCTCACCCAGAACCAGGTCGCCAGCCGCTACGACCGCCTTTAGTGTGCTGAAGTATCTCGATTGGCCTGTTCTGTGTTCGTGGAATTGTGGTGGGGGCGGCGCTGCGTACGGGGCCGCCCCTCCAAAGTCAAGGGCGCCTTCGGCGTCGCTTCGCGATGGGACTCCGTCCCGCCCTTGACTCAATGCCACTTAGTTAGTGCTGGTGCGTCGGCTTCTTCGCATATCCACAGGGTGGTTTGTGGATTAGTTCATTTTTGGGTTTTCGTGGACGTGGAAGTAGCGGTCGATCTACCGTGCGACGATGGATGAGGCTGCTGCGCGTGGTTCGGGTTCGGCTGGTGTGCTGGTAGATCAGATCGGTATCGGGGTTTTGACGCGCTTGGTGCCGCGTGAGCTGGTGGATGAGGTGATCGCCGCTGCCGGACGCCGGGAAAAGCGGGTGCGGCTGCTGCCTGCGCGTGTCGTGGTCTATTTCGTCATGGCGATGACGTTGTTCCATGCGGACGCGTATGAGGAAGTGATACGTAAGCTGGTGCAGGGCCTGCGCGGGTTGCGGATCTGGCGGAACGAGTGGGTGGTGCCGTCGTCCGGTGCGTTGACCCAGGCACGTCGGCGGCTTGGGGCCGAGGTGATGCGTGATCTGTTCTTCCGTGTCGCGGTTCCCTGTGCCCGGCGGTCGACCCAGGGCGCGTGGCTGGGGCGGTGGCGGCTGATGGCCCTTGACGGCTTCGACATCGAAGTGCCCGACAGCGCCGCGAACGCCGAACGTTTCGGGTATGCGGGGAAGAAAAAGGACGAGAAAGGCGTGTTCCCCAAAGTGCTGGTGGTCGGGCTGGCCGAATGCGGCACCCACGCCATCGTCGGAGCGGAGTTCGGTGCGCAGCACGATACCGAGATCGCGCTGGCGACCCGGCTGCTGGGCTCGGGGATCGTGGCCGAGGACATGCTGGTCATCGGCGACCGGGGCATGTACGGCAACGAACATCTGCAACGGATCAGAGATGCTGGAGCGGACGCGTTGCTGCGCGCCAAAATCAATGTTCTGCTTCCGGTCATCAAATGGCTCCCCGATGGGTCTTATCTGTCATATTCGGCGAACCGCAGAGCCCGCACCGCCGCGTCCAAACGCTTGGCGGCCGGGACTATGGAACTGACCGAACTTCCCGGCCTGTACGTCCGGGTCGTGGAATATGAAGTGACCAACCGTGGAGAGGATGAACTGTTCACCCTCGTCACCACCATCCTTGACCCCCTGGACGCGCCCGCGACAGAACTCGCCGCCGCTTACCATGAGCGGTGGGAGATCGAAGCGGCCATCGGCGAGATGAAAACGCACCAGAAGGGCGCCGGAGCGTTGTTGCGCTCGAAGTCACCCGAGATGGTCGAGCAGGAACTGTGGGGGATGCTGCTGACATACTACGGCGTCCGGCACCTCATGGCCGAGGCCGCGGATCAAGCGGAATTGGATCCAGACCGGTTGTCGTTCATCCGCTCACTTCGCATCGTCCGCCGGCAGGTAGGAGGCCCGGCGGATTTTTCCCCCACCGCACCTTGAGCGCGCGACCGCCGACACCATCGCCGAGATAGTCGAACGACCGAACCCGCCACGGCGTCTACGAAGCTATCCACGCGTTACCAAACGCCAGCGGTACACGTCCTACCGAGTCAAACGACCCGCAGACAGCTGCACCTATCACACGGAAGAACCCGCCATCAAGATTCTGGGTTCCGCAGCCTAACTAAGTGGCATCGACCCTTGACTTCGGAGCCTCTGCGGCCCCTGAGTGCAGCTTTCGTCGGGCAGGCTCCGCCTGCCCTCTGCCCGACGCGCCGCCCCCACCCCAACCAGAACCACCAACCGAAAACACGCAACGACAACACCCGGCAGGGCAACGAAATCGAAATGCCCGAAATGAGCCTTTGCAAATAACGGACACTCACTGATCAACAAGACTCGAAAAGAATCATGGAAGAATTCCGGCCCGAAAGGGTGAAAGGGTGCCCGGCCGGATATCATGGGGGTATGAGTTCAATCGCGGTCGACCTCGATGAGGCGTCCACCATGGAATTGGTGGACGCGGCATCGGTGATCGCCGCCGAACTCGCCTCCCGTGCTGCGCCCGATTCGGCGGCGGTGTGCATGGATCTCGTCGAGACTCTCGCCGCCGCCGGTGATCTACAGGAGGCCGCCCTGGCCGGGTTCATCACCGTGGTGGACGGCGCGCGGGAGGTGCAGCGGTGGGGTTTCCCGTCCACCCGTTCCTGGCTGCGGTCCCGCCTCGGTATGCGTGAAGCCCGCGCCAAGGAGCGCCTCACGCTGGCCCGGCACCGCGACCGCGTCCCCGAGACCACCGCGCGCTGGACCGGCGGCCACCTCTCCCACGGCTACGCCGCCACCATCGCCGACGCAGTCACCCGCCTCGACGACCACGACTGCGGCCGGGCCGAGACGATCCTGCTGGGCATGGTCGACCAGGGCTTCTCCGCCGGGAAAGTCGCCTCGTTCGGTAAGCGGATCCGCGAGGTCATCGCCGAACGCGACGGCACCGAGCAGGCCCCCGAAGACGTGACGCGCGGGTATGAGCGGTCGTGGATCGACTCGACCCGCTCCCTGGACGGCGGCCGCTACATCAAGGGCTGGCTCAACGCCGAAGACGCCGCGATCTGGGACGGCACGCTCGGCCCGCTGGCCAAGCCCGCCGGGACCGACGACCACCGCGACCTGTCGGAGCGGATGGCAGCCGCACTCACCAGCGTGCTGTCGGGCGGGCACAAGGCCACCCGCGTCACCGTGATCTGCGACCTGGACACCCTCACCGGCGCCACCACCCCCGCGAGGCTGACCGACGGTACCGCGATCCCGGCACAGCAGGCCCGACGGATCGCGCTGGCCGCCGGAGTGTCACCGCTGCTGCTCGGTGGCGGGAACACTCCGCTGTATCTGGGGCATCGGGTGCGGTTCGCCACCGGTGCTCAGCGCCGGGTCCTGGAGACCTTGTATCCGACGTGCGCGGTGCTGGGGTGCGAGGTGCCCGGGACGCTGTGCGAGGTCGACCACGTCCACGGCTGGGCCCTCGGCCACAGCCCCACCGACATCGACCAACTCACCCTCACCTGCGGATGGCACAACCGCTACAAACACACCCACCCCCACCACCTCCACATCACCACAAGACCCGACGGCCGCTACACCTACCGCCTCCACCCACCCGGAATCAGAACCCTGCCCCAACCCGGCCGCCCACCACCCTGGCCCCAGGCCGCATGAACCCACGCCCACCCCCACACCCATGCCCACGCCCTAGGTCAGACCCGGCTGCTCCTTCGGCGCGGGCCTGGCCGGGGGCCGTGGCCCAACCCGGCCGCCTACCGTGCCGGTCGAGGTCGCGTGGCCGCAAGTCCCGCACTGAACCGACCGCTCCGCCCATGCGTGGCCTGACGGCGCCCGCACCACGATCACCCACCACCTGAGCCCCAGGCCGCATGATGACCACATGCCCACGGCCCAGGCACGGCCGCCCCGTCTGCCTGGGGCCTGAGCTGCGTAAGTCCAGCCTGGCTGCCTGCCGCGCAAGTTCGGGGTCGTGTGATCGCAGACCTGCGCTCGCACTGACCGCTCCACCGACGCGGGACCCACAAGCACATTCGCGCCTATCATCCGGCGCCGTGCCCAGGCCGCAGGACAGCACCCACGGCCCAGGCCTAGCTGCTCTCTCGGCGCGGGCCTGGGCGGGGGGCCGTGGGCACAGCCTGGCTGCCAGCTGTGCCGGTTCAAAGTTGCGTGCGTGGCCGTAGGTTCGCGCCGGCGCCGATCGCTTCCGCCCATGCGGGGCCCGACGGCGCTCTCGCCCTGCGCGTCGGCCATCCCGGCTACAGGGCTGCATGATTACGAGGCCACAGCCTGGACCAGGCCGCTCCGTCGGTGCGGGCTTGAGGTTCGTGGGCTCAGCGTGGCGGCGTGTTGTGCAGGTTCAAGGTTGCGTGGTCGTGGGTCCACGCCCGCATCGATTGCTTTGCCCATGTGGGCCTGCTGGTGCCTGCGCTCCGGCTGTCCGCCGCCCTGGCCGTAGGCCGCGTGATCAGCGGCAAGCCTCAGATCTGGCCGTCCCGCCGGTGTGGGCTTTGGGTATGTGGCCTCCGTTTGGTCGCCCAACGTGCAGTTCAAGGTCGTGTGGCCGCAGGCTCGCGCTCGCGCTGACCGCTCCACCGACGCGGGGCCCGACGGCGCCCTCGCCCCGGGGCTAGCCGTCCTGGCTTCTGGTCCCATGAGTTTGCGAGGCCGGGGCGTCGTGGTGGACGGCGGAGGGCGGGAGCCGTGGGCGGGGCGTGCGCTCAGAAAAGGTTGTTGGTCTTTTCCAGGTAGCCCGCGATCAGGTCGAGCTGGTCGTCGGTGTAGTCGGCGTTGACCTTTTCCAGGTGGCTGACGTACTCGGCGTACCGGTCGACCAGTGGCCGGACCTTCGTCACGTCGAGTTCGAGTCGCGCGCTGCGGCGGTCGGCGGGGTCCGGGACGCGGCGCAGGTATCCGGCGCGCTCCAAGCGGTCGATGGTGCGGCTGACGGTGCTGGTGGAGATGCCGGTGGCGTCGCTGAGCTGCTTGGCGTTGCGGATGTCGTCGCGAAGCATGAGCAGGTGCAGGGCCTGGGTGTCGGTGACCATCAGCCCCGCCTCCTTGGCGATGCGGTCGTTGCCGAGCACCGCGTTGACCAACGACACCTGGAACGCGCGCTGGATCCGCTCGGCGTGCGAACTCGCCATCGAACAACCCCCTTGGCAATGTAGTCCCATCATGGGATAGTTTCAGTACGGGACTAACCCATGATGGGAAAGTCGCACTCCGATTGTAGGTGGAGGTGGCTCGATGGACAGCGCAGGACGAGGCCGGACGGCGGCAGTGGTGGTACTGCTGCTGGCCTCCTTCATGGATCTGATGGACAACACCATCGTCAACGTCGCCCTCCCGTCGATGGAGCGCTCGCTGCACACGACCGCGGCGCAGCTGGAGTGGGTCGTGTCGGGCTACGTGCTCGCCTTCGCCGCCATGCTGATCGCGGGTGGGCGACTGGGCGACATGGTCGGCCGCCGAACCGTCTTCGTCGTCGGCACGGCCGGGTTCACGCTGGCGTCACTGTGGGCCGGGCTCTCCACCTCGGGTGCCGAGCTGGTCGCAGTGCGGATCGCGCAGGGGCTGTTCGCCGGGGCGATGGTTCCGCAGGTGCTCGGCACCGTGCAGGCCCTGTATCCGCCTGAGAAGCGTGCGGGCGTGTACGGGATCGCGGGAGCGGTCACCGGTGTGGCGGCAGTCGCGGGGCCGCTGCTCGGCGGCGCGTTCGTGTCCGGCGACGTGTTCGGCCTCGGCTGGCGGGCGATCTTCCTGGTCAACGTCCCGGTCGGTGTCCTCGTGCTGATCGGCGCGCTCGCGCTGGTGCCGCAGACGAAGGCCGATCACCCGCTGTCCCTGCACGTCCTCGGGACGGTGCTCGCCGCCGGAGGCGTGGTGGCCCTGGTCTATCCGCTGATCGAGGGCCGCCAGGCGGGATGGCCCTGGTGGACGGTGCTCCTGTTCGTCCTCGCGCCGGTCCTGCTCGCCGCGTTCGTCCTCCATGAACGCGGTCGCGCCCGCGGCGGACACGCCCTCCTGCTGCCGCTCCGCCTGTTCGCCGACCGGGGTTTCAGCGCCGGACTGATCGTCCAGCTCTCCTTCCAGGCCAGCGTGATCGGGTTCCTGTTCGTGCTGAGCATCACCGTGCAGTCGGGCTTCGGCTTCTCCGCCTGGCGGGCCGGGCTCGTCGTCCTGCCGTTCAGCATCGCGGCCGCGTTCACCAGCGGGGCCGCCGCCGCCCTGGTGGCCAAGGCCGGCAAGGCGCTGGTCGGCCTCGGGGCACTGCTGCAGGCGATCGGAACCGGATGGTCGATCGAGGTCGTCGCAGGAGGCTCCCACCCGACGGTGGCCGGGCTCATCGGGCCGATGGCCGTCGCCGGTGCGGGGCTGGGCCTGGTGGTGGTCCCGCTGACCGATGTCGTCCTGGCCGCGGTCCCCACGGACGACGCCGGGTCCGCCTCCGGCACCCTGTCGACATTCCAGCAGGTCGGCGGCGCACTCGGCATCGCGATCGTCGGGACGGTGTTCTTCGACTCGGTCACGTCCGGCCGCGATCTGGGCGATGCCTTCGGCGTGGCCGCATGGCTCGTGGTCGGCCTCGGCCTGCTCGCCGCCTTCGCCGCCCTCCTGCTGCCCCACGCCAGGCCGACCCCCGCCGTGCCGAGCACCGGCGACTGACCGGCCGCGACCGTCAGGACGACTCGCGGACGATCAGGCGGGTCTCGCAGATGACGGGCGTGTCCGCCACGGGTCTGCCGTGGATCCGGTCGAGCAGCAGCTCAGCGGACCGGCGGCCCATCGCCTCAGTGGGCTGGTGAACGGTCCTGGGCTCCGGGTGGGAACGCGGATCCGCGCCCGCCTCCGCGTCCCCGACGATCGCGACATCGTCGGGGACGCGCCGCCCCCGCCGCTCCATCTCCCGTCCCCCGGCGGACACGCTGAAGTCGCCATGGCCCGCCGGCTCCCGGCCGCCGGGCAGGGCCTCCCGGTAACCGGCCAGGCGATCGGCGCCGACGGTGGTGTCCGGCGGTCCGGCGGTCCGGCGGTCCGGCGGTCCGGCGATCGTGGCGATGCGGCGGCGGCCCTGCTCGACGAGGTACTCGACGGCGCGCCGCGTTCCGCCCCGGTTGTCGGCGTCCACCTAGACGGGCAGGGCGGCGCCGGAGTCGTGCGGTCGGCCCCCGAGGACGACGGGAATGCCGTAGAGCGCCAGCAGGCCGGGGAGCGGGTCGTCACGGAGCAGCGACACCAGGAGGACGCCGTCCACGCGCTGCGCGCGCGCAGAGCGTCGGCGAGGTCCGCGCGACCGGAGTCAGACTGCGTGAACGTCAGCGTGGGCGTCATGTCGGCCGCGGCGACGGCCGAGCCCATCCCGCGCACGATGCGCCCGAAGTAGGGCTCCTCGAAACGGCGTCCCCGTTGACCACGCGGGACACGGTGCCGCGGCCCGCCTTCGCCAGCGCGGCGACCTGCTCGAGTGTGGGACGGCGATCGATCACCCGTCATGGGTACTGCGTGAGGCTGCGGCAGCGCCACACCGAGCCGGGGCGGTCGGGTGAGTGGGCGGATGGCGGCGCGGTCATCCCCCTACCTGCCCCGGGACGGCCGGACGGGCCTCCACGAGCATGGACGGATCGTCGGCGAAGAACCGGACCGTCCGGACATCGGCCCGTCCGCCGAGGGGCCGGACGACCCTGATCGGCTCGCGCAACTCGACCACCACGTTCGTCTGGGACGCCACCGCCACCGCGAGCCGGTCGTCCAGCACCTTGACCATGCCGCTCTCGTTGTAGTTCCGGACGACCCGCAGCGAGGAGATCTGCGCACGCGGGATGCGCAGGTCGAAGAACGCCCCGTACCGGACGCGCAGTTCGTCGTCCGACAACACGTGCGGCCGGGTGACGCACGCCGCGATGACCGCCAGCACGATCAGGATCGAGTACAGATCGATCACCAGGAAGGCCGCCCGCAACCCCTCGGGCGCGTCGACGGCCCGCAGCAGCAGCTCCACGCCCACGACCTCGACGACCATCGCGAAGAGGAACCCCGCCTGAAGGCCGAGCTGCGCGCCCGCGTACGGAACGCCGACCGCACCCTGCGGCACCCCGTGCCTGCGACGCGCGACGAGCAGCACCAGGCTGACCATGCCCTTCGCGTCGAACGCCACGATCCTGCGCAGCCTCTCGGGCACGAGAAGCCGGACGCTCCGGAGGGCGGCCGGCCAGTCGGCGCCGTCCCGCCGCGCCTCGACGACGAGTCGTCCCGCGGCGACGACCTGCAGCAGAAGCATGGCCGCCACGACCGCCTTCACGACCGCGACCACCGGACCGGGCACCGGGACACCCGACGCGGCCAGCACCAAGACGACCAGCTCGGCGGGCGCCGCCACGAACAGCGCGGCGCGGGCGACCCTCAGCATGCCCGCTCCTTGAGAATCGCCACCAGCAGCCGGAACACCTCGCGCTGGGCGGGCGACATCTCCTCCAGCCACGCGGCGTCCAGCCGCTGCCGCGCCATCAGCGCCGCCATCTCCGCCGGGATCTGGTCGGCGAGGTCCTCGGCGATCTCGGCGACGCGCGGATCGTCCGGCGGCGCGTCCGCGATCTCGTCCAGCCGCGCGTAGGTCTCGGCGATGCGCTCGCGCGCCTCGGGCCCCGTGAAGGACCGCATCATCCCCGCGAACCGGGCCCGCTCCCCCTCCCCGACCGCCGTGTCGACGAGCGCGAGCAGTTCCCGGTCGAACTCGCCGAACTTCGACCCGCGCGGCAGGTCGCGCAGGACGTCCGCCATCTCGGGCGAGACGGCCGAATCAGGCCGCAGCTCCGCCTCCTCCAGCAACGCGGCGAGCCGGACCCGCCGCGCCCCGATGGCCTCCTGCTGCCGGGCCAGGTCGGCGTCGAGTTCGAGCAGCACCTCACGCAGATCGCGCCCGCGCTCATCGGCGAGGACGTCCCGTATCTCGTCCAGCGACAGCCCGAGCTCCACGAGCCTCCGCACCCGCGCGAGCGCCACCGCGTCACGCAGCCGGTACTCCCGATAGCCGTTCGCCAGCCGCTCGGGCTCCGGCAGCAGGCCGAGCTGGTGGTAGTGCCGCACAGTCCTGGTCGAGACACCGACCAGGGCGGCGAGTTCACCGATTCGCATGGCCCCATTACAAACGTTGACGCAACGTCAAGGTCAACCACGCCAACGTCCCGTCGGCGATCCGCCCGCCCCCAAGGCGGTGGCTATCGAGGCGGGCACGGCCAACGACCACGCAACCTGACCTTGCACGACAGGCCACCACGCTAAGCCCACGCCCCAAGCCCACACCAACGGGCCAGCCAGCCCTGGGACGCGGCGTGTGATCACGCGGCTTGCGGCCAGGGCGGCCAGCACCCAGAGCGAGGGCGCCGTCTCAGGTTTCCGTAGGCAGAGCATCCGGTGCAGGCGCGGACCTGCGGCCACGCGACTTTGAACCTGCACAGGCAGCCACGCTCGGGCCGCGAACCTCAACCCGCACCCACGAGGCAGCCGGGCCTGGCCGTGGGTGTGTACGCCTCCCACCGGACACCAAGATCAGCCGGCGGGTGAGATCCCCCAGCGAGAGACGAACGCGGCGAAGTCCCGGCGGGTGGCCGAGGGCGGGCGCCGGCTCCAGATTGTGGACGCACTGGCGGAGGCCTGGGGGTTCCGGACGGACGGCTACCGCACCATCGTGTGGGCGCGGTTCCGTTCGCCGTGCGGAATCCTGCCGGCAAACACCGACAGGGGGTTGTCGCAAGGCTCCGGGACGCTCGTGGCAGCGTTCGAAGGAGGAGATCGATGAGCGTTCCCGCGTTCAACACCGTCACGTGGTTCCAGGTCGGCACCGACGCGCCGGAGGAGGCCCGCCGCTTCTACGGCGACATGTTCGGCTGGCAGTTCGCGCTCGACCCGGACGCCGACGGCTACGACCTGGTCAGGTACCCGGGCGCCGACGCGCCGAGCGGCGGCATCTCGCATGAGCCGGACGCCTCCCGCAACCACGCGATGTTCCTGGTCCTGGTGGAGGACGTCGAGGCCGCCTGCGAGCGGACGGTGAAGTACGGCGGCAAGGTCGCCATGCCCGCGCTGACCACGGCCAACGGCCTCAAGTTCGCCTACCTGCAGGACACGTCCGGCAACACGTTCGGCGTCTTCACGCCCCCGGCCGGCTGACCTGGGAAACGCGAAGGGCCCCGAGGTGAACCCTCGGGGCCCTTCCGGTCATGGCGGCCTACACCTCCGCGATCACCGTCCTTGGTCGGACATCAACCCGCGCACACGGGCCGTGCGGCCGGAGGGCGCCCAGGGCCCAGCGCCCGGAGGCCGCGCGGTCCGCCGACCGTGACGGGGGTTCCAGGGGTCGCCCCCTGGGAGTCACGCGTCTCCGCCGGTGTTGCTTTCGCGGCTGCCTACTCCGCCTGCGAAGACTTCGCTCACCTCGGCGTTCAGGCGGTAGTGGGCGATGGCCTGGGGGAGGGTCTCCGGCTTGATGTCGCCGTGCCTTGCCAGCCTCGTCAGGACCGCCAGGACGATCGACGCGGCGTCCACGTGGAAGAAGCGGCGGGCGGCGGCGCGGGTGTCGGAGAAGCCGAACCCGTCGGTGCCCAGGGACGTGAAGTCGCCGTGCACCCACGGGGCGATCTGGTCGGGTACGGCGCGGGTGAAGTCCGACACCGCGACGATCGGCCCGGCGACGTTGTCGAGCGTGCGGGTGACGTACGGGACGTGCTGCTCGGCCTCGGGGTTGAGCAGGTTCCACTCGTCGCAGGCGCGGGCCTCGCGGGCCAGTTCGTTCCACGAGGTGGCCGACCACACGTCCGCGGCGACGCCCCAGTCCTCGGCGAGGAGGCGCTGGGCCTCCAGCGCCCAGCGGCCGCCGACGCCCGATGCCAGGATGTTCGCGCGCGGGGCCTCGGCGTTGCCCGACTCTGCCGCCCGGTAGCGGTACAGGCCCTTGAGGAGGCCGTCGACGTCGAGGTCCTCCGGCTCGGCGGGCTGCTGGTACGGCTCGTTGTAGACGGTGAGGTAGTAGAAGACGTCCTCGCCGTCCGGGTGTTCGTCGGACGACCCGTACATGCGGCGCAGGGCGTCCCGCACGATGTGGCCGAGTTCGAAGCCCCACGTCGGGTCGTAGTGGACGCAGGCCGGGTTGGACGCGGCGAGCAGCGGGCTGTGGCCGTCGGCGTGCTGGAGGCCCTCACCGGTGAGGGTGGTGCGGCCGGCGGTGGCGCCGAGCAGGAACCCGCGGCCCATCTGGTCGCCGAGCGCCCACATCTGGTCGCCGGTCCGCTGGAACCCGAACATCGAGTAGAAGATGTAGACGGGGATCATGTGCTCGCCGTGGGTGGCGTACGCGGTGCCCGCGGCGATGGTGGACGCCATCGAGCCGGCCTCGCTGATGCCCTCGTGGAGCATCTGGCCGCTTTCGGCCTCCTTGTAGGAGAGGAGGAGTTTGCGGTCGACGGCCTCGTAGGTCTGCCCGTGCGGCGAGTAGATCTTGGACGTGGGGAACAGCGAGTCCATGCCGAACGTGCGGTACTCGTCCGGGGCGATCGGGACGAACCGGGCGCCGATGTTCTCGTCCTTGATCAGGTCCTTGAGCAGCCGGACGAACGCCATGGTGGTGGCGACGTTCTGCTTGCCGGAGCCCTTCTTCATCTCGCTGTAGACCGGGTCGCCCGGCAGTTTGAGCGGCTTGGCGCGGACGACGCGCTTCGGCAGGAAGCCGCCGAGGGCGGCGCGGCGCTCGCGCATGTACTGGATCTCGTCGGAGTCCTCGCCCGGGTGGTAGTAGGGCGGCAGCGGCTCCTCCAGCGCCGAGTCGGGGATGTCCAGGTAGAGCCGGTCCCGGAACTCCTTCAGCTCGGCCTTGGTGAGCTTCTTCATCTGGTGGGTGGCGTTGCGGGCCTCGAAGTCGGAGCCGAGCGTCCAGCCCTTGATCGTGTGCGCGAGGATCACGGTCGGCTGGCCGACGTGCTCGCGGGCCGCCTTGAACGCCGCGTACACCTTGCGGTAGTCGTGCCCGCCGCGCGACAGCTTGCGCAGCTCGTCGTCCGACAGGTGCTGGACGATCCGGCGCAGCCGCGGGTCGGCGCCGAAGAACTTCTCCCGGATGTACTCGCCGGACTCGACGCTGAACGTCTGGAACTGGCCGTCCGGGGTCGTGTTCATCTGGTTGACCAGCACGCCGTCGACGTCCTGTGCGAGCAGCGGGTCCCAGTCGCGGCCCCAGATGACCTTGATGACGTTCCAGCCGGCGCCGCGGAAGAACGACTCCAGCTCCTGGATGATCTTGCCGTTGCCGCGCACCGGGCCGTCGAGTTGCTGCAGGTTGCAGTTGACGACGAAGGTGAGGTTGTCGAGCTCCTCGCGGGCGGCGAGGCCGATGGCGCCGAGCGACTCCGGCTCGCCCATCTCGCCGTCGCCGAGGAACGCCCACACGTGCGAGCGGGACGTGTCCTTGATCTTGCGGTTGTAGAGGTAGCGGTTGAACCGCGCCTGGTACACCGAGTCGATCGCGGTCAGGCCCATGGACACCGTGGGGAACTCCCAGAAGTCCGGCATGAGCCGCGGGTGCGGGTAGGACGAGAGGCCGCCGCCCGGGTGCGAGTGCTCCTGCCGGAACCCGTCCAGCCTGCCCTCGGGGAGGCGTCCCTCCAGGAAGGCGCGGGCGTAGATGCCGGGGGCCGCGTGCCCCTGGAAGAACACCTGGTCGCCGGACTCGCCGTGGTCCTTGCCGCGGAAGAAGTGGTTGAAGCCGACCTCGTAGAGGGAGGCGGCGGAGGCGTAGGTGGCGATGTGCCCGCCGACGCCGAGTTCGGGGCGGTTGGCGCGCGAGACCATGATCGCCGCGTTCCACCGGATGTAGGCGCGGATGCGCCGTTCCACGTGCTCGTCGCCGGGGAACCAGGGTTCGTGCTCCGGCGGGATGGTGTTGATGAAGTCGGTGCTGCGCAGGCCGGGCACGCCGACCTGCAGCTCGCGGGCCCGCTCCAGGAGGCGGAGCATGACGTACCGCGCCCTGCCGCGGCCCGCGGTCTTGATGACCGTGTCCAGCGACTCCAGCCACTCCCGGGTCTCGTCCGGGTTGATGTCGGGCAGCTGGCTCGGCAGGCCGTCGCTGATGATCGAGAAGCGTTGACGTCCGGAAGCCACGGGGTCCCCTCTGTCCTTACCGTCTTTGCTGGTGAGACCCATGGCCGCCGCTCGGGAGGCCACCGGTCCCCGGCAGACTGTCGGTCGCTCGTCTGGTGATCCCATCGTCGCCGTTCAGGACGGCTAACGCATCTCTACCAACGGGTAACCATGCTGCCCCTGAGGACGTCTTTTTCCCGTCCCGGCGGGTTGCCCCCGCCGGGGTGCGGGGAACGAATGAAGCTGAGAGGAAGGACTCGCCACACGCCCGGCACGGTCCGTCCCGGCGGCGGACGCACGAGCTTGGGAGAACGCCATGAAGGCACACATCGGAGACCGGCTGCACGTCCACGGCAGGAACGTGGGGAACCCCGACCAGCTCGGCGAGATCGTCGAGGTACGGGGCGCGGACGGCGGCCCGCCGTACGTGGTCAGGTTCCCCGACGGCCGCGAGAGCCTCATCTTCCCGGGGCCGGACTCGGTCGTCGAGTCACGGGAGCACATTTCGCACTGACAGGGCCGCAGACCGGTGAGATCCGCGCGGGCGCGGACGCGTCCGGTGCCGCGGATGGGGTAGACACGGGACCATGGAGAGCACCGTGGTCCGGGTGGCCACCGGTACGAGCGAGACCGTGCACGACATCACGGCCGAATGCGAGCGGTTCGCCGCGGCGGCGGGCGGTGACGGGCTGCTGCACGTCTTCGTCCCGCACGCGACCGCCGGCGTGGCGATCCTGGAGCTGGGCGCGGGCAGCGACGACGACCTGCTGGCCGCCCTGGGCGACCTGCTGCCGGCGGACGACCGCTGGCGGCACGCGCACGGCTCGCGGGGGCACGGGCGGTCGCACGTGCTGCCCGCCCTCGTCCCGCCGTACGCGACCCTGCCGGTCGTGGGCGGGCGCCTCGCCCTCGGGACGTGGCAGTCGGTGGCCGTCGTCGACCTCAACGTGGACAACCCCGACCGGCAGGTCCGCTTGTCCTTCCTGAAGGGATGAGCCTTCCCGAAGTGATGAGAAGGTCCCCGGGAAACGGGGAATCGGGCCAATGAGGCGACCAAAAGCCCGGAAGACACTTGCGCTGGAGGCCCTCACTTGTGTGGACTGTCCCGCAAACACCGCACAGGTGCGGGCGGGCCACCCGTCCCGGGGGGCCGGAATCGAGAGTGCACGGCACCGTGCGGACTGACGACAATGGGAGGACTTTCGTGAGCGCGACCGCGGGTCAGGCGCAGTCTGAGCGCAGCCTGGCCGAACGGCTCGGCCTGAAGGCGGGCCAGGTGGTGCAGGAGATCGGCTTCGACGACGACGTCGACGAGGAGCTTCGTCGCTCCGTCGAAGAACTCACGGGGAACGAACTGCTCGACGAGGACTACGAGGACGTGGTCGACATCGTGCTGCTGTGGTGGCGCGAGGAGGACGGCGACCTGTTCGAGGGCCTGACCGACGCGATGGTCCCGCTCACCAGCGGCGGCAACATCTGGCTGCTGACGCCCAAGGCGGGGCGGGACGGGCACGTGGAGCCCAGCGACATCGGCGAGGCCGCGCAGACGGCCGGGCTCTCGCAGACCAGCAGCATCAGCGCGGCCAAGGAGTGGTCGGGCACGCGGCTGGTCGCGCCCAAGGTCCGCAAGTAGCCGGGGCGGTAGGACTTGTCGGTCAACGCGGACGGCACGGGCGCGAGCCCGGGCGCCGTCGACGTGGGCGGCGCGGACTCGGGCAGCCGGGAAGCGGGCGGCGTGGAAGTGGGCGCGCAGGCGCCCGACTTCGAGCTCGCGGACCAGCACGGCACCCCCGTGCGGCTGTCGGGCTTCCGCGGCGAGCGGAACGTCGTCCTCGTGTTCTATCCGCTGGCGTTCAGCGGTGTGTGCACGGGGGAGCTGACCCGGCTCAGGGACGAGTTCAGGGACGCGGGCGACGGCGCGGGCGGGAGCGGCGCGCAGCTGCTCGCCGTCTCGGTCGACTCGATGTTCGCCCTGCGCGCCTGGTCGGACCAGGAGAGGTTCTGGTTCCCGCTGCTGTCGGACTTCTGGCCGCACGGCGGCACGGCGCGGCGCTACGGCGTCTTCGACGAGGCCAAGGGCCTGGCGCTGCGCGGCACCTTCATCATCGACACCGAGGGCGTGGTCCGGTGGCGGGTCGTGAACGCGATCCCGGACGCGCGCGACATCGACGAGTACCGCGAGGCGCTCGCCGGGCTCTGAGCAGACGGACCGGTCCCGGCCCGGCCGAAGCGGGCCTGGCCGGAACCGGTCCCGGCACCTCTGGAGGTGTGATGCCCTGCTACCGCTGCGGGGCGCGGCAGACCGACCCCGTGCGCGGCGCGAGCCCGTGGAAGCGCGGTGTCAAGGCGGAGCGCCAGGTGCTGGTCTGCCCGAGCTGCCAGGCCGCCCGCGACTGGGCGGACGACCTGGACCGCTGCTCCGAGTGCGGGTCGGCGGCCCTGGTGTGCCGGCTCGGCGAGGTCGAGTGCCGCGGCTGCGGGCACACCCGTCCCGCCGTGCGGGACGAGCCCGGGGACGCCGGTCTGGTGCCCGCCGGTGCCGACCGTGCCGCCGGGACGGGTGGCGCGGGCGCCGACAGGCCGTCCGACGGCGGCCTGTCGGAGGAGGTGGCGGCCGCACTGTCCCGCGTCCTGAAGCGGGGCCCGGCCGGCTGACCGCGCGTCCGGCGCGTCCGGCGCGTCCGGCGCGTCCGGCGCGTCCGGCGTGGCCGGTGGCCGGTGGCCGCGTCCGGTCGTCGGCGCGCCCGGACTGTGACCGGTTTGCGCTTGACGTGGGGATTTGTCCGCTGCCACGCTGCGCGGATGCCGATCGTGCTGATGCGCCTGGTCACGCGGATCACCGGGCGGAGCTGGCGGGCGCCCGCGCTGGTGCTGCTCGCGGCCTTCGTGGTGGGCTGGCTGCTCATCGCGGTGTTCGAGGAGCCCGGCGCCGACATCAAGAAGCCGCACGAGTACCTCTGGTACTTCCTGGTCAGCGGCACCACCACCGGCTACGGGGATCTGGCCCCGGCCACCGCGGGCGGCCGGATCGGCGGCGTGATCATCATCGTCGCCGGGCTCACCGCGGGCCTGGTGATGTTCGCCGAGCTGACGCTCTGGATGGGGAAGGGCAGGACCATGCGGGCCAACGGCCAGGCGCGGCTGCACAAGCGCGACCATGTGGCGGTCATCGGCTACGAGCGCGAGGCGATGCGCGCGATCACCGGCCAGCTGCGCGCCGACCCCGCGTACGCCAAGACGCCCGTCGTCGCGCTGTTCTGGCCGGAGGAGCTGGCGGGCGAGAACCCCGACCCCGACCTGTACGACGTGGTCGCCAACGACGGCACCGCCTACGAGCGGGCGTGCCTGGAGAAGGCCCGCACCGTGCTCGTGGTCGGCCGGTCCGACGACGAGACCGTCCGCGTCATGCTCGGCGTGTCGGCCTACCTGCGGCGGCACGGGGAGCCGCCCGTCCACATGCTGGCCGGGCTGCGCGACGGCGGCCGCCGCGCCGAGATCACCGAGGCGCTGCACCTGGTCAGCGCCGACATCGAGCCGGTCGACATCGACGACCCGGCCGTGGTGGCGGACGCGATCCGCAACCCCGGAGTCGCCGCGATCCACCACAACCTCGCCAGCACGCTCGACTCCGACGGCACCCTCTACCGGGTGGACGTCCCCGAGGACGCCGGCGAGTGGTCCCGCGTGGACGTGGCGATCTTCCTGCTGCGGCGGGGCAGCACGCTGCTCGCGGTCGGCGAGTCGCACCGCCCGAACGCCCGGTTCCGGCTCACGTCCGCGCCGGACGAGCGGATCCGGGGCGGCCAGTCGCTCGCGGTGGTCGCGCCTGACCGCCCGGTCATCGCCTGGGCCGAGATCTGACGAGTGCCGGGAGGGCGCCGGCGCGCCCGCGTGGGCGCCCTCCCGGCGGCCGCCTGCGCGCGGCCCGGGGCACAGGTCCAAAGCCCCGGGGCCTCCCCGCGCGCACGCGGAGCCGCACGCCGCCGTCCGCCGCCGCGCCGCGCTAGGCGGCCTGGCGGTGGTCGGCGTCGAGCAGGTGGTAGAGCAGCAGGAGCTGGGTGATCGCGAGCGGGTCGCTGGTCCCGGTGTCGCCGAGGCGGCCGAGCGCGTCCGGATCGGGGAGCGCGGTGCCCGCGCGCGGCCCGAGCCGCTCCCAGATGGCCTTCTTGACGACCTGCGACTCCTCCGGCGAGACGTAGCCGTGGACGTGCAGGGCGTCGACCGGGCGGCCGTCGGTGTCGCGGTGCAGCCGCAGGTGCAGGGCGGTCTCGGTGTCGCCGGCGCCGCCGTCCAGGACGTCCGCCAGCTCCGGGTGGTCGATCGTCGGGCGCAGCAGCAGTTCGGCGGACAGCGGGGTGCCGGGCGGGTCGAGGCGCCCGGCGACGGGCGCGAACCGGACGACGATGTCGGCGTGCTTGCGCTGCGGCCGGATGTAGGCGGCGCTCTCCGGCTCGCGCCGGGCCAGCTCCGCCATGACCTGCTCGGGGCTGTAGCCGCGCTTCTCGCAGTCGCGGCGGACCTTCCAGGAGTGGCGCAGCGGCTCGGGCGGGTCCAGGTAGACGGTGATGTCGAAGCAGGCCCGCGCCATCCGGGTGTGCAGCGGCAGCAGGCCCTCGACGATCACGAAGTCGCGGGGCTCGACCAGTTCCGGCCGGACGAGCTCGCCCGTGGCGTGGTCGTAGACCGGCTTGAGGATCGGCTCGCCCATCGACAGCAGCTGGAGGTGCTGCTCCATGACGTCGATGTGGTTGCAGTCGGGGTGCAGCGCCGTGAACGGCTTGCCCGCCCGCTCGGCGCGGTCGTAGCGGTGGTAGTCGTCCACGCAGACCGCGGTCATCCGGTCGGCCCCGAGACACTGCACAAGCCCCCTGGTCAGCGTCGTCTTGCCCGCCGCGCTGTCGCCCGCGATCGCGAGCATGACGGGGCGGCGGCCCGCTCCGCGCGCCCGGAGCATATGCACGATCCGATGGGGCACCTGGCTCCTCCGTCCTGCGGAATTCAATTTTCGTACAGGAGAGTACGGGGCGGGGCGGGCGGGCGCGTCCCCCAATCAGGTGAGGCCGGGGGTGAATCGCCGGAGGGAGCCTCCGGACCGGCGCGCGCCGAGGGCTACTGGTGAGTAGCTTCCGGTTGTTATCGTGCCGGGATGGGAGTCCCCGTACGCGTCGTCCTGGTGGACGACCACGAGATGATCCTCGCCGGGCTGCAGGCCATGCTGGCCGGGTTCGCCGGCCGGGTGCGCGTCGTCGGGCAGGCGGGGACGGGGGACGAGGCGGCCCGGCTGGTGACCGCGCTGCGCCCCGACGTCGTCCTGCTGGACGTGCGGCTCGGCCCCGAGAGCGGCCTCGACCTGTGCCGGGTGATCACCGGCCGCGTCCCGGAGGCGCGGGTGGTGTTCCTGTCGGTCTACGACGACGAGCAGTACGTCTTCGAGGCGCTGCGCGCCGGGGCCGGCGGCTACCTCCTCAAGCGGGTGGACGGCCCCGAGCTGGTCCGCCGGCTGGAGGAGGTCGCGCGGGGCGAGACGGTCATCGACCCGACGCTCGCCGGGCGGATGGCGGTCACCGCCGCCCGGCTGACCCGCGGCGAGTTCTGGCCGGGCGCCAACCGCGGCCTCACCCAGCGCGAGAGCGAGGTGCTGTCGCTGCTGGTCGGCGGCCTGTCGAACAAGGCGATCGCGGCGCGGCTGGTGCTCAGCGAGGAGACCGTGAAGAGCCACCTGCGCGCCCTCTACCGCAAGCTGGAGGTGACCGACCGGTCGGCGGCGATCGCGGTCGCGCTGCGCGAGGGGCTGTTCCGGTGACGTCCCCGCTGGAACTGCTCGCCGGGCGCGGCGCCGACCTGCTCGTCCGCGTCGTCGCGGCGGCCTGCTCCGACCGCGAGCTGCCCCGGATGGCCGACGAGCTGGCCTGCCTGGTGGTGCGGTCGGCGCGGGCGCTGACGTTCTGCGACGTGTACGTGCTGGACGAGGAGGAGCGCGCCCTCGAATGGGCGGGCCCGCCCGTCCCGCTGGGGGAGGGCGACGCCGGCTGGGTCGCCGCGCACGGCCGGGCGCGCCCGCACGCCGACGGGCGCGGCGCCGCGATCCCGGTGCCCGGCGACGGCCGCGTGATCGCGGTCGTGGACGTCCGGGCGGCCGGGCCCGTCCCGCCCGAGGACCTCGCGCTCGCCACCGCGCTCGCCGGGCTGTTCGCGCCGGTGCTGTCGTCCTGCCGCCGGCTGCGCAGCGCCCGCGAGCGCGAGCACGCGGCGGAGCGGTTCGCCGAGCGGGCCGTCGAGGCGCAGGAGGCGGAGCGGTCCCGGCTGAGCCGGGAGATCCACGACGGCCTGGCGCAGCGGCTCGCCAGCCTCGGCTTCCACCTGTCGGCCGCCGAGCGGGCACTGCCCGAGCACCACCCGGAGGGGCTGGCGCAGATCATGATGGCGCGGCGGCTGTGCGAGCTGGCCGCGGCCGAGACCCGCGCGGCGATCGGGGGGCTGCGGCCGCCCGTGCTGGACGACCTCGGCCTGTCGGCGGCGCTCGCCACCCTCGCCCGGGAGGCCGGCGACGGCCCGGGGCCGTCCGGCGCGCTCGACGTCACGGTGACCGTCGAGGGCGAGCTGGATAACGAACTGCCCGACCACGTGCAGACCGCGCTCTACCGGATCGCGCAGGAGGCCGTCGGCAACGCGTTGCGGCACGCGTCCGCGAGCTGCGTCGACCTGCTGCTGGAGCACTCCGCCGACCGCGTCCGGCTGCGGGTCGCCGACGACGGGACGGGGTTCTCCGTCCGGGACGTGTTCGCGCAGGGCCTCGTCAAAGGGGTGCGGCCGGACTGCTACGGGCTGCGCGGCATGCGCGAGCGCGCCGAGCTGCTCGGCGGGCGGGTCGCGGTGACGAGCAGGCCGGGCGCCGGGACGATCGTCGAGGCCGTCATCCCGATCCCCGGGCGCCGAGGGGCCGCCGCCGACGGGGTCACCGCTCGTCCAGCACCCGGAAGGTGATGCCGGCCCCGACGAGCCGCCCGATCAGCGCGTCCCCCATCGCCGCCGCCGTGGTGACCTGCCCGGACGTCGCGGGCAGGTCGTCGTGCGCCAGGCACAGCGCCGACTCGGCGAGCATCTTGGCCGTCTCGCCGTAGCCGGGGTCGCCGCCCGCGACCTCGGTGACCACGCGCTTCCCGCCGCCCTCGCCGGCGAACTTCACGCTGAACCAGTTGCGGGCGCGGCGCTCCGGGGACGGCCCCTCGCCGGGCGTCGCGAAGCGGAGCAGCGCCTTGCGGGCCGGGGGCACGGCGGCGACCGCGGTCAGGCCGCCGAAGCCCGCAGCGATCCCGGCGGCCGTCGCGAGATGCCGGACGGCGAGGTAGTGGCCGTAGGAGAAGTCGGGGCCGTAGCGGTCGAGCGCCGCCGCCGACCGGGTGACGATCTGCGGGTCGATGGTGGGCAGCGGCAGCGTCCAGCCGTCCCCGACGCGGGCCCTGGGCGCGGGGGACCGCGAGATCCGCACCCGGCGCCCGGCGGGCGGCTCCTCCACCCGGCGGCGCTCGCGCTCGGCGCGCAGCATCCCGGCCGGGTCGCCGAAGATGCCGATCGCCGAGTGCAGGGTGCCGCCGGACGCCGACCCCTGCACCCGCAGGAACCCCTCGATGTGCAGCGGGACGCCCTCGGGGAGCTGCTTGACCGTGAAGTAGGCGCCGAGGTCGTGCGGAATGGAGTCGAACCCGCACGCGTGGACGATGCGCGCCCCGCTGTCCACCGCCTGCCGGTGGTACTTGACGTACATGCGGTCGACGAAGGTGGGCTCGCCGGTGAGGTCGACATAGTCGGTTCCGGCGCGCGCGCACGCCGCGACCAGGGGCTCGCCGTACTTGACGTAGGGGCCGACCGTGGTGATGACGACCCGCGCCGCGTCCGCGATGGCCTCGATCGAGGCGGCGTCGGTGGTGTCGGCGTGGAGCAGCTCCAGCTCGGCGCACGCCGGGTCGATCTTCGTCAGCCGGTCGCGGACCGCCTCCAGCTTGGCCCGGTCGCGTCCGGCGAGGGCCCAGCGCGTCCCCGGCCGGGCGGTGGCGGCCAGGTACTCGGCGGTCAGCCCGCCGGTGAAGCCGGTGGCGCCGAACAGGACGATGTCGTACGCGCGGGCGGAGTCGTGCGGGCGGTCGGCGGTCATGGTGGCCCCTCTCACTGTTCCGAATGCGATTCTGTCCCGTCCGGGTGCTCCCATGTGGTGCGGACGGCCATTGTGAGCGACCGCACTCCTCTAGGGTTGCTCCGGTGATCCGGATGGTGGTGTCGTGACCGCGCTGGCCGCGGCGATGGACGTCGTCGCCGCGGGCTTCCTGGCGTTCTTCGTGTACCTGCTGACGCGCGCCGGGGCGGCCCAGGGCAACGAGGGCGGACGTCCGGTCGCGATGGTGCTGATCTCGATCAGCCTGTGCCTGCTGTCGGTGCCGCTGTGGGCCCTGCCCTAGCGGGGCCGGCGGGCCGCCAGCCGGGCGCGTCCAGCAGGTGCCGGACGAACAGCAGCGTCGTCGGCGTCGGCGGCGCGCCCGCGACGGCGTGCCAGGGCCGGTCGAGCGGCATCCCCGGCGCGCCGACCACCGCCAGGCGGCCGGCCTCCAGCTCGGCGCCGACCGCGTCCCGCGACACCAGCGCGACCCCCAGCCCGGCCGCCGCGCCCGCGATGACCGCGCCGTTCGAGCCGAGCACCAGCCGCGGCGGCGCCACCTCGCGCTCGGCCAGGTAGGCCTCCGCCGTCGCCCGCGTCCCCGAGCCGGGCTCCCGCATCACCCAGGGCGTGCGGGCCAGCGCGAACCCGGCGGCGATGTCCGGCGCGCCGACCACGACCAGCTCGTTCGGGCGCCTGGCCAGCACCGTCGCCGCCGCCTCGGCCGGCGGGCGGCCCGCCAGCACCAGATCGGCCTCGTGCGCGGCGAGGCTGCTCCACACCTGGCGGCGCGACCCCACCTCCAGCGCCAGCTCCACGTCCGGCCAGCGCGCCCGGAACGAGGCGAGCAGGCCGGGCAGCAGCTCGTCGGCGGCCGTCGTCACCGCCGCCAGCCGCAGCGGCCCCCGCCCCGGATCGGCCGCGCCGCGCGCCGCCGCCCGGCCCTCCTCCAGCAGCCCGAGCACCTGCCGCGCGTACCCGGCGTAGACGGCCCCGGCGGGCGTCAGCCGCACGCCCCGGCCCTCCTTCCGGACGAGCGGCACGCCGAGATCGCGGGTGAGTGCGGCGACCGCCGCCGACACCGCCGACTCGGTCACGTACAGCCGCCGCGCCGCCGCCCGCACCGACCCGGTGTCGGCGACCGCGACGAGGCTCCGCAGCCGCGCCTCCGTCACGCCCGGCCTCCTGACTCTGGCGAAGCCCGCCCGGGGACGTCCCCTCGGACGTGCTCGTTCAAGTAAATGCTTGATGGTCACCGTAGAACACTTGATGGACATTGCAAGTGTCGGGCGGTCAAGCTGCGAAGCGTCACGGTTCCACGTGGACCGGGACGCGGCGCACCGCCCCACGTCCCCTGGACATGCCGTCCTTCACCGGGGCGGCGCGCCGCGTCCCGGCTGATCTTCCAGCGGAGGAGAGCGGCGAATGAGCGCGGGCAGATGGTCGGCGGGCGTGATCCCCTACGCCGAGATGGGCTACTGGCGTCCGGACTACGAGCCGAAGGACAGCGACATCCTCGCCGCCTTCCGGATCACGCCGCAGCCGGGCGTGCCGCCGGAGGAGGCCGGCGCCGCCGTCGCGGGCGAGTCGTCCACCGCGACCTGGACGGTCGTGTGGACGGACCGGCTCACGTCCTACGAGAACTACCAGGGCAAGTGCTACAAGGTGGAGCCCGTCCCCGGGCAGGAGAACCAGTTCATCGCCTACATCGCCTACGACCTCGACCTGTTCGAGGAGGGTTCGATCGCGAACCTGACATCGTCCATCATCGGCAACGTCTTCGGGTTCAAGGCGCTGAAGGCCCTCCGCCTGGAGGACATGCGGATCCCGACCCACTACGTCAAGACGTTCCAGGGGCCGGCGCACGGCATCGTCATGGAGCGCGAGTATCTGGGCAAGTTCGGCCGTCCGCTACTGGGCGCGACCGTCAAGCCCAAGCTCGGCCTGTCGGCGCGCAACTACGGACGCGTCGTCTACGAGGCCCTGCGCGGCGGCCTGGACTTCACCAAGGACGACGAGAACATCAACTCCCAGCCGTTCATGCGCTGGCGCGACCGCTTCCTCTATTGCATGGAGGGCGTCAACCGGGCGCAGGCCGCCACGGGCGAGGTGAAGGGCCACTACCTCAACGTCACCGCCGCCACGATGGAGGACATGTACGAGCGCGCCGAGTTCGCCAGGGACCTCGGCAGCGTCATCGTGATGATCGACCTGACCATCGGCTACACGGCGATCCAGTCGATGGCCAAGTGGGCGCGTAGGAACGGCGTCATCCTGCACCTGCACCGCGCAGGGCACTCCACTTACACGCGCCAGAAGTCGCATGGCGTGAACTTCCGCGTCATCGCCAAATGGATGCGGCTGGCCGGCGTCGACCACATCCACGCGGGGACGGTCGTCGGCAAGCTCGAAGGCGACCCGAACAGCGTCCGCGGCTACTACGACACCCTCCGCCTGGACACGGTGGAGGCCGACCCCATGAAGGGCCTGTACTTCGACCAGGAGTGGGCGTCGATGCCCGGCACGATGCCCGTCGCGTCCGGCGGCATCCACGCCGGGCAGATGCACCAGCTCCTGCACTACCTGGGCGAGGACTCCATCCTCCAGTTCGGCGGCGGGACGATCGGCCACCCGATGGGCATCGCCGCCGGCGCCACCGCCAACCGCGTCGCGCTCGAAGCGATGATCAAGGCGCGGAACGAGGGCCGCGACTACCTCGCCGAGGGCCCCGACATCCTGCGCGCCGCCGCCAAGCAGAGCCGCGAACTCGACATCGCCCTGTCCACCTGGGGCGACATCACCTTCACGTACGAATCCACCGACACGCCCGACGTCGTCGAGACCCCTGTGAGCGTCTGATGCGGATCACCCAAGGCACCTTCTCGTACCTGCCCGACCTCACCGACGCCGACATCGCGGCGCAGATCGGCTACGCCCTCGGCCAGGGCTGGCCCTGCTCGGTCGAGTTCACCGACGACCCGCACCCGCGCAACTCCTACTGGGAGATGTGGGGCCTGCCGATGTTCGACCTCACCGACCCCGCCGGCGTCCTGTACGAGGTCAACGAGTGCCGCAGGGCGTACCCGAACCACTACATCAGGCTGAACGCCTACGACGCGCGCTACGGGCGGCAGACCACCGCGGTCCAGTTCATCGTGCAGCGTCCCGCCGAGGAGCCCGGCTTCCGGCTGGACCGGACGGAGGCGTCCGACCGGCGCGTCCAGTACGCGCTGCACCCCTACGCCCTCGACCGGCCCGAGGGCGACCGCTACGGGCCCGATGGCGAGCGCGACGGGGCGGGGCGTTGAGCGAACGCCCCGGCTTCGGGATGCGCCACGGCGGCTCCCCGGTGGACCCTTCCCAAGCTCCCGCCACCGGGGAGCCGCCCCCTCCCGAGCCGCATGCTCCCGAGCCGCTGCCGCCGGACGCCCGCGTCGACCTCGCCAAGGAGCGCGCCGACTCGCAGGTCGACTCCGTCCTGGACGCTCTCGACGCCGAACTCGTCGGCCTCGCCCCGGTCAAGACCCGCATCCGGGAGATCGCGGCGCTGCTGCTCGTCGACCGCGTCCGGGCCCGGTTCGGCATCGACTCCGGGCGCCCCAACCTGCACATGTGCTTCACCGGCAGCCCCGGGACGGGCAAGACCTCCGTCGCCGTCCGGCTCGCCGAACTGCTGCACCGCCTCGGCTACGTCCGCCGCGGCCACCTCGTCTCCGTCACCCGCGACGACCTGGTCGGCCAGTACGTCGGGCACACCGCGCCCAAGACCAAGGAGGTCCTGAAGCGGGCGATGGGCGGTGTGCTGTTCATCGACGAGGCGTACTACCTGTACCGGGCCGAGAACGAGCGCGACTACGGCCAGGAGGCCATCGAGATCCTCCTCCAGGTCATGGAGAACCAGCGGGACGACCTCGTCGTCGTGCTCGCCGGCTACAAGGACCGCATGGACTCCTTCTTCGCGTCCAACCCCGGCATGAGCTCCCGCATCGCCCACCACATCGACTTCCCCGACTACGAGCTGGGAGAACTGGAGGCCATCGGCCACCTGATGACCGAGCGCGAGGGCTACGCGCTGGCCCCCGAGACCGAGCCGGTCTTCCGCGACTACCTGGCCCGGCGCCGCGAGCAGCCGCGCTTCGCCAACGCCCGGTCCGTCCGGAACGCCATCGAACGGGCCCGGCTCCGGCACGCCAACCGCCTCCTCGGGCGAAGCGGCGAAATCGGGCGCGACGACCTCACCACCCTCCACCCGGAAGACTTCAAGGCCAGCCGCGTCTTTCGGTGACCCGTGTCACGCCCGAACCGGGGATGAGCCTCCGCATGTCCTAATGTTGGCCCTAAGACATGTAGAGGTGGGGGAGAAGTTGCTTAACCCAGAGGATCTGTACGAGCTTGACGCCGACCTGCCGGAGATGACGGGTCCGGTGCTGCTGCACAGCCTCGACGGCTTCGTGGACGCCGGATCCACCGGGCAGCTCGTGCGCGAGCACCTCCTGGAAACCCTCGAGCACCGCGTCATCGCCCGCTTCGACGTCGACTCGCTGATCGACTACCGGGCCCGCCGGCCGCCGATGACCTTCGACCGGGACCACTGGGCCTCCTACGACGCGCCCGAGCTGGTCGTCCGGCTGCTGCACGACGAGGCCGGGAGCCCCTTCCTGATGCTGTCGGGGCCCGAGCCCGACCGGCTCTGGGAGGGCTTCACCTCGTCCGTCGTGCACCTGGTGAAGAAGCTCGGCGTCGGCCTCGTCGTCGGTTTCCACGGCATCCCGATGGGCGTCCCGCACACCCGCCCGGTCGGTACCACCGCGCACGCCACCCGCCCCGAGCTGGTCACCCGCAACTCCTGGTTCGACAAGGTCCAGGTGCCCGGCAGCGCCGCCGGCCTGCTGGAGCTGCGGCTCGGCGAGGGCGGCCACGACGCCGTCGGGTTCGCCGTGCACGTCCCGCACTACCTGGCCCAGTCCGCCTACCCGGCCGCCGCCGTCGCCGCGCTGGAGGCCATCGTCTCCAGCACCGGCCTGGAGCTGCCCGCCGACCGGCTCCGCGACGCGGCCGCCGCCACCGACGCCGACATCGCCGAGCAGGTCGACGGCAACGACGAGGTCGAGAAGGTCGTCCGGGCCCTGGAGCAGCAGTACGACGCGTTCGCCGGCGCCGCCGAACGCGACAGCCTCCTCGCCGAGTCGCAGGACATGCCCACCGCCGACGAGCTCGGCGCCCAGTTCGAGCGGTTCCTCGCCGAGCAGGACGGGCCCGACTCCGCCGGCTAGACATATCCCGTCCGCCGCTGGGTAGGCGAGCGCCCGAGAGGGGAGGTTCGCTCATGGCCCAGAAGGTGAACGAGGTGATGACGCCGGTGCCCGTGGCGGTGCCCCCGGACACGTCCCTGACCGAGGTCGGGGATCTCATGCGCCGGCACGGGATAGGCGACGTCCTCGTCGTCCACGAGGGGCGGCTGCGCGGCCTGGTCACCGACCGCGACATCGTGATCCGCGCCGTCGCCGCGCAGCGCGACATGTCCGGCACGCGCGTCGCCGACATCTGCAGCACGAACCTGATCACGGTCGCCCCCGGCGAGGACGCCGACGCGGCCGTGCGGCTGATGCGCGACCACGCCGTCCGGCGGATCCCCGTCGTGGACGGTGACCGGCCGATCGGCATGGTGTCCATCGGGGACCTCGCCGTCCAGCGGGACGAGCACTCGGCCCTCGCCGACATCAGCGCCGAACCGCCGAACACGTGATCACGCTGAAGCTGCGGGACGCCGAACTCGACGGCGACCTGTGGATCCCGGACGGCGCCACCGGCGTCGTCCTGTTCGCGCACGGCAGCGGCAGCTCCCGGCTCAGCCCCCGCAACCGCGCCGTCGCCGACGGCCTCAACGCCGCGGGCCTCGGCACCCTCCTCATCGACCTGCTCACCCGGCACGAGGACGAGGTCGACCGCGTCACCGCCGCGCTCCGCTTCGACATCGAGCTGCTGACCCTCCGCCTCATCGGCGCGATCGACCGGCTCACCGAGGGCCTGGAATCGGCCCCGCACACCGCCGGCCTCCCCATCGGCCTGTTCGGCGCCAGCACCGGCGCCGCCGCCGCCCTCGCCGCCGCGGCGGCCCGCCCCCGCATCGGCGCGGTCGTCTCCCGCGGCGGCCGCCCCGACCTCGCCGGCCCGTCCCTGCCCCGCGTCCGGCCGCCCGTCCTGCTGATCGTCGGCGGCCGGGACCCGGAGGTCATCAAGCTGAACGAGCAGGCGCACGAAAGCCTCGAGAACTCCGAAATCCACATCGTGTCCGGCGCGACCCACCTCTTCGAGGAGCCCGGAGCCCTGGAAGAGGTCACCACCCAGGCCGCTGACTGGTTCAATCGACACCTGTGATGCGCGATGTCATCGTGGTCGGAGCCGGCCCAGCCGGAACCTCCGCCGCCTACCACCTCGCCAAGGCCGGCCTGGACGTCCTGATCCTGGAGAAGACGTCCTTCCCTCGCGAAAAGGTCTGCGGCGACGGCCTGACCCCCCGCGCCGTCGACGAGCTCCGCGCCCTGGACCTGGACCTCTCCTCCTGGTACCGCACCGAGGGCGTCCGCCTGATCGCCTCGGGCCGCACCTTGGAGATCCCCTGGCCGTCCGGCCACGGCCTGACCCGCACCCGCACCGACCTGGACGAGCTCCTGGCCCGCAACGCCGTGGCCGCCGGCGCGACCCTCCAGGAGAACACCAGGGTCACCGCCCCCCTCGAAGACCAGAACCGTATAACCGGCGTCCGCACCTCAACCGCCACCCACAAAGCCCGCCTGGTCATAGCCGCAGACGGCGCCTCCTCCCGCCTCTCCGTGGCCCTGGGCCTGCACCCCCGCCGCGACCGCCCCATCGGCATCGCGGGCCGCCGCTACTTCCGCAGCCCCCGCCACGAAGACGCCCACCTGGAGATCTGGCTGGACCTGGCCCCCGCCGGCTACGGCTGGGTCTTCGGCATGGGCGACGGCACCTGCAACGTGGGCGTGGCGCTCCTCCGCACCCGACACCCCGACTACCACCGCCTGCTGACCCGCTGGCTGGACCGCCTCCCCGCCGCCTGGGGCTTCACCGACACCAACGCCACAGGCCCCCTACGCGGCGCGGCCCTTCCCATGGGCTACACCCGCCGCCCCCACTACCTCCCCGGCCTCCTCCTGGCCGGCGACTCCGGCGGCATGGTCAACCCGTTCAGCGGCGAAGGCATCGCGTACTCCCTGGAAGCAGGCCGCATAGCCGCCGAAACCATCATCAAGGCCCACCGAACAACCTCCCCCGACCGAACCCTCCAGACCTACCCCTCCGCCATCCGCCACGCCAACGGCCGCCCCTTCACCATGGCCCGAGCCTTCACCCGCGCCCTGGACAACCCCCACCTCATGCGCCTGGCAACCCGCCACGGCCTCTCGTACCCCACCCTCATGCGCCTGGCCCTGACCCTCACAGGCAGCCTGCCCCCCGCCTCCCCGAAAACCGCCACCGACCACCTGGCCACAGCCCTGACCCGCCTCACCCCACCCTCCTGACCCCGGATACCGTTTCGCGATCCCCCCCACGAACCGGGTACGCTTTCCCGGCAACACGGGCGCGTAGCTCAGGGGTAGAGCACTCGCCTTACAAGCGAGGAGTCGGCGGTTCGAAACCGTCCGCGCCCACCAGCGAAAAGACCCTGTTCCCGATCATGGGAACAGGGTCTTCGTGCCATTAGCCGCCGAGCGTGAGCGACCTGGCCGCCGTCCGGTGCTGGTAGATCATCGCGGCCCGGCCGCTGTCATGGCCCATCCGCTCCATGAGGTCGCGGAGCGTCGCGCCGGACTCGGCCGCGAACGTGTTCCCGATGTGGGGGAGGTCGTGAAAGTGCAGGTTCGGCACACCGAGCTTGGTCGCGGTCTCGCCCCACTTGGTAGCGCGCCGGAAGTTCGCCCGCCGCAGGAGGCCCCCCGCGCTTGCCCGTGAAGATCAGCGCGCCATCCTCGGCCCCGGTGAAGTTGCCGAGATGTCGCCGCAGGTCCGGGATGATCGCTCGGGGGAGTGCCACGGTGCGGAGGCCGGCCCGTGACTTGGGCGGCCCGATGATCAGTTCACCGGTGTCCAACTCGACCTGCGCTTGCCGAACGGTGACCGTTTCGGCGTAGAGGTCAAGTGGTGGCCGCGCATACTGCCGACACCGCACCGTCCGCCAGTCGCCGACGGTCACAGGGGCCGCGCCGCCGCCCCAGTACTCTGACCCCCAGTGGAGACCGGTCTGAGCACCCATACGGGTCCGCGGCTCAAGGAGGGTGGGTACGGAACCTCTCCCGGATACGTCCCGGAGCAGGCAGAATCCCGTGACCCCACCCTCCCTCCGGTCTCGGCCTAACGCTCAGCCAGTAGCCGGGTAGGAGGAGGCGACCCGGCAAGACCCCGAAATGAACGCCTCCAGCGGGGGCACTCCGGCTCCGGGAAGCACGAGGCGTGTCCGTGACGGTCGTCTAGGGCTAAGGGGGTGCCTGTGTTTCCCGACTGCCGTCCGCCATGGGCGCGCCGCGCCATTTGTCATTGGCTGGGGGAGTTGTCGCGCGTGGCGCCCGCCTTATGAAGTGCGGTATGGGCGCGGAAGCGAATGCGAGCGCACCGACGGCGCTCCTCATCGGGGGTGGCATCGGTGCACACGCAGCGAGCCGCCAACCACTCCAGATCCTCCGGACTCAGCCATACGGCCACCCGGCCCAGGTGCGCCTCCCGTTCGGGATCAGTCGGCTCTGGTGGTCTCGGCATGCCGCGAGCCTAGAACACTTGGCAGACAGGAGTGCCTCTGGCCGTGCGCTCCGGATCCGGTCGGCGGGAGCGGTGTGCGGTGCGAGAGGACGCGTCGCCTCGGACGGGCGGTCGAAGCCCTGGTCGGCGTTGCTCGGCGGGTGATCACGGCGCCTTGTGAACGAGGAGTCGGTGGTTCGAGACCGTTCGTCCCCGCGTGGAAAGACCTGTTCTCGTGGCGTTGGAATGTCGTAGGTGGTTAATACGCTGCGTGTGCGCGGCCGATCTCGGGGGCATCCAGCACTGTAGGGCGCCCAGTCTCCCTGGTTTTGTACGAGGGTGGCCTTGTCTGAGAGCAAGGACCTAATCTGCGGCCAGGCCAAGTTGAGGGGCCAAGGCAAGCCCGACTGGATCGGCCGCGCGAACCCTTTTCGGGGTGGTCCTTGAGCGTTCTACGGCCAGGTGCCCCACTTGGGGGTGGAGTCCGTCTCTGCCTGGTATTGCTGTGTCTTGGTGACGCATTGGGGGCAGACCGGCTCGTCGGTGGATCTGGCGACGGCTTCTGGGGTTGCCTGGCGTAGTGAGCCCAGCACCGTCAGGCCCGGTGGCATGCCGGTTTCCGGGTCGATGAGGATCGTCGGGACGTTCCGGGGGTCGAACTCGAAGGCTCGTTTGCAGGCGATGCATGTGCCCGTGCTCTTCTCGTCCGCCACCCGGTTCGCCTCCGACTGCGTGCCCGCAGTTCATCACTACCTCGGTACATCGGCGAGTAACGCCGTCAGGCGGGTGGGCCGTAGGTGGCGGCTATTGTTTCGGAGCCGGGCCAGCGGCTGTAGGTGGGGGACTGCGGCCAGCCTTCGGGGGAGTCCTGCCATTCCTCCTGGCGCCCGTACGGGAGGATGTCGATCAGGGCGAAGGTGTGGCTCAGCTGCTCGGTGCCTCGGCCGTTGGTGTGCCAGGTGCGGTAGACGGTGTCGCCGTCGCGGAGGAAGACGTTGACGGCGAAGCCGCCGCCGGGTGGGGCGCCGACGTCGGTGCCGAAGGGGCTGTCGGCGGTGGAGTACCAGGTCATCTGGTTGCCGGTGCGGTGTTTGTAAGCGAGGGCGTCGTTGATGGGGCCCTGGGTGACGATGACGAACCTGGCGTCGTAGGCGTCCAGGAACTCCAGGCGGGTGAACTGCGAGGTGAAACCGGTGCAGCCCGGGCACTGCCAGGTCTCGCCGGGGAACCACATGTGGTTGTAGACGATCAGCTGGGACCTGCCCTCGAAGATATCGGCCAGGCTCACCGGGCCCTTCTCGCCTTCCAGGGTGTACTCGGGCATCTCGACCATCGGCATCCGGCGGCGCTGGGCGGCGATCGCGTCGAGCTCGCGGGTCGCGGCCTTCTCGCGAGCGCGCAGCTCGTCGAGGTGGCGTTGCCAGGTCGCGGTGTCGACGACGGGTGGTAGCGCTGAGTCCGTCATGGGCTCCTCCGAGGTTCGCGGCTCGTGGTCTGTGGAGGTTGACCACGCTCGTCCGTCGAACTCATCGCCGGTCGGTCGATTACTGTCGGCGGGTGCGGATCGAGCTGATCACGATCGTGGTGGACGACTATGACCAGGCCATCGCGTTCTTCACCCGTGCGCTGGGGTTCGAGCTCGTCGAGGACTCGCCGGCGGTGACCAACGATGGGCGGGCCAAGCGGTGGGTCGTGGTGCGGCCGCCCGGGGGTGGAAGCGGGATCTTGCTGGCTCGGGCCGATGGGGAGCGGCAGGCGGGTGTGGTCGGTGAGCAGGCTGGCGGGCGGGTCGGGTTCTTTCTGCGGGTGGACGATTTCGACGCCGCGTATGAACGTATGGCGGCTGCCGGGGTCGAGTTCGTGGGGTTGCCGCGGAGTGAGGAGTACGGGCGGGTTGTGGTGTTTCTTGATGTCGCCGGGAATCGCTGGGACCTGCTCGGGTGAAGACCCCCTGTTCCGTCGGGAACAGGGGGTCATGCCCCCGCGGTGGCTATCGGAGGTAGGGGGACGGGTGGTGGCGGGTGAAGGACGGCGCCGACGGGTGCAGGCCCGGTTCTGGGTCTATGTCGAAGACGGTCTGGGTGGCCGGGGCTAGCTCGGCTGCGGAGCTGTTCAGGGCTGTGGGACGGGTGGTGGGCCAGTGACCCGTGTTCATGCGGGTCAGGAGGGTTTGGAGGGTTGTTATCTCCTCGGACGCAGTGAAGGTGCAGTGGTAGCCGCGGTCCACGTAGAGCTGCTTCAGGTTGGACGGGTTGCCGGACCGGTGGACCAGGGCGGCGTACCGGCGCTGGTTCTCCGGTGGGACGCTGCCGTCCTGTGTTGAGTGCAAGGTGACCACTGGCCAGGGCGTCCGGCCGGTGGGGGTGCCGTAGCGGTTCAAGTAGCGGACGGCGGCTGGGTCGGCCTTGATGCGCGGGCCCGCGTTCAGGCGGGCGAGGTCCTTGCCCAGGCTCAGGCCCGCTTCCCGGTACGCCTTCTTGACCAAGGCCTTCTGGGACGAGCGCGCGAAGAGCGCGCGGTAGTTCACGCCGGTGTTCCAGGACGGGTTGCCGCCCGCGCGGCTCTCGATGTCCGTGCGGTTCAGGCCCCAGAACGCGCCCCGGTCATAGGCGGAGTAGTAGTACTGGTGCTGGATCTGGCCTGTGGTCGTCTCGGGGGCGGGGGCCCGGGAGGCGTAGCGGCCGGGGATGTCGGCGAGGGCGGCTGAGAGAGCCAGGCGGGCGCGGCCCGCAGGGGTGTTCAGCGCGGAGGTGAGGGCGCCTCGGGCGTTGGACGTGTTCGCCTGAGGGTCCTTGATGTGCACCAGGTCCAGGTTCGGCGCTAGGAGCGTTTTGATCGCGTAGTTCGCGTCCAGGGCGCTGTTGAAGTGGCCCGTCGTACCGCCGACTACGCCGCAGAGGGACGCGACGCCGGTGAAGCGGCCGGGGTTGCGTTCCGCTAGGAGGACCGAGGTCAGGCCACCGGCGGACGCGCCTGCGGAGATGGTGCGCTTGGGTTTGCCCACGTTTCTGGTGAACCAGTTGAGGAGGGCCATCTGGTCTTTAAGGCCGGACTCGACGACGCCCCAGCCCTGTGCTGTGCGGTACTGGGAGGCCGCCAAGGCGTAGCCGTGGTCGAGCAGCCACTGCTCTGTGGCCGGGTGGTTCGTGAGCGCGATCTCCGACGGGGGCGGGAACTCCAGGCCGTAGGCGCCGTGGCTCCACAGCAGCAGCGTCCCGTTCCAGCGGCTCGGTATCTCGACGCGGTAGGGGACGCCGTCGATGTCGCCCTGCCGGACGTCGGCGTGCGCCGGTGGGGCGGCGGTGACCAGGGCTGCCAGGAGCATGAAAGGGGCGGTGCGGCAGAACACGCGGAGTCCGTTCATGGCCGCACCTTCCATGAGGCGCCGACCCGGGCGCAATGATTTCGGAAATGGCTAAAATGTCGCATGCTGCGGCTCTGGCTCGACTATGAGGACCTCGTCCGGGTCCGGGTCACTCCCGGTCTTTCGCCGCTCGCTCAGACGCTTCTCAGCGTCCAGGCCCCGCGCTCGCGGCGGCGTCCAGGGCTCACCGGATCGTCGCGGCTGCTGCTCGACCTGGTGCCGCCCGGACGCTGGGTCCCCGACTTCCTGACGCCGTACACGGGTGTGCCGGGGCTCGAATCGGAGCTGGACGCCGTCGCCTCGACGCCCGTCCGGCGGATCCGTGCCGAACTGGAGCGGTCGTGCGGGCCGCGTCCGGCATCGTGGCTGCGCCACCTGGCGGCGGGGGAGCGGGAGGCGATGCGGACGCTGGTCTGCGGGCTGCGTGACCTGCACCGGGTCGCGCTCGCGGACCAATGGGCGGAGCTCGGTGCGCACCTGCGGGCCGAGGCGGCGGGTCACGCCCGGACGATGGCCCGGGACGGGATCGGCGGGCTGCTGGGGAGCCTGCACCCGGGTGTCCGCTGGACGTCCCCGGTGCTGGAGATCGAGACGCTGCGCGACGGGGACGTCCATCTGCAGGGCCGGGGGCTGCTGCTCGTGCCCTCGCCGTTCGTCACGGGGCCGCGCGTCCTGGTCGGCGGGGACGGTCCGGCGACCGTGGTGGTCCCCGCGCCGCCGCCGGCCGGCGGGACGGGCCTCGACCCGCTGCCGCAGGTGTTCGGGCGGACGCGTGCGGCCGTGCTCCGGTCGGTCGCGGACGGGGAGGTCACGACGGGGGCGCTGGCCGTACGGCTCGGGGTCAGCGCGGCGTCCGCGTCCCAGCACGCGACGGCTCTGCGCGGCGCCGGGCTCATCACCAGCGAGCGCCGGGGCAAGACGGTGCATCACGCGCTGACACCGCTCGGGGAGCGGGTCCTGCGGGGCGGCGCCTCATGGCCGGCCGCGCGGGGGGCGTCCAGATGACCCCGGGACCTGGAGAAGACCCCGGGCAGGGACGGGGTCTTCTCCAGGCCGGCGGTCAGGTCAGCAGAGGCCGCGCGGGTTCGAGGTGCGGCACTTGTTGTGCCGGAAGCGGTTGGTCTTGCTGCCGCTCTTGTTCACCAGGTCGTACGGCCGGTTGCGGAAGGCGCGGTTCGCCTGGATCAGGTTGAACCGGGCGGGACGGGCCGAGCCGTGCTCCGGGGCCACGCCCGGGAAGAGGACGATGCCGCCGGAGTAGGGCAGCCTGCCCCGGTTGTCCTTCACGATGTTCTTCGCGATGGTGTTGTGCTCGCCGCCGAAGAGCAGGACGCCGGTGCCGCCGAACGGCGGGACGGGGCCGTGCGCGGCGCACGACCGGTTGTTCTTGGCGACCTTGTTCTTCCAGACCTTGTTGTGGCCCTGACCGCCCTTCTGGCCGTCGTCGACCAGCGCGACGCCGACGCAGTTGCGGGTGATCTCGTTGTCGTGGACGTCCACGTGGTGGGCGTGCCGGACGAGCACGCCGAGGGTGTTGCCCGACGTGTGGTTGTGGGCGACCTCGGTCCCGTGGGCGTTGGTGATGTCACCGACGTACAGGCCGGCGTCCGCGGAGTTGTCGAGGGTCCAGTTCCAGACGAACTGGCCGCGCGTGGAGCGGTACTCCGCGATGCCGTACTCGCCGTTCTTCTTCGCCAGGACGGCCAGGACCGTCAGGCGGTCGGTGTACATGCCGTGGACACCGCTGCCCTTGAAGCCGTGCACGGTCAGGTTGCGGATCGTCACGCCCTTGACCGGGTGCTTCGACCGGCCGATCACGCAGATCCCCATGCCGGGCGCCTTGGCCTTGGCGCAGTGGTCGTGGCGGCCCGGGCGCAGGATCGTCTTGTTGCCCTCCCCCCGGATGGTGAGGCGCTTGCGGACGAGGACGCCGCCCTCGTAGTACCCCGCCTTGAGCCGGATGGTGTCGCCGGGCCTGGCCCGGTCGACGGCCCTCTGGATCGAGTGACCGGGCGGCACGACGTGCGTGCGCCCGGTCGTACGGCCGTCCGCCTGGCCGGCCGCCGCCGGCGAGGCGAGCCCCGCCAGCACGACGGCCGCGCCGACCGAGGCCGCGAATATTTGCCTCATCCCTTTTTCTCCCGTTCTGTTTTCCTTGGTAAGGAATGCGTCAGGGCACCTGCCGGGACGGCATTCCTCGATCATCTTGGAACGGGCGGCGTAATCGGCGGATGGGAGAGGGGTAAACAGTCGGCGGGCTTTGCGGCAAAACCGCCGGGCGGTGCGAAACGGCGGAATCGGCGCGCGCGCCGCAGGCGGCGGGCCCCGGCGGGCGCGGGGGGTGGGGTGTGACGAAGGTCTCGGCAGGTCACGGTCGCGTGTTACATGCCGTTCACAAACGGGCAACAGGTGTGAAATGCCCGGTTGGCACGTTTCTAGGGCCGAACCCGTGAGGTCAGGCGGAGACGAAGGGGACCCACGTTGAGCTACAAGGCCGAGTACATCTGGATCGACGGCACCGAGCCGACCGCGCGCCTGCGGTCGAAGACGAGGATCCTCGCCGACGGCGCCGATCTGCCGGACTGGGGGTTCGACGGGTCCAGCACCAACCAGGCCCCGGGCGACCACTCGGACTGCGTGCTGAAGCCGGTCTTCTCCTGTCCCGACCCCATCCGGGGCGGCGACAGCATCCTCGTCCTGTGCGAGGTCTACCTCGTGGACGGGACGCCCCACGAGACCAACACCCGGGCCAAGCTGCGCCCGGTCGCCGAGCAGTACGCGGCGCAGGACTCCTGGTACGGGATCGAGCAGGAGTACACCTTCTTCAAGGACGGCCGCCCGCTCGGCTTCCCCGAGCGCGGCTACCCGGCCCCGCAGGGCTTCTACTACTGCGGCGTGGGCTCCGACGAGGTGTTCGGGCGCGACATCGTCGAGCGGCACATGGACGCGTGCCTGGACGCCGGCCTGAAGATCTCCGGGATCAACGCGGAGGTCATGCCGGGCCAGTGGGAGTTCCAGATCGGCCCGGCCGGGCCCCTCGAGGTCGGCGACCACATGTGGATCGCCCGGTGGCTGCTGTACCGCATCGCCGAGGACTTCGACGTGTCCGCGACCCTCGACCCGAAGCCGGTGGAGGGCGACTGGAACGGCGCCGGCGCGCACACGAACTTCTCGACCAAGGCCATGCGCGAGGGCTACGACGCGATCATCACGGCGTGCGAGGCGCTCGCCGAGAAGGCGGACGAGCACGTCGCGAACTACGGCGCCGACATCGAGCGCCGGCTGACCGGGATGCACGAGACGGCCGCGTGGAGCACGTTCAGCTACGGCGTGTCGGACCGCGGCGCCTCGGTGCGCATCCCGTGGCAGGTCGAGGTGGACAAGAAGGGCTACATCGAGGACCGCCGTCCGAACGCCAACGTCGACCCGTACGTGGTGGCGCGGCTGATCACCGCCACCTGCTGCGCGGCGCTGGAGAAGGCCGGCCAGGTCTGACCGGACGGGCGGCCGGGCGGGCCGGGCGGTGACCCGGTGACCTGGCGAAACGGCGATCCCCCGGGCGACGGCGCGCCCGGGGGATCGCCGTTTCCACGGCCGAGAAACGCCGTTTCCGTGGCCGGGGCCGCCGTTGCGCGGTGCCGGGCGCGTGGCCAAACATCTGCAAATTGTGGCTCTTGGGGGCGTTCCCCCCTCGGTGCCGGGTAGCACGTCTACGTTCGCACCCGGGGGAGGGAACATGCCCGACTCGCCATCGGGGCGGTACTCCGGCGGCCTGCCCGGCAGGAGCACCGGACGCCCCGCGCCACGGCCCTGGGAACGGTCGTTCCGGTGCCCGTCGACGGCGCGGCGCCGCCCGCCGGAGGCGCCGCCGCGGCGCTACGAGGACTTCGTCGCCCTGCACGAGGAGATCGCCTCCGGGCCGCCGCTGCGCCCGCTGTGGTGGACGGGGATCTCCGCGTCCCTGGTCGGCGGCGGCCTCGCGTTCGCCGCGGTGATGGCGCTGCGCACCATGTTCGGCGTGGAGGTCCCGGTGTTCGCGGGCACGCACACCCCGGCGGCGCCGGCCGCGACCAGCTACGGGCTGTGCGCGGCGGCGGCGACGGTCCAGGCGACCGCGCTGATGCACCTGCTCCTCGCGACGGCGGCGCGTCCCGTCCGGGCGTTCGCGTGCATCGGCGCGATCGCCGTCGTCGTGCTGACGATCCTGCCGCTGACGATGCGCGGCCCGCTGGACGCGGCGCTCGCGACCGCCGGCCTCAACCTGATCGGCGGGGCGTCCGTGGTCGTGCTGCTGTCGGCGGTGGTGGCGGCCGCCCGGCAGTTCCCCTGGGACGGCCCCTTCAAGCGCGGTCGGCGGTGACGGTCAGCCGCGGCCGACGGTGATCGTCAGCGGGCCGGGCGCGGCCGAGGAGGCCACCCGCACGTGCCGCAGCCGCCGCCACACGCGCACGTCCACCGGCTCCCCGGCGGCGAGCAGCCGCAGCTCGCGGTGCATCCCGGAGAAGCCGAGGCACAGCGAGGCGTCCCAGGCCCCGCGCGGCAGCGGATCGTCGACGAACGTCCGCGACACCGGCACCGCGGCGGTGTAGCAGAGCCGGCCGGGCCGCTCCTCCAGCATGGCGATCACCTCGAACGTGCGCTCCGAGCGCCGCTCGGACAGGACCAGCGTCCCCGAGACCGGCATGCTGATCTCCCGCAGGTCGAGATGGCCGGCGACGACGATCTCCCGGCGCGCGGCGTTCCAGTGCGTCATGTCGGCGCGGGCCGACCCGGCGGCGTGCGGGCGGCCGCCGACGTCGACCGCGAGGGCGCCCGCGCGGTCGAAGTAGGCGATGACCGCGGCGGACCCGGGCAGGAACAGCCGCCGCGGCGACGCGTCCAGCCCGGGGGCGTGGCGGAGCGGGAGGACGGTGCGCCCGTCCGGGCCGCCGATCGCCAGCCGCGCGTCCCACAGCCCGCCGGGCAGCGGGTCGCCGTTCGTGATCGCCGCGACGTCCACCCGGGCCTCGAAGGCGACGGCGCCGTCGCGGGCCGCGGCGGTGGCCGGCACCCGCACCACCCCGCCCTCCTCGCGGTCGCGCAGCACCAGTTCGACCTCGGGCACGGGGCCGCCGGGCCCGAGCAGGCCGGCGAGGCGCAGCACCGACCCCGTCCAGCCGACCTCCGTCAGGTGCGGTTCCGGCATCGCCACTCCCGCCTCGTCCGTGCTCGCCGCCGTCCCCCTACCCGTCCCCCGGATGGCGCGGCCGAACCGGCGGGACGGGCGCGGGGGCGGCCCGCACGGGGTCCGGGCCGCCTCCCGACGCCACGGACTGTGACCGTCATTATGCGCGATGTCGCCGCGCCGCGCGAGATTCTCACGAGGCCACCTCCGGCCCCGGTGTCAAGCCGAATTCACGCAGGATTAACAGCCCCATGTTCCCGGTGCGCGGTGACCAGTGTAGAAATGGCATGGACGGGGCGGGGCCGCCTTGGGCCAAAGCGCTCCGGCCGGCATCGCCGAATGCGGATGGATAATGACGAAATGATCCTTTCCCCGCGAGGTCTGCGCGACGCGGCGTCCACCGCCCTGCGGCTGGCGGTCGCCGGGCGGGTCGCCGATCTGCGCCCGATGCCGGCGGAGACCGTCGCCGACGGGCCGGGCCGGACGGTGTCCCGGTACCGGCCGCCGGAGGGGGTGGTGCCGGCCGGGCCGCCGGTGCTGCTCGTCCCGCCGCCGGCCGTGCCGGCGCAGTGCTTCGACCTGCGCCGCGGGTGCAGCCTCGCCGAGCACAGCGTCCGCGCGGGCCGCCTCAGCTACCTGCTCGACCCCGGGACGGCCCGGTCCGGTGACGCTGACCTGGGCGTCCAGGGCTGGGTCCGGGACGTGCTGCCGGGCGCGGTCCGGGCGGTGAGCCGGGACGCGGGCGGCCAGCCGGTGCAGCTCGTCGGCTGGTGCCTGGGCGGGATCCTCGCGCTGCTGGCCGCCGCCGACGACCCCGCGCTGCCGATCGCGTCGGTCGCGGCGGTCGCCGCGCCGGTGGACGCGGGCGCGGCGCGGCTCGCCGAGCGGTACGCCGAGCGGTGCGCCGAAGAGCGCGCCGGCCTGGATCGCCACCTGCTCCGCCAATTCAGCGTGCTGACCCACCTCGGCAATGCCGATTTCCTCGCGCAGATCGAGGCGATGGATCATTTCCGGCATTTGGCGATCGCCCATCCGGGTGGTGCCGCGCGGCGCATTTACCGGTCCCTTCTCGGTGAGGGCGCGCTGCCGCGTGGCGAGGTGCCGATCGGCGGGCGGCGGGTGGATCTCGGACGCGTCGGCGTGCCGGTGCTGGCCATCGCGGGCCGCGGCGACCTCGCCGCGCCGGTCCGGGGCGTCCGGTCCCTCGCGGGGCTGCTGTGCGGGGCGCCGCAGGTGCGGGTCGAGGTCGCGCCCGGCGGCCATCTCGGCGTGCTGACCGGCCGCGCGGCCAGGTCGACGACGTGGCGGCACCTCGACCGGTGGCTCGACGAGGGCATCGTCCGGCACGGCATCCGCGCGCCGCGCGCCGCCCGCGCCGCGCTGACCGTCTGACCCCGCCCTTTCGCGGGCCGTCCGGCCGGAACCATCGCCCGATCGTGCGCATCGCGGGTCTTCCGCACACCAAGGGACGTTCCAATCTCCTTTGCGGCGGCGCCATCAACACGCCCGCAGGTGTGTCGCCTTGGTGATCGAACTGTCGCCGACCGTAATGTGGCGCACCGTTGTAGCCGCAGAAGGACGTCGGGGGGCACTGCATGTCGGGGGGCACTGCATGACGTCGGACACGGGCGAGTACGGCGCGGCGCGGGGAGCGCGGGCACCCGTGGAGATCATCGGGGTCGCCCCGCCCGGCCGTCCCCATCTCGCCGTGGCCGTGGCGCGCGCGGGCGGGACGGGCGTCCTGGCCCTCGGCCACGACCGGGCGCCCGCGCTCGCCGCGCTGGCCGACGTCCGCCGCTGGTGGGCGGGCCCGTTCGGCGTCCGCGTCCCGGCGGGGTGCACGGTGCGCCCGGCCGACGTCCCGGCCGAGGCGGGCACCGTCATCACGGACGCCTCCGCGCTGCGGTCGGACGACTGGCTCGACATCGCCGGGTTCGCCCGCGGCCGCCGCCTGCTGATCGAGGTCGCGGACCCGGCGGAGGCCGCCGACGCCGTCCGCGTCGGACGCGGCCTGACCGACGAGGTCGGGATCATCGCGCGCGACGCCGGGCACCCCGCCGGGCCGTCCCTGTTCATGCTGCTTCAGCGGCTGCTGGCCGACGCCGACGCGAACGTCCCGGTTCTCGCCGGCGGCGGCCTCGGACCGCACGCGGCGGCCGCGGCGGTCGCCGGGGGCGCGGCCGGCGTCGTCCTCGACGAGCAGCTCGCACTCGTCCGCGAGATGGACCTGACCGGCCCCGCTCCCGCCGGCGTCGCCCGCGTGGCAGTGGCACTCGCCGGCCGGTACAAGACGGCCGGGGGAGTGGTCCAGGCCGTCCGCGCGGAGGTCGTCCGGCACATCCGGGCCGCCGTCCGCGCCGAGCCGCTGGCCCCGCGCCCCGAACCGGTCGCCGTGCAGGGGCCGATGGCGCAGGTCAGCGACGGGTCGGCGTTCGCGGGCGCGGTCGCGCAGGACGGCGGCCTGCCGTTCCTCGCGCTCGGCCCGCTGGACGGCGCGCGGGCGCGGGCGCTGCTGCGCGAGACCGCCGACCGGCTCGGCGGCCGGCCCTGGGGCGCCGGCCTGCTGGAGGGGACGCCGCCGGAGCTGCGCGCCGAGCAGCTCGCCGCGATCGGCGACGCCCGCCCCCCGTACGCGATCATCGGCGGCGGGAGCCCGGCGGAGGCCGCGGCCCTGGAGGCCGCCGGAACCGCCGCGTATCTGCCCGTCCCGTCGCCCGGACCGCTCGGCCGCCTGCTCGACGAGGGCGCGCGCAGGTTCGTCTTCGCGGGCGGCGAGTGCGGCGGCCAGACCGGTCCGCACGCGAGCCTCGCGCTCTGGGACGCGCAGGTCGAGCGGCTGCTGGCGTTCGCCCGCGGCGGCGGCGACGCCGCGGAGCTGTCGGTGATGTTCGCGGGCGGCGTGCACGACGCGCGGTCCGCCGCGATGGCCGCCGCGATGGCCGGGCCGCTGGCCGAGCGCGGCGCCGACGTCCGCGTCCTGATGGGCACCGCGTACCTGTTCACGCCGGAGGCGGTCGCGGCGGGCGCGATCCTGCCCGGCTACCAGGACGTCGCGCTCGCCTGCACGGAGACCGTCCTGCTGGAGACGGCCCCCGGGCAGGCGGCCCGCTGCGCCCGCACCCCCTACACCGAGACGTTCGAGCAGACCCGCCGCGAGCTGGAGCAGGCCGGGACGCCGCCGCGGGAGGTGCGGCGGCGCCTGGAGAAGCTGAACCTCGGGCGGCTGCACCTCGCCAGCCGGGGCCTGCGGCTCGACACCCCGGTCGGCGCAGCCCGGCAGCGGGAGGAGGGCCTGTACGCGATGGGGCAGGCGGCGGCGCTGCGGTTCGCCCCGGTCGGGATCGCCGCCCTGCACGAGCAGGTCACGACCGGCGCCACCGGCTTCCTGGCGGCGCGGGCCGCCGCCCTCGGCATCGGGCCGCGCGACGCGCCCCGGGCCGCGCCGCGCCCGGCCGACATCGCGGTCATCGGCATCGGCTGCGTCTTCCCCGGCGCCCCCGGCGCCGACCGGTACTGGGCGAACGTCGTCGCCGGCGCCGCGCAGGCCGGCGACGGGACGCCGTCGAAGTGGGGCGGGCTCGTCCCCGACATCCCGTTCGACGCGGACGCGCACGGCATCGACCCCGGCGAGATCGGCGGCATCGACCCGATGCACCTGCTGTCGGTGGAGGTCGCGGCCCGCGCGCTGCGGGACGCCGGTTACGCCGACCGCCCGTTCGACCGGCCGGCGACCTCGGTGTTCTTCGCCGCCGAGGGCGGCGGGGACCTCGCCGCCGGCTACGCGCTCCGCGCGATCCTCCCGTCCTACCTCGGCGAGCTGCCGCCCGGCCTGGACGAGCAGCTCCCGCGCCCGGCGGGGGAGACCCTCGACGGCGTCCGCACCGGCGCGGTCGCCGGCTGGATCGCCGGCCGGCTCGGCCTCGGCGGGACGGCCTGCGCCGTCGGGGCGACGTCCCTCGCGGCCCTCGACGCCGCCTGCAAGGACCTCGCCGCGGGCTCCAGCGCCATGGTGCTGTGCGGGGGCGCCGACCTGCGCGACGGCGTCCTCGACCGGCTGCTGCCCGCGTCCGGGGACGGCGGGGAGGGCGTCGTGCTCGGCGAGGGCGTCGCGTGCGTCGTCCTCAAGCGCCTGGCGGACGCCGAACGCGACGGCGACCGGATCTACGCGGTGGTCAAGTCGGTCGCCGGGGCCGGCGGGCGGCGCCGGGCCATGGACCGCGCCCACGAGCGCGCGGGCGTCGCCCGCTCGTCGGTCGGGCAGGTCGCGCTCGGGTCGGTTTCGGCGCAGATCGGGCACACCAGGTGCGCGGCCGGCCTCGCCGGGCTCATCAAGACCGCGTACGCGCTGCACACCGGCGTGCTGCCCGGGGACGGCGGCGGCGGTGCCCGGCCGTGGGCGGTCCGCCCCGCCGAGCGGTTCGCCGGGGTCGGCGGGTCCGGGGTCGGCGGTGCGCACTTCCACGCCGTCCTCGCGGGCTACGAGGGCGCTCCCGAGCCGGTGTCGGGCCTCGCCGAATGGCCCGCCGAGCTGTTCCTGATCCGGGGGGACGACCACGCCGCCGCGCGCGCCGCGGCCGACCGGCTGGCGCGCCTGGCCGAGGGCGCGCCCCGGATGCGCGACCTCGCCCGCACCGCCGCCTCCCTGGACGGCCCGGTGCAGGCAGCCTTCGTCGCCACCGGGCCGGACGACCTGCGCGCCAAGCTCGCGCTCGCCGCGCGACTCCGCCCGGCGCCGGGCATCCACATCGCGGCCGGGGTCCCGGGCCAGGTCGCGTTCCTGTTCCCCGACGCGGACGACGCCCACGCACCGGGGGCGGCCGCCGGCCTCTTCGTCGCCTTCCCCCGGCTCCAGCGCCTGCTGCGCCTCGCCGGCGGGGACACGGGCGCAGCCGTCGCGGGCCTGGCCGTCCACCGGCTGCTGACCGCCGTCGGCGTCCACCCCGACCTCGCCGCCGGGCAGGGCCGCGGCGAACTCGCCGCGCTCTGCGCCGCCGGCGCCATCGACGACACCGACATGGTCGAGATCGGCGCGGACCCGTCCCGGGGCGGCCTCCTCGGCCGCGACCTGCGCTCGCCCGCGTTCCCCGTCTGGGCGGCCGCGACCGGCCGCCCCTACGAGACGGAGCCGTCCGAGCTGGCGGCGGTCCCGTCCCCGCCCGTCCCCGCCGCCGCGCGGATCGAGGCGATGTACGACGCCGGCGCCCGGACCTTCGTGGTGGCCGGGCACGCCCTCGCCGACCTCGTCGGCACCAGCCTCGGCGAGCGCCCGCACACCGCGGTGAGCTGCGCCGCCCCCGGCGAGAACGGACTGGTGACGCTGCTGCGCGCGCTCGCCGGACTGGCCGCCGCCGGCGTCCCGGTCGACCCGCTCCCGCTGTTCGCCGGACGCGGCGCCCGCCTCCTCACCGGCGTGCCCGCCGCGCCCGGCTGGATCGTCGGCGGTCACTCCGTCCGCACCGCGGACGGCGACCACCCGGACGGCGCCCTCCGCCCGCCCCGGCGCGTCCCGGGCCCCGCCCCGGCCGACACGGCGGTGCTGGAGTACCTGCGCACGAGCCGGGAGATCCTGGCCGCCCAGCGGGACGTCGTCCTGCGCCACCTGACGGCCCCCGTCCCCGCGTCCCGCCCGGCCCCGGCCGACGACACGCCGGCCCGCCCCCGGACCAGCGCGCACGTCCGCACGGCCGCCCTCTCCGGCGGCCCCGCCACCCCGCCACCACGCTCCCATGCGGCGCCGGACACCTCTGCGGACGCTTCCACGTCCGCAATACCGCCCACGCCAACGACTCACCCAGACGCACAACCGCCACCCATGCCCGAGGGCCCGCCCGTACTTCCGGTGCTGCCCCAGCCCGAGGCAGCACCACCGTCCGCGCCTGCCGGTTCACCCGCGCCCGCGACGCCGTCTGCGCCCGCGCCTCGGCCGGACGTGTCGCCGCTTGTGCCGGGAGGCTCGTCTGCGGCTGCGGTGTCGCCGTCGGATGTGGCTGGGGGTTCGCTCGCGCCGTCGCCGTCCGCGTCAGTGCCCCGGCCCGATGGGGCGTCGGCGGCGGTGGAGGTGGGTGTGCCGCGGATGCGGCGGGTGGATACGCAGGTTTGGCCGCGGCCCGGGGGGCGGGTCGCTCGGCAGGTGGTGCGGCGCGTGCCGCGGGTCGTGGATCTCGATCCGCTGCCGGCGCCGCCGGATTCGGGGGCGGTCCTCGCCGGGCGGCGGTTCCTGCTTGTGGACGACGGCTGCGGCATCGCCCTCGAACTGGGCGACCTGCTCGAACGCCACGGGGCGCAGGTGCGGACGCCGACGGACGTCGACGGGCCGTGCGACGGGCTCGTCCATCTGGCGGCGCTGCGGCCGGGTGCGGCGAGCGTGCTGCCCGGGGCGTTCGCGGGGATCCGGCGGGCCCTGGACGGCGGGCTGCGGTGGCTCGTCCTCGCGAGCGGGGCCGGAGGGACGTTCGGGCACCGGTTCCGGGGCGGCGGCGTCGGTGACCCGGCGCCCGGCGCGGGGCTGCGCGGCCTGGCCCGGACGGTCGCCGAGGAGCATCCCGAGGCGCTCGTGCGGGCGGTCGACATGGACACCAAGGAGACGCCGCGGGCGATCGCCCAGCGCGTCATGGCGGAGCTGCTGACCGCCGAGGCGCCGGTCGTGGTGGGGCATGAGAACGGCCTGCGGCACGGGCTGGAACTGCTGCCGGCGGAGCCGCTCGGCGACGGCCCGGCCCTGGACCTCGGGCGGGACGGGGTCGTCCTGCTGACGGGGGCCGAACACGAGGTCACCGTGCGCGTGGCCCTGGAGCTGGCCCGGACGAGCGGCTGCCACATCGAGCTGGTGGGCGGCGCGGCGGAGGAGAATCTGCGGCTGGGCGACCTGCGCGAGCGTGCGGCGTCCGTCCGGTACCACGTGGTGGACGACCCGCAGGCCGTCCGGCGCGTCGTCGAGGACGTCCACCTCACCCATCGGCGCCTCGACGGCGTCGTCCACGGCGCCGCGCTCCCGGGGGCGGCCGATTCACCGGAGCGGGCCTACCAGGTGAAGGTGGACGGTGCGGTGGCGCTGGTCCAGGCGGTGCGGCCGGACGTCGGGTTCCTCGCCGTCCTGTGCGGCCTCGCCGGGGTGACCGGCGAGCGCGGCCGGGCGGGGGACGCGGCGGCGGACGACGCGTGCGGCACGCTCGCGCACGTGTGGCGCGGGCGGCTGCGGGGGCGGGTGCTCGCCGCCTCCCTCGGGCCGTGGGCGGTCGACGGCGCGGAGCCGTCCGGCGCCCCGCTCGATCCGGAGGCCGGCGCGCGGGCGCTGGTGCGCGAGATCGCGCACGGCGACGAGACGCACGTGGTGCTGACCGGGGACGTCCGGTGAGCGAGGACCGGGTGCCGATCGCGATCGTCGGCGCGGGGGCGGTTTTCCCCGGCGCCGGGTCGGCCGCCGAGCTGTGGCGCAACGTGCTGGCCGGCTTCGACGCGATCACCGAGGTGCCGCCCGGCCGCTGGGACCCCGCGCTCTACTACGACCCCGACGCCTACGGCCGCGCCCCGGAGAGCGACCGGTTCTACTGCCGGCGCGGCGGGTTCGTCGACGACGTGGCCACCTTCGACCCGGCCCGGTTCGGGATCGCGCCGGCGGCGGTGCCGGGCATGGAGCCCGACCAGCTGCTCGCGCTGCGCACCGCCGGGGACGCGATCGCGGACGCGGGCGGCGGCGACCGGCTGCCCGACCGGTCCCGGATCGGCGTGGTCGTCGGGCGCGGCGGCTACCTCGCGCCGGGCGCGGCCCGCCACGACCAGCGGGTCAGGACGTCCCACCAGGTCGCCGGGATCCTCGCCGAGCTGGTGCCCGAGCTCGGGCGGCCGCGGCTGGAGGAGATCCGCCGCGCGTTCTGCGACCGGCTCGGCCCGGACGGCCCGGACGCGTCCGCCGGACTGGTGCCGAGCCTCGCCGCGTCCCGCATCGCCGCCTCGTTCGACCTGCGCGGCCCCGCCTACACCTTGGACGCGGCGTGCGCGTCGGCGCTGATGGCGATCGAGCACGCCGTGCGGGCGCTGCGCAGCGGGCAGGCCGACGCGATGCTGGCGGGGGCCGTGCACCACGCGCACCACGCCGCCGTGTGGAGCGTGTTCAGCCGGCTGCGCGCGCTGAGCCCGAGCGAGACGATCCGCCCGTTCGACCGGTCCGCCGACGGGACGCTCCTCGCCGAGGGCACCGGGATGGTGCTGCTCAAGCGGCTCCCCGACGCCGAGCGGGACGGCGACCGGATCCACGCCGTGGTCCTCGGCGCCGGGTCGTCCAGCGACGGACGCGCCGGCGGGGGCATGAGCCCGCTGGTGGACGGGCAGGTCCTCGCGGTCGAGCGCGCCTGGCGGGACGCCGGCCTGGACCCGGCGGAGCCCGGCGCGGTCGGGCTCGTCGAGGCGCACGGCACCGGGTCCCCGGCGGGCGACGAGGCGGAGCTGGCGACGCTGCGCCGCGTGCTCGGCGCGGACGGCCCGCCGGTCGGGCTCGGCACCGTCAAGTCGATGATCGGGCACGCGATGCCCGCCGCCGGGATCGCCGGGCTGATCAAGGCGGCGTTCGCGCTGCGCGACGGGGTGCTGCCGCCGACGCTGCACGCGGACGACCCGCATCCGGCGCTGGCGGACGGCCGGCTCCGGCTCGTCCGGGAGGCCGCCGAGTGGGAGCGGCGCGGCGGGCCGCGCCGGGCCGTGGTCAACGCGTTCGGGTTCGGCGGCGTCAACGCGCACCTGGTGCTGCAGGAGCCGCCGCAGGCCGCCGCGCGGCGGGCCCGGCGGCGCAGGGTCGCCGCGCCGGGGGACGGCGAGGCGGTGCTGCGCCTCGCCGCGCGCACCCCCGAGGAGCTGGCCGAGGCGCTGAACGTCCCCGACGAGGACCTCCTCGCGCGGGACTGCGGAGACGTCCCCGACCTGCCGTGCCGGCTCGCGATCGTCGGCCCGACGCCGCGCCGGCTCGACCTGGCGCGCGCCGTCGTCCAGCGCGGGACGGCCTGGCGGGGCCGCAGCGACGTGTGGTTCGCACCGCGCCCGCTGCTCGCCGGCGGCGGGCGGCTGGCGTTCCTGTTCCCCGGCTTCGAACCGGCCTTCGACCCGCGCGTGGACGACGTCGCCGAGCACTTCGGCCTGCCGTCCCCCGACCTGACCGGCCGCGCCGACCTGCTCGGCCGCGCCGCCGACGCCATGGCCGTCGGGCGGCTGCTGGCCGCCGCGCTCGCCGAGCTGGGCATCGAACCGGACGTCGTCGCGGGGCACGGCCTCGGCGAGTGGACGGCGATGGCCGCCGCCGGGATGTGCGACGCGGCCGCGCTCGTCCGCGACCTCGACGGCACCGCCGGGCCCGACGCCGTGTACGCGGTGCTCGGGTGCGGGGCGGCGCAGGCGGAGGAGGCCGCGGCCTCCGTGTCCGGGAGCTCCGTGTCCGGGGCCTCCGTGTCCGGGGCCTCCGTGTCCGGGGTCTTCGTCAGCCATGACAACTGCCCGCACCAGTCGGTGGTCTGCGGTCCGGAGGCGGCGGTACGCGAGGTCCTCGGGCGGCTCGCGTCCGAGGGCGTGCTCGGGCAGGAGCTGCCGTTCCGGGCGGGGTTCCACACCCCGCTGGCGGAGGCGTCGGAGAAGCAGGTCCGGCACTCGCTGGAGGGCCTGGAGATCCGCCCGCCGCGCGTCCCGCTGTGGTCGGCGTGCACGGCGGCGCCGTTCCCCCGCGCGGCGGACGAGGTCCGCGACCTCGCCGTCCGGCACCTGCGCGAACCCGTGCGGTTCAGCGAGCTGGTCGAGGAGCTGTACGGGACGGCGCACGTGCGGGCGTTCGTCCAGGTCGGGCCCGGCGGGCTGCCGGGGTTCGTCGCCGACCGGCTCGGCGACCGCGAGCACCTGGCGATGGCCGTGAACGTGCCGAAACGGGACGGGATGGCGCAGCTGCGCCGGGTCGTCGCGGCGCTGTGGGCGGAGGGCTACGGCGCGTCGCCGCCGCCCGCGCCGGCCACCGGCATGCGGCTCGACCTCGGGACGCCGCTGGTCAGGCTGGACGGGGCGGTGGAGCCGATCCGCCCGGCACCGGGCGTGCCGGCGCTGCCCGCCGACGACCCCGTGCTCGCGGAACTGGAGGCGCTGCTCAACGACGCGGCGACCGGGGCGCAGTCGGTCCTGGAGGCGCTCGGCGCCGGGCCGCCGGCGCCGGTCGCGGCGGGCGAGGCGTCCCCGGCGGGCGCCGAGCTGAGCGTCTCCCGGGTCTTCTCCGTCGAGGCGATGCCGTTCCTGGCCGACCACTGCCTGGTCGCGCAGGCGCCCGGCTGGCCGGAGATGTCGGACCGGCTGCCGATGGTCCCGCTGGCGACGCTGGCCGAGGTGATGGCCGGCGCCGCGCGCGAACTGCTGCCCGACATGGTCGTCGTCGGGTTCGAGAACGTCCGCTCCATCCGGTGGGTCGTCGCCGCGCCGCCGACGACCGCCGACATCCGCGCCTACCTCGTCGACGACGGCGACCGCGTGCGCAGGGTGAAGGTCGATGTCCCCGGCTACGCGGACGGGACGGTCCTGCTCGCCGAGCACTACCCGCTGCCGCCTGTTCCCGACCGCACGCCGCTCACCATCGAGGGCCCGCCCATCGTCACCGCAGAGCGGCTATACGAAGAACGCTGGATGTTCCACGGCCCGCTCTACCGCGGCATCAGCGAGATCACGGCTCTGGCAGAGGACGGTGTGCACGCCGTCCTCACCGCACTGCCCACGCCGGGCGCGCTCCTGGACAGCGCAGGGCAGCTCTGCGCCCACTGGATCCAGGTGTACGGCGACACCAACCAGACGGTGTTCCCGGTGGGGATCGAACGGGTCCTGCTGTACGGGCCCGTGCCGTCCCCTGGAGAGCGCCTGGAGACGACCATCTGGAACCAGTCCCTCACCGACACGACGATGCGCTGCTCGGCGGAGATGCTCCACGAGAACGGCACGGTGTGGGGACGCATCGACGGATGGACCACCCACCGCTTCTACACCGACGAAGCGCTCTGGCGGATGAAGTTCACCCCGGAGGTGTCGGGAACGGGGGAGCCCCAGCCGGGCGGCTGGACCGTGGCCCGCAAGCGCTGGGACGGCACCGCGTCCCGCGACCTCCTCATGCGCCAGTACCTCGGCGCGGGGGAGCGCGCCGAGTACGAGGCCCTCCCGCCGGTCGCGCAGGGGCCGTGGCTGCTCGGACGCATCGCCGCCAAGGACGCCGTAAGGGACCACCTCTGGCGCAACGGCCACGGGCCCCTGTTCCCGGCCGAACTGACCGTCCATGAAGGGCCGACCGTGACCGGGCCCTTCGAGGAACCCCTGACCGTTTCGATCGCCTCAGCCGCCGAACTGGGCGTCGCCCTGGTGCGGCCCGGGCACGACCAAGCCGGCATCGGGCTCGCCGTGAACGAGAACAACGCGCGGGTACGCGCCGCCAAGCAGGCGGTGCTGCAGTCGATGAGCGCGGCGGCGGACGGCTCCGAACTGGTCGTGACCGTCGCGGACGCCGAACGGCTCCTCATCGCCGCCGGCGGGACGGTCACCACGGTGGCGACACGCGAACTCGACGGGCACGTCATCGCCTGGACGACCGCGTCCGGCGGACCCGACATGGAGGAGAGCCGAGCATGACCCAGCGCCGCGCGAGCGCCCGCCGCGTCCAGGTCCCGTCCATCCTCGGGGACCCGGGCATCCAGCGGGCGCGCACACCCGAGCGCCGCTTCCTGTTCGCGATGCCGCCGCTGGCGGGCCACGTCGCCCCGGCGGCGGCGGTCGCCGCCGAACTCGGCCGGCGCGGCCACAAGGTCGCCTGGGTGGGGCACCGCCCGTCCCTGGAGGCCCTGCTGCGGCCCGGCTCCCGCATCTTCTCCGCCGCCGGCGACGAATGCACGGCGCTGCGGGACCGCTGGCTGGAGCGGCGCGGCCTCGACGCGCTCCGCCTGCTGTGGGACGACTTCCTCGTCCCGCTCGGCGACGCGATGATGCCGGGCGTCGAGAAGGCCGCCGACCGCTTCCGCCCGGACGCGGTGGTCGCCGACCAGTTCGTGCTGGCCGCGCCGGTCGCGGCCCGGCACCGCGAGATCCCGTGGGCGACCTCGGCGGCCTCGCCCGCCGAGTTCACCCGCCCGCTCGCCGCCATGCCGCAGGCCGAGGAGGAGGTCCGCGACCGCATCGGCGGCTTCCAGCTCGACCACGGCATCGAGGACCTCATCGACCTGCGCTTCTCCGACCACCTCACGCTGGTGTTCGCCACCTCCGCGCTCGTCGGCGACACCTCGTTCTTCCCGGACCACTTCGCGTTCGTCGGCCCCGCGCCGGGACGCTCCGCGCCGTGCGCGTTCCCGTGGGAGTGGCTGGACGGCCGGCCCGCCGTCCTGGTCTCCCTGGGCCGGATCGGCGGGCCGTCCGCGACCGGGTTCCTGCGGGCCGCCGCCGAGGCCGTCCGCGGCCTGGACGTGCAGGCCGTCATCGAGGCGCCGCCGGGGATCGTGCCCGAGCCGCCGCCGAACGTCCTCGTCCGCGAGCGGGTGCCACGCGGCAGGCTCCTCGAACGGCTCGCCGCCGTCGTCTGCCACGGCGGCCACGCGACGGTGTGCGCGTCGCTCGCGCAGGGCCGCCCGCTGGTGGTGGCGCCGGTGCGGGCCGACCAGCCCGTCCTCGCGCGCCGGGTGGAGGCCGCCGGCGCGGGCGTCACCGTCGGTTTCGAGGACGCGCGGCCGGACGAGCTGCGCGCGGCGCTCGCGGCCGTGCTGGCGGACGGCGGCCCGCACCGCGCCGCCGCCGAGGCCGCCCGCGACACCTTCGCCTCCGCCGGAGGCGCCGCCGCGGCCGCCGACCGGCTGGAGAAGCTGGCCTGACCGAAGGGAGCCGGGGCGGCCTCCTCCGGAAGCTCGCCTGACCGACTGTGGACGGGCGGACCGAATTTCGTTCGGTTATCGTGGCGGGATGGCGGACGTCTTCGATGACCTGACCGCGGAGTTCCGGCAGCTGGACGCGATGCTGGCGGCGCTGGCCCCCGAGCAGTGGGCCCGGCCGTCCGACGCCGAGGGCTGGACCGTCTCCGACGTCGTCCTGCACCTCGCGCAGACCAACGAAGTGATCAGCGACCCGTCGGCCGGGGAGGCCACCGCCTTCCTGTCGCCCGACGCCGCCAAGACCGTGGACGGCGTCGTCGCCGACATGGTCGCCGCCGAGCGCGGCACGGCGCCGGCCGACCTGCTGGCGCGCTGGCGCAAGGCGGCCTTCGCCGCCGCCGACTTCCTGCGCGCGCAGCCGCCGGGCACGCGGCTGTCCTGGGTGCGGACGCCGCTGTCCCCGCGCACGCTCGCCACGACGAGGATCGCCGAGCACTGGGCCCACGCCCAGGACATCGCCCTCCCGCTGGGCGTCCCCTACCCCGACACAGACCGGATCCGGCACATCGCATGGCTCGCCCACCGCACGCTGCCCTACGCCTTCTCCGTTGAAGGGCTCCCGGACGCGCCCGTCTTCTGCGACCTCAACGCGCCGGACGGGACGCACTGGACGTTCGGCGACCCGGCCGCGCCGTCCCGCATCACGGGTCCGGCCGCCGAGTTCTGCCGCGTCGGAGCCCGCCGCCTCACCCCGGAGCAGACCGCGCTGACCGCCGAGGGCCCGCACGCCGCCGACGCCCTCCGCGTCCTGCGCAACTACGCGGCCTGAGCCGCCGAGCCGGGAGTCGGGCAGGGGTCAGGACGTGCGCGTCGCCCGGAGCCGCCGGGCGCTCTTCAGCGTGGCGTCGAACGAGGCTTCGGCGATGGCCTTCGTCATGAAATGGCACATCCAGGTGACCAGGAAGACCGCCAGGATCAGGACCGGCGCCCACGTCCAGGTCAGCTGGACGACGATCCGCTCGATGGTGGCGTGCGGGTCCACGACCGGTTCCCAGCTGTTCAGCCGGGCCCAGCGGCCGAGGAAGACGCCGATCGCGCAGAGCGCGTGCGCGCCGACGGTGACGCGGCCGTTCCACGCGCCGAGGCCGAGCCGGGTGAGGTGGCGCGTCGCGGCGGACAGCGCCAGGTAGTACGCGAGGAATCCGGAGCCGACGAGCACCGCGTAGACGGGGAGGACGGCCGTGACGACCGGGCCGCCGCGGTCGGCGAGCAGCATGTCGTTGCGGAGATGCACCAGGTCGGTGACGACATAGGGGGCGTTCGGCAGGAACAGCACGAACAGCACGAGCCCCGCCCACCAGAACGGCGACCGGGACACGCGGTGGCCGCGGAAGAGCAGGAAGGCCAGGCCGACCGGGATCCAGGCCAGGAACGTGTTCCAGCCCATCCACCAGGCATCGCGGCGGAGGACGTCGATAAGGTTCGGCGCGACCTGCTCAAGGATCCCCATGGCTCCATGGTGCATGAGCGGCCTTCTCTTCGCCCGAGCTGAACGATCCGAGAATGCCGTCGGCGTTGCGCAGGGGTGCGGCGGCCTCGCGTAGACGGTCATCCCAATCGGCGTCCGTACGCACCGCTCCTACCGCGTTCTCAACGGTTTGACCCGTGCCCCAGAGCGCGAGGGCGCGCGCGTCCAGGTTGCGCTGGTCGCGGTCCCACCAGGCTGTGACGGCGTTGAGTTGGTCGGCGAGAGTGCCACCGGGAATGGTCCGCTTGTAGCGGGCCTCCCATTCGCTGCTAAGGCGGTGACGAGCGCCGCCAGGGTCCATCTTGTGCGCCTGCTGCAGTTCTTCTAGGACGAGGCACCACCGGTAAGGAGCCGCGAAGTAGACGGCTTCGTCTTCGGCGCACGCGCTGCCGTTGAGGGACGCCACCATATGGGCGGCCAGCGCGCCTGGCGCGGTACGGGACGCGACGGCGGCGTCCACCGCATGGGAGACGGCGCAGTCGGCGAGCCGCCGGGGCAGGCCGTCCAGCACCGACGGGTCGAGGCCCGGCGCGCCCCAGCCCGTCAGGTGCGCGGCGGCGGACAGCTCCGCCCACAGCACCAGTTCCGGACGCTCGGCCACGGCGCGCTGGGCGGTGCGCATGTCGCGCAGCGTGCAGGGGGAGTCGCGGCAGTCGGCTCCGCACGTCCCGCTCCGGGGCGTCACCAGGACGCCCGGCGACGCGAGCGGTACGGGCCTGTCCGGACGCTCCAGCCGGGAGCCGTCCGGGACGCGCACCAGGTGCGGGAAGTCCATGCCGTCGGTGAACACCGCGCCCTCGCCCGGTGTGAGCGTGACCAGGAACTGCGACTGCGCCTCGGTGATGTTCATGGTCGCGCCGACCGCGTCCCGGTCGTCCCGCGCGGGCAGCCGGTGCACGATCTTCACGGCGGTGTTCTTGAGGACGTCCGGGACGAGCTTGGACGGGATCTGCTCCGCCACGACGAGGCCCTCGCCGTAGGCGCGGATCTCCGCCAGCAGGCTCGCGAACGTCTCCACGGCGTGCGCCGCCGGGCCCGCCTGCTCGCTGCGCCGCAGCAGCCGGTGCGCCTCCTCGAACACCGTCAGGTGCCGCAGGCCCGCCGGACCGCCGCCGCCCTGCCGCAGCCGCAGGTGCTCCACCAGCCGGACCAGGACGGTGCCCATCAGGAACGCCTTGTCGCGGTCGTCGCCGACGTCCTCGATCTCGAAGACGACGTTGCGGGCGAGCAGCGCGTCGAAGTCGATCGGGTGGCCGCCCTCGAAGAACCGCCCGGTCGTGCCGAGCCGCAGGCTGGACAGCCGCACCCGGATGAACCCGCGCACGTTGTCGGTGATCTCCTGCCCGTAGCCGATGTCGGTGACGACCTGCTCGGCGACGGCCTGGAGGTCGGCGAGCGTCGGGTAGCGCGGCGACGTCCCCGGCACGGCGGGCTCGCCGAGCGCGAGGTCCCAGCCGAGCCGCTCGTAGCAGCGGGTCAGCGCCGCCGACAGGACCTGCGGGAACGGCTCGTCGGCCTCGAACGCGGCGAGGAACAGCGCCCGGACGAGGTCGGCGTGGGTCTGCAGCGGGAACGGCCGTCCGTCCGGGCCGAGGGCCGGTTCGAGCGGGTTGATCCCGGCCGCGATCGCCTCCGCGTCGCCCGGCCGGATCGCCACGACCTCCGCGCCCGTTCCCGCCGCGGCCAGCCGGGACGCCATCGCCCGGTACTCCGCCTTCGCCGGCTCGACCACCAGCCACGGCAGCCCCGCCGCCGACGCGGCGGTCAGCAGCGACCGGATCGTCTGCGACTTGCCGGAGCCCGTCGCGCCGCACACGAACGTGTGCCGGTTCAGGCTGGGCAGCGGCAGCGACAGCGGCCCGACCTCACGGCGGTCGCGGTCCAGGACCCGCCCCAGCGGGACGCCCTCGGCGGCGGACCCGTCCGCCGACTCGGGCGTCACGTCGAACTCCGGCCGCATCACGAACCGGACCCCGGCGACCTCCCGGACGGGCGGCCGCGCCAGCGCCGCCACCAACTGCGTGCTCGCCTCGAACGGCCCGTCCGCGCCCGGGACCAGCGCGTACGGCAGCCCGGTCAGGTCCGCCGACGCGCACACCAGCGCCGCCACCCGCGCGGCCGCCGCCGGCGTCGCCGCCCCGGCCGCCAGCCGCACCCGCCACAGCCCGGACGTCGCCGCCCGCCGCAGCTCGCGGTGCCGCCGCTCCATCCGGACGGCGGCGACCGACTCCTCCGGCGACAGCTCCGCCATCGACCGGGCGCGCTGCTGCCGGTCGGCGAGGTCGTCGGCGAGGCGCCCGGCCTCGGACGCGGCCACCGGTTCGGCCACCAGCAGCCAGGCGAACGGCTGCGTCCAGACCGAGAGCAGACCGTCCTCCAGGGACGGCCTGGCGGGCTCCTCGCGGGCCGGGTCGTCGGCGAGCAGGCCGTCGGCGATGCCGCCGATGCCGACCCAGTGCGGCATCGCGGCCGCGGCGGCGCCGCCCGGCAGCAGCACGCCGCGCCCGCCCGCGGGCAGGCTCAGCGTCGCCGCGCTGCCGTCCCGGTCGGCGATCAGCCCGGACCCGCCGACGAGCACCTCGGTGGGCCCGAACGCCGCCACCCGCCGCCAGCCGACCAGCACCGGCTCGCCGCCCGCGTGGTAGGCCGACACCAGTGCGGCGAGCCGCTGGTCACGCCACTCGTCCCGGCCGTCCGCCCGGTCCGGGCGCGGCACCTCCAGCAGCCTGCACACCGGCAGGCCGCGCACCGCGTCCCATATCTCCGCCGCCCCCGCCATGGGCAGTCAGGCTATTGAGCAAGAGTGTCGTTGTGAAGGCCGATTTGCTCCGGAGGGCCTGACAAGTTCCGTGTCAATCTGCTTGGGTTGTTCGCGCATCGCCGTGCTCGCCCTGCTCCCCGGGCCCACCGTGCCCACCGCGCTCGCCGCGGTCCGGAGGCGTGGCGGCCCGGCACCCGAGAGCAGAGCGGGGGTTCGGCGTCGTGAGGGGTGAACCGGTCGATCACGGGGGGCCGCTGTCGCGCCGCGAGCGGCTGTTCACCCCCGACCCCCGCATCGGATGGGTGTTCCGGGACCGCTGGTGGTTCCTCACCCCGTTCCCGGACGCGCCGCCGCGGCAGCAGGCGCTGCCGGACTACCTGGCCCGCCGCGTCGCCCAGACCGAGGCCGCCGCCCGGCACCGGGTGAGCCGGACGCTCCCGGTCAGCGCCGCCATAGCGGGCGTTCTGGTGCTGTTCGCCGCCATCGCCGCCGGTCTGTCCACGAGCTTCACTGTTGCCCTGCTACTGCTCGCCGTCATCGCGGTGACCCCCGGCGTGGTGCTGACGCGGTGGGCCGTCCAACAACGGGACGGCGCGCGCAAGGCCTACGAACTGGCGCAGAAGCAGATCACCGGCGGCTACCACGAGCAGGCGCGGCACTGGCAGGCGCGTAAGCAGGCCCACGAAGCCGCAGAGCGCGCGCGGCTCGACGAACTGCCCGAGTGGGGCGCCGCCCCGCGCCCCGGCCGCCGCCTGGACGTCTTCGGCGGGACGCTGTGGGCGTGGGAGGCGCTGCTCACCACCTATGGGACGTCCACCCTCGCCGTCCAGCCGCTGCTGGTGCTCGACCTGTCCCGGGAGGTCGTCAGCCGCGAACTGGCCGAACTGTCCCGGGCCGCCTGGATGGGGGTGGACGAGCAGCTGCTGCCCAGCCGCCAAGCCTCCTCCACCCTGCTCGGCGACATGTCGCCGCAGGAACTCGTCGACGCGATCGTGGAGTCCATGCACGGCGGCGGTCCCGACGCCGCCCGCGCCGAACGCAGCATGGACGACCGCATCCTCACCAAGGTGTGCGGCGCCCTCGGCGGCGACATCACCCTCGCCCGGATCGCCGCGGCCCTCCGCGTCCTGATGGGCGAGCCCGACGACGGTGACGCCCTGACCCGCGACGAGCGGCGGCGCATCGGCACCGAGCTGTTCACCGTGGAGTACCGCCGCCAGGCCCACGCGAACCTGTCGCGGATCGAGTCGTACGTCCACCCCCTGGAGGACCTCGGCACGGAGCCGTCCACCGCGGGCCCGGGCTACCTGACCTGCATCGCGCTCGACAGCCAGGCCCGCAACGTCCGGTCCGAGCTGCTCACCGACCTGATCGTCCAGTGGGTCACGCACCGGATCACCGCGTCCTGGGAGGCGACGCCCGCCCTCGTGGTCGCCGGCGCGGACGAGCTGGCCCGCCGCCATGTGGAGCGGCTCTCGGACGCCTGCGAGCGGCGCGGCGTCCCGCTGACCCTGCTGTTCCGGCGGCTGCGCGAGACGTCCGCCGAGCTGATCGGCGGCGGCGCCGTCGCGTTCATGCGCCTCGGCAACCACGAGGACGCCGCGCGCGCCGCCGACTTCATCGGCCGCGACCACAGGTTCGTCCTGTCGCAGATCACGAAGAACGTCGGCGGGAACGAGTCGCACACCTCCACCGACACCCGCGGCGAGGGCGACTCGGAGACCCGCAGCACCAGCAGCACGACCGGCTCGTCCCGCAACTGGGGGACGTCCAGCTCCGCCGGCGTCACCCACTCGGGCGGCGAGATGTTCGGGCTGTTCCCCGACCGCTCCACCTCCAGCCAGCGCGGCCGGAACCGGGGCGGCGCCACCAGCCGCAGCGACACCGAGGGCACCGCCGTCGCCACCACGCGCAACTGGTCGGCCGCCTCGTCCTATGCCGAGGGCACCAACTGGAGCGACGCGGACACCAGCCAGCGCGTCTACGAGTACGTCGTCGAGCCCGTCACCCTCCAGCACCTCCCGGACCACGCGCTGCTGCTCGTCCAATCGGCGCCCGGCGGCGGACGCACGGTCACCCCCGTCGAGTGCGACCCGGCGATCATCACGCTGGACCGCGTCACCACCGGCCCCCTCCCGGACCCGCCCGCCCCGCGCGCCATCCCCGCCCCCACCGCCCTGACAAGGCAGCCCCCGCAGTGGGCCGCCCCGCCCCCGCAATGGGCGACACCCCCGACACCCCCACCCCCACGCGCACCCCTACCACCAGACCCCGGCCCGCCCCCGCGCTCGGGGCCCCCGCGCAACCCCGGCGCGCCGCCGGGCCGCGACCAGGGACCGCCACCCCTCTTCGGCGGCCGGGCCTGATCACCCGAGCCGCCGCCGCAACCCCTGCGCCCGCCGGACGAGGGGGAGCGGCAACGCATCCGCGGCCTTCTCGATGCGCTCCTCCACCACCGCGACCAGCTCGGTACCGAACCCGAGCCGCACCGCCGCCGCGTCCGCCCGTGCCTCCCCGCGCGCGTCCAGGACCCGCGCGCCCAACGCCGCCGCATGAGCGACGCCTGCCGGCAGGGCCACCACCACCGTGACCGCGGTGGCCAGCACCCCCAGCACGAGCACCGGCACGAAACCGATCGGCCGATGCCACTTCACGGCCCGCTTCCACATGGGCGCGACCGGCGCCCACACCTTGCGCAGCATCCACAGCAGCGCCCGGCTCGGCATCGTGACCTGCGCGTGCACGAACGCCGGAACCGCCCGCCACCCCATCAGATGCCCCAGCTCATGCGCGAGGACGGCCTCCAGCCGCCCCGGCGGCAGCGAACGCGCCGACGCCGACGTCACCGCCACCGTCCGGCCGAACGGCACGCAGGCGTTCAGCTCGTCCGACTCGACGACCACCACCCGGTACCCGCCCACCCCGGCCCGCCGCTGGACGTCCCGCCACGCCTGCTCCACCCGCTCGTCCCGGCGCGGCTCCCGGTACCCGTACACGCGTCCCGCCCCGAGCGGCGCCAGCAGCACCAGCCCCCACACGGCGACGACCACGACCACCCCCCAGACCGGCCACACCGACTGCACCCCGAACGCGACCCCCGCGACGAGAACACCCTCAGCCGCCACGACCGCCGCAACCGGGACCCCGCCCCGCCCGGCCGACTCCCGTCCAGGCGGCAGATAACGCCCCGTCTCGGGAACGTGCCATCCCCGCCCGGCACCCGCCACCCCGGTGCCCTCAGTACCGACCACCCCATCCGACACCCCCCGCCCCTCACGGGCAGGTGCCGGCACAGCCGCTCCCGCCGGCGCCTGCTCACCCCGGTAAAGCGCGCCAGGCGGCCCCGCAATAACCGGCGGCGGCCCGCTGTACTGATACCCGCGCCCGGCAGACTGCGCCCCCGCCGCAGCTTGCTCGTCCTGGTAAGGCGGCGGTGCGCCAACGGGTCCGGCGGTGGAAGGCGGCCCACTGTGGTGCGTGTGAGCGGTGGGAGGTGCTTCCGCCGGGGGCTGTGCACCCCGTTGCGGTGGGGCGGGTGGTTTCGGTGTGGGGGAGCGCTGCGGCGCTGTTGAAGTGCCGTCCAGCGGCGGGTTGGTGCTTGTTGAGGTCGGCCCAGCGTCCCGGGACGCGGGAGGCTGTGCGGGTGCCAGGGGGCGTGCAGGGGGCGTGGCCTGTTGCGGCGTGCGGGGTTCCGGTGGCCTCGATGCGGGTGTGGACGGTGGTGCGGCTGCGGTGGGTTGTGGCGGGTCAGGTGCCTCAGCGGCGGTGGGCGTGGGAGGCGTGTGGGGTTCGGGGGTGGGGGGTGCCTGGCGGTGGCGGGTGCGGGGTTTGTAGGGGCGTGACTGGGGGGTCCAGGTTTGTCCGTCCCAGTAGCGTTCGCGGCCCATCCACTCTGGATCTGGGTACCACCCAGGTGGTGTGCTCACCGGAAACCCGCCTCCCCGTCAGGAACAGAGCAAAGGCTTGCGCACCCCGCGACAGGGAGTCAACGGGATCGTCACAGCTTGGGGGTGAAGGGGCGGCGGTGGGCCGGGTCGTCGGGGTCGGCGAGGCCGCGCAGGGCCGTCTCGACGAGTTCCACGGCGCGCAGGACGGCGACGAGGCGGGCGCCCTCGCGGCGGTAGGCCTCCAGGACGGACTCGACGCCGTGCGGCGGGACGAGGTCGCCGAGGTCGACGCGGGCGGTGCGGAAGCCCTCGCGGGCCGCCTCGACGGACGCGGCCACGTGCTGGCGGGCCATCCGGGCGAGGGTGATCGGGTAGCGGCGCAGGACGCCGTAGCGGCGGTACTCGGGCGGGACGAGCTCGAGCAGCCAGCCGAGGGCGGTGTCCTCGAAGCGGTCGGTGCCCGGTGGATGCACCTGCGAGGGCCAGCCGGGCGGGACGTAGGTGCTCACGAGGGCAGGATAACGTGTATTCGAACCTATGTTCGAGAGGATTCGGGCACTATTCGTGCGGCGGGGTGCGCCGGATCCGGATCTTGCCCGAGTCCAGGTCGTCGCGCGTGCTGCCGTCCCCGGCCTGCTCGTGGTCGTCCTGACGCAGCACCTTCTGCCGCTGCTGCTCCTCGACCTTGACCTTCTTGGAGCCCTCGAACGCGGACGCGAGGTCCTCGAACAGGCCGCCGCCGGAGCTCGCGCCGGTCTCGCCGTCGCCGCGGATGGCCCCCATCAGGGACGACTTGCCCGTCCCCTCGCGGGGCCACTCCACGGTCTCCGGTTCGGCCGCCTCCGGGCGGTTGCCCATCGGACGGCCCTTGACGCGCTTGCGGCGCCGAAAGGGTGACTTCACACAGTCTCCAACGCGATGAGTCTCCAGATTGATCCCAGCGGACGTTCAGGTTCAGAACGACCACCGGGTGGGAGACCCGGTGAAATCTCCCTGGCGGAGCCCGAACACCGATTGTGGGCGCACCGCGACGGTGGCGTTCACCTCGGGGTCCAGGAAATCGACACGATAGCGGGTCGCGTACTTGGAGTTGACCAGGTCGATGAACCGCTGGAGGTCCTTCTGCTCGGTGAGGATCTCGGCCCGCCCCTCGATGACGACGGGGTTCTCGGCCTCCTCGGTGGTCACCACGACCTGCGGGTTCGCCCGCAGGTTCACCATCTTGCGGGACGGGACGGCGCTGCTGAACAGCAGGGCATCACCCGACCAGGCACCCCATACGGGCATGGCGTGCGGGCGTCCGTCCGGCCGGACCGTGCACACCCAGAAGTTGCGCGCGGCGCGCAGCCGCTCCACGGCCCACGACCACGGCAGCAGACCGCTTCCCTCGTCCGGCCCCTGGATGCCGTAGCCGGGCATGTACGGGCGTTCGGCAGTGGGCTCCGGTTCCGCGGCGCCGGCAGCCGACATGGCGTTCTCCCTTCCATCGTGCACTGTCCCGTCCATATCGTTACAGACCGCGCCACCCCGCGGTGACGCTCGGTGGCTCGTTGGGAGCGGCTCGGCGCGGTAGCCTGCGGGACGTGCGCCTATCCCATGTCATCACGGTTCTGGAGGAGCTTTACCCGCCCGCGTGGGCGGAGTCCTGGGACGCCGTCGGGCTGGTCTGCGGAGACCCCGATCAGGAGGTCGGCCGGGTCCTGTTCGCCGTCGACCCCGTCGCCGCCGTGATCGACGAGGCGCTGGAGTGGGACGCCGACCTGGTGGTCACGCACCATCCGCTGCTGCTGCGCGGCGTGCACTCGGTCGCCGCCACCACCCCCAAGGGCCGGCTGATCCACCGGATGATCACCAGCGGGCTGGCGCTGCACACCGCGCACACCAACGCCGACCGGGCCGATCCCGGCGTCTCGGACGCGCTGGCGCGGGCCGTCGGCCTGACCGGCGCGCTGCGCCCGATGGTCCCCGCCGACGACGACCCGCGCCGCGGCCTCGGCCGGATCGGGGAGCTGGCCGAGCCCCTCACGCTGCGGGAGTTCACCCGGCGGGCCGCCGTCGGCCTGCCGTCCACCGCCTGGGGCGTCCGCGCGGCGGGCGACCCGGACGCGGTCGTGCGCACCGTCGCCGTCTGCGGCGGCTCCGGCGACTCCCTCCTCGGCACCGCGCGCGCCGCTGGTGTCGACGCCTACCTCACCGCCGACCTGCGGCACCACCCCGCGTCGGAGTTCGCCGAGCACGGCGGCCCCGCCCTGGTGGACGCCGCGCACTGGGCGACCGAATGGCCGTGGCTGGCCGACGCCGAACGCCGGCTCGCCGCGGCCACCCCCGAAGCGGGCAAGTTGGAGACCAGGGTGTCCACGCTCGTCACCGACGCGTGGCGCCTTCACGAAGAAGGAGCACTGTGAAAGCCGCACCGCAAGCCCAGCTTCGACTGCTCGACCTGCAGGAGCTCGACAGCTCGCTGGACCGGCTGGCGCACCGCCGCCGGACGCTGCCCGAGCTGGCGGACATCGAGCGGCTGGAGGGGCGACTCACCGAGCTGCGCGACGCGATCGTCGCGGCCGAGACCGAGGTCGGCGACCTGCAGCGCGAGCAGCGGAAGGCCGAGCAGGACGTCGACCAGGTCCGCACCCGCGCCGACCGCGACCAGAAGCGGCTCGACTCCGGCCAGGTGACGTCCGCGAAGGACCTCAGCAGCCTGCAGGCGGAGATCGAGTCGCTGCAGCGCCGCCAGTCCGACCTGGAGGAGGTCGTGCTGGAGATCATGGAGCGGACGGAGGAGGCCGAGGGGCGCGTCGCAGCGCTGCGCGCCGACCAGTCCGCCGCGCAGGAGGAGCTGGCCGGGCTCACCGAGCGCCGCGACGGCGCGCAGCGGGAGATCGACGAGGAGTCGGGGACCACCAGCACCGCGCGTACCGCCGTCGCCAAGGACGTCCCGGACGACCTGCTCGGCCTCTACGAGAAGCTGCGCGGCCAGTTCGGCGGCGTGGGCGCGGCCAAGCTGTTCCGCGGCGCGTGCCAGGGCTGCCACCTGGCGCTGAACACCGTCGATCTGAACAACATCAGGGCCGCGGCGGAGGACGAGGTCGTCCGCTGCGAGGAGTGCCGCCGCATCCTGATCCGCACGCCCGAGTCGGGCCTGTGAGCGCAGTTGCCGGGGGGCGTGGGGGGTCGTCCCCCCACAGGGGCGCGAGCGCTCGCAAGCTGATCGTCGAGGCGGACGGGGGCTCGCGCGGCAACCCGGGGCCCGCCGGGTACGGGGCCCTCGTCCGGGACGCGCTGACCGGCGAGGTCCTCGCCGAGGTGGCGGAGTCGATCGGGCACGCCACCAACAACGTCGCCGAGTACCGGGGCCTGATCGCCGGGCTGGCGGCGGCGGGGGACCTCGACCCGTCCGCCCGCGTCGAGGTCCGGATGGACTCCAAGCTCGTGGTGGAGCAGATGTCCGGCCGCTGGAAGATCAAGCACCCGGACATGATCCCGCTGGCGCTGCGCGCGAAGGAGTTGGCCGCGGGGCTCGGCTCGGTGTCCTACGGCTGGATCCCGCGCAACCGGAACGCGCACGCCGACCGGCTGGCGAACGAGGCCATGGACGCCGCCGCCCGCGGCGAGCACTGGACCCGCAAGGTCGAGGAGTCGCCGGGGGAGCCGGAGCCGCCGCCCCGCCCGCCCTCGTCCGCCCCGATGACCACGGTCCTGCTGCGCCACGGCGAGACGCCGCTGTCGGTCGAGAAGCGCTTCGCGGGGATCGGCGACGTGCCGCTCACCCCGAACGGCCTCGCGCAGGCCCGCGCCGCCGCGCTCGCGCTGAAGGACCGCGGGCTCGACGCGATCGTCACCTCGCCCCTGGCCCGCTGCCGCGACACGGCCGCCGAGGCCGCCGCCGTCACCGGGCTGGACGTCCGCGTCGAGGACGGCTTCCGGGAGACCGACTTCGGCGAGTGGGAGGGCCTCACGTTCGCCGAGGCGGGCAAGGGGTGGCCCGCCGAGATGAGGGCGTGGCTGGCCGACCCCGAAGCGGCGCCGCCGGGCGGGGAGAGCTTCGCCCAGGTGTCCCGCCGCGTCCGGACCGCCCTGGACAAGCTCAAGGTCCGCTACCGCGAGCAGACCGTCCTGGTGGTCTCGCACGTCACGCCCATCAAGCTCCTGGTGAAGGACGCCCTGGGCGCGCCCATGTCGTCCCTCTACCGGATGCACCTGGACGTGGCGGCGCTGTCGTCCATCGACTGGTACGCCGACGGCCCCGCGACACTGCGCACGTACAACGACGTGCACCACCTCCCCTCCTGACCCACGGGCGCGGTGACCACCAAGAGCCGGGGAGCAGGGGGCCCGCCCGACCCGCTAACCTCTTACGTACGGCGGACGAGCCGGCCGGGCGGCCGCGTCGGGGAGCGATCCCCGTCGAGGAAAGTCCGGGCTCCACAGGGCAGGGTGGTCGGTAACGCCGACCCGGGGTGACCCGCGGGACAGTGCCACAGAAAGCAAACCGCCACCGGTCCGCCGGTGGTAAGGGTGAAACGGTGAGGTAAGAGCTCACCAGCGCCCACGGTGACGTGGGCGGCTCGGTAAACCCCACCCGGAGCAAGGTCAAGAAGGGGCCCCGCAAGAGGCCCCGCGCAGGTGCCCGAGGGCGGCCCGCCCGAGCCTGCGGGTAGACCGCTGGAGGCCGTCGGCAACGGCGGCCCGAGATGGATGGCCGTCACCCGCCGCCCCGCGAGGGACGGCGGGCACAGAACCCGGCTTACAGGCCGACTCGTCCGCCCCTGCTCAGGATTCGAGCCAGGGGAGGGTGGTGCGGGTGAAGATTATGCCGCCCGTGTCGCCTATCTCGTAGAGGGTGCCTATCGAGCCGTCCGCCAGGACGGCCATGGTGGAGTAGCCGGCGGCGCCGGGCTTGATGAGGGCCTGGTGGGGCCAGGTCGCGCTGTCGTCGCGGCTGACGCGGACGGTGAGGTCGGTGCGGGACGTGGCGGCGTTGTTGCTGTGCAGCGCCGTGGTCGTCAGGGACGGGTTGCCCGGAGTCGGGCGCAGGTAGGAGATCTCGTCGCCGTTGCAGCCCGGGTCGATGAGGCCGCTGTTCCAGGACGTCCCGAAGGGCGAGGTGACGTCGGGGGCGGTGGCGTACCAGCGGTCGCCGCCGCCGTTGGAGCGCATGTTCTGGGCGACGCGGCCGGTGCCGCGCTGGATCGCCTTGCTCTCGTTGACGCCGGTGCCGGCAGTCGTGCCGTTGTGCCAGGTGGCGCCGTGGTCGTCGGAGTAGATGTTGGACGCGTGGTCGCCGGAGGCGTCGCGGTAGACGATCGGCTGGACGAGGCGTCCCGAGGCGAGTTGGATGCCGTGGCCCGAGGAGGCGAACATGCCCGCCCAGGTCGGCTTGCGGACGTGCGGGTTGAGGTCGACCGGGGCGCTCCAGGTGGCGCCGTCGTCGGTCGAGGTGACGTAGCGGATGTGGGTGTTGGTGGTGGAGGTCGCGGAGGTGTCGCCGGCGGTGGAGCCCCAGTAGCCGACGCCCGGTTTGGGGGCGTAGGTGAAGAAGCAGAAGATCGTGCCGGTGGCGCGGTCGACGAGGAGGCTCGGGTCGCCGTAGCCCTCGGAGGCGGTGGGGGCCTTGGCGATGATCTTCGGGTGGGTGAAGGTGGCGCCGCCGTCGGTGCTGCGGGTCATCGCGATCTGGATGTTGTTGGTGCCGCCGCCGAGGTCGTAGCTGCCGTCCACGCGGGCGTCCATCGTGGCGATCACCGTGCCGTTGTTGGAGACGGCGAGGGCCGGGATGCGGACCGATTTGGCGGCCTTGCCCAGGCCGTCGATGACCGTGGACGTGGTCAGGACGGTCTGCGCGTTCATCCCCGGCCTGCCGGAGCCGACGCCGCAGCCGGACGTGCCCGAGACCGTGTCGCTCCAGGAGCCGGAGGTGACGTTGAAGGTGTACGGGGTGCCGTCCGGGACCGTCCAGTAGAGGCCGTCGTGGCCGGAGCCGGCGGGGACGGTGACGGTCCAGGGGGAGTAGGGGCGGCCCGGCCAGGCGACGGTGAAGGTGCGGGACGCGGGGGAGTCGTTGGCCAGGATGAGGCGCAGCCGGTGCGGGCTGCCGCAGTCCATGGCGGCGCGGACGCTGAGCGCGTCGGAGCAGTCGAGCGTGCCGCTGTCGGTCTGGTCGAAGCCCTGAGGGGTCGTGGTGCGGAACGTGTAGGCGGTGCCGGACGGCCGGGTGAAGTGGAAGTGGGCGCTGTCGCCGGCGGCGACCTGGGCGGTCCAGGTGCCGACGCCGGGCCAGGTCAGGGTGAAGGTGGTGGCGGCGGAGGTCCGGTTGACGACGGTCTCCTGGATGCGGCCGGACGTGCAGTCGGTCGTCACGGCGGCGGACTGGGCGACGGCGGCGTGCGCGGACGGGACGGCGGCGGCGGACGCGAGGACGGTGAGCGCGGCGGTCAGGCCCGCGGCGAAGCGGGGGGACGGGGGCATGGCCTCAACCCTCTCAGTAGGACATGGGATGTAGGATGTCCTTCACGACGGGAAGCTAGACCGGGGCGCCGGGGGCGTCAACCCCTCAGTTCGCCTGCTCCAGCCGGTCGCGGATGCCGCGGAAGTGGGCCGCCATCGCCGTCGCGGCGGCCGCCTTGTCGCCGGCGCGCAGCGCCTCGAAGATGTCGCGGTGCCGCTGCGCGACGTCGGCGGCCTCCTGCTCGACGGGGGCCAGGTCGTGCTGGAGCGTGCGGTACACGTCCCAGAACGCGCCGAGGAGCTGGTTGACGATCGGGTTGGCGAGCGGCCGGTAGAGCAGCTCGTGGAAGCGGCGGTCGGTCTCGGGGGTGACGAAGCCCGCCGCGGCCTCCTCGCCCATCCGGCGCATGGTCTCGTCGAGCTCGGGGTCGCCGGCGGTGAGGCCGCGGTCGATGACCTGCTCGACGAGGCCGCGTTCGAGCACCTCGCGGACGTCCACCAGGTGCGCGAGGTCGTCGCGGCCCTGCCGCTTGGACATGCGGGCGTGGAAGGTCAGCTCGTCGACCAGCGCGCCGAGCGACATGGTGCCCACGTACATGCCGAAGCCGTGCCTGATCTCGACGATGCCGACGGCCTGCAGCGCCTTGAGCGCCTCGCGCAGCGAGTTGCGGCTGACGTCCAGCTCGTCCACCAGCTCGAACTCGGTGGGCATCGGGTCGCCCACCGCGAGGCCGCGCTCCAGGATCAGCTGCTTGATCCGCTGCTGCACCTCCTCGGTCCGGCTGCTGCGGCCGCGCGTGGCGCGGCCCCGGGCCCGAGCTGCGGTCATCGGCTCCCCCAATCGTCCGCGGTCCGGCACTTGACCTCGCCGGTGCCGACGCCTACCGTACACCGACGAACGACGTTGGATGTCCTACCTCCCCCGCGACCTGCGCGGGAGCTAGTCTGCACCCCCACCCCTCCCCTCTCAGGAGACGACGTGACCGATCTCCAGCCAGGCCGCGGCCTGCACCGCCGCGACTTCCTGCGCTACACCGGACTGCTCGGCGCGGCGGCGACGATCAGCGCCGGCCTGGCCGCGTGCGGCGGCCCCTCGTCCACCGGGTCCGGCGGATCCGGCGGGTCCAAGGACACCATCCAGGCCGCGCTGGCCTACGCGCTGTCGGGCGGCTTCGACCCGATGACGGCCTCCAGCGCCGTCGCCGTGGCCGCGAACCTCCACGTCCTGGAGTCGCTGGTCGACCTCGACCCGATCACCCGCAAGCCCTACAACGCGCTCGCCAAGGCCGATCCCGAGAAGGTGGACGACACCACCTACCGGGTCGCGCTGCGCGACGGCGCGAAGTTCCACGACGGTTCCGCGGTCACCGCCGACGACGTCGTGTTCAGCTTCGAGCGCGTCCTGGACGAGAAGAACGCGTCGCTGTTCATCCAGTTCCTCCCGTTCCTGGACGGGGTGAAGAAGGTCGACGCGAGCACCGTCGAGTTCAAGCTCAAGTACGCGTTCGCGCTGTTCGCCGAGCGGCTGTCGGTCGTCAAGGTCGTGCCGAAGAAGCTCGTCGAGGCCGACCAGAAGAAGTTCGACTCGCTGCCGGTCGGGTCGGGCCCGTACAAGCTGGCCTCGGCGAGCGCCACCGACGGCCTGACGTTCGCCAAGTCCGACGGCTACAACGGCCCGCGCCCGGCGAAGGTCCAGAAGATGACCTGGCTGCTGCTGGCCGAGCCGTCCACCCGCGTCACCGCGCTCCAGTCGGGCCGCGTCCAGGCGATCGAGGCCGTCCCGTACCTGAACGCCGAGGCGCTGGGCAAGGCCAAGGCCGTCCAGTCGGTGCAGAGCTTCGGCCTGCTGTTCCTGATGTTCAACTGCAAGCAGAAGCCGTTCGACGACGTGCGGGTCCGGCAGGCGCTGCACTACGCGCTCGACACCGACAAGCTGATCAAGACGGCGCTGCTCGGCAACGCCGCCGCCGCGACCAGCTTCCTGCCCGTCGGCCACCCCGACTACGCCAAGGCGTCCACCGTCTACGGGTACGACCCGGCCAAGGCCAAGAAGCTGCTGTCGGAGGCCGGCGTCAGCGGCCTGAAGGTCGAACTGGTCACCACCGACACCGACTTCGTCAAGGACTGCGCGCCGCTGATCAAGCAGAGCTGGGACGCGGTCGGCGTCTCCACCACGCTCAACGTGGGCCAGTCCGGCGGGCAGTACTCCAACCGCATCGACACCGGCAAGTACCAGGTCATGGCGGCGCCCGGCGACCCGTCGGTGTTCGGCAACGACTGCGACCTGCTGATGCGCTGGTTCTACGTCGGCACGTGGCCCGAGCACCGCAGCTACAACGCCGGCACGGCCGAGGCCAAGAAGGTCGTGAGCCTGCTGGACGAGGCGGCGCGCGAGGCCGACGAGGCCGCCCGCCGCGGGCTGTGGAAGCAGGCCATCGACATCGTCGCCGAGCAGGCCGCGCTGTACCCGATCTTCCACCGCAAGCTCGTCACCGGCTGGGACCGCGAGGGGCTGCCCGGGTTCCGGCCCATGGCGACCACGGGACTGTCGTTCCTGGACGTCGGACGCGCCTGACCCCCGGCGCCCGACCTCCACCGCGCCTGCCCTCCACTCTGCCGGACAGAACGGACGCCGCCCATGGCAACGATCCTGCGCATGACGGCGGGACGGCTGCTGACCCTCATCCCGATGGTGCTGGGGATCACGCTGTTCGTCTTCGTCGTGCTGCGCTTCTCACCGAACGACCCCGCCTACAACGCGCTCGGCGAGGGGGCCACGCCGGAGGCGCGGCACGCGTACGCGGTGGAGCACGGGCTCACCGACCCGCTGCCCGTCCGCTATGTCCGGTTCATCGGCGATCTGGTGCGCGGTGACCTCGGCGTCACCGCGCCGCCGAGCCGGTCCGTGACGGACGCGATCGGCACGGCGTTCCCGCTGACGCTGCAGCTCACCGTCCTCGCGGTGGTGCTCGGCGCGCTGTTCGCGGTGCTCCTCGGCGTCACCGCGGCGCTGTTCCGGGACCGCTGGCCGGACCAGGCCATCCGGGTGCTGTCGATGGCCGGCGTCGCGATGCCGTCGTTCTGGCTCGGCATCCTGCTGATCCAGTGGTTCGCGCTGCGGCTCGGCTGGTTCCCGACGGGCGGGTACGTCAACCCGGCCGACTCGGTGGGCGGCTGGCTGCGCAGCCTCGCCCTGCCCGCGATCGCGATCGCGTTCCCGGTGGGGTCGCTGCTCGCCCGGGTGGTGCGCACCGCGATGGTCGAGGAGCTCGACCGCGACTACGTGCGCACCGCCGTCGGCGGCGGCCTGCCGCGCGTGGTCGTGGTCGGGCGCAACGTCCTGCGCAACGCGCTGATCACCCCGCTGACCGTGCTCGGCCTGCAGATCGGCTACCTGCTGAGCGGCGCCGTCGTGGTCGAGGCGATCTTCGGGCTGCCCGGCCTCGGCACGCTGATCATGCAGGGCGTCACCGCCGGCGACCCCGCCCTCGTGCAGGGCGTCGTGCTCGGCATCGCACTGACGTTCCTGGTGGTCAACCTGCTGGTGGACGTCCTGTACCTGTTCGCGAACCCGCGGCTGAGGGGAGCCACCCGATGAGCGCGACGCTGCTCCGGAGACCGCTCGGGGCGCTGCGGCGGCTGCGGCCCGCGTCCCGGATCGCGCTGGGCGTGCTGCTGGTGATCGTCGCGGCCGGGCTCGCCGCGCCGCTGATCGCCCAGCACGACCCGCTGACCACCGGCATCGCGAGCCAGGCACCGTCCGGCGAGCACTGGTTCGGCACCGACCGGGTCGGCCGGGACGTGTTCTCCCGCGTCCTGTACGGGGCCCGCTGGTCCCTGGCGATCGGCCTCGGCGCGACGCTGCTCGCCCTGGCCGCCGGCGCGCTGCTCGGCTCCCTGGCCGCCACCACCCACCGCGTCGTCGACGAGATCATCATGCGCTGCCTGGACGTCGTCATGGCGTTCCCGGCGGTCGCGCTCGCCGCCGTGCTCGTCACCGTGTTCGGCAAGAGCCTGCCCGTGCTGATCTTCACGATCGCGTTCCTGTACGTCCCGCAGATCGCGCGGGTGGTGCGGGCCAACGTGCTCGCGCAGTACGGCGAGGACTACGTCGCCGCCGAGCGGGTCATCGGCGCCGGACGCGCGCACATCCTGCGCCGCCACGTCGTGGTCAACTGCGCGGCGCCGATCCTGGTGTTCTGCACGATCGTCGTCGCCAACGCCATCGTGTTCGAGGCGAGCCTGTCGTTCATCGGCGCCGGCGTGCAGGACCCCGACCCGTCGTGGGGCAGCGTCATCGCCTACGGCAAGTCGCTCGTCCTGGCGGGCGGCTGGTGGGCCACGTTCTTCCCCGGCCTGTTCATCCTGGTCACGGTGCTGGTGCTGAACGTCCTGTCCGAGGGCGTGTCGGACGCGTGGGCCGCGCCCACCGCCCGCACCGCCACCGAGCCCGACGAGGTACCTGAAGCGGACGCGGTGCCCGCCGAGCGGCCGGCGATCACGGCCGAGCCGCGCGGCGCCGCGGACCTGCGCGAGGCGGGCCGCCGCCTCGCCGGCCGGGCCCGTCCCCTCCCCGAGGGCGAGCCGCTGCTGCGCGTCGAGGACCTCACCATCGGGTTCCCCGACCGCTACGGCGACCTCGACGTCGTCGACGGGGTGTCGCTGGACGTCCGCCCCGGCGAGGTCGTCGGGCTGGTCGGCGAGAGCGGCTGCGGCAAGAGCCTCACCAGCCTCGCGATCATGGGCCTGGAGCCGCGCGGCGCGCGGATCGGCGGCCGGCTGCTGTTCGACGGCCGCGACCTGCGCGCCCTGCCCGCCCGCGAGCGGCGCCGGCTGCTCGGCCACGACATGGCGATGATCTACCAGGACGCGCTGTCGTCGCTGAACCCGGCGATGACGATCCGCGCCCAGCTCCGCCAGCTCACCCGGCGCGGCGGCACCCGCACCCCCGCCGAGCTGCTCGACCTCGTCGGCCTCGACCCGGACCGGACGCTGCGCGCCTACCCGCACGAGCTGTCCGGCGGCCAGCGGCAGCGGGTGCTGATCGCGATGGCGCTGTCGCGGGACCCGCGGCTCGTCGTCGCCGACGAGCCGACCACCGCCCTCGACGTCACCGTCCAGGCCGCGGTCATGCGGCTGCTGCTGCGGCTGCGCGAGGAGCTCGGCTTCGCGCTGATCCTCGTCTCGCACGACCTGGCGCTCGTCGCCGACGTCACCGACCGGGTCGTGGTCATGTACGGCGGGCAGGTCGCCGAGACCGGCGCCACGCCCGACCTGGTCGCCGCGTCCCGGCACCACTACGCGCGCGGGCTGCTCGGCGCCGTCCTGTCGCTGGAGGCCGCCGAGGGGCGCCCCGTGCAGATCCCCGGCGTGGTGCCGGCGCCGGCGCACTTCCCGGCGGGCTGCCGGTTCGCCGACCGCTGCGCCGCCGCGACCGACCTGTGCGCGACGGTCCGGCCGGCACCCTCCGGCGATCCGCACCGGCACGCCTACGCGTGCCACCACCCGATCGGCGCGCCCGCCGATGTCCCGGCCAAGGCGGGAGAGCCGCGATGAACACCCCGGTCATGGAGCTGCGCGACGTCCACGTCCGGCTGCCCGTCCGCGGCGGCAACCCGTTGCGGCGCGCCGCCGTGCACGCGCTGACCGGCGCCGACCTCGCGATCGGGCGCGGCGAGACGGTCGGGATCGTCGGCGAGTCCGGCTGCGGCAAGTCCACGCTCGCGAAGGTGCTCGTCGGGCTGACCCGCCCCACGGCCGGCACCGTGCTGTTCGAGGGCGGCGACCTCGGCGCGCTGCCCCGCCGCGAGCGCGCCGCCCGGATCGGCGCGTCCGTCGGCATGGTCTTCCAGGACCCCTCGACCGCGCTCAACCGGCGCCTGCCCGTCCGGACGATCCTGCGCGACCCTCTCGACGTGCACCGGCGCGGCACCCCCGCCGAGCGGGACGCGCGCGTCCGCGAGCTGATGTCGCTGGTCGGGCTGCCGCCGCAGCTCGCCGGCGCGCTGCCCGGCCAGCTGTCGGGCGGGCAGCGGCAGCGCGTCGCGATCGCCCGCGCGCTCGCGCTGGAACCGGCGCTGCTCGTCGCGGACGAGCCGACCTCCGCCCTCGACGTGTCCGTCCGGGCGCAGATCCTCAACCTGATGCTCGACCTGAAGGACCGGCTCGGGCTGTCGATGGTGTTCGTCTCGCACGACATCCAGACGGTCCGGCGCATGTCCGACCGCGTCGTCACCATGTACCTCGGCCGGATCGTCGAGGAGGCCCCCGCCGCCGTCGTCGCGGCCGCCGAGACCCGCCACCCGTACACGCGGGCGCTGCTGTCGGCGACGCCGAGCCTGCTCGACCCGATGGAGCCGATCCGGCTGGACGGGCCCGTCCCGTCCGCCGTGCACCCGCCGAGCGGCTGCCCGTTCCGCACCCGCTGCTGGCGCGCGACCGCCGAGTGCGGGGAGGCCATGCCCGCCGTCACGCCCGGCCCCGAAACCGGGCACCGGTACCGGTGCCTGCACCCGGTCACCGGCCCGTCCGACCTCGCCCTGTCCACCGTTTCCCAGGAGATTCCGTGACCCCCGCTCCCACCGGCCCCCTCACCGGGGTCGTCCCGCCCGTCTGCACCCCGCTGACCCCCGACCTGGAGGTGGACGTCCCGTCGCTGGAGCGGCTCGTCGACCACCTCGTCGGCGCCGGCGTCGACGGGCTCTTCGTGCTCGGCTCCACCAGCGAGGTCGCGTTCCTGCCGGACGCGCACCGGCGCACCGTCCTGGAGACGGTCGTCAAGCACGTCGCCGGCCGGGTGCCCGTCCTCGGCGGCGCCATCGACATGACCACGCTGCGGGTGATCGAGCACGCCCGGACCGCGGCGGAGGTCGGCTGCGACGGGGTGGTCGCCACCGCCCCCTTCTACACGCGCACCCACCCCGCCGAGATCGAGCGGCACCTGCGCGACACCGCCGCCGCCGTCCCGGTGCCCGTCTACGCCTACGACCTGCCGGTCTCGGTGCACACCAAGCTGGACGGCGGCATGCTGCTGCGCCTCGCGTCCGAGGGCGTCCTCGCCGGCGTGAAGGACTCCAGCGGCGACGACGGCGCCATGCGCACCCTGATGCTCGCCCTCCGCGACGCCGGCGCGGACCGCTTCAGCGTCCTGACCGGCGCCGAACTGACCGTGGACGCGGCCTTCGCGATGGGCGTGCACGGCGTCGTACCGGGCCTCGGCAACGTCGACCCGGCGGGCTACGTCCGGCTCCGCCGGCACTGCCTGGACGGCCGCTGGGACGAGGCCCGCACCGAGCAGGAGCGCCTGCTGCGCCTGTTCGACATCGTCAACGCGGGCGCCCCCGCCCGCATGGGCCGCGGCTCGTCCGCCCTCGGCTCCTTCAAGGCGGCCCTGCACCTGCTGGGCATCATCGACCATCCCGTCACGGCCCCACCCCAGATCCCCCTGAACGAACCGGAGACCGCCCACATCCGCACTCGCCTCGCCACCGCCGGCCTCCTATGACCACCCCCCACACGCCCCCGGCGGCGGGGGAGGTGTTCGCGGCGGTCGACATCGGGGGGACGAAGATCGCTGCGGCCCTCGTGGACGCCGGGGGAACGGTCCAATGGCGGGGGCGGGTGGCGACGCCTCGGACGGGCGGGGAGGACGTTCTCGCGGCGGTGGTGCGGCTGCTGGACGAGGTCGGCGATGCTCCCGTGCGGGCGCTCGGTGTCGGGGCGCCCGGCGTCATCGACCCCGGGACCGGGCGGGTCGCGTCCGCCACCGAGGTCCTGCCCGGCTGGGCGGGGACGCCCGTGCGGGACGCGCTGGCCGAGCGGACGGGGCTGCCCGTCGCCGTGGTGAACGACGTCCGCGCCATGGCCTACGGCGAGGCGCGGGCCGGAGCCGGGGCCGGGTACCACCGCGTGCTGCACGTGTCCGTGGGGACGGGGGTCGGCGGCGCGCTGACCACCGGCGGGCGGCTGGAGCACGGCGCGCACGGCACCGCCGGGGAGATGGCGCACCTGCTCGTCCCCGAGCGGGGGCCGGTGCCGTGCGGGTGCGGGCGGCGCGACCACCTGGAGGCGGTCGTGTCCGGTCCGGCCATCGCGGCCGCCGGGGACGTCCCGCACGCCGGGGCCGTGCTGGGCCGCGCCCTGGCGGGCCTCCTCGCCGTCCTCGACCCGGACGCCGTGGTGGTCGGCGGCGGCGTCGCGCAGAGCGGCGCCCCGTTCCTGGACGCGGTGGCCGCCGCGTTCCGGGCGGAGGCGCTGCCGCCGCTGCGCGCGACGCCGATCGTCCCCGCCCGCCTCGGTACCGACGCGCCGCTCGTCGGCGCCGCACTGCTCGCCATGTCCGCGCAAGGGAGCCGCCGATGACCCCCGAGTCCTTCACCGCCGCCGTCGCCGGACGGCTGATCGTGTCGTGCCAGGCGGGGGAGGGGCATCCGCTGCGCGACACCGGCGCCGTCGTCCGGATGGCCCGTGCCGCCGCCGGCGGGGGCGCCGCCGCGATCCGCTGCGGCGGGGTCGGCGGCGTCCCCGATGTCGCCGCCGTCGCCGCCGCCGTGGACGTCCCCGTCATCGGCCTCACCAAGGACGGGGCGGACGGGGTGTTCATCACCCCGACGGTCGCGGCGGCCCGCGCGGTCGCGGCGGCCGGCGCGCAGGTCGTCGCCGCCGACGCCACGTTCCGGCCGCGCCCGGACGGACGTCCGCTCGCCGCGTCGATCGGGGCCGTCCACGAGGCGGGCGCGCTGTTCATGGCGGACGTGTCGTCCCTGGACGAGGGCGTCGCCGCCGCCGAGGCCGGTGCCGACGCCATCGCGACCACCCTCGCCGGCTACACCGACCCCGGGCCGCCTCCGGAAGGCCCGGACGTGGACCTCGTCCGCGCGCTGCGCGAGGCCCTGCCGGAGGCGCTGATCGTCGCCGAGGGCCGCTACCACTCGCCGGCCGCGGCGGCGTCCGCGATCGGGGCGGGCGCCACCTGCGTCGTCGTCGGCACCGCGATCACCGACCCTCAGTGGATCACCGCGCGGTTCGCCGCCGCCGTGTCGCCCTGACCCGTCGTGAGCAGCCCGCGCAGGTCGGCGGCGGCCTGCCGGGCGGCCCGCTCCGCGGTCGCGGAGACGCCGCCGAGTCCGAAGAACCCGTGGTTGAGCGTCGGCCACTCGCGGTGGACGACCGGCACGCCCGCCTCCCGCAGGGCCGCCGCGTAGGCGTCGCCCTCGTCCCGCAGCACGTCGTACCCCGCCGTGTGGACGGCGGCCGGCGCGACGCCCGCGAGGTCGGCCGCGCGCAGCGGCGACACCCGCCAGTCCTCCCCGCCGCCGGACGGGGCGTAGAGCTCGGCGAACCAGCGCATGCCCGCCAGCGTGAGCCCGTACCCCTCCGCCCGCTCGGCCCGGGACGCGTAGCGGGCGTTCACAGCGGCGTCGGCGTACCCGCCGAGGACGTCGGTGACCGGGACGATCAGCAGCTGCGCGGCGAGCGGCACCCCTTGGTCGCGGCAGGCGATCGCGACGGACGCGGCGAGCTGGCCGCCGGCGCTGTCGCCCGCGACGGCCGTCCGCCCGGGGGCCGCCGCGGCGACGTGCAGGGTCGCGGCCAGGCAGTCGTCGAAGGCCGCCGGGTACGGATGCTCGGGCGCCAGCCGGTAGTCGACGCCGACGACGGTCGAGCCGGTCTCGACGGCGAGCCGCCGCATGTGCTGCAGGTGCGTGTCGACGTCGCCGGCGATCCAGCCGCCGCCGTGGAAGAACAGCACGGTCGCGTCGGTGAAGCGGGTCGCGGGCTCGATCACTCGGACGGGCACGGGCCCTGCGGCCGTCTCCAGCACCGTGTCGCGCTCCGCCGCCGGGACCGGCGGGTCCGCGAGCAGCCCGCGCGACCGCTCGTTCACGGCCCGCGCGTGGATCCGGGCGCCCGCGACGGACGCGTCGGCGGCCGTCGGATCTTGGGCGCGCCGCCGGAGCCACTCGGCGATGTCAGGGTCGAAGCCGGTTCCGTCGGACATGCGCCACCTTTCCCCGTCAATTGGACATCGGACATCCTATGTCCAGCGGGACGGGGCGGGCGAGCGTGCTGCGCCTAGAGACTCCCGGGAATCGGGTCACCGGACACAGAAAGGATGAAACGCGGCGCATACCTTCCAAGTAGAGCCGATCGCCGTGGACGGCGACGGCGGCGGGGCCGGTGCTGGGCCCCGTGGAGAGGAGCGCTGATGATCGCCATCGTGTTCGTGGCCCTCGCGTTCGCCGGGCTGCTCGGGGGCCTTGTGTACCTGTGGGACTTCTCCCGCGCCAGCCGGCGCGACGCGCTGTTCCTGCCGGCCTCCGACGGCCGCGCGCGCCGCGCGCGCCGGGTGGCCGGAATGTACGTCCGAGACTACGCGCGCCCCGACGACGAGCTCGTCGGGCGCTGATCGAAGACCGCCGGGCCGGCGCGTGCCGGGCCCGGCGGTCCGGCCACGGGCCCGCCCGTCGGGGTGGCGGAGCCGGTGGGCGGTGTGCGGGCCGTCCGGACGGGGGCGGCCCGCACACCATGAGCCGTCACCCCGCGTCAGGTCAGGGTCCGCGAGCCCGGCGTCTCCGGGACCGCGTCCGGGACGCGGGCGAACGTGCCGGCGGCGCGGTCGAGGATCTCGACGTTCGCCGACGACAGGTCCAGGTACAGCCCGACCAGCTCGATCTCGCCGGCCTCGACCCGCTCCCGGAGCGCCGGGTAGGTCAGCAGGTTGTCGAGCTGCTGCATCACGTTGATCTTGCAGAGCCGGGTGAGCGGGGGCTCGTCCCAGCCGTCGGGGTCGGTGGACAGGAAGCGGGCCAGGCTGTGGTTGCCGTGCCGCAGCCAGCGCGACAGCCCGGTCAGGTGCTCCACCTCGGTGCCGCCGGCGAGCAGCGCGGCCATCGCGCCGCAGTTGGAGTGCCCGCAGATCGTGATCGTCCGGATGTCGAGGACGCTGGTGGCGTACTCGACGGTGGCCGACACCGAGTCGTCGGGCGTCTGGGTCCCGTACCGGGGCACCAGGGCGCCGACGTTGCGGTTGATGAACAGGTCGCCGGGGCCGCTCGCGGTGATGATGTTCGGCACGACGCGCGAGTCCACGCAGGTGATGAAGAGGTGCTGCGGTTTCTGCTTCATCGCCAGCTCGGACATGATCGGCCGGACGAGCGGTGCGGTGCTGTCGTGGTAGTCGCGGATGCCGTTCAGCAGCACGGTCGCGGGGGACGTCTCCGGCGCGTCGAGCTCGGCCTCGGAGCGGCGCCGCCGGTTCGCCCAGGGCGCCCACCAGCGGGCCGGCGGGGCTGCCTTACGCGGCTGAGTCATATCACCTGTCACCGCTCTTTCATACCAAGCCTCGTGAACCTCGTCGATGTCGACCCTGCCCCCTTGGCGTTCGTGCGCGAGCCGCCACTGGTGGATCGCGTCGAACGCGGCGTGGTCCATGAAGTCGACGTTGAGGTCCAGGTCGACGCTGGAACCGGCCGGGATCTCCCGCAGCGCCCGCGTCACCCGTGGGACGCCGAGGAAGGTGAACGTCCCCTCGACGACGACGTGCCGCCGGGGCGGGACGGGCCCGTCGCCGGGCACGGGCACGAGCTCCTCCGTCCGGACCGACAGCCGCGTCAGCCGGCGCAGCGCCATCACCGCGATGATCCCGACGCCGACCAGGACGCCCTGGCCGAGCCCCAGCAGCACGACGCCGGCGAGGGTGCCGAAGTAGGCGGGCGCCTCCCGGTGGTGCCGCAGGTCGCGGACGCGGTCGAGGTCGGTCAGCCGGATCCCGAGCATGATCAGCAGCGCGGCGAGCGCGGCCAGCGGGACCAGTTCGATGAGCGGCGCGCAGCACAGCACGAGGACGAGCACCCACACGCCGTGCAGCACGGGCGACAGCCGGGTGCGGCCGCCGGCCTCCATGTTGGCCGTGCTGCGGACGATCACTCCGGCCACCGGGAGCCCGCCGAGCAGCCCGGACACGGCGTTCGCGGCGCCCTGGGCGCGCAGCTCCCGGTCGAGGTCGGAGGGCGGGACCCCCTCCGGCCGGACGCGGTCGACCGCCACGGTGCACAGCAGGGACGCGACGCCCGCGACGAGCGCGACGGACACGACGGCCCCGGCGATCCCGAGTGGCGTGCCGTGCGGCATCACGGGGGCGCTCCACCCGCCGAACGGCGAGTCGGGCAGGTCGACGCGCGGCACCGGCAGCCCGAGGCCCCAGGCGGCGGTGGTGGCGAGGGCGACGGCCGGCAGCGGGGCGGGGACCAGCCGCAGCGGCCCCACCCGCGGCAGCCGCCCCCACAGGACCAGGACCAGCACGGTCAGCCCGGCCACCAGCGCCGGGGGCAGGTCCGGCCGCATCAGCTGGTCGGGCAGCTCCCGCAGGTTGGCGACCGCGGACTGCTGCGGCCCGCCGCCGAGCACGACGTGCACCTGGCCGAGGACGATGACGACGCCGACCCCGGCGAGCATCCCGTGCACGACGGCGGGGGAGACGGCGAGCGCGGCCCGCGCGAGCCGCCCCGCGCCGAGGACGAGCTGCAGCAGCCCGCCCAGCATGGTGATCGTGCAGGTGGCGCGCCAGCCGTAGGTCTGCACGAGCTCGGCCACCAGCACGGTGAGGCCGGCGGCCGGGCCGCTCACCTGGAGCGGCGAGCCGCCGAGCAGCCCGGCGACGATCCCGCCGACCGCCGCGGTGAGCAGCCCGGTCGCGACCGGCGCGCCGGACGCCACCGCGATGCCCAGCGACAGCGGGACCGCGACGAGGAAGACGACGAATGAGGCGAGCAGATCCCGCCGCATAACGGACACGTTGCGTGTCTTTGAAGTCACACGCTGTATATAAGCATGATTAGCGGGCCTACACGCGGACACAACACCCGCGCCGCGCCCCGGATTCAAGATCCCGCCACCAGCGCCGCCAGCCCGCCGGCCGCACACCCGCACCCATGCGCCGACATGCCCGACACCTGGCCGTGAATAGCCGGTGGTGCGGGTGGGGCGGGACGCGCTGAGGGCCGCCGGAAAGTCCGGCGGCCCTCAGTGTGGTCGGTGCGTGTGGTCAGTGCGTGTGGTCGGTGCGCGTGTGGTCGGTGCGCGCTGCCCTCAGCGGCGGTAGTTCTCCCAGTCGTCGACGGGCTGGCGGTTGCCGTACGGGGGGCCGTCGTTCTGCTGGCCGCCCTGGTAGCCGCCCTGCTGCTGCTGCGAGTTGCCGTAGTAGCCGGAGCCGTACGCCTGGGTGGCGTTCGGGTCGGCGTAGCCGCCCTGGCCGCCCTGGTCGTGCGGTGCGGCCAGCGGGTCGCCGTTGTAGCTGCTGCCGCTGAAGTCGCCGTAGACGCCGCCCGAGGAGCCGCCGGAGCCCAGTGGGTCGTCGTAGCGGTTCTCGCCGTAGGCGGGGGCCGTCGGGTAGCCGTCGCTCTGCTGGCCCTGGCCGTAGCCGCCGGGCGCCGCGGACAGGCCCGGGTCGTAGCCGCCGGTGCTCTGGCCGCCGGACGGCCACGGGCCGGTGTTCCCCGTGTTCGCGGGGGGCTGGTTCGCCCCGAAGGAGCCGGTGCCGAGCGGGTCGCCGAGCGGGTCGTTCAGCGAGCCGCCGCCGTAGGAGCCGCCCGGGTCGGACGCGGACGGCGGGCCCGCCGTCCGCTGGCGGTCGGTCTGGATGCGCTGGAGCAGCTCGTCCACCGTCGGGAGCTTGTGCCCGTCGGTGTCGGAGCCGCCGTGCGCGGCCGGAGCCGGAGCCGGGGCGGGCGCCGGAGCCGGCGGGGCCGCCGGGAGCGGGGGCGGCGGGGCCGCGGGCTCCTCGGGGCGGCCGAGCGGCAGCCCGAGCGGGTCGGACACGCGCGGGTCGCCGCCGCGCGGAGCGCCGGGGCCGAGCGGCATGTCGTAGTCGGGCCGGGCGGCGGGCGGCGGGCCGGCGGCCGGGCGCCCGCCGAGCGGGTCGGAGCCGTAGTCGCCGTAGGACGGCTCGCGGGAGCCGTACTGGGGCTGCTCGGGGACGCCGTACTGCTCCTGGCCGCCGTAGGACGGCTCACCGCCGCCGTAAGAGGGCTCGCCGCCGCCGTAAGAGGGCTCGCCGCCGTAGGAGGGCTCGCCGGGGCCGTAGTCGGCGGCGGCGCCGTAGGCGGGCTGCGGTTCCTGGCCGCCGTACACCGGCTGGTCGGGCATGCCCGGGCCGCCGTAGGGCGGCTGCTGCGGGGCGCCGGGGCCGGCGAGGTCGGCGGGGAGCGGGTCGAGCGCCGTCGCGCCGGGGTCGCTGCCGAACTGCGCGCCGGCCGGGAACCCGCCGGGGGCCTGCTGCGGGCCGGTGCCCGGCCCGCCGGGGTGGCCGAGGCCGTTGAGGATGGTGCCGTCGGCGCCCATCGAGACGGGCTGGGTGAGCTGGGGCTGCTCGGCGGGGGGCTGCTCGGGCGGGGGGGCCTGCGCGTTCAGCGGGTCGGCGGCGGGGTCGTGCTCGGGGTGCTCGCCCTGCTGGTCGCGGTCGTGCTGCCAGGGGAACTTGGGCTTGTCGAAGGTGATCGTCGCCCAGTAGTCGTCGTCCTCCATCTCGTCCGACGCCGAGCCGCTCGGGGCGGGGGGCGGCGGGGACGGGGCGGCGGTGGGCGCGGCGAGCGGCCCGCCGGCGACGCGGCGGTCCGGACCGGGCTCGGGCGCGCGGTCGTAGCCGCCGTCGTAGCCCTCGTCGTAGCCGTCGTTGTAGCCGGGGCCGTAGTCGTCCTGGCCGCCCTGCTGCTCGTGCGGCGGCGGGACTCCGCGGCGGCCGCGCGGCTGCTGCGGCTCGTCGTCCATCCAGTCGTCGTCGTCGCGTCCGGCCCTGCTGGCCCGCAGGCCCAAGGCCACGAGGACGACCACCAGGACCACGACCACAATGAGGCCGAAGACCACGATGTAAGAAGTCATGCCACCACCCAATGCCTTGGCCCAGCGGGAGTCGCCGGCGCGGACCGCGGGTCCGTCCCGATTGTCGCAAGCGTCCGGATCGTCACGGGCGGCCGCCGACGCGGCTCAGTCCGATTCTGTCCGACCGCTATGACCGTTGTCACACCCTTCGCGCACATTTACCCTCACACGGCGTGCGCCGATCGGCCAACTCCGCCGATCCGCGCACCCCTGTCGGCTCCGGCCCCCCGAGGGGTCCGCGTTGACCCTGTGCTCGCAGGCTCCACGGTCAACGCGCCTGCTCGCCGCCGAAGTTCCCGATGATCCGCCCGCGGCCGATGGTGTGCTCGGCGATGGCGGGGAGCGAGTCCTTCAGTGCGGCGCCGTTCTGGAACGGTGCCGGATCGTCCAGCGCGTAGATGGTGAACCGGTACCGATGCTCTTCTCCCTTGGGCGGGCAGGGTGGCGCGTAGCCCGCCTTCTTGTCCGTGGTCAACCCTTCGACGGTCCTGTCCAGCTGGGCGCCCTCGACGATCTCGTTCACCGTCCCGTCGATGCCCGCGATGACCCAGTGGACGTAGGCGCCGCCGGAGGCGTCCGGGTCGTCCGCCACGATCGCGAACGACTTGGTTCCGGGCGGGCCCGACCACCGGAGCGGCGGGGTCTTGCCCTGTCCGCCAGGGTACGTCTTGCAGCCGTACCGCGGGGGCAAGTCGCCGCCATCGTGGAAGGCCGGGCTGGTCACGGTGAACCACTCCGACAGTTCGGCGCTCTTGTTCTGCGGCTGGCCGATCAGGCCGCAGCCGCCCAGGACCGCGGTGAGGGCGAGGGCGCCCGCCGCGGCCGCCGTCGGACGCCGGTGTCTGCTCATCATCGATACGCTCCCGGGCGAGATCGTACGCCGCGCACCGCCGGGCCGCCGTCGTGTCGGTCCCGCATCTCGGCCGTGCGCGTTCCCGCCGCCGGCGCCCCCTTCCTCGTCCGCCCCAACCTTAGGGCTTCCGCCGGGGTGGAGCGGGCGGTTCGGCGCGCCGTTCGCCGGGCCCTCCGGCCGGTGGCCGGGTGACGTCGATCATGCGTGTTCTGTCCCGCTCCATCCGGTTATTTGCGAAGGAGTGGCGGGTTTCACACCCGAGTTAGGCCCTTGGTTTACCGGAACGGGAAGTTCTGGGGTTCTTTCCTGGTTCTGGATTGGTGCAAGGCACGTTCCATCGGCTAGCTTGTGAATGTCTTCACAAGCCGACCGTGATCATAGGAGGGCCGCAATGGCCAGGACCGCCGAGGAGACCTCTGGCGCTCCCCACATCCTCATCGTGGGTGGCGGCTATGTGGGCATGTACACCGCGCTGCGTCTGCAGAAGAAGCTCAAGCGAGAGCTGAGACGCGGCGAGGTCAAGGTCACCGTCGTTGACCCGAACTCGTACATGACGTACCAGCCGTTCCTCCCCGAGGCCGCCGCCGGGAACATCTCCCCGCGGCACGTCGTCGTCCCGCTGCGCCGGGTGCTGCCCAAGTGCACCGTCCGCAAAGCGCGTGTCACCGAGCTGAACCACGACGAGGGCTGGGCGATCGTCCAGCCGCTGGCCGGGCCGCCGGAGCGGATCTCCTACGACTACCTGGTCATGGCCGCGGGCGCGGTGCCGCGGCTGCTGCCCATCCCCGGGCTCGCCGAGCACGGCATCAGCCTCAAGACCGTCGGCGAGGCCATCCACCTGCGCAACCACGTGCTGGAGCAGCTGGAGATCGCCGAGTCCACCGACGACGTCGAGCTGCGCCGCAAGGCGCTGACCTTCGTGTTCGTCGGCGGCGGGTTCGCCGGCGTCGAGGCCGTCGCCGAGCTGGAGGACATGACCCGCGACGCGACCAAGTACATGCGCAAGGTCACCCCGCAGGACCTGCGCTTCATGCTGGTCGAGGCGACCGACCGCATCCTGCCCGAGGTCGGCCCCGACATGGGCAAGTGGACCGCCGAGCAGCTGCGCGGCCGCGGCATCGCGGTGAAGATGAAGACCTACCTGCAGTCCGCGGTCGACGGCCAGATCGAGCTGTCGGACGGCAGCAGCTTCCCGGCCGGGACGCTGGTGTGGAACGCGGGCGTCAAGCCGTCGCCGGTCGTCCGGCACGGCGACCTGCCGCTGGACGAGCGGGGCCGCGTCAAGGGCACCGAGTACCTCACCATCGAGGGCCTGGTGCGGGCGTTCACCGCCGGCGACAACGCCGCCATCCCGGACCTGACGCAGGAGGGCATGTTCTGCCCGCCGAACGCGCAGCACGCCGTCCGGCAGGCCAAGCTGCTCGGCGACAACATCGTCCGGTCGCTGCGCGGCAAGACCCTGAAGCCCTACGTGCACGGCAACCTCGGCGCCGTCGCGGGCCTCGGCCTCCACAAGGGCGTCGCCAACCCGATGGGCTTCAAGCTCAAGGGCTGGCCGGCGTGGTTCTTCCACCGCAGCTACCACGGCGCGATGGTGCCGACCTTCAACCGCAAGATCCGCGTCATCGCGGACTGGACGCTCGCGCTGTTCCTCAAGCGCGAGACCGTCTCCCTCGCCACCATCGAGCAGCCGCGCGCCGACTTCGAGCTCGCGGCCCTCGACGAGGCCAGGGCGAAGGCCCGGGCCGCCGAGGGCAAGGCGGCCGAGAACGAGGCCGCCGAGTCCGCGGCCTGAGCCGCGCCCCCCGACGCCCCGGCAGGTCCCCGCGACCGGCCGGGGCGTCGCGCGTCCTGGGGGAGAATCGCTCCGTGCGAATCGGGATCCTGGGGCCGCTGCAGGTGCTCGCGGACGGCGGCGCGCCGGTGCCGGTCGGGGGCGCCCGGCTGCGCGCGCTGCTGACGCTGCTCGCGACCGAGCCCGGCGCGGCCGTCCCCACCGAGCGGATCATCGACGCGCTCTGGGAGGACGCGGTCCCGGCCGGCGCGCCGAACGCGCTGCAGTCCCTGGTGTCGCGGCTGCGCGCCGCGATCGGGCGGGACGCGGTCGAGTCGCCGCCCGGCGCGTACCGGCTCGCCGTGCCGCCCGAGTCCGTCGACGCGCACGAGTTCGAGGCGCGGGTGCGCGCCGCCCGCCGCGCCGCCGATCCGGCCGGCCGGTCGGCCGGGCTCCGCGCGGCGCTGGCCCTGTGGCGGGGGCCCGCGCTCGCGGGCGCCGCCGGGCTCCGGTTCGCGGACGCGCCCACGGCCCGCCTGGACGCGCTGCGCCGCGCCGCGCTGGAGGAGCGGCTGGACGCCGACCTCGCCCTCGGCCGCCACGCCGAGGCGATCCCCGAGCTGCAGGCGCTGGCGGCGGACGACCCGCTCCGCGAGCCGGTGACCGCCCTGCTGATGCGCGCCCTCTACGCCGCCGGGCGCCAGGCCGACGCGCTCGCCCGCTACCAGGAGGCCAGGCGCGCCCTGGGGGAGGGGCTCGGCGTCGACCCGTCCCCCGAGCTGGAGGCCGTCCACCTGGCGGTGCTCCGGCAGGACCCGTCCCTGCTTCCGGAGACCGCCCCGGCGCCGCCGCCCGTGCCCGCCGCGCGCGAGGGAGGGCTGCCCGCCCGGCTGACGAGCTTCATCGGCCGCACCGCCGACCTCGGACGGGTGGACGGTCTGCTGGCGCGGGCGCGGCTCGTCACGCTGACCGGGCCCGGCGGGTCCGGCAAGACCCGCCTCGCGCTGGAGGCCGCCGAGCGGGTCGCGGACCGCGCGCCCGACGGCGTCCGGCTCATCTCGCTGGCCCCGGTGACCGACCCGGCCGAGGTCCCGGCCGCCGCCGCCACCGCGCTCGGGCTCCGCGAGATGGCGCCGATCGGCGCGCCCGCGCCGGCCCCGGACCCGGTCGGCCGGCTCGTCTGCGCGCTGTCGGCGCGGCGGCTCCTGCTGGTCCTGGACAACTGCGAGCACGTCCTGGACGCCGCCGCGCGGCTCGCCGGGACCGTCCTGGAGCACTGCCCCGGCGTGCGGATCCTCGCGACGAGCCGGGAACCGCTCGGCATCACCGGCGAGACGCTCTGGCCGGTCGAGCCGCTGGAGGCGCCGCCGCCGGACGCGGGCCCCGACGAGGCCGCCGGGTCCGCGGCCGTCCGGCTGTTCGCCGACCGCGCCGCGGCCGTCTCGCCCGGCTTCGCGGTCACCGCCGCCACCGCCGGGCCGGTCGTGCGGATCTGCCGGGCCCTGGACGGGATGCCGCTGGCGATCGAGCTGGCCGCCGCGCGGCTGCGCGCGATGACGCCCGGGCAGGTCGCCGACCGGCTGGACGACCGGTTCCGGCTGCTCGCCGCGGGCAGCCGCACCGCCATGCCGCGGCACCGGACGCTGCGCGGCGTCGTCGAGTGGAGCTGGGACCTGCTGGACGGGCCCGAGCGGACGCTGTGGCGCCGCCTCGCCGTCTTCCCCGGCGGCGCGACCGTGGCGAGCGCGGAGGCGGTGTGCGCGGGGCCCGGCCTCGACCGCGGCGACGTCCTGGACGTCCTCACCGCGCTGGTCGACAAGTCGCTGCTGGCCGTCGCCGGGCCCGAGCCCCGGTACCGGATGCTGGAGACGATCCGCGCCTACAGCCTCGAACGCCTCGCCGAGTCCGGCGAGGAGGCCGCGGTCCGGCGCGCGCACGCCGAGTACTTCACCGGGCTCGCCGAGGAGGCCGAGCCGCACCTGTACCGCGCCGGCCAGCTGCCGTGGCTGCGGCGCCTCACCGCCGAGTCCGGCAACACCTCCGCCGCGCTGCGCTGGACGATCTCCGCCGGGGACGCGCCGCTCGCCCTGCGGCTCTGCGCGGCGCTCGGCTGGTACTGGTTCCTGCACGGCCGGCTCGCCGACGCCGCCGCCGAGCTGGAGGAGATCCTGGCCCTGCCGGGCGTCCCGGAGGACCGGACGACCGCGCGTGCGCTCGCGCTCGGCGCCCTGGCGTCGCTGGACGAGCAGCGCGGCGGCGACCGCGTCCCGGGCTGGCTCGCCCGCGCCCGGCGCATCTGCGGCGGGCTCGACCGCGCGTCCCTGCACCCCGTGCTGCGGCTGATGCTGGAGACGGGCCAGCTGTACGTGGTCGGCTGGGACGACGTGCCGAGCCTGGGCAACGACGTCCTGCTGACCGATCCCGACCCGTGGGTGCGGGGCATCGGCCACTTCGTGCGCGGCCAGATCGCGCACAACTTCGGCCGGGTCGGCGGGATCGAGGACGACTTCGCCAAGGCGCTCGCCGCGTTCCGCGAGTGCGGCGACCGGTGGGGCCTGTCGTTCACGCTCACGGCGCAGGCGGAGATCCTCGGCCGCGGCGGCGACCACTCCGGCGCCGCCGCGCTGTACGAGGAGGCGCTGCGGCTGGACGCGGAGCTGGGCGGCGGCACCGCCGGGCTGCAGCACGTCCGCATCAAGCTGGCGAACGAGCTCGACCTGATGGGGGAGCGGGACCGGGCCGTCGCCCTGCTCCACGCCGCGATGCGCGATCCGGGCGCCGTGCGCGGGCTGGAGGAGACGGCCGCGCTCCACTACCGGCTCGGGGAGATCGCCCGCCGCTCCGGCGACACGGCCGAGGCCCTGCGCCGCCTGGAGCATGCCGACGCCCTCACCGAGGATCTGCCTGGCGCGCCGCACTTCCGTGCCATGGTCCTCTGCGCGCGCGCCCAGCTGGACATGGCCCTCGACTCCATGGACGAGGGCACCGCGCGCCTGGACGAAGCGCTGCGCAACGCCGTCCAGGCGCAGGACTACCCGATCGTGTCGCACGTCCTGGCGGGCCAGGCCGAACGGGCCCGCCTCCTCGGCGACCCCGTTCGCGCCGCCGAGCTGCTCGGCACCGCCGACGCCCTGCGCGGGACGCGGGACCTCTCTCTCGCCGACGCCCTCGACATCGAGGCGGCCACCCGCGCCGACCTCGGCGGGGAGGCGTTCACCGCCGCCTACGACCGCGGCCGGACCCGCACGTTCCAGGACGTCCTCCGCGACTTCGCCCTGTAGCGGCCCGCCGGCGCGGTTCCGGGGCGCCCCGGCCGGGGCGCCCCGGAGCGGTCATGCCGCGGTCAGGCCCGCCGCTTGAACGCGCGGAGCGACAGCGGAGCGAAGACCACGGAGATCGCGGCACCCCAGGCCAGGGCGATCAGGGCGTGTTCGAGGACGGGGCCGCCGACCAGCAGCCCGCGCATGGCCTGCACGAGCTGCGTCACCGGGCTGTTGTCCATGACGAAGGCCACCGGGCCGGGGATGCCCTCGGTGTTCGGGATGAACGCGGTGCTGAGGAAGCTCAGCGGGAAGATCACCACGAACCCGAAGATCTGCACCTTCTCCGGCTCGTTCACCTTCATCGCGATGTAGACCGACGTCCAGGAGAACAGCACCGCGAACGCCAGCAGCAGCAGGAACGCGGCGACCAGCGCGATCACGTTCGTCTCGATGCGGAAGCCGATGGCGAAGCCGACCAGCAGCAGGATCAGCATCGACCACGCCTGCTTGGCGGTGTCGGCGATGATCCGCCCGACCAGCGGGGCGCTGCGCGCGATCGGCAGGCTCCGGAACCGGTCGAACACCCCCTTGGTGATGTCGGTGTTCAGCCCGAAACCGGTGCTCATCCCGGCGAACAGCGCGTTCTGCGCGATGATGCCGGGGATCACGACCGGCAGGTACGCCTCGACGCTGCCGGCCATCGCCGGGCCGAACACGTAGGCGAACAGCAGCACGAACATGATGGGCTGGATGGACAGGTCCAGCAGCTCCATCGGGTTGTGCTTGATCTGGACCAGGTTGCGCCAGGCCAGGGTCGCGGTGTTGCGCAGGGCCGTGGCCGGCGCGACCCGCTTGGTCAGGTCCCGCGGCGCGAGTGACGCAGTGGTCATGCGGACGCACTCTCCTTGTCGGCCGACTGCGCGAGCCGGTCGGCCTCGGCGTCGATGTCGTCGGTGTGGTGGCCGGTGAGGGCGAAGAACACCTCGTCCAGGCTGGACTTGCGCAGCGACAGCTCGCCGACGGCGACGCCGGCGTCGTCGAGGCGGCGGACCACCGCGGGCATCAGCTGCGGGTCGGTGATCGGCGCGCTGATCAGGCCGTCGCGCACCTCGGGGACGGCCTCGGCCAGCTCCCCGACGATCGCCGCGACCCGGTCGCCGTCGGCCGCCTGGACCGGGCGCACCTCCAGGACCTGGCCGCCGACCTGCGACTTCAGCATGTCGGACGTGCCGTGCGCGATGACCTGGCCGCGGTCGATGACGATGATGTCGTCGGCGAGCTGGTCGGCCTCCTCCAGGTACTGGGTGGTCAGCAGCACGGTGACGCCGTCGTCGGTGAGGCCGCGCACGATGTCCCACAGGCCGTTGCGGCTGCGCGGGTCGAGGCCCGTGGTCGGCTCGTCCAGGAACAGGATCTGCGGGTCGCCGACCAGGCTCGCCGCCAGGTCGAGGCGGCGCCGCATCCCGCCCGAGTAGGTCTTCGCCGCGCGCTCGGCGGCGTCGGTGAGCTGGAACCGCTCCAGCAGTTCGGCGGCCCGCGCCCGGGCGGCCCTGCGCGGGATGCCGAGCAGCCGCCCGATCAGGATCAGGTTCTCGGTGCCGGTGAGCATCTCGTCGACCCCGGCGTACTGGCCGGTCAGGCCGATGAGCTGGCGCACCTTGTGCGCGTCCCGCAGCACGTCGAACCCGCCGACCCGGGCGGTGCCGCCGGTCGGCTCGATGAGCGTGGCGAGGATGCGGGTCATCGTCGTCTTGCCGGCGCCGTTCGGCCCCAGCACCCCGAGGACCGTCCCCGCCTCCGCGGTGAGCGAGACGCCGGCCAGCGCCCGGGTCTCGCCGAACCGCTTCTCCAGGCCCTCTGCCTGGATCGCGTAGGTCATGTGATCTCCTGGAACTCGTCTGCCGGACGTCTATGCCCGCCGACCGGGAAGCCAGCCAAACTATGCGTTGTCCGGGGTGGTGTGCATTCGTTTTTTTCGCCGCCCACGGCAAGGCTGCGCGGCTGTGCGAGACGCGCCCACAACATCGCATGTGCCACTGACAGAACGTCGCGAGCGGCGCGATCGTGCCGACGCCTCCGGCGGTTCGCGGCCGCCGAACCGGCTGGAGGATGCCTCCGGCGTTCTAAACTCGGCGGTGTGACGACGGTCCGGCGCGGTCACCACTCGGACGGCGGGGGCCCGCACCCGCCGCGCTTGCGGCCGCCCGAGCACCGGGTCTCGCCCCGCGCCATCGCGCACTGGGCCATCGAGTCCCTGCTGCTGTGGGGGCTGGCGTTCGGCCTCGCCCTCGGCGTGGCCGCCTGGGCCGGCGACTCCGGCTGGGACGGGATGCCCGGCTGGCTGTCCGGCCGCGTCGGCTGGCTGCCCTACCTCATCGGAGCCGCCGGGCTGCTGATGGTGACCGTCGCCCCCGTCTGGCGCTACCGCGTCCACCGCTGGGAGGTCAGCGCCGACGTCGTCTACACCCGCACGGGCTGGTTCAGCCGCGAGTGGCTGCTCGTGCCGGTCGGGCGCATCCAGACCGTCGACAGCAAGCAGGGGTGGCTCGAACGGCTGCTGGGGCTCGCCACCATCGAGGTCAACACGGCCTCGCACACCGGCTCGTCCGAGGTGTCCGGGCTGCCGGTGGCCGTGGCGACCCGCCTCGCCGAGGACCTCGCGCACCGCGCGCACGACCTCCGCGACGACGCGACGTGAACGTGCGGCTGCATCCGCTCACCTTCGTCGTCGGAGCCGTCCGCGAACTCCTCGCGCTGCTCGCCGCCGGCGCGACGGGCCTGCTCGTCGGCGGCCTGTCCACGGCGTTCTACTTCACGCTGGTCGGGCTGCTGCTCGGCCTGGCCTTCCACGTCGCCGACTGGGTGACGTTCACCTACGTCCTGCACGACGACCGGATCGAACTGCGCCGCACGCTGATCGGGCGGTCGGTCAAGAGCATCCCCCGCGACCGCATCCGCGGCGTCGACATCAGCGCGAACCTGCCGCACCGTCTGCTCGGCCTGGCCATCGTCCACATCGACGCCGGGGCCGACGGCGGCGAGGGCGAGCTCAACGCGGTCTCCCGCCAGGAGGCGGACCGGCTCCGCCGCGTCCTGCTGGCCCGCGACGCCGAGGCCCCGCCGCGCCGCGTCCTGGCCCGGATGCGGCGCCGCTGGTACGTGTACGCCCCGCTCAGCGGCGCCTACCTGCTGACCCCGTTCGCGGTGGCGGGCAGCCTCCTCGGCACTCTCTACAACCTCGGGGACGACCTCGGCCTCATCACCCGGGAGCGGGTGGAGAGCGTCGGGCACGACGTGGTCGGCCTGCCCACCGCGCTCGTGCTCGTGCTGGTCATCCTCGTGCTGGTCCTCATGCCGGTGATGTCGGTGCTCGCGTTCACCCTCTTCAACTGGGACTTCACCGTCCACGAGCGGGACGGCTCCATCGTGGCCGAGCGCGGCCTGGCGACCCGCCGCAGCGTCTCCCTCGAACGCCGCCGGCTGCGCGGCGTGGAGCTGACCGACAACCCGTTCGAGCGGCTCGCCGGGGTGACCCGGCTCGGCGCCCTCATCACCGGCCTCGGCGACGCCGCGCACCGGGGGCGGCTGCTGCCCGCGGCGCCGCGCGCGGTCGCCGAGACGCTCGCCGCCCGGGTCGTCGGCGCCGTCCCCGGGCCGCTGACCGCCCACCCGCCGGCCGCCCGGGGCCGCCGCGTCGTCCGCGCCGCCGCGCCGCCGGCGGGGGTCGCCGTCCTCGCCGTGCTGGCGGGGCAGCCGTGGGTCGCCTACCTGTGCGCCGGGCTGGCCGTCCTCGCGGTGCCCCTCGGCCTGGACCGCTACCGCCAGCTCGGCCACGCCAGCGACGGCGAGCGCCTCACCGTCCGGTCGGGCTCGCTGCGGCGCCGCCAGGTCGTCGTCGAGCACGGGGCCGTGATCGGGTGGCGCGTCCGCCGCACCCTGTTCCAGCGGCGGCTCGGCCTCGCCACGCTCTTCGCCGCCGTCGGCGCGGGCGACGGCGGCTACTCCTCGACGGACATGCGGGAGGCGGACGCCGTGGCCCTGGCCGCCGCGATCACCCCCGAGTGGGTGACCCCGTTCCTGGCCGCGCCGCCCGCCGCCGCGCCGGCTACTCGGGGCGCCGCGCCCCGAACATGATCTCGTCCCAGGACGGGACGGACGCGCGCTTGCCCTTGGCCTTGCGCCGCCGCGCCGGCCGCTGGGCCGCCCCGCCGTCGGCCGCCGCGGCGGGCGAGCCGGTGGCGGGCTTGTCCTGGGCGGCGGCGGGCATGGTGGGCCGGGTCGCCGGCTTCTTCTTGGCCGGCGCCCGCGGCGGCTGCCGCGGCGCCGGGGGCTTCTTCGGCTGCGCGGGCTCGGAGGCCGCGGGCGCGGCCGCCTCCGGCTCGGGGGCCTCGTCCGCCGGGACCTCCCGCGCCGGGGCCGGCGCCGGACGGCGCTCCTCCGGGGCCTCGGCCGCCGGGGCCGCCGCCGCGACCTGCGGCTCGGGCTCCGGTTCCGCCGCCTGCTCGACTTCCTCGGCCGCTTCGGGCTCGACCGCGTCCGCCTGGCCCGCCTCGTCCGCCTCGTCGGTCTCGTGGACGGCCTCCGGGGCCTCCTCGGCCGGTTCGGCCGCCGCGACCGGCTCCTCCTCCGGGGCCGGGGCCGGGGCGGCGGCGGGCGCGGCGGCCTCGTCCGCGTCCCGGGCCTCGGCGGGCTCGTCCTCGTGCGGCTCGGACGCTGCGGCGTCCTCCACGAGTTCCGCCTCGGCCGCCTGCTCGGCGGGCTCGTGCTCCTCGTCCGGCTCGGCGACCGCATCGGCCTGCTCCGGCCGGCCGGATCCGGTCTCTTCGCGCGCGGGGGCGGCGGCGGGCGCCTCCGCGGCCTCGGCGTCGCGCGGCTCGCCCGCCTCGGCCTCGACCTCGTCCCGCGGCGGGACGGCGGCCGGCGCCGGAGCGGTGCGCTCGCGCGGCTCGGGCCGCCGGGGCGGCTCGCCGGGGCGGGCGGCGGGCGGCGCGGCGGCCTCGCGCAGGGGCGCCTCGGCGGCCTCCCGGAACGCGGGCCGCGGGTCGATCATGCGGCCGCGCTCGATGATGTACTCGCGGGGCTCGGCGGCGCGCAGCGGCCCGGCGGGGCCGGGCTGCTCGGGCTCGGCGGGCAGGCCGCGCGGGGCGTCGCGGTCGCCGCCGACGACCTTCATCGCCGGCCGGCGCGGGACGAGCGGCGTCACGGTGTCGGAGAGCGCGTCGTCGTCGTCCCACTCCACGGAGGTGAGCCGCGCGGCGATCTCGTCCAGCGGGGAGACGTGCCGGCGGCGCGGGTCGAAGGTCCACTCGGCGGCGTGCGGGCGGCCGCCCTCGAAGAAGGACAGCCGGACGCGCCAGGTGCCGTCCTCGCACTTCCAGGAGTCCCACTCGACCTCTTCCAGGTCGACGCCGCCGCGGCCGAGCCGCTCCTCGACGGTCTCGCCGAGCGGCGGGCCGGGGGTGGACTCGCCCGGCCGGCGCACGGTGACCCGCTGCGCCTGCTGGGCCATGTACTCGCGTTCCTGCAGGACCGGTCCCTCGAACCAGCGGACGCGCTCGACCGGGATCCCCGCCGACTCGGCGATCTCCTCGGCGGTCTCACCGGACCGGATGCGGGCCTGGATCTCCTTGGGGCGCAAGGGACTCTCCACTTCGATCTCGAACTGGCCGAGGCGGGAGAAGTGCCCACGGACCGCTGCGCGGAGCCGGTCGTCGACGGGCAGGGTGAACCGGGTGCCTCGGCCCGCGGTGGCCAGGACGAGGTACGTACCGTCCTCGCTGACCGCGACGAGGCGCAGCTCCTGCATGCGTGTCCTTCCTGCCCTGTCTTGACGGCACGGAGGACCCCGGACCGGTCGACCGTGCTGTCACGGTCGGCCGCCCGATGCCCACCGAGGGCGCATGCGTGCCCTTTCCCCCGGGTTCCCGAGTCTCTCTTCCCGGACACGCCTGCTGCCAGCACCGTACCCGGCATGTCCGAACATCGCCGCTCTCGAAGCCCTCTTCACGAGGTCGAAGAGGGCACCTGACCAAGCTTGCCGGGGACGCGGAGGGCGGGGGGTCGCCATGCCTGAATCTTGTGCATCCTTTTCCACACTCTGCCTGACGTCCCGGTCCGGTTCCAGGGGCGGACGTTGCGAGCGTCACGTCTTGGGGAGGAACACGTAGATCGTCTGGTTAGTTTCATTCTGGGGGATTTCTGGTGAGGAACAGGGGTGAGTGGAGGCATGCCGCGCAAGCTGCCGGATCTCAGCACGACGCAGCTGATCGCGAGCGCGGTGGCGACGGCGGTCGCCGCCTTCGGGGCGTCCTATCTGGGCGTGTACGGGACGATCATCGGTGCCGCGCTGATGAGCGTGATCTCGACGGCCGGGTCGGCCGTCGGCAAGCACTACCTCGACCAGGGCCGCGAGCAGATCAAGGAGCTGACGCACCAGCAGTCGGCCGTGCGGCGCCGGACGGCGGCCGAGGGCGCGGCGGGCGAGGCGACGAGCGCGGACCCGACGCGGACGGCGGTGTGGTCCGGGGACCCGAACGCGACGCGGCTCGACCTCCCGCTCCCCGGTGATCCGAACGCCACCCGGTTCGATCCCGGCGGCGACCCGAACGCCACGCGCCTCGACGCCGGCGCCGGGCGCCCGGACCCCAGCGCCACGCACCTGGATCCGGCCCGGGCCGTCGCGGGTTCGCTCGCCGCGGAGGCCGGTGAGGACGCCGTCCGCCACGCCGCGCGCCGCACGGCGTGGCAGAGCACGGTCGAGTGGGCCAAGGCGCACTGGGTGAAGCTGGCGGTCTCCTCGGCGGCGGTGTTCGTCGCCGTGATCGGCGTGATCACGGTGGTCGAGGCATCCACCGGCACGCCCATCGGCCGCGGCGACAAGGGGCTGACGGTCACCAACGTGCTGCGCGGCGGCGAGGGCGGCGGGCAGCCGGACGGCACGCCGTCGCAGAGCCCGTCCGTCCAGCCGACCGAGTCGGGCGGCGCGACGCCGAGCGGCGAGCCGACGGGCGAGGCGCCCTCCACCGAGGCGCCGGGCACGACCGAGCCGGAGCCGACGGACCGGCCGACCGAGGAGCGGCCGAGCGAGCAGCCGACTACGACCGCGCCGACGACCCCGGCCCCGACCACGCCGGACACGCCGGCCCCGACCGGGGGCCAGCAGGACGGCGGCGGCGCGGAGGCGCCGCAGACCCCGGCCGGCTAGTCGCCGAAGACCTGCCGCGTGTAGGGGTTGGCGAAGCGGCGGTCCGGGTCCAGCTCGTCGCGCAGGGCGCGGAAGTCGGCGAACCGCGGGTAGACCTTCTCCAGGTAGGACGCGTCGCGCGTGTGGAGCTTGCCCCAGTGCGGACGGCCGCCGGCCGTGGTCAGCAGGTCCTCGACGCCGCGGAAGTAGTCCTCGTGCGCGTCGCGGTGGTAGACGTGCACGGCGATGAACGCGCTCCGCCGCCCGTGCGCCATCGACAGCCAGGCGTCCTCCTCGGGGAGCAGCCGGACCTCGATCGGGAAGCTGATCCGCCAGTCGCGCCTCGCGAACAGGGCGCGGAGCTCGCGCAGCGCGGGGACGAGCTCCTCGCGCGGGATCGCGTACTCCTGCTCTTTGAAGCGGACCGTCCGGGGGCTCGTGAAGACCTTGTAGGACGTGTCGCTGTAGGTGCGGGCACCGAGCGCCCTGGCGGAGACGCGGTTCACGGACGGCGCCGTGGCGGGCGCCAGGTGCGTCACCTGGTTGATGGCGCCGAAGACCGTGTTCGACAGGAACTGGTCGTCGAGCCAGTACCGGAACTTCGACAGCGGCTCCGGCGGGCCCTCGACGCGGTTGTTGCGCTTGGTCAGGCACCCCTCGGTGTGCGGGAACCAGTAGAACTCGAAGTGCTCGTTGGCGGCGTCGAACTCGTCCACGCGCGCGAGGACCTCGTCCCACTTCATCGGCTGCTCCTGCGCGCGCAGGACGAACGCCGGGACGGTCCGCCAGGTGATGGCGGTGACGACGCCGAGCGCGCCGAGGCCCGCGCGGGCGGCGTCGAACAGGTCGGGCCGCTCGTCGGGCGAGCACGTCACGGTGGAGCCGTCGGCGAGGACCATCTCCAGCGCGGCGACCTGGGAGGCGAGCCCCGCGGCGTCCCTGCCGGTGCCGTGCGTGGCGGTCTGGAGGGCGCCGGCGACGGTCTGCTCCTGGATGTCGCCCATGTTCGCCAGCGCGAGGCCGTGCTCGTCCAGGACGCGGTTGAGCGTGTGCAGCGGCAGCCCCGCCTCGACGGTGACGAGCCCGGTGGCGGTGTCGACCGAGCGGACCGCCGTGAGCGCCGTGGGGCGCAGCAGGACGCCCTCGGCGACGGCGGCGCCGGTGAAGGAGTGTCCTGTGCCGGTCATGCGGACGGTGAGGCCGTCGCCTGCCGCCGACCGCACCGCGTCGGCCACGTCGCCGGCGGTGCGCGGCGTCACCACGCGCTGCGGCGTGGCCTGCTGGTTTCCCGCCCAGTTCTGCCATTTGCGGGGGTTCTCGGGGGACATGGGGCGACTCTACTCGGCGAACGATCGTGAGGAAAGTTCATGTTTTTGAGCCGGGCGGATGGGGGAACCGGCGATAACGTACGATCCGGTAACCAACAGCGGGGTAACCGTCCGTAGCCAGACTCGTTGGGACATGTTGTGGCTTCTCCACCAGCATCACGCACCGGCCCCGTCCCGGGACCGTCCGGCGACGGTGGCGATGGTGAGGCGCCCGCCGCCCGCCCGCCGGGCACCCGGCCGGACGCGGCGCGCCCGCGGCCGGAGAAGAAGCGCCGCGATCCGCGCGGCGGCGCCCGCCCGCGGCGGCCCCGCCGGTCGCTGCCGTTCCTCATCGGCGGGATCGCCGTGCTCGCCATCGCCAGCACCTCCGGCGGCGTCTACGCGGCGCTGACCACCGACGACGCGGAGCCCGCCGCCGCGGGCACGCCGCCGAGCGTCCCGCCGGGCGCCGCCGGCGACCCGGTCAACGTGGCCACCGGCGGCCAGGTCGCCCCGCTGCGCCGGGTCGTGCCGCCGGACGTCCTCGCGGTCGGCACGGCCTCGATCCCCGCCGCCAAGATCAAGCGGATCGCGAAGCTGGGCCAGGTCAAGGACGTGACGGCGGTCGCGGGCGGAGCCGTGCAGCTCCAGGGCCGCCAGGTGAACGCGTTCGCCGTCGACCCGTCCTCGTTCCGGTCCTGGACGCCGCCCGCCACCGCCAAGAAGACCGAGCTGTGGGAGGCGCTCGCCGGCGGCAGGTTCGTGGTGTCCCCGGCCGCCGCCGAGCAGCTCCAGCTGACCAGGGGCTACCAGTACCCGGTGGTGGGGCGGACGATGCCGAACCTCACGATGGGCGGCTCCGGGCCCCTCGGGCTGCCCGGCATCGACCTGCTGGTCGGGAAGAAGTCGGGCGGCGAGATGGGGCTCGTCCCGAACGTCGCGATCCTGGTCAACGCGCCCGGGGTGGACCCGGCCAAGGTCGTCCGGGCCGTCACCAAGGTGCTCGGCCCCGGCACGAACGTGCTCAACCTGCACGAGAGCAAGTACGAGTCGTCGTCCGGCGGCGGCCGCTCGTCCAGCTACCTGGACCTCTACAAGAAGGCGGCCACCACCTGCCCGGGCCTGTCGTGGACGGTCCTCGCCGCGATCGGCCAGGTGGAGAGCGACCACGGCCGCAACGCCGGCCGCTCCAGCGCGGGCGCGCTCGGCCCGATGCAGTTCATGCCCGCGACGTGGAAGGCGTACGGGGTGGACGGCGACGGCGACGGCAAGGCCGACATCATGAACCCGTTCGACGCCATCCCCGGCGCGGCCAAGTACCTGTGCGCCAACGGCGCGGGGCGCGGCGGCAAGCAGCTCTACCGCGCGGTGTGGCACTACAACCACGCCGACTGGTACGTGCAGAAGGTCCTGAACCTCGCCAAGGCGTACGCGGCCAGGTATGACTGACCCCACGTCCCGAGCCCCGGCCGGGCTGGTTGGATGGAAGGCATGACCTCGTACGACGCGCTGCTACTGCTGTCCTTCGGGGGCCCCGAGGGCCGCGAGGACGTCATCCCGTTCCTGGAGAACGTGACCCGCGGCCGCAACATCCCCAGGGAGCGCCTGGAAGAGGTGGGGGAGCACTACTACCTCTTCGGCGGGGTCAGCCCGATCAACCAGCTGTGCCGCGACCTCAAGGCCGCCATCGAGGCCGACTTCGCGGCCCACGGCGTGGACCTGCCCGTCTACTGGGGCAACCGGAACTGGACCCCCTACCTCGCCGACACCGTCCGGCAGATGAAGGCGGACGGGGTCCGGCGCGCCGCCGCGTTCGTCACCTCGGCCTACAGCGGCTACTCGACGAACGACCAGTACCTCAATGACATCGCGCGCGCGCGTGAAGAGGTCCCGGGCGCCCCCGAGATCGACAAGCTCCCCGTGTACTGCGACAGGCCGGGCTTCATCGACCCCTTCGTGGACGCGGCCAAGGACGCCCTCAGCGGCCTCCCGGACGGCGCCCGCCTGGTCTTCACCGCGCACAGCGTGCCCCTGTCCCAGCCCAACCGCGAGCTGTACGTCGCCGAACTGGAGCGGGTCTCGCGGACGGTCGCCGACCGGGCGGCCCCCGGAGCGCCCTGGGACCTCGTCTACCAGAGCCGGAGCGGCCCGCCGAGCCAGCCGTGGCTGGAGCCGCAGATCACCGACCACCTGGGGAAGCTGCACGGCGAGGGCGTCCGCGCCGTCGCGGTCGTGCCGGTCGGGTTCGTCTCCGACCACATGGAGGTCAAGTACGACCTCGACGTGGAGGCCGCCGACCTGGCCGCCGAGCTGGGGCTCGCGTTCGCGCGCGCCGCCACGCCCGGCACCGACCCGCGCTTCGCCGCCCTGCCCCGCGACCTTCTGGGAGAGACCCTGTGAGCCTGGCCGAGGACCTGCTGGAGCTGGCCGCCGAGACCGCGCGCGAGGTCGGCCGGATGCTGGTCGACAAGCGCCCCGCGGGCGGCCCGGACGTCGTGCAGACCAAGTCGTCCCCGACCGACGTCGTCACCCAGATGGACCGCGCCGCCGAGCAGCTGATCATCGAGCGGATCCGGGCGGCCCGTCCCGACGACGCGTTCCTCGGCGAGGAGGGCGGCACCCGTGCCGGGGGCAGCGGCGTCCGGTGGGTGGTCGACCCGATCGACGGCACCGTGAACTACCTCTACGACCTGCCCGACTGGGCGGTCAGCATCGCCGCCGAGGTGGACGGCGCGGCCGTCGCCGGGGCGGTGGAGATGCCGCGCCGCGGCGAGTCCTACACGGCGGTGCGCGGCGGCGGCGCCCTGCTGCACACCGCGGCCGGCACGCGCGAGCTGCGCGTCAACGCGCAGGTGCCGCTGGCGCGGGCGCTGGTCGCCACGGGCTTCGGCTACGACGCCGGGCGGCGCGCCCGGCAGGCGCAGGTCCTCACCGGGGTGCTGCCGAACGTCCGCGACATCCGGCGCGGCGGCTCCTGCTGCGTCGACCTGTGCTCGCTCGCGGCGGGACGGGTCGACGCCTACTACGAGCGCGGCGTCCAGGCGTGGGACATCGCCGCCGGGGCGCTGATCGTCCAGGAGGCGGGCGGGCGCGTCGAGGGGCTGGACGGGGCGCCGGCGAGCCCGGAGCTGACCATGGCGGCCGGACCGGGCACGTTCGAGGCCCTGCACGCCCTGCTGGCGCCGCTCGGCCCCACGCGCGACTGAGCGGCGGGGAGCGGGGCTCGGCGAACGGGCCGCACGGACAGTGAGAAGCCCGGGACGGTCGGGTCCCGGGCTTCTCGACTACGGGGTCGCGCCGCCTGGAGTGGTGCGGCGGGTCAATCGCAGCGGGGTGCTTCGACGCCGATGTCGTTGTTCGCTGCGATCCGGCGCAGTTCGCTGATCTCCTCCTGACGGATGTCTGCCAGGTAGGTGTCGCCCTCTGCGTGGGCGGTGCGCAGCGACGCGTACGCGTCGTCGAGCCGCTGCTGGATCATGCGTGACAACTCGCCCATGGGCCTCCTCCCGGATCGTTTCCATGCCCTACCCAGACCTAAGCTGAAAGCAAACCTGTTCGCGGATGCAATTTTCGCGGATTCTTGCGTCCGTTCGGCCACCGCCCGGCATACGCCGAGTTGAACGCCTGTTTACGAGCGTCTTACGGCGTCCGTGGCATACCTGGGAGCCGGAGACCGGGCCCCGCGCCCGGCCAGGAGGGGGACTTGTGCGTGTTCTAGTCGTCGAGGACGAGCGGGTGCTCGCCGACGCGATCGCCACCGGCCTGCGCAGGCAGACGCTGGCCGTGGACGTGGCCTACGACGGCGCCGGCGCGCTGGAGCGGGCCGGCGTCAACGAGTACGACGTGATCGTGCTCGACCGCGACCTGCCCAAGGTCCACGGCGACGACGTCTGCAAGCAGCTCGTCTCGCAGCGCTACCCGGCGCGGATCATCATGCTGACCGCGGCGGGCGAGCTGGACGACCGGGTCGAGGGCCTGTCCATCGGCGCCGACGACTACCTCGCCAAGCCGTTCGCGTTCGCCGAGCTGATCGCCCGGGTGCGGGCGCTCGGCCGGCGCGCCGCGGCGCCGCTGCCGCCCGTCCTGGAGCGCGCCGGGATCACCCTCGACCCGGCCCGCCGCGAGGTCTCCCGGGACGGCCGCCCGGTCGAGCTGACCCGCAAGGAGTTCGCCGTCCTGGAGGTGCTGCTCAGCGCGGACGGCGCGGTCGTCAGCTCCGAGCAGCTGCTGGAGAAGGCGTGGGACGAGCACATCGACCCGTTCACCAACGTCGTCCGGGTCACGATGATGACACTGCGCAAGAAGCTCGGTGACCCACCGGTGATCGAGACCGTGCCCGGCGTGGGGTACCGGCTGTGACCGCACCACGTCCCGGCCCGTCCGAACCCGGAGCGACCGCGGCGCCGTCCGGCGGCGGCGACGCGCGTCCGGACGCCGCGCGGGACACCGGCGCGCAGGCCACCCAGCCGACGGCCGTCCACGGCGGCGGCCAGCCCGGCGGCGGCCAGCCCGGCGGCGCGCAGGGCGGCGGGCAGGGCGGCGAGGGCGGCCGGCGCGGCGGCCGGTGGCGGCGCCCCGGCCCGCAGCAGTTCCCGCCGCCGCCCCCGGCCGCGAAGGGCATGTGGCGCGCCGACGGCACCCCGGTGACCGCGCTGCCGAACCGGATGAGCGTGCGGCTGCGCCTCACCCTGCTGTACGGGCTGCTGTTCTTCATGGCCGGCGCGCTGCTGCTGTTCGTCATGTCGTTCCTGATGGCCAACATCCTCAGCAACGTCAAGGTGATCGGCTACGGCCTCACCGACGCCGCGGCCGCCGAGTTGCAGCGCCAGTTCGTCGAGCAGACGATGAAGCAGCTGGTCGGCCGGTCGCTGCTCGCGCTCGGCGGGGTCGGCGTCATCACCCTGGTGCTCGGCTGGTTCGTCGCCGACCGGGCGCTCAGCCCGCTGCAGCGGGTCACCACGACCGCGCGCCGGCTGTCGGAGAGCACGCTGCACGAGCGCATCGCGCTGGAGGGCCCGGAAGACGAGATCAAGGAGCTGGCCGACACCTTCGACGCGATGCTGGAGCGGCTCGGCCAGGCCTTCGACTCCCAGCGCCGGTTCGTCGCGAACGCCTCGCACGAGCTGCGCACCCCGCTCGCGATCAACCGGACGCTGCTGGAGGTGGCGCTCGGCGACCCCGAGGCGTCGGAGGACCTGCGCACCGTCGGCCGGACGCTGCTGGCCACCAACGCCCGGCACGAGCGGCTCATCGAGGGCCTGCTGCTGCTCGCCCGCAGCGAGCGGGAGCTGACCGCGCGCACCCCGGTCGACATGGCCGAGGTGGCGGCGGCCGTGCTGGAGCAGTCCAGCCGCCGCGAGCACGACAACGACGTGGCCGTCCACCCGGAGCTGACGCAGGGCACGGCGCTCGGCGACCCGGTGCTGCTGGAGCACCTGGTGTCGAACCTCGTCGAGAACGCGATCAAGCACAACGAGGCCGAGGGCGGCGAGCTGTGGATCCGCACCGGCATGCTCGACGGCTACGCCACCGTCCAGGTGGAGAACACCGGGCCCGTGGTACCCGCCTATGAGGTGGAGCGGCTGTTCGAGCCGTTCCGGCGGCTGAACGCCGACCGCGTCGAGTCGTCCAAGGGCGCGGGCCTCGGCCTGTCGATCGTCCGGTCGGTGGTGCTCGCGCACCGCGGCGCCGTGTACGCGGCGCCCCGCCCCGGCGGCGGGCTGATCGTCACCGTCCGACTCCCGCCGGGCTGACGAGCGAACGCCCCGGCCGGCCCTCGGGGGCCCGGCCGGGGCGCGGTCGCCTCCAGCGGTCGGTTGTTCTAGGCGGCGGTCACCTCGAGACGGTCCCGTACGCACCGGGGCTGGAGGCGTAGCGGCTCTGCCGCCACTCCCACCGCAGCGTGGTGCCGCTGGAGGACGGGATGAAGGTGATGTACCCGGGGGCGCACTCCTTCTCGTCCATCCCCGCCATCGGGGTCTCCCGGTACATGACCTTGCCGTCGTCGTCGGACAGCAGGGACAGGCGCGTGTAGCACTTGTCCTGGGCGCCGGACGGGTAGGTGTAGGTCGCGACCCCGGTCGTGTAGATCAGCGAGAACTTGACCTCGAACTCGGTGTGCCCCGCGCCGGCGCCGGGCTGCTTCCCGTCGCCGGTGTAGTTGCCCACCAGCCCGCCCGTCGCGCGCGGCGTCGGGGTGTCGTCGTCCGGCGGCGTGTAGGTGCTCGTCGGGTACGTCGTGGGGTACGGGTCCGGGTCGTCCTCGCTGTTGGCTCCGATGATCGCCAGCACCACGACCACCAGGATCACGATCAGCGCCAGCGCGCCGCAGCCGATCGCGATGATCGGCCCGGCCGAGGAGGACTGCTTGGGCGGCGGCCCGTAGCCCGGTCTCGGCGGCATCGGCGGCTGCATCTGCGGGCGCGGAGGCTGCGGCGGCGCGCCCTGGTACATCGGCATCGGCGGCGGCGTGATCGGCTGCGGCGGGGGCGTGTTCGGGCCCGCCATCGCGCCCTGGTGCATCGGCATCGGCGGCGGGGTGATCTGCGGCTGCGGCCGGTGCTGCGGCGCGGGCGGCACCGGGGGCGGCGGCGGCAGCTGCGAGGCGATCCGGGTGCCCTGGTTGAGCAGGTCCTCCTGCCCGGCGCCCTGCCCGGCGGGCGCGGCGCCGACGGCCCCGAGCAGGTTGAGCAGCAGCTGCGGGGCGGGCGGGCGCAGGCCCGCGTCCTTGGACAGGCAGCGGCCGATCAGGTCCCGCAGCGGGCCCGGGGGCAGCGCCGACAGGTCCGGGTCCTCGTTGAGGATCCGGTTGATGATGACGGGCAGCGTGTCGGCCTCGAACGGCGACTGCCCGGTGGCGGCGAACACCATGGTCGCGCCCCAGGCGAAGATGTCGACCGCCGGGGTGAGCGGCGCGCCGGTCAGCTGCTCGGGCGCCAGGTAGCCGGGCGTGCCGACCACCATGCCGGTCGCGGTGACGGCGCTCTCCTGCGAGTTGACCGTCCGGGCGATGCCGAAGTCGACGACGCGGGGGCCGTCGGAGGCCAGCATGACGTTGTTCGGCTTGAAGTCGCGGTGCACGATCCCGGCCTCGTGGATCGCCGCGAGCGCGGTCGCCGTGCCGATCGCGAGCCGTTCCAGCTCGGCGGCGCTGCGCGGCCCGTCGTGCGCGACCACGTCGTGCAGGGACGGCCCGTCGATGAACTCGCTGACGACGTAGGGCTGGTCGCCCTGGACGTCGGCCTCCAGCACGCGGGCCGTGCAGAAGGGCTCGACCTTCTGCGCCGCACTCACCTCGCGGGTGAACCGGGCACGCGCGGCCGGATCGTTGGCCATCTGCGCGTGCAGCAGCTTGACCGCGACGTACTCTCCTCCAGGGGCCTTGCCCAGGAAGACGGCGCCCTGGCCCCCGGCGCCCAGCCGTCCGATGACCTCGTACTGTCCGAGTGCCCTAGGATCGCCCGGCTCCAGCGGAGCGGCATCCGGCATCTGACCCTCCATTGACCCGCAGTGATGTCCGCGACATTGTGCGCCGGACCCACCGCGGGCCCCGTTCCGGCGTCCGAACCGCGGCACCGGGGTGAAACCTCCGCAGGGGGCCCGCCCCCAACCTCAGGCGGGCACGATATCGCGTTAGTTCAGACGTTTCACCGATCGGTCTGGTTCGGTCTCGCGGCGGCCGGGTCAGGCCGCGGCGGCGGCGGGGCGCCGCGCGGGGGCGGCCGGCGCGCGCAACGCCGCCGGGACCGATATGATCCCCGCCGCCGCGGGTACTCCGGCAGGTGCCCCGGCCCGGTAGCGGGACGTCCAGATCCGCCGGTTATGTGATGGAAGACACAGTACGAGGAAAGATCCGGGTGACTGGTGTCACTCGTGGGAACGGTCGCGCCTCGTGTGTCGCAGGTCACCAACCGTGACAGAATTTCCCGCCCGGATCGGGCACAAGAACGGCCCCTTGAGCGTTAGATCCGCGCGACGGGGCGCATAAAGCACTGAGGGGGATGGAGATAGAAGATGGCGACCGACTACGACAGCCCACGCAAGACCGACGACGATCTCAGCGAGGACAGCCTCCAGGAGCTCCAGGCCCGGCGGGCCGACAAGGCCGCCAGCATCATCGACGAGGACCTGGACGCCGGTGAGGTCGCCGAGCTGCCCGGTGCCGACCTGTCCAACGAGGAGCTCACCTTCCGGGTGGTTCCGCGGCAGGCGGACGAGTTCACCTGCACGCGCTGCTTCCTGGTGCACCACCGCAGCCAGCTGGCCACCGAGAAGAACGGCCAGCCGATCTGCCGCGAGTGCGCCGCCTGACCGGGAGTGGCCGCCGGGTGACGGGAGAGATCGAAAGGCGTGATGACGAGGTGGAGCCGGCGCGCGGCGACGGCTCCACGGAACTCGGTGAGCTGATCGGACGGCTCACCGCCGACGAGGACATGGACCGCGAGACCCGCGGCCGCCTGCTCGGGCGGCTGGCCGCACTGCTCGGCCGGAACGCCCGCAAGGTGGGGGCCGCGGGGATCGGGCGCGGCAAGTGGCTCGGTGACCTGCTCGTCGAGGCCGCGCCGCACATCACCATCCGCGACCTGGAGACGCTGCAGGCGCACCACCACGGGCTGATGGGGGAGGCGCTCGCCGACCGGCTCGTCAAGGTGGCGAGCAACGGCACGACCGCCGTCGGCGCGGCCGGCGGCGCGCTGGCCGCAGTGGAGTTCACCGCCCCGCCGCTGCTGCTGACGGCGCCCGCCCAGCTCGCCGCCGAGACGCTCGTCGTCGCGGCCATCGAGGTCAAGATGATCGCCGAACTGCACGAGGTGTACGGCGTGCGCGTCCAGGGCACCGGCACCGCCCGCGGCGCGGCGTTCGTCACGTCCTGGGCCCGGCAGCGCGGCGTCAACCCCCTGGAGGCCGGGTCGCTCACCAGCGCGCTCGGCACCGCCGCCAAGTCGGCCCTGCGCAAGCGGATGCTGCGCACCTTCGGCCGCAGCATGAGCACCATGGGCCCGTTCCTCACCGGTGCGGCGGCGGGCGCCGCCCTCAACCGGTCCGCGACGAAGGCCCTGGCGCTGAAGGTCCGCAACGACCTGCGCGGGGCCGCCGGGATCACGCCCCCGCTTCCGGGATCCCACCACAAGCCGCTGCGCTGACCGCCCCGGCCGGCCGCGCCCCGGCGCCCCGGTCGGCGGGACGTTCCAGGGGGTCGCCCCCCTGGAACGGCGCGGGTCGTCAGGCGTCGACCTTCAGATGGGCCGGCAGCTCACCGGTGCCCTTGGCGTACTGGTGCGCCACGGCGCGGGTGGCGAGCAGGCGGGCCAGCTCCATGCCGACGCCCATCACCACGGCCCAGCCGACGGCCTCCATCAGGTCGACGTCCGGGGACTCGGGATTGGTCGGCGGCTCCTTGCCGGTGCTCTTCTTCCAGATCATCGTGATGGTCTTCTTCGCGACGAACCCGCCCGCGAACGCCGCGGCACCGGCCATCACCCGCCACCCGATATCGCCCTTATCCGCCATATTCGTCCTCCACTCGTCTGTCGTCTCCGACGCTACCGGAACGGTCCGCCCCGGGCGGTGGAGGCGATCAGCGCCGGTCAATCGGCATGCGGCTCCCGCCGATGTCAATACCATTGGCTCATGACAGAGCAGCCGCGTACTCCGCACGTCCCGCCGAAGCCCTCCCTGGACGGACTCGAGGACAAATGGGTACGCGTCTGGGAGGACGAGGGCGTCTACCGCTTCGACCGCACCCGGCCGCGCGGCGAGGTCTACTCGATCGACACCCCGCCGCCCACCGTGAGCGGTTCCCTCCACGTCGGCCACGTCTTCTCCTACACCCACACCGACACCGTCGCGCGGTTCCACCGCATGCGCGGTCGGGCGGTCTTCTACCCGATGGGCTGGGACGATAACGGCCTGCCGACCGAGCGCCGGGTGCAGAACCATTTCGGCGTCCGGTGCGATCCGTCGCTTCCCTACGACCCCGATTTCGCGCCGCCGGCCAAGCCCGACCCCAAACGCCAGCAGCCGGTCTCGCGGCGCAACTTCATCGAGCTGTGCGAACGGCTCACCGAGGTCGACGAGAAGGCGTTCGAGGAGATGTGGCGCCAGGTCGGCCTGTCGGTCGACTGGAACCACCTCTACACCACCATCGGGGACGTGTCCCGCACGGCGTCGCAGCGCGCGTTCCTGCGCAACCTGGCGCGCGGCGAGGCCTACGTCTCCGAGGCGCCGACGCTGTGGGACGTGACGTTCCGCACGGCCGTCGCGCAGGCCGAGCTGGAGGACCGCGAGCACCCCGGCGCGTTCTACCGGATCCGGTTCCACGGCGACGAGCGCCCGGTCTACATCGAGACGACGCGGCCGGAACTGCTGCCCGCGTGCGTCGCGCTGGTCGCGCACCCCGACGACGAGCGTTACCGGGAGCTGTTCGGCACGACCGTCCGCACGCCGCTGTTCGGCGTCGAGGTCCCGGTCCTGGCGCATCGCCTCGCCGAGCCCGACAAGGGCTCCGGCATCGCGATGATCTGCACGTTCGGCGACGTCACGGACGTCACCTGGTGGCGCGAGCTCGCCCTGCCGACCCGCGCGATCGTCGACTGGGACGGCCGTCTGGCCGCCGACCCGCCCGCGGGCGTCGCCGCGGAGCCGTACGCGGAGCTGGCCGGCAAGACGGTCTTCTCGGCGAAGGAGCGTGTCGCCGAGATGCTCCGCGACTCCGGCGATCTCGACGGCGAGCCGCGCAAGATCAGCCGTCCGGTGAAGTTCTACGAGAAGGGCAGCAAGCCCCTGGAGATCGTCACCACCCGGCAGTGGTACATCCGCAACGGCGGCCGCGACGAGGGCGTCCGCGCGGAGCTGCTGGCGCGCGGGCGCGAGCTGGCGTGGCACCCCGGCTACATGCGGGCCCGCTACGAGAACTGGGTCGAGGGCCTGAACGGCGACTGGCTGATCTCCCGGCAGCGGTTCTTCGGCGTGCCGATCCCCGTCTGGTACCCGCTGGACGCCGCCGGCGAGCCGCGCTACGACGCGCCGATCGTCCCCGCCGAGGACGCGCTGCCCGTCGACCCGTCCTCGGACGTCCCGCCGGGCTACACCGCCGGGCAGCGCGGCGAGCCGGGCGGCTTCATCGGCGACCCCGACGTGATGGACACCTGGGCGACGTCGTCGCTGACCCCGCAGATCGCGGGCGGCTGGGAGCGCGACGCCGACCTGTTCGGCCGCGTCTTCCCCTACGACCTGCGGCCGCAGGCGCACGACATCATCCGGACGTGGCTGTTCTCCACGGTCGTCCGCGCGCACCTGGAGCACGGCTCGCTGCCGTGGACGGGCACCGCGCTGTCGGGGTGGATCCTCGACCCCGACCGCAAGAAGATGTCGAAGTCCAAGGGCAACGTCGTCACCCCGATCGACCTGCTGCGCGAGTACGGCTCCGACGCCGTCCGCTACTGGGCGGCGAGCGGGCGGCCCGGCACCGACACCGCGTTCGACACCGGCCAGATCAAGGTCGGCCGGCGCCTCGCCATCAAGATCCTCAACGCGTCGAAGTTCGTGCTGGGCCTGGGCGAGGTCGAGGCGGGCGCCTCCGTCACCGAGCCGCTCGACCGGGCGATGCTGGCGGCGCTGTCCGGCGTCGTCCAGGACGCGACCGATGCGTTCGAGGGCTACGACTACACGCGGGCGCTGGAGCGCACCGAGCGGTTCTTCTGGGAGTTCTGCGACGACTACCTGGAGCTGGTGAAGGCCCGCGCGTACGGCGACGGCCCGGCGGCGCAGTCGGCGCGGGCGGCGCTGCGCACGGCCCTGTCGGTGCTGCTGCGGCTGTTCGCGCCCGTCCTGCCGTTCGTGACCGAGGAGGTCTGGTCGTGGTGGCGGCACGGATCGGTGCACGCGGCGGCCTGGCCGGCGGCCGCCGAGCTGCCGGCGGGCGGCGACCCGGCCGTCCTCGCCGCGACGGGCGCGGCGCTCCGCCAGGTCCGCAAGGCCAAGTCCGAGGCGAAGGCGTCGATGCGCGCCGACGTGTCGCGCGCCGTCGTCCGGGGCGCGGAGGTGGCGCACATCGCCCGGCCGGACCTCGCGGCGGCGGGGCGGATCGCCGACCTGACGCTGGAGGCCGCCCCGGCCGAGCTGACCGTCGACGTCGAACTCGCCCCCGCCGCCACCTAGCCCCCGCCGCCTAGGCCCTGCCCTGCACGTTCTGACGCCGCGCCCGGCGTCAGAACGTGCAGGGCAGGTGCTTGATCCCGTTGATGAAGCTGGAGAAGAGCCGGTCCGGCTCGCCGGTGGCGCGGATGTCCGGGACGCGCGTGAACAGCTCGCGGAACATCACCGTGATCTCGCGGCGGGCGAGGTTCGCGCCGAGGCAGAAGTGCGGGCCGGGGCCGCCGAACCCGACGTGCGGGTTGGGGGAGCGGGTGATGTCGAAGGCGTCCGGGTCCGCGAAGACGGCCTCGTCGCGGTTGGCCGAGTTGTAGAAGAGCAGGACCTTGTCGCCTTCGCGGTACTGGTGGCCGTTCATCACGTGGTCGCGGGTCAGCGTCCGGCGGAACTGGATGACCGGCGTCGCCATCCGGACGATCTCCTCGACCGCGCCCGGCATGCGCGCGTCGAAGTCCTCCAGCAGCAGCGCGCGCTGCTCGGGGTTGTCGGTGAACAGCTTGAGGCCGTGCGACATCGCGTTCCGCGTCGTCTCGTTCCCGGCCACCACGAGCAGGATGAAGAACGAGCCGATCTCCTGGTCGGTGAGGCGCTCCCCGTCCACCTCGGCCGCGATCAGCGCGGACACCAGGTCGTCGCCGGGCCGGCGGCGCCGCAGCCGGGCCAGCTTCATCGCCAGGTGGTTCAGCTCGAACCCGGCCGTCAGCACCTTGAGCAGCCCGTACAGCGCGCCGAGCCGGGTGATGCCGTCGCGGCTGTAGTCCTTGCCGCCGCTGTACTCGGGGTCGCCGAGGCCGAGGATGATGTTCGTCCGCTCGTACACCATCGGCCGGACGTGCTGGGGGATGCCCATCATGTCGCAGATGACCTGGAGCGGGAGCCGCGCCGCGACGTCGGTGACGAAGTCGGCCGAGCCCTTGGCGACCAGGTCGTCCACGATCCGCGTCGCGGCGGACTGCAGGTCGGCCTCCATCTTCTCCAGCACCCGGGGGGTGAACGCCCGCGACACGATCTTGCGGATCTTGGCGTGCCGCGGGTCGTCCATGTTGATCATCGAGCCGAAGTAGCGGGCCAGGTAGCCGGGCAGGTCGGCGATGCTGTTGGAGCACGGCTCGCTGCTGAAGACGTGCGGCGACCGGCTGGCCTCCACGACGTCCGCGTGCCTGGTCAGCGCGTAGAAGCCGGGGCCCTGCCGGACGAACGGCAGCTTCAGCTCCTGGAAGAACGCCGGATGCTCGCGCTGCCGCAGTGCCGCGAACTCGGCCATCCGCCGCTCCGGGGGCAGCGCCCAGAAGGGCAGGTCGGCAACGCTCAGCCGACCGGTGTCCGGCGCCGTCGTCGTCACTGCGCACCGTCCGTCACCGCACCGTCCGTCACCGCGCACCGTCCTCGTCCATCGCCCAGAACCTGATTCGGTTTACATCGAACCGAGCGACCGGCGGCCCGTCAAGGCCCCCTCAGGCGGCCGCGACGACCCTCCGCTGCAGCACGGCGCGCTCCGCCGCGGTCCACGCGCCCGACACCAGCAGGTACAGCCCCGCCGCGAGCGGGACGAACGCCGCGAAGACCACCGTCCCGAACGGCAGCACCCGCGCGACCGCGCCCATCGGCCCCTCGGCCGTGACCCGCCGCGACGACCACACCGCGACCGCGCCCAGCAGGACGAACAACCCGACGAACACCAGCGACGGCGGCGCGAGCAGCCCGCCGCCGAGGACGCCGATCCAGTTCTGCCCCAGCGGCGCGGCGAGCAGCGTGTGGGCCAGCAGGGCGTTCTGGTGCCCCGCCACGGTCGCCGACATGAACAGCCGGTACATGACCATGAAGAACGGGATCTGCGCGAACATCGGCAGGCACCCCGCGACGGGCGACGCGCCCTCCGTCTCGTACAGCGCGGCCATCTCCCGCCGCAGCCGCTCGGGGTTCTTGCCGTGCTTGCTCTGCAGCGCCTGGACCTTGGGCATCAGCCGCGCCCGCGCGCGCTCGCCCTTGGCCGCCGCGACGGCGAGCGGGACGAGGAGCAGCCGCACGGCCATGGTGAACAGCACGATCGCCAGCGCCGTGGCGGACCCGCCGGCGGACGGCTCCAGGCCGTCGGCCAGTCCGGAGACGAGGGCATGGGCGATCGAGACGGGAACATCGAACATGGGAGGACCTTCCGGAACGAGAGGGATCGGATGCGTTCCGGCCGCGCTCAGGCGGCCGCGATCGCCGTTCCGGGCGCTCTCGGACGCGGGCGTCCCGCCGCGTCGGGGTCGCGCTGCGGCAGGAAGGCCGTGCGCAGCGTCCGCTCGCGCAGGGTCGTGCGCACCCGCGCCAGTACCGCCCGCTGCCCCCGCCGCGCCGCACGGAACCGCACGGCCGCGAGCACCAGCAGCCCCGCGACGGTCAGCGAGCCCAGCGCCACCAGCACCGACTGCCCCGGCGCCGTCCCCGCCCACTCGGCCACGGCGAACCCCCGCAACGCGAGGAACACCACCAGCGACCAGAGCATGCACAGACCTTCCCGTACGGACGTACGCCTCAGTCTCTCACCAATCAGCCGCAGTCACCGCCTCGGTTGCGGCCAGGGACCGGAGTGTCACAGGAGGAGAAGCGTGAGAGCGGCGACGAACACGGTGGCCGTGACGGTCTTCGTGAGGGGCATTCGGGTGGCTATCGCGCTGTCCCGTTGGGTGTCTTGCGCCAAGTAGGTGAGGGCGGCGCTGAGGGCGCGGCCCAGGCCGAAGGCCGCGCCGGTGAGGAGAGTCAGCGGGAGGGAGAGGCCGGCCAGGAGGAGCGTCAGGGCCAGGACGTACGGGGCCGTCGCGGGGACGTAAGTGCGGACGCCGGTGCCCAGTTCGAAGCCGAACTGGAGGGTGCCCCGGCGCAGGCGCGTCTGGAGGACGTCCGGCGGGATCTGGCGGGCGTTCTGCGGGAGGGGAAAACGGAGCAGGCCGAACTCGCGTACTGCGCCGAGCGCGGCGGCGGCCAGGATCACGGACGTCCGCACGGAGGCCGGGATCGGCGCGGCGAGGCCGGTCAGCAGGTAGATCACCGCGGCGCTGAGGGTGCCTCCGAGCAGGAGCCCGAAGGTGAAGACGGCCAGGACCTCGCCCTGCCGTACCGGGGCCCGCCAACCTGGCGAGAACAGCACCGATTCGCTGTTGCGCGTTCAGACGCTGCCCGACAGCGAAAACCCGGCGAGCGCGCCGATCGACGACCAGCACAGGACAGCGGCGTCCAGGGCGGCGGCGGAGACCGCGAGGAGGGCGAGGGCGGCGACGGGCAGCAGCGGGTCGGCCAGGCCCCGCCGCAGCCGCCCTGCGGTCAGTTCTTGCACGCCGTCGCTTTCCGGCAGATGGTCTTGTACCAGTTGCCCTTCTTCGACTTCTTCCACCCGTCGTGGCAGCGCCAGGTGACGCCCTTCTTGCAACTGCCGCAGCTCTTGGAGTAGGCCCAGAGCCAGCCGTCGTAGCCGCCGCCGTAGCACTGGTTGGGGCGCAGCTTGTAACGGCCGGGGTCGGAGACGCCCGACTTGTGGAAGCCCTTGTACTTGCCGCTCGTCCGGCAGCACCAGCTGCACACGTAACTCGGCCCGCAGCCGGGGGAGCAGTTGTGGTTCGCCGCGTACGACGGGCAGCGCGGGTAGATGTCGTAGTAGCCGACCAGCTGGAAGCCGGAGGAGAGCGCCTCCCGGGCGGGCGGGAAGACGCCGAGCGCCTTCAGCCCGGCGGTGGCGCCCGCCGCGGCGAGGCCGGTCAGCAGGCTGCGCCGGGCGGGTCGGAATCTCGGCTCGTCGCGGGGGACGGGCCGCCGCCGGACGCGCTCGGCCCCGGCGGGACGCGGCCCGCGCAGCGGGGGAATGTCCTCGAGCTCGATCATCGCGCCGCCTCCAGGGCCAGCTCGCGGAGGGCCTCGGGCGAGCCCACCGGCTCGGCGGCCCGCACCCGGCCGTCCGCGCCGACGAGCACGGCGAACGGGGTGGCGGGCACGCGGTAGTCGGCGAACAGGCCGTCCTGCTCGCCGGTGAGGACGGTCGCGCCCGGCGGCGGCCCGGGGTCGGGCGGCGGCCCCGCGAAGATCGCGTGCAGCGGCCGGTCCAGCGCGCCGGCGGCGGCCAGCACGTCGGTGCAGACGCCGCAGTCGCGGTCCAGGAAGAGCAGCAGGCCCGGCCCGAGCCGGTCGAAGGCGGGCGCGGCCGTGCCCGGCGCCGGGCCCAGCCCGGCCGAGGGGGCGCCCTGGCCGAGGGCGTGGACCTGCCGGACGAGACCGGCGACGACCAGGGCGAGCAGCAGGATCGCGACCCACGACAGCAGCAGCGCGCTGTTCTGGAAGCTCATGCGGCCGTCCTCCTCTCCGTGAGCATCGCGCGGGGCAGTGTCCACAGGAGAACCGCGAACGCCGCCCCCGCCGCGACCGTGATGGACACCTCGTAGGTGGTCGGCGCGGCCGGGAGGCCGAGCACCGCGCCGGCGAGGGCGAGCAGGCAGAGCGCGGCGGCGCGCCCGGCGATCCAGCCGGTCATCGGCGTGCCCTCGCCCGCGCACCCGCACGGCACGCCTTGGCGGGTGCGGGACACGTGCGCCGCGTAGAGCGCGTACAGGGCCAGCAGGACGGCCGCCGCCCCGCAGGACGCCCGCAGCGGGCCGTCCAGCCAGAGCAGCAGCGCCACGGCGCCCGCCGCGCCGGTCAGCGCCTCCGCGGCGATCACCAAGGCCGCGACCGGAGCGGCGGCGGCGCGCGGGAGCACGCGGTGGGCGCGCAGCGCGGCGGTGAGCGCGCCGGGACGGGCGGCCTGGCCGGACGCCGACGCCAGGAGCACGAGCGAGACCGCGACCCCGGCGAGCGGGCCGGTCACCGGACCGCCTCGACCGCCAGCCCGGCGAGCCGCCGGGGGACCTCGCGCACCCGGTCCTCCTCGGGCAGGACGGTCACCAGCAGCGATCTCAGCGCCAGCAGGAAGTAGGGGCCCTGGCCCTCGACGGTGTCCTGGAACAGCTCGCCGCCCGCGACCCGGGCGCCGCGCCAGGGCGGCAGCCGGCGGCGCGTGCCCGCCGTCAGCGGCGTGATCTCCAGCAGGCCGAGGCCCGGGACCTCCTTGACCATCTCGGCCGGTTCGGCGCGCCGCGCGCGGCCGCGCGGCACGGCGACGATGCCGTCCTCGTGCTCGGTGAGCCGGACGGTGCCGAAGAACGCCACCGCGTCCGCCGGGCGCCCGTGGTACAGGTGGGTGAACACCGCGTGCCGGCGGCCCTCCCACACGGCCGCGAGGACGGGGTCGCGCTGCCCGGTGTCGGGGTCGCGGGTCTCGGCCCGGCCGACCCGCAGCCGCCCGCCCTGGAGCCGGAACTCCTGCTCGAAGCGCGCGACGCCGATGTCCTCGGCCCAGCCGAGCGCGTCCGCGCGGGTGCCGCCGGAGATCTCGTGGAGCCGGCCGCGGTCGGCGATCCGCGCCACCGACGTGCACGGGCGCCCGAGGTCGTGGGCGCCGCCGAGCCGGACCCGCACGCCGTCCAGCGAACGGTGGGTGACCTCGCGTTTCGCCGAGCCCATGCCGCCCCCTTCCTGCGGGACGCACGCCCCACAGAAGCACCGCGGGTAACAGGGGTGACGCTACGCGTGATCTGCCGCTTCGGGGATAAACCTTCCGGAAGTGGTCACGGCCGGGGAACAGATAGGGTCGGGTGGTCCTCCGGCAGGTACGTTGAGGTGGAGCCCGTGAGCAAGGTCGATGTGCTGATCAAGCGGCTGGATCCCGAGCTGCCCCTGCCGGCCTACGCGCATCCGGGCGACGCGGGCGCCGATCTGGTCGCGGCCGTGGACGTCGAGCTGGCGCCGGGGGAGCGCGCCGTCGTCCCGACGGGCGTCGCGATCGCGCTGCCGGACGGCTACGCCGCTTTCATTCACCCGCGGTCCGGATTGGGCGCTAGGTTGGGAGTGACCATTGTCAACGCACCCGGTACGGTCGATGCCGGCTATCGGGGTGAGATCAAGGTGACCCTGCTGAACACCGACCCCCGCGCCGCGGTGACGCTGCGGCGCGGAGACCGCATCGCGCAGATGGTCGTGCAGCGGGTGGAGCGGGCGGTGTTCCACGAGGTCGCCGACCTTCCCGGAGCGGCGCGCGGAACCGGCGGGTTCGGGTCCACGGGCGGATTCGGCGCCACGCGCGTTTTCGGGAACAATGAGCACAGTCGAGAAGGAGCGTGAGTCGTGGCTTTTGGACGTCGCCGGCAGGCCGAGGAGCCCGAGAAGGGGCCCGAGGCGACCGAGGAGCCGGCGGAGACCGCCGAGGAGGAGGCTCCCGCCGAGGCGCAGTCGGCCGAGGGCGGCCCGTGGGACTCCGAGGACTCCTTCCCCGAACTGCAGCGGCTTGACTTCGGCTCCCTGCAGATCCCGGTCGCGCCGGGGCTGGGCTTCCAGGTGAACTTCGAGGCCACCCAGGTGGACGAGGAGGGCAACCCCCTCGACGGGCGGCCCGTCGCCGTGCTGGTGCAGTACGAGGAGAGCGCCATGCAGCTCCAGGTGTTCGCGGCGCCGAAGCGCAGCGGCATCTGGGACGACGTGCGGCGCGAGACCGCCAAGGACATCCAGGAGGAGGCCCAGGGCCAGATCCAGGAGGGCGAGGGGCCGTTCGGTCCCGAGCTGCTGGCGATGGTCCCGGCGGCGCTCACCGAGGAGGTCCTCGCGGAGATGCCGCAGGAGGTCCGCGAGCAGATCCCGGCCGAGTTCGTCGAGCAGGGCTGGGCGCCGCAGATCATCCGCTTCCTCGGCGTGGACGGCCCCCGCTGGTTCCTGCAGGCCGTGGTGCAGGGCGCCGCGATCGAGGACGAGGAGCAGTGGCAGGTCCTGGAGGACGTGCTGCGCGGCGTCGTCGTGGTCCGCGGCGACGCGCCGATGCCCCCCCGCGACCTGCTGGAGCTGCAGATCCCCAAGGAGTTCAGCGAGGCCGGGCAGGACGGCGAGGAGGAGGCCGTGGAGACCTTCGACCCGTTCGAGCGCGGCCCCGAGATCACCGAGGTGCGCTGACCTGCGGCATCCTTGCCGCGGCCCGCGAACGCTGGCCCGCCCGCACCGCACGCCTTTTCGGACGTGCGGCCGGGCGGGTTTCGCCTTCTGCGGCCCCGGCCGATCCCTTGCCTCGCGGGCCCGCGCGGGTGGTCAATCGGGGCATGTCGAAGAAGACGCGCAAGCGCAGGGCACGCAAGCGGGGCAAGCACAACAAGGGCAAGCGGCCCAACGCCCGGCACTGACGGGCCCCGCCCGGACGGGCTCAGATCATCTCGAACGCCATCGCGTGCTCGACGCCGGCCTCCCGCCCGGCCGGCTCGGCGATGCCGGTGAGGAACTCCGCGGCGTCGAAGTCCGCGTCGAGGTTGGAGAAGTAGACCTCGTGCGCGCGCAGCGAGTCGATCCCGGTCTGCAGGTGCCCGGTGACGTCCACGTAGTGCGTGGGCTGCGGCGACCCGCTGAACAGCGCGAACCGGACGCCCTGCCACGGCTCCAGCCCGAGGTCGCGGAACACCCACCGGTTGGCGGCGTCGCGGACGGCGTCCGCGACGGCCAGCCCGAGCACCCGGTGGTCGGCCATGTTGAACCCGCCGCCGGGGAAGCCCTCCCGGAAGTTGACCGACAGCACCACCTCGGGCCGGTGCCGGCGGATCGCGCTCGCGAGCGCGCGCCGCAGCGGCAGCCCGTACTCCAGCATGCCGTCCGGCATGTCGAGGAACTCGACGGTGCCGACGCCGACCCGGCGCGCCGCCTCGATCTGCTCCGCGGTGCGCACCCGCCGGACCTCCTCGGGGTCCATCGAGTCGATCCCGGCCTCGCCGCGGGTGGCGAGCACCTCCGTCACCGTCTTGCCCTGCGCGGTCCACTTGGCGATCGCCGTCGAACACCCGTACTCCAGGTCGTCCGGGTGCGCGACGATCGTCAGGGCCCGTTCCCAGTCCTCAGGTACCACGTCCATCCCCTCATCCTGGCCGATCACCGGGCCGGCCCGCGAAGGGGGCATCATGGGCGTACTGGCGAAAGGGGCGCGGAACGTTGGCCATCACCGGGATCATCCTCATCGCGTCGGGCGTGCTCGTCGCCGTGGTCGGCAGGCTCGGCGCCACGGGACGGATCCAGCGCAACGGCCTGATCGGGATCCGGACGAGGCGGAGCATGGCCGACGACGAGTCGTGGCTGGTCGTGCACCGGCGGGCGCAGCCGTGGATGCACGCGTCCGGGGCGTCGCTGATCGCCACCGGAGCCGTCGCGATCGCGACCGGCTCCAACGAGCCGGTCGCCGCCGTGACGACCCTGGTCGGCGTCGTCGCGTGCGCGTTGTTCGCCGTGGCGGGGACCGCCGCCGGGCACCGGGAACTGGCCCGGCGCGACCTGCCGAAGTAGGACGGCGGCGCTACAGGTAGCGGAGCCACAGGTACGGCGTGGCGAGGGCGACCGTCACGAGGGTGACGACGAGCCCGTAGCGGGTGAACCGCCAGAAGCTGATCGGGGTGCCGTTGCGGGCGGCGATGCCCAGCACGACGACGTTCGCGCTGGCGCCGATGGCGGTGGCGTTGCCGCCGAGGTCGGCGCCGAGGGCGAGCGCCCACCACAGGACGTTCCCCTGGTCGCCCGGGTGCTGCTGGACGAGGTCGGCGACGATCGGGCTCATCGTGGCGACGTAGGGGATGTTGTCCACGATCGCCGACAGCACCGCGGACGCCCACAGCAGCAGCATCGCCGCGAACCCGAGGCGGCCCTCGGTGGCGTCGGCGGCGGCCTTGGAGACGTCGCCGATGACGCCGGTCTCGACGAGCCCGCCGACCATCACGAACAGCCCGGCGAAGAACACCAGGGTGGGCCATTCGACCTCGCTGAGCGCCTCCTCGGTGGTCACCCTGGTCGCGGCGACGAGCAGGCCCGCGCCGAGCAGCGCCACCACGGACGGCTCGTAGTGCAGCACGGGGTGCAGCACGAACGCGGCGATCACGATCGCCAGGACGGTGAGCCCCTGCGCGAGCAGCCGCCGGTCGGTGATGGCCTCCCGCTCCTCCAGCGCCATGACCTCGGCCGCGAGGTCGGGGTCGTAGCGGAACTCCGCGCGGAACAGCCACCGGCACAGCAGGCAGAACACGACGACCAGCACCACCACCAGCGGGGCCAGGTGGACGAGGAAGTCGTTGAACGACAGCCCGGCCCGGCTGGCGATGATGATGTTGGGCGGGTCGCCGACGAGGGTGGCGGTGCCGCCGATGTTGGACGCCATGACCTCGGCGATCAGGTACGGCTCGGGCCGCAGCGCGAGCCGCTCGCAGACGAGGAACGTGACGGGCGCGATCAGCAGGACGGTGGTGACGTTGTCCAGCAGCGCGGACGCCGCCGCCGTCAGCACGACCAGCATGACCATCAGCCGGTAGGGGCGTCCCCGCGCGCGCTTGGCGGCCCAGATCGCGACGAACTCGAACACGCCGGTGCGCCGCAGCACCGAGACGATCACCATCATGCCGAGCAGCAGGAAGATGACGTTCCAGTCGATCCCGGACTCGGAGGAGAAGAAGGCGCCCTCGGCGTCGGTGATGTGCAGCAGCAGCATCAGGCCGGCGCCGCCGAGCGCGACCGCCGTCCGGTGCACCTTCTCCGACGCGATAAGAACGTAGGCGCAGACGAAGATGGCGATCGCGGCGGTGGCCTGCACTGAGCCTCCCGGTCGGGCGTACGGCTGACGGACCTGCCGACCAGACTTCCCGGCGCACCGGAGGCGACTCTAGCGGGCGGCGCGTGCCGGGGGCGAAACCGCCGTCCCGGCGATGGTGGGGTTTTGCCTACCCCGATCGGCGTGCTGGACCCATCCCCGGCCGCGTCCGCGGTCCGTAATTTCGTTCCCGAGGCGCTCCGCGAGGGGGCGCCGGGCGGAGGTAAGGGAACGATGTTCGGACGAGGCGGGACCGCGCCGGCGGCCCAGGTGCCCGGTGAGGCGCTCCGGCTTGACGGCGTGCGCAAGGTCTACGGCGCCGAGGGCAATCAGGTGGTGGCGCTGGACGGCGTGTCGCTGTCGCTGCCGGCCGGGTCGTTCACCGCGGTGATGGGCCCGTCGGGGTCGGGCAAGAGCACGCTGCTGCAGTGCGCGGCGGGCCTGGACCGTCCCACCGAGGGCCGGGTCTTCGTGGACGGCGCGGAGCTGACCGACGGCGGCGAGGCCGCGCTCACCAAGTTCCGGCGGCGGCGGATCGGCTTCATCTTCCAGCAGTTCAACCTGCTGCCGACCCTGGACGTGATGCAGAACGCGGTGCTGCCGCTGAAGCTCGCGGGCCGCAAGGTCGACAAGGCGCGGGCGCGGGCCGTCCTGGAGAAGGTGGGGCTCGGCGACCGGCTGGACCACCTGCCGGCGGAGCTGTCGGGCGGCCAGCAGCAGCGGGTGGCGATCGCGCGGGCGCTGGTGACCGAGCCGCGGGTGGTGTTCGCCGACGAGCCGACCGGCGCGCTCGACACCCGCAGCGCGCGCGCCGTGCTGGGGCTGCTCCAGGAGTCGGTGCGGGCGTTCGGGCAGACTGTCGTGATGGTCACCCACGACCCGGTCGCCGCGTCGTTCGCCGGCTCCGTGCTGTACCTGGCGGACGGGCGGATCGTCGGCCACCAGACCGCGCCGACCGCCGAGTCGGTCGCGGAGCGGATGACGCACCTGGCCGACGAGGTCGAGCGGCAGCGCGCGATGGCGGGGGCCTGACATGTTCGGACTGGCACTGCGGTCGCTGCGCAAGCGCACGAGCGCGTTCACGGCGAGCTTCCTCGCGATGTTCCTCGGCGCCATCATGATCATGGCGTTCGCCTCGATGCTCGACACGGCGGAGGCGAGCGGCGCGACCGGCGACGCCCGCGAGACGCTGGTCACGATGGCGACCGTCGTCGGCGGCTGGGGGCTGCTGCTGGTGGTCTTCGCGGTCACCTCGACGCTGACCCTGTCGGTCCGGCAGCGGGCGACGGAGATCGCGCTGCTCAAGAGCGTCGGCGCCACCCCGGCGCAGCTCGCCCGCATGATCGTCGGCGAGGCGGCGGGGCTGGCGCTGGCGGCGGCGCTGCTCGCGGTCGTCCCCGCGATCGGGGCCGGCCGGGCGCTGCTCGGGCTGCTGCACGACACCGACCAGGTGCCGGCGGGGGTCGGCCACCACTTCGGCGCCGCCGCGCTGTCGATGGGGATCGGCGTCACGCTGGTCTCCGCGGTCGCCGCCGCGCTGATCACCGCGCGGCGCGCCGTCCGCGTCCGGGTCGCGGAGTCGATGGCCGCGGCCGCGGCCGACGACGCGCGGCTGAGCAAGAAGCGGATCGTGTTCGCGGTGCTGTTCCTGCTGCTCGCCGTCAACGAGGCGGTCATCACCGTCACGGTGATGGACGGCAAGGGCAGCGACGCGATGGCGACGTCCGGGCAGGCCGACATCTTCGCCGGGATCGGGCTGGCGCTGCTGGCCCCGGCGATCATGCGCCGGGTGGCGGTCCTCGCGGCCGGCCCGCTGCGGATGCTCGGCGGCGCGGCCGGGGACCTCGCGGCGGCCACGATGCGCCGCCGGACGTGCGCCCTGGCGTCCGCGGTCACGCCGGTCGTGCTGTTCGTCGGGACGGCCGTCGGCACCCTGTACCTCCAGGCCACCGAGAACGCGGCGATGGACGCCTCCGGGCTCGCCAAGACGGCCGAGCAGAAGAGCATCGAGACGCTCAACTTCGTCGTCATCGGCATGGTGGTGCTGTTCACCGCGATCATGCTGGTCAACACGCTGGTCGCGGCGACCGCGCACCGGCGCCGCGAGTTCGGCCAGACCCGGCTCGCCGGCGCCACCCCGCGCCAGCTGCTCGGCGCGGTGGCGCTGGAGTCGGTGGTGCTGACCGTCACCGGCGTGCTTCTCGGGACGGTCGCGGCGGTCTTCACGATCGTCCCGTTCGGCCTGGCGCGCCGCGACTCGGCCGTCCCGGACGGCGACGTGCGGACCTACCTCGCGGTCGCCGCCCTCGCCGCCGTCCTGACCGGCGTCACGGCCTACGGCGCGACCCGCCGCACGTTTCGCGTCCCGGCCGTGGAGGCCGCCCTCCGCTGACGGCCCCGCCGACGGCCCGCCCGACGGCCCCGCGTGCGCGCCCATCCGGCCCGGATGGGCGCGCACGCGCGTCCGGGGCACCGGCGGGGGGTCGATTCGTCCGCTGATGTCATACGCTTCGAGGTATGGACGAGGTTTCGGCCGGCACGCCGCCCCAGGCGGACCCCGAGGGGCACGAGCGCGGCAGGGGCGGTCTGCGGCGCTTCCTGCGGCGGATGGCGGCCGGCAAGGCCGAACTCGAGGCCGAGGAACTGCAGAAGACCACCGGCGACGAGGGCGCGACGCCGATCACCGAGTGCGGCGCGCGCACGCGCAACTGCGTGGCGGGTACGCTACGTACCGTGACCCTGCGGCCGCGGGGCGGCGCGCCCGCGCTGGAGGCCGAGCTCTACGACGGCACCGACGTGATCAGCCTGGTCTGGCTCGGCCGCCGCAAGATCGCCGGCATCGACCCGGGCCGCCGGCTGCGCGCCGAGGGGCTGGTCAGCGTGCAGGACGGGCGCAAGGTCATGTTCAATCCGCGATACGAGCTGCGCGGCGGCTCGTGACGGCCGTCCCCGGGCGGCCGGGAGGGCAGAGGGGCGCAGTGGCAGCGTGAGCGAGACGACAGCCGGCAGCGGGCGGGAGACCGCCGCGCACGACACCGTCGAGGCGGCCGTGCGCGCCCAGCTCACCAAGGCGCTCGGCGGCGTCCGCGGCATGCTGGAGGCCGCCGTCCCCACGATCGCGTTCACCGGCACCTACGTCGTGGCCGAGAACATCAAGCTCGCCGTCGGGGCCGGGATCGGCGCGGCGGTGGTGCTGCTGGCCGTCCGGATCGCGCAGCGCTCCAGCCCGCAGTTCGTGCTGAACAGCCTCGTCGGCATCGCCATCGCCGCGTTCTTCGCGCTGCGCTCGGGCAAGGCCGAGGACGCCTTCCTGCCCGGCATCATCCTCAACGCCGGCTACGCCGCCGCGATGATCTTCTCGATCGCGGTGCGGTGGCCCGTCGTGGGGTTCATCATCGGCTCGGTCACCGGCGACCCGACCGCCTGGCGGCGCGACCCCGGCATCGTGAGGCTGTGCTCGCGGCTCACCTGGCTGCTGGTGCTGCCCTGCGCGGCGCGCGTCGCCGTCCAGTACCCGATCTATCTCGCCGACGGCGACCAGAGCGGGCTGCTCGGCACCGCCAAGATCGTGATGGGCTGGCCGCTGCAGGTCGCCGCGCTGGCGGCGATGGTGTGGCTGCTCGCCCGCGGCCGCACCCCGATCGAACGCGAAGAACCCGCCTGACCGAAACGGCCGGGCGGGTCCTCAGCGGAGGTCTCGGCGAAGGGCTCAGCGCCCGCCGAGCAGTTCGGCGAGCTCGTCCTCGACGTCCTGGCTGGCCACGAACATCAGCTCGTCGCCCGGCTCCAGGGTGTCGTCGGACGAGGGCACCAGCACCCGGCCCTCCCGCAGGATCGCCACGAGCGCGGTGTCGCGCGGCCACTCCACCGACCCGACCCGCTGCCCGCCGAGCGGCGCGTCGTCCGGCAGCGTCAGCTCGACCAGGTTGGCCTCGCCCTGCCGGAACGTCATCAGCCGGACGAGGTCGCCGACGCTGACGGCCTCCTCCACCAGCGCCGACAGCAGCCGCGGCGTGGACACCGCGACGTCCACGCCCCACGACTCGTTGAACAGCCACTCGTTGTTCGGGTGGTTGATCCGCGCCACCACGCGCGGTACCCCGTACTCGGTCTTCGCCAGCAGCGACACCACGAGGTTGACCTTGTCGTCGCCGGAGGAGGCGACCACGACCTGGCAGCGCTCCAGCGCCGCGTCGTCCAGCGAGGCGATCTCGCACGCGTCGGCCAGCAGCCACTCCGCGCGCGGCACCATCTCCACCTTGATGGCCTTGGGGCTCTTGTCGATCAGGAGCACCTCGTGCCCGTTCTCCAGCAGCTCCTGGGCGATGGAGCGGCCCACCGCGCCGGCCCCGGCGATCGCGACCCGCATCAGGCGTCCTCCCCGTTCCGCGCCGCGACGGCGGCGTTCACCCGCTCCAGATCGTCGGCGCTCGCCATGATGTGCACGATGTCGCCGTCCTGGATCACCGTGTCCCGGTCGGGGACGAGGGCCTCGCCCATCCGCGACAGGAACGCCACCCGGGTGCCCGCGTGCTCCTCCAGCGCGCCGACCTTCGCACCGACCCACAGGTGCCCGGAGTCCAGCTCGGCGAGGACGACCGCGCCGGTCGGGTCGCGCCACAGCGGCTCGGCGCCCTCCGGCAGCAGCCGGCGCAGGATCTGGTCGGCCGTCCAGCGGACCGTCGCGACCGTGGGGATGCCGAGGCGCTGGTAGACCTCCGCGCGGCGCGGGTCGTAGATCCGGGCCACCACGTTGTCGACGCCGAACGTCTCGCGCGCCACCCGGGCGGAGATGATGTTGGAGTTGTCGCCGCTGCTGACGGCCACGAACGCGGCCGCCCGCTCGATGCCCGCCTCGGCGATCACATCGCGGTCGAATCCGAACCCGGTGATGCGGCGGCCCCGGAACCCGCTGCGCAGCCGGCGGAACGCCTCCGGATTCTGGTCGATGATGGCCACCGAATGGCCCTTGTCCTCCAGGATGTGGGCGAGCGTCGAGCCGACCCGCCCGCATCCCATGATCACGATATGCACGGCCGTTCCCTCTTCCGTCCAGGGGGACGCTCCCCCTGTACCCCCGCGCGGGTGCACGGCATTCGTCGCTGCGCCGCCGACGCCGTGCCGCACCCGAGGACGGTTGTCCGAAAATGCTCCCTGCCGGGCTGCAAACCTACACATCCCCCCAGGCGAGTACTACCCAACCAGGTCTCCGGCCGGGCGCGGAAAACGGTGTCATCGGCGCGGGCTAGGCTCTCCTTTCGTGTCAAGGGTTCCGGACCTCGCGAAGCGGCTGCTGCTGGGCCGCGCGCTGAGCAGTTCACAGCAGCACGAGCAGCTGCTGAAGAAGCGGATCGCGCTGCCGGTCTTCGCCAGCGACGCCCTGTCCTCGGTGGCCTACGCCCCGCAGGAGATCCTGCTCGCGCTCGGTGCGGGCGGTCTCGTGATGTACCACTACACCCCCTGGGTGGCCGCGGCCGTGGTGGTGATCCTGCTGACCGTGGTCGCGTCCTACCGGCAGAACGTCCGGGCCTACCAGAGCGGCGGCGGCGACTTCGAGGTCGCCACCACCAACCTCGGCAGCAACTGGGGCGTGCTCGTCGCGAGCGCGCTGCTCGTCGACTACACCCTCACCGTCGCGGTGTCGGTCTCCTCCGGCGTGGAGAACCTCGGCGCGCTGCTGACGTTCATGCAGCCGCACGAGGTCGCGGTGGCGATCGGCATCGTCGTCGCGCTCACCATCGGCAACCTGCGCGGCATCAAGGAGGCCGGGATCGCGTTCGCGATCCCCACCTACCTGTTCATGTTCGCGGTGTTCAGCATGCTGGCGTGGGGCCTGATCCGGCTGGTCGCGGGCGCCGAGCTGCAGGCGGAGACCGCGCACCTGGAGGTCCGCGGCGACGAGACCGACATCGCCGGGTTCGCGCTGGTCTTCCTGCTGCTGCGGGCGTTCTCGTCCGGCTGCGCCGCGCTGACCGGGGTGGAGGCGATCAGCAACGGGGTCCCGGCGTTCCGCAAGCCCAAGGGCGAGAACGCCGCCCGCACGCTGCTGGCGCTCGGGCTCGTCGCGATGACGATGTTCGGCGGGGTGGTCGCGTTCGCGTTCATCACCGACGTCCGGTTCACCGACCTCGGCCAGGACAGCAAGCTCGTCGACCCGGCCACCGGGGAGGTGATCGAGCACGCCGACCCGGTGATCGCGCAGGTCGCGCACACCGTGTTCAGCAACTTCACCCCGGGCTTCGCGCTGGTCACCGCGATGACCGCGCTGATCCTGTTCCTCGCCGCCAACACCGCGTTCAACGGGTTCCCGGTGCTCGCCTCGGTGCTCGCCCAGAACCGGTACCTGCCGCGCCAGCTGCACACCCGCGGCGACCGGCTCGCCTACAGCAACGGCATCATCATCCTCGCCACCATGGCGGGGCTGCTGATCTACGCCTACGACGCGTCCGTCAGCCGGCTGATCCCGCTCTACACCGTCGGCGTCTTCGTGTCGTTCACCGTCAGCCAGGTCGGCATGGTGCGGCACTGGAACCGGCTGCTCGCCGCCGAGCAGGACGCCGCGCAGCGCCGCCGGATGAAGACCTCCCGCGGCATCAACGCGTTCGGCGCCACCCTCACCGGCATCGTCCTCGTCGTCGTGCTGATCACCAAGTTCGCGCTCGGCGCCTACATCGTGTGCATCGCGATGCCGCTGCTGTTCCTGCTGATGAAGGCGATCCGGCGGCACTACGACCGGATCGCCGAGGAGCTCGTGCCCTCCGGCGAGGACGTCGCGCTGCCCGCCCGCAACCACGGCATCGTGCTCGTCTCGAAGATCCACAAGCCGACGCTGCGGGCACTGGCCTACGCCCGCGCCACCCGGCCGTCCACGCTGGAGGCGGTGACCGTCGCGGTGGACGCCGAGGAGTCCCGGCGCCTCCAGGAGGAGTGGGACGCCCTCGACATCCCCGTCCCGCTGAAGATCCTCGACTCGCCGTACCGGGAGATCACCCGTCCCGTCCTCGCCTACGTCAAGAGCGTCCGGCGGCGCAGCCCCCGCGACGTGGTGACCGTGTTCATTCCCGAGTACGTCGTCGGGCACTGGTGGGAGCAGTTGCTGCACAACCAGAGCGCGCTGCGGCTGAAGGGGCGGCTGCTGTTCCAGCCGGGCGTCATGGTGACCAGCGTCGCGTGGCAGCTGCAGTCGTCGGACCGGCTGAAGGGGCGGGTCGAGCCGCCCGGGCCCGGGGCGTCCCGGCGCCCGCCGCGGACCGGGGCGCGCCCCGGTGCCGGTAGTGTTTCGGATCGTGACTGAACTCGAACCCGACGTCCTCGAACTGGAGGTCGGCAACGTCGCCAACGGCGGATTCTGCGTCGCCCGGCACGAGGGCCGGGTGGTCTTCGTCCGGCACGCCCTGCCCGGCGAACGGGTGCGGGCCCGCGTCACCGACCGGACCAAGAACTTCCTGCGCGCCGACGCCGTGGAGATCATCGAGGCGTCCCCGGACCGCGTCCAGCCGCCCTGCCCGTTCGCCGGGCCGGGCCGCTGCGGCGGCTGCGACTGGCAGCACGCCTCGCTGCCCGCCCAGCGGGCGCTCAAGGCGGCCGTGGTGCAGGAGCAGCTCCAGCGCCTCGCCGGCATCACCCGCACGGTGACGGTCGAAGAGGTCCCCTACCCGGTCGACTCCGAGGTCGCGCCGCCGCCCGGCCTGGGCTGGCGCACCCGCGTGCAGTTCGCCGTCGCGTCCGGCACCGTCGGGCTGCGCAGGCACCGCTCGCACGACATCGAGCCGATCGACGAGTGCCTGATCGCCCACCCGGGCGTCGAGGCGATGGGCATCGAGCACAAGCGCTGGCCGGGGGCGTCCGGCGTCGAGGGCATCGTCTCCGCCACCACCGGCGACCGCCTGGTCGTGCTGCGCGGCCGCGACCGCCGCAAGATCAAGGTGCCGCGGCTGGACGTGCCGGTCCGGCTAGTGCGCGGCAAGCCGGAGCCGGGCGCCAACCTGCCGTACGTCCGCGAGGAGGTCTCCGGGCGGCTGTTCCAGGTGAGCGGCAGCGGCTTCTGGCAGGTCCACCCGGGCGCGGCGCAGCTGCTCGCCGACGCCGTGCTGGACGCCCTCGAACCCAAGCCCGGCGACATCGCCCTCGACCTGTACTGCGGCGTCGGCCTGTTCGCCGGCGTGCTCGCCGACCGGATCGGCCCGGACGGCCTCGTCGTCGGCGTCGAGGCGGACGGGCAGGCCGTCCGCGACGCCCGCTTCAACCTGCGCGACCTGCCGAACGTGTCGATCGAGCGCGGCCCCGTCGAGGAGGTCGTCGCCGACCTGGAGTTCGGCCGCGCGTCCAGCGGCTCCCGCACGCAGAACAAGCGCGGCGGCGGCCACCACCGGGGCGAGCGCGTCCGGCGCGCCGACGTCGTCGTCCTCGACCCGCCGCGCACCGGCGCGGGCCGCGACGTCGTCGAGCACATCACCCGGCTCGCCGGCCGCAAGATCGCCTATGTGTCCTGCGACCCGGCGACGCTGGCCCGCGACCTCGGCTATTTCAGCGAGCGCGGCTGGACGTTGGAGGGCCTGCGCGCCTTCGACGCCTTCCCGATGACCCAGCACGTGGAGTGCCTCGCGACGCTGGTGCGGGGCTGAGAAAACCCGTTGCGGCCCCGGCATACGGTGGATCCATGATCGAGATCAGGGACCTTCCGGAGGCGGACGTCGACCGCATGGTCGACCTGGCCGGCCTGGCCTTCCACATCCGCATCGACGATCCGGAGAAGGAGCGCTGGAAGCCGCGCCGCGCCGAGCGCGTCGGGGCCTACGACGACGGCGTCCTGGTGGGGCAGCTCGGCGCGCTCCCGATGCGCTTCGCCGCGCCGGGCGCGCTCCTCGACTCCTCGGCGGTCACGTTCGTGGGCGTGCTGCCGACCCACCGCCGCCGGGGGATCCTCTCCTCCCTCATGGACCGCATGCAGGCCGACGCCATCGCCGCCCGGCGGCCCGTCGCCGTGCTGTGGGCGTCCGAGGGCGCGATCTACGGCCGCTACGGCTTCGGGCTCGCCACGCGCGCGATCGGCCTGGAGGTCGACTCGTCCCGCCCGCTGGCCCTCCGGACGGCGCCCGACGAGCGCCCGCTCCGCCTGATCGACGCCGCGTCCGCGCCGGAGGCGCTCGACGCGATCCACCGCCGCGGCCTGTCCGCCCGGCCGGGCGGGCTCGTCCGCGACCCCGAATGGTGGATGCGCGCCATCCTGCGCGCGGAGGACACCGAGGCCCCCGGGTACACCGAGCCGCGCGTCGTCGCCCACCCCGCCGGCTACGCCGTCTACCGCGCCCACGGGAACAGGACGGTCAGGGTCGTCGACCTCGTGGCCGACACGCCCCAGGCCGAGGCCGCGCTCTGGCGGTACCTGGCGTCGATCGACCTGACGTCCCGCGTCCACGCGCCGAACCGCCCGGTGGACGACCTGCTCCCGTACATGGCCGCCGACCCCGACCAGGTGTCGGTCAAGGAGAACTACGGCGCGCTGTGGCTGCGCCTCATCGACGTCCCGGCCGCGCTCCGCGCCCGCTCGTGGGCCACTGAGGACTCCTTCGTCCTGGAGGTCGCGGACGACCGGATCCCCGCCAACGCGGGCCGCTGGCGCCTCACCACCGGTGCGGCCCCGGCCTGCGAACCGGCCGCGGACTCACCCGACCTCGCCATGACCGCCGCCGACCTGGCCTCCGTCTACCTGGGCGGCACCAGCCCGAGCACCCTGGCCAGGGTCGGCGCGATCACCGAGCACGCGGAGGGCGCCGCCGCGCGGCTGGCCGCCGCGCTCGCCGTCCCGCTGGCTCCGTACATCAACGACGAGTTCTGATCCGGGCGGCCGCCGCCGGCGGGGTCACCGCCAGAAGAGGGCCTTCGCGGTGCCGCTCTGGAGGGTCGCCGGGGCGGTGCCGTGCTGGACGATCTGCACGCGCACCCGGTGCCCCGTGCCGACCACGTCGGCGGCGGTCCCGTAGAACACGTAGGTCGTGTCGCCGGCGGAGACGAAGTCCTGGACGGGCCCGGCCTCGTACTCGCCCGTGTCGGCGGCCTCGACCTCGATGGCGCGGGCCTGCAGCAGGGTGCCCGCGGGGACGCCCCGCACGGTCGCGGCGACGGAGAGGCTGTAGCGGGCGGAGCCGTTGAGCAGGTCGGGGCCGCCCTTGTCGGCGTGCTGGTGCTCGGAGTCGGAGTACTCGTGGGCCCAGTCGACGGTCGTCCACCGGCCGGGCGCGAGCCGCTGGCCCGCGGCGGCGCCCACGGACACGTAGTCGGGGACGTCGCCGCCCGAGGGGGCGGTGCCGACGCGCCACTGCCCGTAGTCGCCCTTCACGGCGCGGTCGTAGTCGACGCCGACCCCGTTGATCTTGTGGTCGTTGGAGTACTGCTGGAGCTGCGCGCGGCCGTCCCAGCGGCCGCCGGACCAGGCGTACGTCTGCCAGCCGTAGGTGATCTTCCCGGCGTCGAAGGCGCGCTTCGTCGGGCCGTAGCCGGCGTAGAGGCCGACGCGGTCGCGGCCGATGACGCTCGCGGCGCCGTCCAGGTAGGCGTTGATCTCGTCCTGCTGGGAGGCGGCGGCGTCCCAGTCGGCGGCGAAGTAGATCGGACGGCCGTCCGGCATGCCGCATTCCCTGGCCTGCGCGGCGGCGTCCCTGGCGTCCGCGACGCCCGCCGAGCGCCCGGCGAGGGGGCGCTTGGCGGTGGTCTCCCAGACGACCACCAGCCAGATGCCCGCTTCGGACAGGTCGTCGGCCTCGGCGCGGGTCAGGTTCTTGCCGCTCGTGTCGTGCGACAGGTAGCGGCACGCGAACTTCGCCCCGGCGCGCTTCAGCGCGGCGGTACCGGGGCGTCCCCACGCGTAGTCGACACCGAAGACTGCCATGTCAGCTCCATGGGTCGGGGGTCGGTCCCGGCCGATTCAACAGCGTCCGCCGCGAAGATCGCAGCACATTCGGCAGGTTCGCAGCTCAGCGGGCATGCCCTGGTGGCCCGGCGGACAGGGTCCGGCGGACGGGGCCGGCGGACGGGTCCGGCGGCGACACGCCGACACGGCGCTAGGCGGGTGGTGCCCGGCTCGCTAGAACGGACGTGTCCGCAAAGAATCCGCAGGCCACGGGGGGTCTCAACATGGTCTGGACACTGAAGGGGCGAGGGCTGGCGCTGCTGGCCGCCGCGCCGCTGCTGGCGGCGGCGCCGGCGGTGGCGCACGCCGACGGGCCCGGCCCGCACGGGCACAAGGGGGACAAGGGGAGCACGTCCAAACCGGCTCCCAAGCACAAGCACAAGCACAAGCACAAGGCTCCCAAGCACAAGCACAAAGCCCCGAAGCACAAGCCCAAGGCGCACGCGGTGGCGCTCCGCATGAAGAGCCCGAAGAAGTCCGTCGTGCCCGGACGCACCTACACGTGGACGTTCACGGTGGCCGCCAAGGGCAAGGGCAAGCACGGCAAGGCGGCGTTCAAGACGACGCTGCCGAAGTCGCTGGCGTACGTGTCCGGTGAGAAGCACTGCAAGGCCGCCGGGCAGAAGGTCTTCTGCCGCCTCGGCACCCTGGAGAAGGGGGAGAAGGCCACCGGCACGATCCGGGCGAAGGTCACCAAGCGGGCGAAGCCGGGGGCGAAGATCAGGCCGCGCGGGACGGCGGTGTGGGGCCGCGACCATGTCACCCGCCGCTTCCCGGCCGTCCGCGTCGCGCGGACCGCCGACCTGGCGCTGTCGGAGAAGGCTCCGGCGACGGCCCGGGCGGGCGCGGAGATCCCGTACACGCTGCGGATCCGCAACCTCGGCCCGGCCGCGGCCGACAGTGTGACGCTGGAGACGCGGGGCCCGATCAAGCTGGTCGACCGCGACACCGCCTGCGTCCCGCGCGGCCGGTCCTACCTGTGCGCGGTCGGCGGGCTCCAGGCCGGCGAGGCGCGGACGCTGCGCTTCACGGCGGTGCCGCGCGGCAACGTGCGGGCGGGGACGGTGCTGAAGGCGTCCTGGCGGGCGAGCTCGCCGGTCCTCGACACCGACCGGGCGAACAACGCCGCCGTCGTCCGGACGAAGATCACCAAGCGGCGCTGACGGCCGCCGGCGCGGCACCCGGTGGCGCGACCAGGGCCGGACGGGTACCAGGATGGAGTCATGCGTCTTCGGATCTTCACTGAGCCCCAGCAGGGGGCGAGCTATGACACGCAGCTGGCGGTCGCCAAGGCGGCCGAGGACCTCGGCTTCGACGCGTTCTTCCGGTCCGACCACTTCGTCAAGATGGGCGACGTCACCGGCGAGCCGGGCCCGACCGACTCGTGGGTCACGCTGGGCGCGCTGGCCCGCGAGACGAGCCGGATCCGGCTCGGCACGCTGGTGACGGCGGCGACGTTCCGGTACCCGGGACCGCTCGCCATCGCGGTCGCGCAGGTCGACCAGATGAGCGGCGGGCGGGTCGACCTCGGGCTCGGGACGGGCTGGTTCGACCAGGAGCACACCGCCTACGGCATCCCGTTCCCGAGCCTGGGGGAGCGGTTCGAGCGGCTGGAGGAGCAGCTCGAGATCCTCACCGGGCTGTGGGGGACGCCCGCCGGCGAGACGTACTCGTTCAGCGGCGCCCACTACACGCTGGCCGACTCGCCCGCGCTGCCGAAGCCGGCGCGGGCGGGCGGCCCGCCGATCATCATCGGCGGGGCCGGGGCGAAGCGGACGCCGCGGCTCGCGGTCCGCTACGCCGACGAGTACAACGTCCCGTTCCACCAGGTGCGGGAGACCGGGGAGGCGTTCGACCGGGTCCGCGCGGCGAGCGCCGAGGCGGGCCGGACGAAGCCGATGGTCTACTCCGCCGCGCAGGTCGTCTGCTGCGGCCGGGACGAGGCCGAGCTGCAGCGCCGCGCCGACGCCATCGGGCGGCAGGTCTCCGAGCTGCGCGACAACGGCCTGGCCGGGACGCCCGGCGAGCTGGTCGACAAGATCGGCCGGTTCGCGGAGCTGGGCGCCGAGTGCCTCTACCTGCAGGTCCTCGACATGCACGACCTGGACCACCTGGAGCTGCTGGCCGCGGAGGTCATGAGCAAGGTCTGACGCGCCGGAAAGCCCGCGGCCGGGGGGCGTCCCCCGGCCGCGGGCCTCGTGTTCCCGTCAGGCGGTCTGCTCCTCCGGACGGGCGTGCATCGGCAGCAGGAACGTCGCCAGGAAGGTGAGGCCGAGCATCCCGACCTCGACCCACAGGGTGATCTTCATGGCGTCGCTGAAGCCCGTCTTGGCCGAGTGCTCGCCGGCCAGCGCGACGGCCTTCCGCACGGCGGGCGCCGACTGCGGCGCGGCGGCGATCGCGGCCCGCACGTCGTCCTCCAGCCGCAGGCAGGACGCGGGGACGGCGGCGGAGTCCTTGGCGGTGGCGCGGTCGTGGCCGCAGTCGCGCAGGCCGGCCACGACCCGGTCCTGCACCGGGGCGGGGACGGACGCGGCCGCGAGGTCGCGGCGCAGCGCGGGCGCGCCGTCGTCGGCGGCGCTCGCCACGTGCCCGCCGAGCAGGCCGAAGAAGACCGTGCCGAGGACGGCGGCGCCGAGCGCGCTGCCGAGCTGCTGGACGGCGGTGAGCGTGCCGCCCGCCGACCCGGTCTCCTCCGGCTCGACGCCGGCGAGCACGGTGTCGAAGAACGGCGCCATCAGCATGCCCATGCCGAGGCCGGTCACCGTCAGGGCGGGGACGAGCTGCCAGGGCGTGACGTCGATCCCCGCCTGCTGGAGCGTGGCGTAGGTCGCGGCGATGCCGCCGGCCATGATGACGGTGCCCGCGTGGATGACCGTCCGGCCGAAGCGCTGCACGGCCTGCGCGACGCCGAACCCGATGATGATGCCGGCCGACCAGGGGATCTGCGCGAGGCCCGCCTTGAGCGGGGAGTACCCGAGCCCCATCTGGAAGAACAGTGCCAGCACCAGGCCGAGGCCCGCCATCCCGGAGAAGAACACCAGGCCGACGACCAGGCCGCCGGTGAAGCCGCGCTTGCGGAACAGGCTCGGCACGATCAGCGGGTCGCCGCCGGCGCGCTGCTTGCGGGACTCGTACCAGGCGAACACGCCCCAGAGGAGCAGGGACGCGGCCATCATCAGGAACGTCCAGAGCGGCCAGTCGTGCTCGCGGCCCTGGACGATCGGGTAGACCAGCAGGCCGGCGGCGACGGACGCCAGCACGGCGCCGGGCAGGTCGAGCCGGGACGCGTGCTCGGCGCGCCCCGCGGGCAGGAACTTCAGCCCGGCCAGCACGGCCGCGATGCCGAGCGGCAGGTTGATCAGGAAGATCATCCGCCAGCCGGTGCCGAAGAAGTCGGCGTCGATCAGCCAGCCGGCCAGTACCGGGCCGCCGACCGAGGACAGCCCCATCACCGGGCCGAACAGCCCGAACGCGGCGCCCATCTCCTTGGCGGAGAACATCTGCTTGATCATTCCGATGCCCTGCGGCAGCATCATCGCGCCGAACAGGCCCTGCACGACGCGGGCGCCGACCAGCATCCCGGGGGACACGGCCACGCCGCACAGCAGCGAGCCGACCGTGAAGCCGGCCGCGCCGATGAGGAACATCCGCCTGCGGCCGTAGAGGTCGCCGAGGCGGCCGCCGGTGATGAGGCCGACCGCCATCGCCAGGGTGTAGCCGGCGGCGAGCCACTGGATGGTGGCGGCGGACCCGCCCAGCTCGGCGCGGATCGTGGGCGCCGCGATGTTGGTGATCAGCGCGTCCAGCATGTCCATGATCTCGCCGGCGAGGATCACGAACAGGGCGACCCAGCGCCAGCGGTAGCCGGCCTCCTCGGTGCCCTTGGCGGGGGACGTCAGTGTCTGTGTCATGGTCGTCTCCATCGAGGGGAACAACGTTCGTAATGACGAACACTGTTCTACGAAAGGAACGGCGTTCGTGTCAAGTACGATGTTCGGGTAAGCGACTTTCTCTCGCCAAGAGAGAAGATATATCGCGTATCGCGATTGTCAAGATGTATCGCGAGATTGGGAGGTCTCGACGTGGCCAGCGCAGCGCTGCCGACGCCGCCCGGACGCAAGCCCCGCAGGACGGGGCCGCCGCGCCGGCCGCTCACCCAGGAGGCCGTCGTCGAGACGGCGATCCGCGTCCTGGACGCGGAGGGGCTGGAGGCGGTCACCATGCGCCGCATCGCGCAGGAGCTGGGCACCGGGCCCGCGTCCCTCTACGCCCACGTCTCCGGCAAGGAGGAGCTGCGCGAGCTGATGCTCGACCGGATCGCCACCGAGATCCGGCTGCCCGTCGCCGACCCGGCGCGCTGGCAGGAGCAGCTCAAGGAGCTGGCGCGCGAGATCCGCCGCGTCTACACCTCGCACCGCGACATCGCGATGGTCTCGATCGGGCTCGTCCCCACCGGCCCCCACCTCCTGGACGTCGCCGAGGCGCAGATCGCCCTCATGCTGGCCGGCGGCGTCCCGAAGGAGATCGCGGCGATCGCCGTCGACACCCTCGGCATGTTCCTCGACGCCGACGCCATCGAGGACACCGTCTACATCGCGAAGACGCCGGAGGGCGCGGACCCGTGGGAGCACATGCGGGCCTACCTCGGACAGGTCCAGGAGTACTTCGCCGCCCTGCCGCCCGAGCGCTACCCCCACCTGGTCGGCATGGTGGACGAGCTCACCGGGGAGAGCGGCGACGGGCGGTTCGAGTTCGGGCTGGACCTGCTCGTCCGGGGCATCGCGTCCTACGCCGAGGGCGGGAAGCGCCCCGGCTAGGCCCGGCCAGACTCGGGCAAGGCCCGGCTAGGCGGCGAAGACCTGCTCGAACGCGGCCTGCCTGGGGGAGCCCTGCGCGGTGTCCCACACCGCGAAGACGACGTGCTCGAACCGTCCGGCGAACTCGCCGCCGGGGCGCAGCGGCTCGGCGAACGCCCGCGCCACCTCGGCCGGGTCGTTGCGGAACACGCCGCAGCCCCACGCGCCGAGGACCAGCCGCCCGTGCCCGCGCGCGAGCGCGACGGCGAGCACCTTGCGGGCCCGCAGCCGGAGCACGGCGGGGATCCGCTCCGCCGCCGCGCCGTCCCGGATCGCGCCGCGGTTCGGGGCCGGGGACGTCAGGAACGCGACGCCGTACGGCTCGTCGAGCAGCCGCCCGGCGTCGTCCCGGAACACCGGCACGCCGGGCGAGTAGATCATGTGGTCGCTGTAGAGGAGGTCGCGCTGCTCGCGGTGGAAGTCGTAGAACTCCCTGGCCGACAGCAGCGACGTGTAGAGGCCGGACGAGCGCGCCAGCCCCTCCTCCTGGGCGTGCGCCCCGTTGAGGAAACCGCCGCCCGGGTTCTTCGCCGACGCGAAGTTGAGCGCGAGCGGGTCCGTTCCGCCGCCGCACAGCCGGCGCGCGGCGGCGAGCGTCGTCTCGCCGGTCACCTCGATCCGCGTCGCCTCGGTGCCGCCTTCGGGCAGCCGGGCGAGAAGGGCGTCCAGTTCCTGCGGCCGGTACAGGACGGTGCCCTCGACGGCGCGGGCGAGGCCGTCAGCGATCGGGACGGTGCGGCCGGAGGGCGCCGTGTAGTCGCCGCGTTCGAGGATGGCCACGGTCTCCTGCGCGGTCATCCGGCGCGGGTGTCTGCTCATATCGCGCCGCATTCTTCCGGAAAAAAGAATGCGAATCACCTGGTTATGTCCGCCACACTGAGCGCGTGCTTCTGACGATCACCACGACCATGGACCAGGCGACCGACCTGGGCTACCTCCTGCACAAGCATCCCGGGCGGGTGCAGCGCTTCGAGCAGTCCTTCGGCACGGCGCACGTCTTCTACCCCGACGCCGGCGACCGGCGCTGCACGGCGGCGCTGCTGCTGGACGTCGACCCGGTCAAGCTCGTGCGGACGCGCGGCAGAGGCACGCCGGACTTCTCCCTCGGCCAGTACGTGAACGACCGCCCCTACGCGGCGTCGTCGCTGCTCGCGTCCGCCATGGCCGGCGTCTTCCGCACCGCGATGCGCGGCCGGTGCGACGCCCGTCCCGAACTGGCGGGGTCGCCGATCCCGCTGGAGATCGTCCTGCCGGCGCTGCCGTGCCGGGGCGGTCCGGAGCAGGCCGAGCGGTTCTTCGCGCCGCTGGGCTGGGACGTGTCGGCGGTGCCCGTCCCGCTCGACCCGGAGTTCGCCGAGTGGGGCGACTCCCGGTACGTGACGCTCACGCTGACCGGGACGCTGCGGCTCGCCGACGCGCTCAACCAGCTGTACGTGCTGCTGCCCGTCCTGGACGACGCCAAGCACTACTGGCTCGCGCCCGACGAGGTCGACAAGCTCATCCGGGCGGGGGAGGGCTGGCTCGCCGCGCATCCCGACCGCGGCGCCATCACCCGGCGCTACCTGGCGAACCGGCGCGCGCTCGTCCGCACCGCGCTGGGCCGCCTCGCCGACACCGAGGACGCCGCCGACGAGGAGCTCGACCCCGTGCACGTCGAGGAGGAGCAGCCGCCCGAGGTGGAGGAGGAGAAGACGGTCTCGCTCGCGGAGCACCGCCTCCAGTCGGTCGTGCGGGCGCTGCGCGACGAGAACGCCCGGCGCGTCATCGACCTCGGCTGCGGCTCGGGGAAGCTGCTGGCGCTGCTCGCCAAGGACGACTTCTTCAGCGAGATCTCCGGGACGGACGTCTCGCACCGCGCGCTGAGCCACGCCTGGCGGCGGCTGCGCTGGGACGACCGGCCGCGCCCGCACCACGGCGACCGGTCCGGCCGCGTCCGGGACGTGTTCCAGGGCGCGCTCACCTACGCCGACGAGCGGTTCGCCGGCTACGAGGCGGCGGTGCTGATGGAGGTCATCGAGCACGTCGACCCGCCCCGGCTCGGCGCCGTCGAGCGGGTGGTGTTCGGGCACGCCGCGCCCCGCGTGGTCGTCGTCACGACTCCGAACGCCGAGCACAACGTCCGCTACGAGGGCCTCGCGCCGGGCGCGATGCGCCACTCCGACCACCGCTTCGAATGGACGCGGGCCGAGTTCCGCGCCTGGGCGGACCGGGTCGCCGCCGCGCACGGCTACCGCGTCCGCCACGTGCCCGTGGGCGACGACGACCCCGAGGTCGGCGCGCCCACCCAGATGGGGGTGTTCACCCGATGACCGAGATCAGGATCCCGGCGGCGGGGCTCGTCGTGCTGGTCGGCGTGACCGGGTCCGGCAAGTCGCACTTCGCGCGCAGGCACTTCGCTCCGACGCAGGTGGTGTCGTCCGACTTCTGCCGCGGCGTCGTGTCCGACGACGAGAACGACCAGTCCGCGAGCGGCGACGCGTTCGACCTGCTCCACTACATCGTGGCCAAGCGGCTGCGGCGCGGGCTGCTGACCGTGGTGGACGCGACGAACGTGCAGACCAAGGCGCGCGAGGCGCTGCTGCGGATCGCCAAGGACCACGACGTCATGTCGGCCGCGATCGTCCTGGACGTGCCGGAGAGCCTCGCCGCCGAGCGGAACGCGACCCGGCCCGACCGGAACCTGCCGCCGCACGTGATCCCGCGCCAGCGCCGCGAGCTGCGGCGCGGGATGCGCGACCTGGCCCGCACGTTCCGCCGCCACTACGTGCTGACCGGCGCCGAGGAGATCGACGCCGCGACGGTCGTCCGCGAGAAGGCGTGGAACGACAAGCGGGAGGTGACCGGCCCGTTCGACATCGTCGGCGACGTGCACGGCTGCCGCGCGGAGCTGGAGGACCTCCTCGCCGGCCTCGGCTACGAGATCGAGCGGGACGCGCGGGGGCGGCCCGTCGGCGCGAACCACCCCGGCGGGCGCACCGTGGTCTTCGTCGGCGACCTCGTCGACCGCGGCCCCGACTCGCCGGGCGTGGTGCGCCTGGTCATGGGCATGGTCGCCGCCGGCGACGCGCTGTGCGTCTCGGGCAACCACGAGGCGAAGCTCGTCCGTGCTCTGCGCGGGCGCAAGGTGCGGGTGGCGCACGGCCTGGAGAACTCCCTGGAGCAGTTCGCCGCCGAGGACGACGACTTCCGCGAAAGCGCGCTGGAGTTCATGGACGGACTCATCAGCCACTACATGCTGGACGACGGCCGTCTGGTCGTGGCCCACGCCGGGCTCAAGGAGGCCTACCACGGGCGGGCGTCCGGAAGGGTTCGCTCGTTCGCGCTCTACGGCGACACCACAGGGGAGACCGACGAGTACGGGCTGCCCGTCCGGTATCCGTGGGCGCGCGACTACCGGGGCAAGGCCATGGTCGTGTACGGGCACACCCCCGTCCCCGAGGCGGAGTGGGTCAACAACACCATCTGCCTGGACACCGGTGCCGTGTTCGGCGGGAAGCTGACCGCGCTGCGCTATCCGGAGCGTGAGCTGGTGTCGGTTCCGGCCCGGCAGGTCTGGTACGAGCCGACGCGTCCCCTGGAGGCCCCGGCCGCGGGCGGTTCGCGGGAGAACGACGTCCTCAACATCGGCGACGTCCTCGGCAACGAGGGGGTCGAGACCCGCCTCATGGGCCGCGTCGCCGTCCGCGAGGAGAACGCGATGGCCGCGCTGGAGGTGATGAGCCGGTTCGCGGTGGACCCGCGCTGGCTCGTCTACCTGCCGCCCACCATGGCGCCCGCCGACACCTCGCCGCTGCCCGGGTACCTGGAGCACCCGGCCGAGGCCCTCGCCGCCTACCGGGGCAAGGGCGTCGCCCGGGTCGTGTGCGAGGAGAAGCACATGGGCTCGCGCGCCGTGGCCGTCGTCTGCCGCGACGCCGCCGTGGCCGCCGAGCGCTTCGGCGTGGCGGACGGGACGACCGGCGCCGTCTACACCCGCACCGGGCGCTCGTTCTTCCGCGACCCGTCCCGCACGGCCGAAGTGCTGGACCGGCTGCGCGCCGCGATCGGCGCCGCCGGGCTCTGGGACGAGCTGGACACCGGATGGCTCGTCATCGACGGCGAGCTGATGCCGTGGTCGGCGAAGGCCATGGAGCTCATCCGCACGCAGTACGCGGCGACCGGTGCGGCGGCCCGCGCGGCCCTGCCGATGGCAGCCGACGCTCTCGCGCGCGCGGAGGCACGCGGGCTCGACCTCGGCGGCCTGCGCGAGCACATCGACCGGCGCGCCGCCAACGCGTCCCGCTTCAGGGACGCCTACGCGCGGTACTGCTGGACGACGGACGGCCTGACCGGGCTGCAGTTCGCGCCGTTCCAGATCCTCGCGGGGGAAGGCCGCTCCTGGGCGGACGCCCGCGACCACGAGTGGCACATGGCCGCGGCGGGACGGCTCGCGGAAGGCGACGCGACCGGGCTCATCAAGCGGACCGCCTCGGTGACCGCGGACCTGGAGTCGCCGGAGTCGGAGACCGCCGTCACCGAATGGTGGGAGAAGCTCACCGCCGCCGGCGGCGAGGGCATGGTCGTCAAGCCGCTCGGGCCGGTCCCGGACGGGGTGAAGATCCAGCCCGGCATCAAGTGCCGGGGGCCGGAGTACCTGCGGATCATCTACGGGCCCGACTACCGCGAGCCGGCGAACCTCGACCGGCTGCGCCGCAGGTCGCTCGGCCGGAAGCGGTCGCTGGCGATGCGCGAGCACGCGCTCGGCACCGAGGCGCTCGCCCGGCTCGCCGCCGGGGAGCCGCTGTGGCGCGTCCACCAGGCGGTCTTCGCCGTGCTGGCGCTGGAGTCCGAGCCCGTCGACCCGCGCCTGTAGTCCGGCCGCGCACGCGTACGGCCCGCCTCCGCGAGGGGCGGGCCGTACGGGATCGCGTCAGGTCGAGAACAGCATGTGGAAGACGCTGCCGTGGTGGGGGCGGTGGTGCCCGCCGTGGTGATGGTGGTGCACCGACGCCGCCGGCGCGCCCCACCCCGGTGCCGCGGCGGCGGGCGGCGGCGGGGCCGCGCGGTACTGCGACTCCATCTGGCTCAGGGCCTCCAGCTCGCCGTAGTCGAGGAAGATGCCCCGGCAGCTGTCACATTGCTCGATGTGGACGCCGCTGCGGGTGTAGGTCCGCATCACGCCACGACACTTAGGGCAGTGCATCGCCTTGTCGTCCTTCCGGTATGGATCCCCAGGTAGAGGCTAAATGTAGGGCAGGTTTCGCGCCACGTCATGCCGCGTCCCCCGCCGCGGATATTCTCACGCAGGCGTCGATCATCGCCTGCTCCGGCCCGTCCAGGGCTCGATCATCCCTCCCCGCCGATATGACGCACGTGGCGGCAATCTGGATCGCGAGACTTCGGGCGGGTATGTCCAGGCTGGTCCAGGGGTCACCTTGCGCGGGGACAGCCGGGCCGCCGGCCGCCGTGTAGGCGCCCAGGAACCGCTCCCACTCGTCCGGGTGCAGGACGCCTGCGGAGTAGAGCGCGGCGGGGCGGGCGAGGTCCCACGCCGGGTCGCCTCTGCCCAGGTCCTCGATGTCGATGAGCCGCCAGTGGCCGTCCCGGGCGCGGACCATCTGGCCCAGGTGCCAGTCCCCGTGGATGAGGCGCTCCGTGCACGCCGGTGGCTCGTCCTCCACGCCGCGTATCCAGCCGGGAAGGGTGACGAACGCGCGCTTCACCGCGTCTTCGGCGGGACCTTCGCCGAGCTGCGAGACGAGGCGCGCCACACGGGTCGGACGCCCCCACGACGGTGCTTCTGCCGGGACGCTCTCCGCGTGTAGCGCCGCCAGAAGCCGGGCGCCTTCCTCCCAGGGGAGTTCCTGGCTCGGGTCGACCGGGTCGCCGTAGGCGGCGATCGTGACCGTCCGGCCGTCCACGGTTAGGGGCGCCCCCATCGGCCCCAGGAGAATGCCAGGGAGCGTGGCCGCCAGCCGGATCCGCTCCAGGAACGGGGCACCGTGCTCTCGGTCGGCCTGATGCGCCTTCACCACGACCTCACCGACGCGCACTACGAGAACGCCGTGCCGGTCGTACAACGTCTCCGGTGGCGCGCTGTCGGATGCTGCGGCGGCGGGGGCCGAAGCGCGCCCGATCTCAACGAGCCGGGGGAAGAGCCCGGATTGGACGGTCTCGGTCTGCACCCGCCCAGTCAACCACTCTGCGCCGCGCCGCTCTGCCCTTGCGCGGAGGCGGCGAACTCGTCCCGCAGCCGCTGCCGGACGACCTTTCCCAGCAGATTCCTGGGCAGTTCCGTGCGCGGCAGGAACTCCGACGGAACCTTGTAGTGCGACAGATAGCGTTTGCAGTGCCGCCGCAGCTCGTCTGAGGAGAAAAGGTAGGCGGGGTGCTCCACCACGTGCGCGATGATGCGCTCCCCGCGCCGGGCGTCCGGCACGCCGACCACGGCGCAGTCGTAGACGGCGGGATGGCGGCGCAGCACCTTCTCCACCTCGGTCGGGAACACGGTGAAGCCGCTCACCTTCATCATGTCCCGCATGCGCTCCAGGATGGTGATGAAACCGTCCTCGTCCATGACGGCGATGTCACCGGTGCGCAGCCAGCCCTTCGACAGGGTCTGCGCGGTCGCGAGCGGGGCGTTCCAGTAGCCGGCGAAGACCTGCGGGCCGCGCACGACCAGCTCGCCCGGCTCGCCGGGCGGCAGCACCCGTGTCGGTTCGTCCTCGGCGACCACGACGGCGTCGGTCATCGGCAGCGGGAGCCCGACCGTCAGGTTGCGGGCGGTGCCGTCGAGGGGGTTGCCGGTGACGGCCGGGGACGCCTCGGTGAGCCCGTAGCAGTTGATCAGGCCCTGCGCGCCGGTCCGCTCCAGCCGGTCGATCGTGCGCTGCGTCAGGCCCATCGCGCCGGAGATGAAGATGCGCAGCGACCGCAGGTCCGCCGGCCGGAACCGGGGGCTGTCGAGCACCTGCTCGTACAGCGTCGGCACGCCCGGGAAGATCGTCGGCCGGTACTTGCGGATCGCGCGCACCACCCGGTCGCCGTCGTAGCGCGGCAGCAGCACCACCGCGCCCGCCGTCATCACCGGCGCGACCAGGCAGCTCATCAGCCCGAACGAGTGGAACAGCGGCAGCACCGCCAGCGTCACGTCCGCGCCGGGGCGCCCGCCGAGGTCCCACGCGTGCTGCTGGCAGGCGTTCGCGACGAGGTTGCGGTGCGTCAGCATCGCGCCCTTCGGACGGCCCTCCGTCCCGCCGGTGTACTGGATCGCCGCCAGGTGCCGCGCCGGGTCCAGGGGCAGCTGCCGGACGTGTCGCCGCGGCGGCCGCTGCAGCTCCCGGAACGCGACGACGCCCGGATCGTCCGGCACGTCCGCCGTGATGGCCGCGCGGCGCCGCTGCATCTGCACCAGCGGCAGCCGCAGCGCGGGCCGCCGGGGCGCGGGCAGGAAGTCGACGAGGGACGTCACGACGATGTGGTCGAGCCGCAGCCGGGACCGCACGGCCCGCACCGTCGCGAAGGACCGGTCCAGCACGACGGCGACCCGCGCGCCGCAGTCGGCGAGCTGCCGCAGCATCTCCTCCTCGGTGTACAGCGGGTTGTGCTGGACGGCGATGGCGCCGCGGCGCAGCACCCCGTAGAACGCGATGACCATCTGCGGGCAGTTCGGCAGGATCAGCGCCACCCGGTCGCCGGGCTGCACGCCGAGCCGGTGCAGGCCGTCGGCGAACCGGTCCACCGCCTCGCGCAGCTCCCGGTAGCAGAGCCGCCGGCCGAAGAAGATCAGGGCGGGCTTGCGCGGGTACCGGTCCGCGGCATCGTCGAGGAAGCGTGTGACGGGGATGTCCGGGATATCGAGTTCACCGGGGACACCGGCCGGATACCTCCGTCGCCAGGGCATGGAACGCAGTGACGAGTGCCACATAGCGCACGATTCAACCATTTCTCCGGCGTCCGCGCGGGACGGGCTACCGGGTCCAGCCGTCGGAGGCGGTGACCGTCCGGGCGCCCGGGACCGGCGGCTCGACGGCGCGCCCCTCGAAGGCGGTCGACAGGACGATGTGCGAGTTCATCTCGCCGTGCTCGCCGAGCCGCTCCAGCAGCCCCTCCAGATGCGGCATCGACCCGACCCGCACCTTGAGCATCGAGCACCAGCTGCCGCTCAGCTTGTGCACCTCGGTGACCTCCGGCAGGTCCTCCGCGGCGGTCGTCTTCAGCAGGCAGCGGCCGAGGGCGCAGCGCATCTGCACGAACGCCGTGAGCGGCTGCCCGACCCGCGCCGGGTCGACCCGCGCCGCGTACCCGGTGATCACGCCGGACTCCTCCAGCCGCCGCACCCGCTCCGCGACCGCCGGGGCGGAGAGGTTGACCAGCCCCGCCAGCCGGTTGAACGACAGGCGCCCGTCCCGCTGCAACTCGGCGAGGATCCGCCAGTCGGTCTGGTCCAGTTCCCGGTCCATGTGCAAAGCCCTTCCGCCGAAACTCCTCACAAACTAGAAGCGGAAGCCGCCGATCACCAGCGATCGCCCATTCTCCTGAGAGATCGGCCTTCATAGCGTTACGGGATGGCGAAACGCACCGGACCGATGGCGGCCCTCTGCTCGGGCACCGCCCTGATGAACGCCTCCATGGCGGTGGCGAGCGCCACGGGCACCCTCGTCGCCGGCGACCGGCTCGGCACCGGCTGGGGCGGCGTCCCCGGCACCGCCGGCATCGTCGGGACGGGCATCGGCGCGCTCCTGCTGACCCGGCTGACCCGCCGGCTCGGCCGCCGCGCCGCCTTCGTCCTCGGCTACGCCGCCGCGGCGGCCGGCGCCTGCCTGGCCGCCGCCGCGGTCGCCGGCGGCGACATCGCCGGGCTGTGCGCCGGCATGCTCCTGCTCGGCCTCGGCAACGCGGGCGCCCAGCTGTCCCGCTACGCGGCCGCCGACCAGTACCCGGCCGGGCGGCGCGGCTTCGCCATCGGGCTCGTCGTGTGGTCGGCCGCCGCCGGCGCCGTCGGCGGCCCGCTGCTGCTCGACCCGTCCGGCGCCCTCGCCGGCGGCGCCGGGCTTCCCGCGCTGACCGGCCCGTTCCTCCTCGCCGTCCTCACCTGCGGGGTCGCCGCCGCCGCCGCGACCGGCATCCCGCGCGGACGGCCGGGCGGCCCCGCGCGTCCGGTGCCGTTGCGCGGGCTGATCCGGACCCCGGCCGCGCGGTCCGCGCTGACGGCGATGGTGACGGCGCAGGTCGTGATGGTCGCCGTCATGACCGCGGCCCCGCTCGACATGCACATGCACGGCGACGGCCTGGACGCCGTCGGGATGACCCTGTCCGCGCACACGCTGGGGATGTTCGCGCTGTCACCCGTGACGGGCCGCCTGTTCGACCGCTTCGGCGCCCGTCCCGTGATCATCGGCGGGCTGCTCACCCTGGCGCTGTCCACCGCGCTCGCGGCCGTCGCGACCGGCTCCGTGGGACGTCCCGCGGCGCTGTTCCTGCTCGGCTACGGCTGGAACCTGTGCTTCGTCGGCGGCAGCGGCCGACTCGCCCGCGACCTCCCCGAGGCGGACCGCCCGCACGTCGAGGGCGCCGTCGACGCCGCCGTCTGGACCATCGCCGCCGCCGCGAGCCTGGCCTCCACCGCCGTCCTGTCGGCCGGCGGCTACGCCGTCCTGGCCTGGGCGTCCTGCGCGGCGGCCCTGCTCATCACCCTCGCCCAGCTGCGGCGCTAGCTCAGATGCGGCCCGTGCCGTGGCACACGTTGCATCGCTCGTGGGTGGCGGTGCTGGTCCCGGTCCCGTTGCAGCCGGGGCACGACCGCGTCGCCGGCTTGTTGTGCTTGCCCACGTCCACCACCTCCCCGGCGCTCATCCTAGAGGGTCGGGCCCGCCGGACGCCGTCCCCGACCATCAGTTCGAGTGGGGGCCCGCCGGAGGTTCACCGGACGGCCCAGTGCCCGCCCGTCCCCGGCGCTTGTACGCTGTCCTCACGAGCGCCGACCTCCCGACTTGGCGCACCGAGTAAGGAGAACGCGCGGGTTGGTGCCGCTGCCGCTGTCCACCGTGATCCGGCCCTACGACTGGGGGTCGCGCACCGCGTTGCCGGAGCTGCTCGGTACCGAGCCGACCGGGCGCCCGCAGGCCGAACTGTGGGCGGGCGCGCATCCGGCCGCCCCCTCGTCGGTGGACGGGACGCCGCTCAACGTCCTCATCGAACGCGACCCGGCCGGGATGCTCGGCGCGCCCTCGCTGGCCCGCTTCGGCCCGACACTGCCCTACCTGCTCAAGGTGCTGGCGGTCGAGAAACCGCTCTCCCTCCAGGTGCACCCCACCACCGCGCAGGCGGAGGCGGGCTTCGCCGCCGAAGAGGCGCGCGGCATCCCGATCGGCGACCCCGCCCGCACCTACAAGGACCCTTTCCACAAGCCCGAGATGGTCTGCGCCCTCACCGACTTCCACGGCCTCTGCGGCTTCCGCGAGCCGACCGCGACGGCGGCCCTCCTCGACGGCCTCGCCGTCCCCGCCCTGCGCCCCTGGGCGGAGACGCTCCGCACTGAACCGCCCGCCCAGGCCCTCCGCACCGTCCTCACCGAGATGCTGGACGCGGGCTCCGCCCCGGCCCTCGCAGCGGTCGAACCCGCCCTCACCGGCGTCTACGCCGACATCGCCCGCGCCCACCCCGGCGACCCCGGCGTCCTCGCCGCGCTCCTGCTCAACCACGTCGAGCTGAAGCCCGGCGAGGCCCTCTTCCTCGACGCCGGAGTCCCGCACTCCTACCTGGGAGGCCTCGCGATCGAGGTCATGGCGAACTCCGACAACGTCCTGCGCTGCGGCCTCACCGGCAAGCACGTGGACGTCCCCGAACTGATGCGCGTCGTCGAGTTCGCGCCGTCCGCCCCGGCCAGGGTCGAGCCCGCCGGCGACCGCTACCGCCCCGGCGCCGACGAGTTCACCCTCGTCCGCCACGACCTCGCCGCCCCGGCCGACCTGCCCACCGGCCTGCCCCAGACCCTCCTCTGCCTCGAAGGCGAAGCGACGCTCACCACCACCCGCGCCCTGACCCTCGCCCGCGGCGAGGCCGCGTTCGTCCCCGCCGCCGCCCCCGCCGTCCACCTCACCGGAAAAGGCACGCTCTACCGCGTCCTCCCGGGGATCGGCTCATGACCGTCCTCGCCCTCGACATCGGCGGCACCAAGTTCGCCGTCGCCCGCGTCGACCCCTCCGGAACGCTCCTCGACCGCGCCGAGCACCCCGTCGGCCAGTCGCCCACCGCCACCCTCCGCGGCCTCGTCGCCGACTTCGCCGACCCGTCCGTCACCGGCGTCGGCATCGGCTCGGCGGGCCCGATCGACACCGCCGCCGGCACCGTCAGCCCCATCAACATCCCGCGCTGGCGCGGCTACCCCCTCGTCGCCGCCGTCCAGCGCCTCGTCCCCGGCGTCCCGGTCTCCCTCGCGGGCGACGCCCAGTGCATGGCCCTCGGCGAATGGTGGCGCGGCGGCCACGGCGCCCCGTCCCTGCTCGGCATCGTCGTGTCGACCGGCGTCGGCGGCGGCCTCATCCTCGACGGCCGCCCTTGGACGGGCCGCACCGGCAACGCCGGCCACATCGGCCACGTCCTCGTCGACGACCAGGGCGAACCCTGCGTGTGCGGCGCCCGCGGCTGCCTGGAGACGGTCGCCGGCGGCCCCAGCATGGTCCGCTGGGCGCTCGCCCAGGGCTGGACCCTCGCGACCGGCCGCCCCGACGCCAAGGCCCTCGCCACCGCCGCCCGCGACGGCGCCCGCGTCCCCCTCGCCGCCTTCCAGCGCGCCGCCGCCGCCCTCGCCACCGCCATCCTCGGCACCGCCGCCGTCCTGGACGTCCGCGACGTCGTCATCGGCGGCGGCGTCGCCGCCTCCGGCGACCTCCTCCTCGACCCCCTCCGCAAGGCCCTCGCCGAACACGCCGGCATGCCCCACCTCCGCGACCTGAATGTCACCGCCACCACCCTCGACCGAGACGCCGGCCTCTACGGCGCCGCCGCCCTCGCCCTCCTGTCCTCCAACACCCCCCTCCAGCCAACCCCCCAAACCCCACCCTCAACGCTTCCTTAACGCGGGCATAAGGGGCGGGCGGTTGGGGTGGTGGGGTGCGAGGTTCGTGGCGTGGCACTGCGAATGGGCAAGAACACCGGTTCGGCCGGCCCCGGTACGGCGGGGCGGCGGGTGCGCCCTGCGGTGGTCGCCCGGGCCTTCCAGGCGCTGCCGTCGGCGCATCGCGAGATCCTCACCGAGACGGTCTTCCGGGACCGGTCGGTCAACGAGGCCGCCGCCTCGCTGGGGGTGCCGGTCGACGTGGTCAAGGTTCGCGTCTACCACGCGCTCCGTGCGTTGAGCGCGGCGCTGGACGCGACCAGATCCGCCGTTTGACGGCGGTTAAATGGGTTGCCGGGCGGGAATCGCCGCGGCAGCATGGGTGTTGCACCGAACGAGACCAGGAGGAGCGGGAAATGCGTCGCCATCGAATGCACAGCAGCCTTTCCGGTCTCGGGAGCCGCCGAGGGACGTGACCCGTTCCGACGTTGACCGCCCGCAGGCCGCGGGCGGTCTTTTTGTTTTCCCGGAGGGTTGGCCGAGTGGGAAGGCAGCGGCTTGCTAAGCCGTGGTCAGGGGCGACCCTGCGCGAGTTCGAGTCTCGCACCCTCCGCGCCAGGTGAGGATGCTGGTGTGTCCGGCGGATTCATATCCCGCTGCAGGCAGGTTCGATTCCTGCACCTGGTACGTAACAACACGTCTCCGTGGCGCAGTGGAGAGCGCGCCGGGTTGCGGACCCGGAGGTCGCAGGTTCGATTCCTGCCGGAGACACGGCCTTCGTGGTGTAGTGGTCTGCACGCCAGGTTGTGGTCCTGGAGGTGTCGGTTCGATCCCGATCGGGGGCCCTTCGCCTTTTGCATGTGCTGCTCCTTTCCGAGCGGGCGGTCAATCGCCGTCCTGAGGGGCGAGTTGCTGCTCGAGGTAGGTGATCAGCGCGCGGGCGGTGGGCTGCTCCCACAGCAGGGTCGGGGGGAGTTCGACGCCGTAGGAGCGGGTCAGCCGGGCGCGGAGTCGGACGGTCATGACCGAGTCCAGCCCCATCTCGGCCAGCGGCCGTCGCTGGTCGATCTCGGCGGGATCCATTTTCAGTTCGGCGGCGATCTGGGCGCAGACGTCGGCGGGCAGGTCCTCCGAGCGGACGGGTGCGGAGGTCGTTTCGGGAATGTCGTCGGTGACGGGCAACTGGCTCAGGACCACCGCGGGCGCGGGCGTGGGGATCACGCGTGCGATGGCGAGGTGGGAGGAGTCGAGGCGCTCGGCCAGGCGCCAGGCCTCGAACGCCTCCGTGGCCGAGATCGCGTCGAGGCCGCGCGCGTTGGCCTCGGCCAGGCCGGCGCTGTTGGACTCCGACATTCCCATGTCTCGCCAGGTCATCCAGCCCAGGCTGATCGCGTCGGGGCGGTGGGTCGCCAGGGCGTCGAGGAAGGAGTTGGCGGCGGCGTAGGCGGCCTGGCCCGTGATGCGGGTGTACTGCCCGCTGGAGGAGAACAGGCAGAAGAAGTCCAGGGTGCCGGGCGGGAAGAGGTCGTGCAGAACCATCGCTCCGTCGGCCTTGGGCCGCATGACCTCGGCGAGGGCGGACTCGTCGAGATCGATGAGCCGGGTGTCCCGGACGACGCCGGCGGCGTGCACGATGCCGCGCACCGGCGGCATGTCCAGTGCGGCGGGGTCGAGCGCGGCGGCGGCCTGGTCGGCATCGGCGATGTCGCAGGCGACCACGCGGACCATCACGCCGAGTGCCTCCAGCGCGCGTACCGAGTCGATCCGCCGCAGGACGGCGGCGTCGGTGACCGCGTCCCATTCGCGGCGGGGCGGCAGTCCCCGGCGGCCGAGGAGCACCAGCCGGCGGGCGCCGCGGCCGGCGAGCCAGTGGGCGACCTCCAGGCCGAGCGCGCCCAGGCCACCGGTGATCAGGTAGGTGGAGTCGGGACGGTAGACGGTGGCGGGCCGGCTCGGGTTCCGCTGGACCGGGGCCAGGCGAGCGGTGCGGACGGCGTCGGGCGTCAGGGCGATGACGTCCTGGTCCGCGCCGGTGCGGAGCACGTCGAGGAGCCGCTCGCCGGTGGGCTCGCCTTCGACGTCGATGATGCCGCCCCAGATGTCGGGGTGCTCGCCGGCGATGATGCGGGCCATCCCGGGGACGGACGCGTGCGCCAGTTCGCGGCCGTCGCGCACGCCGCGGGTGAGGGACCACAGCGCCACCGGGCAGGGCAGCCCGTGCAGTTCCTGCGCGGTGCGGGCGAGGGCCAGAGCGTTGCGCCGGGCCGCGGCGTGCGGGGACTCGCCGGGGTCGGGCGGTGCCGCGGGCACCAGCACGGTGCCCGGGCGCAGGGCGACCGCCTCCTGCGGCGTCTCCGCGTGCAGGCAGTCCACGCCGGCCCGGGCCAGCCAGTCGCGGTCGGCCGGGTGCGCGCCGACCACGACGATGGGGATGAGAATCTCTTGGAACGTTCCATAATCAAGTGGCACCCAGGTGAGCTCATGGACGAGCCGCTGCGGCGGGGCGAACGCGCCGGGCGGGCCGTCGAGCAGGTCGAAGCGCAGGCCGCCGATACGGGCGAGGACGCGGGTGCTCTCGTCGGCGATGGAGACATCGATCCGGTCGCCGTTGAGGCGCGCGTGGACGAGGGCGCGGTGGGGCGGCTCGCCCTCGACACCGGCCGCGGCGATGTGCGCCGGCATCCGCAGCGATTCGTCGTCGGGCAGCAGCAGCGGAGTCATGGTCAGGGCGCCGTCCAGCAGCGGTGCCCAGCTCGAGCCCGCCGGCGCGGTGAGGGTGGCGATGAGCTCACCGTCGCCCCGGTGCAGTTCCTCGACGGTCCAGCTGAATCCGTAGCCGCCGATTCCGCGGCGGCGGAAGAGTTCCTCGATCCTGTCCCACGGCCACTGCTCGGCGCACCTCGCCCGCAGCGCCTCGGGATCGTCCGGCCAGTCCGCCGGGGCCTCGTGCGGGACGACGGTCGCGGTCGTGTGGGTGATCCAGCCCTTCTCGTCGCCGCCCGAGTCCTCGGTCAGCCGGGTGCACAGCCGCAGGTGGTCGTCCTGCTGGATCACCTGGACGGCGCGGGGCGCGGTGACGGCCACCGGGATCCGCAGGTCGACGTCCGCGAGCGCCGCGCCTCCCGCGGTGAAGAAGGTGTTGAGCAGCACGGCCGCCGGGACGATCTCGATGTCGTGCACCGGGTGGCTGTCCGGGTAGGGGCGGCGGTCGTAGTCGAGGTGGGTCTGCCACAGCCGCGTCGGCGAACTGCCGTTCACCGTCGTCCGCGCACCGAGCAGGGTGTGGCCGGCGGGGTCGTGGCCGCCGCCCTGCGCCGCGCGGCCGGTCACCGCCGGCCAGAACGGCCGCCGCTGCCAGGCCATGGTCGGCAGGTCCAGCAGCGGGCCGTCGGGGTACAGCGCCGACCAGTCGATCCGGGCGCCCCGGCAGTGCAGCTCGCCGAGGCTGCCCAGCAGCGTTTCGAGCTCGGGGCGGCCGCGGCGGAGGCTGCACACCGCGGCGCCCTCCTCGACGTCGAGGTCCTCCAGGATCTCGCTGATGGAATGGCTCACCACGGGGTGGCTGGACACCTCCACGAACAGCCGGTGCCCGTCGGCGACGGCCGCCTCGATCGCGTCGGCGAAGCGGACGGGTTCACGCAGCATCGCCGTCCAGTAGGCGTCGTCCCGGTCGGCGGCCGAGCGCGGGTCCTCGGTCACCGAGCTGTACATCGGGACCGCGGGCGGCGCGCAGTCGAGCTCTCGGGCGGCGGCCCGGACGTCGTCGATCAGGGGTCCCATGTACGGGCTGTGGAAGGGGATGTCCGTTCCCACGTGCCGGACGGTGATCCCCTCCTCGGCGCACTCGGCCTCCATCGTGCGCAGGGCCTCGGCGCTTCCGGAGACCACCGACCAGTTGGGGGCGGCGTTGACGGCCGCGACCAGGTCGTCGCGGTCGATCAGGCGCTTGCTCGCCTGTTCGAAGGGCAGCGCGACCATGGCCATGCCGCCGTGCCCGGCGGCGCGCCGGACCACCTGCGACCGGCGGCAGGCGAACCGCGCGGCCTGCGTCCGGTCCAGGGCGCCGGCCACCACCGCGGCCGCGATCTCGCCGACGGAGTGCCCGACGATCGCGCCGGGACGCAGCCCGCGCGTCCGCCACAGGTCGGCCAGGGCGACCTGCATGGCGAAGGTGATGGCCTGCACGCGGGCGGCGGAGGACCAGTCCCCCTCCATGATCGCCTCGCGAGCCGAGTAGCCGAGCTCCTCCCGGTACACCGGTTCCAGCTCGTCGATCGCGGCGGCGAACACCGGCTCCTCGGCCAGCAGTTCGCGGCCCATGCCGTCCCATTGGGCGCCGTGCCCCGAGAACACCCAGACGGGGTCGACCTGGGCGTCCTGGCTGAGCGCGCGGAACGGTTCCGGAGCGCCCAGCCGTTCCGCGAGCTGCGCGGTGCCGGCGGCCACGACCGTCGAGCGGTAGGCCAGATGGGACCGGTGCCGGGCGAGGGTACGGCCGATCGAGGCCGCCGGGGTGTCGGGATGGGCGGCGATCCAGTCGGCCAGCCGGGCGGCCTGGGCCTGCACGCCCGCCTCCGACATCGACGACAGCGGGAAGACATGGGGGCCGGCGGCGGCCTCGTCGGCCGCGCGGGGCGCGGCGGACGGGGAACCGGAGGACCGGGCGCCCGAACGACGGGTTCTCGGGGGCGGGACGCTGGAGGGCGGGGCCTGCTCCAGGATCACGTGGGCGATGGTGCCGCCGACCCCGAAGCTGGACACCGCCGCCCGCGCGGGACCGTCCTCGTCGGGCCACGGGGTCAGCGCGGGCACCACCTTCAGGCCGCACCGGTCCCAATCCACGGAGCCGGACGGCTCGCTGTGCAGGCTCGCCGCTATCTCCCGGTGCCGCAGGCACAGCACTGCCTTGATGACCCCGGCGATCCCCGCGGCGGCCTCCAGGTGGCCGATGTTCGGCTTGACCGAACCGATCAGGCAGGGCCGCTCCGCCGGACGGCCGGTCCCGAAGAAGGCGGCCAGCGCGTTCGCCTCGACCGGGTCGCCCGCGGGCGTCCCGGTGCCGTGCGTCTCGACGTAGCCGACACTGGCCGGGGAGACGCCGCTCCGCTCGTACACGTGACGCAGCATGCGCTCCTGGGCGGCGCCGTTGGGCGCCATCATGTCCTCGCCGGTCCCGTCGTGGAAGACGCCTCCGCCGCGGACGAGCGCGAGCACCGGGTCACCGTCGCGCTGCGCGTCGGTGAGGCGTTTGAGGATCACCACGCCGACGCCCTCGCCGCGCCCGTACCCGTCGGCGGCGGCGTCGAAGCTCTTGCTCCGGCCGTCGGCGGCGGTGGCGCCGGCCGCGTTCAGGACGATCTGGATGCCGGGAGCGGCCATCACGTTGGCGCCGCCGGTGACGGCCAGGTCGACCTCCCCCCGCCACAGGTGCTGGCATGCCATGTGCAGGGCGGTGAGCGAACCGGCGCAGGCGGTGTCGACGGCCAGGCTCGACCCGTGCAGGTCCAGCGCGTGGGACAGCCGGTTGGCCAGGCCGAACATGTAGGTCCCGTTGAGCGCCCAGGCCTCCAGCCGGGGCAGGTCCTCCATCAGCCGGTCGCCGTAGTCGTGGGAGTTGCCCGCCATGAAGACCCCGGTGTCGGTGCCCCGCAGCGACCGCGGCGGGATGCCGGCGCGTTCCAGGGCCTCCCAGCAGGTCTCCAGGAGCATCCGCTGCTGCGGGTCGATCGACAGCGCCTCGCGTGGCGAGATGCCGAAGAAGGCGGCGTCGAAACCGGCGATGTCGGCGAGGTAGCCCGCCGGGCGCAGCGTGCGGCGCACGGCGGCGGCGGTCTCGGGGTCGCCGGCGACGTAGGGCGCCCAGCGTTCGGGCGGGGCTTCCCCGATCCCGTCGCGGCCCTCGGCCAGCAGCGTCCACGACGCCGGCGGCGCCGACGTCGCTCCCGGCCAGGTCGGAGAGCTCCTCACCCGCGGCCCGTACACGCTGCGCGGCTACTACCGCGCCGCCGAGCACAACGCCCGTTCCTTCACCGGCGACGGCTTCTACCGCACCGGCGACCTGGTGCGCGTCCTGCCCTCGGGGCACGTCGTCGTGGAGGGGAGGAAGAAGGACCAGATCAACCGGGGCGCCGAGAAGGTGGCGGCCCCCGAGGTGGAGAAACACCTCCTCACGCACCCGGCGGTGCTCGACGCCGCCGTGGTCGGCCTTCCCGACCCGATCACGGGGGAGCGGAGCTGCGCGGTCCTCATCCTGCGTCCCACCCATGCGGACAAGGCGCCGACGCTGCGCGACATCAGGAACTTCCTGCGCGACCGCGGGCTGGCCTCCTACAAGTACCCCGACCAGATGGAGCGGGTCGAAATGCTTCCCCGCACCGCCGTCGGAAAGGTCGACAAAGCACAACTGACCGCGCGGTTCTCCTAGCCTTCGGCGAGCGGCGTACTTTGACCGCCCGCTGCCCCCCGCCTGACCTTCGTCGCTCTGGGAAGTATTAGCATCACGGAGAGTGACAATGGGGCATGGCTTCAGGAAAGGGGACAAGAATGCGACTGCCATCTTCACGCCGTGTGCCGCCCGGAACGGTGCCGCTCAACCCCGTTGACAAGGTCCTCAAGTACGTGGACGAACATGAGGACATCTCCATGGCCACCGGTGGAATCCTCGTGGTGAAGGGTGCCGCTCCCGACCTGGCCGCGCTGCGGGACCATGTCGGGAACCGGCTGAACCAGGCTCCCGTCCTGACGTTCCGGCTGGACAGGGCCCATGGGGGGTGGAGGCGGCAGGACCCCGGCGTCGACCTCCGGCACCACGTCGGCGAACGGGTGCTGGAGCCCGGCGACGACCCGATGGCCGCGATCTTCGATCTGCCGGACCTGTCTCTCAGGCGTCCGCTGTGGGACCTCACCCTCCTGCGCGGACACGAACCCGACGAGTACCTGGTCTGCTACCGGACCCACCACATGTTCCAGGACGGCTCGTCCCTGTTCGCGACGATCGAAGCCTTGTTCGGCCGCCGGCGGCTGCCCCTGCCCTCCGTGCCGGGCCCGGACGGCGGCGGCCCGCTCCGCGGGCGCGGACGGCGTGCGGGCGCGCGGGAGTCCGCGGCCCGCGCTTCACGAATGGTCAAGTCGGTCCTGACCGATCCGGGGTTCCCGCTGCGGCGCCGCACCCCGTGGCTGCCCAACCGGCAACCGTTCACCGGGGAATGCCTCCTTCGTGCCATCGACCTGGACATCAGGCAGCTGCAGGACGTCGCCCGGGCCGCCGAGGCCACCGTCAACCAGGTGTGCCTGGCGACCCTCACCGGCGCGTTCCGCATGTGGACCCCGCGGGAATGGCAGGCGCCGCACGGCCGGCGGGACCTCACCATCTGGGTCCCGGTCAACCTCCGGCCGCCCGACCGCGCCGGAGCCCTGAGCAATTCCGTGGGCGTGCTCCCGGTGACGCTGGCGTGCGGCCGATCCTCTCCCCGCGAGCATCTGGGCCAGGTCATGGAGCAGACCAGTGGGCAGCGGATCCAGGCCTACCGCGACCGCGGGCGGGCGCTCGCGGGCATTCCCTCCCCGGTGGCCAGGAGGATCATCTATCGCTACCTTGATCCCGGCCTCATCAACGCATGCGTCTCGACGCTCCGGGTGGCGCCGCGGCTGTCCGTTCTCGGCGACCCCGTGCGCACCGTGCTCGCGATCCCGGCGATGACGCCGATCCAGCGCCTCATCGTGGCGATCGTCCAGTACGAGACCTCGGTGACCGTCTGCATGCTCGCCGAGAAGTCCCTCGCCGCCGATGACTCTCCCACGACTCCCGATCACCTGGGAAAGCTCTGCGGTGAAGCCTTGGCCGACCTGCACAGGGCCTACACCTGACCAAGGAATAGACCTGACCAAGGAATACACCTGGCCAAGGAAGGCGGACGAGCCGATGGACAAGGTGGAGACCGCGTTCATGAACAGCCCCGTGCGGCGGGCGATGCAACGCCGGCTCGCGCTGCCGCTGATGCGGCGGTTCGGCGGCCCGCTCCCCGAGGGGGGCCGGGTGCTGGAGATCGGATGCGGGTCCGGCTACGGGTCCCAGCTCCTGCTGGAAGAGTGGGGAGCGGGCCACGTGGACGCCGTCGACCTGGATCCGGCGATGGTGCGGCGGGCCCGGCGGCGGCTGGCGCCCCACCGCGGCCGGGTGCGGGTCGGGATCGCCGACGTCACCGACCTCAGCGCCCTGGTACCCGCGGACGGAGAGTACGACGCGGTCGTCGACTTCGGCATCCTGCACCATGTCCCCGACTGGCAGGCGGCCGTGCGGGAAGTGGCCCGCGTCCTCAGACCGGGCGGCACGTTCTACTTCGAGGAGCTCACCAAGCAGGGGCTCGACCGGCCGCACCTGCGGCACAACCGCTCCCATCCCACCGAGAACCGCTTCACCGGCTCCCAGCTCGTCGAAGAGATCGATGCCCAGGGCTTGACGGTGCTGGGTCATCGCGACCCGTTCTTCGGGGACATGATCTACGGCGGATCCCGGCGGGACGGCTGACGGGAGTACGGGCCCGCGGACCCTCAGACGGCCGAGAGATGGACGGGCAGCCCGTCCTTCGGCACGAGGGAGGTCATGCGGATCGGCCACCGGCCGTTCGCGGGAATGCTCCAGCGGTGGTTGAGCAGGATCTGGTGCAGGATGCTTTTGAAATGCATGTCCGCGAAGTGCGAGCCGATGCATTTATGGGCACCGCCGCCGAAGGGCGTCAAAGCGTACTTGTGCACCCGGTCCTCGTAGCGCGGTGCGGAAAAGCGGTCGGGATCGAACCGTTCCGGGTCGGTCCAGTACGCGGGCATGCGGTGATTGGTGAGCGGGGGTACGATCACCAGCGATCCGGACGGAATGTAATGGCCGAGGATCTGGGTGTCCCTGATGGCCCGGCGAGGCAGCATTGAGGGCGACGTCACCAGCCGGAGCGCCTCCTTCATCACCAGTCCGGCAGCGGGAAGCGATTCCAGGTCGTCGAACTCCAGGGTGGGTTTGCCGAGCGCCAGCGACTCCTCCCGCAGCCGCTCCTGCCACGCCGGGGACGCGCCGAGGTGATAGGCCGCCATGGCGAGCGTGGTGGCGGTGGCGTCGTGCGCCGCCTGCAACATGAAGATCATGTGGTTGACGACGTCCTCGTCGGTGAACGCGCGCCCGTCGTCGGTCTCGGCCCGGGAGAGCATGGCGAACAGGTCGTCGCCTCCGCCGCGGCGCTTGGCGGCCAGGTGCCGGCGCATGTACTCCTCCAGTCTCCCGCGAGCCTGGAGGCCCTTGTGCCACCGCAGCCCCGGCACCGGAAACCGCACGATGGCCCCGCCGGCGGCGATGGTCTCGTTGAGGGCCCTGATGACCCGGACGGCTTCGGGCCGCTCCACCCGGACGCCCATGAAGACGTCGAGGACGCAGGTGAGCGCGAGCACCTTGAGGTGGTCGTGCATCCGGAAGCCGCGGCCGTGCTCCCACGCCTGGACGTCGCGTCTGATGCCGGGTGCCAGCGCGCTCGTGTACGAGCGCAGCCGGTCGCGGGTGAACGCCCGCTGCATGATCCGCCGGTGCTGGAGATGCTCCTCGAAGTCCAGGCGGGTGAGGCCGCGGCGGAAGAACGGGCCCAGGAACTCCTGCCAGGCGGGCCCGTGGGCGAAGACCCCTTCGCGGTCGACCAGGACCGCCTCGGCGGCCTCCGGCCCGTGCACGACCACGGCCCGCCTGCCGAACAGCCATGTCCACGTGACCGGGCCGAACTCCCGGTACTGGTCGCGAGTGACCGCGAAGGGCCGCCGTATGAACCGCACGGTGTTCCCGACGAACGGAAGGCCGGGCTGCCCGCGCACCGGTTCGAGGCCGCTGCCTTCCGGTGGCGCAGCGAGAATCCTGACTGCCATGAGCCCTCCCCAGGGAACCTGGAGTCCATTTGTGCCGTGCTCGGCGCATCCCTTTTCCCTCATTCGCGATGAGGTGCTACGGACCCTGTTTCCGTGGTTCGAGTGGTCATGTTGATCAATGTGTAGATCGTAGGAAAACTCTCGATCCCGGCCCGCATGCGGGGCCGCGGTCGGGGCAACGGCGGTTTGTTCCTGGTCGGGGTTATTTGTCCTGGCGGTGACCGCCAGATATTGCCCATGCGCGGGCAGTCGGTTGCGTTGCGTTTGATCAACCCTGGAAAAGCTTTCCGCATGCGCACCTCCCTGAAAGCGATGCGGTCCCGGCTCCTCGCGTTCGGCGCGCTGGCGGCGCTGGCGCTCGTCGGCTACGGCGGGCCCGTGCGGGCGGAGCCGGGGCCCGCCCCCTACCTGGACCCGCACCTGTCCGTCCAGGACCGGGTCGCCGACCTGCTCGACCGGATGAGCCTGGCGGACAAGCTCGGCCAGATGACGCAGCCGGAGCGCAGATACGTCACCCCGGACGAGGTCACCCGGTACCGGATCGGGTCGGTGCTGTCCAGCGGCGGGTCGGCGCCCGAGCCGAACACGCCGGAGAGCTGGGCCGACATGTACGACGGGTTCCAGCGGGCCGCGCTCGCCGCGCCGCTGCGCGTCCCGCTCATGTACGGCGTGGACGCGGTGCACGGGAACAACAACATGGTCGGCGCGACGATCTTCCCGCACAACATCGGGCTCGGCGCGACCCGCGATCCCGCGCTGGTCCGCGCGATCGGCGCCGCGACAGCGGCGGAGATGGCGGGGACGGGCGTCGACTGGGACTTCGCCCCGTGCGTCTGCGTCGCCCGCGACGACCGGTGGGGGCGGACGTACGAGTCGTTCGGCGAGGTGCCCGAGCTGGCGACGATGATGACGACGGTCATCGACGGGCTGCAAGGGGACGAGCTGGGCGGCCCCACGTCGGTGCTGGCGACGGCCAAGCACTACGTGGGGGACGGCGGCACCGAGGGCGGCGACGACCGGGGCGACGTGCGGCTGCCGGAGAAGGAGCTGCGCGCGGTGCACCTGCCGCCGTTCCAGGCGGCGGTGAAGCGCGGCGTCGGCTCGGTGATGATCTCCTACAGCTCGTGGAACGGGCTGAAGATGCACCAGAACAAGTACCTCATCACGGACGTGCTGAAGGGCGAGTTGGGCTTCGGCGGGTTCGTGGTGTCGGACTACAACGGCATCGACGAGATCGACGGCAAGCCCGGCTTCACCAAGGACGAGGTCGCCGCGGCGATCAACGCCGGCATCGACATGGTCATGGTGCCGACCGAGTGGCGCCGCTTCATCGACTACCTGCGGGACGAGGTGAAGAACGGCGACGTCCCGATGGAGCGCATCGACGACGCGAACCGCCGCATCCTGACCAAGAAGTTCGAGCTGGGCCTGTTCGAGCAGCCCATGGCGGACCGGTCATACCTGAAGACGGTCGGCAGCGCCGCGCACCGCGCGCTGGCGCGGCGGGCGGTCGCCGAGTCGCAGGTGCTGCTGAAGAACGACGACGACGTCCTCCCGCTGGACGACGACGACAAGGTGTTCGTCGCGGGCCGCAGCGCGGACGACATCGGCATGCAGTCCGGCGGCTGGACGATCACCTGGCAGGGCAAGCCGGGCCCGATCACCCCGGGCACGACGATCCTGGACGGCATCCGCAAGGCCGCCGACCCGGACGCGACCGTCACCTACAGCAAGGACGGCACCGGCATCGACCCGTCCTACGACGCGGCGATCGCCGTGGTGGGCGAGACACCGTACGCGGAGTACCACGGCGACCGGACGGACGGCCTCGGCCTGGACGACGCCGACCTGAAGACCATCGACCGGCTGCGCGGCGCCGGCGTCCCGGTGATCGTGGTGCTGGTGTCGGGCCGTCCGCTGGACGTCGCCGAGGACCTGCCGAAATGGGACGCGCTGGTCGCGGCGTGGCTGCCGGGCACCGAGGGGCGGGGCGTCGCCGACGTCCTGTACGGCGACGCCGACCCGCGCGGGAAGCTCCCGGTGACGTGGATGCGCGGCGGCGACCAGGAGCCCATCAACCGGGGCGACGGCAAGAAGCCCCTCTTCCCGTTCGGCTACGGCCTGACCTATGGCTAGCCGGGGACTCGATCATCCCCGGTGACCTGGCTATCCTTGGCGCAGCCGCGCGCCGGGCGGTCGCGCGCGCCGATCGCCGTCGAGAGGTGCCGTGTCGCAACATCCGCTGCACGGGGGAGACCCCTCGGTGCTCCGCCGCCTCAACTCGGCCGCGACCCTGCGGGCGCTGCGCGACGGCGGCGAGGCGACGCTGTCGGAGCTGGCGGCACGGGTCGGGCTGTCGCGGCCGACGACCGAGGGCGTGCTGGGCGAGCTGATCCGCCGCGGCCTGGCCGCCGAGGACGCGCCGCGCCCCGGCACCGGGATCGGCCGTCCCGCGCGCCGGTACCGGTTCCGCGCCGAGGCGGGGCACGCGCTCGGCATCGACATCCGCGCGCACCGGGTGCGGCTGCTCGTCGCCGACCTCACCGGCGAGGTCGTCGGCGGCCGCAGCACCGCGCTCGACCCGCGGGCCCCGGCGGGGGAGCGGATCGCGGCGGTGCGCGCCGCGGTCACGGCGTTCCTCGGCGCGGTGCGGGTCGGCCGGCGGTCGCTGTGGGCGGTCGCCGCCGGCACCCCCGGCGTCGTCGCCCCGGACGGGACGGTCACGTCCTGCACGGTGCCGCCGGGCTGGGCGGGCGTCCGGCTGGCCCGCGAGCTGGGCCGCTCCTTCCCCTGCCCCGTCCTCGTGGAGAACGACGCCAACCTCGCCGCGCTGGCCGAGCGGTGGCGCGGCGCCGCCCGCGCCGCCGACGACGTCGTGTGCGTGTACGCCGCGCTGGACGCCGGGGCGGGCGCGCTGATCGGCGGGCGGCTGCACCGGGGCCGCCGCGGCGCCGCCGGGGAGATCGGCATGCTGCCCGAGCTGGGGCTGCGCGACACCGCCGCGGCGCTGGCGGGGGAGCCGTCCCTCGACCGGGCCGTGCGGGTGCTGGACGCGGCGGCGGCCGGCGACGAGGCGGCGCAGGCGCTGGTGAACGCGCTCGCCGCCCGGATGGCCCGGGGCGTCGCGGCGATGGCCCTCGCGCTCGACCCGGAGATGATCGTCGTGGCGGGGCCGCTCGCCGGGGCCTGCGGCCCGCTGGTCGCCGAGCTGCGCCGGCAGGTCCGGCCGCTGTGCCTCGCCCCCGTCCGGGTCGAGGGCTCCCGGCTGGGGGACGAGGCGGTGGGCCTCGGCGCCGTCCGCCTCGCCCTCGACCGCATCGACGAGGACCTCTTCCGCCTCGACCGCCGCGCCGCGACGTAGCCGGAGACGGACGCGCTGCGCGAAAGGGTCCTCGGTCCTGTCGGGGGGAGGTTGTAGGGTCCCGGGTGTACGGGCGAGCGGGGCCGGACGAGACGGGCGGGAGCGTCAGGAGCGGCATGAGCGCACAACCGGTGGACCCCCTCCTCCCGGGCCAGGTCCACCGGGTCCCGCGGACGGTCGCGGGCATCAGGGAGTGGCTGCCCGAAGGACAGCGCGCCGAGTTCCTCGAAGAGGTCCTGGCGGCCAAGGAGGAGGACGAGTACCAGAACGTCATGGACGGCTGGTGGGCCGAGGCGCACTTCGCCCAGATCCCCGACCGGGAGGAGCGCCGCGCCGAGGCGATCGCGGAGATGAGGGCGGGGAAGAAGACCTCGCTGGACGAGCTCCGGGCGCGCTGGCGGCTGCGAAGCGATGCCGCGGAGTGACGGCCGCCAAGGCCGGCTGGACGGTCTTCTGCTCGGAGTCGGTATGTGACGTCATGGAGTCCAAGCCCGCGCTGAGGGAGTTCTTCGTCGAGTTCTTCTGCGACTTCGCTGCGAAGGCCGGGACGGCGGTCGACCTGGGCCTCGCCCCTCCGGGCAGACCGCAGGCCGAGCCGGGCGTCTACAGCCTCCTCGTCGAGAGTTCCGGCATCTTCATCGAGTACGCGGTGATGGCCGACATCAAGGAGTTTCTGATCTCGAAGATGCTCTACAGCTGTTGAGCCGAGCCGAGCCGAGCCGAGCCAGCCGAGCCGAGCCGGGGCAGGGGCCGGCTAGGGCTTCAGTGGTTCGCTGAAGGTCCAGCCCTTGGTGAGCAAGGCGTCGGTCGCCGCGACGGCGGCGGCCAGGCGGTGTTCGTGGGAGCCCGTCACGGTGATGTGCGGCAGGTCTCGTTTCTCGAGTTCTTCCTGGAAGCGGCCCGACATCCACGACCGGATCGTCTCGCCGTCGCGCCAGCCGTCCTGCTCGAACGGGACGCCCTCCGGCGACGTCAGGATCCACAGGTGGTGCGGGACGCGTTCGTGGACGGCCTCCACCTCCGGCGCCCGGGTCCCGAGGTAGCGCTCGTGCCAGACGCAGGTCGCGAACGCGTCGGTGTCGCAGACCAGCAGCGGTGAGCCCGACCGGGCCGCCGCGTCCTCCAGGGCCGCGTGGCGTTCGGCGATCTCGGTGAACTCGGCCGTCTCCCAGGTCAGCTCGTCCAGCCACAGCGCCGGGTCGCCGGCGGCGCGGCGGGCGGCGGCCAGCTTCTCCTCGGTGAACGTCCGGCCGTACTCGGGCACCCACCGGGTCGCGGCCCACACCCCGCCCCGCTCGGCGTAGTGCGCGGCGAGCGCGCGGGCGAGCGTCGTCGTGCCGGTCGACTCGGCGCCGACCACCACGACCCGCCGCGCCAGGTGCGCCCGGACGGGCGGCGACAGGAACTCCCAGTGCGCCGCCGGGTCGGCGCGGACGGCGGTGCCGCTGACCGGGAAGCGGTCGCGCGGCGGGTCGACCGGGACGTGGACGGCGGAGAAGCGCTCCGCCAGCTCGGGCCCGTACGCCTCGGAGCTGAACACCGCGTCGACCGGCGGGACGTGCACGCCGAGCCCGGACCGCATCGCGAGCCCGGCCCGGAACGCGACGACGTGCGCCGACCAGATCTCGTCCGAGCCGTAGTCGATCTCCGCGTCGTCCACCACGGGGAAGACCTCGACGTGCGGCTGCCGGTGCGCCTCGCGCAGCCACGCCGTCCGCAGCGCGAGCGGGACGCTCTCCACGCTGGACGCGGCGACGACCACGCTGACCCGGTCGCACGCCGCCGCCGCGGTGTCGATCAGGTGCCGGTGGCCGGCGTGCGGCGGGTAGAACTTGCCGATCACGAGCCCGTGCGCGTACCTCACGCCGCCGCGACCGCCGGTTCCGCCGCGCGGGCGCGCAGGTCGCGGCGCCAGGCCAGCAGCCCGGACACGCACAATGCCAGGAAGACGACGTACAGCGCGCTGGTGAGCTTGAGGTCCTTGTGGAAGTAGAGCGGGATGTAGACGAGGTCGGCGGTGATCCACAGCCACCACGACTCCAGCAGCTTCCGCGACTGCCCGTAGGTCGCCATGAGCGAGATCGCGGTGGTGAGGGCGTCCCAGAACGGCACGGTCGAGTCGGTCCACGCCGACAGCGCCCAGGTCAGCAGGGCGGTTCCGGCGGCGCCCGCCGCGAGGAGCGCCGCCCACTCGGCCCGCCGGGTGCGCCGCACCGGGAGCGCGTCCCGGCCGTCGCCGCCGTACAGCCACACCCACCACCCGTACAGCTGGAGCGCGACGTAGACGACCTGGAGCCCGGAGTCGGCGTAGAGGCCGCCGTCCAGGAACACCAGCCCGAGCAGGATCACGTTGGCGATGCCGATCGGCCAGTTCAGGATGTTCTGGCGGACGACGAGCCACACGTTCACCGCGCCGGTCGCGAAACCGAGCAGCTCCGCCCACGTGGTGGGGACGGACCCGAGGTGGAACGCGGGCTCCAGCAGCGGACCCAGCGGAACGTGCACCGACATGCCCGCAATGATCACATATCGCGGGGCGGCGACGCAGGTCAGGCAGGGCTCAGCAGGACGAGCGGCTCCGTGGTCGGGCGCGCGGAGCCGCCGGCGGGCTCGACGGTGACGCCGAGCCTGTCGGAGGGCCGCCACGTCCCGGCGACGACCGGACCCTTGCGGTCGGCGGGCAGCAGGCCCGCCGAGCGCGGGCCCGCCGGGTCGATCAGCCACAGCTGGTACGCCTTCGACGGCGGCAGCGCCCGCAGCCCGGACGCCGAGACGACCACCCGTCCCCGCAGCGCGGACGCGACGATCGTGACCGTCCCGCCCCCGGCGGCGCGGCCCGTCGCCGCGCGCGCGTCCGGCGCGGACAGTACCGACGCGACCTCCCGGTACGCGGCCTCCGTCCGCTCCACCCGGTGCCGCTCGCGGATCACCGCGCCCACGGACGCGGCCGTCACCAGGCAGGCGGCGGCCGCCAGCCCGGCGACGGCCGCGCGCCGCCACCGCCGCGCCGTGCGCGGGGCGGCGGCCCGGCCCGGCGGGGCGGGCGGGAGCTGCCGGACGTCCCGGACCGCCGCCAGCACCCGGCCGCGCAGCGCCGCCGGGGGAGCCTCGGCCGCGGCCATGGCGAGCCGGGCCGTGGTCTCCCGGAACTCGCGCAGCTCGGTCGCGCACGCCTCGCAGCCGGCGAGGTGCGCCTCGAACAGCCGCCGCTCCGCCGCGTCGTCGATCGCGTCGAGCGCGTACGCGCCGGCGAGGGCGTGCGGATCGTCGCTCATCCCGCCACCCCCAGGCAGTCGCGCAGCCGGATGATGCCGTCGCGCATCCGCGTCCGCACCGTGTTGGGCGGCGCCCCGACCAGGGCGGCGACCTCGCGGTAGCTGTGCCCGCCGTAGTAGGCCAGCGTCACCGACTCGCGCTGCAGCCGCGTCAGCGTCCGCAGGCAGCGCCGCACCCGCTCGTGCTCCAGCCGCGTCTCGACCCGCTCGACCACCGGGTCGGCCGGCCCGGCGCCCGTTCCCGCGCGGGCCGCCCGCGCCTCGCGCTCGCCCGCGGCCTGCTCGCGCCGCACCCGGTCCACGGCCCGGCGGTGCGCGATCGTCGCGATCCACGCCATGGCGCCGCCGCGCGCGGGGTCGTAGCGGGCCGCGGACCGCCACACCTCGATCATCGCCTCCTGCGCCACCTCCTCCGCCATCGCCGGGTCGCGGACGACCCGCCGCGCCAGCCCGAACACCACCGGCGCCGCCACCTCGTACAGCAGCTCGAACGCGCGCTCGTCACCGCGCGCAACCCGGCCGAGCAGCACGTCCGCGTCGTGCGCGGGCACCGTGCCGCCGCCCGGCGGTCCCGTCTCCGCCGGCATGCCGCGCTCCCCTCGGTGGCCCGTCCGTCCGGCGCCGCGGACCGGGCGCCGCCTCGGACCGGACGTCATGGGACGAGTCCGCGCAGCGTCAGCCCCAGCCCGAGGAGGACGACCGCCGCGGACGTCCCTACCGGCATCATTCCGGTCGGAAGCCGCGGCCGCATGGCCGGAATGCGCCGCAGCAGCGCGCGTCCGGAGCCGGCGACGAGGACGCCCACCCCCGCGAGCGCGGCGGCGAGGCCGAGACCGTAGGCGAGGACGAGCACGACCCCGAACCACGCCCGCCCGATCGCCGCGCCGCCGACCAGCACCACCACGGCGGACGGGCTCGGCACCATGCCGCCCGCCAGCCCCATGAGCACGACCCCGCCCCGCCGCGAGTGCCCGTGCCCATGGTGATGGTGGTGGTGATGGGGATGCCGGCGGTTGCGGAGGGCGCGGCGCAGCAGCACGATTCCCGCCGCCGTCACGAGCACGCCGCCCGCCGCGCCGAGCCAGGAGAACAGCGCGTCCGGCGCGAGGACCGTCCCGGTCGTCACGAGCACGCCGAGCGCCAGCACCCCGGCGGTATGGGTGAGGGCGACCGTGAGGCCGAGCGCGAGGACGTCCCGCGCCCGCCGCCGCCCGTCCCCGATCGCGTGCGCCGCCATGATCGTCTTCCCGTGGCCGGGCGCGAGCGCGTGCAGCGCGCCGAGCAGCAGCGCGATCAGGAAGGCGAGCGCGGCGAACCCGGGCGTGAGGTCGCGCCGGGCGACCAGGGACGTGAACCGCTGGGTGAGCCCGTCCGCGCCGCGCGGCAGCAGCCGCTCCGGGCCGCCGCCGGACGCGGGGGCGGCGAGCGGCGGCCCGCCCGGCCGGACGGCGAGCGCCGCCGACCGCCGGTCCAGCGGCGAGGCGAGCCGGTCGGCGGGGTAGGCGGTGAGGCGGCGGCTGGCGGACGCCCCCGGCACGTCGGACGCGGTCAGCGTCATCCGGTCGCCCCGCGCGGTGATCTCCCGCCAGCCGGTCCGGCCGTCCGCCCCGCCGTCCCGGAAGGTGATCGCCCCGGCCCCGGCGGGCGCGGTGACGCGGCATTCGAGGCGCAGCGTCGGCAACCCGGCCTGCCCGCGCGGCGCGGTCGCGGACGCCGCCGCCACGGACGCGGGCACGGCGCGGCCGTCCACCGTGATCCGCATGGACGACGCGGCCCGCCGGCAGGCCCCCGCCGCCCAGGCGGACAGCTCGGCGGCGGACGGGCGGCCGTCGCCGTCGGCGTCCACCTCCGGCATGGCCTGCGCGGCGGGGATCTCCGCGAGGTCCTCGACGTGGTCGACGCGCAGCTCGTGCGGGGCCGCGACGAGCCCGTCGTAGCGGTTGACGGAGAAGTCGCCCAGCGGGTGCGCCGCCAGCAGCCCGGCGGCGAGCACGGCGGCGATCACGGCGCGCCTCCCAGGTCGTCCAACGCGGCCCCGGCCCGCGGCGCCCACAGCGGGGAGAACCGCGGGTTGAGGCGCAGCGCCGCGGCCAGGTCGCGCCGCGCGGCCGTGCGCTTCCCGGCCGCCTTCTCGATCACGCCGAGGTGGAAACGGAACATCGCGCCGCGGTATCCCGTCGCGGTCGCCTGCCGGGCGTAGCGCAGCGCCTCGGCGTCACGTCCGTTGACGTGCAGGGCCCAGGCCAGCGCGTCCGCCGCGTGCACGCTGCACTGCCGCACGCCGGGCCCCGGGCAGCGCCGCTCGTACTCGGCACGCGCCGCCCGGAGCGCCGTCTTCGGATCGCCGTGGTCGGCCGCCGCCAGTGCGGTCTCCAGATCGGCGGCGACGCCGTTCGCCTTGGCGATCCGCGTCCACGCCGCCGCGACCGCGTACTGGCGCTCGGCCTCGTCGCGCCGTCCCGCCGACTCCAGCAGCTCGCCGTACTCGGTCAGGTGGCGCGGCAGCGGCAGCCGCCGGACGGTCTCGGCCCGGTCGGCGAGCGCGCCCGCGACGTCGCCCCGCGCGGCCCGGACGCGGGCGCGCCCGTCCAGGGCGGGCAGGTGGCCGGGCGACACGCGCAGCGCCTCGGCGTACTCGCGGCCCGCCCGCCCGAGGTCGCCGTCGTTCCAGGCCAGCTCGCCGAGCTGCGCCGCGATGTAGGCGAGGTCGCCGCGCTCGGTCGCCGACGCGCGCGCCAGCTCCAGCACGCGCCGCGCCTCCCGCACCTCACCGCGCAGCTCCCGCACGTACGCCAGCCGCGTGAACACCGGGACGCCGGGACGGACGGAGTCGGCGCGCCGGGCGGCGGCCAGGGCCTGGTCGTAGCGGCCCAGCTCGACCAGCGCGTCCACCCGGACGGCGGCCGCCCGCTGCCCGTACGGGTTCGCCGCGAGCGCCCGGTCCGCGTGCCGCAGCGCGCCGTGGAAGTCGTGGCGGGCCGCCGCCAGCGCGCCCAGCCCGGCGAGCGCGCCGTCGTTTCCGGGCGCCTCCCGCAGGGAGCGCCGCAGCACGTCGTCCGCCTTCGGGTAGTAGGCCGGGTCGCCGGTCACCCTGGCCTGCTCGACGTACGCGACGCCCAGCGCGGCCCAGCCCGACGCGTCGCGCGGCTGCTCCCGGAGCCGCGCCTGCAACCCGGCGATGCCGGAGCCCGGGGCCCCGGCCGGCCGGGCGGAGGCGGCGGGCGCCCCGGACGGGCGGCCGAGCACGACCGCCGATCCGAGCGTCAGCGCGGCGACCAGCCCGGCGGCCGAGACCCCGGCGATGAGGGGGCGCATCAGTTCCCGTGCCGTCCCGTCGCGGGACGGCGGCGCCGCCACCACAGCAGCCCGCCGGCCAGCGCGAACCCGCCGGCGGCCGACAGCGCCGCGACCGGCAGCGCGGACAGCGGCCCGCCGTCGCCGTCCGGCGCGTCCTCGACCGCGCCGGCGTTGAGGAGGTTCACCTGCTCGCCGTCCTTCGTCGCGGACGCGCCGGACGCCCGCGCGCCCGGCTTGGCGGCGCCGCGCACGTCCGAGCCCGAATGCGGCTGCGCGACGTACGGGAACGCCTTGCCGAACCCGACGTCGTTGGCGTTGACGGCGTCGCCCAGGTCGTTCTTCGTGCCGAGCAGCTCGCCCTCGACGGCCTGGAGCTCGATGTCGACGACGTCGTCGGTGAGCCGGCGGCCGTTCGGGAAGCCCGCCTTGTCGCCGCCGAGCACGCCGAGCCGGTCCGGCTTCGCGACCGGCCTGATGGCGGTGTTGAGCCGCAGCAGCTCGGCCGGCCGGACCCGCGCCGGCTTGTTCAGCCCCGGCACGCCGGTCAGGAACGCCTGGACGAGGTCCTGGCGCGGCCCGGGCGGCGCCGGGATCTTGTAGATCTTCTCGATCAGCTTCGGCAGCTCCGGATCGGTGACGAACCCGGCGAACCGCGCGTCCTGCCACGGCGTGGACGCGTTGAACGCGTCCTTCTTGCCGCGCGGGATGACGACCTCGTTCACCAGCGGGCTCCCGAGCCGCGACACCTGCGCGTACTCCCCGGACGCCGTGAGCCGCGACACCGTCGAGTTCACCCCGATCACGGGGTCGTTCCCCTTGACCAGGTGCCGCGTCGGCACCTGCACGGCGATGGTGTTCACGTTGTATCCCCGCAGGGTGTCGTTCCCGACCTCCTTGAGGTTCGCCCCGTAGAGGAGGTCGAAGACGCGCAGGTCGAGGAAGAACGAGTCGTCGGCCTGCCCGGCGAACGTCGTCACCCCGTTCCCCGCCGCCCTGACCGCCTGCGCCCGCAGGCCCGCGTAGTCCGGCATGGACGCCTTGCCCACGTTGGACGGCGCGACCGGCGCGTGCCCGGCGATGTCCCGGACGCTGTGCACGTTGCCGTCCACGCGCCGGATCAGCGTCAGGTCGTAGGTCTGGGTGAAGTTGAGGTCCGGGTCGTCGAGGCTGGTCACCGGCCCGGTGTTGTAGAGGAACGTGTTCGCGTTCTTCAGCCGGTCGTGGAACCGGAACCGGTAGGTGAGGTCGGGCAGCGAGTCGCCGTCGTTGTCGATGTTCAGGTCGTAGCGGGCGTCGCGCGCGAACTTGAAGAAGTTCGGTCCGCCGGCCGGGTCCTGGAACGGGAGGAAGTTGGCGATCAGCGTCGTCGTGTCCGGCCTGTCCGGGCTGACGAACGCGTACACGTCGGTGTTGTCGTACTGCGGCTGCCCGGAGATGAGCGGCGCCTCGCGGTGGCTGGACGCGGTGCCCGGCCTCGGTGCGAGCCCGGCGGACGCGCTCGCCAGCAGCAGGCCCCCGGCGGCTGCCAGCGCGGCCGCCCGCGCCCTGGACGTCTGGAGTGTCGGCATCGTGAACCCCTGCCCGGCCCCGGATGCCCGCCGCGGCGGCGCCGGTCCGTCGGCGCTGGGCTAGGTGTGCCGCGACGCCGGATCGACCGGTCTCTTCGCCATGCCCGCCCCTCCTTCGCGCGCCGCCCCCGGCGTGATCGGTCCCGCGCGCGGGCTGGCCGGATGCGGCCACCGCCGAACCGCGAAGGGCCTCCCGCCGACCGGCGGGAGGCCCTTCAACGGCGTGCCGCGCGCTACGCGACGATCAGCAGCGGGTTCTGCAGGAGTTCGGCCAGGCGGGCGAGGAACTGCGCGGCCGTCGCGCCGTCGGTGGCCCGGTGGTCGACCGAGAGCGTCACCGCCAGGCGCTTGCCGGGCACGACCTCGCCGTCCCGGACGACGGGCTCGTCCCGCACGGCGCCGACCGCGAGGATCGCCGCCTCCGGCGGGTTGATCACCGCGGAGAACGAGCTGACGCCGAACATGCCGAGGTTGCTGACGCTGAACGTGCCGCCGCTCATCTCGTCGAGCTTGAGCTTGCCCTCGCGGGCCCTGCCGGCCAGCTCGCGGCTCTCCGCGCCGATCTGGGAGACGCTCTTGCGGTCGGCGTCCTTGACGACCGGGACGACGAGGCCGTCCTCCACGGCGACGGCGATGCCGACGTGGATCCGCTTGTGGAAGAGCAGGTTCTCCTCGGTGTAGGAGACGTTCACCGCCGGGTGCTCGCGCAGCGCGGTCGCGACCGCCTTCACGATCAGGTCGTTCACGCTGACCTTGGCCGGGGCGAGCGCCTCGTTCAGGGTCTTGCGGAACGCCAGCAGCGCCTCGGCGTCCACCTCGCGGTTGAGGTAGAAGTGCGGGGCGTCGCGCTTGCTCTCGGTCAGCCGCTTGGCCGCGACCTTGCGGAAGCGGTTCAGCGGGACGGCCTCGACGTCCTCGTCCGCCGCGCGCGCCTGGGGGGCGGGCGCCGGCGCCGGGGCGGCGGGAGCGGCGGGCGCGGCGGCGGCCGGGGCCTCGGCCGTGCCCCCGGCGCGGATCGCGGCCTCGATGTCGGCGCGGACGATGCGCCCGCCCGGACCCGACCCCGACAGCGTCGCGAGGTCGATGCCGTGGTCGCGGGCCAGCCGGCGCGCCAGCGGCGACGACGGCGGGCGCGTCCCCGCCGAGCGCTCCGGCGCCCGCGCGGGCGCGGCGGCCGGGGCCGGCGCGGCGGGTGCCGGCTCCGGCTCGGCCTCGGGCGCGGCGGCCTCGGGCTTCGGCTCGGGCTCCGGTTTCGCCTCCGGCTCAGCCGGCTTGGCGCCCCCCGCCGGGGCGATCCGGGCGATCGGCGCGCCGATCGCGGCGGTCTCGCCGTCGGGGACCAGGATCTCCTCCAGCACGCCGGCCTCGTAGGCCTCGTACTCCATGACCGCCTTGTCGGTCTCGATGTCGACGAGGACGTCGCCGACCGCGACCTCGTCTCCCGGCTGCTTCTGCCAGGAGCTGATGACGCCCTCCTCCATGGTGTCGGAGAGGCGGGGCATGAGGATCTCGGTCATGAAACGTTCTCCAGAACCGGGCGGCCGGTCGCGCGGAGCGTGTCGCGGACGGCGGTGAGCAGGGACTCGGCGGACGGCAGCGCCGCCGACTCCAGGGACTTGGCGTAGGGGAGGGGCACCTCGGCCATCGCGACGCGGCGGACCGGGGCGTCCAGCCAGTCGAACGCGCCCTCCTGGATGGTCGCGGCGATCTCCGCGCCGATGCCGTAGGTGAGCCAGTCGTCCTCGGCGACGACCGCGCAGCCGGTCTTGCGGACGGAGTCGACGATGGTCTGCCGGTCGAGCGGGCGCAGGCTGCGCAGGTCGACGACCTCCGCGGACACGCCCTCGGCGGCGAGCTTCTCGGCGACCTCGCCGGCCACCCGCGCCATCCGCGAGTAGCCGATGAGCGTGATGTCGGTGCCCTCCCGGGTGACGCCGGCGCGGCCGATCTCGGCCGGCTCGACGTCCTCGATCGCGTCGGGGATCTCGCCCTTGGTGTTGTAGAGGGCGAGGTTCTCCAGGAACAGCACCGGGTCGTCGTCGCGGATCGCGGCCTTCAGCATCGCCGACGCCTCGGCGGGCGTGGACGGCGCGACGACCTTCAGCCCGGGGATGAACGAGTAGAACAGCTCGACGTTCTGCGAGTGGGTGGCGCCGAGCTGCTGCCCGCCGCCGCCCGGCGTGCGGATCACCATCGGGACGCTGGTCTGCCCGCCGAACATGCCGTAGATCTTCGCGGCGTGGTTGACGATCTGGTCCAGCGCCAGCAGCGAGAAGTTGATCGTCATGATCTCCACGACGGGGCGCAGGCCGAGCATCGCGGCGCCGATCGCGGCGCCGACGAAGCCCTCCTCGGCGATCGGGGTGTCGCGGACCCGCTTCGGCCCGAACTCCTTCAGCAGCCCTTCGGTGATCTTGTAGGAGCCCTCGAAGAGCCCGATCTCCTCGCCCATCAGCAGGACGTTGTCGTCCCGCAGCATCTCGGCGCGGAGGGTGTCCCGGAGGGCCTGGCGGTAGGTCACGGTTGCCATGGGGGTGCCTCTCAGGAACGGAATACGGGGTCGGCGGGGAACCGGCGGAGGTCGCCCGGGACCGGGGTGGCGTAGGTGTAGTCGAACAGCGTGGAGATGTCGGGAGCGGGGCTCTCGTCGGCGAACGCGGCGGCCTCGTCGATCTCGGCGGTGACCTCGGCGTCGAGGCGGTCGCGGTCGTCGTGGGAGAGGATCCCGGCCTCCTCCAGGTCCAGCGCCATCTTGGCCAGGGGGTCGGCGGCCTTCAGGGCCTCCTTCTCCTCCTTGGTCCGGTAGCGGGCCGGGTCGACGACCGAGTGGCCCTTGAGCCGGGGGCTGAGGGCCTCCAGCAGGTAGGGCCTGCTCTCGGCGCGGGCGCGCTCGACGGCGGTCCGCGCGGCGTCGCGCACCGCGACGACGTCGGCGCCGTCCACCCGGGCGCTCTCCATCCGGTAGGCCGCGCCGCGCTTGTAGAGCTCGGGCTCGGCTGAGGAGTTCTCCACGGTGGTGCCCATACCCAGGCCGTTGTTGATCACAACGAAGACGATGGGGAGGTCCCACAGGCCGGCGATGTTCAGCGACTCGTGGAACGCGCCGATCGCGGCCGTCCCGTCGCCCATCTGGCACATGACGACCTCGTCGCCGCCCTTGTAGGAGACGGCGAGCGCGGCGCCCGTCGCGAGCGGCAGCTGGCCGCCGACGATGCCGTACCCGCCGAGCAGCCGGGTCTCGACGTCGAACAGGTGCATCGACCCGCCCCAGCCCTTGGACACGCCGGTGGAGCGCCCGTACAGCTCGGCCATGACGCGGTCGGCCCCGATGCCCTTGGCGATCGCGTAGCCGTGCTCGCGGTAGTTGGTGAACAGGTAGTCGGTGGGGCGCAGCGCGGCCATCAGCCCGACGACCGTCGCCTCCTCGCCGAGGTTCAGATGGCAGTACCCGCCGATCTTCGCCTCGGTGTAGGCGCGGGCGGCGCGCTCCTCGAACCGCCTGATCAGCAGCATCTGCCGGTAGTAGCCGACGAGCGTCTCGGCGTCCTCCACCGGGACGGATCCGTTCGGCGGCGGCGCGGCGGACTTCGGCCCGGCGGCCTTGGCGCCGCGCGTGCTCCGGCCCCGCGCCGGAGCGGCCTTGGCGGTCTCAGCCATCGGCGACCTTCCTCTATCCGGGGTAGCGCCGTAGGATCGCCACGACACTCCCGATCATCATTGATCTATGATCGATCATATTCCACGCGGTCAGGATTCGCCTACCCCATCACGAGGTACTTACCCATCGTGGCGCTACGATCGAGTTTCGTGAACACGCCCGCCCAGCTGCTGCGCACCGGACTCGCCGACCAGATCCGGGAGTTCATCGTGGAGGGCATCAGCGCGGGCCGCTGGGAGCCGGGCGAGCGCATCGTCGAACGCCGGATCGCCACCGAGCTCGGGGTGAGCCAGGGCCCGGTCCGCGAGGCGCTCCGCCAGCTGGAGGCGCAGCGGCTGATCGAGTCGCTGCCGAACCGCGGCGCCCGCGTGCGCGACTTCACCGAGCGCGACCTCGCCGAGATCTTCCCGGTGCGCGCCGGGCTGGAGCGGACGGCCGTCGAGCTGGCCCTGCCCCGCCTGGCCGGCTGCGTCGACGCCCTGGAGGAGCACAACGAGCGGCTGGCCGAGGCCGCGCGGGCCGGCGATCTGCAGGCCCAGATGCGGCTCAGCATCGCCTTCCACCGCGAGATCGTCGAGACGGCCCAGAACCGGCTGCTCGTCTCGGTCTGGGAGGGGCTCGGCATCGAGCTGTGGACGACGCTGTCGCTGCGCCTGCACCACACGGAGATCTACTCCAAGTCGGCCGAGCACGCCGAGCTGATCGAGGCGTTCCGGCGCGGCGACCCCGAGGCGCCGCAGCTCCTGCACGACCACGTCATGAACTACTCGCCGGCCTCGTGAGCCGCTCGCCGGCGTCGTGAGCCCCGCCCGCGGGGGCGCTCACTCCTGGGCGCTCACTCCTGCGCGCGGTAGGCCTTGGTGAGCTGCGCCTCGGCGTCGTCGAGGTAGGAGCGCAGCTCCCGCTCGGCCGCCGCGGCGTCGCCCCGCGCGATCAGGTCGTACATGCGCCGGTTGCGGGCGAGGTACGGCTCGTGGAACTCGCGCGGCGAGCCCATCTCGTGGAAGACGAGCCGCATCTCGGCCAGCAGGTGCCGGGTCATCTCGTCCACCCGCGGGCTGCCCACCAGCGCGGCGAGGGCCTGGTGGAAGCGGATGTCGGCGGTGCCCACGTCCGGCCAGCGGCCCGCGGCGGCGGCGCGCTCGCCGTCCAGCACGGCGGCCTCCAGCCGGGCGAGCGCCGCGGGCGGGGCCTCGGGCGCGCACCGGACGCCCTCGCACTCCAGGATGCGCCGGACCCGGTACAGGTCGGCGAGGCCGTCGGCGGTGACGCGGCGTACGAACACGCCGCGGTTGAACTCGTGCACGAGCAGCCGCTCCTGGACGAGCAGCCGGAACGCCTCCCGCATCGTGTTGCGGGACACCTTGACGGCGCGGCACAGGTCCTCTTCGGGGAGCCGCGCGCCGGGCACGAGCCGGCCGTCGGTGATCTGGTCGCGGAGCAGGTCGGCGACCCGCGCCGCGGTGCTCGACCGGTCCAGGCCGTGCCGGGCCGCCGCGATCTCGTCGAGCCAGGTCTCCGCCATCGACCGCCCTCCCCGCATGCGTGGGGGCAAGCGTATCCCATCGGCCGGAAAATCTCTCAACAAGGGGATTGCTGGATTGTTGAACAATCTCTACCCTGACGGAAAGCCGACACCCGAGAAGGGTCACCCCCATGACGGACCGGACCGCCCTGGACACCCCACCGGCACCACCCGCCTCGTCCCGCCGCGGCGCGCTGCTCGGCGCCATGTTCCTGATGGCCACCAGCGCCATCGGACCCGGTTTCATCACCCAGACCACCGTGTTCACCGCCAAGCTCGGCGCCGCGTTCGCGTTCGCGATCGTCGTGTCCGTGCTGGTGGACATCGCGATCCAGCTGAACGTGTGGCGCGTCGTCGGCGTCTCCGGAATGCGCGCCCAGGAGCTCGGCAACCGCGTCCTGCCCGGCGCTGGCTACGGCCTCGCCGCCCTCGACGTGTTCGGCGGGCTGGTCTTCAACATCGGCAACATCGCCGGCACCGCGCTCGGGCTGAACGCGCTGCTCGGCCTGGACGTCAAGATCGGCGGCGGGCTGTCCGCGCTGGTCGCCATCGGGATCTTCCTGAGCCGCCGCGCGGGCGTCGCGATGGACCGCATCGTCGTCGTGCTCGGCGCCGCGATGATCCTGCTGACGCTGTACGTGGCGTTCGTGTCCGACCCGCCGCTCGGGGACGCGCTGAAGCAGAGCGTCGCGCCCGAGACCGTCGACTTCCTCGTCATCACCACCCTGATCGGCGGGACGGTCGGCGGCTACATCACCTACGCGGGCGCGCACCGCATGATCGAGTCCGGGCTCACCGGCAAGGAGAACGTCCGGGAGATCAACCGCAGCGCCGTCACCGGCATCCTCGTCACCGGCGTCATGCGGGTGCTGCTGTTCCTCGCCGTCCTCGGCGTCGTCGCCGGCGGCGTCACCCTCGCCAAGGAGAACGCCCCCGCGTCGGCGTTCGAGCACGCGGCGGGCGAGGCCGGGCTGCGCGTCTTCGGCCTGATCATGTGGTCGGCCGCGATCACCTCGGTGATCGGCGCGTCCTACACCTCGGTGTCGTTCCTCGTCTCGTTCTCCTCGTTCGTCGAGCGGTACCGCAACCGGCTGGTCGTGGCGTTCATCCTGGTCTCCGCGGCCATCTACCTGGCGATCGGCACCGCCCCGGCCAAGCTGCTCGTCCTCGCGGGCGCCCTCAACGGGCTCATCCTGCCGTTCGGGCTCGCGGTGCTGCTGTGGGCCGCCGGCCGCCGCCGCGACCTGCTCGGCGGCTACCGGTACCCGGTCTGGCTGCTGGTCCTCGGCGGCGCCGCCTGGCTGCTCTCGCTCTACCTGGGCTGGAACTCGCTGTCCGAACTCGACGACCTCTGGAGCTGACGGGTGCGGATCATCCCGAGCGGCGACGCCGCGCTGCTGGTCGAACTGCCGGACCTCGCGGCCATGCTGGGCCTGTACGCGGCGCTCGCCGCGTCCCCGCCGCCCGGCGTCGCCGACGTCGTCCCGGCGGCCCGCACGCTGACGCTGCCGCTCGACCCGTCCGCCGACCCGGCCGCGGTCGCCGCCGCCGTGCGCGCCGTCCGGCCGGCCCCGGCGGGCGGCGGCGCCGGGGCCGTCGAGATCCCCGTCGTCTACGACGGCGCGGACCTCGCCGAGGTCGCCGGCCGCACCGGCCTCACCCCGGCCGAGGTCGTCGCCGCGCACACCGGCACCCCGTGGCGGGTCGCGTTCACCGGGTTCGCGCCCGGCTTCGGGTACCTGGAGGGCGGCGACCCGCGGCTGGACGTCCCGCGCCGCGCCGTGCCCCGCGTCCGCGTCCCGGCGGGCGCGGTCGGCCTCGCCGGGCGGTTCAGCGGGGTCTACCCCGCCGAATCGCCGGGCGGCTGGCAGCTCATCGGGCGCACGGAGGCCGTCCTCTGGGACCTGGACCGCGACCCGCCCGCCCTGCTCCGCCCCGGAATCTCGGTCCGCTTCGTCGCGCGGGAACCATGAAGCGCGGCCTGGACGTTCTCGACACAGGGCCCCTGGCGACAGTCCAGGACATGGGCCGACCGGGTCACGCGGCGCTCGGCGTGGGGGTGTCGGGCGCCGCGGACCCGGTTTCCCTGCGCCTCGCCAACCGCGCAGTCGGCAACCCCGGCGGCGCGGCGGCGATCGAGGTCACCCTCGGCGGGCTGCGCGTCCGCTGCCGGGGCGGGGTCTTCGCCGCCGTCACCGGAGCGCCCGCCCCGCTGCTGGTGGACGGCCGCCCCGAAGCGCCCTACACGGTGCTCCACCTGCCCGACGGCGCCGAACTCCGGATGGGCGCCCCGCCCGCCGGGCTGCGCAGCTACCTGGCGGTGCGCGGCGGGATCGCCGTCCCGCCCGTCCTCGGGTCCCGCGCCACCGACACCCTCGCCGGCCTCGGCCCCGCCCCGCTCAAGCCCGGCGACCTGCTGCCCGTCGGCCCGCCGCCTCGCGAGGCGCCGCTGCTGGACGTCCTGCCCGTCCGCCCGCCCGCCACGGGCGACGTCGAGCTGCGCGCCGTCCCCGGCCCGCGCGCCGACTGGTTCGCCCCCGGCGCGCTCGACGTGCTCTTCACCGCCGCCTACACCGCCACCAGCGACATCGACCGCGTGGGCATGCGCCTCGACGGGCCCGGCCTGCCCCGCGCCGGACGCGGCGAGCTGCCCAGCGAGGGGACGGTCACCGGGGCGCTGCAGGTCCCGCCGTCCGGGCGGCCTGTGCTGTTCCTCGCCGACCACCCGCTCACCGGCGGGTATCCCGTCATCGCGGTGGTCGCGTCCGCCGACATCGGGCGCGCCGCCCAGATCCGCCCCGGGCAGCGGCTCCGCTTCCGGCCGCATCCCGTCCCGCACCTCGGAGCACCGCACCTCGGAGCACCGCACCTCGGAAAGGACCGACCATGACCGCACCGCTCGACCCGGGCGCGCTCAGCCCGGACCAGGCCAGGGCGCTGTTCCGGGCCGGACTGCGCGTCCCCACCTCCGGCTGGTGCGCCGGCTGGACGCAGGCGAACCTGATCAGCGTGCCCCGCGCGGACGCCTACGACCTGCTGCTGTTCGCGCAGCGCAACCCCAAGCCGTGCCCGGTGCTCGACGTCACCGAGCCCGGCGCGACCTCGGCCGGGCTGTTCGCCGGCGACCTGCGCACCGACCTGCTCGGCTACGTCGTCTACGAGCACGGTGAACCGGTCGCCGAGGTCACCGACGTGACCGGGTACTGGCGCGACGACCTCGTCTCGTTCCTCATCGGCTGCAGCTTCACCTTCGAGGACGCGCTCCGCGAGGCGGGCGTCCCCGTCCGGCACATCGAGCAGAACCGCAACGTCCCGATGTACCGGACGAACCGGATGTGCCGCCGCGCCGGGGAGTTCGGCGGGCCGCTCGTCGTCTCGATGCGCCCCGTCCCGGCCGCGCAGGTCGCCGACGCCGTCCGGGTGACGGCGCGGTACCCGTCCGTCCACGGCGCGCCCGTGCACGTGGGCGATCCGGTCGAACTCGGCATCGACGACCTGGACGCGCCCGACTTCGGCGACCCGGTCGAGATCCGGGTGGACGAGATCCCGGTGTTCTGGGCGTGCGGCGTGACCCCGCAGGCGGCGGTGATGGCATCCCGGCCCAAGCTCGCCATCGGGCACGCGCCCGGCCACATGGCGATCACCGACGCCCGCGACAGCCGGTACCTCGTGCCCTGAACCGCACCCGGTGCCCTGAACCCGGCATAAGCTTCCCCCATGCCCGAGACCGTCGCCCCGGGCGACCGCCTGGGGGAGCGCTACCGCCTCGACCACCCCGTCGGCGCCGGCGGCATGGCGACCGTCTGGCGCGCCGTCGACCTGGTGCTCGACCGCGCCGTCGCCGTCAAGGTGCCCAATGAGGGTCGGCCCGAGGAGTTCACGCGGCGGCTCCGCCGGGAGGCGAAGGCCGCGGCGGGCCTCACCCACCCCAGCATCACGGGCGTCTACGACTACGGCGAGCACGAGACCGGCCCGGAGGGTTCCGGCGGCCCGCCCGGTCGGACCGGCCGCATCCCCTACGTGGTCATGGAGCTGCTGGACGGGGAGACCCTGGCGGCGCGGCTGGCACGCGGCCCGCTGCCCTGGCGGGAGGCCGCCGGGATCTGCGCGCGCGTCGCCGACGCGCTGGCCGCCGCCCACGCCGCCGGCGTCGTCCACCGCGACATCAAGCCCGCGAACGTGTTCCTCACGCCGGTCGGCGTCAAGGTCCTGGACTTCGGCATCGCGTTCACCGGCCCGTCCACGGCGGGCGGCCCGGTCCTCGGCACGCCCGCCTACGTCGCGCCCGAACTCCTGCGCGGGGCCGCCCCGACCCCGGCCGCCGACATCTACTCGCTGGGCGTCGTCCTGAACGAGTGCCTGCGCGGAGCCTCGGCGGTCCCCGGCGAGGTCGGCGCCCTCGCGCGCGACTGCCTCGGCGACGATCCCGGAGCCCGTCCCACCGCGAAGGAGGCGGCGCACGTCCTGGCCGCGGCGTCGGGCGTCCAACTGGCGCGGGTTCCGGAGGCGCCGCCGCCGTCCCCGTCCGGCGACACCGTGCCCCGGCAGCCGACCCGGGTGCTGGACGAGCCGCCCGCCGGCGACCCTCCGGCGGGGGCGTCCGCGCGCAAGCCGCTCATCATCGCCGGGGCCGTGGCGGGCGGGATCGCCCTGGTCGCCGTGCTGCTGGCGGCGCTCGCGCCCGACTCGTCCCGCGAGAGCGCCGCGTCGCCGTCCACCGGCCCGTCCCGCCCGGCGGCCGCCGCGTGCTCGGTGTCCTACCGGGTGGACGGCACCTGGCCGCAGGGCTTCCAGGCGACCGTGCGCATCACGAACCTGGGGGACGGCGCCATCGACGGCTGGCGGCTCGGCTTCGCGTTCCCCGACGGCCAGGCGATCACGCAGCTGTGGAACGGCAGCCAGGTGCAGGACGGCCCGTCCGTCACGGTGACGGCGGCGGACTGGAACCGTTCGATCCCGCCGGACGGCACGGCCGAGTTCGGGTTCATCGGCCGCCGGGACGGCGGCAACGCGGCGCCCGCCCGGTTCACCCTCAACGGCGGCGAGTGCGGCGGCTGAGCGCTGCTCATGGGAGCGCTCCCAGAATGTTCCCGCAGGTCACGCCGTATCCGGCCGAATTGAGGACCGGCGACCTATTGTGTCCGTCCGCGCCGAGGGCTTAGCATCCCGGCAATCGAAGCGCTTCGACACATCGACGCTCGACTCGGCCCGGACCCGGCCCCCGCCGGCATCCCACCCCCCGGAGGATTCCCATGTTCAAGGCAGGCAGGAGCGCGGCGGTGCTCGCCGCCCTTGCCGCGGCGGCGCTGTCGCTCACCGCGTGCGGCGGTGACGACGACGGCGGCTCCGGCGGCAAGGAGTTGAAGCTCTGGCATTACGAGGCCCCGGACAGCGCCATGGGCAAGGCGTGGAACGAGGCCATCAAGGAGTTCGAGGCCACGCACCCCGGCGTCAAGGTGACGTTCGAGGAGAAGGGCTTCGAGCAGATCCAGAAGACCGCGCCGATGGTCCTGAACTCCAAGGACGCCCCGGACCTGATGGAGTACAACAAGGGCAACGCGACCGCCGGCCTCCTCTCCAAGCAGGGCCTGCTCACCGACCTCACGCCCGAGGTCACCAAGCGCGGCTGGGACAAGCTGATCAGCCCCAACGTCCAGGTCACCGCCAAGTACGACGCCAAGGGCACGATGGGCGGCGACAAGTGGTTCGGCGTCCCCAACTACGCCGAGTATGTCCAGGTTTACTACAACAAGGACCTGTTCAAGAAGAACGGGGTCGAGATCCCGACGACGTTCGCCGAACTCACCGCAGCGATGGACAAGTTCGTCGCGAAGGGCGTCACACCGCTGACCAACGCGGGCGCCGAGTACATGGCCCACCAGTTCGTCTACCAGCTCGCCCTGGACAAGGCCGACAAGAGCTGGGTGGACGCCTACCAGCGCTACACCGGCAAGGTCGACTTCCACGACGCCGCCTGGACCGCCGGGGCCACCACCTTCGCCGACTGGGTGAAGAAGGGCTACATCGCCAAGAACTCCGTCAGCCTCAAGGCCGAGGACGCGGGCGTCGCCTTCATGAGCGGCAAGTTCCCGATGATGTTCTCCGGCAGCTGGTGGTTCGGCCGCGTCGCCGCCGAGGCCAAGTTCGACTGGGAGACCGCCGTGTGGCCCGGCGCGAAGATGACGCTCGGCTCCGGCGGCAACCTGTGGGTCGTCCCGAAGGGCTCGGAGAACAAGCAGCTCGCCTACGACTTCATCGACATCACGATGAAGAAGAAGGTGCAGAACATCCTCGGCAACGCGGGCGGCATCCCGGTCGCGGCCGACCCGTCCGCGATCACCGAGCCGAAGGCCAAGAAGCTCATCGACGACTTCAACGGCCTCGCGCGGTCCGACGGCCTCGCCTACTACCCGGACTGGCCCGTCGCCGGCTTCTACGACGTGTGGGTGTCCCAGACGCAGAAACTCATGAACGGCGAGTCGCCGAGCAAGGCCCTGGACGGCGTCCAGAAGTCCTACGAGGATGGTCTGCCGAAGTGACGGCGCAGGGCCGCGGCCGGTGGCGGGAGCAGTGGGGCTACGTGCCCTACCTGCTCCCCGGCCTGCTCCTCTTCACCGCCGTCATCGGCGTGCCGTTCCTGATGAACATCGGGACGAGCTTCACCGAGTGGACGGGCGTCGGCACCCCGAAGTGGGTCGGGCTCGCCAACTACCGGGAGCTGGTCCGGGACGCCGACTTCTGGGCGTCCTTCGGGCACAACGCGCTCGTGATCCTCGGGATGGCGGTCGTCCCGACGCTGATCGGGCTGGTGCTGGCCTCGGCCCTGACCGACCTGATCGACCGGCACTTCGGGGCGCGGACCGCGAGCGTCCTGCGCGCCTGCGTCTACCTGCCGCAGGTCCTGCCCATCGTCATCGCGGGCGTCGTGTGGAGCTGGCTGCTGGCCCCCGAGAACGGCGCGGTGAACGCGCTGCTGGACGCGGTCGGCCTCGGCTCCCTCGCGCACGACTGGCTGGGCGACCCGGCGACCGCGCTGTGGAGCGTCCTCGGCGTGATGGTGTGGATCCAGATCGGGTTCCCGCTGGTCATCTTCATGTCGGGCCTGCAGCGGGTCGACCCGTCGCTGTACGAGGCGGCGGAGATCGACGGCGCCACCTGGCTGCGCCGCTTCTGGCACATCACGATCCCGCAGATCCGGCCGGAGATCTTCGTGGTGCTGCTCTGGACGACGATCGCCGCGCTGAAGGCGTTCTCGCAGATCTTCGTGCTCACCAAGGGCGGCCCGGGCGGCGCGACCAACGTGCCCGCGTACTACTCCTGGGTCCACTTCTTCGAGAAGTCGGAGGTGGGCTACGGCTCGGCGATCGCGACCGTCCTCACGCTCGTTATCGTCGCGCTGACCGTGGTCTTCCTGCGCATGCAGTCACGTGAACTGGGGGAAGAGCGGTGACCGCGACTCTGACCAAGAAGGCCGGGGCGCCGCCGCGCGGCACCCGGGGCACCGGGCACCGCCGCCGCAGGGGGCCGTCCGCCTACGCGGTGCTGGTGGCGCTGACCGCCTTCGCCGGCATCATGCTGATCCCGTTCGTCGTGGTGGTCTTCAACGCGCTGAAGACGCCGCAGGAGTACTCCTCATCGGGGCCGCTGTCGCCGCCGGACGGCATCAACCTGGACGCCGTCCGCGCGTTCTGGGAGCGCACCGACTTCGGGAACGTCCTGCTCAACAGCGTGCTGATCAGCGGCTCCGTCGCCGTCCTCGCCGTCCTGCTGTCGGTGCTGAACGCCTACGCGCTCGGCATCGGCCGCATCAAGGGCCGGATGTGGGTCCTGGTCCTGCTGCTCATGGCGAACACGGTGCCGCAGGAGGCGCTCGTCTACCCGCTGTACTACCTGTCCAAGCAGGTCGGCCTGTACGACACCAAGCTCAGCGTGATCATCGTGTTCACGGTGATCCAGGCGGCGTTCGGCACCTACCTGCTGTCGTCGGTGCTGTCGGCGTTCCCGCGCCCGCTGCTGGAGGCCGCCCGGATCGACGGCGCGGGCCGCTGGCAGATCCTCTGGCGCGTGGTCGTCCCGGTGGTGCGCCCGACGCTGTCGGTGCTGCTCGTCTTCTTCTTCGTGTGGACCTGGAACGAGTTCCTGATCCCCATGACCTTCCTGATCTCCAACGAGAACCAGACGGTCTCGGTCGCGCTCGGCGTGCTGCAGGGGCAGCGCCTCATGGACGCCACCATGTCCAGCGCCGCGTCGCTGCTCGGCCTCCTCCCGACCGTCGTCTTCTTCCTCATCTTCCAGCGCACTCTCTCGCGCGGACTTACGGCAGGGGCCATTAAGTAATGAAGTTCAGTGACGGCTACTGGATGATGCGCGAGGATGTGCGGGCGTTTCATCCGGTGGAGGTCCTCGACGTCGACGCGGGGGCGGGCTCCTTCACGGTGTACGCGCCCGTCGAGCGGATCCGGCACCGGGGGGACCTGCTCAAGGGCCCGGTGGTGACGGTGACCTGCGAGGCGCCGATGCCGGACGTCATCGGGGTCACGCTCACCCATTTCGCGGGGGAGCGGCGGCGCGGGCCGGAGTTCGAGCTGGCCACCGCTCCGGGCGGTGAGGTCGCGGTCGACGCGGAGGCGGCGACGCTGACGTCCGGGGCGCTGTCGGTACGGGTGGGGCGCGGTGAGGGGTGGAGCGTCGACTTCCTGGCGGGCGGGCGGCGGCTGACCGGCAGCTCTCCCAAGGCGCAGGCCGTCATCGACACCGATGACGGGCGGCATTACGTCCGGGAGCAGCTCGACCTCGGCGTCGACCATTTCGTCTACGGGCTCGGGGAGCGGTTCGGGCCGCTGGTGAAGAACGGCCAGTCGGTGGACGTGTGGAACGCCGACGGCGGGACGGCCAGCGAGCAGGCGTACAAGAACGTGCCGTTCTACCTGACGAACGCCGGATACGGCGTGTTCGTCGACCATCCGGGGCGCGTCTCTTTCGAGGTGGCGTCGGAGGCGGTCGCGCGGACGCAGTTCAGCGTCGAGGGCCAGTCGATGCGGTACTTCGTCATCTACGGGCCGTCGCCTAAGGAGATCCTGCGCAAGTACACCGCGCTGACCGGGCGGCCCGCGCGGCTTCCGGAATGGTCGTTCGGGCTGTGGCTGTCGACGTCGTTCACCACGTCCTATGACGAGGAGACCGTCTCGTCGTTCATCGACGGGATGGCGGAGCGCGACCTGCCGCTCAGCGTGTTCCATTTCGACTGCTTCTGGATGCGCGAGTTCCAGTGGTGCGACTTCGAATGGGACCCGCGCGTCTTCCCCGACCCGCCGGGCATGCTGCGGCGGCTGCGGGACCGGGGCCTGCGGATCTGCGTGTGGATCAACCCCTACATCGGCCAGCGCTCGCCGCTGTTCGAGGAGGGCCGGTCGCGGGGCTACCTGCTCACGCGCCCGGACGGGGACGTGTGGCAGTGGGACAAGTGGCAGCCCGGCCTGGCGGTGGTCGACTTCACCAATCCCGAGGCGCGGGAATGGTACGCGGGCAAGCTCGAAGCGCTCATGGACATGGGCGTCGACTGCTTCAAGACCGACTTCGGGGAGCGCATCCCGACCGATGTCGTCTACCACGACGGCTCGGACCCGGAGCGGGCGCACAACTACTACACCTATCTGTACAACCAGACGGTCTTCGATCTGCTCCGCAAGAAGCGGGGCGAGGGCGAGGCGGTGGTGTTCGCCCGGTCCGCGACGGTCGGCGGGCAGCAGTTCCCGGTGCACTGGGGCGGCGACTGCGAATCGACGTTCGAGGCGATGGGGGAGAGCCTGCGCGGCGGTCTTTCCCTGGGCGCGTCGGGATTCGGCTATTGGAGCCACGACATCGGCGGCTTCGAGGGCACGCCCGATCCGGCGCTGTTCAAGCGGTGGATCGCGTTCGGGATGCTGTCCTCGCACAGCCGCCTGCACGGCAGCCACTCCTACCGGGTGCCGTGGCTGTTCGACGAGGAGTCGGTGGACGTCCTGCGCGAGTTCACCCGGTTGAAGATGCGGCTGATGCCGTACCTGGCCGGCGCGGCGCGGCAGGCGTCCGGGGAGGGCCTGCCGATGATGCGGGCGATGGTCCTGGAGTTCCCGGACGATCCCGCCTGCACGCACCTGGAGCGCCAGTACATGCTCGGCGACGACCTGCTCGTGGCGCCGGTGTTCTCGTCCGACGGTGACGTCTCCTACTACGTGCCGGGGGGTGTGTGGACGCACTACCTGACGGGTGAACGGGTCGAAGGCGGCCGGTGGGTCCGCGAACACCACGGCTTCGACAGCGTGCCGCTGCTCGTCCGGCCGGGTGCGGTCATCCCGGAGGGCGCGGTCCACGACCGTCCCGACTACGACCACGCGGACGGCGTCACGCTGCGCGTCTACGAGCCGTCCGACGGCACCACGGTCACCCAGGTGGGCGACGCCGCCTTCACGACCGTGAAAAACGGTGAAAACGTGCGCGTGACCGGCGAGGGAGCCTGGAACGTCCTTCTCGTCAACGCGCGCGTAGCGGCCGTAGAGGGCGGCGAGTCTTCGCACCATCCACACGGTGTTCTCATCAAGGCGACCGGTGACGAGCTGGTCATCACTCTGGCAGAGGAGAGCTGATGGGGTTCCCGCAAGGGTTCCTGTGGGGCGCGGCCACCGCCGCCTACCAGATCGAGGGGGCGGCTCAGGAGGACGGCCGGGCGCCGTCCATCTGGGACACCTTCAGCCACACGCCGGGCAAGGTGCTCGACGGCGACACCGGTGACGTGGCCACCGACCACTACCACCGGTGGGAGGAGGACATCGCGACGATGGCCGCCCTCGGCATCGGCGCCTACCGGTTCTCGATCTCCTGGTCGCGCGTCCTGCCGGACGGCACGCCCAACCAGAAGGGCCTCGACTTCTACTCCCGCCTGGTCGACGAGCTGCTCCGGCACGACATCGCTCCCGTCGCGACGCTCTACCACTGGGACCTGCCGCAGGAGCTGGAGGACGCGGGAGGCTGGCCGGCGCGCGACACGGCCCGCCGGTTCGGCGACTACGCCGAGCGGATCGGCCGCGTCCTCGGCGACCGCGTCCACACCTGGACGACGCTGAACGAGCCGTGGTGCTCGGCGTTCCTCGGCTACGCGTCCGGCGTGCACGCCCCCGGCCGCACCGACCCGGCGGACGCGCTCGCCGCCGCCCACCACCTCAACCTCGCGCACGGCCTCGCGGTGCGGGCGCTGCGCGGCGTGACCCCGCCGTCCGCGCGGCACTCGGTGACGCTCAACCTGCACCACCTGCGCGGCGACGCCGAGGCCGTCCGGCAGGTGGACGCGGTCTCCAACCGCGTGTTCCTGGACCCGATGCTGGGCAGGGGCTACCCCGCCGACCTGCTGGACGACACGTCCTCCCTGACCGACTGGAGCTTCGTCCACGACGGGGACGAGGCCATCATCGCCGCGCCCCTGGACGTCCTGGGCGTGAACTACTACTCGCCCACGCTCGTCCGGGTGTGGGACGGGACGTCCCCGCGCGCACACGCGGACGGCCACCGGCAGGGCGCGGCGTCGCCGTTCCCCGGCTGCGACCGCGTCGAGTTCGCCGAGCAGCCCGGCCCCTACACGGCGATGGGCTGGCCCATCGACGCGAGCGGCATGGAGGAGCTGCTGCTGCGGCTCCAACGCGAGTACCCCGACACCCCGCTGATGGTCACCGAGAACGGCGCCGCCTTCGACGACACGGTGGAGGACGGCCGCGTCCGCGACGAGCGGCGCATCGCCTACCTGCGCGACCACATCGCCGCCGTGGAGCGCGCCTGCGCGGCCGGCGCCGACGTGCGCGGCTACTTCGCCTGGTCGCTGCTCGACAACTTCGAATGGGCGTACGGCTACTCCAAGCGGTTCGGCCTCGTCCGCGTCGACTACCCGACCGGGCGGCGCACCTGGAAGGACAGCGCGCACTGGTACCGGGACACGATCGCGACGCACCGCGGGAGCGCCTGACGATGGAGCGGGAGCACCCGGTGGGGGAGAGGGAGCGCCCGATGGCGGGACGGGCGGGGGCGGCCGTCGCGGCGCTGGCCCTCGCCGCGTTCTGCTTCGGCACGACCGAGAACCTCCCGATCGGGCTGCTCCCGCTCATCGCCGGCGACCTGGACGTCTCCGCCTCCGCCGTCGGCCTGCTCGTCACCGGCTACGGCATCGTGGTCGCGGTCGTCTCCGTCCCGCTCGTCAGGATGACGGTCCGGATGGGGCGCCGCCCGCTGCTGACCGGCGTGATGGCCCTGTTCATCGTGATGAGCTTCGCGGCGGCGGCCGCGCCCGGCTACGGCACGCTGTTCGGCACCCGGCTGGTGACCGCGCTCGGGCAGGCGGTGTTCTGGCCGGTCGCCGTGGTCGCCGCCGCCGGGCTGATGCCGCCGGAGGCGCGGGGCCGCGCGGGCGCCTACGTGTTCGCGGGCGGGTCGATGGCCATCGTCCTCGGCGTCCCCGCCGGGACGTGGCTCGGCCGGGCCGTCGGGTGGCGGGCGTCGTTCGCCGCCCTCGGCGTGCTGTGCCTGGTGTCCCTGGTCGCGATCGCGGTCCTGCTGCCGGGCGGGAAGACGACCGGCCGCGACCCGGTCCCGGCGTCCGCGCCGGACGCCCGCCGCTTCCGGCTGCTGGTCGTCACGATCATGTTGCTGATCGGCGGGTTCTTCACCGCCTTCACCTACATCACCGAGTTCCTGACGCGGGTGAGCGGCTTCTCCGGCGCCGCCATCAGCCCGCTGCTGCTGGTGAACGGCGTCGCCGACATCGCGGGAGTGGTCATCGCCGGGATCGTGGTGGACCGCGGGCCGCGCGCGCTGGCCGCCGGCTCCGCGGCGGTGCTGGCCATCGCCATGCTCGGCCTGTTCGCGTTCGGCACGGCGGCGGTCCCCGCGGTGGCCATGCTGGTCCTGCTGGGCATCGGGATCCCCGGCGCGGCGACGGCCTTCCAGGCCCGCGTGATGGAGTCGGCGCCGGGCGACACCGACATCGCCTCGGCGTGGACGTCCGCCGCGTTCAACGTCGGGATCGCCGGCGGCGCCCTGCTCGGCGGCGCGCTGCTGCCGCTGACCGGGGTGCGCGGGACGCCGCTCGCGGGCGCGGCGGTGGCGGCCGCCGCCCTCGCGGTGATCGTGCTCGACCGGCCGCCGCGCGCTCGCGCTCCGGCCGTGCCTCACACGGCTAGCATCATTCGCACTCTGCACCCCTCCGAGGACGACGGGACGGTCCGTGGTCAAGATCACTGATGTGGCGCGGCACGCGGGCGTGTCGCCGAGCACGGTCTCCTACGTGCTGAGCGGGAAGCGCTCGATCTCCGAGGAGACCCGGCGGCGCGTCCGGGAGAGCATCCGCGAGCTCGGCTACCGGCCGCACGCGGGCGCCCGCGCGCTCGCCAGCAGCCGCTCCAACGTGCTCGCGCTGATGATCCCGCTGCGCTCCGGCATCGCGGTGCCCGTCGTCATGCGGTTCGCCGTGTCGGTGGTGACCGCGGCGCGGCGGCACGACCACGACGTCCTGCTGCTCACCCAGGAGGAGGGCGAGGACGGCCTGCGCCGCGTCGCCGACAGCGCGCTCGTCGACGCGCTGATCGTGATGGACGTGCAGATGAAGGACCCGCGGCTGCCGCTGCTGCGCTCCCTGGACCGGCCGAGCGTGCTCATCGGCTTCCCCGCCGACGCCGAGGACCTGACCTGCATCGACCTCGACTTCCACGCCGCCGGCGCGGTCTGCGTCGAGCACCTGGCCGGGCTCGGCCACCGGGAGATCGCGCTGATCGGGTCGCCGCCCGAGGTGTACGAGCGCCAGACCGGCTACGCGCAGCGGGTCGCGGACGGGTTCGCCGCCGCCGTCCGCGAGCACGGCCTGACCGGCGAGGTCCACCCGTGCGAGGCGACCGCGGACGCCGCCCGCGAACTGGTCGCGCGGCTGCTCGCCGAGCGTCCCGGGCTGACCGGCGTCCTCGTCCACAACGAGCCGGTCGTCGGCCCGGTGGTGCGGGCGCTGCGCGCGGCGGGCAGGCGCGTCCCCGAGGACGTGTCCGTCGTCGCGATGGCGCCGGACGAGATGGCCGAGCACGCCGAGCCGCCGCTGTCGTCGGTGGCGATCCCCGCCGAGGAGGTCGGCGGGCGCGCCGTCGAGCTGCTGATGGCCAAGCTCGACGGCGCGCCCGTCCCGGCCGCGACCCTGCTCCCGCCCACCCTGACCCGGCGCGCCAGCAGCGCGCCCGCCGCTCGCTGACCGACGAGAAGGAGGAGAAGGGCCCGCCCGCGGCCCGTTATCGAAGCGCTTCGACACACCGCTCGGGGGACGTCCAGAAGGAGAATCGGTGAACAGACCCCATCGAAACCCCCGCTCCGCAGGCCGGCGCAGCCGGTCGCTGACCCTCGTCCTCGCCGCCGTGCTGGCGGCCCCCGTCGCGTGGACGGCGCCCGCCGCCGCCCGCGAGGCGGCCTACCCGTTCCGCGACTCGGGCCTGTCGGTGGACGCCCGGGTGGACGACCTGCTCGGCCGGCTCACCCTCGACGAGAAGGTCTCCCTGCTGCACCAGTACCAGCCCGCGATCCCGCGGCTCGGCATCGGCCGGTTCAAGACCGGCACCGAGGCGCTGCACGGCGTCGCCTGGTCGACCGACGTCCACAACAACGGGGCCGTCGTGACCGCCAAGGGCACGGTGTTCCCGCAGTCGGTCGGGCTCGGCGCCACCTGGGACCCCGCGCTGCTGAAGAAGATCGGCTCGGCCGTCGGCGACGAGGCCCGCGGCTACAACAGCGAGAACCCCGACGTGTGGGGCCTGCAACTGTGGGCGCCGGTCGTCAACCTGCTCCGCGACCCGCGCTGGGGCCGCAACGAGGAGGGCTACTCCGAGGACCCGCTGCTCACCGGCCTGCTCGCCACCGCCTACGGGCACGGCATGCAGGGCGACGACCCGGACCACCTCAAGGCCGCGCCCGTGCTCAAGCACTACATGGCCAACAACAACGAGATCCGCCGCGACCAGACGTCGTCCAGCCTGCGGCCCCGCGTGCTGAAGGAGTACGACGAGGTCCCGTTCAAGATCCCGCTCAGCCAGGACGCCGCGACCGGCATCATGACGTCGTACAACCTGGTCAACGGCCGTCCCGCGACGGTCACCCCGGACGCCGGCGGCCTCGTCCGGTCCTGGAGCGACCGGACGCTGTTCAACGTCACCGACGCCGGCGGGCCGAACAACCTCGTCAACTCCCAGAAGTACTTCCCCGACCTCGCCACGGCGGACGCGGCGGTCGTCAAGGCGGGCGTGGACAGCTTCACCACCGACGACACCAACTCCTCCATCACCGTCAACGCGATCAAGGACGCACTGGCGCGCGGGCTGCTCGCCGAGGCCGACGTCGACCGCGCGGTGGGCCACATCCTCAGCGTCCGGGTGCGGCTCGGCGAGTTCGACCCGGGCGGCGGCCCCTACGGCAAGATCACCAAAGAGGCGGTGGACAGCCCCGCGCACCGCGCGCTCGCCCGCAAGGCCGCGGCCGAGCAGATGGTGCTGCTGAAGAACCAGCGCAAGGCGCTGCCGCTGTCGTCCGGGAAGGTCGCGGTCGTCGGCCCGCTCTCCGACACGCTCTACACCGACTGGTACTCCGGTTCCCTGCCGTACGAGGTCACGCCGCTGGACGGCATCAAGAAGCGCGCGTCGGCCGTCACCTCCAGCGAGGGCGTCGACCGGATCGCGCTGAAGGACGTGAAGACCGGCAAGTACGTCGCGGGCGGGACGGGCTCCGGCGCCGTCCTGAAGACCGGCCCGGCGTCGGCGTCCGACCCGGCGGCGCAGTTCGACGTGTTCGACTGGGGCCAGGGCGTGGTGACGCTGCGCAGCGCCGCCAACGGCAAGACGGTCGGCCGCTACAACTGGGGTGACACGTTCGCCAACGACCAGGCCCAGCCGAACGGCTGGTTCGTCCAGCAGATGTTCAAGCTGGAGAAGCAGGACGACGGCGACCACCTGCTCCGCTACGCCGGCTACGAGAAGGCCTACGACTGGGCCGACCCGGCCAAGACGTACGTGAAGGCGCAGGACGACGGCACCCTCGTCCTCACCACCAAGGACGACGCCGGACGGTTCGCCAAGGACGTCGTCAGCAGCGGCGTCGACGCGGCCGTCAAGGCGGCGACCGCCGCCGACACCGCCGTCGTCGTGGTCGGCAGCATGCCGTTCATCAACGGCCGCGAGGACCACGACCGGACGACGATGACTCTCGCGGAAGGGCAGTCGGAACTCATCAAGGCCGTCCGCAAGGCCAACCCGAACACGGTCGTCGTGGTGGAGAACAGCTACCCGACGACCCTCACCTGGGAGCAGGAGAACGTCCCGGCGATCCTGTGGACGAGCCACGCGGGCGCCGAAACGGGCAATGCCCTGGCGTCCATCCTGTTCGGCGACGAGAGCCCGTCCGGGAAGCTTCCGCAGACCTGGTACCGGTCTGAGGCGCAACTGCCGGACATTCTCGACTACGACATCATCAAGTCGGACCGGACGTACCAGTACTTCAAGGGGAAGCCGCTCTACCCGTTCGGGTATGGGCTCTCCTACACCACGTTCCGGTACGGCAAGCCGCGGCTCAGCAGCCATTCCTTGGGAAGCGACGGAACGGTCACCGTCACCGTGCCCGTCACCAACACGGGTAAGAAGGCCGGGGACGAAGTCGTCCAGCTCTACACGCACCAGCGGACGTCTCGGGTCAAGCAGCCCCTGCAGAAGCTGCGCGCCTTCGACAAGGTCCACGTCGCTCCCGGAAAGACGGTGACGGCGAAACTCCGGCTGGACGCCTCGGACCTCGCGATCTGGGACGTCACCCGCAACAAGTGGACGGTCGAGAGGTCGAAGCAGGACCTGCTGATCGGCTCCTCGTCCGCCGACATCCGGCAGCACACGATGCTCAACGTGCGCGGCGAGCGCATTCCCGACCGGGACCTCTCCAAGGTGACCCGCGCCGCCGACTTCGACGACCAGAACGGCATCGAGCTGGTCGACGAAACGAAGGTGAAGGGTGACGCGGTCGCGGGCGCGGCGAACTCCTGGCTGAAGTTCGCGGACGCCGACCTGGGCCGCTCCACGGGCACGATTACCGCGCGTGTGGCGGGCGCGTCGGCGACCACGATTCAGGTCCGCTTGGACGGTCCTGACGGGCCGGTCGCCGGAACGCTGAACGTGCCTTCCACGGGCGGCAAGTACACCTACAAGGAGATCAGCGCCGAACTGCGGAACGTCCGCGGTGACCACGACGTGTATCTGGTCTTCAACGGCGAGGCCCGCCTGAGCACCTTCTCCCTCACCCGATGAATCCTCGGCCCGCCCCGGCGTCGCCCGGGGCGGGCCGGTCCGCTGCAAAGGACGCCATCCATGCGTGCCAACAGCAAACCCACCGCCATCATCACCGCCGTCCTCACCGCCGCCGCGCTCCTCATGGCCCCGGCTCCCAGCCACCCCGCCCAAGCCGAAACGCACAATGTCGGATACGACCGCTACTCGCTCACGGTGGACGGTCAACGCGTCCTGCTGTGGGCGGGCGAATTCCACTACTTCCGGCTCCCGAGCCCGGCCCTCTGGCGGGACGTCCTGGAGAAGATCAAGGCCGCCGGATTCAACGGCGTCTCCCTCTACTTCGACTGGGCCTACCATTCAGCGGCTCCCGGGAAATACGACTTCACCGGCGTCAGGGACGTCGACCGGCTCCTGCGCCTGACCGACGAACTCGGCCTCTACGTCGTCGCGCGCCCCGGCCCGTACATCAACGCCGAAACGACCGGCGGCGGCCTTCCCGCCTGGCTGAAGACCGTCCCCGGCCGCGCCCGCTCAAGCGACCCGAACTACACCGCCGCCTACCGGGACTGGCTCGCCCACATCGACCCGATCATCGCGAAGCACCAGGTCACGCGCGGCGGGTCGGTCATTGTCTACAACGCCGAGAACGAGTACGCCGCGAACACCGACCCGGCCTACATGGAGGACATCCAGCGCCAGGCTCGCGCCCACGGAATCGACGTCCCCATCTCGCACAACCAATGCTGCGACGCCTCATGGACGCCGACCTGGGCGACCGGTCAGGGCGCCGTCCAGATCCCCGGGGTCGACGACTATCCGCAGGCGTTCGAATGCCGGGAGCCCGACGTCTGGGGAACCTGGGGCGAGGGCGTGACCGAACGCCTCAGTCCCGATGCGCCCGCGTATGCCGCCGAATACCAGGCCGGTGCCATCGACGCCGGCCGCGCCGGCTACGACAAGTGCCGCGAACTCACCGGCCCGAAGTTCATGAAGGTCTACTACAAGTCGAACCTCATCACCTCGGGCGCCACGATGTTCGGCTATTACATGGCCTTCGGCGGCACGAACTGGGGGCGGCTCGCGCAGCCGAACGACGTCTACACGTCCTACGACTACGGCGCCCCCATCACCGAGAACCGGCAGCTCACCGCCAATTACGACGAGTTCAAGCGCCAGGGCCTCTTCGTCACCACCGTCGAACCGCTCGCCAAGACCGACCCCGCCGAGGCGCCCGCGTCCGCTAATCCGGCCGTCCGCACCGAGGCCCGCGCCAACCCCGACACCGGAACGCAGTTCGTCCTCGTCCGGCACGCCGACCGGAAAACCGACGACGACCAATCAGCGAACCTCACCTGGAACACCCCGGACGGCACTTACACCCTGCCCGTGAACCTCAAGGGCCGGGACGCGAAAGTGCTCGTCGCCGGCTACGACATGGGCGGCCAGCGCCTCGCCGCGACGACCTCCGAACTCCTCACCCACACCACCGCCGGGAAGCGGGACACCGCCGTCCTCTACGGGACGGAGGGAAGCGCGGGAACGACCATCCTGCGGTACGACTCGCGCCCTGAAGTCGAAGTCCTGAACGGCTCGGTGAAGTCGACCTACTCCGGCGACGGCGAACTCAGACTCGACTACGAGCACCAAGGTCTGGCCCGCGTCCGGATAACCGGCGGCGGACGCGCGCCTCTCCTGCTCCTCATCGGCACGGACGCGGAGGCCGCCAAGTTCTGGCGCTCCGGCGAAACCCTCGTCCGTGGCACCGACCTGGTCCGTTCCGCACAGGTCAGGAACGGCACGGCGGTGATACGAGCCGACCTGGCCAAGGCGGGCGACATCGAGGTGTTCGGCTCGGCCAGCCGCATGACGCTCAACGGAAAGCACATCCGAGCCCGCACAACGTCCAGCGGCACACTCCTGGCGCATGCCAAGGGCCCGCGACCCGTCAAACTCCCATCCCTCAAGCACTGGCACGCCAAGCAGGGCGCACCCGAGACGTCCCCTGATTTCGACGACTCGTCATGGAAGGTCGCCGACCACACCACCACGGCCGGCCCGATCAAACCGAAGAGCCCGCCCGTCCTCTACGCCGACGACTACGGCTTCCACCACGGCCACGTCTGGTATCGCGGCCACTTCACCGCGACCGGCTCCGAGAAGACCGTCAACCTGAACGCCATCACCGGAAAGCACGGCGTCTACCAGGTCTGGCTGAACGGCCACTACCTAGGTTCGGCGGCCGGCGGCGAGCAGAAGGACGCCGACGCGCCCATCAACGAGAACCCGGGGCCCGGCAGCTTCACCGTCCCCGCCGGCCTCCTCCAGAAGGGGCAGAAGGCCGTCCTGTCCGTCCTGGTCGAGAACATGGGACACAACGACGACTGGACGGCCGACGACCACCGCCACAAGCAGCCCCGCGGCCTGGTCGGCGCCGAGATCACCACCAACCCGGTCACCTGGCGCATCCAGGGGACCCGCGCCGAGGACCCGGTGCGCGGCCCCCTGAGCACGGGCGGTCTCTACGGGGAGCGGGAAGGCTGGCACCTGCCGTCCGCCCGCACCGGGTCATGGCCGTCCGGCGCCCCGACGGCCACCGTCCAGCCGGGCGTCCACTGGTACAGCACGAGCGCCCGCCTGGCGATCCCTGAGGACCAGGACGTCCCCGTGACCCTGCACTTCGACAAGGGTGCGGGCGATTACCGGACGCTCATCTTCGTCAACGGCTGGAACATGGGGGAGTACGTCAACGGTGAGATCCAGCAGGACTTCACCCTCCCCGACGGGATCCTGCACCCCGGCGGGCGCAACACCGTCACCCTCGCCGTGGTCGCGGCGGGCGCGTCCCGCCCCGGCGGCGTCTCGCTGAAGGCCGCGGCGAACCTGAGAGGAGGCGTCCCCGCCCCCTGATCACCGACAGGTGAGACCCCCGGCCCCCCTCCAGGCCGGGGTCTCACCCGTCCTGGCCGGGACGGACGTCGCGCGGCAGGCGGTCCGGCCGGCGCAGGTGATGCGTGACGTCACCGGCCAGGTCCATGGTGATGCGGCGTTCGGCGAAGCGCCACCGGCCGTCATGGCGCTCGAAGGTGTCGCTGTAGGTGCCGCAGGCGATGGGCTGGAGGGCGAGGCCGGGGGCGGCCTGGAGGACGGTGTAGTACGCCTTCGACGTGGCCGTGCCCGCGTCCTCGTCCACCTCGATCGCGACGTTCGTGGTGATGTGCTTGGTGCGGAGGGTGCCGTCCTCGTGCACGATCACCGTCTTCTCGAACATGCGGGCTATCGCCTCGCCGCCGCGCAGGGTCCCGCCGCTGCCGGTGAAGGCGGCGTCGGCGAACAGGTCGCGGATGCCCGCGAAGTCGGCGTTGTCCACGCACTCGGCGTAGCGGTAGATCAGGTTGGCGATGTCCTGGTGAGCGCACGGCATGGTCCATCATCGGCGCGCCGCGCGCCCGGCCCGGTGCCGCCTCCCGGTGAGCGGGACGGCCCGGATATCACATGTCCCGGTCAATTCGTCGCCAACCGGTATTGCACGAATGGGCAGACTTGATTTAAGTGTGAACCGGTGGCCAGGTTGGGACTTGAAGTGCCCTTGTTCGGGGCAGTTTGTGGCAATTAATGTCTGGATGCGGCGGGGACGTCACCGCAATCCGGTGTCCCGGCCGGCCCAATGCCGCAGATCGCGGCGGGCGAATCCAGGGAGGAAGACATGCACATGTCGCGTGCCCGTCACCGGTGGGCCGCCGTGCTGGCGGGAATGGCGGTCCTCGCGCCGGCCGCACCCGCGCGGGCGGCCGGACCGGCCGGACCCGTCGGCTCCTACATGCTCACGCTGGTGCACGAGACGGGCCCCAGGATCGAGCGGAGCCTGTACTGCGACCCGGACGGCGGGACGCTCATCGACGCGTCCCGTGCCTGTGACCAGCTGAGACCCGTCCACGGCAGGATCGAGCGCATCCCCGCGCGAGCGGGCGCCTGCACGCTGCAGCACGCGCCGGTCCGCGTGATCGCCCGCGGCAGCTGGAACGGCCGGCCCCGCAACTTCGCGCGGACCTACCCCAACCAGTGCGTCGCCGTGCGCGACACCGGCGGAATCCTTTTCGGCGGCTGACACCACGGACCGCGGGCCGCCGGAATGGGGAAGCGGGGTGCTGTCCGGCGGCCCGCATGAAAAGGAGATGCCGATGCTCGCCTTCATTGGGCCGGACGTACTGGTCACCTACGAACGGACCGGCGGATTCGCCGGAATCCGGGAGCGGGTGACCGTCGACAATTCGGGCGCGGCCCTCGTCAACGGCAAAAAGACCGCGCTGGACGACGGAGAAATGCGCGGCCTGCGGGACGCGCTGCGGCAGATCGTCACCACCGACTCCTCCGAGGCGGGCTGCCGGGTGGCCGACCACTTCACCTACACCCTCACCTACCGCGGCGAGCGGGCCGTGCGGTGCTGGCTGCCGTCGGACTGGCGCGCCGCCGTCGAACGGCTGGAGGCGCTCACCCGGCGGTGATGGGAACCGGGTGAGCCGTCGCCGCCCTCAGGCGCGGGCGCGGGTGTGCAACGCGCGCATGGCCGCCTCGAGGGCGGCGACCGGGCCGTCCACCGGCAGGCCCGGCACGACCTCCTGCACCGGGATCGCCGCGACCGGCCCGGACGGCACGCCCAGCTCCGCGCGCAGCGCGCCGAGCTGGGCCGACGACATGATGTACACGATGCGGCCGAGGCCCACCCAGCCGTGCGCGGCCGAGCACATCGGGCAGTGCTCCCCGGAGGTGTAGACGGTCGCCGCCGCGCGCTCCCCGGGTGCCATGTTCGCCGCCGCCCAGCGGGCGATCTCGAACTCGGGGTGCCGGGTGTGGTCGCCGCCCGCGACCCGGTTGCGGTCCTCGAACAGGACCTCTCCGGCGGCGGACACCAGCACCGACCCGAAGGGCTCGTCGCGGGCGTCCAGGGCCTCGGCGGCCAGCTCCACGCAGCGGTTCAGATGGCGCAGCTCAGCCGCGTTCGGTTCGTAGCCCATCGGACGATCCTAGATCACGCCGACTCGCGGAGTACCAGGTGAGGCTGCAGGATGACCACCGGCTCGTCGACCGTCTCGCCGCCGATCCGCGACACCAGCAGCCGCGCCATCTCCACGCCCATCTCCTCCAGCGACTGGTGGACGGTGCTGAGCGGCGGGTCGGCGAGCGCCGCCGCCGAGGAGTCGTCGAACCCGATCACCGCGACGTCGTCGGGGATGCGCCGGCCGCGCCGGTGCAGGATGCGCAGCGCGCCGAACGCCATCGGGTCGCTCGCCGCGAACACCGCGTCCAGCGCCGGCTCGCGGGCCAGCAGCCGGTCGGCGGCGGCGATGGCGCTGGCCTCCCCGAAGTCGCCGTACTCGACGTACTCGGGCAGGCCCGCGTCGGCGAGCGCCTCCCGGTAGCCGGCCAGCCGGTCGATGCCCACCCCCATGTCCTGCGGGCCGGCGATCGTCGCGATGTGCCGCCGGCCGCCCGCGATCAGGTGGCCGACGGCCTCGCGGGCGCCGCTGCGGTTGTCGACGTCGACGTAGCTGACCGGCGACAGGCCGGGCGGGCAGCCGCCGAGGACGGTCGGCACGCCGTTGGCCTCCAGCTTGGCGGGCAGCGGGTCCTCGGCGTGCAGGGAGGTGAGGAGCACCCCGTCCACGTGCTGGGTGGTGAGGTACTCCTCCAGCCGGCCGTACTCGGCGGGGGAGCGGGCGAGGGCGAGCAGCAGCTGCAGCCCGGTGTCGCCGAGCCCGTTGCTGATGCCGCGGATGATGCCGGCGAAGTACGGCTCGCCGAACAGCCGCTGGTCCGACTCGGCGACGACGAGCGCCACCGTGTCGGTGCGGCGGGTGACGAGCGTGCGGGCCGCGCGGTTCGGCACGTAGCCGAGCTCCTCGATCGCCCGCAGCACCGCCTCGCGCGCCTGCGGGCTGACCCGCGGCGAGCCGTTGACCACGCGCGACACCGTGCCGCGGCCCACCCCGGCGCGCGCCGCCACCTCTTCCAATGTCGGACGCGTGCTCCTGCCCGTCATCCGGCCCCCTTCGTCTCCGTACCGTCCGCCGACCCCCGGGTCAGGCCCGTCCGGGCAGCCCGCCCCGCCGGATCACCCCGGCGTACCAGCGCGCGCTGTCCTTGGGCACGCGGCGCTGCGTGGCGTAGTCGACGTGCACCAGCCCGAAACGCTTCGAATAGCCCCAAGCCCATTCGAAATTATCCAGCAGCGACCAGGTGAAGTAGCCGTTCAGCGGAACGCCTTCGGAAATGGCGTCGTGGCACGCGCGCAGGTGCGCGTCGAGGTAGGCGATGCGGCCCGCGTCTTGGACCGTGCCAGCGCCGTCAAGGGTCTCGTCGTAGCCCGCGCCGTTCTCGGTGATGTAGAGCGGGAGGGACGGGTATTCGCGGTGCAGCCGGGTCAGCACCTCGTGCAGGCCGCGCTCGTCGATCTCCCAGCCCATCCCGGTGACGGGGCGCCCCGCCGGGACGAACCGGACGTGGTCGCTGCCCACCCAGGGGGAGTGGGTCGAGAACGGCGACGACGCGGTCTGCGCCGCCTCGCCGGGCGTGCCGGCGACGGTGTGCCGCGAGTAGTAGTTGATGCCGAGCTGGTCGATCGGCCGGCTGATGACGGCCAGGTCGGCGTCCGGCGGGGTGAACCCGAACCGCTCGGTGTCGGCGAGGACGTCGTCGGGGTAGCGGCCGAGCAGCAGCGGGTCGAGGAACAGCCGGTTCTGCAGCCCGTCGATGCGGCGCGCCGCGTCCACGTCCTCGGGTGCGTCCGTCGCCGGGGACACCGCGTACAGGTTGACGGCCGCGCCGAACTTGTTGTCGGGGTTCTTCGCCCGCATCGCGTCCACCGCGAGGCCGTGGCCGAGCAGCAGGTGGTGCGCGGCCAGCAGCGACGCGGCGGCGTCGCGGCGCCCGGGCGCGTGCTCCCCGGAGGCGTAGCCGAGGAACGCCGCGCACCACGGCTCGTTCACCGTCGTCCAGTGGCGGACGCGGTCGCCGAGCGCGTCGTGCACGTGCGCGGCGTACTCGGCGAACCGGTGCGCGGTCTCCCGCTCGGGCCAGCCGCCCTTGTCCTCCAGCGGCTGCGGGAGGTCCCAGTGGTAGAGCGTCGGCCACGGCTCGATGCCGGCCTCCAGCAGCGTGTCGACCAGCCGCCGGTAGAAGTCGACGCCCTCGGAGTTGAAGGTCCCGGCCCCGGTCGGCTGCACCCGGGGCCAGGAGATCGAGAACCGGTACGCGGTGAGGCCGAGGCTCGACATGAGCGCGACGTCCTCGCGGAACCGGTGGTAGTGGTCGACGGCGACGTCGCCGTTCTCGCCGTTGAGCACCTTGCCCGGCGTGCGGCAGAAGGTGTCCCAGATGGACGGCCCGCGCCCGCCCTCCCCGGCGGCCCCCTCGATCTGGTAGGCGGCGGTGGCGGCCCCCCAGCGGAACCCGGTCGGGAACGGAGCGGCGGGAGCCGCGCTGGTGTCGTCCTGTAGGGAGGTCACGCCTTCACAGCACCTTCCATGATTCCGCCGATGATCTGGCGGCCGAAAATGATGAACACGATGAGGAGCGGCAGGATGGCCACGCTGGTCCCGGCGAACATGAGCGTGTAGTCCTTGAAGTACGCGTTCGCGAGGTTGTTGATGGACAGCTGCACCGTGGGGTTGTCGGGCTGCAGCACCGCGAGCGGCCACATGAACTCGTTCCAGGTCTGCATGAACGTGAACAGGCCGAGGACGCCGGCGGCGGGGCGCAGCGCGGGCAGCACGACGCGCCAGTAGATGCCGAACGTGGTGCACCCGTCGACGCGGGCCGCCTCGATCAGCTCGTCCGGGACGGCCTGGTCGGCGTACTGCCGCATCATGAACACGCCGAACCCGGTGACCAGGAACGGGACGATGACCGCCTGCAGCTGGCCCGTCCAGCCCAGCTTCACCATGATCATGTAGAGCGGGATGATGCCCATCTGGACCGGGATCATCATCGTCGCGATGATGGTGAGCAGCAGCGCGCTCTTGCCGCGGAAGCGCAGCTTGGCGAACGCGAAGCCGGCCAGCGAGGCGAAGAACACCGTGGAGATCGTCACCGCGGCGGAGGCGAGCGCGGAGTTCAGCAGGCCCTTGGCGAAGTAGGCCTCGGGGTTGTCGAACAGCCGGCCGACGTTGTCGGGGCCGTGCGCGCCGGGCAGCAGCGGCGGCGGGACGTCGGCGACCACGCTGTTGGTGCGGGTCGCGACGATGATCATCCAGTAGATCGGGAAGATCGACAGCACCAGCGCGACGATCAGCGTGAGGTAGGTCAGCGGGCTCGCGTTCCACATGCCGCGGAACCGGCCGGGCCGCGCGGCGGCGTGCTTGGCGTCCGGCCGTCCGCCGGGCCCTGCGAGGAGCGTGGTCACTTGGTGCCTCCCGTACGCCGCACGGCCAGGAAGTTGATCAGGGAGAACACGATGATCATCACGAACAGCGCCCAGGCGACGGTCGCGCCGTAGCCGTACCGGTCATGGCCGAACGCGTTGTCGTACATGTACATCGTGATCGTCTGGAACTGGTGCATCGGGCCGCCGTCCATCTTGTTCGGCGTGCCGACGCTGAACAGGACGGGCTCGGTGAACAGCTGCAGCCCGCCGATCGTCGAGATGATCACCGTGAAGATGATCGTGGGCCGCAGCATCGGCACCGTGATCTGCCAGAACTGCCGGATCCTGGAGGCGCCGTCGATCGCGGCGGCCTCGTACAGGTCCTTCGGGATCGCCTGCATGGCGGCCAGGTAGATCAGCGCGTTGTAGCCGGTCCAGCGCCAGTCGACCATCATCGCGATGGCGATCCAGGACCAGCCGCGGCTGCTCGACCAGTGGATCGGGTCGATGCCGACCAGCCCGATCACCCAGTTGATCATGCCCCAGTTGGTGTCGAACATCTGGGTGAACACGATCGCGACGGCGGCGGTCGAGGTGACCAGCGGGGCGACCATGCCGATCCGGAACATGGTGGGCAGCCGCATCCGCCGGTTCAGCGCGTTGGCGACCAGCAGCGCGATCAGCAGCTGCGGGATGGTCGAGACGGCGAAGATGCCGAGGGTGTTGACCGTCGCGTGCCAGAAGTCGGCGTCGGTCAGCAGGTAGTCGTAGTTGTCGAGCCCGATGAACTTGCGCGTGCCCGACGCCAGCTCCCAGTCGTGCAGGGAGACCCACAGGGTGTAGACGAGCGGGAACGCGCCGAAGATCAGGAAGACGATGTAGAACGGCGAGATGAAGGCATACGGGGCGCCCTTCACATCGAGCCGGGCCAGCCGCGTCCGCCAGGTGCGGGCGGGCCGCGGGCGGGCCTTCGCCGGCGGGGGCGGCGGCGGGCCGTTCCGGCTGGGGCGCAGATCGGTGGTCATCGTCGTGCGCCTCCTTTCCGAGGACGGGACGGAGCGGGGAGAGCGGAGAGGGGAACGGCGGCGGCGCCGGCGGGGAGGTATCGGCGCGGCGCCGCCGCCGTGGTCACGGGTCGCCGGGGGTTACCTGGCGGCCTTCTTGGCCTCCTCCACCGACTTCGCCCAGGCGTCGGCGGGCTTCTGCTTGCCCTGGCCCACGGAGATCAGGACGTTCTCGACCGCGGCCCGCACGTCCTCGTTCTTCGGCCCGAGGTGGACCGGCTTCACGCCGGCCGCCAGCTCACCGAAGATCTTGCCGACCGGGGCGTCGCCGAAGTAGGCGCTCTTCGCCCCCGCGACGGCCGGGTCCTGCGCGGCCTGCGGCGAGGACGGGAAGACGTTCGCGGCCTTGTAGGCGGCCACCTGGCCCTCGGGCGAGGTCAGGAACTTGGCCAGCTCGGCGGCGGCCTTCGCGTGCTTGGTCTGCTTGGGCACGGCGAGCCATGAGCCGCCCCAGTAGCCGGCGCCGCCCGGGGTCTTGGCGACGTCCCACTTGCCCTTGCCGAAGTCGCCGGAGAACTCCTCGATGCCCCCGAGCATCCAGGACGGGCACGGCAGCGCGGCGAAGGTGTCCCGCTTGAGGGCGGTCTGCCACGGCGGGGTGAAGATGGACATGTCCGCGGTGAGCTTGTTCTCCGCGAACTTCAGCGACGTGTCGAACGCCTGCTTGACGGCGGGGTTGCTGTCGTAGACGAGGTTGTCGCTCTTGTCGAAGAAGCTGTAGCCGGGCCCGTTGCCGGCGTTCTGCAGGACGGTGGCGCGGAACACGGCGGTCGGCCCGTCCAGCCACTTGGTGCCGGGCACCTTCTCCTGGAACTTCTTGCCGGTCTCCAGGAACTGGTCCCAGGTGGCCCAGAGCTCGCCGACCTTGTCGCGCTCGGTGGGCAGGCCGGCCTTCTTGAACAGGTCCTTGCGGTAGCACATGGCCAGCGGGCCGATGTCGGTGCCGAGGCCGATGAGCTGCTTGCCGTCGGGGGTGAGGCCCATCTGCCACTTCCACGGCAGGAAGTTCTTCTCCAGGTCCTTGCCGCCGTGGTCGAAGAGGTTGACGAACTTCGTCTTCTGCTGCATGTAGAGCGGGAGGATGCCCTCCTCCAGCATGACGACGTCGCCCGCGCCGCTGCCGGTGGCCATCCACTGCTGGATGCGCGGCTTGTACTCGTCCAGCGTGGAGACCTTGCGCTGCTTGATCTTGACGTTCGGGTGGGACTGCTCGTACTGCTTGTAGAGCGCGTCGTAGCCCGGCTCACCGAAGACGTCGACGGTGAGCTCGACCGGCCCGCTGTCGGAGCCTCCCTCGTCGTTGTCGTCGCCGCCGCACGCGACGGCGAGGCCGCCGACGAGTACCGCCGCCATCGCCGTACTCAGTCCGCGCCGCATGATGGCCCTCATGGCGGACCCCTCTCAGGTTGTGTCTTGCAGTGGTGTGGGAGCGCTCCCACGAAGGAAAGACCGTGACGGGGCTCACTGTCAATGCGCCGAAACATAACCGTTACAACAACCTGTCCGCCGGGCCAGGGTGGTCAGGCCCCGCCCGACGGCCGGTCAGACACCGGTCAGGCGCCGGTCGGCAGGCCCCGACCAGGCCGGTCAGCCCTCCTGGACGGGCGAGAGCCGGGCCGGCGCCGGAGCCGGCGCCGTGGACCGCCGGACGACCAGCTCCGGCCGGTAGAGCAGCTCCGTCCGGGGCGCGCGGTCGCCGCGGATCTCGTCCAGGACGGTGCTCACCGCGGCCATCGACATCTCCCGCACCGCCTGCCGGACGGTCGTCAGCGGCGGGTCGAGGTAGGCGGTCAGGAGCGAGTCGTCCATGCCGGTGACGGACACGTCCTCGGGCACCTGCAGCCCCCGCGCCCGCGCCGCCCGGATCGCGCCGAGCGCCATGATGTCGTTGCCCCCGCAGATCGCCGTGCACCCCGCGTCCAGCAGCTTGGACGCCGCCGCCTGCCCGCCCTCCACCGTGTACATGGTGTTGACGATCAGCTCGTCGATCTCGGCCGCCGAGAGCCCGGTGTGCGCGGCCATCCCGCGCCGGAACCCCTCGGTCTTGCGCCGCGTCGGCACGTACACGTCCTGGCCGATCGCGAGCCCGATCCGGCGGTGGCCCATGGCGGCCAGGTGCGCGACGATCGCCTCCAGCGACGCCACGTCGTCGTTCGAGATGTACGGCGCGTCGATGTCGGGCCGGTACCCGTTCACCAGCACGATCGGGAGCGCCTGCTCCAGCAGCCGCGCGTACCGCGCCCGGTCGGAGTTGGCGTTGGCGTGCAGGCCGTTGACGAAGATGATCCCGGCGACGCCGCGCTCCAGCAGCATCTCGATGTAGTCGTCCTCGGCCACGCCGCCCGGCGCCTGCGAGCACAGCACCGCCATGTACCCGTGCCGGGCGAGCGCGCTCTCGATGACCTCGGCGAACGCCGGGAAGATCGGGTTGGTCAGCTCGGGGATGATCAGCCCGATCAGCCCGGCCCGCCGCTGGCGCAGCTTGGCCGGGCGCTCGTAGCCGAGCACGTCCAGGGCGGTCAGCACCGCCTGGCGCGTGGTCGGGGACACGCCCGGCTTGCCGTTGAGCACGCGGCTCACCGTCGCCTCGCTCACCCCGGCGTGCGCCGCGATGTCCGCCAGGCGTGTCGTCATGGGTTTCAAACTAGCCCTCCTCGACTTCCCACCACAGGGCGGTGTCCGGGGGCAGGTCCAGGTGGCCGCCCTCCAGCCGGACCGGTCCGCTCGCGAGGAGCGGCGTGCCGCGCGCGGGGAGCCGCACCGTCCCGCCGCCCGTGTTGACCGCGCACCCGAGCCGCCTCCCCCCGCTGTCCCGGACGAAGACAAGTGTGCCGGTTGGGGCCGGTTCCCAGCGCAGTCCGCCGTCGCCGAGGGCGGGGTGCTCGCGGCGCAGGCGCAGTGCCTCGCGGTAGAGGGCGAGCGTGGAACCGGGGTCGGCGCTCTGCGCGGCCACGGTGAGGTCGCGCCAGTCCGCCGGGATCGGCAGCCAGGACGCGGGGCCCGCGCCGAACCCGAACGGGGGCTCCTCGCCCTCCCACGGCAGCGGGACGCGGCAGCCGTCGCGGCCGGCGCCCTCGCCGCGCAGCCGCTGCGGGTCCTGCTGGAACTCCTCCGGCAGGTCCAGGACCTCCGGCAGGCCCAGCTCCTCGCCCTGGTAGACGTAGGACGAGCCGGGCAGCGCGAGCGTGAGCAGCGCCGCCGCGCGGGCGCGCCGCAGCCCCGCCTCGCCGCCGCCGTACCGGGTGACGTGCCGCTTCACGTCGTGGTTGGACAGCACCCAGGTCGCGGGCGCGCCCACCTCGGCGGCGGTGCGGATCGACTCCTCGATCACCTCGCGCAGCGGCGCGGCGTCCCACGGCGCGGTCAGGTAGTGGAAGTTGAACGCCTGGTGCAGTTCGTCCGGGCGGGTGTAGTGGGCGAGCCGCTGCGGCGTGGGCGCCCACGCCTCGGCGACGGCGATCCGCTCGCCGCCGTAGGAGTCGAGCAGGCGCCGCCACTCGCGGTGGATGTCGTGCACCGGGTCCTGGTCGAAGTAGGGCAGGACGGCCGTGCCGAGCATCTCGACCTGGTTCGGGTGGCCGACGTCCGGCAGCCCCGGGGCCTTGGCCATGCCGTGCGCGACGTCCACGCGGAAGCCGTCCACGCCGAGGTCGAGCCAGAACCTCAGGATGTCCGCGAACTCGGCGCGGACCTCGGGGTTCTCCCAGTCCAGGTCGGGCTGCTCGGGCGCGAACAGGTGCAGGTACCACTGGCCGTCCGGCAGCCGGGTCCAGGCGGGGCCGCCGAACACCGACTCCCAGTCGTTGGGCGGCTCGGCGCCGTCTGGGCCGCGCCCGTCGCGGAAGATGTAGCGGGCGCGCTCCGGGGAGCCCGGGGGCGCGGCGACCGCGGCCCGGAACCAGGCGTGCCGGTCGGAGGTGTGGTTGGGCACGACGTCCACGATGATCCGCAGGCCGTGCGCGTGCGCGTCGGCGATCAGCCCGCGGGCGTCGGCGAGGGTGCCGAACAGCGGGTCGACGTCGCGGTAGTCGGCCACGTCGTAGCCGAAGTCGGCCATCGGCGAGACGTAGAACGGGGTCAGCCACAGCGCGTCCACGCCGAGTCCGGCGAGGTAGGGGAGCCGGGAGCGGACGCCGGGCAGGTCGCCGACGCCGTCGCCGTTCGAGTCGGCGAAGCTGCGCACGTACACCTGGTAGATGACGGCGTCGCGCCACCAGCGGGTGCCCTCCTCCTCCGGGTGGGAGGCGTGGACGAGCAGGGTGTCCTGGGTCATGAACATCCTTCGGATCGGGAGCCTGCGAGGTGCGGGTGCGGGTGCGGGTGCGGGTTCGGGTGCGTATGCGGACGGGGGTGCGTCACTTGACGCCGCCGGCGGTGAGGCCGGCGACGATGCGGCGCTGGAAGACCAGCACCACGGCGATGAGCGGGACGGTCACGATCACCCCGGCCGCCATCTGGGTGCCGAACGGCTGGTCGAACCCGGAGACGCCGGTGAACTTGGAGATCGCGACCGTGGCGGTCTGCATCTCCTTCTTGTTGACCATGGACAGCGCGATGAGGAACTCGTTCCACGCGGCGATGAACGTCAGGATCGCCGTGGTGAACACCCCGGGCGCCGCCAGCGGGACGATGATCTTGCGGAACGCCTGGCCGCGGGTGCAGCCGTCCACCATCGCGGCCTGCTCCAGCTCGAACGGCAGCTGCCGGAAGAACGCCGTCAGCAGCCACACCGACAGCGGCAGCGCGAACCCGAGGCTGGGCAGCACCATGGCCTGGTAGGTGTTGATCCACTTGATGTCGGTGAAGAGCTTCAGCAAGGGGACCAGCTGCGAGATTCCCGGGAACATCGTGGTCGCGACGATCAGCCCGAGCACCGCGTTCTTGAACCGGAAGTCGAGCCTGGCCAGCGCGTAGGCGGTGAACGTGCCGATCAGCAGGGTCAGCACGGTGGTGAGGCCGGCCACGATGAGGCTGTTCAGCAGCGCCCTGCCGAACCCGTTGCCGCCGGAGAAGACCGCGGAGAAGTTCTCCCACGACCAGCGGGACGGCACGACCGAGTTGTCGAACTGGTCCTGCGGGCGGCGGAACGCCGAGATCGTCATCCAGTAGAACGGGGCGAGGCAGTACACCGCCACCGCCGCGAACCCGAGATAGGACAGCAGCCGCTTGGCCTGGGTCATGCCGCCTTCCTCCGCTCACGCTTGGTCTGCCGGCGGGCCTCGCCGATGATGTCGGCGCCGAGCAGCTTGACGAACAGGTACGCGATCAGCGCGATGTAGAGGAACAGGATCGTCGCGTACGCCGCGGCCGACCCGTAGCGCAGGTTGGACGCCTCGAACCAGGCGATCATCGTCAGCGTCTCCACCGACTTCTGGTTGACGCCGATCAGCACGGCGGGCAGGTCGAACATGCGCAGCACGTCCAGCATGCGGAACAGCACGGCGACCAGCAGTGCGGGCTTCACCAGCGGAAGCGTGATGCGGAAGAACTGCTGGACGGGCCCGGCGCCGTCCACCCGGGCCGCCTCGTAGACGTCCCGGGGGATCATCTGCAGCCCGGCGAGGACGAGCAGCCCGATGAACGGGGAGGTCTTCCACACCTCGGCGATGACGACGGCCGCCTTCGCGGGGAACCCGTCGGCGGTCCACAGGATCTGCTCGCGCAGCAGGGCGTTCGCGGCGCCGTCCGCCTGGAAGATCCAGCGCCACAGCAGCCCGGAGATCGCGGTGGGGATCGCCCACGGCACGAGGATGCTGGCGCGCACGATCGCCCGCCCCTTGAACGCCTGGTGCATGATCAGCGCCATCGCGACGCCGATCAGCGTCTCCAGCACCACCGTGGTCAGGGTGAAGAACGTGGTGTTGGAGAAGGCGTTCCAGAACGCGTCGGCCCGGTCGCCCTGGAAGATCGCGGTGTAGTTGTCCAGGCCGACGAACCGGTCGCCCTCGACGACGAACCCCTGCGCGTCCAGGCCCTCGCCGCGCGCGTACAGCGACTCGCGGAACCCCGCGAGGACGGGGTACCCGATGACCAGCGCGAGCACCAGCAGCGTCGGGGACAGCAGCAGCGCGGCGAGGCGCCTGGTCCCCTGCACGTCGCGCCCGCGCCTGCGGGCGGCGCCCGCCGCGGGGGTTCCCGCGGCGGACGGCGTCTCGGTGGCGGCCGTGTTCACTGCGCGGTCAGCGGCTGGAGCTTGGCCTGCAGGTCCGTCAGGGCCTGGTCGACGGGCTTCTTGCCGGTCACCGCGTCGTACATCTCGCCCTGGATCGCGGCGGTCACGTCGCCGTACTTCACCGCGACCGGGCGCGGCTTGGCGTTCGCGATGGCCTGCTTCAGGACGGGCAGGTAGGGGAACTTCTTCACCATCTCGGGGTCGTCGTACAGCGCGGCGACCGTCGGGGCCTGCGAGGTGGCGAGCAGGTTGGCGCGCTGCGACTGCTCACCGGTCAGGTACCGGATGAAGTCGAGCGAGGACGCCTTGTTCTTGGCGAACGCGGAGATCGCGAGGTTGTGGCCGCCGAGGTTGGCGACGCCGGGGCCGTTCGGGCCGGGCAGCGGCGCGACCGCGAACTTGCCCGCGACCTTGGACGAGCCGTCCTTCTGGTCGGCCAGCGCGTACTGGTAGGGCCACTGGCGCTGGAAGACGAGCTTGCCGGACTGGAAGTAGCGGCGCCCGCCCTCGGTGTCGAGGGTGACGGCCTCCTTCGGCATGTGCTCCTTCTTGGCCTTCACGAGGAACTCGACGCCCTGCTCGGCCTGCGGGGTGTTGAGCGTCGGCTTGCCGTCCGCGCCGATGATCGAGCCGCCGGCGCTGCCGATCGCCTCGACCGCGCTGATCGTCAGGCTCTCGGTCTTGTTGACCTCGGTGAAGAAGCAGTCGATGCCCTTGGCCTCGGGCAGCTTCTCGACCTTGGCGCAGGCGTCCCACATCTCGGCGTAGGTCTTCGGCGGCGCGGAGATCCCGGCCTTCTTCAGCAGGTCCTCGCGGTAGTAGAGCATCCCGGCGTCGGACGTGGACGGCACGGCGTACAGCCGGTCCCGGTACTGCCCGGTGGTGATCGTCGCGGGCAGCATCTTCGACAGGTCGACCTGGCTCTTGGGGATCTCGGTGAGCCAGCGGTTGGCGGCGAACTCGGCGGTCCACACCACGTCGAGGTTGAGCACCGAGTAGGCGTCGGACTTGGTGGTGGCGTTCTGGATCATCTGCTGCCGCTGGTCGTTCGGCTCGTCCGGCAGCTCGATGATCCGGACCTGCTCCTTCGGGTGCTCGGCGTTCCAGCCGTCCACCTGCTTCTGCAGGTAGCCCGAGCGGTCCTTGCCGGTCACGAAGGTGATGGGGCCGCGGCCCTGCAGGCTCGCCTCGCTCGTGCCGCCCTTCGCGCCGCCGTCGTCGCCGCCGCAGGCGGTGAGCGAGAGCGCGAGGCCGGCGCAGACGAGGGCGCCCGCCAGGGGGGCGCCGCCGATCCGGGGGGTGCGCCGCATGGTGTCCTCCTTCGCGGGGACGTGCCGCGCCGGGCCGTCGTCCCGCAGGTCAAGAGATTGGGGCTGGACCGGGACGTTAGCAACGTGTTGCAGAGAGGTAAACCTCTTGCAGAAATTTTCAGCAAGTCCGTGGCCGATCTGTAACCGTTTACAGCGGCCGGACAATCCGCTCGACACCCGCGCGGGCGCTGCGCGAGGCTGCCTCCGTGACGAATCCCGACCCCGGCGCGGCGCTGGACCTGGTGCGCGACCACACGATCCTGTCCGTGGTGACCGGCTCGCGAGCCTACGGCCTGGCGACGAGTGGAAGTGACGTCGACCGGCGCGGCGTCTACGCGGCCCCGGCCCCGCTGTTCTGGGGTTTCACCAAGCCGCCGACCCACCTGGACGGCCCGCTGCCCGAGCAGTTCTCGTGGGAGCTGGAGCGGTTCTGCGAGCTGGCGCTGGGCGCGAACCCGACCGTCCTGGAGTGCCTCTGGTCGCCGATCGTGGAACGCGTCACACCGGTCGGCGAGGAGCTGCTGGCCGTCCGGCCGGCCTTCCTGTCCCGGCACGCGCACCGCACGTTCCTCCGCTACGCCGAGGCCCAGTTCCGCAAGCTGGAAGGCGACTTGCGCAACGGCGGCGCGCCCCGCTGGAAGCACGTCATGCACATGCTGCGGCTGCTGGAGAGCGGCCTGCACCTCGTCCGGCACGGCGAGCCGCGGGTGGACGTCGGCGACCTGCGCGACCGCCTCCTCGCCGTCCGCCGCGGCGAGGTCGGCTGGCCCGAGGTCGAGGCGTGGCGCGCCTCCCTCACCGCCGGCATCGACGCCGCCATGCCCCGCACCCCGCTACCGCCCGAACCCGACCGCGCCGCGGTCGAGGACCTGCTGATCTCCGTCCGCCGCAGGAGCGTGAACTGGTGAGACTCCCCGAGGGCATGCTCGCCCGCCTGGCCGCCGAGCACCCCTACCCCCGCGCGTTCCTCACGGTCAGCGGCGCGCACCTGTACGGCTTCCCCTCCGAGGACTCCGACATCGACCTGCGCGGCGCCCACCTGCTGCCGCTGGAGGAGCTCGTCGGCCTGGAGAAGGGCGAGGAGACCGTCACGCTGATGTGGGACCACGCGGGCGTGGAGGCCGACGCCGTCACGCACGACCTGGCGAAGTTCTGCACGCTGCTCCTGCGGCGCAACGGCTACGTTCTGGAGCAGGTCATGTCCCCGCTGGTCGTGACCACCTCGGCCGTGCACGCCGAGCTGAAGTCGCTGGTCCCCGGGCTGGTCACGTCCAACCACGCGCACCACTACCTGGGGTTCGCGCGGACGCAGTGGGCGCTGTTCGAGAAGGCGCGCGAGCTGAAGCCGCTGCTCTACACGTTCCGGGTGCTGCTGACGGGCGTCCACCTGATGCGGACGGGCGAGGTCGAGGCCGACCTGACCCGGCTCGCCGGGGACGGGCCCGCCTACCTGCCGGAGCTGGTCGAGGCCAAGCGCGCCGCCGAGCACGGCGCGCTGCCGGCGGACGCGCCCGCACCGTCGCGGCTCCGGGACGACGTCGCGGCGCTCACCGCCCGGCTGGAGGACGAGCGCGGCGCCACCGGCCTGCCGGAAGTCCCCGCGAACCGCCGTGCCCTTCACGAGTTGGTGGTCCGCGCGCGCCTAGGCTGAACCCTGCGGAGCCTCCCCTGCGTGCCACCGGTTGTACGGACCGTTTTGGGACGCAACCACCGGGTGCGGTCGCCACGTACCAGAGGTGATTGCGGAGCCGAGGAAGGGGAGCGATGCGCGAACAGGGCATCGACCAGAAGGACATCGCGGAGGCGGATCTCAGGACCCGGCGGGGCGTGTTCCGCGCCGTCGCCTTCCGGGACCCCGTCGACGGGCACGAGCACATGGCGCTGGTGCGGGGCGACGTCCGGGGGCGCGCGGACGTGCTGGTCCGGATGCACTCCGAGTGCATGACGGGCGACATCTTCGGCGCGACCCGCTGCGAGTGCGGGGACCAGCTCGGCTCGGCGCTGGACGCGATCGTCCGGGAGGGCGCGGGCGTCCTGGTCTACCTGCGCGGCCACGAGGGGCGCGGGATCGGCCTCGTCGCGAAGGTCCGCACCCACGTCCTGCAGGACGACCAGGGCCTGGACACCGTCGACTCCGCCACCGCCATCGGGCTGCCGGTGGACGTCCGCGACTACGGCCCGGCCGCGCGGATCCTGCGGCACCTCGGCGTCCGGTCGGTGCGGCTGATGTCGAACAACCCGGACAAGGTCAGCGCGCTGGAGTCCTACGGCGTCGCCGTCGCGGCGCGGGTGCCGCTGCTCGTCCCCGTCAGCGACGACAACGTCCGCTACCTCACCGCCAAGCGCGACCGGCTCGGGCACGACCTGCCGCAGCTGGACGCCCCCGCCGTCCTCGACACGGCTCCGGTCAGCGAGGTGCGCTGATGACGCGGCCGATGACGTTGACGCGCCCGGCGGCGCCCGTGCGCCTAACGCTCGCGCCGCCGCGCCGGCCCCGGCTGACCCGGGGGCCGGAGCTGGCGCTCGCGGCGGCGGCGCAGCTGGCGCTGCTCGCGGTGCTCCGCCCCGGCCACGCGGGCCTGGCCGTGGGCGGCGGATACGCGCTGGCCGCGTGGGCGCTGCTCGCGCGGGCGTTCCGGCGGCGGCGCGCGCTCGGGCCGGCCGACCACGTGACGCTGGCCAGGGTCGTGCTGACCGGGGGTGTGGCGGCCCTGGTGGCGGGGCATCTGACCGGTGGCGGGCACACGTTCGCGCTGGTCGCGGCCGCGTCGGTGGCGCTCGTCCTGGACGGGGTGGACGGGCGGGTCGCCCGGCGCACCGGCACGGCGTCCAGGCTCGGCGCGCGGTTCGACATGGAGACCGACGCCTTCCTGGTGCTGGTGCTGAGCGTGCAGGTCGCCTGGTCGGCGGGGCCGTGGGTGCTCGCGATCGGCGCGATGCGGTACGCGTTCGGCGCGGCGGCCTGGGCGGCGCCGTGGCTGCGCGCCGACCTGCGGCCGAGCGTCGCGCGCAAGGCGGTCGCCGTGGTGCAGGGCGTGGTGCTGGTGGTGGCCGCGGCGGGCGTCGTCCCGCACGCGGGGCTGCTCGTGGCGGCGGCGCTGGCGCTGCTGGTGTGGTCGTTCGGACGGGACGTGCGGTGGCTGTTCGCGCGGCGCGACCGGCGGGCGGCCGGGCCGGCGGGCGCGGCGGACGTGCTGGACGCGGCGGGTGCGACTCGGGGGAGGAGCGGGGATGGAGCGCGACGCGCGCGCCTTCTGGATCCTGTCGCCCGGTAAGGGGGAGATCCGCGATGCCGTCCTGCCGGAGCCGGGGCCAGGGGAGGTGCTGGTCCGGACGCTGTTCTCGGGCGTGAGCCGGGGCACGGAGGCGATCGTGTTCCGCGGCGGCGTCCCGCCGAACCAGCACGCGGTCATGCGGGCGCCGTTCCAGGACGGGACGTTCCCGGGCCCGGTCAAGTACGGCTACCTCAACGTCGGCGTGGTCGAGGAGGGCCCCGCCGAGCTGGCCGGCCGCACCGTGTTCTGCCTCTACCCGCACCAGACCCGGTACGTCGTCCCGGCGGGCGCGGTCACGCCCGTCCCGGACGGGGTGCCGCCGGAGCGGGCGGTCCTGGCGGGGACGGTCGAGACCGCCGTGAACGCGCTGTGGGACGCGGCGCCGCTGGTCGGTGACCGGATCGCCGTGGTCGGCGCGGGGATGGTCGGCTGCTCGGTCGCCGGGGTCCTCGCCGGGTTCCCCGGGTGCCGCGTCGAGCTGGTCGACACCGACCCGTCCCGCTTCGCCGTCGCGGAGGCGCTCGGCGTGGACTTCGCCACGCCGGAGCGGGCGGCGGGCGGCTGCGACCTCGTCGTCCACGCGAGCGCGACGGAGGCGGGGCTGGCCCGGTCGCTGGAGCTGCTCGCCCCGGACGGGCAGGTCGTCGAGCTGAGCTGGTACGGCGACCGGAAGGTCAGCGTGCCGCTGGGGGAGTTCTTCCACTCGCGGCGGCTGACCGTGCGGGGCAGCCAGGTCGGCGCGGTGCCGCCGGCCCGGCGGGCGAGCCGGAGCTTCGCCGACCGGCTGGCGCTCGCGCTGCGGCTGCTGGCGAACCCCGCGTTCGACGCGCTGGTCACGGGGGAGAGCACCTTCGCGGAGCTGCCGCGGATCATGCCCGCGCTGGCGGCCGGGCGGCTGCCCGCCCTGTGCCATCGGATCGTCTACTGAGGAGGGCTTCTTGTTCGGTATCACCGTCCGCGACCACGTGATGATCGCGCACAGCTTCCGCGGCGAGGTGTTCGGGCCCGCGCAGCGGCTGCACGGCGCGACCTACGTGGTGGACGCGACGTTCCGCCGGGCCGACCTGGACTCCGACGGGCTCGTCGTCGACATCGGCCTCGCCACCCGCGCGCTCGGCGAGGTCCTGGGCGGGCTGAACTACCGCAACCTGGACGACGAGCCGGATTTCGCCGGGGTGAACACCTCGACCGAGTTCCTCGCCAAGGTCATCGCCGACCGGCTCGCCGACCGCGTCCACGCGGGCGCGCTCGGCGAGAACGCCCGCGGCCTGTCCGGCATCGCGGTGGCGCTGCACGAGTCGCACGTCGCCTGGGCCAGTTACGAGCGGGAGCTATGACCGCGGCGGAGATCCCGTTCGTCGTCCCGGGCGGCATCGACGACGAGACCGCCCCGAGCGGCGGCAACCGGTACGACCGGCGGGTGGCGGACGAGCTGGCGGCGTCGGGGCGGCCCGTCCGGCTGCTGCCGGTGCCGGGGTCGTGGCCGCGCCCCGGCGAGCAGGCGCGGAGCGCGCTCGCCCGCTCCCTCGCCGCGCTCCCGGACGGCAGCGTCGTGCTGCTGGACGGCCTGGTGGCGTGCGGAGTGCCGGACATCGTCGTCCCGGAGGCCGGCCGCCTGCGGCCGGCGGTCCTGGTACACCTCCCCTTGGCGGACGAACCCGGACAGGACGACCTCAACGCGGGCGAACGCAAGGTCCTGGAGGCGGCGGCCGCGGTCGTCGCGACCAGCCCGTGGGCGAAGGACCACCTCGTCGCCCACCACGGCCTCGACCCGTCCCGCGTCCACGCCGTCCCGCCCGGCACCGACCCCGCGCCGCTCGCGTCCGGCACCGACGGCGCGACCCGCCTGCTGTGCGTGGCGTCGGTGACCCCGCGCAAGGGCCACGACGTCCTGGTGGAGGCCCTCGCCCCCCTCGCGCACCTGCCGTGGCACTGCGAATGCGCCGGCCCCCTGGACCGCGACCCCGGCCACGTGACGCGGCTGCGCCGGCTGATCGGCCGGCACCGGCTCGCCGACCGGGTCGAGCTCGCCGGGCCCCTCACCGGCAAGCGGCTGGACGACGCCTACGCCGCCGCCGACGTGCTCGTCCTCGCGTCCCGCGCCGAGCCGTTCGGCATGGTGGTGACCGAGGCGCTCGCGCGCGGCGTCCCCGTCATCGCGACGTCGGCGGACGGCGTCCCCGACGCGCTCGGCTGGGACCCGACCGGGGCCGTCCCCGGCCTGCTCGTCCCGCCCGGCGACCCCGCCGCACTCGCCACGGCACTGCGCCGCTGGCTCGTCGACCCCGAGCTGCGGGGCCGGCTGCGCGCCGCCGCCCGGCTGCGCCGCACCATGCTGCCGGGCTGGGACGACACCGCCCGCCGCATGGCCACCGTCCTATCCCGGATGCGCAGGGAGGCGCGCCATGATTGAGGGGACCGAAGGCACCGACACGAGATCGTCCGGGGACGCGGCGAGCGCGTACGCGCCGTCGTGGCTGGCGCTGCGGGAGGAGGCCGACGCCGCCGCACGGGCCGGGGAGCTGCTGGTCCCGCTCCGCGCGGCGCTCCCGCCGGACGGGCCGCTGGTCATCTGGGACCTCGGCTGCGGCACCGGCTCCGTCGGCCGCTGGCTGTCGGGGCGGCTGCGCGGCCCGCAGCACTGGATCCTGCACGACCGGGACCCGGCGCTGCTCGACCTCGCCCGCGCCAACGCCTACGTCACCGCCGACGGGCTGCCCGCGACGATCGAGACGCGCGCCGGCGCCATCGCCGAACTGCGCGCCTGCGACCTGGTCGGCGCGTCGCTCGTCACCGCGTCCGCGCTGCTGGACGTGCTCACCGCCGCCGAGGTCGAGGCGGTCGCGGCGGCGGCCGGCTGCCCGGCGCTGCTCACCCTGTCGGTCGTCGGCCGCGTCCGGCTCATCCCGTCCGAGCCGCTCGACGCCGAGTACGCCGCCGCGTTCGACGCCCACCAGCGGCGCGGCGGGCTGCTCGGACCCGACGCCGTCACCGCCGCGACCAGGGCGTTCGGGCGGCGCGGCGCCACCGTCACGACCCGTCCGAGCCCGTGGCGGCTCGGCCCCGGCCAGGCCGCGCTGATCGCCGAGTGGCTGCGCGGCTGGGTCGGCGCCGCCGTCGAGCAGAACCCGGACCTGGCCCCGTTCGCGGACGACTACCTGAGCCGCCGCCTCGCCGCCTGCGCGGAGGGCGGGCTCACCGTCGAGGTCCAGCACCTGGACCTGCTCGCCATCCCCGGAGGGGCGTCTTGAGGAACCTGTGGCCGTGGGGCCGCCTGCTCATCGGGCTCGGCATCCTCGGCGCGCTGCTGTGGTGGCACAGCACGGACGCCTTCGTGGCGGCGCTCCGTGCCATCGACCCCGCCTCCGTGGCCGTCGCCCTCGCCATCGGTCTGCTGACCACGACGCTCAGCGCGGCCCGCTGGTGGCTGGTCGCGCGACGTGTCGGCCTGCACCTGCCCATGGCCGGCGCCATCACGGACTACTACCGGGCCCAGTTCCTCAACGCGGTGCTGCCCGCCGGTGTTCTGGGGGACGTCCACAGGGCGGTGAGCCACGGCCACCGGTCGGGTGACGTCGCCCGTGGAGTGCGGGCCGTTTTCCTTGAACGGACCGCCGGTCAGGGCGTCGCCATCGTCGCGGGTGTCGCGGCCCTGTTCGTCCACCCGGCCTTGCTGTCGGCGATGGCTCCGGCCCTCATTCCCATTGGGGTCGTCCTTGTACTGCTCCTTGTCCTGGGCCGCTGGAAGCACCCGGCCCTTGCATCCACGTTCGCCGACCTGCGCGCCGCCGCGCGCGCTTGGCCCGGCATCGTCGCGCTGTCGGTCGCGGCACTGGCGGGGCACCTGGCGCTGTTCGTCGTCGCGGCCCGCCTGGCCGGCGCGACCGCACCGCTCGGCCGGCTGGTCCCGCTCCTGCTGCTGGCGCTGCTGGTGATGGTGCTGCCGATCAACGTCGGCGGCTGGGGGCCGCGCGAGGCCGTCCTCGCCCTGGCGTTCGGCGCCGCCGGGCTCGGCTCAGCGCAGGGCCTGACCGTGTCCGTCGTCTACGGGGTGCTGAGCTTCGTCGCGTGCCTGCCCGGCGCCGCGGCCCTGCTGGTGAAGCACCGCGAGGACGTCCCCGAACGCCGCGACAAGGCTCCGCAGCGCGTCCCGGCCCTTGCCGGCGCGGGCCAGTGAGGGCCGCCCGATGACGCCGGACTCGGTGTAGGCGGCCATCCCGGCCGTCAGGAGGTGCCGCCGGTCGTCGGCCAGATGGTCGGCGGTGCCGTACCCGTCCCTGAGCAGCTCCGGGTGGGCGTGCAGCAGGATCGACGTCTCCAGCTCCCCGGCGTGCATGTCGCTCTCGCCGGACGTCTCGACGCCCGCCGCGCGCCGCGCGTCCTCCCAGTCGTCGAAACCGGGGAACAGCGCCATGTCGCCGTGCGCCTCCTGCACGACGTTGCCCAGGACGTAGTTGCCGCCGTGCCCGCTGACCAGCACGAGCTTCGGCACCCCGGCCCGGCGCAGCGACTCGGCGACGTCCCGCACCACCGCGTGGAGGGTCGCCGCCGAGATGCTCACCGTCCCGGGCCAGCCGGCGTGCTCATGCGAGCACGAGATCGTCACGGGCGGGAGCGTCCGTACCGGATGGGTCGTCGCGATCTCCGCCGCCAGCGTGCACGCGATCACCGTGTCCGTCGCCAGCGGGAGGAACGGGCCGTGCTGCTCGAAGCTCCCCACCGGCAACAGGGCCACGGGGACGTCCGGCACCTCGGTACTCGTGTGCGTCGGCAGCAGCATGCCCCCCACCCTGCCGCACCCGCCCCGCGACGGAAACCAGCGCCATGGCGCCGGCGAGCAGGAGGGCGGCGACGATCCCGTCCGTCCAGTAGTGGTTCGCGGTCACGACCACCACGAATACCGTGGCCGGCGCGTGCAGCGCGACCACCCACCGCCACGGGCTCCGCGACACCCGGACCACCGCGACCGCCACCAGCAGCGCCCACCCGATGTGCAGCGAGGGCATCGCCGCGTACTGGTTGGCGATCCCGTCAGCCGCCGCCGGGTAGGCGGACGGCCCCACGGTCAGCATCGTGTCGACGGCCCCGATGCCCGCCAGCCGGGGCGGCGCGAGCGGGAAGAGCATGTGCACCGCGAGCCCCGCCGCCGTCATCACCACCAACTCGTTGCGCACCCTCGCATAGGACGACCGGTGCCGGACGAAAAGCCAGATCAGCAGCAGTGCCGTCCCGGGGAAGTGCACGCTCACGTAGTAGACGTTGGCGAGGAACGCGGTGTGGTCCCAGCCGAGCGCCCACTGCTGGACGTCCACCTCGTTCGGCAGCCACGACCGCTCGAACCGCCACAACCACTCCGCGTTCGCCATCGCCTCGGCGGGGCCCTGCTCGATCAGCGTCCGGCCCCACTTGTAGAACGCGAACAGGACCACCAGGAGCCCGGCCTCGGTGAGCAGCGGCCGTGCCTTCCCCCGCATCGCCCCTAGTGCCGCGGTGCCCGCCATGTTGCCCTCCCCGTGCCGGTCTTCTGGTGCCATCACAACCTTCGCGTCCGACACTTCGGCGGGCACTGGGCCCAGCACCATGAAAACCGGAGGAAAGGTCCAGGGCCGGAGGTGGAGTTAACCCCACCCCTCCCGTAGGTTCGGGGCGTGATCACCGGCGAATGGCTCAACCCGCCCCCGGCCGCCGTCGAGGACGGCGGCGCGCTGCTCGTCACCGCCGCGAAGGGCGGCGACTTCTGGCGGACGACGTCCTACGGCTACGACCGCGACGGCGGCCACGCCCTGCTGACGCCGCTCGGCCCCGAGGCGGCGATCGAGGTGTCGTTCGTCGCCGACTACGACCACCAGTTCGACCAGGCGGGCCTGCTCGTGCGCCTGGACGAGGAGACCTGGATCAAGGCGGGCGTCGAGTACTGCGACGGCGCCCTGCAACTGGGCGCCGTGGTAACCCGCGAGGTCTCCGACTGGTCGTCGGCGCCCGTCCCGTGGCACGGCCGCGAGGTGACGATCCGGGCCAGCCGCTCGGGCGACGCCGTGACGATCCGGGCCCGCGCGGGCGACGACCCCTGGCAGCTGATCCGGCTCGCCCCGTTCCCCTCGGGGGTGGCGGCGACGGCGGGCCCCTACTGCTGCGCCCCCGAACGCGAGGGCCTGACCGTGCGCTTCACCGGCGTGACCGCGGGCCCGCCCGACGCGGCCCTCCATCCGTAGGCACCCAAGCACTTACTTGGTAAGCTCCCGTTCCGACGTGACGGGAGGAACGGGACATGGCGGTCGCACCGGTCATCGAGGAACGCGCGGGATGCGGCCGGGGAGCGCGGCTCGCCGCCCGGTTCATGCACAGGTTCATGCGTCCGCTCGTCGAACGCCTCCCGTGGACCCCGCGCGCCCTCCGCTTCGCCCCGCTGATCGACCTCGGCGCGGCCCTCCTGCTGCCGCCGCGCGGCACGAGGGTCACCAAGGTGCGGGGGCTCGGCTGCGGAGCCGAATGGGTCCGCGGCCCCGGCGTGTCCATGGGCTCCCGGCAGGCGATCCTGTACTTCCACGGCGGCGGCTTCGTCGCCTGCGGCCTGCGCACCCACCGCCGCATGATCGCCCGCATCTCCCAGGCCGCCGGCATGCCCGTCCTGTCGGTCGCCTACCGGATGCAGCCGCGCGTCCCGATCCAGACGTCCATCGACGACTGCGTCGACGCCTACCGCCTGCTCCTGAAGACCCGCGACCCGGGCGACATCGTCGTCGCGGGCGACTCCGCGGGCGGCTACCTGGCCTTCATGGCGCCGCTGCACGCCCTCCGCGCGGGCCTGCCCGGTCCCGCCGGGATCGCGGCCCTGTCGCCCTTCGCCGACCTGGACATCGCCCCGAAGATCGCGCACGCCAACGCGGCCCTCGACCCGTTCATCCCGGCGCACCGGATGTGGGACATGGTCCACATGTGCTTCCCGGACGCCGAGCCGACCGACCCGTGGCTCTCCCCGGTGCACGCCGACCTCGGCGGCCTGCCGCCCGTCCTCATCCAGGCAGGAGCGATCGAGGTCATCCTCGCCGACGCCGAACTGATGGCCGAACGCCTGGGCGCCGCCGGCGTCCCCTGCACGCTCCAGGTCTGGGAGGGCCAGGTCCACGTCTTCCAGGTCTTCGCCGACATCTCCCGCGAGGGCCTGGTCGCCATCAAGGAGATCGGCGCCTTCGCCCGCCGCGCCACCACCGCCGAGGCCCGGGCCGCCTGACCTCCGTGTCGCACGCTTTGCCGTTTTTGGGTGCTTCGTCTCCCTGCCCTTAGCGCGGCGCATGCGACGCTCGAAAGCGCGCACCGACCGCATGGAGGGCCGATGAAGGCGCTGCTGAACTCGCTGAACGAGCCCGAGATGGCCCTCGTCCGGGAGACCGGGACCGCCGAGCTCACCCGCCTGGACGAGGACGACCTCGCGGACCTGCACACGCGGATCCGCCGGGCCCGCGACAAGTACAGCAAGCAGTACCGGCGCACCGCCAGCGCGCGCGTCGAGGAGTACGGCGGGCGCGGCAAGGCCCGTCCGAAGAACCAGCGCAACGCCCAGAAGGCCGAGGTGTTCGAGGACGCCCTGGCCCGCGTGAGCTGGTACCTGTCCAGGGCCGCCCGCCGCAGCGCGGCCGAGTTGAAGGCCGAACGCATCGCCGCCGCCAACCCGTCCGGCACGCCCCCGCCCCAGCCCGGCGCTCCGCGATCGGAGTCGATGACGTCCCAGACCACCCGCCGCCGCAGACCGACGAGCAACGACCCGGCCCTGAACCGCCGCCACGCCGCCACCCGGGCCAAGGGCACCCGCCGCCAGGCCCGCCGCGACGCCCGCTGACCCTAGGCGACCGCCCGGGCCAGGCGTATCGTAAGCAGAAGCGCGGACGGCCTGAGAACCGCCGCACACGATTGTGGTACGTCGCCGCTCCCTTGAACATCTCCGTTCGCAGGGAGAAGGGGCCATGGGACAACCACTGCCAGCCGTCCAGAAGGTCGACCGCTACGTCCACGAGAGGCGTGCCACCGACCAGAGGCTCGTCGACTGGGCCATCTACATGTTCTTGCTCTCGTGGGTGACACTCGGCATCTACACCGTGGTGGTCTTCTACCGCCGGCTGAAGCGCACGGATCTCTTCCGTGACCGGCGATACCACTACTACGGCGCCGTCATCGAGGCCACGAGGCAGTACGCCGAGCAGAGCGGCCGCGACGGCGAGGACATGAAGCAGCTGGACGACCTCCGGCGCTACGTCAAGGAACGCTTCGAGGACGAGCACAGGCCGGTCAACGCGGGTCTGTCCGTCTTCCTCTCCTTCATCACCCTCGGGATCTACGGCCTCTACGCCTACTACCGCACAATGCGGTTCTGGTGGGAGATCCAGCTCACCGAAGAGGACTTCACCGACAGCCTCAGCGACGTCTGGCTGCGGCTCGGGATCGTCCAGTACCGCGTGACCTACGAGCCCGTCCCGGATCTGCGACGAGGCTTCGGGACGCATCTCCTGCTGACGATCGTCACCCTCGGGATCTACGGGTTCGTCTGGGACTACCAGCTCCACACCGACCCGGAGAAGATGTACCCGGAGGTGCACTCAACGGAGGACACGGTCCTCACCGCCCTCCGCCACGCCGAGACGGCCCCGCACAGCGGCCTGGCGGCAGCCTGAGACAGCGACCAGCGCGCTGCTCGCACCGCATTGGCACGCGAGTGCGAGCAGCGCGGGTGAGCTGGCATCGTCCCGCACTGACCAGTGAAAAGACCGCCCTGGCTTTCAGGAACTGGTGGCCGCACGCCGTTGCTTGACGAAGCTGCCCCGGCAGTGCGTGCAGCAGAACCTGAAGATCTCCCCGTCCACTTCCGCGGTGACAGGAGAGTCCGCCGGGATGATCGCGCCGCAGGTGGGATCGATGGCCATCCCCGGTGGGACCTGTTCGCCCGTCCCCGTCTTCGCCTGCTCCATCATCTCTTGGATGTCGGCGGTTCGGCGCACCTGTCCGTCCAGGCCGTAACCGCCCTCCGGGACGCCGGCCACCTGCACCAGCACCTGCGGCTCACGCGACTCTCCGTCGAATCCCGACGCCGTTTTCACCAGTTCCCGCGTGGCTCTCTCGATGAGGTGCTCGCTCATCTCCTTGGCCCACGCTCCCACCTGGATCCGCACCACGCAGCACGGCGGGGCCTCCTCGCCCGGCACTCCGGCACCCGTGATCCAGATGTCCGGCCGTCGGACGGTGACATGGGTGAGAGATCCGAACCAGGCGAGCACGCCTGGATCCGTGTGGTGAACGCCGTCACCGTCGGAGAGGAGCCGCTCGGCCGTGAGAGAGGAGGCCAAGGCGCGGCACTCGGCTTCGGTGAACGCTTGCTTGGCAACGAGAAGTTCAACGAACAGCATCTCTGCGCCCTTTCCAGGGTTGCTGTGGGGGACGGTAGGAGTGATACGTACGCCTCCAGGAAAACATACAGTACCCCCGTAGGGTTCACTGGCTCCCACGCCGCCTTCCCGGGGATCACCGGCGAAACCGCCTACCGCCGTAGGGCCTTCTCGGGGACGGGCATGATCGCCCAGACGATCTTTCCCTCGCCCGTGGCGGACGGGCGGACGCCGGTGTCCTGGGCGTAGGCGGCGATGATCGCGAGACCGCGCCCGCTCAGGGCGTCCAGCCCGGCGGCCGAGGCGCACGGAAGCTCGGGGGAGGGGTCCCAGCACTCGAGCACCGGGGCGCCGTCGCTCAACGCGACCCGGATCCTGAGCAGCCGCCCGCGCGCCGCCTCCACGGCATTCGTCACGATTTCGCTCATAACGACCACGGAGTCGTCGATCAGCTCACGCTCGCAGCCCCAATTGAGCAGGGCATGCCGGACGAGTTCACGCGCGAGCGAGACCGAACAGTCCACTCCGAGCAGCGTCATCCGAATTTCGCCCGATTCCGGCATTTCGACTACCGGCACTTGATCGTTCATATCCGCCGTCCTGGTTTTCCGGTGATTCCTTGCCCAGGATGCGTGAGGTGTGTTTACCCTGTGATGGATTGGAATCCATGGAATACGCTGGAGGTCGGAGTGAGTGTTCGTGAGACCATCGACCCGAACTCGTCACTTTGGGCTTGGCTGGCGTTTGACCTGTGGTTTTACCGAACTCGGCGGGGTCTGTCTTTGGCGCAGACCGCCCAGATCGTCCGGGTGGCGCGCGGCACTGTATCCAACTGGGAAGCAGGCAGGCTTCGTCCAGCTGACCAGTACCTGATCCTGCTGGACGAGGCGTGGGACACTGGGGGCCATTTTCAACGGCTCCGCCACTACGCGATCACCGGACATGACCCGGACTGGTTCAAGCAGTACATGCAGTACGAATCGGGCGCGAGGGTAATTAAGATCTACCACGGGAAATCCGTGCCGGTCCCCGTGCAGACACCCGATTATGCGCGTGCGCTGTTGCTCTCCGGAGGGCAGGCGCTGCAAAGTGATCGAGAGGTGGAAGCACGTCGCAGGCGCCAGGAGATCCTCGCCAAGGCGGACCCGCCGTATGTGTGGATCATCCTCGACGAAGACGTGGTGGACCGTCCGATCGGAGGTCCGCAGATCATGAAGGAGCAGCTCGACCACCTGCTCGAGGTCGATGAACTGCCGCATGTGTCCGTACGCGTCATCTTGAGGTCGGTGGGTGCCCACCCCGGGCTGGACGGCGCCTTTCAGCTCCTCGACCTGGGGGGACGGCAAGTCTCTTACGCCGGTGCACAGTTGGCCGGGCGCTTCATCGAGGCTAGTGACGAAGTCGGCGCTCTCGCGATACAGTTCGATCAACTTGGGGCATTGGCCCTATCTCGCGATGATTCGCGTAAGTTGCTCGGAAAGGTGCGGGAGAGATACCTGTGATCGAATGGCGCAAGAGTTCCCGGAGCGGTGGCGTCAACGACAATGCATGCGTTGAGCTGGCCAGGCTTGACGGCGCAATAGGCGTGCGTGACTCGAAGGACCCAGCCGGCGGTCACCTCGGGCTCAGCAGCCGGGAGTTCTCTCAACTGGTCACGCGCATCAAGCATGGTGCTCTCGCCCTACGCGCCGGCGACTGAACGGCTCCTCGCGGCTGGGAGATCGGGTTGCGCTAATCTGCGGCGATGATTCGTGGGCGAGTTGTGGTTTCGCTGGTTGTGTTAGGGCTGGTCGCCGGGTGTGCTGAGGCGAACCCGGACGACGATGTCGCGGCGTCGGTCGAGGCGGAAGCGGCCACGGAGGGCGGGACGCCTTCGCCGAGCGCGTCCGCAGCACTGCAGCCCGGAGAAGTGCAGGGGACCTGGTGGAGTTGGGCTGCCGGTGCGCCGTCGGGGCGCAATCCCGTGGAGGACACGACGGGTGAGTTCTGCGCGGCCGGGCAGCCTGCGGGCCTCTGGCTCCTGGCCGGGACGTTCGGCGGGGCCGTGTCGCGTCGCTGCGAGGTACCGGCGGGCCGGACGATCGTCGCGCCGGTCGTCAATCAGCGGGGCTCCGAGCAGGAGTGCGCGGAGTTCATGCGGAGCGCCGCAGGAAGCATCACCCTGGACGGGAAGAACGTGCCCTTGAAGCGGTGGTCGCCGACACCCATCACGATCGTCGGGGTCGCCGGTAACCCGGCCAGCGACGAGGGGGTCGTCCAGGCGTACGGTTGCGGGCTTTGGGGCGTCATCCCGCCGCTGGCGGCCGGCCAGCACAAACTCGCCATCCGCGGCAGCAGCGGCGACTTCCGTACAGCCGCCGACTACAAGTTGACCGTGTCCGGCTAACCGCAGCGCCGAAGGACGCCGTCGTCTTCAGTCTCCCAATCTGTAGGCCGCCCACTGCTTGGTCAAGGTCGCGTGCTCGGTGACCCAGTCCGCGGAATGGGTCTTGCTGTTCGCCCGCCACTTCTCGGCGAGAACCCGAGAGAACAGGTCGATGTGCGACCCGTCGGCTTCGCCCCACGAAGCGAACTGCGAGACCCACTCGTCAGCTTCGCGAGGGCTGTGGCCGGCCTTGAGCAACCACGGGATCAGAAGGCCCAACTCGACCCATGCTCGGCCCCGGGAGACGAACGCCCAGTCGACCACGCAGACACGCCCGTCCGGCGTGATGATCAAGTTGTCCTCGTTGAGGTCGGTGTGGAGCAGTGCCGAGCCGGCCATGGGGGAGACGTCCTCAGCCACCGATCGCCAGCGGCGCTCGACCACCATCCGGACCACGTCCGGGCAGGGAGTGCTCTGGATCGCCGGGATGGTCTTGGCGAGCACGGCCAAGTCCGGCGAGCCGGGAGCGAAGTCGGCACGTCGGCCGCCGACGTGCTCGAATCCGAGGACGATCCAATCCCCGACCTCGGCTTGGAACCGGAGCCGGGGAGCGAATTGCGCGACGTACGGGTTGACGGCCGCCTCACGACGTAGCGACATGCCCTCGGGCCCGTCCCTGTCCGCGAGTTTCCGGGCGGCCTTGACGAAGATCGAGCGCTGCCTGCGCCAGGAGGCGGTTCAGTGAGGGTCGGTCACATCGCCGCGCCCGCACGCGGCGGTCACTTGTCGGCGACGAGCCTGCCGGCCCTGCCGCGGCTGTCGGCGGGCACTTCCTGGATCCAGAGATCGACCGTCGCGGCCGGCAGCCCGTAGGCGTCGGCGAACGCCTTGGTGATCTGCTCGACCAGCTCGCGCTTGTCCTCATGACGAGCCGTCCGGTAATGGACACATGCGCGCAGCCGAACTCGGGTGCACTCGGCCATATTCTGATCAAGACAGGTCAAAGGCACCCGCGTCCGCCCATAAAGCGACGGACTGCGGGCGGAGCGGCGGGCAACAGTGCGCGGGGACTTCGCCGAACTGGACGGGCACGACGCCTACGAACTGCTGGGCATCACCCCAAACGCGTCCCCGGAAGAGATCAAACGGGCGCACCTCACGCTCGTCCGCAGGCATCACCCAGACCAATTCCAAGACGCCCGCGCCAAGGCAGAAGGCGCCGAACACACCCGCCTCATCAACGCGGCCCGCGACGTCCTCCTCGACCACCGCGCGAGCTACGACGCCGCCCGCCGCCCCCCGGAGCCCGAGGAGATCATCGAAGACCCCTGGGACACCGCCACGGCGGGCGCACCCCGCCCTGGCCCCTGGACGACCACCGCCCCCGGACCTCCGCACCGCTACCACCCGCCCGGCCCGCGCCACGAGGTCGGCTCCAAACTCCGCCTCGGCTGCACGATCGCCGTCCTCACGGGCTTGTCCTCGCTCCTGAGCACGGCCGTGGTCGTTGTCCTGCGCCCCGACGGGCCGGCCGCCGAAACGACCGTGCGGGCCGACTTGGCGGGCACGTGGACGGGCACCGTCAAGGACCACTACGGCAACCGCGCGACATGGACCGTCGAACTGACCCTTGAAGAGGGCGAGAAGGTCGGCAGAGTGCGATACCCGCACGCCAGATGCACAGGAAAGGCCGTGCCCGTCTCCTACGCCGGGAAGTCCCTCATTATCCGAACAGACTTTCCGGACGAACAATCCAGGTGCGACGCCGGCAACATCACCCTGACCCGCCGCAAGGACGGCAGAGCCGACATCGTCTACTACGCCCCCAACCAGCGAACCAAGAAGACAACCGGCACCCTCCGCCGCACAGGAAAAAGGCCGTAGCACGATAGCTCACAGAGTCGGTGTACTTACCTCCATGACCACCGCACTAGAGCTCAGGCGGTTGCTGGCCCCCCTCCTGTCAACTTCCGAATGCCACCTGCGTATCGCAGTCGGTGACGACCCTCTTGTCTCCCCAGCGCACCTGCTGCACGCCGTGGTGTCCGCGCCGGACATGCCCCGTGGCAATTTCCCAGCTCAATCATGGCCACCCACGGTGGAACAGGTGGACAAGGGCCTGGAGCCACTTGTCCACTCCGACGACCAAATCCTCGCCCTGCTGGTCGCCGCCTGCACCGAGGACCTGGCCTATGCGGTCCAAGTCGGACCATGGACATCAGACGCTGCCCAACCGCTCCTGCGGCAAGCCATGCACCTACTGGGGCGGGCCGACTGGTGGTCCAACTGCACCTTGCCTTCATCCTGCTTCGACGACGGCGACTTTTTCGACGGCGTTGAGCGGGATCCCGTCACCGACCACACCTTCGACAGCGCACTCATCGGCATCGGCGAGCAAGCCACCATCACTTTCCTGGCATTCGCCGAAGACTGACCCCAGACCGGTGACGAACCGGGAACTGCGCTGAACAGGGGAACCGAACGGCTCGTCACACTTGCGGCCAACCTGCGGGATGAGCACCGTCCGGTCATGGTCACGCCGTGCACGGCCCGGTGGGGCCGCGCTCGGCCACTAGTCTGTTCGCGTCATGTCGAGGCATGGTCAGAGGGGACAGCGCGCGTGCGCGGGAAGTTCGCCGAACTGGACGGGCACGACGCCTACGAATTGCTGGGCATCACCTCGGGCGCGTCCCCGGAGGAGATCAAGCGGGCGCACATCACGCTCGTCCGCAAGCACCACCCCGACCAGTTCCAGGACGCCCGCGCCAAGGCAGAAGGCGCCGAACGTACCCGCCTCATCAACGCCGCGCGTGACGTCCTCCTCAATCACCGCGCGAGCTACGACGTCCGGAACGAAGCTCCCGAGGAGGTCTCCGAGGAGGAGGCCGACGACCCCTGGGCCACGGCGGCGGCCGGACGTCCCGGCAGCGCGCCCCCGCCACCGCGCAGACCGCCGCCTCCCCCGCACCGCCGGATGCCCCCGCCGCCCGTGTACGGGATGGACCCGACCTGGCCGCCGACCGTCCGTTCGCCGCGCCAGGCCTCAATCGTGGGCAGGATCGGGATCGTCCTCGCCATCGTGTGGGTTTGCACCGCCGTGGTGATCGGTGCCTCCAAAGTGGTGTCGTTCGTGTCCGGGCCTTCGCCGAAGGCGGCCGTGCCCGCCCGGTTCGCCGGCACCTGGACGGGGACGGTCAAGGACCTGCCGCGAAGGAAGGGCGACGATGGCTGGTACGCGGAGTTGACGCTGCACCGGGGAAAGCAGAACGGCGAGGTCCGCTACCTCCACGGCCGATGCGCCGGCATCGCCGTCCCGCTTTCGGTGAGCGGTGAGACCCTGGTCATCGACACGGTCTTCCCGGACGAGCAGTCCGGCTGCGACGTGGGCGACATCCATATCACCGCACGCGGCGAAGGCAAGGCCGCAATCACGCTCCATTCGTCCGGCGAGAAGACCGCCTCAGGCCTCCTCGACCGTGCCTGACCCGCTTTCGATCGCTCGATGCCAGGCCGCCATGCCCGCGAATCCGGGGATCAGGCTCAACTGCTCCGGCCGGTAGATGAGGCGCGCCATCGCGACGGCGAGCCACGGCACGCCCGGTCCCCGTAACTGGACCGGCTCGCAGTCCGGGAACGTCAGCAGCAGGCGAAAATGGTCTGGCGTCGGCAGGAACTCGCTGAGCCCCCCGTGCCAGAACGACAGCGGCCCGACCCGAGCGACGATCATCAGCCGTTCACTCGTCAGGAAGACCCGCGCGATCTGATGCTCCCGCCATTGAGCCGCCGCGAGCGCGTTCGCACGGTTCCGCGCGATCGCGTTGCCGGCGGCGTTGACGGCGAGCGCCCCGAGTATGAACCCCGCCGAACCGAACGCGACGACGGATTGATGCTGATAACTCACATCCATGGCGTAGAAGCGGGAGTATTCGAGCGGGAGCTCCGCATACGCGTGCTCGCCTTCCCGCAGCCGCATGGAAACGTACGGCATCGGCTCCAGCTCCCCGCCGGTGACGACATGCCGGAACAGGTCACCCCCGGCCAGCAGGCCCTGCTGGTGCTCAACCGGTCCCCACGCCATGCCCCGTCCCACAATGCCGCCGATACGCAACCCCGAGCCCGCCGAAGACTACCGCCACAGCCCGTTCGGGGGTGAGTACACGCCGAAGCACCGCACCCACCCCTGAGCGGTCGCCGTGCACGCGCCCGGCATCGGGCGCTACGCCTCCAGCCAGAGGGCCGCAAAGACGACCGCGTCCGCCGCGGCGCTCAGTCCGCCGGCCTCAACCGAAAGGGGCGGCAAACGCAGGCACTACCCCCTGCGGGCGTCGCCCCTGGACGGCCCAGGCGGTGCGTGCGGTCAGGACATCGCGATGACGAACGCGATGATGATGATCGCCCAGCAGGCGGCGACGAAGTACAGGTAGCGCACTTCGAATCTGGTGAGGCCTCGCTTGGCCGGAGCGGAGGAATGGTGCACATGCCTGACGCCGGACGGGGAGGCCCAGGGGTCCGGTCGCGGCATGCCTGCCGCAGCCGTGCTCCACGGGTCGGGCGGGGCGTCCCCGGGGTCTTCGGTGATCTCCTCGTCGGACGGCTCCGGGGGGCGGCGGGCGGCATCGTAGGAGGCGCGGCGGTTGAGGAGGACGTCGCGGGCGGCGTTGACGAGGCGGAGGCGCTCCTCCGCCGCGGCCTTGGCCGGCGGGTCGGCGACCCGGTCGGGATGGTGGGCCCCCGCCAGCCTCCGCCAGGCCCGCTGGACCTGGTCCGGCGAGGCGTCCGGCGGGACGCCGAGGACCTCGTAGGCGTCGTTGCCGTCCAGTTCGCCGAAGCCGGCCGGCACCGGGTCAGCGGCCTATCCGGCGGGCGACCGAGGCGCGGTAGCAGGTCAGGGACCAGTGCGCGGTGGCGTCGTTGTGCCCGGCCGGGACGATCTTGGTGCCGGTCGTGAACGTCACGTCCTTCGCGCCGGCGAGGTAGAGCACCAACGCATCGAGCCGGTGGTCGAAGCCCTCGTAGTACCAGTTCTCGCGCAGCACCTTGCGCGCGGAGGCGAACGGTGCCTGCAGCAGTTCCTGGGCCTGCGGCGGAAGGTTCCCGAGGACGCCCTTGGCCGCCGGGCCGAGGCCGATGTCCGGCGGCGCGCCGCCGGACGACGGCGCGCCGCCCGTGGACGGCGGCGGGCGGTGGTCCACCTGGACATGCCGGAGCGAGCCGGGCGCGAACTGGAACGCGGTGATCGCGTACACCGGGCGGTGCTCGGTGTTCACCCGCGGTTCGGCGATGGACAGCCCGGCCTCGCCCAGCGTCACGGCGTAGCAGCGTCCGTCGCCGCTCGACTCGTCCTCCCTGGCGAACCAGTCGATGGGGGCGCCGGACAGTTCGGCGAGGCGCTGCCGGGTGCGCTCTCCGATCGTCGGCCAGCATTCCTCGCGGAGCCGCCCGCCGCCGAGCCCCATCTCGCCCGGCCGGTGGACGGGAGCGGCGCGCGGCACGGCCACCCCGCCGTCCCGCCGGGCCTCGGGACTGCTGGAACCGTACGGGACGATCGACCCCATGCGCGCACCCTTCCGGCCATTCAATTGCGATCCCGGGTCAGTTTAGTGGCGGGCGCACCGGCCGGACGGTGACGCGTCGTTGATCGTTACCTTACGGTGCCGCCCGCCGGCGCGGTCGTCGCTATGGTTCTCGATCATGTTGCGATGGAGCCGGCGGACGGAATCGATTCTGTGGACGGCCGCGGTCGCGCTGAGTGCGGTCCCTCTCGCTCTCGACGCCGTGTACGCGCTGCTCGGGCAGAGCCAGAAAAGGTACGCCTTCGGCGTCGGTCTTCCCCTTGGTCAGTGCACGGCCTGGTTACACCAAACGGACGTGACGCAGGTTCCGGGGTTTCTGAAGGTCAGTGCCGAGCCTTATCTGGTCGTTGTTCCGGCGTTTCTGTTATGGCTGGTGACAAAGCGGCGGGCGGCGGGCTGGGTGGCCCTGGCCATTCTGGCGCCGGTGTTACTCGCCCATCCGCTGATGTTCGGGTATGACGTGGCCCGATGGGGGCAGGCGTGCACCGACCTGTGGCTCACGCCCTGGCCCGGCCGGCAGATCGCATGGTGGACGGGCCGCCTCGTGCTCGTCGCCCTCCTGCTGGCGGCGGTCTACCGTCCGGGGCGCCGGATGGTGCGCGCGGTGTCCGGTGTCCTGGTGGCCGGGCTCGTGCTCGGCGCCGCCGGCGACCAGCGGGCGCCGCAGCCGGTAATGGCCGGTCCGCAGGACTGCCCCAGGGCGCCATTCCCGGCCCCGCAAGGCTCGGAAACCCTGGTGCGTATGGTCAAGAGCATGTCGGAACGGGAAAGGTACCTCGCCTATCTGTGCTCCGTCCGAGGCCGCCCCCCGTACCCGTCCTGGAACAGCCCGGCCCCGAAGGACCCGTTGTCCGATGGCGTCCTGCTGGATATGGGAAGGCGCGCCTGTCTCGGTGAGAAGCCGACACCGCAGACGGATCTCGGACGCCATGGCGTGCACTGGCCGTCCGTGCACGAAATGGCCTACTTGTGCCCCAGGCGGGCGGCGACGCAATTGCGCGAGCAGGAGCGGAAGTCGGCGGCGATGGACGCCCGGTACGACCGGGAGCGAGCGCAGACGAGGGCGTATTGCAAGCGCGCCGTGCCGAAGGGGCCGAAGCCCGTCGCCCAGGCCACGGACGTCATGTCGGGCGGCGAGAGCGGCAGCTATTTCTTCGGGAGCGCGGGCGACTCCTTCGACGCGGCGCTCAAGAACGGGCTGGTCGCGAGCGACGGCCGCTCCGTCACCGTGATCACGGGAACGCAGGGTCCGCTGTGTATGACCGTCCGCGCCTACCGGAAGGCGCCGCCGCTCGCGCTGAAGGGCTGGGACCAGGTCGCCGAGGTGGGGTTCGACAGCCCGGACGGACGCTCCACGGTCGGTTCGATGAGCGGCCCGAGCGACTTCCCGGCCGTCACCGCCGCCGGCCCGGGGCCCTACCGCGTCCGCGTGTACGTCCGCGGCCGCGGCGAACCCGAGGCGTTCTTCCCGGAGATGCCCGCCGAGGAGCACCTCTTGGTCGTCTTCCCCGGCAAATCAAAGAAACCGAAGTCCTACAAGAACGGCGAACGCTGACCGCCCCCGCTCAGGCGGTGTCGATGGCTTCGGGGGAGAGGATGTTGTCCAGGACCATTGCCGCGCAGCCCTTCAGGCCTGCCTGCTCGCCCAGGCGGCTCGGTTCTATGCGCAGGGTGCGGGTCGCGAGGGCCGTGGAGCGCTGGTAGACGGTTTCGCGGAGGCCCGCGATCAGGGGCTCGTCGGCGCCGACCAGGTCGCCGCCGAGGACGACCACGGCGGGGTTCAGCAGGTTGACGGCGGTCGCGACGACCTCGCCGATGCGGCGGCCGGCGTCGCGGAGGAGGGCGACGGTGGCGGGGTCGCCGGAGCGGGCCAGCGCGGCGAGGGCGGGGAGGTCGTCGGCGGGGGAGCGGGCCAGCAGGGCGGTGCCGCCGGCGATGGCCTCGACGCAGTTGACGTTGCCGCAGCGGCAGGGCGCGTCGAGGGGCGACGGCACGGGGACGTGGCCGATCTCGCCGGCCGCGCCGAGGGCGCCGCGCTGGATGCGGCCGCCCGCGATGACGGCCGCTCCGATGCCGGTGGAGACCTTGACGAACAGCAGGTCGTCGACGCCGGGGTGGGCCTGGTGCTCGCCGAGCGCGGCGGCGTTCACCTCGTTGTCGAGGTAGGCGGGGACGCCGAAGCGGTCGGCGATCGGCGCGCCGATCTCGACGGCGTCCCAGCGGCCGGCGGCGTGCTCGACGGCGTCGGGGACGCCGAGGCCGACGCCCCGGATCGACGCCTCGTCGACGCCGGAGGCGGCGAGGAGGGACGTCCACTCGGCGAGCAGGCGGGGGAGCGTCTTGCCGGGGGACGTCTCGGCCGGCGGCCCGTCTGCGCGGGCGAGGATCGTCCCGGCGAGGTCGCAGACGGCGAGCTGGCCGCGCGACTGGCCGAGGTTGGCGACCAGGACGGCCCCGCCGGCGGCGTTGAACTCCAGCCGGGCCGGGGGGCGCCCGCCGGTGGACGGCCCGGTGGTGCGCTCGACCACGAGGCCGCGGGCGATGAGGGCGGCCACCCGGGACGCCACGGCGGGACGCGACAGCCCGGTGATGCGGCCCAGGTCGGCGCGGGTGGCGACGCCGTCCTCGCGGATCAGGCTCAGCATGTCGCCGGCCGTGGAGGGACGGGAGACGGGGCGGGGCATCCGGTCAGTCAAGCACGCGGGAGTTCGGGGCGTCTAGTTGGCGCAAGATACCGACTTTTGTCATCTGAAGTTCATAAGTGGGGTTGAAGGGATGACCTATGTCCCGCTAACTTGGCGCTCGAGAGTTCCCCCTGGTCTGGAGCGTCCTATGCCCGTACATCCCGTGCTGGAGGCAGTGACCCGGCGCGTCGCCGAACGGAGCGCCGGCACGCGCGGCGCGTACCTGAGCCGGATCCGCGACGCACGGACGGAGGGTCCGGTGCGCGGCGGCATGGGCTGCGCGAACCTCGCGCACGGGTTCGCGGCGTGCGGCGTGCAGGACAAGCTGTGGCTCCGCGGCGACGTCACGCCGAACATCGCGATCGTGTCGGCGTACAACGACATGCTGTCGGCGCACCAGCCGCTCCAGGACTACCCGGACATCCTGAAGGGCGCGATCCGCGCGGCGGGCGGGACGGCGCAGTTCGCCGGGGGCGTGCCCGCGATGTGCGACGGCATCACGCAGGGCCGCGCCGGCATGGAGCTGTCGCTGTTCAGCCGGGACGTGGTGGCGATGGCGACGGCGGTGGCGCTGTCGCACGACATGTTCGACGGCGCGCTGCTGCTCGGCGTGTGCGACAAGATCGTGCCGGGGCTGGTGATCGGCGCGCTGTCGTTCGGGCACCTGCCGGTGATCCTGGTGCCGGCCGGGCCGATGGCGTCCGGGCTGCCGAACGGGGAGAAGGCGAAGGTCCGCAAGCGGTACGCGGCGGGCGAGATCGGCCGCGACCAGCTCCTCGCCGCGGAGGCCGCGTCCTACCACTCGCCCGGCACGTGCACCTTCTACGGGACGGCGAACTCCAACCAGCTGCTCATGGAGGTCATGGGCCTGCACCTGCCGGGCGCGAGCTTCGTCCCGCCGGGCACGAAGCTGCGGGACGCGCTGACCGAGGCCGCCGGGCGCCGCATCCTGAAGCTGACGGACCTGGCCGAGGAGTACACGCCGATCGGCGAGCTGCTGGACGAGCGCGCGTTCGTCAACGGCGTCGTCGCCCTGCTCGCCACGGGCGGCTCCACCAACCACACGCTGCACCTGGTCGCGATGGCCGCGGCGGCGGGCATCGAGCTGACCTGGGACGACTTCGACGAACTGTCCAAGGTGACGCCGCTGCTCACCCGCCTCTACCCGAACGGCACCGCCGATGTGAACCACTTCCACGCGGCGGGCGGCACCGCGTTCCTCATCGGCGAGCTGATCGACGCCGGGCTGCTGCACGAGGACGCGCGGACGGTCGGCGGCGCCACCCTCGCCGCGTACCGGAACGTTCCCGAGTACGCGGCGGGCAAGGCCGAGTGGCGGAGCGGCGTCGCCGAGTCGGGCGACACGAACGTGCTGCGCCCGGTCGCGGACCCGTTCGACACCCACGGCGGCCTGCACACCGTGCGCGGCAACCTGGGGCGCGCGGTCATCAAGGTGTCGGCCGTGAAGCCGGAGCACCGGACGATCGAGGCGCCCGCGCGCGTGTTCGACTCGCAGGAGCGGCTCCAGGAGGCGTTCGCCGCCGGGGAGCTCGACCGGGACGTGGTCGCCGTCGTCCGCAACCAGGGGCCGCGCGCGAACGGGATGCCGGAGCTGCACCGGCTCACCCCGCCGCTGTCGGTCCTGCAGGACCGCGGCCACCGGGTCGCCCTCGTCACGGACGGTCGTATGTCGGGCGCCTCTGGGGCGGTGCCCGCCGCGATCCACGTGTCGCCGGAGGCGGCCGCGGGCGGGCCGCTCGCCCGCGTCCGCGACGGCGACATCGTCCGGCTCGACGCGGACGCCGGCGTCCTGGAGGTCCTGGTCCCGGACGAGGAGTTCGCCGCCCGCGAGCCCGCCGCCGCGGCGTCCGGCCAGACCTACGGCACGGGACGCGAGCTGTTCCAGTCTTTCCGCAACGCCGTTGGTCCGGCTGAGCGCGGCGCCGGAGTGTTCGTATGAGCGCAGCGAACCGGGGGGAGTGGGGGGTCGTCCCCCCGCGGGAGGCACGTATGAGCGGGGTGTGGCTGGTCGCGGACGTCGGGGGGACGAACGCGCGGTTCGCCCTGCTGGACGGCCCGGACGGCGTCCCGTCCGAGGTGCGGTCGCTGCCCACCGCCGACCACCCGGGGCTCGCCGAGGCGGCCGCCGCGTATCTCGGCGCGGTCGGGGTGCGGCCGTCGGCCGCGTGCCTGGCGGTGGCGGGGCCCGTCGCCGGCGGGACGTACCACCTGACCAACGCGGGCTGGCCGCGCGGCAGCGTGGAGCAGGTGCGCGCCCACCTCGGCGTGCCGCACCTCGACGTGATCAACGACTTCGAGGCGCTCGCGCTGTCCCTCCCGCGCCTCGGCCCGGACGACCTGGTCGCCGTCGGCGGGCGGACCCCCGGCCCGGCCACCGGTACGGCGGCGCTCGCGGTGGTCGGTCCCGGCACGGGGCTCGGCGTCGCGGGGCTCGTCCCGACGCCGCACGGCTGGGTGCCGGTGCCCGGCGAGGGCGGGCAGGTCGAGGTCCCGGCCGCGACCGACCGGGAGATCGAGGTGGCCCGGCTGCTGCGCGCCGAGAAGGGTGCGGCGACCGCCGAGTACCTGCTGTCCGGGGCCGGGCTCGCGCGCGTCCACCGGTACCTGGAGGTGCTCGACGGCGTGCCCGTGGCGGGCCTCACCGCGCAGCAGATCACCGAGCGCCGCGACGACCCGCGCTGCGTCGAGGCGCTGGAGATGTTCTGCGCGCTGCTCGGCTCGCTCGCCGGGAACGCCGCCCTCACCCTCGGCGCCCGCGGGGGCGTCTACCTCGGCGGCGGGATCCTGCCGCGCATCGTGGACGTCCTGCACGGCAGCGCGTTCCGCGCCCGCTTCGAGGGGAAGCCCCCCGTCGAGGACTACGTGCGCGCCATCCCGACCGCCCTCATCGTCCACCCCGGCCCGGCCCTGGTCGGCGCCGCCGTCCGGCTCGCGCAGAGCCTGCCCGACATGGAGCCCGCATGATCGCCGAAGACCTGCTCGACCTCGCCCCCGTCATCCCGGTCGTGGTGCTGGAGGACGCCGGGGCCGCCGTCCCGCTCGCCCGCGCCCTGGTCGAGGGCGGGCTCCCGGTGATCGAGGTGACGCTGCGCACCCCGGCCGCGCTGGAGGCGATCACCCGGATCGCCGCCGAGGTCCCGGACGCCGTGGTCGGCGCGGGCACCGTCGTGCGGCCCGAGGACGCCGAGCGGTCGGCCGCCGCCGGGGCGCGGTTCCTGGTCAGCCCCGGCTGCACGCCCCGCCTCCAGGCGGCGATGGTCGCGACGGGCCTGCCGTTCCTGCCGGGCGTCGCGACCGCGTCGGAGGCGATCGCGCTGCTGGAGGGCGGGATCACGGCGATGAAGTTCTTCCCCGCCGAGGCCGCCGGCGGCACCGCCTACCTGAAGTCGCTCGCCGGGCCGCTCCCGCAGATCCGGTTCTGCCCGACCGGCGGGGTCGGCCCGGGGAACGCCGCGGAATACCTGGCGCTGAAGAACGTCGGCTGCGTCGGCGGCTCCTGGCTGACCCCGGCGGACGCCCTCCGCGACGGCGACTGGGACCGCGTCCGCAAGCTCGCCGCCGAGGCGGCCGCCCTGCGGTGATGTCACGGCGGTGATGTCACGCTTGAGGCGGGTAGTCCCGTCTCAAGGGCATGAACACCACAGAGACGCTTGAGAGCCTGAAGAAGCAGCGGACCGTCCTGCTGACGTCCTACCGCAAGGACGGCACACCGGTGGGGACGCCCGTCAACGTCGTCGTGCGCGGCGGCCACGCCTACTTCCGCACCTACGACAAGGCGGTCAAGACGAAGCGGCTGGCGCGCAATCCCGAGGTGGAGATCGCGCCGAGCACCTTCCGGGGCGAGGTCACCGGCCCGGCGGTGCACGGCCGCGTCCGGTTGCTCAGCGAGGAGGAGTCGCTGCCGATCCGGCGGCTGCTGGCCCGCAAGCACCCGTTCCTGCAGGGGTTCGCGGTGCCGTTCTTCCACCGGCTGAAGCACTACCGGACGCTCCACTACGAGGTGACCCTCGGCTAGCGGCGGCCGCCGGCGGCGTGCGGGCACGGGCCGGCGGTCAGCCGCGGGGCGTCCCCGTGCGGGACGAGGTCCATCCGCAGCCGGCCGCAGGAGCAGCGGGTCCAGAGGACGACGCCTTCACTGGTGAGGTGGCGGGACACGAGGGTGCTGTTCTGCGTCATGGCAGCAGTCTGCAACCGGCCGAACGTTGCCGTCCATTTCAGATTTCCTCAGTGAATCGTGCAATATGGTTTCATGATTGATCTGCGGCGGCTGCACATGCTCCGGCTCGTCCACCAGTACGGGACGGTCACGTCCGCGGCGGAGGCGCTGCACCTCACCCCGTCGGCGGTGTCCCACCAGCTGCGCGAGCTGGCGCGGGAGCTGAAGGTGCCGCTGCTGGAGCCGCAGGGCCGCAAGGTCAGGCTGACCCCGGCCGCGCACCTGCTGATCGGGCACGCGGACGGGCTGCTGGCGAGCTGGGAGGAGGCCCTCGCCGAGCTGGAGTCGCACCGCGCCGGCGCCGCCGGGCCGCTGCGCATGTGCGGGTTCACGACGGCGGTGGGCGGGCTCGTCGCCCCCGCCGCCGGCGCCCTGATGCGCGCCGACCCGGACCTCACGGTCGAGGTCCGCGAGTGCGACACCGAGGAGGCCCTCGGCCTGCTCGCCGCCGGGGAGACCGACATCGCGGTCATCGAGCCCACCCCGGAGGCGCCGCCGCCCGGCGACCCGCGCTTCGACCGCGAACCGCTGCTGGAGGAGGCGCTCGACCTCATCGTCCCGGCCGGCCACCCGCTCGCGCTCCGGCCGCACGGCGACACGCGGCTGGAGGAGGCGGCCGGGGAGACGTGGATCAGCGTCGCGCCCGAGGTCTGCGTCCACCACCAGCAGGTCATCGCCTACTGCGCCGCCGCCGGGTTCACGCCCCGGTTCGCGCACCACGCCACCAGCTGGTCGGTGATCTGGTCGCTCGTCGCGCACGGCCTCGGGGTGTCGCTGGTGCCGCGGCTGGCGGACGGGCCGTCCGACCAGCCGGTCGTGCGGGTCCCGCTGACCGGCGACGGCGTGCCGAAGCGGCGGGTGCTGACCTGCGTGCGCCGCGGCAGCCGCGAGCACCCGCTGATCGGCCGCGGCCTGCGCGCCCTCCGCGACGCCGTCCCCGGACGGTGCGCCCCGCCCGCCGCCGCCTGAGCCGGCCGGCGGGGGCGGGGCCCGGCGCCCTAGGCGCGCGGGGACCGGTGGTGGTGCCGGCGCACGCCGAAGGCCAGCAGCGCTGCGCGGATCACCCAGATCGCCAGCGCGATCTGGAGGACGACCAGGATCCCCGTGCCCGGCCCGGCGGTGAAGGCGAGCACCAGGAACACCGCGAGCAGCAGCGGGAACGCCGGGAAGTGCGGCCCGTGCCGGTGGCGGGCGGCCAGGTGCCGGTGATGGCGCTGCCATGCCGGGTGCCCCGGGCCGCCGAACACCGCCGGGCCGGCGAGCGTCCCCGGCCCGCCGAAGAACGGGCCGGGGAAGGCCAAGGGGGCGCCGTGGCCCGGGGCCTTCTCGGGTTCGGGGAGGCCGGTCGGCGCCGGCAGGTCCTTGACCAGGGTGCGCAGGTCGCCGCGCGTCTTGGCGGTCAGCGCGGTGTCCAGCCGCTCGTCCATCTCGCCGCGGTCCAGCCGGCCGGCGGCGAAGTGGTCGTGCAGGGCGACCATGACCGCGTCGCGCTCGGCGTCGCCGACGCGGATCTCGTCGTGGCGTGCCATCTCTACTCCCCGCCCGCGGCCGTCGGCCCCGGGTCGTCGCCGGGCGTGCCGTCCGTGTCGTCCGCGGCGCCGTCCCGGGCGTCGAGGTCGTCGGCCAGGACGCGGTACAGGCCGCGGCGGGCCTCCGCGAGCACGTCCGTGGCCTGGGCGACCTGGGCGGACGACCCGGAGTGGACGATCTGCATCACCGCGGCCCCCGTCTGCGCGGCCTGCTTGAACAGCTCGGGGACGCCCTCGCCGAAGTCGGGCGTCATCTCCGCCCACGGCTCGGCGAGCCGGTCGGCGTTCTCCTCGGTGTAGGCGCGGCCCTCGTCGGTCAGGCGGAAGGTGCGGCGGCCGCCGCTCTCGTCGCCGGCGATCAGGCCCTCGTCGGCGAGCTGCTGGAGCGCCGGGTAGACCGCGCCGGGGCTCGGCTTCCACGCGCCGCCGCTGCGCTCGTTGATCTCCTGGATGATCTGGTAGCCGTTGCGCGGCTCCTCGGCCAGCAGCACGAGGATCGCCGCGCGGACGTTCCCCTTGCGCGCCTTGCCGCCCCGGCCCCACGGGCCGCCGCGCCCGCGCGCCCACGGCGGGCGCGGTCCGGGCCCGTGGCCGCCGAACGGGCCGGGCCCCCACGGGGCGCCGCCGAACAGCGCGCCGAAGTTCGGGAAGTCACCGCGCCCCCAGGGGCCGTGTCCGTGCATGTGTCCCATGTTCTGACACCACCTTCTGAGATCACTCTCTGATCCCTCGCGATACGACAACGATATATCGAAGACGTTTCGCTGAGCCAGTGGGTTCCCGGACATTCCGTAGCGCGGGCAGGCTTTCGCCGAGGGCGAACCGGGCATGATCCCCGATACCGGCCACTGCCGTCTGATTCCGCGAATCTTGGGTACCACCCGGCCGAGGGGGACGATGGGCACACACGAGGCGGTGACCGCGCCCGGCGCGGTCGGCACGCCGGACGCCGCGGCCACCCGGCCCCGCGCCAGGACCGAGCTGCTGCTCGGCCTGGCGCTCTTCCTCGTGTACTCGCTGGTCACGATGCTGCCGGAGCAGGCCAGGACGGGTCCCGCCCGCGAGCACGGGGAGATGCTCTTCCGGCTGGAGCGGGCCCTGCACCTCGACATCGAACCCGCCCTCAACGGGTGGCTGGCCGACCAGTCGGTCCTGCGGCTGCTCGCCAACTACGAGTACGCGGTCACCTACATCGCGAGCGCGCTGGCGCTGCTCGTCTGGTTATTCCTGCGCCACCCCGACCGCTACCGGACGGCCCGCAACGCCTTCGTCATGCTCAACCTCGCGGCGCTGGCCTGCTTCGCCCTCTATCCGGTGATGCCGCCGCGGCTGATGCCCGACCTCGGGTTCGTCGACACCGTCACCGAGGGCGGCACCTGGGGGTCGTGGGGCTCCCCGATGGTCAAGCACGCCGACCAGCTCGCGGCCGTCCCGTCCCTGCACATGGGCTGGACGCTGTGGGTCGGCGTCGAGCTCGCCCGCGTGAAGGCGAAGCGGTGGGTGCAGTGGTTGAACCTCGGTCACATCCTCCTTACGCTCTACGTCATCCTGGCGACCGCGAACCACTTCATCGTGGACGCGGTGGCCGCCGTCCCCTTCGTGGTGGTCTCCGTGTACATCGCCGAGCGCATCGCGCACCCGCACCGGTCGTCCGCCCGCATCCAAGGGCCGGACGCCTTCTTCCTGTCCGTGGAGACGCCCGCCGCGCCGCAGCAGGCCGGCGGCGTCATCATGCTCGACACCTCGCGAAGCGAGGTCGGGCGCGACGACCTCGTCCGGGTCATCCGGGAGCGGCTGGACGGGCTGCCCCGCTTCCGGCAGCGGCTCGTCCGGCGCGGCCGGTGGCGCCGCCCCGTCTGGCGCGACCACGACCCGGTCGACTGGGAGTGGCACGTCGCCGAACGGGAGGTCGACGGCATGGCCGGCCTGCGCGCGGCCGTCGCCGAGGTCCAGGCGGAGCGGCTGCCGCTCGACAGGCCGCCCTGGCGGATGGTCGTGATGAAGGGCGCCGAGCCCGGCCGCACCGCCGTCGTGTACCTGATGCACCACGTCGTCGCCGACGGCGTCGGGATCGTCGCGCAGGCGATGTACCTGATGGAGCCGCCGCCCGACAACCTCGGCGCCGAGTTCCCGCGCAAGCCGCTGCAGAAGGCGGTCGCCACCGCGGTCGGGCTCGGGCAGCTCGCCTCCGCCGTGACCAGGCCGGAGCCGCTGCCCGCCGCCGGGACGTCCGAGCGCCGCTTCGGCAGCATGTCGCTCCGGCTCGCGCAGGTGCGGGACGTGGGCCGCCGCTACGACGCCCGCGTGACCGACGTGGTGCTGTGCGCGGTCGCGGGCGCGCTGAACCGGGTCGTCAGCGAGGACGACGGGCGCCCCGACACCTGCCGCGTCGCCGTGCCGCTCATGATGCGGCCGCCCGGCAGCGCGATGGTCGGCAACCACACCACGGCCGTCATGGTCGACCTGCCGATCGGGAAGATGGCCGAGGCCGACCGCCTCGCCCTGATCGCCGAACGCAGCCGGGTGCTGCGGTCCGGCACCCGCGCGCAGGCCGCCTGGTTCGTGATGTGGCAGGCGGGCCGCGTCATGCCGGCGCCGCTGCACGCCCGGTTCGCCCGGATGTCCTACAGCGGGCGCTTCCTCCAGGGCACCGTGTCGAGCCTCCCCGGCCCCGACAAGCCACTGCGGCTGGCGGGCGCGCCGCTCACCGCCGTGTACCCGATCGTCCCGCTGGCTCCGGGCGCGCCGCTCGCGATCGCCGCGCTCGGCGTCGACCGCGAGCTGTGCTTCGGCCTGTCCGTCGACCCCGGCCTGGCGGACGACGCCGACGCGCTGATGGACGCCGTCCGCGACGTCATCGAGGAGCTGCGCGACGGCCCGGAGTGACGATGCCCCGGAGTAGCGCGGGCTCCCCGCGTCACACGCTGCGCACCGCGCGCAGCGACTCCTTCAGCGAGCCCATCGTCGCGAACACCGCCGTCGGCTCGTAGCCGCAGTGCGCCATGCAGTTCGCGCACCGGTCGTCGCGGCCCCGGCCGTAGGCGTCCCAGTCGGTGGTGTCGAGCAGCTCCTGGTAGGTGTCGCAGTAGCCGTCGTCCATCAGGTAGCAGGGCCGCTGCCAGCCCTTCAGCGAGTACGACGGGATCGCCCACGCCGTGCAGGAGAAGTCGGCCTTGCCCTCCAGGAAGTCCAGGAACAGCGGCGAGTGGTTGAACCGCCAGCGCCGCCGCCGGCCGTCCGCGAACGCCTTCGCGAACAGGCTCCGGGTCTCCTGGACGCCGAGGAAGTGCTCCTGGTCGGGCGCCTTCTCGTAGGCGTACGCGGGCGAGATCATCATCTGGTCGACGCCCAGGTCGTCGTTCAGGTAGTCGAGGACGTCGATGACCGTCTGCGGAGTGTCGGTGTTGAACACGGTCGTGTTCGTCGTGACCCGGAACCCGCGCTCCTGGCACATCCGGACCGCCTCGACCGCCTGGTCGAACACGCCCTCCTTGCAGACGGACGCGTCGTGCCGCTCGCGCAGCCCGTCGATGTGCACCGCCCACGCGAAGTACCGCGACGGGCGGAACTGGTCGATCTTCTTCGGGATCAGCGCCGCGTTCGTGCACAGGAACACGTACCGCCGCATCCTGACCAGCTCGGCGACCAGCTCGCCGATCCTCGGGTGCATCAGCGGCTCGCCGCCCGCGATCGACACCATCGGCGCCCCGCACTCGCGGACCGCCGCGAGCGCCTGCTCGACCGGCATCCGCTGCTTGAGCACGTCCGCCGGATGCTGGATCTTCCCGCAGCCCGCGCAGGCCAGGTTGCACGCGTACAGCGGCTCCAGCTCCATGATCAGCGGGTACTTCGCGCGCCCGGCCAGCTTGTTGCGCAGGACGTACCCGCCGACGCGCAGGCTCTGCCGCAGTGGCATCGCCATCAGAACGCCTCCTTCGACCCGCCGCCGGGCCCGCCGGGCGCGGCGGCGCCGGCACCCAGGTACCGGCCGAGCGCGGACAGCGGGAACACCAGCCGGTACAGGTGGTAGTTGATGTAGAAGTCGCCGGGGAACCCGGTGCCGGTGAAGTGGTCCTCGTCCCACGTCCCGTCCGGGCGCTGGTGCTCGGCGAGCCAGCGGATCCCGCGCTCGACGGCCGGGCCGCGCTCGCCGGCGGCCAGCAGCGCCAGCAGCGCCCACGCCGTCTGCGACGCGGTCGAGACCCCGTGCCCGGCCCACGACCGGTCCCGGTAGGAGCGCAGGTCCTCGCCCCAGCCGCCGTCGTCGCGCTGGTGGCGCTCCAGCCAGCCGACCGCGTCCCGGACCGCCGGCTTCTGCGGCCGGACGCCCGCCGCGATCAGCGCCGGGACGACGGCGCCCGTCCCGTACACGTGGTTGGCGCCCCACCGGCCGAACCACGACCCGTCGGGCTCCTGCGCCTTCAGCAGCCACACCACGGCCCGCTTGGCGAGCAGCGAGTCGGCCATGCCCCGGTGCGCGAGCGCCTCCACGACGTGCGCGGTGACGTCGGCGGACGGCGGGTCGATGACCTCGCCGAAGTCGCAGAACGGCAGCCTGCGGCACAGCGCCCGGGTGTTGTCGGCGTCGAACGCGGCGAACCCGCCGTCCCGCGACACCATCCCGGCCATCCAGCGGACGCCCCGCTCGATCGCCGGTTCGGCCCGGGGATGCCGGACGCGGTCCAGCGCGATCACGGCCTCGGCGGTGTCGTCCACGTCGGGGTAGACGTCGTTGTCGAACTCGAACGCCCAGCCGCCCGGCGGCAGGCCGGGGCGCCGCACCGACCAGTCGCCCGGTCCTCGCACCTCCTCGCCGAGCACCCACTCGGCGGCCCGCTCCAGCGCCGGGTGCCCGGCGGGCAGGCCCGCGTCGGCGAGCGCGTTCATCGCGAGGACGGTGTCCCAGACGGGGGACTGGCACGCCTCAAGGCGGCGCCCCCTCTCGTCCCGGATCGTGAACCGTTCGAGCCCGTCCAGGCCGCGCTGGACGACCGGGTGGTCGAGGCCGTAGCCGAGCAGGTGCAGCGCGATCAGCGAGTACACCCACGGCGGCTGGATGCCGCCCCACGACCCGTCCCGCTCCTGCCGCGCGATGATCCACTCACCGGCGCGCCGCAGCGCCGCCTCCCGCACGCCCTTCAGCGGGCGCCGCCGGGGGGCGTGCCGCTGGTACACGTGCAGGGCCCTGTCGAGCGCTCCGAACGCCTCGCCCCAGCCGGGCAGGCCGCGCCGCCTCCGCCGCGGGACGTCGTAGTCGGGGACGAGCTCGTCCAGCCCGAACGGCAGCGGCCGGACGGGGCGCAGCGCCCCCACCACCGTCAGCGGGACGATCGTCTGCCGCGCCCAGCACGCGAAGTCGTACACGTTCAGCGGGAACCAGCGCGGCAGGAACATCATCTCCGGCGGGACCACCGGCAGCTCGTCCCACGGCCAGCGGCCGAACATCGCCAGCCAGAACCGGGTGAACACGCGCGTCGCCGGGACGCCGCCCCCGCTGCGGATGTAGGCGGCGGCGCGGACCATGTGGCCCGCGTCCGGCAGGTCGCCGGCGAGCCGCAGCGCCACGTACGCCTCGACGGTCGTGGACAGGTCCGGCGGGCCGTCGTGGAAGTTCGCCCACGTCCCGTCGGGGGCCTGCTGCGAACGGATCCAGCGGGCCGCCTCGCAGGTGTCCTCGTCGGTGCGGATGCCGAGGAACTCGCGCAGCAGCAGGTCCTCGGCGTCCATCGTGACGTTGGTCTGCAGCTCGCCCTTCCACCAGCCCTGCGGGGACTGGAGCAGCAGCAGGTGGTCGCGGGCGGCGTCCAGCGCCTCGGCGGCCGTCCGGGTCGCGGCGGCCGCCGGTGTCTGCGGTGTTTCCAGCGTTGTCATCGGTGATCCCGGATCTCTCAGTGGTCCCGGCGGGTGACGAAGTCGGCGATGCGGAGGAACTCGGTGCGGGCGGAGTCCGGCATCCGGACCGACAGCAGGTGCTCGGCGGCGCGCTGGACGCGGCTCTCGGCCTCGATCTCGGCCCACGCGCGCCCGCCCGCCGCCTCGACCAGCGCGGCGGCCCGCGCCAGGTCCTCCTCCGGCGGCTCGGGCCGCACGTACAGCTCGGCGAGCCGGGCTCCCTCCGGCGTGCCGGAGTTCAGCGCCGCCACCACCGGCAGCGACATCTTGCGGGACCGCAGGTCCGACATGGCCGGCTTCCCGGTGGTCGCGGGATCGCCCCAGATGCCGAGCAGGTCGTCGGCGAGCTGGAACGCGACGCCGAGGTCGGTGCCGAACGCCTCCAGCGCCGCCGCGAGCGGCTCGGGCGCGTCGTCCAGGACGGCGCCGATCGAGCAGGAGCACGCCAGCAGCGCGGCGGTCTTGTCGGACGCCATGGCGACGCACTCGTCCACGCCGACCTGGCGGCGGGTCTCGAAGTCCATGTCGAGCGACTGGCCGGCGATGAGGCGGCGGGTGGCGGTGGACAGCGCGCGCGCCGCCCGCGCCGAGCCCTGCCCCGGCGCCTCCAGCAGGACCTCGCCGGCGAGGGCGAGGAGCGCGTCACCGGTGAGGATCGCGGACGCCTCGCCGAACACCGTCCACGCCGCCGGGCGGTGCCTGCGCGTGCGGTCGCCGTCCATGATGTCGTCGTGCAGGAGCGAGAACGCGTGGACCAGCTCCACCGCGACTGCGCCCGGCAGGGCGCTCTCCGGCGGCGCCACCGCGGCGCGGGCCGACAGCAGCGCGAGCGCGGGGCGCAGCGCCTTGCCCGCGGGCGCCTTGCGCGGATGCCCCTCCTCGTCCGTCCAGCCCAGGTGGTAGGCCGCGACGCGGTAGGTGCGCGGATCGAGCCGGCCGACGGCGGCGCGCAGCGCCCCGTCGACCAGCTCGCGGACATCGGTCATCGAGACCGGAACTGCGGTCACCGGCCCCTCACCTCCTCCAGGTGGCGACGGATCGGGATCGGCTGGAGGTCGGCGGGCACGCGCGCCGCGCGGTCCGGCAGGCCGGTCCGGTCCGGCAGGCCGGCCAGGTGGCGGCGGACCAGCCGCGCGGCGGTCAGGCCGCTGCGCACCGCGCCCTCCATCGTGTCGGGCCAGCCCGTGTCGGTCCACGCGCCGGCCAGGAACAGCCCCGGCGCGCGCGTGACCGCGCCCGGCCGGGCCGCCGCGGTGCCGGGCCGCTGCCGGAACGTCGCCCGCCGCTCCCGCGTCACGAACAGCTCCCGGACGGCGGCGCCGCGCGCGGCCGGCAGCAGCCGCCGCAGCTCCGGGACGAACCGGGCGCGCAGCTCGGCGGTCGGCAGGTCGACCCAGCGGTCGGCGGCCGACAGCGACACCGCCAGGTACTGGCCGCGGCGCAGCCCGCTGACCGCCGTCCGGTCGAACACCCACTGGACGGGCGAGGCGACGGCGGCGGCGAACGGCGCGTCCATGACCTTCCGGTCGTAGACGACGTGCACGTTCACGATCGGGCTGGCGTCCAGCTCCGGCCAGCGCAGCGGGTCCGGCAGCGCCTGCGCGGGCAGCAGCCGCGCCGCCGCCTCGTGCGGCACCGCCATGATCACCGCGTCGGCGGCGATCGGCACGCCGTCCACCACCACCTTCGGGTCGGTGGTGACGGCCTCGACCTTCGCCTTCAGCCGGACGGTGCCGCCCATCTCCGCGATGCGCCGCAGTGCCGGGCCGCCGTGCAGCTCCTCCAGCGGGACGAGCGGCACCCCGATGTCGGCGGCGTCGGCGCGGCTCAGCAGCGCCCGCCTGCACACCATCGCGGACAGGCCGAGCGCCGCCTCGTCCACCTCGGCGTTGAGCGCGGCGGTGATGAACAGCCCCCACAGTGCGTTGCGCGCCCACGTCCGCTGCCCGTGCTCGGCCAGCCACGTGCCCGCCGCCATCGTGTCGAGCGCGGGGTCGGCGGGGTCCAGCCGGCCCAGCGCCAGCGCGGCGCGCACCGCCCGCGCCCGGTCGGCGGGCGCCAGCGGCGAGTACCGGGCCAGCGCGGGCACCAGGTGCAGCGGGCTCGGCAGGTTCGCCCGCCGCAGCCGCGCCGCGTTCGCGCCCGGCCGCAGGACGGGGACGTCGAAGCGCTCCTGCACCTCCACCAGGTGGTCGGCGCGCAGCCTGCGCAGCAGCCCCTGGTACGCGGTGCAGCAGCGCAGGAACACGTGCTGCCCGTTGTCGACGCTCAGCTCGCCCCGCGCGAACGAGTGCGTCGCCCCGCCCAGCCACGGCCGGGACTCCACGAGCGTGACCGGCACGCCCGCCTCCTGCAGCGCGATGGCGGCGCTGATGCCCGCGAGCCCGCCGCCCACGATGACCACGCTCACCGCTCCACCCCCGACAGCGCGCGCGCCGCCACGACGGCCTTCTGCCAGGTCGGCAGCGAGACCCGTCTGTCCAGCGCGATCGCCGGGTGCGCCGCGATGCTCTCCAGCAGCCGCCGGTAGATGCCGGCCATCGCCGCCGTGCACGCGGCGCTGCGCCGGTCCAGCAGCGGCAGCAGCCGCAGCCCCTCCGCGTACCAGGCCCGCGCGCGCTCCGCCTGGAAGCCGACCAGCTTGTTCAGCCGCCACGGCGGGTCGATGAAGGCGCCCGACTCGTCCAGCTCCAGCGTGCAGCCGAACCGGACCAGGTCCTCCTTCGGGATGTAGGTGCGCCCGGCCAGCCGGTCCTCGCGCAGGTCGCGCAGGATGTTGGTGAGCTGCAGCGCCACGCCGAGCGAGTCGGCGAGGCCCTCCGCCCGCTGCCGGCCGTCCGACCCGAACACCCCGAGCGACAGCCGCCCGACCGTCCCCGCGACCCGCTGGCAGTACCGCAGCAGGTCGTCGAAGGTGTCGTAGTCGGCGCCGCGCACGTCGTTCTCGCAGCCGTCGATCAGCTCGTCGAACGCGGCGAGCGGGATCGGGTAGCGGCCCGCCGCGTCCGCCAGCGCGGTCAGCACCGGATGCCCCTCCAGCGCCCGGACGTCCGCGCGGCGCCGCACCACCTCCTCGACGGTCAGCAGCCGCTGCCGCGACCGGTCCAGCAGGTCGAGCCGCACGCACGCCGGCTCCGGGCCGTCCCCGATGTCGTCGATGCCGCGCGCGAACGCGTAGATCGCGCTCATCGCGCGCCGCTTCGGCGCGGGCATCAGCCGGATCCCGTAGGAGAAGTTGCGGGCCTCCTCGCGCACCACGCGCTCGCAGTGCCGGTAGGCCTCCACCACCCGCTCGGAACCCTCGCACGTCTCCGAAACCGTCATCGCACACTCCCTCTGAGAACCCGCGCCCAGCCGGCGGGCAGCGCGGCGTGCCGCGGGCGCAGCTGCCGGGCGAGGACGTCGTAGCGCCCGCGCGCCAGCGCCGCCAGCGCCGCGCGGCCCCCGGCGACGTAGCCGGCGACCGCGATCCGCGCCCATCCGGTCAGGCCCGCCATGAGCGGCGGCGCGCCCCGGTCCAGCAGCTCCGCCGCGCGGCCCGCCTGGAGCGCCAGCACGCCGCGCAGCCGCGTCGGCGTCGTCTCGCGGGCCAGGTCCTCCTCGGCGCAGCCGAAGCGGCGCAGGTCCGCGGTGGGCAGGTAGATCCGCCCGTCCCGGTAGTCCTGGCCGGCGTCCTGGCAGTGCTCGACGACCTGCAGCGCGGTGCACACGTCGTCGGACGCCGCCTCCAGCGCCGGCCGGTGCGCGCGGAACAGGTGCAGGACGATGCGGCCCACCGGCGCGGCCGACAGCGCGCAGTACCCGGCCAGGTCATCGAACGTCTCGTAGCGGTGGACGACCTGGTCCTGCCGGTTGGCCCGGACCAGGTCGCGGAACGGCGCCTCCGGGATCCGGTGCGCGTGCACCGCCCCCGCCAGCCGCCTTAACTGCGGCAGGTTCGGCGTCCGCCCGGCGAACACGCGGTCCAGGTCGTCGTCCACGAGGTCGAGGAGCTTGGCCCGCTGCTCGGGCGGCGCCTCGTCGCCGATGTCGTCGACGAGCCGCGCGTAACCGTAGACGGCCCGCAGGCCGGCCCGGTGCCGGGCGGGCAGCAGCCGCGCGGCCACCGGGAAGTTCTCCCGGGCCGCGAGCCGGTCCAGCGCGCGATCGTGCTCCGCGGCGCTCCAGAGCGGTTCAATGATCACCTTGGAGAGATCGACCGGGACGGCACGAGAGAAACTCTGGCCAAGGTATGGACTTATTTAAACGCTGCGCGGTGTGCCCTGGACCGTTGCAGGGGGCGCGGCGCCGCCGCCATTGAACAGGGCGTTCCCCGGCGGGCGCCCGGCCCGGTGATCAGTAGGCTCGGGGAATGGCGACCCACGAACGCGAGATCACCGCACCCGTCGACCTGTGCCTGCCGGACGGCCGGCTGAACCCCGACGCGGTCGGCTGGACGCGGCGCCCCCTGCACCGCGCGAACCTGCGCGGATGGGGCCGGGTGAAGCGCTGGGAGTACTGGGGGATCGTCACGCCGAGGCACATCATCGGCCTGGTGGCCTCCTCGCTCGACTACGCCGGGGTGCACGGCGTGTGGGTGCTCGACCGCGAGACCGGCGAGGAGACCGCGAAGGACGCGGTGGTGCCGTTCGCGCGCGGCGCCGTGTTCCCCGACCGCAGCGGCGAGGGCGAGGCGTCCGTGCGCGGCGGGGGAGCGGCGGTCGGCGTCCGGCAGCGCCCGTCGGGGTCGCGGGTGCGGGCGCTGGTGCCGGGCCTGGTCGACCTCGACGTCGAGGTCCCGCTGCCGGACGGGCACGAGTCGCTCGGCGTGGTGATCCCGTGGGGGCCGAGGCGCTTCCAGTACACGGTGAAGGACGTCGGGCGGCCCGTGCGGGGGCGGCTCGCGCTGCCGTCGGGGGAGCACGAGATCGGCGAGGGCGCCTTCGCCGTCCTCGACCACGGGCGCGGCAAGTGGCCGTACCGGATGACGTGGAACTGGGCCGCGGCGAGCGGGCCCGGCCTCGCGCTGCAGTTCGGCGGCAAGTGGACCGACGGCACCGGCATGACGGAGAACGCCGTGTTCGTCGACGGCCGGCTCCACAAGATCGGCGAGGAGCTGGCCTGGAGCTACGACACCTCCGACTGGACGCGCCCCTGGACCATCACCGGCAAGCGGGTCGAGGTCGAGTTCCGCCCCTTCCACGAGAAGGTCGCGCGCACCGAGCTCGGCGTCGTCGGCACCGAGACCCACCAGTGCTTCGGCCACTTCACCGGGCGCGTGCAGGCCGACGACGGCGCGTGGATCGGCGTCGACGGCCTCACCGGGTGGGCGGAGGAGGCCCGCCAGCGCTGGTGACCGCCCCGCCGGCCGCGCCGGTCAGGCGCGCGTTCACCGAACGCACCAGGTCCTCGGGGAGCTTGCACACCTCGCGGTCGTAGGTGAGGAGGCCGTTCAGCTCGTCCTCCACGTCCGACAGCTGCGTGTAGACGGTGGCGCTGAGCCCGCGCGGCACCGCCGGGGCGATCTGCCGCGCGTGCAGCCGCGCGAACGCGGCGCCGAGCCGGTCGGCGGAGTCGTAGCGCTTGTAGCCGAAGTCCTCGTCGTTGAAGGCGTGGCCGTCCACCCGCAGGTTGTATCCGCCGTATTCGGACAGGACGAGCACGCGGTGGTCCGCGCGGCGCGGGACGCGGAACTTGCGGAAGTACACGTGCAGGCTGCGCAGGTCGCCGGCGCCCTGGTCGTGCCATCCGCTGGCGTGGTCGATGGTCCGCGTCGGGTCGAGCGCCCGCACCTCGGCGGCGATGTCCGCCGCGTCGAACTGGCCCCAGCCCTCGTTGAACGGGACCCAGACGGCGATGCTCACCACGTTGCGCAGGTGCTCGATCGTGTCCCGCGTCTCCTCGCGGAAGCGCGCGCGGGAGCCGGGGTCGTCGCGCCGGAAACGCTTGTGCCTGCGGTCGTCGAGGCGCAGCGGCAGCACGGCCGGAGCCGTGACGACCTCCGGACGATACGGGCCGCCGCCGTTCACCATGTCCTGCCACACGAGCATGCCGAGCCGGTCGCAGTGGTAGTACCAGCGCAGCGGCTCCACCTTGATGTGCTTGCGGAGCATCGTGAAGCCGAGCCGCTTCATCGTCGCGATGTCGTGCACCAGCGCCTCGTCGGACGGCGCCGTGTACATGCCGTCCGGCCAGTAGCCCTGGTCCAGGACGCCGGCGTGGAAGTACGGGCGCCCGTTCAGCAGCAGCCGGGGCACGCCCGCCTCGTCCGGGCCGACGCCGAACGACCGCATCCCGACATAGCTCTCGACACGGTCGGTGCCGAGTTCGACGGTGATGTCGTAGAGGAAGGGGTCTTCGGGGCTCCAGGGGCGGACGTCCGGAATGTCGATCCGGACCGGTTCGCCCGCCGGCGCCTCGGCGCGGGCGACGACCTCGCCGCCGGCGCCGATCTCGATCCGGGCCGCGTCGCGGGTGCTCGCGTGCACCGTGACCTCGACGCACGCGTCGTCCAGATGCGGGACGAGCGTCAGCCACTCGACGTGCACCTCCGGCACGCACTCGATCCACACCGTCTGCCAGATGCCGGACTGGGCCGTGTACCAGATGCCGCCCCGCTTGAGGCTCTGCTTGCCCCAGCCCCGGTCACCGGCGTCCGAGGGGTCCTCGACCTCCACCACCAGGCTGCCGGCGCCGTCCTCCAGGAGGTCGGTGATGTCGAAGGAGAACGGGAGGTAGCCGCCCTCGTGCCGGCCCGCCTCCCGGCCGTTGACCGTCACCCGGCACGTCTGGTCGACGGCCCCGAAATGCAGCAGGACCCGGTGCCCTTCGGGGTGGAACCCCTCCGGCAGCCGGACGTCCCGCCGGTACCAGAGCGTCTCGTGGGGGAGCAGTTGCCGGCCGACCCCCGACAGCGGCGACTCGGGCGAGAACGGGACGATGATCTCGCCGTCGTACTCTCGCGGCCCCTCCGGAGCGGTGTCGTCGAAGGAGTACTCCCAGCGCCCGTTGAGGCTGAGGTGGCTGCCGCGGACGAGCTGCGGCCGCGGATACTCCGGCAGCACCGCGTCCGGGTCCAGCGTCGTGCCCCACCTGGTGAGCAGTGTCATCCCACGGCCTCCTCGTCCGGCGTCCGCGCGTCCCGGCGGCGCAGCGCCAGCACCGGCGGGACGATCAGCACCAGGACCGCGGCGGCCGCCAGGAAGATGGCGGGCGTCGGGACGTGCTTGAGCACGCCCAGGTCCTCGTAGCGCTCGTCCGCGCCCTTGATGACGGCGGCGCCGAGGGACGGTCCGATGATCATAGGGATGAGGATGGCGAACACCATCCGCAGGCCCTGCACGTGCCCCGCCCGCCCCGGCGGCGTGTAGTCCCGGACGAGCGCGCCGACCGGGGCCAGCACCAGCATGAACCCCGACATCAGCACCAGCCCCGCCCCGATCACCGGGACCATGCCGCGCGCGAGCGGCATCAGCAGCAGCCCCGCCGCGTACACCGCGACCGCGGGCGCGAGGAACCGCGCCTTCCCGATCCGGTCGATGACCCGCCCGGCCAGCACGCTGACCGCCGACGCGCCGGTCAGCACGACGGCGAGCACCAGCGCGTAGCCGTCGATGTCCAGGTACCGCTCCAAATAGATGATCAGGTAGGGCAGGAAGACCTGCGTGGAGATCCCCCACACGCACCAGGCGGACAGCGCCAGGTACAGCCCGGGGTTCGCGCGCATCGCCGACGGCCGCAGCCCGTGCACGAGCGCGCCGAGGTAGCCGCCCTCCTGCCGCTCCACCGGGCGGTCCCGGACGAACGCCCAGGCCAGGACCCCCGCCACCGCGATGATCACCCCGATGACGAGGAAGAACAGCGACCACTGGCTGTCCCGCGTCATCCAGTCGAACCCGCCGAAGACCACCAGCATCGACATCAGCGGCATCACGGCCAGGACGGACTCGACGCGTCCCCGGTTCTGCGTCCGGGTCACGTCCGTCACCCACGCCTGGAAGCTCGCGTCGTTGGCGCCCGACCCGAGGAACGACATCACGCAGTCGAGGACGACGACGGTGACCACTGCGACCACGACCGCGTCCGCGAACGGCGCGACCTGCGCGACCGTGTCCACGCTGACCAGCCCGAACGCCGCCGTGGACAGCCCCCACACCACGTATCCGGCGGCGATGAAGGCGCGCCTGCGGCCCAGCCGGTCCGACAGCGCGCCGATCGCCAGCGTCGCGGCGGTCGCCGCCACCGCGCTCGCCGCGACCATCGCCGCGATCACGTCGGGGTTCCCGCTGATCGTGTCGTAGACGAACACGTTCAGGTACATGTTCTCGACGGTCCAGGCGAGCTGCCCGACGAAGCCGAGCAGGACCAGCATGGTCCAGAGCCGCCGCCCGAGCGGCGCGTTGTCACCCGTTGTCACGCACGAACAGTACAAGGAGCACTTACTGGACGTCCTGCGCCGGACCGCTTGCATCCGCCCGGGAACCGGGTTCTCATGTGATCTCAGGCACAAGATCGGAGTCGGAGGACCGGGGGGATCGGGGGCGTCCGACGAACGCCGCATGAAAGGGGGCCCTGTGAGGCTCATCGCCATCCCACTGCTCGCGTCCGCCCTCGCCCTGACCGGGGCGGTCCCGGCCGCGGCCCAGCAGGGCGGACGGGACCCGTCCGCCGTCGTCCGCACCGACCTCGGCCCGGTGCGGGGCCAGTTAGCGGACGGTTACCGGCTCTTCCAGGGCATCCCGTTCGCCGCGCCGCCGACCGGGAGCCTGCGCTGGAGGGCGCCGCAGCCGGCGCGCCCGTGGCAGGGCGTCTACGACGCGACCGCACCGCGCGACCAGTGCGCGCAACTCCCCGCGCCCTACGGCGGCCCGACGTCCTACGCCGAGGACTGCCTCTACCTGAACGTCACCACACCGGACAGTGCGCGCCGCCACCGGCGCGGCCTGCCCGTCATGGTGTGGGTGCACGGCGGCGGCAACGTGACCGGCGCCGGAAGCATCTACAACGCCGCCAAGCTCGCCACGCGCGGCGACGTCGTCGTGGTCACCGTCAACTACCGCCTCGGCCCGTTCGGCTGGCTCGCGCACCAGGGCCTGGAGACCGGCGCCGACCGCCGCTACCAGGCCGGCAACTACGGCCTGCTCGACCAGCAGGCGGCCCTGCGCTGGGTGCGGCGCAACGCCGCGGCCTTCGGCGGCGACCCCCGCAACGTGACGCTGTTCGGCGAGTCCGCCGGCGCCCAGGACGCCTGCGCCAACCTCGCCTCGCCCACCGCGGCGGGCCTGTTCCACAAGGTCATCGCGCAGAGCTTCACCTGCACGGCGCCGGCGCGCACCGAGGCGTCGGCCGAAGGCGAGGGAGCGGCGCTCGCGGCGGCCGTGGGCTGCGACAAGGGCTCGCCCGCCGCCGACACCGCGTGCCTGCGCGCGGTGCCCGTGAAGACGCTGCTGGAGACCTTCGAGGCCAAGGGCCTGAACGTGGGCCCCGTCGCGGGCGGCGACCGGGTCCTGCCGCGTCAGCCCGAGCAGGCGATCGCCCAGGGCAGCTTCAACCGGATGCCCGTGATGCACGGCAACACCCTGGACGAGATGCGCCTGTTCGTCTCGCTCTCCTTCCCGCAGCCCATCACCGCGGCCCAGTACGAGGACATCATCCGCTCCAGCTACGGCGCCGCCGCCGACGCGGTACTGGCGCGCTACCCGGCGTCGGCCTACTCCGACCCCAGGCTCGCACTGGCCGCTGTGCAGACGGACTCCAACGAAGTGCTCTCGCCCTGTGCGCACCAGGACGCGTTCCGGCGGCTCAAGCGGGCCGGCGTCCCCGTGTACGCGTACCAGTTCGCCGACCGCGCGGCTCCTCCGATCCTCGACGTGCCCGGCTTCGAGGAGGGCGCCGCGCACGCCAGTGAGCTGACGTACCTGTTCCCGGGCCTGCTCGGAGACCTGAACCCGGAACAGACCCGCCTCTCCGACGCCATGGTCGGCTACTGGACGTCCTTCGCCCGCGACGGCAGGCCGCAGGCGCGCCGCACCCCGCACTGGCCGCGCTTCCGCTCGCCGGACGACGTCCTGTCCCTCGCGCCCGGCAACGGCGGCATCCACCCGACCGACACCGCCGAGAACGGCAACTGCTCCTTCTGGAGCGGCCTCGGATCCTGACCCGCCGACCGGCTAGCCGAGGCGCTCGGCGAGGTGGACGGTGACCTCGTCACCGACGTCCTTGCCGAGCGCCCGGCGGATCTCCGCCTTCACGGCCAGCTTGTGGTTGCCGTCACCGAGCGCCATGAACGAGCCCTGGAACGGCTGCCCGTCGATGGTGCCCTTGACCTTGACGAGCCCGCGTGTCTGGAAGAACTCCGCCGACTCGGGCCAGATGACGTACGTCCACCCGCCCTTGGCGGAACTCTTCTGCAGGCGGGCCGTGAACTCCGTGTCGAGCTTCATGGTCTTGGGCTGAGCAGTGGTCATCTGACGTCCCCTCCGGGTGCTCGCGCTCTCATATTCGTTCCGTCCTACTGGGGCAGACCGTCCTGGTCGGTTGGACTCATCGGTGCCCGAAGCGCCATGTGCGTGTTTCCGAGCCGCGGCCAGTCCGGTGCGGTCAGGCGGCCCACCACGGGGACGTTCACCAGTCGAGGAGCAGGCCGTAGCCCTCTTCGGCCGCCTCCTCCATCCAGCGGAGCGTTTCGTCCGGGGAATCGTCGTCCAGGAACTCGCTGAAGGACGGCGGTTGCGTCACGTGGACCTTCTGGTTGGCGGGCACGCGCCGATTCCACTCCCGAGCGAGGCCGGCGTAGGGCGCGGCGTCGATGTGGCGGGCCGCGCAGGCCGCGCCCCAGCGTGGGGCTGGGCTCACGGTGGGAACCGGCCGGGACAGGATGCGTTCCCGTACGTCCACCAGTTCAGGGCGGACGGCCCACGCGTTCGTGCGGGAGACCGCGTTCAAGGCCCGCTGCCGGAGCGATGCCCACTCGTCGGTGAGGCGTCGGCCAGTCGAGTAGGCGTGCCAGGCGCGCAGGTACGGCCGGTGCCCGCCGTCCCGGACCTCCTCGACGTGGGTCCGCCACCGCCGGAGGTGCGAGGCCAGCTCGTCCGGCGGGAAGCTCCGGTACATGGCGAAGCGCCATTCGGCGGGTAGTAGAGGGGTGAGGACGAGCGCGTTCACCCGGTGCGAGTTCCCGGCGCCGGTGTCGACGTCCACCAGGCCGGTGATGTCGGGGCCGTCGGCGGGCTCGGGCATGTCCAGGTGGCCGAACTCGTCGGGGAACCAGCTTCCGGACGCGGCGAACGCCGCCCGCTGGGCTCGCACGGCCGCCCCGAAGGCGTCCGCGTCGCGGCGGGGGCGCATGCGGTACCAGTCGACGCCCATGCCGCCGCATCGTAGGGTGCAAGTAGCTTGATGTCGAGATAAATTGGGGATAGCTTGACGTCAAGAGAAATCCGGCGGAAGTTAGGCTGCCCTGGTTGCCGGTCATGTCCGCGACTAGGGCAGGATCAAGGTAGACGAGACCACCCGTCCCGCCGCTTCGGGCCGGCCCAGGGGACGGGGAGTACTGAAGATCAAGACGAGCGCCGCGCGCTCATGTCCCGGACCGGACGCGCGGTGGCGACGGAGGAGGAGTCCGTGTCCGCGAACAGCTTCGGCAGCCTTGACAAGCTGCAGGTTGGCGACAAGTCGTACGACATCTATCGGCTGGACGCCGTCGAGGGCGCGGCCCGTCTCCCGTACAGCCTGAAGGTGCTGCTGGAGAACCTGCTGCGCACCGAGGACGGCGCGAACGTCACCGCCGAGCACATCCGCGCGCTCGCGCAGTGGGACTCCCAGGCCCAGCCGAGCAAGGAGATCCAGTTCACCCCCGCCCGGGTGATCATGCAGGACTTCACCGGCGTGCCCTGCGTCGTCGACCTCGCCACCATGCGCGAGGCCGTGCGCGACCTCGGCGGCGACCCCACGAAGATCAACCCGCTCGCGCCGGCCGAGATGGTGATCGACCACTCGGTGATCGTCGACTACTTCGGGACGCCGCAGGCGTTCGAGCGCAACGTGGAGCGCGAGTACGAGCGCAACAAGGAGCGCTACCAGTTCCTGCGCTGGGGGCAGACGGCGTTCGACGAGTTCAAGGTCGTCCCGCCGGGCACCGGCATCGTCCACCAGGTGAACATCGAGCACCTGGCGCGCGTGGTGTTCGACCGCAACGGCACCGCCTACCCCGACACCTGCGTCGGCACCGACTCGCACACCACGATGGAGAACGGCATCGGCGTGCTCGGCTGGGGCGTCGGCGGCATCGAGGCGGAGGCCGCGATGCTCGGCCAGCCGATCTCGATGCTCATCCCGCGCGTCGTCGGCTTCAAGCTGACCGGCGAGCTGCCCGCCGGGACGACCGCGACCGACCTCGTGCTGACCATCACCGAGATGCTCCGCGAGCACGGCGTCGTCGGCAAGTTCGTCGAGTTCTACGGCGAGGGCGTGCACGCGCTGCCGCTGGCCAACCGCGCCACGATCGGCAACATGAGCCCCGAGTTCGGCTCCACCTGCGCGATCTTCCCGATCGACGACGAGACGCTGAAGTACCTGCGGCTCACCGGCCGCGACGAGGAGCAGATCGCGCTCGTCGAGGCGTACGCCAAGGCGCAGGGCCTGTGGCTCGACCCGTCCGTGGAGCCCGACTTCTCCGAGTACATGGAGCTGGACCTCGGCACGGTCGTCCCGTCGCTGGCCGGCCCGAAGCGCCCGCAGGACCGCATCGCCCTCTCCAACGCCAAGGCGACCTGGCGCCGCGACGTGCAGAACTACGTCGAGAGCGTCCTCGGCGCGCTGGACGAGGCCTCCAACGAGAGCTTCCCGGCCTCCGACACCCCGGCGATCACGCAGGAGACCGCGGGCGACAAGCCCCGGCACGTCGACGCCAACGGGTCCGGCCGGCCGCACAAGCGCGTCGCGGTGAAGCTGGACGACGGCACCGAGTTCGAGCTCGACCACGGGCACGTGGCCGTCGCCGCCATCACCTCCTGCACCAACACCTCCAACCCGTACGTGATGATCGGCGCGGCGCTGCTGGCCAAGAACGCCGTCGACAAGGGCCTCACCCGCAAGCCCTGGGTGAAGACCTCGCTCGCGCCCGGCTCGCAGGTCGTCACCGACTACTACGAGCGCGCCGGCCTCACCCCGTACCTCGACAAGATCGGCTTCAACCTCGTCGGGTACGGCTGCACCACCTGCATCGGCAACACCGGCCCGCTGCAGCCGGAGATCTCCAAGGCCGTCAACGACAACGACCTGGCGGTCACCGCGGTGCTGTCCGGCAACCGCAACTTCGAGGGCCGCATCAGCCCCGACGTGAAGATGAACTACCTGGCGTCGCCGCCGCTGGTCATCGCCTACGCGCTGGCCGGGACGATGGACATCGACATCCTCAACGACCCGATCGCCGAGGGCACCGACGGCCCGGTGTACCTGCGCGACATCTGGCCCGCGCCCGAAGAGGTCGCCTCGATCGTCGAGTCGTCCATCGGGCAGGAGATGTTCACCGAGAGCTACGCCGACGTCTTCAAGGGCGACGAGCGCTGGACCGGCCTCGACATCCCGACCGGCGACCTGTTCGAGTGGGAGGCCTCGTCGACCTACGTCCGCAAGGCCCCCTACTTCGACGGCATGGGCGCCGAGCCGGAGCCGGTCACCGACATCCACGGCGCCCGCGTGCTGGCGAAGCTGGGCGACTCGGTCACCACCGACCACATCTCCCCGGCCGGGGCCATCAAGGTCGGCACCCCCGCCGCGCAGTACCTCCAGGACAACGGCGTCGAGATCAAGGACTTCAACTCCTACGGCTCGCGCCGCGGCAACCACGAGGTCATGATCCGCGGGACGTTCGCCAACATCCGGCTCCGCAACCAGCTGCTGGACGGCGTCGAGGGCGGCTACACCCGCGACTTCACCCGGGACGGCTCGCCGCAGGCGTTCATCTACGACGCCTCGCGCAACTACATCGAGCGCGAGATCCCGCTCGTGGTCATCGCGGGCAAGGAGTACGGCTCCGGCTCGTCGCGCGACTGGGCGGCCAAGGGCACCGCGCTGCTCGGCGTCCGCGCCGTCATCGCCGAGTCCTACGAGCGCATCCACCGCTCGAACCTGATCGGCCTCGGCGTCCTGCCGCTGCAGTTCAAGGACGGCGAGTCCGCCGAGTCGCTCGGGCTGACCGGCACCGAGACCTTCGACATCACCGGCGTCACCGCGCTCAACGAGGGCGGCGTCCCCGAGGAGGTCACGGTCAAGGCCGACGGCAAGGAGTTCGCCGCCACCGTCCGCATCGACACCCCCGGCGAGGCGGACTACTACCGCAACGGCGGCATCCTGCAGTACGTCCTGCGCAACCTCATCCGCAAGTAACCCGCACCACCGCGACGGGCCGCTCCCACCAGGGGGCGGCCCGTTCCGCGTTCAGTGGTCGACGGCGAGGCGGAGGCCGAAGCCGATGAAGGCCGCGCCGGTCAGTTGCTGGAGGCGGCGCTTCACGGCGGGGCGGGACAGGGTCCGGCGGGCGGCCGCGGCCGCGCCGACCAGGAGGGCGAGCCACAGCAGGCTCTCGGCGGCGTGGATGACCGCGAACAGCATGCTCGTCCAGAACACCGAGGCGCCGTCCGGGACGAACTGCGGCAGCAGGCTCATGTAGAAGGCGCCGACCTTGGGGTTCAGCAGGTTCGTGGTGAGGCCCGTGCGGAAGGCGGTGAGGCCGGACGTCCGCGCCTCAGCGGGTTCGGCGGTGTCCGGCGTCCGGCGGCGGGCGGCCCAGAGGGCGCGCGCGCCGAGCCACAGGAGGTAGCAGGCGCCGGCGACGCGCAGGACGTCGAAGGCCAGGCGGGACGCGGCGAGCAGCGCGGTCAGCCCGACGGCGCTCGCGAGGGCCCAGCACATCAGCCCCGTCACCACCCCGGCGGACGCGAGGAGGCCGGTGCGGCGCCCGGCGGCCACGGTGCTGCGCAGGACGAGCATCGTGTCGACGCCCGGCATGATGGTCAGGAGCGCGGCCATGGCGGCGAAGGCGAGACAGGCGGTCGGCACTGGGTAATGATCCCCCGGTGACTCCGAAGGGACAAGAAGGCTGAACATGAACAAAATCGGTGAACTGGACGTCTTCCCGCTCTGCCTGGGCGGCAACGTCTTCGGGTGGACGGCCGGCAAGGAGCGCTCGTTCGAGATCCTGGACGCCTACGCGGCGGCCGGCGGCAACTTCGTCGACACCTCCGACTCCTACATGGCGTCCGCGCCCGGCAACAGGGGCGGCGAGTCCGAGACGATCATCGGGGAGTGGGCGCAGGCGCGCGGCAACCGCGACGACATCGTCATCGCGACCAAGGTGGGCCGCCATCCCGAGCGCCGGGGCCTCGCCCCGGCGAACATCAAGGCCGCCGCCGACGACTCGCTGCGGCGGCTCCGCACCGACCGCATCGACCTGTACTACACGCACTTCGACGACCCGTCCGTCCCCGTCGAGGACATCATGACGGCGCTGGACGAGCTGGTCACCGCCGGCAAGGTCCGGCAGATCGCGGTGTCGAACATCGAGCCCGACCGGCTCGAGGCCTCGCTGGCGTTCAGCGAGCGCGAGGGCACCGCCCGGTACACCGCCATCCAGCCGCACTACAACCTCGTGTCCCGCGACACCTACGAGGGGCCGCGCCGCGACCTCGCCGAACGGCACGGGCTGGCCGCCGTCCCGTACTACGGCCTCGCCTCCGGCTTCCTGACCGGCAAGTACCGGCCCGGCGCCAAGGTGGACAGCGTGCGCGCCGGCAGCGCCGCCGAGCACCTGGAGAGCGAGCGCGGGCAGCGCGTGCTGGCGGCGCTCGACATCGTCGCCGGGGAGCAGGGCGCCGCCGTCGCGACCGTCGCGCTGGCCTGGCTCGCCGCGCAGCCGACCGTCGCCGCGCCCATCGCCAGCGCCCGCACCCTCGACCAGCTGCCGCCGCTCGTCGAGGCGGCCCGCACGACCCTCACCGACGACCAGCTCAAACGCCTCACCGAGGCCTCCGCCTGAGCCCGCGGGCCGGCCGGGAGGTAGCGTCGGCGGGCGTGCCCCCTCTCGACTTCCTCCTGATCGGCGGGCTGGCCGCGCTGGCCGGCGCGATCGTGCAGGGCAGCGTCGGCCTCGGCGTCGGCCTGGTCGCGACCCCGGTCGTGACGCTGCTGTACCCGTCGCTGATGCCGGGCTCGATCCTGGTCGTCGCCTTCGTCCTCCCGCTCGCCACGCTCGCGCGGGAGGTCGGGCACGTCGACTCGCGGGGGCTCGGCTGGGCGTTCGGCGGCCGGCTCGCCGGGACGCCGTTCGGGGTGTGGCTCGTCGCCGCCGTCCCCGCTCGCGCCCTCGGCGTCGTGATCGGCACCGTCGTCCTCGCCGCGCTCGCGATGACGGCCGGGTCGCGGGTGGTGCCGCGCAACCGCCGGACGCTCGCCGCCGCCGGGGTCGTCTCGGGCATGACCGGGACCGCCTCCAGCATCGGCGGCCCGCCGATGGCGCTGCTCTACCAGCGCGAGAGCGGCCCCCGCGTGCGCGCGACGCTCGCGCTGTACTTCGCCGGCGGCGCGCTGCTGTCCCTGGCCGTCCTCGGCGCCGCCGGGCACCTGCCCGTCAGGCAGGTCGTCGCGGGCGTTGCGCTGCTGCCGTTCGTCCTCGCGGGCTTCCTCGTCGCCGGGCCGCTGCGCCGCCGCCTGGACGCCGGACGGCTCCGGCTGGCGCTGCTCATCGTCGTCGGGACGTCCGCGGTGGTGCTGATCGTCCGTAATCTGGTCTGATGCGTCCCACGAAGGCCGACCTGGCGGCCGCCCGCGACCGGGTCATCCCCGACGTCCTGCCGCCGGACGGCGGGACGCTCCGCGTGCTGTTCAGCGGCATCAACCCGGGCCTGTACTCCGGCGCGACCGGATACCACTTCGCGCGCCCCGGCAACCGCTTCTGGCCGGCGCTGCACCGCTCGGGCTTCACCGACCGCCTCCTGGACCCGTCCGAGCAGGACCTGCTGCCCGGCTACGGCCTCGGCATCACGAACCTGGCGCACCGCACCACGGCCCGCGCCGACGAGCTGACCGACACCGAACTCCGCGAGGGCGGGCTGCGCCTGCACGCGCTCGTCGAACGCCACCGCCCCGCTTACCTGGCGGTCGCCGGCGTCACCGCCTACCGCACGGCCTTCGGCCGCCCCCGCACGCGGATAGGCCCGCAGGACGAGCAGTTCGGCCCCGCGAGGCTCTGGGTCCTCCCGAACCCGAGCGGCCTGAACGCGAGCTGGCCGCTCGACCGCATCGCCGCCGAGTTCGCCCGCCTCCGCGAAGCCGCCGAGGCCCTCAGATGTCCGTGAGGTGCTTGGGGCGTTGTCTGAGGACCTCCGGGTCGAACCGGACGGTGAACGGCTTGTCGGCGGCTATCTCGACTTGCAGGGTGTCCCCGGCCTTCGCCGCCTGGTCGAGCCGGTAGGCGCCGGCCTTCTTTCCGCTGGGCCCGGTCTCCCCGTCGGCCAGCACGAAGATCTGGACGACGGGTTCGGGTGTGTAGTCGACCAGCCAGTACTGAGGGATCCCCATCGCCGCGTACTCCTGGGGCTTGCGGAAGCGGTCCCTGCCCTCGCTTCCGCTCCGCGGCGAGACGACCTCCACTACGAGGAGCAGGTCCTGGCCCGGAATGGTGGTCCGGCACTCGCCGTCGAACCACGATTCGGCGATATCGCCGGGGACCGCGATCACATCGGGCTTGCGGACGCCCGCGGCCGTGCTGATCTCCCAGTCCCCGCCTCGATCGACGTATATGTCGGCGCCGGCCTGTGCCGCGGCGGCCTCGATGAGTTCGTGCAGCCTCCGGTAGGCGATGTTGTGCAGTGGGTTCGGAGACAACTCGACCAGCCACCCGTCCTCGAGTTCAAGGCCTCGGCCTTCGTCCTCTCGGGCGTGCAGGTCCTCCACCGTGTACGGGCCAAGCCCGCCATGATCATGCGCGATGCTCACGTGCCGCTCCCGTTGGTGGCATGACGAATCCATGCAGGGACTACGTTACCCCGCCCGACTTCGACGACCTAGGGTAGTGGCTCTTTTACTCTCAGTTGGCACTGTTGAGAGATGCGGTGGCGAACATGGTGTCGACCTCGTTGAGCAGGCTGGGGGTCGGCTGCCAGAGGTCGGTGCGGCCGAGGGCCACGATGGGGCGGGGGAGGGGGCGGATGCCCGTGAGGTGCCAGTGGTGGTGGCCGCGCTCCGCCCAGGGGCCGCAGTCGCAGGCGGCGCCGCGGGTCGCCGCCGAGCAGACGTCGTCGAGGTCGGCGACGGCGATGACGGCGCCGATGGTGGCGAGCGGGTCGCGCGGGTCCCAGCCGGCGGCCCGGATCAGCGGCGAGTCGCACGCCTTCAGGTCGACGCGCATGGAGGCGTGGATGAGGAGGGGGCCGCGGTAGGCGGTGGGCAGGCTCTGGTTCGAGACGGACTTGCCGCCGCGCGCGATCGCGAACGCCCAGGGCTGCTGAACACTCATCGCCTGCACGCGGCCACCTCCATCACTCGCCCGGTCTCCGTCGACCCGGGATCGCCGAGGCTCCGGCGGGACGCCGGTATGCCGCGCGACGATGCCCGAGAGGCTAGGCGCATCTCGGCAGAATTGCCAACGGAGCGGTCGAAAGGGTTGATGTCCGTCACGGGACGGCTGCCGGGCCGTTCGATTCCCATGCGGATCTCCTTCGATCATCCATGTGACGCCTGAGGCGGGTGTGGGGTTGACAAATTTGTCACCCCTTTAGTGCCCCCGCCATTAGGCCGCGCATGAAGAACCGTCCGAGCAGCAGATACACCAGCAGGGTCGGCAGCGACGCCAGGAGCGCCGAGGCCATCTGCTGGTTGTACTGGACGGCGACCGCGCCCGAGCCCGCGGTGTTGTTCAGCATCACCGTGACCGGCCAGCTGTCGGGGGCACCGAGGAACACCGCGAACAGGAAGTCGTTCCACATCGAGGTGAACTGCCAGATCAGCGTCACCGCGAACGCGGGCGCCGACACCGGCAGCACCACCGACCAGTACGTGCGCAGCATGCCGGCGCCGTCCACGCGGGACGCCTCGATCAGCTCGTCCGGAATCGTGACGTAGTAGTTCCGGAAGATGAGCGTGCAGATCGGGATGCCGTACACGACGTGCGCGAGGACCAGGCCGCGGATCGTCCCCGACAGCTCCATGTCCGTCAGCAGGCCCGCCAGCGGGATCATGACCGCCTGGTAGGGGATGAACATGCCGAACAGGAACAGCGTGAAGACGACGTCCGCGCCCGGGAACCGCCACTTGGACAGCACGTAGCCGTTCAGCGAGCCCAGCACCGCCGAGATCAGCGAACCGGACACGGCGATCTTGACGCTGTTCTCCAGGCCGGGCTTCAGGGTGTCCCAGGCCGCGCCCCAGCCGGAGGTGCTCCAGTGGCTCGGCAGGCTCCACGCGCTGCTCGGGTCGGCCTCGTCCAGCGGCTTGAAGCTCGTGACCACCAGCACGTAGACCGGGATGAGGAACAGCAGCACGAACGCCAGCAGGACGGCCAGCTTCACCGCCTGCACGGCGCCGGACGAGCGGCGGCCCGGCGCGCCCACGGCGGTCATCGGGTCCGCTCCGAGCGCACCGACCAGACCAGGTACGGGATCACCAGCACCGCGACCGCGACCAGCATGTAGGTGGCGATGGTGGCGCCGTTGGCCGGGTCGTGCCGGTCGAAGATCTCCACGTAGGTGGCGATCGCCGGCACATAGGTGATGATCTGCTTGCCCGCGATCGCCATGATCAGGTCGAACACCTTCAGCGAGATGTGCCCGAGGATGATCAGCGCGGACAGCGTCACCGGCCGGAGCTGCGGGAACACCACGTACCGGTACACCTTCCACTCGGACGCGCCGTCCACCCGCGCCGCCTCCCGCAGGTCCTCCGGGACGCTGCGGAACCCGGCCAGGTACAGGGCCATGACGTACCCGGACATCTGCCAGATGGCGGGGAGGGCCATCGCCGCCATTCCCCAGTCGGGGTTCTGCCACCAGCTGTTCGACAGGAACCCGAGATGGAGCTTGTCGAACAGCTGGTTGAAGCCGACGGCGCGCTGCGGCGGCGCCGGGTTCATCAGCCACCGCCACACCACGCCGCTCGCGATGAACGACACCGCCATCGGGAACAGGTACACGACGCGGAAGCCCGCCTCCGCGCGGATGCCCTTGTCCATGAGGAACGCCAGGAACGCGCCGAGCACCAGGGCGCCGACGACGAACACGGCCGTGAACAGCAGCGCGTGCTTCACCGCGCCCGGCCAGCTCGGCTGGTCCCACAGGTCGACGAAGTTCCTGCCCTTGTCGAACCCGTACTCGGAGACCTCGTCGTGCTTGCCGCTCAGCGCGACCCGGGTGTTCCAGAACAGCAGCCCGTAGACGAACAGGCCGATCGCGACGATGGACGGCGAGACCAGCAGCAGCCCCGGCAGCCATCGGCGGGCGCGCCTGAGGAACGACGGGCGATGCTCCTCGGACGCGCCCCGGCGGCCGGGGTCCGCTGCTTTCAGGCCCTCTTCCGAGGCCGTCACTGTCCGCTGTTCTTGGCCGCGCTCACCAGCCCCTGCTGGAGCTTGGCCACGTCCCGGTTCTGCAGGAACAGGCCGATCGCGGTGTCGATGTCGGTGTGCCACTTGTTGTTGGCGTTCACGCCGTGCCAGAACGAGCCCGCGAGCTTGGTCTGCGGGTTGTTCCACTCCTCGAACGCCGTCTGCAGGTAGCCGGTGTAGAGGCTCTTGTCGGCGTCCTTACGGGCGGGGATGGAGCCCTTCTTCGGGTTGAAGAGGTCCTGGCCCTCCTTGCTGGACACCTCCTTCAGCCACGCCTCCGCGCCCGCGCGGTGCGGCGCGCCCTTGGGCAGGGTGAAGCTGTCCGACAGCCACATGTAGGTGCCCGCGGTGCCCGGCGCCGGCGCGAACTTGAAGTCGGTGTCGAGCTTCTTGCCGAGCCCGTTCGGGGCGGTGCCGACGAAGTACCCGTACGCCCAGTCGCCCATGATGTTGAACGCGGCCTTGTCGTCCACGACGGCCTTCGCGGCGCCCTGCCAGTCGGTGGACGCGGCCTCCAGCGTCGTGTACTTCATGATCTCGCCGAACTCGTTCAGCGCCTTGGTGACCGCGGGGCTGCTCCAGTCCGCGCCCGGCTTCCACAGCGCGTTGTAGGCGTCGGTGCCGAGGCTGCCGAGCAGGACGTTCTCCAGCAGGTGGTCGGCCGTCCACTGCGCGCCGAGCGACAGCGGCACCTTCTTCGTCTTGTCCTTGACGGCCTTCAGCGCGGTGATGAACTCGGGGATCGACTTCGGCGGGCCGGCGACCCCGGCGTCCTTCAGGATGTCCGGGTTGTACCAGAGCACGTTGGACCGGTGGATGTTCACCGGCACCGAGTAGATGTGCCCCTTGTAGGTGATCTGGTCGAGGAGCTGCTGCGGGTAGACCGACTTCAGGTTGTTCTGCTGGTAGAAGTCGTCCAGCGGCTCGATCTGCCCGGCCTTGATGTAGTCGAGCAGCTCGGCGCCCGCGTGGCCCTGGAAGGAGTCCGGCGGCTTGCGGTTCTGCAGCCGGCTCGCCAGGACGGCCTTGGCCTGCGTGCCCGAGCCGCCGGCGATGGCCGCGTTGACGAACTTGGTACCGGGATTCTTCTTCTCGAAGTCGGCCTGCATGGCCTTCAGCCCGTCGGCCTCGCCTGGACCGGTCCACCAGGAGAAGACCTCGACCTCGGACTTGTCGTTGTTCGATCCGCCGCCGTCGTCGCCGCCGCAGCCCGACATGGCGAGGGCACCGGTCATCGCCACGGCCGCGAACACCGTCCAGCGGCGCCGGAAAGCACGTACTCGCATCGTCCGTCCCTTCGGTTACCCCGGGGAGGCCAGCGTCCGTTCGGACGCGCGCACCGGTCAACACGTGGGACGGAAAAGTGATCAAGAGGTGATGCGCGACGAAACGGGCGTCGTGCGGGCCCTCGGACGGTCCGCCGGACGCCCTACCAGGGAAGGGCCGGCGGCAGGTCGGCCGGCCCCGCGTCCGGCCAGTCGAGCGGGGCGCCGAGCGGCGCCAGCTCGGCGAGCTGCAACCGGTACCAGGGCGAGGACTCGGGGCGCCCGGCGAGGTCGAGGCACTGCTGCCACGTCCACCACTCGGCCGCCTCCACCTCGGCGGGGTTCGGCCGCAGCGGCCCGCCCGCCGGGACGACGGCGCGCACGACCGGGCACCGCTCGTGCTCGACGGTCCCGTCCGCGGCGACGGCCCGGTACTGGAACCGGGGCAGCGCGGACGTCAGCGCCGCCTCCGGCATGCCGAGCTCGTCGCGCAGCCGCCGCAGGACCGCGTCGCGCAGCTTCTCGCCGGGGCCGGGATGGCCGCAGCAGCTGCCCGTCCAGACCCCGGGGAAGGTGCGCTTGTCCAGGGCGCGCCGAGTGATCAGGACACGACCCTCCGTATCCACCACATAGCAGGAGAAAGCCAGGTGGTAGGGCGTGCGTTCGTGGTGGCTGGAGCTCTTCGGAGCGGTTCCGACGGCTTCGTCATCCGCGTTGAGCAGCACGATCTCTTCGACGGCCATGCTCTACTCCTACCCCATCCCTGCCGCGGGGGTCAGTCTTTTCGCACCCGCCGCGCGGGCGGGGTGCGGCGCGCCGCGGGCGAACCGGGATTAAACTCGGAACGGCCCGAGCGAGGGGAGACCCGATCCCCGACGGAGGAGTTGAAACGAGTGAGCCTGCTGGAGTCGATCACAGGTCCCGACGACCTCAAACGACTGGACGGCGGTCAGCTGCCTCGGCTCGCGGAGGAGATCCGCGAGTTCCTCGTCCAGGCGGTCTCCAAGACCGGCGGGCATCTGGGGCCCAACCTGGGCGCGGTCGAGCTGACGATCGCGCTGCACCGCGTCTTCGACTCGCCGCACGACAAGATCCTCTTCGACACGGGGCACCAGGCCTACGTGCACAAGATGCTCACCGGGCGGCACGACTTCGAGCTGCTGCGCAAGCGCGGCGGCCTGTCCGGCTACCCGAGCCGGGCCGAGTCCGAGCACGACATCATCGAGAACTCGCACGCCTCGACGGCGCTGTCCTACGCCGACGGGTTCGCCAAGGCGTTCCAGCTGCGCGGCGAGGACGACCGCGCCGTGATCGCCGTCGTCGGTGACGGCGCGCTGACCGGCGGCATGTGCTGGGAGGCGCTCAACAACATCGCCGCCGGCGTCGACCGCCCGGTCATCATCGTCGTCAACGACAACGGCCGGTCCTACTCGCCCACCATCGGCGGCCTCGCGTCCCACCTCGCCGACCTGCGCGTCACCCAGGGCTACGAGAACGCGCTCGACCTCATCAAGAAGACGGTGCCGCGGGCGCCCGTCGTCGGCACGGTCGCCTACGAGGCGCTGCACGGCATCAAGAAGGGCCTCAAGGACGTCCTGCAGCCGCAGGCCATGTTCGAGGACCTCGGCATGAAGTACGTCGGCCCGATCGACGGCCACGACGAGGACGCCGTCGAGCGCGCCCTGCGCCGCGCCCGCGGGTTCGGCCGCCCGGTCATCGTGCACTGCATCACGACCAAGGGCCGCGGCTACGCCCCCGCCGAGAACGACACCGAGGACTGCATGCACGGCGGCGGCGCGTTCGACCCCGCCACCGGCAAGTTCGTCACCAAGAAGACCGGCCCCGCCTGGACGAAGATCTTCGGCGAGGAGATGGTCGCGATCGGCGGGGAGCGCCGCGACGTCGTCGGCGTCACGGCCGCGATGCTCCACCCGACCGGGCTCGCGCCCTTCGCCGAGGCCTTCCCGGGCCGCGTCTTCGACGTCGGCATCGCCGAGCAGCACGCCGTCACCTCCGCCACCGGGCTCGCCATGGGCGGGCTGCACCCGGTCGTGGCGGTGTACGCGACGTTCCTGAACCGCGCGTTCGACCAGGTCCTGATGGACGCGGCGCTGCACCGGCAGCCGGTCACGTTCGCGTTGGACCGCTCCGGGGTGACCGGCGACGACGGCGCCAGCCACAACGGCATGTGGGACATGTCGATCCTGCAGCTCGTGCCGGGCCTGCGCGTCGCCGTCCCGCGCGACGGGGCGCGGCTGCGCGAGCTGCTGCGCGAGTGCGTCGCCGTCTCCGACGGGCCGACCGCGATCCGCTACCCCAAGGGCCCGGCGGCCGACGACATCGAGGCGATCGACCGGGCCGGCGGGATGGACGTGCTCGCCCGCCACGACGGCTCCAACGGCACCCGCGTCCTGCTGGTCGCGGCGGGCTCGATGGCGACGCCCGCGGTGGAGGCCGCCGCGCTGATCGCCGCGCAGGGCATCGGCGTCACCGTCGTCGACCCGCGCTGGGTGAAGCCGCTCGACCCGGCGCTGCTCGACCTCGCCCGCGACCACGCGCTCGTCGCCGTCGCCGAGGACAACGGCCGCACCGGCGCCGTCGGCGACGCCGTCGCCCGGCTGCTGCGCGACGCCGAGGCCGACGTCCCGATCCGCACGTTCGGCATCCCGCAGGAGTTCCTCGACCACGCCTCGCGCGGCGAGATCCTCGCCGACATCGGCCTGACGCCGCAGGCGCTCGCCCGCGACATCACCGAGTCGGTGGCCCGCATCACCTCCACCGAGGCCGAGACCGCCGAGGCGTCGAAGGCGTCCGAGGCGGCGTCCGAGAGCTCGAAGGACAAGCCCTGACCGGCGGGCGCTAGACCCCGTCGGCCGACAGCAGCTGCCAGAAGTGGGTGATGGACGCGGCGGACGTGCCGAGTTCGCGTCCCGAGTACGTCCATCGCCCGCGCAGCCGCCACGGGCGGCCCGCCCCGTCCTGGACGAACACCTGCAGCGGGAAGCAGGCGTCGTGCGCGCGGATCACCCCGGCCGGGTCGACCGAGGGCGCGAGCCGGGGGCGGCCCTCGCAGCGCACGCCCATGACGGACGTGCGCGGGTCTTGGCGCAGGAGTCCCTGTGTCAGGTCGTACACGAGTACGGACACGTAGTCCGGGCCCAGCCACCTGAGGTCGGGGACCGTCTCGGGTGGGGGGAACCCGTACAGTTCTGGACCGCCGGTCACACGCCGCACCGTAGCGCCCGGGTCACATGCCCGTCACTACTTTCCCGGTGGGAATTCGCGCGCGGCCGGATGCGGCGGGCGGTCAGTCGCCGCCGCGGCAGGCGGACGTCATCGCCTCCCACCGGGCCAGCTTGACCCGTTCGCCCCGGTCGAGGCTGCGCGCGAGCGCGATCTCGGCGGCGTCGAGGTTCAGCCAGTCGGTGTAGGTGACGACGGGCAGCCCGCGCGACTCCAGCAGCTCCTCGATGGTGTGCTTGCGCTCGGGCTCGGTGCCGGCGAGGTCGGCCAGCAGGTTGCGGACGGTCTCGGCGGCGTCGGACTTGTTGGTGCCGACGACCCCGGACGGCCCGCGCTTGATCCACCCGGCGACGTACTCGCGGGGGATCTGCGCGCCGTCCGGGCCGATGATCCGGCCGCCGTCGTTCGGGACGACGTAGGAGCGCTCGTCGAACGGGACGCCGGCGAGAGGGACGCTCTGGTAGCCGACCGACCGCAGCACCAGGCCGACGGGCAGCGTCTCGAACTCGCCGGTGCCGGTGACGCGGCCCGACTCCTCCAGCCGGGTCCGCTCCAGCTTCAGGCCCTCGACGCGGTCGGTGCCGATGATCTCGGCGGGCGCGCGCCAGAACCGGACGTCGATGGAGCGGGGGCGGTCGGCGGCGGGCTCGCCCGTCCAGCCGTTGAGGACCTTGACGTTGCCGCCCGTCTTGCGGTCGCTCGCGGCCAGCTCGGCGCTCGCCGGGTCGAGCTCCATGTCCTCGGGGCGGACGTGGATGCTCGCGCTGGGCAGCTCGCCCAGCTCGCGGGCCTCCTTGGTGGTGAACTTCGCCTGCGCGGGGCCGCGCCGCCCGATCATGTGGATCCGCTTGACCCGGCTGCGCGACAGCGCCTCGATGACCTGCTCGGGGACGTCGGTGTCGCGCAGCTCGTCCGCGGTCTTGGCGAGGATGCGGACGACGTCGACGGCGACGTTGCCGACGCCGACCACCGCGACCTCCTCCACGGACAGGTCGAACTCGTGGTCGGCGGCGTCGGGGTGCCCGCAGTACCAGTTGACGAAGTCGGTGGCGGCGACGCTGCCGGGCAGCTCCTCGCCGGGGATGCGCAGCTGCCGGTCGACCATCGCGCCGGTCGCGTAGACGACGGCGTCGTAGCAGCCGAGCAGGTCGGCGCGGGTGATGTCGCGGCCCAGTTCGACGCAGCCGAAGAACCGGACGGCCGGGTTCTCCAGGACCCGCTGCAGGTACTTGGCGATCGACTTGATCGACGTGTGGTCGGGTGCGACGCCGTAGCGGACCAGCCCGTACGGGGTCGGCAGCCGGTCGAAGACGTCCACCCGGACGTCGCCGTCGGCCTGCTTGACGAGGGCCTCGGCGGCGTAGATCCCCGCCGGACCGGATCCGATCACCGCGACGAGCACTGGAGAAGCCATGCGGGTCATTGTGCCTACCCGGCGCGGGAAATGACACCGTGACCCCTGTCACGAGCCCCGGCGCGTCACGGCTTGCGCGCGACCCCCGCCCACATGGGCACTTCGCGCGGCTCGTCCGAGCCGTCCCCGTCCGGCCGCCATTGCGGCGGTGAGACGAGCCCCGGCTCGACGAGGTCGAGGCCGTCGATGAGCGCCATCACCTCGTCGTGGTCGCGCGGGCGCGCCTTCTGGACGGCGTTCTCGTTCCACATCTTGAACGCCTCCCGCACCTGCGGGCCGCCGAGTTCGGCGGTGGCGTGGGTGAACGCCAGCCAGCTCCCGGACGGGACGGCGTCCAGCAGCCGCCACAGGATCGCGCGGGCGTCGCCGGCGTCGGTGACGAAGTGCATGAGGCTCATCAGCGTGATGCCGACCGGGCGGCCGAGGTCCAGGGTGGCGGCCGCGTCGGCGAGGATCCGGCCGGGCTCGCGCAGGTCGGCGTCCAGGTAGGCGGTGGCGCCGGACGGGCCGGAGCTGAGCAGCGCGCGGGCGTGCGCGAGGACGACCGGGTCGTTGTCGGCGTACACGACGCGGGCGCCGGGCAGGACGGCCTGTGCGACCTAGTGGACGTTCGGCTCCGTCGGCAGCCCGGTGCCGATGTCGAGGAACTGGTCGACGCCCTGCTCGGCGAGGAACGCCACCGAGCGCCGCATGAACGTGCGGTCGGCGCGCACCATCGCGACGACGTGCGGGTTCGCCGCGGCGATCTGCTCGCCGAGCTCGCGGTCGACCTCGTAGTTGTCCTTGCCGCCGAGCCAGTAGTCCCAGACCCGGGCCGAGTGCGGCCTGGTCGAGTCGATCCGGTCCGAGAGCTCGCCTGCCATGTGCCGTCACCGTCCGTGGGGGGTCGCGGTCGCCCGTCCCGGAGATCGTATGGCGGAATGCGGCGGGTTCTCAGGACTTGGCGGAGATTTCCTCCGCGCGGCCCACCCGGCTGTGCCGGTACCCGTAGAGCCCGTAGAGGACGACGCCGATCACCATCCAGGCCAGGAACCGCAGCCACGTGTCCACCGGCAGGTTGATCATCACGAACAGGCAGCCGAGCACCGACAGGATCGGGATGACCGGGACCCACGGCGTGCGGAACGCGCGGGGCAGGTCGGGCCGGGTGCGCCGCAGCACCACCACGGCGATCGAGACGACGAGGAACGCGAACAGGGTGCCGATGTTGACCAGCTCGGCGAGCTTGGCGAGCGGGATGAACCCGGCGAGGACCGCGACCACGGCGCCCATCATGATCGTCGAGCGGTAGGGGGTGCCGAACCGCGGGTGGACGGCGGACAGCCACGGCGGCATGAGGCCGTCCCGCCCCATCGCGAAGAAGATGCGGCTCTGGCCGAGCAGCAGGATCAGCACGACGCTGGTGAGGCCGATGACGGCGCCGACGTCGATGATGGTGGCGAACACCGGGTGCCCGACGGACTTGAACGCGTCGGCGAGCGGCGCGGCGGTGCTCAGCTCGCTGTAGTGCTGCATGCCGGCGACGACGGTCGACACGGCGGCGTACAGGACCGCGGTGATGACGAGGGACCCGATGAGCCCGATGGGCACGTCCCGCTGCGGGTTGCGGGCCTCCTCGGCGGCGGTGGCGACGATGTCGAAGCCGATGTAGGCGAAGAACACGATCGCGATGGCGGCGAAGATGCCGAGCCAGCCGAAGCTGGTCGGGGTGAAGCCGAACAGCACCTGCATGAGCGGCTGGGTGAGGCCGCTGCCCTCCGGGGTCGGCTTCGAGGGCGGGATGAACGGCTCGTAGTTGGAGCCCTTGACGAAGAACAGCCCCGCGAAGATCACCAGCAGCACGATCGACACCTTGACCGCCACGACCACCGCGTTCACCCGCGAGGAGATCTTGATGCCGAGCACGAGCAGCGCGGTCACCACGACCACGAGGGCGATGGCGGGGACGTTCACCGTGCCGCCCTCGCCCGGCGGGGCCGCCAGCGACGCGGGGATCGTGACGCCGATGTCGTCCAGCAGCGAGGCGAAGTAGCCGGACCAGCCGACCGACACCACGGCCGCGCCGAGCGCCATCTCCAGGATGAGGTCCCAGCCGATGATCCACGCCGGGAACTCCCCGATGGTGGCGTAGGAGAAGGTGTAGGCGGAGCCCGCGACCGGGACGGTGGAGGCGAACTCGGCGTAGCAGAGCGCCGCGAGCCCGCACACGACCGCGGCGAGGATGAACGACAGCGCGACCGCGGGACCGGCCTTGTCCCGGGCGACCTGCCCGGTGAGCACGAAGATGCCGGTCCCGATGATCACGCCGACGCCGAAGACGGTGAGGTCGAGCGCCGACAGGGCCCGCCGCAGGCGGTGCGCCGGCTCCTCGGTGTCCCGGATCGACTGCTCGACCGACTTCGTGCGCAGCAGGTTCATCCTCGCCGCCCTCCGCCTCGCCTCGTGCTCGTCGCGGCCGCCGCCGTCCGGCACGGGCGTCCGGTGCGGCCGTTGGCCGTATGCCCATATGTGCGCGGGTTATGATCAGCCGAAACGCGAGCACGCCCGTGACGTGCGGGAATGCCGGGAAAGAGGCGTTCCGAACGCGGCTCGGAACGCCCCTTTCCGGGAGAGGGCGGCGGGGTGGCGGCCCGGGGTCAGGCGGGCAGCGAGGCGACCCCCGGCTCCAGGAACCGGCGGCCGGTCACCCGCTCGGCGACGCCCGACCGGTCCAGGTACGGGGTGATGCCGCCGAGGTGGAACGGCCAGCCGGCGCCGAGGATCATGCACAGGTCGATGTCCTGCGGGGCCGCGACGACGCCCTCGTCCAGCATCACGCGGATCTCGTCGGCGAGTGCGGCCAGCGCCCGGTCGAGCACCTGCTCCTCGGTGGACGGGGTCGTCCCGCCCGCGAAGATCTCCACGACCTCGGGGTCGAGGGAGAAGTCCGGCCGGTAGACGCCGGTCTTGCCGGCCGCGACCATCGTCGCGAGGTTGCCCGACAGCGGGAACCGGTCCGGGAACGCGCCGTGCAGGGTCTCGTTGACGTGCAGCGCGATCGCCGGGCCGACCAGCCCCATCAGCACGAACGGCGGCATCGGCAGCCCGAGCGGCGCGGCGGCGCGCTCGGCGACCTCGATCGGGGTGCCCTCGTCCACCGCCTTGACGATCTCGGCGAGCAGCCGCAGCAGGACGCGGTTGACCACGAACGCCGGGGCGTCCTCGACCAGCACGCACGACTTCTTCAGCGCCTTGCCGGTCGCGAACGCGGTGGCGAGCGCGGCGTCGCCGGTCCGCTCGCCCCGGACGATCTCCAGCAGCGGCAGCACCGCGACGGGGTTGAAGAAGTGGAAGCCGACGACCCGCTCGGGGTGCGCCAGCCCGGACGCCATCTCGGTGACCGACAGCGAGGAGGTGTTGGTCGCGAGGACGCACTCGGCGGAGACGTACTCCTCCACCTCGGCGAACACCTTCTGCTTGACCGACATCTCCTCGAACACGGCCTCGATGACGAAGTCGGCGTCGGCGAACGCGTCCTTGGTCAGCGAGCCGGTGATGAGCGCCTTGAGGCGGTTCGCCTTGTCGGGGGTGACGCGGCCCTTGCCGAGCAGCTTGTCGATCTCGCCGTGCGCGTAGCCGACGCCCTTGTCCAGGCGCTCCTGGTCGAGGTCGGTCAGCACGACCGGCACCTCCAGGCGGCGCGCGAACAGCAGCGCGAGCTGCGAGGCCATCAGGCCCGCGCCGACGACGCCGACCTTGGTGACCGGGCGGGCGAGGGCCTTGTCCGGTGCCCCGGCGGGCCTCTTCGCACGCTTCTGGGTGAGGTCGAACGCGTACAGGCCGGCGCGCAGCTCGTCGCTCATGATGAGGTCGGCCAGTGCCTCGTCCTCGGCGGCGAAGCCCTCGTCGCGGGTACGGTCCTTGGCGGCGGCGACGAGGTCGAGGGCGCGCGTGTAGGACGGGGCGGCGCCGTGCAGCTTGCCGTCCACGTTCCAGCGGGCCATCGCGACCGCGTCGTCCCACGCCTTGCCCTTGTCGACCTCGGGCCGGGTGACGGTGATGTCGCCGTTGAGGACGCGGGCCGTCCAGGCGAGCGACTCCTCCAGGAAGTCGGCCGCGTCGAAGAGGGCGTCCGCGATGCCCAGCTCGTACGCCTGCGCGCCCTTCAGCGTCCGGTTCTGCGCGAGCGGGTTCTCGATGACGACCTTGAGCGCCTTCTCCGCGCCGATCAGGTTCGGCAGCAGGTACGTGCCGCCCCAGCCGGGCACCAGGCCGAGGAACGCCTCGGGCAGCGCGAACGCCGGGACCCCGGCGGAGATCGTCCGGTACGTGCAGTGCAGGCCGATCTCGACGCCGCCGCCCATCGCCGCGCCGTTGTAGTAGGCGAACGACGGGACGTCCAACTCGCCGAGCCGGCGGAACACGTCGTGCCCCAGCCTGCCGATGGACCGGGCGTCCTCCCGGTTCGCGATGAGCGGGACGCCCTTCAGGTCGGCGCCGACCGCGAAGATGAACGGCTTGCCGGTGACGCCGACGGCCGCGATGTCGTCGCGCCCGGCGATCGTGTCGATGGCCGCGTTCAGCTCGGCGAGGCCGTTGGGGCCGAACGTGTTGGGCTTGGTGTGGTCGAAGCCGTTGTCCAGTGTGATGAGCGCGAGCGTGCCCGCCGCGTAGGGCAGCGTCACATCCCGTACGTGCGCGTGCGTCACGACTTCGTCGCCGAAGACTTCCCCGAGAGTGCTCACTTGTCGTCCCCCCAGCCCACGTTCTCCCAGAGCACCGTTCCGCCCATGCCCATGCCCACACACATCGTGGTCAGTCCGTAGCGGACGTCCGTACGCTCCTCGAACTGGCGGGCGAGCTGGTTCATCAGCCGGACGCCGGACGAGGCGAGCGGGTGGCCGAGCGCGATCGCGCCGCCCCACGGGTTCACCCTGGGGTCGTCGTCGGCGATCTTGAAGTGCTCCAGGAACGCCAGCACCTGGACGGCGAACGCCTCGTTGATCTCGATGAGGCCGATGTCGTCCATGGTCAGCGCGTTGCGGGCGAGGAGCTTCTCGGTCGCGGGGACGGGCCCGACGCCCATCACCTCCGGCTCGACGCCGGCGAACGAGAAGTCGACCAGGCGCATCCGCGGCGTGAGGCCGAGCTCGCGGGCGACGTCCTCGGCGGCGAGCAGGCACGCGGTGGCGCCGTCGTTCAGCCCGGCGGCGTTCCCGGGCGTGACGTTGCCGTGCACCCGGAACGGCGTCTTCAGCTTGGCGAGGTCGTCCAGCGTGGTGCCGGGGCGCGGCGGCTCGTCCTCGGTCGCGAGCCCCCACCCCTTCTCGGCGGAGCGGACCGCGGTGGGCACGAGGTCCGGCTGGATCTTCCCGGCGGCGTAGGCGGCGGCGACCTTCTGCTGGCTGCGCACGGCGTAGGCGTCCGCGCGCTCCTTGGTGATGCCGGGGAACCGGTCGTGCAGGTTCTCCGCCGTCGAGCCCATGACCAGGGCGGACGGGTCGACGAGCCGGTCGGCGAGGAACCGCGGGTTCGGGTCGACGCCCTCGCCCATCGGGTGCCGGCCCATGTGCTCGACGCCGCCGGCGATGGCGACGTCGTAGGAGCCGAACGAGATCCCGGCGCCGGAGGTGGTCACGGCGGTCATCGCGCCCGCGCACATCCGGTCGATCGCGTAGCCGGGCACGCTCTTGGGCAGCCCGGCCAGCACGGCGGCGGACCGCCCGATGGTCAGGCCCTGGTCGCCGGTCTGGGTGGTGGCGGCGATCGCGACCTCGTCCACCCGCTCGGGCGGGAGGGACGGGTTGCGGCGCATCAGCTCGCGGATCGCGCGGACGACCATGTCGTCGGCGCGAGTCTGCGCGTACAGCCCCTTGGGGCCGGCCTTGCCGAACGGGGTGCGGACGCCGTCGACGAACACGACGTCGCGTGCGGTGCGAGGCACGGGTCGTCCTCCCTGCGGTGGGCGGTGAAGGATGGTCTCGGTGGCGTCGAGCCTCGTGCCGCCCCTGCCTGGACGACGGCACGAGTGCCCGCGACAGCGATGCTACTCGCTGGTAACCATCAATACTACTCGTCAGTAACCACTGACGAGCGCCACCGCCGGACGCGCCCCCTCAGCGAGGCCCGCCCCTCACTCGCCGGGGCGGTGCGCCACCACCAGCAGGTAGCCGAGCTCCCAGACCTCGGCGAGGGCGCCGAGATCCAGCTGGTACGCAGGGTCGTCGGCGTGCAGCTCCTCGATCTCCGGCGACACCTGCCGCTTGTGCCGCGCCGCCTCGCGCATCGTCCTGCCCATCACGTTCTCGCTGATGTCGACGATCTCGTCGACCAGCAGCCCCGCGCTCCGGATCAGCCCGGGGTACTCGTCGATGGTGACGGGGGGGCCGAGCAGCGTCTCGCGGTAGTAGGCGTCCACGGGCGCCCTCTTGTGCTCCGGGATGGGAGCCCGCTCGAAGATGTCGGTCACCAGCACCCGGCCGCCCGGCCGGACCACCCGCGCCATCTCGCCCAGGACCTGGGCGCGGTCCGGCATGTGGATGATGGACTCCAGGGCCCACGCGGCGTCGAAGGAGTCCGCCGTGTAGGGCAGCCGCATGGCGTCCGCGTGCTCGAAGCGCACCCGGTCGGCGAGCCCCTCGTCCGCGGCCAGCCGGTTGGCCAGCTTGACCTGCTCCTGGCTGACCGTCACACCGGTGACGTCCGCGCCGGTGGCCTGGGCGAGGCGCACGCCGGGGCCGCCGAGGCCGCAGCCGACGTCCAGCAGGCGCTCGCCCGCGCCGACCCGTACCTTGCCGATCATGACCTCGGTCATCCGCGCGGCCGCCTGGCGCAGGGTGGCGGCGTCCTCGGGCGAGTCCCAGTACCCGAAGTGCATGGTGGCGTTGGCCTCGGGGCCGACCATCACCGCGAGCTGCGCGAACCGGTCGTAGAAGAGACCGACCTCGCTCGGCTCCGGGATCTCGGTCCGTTCGGACGTTCCCTCACTCACCTGTGACCACCTCTACCGGTAGGTGCCGCCCCCGGGACGCAAGCGCGCAGAACCAGGAGGCGTGCGGATGGAACGGCGGCGGTGGCCGATCCCGCTCCGCGGGGCGAGCCGGGCAGCCAGCCTCAGCGTGACACCGGGAATCGGGCCCCTCAACTCCTGAATTGCACTCGCGTCGGCCGGGGCGAAACGCGGAAGGCCGCGCAATCTGAGCGGTGACAGCACGTTGAGCTGCGGTGCACGCTTGGCCCAGCGGGGTGATCGTGTTCCAAGATGTCACAGCCGCGCCGCCCATGAAGGGGACGCAGATGGTGCGCTTCAAGCTTCTCGGCAGTCTGGAGATAAACAACGGCGGACGCACGTGCGCGATCACTCCGCCGAAGGTGCGCCAGGTTCTCGCACTGCTGCTGGTGCGGACCGGCAAGCTCGTCCAGGTCGACTCGGTCATCGAGGAGCTCTGGGCGGACGCGCCGCCCCGCCGCGCCTCCAACACCGTGCAGACCTACGTCTACCAGCTCCGGAAGATCATCGACCAGGAGGGGCTCGCGCCGGCGGGCCGCGAACTGCTGTTCACCCAGCCGTTCGGCTACCAGCTCCAGATCGAGCCGGGCCAGCTCGACGTCTGCGTGTTCGAGGCGGAGGTGGCGGAGGGGCGCCGGATGCTGGACGCCGGCCGGCCCGAACTCGCCTCCCAGCGGCTGCGGCAGGCCCTGGACCTGTGGACCGGGCCCCCGCTGGCCGACGTCGTCCAGGGGAGCCTCCTCGGCACCCACGCCCTGCACCTGCAGGAGCTGCGGATGCGGGCCCTGGAGCTGCGGATCCAGACCGACGTCCAGCTCGGCCGCGACCGCGACCTGATCGGCGAGCTGCGCTCTCTGGTGGCCCGGTACCCGCTGCACGAGTGGTTCCACGGGCAGCTCATCGGCACGCTCGCCCGCGCCGGGCGGAGGGCCGAGGCGCTGGCGGCCTACGGTGAGCTGCGGGCCCTGCTGGACGAGGAGCTGGGGCTCGACCCGTCGCCCGAGCTGCAGCGCATCCACCAGGAGATGCTGACGCCCGCGTCCGGGTCCTCGCCCGTGCTCTGGACCGAGGACTTCGCGCTCCCCGACTTCGGGCGCTCTCCGGCGCTGGCCAACGGATCCCAGCGGGGACGCTGACCGCCGGGACCGCCGAGGCTCCTGAGGCCCCTGAGCGTGGGCGTGGCCCCTCCCCGTCACGCGGCCCCTCCCCGTCAGGGGCAGACCTTCACGCCCTCCTTGGCGATCGCCATGACGTACTGGCCGTAGGCGGAGCCGGCGAGTTCGGCCCCGAGCTGATGGCATTCGTCGGCGCTGATGAAGCCCTTCCGCAGCGCGATCTCCTCGATGCACGCCACCTTCACGCCCTGGCGCTCTTCGATCGCCCACACGTACTGGCCGGCCTGGAAGAGCGCCTCCGGCGTCCCGGTGTCGAACCAGACGAATCCCCGGCCGAGGTTGACCAGCCGCGCCCGCCCGCGCTCCAGGTAGGCCCGGTTGACGTCGGTGATCTCCAGCTCTCCGCGCGGGGACGGCTTCAGCCCGCGGGCGATGTCGACGACACCGCCGTCGTAGAAGTACAGGCCGGTGACCACATGGTTGGAGCGGGGACGCTCGGGCTTCTCCTCGATCGAGACCAGCCGGCCCCGCTCGTCGGTCTCCAGGACGCCGTAGCGCTCGGGGTCGTTGACCGGGTGGCCGAACAGCACGCACCCGTCGACGTCCTCGCTGTTGTCGGTCAGCAGGTCCACGAACGAGTTGCCGTGGAAGATGTTGTCCCCGAGGACCAGCGCCACGGGCCCGTCGCCGATGTGGTCCGCGCCGATGAGGAGGGCGTCCGCCAGCCCGCGCGGCTCGTCCTGCGCGGCGTAGCGGATGCGGAGCCCCAGCCGGGAGCCGTCGCCGAGCAGGCGCCGGAACAGCGGCAGGTCGACGGGCGTGGAGATGATGAGGATGTCCCGCACGCCGGCGAGCATGAGCACCGACAGCGGGTAGTAGACCATCGGCTTGCCGCAGACGGGGAAGAGCTGCTTGGAGACCGCGAGGCTGGCGGGGTGCAGCCGCGATCCGGTGCCGCCGGCGAGGATGATGCCCTTCATCGCGGGGCTCCGGCGGCCGGTGTCAGGCTCTGCATGCAGGCCAGCAGGCTGCGGGCCTCGACGTTGAGGTAGTGGCCGTGCCGCACGAGGTCGCCGAGCTGGTGCAGCGCCAGCCAGCGGAATCCGGGCGACTCCGCGGCGGCGTCCGGCCGGGTCTCGACGATGAGGCACCGGTTGCGGGCGTGGAAGAACCGGCCGCCCTCCTCCGACAGGACGGTGTCGAACCTGACCCGGTCGGGGCGGGCCCGCAGCACCTCGTCCAGGAACCGGGGGCGCGCCGCCGCGGGGAGGTGCGCGTGGTTCGCCGGCGTGGCCTGGACGGTCGGCGCCAGCTCGATCACGTCCACGAACCCGGGCTGCGCCGACGCCCGCATCAGCACGTGGAGGACGCCGCCGATCGAGCAGACGAGGAAGGCGATGACGCCCGTCGCCACCGGCCGGATCATCGGCTGGGACCAGTGCGCGACCTCGCGCCCCTCCGCGCGGACCCGCACCCCGATGACCTCGAAGTAGCGGCCGCTGCCGTGGGCGACGGCCGCGGCGGTCCGCCGCCAGCCCGCTACCTGGCCGAGCGGGACCAGCCTGGCGCGCATGTCCGTCATCGTCCGGACCTCGGTGATCCAGCTCAGCACCTCCGTGGTCGCGTGGAGGGAGCCCGCGCCCGGATCGAGCGAGCGGAGCAGGGCGGAGTGGAAGGGGTCGGTGCCGGGGACGTCGAGCAGGGCCGTCAGGTCGGCGCCGGCGGTGGGGAGGCATCCGAGCACCGTGCGGCTGTCCATGTTGACGGTGTCGTCGACGTGCAGCAGGGCGTGGACCTGGCCCAGCGTCAGCCAGCGGAAGCCGTCCAGGACCTCGACGTCGTCGGTGGTCTCCACGACCATGTTGCGGTTGCGCTTGCGGAAGAACCAGGAGCCCTGCTCCGACTGCCGCACGTCCACGATGACGTTGTGCCGCGAGGCGTGCCGGAAGTAGTCGAGGTAGGGGACCGGCCTGCCCTGGTGCACCCGCGTGTAGTTGCTGCGGGTCGCCTGCACGGTGGGGGACAGTTGGAGCCCGTTCGCGTTGCCCGGCTCGGCCTTGGCCTGCATCAGCAGGTGCAGGACGCCGTCGAACTCCTTGGCCAGGATCCCGAGGATCCCCACCTCCGGCTGGTGGATGACCGGCTGGCTCCAGGACTCGACGGGGAGTCCGGGGGCCCGCACCTCCATGCCCTCGACGGTGAAGAACCGCCCGCTCGCGTGGCCGATCGTGCCGGTCGCCGGGTCCTCCCGCCACTGGGCCATGCCGTCCAGCGGGACCCGTTCCACCGCCATCCGGAACCGCTCGGCGCACCCCGCCAGCCAGGCCGGCGTGCCGGCGCGCCCGGCGGCCAGCGCGGAGACGGCCAGCCGCCGCTGGACGGAGGCGCCGTCGCGGCGGGGGAGGAGGGAGGGCGCCGGCCGGCGCGTGGCCGTCACTCGGCGATCTTTGTTCGCATGGTCCAGTGGAAGGCCACCGGACGGGAGGGATCGATCCGCGGCTCGCGCACGATCTCGAAGTGCTCGTAACCGTTGCGGTGCAGGACCTTGATCTTGGTCTCCGCCGCCGGGGTCCGCACGGTCCGCGCGACCTGGGGGATGTCGGCCGGCCCGCCGATGAGCACTGCCTCGACGGTGTCGCCATGGGAGGTGAGCCGATCCGTTCTGTCCATCGGAGTTCCGCTCCAATCGGGACTGCTCGTGCCTGCGTATTTCCCGTTGGATCTGCGTCAGCGCGACGTTGCGACGGTTCCTGCGGACCATCTCAACGGCCCACTGATGGACCCTCTGCGAACCATTGTGTGGTCAACCGGGCCACCGGACATCTCCAAAATTGCCTTCGTTTCGCGGAACGCCTTGCGAGTGCTCGTGATCGTATCGGAATACGATGCGCCGACGCGGTCGCTTCGTCGGCTTTTCCGCAGGTCCCAGGGGGTGTGGTGATCATTGGAAAGGCATCTCTTCCCTATCTCGTTTCGGTGAAGAGCTTATGTCGAGATAGGGGCATCCGAAACCGGAATCATTGAATCTCATTAAGAATTGGGCCACCCTGGGGTGGCCGGCCGGATGTCCGCTCTTATGTCGGTCTACAGGCCGTCTCGATGCCGAGGCGGTGGCACTTGACCGTTCCACTCGGTTCGGCTTTCACTGGGGATCTTCACGATGCGACACCAAGGGGGCCTGGTGCGGCAGGAGATCGGCGATGTCGTCGAACTGATGCGTGCGCGATATCACGAGGACCTCACACTGGAGGAGCTGGCCGCCGCGGTCAGTCTCACTCCCGGGTATTTATCGCGGCTGTTCTGCCGGGAGACCGGTTACCCGCCAACGCGTTTTCTCTGCGGAGTGAGACTGGAAGTCGCGCGGCAGAAACTGCTCTGTACGGAGGAGAGTGTCGCCGATATCGCGGTGCAGGTCGGATGTGCGAGTCTCGGCACATTCACATCGCGATTCACCCGGACGGTGGGAATCTCGCCGGGACGGTACCGGCGCGCCGCCCGGCTCGGCAACGGCGCCGACGGCTTCGCCGGCGACCACGGCGACCTGCCCTGCACGCACGGTTCGATCCTGGTCTCGCTCCGCTCCACGGCGCTCTCCCCGGCCAGGGACTTCGTCGTGCGGGCCGTGCCGACCTCGCTCGTCCTCGGCGGACCGGTGCAGCCCTGCGTCGTCGAGGACCCGGACGGCACATCGCACATCGCCCATGTCTCTCCGGGCCGGTGGATGATCACCGTCAAGACGCACGGGGACAGCGGCCGCACGCCGGTGCTGGCGGCCATCCTCGGCCCGGTCCACGTCGTTCCCGGCGCCGCCGTGCCGGTCGAACTCGATCTCGAGAGGCTGCCGGAGGGGAGCATCCCGCACTGCGTGGGGCCGCTGCCCGACCGCGTCCGGCGGGGGCCGCTGGCCAGGAGCGACTTCTCCCGCTCGATGGGCGTGCACGGGCTCGCCTGCCGCGGCCCCGCCGCGGACGCCGCCGCGGCCCGGCAGCCCTCGTGACGGCGCGGCGGCGGGAACCGGTCCGCAGTCGCGCAACGAGGGAGAAGACACCCGCTCCCGCGCGCTCAAGAATCCTCATGGGGGCGGTGGACGGCGGCGGGACGTCCGGGACCCCCGGAGGCGCCCTGGACGAGGACGAGCCGGTCCAGCGCGAACTGGAACCGAGGCGAGGAGGGGCCGTGCGCCCAGTCGGTGAACACGCGGTTGTCGTCGGCGGCTCGATCGGCGGCCTGGCGGCCGCCCGCGTGCTGTCCGACAGGTTCGAGCGGGTCACCGTCATCGACCGCGACACGTTGCCCGCCGCGCCCCGCACGCGCCGCGGGGTGCCGCAGGGCGGGCACGCGCACGCGCTGCTCATCAGCGGGCGGATGAAGCTGGAGGAGCTGTTCCCGGGCCTGACCGCGGAGCTGATCGACGGCGGAGCCGTCCCGTTCGACCCGGGGCACGACCTGCTCTTCTACCAGATGGGCGCGCTCCGGACGCGGTTCCGCAGCGGGATGCTCGGGATCAGCCTCAGCCGCGCCTACCTGGAGATGTCGGTCCGCCGGCGCGTGGCGGACCTGCCCAACGTCGAGATCCGGGACCGCACCGCGGTCGGCGGGCTGCTCGGCGTCGCCGGCCGGGTGACGGGCGTCGCGCTCGACGACGGGGACCGGATCCCGGCGGACCTCGTGGTCGACGCGACCGGGCGGAGCGCGACGCGGAGCGAGCGGTGGCTCGCGGACCTGGAGTGCCCCGCCCCCGAGGTCACGACGGTCAAGATCGACGTCGGGTACACCACGCGGCTGCTGCGGCGCGGCCCGGACGACGCCCTCGGCGCGGACGGCGGCCTCCTCTTCCTGATGTCGTGCGTCCCGCCGGGGGACAAGCGCGCCGCCGCGGCGTTCGCCATCGAGGGCGACCGGTGGATGGTCACCCTCGGCGGCTGGCACCGCGCGCACGCGCCCGTCGACCCGGAGGGGTTCGCGGCGTTCGCGGCGGGCCTGCCGGACCCGCACATGGCCGACCTGCTGGCCAGGTCCGAGCCGGTGGACGACCGGGACGCGCACCGCTTCACCTACCCCGCCGCGCGCCGCCGCTACTTCGAGCGGCTGCGGCGCCTGCCCGCCGGCTACGTGGCGCTCGGCGACGCGATCTGCAGTTTCAATCCCCTCTACGGCCAGGGAATGACCGTGGCGACCCTGGAGGCGGAGGAATTGGGCCGGTGCCTGGACCGGTTCGGCGCCCCGACCGCGGAGATGGCGCGCCGGTACTACCGGGCCTGCGGAAAGACGATCGACACGCCGTGGCAGCTGTCGACGGCGAGCGACTTCATGTTCCCCGAGACGGTCGGTCCCCGGCCGTTCGGGACCGCGCTGCTCAACCGCTACGTGCGCCGCGTCATGCTGGCCAGCCACGTGTCCGTGCCCGCGCACCTGGTGATGCTGGAAGTGCAGCACCTGCTGGCCAGGCCCAGCGCGATCATGCGTCCGGCGACGATGGTCCGGTCGCTGCGGGCGGCCCGGCGCTCGCCGGCGCTGCGGTCCGCCCCGGCGCGCGGCGCCGACGTCCCGGTCCGCTGAGCGGCGCCCCCGCCCCGGCGCGGCGCGTGCCGCTGCGGGCGGTCCCCGCCATTCCGGAAAAGGCGCGCGGCAATTTGGGAGATGACCCGGAGAAGGCGCCTTTCTAGGCTGAGGATACGTCGTTCGACAACGACCGGACGAGCCGTCGGAAGAGCCCTGGAAAGGAATTCGCAGTGGAGAGCACAGCGCCAGCGCCCGCAGACCAGGTGACCGACGAGGACGTCCGCGCGTGGCTGGCGGCGACCGCCGAGCGGATCCCGGTGCGGGTGAAGGAGGTCGCGCTCGACGCGCTCGACGGCTGGGGGGCGGACCCCGCGACCGGGGCCATCTCCCCTCGCGACGGCGGATTCTTCACCGTCGAGGCAATGGAGAAGCACGCCACCGTGCACGGCTCCATCTCGCACACCAACTACCCGATCATCGTCCAGCCGGACATGGGCACCCTGGGGATCCTGATGAAGGACCTCGGCGGGGTCCCGCACGTGCTGATGCAGGCGAAGGTGGAACCGGGCAACGCCGCCGGGGCGCAGCTCGGCCCGACGGTCCAGGCGACCTGGAGCAACCGGGACCGGGAGGTCCCGTACCTGGCCTACTTCACCGACCCCGGCGACCGCCGGATCATCGCGGACGTCCGGCAGTCCGAGCAGGGGTCGTGGTTCTTCCGCAAGCGCAACCGGAACGTGATCGTCGAGGTCGAGGAGGACGTCGAGGTCCTCGACGGCTACCGCTGGCTGCCGCTCCGGCAGGTCTACGCCCTGCTCGCCGAGGGCGACACCGTGAACACCAGCGCGTGCTCGGTGCTGTCGTGCCTGCCCTTCTCCGTCCTGGGCGCGGCGGGGGCGGCGACCGGCGACGCGGGAGGCGACGCCGGCGCGGGCTTCCGGTCGGCGCTGCTGCGTTCCTGCGAGCCCGGCGCCCCGGCGCGGCACGGCACGACCGAGATCCTCAGCTGGCTCAGCCGGGCGCGCACCTACGGCGACATGAACGTCGAGCGCATCCACCTCAAGGACGCTGGCATGTGGCACGTCTCCGAGGGGCGCCTCACCCACCGGCAGTTCCAGTTCTTCGAGATCGTCGGCGCGGACATCGACCTCGGCGGCGACCGCTGGACCCAGCCGATGATCCGCACCGCGGCGGACGGCCTGGTGGTCTTCCTCGTCAGGAACATCGGCGGGGTCCTGCACGTCCTGGTCAACTCCGTCTTCGAGGGCGGCTACGTGGACGTCGCCGAGCTCGGCCCGAGCCTGCAGTGCGTCCCGTCCTTCTACGACGAGCTGCCGCCCGACGCCTACCCGCGCTTCCTCAAGGAGCTGAAGGAGGCCGACCCGGCGCAGATCCACTTCGAGACCAAGGTGACCGACCAGGCGGACATCTTCCAGGCCGCCAGCAGCCGCTACGTCATCATGGAGACCGATCTGGAGCTGGAGGGCTCGGGCGACGGCTACGGCGACTTCCGCTGGGTGACGGTCGGCCAGCTCGCGGAGCTGAACCGGCACAGCCACTACCTCAACCAGCAGTCCCGGAACCTGCTCTGCTGCCTGCAGTCCATGTGCGTCTCGGACTGACCCCCCCCGCGAAGGGCGCGCCGGGCGGCCACCGCCCGGCGCGCCTCGCATTGCGTGTGCGGCCGCCTGCTCTAATGAACCGGGCGCGGATCCGGGGGAGGCGCGAGCGCGAGGGAGGTGTCGTGTTCCGCGTCCTGGAAGCGCGGATCGGCGATCAGCCGCTCCAGGAAGCCGGCGGTGGTGCGCACTCCGGGGCCGGAGATCCGGCATTCGCCGAGCACGGCGGCCATCCGGCGCAGCGCCCGGTCGCGGTCGGGCGCCCAGACGACGAGCTTGGCCAGCAGCGAGTCGTAGGCGGCCGGAACCCGGTACCCGGGGAAGCCGTGCGTGTCGGCGCGGACGAAGGGGCCGCCCGGGAGCCGGAACTCGGTGAGCAGGCCCGGCGCGGGCGCGAAGCCCCGGTCGGGGTCCTCGGCGTTGATCCGGCACTCGATGGCGGCGCCGCGGGGCTCCACGTCCTCCGGGCCGAGCGCGAGTTCCCGGCCGGCCGCGATCCGGAACTGCTCCGCGACGATGTCCACGCCGGTGACCATCTCGGTCACCGGGTGCTCGACCTGGATGCGGCAGTTGGTCTCCAGGTAGGCGAACGAGCCGTCGGGCGAGACCAGGAACTCGAACGTCGCCGCGCCGACGCAGCCCGCCGCCCGCGCGCCGGCCACCGCCGCCTCGGACATGCGCTCGGCGAGCCCGCCGGGCAGCCGCGGGGCGGGGGCCTCCTCGATGAGCTTCTGGCGGCGGCGCTGGACCGAGCAGTCACGGGTCCCGAGGGGCAGGACGTTGCCGTGCGCGTCGCAGAGCAGCTGCACCTCGACGTGGCGGGCCGAGCCGAGGTGGCGTTCGAGGTAGACGCGGTCGTCGCCGAACAGCGCCTGCGCGTCGGCCCGGATCCGCCGCCAGGCGGCCGGCAGGTCCGCGGCCTCGCGCACGACCGCCATCGCGTTCCCGCCGCCCCCGGCCGCGGCCTTGAGGATCACCGGGTACCCGATCGCGTCCGCCGCCGCCCGCGCCGCCGCCACACTCTCCAGCGGCGCCGCCGAGCCGGGCAGCAGCGGCAGGCCCGCCTCGGCCATCAGGGCGCGTGCGGCGATCTTGTCGCCGAAGACCTCCAGCACCGGCGCGGGCGAACCGACGAAGGTGATGCCGTTCTCCGCGCACACCGCGGCCAGGTCGGCGTCCTCGGAGAGGAACCCGTACCCGGGGTGGAGCGCATCGGCGCCGGTGCGCCGGGCCGCCTCGATGAGCGCGGGGATGTTCAGGTAGCTGCGCCGGGCGGAGGCGGGGCCGATCTGCACGCTCTCGTCGGCCAGCCGCACCACGGCCGAGTCCCGGTCCTCGGTGGAGTGCACGGCGACCACCCGCAGCCCGAGCTCGCGGCAGGTCCGCGCCACCCGGAGCGCGATCTCGCCCCGGTTCGCGATGAGCACGGTCGAGAACACGGGGTCAGCCCCCGGCGGCGTCGGTGAGGACGGCGTCTGTGCGGGCGGCGTCGGTGAGGACCAGGAGCGGCTCGCCGTACTCGATCTCGGCGCCGTCGCCGGCCACGATCTCGACCACCCGGCCCGCGCGGTCGGCCTCCACGGGGAGCATCAGCTTCATCACCTCGACGATGCCGACCTGCTGCCCGGCGGCGACGGTGTCGCCCACGCTCACGAAGGGCGCGGCGTCCGGTTCGGGCGCCTGGTAGAAGACGCCGACCGACGGGGCGAGGATCGGGAACCGCCCGTCCTCGGCCGCCGCCGGCGCGGCGGCCATGGCGCCGGCCGCGCCGCCGGGCGCCGCCGGGGCCGTGCGGCCCGCACCGTCCGGCGGCCATTCCAGCTCCACCGCCACGGCGCCGGCGCGCAGCCGCAGCGACGCGGGCGGATGGGGGACTCCCGACAGCAGCCGCGCGGCGTTGTCCCGGACGGCCTCGATCAGCTCGATCAGGTCGGTTCCGCTCGCCGAGCTGCGGTCTCGGTCGCGCTGGGCGACGGCGTCCGCGGTAAGCGTCATCAGTGCCTCTCTTCGGGATCTGCCGGCGCGGCAGGGGGGATCGAACGGGCGGCGGGAGCGGCGGGCGGCGGCATCGCGAACCGCCGGTACCGGGCCAGCCGTTCGGCGAGCAGGCGGCCGGGCGGCCGGTCCGCCAGCTCCCGCAGGGTCGCGCGCACCGCCTCGCCGATGCGCGCGGCGGTGGCCCGGGGCGCGTCCTCGACGCCGCCCGCGGGCTCGGGGACGACCGCGTCCACCACGCCGAGCCGCAGCAGTTCGCGGGCGTCGAGCCGCAGCGCCGCCGCCGCCTCGGGCGCGGCGGCGGGATCCTGCCAGAGGATCGCGGCGCAGCCCTCCGGGCTGATGACGGAGTAGACGGCGTCGGCCAGCATGAGCACGCGGTCGGCGACGGCCAGCGCCAGGGCGCCGCCGCTGCCGCCCTCGCCGGTGATCACGGTGACGATCGGCACCGGGAGCCGGGCCATCAGCCGCAGGTTGGCCGCTATCGCCGCCGCCTGGTGCCGCTCCTCGGCCTCGACGCCGGGATGGGCGCCGGGCGTGTCGACGAACGTGAGCACCGGCAGCCCCAGCTTGCCGGCGAGCCGCATCAGCCGCGCCGCCTTGCGGTAGCCGGCGGGCGAGGACATGCCGAAGTCGTTCCGGGCGAGCTCCTGCGGGGTGTGCCCCTTCTGGTTGCCGACCACCAGCACGGCCCGGCCCTCGAACACCCCCACGCCGCCGACGATGGCGGAGCAGTCGTCGGAGAGCCGGTCGCCGTGCAGTTCCTCGAAGTCGGCCACCAGGTGGGGCAGCAGGTCCCGCAGCGTCGGGCGCTTCAGCGAACGGGCGCGGCGGACGGTCTCCCAGGGCGGGCGCTCCGGGAGCAGGCCGAAGTCGGTGACGAGGGCCGGCGCGCCGGGCTCGCCGGGCGCACCGGACGACGGGGCGGACGCCGGGTGCGGGACCGGGCCGGAGCCGTCCGCCGGGGGAGCGGCGGCCCGTCCGGCGGCCAGCACCCGCGACAGCGTCCCGCGCAGCTCGGCGCGCGGCGCGACGATGTCGACGCCGCCGTGTTCGAGCAGGTGCTCGGCGGTCTGGAAACCCGGCGGCAGGGTCTGCCGGATGGTCTGCGCGATGACGCGCGGACCGGCGAAGCCCAGCCGGGCGCCGGGCTCGGCGATGATGACGTCGGCGAGCGTGGCGTAGGACGCGGCGACGCCGCCGTACGTCGGGTCGGTGATCAGCGACAGGGTGAGGACCCCCGCCTCGTCGAGCATGGCCAGCGCCGCGCTGGTCCGGGCGAGCTGCATGAGGGAGATCGCCCCCTCCTGCATCCGCGCGCCGCCGGACGCGGTGACGAGGAGCAGCGGCACCCGCTCGGCGCACGCCGTCTCGGCGGCGAGGCAGATCCGGTCGCCCACCCCCGCGCCGAGGCTGCCGCCCATGAACCGGAAGTCCATGACGGCGGCGACCACCGGGTGGCCGTCGATCGTCCCGCGCACGCAGATGGCGGCCTCGTCCAGGCCGGTGGCCGCGCGGGCCTCCCGGAGCCGGTCCGGGTAGGGCCTGCTGTCGCGGAAGCCGAGCGGGTCGGCGGTGCCGACCGGGGGGCCGAAGCGGACGGCGCTCCCCGGATCCAGCAGCTGCTCCACCCGGTCCGCGGCGCTCAGCGGGGCGTGCCGCCCGCACTCGGGGCACACCCCCAGGCGGCGTGCGACCTGCCGGGCATGGCTGAGGGTCCGGCAGCGGCGGCAGACGATCCAGTCCGCCCGGCCGGAACCCGAGGCTCTCTGGGCAAGGGCCACGGCCGAACCTCTTCCTCGTCGGGCCTGCGAGCCGACACGGCTCGGCGGCGTCCCGTCTCTCCGGCGTCGCCGCCAAGCCCATGCTCGGATCCTCCGGAACCCCTGTCACCGCTTAGATTGCTCCGCGCCCCGGCCCGGACCCGCCCATGCCCTCTGACGTGCCGTCCTGGCACCGGGTCTTGACCGAGCGCAATCTGGGCGGTGACAGCGGGCGTGCCGACGCGGAGGCTGGCTGGGTCCGCAGCGGTGGGTCCAGGTGCGCGTTCTCAGCGGCGCCGGCGTGCTCATCCCGTGCTCAGACCCGACTTCGGAGGTGATCGACCATGCCAGAGGCGGAGCGATCGGTGCGGCTGGAGCTGCTCGGCCGGATGCGGGTCTGGCGGGACGAGACCGAGGTGACGCCCGGGCCGCCCAAGCAGCGGGCCGTGCTGGGCCTGCTGGCCGGCCGGGTGAACGAGGTCGTGGAGATCGAGGAGATCATCGACGCCGTCTGGGGCGACACGGTCCCGGCGACCGCCAGCAACAGCGTCCACACCTACATCGCCGGCCTGCGCAAGGTGCTGGAGCCCAGGCGCGGCCGGCGGGACACGGGCGAGGTGCTGGTCTCCACGGGCGGCGGCTACAGCCTGTGCGTCCCGCCGGAGAACATCGACGTCGAGCGGTTCATGGAGCTGCTGGCGGACGCCCGCCGGTCGCTGGCGGGCGGGCTGCCCGCGGCGGCGCTCCGCGAGTTCGACGCGGCGCTCGGCCTGTGGCGGGGGGAGGCGTACACGAGCGTCCCCGGCCCGTTCGCCGAGACCGAGCGCGCCCACCTGTTCGAGCTGCGGATGACGGCGACCGAGGAATGGGCCGGGCTGATGCTGGAGGTGGGCCGGCACCCCGAGCTCGCGGCGGTGCTGACCGCGTCCGTCGCCAAGCACCCGCTCCGGGAGCGGCTGCGCTGGCTGCTCATGCTGGCGCTGTACCGGTGCGGCAGGCAGGCGCGGGCGCTGGAGGTGTACCGCGAGACGCGGGAACTGCTCATCCAGGAGCTCGGCATCGAGCCGGGGCCCGACCTGCGCACGCTGCACGAGCAGATCCTCGCGGGCAGCCCGGAGCTGCTCGCGCCGGTGGCGGGCGGGGCGCCGGCGCTCGGACGGCCGGGGCCGCGGGACGGCGGCCTCGGCGAGTTCGTGGCGCTGCGCCCGGCGCAGCTCCCCCCGAAGGCCCGCGGGTTCACCGGCCGGACGGCGGAGCTCGGCGCGCTGCGGGCGATCATCGACGAGGGGATGGCCCAGCCCGGGAACAAGCCGCCGCTGGTGGTGATCGACGGGGTCGCCGGGAGCGGCAAGACCGCGCTGGCCCTCACGGTCGGGCACGAGTTCATCGACCGGTTCCCGGACGGCCAGCTGTTCATCGACCTCGGCGGCTTCAGCCCGGGGCGCCGCCCGCTGGACGCCGCGGAGGCGCTCGGCTCGCTGCTGCTCAGCCTCGGGGTGAGCCGCAGGCACGTGCCCGCCGAGCTGGAGGGGCGCACGGCGCTGTACCGGAGCCTCCTGCACGACCGGCGGGTGCTGATCGTCCTCGACGACGCGCTCGAACCCGAGCAGCTGCGGCCCCTGGTCCCCGGCGGGCCCGCCTGCGTCCTGATCACCAGCAGGCGGCGGCAGAGCGGCTTCGTGGCGCGGGACGGGGCGCACCGCGTCGAGGTGGCCCCGCTGGAGCTGGACGAGTCGATCAGCCTGCTCACCTACCTGATCGGCGCGGAGCGGGTGGACGGGCAGCGCGAGGACACGGTCCGCATCGCCGAGATGTGCGGGCACCTCCCGCTCGCCCTGCGGCTCGCCGCCGAGCAGCTCACCGCCCACCCCCGGATGCGGTTCGCCGAACTGGTCGAGCGCTACACCCCGAAGAACAGCAGGCTCGACCGGCTCGCGGTGGAGAACGACCCCGAGGCGACGCTGCGGTCGGTCTTCGGGGCCTCGTACCGGGCGCTGGACGCCGAGCCCGCCCGCATGTTCCGGCTGCTGGGCGCGTACGGCGCGCCCGTGTTCTGCGTGTCCGAGGCCGCGGCGCTGGCCGGGCTGCCGTGGGGCTCCGCCCGGCGGGTGCTGGAGAACCTCGCCGACAACCATCTACTGGACGCCGAAGGCCGCGACAACTACCGTTTCCATACGCTGATCGGCACGTACGCCGCCGAGTGCTCGCGGCAGGAACCGGAACGCCGCCGAAATGAGGCGCTGCGCAGGGTGCTCCGCTACCAACGGGCCAGGAATGGCTTCTTCGGCGGCGCCGAGAGCATTCTCGACATTGACCACCCGGCGGCCCGGATCTAGCCGTCCGCCAGGCTTTTCCGTGCCGTGGCCGGCGGTCCGCCGACCGCTCCTAACCCCTGCTCAGCCCGCCTTCGGCGCCGGATCGCGGCGGCCGGCGGGCGCGGCGCGCCCGGATGGGTGACGCTTTCACTGTTGTGCCCCGCCGCCTTTATGTCATCTCCCATATTGCGGGTCATTTGTGCTTAGAGGGTGTCCAGCGGGCGTGCAGACTTTCTCTAGTGCCGACGGGGCAGAATGGCATGGTATCGATCGGTCCGGTCCTCGGAACCGGGGCTCGCGGATGGTTCGATCAAGCCGTATCCGGATTAGTGGAAGGTCGGCATGTCGTCCAATCTCTTCGGGATTCCTGACCAATTCGACGTCGTGGTGATCGGCGGCGGCCCCGCCGGCGCCACCACCGCCGGCCTGCTCGCCAAGAACGGGCGCCGGGTCCTCATCCTCGACCGGGAGCGCTTCCCGCGCTACCACATCGGAGAGTCCCTCATCCCCGCGGTCATGGGGCCCATGGAGGAGCTCGGGCTCACCGAGCGCATGGACGCCCGCGGCTTCGAGCGCAAGTACGGCGGGACGCTCGTGTGGGGCAACGACCAGGTCCCGTGGAACTTCTCGTTCATCAAGGGCGGCCCGTACGCGTACTCCTACCACACCCGCCGCGCGGACTTCGACACGCTGATCCTCGACCGGGCCCGCGAGCTGGGCGCCTACGTCCTGGAGGAGGCGACGGTCAAGGAGCCCATCCTGGACGACTCCGGCCGCGTCACCGGCGTGCGCTACACGGTCCAGGGCGAGAAGCAGGTCCACGAGGCGCGCGCCTCCATGGTGGTGGACGCCTCCGGGCAGGCCCGCGTCCTCAGCCGGCGCTTCTCCGAGATCACCTGGCACGACGAGCTCCGCAACGTTGCCGTCTGGACCTACTTCGACGGCTGCGACCGGCTGCCTGGCGACGAGTGGACGAACATCCTCATCGAGGGCCTGGACGAGGGCTGGTTCTGGGCCATCCCCATCGACAAGGACCGGCAGAGCGTCGGCTACGTGACGCGCGCCGAGCACGCCGGCAAGACCGACCAGTCGCTGCAGGAGCTGTTCGCCGAGCAGCGGGAGCGCACGACCAAGCTCAAGCACCTGCTGCGCGACGCCCGCCAGTCCGGCGGCTTCCGGAGCGCCCGCGACTGGTCGTACACCTCCCACACCTTCCACGGCGACGGCTGGGTGCTCGTGGGCGACTCGGCGGCGTTCGTCGACCCGCTCTTCTCGACCGGCGTCGCGCTGGCGACGCTGGCCGCCAGCACGCTGGCGAAGATCCTCGGCCCGGTCCTGGACCACCCCGAGATCGAGGGCGCCGCGCTGGACCGGTACGCCGGCGCCTACCGCTCCTTCTTCGACGAGATCAGGACCTTCGTCGAGCGGTTCTACGACCGCACGAAGTACGAGGAGTTCTACTACAGCCTCGCCCAGGAGCTCGTCGACCCGGAGAAGAAGAACGAGCCGTCCAAGGACTTCGTGCAGCTGGTCTCCGGGCTGAGCGGCAAGCACGAGATGTTCCAGATCCAGCTGGACGACCTGCTCGCCGAAGGCGCGGTGGAGGCCGCGTCCTGATCGTCCGCCCAGCCGGTGCCCGTGCGCAGCCGCCCGTTCGAGCAGAAGTGAGTGGGGCCGTCCGCCAGTGACCAGCCATCAGGTGCAGCTGTTGTTCGCGGATCTCGCGTTGATCCTCGTGCTCGCCCGCGGGCTCGGGGCGCTGGCGACGCGCGTGGGGCAGCCCGCGGTGGTCGGCGAGATCATCGCGGGCATCCTGCTCGGCCCCACGCTGCTGAGCGACGGGCTCTCCCGGGCGCTGTTCCCGGCGGAGGTCCAGTCGGTGCTCGCCGGGATCGCGGACCTCGGCCTCGCGCTGTTCATGTTCGCCGTCGGCCTCGAGGTGGACACGGGCTCGCTGCGGGGCCGGGGGCGGACGGCCGCCGGCGCGATCGTCGGGGCGACCCTCGTCCCCTTCGCCCTCGGGGTCGGCCTGGGGTTCCACCTGCTGCGGGTGCACCCCGTGGAGGGGAGCCCCTCGGCCGCGTTCGTGGTGTTCGCCGGGCTGGCCGTCTCGGTGACGGCCTTCCCGGTGCTCGCCAGGATCCTGGAGGACCGCGGGCTGTTCGCCACGCCGCTGGGAGGCCTGGCGCTGGCGGTGGCCGCGATCGTCGACGTCGCGGCGTGGGTGGCGCTCGCGGCCGTCCAGGCCATGGTGGGCGGCGCGGCGGCGCTGTGGCGGGCGGGTCTGTTCGTCTGCTACGCGGCCCTGCTCTTCCTCGTCGTCAGGCCGCTGCTGCGCAGGTTCCTGGAGGGCGGCAGGGCGGGCGGACCACTGACCCCGTGGACCTTCGCGGTGCTCCTCAGCGGCACGCTGCTGTCGGCCGTCGCGACCCAGGCCATGGGGATGCACCTGATCATGGGTGCGTTCCTGTTCGGGCTGATCATGCCGCGGGGCGGTGGTCCAGCCCTGCGGGCCGACGTCGAGGACCGCCTCGGCCAGCTCACCGCGGTGCTGCTGCCGGTGTACTTCGTGGTGGCCGGCCTGCGCATCGACCTGGCCTCGCTGGACGTCTCCGACCTCTGGCTGCTGTGCCTGATCATGGCCGTGGCCGTGGCGGGCAAGGTCGGTGGGACCTACCTGGGGCTGCGCACCCAGGGGATGCCGGCGCGGCCCTCGGCCGCGATCGCCGCGCTGATGAACACGCGGGGGCTCACCGGGCCGGTCGTCCTCGGCGTCGGCCTGGAGCTCGGCCTGCTGGACGACGCGCTCTACTCGCTGATGGTCGTCATGACGCTGCTGACGACGCTGATGACCGGGCCCCTCCTGGCGCTGACCCTCCGCGGGCGGGCGGACGAGCCCGCGGCGGGCGCGGGCGCCCGCGAGCCGACGGGACGGACCGCGGTGCCGCCCTGAAGCGGGCACGCCGCCGCCACAGAGAACGGACGGGTCGCCTCCGGCCCAAGAAGCGAAGGGTGAGACAAGTGCAGCCGAACACCAGCGCGCACCGGCGTGCCGAACATTTCGACGTGGCGATCCTGGGCAGCGGCATGGCGGGCGGCATGCTCGGCGCCGTCCTGGCCCGCAACGGCGTCAGCGTGCTGCTGCTCGACGCGGGCGTGCATCCGCGGTTCGCCGTGGGCGAGTCGACCATTCCCTACACCTCCGGCATGACCCGGCTCATCGCCGACCGCTACCGGGTGCCGGAGATCATGCCGCTGTCGAGCTTCAAGGGCATCACGCGGCGCGTCTCGGCCAACTGCGGCAGGAAGCAGAACTTCGGGTTCGTCTACCACCGGGAAGGGCGGGCGCAGAACCCGGAGGAGATCAACCAGCTGGTCGTCCCGGCGGCCCTGCGGACCGAGACCCACCTGTTCCGGCAGGACATCGACGCCTACCTGTTCCAGGTGGCGGTCAAGTACGGCGCGACCCCCCGCCTGAACACCAGGATCGAGGACATCGAGATCGACCCGGACTCCGGGGCGGTGCTCCGGGGCGCGCGGGGCGAGGAGTTCCGCGCCTCGTACGTGGTCGACGGCAGCGGCTTCCGCTCGCCGCTGGCGGAGAAGTTCGAGCTGCGGGAGACCCCCACCAGGGCGCGCACCCACACCCGCACGATCTTCACCCACATGATCGGGGTGACGCCGTTCGACGACGCGCCCGCGGCCAAGCGCCACGACCAGCCGAACCCGTGGCACAACGGCACACTGCACCACGTCTTCGACGGCGGCTGGCTCTGGGTGATCCCGTTCGACAACCACCCGGGGGCCATCAACAAGCTCTGCAGCGTCGGGTTGACCTTCGACCCGAGGGTCCATCCCAAGGACGACGGCGTCCCCCCGGAACAGGAGTTCAACGCCTTCCTGGAACGGTTCCCGCAGATCGCGCACCAGTTCAAGGAGGCCAAGGCCGTCCGGCCCTGGGTCTCCACGGGCCGGCTGCAGTACTCGGCCAAGCAGGTGGTGGGGGAGCGGTACTGCCTCACCTCCCACGCGGCGGGGTTCATCGACGCCCTGTACTCCCGCGGCCTCACCAACACCCTCGAACTCGTCAACGCCCTCGGCTGGCGCCTGATCGCGGCCTCCCGGGACGGGAACTGGTCGCTGGAGCGGTTCGGGTACCTGGAGGCGCTGCAGCAGGGGCTCTTCGACTTCCACGACGACCTCGTCTTCAGCTCGTTCGTCGGCTTCGGCGACTACGAGCTGTGGAACGCGGCGTGCCGCACCTGGATGCTCGGCACGATGCTCGGCAACGTCATGCTCGAGGACGCCTACTACCGGTTCGCCAAGACCGGTGACGAGTCGGTCTTCCTGGAACTGGAGAACAGCAAGCACCCGGGCTCGCCGCTGCCGGTCAGCGCCGGGTTCAACGAGCTGGGGATCGCCACCCGCGAACTGTGCGAGTCGGTGCGGGAGGGCACGGTGACCGCGGACGCCGCCGCCGCGCGGATCCTCCGCCACATCAAGGACGCCGACTACATCGCCCCCGCGTTCCGGCTCGGCGAGCGCGACACCCGCTGCTTCAACATGACCCCGCTGAAGATGGCGAAGAACGCCGTCTGGTGCCGCAGGCAGGCCCCTCCCGAGATGGGACCGCGCATGATCCGCGCCAGCAAGGGCCTCGTCCGCATGCGCTTCCGCGAGTAGCGCCGACCGCCCACACCCCCCGCAACAGCACGAGAAGGCAGCGCATGGACCACAACGCAGCACACGACCCGGAGAAGCTGATCGCCGTCGTCGGCATGGCGGGCAGGTTCCCCGGTGCGCCGGACATCGACGGGCTCTGGACCCTGCTGATGGACGGGCGTGACGCGATCGGCCCGGTCCCGCCCGAGCGGTGGGACGCCACCGCGCCGCTGGACCCCGAGCGGGAGATCCAGGCGGTCGGCGGGTTCATCGACGGCGTCGACCGCTTCGACGCCGCGTTCTTCGGCGTCTCGCCGCGCGAGGCGCAGGTCCTCGATCCGCAGCAGCGGCTGCTGATGGAGCTGACCTGGCGGGCGCTGGAGGACGCGGGGCAGCCCGCCGCCGCGCTCGGCGGATCCAGGACGGGCGTCTACATCGGCTGCTCCTGGCACGACTACGAGCTGCTGCGCATCGCCCGCGGGGTGCGGCCCACGCCGCACAGCCTGGTGGGCAACGCCCTCGACGTGATCGCCGCCCGCCTGTCGTACTTCTTCGGGCTGCGCGGCCCGAGCCTGACGGTCGAGACGGGCTGCTCGTCCTCCCTCGTCGCCCTGCACCTCGCCGGCCAGGCGCTGCGCGACGGGGAGATCGACGCCGCGGTGGTCGGCGGCGCCAACCTGATGCTGGACCCCCATGTGACCGTGGGGCTGACCCACTTCGGGGGCCTGTCGCCGGACGGGCGCTGCGCCGCCTTCTCCGCCGCCGCCAACGGCTTCGTCCGCGGTGAGGGCGTCGCCGCGCTGTACGTGAAGACGCTGCGGCGCGCGCTCGACGACGGCGACCGCATCCACGGCGTCATCGCCCGGACCGTGGTGAACAACGACGGCGGGGGCGACAGCCTGGTGACCCCGAGCCGCGAGGGCCAGGAGGACCTGCTGACCCGCGCCTACCTCGACGGCGACCTGCCCTACCAGGCGCTGGCCTACCTGGAGGCGCACGGCACCGGAACGGGCCGCGGCGACCCGATCGAGGCCACCGCGATCGGGCGGGTGCTCGGCGCCGGGCGGGACGCCGGGCCGCTGCCGATCGGCTCGATCAAGACCAACATCGGGCATCTGGAGGCGTGCGCGGGGCTGGCGGGGCTGGTCAAGGTGCTGCTGGCGCTCCGGCACCGGGTGGTGCCGCCGAGCCTGCACTCCGCCGAGCTCAACCCCCGGATCCCGTTCGAGGACGTCAACGTGCGGGTGGTCCGGGAGCCGCTCGAACTGCCGGCCGGCGGCCCCCTCTACATGGGGGTCAACTCGTTCGGCTGGGGCGGCACCAACGCCCATGTGGTCGTGCGCAGCGCCCCGCAGGCGTGCGAGACCCCGGCGGCGTCCGCCGGGACGCCGACGGGCCTCCCGGCGATCGTCCCGCTGTCGGCCAAGGAGCGGCCGGTGCTCGCCGAACGGGCACGCGAGCTCGGCGAGTTCGTCGCCTCGACGCCGACCGGGGCGGACGACCTGCAGGCGGCCCTCGGGCCCCGGCGCGACCACTTCCCGGAGCGCGCGGGGATCGTCGCCGCCGGCGGCGACGACCTCCGGAGCGCGCTGGCCGCGCTGGCCGCGGGACCGGAGGCGGCCGAGGAGCACCCGGCCGTGGCGACGGGCCGGGCGGTCCCCCGGGGGCGGACGGCGTTCGTCTTCCCCGGCCAGGGCTCGCAGTGGAGCGGGATGGGCCGCGCCCTGTTCGCCGAGAGCCCGCCGTTCGCCGCGACCGTCGAGCGCTGCGCCGAGGCGCTCCGCCCGCACGTCGCCTGGGACCCGCTCGCCGTGTTCACCGGCGAGTCGGGCGACGAGTGGATGACCAGGATCGACATGCTCCAGCCGACGCTGTGGACGATGGCGCTGGGCCTGGCCGAGGTGTGGCGGGGGGCCGGGGTGGAACCCGACGTCGTGCTCGGCCACAGCCAGGGCGAGATCACCGCCGCCACGCTGGCGGGCGTCCTGTCGTACGAGGACGCCGCCCTGGTGATGGCGCGCCGGAGCGCGATCGCGCGCCGGACGTCCGGTCGCGGCCGGATGCTCGCCGTCGACCTCGACCGGGCGGCGGCGCAGGCCGCTCTGGAGGGGTTCGAGGACAGCGTGTCCCTCGCCGTCCACAACGGCCCCAGCTCGTGCGTGCTGTCGGGCGACGAGGAGGCCGTGCTGGTCCTCAAGGAGGTGCTGGAGGCGGACGGCGTCTACTGCCGGCTCGTGAACGTCGACTACGCCTCGCACAGCCCGCAGATGGACCCGCTGCGCGCGGACCTGCTCGCCGAGCTGGCGCCCGCGGTGCCGCGCCCCGGCTCCGTGGAACTGATGTCCACGGTCTCGTGCCGGCGGCTGGACGGGCCGGAGATGGACGCGGAGTACTGGGCGGAGAACCTGCGCCGGCCGGTGCTCTTCGCCGACGCCATGGGCGTCCTGCTGGACGAGGGCGTCACCCACGTGGTGGAGATCAGCCCGCATCCCGTGCTGGTGCCGGCCGTCGAGCAGCTGGCCGGGGGCCGCCCGGGCCGGGTGGCGGTGCTGCCCACGCTCCGCCGCGACCGCGGCACGGCCGCCGACTTCGGCATGGCGGTGGCCGGGGCCTACGCGGCCGGGCTCGAACCCTTCGGCGGTTCCCCCCGCCCCGGAGCGAGCCGGCCGGCCGTGCCCGGCTACCCGCTGCGCGGCGACCGCCACTGGGCCGAGGAGCGGCCCCGCGGCTCCGGAGCGAACCGCGGATTCGAGGCGCCGCTGGTGCCGGCCCCCGGCGACCCCGGCGCGCGGCACGCCGCCATGGACCTGTCACTGGTGGACCTCCCCTGGCTCGCCGACCACCGGGTGTACGGGACGGCCGTGCTCCCGGCGGCGGCGATGCTGAGCCTCATGGTGAACGCGGCCCGCGCCCGCCGGGGCTCGCCGCCGGGCGTACTGGAGGACGTCGCCTTCCACAAGGAGGTGGCGCTGGCCGGCGACCCGCTCCCGTTCACCGTGGAATGGCGCGACGACGTCGGCGAGGGCGGGGCCTGCCGGCTCCTGTCGCTTCCCGGCGGGGCGGCGTCGTGGGCGGTGAACGCCACCGGGCGGACCGGCGGCCGGACGAGCGACCACGCGGCGCCCCGCTTTCCCGAGTGGCACGACGGCGTCGAACCCGTCCCTCCCGGCGACTTCTACGCGCGGTGCGAGCGCCGGCAGCTCGGCTACGGCCCGGCCTTCCAGACGCTCCAGGGGCTCCATGTGCATCCGGAGGCGCGGGAGGCCGTGGCCGAGCTGGTGCTGCCGGAGAACCTGCACGCGTCCGCCAGGTCCCATGTCCTGCACCCGGCGCTGTGGGACGGTGCGCTCCAGGTCTCGCTGGCCCTCTCGGAGGAGGACGGGGCCCTGCTGCCGACGTCCGTGGAACGGATCGTCCTTTTCGCCGGGGCCGGTGAAGGCGACGGCGCCCGGGTGACCACCGCGTGGTCCCACGCCGAGCGCCGCGCGGACGGCCGCATGGACGTCAGCGTGTTCGGTGCGGACCGCACCCCGCTGATGACCGTCCAAGGACTGGCCCTGCGGCCCCTGCCGGCCGCCGGGGGCGCGCACGACGACGACCGGCTGCACCGGGTGCAGTGGGTCGAGGCCGCCCCCGACGAGGGCGCCCCGCCCGCAGGCGATCCGGCCGGGCGGCGCTGGGCGGTCCTCGGCGAGCCGGCGGGCGCGGCCGTCGAGCTGTCGCGGGCCGCGGCGGCGCTCGGGATCGATGTCGTCCACGCGTCGCCGAATGACATCGACGCGGTCCTGGCCTCCGCCGCGACCGGCGACGCCGGGCCGGTGGACGCGGTGGTGTTCACGGCCCCGCCGCAGGAGGCCGGGATCGAGGCGCAGCGATCGGGGATCGACGCCCTCACCTCGGTCGTCCGGGCCTGCGCGGGACACGACCTGCCGCCAGCCCTGGCCGTCGTCACCGCGCTCGCGCAGGCGGGCGGCTCCGCGGGCGAGACCGACCCGGGCTCGGCGCTCTACTGGGGCTACGCGCGGGTGCTGCGGCGCGAGCACGGCGAGCTGGCGGCCCGGCTGATCGACACCGATCCGGACGATCCGGGCTGGGCGGCGGCCTGCGCGGCCGAGCTGCTCCGCGACGACGGCGACGACCAGGTCGTCCTGCGCGCCGGGCGGCGCGCGGTGGCCCGGCTGGCACGGGGCCCGGCCGACGAGGACCCGCCGGAGCGGTGGCCCGTGCCGGGCACCCGCCCGCAGCCGTTCCGGATCGAGTCCGCCGGCGCGCCCGGCCGGCCCCGGTGCGTCCCCCTCGACCGGGTCCCGCCGGGACCGGGCGAGGTGGAGATCGAGGTCGGCGCCTGCGCGCCCGCCCCGCCCGGGGGCCTCACCGGGTTCGCGGGCCGGGTCGCCGCGGTCGGCCCGGACGTCACCGGCCTGGAACCCGGTGACCGGGTCGCGGCGTGCGCGGCGGGACCGCCCGCCACCCACGTCACCGTGCGGGCCGGGCACCTGCGCAGCGTCCCCGACCGGCTCGCGGACGACGAGGCCGCGGCGCTCCCCGCGGCGCTGACGACCGCGTGGCACGCGCTGGCCGACCTCGCCGGCCTCGAACCGGGCGAGAGCGTGCTGGTCCACGTCCAGGACGGCGGCGCCGGCCTCGCCCTCGTCCAGGTGGCCCTCGCCCTCGGCGGCCGGGTCATCGCGACGGTGGAGAGCCGGGACCAGCGCGACCAGGTCGTGCGGCTCGGCGCGGGCGACGTCCTGGACCGCGCAGGCCGGTCCTGGGCGGACCGCGCGCGTGCCCTCAGCGGCGGCGGCGTGGACGTCCTGGTCAACCACGCGGGCGGCCCGGTCCTGCGCCTCGGGCTGGAGGCGCTCGCGGACGGCGGCCGGTTCGTCGACCTCGCCCGGCCGCAGGCCGATCCCGGCTCCATCGCGCTCGAGTCCCTGGGCTCCGGGGCGGTCTTCGCGGTCGCCGACATCGCGGGCCTGGCCCGGCGGCGGCCGGCGCGCGTCGCCAAGCTGCTGGGGGAGGTCTGGGAACTGGTCGAGAAGGGGACCCTCCGGCCTCCGGCCGTCCACCGGTGCACCTTCGCCGAGTTCGCGCGGGAGACCGGCGCGGCGGAGGACGCGGCGGCCCGGCGGGCCGCCCAGACCGTGGTGGCCGAGCCCGGCACCGTGGAACGGGTGGCCGCGGTGCCGATGCCGGGCGGGTCGTTCCGTGCGGACGGCACCTACCTGATCACCGGCGGGCTCGGCGGGCTCGGCCTGTCGCTCGCCGAGCACCTGGCCTCCCGCGGGGCCGGCGCGCTCGTCCTGGCCGGGCGGTCGGCGCCCGGCGCCGAGGCCGAGGCGCGGCTCGCCGCGCTCCGGGACGGCGGGACGCGGGTGGAGACCCTCCGATGCGACGTCAGCGAGGCGGACGCCCTCCGGCGGAGCCTGGACTCGGTGCGCGACGGGCTCCCGCCGCTGCGCGGCGTCGTGCACGCGGCGGGCGTGCTGGCGGACGCCACGATCGCCAACCTCACCCCGGACCTCCTCCGCCAGACCCTCGCGCCCAAGGTCGACGGCGCCCTGAACGTGGAGGCGGCCACCGCCGAGGACCCGCTCGACCTCTTCGTGCTGTTCTCCTCCGCCGCCGGCCTGATCGGCAACCCCGGCCAGGCCGCCTACGCGGCGGCCAACGCCTACCTCGACGCCTTCGCGCTGCGCAGGCGCGGCCGCGGGCTCCCGGCGCTGAGCGTCCAGTGGGGCCCGTTCACCGAGGCCGGGCTCGCCGCGCGGGACCAGCGGCGGGGCGACCGCCTGGAGGAGCGCGGGATGAGCGGGATCGCCCCGCGCGAGGCGTGGCCGGCCCTCGCGCGGCTGCTCGCCGGCGACGAGCCGGTGATCGGCTACGTCCCCGTCGACCTGCGCCGCTGGTTCGACTCCTATCCGGAGATCGCCTCGCTGAAGAGCTGGGAACGGCTGTACTCGGCCGCGGCGCGCGGCGGGGAGTCCGGCCCCGCCGGCGGGGCCTTCCTCGCGCGTCTGCTGGAGGCGCCGGAGGACGGCCGCGCCGCCATCGTCGAGGAGAAGGTCCGCGAGCTGTCCGGACGCGTCCTCGGCGCCGACCCCGGGCGGATCGGGGCGGAGACCCCGTTCAAGTCGCTGGGGCTCGACTCGCTGATGAGCCTCGAACTGCGCAACCGACTCGAAGCGGCCTTCGGTCTCCGGCTCTCACCGACGCTGCTGTGGACCTACGGCAACCCCGCCGCCCTGGCCGGCGCGCTGCGCGAGCGGCTCACCGGCCCCGCGGACCCGGCCGCCCCCACCTCCGCGCAGCACGCGCGGGCCTGACCGCAAGGAACGGAGGCCATGGAAGACAACGGCACCGCGGCCGGGAAGCGGACACCGCTCACCCGGGCGCTCGCGACGATCCGAGAGCTGCGCCGCCGCCTGGAGGAACGCGAGGGCGGCGGACCCGTCGCCGTCGTCGGGATCGGCCTGCGGCTGCCCGGCGGGATCGGCGGCCTCGACGGCTACTGGCGGATGCTGGCCGAGGGCCGCGACCTGGTGGGCCCGATGCCGGCCGCGCGCAAGGAGCCGTTCGCCGAGGACTGGAAGGGCCTGCCGCAACGCGGCGGCTTCCTCGACGACGTGCTCGGCTTCGACGCGGGCTTCTTCGGCATCAGCCCCCGCGAGGCGCGGCACCTGGACCCCCAGCACCGCCTCCTCCTGGAGGTCGCGTGGGAGGCCCTGGAGGACGCCGCGCTGCCCGCCGACGCGGCCGCCGCGGCACGGACCGGCTTCTACCTCGGCATCATGTGGCAGGACTACCGCGACTGGCTCGCCGGGGAACCGGACGCGTACTGGACGACGGGGAACGGCCACAACTTCGCCGCCGGGCGCATCGCGCACGCGCTGGGGCTCACCGGGCCCACGCTCGCGGTCGACACGGCCTGCTCGTCGTCCCTGGTGGCCGTGCATCTGGCCGTGCAGGCGCTGCGGCGCGGCGAGTGCGAGGTGGCGCTCGCCGCCGGGGCCAACCTGATCCTCTCCCCGCGGTCCATGCGCCTGGTGGCGCAGACCCGGTCGCTGGCGCCCGACGGGCGCTGCAAGAGCTTCGACGCCCGCGCCAACGGGTTCACGCGCGGCGAGGGGTGCGGTGTCGTCGTCCTCAAACGGCTGGACCACGCCCTGCGGGACGGCGACCGGGTGCACGCCGTCATCCGCGGCTCCGCCCTCAACCAGGACGGACGCGCGGGCGGCTTCACCGCGCCGAACGTCCTGTCGCAGGTGTCCCTCATCGAGACGGCGCTCGCCGAGGCGGGCCTGGAGCCGGCCGACATCGGGTACGTCGAGGCGCACGGCACCGGCACCTCGCTCGGCGACCCCATCGAGATGGAGGCGCTGGCCACGGCGCTGGGCCGCCGCAACGGCGGCCGGCCGCTCGCGGTCGGCGCGCTCAAGACCAACGTCGGGCACCTGGAGTCGGCGGCCGGCGTGGCCGGGCTGGTGAAGGCCGTGCTCAGCCTGCGCGAGCGGCGGTTCCCGCCGCTGGTGCACTTCCGGACCCTGAACCCGAGGATCGACCTGTCGGGCACCGGCATCGCCGTCCCGGCGGAGCTCACCGACTGGGACCCGGCGGCGGGCACCCACGCGGCGGTCAGCTCGTTCGGCATGAGCGGGACCAACGCCCACATCATCCTCGCCGGTCCGGACGAGCCGGGTCTCGCCGAACGGCCCGCGCCGGAACCGGACGGCGCGCCCGCCGGCGGCTTCGAGATCTCCGCGAAGACCGACACGGCCCTGCGCGCGCTCGCGGACCGGTACGCCACGGCGCTGGACGGGCTGGATCCCGTCCGCTACGCCGCGTTCGCCCACACCGCCACCTTCGGCCGGACCCGGCTCGACGTCCGCGCCCGGATCGAGGCCGCCGACCCGGGCACGGCGTCCCGGCGGCTGCGGGCACTGGCGGCGGGCACGGAACCGGCCGGCGTGACCGTCGTCCGGGGCGCCGCCGGCGGCGCCCCGGACGACGGCGCCGGCGCGCCCACCGCGCGGCAGGTGGCCGACCTGCCGTTCTACCCGTGGCAGCGCACACGCTACGCGCCCGAATCGGCGAGCGCCGCGCACGCCGTCGCGCAGCCGGCCGCGCGGCCCGCCGCCGCACCGGCCGTCGCACCGGCCGCCTCTGAGGCGGCCCTGCCCGAGACGCACCGGCTCGTCTGGCGGCCTGTCGAGGCACCGGCGGACGCGACGGGCGTGTCCTGGGTCATCGCCGGAGACGACGTCGAGCTGATGACGCTCCTGATCGGCGCGGCGGCGCACGGCGGCGCGCCGGGCACCGTGCTCGGCCCGGACGCGCTCGCGCCCGCGGCGGCCGACGCCGGCTGGGAGCACCGGCCGCTGCCCGCCGGCTCCGACGCCTGGTCGGGCTTCTGGGCCGGGCACCGCGCGGAGGAGAGCCTCGCCCTGCTCCTCGTGCCGGCCCCGTCCCCGAACGGCGGCGACGCGGCGGACGACGACGTCGAGGCGGCGGCCGGGATGTGCGCCGCCGTCACCGCGGCCGTCCACGGCCTGAGCGCCCGCGACGGCGACGGGCCGGGCCGGGCGCGGGCGTTCGTCACCACCCGGGGAGCCCGCCGCGTCGATGACGACGACCGGGTCGACGACCTCCGGCACGGGCCGCTGCACGGACTGGCCCCGGTGATGGGCCTGGAGTTCGGCGCGGTGTGGGGCGGCATCGTCGACCTCCCCGCCGACCCGGGACCCGACGACGCCGGGGCCCTGCTGCGCTTCGTCGCGGCAGAGACCGCCCGGGGGCCCGGTGCCGCGGCCGAAGACCTGGCGGCGGTGCGCCGGGGACGGATCCTGGGCGCCCGCCTGAGCGCCGTCCCCGGACACGCGCCGCAGCTGACGATCAGGGACGACGCCGCCTACGTCGTGACGGGAGCCCTCGGCGCCGTGGGCCGGGAGCTGGTCACCGACCTCGTGCGGCGCGGAGCCCGCCACCTGCTGCTGATCGGCCGCCGCCCGGAGGACGACCTCGGCGCCGAGGCGGCGGGCCTGCTGGCGGAGCTGCGCGGCCGGGACGTCTCGGTGGCCTACCGGGGCGGCGGCTGCGACACGCCGGAGGCGCTGGCCGCGGCCTGCGCGCCCCTCGCGGACATGCCGGCCGTGCGAGGCGTGATCCACGCGGCCGGGAGCCTGGACCGGTCACCGGCGCGCGACACCGGTGCCGGGCGGTTCGCCGCCGCGCTCCGGAACAAGTACGCCGCCGCGCGGTCGCTGCACCGGGCGGCGGAGCGGTGGCCGCTGGACTTCTTCGTCCTGGTCTCGTCCGTCTCGGCCGTGTGGGGCACCGAAGGCTACGCGGCCTACTCGGCGGCGAACGGCGGGCTGGACGCGCTCGCCGCGCACCGCCGGTCCCGCGGGCTGCCGGCGACCAGCATCGCCTATGGTCCGTGGGCGCTCGACGGCCTCGGTATGGCCGACGAGGAGTCCCTGGACCGGTACGCGCGGGTGGGAGTCGGGGCGCTCACCGCCGAGCGCGGGTGCGCCGCCCTCACCGAGCGGGCGCCGGACGCCTCGGGCCATGTCGTGAGCTGCCCGCTCGACCTGCCGCGGCTGGACCGCGTGATGTCCAGCCTCCGGCCGCGCGCGCTCTTCGGCGGCGGCGACGGCGACGGCGGCGGGGCGCCGGTGGCCGCGGAACTGGCCGCGCTCCCGGAGCGGGCCCGCGAACCGGCCGCCCGCTCCCACGTGCGGCGGCTGGTGGCGGCCCAGCTCGGCCACGACGACCCGCGGGCCGTCGACGAGGGCACCGGCTTCTTCGAGCTGGGCCTCGACTCGATCATGGCGGCGGACCTGGTCGCGGCCCTGGCGGCGGACTTCGGCGCCGACCTCGCCGCCGCCGACGTCTTCGACCACCCGACGACCGCCGAGCTCGCCGGCCACCTCCTCGAACGGTGGCGCGCGGACTCCGGCCCGCGCCCCGCCCGGCCCCGCCGGGACGCACCGGCGCGGCGGACGCGTCCGGCGGCGCTCCCCGCGCCGGGGAGCGGCTCCACCGCCGAGCGCGGCGACGGGACGGGCGAGCCCGTCGCGATCGTCGGCATGGCGGGGCGCTTCCCGGGAGCGGACTCCGTGGAGGCGCTGTGGGAGCTGCTCCGCGACGGCCGCGACGGGGTCGGGCCCGTGCCGCCCGGACGCTGGGACGGGCCGCCGACCGACCGGACGGGACCCGACGGAGAACCCCTCCTCACCACCGACCAGGGCGGCTTCCTCCAGGACGTCGACCGGTTCGACGCCGCCTTCTTCGGCCTCCCCGCACGCGAGGCCGACGCCCTGGACCCGCAGCAGCGCCTGCTGCTGGAGTCCGCATGGCACGCGCTGGAGGACGCCGGCACCGACCCCCGGAGCCTGCGGCGCTCGCGCACCGGCGTGTTCGTCGGGATCAGCTACTCCGACTACGCCCGGGTGCTGGCCCGGGACGGGCTGGAGCACGTCGACGCCTACTACGGCACCGGCACCGCCCTGAACGCCGCGGCGGGCCGCATCTCGTTCACGCTCGGCCTGAACGGGCCGGCGATCGCCGTGGACACGGCCTGCTCGTCGTCCCTGGTCGCGCTGCACCTGGCCGTCCGCTCGCTGCGCTCCGGCGAGAGCACCGCCGCGCTGGCCGGGGGAGTCAACCTGCTGCTCGACCCGACCTCGTCGGTGGCCGTCAGCCGCGCGCACATGCTGTCCCCCGACGGGCGCTGCCGGACGTTCTCGGCCGACGCCAACGGGTTCGTGCGCGCGGAGGGCTGCGGCGTCGTCGTCCTCAAGCGGCTGGCCGACGCCCGCCGCGACGGCGACCGGGTGCTGGCCGTGGTCCGCGGCAGCGCCGTCAACCAGGACGGAGCGTCCTCGGGGCTGACGGCGCCCAGCGGAAGGGCCCAGGAGGAGATGCTCCGGGCCGCGCTGGCCGACGCCGGCCTGCCGGGCTCGGCGGTCTCCTACCTGGAGGCGCACGGCACCGGCACCGCCCTGGGCGACCCGATCGAGCTCGGCGCGGCCTGGCGGGTCCTCGGCCCCGGCCGCGCCGCCGGCCCGCCGCTGCGGGTGGGGTCGGTCAAGAGCAACGTCGGGCACTGCGAGTCCGCGGCCGGGATCGTGGCCGTGATCAAGACGGTGCTCGCCCTGCGCCACGGGCTGATCCCGGCGAACCTCCACTTCGCCGAGCCCAACCCGCAGGTCGCCTGGGCGGACATGGACGTCGAGGTCGTGGCGGACCCGGCGCCCTGGCCCGCCGGGGACGGCGTGCGGGTGGCGGGCGTCTCGGGCTTCGGCTTCACCGGGACCAACGCCCACGTGCTCCTCGCCGACCCCGGCGACCACCCCGGACCCGCCCCGGCCGGGACGCCCCCCGGCGCGGCCCCGGCCATGCTGGTGCCGCTGTCGGCCCCGGACCCCGACGGGCTCGCGCGCCTGTCGGCGGCCTGGCGGGAGCGGCTCGCGGAGGCCGCCGAAGAGGACCTGCCGGGCCTCGCCGCCGCCGCGGGCGCCGGACGCGCCCACTTCCCGTACCGCCGGGCCCTGCTCGGCAAGTCCCGGGAGCAGCTCGTGGCCGCGCTGGACGGGCCCGCGCCCGCCGAACCCGTCCCGGACGCGCCGCGGATCGCCTTCCTCTTCTCCGGCCAGGGCAGCCAGTACTTCGGCATGGGCCGGGACCTGTACGAGACCGAGCCGGTCTTCCGCGACGTGTTCGACGACTGCGACCGGGCGCTGGCGCCGTCCATCGGCGCCTCGCTCACCGAGCTGACCCTGTACGGCGACGACCCGGACGTCGTCAACGAGACACGGGTGACCCAGCCGGCGCTCGTCGCGCTGGAGCTCGCGCTCGCCGCGCTGTGGGAGTCCTGGGGCGTCGTCCCGGCGGCGGTGATGGGGCACAGCGTCGGCGAGATCGCCGCCGCGGTGCACGCGGGGGTGATGGACCGCCCCACCGGGCTGACGCTGATCGCCGAGCGGGCCCGGCTCATGCAGGGCACCGAGCGCGGCGGCATGCTCGCGATCGTCGCGGCGGAGCCGGACGCCGCGGCCTGGGCCGCCGAGCACGGGCTGGACCTCGCCGCGGTCAACGGACCCGAGGCCGTCGTGCTGTCGGGGCCGCCGGACGCCATCGGCGACCTGGCCGCGCGCCTCAAGGAGCAGCGGGTGCGCCACCGCCGGCTCAGCGTCTCGCACGCCTTCCACTCCCGGCTGCTGGACCCGGCCCTCGCCGAGCTGTCCGACGTGCTGAAGCCGCTGGAGTTCCACGACCCCGAGGTGCCGATCGTCTCCAACCTCACCGGCCGCGTCGCGGAACCGGGCGAGTTCGACGCCGGCTACTGGACGCGCCACGCCCGGCGGCCGGTCCGGTTCCACGACGGCGTCCTGCGGCTGCGGGACCTGGACGTGGACCTCTGCCTGGAGATCGGCCCGGACCGGACGCTGGTCAACCTCGTCCGGGCCGCCGGCCTGGCGCCGCCCGGCGGCGTCGCGGGCTCGCTGCGGCGCGGCGCGCCCGACCACGACGCGCTGCTCGCGGCGGCCGCGACCCTCTACGCGCTGGGCCGGGACCTCCGGTGGGACCGGGTGCAGGCCGCGACCGCCGGGGCCCGGGCCGGCGCCCCGCGCTACCCGTTCGCGAGGACCCGCCACTGGCCGTCCGGCCCGGACGCGGCGCGGGCCCCCGCCTCGGAACGGCCCGCGGACGGGCCCCCGTGGGGCACGGAGATCCGGTCCCCGGCGCTGCGCGGCCGGGTGTTCCGGACCGAGCGCAGCACCGCGTTCCCGGCCCACCTCACCGACCACCGGCTCTTCGGGACGGTCTCGGTCCCCGGCGCCTCGCAGCTCGCCACCGTCCTGTCGGCGCTCGGCGCGCGGCGGGAGCCGGTCCTCCTCGAAGACCTGCACTTCCCGCGCGCGCTGGTCCTCCGGGACGGCGAACGCTACGAACTGCAGATCATCGAGGCCGAGCAGGACGGCGCGCGGACCGTGAGCGTGCAGAGCCTCGTCGACCCCGAGCACGGCCGCTGGCTGGAGCACCTGGCCGCGCGGGTGGCGCCGCCGGCCGCCGGCGGCGCCACCCGCGCCGCGCCCGACCCGGACGCGTTCATCGATTCGGCCGACCGCCGGCTGTCCGGAGAGGTCTTCTACCGGCACCTGCGCGGCCTCGGCTACCAGCTCGGGCCGTCCTTCCGGTGGATCCGCGACGCCTGGATCCGCGGCGACGAGGCGCTGATCCGCTACGCCGAGCCCGCCGTGATGAACGAGGACCCGGCCGACTACCAGATCCACCCGGGACTCCTCGACTCCTGCCTGCAGAGCAGCGTCAGCTTCGCCGTCGGCGACGCGGACGAGGTGCGGGAGGCCGATCACCTGCCGATCCCGTTCGCCGCCGGCGCGGTGGCGTTCCCCGGACGGCCCGCCCCCGGCTCCGGCCTGTGGGGGCATGTGCGCGCCGTCCGCCGCGACGGGCCGTCCGCAGGGCTCATGCAGGTCCGGACGGCCGACGTGCACCTGTTCGACGACACGGGGGCGACCGTCCTCGCCGTCGACGGCTTCCGGTTCAGGCCGGCGCCGCGCCCGCTGCTGGAGAGCTCCCTGCGCGGCGACGCCTGGCACGCCTACGAACTGCGGTGGGACGAGTGGGACCCGCGGGTGCCGGACGCCGGGGCGCTGGAGATCGCCGTCCTTGGCGGCGCCGCCGCACCGGCCGTCGGAGAGGATCTGGAGCGGCGCGGACACCGGGTCGTCCACCTGGACCCCGGGAACCTGCCCGGGACCGCGGCCGACCTCATCGTGGACGCCCGCCTCGCCTCCCCGGCGGTCCGAGGCACCCCGGCGGACGCGTTCCGCGACCTGGAGGCGCTCGCCGGGGCACTGCGCGCGGCACCGCGCCGCATCCCCTACGCCGTCCTGTGCGCGGGCGACGGGGAGGACGGCGCCGAGGCGGCGCCGGTCCGCGAGGCGGCCTGGGGGCTGCTGGCCTCCCTTGAGGAGGAGGAGCACGATCGGCGGCTCCTGCGCTTCACCCTCGCGCCCGGCTGGGACCCGGCGGCGCTGTCCGCGCTGCTGGCCGGCGCGGCCGGCGAGGAGTTCCCGGAGACGCGCGTCACCGTGGGCGCGGGCGGCGCGCGGGTCGCACGACTGGCGCCGGTCTCCCGGTGGAGCGTCCCGGAGGGCGCGGAGCACCGGCCGGAGGGGGAGCGCGCCGCGCTGATCACCGGTGGGCTCGGCGCGCTGGGCCTCAGCGTCGCCGGGATGCTCGCCGCCCGCGGCGTCACCGACCTCACCCTGATGTCCCGCTCCGCACCCGGCGAGACCGCGCGCCGGGTCCTGGACGAGCTGGCCGCCGGCGGCGCGCGCGTCACCGTCCTGAACGGCGACGTCACCGACCCGGCCGACTGCGCCCGCGCGGTGGCCTCGGCCGGGGAGCGCGCACCGCTCTCCCTGGCGCTGCACCTGGCGGGCGTCACCGACGACCGGCCCTTCGAGGAGCTGACGAGCGAGTCGTTCGCGACGGTGTTCGCGGCCAAGGCGCACGGCGCGGAGAACCTGGCCGCGGCGCTGCGCGGGATCCCGCTGGAGGCGTTCGTGCTGTTCTCCTCCGCGTCGGCCGTGCTCGGGACCGCCGGCCAGACCGCCTACGCGGCCGCCAACGGCTATCTCGGCGGCCTCGCCCGCCGGCTGCGCGCGGCCGGACTGCCGGCCGTCGCCGTCGACTGGGGGCCGTGGGTCCCGGCGGGCGGGGGCGGCCTGGCCGCGGCCGGGGCCGCGGCCCCGGCCGTCGAGGCCGCCGGGTTCCGCCCGCTCGGCGACGACGAGGCCGCGGAGCTGCTCGACCTCGCGCTGGCCAGGCGCCGGTCGCGCCTCATCGCGATGGCGGTGGACGCCGAGCGCGCCGCCCGGCCGCCGCACGGCCGGTCGAGAGCCGCCCTCTTCGGGGCGGCCGCGCCCGCCGGCGGGGCGCGCTCCGACCGGTCCGGGCGTACGCGCGGACGGCTGCGCGCCGAGCTGGACGCCCTCGATCCGGCCGAGCGGGGCGACCGGCTCCGGGCGGCGGTGCGCGAACTGGTGGGCGAGGCGCTCGGCGACCCGACCGCCGTCCAGGACGAGACGGGCTTCACCGACCTCGGACTGGACTCGATCATGGTCATCGACCTCCGCTCGCGCCTCGCCCTGTCCGTCGGCGCGGAGCTGCCCGCCACGGTCGCGCTCGACCATCCGACGATCGCCCGGCTCGCCGGGCACGTCCTCGGCCTGCTGTACCCGGAGCCCGAGCCCGCGGCGGAGCCGGAGCCGGAACCGGAGCCGGTCCCCGGGCCGGAACCCGCGGGCGACCCGGTCGAGGAGCTGTCGTTCGAGGAGCTCGTCCGCGCCGTCGAGGCCGATCTGGAAGCAGGAGCCGAGGGAGGACAGCATGGAGGCCGCTGAGATCCGCACACTGATGGAGGAGCAGCTCGCGCTGTCGCGGCGGCTGCGCGCGCGCATCCGGGCACTGGAGGACGAGCGCAGGGCCCCGCTCGCCGTGGTCGGCATGGGGCTCAGGCTGCCGGGCGGCCTCCGGACCCCGGGGCAGTACTGGGACTTCCTGCGCGGCGAGGGCACCGCCTTGACGGCGATCCCCGAGGACAGGCCGGGGCTGCGCGAGGTGCACGACCCCGTGGTCGGCAGACCGGGGCGGTCCTACGTCGACCGGGCCGGGTTCGTCGACGACATCGCGGCGTTCGACGCGGACTTCTTCGGGATCTCGCACCGCGAGGCCAAGCTCCTCGACCCCCAGCAGCGCATGCTGCTGGAGGTCGCGTGGGAGGCCATGGAGCGCGCCGGGATCCCGGTGCGGCGCTCGGACCGGCTGGACGTCGGGGTCTACCTGGGCATGATGGCCTCCGAGTACCTGGAGCGCCTGGAAGACCGGTCGGACACGACGCGGATCGACCCCTACTACACGACCGGGGGAGGGTTGTGCTTCGCCGCGGGCCGCATCAGCCACGTGATGGGCTTCTCCGGCCCCGTGGTGAGCGCGGATACCGCCTGCTCGTCCTCCATGACCGCGCTGCACCTCGCCGTGCGGGCGCTCCGCGGCCGGGAGTGCCGCTACGCGCTGGTGTGCGGCTCCAACCTGATCCTCTCCGCGAACCTGATGGTGTCGCTGTGCCAGACCCGCGCGCTGTCCCCGGAGGGGCGGTCGAAGTCGTTCCTGGCCGCCGCGGACGGCTACGGCCGCGGCGAGGGCGTCGGCGCGCTGGTGCTGATGCGGCTGGACGAGGCCGAACGGGAGGGCCGCCCGGTCCTGGCCGTCGTGCGCGGGACCGCGGTCAACCACGACGGCGCGGCATCGAGCCTGACCGCCCCCAACGGCCCCGCGCAGGAGGAGGTGATCGGCGCGGCGCTGAAGGACGCGGGAGTGGAGGCGGCCGACATCGGCTGGATCGAGGCCCACGGGACCGGGACCCCGCTCGGCGACCCGATCGAGGTGGGAGCGCTCGACGGCGCGCTCGGAGCCGCCGTCCGCGAGCGCGGGGTCCCGCTGGCGCTGGGCAGCGTCAAGTCGAGGCTGGGCCATCTGGAGGCGGCGTCGGGGATCGCGGCCCTGATCAAGACGGTGCTGGTGCTCCAGCACGGCGTGATGCCCGCGGCCCGCGACGAGGACGACGGCGAACTCAACCCGCGCATCCCCTGGGACCGGATCGGGTTCACCGTCCCCGCGCGGAACCACCCCTGGCCGAGCGGGCTGCGCCGGAGGGTGGCCGGAGTCAACTCCTTCGGCATGAGCGGCACCAACGTGCACGCGGTCCTGGAGGCGTACACGCCCGCCGGCCGGGGCGCGGACGAGCCGGCGGGGGCGTCCTCCCGGCCCGAGCTGCTGACCCTCTCGGCGAAGTCACCGCAGGCCCTGGCCGAGCTGGCGGACGACGTCGTGTCGCAGCTGAAGTCGGCCGACCCGGCGGCACTCGGCTCCCTCTGCCACACCCTGCGGGCCGGGCGGGCGGGGTTCCCGTACCGCGTGGCCGTCACCGGGACGACGGCGACCGAGCTCGCCGAGCGGCTGGCGGCGGCGGCCGGCGGGCCCGCGGCGCGCGAGCCCGCCGCCCCGGTCCGGTCGCTGACCCTGCGCGGCGAGCTGGACTCGGCCGCCATCGCCGCGGGGACCGCCGCGCTGGCCGGCGCCTTCCCGGCGATGTTCCCCGCGGGAAGCGAGCAGGACCCGGCGGGCGAACGGCTCGCGCGGGCGATCGGCAGGTTCGGCCTTCCGCTGCGGCCCCGCCCGGCGGGCGGAGCGTCCGGCGTCAGGCCCGGCGCGTCGCTGGAGTGGGCCACGGACGGTGCTCTGCGGTCGTGCCCGCTGATCGGCGACGACCCCGCCGACGCGGAGAGGCTCCTTCTGGAGGCGCTGGCGACGCTCTACACCGACGGCGCGGACCTGAGGCTGGAGCCGGTCCGCGCCCCCGGCGCGCGCACTCTCCCCGACCTGCCGACCTACCCGTTCCGCCGCACCCGGTTCTGGATCGGCGAGCCCCCCATGGGCGCGGGAGCGGGCGCACGCGGGAACGGGACGGCCGCGCACGGCGGTGCGGAGGGGACCGTGAAGGCCCCTCCGCCCGGTGACGGGGACGGGGTGCGCGCCTTCCTGATGGCGCGGCTCAAGGACGTCCTCCAGTCACCGGAGGACCTGGATCCCGAGGCCTCGCTGCAGGAGGCCGGCGCCGACTCGTTCATCACCACCCTGTTCATCACCAAGGTCGAGGAGCACTACGACCTGGGCCTGCCGCCCGAGGACCTGCACATCGAGATCCCGCTGGCAGAGCTGATCGCCATGCTCGCCGACACGATCGCCGCAACTGCGGCGGACCGGACGGAGCGCAGCGCATGACGGCCATGGTGCGTCCCAGGGCGGTGCCCCGTCCGGCACTGCGCCTGATCGTCTTCCACCACGCGGGAGGCTCGTCGGCCGCCTACATGCCGCTTGCACGCGCCTTGCCCGGCGGCTGGGAGCTGCTGCTCCTCGATCTGCCCGGACGAGGCCGCGGCCATCGCGCCAGTCCCCTGACGGAGATGCCGTCGCTCGTGGCGGCCACCGCGGACGCGGTACTGGAGTGGGCGGGACCGCCGGTCGCGCTCTTCGGGCACAGCCTCGGGGCGATCGTCGCCCTGGAGACCGCCCGCCGCCTGGAGGCGCGCGGTGTCACGCCCCTGTGGGTGGGCGTGTCGGGGCGTCCCGCGCCGGAGTGCCCCGTGGACGAGGCGCGCCCCCTCTGCGAACTGCCCGACCGGGAGCTGATCGGAGCGCTGGCCCGCTTTGGCGGGATCCCCGCAGAGCTCGACGAGCTGCCCGAGTTCCGCGACCGGTTCGTCCGGCTCGTGCGCGCCGACCTGCGAGCGCTGGACTCCTACGTCCCGCAGGAGCGGCGCAGGCCGCTGGACGCGCCGCTGACCGCCTTCGGCGCCGTCGACGACGAGTTGGCGCCGGCGGACACCGTCGAGCCCTGGAGCCGGGAGACCGCCGGCGGCTTCCGGGCGCGCATGTTCACCGGTGGCCATTTCCATTTCCTCGGCCGCTCCTTCGCCGGCTTCGCGAAGGTCCTCGTCGAAGAGGTCGGGCGTGCGGTGGACGCCGCGGCGGGGACCGGGCCCGGCCGGGAGAGGTCCGGGCCGCTGTACATCCGGTGAGCCGCCGGCCGATCCAGTGGAGGTAATCGTCATGACGTCGGCGTCGCGCGTGGACATACGCCCGCTCTGGGCGGGCTTCCCCACGGGAGTGGCGGTCGTCACCGCGCTGGCGGCCGACGGCCGCCCCTGGGGGATGACGTGCACGTCCCTGTGCAGCGTCTCGCTCGACCCTCCGCTGCTCCTGGTGTGCCTACGGTGCGGGAGCCCGACCCTGGAGGCGATCCAGGGCACCGGCGGCTTCGCCGTCAATCTCCTGCACGACCGGGCGCGCCCCACGTCCGACCTCTTCGCCTCCGGCGTGCCGGATCGCTTCGACCGCGTCACCTGGACGCTCGGCCCCGGCATGGCCGGGCCGCGCCTGATCGGCGCCGCCCACACCGTGGCGGACTGCGCGGTCGTCGAGGACCGCACGGTGGGCGACCACAACGTGGTGATGGGCAGGGTCCTCGCGGTGACCCGGCTCGCCCCGCAGCGGCCGCTGCTGTACGGGCTGCGCCGCTACTCGTCCTGGCCCGAGCCCGCAGCGGACGCCGACGCCGGGCCGTTCCCGCGCGGCCTGTCGCAGGTGTTCGAGGGACTGGGATAGCGCTCCGGGCGGCGCCGCCACGGTGGGCGCAGTGAAAACCCCGGGGTCGGCGTCCCCGGGGCTACCGCGTCGTGGCGGCCGCCGTCGTCAGGCGACGGTCGCGAACGGTTCCAAGCTGGGCAGCGCGAGCAGGATCGGCGGGCGGGCCCAGCCCAGCGGCCGCAGCGTCAGGTCGACGCGCGTCGTGGAGCCCGGGCCGAGGACGACCGGGCCCACGGTGGCGCCCAGCACCGGCGGGTCGGCGGCGTGGTCCAGCAGGGGCGCGGCCGGGGCGCAGGAGCTGTTCGCCACCGCGTGCACGAACCACGTGCCCGCGGGAACGCCCGTCAGCGTGAACGGCTCCCCGTGGCCGATGACGTCCCAGGAGACGGCCGGGCCCTGCACGATCGCCGACTCGAAGACGCCCACGTATATCTTCGAATGCAATTCGCCTTCGGCGTGCGCACGGCCGGCCACGGCGGCCCCCTGGCCGACCCCGGCCGCGCGCGGACGGCAGCCGGCGCGGGCGGTGCTCGGAACGCTCCATCCCTGCCGCGTCAGGCGGCGGTACTCGGTGGGCGACAGGCCGACGGACTTGGTGAACCGCCGCGTGAAGGTACCGGTACTGCTATAGCCGACCTGCGCCGAGATATCGGCGACATTGAGGGACGATGTCAGCAGCAGCCGTTTCGCCTCCTGCAGCCGCACGGCGCCGAGAAAGCGCCCCGGGGTCACTCCGGTGACCCGGCTGAATAGTCGGAGGAAGTGGAATTTACTGACCATTGCGTCTTCGGCGAGTTCGTCCAGATAAAGAGGTTCGCCATGACGTTGATAAATTGTTTCGACAGCGCGTCTCACGAGATGCTCCACGTCGCACCCTCCTGGTGATCGATTCGTTCGGGCGAATGGCGCCGGTGGCCTCCCCGGCCGGCCCGGGGCGCTTCCGGGCCGCCGATCGCGAGCCAAGCCCTCCTCTTCCTGTGCCGTCGTGGCCGTCGCTGGAAGCGGGTGCCGCCCCCGTAGCGGCACCGCGACGCGATAAAGAGGTGCAAATAACTGCGGAAATTCAATGAATTCAAACATTGAAAACCCACACTCGTGATACTCGCCCATGCGGCTCGGCGCTGTCTTCTCCATGGTTGCCTGACAGAACTACCTGACTTCAGGTAAAGGAAGTCAAAGGTGCCTCTAGTCACACAGTGTGGCGAGTTATGCGTTGCTGGTGATGGGCGTTTTACGGGCTGCCGGCCAAGTGAAAATAAAAGGGCATGCAGAATTAACCGGAAGGTCCCCATGGAGCCATTTCGGCCATGCTGGGGACGGTCCGCTCGGGCCTGCGCGCGGATATTCGCCCGTCGGGCGCTGCGCAGCCGGTTGCCGGCGGCCGGCCCGATCATGTGGCACCAAGGGTGCCGCGCCGGTCTGGCAGACCGCGCACGAACCGCCTACAGGGGACGCACACGGGCCTGACCGCGCCTTCATCGAGGCCTGAGAGAGGCGAGAGAGGCCGCTTCTACCGTCGGGGCACGATCCGTCATCCCTAGGAGAGGCAATGGTCCGTACTTCATCCCGCCTGGTCGTGTCGCTGCTCTGCGCGATCGTCCTCGTCGTGACCGGCGCGCTCGCCGCCGCCGCGCACGTCGTGCTACGGCCGGGCAGCGCGACGCAGGGCGCCTTCACCAAGCTGACGTTCCACGTCCCCAACGAGCAGGACACCTCCAGCACCGTGAAGGTGAAGGTGGTCTTCCCCGACGCGCGGGCCGAGCTCATCCCCGCCGCGGTCGCCCAGACCAAGACCGGCTGGAAGATCAAGATCAACAAGGTCCGGCTGGACGAGCCGGTCATCGTCGAGGGCCACGAGATCTGGGAGGTCGTGCGCTCGATCACCTGGACCGCCGTGGCGGGCACCGCCAAGATCGGTCCGGACCAGTTCGACGAGGTGTCGGTGTACGGCGGCCCGCTGCCGAGCGTCGGCAAGATCTACTTCAAGGCGTACCAGTACCAGAGCGACGGCCAGGTGGTGGCCTGGGACCAGATCCCCAGCGACAGTGATCCGCACCCGGCCCACCCGGCGCCCGCGCTGACGCTGACCCCGCCCAGCGGCGGGACCGCCCAGAAGTCCGGCATGGTCGGCGCCGGGTTCGCGGGGGACACCGCCGTGCGCCTGACGGCGGCGGCGGAGAACACCCCCGCGGAGCGGGACGAGTCGCCGTCCATGCTCGCGGCGTCCCTGTCGGTCGCGATCCTGCTGGCCGGCGGCATGGGCGTCGGTCTGCTGGCCGGCCGGCGGCGGTGGGCGCGCACGCGCGGGAACGACGCCTGAGACCCGAAGATCCCGCGGCCGGGAGGCTCGGCCGCGGGATCGTCGCCACCGGCCGTCAGCCGGTGGACGCGGGCTCGCGCGCGGCCCACGCGCGCAGGCGTTCGGCGAGGCCGGGCTGCCGCTCGGGCGAGATCATCGAGAAGTGGTCGCCGGGAGCGGTCTCGGTCTCGATCCCGGGGCACACCGAACGCCACGCGGGCACGGTGTCGGGACGCCCGGTCTCGTCGGCCGCGACGAAGAGCAGCACGGGCTGGTCCAGCCGCCCCGGCCGGTAGGCCGCCAGCAGCGCCAGTTCGTGCTCCTGCACACGCTTCATGCGCTCGTAGCCCGCCTCGTCGATGTCACCGGGCAGCAGGCCGTGCGCGACGGCGGCGTCCCGGGCGACGGCGGTCAGCTCACCGGGGGCCGCCGCCCGTATCGCCGCGACCGCGTCCGGCGGCGGGTCGCCGAGCCGCAGCGTGCGCAGGAAGCCGATGTGCCGGTCGGCGTCGGTGAGCGGCAGGTGGATGTCCCTGATCTCGGTGTCGAACATGGCGATCCTGCACGCGTGGCCCTTGGCCGCGAGCTGGCGGCCGACCTCGTAGGCGATGGATCCGCCCATCGACGCGCCCCCCAGGAGATACGGGCCCCGCGGCCGGTGCCGCAGCAGCTCCTCCCGGTACGCCGCCGCCAGCGTCTCCAGGTCCGGCGCGAAGGCCGCCTCCGAGTCGTCGACGAGCGGCCGGCTCTGGAAGGCGCGCACCGGGCCCGGCCATGCCCGGGCCAGCGGCCGGTACGGCGACACCGCGCCTCCCAGCACATGGAACAGGAACAGCTCCTCCCCGCTGCCCTCGGCGAGGCCCACCAGGCAGGAGATCTCGGGCCCGCCGCCCGCCAGCAGGCCGGCGAGCCCGCGCACCGTCGCCGCCTCGAAGACCCGGCCCATCGGGATGTCGACGCCCGTCTCGACGCGGATCCGGTTGACCAGCCGCAGGGCGAGCAGCGAGTTCCCGCCCAGGTCGAAGAAGTTGTCGTCGGGACCCACGGAGGGGATCTCCAGCAGCTCGGCGCACAGGCCCCCCAGCCGTTCCATGAGCGCGGGGTCGGCGCCGCCGGCGCCGCCAGGGTCGCCGGGGTCGCGGCCGGCGCGGTCGGCGGCGCCGGCGTCGAGCCCGGGCAGGGCCAGCGCGGCGGCGTGGTCGACCTTGCCGTTCGGCGTGAGCGGCAGCCTCTCCACCACGTGGACGCGGGCCGGGACCATGTACCGGGGCAGCCGCGCCTCCAGGTGGGCGGAGATCGCGGCCTGGCCGGGCACCCGGCCCGGCTCCGGCACGAGCAGCGCCACCAGCCGCTTCCCGCCGGGGGCCCGGTCGACGCAGACCACGCACTCCCGCACGTCCGGGTGGGTGCGGGCCGCGGCCTCGACCTCGCCCGGCTCCACCCGGAAGCCCTGGATCTTGACCTGCCGGTCCTCCCGGCCGAGGAACTCGATCGTGCCGTCCGGCCAGTACCGGCCGAGGTCGCCGGTCCGGTAGAGGCGCTCGCCGGTCTCGGGATGGTGGACGAACCGCTCCTCGGTGCGCTTCTCGTCCCGCCAGTACCCGCGCGCGAGGCCGAGGCCGCCGATGTAGATCTCCCCGGTCGCCCAGGGAGGGCGCACGTCCAGCCGGTGGTCGAGCACCTTCATGGTCTGGTTCGTCAGCGGCCCGCCGTAGGGGATGCTCTGCCAGTCCGGGTCGACCTCGCCGACGTCGTAGACGTTCGACCAGATCGACGCCTCGGTCGCGCCGCCCATGGCGAGCACGCGCGCTCCGGGCCACAGCGCGCGCATCCGGCCGGGCAGCGGGGTCGGGATCCAGTCGCCGCTGAGCAGGAACGCGCGCAGCGGCGGCAGGCCCAGCTCGGGACGCTGCTCGGCGACCTCGACGATCATCTCGGCCAGGGCCGGCACGGAGTTCCACACGGTGATCCCGTGCTCGCGGGCGGTGGCCGTCCAGCCGAGCGGGTCGGGGCGGGCGGTGGCGCCGGGGAGCACGAGGGCGCCGCCGGCGGCCAGCGTCCCGAACACGTCCCAGACCGACAGGTCGAAGCTGAGCGAGGAGATGCCGAAGACGCGGTCGGCCGGTCCGAGGGAGATCCGCCGGTTGACGTCCGCGATGGTGTTGAGCGCGGCGCGGTGCTCGATCACCACGCCCTTGGGCCGCCCGGTCGATCCCGAGGTGTAGATGATGTAGGCCGGGTCGTTCTCGTCGCCGTCGGCGGGCGGCGGTTCGGCGCCGGCGCGCACCTCGTCCACGTGCATCTCGTCCACGTGCAGCGCGGGGACGTCCTCGGGGCGGTCCGCCGGGGTGCGGTGCGACTGCCGGAGCACGACGCGGGCGGCGCACTCCTCGACCATCAGCCTGATGCGCTCGGCGGGCAGGTCCGCGTCCACCGGGCAGTACACCGCGCCCGCCCGCAGCACGCCGAGCACGGCGACCACCTGCTCCCAGCCCTTGGCCATGACCACGGGCACGACGTGCCCGCGGCGGACGCCCCGGGCGTGGAGCTCGTGCGCGACCGCGGCGGACGCCCGTTCGAGCTCCCGGTAGGTCAGCGTGCGCCCGGCGGCGGTGAGCGCGACCGCGCCGGGCCGGGCCCGGGCCTGGCGCAGGAAGCCGTCCTCCAGCCGGCCCGCGGGGGCCGGGGCGGCGGTGTCGTTCGCGGCGGCGACCACGGCGCGGTGCTCGGGCGGCACCGGGTCGGGCGCGGTGCCGGCGCCGTCCGGGCCGGCCAGGGCCGCCAGCATGCGCCGGTAGCAGTCCACCACGGCGGCGGGCAGGCCCGGCGGGAAGGCCTCCTCGACGAAGTCGATGTTGGTGGAGATCCCGCCCTCCCTGCCGTCCCTGATCTGGTTGTCGACGAGGACCTGCGGGGTGTGCTGGACGCGCTCGACCAGCCGGAAGGCGGGCCGTCCGGCGGGCATGCTGTCGTAGCCGGGCCCCTGGTTGTTGGTGAAGACGTAGGGGAACGCGGCGCGCTGCGTCCAGCCGTTGCGCTTGGCCATCTCGCGGCTGACGCGCACGGCGGTGACGTCCTTGTTGGCCATGTCGCGCCAGAGCCTGCGCTGCAGCCGCTGCGCCCGCGCCCAGAAGTCCTCGTCGTGCCGCAGGTCGACCTCCAGCGGCAGCGTCGCGCTGCGCTGCCCGACGACCTCGTGCCCGCCCGGGCGGTACGCCAGGTCGTACTGGTGGACGAAGTTCAGGCAGAAGTGGGGACTGGCGGCCCACGCCCCGAGCGCCTCGGCGAACACGTGCAGCAGGGCCGTGCTGGGCAGCACCCGGTGCTTGCGGAAGTTGGCGCAGAACCGCCGCCACTGGGCGTCGTTCAGATGGGTGGTCCGGCCGGTGAAGGAGACCGCGTCGATGCTGCTCGCCTGGCGGGCCAGCGGGAGCGCCGGCGCCTCGGGCAGCGTGTCGAGGCGGTCCTCCCAGTAGGCCCACTGCTTGCGGAACTCCTCGTCGTCCTCGCGCGCCAGGCGGGACAGCCGCCACTCGCGGAAGGTCTCCTGGACGGGCGGCAGCACGGCCTCGGGGTCCTTGTAGTACTCCATCCAGTCGGTCGCCACCGTGCGCATGCTCGAACCGTCGAGCAGGATCAGGCTCATCCGCAGGTGCAGCCGCACCCGGTGCGGCCGGACGCGGCTCACGACGACCTCGAAGAGCGGCCACCCCGCCGGGTCCAGGCCGGCCCCGCACATCCGGTCCCGGATCTGCCGGATCGACGCCTCCTGCCGGTCCCGGTCCAGGTCGGTGAGGTCGATGACCGGCACGTGGACGTGCGGGGTCTCCTCGATCCCCATGACCCGCTGGCCGCCCTCCTTGAGCATCACCGTCCGGAGGTGCTCGTGCCGCTCGACCACCTTGTTGACCGCGTACTCGGCCCGTGCGGGGTCGAAGCCGACCGCCTCGGCCTCCAGGTAGTAGTTCTGCCGCCCCCCGAGTTCGAAGACCTGGCTCCGGCCCACCATGTACGCGGACTGCAGGTCGGTCAGCGGGAACCGGTCGGGGAGAACGGGGCCGCCGCCGGCGGGCGGAACGGCCGGCTCTGTCGTCGTCACTGCTTCCTCCCATTCGCTTCGCGGACGTCCGCGGGGCGCGGCACCGGAAGGTCCCGCCCGATCACGGGCACGACCCGCTCCGGCATGTCGTGCAAGAAGAAATGACCGCCGTCGAACGTCCGCACGACGCATCCCGCGGAGGTGTGGCGGCGCCACGCCCGCAGGTCGTCGGCCGTCGTCTCGGCGTCGGCGTCGCCGCCGAACACCGAGACCGGGCACTCCAGCGGGGGGCCGGGCCGGTGGCGGTAGGTCTCCACGACCGCGAAGTCGGCCCGGATGGAGGGCGCGAGCGGCGCGATGACGGCGGGGTCCAGGAACTCGCGCGGGGTGCCGCCGAGTTCGCGGAGCCGGGCCAGCAGGTCGGGCAGCGGGGCGTCGTGGACCGGCGAGCGCTTGGCCGGGACGTCGGGGGCCGCGCGGCCCGAGACCAGGAGCCGGGCGGGTTCGCCGAGGCCGCGGCGGCGGAGTTCGCGGCACACCTCGAACGCCAGGAGCGCGCCCATGCTGTGGCCGAACCAGGCGTGCGGCCGGTCCAGCATCGGCGCGATCTCGCCGACGAGGCGCGTGACGATGTCGTCGGCCCGGGTGAGCGGCGCCTCGCGGAACCGGGCCTCCCGGCCGGGCAGCCGGACCGCCACCAGCTCCACGTCCGGGGGCAGGTGCCGCGCCCAGGGGCGGTAGACGGACGCGCCGCCCCCGGCGTGCGGCAGGCAGAACAGCCGGAGCCGGGGGGCGGGGACGCGGTTCCAGCGCACCGTCCACGGGGCCGCCGCCGTGCCGGTCCCCGGCGGGCCGGCCCCGGCCGGCGCCGTGGTCAGGCCATCCATGTCGCGATCCTTTCGCCGAGCATGAGGCAGGTCAGCGCGGGCGGCGCGCTGACCGGCGAGGGCATCACCGAGGCGTCGCACACCGCGAGCCCCTCGATCTGGTGGACCCGGCACCGCTCGTCCACCACCGCGAGCCCGTCGCCGCCCATCCGGGCGGTCCCCGAGGCGTGGAAGAGCGGGGTGACCCACCGCTTGAGCGCTCTCGCGAGCAGGGCGTCGTCGTGGACCATCCGCTCGGTCCAGATGATCGGCCGGCCCAGGAACCCGCTCATCTCCCCGGAGCGCAGGAGCGACCAGGCCGTCCGCACTCCGCGCATCAGCCGCGCGGTGTCGCCGGGCTCGGCGCACAGCCCGAGGACCAGGTCCGGCGGCCGGCCGGGCTCCGGGCCGGCGGCGTGCACCAGGCCGCGCGACTCCGGGGCGAGCAGCACGGCGGAGACCATGGCGGCGATCCGCCCGCCCAGCATGGGGCCGACCCGGGGCACGTCGGCGGTGGTGACGTTGGAGGCGAGGAAGATCCCGAGGTCGGGGGCGCCGCCGGGGCCCGGCGGCCGGGCCATCACCTCGTACCAGGGCAGCCCCGCCCGGCAGACCCCCGGCAGCGGGGTCGCCAGGATCGGCACGGCCGGGTGGTCGCGGAGGCCGCGCCCCACCCCCGGCAGGTCGACGAGCGGCTCGATCCCCGCCGCGGCCAGCCGGCGGGGGTCGCCGATGCCCGAACGCTGCAGGATCAGCGGCGTGCCGACCCCGCCGGCGGCGAGCGTGACGCGCCCGGCGGGCACGAACCGGGGCCCGCCGGGCGCGACCGCCTCGACCCCGGTGACGCGCCCGCCCGCCAGCCGCACCCGTACCGCCTCGGTCCGGTCCCACACGGCCAGGTTCGGGCGGCTCCGGGCGGCGGCCAGATGCGTCACGTCCGGCGACATCCTGCGGTCGCCGAGTTCGTTGCGCGGGATGCGGCCGGCCCCGGTCGGGCGCGTGCCGTTGAGGTCGCCGAGCCCGGCGATGCCGAGCCCGCCGCAGGCCCGCAGGAAGGCCGCGGCGAGCGGGCTCAGCGCCGCGGGGTCGGTGCGCCGGATCGGCACCGGCCCGTCCAGGCCGTGGACCTCGTCCTTGTAGTCGGCGTCGGACTCGACCCGGATGTAGTGCGGCAGGACGCGGTCCCACGACCATGCGGGGTTGCCCGCGGCGGCCCACCGCTCGAAGTCGGCGGGGAGGCCGCGCAGCGCGATGGCGCCGTTCACCGCCGCGGTGCCGCCCACGGTCCGGCCGAGGGGGTAGGGGCAGTCGGCGGCGGCGTCGGGATCGATCCGGGCCGAGTAGTCCCAGTGCCTCCCGGTCAGCACCGGGATCCCCGACCTGTCCTCCGCCGCGCCGGATCCGGCGCCGCCGGATCCGGCTCCGGCCTCCAGGAGCAGGACCCGCCGCCCGGGGTCCTCGGACAGCCGCGCGGCGAGCACGGCGCCGGCCGTGCCCGCGCCGACGACCACCTCGTCCCACGGGCCCGCCTCGGCGGCGGAGTCCGGGGCGCTCACGGGGCCGCGATCCGCTCGCGCACGGCGGTCGCGAGCTCGCCGATCGTGGGGTTGTCGAACAGCAGCTCCAGGCCCTCCTCGGCGGTCACCTCGAGTCCCGCCTCGTCCCGGAGCCGGTCGATGATGCTGACCGCGTGCAGGGAGTCGGCGCCCAGCTCGAAGAAGCTGTCCTCGACGCCGAAGTCCTCGTGCCCGAGCGCGTCGCTCCAGATCCCGAAGAGCGTGCGCTCCATGTCGTCGCGCGGGGCGACCAGGTCCGCTGCGGACTCCTGGTCCCACGGCAGGGGCAGCGCCGACGGGTCGACCTTGCCGTTGGCGCTGAGCGGGAGCCGGTCGACGAACACGTAGTGGCGCGGCACCATGTACTCGGGGAGGAGCTCCGCCAGGCCGCCGCGCAGCCGGCCCGCGTCCGGCCGCGGCCGTCCGGCGGGCGCCAGCGCGGCCAGCACGTGCTGGACGTGGACGTCCACGACCGCCGGCCCGTCGGGGATCGAGCCGAAGCGCGCGAACCCGGCCGCGCCGGCGAGGTCCCGCCACCGCGGCACCGGCAGCAGCGGCCCCTCGCCGTCCCCGTGGCCCTTCGCGAGGCCCTCCAGGAAACCGACGGTCACGAGCTGCTGGAGCGAGTTCTCCGTGCCCTCGATGAGCAGGAGCAGGCCGCCGGGCGCGAGCACCGAGCGCAGGTGCCGCAGGCTCTGGTCCAGGTCGGCGGCGTCGTGCATCACGTTGGCGGCGATGACGAGGTCGACGGAGCCGGGGGCGACGCCCTGGTCGCCGGGCGGGCGGTCGATGTCGAAGACCGCGTAGTCGACGAAGCCCCGGTCCCCGAACCGCGCCCTGGCGCGCTGGCAGAAGTACTTGGAGACGTCGGTGAACGAGTAGCGGACGCCTTCGGCCGGCAGTTCCGCGAAGACCTCCGCGGCGGTCGCGCCCGTGCCCGCCCCCACTTCGAGGATCCGCACCGTCCGCTCGTCGCCCGCGGCCGCCCGCCGGCAGAACGCGCCCGCCGCCTTGGCCGCGATCCGGTTCTGCAGCCGCGAGACCGGGTTGCCGGAGTAGAGCGCGTCGGTCACCGCGGAGTCGCCGCCGGGCAGCAGCAGGCTGAGCGGGCTGACCTCGCCGCGAAGCAGCTCCTCTTGCCGCTCGGCGCATGCGGAGAAGTAACCGAGCAGGGCCCGCTCGCCGTCCCCCGCCTCGATGGCGTCCAGCCCCTCGCGGACGGTCCGGTCGAGTTCCTCCGCGTCCAGGGGCCGCTCGCAGCGGAACTCCCCGGCGGATCCGGTGCCCGCCAGGTATCCCTCGGCCGCGAGCACCGCCATCCACCGTTCGACGAGGTCGCCGTACACGGGCTTGATGCCGTGGCGCCCGACGATGTCCGCGCTCGTCGCCGCCTCCCCGGCGCTCCGGAAGAGCCCCAGGCGGGCGAGGGTCCGGGCCATCACCGGCGGGCACAGCCGCTCCACGGCACGCCAGACCTCCCGGTACCGGGACAGGTCGGCGTCGAGTTCGGCGGCGACCCGGGCGAGTTCGGTGTTCCCGGCGGCGACGGCCGCGTCCCAGCCGCCCTGGACGGGCGCACCGTCCAGGGCGGGCGCGTCGCCGCCGCCGGCCGCGGTGCCCGCCCCCTCACCGCGATCCGGGGGGACCACGTACGCGACGAGCTGCCGCCGGCCGGTCCGCGGCTCGGCCCGCACGGTCACGACCGACTCGCCGACGTCCGGGCGCCGCTCCAGCGCGGCGTTGATCTCGCCGAGTTCGATCCGGTAGCCGTTGATCTTGACCTGGTGGTCCTCCCGGCCGAGGAACTCGATGTCGCCGCCGGGCAGGTACCGTCCGAGGTCGCCCGTCCGGTAGAGGCGCTCTCCCGTCTCCGGATGGGTCACGAACCGCTCGGCCGTGCGCTCGGGGTCGGCCCAGTAGCCGCGCGCCACCCCGGCGCCGCCGATGAGGATCTCGCCGGTGCTCCACACCGGCCGCGGGCGGAACCCGCCGTCGAGGACGTGGAGCGTCTGGCCGCGCAGCGGCTTGCCGTACGGGATGCTGCTCCACTCCGCGGGCACCTCGCCGATCGGGTAGCAGACCGACCAGATCGACGCCTCGGTGGCGCCGCCCAGGCTGACCACCTCGGCGCGGGGGTGCAGCGCGCGGACCGCGTCCGGCAGGGACACCGGGATCCAGTCCCCGCTGAGCAGGGCGAGCCGCAGCGTGGAGTCGGCGGCGCCGTCCGTCCGGACCTGGGCGTCCGTCCACGCCTGCATCAGCGCCGGGACCGAGTTCCACACCGTCACCCCGTGCCGCCGCACGAGCTCGGTCCAGTGGGACGGGTCGTGGTGCCGGTCGGGGGCGGGCATCACCACGGCGCCGCCGGCGGCCAGCGTCCCGAACACGTCGTAGACCGACAGGTCGAAGCTCAGCGCCGACAGGGCCAGCACCCGGTCGGCGGGGCCGACCCGGAACCGCCGGTTGATCTCGGCGACGGTGCCGACGGCGCCGCGGTGGTCGATCATGACGCCCTTCGGGCGGCCCGTGGACCCCGAAGTGAAGATCACGTACGCCAGGTCGCCGGGCGCGGGCGGCTCCGGCAGCGGGCCGGCGCCGGCCGCCCGGACCTCGGCGTCCGCGAACGTGACCACCCGCACGCCGGGCGGCCAGCCGAGCGCGTCCCGCAGCCGGGGCGTGGTGACGACGATCCCGACCGCGCCCTGCTCCAGCAGGTCCGCGCGCCGCGCCTCGGGCCACTGCGGGTCGATCGGCAGGTAGGCGGCTCCGGACGCGGTGACGCCGACGACGCCGGCGACCTGCTCCCAGCCCTTGTCCATGACCACGCCGACGAGGGTGTTGGGGACGGCGCCCAGCTCCCGCAGCCGCCGGGCCAGCCGGCGGCCGCTCGCGACGATCTCCGCGTAGGTGTGCTCGCCCGCGGAGTCGACGACGGCCGTCGCGCCGGGGGTGCGGGCGGCCCGGGCCTCGACGAGCCCGCACAGGGTGGCGTCCGCCTCGGGAACGGCGTGGCCGGGGCCGCCCGCGGTGGCCGGCGCGGGCGCGTTGGCGCGCCGGCGCTCGTCGGCCTGCCAGGCCGGCAGCGCGGCGAGCGGGCCGGGCCGCTCCCACGCGTCCTCGTCCGCGGCGAGCCGGTCGAGCAGCGCGTTGTACACGGCGAACATGTCGTCGAGCAGGCCAGCGGGGAAGAGGCCGTCGACGGTGTCCCAGTTGTAGGCCAGCTCCCCGTCCTCCTCGGACACCTGGTGGTCCAGCCACACCTGCGGCGTCTGGGTCAGGCCGTGCACCTGCTCGCCGAAGAACCTGATGCCCTCCGACGGGTCGTGGTCGGGCGTGCCGAAGACCAGGGCGCTGGTGAACACGATCGGCATGGCGGCGGTGGGGCCGCTGCCGAGGCGCCGGCTCCGCTCCCGCTGGACCCGCACACCGCTGTAGGCGAGATGCTCCATGTCGCGCATCAGCTGCCGCTGGACCCGCCCGGCGCGTCCGGCGAACGACGCCTCCGCGTCGTCGCGGACCTCCAGCATCGTCAGCGTCGTGAAGTCGCCGATGACACGGTCGATCTGCGGGTGGGCCGGCGGCCGGTTGAACAGGGTCAGGTTGAGGGTGAAGTCGGGCTGCGCGGACCACTGCCGGAGCACCTCGGCGAACGCGCTCATCAGCACGGCCGACGGGGTGACGCCGTGCGCCCGCGCGGTCCGCTTGACGGCCGTCCACCGCTCCTCGGGGAGGCGGGCCGCGCGGCGGGTGAACCGCGTGTGCGCGAGCTGCGCGGGCCGGGTCGCCAGCGGGAGCGCCGGGGCGGGCGGAAGCGTCTCCAGCCGGTCCAGCCAGTACTCCTCGGCGCGCTTGTAGCGGTCGCCCTCCCGGGCCCGCTCCTCGCCGAGGACGAAGTCGCGGTAGGACAGCTCCAGCGGCTCGGGCGTCCAGCCGGGCTCCTCGTAGAACCGCCGCCAGTCCTGGAACAGCAGGTAGAGGCTGAGCCCGTCGAGGATCATGATGTCGAAGCTGAAGAACAGCCGGAGCCTGCCCGGGCCCGTCGCGACGGCCCGGATGTCGAACAGCGGCCAGGCGTCGGCGGCCGGCGCCCGGTGGTCCATCTCGGCGCGGAGCGCCGCGGTCACCTCGTCCCGCCGGGCGGGGGAGAGGTCCGCCGCGTCGGTGACCCGGATCTCGTAGGCGGGGACGTCGCGCAGCACCCGCTGGCGGCCGTCCGGCTGCACGACGGCGCGGAGCATGTCGTGCCGGTCGATCACCTTGCGCAGGCTCGCGTTCAGCCGCGCGGCGTCGAGGCCCTCGGCGTCCAGTTCGAAGTACAGGTGCGTGGAGACGCCGCCGAGCTCGACCGCCGAACCGCGCCCGACCCAGTACGCGTGCTGGATGTCGGTGAGCGGGAACGGCTCGTACCGCTCCTCGGGCCGCGGCGCGATCTCGGGCGGCGCCTCCTCCGACTCGCCGCGCCGCAGCAGGTCCAGCAGTTCGTCCCGGCTCGCCCGCAGGCTCGCCCGCAGTTCCGGGGTCAGGGAACCGGTGGGCGCGAGCACGTCCAGGCGCCCGTCGGTGACGCGCAGCTTGATGCCGCGCCGATGCAGTTCGTTGAGCAGGTCCTGCGCCATGAGGTCTCCTTCGTCGGGTCGCCCGGGGCCGGTGCGCCCGGCCGGCCGCGCGTCATCTCCGGTTGAACTCGGCCGCGACGGCTGATCCCGCGCGCGGATCGGTGAGCAGGGTGTGGTGGGTGCCGGGCAGGGCGGCGGTGTCCACGGCCCCGCGGGTCAGCCGCGCCCAGCCCCAGTCGGGCGAGGCGCCGCACGGGTGGTCGGCGAACTCGCTCGCGGTCCCGTCCTGCGCGCGCAGCACGGTGACGTCGGCCGCGATCACGGGCGCCCGGTAGGAGTTGCAGGCCCGCACGACGCCGCGGAACACCGCCAGCGTGGCGAGGAGGTCGGCGGCGGAGAGGTCGGGCGCGGCCAGGCCCTGCTCGCCCGCCAGGGCCAGGAGCCGCGCCCAGGTCTCGTCGTCGGTGGCACCGCGCACCGGGGCGTCCGCCGGGACGAGGGCCGGGTCGAAGCCGCCGCCGAGGTCCTCCAGGAACCACAGCGCCAGCCGGTCCTCGTCGACCTCGCGCGGCGCGAGGGGGGCCGGCGCGTCGATGACGACGAGCCGGTCCACGGTCTCGCCGAGGCTCTCCAGGCGGTGCGCCATCGCGAAGGCGATCACCGCTCCCGAGGACCAGCCGCCGAGCAGGTGGGGCCCCCGCGGCCGTTCCTCCAGGAGCGCGCGGACGTAGAGGTCCGCCAGCTCCTCGACGCTCTCCGGCGGCGTGCGGCCGTCGGCCGGGCCGGGCGCCTGGAAGCCGACGCTCGGCCGGTCGAGCGATTCGGCGAGGCGCTGGTAGCAGAGCACGCCGCCGCCCGCCGGATGCACCAGGCTCCACGGGGTGCCGTCCCCGCGCGTGTTCAGCCTGACCAGCGGCGACCATGCGGCCTCGGCCGCCTCCAGGTAGGCGGCGAGGCCCGCGATCGTGCCCCGTTCCAGCATCGTGCCCAGCGGGATCCGGCGGCCGAGGCGCTCGGCGACCTGCGCGATCACGCGCAGCGCCGCGAACGACTGCCCGCCCAGCTCGAAGAAGTCGTCGTCGACGCCGATCGGCCGGCCGGTGTCGAGCAGCGACTCCCAGATCTCGGCCAGCACGGCCTCGGTGCGGTTGCGCGGCGCCGTGTAGAGGCGTTCGGCGCCGGCCTCCGCGCGGCCCATGCCGTCCAGCGCGCGCCGGTCGAGCTTGCCGTTGCCGGTCAGGGGGAGGGCGTCGAGCACGGTGACGCGGTGCGGGACCATGTAGCCCGGCAGCCGTTCGGCGAGCCCGGCCCGCAGCGCCTCCGGCTCGGGCGGATCCGCGCCGTCCGCGCCGACGACGAACGCGGCGAGCTGACGTCCGGCGCCCCCCGAGGAGCGCGCCACGACGGCCGCCTGCCGGACCCGGGGATCGTCCAGCAGGCGGTGCTCGATCTCGCCCGGCTCGACCCGGAACCCCTGGATCTTGACCTGGAAGTCGGCGCGCCCCAGGAACTCGATGTCGCCGTTCGGCAGGTACCTGCCGAGGTCGCCGGTGCGGTAGAGCCGCTCGCCGGTCCGGGGGTGGGCGATGAACGCGGCCCGCGTCCGCTCCGGGTCGCCGAGGTAGCCCAGCGCCACCCCGGCCCCGCCGATGTGGAGGTGGCCGGTGACCCAGGCCGGGGCGTCCCTGCCCTGGTCGTCGAGCACATGCCAGGTCTGCCCGGCCAGCGGCCGGCCGTAGGGGATGCTCGTCCAGCCGGGATCGACCTCGGTGATGGGGTGGTGGATCGACCAGATCGACGCCTCGGTCGCGCCGCCGAGGCTGATCACCGACGCGCCGGGCGCGACCCGCCGTATCCGGTCGGGGAGGTCGACGGGGATCCAGTCGCCGCTGAGCAGCACCGTCCGCAGGGCCGGGAACCGGGCGCCCGCGGCGTCGGCCTCCTCGACCAGGAGCTGCATGAGGGCGGGCACCGAGTTCCAGACGGTGACGCCGTGCGCCCGCATCAGCTCGATCCACGACGCCGGGTCCGGCCGGCCCTCCGGCGGCAGCACCAGGGTCGCGCCCGCCGCGAGGGAGCCGAAGACGTCGTAGACGGAGAGGTCGAAGCAGAGCGAGGAGACGCCGAACACCACGTCGTCCGCGCCGATGCCGAACCGGGCGTTGATGTCGGCCACGGTGTTGAGCGGGCCCCGGTGGTCCAGCATCGCGCCCTTCGGCCTGCCGGTGGACCCCGAGGTGTAGATGACGTAGGCGAGGTCCTCGGGCTTCCGCGCCGCGCCCGGCTCCGCGTCGTCCGGGGCGGGCCCGTCCGCGCCGGGCTCGTCCGCGGCGAGGACCGGCACGTCCGCGACGGACGCGAGCCGGGTGCGGCCGGCCGCGTCGGTGATGACGGCGGCGGCGGCCGTGTCGGTGAGCAGGTAGGCGATCCGGTCCTCGGGCCAGGCCGGGTCGATCGGCACGTACGCGGCGCCCGCGGTCAGCGCCGCCAGCACCGCGACCATCTGGGCGTGGCCCTTGGGCAGCGCGACGGCCACGAGGTCGCCGGGCCGCGCGCCCGCCTCCCGCAACCGCGCGGCCAGCCGGCGGACCCGGTCGTGGAGCCCGGCGAACGTGATCTCGCCCGCCGCGTCGATCACGGCGGGCGCGTCCGGCCGCTCGGCCGCCTGCCGCGGCAGGGCGTCGTGCAGCAGCCCGGGCGCCGCCGCCGGGGCCGACCCGTTCAGCGCCGCGCGCCGCTCCGCCTGGTCCGCGGGGAGCAGCGCGGGCGCGGCCCGCTCCCACGCCGCGTCGTCCTCGGCGAGACGGGTGACCAGCGCCCGGTAGCCCGCGGACATCGCGTCGATCAGGCCGTCCGGGAACGCCGCCTCGATGACGTCCCAGATCACCCAGAGCCGGCCGTCGCGCAGCTCCCAGAACTCGGTGTCCAGGAGCGTCTGCGGCGTCTCCAGCATGGAGTGGAACGGCCGGATCGTCGGCCCCACGAACAGGGCGCTGCCGACCGCGAACGGGCAGAGCGCCCGGCCGGGGGTCCGGCGCACCCGGTTGAGCTCCTGGAGCACGCTCGCCCCGCTCCAGTGCGCCTGCGCCACGTCCGCCATCACCTGCGCCTGCAACCGCCTGGCCCTGGCGGTGAAGGACTCGTCGTGCCGCCAGTCGACCTCCAGCGGGTACAGCGAGGCGAACTGGCCGAGGATCTCCCAGCTCTCCGGGTGCAGCGGCAGCCGGTGCGTGATCATGTTGTTGAGCAGGAAGTGCCGCGAGCCGCTCCAGTACGCGAGGACCTCGGCGTGCGCGCCGAGCAGCGCGTTGGTCAGCGTCAGGCCGCGCGCCTCCGCCCTGCCCTTGAACGCGCTCCACAGCTCCGGCTCCAGCAGCAGCTCGCGCCGGTACAGCATCGACCGGCCCCGGTGCGCCGTGCCGGAGACGAGCGGGACGTCGGGCGCGTCGGGCAGGCCGGCCATGCGGTCGCGCCAGTACTTCTTGGAGGCCAGGCCCAGCGGCGAGTCCTCCAGCCGTTCGAGCGCCAGCACCTGGTCGCGGAAACTCAGCTCGAGTTCGGGCAGCGGCCGGTCCGGGTGCTCGTAGTAGTGCATCGCGTCATTGATCAGCCGGGTGCCGCTCGGCGCGTCGGTGAAGACGTTGTTGTTGTTCCAGTGGAGGCGGGCGCGCCCCTCGCCGTACAGGCAGATGTGCGGGTGCAGCCACGGCCAGCGGTCGTGCGGCGGCTCCTCGCGCTGCAGCCGCGCCCGGACGCGGTCCAGGTGGGCCCGCGCCTCCGCGTCGGGGAGGCCCCGCAGGTCTGACACCGTGACGGTGACCGGCCCCGGGTCGCGCACCGTCTGCACCCTCATGTCGTCCCGGACGACCACGATGCTGTCGCGCTGCCGCTGGATCGCCCTGTTCAGCGCCTCCTCGTAGCGGACCGGGTCCAGCTCGTCGAAGTCGAACTCCATGTACTGGTGCGGGCGGACGTGGTACTCGAAGCCCTCCTGCCCGCCCATGAGGAACGACATCTGCAGGTCGGGGGGAGTGAACGGCTCGTACAGGTGCTCCCTGTCCGGGACGATCCGCGGCAGCTCCGCGGTGTCCGGGCCGCCGCCGCTCGTCTGCGCCAGCCATTCGAGCAGCTCGGTCTTGTGCCGGGCCAGGGCGCCGCGCAGTTCGGCGGAGAGCCGCCCGCGGGGCGCCGTCACCTCGATCCGGTCCCGGCCGACCAGCTTCAGCCGCACGTCGGCGGCGGCCAGGTCCGCGAGCAGCGACGAGACGGTGCGGGCTTGGGGGTCGCCCATGTCAGCTCTCCTTCCGCGGGCGCGCCGCCCGGCCGGGCGGCGGCGGAGCAGGGGTGTTCACAGCGTCAGGACCTCGATGTCCGCCGACTCGTCCGCGTCCTCGCCGGCGGACATGACGTTCCGCACGGCGAGCTGGCGGCAGATGGTCTCCGCGATCTCCAGCGCGGTGCCGCCGCCGAGCAGCAGATCGGCCGGGACGTCGGACGCGAAGTCCGCCTGGAGCCACTGCCGGAGCCTGACGGTCGACAGGGAGTCGAGGCCGAGCATGTTGAGGTGCGTGCGGGCGAACCCGGCCGCCGCCTGCTCGCGTTCGGCGCCGGCCATCCCGAGGACCATCGCCACCCGGTCCAGCAGCTCGCCGAGCACGGCGTCGCGGGCGGCCTCGGGGTCCTTGAGCGACAGCGCCATCAGCTCCTCCAGCCGCTCCTGATCCAGCGGCCCGGCCCCGCCCGGGTCGGCGGGCAGGACGTCCGCGAGCAGCGTGTAGGGCGACGCGGCCGGTGCGGCCGCCGCGTACCGGGTCCAGTCGACCGCGGCGAGGCCCACGTGCGGCGCGGCGCCGGACGGCAGGTCGGCCAGCGCGCGGAGCGCGAGTTCGGTCGGCAGCGGCTCGATCCCCGACGCCTCCAGCCGCTCGCCCAGTTCCCGGCGCGCCACCATGCCCGTCTCCGCCCACGGCCCCCAGCTCACGCTGACGGCGGGCAGGCCCTCGTGCCGCCGGAGCGCGGCGAGCGCGTCCATGAAGGCGTTGCCGGCGATGTAGTTCGCCTGCCCCGCCGAGCCGATGAGCGAGGCCAGCGACGAGAACAGCACGAAGAAGTCGAGACCGTCCCCGCGGGTCTGGCGGTGCAGGTGCCAGGCTCCCCGCGCCTTCGGGTCCATGACGGCCTCGAAGCGCCTCCGGTCGAGTTCCGTCAGCAGGCCGTCGTCCGTCACCCCGGCGGCGTGGACGACGCCCCGCAGCGGCGGCAGGTCCCGGCGGACGGACGCCAGCAGGTCCGCGACGCCGTCCGCGTCGGCGAGGTCTGCCTTGCGCAACTCGACCCGGACGCCCCTGGCGCGCAGGTCCGCGACCGGTGCCGGCGTCTCGTCGGGGAGCGTGCGGCCAGCGAGGACCAGCGAACACGCCCCCGCGTCGGCGAGCCGCCCGGCGACCGCGAGCCCGAGCCCGCCCAGCCCGCCGGTGATGAGGTAGGTCGCGTCGCCGCGGACCTCCAGCATGCGGTCGCGGGCCGCCGACGACGGCGTCCGGGCGAGGCGCGCCTCGAACCAGCGTCCGTTCCGCACGGCCAGATGGCCCGAGCCCGCGAGCGCCGCGGCGCGCCTGAGCAGGGTCCCGACCGGCGGCGCCGGTTCCGCGGGGTCCAGGTCCAGCTGCACGCACTTGATCGCGGGGTGTTCCGCGACGACCGCTCTGGCCGCCGCCGTCCAGACGGCCTGGGCGGGGTCCGGCGGGCCGTCCTGGCCCCGGGGTGCCACCGCTCCGGCGGAGCAGACGATGACCGGCGGGAGGGCGTCGGCGAAGCCGCGCAGGACGTGCCTCAGCACGGTGAAGCCGCGCCGTGCCAGCCGGTAGGCCGCATCGGGGCGGTCGTCGTCGAGCGGACGGCCATCGGCCGCGCCGCCCTGGATGATCAGCCCGCCGACCGGCGTTCCCTCGTCGCGCAGGGCGCGGACCGCGCGCTCGACCGCGTCCCCGAGCCCGTCCTCGCTCCCGTTCTCGGTGCCGTCCTCGTGCAGGAGGATCGCGGTCTCGCCGAGGTCGGCGAGCTGGTCGCACCAGTCCTGGGCACGGTGGCGGTCGATGCCGAAGACCAGCCAGGGACCGGCCGCCCGGACGGCGTCGCCGGCGTCCGTCCGGCCGGTGAAGGGCCGCCACTCGATCGTGTAGGGGCGCGGCCGCGTGCCGGACAGGCCGGCGAGCGCGGCGGCCGGGACGCGGCGGAGCCGGAGGCCCGCCAGCTCCGCCAGGACCGCCCCGGCCTGCGAGAACACCTCCAGATCCAGCACGCGGTCACCGGAGTCCCGCGCCTCCCGCAGGCGCATGCGGCACAGGACGCGGGCGGGCAGCGCACCTCGCGCGCGGACGCGGTCGACGGCCGCGGGGAGCCACAGCGCGTCGTCGTCGGCGGCGAACGCGGCACCGACGTGCAGGCAGGAGTCCAGGACACGCGGGTCCAGGATCCAGGCCCCGTCGCCGTCCGCCGCGCTCTCGCACTCGACCAGGCCGAACGCGGTGTCACCGTCGCGCGACAGCTCCCGGAGCCCGCGGTACGCGGGACCGTGCTCCACACCGGCGGCGCGGAAGCGCTCGTACACGGCGTCCGCGGCCTCGGCGCTCATGCGGGGCCGGACGTCGGCGATGTCGAAGTCGATGTCGGTGCCGAAGTCCTCGGCGGCGCCGGCGGCATCCACCGTCACGTGCTCGGTCCACGCCGTCCGCGGTGCTCCTTCGGTGCGGCTGAAGCACCGCAGCGCGCGGGACTCGCCGGAGGAGTCGACGACCGTCTGCGTCGCGAGCGGCAGCTCCTCGGCGAAGTGCAGGAAAGTGTGGAACTCGACGCCGTCGAGCGCCCATGCCCGCGCATCGGACCCGGCTGCTTCACGCAGCCCGGACAAGGCCCAGTCGATCATCGCCGCAGCGGGGACGACCGGAGTCCCCATCAGCCGGTGATCGCTCAAGAACAGGGAATCGCCGGATTCGACCGCGCCCGTGAACCACTGCCTTTGTGCATCCGCGAGATCTACTTCTGTGCCGAGCAGGGGATGCGAAGCCGAATTGTTCGGAGTTTGCGTCGGCGCGCCATTGCTCTTTGGTGTGTGGAGCCAGTGGGTGTGGTGTTGGAAGGGGTAGGTGGGGAGGGGTGGTGTGGGTGTGTTGTGTGTGGGTGTGTTGTGTGTGGGTGTTTTGGTGGGGGGTGTTTTGGTGGTGGGTGGGTTGGTGTGGGGTGGGTGGGTGGTGTGGTGGTGGGTGTGGAGTTGGTTGAGGGTGTGGTGGAGGTTGTGGGTGTTGTTGTGGTGTTTGTGGAGGGTGGTGATGGTGTGGGTGTTGGGTTGGGTGAGGGTTTGGTGGGTGGGTGGGGTGAGGGTGGGGTGTGGTCCGATTTCGAGGTAGGTGGTGGTGTGGTGGTTTTGGAGGTGTTCGATGGTTTGTTGCCAGTGGGTGGTGTGGGTGAGGTGGTTGGTCCAGTAGGTGGGGTTGGTGAGTTGTTGGGTGGTGGCTTGTTGGCCGGTTCGGGTGGAGATGATGGGGGTGTGGGGTGGGTGGTAGGTGAGTTGTTGGGTGGTGTGGTGGAGTTGGGGGAGGAGGGGTTTGAGGAGGGGGGAGTGGAAGGGGTGGGAGACGTTGAGTCGGGTGGTTTTGTGGCCGTGTTGGTGGAGGAGTTGGGTGATGTGTTGGAGGGTGTGGTGGTCGCCGGAGATGGTGGTGTTGGTGGGTGAGTTGATGGCGGCGATGTTGATGGTGGGGTGGTTGTGGGGGTCGATGTTCAGGTGGGTTTTGAGGAGGTGGGTGAGGTGGTGGTGGTTTGTGTTGGTGGCGTACATGGTGCCGCTGTGGGGGCCGGTGGTGGGGTGGGTGTTGGTGAGGTGGGCGCGGGTGGTGATGAGGGTGGCGGTGTCGGTGAGGTCCAGGACGCCGGCGAGGTGGGCGGCGGTGATTTCTCCGATGGAGTGTCCGGCGAGGTAGTGGGGGGTGATGTTGTGGTGGGTGAGGGTGTGGTGGAGGGCGGTTTGGATGGCGAAGATGGCGGGTTGTGTGTAGAGGGTGGTGTTGAGGAGTTGGGCTTGGGGTGTGTGGGGTGGTGCGAAGAGGATGGTGTGGAGTGGTTGGGGGAGGTGGGGGTCGAGGTGGGTGATGGTGTGGTCGAGGTGGTGGGCGAAGTGGGGGTTGGTGTTGTAGAGGTGGTGGCTCATTTGTGGCCATTGGGAGCCTTGGCCGGTGTAGAGGAATGCGAGTTTCCCGTTGGGGTCCAGGTCGGGTGGTGTGACGGTGAGTCCGGGTGCGGGCTGCCCGGACGCCACACCTTCCAGTCCGGCGCGCAGGTGCTCGATGGTTGTTCCGGTGATGGCGGCGCGGTGGTGGAAGATGCTGGTGCGGTGTTGCAGTTGGTGGGCGATGGCCAGGGCCGTGAGTTCGGGGTGCCGGTCGAGGTGGTCGAGGAGTTGGTGTGCTTGGGTGCGGAGTGCTTCGGGGGTTTTGGCTGACAGGCGCCAGTCGAGTTGTGGTGGTTCGGTTTCGGTGATGGATACTTCGATGAGTTCGGCTGCGGGTGGTTGTTCGAGGATGAGGTGGGCGTTGGTGCCGCTGATCCCGAAGGAGGAGACGGCGGCTCGTCGGGGACGGTCGAGTTCCGGCCACGGCCGCGCCTCAGTAAGAAGTTCGACGGTTCCCGAATCCCAGGTGATGTGGGGAGAGGGCTTGTCGACGTGAAGGGTTTGCGGCAGGTATCCGTGATTGATCGCCTGGACCATCTTTATGACGCCTGCGACGCCGGCGGCGGCTTGGGTATGGCCGATATTCGATTTGAGAGACCCCAGATAGAGGGGTTGATTATCAGAGCGGTTTTCGCCGTAGGTGGCGAGGAGGGCGTTGGCCTCTATGGGGTCGCCGAGTGCTGTTCCCGTGCCGTGTGCTTCGACGGCGTCGATCTGGTCGGGGGTGAGGTGTGCTTTGGTGAGCGCTTGGCGGATGACGCGCTCTTGCGAGGGGCCGTTGGGTGCGGTGAGGCCGTTGGAGGCGCCGTCCTGGTTGATCGCCGATCCGCGGATCACGGCCAGGATGTGGCGGCCGTTGCGTTGCGCGTCGGAGAGCCGTTCCAGCAGGACGAGGCCGGCGCCTTCGGCGCCGACGGTGCCGTCGGCTGTGGCGGCGAAGGGTTTGCAGCGGCCGTCGGGGGCGAGGCCGCGTTGGCGGCTGAACTCGATGAACAGTCCTGGTGTCGACATGACGGTGACGCCGCCGGCGAGTGCGAGGTCGCATTCGCCGCCGCGCAATGCCTGTGCGGCCAGATGCAGGGCGACCAGCGACGAGGAACACGCGGTGTCGACTGTCACCGCCGGACCCTGAAGCCCCAGCGAGTAGGAGACGCGACCGGAGATCACACTGGCCGCACTCCCATTGCCGATGTACCCCTCGTACTCTGCGGGCAGATCGTTGAGGCGGGTGGCGTAGTCGTTGTACATGACGCCGGTGTAGACGCCGGTGGCGGTGTCCTTGAGGGTGGTGGGGTCGATGCCGGCGCGTTCGATGGTCTCCCAGGCGACTTCGAGGAGGAGTCGCTGTTGCGGGTCCATGGCGGTGGCTTCGCGGGGTGAGATCCCGAAGAACGCGGCGTCGAACTGGTCGGCGTCGTGGAGGAATCCGCCCTCGCGCGCATACGACTTGCCGGGCGCGTCCGGGTCGGGGTCGAAGAGGGCGTCCAGATCCCACCCACGGTTCTCAGGGAACGGAGTGATGGCGTCCGCGCCGTCGGCCACCAAGTCCCAGAGTTGCTCGGGGGACGACACCCCGCCGGGGTAGCGGCACCCCATCGCCACGATCGCGATCGGCTCATCGACCGGACCGCGGACGAGGCCTGCTGTGTGCGCGGCCTTTTCGCCTTGGAGCCGCTGACAGAGGTAGGAGACCAGCGCCTGCGGTGTGGGGTGGTCGAAGACGAGGGTGGTGGGCAGCCGCACGTCGGTCGCTGCGGCGAGCCGGTTGCGAAGTTGGAGCGAGGTCAGCGAGTCGAACCCCAGATCCTTGAAGTTCTCGGTGAGCGCGACGGCGTTCGGATCGGTGTGGCCCAGAACATCCGCGATGTTCGCGCGCACCAGGTCCAGGAGCGACTGCTCCAGTTCCGGACCGGCGAGACCGGCGAGACCGGTGAGCCGCCGGGAGGCTTGGGAGCCCGGGCCGTCGGCGCGGCCGGTGACATGGCCCGGGGCGAGGGCCCGAAGCAGAGGGTGCCGTTCCCCGTGCCTGCGGATGGTCCGGGTGTTGATCTCGGCGGGGACGAGAGCCGGACCGCGATGGGCGAGTGCCCTGTCGAACAGCTTGAGCGCCCGGTCGGGCGTCAGGGGGATGAGGCCGGTGCGGGCGATCCGTGCACGGTCGTCCTCGGTGAGGTGGCCGGTCATGCCGCTGGGCTGGTCCCAGAGTCCCCACGCGAGACTGATGGCCGGAAGACCCTGCGAATGGCGGTGGTGGGCGAGCGCGTCCAGGAAGGCGTTGGCCGCCGCGTAGTTCCCCTGCCCGGGAGAGCCGATGGTTCCGGCGAGTGAGGAGAACAGGACGAACGCACCGAGATTCTTGTCCTTGGTGAGTTCGTGCAGGTGCCAGGCACCATCGAGCTTGGGACGCAGCACCGCCTCCAGCGCCCTGGGGGTCAGCTCGGAGACCGTGCTGTCGTCGAGGACGCCTGCGGCGTGGACGACCGCGGTGAGCGGGTGTTCGGCGGGGACGGCGTCGATCAGGGCGGTGAGCGCTTCGGCGTCGGCGATGTCGCAGGCGGCGATGGTGACGTCCGCCCCCAGGCCGGCGAGTTCCGCCCGCAACTCGGCGGCTTCGGGGGCGTCGGGCCCGGACCGGCTGGTGAGCAGGAGCCGCCGCGTGCCGTGATGTCCGGTGAGGTGCCGGGCGATGGCGGCGCCGAGCGTTCCGGTGCCGCCGGTGATCAGGACAGTGCCGTCCGCGCAGAAGGGGCCAGGATGGTGACGGCCGTCTTCGTCGCCGGTGGAAGTTCTGGTGAGGCGCGGCACGAACAGGCGGCCGTCGCGAAGGGCCAGCTGCGGTTCTCCGGTGGCCACTGCGGTCGAGATCGCGGTGGAGGATTTCGGGTGCCCGTCGAGATCGATCAGCGTGAAGCGGTCCGGATGTTCGAGTTGGGCGGTGCGGACCAGACCCCAGATCACGGCATCGGCCGGATCGTCGACTGCGTCCTCCGCTCGAACCGCGACCGACCGGTGGGTGAGGATGACCAGCCGCGAGGCGTCTGCCTGGTCCAGGGACAGCCAGGCTCGCAGCGCGCTCAGCACCTCATGCGCGGCGTAGTGTCCGGCGGCGGGAACGCTCTCGGACCTACCGGTGGACGGCGTCCAGACCACCACTTCGGGTAGTGATGACCCGCCATCGGCGGCGGCTTTCAACGCGTCGAGATCCGTGTGGTGGGCCTCGTCCGGCGAAGGCCCGGCCGGGCTGTCGGCCTTCAGCTCCTGCCACTCCACCCGGAACAGCGAGCCGCGCTGGTCCGCGTTCGCGGAGAGCTGCGCCTCGGTCACCGGAAGCAGAGCGAGGTCTCCGATCGCCGCGATGACCCGCCCCCGGATGTCGGAGGCGGTGATGCGGTACCGGCCGTCTTCGGTGGGTTGGAGGTGCGCGCGGAGGGTGGTGGTTCCGGCGGTGTGGAGGGTGACGTTCTGCCAGGTGAAGGGGAGCCTGAGCTGCTCGTCCGTGGAGCCGGTGAGAGCGAGGGGGTGGAGTGCGGCGTCGAGAAGTGCGGGGTGGATGCCGTATCCGGTGGTGGCGGTGTCGTCGGGGAGGACGGCCTCGGCGTAGAGGTCGTCGCCGTTCCGCCAGGCTCGGGTGAGGCCCTGGAAGGTGGGACCGTAGTCGTAGCCGCGCTCGGCGAGGCCGCCATAGAAGCCGGTCAGATCGATGGGCACCGCATTTTGCGGTGGCCAGTTCTCACCGTGGGGGGCCACGGCATCGGCCGACGCTGAGAGCGTCCCGCTGGCATGGCGCGTCCAGTCGGTGGTATCGCCGTGCCTGGTCGGCCGCGAGTGGACGCTGATGGTGCGCCGGTCGTCGTTGTTCGGCGGTCCGACGGTGACCTGAAGATCGACGCCGCCGTTCTCGGGCAGGCACAGCGGGCTTTCGAGGACGAGTTCCTCGACGTGCGGAACGCCGGTGCGGTTTCCGGCATGCAGTGCGAGCTCAACGAACGCCGCGCCGGGGACCAGAACGATGTCGTGGACGGCGTGCTCGGCCAGCCAAGGGTGCGTGCGCAAGGAGAGGCCGCCCGTGAACAGGCAGGCGCCCGTTGCGGAGATCTCCGTGACCGCGCCGAGAAGGGCGTGCTCTGCGGACTCCAGTCCCAAGGCTCGCGTGTCGCCGCCGGCGGGTGACATGTCGAGCCAGTGGGTGTGGTGTTGGAAGGGGTAGGTGGGGAGCGGCGCGGTCTCGGGGTTGTGTGGCGTGTAGAGGGGCGCGTAGTTGGTGGTGTGGAGTTGTGCGGTGTTGTTGAGGAAGTGGGTGTGGGGTGGGTGGTCGCGGTGGAGGGTCGCGATGGCGTGGGCGTCGGGGTGGGTGTGTTGGATGGCGGGGACGAGGATGGGATGCGGGCTGATTTCGATGTAGGTGGCGGGGGCGTTGTCGCTGAGGTTTTTGAGGGTGGTTTCGAATTGGACGGTGTTGCGGAGGTTGGTGTGCCAGTACTCGGCGGTCAGGGCTGTTGTGTCGTGTTGTTGGCCGGTGACGGTTGAGTGGAAGGGGGTGGTGGCGGTGGTGGGGGTGATGTCGGTGAGGTTGTGGAGGATTTGGGTTTTGAGGGTGTCGACGTGGGGTGAGTGTGAGGCGTAGTCGACGGGGATGGGCCGCGCGTCGATGTCGTGGTTCTTGTAGTGGTCGATCAGTTGGTGGATGGCGTCTGGTGTGCCGCTGACGGTGGTGCTGTGCGGGCTGTTGATGGAGGCGATGTAGGCGTGGTCGGGGAGGTTTTTTTCGACCTCGTGGGCGGGTTGGGGGATGTGGGCCATGGCGCCGGTGCCGGCGAGTGTGGTGAGGGCTTTGGCGCGCAGCGCGACGGTTTTGGCGGCGTCGTCGAGTGTGAGCGCTCCGGCGATGTGGGCGGCTGCGATTTCGCCTTGGGAGTGGCCGATGACGGCGTCGGGGTGGATGCCGTGGGATTGCCAGAGGCGGGCGAGTGCGGTCATCACGGCGAACAGCGCCGGTTGCACGACGTCGACCCGGTCGAGATCTGGCGCGCCGTCTCGTTGGTGGAGCAGGTCGAGCAGGGACCAGTCGGTGAAGGGGGCCAGTGCGTCGTGGCAGGCCTGGATGTGGTCGGCGAACACCGGTGAGGTCTGGAGGAGTTCGGTGGCCATGCCGGGCCACTGCGATCCCTGACCGGGGAACACAAAAACGATCTTGTTGTCCCCGTCAGTGGCGGCAGGGGGTGTGAGCGTTAGTCCTGGTGCGGTCTGGCCGGTGGCGAGTGCGTGCAGGCCGTTACGGAGGTCGTCCAGTCGTGTTCCGGTGATGACGGCGCGGTGGGGGAGGGCGGCGCGGGCGGTGGCCAGGGTGTATCCGACATCGACCGGGTCGAGGTCGGGGTGACGGTCCAAATGCTGCAAAAGCCGTTGAGCCTGCGCGCGTAGGGCGTCTGGGGTCTTGGCTGACAGCGGCCAGGCAAGCGCGGGCGCCGGCACTCCTGACCTGGCCTGGGCGGGTTCGGCTGCCGGTGCCGGAGCTTGTTCGAGGATGAGATGGGCGTTGGTACCGCTGACCCCGAAGGACGAGACGGCGGCACGGCGCGGCCGGTCGACCTCCGGCCATGGCTGAGCCTCGGTGAGCAGGGAGACGGTACCGGCTTCCCAGTCCACTTCTGGATTGCCCTCGCGGACGTGCAGGGTCTGGGGAAGGAGACCGTGGTTGATGGCCTGGACCATCTTGATGACCCCGGCGACCCCGGACGCGGCCTGCGTGTGCCCGATGTTGGACTTGATCGAGCCCAGGTAGAGCGGCTGGTCCTGTGTGTGTCGGGTCCCGTAGGTCGCGAACAGCGCGTTGGCCTCGATCGGGTCGCCCAGCGCGGTGCCCGTCCCGTGGGCTTCGACCGCGTCGATCTGGTCGGGTGAGAGCCGGGCATGGGCCAGGGCATCGTTGATGACGCGTTCCTGCGACGGACCATGGGGTGCGGTGAGGCCGTTGCTGGCGCCGTCCTGGTTGACCGCCGAACTCCTGATCACGGCCAGGATCGGGTGACCGTGCTTGCGGGCGTCCGACAGCCGTTCCAGCAGAAGCAGGCCGACGCCCTCCGACCATCCCGTGCCGTCGGCCGAGGCGGCGAAGGACTTGCAGCGGCCATCGGCCGCCAGCCCCCGCTGGCGGCTGAACTCGACGAACAGGCCCGGCGTGGACATGACGGCGGCACCGCCGGCGAGAGCGAGGTCGCATTCACCGGTGCGCAGGGAGTGGGCGGCCAGGTGCATCGCCACCAGAGAGGAGGAGCAGGCGGTGTCCACCGTGACCGCGGGCCCCTGCAGGCCCAGGGTGAAGGAGACCCGGCCGGACGCCACGCTCGTGGCCTTGCCGGTCATGAGGTAGCCGCCGTAGTTCTCCGGCGCTTGGTGCAGGTGGGGGCCGTAGGGCTGGAAGACGACGCCGGTGAAGACTCCCGTCCGGCTTCGCTTGAGAGAAGGGGGTGCGATGCCGGCGCGTTCGATGGTTTCCCAGGCGACTTCGAGGAGGAGCCGTTGCTGGGGGTCCATGGCGGTGGCTTCGCGGGGCGAGATCCCGAAGAAGGCGGCGTCGAACTGGTCGGCGTCGTGCAGGAACCCGCCCTCTCGCGCATACGACTTGCCGGGCGCGTCCGGGTCGGGATCGAAGAGGGCGTCCAGATCCCAGCCGCGGTTCTCAGGGAACGGGGTGATGGCGTCCCGGCCCTGCTCGACCAGTTCCCACAGGTCCTCCGGGGACGAGACTCCGCCGGGGTAGCGGCATCCCATCGCCACGATCGCGATCGGCTCGCGGGCGCGCTCCTCCACCTCGTGGAGCCGTTCGCGGGTCTCCTGAAGGTCGGCCGTGACCCGCTTGAGGTACTCGAAGAGCTTTTCCTCGTTGGCCATCACTTGCTCCCCTCGGCCTTGTCGCCGTGGTCGTTGTCGTTCATGCCGCGATCGATGAGCGCGAAGAGGTCCTCGGGCCGGCTCGTGGCCAGGATGGTGCGGGTCATGCCGGGGCCCGGCGGCTCCTGCCCGGACAGCCGCCGCAGCAGGCCGTCGAGGCGGGCGCGGAGGTCGCCGGGGAGCCCGCCGATGTCGAGCCCGCCGGCGAGACCCGCCTCCAACCGGTCGAGTTCGGCGAGCAGCGCCGCGCCGGGAGGCGGCGGTTCGGGGACGAGTCGCGAACGCAGATACCCGGCGAGTTCGTCCGGCGTCGGATGGTCGAAGACGAGCGTCGCCGGCAGGCGCGTGCCGGTCGCGGTGCCCAGCCGGTTGCGCAGCTCGACCGCGGTCAGCGAGTCCAGCCCGAGCTCCTTGAACGTGCTCCCGCGGCCGATGTCCGTCGCGTGGTGTCCGAGGACCGCGGCGACCTGGCCGCGCACGGTCTCCAGGAGGAGTTCGTCCTGCTCGTCCGGCGCAAGGGACGCCAGGCGCATTCGCAGGTCGGGGGGCGGCTGATACGCGGCGGCGGCCGACTGCTTCCGGCCGCCCCGCACCAGCCCCTGGAGCAGCGGGGGGATCGTGCCGTTCGCGGCCGCAACCCCGAGCGCCCGGACGCTGATGGCGGCGGGAACGAGCGTGGGGCCGGGGTGGTCGAGCGCGGCGTCGAAGAGCCGGAGGGCCTGGTCCGTGGGAAGCGGGCTCAGCCCGTTGCGGGCGAGCCGCGCGTGGTCGGTCTCCGTGAGATGGGACGTCATTCCCCCGGACTGCTGCCAGAGTCCCCAGGCGAGGCTGACGGCGGGCAGCCCCCGGGTGCGCCGGCTGTGGGCGAGGCCGTCCAGGACGGCGTTCGCGGCGGCGTAGTTGCCCTGCCCCGGGGAGCCCAGGGTTCCGGCGATCGAGGAGAACAGGACGAACGCGCTGATGTCCAGGTCCTTGGTGAGCTCGTGCAGGTGCCAGGCCGCGTCGGCCTTCGGACCGAGCACGGTGTCGAGCCGGTCGCCGGTGAGGTCGGTGAGGACGGTGTCGTCGATGACGCCCGCCGCGTGGACGACGGCGGTGAGCGGACGCTCCGCCGGGATGGAGGCGATCAGATCGGCGAGCGCGGCCGGGTCGGCGGTGTCGCAGGCGGCGACGGTCGCGTCGGCGCCCCGGTCGGCGAGCTCGCCGAGGAGCCCGGGGACTCCTTCCGCCTCCGGGCCGGAGCGGCCGGCGAGCAGGAGATGCCGCGCGCCGTGGTGTTCGGCCAGATGGCGGGCGACGGTCGAGCCGAGGCTCCCGGTGCCGCCGGTGATCAGAACGGTGCCGTTGGGATCCAGCGGGGCCGGGACGGTCAGGACCACCTTGCCGATGTGCCGGGCCTGACCGAGGTGGCGGAGCGCTCGGCCCGCGTGCCGGATGTCCCAGGCCTCGATCGGTGGCGGGACGAGCGAGCCGTCCTCGAACAGCGGGGCCAGCGCGGCGAGCATCTCGCTGATGCGCCGGGGAGGCGTCTCGTGCAGGTCGAACACGTGGTACGCGACGCCCGGATGCTCGTCCTCGACCCGCGCGGGGTCCCGGACATCGGTCTTGCCCATCTCGATGAACCGGCCCCCGGGACCGAGCAGCCGGAGGGAGGCGTCAGTGAACTCGTTGGCGAGGGAGTTGAGGACGACGTCCACACCGCGTTCGCCGACCAGGCCGCGGAACCGCGCCTCGAAGCCGAGCGTGCGGGAGGACGCGCAGCGCGCTTCGTCGATCCCCTGCTCCGCCAGCGCGTGCCACTTCTCGGGGGAGGCGGTGGCGAGCACGTCCACACCCCAGAGCCGGGCGAGCTGGAGTGCCGCCGAGCCGACCCCGCCCGTCGCGGCATGGACGAGCAGCGTTTCGCCCTGTCGCAGCTCTGCCAGCTCCTTGAGCCCCTGGTAGGCGGTCAGGAACACCACGGGCACCGCGGCCGCCTGGGCGAACGACCATCCCGCGGGGACGCGGGTGACGAGCCGGCGGTCGGTGACCGCCAGCGGGCCGACGCCGTCCTGGAACAGGCCCATCACGCGGTCTCCGGGCGCCAGGTCCCTCACATCGGGCGCGGCCTCCATGACGACACCGGCGGCTTCGCCGCCCACGCCCGTGCGGTCGTTCACCATGCCAAGGCCGGTGAGCGCGTCCCTGAAGTTGAGGCCCGCCGCGCGGATCGCGACGCGGATCTGCCCGGGCGCCAGCGGAGCCTCCGCGTCCGGCCAGGAAGCCGCCACGAGATCGTCGAGCGTGCCCGGCGTGCGGTTCTCCAGCCGCCAGGGAACCGGCCCGGCGGGCAGGTCGAGACCCGTGCCGGGTTCGGTCGTGCCGATCCTGGGGACGAGTAGACGCCCGCGCCGGACGGCGACCTGCGGTTCCGCGCTCGCCAGCGCGGCGCCCATGGCGCCGATCGATGCGGGGGCGCGGTCGACGTCGATGATCGTCACGCGTCCGGGATGCTCGATCTGCGCTGTGCGGGCCAGCCCCCAGACCGTCGCCTGGGCCAGATCGTCGACGCCTTCGTCGAGGCCCGTGGCGACCGCGCCCATCGTCAGGAGGACGAGACGGCGCCCGGCGTGGCGGTCGCCGCCGAGCCACGTGCGCAGCGCACCGAGTGTCTCCTTGGCGACGCCGTGCACGGCCGCCGGAACGCCGCCGGCCGAGGACCGCGGGCACCACAGCAGCGTCAGTTCCGGCAGCGGCTCCTCGGCGTCGACGGCCTTGCCGAGCGAGGCCAGATCCGGGTGCACCTGCGCCGCAGCTTCCGCGAGCCCCCGCGCCGCGCCGTCACCGTGGCCGCCGACGAACGCATAGGACGGCCACGGGCCTTCCGGGTCAGGATCCGCAAGTACCTGCCAGGTCAGCTCGAACATGGTCTCGCGGCGAGCGCCCCCCGCCGAGCGGAGCCGTTCCGGCGCGATCGGACGCACGTTGAGCGCGCCGACGAAGAGAACAGGCCTGCCTTCGGCATCGGTGGCGGTGATGTGGACCTGGTCGTCGGCGGTGGGGTGGAGGTGTGCGCGGAGGGTGGTGGCGCCGGTGGTGTGGAGGGTGACGTTCTGCCAGCTGAAGGGGAGCTTGATGGGGTCGGCGGCGGCCTGGGCGAGTCCGAGGGGGTGGAGTGCGGCGTCGAGGAGTGCGGGGTGGAGGCCGTATCCGGTGGTGTCGGTGCCGTCGGGGAGGGTGATCTCGGCGTAGAGGTCGTCGCCGTGTCGCCAGGCGCGGGTGAGGCCGCGGAACGCCGGGCCGAAGTGGTAGCCGCGTTCGGCCAGGTCGTCGTACGCACCGGTGAGATCGATCGGCGCGGCGGCCGCCGGTGGCCATTCGGACGGCGGCGACGGCGGGGGAGCCGGGGCCGGAGAGCCGGACAGGGCACCGACCGCGTGCCGCACCCACGCGGTGCCGTCTTCGCCGTCGACGGGCCTGGTGTGGACGGCGATGGTCCGCCGCCCGTCGTCATCCGCGGGCTCGACCGTGATCTGGAGATGCAGGGAGCCTTCGTCAGGGATGACCAACGGGCTTTCCAGCGTCAGCTCTTCGATGTGCGGAGCGCCGGTGTGAGCGCCTGCGTGCAACGCCATTTCGACAAGCCCGCTGCCGGGGACCAGTACCGAATCGACGATCGCGTGGTCGTTGAACCAAGGCTGTGAGCTGAGCGAGATCTTGCCGGTGAAAAGGACCGCGCCGGAATTCGATATCTCGGTGGCCGCCGCCAGGATCGGATGGCCCGTTGTGTTGAGTCCGAGGCTTTCAGCGTCTTTATTGTGGTTGTTTGTGTGGAGCCAGTGGGTGTGGTGTTGGAAGGGGTAGGTGGGGAGGGGTGGTGTGGGTGTGTTGTGTGTGGGTGTTTTGGTGGGGGGTGTTTTGGTGGTGGGTGGGTTGGTGTGGGGTGGGTGGGTGGTGTGGTGGTGGGTGTGGAGTTGGTTGAGGGTGTGGTGGAGGTTGTGGGTGTTGTTGTGGTGTTTGTGGAGGGTGGTGATGGTGTGGGTGTTGGGTTGGGTGAGGGTTTGGTGGGTGGGTGGGGTGAGGGTGGGGTGTGGTCCGATTTCGAGGTAGGTGGTGGTGTGGTGGTTTTGGAGGTGTTCGATGGTTTGTTGCCAGTGGGTGGTGTGGGTGAGGTGGTTGGTCCAGTAGGTGGGGTTGGTGAGTTGTTGGGTGGTGGCTTGTTGGCCGGTTCGGGTGGAGATGATGGGGGTGTGGGGTGGGTGGTAGGTGAGTTGTTGGGTGGTGTGGTGGAGTTGGGGGAGGAGGGGTTTGAGGAGGGGGGAGTGGAAGGGGTGGGAGACGTTGAGTCGGGTGGTTTTGTGGCCGTGTTGGTGGAGGAGTTGGGTGATGTGGTGGAGGGTGTGGTGGTCGCCGGAGATGGTGGTGTTGGTGGGTGAGTTGATGGCGGCGATGTTGATGGTGGGGTGGTTGTTGGGGTCGATGTTCAGGTGGGTTTTGAGGAGGTGGGTGAGGTGGTGGTGGTTTGTGTTGGTGGCGTACATGGTGCCGCTGTGGGGGCCGGTGGTGGGGTGGGTGTTGGTGAGGTGGGCGCGGGTGGTGATGAGGGTGGCGGTGTCGGTGAGGTCCAGGACGCCGGCGAGGTGGGCGGCGGTGATTTCTCCGATGGAGTGTCCGGCGAGGTAGTGGGGGGTGATGTTGTGGTGGGTGAGGGTGTGGTGGAGGGCGGTTTGGATGGCGAAGATGGCGGGTTGTGTGTAGAGGGTGGTGTTGAGGAGTTGGGCTTGGGGTGTGTGGGGTGGTGCGAAGAGGATGGTGTGGAGTGGTTGGGGGAGGTGGGGGTCGAGGTGGGTGATGGTGTGGTCGAGGTGGTGGGCGAAGTGGGGGTTGGTGTTGTAGAGGTGGTGGCTCATTTGTGGCCATTGGGAGCCTTGGCCGGTGTAGAGGAATGCGAGTTTCCCGTTGGGGTCCAGGTCGGGTGGTGTGACGGTGAGTCCGGGTGCGGGCTGCCCGGACGCCACACCTTCCAGTCCGGCGCGCAGGTGCTCGATGGTTGTTCCGGTGATGGCGGCGCGGTGGTGGAAGATGCTGGTGCGGTGTTGCAGTTGGTGGGCGATGGCCAGGGCCGTGAGTTCGGGGTGCCGGTCGAGGTGGTCGAGGAGTTGGTGTGCTTGGGTGCGGAGTGCTTCGGGGGTTTTGGCTGACAGGCGCCAGTCGAGTTGTGGTGGTTCGGTTTCGGTGATGGATACTTCGATGAGTTCTGCTGCGGGTGGTTGTTCGAGGATGAGGTGGGCGTTGGTGCCGCTGATCCCGAAGGAGGAAACGGCGGCTCGCCGAGGACGATCGAGCTCGGGCCACGGCCGCGCATCGGTGAGCAATGAAAGTGTGCCCGTGCTCCAGTCGACCTCCGGATTTCCTTCCTCTGCATGAAGGGATTGAGGTAGGTATCCGTGATTGATCGCCTGGACCATCTTTATGACGCCTGCGACGCCGGCGGCGGCTTGGGTATGGCCGATATTCGATTTGATCGAGCCGAGATAGAGCGGCTGGTCGCGGTCATGACCGTAGGTGGCGAGGAGGGCGTTGGCCTCGATGGGGTCGCCTAGGGCGGTGCCGGTGCCGTGTGCTTCGACGGCGTCGATCTGGTCGGGGGTGAGGTGTGCTTTGGTGAGCGCTTGGCGGATGACGCGTTCCTGGGAGGGGCCGTTGGGTGCGGTGAGGCCGTTGGAGGCGCCGTCCTGGTTGATCGCCGATCCGCGGATTATGGCCAGGATGTGGCGGCCGTTGCGTTGCGCGTCGGAGAGCCGTTCCAGCAGGACGAGGCCGGCGCCTTCGGCGCCGACGGTGCCGTCGGCTGTGGCGGAGAAGGGTTTGCAGCGGCCGTCGAGGGCGAGGCCTCGTTGGCGGCTGAACTCGATGAACAGTCCTGGTGTCGACATGACCGTGACGCCGCCGGCGAGTGCGAGGTCGCATTCGCCGCCGCGCAATGCCTGTGCGGCCAGATGCAGGGCGACCAGCGACGACGAACACGCGGTGTCGACCGTCACCGCCGGGCCCTGAAGCCCCAGCGAGTAGGAGACGCGACCGGAGATCACACTGGCCGCACTCCCATTGCCGATATGTCCTTCGTAACCTTCGGGCGGTTGGAGAAGACGAGCGCCGTAGTCGTGATACATGGCGCCTGCGAAGACTCCGGTCCGGCTCGCTTGGAGGCTGGTGGGGTCGATGCCGGCGCGTTCGATGGTCTCCCAGGCGACTTCGAGGAGGAGCCGTTGCTGGGGGTCCATGGCGGTGGCTTCGCGGGGCGAGATGCCGAAGAACGCGGCGTCGAACTGGTCGGCGTCGTGGAGGAACCCGCCCTCGCGCGCATACGACTTCCCTGAGGCATCGGGGTCGGGATCGAAGAGGGCATCTAGATCCCAGCCGCGATTGTCGGGGAACGGGGTGATGGCGTCCCGGCCCTGCTTCACCAGCGTCCAAAGGTCTTCGGGTGAGGAGACCTCGCCCGGGAACCGGCACCCCATGCTGACGATGGCTATCGGCTCATCGGGTGCGGCGGAGGTGGCGGGCGCGGCGCTGGTCCCGCGCTCCCCGTGCAGCCGCTGGTGGAGGTGGAGAGCCAGGGCTTCGGGTGTCGGATGATCGAACACCAGCGTGGCGGGCAGTCGCAGGCCGGTCGCCTCGGCGAGCCGGTTGCGGATCTGTATGGCGGTCAGCGAGTCGATCCCGAGATCCTTGAAGGCGTGCGCGGTCTCGACGTGTTCGGGACGCTCATGACCCAAGACCGCTGCGGTGGTGGCCCGCACCAGCTCGTGGAGGCCCTCCTGGTCGAGGACGGGCGAGCCAGGTTCATGCGCTGCGGGACGTGCGGCGGCGCGTTGCCTCTGGAGTTTCCTGATGTTGATGTTGGCGGGGACCAGCACGGGTTCGGCCTCGGCCAGAGCGAGGGCGCTGTCGAAGAGACCGAGAGCCTGGTCGTCGGTGAGCGGGGCCAGACCGGACCGGGCCATGAGGTGGTGGTCTGTCCCGGTCAGGTGAGCGGTCATGCCGCTCGCCCGACTCCAGAGTCCCCAGGCGAGACTGACCGCGGGCAGGCCCAGGACGCGGCGATGGCGTGCGAGCCCGTCCAAGAAGGCGTTGGCCGCCGCATAGTTCCCCTGCCCGGGAGAGCCGAGAGTCCCGGCCAACGAGGAGAACAGGACGAACGCACCGAGGTCCTTGTCCTTGGTGAGCTCGTGCAGATGCCACGCCGCGTCGACCTTGGGAGTGAGCACACGATCGACCTGAGCGGGGTCGAGGGCGGTGACGGTGGCATCGTCGATCGTCCCTGCCGCGTGGACGACGGCCGTGAGGGGATGCTCGGCCGGGATCCCGTCGAACAGCGCGGCGAGCGCGTCACGGTCTGATGCGTCGCAGGCGGCGATGGTGACCGATACGCCCAGTGCGGCGAGCTCGGCCTCCAGCGCGCCGGCCTCCGGAGCGTCGGGGCCGGAACGGCTGGCGAGCAGAAGGCGACGCACGCCGTGTACCTCGGCCAGGTGCCGGGCGACGGTGGCGCCCAGTGTGCCGGTCCCCCCGGTGACCAGGACGGTGCCCTCCGGATCGAGCCCGCGGACCTGCCCGCCCTCGTCGGAGCGGACTTGGACGAGGCGCGGGGCCGAGACCTGTCCCTTGCGGATCGCCAGCTCCGGCTCGTCCGTGCGGAGCGCCAGGCGCAGCGAGGCGAACGAGGCGCGGTCATCGTCGATGTCGATGAGGACGATGCGGCCTGGGTGCTCTGCCTGGGTGCTGCGGACCAGGCCGCGGGCCGCGACCTGAGCGAGATCGTGGATCACGTCGTCCGGCCCGGTGGCCACCGCTCCGCGCGTGACGATCACTAGCTGCTGATCGGCCGACCGGTCCTCGGACAGGAACTCCTGAAGGAACGCCAAGGTCTGGTGCACCACACGCCGGGTCTCTCCCACGGTGTCGGCGTCGGAGGTCCGCGGGCACGGCCAGACCACGAGGTCGGACGCAGGAGCAGGGCCATCGAGGGCGGAGGTGAGAGCCGCAAGGTCGGGGACCCGCATCGCGGCGGCGGCGTCACCCGGACCGAACGGCTCGGTCTCCTGCGCGCCGACCAGAACGTAAGAGCGGGCCTGCGCTGACGTGGGACCGAGCTGGAAAGGCTCCCAAAGTCGCTTGAACAGAGGCCCCTGCCGGCTGTCGGCGTGTATCGAAAGCTCGGCCGACTCGATAGGCCGGGTGCCGAGCAGGCCGACGGTGACAACGGGCCGATCCTGTACGTCGGTGACGGTGATCCGGTATCGGCCGTCCCCAGTGGTCCGCAGGTGCGCCCGGACAGCGGTGGCTTCGGTGGCCCCCAGGGAGACGTCCCGCCACACGAACGGCAGTTGGACCTGCTCGTCACCGGCGGCAGCCGGGATCAGCACATGGAGAACGGCGTCGAGGAGTGCGGGATGGACACCGTACCCCGTGGTGTCGGTGTCGTCGGGGAGGACGGCCTCGGCGTAGAGATCGTCGCCGTTCTGCCAGGCTCGGGTGAGGCCCTGGAAGGTCGGACCGTAGTCGTAGCCGCGCTCGGCGAGCCGGTCATAGAGACCTGTGAGGTCGCGGGCCGTCGAACCTGCGGGGGGTGACGAGTCGGCCGCGGACGCATCGGCAAGCGCCCGTCGCGTGAGCGCGCCGAACGCATGCTGTGTCCAAGGCGCCTGACCATCGGCGGTGACCGGACGCGAGTGGACGCTGATGGCACTTCGGCCATCGTCATCGTGTGGTTCGACGGTCACCTGAAGGTCGACGGCGCCCTCTTCGGGCAGGCACAGCGGACTCTGAAGGGTGAGCTCCTCGATGTGCGGCAGGCCCGCCCGCTCGCCGCAGTGCAGTGCGAGGTCGACGAACGCGGTTCCGGGGAACAGGACGGTGTCGTGCACCGCATGGTCGGCCAGCCAAGGATGAGTCCGGAGCGAGACGCGGCCCGAGAACAGGACGACGCCGCTGTTCGAAATCTCGGTGACCGCGCCGAGGAGAGCGTGGTCCGGAGATTCGAGTCCCAGATCACCAGCGTCACTGATCTCGCGTTCTGTGTGGAGCCAGTGGGTGTGGTGTTGGAAGGGGTAGGTGGGCAGGGGTGTGGTGTGGGGGTTGTGTGGTGTGTAGAGGGGTGTGTAGTTGGTGGTGTGGAGTTGTGCGGTGTTGTTGAGGAAGTGGGTGTGGGGTGGGTGGTCGCGGTGGAGAGTCGCGACGGCGTGGGCGTCGGGGTGGGTGTGTTGGATTGCGGGGGTGAGGATTGGGTGGGGGCTGATTTCGATGTAGGTGGTGTGGTTGTCGTGAATGTTGTTGAGGGTGGTTTCGAATTGGACGGTGTTGCGGAGGTTGGTGTGCCAGTACTCGGCGGTCAGGGCTTGGGTGTCGAGTTGTTGGCCGGTGACGGTTGAGTGGAAGGGGGTGGTGGCGGTGGTGGGGGTGATGCCGGCGAGGTCGTGGAGGATCTGGGTTTTGAGGGTGTCGACGTGGGGTGAGTGTGAGGCGTAGTCGACGGGGATGGGTCGCGCGTCGATGTCGTGGTTCTTGTAGTGGTCGATCAATTGGTGGATGGCGTCTGGCTCACCGCTGACGGTGGTGCTGTGGGGGCTGTTGATGACCGCGATGGTCACGCCCTGGGGGAGGTTCTTTTCGACTTGGTGGGCGGGTTGGGGGATGTGGGCCATGGCGCCGGTGCCGGCGAGTGTGGTGAGGGCTTTGGCGCGCAGGGCGACGGTTTTGGCGGCGTCGTGGAGGGTGAGGGCTCCGGCGATGTAGGCGGCTGCGATCTCGCCTTGGGAGTGGCCGATGACGGCGTCGGGGTGGATGCCGTGGGATTGCCAGAGGCGGGCGAGTGCGGTCATGACGGCGAACAGTGCCGGTTGGACGACGTCGACCCGGTTCAGGTCGGGTGCGTTGTCTCGTTGGTGGAGCAGGTCGAGTAGGGACCAGTCGGTGAAGGGTGCGAGTGCGTTGTGGCAGGCCTGGATGTGGTCGGCGAACACCGGTGAGGTCTGGAGGAGTTCGGTGGCCATGCCGGGCCATTGCGATCCCTGGCCGGGGAAGACGAAGACGATCTTGTTGTCGCCGGAGGCTGGCGGTGTGAGCGTCAGTCCCGGTGATGTCTGCCCGGCGGCAAGTGCGTGCAGGCCGTTACGGAACTCGTCCAGTCCGGTTCCGGTGATAACGACGCGGTGGGGGAGGGCGGCGCGGGCGGTGGCCAGGGTGTATCCGACATCGACGGGGTTGAGGTCGGGGTGACGGTCCAGGTGGTCCAGCAACCGTTGAGCCTGCGCGCGGAGCGCTTCGGGAGTTTTCGCAGACAGCGGCCAGGCAAGCGCGTGCGCGGCTATCGCCGCACTGGCTTGTGTGCGGGCGGGTTCGGTCTCGATCGCGGGGGCTTGTTCGAGGATGAGGTGGGCGTTGGTTCCGCTGACTCCGAAGGAGGAGACGGCGGCACGGCGGGGCCGGTCGACCTTCGGCCACGGCTGTGCCTCGGTAAGCAGTGCGACGGACCCCGAGTCCCAGTTGATGTGGGGGGAGGGCTCGTTGACGTGCAGGGTCTGGGGAAGGAGACCGTGGTTGATGGCCTGGACCATCTTGATGACCCCGGCGACGCCTGCCGCAGCCTGCGTGTGCCCGATGTTGGACTTGAGGGAGCCCAGGTGAAGCGGCTGGTCGCGGCGCCGACCGTAGGTGGCGAGCAGAGCGTTGGCCTCGATCGGATCACCGAGTGAGGTTCCCGTGCCGTGGGCCTCGACCGCATCGATCTGGTCGATGGTGAGTTCGGCATTGGCTAGAGCCCGCCGGATGACGCGTTCCTGTGAGGGGCCGTTGGGTGCGGTGAGGCCGTTGCTGGCGCCGTCCTGGTTGACCGCCGAACCCTTGATCACGGCAAGGACGTGACGGCCGTGACGCTGAGCGTCCGACAGCCGTTCCAGCAGCACCAGGCCGACGCCCTCCGACCATCCCGTGCCGTCGGCCGAGGCGGCGAAGGACTTGCAGCGGCCGTCGGCCGCCAGTCCGCGCTGCCGACTGAACTCCAGGAACGTGTTCGGCGTCGACATGACGGTGACTCCGCCCGCGAGCGCCAAGTCGCATTCACCGGTGCGCAGGGAGTGGGCGGCCAGGTGCATCGCCACCAGAGAGGAGGAGCAGGCGGTGTCCACCGTGACCGCAGGGCCTTGCAGCCCCAGGGTGAACGAGACCCGGCCAGACGCGACGCTGCCCGCGCTGCCATTACCGATGTGCCCCTCATAACCACGAGGCGGTTGGGGGAAGCGCGACCCGTAGTCGTGATACATGACGCCGGTGTAGACGCCGGTGGCAGTGTCCTTGAGGGTGGTGGGGTCGATGCCGGCGCGTTCGATGGTCTCCCAGGCGACTTCGAGGAGGAGTCGCTGCTGGGGGTCCATGGCGGTGGCTTCGCGGGGTGAGATCCCGAAGAACGCGGCGTCGAACTGGTCGGCGTCGTGCAGGAATCCGCCCTCGCGCGCATACGACTTCCCCAAGGCATCGGGGTCGGGGTCGAAGAGGGCGTCCAGATCCCACCCACGGTTCTCGGGGAACGGGGTGATGGCGTCCCGGCCCTGCTCGACCAGCTCCCACAACCCCTCGGGCGACGACACTCCGCCGGGGTAGCGGCACCCCATCGCCACGATCGCGATCGGCTCCCGGGCGCGCTCCTCCACCTCGCGCAGTCGTTGCCGGGTTTCGCGAAGATCAAGGGTCGCCCGCTTGAGATACTCGCGGAACCTGTCATCGGTCGTCATCGTCGCAAGTCCCTCTTCGGTCAGTTGGGTCCGCGGAGCTCGTTCTCCAGAAGCGTGAAGAGCTCTTCGTCCGTCGCGAGGTCCGGTTCGCCGGTCTGCTGGTCCGTCGTGCGTTCGTTCAGGCGGCTGTTCCACGCTCTGAGCAGATCCTTGATCCGCAGGGCGACCTCGAAGTGCTGGGCGTCATCGACGACGGCCTCCGACGTCATCTCGCGGAGCCGGTCGAGTTCGGTGAGCAGGGCCGTTCCGGCGTCGGCCGGTTCCGGCGAGAGCTGCTCGTGAAGGTGGTCGGCGAGCGCCGCCGGCGTCGGGTGATCGAAGATGAGGGTCGCCGGCAGCCGGAGGCCGACGGTCGTGCCGAGCTGGTTGCGGAGCTCGACCGCCGTCAGCGAGTCCAGACCGAGCTCCTTGAACGAGCTGCCGGCGCTGAACGTCTCGCCGGCCGGGTGGCCGAGAACCACCGCCGTGACGCTGCAGACCAACCGGACGAGCTGCTCGTGTGACAGCTCGGCCGGAGCCGCGGCCGGCGTTGCGGCTCGCCTTCCCCCGGTCGGCAGCAGACCCCGCAGCAGCGGATGGGGATTTCGCGCCTGCGGATTCAAGCGGGCGGCGATCACAGCGGGAAGGTTCTGCGCGAGTGCCGTGTCGAAGAGCCTGAGTGCATGCTCCGTGGGAATCGGGTCGACCCCCAGCCGTGCGGCGCGAGCGTGGTCGGCGCTGGAGAAACGCTCTGTCATTCCAGTGGGCTGCTGCCAGAGACCCCATACGAGGCTGGTGGCCGGAAGCCCTTGGCCGTGGCGGTGATGCGCCAGCCCGTCGAGGAAGGCGTTGGCGGCTGCGTAGTTCGCCTGACCGGGGGACCCCAAGGTCCCGGCGAGAGAAGAGAAAAGGACGAAGTGAGCGAGATCCTCGTCCTTGGTGAGCTCGTGCAGGTGCCAGGCCGCGTCGGCCTTGGAGGCGAGGACGGTGTCCATCCGCTCGGGGGTGAGTTCCGTCAGCACGGAGTCGTCGATCACACCGGCGGCGTGCACGACACCGGTGAGCGGACGCTCTGCTGGAACCGAGGCCAGGAGGTCTGCCAGCGCGCTCGGATCAGAGACGTCGCAGGAGACGACCTCGGCGTGAGCGCCGAGTCCGGTGAGCTCGACTTGGAGATCGCCTGCGCCCGCTGCTTGCGGCCCGGAGCGGCTGGCGAGCAGGAGGTGCCGCACGCCGTGGTGGCCGGCGAGGTGCCGCGCGACGATGGCGCCGAGGCTCCCGGTGCCGCCGGTGACCAGGACGGTTCCCGCCTCAGCGAACGCTGACGGGCTGGGACCCTCGCCGGTCCGCCGCGTCCTCGTGGCCTCGGGGGCGAGCAGCTCCCCATCGCGGACGGCGAGCTGGGCGTGGCAGCTGCCGAGCGCCACCGGGATCGCGGCGAGGCTCTCCCGGGTCCGGTCGAGATCGAGCACGATGAACCGGTCGGGGTGCTCGGTCTGAGCCGTGCGCATCAGCCCCCACACCGCGGCCTGGGCGACGCTCTCCACCGCGTCGTCCACACCTGCGGAGACGGCACCACGGGTGATCACGACCAGGCGGCAGGGGTCCAGCCGGTCCTCGTCCAGCCATGCCTGGACCAGCTCCAGAACCTCATGAACGAGCCTCCGCGCGTCGGCGGGAGCCCGGTCCGCGTCATCGGGACAGACCCACGCGGCGAACGCGGGGACAGGTGTCCCGGCCTCGACGGCCGCCACGAGACCGGCAACGTCGTCGTGCCGGCCGGCGCGTACGCTCTCTGGCAGATCAACGGGCGGCTGCGCGTCGCGGCTGCCGATGAGGACGCACACCGACTCGGCTTGAGAGGCCGGTCGCGCCTGAACGTTCCACTCCAACAGATAGGACGGGCTCTGCTGCCCCGCGTTGAGCTGTTCGCGGTGGACGGGACGCAGGAGCAGGGTTCCGACGTCCGCCACGGGCCGGCCTTCGGTGTCGGTGGCGGTGATGTGGACCTGGTCGTCGGCGGTGGGGTGGAGGTGTGCGCGGAGGGTGGTGGCGCCGGTGGTGTGGAGGGTGACGTTCTGCCAGGTGAAGGGGAGCTTGATCTGCTCGTCTGTGGAGCCGGTGAGAGCGAGGGGGTGGAGTGCGGCGTCGAGGAGTGCTGGGTGGAGGCCGTATCCGGTGGTGTCGGTGCCGTCGGGGAGGGTGATCTCGGCGTAGAGGTCGTCGCCGTGTCGCCAGGCGCGGGTGAGGCCCTGGAAGGTGGGACCGTAGTCGTAGCCGCGCTCGGCCAGAGCGTCGTAGAAGCCGGTGAGGTCGACGGGAGCCGCTCCGCGCGGCGGCCAGTCGCCCTGGGCCGCGGAGGTCGTGATGTCCGGTGGCGCCGCGAGCGTGCCGGCCGCGTGACGGACCCAGGACGGGTTCTCCCTCGCGTCGGCGGGCCGGGAGTGAATGGTGATCGTCCGCCGCCCGTCGTCCTCGACGGGCTTGACTTCGACCTGCAGGTGAACAGATCCCTCGTCCGGGACGATCACCGGGTTTTCGAGCGTCAACTCCTCGACGCAAGGCGTTTCGGTCTGAAGTCCGGCGTGAAGGGCGAGATCGACGAGCCCGGTCCCGGGAACGAGAACGACGCCGTGAACGGCATGTTCTGCCAACCACGGGTGCGTGCGGAGTGAAATTCGCCCGGTGAGGATAAGCGCGCCACTTCCGGATACCTCAATGGTCGCCCCGAGTAGGGCATGTTCGGCGTCAGCCTGCCCGATTTCTGCTGGGTCTCCGTTGTGGTTGTTTGTGTGGAGCCAGTGGGTGTGGTGTTGGAAGGGGTAGGTGGGGAGGGGTGGTGTGGGTGTGTTGTGTGTGGGTGTGTTGTGTGTGGGTGTTTTGGTGGGGGGTGTTTTGGTGGTGGGTGGGTTGGTGTGGGGTGGGTGGGTGGTGTGGTGGTGGGTGTGGAGTTGGTTGAGGGTGTGGTGGAGGTTGTGGGTGTTGTTGTGGTGTTTGTGGAGGGTGGTGATGGTGTGGGTGTTGGGTTGGGTGAGGGTTTGGTGGGTGGGTGGGGTGAGGGTGGGGTGTGGTCCGATTTCGAGGTAGGTGGTGGTGTGGTGGTTTTGGAGGTGTTCGATGGTTTGTTGCCAGTGGGTGGTGTGGGTGAGGTGGTTGGTCCAGTAGGTGGGGTTGGTGAGTTGTTGGGTGGTGGCTTGTTGGCCGGTTCGGGTGGAGATGATGGGGGTGTGGGGTGGGTGGTAGGTGAGTTGTTGGGTGGTGTGGTGGAGTTGGGGGAGGAGGGGTTTGAGGAGGGGGGAGTGGAAGGGGTGGGAGACGTTGAGTCGGGTGGTTTTGTGGCCGTGTTGGTGGAGGAGTTGGGTGATGTGTTGGAGGGTGTGGTGGTCGCCGGAGATGGTGGTGTTGGTGGGTGAGTTGATGGCGGCGATGTTGATGGTGGGGTGGTTGTGGGGGTCGATGTTCAGGTGGGTTTTGAGGAGGTGGGTGAGGTGGTGGTGGTTTGTGTTGGTGGCGTACATGGTGCCGCTGTGGGGGCCGGTGGTGGGGTGGGTGTTGGTGAGGTGGGCGCGGGTGGTGATGAGGGTGGCGGTGTCGGTGAGGTCCAGGACGCCGGCGAGGTGGGCGGCGGTGATTTCTCCGATGGAGTGTCCGGCGAGGTAGTGGGGGGTGATGTTGTGGTGGGTGAGGGTGTGGTGGAGGGCGGTTTGGATGGCGAAGATGGCGGGTTGTGTGTAGAGGGTGGTGTTGAGGAGTTGGGCTTGGGGTGTGTGGGGTGGTGCGAAGAGGATGGTGTGGAGTGGTTGGGGGAGGTGGGGGTCGAGGTGGGTGATGGTGTGGTCGAGGTGGTGGGCGAAGTGGGGGTTGGTGTTGTAGAGGTGGTGGCTCATTTGTGGCCATTGGGAGCCTTGGCCGGTGTAGAGGAATGCGAGTTTCCCGTTGGGGTCCAGGTCGGGTGGTGTGACGGTGAGTCCGGGTGCGGGCTGCCCGGACGCCACACCTTCCAGTCCGGCGCGCAGGTGCTCGATGGTTGTTCCGGTGATGGCGGCGCGGTGGTGGAAGATGCTGGTGCGGTGTTGCAGTTGGTGGGCGATGGCCAGGGCCGTGAGTTCGGGGTGCCGGTCGAGGTGGTCGAGGAGTTGGTGTGCTTGGGTGCGGAGTGCTTCGGGGGTTTTGGCTGACAGGCGCCAGTCGAGTTGTGGTGGTTCGGTTTCGGTGATGGATACTTCGATGAGTTCGGCTGCGGGTGGTTGTTCGAGGATGAGGTGGGCGTTGGTGCCGCTGATCCCGAAGGAGGAGACGGCGGCTCGTCGGGGACGGTCGAGTTCCGGCCACGGCCGCGCCTCAGTAAGAAGTTCGACGGCGCCCGAAGTCCAGTTGATATGGGGGGAAGGCTCGTCGATATGAAGGGTCTTGGGGAGGCGGCCGTGGTTGATGGCCTCGACCATTTTGATGACGCCGCCGATTCCGGCCGCCGCCTGTGCGTGGCCGATATTCGATTTCAGAGAGCCGAGATAGAGCGGCTGGTCGCGGTCATGACCGTAGGTGGCGAGGAGGGCGTTGGCCTCGATCGGGTCGCCGAGCGCCGTGCCAGTTCCGTGTGCTTCGACGATGTCGATGTCGCTGGTGGTGAGCCGCGCATTGGTCAGGGCTTGGCGGATGACGCGTTCCTGGGAGGGGCCGTTGGGGGCGGTGAGGCCGTTGGAGGCGCCGTCCTGGTTGATCGCCGATCCGCGGATCACGGCCAGGATGTGGCGGCCGTTGCGCTGAGCGTCCGACAACCGTTCCAGCAGCACCAGACCGACGCCTTCGGCACCGACCGTGCCGTCGGCTGAAGCGGCGAAGGACTTGCAGCGGCCATCTGGAGCCAGGCCGCGTTGCCTGCTGAAACCGATGAACATGCCGGGCGTCGTCATGACGGTGACGCCGCCGGCGAGTGCGAGGTCGCATTCGCCGCCGCGCAGCGCCTGCGCGGCCAGATGCAGGGCGACCAGCGACGACGAGCACGCGGTGTCGACCGTCACCGCCGGACCCTGAAGCCCCAGGGAGTAAGAGAGCCTGCCCGACGCGACGCTGCTTCCGTTCGTCGTCAGTAGATAGCCCTCGTATGCGCCGAGATCTTGAGGTCGTGGCACGCTGTAGCTGTAGGAGATCGCGCCGGTGTAGACGCCCGTGGAGGTGTCTTTGAGGGTGGTGGGGTCGATGCCGGCGCGTTCGATGGTTTCCCAGGCGACTTCGAGGAGGAGTCGCTGTTGCGGGTCCATGGCGGTGGCTTCGCGGGGTGAGATCCCGAAGAAGGCGGCGTCGAACTGGTCGGCGTCGTGGAGGAATCCGCCCTCGCGCGCATACGACTTGCCGGGCGCGTCCGGGTCGGGGTCGAAGAGGGCGTCCAGATCCCAGCCGCGGTTCTCGGGGAACGGAGTGATGGCGTCCTGGCCTTGCTCGACCAGCTCCCACAACCCCTCGGGCGACGACACTCCGCCGGGGTAGCGGCACCCCATCGCCACGATCGCGATCGGCTCCCGGGCGCGCTCCTCCACCTCGCGTAGGCGCTGCCGGGCCTGGCGCAGATCTGAGGTCGCCCGCTTCAGGTATGACCTGAGCTTCTCTTCGCTCTGCATTGCCTCAACCCCTCGGAATCCGCGAAATCAGTCGCCTTAATCGAGATCGGTGCTCTCGAGCTCGTTGTCCAGAGCTTCGAAGAGCTCCTCGTCCGTGGCGGACGCGAGTTCTCCCGGCGCATCACCGTTGGTCGGCGGGTGTGCGCGACCGCGCCTTCGGAGCAGGTTCTCGAGACGGATGGTGACGCCGGTCCATTGCTCGTCATCGAGATCGAGCAGGTCCAATGCGGACTCGAGCTTGTCGACCGCCTCGGTGAGCGTCCGGTCGGATCCTCCGTCGTCGGCAGGGACGAGCCGGATTCGCAGGTAGTCGGTGAGCGCGCCCGGATTCGGATGGTCGAACACCAGCGTCGCGGGCAGACTGAGCCCGGTGGCCGAACTGAGCCGGTTGCGCAACTGGACCGCGGTCAGCGAATCGATTCCGAGGTCCTTGAACGCCTGGTCGGTTCCGATCGCGTCGGAGTCGGCGTGATTCAGCACGGCGGCAGTGGTGCTGCGGACCAGGCTCAGCAGGGTTTCCTGTCTCTCTGTCTCGTTCTGCTGGAGCAGACGCTCCGCCAGGCCGTGGGAGGAATCGGAAGAACGCGTGGACGAACTGCCGTCGGCTGAAGCGCGACGTGGTGACGGTCTGGCCAGGCCGCGCAGGACGGCGGGCAGGGTGCCTGCATCGACCTGCGGGCTCAGCGCCGCGCTGTCGATGTGCGCCGGGACGACGACGGCGCGGCGGGTCCTCAGAGCGGCGTCGAACAGGGCCAGGGACTGGGCGGCGGACAAGGGGATGAAGCCCAGCCGGGTCATCCGTTCCACAGCGGAGTCGTTGATCTGCCTGCGCAGGTCGCTGTCCTCTTCCCAAAGCCCCCAGGCGAGGCTGGTGGCGGGCCGCCCACGGGAGCGGCGGTGGTGAGCGAGCGCGTCGAGGAAGGCATTGCCCGCGGCGTAGTTCGCCTGACCCGCGATGCCGATGGAGCCGGCGAGTGAAGAGAACAGGATGAAGCTCTTCAGAGCCATGCCCTCGGTGAGACGGTCCAGGTTCCATGCGGCGTCGACCTTGGGACGCAGGACCGCCGACAGTTGATCGGGCCTGAGGGAGGCAAGGGGCGCGATGTCCAGCGTGCCCGCGGAGTGGACGATCGCGGTGAGGGGGCGCTCGTCCGGTACGGAGGCCAGGGTGCTCGCAAGATCATCGGCATCGGCGGTGTCGCAGGCGCGGATGACGACCTGCGCGCCGAGCTCCGTGAGCTCGGATTCGAGCTGGGCGGCACCCGCCGCGTTGGCTCCCGAGCGGCTGACGAGCAGCAGGTGACGGGCGCCGTACCCGGTGACGAGGTGACGCGCGATGCGCGCCCCCAGGCCACCCGTACCCCCGGTGATCAGTACCGTCCCGCGCGGATCGAGCAGCTCCGGTTCGTCGTCGGAGGACGTCTGGGCCGTCGACCTCGCCATCCGGGGAACGAGCGTGCGTCCCCTGCGGACGGCCAGCTGAGGCTCCCCCGTGGCGAGGGAGTTCGCCAAGGACGCGGAGGAGATGTCCTGATCGAGGTCGATGAGAGTGACGCGGTCGGGGTGTTCGGTCTGTGCGGTGCGCACGAGTCCCCAGATCGCGGCCTGAGTGAGATCGGTGATCTCCTCGTCCGGCAGCGCCGCGACGGCACCTCGCGTCACCACGACCAGCCGGCCGGTGGAGAAGAGTTCGTCGGCCAGCCAGTCCTGAAGGAGGCGCAGCACTTGGAGGGACGTCTCGTGGGCGGCCGCCGCGATGTCGGTGTCGGTGTCGGCACGACGGGAGGCCGGCGCGAACAGGACGGTATGAGGCGCGTCCTCCTTGCCATCGGCGACCTCGCGGCGCAGGGCGGCGAGGTCGGCCACGCTCCGCGCATTCAGGCCGGGCCGACCTTCACCGATCACCACCCATGACGACGGCGCTGCCGACGCTCCCAGGAAGGCCGCGTCTTGCGAGGAAGCCGACGTCCATTGCAGCTCGAACAAGTGCTTCGTGCCGCTGACGCTGATGGGGGAGAACGGCTTCGACGGGCGCAGAGTCAAGGACTCGATGGTGACCACGGGCCGGCCCGCCGAGTCGAAGGCGGTGACGGCGACCCGGTGTTCGCCCAAGTCGTGGATGTGGACGCGAAGCCTCGTCGCGCCAGTGGCATCGAGGGAAACGCCGCCGAAGGAGAACGGCATGTACGTCTCGCCCTGGCCGCCGCCGCCGTCCGCCGGAAGCGCGGCGAAGGCGATCTGGTGAAGCGCGGCGTCCAGGAGGGCGGGATGAATGCCGTATCCGGTGGTCTCGACCCCGTCGGGAAGGACGATCTCGGCGTAGTGGTCATTGCCGTTTTGCCAGGCGTGGGTGACGCCTTGGAAGGCGGGCCCGTACCGGTAGCCGCGTTCGTTCAGCCGTTCATACATGTCGGACGCGCTGATCCGAGAAGCGCCTGGTGGCGGCCACGGCACGTTCTGGGGGACCTTGCCGGCGAGATGCGGCGTCAGCGTTCCGGTTGCGTGGCGTGTCCACGTGGTCGTATCCGGATCGCCGGCCGGGCGCGAGTGGATGGCGAGCGCGCGTCGCCCGCTGCCGCCGGGAGGTTCGACAGTGATCTGAAGGTCAACGGCGCCCTGCTCGGGCAGATGCAGCGGGGCCTCGAGGGTGAGTTCCTCGATGTCGGGAGCACCGGTGTGGCCGCCGGCATGAAACGCGAGATCGATGAGCGCGGTACCGGGGAGCAGGACGTGTCCGTGGACCGCGTGATCGGCCAGCCACGAGTGGGTGCTGAGAGAAATCTGGCTCGTGAAAAGCGTAGTCCCCGTGCTCGGCATCTGGACGATGGCGCCTAGGAGTGCGTGATCCGCACCTTCCTGACCGATCACCGAAGGGTCGCCCTTTGACCGTGGTGCATGAAGCCAGTGGGTCCGGTGCTGGAAGGGATAGGTGGGGAGCGGCGCGGTCTTGGGGTCGTGTGGCGTGTAGAGGGGTGTGTAGTTGGTGGTGTGGAGTTGTGCGGTGTTGTTGAGGTAGTGGGTGTGGGGTGGGTGGTCGCGGTGGAGGGTTGGGATGGCGTGGGCGTCGGGGTGGGTGTGTTGGATGGCGGGGGTGAGGATCGGATGCGGGCTGATTTCGATGTAGGTGGTGTGGTTGTCGTGGATGTTGTTGAGGGCGGCGTGGAATTGGACGGTGTTGCGGAGGTTGGTGTGCCAGTACTCGGCGGTGAGGTGGGTGGTGTCGTGTTGTTGGCCTGTGACGGTTGAGTGGAAGGGGGTGGTGGCGGTGGTGGGGGTGATGTCGGTGAGGTCGTGGAGGATCTGGGTTTTGAGGGTGTCGACGTGGGGTGAGTGTGAGGCGTAGTCGACGGGGATGGGTCGCGCGTCGATGTCGTGGTTCTTGTAGTGGTCGATCAACTGCTGGATGGCGTCCGCCGCACCGCTGACGGTGGTGCTGTGCGGGCTGTTGATCGAGGCGATGTAGGCGTGGTCGGGGAGGTTCTGCTCAACCTCGTGGGCGGGTTGGGGGATGTGGGCCATGGCGCCGGTGCCGGCGAGTGTGGTGAGGGCTTTGGCGCGCAGGGCGACGGTTTTGGCGGCGTCGTGGAGGGTGAGGGCTCCGGCGATGTGGGCGGCTGCGATTTCGCCTTGGGAGTGGCCGATGACGGCGTCGGGGTGGATGCCGTGGGATTGCCAGAGGCGGGCGAGTGCGGTCATCACGGCGAACAGTGCCGGTTGGACGACGTCGACCCGGTTCAGGTCGGGTGCGTTGTCTCGTTGGTGGAGCAGGTCGAGTAGGGACCAGTCGGTGAAGGGGGCGAGTGCGTCGTGGCAGGCCTGGATGTGGTCGGCGAACACCGGTGAGGTCTGGAGGAGTTCGGTGGCCATGCCGGGCCACTGCGATCCCTGACCGGGGAAGACGAAGACGATCTTGTTGTCGCCGGAGGCTGGCGGTGTGAGCGTTAGTCCTGGTGCGGTCTGGCCGGTGGCGAGTGCGTGCAGGCCGTTACGGAGGTCGTCCAGTCGTGTTCCGGTGATGACGGCGCGGTGGGTGAGGGCGGCGCGGGCGGTGGCCAGGGTGTATCCGACATCGACGGGGTTGAGGTCGGTGTGACGGTCCAGGTGGTCGAGCAACCGTTGGGCTTGTGCGCGGAGCGCTTCGGGGGTCTTGGCTGACAGCGGCCAGGCGAGCGCGGGTGTGTTGCCGGCGGCCGTCGCTGCGGTCCTTGAAGGCTCGATCGCGGGGGCTTGTTCGAGGATGAGGTGGGCGTTGGTTCCGCTGATGCCGAAGGACGAGACGGCGGCTCGCCGGGGCCGGTCGACTTCCGGCCAGGGCTGAGCCTCGGTGAGCAGGGAGACGGTTCCCGGATCCCAGCCGACGTGGGGGGAGGGCTCGTCGACGTGCAGGGTCTGCGGAAGGAGACCGTGGTTGATGGCCTGCACCATCTTGATGACCCCGGCGACACCTGCCGCAGCCTGCGTGTGCCCGATGTTCGATTTGATCGAGCCCAGGTAGAGCGGCTGGTCCTGTGTGTGTCGGGTCCCGTAGGTCGCGAACAGCGCGTTGGCCTCGATCGGGTCGCCCAGCGCGGTTCCCGTCCCGTGGGCTTCGACGGCGTCCACGTCGCCGGGTTCGAGTCGGGCCCCGGCGAGGGCTTGCCGGATGACGCGTTCCTGTGAGGGGCCGTTGGGCGCGGTGAGGCCGTTGCTGGCACCGTCCTGATTGACCGCCGAACCCTTGATCACGGCCAAGACGTGACGGCCGTGGCGCCGAGCGTCCGACAGCCGTTCCAGCAGCACAAGGCCGACGCCTTCGGCGCCCGCGAAGCCGTCCGCCGCTGCGGAGAAAGGCTTACATCGGCCATCGAAGGCGAGGCCGCGTTGCCTGCTGAACTCAACGAACATGCTGGGGGAGGACATGACGGTGACACCGCCGGCCAAGGCCAGATCGCATTCACCGGTGCGGATGGCCTGCACGGCAAGGTGAAGTGCGACGAGCGAGGATGAGCAGGCGGTGTCGACGCTCACCGCAGGCCCCTGCAGACCCAGGATGAAGGAGACACGGCCCGACGCGACGCTGCCCGCGCTGCCGTTGCCGAGATGCCCTTCGAGATCGTGCGGAGCCTGGCGGAGACGGCTGGCGTAGTCGTTGTACATGACGCCGGTGTAGACGCCGGTGGAGGTGTCTTTGAGGGTGGTGGGGTCGATGCCGGCGCGTTCGATGGTTTCCCAGGCGACTTCGAGGAGGAGTCGCTGTTGCGGGTCCATGGCGGTGGCTTCGCGGGGTGAGATCCCGAAGAAGGCGGCGTCGAACTGGTCGGCGTCGTGCAGGAACCCGCCCTCGCGCGCATACGACTTGCCGGGCGCGTCCGGGTCGGGGTCGAAGAGGGCGTCCAGATCCCAGTCGCGGTTCTCCGGGAACGGGGTGATGGCGTCCCGGCCCTGCTCGACCAGCTCCCACAACCCCTCGGGCGACGACACTCCGCCGGGGTAGCGGCATCCCATCGCCACGATCGCGATCGGCTCATCGGCCGACTCCCGGCGGCTCTCTGCCGGAGCCTCTGCCGGCTCTCCTGCCACCAGCCGATGCAGGTGAGCACTGAGGGCCGCCGGGGTGGGGTGGTCGAAGATCAGCGTGGCGGGCAGGCGCAGTCCCGTCACGTCAGCGAGTCGGTTGCGGATCTGGATCGCGGTAAGGGAATCGAACCCGAGTTCCTTGAAAGTGCTCCCCGCTTCGACGGCTTCGGAATTCGGATAGCCGAGAACGGACGCGGCGCTGGCGCGTACCAATGCCGTGAATTCCTCCGCCGAAGAGGGACGGGCGGGGACGGTGCCGGAGGTTTCCGGACGCTGCTCACGGAGCGCCTTGATGTCCAGCTTGGCGGGAATGAGCGAGGCGCCGGGGTGGGCGAGGGCGGTGTCGAAGAGCTGGAGGGCCTGCCGGGTGGTCAGCGGGCTGAGCCCCGCGCGGGTGAGCCGCGTGTGGTCGCCGTCCCTGAGATGGCGGGTCATTCCACTCGCCTGATCCCAGAGTCCCCACGCGAGGCTGGTGGCGGGAAGGCCCAGGGCGCGCCGGTGGTGTGCGAGGGCGTCGAGGAAGGCGTTGGCGGCGGCGTAGTTGCCCTGGCCAGCAGAGCCGAGGACGCCGACGACCGACGAGAACAGGATGAAGGTCTTGAGATTCTCGTCCTTGGTCAGGTCGTGCAGGTGCCGGGCGGCATCGGCCTTGGGCGCCAGGACCCTGCCGACCTGGTCGCCGCTCAACGAGGCGAGGGTGCCGTCGTCGAGGACCCCCGCCGTGTGGATGACCGCGGTGAGGGGATGCCCGGTGGGAACCGCTTCCAGAAGGTGGGCCAGCGCCTCCCGCCGGGTGATGTCGCAGGCCGCGATGACCACGTCGGCGCCCTTGTCGGCGAGCTCGGTACGCAGTTCGGCGGCGCCCGGTGCGTGGAGCCCGGAACGGCTGGCGAGCAGGAGATGGCGAACACCGTGCTCGGCGACGAGGTGACGGGCGATGATCGCGCCCAGCGTTCCGGTGCCTCCCGTGATCAGGACGGTCCCGTCAGGGTCGAACGCCGCCGGAGCATGCTGCTCACTCGACGGTGCCGTCCGTGCGATGTGGGGAGCACGGAGTTCGCCGCGCCGCAGTGCCAGTTGAGGAAGGCCGCTGGCGAGAGCGGCGGGCAGCGCGGTCAGGCTGGCGGGATCGTCGTCCACGTCGACCAGCACGAAACGATCCGGGTGCTCGGTCTGGGCGGTGCGCACCAGCCCCCACACCGCTCCGAGAGACGGCACGTCGATGACGTCGTCGATGTCGGCGGGTATGGCCTGACGACTCAGGACGACCAGCCGCGACGAACGCAGCCGGTCGTCCTCGATCCAGGTTTTCAACAGGTCCAGAACGTCCTCGACGAGGGTGCGCGTGTGGGCCGGGACATCGGACGTCGATGGGACCGGACAGCGCCAGAGGACGAACGCCGGTACTGGAGCCCCGGCGTCGATCGCCCGGAGCAGGCTGGACAGGTCGGGGTGGTGATCCTCGGCGGCGGCCGCCGGCTCGGAGTCGTCGCCGACCAGCGTGTACGTCGGGAGCGGCCCCCGTGAAGCCTGGACGGGCGTGGTCCTCCATTCCTGCTGGAAGAGGAAGCGGCTGCTCGTGGTGTTCCACGAGGTAAGGCGCTTCGAAGGAATGGGGCGAAGTGTCACGGTGCCCACGGTCATGACCACATTGCCGTCGGGGTCATGCGCCGTGATCGCGGCCTTGTTCTGCCGGGAGCCGAGTTCGACACGTAGGGCGGACGCCCCGATGGCATGGAGCGAGACGTTCCGCCAGGCGAACGGGAGCTGGATCGACTCGTCCTCGCCCTGCGCGTCGGGGAGAAGCGTGTGCAGGGCGGCGTCGAGGAGCGCCGGATGGATGCCGTACCCGGTGGTGTCGGTGGCGCCGGGAAGGGCCACCTCGGCGTAGCTGCCGTCGGGGCCGTGCCATGCGCGCTTGACGCCCTGGAACACGGGACCGTACTGGTACCCCTGCTCGTCCAGCCGGGAGTAGAAGTCGGCGAGGTCGATGGGGGAGGCGCTCGGCGGCGGCCACTGTCCCGCCCCCTCCTCCTCCCTAGAGGAGACCGGGAGCGGAGTGAGGCTGCCCGTGGCGTGCCGGGCCCAGGGAACTGCGGCATCGGCGGCGACCGGACGTGAGTGGACGCTGATGGCCCGTCGGCCGTCGTCGTCGGCGGGTTCGACGGTCACCTGGAGGTCGACGCCACCCTGGTCGGGCAGGAGCAGGGGAGTTTCGAGCGTTAGCTCCTCGACGTGCGGCAGGCCGGCCTGCTTCCCGGCATGGAGCGCGAGTTCGACGAACGCGGCGCCCGGAAGCAGGACGGTGTCGTGCACCGCGTGGTCGGCGAGCCAGGGAAGGTCCTGTGCCGACAGGCGGCCAGTGAAGAGGAGAGCTCCTGAGCCGGGGAGTTCTGTTTCGGTCTTGAGAAGCTCATGCCCGCTGGAGCCGAGCCCGAGGCTCTCGGCACTAGTGCCGCGTTTTGTGTGGAGCCAGTGGGTGTGGCGTTGAAAGGGATAGGTGGGGAGGGGCGTCGTCTCGGGGTTGTGTGGTGTGTAGAGGGGCGCGTAGTCGGTTGCGTGGAGTTGTGCGGTGTTGTTGAGGAAGTGGGTGTGGGGTGGGTGGTCGCGGTGGAGGGTTGCGACGGCGTGGGCGTCGGGGTGGGTGTGTTGGATGGCGGGGACGAGGATCGGGTGGGGGCTGATTTCGATGTAGGTCGTGTGGTCGTCGTGGACGTTGTTGAGGGTGGTTTCGAATTGGACGGTGTTGCGGAGGTTGGTGTGCCAGTAGTCGGCGGTCAGGGCTTTTGTGTCGAGTTGTTGGCTGGTGACGGTTGAGTGGAAGGGGGTGGTGGCGGTGGTGGGGGTGATGTCGGTGAGGTCGTGGAGGATTTGGGTTTTGAGGGTGTCGACGTGGGGTGAGTGTGAGGCGTAGTCGACGGGGATGGGTCGCGCGTCGATGTCGTGGTTCTTGTAGTGGTCGATCAACTGGTGGATGGCGTCTGGCCCACCGCTGACGGTGGTGCTGTGGGGGCTGTTGATGACCGCGATGGTCACGCCTTGGGGGAGGTTCTTTTCGACTTGGTGGGCGGGTTGGGGGATGTGGGCCATGGCGCCGGTGCCGGCGAGTGTGGTGAGGGCTTTGGCGCGCAGCGCGACGGTTTTGGCGGCGTCGTGGAGGGTGAGGGCTCCGGCGATGTAGGCGGCTGCGATCTCTCCCTGGGAGTGGCCGATGACGGCGTCGGGGTGGATGCCGTGGGATTGCCAGAGGCGGGCGAGTGCGGTCATGACGGCGAACAGTGCCGGTTGGACGACGTCGACCCGGTTCAGGTCGGGTGCGTTGTCTCGTTGGTGGAGCAGGTCGAGTAGGGACCAGTCGGTGAAGGGTGCGAGTGCGTTGTGGCAGGCCTGGATGTGGTCGGCGAACACCGGTGAGCTTTGGAGGAGTTCGGTGGCCATGCCGGGCCATTGCGATCCCTGGCCGGGGAAGACGAAGACGACCTTTCCTGGGGTGGGGGGAGGTGTGAGCGTCAGTCCCGGTGCTGTCTGGCCGGTGGCGAGTGCGTGCAGGCCGGCGCGGAAGTCGTCCAGTGCTGTTCCGGTGATGACGGCGCGGTGGGGAAGGGCGGCACGTGCGGTGGCCAGGGTGAATCCGACATCGACCGGGCTGAGGTCGGGGTGACGGTCCAAGTGGTCGAGCAACCGTTGGGCTTGGGCGCGGAGGGCTTCGGGGGTTTTCGCAGAGAGCGGCCAGGCGAGTGCAGGTGTGCTGCCGGCGGCCGTCGCTGCGGTCCTTGAAGGTTCGATCGCGGGGGCTTGTTCGAGGATGAGGTGGGCGTTGGTGCCGCTGACTCCGAAGGACGAGACGGCGGCACGGCGGGGCCGGTCGACCTTCGGCCACGGCTGAGCCTCGGTAAGCAGTGCGACGGACCCCGAGTCCCAGTTGATGTGGGGGGAGGGCTCGTTGACGTGCAGGGTCTGGGGAAGGAGACCGTGGTTGATGGCCTGGACCATCTTGATGACCCCGGCGACGCCTGCCGCAGCCTGCGTGTGCCCGATGTTGGACTTGAGGGAGCCCAGGTGAAGCGGCTGGTCGCGGCGCCGACCGTAGGTGGCGAGCAGAGCGTTGGCCTCGATCGGATCACCCAGCGCGGTGCCCGTCCCGTGGGCTTCGACGGCGTCCACATCGCCGGGTTCGAGTCGGGCCCCGGCGAGAGCTTGCCGGATGACGCGTTCCTGTGAGGGGCCGTTAGGTGCGGTGAGGCCGTTGCTGGCACCGTCCTGGTTGACCGCCGAACCCTTGATCACGGCAAGGACGTGACGGCCGTGGCGCCGAGCGTCCGACAACCGTTCCACCAACAGCATGCCGACGCCCTCGCCCCAGGCGGTGCCGTCGGCGCCGGCGGAGAAGGGCTTGCAGCGACCGTCGGCCGCCAACCCCCGCTGCCGGCTGAACTCGACGAACATGCCGGGTGTGGACATGACGGTGACGCCACCGGCCAAGGCCAGGTCGCATTCACCGGTGCGCAGGGAGTGGGCGGCCAGATGGAGTGCGACCAGGGATGACGAGCACGCGGTGTCGACCGTCAACGCCGGGCCCTGGAGTCCGAGCACATAGGAGATGCGACCGGAGGCCACGCTATTGGTGGTCCCGGTCAGCACATAACCCGCGAACTCCTCCGAGGCCTCGTGCTGGGGCGGCCCGTAGCCCTGCGGCATCATGCCTGCGAAGACTCCGGTCCGGCTCGTACGAAGGCTGGTGGGGTTGATGCCGGCGCGTTCGATGGTCTCCCAGGCGACTTCGAGCAGCAGCCGCTGTTGCGGGTCCATGGCGGTGGCTTCCCGGGGCGAGATCCCGAAGAACGCGGCGTCGAACTGGTCGGCGTCGTGCAGGAACCCGCCCTCGCGCGCATACGACTTCCCGGGCGCGTCCGGATCGGGATCGAAAAGGGCATCCAGATCCCAGCCGCGGTTCTCAGGGAACGGGGTGATGGCGTCCCGGCCCTGCTCGACCAGCTCCCACAGGTCCTCCGGCGACGACACTCCGCCCGGGTAGCGGCACCCCATCGCCACGATCGCCACCGGTTCATCGGCCGCGTGACCGCTCGGGGCAGCGCCGGTGACCTCGCCGTCCGGCCGGCCGGTGGCGACCGCGGACAGATGCCGCGACAGGTCGGCCGGAGTCGGATGGTCGAAGGTGAGGGTGGTGGGGAGGGCCATGCCCGTCGACTCGGTCAGCCGGTCCCGGAGCTCGACGGCCGCCATGGAGTCGAAACCGAGCTGCTTGAACGTGCGGGCCGGGTCGATCGCGTCAGGCGCGGCATGTCCGAGGACGAGTGCGGTGTCCAGCCGGACGGTCTCGAAGAGCGCGCGGTCCCGTTCGGCGTCGCTCAGCCCGGCGAACCGCGCCACCGGATCGGTCGAGGGGGAAGGCGCACCATCCTGCTCCTCACCGAGCGCCCCGGCGACGCCGTCATCGTCCTGGACCTGCTCCGCCGGAACAGGAACCGGAGCCGAAGCCGGAGCGTGAGCCGGAGCCGGAGCGTCGATCCAGTGGCGTTTCCGCTGGAAGGGATAGGTCGGGAGCCGCAGCCCCTTCAGGGCGCGCAGGTCCTCGGCCCCCCGGCCGGTGCCTTGGACGGACTCCCAGCGCACCGGGTCGCCGTGCACGTGCAGCCCACACAGGGCGGTCACGAAGGTGCGGACTTCGGGTCGGTTGCGGCGCAGGGCCGGGATCGTCGCCACCCGCGTCTTCCCGGTCGGGTTCCCGCTACCGGCGAGGCTCGTCGCGGCGAGGCCGCTGAGCACGGCGTCCGGGCCGATCTCGAGGAAGTCCGTGGCCCCCTGCCGCCGCAGGCATCGGACGCCGTCCATGAACCGCACCGTGTGGCGGGCGTGGTCCATCCAGTAGGCGGGGTCGGTGAGCTGCTCGGTGGTGGCGAGCCGACCGGTGAGGTCGGAGACGATGGGCGTCCGCGGCGGCCGGAACGTCAGGCGGCGCAGGACCCGGCCGAACTCCTCCAGCATGGGATCCATGTGCGCGGAGTGGAAGGCGTGGCTGACCCGCAGCACCTTCGCCTTGCGCCCGCTGCCCTTCCACGCCCCGACCGCGTCGAGGACGGCGGACCGGTCCCCGGAGATCGCGGCGGCGTGGGGGCTGTTCACGGCGGCGACTCCGAAACGACCGCCATACTCTTCCGCCAGCGCGCGCGCCTCGTCCTCGGTGGCGTCGAGCGAGGCCATCGCTCCCGTCGCGGGGAGGGCCTGCATAGCCTGGCCGCGGGCGGCGACCATGGTGCAGGCGTCGGCGAGCGACAGCACGCCGGCCGTGTGCGCGGCGGCGATGGCGCCGATGGAGTGGCCGATGAGGAGGTCGGGAACGGCGCCGCACGACGCGAGCAACCGGTGGAGCGCCACTTCGAGCGCGAACAGCGTCGCCTGCGTGTACGCGGTCTGGTCGAGCAGTGCCGCCTCGTCGTCGTCCTGGGAGGAGAACATCACCGGACGCAGCGGACGGTCGAACCGCGGGTCGAGGTGGTCGAGGACCTCGTCCAGCGCGTCGGCGAACACCGGGAACGCCGCGTACAGTCCGGCGCCCATTCCGGGCCGCTGGCTGCCCTGGCCGCTGAACAGGAAGGCGGTGCGCCCGGCGGTGCCGGCCAGGCCGGACACGACGTTGGGCCGTCCCCGCCCCCTGGCCAGGGAGTCGAGGCCGTCGAGGAGCTCGGCGCGGTCGGCGCCGGTGACGACGGCCCGGTGCTCGAACAGGGTGCGCGTCCCCGCGAGGGCGAGGCCCACGTCCACCGGGTCCAGTTCGGGGGACTCCCGCAGGCGCTCCGCCAGCCGCGCGCTCTGGGCCCGCAGCGCGGCCCGGCCGTGCCCGGAGATCGGCAGGGCGAGCAGGGCCGGCGCCGGCCGGTCTCCGGCCTGCGCACCGGCCGCGGGCGCCGGCGTGTCCGCCGGCGCCTGCGCGTCCGCGGGCGCCTGCGCCACGATGACGTGGCAGTTGGTTCCGCCCATTCCGAAGGAGCTGACCCCCGCGACGAGGGGCCGCTCCCGGTCCGGCCAGGGGCCGGGCGAGGTCTGCACGCGCAGGCCGAGCCGGTCGAGCGGGACGCGCGGATGGGGCGATTCGAAGTTGAGGCTGGCGGGCAGGGTCCGGTGCTTGAGCGCGAGGACGACCTTGAGGAGGCCGGCGATGCCCGCGGCGCCTTCGAGGTGCCCGATGTTGGTCTTGACCGAGCCCACGCGCAGCGGGGCGCCGCGAACCGCCGCCCGCTCCGCCGCCCGCTCCGCCGCCCGCTCCGCCGCCCGCTCCGGCGCGGCCTCGTCCTCCCCCGGGGCGTTGCCCAGCGCCGCTCCCAGCGCCGCCGCCTCGATGGGATCCCCGACCCTCGTGCCCGTGCCGTGCAGCTCGACGTACTGGACCTCCGACCGTCCGACGCCGGCCCGCAGGCGCGCCTCCTCGATGACGGCGGCCTGCGCCGCCGCGCTCGGCACGGTGAGGCCGTCGGTGGCGCCGTCGTTGTTGACGGCGGTCCCGCGGATGACGCCGTGGACGGGGTCGCCGTCGGCGATGGCGCGGTCCAGGGGCTTGAGCAGCACGGCCCCGCCGCCCTCGCCGCGGACGAAGCCGTTGGCGCGGGAGTCGAAGACGAAGCAGCGGCCGTCCGGGGACAGGCCGCCGAACCTGAAGGCGCTCACGGAGCCGGCCGGGTCCAGGATGAGGTTCACCCCGCCCGCCAGCGCGAGCTCCGACTCCCCCTTGGCCAGGCTCTCGCAGGCGAGGTGGACGGCGACGAGCGAGGACGACTGGCCGGTGTCGACGGTGAGGCTGGGGCCGGTCAGCCCGAGCGCGTGCGACACCCTGTTCGCGACCATGCCGCGGTGCAGGCCCGTCATGCTGTGCCGCGTGATCGCGGCGGTCCCCCGGCGGTGGACGAGCCGCGCGTAGTCGTCCCAGATCGCTCCCGCGAACACGCCGACCCGGTGCCCGGCCACCGCGCCGGGGACGGTGCCGGAGTCCTCCAGCGCCTCCCACGACAGTTCGAGCATGAGCCGCTGCTGCGGATCCATCGCGGCGGCCTCGCGCGGGGAGATCCCGAAGAACTCGGCGTCGAAGAGGTCGACGCGGTCGAGGAAGGCCCCGTGTCCGGTGCCGGGAAGGGGGCTCGCCGCGGACGGCCCGGCGGGGGCCGGCTCCGTGCCCCACCGGTCGGAGGGGACCCGTCCGACGGCGCTGCCGCCCGCCCGGAGGAGCCGCCAGAAAGCGTCCGGGTCCGCGGCCCGCGGAAGGCGGCAGGCCAGGCCGATAATGGCGATTCCATGGTCCATTGCAGTTGGCCTATTCCATTGATGACAGGATCCGAATCGAGCTGGTTCCGGCACTGGAATGAGTCATCGAGGAGCATCCGCGGGGCGGCCGGTTCGACTCTGTCGAGAGTGCGGCGCGGCGCGTCTGATTGTCTTCGCCCAGATTGCCGTGTTCGAGACAAGGGCCCGGTGCGTTCAACGGGGGCCTTCGCGGAAATCGCCGGCGCCGGGGCATGCCGAAATGCCCCTGGACGCTGGGGGCGCAGGGGAGGAGCCGGGCGTCACCGGCAGCGGAAGGCCGGGCCCGCCCCGCACGCCTCCCGCGGGACGCTCGCCGGTGGGCGGCGCGGCGCCGGCGCGGGGGAGGGGCGTGCGGGGGGAGCCCGGCGGCCGGACGCTAGGGAAGGGTGCCGCTGAGGACCCAGGCGGGGGTCCGCATGACGACGCCGTCGGCGGTCTCGAAGGGGCGCAGCGCGTCGATGCACGCCTGCCGGGCGCGGCCGGCCGCCTCCTCGCTCACCTGGGAGAGGCTGATGCGCATCGGCGTCCAGTTCAGCAGGAACCCGGCGACGTCCTCGGCGTCCTTGCCCCACGACCTGGACTCGATGACGTGGGGGAACGCCACGTCGGTGAACCCCGCGTCCGCCATGATGCCGCCCATGCGCTCCGGGTCGGCCATGGGGTTCTCCTTGGGCTCCTTGACCCAGGGCAGCGCGAGCTGCTCCTGGATGGCGCCGAAGACCAGCGGCCAGTCGGTCTGCGTGACGTCGCCGTGCACGATGGCCGACAGCCGGCCCCCGGGCCGCATGGTGCGCGCGATGTTGACCATCGCGGCGTGCGGGTCGTCGAAGAACGTCAGCCCGAACCTGCTGATGACGACGTCGAAGTCCCGCTCGGCGAACGGGTGGACCTGCGCGTCGCCCTCGGCGAACTCGACGTTGGACACGCCCTCGGCCGCCGCGAGGGCGCGCGCACGCTCCAGCATCGGGGCGGAGATGTCGAAGCCCACGGCGTGGCCCTTGAACGCGCGCCGCGCGGCGAGCCGGCTGGTCTGCCCGTTGCCGCAGCCGATGTCGAGCACCCGGTCGCCGGGGGTGATCGCGGCCTTGGTGAACATGTGGTCGTTGAACGCGCTGTTGAGGTGATCCCAGCGTTCGTGCTCCTCGGCCCAGAACACGCCTTCGTCACCGTTCCAGTGATCTGCCATGGCGGCGTTGACTTTCGTCCCCATTGGACGCTCCTTCGGATGGTCGGCAGGTGATGGCGAACGCCGGACGGCCGTGCGGCGCTCGTGGCGGCGGTCCGGGCCGTTACGGCCCGAGGGTGACGGGGATCCGCTCGAACCCCCGCAGGCCGAGGCCGGGGCGGCGCCGCGGCGCGTCGGCCAGGGCGACGGAGGGGTGGCGCGAGAGGAGCCGCTCCAGGAAGACCTGGACTTCCAGGCGCGCCAGCCCGGCGCCGAGGCAGAAGTGGATCCCGGCCGCGAACGACAGGTGGGCGTTGTCGGTGCGGCGGATGTCGAAGGTGTCGGGATCGTCGAACCGCGCGGGGTCGTAGTTGCCGGCGGCGAGCATGATGGTCACGGTCTGGCCGGGCCGGAGTTCGGCGCCCGCGAAGGAGACCGGTTCCAGGACGGTCCGGGCGTCGAACTGGACGGGGGAGTCGTACCGGAGGACCTCCTCGACCGCGCCGGGGATCAGGGCGGGGTCGGCGCGCAGCGCGTCCAGCGCGGCCGGGTGGCCGAGCAGGGTGTGCAGGGTGTTGGCGAGCAGGTGGCCGGTGGTCTCGATCCCGGCGCCCAGCAGGAGCAGCGCGGTCGCCACCGTCTCGGCCTCGTCGAGGCTCTCCTGGGCGCGGGCCCCGACCAGGCGGCTGAGCAGGTCGTCCGCGGGGTGGTCGCGCTTGTGGGCGAGCAGCTCGGTGAAGTACGCGGCGAGCTGCGACTCGGCGGTGATGGCGCGGCCGAGCGTGTCCGCGTCGGCGGTCGGCTCCACCATGGCGGCGAGCGCGGCCACCTTCGCGCCGAACCCGGACCGGTCCCGCTCGGGGACGCCGAGCAGGTCCCCGACGACCCCGGCCGGGAGCCGCTGCGCGAAGCCCGCCATGAAGTCGGCGCCGGGCTCGGCGGCGAGGCCGTCGAGCAGCGCGTCGACGCGCGCGGTCACCGCGGGCCGCAGGTTCTCGATGTGGCGTCCGGTGAACGCGGAGCTGACCACGCGCCGCAGCCGACTGTGGTCGGGCGGGTTCGCGAACGACATGCTGCGCTCCAGCCGGTCCATCAGCTCGCGCAGGCGGTCCTCCGGGATGGGCCTGAGCCGGAACCCCTGGATCTCGTTGCCCTTGCCCAGCGACCGGTGCCGCAGGGCCGCGTCGCAGTCGGCGTGCCGGGTCAGCACCAGGGTGCCGTCGGAGGTGATCAGGGCGGGGGCCCGGCCGCGCAGCTCGTGGTATCCGGCGTACGGGTCCTCGTTCACCGGGTCCATCATGATCTGCTGGAACAGCCGTTCGGCCGCGGGGTCCGTGCGGGCCACCGTCGTCGGGGCCTCGGGGGGAGCGTCGGTCATCGATGATCCTTCCCAGCGAGCGCGGTCGGCCCACAGCGTTCTGATGCGAGACATCTCTGTGCCGGATATGAAGAGAATGCGGCGAGCTTTCGGTGTTGTCTTCGCCTTGATTGCTCGGCTCCTGACGACAAGTACTGAAGAGCCGGTAACGCATGCCGAAACTGGGCAGCCCCCGCCGCCGATGGCAGACTGTCGACCATGCGCGTGGGCATCCTGGGGACACTCGAAGTGGTGATCGACGAGGAGAGGACTCAGGTCGGAGGCTCCCGTCTGCGTGCCGTGCTGGTCCGGCTGGCGCTGGAGGCCGGGCGGGTGGTGACGGTGGAGTCGCTCGCCGAGGCGATCTGGTGGACCGATGTGCCCTCGGACCCGGTGAACGCCCTGCACACGCTGGTGTCGCGGCTGCGCCGGGCGCTGAAGGGCGCCTCCGAGCTGCGCTGGAGCCAGGGCGGCTACTGCCTGGACGTCCCCGTCGACGCCGTCGACGCGCTCCGCTTCGAGCGGCTCGCGCTCGAGGGGCGGCGCGCCCTGGCGGAGGGCCGGGCCGCGGCCGCCGCGTCGCACCTGCGGGAGGCGCTCGCGCTGTGGCGGGGCGAGCCGCTGTCGGGGACGGCGCAGACCCCGTACGTCGAGGCGGCCGCGGGGCGGCTGCGGGAGCTGCGGCTCGCCGCGATCGAGGACCGGGTCGACGCCGGGCTGCTGAGCGGGACGGGCGGCACCGACGTCGTCGCCGAGCTGGGCGAGCTCATCGCGGCCCACCCCCTGCGGGAACGCCTGCGCGGCCTGCACATCAGGGCGCTGCGCGACTCCGGCCGGCGGGCCGAGGCGCTCGCCGCCTACGAGGAGTTCCGCGGCTTCCTCGCCAACGAGCTGGGCACCGACCCCGGGCAGGGGCTGCAGGACATCCACCTGTCGGCACTGCGCGGCGGCGCCGACCGCGAGCAGCCCGCCGAGTGGCCCGGCCGCGCCGCCGGGTCGCGCACGAGCCTGTGGAAGGGCCTGACGAGCTTCGTCGGCCGGGAGAAGGAGCTCGGCCAGATCGCGGCCGACCTCACCGAGGGCCGCCTGGTGACGCTCACCGGTCCCGGCGGGGCGGGCAAGACCCGCCTCGCGACCACCTTCGCCGGCCGGGTCGCCGACGGCTACGCCGACGGGGTCTGGCTGGTGGAGCTCGCCAAGCTCGACGACCCGCGGGACGTGCCCGGCGCCGTCATCGGGGTCCTCGGCCTGCGCGAGGGGATGCTCGACGGCGCGGAGGGGCCGCGCGACGCCGTCACCCGCCTGGCCGACGTCCTGTCCGACGCCGAGGCGATGCTCGTCCTCGACAACTGCGAGCACCTCATCGACGCGGTCGCGCGGCTGGTGGAGGACCTGCTCGGCCGCTGCCCCAGCCTGCGCGTCCTGGCGACGAGCCGCGAGCCGCTCGGCATCGGCGGGGAGATGCTGTGCCCCGTGAACCCGCTGCTGGTGCCCGAGCCCGGCGCCCCGACGGCCGCGTTGCTGGAGACCCCGTCGATACGCCTCTTCCTCGACCGGGTCGCGGCGGTGCGTCCGGATCTGGCCGTCGGCGCGGACGTGGTGGAGACCGTCGCCGAGATCTGCCGGCGGCTGGACGGGCTGCCGCTCGCCATGGAGCTCGCCGCCGCCCGCCTGCGCGCGCTGCCGCTCGGGGAGCTGGCCCGGCGCCTGGACGAGCGGTTCCTGCTGCTGACCGGGGGCAGCAGGACGGCGCTGCCCCGGCACCAGACGCTCCGCGCCGTCGTCGACTGGAGCTGGGAGCTGCTCGACGCCGAGGAGCGCCGGTTCTTCCAGCGGCTCGCGGTGTTCCCCGCCACGATCACCCCCGCCGGAGCCGACCGCGTCGCCGCGCCGCCCGGGCACGTCCTCGACGCGCTGCACGCCCTGGTCGACAAGTCGCTGCTCCAGGTGGTGGACGGGCACGACGCCCGCTACCGGATGCTGGAGACCATCCGCGAGTACGGGCTCGAACGACTGGAGAAGGCCGGGGAGCGCGACGAGGCCAGGGCCGCGCACGCGGCGTTCTTCCTGGAGTTCGCCGAGCGGGCCGAGCCCCACCTGCGCGGCCGCGACCAGCCGCGGTGGCTCTCCGCGCTCACCGCGGAGCACGACAACCTGATCGCCGCCCTCAACTTCGCGTGCGAGAGCGGCGACGCGGCGACGGCCGTGCGGCTCGCCGCCGCGCTCGGGTTCTTCTGGACCGTGCAGGGCGACCACGCCGAGGCGAGCCGCCGGCTGCGCCGGGCCCTGGACGTCCCCGGCGAGGCGCCGGAGGTCGCCTGGGCGACCGCCGTGGCCCTGCACCTGTTCAACCTGGTCCTCTCCGAAGGCCCCCGCAGGCCCCAGTTCGTCACCGACGCGATGCGCCGGCGGATCCGCGAGGCGCGCCGCGCCGACGGCCACCCGATGCTCGTCCTCGCCGAGGTCCTGCTGGCGCTGCTCGACAACGACCTCGGCGGCGGGCTCGCCGTCACCGCCGAGCCCGACCGGTCGCTCGACCCCTGGACCGGCGCCATGGCGCGCCTCGTGCGGTCGTTCCTGCTCGCCAACAGCGGCGACATGGAGGGGATGCGCCGGGAGCTCGAGACGGCCGTCGAGAAGTTCCGGGTCGTGGGCGAGCGCTGGGGGCTGGCGATGGCGCTGACCTTCCTGGGCGGGTCCCAGACCGCGCTGGGCGCCGGCGGGGAGGCCGTCCGGGTCCTGGAGGAGTCGATCCGGCTGATGCGCGAGCTCGGCACCGCCGACGAGGCGTTCCAGCAGCGGATCTGGCTCGCGGAGGCGCGCATCCAGACCGGGGACCTGGAACGTGCCCGCGCCGACCTGCTCGAAGCGGCCGAGGGCCGCAACCTGCGCCTGTCGGCCCGCGCCACGGCCCTCATCCGCAAGTCGCTGTGCGACCTCGCGCTGGACGTCGGCGACCTGGCCGACGCCCAGCGGCACCTCGCCGTGGCGGCCCGGAGCCTCGACCTCGCGCCGAGCAAGGACACCCTGATGGTCGCGATGCTGGAGTCGGTCTGCGGCAGGGTGGCCGCCGCCACCGGCGACCTGGCGGGCGCGCAGCGCTACCTCGCCGAGGCGCTCCGGCTCGCCCGCGACGTGGCCGACCTGCCGCTGGTCGCCGCCGTCGGCATCGGCATCGCCCGGCTGCAGCTGAGGCGGGGCAGGCCCGAGCAGGCCGCCGAGATCCTCGGCGCGTGCCACGTCCTGCACGGGGCCCCGGGCTCCTTCGGCCGCGACGACGCCCGCCTCGCCGACAAGCTCCGCGACGCCCTGGGCGCGGACGCGTTCGACACCGCCTACGGCAAGGGCGCCGCCCTCGAGCAGCCGGGCGCGCTCGCGCTGCTCGACACGTCGTGCCTGCTCCCGGAGCGCGCGTCAGGCGCCCGGTGAGCGGTGCTCGGCCGTCAGCTCTTCGAGCAGCGGCACGACCCGGGTCGGAGCGGGCGCGCCCAGCACCTCCCCGCGCAGCCGCCGCGCGGACTCGGCGAACGACGGCTCCGCCAGAAGCCGCGCCACGCGCTCCCGCAGCAGCCGCGGGTCGAACCGCTCCATGGGCGGCAGGTGCAGCCCGGCGCCGTACTCCTGGACGAGGCGCGCCTTGTGCACCGTGTCCCACTGCCCCTCGGGGACGATGAGCTGCGGGACGCCGTGCAGGAACGCGGTCCCGAGCGCGTCGTGGCCGCCGGCGTGCACCACGGCCGAGCAGGTCGGCAGCAGCGCGTCCAGGGGGGCGGTGTCCTCCACCCGGACGTTCTCCGGCAGCTCGCCCAGGCCCTTCTGCTGCTCGGCGTCCAGGACCACGACGACCTCGGTGCCGAGCCCCGCGACGGCCGAGACGAGCCCCTCGGCGGTCGCGTCCGGGCCCCACATCCGCTGGAGGGACGGTTCCCCGAGCACGCACACGCGGCCGCTCTCCGGCGGCGGTTCGTGCAGCCAGCGGGGCACGGACGACCTCCCCGTGTACGGCATGTGCCGCACCGGCACGTAGTGCAGGGGCACCGGCAGCCTCAGCGATGGCGGCGTCGGGTCGATCGTCCAGTGCCCCACCACCGCGTCCTCGGCGAAGGAGGCGCCGTGGCGGGCGAGATGGCCGTCGAGCCAGTCGCGGAGCGGATCGGTCCGCTCCCCGGCCGGGCGCCGCGCGCCGGCCTCGGCGAAGCGGGCCCGCATGTTCCCCAGCATGTCCAGTCCGAGGATCATGCGCGCGTGGGCCGCGCCGCACGCCCGCGCGGCGACCGAGCCGGCGAACGTGAAGGTGTCCCAGACGACCAGGTCGGGCCGCCAGCCGCGGCAGAACCCGACGAGGTCGTCGACCGTGGCGGCGGGGGAGGCGTTCGCGAAGACGACCGGGGTCATCGTCCCGAAGACCTTCACCATGGACTCCCAGGTGAGCTTCTCGGGCCGCACCTCGCTCATGTCCGGCGGGCCCCCGCCGGGACCGCCCGCCCGCGGGCCCTGCGCCGCAAGCTTCGCGGCGATCTCCCGCATGCGGGCCTCCAGATGGAGCGGCTCGCCCACCGGGACCGCCGTCAGCCCCGCGGCGGTGATGGCGTCGGCCAGGTCCGGCTGGCTCGCGACCCTGACCTCGTGGCCCGCGGCGCGCAGGGCCCACGCCATCGACACGAGACCGTTCAGATGGCTCACCGACGCGAACGTCGTGAACAGCACGCGCATGGATGTCCTCCTCGGTGTCACCAGGCCACGGGCAGGCTCAGGGGGGCCCGCAGGAGCAGGCCGCTGCGCCACTCGACCTCGTCCGGCGCGACGTCCAGGCGCAGGTCCGGCACCGCCCGCGTCAGCGTCTCCAGCGCCACCTGCAGCTCGTGCCGCGCGAGGTTCGCTCCGGCGCAGTAGTGCGCTCCCTGGCCGAACGTCAGGTGCGGGCAGTGGCCGCGGCGCACGTCGAAGCGCTCCGGATCGTCGAAGACCTCCGGGTCGCGGTTCGCCGAGGCCATCGAGGGCATGACGGCCTGGCCCGCGCGCACGGTCCCCGACGGCAGCTCCACGTCCTTGGTCGCCATTCGCAGGAGCCCGCCGTCGCCGGGCATCCCGTAGCGGAGCAGCTCCTCCACGGCGGTCGGGATGATCTCCGGCTCGTCGCGCAGCACCCGGTACTGGTCGGTGGTCAGCAGGCTCAGCACGCCGCGCGCCAGCACGCTCGCCGTCGTCTCGTACCCGGCCATGATCAGCATCACCGTCAGGTGGACCAGCTCCGCCTCGCTGAGCCGCTCCCCCTCGTCATGCGCGCTGATCAGCGCGTCGATCAGCGCGTCGCCGTCCCGGCCGCGGCGCCCGTCGATCAGGTCGCGGACGTATCCGGAGAACTCCGTCGCCGCGGCGACGCGCTCCTCCACCGTGAACGCGGTGCTCGAAATGATCATGTCGGTCCAGGTCCGGAACCGCTCCCGGTCGGCCGGCGGGACGCCGAGCAGCTCGCACATGATCTGGATCGGCAGCGGCAGCGTGAACGCCGCGATGAGGTCGGCCGGGGGGCCCGCGGCGACCAGGTCGCCGGTCAGCCGCTCGGTGATCGCGACGATCTTCGGATGCCAGGTCTTGACATGGCGCGGGCTGAAGATGTCGCTCAGGATGCGGCGGATCCGGGTGTGCCGGGGCGGGTCCATGTTGGTGAGCGCGTTGGGGTCCTCGCCGAACTCCTCGCCCGGCAGGATCCGCGGCGCGTCCGGCGCGAGCAGCGCCGCCCGGCTGAACGCGGGATTGGTCAGCACGGCGTGCACGTCCGCGTAGCGGACGGCCAGCACCGCCTCGTCGCCGCTCGGCATCATGACGGGCGCGAGCGGGGACTCCCGCCTGCGTTCGGCGAACTCCGGCGGAGGCGACCCGTCCGGCCGCGCGGCGAAGATCCCCTCATCCTGCTGCGTCATCTCACGGCACCTTTCGACGCTTACCGCTGTTCCAGTGAGTGTGTGCTGCCGAGAAGCCGCGGGGGAAGTTTCCAAATTGCTCTCCTGAGAACCGGGACGCCCGCCCCATTTCTCCTTGAGTGGTCCTTCAGCGCGCTGTGGTAAATCGGCGGAGTCGACGAGTGACCAGGAGGGCGGCACGGTGGAGATCACCCATCGCTTTGTCAGGGTGAACGGAATTCGGCTGCATATCGCGGAGGCGGGGACCGGGCCGCTGGTCCTGCTGATCCACGGTTTTCCGGAGTGCTGGTATTCGTGGCGGCACCAGCTGACCGCGCTGGCGCGGGCGGGATACCACGTGGTCGCGCCCGACCAACGCGGATACGCGCGCAGCGACCGGCCGGCGAACGTCGAGGACTACACGATCATGCATCTGGTCGGCGACGTCGTCGGGATCCTCGACGCGCTCGGCGAGGAGCGCGCGGTGGTCGCCGGCCACGACTGGGGCGGCGGCGTCGCCTGGCACACGGCGCTGCTCCGGCCCGACCGCGTGCGCGGCGTGATCGGGCTGAGCATCCCCTACCTGCCCCGGACGCCCGCCCCCATGACCCCGCTCATGCGGGTCGGCCTGGGGGACGGGTACTACATGCTCTACTTCCAGAAGCCGGGCGTCGCCGACGCCGAACTCTCCCGCGACCTCTACGACACGTTCCGCCGCGTCCTGTACGCGCCGTCCGGGGACGGGCCGCAGGGCGGTTCCATGGTCGTGCCCGAAGGCGGCGGCTTCCTGGACCTGTGCCCGGACCCGGAGAAGCTGCCCCCCTGGCTCACCGAGGAGGACATCGACGTCTACGTGACCGAGTTCGCGGAGGCGGGCTTCACCGGCGGGCTGAACTGGTACCGCAACCTCGACCGGAACTGGGCCCTCACCGCCCCGTGGCACGGCGTCCCGGTGCGGGCCCCGGCGCTCTACATCGTCGGCGACCGGGACATGACCCTCGGCATGCTGCCGGCCGAGCCGGTGTCAGCCCGGGCGGTGCCCGACCTGCGCGAGATGGTGATGCTGCCGGGATGCGGGCACTGGACCCAGCAGGAGCGCCCCGACGAGGTCAACGACGCGATGCTGCGGTTCGTGGGCTCCCTTGACTGAGCCGCCCGCCGCGCCGCCCGCCGCGCCGCCCGCCGCGCCGCCCGTCCCGCCGCCGGGCGATGCGGGAGGACTGCCAGCCGTCTGTAGGCGCGATGCCAGTGGCGGTTGGCAGGCTGCGCGGTCATGAACTACGCGTTCCAGACCGAGGGCCTGGTCAAGCGCTTCGGCGCGACCACCGCGCTCGCAGGCATCGACCTCGGCGTCCAGGCCGGAGAAGTGCACGGCTTCCTGGGGCCCAACGGGGCGGGCAAGAGCACCACGATCCGGGTGCTGCTGGGCCTGCTGCGGGCCGACGCCGGATCCGTCCGGCTGCTGGACGGCGACCCGTGGCGGGACGCCACGCGGCTGCACCGGCGGCTCGCCTACGTGCCGGGAGACGTCAGCCTGTGGCCGAACATCTCCGGCGGCGAGATCATCGACCTGCTCGGCCGGCTGCGCGGCGGTCTCGACACCGCCCGCCGCGACGACCTGCTCGAGCGGTTCGAACTCGACCCGCGCAAGAAGGCGCGGACCTACTCCAAGGGCAACCGGCAGAAGGTCGCGCTGGTCGCGGCGCTCGCCTCGCGGGTCGAGCTGCTGATCCTCGACGAGCCCACCTCGGGCCTGGACCCGCTCATGGCGGAGGTCTTCAAGGACTGCGTGGCCGAGGAGCGCCGCGCGGGCCGCACCGTCTTCCTGGCCAGCCACATCCTCGCCGAGGTCGAGCAGCTCTGCGAGCGGATCACCATCATCCGGGAGGGCGGCATCGTCGAGACGGGAACGCTCGACGAGCTCCGGCACCTTACCCGGACCCGCGTCCGGGTGCTGCTCGGCCGTCCGCCGGGCACGGCGGAGCCCCTCGACCTGCCCGGCGCCCACGAGGTCGCCGTCGCGGACGGCTGGCTGTCGTGCCAGGTCGAGTCCGGCCGGATCGGGGCGGTGCTGGAGCGCCTGGCGCCGTACGACATCCGCGAGCTGGTCAGCCAGCCGCCCTCGCTGGAGGAGATGTTCCTGCGCCACTACCGGTCCGGGGCGGCGGCGCCGAGCGCGGGGGCGGCGCTGTGACCGCCCGGGCGCCGGCCGCCGCCCCGCCGAGCCGGGCCGCCGGGCGCCGCGGGCGCCGCGGTCCCGACATCGCCGGCTGCGGCGCGCTCACCCGCATGATGCTGCGGCGCGACCGCATCCGCCTCGCCGTCTGGCCGCTGCTGACGCTCGGCATCCTGGCCTCGCTGGTCAACGGGGTGACCGGTGGTTACCAGGAGGCGGCCGAGCGGCGGACGTACGCCGAGAACCTCGGGGACAGCGCCGCGGCGGCCGCCTTCAGCGGCCCGCTCTACCGGCTGACCGAGCTCGGGGGCATCGTCGTCGCCGAGTCGCTCACCATCGTCATGTTCGCGGTGGCGCTCGCCGGCCTGCTGCTGGCCGTGCGGTACACCCGGGCGGAGGAGGAGACGGGCCGGGCCGAGCTCGTCTCGTCCGCGGCGGTGGGCCGGCAGGGCCGGCTGGCGACCGCGCTGCTGGTGGCGGGCGGCCTCGGCCTGCTCGCCGGGCTGCTCGCGGCCGTCCTGACCGCCGCGTTCGGGCTGCCGGCGGCCGGCTGCGTCGCCTACGGACTGGCCGTCACGCTCGTCGGCTGGCTCTTCGTCGGGGTCGGCGTGCTGTTCGCGCAGGTCTTCGAGCACTCGCGGACGGCGATCGGAGCCTCCGCCGGCGTGTTCGGCGCGTCGATCGTGCTCCGCGCCATCGGCGACGCGAGCCTGGTCGCCGACCCGCAGAGCCCGCTGCGGCACCTGTCCTGGGCGTCCCCGTTCGGCTGGGCGTTCCAGGTCCGCCCGTTCGCCGGGGAGCGCTGGTGGGTGCTGCTCCTGCCGTTCGCCTGCGCGGTCCTGGCCGTCGCGGCCGCCGCGGCCCTGGGCGTCCGCCGCGACGTGGGTGCGGGCCTGATCCCGGCGCGGCCCGGCCGCGCCACCGCCACCGGCCGGTTCGGCACCGCGTGGGCGCTGGCCTGGCGGCTGCAGCGCGGCGCGATGATCGGCTGGGGGATCGGCGTCGCGCTGTTCGCGGTCGCGTTCGGCTCGTTCGCCATCGAGATGGAGGACATGGCCGAGCCGGGCAGCGACTCCGCCGAACTGCTCGCGCGGCTCGGCGGCTCGGCGTCGCCCGCCGACGGCTGGATCGCCTGGACGCTGAGCATCGCGGGCATGGTCACGGCCGTCTACGCGGTCTCCGCCGTGCAGCGCCTGCGCGCGGAGGAGGACGCGCTCCGCACGGACATGGTGCTGGCCGGGGCCGTCCGGAGGGGGCGGTGGTCCGCCGCCCACCTGGCGGCCGCGGCCCTCGGCGTCGCGGCCATCATGATCGCCGCGGGGCTCCTGACGGGGCTGGTCTACGGGCTGCGCGCCGGCGACCTGGGCGGGCAGCTCCCCCGGGTGCTGGGAGGCGCCCTGGTCCAGGTCCCGGCCGCGCTGCTGACGGCGGCGGCGGCCTACGCCGTCCACGCCTACCTCCCGCGCCTCACCTCCGCGATGTGGGCGCTGGCGATCGGTGCCGTGCTGCTCACCGAGCTGGGCTCCAGCCTGAAACTGCACCAGGCCGTGCTCGACCTCTCGCCGTTCACCCACACGCCGAAGGCGCCGGGCGGGCCGGTCGACGCCGCGCCGCTGCTGTGGTTCGCGGGCTGCGCGGCCGTGCTGGTGGCCGCGGCGGCGTACCGGCTCCGCCGGCGCGACATCGGGGTGTTCTGAGTCAGGGGCGGACTGCGGTGGTCAGCCAGGCCGGCGTGGTCATGCGGACGCCGTCGGGCCGTTCGAACGGGCGGAACGCCCCCGCGACGGCCCGGCGGACCTCCGCCGCCGCCTCGGGTTCGAGGCCCTGGAGGATCTGGTGGATCCGGCCGTAGGAGAGCATGAAGTCGGCGGCGTCCTCGGCGTCGGTGCCCCAGACGCTCACCTGGACGACCTCGTGCGTCGACACCCGGGTGAACCCGGCCCCGTCGAGCACCCGGGCGATGCCCTCCGGATCGGTGAACCCGTCGCTGGGCGTCGGCTCGCCCATGAGCGGCACGGGCAGGTTCGCCATCATGTGGGTGAAGACCTTCAGCCAGTCCCCGTCGCGGTAGTCGCCGACGCTCAGCGAGGCCAGCCGGGCGCCCGGGCGCAGCGCCCGGGCGATGTTCGTCATCGCGGTCACCGGCTCGGAGAAGAAGGTGAGCGCGAACCTGCTGACGGCCACGTCGAAGGCGGCGTCGGGGAACGGGTGCACCTGCGCGTCGCCGTGCACGAAGCGCGCGTTGGACAGGCCCTCCGCGGCGGCCTTGGCCCGCGCCGTCGCCAGCATGGCGGTGGACAGGTCGATGCCCACCGCCTCGGCCGCGGTCCGCCGGGCGGCGAGCCGCGTCGTCTGGCCGTTGCCGCACCCGATGTCGAGGACGCGGTCCTGCGGCCCGATGTCGGCGGCGGCGAAGAGGTCGGCGTTGAAGACGCCGTTCACCCGGTCCCAGCGGTCCGGCTGCGCGGCGTGCCGAAGGCCGTCGTGGCCGTTCCACGACTCGGCCTGGGCGGTGTTGGCGATCTCGGTCATGACGGCCTCCTTGCCGGCGGAAGCGGTGCGTGCGCGGCGGGCGCCCTCACCGCGCGGGCGGGATGTTGTGGTTGCCCGCGAAGACGTTGTCGGGGTCGTACGCGCGCTTCACCTCGGTCAGCCGCCGGTGGTCGGCGGCGGTGTAGGCGGTCGCGGTCACGTCCGGGTCCTCGAGGAAGTTCAGGAAGGCGCCGCCGGTGAGGTGCGGCCGCAGGGCCGACACGAGCGTGTCGATGGCGGACCTGGCCTCGGTGATCTGCTCCCTGCCCGCGGCGGGGGCGCTGCCCGTGATGATCGAGAACGGCACGTCGCGGTGGCCGACGGGCCCGGCGCCCGGCTCCGGCCGCGCCATCGCGCCGCCCCAGTAGCGCAGCTCGACCGCCGCCACCGGCCCGTCCGCCATGACCGCGTCCACGCAGACGCCGGCCAGCTCGCCGGGCAGGTCCCGGGCCAGGTCGATGCTGCTCTCGACGAGCATCGGCGGCGGCGGCGGACCGAAGATCTCCGTGGTCATGTCCGCGCACGGCATCGTCCGCAGCGGGTACATGATCGGTTCCCCGGCGGCCGCGCGCAGCGGGGCGAGAAGGCGTTCGGCCTCGTCGGCGTCGCCGGCGTGGACGACCCGCAGGCCGAGCGCGCGCATGCCCCGCATCGGCTCGGGGAGCTGCGGGGAGTCCGGCATCTTGAGCAGGACCAGCGCCGTGCTCAGGTCGTCCGGCTGGCCGGGGGCCCACTCGCGGTAGCGGGCGATCGCCTGCTCGGCCCGCCCGATGTCGAACATCGCCATGCCGCCGTAGACGTGGGTGAGCGGGTACAGCCGGAACTCCATGGAGGTCACGATCCCGAAGTTGCCGCCCCCGCCGCGCAGCGCCCAGAACAGGTCGGGGTTCTCCTCGGCGTCGGCCGCCAGCACCTTGCCCTCCGCGGTCACGACCTCGGCGCGCACCACGCTGTCGGCCGCGAACCCGTGCCGGCGCGACAGCAGGCTCGCGCCGCCGCCGAGGGTGTACCCGACGACGCCCACCGACAGCGCCGTCCCCGACAGCGGCATCAGGCCGTGCGGGGCCGCCGCCGCGAGGACGTCGCCCCAGGTCGCCCCGGCCCCGACCCGCGCGGTCCGGCGCTCCGGGTCGACCTCGACGCCGGTCATGGCGCCGGTCCGGAGCATGAGGCCGCCCTCGTAGGAGCGGATGGTCCCGTGCCCGGTCGCCTGGACGACCAGCGGCAGCCCGCCCTCGCGGGCGGCGAGCAGGATGTCGCGCACGTCGCCCGCACCGGTCGCCTCGGCCACCAGGGCCGGGCTGACCTCGGTGAGCCTGCGCCAGGGCAGGCGGGCGTCGTCGTAGCCGTCGTCGCCGGCGCGGTGGACGGCGCCGCCGATCGTGTCGCGCAGCCGGGCGGCGATGCCGGCGATGTCGTGGGGTCGGCTCATGGTCTCCCTTTCCCGTCGGTCGCGGCGGCGCTCAGCCGGCCTGGGCGCGGTGCGCGGCGGTGAGCGCCTCGAGCGAGGGCACGATCTCGTTGGGGGCGGGCATGGCGAGGGTCTCGCGGCGCAGGTCCCGCGCGGCCCGCGCGAACGACGGCTCGTCCACCAGCCGGGCGACGAGGCGCGCGAACTCCTTGGGCTCGATGCTCCGGGGGTCCTCGACGGCGAGCCCGAAGCCGCCGTCCTCGGCGCGCCGCGCGAGGTGGGCGGTGTCCCACTGCCCCTCGGGGACGATCAGCTGGGGGACGGCGCAGGACACGGCCGTCGCGAACGTCTTGACACCGCCGTGGTGGATGATCGCCGAGGAGTCCGGCAGCACGGCGCTCAGCGGCACGAAGTCGACCAGCCGCACGTTGCCGGGCAGGCCGCCGAGCGCCTCGCGCTGGTCGGCGCTGAGGGCGGCGACCACCTCGACGTCGAGGTCGGCGACGGCGGCGAGCATGTCGCCGAGCCGGGAGACGCCGCCCCACATGTCGCGGTAGGACAGCCCGAGCGTGAGGCACACCCGCTTGCGGCGCGGCGGCTCGCGCAGCCAGTCCGGCACGACGGACCGGCCGTTGTAGGGGACGAACCGGGCCGGCACGTAGTGCAGCGGGACCGGCAGGCTCAGCGAGCGGGGCGTGGGGGTGATCGTCCACTGCCCGACCGCGACCTCGTCGTCGAACGTGGCGCCGTGCCGTTCCAGGCGGTCCGCCAGCCAGTCCCTGAGCGGGTCCTCGCGCTCGGCGGCGGGCCGCCGGTCGCGGTCGGCGACGAAGCGGGTCCGCATGGCGCCCATCAGGTCGAGTCCGGCGATCAGCCGCGCGTGGGCGGCGCCGCAGGCGCGCGCCGCGATCGCCCCGGCGAAGGTGAAGGTGTCCCACACCACCAGGTCGGGCCGCCAGTGGCGGGCGAATCCGACCAGGTCGTCGATCATGGCGTCCGGCGAGCAGTTCTGGAAGACGAATGGCGTCATCGTGCCGAATACCTTCAGCATGTACTCCCGGGTGAGTTTCTCCGGGCGCAACTCGTTCATATCGAGGCCGGCGTCGCCCGCGTTTTGCGGTTCCATGACATTTTCCTGGTCGAGGTTCTCGTTGATCTCCTGGACCTGCTGGGCGAGGTCGTGCGACTCGCCCACCGGAACCGCGGTGAGCCCGGTCGAGGTGATGGCGTCGACCAGATCGGGCTGGCTGGCGACCCGCACCTCGTGCCCCGCGGTCTGCAGCGCCCATGCCGTCGTGACCATGTTCTGCAGATGGCTGGGGGCGGCGAATGTCACGAACAGAACGCGCATCTGGACTCCTTGCACCGGTGGCGAGGCATGTGCCGACGAAGTTTAGAAGGGCGCGCTGAGGGCCTGCTGAAGGATGAATTGAGGGCCCGCATTGAAGCGGATTCCGCTGCAAGCGTTCTGTAGGCGATCTGCCAGCAACGGCTGTCACGCTCGGCGGCATGACCTATGCGTTTCAAACCGAGGGCCTGGTCAAGAGATTCGGTGAGACCACCGCGCTCGCGGGAGTCGACCTCGCGGCGCGGCCCGGAAGCGTGCTCGGCGTGCTCGGCCCCAACGGGGCGGGCAAGACGACGGCCGTGCGCATTCTGGCCACGCTCCTGCAACCGGACGAGGGCCGGGCGATGGCGTGCGGATACGACGTCGTCCGGGATGCCGCGCGGGTGCGCGAACTGATCGGCCTCACCGGCCAGTACGCCTCGGTGGACGAGGACCTCACCGGGCTGGAGAACCTCGCGCTGATCGGCCAGCTGCTCAACCTCCGCCGAAAGGAGTCCCAGGCACGCGCCGCGCGGATGCTCGAACGGTTCGAGCTCTCCGACGCTGGCGGGCAGAAGGTCGGCACCTACTCCGGCGGGATGCGGCGCCGCCTCGACCTGGCCGCGAGCCTCATCGGCCGGCCGGCCGTCATCTACCTCGATGAGCCGACGACCGGCCTGGACCCCGGCAAGCGCGGGGACGTGTGGCGGATGATCCGGTCGATGACCGACGGCGGCGGGGCCGTGCTGCTGACCACGCAGTACCTGGAGGAGGCCGACGCGCTGGCCGACGACATCGTGGTCATCGACCACGGCCAGGTCATCGCGCGCGGGACCGCCGCGGAGCTGAAGGCGCTCGTCGGGGGCCAGACCATCTCCGTGCGGCCGAAGGACGCCGAGCGGCTGGAGGAGGTCGCCGCCATCATCGGCAGGGTGGCCGGCCGCCGGGCCGAGGCCCATGGCCGGGACGTCGTGACCGTCCAGGTGGACGGTGACGCGGAGCTCAACCGGACCGTCCGCGAGCTGGAGGCGGCGGGCATCGGCGTGACCGAGCTCGCGCTGCGGCTGCCGAGCCTGGACGAGGTGTTCTTCACGCTCACCGGCCGCAGCTCGGCCAAGCAGGAGGACGACGACGAGGAGGAACCGGCATGAGCGAGACCACGTCCGAGACCACGTCCGCGGTCGCCCCGGCCGGAGAGGACGCCCGCGTCCGCCACGAGGCGCCGCCGCACCGCCGGTACGCGCTCCTGTGGCACAGCCTCGCGCTGGCCCGGCGCAACCTGATCAAGATCAAGCGGAACCCGATCAGCATCAGCGACGCGGTCATCGCGCCGGTCACCTTCCTGCTGATCTTCGTCTACATGTTCGGCGGCGCCGTCTCCGGCTCCACGCACGCCTACCTGCAGCGGACGCTGCCCGCGATCCTGGTGCTGTCGGCGATCATGGCGGGCATGATCGCCACCGGCGTCAACCTGTCCCTGGACATCAAGAAGGGCATCTTCGACCGGTTCCGCAGCCTGCCCATCAGCCGCTCGGCCCCGCTGATCGGCTCGGTGCTGGCCGACGTGGTGCGCTACCTCGTCTCCATTGTCACGCTGCTGCTGTTCGGCTACCTGCTGGGGTTCCGGATCGAGACCGATCCGCTCTCGGCGCTCGCGGCGGGGCTGCTGACCATCGTCTTCGGCATGAGCCTGAGCTGGCTCTGGGTCCTGCTGGGCATGGTCATCAAGGAGACCGCCTCCGTGCAGACCATCGTCGCGCTCAGCATCTTCCCCCTGGCCTTCGGCACCGACATGGTCGCGCCCACCGAGACGCTGCCGGGCTGGCTGCAGGCGTGGGCGAAGATCAACCCCGTCGGCCACACCATGGAGGCGTGCCGCGGCCTGCTCATCGGCGGCGAGGTGGCGGGGCCGGTGACCAGGTCCCTGCTGTGGTCCGCGGGCCTGGTCGTGGTGTTCGCGCCGCTCGCGGTGCTGGCCTACCGCCGCCGGACCTGAGCCGACGTGCCGGATCCGGTCCCGGCCGGATCCGGCACGCCCGCGCGCGGCGTGTCCCCGGTCAGACCAGGTGCACGTCGGGCACGTACAGGATCCAGCGCCCGCCGGCGGCCGTGAACTCCTGCTCCTTGGCCATGATCTCCTCGGCGTGGTTCCAGGCGAAGAGCAGCGCGTAGTCCGGGTAGGGGTCGCGGAAGGCGGTCGGAGGCCGGACCGGGATGTGCCGCCCGGGCGTCAGCCGGTGCTGCTTGGCGGGGGTCGTGTCGCACACGAACGGGACGAGGTCGGGCCCGATCCCGCAGAAGTTCGTCACCGTGGCGCTCTTGGCCGTCGCGCCGTACCCGGCCACGGTGGCCCCCTCGGCCCGCAGGCCGCGCAGCAGGCCGACGAGGTCGTCCCGGATCCGTCCCACGTTCGCCGCGAACCCGAGCAGGGCCGACGGTTCGGTCAGCCGCTGCCGGCGCTCCGCGGCGAGCAGCGTCCGCACGGCCTCCGACGGCGTGCGGGCGCCCGCCCGGGCGAGGGTGTACCGCACCTCGCCGCCGTGGACGGCGAGCCGCTCGACGTCGACCAGCTCGAAGCCGAACGCCGCGGCCATCAGGTGCACGGAGGACGCCGAGAACAGGAAGAAGTGCTCGTCGTAGATCTGGTCGAAGCTCGACTTGGCGACGATGTCGCCGAGGTAGGGGTCCTCGAAGACGAACACGCCGTCCGGTGCCAGGAGCGCGTCGGCGCCCTCGAAGACCGACGGCATGTACGGGATGTGGCACAGGGTGTTCGCCGCGTAGACGACGTCGGCCGCGCCCTCGGCCGCGCGGACCTCCGCCGCCGTGGCGCCCCCGAAGAAGTCGGTCCGCACCCGCACGCCCTTGGCGGCGGCCAGCCGGGCGACGCCCGAGGAGGGCTCGAAGCCCAGATGGCGCACGCCCGCGTCCTTGATCGTCTCCAGCATGATGCCGTCGTTGCAGCCCATCTCCACGATGAACGGGTCGGGGCGGGTGAGCTCGGTGGCGAGGAACCGGCGGGCGACGCCCGTGAAGTGCTCCCGCATCACCGACGACCCCGACGAGTGGTAGGGGTAGTCGGCGTGGAACATCAGGTCGCGGGGCACCTCGTCGACGAGCTGGACCATCGTGCACGACCCGCAGCGCCCGACGGCGAGCCGGTAGAAGAACTCCGCGCCGTCGTCGGCCGGGTCGCGGAAGCGGTCGGACAGCGGCTGGCGGCCGAGGTCCAGGAACTCCTCGACGCCTGCCCCGCAGACGCGGCAGCCGGCGGGCGCGGACACGTCGGCACGATCGGTCATGGTCGGGCTCCTTTGCGGGTGAGGCGTGTCCGTCCCGGCCGTCAGAGCGCGGCCAGCACCTCGCGCAGCGCGTCGATCACCGTGTCCTGGAGGTCTGCGGACAGGGACGGGTACATGGGCAGCGAGAAGATCTCGCCGGCGAGCCGCTCGGTGACCGGCAGCGCGCCCTCGGCGTAGCCGAGCTTCGCGAACCCGCTCATGGTGTGCACGGGCCACGGGTAGCTGATGTTCAGCGCGATGTCGTAGGCCTTCAGGCGCTCGATGATCTCGTCGCGGCGCGGGTGGCGCGCGACGTACACGTAGTAGACGTGCTCGTTCCCCGGGGCCGTCGACGGCAGCGTCAGCCCGCCGGGGCCGGTGAGGTCGCCGAGCCCCTCCTCGTAGCGCCGCGCGACCTCCCGGCGCCGCGCGATGTAGGCGTCGAGGCGGCGGAGCTTGCGGCGGAGGATCTCGGCCTGCACCTCGTCGAGACGCGAGTTGTGCCCCGGCGTCCGGACGACGTAGTACTTCTCCGCCATCCCGTAGTAGCGCAGCCGGCGCAGGTTCGCGTCGGTGTCCGCGTCGTCGGTGATGACGGCGCCGGCGTCGCCGTAGGCCCCGAGCACCTTGGTCGGGTAGAACGAGAAGGCCGCCGCGTCGCCCATCGTCCCGGCCGTCCGGCCGTGGTGGCGGGCGCCGTGCGCCTGCGCGCAGTCCTCCAGGATGTGCAGGCCGTGCTCGGCGGCCAGCCGTTCGAGCGGGGCCATGTCCACGCACTGCCCGTAGAGGTGCACCGGGAGCAGGGCCTTCGTGAGGGGCGTGATCGCGTCCGCCACCTGGGAGGTGTCCATGAGGTGGTCGCCCTCGTTCACGTCCACGAAGACCGGCGTCGCGCCGGCGGCGTCGATGGCCACGACCGTGGGGGCCGCGGTGTTGGACACCGTGATCACCTCGGCGCCGGGGCCGACCCCCAGCGCCTGGAGGCCGAGCAGGACGGCGTTGGTGCCGTTGTCGACGCCGGTGCAGTGGGCGACCCCGTGGTACTCGGCGAACTCGGCTTCGAACCCCCGGACGCTCTGGCCGAGCACCAGCTGACCCGACTCGAACACGGTCGCGACGGCGTCGAGCAGGTCGGCCTTCTCGTCCTCGTACTCCGCCAGGTAGTCCCACACCCGGGTGGTCGTGCGGCTCACGGCGCCACCTCCGCGTCTCCGGCTCCGCCGTTCCGCCCGGGCCGCGCCGCCCAGGTGCTCATGTAGTTGTTGTCCCGGTCGATGCCCAGCGCCTGGGCGCTCAGGAAGTCGACCCCGTCGACGTAGGTGTAGGGCTGCATGAACCCGCCCGCCCGCACGTCGCGGTAGAGCCGGCCGAGCTCGTGGGACGCGGTGTACGCGGCGCCGCCGACCAGGGTCAGGCAGTCGCTGACGACCATCGGCGCGAGCTGGTTGACCAGCATCTTGGCGCACTGGAAGGACCGCATCATCCTGCGGCCGCGCTCGGAGCGGTCGCCGTCGAGGTCGGCGCCGGCGCCGTCGGCCGTCGCCAGCGCCGCGCCCGCGGCCGCGCGCAGCGCGTAGAGCCGCGCGTCGATCTCCGCGAGGAGCGTGCGGGTCGCGCCGCCGGGCGCCGCGGAGCGGCGTCCGACGGCCGCGACGGTGCTGTCGCGGGCGGCCTGGGCGACCCCGGCGTAGATGCCCAGCATGGCGACCGAGCTGACCGTCTGCCCGGCGAGCACGGCGTCGTTCCGTGCGCCCACCGGATCGCGGACGAGCACGTCCCCCGCGGGCACGGGGCAGTCGTCGAAGACGACGTCGACGGTGCCGGAGGCCCGCATCCCGAGGCCGTCCCAGTTGTCGAGCACCGCCAGCCCGCGGGTGCCGCGGGTGACGACGGGGGAGACCAGCCGGGGAGGTTCGCCGGGCACGTCGGTCTGCGCGTTGATGACGAAGTGCGTGCCGATCGGGCCCATGCTGACCAGGGTCTTGCGGCCGGAGAGCAGCCAGCCGCCCGAGCCGTCGGGCGACAGCGTCGTCACCACCGAGTGGTGGTCCCTGATGCCGCTGCACACGACCGCCTCGCCGGCCGCCATGAGCCGCAGCAGCCGTTCGGCCAGCGCCGCGGCCCGCCGGTCCCCGTGCCGCCATTCGAAGCCGAGGGTGAGCCCCCGGCTGAACTGCATGTGCAGGGCCAGCGCGGTCGACGCGTCCGCCTTGGCCACCTCCAGGAGCGCGACCGCGGCGTCGTACAGCCGGTCGACGCCGAGGCCGCCCAGCCGGGCGGGCACGGTCGCGCCCATCAGCCCGGTCTTGCGGAACGCGTCGAAGGTGTCGACGGGAAAGGCGCCCTCGCGGTCGTTGCCGGCGGCCGCCGCGCGGATCCGCGGCAGGTGCTCGGCGAGCCGGTCGAGCAGCGCGCGGCCCGGCGCCGTGACGGGCTCCTCGAGTGCCGCCGCGTACTGGAGCGGGGCTCGTGTGGCCATGGCGATCCTCACACCCTTCCCGGCGGCGGTCAGGCTCGGGTGCCGGTCGCCTCGAACGCCTCGACGATGCCGACGGTGTCCGAGATGCCTTCGCAGTGCACGACTTTCCCGTCCCGGAAGGTCCAGAAATGAACGAAACGCACGTTGAATTCGCCGCCGGATTCGCGGAACCGGCCGGTCCAGTCGCCGAAGGCGGCCGCCCAGTCGCCGTCGACGCGGATGGCCTCGACCTCGAACCGCGTCGCCTCCAGCATTTCCACCGCGCCCTGGAAATACCGGGCGGGGCCGTCCGGTCCCGTGTAGTGACCGGTCGACCAGGGAAGCGACGTCGGGGTCAGGATCTCGGCGGCCGGGTCGAAGAGCTTGGGGAGCAATTCGACGTCGGCGGAGTTGAGCCCCTTGTAGAGTTGCTCGACCACGGCCCTCAGCTGCTCGGCCATAGGCCCCCTCCTGGCTGGTGAGTGAATCGGCGCGGGCCTTTCCACTATCCACTCCCGGTCGGCCGCCCTCACCTCCCAGATTGCTCGATCCAATTCGACGCGGACTCTTCTTCCGGCACCGAAGTTTTGCGACGATAAAGCCGTGTGCGAGAAGATCGCGGTGGTCACCGGCGCGACCTCGGGGATCGGCGGGGAGAGCCGGCCCGGACGGGCAGGACCTCATGATCGCGACCAGCCGCCCCGGCCCGTTCCCGCTGACCGACCTGCTGCTCGAGTGAGGACGGGTGAACGCCGCGTCATGAACCGCGCACAGACCCCCCGCATGGCCGTACGCCGCATGTGCGCGATCTGTAGGAGCGGGGCGGGACCCTGGCCCAATGACTTCTGCCGCTACGGGAAAGCCCGTCATGACCGTCACCCGATTCCGCAGCGCCACGGACGATTCCGAAGAGATCAGGGCGCGGCACGCCGCGCTCGTGTCCGCGCTCCGCGCCGTCGCCTCAGGACTCGACGAGACCTGGCTCGGCCGGACCGGCGACGAGGGCTGGATCAGCATCTGGCGCTGGGAGTCGCCGGAGCTCCTGCGCGCGGCCCAGGGGCTGGCGCAGGAGCTTCCGGAGACCCGGGAGGCGTTCGCGGTGGTCGGCGATGTCACGGGCGAGGAGGTGGAACTGCTCGACGAGTCCTGAGCGCCGGACACCGCCGCACGAGGCCGCTCGGCCGGGCGCTCGCCGCCCGGCCGGGTACGCGCGGCCCGCAGGGTTCCGGTGGTGGGAAGGCGAGGAGGGCGTCGTGAGCGCGGAAGCAGACCAACGGCCGGAAGCGGACGACAGACCCCCGGACACCGGGGTCGACCAGTGCGGCATCGACGAGATGACCATGGCGCTGCTGACGGCGTCCCGCCTGCTGGTCGCCGTCTCCGCGCGGTCGATCGCGGCGGTCGAGGAGACGATCACCCTGCCGCAGTTCCGGATGCTCGTCGTGCTGTCCTCGCAGGGGCCGTCGAAGCTGGTGGCCCTCGCCGAGAAGCTCCACGTCAACCCCTCGACCGCGATGCGGATGACCGACCGGCTGGTCGCCGCGGGGCTGGTCGACCGCCGGGCGAGCCCGCACAGCAGGCGCGAGGTGCGCATCCAGCTCACCGACGCCGGGCGCGACGTCGTGGACACCGTCACGGTGCGCCGCCGCGACGAGCTGGCCGCGATCGTCGCGCGGATGCCGGCCGGGGAGCGGCACGCCCTGGTCGCCGCGCTGCGGGCCTTCACGGCGGCCGGAGCGGAGCCGCCGGCGACCACCCCCATCCCGCTCGGCTGGGCCTGACGCCGGGGCGCCCGGCGGCCCGGACCGCTTCGACCTGCATCATTGCACCATGCAAAGTTGTGAGTTAGCTTGTGCGGAGCAATGTGCCAATCGGCCGATCTGGAGGCGCGATGGCGATGGTCAAACCGCCGGGCGGGAACCGGGCGCGACTTCTCGAGGCGGCCGTCGAGCTGATGGCCGAGGGCGGCTGGTACGCGGTCACCTCCGACGTGGTCGCGGAACGGGCGGAGGCCAGCGAGGCGCTGGTCGCCTACTACTTCGGAACGCTGGACGATCTCCGCCGGGCGGCGATCGCGCACACGCTGGAGAGCGAGCTCGAAGCGCCGGTGCTCGCCATCCTGCAGGCCGAGAACGCGCTGGACGGGCTGGTCGTGGCGATCGCGGGCCTGGCCGCCGAGGGGCCGTCCGTCGGGCAGCGCGTCCTCGTCGAGTCGATGGCGCAGGGGCTGCGCGACAACGCCCTGCGCGCGCAGACCGCCGCGCAGTTCCAGACCTTCCGCGATCTGCTGGCCGACCGGCTCACCGAGGACCAGGCCGGCGGGCTCGTGCGCGCCGACGCGACGCCCGGAGCCCTGGCCGACCTGTTCGCGGCGCTGATAGACGGCCTGCTCCTGCACCGGCTGGCCGACCCGAAGTTCGACGCGGCGCGTCCCGCGATCGCGCTCGCCGAACTCCTGCGCCGCGGGCCGTGCGCCGTCGACGGCGACTTCCGCGGCGACCGCCGGCCGACCGGCTACTACGCCGGCAGCCTCATGGGTTAGCCCCGGCGTCCAGGGCCGGCGTTCAGGCGGCCGCCGAGGCGAGGCGCTCCTTCAGCGGCTCCCACCACGCCCGGTTCTCGGCGTACCAGCGGACGGTCTCCGCCAGCCCGTCGTCGAACGCGACGCGGGGTGCGTAGCCCAGCGCGCGGAGCCTCCGGTCGTCGAGCGAGTAGCGGCGGTCGTGGCCCTTGCGGTCGGGTACGCGTTCCACCCGCGACCAGTCGGCGCCCACGGCGCCGAGGAGGCGCCGGGTCAGCTCGGCGTTCGCCAGCTCGGCGGTTCCGGCGATGTGGTAGACCTCCCCGGGCTCTCCGTGTTCGATCGCGGTCTGGATGCCCCGGCAGTGGTCCGCCACGTGGATCCAGTCGCGGACGTTGGCGCCGTCCCCGTAGAGCGGAACGGTGCGCCCGTCCAGCAGGTTCGTGATGAACAGCGGGATGACCTTTTCGGGGAACTGGTGGGGCCCGTAATTGTTGCCGCAGCGGGTGATGGACACCGGCAGCCCGTGGGTCCGGGCGTAGGCGCGGGCGAGCATGTCCCCGCCGGCCTTCGCCGCGGAGTACGGCGAGTTGGGCGCCAGCGGGGCCCGCTCATCCCAGGAGCCGGTGTCGATGCTGCCGTACACCTCGTCCGTCGAGACCTGGACCACGCGTCCGACTCCGGCGCCGAGACAGGCCTCCATCAGGGTGTGGACGCCCTGGACGTTCGTGCGCACGAAACTCTCGGCGGCCTGGATCGAACGGTCGACATGCGTCTCGGCGGCGAAATTCACCACCACGTCGTGACCGGGCACGACACGCGACAGCAGATCCGCGTCGCAGATGTCCCCGCGCACGAAACGGAAGCCGCCCTCGACCGGGGCGAGATTGGCGAGGTTCCCCGCGTAGGTGAGCTTGTCGAGCACCGTGACTTCGGCGTCGTGCCGGCCGCCGTACGCGCCGGACAGCAACTCCCGCACATAGCACGAGCCGATGAAACCGGCACCGCCCGCGACCAGAATTCGTTTCACGGTTGCTCCTGACCTGTCGAGCGATCGGGGCCCGGGAAAAGGCGAACACCCGCTTCGAGCGTAGCGCCCGCGGCGCGCGAGGGGACTTCGAGATTGCGGTGGTCGTCCGCGCCGCGGCGGTGCCCTTGTTCGGCCTCTGGCGGGTGAGTACCGTGACGTGGGAGGAGGCACGGTGACGCACGCGAGGCCCGCGTACCGGCCGGGGATGCGCCGGCGGATCGGCCATATCCGCGATCTCACCGCCCTCCTGCTGCGCACCGGCCTGCTCTTCGGCGGCGGCCCCCGCCGCCTCGCCCGCCAGCTCGGCACGCTGCGGCACTGGGGCACCACGCTCGCCGGGCTCGTCGCCGCGTCCGCCGCCCGGTCCCCGTCGCGGCCCGCGCTCATCGACGACGAGGGCGTGCTCACCTTCGCCGAACTCGACGAGCGGGCCGCCCGCCTCGCCGCCGCGCTGCCCCTGCACGGCCCCCGCCCCCGCGTCGGCGTGCTGTGCCGCAACCACCGGGGCATGGCGCTGACGCTCGTCGCCTGCTCCCGGCGCGGCGCCGAGGTCGTGCTGCTCAACACCGGGTTCGGCAGCGGCCAGATCCGCGCCGTGCTCGGCGAGCTGCGCCCCGCCCTCATCGTCGCCGACGCCGAGTTCGCGCCGCTGCTGGCCGGCCTCCCCATCGCGCTGCGCCGCACCGTGCTGTGGGCCGACCGCCGCCCGCCCGCCGGCATGCCGCTCGCCGCGCCCGTCCCGCTCGCGACGGCGCCGCCCCCGCCGCGTCCCGCCGCCGACCCCGCGCCCTACCCCGCCGCCGGACCGAGCATCGGCGAGCTCATCGCCTCGGTGGACGCCGCCGCCGCGGCGGCCGGGCCGCCGCAGATCCAGAGCCGCACCATCATGCTCAGCTCCGGCACCACCGGCCGCCCCAAGGGCGCCCGCCGCCCGCCCCGGCCGGGCCTGTGGCCGCTCGCCTCGATGACGTCCCGGATCCCGCTGCGCGCCCGGCAGACGATGATCGTCGAGGCGCCGCTGTTCCACACCTGGGGCTACGCCGCGCTGCAGATGGCGTGGGCGCTGCGGGCGCCGGTCGTCCTGCACCGCCGCTTCGACCCCGAGCAGACGCTGCGCGCCGTCACCGCGCACCGCGACGCCACCGTGTTCGCCGTCCCCGTCATGTGCCAGCGCATCCTGGAGCTGGCCCCGCAGGTCCGCGCCCGCTACGACACGTCCTCGCTGCGGATCTTCGCACTGAGCGGCGCCGCGCTGTCCGGCGACCTCGCCACCCGGTTCATGGACGCCTTCGGCGACCGGCTCTACAACGTCTACGGCTCCACCGAGGTGTCCTGGGTGTCCATCGCCACCCCGCGCGACCTGCGGCTCGACCCGCGCACCGCCGGGCGGCCGCCGCGCAACACCGCGCTCGCCATCCTCGACGCCGGCGGCCGCCGGGTCGGCCGCTCCACCCGCGGCCAGATCTTCGCCGCCAACGAGCTGCTGTTCGAGGGGTACACCGGCGGCGAGCCGATGGAGGTCCGCGACGGCCTGCTCGCCACCGGCGACCTCGGCCACATCGACCACCGCGGGCTGCTGTTCGTGGACGGCCGCGGCGACGGGATCGTGGTGTCCGGCGGCGAGAACATCGTCCCCCACGACGTGGAGGAGGCGCTGCTGCGGCTCCCCGAGGTCCAGGAGGCCGCGGTGACCGGCGTCCCCGACGAGGCGTGGGGGCAGCGGCTCGCCGCCTACATCGTGCTCCGCCCGGGCGCGTCGCTCGACGCCGCCGCCGTCCGCGACTACGTGCACGCCCAGGTCGCCCGGTACGCGGTGCCCCGCGACGTGCACTTCATCCCCGAGCTGCCGCGCAACGCCACCGGCAAGGTCGTGCACCGCTGGCTCAGCGCCCGCCCAGAGCGGCAGCTTCCGGAGGGGCATGTGGAATGGCCGCGGCCGCGGGCAGCCGGACGGTGACCGACAGCCCGCCGTCCGCGCGCGGCACGGCCTCCACCGCGCCGCCGTGCGCGCGCACCACCGCCCGCACGATCGACAGGCCGAGGCCCGCGCCGTCCCGCGACCCCGTCCGGTCGGCGCGCAGCCGCCGGAACGGCTCGAAGATCGCCGCGGCCTCGTAGGCCGGGACGGGCGGCCCGGTGTTGACCACCCGCAGGAACGCCGCGCCGTCCCGGGTGCCCGTGCGGACCCACACCCGGCCGTCCGGCACGTTGTACTTCACCGCGTTCTCCAGCAGGTTCACCGCGCACCGCTCCAGCAGGACCGGATCACCGGACACGGCCGCCGGGGCGAGCCTCGCCTCCACGTCCACCGCGGGGTCGCCGAGCTGGTCGAGCGCGCTGCGGACCACGTCCGGCAGCGGGCACCCGGTCCGGACGGCCGGCTCCCGCTCGGACTTGGCGAGCAGCAGCAGCCCCTCGATGAGCCGCTCGTGGCGGGCGGTGTTGCCGAGCAGCACCTCCGCGAGCGCCTTGGTCTCCGGCGGGTTGCGCCGGCTCGCCAGCGCGACCTCCAGCACCGTCCGGTTGATCGTCAGCGGCGTGCGCAGCTCGTGCGAGGCGTTCGCGACGAACCGGCGCTGCGCGTCGAACGCGCGGTTCAGCCGGTCCAGCATCCGGTCGAAGGTGTCGGCCAGGTCCTTGATCTCGTCCTGCGGGCCGTCCAGCGCGATCCGCTCGTGCATGGTGCTCTCCGACAGCCGCCGCGCCGTCGCCGTCACCGTGTGCAGCGGGCGCAGCATCCGCCCGGCCACCACGTACCCGATCACCACGGCCAGGACGCCGAGCACCAGCATCGTGACCAGCGAGCTCTGCAGCAGCTGCTCCAGGACGTCCCGCTTCTGCTGCGCCAGCTGCCGGTCGGCGTCCGCCTTCAGCGCCGTCAGCTGGCTGAGGTCCCCGTTCAGCGCCACGGACCGCAGCCGCACGACCGTGTCCGCGTCGAGGTCGCCGCGCCCGGAGAACCGGTCGTCCATCGTCCGGACGGTCAGCAGGTAGGTGACCGCGACCAGCACCGCCGACGTCACCAGGAACAGCGACCCGTACACCAGCGTCAGCCGCGTCCGCACGCTCAGCCGCTGCACGCCCAGCGCCTTCACCGCGCCTCCAGCCGGTACCCGGCGCCGGTCACCGTCTCGATCACCGGCGGCTGCCCGAGCTTGCGGCGCAGCGTCGCCATCGTGACCCGGACGATGTTGCTGAACGGGTCGATGTTCTCGTCCCACGCCCGCTCCAGCAGCCGCTCGGCGCTCACCACCCCGCCCTCGGCGCGCATCAGCTCCTCCAGCACGGCGAACTCCTTCCTGGTCAGCCGCAGCTCCCGGCCGTCCCGCGCCACCCTGCGCCGGTGCGGGTCGAGCCGGATGCCGCGCCGCTCCAGCACCGGCGGCACCGGCGGCCCCGACCTGCGCGCCAGCGCCCGCACCCGCGCGACCAGCTCGCTGAACACGAACGGCTTCGGCAGGTAGTCGTCGGCACCGAGCGTCAGCCCGTCCACCCGGTCGCCGACGTCGCCCGCCGCCGTCAGCATCAGGATCCGGCCGCGGCTCCGCCGCTCCACCAGCTCCCGGCACACGTCGTCGCCGTGCACCGTCGGCAGGTCCCGGTCGAGGACGACCACGTCGTACTCGGTGTAGGACGCGAGCTCCAGCGCGTCGTCGCCGTCGTACACGACGTCGACGGCCATGGCCTCCTCGCGCAGCCCCTCGGCGATGGCGTCCGCGAGCACCCGCTCGTCCTCGACGATCAGAACACGCATCCCCCGAGCATCCCGCCCCGGGGGTTAAACCCCGATAAGCCTCAGCGCCGCCAGCACGTGTACGTCACGGTGGCCGTGCCGCCCGGCGCGAAGGAGACCGTCCCGCTGCCGCGCCCGCCGATGTAGCACAGCACCGTCGGCCGCACGGTCACCGCCACCGACGCGGACCGGCCCGCCTTGAGCGTCCCGCTTCCGCCCGCGCTGACCCGCCCGGCCCTGTCCCGCACCGACGCCACCGACCACCGCACGGTGCCGCCCACCGCCGTCAGTCGGATGTGGCAGCGCGCCGGCACCCCGGCCGCCCGCACTCCGCGGCACCCCGAGTCGTCCACCGACAGCCGCCCCGGCCCGCTCGGCGCCTTCCGCGTCCGCTGCGGCTCGGCGGCCTTCCTCGTCGGCTCCGGTTCGTCCTTCTCCTTGACCTCGTCCTCGGACGCCGGAGCGGGCGCCGCCGAAGGCGCCGGGGACTCGGGCGTGGTCATGGCCGCCGGCGGCGCCGCCGAGGGCTTCGGCTCCGGTTCCGCGGAGTCGAACAGCGCGAGCATCCCGCCGGTCAGCGCGACCGCGGCCGCCGCGCCCCCGATCACCACCAGCCCCCGCTTCCGCCTCGGCGCGCTCCGGCACCGGTCGCGCACCAGCTCGTACAGCCAGTCCCGGAAGGCCCCCGCGTCCGGCACATCGGTGCCCCGCAGCCCGACCAGCGCCTCCCGGACGGCCTCCACCGCGCGCTCCTGGTCGCCGAGCAGCCCCTCCGCGTACCTGATCAGCTCGGGCCCGTACACGTTGTAGACATGCCCGACCGCCCCCGGCCGCTGCGCCTGCAGCGCCTCGACGAGCCGGAAATCCTCATTCAACGGCGGCGCACTGGACACGCCGGGATTATGACCGACCGAGCACTATCCGTAGTGTGCACCGATCCCAAACTCCGCCACCCCCATTTATCACCCACCCACGAACCCCCCGCTCCCGGCCCAACGCGGCTAATGCGGGTTTAACCCCTTCGTCGGTCTCATGGCTTCTTGCTGGGGTGAAGGGCCCTGGCGGAGAGGGAGTCATGGGGATTCGGGTGTGGGCCGCTGGGCTGGCGGTGCCGCTGGTTGTGGGGCTGGCGGCGTGCGGGGGTGAGGACGGCGGCGGGGTGGCTACCGCTGGGGGAGCGGCGGCGAAGGCGTCCGCGTCGGCGTCGGCGAGCGCTTCGCTGTCGCCGGAGGACGCGCGGCTGAAGTTCGCGCAGTGCATGCGGGAGAACGGGGTGGACGTCCCCGATCCGGGCGCGGCGGACGAGAAGGCGACGCGGTTCGGCAAGGGGACCGACCGCAAGAAGCTGGAGGGCGCGCTGGAGAAGTGCCGGCAGTGGCTGCAGGCGGGCGGGAAGATGCCCGACCTCAAGGACCCCGAGGTGCGCGACCAGTACGTCAAGTTCGCGCAGTGCATGCGCGAGCACGGGGTGGACGTCCCCGACCCCGGACCCGACGGGCAGCTCGTGTTCCCGAAGGGGGACTTGGATCTCGGCGCACTGGAGAAGGCGCGGGACGCGTGCAGGGCCGACCTGCCGGGGGCCGGGCGGTGAGGCGCGCGGTCGCGGGCGGGGTCGCCGCCGCGGTGGTGGCCGGCGGCGGGGGCGCGCTGGCCTGGACGACGGGCGGCGGCGAGGCGCGGGGCGCGCCGACGGCCCTGAGCACCGCCGTCGTGACCCGCGGGGATCTCGTCGACACCGAGAAGGTGGACGGCAAGCTCACCTACGCCGACGTCCGGGAGGTGTGGAGCGGGGTGTCCGGTGTCGTGACGTGGGCGCCGGAGCAGGGCGCGACGGTCAAGCGGGGCGGGACGCTGCTGAAGGTGGCGGGCGAGCCGGTCACGCTGATGTACGGCGGAAGCCCCATGTACCGGACGCTGCGCAACGGCGCGTCGGGCAAGGACGTCCGGCAGCTCGAAGAGAACCTGCGGGCGCTCGGGTACGGCGCCATGACGGTGGACCGCGCGTTCACCGGCGCGACGGAGGCCGCGGTGGAGGAGTGGCAGGACGATCGCGGCCTGGAGGTGACCGGCGCCGTCGATCCGAGGCAGGTCGTCTTCCTGGACGGGGCCGTGCGGGTCCGGGACGTGAAGGCGCCCGAGGGCAAGCGCGTCGGGCAGGGGCAGCCCGTCCTGACGGTGGCCGGGACGAGACGCGTCGTCCATGTCGATCTGGACGCCGACAAGCAGGACCTCGCCGAGGAGGGTGCCGCGGTCATGGTGGAGCTGCCCGGCGGAGAGACCGTCAAGGGGAAGATCACCGAGGTGAGCCGGGTCGCGCAGAGCACCGGGACGGGCCAGGACAAGAAGACCACGGTCGGCGTCGACATCTCGATCGGCGGCGCCGGCACGGGACGGCTCGACGAGGCCCCGGTCGGCGTCGAGCTGGAGAGCGAGCGGCGCGAGGACGTCCTGTCGGTGCCGGTCGAGGCGCTGCTGGCGCTGCGGGAGGGCGGCTTCGGCGTGGAGACCGCCGACCGGCGGCTCGTGCCCGTGCGGGTCGGCGCGTTCGGCGGCGGGCGGGTCGAGATCAGCGGAGACGGCGTGCGCGCGGGCATGAAGGTCGGGGTGCCGGCCGAATGAGCATGGTGGAGACGGGCGATCCCATCGTCGAGCTGACCGGGGTCACCAAGGAGTACGCGGGCGGCGTCGCGGCGCTGAAGGGCGTCGACCTGCGGATCGCGCCGGGGGAGCTGGTCGCGATCGCCGGGCCGTCCGGGTCGGGCAAGTCGACGCTGCTGCACATGGTCGGGACGCTGGACCGGCCGACCGGGGGACGGGTGCGGGTCGCCGGGCACGAGGTCGCCGGCCTCGGCGACCGGGAGCTGTCGGCGCTGCGGGCCCGGCACATCGGGTTCGTGTTCCAGCAGTTCCACCTGGCGGCGGGCGTGACCGCGCTGGACAACGTCGCCGACGGGCTGCTGTACGGCGGCGCCGCGCTGGGAGAGCGGCGGGAGCGGGCGCGGGCCGCGCTCTGCCGCGTCGGGCTCGGGCACCGGACCGGGCACCGGCCGCACGAGCTGTCCGGCGGCGAGCAGCAGCGGGTCGCGGTGGCGCGGGCCGTCGCGGGCGAACCGGATCTGCTGCTCGCCGACGAGCCCACCGGCAACCTCGACTCGGCGGCGGGCGCCGAGGTGCTCGCCCTGCTGGACGAGCTGCACCGGGCCGGCACCACCGTCGCGATCATCACCCACGACGCGGAGGTCGCGGACGCCGCGCCGCGCCGGGTCCGGGTCCGGGACGGGCTGATCGTCGCCGACGAGCGCGCGAAGGGGGCCCGGCGGTGAGGGCGGCGCTCACGCCCGCGCGGCTGCGCCCCGGCGACGTGCTGCGCGTCGGGCTCGCCGGGCTGCGGGCCCGCCCGGCGCGGGCCGTGCTGTCCGCGCTCGGCATCGCGATCGGGATCGCGACCATGGTCGCGGTCATCGGGATCTCCTCGTCCGGCAAGGAGGACCTGCTGCGGCGGCTCGACCGGCTCGGCACCAACCTGCTCACCGCCAAGCCCGGCGACACCCTGTTCGGCGGCGAGGCCCAGTTGCCCGAGTCGGCGCCGGAGATGGTGCGGCGGATCGGGCCGGTCACGGAGGTCGGCGCGACCGGGTCCGTGGACGCCACCGTCCGGCGGACCGACAAGATCCCGGCGGAGGTCACCCAGGGCATCGCCGTGCAGGCCGCCACGACCGGGCTGCTCGGCACGCTCGGCGCGGAGACCGCCAGTGGGACCTGGCTGAACGCCGGCACCGCCCGCTACCCGGGCGTCGTGCTCGGCGCGGAGGCGGGGCGCCGCCTCGGCATGGACCGGGCGGGCGGACGGGTGTGGATCGGCGGCCGCTGGTTCACCGTCCTCGGCGTGCTGCGGCCCGCCGAACTCGCCCCGGAGATCGACCGCTCCGCCCTCGTCGGCTGGGAGTCGGCCCGCCGCCACCTGGCCTTCGACGGGCACCCGACCACGGTCTACGAGCGGTCGACGGACGCGTCGGTGAACGACGTCCGGGCCGTCCTGGCCCGCACGGTCAACCCCGAGCGTCCCGAGGAGGTCCAGGTCAGCCGCCCCTCGGACGCGCTGGAGGCCAAGGCCGCGGCGACCGGCGCGTTCACCGGGCTGCTGCTCGGGCTCGGCGCGGTCGCGCTGCTGGTCGGCGGGGTCGGCGTCGCCAACACGATGGTGATCTCGGTGCTGGAGCGGCGCCGCGAGATCGGGCTGCGCCGCTCCCTCGGCGCCACCCGCGGGCAGGTGCGCGTCCAGTTCCTCGCCGAGTCGCTGCTGCTGTCGGTGTCCGGCGGCGCGGCCGGGACGGTCCTCGGCGCGGCCGTGACCGCCGGGTTCGCGCTGTGGAAGGGATGGCCGCCCGTCGTGCCGGCGTGGGCGCTCGGCGGGGCGCTCGCCGCGACGCTGGTGATCGGCACGGCCGCCGGGCTGTACCCGGCGGTGCGGGCCGCGCGGCTGCCGCCGACGGCCGCGCTCGCGTCGGTCTGACTCTGGCCACGCCGCGCCGGGCCGGTGCATGATTGGGGAATCGCCGTGTTCCGCCCCGGGGGAGGTGCCTCGCAGCCATGCCGGTGACACGCCCGCTCCGTGAGCGCTGCCGCGAGTTCCTCGGGATCGACGGGGAGATCCGCTACATCTTCCCCGCGATGGCCTACGGCGGCGGCGCCGGGTTCATCTTCGTCGTCACCGACGACCAGGTCGCCGTGATCACCACCGGCCCGCTCAGCCGCAGCACCCCGAAGACGGTCTGGGGCAGCTACCCGCGCGGCACCCGGATCGGGCCGGTGGAGACCGGCGCCGGCGCGTCGTTCGAGTTCGCCGGCGCCGTGTTCGAGGTGGACGACGAGTACGTGCCGGTCGTGAACGCCGCCGACGCCGAGATCTTCGACCGCGACAGCCTGCCCCGCGACCCGCTCCCCGACCTCTAGACCCGACCTCTGGACCTGACCTCTGGAGACGTCTAGGAGGTCGCCGGCTCGGTGGTCGGCGCCGGCGCCGGGCGCGGCGTCGACGGGTTCCGCAGGAACAGCGCCATCACCGGCACCAGGTACGCCGCCCACATGGCCAGCTGCAGCCAGGTGATCTGCGGGGTGACGTTCAGGACGCCCTGGAACACCGTCTGCATCCAGTCGCCCGCCGTGCCGAACTTGGCGAAGAACAGGTGCGGCTCCAGCGCGACGGCGTTCAGGCCGGGGAAGACCTCGGCTTCTTGCAGGTCGTGGAAGCCGTAGCCGAACACGCCCGCGGCGACGACGATGAGCGCGGCGCCCGTCCAGGTGAAGAACCGCCGCAGGTTGATCTTCAGGCCGCCGCGGTAGAGCAGGTAGCCGAGCGCGATCGCGACCGCGAGTCCGAGCACCGCGCCGATGATCGGCTGGGTGGAGCCCTCCGAGGAGTTGGAGATGTTCGTCCACAGGAACAGGGCCGTCTCCAGGCCCTCGCGGCCCACGGCGAGGAACGCGACGGCGGCGAGGGCGAGCGGCCCGACGTCCAGTGCGCCCTCCAGCCTGCCCTCCAGCTCCGCCTTCATGAACCGGGCGGTCTTGCGCATCCAGAAGACCATCCAGGTGACCAGGCCCACCGCGACGATCGACAGGATGCCGCCGAACAGTTCCTGCGTCTTGAACTGCATCTCCGAGGACGCGGCGGTCAGCGCGATGCCGAACGCGAACGCCAGCACGACGGCGGCGCCGATCCCCGTCCACACGGGGAACAGGGCCCGGCGGTTGCCGGTCTTCACCAGATAGGCGATGAGGATGCTCACGACCAGCGCGGCCTCGAGCCCCTCGCGCAGTCCGATGAGGAAGTTGCCCAGTAGCATCGCCGCACTCCTCGGGAAGGCACAGGTCTTTTAGGCAAAGCTAACCTAAGCAGTCTGCGCCCGCGCGCCCGCCCCCGGCAAGAGGCCGTGGCCCGGGGTTCAAGCCGGGGGCGGGGCTCAGAGCTCCCCTTTGGCCTCCAGCCGCAGGAACGCCTTGGCGATCGGCTGGGCGGTCAGCTCGATCTGCCAGCTCCGGGCGCCGAGGTCGCGGAGCGCGGCGCCGATCGCCGACGGCGACGACTCCGCGGGCGGCGTCCACGCCAGCCGCCGGACGGAGTCGGGCTGGACGAGGTTCTCCGACGGCATCGAGTGCTCGTCGGCGAGCGAGGCGACGACGGCGCGGGCGGCGGTGAGCCGCTTGGCGGCCTCCGGGTCGCGGTCGGCCCAGCGGTGCGCGGGCGGCGGCCCGTCGCCGGGGAGGTTGGACTCCGGCAGCGCCCGGTCGGACAGGTCGCGGGCGCGGGCGACGGCGCGCAGCCACGCCGACTGGTGCCGGCGGGCGCCGCGCCCCCGCATGGTGGCCAGGGCCTGCAGCTCGGCGGGGGTCTTCGGCGCCTGCTGCGCCAGCTCGATGATCGCGGCGTCCTGCAGCACCCGGCCGGGGGACAGGTCGCGCTCCTGGGCGATCTTGTCGCGCGCCGTCCACACCTCGCGGACGGTGGCGAGCGCCCGCCGGTTGCGCACCCGGTGGATGCCGGACGTGCGGCGCCACGGGTCGGGGCGCGGCGGCTTCGGCGGCGTCGCGAGGATGGCGGCGAACTCCTCCAGCGCCCACTCCAGCTTGCCGGCTGCGGCCAGCTCCTCCTGGAGGGCGTCGCGCAGCTCGACCAGCAGCTCGACGTCGAGCGCGGCGTAGCGGAGCCAGTCCTCGGGGAGGGGGCGGGTGGACCAGTCGGCCGCCGAGTAGCCCTTCTCCAGCACGAAGCCAAGCACGTTCTCGACCATGGAGCCGAGCCCGACCCGCGGGTAGCCGAGCAGCCGCCCGGCCAGCTCGGTGTCGAACAGCCGGCGCGGGACGAGCCCGACCTCGGCCAGGCACGGCAGGTCCTGGTTGGCGGCGTGCAGCACCAGCTCGGCGTCGGCGAGCGCCGCGTCCAGCCCGGACAGGTCGGGGCAGGCGATCGGGTCGATCAGCGCGGTGCCGGCGCCCGCGCGGCGCAGCTGGATCAGGTAGGCGCGCTGCCCGTACCGGTAGCCGGAGGCCCGCTCGGCGTCGACCGCGACCGGGCCGGTCCCCGCGGCGAACGCCGCGACGACGCGGTCGAGCCCGGCGGCCGTGGCCACCACGGGCGGGACGCCCTCGCGCGGTTCCAGCAGGGGGATCGCCGGGGGACCGGTGTCGTCCTCCGCGCTCTGCCGGGCCTGCCCCGCCTCCGGCTGCTCCGGAACGGTCCCGGGCCGCTGGTCGACGGCCGTCTCCTCCGCACCGGACTCCCCTTGGGGGCCGGTGGCGCGCGTTTCGGACACTCCCACTGCTTCCGTGTTCTCCCCCGCCGCCTGCTCGATGCCAGATCCGATTCCGGACGCTGTGCTCACGCCCCCTACCGTACGTCTTTCAACCGCCTGGGCAGCCCCCCGGTCAACCCCCTTCGCCGCCCGGCCGGTCGGGCAGTGCGGCGACCCCGGTCGGGGGCAGCCCCGCCGTGGTGCACATCACCTCGCACCAGGCCGCGACATGGCCGGCGAGGTCGTCCCCGGTCGGCGACCACGAGGCGCGCAGCTCCAGCTCGGTGGTGGACGGCTCGCCCTGCTTGTCGCCGAAGCTCTCCGACACCGCGCGGGTGATCGTCCCGGACACGTTCGCGTACCCGGCGGGCTCCAGCGCCTCGAGCAGCCAGTCCCAGGCGACGGAGCCGATCAGCTCGTCGGCGGCGATGTCGGGCTCCAGGTCGGCGCGGATGTAGGCGACGACGCGGAACCCGTTCGTCCAGCCGGATCTGCCCTCCGGGTCGTACAGGACGATGAGCCGCCCGGTGGCGACCTCGGTGTCGTCGTCGCGGTAGACGCTGCCGGACATGGCCGCCGCGTAGGGCGCGAGCCGCTGCGGGGCGGGCATGTCCTCCAGGTCGAGCTCCGGCCGGACGGCGGGGCCGTCGAGGAACGCGCGGAGCGTGTCGACGGCCCGCTGGAAGGCAGGTGGGTTCATGGATGGACCGGCCTGGTCGCGGGGAGGTGGCGGAGCGCCGCGGGGCGGCGCGGGACGGTGCTGCCGGGGCGGCGCCCCGGCGCGCGCGGCGACGGGGGGACGCGGAGGGGAAACGGGCACGGCACAGGTGGTTTCGTCTCGGGGGCCGGGCCGGTCAGGCCACGGCCCGCGCGGTGGCGGCGCCGCCGGGCGCCCGGACGGTCGCGGGATCGGGTGCGGGGACGGGCGCGGGACCGGTCGCGCGGGGCGCGGCGGTCACCGGCGGCAGACCGACCAGGATGGCCGTGCCGCACTCGGTGCACGCCCGCTCGGGGCACTCCGCGCCGTGCCCGTCGGGACACGGCGGCTGCTCGAACACGCGTTCATCACCGCAGGTGGAGCAGTACAAGGGGGAACCTCCCTCGGCTATGACACGCATCACGTTCGCACGCGCCGGTGACAGAATGCGGGACTTCGCTCGGCGTGTCCGGAAGTTCGTTTCGCCCCCGGCGCCGCCCCGGTGCCTTCCCACCTGGGTTTCATGGGACCATCGCAACGTGACCGCTGACGCTGCCCGTTCGAACGACGACTCCGCGCACTCGCCCGGCGACGGCGCCCTCGCGGAGAGCCCCTTCCTGCTGGCCTGCCGCCGGCGGCCGGTGCCGCACACGCCCGTGTGGTTCATGCGGCAGGCGGGCCGCTCCCTGCCGGAGTACCTGCGGGTGCGCGAGGGCGTGCCGATGCTGGAGTCCTGCACCCGCCCCGACATGATCGTGGAGATCACGATGCAGCCCGTGCGCCGCTACGCGGTGGACGCGGCGATCTTCTTCAGCGACATCATGGTGCCGCTGAAGGCGATCGGCGTCGACCTCGACATCAAGCCGGGCGTCGGGCCGGTCATCGCCGACCCGGTCCGGTCGGCGGACGACCTCGGCAGGCTGCGCCCCCTCACGCCGGACGACGTCCCGTACGTGACCGAGGCCGTGCGGGGGCTGGTCGGCGAACTGGGCTCGACGCCGCTGATCGGGTTCGCCGGCGGGCCGTTCACGCTCGCCTCGTACCTGATCGAGGGCGGGCCGTCCAAGAACCACGAGCGCACCAAGGCCATGATGTACGGCGAGCCGGAGCTATGGGCGCGCCTCATGGACCGCCTGGCCGACCTCACGATCGCGTTCCTGAAGTTGCAGGTCGCGGCCGGGGCGAGCGCCGTGCAGGTGTTCGACTCGTGGGTCGGCGCGGTCGCCGCGCAGGACTACCGCGAGTCCGTGCTGCCCCACACCCGTCGCATCTTCGCCGAGGTCGAGCCGCTCGGCGTGCCGCGCATCCACTTCGGCGTCGGGACGGGCGAGCTGCTCGGCCCGATGGGCGAGGCCGGGGCCGACGTCGTCGGCGTCGACTGGCGCGTCCCGCTGGACGAGGCCGTCAGCCGGGTCGAGCCGGGCAAGGCCCTGCAGGGCAACCTCGACCCGGCGATCCTGTTCGCGCCGTGGGAGACCGTGGAGCGCCGCGCCCGCGATGTCCTGGCCCGGGGCCGCACCGCCGAGGGCCACATCTTCAACCTGGGCCACGGCGTCCTGCCGTCCACCGACCCGGACGTGCTGGCCCGCCTCGCGGACCTCGTCCACGAGGCGAGCAGCGACGGCCGGGGCTAGGCGGGCGGGGGCGGCGGCTGCTGCGACGCCCCCTGGCCGGCGGCTGCCCGCTCCGGGGCCGGCTGCGGCGCGGGCGCCGGGGGCGGCACGGGCCGGCGGCGGCCGCCGAGCAGCCCGCCGAACCGGGCGCGGAGCCGGTGCCGCAGCAGGAACAGCGGCACGCCGATCACGGCGGCGGCGAGCAGGAACGGCAGCAGCCAGCCGAGGACGACGGCGAGGCCGCCGACGAACGCGGTGAACGCGTCCCAGCCGTTCTGCAGGCCGCCCACGAACCCGCCGCGCTCGTCGTCGTCCTTCTTCGGCGCGGTGCCCTTGGTGACCAGCGTCAGCGTGACGGTCGCGTACCGGGTGCGGTGCTTGAGCGAGTTCAGCCGGGCCTGCATGGCCTCCAGGTCCGCCTCGCGCTCGGCGATCTCCTGCTCGACCTGGATGACCTCGCCGACGGAGTTCGCGCGGCCGAGCAGCTTGCGGAACGACTCCAGGGTGGCCTTCGCCGACCGGACGCGGGCGTCGACGTCGGCGACCTCGCCGGTGACGTCCTCGGCCTCCTGGGAGAGCGAGAGCCGGGTGCCGAGCTGCGTGCCGAGCCGGTTCAGCACGTCCGCGTAGCGGTCGGCGGGGATCTTCAGCGTGATCTCCGAGCGGGGCGGCTCGCTGGAGCTCGACTCCTGCTCGACGTAGCCGCCGGCCGACTCCGCCATCTGCTTGGCCTTGGCGGCGGAGTCCGCCACGTCGCCGGCGCGCACCCGCAGGCGCGCCGTGTGGACGACCTCCCGCCCGGTCGGCAGCGGCGCACGCGCGCCCTTCGCCGTGCCCTGGCGCCCGGTGTTGCCGGCGGTGCCCTTCTCGGCCCGGGACGGCGCCGCGGGCGCCGCCGCGCCGCCCCGGTCCACGGCCTCCGATGAGCCGGAGTCGCCGCCGCCCCCGCATGCGGCCAGGACCCCGGCCAGCAGCAGGACGACCAGTGCGAATGTGACGTTCCTGACGTTCCGCATGGGCTTTGGACGAGGTGACGCGGGTCACCGTTCCGGAGGCCGCATCACGAAAGGGCCACGAAGCGGCCACGCCGATCACGGCCCGGCTCCCGCGCGGGCCGTGATCGGGCGGGCGGCGTCAGCCGTCGGTGAGCACGACCGGGCCGCCGATGACCCCGGTCCCGAGCGTCCACAGGGCGCCGGTGCCGGGGACGACGGCCAGTGCCCTCGCCTTGAAGTCGATCCGGTTCGGGACGGCGGTGGTCGGGACCCGTTCCCACGTCCCGCCGCTGTAGCGGATCAGGCCGGGCTTGGCGGGCTCGTCCTTGGAGTGGCCGAGGGCCCACAGCGTCCCGTTCTCGCCCTTGACGATCCGGGTGAGCGCGTCCAGTCCGGGGGGAACGGCCGTGTCCGTCCAGGAGGTGCCGTCCCAGTGCAGGATGACGGGTGTGGCCGGGGACTGGTAGCGGCTTCCGACGGCCCAGACGTCCGACGGGGACAAGGCGATCATGTCGAGGAGGGTCACGGCCTCCACGGGCGGCTGCCGGACCGGGACGCGCTGCCACGTCCGCCCGTCCCAGTGGCTCGCCACGAGCTCCGTCTCGGTGATCGTGGCGGCGCCGAGCACCCAGATGTCATCGGCCGCCCGGATGGAGGAGACGTGCTGGTACACGTCCGGCCGCGCGGCGACGTGGGCCCAGGTCGTGCCCGTCCAGCGGTAGATGTCGGCGGCGGTGGTGAGCCAGATCCCGGAGTCGTCGGCCTGCAGTGCGGCGCCGCCGTCCGCGGCGGTCGCCGGGAGCGCCACCTCGGTGAAGCCGGAGCCGGTGAAGTGCGCCATGTAGGGCTCGGACCCGCCCGTGCCGAGGTACCTGGTCCCGTTGATCCACACGTCCTCGGGGCCGAGCGCGTCCACGTCCTCGATACGGCCGTCGCTGCGCAGGTTCGGCAGGTCGTACTCGACCCAGGCGCCGTTCTGCCAGCGCCGCACGACCGGATTGCCCGGGATGGTCTTGCCGTCGACGGGACCCGTGGGGATGTACCACTCGCCTTGGTGGCCGGAGATCCAGACGCTGTCGGACGAGGCCGCGGCGATGTCCGACAGGGTGTTGCTCGGCCAGAAGAACGGCAGCGCCACCGTCCTGAAGTCGCCGCGGGCCGCGGCCGCGGCGGGGGACGCGAGCCCCGCCGCGGTGAGCCCCGCAGCGATGAGCAGCGCCGCGGCGGCGGCCGGGGGAGCCTTCCAGGAGATCATTTCGTCGGCCTCCGATCAGCCGTCGGTGAGGAGCGCGGGGCCGCCGATGTTCACGGACCCGAGCGTCCAGAGGGCGCCGGTGCCGGGGACGACCGCGAGGGCGGTCGCGTAGATGTTGCTGCGGTTCGGCACGGCGGTGGTCGCGACCCGCTCCCACGTCCCGCCGCTGTAGCGGATCAGGCCGGGCTTGGCGGGCTCGTCGAGGTTGTGCCCGAGCGCCCACAGCGTGCCGTCCTCGCCCTTGACGATCCGGGTGAGCGCGTTGAGGCCGGGCGGCGGCGCGATGCTGCTCCAGGCGGTGCCGTCCCAGCGCACCAGGACGGGCGAGGCGGGGGACGTGTGGTAGCTGGTGCCGACGGCCCAGGCCTCGGTGGGGGAGACGGCCACCATGTCGGTGATGCCGTTGATGCCTTCGGGCGGCTGGTCCACCGGGACCTGCGTCCAGGACTGCCCGTCCCAGTGGTACGCCTCAAGCGTCCGGTCGTACTGGCCGGGGGTGCTGAGGACCCAGATGTCGTCGTCGGCCCGGATGGTGAACTGGCGCAGGTAGACGTTCGGGAGGGTGGTGACGTGCGTCCACGTGCCGCCCGTCCGGCGGTAGACGCCGCTGTCCACGGTCACCCAGACGCCGTCCGCGCTCGCGTCGACGGTCAGGGTCTTGGACGCGGCCGGCAGGGCCACCTCCTCGAACCGCGAGCCGGTGAAGTGGCCCAGGTAGGGGCCGCGCGCCCCGGTCGTCCCGTCGCCGAGCCTGGTGCCGCCGATCCACACGTCCTCGGGGGCGACGGCGTCCACGTCGGTGATCGAGGCGTGCTCGGGCAGGTTCTGCAGGTCGTACTCGACCCAGCCGCCGTTCTTCCAGCGCCGCACGACCGGATTGCCGGGGATGGTCTTGCTGGTGAAGGGGCCCGTGGGGATGACGACCTCGCCCTGGAGCCCGCTGATCCAGACGCTGTCGGGCGAGGCGGCGTCGACGTCGTAGAGGTAGTTGTTCGGCCAGAAGAACGGCAGGGAGACCGGTCTGAAGTCGCCGCGGGTCGCGGCGGCGGCCGGGGACGTGAGCCCGGCGGCCAGCAGGAGCGCCGCGGCGCCGGCCAGTGGAGCCTTCCAGGAGATCATGCGTGCCAGTATCCACTGGCAGAGTGTTGGAGATCTTGTCACTTTCTCGACAAAAAGGGAGCCGGTGGCGGCCCGTGAACCGCCGGTGTGACACGCGCCGCTCCGGCCGCCCCGGTGCGCGATCCGGCGGACCGTCTGGAAGGCTGGAGGCATGACCACGTCCCATGCCGTTGTCGTCGGGGGCGGCATCGCGGGCCTCACCGCCGCCTGGATGCTCGCCCGGGACGGCGTGCGGGTGACCGTGCTCGAGGGCTCCCCTCAGATCGGCGGCAAGCTGCGCGTCAGCGAGATCGCCGGCGTCCCGGTGGACGAGGGCGCCGAGTCGATGCTGGCCCGCCGCCCCGAGGGCCTGGACCTCGTGCGCGGCCTCGGCCGCGCCGCCGACCTGGTGAACCCCGGCACCGCCTCCTCGGCCATCCTCAGCCGCGGCGCGCTGCGCCGCATCCCGTCCGGGCAGGTCATGGGCGTCCCGTCCGACCTGCGGGCGCTGGCCGCCGCGCAGGTGCTCTCGCCGGCCGGGCTCGCGCGCGTCCCGCTCGACCTCGTGCTGCCGGAGACGCCGCGCGGCGGGGACGTGTCCGTCGCCGCCTACATCGGCGCCCGCGTCGGCCGCGAGGTCGTCGACCGGCTCGTCGAGCCCCTCCTCGGCGGCGTGTACGCGGGCCGGGCCGAGCTGCTGTCGTTCGAGGCCACGCTGCCGGCCGTCGCCGCCGCCGCGCGCGGCCACCGGTCGCTGATCAGCGCCGTCCAGGGCATCCGGAAGGCCGCGCCCGCCGACGCCGGCCCGGTGTTCGCCACGCTGCCGGACGGCCTCGGCACCCTGCCGCACCTCGTCGCCGACGGCATCACCGCCGCCGGCGGGACGGTCCGCACCGGCGCGACCGTCCGCGAGCTGCGCCGCCGCGAGGACGGCTGGCGGCTCACCGTCGGCCCGACCCGCGACCCCGAGTACCTGGACGCCGACGCCGTCGTGGTCGCGGTCCCGGCCGCGCCCGCGTCCCGGCTGCTGGAACCGGACGTGCCCGCCGCCGCGCGGCAGCTCGCCGGCATCGAGTACGCCAGCATGGCGATCATCACGCTGGCCTACCGCCCCACCGCGTTCCCGCGGCTGCCGAAGGGCAGCGGCTACCTCGTCCCGGGCGTGGAGAGCGACACCGAGCGCGGCGGCCGGGGGGTCAAGGCCGTGACGTTCAGCTCGGTGAAATGGCCCCATCTGCGCGACCGCGACCCCGGCGTCATCGCGGTGCGCTGCTCCATCGGGCGGCTCGGCGAGGAGCGCACGCTCCAGCGGCCCGACGAGGAGCTGGCCGCCGCCGCCATGGCCGAGCTCGCCGCGACGTGCGGCGTCACCGAGCTGCCCGCCGAGACCCGGGTGACCCGGTGGGGCGGCGGCCTCCCGCAGTACAACGTGGGCCACGCCGACCGCGTGGCCAAGGTCCGGGCCGCGGTCGCCGGAACGCCGGGGCTGGCCGTCGCCGGCGCCGCCTACGACGGGCTCGGCATCCCCGCGTGCATCGCCTCGGCGCGCGCGGCGGCGACCCGGGTGCTGGACCATCTGCGCAGTCGAGAAGGAGTGGAACATGGCCGATCAGGCGGGCAAGCCGAAGGCACGCGAACTCAATAACGTCATCCGCTACACGATGTGGTCGGTCTTCCGGGTCGCGAAGCCCGGCACGCTCGGCGAGCGGGACGCCGCCGAGGTGCAGGACCTGCTGGACCAGGCCGCCCAGAAGGACGTCACCACCCGCGGCGCCTACGACGTCGCCGGGCTGCGCGCGGACGCCGACTACATGTTCTGGTGGCACGCGCCGACGTCCGACGACCTACAGGAGGTCTACACCCGGTTCCGCCGGACGGCGCTGGGCCGCGCGAGCGAGCCGGTCTGGTCGCAGATGGCGCTGCACCGCCCGGCCGAGTTCAACAAGAGCCACATCCCCGCGTTCCTCGCCGACGAGCAGCCGCGCGACTACGTGTGCGTGTACCCGTTCGTGCGGTCCTACGAGTGGTACCTGCTGCCGGACGACGAGCGCCGGGCGATGCTCGCCGAGCACGGCAGGATGGCGCGCGACTACCCCGACGTCCGGGCCAACACGGTCTCGGCGTTCGCGCTCGGCGACTACGAGTGGATGCTGGCGTTCGAGGCCGACGAGCTGCACCGCATCGTCGACCTGATGCGCCACCTGCGCGGCGCGAAGGCGCGGCTGTACACCCGCGAGGAGATCCCGTTCTACACCGGCCGCCGCAAGCAGGTCGCCGACCTGGTCGCCGGCCTGGCCTGATCCGGCCGCAGGCGCGGGCGGGCGCGGCGCGGCGGCCGGTGGGCGCTAGAAGTCCGAGCCGCCGCCGAACCCGGCGTCGTACTGCCGGTCGGGCAGCCCGCTGGCCTCCAGGTTCCGGTGGCCGCGCCGCCGGCGGCGGCCGACCGCGACCGGCTCCGGGTCGGCGGCCTCCAGGACCTCCCGCATCCAGGCGTCCTCGAGACCGGCGGGGCCGTGCAGGGCGAGCAGCTCCGGCGGGGTCTCGACGGGCTCCTCGGCGAGCAGCAGGCGCAGCGCCCGGCCCTGCCGGGTCGGGCGGCGCCGCCGCCGGCCGCGCATCAGCCCCGTCTCGCGCATGGCCTCGCCGACGGCGTCCACCTCCGGCGACGCGGCGACCGCCGCGATCACCCGGCCGAGCGGGCGCCCGGCGGCCGGGATCTCGTCGAGCACCGCCGCCTGGACCGGGTCGGCGTCCCCGTCGCGCAGCAGCACCTCCACCCGGTGCGTCCCGCGGAAGATCCGGATGCGCCCCTGGTCGCGCAGCAGGAGCACCGCGACCTGCGCGACCCGGGTCGGCCCCCCGCAGAGGATGGCTGTCGTGTAGTGGTCGAACTCGTCCATGCGACGTCCCAGTGCGGGGGGAGGGGGTGAGCGGCCCGCTACTCGGCGGGTTCGAGGGTCAGCGAGACCGAGTTGATGCAGTAGCGGTCGTCGGTGGGGGTGTCGTAGCCCTCACCGTGGAAGACGTGCCCGAGGTGGGAGTCGCACACCGCGCAGCGCACCTCGGTGCGGACCATGCCGAGCGTGCGGTCCTCGATCAGGGTGACCTTGTCGGACTCGGCGGGCTCGTAGAACGACGGCCAGCCGCAGTGGCTCTCGAACTTGGTCTCCGACCGGAACAGCTCCGTCCCGCAGGCGCGGCACCGGTACACGCCGACCGTCTTGGTGTCGGTGTACTCGCCGGTGAAGGGCTTCTCCGTGCCGGCCTCCCGCAGCACGCGGTACTCATCGGGGCTGAGCTGGGCCCGCCACTCGTCCTCGCTCTTGCGGATCTTCTCCATGCCTTCGACGGTACCCGGCGGGGACGTTCCGGAGGACTGTCGTGCACGTGGGTTAACGTGCAGTCATGGCCTCGCCCTTCATCGAGATCCCGGTCGGGGATCGGCTCGTCAAGGTGACCAATCCCGACAAGGTCTACTTCCCGGAGCACGGCTACACCAAGCGGCAGCTGGTGGAGTACTACCTGGCCGTCGGCGACGGCATCCTGCGCGCGACCCGCGACCGCCCGACGACCCTGGAGCGGTGGCCGGCGGGGGTCTTCGAGGGCGCCAAGATGGCCACCCGCGAAGACTACGCGCGCGGCCAGGCCGGCATGGGCGCGGGCAAGTCCGACGCCTTCTACCAGAAGCGCATCCCCAAGGGCGCGCCCGACTGGGTGCGGACGGCGCGCATCGCCTTCCCGAGCGGGCGCTCCGCAGACGAGGTGTGCCCGACCGAGCCCGCCGTGATCGCCTGGGCGGCCAACCTCGGCACGCTGACGTTCCACCCGTGGCCCGTCCGCAAGGGCGACGTCGACCACCCCGACGAGCTGCGCATCGACCTCGACCCGCAGCCCGGCACCGACTTCTCCGACGCCGTCCGGGTGGCGCTCGGCCCGGCCCGCGAGCTGCTGGACGAGCTGGGCTACACCGGCTATGTCAAGACGTCCGGGAAGGCGGGCGTGCACATCTACGTCCGGATCGAGCCCCGCTGGACGTTCACCGAGGTCCGCCGCGCCGCGCTCGCCTTCGCCCGCGAGGTCGAGCGCCGCAGCCCGTCCGAGGTCACCACTCGGTGGTGGAAGGAGGAGCGCGGCGAGCAGATCTTCATCGACTTCAACCAGAACGCCCGCGACCGGACGATCGCCTCGGCCTACAGCGTGCGCCCGGCCCCGCACGCCCCGGTCTCGGCGCCGCTGACCTGGGACGAGCTGGCCGACGCCGACCCGCACGACTTCACCATCGCGACGATGCCGGCCCGGTTCGCCGAGCTGGGCGACCTGCACGCGTCCATCGACGACGCGTCCTTCTCCCTCGACGGCCTCCTCGACCTCGCCGACCGCGACGAGAAGGACCACGGCCTCGGCGACATGCCGTATCCACCGAACTATCCCAAGATGCCCGGCGAGCCGAAGCGCGTGCAGCCCAGCAAGGACACCGATAATCGCGCCTGACCGGCGGGAATGCGCGGTGCCGCGCGATGATTGGAACCGAGCACAAGGCTGATCGATCCGAAGGGCGGCACCATGTCCTCGCTGAACGTCCGGTACCTCGGCGGCCCGACCGCGATCCTGGAGATCGGGGGTGTGCGGCTGCTGACGGACCCGACGTTCGACCCGCCGGGCGACCATCCCGTCGGCGACCGGGCGCTGACCAAGACCATCGGCGCCGTCGTCGGCCGGGACGAGGTCGGGCCGGTCGACGCGGTGCTGCTCTCCCACGACCAGCATCCCGACAACCTCGATGCCGGCGGCCGCGCCTACCTGGGCGGCGTCCCGCTGACCCTCACGACCGAGGCCGCCGCCGAGCGGCTCGGCGGCACCGCCCGCGCGCTGCTGAACTGGGCGCACGCCGACCTGCCCCGCCCCGGCGGCGGGACGCTCCGCGTCACCGGCGTCCCCGCCCAGCACGGCCCGGACGGCACCGAGCACATCACCGGCCCGGTCACGGGGTTCGTCCTGTCCGGCGAGGGGCTGCCGACCGTGTACGTCAGCGGCGACAACGCCTCCCTCGACGTCGTCCGCGCCATCGCCGGCCGGTTCGCGCCGGTCGACGTCGCGGTGATCTTCGCGGGGGCGGTGCGGACGCCGCTGATCGACGACTACCTGACGCTGACCAGCGACGGCGCCGCCGAGGCCGCCGCCATCCTCGGCGCCGCGAAGATCGTCCCGCTGCACTTCGAGGGCTGGGCGCACTTCACCCAGGGCCGCGACACCCTCGCGCCCGCGTTCGCCGGCGCGGGGCTCGGCGACCGCCTCCACCTCCTCGACCAGGGCGGCGACGTGGCGCTGTGACGGCGGGTGCGGCCCGCCGCCCGGCCGGGCGGCGGGCTGGCCCGGTCAGTAGAGCTCGCGCTCCTGGACGGGCAGGGTGACCTGCGCCGGGCCGCGCCAGGTCGCGGACCGCCGCGGCGGGGCGACGAGGGCGGCCGGGTCGTCCTCGGCGGCGACCACCGGGATGCTGATCGAGGTGCCGCGCAGGTCCACCGTGACCTCGGCGCCCGTGGGCGTCTCGGTGTTGTAGTCGGCGTCCGTCCCGGCGAGGACGAGCGCCAGGCGGTGGCCCTTCTTCAGCAGGTACTCCTGGCTGAGCGTCTCCCAGCGCACGGTGTGGTACCGGCCCGGCTCCAGCGGCCTCGGCCGGCTCAGCGAGCGGGCGTTCTGCGCGTCGAGCCAGCCGCGGGCGACCACGTTCACCGGGGACGTGACGGTCGTGACCTCGGTCTGCTTGTAGCAGGCGTCGTCGGTCGGCGTGCTCTCACCGTGGCAGTCCTCGGTGCCGAGGGTCCGGATGCCGGAGCCCGAGCCGAGGTAGTTCACCCGGGTGTCCTCGCCGTAGTCGACGAGCAGCGCCGTGAGGTTGGCGGTGGGCTTGTCCAGCTTGATCCGGAGCCGGGCCTCGGGGGTGCCGGACAGGCGCCCGGTCCGCGGCAGGGGAGCGGACACGAACGCGGCCCGGTAGGGCTGCGCGGCCGTCGGGTCGGCGACCATCGCGCTCTCGGAGTGGCCGCCGCCGCGCGGGCCGGGGGCGTCGGTGAAGGCGGCGGTCGCGCCCTTGGCCGCCCGCGTCAGGCCGAGGACGCCGTCCGGGCCGGGGCGCAGCACGATGTCGCGGGCGTCGCGGGACGGCCAGTCCCGCTGGGTGATCCACCGGTCGGGGCCGGTCTCGATGTCGGCGCGCGGCTCCCGCATGATCCCGTTGGGGATCTTCTGCAGCTCGTGGTCGAACCAGCGGTGCAGGGTCGCGACCCACGCGTCGCGCCGGGTGTCGAACGGGTCGACGTGGCCGCGCTGCGACAGCCACACCTTGCGCTGCACGCCGCGCCGCGCGAGGGCGCTCCACCACTCGGCGAACTGGTCGTCCTTGACGTTCAGGTCGTTGACGCCGTGGGCGGCGAAGATGCTCGCCCGGACCCGGGACGCGCGGGCGATCGTGCCGTCCCGGTAGTCGGCGGTCTTCCAGTAGGCGTTGTAGTTCCCGGTCGCGTCGTCCTCGCCCTCGTCCAGGCCGGCGTTGACCTCGGCGCACTTGGCGGGCGGGTCGGTGTCGACGTAGCTCGCGAGCCAGGGCTGCTCGTCCGTCCAGTACTTCACGCCGTTCATCCGGCTGTAGCCGTACCAGCTGCTGATCGCCGAGATCGGGACGATCGTCTCCAGCCCCTCGACGCCGGTCGCGGCGACGCCGTTGGCGAGCGTCCCGTCGTAGGACTTGCCGATCATGCCGGTGCGGCCGGTCGTCCAGGTCGCCTCGGCCGGGGTGCCGTCCGCCCTGAAGGCCCTGGCCCGGCCGTTGAGCCAGTCGACCACGGCCTTGCCGCCGAGGACGTCGGTGGGCCCGCCGCTGACCGGGCAGCCGTCGGAGCGGGTCGTCCCGACCATGTCCACGGCGAGGAAGGCGTACCCGCGCGGGACGAAGTAGTTGTCGTAGAACAGCGGGAACTTCACCGGGTTCCCGTCGGCGTCGTAGGTCTTCAGCTCGCTCTCGTTGCCGCGGCCCGCGTTGTCGTAGTACGGGCTCTCGTCCATGATCACCGGGACCTTGAGGCCGTGCTCGGTCTCCTTCGGCCGGATGATGTCGACGTTGACGCGGTCCTTGTCTCCGTCGCCGTCGCTGTCCACGCCGGACTCGACGTACACGTGCTCGCGGATCGCGTCCTTGTAGGAGAAGACCGGCTGGGTCACGCCGCCCTTCACCACGATCTTGGGGGACGGCTGCGCCAGTGCCGCCGCGCCGCCGCCCGCGCCCGCGAGCGCCGCACTGGTCAGCACGGCCAGCGTCATCGTCCGCCGGGTCCGTCTCAGGGGTCGCCTGGCCACCCCGCACCTCCGGGAGCTGAGAGAACGATCTCTACGCAGGCACACGCTCCTCGCCGGGCGCGGCCGGGTAAAGGGCGCTGCGCGACGAACTCCGCCCGGATTTGGTCAGCTCCTGCCCTTGCGTCCCCCGGCCCGGCCGAAACCATGGTCTCGGTCCGTCCGGGACGGGGGAGAAGGATGCTCGGTGATCCGCCGGGCATCCCCCTCCGCATGGGTTGGAGCTATCGAAAAGCAATACGGATGGGACCGTTCCGCATCAACCTGTCCAAGAAGGGCGTCGGGCACAGCGTCGGCGCGCGCGGCGCCCGCTACACGCGGTCGGCGGACGGGCGCCGCCAGGTGACGTTCCGGATCCCTGGAACGGGCCTGTCCTGGCGGCGCTCGCTCGGCCGCCGCCGCGACTAGCGTCCGGCGCGGTTCACCGCGGACAGGACGGCCTCCACCGACGCGGCCGGCACGGACGTGTCGCGCCCCGCACCCCACACGACCGCGCCGCCGACCCGGCACTCGGCGTAGGCGACGGCCATGGCGTCGCTGCCCTCCCCGGTGGACTGCTCGGTCAGGTGCAGGACGTCCACCTTGATCCCGGCGCCCGCCAGCGCGTCGGTGAGCGCGTCGATCGGCCCGTTGCCCGCGCCGGTGTACTCGCGCTCGCGGCCGTCCACGCGGACGGCGCCGGTGAAGTCGTGCCGCGCCGGGCCGGTGCTGGAGGTGCGCCAGCCGACCAGCGACACCGGGCCGTCCGGCCGCAGGTACTCGGCGCGGAACAGCTCCCACAGCTCGGCGGCCGTGATCTCCGCGCCGCTGCCGTCGGTCGCCCGCTGCACGACCCGGGAGAACTCGATCTGCAGGCGGCGCGGCAGGTCGAGCCCGTAGCCGGTGCGCAGCAGGTAGGAGACGCCGCCCTTGCCGGACTGGCTGTTGACCCGGATGACCGCCTCGTACCCGCGGCCGACGTCGGCGGGGTCGATCGGCAGGTACGGGACGTCCCACGGCAGCCGGCCCGGCGGCACGCCCGCCTCCGCCGCGAGCCGCGCGTGCCGGGCCATGCCCTTGCCGATCGCGTCCTGGTGCGTCCCGGAGAACGCCGTGTAGACCAGGTCGCCCGCGTACGGGTGCCGCTCGTGGACGGGCAGCCGGTTGCAGAACTCGACCGTCCGGCGGATCTCGTCGATGTCGGAGAAGTCGATCCGCGGGTCGACGCCCTGCGCGTGCAGGTTCAGCGCGAGCGTGACCAGGTCGACGTTGCCCGTCCGCTCGCCGTTGCCGAACAGGCAGCCCTCGACCCGCTGCGCGCCCGCCAGTACCGCCAGCTCGGCGCAGGCCACGCCCGTCCCGCGGTCGTTGTGGGGATGGACCGACAGGATCACCGCGTCCCTGCGCGCCAGGTGCCGGTGCATGTACTCGATCTGGTCGGCGTACACGTTCGGGGTGGCGATCTCGACCGTGGCCGGCAGGTTCAGGATCACCGGGCGGTCGGGGGAGGCGTCCCACCGCGCGGTGACCGCGTCGCACACCTCCAGCGCGTAGTCGGGCTCGGTGAAGTTGAACGTCTCGGGGGAGAACTCGAACCGCACGCCCGGCCGGGCGAGCCGCGCCACGTCGGCCGCGCCGTCCAGGATCAGCCGCTTCGCCCCGTCGCGTCCGGTGCCGAGCACGACGTCCCGCCACACCGGGCCCGTCGCCGTGTACAGGTGGACGACCGCACGGGGCAGCCCCTCGATGGACGCGAACGTCCGCTCGATCAGCTCCGTGCGCGCCGGTATGAAGACCACGGGCGTCACATCGTCCGGAATCCCCGCCTCGGCCAGGTGCCGGACGAAGTCGAAGTCGGTCTGGCTGGCCGACGGGTAGCCGACCTCGATCTCCTTGAAGCCCATCGCCACGAACAGGTCGAACATCCGGCGCTTGCGCGCGGTGTCCATGGGCTCGGCCAGGGCCTGGTTGCCGTCCCGCAGGTCGACGGGCACCCACAGCGGCGCCTCCTGGACGCGCGCCGACGGCCAGGCGCGCTCGACCTCGGGCACGGGCGAGGGCACCCGCTCGTGGACGGACCGGTAGCGGTGGAACGGCATGGAGCTGCCGCGCTGCGGATTCCAGAACGGCCCGCTCACCGGGCCGGAGGGGGTGCGCAGGGTCGGGAAGGTCATGGGGCGTTGTCCTCACGATCGCCGGGACGACCAGCAGCACCGGACCCCGCGGCGGGGTGCCGGTCGGATCAGGCCCCGCCGCGGCGACCGAGGAGAAGCACCCGCCACGACATGACCGCCACCCCATCACACCTCAGCTCCTCAGACAAGCTGAGTGCAAGCTATCCTGATCGCCCGCCCACCAGGAGGAACCCCATGCCGCTCGGCCCGCTCCGGCCCAGCCCGCTCGTCGAGCAGGCCGCCCAGCGCCTCCGCGACCAGATCGCGGACGGCTCCTGGCCGGTCGGGACGAAGCTGCCGGGCGAGACGACGCTCGCCAGGGAGCTCGGCGTCGGCCGCTCCACCGTCCGCGAGGCCCTGCGCGCCCTCGCCGGCGCCGGCCTCGTCCAGGCCCGGCAGGGCGCCGGCGTGTTCGTCATCGCGGCCGAGCCGGACGAGGACTGGCCCGCCCGGCTGCGCCGCGCCTCCGTCGCCGACGTCTACGAGATCCGCATGATGCTGGAGGTCCGCGCCGCCGAACTGGCCGCCGAGCGCCGCACCGGCGCCGACCTCGCGGCCCTCGACGCGGCCCTCGCCGCCCGCGACGCGGCCTTCGCCGGCCCCTCCACCGAGGCGTTCATCGACGCCGACATCGCCCTGCACACCGCCGTCGTGGCCGCCGCGCACAACCCGGTCCTCGCCGACCTGTTCGCCGGGTTCGTCCCCGTCCTGCGCGACGGCCTCCTCGATCTCGTGGCCCTGCTCGACGTCCGCGCCTCCGACACCGCCCACGGCCGCGCCGCCCACGCGGCCCTGGTCGACGCCGTCCGCACCGGCGACCCCGCGGCCGCCGGCGAGATCATCAAGACCGAGCTCGCCCAGACCCTCCGGGCCCTACTCCAGGGAGGCTAGGAGCGGCGGCAGGTCGTTGGCGTGGACGATCGTCAGGCGGCGGGTGGCCCTGGTCAGGGCGACGTAGAGGTCCTGGCCGCCCTTGGGGGACTCGGTGACGATGCCGGCCGGGTCGACGACGACGACGGAGTCGAACTCCAGGCCCTTGGCCTCCTCGGCGGTGAGGACGACGACCGGGGAGTCGAGGGCCTCCGGGGTGGCGCCGACGGCGGCGTCCGGGAGGGCCTCCAGGACGGCGGCGTGGCGGGCGCCTGAGGCGATGACGGCGAGGCGGCCCTCGGCGGACGCGTCGTCGGTGACGAGGGCCAGCTCCGCGGCGACGAGGGAGGGCAGCTCCGCGACCGGGAGGGCGAGCGCGGCGGGCGGCGGGCCGTCGTCGCGGACCGGCTCGGGCGGCGTCTGGCCCGGGTCGACGGCGGCCAGGACGCCGGCCGCCACCCGCATGATCGCGGCCGGGGTCCGGTAGTTGACGAGGAGGCGCTGCTCCCGCCAGCGGCCCGGGACGTAGCGGTCGAGCATCTGGCCCCAGGTGGCGGCGCCGGCGGCGCTGCCGGTCTGGGCGATGTCGCCGACGACGGTGAGGGAGCGGGTCGGGACGCGGCGCATCACGGTGCGCCAGGCCATCTCGGAGAGCTCCTGCGCCTCGTCGACGATCACGTGGCCGTAGGCCCACTGGCGGTCGGCGAGGGCGCGCTGCGCGGTGGTGAGCGGCGGGCCGCCGTCGTGGTGGCGGTCGGCCAGCTCGCTCGCGGAGAGCACGTCGCGGGCCGAGAGCAGGTTCGAGGTGCCGACGGACTCGATGACCTCGCGGGCGTAGCGCTCCTCCTCGGCCCGCGCCGCGGCCGCCGCGCGCTCCCGGGCCCGCTCGGCGGAGTCGTCCTTGCCCAGGTACTCGGCGGCCTCGTCGAGGAGGGGGACGTCGGAGACGGTCCAGGGGGAGCCGGCCGGGCGGTGCAGAGGCGCGCAGTCCATGCCGGCCTGGGCGCCCACGCGGGCGAGGGCGCCGGGGTCGGCGTAGAGGTCGCTCAGGAGCCGCTGCGGGGTCAGTTCGGGCCAGAGTTCGTGCAGGGCCCTCTTGACGACCGGGTTCTGCCAGAGTTCCTCCTTGGCGAGGCGGAGGTCCGTCTCGTCCAGGAGAGGTTCGTCTTCGGCCTCGTCGATGAGTTCCTGGAGCCAGCCGGGCATGCCGCCGGCCTTCGCCATCTCCTCCAGGGGCTCGTCCATGAGGCGGTCGTACTGCTCGGCCCGGTTGACGGCGAGCGCCTCCAGCATGTCGTGGACGAAGCGCCGCCGCTGGATGTTGTGCGGGTGGCGCAGCGCGCGGGCCCGGTCGCGGATCTGCTCGCACTTCTCGGCGTCCACGACGACGGTGAAGTCGTCGATGTCGAGGCGGAGGCCGCCGGCGGGCACGCGCTGCCGGTCCTGGACGGCCGCCCGGACGAAGTCGGCCATGCGGTGGTCGCCCTTGATGACGGCGACTTCGGGAGTGTCCCTGGCCGTCGCCTTGACGCCGGGGTAGAGCTCGCCGACCGTGGCCAGGGCGACGTCGGTCTCGCCCAGGCCGGGCAGGACCTGCTCGATGTAGCGCAGGAACGTGGCGTTCGGGCCGACGACGAGCACTCCCCGCCGTTCGAGGACGTCCCGGTGCGTGTAGAGCAGGTACGCGGCGCGGTGCAGGGCGGCGACCGTCTTGCCGGTGCCGGGGCCGCCCTGGACGACGAGCACGCCCTGCAGGCCGGAGCGGATGACCTGGTCCTGCTCCTCCTGGATGGTCGCGACCACGTCGCTCATCCGGCCCGTCCGGCCGCGGCGCAGGGTGGCGAGCAGCGCGGCCTCGCCGACGACGGCGCGCCGCTCCGGCTCGGTCAGCCCCTCCAGGTCGAAGACCTCGTCGTCCAGCCGGACGACCTCCCGCTGCCGCAGGTGCAGGTGGCGGCGGCGCGCGAGGGTGCCGGGGGCGCCCGGCGTGGCGGTGTAGAACGGCCGTGCCGCGGCGGCGCGCCAGTCGATCAGGATGGGCTCGTGGTCGGCGTCGCGGAGCCCGATGCGCCCGATGTAGAACGTGTCGCCGGGGCCGTCGGCGTCGCCCCGGTGGTCGATGCGGCCGAAGCACAGGGCGTTCTCGACCGCGCTCAGCCGGGTGAGGCGGCGGGCCGCCTCGTCGGTCGCGACCGCGCTCTCGACCCGCGCCTGGAACGCGGCGCCGCCGCCCGCCGCCGGCCCGTCGCGCAGCGCGGCCTCCGCCTTCGCCCGCTCGGCGTCGAGGCGCGCGTAGACCCGGGACACCCGCGCCTGCTCGGTGCGCAGCGGCGCGTTCTCGCGGTCTTGATTTTCGCGGTCGGGGTTGACAGCGTCCGCTTGACGAAGTCCCATGCCTCGACTACACTCCTATTCATAGGATGAGGTTTTCTATGCGCAAGTCGTAAGCCGCTAGCCTAGCATCCTTGGCCGTCCCATCGGATGATCTTCTGGTTCCGGGCAAAAGATCGTCTTTGTTGGGGCAGGCGTCACCCGCGCGGTACCCCGCGGTCACCGATCTTCGTGAGGCTTTCCGGCGATCACTGCCGGAACCCTCCGAAAGGTCGCTCCTCCATGGCCGACTCCGCGCACCCGCTGAACCGGAGAACCTTCCTGGTCGCCGGCGGGCTCGCCACCGCCACCGCCGCCGCCGGACCGCTCGTCCCGGGCACCGCGCACGCCGCCGCCCCGCGCCCGCGCACCCTGCCCGGCGACCCGTTCACCCTCGGCGTCGCGTCCGGCGACCCCGACGCCGACGGGTTCGTCCTGTGGACCCGGCTCGCCCTGAACCCCCTCGCCGAGGACGGCCTCGGCGGCATGCCGTCGCGCACCGTCCCCGTCCGCTGGGAGGTCGCGGCCGACGAGCGCTTCCGCCGCGTCGTGCGGCGCGGCACCGCCGCCGCCCGCCCCGAGGCCGCGCACTCCGTGCACGTCGAGCTGAACGGCCTGCGCCCCGGACGCGACTACTGGTACCGGTTCCGCACCGGCGCGCACGTCTCCCCGGCGGGCCGGACCCGCACCACCCCGCATCCCGCCACCTACGGGCCCGCGCTGGCGATGGCGTTCGTCTCCTGCAGCCAGTTCGAGCACGGCTACTTCACCGCCTACCGGCGGCTCGCCGAGGAGCACCCCGACATCGTCCTGCACCTGGGCGACTACCAGTACGAGTACAAGAAGGGCGTCTACAACATCCCGGGCGGCAACGTCCGCGACCACGAGGGCCCCGAGACGGTCACCCTCGCGAACTACCGGCTGCGGCACGCCCAGTACAAGTCCGACCGCGACCTGCAGGCCGCGCACGAGGCGGCGCCGTGGCTCGTCGTGTTCGACGACCACGAGGTCGAGAACAACTGGGCCGACGACATCCCCGAGGCGAACTCCGACACCCCGTCCCACGAGGCGTTCCGCGCCCGCCGCGCCGCCGCGTTCAAGGCGTACTACGAGAACATGCCGCTGCGCCGGACGTCCGTCCCGAGGGGGCCGGACATCCAGATCTACCGGCGCGTCCAGTGGGGCCGGCTCGCCACCTTCCACATGCTCGACACCCGCCAGTTCCGCGACGACCAGGGCTGCGGCGACGGCTACAAGGACTGCCCCGAGGCCACCGACCCGAAGCGCTCCATCACGGGCGGCCGGCAGGAGGCGTGGCTGCTGGACGGCTTCCGCCGCTCCCGCGCGCGCTGGGACGTCCTAGGGCAGCAGGTGTTCTTCGCCCAGCGCGACAACACCGAAGGGCCCGTCAAGAAGACCTCCATGGACTCCTGGGACGGCTACGCCGCCTCCCGCGACCGCATCACCAAGGGCTGGCTGGACGCGAAGGTCCGCAACCCCGTCGTGCTCACCGGCGACGTCCACGCCCACTGGGCCAGCGACCTGAAGGCCGACTACGACGACGCCGGCTCGAAGACCGTCGGCTCGGAGCTGGTGTGCACGTCCATCACCAGCACCGGTGACGGCACGGACTCCGACCCCGCCGACCACCCCTTCCTCAAGATCAACCCGCACCTGCGCTTCTACAACAACCAGCGCGGCTACGTGATGACGACGATCGGCAAGGAGGAGATGAAGGCCGACTTCAAGACCCTGCCGACCGTCCGCACGCCGGGCGCCGAGATCTCCACCAAGGCGACGTTCGTCATCGAGGACCGCGTGCCCGGCGTCAACCAGACCTACCTGCGGCCCTTCATGTCGGCGAAGGCCACGGCGCGGCCGGACCGGGAGCTGATCGAGCAGACCATCGCCAACGAGACCCAGCCCTGACCCGGCCGCCGCCCCGGGACGCGCCCGACGCGTCCCGGGGCGGCGCGCTCAGCGGTCGACGCGCGGGCTCGTCGCCGGGCCGGAGAGGATGTCGGCCAGGTCGTAGGCGACCGGTACCTCAAGCTGCTCGTACGTGCACGATTCGGGCGTGCGGTCGGGACGCCAGTTGCGGAACCGGGCGGTGTGCCGGAACCGGTCGCCCTCCATCGCCTCGTAGGCGACCTCCACCACCAGCTCGGGACGCAGCGCCACCCAGCTGAGGTCCTTCTTGCCCGTCCAGCGCGAGACCGCGCCGGGCATCCGGTCGGCGGTCGCCTCGCTCTGGCGCGCCCACTCGCCCCACGGGTGGTCGGACAGGTCCTCCAGCCGGTAGGGCTGCAACTCCTCGACCAGCTCGGCGCGCCGCTTCATCGTGAAGGACGCCGCGACCCCGACGTGCTGGAGCTTGCCCGCGGAGTTGTAGAGCCCGAGCAGCAGCGACCCCACGATCGGCCCCGACTTGTGCCAGCGGAAGCCCGCCACCACGCAGTCGGCGGTCCGCTCGTGCTTGACCTTGAACAGGACGCGCTTGTCGGGCTCGTACACGGTGTCGCGCGGCTTGGCGATGACGCCGTCCAGCCCGGCGCCCTCGAACTCGTCGAACCAGCGCAGCGCCAGGTCGTAGGAGTCGGACGCCGGTGTCACGTGGATCGGCGCCTTCACCCCCGCGAGCGTCTCGGTGAGCCGTCGGCGGCGCTCGCCGAGCGGCACCTCCATCAGCGACTCGCCGCCGAGCGCCAGCAGGTCGAACGCCACGAACGACGCGGGCGTCTCCGCCGCCAGCAGCTTGATCCGCGACGCGGCCGGGTGGATGCGCTGCTGGAGCGCGTCGAAGTCGAGGCGCGTCCCCTTCGGCAGCACGATCTCGCCGTCCACCACGCACCGTTCGGGCAGCTCGCGCTTCACCGCCTCGACCAGCTCGGGGAAGTAGCGGGTGAGCGGCTTCTCGCCGCGGCTGGACAGCTCCACCTCGTCGCCGTCGCGGAAGACGATGCAGCGGAAGCCGTCCCATTTCGGCTCGTACAGCAGGTCGCCCTTGGGCATGGTCTTGACCGCCTTGGCCAGCATCGGCGGCAGCGGCGGGCTGATCGGCAGGTCCATCCCCCCATCCTGCGCCACGGCACCGACAGAACGACAGCCCGGGGTGTCCGATAACGTGCAGGTCATGCGCCGTTTGCTGCCGGAGCCCGCCGCCGGCGTCGACCCGTACGAGGCCTACGGCGACCTTCCCGGGCTGCGGCTCGGCATGGTCGCGAGCGTGGACGGGTCCGCCACCGACGCCGAGGGCTGGACGGACGGCCTCGGCGGCGACGCCGACTTCCGCGTCCTGCGGAGCCTGCGAGCGCTGACCGACGCGATCCTCGTGGGCGCCGGCACCGTCCGCACCGGACGCCTCGGCCCCGCCCGCCTACGCCGGGACCTGCGCGCGCGCCGCGGACGACCGCCCGCGCCCATCGTCGTGGTGAGCCGCTCCGCCGACCTCGACTGGACGCTCCCGCTGTTCACCAAGGCCGAGACACCCACCATCGTGGTGACGTCGCAAAGCGGCCGTAAGAACGTGCCGAACGGCATCCAGGTGGTCGCGGAGGGCGAGGACGGCGTCGACCTCACCGCCGCCATCACGACGCTCCGCGAAGACCTCGGCTACGAGCATCTGCTCTGCGAGGGCGGCCCCGCCCTGGCGACCGCGCTGATCCGGGCGTCACTCGTCGACGAGCTGTGCCTCAGCATCGCCCCGACCCTGCTCGGAAGCCCCCGACACACCCGCCTCTTGGACGGCCTGGAGACCGAGGTACCCCTCGACCCCACCGCCCTCTACATCGACGAGGGCGTGCTGTTCGTCCGCTACCGGCTGCGGGTGTAGCGCAGGAACAGGAACTCCTCGTCCTGGAGGGCGTGGGCGAGCTTGAGCTCCGGCGGGACGGGTACCGGCGGCCCGTTCAGGATCCGGGTCGGGTTCCCGCCGAGCAGCAGCGGGCTCAGCGTCAGGCACAGCTCGTCCAGCAGCCCGGCCGCCACCAGCTGCCCGAGCACCGACGGCCCGCCCTCGCACAGCAGCCGCCGGTGGCCGCGCTTGGCGAGCTCCCGGACGGCGACGGCGAAGTCGAGCGAGTCCTGCCCCGCGATGATGACGTCGGTGTGCTCCCGCGCCGCCGCCAGCCGGGCCGGGTCGGCGGACGCGGTGGCCAGCACCATCGTCGGCACCTCGGCCTCGGTGAAGACGGGGGCCTCGAAGTCGAGGTCGAGGCTGCGGGACACGATCGCGATCGGCGGGACGGGGGAGCGCCCCTCCCGGACGCCGCCCCAGCCCTCGCCGGGCCTGACCGGCCCGTAGCCCTCGGCGCGCACCGTCTGGGCACCGATGAGGACGACGTCGGCGAGCCCGCGCAGCAGCAGGAACAGGTGCCGGTCGGCGGCGTTGCCGAGGCCGCCGCTGCGCCCGTCGCGCTGCGCCGCCCCGTCGAGGCTGGCCACCATGTTGGCCCGCAGCCAGGTGCCGTCGGGCGGGTACGCGTAGCGCTCGGCGAGGTCGGCCTCGCCGGGCTCCGGAGACAGTGGGCGCATAGATCACCCAAGCTACTGCACGCGCCCGTTCGACCGGCCGGATGACCGGTTGTGTACCAATCCGTAGAAATCCGTCATGCCGGGAGCGTTCGGAGGTGACACTTGCCCGCGGGGGACGGGGACGAGAATTCCACAGAAGGGAGCGGGGGGTGGAGTACGCGGCGCTGTGCGCGTGGATCCTGGCCGCCGCGGCGGGCGGCTACCTGCTGGTCATCTGGTTTCTGAACGGGGGGCGCTCGACGAAGGTGACGCGGTTCCCGACCCTGGTCGTGGTGGGGCATCCGCTCGCGGCCGTGGCGGGCCTCGCCGTATGGATCGCCCACCTGGCCACCGGGAACACCGGCTACGCGTGGGCCGCGTTCGCGGTGCTGCTGGTCGTCGTGCTGCAGGGCTTCGTGCTGTTCACCCGCTGGCTCGTCGGGCGGGGCGGCCGGCACGCGCGCGGCGCGGAGCAGGCGTTCCCGTTCGCCGCGGTCGCCGTCCACGGCGCGGTGGCGGTCACCACGGTCGTGCTGGTCTTCCTGACCGCGCTCCAGGCCGCCGGCGCCTAGGGGAGCCTCCGCCTAGGGGAGCCTCCGCAGGACGAGGAGGGCGCGGTCGGTGACGGGGACGACGTCGCGGGCCTTGACCCGGGGCCGCTCGCCCACGGTGCCGGGCTCGGCGGTGTCGAGCGCGAACTCCCAGCGCTCGCCGTACTCGGCGCCGGGCAGGGTGAACTCGACCTGCTCCGACCCGGCGTTGACCAGCAGCAGGAACGAGTCGTCGCGGACGCGGCGGCCGCGCGGGTCGGGCTCGGTGATGGCGTCGCCGTTGAGGAACACGCCGAGCGACTTCGCGAAGCCGACGTTCCAGTCCTGGTCGGTCATGCTGTCGCCGGCCGGGGTGAGCCAGGCGATGTCGGCGGCGGCGCCGCTGCCCCGCCCGGTGAAGAACCGGCGCCGCCGGAACACCGGGTGGTCGTGCCGCAGCCGCGACAGGATCCGGACGAACTCCATGTCGTCGGAGTCCTCCCAGTGCACCCACGCGGTCTCGTTGTCCTGGCAGTAGGCGTTGTTGTTGCCCTTCTGCGTCCGGCCCAGCTCGTCGCCGTGGGACAGCATCGGCACGCCCTGCGACAGGAACAGCGTCGCCAGGAAGTTGCGGCGCTGCCGCGCGCGCAGTTCCAGGACGGCGGGGTCGCGGGTCGGGCCCTCGGCGCCGCAGTTCCAGGAGCGGTTGTCGTCCGTTCCGTCCCGGTTGCCCTCGCCGTTGGCCTCGTTGTGCTTGTGGTCGTAGGAGACCAGGTCGGTCAGCGTGAACCCGTCGTGGCACGTGACGAAGTTGATGGACGCGAACGGCCGCCGCGCGCTGTGCTCGTACAGGTCCGACGACCCGGTCAGGCGGGACGCGAACTCCGGCATGGTCGCGTACGACCCGCGCCAGAAGTCGCGGACGGTGTCGCGGTACTTGCCGTTCCACTCCGTCCACAGCGGCGGGAAGTTGCCGACCTGGTAGCCGCCCTCGCCGACGTCCCACGGCTCGGCGATCAGCTTCACCTGCGAGACGACCGGGTCCTGCTGGACGAGGTCGAAGAACGCGGCCAGCCGGTCGACGTCGTGCAGCTCGCGGGCCAGCGCGGAGGCGAGGTCGAACCGGAACCCGTCGACGTGCATCTCCAGGATCCAGTAGCGCAGCGAGTCCATGATGAGCTGCAGCGCGTGCGGGTTGCGGACGTTCAGCGAGTTGCCGCAGCCGGTGTAGTCGAGGTGGTAGCGCTTGTCGTCGTCGCGCAGCCGGTAGTAGGACGCGTTGTCGATGCCGCGGAACGACAGCGTCGGGCCCAGGTGGTCGCCCTCGGCGGTGTGGTTGTAGACGACGTCCAGGATGACCTCGATGCCCGCCTCGTGCAGCGCGCGGACCATCGCCTTGAACTCCAGCACCTGCTCCCCGGACTGCCCGGACGAGCTGTAGGAGTTGTGCGGCGCGAAGAACCCGATCGTGTTGTAGCCCCAGTAGTTGTCGAGACCCCGCGCCACCAGCGAGTGCTCGGGCACCGACTGGTGCACCGGCATCAGCTCCACGGCCGTCACGCCGAGGTCGAGCAGATGGTCGATCATCACCGGGTGCGCGAGGCCCGCGTACGTACCGCGCTGCTCCTCCGGGATGCCCGGATGCAGCCGGGTCAGGCCCTTCACGTGCGCCTCGTAGATGACGCTCTCGTGGTAGGGGACGCGTGGCGGCCGGTCGTCCGCCCAGTCGAAGAACGGGTTGATCACGACGTTCTTCGGCATATAGGGCGCGCTGTCGTCCTCGTTCAGCGCGTCGGGGTCGGCGAACCGGTAGGAGAACAGCGACTCGTGCCAGCGGACGCCGCCCTCCACGGCCTTGCCGTACGGGTCGAGCAGCAGCTTGGACGGGTTGCAGCGGTGCCCGTCCCGCGGGCTGAACGGCCCGTGCACCCGGTACCCGTACCGCTGGCCGGGCCCGACCCCCGGCAGGTAGCCGTGCCACACGAACCCGTCGACCTCCGGCAGCTCCCGCCGGGTCTCGGTGCCGTCGGCGTCGAACAGGCACAGCTCGACACGCCGCGCCACCTCGGAGAACAGGGCGAAATTGGTGCCCGTCCCGTCCCAGGTGGCGCCGAGCGGATAGGGGTCCCCGGGCCAGACCTCCCGCATACCGTCCCCTTCCGGCCGGTGAATCCTGATCCGTCGATTGTCGCCTACCCACCGTCCTCCAGCCCCCACCCACCACCATCCAATGGACGAGCTTCGCTCGACGTTCCCCCTCCAGCCCCCACCCACCACCATCCAATGGACGAGCTTCGCTCGACGACCCGATCACACTGTCACCTTGGCGGGAGGCGTCACCCGGGAGGGAGGCGCCAGACGAGTTCGTCGTCGCGGGTCTCGCCGGTCGTCACCATGCCGATCTTGGACGCGACGGCGGCGGAGGCGCGGTTGTCCGGGTGGACGGTCGCGACGATCTCGCCGGCCCCGTGGGCGCGGAGCCAGTCCAGCAGGGCGCGGGCGGCCTCGGTCGCGAAGCCGAACCCCTGGTAGGGCATGCCGATGACCCAGGCGACGGACGCCAGGTGCCGGGGCGGGCCCGGCGAGACCGTCGACCCGGCGGAGGCGGGGCCCACGGCGAACCCCGGCGCGGCCGGCTTGACCGTCGCCTGGACGTAGCCGACGGCCTGCCCGTCCCGGACGCGGCGGACGATCCAGTTCAGCCACCACTCCTGGTGGAACGGCGCGGGGCCCGCGACCAGGTGCGCGTAGCGGGCGCGCAACTCCTCCAGGGTGAGGGGCTCGCCGCCGATGTGGCGGTGCAGGCGGGGATCGTCCAGCACGGGCGCCATCTCGTCCGCGTGGTGGACCGCCAGCGGCTCCAGCAGGAGGCGCGGGGTCCGGATGCTCTCGGCGATCGGCCCGTACACCCGCCGATCGTACGCCGCCGGGCGGCCCCCGCCCGGTGTCAGAGGCGCCGTGTCCAGATGCCGGCCGGGTGCTGCTTCGGGTCGAGCCACAGCCACGGCTGGGCGTGCCGGAACGGCAGGTCGGTGCCGGGCTGCCAGGGGAACAGGCCGTGCCGGTTGGGCCAGACGACCTGCAGGACCGGCAGCGGCGGCTGCCGGTAGAACGCCACCGCACCGCGGAACAGGCCGTCGTACCAGCGCGGGTCGACGTCCCGGAACGCCGCCTGCTGCCCCCGGACGACGCCGTCGCGGCGCTCGCCGTCCGCCGGGACGTCGCCCTCGGCGGTCCGCCGGCCGAGCGCGTTGAGGACCTCCTCGGTCTCGTACACGTCGCCGCCGAACATCGCCAGCTCGGGCGCGCCGTGGCTGTGCCACAGGCCGATCGTGTACGCCCAGCCCGGCCCGTCGGCGTCGGGCTGCACGAGGACGACGCTCCACCCGTACTGGGTGATGTGGACGATCGTGCGCAGCTGGAAGTTGTCCAGGCGGTCCCGGTCGCCGTAGTCACGGCAGATCACGCAGGTGCACGAGGGGCGGTCGCCGGACATGACCCTCAGTTTACGATCAATCCACCCAGGGTCGGCGCCCGGGCGGGTCTGGCATCATCGACGTGCCAGCGTCACTGTCGGATCGCTCCGGGAAGGCCCTCCATGCCACGTCGTCCGGGGTTCGCCGCAGAGCGGCGCCAGCGGCTGCTGGAGATGGTCCGTGCGAACGGCGCGGTCTCCATGCGCGACCTGGCGGCCACCCTGGAGGCGTCCGAGGCGACCGTGCGCCGCGACATCCGCGCGCTGGAGGCCGAAGGACTGCTCGACCGCCGGCACGGCGGCGCGGTCGCGCCGGACGGGCTGTCCCGGGAGCCGACCTACCGGCAGAAGGCCCAGGTCGCCGCGGTGGAGAAGGCGGCGATCGCGCGGCTGGCCGCCGACCTCGTCGAGGAGGGCGACGCGATCGTGGTCGGCGCGGGCACGACCACCCGGGAACTCGCCCGCGAGCTCCTCGGCTTCGACTCGCTCACCGTCGTCACCAACTCGCTGCTCGTCGCCCAGGTGCTCGCCGAGGCGCGCGGTGTCGAGGTCGTGATGACGGGCGGCTCGCTGCGCGGGTCCATCCACGCGCTCGTCGGCGGCGCCGCCGAGCAGACCCTCGCCAGCCTGCGGGTCCGCCGGGCGTTCATCTCGGGCAACGGGCTCACCGCCGAGCGCGGCCTGTCCACGCCGAACATGCTGGTCGCGGGCGTCGACCGCGCCCTGGCGCACGCCGCCCAGGAGGTGGTCGCGCTGGTCGACCACACGAAGGTCGGGGTGGACACGATGTTCCAGACGGTCCCCGCCGACGAGATCGCGTTCCTGGTGACCGACGCCCGGGCGCCGAAGGCGGACCTGGCAGAGTTCGAGAACGCGGGCGTCGACGTCTGGGTCGCCGCCGTCCGCGACGACGCCTGACCGGATCAGTTTCCCTCACACCGTTCGGTGCTGGACCGGATTCATGGCGCCCCCTTGGCAGTCACGATGTCGTTATATGAGCGATATTGACAGGACCTGATCGAAGGTGGCTCAATGGCGGCACCACCCCGGTTCGCGAAAGCACCTCGACCATGGTCGAGCCGCTCCTCTCGTACACCTGCTGACCGCCGACCGATCCGCCTCCAGGCCGGGCGGTGGGCGCGCAGATCCCCTACCCCGGGGCCGCCCGCCGCCCTCCGGGGAACCCGCCGGGAGCGCCCGTGCCACCGTCCCCGGCCGCGGCGTGGAGATCGGGACGACGCGCCACCGTCCGCACGTGCAGAGCTGCGCCTCCCCGTTCATCCGGGCGAGCGCGGTCCGCGTGAGCGTTTTAGTTCGAAACTGCAAGAATATGACGGAGCCTTCTCGGAACCGCCTCTCGCCGGCCCGTCTCAGTCGTCCTCTGCCGCGCCGCTGGTTCCGCTCTCCAGGATGGAGACGATGGAGAACAGCGAGAAGCAGATGCAGCCGAGACCGACCAGGACGCGGGCCGAGACGATCACCGCGGGGTCGGCGGACTCGAAGAGGAACGCCGAGAGGAACAGGCAGAGCAGGGCCGTACCGACCGGGATCAGGGGGACCCGGTTCGCCAAGGGGGCATCGCGCCGCCAGACGAGCGCGAGCAGCAGCACCTTGCTGAGGATGCTCCAGCAGATGAGCCCCAGGCCGATCAGCACGTAGGCGGCGGCCAACTGGGTGGACCGGGTGTGCACGGCGATGACGATCAGAGCCCACGCGATGCCGATGGCGCCCAGCGCGGCGGCCGCCCCCGGCCACAGAGTGCGCTCGCGCCGGGTGTAGGTGTTCTGGATCTGCCGCAGGATGCTGGCCACCAGCCCGATGAGGCAGGAGCAGACGAGCGCCAGACCGCTCATCACGTGTCCGGCGGTGAACCGTCCGGCCGGGGCTCCGCCGCCCCCGCCCGCCAGCAGGACGAAGGCCCACGCCCAGGTGGCGAGGGCCGCGAGCACCGGGAGCGTCGTCAGGATCCGTACGGGGAGCGGGCCGAACGGCGCCGGCGAGCGGGGCGGTGACCCCTCGGGCAGTGCCGAGTTCTCGCTGATCAGGAGGAACCGGGTGGAGACCGTGGCGACGCAGGAGACGCACGCGCAGACCATGCCGACACCGAAGATCACATGCCCGGCGACGAAGTCGGGCGGCGACGTCTCGGGGCCGGTGCGCAGGTACAGCCCGTAACCCGTCGGGGCGCAGGTGACCGCGAACCCGAACACCGGGTAGAGCAGCCGGTCCAGCGCGGTGTACCGGCCGATGAGCTGCCTGATGATCGTGGCGGCGGTGGCGAACAGGCAGAGGCAGATGGCCGCCAGCGAGATGAGCACCAGGCCCGCGACGCGCGCGCTCGGATCGGACGCGTGCGCGAGCACGTATCCGCCCAGCCCCGCCGAGACGGCACCCATGAGCACCGGTATCGCCCGGAACAGGACGCTGATCTTATAGTTCATCAAGCCTCTGAGGAATGGTGACGTCACCGACCGTGTACCGATCACGGTTCCCTCGTCCCGAACCCGGCAAAAGAGCCTTCCGCCAAGGGTTGATCAAGTTAGCGCGAAGCAGCGCGTGGGGCAGGCGACGTACGGCGTGTTCGCGTATTGGCGTCCACTACGTAGTCGTCGCACAGGACGGTCGCGGAGGCGCCCCCGAGGCACCCTCGCCACCTTGCCGCAAGGAGGAAGAAGACAGAATCCTGAGGGCCGATCGGTCGCCGGCACGCGGAGCCTCCCCTCGGGGGCTGCTCGGCGGCACCATGGAATAAGGCCGATGCGGGGCCTGCTGTACTCACCGACGAAGGACACGAGGGGGGACGGAGAACATGGCAACCGAGAGGGCACTGCTCGCGGGCGGCTGTTTCTGGGGGATGGAAGAGCTGTTCCGCCGGGAGCCCGGGGTGGTCTCCACGCGGGTCGGCTACAGCGGGGGAGACGTGCCCAACGCCACCTACCGCGACCACGGGACGCACGCCGAGACCATCGAGGTCCTCTACGACCCCGACCAGACCGACTTCCGGGCGCTGCTGGAGTTCTTCTTCCAGATCCACGACCCCACGACCGTGGACCGGCAGGGCAACGACATCGGCACGAGCTACCGCTCCGCGATCTTCTACACCTCCGACGAGCAGCGGAAGGTCGCCGAGGACACCATCGCCGACGTCGACGCCTCCGGCCTGTGGCCGGGCAAGGTCGTCACCGAGGTGACGGCGGCCGGCGACTTCTGGGAAGCCGAGCCCGAGCACCAGGACTACCTGCAGAAGTACCCGAACGGCTACACGTGCCACTTCCCCCGCCCCGGCTGGAAGCTGCCCAAGCGGACCGCGGGAGCCTGACGGCGCGGGGGCGACGTGACCGGCCGTGAACGGTCGCCGGATCCGCGTTGCCCCCGTCCCGCGCTACGGGAGGTCTTCCCGCAAGCCATCGCGACCTCGTTGAGCTTTCGACGCGCCATATGAGACATCAGTGTCTCATATGGCATATGTTCGTCTCATGGCTGTCGATCGCGACCACGTGCTGCGCACCGCTGCGGCCCTGCTGACCCGGAAGGCCACCGCGACCATGGACGAGGTCGCGCGGGCCGCCGGGATCAGCCGGGCGACGCTGAACCGCCACTTCCCGGGGCGGGACGCGCTCATCCGCTCCCTGGAGGCGCACGGCATCGCCGAGTGCGAGGCGGCCCTGGCGGCGGCGCGCCTGGACGAGGGGCCGGCGGCCGGCGCCGTGCGCCGCCTGGTCCGCGAGATCGAGCCCTCCGCCGGCCTGCTCGCCTTCCTCTACACCGAGAACCAGCTCTTCGAGGGCGAGGAGATGAACCAGGGCTGGGCCCGCGTCGACGCCCGGCTGACCGCGCTGTTCCGGCGCGGCCAGGAGGACGGCGAGTTCCGGCTCGACCTGAGCCCGGCCTGGCTCACCGAGGCGCTCTACGGCCTGCTGGCCTCCGGCGCCTGGGCGGTGACCGAGGGCCGCGTGGCCCGCAACGACATCACCTACATGATCGTCGAACTGCTGCTCGGCGGCGCCGCCCGGAAGGAGCGACCGTGACCGGGACGCTGCGGCCGCCCGGCGCGTCCGAGGCGGTGAAGCGCCCCGGTCGCTGGGCGGCGCTCGCCGTTCTCGTCCTGGCCGTGCTGCTGGTGGCCGTCGACGTGACCGTCCTCGGCCTGGCGACCCCCTACCTCAGTGAGGACCTGCGGCCCTCCGGCACCCAGCTGCTGTGGATCGGCGACGTCTACTCCTTCGTGATCGCCGGCCTGCTGGTGTCCATGGGCAGCCTCGGCGACCGCATCGGCCGCAAGCGCATCCTGCTGATCGGCGCCACGGCCTTCGGCGCGATATCGGTGCTCAACGCCTACGCGGCGACCCCCGAACTGATGATCGCGGCTCGCGCGCTGCTCGGCGTCGCCGGCGCCACCCTGATGCCCGCCACCCTCGCCCTGATCCGCAACCTCTTCCACGACCCGCGCGAGCGCAGCCTCGCCATCGGCATCTGGGGGGCGGCCGCCTCCGCCGGCATGGCGGTCGGCCCGATCGTGGGCGGCCTGCTGCTGGAGCACTTCTGGTGGGGGTCGGTCTTCCTGATCAACCTGCCGGTGATGGCCGTCCTGGTCCTGGTCGGCGCGAGGCTGCTGCCGGAGTCGCGCAACCCCGGCGCCGGCCCGTGGGACCCGGTCAGCGTCGTGCTGTCGCTGGTCGGCATGGGCGGTGCCGTGTACGCGGTCAAGGAGGCCGCCGCGCACGGCTTCGGAGGGGGCCCGCTCGCGGCGGGCCTGCTCGGCGCCGCCGCCCTGTACGGATTCGTCCGCCGCCAGCGGGCGCTGCCGGTCCCGCTGCTGGACCTGCGGCTCTTCCGCAGCCGCGGCTTCAGCGGCGCGGTCGTGGCCGACCTGATGACCGTCCTCGGACTGTCCGGACTGGTCTTCTTCCTCTCCCAGTACCTGCAGCTGGTGCAGGGCAGGCCCCCGTTCGAGGCCGGCCTGGCCGAGCTGCCCGCCGCCGTCGGCGCGGTGGCGGCGGGGCTGGTCGCCGGGCGCGCGGCCCGGCGGCTGTCCGTCCGCGCCGTGGTGTCGGGCGGGCTGGCCGCCATCGGCCTGGCGCTCGCCGCGCTCACCGCCATCGGCGAGTCCACCGGCTACCCCCTGCTCGGCGGCGCGTTGCTGGTCGTCGGCCTCGGTGCCGGGTTCTCGTTCACCGTCACCGCCGACGTGATCCTCTCCAGCGCCCCCAAAGAGGAGGCGGGTGCCGCGTCCGCGGTGTCCGAGACGGCCTACGAACTCGGCGCCGCCCTCGGCATCGCGCTGCTCGGGTCCGTGGTGACCGGCGTCTACCGGGACTTCGCCGGGCCGCCGGGGACTCCGCCCGCCGCCCGCGAGTCGCTGGGCGGTGCCGTCGACGCCGCCGAGCAGCTGCCCCCGGAGGCCGCTTCGCAGCTCTTGGACGCCGCCCGCCAGTCCTTCGTCGACGGACTGGCCATCGCCTCCGGCGCCGGAGCGGCGGTCCTGCTGGCCGCCGCCGTCGCGGCCTGGTTCCTGCTGCGCGGACAGCGCCTCGACACCCGGCCCGAAGACCACTGAGAACGGTGGGACCGCGGACCACACCCGTGTCGGTGCGGATCGGGAAGGGGTGCTCGGGTCAACACGGCACGTGCCGTGCAGTCAGTGCGGTAGGGTGGCGGCATGACCGATCAGCGCGCCGCCCGCGCCGCCGGCCGGACCGAGGCGATCATGCGGACCGCGCTCGACCTGGCCGGCGAGTCCGGCTACGCCAAGCTCAGCATCGAGGCCGTCGCGGCCCGGGCCGGCGTCAGCAAGCACACCATCTACCGGCGCTGGCCCTCCCGGGGCCTGCTGTTCCTGGACGCGGTGCTCAGCCTCAACACCGCGGGCCTGGACCATGCCGACACCGGCGACATCGTCGCCGACCTGCGCGATGTGATGACCAGGGCCGCCGACCTCCTCGGCCGGCCCCCGTGGGGCCCGCTGTTCCGGGACCTCATCGGCGAGGCCCAGCACGACCCCGAGGTCGCCGACGCGCTCAACCGGCGGTTCATCCAGCCCCAGACCGCCGACACGGTGGCCCGCCTCCGGGCCGCGAAAGAGCAGGGGCAGATCGACCACGACGTCGACCTGGACCTCGCCATGGAGATCCTGTCGGGCCCGCTGTTCTTCCGCCTGCTGATCACCGGGGAACCTCTGACGGACGCCTATATCGACCACGTCCTCCGGGCCGTCTTCACCGGGATGGCCCCCAGATCGGGCCCCGCGTGATCGCGAGGACGAGAAGCGAGGCCGCTTATCTCGACGGCGAGGTCAGTGCGGATGGGCCTCGTCGTCAGCCGCGTCGTGAGCCGCGTCGTGGGCCTCTTGGAGAGAGGACCCCGCCAGGAGCGCCGCGGCGCCGGTGGTGAAGTTGGGGCACTCGGAGATGTCCTCGTGCGGGCAGGCCAGGCCGTGGGCGATGGCGGTGCGCGCGGCCTGGGCCTGGGCGATGCGTTGATCCAGTTCGGTGAGCTTGCGCCGGTACATCTCCCGCCGGGCGTCGCCAGGCGGCGGGCGGGACGCGAGGAACGCCTTGACCTCCCGCAGCGTGAAGCCGACGTTCTGCAGCGCCACGACCACAGCGACGAGGCCGACCGCCGTCGGCGGATACCGCCGCCGGCCTGAGACCCGGGCCGGTGCCGGCAGCAGGCCGAGTTCCTCCCAGTAGCGCAGCGCGGACGCGGCGATGCCGGTGCGTTCCGCCAGCTCCCCGATCGTCAGCTGCTCGCTCATTTGACTTCAAGCGTACTTGAAGTCGTTGACTGGCGATCATGCAGACCGCAGGTACCTCTCTCAAGCAGCGCGCGATCGGATATCTGGTGGGCCAGGCCCGCCGGCCCCGGGGCCTGGTCGGATGGGCGAACGGCTGGATGTTCGCCCTGCGCCCCTCCAACCGGCGGCGCAACCTGTGGGCGGTGTCGCTGCTGGACGTGCGGCCCACCGACCGGGTACTCGAGATCGGCTTCGGCCCCGGCATCGCCATCGCCGCGTTCGCCGGCCGCGCCACCCGGGGCGAGGTGTTCGGCATCGACCACTCGCGGGCCATGGTCCGGCACGCCGCCCGCCGCAACGCCGCCGCCGTCCGCGCCGGCCGCGTGCACCTCGCGCAGGCGTCCGTGGAGCGGCTGCCGGGCTTCGGCGATCCACTCGACGCCGTCCTGGCCGTCAACTCCGCGGGGTTCTGGCCCGATCCGGTGGAGCGGCTCCGCGAACTGCGCCGCCTGCTGCGTCCGGCGGGGCGCATCGCGCTCGTCAGCCAGCCCCGCTGCCCCGGCGCCACCAGCGACACCACCGCCCGAGCCGCCCGAGAACTCCAGGACATGCTCACCCAGGCCGGCTTCACCGACATCCAGGTCGAGACCCTCGACCTCGACCCGCCCGCCGCCTGCGTGCTCGCCACCAGCCCGGCCTCATGACCGCCGGCCGCTCATGGCGGGGGCCGCTCGGCCGCGCGGGCGATGCCGCGGCACATCGTTCCGAAGATGCGGTCGTGGAACGGCCGGAACGCCCACCAGTACGCGTGGCCGGCCAGCCCCCGCGGGTGGAACAGCGCCCGCTGCGCCAGCAGGCCGCGACCGTCCTCCTCCGACACCCTCAGCTCCAGCCAGGCCGGGCCGGGGAGCCGCATCTCGGCGCGCAGCCGCAGCAGGCGGCCCGGCTCGATCTCTTCGACACGCCAGAAGTCCACTGTCTCGCCGATGCGCAGCCGGCGCGGATCCCGGCGTCCTCGCCGCAGCCCGACCCCGCCCACCAGCCGGTCGATGACGCCCCTGGCCCGCCAGGCGGCCGGGAAGGAGTACCAGCCGCGTTCCCCGCCGATCGCCTCGACGACCTCCCACAGCCGCTCCGGCGGGGCGTCCGCCCGGCACGACCGGTCATCGGTGTAGAGACTGCCGCCGGCCCAGTCCGGATCCGTCGGCAACGGATCGCTCGGCGCCCCCGGGACGCTCGCCGATGACCAGCGCGTGGCGACATCGGCCCGCTGGACCCGGCGCAGCGCGAGCGCGACCGAGCGGTCGAAACCGGTCGGACCGTCCGGCGGAGGCGGGACGTACCGGCCGATGTCGTCCTCGCCGCACACGACCTCGTTGCGCAGCGACTCCACCAGCGGACGCGCGAGGCCGCCGGGAACCGGCGTGATGGCGCCCACCCACAGGCTCGACAACCCCGGGCTCAGCACCGGGACCGGGACGATGAGCCGCCGGCGCAGCCCGGCCACGGCGGCGTACCGGTGCATCATCTCCGCGTAGGTCAGCACGTCCGGCCCGCCGATGTCGAAGCCGCGGCTCACCTCGGCGGGCAGGTCGGCCGACGCCACCAGATAGTGCAGGACGTCCCGGATCGCGATCGGCTGGATCCGGGTGTGCACCCACCGCGGCGTGACCATCACCGGCAGCCGCTCGGTGAGGTGGCGCAGCATCTCGAACGACGCCGACCCCGAGCCGATGATCACCGCCGCGCGCAGCCACACCGCCGGGACGCCGCTGCCGAGCATGATCCGGCCGACCTCGGCGCGGGACCGCAGATGCGGCGACAGCTCCTCCTCCGGGTCCATGCCGCCGAGATAGACCAGGCGTCCCACCTGCGCGTCCCGTGCCGCCCGAGCGAAGGAGTGCGCCGCCTTCCGGTCCTTGCCGGCGAAACCGCCCGCGCCGCCGATGGCATGGACCAGGTAGTACGCGACGTCGACACCGTCCAGCGCGCGCCGGACGGCCTCCGGGTCGGCGGCGTCGGCCTGCGCGACCTCCACCCGCCCGGCCCACGGGTGGTCGCGCAGCCGCTGCGCCGAACGGGTCATGCACCGCACGCTGTAGCCGGCGTCCAGCAGCTCGGGGACCAGCCGTCCCCCGATATAGCCGCTGGCGCCCGTCACCAGGCACAAGCCCCGGTGGTTCATGACCTGCGTTACCTCCATGCGCAAGGCGACGCCCATGGCGAAGAAGACTGAGGCCCAGGCCCGCGCCCTCAAGCCGCTTGGACGCGGCCTACCCCCTCCTGACCTGCGCAAGCGCGACCGCCCGGAGCGGTGGTCGAGCACCTGGTCCTGGAGCGCGCGTGCCGTCCCCGGCGAGTTTTGCGACGGTGCTCGCGGGCATCGCGTCCGCATGACCCTGGAACAGCGCTTCCGCAGGTCAAGGCGCGCGCCACTCGCGGGCTTCGGCGGTTGAGGACCCTCCTGTGCCCTCTCTCAAGCCGCCGCCCGGTCCGGCGCCGGGGGACCGTCCGCGGCCCCGGCTGGCGGTGTCCAGTTGCCTGCTGGGCGCGCCCGTCCGCTACAACGGCGGCCACAGCCGCGACCGGTTCCTCACCGGGGCCCTCGCCGCCCACGTCGACTGGGTGCCCGTCTGCCCGGAGATCGAGATCGGCCTCGGGGCGCCCCGCCCCACCCTGCGCCTGCTCAGCGACGGGCGGATCGTCACCAAGGACCGGACCTGCGACCACACCGACGCCATGACCGGACTCGCGGACGACCGGCTTCCCGACCTCGCCGGCGTCGACGGGTACGTGTTCAAGTCACGCTCGCCGAGCTGCGGGCTGCTGAGCCTGCCGCGCTACGCGTCCGGGCGGCCGGGCGAACGCACCGACGGGCAGCCGGTCGACCGCCGGGGCCGCGGCGTGTTCGCCGCCCTCGTCACCGACGCGCTCCCGCACCTGCCCGCCGAGGAGGACGGCCGGCTCCGCGACCCCGTCCTCCGCGAGCACTTCGTCGAGCGGGTCTTCGCCCACGCGCGGCTCCGCGAACTCTTCGCCGGCGACTGGAGCCCCCGCGACCTGGTCGCCTTCCACAGCCGCCACAAGCTGCAGATCCTCTCCCACGACCCGGCCGCCTACCGGGACACCGGACGCATCGTCGCCCAGGCGGGCGCCCGGCCGCGCCAGGAACTGGAGGCCGAGTACCGCCGCGCCTTCAGCGAGGCCTTCGCCGTCCGTCCCAAACGCGGCCGCCACGCCAACGCGCTCCTCCACGTCTTCAGCCCGCTGAGCGCGCACCTCGACCCGACGCGGCGCCGCGACATCCTGGCCGCGATCGAGTCCTACCAGCGCGGCGAGGCGCCCCTCAGCGTCCCGATCGCCCTGCTGCGCCACCACGCCGAAGGCGAGCACCTCGCCTACCTGGCTCAGCAGACCTACCTCGACCCCTACCCCGCCGATCTCCTTCTCCGCCACCACATCTGATCGGCTCAGCCGAGTTCTCCGCCGCCGGCTGGGACTTCACGGTGGCGGCCGGAGTCGCCCGATGGTGGTCGTGGACGGCGGGCGCGCCGGCGGCGGACCCCGGGCATTGTCGGGGAGCGGGCGGCCGCGTGCGTGGCCACCGCCGGTCCCGGCGCGGTGCACCTGCTCAACGGGCTGTACGACGCACGGGTCGACGGTCGCCGGTCATCGCCGTCACCGGTCTGTCCTACCACGACACGATCGGCTCCCACTTCCTGCAGGATCTGCCGTCCGACCGGCTGCTGGAGGGGGCGTGCCCGTTCTCCGAACGGGTCATGGGCCCGGCCCACGCGATCACCGCGACCGACCTGGCGGTGCGGTCGGCGCTGATGAACCGCACGCCCTCCCATCTGGCGATCCCGATCGACGTCCAGTCCTGGACGATGGAGCAGGACACGGTCTCCGACAAGAACGTGCCCGGGCACGCGTCCCTGGCCGCCCAGCCGTTCACGGTGGTGCCGCCGCTAGAGCAGATCCGCCGGGCCGCCGCGGTGCTCAACGCCTGCCGGAAGGTGGCGATCTGCGCCGGTGCGGGCGCGCGCGGCGCCGGCGAGACGCTGGAGCGGGTCGCCGAGGCGCTGGGCGCGCCGATCGTCAAGGCCGGTCTCGGCAAGGACTGCGTGCCCGACGACAGCCCCTACACCACCGGCGGCATGGGGCTGATCGGCACGCGCGCCTCCCACGAGGCGTTCGAGGACTGCGACGGGTTCCTGATCGTCGGCTCGTCCACCCCGTACTACGACTTCTGGCCCGAGCCCGGGCAGGCGCGCGGGGTGCAGATCGACCTGAACGCCGACCGCATCGGCATGCGCTACCCGGTCGAAGTCGGCCTCGTCGGTCATGCCGAAGGGGTACTGGACGCGCTCCTCCCGCACCTGGAGCACAAGGCCGACCGGTCCTTCCTGGAACGGGCGCAGCGGACCTACCGCGACTGGTGGCGGCTGGTCGGCGAGCAGGCCGCCTCGTCCGGCACCCCGATGCGCCCGCAGGTGGTCACCTGGGAACTGTCCAAGGCCCTGCCCGATGACGCGATCATCACCGGCGACGCCGGAACCGTCACCGCCTGGGGCGGCCGGCTGATGCTGCGCCGGGGGATGAGCTACTCCTTCTCCGGCACCCTGTGCACCATGGGGGCCGCGCTGCCCTACGCGATCGGCGCGCAGATCGCCCATCCCGACCGGCCGGTCATCGCCTTCACCGGCGACGGCTCGCTGTCCATGGGCCTGGGCGAACTGGCCACGCTCGCCCAGTACGACCTGCCCGTCAAGGTCGTGGTGCTGCGCAACGACTCCCTGGCCCTGGAGGTGTGGGAGCAGACCGCGCTGCTCGGCAACCCCCAGCACGGGTGCGAACTGCACCCCGTCGACTTCGCCTCGGTCGCCCGAGCGTGCGGGCTGAACGCCGTCCGCCTCCTGGATCCTGCCGACGCCGCGGACGTGTTCCAGCAGGCCATGGCCGAGCCGGGGCCGTGCCTGGTCGAAGCGGTCACCGACCCCTACGAGGCGCCGTTCGGCGAAAGCCTCAAACCCGCCCACGCCGAACACATCGCCGAGGCGTTCGGCAAGGGCGAGAAGGCGGCCGGCCCCATGGCCCGCAACCTCATGCAAGAGCCCCGCGTCGCGATGTCACCCGCACTCCAGCAGCACCGCGACGCTCTCAACCGCTACCGCTGACCCAGCACGGCCTTCGAGCCGAGCGAGACGCGAGCGGCCGCATCGGCACACCCCACCCGGACCACCTCCGGCGTCCAGGATCGAAGGGGTGGCGGGGTCAGCCGGGCCAGGCCGCCATCGCCAGGTCGCCGATCCGGTCGTTGAAGGCCCGCCTGCTCGCCTCCCGCCGGTCGCGGAGTTCCCGTTTCACCTCCGCGGACGAGATTGGTCACGGCACTGATGATCATGCAGCCGGGCGGCGGGGCGGGGTCGGTGCACTCGCGCTCGACCCCAACGCCGTCGCCGCCGGTGGCCGCCGATGACCCGAAGACCGGCGTCTCACCGAGTCGAGACGGCGGGTGCGCGGCCGCGCACGTGCAGCCCGAAACCCGTGCGGCCAGCGGGCTCCAGCCCCTCCTTCAGGTGCAGGGAGGGGATCTCGTAGTCGCCGAAGTTCTGCCGCCGGAACGCGATCGGCTCGGTCGACTCCAGGGTGAGCAGGCGCTGCTCCCATGCCTTGGCGACGTCCGGGTAGTCCTCGCCGGACATCCGGTCGGTGCCGTACAGCACGAACGGCGGCAGCACCTCGATGCCCGGGTAGTAGAGGATGCCGTGCTGGATCGGGAACAGCAGATCATCGATGGGGCCGTTGATCCCGCGGGCGGCGTAATGCGACTCCGGACCGCCGGCGGTCACCGACAGCAGGGCCCTCCGGCCGGCGAGGGTCCCTTCGCCGAAGCGCTCGCCGTACCTGGTGTCGCTGTGTTCGCCGACACCGTAGGCGAAGTGGTAGGTGAACACCCGGTCCACCCAGCCCTTGAGGATCGCGGGCATCGTGTACCACCACAGCGGGAACTGAAAGATGATCGTGTCGGCCCACAGCAGCCGCTCCTGCTCGGCGAGGACGTCCGGGGTGAGCGTCCCGGCGTCGAAGGCCCGGCCCGAGTCCAGGGCGACCTTCAGCGGAGCCGAGGCGTGGGAGCCGTAGTCCGCGGCGTCCACGACCGCCTTCCAGTTCATCGCGTACAGGTCGCTCACCCGCACCTCGTGGCCGGCGCTCTCCAACGTGGACACCGCGAGGTCCCTCAGCGAGCCGTTGAGCGACTTCGGCTCCGGGTGGGCGTAGACGATCAGCGTCTTCATGGGGAGACTCCTTCGGATCGGATGCCTTCGATCCTGGACGCCGGGGCGCTCGGCGTTCAGGGACGCCTCTTCCGGCGGACGGGACTTCCTGGTAACGGCAGGACCACCTTCACCGGCGGCACCGAAGCGATAATGGAGGCATGGACGATCTTGCGGGCTTCCTCAGGACCCGGCGTTCCCGAGTCGACCCGGCAGTCGTGGGCATCCCCGCCGACAGCCGCCGCCGGGTCCAGGGGCTGCGCCGCGAAGAGGTCGCGCATCTGTCCGGAGTGAGCGTCGACTACTACGTACGCCTGGAGCAGGGCCGCGCGACCCAACCCTCAGAGCAGGTTCTCGACGCGCTCGCCCGGGTCCTGGGCCTCGACGAGACCGAACGCGGGCACCTCGACCGGCTCGCCCGGCAGCGCCGCCGCCCGAAGGCGCCGGGCGGGCGGGTCCGGCCGGAGCTGCTGCGCGTCCTCGACCTGGTCGCGGACGCACCCGCGCTGATCATGGACCACCGCCTGGACGTGCTCGCCGGGAACCGCCTCGCCCGGCTCCTCTTCGGCCGTCCGATGCCGGGCCTGAACACCGCCCGGCACATCTTCCTCGAAGAGGCCGAGCGCGGCCTTTACGCGGACTGGGAGACCTGCACCCTGGACGTGGTCGGACACCTGCGCCTGGCCGCCGGGAAATACCCCGAGGACCCCCGCCTGGCCTCGCTCATCGGAGAGCTGGCGATGGGCAGCGAGCGCTTCCGCCGCCTGTGGGCCCGTGCGGACGTGCGCGCCCGCGCACACGGGCGCAAGGCGTACCGGCACCCGTTGGTCGGCCTGCTGGAACTGCACCAGGAGAACTTCGCGCTACCGGATGGCTCGGGCATGGAGCTCTTGGTGCTGTCCGCGGCCCCCGGCAGCCCCGCCGAGGACGGGCTGCGCCTGCTCGCCGGCCTGGACACGGGCAGCGGTGACGCGCATTCCACAGGGAGCGCTCGGGCTCACCAATGAGCCGGCATTCCTCACCGGCAGTACGCCGGTGCCCTGGCCGCCGTCACCGGCCGATCTCCCATCACCTCTGATCCACCGGCTCTGCAACAGCCCGGCGACACGGCCGCCGCGGACGAGGCCGGGGGCCCGCTGCCGTCCGCGGGCGGCGGCGTGCGGGATCCGCGGAGCACTCTGGCGCCTGCGGGCTGCCCGGCATCCTGTCCCGCTGGTCACCGGTCCCCGCCGGCCAACCGCCCGAGCCCGGCAGAGATGATCAGGCGGCCTACGCCTCCCGCTGAGGACGTCCGGAAGACACCGTTGATCCGGCACACATGCGACGGCTCGGTGCGGTCGAGGTCACGTGCCGCAGGCCCTACCGGTGGCGATCCAGGCCGGGTGGTGGGGGGAGAATGCGAAGCGGCGCCCGCCGGACCCGGGGAACGTGTTCTGAGCATGATCCGGGGCCCGGTGGGCGCCGCGGTCCGCGGGGCCTGAACCGGTGTCAGGCGTTCTTGGCGGCGGTGAGGCGGGCGGCGACGTCGTTCCAGTTCACCAGGTCCCACAGTTTCTGGACGTAGTCCGGGCGCACGTTCTTGTACTGCAGGTAGTAGGCGTGCTCCCAGGCGTCGAACACCAGTAGCGGGGTGGAGCCCATGCCGACGTTGCCGTGGTGGTCGTAGACCTGCTGGATGATCAGCCGCTGCCCGAGGGGCTCCCAGCCGAGCACGCCCCAGCCCGATCCCTGGACGGTCGCGGTCGCCTGCGTGAGCTGCTTCTCGAACGCCTCGAACGAGCCGAAGTGCTCGTCGATGGCCGAGCCGAGCTCGCCGTCGGGGCGGTCGCCGCCGTCGGGGGACAGGTTGTCCCAGAAGATCGTGTGCAGGACGTGCCCGGACAGGTTGAACGCGAGCGTCTTCTCCAGGCCAACCAGGCCGCCGAGCTGGTCCTTGTCACGCGCCTCGTCCAGCTTCTCCAGCGTGTCGTTGGCGCCCTTGACGTAGGCGGCGTGGTGCTTGGCGTGGTGCAACTCCAAGATCTCGCCGGTGATGGCGGGCTCCAGGGCGGCGTAGTCATAAGGAAGGTCCGGAAGTGAGTACGTCATGCGGCCACTATTGCAAACAAGTCGCAACTGCATCAACATTGCAGCCATGGCACCCCACGAGTCGGCCTCCATCCAGGTCGGCGCATACATCGTGTGACGCGCTACCGAGGGTTCGCCCCAGGCCGGCGCTCACCAGTCGGCGCCGCGCAGACTGACCTGCCTGCTCGGCATCGTCCTTGAACCGCTCAGGCCCGTCGGCATCAGCAGCCATCCCGCGCCCCGCCGCAGTAGCACGACTTTCGACGCCCTCGATCAGGTGGCGTCGGGCGCGTTCAGCCCTGGCCTCCCGGAGCGGGCGGCCGGTCTAGGCATCGCCACTTCTTGGAATGCTTAGAGTTATCAGGCGTATGCGACATGTAGTAGCCGGGCATGGCGATCGCTGGCTGCAACGTGACGATGCGGAAGGTTGCGGGTTTATGCCGGTAGCGGAGCTGCGCGGGGATTTTGCGGATGCCGTGGGCCTGTTCGGCGGACGGCACGAGGAACAGTTTCGAGGGTGTCGAAGCAACGGGCTTGTGTCCATCGGGGGCGATATGTCGGGTTGCAGGGCCGGGGTGACATTCGTGCCCGCCCAACGATCAGACCGCCCTCGTTGTGGACGACTCATTCGTGCGGTCCGTCCAGTGCGGCACCTTTACCTGATCTGCATGGTCGCGCCGCGCGAGTTCGATCGCAAGTGATGCAGGGAAGTGCGATCTGAAACATGAGAGCGTCTCGGCGCAGCCTGCCTGAACTGTCCTGGTGAACGACCGTAGGATTTTCCGTGACACAGACTCTGACCCGGCCATCGACTATGACCATGGGAAGTCTGCAGACCTGGCTGAAGCGGCTCAGTGCGCCGGACGGGCTGGAGATTCCCGGGGGGCTTCCCGCCGAGTTGAGGGACGTTCGGGCCGCCATCGATTTGAACGTTCTCAAAGAGTGGTTTTCCAAACTCGCCAAGACGACTACCCTCATCGGAATATCGACGAACGCCAAGAAATTGGCGGATTTGTCGTTGTGCGGCACGGTTGTCGACACGAAACTGGAGTTGACCGTCCGGTTCGTCGCCGCGAGTGATGAACCCAAGGCCGCCGACCCGGTCGCCGGGGTCGTGGTGAGCCTGTCGCTGGCCGGGACGGAGAAGTTCGCGTTTCTGGCGGACGTCCTGCAGACGGTGACCCTCGACCTCGAGACGCGGATGATGGACGACGGGATGCGGCGCCGCTTGTCCGTTTCCGCGGAGTTCCAGGTCTCCAGCGACAGGACGCTGACGGCCACCGCCGAGCTGGACTCCACGGCCACCGCCAAGTCGGATTCCAAACCCACTGCCAAGACGGATTCCGAGGCGACTTCCAAGGGGGACTCCAAGGCCACCGCCGAGCTGGACTCCAAGGCCACCGCCAAGAGCTTCGAGTTCACCGTGGCGTCGTCCGACCCGATCTCGGTGGCCGAGGCGCTGCACGCGCTCGGATTCACTGAGGCGCAGTCGCCGGCGTTCCTTCCGTCGCTCACCGGCATCGTCCTGCGCTACGACGTTCCGGAGGCGGGCAAGCACCGCATCGTCGTCTACCCGGCCGGGACGGAGAAAGGGACGGTGGCGTGGGCTGCGGCGGTGCTGCCCAAGGAGGGCGAGGAGAAGAACAGGCCCGTCGTGGCCTCGGCGATGGTGCCGTTCGGCTCCAAGGCGCGGCTTTCCGAGCTGGATCTGCTGCGCGGGCAGATCCCCGCCGACAGCGATCTCCAGATCGGCCTCCAGGCCGTCTACGCCTCCCAGGACCTGAAGGTGGACCGGATCAAGGCGCTCAACGGCGCCCTGGGCAAGGCGGCGGCGCCGCTGCCGGAAACCGGAGACCTGGCGGCGGGCACCACACTGGTCGCGTGGGTGACGATCGGGGACGAGACCCACAAGATGCTGGTGCGCGAACCCGCTTCCAAGCAGTCGCGGCAGACCGGTGATGGAAAGCAGACCGGTGATGGAAAGCAGACCGGTGACGGGAAGCAGACCGGTGACGGGGAGCAGACCGGTGACGGGAAGCGGGACGAGCCCGGCGATGACGCGCAGGCGGTGCGGAAGGTCGAGCGGGCACTGGGGACGCTGCATCTGCGGCAGGTCGCGGTCCGGCTGGTGCCCGCGGGGGAGGGGCGGGCGGCAAGGCTCGTCGTGAGCCTGGACGCCGGGTTCGTCGCGGCCGGCTTCGAGTTGACGGCGACCGGCCTCGGCATGGAGATCGACCTGACCGAGGACCCCGTCGTCCGGGTGGTGCTGCGCGGCCTGGGCGTGGCGTACGAGCGGGACCCGCTGCATGTGCTGGGGATGCTCGCGTCCCGTCCCCCCGACGGCGAGTACGAGTTCGCCTACGACGGGCTGATCATGGTCAAGGCCGCCAAATGGGGGCTCATGGCCGTGGGATCCTACGCCCGTCTCAAGGAGACGGACCAGCATCCCGCCTATACCTCGCTGTTCGTCTTCGGCGCGTCGGAGGGGAAGATCGGCGGGCCGCCGCCCCTGGTGTTCACCGGGCTGGCGTTGGGCTTCGGTTACAACAGCCGGCTCACTCTGCCCGAGGCCGACGAGGTGGCCCAGTTCCCGTTCGTGCGGGCCCTGGGCGACATGGGGCAGCTGACGGGGGCCGAACCCGACCAGCCGATCAGCCCCACCGAGGTGCTGGAGAAGATCACCGGCGGCGCCGACGCCGTGGTGTCACCGGCCGCCGGCGTCCTGTGGCTCGCGGCGGGTGTGAGCGCCTCGGTCGCCGAGACCGTGGACCTGGCGGGGCTGCTGATCGTCCAGTTCAGCGACCGGGACTTCCTGGTGGCACTGCTCGGGACGATGTCGGCCGACTTCCCCACGGGCTCGGCCGAGGCTGAGAAGACGCCGCGCATCGCCCACGTCGAGCTGGGGTTCCGGGCCCTGTATGAGCACGCGAAGCGGCAGTTCTCGCTGACGGCGGCGCTGGGCGGCAACTCCTGGATCTTCCACGAGGACTGCAAGCTGACCGGCGGCGCAGCCCTGTGCGTGTGGTTCCCCGGCAGCGTCCACGAGGGCGACTTCGTGGCCACGGTCGGCGGCTACCATCCCGCCTTCAGGAAGCCCGACCACTATCCGGCGGTGCCGCGGGTGGGGCTGAGCTGGTCGGCGAGTTCCGCGGTCGCCGTCAAGGGCGAACTGTACGTCGCCGTCACTCCCGAGGCGGGCATGGTCGGCGGGCGGCTGGAGATCAGCTACGACGCCGGGGGCCTGCGCGCCTGGCTGGTGGCCCATTTCAACGTCATCGTGTGGTGGGCGCCGCTGTACTTCCACGCCGACATCGGCATCACCATCGGCGCGTCCTACACCCTGGACTGCTGGTTGTTCAGCGTGACGGTCCGGGTGGAGATCAAGGCCACGTTGCAGGTGTGGGGGCCGCCCGCCGGCGGGCGCGCGCACCTGAAGGCGGGCCCGTTCTCGGTGAGCATCGGCTTCGGCGCCGACGAGGACCGGCGCTCGCGGCAGCTGGAATGGAAGGAGTTCCAGAGCAGACAGCTGCCCGAGGCGCCGCTGACCCTGTCGGTGCTGGGCGGACTGCTCACCGATCCGGTCATGATGAAGAAGGCGGTGCCGGGGAGCTGGATCGTCTCCACGGACGGGTTCGCGTTCACGACCCGCACCGCGATCCCCGCCACGGAGGTCGGCTACAACTCCGCGCGGCAGGCGCTCGAGGACGAGCCGGAGGTCGGCGGCGTCAAGCGCCGCCGCAAGACGCACCTCGACGTGCGGCCCATGCGCTACGCAGGGGAGCCGTCGAAGCGCTCCGTCCACAACGTGTCGGTCGTGAAGGACACGCACGGTGGATACCGGGACGACGGCGAAAGGTACACCAGCGCCGACGACTGGACCGTCGTCCCCCAGTACTCGGCCGTGCCCAACGCGCTGTGGGGCAAGGTACTGGACGAGCCGCCGCGCCCTGAGGAGGCCGCGACGCGCCCCACCGAGGTCTACGCGACCGGTCTCGAAGTGCGCATTCCGGCCCCGCGGCTGGTCGGCCGCAAGGTCGACACGTCCATCGAGGCGATCCGGGAGCGGCCGTGGGCGGGACAGGTCAATCCGCTCCGGCACGCCACTGCCGAGTGCACCGCGCCGGGCGGTCCGGGCGTCTCCCGCGAGACCGCGTTCGAGGAGATGAGCAAGGTGCTCACCGGACTGGGACTGCTGGAGGTCCAGCGATGACCACGCGTCCTCTGACGTTCGCCGACAACCAGGCGCCCTCCATCGGCAGAGGCGCCTACACCATCACCGTCGCGCAGACGCTGCCGGACGACCTGCCGCTCGGCGGCGAGCCGCCGCCAGCGCCCGTCACCCAGCGGATCGAGGTGGCGGGCCTGCGCCTGCACCTTGGGGAGCAGGAGGTCCACGGCGCCTACCCGCCGGCCGGGTCCGGCGGCCCGCTGGACGCCGTGCTGCCGCACATCGCCTTCGAACGGCGCGTACTGCCCTGGGAGAACCGGCTGGACTGGAAGGCCGGCGAGGAGGAGGACCGCAAGCGCCCCTGGCTGGCGCTCCTGCTGTTCACCCGCGGCGAGATCGTCGACGACCCGGAGGCGGCCGGGCTGGCCACCGCGGGCACGGCGGGGGAACTGCTGGTCGACGCCGCGGACGTGACCGTGCCGGAGTTCTCCCCGCGACTCACCGAGGACGAGCGGGCCCAGCCGGTCCGCACCATCCGCGTCACCAGGGAGACCTTCCGCGCGGTCGCTCCGCGCGCGACCGAGGTCGCGCACCTGGCCCACGTCCGCGGCATCCTGCCCGGCGAGGCAGGGGACGACGCGACCAGGCGGGCGGCCGAGTACTCGTTCATCATGGCCAACCGCCTCCCGTCCAGGACGGGCGGCCCCTACGTCGCGCACCTGGTCTCGCTCGAAGGGCACACCGGGCGATTCGCCGACCCGAGCACGCTCACCCGCGACATCCGGCTCCTGTCCCTGTACTCGTGGACCTTCACCTCCGCGCCGCGCGGGCATGCGGGCTTCTCGGGACTGCGCGAGCAGCTGCTCCGGTCGGCGATGCCCACCGGCGCGACGGACAACTCGCGGCGGCTCCTGCTGCGCCTGCCGCAACCGGAGACGACCCGCACCGGCGAATACACCGAGCACACCCGGTACAGGCTGGCCAACGGCTTCGTCCCGGTCACCCACGACAGCGGGAAGCCGGGGGATTTCGCCTGGTACCGGGGACCTCTGGTGCCCTACGAGGTGACCGGTCCGTCCCCCGCCGACACCGAGTACGGCGTCGACGACCTCGGCTACCCGGCCGCGCACGCCCTGGGCCGCGGACTCGTCCTGGCCGACCAGGACGTCGCCGCCGCGCTGGCCGCCTACCTCGACCGCGCGCACGCCCGCCTCGCGGAGGCGTGCCGCATCATCGCGCCCCAGATCCCCGCAGCGGCGGCAGCGGGGGCCGACGGGGACGGTGCGGACCTGCGGGAGGCGGTCGTCTCGCTGTTCGGGCAGGCCGGCGACACCTGGCGCGCGGCGTTCCGGAGCGTGGTCGTGGACGGTGAGCCGGGCCAGTACCACGCTGCCGTCCTCGCCGGGGACGCCTCGGGCGCGGGCGGCCCGGCCGGTGCCGGCGCGGCCCGCGACGAGCCCGGACCCGGCGCGGGAACCGGAGCCGACCTGGTCGCGGCGCTTCGCGAGGGCGACCTCGGCTCGGCCGCCGCACCGCCCATGACCGGGCTGATGAGCGCGTTCCTGGCCGCTGACGACTCGGTCCTGGACGGCCTCGCCGCGCAGGTCACCGCCCTGGCCCCGGCGGCGGCCGGTGAGCCGGACGGCGGCGACGCCGGGGCCGCCGACGGGAGCACCGATCCGGACGAATCGACGATCGTCCAGTGGCTGGACCGGCTGCGCCGTCTGGAGCAGGTACCGTTCGACCACCTCGTGCCGCACGCGGAGATGCTGCCGGCAGAGAGCGTCCGCGTCTTCCAGGTCGACTCCGCATGGGTGGACCACCTGCTGAACGGCGTTTTCGCCGCGGCCAAGCGCTCGCGCCTCGACCGCGAGGTGCTGGAGAAGCTGCGCGACACCTACCTGAAGCAGGCCCACGCACTTCCCCGGTCCGGGATTGTGATCCGCTCGCAACTGGTCTCGGCGTACCCGGAAATGCGGGTGAGCGTCTCCGCCGAGCAGGCCGACGGCTCCGCTCCGGCGGCCGGGCAAGTGCTGCGGTGCGACCGGATCGCACCCGACGTCCTGCTGTGCCTGTTCGACGGCCTGCCCGCCAGGATCGTCCTGAACGAGCCGATGCAGGGCCTGCACATCGGCTTCCAGAGGCGCAAGGGCGCGGACGCCGAAGACGACTGGGTCAGCCTGCGCACCCTGGTGGACGTCGACGAGCTCAAGGCGGGCCAGGCATTGGCGCCCCCGGTCTGGGTCAGGGTCCCCTACCGGTCGGCCGACGGCGCTGGAGCCACCGTCATCGACTTCAACGACGGCGAATCGGCCCTGGCGACGGCCATCGCCGGGGCGCTCGACGGCAGGTTCAAGCCGGACGGCACCACGAGGCTCAGCCCTGCCCAGCTCGCTCTGCAGATGATCCAGTCACCGGAAACCGCGGCCATGACCGTCTCTTCCGGTTGACCACCGCCTTCCCCCGCCGACCGACGTCCCGCCTCCCATCGCCCGCCGGCCCGGAGACCGTCCGGGACGTGCCTGTCAAGGAGCGCCCTGTGAGCAGCCCAGAAGCCGTCATCGTGCCCGTCCGCGTCACGGCGCTGATGGTCAACGACGCCGTCCGCAATCAGGACTGGCGCCGCTGGCGCCCCGACTTCACCGGACGCGGCGACCTCGGTCCCGAACCGGATCCGCTGAGCCAGCCGGTGAGCCGTCCCGACACGGGCGTGCTGGTGCACTGGGAACTGCCGGCGGCCTTGCGCGCCGGCGCCCTGCAGCCCGACGGGACGACGGCCTACGCGGCGGTCCCCACCCGGTGGCTCGTGGTGCGCTACGGCGGCAGGACCGGCGCCGACGAGCGCTCCGCCGCCGGATGGCTGGTCCACAGTGATCATCTGAGCGACACCGAAGCCGCCGACAACTCGCCCTACGCCGTCCCGGCGTCCGCCGCCGACCCGACACCGGTTCCCAAGCGCATCGGCCGCGTCCGGCCGCTGGACGGCGATCTGTCCGAGCCCGCCGGCCTCCTGCCCGGCCCGCTCACCGCGGTCGGCCCCGGCCTGCCGACCTTCGCGACCTACCAGCCCTACAACATGGGCGTCTTCTCGATGCACGACCCCCTCACCGATCTCGCCGGCGACCCGCTGGATCTCAGCTACCTGGTCATGGGCTGGTACGGCACCGACGTGAACGATCCGCTCGCCTGCGTCACCGCCAACCCATCCGCCAAGGCCATGGAGCAGATCACCGAACGGCTCCAGCGCCTCGGCTGGGACTGCCCCGTCCCGTCGGCCCCGGTCCGCACCGTCTGCGCCGGCGCCGCCGTCGGGGTCCGCTGGGAGAAGACCGGCGTCCCGGAGCCGGACCGCGACGAGGCACCCGCCACCGAGGACGACCCGAAGAAGCGACCCGTCACCTACGGCGTCGCCGAATCCTCGGCGGACGGGATCAGCGCGCTCGCCCTCGCCCACGACACCGGCTTCTGGAAGGACCCGGGCCGGCTCCGACGGCTGCAGGCCCTCCAGTACGGGCTGCTGCACCAGCTCGACACCCGGGACGGCATGGCGGCCGTCCAACAGCGCACGCGCGAGGCCCGATTCGAGCCGGTCGCGGGCGGCTTCACCTGGGACATCACCACCCCGCCGGCGACCCAGGGCGAGGACTCGCGGCCGGTCCGGCCGCTGCCCGAGCCGGAGCGGGCATGGCTGGCGGACACCAACGAGGCCCAGCGGGCCTACGACGCCGCCGCCCGGAGGCTCGCCCGCCGCCAGGAACGGCTCTCCGAGCTGTGGTGGTACGTCCAGCGGCTCAACGCGATCATCCGGTCTCGCGGACTGGCCAGGCAGCGGGTGGTCAAGCGCCGGCTGGAGAAGCTGAAGCAGAAGGTCGATGCGGACCTGGCCTCCTTCACCGGCAAGGTCACGGCCGAGCGCGCCGCGCTGGCGCAGGCTCCGGCGCTGCTGAAGGCCGTGACGCCCGAAGACCTGGACACCGCGATCGACGCCGAGGTCAAGCGGCTCACCGGGCTGTGGAAGCGCGCCCCCGCGGGACGGCCGATCCGAACGCCTCGGCCGGTATTCCACAACGCTCGCGAGCCGGTCGTCCTCATCAAGGGCGCAAGGGCGGCCCGGCTGCTGGACGACCCCGCGGTCATCCCGTGCCGGTTGTCGGGGGAGACAGTGACCAGGGCCGGTGAGGACGCCGCCGTCACCGCCCTGCTGCCCGCGGGCTGGGCGGCGGTGGCGGACATGATCCCCGCCGGTATCCCCGAGGATCTGCCCGAGCATCTGCTGACCGAATTCGCCTCGCTGGACCGGTACCGGGCTCCGGCCACCGCCACCTTCGCCGACCAGGCGACACCCGTCGCCTGGTCCGCCGCCGACCGGCGGGTCCTCGCCGTCCGCCGCGCGACCGCGTTGTGGAAGCAGCCGTGGACTCCCCTGCTGCTGGTGTGGGAGGCGGACTACTTCGCCGTTCCCCACCACCACTATCAGGACGTCGGAAAGCCCGAACCCCGCAGGAACTGGGAGTTCGGAGACGACTTCTACCAGTGGCGCGGCGAAGGCGACGCGGCGGAGGACAAGGCCGTCCCGCGCGGCGTCTCGGGTTCCATCCTGTTGTCGGCGCACGCTGTGGACAACATCGCCGAACGCCTCCGGCACGTCGATGCCGAGGCTCCCGGGCAGAGCGAGGAGTTCCTCCACGCGGTCGGCGACCTCGCCGGGCACCTCGCCGACGCCGGCGGCGGCACCGACCTGATCTCGCAAGCCCTGGACGGCTTCACCGAGAAGCTCACCGGCCGCGAATCCCGGGTCCGCCCCCGCCCGGAGGCGGCCGTCGCCGACGTTCTCGACGGGCACCACACCTTCGCGCCCAGGGCCCTGTCCGCCGTCACCCGGGAACCGGCGGACCCCACCCGCGACGAGAACTGGGTCGCCGCGCCCCACTACGAGCCCTACCGCGCCGGCCAGTTCCGATTCAACCGCCTGTTCCTGGTCGACCGCTTCGGCCGCGGCTACGAGGTCGTCCAGACGGCCGACCGGCCCGACCAGCGTCCGGCGCCCGCCCGGGCCGCGACGGTCGTCCCCGACGCCAAGGACCCTCGCAAGCCGGGCGGTGCCGACGCGCTCGTCCACGTCGGGCGGCAGGGGTCCTGGGCGCCGCACCTGTTCCAGCTCCGGCCGCGGCTCCCGCAGCCCGCCCGACTCGGCTTCGACTTCGTGTCCCGGCTGGACGACGCACGGGTCGCGTACAGCGCCGACGCCGGCGACCAGATCAGCGCCTGGATCGTACCCAGCTACTTCGACGGGGCACTGCTGTGCATGGCGGCCGACGGCCGCCTGCTGGGGGAGCTGCGTCCCGACAAGGACGCACTGGTCTTCGAGCGGTACCACGCGGACGCCCCCGCCCTCGGGCAGGACAGCGCCGAGCATCCCCACCTCGCTCGCTTTCTCAACGGCCTCGACTCCAGGGACGACCGGGTCAGGTCGCTGGAGGACCTGATCGCCGCGGTCGAGGCCGCACGGCTGGCCATCGTCCCGGACCGCCCGTCGTCGTCGCATCCCACACTGCGGATGCTCGGCCACCCGCTCGCGCTGATGCGCGCCCGGCTCGAACTGGAGGGCGATGCCGAACCGATCGTCCCGATCCTGCCCAGCCGGCTGGCGGCCGACCCGCCCACCGCGGACTACCAGGACTACGCCTGGCCGGTCCTGCTCGGCTCGACCTCCTCGTTCGAGGACGGTCTCATCGGCTACTTCGACCAGGACGACTACACCAGGCTCTACGCCGTGGCCCCTCCGCGCAACCCGCCGGAGGGCTATGTGGCCGGACGGGACAAGGGGGCCGGCCTGGCCCTGAGGCTTGGCGACTCACGCCTGGTCACACTGCTCGCCGATCCATGGGCCGGCGTCCAGGCGAACACCCATATTCTGCCGACCGGCTACCTGCGGCCCGACATCGACTACATCTCCCATGCGCTCGCGCACATGGACGCCGTCTTCCACGTCGGCCCGGTCCTGGGGCGCCTCCAGGGCGTCACCGTCAAGCGCGGCGACGGCACCGAGACGGTCACGCGGGCATTCGGCCTTCCACTGCCGGTCGTGGAGAGCGGCGAATGGACTTGGAGGCGGGCCGACGGGACCACGATCCCCGTGACCGCCACCGACACCACCGCCCGCATCGCACCCGAAGCCCGCGCGCACCTGCGCACCGGCCTGCTGCATCTCGCCAACGGCATGACCCGACGCCACGACTCGCCCGCTCGCCCGTAACCGACTGCTCACAGGAGCCCGGCATGACCACTACCATCGCACCGCCCAGCACCGAGGCCGAAGAGCGCGTCTTCCCGTTCCGCTCCAGCATCAGCACCCACCCCGCGCCGATGACGGCCTCGGAGAGCCCCAACGCGCCGACGAAGGCGTCCTTGGACCTTCTGATCTCCAACGACGGCTTCTCCCGCGTCAAGTTCGAATCCCTGACGATCACGTTCGCCGTCGCCGGCGACGACTGGGAGGCGGACGCCCCGAGCATCCTCACCCCCGTCTGGAACAAGGTCAGCCGGCCGAAACTCGAACTGCCCCCCGGCTGGACCGAGGACACCGGCGACCAGGAACCCGGCCAGTTCACCTTCAAGCCCGCCGACAATGAGGCCGGACCGAATGACGCGCTGCGCCTGCACCTGGACGGCATCCACGTCAGCGCCATCGAGGGCATCACCGACGTCGTCATCTCCATCGAGACCCCCCGTGGCCGACCAGGATACGAAGACGCCACTCATTCGATCGGAAAGTTCCCCATCGGCTTCGAGCTGAAGAACTTCCGCGCCGATGACCCGATCGTGGAGAACGGTCGTTCGACCAAACTCGACTGGACGGTCGACGGCGACCGCAATGTGACCTACCAGCTCTTCGTCAACGGCGTGGAGAAGCATCTCGAAGGCGGTCGGATCGAACCGCCCTTCCACACCGGCCCCTTGCATACCACGACGGTCTACGAGCTCATCGCCAAGCACCAGGTCGGCAACGACTGGCTTCCCTACTCCGACTCGACCGTCGTCCAAGTCCACGGCGGCGAGATCACAGCGGCCAACGCCCTCATCGCCGGGCTGCGGCCTGCACTCCTCAAAACCCTGATCTCCTATGAGACCCAAGAGGTGATCGGCAATGGGGGCGAAGCGGCCAAGTACGAATGCAAGGGCCCCGGCGACGGTCTCGTCGTGGGCGAGTTGACGATCACCGGGGGAGAGGGGGAGCAGGCGGACCTCGAAGTGCAGTTGATCTGCCAGGGATTCGCCCCTGTCGTGGCAAGGGCATCCGCCGGCACTTGCGGCGGATGCACCAGGCAGCACATCATCATGCCAATTCCCGGCGGGGAAGTCTGCGAGGTGCGGATCCAGGCTGAGAACAGCAGCAACACCACAGGCCGGGTCAAGCTCTACTGGGTCAGCCTTTCCGGAGACAATCGTGCTCCGAGTTTCGAGCCGTTCACAGCAAATCCGACAGGGGCCGAACAGGAGCGCGACCGCCGAGCTTTCTGACGTGTCGGGCTGAGCCGGCTCACCTTCTTGGGTGCGAAAAGGGAGGGGCGCGGTGAAGCGGGCGCGGCGAATACGGTGGTGTTCTTGTCCCGCAACGGACAGGTGCGGCCGCGTCGCCGATGCCGACCGACCTGCCGACGCGAAACGCAGTTTCAGACTGTCTGCTCGGCCGGCTCACCGGCCCCGAGCCCGCGCCCTGGCCGCGTGATCGGCTGGAAGAAATGATCGAGCAGTAGGCGGCTGGGACCGAATCTGCGAAACGGCCCCAGCTCAGATGATCGTCACAGGTGCAGGCACCCCACGAGAGGCACATCGCTCCCAACGCCCGCTACCACGAGGACTTCAGCGCCGCGGTCGTCGACATCATCGCCACCCGGCAGATCAGCCCCGGCGACGAGATCACCGTCGACTACACCCGCGGCGGCACCAACCCTCTCTGGTTCCCCCTCCCGCCGGCATGACCCGAGGCCGCGATCAGCGGCGGGGTCTCCGATCCGGGGTGGGGTTGGAGGGGATGTATCGGGCTCCCCGGGAACATGGGCGTCATGTTCCCGGGGGAGTCTGACGCAACGTCACGATCGCTGATAGTCCGTGCTCAAGACGCCCGGCAGAGGCACGTCGGCGAAGATCCGCCCGGCCCTCGGTCAGTCGATGCTTTCGACGATGCGGAAGTCGCGCTCGACACCGTCGGAGAGGGCGGCCAGCGCCTCCTGGTAGGCCGCGCTCTCGCGTGCCGCGACGGCCTGCTCGAAGCTGTCGAACTCGACCAGGACGACGCGCTCGGCGATTCCGGCGTCATACGCCGCGACCTGACCGCCACGGACAATGGTCCGACCGCCCCCGGCCTTGACGGCCGGAGCGGCCAGCTTGTTGTAGGCGGCCAGCTTCTCAGGGTCTGAAATGGTGCGGTAGACGCTGACCCAGTAGCCCTTGGGCATGGAACCTCCAGTGTTGGGATGAGTGAATCTGACTTACGGGTTGGCCTCGGACGAGCGTCGGCGGGCGAGAGCGAGGCTTGCCAGCGCCGTGACCGCCATGGCGCCGATGCCGACCAGCGCCGCGGTGGTGTAGGCGCCGTCGTCGGGGAAGAGGCGGCCGGGGCCGGTGCCCGCGGCGAGGACCAGGCCGCCGATGGCACTGCCCAGGGAGTACCCGACGCTGCGGACGACGTAGTTGAAGCTCATGGCGCTCGACGTCTCGCTCTTGGGGGTGACGGCCAGGATGACGCCGGGCATCGCCGCCGAGAAGCCGCCGACGCCGAAGCCGAGCACGCCCATCGCCGCGAACAGTTCGGCGAGGTCCGACCGGGCCGCCGCGAACAGGGCGAACCCGCCGCCGACCACGACGGCGCTGCCGGCCAGGAGCAGGGGGTCGGCGATCCGGGTCCGGACCCGCGGCGTGAGCTTGCCGGCGACGAACCCCAGCACCGAGAACGGGACGAGGACCAGCCCGGCGACGAAGGTCGTCAGCCCGAAGCCGTAGCCGGCGCCGTGCGGCGTCTGCGCGTACCGGGTGACGAGCGTGAGCAGGAGGTACATGCCGATCCCGCCGACGAACATGGCGAGGTTCGCCCCGGCGACCGCCGGATGCCGCGCCGCCCGCACATCGACCAGCGGCGTCGTGCTGCGCAACTCGATGACGGCCCAGACGCAGAGCAGCACCACCGCGACGGCGGCGAGGCCCGCCGCCACGGCGAGGTGCCGGCTCCACAGATTCCGTTCGCCGGCGAGGAACAGCACCAGGACCAGCGCGGCTGCCAGGACGACCGCGCCTGCCACGTCCACGCGCGCGGAGCGGCCTTCGGGTGCTTCGGGCACGGAGCGCCACGCGGTCAGGAGGGCGGCGGCGGTGACGACCAGGCCGAGGCCGTAGGCGGCCCGTACCCCGCCGAGCTCGGCGAGCAGTGCGGCCAGCGGGTAGCCGACGCCGGCCCCGATGATCGAGACCACCGAGATCAGGGCGATCACGGCCGCGCCGCGCTCCTCGGGGAGGTGGTCCCGGGCCACGCCCATCATCAGCGCCGTCAGCCCGAGCCCGACGCCCTGGGCCGCCCTGCCTGCCAGCAGCCACGCGAACGGCAGCGGCAGGACGGTGAGCGCGCTGCCCGTGACGACGACCGCCAGCGTGACCAGGATCGCGGCCCGCCGGTGCGGACCGGCTCCGAGCCGGCCGAGGACCGGCGTGGCGACGGCGCCGCTGAGCAGCGCGACGGTCAGCGTCCACTGCGCGCTGCCGAGCGAGACGTGGAACGAGGTCGCCACGCTGGTGATGAGCGGTGCCCCGAGGCTGGCGACCGCCGCCACGACCAGGGCGATGAACATCAGGGCGGGGACCAGCAGCCGCGCCTCGGAACGCGCCACCGGGAACGGCTTCACCGCGCCCCCGCCGGGCGGGCGCCCGGTCACTGGTTCGGCGCTTCGCGGTCCTGGCTTTCGAGGTCCGCCAGATGCTGCAGCGCCGGAAGGGCCGCCACCAGCGCCTCGACCTCGTCGCCCGTGAGCTTGCCGATCAACCGCTCGAACGCCTGGACGCCCGCCTGGCGCCGCGTCCGGACATAGGAGGCGCCGGCCTCGGTCAGGCACACCAGCGTGACCCGCTTGTCGGACGCGTCGCCCCGCCGCTCGACCAGGCCGGACTCCTCCATCACCCGGACCAGGACGGTCATCGCGGGCTGGGTGACGCCTTCGACCGCGGCCAGATCGGTGATGCGTCGCGGTCCGGTCCGGTCCAGGGTGGCCAGGGTGGCGGCGGACGTCAGGCTCATGTCCCGGGGGAGGCGCCTCGCGGCCCTGGTGGCCAGGCCGTAGAGGGCTGCCCCGATGGCGGCGGACGCGCCGTCGGCGGCGTCTTGAGGACTCATGCTCGAAGCATAGCATTTTTATATTCATCGTTTATGTAAATGGTGGGCGGCCTCGGCGTGCTGATCAACGATGTGGGCGCCTTCGACGCGCGGCTCGAAGGGTTCGGCGCGATCACCGACGCCCGGTGGCAGCACACCTTCGAGGTCGACTTCTTCTCCGCCGTCCGCGCGATCCGCGCCGGCCTGCCGTCCCACCTGCTGGAACGCCAAGGGGCGATCTCCGTCCCTACCCGGCGGCCGGCGGCCGGGCCTACCCCGGGATCCTCGACCATGTCGAGCGGCTCGCCCGGCAGTACGCCGAGGAGCCTTTGGTGCGGGTCATGTTCGGTCCGCACGCCGTCTACACCTGCGGCGAGGACGTCCTGCGCGAGGTCGCCCGCAGAGCCGCGGAGAGCGGTCTGGGGATCCATGTCCATCTCTCCGAGACGGCGAACGAGGTCGCCGCGGCGTCGGCCGAGTACGGCCGGACCCCGATAGCCATGGCCGCGGCCGCCGGTCTCCTCGGCCCCTCCACGCTCGTCGCCCACGCGACAAAGGCCACCGTCGACGACATCCGCCTGCTCGCCGAAGCCGTGTCCTTGCAGCGCGGGACCGCCGAGGACGCCGGAGCCTGGGCGGTGCACGACGCACTGGCCGCCGCCACCGTGCACGTAGCCGCCGCCATCGGCTTCACCCCCGCCTCCTTGGCCCCGGGGGACGCCCGCCGACGTTCGCGACGTCTACGTCGCCGGACGTCCACTCCTACTGAACGGCGAACTGCAGACACTGGACGGGGAACGCATCCTCTGCGAGGTGCGCCGTATCGCCGCACGCCTCAACGTCCCCGGAGCGGCCTAGCCGCCCGCGTCATGACAGACAGGCAGGGCCCGCGCCGTACGTCCGACCGGCCACCCGGCTCCACCGACACCAGAACCCATGCGTGAAGAAGGAACAACGCTCATGCCGATTTCCATCACCAACCCGTCCACCCTGCACGACCCTGTCGGGTTCGGCTACAGCCACGTCGCAAGGGTGGGCTCCGGTGAACTGATGCTCATCGCCGGGCAGTACGCCTCCGACCGCGAAGGCCACGTCGTGTCCGCCGACTTCGCCGAGCAGGTCGACCAGGCACTGGCCAACCTCGGCGCGGCCCTGGAGTCGGCCGACTTGCGCTACCGGGACGTCGCCGGACTCCGCACGTTCGTCGTGGACCACGATCCCGGCAAACTGGCGGTCATCGCCGCCGCCGTCCGGCGGATCTGGGGCGACCAGCCGCCCACGCAGACACTGCTCGGTGTCGCCGCCCTCGCCCTGCCCGACATGCGGTTCGAGGTCGACGCCATCGCCGTCTGCTCATGACTCGCGGGCCGCGCCCGGCACGCTGTTTCGGCCCTCGCCCAGGTCAGGTCCGCGCCATCCGGCCCGGCTCGGTTCGCTGCGCGCCGCCGACACCCTGCACGTGGGCCACGGACACGGCCCGGTCCATCACTTCCACGCGGTCTGGTAGCACCAAGGAGGTTCATGAGGCGGGGTGATCGTCGCCGGTCGGGACGAGTGGGCGTCGGTGTTCACCGGCCTGTTGCGCGGCAGTTCTGTCGTCTGGTGGGGACCGTCGCCTCGCGGTGGTGAGCGGACCGGCGCGTGGCGTCGGGCGTCGGTGGGGGCAACCGCCACCCGCTCCCTAGGATCGGCGGATGGGCACGAGACAGCCAGGTGAGTCGTTGCAGGCGCAGGTGGCCTCGCTGCGGGCCACCCGCTGGTTCACCGACCAGCCGGTGTCCGCGAGCGAGATCATGCGGGTGCTGGAGGCGGCCCGCTGGACCGGATCGGCCCGCAACCGGCAACCGTGGAGGTTTCTCGTCGTCCGAGACCGCGATCTGCTGCGGCAGTTGAGTCTGCTCGGCGGATACGCCGCTCATCTGGCCGTCGCTCCCGTCGCCGTGGCACTCGCCGTGGATCACGCGGCGGGAGGCGAGGACGCCGAGTTCGACGCGGGGCGGGCCGCCCAGAGCCTCATGCTCGCCGCACACGGCCATGGCCTGGGAAGCTGCCCGGCCTCCTTCTTCCCCTCGTCCAATGCCGACCAGGCCGGACGCCTGTGCGAGGTAGAGGCCCCCTGGAAGGTCCGAACCGCCATCTCGCTCGGTTACCCGGCAGCGGCTCCCCAAGGCAGATCCGCCATTCCCACCGGACGTCTGCCACTGGACCGCATCACTCGCTGGATCGGCTTCTGAGCGGGGTCTTGCGTGCCATAGCGCGGAGACGGGCGCCGCACCGAACTGAGCCACCGCCCGGCCGCCCCGACATCAGTTCCCCGAAGTGCGGCACAGCACCGACCCGCCCGACACGGGCCAGCGGTCGTTGCTGAGACCCGCGGGCCCCCGGGCCGAAGCCGATGCAGTCACCGTCCCGCGCGGCGAACGGGGCCACGCTCGGCGCGCGGGGGACGTGGACCGTTAGGGGCCATCCCACCGCCTGCCCGACGGTCGGCCGGTGGCATCGAGGAGGAGGCCAGCGCCCGCGCCGCCTCCGCCGTGGCGACCGCAGCCCGGGCGCTGGCGTCGTCACCCTCACCCCTCCGGTCGATGGTCTCCAGCAAGGCCGGGCGGGTGATCGCGGCGTTGCTGACCAGGACGTCGACGCGGCCGATCCCCGTCCCGCCGCCGGTGATCAGCACGGCACGGCCCCGAAGTGTGTTCGTGCGTTCCATGATCGGGACGCTGAAGCTTGACCTCGGGGGCAAGGTCAACCCCGCGGGGCCGGTTGGCGGGCGATGTAAGCCGAGTTCTCTCGGTGAAGTGCACTTCGACCCAACCGGATCGTTCAGGTGGGGAGAGCATCGCCCGGGAAGCCGTGGCAGAGATGGACATCGCAGCGCATCATCCCGGCTTGCACGCAGGGGTCGTCGGCCATGATCTCGGCGGCTTCCTCGGCCGGCACGGTCATGATCGCGACGCCTGCCACAGTGTCGGAGGCGACCGGGCAGAGGACGGCGATCACCCCCTCGGCGCGAAGCGACACCATGCGCCGTTGATGCTCGAGCTCTACTGCATCCGCGCCGTTCATGGTTCGCTCCGGAGTCCACTGAAGGAGCGCCAGGCTGAAAGGTTTCGCGGTCGAAGCCAGCGCCTGGATCTGTTCGTCGGTCACCCTTGTGCCCACCATGTCTCCTTATTTGTGGATGCGCTCGGCCAGCGACACGATGATTCCCTCAGGTCCGCGGACGTAGGCCATCCGCCACAGGCCCTCATATTCGCCGATGCCTCCTACCAGGCCGTAGCCGTCGGCCGCAGCCTGGTCGACGGCGGCCTGCAGGTCCCCTACCTCGAAAGCGACGTTGCGCAGGCCCAGTTCGTTGGCCGGTGCGGCTGGGGGACCCGCGAGGTGGTCCGGCCGTACGAAGCTCGAAAGCTCCAACGTGGTTCCGCCTCCAGGCGGCCGCAGCATGACGATCTCGGTGGCAGCGCCGGTCATGCCGATCACCGTGTCCAAGAACTCGCCTTCGACGGCCATCTTCTGATCGGCCTCCAATCCGAGGCCGACGAAGAACGCCGTCACGGCGTCGAGGTCGGCAACGGTGATACCAACGTGGTCGAAGCGCTGTATGAAGCCCATCGTTCGCCTTCCCGTGCACCTTGAGGCCCCTGAAGCCTTCGAGCGCCCGGTTATCTGATGGCGGCCGGCCGCACGACCCAGAGCACGAACGGTACGCCACGTCCTCCCGAACGGGTGGCACGATCGGCTGATCGCGACCAGCGCCGGACCTTCCCCACGTCACCGGATAGCCGGCACCCACACCCTGGACATGGCAGGAGGGCGGCATCTGGCCGCTGAGGGAGGGCTTCAAGATCGCTGCTGGTCACCCGACTGCGTCAGAAGAGGTTGTTGCTCAGCCGTGGGGTGTCCTCAACCCATGCTTCGGCCACCGTCGACACTGAGGTAGACCGGGGTCGGGAAAGCTACCGACAGTCCGCACCGGTTGTCGGTTCAGTCGGTCAGGAAGGCTTGCATCTCCTTCTCGAGTTCGCCGTCGGGCTCAGCTGATGCGGCAGCGCTGATCCAGACCCGAAGACGGCTCGGTCGGTGCTCCGGCGGCCAGGACGTCAAGACCTGAAGCGCACGGCGCCGTGTCGGCGTTGTTCGAGCGGACAGGCAGATCCGGAGCAGCTCGACGCCGGCGCCGGGATGTTCGTCCAGGTCGTTGATGACGGCGGCCAGCGCACGATCGAGGGTGTGTTCGGGGCCGAGACCGCGGCTGACGGTGGGGGCGCTGGTGAGCACATCGAGCGGGAGGATTCGTATGCCCAGGTTGACGGTGTTTCGTGCCAGGCCGTACTCGGTCAGATGCCGCGCCACCCCGTGCAGCGGTTAGGAGATCGGCCACTTGCGTGATGGCCTCCGGTTCCGAGGCCGTGCCGAAGTGGTGGGTCCGGACGCCGTCGAGCACCACGCTCGTGATGAGGGGCCCGTCCTCGCCGTTGCGGCCCGGCGGTTCGTCGGGGAGTGGGAACCCGCCGTCCGGCCAGGGGCCGGGGCCGTGCAGTGCGTTCAGAGCGAGAGCATGGGCCAGCAGGGTGGTCCGGTCTTCGACGGTACCACGGCCCGGCTCCCACTGGCCGGGGTTCACCGACTGGGGCGCAGGACGCCCTTTCCGTAGAAGATCATGCCGCCATGATGACACTCACCCGGCAGAACCGCTAAGGAGTCAGCTCCACAAGGGGGCCCGAGCCTGATCGACCAGTCCACGAGCTCTCTGAGTTTGTACCACGAGCCGACGTCGACGGTTTTTATGGACTGGGTCAGGATCGGCTGTGGCAGGACGAAGGGAGGGCGCGATTTGCGCGGCTGTCTCTCCTGGGGAGCCATTGGCGACCCGTCGGGTCGTGGCCGCTTCACCGTTGCCCGCTGCCCCACCGACGGGCTGGTTCTGTTCCTCGGTCAGAAGGAGGCACGGACACCATTGCCGTGGCGGGCGTTAAGGGGTCGCCGCCCTACTGGAAGAAACCGGAGTGCTTTCCATCGACCGATCACCGCCTTCGCGCGTCGCGCGTCAAGCGACGGGCAGACTGATGACGCTCCGCGGTAGATGAGGATGTTTCGTTGGTTCGAGGACCGGCGGCCTCGGCAGTGGAAGCGCGCGAACGCCAGGCTTCCGATGTGGCAGTTCGCGCGTCCTACTAGTCGATCTTTCGCGGAGAAAAGGACCACGCCGCTGCTCTTGTCGCGGCGCAGCGTGTCCATAACGTCGACGAGCTTGATCGTGGTGGTGCGAGCCTGCTGGGTTCCGCCGGATACTACGGCCACGCCCCGCAAACGAGGTCCCGTGCATATCGAGACGACGGCCTCGGAGCGCGGACACTGCGCCCAGCGGCGGCCGACGTGACGTCCGCGCCGGCCATCAGCCATCCCGCCGCGGACCGTGCGGCAGCATCAAGGCGAGCGCTCGCCAGACCTGCCGCCCAGGGCGGCGAGGCCCGCTGCTGCTACCGAGAACGCCCACTGCCGCACGACCGGCGAACGCCCCAAGCGCTGCGGCGACCGCAGCCGCCTCGATGTCGTTCCCGTCATCCCTCCTCGTCGGAGGTCGATGCGTCGTCAGGACGGTCAGCTGTTCGAGCGCGCACCAGCCGTACGCCGGTCGCGAGCAGCCACACGAGCCAGGCGGCGTAGCCGGGCATCCCCACGAAGAGGAGCCGTGAGCCGTCCGCGATCGCGAGGTTGGCCGCCCCGGCGGCGAGCAGCAGGCCGCCCCCGGCCACTGCGAGCAGACGCTGCCACGACGGCGTCAGCCGGCTCGCATGCGCCGCCAGCGCGGCGCCGATGAATGTGGTGCCGAGCGCCGGCAGCGCCAACGCGAAGGCTGCTGCATGCAATCGCCAGGCGAGCTCGAACTCCGGGCTCGGCTCGGCGAGCTCGCCGGCGGACAGCACGACACCGTTCCACAGGACGGCGTAGAGCGCGAAGACTGCCGAGAGGGTCGCGCCTGCGGGCACCGCGAGGCGCGACCAGTCCGCGCCCGCACGCCCGCGGCGCTCGACGAGCCCGTGGAGACCGGTCAGGAACCCGAGCAGCAGCGGCAGGTTCAGCGCCTCCAGGCCGACCGCGATCGCGACCGCGACCCGGTGCTCCGCGTGGAAGGCGAGCACCTCCTTGATCGGGGTCCCGTAGTCCGGCGCTCCGGCCCAGACCACCACCGCGTTCTGGATCGCCACCGACGCTGCCAACGCGACCGCCGTCGCGCCCACGACCCGCTCTCGGAGCGCTCGGGTCGGGATGGGCCCCGGCGTTGCCGCTGCCGCGCTCACGGGCACGTGCAGGGATTCCAGCGCGGTGGCGGGGTCATGCGGTGATCTCATCTCTCACTCCTTCGTTGCGGTCGGATGATCGGTGCAACACCACGTCATTCGTTGGAGCCAGGAATGGTCGGAATTGGTCTCGGAGTCTTCTTCGGCGTCCGTTCCGGTGATGTGGAACAAGATGCTGGAGCGGCCGGATACGCCGCTACGAGCCCAGGTCGATGATGGTGGGCCCAAGGTCTACACCGCGGAATCGACTTTGGTCGGATGCCGTGGGGCCCGACCCGGCCGTACCCTTCGATCATGATGGTCCCGGCGGACCCGCAGGATCGGAGTCCGCAACCGGCGGGCGCGACCGGCGATGCCGACCACGGTCCGGTACGCCCGGCCGAGCGCACGACCCGCGGCCGGGTGGCCGACGCCACGTGTTTCCTGCTGGCCGTCGGCCTCACGGTGCTCGCCCTGCGCGACGGCCTCGCGCAACACATCGCACCGGTCCCGCTCACCGTCGACCTCGTCCTCGGCGGCCTGTGCAGTCTGGGGGTGTGGCTGCGCCGACGCCGGCCGGTCGGCTTGGCCGTGGCCGTGGGTCTGGTCAGCGTCTATTCGACGTCGGCGGCGGGCGCGGCGCTCGTCGCGCTGTTCACCGTCGCGGTGCACCGGCGCTTCGCGGTGGTCGCCCCGATCGTGGCCGGGTACGCGCTCGTACCGTTCCTGACGCTGCTGGTCCGGCCCGACGTCCCGGTCGGGTCCCCGTCGGAGGTCGTGCTGGGCGTCGTCTTCGGGGCCGCGGTGCTCGCCTGGGGCATGTTCGTACGGGCCCGGCGCCAGTCGCTGCGGGAGCGGGCCGGACGGGTCGAGGCCGAACAGGAACTGCGCCTCGCCGAAGCCCGCCAGGGCGAACGCAACCGGATCGCCCGGGAGATGCACGACGTGCTCGCCCACCGCCTGTCCCTGCTGAGCCTGCACGCCGGGGCGCTAGAGCTACGGCCCGACGCTCCACCCGAGGAGGTCGCCCGTGCCGCCGGGGTGGTCCGCGACAGCGCCTACCAGGCGCTGGAGGACCTTCGGGAGGTGATCGGCGTCCTCCGCACCGGTGGCGGCCGGTCCGACGTGACGCCGGAACGGCCGCAGCCCACCCTGGCCGACCTCCCTGATCTCGTCGACCAATCGCGGCGCGCCGGGATGCGGGTACGGCTCGACTGGCGGACCGACGCGCTTTCCGCCGTACCGGCCGGTGTGGGGCGCAGCGCGTACCGGATCGTGCAGGAAGGGCTGACCAACGCCCGCAAGCACGCCCCCGACGGCGAGGTGGCCGTCACCGTCCGGGCAGCCCCGGGCGACGGCCTGACCGTCGAGATCCGCAACCCGTACCCGGCCGAGACCAGCCCTGCCGGCATCCCCGGCACCGGCACCGGCCTCATCGGGCTCACCGAACGGGCCGCCCTCGCCGGCGGACGCCTCGAACACGGCCCCACCCCCGCCGGTGACTTCCGGCTCAGGGCCTGGCTACCGTGGCCTGCCCTCTGATCGCGGTCGGAACCGGCCTCCGACCCAGGTGAGCACAGACAAGGAGCCCAACGTGAACGCACCGCTGCGGGTCCTCATCGTCGACGACGACCCGCTCGTGCGGGCCGGCCTCACCATGGTCATCGGCGGCTCGCCGGACATCGCCGTGGTGGGCGAGGCCGGCGACGGAAGCGAAGTGGCCGCCGCCGTCGACGCATACGCCCCGGACGTGGTGCTGATGGACATCCGCATGCCCACCCTCGACGGCCTCGCCGCCACCGAACGACTCCGCGCCCGACCCGACCCACCCGAGGTCATCGTCCTGACCACCTTCGACGCCGACGAGTACGTCCTGCGCGCCCTGCGCGCCGGGGCCAGCGGCTTCCTGCTCAAACACACGCCACCCGCCGAGATCCTGCGCGCCATCGCGCGGGTCGCGGCCGGCGAACCCATCCTGTCGCCGACCGTCACCCGGCAGCTCATCGCCCATCTCAGCGACACCGGCGCCGCCGCCCGGCGACACCACGCCACCACCGCGCTGCATCAGCTCAGCGAACGCGAACGCGAGGTCGCCATCGCCGTCGGGCGGGGCAAGTCCAACGCCGAGATCGCGGGCGAGCTGTGCATGAGCGTGGCTACCGTGAAAGCCCACATCTCCCGCATATTCACCAAACTCGATCTCAACAACCGCACCCAGGTCGCCCTGCTCGCCCACGACGCCGGCCTCACCGGCTGACACCGGCAGCCTTCTGGCCCCTGCCCACACCCGGCGCGGGCGGGCAAGCCGACCTGCTGGCCGGAGAGCCGGCGGCAGAAGAGGGCGTTGCTCACTCAGCCGTGGGCTGTCCTCAGCTCATGCTTCGGCCACCGTCGACACTGAGGTAGACCGGGTCGGGAAAGCCATGGACAGCCGTCAGCGCTGAAGGCGATCTTGGGGTGAGTGTTCGGGGACGGTTCTGCGCGGCAAAACCCCGAAGATGGGTGCGGCACGAACCCAGAAATACCTGTCCAGGTCACAAGATTCCTGTGTTCGTGCCGCACCCGGTTGGCGGTTCAGCCGGTCAGGAAGGCTTGCATCTCTTCCTGAAGTTTGCCGTCGGGCTCAGCTGATGCGGCAGCGCTGATCCAGACACGAAGACCGCTCGGGCGGTGCTCCGGCGGCCAGGACGTCAAGATCTGGAGCGCACGGCGCCGTGTCGGCGTTGTTCGAGCGGACAGGCAGATCCGGAGCAGCTCGACGCCGGCGCCGGGATGTTCGTCCAGGTCGTTGATGACGGCGGCCAGCGCACGATCGAGGGTGTGTTCGGGTCCGAGACCGCGGCTGACGGTGGGGCCGCTGGTGAGCACATCGAGCGGGAGGACCCGCATGGCCAGGGCGATCACGGAGCCGACGGTCTCGCTGGTGGAGTGGTCGACCACCCAGCTCCAAGCATGGGCACTGGACGGATCTTGTTCCAGGTGGCGGAGCGCTTGGGCGACCACCGGCATCTCGAGACGGCCGGCACAGGACAGCGCGGTGTCGAAACCGTACGGACCGTAGTTGTGCGGATTGTTGAGGATCGCCAGCACCAGTTCGCGCCAGACTGGTCTGGCCAGCAGTTCCTCATAGCGATGTGTCAAGCGTTCGGGCTCGCCACGGGGCCAGTCGATGCCCGCGTCAGGCTGTAATGCGCACCGGTTGATGGTCAGCAGATCATCCAGCATGTCCAGCGTCGGCTCGGCTGTGGCGGCGAGTTCGGCGTAGCGGTGCATGGCGGGCACGGCGTCGTCGTAGTCGGTCATGTCCTTGGCCGGACCGCCGATGAGGGCGAGCGTGGCGAGGATGTGCCCGGCGCCTTTCAGCAGGGCCTGGTCCACCTCGGGTTCCAGGAGGGCGGTGTAGAGCTCCCCGGTCGTTGCGGCTATGTGTGCCAAGTACTCGTTCAGAATGCCATTGCGGAATCCCTCACGCAGCAGCCATGCCTTGATCTCAGGATCGTTGCTGCCTTCCAGACGCTCCACCGCATGGATCCGTCCCCAGTCCTTGACCTGCCGCGCCAGCTTATAGACGGCGTGTTGCGGGTCTGGTTGGGTTTTCACCAGGGCCACCACGGCGTACAGGGTGAGTTCCTCGAGTGCGCCGAGCAGGAGCAGCAACTCGCGGTCGCGTTCGTCTCCGCATTCCCCCAGCACCACGATGCCCAGCTTGACGGCGTTTCGTGCCGGGCCGTACTCGGTCAGATGCCGCGCCACCCCATGCAGCGGTTCACGGGGCAGATTGCGTGATCGAAGCTCTTTGACCAGGTCATCAGCTAGATCGACCGCATGCTGCCGGGCGAGGACCGCATGCAGCCGGGCCAACGATGCGGGGTCGGGGAAGGCTGACACGGCCGCTTCCAGGAGATCGGCCACTTGCGTGATGGCCTCCGGGTTCGAGGCCGTGCCGAAGTGGTGGGTCCGGACGCCGTCGAGCACCACGCTCGTGATGAGGGGCCCGTCCTCGCCGTTGCGGCCCGGCGGTTCGTCGGGGAGTGGGAACCCGCCGTCCGGCCAGGGGCCGGGGCCGTGCAGTGCGTTCAGAGCGAGAGCATGGGCCAGCAGGGTGGTCCGGTCATCGACGGGACCACGGCCCGGCTCCCACTGGCCGGGGTTCACCGACTGGGGCGCAGGACGCCCTTTCCGTAGAAGATCATGCCGCGATAATGACACTTACCCGGCAGAACCGCAAAGGAGCCAGCTCCACAACAGGACCAGAGCCTGATCGACCAGTCCACGAGCTCCCTGAGTTCGTAGCACGAGCCGACGTCGACACTCCTTACGGCCCGGGTCAGGATCGGCTGTGTGGCAGAACGAGCGGAAGGCGCGATCCGCGCGGCTGTCTCTCCTGGGGAGCCATTGGCGACCCGTCGGGTCGTGGCCGCTTCACCGTTGCCCGCTACACCACCGACGGGCTCCGCGGCATGAGCGGACGTGGCCGGCGGCGTCCGGGCTGTTCAGTGTTTCTGGACACACCCGAATGTTTCGGGGATACAACTGATGCCGAACTGTGGTGCGGGGCCTTGGACCGAGGGACCTCTCCTTTCGGCCTTCGACCTGGAGCGGATACGGCATGGCATCCATTGATGGCGCACGCACTGTCGACCAGTGGCGCCGGTACCTCGCCGAGTACAGCGCCGAGGTGTTGCGGGTCGCCCTCGAAGACGACCTGCACGAGGTCGGCGACCTGCAACGATCCGCCGGCTGGCTGGGCTTCGACGGCGCCGACGAGGGCCGGCTCGCTGCGCTCGAGCAGCGTCTGGGCATTCGCCTGCCGCAGAGCTACCGGTCGTTTCTCGCAGCGTCTGACAGGTGGCTGAACCTTGGCCCGTTCATGTGGACGATGCGTACCAGCGGTGAGGTCGGCTGGCTTCGTGACGCAGATGCCGACTTGTGGGAGGTCCTCCGCGAGAACGCCACGCCCGAGGAGAGCGCGCTTGCCGACCGTGCGCTGCTGGTCTCCGGTGACGCCGACGCCCAGTACTGGTTGCTCGACCCCGAGGACGTCTCGGCGGCCGGCGAATGGGCGGCCTACGTCTGGGCCAGCTGGTCCCCTGGCCTCGGGGACCGGTACGACTCGTTCGCCGCGCTGGTGGATGCCGAACGTGCATCCTTCGAAGACCTCAGTGGGAGCGATGGCCGTCCGGTTCACCCCGACGGAGCCGACGAGCTGGTAGCCGAAGGCCGCGAACGGGCTCTGCAGGGCGAGGTCCGCGCTGCCGCGGACGCTTTCGCGAACGCCGCCGTCAAGGCTCGGGTGCCAACGCCTACCTCGTCGTCATTCTGAACGCCTTCCTTGATCCGACACATGCGCACCACGAGATCCGCAACGGCATCCTCGCCCACCCTCACGTGATCGAGAGATCGGTCCGGAACAGGTGCGCGCCGAAGCCGTGCCGCTGTTCCTGTACCGCTCGACCCGAACCGGATCGTCGGTTGCCCCGCACCGCCAGCTCTTCGCCGCGATCCTGACCGAGGAAGAGATCGAGCAGATCGACATCTTCGTGCCAACACCGCTACCGGAACCGCCCGACTTCCAGGAGGCGCTGCACCAAGCCCGGACGCTCGTCCAAACCGGGGCCACTGACCATGCCTGGAGCGTTCTTGCGGCCGCGCTACCCCGCTGGCACTCCGACTCCCCGTACCGCATCGCGCCGGTCGTACCGCTCACCGACCCGGTGCTACGAGACCTGGTCACCCCCGAACGGGCCCGAACCATCGTGTCCACGCCACGCGGGATCAAAGGCTACTGACGTCGATTCTGGTGCCTCTACGGCATCCGGCCACGCCAGAAATGGATCGAGCACCGCGGCCGAAGAGGTGCCGCTGGAAGGCTGTGATGTACCGCCAGTGGTCGCTGGACCCTCGGTGGGCAATCGTTCGACGTTGACGGCGGGCGTTGACGAACTCGTTGATCGTGCCCTCCGACGCGGGAGCGGGAGCCATGCGCCGGCGGGTGACCCGTGGAGCGGGGGTGGACGTCCGCTCATCGGCATGTGAGGGCGACTCGGCTCGCCATAGGTCGTTGGCGATGCCTGGCAGCCGCTGGGAAGCTGCGTCTGGGCATGCTGCTTGATCTGAGCGAATGTGGCCTTCGGCAGTACGGCTTTGGCGTTACGGAGTGTAATCGGGTGTTGGGCGGTGTGAGGTTGTGCTGCATGCGGTCGGCGTGAGGCGGCGGCTTGCCGTCGGCGAGTTCGCTGCTTGAGGTGGGGTCAGCCGAGTTTGGGGGTGGTGCGGTCGATGATGGGGGCGAGGTCGAGGCCGGGCGGGAGGGTGCCGAAGGCGGTGCCCCAGTCGCCGGCCAGGCGGGTGGTGCAGAAGGCGTCGGCTACGGCCGGGTGGCCGTGCCTGACCAGGAGGGACGCCTGCAGAGCCAGGGCCATGCGCTCGACGATGCGGCGGGCGCGCAGTTCGATGGTGTCGAAGTCGCCGAGGGACGCCTTGATCTCGCGCACCGCCGCGTCGAGGCGGGGGTCGGCGCCGGCGGCGCGGTCGACCTCGGTGAAGAACGCCTCGACGGTCTGCGGCTCCTTCGCCATGGCCCGCAGGACGTCCAGGGCCGCGACGTTGCCGGAGCCCTCCCAGATGGAGTTCAGGGGGGACTCGCGGAACAGGCGCGGCATGCCGGAGTCTTCGACGTAGCCGTTGCCGCCCAGGCACTCCAGGGACTCGGCGGCGTGCGCGGGCCAGCGCTTGCAGATCCAGTACTTGCTGATGGCGAGCGCGAGGCGTTTGAACGCGGTCTCGGCGGCGTCGCCGCGGACCGAGCGGTCGGTGGCGCCGGCGAGGCGGAGCATGGTGAGGGTGGCGGCCTCGGACTCGATCGCCAGGTCGGCGAGGACGTTGCGCATCAGCGGCTGGTCGATCAGGTACCTGCCGAACGCCTTGCGGTGCGCGGCGTGGTGCGCGGCGGTGGTGACGCCGAGCCGCATGCCGGCGGCGGCGCCGATCACGCAGTCGAGCCGGGTCATGTTGACCATCTCGATGATGGTGCGGACGCCGCGGCCCTCGTCGCCGACCCGCCAGGCGACCGCGTCGGCGTACTCGACCTCGGAGGACGCGTTGGACCGGTTGCCGAGCTTGTCCTTCAGCCGCATCAGGCGCAGCGGGTTGAGGCTGCCGTCCGGCAGGACGCGGGGGACGAGGAAGCAGGTCAGGCCGCCCGGCGCCTGCGCCAGGGTGAGGAACACGTCGCACATCGGGGCGCTGGTGAACCACTTGTGGCCGACGAGGCGGTACGTGCCGTCGGCGGCGGGCGCGGCCCGCGTGGTGTTGGCGCGGACGTCCGAGCCGCCCTGCTTCTCGGTCATCGACATGCCGGCGAGCAGCGCGTTCTTGGTGAGGGGGGCGCGCAGGCCGTAGTCGTACTCGTTCTTGGCGAGGAGCGGTTCGTACTGCGCGGCCAGGTCGGGGGACTGGCGCAGCGCGGGGACGGCCGCGTACGTCATGGAGATCGGGCAGCCGTGCCCGGCGTCGACGCGCCAGGTGTAGAACTTCGCGGCCCGCGCGACGTGGGCGCCCTCGCGGGGGTCGGCCCACGCGGCGCCGTGCAGGCCGTGCGTGACCGCGACGGTCATCAACTCGTGCCAGGCGGGGTGGAACTCGACCTCGTCGATCCGGTGCCCGTACCGGTCGTGGGTGCGCAGGACGGGCGGGTTCTCGTTCGCGAGCCGGCCCCACTCCTGGGCCTCCTCGGTGCCCGCGAGGCGGCCCAGTTCGCGCACCTCGGGCTCGGCCCAGCCGGCGCCCTCGCGCGCCAGCCCGTCCAGCAGGGCGGCCTCGTCGGCCACGTCGTGCCCGGTGAGCGGGGGCACCTGGTTGACGACCTCGTGCGTGTCCACGCCAGGCAGGATACAGAACCCGGTTCGGCCACCCGGAGATGGTGCCTGTACGGTGGCGGAGAGTCCATCCTCCTGAAGTGGTGGGACGATCTCGTCCCCCCGGCGGATTGTCGTGGTGCGCCGGGGGCATACCTTCGGAATCATGAGTCAGTCCAGTCCGCAGCCTGAGCGGCCCTGCCCCAGCCGCCCGCCGGCCCGGCGGCAGGACGCCCACCCCGTGCCGGATCCGCTCGACGCCAGAAGCGCGCCCGACGCGATCCGGGCGTCCGACGCCGAGCGCGAGGCCGTCGTCGAGCGGCTGCGGGTCGCCTCCGTGGAGGGACGGCTCACCTTCGAGGAGCTGACCGAGCGCACCGAGGCCGCCTACGCGGCGGTCAGCCGCGGCGACCTCGAAGGCATCACCGCCGACCTGCCCGGCATGGGCGCCCCCGGCGCCAACCCCGCGCCGCCGCAGGTCAAGCGCAGGTTCAGCGCCGTCATGGGGGACTGCAAGGAGCGCATCGTCGGCCGCATCGACGGGCCGCTGGAGGCGGTGTCGGTGATGGGCGACGTCGAACTCGACCTGCGCGGCGCGCAGGTGCCGACCGGCGAGGTCCAGATCTCCGCGACCGCCGTGATGGGCGACGTCAAGATCATCGTGCCGGACGGCGTCAGTGTGGTGCTGGCCGGCCACAACTTCCTCGGCGACCGCAAGGTCAACGTCCGCGACCCGCACCCGGGGGCGCGCGTCCCGGTCGTCCGCGTCACCGCCACCGCGGTGATGGGCGACATCAAGATCGTCGATGACGAGCACCACGCGCCCGTCCGCCGCGCCATCACCGACTGGTGGCAGAACCGCAGGTAGCCCGCGTCAGCGGCTGTCGTCGTGCCGCTCGGCGTCCTCGACGCCCGCCTCGTCCGGCGGCAGCGTGTCGGGATGCTCGTACCGGACGCCGGGCGTGCCCGTGCCGCTGGTCTCCTCCCCGTCGGGCACCGTCCGGCCGCGGGCGTCGGAGCGCCGGTTCACCGGTGCGAAGTCGCGGTCGTGCGTCTCGCTGGGCTCGTGGCCGGGGTCGTCGCGTTCCATGGCGGCCCGCATACCCGCTCGGCGGGCCGCCGAACGTCTAGCCGGCGGCGGCCCGGCCCGCGCTCTCCAGTGCCTCGCCGTAGCGGTGGACGATCAGCTCCGCGACCTCCGGGGCCGCGCCGAGCACCGGGGAGACCGCGTCGGCGCCGGCGGCCAGGGTCTCCGTGCGGACCTTGTCGGCGAAGTAGCCCGGCGCCAGGAAGTAGGACGCCACCGCCACCCGCGGGGCGCCCGCCTCGCGCAGCGCCGCCACGGCCTCGCCCGGCTTCGGGCCGGCCGCCGACGCGTACGCGGGGACGGCGTCGCGCCACCCGCGCGCCCGCCACTCGCGGGCGAGCCGGGCGATCGTGGCGTTCGCGGACGCGTCACTGGAGCCCGCCGAGACCAGGACGACCGCCGTGTCCGGGTCGCCGGGTTCGACGCCCGTGTCCCGCAGGCGGCGCTCCAGAGCGGCCATGAGCAGCGGGTGCGGGCCCAGCGTGGCCGCCGTGCGCAGCCGCAGGCGGGAGTGCAGGGCGCGCACCCGGTTCAGGACGCCCGGGATGTCGGTCTTGCTGTGGTAGGCGGCGGTGAGCAGCAGCGGCAGCACGACGGTCGTGCCCGCACCGTCCTCCGCCAGACCGTCCAGCACCTGGTCGGGTGTGGGCGGTGCGTGGTCCAGGAACGCGGCGTGCGCGGGCACGTCCGGGCGCAGCGCCCGGACGGCGTCGAGCAGCGCGGCGACGGTCGCGGCGGCGCGGGGGTCCCTGCTCCCGTGCGCGACCGCGACCATCGGGGGAGCGCTCACAGGTGGATGCCGCACTCGGTCTTGCCCATCCCGGCCCACCGGCCGCTGCGCGGGTCCTCGCCGGGCGCGACCGGGCGGGTGCACGGCGCGCAGCCGATCGAGGGGTAGCCGTCGTAGTGCAGCGGGTTCACCAGCACCCCGTTGTCCTCGATGTAGTTGTCCATCTCCTCCTGGGACCAGTCCAGGATCGGGTTGACCTTGACCATGCCGCGCTTGCGGTCCCACTCGACGACCCTGCGGTCGCGGCGGCTCGCGGTCTCGTCCCGCCGGATGCCGCTGAACCAGGCCATGTAGCCCTCCAGCGCGCGGCCGAGCGGCTCCACCTTGCGCAGGTGGCAGCACAGGTCGGGGTTGCGGCCGAACAGCCGGGGGCCGAGCGCGGCCTCCTGCTCCTCGACCGTGCGGGACGGGGTGACGTTGATGATGTTCACCGGGTAGACGGCCTCGACCGCGTCCCGGGTGCCGATCGTCTCGGCGAAGTGGTAGCCGGTGTCGACGAACAGCACGTCGATGCCGGGCTTCACCTTCGACACCAGGTGGATCAGCGCCGCGTCCGACATGGACGAGGTGAGGCAGATGCGGTCGCCGAACGTGGCGGCGGCCCACCGGATGACCTCCAGCGTGGGCGCGCCCTCCAGGGCCGCGGCGGCGGACTCGACGATGTCCTCGAGGTCAAGGGCAGGTCTGTCGGTCTCCAGGAGGGTCACCGAGGGATCTCCTTGCTCGCGGTGCCGGGGACTCCGACACCGAGGAACTTCAACGTGAAGGATCGGACGCAGTCGGGGCAGAACCAGGAACCGGGCGCGTCATTGTGGGGGGACGACCCCCCACGCCCCCCGGGAAAGTCCTCGGGGGCACGCGGTTCCAGGTTCTCCTCACCGCAGTACGGGCAGTAGAACGGCGCCATGCGCTCGCTCATCGGGAATCCGCTCCGCTACTTCAGGTCGGCGTCGTCGGCGCGGTGCACCCAGTCGGCGAACGTCTCGCCCTCGGTGCGCTGCGCGTCGAACTTGCGGACGACCCGCTCGAGGTAGTCGGTCAGCCCGGCCGACGTGGTCTTCAGCCCGCGGACCTTCTTGCCGAACGAGGCGCCGAGCCGGCCGCCCAGATGGACCTGGAAGCCCTCGACCTGGTCGCCGTTCTCGTCCACCACCAGCTGGCCCTTGAGGCCGATGTCGGCGACCTGGACGCGGGCGCAGGAGTTCGGGCAGCCGTTGATGTTGATGGTCAGCGGCTGCTCGAAGTCGGGGAGCCGCTTCTCCAACTCGTCCATCAGGTCCATGGCGCGCTGCTTGGTGTCGACGATCGCGAGCTTGCAGTACTCGATGCCGGTGCACGCCATCATGTGCCGCCGGAACGTGGACGGCCGCGCGTGCAGGTCGTGCTCGGCGAGCGCCTCGACGAGCGCCTCGGTGTTCTCCGCCGGCACGTCCAGGATGATCATCTTCTGCTCGAGCGTCGTGCGGACCCGGCCCGAGCCGTAGCGGTCGGCCAGCTCGCCGATGGTGCCGAGCAGCTCCCCGTTCAGCCGGCCGACGCGGGGCGCGAACCCGACGTAGAAGCCGCCGCCCTGCTGCGGGTGGACGCCCAGGTGGTCGCGGTGGACGTCCGGCGCGGCGGGCTCGGGGCCGTCCGGCAGCGCGTACCCGAGGTACTCCTTCTCCAGCACCTCGCGGAACTTCGCCGCGCCCCAGTCCTTCATCAGGAACTTCAGCCGGGCGCGGCTGCGCAGCCGCCGGTAGCCGTAGTCGCGGAAGATCGAGGTAACGCCGTGCCACACCTCGTGGGCCTGCTCGGGCTTCACGAACACGCCGAGGCTCTGGGAGAACATCGGGTTGGTGGACAGCCCGCCGCCGACGTACAGCGCGTAGCCGGTCTCCCCGGCGTCGTTCACCACGCCGACGAAGGCGATGTCGTTGATCTCGTGGACGGTGCAGTGCGAGGTGCAGCCCGACAGCGCCGTCTTGTACTTGCGCGGCAGGTTGGAGAACTCGGGCGAGCCGATGTAGCGGTCGTGGATCTCGCGCAGCTGCGGCGTCGCGTCGATCACCTCGTCGGCGGCGATCCCGGCCAGCGGGCACCCGATGATCGTGCGCGGCACGTCGCCGCACGCCTCGGTGGTGTGCAGCCCGACGGCTTCGAGCGCGTCCCAGATGGCGGGGACGTCCTCGATGCCGACCCAGTGCAGCTGGATGTTGTGCCGGTTCGTGATGTCGGCGGTGCCGCGCGCGTAGTTGCGCGAGATGTCGGCGATGGTGCGCAGTTGCGGGCCGCTCAGCTGACCGCCGTCGATGCGGATCCGCATCATGAAGTAGCGGTCCTCGAGCTCCTCGTCCTCCAGCGCGCCGGTGCGGCCGCCGTCGATGCCGGGCCTGCGCTGCGTGTAGAGGCCCATCCAGCGGAACCGGCCGCGCAGGTCGGACGGGTCGATCGAGTCGAAGCCGTTCTTGGAGTAGACGTCGATGATGCGGCGGCGGACGTTCAGCCCGTCGTCGTTCTTCTTGTTCTCCTCGGTGGAGTTGAGCGGTTCGCGGTAGCCGAGGGCCCACTGGCCCTCGCCCTTCTTGCGCTTGATCGCGGGTGGCACGGCGCGCGTCCTCATCTGTGGTCGTGAGGGACGCGTAGCGCACCGGCAGCATCAGACGGCCGGCTCAACGCTGAGCAGGATCAGGTCAAAGGTGACGCCGATGCACCACGCGCCCGCTGAGCAGGGGGCGTGGTCGGGGCGTCACCGACAGATCGCGCTGCGGACGCGCAGGAAGTCCACGTGCCGGCGCTTCGCCAGCAGGGGGTCCGCAGCAGTCATACTCAGACTCTGACATGACGTCTCGCGGCCTGTCCAGCCTCGTCCGGTATACGGACACGTGAGATGTGTCATGGGGCCGGTCATCCCTGCCTCCGCCAGTTCACCCGGGGCTCGGCGTCGTCGCCGGCCGGGCGGGTGCCGGGCGCGCCGCCGCGCTCCGGCGCCGCGGGCGGGGGCCGGTGCTGGCAGTCGCACCAGGAGCCGCCACGGCATTCCTCGTGGCGGCGCTCGCGGCAGGACTGGCAGATCACACCTCCATTGTCACCGATGGATCCCGGTGCCCGGCGCCCGGCTCCGGTGCGCCCCTCCCGGTGCGCGGTTCCGGTGCGCCGTTCCGGGCGGCCTGACACGCCCGGGTACGGGCGGATGCGCCCGCCCGTGGCCGGACCGGGACGATCATGGTCCGGACGACGTTCCGCTCCGTCCAACCGGGTATGGCCAAGGACATGTACGGGGCGGCGGGCCGGTGGGGAGACGATCGGACGGGGGAGGCGAGCGCCACGCGACGCACGGGCCGGCGACGCACGCGGCGGACCACGGAAATGGGCGAGGCGGCATGTTCCGGGCGCGCGACGCTCTACGGTGGGGCGGTGTGACGACCGTCTCCGACGCCGAGGGCGTCCCCTCGGCCGGGGACTCCGACTCCGAGCGGGACCCGCGCGGCCCCGGGCCGCGGGCGCGCTCGCGGCCGCTCGCGACCGCCCGCGCGGCCCTGCGCACCGCCGCCCGCGTCTGCTGGCTCCTCGTCAAGGGCACCGCGGTCGGCGCGTTCCGGTACCGGGTGACCGGCCTCGCGGCCGAGGCCGCCTTCTTCGCGCTGCTGTCGCTGCCGCCGCTCGTGATCGGGCTGATCGGCACGATGGGCCACCTGCGCGGCCTGTTCGGCGCCGACACCGTGACCGAGATCCGCTCCTGGGTGATCCAGCAGGCCCAGACGACGCTGACGGGCCCGGCGGTCGACTCGGTCGTCATCCCGCTGATCGACGACGTGATCCGTGGCGGCAGCCCCGACATCGTGTCCGTCAGCTACCTGATCTCGCTGTGGGCGGGCTCGCGGGCGACGAACGTCTACGTCGACACGATCACCATCTCCTACGGGCTGTCCGGCGTCCGCGGGGTGATCCGCACCCGGACGCGCGCGTTCGTGCTCTACCTCATCGGGCTGCTGGTCATGCTGATCGTCATCCCGATGCTGGTGGCCGGTCCGGCGCTGGTGCGGCAGGCGCTGCCGGAGAGCGCGCCGGCGGTGCAGATCCTGTACTGGCCGGTCGTGGTGATCCTGTCGATCCTCTTCCTCGCGCTGCTCTACCACATGAGCGTCCCGGTGCGGACGGCCTGGTGGCGCGAGGTGCCCGGCGCCGTGCTGGCGCTGCTGATCTGGATCGTCGGCAGCGCGGGCCTGCGGATCTACCTGGCCGGCTCGCTGAGCGGGGTGTCGGTGTACGGGTCGCTCGCCGCCGCGATCGCGGTGCTGGCGTGGCTGTACGTGGCGGCGCTCGCGGTGCTGATCGGGGCCGCGCTGAACGCCGAGATCGACCGGCACTGGCCGAGCGGCGACACCGCCCGGGCGCGCGCCGTGCGGGAGGCGCAGGCCGACCAGGTGCCCCGGGACCAGGGGACCACAGGTAAAAACAACCCCGAACCCGGCTCTGAATAGGTTAAACATGTCGTAACCTCGCGTGGCATGACCCCTCGTGAGGAGACCCGCCGGCTGCGGACCGTGACCGGCACGATCGCGACGTCCGAGATCACCGGGCCGGTGCTCGCTCACGAGCACCTCCAACTGGACCTGCGCTGGCCCGCGCGCCCCCAGCTGGTCGAGTCCGACCCCGGCCGCTGGCTGGACGAGGAGAAGCCCGTCCAGCGGGAGCTGTCCGCGCTGCGCAAGGAGCACGGGCTCGGCCTCGTGGTCGACCTCACCTGCTCGGGCATGGGCCGCAACGCCGCCGCGCTCGCCCGGATCAGCGCCGGCGCCCGGGTCGCCGTGGTCGCCGGGACGGGCGTGTTCACCGAGCCGTTCCACCCGGCGTTCGTCCGGGAGACGCTGGCCGCCGAGACCGGCCCGGACGGCCCGACCGGCGTGGAGCGGCTCGCGGAGCGGCTGCTCGCCGAGGTCGGCTTCGGCATGGACGGCACCAACTGCCTGCCCGGTGTCATCGGCGAGATCGGCACCTGGGGCGAGTCGCCGACCGACGCCGAGGAGCTGTGCCTGCGCGCCGCCGCGCGGGCGGCCCGCTACTCCGGCCTGTCCGTGGCGACCTACGGCCGGTCCGGGCTCGCCCAGATGGAGATCCTCACCTCCGCCGGGCTGTCCCCGGACCGCGTCGCCGTCGGCCAGCAGGACCGGGTGGACGACCCCGGCCAGCACCGCAAGATCGCCGAGATGGGCGGCTACGTCTCGTTCGGCACGCTCGGCCTCGCGGGCGGCGACCCGGACGCCGTCGGCGGCCGCGTCCGGCTCGTGCTGGACCTGCTGGAGGCCGGGCACGCCGACCGGGTGCTGCTGAGCACCGGCGTCTCCCGGATGGCGCAGATCGGCCGCTACGGCGGCGCCGGCTTCGGCTACCTGTTCGAGACCTTCCTGCCCGCGCTGCGCGCCGCGGGGGCCGACGAGGCGACGCTCGGCACCATCCTGCGCGACAACCCGCTGCGGTGGCTCGCCGGTTCCTGAGCGGGCGCCTCACGGCCGCGCGAGTGGGTAGGGGACACCCCGGAAGGGGGTGGTCCCCATGTCCTGGAACATGTCCTGGAACAGATCCGCACGAGGGGACTTCCAGCGGGCGGAGACCGTCCGGCTCCCCTACACCGACCGCGCCGAGGCGGGCCGCGTGCTCGCCGAGCGCCTCGTCCCCCTGGGCCTTGAGGGGGCGGCCGTCCTCGCGCTGCCGCGCGGCGGCGTCCCCGTCGGGTACGAGGTCGCGCGGCGGCTCGGGTCCCCGCTCGACGTCCTGGTGACCCGCAAGATCGGCTATCCGCCGCAGCCGGAGCTCGGCGTCGGCGCGATCGCCGAGGGCGGCGCGCCGGTGTTCGACGGCGAGCTGCTGGCCCGGCTCGGCCTGCGCGAGGACGACCTGGCGGACACGGTGGCGGCCGAGCGCGCCGAGCTGGACCGCCGCGTCGCGGCCTACCGGCGCGGCCGCCCGCTGCCGGCGGCCGCCGGGCGCCCGGTGATCGTGGTGGACGACGGGCTGGCGACCGGCGGCACCGCCCGCGCCGCGGTGCGGGCCATGCGCGGGCGCGGGCCGTCCCGGCTGGTGCTCGCGGTGCCGGTGGGCGCCGCGGAGACCGTCCACGCGCTGGAGGCCGAGGTGGACGACATCGTCGTCCCGGCGGCGCCGTGGGAGTTCCGCGCCGTGGGCCAGTGGTACCGCGACTTCGAGCAGCTGACGGACGCCGACGTGACGGCCTGGCTGGAGCGGGCCGCGTCCGGCGCGGGCGGCACGGGCTTGCCGGGCGGCGGTGGAGACGGAGGCGGCGGGCCGGCGTGAGCCGGTCCGCCCGGCCCCCGGAATGGCGGCCGTCGAATTTCGGTGAATGGGTCACATCGCGGAGTCGTTTGCGGTAAAAGCATCCCCGATGGAATGTCGTGGGACGATGTAACCCACCTGTGATGCAGATGTGACGACCGGGCCCGACCCGGTCGGAGGGGAACCCGCCCCGGCAACGCAAACGGCCCCGCGGGGCGGGGCCGTACGTTTTCAGGTGGCATGCCGGGGATCGCGTCGGGAGCGTTCTGGGCCTGCCCGCTCGCTCGGTCAGGCGGCGTTGGCGCGGCGCATCCGGCGACGGCGCTCGGACGCGCGCTCGTCCTCGTTGAGACCGCCCCACGTGCCGTACTTCTCGGGCCGGGACACCGCGTAGTCCAGGCACTCCGTGCGGACCGGGCAGCCCATGCAGATCTGCTTGGCCTTGCGCTCGCGAATCTCGCGCTCGGGCTGGCGCTCGCCGTCGGGACCGAAGAAGAGGACGAGGTCTTCCCCCCGGCACGCCGCGGCGTCCTGCCAGCCCCAGCTGGGACGAGGGAGGTTTGCCTGCCGACGTACCTGAGCCATGGAACACCCACCTTGATTGGTTTCGAACAAAAAACGACATGGACGCTCGACGTGCTTCAGGTGACATGAGTCAGAAGCGCCGAATGTTCCAACGTCTGGAGTTGCCGCTCTGTTCCCCGTCCGGTTGCTCCGGAATCCTGGGGACGTGCGACACGGAGGCCCTCGAATGGGGCCTCAAGGAGATTACACGAGGGCCGCCTCGTTGAGAAGGGTGAGTTCCCTAACAACATAGGTTCGCAAGTTCTCGCCGCAGTCCGGGCCGCAGGGGTCGGACTGCTGGACGGCCTCCAGGGCCACCCGGTAACGGCTCTCCCGAGCGGTAACGACGGCTTCGTACCGGGTTGTTCCGGTCAGCGACTCCACGGTCACCTCGTCCACCCCGAGGACGCCGGTCCGGGCGCGGACGAAGTGCTCCGCCGCCTGCGCCGGCTCGGGCGTCCCGGCCCGGCCGCGCAGCCGGTCGAGGACGACCTCGCCGCGCAGGTAGGCGTCCACGGCCGTCACGGCCTCGGTCTCGCCGAGGTCGCCGTAGTAGAGCCCGTGGGGAAGACACACCAAATTCGCCGCAAATCGGTCGCCGCCGACATGGGTGGTTTCCCATACGCGGCGGTCGAAACGCCCGGCGAGGGCGCGGGCCAGCGGCGCCCCGGTGCGCGCGCAGCAGGCGTTGTGCCGCCCGTGCGTGCAGGCCAGCAGCACCGGCTCCGCGGTCCGGGGGCCGAGCCCCGGTGACCGGCCGGCGGCGAGCGCGGCCAGGTCGAGCGCCGCCAGCTCCGCCGGATCGGCCAGCTCGCGGCCCTCCATCCAGACCTCGCCGCCGCGCGAGAACGCGGCGTAGACCTGGAGCGGCGGGGTGGCGCGGCGGCGGCCCGGCCGCCGGATCAGCTGCGGCCGGACGCCCGCATTCTTCGCGGCGCGCACGGCCTGGCCCACCGGGTCCGTCCCGGGCAGGTCGGTGACGTTCTCGGGCCACGGACCGGGGTGCTCGACGAGCAGCCAGGCGCGCGCCTTCACGGTCGCGCTCGCCAGGCACGGGCGCTCGCCCGTGTGGCTTCCCGGGCAATGCCCGCAGCCGTTCCCCCGCGTCACTCGTCCCCCCGGCCGATCTCCAGTGGATTAGGTAAGGGTAACCTAACGGCTCCTGCCCAAACCTGGAGGGGTGTGACGGAAGGGGTGACGGAGGTCTCAGTCCTTCCTTCCCCCGGCCCTCCGTCGGCCTTTCCTCAGCGCAGGGCGGCCCGGGGGAGCAGCGCTTCGGCGGCCGGCAGCGCGGCCTCCCGGTCGGCGGCGACGAGCCCGATCCGCGTGCGGCGGTCCAGCAGGTCGCCGGCGTCCAGCGCGCCCTCGTGCCGCACGGCCCAGGCCAGCTCCGCCCCCGTCACCGGCAGGCCCGGCACGACCGGCTCCAGCAGCGCGGGGTCGTCCCGGCCGAGCGCGGCCAGCATCGGCGCCTCCGTCCCGTAGCGCTGGACGAGGCGGGACGGCGCGTCCAGCGCGTCCAGCCGGGCGCGCGGGGCGGCGCCGACCAGCGGGAGCCCGGACGTGCGGCTCGGCGCCGCGGTGAGGCCGCGGGCGCGCACCGCCGCGTCGACGGCGTCCTGCGCCATCCGCCGGTAGGTGGTGAGCTTGCCGCCGACGACCGTGACGACGCCGTCCCGCGAGGTCAGCACCGCGTGGCGGCGGGAGATGTCGGCCGTGTCGCGGCCGTGCCCGAGGTCGAGCAGGGGGCGCAGCCCGGCGAAGGCGCCGAGGACGTCCGTGCGCCGGACGGGGACGTCCAGCGCGGAGGCCAGCACGTCGAGCAGGAACCCGATCTCGCCTTCGGTGGGCTCCGGCACGTCCGGGATCGGCCCGTCCGCCGGCTCGTCGGTGAGCCCCACGTAGACGCGCCCGTCGCCCTGCGGCAGCACCAGCAGGAAGCGGGAGCTCCCGCCCGGGATCGGCACGTGCATCCCGGCGGACAGGCCGCGCAGCGCCGCGGCCCGCAGCACCAGGTGGGTGCCCCGCGACGGGCGCAGCCGCACCCCGTCCACGAGGCCGCCCGCCCAGACGCCGGCCGCGTTCAGCACCGCCCGCGCGCGGACGGTGAACTCCCGCCCGGTCAGCTCGTCGCGCACCAGCGCGCCGTCGCCCGCCACCTGGACGGCGCGGCACCGGGTGAGGACGCGGGCGCCGTGCCCGGCGGCCGTCCGGGCGAGCGCGGTGACCAGGCGCGCGTCGTCGCACAGCTGCCCGTCCCACGACAGCAGCCCGCCGCGCAGCCCGTGCGGGCGCAGGGCGGGCGCGAGCCGCAGCGTCTCGACCGCCGACAGCCGGCGCGGGCCGGGCAGCACCGAGCGCGGGGTGCGCGCCGCGAGCCGCAGCAGGTCGCCGGCCCGCATCCCGCCGCCCGCGACCACCGCCTGCCCGCGCGACACCAGCGGTGTCAGCGGCAGCACGAACGGCAGCGCGCGCACCAGGTGCGGGGCGGTGCGGCGCATCAGCGTCCCGCGCTCGACCGCGCTCTCGTGCGCCACGTCCAGCTGCCCGGACGCCAGGTAGCGCAGCCCGCCGTGGATCAGCTTCGAGCTCCACCGGGAGGTGCCGAACGCCAGGTCGTGCGCGTCGACCGCGGCGACCGACAGCCCCCGCGACGCGGCCTCCAGTGCGGCGCCCGCGCCGGTCGCGCCGAGGCCGACGACCAGCACGTCCACCACCTCGTCGGGGAGCGCGGCGAGCTCGCGTTCCCGGCGCGCCGCGGTCAGCGACGTGCGCGGGTCCGGTGCGGAGGTGTTCATGGGGCGAGCATCCTCTCCAGGACGTGGCGGAGCTCGGCGTCGAACGCGTCGGCGTCGAAGCCGGGCTCGGCCGCGTCGATCATGATCGGTGCGGACAGCGCGAAGGACTGGACGATCAGCAGCAGCGCGCGCGCCTGCCGGCCGGGATGGCCGGCGCGGACCGTGCCGTCCCGCTGGCCGGCGGTGATCGCCTCCTCGAACCAGTCCAGGAACGCCCGCTGGCTGGCGCCGCAGCGGTCCAGCAGGTAGGGCAGCAGCAGCTCCGGGTCGACCTCGATGATCTTGCGCAGCAGCGGGTGCTCGCGGAACGTCCGGACGCCGGTGACCAGGCCGTCCACCATCCGGGACCGGACGGGCCGGCCGTCGTCGGGCGGCTGCAGCGCGCCGCCGAGCGCGGTCCACTCGCGGGTCATCAGGTCGGCGACGATCGTGCGGACGTCCGGCCAGCGGCGGTACAGCGTCATCCGGGACACGCCCGCGCGGCGGGCGATGTCGGTCAGCGTCGTGCGGCGCACGCCGACCGCGAGCACGCAGTCGCGCGCCGCGTCCAGCACGGTGTCGTCGGCGGTCCGCGCCGCCGGCCTGTTGTGACGATTCGACGTCATGTGTCACAGTGTAAGCACACAGGGGACGGGCGGACGACGAGGAGGCGGCGTGGAGACGCGGGACATGCTGTGGAGCGGCTGGGGGGATCCGGCCAAGGCCGCGCCGCTGCCCGAGGGGACGGCCGGGCTGCTGCGCGACCTGCTCGGCGTGCGGCCCGCCGCCGCGGCGCCGCCCGCGCTGCGGGCGCTGAAGGTCGCCGACCCCCGGCTCTCGGGCGCGGACCTGACCGCGCTCGCCGCGGTCGTCGGGGACGGCAACGTCCGCGCCGACGCCGAGTCGCGGGTCCGGCACACGCGCGGCAAGTCGACCCCCGACCTGCTGCGCATCCGCGCCGGGGAGACCTCGGACGCCCCGGACGCGGTCGTCCTGCCCGGCTCGCACGAGGAGGTCCTCGCGGTGCTCGGGGAGTGCGCCGCGCGGCGGATCGCGGTGGTCCCGTTCGGCGGGGGCACCTCCGTGGTCGGCGGTCTGGAGCCCGAGGGGGTGGACGCGTTCATCGCCCTCGACCTGCGGCGGATGGACCGCCTCGTGGAGATCGACGAGGTGTCGCGCACCGCCGTCCTCCAGCCCGGCCTGCGCGCCCCGGCAGCCGAGGCGCTGCTCGCCGAGCGCGGCTACACCCTCGGCCACTTCCCGCAGTCGTTCGAGTGGGCGACGATCGGCGGCTTCGCGGCGGCCCGGTCGAGCGGGCAGGCGTCCGCCGGGTACGGGCGCTTCGACGACATGGTGGTCGGGCTGACCGTCGCGACCCCCGAGGGCGCGCTCGACCTCGGCCGCGCGCCGAAGTCGGCCGCCGGACCCGACCTGCGGCAGTTCGTCCTCGGCTCGGAGGGCGCGCTCGGCGTGATCACGTCGGTGACGGTGCGGATCCGCCCCGTCCCGCAGGCCCGGGAGTACGAGGGCTGGCGGTTCGCGTCCTTCGACGCGGGCGCCGCCGCGCTCCGCGGGCTCGCCCAGGACGGGCCGCTGCCCACCGTCCTGCGCCTCTCGGACGAGGCGGAGACCATGGTCGGTCTCGCCGACCCCGCGGCGATCGGGGAGGGCGCGTCGTCGGCCGGCTGCCTCGCCGTGCTCGGCTTCGAGGGCACCCCGGCGGACGTGGCCGCCCGGCGGGCCGGGGCGGCGGAGGTGCTCCGCGACGCGGGCGGCGAGCCGCTCGGCGCCGGGCCGGGCGAGAAGTGGGAGCACGGCCGGTTCAACGCCCCCTACCTGCGCGACTCCCTGCTGGACGCGGGCGCCTTCGCCGAGACGCTGGAGACCGCCGCGTTCTGGTCGGACGTCCCGAAGCTCTACGAGGCCGTGCGGACCGCCCTCACCGGGACGCTGTCGGAGGCGGGGACGCCGCCGCTCGTCATGTGCCACATCTCGCACGTCTACCCGTCCGGGGCCTCCCTCTACTTCACCGTCGTCTCCGCGCAGGGGGAGGACCCGGTCGAGCACTGGGCGCGCGCGAAGCACGCGGCCAGTGACGCGATCGTGGACGCGGGCGGCACCATCAGCCACCACCACGGCGTCGGCACCGACCACCGCGACTGGTACGCCAGGGAGATCGGGCCCCTCGGCGCGGCCGTGCTGCGGGCGGTCAAGGAACGGGTCGATCCGGCGGGCGTCCTCAATCCGGGCGTCCTCGTCCCGCCGGCGCCGGAGGCGTGACCGCCATGCGCGCCTTCACCGCGATCGTCAACCCGGCGGCGGGCGGGTCCGCGTCCGCCTCCTGCCTGATCCCGCTCGGCCGGCTGCTGCGCGAGGCGGGCGCCGAACTCGACGTCGAGTACAGCCGCGGCATGGAGCACGCCGCCGACGTCGCCCGCGCCGCGGCGGAGGCCGGGCGCGTCGTCCTCGGCGTCGGCGGCGACGGCATGGTCGGCTGCGTCGGCGGCGCCGTCACCGGCACGGACGCCCTCTTCGGCATCGTCCCGGCCGGGCGCGGCAACGACTTCGCGCGGCAGCTCGGCGTCCCGTCGGACGCGGCGGAGCTGGCCCCGCTGCTGCTGGAGGGCGAGCCGCGCGCGGTGGACGCCATCGAGGCCAACGGGACGCCCGTCCTCGGCAGCGTCTACGCGGGCATCGACGCGGTCGCCAACGACAACGCCAACCGGACCCGGCTGCTGCGCGGCTCGGCCGCCTACTACGTGGGCGCGCTGCGCGCGGTCCTCACCTGGCGGCACGCCGACTACCTGATCACCGTGGACGGCGCGCAGCACCGGCGCGAGGGCTACACCGTCGTCGCGGCGAACTCCGGCTACTACGGGTTCGGCAAGCACATCGCCCCGGACGCGCGCGTCGACGACGGCCTGCTCGACGTCGTCCTCATCCGCAAGGCGCCGCGCACGCTGTTCTTCGCGGTGATGCGGGAGCTGGCGGACGGCTCGCACGTGCGGCGCCCGGAGGTGGAGGTCATGCGCGGCCGGGAGGTGCGGATCGAGCTGGCCGGCGAGTCCGGCCGCAGGATGCCCTACGGGGCGGACGGCGAGCTGCCCGGGGTGCTGCCGGTCACCGCCCGGATCATGCCGGGCGCGCTGCGGGTGCTGGCCCCCTGAGGTTTTGCCTGCTGTTTGGGGCGGTTTACGCCCGCATTACGGCTCTCCGTATAGCGTCAGTTACGTCCCGCTTTCGGGACCTTGGGGGCCGTCCTGCGGAGGCATCATGAGAGGCGACTGCACGCTCGCCGTTCTGGGGGGACTCATGGTGTTCGCGGACGCCCCGGACGTGGTGGCGCCGGCGTCCTTGGGGGTGGCGCCGGCGTCCACCACGCGCACGCGCGCGTCTGCTTGACGCCGCGACCGCCTCCGGACAGGCTGTGAGGATCCCCTCACCGCTGCCGGAGGCGTTTCGTGTCCGAGGATTCCCCCGTGCCCGACAACTCGCGTACGTCCGAGGCGGGCGCGGGGTGGGTCTGCGGGAGGCCCGGCACCTTCAACGAGCTGCTGCCCGAGCGCGTCCCCGACTTCTCCTGGCGGCGCCCCTCGGCGCTGTGGCGGTCCCGCAACGACGTGCTGGCGAAGCTGTTCGGCGACCCGTCCAACGCGATCCGGCGGCGCTGCGTCGCCGCGCTGCGCGAGCGCGGCACCCCGGCCGCGTTCACCGTGCACCGCTCGGCCCCGGAGTTCTCGTTCGCGCTGCTCGGCGACACGGGGGAGGGCGACCGCTCGCAGTACGCGGTGGTGCCCCCGCTGCTGCACGCCGCCGCCGGCACCGACTTCATGATCGTCGCCAGCGACGTGATCTACCCGACCGGTGACTGCGCGCAGTACCCGGACAAGTTCTTCCGCCCCTACCGGGACTACCCGGCGCCGATCTTCGCCGTCCCCGGCAACCACGACTGGTACGACGGCCTGCGCGGCTTCCTGCACGTGTTCTGCGGCCTGGACGCCGACTGCACGCCGCCGCCCTGGCGCGGCGCGCTCCGGTTCGTCCCGCGGCTGCTGTGGCGGCGCCCCGGCGAGGTCGACGCCGCCGCGGTCGCCGAGGCCCGCCGCGAGTACCGGGGCGCGCCCGGCCAGCACGCCGTCCAGCCGGGGCCGTACTGGGCGATCGACACGCCGTCGCTGCGGATCATCGGCATCGACACCGGCATCACCGGCGCCCTCGACCGCGACCAGGGCCGCTGGCTGCGCGAGGTCTCCGGTGGCCCCAAACCCAAGCTGCTGGTGACCGGAAAGCCGCTGTACGTGGACGACGAGCACCGGCCGGGGGAGATCGAGGGCGGCGGGACGGTCGACGAGATCGTCCGGGACCCGGCCCACCACTACGTGGCCGCGATCGGCGGCGACATCCACAACTACCAGCGCTACCCGCTGCGGACCGGCGACGGCCGCACGATCCAGTACATCGTCTCGGGCGGCGGCGGCGCGTTCATGCACGCCACCCACACGATCCCGCGCACGCACGTGGTCGAGGAGAACGAGTTCCGCTGCTACCCGCTGCGCGGCGACTCCCTCTCGCGCTACAGCAAGCTCTACGGGCGGTGGCTGCGGCTGCCGAAGCTGTTCGAGCTGACCCCGGAGGAGGCCACCGCCGCCGTCCGGTACCGGCTCGGCATCAGGCCGGGACGGGGCTATAAGGCCGCGCGGGAGGAGGCCAGGCCGCCGCGCCGCGCGCGCTTCGTCGCCGCGGTCCTCGGCGTCCCGCGCGACGGCCGCCGCCGCCCCGGGTTCCTGCGGCTGCCGGTGCACCGGCTCCCGCAGCGCTTCCGCTCGGAGCTCGCCGACTGGGACAGGCCGCCCTTCTTCAAGAGCTTCCTGCGGCTGGACGTGACGGAGTCGCGGTTGCGCATCCGCTGCTTCGCCGCGACGGGTTGCGGCGACCACGAGGCCGACCCGCCGTGCGAAGACGAGGTGACGATCCCGCTGCGGTAGCCCGAAAACCCGGCGAAGTCGCCCGCAAACTGGCCAAAGTCGGCGATTTATACCCCCGACGTGGTCCGATGCCGTTACAGTCTTGGGCTCAGCCTTACGGGTGAACGGTAACGGACGGTCGGCCGGAAAACGACCGCGTCCCACAGGAAGAGCGAACTCGATGAGTTACCCCCAGCAGGGCCAGGGCCAGCAGCAGCAGGCCTACCAGGGCGGCTACGCGCCCGCCCCGGCGCAGCAGGGCGCCGCCCCCGCCGCCGTCGGCGCGGGCCTCAACATGAAGCGCCGCAACCCGGTCGGAGCCTGGCTCGGCCTGCCCATGATCACCTTCGGCATCTACGGGCTGGTCTGGTTCTTCAAGGTCCACAACGAGCTGCACCAGTACGACCGCCGCATCGACAACGCCGCCACCAACGCGCTGCTGTCCATGCTGTTCGGCGCCATCACGCTCGGCATCTGGCCACTGATCATGTACGTCAAGCTCGGCGGCCGCATCGCCGAGGCCCAGCGCGCCGCCGGCCTCCAGCCGACCTGCAGCGGCGGCATGGGCTTCCTGCTCGGCATCATCGGCTTCGGCGTGCTGTACTACCAGATCCAGCTGAACAAGGTCGTCGACCGCTACGGCGACACCCCGGCGGGCCAGCAGGTCTCGCTGGTCGCGTAGTTCATTGCTTCGCCCTCGGCGGTCGGCGCTGGCGCGCCTTCCTTCCACGGGCGAAGCGGCGATCGCTGTGTTGATTGCTTCGCCCTTGGCGGTCGGCGCTGGCGCGCCTTCCTTCCACGGGCCAAGCGGCGATCGCTGCATCGCTCCGGCTCGCCTTGCGGCTCGCTTCGCGATCAGGTTTCTTGCTTCGCTCGAAACCTGGCTTCGCACGCGATCGCGGCGCTGAGGTCGTCGCGGTGCTGAGCTTCTAACCCGGGCGGTTACGGCCCTGATCGTCCGGGCTCTACAGGACCCCTCCGTGTGCACCCGTCGCGGAGGGGTCTTCGCGTGCGCGGTTCTGTCGGTGGGGGCCAGCACAATGGGCGGGTGAGGATCGCGGTCGCCGCCGGGGCAGGCGGCGGGGGGACGCTGCGGACGCTCGGTGAGGACGGGGCGCCCGCCGCACCCGCGCGCGACGTCCCGGACCTGGTCGCGGCCATCGCCGAGCAGGAGCGCGCCGCCGCGCCGCGCTGGGTGTGGCCGGCCACCGCGCGGCTCTACCCGCGGCTGCTCGACGCGGGCGTGCGGGTGGCGCGCTGCCACGACCTCGAACTGGTGGAGAGCCTGCTCCTCGGCCATGCCGGGCGGTACGGGGAACCGCGCTCGGTGCCGGCCGCGTGGGCGCGGCTGCGCGGCGAGCCCGTCCCGCCGGACCGCCCGCCCCCCGACGAGCCGGCCCCGCAGGCGTCGCTGTTCGACGACGAGCTGTTCGACCGGGGCGCGGGGCGGGACGCGCCCGCCGACGACATCGGGCAGGTCGTCGCGGTCCACGCCGCCCAGCAGCGCGCCATCGCCGGGCTGGACGGCTTCGCGCTGCTCGCGGCGGCCGAGTCGGCGGGCGCGCTGGTGGCGGCCGAGTTGCGGCACGACGGGCTGCCCTGGTCAGCGAAGGAGCACGACGCCCTGCTCACCGAGCTGCTCGGGCCGCGCCCCACCGGCGGGCTGCGCCCCCGCAGGCTGCAAGAGCTCGCCGACCAGATCAGCGCCGCCTTCGGCGCCCGGGTGCACGTGAACCCCGACTCGCCGGCGCAGATCGTCAAGGCGTTCGCGGGTGCGGGGCTGCCCATCGCGTCCACCCGCGCGCACGTGCTCAAGCGGCTCGACCACCCGGCCGTCCCGCTGCTGCTGGAGTACAAGGAGCTGTCGCGCCTGCACACCGCGCACGGCTGGGCCTGGCTCGACACCTGGGTGAAGGACGGCCGGTTCCGCCCCGAGTACGTGGTCGGCGGCGTGGTGTCCGGGCGCTGGGCGACGAGCGGCGGCGGGGCGCTGCAGATCCCGCGCGTCCTGCGCCGGGCCGTCGTCGCCGACCCCGGCTGGTCGCTGGTCGTCGCGGACGCCGCCCAGCTCGAACCCCGCGTGCTCGCCGCCCTCGCCGGCGACCGCGCGTTCACCGAGGCCGCCGCGCACGGCGACCTCTACGCGGCCCTGTCCGACGCCTTCCACGACGACGGCGAGGGCGGTCTCAGCGCCCGGGCGAAGGCCAAGCTGGCGCTGCTGTCCGCCATGTACGGCGGCGGGACGGGCGAGGCGGTGCAGCTCCTGGCCGTCCTCAAGCACCGGTTCCCCGACGCGTTCGAGTACGTGGAGGCGGCGGCGCGGGCGGGGGAGCGGGGGCGGCTCGTCCGGTCCCGGCTCGGCCGCACCTGCCCGCCGCCGTCCGCCGGATGGCGGGAGCTGACCGCGGTGGGCGACGGCGAGGAGCCCGGCGACCGGCGGGGCGCGGCGGCGCAGGCACTGCGCGGCCGGGGCCGGTTCACCCGCAACTTCGTCGTGCAGGCCACGGCCGCCGACTGGGCGCTCGCCCTGCTCGGCTCCCTCCGCCGCCGCCTCACCGCCCTGGGCCCTCCCCGGCTGGTGTTCTTCCAGCACGACGAGGTCATCGTGCACACGCCCGCCGGGCTGGCCGGGGACGTGGCCGAGGCGGTGCACGCGGCGGCGGGGGAAGCGCGCCGGCTGCTGTTCGGCGACACCCCCGTCCTGTTCCCGATGGAGACCGCCGTGGTCGACCGCTACGCCGACGCCAAGTGAGCCGCCAGCGCGCGGACCGTGTTGGCCGCGGCGAACGCGTGCCCCCGCGCGTTCAGGTGCAGCTGGTCGGAGCTGTAGATGCCGGGGTCGGCGGCGACCGGGTGGTCCGGCGGGTTGTGCACGTGGCGCGCCCCCAGCTCGGCGGCGACGTCGGCGGTCAGCGCGGCCAGGCGGCGGGTGCGCGACGACATGACCTCCCGGTAGCGCGCCGGGCCGAGCCCGGCGACGGTGATGTCCAGGAGCCCGATCGTGACGACGTCGGCCCCCGCGGCGCGGAACGCGGAGATCATCGCGGCCAGCTCGCGCCGCACCCCGTCGGTGTCGAACTCGGGGCGCAGCATGTCGTTGCCGCCGGCGACCACGAACGCCAGGTCGGGCCCGAACGCCAGCGCCGGTTCGAGCTGCGCGGCGCGGACCTCGGCGGCGACCAGGTCGCGGCGGCCGAGGTTGAGCGCGGTGAACCCCGGTGCCACCGCGCCCAGCGCCTCCTCGACGCGGTCCGTCCACGACAGGTCGCGGTAGCCGGGCACGGGCTCGCGGACGCCCTCCGCGACGCTGTCCCCGATCGTCACCATCCGCCGCCACGGTGCTTCGGCCAGCATCGCGGCGGCCTCGGCGGCGGGCAGGACGGCGGGGTCGGTCCCTTCCGACAGGACGGTCTCGGTCATGAGTTCTCCTTCGGGGACGCGCCGCTCCGGAGGGTCAGGAGCAGGCCGGCGACGGCCGCGCCGGCGGCGGCCAGCGTGCAGAACAGGTAGACGGCGGTGTAGTCGTCCTGCACCGCCCGAGCGGGCAGCATCGCGGCGAGGACGGCGATGCCGAGCGCGCCGCCGAGCTGGCGCGCCGTGGTGTTGAGGCCGGTGGCGCCGGCGAACCGCAGCGGGCCGACCGACAGCGCGGCGGCCGAGGCGGTGCCGGTGGTGAGCATCCCCATGCCGGTCCCGACCAGGAGGCCGACGGGGAGCCAGAACGTGAGGAAGTGCGGGTCGGCGGGCAGCGACGCGACCGCCCAGATCCCCGCCGCGACCATGATGGACGCGCCGCCGACCACCGCGGGCCGGACGCCGATGCGCCCGGTCAGGCGGCCCATCGTGATCGCGGCGGCGGTCGCGGTGAACGCGCCGGGCGTCGAGGCGAAGCCCGCCTTCAGGATCGAGTAGTGCCATTCGGAGGTCAGGTACAGCACGCCGAGCAGCAGCCACGAGTACAGGGCCGTTCCGTACAGGAACGAGGCGGCGTTCGCGGCGGCGAACTGCCGGTTGCGCCACAGCGAGATCTCCAGCGCGGGCACCGGGTGCCGCGCGGACCGCCAGAGCGCCGCGGCGACGAGCGCCGCGCCGCCGAGCAGCAGCGCGAGCGTGCGGGCGTCCGTCCACGACCAGTCCTGGGTCTGCGTCACGCCGAGTGCGACGCCGCCGATGCCGGTGCCGAGCAGGACCGTCCCGGCGAGGTCGGGGAGCCGTCCGGCGCCGCGCGCGGCGCGCGGCAGCCGCAGCCCGCCGAGCAGCATCGCCAGGCCGACCGGCAGGTTGATGACGAACAGCGACCGCCAGCCGAACTGGTCGACCAGCACGCCGCCGAGGCCGGGGCCGATCGCGGCGGCGAACGCGCCCGCCGCGCTCCACAGCCCGATCGCGCCCGCGCGCCGGTCGGCGGGGGTGTCGTGCAGCAGCAGGGCGAGGGACGCGGGGATCAGCGCGGCGGCCGCGGCGCCCTGCACGCCGCGCGTCGCCAGCAGCACGGGCACGTTCGGCGCCAGCGCACAGGCCAGCGAGGCCAGCGTGAACAGCCCGGCGCCCCACAGGTAGAGCGACCGCCGGCCGACCAGGTCGGCGAGCCGGCCGGCGGGGGCGAGCAGCGCCGCGAACAGCGCGGCGTACAGGGTGATCACCCAGGTGAGGCCGGTCAGCGAGCTGCCCGGGAAGTCGGTGTGCAGGTCGGGGACGGCCAGGTTCGCCACGGTGGCGTCCAGCATGGCCAGGAACGTCGCCCCGGCGGCCAGCCAGGGCACGTCCCGCCGCGCCCCGGCCGCGCGGGGCGGCGCCGCGGTGGTGTCGGCGGTCATGGGGAGGTCCTCTCCAGAAAAATAAACGAACGGTCGTACACTCTTCTCTCCGGACCCCCGCCGTCAAGGGGGTGAGCGCCTTGACTTTGCACGAACGGTCGTGCAGATTTATCGGGTGACGACGGACGGACGGCTGCTGAAGGGCGAGCAGACCCGCAACGACATCCTCTGCCGGGCCGCCGACATCGCCTCGGCGGAGGGCCTGGAGGGGCTGTCGATCGGCCGGCTCGCGACCGAGCTGCGGATCAGCAAGAGCGGGGTCTTCACGCACTTCGGCTCCAAGGAGGAGCTCCAACTCGCCACCGTCCGCAAGGCGGTGAAGCTGTTCCGCGAGCACGTGGTCAAGCCGGCCCTGGCCGCGCCGGAGGGCCTGCCCCGCGTCCGCGCGCTACTGGAGGCCTGGCAGCGCTACCAGCGCGAGCCCGTCTTCCCCGGCGGCTGCTTCTTCCACTCGACGATGGCCGAGTTCGACGCCCGCCCCGGCCGCGTCCGGGACGCCATCGCGGGCTCCCAGCGCGACTGGAACGCCTTCCTGGAGCGCTGCCTCACCGAAGCGCGCGACCGCGGCGAGCTGGCGGAGTCCGCCGACGTCCCGCAGCTGGCGTTCGAGCTGGACGCCCTCTGCCGCACCGGCGCGGCCCACGCCCTCCTGTACGACGAGCCCGCCTACCACGACCGCGCGGCGCGGGCCATGGACGCCCGCCTGGCCGCCGTCAGCCCGGCGGCGAGTACGACGGGCGCGTGTTGAGCGCCTCCACGTCGGAGAACGACGTCTGCCGGTAGGCGCCGGTGATCGCGCTCAGCTCCTCGGGGGACAGGACGTCCTCGATCCGCTCGAACCCGTGCGGCGCGCGCTCGCTCACGGTGTGCAGGACGCGGTCGGCCGGCATGTCCCGGCACGCCAGGACGATCGCGTTGGCCGTCTCGCGGCGCTCCTTCTCGTAGGCGAGCAGCCCGGTGGCGGGGTCGGCCGCCCGGACCAGCTCGTGCACCAGGACGCGGGCGTCGAGGACGGCCTGCGACCCGCCGTTGGAGCCGATCGGGTACATCGGGTGCGCGGCGTCGCCGAGCAGGGTGACCCGGCCGAAGGTCCACCGGTCGAGCGGGTCCCGGTCGACCATCGGGTACTCCAGGATCTCCGCCGCGCCGGCCAGCATCGCCGGGACGTCCAGCCAGCCGAACCGCCAGTCCGCGAAGTGGGGGAGCACGTCGCCGAGCCGCCCGCCCCGGTTCCAGTCGGCGGCGCCGGCCGCCCCGTCGCCGGCGACCTTCACCTCGGCGACCCAGTTCAGCAGCGCCCGCCCGCGCCGCTCGGCGCGCATCGAGATCGGGTAGACGACGATCTTCGCGGCGGTGTTGCTGCCCGCCACGGCCAGCGTCCGCCCGGTGAGGAACGGCGCGCCCTCGGTCAGGCCGCGCCACATCCGGATGCCGTTCCACAGCGGCGCCGGCTCCCGCGGGTAGAGCCCGCGGCGGACCGCGGAGTACAGCCCGTCCGCGCCGACCAGCACGTCCGCCGCGACGGTCTCGGCGGTGCCGGACGCGCGGTCGACCAGCCGCGCCCGCACCCGCGCGCCGTCCTGCTCGAAGCCGTCGAGCGCGGTGCCGGTGCGGACGGACCGCTTCCCGAGGCGCGCCAGCACCGCCTCCAGCAGCGCCATCTGCAGCTCGCCGCGGTGGATGGAGTACTGCGGCCAGTCGTAGCCGAGCGCGCGGCCGCGCGGCTCCCCCCAGATCCGGCCGCCGTACCGGTCGAAGTGCACCATCTCGCCGGTGGGGACGCCGAGCTCGGCCAGCGCGCCGCCGAGCCCCAGCTCGGTCAGCTCGCGGACGGCGTGCGGGAGCAGGTTGATGCCGACGCCGAGCGGCCGCAGCCGGGCCGCCGAGTCGACGACGAGCGCCTCGATGCCCGCCTCGTGCAGGCTCAGCGCGGTGGTGAGCCCGCCGATCCCGGCCCCTGCCACGAGTACGCGCATCGATCCCCTTCCCCCGTCAGCGCGCGGACTTGCCGCCCGGCTCCGCCTTGGTCATGATCTCCTCTCCGGCCGCCGTTTCGGAGTCGGCGTCCGGTTCCGGCCCCTGCGGCGCGGCCGTCCCGGTGGTGGGGGCGGCCCCCGGCACCTTGGCGCCGCCGCGGACCAGCCGGCCCACCTCGGCGCGGAGCCGGACGAAGTCCGGCAGCCCCCGCGTCTCGATCTGGTCGCGGGACGACGGCAGCTCGACGCGCAGGTCGGCGTGCACCCGGGCGGGGGCCCGGTTCAGCACCACCACGCGGTCGCCGACGTAGACGCTCTCGTCGATGTCGTGGGTGACCAGCAGGATCGTCATCTTCTCGGTCCGGTGCACCTGGAGGACGAGGTCCTCCAGGTCCTCCCGGGTCTGGGCGTCCACGGACCCGAACGGCTCGTCCATCAGCATCAGCGACGGGCGGTAGGCCAGGGCGCGCGCGATCGACACGCGCTGCTGCATGCCGCCCGACAGCTGCCACGGGTACTTGCGCCCCGCGTCCGGCAGCCCCACCGACTCCAGCGCCTTCTCGGCGGCGGCGCGCCGCTCCGCGCGGGCCATCCCGCGCCGGCGCAGCGGCAGCGCCACGTTGTCGCGGACGGTCAGCCAGGGGAACAGCGACCGGCTGTAGTCCTGGAAGACCACGGCGAGGTCGTCGGGCACGCCGTTGATGGGCGCGCCGTCCAGCGTCAGCGTCCCGCCGGACGGGCTGATCAGCCCGGCGATGCAGCGCAGCAGGGTGGACTTGCCGCAGCCGGACGGCCCGACGATGCTGAGCAGCTCGCCGTCCGGGACGGTGAGGTCGAGGCCGTCGAGCGCCAGGTGCCCGTCGGCGTAGGAGTGGGTGAGGCCGGTTATCTGAAGCATCTCGGAGGCCTTTTCTGTGTTATTTCCAGTGCGGTTCTTCGGTGCGGGGGCATCAGCCGGCGAGCCTCTGCGCACCCGTGTGCCAGGCCAGCAGGCGCCGTTCCAGCAGCATGAAGAGGGCGTTGAAGAGGAGGCCGAGGATGCCGAGCATCACGATCGCCGCCCACATCCGCGGCAGTTCGAAGGACCGCTGGGCGCCGATGAGCTCGGAGCCGATGCCCGCGGTGCTGCCGAACAGCTCGGACAGGACCATCAGGATCAGCGCGAACGACAGCGCCACCCGCAGCCCCGCGAAGATCTTGGGCGCCGCCGCCGGCAGGACGATCGCCAGCAGCCGGCGGCCGGGCCCGACGCCGAACACGCGGGCCGTGTCCAGCTGCAGCGGCTCCACGGTGCGGACGCCCTCGGCGGTGTTGAGCAGCACCGGCCACACCACGCCGAACGCGATCGTGACGACCTGCATGGTCGCGCCGAGCTGGAACACCATGATGAAGAACGGCACCAGCGTCGGCGGCGGCACCGCCCGCAGGAACTCCAGCACCGGGTTCAGCAGGTCGTTGAGGACCGCCGAGCGCCCGATCGCCGCGCCGATCGCGACGCCGGCGGCGCCCGCGGCGGCCCACCCGATGAACAGGTGGGTGAGGCTCGTGGCGAAGTCGTCCAGCGCCTTGTCGGTGAGGAACAGGTGCGACGCGGGGCCGCCGAACCACAGCTCGCGCAGCGCCTCGGCGATCGTCGTGGGCGGCGGGAAGTAGGTCTCCTCCACCGCCCGCGTCACGACCTCCCACAGCACGGCGGCGACGGCGACGAGCCAGACGCGCTCGGCGAACCCGCGCGCCGCCCGCGCCGCCCCGGCGCCCGGCCGCCGCGCGGTGCCGGCCGCCGGCGCCCCGGTGCCCGCGGCGCTCATACGGCGGCCTCCGCGCGGGCGGAGTGCCAGCGGAACGCGACGCGCTGCAGGCCGAGCAGACCCGTGTTGGCGAGCAGGCCGAGGACGCCCGCCCAGCACGCCCCGGCCAGCAGCAGGTCGGTGCGGCCCCCGCCGGACTGGGTCTCGCTCAGGTAGATCCCCACCCCGTCGACCCCGCCGGCGAACAGCTCGGTGCTGATCACGACGATGAGGGCGACGGACGCGGCGATCCGCACGCCGGTGGCGATGAACGGCGCCGCGCTCGGCAGCGACACCCGCCACAGCACGGCCGGCGTCCCGAACCCGAAGGCGCGCAGGCTGTCCTTGGCCAGCGGGTCGACGTCGCGGAGCGCGTACAGCGTGTTGATGAGGATCGGCCACAGGCACGCGTAGAAGATCAGCGACATCTTCATCCGGGTGGGATCCGCGAACAGGATGATGGCGAGCGGGATCAGCGCGACCGACGGGATCGGCCGCATCAGCTCGACCAGGGCCCGGGCCGCGGTGCCGAGCAGCGGCACCGAGCCGAGCAGCACGCCCAGCGGCACCGCCACGAGCACCGCCAGCGCGAGCCCGCCGAACCACGCCCGGAGCGTGGCCCCGACGTCCACCAGGAACTCCCCGTCCACCGCCAGCCGCCCCGCCTCCCGCAGGATGGTGGACGCCGGGGGCAGCGCGGTCGCGTCGACGAGACCGGTACGGCTCAGGGTCTCGATGACGGCGGCCACGCCGACCGCCCCGGCGGCACCGAGAACGATCCGGCGGAGGTTCATGGAGTCTGCGCGATGAACGACTTGACGTCGATGGGCTTGTCCACGTACTGGAACTCGCTCATCAGGTCGGCCACGCGCTGCAGGGCGGCGGCGTCCATCGACGTCGGGTAGGTCCCCATGCTCATGGACGCGGCGACCTTCGCGTTGATGCCCTTGGCGTACGTCGGCAGGACGGCCTCGACCACCTTGCGGTCGGCGGCCATGCCCTGCGCCTTCTGGAGCGCGCGCTGGAACGCCGCGACCGTCTTCGGGTTCTCCTTGACGAACTTCTCCGTCGCGGCGTACCCGGCGATCGGGAGGTCGGCGGTCTTGCCGGTGGCGAGGTCGGCCACCATCCGCGCGCCCATCGACTCCGCCATCTGGGTGCCGAACGGCTCGATCGCCTGGACGGCGTCCACGCTCTTGGATTTCAGCGCCTGCTCCATCGCCGGCGGCGCGACCTCGACGAACTGCTTGTCCTCGTCGAACTGCACGCCCGCCGGCGTCCCGGCGGCCCGGATCAGCAGCGTGCTGATGTTCCGCTTGGTGTTGACGGCGACCTTCTTGCCCGCCAGGTCCTTGATGGTCTTGTACGGGGAGTCGCCGCGCACCATCAGGGTGTGGGTCTTGGACGCGCTCCGGAACCCCTCCGCCACGATCTTCGGCTTGAAGCCCGGGTCCTTGGTGCCGGCCGTGAACAGCGAGACGTAGTTGCCGAAGCTGAAGTCGAGCCGGCCGCTCTTGAGCAGCGGGATCCCCGCCGCGCCGCCCTGGATGACCTGCGTCTTGACCGTGAGGCCCTCGGCCTTGAACAGGCCCTTGTCGATGGCCAGCTGGACCGGCGCGGTGTCGGCGACGGTCATGGTGCCGAGGGTGATCTCGGACTGCTCCAGGCCGTTGGCGGACTTCGGCTCGTCGGAGCCGCCGCAGGCCGCGGCGGCGACGGCGAGCACGGCGGCGAGCGCGCCGCCGAGCACCGCGCGTCGGGGGTGGGGTACGGACATGGGGGTTGCTCCAATGTGCCGGGGGTGATGGAGGTCCGCTAAGGAGTAGACCCGTACATTGCGGAATTGTCTGCCATGACACTCACATCGAGAAGGAACGGACCGTCGTATTCGAGCGCCTCGGCCATCGCGGCGTCCAGGTCCGCGGCGCTCGTCACGGCCCGGCCCGCGCAGCCGTGCCCCCGGGCCACGGCGGTGAAGTCGATGCCGGTGACGTCGGCGCCGACGATGTCCTCGATGCCGATCCGGCGGCCGAGCGCCCGGACCGCGCCGTAGCCGCCGTTGTTGAGGACGATCACGGTCATCGGCAGCCGGTGCCGCGCGGCCGTCCACAGCGCCTGCACCGAGTACATGATCGCGCCGTCGCCGAGGACGCAGACGATCCGCTCGCCGGATCCGGCCAGGCCGCGCCCGACCGCCATGGGCAGGCTCCAGCCGAGCGCCCCGCTGCCCATCGTGTAGAACCCGCCGGGCCGCGTGACGGGGAGCCGCGCGTGGAACATGTCCCGGTGGCTCGGGCACTCCTCCACGATGACGGCGTCCTCGGGCATCCGCTCCCGCAGCGTCTCGATGACCAGCGACGCGTCCAGCGGGTCGCGGACCGGCGGCTTCGCCAGCCGCGGCCGCGGCTCCGGCGCGGGCCGGTCGGCCTTGTCGACGCGTTCGAGCAGCCCGGTGATCCCGGCCCGCACGGTGGTGAGGACGCCGACGCCGACCGGGGCCCACGCCAGCTGGTCGGGGTCGCAGTCGAAGTGGAACAGCCGCGTCCCCTCGGGCAGGAAGGGCCCCTCGCTGTGCACGTGGTAGTTGAACACCGGCGCGCCGAGCACGAGCACGACGTCGTGCCCCTCCAGGCGCCGGGCGAGCTGGTCGCGGACGGGCGGCAGGAAGCCCTGGAACAGCGCGTGGTCCTCGGGGAAACCGGACCGGCCCGACAGCGGGCTGATCCACACCGGCGCGCCGACGCGCTCGGCGAGGTCGACCACGAGCGGGAGCGCGTCCTCGTCCTCGACGCCCGAGCCGACGACGATGACGGGCCGCTCGGCGCCGTTCAGCGCGTCGGCCGTCTCGGCCAGCGCCGCCGGGTCGGCGGCGAAGGCGCCGCGGATCTCGCGGTGCGGGACGGGCTCGGCGGGCCGGTCCCAGTCGTCCTCGGGCACCGACAGGAAGACCGGGCCGCGCGGCGGCGTCATCGCCGTCCGGTACGCCTCGGCGAGCGCGGCCGGCACGTCCTCGGCGCGGGCGGGCTGCCGGCTCCACTTCACGTACGGGCGGGGGAACTGCTCCGGCTCGTCGGCGCCGAGGAACGGCCGGGTCGGCAGCATCGCGCGGGTCTGCTGCCCGGCGATGATGACCAGCGGCACCCGGTCGCGGTGGGCGGTGAAGACCGCGCCGAGCGCGTTGCCCACCCCGCCGGCGGAGTGCAGGTTGACCAGGGCGGCGTTGCCGGTGCCGATGGCGTGGCCCGCGGCCGCGCCCACCGCCACGATCTCCTGCAGCCCGAGCACGTACTCGAAGTCCGCGGGGAAGTCGCGGAGCATCCGCAGCTCGGTGGAGCCGGGATTGCCGAAGACGGTCGTCATCCCGACCCGCCGGCAGTAGTCGAACACCGCGTCCCGGACCGTGAGTTCCGTCGTCATTCATCTGCCTTTCGCGCCCCGCGGTGCCAGCGGAGCGTCCGCCGCTCCACCGCGAGCAGGATGGTGTTGAACAGGTAGCCGAGGATGCCGAGCAGCACGATCACCGACCAGATGGTCGGGAGGTCGGACTGGCTCTGGGCGTTCGTCAGCTCGAAGCCGAGCCCGTCGGAGGTGCCCGGCAGCAGCTCGGAGAAGACCATCAGGATGAGGCCGAGCGACAGCGCCAGCCGCAGCCCCGCGAAGATCTTCGGCAGCGCCGCCGGGATGATGAGGAACCGGATCCGCTGCACGGCCGACAGCCGGAACACCTCGGCCGTGGCCGACTGCGTCTGGTCCACGCTGCGGACCCCGTCCACGGTGTTGAGCAGGACGGGCCAGACCGCGCCGAAGACGATCGAGGCGATCTGCATCTGCGTGCCGAGGTCGAACAGCACGATGAAGACCGGCACCACCGTCGGCGGCGGGATCGCGCGCGCGAACTGCAGGATCGGGTCGAGGTAGGCGAGCACGCGCTCGGACCGGCCGATGGCGATGCCGAGCACGACGCCGGCCACCACCGACAGCAGCAGCGCGACGGCCATCCGGGTCAGGCTCGGCGCGATGGACCCGCCGGCGTCCCCGCCGAAGTACAGGTGCGCGGCCGGGCCGGAGAACCACATCTCCCGCATCCGGCCGACGATGTCGGACGGGGGCGGGAAGAACGCGCTCTCGGCGATCCGGGTCGCGGCCTCCCAGCCGGCGATCAGGACCACCAGCGGGAGCGCGCGGTGCAGCAGGCCGCGGACCAGCCGGCCCGCGACGCCGCGCGGGCGCGCGGCCCGCACGGTGAGGGCGGCCGCCGTCACGATGCACCACTCCTCTGCGCCTTGTGCCACCGGAACGCGCGGTTCTCGGCCTGCACCAGCACCATATTGATGATCAGTCCGATGGAGCCGGCCCAGATGGTGCCGGCGAGCACGTCGGTGTTTCCGTCCGGCACGGTGCCGGCCTGCGCGATGAACATGCCGAGGCCGTCGCCGAAACCGGAGAGGATCTCGGTGCTGACGGCGAGGATCAGCGCGATCGCCGCGGCGAGCCGCACGCCGGTCGCGATGAACGGGGCGGCGCTCGGCAGCGAGACCTTCAGCAGCACCTGCCAGCGGCTGAATCCGAAGGTGCGCAGCGTCTCCTTCGCCGTGGGGTCGACGTCGTGCAGGCCGTACATGGTGTTGAACAGGATCGGCCAGCTGGACGCGTAGACGATCAGCGGCACCTCCATGCTGAGGCCGGAGCCGAGCAGCAGCCCGGCCAGCGGGATGAGCGCGACCGACGGGATCGGCCGCAGGAACTCCACGATCGCCCGGACCGCGGTGTTCACCGCGGGGACGCTGCCGAGCAGCAGCCCGAGCGGCACCGCGATGGCGATCGCGATCAGCATGCCGAGCGCCCACGCGGTGAGCGTGACGCGCACGTTGAACAGGAAGTCGGAGTCGCCGAACAGCTCGACCGCGCGCGCGGTCACGCTGGAGGCGGGCGGCAGATAGGAACGGTCCACAATCCCGGCTCTGCCGAGCAGCTCGCTCGCCAGGAACAGGACCGCCACCCCGGCGGCCCCCCGCGCCCACTTGCCGGGACGCGAGAGGCCACGGGGTGGCGTCGTCTGGTGTGCCATGGGGGAATCAGTGCTCGCCGTCAGGACGTCGGCTGGAACAGGACGGACTTCATGTCGGGCTTCTGCTTGAGCAGGCCCGCCGTCAGCATGAGGTCCACGGTCCGCTGCATGCGGGTGGTGTTCAGCGAGGTCGGGTAGCCCGGCAGCGTGATGACGCCGGCGACCTTCGCGTCGATCTTGGTGTAGGTGGGCAGCGCCTGCTCGACGACCTTGCGGTCGCCGGTGGCGAGCTTCTGCGCCTTGATGATGGCCCGCTGGAACGCCGCGGCCGTCTTCGGGTTCTTCTGGGTGAACTCCTGCGTGCTGACGTAGCCGCTGATCGGCAGGTCGGTCACCGGCTCGGCGCCGCCGTCGACGGCCACCCGCGCGCCGAGCTTCTTCTCGGTGTCGGAGGTGAACGGCTCGACGGCGTGGATCGCGTCGACCTGGCCCTTCTGCAGGGCGGTGGCCATCTGCGGGAAGGGCACCTGGACGTACTTGATCTTGGAGGCGTCGACGTTGTTGGCCTTCAGGATCGCGTCCAGCGTCAGCGACTGGATGTTGTTGAGGATGTTGACCGCGACCTTCTTGCCCTCCAGGTCCTTGGGGGTCTTGATCTTGGAGTCGGACTTGACCAGCAGGTCGAACGTGTGCGAGGCCAGCGTCGCGCCCTCGGCCACCACGCTCAGCTTGAGTGTGCCCTTCTCGTTGGCCTGCAGGAACGACACGTAGTTGGCGCCGGCGATGACGTTCACGTCGCCCTTGATCAGCGCCGGGATGGCCTGGGTGCTCTGCTGGACGGGCTTGATCTCGACCTTGAGGCCCTCGGCCTCGAACAGCTTCTGCTTCTGGGCGATGTAGACCGCCACGTTGTCGGCCAGCGGGAGGGCCGCCACCGTCATCGTGTCCTTCTCCAGACCCTGCCCGCCCGAGGCGGAGTCGTCGGAGTCGCCGCAGCCCGCCGCGGCGGACAGGACCAGGGCGAAGGCACCGACCAGTGCTGAAAGACGGAGGGATTGCCGCATGGGCACTCCTTAACTCGCGGGGGAAGTTGCTTCGGCGGGGCCGTCGGTCGGGCCTTGCGAGCCAGGGGAACGACTGTAGCCACCGCACCGCCACGCCTGAAGATCACGTTCGAGGGAGGGTATCGCGAAGTGTGCGACTTGAGTGGTTTAGCTCCGAATTGCGTGACTTTCTTGTGTCCTGGCGGGCGCGTTCGGGCGGCTCCCGGCGGCCGCCGGGAGCCGGGAAGGGTCCCCTGGTCGAGCCGTCGCCGCCCCCCGGCGGACGTCCCGGCCGCGGCCGCCGGGACGCCCGGAACCCCGGCGGGCTGCGGGTTCCCGCGCTGTCGAATATGGCGTCCAATGGCGCGCCGAAGTCGCCCGGGCATTCCCGGAGGGCCGGATTCCGCACCGCCGGTGACAATCCAGCGCCATTCCAATTCGGAGAGTGACTGGTCACGGTACGGTTGCGATGTACTTTCGCCTTCCGTTCACCGAAAGGAATGGAGTCATCAGCCGATGTGACGATACGTGATCGTAACATCGCGGTACGCTCCACCACCCTCCGTGATCGTCCATGCTCAGGAAACCGGACATACGGGCATAAAGTCACGATCGCTCCATTGGTCTATAACCACTGACCTATGGTCCTTTGCGGCCTATCCGGGAATGTGCTGCAATGTCGTGCGCCGAGGGTGGAGGTGAGGTCGCTTTAACCCTGCGCGCCTATGAGGCCACGGAGAGTGCGACATCGTGTGGAGAGGGTGTTAGCGGCGGATGCAACCAAGCGACGAAGGTCGCGACGGTCCTCGACCAGGTAACGTCGAGGTTCAGTCGGACCGTTCGACACGGTCAGGCAGCAGGCTGAGCCTGCGGAACTGGCGTGTGCCACAGCGGCTGATCGTGCTGGTCCTGGTTCCGACGGTCGCCGCCGTCGTGCTCGCCGGGGTGCGCATCTCCAGCTCCCTCAGCGAGGCGGAGGCGTACGGGCGGGTCGAGCAGATGGCCGAGCTGGGCGAGGGGATCACCCGGTTCGTGCAGGACTTCACGGCCGAGCGCGACATGGCCGTCGAGTACAGCGCCTCGGGCCGCTCCGGCGGGCTCCTGCCGGAGCTGCAGGCCCAGGAGCGGCGGACCGACGCGCAGGTGGCGCCGGTGCGGTCGGCCGCGAACGCCATCGACGGGTCCTACGGCGCGGAGGCCGTCCGCGACGCCCGCGCGGTGCTCAGCCGGCTGGACGGGATCACCGCCCTGCGCTCCCTGGTGGTGGGCACCAAGGTCCCGGCGTTCATCGTGCTGCAGAAGTACACCGAGGCGACCAACGAGCTGATCGCGATCCTCGACGGTATCTCGCAGAACGCCGCCGACGGCCGGCTCGCGGAGTCGAGCCGTGCCCTCGGCGCCCTCGCCCGCGCCAAGGAGGCGGTCTCCCGCGAGCGGGCCCTGCTGCTCGTCGGCGCGCGGTCGCGGCAGCTGGCGGCCGACGAGCTGAACGAGCTCCGAGCGGCGCGCGCGCAGGAGGACAGCGAGCTCGCCGCCTTCCGCGACTCCGCGACCCTGGAGCAGGTCCAGCTGTACGAGGACACCGTGGTCGGCACCAAGATCGACCAGGGCCGGCTGCTGCGGCAGCGCGTCATCTCCGGCGTCGCCGCCTCCGGCGGGCCGCTGTCGCGCTCGCTCGGCACCGCCCGCTCGCCCAAGCTGCTCCGCGATTCGATGACCAGCATGATCGACAAGATGCGCGAGGTCGAGCAGCGGCTGGCGAGCGACATCAAGGCCCGCAGTGACGACAAGGGCGCCGCGGCCCAGACGGCCTCGATCCGCGACGCGGTCATCATCGCCGTGCTGCTGGCCATCGTGCTGCTGATCACGGTCGTGATGGCGCGGTCGCTGGTGCGGCCGCTGCGCCGGCTGCAGGTCGGCGCGCTCGACGTCGCCAGCACCCGGCTGCCCGGGCTGGTCGACCGGCTGCGCGACCCGGAGGCCGCCGCCGGCGGCATCGAGGTCGAGCCGATCGACATCGACTCCACCGACGAGATCGGCCAGGTCGCGCGCGCCTTCGACGAGGTCCACCGCGAGGCGGTCCGGCTCGCGGCCGACGAGGCCGTCCTGCGCGGCAACATCAACGCGATGTTCGTCAACCTCTCCCGGCGCAGCCAGTCGCTCATCGAGCGGCAGCTGCGGCTGATCGAGGAGCTGGAGCAGAGCGAGCGCGACGAGGAGCAGCTCTCCAACCTGTTCCGGCTGGACCACCTGGCCACCCGCATGCGGCGCAACTCGGAGAACCTCCTCGTCCTCGGCGGCCAGGAGCAGGTGCGGCGCTGGAACAAGCCCGTCCCGCTCATCGACGTCGTCCGCGCGTCGCTGTCCGAGGTGGAGCAGTACGAACGGGTCGCGCTGCGGGTTCAAGGCGACATGGCGGTCACCGGCCCCGTCGTCAACGACCTCGTCCACCTGCTGGCCGAGCTGGTGGAGAACGCCACCGCGTTCTCCTCCGAGCACACCAAGGTCACCGTCTCCGGGCAGATGCTCAGCGGCGGCGGCTGCATGCTGCAGATCACCGACAACGGCGTGGGCATGTCGCCCGAGGAGCTGGAGCAGGCCAACTGGCGGCTCGCGAACCCGCCGGTCATCGACTTCTCCGCGGCCCGCCGCATGGGCCTGTTCGTGGTCGGCCGCCTGGCCGTCCGGCACGGCATCCGGGTCGAGCTGCGCGCCGCCCAGGGCGGCGGGCTCACCGCGTTCGTCGTGCTGCCGGACGCCGCGATCAGCGCCGGCGAGTCCGGCGGCATCGGCGCCCGCGGGCTCGCGCCCCGCGAGGCCGGCTCGCACGGGCAGCTCTCCCCGCTCACCGCGACGGCCGCCGACCGGCCCGGCGCGGCGGGCGGCGCGTTCCGGCAGGACGGCTACGGGCCGGCCGGAACGCCGATGGGCGCCCCGACGGCCGGCGGGACCGGCGGCCACCCCATGGCCGGCGGCACCGGGCCGCTGCGGTCGCTGCGCGGCGGCACCGACGCCCAGCCCGTCATCGGCGAGACCGGCCCGATCCCCGTCGGCGGCGGCTTCTCCGGCACCGACGCGCAGCCGACCGTGCCGCCCATCGAGCGGCGCACGCCGCGCGACCGGCTCCGGGCGCAGGAGGCGCGCCCGCCGGCGGACGACCCGTACCAGCCCGGCGACCGGCAGCCGCCGCGCCGGCCGGGCGAGCTGCCCGTCCGCGAGCCGGGCGCGAACCTGCCCGACCGCCCGTCCGACGACGGCGCCCCGAACGGGCTGTTCCAGCCGCGCGCCGAGCGCCCGCCGGAGCCCCCCGCCCCCGCCCCCGGCGCCGCCGGGAGCAACGGCTACCGGCCGGGCGGCCGCACCGGCCCCCAGTCCGTCGTGCCGGAGGCGCAGCCGGCGGTGCCGGAGCCCCGCTCCGCGCGGCAGATCCCGTGGGAGACCGGGCCGCTCCCGGTCGAGTCCCTCCCCGCGGCCGACGGCTACGCCTACTCCGACGGCGCCGCGCCGGCCCCGGTGGAGGAGTACGCGCCCGAACCGCCCGCGCCCGAGCCGGCCATGCGGGCCCCCGCGGCGCAGCACGCGCCGCCGCCGCCCGCGCCGGCCGAGCCGAAGGGGCCGCCGCGCATGCCCGAGCGGTCGCCGATCTTCGACGCGATGCAGTCCGAATGGTTCCAGCGCAGGTCCGGAGGACCGTCCGGGGAGGATCCGGTGAAGGGTTGGGAATCGCCCGCGGACGCGGGGTTCCGCGCCGCCGAGGCCGCCCGGCGGCCGGTGGCGACGTCCCGCACGAACGTGGGGCTCCCGAAGCGGGTGCCCGGCAAGAACCGCGTGCCCGGCGCGGTCGGCCGCACCCCCGCGGGGGCCGCGCAGCCGGCGGGCGCCGCTCAGCCGCCGGCGGTACCGCCGACGGCGCCGCTGCCGACCGGGCTCGGCCAGGGGCAGCCCGTCCAGGGGCAGCAGCCCCCGGCGCCGCAGGGACCGCAGGTCCCGGGCCAGCAGGCGGCCGGCCAGTCGGCCGACGTCGTACGCAGCCGTTTCGCGAGCCTGCAGCGCGGCGTCCACCGGGGACGCAACGAGGCTCGAGGCACAGGAACTTCAGGTGAGGCGCCGTCACAGGGTGACGGCGAGACAGGAGGCACGCGGTGAGCGGGCAGGATCTCAACTGGTTGGTGACGAACTTCGCCGACCGTGTCGCGAAGGTCGCGCACGCCGTCGTGGTCTCCTCCGACGGACTGCCGATGGCGTACTCGTCGGGGTTCCCGCCGGAGCGCGCCGACCAGCTGTCGGCGATCGCCTCGGGGCTGATGAGCCTGACCCAGGGCGCGGCGAAGATCTTCGACGCGGGCGGGGTGAACCAGACCGTCGTCGAGATGGACCGCGGGCTGCTGTTCGTCATGTCCATCACGAACGGGTCGGTGTTCGCGGTGCTGGCCGCCCCGGACTGCGACCTCGGGCTGGTCGCCTACGAGATGACGCTGCTCGTCGAGCGGGTGGGCCGGGCGCTGACCCCGGCGCTGCGCACCCAGGAGCAGCAGCCGCCGTACGCCGGGCCGTCCGTGACCGAGATGGGCGCAGGCCCCGCCCGCTATTGATCGTGACTGACTCTGACGGAGGTCGGCGACATGGATCGAGGCAGTCACTACGGAGGCGCCCCCGGCGGCCCGGGCGGCTCCGGACGCTGGCCCGGTGACCAGGGCCGGGCACCGGGCCGCCCGCCCGAGCGGGAGGAGAGCGAGGCCAGTTCGCTGGTGCGCCCCTACGCGGTCACCGGGGGGCGCACGAAGCCGCGCTACGACCTGGCCATCGAGGCGCTGGTCACCGCGGCGCCCTACCCGCCCCGGGACGTGGCCGTGCTGACCCCGGAGTACCGGGCGATCATGGATCTGTGCCGGTCCGCCCGCTCGGTGGCCGAGGTGTCCGCGCTGCTGCGCCTGCCGCTCGGGGTGGCGCGCGTGCTCGTCGCCGACATGGCCGTCGAGGGCCTGCTGCGGCTGCACCAGTCGCAGCCCGCAACCACCGCCGGCGGACAGCCGGACATCCGCTTGCTAGAAAGGGTGCTCAGTGGCCTTCGGAAGCTCTGACCAGGTCCCGCCCCCCGGGCCGCACGGCGGAGAGGCCGAGCTGACCTCGGTCAAGATCGTCGTCGGTGGCGGCTTCGGCGTCGGGAAGACCACGTTCGTCGGCTCCGTCTCGGAGATCATGCCGCTCACCACCGAGGCGGTGATGACGGCGGCCAGCGCCGACGTGGACGACCTGTCGGCCGTGCCGGACAAGACGACCACCACGGTCGCGATGGACTTCGGGCGCGTGTCGCTCGACAGCGAGCTGATCCTGTACCTGTTCGGCACCCCCGGGCAGCACCGGTTCTGGTTCATGTGGGACGACCTGGTGCGCGGCGCGATCGGCGCCGTCGTGCTGGTCGACACCCGCCGGCTGGAGGACTGCTTCGCCGCGGTGGACTACTTCGAGGAGCTCGGCCTGCCGTTCGTGGTGGGCGTCAACGGGTTCCACGGCGAGTTCCAGTACGCCGTGGACGACATCCGCGAGGCGCTGTCGATCAGCGCGCACGTGCCGATCGTGCAGTGCGACGCGCGGAGCCGCGAGTCCACCAAGCAGGTGCTGATCACGCTGGTCAAGCACGCCATGACGGTGCACGCCGGCGGCGCGCCCGCCGCCGCGCCCGCGCCGCAGCCCGGCTCCACCTCCCCGAGCTGGACCTAGCCGCCCGCGCCGCCCCGCCGGGGGCGCGGGCGTCCGGGCGCCCGGGTTACGGTCGCGTAAGTCGTATGCACGATGCATGATTGTTGGTCGTGTTCGACCATGTTCATGCGTGCTGGGGGTTGTGATGAGCGAAGTGGGGCGGATCCGGACGTACGTGGCCATCGGCGATAGCTTCACCGAGGGCCTCAACGACCCCTATCCGGGGGAGGACGACGTGTTCCGCGGCTGGGCCGACCGGCTCGCGGAGCACATCGCCGCGCACAGCCCCGGCCTGCGCTACGCCAACCTCGCCGTCCGCGGCAAGCTCGTCCGGCAGATCGTCGACGACCAGGTGCCGCGCGCCGTCGACCTCGCCCCGGACCTCGTCACGCTGTGCGCCGGCGGCAACGACATGATCCGCCCGGGCGCCGACCCGGACGCGCTCGCGGTCGTGTTCGACGACGCCGTCCGCCGGCTGCGCGGCACCGGCGCCCGGGTCGTGGTCTTCACCGGCTTCGACACCCGCGGCCTGCGCTCGGGCCACCGGATCCGGGGCAAGGCGGCGACCTACAACATGCACCTGCGCGCCATCGCCGACCGCCGCGGCTGCGACGTCGTCGACCTGTGGCCGCTGCGCGCGTTCGACGACCCCCGCGCCTGGCACGAGGACCGCCTGCACCTGTCGCCGGAGGGGCACCGCCGCATGGCGCTGCTGGTCGCCGGGGCGATCGGCGTCCCGGCCGAGGGGGACTGGCGCGAGCCGTGGCCGCCGCTGGACCGGGCGGACTGGCTGACCATGCGCCGCGAGGACGTCCGATGGGCGCGCACCTACCTCGTCCCGTGGATCGGGCGGCGCGCGACCGGGCGCTCGTCCGGCGACGGCCGCGGCCCGAAGCGCCCCACGGCTCTCCCGCTGTAGGAGCCCCTCCGCGCTGGGGCCCGCGCCGGGGGCCCGCGCTCCGGTCAGCCGGCGAGGGCCTCCTGCAGGGTCTCGGTCACGGGGATCCGGCGGTGCAGCCCGGTGATCTCCAGGGCGCGGCGGACGATCGGGCGGGGGCCGGCGAGGGTGAGGCTGCCGCCGGCGGCGGTCGCCGCCTTGTAGCAGGCGACGATGACCGACAGGCCGCCCGAGTCCATGAACTCCAGCTCGGCGAGGTCGAGGACGAGGTGCTCGCCGTGCTCGCGGCGGGCCTCGTTCAGCCCCCTGCGGAGGTCGTCGGAGCAGGCGATATCGAGTTCCCCGCGCAGCCGGACGACGGTTCGCCCGCCGTCCGACCGCGCGGTCACTTCCAGAGGTGGCACGGGGGGTTCCCCTCCTGTGAGCGAAGCGTCCGGCGGAGGGCCGTCCGGCGGATGCTTTCCGTCTGACAACTATCACCGACGGCCGCCCGCCTGCCAACCCGCCGCGACGGGGGTGTGTCGGTGTGTGCCGGGTCATAGGGTGCTGTCGGACGTGATCGCCCCCGCCCGCTGTACAGGAGACGCGACTTGAGTGCCCCCCGGCTTCCGGACCATCTCGAAGTGCTGCTCACCGAGGAGCCCGTACTGGACGTGTACGCGTACGGTCCCTGGCGCGTACCGGACGGACTGTACGAGGAGATCCGAGAACGGGCGGTCGCCTACAACACCGACAAGCGCGCGGTCGTGCTGACCCGGCGGCTCAGCGACTTCTACGGGGACGGCACGAGCGCGGCGGGGGCCGAGCAGTGGTCGCTGCTGACGTTCCTGCTGGGGGCGTCGGCGGTGCGCGGCGGGTCGCGCGGCGACGTCGACTACGAGCTGCTGTCGGACTTCCTGGCGACGCCGGAGGCGGCGGTGCGCGACCCGCTGGCCTGGTTCACCCAGGGCGGGCGGTGGCGGCCGCCCGGCCTGTGGCTGCCCGAGCCGGCCGGGGACGACCCCGAGCGCCGCGCGGTGATGTTCGAGCTGGCGCGGGCCGGGCTGGACGTCTTCGCGGGCCTGGAGCCGGTGGAGCGGCGCCGCGCCGCGCTGGCCGAGCTGTTTGACCGCCGCGCCGCCGACCCGGAGCTGCGCGAGGCGGACATGGCCGTTCCCAACCGGCGGCTGGAGGACGCCTGGACCGCCGGGCTGACCGACGCCGAGCTGGCCGTCCTGCCGGAGCTGGCGGGCCCGGTCGGGTATCTGGGGTGGGCGTGCCAGGGCCTGGACGCCGCGCACGAGCGGCTCGCGGGGGCCGTCGCCGACGGGGACGAGCCCGACGCCGCGCTGGCCCGGCTGCTGCTGGCGGCCGAGGCGCCGGTCGTCCCGGCCGAGCTGGCGGTCGTGCTGGGCACCACCCGCTACGAGAACGTGGAGGAGCGGTTCCGCGCGGCGCGCGAGGGGTTCTCGGCGGAGGCGTGGCAGGGCGGCGTGCGCGCCTGGCTGGCGCGCGGCCTGGTCGCGGGGGAGGCCGACGCCGCCCGCGCGTGGCTCGACATGGCCGTGCGCGTCACCGGCGCGGTGCAGGGGCTGCCCGACGCGCCGGTCACGCCGAAGTGCCGCGTCCCGGTGCGCCCCTTCCAGGCCGACCTGCGTCGGCTGTTCACCGCCCGCCGGATCCTCCACGCGCCGTCGTTCGGCGCCGACGGGGCGGACGCGACGGGCGCGACAGGTGCGACGGGCGCGACGGGCGCGACGGGCGCGGACGGCGCGGCGGAGCGCTCCGGACGGGCGGCCATGCCGGAGCCGGGGCTCGTCGGGCAGCCGGAGCTGTCGCGGGTGCTGCGCGACGCGGTGGCGGCCCGGCTGGCGGGCGAGCGGGCGGTCCGGCTGCTCGTCACCGGCCCCGAGGGCACCGGGAAGGGCACCGCGGCCGAGGCCGTCGAGGAGCTGCTGGCCGCGCGGGGCGCCGTCCGGGAGGCGCTGTGGATCTCCGACCAGGTGTTCGCGTCGCTGGGCGTGAGCGACGCCGTGCTGTGGCTGCAGGCCCGCGTCCGCGACTGCCTGGAGGGGCGCATGCTCCTCGTCGTGGACGACCTGGAGAAGCTCGCCGCGAGCGAGCGCTGCGGCGCCGCCGCCGTGGAGGAGCTGCGGCGGCTGATGGCCCGCGCGCCGTCCCTGGACGTCGTCGCGCTGTGCCGGCCCGGCGGCGACGCGCGGCTGTTCGACGCCAACCCGGCGCTGGTCCGCGCGTTCGATGTCGCCCGCACCCGCGACTTCGGCGAGGACGGCTTCGCCGAGCTGTTCGCGCTCGCCGTCGCGCGGCGCGGGGGCAGCGCCGCCCCGGAGGCCGCGGCGGCGGCGGGCGCGCTGCTGCGCCGGACGCCGCCGCTGCGGAACCTGCGCGGCGCCCGGCTCGCCGAGCACATGGCCGGCCAGGCCGTCGCCGCGGCCCGCACGCGGGCGGCGGACACCGGCGCCGAGGCCGGCGCGGTCGAGGTCACCGCCGCCGACCTGCCGCAGCGCCTCATCGCGGGCCGCCCCGCCGAGACCGACCCGCTCGCCGAGCTGGCCGCCTGCGTCGGCATCGACCCCGTCAAGCGGGAGGTCGACGCCCTGATCGCCGAGGCCGAGGCCGCGCGGCTGCGCCGCGAGGCGGGCATGACCGCGCGGGCCCGCCCCCGGCACCTGGTCTTCACCGGCGGCACCGGCACCGGCAAGGGCAAGGTCGCCGGGATCCTCGGCCGGATCTACGCCGACCTCGGCGTGCTGTCGTCCGGCCACCTCGTCGAGGTGGAGCGCGCCGACCTGCTCGGCGAGTACGCCAGCGAGAGCGTGCTGCGGGTGCGGCGCGCGGTGGAGCAGGCGCACGGCGGCGTCCTGCTGGTGCGCGACGCGCACGCGCTGGTGTCGGTGTCGGCGGACGCGGCGCGCGGCCGGGAGGTGCTGGACGTCCTGCTGACCAGCGTCCAGGCGCACACCGACGACCTCGTCGTGGTGCTGACCGGCCCGCACGCGGAGATGAACGGGCTGCTCAAGGCGCATCCCGAGCTGGCCGCCCACTTCCCCCGCACGATCCGGTTCGCCGACCTCACCGACGACGAGCTGGTCGAGGTGTTCGCGGCCAAGGCCGCCGCGTCGGGGTTCGAGCTGGCCCCCGGCGTGCTGGACAAGGTCCGCGCGCTGGTCGAGGCGGCGCCGCACGAGCGGAGCCTCGGCAACGTCCGCATCATGACCAACCTGCTGGACCGGGCCGTCGCCATGCAGGGCCGCCGCGTCCTCGCCGACGGCGTCGTGGACGAGACCGAGTCCCTCGACGTGATCCTGCTGGAGGACGTCCCCGACACGCTGACCCGCGGCCGCGACGACGTGCCCGGCGACCCGCTCGCCGAGGTCGAGCGGCTGATCGGGCTCGCCGACATCAAGCGGGAGGTGGCCGCGCTGGTCGCCGAGGTCCGCGCCGAGCAGCTGCGCCGCGACGCCAAGGTGTCGCCGGCGCCGCCGGCCCGGCACATGGTGTTCAGCGGCAACCCCGGCACGGCCAAGACGACGATCGCGCGGCTGATCGCCGCCGTCTTCGCCCGGCTCGGCCTGCTGTCGTCCGGGCACCTGGTGGAGGTCACCCGCGCCGACCTCGTCGCCGAGTTCGTCGGGCAGACCGCGCCGCGGGTGCGGGGCGCGGTCGAGCGCGCGCTCGGCGGCGTGCTGTTCGTCGACGAGGCGTACGCGCTGTCGTCGGCGGGCGGCGACCGGCGCGACTTCGGCCACGAGGCGATCGCCGAGCTGCTGCGGCTGATGGAGGAGCACCGCGGCGACCTGGTCGTCATCGTCGCCGGCTACGACGCCGAGATGGAGCGGTTCCTGGAGGCCAACCCGGGCCTTGCGTCCCGGTTCCCGAAGAAGCTGCGCTTCCCCGACTACACCGACGACGAGCTCGTCACGATCTTCGAGTTCATGGCGGCGGAGGCCGGGTTCGCGCTCGCGCCCGGGGTGCTGGACGCACTGCGCGAACGCGTCGCCGCCCAGCCGCGCGGCTCCTCGTTCGGCAACGCGCGGCTCGTCCGCAACCTGCTGGAGGCGGCGATCTCCCGGCAGGCCCAGCGCATCACGGCGGGCGACGACGCGGGCCGCGAGGTCGAGGCGGCGGAGGTGGTGCTGCTGCGCCCCGAGGACCTGCCCGACGCGCCGCCCCGCGCGGACGAGGGAGGCTACGGCCTCTACATCTAGCCGGTCTGCATCTAGCCGGTCTGCGCGGTCTCCTGCGGGCCGCCGGCGCCGTAGGCGGCGGCCTGCAGCGAGTACAGGTCGGCGTAGAGGCCGCCACGGGCCATCAGCGCGGCGTGGGTGCCCTCCTCGATCACTCGGCCGTGCTCCAGGACGTAGATACGGTCGGCGTGGCGGACGCTGGCGAGCCGGTGCGTGATCAGCAGAACGGTGCGCCGAGCGGAGCTCGTCGGTTGGTCGGCGGTGGGCGGGGGCTGGAGGACGGTCCGGCCGTCGGCGTGCGTGCGGATCCGCTCGAACAGCTGGTGCTCGGCCCGCGCGTCCAGCGCCGCGGTCGGCTCGTCGCAGATCAGCAGCGGCGCGTCCCGGAAGAAGCCGCGGGCGACCGCGAGCCGCTGCCACTGCCCGCCGGACAGGTCGGCGCCGCCCTTGAACCGGCGGTCCAGCAGCGTCCCGTAGCCGCGGGCGAGCTCCGCGACGACCTCGTCGGCGCCGGACGCGCGGGCGGCGGCGAGCATGGCCGGGTCCTCGCCGCCGTCGCCGTTCCCGTTCCCGCTCTCGGCGCCGTCGCGGCCCCGGCCCATCGTGATGTTCTGGCGGGCGGTCATCGGCCAATGCGTGTACTCCTGCGCGATGACGGCGATGCGCTCCCAGACGTCCTGCGGCGGGACGTCCGTCAGCGGCACGTCGTCCCACCGCACCTCGCCGGAGTCCGGGTCGTACAGGCCCGCCATGATCTTGGCGAGGGTCGTCTTGCCGGAGCCGTTCTCGCCGACGAGCGCGACCACCTCGCCCCTGCGCAGGTCCAGCGAGACGCCGTTCAGGGACGGCGCGTCCGCGCCCGGGTAGGTGAACACGGCGTCGCGGACGCGGATGTGCGCGAAGTCGTCCGGCAGCCGCCGGCGCTCCGCCGCCGGGGCGGGCGCGAGGGCGCGGTGCGGGATCCGCTGCTCGGCGGCGGCGCAGAAGGCGACGTAGTCGCCGAAGTACAGGCCCTCCTCGTAGCACCGGTTGACGGCGAACACCAGGTTCGCCAGGGACGACTGGCCCGTCCGGATCGCCAGGACCGCGGTGCCCGCGACCGCCAGCGGCACCGCGCCCTTCCACAGCATGAACCCCAGCGCGACGTAGACGAAGGCCGTCGCGACGCCCTTCAGCATGTCGCCGGTGACCTTCACGAGCAGCTGGCGGCGCGCCACGTCCAGCTCCACGCTCCGCTGGTAGGAGGCCGACCTGTCGTACTGGTCCAGCAGGAACCCGCGCATCGTGAACGACCGCACCTCGGCGGCGTGCTGCCGGTCGACCATCAGCTCGGACAGGATCCACTTGCGCCGCGTCACCCCGACGAGGGACAGCATCATCACGTACCGCATCCGCGCGCTGCGCAGGGACGCCCACCCCTCCGGGACGGCGGTCAGCAGGAGCAGCGGCAGCAGCAGCGGGTGCAGCACGCCGAGGGTCCCGGCGGCGGCGACCATGCCGATGGCGCCGGTGAGCACGTCCACGGCGTGCTGGACGACCATGGGCGCCGACATCATGCCGCGCCCCTGGGCGCGCTTCAGGTCGTCCAGGAAGTCGGAGTCGTCCAGCGCGGTCATGTCCACCGCGGTCGTCGCCTCGTACAGGCGCAGCTCGACCAGCCGCTCGACCTGCGGCTCCAGCCGCGCCTGCGCCCAGCCGGCGCCCGCCTGGAGCGCGGCCCGCAGCGCCACGGCGCCCGCGACGAGCGCCAGCGACGGCAGCGCGTCGCGGACCCGGGACGGCGTCGGCGCGGCGCTGAACAGGGCGGTGAGCACCCCGGTCGTCGCCAGCAGCCAGAACGCGGTGAAGAACCCGGCGGCCACGTTGAGCGAGACCGTGGTGATCGTGTCGGCCCGGCTCGCCCGCCACGCGAGCCGCGCCGCCTGCGCGAGCGTGGCCGGGAACCGCCGCGCGATCGTGCCCAGCCCCGTCTCGGTGAGTTCCTTGTCACGCGCGTGCCAGGTGAGGATCACCTCGGGGAGCCCCGGGTCGGCGGGGGCCGCCCGGCGGCGCCGCCTCCCCCCGCGCAGCGTGAACCAGCTGGAAAAACGCCGTACCGCACCCATGCGCCGCCCTCCGCGCGTCCCGCCGGTTTACTCCCCGCCGGGGGCAGTGTGCGCCTTAAGGGGGATGGTGTCCGCTTCATTCGTCACAGAGCGCGGTGATTTGTTCAACTGGACAATCATGCGGCGGAGGGACGCGCCGCACCCCGCGCGTTGTCTAAGGTCTACGCATGAACGACGGCCGGTCGCACCAGCACGCCGCCTACGGACGGGGCCCGTCCGGGGGCGGCTACGACCCGTACGACGACCCCTACGCGGGGGACCAGCTCGCCGGAGGGCGGCACGACCGGGGCGGCCCGTACGACGGCGCGCCGGTCCGGCGCCGCCGGCGGCGGCGCTGGCCGCAGGTGCTCGGCGCCGTCGCCGTCGTGCTGCTGCTGATCGTCGTGGGCGGGTACTTCTACCTGGACTCGCGGCTCAAGCGCGAGTCGGTCCTGGTCGACTACCCCGGCCGCGTCGCCGACACCCCCGGCACGACCTGGCTGGTCGTCGGCTCCGACAGCCGCGAGGGCCTGTCGAAGGACGACCAGAAGCGGCTCGCGACCGGGTTCGCCGGCGGCCGCCGCACCGACTCGATGATGCTGCTGCACTACGGCCAGAGCGGGACGTCTTTGATCAGCCTGCCGCGCGACTCCTACGTCCCGATCCCGGGGCGCGGGTCGAACAAGCTGAACGCGGCCTTCTCGTTCGGCGGCCCCAAGCTGCTCGTGCAGACCGTGGAGAAGGCCACCGGCGTCCACATCGACCACTACGCGGAGATCGGCTTCGGCGGCTTCGTGGGCGTGGTCGACGCCGTCGGCGGCGTGGACATCTGCGTCAAGGACGACATCAAGGACCGCAAGGCGGGGCTCGACCTCAAGGCCGGCTGCCAGACGCTCGACGGCGGCCAGGCGCTCGGCTACGTGCGGACCCGCAAGTTCGCCCGCGCCGACCTGGAGCGCGTGGAGCACCAGCGCCAGTTCTTCGCCGCGCTGATGAAGAAGGCCACGAGCCCGGGGACGATGCTCAACCCGTTCCGCAGCGTCCCGCTGGCGACCAACGCCACCAGCAACTTCCTCGTGGACGAGAACGACCACCTGTACGACCTGGTCCGCATGATGTTCGCGATGAAGGACGTGAGCGGCGGCAACGGCGTGACCACGACCGTCCCGATCGGCGGCAGCGGCAGTTCGGCGGCGGCCGGCTCCTACATCACCTGGGACAAGGCCAAGGCGTCCAAGCTGTTCGACGCCCTCAAGCAGGACCAGCCCATCCCGCAGGACGTCATCACCAAGTGACCGGGGTCGGTCCACGGGCCGCCCACCGGGCCCGCTTGGCTACAGTCGGACCATGGCCGATGTGACACCGGACGGCGCGAACCTGGACGAGCTGTCCTCCAAGGAGCTGTACGAGCGGGCGATGGACCTGGCCAGGCGGCGGCGGGACGTCGGCTTCCTGTGGGAGCTGCTGCGCGCGATCCCGGCCGCCGCGGCGGCGACGGGCGAGGTCGACCGCGCCGAGTTCGACCTGTTCCACGGCCTGTCGCTGCTGGAGGAGTTCACGCACGCGGGGGAGGGCGAGGTCGGCGAGGCGCTCCGGCCGCTCTACATCGGCTACCTCACCGAGCACGCCAACCGGACCTGACCGTCTCTTTGCCCCCTCTTGATCTCCGTTCGGCCACCCCTGGGAATCACTCTGCGTAGGCAAGCGACCGCAGAGGGTGGTTGAAGTGAACAAGAAGCACATGAAGATCGCCGCCATCGCCTTCGTGGCGTGGTACGTCATCAGCAGGCCCGAGGGGGCGGCGCTCATGGTCAACAACGCCCTGAGCGGGCTCGGGAGCGCGGCGGAGTCGTTGTCGCAGTTCATGAGCGCCATCCCGAGCTGACGGACGGCTCCAGGGCCCCGTACCCCGGGCGGTGCGGGGCTTCTTCGCGTCCGGGCGACCAAGCGGTGGCGCGCGCGTCACAGTAAAATCCCGCTTTGCGGGCAGACGCCGCTGGGCACAATTGGATCGGGCCAGTTGTGTCGCGCGCTACAACCAGGGACGGGCGTAATGAACAAGAAGAACATGCGCTATGTGGCTATCGCCTTCGTCATCTTCTACTTGCTGAGCTCACCGACGGACGCCGCGGGAGTGGTCAACAACGCCATCAACGAACTCGGCAACGCGGGCAACCAGCTTGCCGCCTTCGTGAACGCCTTGGGCTAGCGGGACGGCGGCCGGGGCCGGTCGGGGAGGCATCTCCTAAGATCGGCCTCATGTCTGTCTTCGACGTAGAGATCGACGGTCTGCGGGGCGGCCCCGCGGACCTCGCGCAGTACCGGGGCAAGGCCGTGCTCGTCGTCAACGTCGCCTCCAAGTGCGGCCTCACCCCGCAGTACTCCGGCCTGGAGCGGCTGCAGGAGCGCTACGCGGAACGCGGCTTCACCGTCCTCGGCGTGCCCTGCAACCAGTTCATGGGCCAGGAGCCCGGCAGCGCCGACGAGATCGCCGAGTTCTGCTCGGCGACCTACGGCGTCACCTTCCCGATGACCGAGAAGGTCGAGGTCAACGGGAAGGGCCGGCACCCGCTGTACCAGGGCCTCGTCGACGTCCCCGACGCCGAGGGGCACACCGGCGACATCCGGTGGAACTTCGAGAAGTTCCTCATCGCCCCGGACGGCGCGGTCGCCGCGCGCTTCGCACCGCAGACCGAGCCGGAGACCGACGAGGTCACCGCCGCCATCGAGAAGAACCTCCCCGCCTGATCCCGGACGCGCCCTCCGCGCTCCGGGGGGCGCGCCCGCGCGGGGCGGGTGTGAATCGCGCCACACCGCTCGCGTCGCACCGCCGCCCCGTTGCCCGCTATTCGATCGCCCGTCTAACTTGGCAGTCCCGCGCGGCGACGCGCGCGACCCCGTGGAGGTGCCCATGCGCGGATGGACGGCGAACGACATCCCCGGCCTGTCCGGGCGGCGGGCGGTCGTCACCGGCGCCAACAGCGGCATCGGCTACCACACCGCCCTGCAGCTCGCCCGGCACGGTGCCTCCGTCGTGCTGGCCTGCCGCAGCGCCGAACGCGGGCAGGCGGCCTTCGACCGGATCAGGGCCGCCGCCCCCGGCGCCGACCTCGCGCTCGGCGCGCTCGACCTCGCCGACCTGGCGTCCGTCCGGGCGTTCGCGGACCGGTACGGCACCGAGCCCGTCGACATCCTCGTCAACAACGCGGGCGTCATGGCGATCCCGCGCCGCGCCACCGCCGACGGCTTCGAGATGCAGTTCGGCACCAACCACCTCGGCCATTTCGCGCTCACCGGCCTGCTGCTGCCCGCGCTGCGCTCCGCCCGCGTCGTCACGGTCACCTCCGGCTTCGCCTGGACGGGCCGGCTGGACTTCGACGACCTCCAGGGCGAGCGCCGGTACCGCAAGTGGACGGCCTACAGCCAGGCCAAGCTCGCCAACCTCCTCTTCGCCAAGGAACTGGACCGGCGCTTCCCGCGGCTGACGAGCGTCGCCGCCCACCCCGGCTACGCCGCGACGAACCTCCAGCAGACCGGGCCGAGGATGCAGGGCAACACGCTCATGGAGAAGGCCACGGGCATCGGCAACGCGCTGGTCGCCCAGTCCGCCGCGGCGGGGGCGCTGCCGTCCCTGTACGCCGCGACGGCGGACGTCGAGGGCGGCGCCTGCTACGGCCCCCGGCTGCTGCAGTACCGCGGCGCCCCCGCCAAGGTGATCACGCCCCCGCAGGCGAACCGCCCCGGCCTCGGGGAGCGCCTCTGGGACGTCTCCGAGACCCTCACGGGCGTCACCTACGAGCCCGCGCGGACCTGACCCGCTAGGACAGCCCCCGGACCGCCTGCGCCACCGTCGCGTCGATGACGGCCCCGGCGCCGGACGGCCGCCGCTGCGCGAGCCGCGCGGCGGCGTCGACCAGCCCCTGGACCAGTTCGGCCCGCAGCTCCGGCTCCGGGACGCCGCCCGCCTCCAGCGCGGCGGCGAGCGGCCGCAGCAGCTGCGCGTGCCCGGCCCGGATGCGGTCGAGGGCCGGCTGGGCGAGCGCGTGCTCGGCCAGCGCGACGGCGGCGGCGTGCCGGCCGTCCGTCATGACCTCCAGCTGGCAGCGGACGTAGGCCGCGACCTTGCCGTCCAGGCCGGCCGCGCCGCCGAGGGCCCGCTCGACGAGCGCCGCCCACCGCGGCAGCTCCTCGTCCAGGATCGCGGCGACGAGGTCGTCCTTGGACCGGAAGTACTCGTACAGGCTCGGCCGCGACAGCCCGACCCGCCGCGCCAGCGCCGCCAGCGTCAGCGCCTCGATGCCCTCCTCCGCGACGAGCGCCCGCGCCCCGTCCAGCAGGTTGCGCAGCTGCCGGGCCCGGTGCTCCGCGACGGTCGCCTCACTGATCTTCGGCACCCGCCCATTCTAGGCTTCCCGACTACTCGTAGGTAAGTTCACGGGGCGCGGCCGATGTCCCAGTCGAGGGTCGCGGGCAGGGCGCCCTCCATCGTGAGCAGCCAGCGCTTGACCTCCACGCCGGACCCGCCGCTGTAGCCGCCCAGCCCGGTCGAGGCGACGACCCGGTGGCACGGCACGATCAGCGGGATCGGGTTGCTGCCCATGATCTGCCCGATGACCTGCGCGTGCACGCCGGTGCCGCTGCGGTCGCCCAGCTCGCCGTAGGTGACGGTCTTCCCGTACGGGACGGACTCGTACAACGTGGTGAGCACCTGCCGCTGGGCGTCGGAGGTGAGGCGCCAGTCGATCGGCACCTCGAACCCCTTCAGGTCGCCCGCGAAGTAGTCGCGCAGCGCCGCCAGCACCGGCGCGACCCGGCCCGGCGCGTCCACGACCGGCAGCCCGGCCGCCTTGGCGGTCCGCGCCCGGGCGGCGGGCGTGTCCCGGAAGTGCAGCGCGGCGACCCCCGCCTCGGTCTCGGCGACGAGCAACCGCCCGAGCACGGTCTCAACCGTGCCGAACACAAGCGTCTCGGTCATCCTGCAATGCTCCTTCCCGGTGCCCTCACCCTCCCACGCCCCACCGACACCCCACCGCCCCGAGACGGCACCCGCCCCGAGACGGCGTCCGTGTCGACACGGCGTCCGCGTCGAGATGGCGCCCGCGTCGACACGGCGTCCGCGTCGAGACGGCGTCCACCCCGAGACGGCGTCCACCCCGAGACGGCACTTGCGTCGACACGGCATCCGCGTCGACACGCCACCCGCCCTGAGACGGCGTCCGCGTGGGCGAGCGTCCGCTCCTACACGGCACCTGCCCCGAGACGGCGTCCGTGTGGACGGGCGTTCGCGTCAATGCTGGGTTGTTCGTGCGCGGTGTTTCCGTCGACCCGGCGTCCGTGTTGGCGGGGCTGCGTCAAGGCGGGCTCGCTGTTGTTCCTCCTTAACACCGGCGCGTGTCGTCAGGTTGCGAGGGTTTGGTGGAGGCGGGCGCATTCGGTGACCAGGCGGCCGGAGCCGGTGCGTGCGGCCACTTCGGCGACCGCCGGGATGGGGCCCTTGGCGCCGGTGAGTTCGGCGAGCCGGGTGGTCTGGGCGACCAGGGAGGGGAGGCCGGAGGGCGCGCGGTCGCCCGGTGCGGGGAGGAGGCGCGGCAGCGCGGTGGCCAGGATCGTCCAGACGTCGGCGTGGGCGCCCGCGTCGGCGGCGGCCGTGAGGGCCTTGAGGGTGCGCGGCAGCGGGACGCGGCCGAGCGCGGCGAGCCGGCCGAGCGCGGTGCCCGTCTCGGTCGCCGGGAGGGCGCCCCGCGAGCTGAGCGTGACCAGCGCGTCGACGGCGTTCGATCGCTCGCGCTGGTCACGGTTGGCCAGGGTGGACGCGAGGAGGGTGCCGGTCGCCGATCCGGCGGGGCCGTCGGCCTCGGCGACGCCGAGCATGGCGGCGCCCTGGTTGAGGGGCTCGTCCTCGGTGCCGGCCATGAAGCGGACGATGTGCGCGGCGGCGACCTCCCGATGGGACGGCAGGACGGCCGGCCAGTCGGCGATCCGGGAGAGCGCCTGCCAGGACGTGTCCCGCCCGCCCGGCCCGGGGAGGACGCACAGGCGGTCGATGTCGGAGTCGCCGTCCATGGCGACCGTGGCGCGCACCGGCGAGCCGGTGGCGCCGAGGACCGTGCAGGCGACCGCGGGGTCCGGGAGCCCGCCCGCGGCGAGCCAGGACGCGACGGCCCGGCCGGCCTCGGACGTCAGGCCCTTCGCACGTGCCACGGCCGCCGGGTCGATCTCGCGCGGGACGCGGAGCTTCGCCTGCGCGAGATCGGCGGGCCCCGGCGCGCAGCCCGCCTCCTCCAGGCGTTCGAGGCGGCCGACGAGGACGTCCGGGTCGATGTGCCCGCTCGCCTCGGTCGGGGTCGCGAGGAGGAACGGCACCGTTCCGACGGCGGACCCGATCTCCTGGAGCCGCCACTCCAGGAACCGCGACGGACCGGACGCCGCCGCGCCGTGCCCCGCTCGCCGCAGACCCAGGGCGGCGCGAAGGCCGGCCGCGCGCCTGCGGCGCTGGAGCAGCAGGTTGTGGACCGGGAAGGCGATCCAGCTCCTCCGGACGAGGTTGTGCATGGAGGAGTGGCCGTCCGGCCCGGTGATCCACGGCGCGATGTCGTCGGCGACCTTCCGGAGCGCCTCACGGGTCCCGTCGGGGTCGCGGTGGGCGAACTCCGTGAGGGCGGCCAGGAACCGCTCCGTCGTGGCCCACTCCTCGTCGGCGCGCAGCCGGACGGCGAACTCGGCGGCGAGTTCGGCGAGGGAGCCGATGGGCGCGGGCAGCGTCCGGGGAACGTAGGGGAGCGGACCCGGCGGCGCGGGCTCGGGGACGGCCTCGACCGCGCCGAACGCGTCCGCGATCGCCGCGCGCGGCCCGGCGGGCAGGACGCCGGCCGCGTCCCGGACCTGCGCCCGGACGGGCTCGCCCGCGTGGGCGGCGTGCTTGGCCGCGATCCGCACGGCGCGCTCGCGCAGGTCGACCGCGTCGGACGGGAAGACCGCGGTGAGGGCGCCCAGCGTGGCCTCGACCCGGCCGCGCTTGCGGGCCGTCCGGTCGAGCCAGGTCAGCGCCGCCCGGACGAGTTTGCGCTCGGGCCGGAACAGCACCGCGTCCGCCGCCTCGGCGAACAGCGCCGCGTCGAGCCGGCCGAGGTCGTCGGCGCGGCGCACCTGCCGCAGCGCGAGATCGGCGACCGCCGGCGGCGCGGCGGGCAGGAGCCGCACGTAGTCGCGGGCACGGGCGGCGGTCTCGTCGCCGGTGGGTTCGAGCGCGTCGTGGAGCTGGACGAACCAGCGCAGGGTGTGCGCGGTGCCGCCGCGCAGGAAGCGGCTGACGCAGCCGTCCAGGAGGAGCGCGCGTTCGACTCGTCCCGTACGGGCCAGGCCGGTCAGGGAGTCGACCCAGGTGCTCTTGCGGGACCTGTCCCACTGGACCCGGTTCGCGTCGTTGGCGAGGGCGGCGCCCACACCGTCCGCTTCGAACAGCCTTGGGAGAAGGGTGTCGAGGAACGGGTCCTCGGCGAGGCCCTCCGCGCTGCCCGCGCCGGAGACCCAGCCGACCACGAAGCCGTCCGTCACCGGGGGCGCGGAACCGGCCGACGCGGCCAGCGCCGCCGCGGTGTGCCAGCGCGACCACTCCTCGTCGGAGACGCGCAGCCGGTCGCCGATCCGGCGCGCGACCTCGGCGCGCCACTGCGCGGGGCGGTCCGCCGTCGCCTCGACCAGCAGCCGGGTGGTGTACTCGCTCCACGACCAGAGCCGCAGGTCGGTGCGGCACAGCCAGGTCGCGGCCGCCGCCGGGCCGCCGATCACGCCGGCGCCGGCGATGAGCAGGCGGCTGATCCCCTCGTTGTCGAGGAACCCGTACCGCGTCGCGGCGCGCATCTCCTTCAGCAGCCCGGGGAGCCCGGCGGCGGCGGTGCGGCGCTCGGCCTCGTCCAGCGCCTTGACCGCGCGGGCCGTCGCCTCCATGCCGCCCGTCTCGATCGCCTCGCGCAGCTCGGCCCAGGTGCTCATCGCGCGGCCTCCGCCGTCTCCGCGGCCGTCTCCTCGGCGGCGCGGCGGGCGATGCGCGCCGCGAGGACGTGCTTGCACGGCCCGCGCTCGCCCCGGTGGTCGAACCACCAGGGGCAGGTGCAGGAGGCGCGGTCGCCGTCGAAGCGGACCTCCCGCTCGCCGCCGCCGGTCAGCACGATCGCCGCGCCGCCGGGCGCGAACCGCACCGCGCCGTCCTCGACGAGCGCCCGCGCCGACCGCAGCCGCGGGTTGAGGCCGGCCACGCGCGCCGGGTCGTAGGGGAGTTCGCGGTGGAAGAAGGCGGCCTCGGCGGCGTCGAAGCCGACGCGTCCGGACGTGCCGAGCTGGGTCAGCGCCGCCTTCGTCCGGGCGAGGTCGAGGCCGGACCGCTCGGCGAGCAGGTCGGGTTCGACGCGCGGCTCGAAGGACAGCAGCGCGCCGAGCAGGTCGGCGTCCCCGGCGGCCTCGTCGGTCGCGATGTCCTCCAGCACGGCGCCCTCACCGGAGAAGCCGCGCGAATGCTGGGGGGACAGGGTGAGGACGTACCTCATGCCGGGGAGTTCCAGCTCCCACACGCTCGACGCGGGCCCGCCGCCATGGGTGATGGGCGGCCCGTAGACGCGCAGGGCGCGGGCGAAGCGGAGCAGCGGCAGCATCGTCCGCAGGCGGTCGGTGCCCGCCAGGCACACCGCGCCGGGCGCCGGACGGGACGTGACCCGGAGCGTCCTGCCCGCGGGCACCGCCCACAGGGGTTCGCGCCGCGCGCGCGGCAGGGTGCGCAGGAACCGCACCGCGCCCGGCCCGTCCAGCTCGCCGCGCGGGTCGAACCCGGCCGTGATGACCTGCACCTCGGCGAACCCCCGGAGCCACCGGTCGGGCAGCGGAACCTTCTTCTCCACGACCGCGCCGTCCATCGTGGTGACGGCCAGTTCCTCGGCGCCGACCGCCAGATGCAGCGGATCGGACCCGCCCACGCGGGCGAGGGCCTCCCGCAGGGGGCCGTTGACGTCCACGTTCGTCGTGCCCCGTTCGTGGACCTCGCCGTCGAGCGCGGGCTCCAGCACGTCCAGGCGGGCGTACACGCCGCCGCAGGCGGAGAACGACTCCATCCGGATCCGGTCGCCGTTGCAGGTGACGACCGGGTCGCGGAAGGACGTCGGGCGCGGCTGGAAGTAGCGGGTCTGGGCGACGTCGGCCAGGGCGAGCAGGGCCGCCGCGGCCGGCGCCGCCTGGGTGAGCACGCCGCTGAAGAAGTGCGGGTGCGCGCTCGGCCCGCCGCTCGTCGTCCCGCCGGACGTGGACAGGCCGAGAAGCCCCGCGTCCAGCCCCGAAGGCCGCGTGTACGTGTACGACTGCGCGGCCCCGGCCGCCACCGTGCTGCTCACCATGCCCGGGAACGTAGAGTCCGCCTCGGACAAATTCTCCGCTTCCCCGACCGTCCGGGCCGGCCGGTCCCTCCGGACCGTCCGCGCCGGCGGGCCGGGTCGCTGAGGCGGGGTCGCGGCGCCACCTCGCGGAACCGGGGGTAGGCTCGACGACGTGCGACGGTTCCTCACCCCAGGCTGGCTGGGGCTGCACGCGCTCGCGATCGTCCTGTGCGGCGCGTTCCTCGGGTTCGGCTGGTGGCAGTTCGACCGCGCCCAGTCCGGCAACGACCGCAGCTGGGCGTACACGTTCGAATGGCCGATCTTCGCGATCTTCGTGATCGTGATGTGGGTCAAGATGATCCGGGACGAGCGGGCCGGGGTGAAGCCCGCGCCCACGGTGATCGAGGAGCCCGCGGAGGCCGAGGTCAAGCGGGAGATCATCAAGCGGCACGAGGAAGAGGACCCCGCCCTCGCGGCCTACAACCGCTACCTCGCCCGGCTGAGCTCCGAGAGCGCGCGCGGCCGCCGCTGACCCCCGCGTGCGGGCGGGGCGCGGTCGCGTCCCGGCCCGTCGAACGAAAGGTGTGTTTCCTGTGGAAGGCGCGGTCACCAGGTACCGGATCCTGGCGCTGATCGTCGGCACCCTGCTGGTGCTGCTGGCGATCGGGATGGTCCTGAAGTACGGGCCGACCGACATGCCGGAGATGGCGGGCATCGTGTCGCCCGTCCACGGCCTCTTCTACATGGTCTACGTGGCGCTCGCCTACGACCTGTGGCGCCGCACGGGCTGGCCGATCGGCAAGATGGTGCTGATCGTGCTCGGCGGTGTCGTGCCGCTGATGACCTTCTTCGTCGAGCGGAAGATCGTCCGCGAGGCGCGCGCGCTGCCCGCCGCCAAGGCCGAGGCCGGCGCGAGCGCCTGAGAACCACCTCCGGGGGCTGGTGCCCCCGCCCCGTCATCGCCTAACGTTTGACTAAGTCAAACGTTGGGAGGCGCCATGGCGGTGACCGAGAGGGACGTCGGCACGGTCCGCGCGTTCAACCGCTTCTACACCGGGGTCATCGGGGTGCTCGGCGAGGGGCTCGTCCGGTCGCCGTACTCGCTCACCGAGGCGCGGGTGATCTTCGAGCTGGCGCAGCGGGAGGACACCGAGGTGCTCGCCCTGCGCCGCGCCCTCGACCTCGACGCCGGCTACCTCAGCCGGATGCTGGCCCGCTTCGAGGCCGACGGGCTCGTGCTGCGCGAGCGCGCGCCGGGCGACGCCCGCCGCCAGGTCGTCCGGCTCACCGCGCGGGGCCGCGAGGTGTTCGCCATGCTGGACGAGCGGACCGTCGCCGAGATCCGCGCGCTGCTGGACGGCCTCGCCCCCGGCGACCGCGGCCGCCTGCTCGCCGCGATGCGCACCGTCCAGGGCGTCCTCGGCGGCCGGCCGCGCCCGGACGGGGCCGTCCTGCGCCCGCTGCGCCCCGGCGACCTCGGCTGGGTGGTGGAGCGCAACGGCGCCCTGTACGACGCGGAATGCGGCTGGGACCGCACCTACGAGGCCCTCGTCGCCTCGGTCGTGGCGGATTACGTGCGCGACCACGACCCGGAGCGCGAGAACGCGTGGATCGCCGAGTCGGACGGCGTCCGCGTCGGCGGGGTGTTCTGCGTGGCGCGCACCGAGGACGTCGCGCAGTTGCGGCTGCTGCACGTCGAACCGGACGCCCGCGGCCTGGGGGTCGGCGCGGCGCTCGTCGACGCCTGCGTCCGCTTCGCCGCCGGGGCCGGCTACGCGGAGATCATGCTCTGGACGACGGCGCTGCAGCGCCCGGCGCACCGCCTGTACGCGCGGGCCGGGTTCGTCCTCGCGGACGAGGAACCGCCCGCGGAGCGCTTCGGCGACGTGGTCCACGGGCAGGTGTGGCGCAAGAAGCTGTGACCCGGGACCCGCGGAGGATGTCGCTCCTCCACGGGCCCGGTTCTCGCAGCGATCCCTAACTGCGTCGGCGGCCGGGACGGGGGTCGGACGGAGTTCCGGCCGCCTGTGCTACCGGCGTGGCGCCGGTCTTTCTGGTGGCCGATTCTCACCTCCCTTCCGCTCGCGCCCGACGGGGGCGTGACGGCCCGTCCGGCGTAGGGGGGAGGGCGCCGAGGGGCGCCCGGATGCCTGGGACCGGGCCGGCGGTGCGGTGGGACACGGCCGCCGGCCCGGCCGCCGGGGGGTGCCGGTGCCGCGGGGGCGTGCGGCACCGGGGCCCGGGGAAGGCCGCTGCGCGGGGCCGGCCGGGTACGGCCGAGAACCCGAGGTGTGTCGCCGCGCGCCGGCGGGGAGCGCGCCGCGAACGCCCTCGGCCGTCCGGGCCGGGCCGCGCGGGGAGGGGGACGCGGGAAGGGGCCGCCCGGTGCGTCGCATCTCGGCTCCTCCTCGCTTCCGACCTGGGGCTTTGCCGCCCCGAGGATCTTTCCTTCACCGTGTGTCACGATCTCGTTGCGTTAGGTACCCGGTCGTCATGTACGCGTAAACGCGCTCCGTGCAAAGAATCAAGATCGCGAAGTGGTCTTTGCCTCCGCATTGCCGGGGCGGCCTTTCCGGCATCCTTTGCGTCATGACCTGCACCTCGTGCGGCGGGACGGTCGCCCCGGACGGCCACTGCTGGGACTGCGGCGCCCGCCAGCCCGCCTACCGCGCCCATCTGGAGGCCGCCACCCCCACCGCCGCGGCCGTCACCGACCGCGCCGGCCGCGCCGTCAACGCCGACGCCGCGGCCCTCACCGCCTCGGGCCCCTGGACGATCGCCGTCGTCTGCGACGGAGTCTCGATGTCGCCCCGCGCCGACCGGGCGGCGCAGGTCGCCGCCGATACCGCCGCCGCCGTCCTGGCCGCGCGCCTGCCGGGCGCGCTCCCCGAGGACGCCCTCGACGAGGCCGTGCTCCGCGCCTCCCGCGCCGTGGCCGCCCTCGCCGCCTCGATCCACGCGGCCCCCGCCTGCACCTACGTCGCGGCCGTCGCCGGCCCGGACGGCATCTGGGCGAGCTGGGTCGGCGACAGCCGCGCCTACTGGCTCCCCGACGAGGGCCCGGGAATGGCCCTGACCGAGGACGACGTCGACGCGCAGGAAGTCCTGACCGCCTGGCTGGGCGCCGACGCGGGCGACCCGCGCCCCCAGAGCCGCAGCTACCGCCCTCGGGGAGGGGGACACGTGCTCCTGTGCACCGACGGCCTGTGGCGCCACCTGCCCGATCCCGCCGCCCTGCGAGCCCACCTGCGCGGCCCCGCCCCGCTGGACGACGCCCGCGCCCTCGTCCAGCACGCCTTGGACGAGAACACCCGCGACAACGCCACCGCCCTCCTGGCCCGCGTGACTCCCGCCGTCCGTTCCGCGTAAGGGGTGCCAGGGCCTGCTGTTCCGGTGGACCTTGCGAGGGCGAGGAGTGGCCCGGAGGCACTCAAAGGCCGAAATGCGGGAGGCACGGTTCGAGGCCGTCGATCTGAACGGGCACGGTTCGGTGTTGCTGCCAGCGGTCGCGGTCGAGTGCGAATCGTTGCTCGTAGCCGAGGGTGTCGCGCACTCGGGCGCGGACGATCCCGTTGGGTCGGTATCCGAGCTTCCGGGAGATCGCGGTGGAGGCGACGTTGTCGGTCAGCGCCGCGGTGACCGCGGATTCGGCGCCGAGCCCGGAGAAGGCAAGTTCCAGTGCGGCGGCCCGCATCTCGGTGCCGATGCCTTGCCCCTGGTGACGTCGCCCCAGCCAGGAGCCCGTGCTGACCTCACGAAGGATCACGAAGTCGCCGGCGCTGATGCCTTGCACTCCGACGATGCGGTCGTCGAGGAAGACCCCGAGCTGCAGGTTCCAGTCCTCGGGAGTCCAGTTGGCCATCTGCCCCCAGTGGAACTGCATGAGGCTTCGGGCCCGCTCGGCGGGCGGTCGGTCCGTCCACGGGACGGCGAACGGCATCTGGCCCGGGTCATGGACGCCCTCGGTGGACAGCTGGGCGAGCGCGTCGAGTTCTTCGATCGTGGGGAGTCGCAGCTCCAGCCGCGGCGTGCGCGCCCGCAATTGGAACAGCGGCCAGTGGGTCACGCTCATCTTGCTCCTCGCCGCAGGCAGTAGGTCTCGATCGATCTTCCACGAGTGATCTGCGTGTTGAAGAGCAGGTCCGAACATCGGCTGCTGCTCTTGTTCGGACCCGCTCTGCATTTTTCGGTTGAGCGGTAGGCGGCGGCAGGTCGTGGCCCATGAGCGGGACGGAGGCCGCGCGGTCGTCGGCGTCCGTCCCGGCTGAAGGGATCGGTCAGCCTCCCACCGGGAAGTTGCCGCGGAAGGTGTTGTTCGGGTCATGGTGCTGCTTGACGCGGCGCAGGCGGTCGAGCGCGGCGGGGCTGAAGGCGTCGGCCGCGGTCTCACCGGGGTTGAGGAAGGTGAGGGGTTTGCGGCCGCTCACGGGGAGCGCCTCGGCCAGGCCGCGTTGCCTGCCGGCGACGGCGCGGGCCGTCGCCGGGTCGGCGGGGACGCCGAACAGGTAAAGGGCGTAGGGCTCGGTCAGCGGACCGTGCGGGGTGTCGGACGGACGGGTGAACGCGCCGCCGAGATGCCGGAGCTGGACGCTCAGCAGCGGGGCGATGGGTTCGGCGAGCAGGGCCTTGGCCGCGGCGTCGTCCAGGCCGGTGAGCAGTTCGGCGCGGGAGAGGCCGGGGCCGGGCTCGGTGGGTTCGGCGGTGATGCCGCCGAGTTCGGAGACCTCCATCATCCGCCTGGAGTCCGACAGCGGCCGGGGCAGGCGGTCCAGCGGGGCCAGCAGATCGCGTGCCTCCTCGGCGTCGCCGAGGTGGGTGGCGTCGATGGCGACCATGGGGTCGGCGCCGGGGAAGTGCAGCAGATCGAACCAGACGGTCAGCGCGTCGGGGGCGGCGGCGGTGATCTCCCGGTAGGCGTCCAGCACCTCGGGGGCGTGCCCGGCCGACCACAGCACCCGCCCGCCGTACAGCCGCGGGGCGGGGTGCAGGGCGAGTTCGAGGGCGGTGACGATGGCGAAGTCGCCGCCTCCGCCGCGCAGCGCCCAGAACAGGTCGGGGTCGGTCTCGGCGGTGATGTGCCGCTGCCGTCCGCGGGCGTCGACGACGTCGAACGCGACGACGCCGTCGGCGACCCAGCCGTGGGCGCGGCCGAACCAGCTCAGCCCGCCGCCGAGGGCGACGCCGGCGACGCTGACGATCGGGGAGCTGCCGGGCAGCCCGGTCAGCCCGTGCGGCGCGGCGGCGGCCTGCAGCCGTCCGGACGGCACGCCGGCGCCGACGCGGGCGCGGCGCGCGGCGGCGTCGATCCGCACCGAGTCGAGCCGGGCGGTGCGGAGCAGGACGGTGCCGCCGGTGCGGCCGGTGGCGCCGTGCCCGTTCGGCTGGGTCGCGATGCCCAGCCCCTCGGCACGGGCGAACCGGACCAGCGCCGCGACGTCGTCGGCGCCGGCCGCCTCGACCACGGCCGCGGCCGGCTGCTCCACGGCCAGGTTCCAGGGGCGGCGGACGGCGTCGAACCCCGGATCGCCGGGCAGCCACACCCGCCCGTGGACGGCGGACCGCAGGGTGTTCAGGTCGTTCATCATCTTCCTCAAGGTCGGTGCCGAAGCTCAGGCGACGGCGTGCTCGATGGTGTTGGCGTCGGTGTCGGTGGACGGCGCCTGGCGGCGCGCGGGGCTGAACCCGGCGGCGACCAGGGCGGTGAGCGCGATCCCGGCGGCCGCGGCGAACACGGCGGTGCGCAGCCCGTCGGTGGTGGCGGTGCGCAGCGCGGCGCCGGTCAGGCCGCCGGTGCCGTGGTTGGCGATCGCGACCAGGACGGCCAGGCCGACCGCACCGCCGGTCTGCTGGGCGGTGGAGGCGGCCGCGGAGGCGACGCCCTGCTGGTGGGCCGGGGTGCCGGCGGTGGCCGCGCCGAACATCAGCGTGTAGCCGGCGCCCTGCCCGACGCCGAGGACGATCAGGCCGGGCAGCAGCGCCGCGTAGGAGGCGCCGGTGCTGAGGGTCGCCCCCAGGACGGTGGCGCCTACGCCGCCGACGGCCAGGGCAGCGATCATCGCGGTGCGGGTGCCGCGGACGGTGGCCAGCCGCCCGGCGAGCTGGGAGCCGGCGACGATGGCGGCCATCGGCACCAGGAACGCCAGGCCGGTGCGCAGCGCGCCGTAGCCGTGCACGACCTGGAAGTAGACGGTCAGGAAGTACAGCAGCGTCCCGAAGGTGGCCATGTACAGGAACGTCACCAGCACACCGGTGCGCAGGTCGCGGCCGCGCAGCAGCCGCGGCGGCAGCAGCGGGTCGGCGCTGCGGGACTCGATCACCGCGAAGCCCGCCAGCAGCAGCGCGCCCAGCGCCGCCGCGCCCGCGACGGCCGGGGCGTCCCAGCCGGATTCGGGTCCCTGCACCAGTGCGAACACCACCAGGGTGGTTCCGGCGGTGGCGGTGAGCGCGCCGGCCAGGTCGAACCGGCGGCCGGTCGTCCGCGCGGCGTCCCGCGGGACCAGCGGCAGGGTCGCTAGGACGGCCGCGGCGGCCAGCGGAACATTCACGTAGAACACCGCCTCCCAGCCGAACGCCTGGGTGAGCACGCCGCCGAGCAGCGATCCCAGGATCATGCCGCTGCCGCCGGCGGTGCCCCAGACCGCGAACGCGCGGTTGCGGTCCCGGCCTTCGGCGAACCCGGTGGACACCAGCGTCAGCGTGGCGGGGAACAGCAGCGCGCCGCCGAGCCCCTGGACGGCGCGGGCCGCGACCAGCGGCCCGGGACCGCCGGCCAGCCCGCCGGCCAGCGACGCCACCGCGTACAGCGCCAGCCCGCCGAGGAACACCCGCCGCGGTCCGAACAGGTCCACGGCGCGGCCGCCCAGCAGCAGGAACCCGCCGAACGCCACCGCGTACGCGCTGATCACCCACTGCAGGGACTGCGCGGAGAAGTCCAGTGCGCCCCCGATCTCGGGCAGCGCCACGTACACGATGTTGTAGTCGAGGGAGATGATCAGTTGCGCGAACGCCAGCAGCGCCAGCGCGAGCCGCCGGTGCGGGAACCCGGCTCGGGCCGGGTGGACGGTGGACATGGGAAAGCACCTTCGTCAGAGATCGGGAGAATGGACGGTCAGGCCGGCGGACCTGCGGGGTCAGCCGAAGATGGCGGTGGGGTCGCCGGTGTACCAGGTGTTGTCGATGCGCAGGCGGCGGATCACCCAGCGGTCCCCGTCGCGGACCAGGTCGACGTCGTAGGGGTTCTTCAGCAGGGCGAAGGTGGCGTGGTCGGCGGTCAGCAGGTGCTGGGCCTCCACCAGCGCGGTCAGGCGCGCGGTGTCGCCGTCGACGGCGATGCGGGGGTTGGTGATCTGGTGGGTGGTGTCCACCCGTCCGGCGAACATGGCCAGGATGGTGGTGACGATGGCGTCGCGCCCGGTCATCAGGGGCGGGCTCCCGCCCCAGCGGGCCGCCGCGGGACGGAAGTCCAGTTCGGCGCCGGGGGCGAAGGCGGAGGCGAACAGGTCCTTGTCCTTCAGGTCCTGGCCGAGGCCGAAGCGGTAGAGCGCGTCCACGATCTCGGTTCGGTCGCGCAGTTCCCGCGCGACGGCGACGGAGTCGGTGGCCGGTGCGGACACGGCGCGTCCATCGGTGCAGTACATGCGTGCTCCCGTGCAGGTCGGAGGGGGGATGGGCGGTTCCACTCTCGACCGGGGAACACGGCGGATCAACGCGCCGCTGTGCAACAATCGTCAAGCCTGACTTAACGATTGGGGGAGACGTGCTGGAACGGCATGAGATCGAGGCGCTCCTCGTCCTCGCCGAAGAGCTGCACTTCGGCCGCACAGCCGAGCGGCTGCACGTGTCCACCGCCCGGATCAGCCAGACGATCGCCAAGCTGGAGCGCCGCGTCGGGGTGCCGCTGTTCGACCGCACCAGCCGCCGGGTGGAGCTGACGGAGGCGGGACGGCGGCTGGACGAGCGGCTGCGCCCGGCCTGGGCGCAGATCACCGGAGCCTTCGAGGAGGCCGTCGCCGCCGGCCGCGGCCTGACCGGCACCCTGCGGGTCGCGTTCGTCGGTGCCGCGGGCGGGCAGCTGCTGGCCGGGGCCGCCGAACTGTTCCGCGGGCGCCACCCCGACTGCGACGTCCGGCTCCGCGAGGCGCAGATGGCCGACCTGATGCCGTGGCTGCGCGACGGCGGGACCGACCTGGCCCTCGGCACCTTCCCCATCGACGAACCCGGCATCGCCACCGGCCCCGTCCTGGTGTCGGAGGCGCGCATGCTCGCCGTGCCGGTCGGGCACCCGTTCGCGCGCCGCTCGTCCGTCAGCCTGGAGGACTTGGCGCGGGCGCCCCTGCTCCAGCTTCCCGGCACGCTGCCCGAGTCGCTCCGCCGCGACCGCACCCCCCAGGCCACGCCGTCCGGACGGCCGATCGCCCACGGCCCTTCCGCCGCCACCTTCAACGAGGTGCTCACCCTCATCGGCGCCGGCCGCGGCGTCTTCCCGGTCGGGGCGCAGGCCAGGCGCTACTACGCCCGCCCCGATGTCGCCTATGTCCCCTTCGACGACGCTCCGCCGCTGCGCTGGGGCCTGCTGTGGCGGGCCGACAACGCCACGGCGCGCGTCCTCGCCTTCGCCGAGGCCGCCCGCGACCTCCTCGGCCACGCGGGCGGGACGCTCGGCCGGTGATCGCTGAGAGCGAACGTTGCTGCGGAAACAAAATGCTGCTCCGTTTTCTTGAGTGTGTATGACTCAACTTGAGGTTGGGTCGCAACGGACTTGGAGCTGAGCATGAGCGAAACCCTGACGCTGCCGGTGCTGCCCCTGGAGGACGGGGTCGTTCTGCCCGGCATGGTGGTCCCCCTGGACCTCTCCGAGAACGGCGAGGTGCGGGCGGCGATCCAGGCCGCGCGGGCGGTGTCGCAGTCCAAGGGCCCGGGCATCCGGTCGGCGGCGAAGCCGCGGGTGCTGCTGGTGCCCAGACTGAACGGGCGGTACTCCGACGTCGGCACGCTCGGCGTGGTCGAGCAGGAGGGCCGGCTGCCCGGCGGCGAGCCGGGCGCGGTCGTCCGCGGCGTGTCCCGGGTGCGGATCGGGACCGGGACGACCGGCCCCGGCGCGGCGCTGTGGGTCGAGGGCACCGTGATCGAGGCCCCGCCGGCGTCCGGGCGGGCGCAGGAGCTGGCCAAGGAGTACAAGGGCCTGGTCGCCGGGATCCTGCAGAAGCGCGGCGCCTGGCAGGTCGTGGACGTGGTGCAGCAGATCGACGACCCGTCCACGCTGGCCGACAACGCCGGCTACGCGCCCTACCTGACCGACGAGCAGAAGATCGAGGTCCTGGAGACCGTCGACGTGGTCGAGCGGCTGGAGCTGCTCATCGGCTGGACCCGCGACCACCTCGCCGAGCTGGACGTGGCGGAGACGATCCGCAAGGACGTCCAGGAGGGCATGGAGAAGACGCAGCGGGAGTTCCTGCTGCGCCAGCAGCAGGAGGCCATCCGCAAGGAGCTGGCCGAGCTGAACGGCGACCCCGCCGACGAGGAGGACGACTACCGGGCCCGGATCGAGGCCGCGAACCTCCCCGAGAAGGTGCGCGAGGCGGCGCTGAAGGAGGTCGACAAGCTGGAGCGGTCGTCCGACGCCTCGCCCGAGGGCGGCTGGATCCGCACCTGGCTCGACACCGTCCTCGACATCCCGTGGAACGAGCGCACCGAGGACGCCTACGACATCGCGGGCGCCCGCGAGATCCTGGACGCCGACCACGCCGGGCTGGACGATGTGAAGGAGCGCATCATCGAGTACCTGGCCGTGCGCAAGCGGCGTGAGGACCGCGGCCTCGGCGTGGTGGGCGGCCGCAGGAGCGGCGCCGTGCTGGCGCTGACCGGTCCTCCCGGCGTGGGCAAGACCTCGCTGGGCGAGTCGGTCGCGCGGGCCATGGGGCGCCAGTTCGTCCGTGTCGCCCTGGGCGGCGTCAGGGACGAGGCTGAGATCCGCGGCCACCGCCGCACGTACGTGGGCGCGCTTCCCGGACGCATCGTCCGGGCCATCCGCGAGGCCGGCTCGATGAACCCGGTCGTCCTGCTGGACGAGGTCGACAAGGTCGGCGCCGACTACCGCGGCGACCCGACGGCGGCGCTGCTGGAGGTCCTCGACCCCGAGCAGAACCACACCTTCCGGGACCACTACCTCGAAGTGGAGCTCGACCTCAGCGACGTGCTGTTCCTCGCCACGGCGAACGTGGTCGAGGCCATCCCCGGGCCGCTGCTCGACCGGATGGAGCTGGTGCAGCTGGACGGCTACACCGAGCACGAGAAGGTCACCATCGCCCGCGACCACCTGCTGCCGCGCCAGCTCGACAAGGCGGGGCTGGAGGCCGCGGAGGTGACGTTCGGCGACGACGCGCTGCGGCTGCTGGCGGCCGAGTACACCCGCGAGGCCGGCGTCCGGTCCCTGGACCGCTCGATCGCGCGGGTGCTGCGGAAGGTCGCCGCGAACGTGGCGCTGGAGAAGGCGGAACTGCCGGTCGCGATCGGCGCGGCCGACCTGAAGGACTACCTGGGGCGGCCCAGGTTCACCCCGGAGGTCGAGCTGAGCCGGGGCGAGCGCCGCACCGGCGTGCCGGGCGTGGCGACGGGCCTCGCGGTCACCGGCGCGGGCGGCGACGTGCTCTACATCGAGGCGTCGCTGGCCGACAAGGAGACCGGCGACACCGGCGTGACGCTCACCGGGCAGCTCGGCGACGTCATGAAGGAGTCGGCCCGGATCGCGCTGTCCTACCTGCGCTCGCGCGGCGCGGAGCTGGAGCTGCCGGTCGGCGACCTGAAGGACCGCGGCGTGCACGTCCACGTGCCCGCCGGCGCGATCCCGAAGGACGGCCCGAGCGCGGGCATCACGATGACGACGGCCCTGGCCTCCCTGCTGTCGGGGCGGCCGGTCCGGGCGGACGTCGCGATGACCGGCGAGGTGTCGCTGACCGGGCGGGTGCTGCCGATCGGCGGCCTGAAGCAGAAGCTGCTCGCCGCCTCCCGGCTCGGCATCACGACCGCGATCGTGCCGAAGCGGAACGAGCCCGACCTTGAGGACGTCCCGGCCGAGGTGCTGGACAACATGACGGTCTTCACCGTCAGCGACGTCCGCGAGGTGCTGGACCTGGCCCTGGAGCCGGCCACCACCGCCGTGGCGGCCTGACAGAACCGAACGCCCGCGCCGTCCACCGGCGCGGGCGTTCGCATGCCGGGATTCTGTCCCGGCCGTAACCCCGGGCCGCGCATAGTCCGGGACGGGGCGGGGACCAGCCGCCGGGTGTTGGTGGAAATGTGGCAGCCCGCGACGCCGGGCGAACGGGTCCCCTGGTACATCGTCGCCTTGCGCGTGCTCGTCGTCCTGGTGGCGCTGGGCCTTCTCGGCGTCTTCTTTTACTTCGCGTTCAGGCTCACGCTCACGCCCGTCCATGACAACGGCCAGGCCGGCGGCAACACCGACCCCGGCCGCTCACTGCGCTTCTACTTGGACCGCCCCACCAAGGAGGCGGTCTTCCAGATAGGCGGCAACCTGGCGCTCCTGGCCCCGCTAGGCGTCCTGCTGCCCATCGTCTGGACGACCCTCCGCGGCCCCATCCGCCTGGCCCTCCTGACCGGAGTGCTCTCCCTGACGATCGAGGCCATCCAGGGCGCCCTGGTCGTGGGACGGGCCTTCGACATCGACGACGTCATCCTGAACGTGACCGGCGTGGTCGTCGCCTACCTCTTCCTGGGCCGGCGCCTGTCCAAAGCCCTGCGCGGCGCCTAGCAGGCCTGCGCGGGGCCTAACGCGGGATCAGGTGGAAGACGCGTAGCTCGCGCTGGGCACGTTCCACGTAGTCGTCGTAGACGGGCCAGACCGCGGTGAGGCGGGGCCAGACCTCCTTGCGCTCCCGGTCGTCCAGGAGGTGGGCGGTGACGGGGACGTTGCGGCCCTGGAAGCTGACCTCGGCGGCGGGGTTGCTGATGAGGTTGCCCGTCCAGGCGGGGTGCTTCTCGCGGCCGAAGTTGGAGCCGACGACGTACCAGCCGCCGGCCGGGTCGGGCAGGCAGGCGAGCGGGGTCCTGCGGGGGAGGCCGCTCTTGGCACCGGTCGCGGTGAGGACGAGGCTCGGGACGAGGAGCTGGCCGAGCATGAGCCGGCCGCCGGTCGCCCTGTGCAGGGCCCGGTCCACGGGCGGGACGATCTTCGGGCCCACCTTGGCGAACCACGCGGCGCCCGAGACCCGGTGGAACACGGGCCCGAACGTACGCTGGATCAGGGTCGGCATCGGCTTCTCCTCGGCGGCGGCGAGCCGTCCGGCCCGGCGCGGGTTCAGGTGGCCGCTGCGGGCCAGCCACCGCAGCCCGTCGGCGACGGTCTCCTCGACGGGGCGCAGCGTGAGGTCGAGCGCCTCCAGGATGGGGCGGTCGTCGGTCGCAACCAGCGTGACCATGAACTCGGCCGCGTCGCGGGTGAGCGGGTAGTCGAAGTGGCGGACGCGCTTGGCCGCGTCCAGCGCCGAGCCCAGTGCGAGCATGGCGCGGGACGGGACGCGTACACGGCGGCACTTCACCCCGGTGAGGCGGTCGCACAGGTCGGCGTACTGCGGCCAGGTCAGGTAGTGCCCGCCCAGGACCCAGCGGCTCGGGCCCTGCCGCGCCTCGACGGAACGTGCCAGCGCCTCGCCGAGGTCGCGGACGTCGATGACGGAGACGCCGCCGCCCGGCAGGGGCCACACCTTGCCCAGCGCGGCGGCGAGCCCCTCCATCAGCGCGTCCAGCGAGGGCTGGTCGGGGCCGCAGACGCCGCCCGGGTAGACGATCGTCACCGGCGCGCCGTCCTCCTGGAGGCCGCGCACGTAGCGCTCTGCCGCCAGCTTGGACCTTCCGTAGTCGGTGCGGGGGTTCGCCAGGCCGTCGTTCGCGGTGATGACCTTGCCGGACGGCGGGACGAACACCCCGATCGTGGACACGTGGATCACGGGGGCGAGGCCCTGGGCGACGGCGCCGCCGACCACGTTGCGGGTGCCCCGGACGTTGACCTCGACCAGGTCGCGGGCGCCGCCGGTCACGCCGATCGCGGCGGCGGCGTGGACGGCGGCGTCGCAGCCGGCGAGGGCCGCGGACACCGCGTCCGCGTCCAGCATGTCGCCCTGGACGAGCTCCACGTCCTCCACCGCGACGCCGACCGCCCGGAGCACCTTCGCCGCCTTGCCCGGGTCGCGGACGAGCGCGCGCGGGCGGTGCCCGGCGGCGAGGAGGGCGCGGACGGTGTGGGAACCGACGAACCCCGAGGCGCCGGTGACGAAGATCCGCATGGGGACAAACTAGCGCTTGGTACGACCCGCGCGACAGCCCGCGGCACCGTCCGGTCAGCGTAGCGCCGGTATTTTCGGGCGCCTTCATTACCTGTGGGCGGACGGTCCGCCATTGACGCCGCTGGAACGGTCCAGCCACACTCGTGACTCACCTGACCGCCGACCGGGAGGGGATCGATGAGGATCGGACTGGCCGGCGCGGGGCGCATCGGTGCGCGCCACGCCGCCGCTCTCCGCGCACTGCCTGAGGTGGACACCCTGCTCATCGCCGACGCGGACGCCGCCCGCGCGCGCGACCTCGCGGCCCGCCTCGCGTCCCCGGCGCGGGCGCTGGACACCGTCGGGGAGCTGTTCGCGGCCGGCCTGGACGGCCTGGTCGTCGCGGCGGCGACCGGCGCGCACGCGGCCCTGGTGGAGCGGGCCGTGGCCGCGCGAACTCCCGTCTTCTGCGAGAAGCCGCTCGCCGCGGATGTGGATGGAACGTTCCAAACCGTCCGGACGGCGGCCGCCGCCGGGGTGCCGGTGCAGGTCGGCTTCCAGCGCCGGTTCGACGCCGGGAACGCGGCGGCCCGCGAGGCCCTCGCGTCCGGGCGGCTCGGCTGGCTGCACACCGTCCGGTCGTGCAGCTTCGACCCGTCGCCGCCGCCCGCCGGGTACGTCCCCTCGTCCGGCGGGCTGTTCCGCGACTGCGTCATCCACGACCTGGACCTCATCCGGTTCGTCACCGGGCGTGAGATCGTCCGCGTGATGGCCGCGGGCGCCAACCGCGGCGAGGACTTCTTCCGCGAGTGCGGCGACATCGACACCGGTTCGGCGCTGCTCGTCCTCGACGACGGGACGCTCGGCACCGTCTCCGCCACCCGCTACAACGCCGCGGGCTACGACGCGCGGCTGGAGCTGTTCGGCTCCAAGGACAGCATCGTCGCCGGCCTGGACGACCGCACGCCCGCCACCGCGCTGCCCGAGCAGGGCACCGAACCGAGGCCCGCCTACAGCGGCTTCATGGAGCGCTTCTCCGACGCCTACGACGCCGAGATCCAGGCGTTCGTGGACATGGTCGCCGGCCGCCGCGCCAACCCGTGCCCGCCCGAGGACGCCCTGGAGGCGTTCTACCTCGCCGAGGCCTGCGAGATGTCGATGCGCGAGGGCAGGATCGTCGGCACCGAGGAAGTGCGCCGATGACCCTCAGCTCCACCACGGGCGACCCCGCCACGGTCTTCGACCTCATCACGATGGGGCGGGTGAGCGTCGACGTCTACCCCGACCAGGTCGGCGTCCCGCTGGAGGACGTCGAGTCGTTCGGCAAGTACCTCGGCGGCAGCCCCACCAACGTCGCCGTGGCGGCGGCCAGGTACGGCCGCCGCGCCGCCGTCATCACGCGCACTGGCGACGACCCGTTCGGACGGTTCGTCCACAAGGCGCTCCGGGGTTACGGCGTAGACGACCGGTACGTCACGGCCGTCCCCGGGCTGCCGACCCCGCTGGCCTTCTGCGAGATCTTCCCACCGGACGACTTCCCGCTGTACTTCTACCGCTATCCGAAGGCGCCCGACCTGGAGATCCGCCGGGACGAGCTGGACCTGGAGGCGATCCGCCGCGCGCGCATCGTGTGGGGCACCGTCACGGGCCTCTCCCAGGAGCCCAGCCGTGAGGCGACCCTGGCGGCGCTGGCCGAGCACCCCGGGCAGACCGTCATCGACCTGGACTACAGGCCGATGCTGTGGGACGACCCCACCGAGGTCCCGCACTGGGCAGGCCGCGCCCTGGAGCACGCGAAGGTCGCCGTCGGCAACCTGGACGAGTGCGAGGTCGCGGTGGGGGAGCGGGAGCCGGACGCCGCCGCCCGCGCGATCCTCGAACGCGGCCCCGAACTCGCCATCGTGAAGATGGGCCCGGACGGCGTCCTCGCCGCGACGGCGGAGGAGAGCGTGCGGGTCCCGCCGGTCGAGGTCGAGGTCGCCAACGGGCTCGGCGCCGGGGACGCGTTCGGCGGCGCCGTCTGCCACGGCCTCCTCGCCGGCTGGGACCTGCGGCGGCTCGTCGGGTTCGCGGGGGCGGCCGGCGCGATCGTCGCGTCCCGCATCGCCTGCTCGGCCGCCATGCCCGCGCAGGACGAGGTCGAAGCACTGCTCAAGGAGACCGGTTGACGTCCTCCCCCGCTTGAAGGCGAGGGATTCCAATCCGTCCCCTACGGAGAGAGGAGAGTGGGTTGAGGTTCGCGGTTCGCCGGCCGGGCCAGGGCCCAGCCTCCCCGCGCGGCTACCGTGCGTCCCACGGCGGTGTCTTTGATGTTGCGTGCGGCGTTGACGTCGGCGTTGGCCCGGTGCCCGCAGGCGACGCATCGGAACACCGCTTGGCTCTCGCGGTTGTCCGGGGCGCGGTGCCCGCAGGCGTTGCAGGTCTGCGACGTGTACGCCGGGTCGACCCGGACCAGGCGCCCGGGTGCCTTGTGCTCCAGGCGGGTGACCAGTTGTCCCCAGCCGTTGGCCAGGATGCCCCGGTTGAGCGCGGCTTTGGCGCGCACACCCGTGCCGGGTGCGTCGATGGTGCCGCGCGCCGACCGGGTCATGGCGGCGATGTTCAGGTCCTCGACGGCGATGACGTCGAACCGGCGCGCCAGGTCCGTCGAGGTCTTCTCCACCCAGTCCTTGCGGCGGTCGGCCTCACGCGCTTTGAGGCGGGCGATGGCGGCCTTGACGCGGGCACGCCTGTTCGACCCCCGGCGCGCGCGGGCCAAGCGGCGCAGCAGCCGCCTCAACCGCTCGGCCTCACCGGCCGTCAGGCCCGGCACGCTGCTGGTCTCGCCCGTGGACAGCGCCGCCGACACCGCCACGCCCCGGTCGACACCGACCGCCGCACCCTTGCCGGGCGCGGGGATGGGGTCGGGGACGGCGGCGAACGCGACATGCCAGCGCCCGGTGCGGTCGCGGGTCACCCGGAACGACTTCACCCCCGGTGGGACGGGCCGGGACCAGCGGAACCGCACCCACCCCACCTTCGGCACCCGCACCTCACCGGTACGGCGCGACAACCGCCGCACATCCCAGGCACGCCCGCGGGCACCGACAATCCGGAACCCCTCATGCACCCCCGCCTTACGCCAGGTGGGGCGCCGGTGCGTGCCGCCGAAGAAGTTCGCCATCGCCTGCGCGAAGTCCTTCAGCGTCTGCTGCTGCACCGTCTGCGACCCCGCCGCCAGCCACCCGAACGCGGCCCGGGCCTCGGTCAGCTGCCGGGCCTGAGCGGCATACCCCGGAGCCGGGCCCCGCCGCGGCGTCCACCACGCCTGCTGCTCCACGGCCAGGTTCCACACAAATCGGGCATGCGAGCAGTGCTCCAGCAGCCCCGCCTCTTGGGCGGGGGTCGGGCACAACCGGTACCGGGACACGCCCGCACCATACCGACCGCCACCGACACAACCCGGAGAGTCATTGTGCCGCATCGTTCCGCGTTTCCTCCCCGCCCTGAAGGACGGGGTTTCCACGCTGCAGGAATCCGATGAACCACCACCTGCCCGCCGGCACCGCCGGAGAGGGCCCCTACGGACTCGTCGTCACGCCCGAGTCGGCCGGCTGGACGCACTCCGCGCTCCGCGTCCTCGACCTCCCGGACGGCGGCGAGCACACCTTCGGCACCGGCGCGTTCGAGACGATCGTGCTGCCCCTGGCCGGGTCGTGCACGGTGGAGTGCGACGGCGCGCGGTTCGAACTGGAGGGCCGCGACGACGTGTTCAGCCGCGTCAGCGACTTCGCCTACGTCCCGCGCGACGCCCGGGTCACCGTGCGGGGGAGGGGCCGGTTCGCGCTGGCCGGCGCCCGCTGCGAGAACCGGCTGGAGCCCCGCTACGGCCCCGCCGAGAAGGTGCCGGTGGAGCTGCGGGGCGCGGGCGCGGCGAGCCGCCAGGTCAACAACTTCGGCACGCCGGACGGCTTCCCGTTCGCCGAGAAGCTGATCGCCTGCGAGGTGCTCACGCCGGGCGGCTGCTGGTCGTCCTTCCCGCCGCACAAGCACGACGAGGACCGGCCCGGCGAGTCGGTGCTGGAGGAGATCTACTACTTCGAGGTCGCCGGGGGCGGCATGGGCTACCAGCGCGTCTACGGCACGGCCGAGCGCCCCATCGACGTGCTCGCCGAGGTCCGCACCGGGGACGCCGTGCTGATCCCGCACGGCTGGCACGGGCCGTCGATGGCGCCGCCCGGCCACGACCTCTACTACCTCAACGTGATGGCCGGCCCGTCCCCGGAGCGGGCCTGGCGGATCTGCGACGACCCCGCGCACGCGTGGATCCGCGGCACCTGGTCCGGGCAGGAGACCGACCCGCGGCTCCCGCTGACCTCGGCGGACGGGCGGCCCTGACGCCCCGGGCGGGCGCGGCGGCCCCGGACGGTGCCGAATTGTGAGCGGGATCGCGCGCACGTCCGCCCCCATCTGTGATCAACTCCTCACACCGACACTTTCGGGGAGAAACGGAGAGCAGCCGATGAGAGGCGTTGTCGCGCGCGGTTCCACCCGGAGGCTCGCGGTCCTGGCCGCCGCCGGCCTGCTGGCGCTGAGCGCCTGCAGCAGCTCGGGCGGGAAGAAGTCCGAGGAGGCCCCCGAGGGCGCCGGCCCCCGGCTGAAGATCGCGATGGTGACCCACTCGGGCGCCGGCGACACGTTCTGGGACATCGTGCAGAAGGGCGCGAAGGCGGCCGCCGCCAAGGACAACGTCGAGTTCCTCTACTCGGCGGACCCGGACGGCGGCAAGCAGGCCCAGCTCGTCCAGGCGGCGATCGACAAGAAGGTCGACGGGATCATCGTCACGCTCGCCAAGCCGGACGCGATGAAGGACGTGCTGGCCCGCGCCACCGCCGCGAAGATCCCGGTCGTGTCGATCAACTCCGGCGCCGCGGAGTCGGTGAAGCTCGGCGCGGTCGCGCACTTCGGGCAGGACGAGTCGATCGCCGGTGAGGCGGCCGGCACCGAGCTCGGGAAGATCGGCGCGAAGAAGGCGCTGTGCGTCGTCCACGAGCAGGGCAACGTGGGGCTGGAGGCCCGCTGCGCCGGCGCGAAGAAGACGTTCGGCGGCGACCTGGAGAACCTGTTCGTCCAGGGCACGAACATGCCGGACGTCAAGTCGTCCATCACCGCCAAGCTCCAGTCCGACAAGGCGATCGACGGGATCCTGACGCTCGGCGCGCCGTTCGCCGCGACCGCCGTCGACTCGGTGAAGGAGACCGGCAGCAAGGCCAAGATCGGCACGTTCGACCTGAACAAGGACCTCATCGCCTCGCTCAAGGCGGGGTCCATCGAGTTCGCCGTCGACCAGCAGCCGTACCTGCAGGGCTACGAGGCCGTCGACCAGCTGTGGCTGCTGAGGAACAACGGCAACGTGCTCGGCGGCGGGCGCCCGGTGCTGACCGGGCCCGCGATCGTCACCAAGCAGAACGCGGGCGACCTGGAGGCGTTCGCGAACCGGGGGACGCGATGACGCAGGCGGTCGCCGAGCCGCCCCCGGTGGCGGGACCCGGCTCCGACGAGCGCCTGGCCCGGCAGTCGCCGCTCCGGCGGCTGCTGGGCCGCCCGGAGCTCGGCGCGCTGCTCGGCGCCGTCGCGCTGTTCGTGTTCTTCTCCGCGGTCGCGGACGCGTTCCTGCGCGCCGGGTCGTTCTCGACCGTGCTGTACGCCAGCTCCACCTTCGGGATCATGGCGGTCGGGGTGTCGCTGCTGATGATCGGCGGCGAGTTCGACCTGTCGGCCGGGGTGATGGTGACGTCGTCGGCGCTCATCGCGGCGCTGACCGCTTACCAGTTCACGCTGAACGTGTGGGCCGGCGTCGCGATCTCGCTGGTGCTGACGCTGGCGCTCGGCATGGTCAACGGCATCCTCTACATCAAGACCAGGCTGCCGAGCTTCATCATCACGCTGGCCACGTTCTTCATGCTCGCCGGGCTGAACCTCGGCGTGACGAAGGCGCTGACCGGCAACGTCGCCAGCGACTCCGTCCGCGACATGGACGGCTTCGGCTCGGCCCGCGCGGTGTTCGCCTCCGACGTCGACGTCCTCGGCGTCAACGTGAAGATCACCGTGTTCTGGTGGCTGCTGTTCACCGCGATCGCGACCTGGCTGCTGCTGCGCACCCGCGCCGGCAACTGGATCTTCGCGGCGGGCGGCGCGGCGGCCAGCGCCCGCGCGGTCGGCGTCCCGGTCGACCGGGTCAAGATCGGCCTGTTCATGGGGGTCGCGTTCTGCGCCTGGTTCTCCGGGATGCACCTGGTGTTCGCGTTCGCGACCGTCCAGTCCGGCGAGGGCATCGGCAACGAGTTCCTGTACATCATCTGCGCGGTCATCGGCGGCTGCCTGCTGACCGGCGGCTACGGGTCGGCGATCGGCGCGGCCATCGGCGCGTTCATCTTCGGCATGACGAACAAGGGCATCGTGTACGCCGAGTGGAACCCCGACTGGTTCCGGTTCTTCCTCGGCGCGATGCTGCTGATCGCGACCGTGGTGAACCTGATCGTGCGGCGCAGAGTGGAGCGGTCGTCATGACGGACGCGAAGGCGGCGCCGCTGCTCCGGCTGGCCGGCGTCGGCAAGAACTACGGCAACGTCATCGCGCTGCGGGACGTCGACATGGAGGTGTCCGCGGGCGAGGTCACCTGCGTCCTGGGCGACAACGGGGCGGGCAAGTCCACGCTCATCAAGATCGTCGCGGGCCTGCACCGGCACGACGCCGGGACGTACGAGGTCCAGGGCGAGGAGGTCTCCTTCGGCTCGCCCCGCGACGCCCTCGACCGGGGCATCGCGACCGTCTACCAGGACCTCGCGGTCGTCCCGCTGATGCCGGTCTGGCGGAACTTCTTCCTCGGCTCGGAGAAGCGCAAGGGCCTCGGCCGCCTGGACACCGGCTTCATGCGCAGGACCGCCCACGCCGAGATGGCCGCGATGGGCATCGACCTGCGCGACGTCGACCAGCCCATCGGGACGCTGTCGGGCGGCGAGCGGCAGTGCGTCGCGATCGCCCGCGCCGTCTACTTCGGCGCCAAGGCCCTCGTCCTGGACGAGCCCACCGCCGCGCTCGGCGTGAAGCAGGCCGGGGTGGTGCTGCGCTACGTCCTCCAGGCGCGCGAGCGGGGCCTCGCGGTCGTGTTCATCACCCACAACCCGCACCACGCCTACCCGGTCGGGGACCGCTTCCTGATCCTCAACCGGGGGCGCGGCATCGGCTACCGCACCAAGGACGCGATCACCCGGGAGGAGTTGACCGGCCTCATGGCGGGCGGCGCCGAACTGGAGGAACTGGCCCACGAACTGGACGCGGCGGTCTCCCCGGCCGAGCCGGCCGAGCCGGCCGACCCGGCCGGCGCCTAGCGGCAGGCCGGGGGTCAGGCGGGGGCGAGCCAGGCGCGGCACAGCCACCAGGCGTTGACGCCGCCGAACGTGTCGGACGCGTCGATCCCCGTCGCCTCCGTGAACCGCTGGACCCTGTTGCGTACCGTGTTGGGGTGCACGAACAGGGCCTCCGCGGCGGCGGTCACGTCGCGGCCCGCCTCCAGCCAGGCGCACACCGCGCGGGCGACCGGCCCGGCGTTCGCGCCGAGGTCCGCGCGGGCGCCCCGGTACCGGTCGAGCAGGATGGACGCGAGGTCGGTGCGGTCGGCCGCCGCCGCGACCACGGCCACCTCGGCGACGTGCACCACCCCGGTCCGCCCGGTGGCCTCGGCGGCGGCGAGCGCGGAGACGGCCAGGCGGCGCGCGGCGGCCAGGTGCTCCGCCTCGGCGGGCCCCGCGAGCCCGGCCGCCGCACCGTCCGGGCCCGCCGGCGGCGCGGCCGTCACCGCGAACAGCAGGCCGTCCAGCAGCGCGGACAGCGCCGGTGGCCGGACGGGCGGCGGGTGCTCGCGGCCGGCGCCGGACGGGCGGGCGGCCAGCACCCGCAGCGCGCCGCCGGCGGGCAGGCCCGCCTCGGCGGCGGCGAGCGCGGCGGCCGAGCCGCCGTCCAGCAGGCGCCGCAGCAGCACCGCGTCCCGCTCGCCCCGCCCCGGCCCGGCCCCGGCCCGCGCCTGCGCCCGCGCCTCCCGGTGCGCCCGGATCAGCCGGGACCGGACGGCCTCGGCCCAGTCGTCGTACAGCTCCCGGGCGTCCAGCAGCAGCTCCGCGCCGACGCCCTCGGCGGCGGCGACCTCCCGGACCCGCGCCCAGATCCCGCGCTCGGCGACGTGGATCGCGCTCAGCACCGCCTCGACCGGCACGCCCTGCCGGGCGCGGGTCACGCCGAGCTCCGCGACGAACGCCAGCTCGCCCTCGGTCGGCCCGCGCCGCGCCGCGATCGCGCGGGTGGCGGCCGCGAGCAGCGCGCGGGTGTGCCCGGCGATGTCGGCGGGCGGCAGGACCGACATCTCGCGTACCACGGACGTCACCCCGCCGACCACCGACGGCAGCAGATCCGGCCGGCCTCGCGACCGGCAAGGCCCTGCGCGACGCGGGCGTGGAGGCCGTGCTGTACGAGCGGGCCGGCCGCGCGGGCGGGCTGTGGGCGCGCGGCGCCGGTCTCTCGCCCGCCTACGCGTCCCTGCACCTCAACACCAGCAAGGGCCGTACCGAGTTCGCCGACTTCCCGATGCCCCGGCACTGGCCCGACTACCCGTCCGCCGACCTGGTCGCCGGATACCTCGCGGACTACGCGGAGCGCTTCGGGATCGTCCCGCACATCCGCTTCGGCAGCGCCGTCGCGTCCGTGGAGCGGGACGGCGCGGACGGCCCCTGGGCGGTGACCACCGAGGCCGGCGACACCGCCCGGTACGACGCCGTCGTGGTCGCCAACGGCCACAACTGGGACCCCCGGTGGCCCGACTCCGCGCCGCCCGGCGAGTTCACCGGCGTCCAGATGCACGCGCACGCCTACCGCGACGCCGAGCAGTTCCGCGGCAGGCGCGTCCTCGTCGTCGGCATGGGGAACTCGGCCATGGACATCGCCGTGGACGCCTCGCACGTCGCCGCCGGCCCGGTGCTGCTGGCGGCGCGGCGCGGCGTCCACATCGTCCCCAAGTACCTGTTCGGACGGCCGTCCGACGCGACCGGCGGCGCCCTCGCCGCGCTGCCGTGGCGGGTCAGGCAGCGCGTCGCCGAGGCGATGCTGCGGCTCGCTGTCGGCCGCCCGCAGGACTACGGACTCCCCGCCCCGGCGGGCGGGCTGTTCCAGAACCACCCCACGATCAGCGACACGATCCTGCACCGCCTGACCCACGGCGAGGTGGCGCCGCGGCCCGGCGTCGCCCGCTTCGACGGGGACGAGGTCGTGTTCACCGACGGCACCGCCGACCCCGTCGACGTGGTCGTCTGGGCGACCGGCTACCGGGTGAGCATCCCGTTCCTGTCCCGCGGCCTGGTGGGCGCCGACCCCGAGCGGCTCCCGCTCTACCAGCGCGTCTTCCACCTGGACGAGCCCGGCCTGGCCTTCGTCGGGCTGATGCAGTCCACGGGCGCGGCGCTGCCGATCGTGGAGGCCCAGGCCAAGCTGGCGGCGGCCTACTTCGCCGGCGGCTACGCGCCGCCGCCCCCGGCGCGGCGGCGGCGCGCGGTCGCCCGCGCCCTGCGCGCCGCGACCGAGCGGTGGGGCGACCGGCGCCCCATGATGCGCGTCGACTTCGACCAGTACGTGGCCGAGCTGCCCCGCGAGCTGAAGGCCGGCCGGGCCCGGCTCGCGCGGGGCGAGGCCCGGCCGTTCACCCCGGCGCACCGCGAGGAGACATCCGCATGAGCACACCCCGCCCGTCCGGCGGCCGCGACCCGCGCGGCCTGCGGGTCCTCGTGACCGGCGCGTCCGGCACGTTCGGCCGCGCGATCTGCGCCCGGCTGAGCGGCGGCGGCGCCCGCGTCGTCGGCCTGGACCTCGCGCCCCGGCCGGACGACCCCGTCGACGTCCTCGCCTGCGACATCACCGACGACGACGCGGTGCCCGCCGCCGTGGCCGCGGCGATCGAGCGGCTCGGCCGCCTCGACCTGCTGATCAACAACGCCGGGATCGGCGGGCCCGCCCCGGCCGAGCTGCCGCCCGGCGAGGAGGTCCGCCGCCAGCTCGACATCAACCTGCTCGGCGCCTGGCGGGTGACGTCGGCGTGCGTGGACGCCCTCGTCGAGTCGCGGGGGCGCGTCGTCATGCTGTCGTCCCGGATGGCCGTCATGCAGCTGCCCCTGGCCGCCGCGTACGGCGCGTCCAAGCGGGCGCTCGTCGCCTACGCGGACGCGCTGCGCATGGAGATCGGCACCCATGTCGGCGTGACGTGCGTGTACCCGTCGGCGGTCCGCAGCCCGATCCACGACTCGACGGCCGCCGCCGGACTGTCCCTTGAGGGCGTCAGCGTCTACGAGCCGCTGGACGGGGTGGTGGACGCGGTGCTGCGTGCCGCCCTGGCCCGCCGCCCCCGCCGGGACGTGACGACGACCCGGCGCGGCGCCGTCGAGTTCTTCCTCGCCCGGCACCTGCCCGCGCTGACCGACCGGATCGTCGCCCGCACGTTCGCCGGGCGCGTCCGCGCGGGCGCGTTCGCGGGCGCGGAGCTGGCGGCCGGCGTCGTCCGCCGGCACGCGGGCCGCCGATGAGCCGCCGATGAGCCGCCGATGTCGCTCGGCGCTGCCGGCCCTCCTCATCGGCGTGACCGCCGTCCCCGCCGCGGTGGCCGCGCCCGTCAGGCCCACTCCGCCTTCGCGAGGATCTTGTCGAGGCCCGGGGTGTTCCACTCGTCCAGGATGAGGAGCCTGGGCTGCGCCAGGTACCAGTACCGCTGGACGTAGGACGGCCCGGCGGGCTGGAACTGCCTGGCGCCGGTCATGAAGACGCAGCTGAGGCGCCATTCGCGGTACTGAGCCTGCCGCGTCCCGACGGCGGCGGTCGCGGAGCGGGCGGGCCGCTCGCGGTCGGCCTCGGTGCCGATGCCGTTGAGGTCGCCCCGGTGCGGGCAGGTGCGGAACGCCTCGGTCTCCGGCCCCCAGGGGCCGTTCAAAGTGAACCCTCTCCAACCGGTCGTCGCGTCGTTGTGCCAGGGCTCCGCGATCACCAGGAATCCGGGGCAGTTGTTCTGGTAGATCCGGGCGTCGCGCCCCTCGGGCGGGGGAGCCCCGATCGTCTGCGGGGAGCACGCGCCGGGGGTGCTCACCCAGTAGTTGCCCCGCGGCCTGCCCGGCACGTTCGTCAGCTCGGTGCGCCGCCATCCCACCGGGACCGTGACCGAGAACCCGCCGAACGACATCCGCTGCCCGGACGGCGACGGAGTGGCCGCGACGGCGGTGCCGTCGCGGTCGGGACGCGTCGCGGCGTAGACGCCGACACCGGCGGCGGCGCTGCCGGCGATCGCGGCGCCCGCGATCGCGACGCCCGCCTTGCCGCCGACCGCGGACAGGAGGCCGCCCGACCCGGACGCCGCGCCGCCCGCCCCGGCCCCCGCCGTCCCGGCCGCTCCGGCCGTGCCCGCGCCCGCCGCCCCGGCGGTGGCCGCGCCCGCTCCCGCCGGGACCAGCCCGGCGGCGGCGAGCGGGAACAGGGCGGCGAGGGCGGCCGCGGCGACGGCGAGGGCGCGCACGCCGCGCTGCTCCCAGTCCCGCCCGTAGGACTCGACGGCGATGCGGTCGAGTTCGGCCACGAACTGCGCCGCGCCCGGCGGCCGGTAGGCGGGGTCCTTGGCCATCCCCTGGAGCACGAGCGTGCGCAGCGGCTCGGGGACGTCGTCCGCCGGGACGGGCGCGGCGGCGTGCTGGCCCATCAGCGCCATCCGGTCGCCGGCGCGGTAGGGCCGCTCGCCGGTCACGCACTCGTAGAAGACGCAGGTCGCGGCGTAGACGTCGGTGGCGGGGGTGGCGGGCTCGCCGCGCCACTGCTCGGGCGCCATGTAGACCGGGGTGCCGGACCGGTCGCCCTCGCCCGTCCACACGGCGATGCCGAAGTCGATGAGCTTGCTGAGGCCGTCCGCGCGGACGACGACGTTGGCGGGCTTGTAGTCGCGGTGGACGACCCCGGCCGCGTGCGCGGCGGCCAGCCCGCTCAGCGACCCCTTCAGCACCAGCAGGGCCGCCTCCGGCCCGAGGGCGCCGTGCTCGGCGAGCACCCGCTTCAGCGAGACGCCCTCGACCGCCTCCATGATGAGCGCCGTGCCGTGCTCGTGCTCCACGAGCCGGTAGAGCCGCGCCACGTGCGGGTCGTCGACCCGGCCGAGCATCCGCGCCTCCTGCCGGAAGGCGTCCTTGGCGGCCGGGTCGGCGTCGGCGGGCAGGTACTTGATCGCGACGGGGGTTCCGGTCCGGGCGTGCCGGGCCAGCGCCACCCGGCCCTGCGCCCCGCGGCCGAGCTCGCGCACCTCGTCGAACTCCGAAACGCGCCACTGCGCCACGGGGCACCTCTTTCCAGTCCGTCCCAGATCGTTCCAGTCATGTGACGCGGCGGAACAGGGGATGGTTGGTCACTCTTTCGACACGAGGATGCCACGCGCGGTGAACGCCGTGTCGGGGTCCGGATGCGCGCGCAGGGCGCGCAGGACGTCCCGCCATTCGGGCGGCCAGCCGGCGCGCGGGCCGTGCCGGCCGGCGAGCGCGCACGCGAACAGGCCGCCCGCCGGGTCGCCGCGCCCGGCGAGCCGCTCCGCGTGCGGGCGCAGCTCGGCGGGCTCGGGGAGCGCGCCGCGCGGTCCGTCCGCGAGGGCGTCGGCCACCCGCTGGACGGCGAGGACCGAGGCGCCCGCGCAGGCGTCGGCGAGCGCGTCCACGGCCGGGCCGTCCCAGCGCAGGGTCGCGGCCGCCAGCTCCCGCGCGAGCTGCGCGGGAAGCCGCTCCAGGACCGCCCGCAGGACGGGTTCGGCACTGTCGCGGCGGTTCGCGGCGGCGCGCCGCAGCGCGTCGGCCAGTGCCGCCAGCCGCTGCGCCGCCGGGAGGTCCCGCTCGGGCTCGGCGTTCGCGGCGTCCCCGGCGCCGGCCAGCGTCGCGGCGGCGTCCGCGAGCGCGCCCGCCCCGGTGCCGCCCACCGCGCAGCCGACGAGCGTGAACAGCGCGGTGCGCCAGCGGCGCGTCTCACCGAGGTCGGTGAGGACGGCCGCCAGCCGCGCCGGGATCTCCGGTGCCCACTGCGCCCACCGGCCCAGCGCCGTCAGCGCCGCGTCGGACGCCTCCGGGTCGGGGGAGCGCGCCACCCGCACGACGAGCCGGGCGTAGTCGGCGCGGAACGCGTTCTCGATCTCGTGCGGCCACGCGCCGAGCACCTGGCGGGCGAGGTCGCGCGGCCCGCCCGCCGCCTCCCCGAGGATCCGCCGGGCGACCGGGTCGGACATGTGCGCCCGGACGGCGGACGCGATCGCCGCGCGCACGTCCCGGTGCTGGCCGGGGTCGTCCCACGCGGCGGCGACGACGTCCATCGCCTCCGGCGCGCGGGTGCGCAGCAGGATCCGCAGCGCCTCCTTCCGCGCGGTGATCTTGCCGCCGGCCAGGACGGGGCGCAGCAGCGCCGCCAGCGCCGGCGGCCGGACGAACCGCGCCGCGCGCCCCGCCGCGTAGACGGCCACGTGCGCGTCGTCGGACGAGGCGTGCGCGAGCAGGTCGGGCAGGACGTCCTGCGGGCGGGCGGTCCAGGGCGCGGCGGTCAGCGCGGCCCGGCGCAGGCGCGCGTCGCCGGACGCCAGGTACGGGCGGAGCCGGGCGGCGTCCACCCCCGGGACCTGCGCGATGGCCGCCACGGCGCGGGCCCGGTCGGCGTCGGGGAGCCGCGCGTCGCCCGCGACCCGGTCGAGGAGGCGCAGGTAGGCGGCGTGCTGCCGGGCCGTCCACCCGCGCGTCCAGCGCGGCTCCATCCACGGGACGTAGGTGACGTCGCCGCGCCGGAACCGCCCCTCGGGCGTGGACTCCGACAGGACGAGGTGCAGCAGGTCGGTCCGCTCCGCCGCGATCGCGGCGAGCACCGGCGGGAGCCCGACCGTGGACGGGTCACCGGCGACGACGCGCTCCACCCGCTCGCCGCGCGTCGCGGGCGGCTCCAGCCAGTGGGCGACGGCCGCGCGGATCACGCCGTCGTCGCGGGCGCCGACGGCCTTCTCCAGCGCGTCCTGGAGCGCCGGGACGCCGTGGGCGCGGCGCCCGAGCGCCCGGACGAGCATCAGCGCGAGCCCGTGGTCGTCGCGGCGCGCGCCCTCGTCGAGCAGCGGGGCGAGCCACTCGACGAGCCGGTGCTCCTGCCCGCGCCGCAGCACGCGGTCCAGCCGGCCGAGCGGGACGGGGGAGGAGCTGCCGATGACGCGCCCCAGCAAACCGATCCCGGTCACCGTCAGCTCGGCGTCGTCGCGGATCGCGCCCTGCCTGAAGAACGCGGTGCCGAGCTGGACGAGCGTCATGCGCGTCGCGTTCGAGCAGTCGCGGGCGTTCAGCGCGTCCTCGGCGAGCCGCTCGACGGCCGGCGCGTGCTCGGCCCCCAGCGCCGCGCCGGGGACCGCCGCCAGCGCGCGCAGCGCGGCGACCCGCACCGGCTCCTGCTCGTTGCGCAGCCGTCCGAGGGACTCCAGCAGCGCGGACAGGACGGCCGGGTCGCGCTCGCGTCCGGCGCACGCGGCGAGCAGCGCGTACCCGGCCGCGCGGTCGTCGGCGCCGGGCCGCCGGGTCAGCTCCTCCAGGACGGGCCGGGCCTCCTCGAACGGCAGGTAGGCCGACATGGCCTGCACCCGCTGCGGGTGCTCGGCGAAAGCGCGCAGGCCCAGCATCCGCCGCGCCTCGCGGACCCGCACGGCGCGCGGCAGGACGTCCATCAGCGCGTCCTCGAGTTCGCGCGCCGCCAGGTCGACGCCGTCCATCGCCGCGTCGAACAGGGCGCCGCGCCGCGCCGGCGGCACCGCCGTCAGCAGCAGCCGCAGCGCGGGCCCGTCCTCCCGGACGGCGCGCGCGACGGCGGCGAGCCCGTCCCCGCCGGCGCGAGCGAGCCGGTCCCGCATCGAGCGCCGCCGGATCAGCGAGACCAGCATCGTCCGGGCGCCGTCCGCCAGCAGCAGCCGCAGCGTCCGCTCCGGCTCGGCCTCCAGCAGCGCGCCGATCCGCGGGCGGAGCGCGTACGGCAGCCCGCCCGCGTGCCAGTAGTCCTCCAGCAGGCCGAGCACCCGCCCGGGATCGTGCCGCACCGCCGCCGCGACGCCCGGCCCGTCCCACTGCCACCAGGTGGAGCGCGCGCCCGGCGTCAGCTCGGCGAGGCTGCGTTCGGCGTGGTCCAGGAACGCCTCGGGGTGGGCGCCGCCCAGCGTGTGCCGGTTCGGGACGGCGTGCGCGAGCGGCCCGAGCCGCTCGGCCGCGCGCTCCGGGGTGCAGGCGGGCAGCAGCGCGGCGGCCTCGTCCACGCCCCACCGCTCCAGGACCGGTCCGATGAGCGCGTCCGCGAGGTCCGCGCGGCGGTGCCGGCGCACCGCCCGGTACGTCGCGGACCTGACCGCCTGCGGGGCGTCCGGGAGCCGCTCGGCGAGCGGTCCCGGCGCGGTCGCGTACCGTACCGCCAGCCGGGTCGCCCGCAGCGCGAGCACCGCGTCCGGGTCGCCGGCCGCCGCGACCAGGTGGGCGAGGGACGCCTCGTCCCGCACGGCGGACGCGATGGACAGCGCGACCGCCCGCTCGTAGTGGCCGCGCCCGCCCAGCTCGGCCAGCAGCGCGGCGAGCTCCGGCGCGCCTGCGGAGGCCCGCAGCGCCGCCAGGCGGCGGACGCGGGCGCGGTACGGGAGGGGCTCGATCTCGGCGAGCAGGTCATCGGCGCGCATGACGCGCCATCGTGCCGGATCCCCCGCCCGGGTTCACCCGCTTTTCCGCTCGTCGGGCACGGGCGCTGGCGCGGGCACGGCGCGGGAGGCGGTGATCTGGTCGGCGAGCATCCGGACGCGGGGCTCGTGCTCGTCGTAGCCGACGACGACCGGCGGCTCGTTGTAGGGCATCGTGTCGGACGAGCGGCGCAGCTTCACGTACTGGCCGCACGCGTCGATCGCGTACGGCTCCATGTCGTCCTGCAGCGCGCCGATGACCGTGATGCCGTGCGTCTCGCCGATCTTGCGGAACAGCGCGACGGCCTCCTTGCGGTGCTCCTTGCCCAGGTTGCGGCCCAGCTCGTCCAGGACCAGGCAGAGCCGCCCGCCGCCGGAGCTGGCGAGCGCCGCCGCGCACACCAGCTTGACGGCCTTCTCGTCCATCAGCGCGGTGTTGGCGCGCCGGTTGTAGGGGACGTACCGCTGCCCGTCCGAGCGGCGCCACTTCGGCGTGACCCGCCACCGCCACTCCTGCTCCGGGTCGCCCGGCTGCTCCGGCGTCGGGAACTCCAGCGTCGCGCCGTAGCCGCCGTAGGCGACGTCCAGCTTCTCGAACTCCTCCGCGACCCGCTGGAGCCGGGTGCGGATCGCGGCGGTCAGCGCGGTGCGGTGCGCCTCCGCGGCGCCCGCCGCCTCCGTCGCGCCCTTCTGCGCCTTGTCCAGGTCGGCGCGGCGTGCCGACAGCTGCACCTCGATCTGCCGCCGCTGGTGCCGCTCGTAGTCCTCCTGCCTGCGCAGATGCCCCTCAAGGGCCTGCGCGAGGCGGGCGAACGTGGCCTGCTCGCGGTCGGTGCGGCGGCCCTCGCCCTCGGCGCGCTCGCGCAGCAGGAACCGGATCTCCTCCGGCATGTCCTCGTCGGACGGCCCGTCCGGGAACACGCGGCGCAGCGCCTCCGACAGGTGCTTCTCGGCGGTGTGCCACCACTCGGCGGGCGTCCAGGTGGCCTCGTCCTCGTCCAGGCCCGACAGCCATTCGGCGGCGGCGTCGCGGGAGCCGCCCCAGTCCTTCTCCAGGGCGTCCAGGCCGAGCGCGGCGCGCTTTTCGGCCAGCTCGGACGACGCCCGGCGGATCCCGCCGCGCTCCCTCTCCCGGGCCTCCTTGCGCCCCCGCAGCCGGTCGATCTCCAGCGCGCGCGTGTCGGCCTTCGCCTGGAGCCGCCTGAGGGTCTGCTCCGCCGACCCGAGCCGCGGGCCCAGCCGCGCCTCCCCGCCCGCCAGCTCCTCAAGGCCCTCCCGCAGCTCCGCCATGCGCTCGCGGACGTCGTCCAGCTCCTCCGCCGCGCGCGCGCCGCTCAGCCGACGGTCGGCGAGCGCCACGTCGGCGGCGGCGTCGGCCGTGGCCTGCCGCGCACCTTCCAGCGCCCCGGCCGCGGCCTCCAGCGCCGTCCGGGCCGCCTGGACGCGGGCGACGCGGCCGGTGACGGGCTCGGCGAAGCCGCCGATGACGACCGTGCCGGTGCCGTCGCCGTCGAGCGCGCCGAAGAACCGCCCCAGCGCCTGCTCGCAGCGCACACCCTCCGGCAGCCCGTCGCCGCCCGCCGGGACGATCATGGAGCCGGGCAGCCCGGCGAGGGCCGCGACGGCGCCGTCCAGGTCGTCCGCCGTGACGACGACGGCCTCCCGGTACGGCCACAGCGCGGCCTCCCAGCGCTCCCGGACGTCCTCGGCCAGCTCGACCGCGTCCAGCAGGCCGACCGCCGCGATGCCGCCCGCCGCCAGCGCGCGGATCTGCTCCGGGGCGCTGCTCTGCCCCGCCTCGGCCTCGGCCAGGGCGCGCTCCGCGCGCGCGACGGCGCCCTTGGCCATCCCGTACTCCTGCTGGGCCTCGTCGCGGCGCGCCTCGGCCTCCTTCAGCTCGGCGCGGGCGGTGTCGGCGTCCCGGCCGTCGGCCTCCCGCTGCCGCTCCTCAAGCGCCGACACCTGCCGGCGCAGGTCGTCCATCCGGCCCCGGGCGACGGCCTTGTCCGCGCTCAGCTTGCCGGCCTGCCCCTTCAGCTCGGCGAGCGCCGCCTGCGCCTCCTGGACCTGCGCGTCCAGCGCGCCGCCGGTGAGCTGCTCGATCTCCCGCTCCGCGGCCTTCGCCGCCTCCGCCAGCTCCGCGCCCTCCCGGCCCAGCCGCTCCTGCTCGGCCGCGTGCGCGGCGTCGGCCTCCGCCGCGTCCACCAGCAGCCGCGCCCGCCGCGTCCGCCAGTGCCGCAGCGCCGCCGCCACCTCGTCGCGCGCGCGGTCGTGCCGGTCGAACGTCTTCAGCAGGCTCGCCGCGTCCCGCTCCCACCCGGCGAGCCGCTCGGCGGCCTCCGCCGCCTTGGCGCGCTCCCGGTGCTCCTCGGCGCGGGACCTGCGCTCGGCCTCCAGCTCCCGGTCCAGCCCCGTCAGCGCCGCGATCGCGCTGAAGATCCGCTCCGGGCTGATCTCGTTCAGCGGCTGCGACAGCAGGTTCGTCGCGACCTTCGACCGCACCGACGTCGACAGGAACGACACGCACCGGACCTGCCCCCCGTACAGGACGCGGGTCAGGTCCTTGGCGAGCAGGTCGCGGCGCCCGGCGCTGCGGGGCAGGCTCGCCCACAGCCGGTCGGCGAGCGCCACCCGGTCGGCCTCGGACGGCGCCGACGCCAGGTACACGCCCTGCCGCCACCGGATCTCCAGGTGCGGCGCGTCCGCGTTGACCCGCAGCCACACGGTCACCGCCGAACCGTCCTCCGCCGGCTCGGGGTGGTCGAACACGCCGATGATGTACCCGTGGTCGGCGCTCGCCCACTGGCTGTCGCCCTGCGCCGCCAGCTCCGCGTTGAACAGCAGCTCCGCGACCGCCCGCGCGCCCGACGCGAACCGCCACTGCTCGTCGCCGAGCAGCGCCGTGATGGCCGCGATGAACGACGACTTGCCCGCGCCGTTGGAGTCCTTCGGCCCCTGCCCGGCCACCACGATCAGCGTCCCCGGCACGGTCGGCACCGGATGCGTCGACAGCCGCGAGATGTTCACCGCCTGCACGGCCACGAGCGTCCGGTCGCCGACCACGTTCTCGGTGTCGCGCGCGGCCATCATCGGTTCGGTCCCGGCCGTCATCCGCTCTCCCCCCGTCCCCGCCGCCGCGCCCGGATCGCCGCGGCGAGCGGCGAGTCCGGCCCGGCGGCCAAGATCAGCTCTTCCTGCAGCCGGCGGCGCGCGGCATCGGTCAGCCGGTGGAACTGCGCCCCCGGCACGAACCCGCCGGCCTCGTCCGGACCCGCCTTCACCTGCGCCACCAGCCCCGCCAGCCGCAGCCGGCGCAGCGACGCCTCCAGCTCGGTGACCGGAAGCTGGGTGCGGCGGCGCAGCTCGTCCATCGGCGTCGGATGCGGCGACAGCCACGAGTCGTCGGCGAGCAGCCCGGCCGCCCGCGGGATCGCCACCGAATGGATCAGCACCAGCGTCAGCACGGCCCGCTCCCGCACCCCCGGGACGCACGCGGGGTCCTCGGCGAGCGCCTCCGCGACCTCGTCCCGGTACCCGGAGATCCAGCGCGTCTGCTCCGACCGGATGAGCGTCCGCCCGTTCAGCGCGAGCATCTCCTCGACCGCCCGCCGCAGCGCCGGCTCCCGCAGCGCCGCGAACCGCACCTCCGGCACCGGCTCCGCCGCGTGCTCGACCGCCATGTACGCCGCCACGACCTCGGCCCGCCGCCGCTCGTCGAACGTCCGCAGCACCCCTTCGAACAGCCCGCTCACGCGTCCCCCTCTCCAGTGCCCGGCTGGGGCAGGCGGGGGAGGAGGTCGCGGAGGGAGGCCAGGGAGGCCTCCGGCCACAGGGCGGTGCGGGGGCCCGGACGGGCGGTGCCGGCGGCCTCGTCCAGGATCAGCCAGCCCGTGTCGGACAGGCGGCGCAGCTCACCGGTGGCCCACCGGCGCGCCAGGTCGGTGTCGCCGCGCGTCATGTTCGCGTAGACCTCCAGGATCTCCGCGACCGGCGCGGAGGAGCCCGGCCAGGGGGCGTCGTCGAGGCGGGTCCAGCAGCAGCGCAGCGCGGCGGCCAGCACGCGGCGGGCCTGGCCCGAGCGGTCCAGCGGCATCGGGGCGGTCTCGTACTCCTCCAGCAGCGCGGGCGTCGCGCCGTCCGGCCACTCGGGGAGCAGCCACACGCGGCCGGCGTCCGCGGCGGCGACCACGCCCGGCGGGACGGGGGCGGACGCGGCGACCGCCGGGCCGCCCAGCAGCCGCGCGCGGGCGCGGGCCAGCACGTGGGGGTCGGCGCCCGCGCCCGGCCGGTCGGCGGTCACCGGCCCGTCCTTTCGAACCAGCCCGGCGACACCCAGGTCGGCGAGCCGTCGGGACGCGCGGCCAGGCCGTCCGACCAGGCGAGCCGGTAGGGCAGCTCGGGATGCTGGTGCGCGGCGGCCAGGTCGGCGAGCATGCGGCGGGCCGCCGCCCAGTCGCGGTCGAGGACGTCCTCGACCGCGACCCGGTCCCGGCCGCGCAGGATCTGCTCGGCGACGTCGCGGAGCCGCTCCACCGCCTCGGTGTCCGCGCCGGTGTCGCCCGACAGCCCCGAGTCGGGCACGGACGGGCGGGGCGGCGCCGGGCGCGGCGGCGCGGCGCGCGGGCCGTCCTCCACGGCCGCCACCACCGCGGCCGGCTCGTGCCAGGGCGCCGGGGCGTCGAACACGAACCCGTCCAGGACGGCGGCGAGCTCCTCCCGGGACGCCGTGCGCGTGAACGTCCGCCACGTCTCCGGCGGCAGCAGGGTGAGGTTGCGGGTGGTGCCCGCCGAGTCCGACAGGCGCGCGGCGGCGCGGCGGGACGCGTCGCCGTAGGCGTAGATGGCGGCGCGCAGGTCGGTGCACGTGCGGTCGAGCTGCGGCCACCGCCGCAGGATCGCGCCGTGCAGCCGCTCGGCGCGCAGCAGGATCTCCTCGGTGCCCCACAGCTTCGGCGCCTGCTCGCGCAGTTCCTCGATCGTGCCGTTGGTGAGGGTCACCAGCTCGACGCTCCACAGCCGGAACGCGCGCGAGAGCCCGTCCGCGCCGTCCCGCGCCTGCTCGGGCGTCATCCGGGGGTCGGCCACGTTGAGCTGCTCCAGCGCGAGCAGCCGGTGCATCTCGCTCTGCCCGCCGTCCAGCATCATGCGGCGGACGAACATCAGCCCGACCACGCTGGTGAACGACGCCCGGTAGCGCAGCTGGTTCGGCTTCGGGAACACCTCCCGGACCGCCCCGAGCCCCTTCAGCACCCGCAGCCGGTTCTCGAACACCTCCGGCGGGTAGCGGCGGCACACGTACCGCATCTGCTCGCGGCTCAGCCCGTCCTCGCCCGCGTCGGCGAACGCGGCGAGCAGCGTCTCGGCGACGTCGACCAGCTCCGGGTCGTCGACGACCGCGCCGCTGTCGCGGGCCAGCGCCGCGAACATCTGCCGGTACACGCCCAGCACGGCCTCGCCGACCAGGACGTCGTCCAGGCTGGCCGCCGCGTTCTCGGAGGTGGGGGACACGGCGAACTACGGTACGGCCCCCGCGCGCCCAACGTGGAATCGAAGCCGCCGCGGGGAGCACCGGGGACGAGTCCGCCGCCTATTTCGACGGCCAGGGCGCCCCGTCCGGCCCCGACAACGGCAGCGGGCTCCTCGTGGCCCTCAAACCGCGATGAGCGTCCATCACGCGTGGGTGGCCGCGCCCACGCCGACCTCGATGCGCCTGTCCACCCGCACGTCGGACGTCGCCTCGCTCCGCTGGGCCGTCTCGGCGTCCCTGGACCTCACCGCGCCCGTCCACTCAGCACCGGTCGTCCCCACCCCGAGGGCCTTGCCAAGCACCCGGTCACCGGCCTGGCACCCGCCACGACCTACCACTACGGCCTGGAGGCGGACGGCATCCTGCTGACCGACCCGCTCGCCCGCGGCCGCGTCACCACCCCGCCACCGGACGGAGAGGAGGCGGGGTTCCGGTTCTGGTTCGGCGGCGACCGCCGCACGAACCCCGACCACCCGGTCTACGACGCGATCCTCGCCCGCGACCCGATGTTCGGGCTGTTCCTGGGCGACCTCGGCTACGACGACCCGCAGCCGGAGGAGGTCACCCGGTACCTGTGGCACACATCCCCGGCGCAGCCCCGCTTCTCCCGCTTTGTCCGCGAGTGCCCGACCCTCTACACCTACGACCAGCACGACTTCTGCGGTAACGGCTCGTGGTCGGGTTCCGCGAACGCGGCCGTGGCCCACCGCTACGCCCGTGAGTACCCGGCCACCTACCCGCTGCCGGCCACCGGCCTCTACTGCACGTGGCGGATCGGCCGCTACCGCTTCGTCCAGCTGGACACCCGGACGCTTCGCAGCGACCCGGCGCTGCCGGACGGGTCGGACAAGACCTACATCGCGGGCATCCCCGGACTGGCCGGCCGGATGGTGTGGCTGTCGGCCGACATGCACACCCTCGCCGCCGACGACGGCTCGCACAGCCCGAACGGCTCCGTCCAGCTGGTGGGCGCGGCCCTCGGCCAGACCGGTTTCGAGGGCGTCGGCGGCCTGTACTTCAACCCCGGATCCTGGAACCGCGGCTGGCGCATCGCGGCGGACGGCGCGTACGGGCCGAGGTCGGAGTCGGTCTGCCGGTCGTTCCAGGCCGAGAAGGGCCTGGCCGTGGACGGGATCGTCGGGCCGGCGACGTGGCGGGCGGCCTGGGAGGCCCCGATCACCTGACCGGGGCCTCCGGCGCGCGTCAGGCGGACGGGGCGGGGTGCGGGATGGACTTGTGCTCCAGGTAGGCGTGCAGCCCCTCCGGGCCCAGCTCGCGGCCCATGCCGCTGTTCTTGTACCCGCCGAACGGGGTGTTCGGGTCGAGGGTGTACATGTTGACGCCGCAGCTGCCGGTGCGGATGCGGCGGGCGACCTCGACGCCGTGGCCGACGTCGGACGTCCAGACCGAGCCGCCGAGGCCGTAGTCGCTGTCGTTGGCGATGCGGACGGCGTCGTCCTCGTCCTCGTAGGGGATGAGGACGAGCACCGGCCCGAAGATCTCCTCGCGGGCGATGCGCATGTCGTTGCCGACGTCGCCGAACACGGTCGGGGCGACGTACCAGCCCCGGTCGTGCGGCCGGTTCAGCCCGCCGGTGATCAGCTTGGCGCCCTCGTCCTGGCCGATCCGGATGTAGTTCTCCACCCGCTCCTGCTGCCGCTTGGCGACCAGCGGCCCGATCTCGGTGCCGTAGTCGGCGGGGTCGCCGACGGCGAGCCCGCCGACCATGGTCGCGAGCGCGTCGGCGACCTCGTCGTAGCGGCGGCGGGACGCGAGGATGCGGGTCTGCGCGGCGCACGCCTCGCCGTTGTTCATCAGCGAGGCCAGCTTGAAGCCCTCGACGGTGGCGGCGAGGTCGGCGTCGTCCAGCACGATCGCGGCGGACTTGCCGCCGAGTTCGAGGGTGCAGCGCTTGAGCTGCTCGCCGCACACCGCACCGATCTTGCGCCCGGCGGCGGTGGAGCCGGTGAAGGAGACCTTGTCGACGTCGGGGTGGGCGACCAGGTAGGCGCCGACCTCGCGCCCGGCCGGGACGATGTTCACCACGCCGTCCGGGATGCCCGCCTCCTTGATCCACTCGGCGAGCAGGTAGCCGTCGAGCGGCGTCTCCGGGGACGGCTTCGCCACCACCGTGCACCCGGCGATCAGCGCGGGCGCGAGCTTGAGCATCAGCGTGAACTGCGGGACGTTCCACGGCACGATCGCCGCGACCACGCCGACCGGCTCCTGGGTGACCGTGACCGGCCCGAGCATGCCCTGCCGCTCCTCCTCCCAGGTGTAGGTGGCGGCGAGGTCCACGTAGTACTGCAGGACCATCTGCGGGATGGCGGCCTGGCCGAACACCGAGAACATGATCGGCGAGCCCATCTGGGCGGTGCAGAGGTCGGCCATCTGCTGCTGCCGCTCGGCGTAGATCGCCGACAGCCGGCCGACGATCTCGGCGCGCTCGGCGGGCGTCATCCGCGGCCAGGGGCCCTCGTCGAAGGCGCGCCGTGCCGCCGCCACCGCCGCGTCGATGTCGCCCTCGGTGCCCTCGGGCACCCGCCCGATGACCTCCTCGGTGTGCGGGGAGATGACGTCGATCGTGGCGGTGCCGGCCGGGGCGGCCCACTCGCCGCCGATGAACAGCCGATCGTGCTCGCGCATGGTGCTGTGCCTCCCTGCCCGACGGGCGAGTTCGGGTAACCGAATGCTTGCTTGGGCACAGCATCGCATGAGGTCCCCGGGCGTTGGCAAGAGCAATGAGACTCGCGTCTCACTCGCCGTCCAGGAGATGCCGGTTGGGTTCGCGGGCGCGCGCGGCGAGGCCGGGCAGCTCGACCACCGCGACGCCCGCCGCCTCCAGCAGCTCCGCGCCCGTCCCGGCGGCGAACAGCTGCGGCTCGCGCCAGGCGAACACGACCCGCGCCGCGCCCGAGGCGATGATCAGCTCGGCGCAGGGGCGGGGCCGGGACGCGCGGTGCCCGCACGGTTCGAGCGAGCTGTAGACGGTCGCCCCGTCCAGCCGGCCGGGCGTCTTGGCGAGCGCGGCCTCCTCGGCGTGGTCGTGCGGGTCCCGCTCGCGGGAGAACCCGCGCGCCAGCTCCCGGCCGTCCGCGCCGACGATGACCGCGCCGACGGAGAACGCCGTCTCGGACGGCGGGCACAGCGCGGCCAGGTCGCAGGCCAGCGCCAGCCAGGCGTGCTCATCCACGCGGGCCTCCGGCCCGGTAGCGCAGCAGGGCCAGGTCGCCGATCCGGGTGACCTCCGCCAGCCGCATCGGACGCTCCGGCGACTGCGGGAACACCCCGGAGCGGACGAAGCGCGGCGCGGCCGGGTCGCCGATGAAGAACGGCGCGACGACCAGCTGCAGCTCGTCCACGGCGTCGGCGGTGAGGAACAGCGTGTGCACCCCGCCGCCGCCCTCGACCATGAGCCGCCGGACGCCCCGCCCCGCGAGGTCGGCGAGCACCGCCGGCAGGTCGAGCGGGTCGCCGGCGGGGACGACCTCGGCCAGCCCCGCCAGCCGCGGCGCCAGCTCCCCGGCCGCGGCCGGCGGGGCGTACACGAGCTTCGGCGACTCGCCCGTCGTGAAGAACCGGGCGCCGGGATCCAGGTCGCCGCTCCAGGTCAGCGTCACCTTCACCGGGTCGGCGGGCAGCCCGCGCGCGACGCGCCGCTCCCGGCGCGCGGCGGAGCGGATCAGCAGCTTCGGGTCGTCGGCCCGCACGGTCCCGGCGCCGACCAGGATGGCGTCGCAGTCCGCGCGCACCGCGTCGACCCGGTCGAAGTCGGCCGGGCTGGACAGCCGCAGCCGCTCCGGCGTCGCGTCGTCGATATAGCCGTCCGCGGACATGGCGCAGCTCAGCAGCACGTAGGGACGATCACTCACGCCGCCACACTACGGGAGCCGCGGCCTGCGGCATTCCAAGATCCTTTGGGGTGGCTCGGCGTTTCTGCGCCGGATGTGTCGGAGGGGGTGCCTATGGTTGCTGCGACATGCGAATCCTGCACACCTCCGACTGGCATCTCGGCAGATCGTTCCACCGGGAGGACCTGCTGGCCGCGCAGGCCGCGTTCGTCGACCACCTGGTCGAGACCGCCGCGGCGGAGGACGTCGACTGCGTGCTGGTCTCGGGCGACGTCTACGACCGGGCGCTGCCCGCCGTCGACGCCGTGAAGCTGTGCGACGAGGCGCTGGTGCGGCTCGCCGAGCACGCCCGGGTGGTGCTCATCGCCGGCAACCACGACTCCGCGCGCCGGCTCGGTTTCGGGTCCGCGCTGATCGACGCCGCGGGCGTGCACGTCCGCACCGACTTCGCCGCCGTGGGCGAGCCCGTCCTCATCGGCGACGCCGCCGTCTACGGCATCCCGTACCTGGAGCCCGAACTCGTCCGCCACCCCTGGGAGCTGGACGAGCGCAGCCACGCCGCCGCGCTGACCGAGGCCATGCGCCGCGTCCGCGCCGACGCGGCGGGCCGCCGCGAGCGCTCGGTCGTGCTGGCGCACGCGTTCGTGACGGGCGGCGAGTCCAGCGAGAGTGAGCGCGACATCTCCGTCGGCGGATCCTCGCAGGTGTCGGCGTCGGTGTTCGACGGCGTCGACTACGCGGCGCTCGGCCACCTGCACGGCGCCTGGCGCATCACCGACCGCGTCCGGTACTCGGGGTCGCCGCTCGCGTACTCCTTCTCCGAGGAGAGGCACGTCAAGGGCTCCTGGCTGCTCGACGTCACCGAGGGCGGGGTGGCCGGGGAGTTCGTGGAGGCGCCGGTCCCGCGCCGCCTCGCGCGGCTGCGCGGCCGGCTCGACGACCTGCTCGCCGACCCCTCCTACGACGCGTTCGAAGACCGCTGGCTGCAGATCACGCTGACCGACCCGCGCCGCCCGTCCGCCGCGATGGAGCGGCTGCGCCGCCGCTTCCCGCACGCGCTCGTCCTCGGCTTCGAGCCCGCGGGCGGCGGGGAGGGCACCGCCCGCACCTGGTCCGAGCGCGTCCGCGAGCGCTCCGAGCTCGACGTCGCCCGCGACTTCGTCGCCGAGGTCACCGACGGCCCCGCGACGCCCGCCGAGCGCGACCTGCTGCACGAGGCGTTCGAGGCCTGCCGCCGCAAGGAGGCGCTGACGTGACGCGCACCGCCGTCCGGGCCGGGCGGCGCGGCGCCGGAGAGGGGATCGCGTGAGGCTGCATCGGCTCGAGATCGCGGCGTTCGGCCCGTTCTCCGGCACGGAGGCCATCGACTTCGACGCGCTGTCGGACGCCGGCCTGTTCCTCATCCAGGGCCGGACGGGCGCGGGCAAGACCAGCATCCTGGACGCGGTGTGCTTCGCCCTCTACGGGCAGGTGCCGGGCGTCCGCAACAACGTGAAGGGCCTGCGCAGCGACCACGCGCCCCCCGGCGCCGGGCCGCGCGTGGTGCTGGAGGCGACGATCCGGGGCCGCCTGCTGCGGATCACCCGGTCGCCGGCCTGGGAGCGGCCGAAGCTGCGCGGCTCCGGGACGACGACCGAGCACGCCAAGGTCGTCCTGGAGGAGTTCGAGCGCGGCGCGTGGACGGGCCTGACCACCCGGCTCGACGAGGCGGGCGACCTGGTGTCGCGCCTGCTCGGGATGAACGCCGTGCAGTTCTGCCAGGTGGTGCTGCTGCCGCAGGGCGAGTTCGCCGGGTTCCTGCGCGCCGGGGCGGACGAGCGCCGCAGGGTCCTGGAGCGGCTGTTCGCCACCGAGGTGTTCACCCAGGTCGAGAAGTGGCTGGCCGAGCGGCGCGCCGCGACCGGGCGCGCGGCCGCCGAGCTGGGCGCCGCCGCGGCCTCCATCGCCGACCGGATCGCCGAGACGACCGGGGCCGCGCCGCCGCGCGGGGAGCGGGCCGCCGTCCCGCAGCCGCGCCGCGGGGAGCCGGCCGTGGAGCCGTTCGCCGAGGTCGAGGCGCTACCCGCGTGGGCGGCGGAGCTGGCCGGCGGGCACGCCGACCTCCGCGCCGCCGTCGACGACATGCGGGCCGGCGTCACGCAGGCGCTGCGGGAGGCCCGCGTAGAACTCGACGACGCGCGGGCGCTCGCCGACCGGCGCCGCCGGCACGCCGAGGCCGTCGCCCGCCGCGACGCGCTGGCCGGCCGGGCGCAGGAGAAGTCCCGGACGGCGTCCCGGCTCGACGCGGCGGCCCGCGCCGACCGGGTCGTCCCCCTCGTGAGGGACGTCCGCGCCCGGCACGAACGAGCGGTCCACGCGCGCCGCTGGGCCGAGGAGACCCGCGGCCGCGTCGCCGCGCTGCTGCCGCCGAAGGCGCCGGAGGACGTCCTCGCCAAGGCCGAGCGCGACCGCCGCGACGAGGCCGCCGCGCTGGAGGGCCGCCGCCGCGACATCGCCCGCCTCAAGCGGATCGAGGCGGAGCGGGCCGGCGCCGCGCGGGAGCTCTCCCGGCTCGAACCCGAGGAGGCCCGGATCGAGGCGGCGCTCGCCGACCTGCCGGGCGCCATCGCCGCGCGGCGGGCCGAGCGCGACGCGGCCAGGGCCGCGGCCGCCGGGCTGGCCGGCGCCGAGGCCGCCGAGAACGCCGCCCGGCAGCGGCTCGACGCGGCCCGGCGCCGCGACCGGGTCGAGCAGCTCCTCGCCGAGGCGGAGGCCGCGCACCGCGACCGGGTCGACGCCGCGCAGGGCGCGCGGCAGCGGGTCCTCGACCTGCGCCAGACGCGCCTCGACGGGATGGCCGCGGTCCTCGCCGGCGAGCTGAAGGACGGCGAGCCGTGCCTGGTCTGCGGCTCGGCGGAGCATCCCGCCCCCGCCGCGTCCCTCGGCGTGCTCCCGACCGAGGAGCAGATCGACGCGGCGCAGGCCGCCGACGACCGCGCGCACGAAGACCGCGAGGAGAGCACGCGCCGGGTGGAGGCGCTGCGCACCGAGCGCGACGGCCTCCTCCAGACCGTCGGCGAGGCCACGGCCGAGTCGCTGAGCGGGGAGGTCGAGGAGGCCGCGCGGACCGTCCGGGAGACGGCCGCGCGCGCCGCGGAGGCCGAGCGGCTGGAGGCGGCCCTCCACCAGGACGAGCAGAGGCTCGACCAGGCCCGCGCCGAGCGCGACGAGGTGTCCGGCCTGCTCACCGAGAACCGCACGCAGGACAAGGAGCTGGCCGCCGAGCAGGCCCGGCTGTCGGCGGAGCTGGACGAGGCGCGCGGCGGCGACCCGACGCTGGAGGCGCGCATCGCCCGCCTCGGCCGCGAGGCCGCCGCGCTGGCCGAGGCCGCCGAGGCGCTGCGCGCGTCCGGCCGCGCCGACGAGGAGCTGGCCGCCGCCCGCGCGAGGGCGCGGCAGGAGGCCGCGGAGCAGGGGTTCGGGACGCCCGACGAGGTCGAGGAGGCCGCGCTCTCCGACGAGGACCAGGGCGTCCTGCGCGACCGGATCCGCCACCTCGACGACGAGGAGGCGCAGGTCCGCGCGCTGCTGGGCGATCCGGAGCTCGCCGCGGCGGCCGCCGCGCCCGCACCCGACCTGCCCGCGCTCGAAGCCGCGGTGACGGCGGCGGAGGCGGCGCACACCGCCGCCGCGAACGCCGCCGACCGCGCCCGCACGCGCTGCGACCGCCTCGCCGAGCTGCGTACGGAACTCGGCGCGGCGGTGCGCGCGTGGCGCCCCGCCGCCGAGCGCCACGAGGTCGCCGAACGCCTCGCCGGGCTGACGTCGGGCAAGCACGCCGCGAACCGGCACGCCATGTCGCTGTCGGCGTACGTGCTGGCCGCGCGCCTGGAGCAGGTCGTCGCCGCCGCGAACGAGCGGCTGTCGCGCATGTCCGGGGGCCGCTACGCGCTCGTCCACACCACCGACAAGGCGGCGGGCGACCGCACCAAGGGCGCGGGCGGCCTCGGCCTGCGCGTCGCCGACGCCTGGACGGGCCTGGAGCGCGACCCCGTCACGCTGTCGGGCGGCGAGTCGTTCATCACGTCGCTGTCGCTGGCCCTCGGCCTCGCCGACGTCGTCACCGCCGAGGCGGGCGGCGCCGAGATCGGCACGCTGTTCGTCGACGAGGGCTTCGGCACCCTCGACGAGGAGACGCTCGACGAGGTCATGGACGTCCTGGACGGCCTGCGCGACGGCGGCCGGGCGGTCGGCATCGTCAGCCACGTCGCGGAGCTGCGCGCCCGCATCCCCGCCCAGCTCCGCGTCACCAAGAACCGCGCCGGCTCCACCGCGGCGACCGTCGTCTGACCCGCCGGCGCCCCGCCCGGGCGGCTACGAGATGTACTGCAGGATCACGTTGTGGACGTGGTGGCTCTTGTCGCTGCCGCGGAACTCGACCTCGTAGGTGTGCGTGCCCACGTTGATCGCGATGGACCCGGTGGAGAAGTAGGACCCGGCCCACGACTTGTTGCTGACCACGCTCACCGAGGTGATCTTCGAGTAGGGCACGCTGGTGATCGCGTACTTCTTGCCGGCGAAGCTCTTGTCCTGGATGATCACGCGCCGGTCGGTGAGGCCGATGAACCCGGTGCCCGCCCCGACCGCGTCGTAGACGGCGATGATCTGCTCGCCGGGGATCAGCCCGCTCTCGATCTGCTTGAGCTGGCCGGACCTGTCGTGTTCGATCTCGTCGCCCATCGGTTCCTCCAGTGCTCGGTGTGCCGGTTCGACGGACGGGCGGTCCGTCCCGTTCCGTAGGGGAGTGTCTCAGCCGTAGGGGAGTGTCTCAGCCGTCGCGCGGGGGGCGGGCCGCTTCGAGGAAGCCGACGCAGCGGCCGAGCAGCGCGACGAGCGCCTCCCGCTCGGCGTCGGTGAACTCGGCGGCCAGCCCCCGCTCGACCTTGATCGCGCGGGCGTCGGCGTCCGCCAGCACCTTCTCGCCCTCGGCGGTGAGCCGGGTCTCCAGGATGTTGCGGTGCCACTCGTGCGGGGTGCGCTCGATCAGCCCCCGCTCCTGGAGGTTCTTCAGGACGGTGTTCATCGTCGGCGGCGTGACCAGGCAGGCGCGGGCCAGTGCGGCGGCGGACATGCCGGGGTTGTCGGACAGGTGGAGGAGTGCGGCGTACTGCGGCACGGTGAGCCCGCTCGGACGCAGCGCGGCGGTCTTGGCCCCGTTGAGCGCCTGGTTGGCGCGTTTGAGGTGGGAGCCGATCCGGTCCGAGGTGGGCATCGAGGTCATCTCCGCATGGTAGCGAGCCGCATGCATGAGCCGGTTGACGAGCATTAGGGTCCTAACTATCGTACGTATCCGTTCTAACGAATCAATCCGAACGGAGGACTCATGTCCCGCCTCCACCGCTCCACCGCGGCCGTCGCGGTCGCCGCCGCCCTGGCGGTCCTGCCCGCGTCCGTCGCGGCGGCCCCGCCCGCCGCCGCCCAGGCGGCATCGCACGGGGCCCGGATCTCCGCGGCCTACGTGCTGCCGGGCGACCGCGTCTACCCGGAGGGCATCGCCGCCGACCCCCGCACCGGCGCGCTGTACGCCGGGTCCTTCGCGGACGGCACCGTCTACCGGACGCGGCCCGGCCGCCGCACCGCCGAGGTCTTCCTCCCGGCCGGCGCGGACGGCCGGCACACCGCCAACGGCCTGGAGGTCGACCGCGCCGGGCGGCTCTGGGTGACCGACTCCTCGTCCGGTGTCGCGGTGTACGACACCCGGACCCGCCGGCTGCTGGCCGCGTTCACCGTCCCCGGCGACGGCTCGCGGTTCGTCAACGACCTCGCCATCGCCCCCGACGGCACCGCCTACCTGACCGACAGCGCCCGCTCCGTCGTCTACCGCGTCACGCCCCGCGACCTGGCCGCGGCCCGGGGGAGGACCGCGACGCTGGCGGTGGCCTTCGACCTGGACGACGTCCTCGACCCGCACGGCCCCGACGACTTCACCCTCAACGGGATCGTCGCGGACCCGGCCGGCCGGTTCCTGCTGACCGACGACATGCTCGGCGGCGACCTCTACCGGCTCGACCCGGCGACCGGCGCCGTCCGCAAGGCCGTCCTCCGGGGCGGCGACATGCACAACGCCGACGGGCTCGAACTCCAGCACGGGCGGCTGTGGACGGCCAACAACACCGACAACGTCATCACCCGCTGGCGCGTGGCGCCCGACGGCACACGGGCCCGGCTCGAACGCAGGCTGGCGGACCCGGCGCTGCAGGTCCCGACGACGCTCGTCCGCCGCCACGGGACGCTCTACGTGGTCCGCTCCCAGTTCGACAAGGGCGGCCCGCTCGGGGACGGCGTCCCTGAGACCCCGTTCACCATCGCCGCCGTCCGCGGCATCTGACCGGGCGGCGCTAAAAAACCAGTGTTTTTGGTGTAAACCCCTCCGGTGTGCGGCGCCTCACAGCGCATACCCCTGGACGCGCTCGATCTTTCTCCAATAAAAACTAGCCTGCTAGTAAAAAATAGGCCCGGAAGGGGTCGGCGGGATGGACGGAGCAAGATCGAGGGTGCTCGTCGCGGCGTTCGCGTTCGCGGTCGCGCTGACCGTGGCGCTGTGGACGCTCCCGCGCGGCAACCCGGCCGAGGCGTCGCACTCGGCCGGGTCCGCGCACGAGGCGGAACCGGCCGGGGCGGCCGCGTCGCCCGCCGCCGAGCACGACGGAACCTCGCACGAGGCGTCGGGCGCCGGCGGAGCGGACGGCTGGAAGGCCATGGACGACGCCATGGCGAAGCGGGACAAGAGCTTCCCCGCTGCGACCGAGGGCCAGGGCGGGCAGGACCTCGCCCCCAAGGTGCTGCAGGACGGCACCAAGGAGTTCCACCTGACGGCCAAGGCCGTGAAATGGGAGGTGGAGCCCGGCAAGGTCGTGGACGCCTGGGGCTTCAACGGCATGGTGCCGGGCCCGACCATCCGCGCCGACGTCGGCGACAAGGTCCGCATCGTGGTGAAGAACGAGCTGCCAGAGCCGACCAGCGTCCACTGGCACGGCATCCAGCTGCCCAACAGGATGGACGGCGTCCCGAACGTCACGCAGGACTCCATCAAGCCGGGGAAGACCTTCGCCTACGAGTTCCCCGTGACCCGGATCGCGGACACCTGGTACCACTCCCACTACAACGGCACCAAGCAGGTGAGCAGCGGCCTATGGGGTGCGATCCAGTTCGGCGACGTCCCCACCCCGCACAAGGAGAAGGTCGCGCAGAAGCAGATCATCCAGATCCAGGACGCGGGCGTGATCGGGATGACGCTGAACGGCAAGTCCTTCCCGGCGACGCGGCCGCTGAAGGCGCGGGTGGGCGACTGGGTGCAGGTCACCTACGTCAACGCGGGCACGATGGCGCATCCGATGCACCTGCACGGCGTGGACCAGGTGATCATCGCCAAGGACGGGTTCCCGCTGGAGCAGACCTACAAGGCCGACACGGTCAACGTCGCGCCCGGTGAGCGCTACACCGTCCTCATCCACGCCGACCAGCCCGGCAAGTGGATCTGGCACTGCCACATCTTCCCGCACTCCGAGGGCTCCCAGGGCATGTTCGGCCTGGTCATGGAGATGCGGATCACCTGATGACGGCCCGGCTCGGACCGCCCGAACCCCCATTCCCCCCGCACACCTGGAGTGAGTCCATGTCCACAACCCCTGAGCCGGAGCGTCCGGCACCGGGCAGACCGCCGGGGCCCGCCCGCAAGCGCTGGACGGCGGCGCTGAACGGATTCATGCCCGCCATCAGCGCGGCGCTCGCGCTCGGCCTGATCGTCGGGCTGCTCATGGTCGGCGCCGCCCCGACGGGCCACCGGCACGGCGCGCTGGCGTCGTCCGAGGACGGCGCCGCGACGTCCTCCGCGGGCGGCGCGTCCCTTCCCGGGAAGGGCAAGAAGGTCACCCTCGACTTCGAAGAGGGCGACATGTACATCAAGCCGAACAAGGTCACCGTCCCGGCCGGCGCCGACGTCACGGTGAACGTCGTCAACAAGGGCAGCCAGGCGCACACCCTGAGCCTGCTGGGCAGGACGAACAAGCAGCTCGAACCGGGCAAGTCCGAGACCCAGCACTGGGGAGTGCTCACCGAGTCCACCCAGGCGTGGTGCGTCATCCCCGGCCACAAGGACGCCGGCATGCTCGTCGAGATCACGGTGACCGGCGGTGCGGGCACCAAGGCGGCGGGCACCACCGCGAACGCGAGCGCGGCGGGGGCCGCCACCGCGGGCGGCACGGCGAACGCCGAGATCGACCCGGCCGCCGAGCCCGCCGCCGGATGGAAGCCGTTCGACCCGGCGGCGCCGGTCAACGACGGGAAGGACGTCCACGAGGCGACGTTCACCGTCACCGAGAAGCAGATCGAGGTCGCCCCCGGCGTCCGGCAGACCCGGTGGACCTACAACGGCACCGCGCCCGGCCCCACGCTGCGCGGCAAGGTCGGCGACACGTTCCGGATCAAGCTCGTCAACAAGGGCTCGATGGGGCACTCCATCGACTTCCACGCCTCGAAGGTCGCGCCGAACGTCCAGATGCGGACCATCAAGCCCGGCGAGACGCTCGTCTACGAGTTCACGGCGCGGTTCTCCGGCATCTTCACCTACCACTGCGGGTCCGACCCGATGATCTACCACATGGGCAACGGCATGCACGGCGCCCTGATCGTCGACCCGCCGGACCTGCCGGCGGTGGACAGGGAACTGGTGCTCATCCAGTCCGAGCTCTACCTCGGGCCGCAGGGCAAGCCGGGCGACCTGAAGAAGATGCAGGCGGGCGAGTACGACGCGGTGGTCTTCAACGGCTACCACAACCAGTACGTCCACGCCCCCATCAAGGTGAAGCCCGGGGACCGGGTGCGCGTGTGGGTGGACGACGGCGGCCCCAACGAGAACATCGCCTTCCACGTCGTCGGGACGATCTTCGACACCGTCTGGAAGGAGGGCGCCTACACGCTGCGGCGCGGCGACAAGGAGAAGGGCGGCGCGCAGGTCCTCGACCTCCAGCCCACCCAGGGCGGCTTCGTCGAGTTCACCCTCCCCGACGCCGGCACCTACCCGTTCCTCGGCCACCGGATGAAGAACATGGCCGCCGGCGGCCTCGGCGTCTTCCAGGTCGGCTGACCCGCTCCCATGGAGGTGACCATGACAACCACGGGCACCGCGACGGCCGTCCCGGCGGCCTCGCCCGCGCTCACGGCGCGGCGCGTCGCCGCCGCCGGATCCGTGCTCGCCGCGCTCATCCACTACGCCGTCGTGCCGGAGCACCTCGACGAATGGTGGGCGTACGGCGTCTTCTTCAGCGCGATCGGCATGTTCCAGCTCATCTGGGCCGTGCTCGTGCTCACCGGCGACGAGCGGCCGGTGCTGCTGTCCGGGCTCGCCGTCAACCTCGGCGTGCTCGCCCTCTGGGCGGTGAGCCGCACCAGCGGCCTGCCGTTCGGGCCCGAGCCGGGGGAGGCGGAGGGGACCGGCGTCCTCGACGTGCTCAGCGGCGCCGCCGAGCTGGTGCTGGTCGCCGGGATCCTGCTCGCCCTGCGCGGCTCGCGCCGCCGGCCCGCCGAGCCCCCGGCGGAACCCGCCGGGAAGGGCGGGTGACCGTACCCGTCCCGGCGCGCGGGCCCGCGGACCCGAAAGGGGCCCGCGGGCCCGCCCGTGTCCGGCCTCTCAGCGCTCGGCGTCGCGGGTGCGGCGCAGATGGGCGAGGCAGAGGTGCGGCTCGACCAGGGGGTCCAGCCGGTCCGCCGCCAGCGGTACGTCCATCTCGGCGAGCGCGCCCTGGATCAGGCCGAGGTGCAGCCGGCACACGACGTCCGCGTGCCGTTCGGCGACGGTGCCGAAGGGGCAGTTGCGGACCCGGACGCGCACCTCCTCCGGATCCGGGTCCGGGTGGGCCGCGTGCTGCTCGAACTCCGGGCTGAAGCCCATGCCGGCCATCATCCGGTCGAGGCGCTCCAGCGCCTCCGCCGTGCCGAGCCGCTGGAACGGGGCGGGCGGATCGGCGAGGTGGCGTCCCCACGCCCGGCCCGCCTCGATCGCGGCCGCCCCCGGATCGGGCAGCATCCCGGAGACGAGGCTCGCCAGCATCTCGGCGAGCAGCCGGTAGCTGTGCCGGCCGTCCGGCGCCTCCGCGCGGTACACCATGCGCGGGCGGCCGGGCCGGTCACGGCCCTCGGGCACCCGCCGCACGAGGCCGGCCTCCGCCAGCCCGTCGAGGTGGAAGCGCGTGGTGTTGGGATGCAGCCCGGCCCGCTCGGCGATCTCGCGCACGCCCAGCGCGGCGGCGCCCGCCTCGCGGATCACCCGCAGCACCCGGGCGCGGCTGCCGCCGAGCCCCGCCTCGGCCGCCGCCGGCTCCGCGTCCACCCATTCGCGGTCGTCCATGGCCCGAGTTTATGCATATCCACTAGTGAAAATCAGCGGCGGCGGGCGGGACGCGGTCAGAGGTAGAGGCCGGTGCCGTGCTCGGGGCGCTCGCTGGCGATCGCGTGCAGGTCGCGCTCGCGCATGACCAGGTAGTTCTCGCCCTGGATCTCGACCTCGTACTGGTCGCCGGGGTGGAACAGCACGCGGTCGCCCGGCTTGACGATGCGCACGTGGTGGCCGACCCCGCAGACCTCGCCCCACACCAGGCGGTTCCCCTGCTCGACGGTCGCGGGGATCACGATGCCGCCGGTGCTGCGGCGCTCGCCGCTGTCCTTCTCGATCTTGATCATGACGCGGTCGTGCAGCATCTGGACTTCGAACTTGGGCTCCGGCACGCCGGTGAGTTTAGCCGTCCGCGAGGGTCAGGGCGTCCCAGGAGCCGGCGATGATCTCCGGCAGCGCGGACCGCCCGGGCCGCCAGCCGAGGTCGCCGCGGATCGCGGCGGCGTCGCAGACCAGCACCGGCGCCTCCGGGCGGGCGGGCCGGCGGCGGACGGGCACCGGCCGCCCGGTCACCTCCTCGACCGCCGCGACGACCTCGTGGACGGCGGCGCCGGCGCCGCTGCCGACGTTGTAGACGCGGTCCTCGCCGGGGCGGACCGCCTCCAGCGCCCGCACGTAGGCGGCGGCGAGGTCGTCCACGTGCAGGTACTCGCGGACCGCCCGGCCGTCGCCGTTGACGTCCAGGCGCGGGGCGTGCCCGGCGGCCACGGCGAGGGCGGCCGGGATCAGCCGGGTCCCGTCGGGGTCGATCCGGCCGTCCACCGACCCGGCGACGTTGAAGGTGCGCAGGACGACCGCGCCGATCGCGCCCGTCCGGGCGTGGTACCGGACGGCCTGCTCGGCGGCCAGCTTCGACGCCCCGTACGGGCTGGCGGGCGCCGTCGCCTCGGTCTCGGGGATGGGCTGCCGCTCCGGCGTCCCGTACACCGCCGCCGTGGAGCCGAACACGACCCGGTCCGCGGCGACGGCCTCCAGCAGGTTCACCGTGCCCTGGACGTTGGCCGTGAAGTAGGGCAGCGGCCGCTCGAACGACTCGCGGACGCGGGTGAGCGCGGCGAGGTGGCACACGCCGTCGTAGGGGCCGCGCGGCAGCCCGTCCGGGGCGAGCAGGTCGCCGCGGACGGCGCGCACCCCGGGCGGCAGCCCGGCGTCCCGCCGCACCAGCCCGTCGACCTCGTGCCCGGCGGCGGCGAGCCGCCGCCCGACCGCGTACCCGATGTACCCCGCCGCCCCCGTCACCAGCACGCGCATGCGGCCAGCATCCAGCGTCGGCGCCCCGGGTTCAAGCTGCGGTCACGGCAGGGAGTCGAGCCGCGCGTACACGCCGGGGTAGCCGGGTTTCGCGCAGCCGTGCCCCCAGGACGTCAGCGCGGCGACGCGGCCGCGGACCAGCAGCGGCCCGCCGCTGTCGAACTGGCACGAGTCGGCGGTGGCGGACCCGGCGCACAGCATGTCGGACGGGTCGAACGCGTCGCCGTAGGCCCGCCGGCACGCCGCGTCGCCCGGCAGCGGGACGTCCGCCGCCCGCAACCGGGTGTTGAACAGGTCGTTCTCGCCGGTGAAGCCCCACCCGGCGATGCGCCCCGCGCGGGCCGCGCCGGGCGGGCCGAGGACGGCGAGCGGGCGGCGCACCGGCCGCGCGAGCGTGAGGACGGCGAGGTCGTGGTGGCCGACGGTCTCGTCCTGGAACGAGGTCTCCCGGTACCGCGGGTGCAGCCGCACCGACCGCACCCCGACCGTCTCGCCGCCCGCCCCGACCAGGTCGTCCCGGCCGAAGGTGGCCGTGAGCAGGCCGGGCAGCGACCGGAACAGCGTGACGCAGTGCGCGGCGGTGAGCACCCGGTCCGGCGCGATCAGCGCGCCGCCGCAGAACTGCCCGGACGGCCGGACGAAGAAGACCGGCGACCCGACCGCCGCCAGCCACGGGTAGGCAGAGGTCGAGGCGGGGGCGCCGCCCACGACGGCGGACGCGGGAGGAGACAGCGGGGGAAGGGCCAGGAGCGGGAGCGCCAGCAGCGCGCCGAGTACCCCCGTCAGGAGGGACCGGCGGGAGTGGAGGGCCATCTGGGCAATGTACGGGGATCGAGGGCGGCGTGCACGGTGTCGCGGGCGGCCGGTTCCGGCTCCTCGTGCCGGGGGAACAGCACGAGCGCGACCAGCGCCAGCACGAAGCCGCAGGCCCGCAGCGCGAACGGGCCCGCGTCGCGCGGCCAGTCCTCGCCGAACAGGACCGAGCTGCTGAGCAGCAGGTACGACCGGCCGATGACGGTGAGCACGACCGCGACGATCGCGATCCGGCAGCGCTGCAGCGCGACCTGGAGCTGCCCGAGCGCGATCGCCGCGAGGCCGATCGTCAGCCACGGGTAGGCCGACTGCAGCACCGCCTGGAGGCTGCCGGTCTCCTGGTAGACGATCGAGATGCCGCGGATGCCAACCTCGGCCAGGCCCGCGCACGCTCCCGCGCCGACGCCGTAGGCGACGCCCGCCAGCTTGCGGGCGTGCCGGCCGCTCGCGCGGCGGTCCCCGACCAGCCACACCAGCGCCGCGATGACCACCGCCGGCGCGCAGATCGCGATCATCAGCCACGGCCGGGCGAGGGTGCCGGTCAGCGTGGCGTCGGCGTGCAGGTCGCCCTCCTCGGTGGCGGAGAGCCCGATCAGCATCGTGGCGAGCACGAACAGCGCGACGCTCGTCCACTCGCGGAGGCTGAGCCGCTCGCCGAGGAAGCGCACCGCGTACGCGACGAGCATCACCAGCGCCACCGCGAAGATCGGCTGCGCGACGGCCAGCGGCATCGCCGAGAACGCCACCACCTCGTAGCCGAGCCCGAGGAACAGCAGCAGCCCGCCGCCGAGCCACACCGGGTCGGTGAGCATCAGCCGGGCGACGCGGAACGGGCGGCTGCCGCGCAGGGGCTCCATCCGGCGGGCGGACGCCCGGAACACCAGGAACGCGATGTAGTAGGCGGTGGTCGCGATCAATGCGAGCGCGGCATAACCCAGGTCGGAACCCATCGGGAGGGACCTCTCGGTGGACGGGGGACGGGGCATGTCGTTCGGCGCGCCATCGAATCGACCTGTCCCTGCAGCCTGCCCCTTCCGCCCCGTCGTTGCAAGTGACTGCTTATTTGACGCTCAGTCGTACCGGCGGCCAGTGGTGGACGACAGCCGGGTGACCAGCCCGCGCGGGACGAGCCGCGCGGCGCCCGCGAGCGCCTTGTACTGCGCGCCCGGGATGCTGACCGGCGCGCCGCGGCGCAGGTCGCGCAGCGCGGCGTCCACGACGTCGTCCTTGTCGAGCCACATGAACTCCGGCAGCGCCGACATGTCCATGTGGGCGCGGTCGTGGAACTCGGTGCGCACGTAGCCCGGGCACAGCGCCATCACCCGGACGCCGCCGCGCGACCGCTGCCGCAGGTCGGCCGCGATGCCCTGGCTGAAGCTCACCACCCACGCCTTGGACGCCCCGTAGGTGCCGCGCGTCGCGAACGCCGCCATCGACGACACGTTGACCACGGCGCCCCGGCCGCGCTCCACCATGCCCGGCAGGGCGGCGTGCGTGAGCCGCAGGACGGCCTCGCAGTGCACCTTCAGCATGGCCAGCTCGTCCGACACCGGGACGTCGAGGAACACGCCCCGGTTGCCGAACCCGGCGTTGTTGACCAGCAGGTCCACGTCCGCGCGGACGCGCTCCTCGGCCGCCGCCAGCCCCTCCTCGGCGGACAGGTCGGCGGGCAGGGCCTCGGCCCGGACGGCGTAGTGGTCGCGCAGTTCGGCGGCGGTGCGGTCCAGGCGCTCGGCGTCGCGGGCCAGCAGGACCAGGTCGAACCCGTCGGAGGCGAGGCGGCGCGCGAACGCGGCGCCGATGCCCGCGGTCGCGCCGGTGATGAAGGCGGTCGGCATGCCCCGAGCCTAGGCCGCCCGCCGCGCGGTGAAGTGCCGCGGGTCGGGGCGGCGCGTCGCGCGGCGGTAGGCGAAGGTGAACCCGGGCCAGTTGTTGACGACCGTGCCGTCGGCCGTCATGTACCAGCTCTGGCAGCCCGCCTCCCACACGGTCGTGCGCATCCGCTCGCGCATCTCGCGGGTGAAGGCGTCCTGGACGTCCGGCTTCACGTCGATCCAGGCGAGCCCGGCGCCGTGCAGCGCCGCCACGCAGCCGAGGACGTACCGGAACTGCGACTCCAGCATGTAGATGATCGAGTTGTGCCCCAGGTTGGTGTACGGCCCGTAGAGCAGGAACAGGTTCGGGAAGCCGCTGACGGTGATGCCGAGGTGCGCCTGCGCGCCGTCGCGCCACGCCTCGTTCAGCTCCCGGCCGTCCCGTCCGACGATCTTCATGGGGGAGAGGAACTCGGTGGAGCGGAACCCGGTCCCGTAGACGATGACGTCGACGTCGTAGGCGCGGCGGGCCGTGGCGACGCCGGACGGCGTGATGCGCTCGACCGGGTCGGTGACGAGGTCGACGTTGGGCCGGGCGAGCGCCGGATAGTAGTCGCTGGAGATCAGGATCCGCTTGCAGCCCATCGGGTAGCCGGGGATCAGCGCGTCCCGCAGCACGGGGTCGTCGATGCCGTCCTTGAGGGTGTTCTTGAAGCGGTTCTCCAGCATCGCCATCAGCTTCGGGTACTTGATGAAGCCCAGCGCGCGCGCCTCGTACGCCAGGTACGTGTAGCCGCGGTTCAGCTCCCAGAGCCCCGGGACGTTCGCCATGGCGGCCTGCTGCCACGGCCGGTACACCCGGTCCGGTTTGTCGATCACGTAGGGCGCGGACCGCTGGAACAGCCGCAGCTCCGCCGCCTCCTTCGCGACCTCGGGGACGAACTGGATCGCGCTCGCGCCCGTCCCGATCACGGCGACGCGCCTGCCGCGCAGGTCGGCGCCGTGGTCCCAGCGGGCGGAGTGGAAGCTCGTCCCGCCGAACGAGCCGCGCCCCTCGATCTCCGGCAGCACCGGCCGGTTCAGCTGCCCGCACGCCGAGACCAGCACCCGCGCCTCCAGGTCGCCACCGGTCGTGGAGATCCGCCAGAGCGCGGCGTCCTCGTCGAAGCGCGCCTCGGTGACCTCGGTGCCGAACCGGACCTTGCCCAGCACCCCGTACTTGCGGGCGCAGTGCCACAGGTAGTCGAGGATCTCCGCCTGCGGCGGGAACCGGCGCGTCCAGTCGGTCTTGCGCTCGAACGAGAACGAGTACAGGTGGGACGGGACGTCGCACGCCGCGCCCGGGTAGGTGTTGTCCCGCCAGGTGCCGCCGAGCCCGGCGGCCTTCTCCAGGACGACCACGTCGTGGACGCCCGCCCGCCGGAGCCGGATCGCCATCCCGATCCCGCCGAACCCGCTACCGATGATCACCACGCTGTGCGCCATGGCCGTCCCGAACCTCGTTCTGTTTGCGGTACCCCGAGCGTAGGTGACCATGAGGTCACTGACCAGGTGTCGTGATCGCCCGGTTTCTGTCGGTCCTGTCTGCCAGCATCGCGCCATGCTCTACGACATTCTCGTCGCCGAGCCTCGTCCGGACGACGGCCTGGACGGCGTGCGGCTCGCCGCCCTCGCCGACGCCCCGCTGGGCGCTCGACCTCCTCGCGCCCGTGGCCCGGCCAGAGCTGCTCGACCCCCGGCTCAGCCCAGACAAGGCGGACGAGCCCTGGTACTGCGGGCTGCCCGACAAGCGGCACGAGAAGCAGCGGGCCTTGATCCGCACGGAGTTCGGGAAGCGGCTGCCGTCCTGCCCGGACGCCGAGGGCAGGGCCTTCGTGGTGGCGTTCCTGCTCGCCGCCGACCACAAGATCACCGACCCGGCGATCACCCGCCGGCTCGACCGCTGAGCACCGCGGAACGATCACCGAAACACCGGCGACCCGCCGCGGCCTTCTGGAAAGATCACCCCATGTCAGACGACTCCGCCGACCTCCGGGCGCATCTGGACGCGCTCAACGCGCCGCGGCCGACCCGCGCCTGGCGCCGCCGCACGCTGGAACTCCTGGCCGCCCCCGCCGCCCGCGACGAGGTGCTGCGCCGGGTGCGCTGGTACGCGACGAAGGAGCCGGACCTCGTCGGCGGCCGGCCGTTCTCCGACCCGTCGCTGCGCGCCGAGCCGGGCGGCCGCGGCCGGGTGTGGGCCGCCGCGCTGCTCGGCGACCCGGGCGTCATCCCGCTGCTGGACGTGATCGCCCGCCGCGCCGCCGGGGTGACCCGCGAGTTCGAGCCGTCCGCCAAGCTCGCGGGCGGGGCCGTCAACGCGCTCGGCGAGTTCACCGACCCCCGCGCCCTGGACGTGCTGCGCGGGCTGAGCCGCGACGTCCGCTACCCGGGCCTCGGCCGGCAGATCGCCGCGGCCGTCGAGGCGGCGGCGGCCCGCCGCGGCATCACCCCCGCGCAGCTGGTGGAGCGCGGCGTCCCCGCGCACGGCCTCGGCCGCGACGGCTCGCTCGCCCGCGACATCGGCGCCTACCAGGCGGTGCTCGTCATCGCCGACCCGCTGACCGTCCGGCTCACCTTCACCGGCGCCGACGGCCGGCCGCTGCGCACCGTCCCCGGCGCGCTCAAGGTCCCGTTCGCCGCCGAGATCAAGGAGCTGAAGTCGCTGGTGAAGCAGGTCCGCGCGACGCTCGCCGCCGAGCGGACCCGGGTCGAGGCGCTGATGGCGGTCGAGCGCTCCTGGCCGTACGCCGAGTGGTGCCGCTACTACCGCGACCACCCCGTCACCGGCGCGGTCGCGCGCGGCCTGGTCTGGGAGTTCGAGGCGCCGGGCGGCGTCTGGCACGCGGCCACCCCCGGCGAGGACGTGCTGGTGACGGTGGACGGCCGGGCGCTGCCCGACCCGACCGCCGGGGCGCGCGTCCGGCTGTGGCATCCCGCGCGGGCCTTCCCGGGCGCCGTGCGGGCCTGGCGCGGCTTCGTGACCGGCAACCGGATGGCGCAGCCGTTCAAGCAGGCGTTCCGCGAGACCTACCGGCACGCCGGCCCGAACGGCCGCGCCGGCGCCGGCCCCGGCCCGGGGTTCGACGGCGAGCTGCGGCGGGTCTTCGCCGAGGGCGAGTGGCGGGTCAGCCACCACGACGGCACCCGGTTCGAGCGCGGGACCGCCGGCCGCTGGCGGGAGGTCCGCCCGGCGGACGTGCCGCCGCTGGTGTTCAGCGAGGGGACCCGGGAGGTGGACCTGTTCCTGCGGGTCACCGCGCTCGCCGAGGAGGAGCCGTTCGGCGCGCCGTCCGCGAGCGCGGAGATCCGCGGCGACGTGCTGCGCCGCGTCCTGCCCGGCACCAGGATCGCCGGCCGCTGCGCGGTCGACGGCCGGTTCCTCGTCGTCCGGGGCGAGCTGCGCACCTACAAGATCCACCTGGGGTCGGCGGGCGTGCTGATGGAGCCCGGCAACACCCGGCTGAGCGCCGAGCCCGCCCGCCTGCCGGGGCCGAAGGGGCTGTTCCTGCCGTTCGAGGACGAGCGGCTCACCCAGATCATCGGCCTCGCCGCGCTGCTCGCCGCCGACCACAGGATCACCGACGAGACGCTGCTGCGGCAGATCAGGAGGGGCGCCTGATGGACCTCGCCGCGCGGCTGCTGCGCGCCATGACCGCCCCGACCGCGGCCGACACCGAGGGGTTCCGCGGCTGGTACGGCGAGATCGGGCGGCTCTCCGACGCCGAACTCGGCGGCCTCCTGCCCGTCGCCTACGGGCTGGGCCGCGCGCCCGACCACGTCTCGACCTGCGTCCGGTTCATGGTGGAGGACGAGGTGAAGAGCCGCCAGCCGCGCTTCACGCCGGAGGCGTGCGAGCGGATGTTCGCGGCGCTCGTCGACGGGCTGACGGCCCGCAAGTGGGCCGACATCGCCCTGGGCGCGGCGGCGCTGGCGCGCTGCCACGGCCCGTGGCCCGATATCGCCGGCCCGGCGGGCACGCTGGTCGAGTTCCTCCTCGACCACGACCGTGCCGACAAGCCCTTCGCCATCCTCGCGGTCGGCGGGCTCGCGGGAGACGACGTCCTGCGGCGCACCGCCGAGCGCCTCCGCCGCGGGAGGAAGGGCGAGATCGCGCTCGACGAGTTCGACGTGGCCGTCCGGCTCGCGCCCGGGGAGCGGGTCCTGCTGGCCGAGGTGGCCCGGAGCCGCGCCTACGACTCCCCGCCGCCCCTCCCGGACGCCTGGGAGCGCGTCGCCGCGATCCCCGCCTACACCCGGTTCGCCCGCGGCGCCCTGGAGACGGCGGGCGCCCGCGCACGCGCGATCCAGGACGGCGAGGTCCCGTACCGGGCCGACCAGGCGTTCACCGCCGACGAGGTCGAGACGCTCGGCCGCGCCGCGCGCCTCGCGCTGCTGGCGGACGAGCCGTGGCTCCCCGCCTTCTTCGACCGCCTCCTCCCCGACGTCTCGATCGCGCCGACCCAGGCGCGGACGCTGCCGTCGCAGGCGCTGCTGTACGAGATCGTCCGGGCCGCGCTGGACTTCCCGACGCCCGAGCTGGTCGCCGCGATCCGGCACGTCCGGCGGAACGTCCGGCACGCGGGCGTGCCCAAGCAGCTCGACAAGATGCTCAAGAAGGCCGACGCGGCCCTGGCCGAACGCGCCGAGGTCGCCCTCCGCCTGCCCGACCCCGGAGTCCTGCGCCGCGATCTCGGCGGCTACACGGCCGAGATCACGGTCGCCGCCAAGGCCGAGCTGACGTTCGAGAAGGACGGCAAGGCGCTGAAGGGCGTCCCCGCGCCCGTCCGCCGCGACCACAAGGACGAGCTGAAGGAGCTGCGCGACCACGTCAAGCGCATCGGCGCCCAGCTCGCCACGCTCGTGCGCGCCCTGGAGGGCGGCTTCACCGCCGACGCGACCCACCCCTTCGGCCGGTGGCGGGACACGCTCGTCCACCACACGATCGCCGGTCCGGCGGTGCGCGGGCTGATCTGGGAGGTCGAGACCGCTCCCGGCGAATGGGAGGCCGTCCTGCCCGAGGCCGGCGGGATCCCGGACGCCGCCGAGGACGCGCCCGTCCGGCTGTGGCACCCGATCAGATCGGAGCCGGACGAGGTGCGGGCCTGGCGCGACCTGCTCGTCGAGCGGCGGATCAGGCAGCCGTTCAAGCAGGCGTTCCGGGAGATCTACCTGCTCACCCCGGCCGAGGAGGAGACCGGGACGTACTCCAACCGGTTCGCCGCGCACCTCGTCCACTACCGGCGGATGTTCGCGCTGTTCCGGGCGCGCGGCTGGACCAGCGCCCTGCTCGGCCCGTGGGACGGCGGCGGCGCGGACGAGGCGGCCCGGACCCTCGCGGCGGGGGAGTGGCGGGTCCGGTTCTCGCACGTCCTCGCCGACGGGGAGCACGAGCAGGAGATCGCCGGCACGAACCGGGTGCTGTTCGACCGCCGCGCGGACGGCGCCTGGCGGACCGCGCGGCTCGCCGACGTCCCGCCGCTGGTGTTCAGCGAGGCGATGCGCGACGTCGACCTGTTCGTCGGCGTGACCTCGATCGCCGCCGACCCGATGTGGGAGGATGGCGAGGCCCGCGACTACTGGGTCCGCGCGTGGTACGCCGAGCCGAACGAGACCACCCGGACCCGCGCCGACGCGCTGGCGCGCATCCTGCCCCGCACGAAGATCGCCGACCGCTGCTCGCTCGACGGCCGGCACCTGGTCGTCCGCGGCGAGCTGCGCACCTACAAGATCCACCTGGGGTCGGCGAACATCGTGATGGAACCGGACGACGCGTTCCTGTGCATCGTCCCAGAGCGCCGCTCGCCCGGCGCGGGGGTGTTCCTGCCGTTCGAGGAGGAGCGGCTCTCGCTGATCCTCAGCAAGGCGTTCCTGCTCGCCGCCGACGACAAGATCACCGACGAGTCGATCCTGACGCAGCTCAAGCGAGGTGCCTGATGGCCGCCGTGACGTTCAAGGACGAGACCGCGACCGGGCGGCCCGTCGCCGAGGTCCGGCTCGACGGGCTGCCGGAGCGGATGACCGTCCGCGAGCTGATCCGGCTCCGGGTCCGCGAGGAGGTCGCCCGGCACAACGCGCGGCCGTCCGACCGGTTCAACGGCCTCGTCCGGCCCGACGGCGCCGAGGCCGAGCTGAACGGCTACCGGCTGCGCGAGCCGCGCCGCGTCGACTGGGAGCGGCAGGCCGAGATCGCCGAGGCGGCGTTCCGCGCCAACGGGTTCTTCGTCCTCGCCGGCGACCGCCAGGTCGAGGACCTCGACGAGGAGATCGACCTCACCGCCGATCCCGACCTGGTGTTCATCAAGCTGGTGGCGCTCGCGGGCGGCTAGCCGCCGGGCCGCCCGCCCAGCAGGCCGAACTCGTGGGCCCGGATGCCGGCCTGGAAGCGGGACTCGGCGTCCAGCAGCGTGAGGATCTCCGCGACGCGGCGCCGGTAGGTGCGCAGCGACATGCCGAGCCGCCGCGCGGCCGCCTCGTCCTTCAGCCCCTCGCCGAGCAGCCGCAGGATGTGCCGGCTCTCGCCGGTCAGCGCGGGCGGCCGGTCGCGGCGGAAGTCGGCGAGGTCGGCCGCCGTCTCCCAGGACGCCTGGTACAGCGACACGACGCCCTCCACGACGCCCGGCGACCGGACCACCGTGTACTCGCGCACGCCCGCCGCGGGCGGGCCCGCCAGGATCGCGACCCGCCGGTCCACGATGATGGTCTCGTGCGCGAGCGGGGCCGTGCAGATCCGCACCTCGACCCCGGCGCGGGCCAGCTCCACCAGCCGCCGCTCGGACGCCTCGTCCGCGAGCGCCGCCGGGGTGTAGAGCTTGCGGACGTCGGGCCCCGGCCCGGCGCGGTGCCGCGCGGCGACGATCGCCTCCCGCGCCTCGGGCATCGCCCACGTGTGCATGTCCGTCGCGGCGCAGGCGAACTCCTCGCACGCCTCGAACAGCCGCCCGGCGCGCTCGACCAGCTCCGCCTCACCGCGCAGCACGACGTTCCGGTCCACATCAACGCTCATCCCCACCGAGTCTGCCACGCCGCCGCTGGCAGCAAGCTGCCAGCGGCTCGCCGCGCCCCCGCCGGCGCGGCACCGTGGAGGGCATGACGACAGACAACACCTTCGACATCGGCGGCGACCTCCGGGTGAAGCGCATGGGCTTCGGCGCGATGCGGCTGCCCGTCAGCTCCCTCAACGGCCCGCCGAACGACCCCGAGACCGGGCGGAAGATCCTGCGCCGCGCCGTCGAGCTGGGCGCCGACCACATCGACACCGCCGCGTTCTACTACCACCAGGACGGCGCCGCGGCCAACGAGCTGATCCGCGAGGCGCTGAGCCCCTACCCGTCCGGCCTGGTCATCGCCACCAAGGTCGGCCCGTACCGGGGACCGGGCGACCCGTACCCGTCCGGTCAGCTGCCGACGTCCGGGCTGCGCGCCGAGGTCGAGCGGAACCTGCGCGAGCTCGGACGCGACCACCTGGACCTCGTCTACCTCCGGCACGGCGGGATGGAGGAGCCGTCGGACGAGTCGATCGGCGAGCGGTTCGCGGTCCTCGCCGACCTGCGTGAGGAAGGTCTCATCCGGCACCTCGGCCTGAGCCACGTCAGCGCCGCGCAGCTCGCCGAGGCGCGGGAGATCGCCCCGGTCGCCGCGCTCCAGAACCGCTTCGACATCACCCAGCCGGAGGACGCCGAGCTGCTGGAGACCTGCGAGCGCGAGGGCATCGCCTACGCGCCGTACTTCCCGCTCGGCGGCTTCGGCATCCCCGACGACGCCCGCGTCAACGCCGTCGCCGCCGCGCACGGCGCGACCGTCCCGCAGGTGCTCCTCGCGGGCCTGCTGGCCCTGTCGCCGGTGATGCTGGCCATCCCCGGCACCGGCTCACCGGACCACCTGGAGGAGAACATGGCCGCCGCCGGCCTCGTCCTCACCGCCGCGGAACTCGCCGCGTTGCGGAGCTGACCCCCCGGCCCCGCCCGCACCGTCTACCCTGGACGGGTTTTGCCGATCAGGGGGAGATGATGTCGACGACGCGGCTGCTGGTGCTCGGCGGGGTACGGCGGTTCGGGCGGGCGCACGGCTACGAGGTGCGCCGCGAGCTGATGTCGTGGGGCTCGGACGAGTGGGCCCACGTCAACCCCGGCTCGATCTACCACGCGCTGAGGCAGCTCGCCAAGGAGGGCCTGCTGCGCGCCCACGACGTGGAGGAGAGCGAGGCCGGGCCGCCGCACACCGACTACGAGATCACCGACGCCGGCCGGGCGGAGTTCCTGCGGCTGCTGCGCTCGGCCCTCGCCACCGTCGACATCCGCCATCCGGAGATGCTGACGGCCGGGCTCGGGTTCCTCACCGAGCTGCCGCGCGCCGAGGCGGTCGCGCTGCTGCGCCGGCGGCTGGACGGGCTGGCCGGCTGGCGCGCGTCCGTCGCGCCGCATCTGGCCGAGCAGGACCCGGCCGACCACCTGCGCGAGCTGCTCGGCTACTGGGTGCACTCCGCCGAGTCGGCCACGGCGTGGACGCGGGGGCTGATCGAGCGGCTGGAGGCCGGCGCCTACACCATGGCGGGGGAGCCGGCGCGGGGGTAGCCGGTCAGGTGTCGCGGAACTCCTGCGGGACGATCACCCGCAGCGCGTTCCCGCGCAGCCTGATCGAGACCGGGGTGCGGCCGCGGATCTCGCCGTCCACGTCGACCGGCATCGGCGGATCGGTCTCGATCTCGACCCGTGCGGTGGTGAGGAACGCGTCCTCGCTCAGCGACCGCCACTGGCCGGTAAGGACGTGCCGGGCCGTCGCCGACGCCAGCCGCAGCCGCCGCTCGTCGCCGAGCCGGTAGACGGCCAGCAGCCGGTCGTCGGGGCTGGCGTCGCGGGCGATCCGCTGCCCGCTGTGGTGCGCGCCGTTGGCGACGTTCAGCTGGTGCGTCGCCAGCTCGCGGGTCTCGCCGTCGATCGTGACGCGGGCCGTGAACGCCTCGTGCCGGGGCAGCAGCCGCGCGGCCGTCAACGCGTAGGCGGGGCGCCCCACGACCCGCTTGAGCGCGTGCGGGACGTTCTCGGCCACCTGCACCGACAGCCCGAGGCTCACCATGTTCGCGAAGATGTGCTCGCGGTCGGCGCCGGGCCCCGCGCCCTGCGGGTCGCCGGTCGACTCGAACCAGCCGACGTCCACGTCCGCGACCTTGCCCGCGCCGGGCCGGCCGACCGCGAGCGTGCGGACCGCGCCCGGCAGGTCGAGCGGGAGCTCCAGGCTGCGGGCGAAGTTGTTGGTGGTGCCGAGCGGCAGCACGCCGAGCGCGATGTCGCGGTGCGCCAGATGGCCGACCGCCTCGGCGACCGTGCCGTCCCCGCCGCCGACGACCACGAGGTCGGGCTCCAGCGCGAGGACGTCGGCGAACAGCTCGCGCAGCCGGGTCGGGTCGGTGACCGGGAACACGTGCAGGAACTCCACACCGGACTCGCGCAGCAGGCGGCGGGCCGTCCCGTACAGCCGGCGGCCCCGCCGCGACCGGGAGTTGATCACCAGCACCGCGCGCCCGCCGCCCGCGATGGCCGACTCCAGCTCCGCCTTGCTCCGCATCTCGGCGCTCCGCATCTCGACCGGTCGCCCTCCCTCGTCCGCGTCACCCTACAAGGGGCGTGGACCGGAACTTCCGGCCCGACATTTTATAAACCGATTACTCAACGTTGAAACATGCCGCCGAGTGGGGATCCTTACAAGGAAAGCACTTCTGGTTGACCCGGGGCGAAAATCATGCGGCTGCGCGGTGTGGCGGGAGCGGGATTCATCGTTGCGGTCGCCGGGCTCGCGGCGTCCATCGCGGCGGGCGGCGCGGCCCCCTCGGCCGGCCGCGCGGGCGGCGCCGCGGTGGTCGGCGAGCGCCGGCGCCGCCGCCGCGTCCTCGACCTCGCCGTCCGCTCGCCCGTCCTGGACGACGTCGCCCGCGTGCGGCTGCTGCTGCCGCGCGGCTGGTCGCGGGACGCGGCCCGCACCTGGCCGGCGCTGTGGCTGCTGCACGGCGCCGGCGCCGGCCGGGACGGCCACACCGCCTGGAGCGACCACACCGACATCGAGGAGCTGACCGAGGACGCCGGCGTGCTCGTGGTCATGCCCGACGGCGGCCCCTGCGGCAATTACACCGACTGGTGGAATCGCGGAAGCGGCGGCGCGCCGCAATGGGAGACGTTCCATCTCGCCGAACTCCGGCAGATCCTGGAGCGCGGATACCGCGCCGGCCCGGACCGCGCCATCGCCGGGAACGCGATGGGCGGGCTCGGCGCGCTGGCCTACGCGGCCCGGCACCGCGGCCTGTTCCGGGCGGCGGCCTCGTTCAGCGGGCCGCTGCACACCCTGTACCGCGACCCGTCCGGGCTCGACGTCGCCGACCTCGTCGAGCTGGGCGTCGCGATCGGCGCCCCCGGCCTCGACTGGACGGACGTCTGGGGCGACCCCGACGAGCAGCGCGTCGTGTGGCGCCAGCACAACCCCTACGACCTGGCGGGCCGCCTCGCCGGCGTCCGCCTGCACATCAGCGCGGGCGACGGCGACCCCGGCGCTTACGACCCGCGGCCCGGGGCCGGGCCGGACGTGCTGGAGCGCCTCGCCCGCACGGTCGGCGAGGAGTTCGCCGGCAAGCTCGGGAAGCTGGGCATCCCGGTCACGACGCACTTCTACCGGGGCACCCACACCTGGCCGTACTGGCGGCGGGAGCTGCGCCGGGCGCTGCCGGGCCTGCTGGCCGAGCTCGGCTGACCGGCCACTAGGGTCGGGGCGTGGCCGAACCCCGTTCTGACGAAGCCGTCCCCGCGTTCTGGCGGGCGCTCGGGCTGCCCGGCATCATCGACGTCCACGTCCACTTCATGCCGCAGCGGCTGATGAGCGCGGTGTGGGAGTACTTCGACGAGGCCGGGCCGCTGATCGGCACCGAGTGGCCGATCACCTACCGGGAGTCGGAGGAGGAGCGGCTGGCGTTCCTGCGCGGCCTCGGCGTGCGCGCGTTCACCTCGCTGGCCTACCCGCACCGCCCCCGCATGGCCGAGTCGCTGAACGACTGGACCGCGCAGTTCGCCGCCCGCGTCCCCGAATGCATCCAGACCGCCACGTTCTTCCCCGAGCCCGGCGTCGAGGAGTACACGGCCCGCGCCCTTGAGGCGGGCGCCCGGGTCTTCAAGGTCCACCTCCAGGTCGGCGGGTTCGACCCGCGCGCCAAGGAGCTGGACGCGGTGTGGGGGATGCTCGCCGACGCGGGGGTGCCGGCGCTCGTGCACGCCGGGTCCGGTCCCGTCGCGAACGGCTACACCGGCCCCGGCCCGTTCGGGGAGGTCCTGGCCCGCCACCCGGGGCTGACGACGATCGTCGCCCACATGGGCGCCCCCGAGTTCGACGGCTTCTTCGCCCTCGCCGACGCCCACGAGGGCGTCCACCTGGACACGACGATGGTGTTCACCAGCTTCGCCCGGCTGGCCGACTTCCCGGACGCGCTGCTGCCCCGGCTCCGCGAGCTGGGCCTGGCGGGGCGCGTCCTGCTCGGCACCGACTTCCCGAACATCCCGTACCCGTACGCGCACCAGCTGGAGTCGCTGGCCGCGCTCGACCTCGGCGACGACTGGCTGCGCGCGGTCTGCCGGGACGGCGCCGCCCGGCTGTTCGGGCTGCCGTAGCGGGCGGCCCGCGCCCGTTTCACGGCCTTTCACGCCGGACGGCTGGTCATCGCGGACGCGGATCCGCGTTCTTGACAGCGTTCGCGGTGCCCGCGACTTTGGGAGCGCTCCCACACGTCGAATGAGGTTCCGCCATGAGAGCGCGTCTGAAGAGCTGTGCCGTCCTTGCCGCGGCCCTGCTGGCGATCCCCCTGTACTACGTGGCCCCCGCGTCCGCCGCGACGCAGCTGTGCGTCGCCACCGACACCACCCCGGTCGGCGGCGGCGCGTACATCGCGCAGAACAACATCTGGGGTGCCGACACCCCGCAGTGCATCACCGTGGACGGGACGTCCTTCACCGTCGACTCGGCCGGGCACAACAACGCCACCAACGGCGCCCCGGCCGCGTACCCGTCCTTCTTCAAGGGCTGCCACTGGGGCCAGTGCACCTCCGACAGCGGCCTGCCCGTGCAGGTCGGCGGCATGCCGGCCGTCACCAGCGACTGGAGCACGACGCAGCCGTCCTCGGGCTCCTACAACGTCTCCTACGACCTCTGGTACGACAGCCACCCGAGCACCGAGACCGACCCGGACGGCGCCGAGGTCATGATCTGGCTCAACCACCGCGGCGGCGTCCAGCCGGCCGGGTCCCGGGTCGCGAGCGGCGTCCAGATCTCCGGCGCCACCTGGGACGTCTGGTACAGCCGGATGAACTGGAACTACATCGCCTTCGTCCGGACCTCCGGCACCACGTCGGTCGACGACCTCGACCTGCGGGCGTTCACGGCGGACGCGGTGTCGCGCGGCTACATCGACAACGCCTGGTACCTCATCGGCGTCGAGGCCGGGTTCGAGCTGTGGCAGGGCGGAGCGGGCCTCGCGACGAACTCCTTCGGCGTCGAGGTCGGCGGCCCCACCACGCCGCCCACCACCGACCCGCCCACCACGCCTCCGCCGTCCTCGGACGGGTGCTCGGCCGCCCTGCGCACCGACAACGCCTGGAACAGCGGGTTCACCGCCACGGTGACCGTGACCAACGACGGGGACGCGCCGCTGTCCGGCTGGTCGGCGGACTGGACGTTCTCCGGTGACCAGCGCGTCGTCAACGGCTGGAACGCCACCGTGACGCAGAGCGGGTCGTCCGTCCACGCCGTCAACGCGAACTACAACGGCGCCGTGCCCGCGCACGGCTCCACCAGCTTCGGCTTCCAGGGCACCGGGTCCGCGCCCGGCGCCCCGGCCATCACCTGCACGGCCCGCTGACGGACCGGGAAGAGGAGAACGACTCATGACCGGATCCTCCACGGCCAAGCGCGCCCTCCTGATCGCCATGGCCGCGCTGCTGGCGCTGGTGTTCGTCCCCGCCGCACCGGGCACGGCCCATGCCGCCGGCACCGGCTACTGGCACACCAGCGGACGGCAGCTGCTCGACTCCAACGGGCAGCAGGTGCGGATGACGGGCATCAACTGGTTCGGCGCCGAGACGTCGAACTTCTCCCCGCACGGGCTCTGGACGCGCGGCTACAAGGACATGCTCGACCAGATCAAGAGCCTGAAGTACAACACGCTGCGGCTGCCCTACACCAACCAGCTGTTCGACTCCGGCAGCGCGCCCAACAGCATCGACTACTCCAAGAACCCCGACCTCCAGGGCCTGACCGGGCTGCAGATCCTCGACAGGATCGTCGACTACGCCGGGCGGATCGGGCTCAAGGTCGTCCTCGACCGGCACCGCCCCGACGCCGGCGGCCAGTCCGCGCTCTGGTACACCGACGCCTACCCCGAGTCGCGGTGGATCTCCGACTGGGAGATGCTCGCCCGGCACTACGCGGGCAACACCACGGTCATCGGCGCCGACCTGCACAACGAGCCGCACGCCCCGGCGTGCTGGGGCTGCGGCGACCAGAGCAGGGACTGGCGGCTCGCGGCCGAGCGGGCCGGGAACGCGATCCTCGCCGTCAACTCCAACTGGCTGATCATCGTCGAGGGCGTGGACGGCTACGACGGCGACAACTACTGGTGGGGCGGCAACCTCCAGGGCGCCGCGCAGTACCCGGTGCGGCTGGACGTCCCGAACCGGCTCGTCTACTCCGCGCACGACTACGCCACGTCCGTCTACCCGCAGCCGTGGTTCGACGACCCCGCCTTCCCGTCCAACATGGCGGCGATCTGGGACAAGAACTGGGGCCACCTCTACAAGAACAACGTGGCGCCCGTGCTGCTCGGCGAGTTCGGGACGACCCTCACCGACGCGCGCGACCAGACCTGGCTGCGCACGCTGATGGCCTACCTCGGCACGGGCGCGAGCGGGATGTCCTTCACCTTCTGGTCGTGGAACCCCAACTCGGGCGACACCGGCGGCATCCTCAACGGGGACTGGACGACCGTCAACACCGCCAAGCAGTCCTACCTCGACCCGTACCTGCTCGGCGCCTTCGACTCGGGCGGCGGCGACCCCGGCGATCCGGGCGACCCCGGTGACCCGCCGGGCGTCTCCTGCGAGGTCGCGTACCAGGTGCAGAACAGCTGGCAGGGCGGGTTCACGGCACAGGTCACCATCACCAACACAGGCTCGGAGGCGCTGAACGGCTGGACGCTCGGCTTCGCCTTCCCCGGCGACCAGAGGATCAGCCAGGGGTGGAGCGCGACCTGGTCCCAGTCCGGGGTCGACGTGACCGCGAAGAGCATGGACTGGAACGGCGCGCTCGCGGCCGGCGCGTCCATCACGGCCGGGTTCCAGGCGACGGGATCGGCGGCCGGCGCGCCCGCCGCGTTCGACCTCAACGACCAGCCCTGCGAGGCCTGACCATGGCGGCCAAGAGCAGGGCGCTGCTGGCGGGCGTCCTCGCGGCGGCGCTGCTGCCGTGGGCGGCGCCCACCGCGCGGGCGGCGGACGGACCGGCGCTGACCGTCGACCCGGCGGCGTCCCGCCACGCGATCAGCCCCGACGTCTACGGGATGAACTTCGCCGACGAGGCGCTGGCGAAGGAGCTGAGGCTCCCCGTGCGGCGGTGGGGCGGCAACGCGACCACCCGCTACAACTACCTCTACGACGAGACGAACCGGGGCTCGGACTGGTACTTCGAGAACGTCCCCGGCCCGGCCCCCGACCCGGCGGCGCTGCCGGACGGCTCCGAGACCGACCAGTTCACCGAGCAGGACCGCAGGACCGGCACCGGCACGATCCTGACCGTCCCGCTGATCGGCTGGACGCCGAAGGCCCGCGACTACACCTGCGGCTTCGGCATCGCGAAGTACGGGCCGCAGCAGGGCGCCGACACCCAGTGGCGCCCGGACTGCGGCAACGGCGTCAGACCGGACGGCACCAACGTCACCGGCAACGACCCGGCGGACACCAGCGTCCCCGCCGGGCCGGAGTACATCACCGACTGGCTGGCGCACCTGACCGGCAAGTACGGCCTGGCGAAGGACGGCGGCGTCCGGTTCTACAACCTCGACAACGAACCCGACCTCTGGCACGCGACCCACCGGGACGTCCACCCCGAGGGCGCGGGCTACGACGAGATGCGCGACCAGACGTACGCGATCGCGGCCGCCGTGAAGGCCGCCGATCCGGGCGCGAAGACGCTCGGCCCGGTCGGCTGGGGCTTCCAGTCGCTGACGATGTCGGGTCTCGACAAGCAGACGTGCGACCGCGAGGGCGGCGACTGCTGGTCGAACCCGCCGGACCGGGCCGCGCACGGCGGCGTGCCCTTCGCCGCCTGGTACCTCCGGCAGATGAAGGCGTACGAGCAGGAGCACGGCACGCGCGTCCTCGACTACTTCGATGAGCACCTCTACCCGCAGCAGAGCGGGGTCGCGCTCGGCGAGGCCGGCGACGCGGCCACCCAGGAGCTCCGGCTGCGCTCCACCCGCCAGCTCTGGGATCCCACGTACACCGACGAGAGCTGGATCGACCAGCCGATCGAGTTCATCCCGCGCATGCGCCGGCTGGTGGAGGAGAACTACCCCGGCACCAAGCTCGCGATCACCGAGTACAACTGGGGCGCCCTCGGCCACCTCAACGGCGCGGTCGCGCAGGCCGACGTCCTCGGGATCTTCGGGCGGGAGGGCCTGGACCTCGCCACGCTGTGGGCGCCGCCGGGCGCGTCCGACCCGGGCGCCTACGCCTTCCGCATGTACCGGAACTACGACGGCGCCGGGGCGTCCTTCGGCGACACGTCGGTCGCCGCGGCGAGCGCCGACCAGGGCGCGCTGGCCGTGTACGCGGCGGAGCGCTCGTCCGACAAGGCGCTCACGCTGATGATCGTCAACAAGTCGCTCACCGACGACCTGACCAGCACCGTCTCGATCACCGGGCGGTCGGGCACGGCGGCCGGGCACGTCTACCGCTACGGCGCGGACGACCTGGCGTCGATCGTCCGCGAGCCGGACGTGGCGCTCGGCCCGGACGGGTTCACCTCGACGTTCCCCGCGTCCTCGATCACGCTCGTCGAGATCCCGGCGGACGCCGGGCCGCCCGCCTCGGCCTGCAAGGTCGGTTACAAGGTGCTGAGCCAGTGGGGGAGCGGGTTCACGGCGGAGGTCACCGTCGCCAACACCGGCACCTCGCCCGTCTCCGGGTGGACGCTCGGGTTCGCGTTCGCCGCCGACCAGCGCGTCACGCACGGCTGGAGCGCGGCCTGGGCGCAGGACGGCGCGGACGTCACCGCGCGCGACCTGTCCTGGAACGCCGCGATCCGGCCGGGACGCTCGGTCGTGATCGGCTTCAACGGGTCGAGCGGCGGGACGAACCCGCCGCCCGCGTCCTTCACCCTGAACGGCACGCCCTGCCGTCAGTGATCACAAGGCGCCCCGTGATCAGGGGTCAATGATCACAGGGCGCGCTGCCCGCGTGATCGTGGGGCCCGCCGGCCTCCGCCACATGGCGGGGGCCGTGCGCGTCCTCGCAGTGCACGTGCGCGCCGCCCGCCCGCTCGGCGACGTGGTCGACCTCCAGCGTCGTGTGCGTGATCCCGTACGCGTCGCGCAGCAACTCCTGGAGGTCGCGGCGGACGGCGTGGCAGTCGCCCTGCGTGTCGACGAGCACGTGCGCCGACAGCGCCGGGTAGCCGGAGCTGACCTCCCACACGTGCAGGTCGTGGACCTCCTCCACGCAGGGGCGGCGGGCCAGCCGGGCGCCGAGCTCGGACGGGTCGAGGCCCGCCGGCGCGGCCTCCATGAGCACCCGGCCGGCGTCCCGCAGCAGCCCGTACCCGGCCTTGACCATCAGCGCCGCCACCACCAGCGAGGCGACCGCGTCGGCGCGGGCCAGGCCGGCCGTCCACACCAGCAGGCCGGCGATCGCCGTGGCGATGAACGCGAACAGGTCGTTGAGGATGTGCTGGAACGCGCCCTCGACGTTCAGGCTGCTCCGGTCGGCCCGGCTGATCAGGAAGGTCGCGGCGACGTTGACGGCGATGCCGGCGAGGGCCGTCCAGAACACGAACTGGCCCTCGACGTCGGGCGGCTCGATCAGCCGGCGGACGCCCTCGTAGCTGAAGTAGGCCGCGAGCAGGATCAGCGTCAGCCCGTTGAGCTGCGCGGACAGGATCTCGGCGCGGCGCAGGCCGAAGGTGTAGCCGCCCTTGGGCGGGCGCGCGGCGATGCGCATCGCGACCAGCGCCAGCGCGATCGCGAACGCGTCGGTCATCATGTGCGCGGCGTCGGAGATCAGGGCCAGCGAGCCGGAGATCAGGCCGATCGCCGTCTCGACCGCCATGAAGACGAGGATCAGCGCCAGCGCGCCGCCGAGCAGCCGCCGGTCGGCGCCCGCCGAGATCGCGTGCCCGTGCCCGTGGCCGTGGCCGCCGCTCCCGTCCGCCCTGCCGTGCCCGCTCATGTGCCTTCCTCCCCGTGGCCGATGTGGGTGAGGGCGAGGTCGAGCAGCATCCGGACGTGCGAGTCGTCCAGCCGGTAGTAGGCCATCCGGCCGGCGCGGCGGACCCGGACGACGCGGTTGGCGCGCAGCAGCCGCAGCGCGTGCGAGACCGCGGACTCCGAGTGCCCGCAGGACGCGGCGATGTCGCACACGCACATCTCGCCCCCTTCGAGCAGCGCGATGATCACCCGCAGCCGGCCGGGGTCGGACAGCAGCCCGAACACCTGCGCCAGCTCGGTGATCGTCTCCGTGCCCGGCAGCGCGGCGGTGACGATCGCGACCTTCTCGGGATCGACCACCCGGACGGCGCACGCGTCGGCGGGGCCCGCGGCGGGCGCGACATCTGACTGACTGCTCATATGAGCAAATGTAGCGCATTGCCCGTCAGGAGATCGCGGGGGCCGGCTCCGTGGCCGGCGGGAGCGAGACCGGGTCGCCCGGCCCGTCCCCGTCCGGTGGCTCCGTCCCGATGCCCGTACCCGGGTCGCCGGACGTCACGCCCGCCGACCCCGGAGAGGTTCCGGGCTCGGGCGAGCCGGTGCCGGGCGGCTCGGTGCCCGGCGATTCGAGGCCCGGCGACTGCGTCCCCGGCGACTCGGTGCCGGGCGACTCGACCCCGGGCGAGCGCGGGCCCGAGTCGGACGGCGACGGCGTGCCGCTCGCGGGGACCTCGGTCTCGGTGGGCGGCAGTTCCGCGGGCGGCCCGTCCGCCTCGCCGGCGGTCGCGCGGGGCCGCTCGAACCCCATCGTCGCGCCCGGGTCCACGAGCACGAAGGCGGTGATCGTCCCCTTCCGGGAATCCCGCGGCGCGATCCTGGTGACATTCCGCCGCTCGAATCCCGGCCAGGACCGGCCAGTATAGGACGCGTTCCCGGTGGAGATCTTTTTCTCGGGCGGGGTGAGCGGATTGCCGCAATTGCACTTCACCGCCGGCACCCCGTAGCCATTGACGAGAACGCCCATTCCGGCCTGGAGGACGGCGGGCCCGCTGGTCGCCCTCCCGTTGCCGTAGCCGTGGTTGGTGACGAGCGTGTCGGTGCGCAGCAGCACCGGCGTCAGCCGCGACACATAGCGCGGGATGTCGCTCACCGGGATGCCCTGCACGCCCGCCCACGCCCGTGCCTTGTCGGGGTTGGCCTGCAAGAACTCGATCAGCTTCCGCTGGTCGCAGGTGGACGCCCGCCGCGTCCCGCCGTAGAGGCCGGGGGAGTCGCCGGTCTTCGTGCCGCCCGCCCGCGGCCGCTCCTTGACGCCCGTCTCGTCGGTGCCGGCGACCAGCGTGTAGGGCTCGGGGCCGGGCGATCCGACGGTCAGCCGGGTGATGGCCGCGCCCGCGTCCCCGCAGCCGGCGAGCGCGCCCGCCGCGAGCGCCAGCGCCGCGACCGCCGCCGCGGCCGCCCGCCGCCGGACAAATGGTGAATGGATCTCACGCATGCGTCTACTCCCGCCCCCGGTTCGCCGTACCTATACTCTTCGATGCCGGGCGGAACGGATTTGTGCGCGGCGGAATGCTCCAGTTTTCGCGGGGGTGCGAAATGGCGGGCCCGGAACCACTCGACGCCGCGGACCCGACCCGGCTCGGCGGCTGGGAGCTGCTCGCCCGGCTCGGCGCGGGCGGGCAGGGGTCGGTCTACCTCGGCCGCCCCGTGGACCCGGCGTCCGGGCCGCCGCGCGTCGCAGTGAAGCTGCTGCACGCCCGGCTGCTCGGCGACGCGGACGCGCGGGAGCGGTTCGTCCGCGAGCTGGCGCTGCTCCAGCGGGTCGCCGGGTTCTGCACCGCGCAGATGCTCGCCGCCGACACCGCCGGCGACCGCCCCTACATCGTCAGCGAGTACGTGCCGGGCCCGTCGCTGCGCGCCCTCGTCCTGGCGGAGGGGCCGCGCGCCGGCGCCGGCCTCGACCGGCTCGCGATCAGCTCGGTGACGGCGCTGTCGGCGATCCACCGCGCGAACGTCGCGCACCGCGACCTCAAGCCGCAGAACGTCCTGATGGGCCCGGACGGCCCGCGCGTGATCGACTTCGGCATCGCCCGCGCGTTCGCCGCCGGCGCCACGCTGACCAGCCAGGTCGTCGGCACCCCCGCCTACATGGCGCCCGAGCAGTTCGCCGGCCGGGCCGGGCCCGCCGCCGACCTGTTCGCCTGGGCGGGCACCCTGCTGTTCGCCGCCACCGGCCGCGACCCCTTCGCCGGCGGCCCGCTCCCCGCCGTCATGTACCGGATCCTGCACGAGACACCCGACCTGCGCGCCCTGCCCGCCCCCTCGCCGAGGTCGCCGCCGCCTGCCTGGCCAAGGACCCGGCCGACCGCCCCACCTCCGAGGACGTCCTCCTCTGGCTCCTCGGCACACGCACCACCCACCCCCCGACCAAACCCCTCCCCACCCCCACCGCGTCGCCTGGCATCCCCGCACCGCCAGAAACCACCGCACCACCCGAGCCCGCCCCCCTGCCGGGGTCTGCCGCGCCACCCGAAACCGCCGCGCTCCCGGGTTCTGCCCCGCCATCCGGAACCGCCGCGCTGCCGGGTTCTGCCATGCCACCCGGTTCTGCCGCATCGCCGGGGTCTGCGGCGCCGCCGGGTTCTGCCGCGCTGCCGGGACCTGGTGCGCTGCCGGGTTCTGCCATGCCACCGGGTTCTGGCGTGCTGCCGGAGTCTGCCGGGCTGTCGGGTTCTGGGGCGGTGCCGGGGTCTGCCGCGGTGTCGGAGGCCGGGGCGCCGTGGGGCTTCGACGCGGCCCCGGGGGAGCCGCGGGCGACCGCGACCGCAGGCGGTGGGCGGGTGCGGCTCGGGGCGGCCCTGGGGAGTGGGCTGGTGCTCGCGGGGGTGCTCGCGGCGCTCGACGTCGCCGCGCTGGCGATCCTCATCGCCCGGCCGTCGCTCAGCGAGGGGCACCGGGGCGGGCTGCTGCCCGTGGTGGCGTCGTCGTTCGCGGTCGTCGCCGTGGTCACGCTCGTCGCGGTGATCCTGGCGTGGCGCGGGTCCCGGGCGGCGGCGTGGACGGTGATGGCCGCGCGCGTCGTGCGCGTCGCGATGTGGGGGGCGTGGGGCGCGCTCGTGCAGGTCCAGGCGTCGGCCCTCGCCGGGCACGCGGTGCTGACCGCCGTCGTCGTGGTGCTGCTGGCGCGGGGGCTGTCGCGCTCACCCCGGTGACGCGTGGCGCTCCGCCCACTCCGCGAGGTCGCGGCGCTCGATCGCGGCGGCCATCAGCTCGGGGAACGCGTCCGGGGTGCACGCGAACGCCGGGACGCCCAGCGCCGCCAGCGCCGCCGCGTTCTCGCGGTCGTAGGCGGGCGCGCCCTCGTCCGACAGGGCGAGCAGCACCACCACCTGCACGCCCGCCGCCGTCAGCGCCCCGATCCGGCGCAGCATCTCCTCCCGGACGCCGCCCTCGTACAGGTCGCTGATCAGCACCATGATCGTGTCGGCCGGACGGGCGACGAGGCCCTGGCAGTAGGCGATCGCCCGGTTGATGTCGGTGCCGCCGCCGAGCTGCGTGCCGAACAGCACCTCGACCGGGTCGTGCAGCTGGTCGGTGAGGTCGACCACCGCCGTGTCGAACACGACGAGCGAGGTGCGCAGCGACCGCATCGACGCCAGCACCGCGGCGAACACGCTCGCGTACACCACCGACGCCGCCATCGACCCGCTCTGGTCGACGGCGAGGACCACGTCCCGCTTCACGGCCTGCCGCCGCCGCCCGTACCCGATCAGCCGCTCCGGGACGAGCGTGCCGTGCTCGGGCAGGTAGTGCCGCAGGTTCGCGCGGATCGTCCGCTCCCAGTCGACGTCGGCGAGCCGGCGCGGCCGCAGCACCCGCGCCGACCGGTCGAGCGCGCCGCCGACCGCCGACCGCGTCCGCTGCGCGAGCCGCCGCTCCAGGTCGCGGACGACCGCGCGCACGACGGCCCGCGCCGACTCCCGCGCCCGGTCCGGCATGACCCGGTTCAGCGACAGCAGCGTCCCGACCAGGTGCACGTCGGGTTCGACGGCGTCGAGCATCTCCGGCTCCAGCAGCAGCCGGGTGAGGTCGAGCCGCTCGATCGCGTCCTTCTGCATGACCTGCACGACGCTGGACGGGAAGTACTCGCGGATGTCGCCGAGCCACCGCGCCACCGAGGGCGCCGAGTCGCCGAGGCCGGCGCTGCGCCGCCCGGGCCGCGGCCGGCCCTCGTCGCCACCGCCGCCGTAGAGCTTCTCCAGCGCCCCGTCCATCCGGGCGTCGTCGCCGGTCAGCGACACCCCGGTCCCGTCGGCGCGCTCGCCGCCGAGCACGAGCCGCCACCGCCGCATGCGGTCGTCCGCACCGTCAGCGCTCACGCCGATCCCTCCGTTCTCGCGCTCTCTCCAACACCGGATGCCCGGAAGGGCCGTGGGCCTTGGCCGCGTCCGGGGCTCATGGGGACCTCCAGCCGAGGATCTGGAGGACCGCGCCGGCCGCCGGGGCGGCGCGTGTCTCGTCGATGTCCTCTGCGGCCGGGGGCGGGCGTCCCGTGCCCGGCTCGGCGCGGCGGCGGAGGCGCTCGCCGATGGAGCGGCGCTCGGCGGACGGGTAGGCGCCGAAGGTGCGGCGCAGCAGCGGCAGGACGTCGGTGAAGGAGCCGGCGGGCAGGCCCGCGATCCAGGCGTCCACCAGGCGGAGCAGTTCGTCGTCGTGCAGCAGGAGCAGGGCGCCGCCGGACAGGAAGCCCTCGACCCACGCCGCGGCGCGGTCGGGCGCGGCGCCGGCGGACACGGCCCGCGCCATCCGGTCGGGGACGTCCGGCAGCCGCCCCGCGTCGAGGAGCAGGCGGGTGAGGCGGCCCTCGATGAGGCCGTGCAGCGCGTCCGGGCGGGCGAGCAGCCCCTCCAGGGTGCGGCGCCAGCGTTCGAGGTGGCCCTCGTCGGCGAGCAGCGACAGCGCGCCGTGCACGGCGTCGACATGGGCGAGGAACTCGCGGGCGGCGTCGTCGTCCAGCCCGGTGATCGCGGGCGGGAAGCCGACGCAGACCCGGACGACCAGGCCGTCGACGACCGTGCGGAGCGGGCCGGTGGAGGTGCCGCGGACGTCGCCGTAGCGCAGCGCCCGGACGAGCGCGGGCAGCGCCGCCATCAGGTGCGCGACGTCGGTGTCGACGGCGGCCCGGTCGGCGAGGGCGCGCATCACGGTCGGGAGCGCGTCGCCGAGGTCGGCGAGCAGGCAGCGCTCGGCCACCGACGTCAGGTCGGCGAGCGCGGTGGCGTGCTCGGCGAGCGCCTCGGCGCGGGCGGTGGTCGCGCCGCGCACGGTGGTGCCCCAGGCACTGGCCTCGATCAGTTCGACGTCGAACTCGGGGCGCCAGGCGAGCGTCCACGTCTCGCGGAACGTGCCCTTCGAGCGGCCCGCGTCGGCGGGCACGCCCCAGTCGACGTCCAGCAGGCGGAGGCGGTGCAGCAGCCGGCTGCGCTCCAGGTCGGTGGGCTTGCGCAGGTCGAGGTCGTGCTCGCGGTCCAGCGCCGACGGCTTGAGCCGGAGCCGCCGCTGCTGGGCCTGCAGGTCGCGCTGCAGCGGCACCATCGGGGTCCGCTCCGGGACGGCGCCGAGCCGCTCCCCGACGACCATCCGCCGCTGGATCAGCTCCACGGGCAGGTCGGCGCCCTCGCACAGCACGGCCCGGGTCGCCTCGGTCACCTCCTCCAGCCCGGCGAGGGGGCGGCCGCGCAGCGCGGCGAGGGCCTCGGCGAGCCGGACCGCCTCGATCACGTGCGCGGACGAGACGTGCAGGTCCTCCTCGCGCAGGACGCGGGCGGCGGCGGTCAGCCAGCGCTCGATCGGACGGTCCGGGGCGGCGAACAGGTGGTGGTACCAGCCGGGGGAGCGGACGCCGGCGCCGTAGCCGGAGTGCCCGGCGAGCCGACCGTGCGTCCACGGCACCCAGGTCATCGCGACCTTGGCCTTCGGGAGCCCGCGCAGCGTCCGGTCGTCGTGGGCCGCCGGGACCTTGGCGCGGACGGCGGGCACGTGCCACGCGCCGCAGACCACGGCGACCCGCTCGTGGCCCTCCTTGAGGGTGCGGCGCAGCGTCCGCCGCATGTGCGCCTCGCGCTGCTCCTCGCGCCGCCGGTGCGCGGCGGGCCCGGCGTCCTCGGGCCGCTCGGCGAGCTGGGCGCGCAGCTCCGCCATGGCCTCCGCGATCGCCGGGAAGGGGGACGGGCCGCCGCCGCGGTGCTCGACCACGTCGTCCCACCAGCGCTCGGCGTCGTCGTAGCCGGCCGCCTTCGCCAGCCAGCCGAGCGGGTCGAGCCGGATCCCCTCGGCGGCGGGCTCCGCCGCCCGCCCTTCGTCCTCGTCCGCGTCCTCGTCCTCCGCCGTGGCCGGGACGAGCTGGTTCGCCGCCGGCAGGTCGCAGAACCGGACGGGCACGCCCGCCGCCAGCCCGTACCGGATCGCCTGCCATTCCGGGCTGAACTCCGCGAACGGCCAGAACGCGGCCTTGCGGTCGCCGTCCCCCGTGCCGGGGGCCGGGGCGGGGGAGTAGGCGAGCAGCGCGACCGGCGGCACCATCCCCCCGTCGCCGGCCAGGCCCACGATCGGGTCGGCCTCGGGCGGCCCCTCGATCAGCACCGCGTCCGGCTTGAACTCCTCCAGGGCGCCGCGCAGCGCCCGCGCCGAGCCGGGCCCGTGGTGGCGGATCCCGTAGACCTCGACGTGGCTCAAGAGACCTCCCGGCAGGCGCGGTAGAAGTCCCGCCACTCGGGGCGGTCGCGGACGACGGCCTCCAGGTACTCCTGCCACACGACCCGGTCGGACACCGGGTCCTGCACGACGGCGCCGACGATGCCGCCCGCGACGTCGGCGGCGCGCAGCACCCCGTCGCCGAAGTGCGCGGCGAGCGCGAGGCCGCTGGTGACCACCGAGATGGCCTCGGCGGTGCTGAGCGTCCCGCTCGGCGACTTCAGCTTGGTGCGCCCGTCGGCGGTGACGCCGCCGCGCAGCTCGCGGAACACGGTGACGACGCGGCGGATCTCCTCCAGCCCCGCCGGGGACTCCGGCAGCTCCAGCCCCGCGCCGATCTGGTCGACGCGGCGGGCCACGATGCCGACCTCGTCCTCGACGGACTCCGGCAGCGGCAGCACGACGGTGTTGAACCGGCGGCGCAGCGCGCTGGACAGCTCGTTCACGCCCCGGTCGCGGTCGTTGGCGGTGGCGATCACCGTGAAGCCCCTGCGCGCCTGCACCTCGGTGTTCAGCTCCGGGACCGGCAGCGTCTTCTCCGACAGGACGGTGATCAGGGTGTCCTGGACGTCGGACGGCATCCGGGTCAGCTCCTCGATGCGGGCGACCGCGCCGCGCCGCATCGCCCGCATGAGCGGGCTCTCCACCAGCGCCCGCTCCGACGGGCCCTCGGCGAGCAGCCGCGCGTAGTTCCACCCGTAGCGGATGGCCTCCTCGGCCGTGCCCGCCGTCCCCTGCACGAGCAGCGTCGAGTCGCCGCTGACGGCGGCGGCGAGATGCTCCGACACCCACGTCTTGGCCGTCCCGGGGACGCCGAGCAGCAGCAGCGCCCGGTCGGTCGCGAGCGTCGCCACCGCGACCTCCATGAGCCGGCGCGGCCCGACGTACTTCGGGGAGACCGCCGTCCCGTCGGGCAGCTCGCCGCCGAGCAGGTACGTGGTGACGGCCCACGGCGACAGCCGCCAGCCGGGCGGCCGGGGCCGGTCGTCGTGCTCGGCCAGCCGCGCCAGCTCGCCCGCGTACTCCTGCTCGGCGTGCGGGCGCAGGACGGCGTTCGCGCCGGAGGGGGAACCCTCCGGACCGCCCGGCATCGAATCCTCGGTCAAGGGGTCAGCTCCTTCAGCATCTCGTCGCGGAAGCCCAGGGTGGCGATCAGGTCGGTGACGGCGCGCGGCGCGGCGGCGTCCGGCGCGGTCAGCGGGGCGAGGCGGGGCGCGGCGGCCGGGTCGAGCCGCTGGTCGGCGAGCCGGCACAGCTGGGTGATCAGGTGCTCGTCGCGGCGGGTGGGCCGCTCGGCGGACGCGGTCAGCGTCGCCACCACCGCCGCCGCGAGCGGCCCCGTCCACGGGCCGGGGACCCGTTCGAGGACGCGCAGCAGCTCCGGCCGCCCCGCCACCCAGCGGATCAGGTCGGCCGCCGCGGCGTCGCGCTCGCCCGCGGGCAGGACGGCCAGCAGGTCGGCGAGCGCCTCCGGCTCGTCGACCATGACGCCGCCCTTCAGCAGCGCCCGCGCCCACCCGGCGTCGCGCTGGCCGAGGGCGGCCTTGGCCCACCCGATGTGGACGTCGCGCCCGTCGGACTCGACGTGTTCATTCTGGGGGGACGACCCCCCAGACCCCCCGGCAACCGCCTCGATCTCATTCTGGGGGGACGACCCCCCAGACCCCCCGGCAACCGCCTCGATGGGCAGGCACACGATCTCCATGGGCGGCAGGCCGAACAGCTCCGTCCAGGTGGACAGCGGGGTGCGGGCGAGGATCTCGCGCAGCCACGCGGCCCGCGTGCCCACCGGCCCGCCCCCGCCGCGCGGCGCGAACGACCCGCTGGGGTGGAAGGGGATGCCGTCGCGGGCCATGTCGTCGCCGTGGGCGTGCGGCGGCTCGACCGTGATCCAGGTCTGCCGCCGGCCCCGCACGGTGCGGGTCTCCGGGGCCAGGCAGCCGCGGGCGCGCGCCGCCATCCGCGCCGCGTAGGCGGATCCGGGCAGGCGGGCGAGCAGGTCGGACGCGAGCTGCCGGACGTCCTTGCCCCGGTCTTCGAGGGCGGATTCGAGGAACTCCTCGTCGGCGGGCGACAGCCCGTGCTCGAACGTGGCGAGGAACGCGGCGCGGTCGGGCGCGGGCTCCTTGCTCCACGTCTCGCGCAGCAGCTCCCGCGCGCGCTCCGGCTCGCTGCCGCGCAGCCTGGTCAGGTACGCCGCGCGGCGGTTGCGGGTCCCGGTCTCCCACACCTCGGGGCCGCCGGCGGGATCGTCGCCGGAGCCGACCAGGTAGGCCCAGTCGGTGTTCTGCAGCGCCAGCCACACGCCGCGCCGCCCGCACGCCCGCGCGATGGACGGCCGCAGCATCCGGTCGCTGCGGCCGCGCTCCAGCAGGTCGGGCAGGGCCTGCACCGGGACGCGGAAGCCGTGCGCCGCCGCCGCGTCCAGCCATTCGGGCAGCACCCGCAGCTGCTCCCCGGCGAGGATCCGCCGCAGCCGCGCCGCCGCGGCGGGCGGCACCACCGGGACGTCTTCGACCGGGGCCAACGCGACGGGCTCCGGCGTCGCGCCCTCCGGGCCCGGGCCGGGCGGCATCCACCCGGCCCGCCGCCGGACGGCCAGCAGCGCGGCCTGGTCGAGCAGCCGGCCGGCCCGGTCGCCGGTCTCGGCCGGGGCCTCCGGCAGGGCCGGCGGGTCGCGCCGCTCGGTGCCGAGCAGCGCGGCCGTGACGTGCTCGTTCCACGCGCTCACAGGACCACCGTCCCCTCGTCGTCGTGCCAGGCCGCCAGCGGGCGCAGCCCGCGCGGACTCCACTCGCCGGACAGCGTGACCGGCCCGCCGCCCGACAGCGCGAGCAGCCGCCACGGGTCGCCCATCCGGAGCGGCAGCGCGTCGCCGGCCGCGTCGACCACCGACAGGCCGCCGCCCTCGGCGCGGGCCAGCCGGACCCCGGCCAGCGTCGCGGGCCAGCGGTCCAGCCACGGGTCGAGCGCCAGGGCGGCGGCGTGCTCGCCCAGGAACTCGCGCACGGACGTCCCGCCGGGCGTACCCGGCTCGGCCGCCCCGTACCGGTCGGCGACCAGGGCCCGCAGCGGCTGCGAGCCCGGATAGAAGGCCAGCTCCGCGTCGACCTCCGTGCCCACCACGAGCGAGGCGTCCAGCGACGTGCCCGGCGCCGCGAACGACAGCACCAGCGCGGGGCGGCCCGTCCGGTGGCCGCGCAGCCACACCCGCCGGGTGGTCAGCAGCTCCTGCGCGGTGTCGTGCGACCCGGTCACCGACCACAGGTCGCGGACGCGCTCCCCGCCCGACAGCACCTCCTCCTGCGGCACGGTGAACCCGACCCGGGAGCGGACGGTGTCGCGCAGCCCGGCGGGCAGCTCGTCGCGCCGCCGGTGGGCCTGGACCAGCAGGCGCAGCAGCGCGTACTCCTCCAGCAGCCGGCCCGGCCACCCGGGGCGGCGCGGCAGCGCGGCGAGGCCCCGGACCTGCCCGGCGAGCGCGCCCGCCTGCGCGTCGACGAGCCGCCGCGCCGCGTCGTCCCAGAGCCGGTAGGGCGCCTTCTCGGCCTGCGCGAGCCCGTGCGCGACCTGGTCGCGGAGCCACTGGTCGAGCTCGGCGAGCCCGTCGCCGACGCGGCGCTCCCGCCGCTCGGCGGTCTTCGGGTCCTTGGTCTTGGCCGCCGCGGAGGCCCGCTTCCGCGCCGCCTTGCCGGCCCGCTCTCGCCTGTCCTCGATCCATTCGGCGGCGTAGCCGGGCCGGGGGCCCTCGTCGACCGTGCCGTCGGACCACAGGAGCAGCAGCCCGAGGGCGTGCTTGCAGGGGAACTTGCGGCTGGGGCACGTGCACCGGAACGCGGGCTCGGCCAGGTCGGCGCACGTCCGGTAGACGGACCTGCCGCTGCCCTGGCACTCGCCCCAGACGGCCTCGCCGTCACACCCCGTCGCGGCCCATTTGGCGGGCTTGGCGACACCGCCGGCGGCCTTCGCGGACGACGCGTCCGGCGCCAGGCCGAGCACCTGCTCCCGAGCCCATCGTTCCCTCACACCACCGAAACTATCGGCGCCCTACGACATTGCGCCCGCCCCGCGCCCGCCCCGCCGGCGGCCGGTCAGAAGCCGGGCGGCCGCGGCAGATCGGGGACGGAGACGTCCGGCACGAGCAGCGCGCCGCCGGCGACGAGGGCGAGCAGCGCGGTCGCGCCGAACAGGCTCACCCAGGCCAGGCCGGGCACCCCGGTCAGGTGGGCGAGCTGGTCGGCGTCGGAGCTCGGCGCCATGTGCCGGGCCCGCATCCGCTGCAGCTCGATCACCGGCCGGGTCGCGGCGAGCAGCAGGAACCAGGCGGCCAGGTAGGCGAACCCGGCCTGGACCTCGGAGCTGCCCAGCCACGACACCCCGAGGATGACCGCGCCGGTCGCGACCACCGACAGCGCGCCGTAGGCGTTGCGGATCATCACCAGCATCGCCGCCAGCAGCGCCAGCGAGAACCACAGCATCAGCGTGATCCGGCCCCAGGCGAGCAGCAGCGCGAAGAACAGCCCGAGCAGCGGCGGCGTGACGTACCCGGCCAGCGCCGTGAAGATCATGCCGGGGCCGTGCGGCTTGCCGCGCGACACCGTCACGCCCGAGGTGTCGGAGTGCAGCTTGATGCCGTCCAGCTTGCGGCCGGTGAGCAGCGCGACCAGCGCGTGCCCGCCCTCGTGCGCGATCGTGACGGTGTTGCGGGCGATCCGCCAGGTGGGGCCGTGGAGCACGGCGCCGAGCGCCACGAGGCCGACGAGGCCGACCAGCCAGAGCGGCGGGTCCGGCTGCGACCCCGTCAACCGGTCCCACATGTCGCCGATGCTCACGTCTTCCACGTCCACCTCGGAGTTCGTCGTCGCGATGCCCAACCTTAGGACGCTCGTGACGATGTCCGCGTTCGGTTCGTGTCCGATCGGGGTTGATGTTGGAGATCGCCCCGTCTCCGGCCCGTATTGCCGTTAGGGTGCCGTCCCGTCGGCAGGGACGGGGGTCCAGGGGCGGATGACCGAGAACACGGGGATGGACGCGGACGCGGTGGCCGGGCGGTTCGCCCGGCTGTTCGCCGCGCTGGCGGGCAACGTCGAGCGGGTCGTGCACGGCAAGCGGGACCGGATCGAGCTGGCGCTGATCTGCCTGCTCGCCGAGGGGCACCTGCTCGTCGAGGACGTCCCGGGCGTGGGGAAGACCACCCTCGCGCGGGCGATGGCGGCGTCGGTCGAGGCGAAGTGGACGCGGATCCAGTTCACCCCCGACCTGCTGCCCGGCGACATCACCGGCGTCTCGGTGTTCCACCAGGGCACCGGCGCGTTCGAGTTCCACCCCGGCCCGATCTTCGCCAACCTCGCGGTCGCCGACGAGATCAACCGGGGCTCGCCGAAGACCCAGTCGGCGCTGCTGGAGGTCATGGAGGAGCGCCGGGTCACCGTGGACGGCGTCCCGCACCCGGTGCCGCGCCCGTTCATGGTCATCGCCACCCAGAACCCGGTGGACATGGACGGCACGTACCCGCTGCCGGAGGCGCAGCTCGACCGGTTCCTGATGCGGATCTCGATGGGCTACCCCGACCACCGCGCCGAGGTGGCGCTGCTGGCGGGCGCGCCCGCCGCCGCGGCGCTGGACCGGCTGCCGCCCGTGCTGGGCGGCGAGGACCTCGCCCGCGCCATCGACTTCGCGCAGCGGCTGCACGTCGCGGCGCCGCTGCACGACTACCTGGTGCGGGTCGTCGCCGCCACCCGCGACCATCCCGACCTGCGGCTCGGCGCGAGCCCCCGGGCCGGGCTGGCGCTGCTGCGCGCCGCGCGGGTGCGGGCGGCGGCGGCCGGCCGGTCCTACCTCGTCCCCGAGGACGTCAAGGCGCTCGCCGTGCCGGTCGTCGCGCACCGGCTGCTGGTGACGCCGGACGCGGAGCTGCGCGGGCGGACCGGTGCCGACGTGGTCGGCGAGGTGCTGCAGAACGTGCCCACGCCGCAGGCCGCCGGGGTCTAGCGGTGCTGACGCCGCTCGGGCGGGGCACGGCGGCGGCCGCGGTGCCCCTGTACGCGGCCGGCTGGTGGCTCGGCTACCCCGAGCCCGCCGCGCTCGCCGCCGCCGGGCTCGCCGCGGTCGCGGGCGCCCTGCTGTGGACGCTGCCGAGGCCGCGGCTGGACGTCCGCCGGGAGATCGCCCCGGCGAAGGTCGCGCGCGGCGAACCCGCCGTCGGCGTCCTGCACCTGGCCAACCGGGGGCGCGGGATCCGCGGGCTCAGCGCGCGGGACGCCGCGGGATCCGCCGAGGTCGCGGTCGCGATCCCGCGCCTGCGCGCGGGCGGCGGGCGCACGGTGACCTACCGGCTGCCGACCGGCCGGCGCGGTGAGATCCCGGTGGGGCCGCTGCGGCTGGTGCGGGCCGACCCGCTGCGGCTGGCCCGCCGGGTGCGGGAGTACGGGGAGCCGCGGGTCCTGCTCGTCCGGCCGAGGACGGTGCCGCTGCCGGTGCTGCCGTCCGGCCGCGCCCACCACCTGGACGGGCCGACGAGCGACCGGTCCCCGGCGGGCACGGCGACGTTCCACGCGCTGCGCGAGTACGTCGCCGGGGACGAGCTGCGCCACATCCACTGGAAGTCCTCGGCCCGCACCGGGACCCTGATGGTGCGCCGGCTGGTGGACGCGAGCCTGCCGACCACGACGGTCGTGCTGGAGACGCGGCCGGCGGCGTGGCCGGAGCCCGACGACTTCGAGCTGGCGGTGGACGCGGCGGCGTCCGTGGCCGCCGGGGCGGCCTCCGCGGGGTTCCCCGTCCGGATCCTGACCGGCGGCGGCCCGCTCGCCGCGACGCGCGGCGGTCCCGGCGACCCGGAGGTCCTGCTCGACGCCCTCACCACCGTCCGGCCGGACGAGGGCGGGCGGCCGGCGGCCGACGCGGTGCGCGGGGTGCGCGCCGGCGGCTCCCTCGTCGTCGTCACGACCGGCGACGCCGAGCTGGGCCGGATCGCGTCGGTGCGGTCCCGGTTCGACCGGGTCGTGGTGCTGCGCGTCCGCCCGGCCGGGCCCGCGCCCGCGCCGCCCGGCGTCCACCCGGTCGACGTCGCCGGCCTGGACGGGCTGGCGGAGTCGTGGCGGCGGCTGGGGAGCGCCCGGTGACCCGGTACCTGTCGCTCGCGGTGACGGCGGGCCTGGCCGCCGTCGCGGGCCTGGCGTTCCAGCGCGTGTTCGGGCTCGGGCCGGTCGTCCCGGTCGCCGCCGTCGCGGCCACCGTCCCGACCGTCCTGTGCGGGCTGCTGTCGGGCCCGCGCAAGAAGAGCCCCTGGCCGCTGTGGATCTCACTCGTGCTGACCGTGCCCGCCTGGGGCGCGACGGTGTCGCTGACCGTCCTGCGTCCGGCCCTGAGCGACGGGACGCTTCCGCAGACGCTCCGCGAGGGCGTGCTCAGCTCGTGGAAGGCGATCCTGACCACACTGCTGCCCGCGCCCGCCGAGCCGGAACTGCTCGTCCTGGTCAGCGTGGCGGTGTGGCTCGCGGCGTTCGGATCCGCCGAGCTGGCGCTGCGCACCTCGGCGCGCGCGGTCCCGGCGCTCCCGGCGCTCGGCGCGTGGGCGGTGGCGCTGCCGCTCGGCGCGGGCGGCCCCGGCTCGAACCTGCCGCTCGCCGCCGCGACGGCCGTGCTCGTCGCCGTGCTCGTCCTCGTCCGCGCGGACGGCCCCGGCGCGGGGATCGCCTGGCGGCCGCTCGCCGCCGGGGTGCCGGCCGCCGCCGCGCTCGGGGCGCTGGCGTTCGCCGCCGGCCCGCTCGTCCCCGTCAGCGCCACCCCCTACGACCCGCGCGAGCAGGTGCAGGCGCCGCCGCCCCGGCTGCGCGACGGCGTCAGCCCCCTCGACCGCGTCGGCGGCTGGCTGCTGGCCCCCGGCCAGGCCATGTTCACCGTCCAGTCCGACCGGACGGAGCTCGAGCGGCTCGCCGTGCTGGACCGGTTCGACGGGGTCACCTGGTCGTCCACGGCCCGGTTCGTCCCGACCGGGAGCCGCGTCCCGGCGGGGCCGGAGCCGGACAGGAGCCACGAGGTCTCCCAGCGCATCACGATCCGCGACCTGCCCGGCGTGTGGGTGCCCGCGCCCGACCGGCCCCGGCGGGTGGACGGCTTGCCCGTCGTCGCCGACCCCGCCAGCGGCGCCCTCGCCGCCGACCGGCCGCTGCGCCCCGGCCAGACCTACCGCGTCCAGGCCGCCGTCCCCGAGTGGACGGCCGCCGACCTGGCCGGCGCGGGCGTCGCGTCCGACGCGGAGGCGGCCGCCGCGCGGGAGCTGCCCTGGGGGCCGGGCGCGAGGAAGCCGCCCGTCCAGATCGCCGAGTTCCGCCGGTTCGCGCAGGCCGCGACGCGCGGCGCGACCACGCCGCTGCAGAAGGCCGCGTCGCTCGCCGAGTACCTCAAGGTCTTCGCCAAGTACGACGTGACCGCGCCGCCGGGCCACTCCTACCGGCAGATCGACTACTTCCTCGGCGAGGGCAGGCGCGGCACGCCCGAGCACTTCGCCACCGCCTACGCCCTGCTCGCCCGGACGATCGGGCTCCCGTCCCGCGTCGTCGTGGGGTTCGAGGGCGGGAAACGCGAGGGCGGGACCGTCCTGGTCCGCTCCGGCGACGTCATGGTCTGGCCGGAGGTCAAGTTCGACCGGCTCGGCTGGATCCGCTTCAACCCGCTCCCCGACAGCGGACGCCCGTCCAAGGGCGGCGAGGGCGTCGCCGCAGGGGAGACCGAGCAGAAGCTGGAACAGGCCCAGCAGAGCGCGGCCGCCCAGCAGAACGACCCTGGCCCGGCCAAGACGACGCAGAAGCAGCAGCAGGGCCCGGCCTCCGCCGAAGAGGCGCCCACACCGTGGTGGGTGTTCGCCTCCATCGCGGTGGGCGCCGCCGTCATCGGCTACCTGTGCGCCGTCCTGCTCGCGCCCGCCCTGCGCAAGCGCCGCCGCCGCACGGGACCGCCCGCCGCGCGCATCACCGGGGCCTGGCACCAGGCGCTCGACCACCTCGCCGACGCCGGCCTGTCCACGGTCCGGACGCTCACCGCGTCCGAGGTCGCGCGCTTCGGCGCGTCCGCCGTGGGGGAGGAGGCCGGCGGGCACCTGCGGCCCCTCGCCGACCTGGTCAACCACAGCCGCTTCGCCGCGTCCCGCCCCGACCCGCGTGCCGCCGACCGGGCCTGGCACCACACCGACGCCCTGGGCCGCCTTGTCACTGCCAAGGCGGGGCGCTTGCGCCGGTTCCGCCGCCGGCTGCACCCCGGCTCGCTGCGCGACCGGCGGCCGGTCAGGCCGCGGGCACGCTGACCGCGATCTCCCCGCCCAGCACCGCGCCCGCCTCCAGCTCCAGGTCGTCCCCGCTCCAGAACCGGCCCGGGTCGAACCAGTTCGGGCGGCGGCCCTTCGGCAGCAGCCCCATCGCCTGGTACGTCACCGCGACGATCTCCGCGCAGAACGCCGTTTCCAGATCCATCTCCCGCTCCGCCGGCCGCCGGATGGGCACGCGTCCCCGCAGCCACCGGGTCGCGAGCTTCGACGTCGAGGGGAACGGGGTGCCGTCCAGGCGCGCCACCGCGCGCAGCGCCGCGTCCTCCATCGGGCGGGTCGGCGGCGGCTCCAGCTGCCGCAGCCACGCCCGCTGCCCGTACCGGTTCCCCCACGCCAGGACGGCCTCGCGCAGGTCGTGCAGCTGCGCGCCGCGGTGGTGCCCGCCCGTCCACATGTCGCGCAGCGAGCGGCCCAGCTCGGCGTGCCACATCAGCGGCGGCATGTCGTCCAGGACCAGCGCCATCCCGACATGGTTCACGGGGCTGTTCGTGGTCATCTGGATCGCGCGGTCGGCGACCGTCCGGCCCCGGAACAGCCACACGTCACCGGTGCGGGTCAGGTCGGCGGCCTCGTCCAGGGAGATGCTGGTGCCCGGCATGGTCGCTACCGTAGCCCGCATGCGACTGTGGAAGAGCCGGGCCCTGTGGAAGGCGCTCGGCGTCGCCGGGTTCGTCGGCGTCGCCGCGACCGGCGCCGTGATCGTGCGCTCGGAGCGGCGCCGCCGCGCCTACACGCCCGAGGAGATCCGGAGCCGGCTGCACGAGCGGATCGCCGGGGGAGCAGGGGAGACCGGCGAGACCGGGGAGCGGCCGTGACGCCGCGCGCCGTCCGCGCGCCCGGCCCGGACGACCTCGACCGCGCCTGGCGCGCCGTGTCCGCCGCGCTCGAACCGACGCCGCTCGTCCCGTCGCCCGGCCTGGCGCCCGGCGCGCTGCTGAAGCTGGAGACGTGCCAGCCGACCGGCTCGTTCAAGGTGCGCGGCGCCCTCGCCGCCGTCGCGGCGCTGCCGGACGGCGCGCCCGCCGTCACGGCCAGCGCCGGCAACCACGGCCTCGGCATGGGCCACGCCGCCGCGAAGGCCGGCGCCGACGTGACCGTGGTCGTGTCGACGCGGGCCTCCCGGATCAAGGTCGAGAAGATCGCCGCGTTCCCGGTGCGGCTCGTCGAGCACGGCCTGACCTACGACCAGGCCGAGGCGCACGCGCTCACCCTGCCCGGCCGGTTCGTCTCCCCCTACAACGACCCCGACGTCATCGCCGGCCAGGGCACGATCGGCCGCGAGCTGGACGCGCAGGCGGCCGGGCCGCTCACCGTCGTCGCGCCGGTCGGCGGCGGCGGGCTGCTCGCCGGGCTGTGCCTGTGGGCCCGCGAGCGCGGGGACGTCCGGGTCGTCGGCGTCGAGTCGGCGGTCTCGCGCGGCGTGTCCGCCTCGGTGGCGGCCGGGCGGACCGTCGAGGTGCCGGTCGGCGAGACGTTCGCCGACGGCCTGCCCGGCAACCTCGAACCCGGCTGCGTCACCCCCGAGGTCATCGGGGACACCGCCGCGCTGACCGCGGTCACCGATGACCAGATCCGGACGGCGCTGCGCTGGCTGCTCCGCGAGCACGGCCTGGTCGCCGAGGGCGCCGGCGCGGCGGGCGTCGCCGCCGTTCTCGCCGGTGAGGTGGCCGTCGAGGGCCGGCTGGCGGTCGTCGTCTCCGGCCGCAACATCACCGTTCCCGGCTACGCCGACGCGATCCGCGAGAACTGAGGCATCCGGGAAAACCCGGGCGGACACGCGCCGCGCCCACTACGGTTCCGTCCGAAACGGGGCAGGTGAACGGGTGTGCGTGTACGTGTGTTCGGGGTCGATCGGCTGACGGGGCAGATCGCGGTGGGGCTCGTCGGGGTGCTCGTCATCGCGGCGGCCGTCTACGGGGTGGGCGTCGCCAGCGCCAAGTACCGGCTCGCCGACGTCGGCGCCTGGCTGACCGCCCGCACCAAGGGCGTGGTCGTGCACGTCAACGGCCCGGCGGGCAAGGTCGACGGCAAGGCGGGCGTCGTCCCGCAGATGCGCGGCCACAACATCAGGATCGTGCAGGACGGCGGCACCGTCCTGATCATCGACGAGGACACCGGCGTCGTCAGCCGGCTCGACCCGTCCCAGCTGGACATCGGCACGAGCCGCCCGCTCGGCAAGGGCATCCAGGTCCTCGCCGGGGCCGGGAAGGCGTACACGGTCGACTCGGTCAAGGGCGTCGTCCAGGAGATCGACCCGGTCGCGCTGACCCCGGTCGGTCCGGCGGCGACGCTGCCGCCCGTCCTCGGGCAGGCGGGCATCGACGCGCGGGGCGCGCTCTGGGTGCCGGTCGCGAAGGACGGGCGGGTCGCGGCGTTCGCCGGCGGCCGGCTCCGCCCGCCCGTCCGCGTCGGCGCGGCGGGCGACGACCTCGCGCTCACCATGGCGGGCGGCGACCCGGTCGTCACCGACTCGACCGCCGGCACCGCCACCGTCGTCAGGCCGTCCGGGGCGAACCTCACGGTGCGGCTGCCCGCGACCGTCCGGCGGGCGGGGCGCGGCGGCGTGCTCGCCCCCGCCGCCACCGACGGCGCCGTCGTCCCGATGCTGGTGCCGGGCACCGGGTCGCTCGTCACCGTCGACACCGGCACCGGGCGGTACTCCAGCACCCGGCTCGCGATGCCGAAGCACCGGTACCGGCCGCCGCAGATGCTCGGCGCGAAGGTCTACATCCCGGACGAGACCGCCGGGGCGCTGCTCGTCTACGACTCGGCCGAGCACCGGTTCGAGGCGCCCGTCCGGGTGACGGGGCGGCCGTCCAAGCTCGACGTGTTCGTCCGCGACGGGATGCTGTGGGCGAACGACCCGTCCGGCCCGCACGCCGTCGTGGTCGACGCGCAGGGCGCCCGCAAGGGCGTCGACAAGTACAAGGACCGGGTGCCGGGCGGCCAGAAGCGCCACGCGATCCCGCTGCCCGGCGACGGGGACGCGCCGCCGCCGCCGTCCCGGCCCCGGCCGCCGTCCCGGAGCCCGGAGCCGCCGGGGCCCGGCGAGCCCCCGAGCGCGCCGTCCAACGTCTCCGTGACGCCCGGCGCGGGCACGATGCGGATCGGGTTCCAGCCGTCGCGGGGCGAGGGCGTCATCGGCTACGTGCTGAAGGACGTCCCGTCCGGGCTGGCCGCGAGCCCGTCCTCGATCCGGCCGGGCGCGGGCCCCTTCACCTTCACCGTGACCGGCGGCGACTGCGGGCGCGAGTACCGGTTCCGCGTCGCCGTCCGCTACCGCGACGCCCGCGGCCGGACCCGCGAGGCGGTGTCGGCGGCGAGCGACCCCGTCCGGCCGTGCGTGACGCCGGGCGCGCCGACCGGCCTCACCGCGCGGGCGTCGACGTCCGGGACGAAGGTGTCGTGGACGCCCCCGCCCGGCGCGGAGAACCTCACCTACCGGCTCGCCTACAGCGGCCCGGTGAAGGGCTCGGTCACGGCGTCGGGCACGTCCGCCGTGCTCGGCGACGTGTGGACGAACGGGACCTACACCTTCACCGTCACCGCCGCGAACGACGCCGGCACCGGCGCGCCCGCGACGGCCCGCATCGGGCTGACCGGCCCGGCCGCCAAGTACCCGGTGGAGCGCAACGGCAACTCCGACGCCTACATCCGGGCGACGCCCGACGGGAAGAACGGCGCGCTCGTCGCCACCATGCACGACAACAACGGCGAGATGGTCACCGTCCACTGCCAGGCGAAGGGCACGTACTACACGCACCCCAAGGACTCCAACCTCGCCGGCGACAAGTACGCCAAGATCACCTACAGCGGCAAGACCGGCTACGTCCTCGGCTACCTGGTCAACACGCCCGGAGACTGGAAGAGCTTCGCCGGCCCTACCGTCTGGAAGTGCGGCTAGCCGCACTTCCAGACGGTAGGGCGGTCCGTCAGCCGCGCGGTGCCGCGCCGCCCTTCGCCGGGCGCAGGCAGGCGGGGGCCGACCAGGCGACGTCCGGCGCCCGGCCCTGGGTGAGGCGTACCACCGCGCCCACCTTGAAGCAGGCGGTCGCCTTCGGCCGCAGGCCCGGCACGGTCGCCGACCGCGACCCGGCCGGGGCCGTCGTCACCGCCTTCGACCCGGCGGGCTGCCGCTGGACGAGCAGCGGCAGGGCCCGCGCGCCGGCCGGCAGCGTCCAGCGGAGCACGGCCGTCCGCCCGGTCTGCCGGACGGTGAGCTTGCGCGGGCGCAGCGCGGCGAGGTCCTCGGCCGTCACCGGCCCGTGCTGGCTCTGCGCCTGCGGGGCGGTCTGGGACGGCTGCGGGGCGGCGCCCTGCTTGTCCTTCTCCGGATCCCCGCCGCGGTTCGCCAGCGCGAGCGCGCCGACGCCGAGCGCGAGCCCGCCCGCGAGCGCGACGCCGGCCGCGACGATCAGCCCGCGGCGCGGCCCGTCGTGCGGCCGCGCGGGAAGCGGCGGCGGGGGCGGGCCCGCCGGGCCGGTGTGCGGGGTCGTCGGGCCCGTCCTGCCGAGGCTGCGCGCGTGCGGGTCGCCCGCCGTGGGCGCCCACTCGGGCACGAGCGGCGGACCGGGCGGACCGGGCGCGGGGGAGGGCTGCGCGCCGGCGCCGTCGATGGCCAGGTCCGTGACGGGCAGGCCCAGTTCGGCCTGCACGCGCTGGAGCGCCCGCGCGAACTCCACGGCGGACGCGAAGCGCTGCTCGGGCGCCTTCGCCATCGCGTGCCCGAGGACGTCCGCGACCTGCGGCGGGACGTCGGCCCGGGGGATCGGCGGCGGCTCGTGCAGGATCCGCAGCATCAGCGGCGCGATGCCCTCGCCGGGCGGGCCCTTGAACGCCGGCCGCCCCGCGAGCAGCTGGTACAGCGTCGAGCCGAGCGAGTAGACGTCGGCGCCGACGCCGGGCGGCCGGCCCTCCAGCACCTCGGGCGCGGCGTGGTTCGGTGTGAACGCCTGGGTGTGCGTGGCGTCGAAGGAGTCGACCAGGCGGGCGATGCCGAAGTCGGCGAGCGCCGGCTCCCCGTACCGCGACAGCAGCACGTTCTGCGGCTTGACGTCCCGGTGCAGGACGTCGGTCTCGTGGGTGGCGGCGAGCGCGCCCGCCGTCTTCACCCCGATCCGCAGCACGTCCGCGACCGGCAGCGGCCCCTCCGCGGCGAGCCGGTCGGTGAGCGCGCCGTGCTCGAAGTACTCCATCGCGATGTAGGGCCGGCCGGCGCGGGTGGTGCCGGTGTCCAGCACGGTCACGATGTTCGGATGCCCGGACAGCCGCCCGGTGATCTTGCATTCGCGCTGGAAGCGCCGCATGGCCGCGGCGTCCACCGCGCCGACCGACAGCACCTTCAGCGCGACCGTCCGGTCGAGGCGCTCCTGGTGCGCGCGGTACACGACGCTGAAGCCGCCCTCGCCGACCTGCTCCAGCACCCGGTAGCCCGGGACGTCCTCCGTCATGGATCCGGGAATCCCTCTCCGTCGCTCGTCTCGTCCCGGACGCGGCGGGGGCGCGCGGGTCCGGCGCCGTGCGGCGCGGGACGGTACCCCGGGAGCCCATCAGCGTAGTGCCTCCCGCCCCGGCGCGGGCCGCATACGGAAATGAGATGACATTTCTTTGCGGCCGGTTAATCGTTCTCCCAATTTCGCGCCGACCGTCGCCCGCAGCGCTCTAACCTCGGATTTCCGCGATCGAGGAACGGCCCAGAGGGAGTGGCCCGCCGTGACGGAAGATGTCATGACGAATGCCCGGACGGAAACGCCGCCGGCCAAATCGGCGTACCCGGACCTTGTCCGGATGGCGTATTTCGTTCTGCCGGGCAAGGGCAGGCGCGTGTACCGGCTGGCGATCGCCCGCCGGATCGTGGACGGCACCGCGCGCGGCGCGCGGGACCGGTCCGCCGCCGGGCTCGCCCGGCGCCGCACCCGCGTGCTGCGCCGCGCGCTGCGCCCCTCCCGCCGCCTCCAGATCGGCCTCGGCCCCTGGCTGCGGGCGCTGCCCGCGCGGCTGCCCGACCCGGCGCTGACCGCGGCGCTGTCCCGGCTCGCGCCGCACGTCCGCGCCGCCTACGTGCTCCGGTACGTGGAGGGGCTGCCCCGGTACGAGATCCGCGACCAGCTGATCCAGCTCGGGGTGCGCGACCCCTGGTCGACGATCCGCGCCGCCGAGGCGGTCCGGGTGCCCGCGCCGCGCGGCGCCGACCGGTTCGACGCCGAGACGCTGCGGCCCGTCCGCACCCGGTCGGTGCTGCCGCTCGCGACCGCCGCGATCCTCACCGCCGGGCTCGTCGGCGCGCTGGTCGCCACCGAGCACGACGACTCCCGCGCGACGTCCGCGCGTCCGCCGCGGCTCGTGTCGGCCGCCCCGGGCGCCTGGACGCGCGGCGCCCGCACCCTGGACGCCTGGCCCGCGCGCGGCGACCTCGCCGGCGACCGGGCGTTCACCCGGCGCGCCGCCGCCGCGTGGGCGGCCGCGCCCGCCGGCCGCCGCGCCGCGGGCGGCACCGCCCAGCTCCTGTACGCGGGCCGCCTCGACGGCACGCCCCTCGCCGTCATGCGCCGCGGCGACCGGCTGGCCCGCTACACCCCGGGACGGCTGGAGGTCACCGCCGCCGGCACCGGCCCGTCCGCCCCGATCGCCCTCGGCGGCGGCCGCTACCTCATCGCCCCCTGGGAGCCGCCGCCCGAGACTTTCGGCGGGGACGCGCTGCCCGTGTCCGGCGGCGTGACCGCGCCCGTCCGCGCGCGCACCGACTGCGGGCGGGGCCCGCTGTTCCACCTCGGCTCCCGCACGGTCGGCGACCTCGGCGGCCCGCGCGCCGCCGACCTCGGCTACCACACGCCGTCGTGGCGGCCGGGCGGCGCCGACCGCCCGGCCCGCCTGGGGAAGGGCGCCCGCGCCACCTGGGACCGGGTGGCCTGCGCGACGCCGCGCCCCGCGCGGCCGGTGGCCGCGGCGACCGCGCACGACTTCTGGTCCGGGCGGCTGCCGCACGGCGGCCCGTCCGCCGACTGGATCTGCGCCCGGCTGGCGTACGCGGCGGGCGGGACCACCGGGCAGGCGGTGCTGCTCGGCGCGGACGACCGCGCCACCGGCGCGTGCGACCCGGCCCGGCCGGTCAGCGGGACCTGGTGGCAGGCCCCCTCGGACCGCTGGTACTACGTGGCGGCGGCGGGGCGCGGCCTGGTCCCGCACGCGGGCGGCGTCGAGCGCTCGACGACGCGCAAGGGCCTGCTCGTCGGCACCGGCACGCCGCGCACACCGGTCGCCCTGACCGCCCGCTGAGCCCGCGTCAGCACGCGCTTACCTGGATGGTGCACACTGGGGGCACACCGAACACGATTCAGGGAGTCGCAGATGGGCAAGGGGCCGCTGTCCGGGGTACGGGTGATCGAGCTGGCCGGGATCGGGCCCGGGCCGTTCGCGGCGATGCTGCTGGCCGACCTCGGCGCCGACGTGATCCGGGTGGACCGGGCCTCCGCCGTCCGGCCGGGCGAGGCGGCCGGCGGCACCGACTTCAGCAACCGCGGCAAGCGGTCCATCGCCATCGACCTGAAGAGCGAGCGCGGCCGGGAGGTCGTCCTCCGCCTGGTCGAGAAGTCCGACGTGCTGCTCGAAGGGTTCCGCCCCGGCGTCACCGAGCGCCTCGGCATCGGCCCGGACGACTGCCTCGCCCGCAACTCCAGGCTCGTCTACGGCCGCATGACCGGCTGGGGGCAGGAGGGGCCGCTCGCCCACACCGCCGGCCATGACGTCGGCTACATCGCGGTGACCGGCGCCCTGCACGCCATCGGCCGCGCGGGCGGCCCGCCGCAGGTCCCGATGAACCTGCTCGGCGACTTCGCCGGCGGCAGCATGTACCTGATCGTCGGCGTGCTGTCCGCGCTGCTGGAGTCGCGGGCGAGCGGCAAGGGCCAGGTCGTGGACGCCGCGATCGTGGACGGCACCGCCCACCTGTCCACCTTCATCCACGGCTTCCTCGCGGGCGGCCTCTGGGAGGACCGCCGCGGCGTCAACATGCTCGACACCGGCGCCCCCTGGTACGACGTCTACGAGACCTCCGACGGGCGGCACATGGCCGTCGGCGCCATCGAGCCGCAGTTCTACGCCGAGTTCATCCGGCTGCTCGGCCTCGACGGCGAGGACCTTCCCCACCAGCACGACCACGACGGCTGGCCCGTCCTGCGGGACCGCTTCGCCGCCGTCTTCCGCACCCGCACCCGGGACGAGTGGACGGAGGTCTTCGTCCCCAGCGACGCGTGCGTGGCCCCCGTCCTGTCCATGAACGAGGCCGCCGAGCACCCCTACAACACGGCCCGGGACGTCTTCCCCGAGATGGCCGGGCACCGCCAGCCCGCCCCCGCGCCGCGCTTCTCCCGCACCCCCGGCGCGACCGACGGCGTCCCCGCCCTGCCCGGCGGCCAGACCCGCGCCGTCCTGGACGACCTCGGCTTCGACGACGCCGACACCCTCCTGAAGGAGGGCGCCGTCGTCCAGTCCTGACCTCGCCCCGGCGGCCGCGCCCGAAGGCGGGCGCGGCCACCGGCGCTTGTCAGGGCGCGTCGGTTCGCCGCTCCTGGCGGGAGCCGCGGCGCAGGCCGATGGACATGATCTCGCTCGGTCCGTCCAGTTCGAGGCGGTGCCAGCGCCCGCGCGGCACGATGACCGCGGTGCCGGGGGCCAGCCGCGCCATCTCCTCCTCGCCGCCCGGCTCCTCGGGGCGGAAGTAGATCCGCAGGCCGCCGGACAGGCAGCACACCGCCTCCTCCGCGGCCGGATGCACCTCCCAGTGGTCGGCGTGCACGTCCGCGTCGGTGCGCACGCGGAAGGCCGCGAGCTGCCAGCCGCCGTCGTCGGTGGTCATGCGCGGCTCGCCGGCGCGGACGGCGCCGCCGGGGTGGAACGCGAGGGCGGACTCGAACAGATCGATCGGATTCATGAGCGTGTTCCTTCCAGTCGGTCTTGCGTGGGTTCGGGTGCGGGCGGCCGCGCGGAGGCGGGAGCGCGGCGGGGGAGCGCCGCCGCGGCGGCGGCCGCGACGAGGAAGAGGGCGGCGGCGACGGTGAGGCTCAGGGCGTAGCCGTCGTTCAGCGCGGACGCGGTCGCGGCGCCGCCGGTGCGGTGGGCGGCGACGGTGGCGAGGGCCGCCAACCCGACGCAGCCGCCGAGCTGGCGGGAGCTGTTGACCAGGCCCGAGGCCATCCCCGCCTCACGGGGCGCGACGCCGGTGGTGGCCGCGACGGTGACCGGGGCGAGCACGAGGCCGGTGCCGACGCTGCAGAGCAGGGACGGGCCGAGGACGTCGGTGAGGAACCCGCCGCCCGGGCTGATGAACGCGAACCAGCCGAGGCCCGCCGCGCCGAGCAGCCCGCCGGGGATCAGCGCCGCGCGCGGGGAGCGGGCCGAGGTGATGCGGGTGGCGGCCACGGTGCCGGCGACCAGCCCGAGGGAGAAGGGCAGGAACGCGGCGCCGGTCGCGGCCGCCCCCATCCCGAGCACCTCCTGCAGGTAGAGCGACACGAAGTAGAAGGCGGAGAACTGGCCGGCGGCGGCGAGGAACACGATGACGTTCGCGCCCGCCACCCAGCGGCCGCGCAGCAGGCCGAGGCGGACGAGCGGCGACGCGGACCGGGACTCGGCGAAGGCGAACGCCGCGAGGAGCACGGCCGCCGCCGCGAGGGTGCCGAGCGTCGCCGGGGACGTCCAGCCGAGCGTGTCGGTGCGGACGACGCCGACCACCAGCAGCCCGATGCCGCCGGTCGCGAGGACCGCGCCGAGGACGTCCAGCCGGTCCCGCGCGGCGGTGCCCGCCGCCGCGGGCACGCCCGCCGGGACGAGCGCCAGGGCCGCCGCGACGATGGGCAGGTTGACCAGCATCACCCAGCGCCAGCCCGCGTACTCGGTCAGCAGCCCGCCGGCGAGGACGCCGAGGGCGCCGCCCGCCGCGTTCACCGCGCTCCAGACGCCGAGCGCGCGGACGCGGGCGCGGCCCTCGAAGGTCGTGGTGAGCAGGGCGAGGGCGGCCGGCGCGACCGCCGCGGCGCCGAGGCCCTGCCCGGCGCGGGCGGCGACGAGCTGCCAGGGCGCCTGGGCGAGGCCGCCGGCGAGGGAGCACAGTCCGAAGACGACGAGGCCGGCGGTGAACAGCCGGCGCCGCCCGTACAGGTCGCCGGCCCGGCCGCCGAGCAGCAGGAACCCGCCGAAGGTGAGCGCGTAGACGTGCACGACCCAGGCCAGGCCGACCGGCGCGAAGCCGAGGCCGGCCCGGATCGCGGGCAGTGCGACGTTGACCACCGCCATGTCCAGGGCGACGACGAACTGTGCGACGGACGCGGCCGCGAGCACCACCCCGGGTCGCCCCCGAGTATTTTTGTACATGTAAGAAAAATAGCCCGAGATGCCGCGCCGTGTCGAGCCCGCGATGATGGGGGCATGCCGCGACAGTCCGCCCAGCGGGGCCGGCCGCCCCGCATCTCCCGCGCGGAGATCCTCGACGCCGCCCGCCGGATCGTGGACGAGGAGGGCGTCGGGAAGCTGACGATGCGCCGGCTCGCGGGGGAGGTCGGCAGCACCCCCATGGCGCTGTACCACCACGTCCGCGACAAGGAGGAGCTGCTCCTGCTGCTGCTGGACGACTACGCCGCGCGGACGCTGCGCCGCCCCGCCGTCCCGGCCGACCCGCGCGAACGCGTGGTCGCCATGGCGGCGGCGATCCGCGAGGCGCTCGCGGCCTGCCCGTGGATCGTCGAGGTGCTCACCGCCGACGACCTGATGGCGACGTCGGCGCTGTGGTTCGTGGACCAGATCCTGGCGGGCCTGGCCGAGCTCGGGCTGAGCCCCGAACGGGCCGTCCACGGGTACCGGGCGATCTGGTACTACACCGCCGGCGAGATCATCGTCCGGTCGGCGGCGGCCCGCCGCCGCGCCGGCGACGACCGGCCCACCTACCGCGAGCGCGTCTTCGCCGAGCTGGACGGCACGGAGCTGCCGAGGCTGGCGGAGGTCGCCGAACGCTGGGGGCCGCTGACCGAGCGGGACACCTACCTCGACGGCCTGCGCGCGCTCGTCGACGGGCTCGCCCGCGGCTGACCGGTCCCGGCCGCAGGGCGGGCGGCATGCCCGGCCTGCTTGTGAGTCGGCTGACAATTTCTCCCCGACAACCGGAGGCCCGCCCACAAGACCGGGCCCCGAGGCGGCCGTACCTTGTGGGAACTCCACCCCGGTCATCACGGCGATGAACGGCCGGGCCGGGCGAAAGGCGCCGGGCCGCGGCCTCTTTTCGCCGTGCCCTCATGAGGGAGAAGCCCATGCGTTTCCGACGACTCCGTACCTGGGCGGTCACGGCCGCGGCGGCGGCCGCCGCCCTCGGCGCGGCCGGCATGGTCGCGCCCGCCGCGCACGCCGAGACCAGCCCGGACGGTGCCAACGACTGGAACTGCAAGCCGTCGTTCTGGCACCCCCGGCCGGTCGTGCTCGTGCACGGCACGTTCGAGAACATGGCGTTCAACTGGCAGAAGCTCTCCCCGGCGCTGAAGAAGGCCGGATACTGCGTCTACGCCCTCAATTACGGCGGCCCGAAGGACGGTCCCATTCAGGGGATCGGCGACATTCCGACATCGGCCGGGCAGCTGTCGGCGTTCGTCGACAAGGTGCTCGCCTCGACCGGTGCGTCCAAGGTCGACATGGTCGGGCACTCGCAGGGCGGCATGATGCCCCGGTACTACATCAAGTCCCTGGGCGGGGCCGCGAAGGTCAACAAGCTGATCGGGCTCGTCCCGTCCAACCACGGCACGAACCTGTCCGGGCTGGTGGCGCTCGGCAGCCTGCTCGGCATCACGCAGGCGGTGGTGAAGGCCGCGCCCGCCGCCGGGCAGCAGATCACCGGCTCCGACTTCCTGAAGGACCTCAACGCGGGCGGCGACACGGTGCCCGGCCCGTCCTACATCGTGCTGGCCACCAAGTACGACGAGGTCGTCACGCCCTACACCTCGGCGTTCCTCAACGAGTCGAACGCGCAGAACGTCCTGCTCCAGGACAAGTGCGCGAACGACACCAACGCGCACGTCGGCATCGCCTTCGACCCGGTGGCGATCAAGTTCGTGCTGAACTCGCTCGACATCTGGGGCCCGTACTGGCCCATCGACTGCGGCAACCCGCTCGGCTGACCCGCCCCCCGCGCGGCGGCGCCCGGCGGACCCTCTCCCCGCCGGGCGCCGCTCCCCGCTAGAGGCCGAGGCGCTTGGCCGCGATCTCGTTCATGATCTCGTTGGTGCCGCCGCCGATGCCGAGGATGCGGGCGTCGCGGTAGTGGCGCTCGACCTCCGACTCGCGCATGTAGCCCATGCCGCCGTGCAGCTGGACCGCCTCGTGCACGACGTGCTCGCAGGCGAGGACGGCGGTGTTCTTGGCGTAGGCGGTCTCGGTGAGCACGTCCTCGCCCGCGGCGTGCCGCTCGGCGACCGCGCGGACGTAGGTGCGGGCCACGTCCGTCTGCCGGGCCATCTCGGCGATCTTGTGCCGGACGAGCTGGCGGGACGCGAGCGGGCGGCCGAAGGTGTCGCGCTCGCGGACCCAGCCGAGCGTGAGGTCCAGGCAGCGCTGCGCCGTCGCGTACGCCTGGACGGCGAGCGAGAGCCGCTCGGTCACGAAGTTCTGCACGATCTGCAGGAACCCGGTGTTCTCCGCGCCGACCAGGTTCGCGGCCGGCACCCGGACGTCGCTGAACGACAGCTCCGCCGTGTCGGAGCAGAGCCAGCCCATCTTGCGCAGCGGCCGCGACACGGTGAAGCCCGGCGCGCCCTTCTCGATGACCAGCAGCGAGATGCCGTCGAAACCGGGGCCGCCCGTCCGCACCGCGGTGGTGACGAAGTCCGCGCGCACGCCCGAGGTGATGAACAGCTTGGCGCCGTTGACGACGTAGTGGTCGCCGTCGCGGACGGCGGTGGTGCGGATGCCCGCCACGTCCGACCCGGTGCCGGGCTCGGTGACGCCGAGCGCGCCGATCGCCTCGCCCGCGAGCACCGGCCGGGCGAACCGGTCGACCAGCGCGTCGTCGCCGGACGCGATGATGTGCGGCAGCGCGATCCCGTGCGTGAACAGCGACGCGACGACCCCGCCGGAGCCGCCCGCCTGGATGATCTCCTCGGCGACGATCAGCGCGTCGAACAGCTCGCCGCCGGACCCGCCGGCCTTCTCCGGGAACCCGGCGCCGAGCAGCCCCGCCGCGGCGGCCCGCGCGTGCAGCTCCCGGGGGAGCTCGCCGGCGTCCTCCCACGCGGGCAGGTGCGGGACGATCTCCCGCGCGGTGAAGTCGCGGACGAGCCGGCGCAGCTCCGCGCGCTCGGGGGTGTGCCAGGGACGCAACGCCGCCTCCAAGATGTCGAATCAGATTCGGAATCTAACAGGAGGCCGGCGGGCGGCGGAGCGGGGGGCGGGCGGCCGCCCGCCCCCCGCCGGGCGGTCAGCCGACGGCGTCCGCCACGGCCCGCGACCAGAGCGCGAGGGCGTCGTCGACCTGCGCCTCGGTCACGATCAGCGGCGGGATCATCCGGACGACGTTGCCGTACGCGCCGCAGGTCAGCAGCAGCAGGCCGTGCTCGGCCGCGGCCTTGTGCGCCCGCTGGGCGGCGGCGGCGTCGGGCTCGCCGTCCGCCCCGGTGAACTCGCTGGCCTGCATCAGCCCGAGCCCGCGCACGTCGCCGATCTCCGGATGGTCGGCGGCGACCTTGCGCAGCCCGTCGTTCAGCCGCGCGCCCTGCCGCTCGGCGTTGCCGACGAGGCCCTCCTCGGCGATGACCTCGAGCGTCGCGAGCGCGGCGGCGCAGGCGACCGCGTTGCCGCCGTAGGTGCCGCCCTGCGAGCCCGGCCGCGCCTTCTCCATCAGCGCGGTCGGCGCCGCGATCGCCGACAGCGGGAACCCGCTGGCCAGCCCCTTGGCGGTGATGAGGACGTCGGGCAGCGCGGCCGCGTGCTGGTGGCCCCAGAACCGGCCGGTCCGCCCGAACCCGGTCTGCACCTCGTCCATGATGAGCAGGATGCCGTGCCGGTCGGCGCGCTCGCGCAGCCCCTCCAGGAACGCGGGCGGCGCCGGGATGTAGCCGCCCTCGCCGAGCACGGGCTCGACGACGAACGCGGCCGTGTCGGACGCGGGGCTCGCGGTGGCGAGCAGGTAGTCCAGCTCGCGCAGCGCGAACCGGGTGGCCTCCTCCTCGTCCCACCCGTACCGGTAGGCCTGCGGGAACGGCGCGATGGCGGCGCCCGGCATCAGCGGCCCGATGCCGGCGCGGAACTTGGTGCCGGCCGTGGTGAGCGCGGCGGCGCCCATCGTCCGGCCGTGGAAGGAGCCGTGGAAGACGACGATGTTCTGCCGCCCGGTGGCGTGCCGCGCGAGCCGGATGGACGCCTCGACGGCCTCGCTGCCGCTGTTGAGGAAGAACAGCGAGTCCAGGCCGTCCGGCAGGACGTCGCCGAGCGCCTCGACGAGCCGCAGCAGGGGTTCGTGCATGACGGTCGTGTACTGCCCGTGGATGAGCGTCCCGACCTGCCTCCGCGCCGCCTCCACCACGCGCGGGTGGCAGTGGCCGGTGTTGGTGACGCCGATGCCCGCGGTGAAGTCCAGGTGCCGGCGGCCCTCGGTGTCGTAGAGGTAGACGCCCTCGCCGCGTTCGGCCAGGACGGGTGTGGCCTGCTTGAGCAGGGGTGACAGCGTCGCCATGCGCGTCCCTCCGGTAGATTGTCGACAATCTGCAATCTAGGTGCCCCCGGGGCCGGTGTCCAGGGGGCGGTGTCCTGGGGGTGTCCTCCTCGGGGCTACGGCCGGGAGGCGCGCAGCCGCTGGATCGAGTCGGTCATGTGCTCCTCGATGAGGACGAGCAGCCGCTCCTCCTCGCCGTCGCCGATCGCGTCGACCAGCCGCCGGTGCTCCTCGACCAGGTCGGACGGCTCGGGGTAGGTGTCCTGGAGCGCGTTCAGGCACATCCGGGTCTCCACCAGCAGGGTGTGCGCCATCCGCTCCAGCCGGGGGCTGCCGGACGAGCTGACCAGCACCTCGTGGAACGCCTGGTCGGCGTCGCTCATCGCGACCCGGTCGCGCTGCTGCGCCGCCTCGACGAGGGCGTCCAGGGCGTCGGTGAGCCGGGCCACCGCCTCGCCGCGGTTGCGCGCCATGATCAGCCGGCACGCCTCCCGCTCGATCGCGAGCCGGGCCAGGTAGACGTCCTCGACGTCGCCCTCGTCCAGCGTGATCACGAACAGCCCGCGGTGCGGCTCGCTGACCAGCAGCCCCTCCTGGACGAGCCGCTGCATCGCCTCGCGCAGCGGGCCGCGGCTGATGCCGAGGCGCCCGGCGAGCTCGGCCTCGCCGAGCTGCGCGCCGGGCTCCAGCGACCCGTACATGATCGCCTCGCGCAGCTCGTCGGAGACGATCTCGACGGTGGACTTGCGGGGGACAGGTTCCAGCTCACCCAATCGGCCCATGCCGCGGGCCCCTTTCGTCATAGCTGCCAGGTATGTCGTCCCTGCCCGGCTCCCTGCCCGGCCCCCTGGCCGGCGGGGACGGCGGAGACGTCGGCGGGCACGGCGAACAGCCGGCCCAGCCCGGTGCGCGGCGCGAGCCCCCGGGGGCCGGACGCGAGCCGCAGCCCCTCCCACACGCTCACCTGGTTCGCGGTCAGCACCGGCTTGCCCACCCGCGCCTCCAGCTCGTCGAGCCAGGACACGGTGTGCAGCGCGGTGTCGGGCACCAGCACCGCCTCGGCGTCCGGATGGTCGTTCGCCGCGACGAAGGCCAGCACCTCCTCGCGCCCGAGGGTGCCGACCTCGGCGGCGGTGACGATGCCCCGGCAGGACAGCGCCACCACCTCGACGCCGGCGTGCGCGAGGAAGGACACGAACCGCTCGGCGACGTCGGCCGGGTAGGTCGCGGCGACCGCGACCCGGGTCAGCCCGAGCGCCGCCGCCGCGTGCACGAACGCGAACGACGTGCTGGACGCGGGCACGCCCGCCGCCGCGCGCACGCCCTCGACCTGCCGCGCGGCGCCGTCCCAGCCGAACACGAAGCTCCCGCTGGTGCAGGCCCAGACCGCGGCCTGGACGCCCATGCCGCGCAGCGTGCGGGCCCCCTCGCCCAGCACGTCGTCGCCCCCGATGTCCAGCAGCGCGTCGACGCGGTGCGCGTCCTCGCGCATCAGCGTGTGGACGACCGGCAGGGCGACCCCGCCGGGCCCCGAGCCGCGCAGGGCGCGCTCGATCGCGGGGTAGTCGTCCTCGGCGCTGTATCCCGGGTACAGGAATCCGGCGCTCACCGTGTTCTGCCGCATATGCCCGCCAACCCTACCTTCGCCGATCTTGGACCCCATGGCGGTCACGCCGCCGTGGACGGCGCGAGCTGCGCCAGCGACTGCCCGGGACCGGCCGCGGAGCGGCCCATCGCGCGCAGCGCCGAGCACATCGTCACCTGGTTGGCGGTCAGCACCGGCTTGCGGATCATCTGCTCCAGCGGCGCGATGATGTCGTAGGTCGGCACGTTCGTGCAGCTGATGAAGACGGCCTCGGCCTCGGGGGCGTCCACCGTCGACACCGCCGCCACGATCTCGCCGTAGCCGACCTTCCAGATGTGGCTGAGCAGCCCCATCCCCACCGACGACACCACCTCGATGCCGTACTCGGCGAGGAACGACACGAGCCGCTCGGTGACCGCGTCGATGTACGGCGTGACGACCGCGATGCGCGAGATGTTCAGCAGCCGCAGCGACTCCACCAGCGCGCCCGAGGTCGTCGTCGACACCGGCGCGCCGGCCGACACCATCGTCTGGTGCAGCTCCAGCTCGCCCGCCTTGCCGCGGATGAAGCTGCCGGACGCGCAGGCGTAGGCGACGGCGAGCGGCTCGGGGGCGAGGACGTCCCGGGTCGCCTGCCGGACGATCGACTGGTCGGACAGCGCGGACGCCATCTCGACGGTGACCGGCACCGGGACGTACGGCAGCCGGGTCATGAAGAGCGAGACGTCGTCGGGCGTCCACCGCCACAGCTCGCGGTCGAGCGCGAAGTCGAACGGCGCGACCACCCCGATGCCGTGCTGGGCCAGCAGCTCGGGGCCGACGACCAGCGTGGGGTCGAATGTCATCTGCGAGGCCACCGCTCTAGGACTCGGCGCGGCGGTAGACGAGGCGCTCGCCGACACCGCCGGATCGCCAGACGTCGTTGCACGCCTCCGCCATCCGGTCGAGCCCGTCGACGATCGTCGCGTACACGTTGCCGGGCACCCAGCCGACGTCCCCGTTGAGCAGCAGGTTGTTGCGGCCGTAGAAGATCGCGAGGTCGATCACGCCGGGCAGCGCGTGGATGTTCTTCTCCTCCTTGAACTTGCGGTCGAGCATCCCGCCCGGGAAGGAGAAGTGGACGACGTCGCCCGGGATGGGGGTGACGGTGGGGTTCTCCAGGCCGACCTCGTCCTCGGAGAACCGTTCGACCATCGTGTACACCTCGTTGCGGGCGTACTTGGCGTGGTACGCCTCGCCCCCGAGGGGCAGGGCTCGCCATACCGCCTCGCAGGTCCGCGGCGCGTCCTTCTCCAGCAGCTCCGCGACGCACGAGACGCCGCGACGCTCCAGGGTGATGGTCATGAGCTTGGGCATGCTGGACCTCCCCGTGAACAGGGGTTGGCGAGAGCGTCGCCACCCGAAGGACTCTCCATGTTTGTGGGAGGCGGACCCCCCACACCCCCGCGAACGAGGGTCTAGTCAGAGCGCTCTGGGATCCGTCCTGGCCTGTGCATGGGCAGCGGTTGCGACGGTCTTGCAGCACACGTTCCAGTGCGGTGAACCGGGGCCGCGGTCCATCGCGCTGATTGTTGACAATCCTACGAACCCTTCCTAGCGTGTCAATGCCTCCGCGAGTTGCCTTCACGTAAACTCCGCCGATCCGGAAGTGACGCCGATGGAGCCTGTCCAGCCCGCACCGGGTGCGCCGCCCGACGTGGTGGTCCTCGTGGGCGACGCCGAGCCGCGCGGGATGGCGGCGGCGGAGCGGCTCGCCCGCGTCCGGTACGTCCGCGAGAACGCCCTGGCGCAGGCGCTTCCCGGCGCCGACGCCGTCTTCATGTGGGACTTCCTCTCCGACGCGCTCGCGGGCGCGTGGCCGGCCGCGGGCGGCCCCCGGTGGGTGCACATCGCGAGCGCCGGCGTCGACCGGCTGCTGTTCCCGGCGCTCGTCGAGGGGGACACGGTTGTCACCAACTCGCGAGGGATTTTCGACGAGCCGATCGCCGAGTACGTCCTCGGCCTGGTGCTCACCTTCGCCAAGGACCTGCACACGACCGTCCGGCTCCAGGGCGAGCGGCGTTGGCGGCACCGCGAGACCGAGCGGATCGACGGCGCCCGCGCGCTCGTGGTCGGCACCGGGCCGATCGGCCGCGCCATCGGCCGCCGGCTGGCCGCCGCCGGGCTCGCCGTCACCGGCGCGGGCCGCACCGCCCGCGACGCCGATCCCGACCTCGGCACCGTCGTCCCGATGGAGCGGCTGGACGCGGCGCTCGCCGCCGCCGACTACGTCGTGCTCGCGGCGCCGCTCACCGCGCGGACGCGCGGCATGATCGACGCCGCGGCGCTGGACCGGATGCGCCCGTCGGCGCGGCTGATCAACGTGGGCCGGGGCGCGCTGGTCGCCGAGCCCGACCTCGTCAAGGCGCTGCGCGCGGGCCGGATCGCGGGCGCCGCGCTGGACGTCTTCGAGGACGAGCCGCTCCCGCCGTCCTCCCCGCTGTGGGAGCTGCCGAACGTCATCGTGTCCCCGCACATGTCCGGCGACGTCATCGGCTGGCGGGACGAGCTCGTCCGGCTGTTCACCGACAACCTCGGCCGCTTCGCGGCGGGGCGCCCGCTGCGCAACGTCGTCGACAAGCGGCTCGGCTACGTGGGTTCCGGCACCGGGCAGGGTCCCGGCATCGAGCGAAGGGGGTAGCCATGGCCGACGCGGCCGACCTGACCGCGACCGAACTGCTGGCGGAGTACCGGGCCGGGACGCTCTCCCCGGTCGAGGCCGCCGAGGCGGTCCTGGCCCGGATCGCGCGCGACGATCCGGGGCTGAACGCCTACTGCCTCGTCGACGAGGAGACGACGCTCGACATGGCGCGGGCGGCCGCCGACCGGTGGCGCCGCGGCGCGACGCTCGGCCCGCTCGACGGCGTGCCCGTCTCCATCAAGGACGTCCTGCTCACCCGCGGCTGGCCGACGCTGCGCGGCTCCACGACGATCGACCCCGCGGGCCCCTGGGACGAGGACTCCCCGGCCGTGGCGCGGCTGCGCGAGCAGGGCGCGGTGTTCGCCGGCAAGACCACCACGCCGGAGTTCGCGTGGAAGGGCGTGACCGACAACCCGCTCACCGGCGTCACCCGCAACCCGTGGGACCCGTCCCGCACGCCGGGCGGGTCCAGCGGCGGGGCGGCGGCGGCCGTCGCGGCGGGCATGGCGCCGCTCGCGCTCGGCACCGACGGCGGCGGCTCGGTGCGCATCCCGGCCTCGTTCACCGGCACCTTCACCATCAAGCCGACCTACGGCCGCATCCCGCACTACCCGGCGAGCCCGTTCGGAACGCTCGCGCACACCGGCCCGATGACGAACACCGTGGCCGACGCGGCGCTGCTGCTGGACGCGGTGTGCGGCCCCGACGGCCGCGACTGGTCGGCGCTGCCGCCCCCGGACGTCCCGTTCGCCGACGCCGGCGCGGACGACCTGACCGGGCTGCGCGTCGCCTACAGCCCCGACCTCGGCTTCGCGCGGGTCGACCCGGAGGTGGCCGCGTCCGTCGCGGCCGCCGCGGAGGTCTTCACCGAGCTGGGCGCCAAGGTCGAGCAGGCCGACCCGGGGCTCGGCGGCGACCCCGCCGGCGAGTTCGAGGTGCTCTGGTTCGCGGGCGCGGCGAAGGTCGTCGAGCACCTGTCCGTGGCGGAGCGGGCACGGCTCGACCCGGGCCTGCGGGAGATCTGCGAGCAGGGCGCGCGGTACTCGGCCGTCGAGTACCTCACCGCCACCGCCCGCCGGATGGAGCTCGGCCGCCGCATGGGCCTGTTCCACGAGCGCTACGACCTGCTGCTCACCCCGACGATGCCGATCGCCGCGTTCGAGGCGGGCCGGGAGGCCCCGGCGGGCTCGCCGTCCCCGCGCTGGACGGGCTGGACCCCGTTCACCTACCCGTTCAACATGACCCAGCAGCCGGCCGCGAGCCTGCCGTGCGGCTTCACCGCGGACGGCCTGCCCATCGGCCTCCAGGTGGTCGGCGCCCGGCACGCCGACGCCCTGGTCATGACGGCCTGCGCCGCCTTCGAGAAGGCGCGCCCCTGGCGCCGGTTCACCCGAAGGTGATGACCGCCCGGCCGTGGTGGGCGCCCTCGTCCATCGCGGCCAGCACGCGCGGCGCCTCCTCCAGCGGGACCGGCGCGACCTCGGGGACGATCCCGTGCGCCACCGCGAAGTCGAGCGTGTCGCGCAGGTCGTGCGGCGACCCGGACGGCACGCCCATCACCCGCAGCCGGCCCATCACCAGGGCGGCCGGCGGCACGCTGACGTTCTCGGCGCCCATGCCGAGGTAGAGCAGGGTGCCGTCGGGGCGCAGGCCGCCGAACGCGGCGAGGCCGGTCGCGGTGTCGGGGGCGGTGTTGACCACCACGTCCGCGCCGCCCCAGGCGCGCAGGGCCTCGGCCGGGTCCTGCTCGCCGGTCGGCACGAACAGCTCGGCGCCGAAGCGGCGCGCCTCCCGCTCGGCGCGGCGCGACCGGGAGACCACGGCGACGCGGGCGCCCATCGCGGCGGCGAACCGCAGGGCCATCGTGCCGACGCCGCCGGTGCCGAGCACGGCGACCCGCGACCCGGCGACCGCGCCCGCGCGCCGGAGCCCGTTGAACGCGGTGATCCCGGCGCACATCAGCGGGGCGCCGGCGACCGGGTCCAGGCCGTCCGGCAGCGGGGTGACGAATCCGGCGCGGCCGACGAAGTACTCGGCGTAGCCGCCGTCGGTGTTGACGCCCGTGACGCGCTTGGGCGCACCGGTGCACAGGATCTGGTCACCGCGCACGCACTGGTCGCAGTGGCCGCAGGAGCCGTGGATCCAGCCCGTCCCGACGGGGGTGCCGACGGCGGGCCAGTCGACGCCCTCGCCGAGCGCGGCGACGACGCCGCTGATCTCGTGCCCGGGGACGGTCGGGAACATCCCGAACGGGTAGTGGCCGCGCAGGTGGTTGACCTCGGAGAAGCACATCCCGCACGCGGTGACCCGGACCAGGATCTCGCCGGGGCCCGGCTCGGGCGCCTCGCGCTCGACGATCTCCAGTGGCTTGCCCGCGGCGGGCAGAACGGCGCTGCGCATGAGCGCATCCCCTCTCGGTAGCGGCGGCGAGCTGCCGCCTAATCAGCGATACAGTCGAGACTATAGCCGCGCTACAGGAGATGTATAGCGGTGGTGCCAAAATTTCTGTAACATCGATGTTGTGACTGCGCAGAAGGACCTCGACACGCGGGACCGGATCGTCCGCGCGGCCGCCGGGCTGCTCGCCGAGGCGGGCGGCGAACCGGTCTCGACCCGTGCCGTGTGCGCCGCCGCCGGGGTCGGGGCGCCGACCCTGTACCACCACTTCGGCGACAAGCGCGGCCTGTTCGACGCCGTCGCCGCGCACGGGTTCGAGCAGTACCTGGCGAGCAAGCGCGCCCAGCCGCCCACCGGCGACCCCGTCGAGGACCTGCGCCGCGGCTGGGACCTGCACGTCGAGTTCGGCCGCACCAACCCCGCGTTCTACACGCTGATGTACGGCACGGCCCGCACGCCGCCCGTCGCGGCGGAGGCGGACCGCATCCTGACCGGCCTGGTCGAGGCCGTCGCCCGCGCCGGGCGGCTGCGCGTCCCCGTCGCGACCGCCGTCCGGATGATCCACGCCGCCGGGGTCGGGGTCACGCTCGCGGTCGTCTCCGGCGGCGCGGACCGGCAAGCGGACCGGCGAGCGGACCGGCAGGGCGACGCGGAGCTGTCCGTCCGCACCCGGGAGGCGGTGCTGGCCGCGATCACCGTCCCGGACGTCCCGGACGGGGCGCCGGGCGACGGCGCGGTCGCGTCCCGCGCCGTGGCGCTGCGCACCGCGCTGGCGGCGGCCCCGCCGCCCGAGCTGACCGCGACCGAGGCGGCGCTGCTCGCCGAATGGCTCGACCGCGTCGCCGCCGGGACGCGCTGACGGTTTCCCGGGGGGCGGCGAGAAGGCCGGCGGCTACTCGCCCTGGCCGAGTTCCTCGCGCCGCTTGTCCGCGCGGCGCTTGCGGCGCTTCACCCCGACGCCGCCCCAGAACGCGAACCCCTTCACCACGACCGTCGGCGAGCCCGGCGCCCCCGGGCCGCTCGCCCGCTGGTCGAACCCGCCCATGATGCCGAGGCCCTTGACGTGCACGGTGATGTCGTCCGGGGCGATGATCTCGACCCCGCCCATGATCGCCAGCGCGCGGATCGTCACCACCCCCTCGGCGAACCGGGCCTCGCGCAGGTCGATCTTGCCGCCGCCCCAGAACGCGAACGCGGTGAACTTGGCGGGGACGTTCCACACGCCCGAGCGCAGGAACCCGCTCATCACGCCGATGCCGATCTTCCAGGACGGCGCGCTCGCCACCGGCCGCCAGTCGGCCCCGTGCGGCGGCACCGCCGGCGCGGACGTGCCCGCCGCCGGCAGGTCGCGGGTGAGCGGCGCCAGCTCCCCGTAGGTCTTCGCCGCGTACACCGCGTCGAGCCGCTCGTCGAGTTCGGCCAGGGTGAGCCGCCCGTCGCCGGCCGCGTCGCGCAGCACCCGCGCGACCTGCTCCCGATCGGCGTCGCCGGCCCGCATCTCCGGAGCTCCGGACATCCCCGACTGCTCGGGCAGGTTCGTCATGCCCGAAGCCTAAACCGCTCCCGCCCGCCCCGCGACCCGCGCGCGGCACGGTCGGGTCACGCCGGTTCGAGGCGGACGACGACGGACTTGGAGGTGGGGGTGTTGCTGACCTCGGCGGTGCTGTCGAGGGGGACGAGGACGTTGGTCTCCGGGAAGTAGGCGGCGGCGCAGCCGCGGGCGGTGGGGTAGGAGACGACGCGGAAGGCGGGGGCGCGGCGCTCGGTGCCGTCCGACCATTCGGAGACCAGGTCGACCGTCGCGCCGTCGGCGACGCCGAGGGCGGACAGGTCGTCGGGGTTGACGAAGACGACGCGGCGTCCCGCCTTGACGCCCCGGTAGCGGTCGTCGAGGCCGTAGATGGTGGTGTTGTACTGGTCGTGGCTGCGGACGGTCTGCAGGAGCAGGCGCCCCTCGGGGACCCGCAGCACCTCCAGCTCGTTGACCGTCAGATTGGCCTTGCCGGTCGCGGTGGGGAACCTCCGCTCGTCGCGGGGCGCGTGGGGGAGGGTGAAGCCGCCCGGCTCCCGGACGCGGGCGTTGTAGCCGGCGAAGCCGGGGACGACGCGGGAGACGTGGTCGCGGATCACGTCGTAGTCGCACTCCATGGCGTCCCAGCCGATGGCGGAGCCGGGGAGCGCGGCCTTCGCGAGGCGGCACACGATGGAGACCTCCGACAGCAGGTGCCCGGACGCCGGTGCCAGCCGCCCCCGGGACGCGTGGACCATGCCCATCGAGTCCTCGACGGACACGAACTGCGGCCCGGACGCCTGCACGTCGCGCTCGGTGCGGCCGAGCGTCGGCAGGATCAGCGCCAGCTCGCCCGTCACCGCGTGCGACCGGTTGAGCTTGGTGGACACCTGCGCGGTCAGCCGGCACCCGCGCAGCGCCGCCTCGGTGACGGCCGAGTCGGGGGTGGCGCGGACGAAGTTGCCGCCCATGCCGAGGAACAGCCGGGCCCGGCCGTCGCGCATGGCGCGGATCGCGTCCACGGTGTCCAGGCCGTGCTCGCGCGGCGGCTCGAAGCCGAACTCGGCGGCGAGGGCGTCCAGGAACGCGGGCTTCGGCTTCTCCCAGATGCCCATCGTCCGGTCGCCCTGCACGTTGGAGTGGCCGCGCACCGGGCAGACGCCCGCGCCGGGGCGGCCGATGTTGCCGCGCAGCAGCAGGAAGTTGACGATCTCCCGGATCGTCGGCACCGAGTTGCGGTGCTGGGTGAGGCCCATCGCCCAGCACACGATGATCTTCTTCGCGGCGAGGACGTCGCCGAGCGTCGCGGCGATCTCGCCGCGGGTGAGGCCGGTCGCCTCCAGGACGTCGTCCCAGTCCAGGGCGAGGGCGTGCTCGCGGAACGCCGCGAACCCGTGCGCGTGGGCGTCGAGGAACTCCCGGTCGAGGGCGCCGGGGGCGTCCGATTCGAGGAGCAGCCGGTTGAGCGCCTGGAACAGCGCCAGGTCGCCGTTGAGCCGGATCTGCAGGAACCGGTCGGCGAGGACGGTGCCCTTCCCGGTGACCCCGGCCGGCCGCTGCGGGTTCTTGAACCGCATCAGCCCCGCCTCGGGCAGCGGGTTCACCGCGACGACGCGGGCGCCCTCCTTCTTGGCCCTCTCCAGCGCCGACAGCATCCGGGGATGGTTGGTCCCCGGGTTCTGGCCGACGACGAAGATCAGGTCGGCCTGGTAGAGGTCGTCGAGGAGGACCGAGCCCTTGCCGATGCCGATCGTCTCGCTCAGCGCGGACCCGGACGACTCGTGGCACATGTTGCTGCAGTCCGGCATGTTGTTGGTGCCGAACGCGCGGGCGAACAGCTGGTAGGCGAACGCGGCCTCGTTGCTCGTCCGGCCCGAGGTGTAGAAGACGGCCTCGTCCGGGGAGCCGAGTGCGGTCAGCTCGGACGCCAGCAGCCCGATCGCCTCGTCCCACCCGATGGGCTCGTAGTGCGCGGACCCGGCCCGCTTCACCATCGGCTCGGTGAGCCGGCCCTGCTGCCCGAGCCAGTGGTCGGAGCGCCCGGCCAGCTCCGCGACGGTGTGCCGGGCGAAGAACTCGCGGGTCACGCGCCGCGTCGTCGCCTCCTCCGCGACGGCCTTCGCGCCGTTCTCGCAGAACTCGGCGATGTGCCGGTGGTCGCCCTCCGGCCACGCGCACCCCGGGCAGTCGAACCCCTGCTTCTGGTTGACGCGCAGCAGCGTCAGCGCCGTCCGCCCGGCGCCCATCTGCGCGTACGACTGGCGCAGCGCGGCCGTGACCCCGGGCACGCCCGCCGCCCACGTCTTCGGCTTCGTGACGTCGAGACCCGAATCGTCGAAGTCATCGGCGGGCGCCTTGCGCGTCATGGGGCAACACATCCTCGGGGTAGGCGGCTGCCTCCACTGTCGCACGGCGGGCGCCGCTATTGGGGCGGCCCTTCCGCCAGCCGGAGGGTGGCCTGCGTGCGGGCGCCCTGCTTGGTCGTCCACTCGACGCGGACGGAGTCGCCCGGGTGGCGGCCGAGCATCAGGGAGGTGAGCGTGGACGGGGCGTCCACGGCGTCGTCGCCGAAGGTGACGATGGCGGCGCCGACCGGGATGCCCGCCGCCTCGGCCGGGGTGCCGGGCACGACCTCGGCGACGAGCGCGCCGGGGGAGCGGCCGTTGGAGCGGACCTTGACGCCGAGCATGGCCGTCCGCCCGATGTGCACGGTCGAGGACGCCTGGCCGCGCTGGATCTGCCGGGCGATCTCCAGCGCCCGGTCGGACGGGATGGCGTAGCCGCGGTGCTCCTTCGCGGGCGTCGCGCCCCGCGTCGACAGGCCCGCGGACGCGGCGGTGTTGACGCCGATGACCTTGCCGCGGGTGTCCAGCAGCGGGCCGCCGGAGTCGCCCGGCTTGATCGGCGCGTTGGTCTCGATCAGCCCGGTGAGCCGCTCGGAGGTGCCGTTGGTGTCGTCGCGGGCGGTGACGGACTGCTCCAGCCCGGTGACCTTGCCGGTGACCACGGTGGGGTTCCCGCCCTTGCCGCCCGCGTTGCCGACGGCGGTGACGACGTCGCCGACGTCCACCCCGGCGGCGGAGCCGAACGCGGCGGTCTTCAGCCGGGCCGCGCCGGTCAGCCGGATCACCGCGATGTCGCCGGCCCGGTCGTAGCCGACGACCTCGGCCCGGTAGGTGCGGCGGTTGTCGGTGTCGGTGCCCTTGATCGCGGTGGCGCCGCGGATCACGTGGTTGTTGGTCAGCACGAGGCCGGCCGCGGTGAGCACGATGCCGGTGCCGGCGGCGCGGGTGCCGTTCAGTTCCTGCTCGGTCTCGATGTTGACCACGCCGGGCCGCCGGCCGCTGGGCTTGGACGGCTTGGCCGCCGCGGTCGTGACGGGCGCGGGGACGTCCTCCGGCCCGCCGTTCTCCATCACCCGGCAGCCCGGCGCGAGCAGGGCCAGGAGCGCGGCCAGGAGCATCGGAACCGCGGCGCGGGCGCCGCGACGCACGGGGTCTTCGCTCACCTCGGTGCCTCCTCCCGCAGATCCCCCAATGATTCCCGATACCGGGGAAATAGTCCGAAAAGTGGAGGAGGTGGCGCCGTGTCGCCGGTCAGCGGGTGAAGTAGCGCCGCGGGTTGCCGACCAGCATCTGGTCGAGCTGGGCCTCGGTGACGCCCGCGGCGCGCAGCGCGGGCAGCACGTCGTCGCTGATGTGCCGGTAGTTCCAGTTCGGCTGCATCGCCGGGACGGTCGCCGGGTCGGGGCCGAACCAGTCGATGAAGCAGCTCGCGTCGTGGCTGAGGACCATCCGGTCGGCGTACCCCCGCCCGCACAGCGCCGCGACGGTGGTGACCCGGTTCCCGGTCGGGTTGATGATGTCGAGGCCGAACCGGTCCATGCCGAGGATCGCGCCGGTGTCGGCCAGCTCCATCAGGTAGTCGAGGTCGTTGCTGTCGCCGGCGTGCCCGATGACGACCTTGGCGAGGTCCACGCCCTCCCCCCGCAGGACGTCCACGACCTCGCGGCCCGCGTGGACCGAGCTCTCGGTGTGGACGGTGATCGGCGCGCCGGTCTCGCGGTGCGTGGCCGCGACGGCCCGCAGGATGCGCTCGACGCCCGGGGTGAGGCCGGGGGAGTCCACGGCGCACTTGAGGAACGCGGCCTTGACGCCCGTCCCGGCGATGCCCTCGGTCAGGTCCCGGGTGAAGTCGGCGATCATCGGGTCGGGGCCGTCGTCCACCAGCGTCCCGGGGCCCCGGTGCAGGAACTGGAACGGGATGTCGTGGTAGGTGTAGATGCCCGTCGCGACGATGATGTCGAGGTCGGGGACCGCCGCGGCGATGCGCTGGATGCGCGGGATGTAGCGGCCGAGGCCCCAGACGGTCGGGTCGGCGATCGTGCGGATGCCGCGCGCGGCGAGCTCCCGGAGCTTGGCGACCGCGTCGGCGACCTTCTCCTCCTCGTCCCACCAGTCACCCGCGCCGTAGTTCTCGACGTTCTCGGTGCCGAGGACGAAGACGTGCTCGTGCATGAGGGTGGGGCCCAGGCCGGTGACGTCGACGGGGCCGCGGACGGTCTCTACTGCGGGCATCGGCTCTCCCTGCGCTGGGCCTGCGCGCCCACCGGAGCGCATACCGACCGGTCGGTTTCTGGCAAGCTAAGACGTGGGACGCGTCCGCGTCAATGCCCCGCTCCGAAGGAGGTGCCCCCCTTGGCGGACACAGAGCAGGCGCCCGGCGCCGCACGGGTGCCGGAGTCGGCCGCGCCCGTGCGGCAGAGCGCGGTCGAGCGGCGGATCCTGGCCGCCGCGCTCCGGCTGTTCGCCGAGCGCGGCTTCGACGGGACGCCCGTCCAGGAAATCGTCGAGGCGGCCGAGGTCACCAAGGGCGCGCTCTACCACTACTTCGACTCCAAGGACGATCTCCTCTACGAGATCTACCACTCGCTGATCGCCCGCCAGCTCGGCGACATGGGTGCCGTGCTGGCCCGCGGGCTGCCGCCGCGCGAGGCGGTCCGGGGGGTGCTGACCGGGCTGATCCGCAGCACCGCCGAGCACATCGACGAGGCGAAGGTGTTCGCCCGCGAGAAGGACCGGCTGGACGACGCCCGGATGCGCGCGCTCCGCGCGGACCGCCGCCGCTACCACGAGACGTTCCGCGGCCTGATCGAGCAGGGCCAGCGCAGCGGCGTGTTCAGCGACGCCACGCCCGCCGAGACCGCGACGATCGTCGCGCTCGGCATGGTGAACCAGATGCCCGCCTGGTACCGGCCGGACGGCCCGAAGACGGCGGAGCGGCTGGCGGAGGAGGTCGCCGGCTTCGTCCTCGCCGCGCTGGTGGCCCCGCCGCCCGCCTAGCGCCGGCGGCGGGCTCGGGGCTCAGACGGTGGTGACGACGTTCTCGTAGTCGAGCCGGGGGTTGCGGGCGAACCACGCGTCCGGGCCGGGCCGGCCCACGTTGATCATGGCGATCGGCCGGACGTCGCCCTGCGGGAAGAACTCCTTCTCGACCGCGTCCGCGTCGAACCCGGTCATCGGCCCGGCGGCGAGCCCGGCGGCGCGGATGCCGAGGATCAGGTAGCCGAGCTGGAGGGTGGCGTTGAACCGGGCCAGCTCGGGCCGCTTCGGGTTGCCCGCCATCGCCTCGCGGGCGCCCTCCCGGTGCGGGAACGTGACCGGCAGGTGCTCGTGGAAGTCCTCGTCGGCGGCGGCGATCAGCGTCAGCGGCGCGGCGGCGGTCTTCGCGCGGTTCCCCTCGCTCATCAGCGGCGCCAGCCGCTCCTTGCCCCGCGGGCTGCGCACCGCCACGATCCGCAGCGGCTGCATGTTCATCGCCGTCGGCGCCCATTTGACCAGGTCGTACACGGCGCGGAGCTGGTCCTCGCCGACGGGTTCGGTGCTGAAGGTGTTCGCGGTGCGGGCCTCGCGGAACAGCAGGTCCTGGGCCGCGGTGTCGAGCGCGAGCAGCGCCTCGGGCGCGGGCGTCGTCATGGAGTGCCTTTCGGAGCGGGGATGCCTTCCGAAAGGCGTCAAGCCGATGACGGTCCGTTATCTTCCATGTCAGGAGGTGGGGTGCGTCACACCGGCATCGGCGGCTCAGAACGGGAAGCGCTCGGCGGCGGCGACGGCCGCCCCGGTGACGGTGGCGACGGTCAGCGCCGACACCCCCGCCAGCACGGCCCAGCGCCCCACCTGGTAGCCGACGGGGACGCGGCCCGCGCCGCGCCCCCGCACCGGCCAGGGGGCGCGCAGCGGCGCGGTGCCCGGCGGGTCCTGCGGCGCGTCGGTGAGCGGCGCGTCGCCGTCCGCCGCCCCGGCGGGGCCGAGCCCGGTCACCCAGCCGAGCAGGCCGGCGACGTCCGCCGGGTCGGTGGCGAGCCCGGACGCGAAGTACCGCACCTGCGCGGCGACCTGGTCCAGCGTGCGGACGGTGTTGCCGAGGCCGACGCGCCCGAGCCACTCGCGCAGGTCGGTGCCCTCGCCGAGGCAGCGGCCGACCTCGGTGCGGACCAGCAGGTCGGTCTTGGTGACGACGACGGCGACCCGCTTCTGCCGCCCCTGGTCGGGACGCGAGCGCAGGTCGTTCAGCACCCGCTGCAGGGTGTCGGCGGGGTCCTCCTCCGAGGACACGGCGGCGTGGTCGACGAACTCGCGCTCGTCGCCGGTCAGCGTGCGGCGCAGGTGGGGGAGGGCGAACGGGTCGACGATGAACAGCAGCGCCTCGCTGTGGTCGAGGTAGCGCAGCGACTCGACCTCCGTCGCGCCCGTGTAGTGCTCGCCGGCGGGGTCGAACAGGTAGAGGATGCGCCGCGCGCGCCCCGGCAGCTCGACGTCCACCATGGTGGCGAGGGGCAGTTCGGGGCCCGTCTTGGCGAGCCGCCCGCCGCGCTGGAACTCGCGGATCGCCCCCGCGTACGCCTGCGCGTGCCGCTGCTCCACGAAGGCGAGCCGCCCGTGGCCGGCGCGGGCCCGCGCGTGCAGCGCCCGGATGCCGAGGACCATGAACGTCGTCTTGCCCGCCGCCGGCCCGCCGACGAACGGCAGCGGCTCCACCCGGACCCGCCCGATCCGCTCCGGCAGCCGCCCGCCGCAGTGCGGGCAGTACGCGGCGAGCCGGAACCGCCCGAGCGGGACGGTGGTGGGCAGCCGCGCCCCGCACCGGCACACGTTCCGGAACGCGCCGCCCGCGCCGGGCGACAGGCGCCGGTGCCGCGCCCCGCATCCCGGGCACTCGTACTCCGGCAGGCCGATCCGCTCGTAGCAGAACGGGTGCGGGCAGGTCTGCAGGATCCGCCCGTACATCATGAAGCCGCGCTCCACCGCCGCGAGGACGAGCACGCACGCCAGCCACACCGCGAGCCCCACCGCCGCGACGATCCCGTACAGCAGGGTCAGCGCCAGCACGAACACCGACGCGGGCACGGCCGCGGCGACGATGCCCGCGCACAGCGCCAGCCACACCGGGAAGACGAAGAACCCCCACGGGCCGCCGAGCAGCGTCCGCGTCAGCCGCGTGACGATGGCGCGGGCCGTCCGGTACACCTGCGGGACGACCGTCCGGCTGATGGTCCACCAGTCGCGCCACACCTGGCCGAGCAGGTAGTGCCGGTACGCGGTGTCCGGCGCGGCGACCGGCGACGGGCCCTCCAGGCTGGACGGCGCCAGCGTCCGGCACGCGTGCAGGTAGTACACCCCGAGCGCGGCGGCCCCGGCGACGACGAGCGTGGCGGCGAACAGCACCGGGAACACGTACATGAACCCGAGCCACATGGCGGCCAGCCACACGGCGATCAGCAGCAGCACGAGGATCGGATGCACGCGGTCACCCCCCGCCTTCGGCGAGGAGGTCGCGGAGCGCGGCGCGCAGCTCGGGGCTGCGCGACAGCCGCGCGTCGAGCTGCCGGCCGGCGAGCCAGCGCCCCGCCGCCGCCCGCGCCCACGCCTCCAGGGACGGCTCGGCGACGCCGCGCTCGCGCAGCCGCAGCACCACCTCGACCAGGTCGTTGCGCTGCTCCATCTCGCGGCCCAGCAGCGGGCCCCGCCCGCCCCGCGCGCGGCCCGCCAGCTCGGCGGTCCACCGCTCGGCGACCCGGGCGCGGACGGGCGCGGGCAGCGCCGCGAGCAGCTCCGCCCGGAACCGCGGCGGCCGCGCGGCCAGCCGCCGCGCCGCCCCGGTGAACGCCTCCCCGGCGAGCTGCCGGGACGCGCCGCCGTCCGCCGCGATCTCGGCCAGGGCGCCGGCCGCGCGTCCGGGATCGGCCGTCACGGCCGCCGCGTACGCCTTCACCACGGCGGCGTCGCGCCCGGCGCGGCCGTCCGGCATGACCTCCCGGACCCGCTCGGCGAGCCGCAGCGCCGCGGTCTCGGTCAGCCGCTCCCCGCCGGGGAAGGCCAGCCGCGTGAACGTGCGGGACGGCAGGCCCGCCAGCGCGGGATGCGGGCCGTGCGCGTCCAGCAGGTCGGTGCACTCGCCGGCGGACGGCGGCGCCTCCCACACCTCGCGGAGCACGTCGTCGAGGCCGTCGCACTCCAGCCGCAGCAGCTCGCCCGTCACCGCGATGCGGCGCCCCGGATGGCGGCGGGCCACCGACGTCAGCACCGTGACCGCCGCGTCGGGCACCGTGCGCAGCCGCTCGGCGTGCCGGTACAGCAGGTCGCAGTGGTCCGGGGTGAGCGCGGCCGCCCGCCCCGCCGCGAGCCCGGCGACCACCCCGTCCAGCACCGCGTCCCGCAGTGCGGCGGGGGCGTGCTCGTGCACGGCGAGCGCCAGGCCCGGCCCCATGGACGGGACGCCCGGCACGAGGTCGCGCCACACCCAGCCGGGGATCGCGGGCCCGCGCCGCGCCAGCAGCTCCGCCGCCGCGCCCTGCTCCGCGGCGGTCACGTCCGCGTCGCCCCGGCACAGCGCCAGCAGCGCGGCGGCGCCCTCCCGCGCGGGGTCGTCCAGGGGCGCCAGCTCGCCGAGCGCGTCGAGGCCGCCGAAGTCGGCGCCGCGCCAGCAGTCCGCGACGGTCCGCGCGAACCGGCTCGCCGTCCCGTCCGCGCCGCCCGCCCGCAGGTCGAACGCGGACGCGTGCGGAGCGTGGTGCCGCACGCCGGCCCAGACCGCCGGCGTCGTGCCGACCAGGCGCTGCGCCGCGCCGTCCGGGTCGGCGGTGTAGGTGACGAACGACAGCCGCGCCGCCGCCGCGACCGGCAGCGAGTACGACACCACCGCGATCCACCGCGCGACCAGCTCGACGTCGTCGGCGACGAGCACGACGCGCCCGTGCCCGCGGGCCAGCACGCCCGCGACCGCGTCCACCAGCCCGGCGAGCAGCGCGTACGGGTCGTCCGGGCCGGACGCGGGGAGCCACGCGGCGAGGGCCTCGGGATCGAGCGCGGCGCCCGGGGCCAGCTCGTCCACCGGGTCCAGGACGGCCTCCGGCGCGGGGGCGTGCGCCCAGTGCGCGGCCCGCCACAGCTCGGCGGGCCGCATCCCCTCCAGCTCGTCGGGCTCGGCCACCACCGCGTGCGCGAAGAAGTTGCCGTACCGGCCCGAGTAGTCGCGGCCGAGGTAGCGGCAGCGCAGCAGCAGCGGGCGGCCGTCGACCCGGTCGTACAGCAGCGACACCGGGAACAGGCCCAGCTCGGCGTCGTCGGGGGAGGGCGGCGCGTCCGGCGGCGGCCGGTACGACAGGTACGGCGTCACGCCCGCCCGGACCCCGTCCGGCAGGCCGGGCGTCTCCGCGACGAACTGGAACCCGGCCCGGCCGGTCGGCCCGCGCCGCGCCGAGGTGTAGTGCAGCTGCCAGGCCACTACCCACCTCCGGGGCGGACGCCGTCCAGCATCCCGAACCGGTACAGCAGCCAGAGCAGCGGGTCTTCGGCGCGGTAGGGGCGGACGCCGCCCGCGCCGACCCGGCCCCGCTCGGGGACGCCGCCGAGCGCCGACAGGCCGAACAGCGCGTGGTCGGCGTACTGCTGCCCGAGGTAGGTGTCGAGCTGCCCCGCCTGCCAGTCGTGCAGCAGCGCCCGGACCTGCTCGTCCACCGCGTCCCTGTCGTCGAGGTCCAGGACGCCCTGCCCGGACCGCGACCGGTGCAGCGCCGACTGCCGCAGCAGCCCCGGCCGCAGCACGTCGATCTTGGTGAGCGCCACCGCGACCGGCACCGGCAGCGGCGCGCCCGGCCGGGTGCCGTGCCGCTGCCGCAGCGCCTCGGTGACCCGCGCGATGATGTTGAGCGGCTCGCTGTCGGGGTCGTCCGCCGCCGCGCGGGGCCCCGGCACCGCGTCCAGCACGCCGGCCCGCGCGCCCGGCAGCTCCAGCGGGTCGACCAGGAAGATGACCGCGTCGGCGGCCTCCAGGTAGCGCAGGTGCAGGTCGGTGGCCTCCCGGCTGCGCAGGTCCTCGCCGGCGGTGTCGAACAGCACCAGCGCCAGCGAGTCGTTGCGCGGCCGCGCGAAGCGGCCCCGCCGCGTCCGCGTGAGCAGGTACACCAGCGGCTCGCGCGGCCCGGTCGCGGCGCTCGCCGTCGTCGGCAGCAGCCGCCGCTCCTCCAGCAGCGGCCGGGCGAAGTCGCGCTTGTACCGCTCGATCGTCCGGTCGTCGCACGCCACGAGCGAGGCGTCCAGCTCCGTCCCGACCCGGTTCATCAGCTCGTGCAGCAGCACCGCGATGTAGGTGCTCTTCCCGGCGTTCTTCGCCCCGACCAGCGCGACGATGCGGCCCGGCGAGTCGCAGTACGCCGACGGCAGCGGGTTGTGGCACTCCGGGCAGGCCCGGTTGCCGGTCGGCAGCCCGCAGTCGGGGCAGTCCGCGCGGCCCTTGCGCCCGGACGCGGCGAACACCGGCGGCAGCGACGCGCCCGCCGTCGAGCCGGTGTACGCGGCGAGGGCCTCGTCCAGCACCGGCGCGCAGCCCTGCCGGCGCCCCACCTGCCCGCGGCACCGGAACAGCACCCGCTGCGGCGCCACCTGCGCGAAGCAGTAGGGGCAGGTGACGCCCTGCCTGGACGGCACCCCGGGGAACCCGGCCCGGGCCAGCGGCCGCGTCATCCCGAGACCTGCAGCCGGCGGACGGGCGGGTCGCTCAGCTCGACGCCGTCGTCGTCGGCGAAGCAGCGCAGCCAGTACGGGCCGGACGCCGCCGGCGCCGCCAGCGACAGCTCGCCCGGCACGGGCACCTGCTCCCACGCGCCGAGCGTGTCGCCGTCGCCGGGGCGGTGCGGCATGACCCGCCCGGCGCGCAGCACCAGCGACAGCCGCGCCACCCGCAGCGGCCGGGACGCGGTGAGCCGGATCGTCAGCGACCGCCGCCACGGCGGCCCCGACCGCCGTACGTCGTAGTGGACGACCGCGCGGGCCGCGAGCGCGGCGGTCACCGCAGGCCCGGTCACCCGCGCGCCGCCGACCATCCCGGCCGCGGCGACCGACAGCGCGACGGCCGCGTCCTCGGGGGCGGGGACGCGGATGCCGCCCTGCGTGTCGTAGGCGGCGCGGGTCACCACCTCCGAGCGCTCGTCGCCGGCGACCGAGTACCCGAGGTCGACCTCGGTGACGTCGGCCGGCCAGTCGAACCCGACGTGCACGTACGCGCCGCGCCGTTCGGCGACCAGCCGGCGCGGCGGCGGCAGGTTCACGTGCCGGTGGTAGGCGCCGACGGCGGCGGTGCCCTCCGCGACCGTCACCGCGAGCAGCCACCCGCCCGCGCCGGGCCGCACGTCCAGCCCGCCGGGGACCGGGGTGCACGCCAGCCGCCGCGTCTCCCGCCGCACCTCCTCCAGCGGGACGACCGCGCTGCGCGGCCACGGCGGCGGACCGTCCGACAGCACCAGCTCCACCGCCCCGTGCGCGGGCGGCGCGAACCGGACCCGCACCAGCCCCGGATCGGCGTCGTCGGCCGCCGCGCTCAGCTCGTACACGGGCTCGGGCGGCGCGGTCGGCGTGACCGAGGCGCGCACCCCGTCCGTCATGACCTCGCGGCCCGCCGCGTCCAGGTAGACGGCGCACACCAGGTAGTGGAGGGTCCGCCCGTTGGGCACCCGCTCGCGGAACCCGTCCCGGCCCGCCGGCACGGCCCGCCCGTCCCGCAGGACGACGACCCGCGCCGCCTCCGCCGGGCACCGCCACCGCCCGGTGACCTGCCCGTCCCCGCCGGTCAGCGCGACGTCCCCGGCCTCCGGCCGCACCACGACGGGCCCCGCCGCCGCGGGCGCCGCGACGCCCTCGCCCCGCACCGCGAACACCCCGTAGTACACGGGGACGTTCACCGGCGGGCGCTCGTCCAGCGCTCCCCCGACGGCCTCCCCGTCGCGCACGTCGCGCGGCGCCCGCCCGACCCGCCGCACCACGTGGTACGAGATCTCACCGGCGGTGGAGGGCGACGCCTCCCACGACAGCTTCACCGCGGCGCCCGCCGAACCGGCGTCGGCGTCAGCGTGGAGGGCGGGGACCGGACGGGGCGGGAGGCGGCGCTGGTGGTGCTCGGCGCCGGGCAGGTCCCGGACGAGGCGCAGCGCGTCGGCGAGCAGCCGGAAGGCGCGGTCGGGGTCGGGTTCGGCGGCGGCGGTCTCGCGGAGGCGCAGGGCGGTGTCGAGCCGGTGCCGGGCCTCGGCGGCGAGCGCCTCCTCCTCCGGCGGCTCCCCGCCGGGGCCGGGCAGCGGGATCTTCGCCGCGTCGGCGAGTTCGGCGGCGGCGTGGACGTCGCCCGCGTCGAGCAGGGCGCGCAGCCGGCCCGCGGGCCCGCCGGCGGCGGCCGGGCCGCTCTCCCGCACGAGCGCGAACACCAGCCGGCGCGCGTCGCCCCGGTCGATGCCGAGGTCCTCGACCGCGTGCCGGAGCAGCGCCCGCTCCGAGGCCCGCTGCCGGAGCCGCTCGCGCAGCCGGTCGGCCACGTCGAACAGCAGCAGGGCGTGCGGGTCGGCGTCCGAGCGGAGCGCGGCGAGGACGGTGTCGGCGTGGGTGGTGCTCGTGTCGCGGCCGCGGCGCGCCCACTCGGCGCCGGCCGCCGCGACGGCGTCCCGGTCCAGGCGCAGGGCGCCGCCCGGCGCGGCGAACCCGTCCAGGACGCGGATCGGGCCGGTCAGCCGCGCGCCGAACAGGAAGTCGGCCAGGTGCCGGTTGCCGAGCACGTCCAGCGACTCGCGCACCTTCCGGTACGCCGGGTAGGGCGCGGCGGACGGCAGCGGGTCGGGTTCGCGGATCTCGATGCCGTCGGCGGCGGCCAGCTCGGCGAGCTGCGCGCGGGGCACGCCGCCGGTGCGGGCGATGCCCTCCAGCTCGGCGGGCGCCGCCATCCGCAGTGCCCCGGCGGCGTCGGCGAGGCGGGCGCGGGCGTCGCCGCGGCGCCGCTCGGTGCGCTCGGCGCCGCCGCGCAGCCGCTGCTCCAGCGGGTGCGGGTCGCCGCGCTCGGCGGCGGCGAACAGCGGCGCCAGCTCGCGGTGCTCGGCCTCCAGCCGGTCGATCAGCTTGCGGTACTTCAGCTGCCCGCGGGCCCGCCGCCAGCACTGCCGCACCTGCTTCACCCGCGCCGGCACGCCCGCGGCCGTGAGCGGCTCGTCCAGCGCGTAGCGGACGCGCAGGTCCTCGGGCGGCTGGTCGCCCGCCGCCCGGGCGGGCTCCAGCACGTCCCGCCGGTAGTCGTCGTCGAACGTCACGGGCGCCTCCGGGCGGCCGGCCGGCCGCTCAGCTCACCTGGACCCGGGAGAGGGCCTTGCGGGACCGCTCGACCTCCTCCTCCGACATGCCGCCGACGTCCACCTTCAGCTCCAGCCGCTCGCCGGTCTCCTTCTCCACGGCCGTGACGTTCAGCAGCCCGGAGGAGTCGAGCGCGAACGTGACGCCGATCGGCCAGCCCGCCTTCTTGCCCGGCGGGACGCGGATCTCCCCGGTCGCGATCTCGGTGTTGTCGATCAGGTCGGCGGACTCGACGACGCCGGCCTGCTCCATCACCCGGATGTCGGCGGACGCCTGGTCGTCGTAGACGGTGAAGAAGTCCTCGGTCTTCGCGGCGGGCAGCGCGTCGTTGGCGTGCACGAGGTGCGCGACGGTCTCGGCGCCGCTCTCCCGGTCGACCACGACGATGCCGAACGCGTGCGAGGCGACCGTCTTGATCTGCCGCCCGGCGATCTGCTTCTGCTGCTCGGCGGACAGGCCCGCCCGGCTCGCCATCTCCTCGGCGCGGTCGGCGGCGCCCTCCCGGACGAGCCGCCGGTAGGTCTCCTCGAACGCGTACAGGGCGGCGCCCTTGGCGACCGCGAGGTCGGGGTCCTGGAGGCGGGGGGACAGGCCGAGCTCGGTCTGCAGCCGCGCCGCGACCACCGGCATCTTCGTGGACCCGCCGACGAGCACGAGGTCGTCGTAGTCGTCCACGCCCTTGTCGGCGGCCGTCGACAGCGTCCGGCCGGTGATCTCCACGGTGCGGTCGAGGAGGTCCTTGGTCAGCTCCTCCAGCTTCTCCCGCGTCACCTCGACCGCCGCGACCCGCCCGGCGTGCATCACCCGCACCGTCTGGGACGTGCGGGTGGTGAGGGCCTTCTTGGCGTCCTCGGCGTCGCGGCGGAGCTGCTGCTCGGTCTGCTTGTCGTCGAGCGGGTCGCCCGCGTCGGGGTGCTCCTCGCGGAACCGCTCGGCGAGGTGCTCCACCAGCCGCGCGTCCCAGTCGGCGCCGCCGAGCTCGTGGTCGCCGTCGGTGCACACCACCTCGATGTGGCCGTCGCGCAGCGTGATGACGGTGGTGTCGAACGTGCCGCCGCCGAGGTCGTAGACCAGGATCGTGCGGTCCTGCTCGGGGTTCAGCACGCCGTAGGTGATCGCGGCGGCGATCGGCTCGGACACGATGTCGATGACGTTCAGCCCGGCGATCCGGCCCGCCTTGCGGGTCGCGTCGCGCTCGGCCGCGCCGAAGTAGGCGGGCACGGTGATGACGACGTCGCGGGCGTCCTCACCGGTGGTGGTGCGCGCGTCCGTCGCGAGCTTCAGCAGGATGAACGCCGACACCTCCTCCGGGGTGAAGTCGATCCCGTGGACGGGCCGCGTCACGTCGCGGCCCATGTCCCGCTTGATCAGGCTGACGACGTTGTCGGGCTCCAGGACCGCGGTGTCCTTCGCGGTGGCGCCGACGACGACGTTCTCGCCGCTCTCGAAGAAGACGACGGACGGCGTGGTGTCGGTGCCCTCCAGGTTCCGCAGGACCGAGGGCCGCCCCACGTCGTCGATGGAGGCAATGCAGGAGTACGTGGTTCCGAGGTCGATCCCGTAGACAGCCATGTCCCTCTCACCTGTCGGTCCCGAGTCCTGAGTTCATCGTCTCGCCGCGCTCCGCCCCGTCGCGGCCCGCCTGGGCGGCCCTGCCGGCGGGCTCCAGGTCCTTCTCGCCGGCGCCGCCGGCGCCCTGGTCGAGCTTGCCGACGCTGACCGCCGCCTTGCGCAGCACCTTGCCGCCCTGCTCGAAGCCGTCGGACTGGACGGCGGTGACGGTGCCGTCGGCCAGCGGGTCGGCGACGGGCGTGACCGCGACCGGGCGGTGCCGGGAGGCGTCGTAGGGGGCGCCGGGCTCGACCGTGAACCGCTCGACGCCGAGCCGCGCCAGCGCGTCCGCGACGTCGTCGGCGAGCGCCGCCAGCAGCAGCGCGGTCTGGCCGGGGTCGGGGGCTTCGGCGGGGCCCGGCGCGGCGAGCCGGCCGGACTCGCGGCGCGCCTGGTCGTGCACCCGGTACAGCGCGGTGCGGACGGGCTCCAGCAGGTGCTGCAGCTCCCCGCGCCGCAGCCGCTGGTTCTCCTCGTGCAGCCGGTCGATCACCGCCTCGCGGTGCGCCGCCCGCTCGTGCTCGCGGTCGAGCCGCGCGGCGAGCCCGGCCAGGGCGTCCCGGACGCCGGCGCGGAAGGCCGCGCCCTCGTCCCCGTCCCCGCCGGAGGCCTGCTCCGGCCCGGCCCCGGAGCCATCGTTGACTGGGGGTTCCCCGTCCCTCGACACGTGCAGTTACCTTAATGCTGGACGGCGTGCGTACGACAGGCCTGACGATGACCTTGTCTGGACTCTAGTTTGACGCGTGCCCGTCATTCCAGCACCGACTCTTGCCGCTTCTCTTTCTCCGGCCGACACGTGGGGGTAACACCGGGGAAACGGCCGTCACCGAGACTGAGGTCTCGCATGGACACTGGAGGTGGCGATGTTGCTGCGGATACGCGTGCGGCTCCCGGACCGGCCGGGGGCGCTCGGGCAGGTGGCCCGCATCCTCGGCGCGGCGGGCGCCGACGTCGTGCAGATGGCGGTGCTGGAGCGCGGCGCCGGCCGGGCGATGGACGACTTCACCGTCGCCTGGCCCGCGGGCGCGGGCATCGAGCGGCTGGTGGAGGGCCTCGGCTCGGTCGCCGGGGTGGACGTCGTCGGGATCTGGCCGACGCTGGAGCCGCAGGGCGCCTTCCCGGACGCGGCCGTGATCGGGCAGGTCGCGGCGGTCCCCGAGCGCGGCATGGAGATCCTCGCCGACGCCGTCCCGGCCCTGCTCAGCGCCGACTGGGCGGGGCTCGCCGAGCCGGCCGGGGAGGGCGCGATGCTGCTCGTGCACGCCAGCGTCGGCGGCGTGCCGGGGGCCGCCCTGCCCGACCTGGAGCCGCTGCGGCCGCGCGCGTTCACCGCGCCGGACGGCACCCAGTACGCGGTGTGCCCGCTCGCCCTAGGCGCGGTCGCGCTGGTCGCCGCCCGCACGGGCGCGCCGCCGTTCCACCGCACCGAGGTGTACCGGCTGGAGCAGCTCGCGGGCGCCGCGGACGCCGTGCTGTACGGGGCGCCCGCCGGGCAGTCCGCGTCCTGACCTGGCCTTTCGGGCGAAGCGGTCCTAGAGTCGCAGAACAGGGCCCTGTCGCGCTCCAGGAGGTGGCCGATGGCCGCACTGCTCCGCCCGTACGCCGACGCCAAGCCGGACGAACCCGCCATCACCGACGAGCACGGAAGCACCACGTGGCGGGAGCTGGACGCCAGGACCGGCCGGCTGGCGGACGCGCTGCGCGGGCTGGGCCTGGGCGCCGGCGACGCGATCGCGATCCACTCCGGGAACCGGCGCGAGTACTTCGAGCTGATGTGCGCCGCCGGCCACATCGGCCTCCGGTACGTCATGGTGAACTGGCACTGGACGGCCGACGAGCTGCGCTACGTCCTGACCGACTCGGGCGCCCGCGCCCTGTTCTCCGAGGACGCGTTCGGCGGCACCGCCCGCGAGGCGTCCGCGGGCCTCGACCTGGCCGCGCGCGTCGCGTTCGGCGGCCCCGTCGAGGGCTTCACCCCGTACGGGGAGTTCCTCGCGACCGGGGAGCGGGAGGAGATCGCCGACCCGCTGATGGGCTTCCCGATGTTCTACACCTCGGGCACCACCGGGCGCCCGAAGGGCGTGAGCCGCAAGCAGCTCGGCGCCGGCGCCCCGATCGAGACGGCGAGCCTGATCGGCGACGTGTTCGCCGAGGTCCTGCGCATCCCGCCGGACGGCCGGTCGCTGCTCGTCGGCCCGGTGTACCACTCGGCGCAGTGGCTGTGGTCGCTGGTGTTCCTGCTCAGGGGCCGGTCGGTGGTGATGCGGCGCGACTTCGACCCGGCCGCGGCGCTGCGGCTCATCGACGAGCACGCCGTCACGAACGTGCACCTCGTCCCGACCCAGTTCGTCCGGCTGCTGCGGCTGGACGAGCAGGCCCGCGCGGCCTTCGACGGGTCGAGCCTCGCGGCGGTCTGGCACGGCGCCGCGCCCTGCTCGCCCGAGGTCAAGCGGCAGATGATCGACTGGCTGGGGCCGGTCGTGCACGAGTACTACGGCTCCACCGAGGCGTCGGTGAACAGCGTCATCACCGCCGAGGAGTGGCTGAAGAAGCCCGGCAGCGTCGGCCTGCCGCTGCCGACGACCGAGGTCCGCGTCCTGCGCGAGGACGGCGAGCCCGCCGCGCCGGGCGAGCGCGGCCGGATCTACTTCCGCTACACCAGCGGCGACGACGTCGAGTACTGGGGCGACGAGGAGAAGACCCGCTCGGTGCACCGCGGCGACGGCCTGTTCACCACCGGCGACGTCGGCTACCTCGACGAGGACGGCTACCTGTTCCTCGCCGACCGCGCCATCGACATGATCATCAGCGGCGGGGTGAACATCTACCCGGCCGAGATCGAGGGGGTGCTGATCACCCATCCGGCCGTCCGGGACGTGGCGGTGTTCGGCGTCCCGGACGAGGAGTTCGGCGAGCAGGTGAAGGCCGCCGTCGAGCTCGCCGACGGCGCCGCGCCGTCCGAGGCGCTCGCCGCGGAGCTGGTCGAGCACGTGCGCGCGTCGCTCGCCGGGTACAAGGCGCCCCGGTCGGTCGACTTCGTCGAGGAGATGCCGAGGACGCCGACCGGCAAGCTCTACAAGCGGCTGCTCCGCGACCCGTACTGGGCGGGCCGGGAGCAGAAGATCTGAGCCGGTCCGCGTCAGTCCGCGTCAGTCCGCGTCAGTCCGCGTCAGTCCGCGTCAGTCCGCGTCAGTCCGCGTCAGTCCGCGTCAGTCCAGCAGGGCGAGGACCGCGTCCAGGCCGGTGAGGCACGCGTCGGAGCCGAGCCCCTGGGCGACGGTCGCCGCCGCGGCCGTGCCCCAGCGCGCCGCCTCCGGGACGTCCTCGCCGTGCGCGAGCCCGGTGATGAACCCGGCGCAGTACGCGTCACCGCAGCCGGTCGTGTCGACGACCTCGACCGGCAGCGCGGGCAGCCGGTGCACGCCGCCGGCGGTCGCGACGAGGCTGCCCTCCGCGCCGAGCGTGACGACCACCGTGCGCGGGCCCTGGCCGAGCAGCGCGGCGGCGGCCTTCTCCGGGTCCTGCTCCCCGGTCATCGCGGCGGCCTGCTCCTCGTTCGGCAGGAAGTGGTCGACGTACGGGAGGAACGCGGCGGCGCCCGCCAGCAGGTCGGGCAGGTTGGACAGCAGGTCCATCGTGACGACGGTGCCGGTGCGGCGGGCGGCGGCGAGCATCTCGAAGAAGGCCGGGTCGTTCAGCCCGAACGTGACGTCCGGCCCGCCGAGGTGCACGAAGCCCGCCGCGCCGAGCAGGCCGGGCCCGACCGCGCCGGTGGTGAGGGTCAGGTTCGCGCCGGGGACGTGGAAGCTCGGCCGCCCGCCGTCCGGCCGGATCGGCAGGACCGACGCGCTGGTCTGGTCGGCGGTCCGCCGGACGAGCCCGGTCGCGTCCACCCCGTTCCGTGTCATGATCGCCACGAGCAGGTCGCCGAGGTCGTCGTCGCCGATGGCGCCGACCGAGATGACGTCGTTGCCGAGCCGGGCGAGCGCCACGGCGGTCCCGGCGGCGGCGCCCGCGGCGGTGGCGCGGATCTGCTCGACGACGACGGTGTCCTGCCCGTCCGGGATGCCCTCGACGGGCCGGGCGAGCACGTCCACAATGTGCGCGCCCACGGTGACAACGGTCATGACGGGCCCCTTAATGATCGTCAGGGCCGTAGCGTACGCAATGCGGCCCAGGAACGTGAGAGGTATTCGCATGTTGTTGAGGGACGAACGGCACCGGATCTGCGCGATCGGCCGGCGGCTGGCCGAGACCGGCCTCGTGACGGGCGCGTCGGGCAACGTCAGCGTCCGCTCGGGCGACCTCGTCGCGGTCACGCCCGGCGGGATGATGCTCGACCGGATGGAGCCCGCCGACTGCCCGGTGGTGAACCTGTCCGCGCAGCTCGTGGAGGGGGAGGCGGCGCCGTCGTCGGAGACGCCCATGCACCTCGCGCTCTACGAGGCGACCCCCGCGGCGGCGATCGTGCACACCCACTCGACCTACGGCGCCGTGGTCGCGACGACCATGACCGAGCTGCCGCCGATCCACTACAACACCCTGCTGCTGGGCGGTGTGGTGAAGGTCGCCGAGTACGCCACCTACGGGACGCCCGAACTGGCGGAGAACGTCCGGAAGGCCATGGCGGGCGGCAAGCGCGCCGCGCTGATGGCCAACCACGGCGGCGTCACCATCGGCCGCGACCTGGACGAGGCGTTCGAGAACGCGCGCCTCCTCGAATGGCTGTGCGGCGTCTACGTGCGGGCCAGGACGATCGGGGAGCCGCGGATCCTGAGCGACGAGGAGCTGGCGGCGGTGGTCGAGCGCGGCCTCACGCCGCCGGAGTTCCCGCGTGTAACCTAACGCTTGTTAGGTTGTCTCCGGGAGGCCCGCTTTGCCCTTCGTCCTGATCGACAAGCCGCGCCCGCACATCACCCTCATCACGCTCAACCGGCCCGAGCGCATGAACGCGATGGCCTTCGACGTGATGGTCCCGTTCCGCGAGGCCCTCGAAGAGGTGGGCCGCGACAACGACACCCGCGCCGTCGTCGTCACCGGCGCCGGGCGCGGCTTCTGCTCGGGCGCCGACCTGGAGAACCCCGGGAACATCCCCGGCATCGACGGGCTGACGCTGCCGACGATCGCGCTGCGCTCCATGGAGCTGCTGGACGACGTGGTCCGGGCGATGCGCCGCGTCCACCAGCCGGTGATCGCGGCGGTCAACGGCCCGGCGATCGGCGGCGGGCTCTGCCTGTCGCTGGCCGCCGACATCCGGCTCGGCTCCGACACCGCGCTCTTTCGCGCCGCCGGGATCAACAACGGCCTCACCGCGAGCGAGCTCGGCCTCAGCTACCTGCTGCCGCGCGCGATCGGCGCGTCCCGCGCCTTCGAGCTGATGCTGTCCGGCCGGGACGTCGACGCCGCCGAGGCCGAGCGCATCGGGCTGCTGTCGCGCGTCGTCCCCGGCGACAAGCTCCTCGACTCCTGCTACGACCTCGCCGAGCGGATCGCCGCGTTCAGCCGCCCCGGCGTGGAGCTGACGAAGCGGATGCTGTGGTCGAGCCTGGACGCCGCGAGCCTGGACGCGCACATGGGCCAGGAGGGCCTCGCCCAGCTGTACGTCCGCCTCACCACCCGCAACTTCGAAGAGGCGATCAAGGCCCGCAAGGAGCACCGCCCGCCGGACTTCGCGGACTGAACGTGGCAGGCTGAGGGGGTGCCGAAGCTTCCACCGGACGAGGCGCGCCGGCTGCTGGCGACCGCCCCCGTCGCGCGCCTGGCGACCGTGGGGGAGGACGCGCGACCCCACCTGGTCCCGGTGACCTTCGCCGTGCACCGGGGCGCCGTCTACACGGCCGTCGACCACAAGCCCAAGAGCAGCCGCGACCTGCGGCGGCTCGCCAACATCCGCGCCAACCCGCGCGTCGCGCTGCTGGCCGACCACTACGAGGACGACTGGGACCGCCTGTGGTGGGTCCGGGTGGACGGCCGCGCCGCCGTCGTCGACGACCCGGCGCGCATGGCCGAGCCCGTCGCGCTGCTCGCGGACCGCTACGCCCAGTACCGCGACCGCCCGCCCGAGGGCCCGGTCATCGCCGTGACGATCGACGCCTGGACGGGCTGGTCCGCCTCCTGAACCGCCCCGGCGGGGTCAGTCCCAGGCCTCGCCGATCTTCGCCAGGGCGTCGGCGTACTCGATGCGGGAGCGCCACTCGTCCGGCCAGGCGTCCAGCCCGAGGTGCGCGCCCGCGAAGGCGCCGGCCAGGCAGGCGATCGAGTCGGAGTCGCCGGAGCTGGCGGCGCCGCGCCAGATCGCCTCGACCGGCTCGTCCGGGAACAGCAGGAAGCACAGCAGACCGGTCGCGAGCGCCTCCTCCGCGATCCAGCCCGCGCCGGTGATCCCGCAGGGGTCGGACGCCCGGTCGCCGCGCGCGACGGCCTCGTCCAGCCGGTCGAGGACGGCCAGGCACTCGTCCCAGCCGCGCGCGATGAACGTCTCCGGGGCGTCCATCCCCGGCTGCTGCCACAGGTTGCTGAGCCAGCGCCCGTGGTAGGTCGTGCGCTGCTCGTGGCAGCGGGCGCGCAGCGCCGCCGGCAGGTCGGCGGGGGCCATGCCGTCGGCCAGCCACCGCACGGCGAACGCGGTCAGCTCACTCGCCGCCAGCCCCGTCGGGTGGCCGTGGGTGAGGGCGGCCTGGAGCTGGGACGCCCCGGCGCGGGTCTCGTCGGTCAGGCCGGGCGCCAGGCCCACCGGCGCGACGCGCATGTTGGCGCCGCAGCCCTTGGAACCCGCCACCGTGGCCTTCACCCAGGGCCGCCCGGCCTCCAGGTTCCGGCACGCGCGCAGGCACGTGTTGCCGGGCGCGCGGTTGTTGTCGGGGCTGTTGAGCCAGTCGACGAAGCGGCGCCGCCACATCGGGATGATCAGGTCGGGCGTGAACGGCGGATTCGCCAGGGCGTCCAGCAGGGCCAGGCCGACCGCGATCGCCATCTGCGTGTCGTCGGTGACGAGCGCCGGGTCGCCGTTGAGCTGAGTGGGCGCGTGGTCGCCGAAGCGCCGGTGGATCTGCTTCATGGTGAGGAACTCGGTCGGCGCCCCCAGGGAGTCGCCGTACGCCAGCCCGAACATCGCCCCGCTCGCCCGTTTCATGGCGGGCATTCTTCCCCAACCAGGCTCAACCGGCCTCAACCGCCACGCTGGAAGCGGCCCGGCGTCATGCCGTAGCAGCGCACGAACCAGCGTGTCAGATGGCTCTGGTCGGCGAAGCCGGTGCGGGCCGCGACGTCCCCGGCGGCCTCGCCCCGGGCGAGGTGGCGGCGCGCGGCGCGCAGCCGGAGCTGGCGCTGGTAGTCGCTCGGCGCCATCCCGTACTCCCGCCGGAACGCCCGGTACAGCGCGAACCGGCTGCATCCCGCCGCCTCGGCCAGCGCGTCGGCGCCGACGTCGTCCAGGTACGCCTCCTCCAGGCGCCGCCTGGCCCGCTCCGCGAAGCCGCCGGCCGCCGACACGCGCGACCGCCGGGTGGCGGCCCGCGCGACCATCGCGCCGACCGTCGCGGTCAGCAGCTCGTCCCGGCGCAGCGCCGTCGCCCCGCCGAGGAGGGCCGCGTGCAGGCCGCGCAGGTTCCGCGCCAGGACGGGGTCGTCGACGACGGGGGAGCCGAACAGCGGGAGCCCGGCCGGACGTCCCGCCATGTCGGCCAGGACGTCCGCGACCAGTTCTGGGCCGATGTGCACGATCCGGTAGGTGAAGCCCAGCTCGTCGGCGGCGTGGCCGTCGTGCGGGTCGTCGGGGTTGAACGCGATGACCATCCCTGCCGCGCTGGTGTGCGCGCCGCCCCGGCAGCGGAACGCCTGGTAGCCGTCCTCGGTCACGCCGAACGAGTACGTCTCGTGGCTGTGCCGGTGGTAGACGTGCCGCTCGAAGTGGGCGTGCATCGCCTCCAGGGGGCGGTCGGGCGACCGCCAGTACCTGCTCCAGTCCACACGTCCAGTGTCGCGCACGAGCGTTCAAGACGGGCCGCCGCCCGGCGCGGCACCCTGTCCGGCATGCGTTTCGACACCAAGATCGGGATCGTGGTCCGGGACGACCTGGCCGCGTGGCAGCGGCTCAACGTGACCGCGTTCCTCGCCAGCGCCGTGGCGGGCGGCGTGCCCGGCGTGATCGGCGAGCCGTACGAGGACGCGTCCGGCAACCCGTACCTGGCGATGTTCCGGCAGCCCGTGCTGGTCTACGAGGCGGACACGGCCGCGATCGCGCAGTCCCACGCGCGCGCCCTCGCCCGCGGGATGGACATCGCCGTCTACATCGAGGACATGTTCAAGACCGGCCACGACGAGGCCAACCGCGCGACCGTCCGCGCCGTCACCGCCGAGGAGATGCCCCTGGTCGGGTTCGCCGTCCACGGCCCGAGGAACGGCGTGGACAAGGTGCTCAAGGGGTTGCGGCTGCACCCGTGAGCCCGGCGAGGGCGGCGAGCCGCTCGCGGTGCCGGTCCGGCGCGCCGAACAGCTGCCGCGACCCCTGGGCGCGCTTGAAGTACAGGTGCGCGTCGTGCTCCCAGGTGAAGCCGATGCCGCCGTGCAGCTGGATCGCCTCGCCCGCCGTGTGGAAGTAGGCGTCCGAGCAGTACGCCTTCGCCAGCGCGGCCGCGGCCGGCAGCTCCTCCGGGGCCTCGTCGGCGGCGGCCGCCGCGTTCAGCACCGCCGACCGCGCCGACTCCACCAGCACGAACATGTCCGCGCACCGGTGCTTGATCGCCTGGAACGACCCGATCGGGCGGCCGAACTGGTGCCGGACCTTCGCGTACTCGACCGTCATGTCCAGGGTCCGCTGCGCGCCGCCGAGCTGCTCGGCGGCCAGCGCGACGGCCGCGATGTCCAGCGCCCTGAGCAGCGCCTCCCGCCCGCCGACCTTCCGCGCCGGGACGCCGTCGAACGCGATCCGGGCCAGCTTGCGCGTCTGGTCGAGCGTCACGACCGGCGTCCGGACGAGCCGCGAGACGTCCTCCACGGCGTAGACCCCGACGCCGTCGGCGTCCCGCGCCGCGACCAGGACCACATCGGCGATGTGCCCGTCCAGGACGAAGCTCTTGGTGCCGCTGAGCAGGCCGTCCTCGAACACGGCCGCCACGTCGCCGGGGTCCCAGGACCCGCCGTCCTCGGCCACCGCCAGCGTCGCGATGGCGGAGCCGTCCGCGATGCCGGCCAGCAGGTCGTGCCCGCCCTCGCCGGCCTCCAGCGCCGCCGCCGCGGTGATCGTCGCGAGGAACGGGGCGCACACGACCGCCCGCCCCATCTCCTCGAACACGACGGCGAGCTCCCGCACCCCGAACCCGGCGCCGCCGTGCTCCTCGGCGATCGCGAGGCCCTGCAGCCCGAGCTGCTCGGCCATCTGCGCCCACACCTTGGGGTCGTAGCCCGCGGCCGTCTCCATGAGGCGCCGCACCTCGGCGGCGGGGGACCGGTCGGCGAAGAAGCGCCGCAGCGCGTCCCGCAGCTCCCGCTGTTCCTCGGTGACGACGAGCTTCATTCCGGCGGCCTCCCACGCGCGTCCCAGTCGTACCGGCCCATGGTGCCGCGCGCCGCCGGTCCGGCTCACCGCCGTTCCCATCCAGCGGGACGGTCAGGGCGCCCAGTCGTGCGGCCCGAGCACGTAGCCCTCGCTGGTCGAGTGCAGGTGGTTGATCGACACCAGGTGGCCGAGCGCGGCCCACAGATCCTCCTCGGGCGCCTCGACCAGCGCCCCGATCGTGTCGAAGTCGGCCGCGCCGCGCTCCTTGTCGATCTCCGCCACGGTCTCGTACACGACCAGCTCGAAGTCCGACAGCTCCTGGACGTCCCCACGCCCGACATCTCGCTCATCCATAACCAGACCGTGCCCATTCGGCCCCGTTCTATCTGCCCTGCGAGGGGCAGGAGCCGCAGGCTGGACATGCACCGCTCGGGAACCACGATCTGTATGCGAAATGTGGCGCTCTGCTCACAGGCCGCATCGGCGAGTCCCTTCCCCTGCCGGAGCCGATCGGGGTGGAGCTGAACACCTCCGGCTTCGCCCGAGCCGCCGGCGGACGTCCCGCCGGGCCCGCGCCGGCCCGCCTGTCACACGCCCCCGTGCAATGTCGTCTTCCTGGGGAAGCCGTCTCCAGGGAGGTCATTCATGAGAGCTGTACGCATACACAAGAGCGCCGACGGTGAGGGCGAGGGCCTGGTCGTGGAGGACGCGCCGCGGCCCTACGCGGCCACGGGCGACGTCGTCGTGCAGGTGCGCGCCGCGGGGTTCGTCCCCGACGAACTCGACTGGCCCGGCACGTGGGTCGACCGGGCTGGGCGCGACCGGACGCCGTCGGTCCCCGCCCACGACGTCGCCGGCGTGGTCGCCGAGGTCGCCTACGGCACCGCCGGGTTCGCCGTGGGCGACCGCGTGTTCGGGCTGACCGACTGGCACCGCGACGGCGCGGCGGCCGAGTACGTCGCCGTCGAGGCGCGCAACCTCGCGCCGATTCCCGGGTCGCTGTCCTTCACCGAGGCGGCCGCGCTGCCGCTCGCCGGCCTGACGTGCTGGCAGGCGCTGTTCGTCCACGGCGGCCTGCGCGCGGGGCGGACGGTCGTCGTGCACGGCGGGGGCGGCGGCACCGGCAGCCTGGCCGTCCAGCTGGCCCGCGACGCGGGCGCGCACGTCATCGCCACCGGCCGGGCCGGCGCCGCCGACGTCGCGAGGCGGATGGGCGCGCACGCCTTCGTCGACCTGGAGAGCGAGCGCTTCGAGGACGCCGTCGAGCCCGTCGACGTCATCTTCGACACCATCGGCGGCGACCTGCTCGCCCGCTCCGCGAGCCGGATCAAGCCCGGCGGCACATTGGTCTCGATCACGGCCCCGCCGCCGGTCGAGCCGCCGGACGGCCGCGCCGTCTACTTCATCGTCGAACCCGACCGCGGCCAGCTCGCCGAGATCGCCGAGCGGGCCGGGGCCGGCCGGCTCCGCGCCCATGTCGGCGCCGTGTACCCGCTGGCCGAGACCCGGGAGGCGTTCGAGGCCAAGCGGCGGGGCGTCCCCGGCAAGGTCGTCATCGAGGTCTGACGCGCCGCCGGGAGTCGTGCTTCGGTAGGTTGCGGGGATGCTGGTTCGGGTCACCGGGATCCTCGTCGAGGACGGGCGGGTGCTGCTGCTCGACCAGGACACCGGTACCGGGCGGTCGTGGTCGCTGCCCGGCGGGAAGGTCGAGGAGGGCGAGCCGCTGGCGGACGCCCTGGTCCGGGAGATGCGCGAGGAGACCGGCCTGGACGTCGAGGCCGGACGGCTGCTCTACGTCTGCGACCACCTGCCGGACGCGGGCGCCCACGTCCTGCACATCACCTTCGAGGCCCGCCGGCTCGGCGGGACGGCCGGGGACATCGCCGGCGGCGACACCAGGGAGATCCGCGCGGTGAGGTTCGTGCCGCTCGGCGGCCTGGTGGCGCTGGGGTTCACCGAGCGGTTCGTGGAACTGGCCCGCGCCGGGTGGCCCGGCGCGGGCTCCTACATGGGCGCCAAGGCCAACATGGCCTGTGACCGCGTGATGGTCTTGGCCCCGCCGGTGGAGGCCGCGGGCCTGGGTCAGCCGTAGCGCTTCAGCTCGTGGAAGAAGTCGGGGACCGTGTGCAGGGTGCCCGCGGACTCGACCTGGTCGTAGACGTACTTCGCCACCGCCAGGTCCAAGACGCCCAGGCCGAAGGGGGAGAAGACCACGGGCTTGTCGGCGGGCGGGGCCGTCGTGCCGGTGAGGACGTCGTAGAGGGTGCCGGCGACGAAGTCGCGGTTGCCGACCTTCTGCTCGGCCAGGTGCGGGGACGTGTTGGCCTTCATGCAGTGCTCGACGTCGTCCACGACGTTGTAGGACGACAGGATGATCTCGGGGGAGAGGTCGCGCAGCGACACGTGCAGCACGAGCGGGTTGTGCGCGAACCAGGCCGGGTCGTGGACGTGCGGCTCGCCGGCGACCGTCGCGAAGACGATCAGGTCGGACGCGCGGATCAGCGACTCCGCCGAGTCGTGGATCGTGATCTCGCCCTTCTCCGAGCGCTCCAGGTACTCCTGGAACCCCTCGGCGTGCTCGCGGGAGAGGTCGTGGACGCCCAGCTCGTCGAAGGCGAAGCCGTTGCCCGCCAGGTAGGTGTGGAGGTAGCGGGCGATGAGGCCGACCCCGATGAAGCCGACGCGGCGGGGCCGGTCGCCGCGGGCGTCGGCGAGGGTGGCGGCGGCGAGCGCGGCGGAGGCGGCGGTGCGGGCCGCGGAGATGATCGAGCTCTCCAGGCACGCGAACGGGTAGCCGGTGTCGGCGTCGTTGAGGACCAGCACGGCCGAGGCCCGCGGGATGCCGTCCGCGACGTTGCCGGGGAAGCTGGAGATCCACTTGATGCCGTGCACGCCGACGTCGCCCTTGACCGAGGCGGGCAGGGCGATGATCCGGTCGGACGGGCGGTCCGGGAACCGCAGGAAGTAGGAGTCGGGGTTGACGGTCAGCCCCTCGCCGTGCAGCCGGTAGGCCGCCTCGACCATCCGGGTGACCTGCTCCTCGCGCCCGGCGACGGCCTCGTGGACCTGGGCACCGGAGACCACGGCGAATGCCGGAACCTGCGTCATGGTGGGAAACTCCGTCTTTTCTCGATGATCAGTCGCCGAGGATACCGGCGGGTTCGGCGGGCAGGTCGCCGAAGTGCTCGCGCACCCAGCCCTCCGCGTAGATGGAGTCCAGGTAGCGTTCGCCGAGGTCGGGGGCGATCGCCACGGCGACCGGGTCCTCGCCGGGGTACTTGGCGTCCAGCCAGCGGGACGCGCCGGACACGACGGTGCCGGTGGAGCCGCCGAACAGGAACCCGCGGGCGGCGAGCGCGTGCACGGTCCGGATGGTGTCGGGCTCGGCGACGTGCACGACGTCGTCGATGAACGACTCGTCCACGAGCGCGGGCCTGCTGCTGGTGCCGAGGCCCGGCACCATGCGCCGCTCCGGGATGCCGCCGAAGGTGACGGAGCCGACCGCGTCGACCGCCACGATCGTGACGGGGCGCCGGTGCTCGCGGAAGTAGCGGGCGCAGCCCATCAGGGTGCCCGTGGTGCCGGCGCCGACGAAGAGAACCTCCAGGTCCGGGAACTCCCGGTCGATCGCCGGCGCGGTCCCGCGGTAGTGCGCCAGCCAGTTGTTGCGGTTGGCGTACTGGTTCAGCCACACGTACCGCTCGTCGGATTCGCACAGGTTCCGGACGTAGGCGATCCGGCCGCCGAGGTAGCCGCCGTTGGCGTCCCGGTCGGAGACGACCCGGACCTCGGCGCCGAGCGCCCGCATGACCCGCATCGACGCGGCGTTGCAGCGCGGGTCGGTCACGCAGACGAACCGCAGGCCGCGGCTCGCGGCGATGAGGCTGAGCGCGATCCCGAGGTTGCCGGACGACGACTCGACGATCACCGAGCCCGCGGTGAGCGCGCCGTCGCGCTCGGCCGCCTCGACCATCGCGGCGGCCGCCTTCAGCTTGACCGAGCCGGCGAAATTGAAGCCCTCGCATTTAAGGTAGAGCGGCCGCTTGATAACGGCCCGCAGATCGACGTAAAGGTCGTCGACGTTGAATTCCTGCGGCGAGGTGATTATCGGCACGCGTCCACCCTCAAATGAAGAAACAATTCCCTCATCTTCCCCCGAGTTCGCCGCCGGGCTTCACGCCAGAGCCATGCGGAGCCTCACCGTACCTGCGAGCAAGTTGCCGTCGCAACCCCCTGATTACTCGTTGGTAGGTTGGAATGCGAGATGCTTCTGGCAGGTGCCGGACATAAGCTATGGCTCCGCTTGTATTGCTGTTACAGCGGAGTGGTTCTACATCACGGAGAGTAATGATGACTGCTCGCGGACCCGCCGCGGACCGGCTGCTGCCCACGGCCGGGCTGCCCGCCCTGGACGTGCCCGCGGCCGAGGCCGGGCGGGCCCGGGAGCTGGCCGCCCGGCACGGGATGCTCCGCGACCTGGAGGTCGACCTGGGCGACCCGGTCATCACGCGGGTGGAGCGGTTCGCCGCCGAGCGGGACCGGTCGGCGGTCGCCGACGGGCGCCGCACGCTCTCCTATGGCGACCTGGCCGCCGAGGCCCGCCGGCTCGCCGCGCTGCTGGCGGCCGAGGGCGTCGAGCCGGGCACCGTCGTCGGCGTCGGCGGCGGCCGCCGCGCCGAGGTCATCGCCGCGTTCCTGGCGATCGAGCTGGTCGGCGCCCTGTACGTGCCGGCGGACGAGACGTGGCCCGCCGGGCGCGTCCGCGACGTCCTCGGCCAGGCGGGCGCGTCCGTGCTGGTCGCGGTGGACGGCCCGCGCACCGCCCCGGCCCTGCTCGCGGGCGCCGCGGAGGCAGGCTGCCGGGTCCTCGACGCGGCCGCCGCGCGCGGCCTGGCGCCCTGGCCGGGCGAGCCCCGCCTCACCGCCCCCGACCAGCCCCGGTACGTGCTGTTCACCTCCGGGTCGACGGGCCGGCCGAAGGGCGCCGTCGTCGAGCACCAGGGCATGCTCAACCACCTCTGGGCGAAGATCGTCGACCTGGAGCTGACCGGCGCGGACGCCGTCGCCTTCACCGCCCCGCTCGGCTTCGACATCTCGATCTGGCAGATGCTGTGCCCGCTGCTGGTCGGCGGCCGGGTCGACGTGATCGGCGACGAGGTCGGGCACGACCCGGCCGCGTTCGCCCGCGCCGTGGACGAGCAGGGCATCACGGTCGTCGAGCTCGTCCCCACCATGGTCAGGCACCTCCTCGACGACCTCGCCCCCGGCTCGTCTCATTCCGGGGGGACGACCCCCCGGCAACGGTCATTGGCGGGGTTGCGCTGGATGATCGCCACGGGCGAGGAGCTGCCCGCCGAGCTGTCGCGCCGCTGGCTGGAGGCCATGCCGCACGCCCGGCTCCTCAACGCCTACGGCCCCACCGAGTGCTCCGACGACGTCACCCACCACACCGTGACGGCCGGCGACCTGAAGCTCCTGCGCCTCCCGATCGGCACCCCCGTCGTCAACGCGCGCCTGTACGTGCTGCGCGAGGACGAGGGCGCCTGGACGGCCTGCGACGTCGGCGAGACCGGCGAGCTGTTCGTCGGCGGGGTCGTCGTCGGGCGCGGCTACCTCGGCAACGACGAGCGGACCCGCGAGGCGTTCTACCGCGACCCGTTCGACCCCGCGTCCCCGACGGGCCGGCTGTACCGGACGGGCGACGCGGTCAAGCTGCTCCCGGCGGGCGCCGGCGGCGAGGACCGGCCCACCCTGCAGTACCTCGGGCGCGTCGACCGGCAGGTCAAGATCGCCGGGGTGCGGATGGAGCTGGGCGAGATCGAGGCCGTCCTGCAGCGGCACCCCGGGGTGCGCGCCGCCGCGGTGGTCGTGCACGAGTACCCGGCCCGCTGACGATCACACTGGGTGACCGGTGTGGGCCGATCCGGTTGTCAACCTTTGTCATCCGATGAGCGTCGCGGCGGTGGCGACCCGCGGCGCGCGGCCGCCGTTTTGTCACTCCCGTTAGCAATGCGACCGGCCAACTTCTACTTATGAGGGGATTGCGAGGCATGTGACAGGCTGGTTGACTGTGACCTCGCTACTCCTGAGTAGAACACGGGTCGAGGGCGGTTCCGGTCGAGCGCGGAAAGCGGCGGCGCTCTGTATTGGCGGGAACACAGGGCGTTGACTCCGGGAAAGTGCGGGCCGATCGCGTTCCCGGCGCAGGCTCGGGGTGAAAGGGGACGGGGCAAGCCCGATCAGTTCTGTGGTCATGCTTTTTGAATTTCCGCCCGCCGGTGCCCGGCCGGTGCCGATGCCGGGCGTAAAGGAAACCCCCTTCGACCGGGAAAGTGCCGCTTGATGCCCACCGAGTACGTTCCCCTTTCGGCCGCTCAGCAGAGCGTCTGGTACGCGCAGCAGCTGGCGCCGGAAACGCCGATTCACATCGCGCAGTACATCGAGATCGAGGGACCGCTCGACCACGCGCTGTTCGACCGCGTCGCGCGGCTCGGCGCGCACGAGGGCCTCGCGATGAACGCGCGGCTCGTGGAGGCGGACGGGGCCGTCCGCCAGATCCTCGACCCGGACGCCTCCGTGTCGGTCCCGCTCGTGGACCTGTCCGGCGAGCCCGACCCGGACGCCGCCGCGCGCGCGTGGATGCGCGCGCGCATGGCCGAACCGCTGCCGCTGGACGGCGAGCGGCTGTTCAGCACCGCCCTGCTGCGGCTCGCGCCGGACCTGCACCGCTGGTTCATCCGCGCGCACCACATCATCCAGGACGGCTTCAGCGGCCCGATGGTCAGCCGCCGCGCCGCCGAGATCTACACTTCGCTGTCCGCCGGCGGCGCGTACGTCCCGGCGGAGCTGGGCGACTACCGGGCGCTGCTCGCCGAGGAGGAGGCCTACCGGGCGTCGGAGAGGTTCGAGCGGGACCGCGCCTACTGGACCGAGCGGTTCGCCGACCGCCCGGCGGCGGTGTCGCTGGCCGAGGGCACCGCCGAGCCCACCGCCGACTACCGGAGCATGATCGGCGTCGTCCCGCCGGCGGAGAGCGCCGCGCTCGCGGCGGGCGCCCGCCGGCTGCGCACCGCGACCCCGGGCCTCGCGATCGCCGCGACCGCCGCGTACGTGGCGCGGATGACCGGCGCCGAGGACGTGATCCTCGGCCTCGCCGTCACCGGCCGCACCACCCGGCTGGCGATGCGGACCCCGGCGATGATGTCGACGATCCTGCCGCTGCGGGTCCGCGTCGCCCCGGACATGACGGTGGACGACCTGGTCCGCGCCGCGACCCGCGCGACCGCGCGGGCGCTGCGGCACCAGCGCTACCGCCGCGACGACCTGGTCCGCGACCTGAAGCTGCTGGGCGAGCGGCACCGGCTGTACGGGCCCGTCATCAACATCATGGCGTTCGACTACCGGCTGGACTTCGCGGGCCTGCCGGCGCGGATGCACGCCGTCACGACCGGGCCCGTCGACGACCTGTCCATCAACGTCTACGACAACTTCGACGGCGCCGGGCTGCGCGTCGACTTCGAGGCCCACCCGGACCTCTACACCGAGGACGAGGTCGCCGCGCACCTGCACCGCTACCTGCGCTTCATGCGGACGCTCGGGGAGGTGGACCCGGCGACCCCGCTCCGCGACGTGGAGCTGCTGGACGCCGCCGAGCGGTCCCGCGTCCTGCACGCGTGGAACGACACGGCGCTGCCGGTCGCGCCCGCCGTCGTCCCGGAGCTGTTCGAGGCGCAGGCCGCCCGCACCCCGGACGCGCCCGCCGTCACGCACGCCGGCACGACCCTCACCTACCGGGAGCTGGACGAGCGCGCCGGCCGCCTCGCCCGCCGGCTGATCGCCCGCGGCGCCGGCCCCGGCGACTTCGTCGCCCTCGCCCTGCCGCGCGACGAGAACCTGGTCGTCGCGGCGCTCGCCGTGCTGAAGTCGGGCGCGGCCTACCAGCCGGTCGACCTCGCCTACCCGCCGGACCGCATCGCGTTCATGCTGGACGACGCGTCCCCGGCCTGCGTCATCACGACCCCGGGCGCCGACCTGCCCGGCGCGGCGCCGCGCCTGGAACTCGACCCGTCCTCCCTCGCCGCCCCGCCCGGTGGCGACACCGCCGGCGCGGCCGTGACCGACGCCGACCGGGTCCGCCCGCTGCACCCGGCCGACGCCGCCTACGTCATCTACACCTCCGGTTCCACGGGACGTCCGAAGGGCGTCGTCGTCTCCCACGCCGGCGCCGCCGACCTGTGCGCGTGGGCGGAGCGGGACTTCGGCCCCGGCCGGCTCGCCCGCGTCCTGTTCTCCACGTCGCTGAACTTCGACGTGTCGGTGTTCGAGTGGCTGACGCCGCTCACCATGGGCGGCCACATCGAGGTCGTCCGGGACCTGCTGGAGGTCGCCGAGCGCGGCGGCTGGTCCGGGACGCTGGTCAGCGGCGTGCCGTCGGCGGTGTCGGCGCTGCTGGCGACGGGGGCCCCGGCGCTGGAGGCGGGCGACGTCGTCCTCGCCGGCGAGGCGCTGCCCGCCAAGCTCGTCCACGATCTGCGGGCCCTGCTGCCGGACGCCCGCATCGCCAACATCTACGGCCCCACCGAGGCGACCGTCTACGCGACGGCCTGGTTCGACGACGGCAACGCCGCCGGCCGCGCCCCGATCGGCGGCCCGATCGCCAACACCCGCGCCTACGTGCTGGACGCCGCGCTCCGGCCCGTCCCCGCCGGCGTGCCCGGCGAGCTGTACCTGGCGGGCGCGGGCCTGGCCCGCGGCTACCTGGACCGGTCCGCGCTCACCGCCGAGCGGTTCGTCGCCTGCCCGTTCGGCGCGCCCGGCGAGCGGATGTACCGCACCGGCGACCTCGCCCGCTGGAACGGCGCCGGGCAGATCGAGTACCTGGGCCGCCTCGACCACCAGGTGAAGATCCGCGGCTTCCGCATCGAGCCGGGCGAGATCGAGACCGCGCTCGCCCGGCACCCCGCGGTGGGCCAGGCGGTCGTGGTGCCCCGGGAGGACCAGCCGGGCACCCCGCGGCTGATCGCCTACGTCGTCCCGTCCGGCCCGGTCGACCCCGGCGAGCTGCGCCGGTTCGCCGCCGAGACGCTGCCCGCGTACATGGTCCCGGCGGCGGTGGTGCCGTTGGACGCGCTGCCGCTGAACCCGAGCGGCAAGCTCGACCGGGCGGCGCTGCCCGCCCCCGACTTCGCGGCGCGGGCGTCGGGCCGCGCGCCGCGCACCCCCGCCGAGGCGCTGCTGGCGGACCTGTTCGCCGAGGTGCTGGGCGTCGCCCGGGTCGGGATCGACGACGGCTTCTTCGACCTCGGCGGCGACTCGATCATCGCGATGCGGCTGGTGTCGCGGGCGCGGCGGGCCGGCCTGGTGCTGTCGCCGCGGGAGGTCTTCCGGTACCCGACCGTGGAGGCCCTCGCCCAGGTGGCGCTGCCCGCCGGCACCGGGGCGGACGGCACCGCCGAGGAGTCGGACGCGGGCGTGGGCGCGTTCCCCGCCACCCCGATCATGCGGTGGCTGCGCGGCCTCGGCGGCCCGAGCGGCGGCTTCAGCCAGAGCGTCCTGCTGCGCACCCCGCCCGGCCTGGGCACCGACCGCCTGACCCGCGCGCTGCAGGCCGTCCTCGACCACCACGACGCCCTCCGGATGACCGTCCCCGCCGGCGGCGACCCGCGGATCACCGCGCCCGGCACCGTCGACGCCGCCGCGTGCGTCCACCGGGTCGACGTCGCCGGAGCGGACGACGCCGCCCTGGCGGAGACCGTCGCGGCGCAGGCCGGCCTCGCGCGCGGCCGCCTGGACCCCGCGTCCGGGACGATGGCGCAGCTCGTGTGGCTGGACGCGGGCGCGCAGGCGCCCGGCCGGCTGCTGGTCGTGCTGCACCACCTGGTCGTGGACGGCGTGTCCTGGCGGATCCTGCTGCCCGACCTCGTCACCGCCTGGGCGGCGAGCACCACCGGAGAGCCCGCCCGGCTCGACCCCGCCGGCACGTCGTTCCGCCGCTGGGCGCAGCGGCTCGCCGAGGAGGCCGCCACCGCGCGGCGGACCGCCGAACTCGGCCTGTGGACCGAGATGCTGCGGACCGGGGACGCCCTCCTCGGCGACCGCCCCCTCGACCCCGCCCAGGACACCCGGGCCACCGCCGGCAGCCTCACCCTGGAACTGGACGAGGCCACCACATCGGCGCTGCTGACCGGCGTGCCCGCCGCGTTCCACGGCCGCGTCAACGACGTCCTGCTCGCCGGACTGGCCCTCGCGGTGACCGAATGGCGCCGCCGCCGGGGCGTCGCCCTCCGCGACTCCGCCGTCCTGGTGGACCTGGAAGGCCACGGCCGCGAGGACCTGCCCGCGTCCCCGGGCGCCGCGGCCCTCGACCTGTCGCGGACGGTCGGCTGGTTCACCAGCATGTTCCCCGTCCGACTCGACGCGGGCGACGCGGGCGACGCGGCGTGGGACGAGGTCCGCGCGGGCGGACCGGCGGCGGGCGAGGCCGTCCGCAACGCCAAGGAGCGGCTCCGGACGCTGCCGGACAACGGCCTCGGCTACGGCCTGCTCCGCCACCTGAACGAGGAGACCGGCCGGGAACTCGCCGCCTTGCCCGCGCCGCAGATCGTCGTCAACTACCTCGGCCGGGTCGAGGACACCTCCGGCGACTGGAGCATCGCCGCCGAGGCCGGCGCCCTGGACGGCGGCGGCGACGCCGCCATGCCGCTCGCCCACACCGTGGAGATCGACGCGGTCGCGCGGGACTCGGCCGCCGGGCCCCGCCTGTCGGCCACCTGGACGTGGGCCGCGAAGATCCTGGACGCCGCGGACGTCCGGGAACTGGCCGACAACTGGTTCGAGGCGCTGCGGGGCATCGCCGCGCACGTCGCGGCGGGCGGGGGCGGGCACACCCCCTCCGACTTCCCGCTGGTCCCGCTGACCCGGACCGAGGTCGCCGAGGTCGCGGCCGCCCGTCCGGGGCTGGCCGACCTCTGGCCGCTCTCACCGCTCCAGCAGGGCTTCTTCTTCCACGCGCTGCTCGACTCCGGCTCCGACGTCTACACCGCCCAGCTCGTCCTCGACTTCGAAGGCCCGCTCGACACCGCCGCCCTGCGCGCGGCCGGGCAGGGCCTCGTCGACCGGCACCCCGGACTGCGCGCCGCGTTCGCCCAGACCGGCGACGGCACCCCGGTGCAGATCGTCCTCGGCGAGGCGGAGGCGCCCTGGCGGGAGACCGACCTCGGCGGCGCGCCGGACGCGCAGGTCCGGGAGGCCATGACCGCCGAGCGGTCCCGCCCGTTCGACCTCGGACGCCCGCCGCTGCTGCGCTTCGCGCTGCTCCGCCTCGGCCCCGGCCGTCACCGGCTCCTGCTCACCGCCCACCACATCGTCCTGGACGGCTGGTCCATCCCGGTGCTGGCCGGTGAACTCCTCGCCCTCTACACCGGCGAGCAGCCGCCGCGCACCGCCCCCTACAAGGAGCACCTGGCCTGGCTGGACGCCCAGGACGGCGACGCCGCCCGCGACGCGTGGCGCACGGCCCTGGAGGGCCTCGCCGAACCGACCGTGCTGGCCCCGGCCGCCGCCGACCGGCCGCCCGTCCTGCCCGAGCACGTCGTCCTCGACCTGCCCGAAGACCTGTCGGACGGCCTGTCCGCGCGGGCGCGGAGCCACGGCCTGACCCCGAACACCGTCGTGCAGGGGCTGTGGGGGCTGCTGCTCGCGCGGCTCACCGGCCGCGACGACGTGGTGTTCGGCGCCACCGTCTCCGGCCGGCCGCCCGAGCTGCCCGGATCCGAGCAGATGATCGGGCTGTTCATCAACACGCTGCCGGTCCGGGTCCGCCTCGACGCCGCCGAGACCCTCATGGACGGCCTCGGCCGCCTCCAGGACGAGCAGTCCCGGCTGTTCGCCCACCACCACCTCGGCCTCGGCGAGATCCAGCGGGCCGCGGGCACCGGCCCGCTCTTCGACACCATGACGGTGTTCGAGAACTACCCGCTGGACGCCGCGCTGCTGGAGGCCGCGTTCGACGGGGTCCGGCTGGCGGGCGCCGACCTGGTCGACGCCACCCACTACCCGCTGACCCTGCTCGCCGTGCCGGGCGAGCGGCTCCGGCTCCGGCTGGAGTACCGGCCCGACGTCTTCGGCCGCGCCACCGCCGAGCGGCTGACCGCGCTGCTGGACGAACTCGTCCAGACCCTCGTCACCGACCCGGACCGCCCCGTCGGCGACATCGCGCTGCCCGGCGCGGGTGATGTGCGCGACGTGCTGGCCGCGCTCAGCGGTCCCGGAACGCCCGCCGCCCGGCGGGGCGCCGCGCCGGGCGGCAGCCGCCTGGTCGCCTACGTCGTCGCCGCCCCCGGCGCCGACCTCGACCCCGAGGAGCTGCGCGCCCACGTCCGGGAGAACCTGCCCGAGTCGATGGTGCCCTCCGCCGTGGTCGTCCTGGACGAGCTGCCGCTCACCCCCAACGGGAAGGTCGACACCAAGGCGCTGCCCAAGCCGGAGCAGGCCGGCCCCGGCACCGCCTACCGGGCCCCGCGCGACGCCCGCGAGGCCGCCGTCGCCGGCATCGTCGCCGCCCTGCTCGGGATCGACGCGCTCGGCATCGACGACGACTTCTTCGAGCTGGGCGGGGACTCGCTCGTCGCCATGCGGGTCGCGACCCGGATCCGCCGGGCCCTCGGCGTCGAGCTGCCCGTCCGCGCCCTGTTCGAGGCGCCCACCGTCGCCGGCCTCGCCGCGCGCGTCGCCGAGCTGGAGGGCGCGGCGTCCGGCCGACCGCAGCTGGAGCCCCGCGAGCGGCCCGCCGTCCTCCCGCTCTCCTACGCGCAGCAGCGGCAGTGGTTCCTCAACAAGTTCGAGGGGCCGTCCGCGACCTACAACATGCCGGTCGCGCTGCGCATCCGCGGCCCCCTGGACGCGGACGCGCTCCGCGCCGCGATCGGCGACCTGGTGGACCGGCACGAGACGCTCCGCACCGTCCTGCCGGACGCCGGGGGAGTGCCGCGCCAGACCATCCTGGACCCGGCCGCCGCCCGCCCCGAGCTGGAGGTCGCCGAGACCACCGGCGCGCAGCTCCCGGCCCGGCTCGCCATGGCCGCCGGGTACGCGTTCGACATCACCGCCGAGCCGCCGCTGCGCACCCACCTGTTCCGGATCGCCCCGGACGAGCACGTCGCGCTGCTCCTGCTGCACCACGTCGGCGGCGACGGCTGGTCGATGGCGCCGCTCGCCCGCGACTTCATCACCGCCTACGCGGCCCGCGCGGGCGGCACGGCGCCGGACTGGGTGCCGCTGCCCGTCCAGTACGCCGACTACACGCTCTGGCAGCAGGAACTGCTCGGCTCCGAGGACGACCCGGACAGCCTGGTCTCGCGGCAGATCGCCTACTGGCGGGACGCCCTGGCCGGGCTGCCGGAGGAGCTGCCGCTCCCGGCCGACCGGCCGCGCCCTGCGGAGGCGTCCTACCGGGGCGCGACCGAGCGGTTCCGGCTCGGCGGCGACGTGCACGCCGCCCTGCTGGGCATCGCGCGGGAGACCGGCGCGAGCCCGTTCATGGTCGCCCAGGCCGCGTTCGCCGCGCTGCTGACCCGGCTCGGCGCGGGGACGGACGTGCCGATCGGCTCGCCGATCGCGGGCCGCACGGACGAGGCGCTGGACGACCTGGTCGGCATGTTCGTGAACATGCTCGTCTTCCGTACCGACACCTCTGGAGACCCTTCGTTCCGGGACCTCATCGGGCGTGTGAAGGAGACCGACCTCGCCGCCTACGCGCACCAGGACGTCCCGTTCGAGCGGCTCGTCGAGGTGCTGAACCCGCCGCGCCACCTGGCCCGGCACCCGCTGTTCCAGATCGGGCTGACGTTCCAGAACAACCCGGAGGCGCGGCTGGAGATGCCCGGCTTCACCGCCGAGCTGGAGCCCCTCGCCGCCAGCGCGTCCCGGTTCGACCTGCTGATGATCCTCACCGAGCGGGAGGACGGGTTCGACGGCGAGCTGGAGTACGCCCTCGACCTGTACGACCCGGCCACCGCGCGGCGGCTCGTCGAGCGGTTCGAGCGGTACCTGTCCGCGCTCCTCGCCGACCCGGACGCGCCCATCGGCCGCGCCGACGTCCTGGCGCCGGAGGAGCGGTCGCTGATCCTCGGCGAATGGGCCGGTGGCGGCGCCGGTGCGGCGGAGCGGGCGACGATCCCGGCGCTGTTCGAGGCGCAGGCCGCGGCGCGTCCGGACGCTCCGGCGGTGACGTTCGAGGGCGTGTCGTGGACGTATGCCGAGGTGAACGCGCGAGCGAACCGGCTGGCGCGCAAGCTGGTCGAGCAGGGGGTTGGGCCTGAGCAGTTCGTGGCGCTGGCGCTGCCGCGCTCGGCCGATCTCGTCGTGGCGATCCTGGCGGTGCTGAAGGCGGGCGCGGCGTATGTGCCGATCGACCCGGATTACCCCCAGGACCGGATCGCGTACATGGTGGACGACGCGCGTCCCGTCCTGACCCTCCGCCCGGAGGACCTGGACGCGGAAGCCTACGACGACGCCGACCTCGATGTCTCGGTCTCGCCGGACCATCCGGCGTACGTGATCTACACGTCGGGTTCGACGGGGCGTCCGAAGGGTGTGGTGATCCCGCATCAGAACGTGGTGCGGCTGCTGCGCTCGACGGAGGAGTGGTTCGGCTTCGGTCCGGACGACGTCTGGACGCTGTTCCACTCCTACGCCTTCGACTTCTCGGTCTGGGAGCTGTGGGGGCCGCTGCTGTACGGCGGGCGTCTCGTCGTCGTCCCGTACCTGACCTCGCGGTCGCCGGAGGAGTTCCTGTCTCTCCTGGCCGCCGAGAAGGTGACCGTCCTCAACCAGACTCCGTCGGCTTTCTACCAGCTGATGGCCGCCGACCGGGACAACCCGGGCAGCGATCTGGCGCTCCGCTACATCGTGTTCGGCGGCGAGGCACTGGAACTGGGGCGCCTGGAGGACTGGTACTCCCGGCACCCCGAGAACGCCCCGACGCTCGTCAACATGTACGGCATCACCGAGACCACGGTGCACGTCTCGTACGTCGCGCTCGACCGTGCCTACGCGGCGACCGCGCCCGGCAGCGTCATCGGCGTCGGCATCCCCGACCTGCGGGTCTATGTCCTCGATGACCGCCTTCAGCCCGTGCCGCCCGGAGTGATCGGTGAGCTGTACGTGGCGGGCGCGGGCTTGGCGCGCGGGTACCTGAACCGGCCGGGACTGTCGGCGGAGCGGTTCGTCGCCGACCCGCACGGCGCGCCCGGCACCCGCATGTACCGGACAGGCGACCTCGGCCGCCGGCTGGACGACGGCCGCCTCGAATACCTCGGCCGCAGCGACCAGCAGGTGCAGCTGCGCGGCTTCCGGATCGAGCTGGGCGAGATCGAGTCGGCCCTCGCCCGCCACGACGCCGTCTCCGACGTCGCCGTGGTCGTCCGCGACGACCGCCTCGTCGCCTACGTCGCCGGCTCGGGCGTCGACTCGTCCGACCTGCGCCGCTTCGCGGGCAAGGAGCTGCCCGACTACATGGTCCCCGCCGTGATCGTCGAGCTGGACGCCCTCCCGCTCACCGTCAACGGCAAGCTCGACCGCAGGGCGCTGCCCGCGCCCGACTTCGCCGCGAAGGTGTCGTCCCGCACCGCGCGCACTCCGCAGGAGGAGACCCTCTCCCGGCTGTTCGCCGAGGTGCTCGGCCTGGAGCGGGTCGGGATCGACGACGGGTTCTTCGACCTCGGCGGCGACTCGATCATCGCGATCCAGCTGGTCTCCCGCGCCCGCCAGTCGGGCCTGGTCATCACGCCGCGCGATGTGTTCCAGCACCAGACCGTCGAGGAGCTCGCCGCCACCGCCCGCCCCGCCGCCGAAGGCGAGGAGGTCGAGGCCGAGGCCCCCGGCACCGGCGTCGGCCCCGTCCCGGTCACCCCGATCGTGGCGTGGCTGCGCGAGCGCGTCGGCGGCGACACCGCGCTGATCGGCGGCTTCCACCAGTCGACGCTCCTGCGCACCCCGCCGGACCTCGGCGCCGAACGGCTGACCGCCGCGCTCCAGACGCTCCTGGACCACCACGACATGCTCCGCCTCCGCCTGGACGGCTGGCAGCCCGTCGTCCGGCCGCCCGGCTCGTGCGACGCGGCCGCCCTGGTGACGCGGGTGGACGTCGCGGGCATGGACGCCGACAAGCTCCAGTCCGTCATCACCGAGCAGGCCACCGCCGCCCGCGACCGCCTCGACCCGGCCGCCGGGACGGTGGCGCAGCTCGTCTGGTTCGACGCGGGCCGCGACCAGGGCCGCGTCCTCCTCGTCCTGCACCACCTGGTCGTGGACGGGGTGTCGTGGCGGATCCTGCTGCCCGACCTCGTCACCGCGTGGGCCGGCGGGACCCTCGAACCCGTCCCGACGTCGTTCCGCCGCTGGGCGCAGAAGCTCACCGCCGCCGAGCGGGACGAGGACGAGCTGGAGGACTGGCTCGACATCATCGACGGCCCCCCGCAGAACCTCGCGAAGCGGCCGCTCGACCCGCGCGTGGACATCGCGGCCCGCGCCCGGTCGGTCGCCCTCGACCTGCCCGCCGACGTGACCGGGCCGCTGCTCACCGACGTCCCGGCCTCGTTCCACGGCCGGGTCAACGACGTGCTGCTCACCGGCCTCGCGCTCGCCGTCGCCCAGTGGCGCCGGCGCCATGGCGGGCGCGGCACCGGCGTCCTCGTCGACCTCGAAGGGCACGGCCGCGAGGACGTGGTCCCCGGCGCCGAGGTGTCCCGCACCGCCGGCTGGTTCACCTCCATCCACCCGGTCCGGCTGGACGCGGGCAGCGCGACCGGCGCCGCCGCGCTCAAGGCGGTGAAGGAGCAGCTCCGCGCCGTCCCGGACGGCGGCATCGGCTACGGCCTGCTCCGCTACGGCGGCGGCGAGGCCGCCGAGGAGCTGGCCGCCGTCCCGCCCCCGCAGATCGCGTTCAACTACCTCGGCCGCGTCGACGCCGGGGACGCGGGCGGCGACTGGACGCTCGCCGCCGAGGAACTGCCCGCCGGCGAGGACCCGGCGATGCCGGTGGCGCATGTCCTGGAGATCAACGCCGTCACCCGCGACCTGCCCGGCGGGCCCGTGCTGTCGGCGACCTGGACGTGGCCGGGCGGCCTGCTGGAGCCCGCCGACGTCCGGGAGCTGGCCGAGGGCTGGTTCACCGCGCTGCGCGCCCTCGCCGCGGACGCCGCCGCCGGCGACGCCGCCGGCTTCACCCCGTCCGACCTGCTCGTGGACCTGGACCAGAGCGAGATCGACAAGCTGCAGACCGCTTGGAGGCAGAAATCGTGAACCGGGGGGACCTTGAGGACATCCTGCCCCTGTCGCCCCTGCAGCAGGGTTTCTTCTTCCATGCGCTCTTCGACGCGGGCGACGCGGACGTCTACACGGCGCAGCTCGTCCTCGATCTGGAGGGGCCCCTGGACGCGGGGGCGCTGCGCACCGCCGCCGGGACGCTGCTGCGCAGGCACGCGAACCTGCGCGCCGCGTTCTGGCACGAGGACCTGTCGCGCCCCGTCCAGGTGATCCCGCGCACGGTCGAGCTGCCGTGGGAGGAGGTCACCGCGTCCGGCGCGGAGGCCGACGCCGTCGTCGCGCGGGAGCGGGCGCGCGGCTTCGACATGACCGCGCCGCCGCTGCTGCGGTTCGTGCTCGTCCGGATGGGGCCGGAACGGTCCCGGCTGATCCTGACGAACCACCACATCCTGCTGGACGGGTGGTCCACGCCGGTCCTCGCGACCGAACTGTTCCTGCTCTACATGCAGGGCGGCCACGACACGGGGATGCCGCGCGTCACCCCGTACAAGAACTACCTGGCGTGGCTCGCGAAGCAGGACCGCGCCGCCGCCGAGGAGGCGTGGCGCCGCGCGCTCGCCGGGGTGGACGAGCCCAGCCTCGTCGCGCCGGAGGCCGTCGGCCGCGCGCCGCAGCCCCCGCGGCCGACCGTCACCGGTCTGGACGAGCGGACGACCCGGCGCCTCACCCGCGCGGCCCGCCGCCACGGCGTCACGCTGAGCACCGTCCTCCAGGGCGCCTGGGGGCTCGTCCTCGGCCGGCTGCTCGGCCGCGACGACGTGGTGTTCGGCTCGACCGTGTCCGGCCGCCCGCCGGAGCTGCCCGGTATCGAGCAGATGATCGGCCTGTTCATCAACACGCTGCCCGTCCGCGTCCGCTACCGGATGGAGGAGCCGCTCGGCGCCCTCATGGAGCGCCTCCAGGACGAGCAGACCGAACTCCTCGCCCACCACCACCTCGGCCTCACCGACATCCAGCGCGCGGCGGGCCACGGCGGCGGCGCCCTGTTCGACACGATGACGGTGCTGGAGAACTACCCGTTCGACCCGTCCTCGATGGACGGCTCCCTCAACGGCGTCCGCGTCGCCGCAGTCGACTCCTATGACGCGACCCACTTCCCCTTGTCGTTCGTCGCCCTGCCCGGCGAGCGGCTGTCGCTGCGCCTGCACTACCGGCCGGACGTCTACGAGCAGGAGGCCGTGGCGGCGATCCTCGCCCGGATCCGCCGCGTCCTGGAGGCGTTCGCCGAGGACTCCGGCCGCCTGATCGGCGCCGTGGACCTCGCGGGGGAGGACGAGCGGTCCCGGCTGGAGCGGTGGAACGACACGGCGGGCGGCATCCCGTCCGGCACCTTGCCCGCGCTGTTCGAGCCGCAGGCCGCGCGCACCCCGTCCGAGGTGGCGCTCGTCTGCGGCGGCGCGCGGCTGACCTACGCGGAGCTGAACGAGCGCGCCAACCGGCTCGCCCACGAGCTGATCGCGCGGGGGATCGGCCCCGAGGACCGCGTCGCGCTCGTCCTGCCGCGCACGCCCGAGATCGTCGTGGCGATCCTCGGCGTGCTGAAGGCGGGCGCCGCGTATGTGCCGATCGACCCCGAGTACCCGTCCGACCGCATCGCCTCCATGCTGTCCGACGCCCGCCCCGCCCTGACGATCACCGCCTCCGACTTCCCGGACGCGAGCGGGCGGCCCGCGCACGACCCGGCCGACGGCGAGCGGGTGCGGGCGCTGCGGCCGGACAACGCCGCCTACGTCATCTACACCTCGGGGTCCACCGGACGGCCCAAGGGCGTGACCGTCCCGCACGTGGGCGTGCTCAACTACTTCGAGGCGCACCGGGACGCGTTCATCGACCCGGCGATCCAGGCCGCCGGCGGGCGCCGGATGCGGTTCGCGCACCTGGCGTCGTTCTCGTTCGACACGTCCTGGATGGGCCTGCTCTGGATGATGTACGGCCACGAGCTGCACCTCATCGACGACGACACCCGCCGCGACGTCGAGGCGTATACCGACTACGTGGCGCGCGCGCGGATCGACCTGGTGAACACCACCCCGTCGCACTTCACCTCGCTCCGCGACGCCGGGCTGCTGGACGCCGACGGGCGCCACCTGCCCTCGCACCTCCTCCTCGGCGGGGAGGCCGTCGGCGAGAAGCTGTGGGCCGAACTCCGCGCGATCCCCGGTGTCACCGCACGCAACTTCTACGGGCCCACCGAGTCGACCATCGACACCATGAACCAGGTGGTCGCGCGCAGCGAGCACCCGTCCATCGGCGGCCCCTACCGCAACACCCGCGCCTACGTGCTGGACGCCGCGCTCCAGCCGGCCCCGGCCGGGGTCCCCGGCGAGCTGTACCTGGCGGGCGTCCAGCTCGCGCGCGGGTACCTCGACCGGCCCGGCCTGTCCGCCGAGCGGTTCGTCGCCGACCCGTTCGGCGCGCCCGGCGACCGCATGTACCGGACCGGCGACCTGGCCCGGTGGCGCCCGGACGGCACGATCGCCTACCTCGGCCGCGCCGACGACCAGGTGAAGATCCGCGGGTTCCGGGTGGAGCCCGGCGAGATCGAGAACGTCCTCGCCGGGTGCGCGGGCGTCGCCCACGCCGCCGTGGTCGTCCGCGAGGACCGGCCCGGCGACCGGCGCCTCGCCGCCTACCTCGTCGGGCCGGACGTCGACGCCGCCGCCGTCCGCCGGTACGCGGCCGAGCGGCTGCCCGACTACATGGTCCCGTCGTTCACCGTCCTGGACGCGCTGCCGCTGACCGTGAACGGCAAGCTCGACCGCGCCGCGCTGCCCGCCCCCGACGCCTCCGCCGCCGGGTCCCGCGCCCCGCGCACCCCGCGCGAGGAGATCCTCTGCGGGCTGTTCGCCGAGGTCCTCGGCGTGCCGCGGGTCGGCGTGGACGACGGGTTCTTCGACCTCGGCGGCGACTCGCTCACCGCGACCCGGCTGGCCGGCCGGATCCGGTCCGCGCTCGGCGCCGAACTGCCCGTCCGGGCGCTGTTCGAGGCGCCGACCCCCGCCGGCCTCGCCGAACGCCTCGCCGGCGCGGACGCCGGGGGCGGCGTGCGGCCGCCGCTGGTGCGGGCCGAGCGGCCCGGCGTCGTGCCGCTGTCGCACGCGCAGCAGCGGCTCTGGTTCCTCAACCGGTTCGAGGGCCCGTCCGCGACGTTCACCATGCCGGTCGCGCTGCGGCTCGACGGCGCCCTCGACCTGGACGCGCTCCGCGCCGCGCTCGCCGACGTGGCGGCGCGGCACGAGCCGCTCCGCACGATCTTCCCGGACGGGTCCGGGACCGCCCGGCAGCTCGTCCTCGAACCGGCCGCCGCGCGCCCCCGGCTCGACGTCACCGAGACCGGGGAGGCCGCGCTCCCGGCGGCGCTGGCCGCCGAGGCCGGGCGCGGCTTCGACCTGTCGGTGGAGCCGCCGCTGCGCGCCCGCCTGTTCGCCCTCGGCGGCGGCGCGCACGTCCTGATGCTCGTCCTGCACCACATCGCGTCGGACGGCTGGTCGATGGCGCCGCTCGCCCGCGACGTGATCCTCGCCTACGCCGCCCGCGCGGAGGGGCGGGAGCCGCAGTGGGCGCCGCTGCCCGTCCAGTACGCCGACTACACGCTCTGGCAGCGCGAGCTGTTCGGGTCCGAGGACGACCCCGGGAGCCTGATCTCGCGGCAGATCGCCTACTGGCGGGACGCCCTGGCCGGGCTGCCGGAAGAGCTCTCGCTCCCGACCGACCGGCCGCGCCCGCCGGAGGCGTCCTACCGGGGCGGGACGCACACCTTCGAGCTGGACGCCGACCTGCACGCCGCGCTCCTGGCCCTCGCCCGCGAGAACGGCGCGACCCTGTTCATGGTCATGCAGGCCGCCTACGCCGCGCTGCTGACCCGGCTCGGCGCGGGGACGGACGTGCCGATCGGCTCGCCGATCGCGGGCCGCACGGACGAGGCGCTGGACGACCTGGTCGGCATGTTCGTGAACATGCTCGTCCTGCGTACCGACACCTCCGGGGACCCCTCGTTCCGGGACCTCATCGGGCGGGTCAAGGAGACCGACCTCGCCGCCTACGCGCACCAGGACCTGCCGTTCGAGCGGCTCGTCGAGGTGCTCAACCCGGCGCGGTCGATGGCCCGGCACCCGCTGTTCCAGGTCGCCCTGTCGTTCCAGAACAACCCGGAGGCGCGGCTGGAGATGGACGGGCTCACCGGCGGCCCCCTTCCCCTCGGCTCGGGCGCCGCCAAGTACGACCTGTCCCTCTACCTGGAGGAACGGCACGGCGACGGCGGCGCGCCCGGCGGCATCGACGCCGGCCTCGAATACGCCCTAGACCTCTTCGACCCGGCCACGGCCGTCTCCATCGCCGACCGCTTCGAACGCCTCCTCCGCGAACTGGTCGCCGACCCCGAGGCGCCCGTCACCACCGCCGAGATCCTCGACCGGAGCGAGCGCCGCACCCTGCTGCGCCGCTGGGCCGGCGGCAAGGGCGCCGACGTCGGGCGCGCGACGATCCCGGCGCTGTTCGAGGCGCAGGCGGCGGCGCGTCCGGACGCTCCGGCGGTGACGTTCGAGGGCGTGTCGTGGACGTACGCCGAGGTGAACGCGCGCGCGAACCGGCTGGCGCACCGGCTCATCGAGCAGGGGGTCGGGCCTGAGCAGTTCGTGGCGCTGGCGCTGCCGCGCTCGGCTGATCTCGTCGTGGCGATCCTGGCGGTCTTGAAGGCGGGCGCGGCGTATGTGCCGATCGACCCGGACTATCCGGAAGACCGCATCGCGTACATGGTGGACGACGCACGCCCCGTCCTGACCCTCCGCCCGGACGACCTCGACGCCACCGGACGACCCGACACCAATCCCGGCGTGGCCGTCTCGCCGGACCATCCGGCATACGTGATCTACACGTCGGGTTCGACGGGCCGTCCGAAGGGCGTGGTGATCCCGCATCAGAACGTGGTGCGGCTGCTGCGCTCGACGGAGGAGTGGTTCGGCTTCGGCCCTGACGATGTCTGGACGCTGTTCCACTCCTACGCCTTCGACTTCTCCGTCTGGGAGCTGTGGGGGCCGCTGCTCTACGGCGGTCGCCTCGTCGTCGTCCCGTACCTGACCTCCCGGTCGCCTGACGACTTCCTCGCCCTGCTGGCGGCGGAGCGAGTGACCGTCCTCAACCAGACTCCGTCCGCGTTCTACCAGTTGATGGCCGCCGACCGGGACAACCCCGGCACCGATCTGGCGCTCCGCTACATCGTCTTCGGCGGCGAAGCCCTCGACCTCGGCCGGCTGGAGGACTGGTACTCCCGCCACCCCGAGAACACCCCGACGCTCGTCAACATGTACGGCATCACCGAGACCACGGTGCACGTCTCGTACATCGCTCTCGACCGCGTCCACGCCGCCACCGCCCCCGGCAGCATCATCGGCGTCGGCATCCCCGACCTGCGGGTCTACGTCCTCGACCACCGCCTCCAGCCCGTTCCGGCAGGCGTCGTCGGTGAGCTGTACGTGGCGGGCGCGGGCTTGGCGCGCGGGTACCTGAACCGGCCGGGACTGTCGGCGGAGCGGTTCGTCGCCGACCCGCACGGCGCGCCCGGCACCCGCATGTACCGTACGGGCGACCTCGGCCGCTGGCGCCGCGACGGCGCCCTCGAATACCTCGGCCGCGCCGACCAGCAGGTGCAGCTGCGCGGCTTCCGGATCGAGCTGGGCGAGGTCCAGGCCGTCCTGACCAGGCACGACGCGGTCAAGGACGCGGCCGTGGTGGTCCGCGACGACCGCCTCGTCGCCTATGTCGTCGCCAACGGGATCGACGCCGCCGACCTGCGCCGCTTCGCTGGCCGGGAGCTGCCCGACTACATGGTCCCGGCGGCCGTCGTCGAGCTGGACGCGCTCCCGCTGACGTCCAACGGGAAACTCGACCGCAGGGCGCTGCCCGCGCCCGACTTCGCCGCGAAGGTGTCGTCCCGCACCGCGCGCACTCCGCAGGAGGAGACCCTCTCCCGGCTGTTCGCCGAGGTGCTCGGCCTGGAGCGGGTCGGGATCGACGACGGGTTCTTCGACCTCGGCGGTGACTCGATCATCGCGATCCAGCTGGTCTCCCGCGCCCGCCAGTCGGGCCTGGTGATCACCCCGCGCGATGTGTTCCAGCACCAGACCGTCGAGGAGCTCGCCGCCACCGCCCGCCCCGCCGGGGAAGGCGAGGAGGCCGAGGCCGAGGCGCCCGGCGCGGGCATCGGACGCGTCCCCGCGACCCCGATCATGCGCTGGTTCCAGGAGCTGGACGGCCCCGTGGACGGCTACAGCCAGCGGATGCTCCTCCAGGTCCCGCCCGGCCTCGGCCTGGACGACCTGGCCAGGGCGCTCCAGACCGTCCTCGACCACCACGACATGCTCCGCCTCCGCGTGGCCGGCGACGAGTTCGAGGTCGCCGAGCCCGGCACGGTCGACGCCGCGCCGCTCGTCCGCCGCGTGGACGTCGCGGGCCTGGACACCGGGGCGTTCCGCGCGGCCCTCGCCGCCGGGGCGGAGGCGGCGCGCCGCCGCCTCGACCCCGCCGCCGGGACGATGGCGCAGCTCGTCTGGTTCGACGCCGGCCCCGGCGCCTCCGGGCGGCTCCTCCTCACCCTCCACCACCTCGTCGTGGACGGGGTGTCGTGGCGGATCCTGCTGCCCGACCTCGTCACCGCGTGGGCCGGCGGGACCCTCGAACCCGTCCCGACCTCGTTCCGCCGCTGGGCGCAGCGCCTCGCCGCCGAGGCGTCCGACCCCGCCCGCACCGCGGAGCTGCCGCTCTGGGAGGACGTCCTCGCCACCCCCGACCCGGTCCTCGGCGCCCGCCCGCTCGACCCGGCCGCCGACACGTTCGGGACGGCGCGGCACCTCACCCTCGGCCTGCCCACCGACGTGACCGGCCCCCTGCTCACCGAGGTCCCCGCCGCCTTCCACGGGCGCGTCAACGACGTGCTGCTCACCGGCCTCGCCCTCGCCGCCGCCGAGTGGCGGCGCGAGCGCGGCACCTGCGACGAGACGGCCGTCCTCATCGACCTCGAAGGGCACGGCCGCGAGGAGGTCGTCCCCGGCGTCGACCTGTCGCGCACCGCCGGCTGGTTCACCTCCCTCTACCCGGTGCGGCTGGACGCCGGGTGGGTCGAGCCCGCCGACGTCCGCGAGGGCGGCCAGGCCGTCGGCACCGCCCTCAAGCGGGTCAAGGAGCAGCTCCGCGAGGTCCCCGACAACGGCATCGGGTACGGGCTGCTGCGCCACCTCAACCCGGCGGCCGGCGAGCGGCTGCGCGGCGCGCACCCGCAGCTCGCGTTCAACTACCTCGGCCGCACCGCCGCGCCCGAGGCCACCGACTGGGCACCGGCCGGACCGGCCGAGAGCGACGCCCTCGGCAGCGGGCAGGACGCCGCGCTCGGCCTCGTCCACGCCATCGAGGTCAACGCGCACACCCGCGACCTGCCGGGCGGACCCGAGCTGTCCGCGACCTGGACCTGGGCCGGCGGCCTGTTCGACGCCGCCGACATCGAGGACCTCGCCGGCCGCTGGTACGCGGCGCTGCGCGGCCTGGTCGCGCACGTCACCGGCGGCGCCGCGGACGGCCCCGTCGGCGGGTTCACCCCGTCCGACCTGTCCCTGGTGGACGTCAGCCAGGACGAGATCGACGAGCTCGCCGCCGAGCTCGACGGTGAATGGGAGCTGGATTGAGCAAGTCGCAGCTAGAGGACATCCTTCCGCTGTCCCCGTTGCAGCAGGGCCTGTTCTTCCACGCCCTCTACGACACCGGCCACGACGTCTACACGGCGCAGATCGTGCTCGACCTGCGCGGCCCGCTCGACGCCGCCGCGCTGAAGGCCGCGGCGGAGACGCTGCTGCGCCGGCACGCGAACCTGCGGGCCGGGTTCCGGCAGCGCAAGGAGGGGTCGCCGGTCCAGGTCGTGCACCGCGCGGTGCGGCTGCCCTGGCGGGAGGAGGACCTGTCCGCCCTGCCCGGCCCCGACCGCGAGGCCAGGGCCCGCGAGCTGGCCGGCGCCGAACGCGCCCGGCCGTTCGACATGGCGAAGCCGCCGCTGCTGCGGTTCATGCTCATCAAGATGGCGGACGACCTGCACCGCATGGTGTTCACCAACCACCACATCCTGCTGGACGGCTGGTCCACGCCCGTCCTGCAGACCGAACTGTTCGCGCTGTACCTCGCCCAGGGCGACGACACCGGCATGCCGCGCGTCGCCCCCTACAAGAACTACCTGGCGTGGCTCGCCGCCCAGGACCGGGCCGCCGCCGAGGACGCCTGGCGCAGCTCCCTCCAGGGCGTCCACGAACCCACCCTCGTCGCGCCGGGCGCACCCGAGCCCGGCACCGGCGCCCCCGGCCGCGTCCGGACGCGCCTCACCGAGGAACTCACCACCGCGCTCAGCGCGCGCGCCCGCGCCCAAGGCGTCACCCTCAACACGGTCTTGCAGCTCGCCTGGGGCACGCTGCTCAGCACCCTCACCGGTTCCGGCGACGTCGTGTTCGGCGCCGCCGTGTCCGGCCGCCCGCCCGAGCTGCCCGGCGTCGAGCAGATGATCGGCCTGTTCATCAACACGCTGCCGATCCGCGTCCGCGTCCGCCCCGCCGACACCGTCGCCGAGGCCCTCGCCCGCCTCCAGGACGAGCAGGCCGCGCTGATGCCGCACCACCACCTCGGCCTGGCCGACATCCAGCGGCTCACCGGCGCCGGGACGCTGTTCGACACGATGACCGTCCTGGAGAACTACCCGTTCGACGCGGACGCCGCCGGCGCCGACCTCGGCGGCCTCACCCTCCGCGACGTGGACGGCTACGACGCCACCCACTACCCGCTGACGTTCGCCGCCGTCCCCGGCCGCGGCCTGTCGCTGCGCATCGACCACCGCCCCGACCTGTTCACCGGCGAGGACGCCGAGCGGCTGATGCGGCGCCTGCTGCGCATCCTCGACGCGATCGCGCACAAGCCCGACCTGCCCCTCGGCCGCGTCCGCGTCCTCGACGACGAGGAGCGCGCCGACGTGCTGGAGAACTGGCAGGGCCCGCGGACCGGCCGCGCGCCCGGCACCCTCACCGGCCGCTTCGCCGAGCAGTGCGCGCGGACCCCGGACGCGACCGCCGTCCGCGCCGCCGGCGCGTCCCTCAGCTACGCGGAGCTGGACGCCCGCGCGAACCGGCTCGCGAACCGGCTGGTCGGGCTCGGCGTCCGCCGCGAGTCCCGCGTCGCGGTCCTGCTCGAACGGTCCGCGGACGTCGCCGTCGCGTCGCTGGCGATCCTCAAGGCGGGCGGCGCCTACGCGCCCCTCCACCCCGGCCAGCCCGCCGACCGGATCGCGTGGGCCGTCGGCGAGGTCGGCGCGCCCGTGCTGCTCGTCGACGGCCCGATGCGCGACCGCGCCGCCGCCCTCGGCACCGCCGCGCAGGTCGTCGCCGTGGACGACCCCGAGACCGCCGCCGCCCCGGACACCGACCCGGCCGTGCCGTGCCATCCGGACCAGCTCGCCTGCGTGTTCTTCACCTCCGGCTCCACCGGCCTGCCGAAGGGCGTCATGGTCGCGCACCGCGACGCCGTCGACCTCGCCACCGACGGCCGCCTCGGCGGCGGCGCCCACGACCGCGTCCTCGTCCACTCCTCGCACGCCTTCGACGCGTCCACCTACGAGCTGTGGACGCCGCTGCTGCACGGCGGCACCGCCGTCTTCGCGCCCCCCGGCCCCCTCGACGGCGCCGCCCTCGAAGAGATCGTCAACGGCGAGGACCTTACCGCCGCCTTCCTCACCACCACCCTGTTCAACCTCGTCGCCGAGGAGCGGCCGCACGCCTTCGCCCGGCTTCGCGAGGTGCTCACCGGCGGCGAGGCCGGATCGCCCGCCGCGATGCGCAAGGTCCTCGCCGCCTGCCCGGACACCGAGGTCGTCCACATGTACGGGCCCACCGAGGCCACCACGTACGCGACCGCCGCGCCGCAGCGCGCGCCCCTCGCCGACCCGGCGGAGCGGACGCCCGTGCTCGGCCGCCCCTACGGCGACATGCGCGTGTACGTGCTGGACCGGGGGCTGCGGCCCGTCCCGCCCGGCGTCGTCGGCGAGGCGTACATCGCCGGGTCCGGCGTCGCCCGCGGCTACCTGCGGCGGCCCGCGCTCACCGCCGAGCGGTTCGTGCCCGACCCGTTCGGCGCGCCCGGCGAGCGCATGTACCGCACCGGCGACCTCGTCCGGTGGCGGCCCGGCGGGGACCTGGAGTACGTCGACCGCGCCGACTTCCAGGTCAAGATCCGCGGGTTCCGGATCGAGCTGGGCGAGGTGGAGGCGGCGGTCGCCGCGCATCCGGACGTCGCCAACGTCGCCGTCGTCGCCCGCGAGGAGGCCCCCGGCCACAAGGCCCTCGTCGCCTACGTCATCGCGCCCGCCACCGATGGGCTGCGCGAGTTCGTCCGGGAGCGGCTGCCGGAGTACATGGTGCCCGCCGCGTTCGTCCGGATGGACACCTTCCCCGTCGGCCCGACCGGCAAGCTCGACCGGCGGGCGCTGCCCGCCCCCGACTACTCCGGGGCCGCCGCCGGGCGCGACCCGCGCACCCCGGACGAGGAGCGGCTGTGCGCGGTCGTCGCCGAGGTCCTCGGCCTCGACCGGGTCGCCGCCGACGCCAGCTTCTTCGACCTCGGCGGCGACAGCATCGCCGCGCTGCGGCTCGTCACCCGCGCCCGGCAGGCCGGGGTCGAGCTGACGCCCCGCGACGTGTTCACCCACCAGACCGTCGAGGCGCTCGCCAGGGCCGGCGACCCCGACGACCGGATCGGCTTCGAGGTGCTCCTCCCGATCCGGACGTCCGGGTCCCGCCCGCCGGTGTTCTTCGTCCACCCCGCCGGCGGCCTCGCCTGGCCCTACCTGCAGTTCCAGCGGCACCTCGGCCCCGACCAGCCCGCCTACGGCCTCCAGGCCCGCGCGTTCACCCAGGCGGACCTGCCCGGCTCCGTCGCGGAGATGGCCGCGGACTACCTGGAGCAGATCCGGTCGGTGCGCCCCTCGGGGCCCTACCACCTGGTGGGCTGGTCCCTCGGCGGGCTCGTCGCCTACGAGATGGCCGTCCGGCTCCAGGCCGCGGGGGAGGACGTCGGGCTGCTCGCGCTCATCGACTCCTACCACGGCCAGGACCTCGCCGGCGACCAGCGCGAGATCCTGCACGAGCTGCTGCAGGGCATCGGCGTCGACGCGAAGGCCCTCGCGCCGGACGGCAACCCCGACATGAGGCAGATCATGGAGATCCTCGCCGCCCGCGACGACGCCCTCGCCACCCTCGGCGAGGACGACCTGGTCAACGTCTACCGCAACTACGAGAACGGGCTGCGGCAGGCCGAGGAGTACCGGCCGGGCCGGTTCCGCGGCGACGTCGTGTTCTTCACCGCGCTCCGGGGCCGCACCGCGGAGTCGCCCACCGGGCGCTCCAACTGGGGCCCGCTCGTCGAGGGCGGGATCGAGGACTACCCGGTCGACATCGAGCACCACCAGCTCCTGGACCCGGAGCCGGCCGCCGAGATGGGCGCCGTCCTGGCCGCCGCACTCGACAAACTGCACAGCGGAACGCGGGACTGAAAGGAAACCCCATGTCGAACCCCTTCGAGGACCCGGACGGCACCTACCTCGTGCTCGTCAACGGCGAGGGCCAGCACTCGCTGTGGCCGTCCTTCGCCGACGTCCCCGCCGGCTGGACCGTGGCCAAGGACGCGGACACCCGCCAGGCGTGCCTCGACCACATCACCGAGAACTGGACGGACATGCGGCCCAAGAGCTTGATCGAGGCCATGGGTGAGTGAGGGGGTCTGGGGGCCGCCCCCAGGAGGCGCCGAACTGGAGATCGCCTCGGTCACCGAGTGGACGATGGAGATGCGGGACGCGGCCGACCTGCGCCCCGCGCCGCTGCCCGCCGTCGAGATGACGTTCACCCTCGCCGCGCTGCCGTCCGCCGACGTCAGCCGCGCCCTGTACGCGGCGGTCGGCGCCCGGGTGTGCTGGACGGACCGCTTCCCGTGGTCCTACGAGCGGTGGCTGGCCTGGGTCGGGCGCCCCGAGCTGTCCACCTGGATCGCGATGGCCGAGGGCACCGTCGCGGGCTTCTTCGAGATCGAGGCGCAGCCGGACGGGGACACCGAGATCCACCTGCTCGGCCTCACGCCGGCGTTCGTCGGCCGCGGCTACGGCGGCTACCTCGTGGAGCAGTGCACGCGCCGCGCCTGGCAGCGCGGCGGGCTGTGGGCGCCGGACGCGGGCCCCGCCTCGCGGGTGTGGCTGCGCACCAGCAGCCTCGACCATCCGAACGCGATCGCGAACTACCGGCGCCGGGGCTTTAAGGTGGCGGCGGAGACCGCCGCGCCCAAGCTCGTGCCGGATCCGCGGGTCGCGCCGTGGCCGCTGCCCCACGACCCCCGGACGACCTCCCGGCGGCACGAGGAGGAGGAGTTGATCACGTGACCTGGTTCCGCTGCGCCGAGACGCGGCCGTGGGCGTCGATGCGGCTGTTCTGCCTGCCGCACGCGGGCGGGTCGGCGGTGTTCTACCGGCCGTGGGCCAAGGAGATCAGCCCGGCCGTGGAGGTGCACGCCGTCCAGTACCCCGGGCGCGCCGACCGGATGGGGGACGCGCTCGTCACCGACGCGCACCAGCTCGCCCGGCTGGTCGCGGGCGCGATGGCGCCGCTGATGGACCGTCCCGCCGCGCTGTTCGGGCACAGCATGGGCGCCGTCCTCGCCTACGAGGTGGCGCGGCTGCTGCAGGAGCGCGGCAGCGCCCCGGTGCACCTGTTCGCGTCCGGGACGCGTCCGCCGGACGACCGCGCCGCCGACCGCCGCGTCTGCGACCTCGACGACGACGGCGTGGTCGCCGAGATGGTCGAGATGGGCGGCACCGACGCGGAGGCGCTGCGGGACCCGGAGCTGCGCGACCTGGTCCTGCCGTACGTGCGCAACGACTTCGCGCTGATCGAGGACTACGCGCACCGGGCGGGGACGCGGCTGACGGTCCCGGTCACCGCGATCGTCGGGGACGCCGACGCGCACGTGTCGCCGGAGCAGGCGCGGGGCTGGGCGCGGGCCACCGACGGGCGGTTCGCGCTGAAGGTGCTGCCGGGCGGCCACTTCTACCTCGCCGACCAGCAGTCCGCCGTCATCGCCGAGGTGCTGCGCACCCTGGAGGTGCCCGCCGGCTGAGCCGGACACGGCGGACGGGCCGCCCCCACGGAGTCCGGGTGGGGACGGCCCGCCCTCTCACGGTGCCGTCTTTCTCAGTGGAGCCGCGTGATCAGTAGACGCTCAGGCCGTAGCGGCTGAGCGGCTCGGTGACCGGCTGGAAGAACGTCGTCCCGCCGGAGGAGCAGTTGCCGCTGCCGCCCGAGGTCAGGCCGAGCGCGGTGGACCCGGCGAACAGGGAGCCGCCGCTGTCGCCGGGCTCGGCGCACACCGTGGTGCGGATGAGGCCGCTGACGCTGCCCTCCTGGTAGTTCACCGTCTGGTTGAGCGCGGTGACGCGTCCGTTGTGCAGGCCGGTGGTGCTGCCGCTGCGGTACACGGTCTGCCCGACCGCGGCGTTGCCGGCGCTGGTGATGTCGCGGGTGCCGGACCCGTACAGGCTGACGCTGCCCTGCGTGTCGGTGGGCGTCGAGCTGTACTGCACGACCCCGTAGTCGTTGCCGGGGAAGCTGCTGGCCACGGTGCGGCCCAGCGTCCGGCCCGAGCTGTCGGTCCAGGTCGTGCCGATGTTGGTGCAGTGCCCGGCGGTGACGAAGTAGTACGTGCTGCCGGACCGGACGTTGAAGCCCAGCGAGCAGCGCGCGCCGCCGGTGTAGATGGCCTCGCCGCCGCGGGTGAACTTCTGGAACTTCCCGGCGACCCGCTCGGTGCGGACGGCCGCGCCCTGCCTGGCGGCGGCGGCCTTGACCTTCGTGAGCTTGGCGCCCGTGACCGTGCTGTCCATGCTGAGGACGACCTGGTTGGACGCCGGGTCGACGGCCCAGGCGGTGCCCGGGACGGTCGCCTCGCGCTTGAGCGCCGCCATGACCTTCGTCAGGTCGGCGCCGCTGCGCGCCACGGTCTGCGGCACCGCGCCGGCGGCGCGGACGGCCTGCGCGGCCTGCGCGCCGGTGACCGTGACGACCAGCTGCCCGCCCTTGAGGTAGGAGCCGGCGGACTGGGTGCCGAGCTGGTGCGCGAGCGAGGTGGCCAGCGTGCCGGGCACCGCGGGAGCGGCGGGCGCGGCGGGGCTGGCGGACGCGGCGGGAGCGGCCGCGAGGGTGGCGGCCACGAGACCGGCCGCGGCCGTGGTGACGGCGGCGGCGGCGACGCGCCTGTGACGGGTGTTCACTTGTGCCTCCAGCGGGGGGGGTGGCGCACCCTTGTGGTGCGCCGGAGGTCCTGGACATGGTGTAAGACCGCCAAGGCGGACGAAAGACGCAGAAGGTGACTAATTACAACCGCGCGCGTTGTCACCCTGGTGACGTGCGGGTGGTCAGTCGGGCAACGTCCGCCCGCGCCCCCGGAAACCGAACGCGATTATGTTTCGGGATGGACCCGGCGCCCGCTGGGCCTCCCCGGCCCGGCGTTGCGCACGTACAGTCGAGGCAACGGGGGATCGGGCCGACGACGCGGATTCCCCCGCCCCCCGGTTCCCCGGCACGGGAGTGCCCATGGGCGTCGAGATCCGGGTGGAAGGGCTGAGGAAGTCGTTCGGGCGGCAGGTCATCTGGGAGGACGTGTCGCTCACCATCCCGGCGGGCGAGATCTCCGCGCTGCTCGGGCCGTCCGGCACCGGCAAGTCGGTGTTCCTGAAGAACCTCGTCGGGCTGCTGCGCCCCGACCGCGGCCACGTCTACGTCGGCGGCGGCGACGTGCCGCGGCTGCGCGAGCACGAGCTCTACGAGATGCGCCGCCAGTTCGGCGTGCTGTTCCAGGACGGCGCCCTGTTCGGCTCCATGAACATCTACGACAACATCGCCTTCCCGCTGCGCGAGCACACCAAGAAGGGCGAGTCGGAGATCCGGCGCATCGTGCTGGAGAAGATGGACATGGTGGGCCTCACCGGGTCGGAGGACAAGCTGCCCGGCGAGATCTCCGGCGGGATGAAGAAGCGCGCCGGGCTCGCCCGCGCCCTCGTCCTGGACCCGCAGATCATCCTGGCGGACGAGCCGGACTCCGGCCTGGACCCCGTCCGCACCGCCTACCTCAACCAGCTGTTCGTCGACCTCAACACCGAGCTCGGCGCCACCTTCCTCATCGTCACCCACGACATCGGCACCGCCCGCGTCCTGCCGGACAACCTCGGCCTGCTGTTCCGCCGCGGCCTGGTCATGTTCGGGCCGCGCGAGATGGTGCTGTCGAGCACGCACCCGGCGGTGCACCAGTTCTTCAACGCCCGCCGCGAGGGCCCCATCGGGATGGCCGAGGAGAAGGACGTCGCCGACGCCGCCGCCGAGCCGCACGCCCCGCCGATGCCGGCGCCGATCCAGCCGCAGCTCATGCCGAGCGACGGCCGGATGCGCCCCGCGATGCGGCGCCCCGGCGCGTGGCTGCGCGAGCACGGCATCACCCCGCCGCCGGGCTCGTTCATCGACGAGCAGGGCCGCGACTGGCTCACCGACTGGGACGCCCTGGCCGCCCAGCGCCAGTGGCGCCCCTGACGCGTCAGTCCCGGCCCTGACGCGTCAGTTCTGGAAGGTGGTGAGGACGACCGGGCCGAGCAGGCCGCAGGTCCGCTGGCCCGGGAAGACGAAGTGGGTGGGGCTCGACTCGTCGAGGTGGGGGGCGAGGGTGCCGTAGACGGTGACCTCGATCTCGTTGCGGCCGGCGCGTAGCGCGGGGCCGAGGTCGAAGGCGTACGGGGAGCAGATCCGCACGCCCGCCGCGCGCCCGTTCACCGCGACCTCGGCGGTGCCGCGGACGCGGCCGAGGTCGAGCGCGGCCGCGCCGGGCGCCGCCGGCAGGTCCAGGACGCGCCGGTAGCGGACGCCGCCGCTGTACCCGGCGAGGCCCGCGTCCTCCCAGTCGCCCAGCTCGATCGTGCCCGGGCCGGCGGTGAACGCGACCGGTCCGGCGAGGGCCGCGCCCGCGCGGTGCTCCGGACGGGTCCGCAGCCGCAGTTCGGCGGTCGCGGCCGGCCGCGCGCCGCCGGGGAGTTCGAGGTCGAAGCGACCGGCGCCGTCGTGCGCGGCGGGGAGCGGTTCGCCGTCGAGGAGGACGGCGGTGACCTCGGCCCGCGCGGTGAAGCGCATCCGCGTCGCGCCCGGCGGCACGGCGAAGCGCAGCCGCTCGGCCCCGGGCGTGGCGCCGGGGTCGGCGAAGGACGCGGGCAGGACGGTGCCGTCGGCCGGGGCGTCCTCCAGCCAGTGCGCGCCGGGCAGCGGGTGCGGGCGGCGCCGCAAGTGGAGGGCGGCGGGGTCGCCGGTCTGCGCCCGCCTGGGCACGACGGGCGCCGCGGCGTCGTCGCGGGCCGCGGTCCAGCCGGCGCCGGACACGACCGGGCCGTCCACCAGGACCGCCGCCGCGCTCCCGCCCTCGGTGAGGACGAGCGTGAGGCGGGCGCCGGGCGCGTCGGGCAGGTCGTAGCGGCCGACGCGGGGCGCCGCCTGCTCGGCGTAGGGGTCGAAGCCGCCCTGCCTGCCGATCTCCGCCCCGTCCAGCAGCACGCGGCACGGGGACGCGGACGCCACCTGGAGGACGGACGGCCCGGTGCCGCGCGGCAGTTCGGCGGTGAAGGCGACCCGCGCGCCGGGGCGCGCCGCCCCGCCGGCGGTGATCCACTCGGGCCGGACGCAGCGCGCCGGGTCGGTCACGACGGACACGTGCCCGCGCAGCCGCACGTCCTCGTCGGGGACCAGGCGGACCTCCAGCGTGTGCTCGCCGGGGGAGAGCGGGTCCCCGGCCACCGCGAGGTAGCCGCGGTCGTCGAGCGGGACCTCGGTCCCGTCCACCAGGAGCGTCTTGGCGGCGGCGAAGCCGAGGACGGGGAAGCCGCCCGGCGCGGGCACGGTCACGCGGGTGCGCAGCACGACCGCCCGCCCGGCCTCGACGTCGCCGAAGTCGAGGAACTCCTCGGGGACGTGCCCCTTCGGGCCGAGCACCGGCCGGTGGACGGGGTCCTTGCGGATGCCGCGGGTGTCGGAGTAGACGGCGGGCCGCCACTCGCCACCGGATGACCAGCGTGCGTGGGGGCCGAACGTCGCGTGGGCCGGGGTCCAGCCGGGGTCGTCCTCCGCCCGGTGCCAGAGCTGCCAGCGCTCCAGCGGCGCCGTCCCACCGGCCGGGCGGGCGAAGTCGCCCCAGGTGTTGTCGAGCGTCGGCACCAGTTCCATGTCCCAGGTGGAGCCGAGGTCGAGTTCGGTCGCGGGGCGGCGCGGGACGGGCGGCGCCGCCTCCTCCGGAGCGGCCGTGCCCGGGAACACCAGCAGCGCGGCGGGGCCGTCGTCGAACGGCACGACGACCTCCGTGTCCGGGCCCGCGGCGGTCGCGGGCAGCTCCCGGGGCGGGCCGCCGAACGGGCTCACCAGGTAGGCGGGGCCCGTCACGCCGCGGACCCGGACCGGCATGTCGCGGTGGTAGCGGCCGGGGTCGAAGTCGTAGGTCACGTCCAGCCAGCCGAGGTCGATGCCGCGCTCGTCGGGGCGGCCGACCGACACACGGGACGCCATCGACTCGGCCGCCGTCACGAACACCACGGTCGCGCCGTCCACCTCGCGGACCAGGGCCGGGACGGGCGCCTCGACCCGCCGCGCGGACTCCAGCACCGGGCCGAGCGCGCCGGCGTCCGGCACCGTCTCCAGCAGCGCGGCCAGCCGGGCGACGGCCTCCCCGGCGCCCGGGTCCCCGACCCCGTGCCGGGGCGGCGGGCCGACGGCCACCACCCGGCCGCCCGCCTCGGCCAGCGCGGCCAGCCGCCGGGCGGTGTCCCCTTCGAGGACGGTGCAGGCGGGGAGCAGGACCGTCCCGTAGGACTCGTCCGCGACGGTCAGCCGGCCGTCCGCGACCGCCGCCCGCCGGACGGAGTCGTCGTCGATGACGTCGGCGTCGACGCGGAGCCGGTCGAGGGCGCCGGGCACCATCTGGAACCACGCCATGTCGCCGGTCAGCGCCCGGTACGTCTCCTGGGCGAGCGCGGCGGAGGCGTCCACGCCGTCGAGCCGCGTGCCCGCCTGGGCGGTCGCGGTCGGGAACAGCACGGCCACGTCGCAGACGTGGCGGCCGAGCGACAGGGCCGCGCACAGCCGCGCGACCGCGTCGGCGAAGACCCGGTGGTGCGGCCAGTAGGGCTGCCGCCAGTCCGTCGAGGGCGGCGCCCACTCCCACCAGCCCGCCTTGGTCGAGTAGTAGACCGCGTGCGGGTTGTACAGCGTCGCGCCGGCGCGCAGCCACGGCAGCAGCCAGTCGAAGGTCTCTTCCAGCGTCCCGCCCCAGCCGCTGGAGTGGAACGCCTCGATCCACACCCGGTCCCGGCCGTAAAGGTGGGCCAGGGACGCGTGGATCCGGGCGTCGCCGTGGTGGTCGGAGCCGGGCGCGCCGAACCAGCGGTGGGTGCGGGCGTAGTCGGCGTACAGGCGCACGCCGTCCACCGGGTGCCCGGCGCGGGCCGGGTCCTGCTGGTCGCAGCCGTGCAGCAGCCCGTGCCGCTCGTGCCACTCGGCCAGCGGCCGGAAGAACGCCTCCTCGGCCAGTTCCGCGCGGGTGAGGTGGTAGTCGCGGCGCACCTCGCCCGCCTGCGCGCCGCCGCCGTCCTTCCACAGGGCCGGCAGGTGCGGGGTCGGGTCGTAGCCGCGGCGGGCCGCGAACTCCGCCGCGAACCCCTCCGTCCAGGTCGGCAGCGCGGGCAGCTCGTCCTGGAACGATCCGGCGATCACGTTGCCGAAGCGGTGCCCGAGCCGCCGCTCGAACTCCCCGTGGACGCGGTCGAGCAGCGCCGCGCACGCCGTCGCCGACAGGTAGTCGAAGCCGCGCGCCGACGTGCCGCCGTCCGGCTCCAGCCACTGCCCCGCGAACCCGGGGACGTCGCGCACCAGCCGCGCCTGGAGGTCGGCTCCGGAGAAGCCGAGCTGGTCGTAGAACCACAGCGACGTCCCGAGCCGGGCGGCGTCCTCGCACACCCCGTCGAGCAGCTCCCACCAGGCGTCGGTGAAGAACGCCGGGTCGTCGGCGTCGGAGCCGAACATCGGGCCGGACGGCGCCAGGTTGAGGATCACCAGGTTGTGCACGCCGCCCGCGGCGAAGCGCTCCAGCTGGTCGCGCAGCCGCCGCCGGTCGAGCCGCTCGCCGCTCCACCACCAGATGGGCGCGGGGGAGTACGCGCGGGGCGGCGCGTCCAGCACCGCCCGGAGCCGTCCCGGAATCACCGGACTCATCCCTTCAGCCCGCTCGCGAAGCCCTTGATGACGTAGCGCTGCAGCACCAGGAACACCGCCAGGATCGGCAGCGAGGCCAGCACCAGCCCGGCGAACACGAGCCCGTTGTCCGAGACGTACTGGCCGACGAAGGAGAAGATCTTCACCGGGACCGTCTCGCGGGTCGAGCCGCCGAGGTACAGCAGCGGCGTGAAGAAGTCGTTCCAGATGAACACCGCGTTGAGGATCAGCACGGTGCCGGTGATCGGCCGCAGCAGCGGGAACACCACCCGGGTGAACGCCCTGACGTGGCCGGCGCCGTCGATCAGCGCGGCGTGCGCGTAGTCGGCCGGCAGCGCCCGGATGAACCCCGTGTAGAGGAAGATCGTGAAGGGCAGCTGGATCCCGGTGTAGAAGATGATCATCGCCGGGTAGGAGCCGAGCAGCCCGGCCCCGTCCACCAGCTTGAACAGCGGGATCATGCCGAGCTGGAACGGCAGCACGATGCCGAGCAGGAACAGCACGTACAGGCCGTAGCCCAGCCGGGACGCCTGGCGCGACAGGAAGTAGGCGGCGAACGAGCCGATCGCGATCAGCGCCAGCAGGCTCACCACCGTGATCACCGTGCTGTTGAACAGCGCCGGGCCGAGCTCCGCGCGCGTCCAGGCCGCGGAGTAGTTGTCCAGCGCCGGGTCCGACGGCAGGGCCAGCGGCGACTCGGCGACCGCCCGCTGGTCCTTGAGCGACAGCGTGACGAGGGCGTACACGGGGAACAGGAAGGCGACGGCGACCGCGATCATCACCAGTTCCAGCCCGAACGTCCGCAGCCCGTACCGCACGTTCACGCGCTCACCTCCCGGCCCCGCAGGTAGTGGATCTGCACCATCGACACCGCCGCGACGAACAGCGCCAGCACCAGCGCGATCGAGGTGCTGTAGCCGTAGTTGCCGAAGACGAACGCCTGCTTGTACAGGACGGTCGACAGCGTCTCGCTGGCGTGCCCCGGGCCCCCGCTCGTGGCGGCGTAGACCTGGTCGAACAGCTTGAGGCCGCCGATCGTCGACAGCATCAGGTTGATCGTGACGGCGGGCGCCAGCATCGGCCACGTCACGTTCCGGAACCGCTGGAACCGGCCCGCGCCGTCGATCATCGCGGCCTCGTGCAGCTCGGCGGGCACGCCCTCCAGCCCGGCCAGGAAGATCACCATGGAGTACCCGGCGAACTGCCAGACCACCATGCCCGCGACCGACCACAGCGCCAGCGACGGGTCGCCCAGCCAGTCCTGCCGCAGCGCGCCGAGCCCGACCGCGCCGAGGACGCCGTTGAGCCCCGCGCCGGGCGCCGGGTTGTAGATGTACTTCCACAGGAACGCCACCATCACCGGGCTGACGACGGCCGGGGCGAAGAACACCACGCGCAGCACGGTCCGCGACTTGATCTTCGCGTGCACGCCGAGCGCCAGCAGCAGCCCGATCCCGTTCTGGACGAACACGATCGCCACGGTCAGCAGCAGCGTGTTGGCCAGCGAGCCGCGCGCGGCCTCGTCGCGGAACAGCCGGGTGAAGTTGTCCAGCCCGTTGAAGCTGCGCTCGCCGAGGCCGTTCCAGTCGGTGAAGGCGTACACGACGCCGCTGACGCTCGGGTACAGCACCACCAGCGCGTAGACGGCGAGGGCGGGCGCCGCGAACCACCACGGCGGGGACAGGAAGCGGGCGCCCCGCCGCCGGCGGCGGCCCGGCGCGCCCGGCGGCGCGGCGGACTTCACCGGGGCGGGGCGGGTGGTCGAGGTCACGGGTCAGTTCTTCCGGTAGGTCTCGTCCAGCTTCTTCAGCGCCGCGTTCACCGACGTCTTGCCGCCCAGCAGCTCCTGGACCACCGCGAAGTGGGCCGGCTGGATCTCGGCGTTCGGCCACCCCTGGTCCATGAACGGCACGGCCTTGTTGCCGTCGATGAACGGCAGGAACGGCTCCAGCACCGGGTCGATCTTGGACGTGGAGTCGCGGCTGAGCGGCACGCAGGCGACGGCCTCCGCCCAGCGGTTCATGTTCCGCTGCTCACCGAGGAACTCCAGGAACGCCTTGGCCTCGTCCACGTTCTTGCCGCGCGCGCTGACCCCGAGCCCGACGACGACGCCCGCCGGGATCCACACCTGGCCCGCGTCGTCGGCCCCGGGCACCGGGAACATGCCGAGGTCGGCGGCGTCGGCGGCGGACTTGCGGAAGTCGGGCAGCACGGCCGACACCTGGATCGCCATCGCGGCCTTGCCGGTGGCGACCATGGCGGTCTGCTGCTCGAACGTCGTGCCGTTGGGGTTGTCGTTGAAGTACCCGCGCTTCTGCAGCTCCAGGTACATCTCGAACGCGTCCGCCCAGCCCGAGCCGGCGAAGCTCGCCGAGCCCGCCTTCATCTGCTCGTCGAACTTCGGGTTCTTGGCGTAGACCGTGGAGGGGACGAGCGCGTAGGTGATCAGCTGGGTGACCCACTGGGTCTGGGCGCCCAGCGCGATCGGCACCTTGCCCTTCTTCTTGATCTTCTCGCAGACGTCCAGGAACCCCGACCAGGTGGTGGGCGGCTCGACGCCGGCCTCCTGGAAGACCTTCTTGTTGTAGACGGCGCCGATGACGCTGGAGCCGGCGGAGTAGATGTAGGTCTTGCCGCCGTTCTCGAACGCCGGCTTCAGCCCGGCCGGGATCCGCTTCGTCCAGGCCTGGCCGCTCAGGTCGGCCAGCAGGCCGGCCTGGGAGATCTGCGCCATGCTCATCGCCGAGCCGTTGCCGGGGTACACCACGTGCACGTCGGGGGCGTTGCCCGCGCCGAGCTGCGTGCGCACCGAGGTCTGCACCTGGTCGGTGGGCGCGTAGGACGCGTTGAACTTGCTCTTGGTGTACTCCTTGATCAGCAGCTCGAGCGGCTTCTGCTGGTCGGCGACGCCGACCAGCCGCAGCGCCCCGCCGCCGCCCGAACCGGACGTCCCGCCGCAGGCCGCCAGCGCTCCCATGGCGGCGACGCCGCCGGTCAGCCCCAGGAAGCCGCGGCGGCTGAGCCCCGTAGACGATGTCATGAGTCCTCCTCGAATCGCGGCCCTGCGCCGCGATGGATGTGCGCCGCCGGGGCCGCCGGTGAGGGCGCGGCCGCCGGGTCCGGCGCGGTGAAGCGGTAGTCCCCCGAGGACACCCGGCAGCGGAGCGTTCCGGGTTCGGTGCCGAGGACGTCGACCCCGGCGGCCTCGGCCACCGGGATCCCGCTCTCGCGCACGCCGCCGGGGTCGCCGGCCGGCACGTGCACGATCGCGGTGGCCCCCGGCGGCACGCTCACCTCCAGCCGCAGCTCGCCGTCCGCCCGCGACCACGCGGTCCGGACGGTGCCGCGCACCGACTCGTAGGCGGCGCGCGCCCAGTCCAGCCCGCCGGGCCGGGGGCGGACCAGCAGCTCGCGGTACCCGGCGGAGCCGGGTGCCTGGCCCAGCCCGGCGACGCCCTGGTAGAGCCATTCGCCGATGGAGCCGAGCGCGTAGTGGTTGAAGGAGTTCATCGCCGCGGCCTGGAAGCCGCGCTCCTCGGTGTAGCCGTCCCAGCGCTCCCAGATCGTGGTCGCGCCGTGCCGCAGCGGGTGCAGCCAGGACGGCGGGTCGGTCCTGCGCAGCAGCGCGTGCGCGAGGTCGGGCCGCCCGCACTCGTCCAGCACCGGGGCGAGCAGCCCCACGCCGAGGAAGCCGGTGGTGGTGCCGGGCCCCGCCGCCTCGACCAGCTCGGCCAGCCGGTCGGCGGCGGGCCGGACCAGGCCGTCCGGCAGCAGCCCGAACGCCAGGGCGAGCAGGTAGCCGGTCTGGGTGTCGCCGCGGACCCGGCCGTCCGGCGTGGTGAACCGCTCGGCGAACACCGCGCGGACGCGCTCGGCGAGCGCGCCGTACCGCTCCGCGGCGTCGCGCCGGCCGAGGACCTCGGCGGCGCGGGCGGTGAGGCCGGCGCTGCGGGCGAAGTAGGCGGTGGCGACGACCTCGCGCGGCGTCGGCGCGGGGGCGAGCCAGTCGGCGAAGTGCGGCCCGACGCGGTGCCGCCACACCAGGTCGGGGTTGTGCCGGTGGACGTGGTCGACCCAGGCGCACATGGCGTCGAGGTTGCTTTCGAGGAAGCGCTCGTCCCCGTACACGCGGTACAGGTGCCAGGGGACGATGACCCCGGCGTCGCCCCAGCCCGGCGCGCCCTCGTCGGCGACGCCGGCGAGCCGCGGCGCCACGTTCGTGAACGCGCCGCCGGGCGACTGGGCGCCGCGGACCTCCCGCAGCCAGCCGTCGAAGAAGGCGGCGACGTCGGCGTTGAGGCAGGCGGTCGGCAGGAACACCTGCGCGTCGGCGAGCCAGCCGAGCCGCTCGTCGCGCTGCGGGCAGTCCGTGGGGACGCTGACGAAGTTGGAGCGCTGCCCCCAGCGGATGGCCCGGTACAGGCGCTCGACGTCCGGGTCGGAGCAGCCGAACTCGCCCGTCCGCGGGGTGTCGTTGTGCAGGACGACGCCGGTGATGTCGGCGGCGTCCAGTTCGGCGAGGCCCGTGACCTCCGCGTAGCGGAACCCGTGGTAGGTGAAGCGCGGCTCGAACACCGCCTCGGCGCCGTCGCCCGCGATGAGGACGTCCGTCGCGTCGGCGGTGCGCAGGTTGCCGGTGTAGAGGGCGCCGTCGTCGTCCAGGGCCTCGGCGTGCCGGACCACCACGCGCGCGCCCGGGGTCAGGCCGCGGGCGCGGAGGCGGACGCGGCCGGCGAAGTTCTGCCCGAAGTCGACCAGGTGCCGGTCGCCGCCGGTGCGGGTGACGGCGCGGGCGGGCAGTTCCTCCACGGCCCGGACGGGCGGTGCCACCGACGCGGTGATCAGGTCGTGGTCGGCGCCGGTGGCCTGCGCGGGCCGCCAGCCGCCGGCGTCGTCGAAGGCGGGGCGGTCCCAGCCGGGGGTGTCGCGGCGCAGGTCGTGGCACTCGCCCTTCAGCAGGTCGGCGTACCGGATCGGGGAGCGGCGGGTGCGCCAGTCCCCGCCGGTGGCGATGACCTCGTGGCGGCCGTCGGCGTGGTCGAGGTGCAGCTCCGCCAGCAGCTCCGGGAACGCTCCATAGTGGGCGCCGAGGCGGCGCGGGTCGAAGCCCACGAAGCCGCTCCACCAGCCGTCGGCCAGCGTGCAGGCGAGGACGTTCTCCCCGGCGGCGACGAGCGCGGTCACGTCGTGGACCTGGTAGTCGACGCGGTCGCGGTAGTCGGTCCAGCCCGGCGCGAGCTCGGCGTCGCCGGCGCGGTGGCCGTTCAGCCGCATCTCGTACAGGCCGCGGGCGGTGACGTACAGGCGTGCGCGGACGGGCGCCTCGGGGGCGTCGAACGCGCGCCGCAGCCGGATCGCGGGCTGCAGGCCGTGGTCGGCGAGGGCCAGCTCGCCCTCCTCGGGCGCGTCCACCACGTCGAGGTCGCCGGTGTCGTGGGTGATCCAGGACGCCCGCCAGGCCGCCGGGCCGAGCAGGCCGGTCTCGAACCAGGAGGACGCGGCGGCGGTCGCGCCGTCCCCGGCGGTGACCGCCACCTCCCAGCGGTAGCGGGTGCGGGGGCGCAGCGGCGCGCCCGCGTAGCGGACGGACACCGCGGCCGGGTCGGCGACCTCGCCGGTGTCCCAGACCTGCGCCGCGTCCTCGGTCTCGTCCTCGGGGGAGCCCGCCGGGACGGTCCAGACGCGCACCCGGTACCGGGCCTGCGCGTCGCCGCGCCGGCTGGAGGACAGCCGCCATGCCAGCGCCGGCGCCGGCTCGTCGATGCCCAGCGGCTCGGTCAGGTGCGCGCAGCGAAGGCCGTAGGGCGCCAGTGCCGCGGTGGGGTCGCCGCTCATGCCTCCGCCTCCGTTCGTTTCGTTGTCATGCGGTTTTAACACTTATCGATGTGAGATGGAGCGTAGAGATACCGGGATTGGGTGTCAAGATGTCAGGTAGATCACATTGGTCCGCGCCGCCGTTTCCGGCATCTGCAACGGTCATACCGCCTGCGACAGGGGATGATCAGGTGCGGCCGACCGCGTACGAGCGCGGTAGATCAGGGTGCGATAACAACGTGAACGAGTGTTATAAGGCGCCGCGCCAGCGCTCGCGGGCGGTCTCCACCCGCGCCAGGTAGTCCCGGTACTCCGCGTCGTGGAAGGCCGCCCGGGCCGCGTCCGGGTCGCGCACCGACGCGGGACGCGTCCACGCCGCCGCGTCCAGCCCGTGGCCGCCCGCGAGCACGGCGCCCCGGGCCCCGGCCTCCTCCGCCGCGACCCGCAGCGGGCGGCCGAGTACGTCGGCGAACAGCTGGAGCCAGCGCGCGCTGCGGGTGCCGCCGCCCGCCACCGACAGCGCGCCGCGCAGCCCGGCGGCGTCCAGGCAGTGCCGCGCCGCGTAGGCGATGCCCTCGCAGGTCGCCCGCACCAGGTCGGCGGTGGTGGTCTCCAGGCTCACCCCGGTGATCTCCGCCCGCGCGGCCGGCTCGACGAACGGCGCCCGCTCGCCCGAGGGGGAGAAGAACGGCAGCACCCGCACGCCGCGCGCCCCCGGCGGGGAGGCGGCGAGCAGCTCGTCCAGGTCGCGGTGGGACGCGCCCACCCGTGCCAGCACCCATTCCAGCGCCGCCGTGCCGACCATCGCGGGCATGCCGCGCAGCCACCGGTCCGGATGCCCGGTGGCGAAGTGGAACCCGGTCGGCGGCCCGTCCAGCGCGGGCTCGTCCACCACGGCCAGGCAGGCCAGCGTCGTCCCGATGATCAGCAGCCCGTCGCCGGGCTCGGTCACCCCCGCCCCGAGGGCGCAGGCGGGCACGTCGAAGGGGCCGGAGGTGACCGGCGTGCCGGCCGGCAGCGGCACCCCGCCGAGCGGGACGCCGCGCGGCAGCGGCGCGGCGACCGGCGCGAGCAGGCCCGCCCGGTGCGACAGCCCGCAGGCCGCGAGGGCACCGGGGTCGTAGTCGCGCGCGCGGGGGTCGAGGAAGGGCACCGAGGCGTCGCTCGCGTCGGTGGCGCGCACCCCGGTGAGCCGCTGGAAGACGACGTCCTTGCAGTAGGCCGCGGTGGCGGCGGCGTCCAGGGCGGCGGGCTCGTGCCGGTCCAGCCAGGCCAGGATCGGGGCCGGGCAGCCGGGGAACAGCGCGTTGCCGGTACGCGCGAAGACCTCCGCCGCCACGCCGCCCGCCGTCCACTCGGTGACGATCGCGGCGGCGCGGCCGTCCATCCAGGAGATCGCGGGGCGCACCGGCCGGGCCCGCGCGTCCACCAGCCACACGCCGTCGCCCTGGCCGGTCACCCCGGCGGCCGCGGGCCACCGCCGCGCGGTGAGCGCGCCGAGCACCTCCAGGGCGGCCGCGACGACCTCCTCGGTGTCCTGCTCGACCCGGGCGTCGCCGCGCAGCGTGCGGGCCGGGCGCGACTCGACGGCCAGCGCGCGGCCGTCCTCGTCGAACGCCGCGGCCTTCACCACGGACGTGCCGACGTCGATCCCGACGTACATCGTCGACCTCCTCGACTGCTCGGAGCGGGGACCGCTCTGCGGCGGCGGGGCCCGGTCAGCCCGGGTTGAGGCAGTGCGCCAGCGGCTCGCCCCGGTGCAGGCGGCCCACCTCGGCGGCGACGATGCGGGCCGCCCGCTCGGCCACCGCGCGGGACGCGCCGCCCAGGTGCGGGGTCATCACGACGCCCGGCAGCCCGAACAGGCGCGAGCCGGCGGGCGGCGGCTCGACGGCGAAGGTGTCCAGGCCGGCGCCCATCAGGCGGCCCGACTCCAGCGCGTCGCACAGCGCGTCCTCGTCCACCAGCGGGCCCCGGGCGCAGTTCACCAGCACCGAGCCGGGCGGCATCAGCGCCAGCTCGCGGGCGCCGATCATGCCGCGGTTCTCCGGGGTGAGCCGGGCGTGCAGGGAGACCACGCGGGAGCGGCGCAGCAGACCGTCGAGATCCGTGTCGCCGCCCGGCAGGTACGGGTCGTAGATCTGGACGTCCGCGCCGAAGCCCTCCAGGATGCGGGCCACCCGGCCGCCGACGGCGCCGCCGCCGATCAGCCCGACGGGCGTCCCCTCCAGCTCCAGGCCGGTGGCCTCGTAGGTGTAGTAGCGCCCGCCCCACTCGCGGCTGCCCGACAGCGCGGCGTGGGTCTCGGGGATGCGGCGCAGCACGGAGAGCATCAGCCCGACGGTGTACTCGGCGGTCGCGGTCGCGTTGCGGCCCGGCGCGTAGCAGACCCGCACGCCGTGCGCGGTGGCCGCCTCCAGGTCGACGTTGACGGGGCCGCCCCGCGCGACGGCCACCAGCCGCAGCCCGGGGGCGTTGCCGAGGACCTTGGCGGTGACGGGGGCCATCTGGGTGACGCACGCCTCCACGCCGGCCAGCGCGCCGATCATGGTGTCCTCGTCGCCGGACGCCTCGTCCACCTCGGCCACCGGGCCGAACGGTACCTCCGGCCACGGCAGTTCCAGCCGGCGGACCTCGGCGGCACCGCCGAGTTCGGCGTCCAGCGCGCCGGCCAGCAGGTCCGGCAGGACGAAGCGGTCTCCCGCGGCCAGGACCTTCATCGCGTCACTCTCATTGGGGGCGTCTCCCGTCGGGGGTCTCGGGTGGGCGGGCGCGGGGCCCGGGCTGTCAGGTGGCGGCCACCTCGTAGGCGACCTTGTGCTCGTCCAGGTCGCGCAGGACCTCGCCGCTCGCGCCGTCGTCGACGATGACGCGCTCGAACGCCGACAGCGGCGCCACCCGGTGCAGGGCCACCCGGCCGAGCTTGGAGTGGTCGACGAGCAGGACGTTGCGCGCGGCGGCGTCGAGCATGGCCCGCTTGACCGACACGATGTGCTGCTCCTGGTGGTAGGCGAACCCGCCGGAGACGGCGGAGGTCGACACGAAGCACAGGTCGACGTGGAGCGAGGTCACGGCGTCCACGCAGGGGACGCCGAGGAAGGAGTCGTGCAGCGAGTCGTACTCCCCGCCGAGCGCCATCAGCCGGATGCCGCGCTCGCGGGCCAGCAGGTTGGTGGTCTCCAGGAAGTTGGTGACGACCGTCAGCGGCGTGATGCCGCCCAGCCGGCGCGCCAGCGCCAGGGTGGTGGTGGAGTCGTCGAGCATCACCGCCATGCCGGGCTCCACCAGTTCGGCGGCCTTGGCGGCGATGGCGTCCTTGGCGGGCCGCATCGACTTCATGCGGTAGGCGACGTTGCTCTCGAACACCCCGGAGGGCTGCGCGGTGACGCCGCCCCGGTACTTGCGGACGATGCCCTGCCGCTCCAGGTCGTCGAGGTCGCGGTGGATCGTCATGAGGCTCACGCCGAACCGCTCGGCCAGGTCCCCGGCGGTGACCGAGCCCGCGGACAGCACATGGTCGGCGATGGCCTGGCGGCGCGCGTCCGGCCCGCGCCGGCCGTTGGTCTCCTTCGTCATGCTGCGATCCTCTCGCGACCGCCCGCCGGGGACCGGCGATCCGCCACCCGCACGGGCGATATCAAGGCCCGTGATCTTAACAACCATCAGCTCAGGTCGATCGAGCTTGTCGCACCGGAACCCGCCACGTCAACCCCGTCATGGCGTCCGCATGTGCCCGTCAGAGCGATAACAAGGGGTTGTTACGATGCTCTGGCGCTATAAGTTAACATCCTAGAACGATAAAAGTAGGGGGAGTGCTGTGCGAACTGGCGCGTCCGGACCGGTGTGGGTCGGCGTGGACGTCGGAACCCAGGGGGTGCGGGCGCTCGCCGTCACCGCCGACGGCCGGGTGGCGGGCCGCGGGTCGGCCCCCCTGTCCGGACGGCGCGACGGCGCGCGGCACGAGCAGTGGCCCGCCGACTGGTGGGCGGCCGTCGTCCTGGCCGTCCGGGAGGCGCTGCGCGACCGCGCCCCGGAGGCGGTGCGGGGCGTGGCGGTGTGCTCCACCTCCGGCACCGTGCTCCTCACCGACCGGGACGGGCGGCCGCTGACCGACGGCCTCATGTACGACGACGCGCGGGCGTCCGCCGAGGCGCGGATCGCGCAGGAGGCCGGGGCGGAGCTGTGGGAGCGGCTCGGGCACCGCATCCAGCCGTCCTGGGCGCTGGCGAAGGTGCTGTGGCTGGCGCGCGACCGGCCCGGCGGCCTGGCCGGCGCCCGCCTTGCCCACCAGGCCGACCTGGTCACCTCCCGGCTGGTCGGGACGCCGGTGGCCACCGACTCCAGCCACGCCCTCAAGACCGGCTACGACCTCCTCGGCGAGCGGTGGCCGCGCGGCCTGCACGACCGGCTCGGGCTGCCCGCCGCCCTGTTCCCCGAGGTCGTCCGGCCCGGGACGGTCCTCGGCGAGGTCGGGGCGCGGGCCGCCGCGGAGACCGGGCTGGCGGCGGGCACGCCGGTGGTCGCGGGCATGACCGACGGGTGCGCCGCGCAGCTCGGCTCGGGCGCGCTGCGCGTCGGCCGGTGGAACTCGGTGCTCGGCACCACCCTGGTCCTCAAGGGCGTGTCGGACGCGCCCGTCCGCGACCCGGCCGGGGTCATGTACAGCCACCGGGCGCCGGACGGGGCCTGGCTGCCGGGCGGCGCGTCCAGCGTGGGCGGCGGCGTCCTCGCCGGCGTCGCGAACCTGCCCCGGCTGGACGCCCTGGCCGCCCGCCACGAGCCGTCGAGCGCGGTCGCCTACCCGCTGGTCTCGCCCGGCGAGCGGTTCCCGTTCCTCGCGCCGCAGGCGGAGGGCTTCATGCTCGGCACGCCCCGCGACGAGGGCGACCGGCACGCGGCCCTCCTGCAGGGCGTCGCGCTGGTCGAGCGGCTGGCGCTGGCCTACGTGCGGGGGCTCGGCGCCGCCGTCGAGGGGCCGGTGACCTTCACCGGCGGCGCGGTGCGCAGCGACTACTGGAGCCGGCTGCGCGCGGACGTCCTCGGCCGCCCGGCCCGGATCCCCGAGCACGCCGACGCCGCGCTCGGCATGGCCGTCCTGGCCGCCTACGGCACCGAGCCGGGGCGCTCGCCGGCGGAGGTCGCCGAGTCGATGGTGCGGATCCGGACGGTCGTCGAGCCGCGGCCCGGCATGGCCGAGCGGTTCGCCGTGCCGTTCCGGAAGCTGGTGGACGAACTGGAGCGCCGCGGCTGGCTACCCTCCGAGGCGGCCGCCCACGCACGGGAGCACGGGTAGCGCACATGGGGGAGAGCATGGGGGAGAAGAGCGTGAGCACCACCTTGTACCTCGTCCGGCACGGCGAGACCGAGTGGCACGCGGAGAACCGGTACGCGGGCGTCAGCGACGTCGGGCTCACCGGGACGGGACGGGAGCAGGCCGAGCGGCTCGGCCGGTGGGCGGCAGGGGCGGGCGTGGACGTGGTGTGGGCCTCGCCGCTGCGCCGGGCGCGGGCGACGGCGGCCCCGGCGGCGGCCGCCCTCGGGCGGACGCTCACGATAGACGGCGACCTGGCCGAGGTGGACTTCGGCGCCGCCGAGGGCCGCACCCTGGCCGAGCTGGCGCCGGCGGAGGTGGCGGCCTTCCGCGCCGACCCGGTGCGCGGCGCGTTCCCGGGAGCCGAGGACCCGCGCAAGGCCGTCGAGCGCGGGACGGCCGTGCTGCGCCGCATCGCCGCCCGGCACTCGGGCGACCGGGTCCTCGTGGTGACCCACAACACGCTGCTGCGGCTGACCCTGTGCGGGTTGCTCGGCATCGCGCCCTCCGCTTACCGCACGGTGTTCCCGCAGGTCCGCAACTGCGCCGTCACCGAGCTGCGGGTGACCGGCGGCACCGCCGCCCTCATGGCCTACAACGTCCCCACCGGGTAGCCACGCGGAGGTGCGGACGGGAAGATGGTCCGGTGACGCTCCTTTTGACCCGTTCCGACCTTGAGGCGCTGCTCGACCCCGCCACGTGCCTCGACGCCCTGCGCCGCGGCTTCACCGCCGAGGCGGACGGGACGGCCGCGCACCGCACGGTCGCCAAGCTGCCGGGCCAGGGCACCGCGACGGCGCTGCTGCCCGGCGTGGTCGAGGACATCCCCGCCTACACGGTGAAGGTCAACGCCAAGTTCCCCGGCAGCCGCCCCGCGCTGCGCGGCGTCGTCTGCCTGCACGACCTCGGCACGGGCGAGCTGCTGGCGCAGCTGGACTCGGCCACCGTGACCGCGTGGCGCACCGGCCTCGCCGCCGCGCTCGGCACCCACGCGCTGGCCCGCCCGGACGCCGGCGCCGTCGCGGTCATCGGCGCGGGAGCGCAGGCCGAGCTGGTCATGCGCGGCCTGGCGGAGCTGCGGGCGGTGAGCGGCCTGACCGTGTGCGACCTGGACGCCGGCCGCGCCGCCGCCTTCGCCGAGCGGCACGGCGCGCTCCTCGGCGTCCCGGCGGGCGTCGCCGCCGACCCGCGCGACGCCGTCCGGGACGCCGGGATCGTCGTCATGGCGACCTGGGCGCGCCGCCCCCTCCTGCACGCCGCCGACGTGGCGCGCGGCACCCACCTCACCTCGCTCGGCGCCGACGAGCCGGGCAAGGCCGAGCTGGGCGCCGACCTGCTGGAGGGCGCGCGGGTCGTCGTCGACGACGTCCCGCTCGCGGTCGAGATGGGCGTGCTCGCCGGCGCGGGCCTCGACGTCAAGCACGCCGCCGGGACGCTCCGCGACCTGCTGCGCGGCCAGGTGCCCGGCCGGGTGCGGCGCGGCGAGGTCACCGTGTACGCGCCGGTCGGGCTGCCCTGGCAGGACCTCGCGCTGAGCTGGACGGCCTACCGCGCGGCCCGCGCCGCCGGCGCCGGCGTGGAGTTCGACTTCCTCCACTGATCAGGTGTGCGCCGGAGATTTCGCGGAATACACCACCGTGGCATGCCCTATCCGCTTCTTTACAATGACGCCGTGAATAGTGTTGACTCCACTCGGTTAGATCTCCGCCGCCTTCCGTCAAGGTGACTCGATGGGACCTGTTTTTCGCGCTGTCCGAATACCCCGATTACCCGCACGACCCCCTCCGTGCGCGGCGACTTCGAATGGCGTTCAGTAATGACGGTTTTCCAGGGCCACTGTGGGTGGCTGGCCAATGGAGACGAAAATGATTCGGATACTTCTCGCCGAGGGGGCACCCCTCCTCCGCGGCGGGCTGGTCGCGATGTTCGAAGGGGTGAGGGACCTCGACGTCGTCGCCGCGATCGGCTGCGGCGACCAGGTCCTGTGCACCGCGCGCAGTCAGCGGCCCGACGTCGCGCTGATCGACGTCGGGCTCCCCGGACTGGACGGCTTCACCGCGGCCCGCGCGCTCCGCGAGGCCGTCCCCGAGTGCAGCACCGTCCTGCTGGCCGGCCGCCGCCGCACCGGTGACCTGCGGCGCGCGGTGGCGGCGCGGGCGTCCGGCCTGGTGCTGAAGAGCACCTCGCCCGGCGACCTGATGGACGCGATCCGGCGGGCCGCGGCGGGCGCCCGCGTCATCGACCCCGACATGGCCTTCACCGAACTGGGCTCGGCGCAGAGCCCGCTCACCGCGCGCGAGGTCGAGGTCCTCGCCCTCGCCTCACGCGGCGCCTCCGCGGCGCAGATCGCCGAGGACCTCGTCCTGACGATCGGCACCGTCCGCAACCACCTGTCCCGCATCAACCGCAAGGTCGGCGCGCAGAACCGGGTGCACGCCATCCGGATCGCCGAGGAGGCCGGATGGCTGTGAGCCCGCCTCCCACCGCCCGATGAGGTCCCGGTAGAGCGGGCACACGGCGGGCAGGTCGGCGTGCCGGCCGAGGTACGGGCGGGTCCCGTCCAGGACGAGGACGCGGCGCGCGCGCACGGCGGAACTGATCCGGTGGGCGATGACGACCAGTGTGCCGCCGCGCCGCGCGAACGCCTCCTCCGCCCGTGCCTCGGCGGCGGCGTCCAGCCGGTAGGCGGCCTCGTCCAGGATGACGAGCGGCTGCGGCGCCAGGTAGGCCCGGCACAGCGCGATGAGCTGCCGCTCCGCGTCGGCCAGCGCGCCCGGCTCCAGCCGCGCGCCGAGGCCGCCGAGGTCCCGGACGAGCTCCGCCGCGCCGAGCGCGTCCACCGCCCGGGCGACCTCCTCCGGCCCGGCCTCCGGCGCGTAGTAGGCGAGGTTGTCGTGCAGGGAGCCGCTGAACACGTACGCCTCCTGCGGGATCAGCACCCGCCCGGCCGGATCGCCGGCCGCCCGCCCCGCCACGAGCACCTCGCCCTCGCCGGGCGCGACGAGGCCCGCGATGAGCGCCGCCAGCGTCGACTTCCCGATCCCGCTCGGCCCCACCACCGCCAGATGGTCCCCCTGCGGCACGACGAGGTCGAGGCCCTCGATCACCGGCCGCGCCCCGGCCCCGTAGGCGAACGTCACCCCGCGCAGCTCCACCGCCGGCGCCCCCGCGACGGCGGCGGCGCGCGGCGGCTCCACCGCCTCCGGCGCGCTGGTCTCCAGGATGCGCCCGAGCGTCACCGCCAGCCGCAGCCCGCTGCCGCCCATGCCCTGCACGAGCGTCCGCAGCGCGGGCTGAAGCCCGTGCAGGACGTACGTCAGCGCGCCGATGACCGTCCCCGGCGTGGCGCCGCGCCGCATCAGCCACGGCGCCGCCGCCAGGACGAGCAGCAGCGGCAGCCACCCGCTCACCGCCAGGGACACCGCCCGCAGCGCCGCGAACCGCGCCACCGCGCGCCCGGCCGCCGCCTGCGCCTCCACCGCGGCGCCCAGCTCCGCCTCCAGCGCCTCCTCGCCGCCGCAGGCCACGGCGTCCCGCAGCCCCTCGGCCAGCGCCGCCGTCCGCTCGGCGATGTCCTCCTCGCCGACCACGAGCGCCCGCTGCCGGACGGCCGCCGCCCCGAACACCGCCCCGAACAGGACCAGCCCCAGCACCAGCGGCGGCAAGACCAGGAGCACCACCTCCGGCATCATCGCCAGCAGCCCCAGCAGCGCCGCGCCCACCGAGAACACGAACCCGCGCGCCACGACGAGCAGCCCGCCGAACGTGTCCCGGACGATCTCCACTTGATGAGTGAGCCGCGCCACCGCCCCGGTGTCGGGCCGCCCCCGCAGCGACCGGTGCAGCGCGCCGTCCGCGACCCGCCGCACCAGGTCGTCGCGGAACGGCTCCACGATCGCCGCCAGCGCCGGGTACAGCCGCCGGCTCCCGACCGCCCCCGCGCAGGCCGCCGCCGCGAGCGCGCCGAGCCACACCAGGGCGTCGCGCGTCCGGCCCGTCCGGAACGCGTCGACCGCCTCGCCGACGGCCAGCCCGAACAGCGCCGTCGGCGCCACCTCGACCACCGACCACGCGCACGCCCGCGCCACCGCCCGCCGCCGCGCCCGGAGCACCTCCCCGACCGTCGCCCGCAGGACCCGCGCCGCCTCCCGCCTGCCGTTCACGGCGACTCCTCGGGGACGGTGAAGACGGCGCGGTAGTCGGGGTCGTGCCAGAGGTCGGCGTGGGGGGCGAGCGCGCGGAGGCGGCCGCCGTCCAGCCAGGCGACGAGGTCGGCGCGGGCGGCGGTGGACGCGCGCTGCGCGATGATCAGGCGGGTGCGGCCGGCGAAGCGGGTCAGCACGGCGTCGGTGATCTCCACTTCGGTGACGGTGTCGAGGCTGGAGGTGGCGTCGTCCAGGACGAGGACGCGGCCCGCGTGCGCGAACGCGCGCGCGAGGCCCATCCGCTGCAGCTCGCCGCCCGACATCGGCGCGTCCGCGAGGGGCGTGGCGTAGCCGGCGGGCAGGCGGCGGATGAAGCCGTCGGCGCGGGCGGCCCGCGCGGCTTCGCGCAGCCGCGCGTCCGGGGGGCGGGACGGGCCGAACGCGAGCGCGTCCCCGACCGTCGCGCCGAACAGCGCGGGGCGGGCGAACGCGTAGCCGATCTCGCGGCGCAGCGCCGCCCGGCTGAGGCGTGGCAGCGGCGTGCCGTCCAGCAGGACCTTGCCCCGGTCGGGGTCGGCGAGGCGCCCGGCGAGCGCGGCGAGGCCGGAGCCGGCGCGGCCGACGACGGCCACCGCCCGGCCGCCGGGGACGGTCAGGTCCAGGCCGTCCAGCGCGCCGCGCGCGGTGACGCCGCGAAACTCCAGGCGGCCGGGGCCGGGCGGCGCGCACTCCGGGCCGTGCGCGGGCGCGGGCAGCGCGAGGACCTCGGCGGCGCGGCGCGCGCCGGCGCGGGCGCGGGCGAGCCGCAGCACCTGGGTGAGGACGGGCCCGAACCCGGCGGCGAGCCCCGCGTACTGGACGGCCGCGACCAGCTCGCCCGGCGTGATGCGGCCCGCCGCCAGCTCCGCCCCGGCGGCGCCGACCGCCGCGACCTGGAGCAGCAGCAGCGCCAGCAGGCCCCGCGCGGCGACCCCGCCCTGGACGCGCCACATCGTCTCGCCCTCCGCGCGGAGCCGGGGAAGGGGGGCCAGGACGCGCGCCGCCTCCCGCCCGGCGGTGCCCGCGGCGGCGATGGTGCGGGCGCCGCCGAGCGCCTCGGCGAGGCGGCCCGCGATCGTGCCCTGCACGGCCAGGTAGCGGGTCGCGGACGCGGTGATGTCGCGGACGAACGCCCGCATCAGCAGCGCCACCGCCGGCAGCGCGGCGCCGACCGCCGCCGCGAGGCGCCAGTCGATGAGGGCGAGCGCGGCGAGCGCCCCGGCGGCGGGCAGCAGCCCGGCGGCGGCCTCGGGCGCGGCGGCGGGCGCGACCCCCGCCTCGGCGGCGCCGCCGACCGCCCGTCCCGCCACGTCGCCCGGCGGGATGCGCAGCGCCGGCCCGACGGCGAGGAGGTGCCGGACGAGGGCGTGCCGGATCCAGGCCGTCGCGCGGGCGGCGGCGCTCCCGGCCGCCAGCTCCGACAGCACCTCGGCGGCGGCCGACACGGCGACGAGCGCGGCGCACGGCCACAGCGCGGCGGCCGCGGGGGAACCGCCGGGCGGGACCGCGTCGATGGCGCGGGCCAGCGCGAACGGCAGCAGCAGCGCCGCCGCCGCGTCCGCCAGCGCCGCCGCCGCGACGAGCGCCGTCCAGCCGCGGGCGCGCCCGGCGGCGCGCAGCAGCAGCCGGTCCGGGCCGGGGGATGCGCTCATGGTCGCCTCCATGCCGAGGGCGGCCACGGCCCCCCGAAGGAGGGGGTCCGTGGCCGCCGGCCGCCGTCACAGGCAGATGGTCACGCTGTGCGAGCTGTGGCAGAGCAGGCTGAGGCTGCTGTTACCGCCGCCACCGCCGTTCTCGCTCACCATTCCCTGAAGGTCGAGAAGCGCCATGTCTTCACCTCCTTTCGGGCTGGGTAGAGGTGGCCACCGCGGGGGTTCCCGCGAGGGGTCGGTGGGCCGTCCCGAAGAACGGCAGCCCGGCCGGGGCGCCGTGCAGGGCCGCGCCGAGCGCGAGCAGCACGCCGGCGGTCCCGGTCGCCAGGTCCATCGACAGCCGGTACATGTGCTCGCCGGGCATCGCCAGGCCGCCGCCGTAGGGGAGCGCGTGCCAGGCCAGGTCGCGGACGTGCCCCGCCACGCGCGGGTCGTCGCGGTCGTGCCGGGCCAGGTAGAGCAGCATCCCGGCGCGCCCGCTGAACAGGCTCGGCTGCGCGTAGTAGCGCGACATCGCGGCGATCCGGACGGCGCGCCGGGCCGTCTCGAACTCCTCGTCCGGGCGGTGCGCGAGGTACTCGTCCAGGACGAGGCCGATGCCGACGCTGCCGCGCCCGAGGTAGGGCAGCACCCGGCTGCCCTGGTCGACGTGCAGCGCGCCGTTGCGGTCGGTGACGCAGGCGGCGAGGTCGCGGCGCAGCGCGGCGGCGGCGAGGTCCAGCAGCCCGGCGTCGCCCGTGCGCTCGTACGCCCGGACGAGCATCAGCGCCGCGCCCGCTCCGCCGTGCATGAGGCCGGGCCGGGCGCTCGGCCCGTCCGGTGCCCGTTCCGCGACGATCGCGAGCGCGCGGCGGGCGGCGTCGCGCAGGGCCGTGTCGCCGGTCGCGGCGGCCAGATCGTCCAGGACGAGCGCGAACCCGGGCAGCCCTCCGTAGAGGTCGTCGCCGAGCCGCTCCCACCTCTCGTTCAGGCAGTGGTCGGCGGCGGCGCGCGCGGCGTCCGCGCGGCCGAGGCGGGCCAGCACGTGGGCGGCGCCCATCAGCCCGTCGTACAGGCCGAGCCCGGTGCCGCGCCTGGGATCGGCGGCGCGCTCGGCCAGCCATTCCTCGTGCGCCGGGTGGCGGCCCGCGCCCGTGGCGTCGAGGGCGTAAAGGACTCCGGCGGCGCCGTGCGCCAGCCCGAGGGACGCACCGGAGAACTGCTCCACGTCGCCCGGGAACAGCCGGTCGGACCGGCCGGGGGTGGCGCTCGCCAGGACGGCCCGCGACAGGGCCTCCCGGGTGCGGCCCCAGCCGGGCGCGTCCGGGACGAACGCGGGCGCCGGCGCGGGCTCGGCGTCCCGCGCGATCTCCGCGACCGCCTCGTCCAGCCACGCGCGCGGCACCGGGAAGTTCTCGGCGATCAGGTCGGCCAGCTGCCGCGCCTTGCCCCGGTCGATGACGAACAGCGTGGTCAGCGGGACGAACAGGGCGAGCCGCAGGCACGCCAGGCCGTACCGGTCGACGGCGGTGCCGCGCCGGTCCGGCGGGGCGAGGAACGCCGGGTTGGCGAGGGTCTGCCGGCCGCCGGCGGCCGCGGGCGCCGCCGTCTCGAAGTCGATCAGCGCGACCGAGTCGTCCGGGCGGACCATCACGTTGAACATGTGCAGGTCGTTGAACGCGACGCCGCGCTCGTGGATCGCGGTCAGCACGCGTTCCACCCCCGCGTGGACGCGCAGCGCCCACGCCGTGTACTCGGCGGTCCGGGCGGGGTCCGGGTCGGGATCGAGCATCGGATGCCGTTCGGCGAAGAACGTGTTGAGCGTGCGCCCCTCGATGAACTCCTGGACGAGGAAATGGTGCTCGCCGAGCGCGAACCAGTCGAGCGCGGCGGGCACGCCGTCGATTCCGCCGAGTTTCCGGAGGACGTCGCGTTCGCGTTCCAGCCGCGTGACCGCGTCGGCCCCGTCGGCGGCGAGCCCGGCGTGCGGGCGCCCTTCCTTCAGCACGACCTTCGCGCCGCTGCGGGTGTCGACCGCCTGGTAGACGCCGCCGCCGTTGGAGAAATGCAGCGCCTTCTCGATGCGGTACGGAAGGCCGGTCGTCGTGGTGGCGCCGCGCGCCTTGAGATGCGGTTCGAGGCAGCCGGGCGGGCGCACCCATGCGGGGACGGTGAACACGGGCTCGCGCCGGTCGGGCACCAGCTCGCCGGCGCCGTTCTCCAGCGCGGGCACGAGCCTGCCCTGCTCGTCCAGGCACCGGCGCTCGGCGAACCCGCCGTACCGCACGTGCAGGGGGCCGGCGCCGATGCGCAGGTCACTGAGGATGTACGGGCCGGGCAGGCCGTCCACCAGAGCGCCGAGACCGGTCAGCACGCGCTCCAGTTCGCGCTCGTCCTCGGGGTAGACCGTGACGAGCTTCCCGCTGGCGCCGCGCGGCGCGTACTTGGCGTTCCGCGTCCGCAGCGTCGCCGGGCCGCGCAGGTGCTTGAACTCGACGCCGGCCCCGACGCAGTACTCCCACGTCCGGGACAGGACGTCCCCGGCGCTTTCCGCGCAGCCGCTCACATGGACTTTCCAGCCCTGCGCCGGAGTGCGCTGAACGGGCGGGACGTAAACGACCCATTCGTCGCCGAAGACCTGCTCCCAGCCTTCCGGAAGGGGGCGGTGGGCGATGTCGAAATCGGTTTTCCGGGTGACCGGGGGAGCGTCGTAGAACACCTCGTCCGCGAGGCAGTAAAGCTCGTACCCCTTGTCCACGCCAGAAATTCCTTCCGCCCGGGCCCGCCGTCGGCGCGCTCTGCGGAAAAGAATGGCAAAGGCGGCGGCGGGCGCCTAGTACCGGAAATAACGACTGACCCGTGAAGATCTACCGGCCGCCGGCACGCGCCCGTCACCGGACCGCCGCACCGACCACGTATTGAAACACGTTCTACTTCCTGCGTAGGCTGTGCCCGCAGTGACGCGACGGCCCGGAGGTGACGCCGGTGATCGGTGACAGGTTCCGCATCGACGGCCGGGCCGCGGTCGTCACCGGCGCGGGCCGCGGCATCGGCGCGGCCACCGCGGTCGCGCTCGCCCAGGCCGGCGCCGACGTGGCGATCTCCGCCCGGACCGAGGAGCAGCTCCGCGAGGTCGCCGCGGAGATCGAGGCGGCCGGCCGCCGCGCGCTGATCGTCCCGGCCGACCTCAGCGACCCCGAGACCGCCGCCGGCCTCGCCGGACGCGCCGCCGCGGAGTTCGGCCGCCTCGACATCGTGGTGAACAACATGGGCGGCGCCATGCCCGCCCCCTTCATGGACACCAAGCCCCGGCACCTGGAGAAGGCGTTCCGCTTCAACGTCGCCACCGCGCACGCGCTGACCCGCGCCGCCGTCCCGCACCTCCTGGAGTCCGAGGGCGGCAGCGTCGTCAACATCTCCTCCGCCGTCGGGCGCATCGCCGGCCGCGGCTACCTCGCCTACGGCAGCGCCAAGGCCGCGCTCGCCCACTACACCCGGCTCGCCGCGTTCGACCTGGCCCCGCGCGTGCGCGTCAACGCGATCGCCGTCGGGTCCGTCGCGACGTCCGCGCTCGACATCGTCATGACCGACGACGGGCTGCGCGCCGAGATGGAGCGCATGACCCCACTGCGCCGCGTCGGCGACCCCGAGGACGTGGCCGCCGCCGCCCTCTACCTCGCCTCGCCCGCCTCCGCCTACGTCACCGGCAGCCTGCTGCGCGTGGACGGCGGCATCGACACCCCGAACCTCGATCTCCACCTGGAGGACCTGTGACCCACCGCGTCGTCCTCTGGAGCACCGGCAACGTCGGCCGGCACGCCATCGCCGGCATCGACGCCCGCCCCGACCTCGAACTCGCGGGCGTCTGGACGTCCACGCCCGCGAAGGCGGGCCGGGACGCGGGCGAGCTGGCGGGCCTCGGCCGCGACCTCGGCGTGACCGCGACCGGCGACGCCGGCGCGCTGCTCGCCCTGCGCCCCGACTGCGTCGTCTACACCTCGATGGCGGACGTCCGGCTGATGGAGGCGATCGACGACCTGTGCCGCATCCTGCGCGCCGGCGTCAACGTCGTGTCCAGCGGCCCGGTGTTCCTGCAGTTCCCGGACGGCGTCGTCCCGCCCGAGATGTCCGACCCGGTGCGGGCGGCCGCCGCCGCGGGCAACGCCTCGATCTTCGTCAACGGCATCGACCCCGGCTTCGCCAACGACGTGCTGCCGCTCGCCGTCACCGGCATCAGCGAGCGCATCGACCAGGTCCGCTGCATGGAGATCCTCAACTACGCCACCTACGACCAGGGCACGGTCCTGTTCGACATCATGGGCTTCGGCCGCTCCCTGGACGAGACGCCGATGCTGCTCCAGCCCGGCGTCCTGACGATGGCGTGGGGGAGCGTGGTCCGGCAGCTGGCCGCCGGCCTCGGCGTCGAGCTGGACGGGATCGCCGAGAGCCACACCCGGCTGCCCGCCCCCGACGCGTTCGACGTCTCCGCCGGGACGATCGCGAAGGGCACCGCCGCCGCGCTGCGCTTCGAGGTGCGCGGCATGCGCGGCGGCGACGCCGTCGTCGTCCTGGAGCACGTCACCCGGCTCCGCGACGACCTCGCCCCGGACTGGCCGCAGCCGTCCGGCGCCGGCTGCTACCGGGTCGAGGTCCGCGGCGAGCCGAACTACACCGTCGACCTGCGGCTGCTCGGCACGGACGGCGACCACAACACCGCCGGGCTGAAGGCGACCGCGATGCGGCTCGTCAACGCCGTCCCCGCCGTCGTCGCGGCGCCCCCCGGCCTGCTCACCGCGCTCGACCTGCCGCTGATCCCCGGCCGCGGCCTGCTCTAGCCGGCGCGCGGGCCGCCCGCCCTAGAGGCCGATCGCGTCGAGCACCGGCACGAGCTGCTCCTCCTCCCGGTCGAGGTGCGCCTCCAGCGCGGCGGTGAGCCGCTCGACCTCGGCGAGGAGCGTCGCCGGGTCGCCGCCGTCGAGGGCGCGGCGCAGCTCCGCCAGCAGTCCCTTGATCGCCTCGTGCTCGCCGCCCAGCCGCGCCAGCACCGGCGCGAGCTCCGGATGCCGCCGCGCCACGAGCGGGAACATCTGCTGGTCCTCGCCCATGTGGTGGTTGCCGAGGCCCTCGCACAGGGTCAGGCAGTTGATCCGCAGCTGCGCCCCGACACCGGCCGCCCCGGAGGCGGCGACCTCCCCGCGGATGAGCCGCAGCTCCCGCCGGAACGCGTCGTGCACCGCGATGAGCATCGCGCTCGGCGTCGCGGGCCCGCCGGGCGGCCCGGCGGCCAGCGGGACGAGGGCGACGACGGGCAGCGTCCGCCCCGACTTCGCCTCGTACTCGCCCCAGCCGGGGTCGGACCCGACGGCCCGCGCGAACGCGGCGTCGCGCTCGGCCCCCGCCAGGACGACGGCGTCCGCCTCGTAGGTGAAGGCGCCGCTCTCGACCGTGACGCGCGGGTTCGCGACCAGGTTGCGGAACCACGCCGGGTCCTCGGGCGCGCCCCCGGCCGAGGCGATGACGAGGACGCGGCCGCCCTCGTCCGGCAGGTAGCCGAGCGGTGTCGTGCGCCGCAGGCCCGACCGGGCCCCGGTGGTGGTCAGCAGGAGCAGCCGCCCGTTCTCGAACATCCCGCCGACCCTGCCGCCGTTGGCACGGAACTCCTCGATGACCTGCCTGTTGAAATCCATGTGTCTCCTGAACTGTTTTCGGGCATGGCGAATCGGCCTTGGAAACGCCATGCGCCATGGCTGGAAGAATGGTGAAAGAAAGGCATGCCGAAGGCACGGGCATGCCCGTTGACCGCACGCGACGCGCGTGCGGAGGAAGAAGAGAGAACGCGAAGAGCGGAGGGCGGGCCGCGTGCCCGCGCCGGCCTCACTCGGAGGCCGGGAACCTCACTCGCTCGTGGCCAATGGCCGACCCGGCAGTCACGAAAAGCAGATTACCGGCACCGTCAATGCGGTGCAAGATCGCGTGAATCCGGGCGCACCGTGCGAACAGGGTCACAGTCCTTCGCGGTGGGCGACGGCGGCGGCCTGCGTGCGGCTCGTGACGTCCAGCTTCGCGAGGATGTTGGAGACGTGCACGCTCGCGGTCTTCGGCGAGATGAACAGCGCCGCCGCGATCTCCCGGTTGTTGCGCCCCTCGGCGACGAGCGTCAGGACCTCGCGCTCGCGGGCGGTGAGGGCGGCGAGCGGCCCGGCCGCCGCGGCCGCCGGGCGGCCCGGGTCCAGCCGGGCGCGGGCGCCGAGGTCGCGCAGCACCCCGAGCAGCGGCCGCGCCTCCAGGCGCTCGGCGGTCGCGACGGCCTTGCGCCACTGCGCCGCCGCGGCCTCCCGGTCGCCGTTCTCGGCCAGCGCCTCCGCCAGCCGCCAGCGGGAGCGCGCCACCTCGTAGACGAAGCCGCCGTCCGGGTCGCCGTAGGTGAACAGGTCGACGGACTCGCGCCACAGCCCGGCGTCGTGGACGCCGTCCAGCCGGCGGCGCTCGGCCTCGGCGCGGGCCACCCACGCCCGGCCCTCGAACCCGAGCCAGTGCCGGGGCTCGCCCTCCTCGGTGAACGCGGCGGCCCGCCGCGCCCGCCGCAGCAGTTCGTCGGCGGCCTCCGCCGCCCGCCGGACGCCCTCGGCGTCGCCGGCGGCGCGGGCCCGCGCCGCCAGTTCGGCGTGCGCCCACAGCCCCGTCGCGGCGATGCGGATGAACGGCGAGCCGTCGCCGTAGAGCGTGTCCGAGATGGCGTCGACATGGGCGAGGACGGCCTGCGGGTCGTCGCGCCACAGGGCGTGCTCGGCGGCGAGGCCGCGCGCGATGTAGTTGGCCAGCTGGTCCTCGTGCCACTGCGGTGCGATCCAGCGCAGCCGCTCGTCGACGACGGGCAGCCCCCGCGCGACCTCGACGAACAGCGCGTACGCCGACACCTGCGCCTCGTGCGGCCGGACGACCTGGAGCGGGAAGCCGGCCGCGATCCGGCTCGCCTCCGCCCAGTCCCCGGTGGTGTAGCGGACGAGGTACCGCAGCGTCCGCAGGGCGCTGCCGAACATGCTCCATTCGACGCCGCTGTCCAGCGCGACCCGGACGCCCTCGTCGGTCGCCGCCGCGGCGCCCGCGAGGTCGCCGCGGTCGAACTTCGAGCGGGCGTACTGGAACCTGGCGCGCAGCGCCGCCTGCGGGCTGTCGCCGGCGGCGTCGGCGAGGTCGCGGGCCCGCGCGAACAGCTCGGCGACGCCGCTGTCGGCCTCGCGCGACTCCCGGTAGAGACCGAGCGTGACCAGCAGGGCGGCCTCGGCGCCGGGCGTGCCGGCCTCCCGCGCGTACGCGGCGGCCTTCTCCGCCATGGCCGGCATCTCGCCGTCCGGGTCCAGGTAGAGCAGCGTCCGGGCGTAGGTGGCCAGGGCCCAGGCCAGATCGGCGCTCGGCGGGTCGGCGGGCGCCATCCGCACCGCCTCCCGCGCCATCACCCGCCCCTCCTCCAGCTCGTCGAGGTCGAGCATGAACGCCGCCAGGTGCTCGCGGATCACCGAGCCGAGCGCGGCGTCCGCCGGGTCGGCGGCGTCCAGGAGCCGGCGCAGCCGGTGCGCCGCGCGCCGCACCTCGCCGGCCCGCGCGGACGCCTGCGCCGCGGCCAGCGACAGCCGGACCCGGTCGGTGCCGGCGGCCTCGCGCGGGGCGGGGACGGCCTCCCACAGCTCCAGCGCCCGCTCGTAGTGCTCGAACGCCTCGGCGGGCGCGCCGAGCCGGTCGGCCTCCCGGCCCGCCCGGACCGAGGCGGCGAACGCGGCGGGCAGGTCGTGCGCGGCGAGGCTGTGGTGGGCCAGCTCCGCCGCCGAGCCGCGCGTCCCGTCCGGGAGGCCGGCCAGGAGGCGGGCGAAGTCGGCGTGCAGCCGGGTCCGCTCGCCCGGCAGCAGGTCGGCGTAGACGGCCTCGCGCAGCAGCGCGTGCCGGAAGGTGTACCCCGTCCCGGACGGGACGAGCAGCTGGTGCGACACGACCTCGCGCAGCGCCTCGCCGGCCGCCGCCTCGTCCAGCCCGGACACCCGCCGCACCAGCTCGTCGTCGACCCGCCGGCCCGCCACCGCCGCGACCCGCACGACCCGCTGCCCGGCCTCCGACAGCCGCTCCACCCGCGACAGCAGCAGGTCGGCGAGACCGGACGGCAGCTCGGCCGCCGCGTCCCGCAGGTCCGGGCCGGCCGAGTACAGCTCGCCCGCGTAGAACGGGTTGCCCTCCGAGCGCCGGTGGACCCGGTCGACGACCTCCGCGGTCACCGGCGCCGCCCCGCGCGACAGCTCGGCCAGGTACGCGGCGGTCTCGCCCGGGCCGAACGGCGGCACCTCGATCCCGGTCACGTTCGGCAGCCGCAGCAGCTCCGCCACCACCGGGCGCAGCGGATGCCGCCGGTGCAGGTCGTCCGACCGGTAGGTGCCGACGAGGCAGACCCGCTCGCGCTGCAGCACCCGGCTGAGGAACGTCAGCAGGTGCCGGGTGGACCGGTCGGCCCAGTGCAGGTCTTCGAGGACGAGCAGCACGGGCCGCTCCCGCCCCAGCTCGCCGAGCAGCCCGAGCACCGCGCCGAACAGCCGCTGCTGGCCGAGCTCCGACGCCGCGCCGGGGTCGCCGTCGCCGTCCGGCATCAGGCTCCGCAGCACCGGCCGGGCGTCGAGCGCCGCGCGGAGCTGCTCGGACTCCGGCGTGCCGGGCTGCGCGGCCGTCCACAGCGCGTCCGCGAGCGGCAGGTACGGCATGCTCTCGCCGAGCTCCGCGCACTGCCCGACGAGCACGGCGCAGCCGTCGGCCCGCGCCGCCCGCACCAGCGCGGACACCAGGTGCGTCTTGCCCACGCCGGCGTCGCCGCTGACCAGCACCACGCCGGCGCTGCCCGCGGCCGCCCGCTCCAGCGCGGCGGTCAGCTCCGCGAGTTCCGCCGCCCGGCCGATCAGCACCCCGCTCATACCGTCGAGTATTCCAGCGGACCGGACATGCGCGGGCCCCGGTTCCGGGGAGGGATACCGGGGCCGCGTCGCAGGGTGAGGTGGGGCTGGAGGACGGTCAGCCGAGCGGAGCTCGTCCCTTGGATGGTGGCGGGTGGGGGCTGGAGGACGGTCAGCCGACGAGGGCGGGGGTCTTGCCGGCCTCCTGCTCCGCCGCCGTCTCCTCCTCGTCCACCGGCTCGGGCTCGGGCGCGGGGAGCACCTTCAGGTAGGCGCGGAGCGTCTCGGCGGCGATCCGCTCCAGCGAGTAGCGGGAGCGGGCGCGGTCGGCGGCGGCGATGGAGTAGCCGTGCAGCGTCGTCTCCTCGGCCAGCAGGTGCCGGACGGCGCGGCCGATCACGACCGGGCGCCCCGCCGGGACGTGCAGCCCGGTGATGTGGTCGAGGACCTCGTCGGCGTTCCCGCCGGCCGGGGTCGCGACGACGGGCACGCCGCACGCCATGGCCTCCAGCGGCACCGACGGGCACGGCTCGTGCGGCGCCAGGCAGAGCACCAGGCTCGCGGTCCGCAGCAGCTTCGGCAGGTTCTTGTGCGGCAGCCGGCCGAGGAAGATCACCCGGTCGGCGACGTGCAGCTCCTTGGCGAGCAGGCGCAGCCGGTGCACGCCCTGGTCGCTCTCCAGGTCCTCGCGCTGCGGGCCGCCGGCGACGGCCAGCTCGGCGTCCGGGACGTGCACGAGGGCGCGCAGCGCGGTGGCGACGTCCCCGGTCTCCAGGTCGTCGCACACCATCACCAGGCGGGGCCGGCCGCCGTGCGGCATCGCCGGGCCGACCTGGGCGAAGTGGTCGCCGTCCACGCCGTAGGGGACGACCGAGACCGACGGGCGCGGCACGCCCATCCGCACGACCTGCCCGGCCTCCTCGGCGTGCCCGGCCAGGACGAGGTCGGCGTCGCGCCCGATGGCCTTCTCCAGCCGGTCGCGGTGCGGGTGCACGCGGCGCCCGGCGCGGCGCTCGGACGCGGCCACCCCGTGGTAGCTCTGCGCGAACGGGATGTCCAGCTCGCGGGCGACGGCGCAGGCGGCGAGCCCGCCGATCCAGCCGTGCGCGTGCACGATGTCGGGGCGGCCCGCACCGGACCAGCGGCGGCGCAGGCCGTCCGCGAAGTCGCGGATGTGCGCGAGCAGCTCCTCGTCCGGCAGCGGGCGGGCGGGCCCGGCGTCGAGGTGGACAAGGGTGGCGCCCGGCGCGAGCCTGGCCCGGCCGCGGGCGGCCTTGTCCTGGCGCCGCGCGTAGACCGTGACCTGGTTCGGCTCCCCGTCCGAGACGAGCGGGCGGGTGAGCGAGCGAGCGAGATCCCGGACGTGGACTGACTCCAGGTGTTCGCCGTCGAGGTCGGAGGCGGACACAAGAGCGATGTTGAGCGAGCGATGCATGACGGATCCTCCGGGACAACACAGGGGAAGCACGGAGGTATCTGCGTCGTAGACACCTGCTCGGCCAGTTTCATTTCCGCCCGCACTCACCGTCAAACCTGGCGAAACGGCATCGGGCCCGGCTCGACCCCATGAAACCACCACCGACCTGCGGTAATACTGGACCAGATGAGTGACGAACCGATCTGGTACGTGGCCTACGGCTCGAACCTCTACCGGGAGAGGTTCCAGTGCTACCTCGCCGGCGGCCGGCCCCGCGGCGCCGCCCGCCGCTACACCGGCTGCCGCGACCCCCGGCCCGCCCGCGCCGAGCAGTCGATCACGGTCCCCGGCGGGATCTACTTCGCGCACACGTCCCTGACCTGGGGCGGCGGGATGGCGTTCTACGACCCGGGCCTGCCCGGCCGCGCCGCCGCCCGCGCCTACCTGCTCACCCGCCGCCAGTTCTGCGACGTCCTGTCCCAGGAGATGCACGGCGAGGCCGGCACCGACCACGACCTCGCCGAAGCCCTGGCGAGCGGACGCCAGCGCCTCGGCCCCGGCCGCTACGAGACGGTCCTGAAGGTGGGCGAGCGGGCGGGCCGCCCGATGCTGACCTTCACCGCGCCCAGCCCGGAGCCGCCGAACGCGCCGACCGCCGCCTACCTGGCCATGCTCGGCAACGGCCTGCGCGAGGCGCACGGCTGGCCCGCCGCCCGCGCCGCGTCCTACCTGGCCGGGCGTCCCGGCGCCCGCGGCGCCTGGTCCCCCGGTGCCATCGCGGAGCTGCTCCGCTAGGTTCCTGCCATGAACGTCGGTGACGTCGTTGACGATTTCGAGCTGCCCGACGAGACGGGCGAGCCCCGCACGCTGACCGGCCTGCTGGACAAGGGCCCGGTCGTCCTGTTCTTCTACCCCGCCGCGATGACCCCCGGCTGCACCGCCGAGGCGTGCCACTTCCGCGACCTGGTCGGCGAGCTCGCCGAGGCGGGCGCCCACCCGGTCGGGATCAGCGCCGACCCGGTCGCCAAGCAGAAGGAGTTCGCCGACCGGCACTCCCTCGGCTACCCGCTGCTGTCGGACCCGTCCGGCGAGGTCCGCGCCCGCTTCGGCGTCAAGCGCGGCGTGGCGCTGCTGCCCACCCGGCGCCAGACGTTCGTCATCGGGACCGACCGCCGCGTCCTCGCCGTGGTCAAGAGCGAGGTCCGCATGAACGTGCACGCCGACAAGGCCCTCGCCGCCCTCCGCGCCCGCTAGGGGCGCCCGTCAGGAGACGACCGGGAGGGTGATGGCGGACGGCCGGCCGGGATCGTGGAAGATCTCCTGGTCGGCGGTGAGCATCTCGGTGGCGGTGCCGATGGGGTCGCCGGTGCCGGGGTTGCGGGCGACCCGCGGGTAGGCGCCGCTCGCGACCTGGACGCGGACGCGGTGGCCGCGCCGGAAGCGGTGCCCGGCGGGCCAGAGCTCGACGGCGACGCGGCGCACCCCGTCGGCGCCGGCCTCCGGCGTGCCGGGGACGAGCCGGCGCATGCCCTCGCACAGGTTCAGCGACACCCCGTCCGGGGAGACGTCGCAGAGCCGGACGACGAAGTCGGTGTGCTCCCGGTTCGAGCGGATGTGCAGGTCGGCGGTGACCGGGCCGATGATCTCCAGGTCGTCGTCCAGGACGGCCGAGGTGTAGGTGAGGACGTCCCGGCGGCGCTCCAGCCGCTTCTGGTCGGTGGACGGGTGGGTCTCGCCGAGCAGCGTCGGCCCGCCGAGGAACGGCGTCGGGTGGTTCGGGTCGTAGCGGTAGGCGTCGGGCTCGGACGCGGGCGGGGCGCCGGTGGACAGCGCCCCGGCCGGGTGCAGGTGCCAGCGCTCCTCGCGCATCCCGGGGACGGGCCAGTCGGGGAACTCGCGCCACTCGCCGGCGCCGGTGACGTAGATCCGGACGGGGTTCTCCCGCAGCCCGGACGGGTCGTCGAGGAGGTGGGCGCGGAACCAGGCGACCGAGTCGGCGACCGAGCCGCGCATCATCCGCTGGTCGGCGTGGAACCAGGGGCCGATCGTCAGGTAGGGGCGGTGGCCGGCGGCGCGCAGGGCCGCGTAGTCCTTCATCTGCCAGGGCAGGAAGATGTCGTACCAGCCGCCGGTCATGTTCACCGGCGCCGTGACCTTCGACACGGTGGGGCTGAAGTCGCGCTTGTCCCAGAACGGGGTGTCGGGCCCGTTGACCAGGAGGTCCTGGAAGAAGCGCTGCTGCGCGCCGGTCGCGAGCCGGTCGAGCTCGGCGATCGGCCGCCCGGACAGGGTGGCGCGGCGGGCCCGGCGCGGCGACATGATGCCGGTCGTGATGCCGGACAGGGAGCTCTTCATCCGCGCGGTCAGGTCGACCCAGATCAGCGCGGACTCCAGCGCGAAGGTGCCGCCGACGTTCACGGCGTCCCGGAACGTGGAGGCGGTGACCTGCATCGACAGGGCCTTCAGCGCCGGCCCGGCCTCGGCGGCGACGGCCCACTGCACGTAGCCGAGGTAGCTCGGGCCGTGCATGGCGAACGTCCCGCCGAACCAGGGCTGCGCCTTCAGCCACGCGATGGTGGCGAGGCCGTCCTCGCGCTCGTCGAGGGCCTCGAAGACGCCGCCGGACCCGAAGCCGCCGCGGACGCTCTGCACCACCGCCTGGAACCCGTGCGAGGCGAACCCCTGCCCGCACATCAGCCCGAACGGGCCGCGCCGCCCGTAGGGGGACCGGACGAGCACGACGGGCGCCTTGTCGACGTCCACCGGGGCGTACCGGTCGGCCAGCAGCGTCACTCCGTCGGCGGCGGGGACGGCGAGGTCGCGCTCGACCGCCACCCGGTGGGGGCCGTTGCGCAGTCCCAGCGCCGTGACCCCCAGCCGGCGCATCATTCCCACGGCTACCACGTGATCGATCGTATCCGCCACATCCGGCGACCCCGCCGCCACATGTCCCGCGATACGCCCCGGAGCACTCCGCGGCTTCACTACGATCGGGACACGCAACTCGGCAAATCGGGATCTTACGGGCCGTGAATGGCCGGCGCCGCCGGTGATGGCCCCCGTTGGGAGAGTTTCACACGTCATGGGTGACCTGGGCGACCTGAGCTGGACGCGCGTCATCGCCGCCGCCGTCGTGATGGCGGCGGCGCTGGCGATCGCCGTCCTCCTGCGGCTGCTGACCGGGCGGCTGACCCGGCGGGCGGGCGACACCCGGTGGGCCTGGGACGACCTCGCCGCCCGCCTGATCCGCGACCTGGCGATGCCGCTGGCGGTGCTGCTCGGCCTGTGGACGGCGGCGAAGGTGCTGGAGCTGCCGCGCGGCACCCTGGACGTCACCGCCAAGATCCTCACCGCGGTGACGATCCTGGTGGTGTCGCTGGCGCTGGCCCGGCTGATCGCCGCGTCGGTGACCTCGATCGCGCTGGCCCGGCAGGGCGTCGCCGCGAACGTCACGATCTTCGCGAACATCACCCGGGTGATCGTGCTCGGCGTCGGCGTGCTGGTGATGCTGCAGAGCATCGGGGTGTCGATCACGCCGCTGCTCGGCGCGCTGGGAGTCGGCGGTCTCGCGGTCGCGCTGGCCCTGCAGGACACGCTCGCCAACCTGTTCGCGGGCGTGCACGTCCTCGCGTCCAAGACGATCGAGCCCGGCGACTACATCAAGCTGGCCACCGGCCAGGAGGGCTACGTCGTCGACATCAACTGGCGCAACACCTCCATCCGGACGCTGTCGGACAACATCGAGGTCATCCCGAACCAACGGTTCTCCGACACGATCCTCACCAACTACCACCGGCCCGCGCAGGACATGTCGGTGATGGTCTACGCGAAGGTGCCCTACGAGGTCGACCTCGACGCGGTGGAGGAGATGCTCGTCAAGGTGGGCCACGACGTCATGAACGACGTGCAGGGCGGCGTCGCCGACTCCAACGTCCTGGTGCGGTTCGACGACTTCAACGACGCCTCGGTCGGCTTCCACGTGATCCTGCGGTCCAGCGAGTTCGGCGACCAGTTCGCGATCAAGCACGAGTTCCTCAAGCGGCTGCACCGCACGCTCCGCGAGGAGGGCGTCGCGCCCCCGTACTGGCACCACCGCGTGGTCGTGGACGAGCCGTCGGCCGCCGCCGCGGCGCTGCGCGCCAACGGCACGGCGCGCTGACGGCACCGCGCGCCGGCGCGTCCGGCCCCGGCGGTCAGGGCCGGACGATCGGCATCAGCACCTCGTCCACGACCGACTCCACGTAGGCCTCGGTGAGGGGACCGCCGCCGATCAGGTGGTTGTAGACGATCACGGCCGGCCCGACGTTGGCGATCTGCCGGGTCGCCGCCTCCGGCCGGATCTCGCCGCGCTCGGCGGCCTCCACGAGCGCCTGGTGGAGCAGCTCCCGGACGGGTCGGGACAGCCGCTCGTGGACGACGTCGTGCACGAGCCCCTTGCCCGCCTCGCTCTCCTCCTTCAGGATCGTGAACGCGGCGCCCCGGCAGGCGAGCAGCGTCTCCCGGGTGCAGCCCAGGATCGCGAGCATGTCCTCGCGCACCGCGCCGGTGCGCGGCGCGGTCGGCGGCTCGGGCAGCACGTGCTTGAGCGCGTCGCCGATCAGCTCGTCCTTGGACTTCCACCGCCGGTAGAGGGCGGCCTTGCCGGTGCGGGCTTCGGACGCGACGCCCTCCATCGTCAGTCTCCGGTAGCCGACCCGCTCCAGCTGCGCGAACACGGCGTCGAAGATCGCCGCCTCCAGGTCGCCGCCGCGGCGGCGGGTGGCCGGGGTCACGACCCGCTCCCCAAAATAGTGAACGCGAGCGTTCTCTTTCGCGCGCATCGGTGGTACGTTCCCCGCATAGTGTACGTCGCCGTTCCTTAATTCTCGGGAAGGACCGCTGTGACCGCGTCCAACGAGCGGACGGCCGCGCCCCCGGAGTCGGCATCTCCGGGGAAGGCCGCCGCCTCCCATCATCGCCCAGGAGCGGTCCTCGCCGTCATCGTGGGCTGCCAGCTCATGATCGGCGTGGACAGCTCCGTCGTCACCATCGCGCTCCCGGAGGTGAAGCAGGGCCTCGGCATGTCGACCGGGGGCCTCGCCTGGGTCCAGAACGCCTACATGCTCGCCTTCGGCGGCCTGCTGCTGCTCGGCGGGCGCGCCGGGGACGTGTTCGGCCGCCGCCGCGCGTTCACCGCCGGGATCGCGCTGTTCACCGCCGCGTCCCTGCTCGGCGGCCTGGCGGGGACGGGCTGGTGGCTGATCGCCGCCCGCGCCGGCCAGGGCGTCGCCGCCGCCGTCGCCGCGCCGAGCGCGATGGCGCTGATCGCGCAGCACTTCACCGGCCGGGCCCGGGTCCGCGCGCTGAGCGTCTTCTCCGCCGTGGCCGGCGCCGGCGCCGCCGTCGGCATGGTCGCCGGCGGGATGCTGACCGAGGCCGGATCCTGGCGGTGGGTGTTCTTCGTGAACATCCCCCTCGGCCTCGTCCTGCTGCCGGCCGCGGCGCGCGTCCTCGCCGAGACCCCGCGCCGTCCCGGCCGCTTCGACCTCGGCGGCGCCGCCGCGTCCACCGCCGGCCTCACCGCGCTCGTCTACGCGCTCATCCGGGCCGGCTCGGACGGCTGGGGCGACCGGCGCGCGCTCGCCGCGTTCGGCGCCGCCGCCGTCCTGCTGGCCGCCTTCGTGCTGACCGAGCGGCGCGCCCGGCAGCCGGTCATGCCGCTGTGGCTGCTGACCGGCCGCGACCGCGCCGCGTCCTACCTCGCCCAGCTCCTGCTGACCGCCGGGATGTACGGCGCGTTCTTCTTCCTCACCCAGTACCTGCAGCAGGTCCTGCACTACGGCCCGCTGCGCGCCGGGGCGGCGTTCCTGCCGATGGTGGGGATGCAGTTCGCCGTCGTCCGGCTGGCGCCGCGGCTCATGGCGCGCGCCGGCGCCCGGCCGCTCGTCGTCGCGGGCGCGCTGCTGCTCGCCACCGGCCTGCTGTGGCTGTCCCGGCTGTCGCCGGGCGACGGCTACGCCGCCGGGCTGCTCGTCCCGTTCCTGCTGATGGGCGCGGGCGGCGGGCTGGCGATCATGCCGCTGAACGCGGCGATCCTCGGCAGCGTCCGGCCCGAGCACGCCGGGGCCGCCTCCGGTGTGGCCCAGACGATGCTGTGGACGGGCGGCTCGGTGGGGTCGGCCGCCATGGTCACCGCCTACGGCGCGGCGGCGTCCGGCCACGGCATCGCGCCGGGGATGGACGCGGCGTTCGCGACCGGCGCGGTGTTCGCCGCCGGCGCCCTCGCCGTGGCCGTGCTCGTGCTGCGCGTGCCCCGCTGACTCACGCGGGCTGACTCACAGGGCGTGACTCACGCGGGCGGGGGAGCGACCTCGTCGAACCAGGCGAGGAACTCGGTGTCGCCGAACATCCGCGCGGTCTCGGCGGCCGACGGCGACCCCGCCCGCGGGTCCGCGCCCGCGTCCAGCAGGGCCCGCACCACCCCCGCCTCCCGCTTGAACACCGCGCCCGCGAGGGGCCGCTGGCCGCGGTCGTTGGCGCGCTCGGGGTCGGCGCCGCGCGCGGCGAGGGCCCGGACCGTCTCCGGGTGGCCGTGGTACGCGGCGAGCATGAGGAGCGTGTCGCCCCGCTCGTTGGACAGGTTCACCGGCGCCCCCGCGTCCACGTAGCCGACGAGCCGCCCGGTGTCGCCGGCCCGCGCCAGGTCGAACAGCCGGTCGGCGAACTCGTCCCCCTCCGGGAAGGTGTCGGCGAGGACGCTGTCCGCGGTGAGCAGCCCGCCGAGGCTGTCCTCGCCGTAGGTCAGCCGCTTCTCCAGCGAGACCAGGGCGCCGTCCTCCGGGAACGAGCTGAACCGCACGTCGTCCGCCAGCGACCGCATGATCAGCAGCCCGCGGCCGTGCTCGGCCGACGGGTCGGGCAGCGGGACGCGCCCCGCGTCGAACCCGGTGCCCGAGTCGATCACCTTGATGGTGCAGCGGCGGTCCTGGATGGTGGCGCGCACCGTGTAGCCGGCGCCGTGCTCGGCGTGCCGGATCACGTTGCTGCACGCCTCGGTCAGCATCATCTCGATGTCGTCCCGGATGTGGTCCTCGACCCCGAGTGCGGCGAGCGCCGCGTCCAGGAGCCTCCGTGTCGCCGGGACGCTCGCGGCGTCCCGGGGGAGCAGGAGGTCCAGGCTGATTTCCACATCATCTCCGTCCGTCCCCCTGAATCGTGCCCTTTCGGTCACGCTCAAACCTGCGGCCGGACGGCGGGGCCGTCACCCGGACTCGGCGGGGCGGGGCGCGTAGTCGTCCACGTACTCCTGGCCCGACAGCGCCTGGATCGCCTCCATGATCTCGTCGGTGACCTGCCGGGCGGCCTTGCCGCGCGGGACGCCCTCGTCCCGGCCCCGAAAGTCCATCGGCGGGCCGACGCGCAGCCCGATCCGGCCGGGCCGCGGGACGGCCCGCCCCCGCGGCTGCACCCGGCCGGTGCCGATGATCCCGACCGGGACGACGGGCGCCCCGGTCCGCATCGCCAGCCGCGCCACCCCCGTGCGGCCCCGGTAGAGCCGGCCGTCGGGGGAGCGGGTGCCCTCGGGGTGGATGGCGAACACGCCGCCGCGCGCCAGCACCGCCGCCGCGGTGTCGAGCGCGTCCAGCGCCGCCCGCCCGCCGGTCCTGTCGACCGCGATCGCCCCGACGCCGCGGAAGAACGTCGCGGTGGCGCGCCCCTTCATCCCCGCCCCGGTGAAGTACTCGTGCTTGCCGAGGAAGTGCACCCGGCGCGGCATGATCAGCGGCACCGCGAACGAGTCGAGGAACGCCAGGTGGTTCGCCGCGATGATCACCGGCCCCGTCCGCGGGACGTGCCGCACGCCGCTCACCCGGGGCAGGAACGCCACGCGCATGGCGGGTCCCATGACGACGTACTTCATCAGCGGATAGACAAGGCGCTCGGGGTCCATGTCGGAGAAGGCTATGGGCCGCGCGGCCCCGGCCGCCGGTGGGGCCCGATACAAACCCCGGCCCCCGAATCTTGTAGGAAACCGCAATGGCGCGCGGGAGGCCGCGCCGGCCCGCCGGTCAGCCGGCGGCGGCCGCCGCGTCCAGGCTCCGGATCAGCTTGCGGACGGCGGGCGCCGCCGGGCCGCTGCGCGCGGTCAGCTCCTCGATCCGCCGCCGGTGCCGGCGCCGGTCGGGGCGCGGCAGCACCGAGCCGAGCCCGCCCGCCGCCGCGAGCGCCACCGCCGCCGCGTCGTAGCTGTTCACATGTGCCACCGGCCGCCCGCGCAGGGCCGACGACGCGCCGCCCCACAGCTCCTTCACGACCCGCGGGTCCTTCACGGCGACCACCTGCCGCGGGACGAGGCCGAGCACCCGGCCGCGGCGCACCCGGATCCAGCCGTCGCGCTCCAGCTCGTCCCGGACCGTCCCCACGATGGCCTTGGCGTCCCTGCGCACCCAGTGCTGCCAGGACCGGGGCCGGGACGCCGCGATCTGCGCCGCCACCCCGTACGGGTCGTCGCCCGGCGTCCCCGGGACGGGGCGGCGGCGCTCCTCCTGCAGCCGCCCGTCCAGGTACAGCTCGGTCAGCGCCGCGCCCCGCAGCACGTAGCCGAGCCGCGCGCCGCCGCTGCTCATCTTCCCCTTCCTCAGGTCGTACGCCAGCAGGTACATGCGCGCCGGCAGCGACTCCGGAACCTCGACCATGGCTAGTCCTCGCTCCCGCCGCCCGGCGGGTCGTCCTCGTCCGCGTTCCCGTCCGCGTCCCCACCGGTGGGCCCCGGCCGCCTGCGCGGCCGCCCCGGCCCCCGCATCCGCTCGGCCGACCCCGGCATCCGGCCCGCGTCGGCCAGCGCCCGCCGCAGCAGGAACTCGATCTGCGCGTTGGTGCTGCGCAGCTCGTCCCCCGCCCACCGGGCCAGCGCGTCGTGCACGGCCGGGTCGAGCCGCAGCAGGATCTTCTTCCGCTCCGCCACTGCTACGCGCGGTCACTGGTAGAGGCTGCCGGCGTTGACCACCGGCTGGGCGTCCCGGTCGGCGCACAGGACGACCAGGAGGTTGCTGACCATCGCCGCCTTGCGCTCCTCGTCCAGTTCCACCACGTTCTCCTCGTCCAGCCGGTCGAGCGCGAGCTGCACCATGCCGACCGCCCCCTCCACGATCCGCTGCCGCGCCGCCACGACCGCGCCCGCCTGCTGGCGGCGCAGCATCGCCTGCGCGATCTCCGGCGCGTACGCCAGCCGGGTGATCCGGGACTCGATGATGTCCACCCCGGCGGACGCGACGCGCTGCGCCAGCTCCTCCGACAGCTGCGCGGTGATCTCGTCGGCGTTGTCGCGCAGCGAGGTGCGGTCGGCGGCGTCGTAGGGGAAGCTGCCCGCGATGTGCCGGACGGCCGCCTCGGTCTGGAAGGCGACGAACTCCACGAAGTCGTCCACCTCGAACACGGCCCGCGCGGTGTCGGCGACCTGCCACACCACCACGGCGGAGATCTCGATCGGGTTGCCGTCCAGGTCGTTGACCTTCGCGAGCCCGGTCTCGTGGTTGCGGATCCGGGTCGACACCCGGCGCCGCTCGGTCAGCGGGTTCACCCACCGCAGCCCGTCCGTGCGGACGGTCCCGGAGTAGCGCCCGAGCAGCTGCAGCACCCGCGCCTCGCCCGGCGCGACCGGGGTCAGCCCGGCCGCGAGCACCAGCCCCGCGATCACCAGCAGGCCGCCCACCGTGCCGCCGACGGCGATGGCGGCGACCCCGCCGGCCGCCACCCCGGCGCCGATCGACGCGCCGCCCACCGCGATCCACAGCACCGCGACGCCCAGCATCAGCCAGCCGCCGCGGTCCCGCGCCGCCCGCTCCTCGATCTTCGGCCTCGGCATCTCCACCCGGGCCACCGCGTCCGCCATGCCGTCCTCCTCCTGCTCGGTTATCACCATCATAGCAAAGTGATATCACATTTTCGGGGAGGCCGGCCGGCGGGGCGGCCGGGCCGGTCAGGGGATCGGGACCAGGTCGGGCTCCTCGGCGTCCTCGATGACCTTGGGCACGTTCCGGAGGGTGACCAGCGCGAAGACGGCCACCGCGGCGGCGAATCCGGCGCTGCACACCAGCGCGGCGTGCATGCCGTCCACGAACGCCTCGCGGGCGGCGGTCGCGACCTGCCCGCCGAGCGCGGCCGGGAGCTGCGCGGCGGCCTGGAGGCCGGCGGCCAGCGAGTCGCGCGCGGCGGCCGCGGCCGGCGCCGGGACGCCGGCGGGCAGCTCCAGGACGTTGCGGTACACGGCGGTCAGCACGCTGCCGAGGACGGCCATGCCCAGCGCGCCGCCCAGCTCGGTCGCCGTCTCGGCGATCGCGGACGCCGAGCCCGAGCGCTCCTTCGGGACCGACGCGAGCACGGTGTCGGCGGTGACCGTCATCGCCAGCCCCATCCCGAGCCCGGCCAGCAGCATGGACGGGAGCATCACCCAGTACGAGGTGTGCAGGCCGATCATCAGGTAGAGGGAGAACGCGCCGGCCGAGATGAGCATGCCGGCGGCGACGACGCGGGCGCGGCCGAGCGCGCTGATCAGCGGCGGGGCCAGCACGGCGCCCCCGATCATGGCGCCCGCCGCGCCCGGCAGGCCCGCCAGGCCCGCCTTGAGCGGCGACCAGCCGAGCGCGAGCTGGAAGAACAGCGAGAAGATCAGCGACTGGGCGACCAGGGTGAACATCGCGATCATGTTCGTGGCGACGGACCCGGCGAACGCGGCGCGGCGGAACAGCCGGACGTCGATCAGCGGCTCGGCCGTCCGGGTCTGCCGGACGACGAACGCGGCCAGCGCGGCCAGCCCGATCGCCAGGGAGACGTACACGCGGGTCTCGTCCAGGCCGTGCGCGGCGGCCTCCTTGACCGCGTACACCGCGCCGAGCACGCCGGCGATCGACAGCGGCACGCTCACCAGGTCCAGCCGGCCCTTGACGGGGTTGCGCGACTCCGGCAGCACGACCGCGCCGGCGACCAGCACCACGGCCATGATCGGCACGTTGATCAGGAAGACGGAGCCCCACCAGAAGTGGTCCAGCAGCGCGCCCGCCACGACCGGGCCGAGGCCGACGGCGAGGCCGGCGACGCCGCTGAACGCGCCGATGACCGCCGTCCGCTCCTTCGGCTCGGGGAACGCCCGGCGGATCAGCGACAGGCCGGACGGCATCAGCGTCGCCCCCGCCACGCCGAGCAGCGCGCGGGCCGCGATCAGCAGTTCGGCGCTCGGCGCGTAGGCGGTCACCGCGGAGGCGGCGGCGAACAGCGCGGTGCCGATCAGCAGCAGCTTCTTGTGCCCGATCCGGTCGCCGACGCCGCCCATGGTGATCAGCAGGCCGGCGAGCGTGAACCCGTAGGCGTCGGCGATCCACAGGATCTGGGTGGCCGAGGGGTCCAGGTCCGCGCTCAGGTGCGGGACGGCCTGGTTCAGCGCGGTCAGGTCGATGTTCGGCACGAGCGCGGCCAGCAGGCAGATCGCGAACGTGCCCCATTTGCGGGCTGAGGTGTTCATGCCCGCAACGCTCGCGGGCCGCGCTGACCGTTCCCGCACCGCCCGCTGACGGCCGGGCGCGCGGCCCGTCAGCGCCCGCTCAGCGACTGTTCAATGGCCGCTCAGCGCCCGCTCAGTGCCCGCTCAATCGGTGCCGGCGAGGATCGCGCCGGCCCGGTCGCGGGGGAGCGCGGCGGCCGCGGCGAAGGCCCGTTCGAAGGCGTCGCCGCCGAGCAGGCCGCGGGCGGCGTCGGCGACGCGCTCGGCGTCGGCGCCGCCCGCGGCGTGGACGCCGCGCAGCGCCTCCGCCACGCCGAGCAGCAGCGCCGCGCGCTCCCCGTCCCCGTCCGCGGCGGCCGCCCCGGCCAGCCCGGTCGCCACGGCCGTCCGGTAGACGAAGACGGGGTGGTCCAGCGACATGTCGAGGGCCTCGCGGAACAGCGCGCGGGCCCGCCCGGTGTCGCCCTCGGCGACCGCCAGCCAGCCCAGCCCGACGAGCGCCGAGCCCCGCGTCGCGGCGGCGATGAACCGCTCGGAGGCGAAGCCGGTGAGGGCCGTCTCGTACAGCCGCCGCGCCTCGGCGAGGTCGCCGCGCAGCCGCGCGATCTCGCCGAGCCCGTAGTGGCCGGCGGCGACCTTGTCGGGGGCGCCGGCCCGGCGCCCGAGGTCGATGCCGCGCTCCAGGTCCGCCCGCGCCGCCTCCGGCGTCCCGCCGCGGATCAGCACGTACGCCCGCTGGTACAGCAGGTCGGCGGTGTCCTCCAGCGCGCCGAGCGGCGCGAGGACGTCCAGCGCCTCGTCCAGCATCGCCAGGGCGCGGGCGTGGTCGCCGCGCCAGCCGGCCGCCTGCGCGAGGGTGTCGAGCACGTTGGCGATGCCCCACTGGTCGCCGCAGGACCGGAAGAGCCGCAGCGCCTCGCCGCAGTGCCGCTCCGTCCCGGCGATGTCCCCGGCGTGCTGGGCGACGAACCCGTCGCTCATCGCGACCAGCGCCCGCGTCCACGGGTCGTCCCCGACCTGCCGGGTGAACGCCGCGTAGTCGGTGCGCTCGGGCCCGGCGGTGAGCGCCCACAGGACGATCACGACCGGGTACCGCACCGCCCGGTCGACGCGCCGCAGCAGCACCGCGGCCCGGTCGAGCCACGCCACCGCCCGCTCGCCGGCGATCCCGCCGGCCACCGCGTTGGTGACGCAGAGGACGTACTCCTCCTCCATCCCCGCCGGCGGTTCGGGGCCGAGCGCGTCGAGCAGCTCGGACGCCAGCGCCGCGCCCTCCACCCGGCCGCGCAGCCACCAGTACCACGACAGCGCCGCGACCGTCCGCAGCGCGAGCGCCGGGTCGCCGCGCACGCCCCACCGCAGCGCCGCGTGCAGGTTCCCGTGGTCGGCGGCGAGCAGCTCCAGCCACTCCAGCTGCCCGGCCCCCCGCAGGTGCGGCTCGGCGCGCGCGGCCAGCGCGGCGAAGTACTCCGCGTGGGCCCGCGCGAACCGCTCCCGCTCGCCCGCCTCCTCCAGGCGCTCCGCGCAGAACGCGCGGACGGTGTCGAGCATCCGGTACCGGGACCCGTCGCTCTGCACCAGCGACTTGTCGGCCAGTTCGACCAGCAGCTCGTCGGCGTCGTCCAGGTCGCAGACGCCCGCCGCCGCCCCCAGCGTGAGCCCGCCGGAGAACACCGTCAGCCGCCGGGCGAGGGTGCGCTCGGCCTCGCCGAGCAGGTCCCAGCTCCACTCGACGACCGCGCGCAGCGTCTGGTGGCGCGGCGCCGCCGCCCGGTCCCCGCGCGACAGCAGCCGGAACCGGTCGTCCAGCCGCGTCGCGACCTCGGCGACCGGCAGCGACCGCAGCCGCGCCGCCGCCAGCTCGATCGCCAGCGGCAGCCCGTCCAGCGCCCGGCAGATCCGCAGCACGTCCCCGGCGTTGCCCGCGTCCACCGCGAACCCGGGACGGACCGCCTCGGCCCGGTCCAGGAACAGCCGCACCGCCGGGTAGTCCTGGACCGCCTCGACCGGGGCGCCGTCCGGCGGCAGCTCCAGCGGCGGCAGCGGCCGCAGCGCCTCACCGGTGATCGCGAGGGCCTCCCGGCTCGTGGCCAGCACCCGCAGCTCCGGGCACGCGCTCAGCAGCCGCCGCGCGAGCGGCGCGACGGCCGCCACGACGTGCTCGCAGTTGTCCAAAACGAGCAGCACGCGCCGCCCGTCCAGGGCCGTGACGAGCCGCTCCACCGCGTCCGGGGACGGCTCGCCGGGGGCGGGCAGCATCCCGCCCTCGCGCAGCCCCAGCGCGCCGAGCAGCGCCTTCGGCACCTCGGCCGCGACCGCGGGCGCCAGATCGACGAAGCAGACCTCGCCGCCCTCGCGAGCGGCCGCCTCGATCGCCAGCCGCGTCTTGCCCGCGCCGCCGGGCCCGAGCAGCGTGACGAGCCGCCCGTGCGCGAGCATCCTGCGGACGCGCCGCAGCTCCTCCTCGCGCCCGACGAAGCTGGTGAGCTGCGCGGGCAGGGCCGAGCGGACCGGCTCGGGGCCGGTCTCGCCGCGCAGCACGCTCAGGTGCGCGTCCGCGAGCTCCTTCGACGGGTCGGCGCCCAGCTCCTCGGCCAGCGCCCGCCGCCCGTCCTCGAACACCGCGAGCGCCTCCGCCTGCCGCCCGCCGGCGTGCAGCGCCCGCACCAGCAGCGCCCGCGCCCGCTCCCGCAGCGGCTGCGCGGCCACCAGGTCGCGCAGCGCCGCGACCACCGGCTCCGGATCGCCGGCCTTCAGTCGCGCCTCGGCGAGGCCCTCGACGGCGCAGGCCCGCGCCTCCTCCAGCCGGGCCGCCTGCGCAGCCGCGAACGGCGCGTCCAGGTCGGCCAGCGCGGCGCCGCGCCACAGCCCGAGCGCCTCCTCCAGCAGCCCGGCCGCCTCCCCGGCCGCCGCCGCCCGCCGCGCGCCGGCGGCGAGCCGCTCGAACCGGTGGACGTCGACGTCCTCGCGCTCGACGGCGATCCGGTAGCCGGCGGGCAGCCCCTCGACCGGCGCCGCGTCCCCGAGCGCGCGGCGCAGCCGCGACACCTGCGACTGGAGCGCGTTCGCGGCGCCGCTCGGCGGGTCCTCCCCGTAGAGCCCGTCGATGAGCCGCTCCACCGGGACGACGCGTCCCGCGTCCAGGAGCAGCATCGCGAGCAGCGCGCGGACCCGGGGCCCGCCGATCGGCACGGCGGCCCCGCCGGCCCGGACCTCGACCGCTCCAAGGATGGCGAACTGCATGCCCGGATTCTCCCGCACTACCGTGGTGCTCCCGACCCCGGAGGAGCGCCATGACCGAGATCCAGACCGTCACCGACTTCCTCTCCGCGCTCGAAGCCCTGGACGTCGACCGCGCCCTGACCCACGCGGCGCCCGGCATGGTCTACCAGAACGTCCCGCTGCCGCCCGCCCGCGGCCTGCCCGCCGTCGAGAAGACGCTCCGCTCCATGACCCGCTACGGGACGGGGTTCGAGGCCCGCGTCCACAACATCGCCGCGAACGGCCCGGTCGTCCTCACCGAGCGCACCGACGTCCTGGAGTGCAAGGCGTGGCGCGCGGAGTTCTGGGTCTGCGGCACCTTCGAGGTGCACGACGACCGCATCACCCTCTGGCGCGACTACTTCGACTGGACGACGTTCCTCGCCGCCTCCGCCAAGGGCCTCGGCGGCGTCCTGCGCGCCGCCCTCGCCTCCCGTCCGCACCGGCGGCCCGCGCCCCGCTGACGCGGCGGGGCGCCCCGCGGATCACACCTCCGCCTGTTCCGGACAACCGCTGGTGAAACGATCTAGCCACTGCCATGATCGTCGCGCGGAGGTGGTGGATCATGGCGGATCCGGGGGCCGGCGGTGCCGGAGTCGGACCGGGCCCCGCGCGGGGGAGGCTCGCCGGGGGGCGCAGGAGGCTCTTCGTCCTCGGCGGGGCCGTCCTCGCGGTGCTCGTCCTGGCCGTGGGCGGGACCGTGGTGTGGACGGTGGTCCTGCCGGGCGTGAACGGGCGCGGCGAGCACACGAAGGTGCCCGCCGCCCTGTCGGTCCTGGACTCGACGAAGGGCATCGACCAGCGCATCACGTCCAAGCTGGAGGTCCAGATGGACACTGGCTGGCGCCGCGCCGGCGGCGGGCACTACACCGACAAATCGGAGGCGATGTGGTCGGCGTTCGCCGGACGGGTCCAGGTGAACGTGAGCCTTCACCGCTATAAGGCGACCGCGCTGAAGCCGGGTGCGGTCGCAGCGTCCGAGGCCATGGGCAAGGCCGGGGGCGGCGGGACGCGGCAGCCCATCGCGGGGCTGGGGGACGAGGCGTTCGGCGTTCCCGTCACCAGCGGCTACGAGATCCACGTCCGGCACCGGAACGTCACCGTGCACACGTCGTTCGTCGCCCCGGCCACGTCGTTCGACGATCTGAAGGCCTACGCCCGGCCGATGGCCGAGACCGCCCTGGCCCTTCTCGAGGAGGCCGACCGCTAGCTCGCGGGCGGCGCGGTGACCGCCCGCGCCGGGGGTCCGCCCGCGCCGGGGGACCGCGCGGACCGGCGCACCGTAGCGCAAACTTGCCAGTATTTTCTGTCATGGTTGCTACAAGTGCCGCTGCCGCGCGGTTTGCGATCCTGCCCGGCATGAGACGCGCATGGATGATCGGAGCGGTGGCGGCCCTCGCCGCCGGGCTGGCGGCCGCGCCGGCCCGTGCGGACGAGCGCCCCTGGCGGACGGCGGACGCGCCGGGAGGGCTGTGGCCCGAGAGCGGCCTGAGCGAGGTGGCCGCGCTCGGCCCGCGGGACGTGTGGGCGGCCGGCTTCGAGGGGCTGGCCTGCGTCGACTGGTCGTGGCCCGGCGTGGGCGCGGGCTCGGTGTGCAGCTCCAACGCGGTCGTCCGCCACTGGAACGGCTCCGGATGGGAGAACCGCAACCCGCCCGGCGCGTGGAACCTGGAGACCGCGGACCTCGACGCGTCCTCGCCCGGGAACGTCTGGCTCTCCGGCGCCAGGATGGGCGAGGGGTACCTCGCCCGCTGGGACGGCTCCCGGTGGACGCGGATCGCGCTGCCCGAGGAGTGCAAGACCGCGACGTACCTGGATCTCGAAGCCGTGGGCGGCGGCGTCTGGGCGACCAACGGCTGCCTGGCCCGCTGGGAGAACGGCACCTGGACGACCTACGACGACAGCATCGGATTCCTCTACCGGACGTACGCGGTCAGCGACACGGAGCTGTGGGCCAGCGGCAGCATCCTCAACCCCTACCGGACGAGCATCGCCCGCTGGGACGGCGCCAAGTGGGAGGTGCCGGAGGACATCCCGGACGGTTACACCCAGCTGAGCGTGGCGGGCCCCGGCCACGTCTGGGTGGACGGTCCGGGCAAGAGCGAGCTGATGCACCGCACCGACGCGGGCTGGACCGCCGCCCCGAAGCCGCCGTCCGACTACCTCGGCTACCGCCTCGGCGACGACGGCTCCCTCTGGACCGGGACGGACCCACGCAAGCCCGGAGCCGTCTTCTACCGCTTCGACGGCGACCAGTGGCAGACGATCCCGATGCCCGCGCAGACCGGCACCGGGTCCCGCAACCGGGGCGGCTTCGACTACACCGCCGTCCCCGGGACGGGCACCGGCATGTTCGCGGCGGGCACGGCACCGGGCGGCGGCCCCCTCATCATGACGAACCAGCCGGCCTCCTGACCCGCGCGCGGGTACTGCGGGCGCGGTAGCCGGGCTCTCGTCCGCGCGCAGGAGTCGCGCGCGCCGAGACCCGGCTAGCGTGCGCGTATGAGCACAGCTTTGCCCGGTGCCTGGCGGCGGGCCAGAGGATGGGTGGCCGCGGCCGGCGTGGCGGCGGTGCTGCTGATCACCGCGCTGGCCGGGGAGCGCCCCGGCACGGGTCTCGACGCGCTGGGGTACGCGCTGGTGGTGGCGAGCGGCCTGGTGCTGGCCGCCGGGCGCCGCGCCCCGATCACCGTCCTGGCCGTCACCGGGCTGTGCGCCGTGGGGTACAAGGCGGTCGGCTTCGACGTGCCCGCCGTCGCGTACCTGGTCGCGGTCTACACCGCCGTGCGCTCCGGGCACCGGACCGTCACCCTCGCGGTCAGCGTCGGCCTGCTGCTCGCGCTGCCCGTCGCGGCCATGGCCTCCCCGGCGGACGGCCCGGTGAGCGAGGCGTTCGCGCAGGCGCGGGGCGTCCTGGAGCTGGCCTGGCTGATCGCCGCCGGCGCCGCGGGCGAGGCGCTGCGGCAGGCCGAGCTGCGGGCGGACGAGGCCGAGCGCACCCGCGAGGAGGCCGCCCGGCTGCGCGCCACCCAGGAGCGGCTGCACATCGCGCGGGAGCTGCACGACTCGCTCACCCACCAGATCTCCATCATCAAGGTGCAGGCCGGCGTCGCCGTCCACCTGGCCCGCAAGAACGGCGAGCGGGTGCCGGAGTCCCTCCTCGCGATCCAGGACGCGGGCCGCGAGGCGACCCGCGAGCTGCGCGCCACCCTGGAGACCCTGCGGGAGGACGCCGCGCCCCCGCCGCACGGCCTCGACCGCGTCCCGGACCTGGTGGAGCGGGCGCGCACGACGGGCCTGGAGGCGACGCTGACGATCGAGGGCCGGCGGCACGAGGTGCCCGCCGCGGTCGACCTGACCGCCTACCGGATCGTCCAGGAGTCGCTCACCAACACCGTCCGGCACGCCGCCGCCGCGACCGCGTCGATCCGGATCGACTACCGCCCGGGCGTCCTCGCCGTCCGCGTCGACGACGACGGCAGGGCCCGGCCGGGCACCGCCCCGGTGCCGGGCGTCGGGCTGCTCGGGATGCGCGAGCGCGTCACCGCCCTCGGCGGCCGGCTCCGCGCCGAGCCGCGCGACGAGGGCGGCTTCAGCGTCCAGGCCGAGTTCCCCGTGGGACGGCCCTCGTGATCCGCGTCGTGCTGTGCGACGACCAGCCGCTCCTGCGCCGGGGCTTCCGGGCGCTGCTCGACGCCGAGGACGACATCGAGGTGGTCGCCGAGGCGGCCGACGGCGCGCAGGGCCTGGAGCGGATCGCCGAGCACCTGCCCGACATCGCCCTCATCGACATCCAGATGCCGGTCATGGACGGCATAGAGACGACCCGCCGCATCGCCGCGGACCCGGCGCTGTCCGGCGTGCACGTCGTCATCCTCACCAACTACGGCCTGCACGAGTACGTCTTCAACGCGCTGCGCGCCGGCGCCGCCGGATTCCTCGTCAAGGACATCGAGCCGGAGGACCTCCTGCACGCGGTGCGGGTCGCCGCGCGCGGCGACGCCCTGCTCGCCCCGTCCATCACCCGGATGCTGATCAGCCGCTACGTCGCCCGGCCGCTCGACGCCGTCGGCGGCACCGGGCTCGAAGAGCTGACCAACCGCGAGCGGGAGGCCGTCGCGCTGGCCGCACAGGGCCTGTCCAACGACGAGATCGCCCGCGCCATGGTGATCAGCCCGCTGACCGCCAAGACCCACATCAACCGGGCCATGACGAAGCTGGGCGCCCGCGACCGCGCCCAGCTCGTCGTCCTCGCCTACGAGTCCGGCCTCGTGGCCCCCGGGGGCCGCTGAGGGATCAGACCCGCACCTGCTCCCCGGCCCGCTCGGGCGGCGCGGCCACCGCCGCCCGCCGTCCCGGCATCCACCAGTTCGCCTTGCCGCACAGCTCCATCACCGCGGGCACGAGCACCATCCGGACCACGGTGGCGTCGATGAGCACCGCGACCGCCATGCCGAGGCCGATCTGCTTGACCGAGACGTCCGGGCCGAGCAGCGAGGTCGTGAAGACGGCGATCATGATCGCCGCCGCGGCCGTGATGACCTTGGCGGTCCGGGCCAGCCCCCGCGTGACGGCCCGCCGGGTGTCGCCGCACCGCTGGTACTCCTCCCGGATCCGCGAGACCAGGAAGACCTCGTAGTCCATGGACAGCCCGAACAGCAGCGGGAACATCATCATCGGCACCCACGTCGTGACGGGCATCTCGGTGGGGAAGCCGATGAGCGAGCCGAGCCACCCCCACTGCACGACCGCGACCAGCACGCCGTAGGCGGCCCCGATCGACAGCAGGTTCAGCACGGCCGCCTGCAGCGCGATCGTGACCGACCGCACCAGCGCGACCAGCAGTACCAGCGACAGCGCGATGACGACCCCGATCATCAGCGGCAGCCGCGCGCCGACGTCCTCGGAGAAGTCGATCGTGCCCGCGTTCGGCCCGCCCACGTAGACCCCGGCGGGCAGCACCTCGTCCCGCAGCTCGTGCACCAGCTCCGCCGTCGCCTCGTCCTGGTACCCGGTCTCGGGGAAGGCGATGAACGTGGCGGCCTTCCCGTCCCGGCTGACCTCCGGCGGCGTGACGTAGGCGATGCCCTCCCGTCCGCCGACGGTCCCGGCGACGGCGCGCAGGTCCGTGTTCCCGGACGCGAACACCAGCGGCGCCCCGAACCCCGGCCCGAAGCCCTCCGTGAGGATCTCGTGCGCCGCGTAGCTGCTCCGGTCGTGGGGCTGGACGCTGGCGTCCGGCAGGCTCAACCGCATCGACAGCGCCGGAGCGGCCAGCACCAGCAGCCCGGCGACGCCCAGCACCACGGCGACGAGCGGCCTGCGCTGCACCGCGCCGGCCCACCGCTCGGCGAGCGGCCGCCGCTCCCGGACGCGGCGCACCGACCCGATCCGGCGCCCGGTGAAGCCGAGGAACGCCGGCACCAGCGTCACCGAGGCGGCCATCGTCACCAGCACGGTCACCGACGCGGCCACGGCCACGCCGGTCATCAGCCGCTGCCCCATGGCGGTCAGCCCCAGCAGCGCGATCACGACGGTCAGGCCGGCGAACAGCACCGCGTGCCCCGCCGTCGTGATGGCCTTGACCACGGCCCCCTCCGGCTCGTCGCCGTCCGCCAGTCCCTCCTTGTACCGGGTGACGATGAACAGCGCGTAGTCGATCCCGACCCCGAGCCCGACCAGCGCCGCGACGAGGACCGTGAAGTCCGGCGACGGCACCGCGTGCCCCACCAGCTTGATCAGGGCGATCCCGCCGGTGATCGCCATCAGCGCGGTCACGATCGGCAGCCCCATCGCCACCAGCGACCCGAACGCGATGAACAGGATCACCGCCGCCGCCAGCACCCCCACGCTCTCCGCGGGCCCCTGCGGCGGCGTCTCGGCCTTCTCCGCCATGTCCCCGGCCAGCCCGAGCACGACACCGCCGCCGGACGCCTCCTTGACCGCGTCCACCAGCGGCTTCACGTCGGACTTCGCCGGGTCGACGTCCGTCAGCGGAACGGTCGTCCGCGCGATCCGCCGGTCCTTCGTCACCAGGTTCGCGTCCTCGTACGGCGACACGACGGGCCCGGTGACGGGCGATGCGTCCAGCGTCGCGACGACCTTCTCCACCGTCCTGCGCGCCGCGGGGTCGTCGATCCCCTTCTCCGCCTTGACCGCCAGCGTGAGCGTGTCCCCCTGCCGTTCGGGGAAGTGCGCCTCGATCAGCGCCTGCGCCTTGGCCGACCCGGAGTCACCCCCGGAGAAGTCGTTGTCGGGGGCGGCGCCGTAGCCGAAGCCGGCGAAGGCCACGGCGATCACCCCGGCCACCCACATCAGCAGCACCAGCCGGCGGCGCCGGTAACAGAACCGGGCGAGCCTCGCCAGAGCCCCGCCCGCGGCGGAAGCCTCGGTCGGCATCATCATCTCCTCGAGTCATTGAACGTCCCGCCCAATGCTCGCGATCAGACCGCCCCCCGTCGTCGTCCCCGAGCAGGCAAAACCCGCCCCGCCCTACCGCCCCTGAAGTACTCCACCCGTGGTACTCCCCGATCCGCCGCCCCGAGCGGGCGGCCGGGGAATGCGTCACCTCCGCATCGGCCGCGCCCTCTCAAACTGCCCATTCCTGACATTTCCTCAAGCGAATCCGAAACGGATAACACCGCCGGTGATGGGCGCCGGTCATTTCAAAGCCATGCCCATCCCAAGATCAGAACAATAGGATCGGCGATATGTCTTTCTGGCGCCGACGGCGGACGCAATGGGGCCTCCTCACCTTTCTTCTCGTCGCTCCGCCCTGCGGGGCCGCGCTGCTGGTGGGCGGGAAGACCACCGAAGTGGTGACGCTGTTCATGGGGCTGGCGGGCCTGGTGGTCGCGGTCGCGACGTACCAGCAGGGGCAGCGGACGCCCGAGCTCTCCCCGGGCCAGATGGCCGACGACCTCGCGATGACGCTGCGGGAGCAGTGGCTGGAAGAGGCGGCCGAGCGCGGCCTGCGCGACGACCGGGTCCTGCCGCTGTCCTGGACCGCGGCCGACGCCGGGCTGGGGGACCCCGCCCTGTTCGGCCGGCGCGGCCGGCGGACGCGGCTGCGGCTGGACGGCCGGATGGAGGGCGGTTTCGGCGCGGCCGTGCGCGGCCTCGCGGCCGAGTACGGCGACGTCCGCACCGACCGGCGGCTGGTGGTGCTGGGCGCGCCCGGCAGCGGGAAGAGCGTCCTGGCCCTGCTGCTGGCCCTCGGGCTGCTGGAGACGCGGGGCCGCGACGGCGGCGACCGGGTGCCGGTGCTCCTGCCCGCCTCGACCTGGGATCCGGTGACCGAGTCGATGGACGACTGGATCGCCCGCCACCTGGGCGTGCTCTTCGGGGACCAGCGCAACGCGCGGCGGCTGCTGTCGCACGGGCTGATACTGCCGATCGTCGACGGACTGGACGAGGTCTCCGAGCAGGCGCGCCGCAAGGCCGTCGACCAGATCAACGCGGCGGTGCGGCACGACCGGCCGGTGGTGGTCACCTGCCGGCTGGCCGAGTTCACCGACGTCATCGCGGACGGTGCGGCACCGCTCCGCCGGGCGGCGGTGGTCGAGGTCGCGCCGGTGGCGACGGCGGACGTCGTCGACTACCTCGACCACGTCCGCTGGCCGTCCGGGACCGACTGGGCGCCGGTGTACGGGCATCTGCGGTCCGCGCCCGAGGACGACGTGGTCTCGGCGACCCTGTCCACCCCGCTGATGGTGTCGCTGGTCTGCCGCATCTACCGGCGCCGGGGCGGGGATCCGGCCGAGTTGCTGACCAGTGCCGACAGCCGGACCGGCCTGGAGGAGTTCCTGATCGGGCGGGCGCTCGAAGCGGCCTACCTGCCGCCGGCTCCGGACTCGGGCACGCCGCCCGCGGAGCCGAGCGGGCCCTGGGACGCCGCCACCGCCCGCCGTTACCTGACCTTCCTGGCCGAATACCTGCACACGTATCGCGAACGCGAGTTCGTGTGGTGGATGGTCAGCAGGCGGCTGGTCTCGGTCTGGGCCGGCTTCATCGTCGCGTGGACGGTCGGCACCGTGATGATGATGGTGATGGGGGTGTTGTCGCCGGCGTTCGAGGACGACTCGGGCGGCAGCGGGGACTTCCTCGCGATGAGCGCGGTCTTCTCCGGTGTCTGCGCCGTGCTGGCGATGATCGTCTGGTACGCCGGAGGGACCCGGATGCCGGGGCGCCTCCCGCGGTCGTGGCGAGGCTCGGGGGAGCGCCTGCGGAAGGGCTTCGCCACCGGCGTCACACTGACCCTGCTGCCCAGCCTTCCGGTGCTGATCGGTCTCGCCCTCGTCAACACCTTCCGCAGTAACTGGACCGCGCATACGTTCGATGACTACGTGACGGCCGTGATGGCGATGTTCGGCCTCGGGGCGGTCATCGCCTGCGCGATCGCGGTGCAGCACTGGCTCGACTCCCCGTCGAGCCGTTCGGAGCGGTCGGGCCCGGTCGAAGTGCTCCGCCGGGACCGCTGGTCGGCGCTGGTCGGCGCCGCCGTCTCGGGCGCGGTCGTCGCCTCGCTCTCGATGGCGGGGCTCACCGCCGGAGCCGTTCTGGCCTGGTACACCATGAGCGCGCTGTCCGGCTGGTCCGGCGAGCCCGCGCCCCGGGTGCTGCTGTCGGCGACCGCCGACGGATTCGAGTCCGGGCTCACGACGGGTCAGACCGTCATCTTCTTCGGCCTGCTGCCCGGCGTGGTCTTCGCGATCCTGGTCCTGCTCAACCGGGCCTGGCCGAGGCTGGCACTGGCGCGGCTGTGGCTGGCCGCGCAGGGCCGGTTCCCGCTGCGGATGCTGGAGTTCCTGGAGGACGCCGTGCGGCGGGGTGTGGTCCGCCAGGCCGGCCCCGCCTACCAGTTCCAGCACGCGCGTCTGCAGGAGTGGCTGCTCAACAACAGCCAGGGGGTGGCTCCGCGCGCCAGGGCGATGCCGCGGCGCCGGTGGTCGGCGCTCACGGTGGCCGGGCTGGCGGTGGTGGCGCTGATCTCGGCCCCGACGGCCGATGACACCTCGATGTCCACCGTCCCCACCGGGCCGTACGAGCTTGCGGCGATCAGCCGGAACGGTGACTTCATCGCCTTTCTGAGAGGCGACGAAACGATAATCGTGTGGGACGTCGCGCGCCGGAAAGAGCGCTATCGGGTGAGCATGAAGGACATGGGCGACGTCTGGGCGACCAAGCTGGCGGTATCGCCCGACGGGAATATGGTCGCGGTCGACGACGGCGGGGGCGAAGCGTATCTGATCCTGGACGGGCACGGAAAGAAGAAGACGGTTTCGGCGGGCAGCGGGCCGCTGGTCTTCGGTCCCCGCGGCGACCGGGTCATTTCGGCGTCGACCCTGTGGAAGATAGGGGAGCGGGGTACCGAGGGCGGAGTGTCCGTCGGCGAGGGCGTGGTCTCCTTCAGCGAGGACGGCACCAGGCTCGCGACAGAGTCCAACGTGCTGGACGTGAGGACCGGAAGGGGCATTCTGACCGAGGAGTCCGTCGCCGCGATGGGCGAGGCCTTGGCGGCCGGAACGGCGAACGTGCGACGGCTGCTGGCGCTGTCCTCCGATGGCCGCGGGCTCGTCGGCGGGTACTGCATGGCCGACGTCAGGGGCGACATCGTCATCAAGATCCGGCGATGGGACATCGGCAAGGCCGCACACGGGAAGTTCGAACTCGTCCCCCGGGGAGGAGAAATGGATTTCCCGGCGGGCTCCGTACCGCCGGAGGGCGGCGGATGCCCGGTCGAAGTGGCCTTTCGCGACTCCATCATGGCCTACACGAGTGCTTCCCGTACCGATGAGACGAACACCATCAACGTGCGGGACCTGGACGACCCGGTCGACATTCCTCCGTTCACCGGCCACAACGGCGACATCGAGGCGCTGGCCATCAGAGAGGGAGGCTCCGCCGCGGCGGCCGGTCCGGGCTCCGGAGGCGGGCGAACGCTCGTCTCGGTGGGCAGGGACGGGACGATTCGCCTCTGGAAGATCCCGCGAACCGCCCGCGGCCCGGCCTCCCCGCGCCCCGCCGAAGGACGTGCCCTGCGGCATTGACCGCCCTGTGCCGCGGTGATCGGATGGGGGTCTCCCGTCCCATGCCTCTCGGCGCCGACCGCCGGGGGCGGTTACGGAGCGCGCGATGGGCTGGTGGCGGAGGCTGCGGCTGTCCGGCACGGCACGGGCGGCCGGGAACGGGGATTCCGCCGCGATAGACGAGTTGTGGTGGACCTGGTTCTTCCACCCGGACCCCTGGCTGCTCCGCCTCCTGACGAAGCTCGGCGTGCCGCCCACCGAGAAGCAGTGGCACGGCTTCGCCCACGGAATGGGCCGGGTGGTGCTGGGCCAGGCCGATGACACCGAACCGGACATCCGGGCGGCGCTGCTCGAAGCACTGGGGTTCTACAACGATTCTTCCCTGAAAAGACTCGGCGACCATCCGATGAAGATGATCGCCCGCGACCGCGTCCTGGCCGGCGGTGACCGCGAGCTGATGTGCGATGCGGCCATGCGGGACGCCGCGGTGGCGCGGCACTGCCTGGACCGCGGCCTGGAACCCGCCGACCCGGCGCGCCGGGCGGCCTTCCGCCTCCTGGCCGGGGAACACGCCCGCTTCGCCGAGCTGGACCCCGACGGCACCCGCCTGGCCGCCGCCCACGCGCACCTCGACGACCGCCTGCGCGTCCGCGTGAACGAGGCCCTGCTCGACTCGGGCCGCCTGGCGTTCCTCGCCCCCGAGCGGGTGCCCCGCTCCCAGGCGGCGAAGCTCGTGGACGCCCTCGCCGCGCGAGGGGAGTGGTCGCACCTGTGCCGGATGCTGGACGCCCTCCCGCTGGCCGCCGCGGTGAAGGCGGCCGCCGCCGTGCCGGAACCGGCCGGACGAGGCGGCGGCCCGCTCTTCGACCTGCTGGCCGGTCAGGACCCCGCCGTCCTCGACGGGCTGGTCCGCCTCACCGGCGGCACGTTGCGGAGCCCGGGGTACGACGAGCAGAGCACCTGGTTCACGGGGCTCGGAGCCATCAGCCCGGACGGCCGCCGGCTCGTCGCCTGGTGCGAGGACCTCTACCGGACGCGCGGGGGCCCTTCCGAGCTGGTGAGCTACGCACTGCTCAAGGGCGAGGTCAGCGACCATCGCAGCGGGACGACGCCGCCCGGGTACGTCATTGGCGGCGGCGGGACCCTCCTGGACACCGGTGAGGCCATCTGCTACAAGGAGCCGGCGCGGGGAGGGCTGTACCGGCTCGACGACCGCGGGTGGAACGAACTGCACCGGTCGTCCGGGCCGATCATGGGCCATGGCGCGGGTTTCGTCACCGTGGACTCGGCTCGGCTGCGCCTGCACGACGCGCACGGCGACGTCGTCGCGCACCACTCCCTGCCCTTCGGGGCGGACTGGACACCCCTCGCCGGGGATCCGATCAGCGGCCGGATGGCCTGGTACGGCGAGTCCGGACGCGGCGGCCACCTGATGGTCACGGATCCCGACGGCGCTCCGGTCGCCCGCTCGGACGAGCTCCCCTCGCACGTCGTCCTGGCCGTCTTCCGCGACGCCGACCAGGTGATCGGCGTCGGCGAGGACGGCCTGCGCGTCTGGCACGTGGAGGGCCGGCTGCTGCGGCGGGCCTTCCACCACCCCATGGCCTACCCGGGCGCGCTCATCATGCTCCGCCCGCGTGACGAGGTCGTCATCGGCCGCCGGCTCGTCGACGCGGGCGCTCTCGTCTCGGACCTCGCGCGCCCGGCGCAAGCCGGCAGGTCCTTCGGGCGGGTCCTCGGCTGGCACTCCGACTGCGGCCTGGTCGCGGTGGCCGGCGACCCCGGGGACGACGACGAGCTCAACCTGGTCTCCGGCCACTCGGACGCGATCATGGAAACCGCGACACGCCGCCTGACGGCCATGACCCGGGACGATCTGGCCACCGTCCGGCACGAGCTGACCTCCACCCCGCCCTATGCCTCGACCAGGCCGTTCCTCGACCTCCTGCACGCCGCGATCTCCCTGCGCCTGGACGGCGCCGGACAGACCTGACGGCCCGACCGCGCCGCGTGCGGGGGAGGGGCCGGCGGAGCCGTTCAGGCCGCAGCGGCCGGGCGCTTCGTGAACCGCACGAAGGGGATGTGCCGTCCGACCTCGCGGTAGTCCTCGGTGCTGCCGTCGACGGCGAAGCCCATGAGCTTGCACAGCCGCCGTGCGGCGGACGGGTGGCGGACGGCGTACCGGGCCATGATCTCGGCGCCCTCGTCGGTCGCGATCGGGGCGGCCGTCGCCTGGGTCCTCGTCCCGGCGACCTGGATGGTGACCTCGGGGGTGGCCATGACGTTGCGGTACCAGTCCGCCCGGGGGCCGAATCCGGAGGCCGCCACATAGCCGTCCTCCTCCTTCTGGACGACCTCGATGACGACCTGCCGCGGCAGGCCGGAGACGCGGCCGGTGTGCGTGAGCAGCATGATGCGGCGGCCCAGCAGCGGCCCCAGCCCCATCCGGTACAACCTGATCGGCAACCGCCACAGCCGGCGGCGCAGGCCGGTCGGTGGAGCGGGCCTCTCAACGATCTCCATGAATCACTCCTTGGCGGGGTTCGGGGTTCTGCGGGGGCAGGAAGCTGCTCGCGCCGAACTGGCGGCGCAGCAACGGCGCGAAGGCCTCGCGCATGATCAGGCGCTGTATGAGGCTCTGCGCGACCAGGCCGGGCCTGGTGCCGGGCACCAGGGTCCGGATGAACATCTGCGCGTTGCGCTGGCGGTGGGCCACCTCCGCGCGCACCCGCTCCTGGTAGCGGGTGAACGCGCCGACGTGGTCGCCGTGGCGCGCCAGCTCCTCGGCGAGGACGTAGGCGCCCGCCATCGCCATGGACACGCCCTGCGCCGAGACCATGGTCATGCAGCCGCACGCGTCGCCGACCAGCGCCACCCGGCCGCGATGCCAGGCGGGCATCACGATCTGGGTCATCGTGTCCATGAAGATCGGCTCGTCGGCGGGCGCCTCGGCCAGGAGCGAGGGCGTGAGCCAGCCCATGCCGCCGAACGTCGAGCGGAGCAGGCCGGGGCGTTCGGCGCGCGGCACGTTGCCGGTGTGCGACGACCTGAACAGGAACAGGGCGATCAACTCGCCCGTGCGGCCGGTGGGGTAGACCACCACCTGCCGGCCGGGCTCGGTGTAGTGGACCCTCGCCCGCCCCCAGTCGTACCGGTCGGCGACCGGGAAGCACGCCAGTCGGCAGCCGAGGTACCGGGCGAACTCCGGCTCCGGCCCGAAGGCCAGCTCCCGCGTCCGGGAGTGGATCCCGTCCGCGCCCACCAGCAGGTCGAAGCGCTCGGTGGTGCCGCCCGCGAACTCCGCCTCGACCGCCGAGCCGGTGTCGCGCACGGCGGTGACGGTCTCCCCGAAGCGGATCTCCACGTCGCCTTCGACGGCGTCCAGCAGCGCGCCTTCGAGGGTGGTGTGCATCAGCGCGAGATGCGGCCCCTGGATGACCTTGTCCAGGAGCGGTGCCGTCAGCCGGGCACCGGGGCGGCCGGCGGCGTCGACGAAGTCGACGGAGTCGACCGGCAGCCGGTGCGGCGCCAGCCGGTCGACGATGCCCATGCGGGCCGCGACGTCGTACCCGGTGCCGAAGAAGTCGATGCCGTACCCGCCCAGGCGGCCGTGCGCGGCACGTTCCACGACCACCGGCTCGATCCCGTGGCGCCGCAGCCAGAACGCCAGCGTGAGCCCGGCGACTCCGCCTCCGTTGATGAGGACCCTCATGCCTCCCCCTCCAGCAGTTCCTCCACCGCGGTCAGGGCGTCGCCGACCGGGAGCTCGCCGTCGATCATGTAGTGCAGCATCAGCCCGTCGATCGACGCGGCGATCAGCGCGGCCACCCCGGCCGGCCGGGATCGCGGCCACCCGGGATGCAACTCCCGGAGGCGGCCCGCGATCTGCGCGCGGGCTCGGCGGAGCTCGTCGCGCAGCACCGCGCCCAGGGCGGGATCGCGCATCGCGCCCACGATCAATTCGGCGGCCAGCCTGGTCGACTGCTCGTCGGCCGGGGTCCGGGCCAGCATGCTCCGCATGGTCTCCAGCGCCGCCCGCTCGTCCGGCGCCGACAGGAGTTCGGCGAGCATGGGCCCGAGGACGAGGTCCGTGGCCTGCCGGAAGACCTCCGCGTGCAACCCCGCCAGCCCGCCGAAGTGGTAGTGGATCAGGCCGGGGTTGGTGCCCGCCTGCTCGGCCACGGCGCGCGTGGAGACTCCGGGCCACCCCTCCCGGCCCAGCAGGGCGATCCCCGCCCGCACCAGCTGCTGCCGGCGGCGGTCCCCGCGCGGCGAAGTTGGTCGATCGGCCAAGTTGGTCATATGAGCAAGTTAGCACACGGGCGCATGCCGCGCTCCGGGCCCGGTCAGCGGTCGCCGAGGGGGACGGTGACGCCGCCGGACCACATCGAGTCGTGCAGTTCGATGGCCTTGAGCCTGGTGCCGCGCGGGACGTCGAAGATGAGCCGGCCCTTGACGGAGTTGCCCGGGTTGATCTGCTGGAGGAAGGACTTGTTGTCCTTGTCGGTCCACAGCGACGCCTCGGGGTCGGCCTCGAACTCGCGGCCCTTGGTGTCGACGAGCGTCTGGTTGTGGTGGGTGAACGTCCGCGACCTGTCGCCGATGTTCTTGACGGTCACGGAGACGATGACGAACTGGCCCTGGGCGGTGTCGCCGAACCACTGGTCGCCGACCTTCCGTACGCCCTTCTTCACCTTGGTGACCGTGAAGCCGAACTTCCCGTCCCGGTACTGGCGGCCGATCCCGTTCGTCACCTTCTTCTCCCGGGTCGGCTTCTTCGCCGCCTGCTGCTTCTTCTCCGGCTTCTCGTCGGCCGTCGCCGTTCCTCCGGCGGCCTCCGGCCGCGTCCCCGCCGGGGTGGACGGCTCGGACGAACTGGCCACCACCGCCACGCAGGACACCATCATGAACAGCCCCGCCGCGGTGCCGATGACCGCGATGAGGCATCCGTTGCCGCGCTTGCGCGGCGGCGGGACGGCGAAGGGCGGCATGGCCGGCGGGACCGGCGGGACCGGCGGAACGGGCGGGGCCGGGCGCCGGCCGTGGGGCTGGTTGGGGTTCACGTCGTTCTCCAGGAGGTTCAGGCGGCGAGCCCGGTGTCGGCGGTGTCGGCGGTGTCGGCGGTGTCGTGCCAGGCGCGCAGGAAGGCGTCGACGAGGCCCTCGGCGCGGGCGGTGAAGTCGAAGGGGTCGGTGGCGTTGCGGCGGGCGATGGAGGCGAGCGAGTCGGCGGTCTCGTTCAGCGGATGGCCGGAGTGGCCCTTGACGTGCGCGAACCGCAGGTTCGGGCGGCCGGCGACGCGGGCGGCCAGCCGGACGAGGGACGGCGGTCCGCAGCGGCGCGGCCGCAGGTCGTAGCCGTCCGGCAGCAGGCCGGTGTCGCCGCGCCGCCACGCCCGCAGGAAGCGGAGCGCGGTCAGGCTGTCGACGAGCAGCGTCAGCTCCGGGCCGTCCCCGACGCGGTCGAGCAGGAGCCCGACGGCGCGCAGCTCGCTGACCAGTACCCGGCTGGGGCCGGTCGGGTCCTGCGGGCCGAACGTCCAGCCGCGCATGCCCCACCGGCCGTCGTCGGCGACGTAGCCGAGCCCGCAGGTGCCGCGCTTCCAGCTCGCGTCGGTCGCGGCGACGAGCGGGCGGCCGGCGGCGCCGGACCAGCCGGGCACCCGGCCCTGCGCCGGGCGCCGCACGGTGCGCGCCGGGCGCGGCGGCGGGTACGGGCAGTTCGGGTGGTGCCCGCCCGTCTCGGCGTAGTGCTCCGCCTCGCCGGCGAGCATCGCCGCGATCTGCTCGTCGCCGTGCCGGACGGCGGCGAAGCACAGCCACAGCAGCCGGCGGGCGACCCCGCAGCAGGCGCACATCGGGGCCCGTGTCGCGCAGGCGCGTAACCGCTGGGTACGGCCGGCGAGGCTCGCCGGCATCCGCTCCTGCGCCTCGTCGAACTCGTGCAGCGGCATCGTCGGGACGGGCACGGGTCATCAGCTCCGCTCTCTGACCAGGGGGAAGGGGGAAACCCTCCGGCGTCTCCACCGGATCGGCTGTACACAGCAAACCATACGAAGCTCTGTGAATACAATCAACCTGCAAAGTGAAACGCGCATGTGTGAGATCGGATAATGTCGGCGCCGTCGACGTGAATCAGATCAACCGGCGTGGTAGGCACTAGGGTGATGCCGATCCTGAACGTCGGCTGAAGGGAGCGCTGGTGCCGAACGACGCGACGGTGACCGCGGCGGACATCGCCCGCCTGGCCGCGGTGGGGCGCGCGGCCGTGAGCAACTGGCGCCGCCGGCATGACGACTTCCCCCAGCCCGTCGGCGGGACGGCGGTCAGCCCGACGTTCTCCCTGACCGAGGTGGAGGACTGGCTGCGCGGCCAGGGCAAACTCTCCGACTCGCCCGTCCGCGAACGCGTCTGGCAGACGCTCCGCGCGGCCGCCTCCGAGGGCATGGACCTCGCCGACGTCCTCACCTTCGCCGGCGCGTTCCTGCTCCAGCTGCGCGCGCGCCCCGGCCGCTGGGCGGAGCTGTCGGACGCCCCGGACGAGGAGATCGCGCGCGTCCTGCCCGACGAGATCGCGCACGCGCTGCCCGGCGCCGTCCGCGCGCCCGCCGGCGTCGCGCCGGCGTCGCCCGTCCCGCTCGTCCGCGCCCTCGCCCCGCTCGTCGACGAGCTCGGCGTCGCGGAGACCTTCGAGTTCCTGCGCACCCGCTACCTGGAGCACCACAGCCGCCGCGTGTACGTGACGCCGGAACCGGTCGTCCGGCTGATGCTCGAACTCGGCGGGCCCGCGCGCACCGTCCTCGACCCCTCCTGCGGGACGGGCGCCTACCTGAAGGCCGCCCACGCGCTGTTCAAGGACGTCGAGCGGCTCCTCGGCCAGGAGATCGACGACACGACCGCGCGCATGTCCGCGATCCAGCTCGCGCTGCGCGGCGCGCCCGCCGAGGTCTGCCCCGGCGACTCGCTCCTCGCCGACGCCTTCCCCGGGCGGACGGTCGACCTCGTCGTCTCCAACCCGCCCTTCAACGACCGCGGCTGGGGCTACGAGCAGCTCACGGGCGACCCGCGCTGGGAGTACGGCCTGCCGCCGCGCATGGAGTCAGAACTCGCGTGGCTCCAGCACGGCCTCGCCCATGTCGAGCCGGGCGGGCACGTCGTCATGCTCCTGCCGCCGGCTGTGGCGGTACGCCGATCGGGGCGCCGCGTCCGCTCCGAACTGCTCCGCCGCGGGACGCTCAGGGCCGTCATCGGCCTGCCCCCGGGCGCGGTGCCGAACATGGCCGTCGCGCTGGCCGTGTGGGTTCTCCGCCGTCCGGCCCCTGGCGACACACCCGCCGACGACGTCCTGATGGTCGACACATCATCGGACCCGGACAACTTCCGGCGAACCGCCCTGGACGCCTGGCGCCGCTACGCGAAGGGCAAGGCCCCCGGGACGGACTCCAGCGTCGTGGTGCGCATCATCGACCTGCTGGACGACGAGGTCGATCTCACCCCAGCCCGCTACCTCCCGCAGCGCAGCGCGCCCGCAGCCGAAGGCTCGTTCGTCGCCGCCCGCGAACGCCTGGAGGAGCAGGCCGCCGAACTACCGCGCGTGGTCGCCGAACTGTCGTCCCTAACGCAGGCTCGCGCGCGCGCCGACGTCCCCATGACCACCATCGGTGAGCTGGCCAAAGCGGGCGTGGCGGAGATACTCCGTCCCCCCGCCAAGGTGCGGATGGGCGAAGGAGACGTGCCCGTCCTGACCCTGGACGACATCGCCCTGGGGCGCCAGCCCTCGGGGACGGCCGCCCCCGACCCCGACCACGCCGAGGTGGCCCCCGGCGACGTCGTCGTCTCGCTGTCGGCACGCCATCCCGTGGCCCGCGTCATCACCGAGGAGGGCCCGGTACTCGGCCCCGGGCTCGCCCTCGTGCGCGCCGACCCGTCCCGCACCGACCCCGACTTCGTCGCCGGCTGGCTGCTGCTCGGCGCGCAGGGCGCCCGGCTGCGCAGCTCGACCTCCTCCGCCCGCTTCGACGTCCGCCGCGCCCGCCTGCCCCGCCTCACCCTGGACGAGCAGGCCGAACTCGGGCGGGCGTTCCGCAGGCTCACCGACCTGGAGGCCGCCCTCCGCGACACCCACCGCCTCGGCGCCGACGTGCTGCGCCTCGGCCTCGAAGGCCTCGGCGCCGGCGCCCTCCGCCCGTCCGGCTGACGCCGGTACGTCCCCGCGCCCGCCGCCGATGGGTGGCCGCGTTCGCTGCCGGTGCGTCCCCGCGCCCGCCGCCGGTACCCTGCCTGGACGGGCCAGTGGAGGTGGGCGTTGCGGCGGGGCGATCTCCTCGGAGAACGCGAGCGGTACGAGCTCGATCAGGCGATCGGGCGCGGCGGGATGGGCGAGGTGTGGCGCGCCTACGACCGCTTCCTCGACCGGCGCCTGGCCGTCAAGTTCACCCGCGTCTCGGACGAGTCCCTCGTCGGCCGGTTCGAGCAGGAGGCCCGCAGCACGGCGTGGTTCGAGCACCCCGGCGTCCCCACCGTCTACGACTTCGGCAGCCACGAGGGCTGCTTCTACCTGGTCATGCAGTACGTCGAGGGCACGACGGTCGACCACGTCCTCGACGCCGAGGAGAGGCTCTCCGTCTCCTGGGCGTCACTCATCGCCGCCCAGGTGTGCGCGGTGCTGAACGTCGCGCACCGCCGTCCGCTCGTCCACCGCGACCTCAAACCCAGCAACCTGATGCTGTGCCCGGACGGATCGATGAAGGTCCTCGATTTCGGTGCCGCAGTGGGTCTCGGGCCGGGCGACGTACGCCGCACCACCACCGGCCTAGGCGCCCCCTACACGCCGGGCTACACGTCCATGGAGCAGGTGTACGGCAGCCCAGGCCCGCAGAGCGACCTGTACTCCCTCGGCTGCGTCCTCTACGAGATGCTCACCGGTCGCCAGGTCTTCCCGGGCGTCACCCCCTACGAGGTGCTGCGCCGCCATGAAGACGAGGCCCCGACCCCACCGAGAGCACTCAACCCGGCCGTCCCGCCCGCACTGGACGCCCTCGTCCTGCAACTCCTCGCGAAGCAACCGGCAGACCGTCCAGCCAACGCCGACGAGGTGTACCACCGTCTCCTGGAATTCGTCTCGTCCCTGGAGCCGCTGCCAGGGATCGTCGACACGATCGCCCCACAGCACCTTTACGCGACGGCCGTCAGCCGCATCCGCCTCACCGGCAGAACCCAGACCACCCGCCCCGAAGAACCCACCGAACCGCCAGAACCGGTCGAACTCCCGACCTTCGACGAAGTCGTCCAAGCGCGCGCGGAAGCAGGCGACCTGGCCGACGCGGGCCGCTACACGCAGGCGGCCGAACTCCTGTCCGGCCTGACCGAACCCGCCCGACTCGCCCTGGGCGACGACGACCCCGAGTACATGGGCCTCCGCCTGGACCTCGCCGAAGCCCTCTTCCAGGGCGGCGACTACCGCCGCGCCATCCACGCCTACCGCGCAGCCGCCGTCACCCTGTCCGAGGTCTCCGGACCTGACGACCCCGACGTCCTGAAATGCCGCGAGCAGGAGGCCGTCAGCCAGGCCCACCTCGGCGCCACCGGCACGGCCCTGACCCACCTTCGCGAACTCCTGGACGACCTCACGCCCGGCAGCCCCTACGACCCCCTCACACTGCGCGTCCGCGAACGCATAGCCCGCCTCGAACTGGCCGCGGGCCGCACCGGCGAAGCCCGCAAGGACCTCACCGATCTCCTGGCCGACCTCACGGGTCTGTACGGCGACGACCACCCGCAGGCCGTCGGCCTACAGGCCCTCCTGCACGACCTCAGCCAGGCAGGAACGGGCTAGGCGATCCCGAGTACGACACGTACAGGTGGTCCCGCGCGCGCGTGGACGCCACGAACAGCAGGCACCGCTCCTTCTGGACGTCCTGCGCATGCGCCTTCGGGTCCTCGCCCTCCGGCGTGACGGCCTTCGCCGACGGCAGCGACTTGTCATCGGCCCCGATGACGGCGATGCACCGGAACTCCAGCCCCTTCATCTTGTGCATCGACCCGACCTGCACACCCGGCGTCTTGCTGGGCACCTGGTAGGCGGTGACGCCGGCCTCCTTCAGCCTCTTGGCCGCCTTGCGCGCCACCCACACGTACCGCGCCGCGACCCCGATCGCGCCCGCCTCCACATCGGCGTCCAGCCAGGCCCGCACCTGCTCGACGAGCCCGTCCAGTTCGGCGTCCATGTCCGGATACGCCTTCACCACGGGCCGCCGCCCGTGCATCGGCGACCGGTACCCGTCCAGCGTGTCGGCCGAATCGTCGAGCCCCTGCGCCGGCGCGTGCCCGAGCAGCGGCACCGACCACGCGAGGATCTCCTGCGTCGTCCGATAGTTGATCTTCAGCTTCGTGCTCCGGCCCCGGACGTTGATGCCGAGGCTGGTCAGCGACACGTGGCTGTCGTAGATGCGCTGGTGCGGGTCCCCGACGATGAACAGGTCATCGGGCCCCACCGTGACGAGCCGCCGCAGCAGCCGCCACTGCGCCGTATGGATGTCCTGCGCCTCGTCGATGACCACATGGTCGTACTCGGGGCCGTCCACCAGCTCGGCGGCCTCGTTGGCCAGCTGGTGGAACGTCGACTTGCCCTCCGCGGCCAGCCCGTCCACCACATGCCCGATCGCCCGCCACACCACCGCCCGCTGCGCCTTCCCCAGCGGCACCCCGCGCCCCGCCCGCGTGCACGCGAGATACTCCTCCTCGCTCTCCAGCCCCTGCGCCAGGACGATCTGCTCCCATTCCCGCTCCAGGAACGTCGGCGAGAACGGCGTCCCCTCCGCCGCCTCCTCCCACAGCGGCTCCAGCACATCCGCACTCGCGATACCGGGCTTGTGATGCCGCCCGACGATCGAGTACGAAAGCGCATCCACGTTCTTCACCTGGATCCGCTCGCGCACCCCGGCGTCATCGACGAGCAGATCGAGCTGCTTCTCCAGCGCCTCCGAGAGATTCCGCGTGAACGTCGTCAGCAGGACGCGCCCGCCCTTGCCCGCGAGGAACTTCGCCCGATGCAACGCCGTCACGGTCTTCCCGGTGCCGGCACCGCCCGTAACCTGAACCGGCCCGCTGTAAGAAGGCCGGAGCGCGACGCGGCGCTGCACGGGATGCAGAAAAATGCGCCACGTGTCGAAGGGATGCTCGAGAATGTCGCGCAGTTCCTCGGGCCCATTGACGAACACGACCTGCCCCGGTGTCCGCCGCATCGCCGTCACGAGGTCGTCCGGGTCGACCGCCGCGGGCTTCTCCTCGGCCGGCAGGTACTTCGCGACCTCGTCCCACGCCTGCTGGACGCTCATGCCCTGTGCCAGCGCCAGCAGTGCCATGTACTGCGGCTCCGGCAGCAGCTTCTCCAGGGCCAGCAGATGCGCGTCCTCCGTCAGCAACCGGACGAGGGGGAGCACGTCCTTGTCCACTCCGAGCCGCACCAGGTCCTTCTCGAACACGTGCCCGAGCAGCCGGAAGACCTTCCCCTCCGCGGCCTGCTCCAGTGCCGGCGACAACTCCTCCAGCGCGACCTGGTCGCGCACCTCCAGCACGCCGATCGCCTGGTTGACCGAGAACCTCCTGCTCCGCGCCCACGCGATGGCCTCGTCATGCGCCTTCACGGCCAGCAGGCAGTAGACGTCCCCCGTCTCGGGCGCCAGCACCACCCCGCGCCAGAACTGGTCGATCCGGATCGTCCGGATCCGCGGATCCTTGGCATTGTTGAGCTTCTCCAGATGCAGCCCCGCATGCCTGTGCTCCGCGAACTTCCCGATGGCCGCCTCCACACCCTTGCGCACCTTCGGCTCGAGCTTGGCGTACTGCGGCATGAACGAATTCGCAATGGCCAGCTGGGCCACCCCTGCACCGCCCTTTCACCCCACCTGACCCCGCGTCAGGTCCGAACATCCTAGAAGCGCCCCGCACCCGGAATAATTGAACCGCGTACAACGCCCCGTCCGCCTCCGGACAACCACGGAACCTCACACCCGGGCAGCCGCCACCGGTGCGGCACCGCCCACCGGGCTCACCGTCGGCGGGCCTCCTCAGAACGGGGGTGGATCATCGTCCGCCTCCGGATCGGCGATGTCGTCGGACACCGCTTCGGCGCGGTCGCTCACCGGACCGGACGCGCTCAGGACCTCTCCGGTGCGGGGGTCGATGCGCACGCCGTCCACGACGATCGGCGCCTTCGGGTCGCTCGGCGCGCGGTCGGGGCACCACTGGGCGACCGGGCAGGTCCCGCACCACGGCCCCGGATCGGGACGGAACACGCTGTCGGCGTGCCACCTGGCCGCCATCCGCGTGATCACCCGCGCGGCGGCCTCCCGCACGGCGGGGTCCCCGGCGTCGAACGACAGGACCACCGCTGCGTCCGGCGTCATCGTCTCCAGCTCGACGGCGCCGGTCCCGTCCCCGCCGAGCACGCCGTGCTCGATCAGCCGGACGGCCAGCGCCAGCTGCGGCACCCGCGTGAACACCTCGTCGGCCTCGCCGCCCGGCGCGGCCATCCGGGTCGTCTTCTGCTCCCGGTAGACGACGCGCCCGCCCACCTCGCGGACAAGGTCGGGGTAGGCGACGACGACAACCTCCGCCGCCGGGTCGTACGCCGCCACGTTCGGCTCCACGACGACATCGCCGACCGCGCCCGCCATGGGGCAGACGGCAAGGTGCGAGACCAGGTAAGGCCGAGCCTCCCGGTACTCCTCGGGCGTCATCACCTGCGCGGCCAGGCCGAGGTCGCCCGCGTCCGCGCTCGGAAGATCAGCGAGGTCGCACCCCCGCGCCGGTCGCCGGCCGTGCGCCGCCTCCAGCCACCGGTGGACGGCCCGGCCGCGCCGCGCCGCCGAACCATCGGACCACGCCGCCGCCGGCAAGTGAAGCTCCCTCAGGTGCGCCTGCGCCGGGCAGATGAGGTACTGACGCCCAGTGGTGACCGACCACGTCCGGCGATGGGTCCCGCCGCCCTCGATGCCCAGCAGCCCCGGAGCGTGCGGCAGCGCGTCGCAGGACGACCGCGCCTTGCAGCCGACGCAATCGGAGCCCGGCTTGCGGACGTCGGCGAAGACGATGCCTGTGACGAGGTGCCGGGTCTTCTCCCGGTAGACGCGGCGGATGTCGGCGGGCGGCGCGTCCATGACGACCCGTGGCGGAACCCCGGCGGCCAGGACGACCTCCACCACGCGTACTCGCGAGGCCTCGCGCTCGTCGGGAACGACACTGACCGGCATGTCCCGATAGACGTTCCCCTCGGCACGCTGGCCCGCCGCCGCCACGAAGGCCAGGGCGTCATTGGACGGGGCATCGCGCTCACCCGCGCGCCCCATCCTGAGCCGCCGGAACTCGCGGACGCCGCCGTCCGGCGACGCGTACCAGCGCCCCCACGCGGTGAGCATCCGCCGCTCCGCCGCCGACTCGTACTGGACGATGCGGGGGAGCCGGTCGGGAACGAGCACGACGTCCTGCTCTTCAAGGTCGTCCGCGATCCACTCGGCGGCCTCAAGGTAGGCGTCGCACGCATGCCCCACCCACACCGCAACACCGGCATGAACGGTCGCCCGGTTCCCGCTGACAACGCTGGCCACGGCGTCCTCAACGGGCATGTCCCGGTACTCGACCAGGTCCAGTGCGGCCTGCACCAGGCCCAGCGGAAACGTCTCCCATGGCGCGTACCGCCGCTTCTCGTAGACGCGCGGCCAGAGCTGGGGCCGGGCCTTGAGAGCGGCGTGCGCGGGGCAGCGCCGCCCGTCCTGGTCCAGCGCGCTCGCCGAAAGCCGGATGACCTGAGCCTCACCGCGGAGCCCGGCGGGTGGAGTCCAACTGTGCGATGTCACGGCGCCAAGTAGAGCACATGTGAACTCAATCAACCCATAGTTCGAGCAAAAATGCACACTGACGCCGCGCCGGCATGCAAGACTTCAGCCGGTTGGTCGCCTGCCGTCGCACGGTGGCCGACACCGACTGCCCTCGGCAGCGCCGGTGAGGTCATCACCACCCGCGAGCTGCTCGACACCCCGCGCATCCAGCCGGCGGGCCTGCCTGCAGCGGCGTCGACGGCCTTGCCGAACCGCCGCCACCCCGGTAGCCGCGCCTCGGCGGAAGGCGCGCAGAACGGCACCTTCCGCCGAGGCCGGGCAGCCCGATCAGTAGCAATCGGGGAGGCCGGGAATGCGCTCGTTCTGACCACCCACGGTGAACACGGTGGCAGACACCCACACCTTCCGGTTGCCGCTGTCGTCGTCGGTCTGGGCCCACCACGTATTGGTGTTGCCGTACTTGTCCGTGTGCCGGATGCCCCAGTCGTTCTGGCAGTAGAAGTAGTTCCGGCCCGCGAACAGCTTGCCTCCGGTCTTCCACCAGTGGGGGTGGCCGTTCCCGACCCAGTGGTAGCTGTCCGCGGTGATCCAGGTGTTGTAGTAGTACTTCGAAGCGGCCGCGGGAGCCGCCGCATCTGCGAACGCGCTTCCGACCGGCGACAGAACCGCCCCGGCGACTCCGACGGCCACAGCGGCCCGAACGGCTGCCCTGCGAATGTTCATGGTGCCTCCCCGATATGCGTCGAGTGCTTGCTGAAAGGACAGTACTCGGACGCGTTATCGTTCTCTTATCGGCACCCCGATACCATCCGGCGTAACTCTCGAACGCCGGCCCCGGAGCACGAGTGCCGCGTCACAAGGGCCGACGGTTAGTGGACATTTGAATTCGCCGATTGATTGCGGGCAACCGGTGGGCGATGATCCAGCTTTCGCTCTCTCCTCGGAATCGACCAGCCATTGCAGCATCGCCGACGATCGGAGCCCGTTCGCCGGCCCGGAGGCGTGCGGGCACGTCGACGATTTTGTAGCGCCTTCGTCCGCGCTGTCGGCGTCGGCGAGATGCTCGGCGGCCAGCTCTCGGAGGGCCGCCGCCGACCGAATGACGATGGCTTAATGCATCCCGGCCCCTCGCATCGGGACGGTCGCCGTACTGGACGGCGTCCATGAGGAGGTCGCGGAGCAGGGTCTCCGTAATGGTCTTACCGAGGACACGACGAGGTTTCACAGGCGGCAGGCCCTCCTGCGCGGCTGCGACATCACGAACCAACGCCTTCTGTCGGCCACTCGCTTCCTCACCGAACTCAAGACAAGACCGGCTCAAGACCATTCTTGCCCCGATCACCGAGGAGCATGCCAAGTCCGGAAAACCCCGACGACCTCCTGAAGATCACCGTCTGCGACCTCGGCTGCGGCTCCGGACACTTCCTGGGTGCTGGCGGGCGCCGCATCGCCAAGAAGTACGCGGCCGTGTGGAGCGGCGACGGGGGAAGCGACACCGGAAGCGATCCGCTAAGCGATTCACAAGGTCGTCGAACGGTGCGTCTGCGGCGTCGCCCTGAACGCCATGGCTGCCGCGTTCGTAAAGTTCTCTCTGGCTCGAATTGCTGGTATCCGGGCCGGTCCCTCGCATTCCTTAGCGCCAACATCAAGGTTGGCCACACCCGCCGGGGCCGATACCAAAACTGCTGCTCCAGGGAATTGTGGACGAGGTACTCAAACCCGTCGGCGACGGCGACAAGAAGATCGCGGCGGAGTTTTCCCAAGGACAACGCCAAGGAACGCCGCCGACACACAAAACGATCATCGATCCGCACCCGAGAGAAGGGCCTCGCCCCCGGACAGGTGAGTGTGAGGGCTTTAGAATTGCCAGCGGCCTTGAGACGGGAGGGGGCGTCTCAAGGCCGATGATGTCTCTAGGTCAGTGACCGTCCGCGCGGATCCTGCGGACGAAGGTACGCCACTCGTCTCTGGTGAATTCCAGAGTGGGGCCGGTGCCGTTGAGCTTGGTGTCTCGGACGCCGATCGTGCCGTCGTCAGCCCGACCGGCCTCGATGCAGCCACCGTTTGGTTCGCTATGACGTGACTTGCGCCAGCCGTAGAAGTTCTTGGTCATGTCCTCGATCCTGTCTGGTCGGCGAGCCTGTTGGCTACCCGATCCAGGAAGGTCATGCTGTCTTCGCGGGATAGGGCGGCCTCGCGGAGACGATCGTAGATTCCCTCGTAGCGGGCCACCTCGCTTCGCTGGGGTAGGACGAGATCAGTGGTGGCGGTGTCGATCACCGCGATTGGCGAGTCGCCTGACTCCGCGAAGGTGTAGAGGTAGAACGCCGACTTGGGGAGAAAGCCTCCCAGGACGATGGCATCGTGCCGGAGTACACGGACCGTGATCCGCTCATCATCGGAGACGACTCCGATCATGTGCCGTAGCTGGGCGACCTTCGCCTGTGGCGGTACGGCCAACCGGTGGATCACGCACTCGTCCAAGACGGTCTCGTAGGACGGTCCGCCGGGCCGCAGCAGTTCGCTCTGCCGCCGCATACGGGCTTCGGTCATGCGTTCCGGAACGTAGTCGAGCTTTCCCTGGCACTCGTCCAGGTCGACGAGCGCGGAGATGAACTCGGGAGCCTGTAGGACGGCAGGCATCACGGTCTGGTTGTACTCGCGGACGGTGTCGGCGTTGTACTCCAGGTCGGCGTAAAGCTTCTGGCGGGGGCCCATGGAGACGCCGTACTTGTCCCACCACCCCTTCTGTGCGGCCTCTCGGGCGAGCTGGAAGAGCCTGTCGTACTGGCTGCCGGTGACTTCGAGGGCTTCGAGCATGTTGATGATCTCGCCGACGTCCGGGCGGACGGCGGCGTTCTCCAGGCGGGAGATCTTCGCGCGGTTGTAGTACATGAGGCGGGCCAGGCCATCGGTGGTGAGGCCGCGGCTCTCGCGGAGTTTGCGTATCTCGGCCGCCAGTTGCCGGCGGCGGACGTAGGGGCTCGGCATCGACCGTCCTCCCGATATCGCGTCGGACACGATCCGTGCCGATCATCGACTCTGCGTGATCGGCCACTATCGAGTATCGGACAAACACTCGATCCGTGCGCCGAATTGGGCCGCCCTCCGCGATATCGCCACGTGCAAATTCTGCACGTGCGTACTTTGCGCGTCCGATCCGTCCAGAGAAGTCAGAATCGAAGAGCCCGGGATGCCGGTAAACGCCACCGGATTTGCGAGGCTGCATCGCGGGACCAGACGCCGCCTTACCTTCTGACGCTTCGCCCTCGATCGTCCGCAGGAGAAGGACCGAAGGGTGAGTGCGGACGGGTCTCAGTACGAGAATGCGACCAGCCTTGAGGCGAGGGGGGCTCGTCTCAAGGCTGGTGACGGTCCGGAGGGATCAGAGGGAGTCGGTGCGGATGTTGGTGAGGAGGTTCCGCCATTCCTCCTTGGTGAACTCCAGGACAGGGCCATTGCTGTGAAGCTTGGTGTCACGGATGCCGATCGTGCCGTCAGTGGCCCGGCCGGCTTCGATGCATTCGCCGTTCGGTTCGCTCTGGCGTGACTTGCGCCACCTGTGGAAGTCCTTGGTCATGTACCCGATCCTGTCTGGTCCGTGAGCCGGTTGGCTACCCGTTCGAGGAAGGCGATGCTCTCCTGGCGGGGGAGCGCGGCATCTCTGACGCGGTCGTACATCTCGGTATACCGCGCCACTTCACCGTGTTGGGTCAGTAGGAGATCGGTGGTGACCGTGTCGACCACTGCCAATGGCGAGTCGCCTGGTTCGGGGAACTTGTACAGGTAGAACGATGATTTCGCGAGGAAGCCGCCAGGAATTCGGGCGTCGTGCAGCAGCACACGGACGCTGATCCGCTCCTCTGCCGTGACCACGCCGACCATGTGCCGGAGCTGTGTGATCATGGCCCGAGGCGGTACGGCCAGCCGATGGATCACGCACTCGTCCAAGACGATCTCGTAGGAGGGACCGTCTGGCCGGAGGATCTCGCGTTGCCGCCGCATGCGGGCTTCGGCCATGCGCTCGGGGACGTAGTCGAGTTTGCCCCGGCATCGGTCTAGGGTGACGAGCGCGTCGATGAACTCGGGGGCCTGTAGGACCGCTGGCATCGCGGTCTGGTTGTAGGCACGGACGTTCTCGGCGTTGTACTCCAGGTCGGCGTAGAGTTTCTGGCGCGGTCCCATGGAGACGCCGTACTTGTCCCACCATCCCTTCTGCGCGGCCTCATGGGCGAGCTTCAGGAACTTGTCGTACTGGCTGCCGGTGATTTCAAGGGCGTTGAGCATGTTGATGATCTCGGCGAGGTCCGGGCGGACCTGTGCGTTCTCCAGCCGGGAGATCTTCGCGCGGTTGTAGTACATGAGGCGGGCCAGGCCATCGGTGGTGAGGCCGCGGCTCTCGCGGAGTTTGCGTATCTCGGCCGCCAGTCGCCGGCGGCGGACGTAGGGGCTCGGCATCGACCGTCCTCCCGATATCGCGTCGGACACGATCCGTGCCGATCACCGACTCTGTGCGATCGGCCACTATCGAGTAATCGTACGGTCACGCTTGGACAAACAGTCGATCCGTGCGGCCGAAAAGGAACACGCCTCCGACATCAGCACACGCAAATTCTGAACGTGCGACTTTTGTGCGCCCTCTTCGTCCGGTATGGTATATATTGCAAATCTCGCCTATCCGGATGTGTCGGATTTGTGAGTCAGCGTCCCGATTTGAGGACGGGCGTATGGCGGTGGGTGTTCGGTAGCGGGCAACTGACCGGCGGGAGTGCGTGGACTTGCGGTTGTTGGGAATGAGCTCAACGGAAGTATCGACTCGCCGCAAGGCAACGACGTGGCGATCCGTCCAAGGAGTCGATGGCCGCGTAATCCTCAGCCGGGCTGGTCGCGGGCGGCCGAGTGCGGAGACCGGTCTGTCTCGGGGCGGGCGGGAGCGCCAGGTGCGGCGGTCGCCTGTCGCTGCTCGGCCTGCTCGCTTCGCCGTGCGGCGAGCCACTGCTCGGTGTAGCCGGTGGTCTCGTCGATGAACTGCTCCAGCCCCGCCCGGTCGAAGTCCGCCTCGCCGACGAGGTACAGCAGGATGCAGACCTGGGCGTTCAGCGTGGCCGTGAGGTCGTCCGGCACGTCGGCCTTGAGCGGGGGAGCATCGACGGCACGACGGATCATGTCCTCGGCGACGATCGGGTTGACCGCGTCCGCGTCCTCGCCGAGCCTGATCCGCAGGTCGGCGACGAGGCGGACGATCTGGCCGACGGTGTAGGTCGGCGCGAACCTCCGCCGCACCGCAACCTCGAACGCCCCGAACAGCAGCCAGTTGTATCCCGCCGCCGTCTCATCGTCCTTCTGCATCTCGTCTTGCAGAGGGATCCAAGCCTGCGGACCTTCCAATAGAAACGACCGTAACGCGAAGATGTTCTCCTCGCCGATCCTGACGGCAGATATGTCCATTACGCAAGAATCTGGTCGGCCAGGGACCTCGCTTCGGTCATGAAAGTGTCGAGCTCGGAGTCGTTGAGTTGGGCTTGACCGACCAGTGCGGCGAGCAGGATGATCTGGTGCTCAAACTTGGTGTTCTCGTTTATTCCGGCTACAGACCCTCTGCCGAGCAGGTGGAGGATCATCGTTTCTGCTATCTCGGGATCGATGATATCTGCTGAGTCGTCGCTTCGTTCGCGGGCGCTTGCCACGAAGTCGATCACCTCTGCGTCGTCTGAAATCCGACCATCTTTCATGAAGCGTCGCTCAACGGCCACGATGAAGGCTGCGGCTACCAGGGCGGCGTATCCAAGTTTGGCCTGCTCGGGATCGAGTTGCTTTGTAAGGCGCCGATGCTCGTCGACCCGCCCCGCAAGTTGGGCGCGCAACGTTGCAGCCTGATCATCAGTTACGGTCATAGTTTCTCCTTAGTATGTTGCGGACCAGTCTCATGCCCCTGCGCCCGGCTTCCACCGCCAAGACCCCGGTGGTGAAAATGCCGATCGCGGCATTCCCTATTTGCAGTGGAGAATCTCCTGTCTTTATGTGATCGAAATTTGGGCGAGCGCCGCATTTCTGTCCGGTAGGCTGCACTCGTTCCAGGTGCTTTTGGGATGGGTCGGTGAGTTTGTCTATGGAATCCTTGATGTTATCGGCATCCGCGAAGGCCTCGCGGGCCAGATCGAGTCGTCTCGAAGGCTTATCGGCATCGCCTTCTCGGTAGTCGCGGTTTTCGGGGTCGTTCTCAGGGTCGCGGAGTTCGCCGCGTCCGGCCTCGCCGCCTTCTGCCCCTACCGGGTCAAGATCTTCGCGGTCGGGAAGTTGTGCGGGTTCCGTTGTCTCCGGTTGGTTCCGGGCTAGTTCTGTGCCCGGCTCGCCAGTGTGCTCCCGCCCATATCGAGGCTCGACGTGGACTTGGCCGCGGCTGTCGGTGTGGACATCGGAGATAATGGGATTGCCGGGAACCTCCGGTTTTATCTGATTGGTTTCGTCCGGGTTCTGTTCGGGGCCGTCGTCCTGGCCTTTCTTACCATGGTCGCCGTCGTGTTCGCCGGAGGGTTCCGGCGCCCCCTCGCTCTGGTCGGTTTCTCCGGACGGGGGCGACGCGTCATCGGTGCTGCGCTGGTCGTCCGTTGCACTATCGGGGGCGGTGCCGCCTGCTGAGGCGTCGTGGGGCTCTGTGCCGGGCTGGACGGGCTCGTCTTCCCGGGAGGCGGCCGGGGCATCGCCGGTGGTTGCGCCATCGGGGACGTCGGTGGCGGACTCGCCCGGCTGCTCGGTAGCGGACTCGCCGGTCTTGTCGGTGTTGGTCGGTTCGGGTGCCTCGGGCGGGGTCGCCTGGCCGCTGTCGGCGGGCCCGTCCGACGCCTGCGGACTCGCCCCGGTCTCCCGCACGGGTTCGGCGACCTGGCCTGCGGGCTCAGGGGCGCCGTGCGTGCGGTCCGGTGGGGTTTGCGCGGGGCCGGTGGTCCGGTCGCCGGTCTCGGCGGACGGTTCGGGACGGAGTCGGCTGTCGCCCTGCTCGTCCGCACCCAATTCGTCCGAGCCTTGCGGGTTCTGCTCGGTCCCCGGCGGTGTGCCGCTGTCGGATGGTGCGGCGGCGTCGTCCTGGCGGGGGAGCGGCGGGTGCTCTCGGTCCTGCGGGCGCGCGGTCTCCGGCGTAGGTAGGCCGGGCTGCTCGCCGGACGGCTGAGAGACGGGCCGGTCTCGCTCGCCGCCCGACGCGCCGCCGGTCTCCGTCCGGCCGGGCGGCTGTGCTGTGTCGGCTCGGTTCGCTTCCTGCGGTGGGGCGGGACGGTTGTCGCGTGCCTCGCCCGGCTGCGCTCCGGTGCCTTCGGTGTTCTGCGCGGTCCCCTGCTGCTGGAGTTCGCGGGTGCGGGCGCGGCTCTCCAGCCGGGACGGCTGGGTGGGCGCCCCGGGGTTGTCGGCCGGCAGCCTGCACTGCCGCCCTGGCGGCGCGGCCCGATCGGCGGGTTCGGCGCGGGCGTCGGTGTCCTGTTCGGACGGTGGGCCTTGGGGGCGGTCGCGTCCGCCGGACGCGGTGGCGCTCCCGGCTCCGCCGTTCCGTGATCGCGGTTCCCGGTCCCGCTGACCGGCCTGCCCGGTCTCCGCTTTCCCGGACGTCTCCGCTTTCCCGGACGTCTCCGCATTCCCGGCCGCGCCGCCCTGGGCGGAGCCGGACCTGGCGTCACGCTGCCCGCCGGTCCGGTCGCCACCGCCGTTGCCCTCGGCGGGCGGCGACCCGTTGCCTTCCTGCCTCGACCGGGCGCGGCTTTCCAGGCGGGACTGCTGGCGGGGCGAGCCGGGGTTGTCGGGTGGCGGTGCGGGGGAGCGGTCGCGGTTCGCGGGGGTGTCCGCGTCCTCGGTGCGGGTGTCGGTCCCGCCGCCCTTCTCCACGCCCACGCCGAGGGCCCTTCCGCTGAGGGAGGCGAGCCGGCCCGTCGCACGGCTCGCGCGGCGTGTCCGGTGACGCGCGGGGCCGACGTCACACCACACCTGCCCCTATGAAATCGTGCACGACCGAACTGTGCACGTGCGGATATTCGCTCAGGGCGTCCCCGCCTGCATATCGCTGCCTCAGATCTTGATCGTCCGACGACTTCATCCGTCAGACGGGACACCGCAGAACAATGCGACCTGGAAGACAGGGATATCCAGGCGATAGGAACATGCCCTATTGGTCCTAAAGTGGGCGATATGGGAGTCTAGGTGGCTCCCGCGTCGTCAGTTCACCGGCCCAAGCTGTGCGTCCGCTGACCGCCACCCCTGACACCAGCGGGCCTCGACCGGCCAATCGACCATCTCCGTACGGAGCGCGACCCTCACAGCGGGGACGGTCGGCCTGCGGCCGGTGGAAGGATCCGCTGCGCACGGCGCCCGGTCCTCGTTCCGCTCCGACGGTTCCGCGTCGCCGCCTCACTGGGTGGTGCTGCACGGAAGGCATAATCGGCCGGGTCCGCGGTCACCGCCTCGGTAGGCTGCCAGGTGATCCCCCCGGCGGTACGTCCCCAATTGCGGAGGTTTGCAGTGTCTGAAGGCGCTAATTCCAGGTCCGAATATCTTCTTGACGGCCGGCGCGTCACGATCCCGGATCTCATCAAGAGAGGTCTCATCGAAGCTGGTACCCGCCTGCGATTCGATCGAGTCCGCCTTAATGAAACCCACTATGCCGAGATCTCCGCTGATGGCCAGATAGTGCTCCAAAACGGGCAGATCTTTAGGTCGCCCTCACGTGCGGCGGTCGTGGCGGCTGGCGTGAGCGCTATCGACGGGTGGCACGCCTGGGTGGTCGACTCATCGAATCGCTCCCTGGACTCCCTTCGTCAGAAACTCCTCGATGAGGTAGCCGCCGAGTCGCCTGCCGCGCAGCCTGTGGACGGGGACGAGTCGGGCGCGACCACCATTCCTGCTCTCCAGCGCAGGCACGAGTTCCTCAAAGATGCCCGCGCCAGAGCCGATAGCGGAGACCCCGTCGAGATCACGGTAAGAGATCTTCTCGCACTCTGGGGCGCCGCCGCCCGCGGCTATCGGATCAGCCAGCACATCGAAGCCGACCTCGCCAACCACGGGCTGGCCACCGTCCCAGGGTTTCGCAAGGTCACTGTCGATGCGACTGTCAAGCTGGAAGGCGTACCGGAGGAGGCCACCGATGAAGCCGCAGGCGCCGAATCCGCGCTCACGGAGGCGGACGACTCCGAGGAAGCCGGGATGGTGCTCACTGTTGGGAACCTCCCGTCGGCCCTCGGCGGGGTTGTGGCGGTGAAGCCTGAAGCGACCTTCGAGGAAGCCATCACCCTCATGCTCCTGAACGACTACTCACAGGTTGCGGTCATGAGCGGTCCGCGGAAACTGTGCGGGGCAGTGACCTGGAAATCAATCGCCCAGGCACGCCATGCCAGCCCTGCTGCAAGTTTCGCCGACGCGATCATCGAGGCCCAGGTAGCGCGCTATGACACAGAACTCATCGATATTCTCCAGACGCTGGAGGCGGCAGAGTTCGTTTTTGTTCGAGATGACAAGGACCTGATTTCGGGGATCGTCACCACGACCGATGTCGTGCGCGCTTACGGAGAGCTCGCCACTCCGTTTTTCCTGATCGGTGAGCTGGACCAGGCACTTCGGCGTGTCGTCGCGAAAACCTACAGTATCGAGGATGTCATCAAGCTCTGCGACCCCGACTCGACGCGAAGAATGACGTCCTATGACGATCTGTCCATGGGGGACTATCAGCGTGTGCTGGAGAATCCCGGCATGTGGGAGCAGCTCGGCTGGCCCCTGGATCGCCCTACCCTCGGCAAACGACTCAACGAGCTCCGTGAAATACGCAACGATGTCATGCACTTCAACCCCGATCCACTGCCCTTGGATGCCGTCGGAAAATTGCGCAACGCTTTGAAGCTTCTGCACGAGTACGGCGACTGAGGTTGACGGGCCACGTCGGCACTGCGATCGCCTGCCACCATGCGCATCTCAAGGTGCCGCCCGCTCGAGCTCCGATCGCAGTGACCGTCTACGCGCCCAGCATGAGCTGGTCCGGATTGGCGGGCCTGCGCTGTGCCTGGACGTACGGCAGCAGTACGGGCGGCAACTCGGGGCGCCTCCCCTGTAGCAGTTCCGGGACGGTGATGAGCTGAAGTTTGGGGTACGCCCGCCCATGCCGCTCGACCTCGAACAGACCGGAATGGTTGGCGGCGTCGAGCATGCCCTGCGTCGGCTGCTCCAGCGTGATCAGAACTCCGCCTGCCGCCTGGTGGTTGTGGACGGCGCCCATGAGGTCGCGGACCATGTGCGGCCCGAGCCGCTTTCCGCCCTTAACCGACACGAGAATTCGGTTGGTACCGCCCTTCCCGTCGATCGGGAACCTGATGATGCCGTCGAAGCCCCGGTCACCCACCTGCCGTTCGTTCGGCTGCGCATCGATCTGGGACACGGCCCAGCGCTCGAACTCGAAGGGCGACCGGTTCCAGAGAGCCTGCGCCGCCTCCACGTCCTTCGGGATGCCGTTCACCGTGAACTCGTTCATCACCGAGTTGCCGTAGACGCCTCTCAGGCGTTTCTCGATCAGGTCGACGGCCAGGTAGGTGATGTCGATCCCCATCCAGCGCCGACCCAGTTTCTGCGCGGCATCGATGGCCGTTCCGCACCCGCAGAAAGGGTCTAGGACGATGTCGCCCGGGTTGCTGCTGGACGTGATGATGCGCTCGAGCAGGGCTATCGGCTTCTGCGTCGGGTACCCCAGGCGTTCGGCCGCCTGCGAATTGATTGGTGGGATGTCGGCCCACACGTCGCCCAATGGTGCGCCGCGCAGTTCGTCCAGGTACCTCTTGTAGCGCGGAACACGCCCCGGCGCGGTCTGTACGATCAGGCCGTCATCGTACGCCCGCTGCATTCGGTCCCTTGTCCATCGCCATACTCGCGTGACACCGAGGAACTCGTAGGTCAGGTTCGGACGGTCAGGGTTCGGGCTCGTGATGTCCTTGAGTTCGTATCGCCGTCCATCGGCATCGCGGTGGCAGTACTTCGCGGCAGTCTTCGGCGGTAGGTTCTCTGGATCGTAGGGAATGAAGGCGGCATCGTCGTTCCATGTTGCCGACTCGCTTTTCCGGTAGGCCAGGATGACATCGTGGTTGGTGGGGAAGCGTCGGGTGAAGAGTCCTTTTGCGGACGTTCGGCACCAGACAAGCTCATTGCTAAACCTGGACGGGCCGAATATGGAGTCCAGGATCGTTTTGAGGTAATGGCTTGCCGTAGGGTCGCAGTGTAGGTACAGGGAGCCTGTCGGCTTGAGGACGCGATGGAGCTCCACCAGCCGGGCTGTCATCATCACCAGGTAGGCAAGGACATCATTCTCGCCGACGAGCCGGCGCATCGCATGGATGGCCTCCCCGACCCTGGGCGGGGCACCGCCGTTCACCAGTTCCAGATACGCCCGCTCACTTTCCTGGCTCCAGGCCCAGGTGTCGTCGAACGCCTCGATCTGCGCCTGCGATTCCTGGCCGCTCTTGTGTCGGAAGAGGACATTGTAAGAGCGGTTGGAGTTGAACGGCGGATCCAGGTAGACGAGATCGACGCAGCCTTCATCGAAATGCCGCCGGAGGATGTCGAGGTTGTCGCCGTAGTAGAGTTGGTTGCGCCAACCGCCCATGCAGTTCCCGCTCCTGCGGCCGGGAGCGATGCCGCACTAGACATGATGCTTACAGTGAGACCGTAGACACGGCCCACGTCTGTGAGTAGTGCCGTGCGGGTAATAGACGCCATCCCCGCCGTGTCCGCTATCGGACTCGGCTTTGGGAGGCGTTTTGTAACGTACGGTGATGCTGTGGTGATGGAGGGTGAAAGGCGCCTTCACCTGTCCTTCGCCCGCCCCACGCGCGTGTTCCATGGCCGCCTCAGGTGGTCGGGCGGATGCCCGCTGGCCTTCAGGGCCCTTCGATCACTGCGGAAGCCGGCCGCGCCTATACGGAACTACGTCCTCCCCATTGACGAGATCGGCCGGGCGATCTCGCAGGAGCTTCGAATTCAGCTTTCTGCATCCTCCTGGGCGTCGAAGGCGTCGCGGGCGCGTTCGATGGCCGCCATGTGCTCGGAGGCCCAAGCCTGCAGGACGTCGACGGGGTGGCGGAGGGTCTTGCCGAGCGGGGTGATCCGGTAGGTGATCGCGACCGGGCGGGTGGAGGTGACCTGGCGTTCGACGACGCCGTTGCGCTCCAGGCGCCGCAGAGTGGCGGTCAGCGACTTCTGGGTGACCGCGGGGATGGCCCGGCGGAGCTCGTTGAAGCGGCAGGGGCGCTCGCACAGTTCGCTCAGGACGCTGAGCGACCACTTGTCGAGGACCTGGTCGAGCAGCTCACGGTGCCCGGCCTCGATCTGGATCTCGCGGTCGGTATCCATGGTGAAACCTGGTTTCGTTGAAGTGTCCTTCTTGCACTAAGTATCTTAGTGATACCTAACGCAAGGAGGAAACCCCATGTCCGTCCAGTACCTCACTCCCGAAGGCATGCTGCGGCCCGCCCCCTACCACCACGTGGCCGTGGGCACCGGGACCCGCCACGTGCACGTCAGCGGACAGGTCGCCCGCCAGGCCGACAGCACCCCCGTGGCTCCCGGCGACCTGGCCGGGCAGGTCGCCCATGCCCTGCGCAACACCGCGACCGGCCTGGCGGGAGCGGGCGCGACGTTCGGCGACGTGCTGCGCCTGACCTTCTACGTCACGAACTGGAGCCCCGACAAGATCGGCGACTTCATGGCCGGCGTGGAGGCCGTCGCCGACGAGATCGGGCTGCGGCTGCCGATGCCCCCGGCGTCCCTCATCGGTGTCGACTCCCTCTTCGAGGAGGACGTCCTGGTCGAAGTCGAAGCCACCGCCCTCCTCGACTGACCCCGCCGCGGCCGGAGAAGCCGGTGCCCCGCCCGGAGGCGCCGCCCCCGCCGGCCACGGCCGCCGACGGTGCGGGGGCAGGACCGCGCGGGGGCCGGAAGCGGCGAATCCCCGGCGAGGCCGGCATGCGGCTGCGAACCTTGATCGGGTGACCGACCGTACCGATGCCGTCGCGGAGATGGCCTTCGCCGCCGTGCGAACCCTGGTGGCCCCCGACCCGTTCGCCCCCGACCCGTTCGCCCCTCCGGAGGGGTTCGGCACCACCGCGCTGTACGACCGGGTCTTAGCGGCGAATCCGGACCTGGAGACCCGTTGGCGTGCGCTGTCGGGCGACGAAGGCTGGGAAAGCGGCTCGAGTCTCCAGTTCCGGTTCGCGACCGTCAGGCTGCAGCGGGCCGGATACATGTACAGGCACGCCAAGAAATGGTGGGCGACCGGCCTCGGGCGCGCAGCCTTGCGCGAAGACCCCGACCCCGTGGCGTTCTACCGAAAAGCGCGCAGCGCCTACAACTACTGGAAGCGGAACAAGGTCCGGTTCCAAGCCGCGGTCGACTGCCTCGACGTCCTGCCGGACGGGGTGTGGGCATCGGTGGCGGACGTGGCGTCCGAGGCCGGCATCGAGACGGCCGCCCTGGTCGGGCTGCTTCGCGGCAACCGGCCGGAAGGCTGGCACCGGCTGCTCGCCGACGACGGAAGCCTGCCGCGCGAAGCGCACCTCACCGAGCGGGAACGGGAGGAATGGCTCCGGCTGCTGGACGACGACTCCGTCCCCCTGGTGGACGGCCCGGCCGGCGGCCGGGCCGACGCGCACCACCGGCTGCACGCCACCGAACTCCAGATCATGGCCATTCCGGACGGCGATGAGGAGGCACGGTCCCGCCGCGCGTGGCTGGTCCGGGCGCCGGACGAACTGATCCTCGACCTGTGGCTGGCCGAGGGAGTGTGCTCACTGCCGGCGTCCCGGCTGCGCGACCTGCCGCCCGGGGCGTCCCGCGAGGACGTCGAGGAAGCGGTGCGGGACGACTACTCCGATGTCGGCACGCAGGATCGGCGGCGGCTGACCACCGCGTTCCACGCCTTCCTCTCCCGCATGGGAGAGGACGACATCGTCGTCACCAACAACGGCAGCGACATCTACCTCGGGGAGATCGCGGGACTTCCGTCCTTCGTCAGCAGTGTGGGAGAGCGCGCCAATCTGCAGCGCGCCGTGGAATGGCGCAACACCGACCGGCCCATCGATTACGAGGACCTTCCCGACGAGTTCTCCGTCCTGGTCGGCAATCCCGACACCGAGATCGTCGAGCTGACCATGTTCGTGCCGGAACTCGAGAAGCTGCTCGGTGCGCACGTCGAAGTGGCCGAGCGGACGATGCGCGTCCCCGACGCGACCGACGATCTCGCAGCGAAGCTGCTCATCGGCCGGGACTGGCTGCAGGAGTGCGTCGAACTGCTCCGCGAGCGCCCGCAGCTCATCCTCTACGGGCCGCCCGGCACCGGGAAGACCCATCTGGCGCGGCGGCTCGCCCGTCACCTCACCTCCGGACGGCCGGAGTGCGTCCAGCTCGTCCAGTTCCATCCGGCCTACTCCTACGAGGACTTCTTCGAGGGGTACCGGCCGGCGAGGTCCGAGGACGGGACGATCTCGTTCGACCTCGTGCGCGGCCCCTTCCGGCGGCTGGTCAGCGCGGCGCTGGCCCACCCCGGACGCCCCTACGTCCTGATCATCGACGAGATCAACCGGGGCAACCTCGCGAAGATCTTCGGGGAACTGTACTTCCTGCTGGAGTACCGGGGCGAACCCGTCAACCTGCTCTACGGTACCGAGGACGACCAGGGATTCACGCTGCCGCGCAACGTCATCATCATCGGCACGATGAACACCGCCGACCGCTCCATCGCCCTCGTGGACGCGGCCATGCGGCGCCGCTTCTGGTTCGTCGAACTCCACCCGGACGAGCCGCCGACGAACGAGATCCTCCTGCGCTGGCTGCGGAGGGAAGGGCTGGGCGACGAGCCGGCGCGGCTGCTCGCGGAGCTGAACGGCCGCATCGACGACCGCGACTTCAAGATCGGCCCGTCCTACCTGATGCGGGAGAGCGCGGCCACCGAGGCCGGCCTCCAGCGGATCTGGCGGACGCAGATCCTGCCGCTCCTGGAGGAACACCACTACGGCGACGGCACCGACGTCCAAGCGAGGTACGGCCTGGACGCGCTGCGGCGGCGACTGACGTGACCGTCGTCCACCTGGGCGAGGGCGGCGCCTGGACGGAGTATGAACTCACGGCGGAGCAGGCGGCGATCCTGGCCGCCACCGACATGGTGCGTATCGCGCCCGGCCCCCGCGCCGGGCTCTGGAGACTGCGCGACAACGGCCTGGTCGGCGCCGCCCGGATCGGCCCCCCGCATGGCCAGGTGGAGATTCGCGTCCGGCCGAAGACGCCGATCGACCGCCTGTTCCACCTGCTCGGCTACGCGCGGAAGGCGCGCGGCTGGAGGCGGGAGGAGGTCGACGCCGGCGAGCGGACCGAGCTGCTGCCCGCGCTCGCCCACGCGTTCGCCCGGGCCGCCGAACGGGCCCTCGGCCAGGGCGTCCTCCTCGGCTACCGCGAGACGGAGGAGGCGCTGCCGGTGGTGCGCGGCCGCATCCGCGTCAAAGAGCAGATCCAGCGGCGCCACGGATTCCCGGTGCCGGTCGAGGTGCGCTACGACGACTACACCGTCGACATCCCCGAGAACCGGATCCTGCTCGCCGCGACTCACCGGCTGCTGCGCCTGCCGGGCGTCCCGCAGGGCACCCGCCGGCTGCTGCGCCACCTGCCGCTGCGGCTGGACGGCGTGGAACGGCTCGTTCCCGGGCGCCCGCCGCCGGCCTGGACACCGTCCCGGCTCAACAGCCGCTACCAGACCGCCCTGGGGATCGCCGACCTCGTGCTGCGCGGCGCGTCCTACGAACTCGCTGATGGTATCGCCGTCCGTGTGGACGGGCTGATGCTGGAGATGTGGCGGGTCTTCGAGGACTTCGTCTGCGTCGCCCTCGCCGAGGCGCTCCGACCGTACGGCGGGACGGTGAGGCTCCAGGACGAGCGCCACCATCTCGACCTCGCGCACCGGGTGCGGCTTCGCCCCGACCTCGTCCTCTCCACCGCCGAAGGCAGTCCTCTCGCGGTCGTGGACGTCAAGTACAAGACCGGGGACACGCCGCAGCAAGACCTCTACCAGATGCTCGCCTACTGCACGGCGATGAGGCTGAACCGCGCCTACTTGGTGTACGCGTCGAAAACCGAGACCCACAGCCACGTCGTCACCGGCACCGGGGGCGTTCAGATCGTGGAGACCGCGCTCGACCTGTCGGCGCCCCCCGAAGGTCTCCGGGGTCAGGTCACCGCGCTCGCCCGGCAGATCGTCGCGGACGGGCCGGACGGGCCGGACGGGCGGGGCACGACGGCCGCGGCCGCTCCATGACGGGGTCATCCGATGCGCGCACGCGAATATCGCGCGTGCGGGATTTGAGTCGGTGAGCTCCGTCCGTGCCGATCCACCGTGCAGGCCCCCGAGTGAGCCGATTTTGCGTGACCGTTAGGCGACTTCCTGTGACGATCGGTGTGCGGAGCAGGGGAGACCCGAGCGCTCCGCAACCTCCACGCCCATGATCAGGAGTGTTCCGATGTCTCTGACGATGCTTCCGGCGGTGCAGCCGGCGCCGCTGCGGTGGCGGCGTTCCTTCCCCGGCGGGCCCGAGCAGGCCCGCGACGTCCGCCGGTTCGTCGGCTGCCTTCTGGCCGGCTGCCCCTACCTCGACGACGTCCTGCTCGCCGCCGACGAACTCGTCGTGAACGCGCTGCGGCACACGAAGTCCGGTCAGGACGGTGGCTTCTTCACCGTCGAGATCGCCCAGGACGGCGGCCTCGTCGCCGTGTCGGTCACCGACCAGGGTGGGCCCGCCGAGCCCGCCGCCGTCGACGCCGGTGAACTCGCCGAGTCCGGACGCGGGCTGCGCACGATCGCCCTGACCGCCGCGACCTGGGGCTGGCACGGCAACGGCGAGGGCCGCACGGTCACCGCCGTCTTCACGGGGGAGTGGGCCGCGTGACCGAGCCCGCCTCCTGGACGCATGTCCGGGTCCAGCGGCGCGTCCACGCCGCGATGACCGCCGCGATGCGCGCGGACGTCCACGCCATCGACGCCGCTCTCGTCCAGCACGGGAGCGGGAGCCTTGATGCCCACAGCCGTGAGTTCCTGGGAGCGTCCCGCCGTCTCGTACTGGCCTGCACGGCTGCGCTGACCTGCGTCCTTTCGACACACCGCCCCGGCACCGATGCGCGCGGACGGGACATCTGCCACGGGTGCGGGACGCCCGGCTGCCGCACGCTGCAGGGGATCGCCGACGTTCTCACCGCCTACGCCGTCCGCCCAGGCCCGATCGACCGTGCCGAGGCGTGGCGCCGCGCCGACAACCATTTCGCGCACGGTGCCCGCCCTGTCCCGGTGATCGTCGAAGAGTTCCCGGACGGCTTCATAGCTCGCGCCGCGACCGCCGCCGACGGCCCCCGCCCGATTCTGATCGTCGACCGGCTCACCGGCGCCTTGAGCCGCTGGCCGTCCCTGCCCCACGACACCCTCGTCCGCGAATACGCCCGCCATCACGCCGGCCGTTGATCCAGGCACACCCGGCGGGACGCCGACTCGGCCGTCCGGACGGCCGGCAGCGGTCGGCCAACGCGTCCGGTCCGCGGCAGTAACCGTTGATCCCGCTCGTACCCGGATATCAAGGCAAGATCACGATCTTGCCGACGCGCGAGCCATGGCGGAACTCCTCCTGAGCCGCGTGGATGTCGCTGAGCGGGTACCTGGCGGCGATGCGCGGTCGCAGGGCGCCCGTGCGGGCCAGGCCCGCCAGTTCCGTGAAATGGGCACGGGTGTGCATCGAGGAGCCGATGAGGCTGAGGTTGTGCAGGTAGAGGCGACGCAGGTCGAACGAGACCACGGGCCCGGCGACCGCGCCGGCGATGACCCAGCGGGCACCGTCGCGCAGTGCGGGCAGCACCCGCTCGAGCCAGGGGCCGCCCGCCACGTCGGCGACGGCGTCCAACCCACCGGGTGCCGCCGCCCGCAGCCTGCCCTGCAGTTCAGCCGGATCAATGTCACGGGAGAGAGTGACTTCCGCGCCGGCGTCGCGCACCGCTTCGGCCTTGGAGCCGCTGGTCAAGGCCAGTACCCGCGCGCCACGCGCGGCCGCGAGCTGAACGAGGGCGAAGCCGACACCACCGGACGCGCCAGTGACGAACACCGTCTCACCCTTGTTGATGCGGGCGCGCTCCAGCATGCCCATCGCTGTGCCATAAGCCACGGGCAGCGCAGCGAGTTCTTCGTCGGACAGCGGTGAGTCGGTCATGTCGTGGAGCCGGACGGCGTCGACCGCCACATAGGTGGCGAAGCCTCCGTCCCCCTCGCTGCCGAGCAGACCGACCGGCATCGCGTCCTCGCCCTCATCGGCGTAGAACGCCGGATCGACCAGGACTCGACGCCCCACCCATCCGTCGGAGACACCGTCGCCGACCGCAGTGACCGTGCCGGCGATGTCCCCGCCCTGCACACGAGGGAAGTCCAGCGGGCCACGCCATCCGGCCTTCGCGTCCGGGCGGCCCGGCAGCCCGTAGGCACCTTCCCGCGTCCAGATATCGGTGTTGTTCAACGCTGCCGCAGCCACCCGAACGAGCACCTGACCTGGACCGATCTCTGGAAGCGGCCAGTCCTCTCGTACCTCCAGGGCGTCCGGCCCGCCGTGCCGGTGCAGAACAGCCGCGGTCATCAAAGAATCGTCGCCCATACGTCCTTCCTGGCTCACCACCACTTCCGGACGGGCTTCCCCGACCGCACCTGCGTAATCCCACCAGCGGGACGGGGCTACGAGCTGCAGACGAGGACGGTCGCCGCGCGGCCCGGGCCGAGCTGCTCGAAGGGCGGCTCTACGGGATCAGTGCGACCTGGTGTTCGTGGCCGGGGTCGATCACGACCTCTCCCTCCGCCAGCACGTCATGGCCGCGCACGGGTTCCCACGCTGCGGTGATCCCCCTGGAGGCCTCCAACGCCAGGAGCGATGTGAACACCGCGCGATCGCCCTCAGACCGGTAGACCAAAGCGTCGGGGAACTTCTCGCGCAATTGCTCCATGGAGCCGTCTTGCATCATGCGGAACAGTGGGAAATTAAAGTTCTGGAGTGACCTGATGGGTAGCAAGGGACCTTTTCTGTCGACGTACAAGAACACGTCCTCAGGGACGGCTTCGACGAGCTCCTCAAGGCGACTGATCCCCCAGCTTTGAAAGTTCTCCGACTCGAGGAAGTCCAATTGGAAGGGGCCTGTACGGCTTACGCCCAGCATGCGGAAGTCATTCAGATCCCAGATGAGCGGTTTCGAGTCACGGCGCACTGGGATGGTGAGCTGATCTGCGTCAAGGAGACGCGCGACTAGGTTGAGTCGGCGGCCTCTCAGTTTCACCATACTGCGCATCCATGCTCGGGCGCTCGACGTTACGTCTCTGGTGCGAACGTCGATGGAAGTCTCTTCCTCGAAGGCAGTTAGAAGATCCTCGGTGCCCGGCCGTAGTTCATGGCGAACCCCTTCGTCGGTCGGATAGGGAAGCCTGTGATCGAATCCATGAAACCTTATATCATCCGGGATTCCATCTGGAAAAGCCGTGCAAAAATATATCGTTCCTGCTCTCGGTAGGTCACTGGCCTCATGTGGATTCCAGTCGGGATCTGGAACCTTTTTCAACAGATTGCAAGAACTGCAGATGCTGGATGGCAAGATAATGCTTGTCATTATTTTCCTTTGAAATGCTTATCGATAAATTGTCCGATAGTTGCAGATATGGGGCGCGAGTGGGCGTTGAGGCGCCACTCTGCAAACCCTTCGGCGATCATCTCGCTCGCGTTCGTCGTGCCGTATTCGCCGAGTCCGGCGGCTAGTCGCTGCTGACCGAAGGGAACGCCGACTTGCAGTGAGAATTCGTCTACTGAAACTCCGACTTTCCTTAGTTCTCTGGCGAGCTCTTGGCAAAGTCTTGGGTCCGCCAATATCCGGTGGCCGATTTGGTGGCCAAATTCGTGATAGAAGGTTCCCCTGGCTGTCAGGCCCTTGGGTACCGACCACCCCTCCTCGGTTCTTTTGATCGCAACCGCGTCGGTGACGGCCTTGCTCATGAGGTTGGTCTGGTTTAAGTATATACCTTGTGGTCCTGGTCCACTGCCGTCGTTGATGGAGTGTGCCATGGTATTGGGTCCTGCGCTGGGGTTTGTTTTTCTCATTTCGTCGAGGCTTTGAACCTTGACGTTTTTCATGTCTCGAAAAATGGACGGGTAGTCGTTGGCTGCTCCCTCGAGGGCCTCAGTGATGCCGCGTGCATTCGCGGGATCGATCGGATGGCTGCTGAAATCGACTTTCACTCCGAACCTTGCGGCGATGCGTTGTGCTGCATCCTCGACGTTGCGCAGCGCCGAAAGTGCCTTCTCCGACAGCACCGGTGCGGCGGCTGATGCTCTCTCATCATCGAAATGCGAGCCCGGGTGGTCCGAATTGGAAGGTTGCCGTGGTGGGGCAGGATCGGCGCGGACCGCAGTCTCAAGATCGGGCTTCGTGCCTTTTCTAGCGGCGTTTCGAAGCGCGGCGCCGATCTTGGAGCCCACTCCGGCACCTGAACCGGTGCCCATGGTGGCAGCTGTGATCGCGATGCTCGGTGCGGTCTTGCCGAGCGCGTGTACGGGATCGCGCTTCCAATCCTCCCAGTTGACGATGGCCTTGGCGAACTCGCCAGGATGCTGGACGCCCAGGAAAAGTCCCTTGATCTGGCCGACGGGCCCGCGCTCCATCCAACTCTTACGGTTGATACCAAAGTAGAAGGGTGCGCTGAAGGGGTTTATGGCCAGCCCGCCAAGACCTATGTCTTTCGCGCCTTCCCACACACCTGGGAGGTAGCGGTGCGCGTAGGTGTCCCAGAGACTGCCGATCGCTTCCTTGACTCCGGGGGATTTCGGCAAGATTCCCTGAATCGTCTTGACGGCGGATTGAACAATTTGCTGCTGGTCTGTTTTGAGGAGCTCAGCCCTACGTCGGTCAACATCGGGTTTCAGTGCCCGTACATGGTTGGCGGAACGGGATATGGACCGTACCGGCGCAGTGCTCAATCCGAGGTCGGCCAGGATGCGTGACAGGGTCGCGGCTGCGTCGTTCCAGGACTCGGCCGCGCTGGATAACGCCCGGCCGAGTTGATCCAGGCCTGCCGGGGAGCCGCTGCGTTCGGCAGGCGAGCCGGGAGGGCGGCCGCGCGGAGGCCCGGGGATGTACGGCTCACCGATCCGAGGCGGAGGCCCGTCCTCGCCGGCGAGATGGTGGACGGCGTCGAATGCCGCGTAGAAGCCAGAGCGGGCGTCATCGTGGGCCCGGACGAGAGTCTGCTGAAGGCGTGTACCGGCCGGGCCGACCAATGCACCGCTCTGGAGCAGGGCGAATGCTTGTTTGAGCGCGGGCCCCCGCTCCTCGGCAAGTTGCTTGACGCGCGGCAGGCGGGCGGCCGCCAGGGAGGCACGCGTCATAGTGCCGCCCCCTCACCTCCGCGCGGAATGGTTCGGGGGCTCACGGCGCCCCGGCCTCTCGGTGCTGCTGTTCGACGCCCACGTGCTCAACCCTTCGCTGGCCGCCCGGATGGCATCCGAGTAGTCGCCGGTTCGTCGGCATGTTCCGGGACGTGCGGGGCCGACGCCTGCCATGCCGGTCCCTATTCAAGCGCGCACGTCCGGGCATTGCACGTCGCGATATTCGGCCCGCGCCGTCCGGTGCTCCGTATCTTTAGTCATCGCATCGATCACTCCCCTGCTTCGTTCAGTGCCGCGAGCAGCATGAAACGATGGTTACTTTGGCGAGGAGCTATCCAAGCGAGATGGCCATGACGCATGTGTCCGGGATCAGTTGATATGAGACCGCCTGTGGCGGCTCGCTGTCTTCCCTGCGGCAAGCAGGCTGCTTGCTAGACCGGACGTGCGCGGCGCCACGGCGGTGTGTGAAGCGGGGTGGCGCTACTGTTCGGGGAAGGCGTCTCTCGAATGGGAGTTGGTGTGAGGCCGCCGATCTGTTTGATCTGCAGGAAGTCCCCTCGGGACGGCCTTTCGTACGAGTCGTTCACGGCTGTGCGGTTCGAGATCGACGCCGAGGCGGAGGCCGTCCGGCGGGTATGGGAGCGGGAGGGGTGGACCGGCCAACCCGGCCAGGGGATGAGGGCGGTCGTCGCGCAGCCTGGCGCCCCGGTCTGATCGGTGAGCTCTACGGGACCAGCGTGACCTGGTGCTCGTGACCAGGGTCGATGATGACTTCTCCCTCCGCCAACACGTCTCGGCCACGCACTGACTCCCACGCCGTGGTGATCCCTCTGGAGGCCTCCAGCGCCAGGAGTGATGTGAAGACCGCGCGTTCCCCCTCAGGTCGGTAGACCAAGGATTCGGAGAACTCTTCGCGCAATTGTGCGGCGGAGCCATCCTGTATTATGCGGAACAAAGGAATATTGAAACTGTGGAGGGCTCGGACGGGGAAAAGGGGGCCTCGCTTGTCGACGTACAGCAGTACGTCTTCGGGAACGCCGGCGGCGAGTTCCTCGGGGGAGTAGGTCCGCCAGCCTTGAAAATCGTCTGACTCGGTGAAGTCGAGTTGGATTGGTCCAGTGGTGCTCACTCCGAGCATGCGGAAGTCGTCGAAAATCCAAATCGCCAGTGTGTCATCGCTGCGCACCGGAACGGTGAGTTGATCCGCGTCCAGCAGGAACGTGGCAAGTTCGAGCCGGCGTGCTCTCAATGCGGCCATCTGGCTCATCCAGGCTTGCACGGTCGACGTAACGTCTCTGGTCCGGACATCTATGGGAGTCTCCTCCTCGAAGGCGGTCAGAAGATCTGCCATGCCCGGCCGCAGTTCGTGGCGGATCCCGCCGTCGGTCGGGTAGGGGAGCCGGTGATCAAACCCATGAAAGCTGATATCATCGGGAATTTCGTCCGGGAAGGCGGCGCAAAAATTTATTGCTCCGGCTTTCAATGGATTGGTGATCTTATTTGGGTCCCAGTCGGGGTCCGGGACGCTCTTCAAAAGCTTGCAGGAATCGCAGATGCTGGTTGGGGGTATGATGGTGGTCATTACTTCCCCTTGAAGTGCTTGTCGATGGAACGATCTTTCGTCCGCGTCGTTCATGGCCGTGCGGTTCGAGATCGGCGCTGAGGAGGAGGCCGTCCGGCGCGTATGGGATCGGTAGGGCTGGACCGGCCAACCCGGCCAGGGGATGGGGGCGGTCGTCGCGCAGCCTGGCGCCCCGGTTTGATGGGTGAGTTCTACGGGACCAGTGTGACCTGGTGCTCGTGACCAGGGTCGATGACGACCTCTCCCTCCGCCAACGCGTCTCGGCCACGCACTGGTTCCCACGCCGTGGCGGCCCCCCTGGAGGCTTCCAGCGCCAGGAGCGATGTGAACACAGCGCGTTCGCCCTTAGGCCGGTAGACCAAGGAGTCTGGGAACATTTCGCGCAATTGCTCGGTGTGGCTTTCTCGCATCATGCGAAACAGTGGAATGTTGAAACTTTGGAGCGCATGGACGGGAAGCAGAGGGCCTCGTTTGTCGACGTACAGCAGCACGTCTCCGGAGGCACTTGCGGCGAGCCCCTCAAGGGTGCCGGACCGCCAGCCTTGAAAATCATCCGACTCGACGAAGTCAAGTTGGATGGGGCCTGTGCTGCTCACGCCGAGCATGCGGAAGTCATCGAACGTCCAGATCACCGGTGTCCCGTCACTGCGCACGGGAATGCTGAACTGTTCCGCGTCCAGGAGTAAATTGGCAAGTTCGAGTCGGCGGGCTCTGAGCGCGGCCATCTTGCCCATCCAGGTCCGGGCGCTCGATGTCACGTCTCTGGTTCGGACGTCGACGGTGTTGTCTAGCTCGAAGCCGGCAAGGATGTCCGCCTTACCTGGTCGCAGTTCATGTCGTATGCCACCGTCGGTGGGATAGGGGTAGCGGTGATCGAAACCGAAGTATCTGATGTCGTCGGGTATCTCATCGGGGAACGCTTCGCAGAAGTAGATCGAACCATCATCCGACGGGCTTCTGGGGTTGTCCTGATCCCAGTCCGGATCCGGCACCCACTTCAACCGGGTGCAGGAGTCGCAGATGCTCCACGGTGGTATTACTATTGACACTACTTCCCCTTGAAGTATTCGTCAATGAACCGCCCAATGGCCGTGGATATCGGGCGGGGATGCGGGCTGATTCGCCACTCCGCGAAGCCTTCGCTGATCATCTCGCTGGCATTTTTTTTGCCGTACATTCCCAGGCCCTCTCCAGTGCCTTTCTGTCATGTGGAACATCGTGCTGCAGCGATCCTTCGTCGATCGCGACCCCGATTTTCCTGAGTCTCTCAGCCACTCGGGCTCACGATGACGCGTTCCGGCTTCTACGCGGCGTTCGACGCTGTCCACCACCTCGCCGGCGAGGACGGGCTTCCGCCCCGGATCGTTGAGCCGTACATCCCCCGGCCTTCGCGAGGCCGACCTCCTGGCTCGTCCGCTGAACGCAGCGGCTTCCCACGGGGCTGGATCAGCTCGGCCGGGAGTTATCCGGTGCAGGCCGGTCGTGGGACGATGCTGCCGCAGCTCTGTCACACATCCTCGCCGACCTGGGATTGAGTACCACGGCAGCACCGAACGTCTCCCGTCCCGCAGGTCGCGTGAGGGCACTGGAACTCGACATTGACCGGGAGGTGTCTCTCGGAGGGGAGTTGGTGTGAGGCCGCCGGTTTGTTTGATCTGTAGGAAGTCTCCTCGGGACGGCCTTTCGTACGAGTCGTTCACGGCCGTGCGGTTCGGGATTGACGCCGAGGAGGAGGCCGTCCGGCGGGAATGGGATCGGGAGGGTTGGACCGGCCATCCTCCGGAAGTGGAGTGGTTCTGCCGCGAGCACACCGCGCTGGGCGAAGAGCATGCGCATCTGCATTGGCGTGCGGCCTTGACGCGTTTGCAGGCGCACCTGCGATAGGCCTGCATGGGTGGGCTGGCGATGGCACGTCGCGCAGACGGCGCTTGTGCGGCTTCGCTACGGAGACTCCTCCGGCGGTGGAAGCGCGGCGCGGCACCGTCACAGGGGTTGCCGGTGACGGTGCCGCGCCGGGGGTCGGCGTCCAGGGACGTCGCGGGAGAGCGGTCAGAAGACGAAGCAGTCCGGGTACGTTGCCTGCCGGGCGGCTGCCGCGCGCGCTGCGGGGACCCAGGAGCCCGCGTTGCGCGACACCTGTGCGGCTTCGGTCGCGTGCGGAGTGGTGCTCTGGCACGAGACCGGGGAGCTGTGGCCCGACATCAGGTAGTCGCAGCGTCCGTTGCGGTTGTCGGGCAGGCTGAGGGCGTGCCCGAGTTCGTGGGCGGCGATCCTGGGCGGGTAGAAGCCGTCGTTGACCGCTTCACGTCCCATGTAGATGACGGCCTGGCCGAAGCCGTACATGTAGGTGCGCGGCCAGCCGTTGTCGGCGTACACCTTGACGGTGGCCTGGCCTCCGGTCGCGGGGACGAGCCGGATCGCGGGCACGGCCGCGTTCCATGCGGCGGCGCCTTCGTCGACGGCCGCCCGGAACTCCTGGGCGCCGCCGGCGTCGTAGTAGATCGTCCGGACGGCGAGCGGGGCGGGGGCCGTGGCGGACGCGGGAGCGGCGGCCAGCGCGGGCACCAGGAACGCGAGCCCGAGGGTGGCGGCCAGCGCCGCCGTGATCTTACGGAACATGCGGGAACTCCTGCGGGGTGGGGGCGGAGGGTCAGCCGCCGATTTGCTGGTTGATCCAGGACAGGTACGGCGCGATGCCGGTGTAGAGGGTCGTGGTCGCGCACTCGCCGCGGTTGTCGCCGGGGCCGTGGGTCTCGCCGACGAGCGTCCAGTTGCCGCGCGATCCGACGACCGCCGGTCCGCCGGAGTCGCCGTGGCAGGCGGAGTGCGACCGGTCGCCCGACACGCAGACGTCGTTCGCGGTACCGCCGCCGGCCCAGCACTGGCCGCTCGGCAGGACGGTCAGGTCGATCTCCTGGAGGATGGTCGGGGTGCTGCAGTACGGCCAGCTCGTGCAGCCCCAGCCGAGCAGCCGCACCGGGGTGTTCGGCGCGGGGTTTGACTGCGCCATCGCGACCGGGGCCGCCTGGACCGGCGAGGACAGGTGCATCAGCGTGAGATCGGTGCCCGGCCTGGTGGTGCGCCGGTCGATCGACCGGAGCTCACCGCCGGAGTTCTTGTAGGTCGAGCCGATCCGGGCCTGCGACGCCGGGCCGCAATGGTTGGCCGTGACGATCCACTGGGACGCGACCAGGCTGCCGCCGCATCCGTTGCTCAGCGCCGCCATCCAGGAGTACGTCTCGGTGGCGTTGTGGCCGCCGATGATGGGCTGGCCGCCGCCGTCGGGAGGTCCGGCGGCGGACGCGGCGGTCGCGCCGCACATCGTGAGCGCGGCCGCGCACGCGACCAGCGCCGCTTGCATCAGTCTTCGCATGGTGGTTCTCCAATCTGGGGTTCGGGCCGCCGGCGGGCCTCTCCGGGCTCCGCGACCGGAGCAGGAGGCGCGGCGCCGGAACGGTCGGGTTGCCGGGAGTTGGAGCCGCTTCCCGTACTTCGGACGCAGTCGCGTCGCGCTATGGCGGTGCGAGGCGTGCACAGAGAATTCTCTGGCGGCGTGGATCGGGCTCCATGAGTGGCAAAGGAATTGCAGAACCGCATACCCTGGTGCATGCGGTTTCTCAATGATCCCTTCGCGGATGCCACATCTACCGGAGGGTAGTTGAGCGAACCATCTCGCTCTAGCGCATGAACGGTGTTAGATGTTCAATGTTGATTTCTAGACGCGTAGAAATCCGATGGCGCTCCGTGCCGCGATGTGCCTGGTCTTCAGGGGAGACGGCCCAGACCAGGGTTCAAGGAATGAATCGGTGGTCGGACTCTCAGGGGTGTGGTGCGACGTCGATGACGACGTTGCCGATCTTCTGACCTGTTTCGACGTATCGGTAGGCTTCGACGATCCGGTCCAGCGGGTATCGCCGGTCGATGACCGGGCTGAACTGCCCTGACTCCATCAGGCCGCGGATGTGCTCCACCATTTCCTTGTTCTGGGTGGGGGCGCCGAACTTCACTCTCCTGCCGCGGAACAGTGGCGTGAAGAGTGCCAGGGGAATGTTCTGCCACCCCGGCCCGAGGTCGGACGACATGTAGAGCCCGCCGGGTTTCAGCAGCCGGCGGCAGCGGCCGAACGTGCTCTTGCCGACCGCGTCGAGCACCAGGTCGTACCGCTGTTCGTCCGCGGTGAAGTCCTGGGCCGTGTAGTCGACGACCCGGTCGGGCCCCAGACCGCTTACCAGTTGCAGATTCGCCGTGTCGCAGACCGCGGTCACCGTGACGTTCATGCTTTTCAGCAGTTGTACCGCGGCCGAACCGATGGCGCCGGTCGCGCCGTAGACGAGGACGTCCTGTCCGGCTGTCGTCCGTGCCGTGCGGATCGCCGAAAGCGCGTAGTGGGCGCCTTCCGTTCCGGCGGCGGCCTCCCAGAACTCCGCGCCCGCGGGCATGGTCGTGATCATGCCGTCCTCCGGGACGGACAGGTACTCGGCGTGCGTCCCGAAGGCGCCCTCGTTGTACCCGAAGACCCGGTCGCCGGCGGCGAAGGACGCGACGCCGCCGCCGACCGCCTCGACCACTCCGGCGAACTCGGTCCCCAGGACCTTGCGGCGCGGCCGGGCGAGGCCGGTGAGCAGCCGCATGAAGAAGGGCCGGGCGGCGCGGTAGGCGCAGTCCGTCCGGTTCACCGTCGTCGCGTGCACCTTGACGAGGACGTCGCCGTCTCCGGCCGTGGGCTCGTCCAGTTCGGCGATCTGGACCACTTCGGGCGGGCCGTACCTGGCATGAACCGCTGCTTTCACAAATGCACCATAAGGCAGGTGTCCACTTTCTCACATGCGATCAGCCGAAACGGTGGTCGGGATGTGAATCCGGGGACGCCCGCCGCATTCGTCGGGGCGCCCGCTCGGACCATTCGGTTCGCGCGGCCCGCCGCCTCGGGCACCCTTGCGTCTCGTAACCGGAGGATCAATGCTGGGGAAGTGGTGACCGAGCCTCCCGCCTCAAATCCCGTGCTGTGGGAGAGATTCCTGCAGGTCCTTCGGGATGCGGCCGGTGCGGCGAAGGCCGCTGACCAGCCTCCCTCCGGCGCCTGCGGTGAAATGCGGATGCTGGTGCACCATGCGGAGTCGCTCACGAATGCCGACCCGGATCTCTTCCATCGGAGCGCGCTGGCGATAGGCGCGCACGACTGTGATCAGTGGCATGGCGTCTGGGCAGGGGTGTTCGGCGGCTGCAAAGTCTACGCCGACGTGATTCATGGCCGCCGGGACGACTGGGAGCGCGACGTCGGTGAATGGCTCGACCCTCAAGCGCGGTGGGATCCCTCGGATTCACCGCCGTCGGCCGTCCCGCCCTACGCGCCGCAGCCGCCGTATCTCCCGCCGTCTCCGGCCTCTTCGGCGGCGCCGGTGCAGCCTGTGCCCCATCCGTCGCAGCCCCAAGCCGGGAGCTGGCCTGCGGGCGCACACGACATTCTCGACCACGCGCTGCATATCGGCACGTACGTGGGTGCGGCGGCTGCGGGAGGAGTGATCGGCAATCGGGCGGACGCCGGTGTGGTCGCGGCCGTGAAGCGCCTGTTGCGCGCGATGCGCAGGCGGCTGCCCGGAGGGCGCGGCGCCGAACCGCCCCTGGGCAGGGAAGAGGCCATCGAATCCGCGTGCTCCGCCGTCTACGGCCGAGGCTATCTCGGTGGGACGTTCGTCGCCGTGCGCGCTGATCGGGAAGCGGACTGCTGGATCGTCCACTGCCGAGCCCTGCATCTGGAAACCGGCATGGAACTGATGAGGGTGAGGGTTCCGTTCGCTGACGCCGCGTCCCCCAGCATCCTGCTCGTGAATCGCGAGCCTGGATAGCCGTCCGGCTGGAAGGAACCGCGCCTGCCGGCTCCGCATGCCGACCGCGCCTGTCGGCCCGCCCGCCCGGCCATCGGCGGCGCGGCGCGTCCAGAGACGAGGCAGAATTGGCGGGTTTCCTGTTATCTCTGGTGGTTTCGGAGGTCTCCAGAGGGACCGGCGGCGACTCTCTGGAGGGCGAAGGATGCGTGTGGGCACGGATGTGGACGTGCTGGTCCGGGCGGCGCAGGACGGGGACGCCGGCGCCCGGGAGCAGCTGGTCGCCGACCATCTGCCGCTGCTCTACAACGTGGTCGGCTGGGCGCTCGGCGGCCATGCCGACGTGGACGACGTCGTCCAGGAGTCGGTGCTGCGCGCCCTCGGCGGGCTGGGCGGGCTGCGCGAGCCGGCGCGGTTCCGGTCGTGGCTGGTGTCCATCGCCATGAACCAGGTGCGCCGCCGCTGGTCGGCGCAGCGCGCCGGGACGCCGATGGATCCGCAGGCCATGGCCCAGGTGGCGGGTGCCGAGGACGACTTCGCGGGGCTGGCCGTCCTGCGGCTGGAGCTGTCGGAGCAGCGCCGCGAGATCGCCGAGGCGACGCGGTGGCTGGACGCGGGGGAGCGCGAACTCCTCGGGCTGTGGTGGCTGGAGGCGTCCGGGCATCTGACGCGGCGGGAGCTGGCGGACGGGCTCGGGGTGCCGGCGGCCCACGCGGCCGTGCGGGTGCAGCGGATGAAGAAGCAGCTGGCGACGTGCCGCGCCGTGGTGCGGGTGGTGAGCGGGCGGCGGTGCGGCGGGCTCGAGCCGGTCCTCGCCGAGTGGGACGGGCGGCCGTCCCCGCTGTGGCGCAAGCGGATCGCCAAGCACATCAGGGACTGCCGCTCCTGCACCGCCCGCCAGCGCGACCTCGCCCCGCCCGAGGCGCTGCTGGCGGGCCTGGTCATGGTGCCGATGCCCGCCGACTCCTCCCTGCACGCGGCGCTGGCCGGCGCCCAGTCCCTACTGGACGCCGCCAACACCGCAGCGGGCGTCGGTAACGCGGCCCCCGGCGCGAGCACGACCGGATCTGGCGCGGGCAGCGCCTCGTCCGGAGCGGGCGCTTCTTCGGCTGGTGCGGGGCACTCCTCCTCAGCGGCTGCGGTGAAGTCGTCTGGCGGCGCCGCGCGCTGGGTGGCGGGGGCGGCGGCGGCCGGTGTCGCCGCGGCGGTCGTCTACTGGGCACTGCCGGAACCGGACGGTCCCGCGCGTCCCGCGCCCGACGCCGCGGCCCCGGCGCCCGTCCGGCGGACGGCCCCGTCCACCCCGCCGCCCACGCCCGAGGCCGCGCCGGACAAGGCCCGGGTCACCCCGCGGCGCGCCCCCGCCACCGTCGAGCAGCGGGTCGTGACGCTCGTCAACGCCGAGCGGGCGGCGGCCGGGTGCCGCCCGCTGCGCGTCTCGCCGGCGCTGCACCGGGCGGCGCAGCGGCACTCCGCGGACATGGCGTCCCACCGCGTCCTCGACCACCGGGGCTCCGGCGGCGACGGGCCGTGGGAGCGGATCACCGCCGCCGGGTTCCGGTGGAACGCGTGGGCGGAGAACATCGCGCGCGGCCAGTCGGGCCCGCCCGCCGTCGTGGACACCTGGATGGGCAGCCCCGGCCACCGGGCCAACATCCTCAACTGCGGGTTCACGATGGTCGGGATCGGGCTCGTGCAGGGCTCCGGAGGCCCCTGGTGGACGCAGGTGTTCGCGACGCCCCGGTGATCAGCGGGAGGCGCCGAAGACCTGCGTCCAGTACGGTCCGCCCGATTTCACCACCCCCACGCCGATCTCGCGGAAGCCGCAGTTCAGGATGTTCGCGCGGTGCCCGGGGCTGTTCATCCAGGACTTCATGACGCTCGCCGGGGTCGGCTGGCCCTTGGCGATGTTCTCGCCATAGGTGGACCAGCGGTATCCGGCGGCGGTGATCCGGTCGCCGGGGCTCTTGCCGTCCGGGTTGGTGTGGTCGAAGAAGCCGCGCCGGGCCATGTCGGCCGAATGCCTCTGCGCCGCCGCGGCCAGCTTGCCGTTGGACGTCAGCGCCCGGCAGCCGTTCTTGGCGCGCTCCTTGTTCACCAGCGAGATGACCTGAGCCGCGGCGCCCCCGGCCGCCGGTGCGGACGGCGCCTTCGACCGGGCGGGCGGGGGCGCGGCCGGACGCGACCGTGTCGCGCGCGGCGTCGGCGTGCGCGGCCTGGCGGTCTTCCGGGTCTGCTTGGGACGGGCCGTCTCGCTCGGCGACGGCTCCGCGGCGTCGAGCGGGGCGGCCGGGGCGGACGAGGGGGACACCGAGGTGCCGTTCGCGGCGGGCGCGGCACCGGGGCCGCCGCCGAACGCGCCGCTCGCCATGCCGGCGATCCCGCCGATCACCAGCACCCCCGCCGCGCCCGCGGCCGTCCACGCCGCCGCACGCCCGGACACCGTCCGCTGCTGCCGCCGCCTCGGGCCCGGCCCGCCGGCCCTGGGGGGAAGGGGGTTGCTCATGGCGATGCCACGTCCTCTCTCGTCGGATGTCCGTAGATACGGTGCAGACCCCCGACAGGACGGGCGATAACAGAAAAATCAGAGTCGATCGCGAAATCTAGCCGCTCGTCCGCACGCTCCCGCGTCGTGCGAGCGAGGCCCGGCCGGCGAGATTTGGACGAGTATTGGCCTCGCTCTGCGTCCCCGCTGATATGGATATCGCCCCGTTTCGGGTGGAATGAACTGCGATGCGGCGGACCTCCGCAGAACGAAGGCCACGCCATGACCGCCGATTCCCGCCCACCCGCGAAGCGCTGGATCCTCGCGGCCCTCGCCGTGATGGCCACGATGCTGCTTCTCGCCGGCCTCACCTCCTCCTGCGGCGGCGAGACGCACCAGAGGACGTCGCAAGGCAGCCGAGGGTCAGCGCCGCCGTCCTCGACGGAGCCGCCGGACGAGGGCGGGCCGCCGTCCTCCGAGCGGCGGGGCGAAAGCGGCCTGGATCCGCGCTTCCGCACGTGCGCGGAGGCGAACGCCGCCGGGTACGGCCCGTACGTGAAGGGCACGGATCCCGAGTACGGCTGGTACCGGGACCGCGATCACGACGGCGTCGACTGCGAAGGCGACGCGGCCCGCACCCTTGACCCCCACTTCCAGACCTGCGCGGAGGCGAATGCCGCCGGGTACGGCCCGTACGTTAAGGGCACGGATCCCGAATACGGCTGGTATCAGGATCGCGATCACGACGGCGTCGACTGCGAGTTCGCGCACGGTGGCGGGCCGTCGAGCCCGGCTCCCGCCCCCTCGCCGACTGCGGAGCCGTCGACCTCCGAGGAGCCGTCCGCGCCGAGCGAGGAGCCATCGGACTCGGGGCCGAGCCTGGAGCCCGCCCCCAGTGAGGAGCCACCGACCTCGGAGCCGAGCGGCGAGCCGTCGGTGCCCGATTCCTCCGGTGGGCGGCCCTGACCCGAGCGGTGCTGAAAATCGAATGGCAGGCGCCGCTGCGCGCGAACGTCCAGAAGTTCCTGCTGCGCTCGGGCGGCTCCACCGGCGGCTTCAGAATCGCGAGCGGTAAGGCCGGTGACCTCGCCCAGTGGAGGGACTGGCGGACCCCCGCACTCTCGGACGGCCCGTCCACCCCACCGACCACCACGCCGCCGGCCAGTCAACGGAGTTCGGCTTCCAGGGGACGGCACCGGGCCGGGATGGCTGCCACCTGCTCCGCCGGGTGATTCCCGGGGGCCGGTGCGGAGAATCGGCGCCTCCGCACCGGGCCGGGATCATTCCCGCGATATCGGGAAGACTGATACCGACCTGCCGACGAGCGGCACGTTCCGGCCCGGTGCGAACCGGAACGACTGCGACATCTAAGGTCATATGGGAGGACGACGGACGGGGCCTCTTCCACCGGCGGTGGCGGGAGCCCGCGCGATTCTGGGGCGGCAGCAGTGAAGGTCAAAGAGATCATGACGAGCCCGGTGATCACCGTGGAGCGGGACGCGGCCGTGCCCGACGTCGCGGCCCTGCTGCGCGCCCGCCGGATCAGCGCCGTCCCCGTCGTCGACGGGCACGGCGCCGTCGTCGGCCTGGTCAGCGAGTACGACCTGCTGGCCCGCGAGGGGCGGACCGCCGCCGACGTGATGACCGCCGCCGTCATCAGCGTCACCGAGGACACCGATGTCGAGGAGGCCCGCCACCTGCTCCTGGAACGGCGCATCCGCCGCGTCCCGGTGCTGTCGGGCCGCGAACTCGTCGGCATCGTCGCCCGCTCGGACGTCATGGCGCTGCTGACCACCGAATGGGCGTGCGAGGTCTGCGGCGAGGTCGTCCGCGGCGAGCACGCGCCGCCCCGCTGCCCGAAGTGCCACGCCACCGCCGACAGGTTCGAGCTCCAGGAGCCCCTCCCGGGCGCCTGAGCCGCTCCGGGCGCCTGAGACGCCCATCGCCGCGGTGCCCGCTCACGGAATGGTGCGCTTGGCCATCCCCTCCGTGTCCGGGTCGATCCCCCAGGAGAAGACGACGCGCGGGTGGATGCGGATGACGTCGTCGCCGCCCTGCGGTCCTTCGGCGACCGCGGGCTCGGCGCGCCCCCGGATCTCCACGCCCCGCACCCGCCATGGCTGGACGGACGCCAGGTCGTCGACGACGAACGCCACCTGGTCGTTGTCGCGCAGGTTCCGGTACTTGCGGCTCTTGGCGAGGTGCCAGCCGCGGATGTCGATGGTGCCGGTCTCGGCGTTGTAGGCGAAACCGACCGGGTTGTTCTGCGGGTCGCCCTTGGGGCCCACGGTGGCGAGGCGGCCGAGCCGCTGCGTGGACAGGTATTCGCGTTCGATGTCGGTGAGGCTCATACCGTCCAGCCTGCGACCTCAACCGGGCTTGAGGTCAAGCGCCTCGATGACGTTCCGGAGCCGGGGCGACATCCGCTCCGGCAGTTCGTCCAGGGGGAACCAGCGCGCTTCGAGGATCTCCGCCGCGTCCAGCGCGAGCAGCCCGCCGACGACCCGCGCCTCGTAGTACGCCTCGACCCGGTGCCGGAAGCCGCTCGCCAGCCGCAGCGGAGGGCCGGCGACCTCGACCTCCAGCGCCGTCTCCTCCCGCACTTCCCGGACGACCCCGTCCTCCAGCCGCTCGCCGGCGTTGACGTACCCGCCGGGCAGGCCCCACGCCCGGTACGGCGGCCACAGCCGGTGCCGCAGCAGCAGGATCCGCCCCCGCTCGTCCCGGACGATCCCGCCCGCGTACACCAGGAACGTGTGGTGGCGGAACCGCGCGACGCGCCACTGCGTCCGCCCGCTGAGCCGCCGCCACACTGGCGCGGCCAGCGCCCCGAAACGCGCGCGCACACCGGACGGGATCTTCATTACCGAGATGCTAGCCGCCGCCGCGCGGGCCGCCGTCCCTCGGTGTGGTCCTCGTCACAAGCCGCCCCGGGCGGGATCTCGCGCGGCGCCGTCGTTCGTCGGACAACACAAGGACGTGCCCCGGGGGAGGACGCAGTGACGACCATGATGGAACGCCCAGCGCCGCAGAAGAAGCCCGCCGACGGCACGCCCGGCACGCCGGAGCAGGGCGCGACCGAGCAGGGCGCGGCCGAGCAGGGCGCGGCCGAGCGCGGTGCGGCCGCCCGCCGCGCGCCCGTCCGCCTGCTCCGCAAGGTGGCGGTGGCGATCGCCGGGGCCGCGCTGATCGTCGCGGGCGTCGTCATGCTCGTCCTGCCGGGCCCGGGCGTCGTCGCCATCCTCGCCGGCCTCGGCCTCCTCGGCACCGAGTTCCCGACGGCCCGCCGCATCAGCACCCGCCTGAACGGCTACGCCAAGACCGCCTGGCACAAGATCCGCGCAGCGGCCGCCCGCCCCAAGGCCTGATCAGCGGCCCGGCCGGGCCGGTCCGGGGGCCCGGCCCGCTCCGGGCGGCGCGGCGTCACGTCCTGTATCCGGACTCGGCGAGGCGGTGCGCGGCGCGGGCCCGCTCGTCGTCGGTGAAGAGCGCGGCGAAGCGCTCGTCGACGATGTGGGCCTCCACGGAGAGGTCCAGGCGGCCGCGCTCGTGGAGTGCGGTGAAGCCGTCCGAGATGTGCGGCGAGGCGATCAGGAGCTTGGCGGCCCCGACGCCGCCGTGCTCCGTCACCATGCTCAGGAACCCGGACGCGTTGTAGTCGGCCTCGGACTTCGTCAGGGCGTAGAGCAGCAGCATCGCACTGTGGAACTCGGCGGCGAGGTCCGCGCCGCCGTCCGCGCCGCCGTCCTCGGCGTCATCCGCCGGCTCGGGCGGACGGGCCGTGCCCACCTGGTCCATGAACCAGTCGAGCGTCTCGAGGAAGTGCCCGAGGCCGTCGCCCGCGAGGACCTTGATGGGGACGCTGGGCCGCTTGTCCAGGCGGTCCTCGGAGATGTCGACGCCGTCGATGCGGTTGAGGCGCCGCCGGAACTCCTCGCGGTGCGCGGTGTCGTCGAACGGCGGCCGTTTGGCGAGGTGCTGGAAGACGACCTCGATGGTGGCGCCGCGCGGGTAGAAGACGACGGGCCAGATCCAGCCGCGGGCGTCCGCGCGGTCCAGCCACGGGTAGCAGCTGGTGTCGGTCTTGCCGCCCCCGAAGTCGATGCTGCCGCCCTTGCCGATCCAGTGATCGAGGACCCGGGTCACCAGTTCGACGGCCTCGTCTCCGTGGACGGAGAGCTGGCCCTCGAATCGGCCGAGGAGTGCCTGCGAGTCCTCTTCCTCCTCGTCGGGGGCGTCCATGCCGATGAGCTTCGCCAGCTGCGTGCCGGTGAGCCGCTGGGTGGGGTCGGCGGCGCCGCCGTCGGAGAAGGTCACGCCTTCGGCCTCCAGGACGGCGCGGGGCGTGTCGGCGCGGTCGTCCTGCCAGCGGAACGACGGCGACACCGTCCCCTCGGACATGAGGACCCGGTGCGCGTTCTCCAACCCGGGGCGGGACGCCATGTAGCCGCCCACGCCGGCGGGATTGGAGCCGATGACGGCGGCCAGGTCGCCGAACGTCGTCCAGGAGCCGGTGGGGAGTTCGGCGAGCAGGCGCCGGAGCTGCACCCAGGTGCGGCGCTCGTCCTCAAGGTCGGACCCGCCGGGCAGCGGTGCCGGCCAGAGCGCGACGCAGCGCTCGGTCAGCCGCCCGGCGCGGGCCAGGATCTGCGCCTTGCCCCACCGGGGCTCGTCGGCGATCTCGCGGTTCATGTGCAGCGCGCTGGAGTCGAGGATCTCCTGCTTGCGCTGGAACGGGTGGTTGGACAGCTTCGAGTTGTCGCCCGTCAGGGTGAGGTTGCCGAGGGTGTGCAGCAGCTCGGCGTGCAGTTCGGCGGGGCCGTCCTCATCGGTCACCTCGGCGGACAGCAGGTCCAGCCAGTCCTGCGTGGCGGTCTGCGGCATGACGTGCTCGATCGTGAGCCTGGCCGCCGCGAAGTCGACCGGTTCGCTGGACCCGTGGCTCTGCTCCAGGCGCTTGAGGACGAAGAAGCGCTGGTTCGGGCGGCCGGACCAGTAGAACGGCCGCGTCCGGACGGCGGTGCGGAGCTGGTCGTCGGACGGCCAGTAGCGGCGCTCACCGGAGAGGTGGCGGTGCACGGCCTCGTCGATCGGCCGGTCCGCCTCCAGCTCCTTGGGCGCGCTGTTGAGGATCCGGTTCAGGTTGTTGGTGGGGATCCCGGCGATCATCCGCCGGACGAGGAAGCTCTCGACGTACGACAGGGCGCGGGCGACCTGCGCGGCGGTGGCCTTCCCGTGGTCGAGGAGGTCGAGCATGTGCAGCGTGATCGGGAAGGTGGTCTGCCCGCCCCATTCCTGCAGCCGCAGCAGGGCGGCGCGGAGCCCGGCGTCCCCTTCCCGGGCCGGCTCGATGACCCGCATGAGCAGCCGCCCGCGCCGGTACAGCTCCGCGATCTCCCCTTCCAGCGCGCTCTCGCCGCCCCGCTGGACGATCTCGCCGAGGCGCCGCTGCTGGGCCCGGTAGATCTCGCTCTGCCTGGCCCGGTGGTCGCCGCGGATCACCAGGTCGAGCCAGGCGAGCAGTTCCAGGTTGTCGGCGCCCAGCTCCCGCTGCATGGGCAGCCAGATCTTCGTGTACACGCGCTCGCCGATCGTCGGGAGCAGCATGAAGACGTAGTTGCGGAGCAGGTCGGTCTGGCTGAGCTTGACGCCGGTGTTGTTGAGCGACTCGAAGATCCGGTAGACGTTGTCGCCGTGCTCGGCGGTGATCTCCACGACGGACAGCCGGCCGCGCAGGACGGTCTCCAGCCGCTTGAGCGCCGCCACGTCGCCGTCGGGGTCGTAGTCGATGAGGGCCTGCCTGAAGAACCGGTACGCGGCCCCGATGCCGTCGCCGCCGCCGGCGCTCGCCCCGCTCTCCACGCAGGCGGCGAACGCCTCGCGGTCGGCCTGCGTCGGCAGCAGGCGGAAGTGCTCCGGCCCCTCGCGGTACTCGTTGACGAGGTACTGCTTGTGGACGCGCCCCGCCTCGCGGGGCGAGACGTCCTTGAGGCGGTCGCGCAGGGCGCAGCACGCGAGCATCAGCGTCGTCAGCCGCTGCTGCCCGTCCACGACCAGCCACCGCTGGATGTCGCCCGCCGACATCGCCCCCGGCGCGAGGACGACCGAGCCGATGAAATGCGCCGGCCGGTCCTCGCCGGCCGCGATGGTCTCCGCGTGCTCCAGGACGTCCGCCCACAGCCGCGCCCACTCCCGGTGCCCCCAACTGTAGGTCCGCTGGTACAGCGGAACCTGGAACTGCTTCTCGCCCTCGATGAGCTTGAAGAACGCGACTTCATGAGCCTGCATGGAGCGGACCTTCCCGAGGCGGCGGAGGCGCGGTGGGCCCGTGCGGCGCCCTGCGTGAACTCGATCAACGCGCACAGTAGCACCGATGGCGGGGACGGGAGAGCCGGTCGCAGGTTAAGGATGCGACAAAGTGGGATTTCTCGGCGTGTGGCCGTTACTGGCCGCGGGACCGCTGCGTGAGGTGCTCTCGCTGGTCGAGGGGGAGATGGCGGCGAACGGACAGTGTGATCGCCGTGAACTCAATCAACATGATCTTTGCGTTTTGATGATGTGCGCTTGAGGAGCGCGTTACCTTTGTCGTCGGGTGGTCGCACACGGTGAGTCGCACACGGTGAGAGGCGGACGACATGGGGCATGGGTCTCGGTGCGAAGGGTGCCACGAAGGGGCCGCGCCTTTCGGCGTTCTGGGCGAACTGGTCGGTGACCTGACCGGGCTCGAAGACGCGGCGCTGGCGGCGGTGTCGGCCGAGGACGTACGGGAGGTCCTGCGGCTCGTGCCGCCCGAGCTGCAGCGGGCCGTCCTCGACGTGGTGCGCCTCGGCGGGGCGAAGAAGATGCCCGCCGGGGCGCCCGAGCTGGTGCTGCGCACCATGCGCCATGGCGACCGGAGGCGCAGCGGCCGCCTGCGGGCCCTCCTCGGCGGAGTCTTCACGCAGGGCTTCCGGAACGCCGACGAGTTCGGCCGCGACGACTGCGTCGAGCTGCTCGGCGCGGCCACGGCGGGGGACGTGCTGGAGCGTGCTCCGGGGCTGCGCATCCTGCTGGCATGGGACGTCCCGGTCGCGTTCCTGCGCTGGGGGCTGGTGCGGGTCCTCGTGGAGGACCGTCCGCTCGCGGTGGTGGCGCTCGGCCTGCTGGCGGCCGAACCGGTGGAGCGGATGCCCGGAGCCCGGGACAAGTGGGACGCGCTCCGCGAGCAGCATCCCGGGCTGCCCGAACGGCCCGCCGATGTGCTGGAGCTGCGGGCCGTCGCCGCCGGGGAACTGGAGTCCGTGCCCGAGCCGGAGCAGCTCGCCGTCGAGCTGGACGAGCTGCGCGGACGGTTCGCGAGCGCGGCCGACGCGGCGGACCGCGTCGCCGGGCGGTTGCGGGACGGGCGGCGTCCCGAGGACGGCGATGTGGTGAGCGTCCAGCTCGTCGCCGCCGCCTTCGACGGGCTCGCCACGCGGCTCCTGCCGGACGGGCGGCCGGACGGGCTCGACGAGCTGGCGAGCGCGGTCCAGGCCGCGCTGGAGGCGGGCCGCAGGGACGGCCGGGTGAGCGCCCTGCGGCGCATCGAAGGTCCCGACACCGTGGCCGGCCTGCTGGCGGAGGTGCGGGAGTCCGCGGCCGGCGGCGGCGACGGGCTGGCGGCCTTCGCCGAGCTCATCGAGGCCTGCGCGGACGACCGGTCGCGCGCCCCCGCCCTGGCGAAGCGGGCGCGCGCGGCGCTGCCGGAGCGCTGGGTGGAGCTCGTCGACCGCGCGCTGATGGGGCAGCTCGCGATCGCGACCGAGGAGCCGCCGGCTCCATCCGCTCCGCCGGCTCCGCCCGCCCTGGTGGTGAACGCCGGCGAGCCCGACGGCCCTGAGGAGCCTGAGCCGTCCGCCCCGGTGGTGGTCGCCGGTGCGCCCGACGACCTTGAGCCGCCGGTCGTGCCCGCTCCCCGGCCGGCGCCCGAGACCGCGGCCGTCCGGGCGGACGATCCCGAGCTGACCGCCCTCGACGCGTACCTGGAAGGAGCGGTCGCCCCGCGGCCTGAGCCGTCCGGCACGCGGGTCAGGCGCCGCCGCGAGCAGGCGGCACCGCCGCCGGCCGAGCCCGAGGCGCCTCCGGAGCCCGGGCTCGCGGACGGGCTGGCCGAGGCCGAGGCCGCCGCGCTGCGCACCCGGCGGTTCGGGCTCGCGGGCTGGCTGCGCAAGGCGGCCGGGCGTCCGGACGCCGAGGTCGACGCCCGCCGGTGCGCGGCGCTCGCGCCGGAGATGGGGGTGTTCGCCGGGCCGCTGTCGGCCGAGTTCGCCGCCGCGGCCCGCGCGCTGGACGCCAAGGCGCTGGCTGACGACCCGGCGGGGGCGGTGCTGGCGTGGGCGGCGGCGATCAGGGCGGGCCTGGTGTATCCGGAGACGGCGCGGCTGACGGAGTCCCTGAACGTCGTGGTGTCGGGGCAGGCGGTCCTGCGGGAGTGCGGGGAGGCGTTCGCGCAGGCGGCGCGGTCCGGGGTGTACCTGAGCCCGGGCATGGACGGCTGGATCCGGGGTGCGGCGAGGCTCGCGCAGGCGCGCGAGGACGCGTCCAAGGAGGCGGCGCGGCTGCTGGAGGAGGCACCGCGCCGCACGATCAAGCTGGCCCGTGCGACGGAGGTGTGGAAGGCGCTGCTGCTGGCGGACGGGGAGATCCGCCGGCTGCTGCGGCCCGCCGCCGAGGACGACGCGGCGCGGGCGGACGAGGTGGCGGCCGAGGTGGTCCGGCTGCGCGGCGGCACGGCGATCGAGCGCCTCATCGAGGACACCGACCGCCGTGTCAACGGCCCGAAGAAGGGCAAGCCGATCATCGCGGGCGCGCGGCGGAAGCTGCACGAGCGGATCGACGACGCGGTCGGAGCCGCCGGGCGGTGGGCGGCGGCGGTGAAGGAGCACGAGGACGCCGCGTCCGGTGACCGCGACTGGCGGGCGGGGCCGCTGCGGCAGCTGCGGGACGCCGTCACGGGGCGGCGCGCGGAGGTCGGCGCGGCGCTGGCCGCGCTGGCGGGCACCGCGGGCGAGGAGGCCGTCGCCGCCGCCCGCCACCTGCTCGACGGCGCGTTCACCCTGCTGGACGGGGAGCGGCCGCCCGAGTCCGAGCCGCCGGCCGCGCGCGTCCTCAACCGGGACCTGCTGCCCGCCGCCGGCCTCACCCTGGACCCGCGCACCCTCCAGCCCACCGGCGACATCGCCCTGGCCGACCTCGTCTCCGTCGCGCACGCCGGCCCGCCCGACTGGACCGAGGTGTTCCAGGCGCGGGCCGCGCGGCTCGACCACGAGGGCACGGCGACGGTCGTGTCCGTCCTGGAGGCGGTCGACGCGCAGGCCGCCGCGCGGCTGCGGGCCCGCCGGGACGACCTGGTCCGGGACGCCCGCGCCGCCCGGGACCAGCGCGTCGAGCGGCTCCGCGACCTGATCGCGATGTCGCGGCGGGACGGGCTGCTCGGCGAGGGCGAGGAACGCGAGGCCGAGGAGGCGGTCCGGCTCCTCGGCGCGGCCGGCCGGAGCGACTTCGACCGGATCGGGCGCGAACTCGACGCGCTGCACGCCCGGCTGGAGAGCTGGTGCGAGACGAGCGTCCAGGCCGCACGCGAGCTGCTCGCCGAGGCGCGGGAGTCCGGAGACCTGCGCGCGGCGGACGTGCGGCGCGTCGAAGGCCACATCGAGAGCCGCGACCTGACGACCGCCCGCGAGTTCATCGCGCAGCTCAAGGCCGGCAAGCAGCTTCCAGAGAAGGCCGACAACCCCGACTTCGAACGCTTCTACCCGGCGTTCCCCGACGTCTTCCACCGGCACTCCCGGCAGACCGGGAAACGCGCCCGCAAGCAGGAGACCAGCGGGTACATCGAGGCGCTGAAGGACGCCCTGATCGCCGGGCGGGACGTCGCCGACCCGCAGCTGGAGGTCCTGCTGGCCGGCGCCGGCCTCGACATCCCGCCGATGCGCGAGGCGTCCCGCCGGGTGGCGGGGGAGGGGCTGCGCAAGTGGCTGAACCTGCGCGACGGCCGCAGCAAGACGCCGGGGAACCTGCGCTCGCTGATCGACGCGATCCTGAAGATGGTCGGGCTGGAGGGCACGCAGGGCGAGGCCGACCAGGGCCCGGACCGGATGTGGATCGTGCTCGACGGCGTCCGGCACGTCGGGTCGGTGGGCGGGGCGCTGCTGCCGGCGTTCGGGTCGCAGAAGAGCCCGTCCGGCGGGCGGCTGCGGCTGCTGCTGCACTGGGGGCGGCCCGGCCCGCAGCAGCTCGTCGACCTGCTGGGCGGGCAGCCCGAGGGCGAGACCGTGCTGGTGCTGTACTTCGGGGTCCTGTCGGCCGACGACCGCGCGCAGCTCGGGCAGGCCGCCCGCAAGCGGCCGGCGCCGGTCGCCGGCGTCCTGGACGACGCCGCGATCGGGTACCTGGCGTGCCGGCCGCAGGACTGGTCGGTCGCGGTCGCGCTGATGGCGCCGTTCACCGCCACCGACCCCTACGCGCCGATCGGCGGCGTCCCGGAGGAGATGTTCTACGGGCGGTCCGAGCAGCTGCGCCAGGTCACCGACCGGCGGGGCCCCTCGTTCGTGTTCGGCGGGCGGCAGCTCGGCAAGTCGGCGCTGCTGCGCAAGGCCGAGCGCGACCTGGCCGCCGACCCGAACCGGACGGTGATCTTCGAGACGATCCAGACGGTCGGGAAGGTCCGCTCGATGTCGCTGTGGCCGATCCTCGGCGACAAGCTCGCCAAGGCCGGCGTGGTGCGGGCCGGGCTGACCGGCCGCGACCAGGTGCTCGACGCGGTCCGCGCGTGGGCGGACGCCGACCGGAACCGGCAGCTGCTGATCCTGCTGGACGAGGCCGACGCCTTCCTCAACCGCGACGCCGAGCGGGGCCGCTTCGAGGACGTCACCGCGCTGCGCGCCCTGATGGAGGACACCGGCCGCCGCGTGAAGGTGGTGTGGGCGGGCCTGCACCAGACCGCGCGGTTCCACGGCCTGCCCAACCAGCCGCTCGCGCAGCTCGGCGAGCCGATCGCGGTCGGCCCGCTGGACCCCCAGGACGCGTTCGACCTGCTGGTGCGGCCGCTGGCCACGCTCGGGTTCACCTTCCCCGAGACGCTCGCCGCGCGGGTGATCGCCGAGGCCAACAACGCCCCGGCGCTCGTCCAGCTGTTCGCCGGGAAGCTGCTCGCGCTGCTGCGGGACGCCCCGCGCCCCCTCCCGTACACGGTCACCGCGCAGGACGTCGCCGAGGTGTGGCGCGACCAGAACCTGGTCGAGGGCTTCCAGCAGCGCTTCGACTACACCCTCACCCTCGACAAGCGGTACAAGGTCATCGCCTACACGGTGGCGCTGCACGCACTCGAAGGCGGCGCCGACGAGGCCCTCACCGTCCGGCAGCTGCGGGAGGAGTGCCGGTACTGGTGGGAGCGCGGGTTCGAGAACTGCAGCGGCGACGACTTCCGCAGCCTGCTCGCCGAGTGCGTCAACCTCGGCGTCCTCGGCGTGGACGAGGGCCGGTACCGGCTGCGCACCCCGCACGTGCTGCGGCTGCTCGGCGGCGTCCGGGAGATCGAGAGCGTCCTGGAGGGCGCCGCCGACTTCGACGGCCCGGACGAGTTCGACGCGCACTCCTACCGGATGCCGCACCTGGACGGGCCGGACCGGGCGCCGCTCAGCATCGGGCAGATCACCGGGCTGCTGCGGCCCGGGCGGCTGGTGCACGTGGTGGCCGGGTCGGCGGCGCTGCACGCCGAGCGGGTGGCGGCGTCGCTGCAGGCGATGCCGTCCGACCGGCCGGACCTGGAGATCCGGGTCGTCCGGCCGGGAGAGGGCACCTTCGACAGCGCGGTGCTGCGCGCCCGCCGCCACCCCGGCCACGACGTCATCGTCGTCGACCTGCACGTGGCGCGCGACGGCGAGCAGTTCGAGCGGCGGTTCGCCGAGGCGCGGCACGCCGTCGCCGACCCCGCCGGGGAGGGGACCCTGTCGGTCGTGCTCGTCGCCGGCCCCGCCTCCGCCGCCGGCTGGCTCCGGCACGCGGCCGACGACGACGTCGAACTGGTGCCGCTGCGGCGGTTCGACCCGCCCGCGATCCGGCAGTGGATGCTGGAGGACTCGCTCGGCTTCCCCGACGACGCCGGGCAGCGCGACCTCCTGCGCCGCACCGGCGGCTGGCCCACGCTCGTCGGACGGGTCGTGACCGCCCTCGGCGGACGCGACCGCGACCAGGCGATCGGCAATGTGCTGCGGCAGGTCCGCGCCCGGCCGGCGGCGTTCGTGGACGACACCGGCGTGCGCGCCGACCCGTGCCTCGCCGCCGCGTGGCACGTCCTCGTCGAGGCCGACGACCGCGGCACCGCCGCCGACCTCACCGCACTCCTCACCCTCTACGAGGAGGAGGAGACGCCGGGGCTCACCCCCGCCGACCGCCGCGAACACGGGTACGGCGGGACGGCCGACCTGGTGGAGGCACTGCGCGTGCTCGGCGCGCTGGAGCCCGTGGACGACGGGCTGGGCTGCGAGCCCGTCCTCGCCGACGCGACCAAGCGGGCGGCGGCCGGATGACCGCCCCCGAGCCCGCCATCACCGACGACGCGCTCATGGCGGTGCTGCGCGCGGTGGCGCGGGCGGTGCTGGAGCGGCCGTCCGCCGCCCGGCTCCCGTCCGACCCCGCCGCGCTGGTGGAGGAGCACACCCCGCTGCTGCTGGAGGCGGTCGAGCGGTTCCCGGCGCTGCGCCGCCGGGCCGCCGGGCACCTGACCGGCGCGGGCGACGAGGCGCGCGCGCTGGCCGCCGTCCTGCTGCATCCCGAGGACGGCGTCGTCCGGGCCGGGCTGGGCTGGATCAGGCGGCGCGACCGGGCCGCCCAGCGCGCCGGGCGGGAGGCCGAACGCGCGAGCCGGGACGCCGAGCGCGCCGCCCGCCGCATCGACCACCTCCGCGACCGCCTCAGGACCGAGCAGGGCCGGCTGGAGTACGCGCGGAGCGACCTGCGGGAGGCGTCCGAGCGGCTCGCGGCGACCCGGGAGGCGCTGGCCGAGCGGGCGGAGCAGGCGGAGGCCCTGGCTCTGCGCCTGGCGACCGAGCGCCACCGCTGGACGGACCGGCGCGCCCTCGCCGCCGCCCTCCTCGCCGTCCTCGAACGGTCCCCGGCCGGCCGCGGCGGCACGGTGCCGGGGGAGGCGCTCGGGTTCCTGCGCGACCTGGTGGATCCGGCGCCGCCGCCGGTCGCCGTCACCGCGGAACTGGACCTGCGCGTCGTCCCGCTCGGCGGCGACGACCACATCGGCGGGTCCTGCGTGCTCGTCGAGGCGGGCGGGACGCGGATCCTCGTCGACGCGGGGCTGCGGCCCGGCGACCGCGCCGGTCCGCCGCGCGACATCGGCCGCGCGCTCGACGGCCCGCTGGACGCGGTCATCGTCACGCACGCGCACAACGACCACTGCGGCTACGTGCCCGCCCTGGTCGCGCGGCGCCCGGGGCTGCGGGTGCTCGCGACGCCGGAGACCGCGGCGCTGATGCCGGTGATGTGGGCCGACACCGCCAAGGTGCTCGCGGCGCGGGAGCGCGGCCGGGCCCGGTGGGGCGACGGCGGCGACGTCCTCTACGGGGCGCCGGACGTCGAGGCGGCGTCCCGGCGCCGCGAGGAGCTGCCGTTCGGGGTGCCGCGCCGGATCGGCGCGCTGACCGCCGAGCTGTTCCCGGCCGGGCACATCCTGGGCGCGGCCGGGGTCGTGGTGCGCGCCGGCGACCGCCGCGTCGTCGTCACGGGCGACATCTCGGGGTTCCGGCAGGAGACGGTCGGCGGCTACGCCGTCCCCGAGTCCGCCCGGTCCGCCGACCTGCTCGTGCTGGAGTCGACCTGCTGCGCCGACGACCACGACGACCGGGACCTGCGGGCGAAGGAGCTGGTGCGGACGGTCGCCGAGGTCCACCGGGGCGGCGGCCGGGTGCTGGTCCCCGCGTTCGCGCTCGGCCGCGCCCAGGAGGTCGCGCTGACCCTGCGGCGGCACCTGCCGGAGGTGCCGGTGCGCGTGGACGGCATGGCCGCCGACCTGGCCGCGGTGTTCGCCTCCCTGGACCCGGCGCTGCGGGTGTTCGGGGGCACCGCCGCGGTCGCGGACCGGCCCGCCGAGCTGGACGCCTTCCGGACCGGCGTCGTCATCTCCACGTCGGGCATGCTGACCGGCGGCCCGGCCGTCCAGTGGGCGGCCCGGATCCTCCCCGAACCGGGCAGCGCGCTGCTCATCTCCGGCTACCAGGACGAGGAGTCGCCGGGCCGGGCGCTGCTGGACCTCGCGGAAAAGGGCGGCGTTTTCCCGCTGCTCGACCGCGGCCGCGAGATCACCGTTCCGGTGCGCGCCCGCGTCGGTGTGATCCGCCTTTCCGCGCACGCCGACCGCCGCGGCCTGCTCGACATCGCCGACGAGGTCGCCGCGCGCGAGGTCATGCTCGTCCACGGCGTCCCGGGACGGCAGCGGACGTTCGCCGAAACCCTCCGTGTCCACGGCGGACGTCCGGTCGCGACCGGCCCTTGGCGACCGGACGGCACGGCCGGGCGGAAGTGATTCCTGTGCTCGATGAGACGGCCGGGAAGCGCCGGATAATGGTCGTCACATGCTGGTCTTGTCGGCATGGAAATTTCGTGCTATCTCGGATTGCAACGGCGAATTCTGACAAACAGTGTTGATCAGTCTCAGGGCTTGGAAGAATGGCGGGCCGGGTATAAGGCGAACGGCATAATCCGTTACGACGCTCCGGAGTGCAGATGCGCCTCACCCGCCCCTGTCCGGCCGCTCTCGGTGCGGTGACACTCGCCGCCACATCACTGCTGTGGTCCGGTTCCGCCGCGGCGGCCGGGACCAGCTACGTCGCGCTCGGGGACTCCTACTCGTCCGGCACGGGGGCCGGGAACTACGATCCGGCGAGCGGATCGTGCAACCGCAGCGCCAACGCCTACCCGAACCTGTGGGCGGCGGCGCACTCGACGAGCTCGTTCAAGTTCGTGGCCTGCTCGGGGGCGACGACCGCGACCGTGGCGAGCGGGCAGCTCGGCGCGCTCAGCGCGTCGACGACGCTCGTCAGCGTCACCGCCGGCGGCAACGACGCCGGGTTCGCCGACGTCATGCAGACCTGCGTCCTGTCCTCGACCACGACCTGCCAGAACCGGGTGGCCCAGGCCGAGACCTACATGCGCGACACGCTGCCCGGCCGGCTCGACTCGCTGTACTCCAAGATCGACGCGAAGTCGCCGTCCGCGCGGGTGGTCGTGCTCGGCTACCCGCGCCTGTACAAGATCGTGAGCGTGTGCGCGGGGCTGAGCAACGCCAAGCGCACCGCGCTCAACGACGCCGCCGACACCCTCGACGGCGTCATCGCCAAGGCGGCGGCGCGCGCCGGGTTCACCTGGTCGGACGTCCGGGACGAGTTCGCCGGCCACGAGCTGTGCTCGGGCGACGACTGGCTCAACTCGGTGACGTTCCCGCTGGAGTCGTCCTACCACCCGACCGCGCTCGGCCACCGGCTCGGCTACCTGCCCGCGCTGACGGGCTCCGCGAGCCCGGCCCTGCAGCAGCAGGGCTGACCCGCCCTGCAACAGCAGGGCTGACCCGCCCTCGGCCCCGGCCGCACGCCCACCCCGGCGGCCGGGGCCGTCCGCTGCCCTCGTCCGCCGCCCAGAATGTTGTTCTGTTGTGGCAGAATAATGTTCTGTGAGTGAGGCGGGACGGGACAGGATCCTGCGGGCGGCGCTGGAGGCGTTCGGCCGCGACGGCGTCGCCGGCACGACGCTGAGCGCGCTGCGGGCGGCGAGCGGGGTCAGCGTCGGCAGCTTCTACCACCACTTCTCCGGCAAGGAGCAGGTGGCGGAGGCCCTGTTCGTCGAATGCGTCTCCCTGTACCAGGACGCGTTCCTCGACGAGTTGAAGGCGCATGCCGGCGCGCGCGGGGCGGTGACCGGTGTCGTGGCGTTCCATGTGCGGTGGTGCAGGGAGCATGCCGCCAGGGCCCGGTTCATGTTCACCGAACGGCCTGCGGCGAGTGACGCGCTGGCCGGGCGCAACCGCGCGTTCTACCGGGAGGTGCGCGCCTGGTGGCGCGTCCAGGCGCGCCATGGCGCGCTGATCGATGTGGACACCATGACCGCGTTCGTGCTGTGGCTCGGCCCCGCGCAGGAGCTGTGCCGGTTCTGGCTCAACGGGCAGGGCGCCGAGCCGGACGGCGGGCAGGTCGAGGTGCTGAGCGAGGCCGCATGGCGGTCGGTGGGGAGCAGCCGTGGTGATTGACGCGTGGATGCAGCACGGGACCGTGCGGTTCCTGCAGCACGAGATGCTGGACTCGCTGTGGCGGTGGCTGGGCCGCAAGCCCCCGGCGGAGGAGGTGCCCGTCGCGGAGACCGTCGCCGCCATGGACGCCGGGGGAGTGGACGCCGGCCTCATCAGCGCCTGGTACGGGCCGGAGGGCGACCTGGTGAGCAATGAGGAGGTCGCCTCGTTCGTCCGGCAGGCGCCCGGCCGGCTCATGGGCGTCGCGTCGGTGGACCTGCGCAAGCCCATGGAGGCCGTGCGGGAGCTGCGGCGGTGCGTGCGGGACCTCGGTTTCAAGGGCCTGCGCGTGGTGCCGTGGCTGTGGGAGGCGCCGCCCACCGACCGGCGCTACTACCCGCTGTTCGCCGAATGCGTGGAACTCGGCGTGCCCTTCTGCACGCAGGTCGGGCACACCGGGCCGCTGCGCCCGAGCGAGACGGGACGGCCGATCCCCTACATCGACCAGGTCGCGCTCGACTTCCCGGAGCTGGTCATCGTCGGCGGCCACATCGGCTACCCGTGGACGGAGGAGATGGTCGCGGTCTGCCGCAAGCATCCGAACGTCTACATCGACACGTCCGCGTACACGGTCCGCAGGTATCCGCCCGAGCTGGTGCGGTACATGGCGCAGGACCGGCACCACAAGGTCATGTTCGGCACCAACTACCCGATGATGACCGCGGAGCGGGCGCTGCGGGGCCTGGACGGCCTGGGCCTGGGCGAGGCGGCCCGGGAGGCGTTCCTGTCCGGCAACGCCGCGCGGGTCTTCCGCATTTAATGATCTACAACGTAAAGGTCACCGGCGGAGCGTCCGGCAGGCGAGCAGCCCCAGCGGCACCGGCGCCCAGAACGTGACCGCGCGGAACAGCAGCACGGCCTGCAGCGCCGGGCCGGCCTCGACGCCGAGCGCGGCCAGCGCGGCGACGAGCGCGGTCTCGGTGGGGCCGACGCCGCCGGGCAGCGGGACGGCCCCGCCGGCCGCGGCTCCCACCAGGTAGGCGGCGAGGAGGGGGAGGACGTCGCCGGGGCCCACCGCCGTGCCGGGGACGGCGAGGACGCTGAGCGCGAACGCGACCGCGAGGGCGAAGGTGGTCCCGGCGGACGCGGCCAGGGTGACCAGCAGGTCGCGCGGCCTGCGGCACAGGTCGGCGAACCCGGCGGCGGCCCGTCCGACGGCGGCGGACCGGGCGGCGCGGCGGCCCCACAGCAGCGCGGCGGGCAGCAGCACGCCGCCCGCGATGAGCAGCGGGACGGGCGGGACGAGGCCGGCGGCACGGGCGGCGTGCTCGCCCAGCGCGTCCAGCATCCGGCCGTTCCCGCCGCCGGCGGCGAGGACGGCGCCGAGCAGCAGCAGGTCGGCCGGGACGCCCGCCACCTGCAGGACGGCGACCGCGACCGCGGCGCGGGGGAGCGGCAGCCCGCGGCAGACGAGGTAGCGGGTGTTGACGGCGACGGCGCCGAGCCCGCCCGGGGTGACCCGGTTGGCGGCGGACGCGGTGAACTGGGCGAGCGTCGTGGCGACCAGCGGCAGCGGGCGGCCGGCGGCGCCGCGCAGCGCGACCGCGGAGCAGACGTAGTGCGCCAGGCACAGCAGGACGAGGGCGGGGAGGAACTCCCAGCGCATCTGGCCGAGCGCGGCGGCCGCGGGGCGCAGCGGGCCGAGGGCGGCCAGCAGTGCGGTGGCGAGGGCGGCCAGCAGGGCGCCGGCGATCGTCCAGCGGGCCCGGTGGACCCGCTGGAGGAGCGGAGGCGGTGCGGCGCCGGTGCGGAGGTCGGCGGCCACCGCGGGTTCGGCGCCGGCGGCGATCGTGGTCACACTCCAGTGATCGGTGATGGGAGTGACGGGCGTGCGACCTGCTGATACCCGGTGAAGCGAACGATATGGGACGTTTATCCGACAAGCCGGAGAAGTCATGTGAGTGCGGGGTGGGCGCCCGGCCGCGGTACGGCGTTTTCTCCGGCGGCACGCCGGAATTGGTCGCCATCCGAGATTCTTTTAACACTATGATTAGGACTCGCTACAGGACGTGACGATCATTTGACCGGGGAGTGTGACGACCATGACCAGCGCTCACCAGCGGCTGGGCGAACGCATCCGGGTGTTCCGGGGCACGCGGGGCGGCCGCCGGAGCGTCCCCGCGACGGCCCCCGGCGACCGCGCGATCATCCTGACCTGTAGCGACTACCTCGCCCTCGCCGAGCATCCGGCGATCACCGCGGCCATGATCGCCAGCCTGCGGGCGGCGGACGGCGCGGCGGCCGCGCCCGGCCCCTGCCTGCCCGACGACCATCCGCAGCTCGTCCTCGGCGCCCGGTTCGCCCGGCACCTGGGCGCGCGGGCGGGGGTGCTGTGCCCGTCCGGCTGGGCCGCCAACACCGGGCTGCTGCAGGTGGTCGCGGGCCCCGACGTCCCGGTCTACCTGGACGTCCTCGCGCACATGTCGCTGTGGGAGGGGGCGCGGGCGGCGGGCGCGGAGCTGGCCTACTTCCGCCACAACGACCTCGACCACCTGCGCCGCCGGATCGAGGTGGGCGGCTCCGGCGTGATCGCCGTGGACGCCGTCTACAGCACCGACGGCTCGGTGTGCCCGCTGCCCGGCCTGGTGGAGGTGGCCGACGAGCACGACTGCCTCCTGGTCGTGGACGAGTCGCACTCGCTCGGCACGCACGGGGAGCGGGGCGAGGGCCTGGTGGCCGCGTCGGGGCTCACCGGCCGCGTCGACTTCCGCACGGCGAGCCTGGCGAAGGCGCTCCCGGGGCGCGCCGGGCTGATCGCCTGCGACCGTCCCGGCTTCGCCGACTACTTCGCGCACACCGCGCTCCCGGCGGTGTTCAGCTCGACGCTGCTGCCGCACGACGTCGCGGGCCTGGCGGCGGCGCTGAAGGTGGTGCGGCGCGAGGGCCGCCGGCGCGACCGGCTCCGTACGGTCGCGGCCCGGCTGCGCGCCGGCCTGGCGGAACTCGGCTACACCCTGGTCGAGTCCGACTCGCAGATCATCGCGCTGGAGGCGGGCTCGGAGGCCGAGGCGACCCTGCTGCGGGACGCGCTGGTCCGCCGCGACATCTTCAGCGCGGCGCTGTTCCCGCCGGCGGCGTCGGTGGGCCGCACGCTGGTGCGGCTGTCCGCCCACGCCGGCCTGACGGACGGGGACGTCGGCCGCGTCCTGGCGGCGTGCGAGGAACTGCGCCCGCAGGTCGCCGCCGCCGTGTGACGGGTCACGCGGCGGGCCGGTACCGGTCCTCGCGGGTCTGCGCGCCGATGTAGCGGAGCATGCTGCGCAGGGCCCAGTGGTTGATGCCGCTCGGCATCATCCGGTAGCCCTGCCGGTTGGCCAGCGCGAGCGCGGCGAACCGGGCCTGGTCGAGCGCGGACCAGGGGACGGCGAACCGCTCCCGGACGAGCGGCGGCAGGCAGCCGAAGGTGATCAGGCGCAGCGGGCGCTCGATGACCATGCGTCCCGCACGGTCCAGGCGGGGCCCGCCGACCGGCAGGATCGTGATCGTCTCGGAGCCGTGCTTGGCGATCTCCAGGGCGCGGGCGGCGGCGGGCGTGAGTTCCAGCGTCCGGGCGCAGACGTGCCAGAACTTGGACTGGAACGCGGCGTAGTCGGCGGGGACGGGCCGCATGCTGACGCCGTACCGCGCGTACCAGGTGACGGTCTCGGCGTACATCTGCTCGTGGTCCTCGGCGGTGAGGGTGCCGGGGTGGAAGGTCTCGGCGGCCTTGAAGATCTCCCACGTGAAGGTGGCGTGCGCCCACCAGAACGTCTCGGGTTCGAGGGCGTGGTAGCGGCGGGCGTGCTCGTCGACGCCGCCGATGCCGCGGTGCAGGTCGCGGATGCCGCGGGCGCGGGTGACGCCGTCCGGCGCGAGGATCGTCGCCCAGATCTGCGGGACGGACCGGTGGATCCGGTCGAACGGGGCGTCGAAGAACGCGGAGTGCTCGCCGACGCCGGCGCCGATGCCGGGGTGCATGAGCTGCATCAGCCCGGCCGCGGCCCCCGGGAGCAGCGAGCGCAGATCGGCGGCGTGCCGCCAGAGCAGCGTCCCCGGCACCAGCGGCGCCCGCGCCACCGTCCGAGACGACCGAGCACGAGGCGGGGACGAGGCGGGCATGGCACCTCCAGGCCGGCGGCACTTGCCATGAGCATAGATTCACCGTGAGACAATGGTCAATATTTGTCGCACGTCCATGCCGCGATGACCCAGGGTCCCGGCCGCTCGGAATGAACCGCCTTTCGGAGCGGACCCCGGCCGCCGGAGCACGGGCAGGCACGCGGAGGGCGCTCCAGTGCCCGGAGCGGGCCTGCCCGACGACGCAGGCGACCGCAGCGACGCCGCGCACGTCCGTACCGGACGAGACGGACCGCAACGGCGGCGTGAGGATCGCCTGCGTCGTAACGGGGGTTCCAGGGGGTCGCCCCCCTGGACTCACACAGCGGGCTTGTAGACGGCCACGGCGCAGGCGCTGCCGAGGCCGATGTTGTGCTGGAGGGCGACGCGGGCGCCTTCGACCTGGCGCTTGTCGGCCTTGCCGCGCAGCTGCCAGGTCAGCTCGGCGCACTGGGCGAGGCCGGTGGCGCCGAGGGGGTGGCCCTTGGAGATGAGGCCGCCGGAGGGGTTGACGACCCACTTGCCGCCGTAGGTGGTGGCCTGGTCGTCGATGAGCTTGTGGCCCTCGCCGACCTCGGCCATGCCGAGGGCCTCGTAGGTGATGAGCTCGTTGGCGCTGAAGCAGTCGTGCAGTTCGATGACGTCGACGTCGTCGATGGAGACCTGCGCCTCGTCCATCGCCTTGCGGGCGGCGAGCCGGGAGACGCCGAACCCGACGACCTGGATGGAGGAGTGGTCCTCGAAGCTCTGCGGGGTGTCGGTGGCGATGTGGTGCCCGGCGATCTCGACGGCCTGGTCCCACAGGTCGTTGTCGTCCAGGAACCGCTCGCTGACGACGAGCGCGGCGCCGGCCCCGTCGGAGGTGGGGGAGCACTGCAGCTTGGTCAGCGGGTCGAAGATCATCGTGGCGTTCTTGACGTCGTCGAGCGAGTACTCGGTCTGGAACTGCGCGTAGGGGTTGTTGACCGAGTGCTTGTGGTTCTTCCAGCCGATCCACGCGTAGTGGTCGGGGGTGGAGCCGTACTTCTCCATGTGCTCGCGGCCGGCGTTGCCGAACATCTGCGGCATGGGCGCCTTGTCCAGCTCCCACTCGCGGCCCGCGGTCATGGAGCGCAGGTGGTGGTCGATGATGGTGACCTTGGACTCGCCGACGCCGGCGCCGAGCGAGCCCTTCTTCATCTTCTCCATGCCGAGCGCGAGCGCGCAGTCGGCGAGGCCGCCGCGGACGGCCTGGCGGGCGAGGAACAGCGCGCTGGACCCGGTCGCGCACGCGTTCATCACGGTCATGACGGGGATGCCGGTCATGCCGGTCTCGTAGAGGGCGCGCTGGCCCATCGACCCGTACATCGAGCCCGCGTAGGCCATCTCGATCTTGTCGTAGCCGACGCCGGCGTCCGCCAGGGCCTTGCCGACGGCCTCCTTGGCCATGTCGGGGTACTCCCAGTCGCGGGAGCCGGGCTTCTCGAACTTGGTCATGCCCACGCCGACGACGAAGGTGCGGTTGGCCATCGGGCTCGCCTCCTGTAACCGAATGATGTTCGGTGACACGATAACGCGCCGCCGCGGCGGCCGCCGGGGCGCTCTCGATGATCGGGACGAAACCGCCGGTCAGCCGGGCATCTCGGCGGCGAGGGCGGCGGCGAACGCGGCCACGTCCCGCTCGGTGGTGTCGAACGAGCAGACCCAGCGGACCTCGCCGGTCGTCTCGTCCCAGGTGTAGAAGGCGAACCGCTCGCGCAGCCGCTCCGCGACGTCCTTCGGGACGACCGCGAAGACCGTGTTCGCCTGCACCGGCCGCGTGACCTCCACGCCGGGGACGGCGCGGGCGGCGGCCTCCAGGCGGCGGGCCATCGCGTTGGCGTGCGCGGCGTTGCGCAGCCACAGGTCGCCGTCCAGCAGCGCGACGAGCTGCGCCGACACGTACCGCATCTTCGACGCCAGCTGCATGCTCGACTTGCGCAGGTAGCTCACCCCGCGGACGGCGTCCGGGTTCAGCACGACGATCGCCTCGCCGAGCAGCAGGCCGTTCTTGGTGCCGCCGAACGACAGCACGTCCACGCCCGCGTCGGTGGTGAGGGCGCGCAGCGGGACGCCGAGGGACGCGGCGGCGTTGGCGATGCGGGCGCCGTCCATGTGCACGGTCAGGCCGCGCTCGTGCGCCGCCGCCGCGACGGCCGCGGTCTCCTCCGCCGTGTAGACGGTGCCGAGCTCGGTGCTCTGGGTGATGGACACGACGGCGGGCTGCCGCCGCTGGACGTTGCCGAACCCGGTCGCGTACCGCTCGACCAGCCCGGGGGTGAGCTTGCCGTCCGGCGCCGGGACGGTGACCAGCTTCAGCCCGGCGAGCTTCTCGGCGGCGCCGCACTCGTCGGTGTTGATGTGCGCCGACTCCGGGCACACCACCGAGCTCCACCGCTCCGACATCGCCTGCAGCGACACCACGTTCGCGCCCGTCCCGTTGAACACCGGGTACACCTCGGCGCGGTCGCCGAAGTGGCGCCGGACCATCGCGCGGAGCCGGCCGGTGACCGCGTCGTCGCCGTAGGCGGGCTGGTGCCCGGTGTTGACCTCGGCGAGGGCGGCGAGGACGTCGGGGTGGACGCTCGCCTGGTTGTCGCTGGCGAAGCCGCGCGCGGCGGGACGGTTCTCGGGCGGGTGAGTCATGCGCCCATTCTCCCGGACGCCTCCGGCCTCCCGAAAGCTAGGCCGGGCGGTCGGTGATGTTCTGCACCGGCGCGGGCGCGGCGTCGGCCGGCGGGTGCTCGGCGGCGCGCAGCGCCATGCGGGCGCGCATGGCGTCGAGGTCGTCGCCGAACCGGGCCACGGTGGACTGCAGGTCGCGCCACAGCCCGGTCCGCTGCTCCAGCTGCGCGACCTTGGTGCGCAGGTCGCCGAGGCGCCGCTCGGCGGTCTCCAGCCGGGCGCCGTGGCCGGCGGTGTCGCGGCCGGTGCGGATGAGGCTGGTGGCGACGGCGGCCAGGTCGCGCTCGGTGTCGTCCATCCGCTCGTCGATGCGCGGCAGCAGCCGGTCGTTGAGCTGCCCGACGAGGGAGTCCAGCTCGGTGCGGACGGTGCGCAGCTCGGCGTCCTGGTCGCGGACGGCCTGCTCCAGGACCGCGATACGCTCGATGACGGAGGGGAGCAGCCGGCCCAGCTCCGCCGACCGTTCCAGATCTCGTCCCACCTTGGCGAGCAGGCCGACGCCCTCGCGCAGATGGCGCTCCGCCTCGGCGGCGGCGCGGCGGACGAGACCCGGGATCACGGTCATGGCGCTCCCTCCAGGGGCCGGTCGGGTGTCCTTAAACTCTAGGCGAACCGGGCATGAACGTTTTGTGAACCGGGATGTTTATTTCGGCGACCGCGCGCGCTTGCGGGCGGTCGGCGGGCGCCGCGTCCGGCCCGCCGCGGGCGGCGGTACGGCGCAGGTGCACAGGCCCCGGCGGACGATGAGCCAGGCGCGTTCGGCGGTGTAGTCCGCGCGGCTGAGGGCCGGGCGGACGCGGTGGCAGGTCAGGCAGAGCATGGTCGGTCGTCCTCCCCGTAGCGGCCGGAAGCCCCCCGCGCCCGGTGGGTCGTGTCCGGCCCGCCGCCCCGCGCGCATTCCCCCCGGATGCGCGGTCGGGGCGGCGGGACCCACAGGATGGCCCTTCGTCTCCCAGCCGCCGGTAACGCTAGGCGCCCTCACGTTGCATGCACGTTGCGACCGTTCGCTCACGGAACGTGTCCCCATCCGGCCGTGCGGGATCGGTGGAATCGGTTGCGCGGAACCCCGCGGTGGGCGGATCCTCAGACGGGCCGAGGTTCTCTCCGGGGGAAGGGACTGATGGTGGTGCGCGATCCGGTGGCCGTCCGTCTGCCCATCTCCGAGTCCTGGCGGCGTTCCCGGGACGCCGGCGTCGACGCCGGCATGGAGGCGGCGCCGCTGGTGTACGAGCGGGACGTCCTCGCCGACGCCCGCGACGTCCACCCGCTCCAGCCGCACCTGCCGATGCTGGAGGCGCTGCTGCGGCGGGTGGCGGACGAGACCGAGCACCTGATGGTGATCACCGACGCGGACGGGCACGTGCTGTGGACGCAGGGCCCGCCGGCCGCGCGCCGGGCCGCCGACGCGATCGGGCTGACCGAGGGGTTCCGCTGGGCGGAGGACGCGGTCGGCACCAACGGGATCGGCACCGCGATCGCCGCCGGGCGGCCCGAGTACGTCTACGCCTTCGAGCACGTCGCGCACGTCCTGCACCGCTGGTCGTGCGCGGGCGCGCCGATCATCGACCCCGACTCGGCGCGGGTGGTCGGGTGCATCGACGTCAGCGCGACCGTGGCGGCGCTGCATCCGGCGACCGTCGCGCTCGTGGCCGCCGCGGCGCGGCTGGCCGAGTCGCGGCTGGAGAACGAGATGCTGGTGCGGGACGAGCGGCTGCGCGAGCGGCTGCTGCCGCACCTGCGCGGGCTCGGCGGGGCGGGGCTGCTGGTCACGGCCACCGGCCGGGTGCTGGCGGCGGGCGCGGCCGGGCTGCGCGGGCTGCGGCTGGCCGCCCCCGAGCCCGGCGGGACGGTCGCGCTGCCGGACGGCCGGGTCGCCGTGGCCGAGCCGCTCGGCGAGGCGTTCCTGCTGCGGTCCGCCGACCGGGTCGGCGCGCGGGTGGTCTCCGACCCCGGCGCGGAGGCGGCGGCCCGGCCGGCCGCCGGCGGCGGGCCGCTGCTGACGCTGTCGCTGCTCGGCGACGGGCAGCCGCACGCGCTGCTGGACGGCCGGCGCTTCGACCTGACGCTGCGGCACGCCGAGATCCTCGCGCTGCTGGCGCTGCATCCGCGCGGGCTGAGCGGCGACCGGCTCTCGCTGTACCTGTACGGCGACGACGGCAGTCCCGCGACGGTCCGGCCGGAGATCCACCGGCTCCGCCAGCAGTTCGGCGACATCGTCCGGGCCCGCCCGTACCGGCTCGGCTGCGCGGTCGAGGCCGACTTCATCACGGTCCGGCGGCTGCTGGACGACGGCGACGCCGGCGGCGCGGTGCGGCTGTACGGGGGCGAGCTGCTGCCCCGCTCGGACGCGCCGGCGATCCGCGCGGAGCGCGACGAGCTGGCGGTGCGGGTGCGGCGCCAGGTGCTGGACCGCGGCGGCGCCGAGACGCTGTGGGCCTACGCGCAGACCGAGCCGGGCCGCGCCGACCTGGAGGCGCTGGAGCGGCTGCGGGCGGTGCTGCCCGCCGGCGACCCGCGGCGGGCCGCGGTCGCCTCGCGCAGCGACCGGCTGCTCAGTGGCGAGCTGTAGAGCGCGGCTCCGCCGGGCCGGCGGGGGGCGGGGCGCCGAGGCCGGCCAGGTGGGCGCAGTCGTTGTAGCAGACGGCCTGGAGCCCGGAGCCGTCGCCGCGCCAGCGGGTGACCGAGGCGTTGGCGACCGGCTCCTTCTCGATCCGCATGATCTCGGCCTCGGTGAGCTCCTCGACCAGGTAGCGGGTCATGACGATGATCGCGTCGTGGGTGACGACGAGGACCCGGCCGCCGGCGGCGTCGGCCTCCAGGTCGCGGTAGAAGCTGCGCAGCCGCAGCGCCAGGTCGGCCCACGACTCCCCGCCGGGCGGGCGGTAGTAGAACTTGCCGAGCTGGTCGAGCCGGGCGGCCTCGGCGGGGAACCGGCGGCGGACGCCGAGGGCGGTGAGGCCCTGCAGGGCGCCCTGCTCGCGGTCGCGGAGCCGCTCGTCGACGCGGAGCCGGAGGCCGCCGGGGGCCCGCGGGGCGGCGTAGGAGGTCTGGGCGAGGGCGATCTCGGCGGTGTCGACGGTGCGCAGGTAGGGGGAGGCGATGACGTGCGTCGGGCGCTCGTCCTCGGGGAGGGCGGCGAGCCAGCGGCCGAGGGTGGCGGCCTGCGCGCGGCCGGTGTCGGACAGGGGGATGTCCGCGTCGCGCTCGGTGATGCCGGCCTCCTCGGCATCGGTGCCGAGGACGGCCTGGTAGGCGAGGTTGCCGGTGCTCTCACCGTGCCGGGTCAGGTTCAGCCACTGCAGCGCTCTCACGCCCGCCATGCTGCCATGCCCGGGGGACGGGCCGGTCCCGGTGTGCGCGGTCCCGCCCGTCCGAGGCGGTTCCGCCGTCCTCTACGACCGGTAGTAGTCTCGTTCCGTGACCGACGTCCTGGGCACCGTGATCATCGTGGTGGCGCTGCTGACCGCCGTCTACGCGCTGGTGTCGGCGCTGCGCAACCGGGCGATGGACGCCGGGCAGCTGATCGCGCTCGGCGTGCTGGAGGCGCTGCTGGTCGCGCAGGCGGTCGTCGCGTTCGTGAAGCTGTCGGACGGCGAGGGGCCGGACGGCACCGCCACCTTCGTCGGCTACCTGCTGGGCTCGCTGCTGATCCCGGTCGCGGGCGCCGGGTGGGGGCTGCTGGAGCGCACCCGGTGGGGGTCCTGCGTGATCGTCGTCGCGGGGGTGGCCGCGGCCGTCATGGTCGTCCGGATGGACCAGTTGTGGAGCGGTACCGGTGTCTGAGCCCGAGGGAACCGAGCCGATCGCGCGGGCCGAGCAGGCCGGGCAGGCCGGGCAGGACGGGCCCGTCCGGCCCGGGACCCGCGCGGACGGCGGCGCCCGCGCCGGCACCCCCGCCCGCACGGGTGGCGGGGCCCGGCCCGGGACCGCGGGCGGGCCGGGCCGGCTGCTGGTCGCCGTCTACGCGATCTTCGCGCTCGCGGCCGGTGCGCGGGCGGCGGTGCAGATCGCCACCCAGTACTCCGAGGCGCCGCTGGCCTACGCGCTGTCGGCGTTCGCCGCGGCCGTCTACGTCCTGGCGACGGTGGCGCTGGCCCGCGGCGGCCGCACCTCGTTCCGGGTCGCCGTCGCGGCCTGCTCGACCGAGCTCGCCGGGGTGCTGGTCGTGGGCACGCTGAGCCTCGCCGACTCCGCCGCGTTCCCCGACGAGACCGTCTGGTCCCTGTACGGGCGCGGCTACGGCTTCGTCCCGCTGGTGCTGCCGGTCGCGGGCCTGTGGTGGCTGCGCCGCACCGCCCGCGCGGGCGGCGGAACCCGCGCGGGCGGTGGGCGCCCTGTGGGCGGCGGCGTGTGAGCCCTCCGGCCACAGGTGTCGGGTGGTCATCGCTGCCCCTTCCGGCGGGCCCGCCGCCTAGGCCGCCGCGGACAGCGCCGACCGGCCGCCGATCGGGAGGGCCTGCACGGCGGCGCGCATGAGCCCCTCGACCTCGTCGGGCGACAGGTCGGCGGTGGGGTTGCGGGACATCCAGCGGACCAGCTTCAGCGGCGGCGCGAACACGATGCCGTCGGCGGCGAACGGGGTGCGGACGAGGTCGCCGCCGTGCACCGCGAGCACGGGCGTCACCTTCACCGGGACCTCGGCGACGCGGGAGACGGCCACGGCGGCGGCCTCGGCCCGCGCGGTCAGCGCGCCGACCAGCTTGGACTGGGTGCGGCCGTCGATGAACAGCTTCCCGCCGTGGTGGGAGATCTCCGCGTCGGGATGCCACGCCTCGTTGTGGACGAGCCAGAGCCCGCCGGGCCCGATGACGAGCTGGTCGGCGGAGCCGTGGCCGGGGACGGTCCGCGCGTGCAGCACCCGGTGACCGCGGCGCTCCAGCGTGTGGCGCAGCACCCGGTTCATGCGCTCGTCGCCGCGCAGCCCGAGCCGCCATACCCGGGACGAGTGGTACACGCGCCAATGCACGTACACGTCCGCGGACGCCACCGCGACCGCCATGATGATTCCGAAAAGGGGGTTCACGAGCAGTCCGCACAGTATGAGCGTCGCCGTCGCCAGAAATGCGCGGGTCCGCAATCTCCCTTTTCGGCCGCGCTGCCAGAGCTCCTCGTACACCGCCTGCGGCGAACCGCCGGTGAACGCCGGCCTGTCCCTGAGGTAGATGGAGCTGCCGAACATGCCGAACCTCCCAGCACCTGCGATGACGCCATCATTATGGGGACGCCGATGCGATTTGCGCCACACTTTGGAAGGTGACTTATATCAAACTGCCAAGTCAGTTCCAGGGCTTGAAGTCATTGCTCACCTGCTCTTTCGCCAGGATTGGGAGGGTGTGGTGGCGGGAAGAATCCGGAACGTCCCGGAGAATGCAATGAAAGGCTCGATGCAAGTATCACCGCAACGAACAGAGCCTTTTTCGGTGCAATGGATTTCCGCTGCGGCGGGCGGGCGCGGCAGACTGGGGCGATGCAGCTGAGCGCCGCCGAGAGCCTGCCCGTCCACCGCGCCGTCCCCGCGCTGCGCGCGGCGCTGGACGGGCACGGCGCCGCGGTGCTGTCGGCGCCGCCGGGCACCGGCAAGACGACCCTGGTGCCGCTCGCCCTGGCCGGGCTCGCGCTCGGCGGCCCGCCCGCGGCCGGGAAGGTCCTGGTGCTGGAGCCGCGCCGGCTCGCCGCCCGCGCCGCCGCCCGCCGGATGGCCTGGATCCTCGGCGAGCGCGTCGGCGGCGCCGTCGGCGTCACCGTGCGCGGGGAGAACCGCCCCGGCGCGCGGGTGGACGTCGTCACGACGGGCGTGGTCCTGCAGCGCCTGCAGTCGGACCCGGAGCTGGACGGCGTCGGCACGGTGATCCTGGACGAGTGCCACGAGCGGCACCTGGACGCCGACACCGCGCTGGCGTTCCTGCTGGACGTCCGCGCCGCGTTGCGCCCCGACCTGCGGCTGGTCGCGGCGTCCGCGACCGCCGACACCGGGCCGTGGGCGCGGCTGCTCGGCGGCGCGCCCGTCGTGGAGACCGAGGCCGCGCTGCACCCGGTGGAGACGGTGTGGGCGCCGCCGGAGCGGCCCGTCCCGCCGCCGCACGGCCTGCGCGTCGACCCGGCGCTGCTCGCGCACGTCGCCGCGACCGTCCGCCGCGCCGTGGCCGAGCGGGACGGCGACGTGCTGTGCTTCCTGCCCGGCGTCGGGGAGATCGCCCGCGTCGCCGGGATGCTCGGCGGCGTCGCGGCCGATGTCCTGCAGATCCACGGGCAGGCGCCCCGCGCCGTCCAGGACGCCGTGCTCGCGCCCGCGCCGGGCCGCCGGGTCGTGCTCGCCACGTCGGTGGCCGAGTCGAGCCTGACGGTGCCGGGCGTCCGCGCGGTCGTCGACTCCGGGCTGGCCCGCGAGCCCCGCACCGACCACGCGCGGGGGCTCGGGTCGCTCACCACCGTCCGCGCGTCCCGCGCCACCGCCGAGCAGCGTGCGGGCCGCGCCGGCCGGGAGGGCCCCGGCACCGTGTACCGCTGCTGGACGCAGGCCGAGCACGACCGCCTCCCGGCCCGCCCGCGCCCGGAGATCGAGCTCGCCGACCTCACCGGCTTCGCGCTCCAGGCGGCCTGCTGGGGCGACCCCGGCGCGGCCGGGCTGGCGCTGCCGGACCCGCCGCCGCCCGCCGCGATGGACGCGGCCCGCGCCGCGCTGCGCGCCCTCGGCGCCGTCGCCGGCGGCACGGTGACCGACCGGGGGCGCCGCCTGGCCCGGATCGGCCTGCACCCCCGGCTGGCCCGCGCGCTGGTGGACGGCGCCGCCACGGTGGGCGACCGCGCCGCCGCCGAGGTCGTCGCGCTGCTGTCGGAGCCCCCGCCGCGCGCGGCCGGCGACGACCTCACCGCCGCCTGGCGCGCCCTGCGCCGCCGGGACCGGCCCGCCGACGCCCACGCCGCCCGCTGGCGCGACGAGGCCGCGCGCCTGTGCCGGGCGCTGGACGGCGCCGCCGGCCCCGCCGAGCCGGCCGGTGACCGCGCGGCGGGGACGGTCGTGGCGCTGGCGTTCCCCGAGCGGGTGGCACGGCGGCGGGGAAGCGGCTACCTGATGGCGTCCGGGACGGGCGCGGCGCTCGCCGACGGGTCGGCCCTGGCCGGGGCGCGGCCGGAGTGGCTGGCGGTCGCGGCGGCCGACCGCCCGGCCGGGTCGGCGTCGGCGCGGGTGCGGCAGGCCGTGGTGATCGGCGAGGACGTGGCGCGGTCGGCGGCGGCGCCGCTGCTGGAGGCGGCCGAGGAGGTCGCCTGGCGGGACGGGGACGTGGTGGCGCGGCGCGTCGAGCGGCTCGGCGCGATCGAGCTGGCCGCCCGGCCGCTGCGCGACCCCGACCCCGCCCTGCTCCGGGCGGCGCTGCTGGACGGCCTGCGCGCCGAGGGCCTCGGGCTGCTCACCTGGACGCCGGGCGCGGTCGCGCTGCGGGAGCGGCTGGCGTTCCTGCGCGGCGCGCTCGGCGAGCCGTGGCCGGCCGTCGACGACGCGGCGCTGCTGGAGCGGGCCCCCGAGTGGCTCGCGGGGGCGCGGCGCCGCGCCGACCTGGCCCGCGTCGACGTCGCGGGCATGCTGCGCGGCCTGCTGCCCTGGGAGCAGGCCAAGCGGCTGGACGAGTACGCGCCCGAACGCGTCGAGGTGCCGACCGGGTCCCGGATCCGGGTCGACTACTCGGGGGAGCGGCCCGTCCTGGCGGTGAAGCTGCAGGAGCTGTTCGGCTGGGACGCCGCGCCGGCGCTCGCGGGCGGCCGGGTCCCGCTGGTGGTGCACCTGCTGTCCCCGGCGGGCCGCCCGGCCGCCGTCACCGCCGACCTGGCCTCGTTCTGGCGCGAGGGGTACCGGGCCGTGCGGGCCGAGCTGCGCGGCCGCTACCCCAGGCACCCCTGGCCCGAGGACGCGTCCACCGCGGTCCCGACGAGGCGGACCAAGCGGGCTAGCGGGCGCTGATCAGGACCTCGATGCCGTCCAGCACGCGGGCGAGGCCGAACTCGAACGCGCGGCTCGGTGCGGCGGGGGCGCTGTACTCCTGCCCGGCCGCGGTCCCGACCCGGGTCCCGAGCGGGTAGTCGGCCTCGTCCACGAGGGTGTCGAGCACGGGGGCGACCGACTCCCACCACTGCTCGTCGCTCATGCCGGTGCGCCGCTCGGCCTCGGCGGCGCTGACCGAGGCGCGGGCGGCGCTCTCGGCGAACCCGGTGACGAGCGCGACCACCGAGTCCATCTCCAGGTCGGTGAGGCCGAGGCCCTCCACGGCGCGCAGCTCGTACTCGTACTTGCCGAGGGTGTTCGGGCCCATGGGCGGGCGCGCCATCGTGATCTGCAGCAGCCACGGGTGCCGGTGGAACAGCGCCCAGTTGTCGCGGGCGATGCGCTCCAGCCGGTCCCGCCACGCCGCGTCGGCGGGCGGGGCCAGCTCGCCGAACGCGCGGTCGACCATGACGTCGACCAGCTCGGCCTTGCCGGGGACGTAGGTGTAGATCGACATGGGCGAGACGCCCAGCTCGTCGGCGATGCGGCGCATGGACACCGCGTCCAGGCCCTCGGCGTCGGCCAGCGCGATCGCGGTGCGGACGATCTCCTCGGCGGTCAGCCGCGGCTTCGGCCCGCGCCTGGGCGGCGCCTGGACGCCCCACAGCAGCTCCAGGCTGCGCTTGGGGTCGCCGCTCCCGCTGTACTCGGTCACCCGCCGATCCTTTCAGGGATGAAACTCTGTACGTCGTACGTTATATTGGCCGCGATGGTAAATCCGTACGACGTACATAGTTTTGGAGGGCGCATGGCCGGACCACCGCTCGCGGTCGCCGCCGAGGGGCTGCGCAAGCGCTACGGCGACAAGGAGGCCCTCGCCGGGCTGGACCTGCGGGTGCCCGCCGGCATCGTGCACGGGCTGCTCGGCCCGAACGGCGCCGGCAAGACCACCGCCGTCCGCGTCCTCACCACGCTGGCCAGGCCGGACGGGGGCACCGCCCGGGTCGCCGGGCACGACGTCGTCCGCGCGGCGGGGGAGGTGCGGCGCAGCATCGGCCTGGTCGGGCAGCACGCGGCGGTCGACGAGATCCTCGGCGGGCGGCAGAACCTCGTCATGTTCGGCCGTCTCTACCACCTCGGCGCCAAGCAGGCGCGGCGGCGGGCGGACGAGCTGCTGGAGCGCTTCGGGCTCACCGAGGCCGCCGGCCGGCCCGCCGGGGAGTACTCCGGCGGCATGCGGCGCCGCCTCGACCTGGCCGCGTCCATGATCCTCGCGCCGCCGGTGCTGTTCCTGGACGAGCCGACCACCGGCCTGGACCCGCGCGCCCGGGGCGAGGTCTGGGACGCCGTCCGCGCGCTGGTCGACGGCGGCACGACCGTCCTGCTCACCACCCAGTACCTGGAGGAGGCCGACCGGCTGGCGGCCGGCGTCTCGGTGATCGACCGCGGCCGCGTCATCGCCGAGGGCGCGCCCGAGGAGCTGAAGAAGCGCCTCGGCGGCGACCGGATCGAGGTCGTCCTGGACGACCCCGGCGCGCTCACCGCCGCCGCGGAGATCGTCGGCCGGGTCGCGGACGGGGAGGCCGACGTGGACGCCGAGGCGCTGCGGATCGGCGCCCCCGTCTCCGGCCGGGCCGCCGCGCTGACCGACGCCCTCCGCGCCCTGGACGCCGCGGGCGTCGCGGTCGCCGACATCGGGCTGCGCCGCCCGACCCTGGACGAGGTGTTCCTGCACCTCACCGGCGAGAACGAGACCACCGAGAACGAGACCGGCGAGAACGAGACCGACGCGAAGGAGGAGGTGCGCGCGTGAGCGTTCAAGCGCTGCGCTGGGCGGTCGCCGACGGGCGGACGCTGACCGGCCGGGCCCTCGCCCACTGGGCGCGCCAGCCCGGCCAGATCGCCATGGGGCTGCTGTTCCCGGTGATGGTCGTGCTGATGATGGGCTACCTGTTCGGCGGCCAGATGGACGTCCCCGGCGGCGGGAGCTACCGCGCGTTCATCGTCCCCGGCATGTTCGCCCTGACCATGGTGTTCGGCGTCGAGGAGACGTTCGTGCGGGTCGCGGGCGACGCGGCCAGGGGCGTGACCGACCGGTTCCGCGCGATGCCGATGTCGCCGTCCGCCGTCGTGGCCGGCCGCGCCGCCGCCGACATGATCCACTCGGTGGCGGGGCTGGCCGTGATGGCGGTGTGCGGCGTGCTGATCGGGTGGCGCGTGGAGGACGGCGCCGCCAAGGCCCTCGCCGGGTTCGGGCTCCTGCTGCTCCTGCGGTTCTCGCTGATCTGGCTCGGCGTCTTCCTCGGCCTCGTCGCCAAGGGGCCGGAGTCGGTGGCGGCCGTGCAGGTCCTGGTGTGGCCGATCGGGTTCCTGTCCAGCGCGCTGGTCGCGCCGGACACCATGCCCGGCTGGCTGGGCGCGATCGCCGAGTGGAACCCGATGTCGGCGACCGTCACCGCGTGCCGCGAGCTGTTCGGCTCACCCGTCGCGGGCGACTCGTGGGCCGCGCGGCACAGCCTGCTGATGGCGCTGGTGTGGCCGCTGGTGATCGCGGCGGTGTTCGTCCCGCTGTCGGTGCGCCGCTACCGCGCCATGGGCCGCTAGGGCAGTACTGAGGCCCGGTGCCGGGCCAGCGGAAGCGCCGGGTAGCACCCCTCGGGAAGGGGCTCCGTGCCGTTCAGCGCGGCGCGGAGCCTGCCCCCGGCGGCCGCCGCCTCGTAGGGCTGGACGACGCACAGTTCGGCCTGCATCGCCTGCCGCGCCGCGCCCATCAGCGCCGGGACGTCCCCGACGATCACGACCTCGGTGGGCGCGCCGCCGTAGGACAGCCGGACGGCCACGGCGTGCATCCCGGCGGTGCCGGCGCCCTCGTAGCGGAACTCGCAGACCAGGCGGTCGCCGTCCAGCGGCCCCTCCTGGATGAGCCACGCCTGGCCCGGTACCACCGCGCCGAGCGACCCCTCCCAGGGCGCCGCCGGAACGGCGCCGAGCGCACCGGCCGCGCGCCCCGCCGCCTTGCGGCCCTCCACCGGGCCGATCGCGGCGATCGCGGCCAGGAACGCCCGCGCGCCCGGCGTCGCCGCCGCCCGCAGGCAGCCGATCAGGTCGCCGAGCGCGGCGCGCCGCCCCTGCGCGTGCGGGGCCGCCGCCTCCAGCGCGCCGAGCTGCGCCGACGCCCACACCTCCGCCTGCAGCGGACCGGGCAGCGCCGGGAGGGCGTCCGCCTCCCGGACGTAGGCCGCGTACACCTCGCGGAGCCCCGGCAGCATCAGCTCGGGGCCTGTCGAAGACCGGCTCGCACTCACCCCGCCAGCCTATGAGACGCGGGGGAGCGGACCGTCCCGCGCCTGCCCCGCGCCGCGCTCCCGTTACGCCCCCTACGCGGGGACGGTGAGCAGCGTGCGTCCCGTACCGATCGTGCGGACCTCGAACCGGCTGATCTCCCCGGGCCGCAGCGCCGTCCCGCCCTGCAGCGCCAGCGCCGGCTGCGGCGACCCGGGCAGCCCGTACCCCTTGGCGGGGACCGACCAGCCGACGACCGTGTGCGCCTCGCCGCGCCGGTCCACCGCGACCAGCTCGCACTCCAGCGGCCCGCGGACCCTGCCGAGCCGCATCGCGATCCGGCTGCCCCACGCCTTCTCCTGCGTGGCGACCGTCCCGGTGACGCCGGTGCCCGCGTCGGCGGCCGACGTCCGGTGGCCGTCGCGCAGCAGCGCCGCCGTCCCGTCGTCCTGCGGGGCCGGGGGCGGCTCGCGGTCGGCGCCGAGCGTGAACCCGGTGCCGAGCGCCCCGCCGAGCAGCACCACCCCGGCGGCGGCCGCGGCCAGCGCGCGGGCCGCCCGGTGCCGGCGCCGCCGCGCGGTCCGGTGCCGCATCAGGTCGGCGACCACGGCGGGCTCCGGCGGGACGGGCGGCGCGCCCGCCGGCTCGGCGATCGGGCCGATGCCGTCCAGCGTCCGCGCGACCCCGCGCAGCGTGCCGAGCTCCGCGTGGCAGGACGCGCAGGACGCCAGGTGCGCCTCGAACGCGCGGCGGTCGGGCTCCTCCAGCAGCCCGAGGGCGTAGGCGCCGACGTCGATGTGCAGCATGTCCGCGGTCAAGGCGTCACGCCCCTCTCCTCCAGTGCGACGCGCAGCGCCCTGAGCGCGTAGTAGACCCGGGACTTCACGGTGCCCACGGGGATGCCGAGGTGCTTGGCGGCCTCGTTGACCGACCGGTCCCGGAAGAAGGTCTCGTTGAGGACCTCGCGGTGGGCGGGGGACAGCGCGAGAAGGGCCTCGGACACGACGACGGAGCGCAGCAGATCCTCCAACCCGTCGGGCACGCGCATGTTCTCCAGCGGGCCCTCGCCCGCCTCCTGCGGCCGTGCGTTCTTGCGGCGCTGGTCGTCGATGACGATCCGGCGCGCGACCGTCGCCAGCCACGGCAGCAGCGAGGCCGCGTTCTCGTCGAGCTGGTGCGCGCTGCGCCACGCGCGGATCATGGTCTCCTGCACCACGTCCTCGGCCCAGTGCCGGTCGCCGCCGGTCAGGCGCAGCACGAACGACAGCAGCGGGCGCCCGTAGACGCGGTACAGCTCGGTCACGATCACCTGGTCGTCGACGCCGCCCGCGGGCTGCGGGCCGCGGAACCAGCTCCACGGTCCGGGCGGGCGTTCGCGGGTGGCCGAGGCGGCCGGCGATCTGTGGGCCATCGGGGTCTCCGGGCGGGTGCGGGGGCGGGACGGCGCGGTGACCGTGCGTCGGGTGTCACGCTGGGAGGCAGTACGCGATCCCGGCGCCGCCCGGTTCAACCTCGGCCCGGTTCACCCCGGATATTCCGGAAAGTCCCTTACTTGTTCGCGACGTTCTCCTTACCTTTTGGTGCCGACGATCACCGGCGTGCGTCCAAGGGGCGTAAGGGACGGCGACACGATCCGGCCGCCGGACGCGGGCAACGCTCACTCCACGCTTGGAGCGAATGCGGGCATCGGGCCCATTTGCCCAGAAGAGACCGAGGGGCGGGATCGGCACAGTGGAAGGAAACGGGGACGCACAGCTCAGCTACCGCCTGCTGGTGGCGGTGGACATCCAGGGGTACAGCAGGCGCGACGCGCGCGAGCAGCTGCGCGCGCAGCGCCAGCTGACGGGCGCGCTCGACCGCGCCGCGCGCGGCGTCGGCCTCGACCGCGCCCGCTGGGACAAGCAGGTCGGCGGGGACGGCGAGCTCGCCACGCTGCCGGAGGGGACCGACCCCGCGCCGGTGGCCGGCGACTTCGTGATCCTGCTGGACGAGGCGCTGCGCGAGATCAACGAGGGCATCGGCGGCGCCGGCGAGGGGGGCGGGTTCCCGCTGCGGGTGCGGCTGGCCCTGCACCACGGCACGCTGACCGCCGGGCCGTTCGGGCCCGCCGGCGACGCGCCCATCACCGTCCAGCGGCTGCTGGACGCGACGCCGCTGCGCCGGCTGCTGTCCGGCGACACCGGCCGCGACCTGGCCTACGTCGTGTCGGACTCGCTGTTCGACGACGTCGTGCGCACCGGGTTCTGCGCGCTGCCGCCGCGTGAGTTCCAGGCGGTCAAGGTGGCGGCCAAGGGCGCGGTGTTCCGCGGCCACATCCACACCGGCCGCGCCGCCGGCCGGGCCGCCGGGGCGCGGGGCGGGCCGGTCTCCCGGCCCGCCCCCGAGGCGCCCGAGGCACGCGTCCTGACCCTCCCGCGGCTCGCGGCGCGGTAACGGGGAACGGAACGGGGCGGCCGGGGGTTGACCCCGGAAACGGATCTCATCCAGGAGGCGGACGATGGCGGACGACGCGGCGCTGGCGAAGCTGCTCAAGGAGCGCGACCTCGGCGTGCTGGCCACGCTGAAGCGGGACGGGCGGCCGCAGCTGTCCAATGTCAACTACCACTTCGACGAGGCCCGCCGGCTCGTGCGCGTCTCGGTCACCGCCGACCGCGCCAAGGCCCGCAACCTGGCCCGCGACCCGCGCGCCAGCCTGCACGCCAGCGCCCCCGACGGCTGGTCCTGGGTCGTCGCCGAGGGCACCGCCGAGCTGTCCGCCGTCGCCGCCGACCCGCACGACGCGGCGGTGGAGGAGCTCATCGAGGTGTACCGCGACGTCCGCGGCGAGGAGCACCCCGACTGGGACGACTACCGGCGGGCCATGGTCGAGGACGGCCGCCTCGTCGTCCGCCTCCACGTCGAACGGCTCTACGGGCAGGTCTGACACGGGCAGGTCTGACACGGGCAGGTCTGGTACGGGCGGGCCCGGCCGGTCGCGGCCAGGGCCGGGACCGCCTTGTGCGGGCGGAGCGCGGGTGGCTACGGTGCGGTGATGATCCAGGTCACCGCCACCACCAGCGCCGCGCCCGAAGAGGTGTTCCGGCACCTGGCCGTCCCCGAGGCGTGGGGCGCCTGGGGCAGGTTCCCGACGCCGGCCAGGCAGACGCGCAAGGGCGACACCACCACCTACGGGGTCGGGGCGGTCAAGAAGATCTGGCCCGCCAGAGAGCAGACCGTCGCCTACGAGCCGTACACGCACTTCGCCTACATCGCCCTGGCCGGGTTGCCGGTGCGCCGCTACCGCTCCGACGTGTACCTGGAGGCCCGCGACGGCGGCACCGCCATCCGCTGGGAGGCGGTGTTCGAGCCGCTGATCCCCGGCACCCGCGTGCTGGCCGCACCGCTGCTGCGGCTCATGCTGAAGATGTTCACCCGCTGGCTGCCCGCGCACCTGGAGCACTGCCCGGCCGACTGCCCCGCCCGCCGCGCCGCGATCTGACCCCGCCGCGATCCGGCCCCGCCGCCATGCGGCCCGCGCACGAATGAGCCGGAGACCGCGCGACCCCCCGCGCGGCCTCCGGCGAAAAGGTGCAGGCCGAGAGCACCCCGCAGTTCCCTCGGCCTGCACGAACTTGGCCCCCCGCAACGGATCCGGTCAGACCGGATCCGGGCCGTACACCTCCCACAGCTCCCCGGCGAAGAACCGGCCGAAGTCGAGGAGCTTGCCCGCCCCGTCCGGGCCGGCGGTGCGGAACGTCGTGAGCTGCCGCGCGAAGTCCGTCAGCCGGATGTGCAGCACCCCCGCCGCGACGACGTCCGCGCCGTCCTCCCCGTCCGCGCCGACATGGCCGTCCAGCAGCCGCACGTAGAGCGTCGAGGTGTCCGGCCAGATCCGCGTCGGCGGCCCGTGCAGGACGTCCTTGTACCCGCTCAGCGTGCGCGGCCGGTCCTCCCCGTCGGTGTAGAACAGCCGGTACTTCATCAGCCGCCGGTCGTCCGGGCCGTCCGCGACGAACAGGTTGAACGTGCCCCGCTCGACCGGGCAGCGGCCCCCGTGCCCGCCGGCGTCCACCCACCCCTCGGCCTTCGCCTCGTGCTCGGGGTCGGCGAGGAACCGGTCGGTGTCCGCCGCGGTGATCGTCAGCCGGAACGACAGGGGCTTGCGCCCCTCCGCCAGCTCGCCGATCCGCGCGTCGGACTCCCCGTAGGTGACGAACCCCTTCATCTCCTCGGTGAACGACAGCGACGTACGGCCCGCGACCACGGTGGACGGTCCCCGTGTACCGCCGTGGTCCCCCGAGACCGGGCGGGTTCCCCGCGGGGGGGCGACCCCCCACTCCCCCCGCCCCGGGCCGTACGCCGAGCCGTTCCCCGCCCCGTCCAGCGAGCCGGCTCCCCCGGCCGGCTCGGCCCCCGTGGCAGACGGGACGGTCGCGGCCGGGGCCGCCGCACGACGCTGTGCGGACACCCCGTCCAGCAGCCGCGTCGCCATCCGGTCGGCGTGCGCGGCGATCGTGAGCGAGGGGTTCGGGCCCACCGGTCCCGGCATCGCCGCCCCGTCGGCGATGTAGAGGCCCGGGAACCCGAACACCTCGCCGAAGGCGTCGCAGACGCCTTCGCCCGGGTGGCCCCCCATCGGGGCGCCGCCCAGCGGATGGACGGTGATGATGCGCTTGCGGAACCACATCGGGTTGTCGGCGTAGTCGGCGCCGAGCACGTCCGCGATCCCCTGCATCGTCTTGCGGACGCGGTTGAACAGCGCCTCGCTGGTCTCCGCCGTCCAGTCGGCGGCGAGCCGGCCGCCCTTCAGGTGCAGCCGCCCGTCCGCGGTGTCGCGGCCCATGCCGAGCAGCGGCAGCGAGCTGACCGTCAGGGCGCCGTCGCCGATCAGGTCGGACAGCTCCTTGGACAGGTTGGTGTCGGGCGCGTCCTTGAAGAACTCGGTGAACCGGTTCCACAGGAACTTCACGGCCCGCTCGAAGTCGTTGCCGAGGTCGAGGCTGTCGACGATCCAGTCGGTGAAGCCCGGGTAGCCGCCGTCCTCGATGTAGGCGCCGCGGCCGGCGCCGGGGACGCCGTCCAGTTCGTCCGGCAGCCGGATCGCGGTGGTGATCACCGGCCCGCGGCTGGCGTTCAGCGGCCGGACCCGGTTGCGGTCCTTGGCGCGCAGCAGGAACGTCAGCAGGTCGCCGTTGCCGCTGAACCGGGTGCCGAGCGCCTGCGACAGGCCCGGGAAGGCCTCCCGCGACTTCAGCAGCAGGAACGTCGTGCCGTAGGTGCCGGCGCCGAGGATGAGCCGGTCGCAGGTGATCGTCCGGACGCGCGGGCGGCTCTTCTTCGCGGTCGGGTCGGCGTGGTGGACGTAGTCGACCTCGTACCCGCCGCCGGCGCGCGGCCGGATCGCCTTCACCTCGCGGGAGGTGCGGATGTCGGCGCCGTGGTGCGCCGCCGCCGACAGGTAGGTGTGGTCGAGGCTGTTCTTGGCGCCCTCGTTGCAGCCGATGTCGCACTCGCCGCACAGCTTGCACGTCCGCCGCCCGGCGCCGTGGATGTTGCCGTAGCCCGCGTCGGCGATCGGCAGGCTCAGCCCCGGCGTGCCGCCGGGCCGTGCCGCGAAGCTGACCGCGAGCGGCGGCAGCGTGATCTGCAGGCCGAGCTCGGCCGCCGCGTCCTGCATGGCGTGCGTCTTCGGGGTGTCGTCGAACGGGACCTGCTCCAGCGGGTACGGCGTCGCGCCGAGCATCGCCTCGACCGCGTCGTAGTGCGGGTCGAGGTCGGCGCGGGAGACCGGCCACGGGTGGTGGCCGCCGCCGGGCAGGTCGGTGACGAACCAGCGCTCGTCCTTGCGCAGCAGCACGTTCGCGTAGATCAGCGACCCGCCGCCGAGCCCGGACGACACCACCGAGTCGCAGCCCTTGAAGCTCCAGACGTCGAACATCCCGTACAGGCCCGCGGCCGGGTCCCAGAACGCGCGGCCCATCTCGGCGGGCGTGCGCGGGAAGCTCCCCGGCGGGTACGGCTGCCCGCGCTCCAGCAGGACGACCGACTGCCCGGCCTCCGCCAGCCGGTACGCCGCGACGGACCCGCCGAACCCGGACCCGACCACGACCGCGTCGGCGTGCTCCACGCCACCCCCGGAATTGGGGGCTGAGCGATGACCTCCGCCCCGCTGGCGCTCCGCTCCGGTCATCGCTCAGCCCGCCTTCCGCTTCAGGAAGTCCACGACCTGCGGGAACACCTCGGTATCGGAGGTGGCGCCCATGAACGGGTCCTGGTGGCCGTAGCCGGGCAGGACGGCCAGCTCGTGCAGGCCGGGCGTGATCTTCTCGAGCGTCCGGTGGCAGACGATGTTGGAGTCGGTGAACACGTGGTTGCGGTCTCCGGTGAGGAACAGGATCGGAGTCGTGACCGTGGCGGCGCGCGACAGGTAGTCGTCCGGCAGGGCGGCGAGGCGGGGGTCGCGCGGGCGGTGCTTGATCGCGCGGCCGGCCTTCACCATCGCGTGCAGGTGCCGGTAGTAGTTGACGTTGCAGGCCCCGAACAGGTCGGGCAGCCGGCCGTGCGTGACCGGCGACATCTTCTCGTGGGTGTAGATCGGCTTGCCGCCGCCCCACATGAAGCTGAGCATGTGGCAGGCGGGCTCGTCGCAGCCGCGGTGGAACGGGGCGACGGCCTTGGCGAGCATCCAGCCGCGCGTGAGCACTGGAGCGTTCCCGTACCTCGGGTCCAGGTGGCAGGGCCCGAGCACGTACTCCATCAGGGCCGGGCCGTAGCCGAGCTTGATCCTCGACCAGCGCGGCGTGCGCGGGGTGACCGAGACGCTGTTGCAGACCAGGCTGGTGACGCCGGTGGCGGTGCCGGCGAACAGCGCCATCGAGAACGAGATCGCGCCGACGCAGTGGGAGATCACGTGGACCCGGCGGTCCCCGATGTGCCGCCGCAGTTCGGCGAGCGCCGCCGGGTGGTCGTGGAGCGCGATGACGTCGAGGTCGTGGCGCGCGGTCTCGGAGTTGTAGGGGAACCGGCCGCTGATCCGGAAGTCCAGCGCCCACACGTCGCCGAACCCGGCGTCGTGCAGGTAGTTCACCAGGTTGGTGTGCTCGGGCATGATGAACATGTCGCTGGAGGTCGTCAGCCCGTGCACCAGCAGGACGACGTCGTCGCAGTCGTCCCGGCGGAACCGGGTCAGGTTCAGGCCGAGGCCGTCGCCGGTCGCGAAGGGGTGCACGGACACCTCGGCGTCGGCGACGCCCGCGTGCGTGAAGCGCGCGATCCGCTGCTGATCCATGTCCATCTCCTCCGCTTCCTGACGCCCCAACCCTGCCAAACGCGGATATCGGCGCGGCATCGTGGAGAACCCGTACTTACGGGTGCGCGCCGGTCCGCTGGACGTACGGGACGTACGTGAACTAAGAGTCTGATCTACTCGGAACGGTTCATGGCGGTCGCGACACCCACCCGCGAGGACACGCCGATCTTGGCGAAGACGCGGGACAGATGGGTCTCGACCGTCCGGACGCTGAGGTAGAGCCGCTCGGCGATCTGCTGGTTGCTGTTGCCCTCGGCGACCAGCAGCGCGATCTCGTGCTCGCGCGGGGACAGCCCGAACGGCAGGTCCCGGCGGTTCTTGGCGCCCTTGGCGGGCGCGCCCGCGGCGGGCACCCGGACGCCGAGCCGGCGCTGCTCGCGGACGACCTGCGCCAGCAGCCCCCTCATCCCGCACGCCTCGAACACCTCCGCGGCGGCGCGCAGCCGGTCGCGGGCGCGGGACCGGTCGCCGGCGGCGGCGTGCGCGAGCCCGGCGGCCAGTTCGGCGCGGCCCGCCTCCGGCCGCCGCCCGGCCTTGGCGAGCAGGTCGGCGGCCTCGGCCGCCAGCGCGGCGGACGCGGCGGGGTCGGCGGCGCGCAGCGCGTGCGCGCGGGTCAGCTTCGCCAGGCCGGTGTCGCCGGTCAGCAGCGGTTCGGTGATCGCCTCGGCGATGTCGGCCCAGTTCGCGGCGTCGGCGGCGTCGTCCTGCGCGGCGCGGACGGCGGCCAGCGCCTCCGCGCAGATCAGCAGGGTGCTGAAGTCAAGGCCGGCGGTGCCGTCGCCGCACGCGGCGATCAGCGCGGTCGCGCCCTCCTCCAGCCGTCCCTCGTTGATGACGGCGAGGGCGCGGGCGACGTGCGCCATGTGCGTCCACCACTCGCCCGAGCCGGTGTCGTTGGCGACGGCCTCGTCCCCGGCCCGCAGCGCCCGCTCGTGGTCGCCCATCCAGGACGCGGTGAGGCACTGCTGGATCAGCCCGTAGGCCAGCACCTCCTGCGAGCGCAGGTCGCGGCCGACCGCGGTGGCCTCGTCGGCGACGGCGGCCGCCTCCTCCAGCCGGCCCAGCTGCGCCAGCACGCGCGACTGCCCGGACAGCATGTAGCCGAGCACGAACGTCTGCCCGGTCGTGCGGGTGATCGACACCAGCCGCTCGGCGTGCCGCAGCGCCTCGTCGTACATGCCGAGGAACGACTCGGCGAACACCAGCCAGGCGAAGCAGTCCAGGCAGTCGGTGAACTCGTTGTCGGACGCGGCCGAGAACAGCTGGTCGGCGGTCTGCGCGTAGGCGATCGCCTCGCCGACCTCGCCGCGCCCGTAGGCGACCATCGGGCGCATCGCCGCGACGGCCGCGGTGAGGCCGGGGCCCCATCCCGGCGCGGTGCCGGGGATCGTCTCCAGGATGGCGTGCGAGCCGCGGGTGTCGATGCGCTGGATGCGGTCGGCGACGAGCCGGATGCGCAGCAGCACCGCCTCGGGGGTCTGCCGGTCGGTGATGCGGCGCAGCTCGTCCAGCACCAGGGCGCGGGCCTCGTGGATGCGGCCGAGCTGCCGCTCCATGATCGCGCACATGTGCACGGTGCGGGCGCGGCGGACGGTGTCGCCCGGCGGCAGCAGCCCGAGCAGGGTGCGCGCGGCCTCGCGGCCCTCCTCGGCGTGGCCGCTGAGGGCCTGCACCTGGGCCAGCTCGACCAGCAGCTCCACCCGGTCGGGGTAGGACTCGTCGGCGGCGCCGGGCATCAGGTCGAGCGCGGCCTGCAGCCAGTACGCGGCGGTGGCGGGCGCCTGCCGCGCGACGGCGCGGGCGGCCTCCACCAGCGTCCAGATCGCGGCGGCGTCGCCGAACCGCGCCGACCGCACCACGTGGTGGGCGCGCACGGCCGCCGGGGCGCCGAGCTCGGCCAGCCGCTCCGACACCCGCGAGTGCGCGGCGATCCGCCAGCCCGCGGCCGTCGAGGCGTAGGCGACGTGCCGGACGAGGGGGTGGCGGAACCGGAACCGGCCGCCCGGTGCGGCCCGCACCACGTCGTGGCCGGTCAGCACGTCCAGCGCGGTGAGCGCGGTGTGCTGCTCCATCTCCGCGGCGACCGCCGCGAGCGCGGGCTCGAACACGTCGGCGGCGACCGCGGCGCCGCGCGCCATCAGCAGCGCCTGCGGCGGCAGCGCGCTCAGCTCGACCTGCAGCGCCGCCCGCACCGCCGGCGGCACCTCGGTCAGGTTCGCCACGCCCTTCTCCCAGTGCCGGTCGAGGCCGCCGCCGGCCGCCGGCGCGGCCCCGTCGGCCATCTTGGCCAGGGCCTCCAGGTAGAACGGGTTGCCGCCGCTGGCCTTGAACAGCGCCTCGCACCGCGCGTGGCCGACGTCCGGGCCGAGGAACTCGCGGACCTCGCTCTGCGTGAGCGGCGAGACCGCCACCCGCGCGCCCTGCGGGCCGGCGGCGTCCACCAGCGCCATCAGGCGCGGCGACGCCTGCGCGGGCCGGTAGGCGACCGCGACCAGCACCCGGGCGCGCGGCGGGTGCCGGACGAGGTGGTCCAGCAGCTCGATCGTCGCGTCGTCGGCCCAGTGCAGGTCGTCCAGGATCAGCACCAGCCCGGACGGCTCGGCCAGCGCCTCCAGCAGGTGCCGGACCGTGCGGTGCAGCTGGTATCGCGCCACGTGCGACTCGGGCGAGGCGGCGGGCGGGGCGCCCGACAGGTCGGCGAGCGCGGGGAACACGGTGCCGAGCAGCCGCAGCGCGCCGGGCGGCAGGTCGAGCGAGTGCTCCTCCAGCCGGTCGTCGAGCGCGTCGACGACGGCGCCGAACGGCATCTCCTGCTCGAACTCGGCCGCGCGGCCGGCCACGAACGGCAGCTTGCGGGCGATCGCGCCGTCGGCGAGCTCGTTCAGCAGCCGGGTCTTGCCGGCACCGGGCTCGCCCACCAGCGCGACGAAGCCGTAGCCGCCCTCGGCCGCGTCGAGCGCGCGGTCGATCTCCTGCAGCGCGTCCCGTCGCCCCACGAGCGGAGCGTTGCCGGAGCCCCCGGCGTCGCGGGCCGCACGACCCTCCATGTCCACACCCCAACAGCGACAGGCGGCCGATACGCCGTGACGATGCTTCTTTGTTGCGGTCCTGAGAATTGGCGGGATTCACCCTATCGGGTAAAACGTCAATAAGGTGGGACAACACGCCCCTGCCTGCGTCTTACCCGTTCGGGCCGGCCTCCTTCTTGCCGTATGTACATAGCTATGAACGTCCCTCGCGCGCCCCATGTCAACCTCGGGTGGGTAAACCGTCCCGTGACCGTGACATCGCGTGACCTGGGTCATATCTCCAGGCCCAGGCGGGCGGCGGCCTCCCGCCAGCGGGCCTCGTCACCGGACGGGGCGTAGCGGCGGAGGTCCTGCGTGGCGGCGACCAGCGCGCGGGCTTCGGCCAGGTCACCGACCACTCCCCGGGCACGGGCCTGGGCCAGCACGTTGCCGAGGGCGGTCGCCTCGACCGGCCCGGCCACCACCGGCAGGCCGCTGGCGTCGGCGGTCAGCCGGCACAGCAGGTCGTTGCGGCTGCCGCCGCCGACCAGGTGCACGACCTCGATCTCCCGCCCCGACAGCCGGGCCGCCGCGCGCAGCGTGGCGCGGTGCGCCAGGGCGAGGCTGTCCATGACGCAGCGGACGGTCTCGGCGCGCGTGGCCGGCACGGGGAACCCGCGGCGCCGGCAGTGCGCCGCGATGCGGGCGGGCATGTCGCCCGGCGGCAGGAACTCCGGGTCGTCGGGGTCGATGAGGGAGCGCAGCCCCGGCAGCCGCGCCGCCTCGGCGAGCAGGGCGGGCAGGTCCGGGTTCCCCCAGGTCCGCAGCGACTCCTGCAGCAGCCACAGGCCCATCACGTTGCGCAGGTAGCGGACCGTCCCGTCGACGCCGCCCTCGTTGGTGAAGTTGGCGGCGCGGCTCTCCTCGGTCAGCACGGGCGCGTCCAGCTCGACGCCGACCAGGGACCAGGTGCCGCAGGAGATGTAGCCGAACCGCCCGGTCGCGGCGGGCACGGCGGCGACCGCCGACGCGGTGTCGTGCGAGCCGACCGCCGTGACCTGGAGGCCGGCGTGGCCGGTCTCGGCCACCACGTCCGGGCGGAGCGTCCCGATGGCCGCGCCCGGGTCGCGCAGCGGCGGCAGGATCTTCGCGGGCAGGTCGAGCCGGTCCAGCAGGTCCTGCGACCAGGTGCCGTCGCGGACGTCCAGCAGCCCCGTCGTCGAGGCGTTGGTGCGCTCGGCGCCGGTCTCACCCGTCAGCCAGTAGGCCAGCAGGTCCGGGACGAGCAGCAGCGTGGCCGCCCGGGACAGGTCGTCGGCCGCCAGCTGGTAGATCGTGTTGAACGGCAGGAACTGCAGCCCGGACGTCCGGTACAGCAGCTCGTCGCCCAGGTCGGCGCGGACCCGGTCCATCACGCCGTCGGTGCGGGCGTCGCGGTAGTGGACGGGGTTGCCGAGCAGCCGCCCCTCCGCGTCGAGCAGGCCGTAGTCGACCGCCCACGAGTCGATGCCGACCGACGCGAGCCCGGCCGGCGCCGCGCGCAGCCCGTCCAGGACGTTGCCGTACAGGCCGAGGATGTCCCAGTACAGGGTGCCGCCCGCGCGGACCGGCCGGTTCGGGAAGCGGCGGACCTCCGCCAGGTCCAGGACGCCGGGCCCGACGCGTCCGGCCATCACCCGGCCGCTCGACGCGCCGAGGTCGACGGCCGCGAAAGTCTCCTCGCTCATGTGATGACCAGAACCTCCAGCGTGCGGGGCCCGTGCACGCCCTCGACCCGGGACAGCTCGATGTCGCTCGTCGCCGACGGCCCCGACACGAACGTCAGCGGGCGCGACGGGTCGAGCCGTTCGAGCCCCTCCGGGACGTCCGGGGCGACCTGCTCGGCGCGGACGACGATCAGGTGGTAGTCGGGCACGAGCGACAGCGCGCGCGGCCCCTGCGCCGCGCCGTGGTCCAGCACGATCGTGCCGGTCTCGGCGATCGCGGCGGCGCAGCCGGTGACCGCGCCCGCGAGCCCGTCCAGGGACGCGACGGAGAAGTCGCGGACGAGCGGCGCCGCCACCTGCGACGTCCACTGCGCGGGCAGGTCGGCGGGCGCGCCGTAGGAGCCGGGCCGGGCCGCCAGCCGCTCCGCGACCGCCGGCGCGACCTCGGACGCCGGCACCCGCAGCACCGTCGCGCGGTAGTCGGCGACCCGCTCGGCGAACAGGTCGAGGACGCCGTCCTCGTGGTGGCGGCGCAGGTAGCCGCGGTCGATCCGGGCGTAGGACGCCGCGACCTCGGCGGCCGGGCGGGTGGGCGTGATCGCCGCGATGCGGCGCAGGATCTCCTCGCGCGCGTTCACTCGTTCCCCTCCTCGCGGCCGCCGTCGGTCCGGGCCCACCAGGCGCGGAACGACTCCGGCGGCGGCGCGGGCGCGTCCCGCGTCTCGGTCCAGGCGTTCAGCGGCCCCGGCAGCCGCCGGATCCGGCCGCCGCGCCCCACCACCCTGCGGCTCGCGGACGCGGCGCGCTGCGCGAGCCCGAGCCGGGTGGGGGAGCGCAGCGTCCACCCGGCCGCCGTCATCGCCACCCGCTCCAGCGGATGGCGCGGCCCCTGCTCCACGGCGCGGGCCCGCAGGTGCACCAGCACCTCCGGGATGTCGATCGCGACCGGGCACGCCTCGAAGCACGCCCCGCACAGCGACGACGCGTACGGCAGGGACGCGTCCACGTCCGAGCCGATGCCCCGGATCTGCGGGGACAGGATCGCGCCGATCGGCCCCGGGTACGGCGACCCGTAGGCGTGGCCGCCCGCGCGCTGGTAGACCGGGCACACGTTCAGGCACGCCGAGCAGCGGATGCAGCGCAGCGCCTGCCGGCCCACCTCGTCGGCGAGGGTGTCGGTGCGGCCGTTGTCCAGCAGGACGAGGTGGAAGTCGCGCGGGCCGTCGCCGGGCGCGACGCCCGTCCAGGTGGAGGTGTAGGGGTTCATCCGCTCGGCCGTCGACGAGCGCGGCAGCAGCTGCAGGAACACCTCCAGGTCCTGCCAGCTCGGCACGATCTTCTCCACGCCCATCACCGAGATGAGCGTCTCGGGGAGCGTCAGGCACATCCGCCCGTTGCCCTCCGACTCCAGCACGACGAGGGTGCCGGTGTCGGCGACGGCGAAGTTCACGCCCGACACCCCGACCTTCGCCGACAGGAACTTGGCGCGCAGGTGCCGCCGCGCCGCCTCCGCGAGCGCGGCGGGGGAGTCGGTCAGGCCTTCGGGGGCGTCCTCCATCGCGCGCAGGAAGATGTCGCGGATGTCGGACCGGTTCCGGTGGATGGCCGGGACGAGGATGTGCGACGGCCGGTCGTCGCCGAGCTGCACGATCAGCTCGGCGAGGTCGGTCTCGTAGGCGGTGATGCCCTCCTCGGCGAGGAACTCGTTGAGGCCGATCTCCTGCGTCGCCATCGACTTGACCTTGACGACCTCGGTCTCGCCGGTCGCCTTCACCAGATCGGCGACGATCCGGTTGGCCTCGGCGGCGTCCCGCGCCCAGTGCACCGTGCCGCCGGCCGCGGTGACCTTCTCCTCCAGCAGCGGCAGGTAGTGGCCGAGGTTCGCCAGGACGTGGTCCTTGATCTGCTTGCCCGCCTCGCGCAGCGCGGGCCAGTCGGCCAGTTCCGCGACGGCGCCGGCGCGCCGCCCCCGGATCGTGGTGGTCGCGTGCGCGAGGTTGCCGCGCAGCCGCGCGTCGGCCACCGCCCGGCGGGCGGCGTCCGGGAACGCGGGCATCCCGACGTAGGTCGGCATCGCGGACGAGGTCATGACGGGTCCTCCTCGGTGGACGCGAGGATCTCGGCCAGGTGCACCGTCCGCACCCCGGCGCGGGTGCGGGTGAGGGCGCCGCCGATGTGCATCAGGCAGGAGTTGTCGGCCGCGCACAGCGCCTCGGCCCTCGTCTCCCGGACGGCGGTGACCTTGTCGGCGCACATCGCCGCCGACACCTCGGCGTTCTTCAGCGCGAACGTCCCGCCGAAGCCGCAGCACTCGGCGGCGTCCGGCAGGTCGACCAGGTCGATGCCGCGCACCTCGCGCAGCAGCCGCAGCGGGCGGTCGCCGACGTGCAGCATCCGCAGCGAGTGGCACGTCGGGTGGTAGGTGACGCGGTGCGGGAAGTAGGCGCCGACGTCGGTGACGCCGAGGACGTCCACCAGGAACTCCGACAGCTCGTACACGCGGGACGCGATCCCGGCCGTGCGGGGCGCGAGCCTCGGATGCCAGTCGCGGATCATCGCGCCGCACGACGCCGACGGCGTCACGACCGCGTCGTAGGGCTCGAAGGTCTCGGCGAACCCCTTCACCAGGTGCAGCGCCTGCCGCCGGTACCCGGTGTTGAGGTGCATCTGCCCGCAGCACGTCTGCGACTCGGGGAACTCGACATCGTGGCCGAGGCGCCGCAGCAGCCGCACCATCGCCTTCCCGGTCCCCGGGTACATCGTGTCGTTGACGCAGGTGAGGAACAGCGCGACTTTCAAGGAGCGCCTCCAATGGCCGACCGGCTGGACTCGCGCACCACCAGCTCGGGCTGGAACATGACCTGCTGGTGGGCGTGCCCGCCCGACTCGTCGCACTCCTCCAGCAGCAGCTCGGTCGCGATGCGGCCGAGCTGGTAGGTGGGCTGCCGCACCGAGCTCAGCGGGACGGCGGCCGCGGCCGAGAACTCGATGTCGTCGTACCCGATCAGCGCCACGTCACCCGGCACCTTGATCCCCGCCTGCAGCAGCACGCGCAGCACGCCGAGCGCGAGCAGGTCGTTGGCGCAGAAGATCGCGTCCGGCAGCGCGCCCGCCTCCAGCAGCCGCCGCGCCGCCTCCTGCCCGCCCCGCGCGTTCATCGCGCCGACCGCGACCTCGCGCAGCGCGTCGCGGCCGAGCCCGGCGGCGCGCAGCGCCCGCAGCGCGCCCTTGCGGCGGTCGGCGCACTGGCGCAGCACCGTCGGCCCGGTGACGAACGCCAGCGTGCGGGCGCCGGCCTCCAGCAGCTCCCCGGCCGCCAGCTCCCCGCCCGCGACGTCGTCGACGGCGACCGAGCACTGGTTGGCGCGCGGGGTCGGATGGTCCAGCAGCACCACCGGGACGCCGCGGTCGCGCAGCCGGTCGGCGGTCTCGCCGTCGTCGCCGACCGGGGTCAGCAGGACGCCGCGGACCCGCTGCTCGGCGAACACCCGCAGGTTGCGCTGCTCCCGCTCGTCCGACTCGCCCGACGAGGACAGGATGACCGCGTAGCCGCGCTCGCTGGCGGCCTCCTCCACGCCGCGCGCCACGTCGGTGAAGAACGGGTTGGCGAGGTCGAGGACCATCAGCCCGATCGTGCTGCTGTGCCCGGCGCGCAGCGTGGACGCCGAGCCGTTGCGGACGAAGCCCAGCTCGCGGATCGCCTGCTCGACCCGGGTGCGGGTCGCGACCGCCACCCGCTCGGGCCGGTTGAGCACGTTGGACACGGTGCCGGGGGAGACCCCGGCGTGCGCCGCGACCTGCTTGATGCCGACCGTCCTGCTCAGCGGCTCGGGACGGCCGGTGTCGTCTGTGCTCAATCCGTGTGCCCCCGGTCCGTCAGCCGCCTGTGTCGCCGCTCACTCTGGGTCATGTCATTAAAACGTGTCAACCCCGGATCCGGCCCGCCGGACGGGCAAACCTCGCTGGCCGGTCCCGGCCGGAGGCGACTTCGAAAAACGTGCGGTCCCTTGCCCGGACGGGGTTTTCGCAGCCTCGGGAGGGGCCGGTCGGCAGGTTCCCTCTTGACGGGTGTCCCGGCTCACATCTAGCGTCCTCCGCAACATCAAGTTAAAACGTTTTTCATATCCCGGTAACCGACGTCCCCCGCGAGGAGGGCCGACATGAGTGCACCCGGCCGGTCGGCACCGCCGACATTGGCCCTGGTCAACGTCAGCAAATCGTTCGGCGCCGTGCGCGCCCTGCAGGGCGTCACGCTGGAGCTGCACGCGGGCGAGGTGCACGCGCTCGCCGGCGAGAACGGCGCCGGCAAGTCCACGGTCGTAAAAACGTTCGCAGGAGTGCACCGCCCCGACGCGGGCGAGGTGCGGGTGGACGGGGAGCCGGCGGCCTTCCACGGCCCCGCCGACGCGCAGGCCGCGGGCGTCGCCGTCATCTACCAGGAGCCCACGCTGTTCCCCGACCTGTCGGTCGCCGAGAACATCTTCATGGGCCGCCAGCCGCGCGCCGCGCTCGGCCGCATCGACCGCCGCGAGATGCACGCGCGGACGGCGCGGCTGTTCGAGCGGCTCGGCGTCGCGCTGGACCCGCAGCAGCCCGCCCGCGGCCTGTCGATCGCCGACCAGCAGGTCGTCGAGATCGCCAAGGCCATCTCCCGGGACGCGCGCGTGCTCATCATGGACGAGCCCACCGCCGCGCTCACCGGCCAGGAGGTCGCCCGCCTGTTCGCGGTGACCCGCACGCTGCGCGAGCAGGGCTGCGCGGTGCTGTTCATCTCGCACCGCCTGGAGGAGATCTTCGAGCTGTGCCAGCGCGTCACCACGCTGCGCGACGGCACCTACGTCGGCACCGACATGGTCGCCGACCTCACCCCCGACGACCTCGTCCGCCGGATGGTCGGCCGCGACCTCGACGCGCTCTACCCCAAGCAGGACGTGACGCCCGGCGAGGTCGCGCTGACGGTGCGCCGCCTCACCCGCGAGGGCGCCTTCACCGACGTCTCCTTCGAGGTCCGCCGCGGCGAGATCGTCGCGCTGGCCGGGCTGGTCGGCGCCGGCCGCAGCGAGGTCGCCCGCGCGATCTTCGGGGTGGACCGCTGGGACGCCGGCGCCGTCGAGGTCGAGGGCCGCGCGCTGCCGGCGGGCAGCCCCACCGCCGCGATGTCGGCGGGGCTCGCGCTCGTCCCCGAGGACCGCCGCCAGCAGGGCCTCGTCATGGACATGTCCATCGAGCGGAACATGGGCCTCACCCAGCTGAAGACGCTCCGCCGCGCCACCGGCCGCGGCGGGCTGATCTCCCGCCGGGTCGAACGGGACCGCGCCGCCGACTGGGCGCTGCGGCTCCAGCTCAAGTACGCCCGCCTCAGCGACGCCGTCGGCGTGCTGTCCGGCGGCAACCAGCAGAAGGTCGTGCTCGCCAAGTGGCTGGCCACCGAGCCCGCCGTGCTGATCGTGGACGAGCCGACCCGCGGCATCGACGTCGGTACCAAGGCCGAGGTGCACCGGCTGCTGTCGGAGCTGGCCGCGCAGGACCTCGCGGTGCTGATGATCTCCTCCGACCTGCCGGAGGTGCTCGGCATGGCCGACCGGATCCTCGTCATGCACGAGGGCCGGCTCACCGCCGAGATCGCCCGCGCGGACGCGACCGAGGAGAACGTCATGGCCGCCGCGACCGGCCGCGCCGGGACCGGGAAGGCGGCCTGAGCCTGATGACCGTACTCACGCAGAGCCCGGCGCGGCCGGGCGGGGCGGGCGGGTCCGCCGGCGGCGGCCGGCGGCTGGTCGAGCTGGTGCTGCGCGCCCGCGAGATGAGCATCCTCGGCGCCCTCGTCGTGCTCGTCGTCGCCACGACGATCGCGAACCCGCGGTTCCTGTCCGGGCAGGGCGTCAAGGACATCTTCCTCAACGCCTCCATCCTGGTGCTGCTCGCCGTCGGGCAGACGCTCGTCGTCGTCACCCGCAACATCGACCTGTCGGTCGGCTCCCTGGTGGGGCTCGTCGCGTTCAGCGCCGGCAAGTTCGCCGCCGGCGGCGACCGGCACGTCGTGCTCGTCCTGGTGTTCGGCGTCGCGATCGGGCTCGTCTGCGGGCTGGTCAACGGCCTGCTCGTCAGCTTCCTGCGGGTCCCCTCCCTCGTCGTCACCCTCGGCACCCTGTACGTGATCCAGGGCCTGGACTACCGCATCGCCCACGGCGAGCAGATCGGCGCCGCCGACCTGCCCTCCTCGGTGCTGAGCCTCGGCAACGACGGGATCCTCGGCGTCCCCTACCTGCCGATCATCACCGTCGCGGTGATGCTGGCGGTCGGGTACTACCTGCGGTCCTACTCCTCGGGCCGGGAGTTCTACGCGATCGGGTCCAGCCCGGAGGCCGCGCGCCTGGCCGGCGTGCCGATCCGCCGCCGGATCCTCACCGCCTACCTGGTCAGCGGCGCGCTCGCCGGCCTCGCCGGGGTGCTGTGGCTCGCCCGGTTCGGCACCGTCGTCGCGGACGCCGCGAACGGCTGGGAGCTGAAGGTCGTCGCCGCGGTCGTCGTCGGCGGCGTCGCCATCACCGGCGGCGTCGGCACCGTGTGGGGCGCGGCGCTCGGCGGGCTGCTGCTCACCACCATCGGCAGCGTGCTGGTGGTGCTCAAGGTCAACTCGTTCTGGCAGGACGCGATCACCGGCGTCCTGCTGCTGCTGGCCATCAGCGTCGACCGGCTGCTGGCGCTGCGCGTCACCCGGACGCTGAAACAGCGGTCGCTGGAATCGTCCGCGCACCGCGACGTCGCCGCCCCCGCGGACGCCGCCCCGGTGGAGAAGGAGGGACGGTCATGAGCCGCCTCGGAGGGCTGGTGCGGTGGGAGACCGCCGTCACCGCCCTGCTGGTCCTGGTGTTCGCGAGCGGCGCCGGGTTCTCGCCCGACTTCGCGGGCAACGACAACCTGTCGTTCGCGCTGGACGACCTGTCGGAGATCGCGCTGATCGCGCTGCCGATGACGCTGCTGGTCGTGTGCGGGCAGGTGGACCTGTCGGTCGCCTCGATCCTCGGCCTGTGCAGCGCGCTCACCGGCAAGATGTGGGACGGCGGGATGGCCATCGAGACGATCATCCCGATCGTGCTCGCCGTCGGCCTGGTCTGCGGCCTCGTCAACGGGCTGCTCGTGACGAAGCTGGGGCTGCCGTCCCTCGCCGTGACGATCGGCACGATGACCCTCTACCGGGGGCTCGCCTACGTCACGCTCGGCACCGGGGCCATCTCGGAGTTCCCGACCGCCTACACCGCCCTGGCGACGTCCTCGATCCCGGGCACGCCGATCCCGTACCCGATCGCGCTGTTCGTCGTGCTCGCCGTCATCACCGGTGTCGTCCTGCACGCGACCGGCATCGGGCGGTCGCTGTTCGCGATCGGCGCGCAGGAGGACGCCGCCTACTTCGCCGGCATCCGCGTCAAGCGCATCAAGCTGCTGCTGTTCGTGGTGTCCGGGCTGGTCGCCGGGTTCGCCGGCATCGTCTACACGCTCCGCTACGGCAGCGCCCGCGCCGACAACGGGCTCGGGCTGGAGCTCACCGTCATCGCGGCGGTGCTGCTCGGCGGCATCGACTTCGACGGCGGCAAGGGCACCCTCGGCGGCGTCATCGCGGCCGTGCTGCTCATCGGCCTGCTCCGCAACCTGCTGATGCTCAACGACGTCCCCACCGAGGTCCAGTCGATCGTCACCGGGCTGCTGCTCATCATCAGCGTCCTCACGCCGCGGCTGATCGCCGTGGTCCGCGAGGCCCAAGGCAGGCGGCGGGGCGCGCGACCCGCGGCTCCCGCCGCCGCCCCCTGACCCTCCATGAGACACGTCCCCCCGCCGCGTCCCACCGCACCCCCGAAAGGCATCGTGATGACCATTCGTCCGCGCGTCCCGCGCCGGCTGGCGGCCGTCGCCACGGCGAGCGTCCTGGCCCTCAGCATGGCCGCCTGCGGCGGCACCACCAAGAACGACTCCGACTCCGGGGACGCCAAGGCCGCCGGCGGCAACGCCACCGCGAACCCGAACGCGCCCCTGAAGAAGGGCCTGAAGCTGGCGTTCCTGCCCAAGCAGGTCAACAACCCGTACGAGACGATCGTCGACAAGGCCGGCATCGAGGCGGCCAAGGAGTTCGGCGGCGAGGCCAAGGAGGTCGGCCCGTCCGACGCGTCCGCGTCCTCGCAGGTCTCCTACATCAACACGCTCGTCCAGCAGCGCCACGACGCGATCCTGATCGCCGCCAACGACGAGAACGCGGTGTGCGGCCCGCTCAAGCAGGCGATGGCCAAGAACATCAAGATCGTCGCCTACGACTCCGACACCAACCCCGAGTGCCGGGACGTGTTCATCAACCAGGCGAGCTCGGAGGAGATCGGCCGCAGCGAGGTCAAGCTGCTCGCCGAGCAGATCGGCCACGAGGGCGAGATCGCGATCCTGTCGGCGACGGCGAACGCCACGAACCAGAACACCTGGATCAAGTTCATGCAGGACGAGCTGAAGAAGCCCGAGTACGCCAAGATGAAGCTCGTCAAGATCGCCTACGGCGACGACGACGACCAGAAGTCGTTCCAGCAGACCCAGGGCCTGCTGCAGGCGTACCCGAACCTCAAGGGCATCATCTCGCCGACGACGGTCGGCATCGCCGCCGCGGCCCGCTACATCTCCGGCTCCAAGTACAAGGGCAAGGTCGCGCTGACCGGCCTCGGCACCCCCGACCAGATGCGCAAGTTCGTCAAGGACGGCACGGTCAAGGAGTTCGAGCTCTGGGACCCCAAGAACCTCGGCTACCTGTCCTCCTACGCGGCGGCCGCGCTGGCGTCCGGCCAGATCACCGGCGCGCAGGGCGAGAAGTTCACGGCCGGCAAGCTCGGCGAGCGCACGATCGGCGCCAACGGTGAGGTGATCCTCGGCCCGCCGACGGTGTTCGACGCGAAGAACATCGACCAGTACCACTTCTGATGAGCGGAGCGAACCGGGGGGTGCGGGGGGTCGTCCCCCCGCAGAAGGACTGATCGCATGTCCGAACGCACGAAGCGCGTCTGCTTCCTGCTGAAGGTCAGGCAGGACCGCCTGGAGGAGTACAAGCTGCGCCACCAGGCGGTCTGGCCCGACATGCTCAACGCCCTGCGCGACACCGGCTGGCACAACTACTCGCTCTTCCTGCGGGAGGACGGCCTGCTCGTCGGCTACCTGGAGACCGACGACTTCGAGGCCGCCCAGGCGGCGATGGCACGCACCGAGGTCAACGCCCGGTGGCAGGCGGAGATGGCGCAGTACTTCGAGGACCTCGACGGCCGCCCCGACGAGGGCATGTGGCCGCTCACCGAGGTCTTCCACTTGGATTGAGAGGTAACTCGTGACAGACACCCGCGCGGTCAAGGACGCCTTGCGCCGCCAGCAGATCGAGACTCCCTCGTGGGCGTACGGGAACTCGGGGACCCGGTTCAAGGTCTTCGCCCAGCGGGGCGTGCCGCGCACCCCGCAGGAGAAGATCGACGACGCCGCGCAGGTGCACCGGTTCACCGGCGTCGCGCCGAGCGTGGCCGTCCACATCCCCTGGGACAGGGTGGACGACTACGCCGCGCTGGGCGCGCACGCCAAGGAGCGCGGCGTGCGGATCGGCGCGGTGAACACCAACGTGTTCCAGGACGACGACTACATGCTCGGCAGCGTCACCAACCCCGACCCGGCCGTCCGCCGCAAGGCCCTGGACCACCTGCTCGAAGCGGTCGACATCATGGACCAGACCGGGTCGCGCGACCTGAAGCTGTGGTTCTCCGACGGCACGAACTACCCGGGGCAGGACGACATCCGCGCCCGCCAGGACCGGATGGCCGAGGCCCTGGCCGCCGTGTACGAGCGGCTCGGCGACGACCAGCGGTTCCTGCTGGAGTACAAGCTGTTCGAGCCGGCGTTCTACATGACCGACCTGCCGGACTGGGGCGCCTCCTACGCGCACTGCGTGAAGCTCGGCCCGAAGGCGCAGGTCGTGGTGGACACCGGGCACCACGCGCCCGGCACCAACATCGAGTTCATCGTGGCGTTCCTGCTGCGCGAGGGGAAGCTCGGCGGGTTCGACTTCAACTCCCGCTTCTACGCCGACGACGACCTGATGGTGGGCGCCGCCGACCCGTTCCAGCTGTTCCGCATCATGTACGAGGTCGTGCGCGGCGGCGGCTACGCGGCCGAGACGGGCGTGGCGTTCATGCTCGACCAGTGCCACAACATCGAGCCGAAGATCCAGGGCCAGATCCGCTCGGTGATGAACGTGCAGGAGGCCACCGCGAAGGCGCTGCTGGTGGACGCCGGCGCGCTGCGCGCCGCGCAGGAGTCCGGCGACGTCCTCGAAGCGAACGCGGTGTTCATGGACGCCTACAACACCGACGTCCGGCCGCTGCTCGCCGAACTGCGCGAGGAGATGGGCCTGCACCCCGACCCGGTCGCCGCCTACAAGGCGTCCGGCTACTACGAGCGCGTCGTCGCCGAGCGCAAGGACGGCCAGGCCGCCGGCTGGGGCGCCTGAACAGGTGAAGGAGACCGAACCGATGACTTCCACCCCGCCCGAGGTGGAGCAGCTGCTGGACCGCGCCAACACCCTCGGCGCGGACCCCCGCAACACCAACTACGCGGGCGGCAACGCGTCCGCGAAGGGCACGGTCACCGACCCGGTGACGGCCCGCGACGTCGAGCTGATGTGGGTGAAGGGCTCCGGCGGCGACCTCGGCACCCTCACCGAGAAGGGCCTGGCCGTGCTCCGGCTGGACCGGATGCGCGCCCTCGCGGACGTCTACCCGGGCGTCGAGCGCGAGGACGAGATGGTCGCCGCGTTCGACTACTGCCTGCACGGCAAGGGCGGCGCCGCGCCGTCCATCGACACCGCCATGCACGGCCTCGTGGAGGCCGCGCACGTCGACCACCTGCACCCCGACTCCGGCATCGCGATCGCGACCGCCGCCGACGGGGAGGAGCTGACCCGGCGGATCTTCGGCGACCGGGTGGCGTGGGTGCCGTGGCGGCGGCCCGGCTTCCAGCTCGGCCTGGACATCGCCGCGATCAAGAAGGCGAACCCGGGGGCCATCGGCGTGGTCCTGGGCGGGCACGGCATCACCGCGTGGGGCGACACGAGCGAGGAGTGCAAGGCCAACTCGCTCGACATCATCCGCACCGCCGAGGCCTACATCGCCGAGCACGGCAAGGCCGACCCGTTCGGCGAGGTGGTCCACCCGACGCTGCCCGAGGACGAGCGGCACGCCCGCGCCGCCGCGCTGTTCCCGCTGATCCGGGGCCTGGCGTCCACGGACCGGCCGCAGGTCGGGCACTTCACCGACGGCGAGGCCGTCCTCGACTTCGTCTCCCGCGCCGAGCACCCGCGGCTCGCGGCGCTCGGCACGTCCTGCCCGGACCACTTCCTGCGCACCAAGGTCGCGCCGATGGTCCTGGACCTGCCGCCGGACGCGCCGCTCGACGCGGTGAAGGCCCGGCTGAGGGAGCTGCACGCCGCCTACCGCGAGGAGTACGCGGCCTACTACGCGCGGCACGCCGCCGCCGACTCCCCGGCGATGCGCGGCGCGGACCCGGCGATCGTGCTGGTCCCCGGCGTCGGGATGTTCTCCTTCGGCGCGAACAAGCAGACCGCGCGGGTCGCCGGCGAGTTCTACGTCAACGCGATCAACGTGATGCGGGGCGCGGAGGCGCTGTCGTCGTACGCGCCGATCGACGAGGCGGAGAAGTTCCGCATCGAGTACTGGGAGCTGGAGGAGGCCAAGCTCCGCCGGATGCCGAGGCCGAAGCCGCTCGCGACCCGCGTCGCGGTCGTCACCGGCGGCGGCTCGGGCATCGGCGCCGCCACCGCCCGCCGGCTCGCCGCCGAGGGCGCCTGCGTCGTCGTCGCCGACCGGGACCTCGCCGCCGCCGAGAAGGTCGCGGCGGAGATCGGCGCCGGCGCCCTGCGCGCGTCGGACGCCGCCATCGCGGCCGCCGCCGACGTGACCTCCGAGGACGAGATCGCCGCCGCCGTCCGCGCCGCGGTCCTGGCGTTCGGCGGGGTGGACCTCGTCGTCAACAACGCCGGCCTGTCGATCTCCAAGCCGCTGCTGGACACGACCGCGGCCGACTGGGATCTGCAGCACGACGTCATGGCGCGCGGCTCGTTCCTGATGTCCCGCGAGACCGCCCGCGTGATGGTCGAGCAGGGCATGGGCGGCGACATCGTCTACATCGCGTCCAAGAACGGCGTGTTCGCCGGGCCGAACAACATCGCCTACGGCGCCACCAAGGCCGACCAGGCGCACCAGGTGCGGCTGCTGGCCGCCGAGCTCGGCGAGCACGGCATCCGCGTCAACGGCGTCAACCCCGACGGGGTGGTGCGCGGCTCCGGCATCTTCGCGGGCGGCTGGGGCGCCAAGCGCGCCGCCGTCTACGGCGTGGAGGAGGAGAAGCTCGGCGAGTTCTACGCCCAGCGGACGCTGCTGAAGCGCGAGGTGCTGCCCGAGCACGTCGCCGCCGCCGTCTTCGCCCTCACCGGCGGGGACCTGACCCACACCACCGGACTGCACATCCCCGTGGACGCCGGCGTCGCCGCCGCCTTCCTGCGCTGATCACCGCTGACAAGGGCCGGCCGATGGCCCGGACCAGACCGCCGCGGTGCTGACACACCGCGGCGGCACCACCCGTCCGAGCCACCGGCCGTCCCGTCGGGCCCGCTCTACCAAGAGGAACCCGGAAGGATAACGATGTCACCAGCGAAAAGGTTCGCCCGATCCCGTCTGTCCGTCATCACGTCCCTGAGCCTGGGTGCCGCCGCCCTCGTCGCGGTCCCGTCCGGCGCCGCCGCGGCGGCGCCCCGGGATCCGCTCGGGCTGCCGTCCCTGTCCAGCGCCGACCGCTACATCCTCGCGCCCTCCGGCCGGACGGTCCGCCCGGTGAAGGCCGCCGAGTCGTACGGGCTGAACGCCGACCACGTGACCGCCGCGTCCGAGACATCGGAGAAGGAGGGCCACGACCTGGACGCCGGATCGTCCACGACCGCCAAGGCGGACGGCGTCATGACCCGCCAGACGGGCGACAAGGCGGGGGCGAGCTTCGGCTACCGCATGCGCGTGGCGCCCGGGCACGGTCCCCTCACCCTCCGGGTGGAGGAGGCGGGCAGCGCCACCGCCCACTACGAGGTGCTGGTGAACGGCGAGGTCGTCCACGAGCGCAAGCCCGACCCGGCGCAGGCGGGCGTGTGGAGCGGCGACAAGGCCGGCCTCGTCCACTACGACGTCGCCGTCCCGGCCCGGCTCGTCCGCTCCGCCGGCGACATCAGGGTCACCTTCCGCAACACCGCGAAACCCGGGCCGGGCGCCCGCATCCACGCCGTCTGGACGCTGCACAAGAACGGCCGCGCCCCGGCGGCCCCCTACGGCGGAACGGTCCAGAACCCGTCCGGCGCGTTCCGGCACGGCGGCACCACGCTCACCTCCAACGAGTACGGCCGCCCCTACGTCGTCTACGACTTCGGCAAGGAGGTCGGCGGGCAGATCCAGGTCACCGCCGACGTCCGCAAGGGCGCGCCCAGGCTCGGCCTGGCGTTCAGCGAGAGCGCGCAGTACCTCACCACCGCGTCCGACTACAGCCAGGACCCGGTCGGCCTCGCCACCGAGACCCACTACCTCGACACCGAGGCCGGACGCTCCGCCATGACCGACCCGGTGATCCGGGGCGGGTTCCGCTACCTCATGGTCTTCCTGGACGGCCCCGGCGAGGTGAAGCTGTCGGACCTGCGGCTGAAGTTCACCGCCGACCCCGCCAACCCCGACCTGGACGGCTACAAGGGCGCGTTCCTGTCCAGCGACGACACCCTGAACCGGCTCTGGTACGCGGGCGCCTACACGGTGCAGATGTCGACGATCGACCCGACGACCGGGCGCCCCTACCCCGGCAAGGAGGGACCGGTCCGCAACGACGCGATCGTCGGCGAGGGCGACAGCATCATCAGCGACGGCGCCAAGCGCGACCGGATGATCTGGGGCGGCGACAACGCCGTCGCCGACGCGGTGTCGTACCTGACCACCGGGCAGGCGGCGCCCTCCGCCAACGCCGTCGCCTTCATGGCCAAGGGCCAGGCGGCCAACGGCCAGATCCCCGGCCTCTACCTGACCGACGCGCTCGGCTACAACATGAACTGGGGCGAGTACGCGGCCTGGTGGGTCCACAACTACTGGACGCACTACCTCTACACCGGCGACGGCGACTTCCTCGGCAAGTGGTACGGCGCGCTGAAGAAGAACGTCGCGTGGCTGGAGTCCAACGCCGGCGACGACGGGCTCCTCACCATGAAGGGCGCCGGCGGGACGTGGGGCTACGGCAACGACGCCGGCGGCACGTACATCTCGTCCCTGTACGTCAAGGTGCTCGGGGAGGCGGCGCAGGCGGCCGAGGCCAAGGGCGAGCCCGAGCTCGCCAAGACCTACCGCGCGCACGCGGCCCGCACCGCCAAGGCGGTCAACGACCACCTCTGGGACCCGGCCGCGGGCGCCTACAAGGTCAGCAGGGCCGACGGCAACCACCCGCAGGACGGCAACGCCATGGCGGTCGTGGCGGGCGTCGCCACCGGCGACCGCGCCCAGGCGGTGCTGAAGTTCTTCGGCGACGGCCTCGCCAACCCGTACGGCGACCTGACCGTGGACAAGCCCGGCGGCGTCGTCCCGCAGTACATCAGCCCGTTCGTGTCCTCCCAGTCGCTGCTCGCGCACTCCGCCGAGCAGGACATGGCGGGCGCGATGTCGCTGCTGCGCCGCACCTGGTACCCGATGCTCGGCAAGGCGCAGCCCGGCACGCTCTGGGAGAACGTCAGCCCGGCCGGCGCGCCGCAGCTCGGCTCGTACACGAGCCTGTCGCACGGGTGGGCCGCCGCGCCGACCTCGTTCCTGACGAACCAGGTCCTCGGCGTCGCACCGACGTCGGGCGGCTTCGGGACGTTCACCGTCCTGCCGCACCCGACGAGCGGCCTGCGCTGGGCGCAGGGACGCGTTCCCACACCGCGCGGCGACATCACCGCCGCGTGGAAGCGGCACGGCGGGACGTTCACGCTCCGCGTCGCCGCGCCCGCCGGCTCCACCGCCACCGGCGGAGTCCCCGCGCAGGGCGCCTCCGAGGTCCGCGTCAACGGAAAGGTCGTCTGGCGCGACGGCCGCCCGGTGAAGCCGGGCGTCACCGTCCGCGACGGTCTCGTGCAAGTCCCCGGACTGACCGGTACCTCCATCCTGACCGCCTCCCGCTGACCTGGAGTGATGATGGTTCCCCCCAAGACCGTCCGCCGTTCCCTCGTCCGCGCCGCCGTGGCGGCCGCCCTCACGATCACCAGCACCGCCTCGCTCGAGCTCCCCGCCACCGCCGCGCCCCACCCGAAGGGCCCCTGGCAGGACGACTCCTACACCCCGCGCCCCGGCCAGTGGCGGCCCTACGTCCTCGCCCCGTCCAGCCGTGACGTCAAGCCCGTCAAGGTGTTCAAGGCCGACCCGCGGCAGGGGAGCATCAAGGGCTCCCCGGACGGGGCGCTGAAGAAGGGCGGGGCGTCGGTCCGCCTCACCGGCGCCGCCGAGCGGGCGGGTTCCCCGCTGCTGATCGTCGACTTCGGCAAGGAGGTCGCCGGGCACCTCAAGGTCCGCGTGAAGGGCGCGTCCGGGAGCCCGAAGCTGCGCGCCTGCTTCTCCGAATCGGTGCAGTACATGGCGCTGACCCCCGACGCCAACGGCGGACAGGGCAAGATCGCGCCCGGCTGCGACACCGCCAACATCTGGAACGGCTTCCCCGGCCAGCCCTACACCGAGGACACCGACAGCCACGCCCTCCCGCTGGACGGCGTGAAGCTGCCCGGCACCGTCCGCGACGGGGTGCTGCGCGGCGGGTTCCGCTACGCGACCCTCTTCCTGGACGGCCCCGGCAGCGTCGACATCGACGCGATCTCGCTGGACTTCACCGCCGCGCCCGACCAGCGCGACCTGGACGGCTACCGCGGCCACTTCCTCTCCAGCGACGACCTGCTCAACAAGGTCTGGTACGCGGGCGCCTACACGGTGCAGATCAACACCGGCGCGCCGGACACCGCGAAGAAGTGGCCGTACGTGCCGGGCGAGGGCGACCACGCCGACGCCCCCGTCCCGCACGCCGACCCGAGGACGTCCGTCATCTACGACGGCGGCAAGCGGGACCGGATCGTCTGGCAGGGCGACCTCGCCGTCCAGGCGCCCGTCGCCTACGTCAGCACCTACGACATGGGCGCGGTCGACAACTCGCTGTCGTCGCTCGCCGCCCAGCAGCTCCCGGACGGCTACGTGCCCGCCGCCAGCCTCGTCGGCCAGCACAACCAGAACGAGCTGCGCACCTACGGCGAGTACGTGGCCTGGTTCGTCACCAACATGTACGACCACTGGTGGTACACCGGCGACCGCGCCTACCTCGACAAGTGGTGGCCGCAGCTCACCAAGGCGACCGCCTGGCTGGAGTCGGTGCGCGCCGGGGACGACAAGGGACTGATCGCGTTCCAGGAGTCGGGCTCGTGCGGCCACTACGGCTACTCCAACTGCGGCCACGAGACCTACGTCAACGCCCTGTACGCCCGCAACCTGGAGCAGATGTCGGCGATGGCGAAGGCGCGCGGCGACGCGTCCGCCGCGCGGACCTACACCGCCCGGTCCGCCGAGGTGAAGAAGGCCGTCAACGACCAGCTGTGGGACGAGAAGGCCGGCGCCTACCGGCTGTCCCGCGAGATCCCCGGCGCCTACCCGCAGGACGGCAACGTCACCGCCGTCCTCACCGGCATCGCGCAGGGCGAACGCGCCGAGCGCGCCCTGGCCTACCTGCGCGCCAACAACTGGACGGACATCGGGTCGCTGACGGTCTCGCAGTCCACCCCGAACGCGAGCCTGCCGCCGTTCTACGCGCCGCTGCCGAGCGGGTTCGAAGCCGACGCGCGCCTGGAGACCGGTGACGCGTCCGGCCTGCAGCTGATCCGCAACTACTGGGGCCACCAGCTCCGGCAGGACCCGGGCTCCACGTTCTGGGAGCACATGCAGCCGGACGGCACCCCCAACCTGAAGCAGTTCTCCAGCCTCGCGCACGGCTGGGCGGCGCAGCCGACCGTCACGCTCAGCACGAAGGTCCTCGGCGTGCGGCCCGCCGCCCCCGGGTACGCGTCCTGGGCGGTGGTGCCGTTCACCGGGAACCTGGCCTGGGCCGAGGGCACGGTGCCGACCCCGCACGGCGACATCGCGGCGTCCTGGCGCAGGAGCGGCCGCGGCTTCCAGCTGAAGGTCACCGCGCCGCGCGGCACCAAGGGGCGGCTGGCCGTCCCGGTCGACCGGTCCACCCGCCGCGTCACCTTCGACGGCCGGACCGTCTGGGCCGGCGGCAAGGCGACCGCGCGCGGCGTGTCCAGCGACGGCGACTACGTCTACGTGGACGGGGCGTCCGCCGGGCGCCACACCCTCACGGCCCGTTAGCCCGAGAAGAGGAGAGGAATGGCAGACAACACAGCGCCGCCGCCCGTCAGGGTCGGCCTCGTCGCCGGGGGGCTCGGCGCCTACTGGCCGCAGTTCCCCGACCTGCTGCCGCAGCTGAAGCGGTCCGCCGAGCGCGTCTCGGAGCGGATGCGCGGGCTCGGCGCGGAGGTCGTCGACGTCGGCTTCATCTCCGACGCGCAGGAGGGCGCGGCGGCGGCCGAGCGGCTCCGCGCGGCCGGCTGCGACGTCATCGTCGGCTTCCTCACCACCTACATGACCGCGTCGATGCTGGTCCCGGTCGCGCAGCGGGCCGACGCCCCGGTGCTGCTGATCAACCTGCAGCCGACCGAGTCGATGGACCACGCCACGTTCGACACCGGGCAGTGGCTCGCCTACTGCGGCGCCTGCCCGCTGCCGGAGATGGCGAACGCGTTCGAGCGCTGCGGCGTCCCGTTCCGGTCCGTGTCCGGGTACCTGGAGGACGAGCGGGCCTGGGCGAAGATCGGCCGCTGGGTCCGCGCCGCCGGGGTCCGGGCCGCGCTGCGCAGGGGCCGGCACGGCCTGATGGGCCACCTGTACCCGGGGATGCTCGACGTCTCCACCGACCTGACGCTCGTCAGCGCCAACTTCGGCGGGCACGTCGAGGTGCTGGAGTTCGACGACCTGCGGGTGCGGGTGGAGAAGGTCACCGACGCCGAGACCGCCGCGAAGCGGGCCGAGGCGGAGAAGATCTTCGAGCTGGACGCGTCCGTCAACGACGAGGACCTGACGTGGGCGGCCCGCGTCGCGGTCGGGCTCGACCGGCTCACCGCCGACTTCGAGCTGGACAGCCTCGCCTACTACCACCGGGGCCTGGACGGCGAGATCCACGAGCGGCTCGGCGCCGGGATGATCCTCGGCGCGTCGCTGCTCACCGCGCGCGGCGTCCCGGCGGCGGGGGAGTACGAGCTGCGCACGTCGCTCGCCATGCTGATCGCCGACCGGCTCGGCGCGGGCGGCTCGTTCACCGAGTTGCAGGCGCTGGACTTCCGGCGCGGCCACGTCGAGATGGGCCACGACGGGCCCGCGCACCTGGCGATCAGCGCCCGCCGCCCGCTGCTGCGCGGCCTCGGCGTCTACCACGGCAAGCGCGGCTACGGCGTGTCGGTGGAGTTCGACGTCAAGCACGGCCCGGTCACCGCGTTCGGGATCGTGCAGCGCCGCGACGGCCGGTTCGCGCTCGTCGCGTCCGAGGGCGAGACCGTGGACGGGCCGCTGCTGCGGATCGGCAACACCACCTCCCGCGTCGACTTCGGCTGCGACCCCGGCGAGTGGACCGACGCGTGGTCCGCCTCCGGCATCTCCCACCACTGGGCCCTCGGCACCGGCCACATGGTCGCCGATCTGAAGGCCCTGGCCGACCTTCTGGAGATCGACCTCGTCCACGTGAATCCCTGACCGACCACCTCTGACGGCGTGATCGGGGGATCCGCGCCAAGGCGATGACGGGCGCAGGCCCGCGACCGGCCCGGCCGGCCGCGGGCCCTGCTCGGCATGCCCGCACGCGGACGCCGCCCCCCGCCCCACCTCCGCGCAGTTCAGAGAGGACGCCATGCTTCACCGGCATGAGGGACGGCTACGCCGTCTTCAGCGCGGGCTCCGGCCGGCTGCTCTTCCACGCGGGTCAGCGCTGAGGCGCCCCGGATGAGCGGGCGGCCGGGAGGAGGCCCCGCGTCAGGCCCGGTCCAGCCGGACGGCCTGGCCGATGTAGTCGCGCAGCGCCTGCTCGTCGATGCCGCCGAGCGTCTTGATCTTGACGTGGCGGGTCTTCTTCCCGACGCCCTGCAGCAGCCCGTGCGCGTCCTCGAACTCGGCGCCGCGCTCGAAGGCGAAGGTGAGGTGGGTCTTGCTCTGGCTGATCACCGCGAGGACCTTCGTCCCGCGCCAGGCGGGGGAGCCGTAGGTGAGGCACTCGGCGGCGTCCGGGGCCTCCTCGGACATCAGCGCGCGCAGCGCCGCCAGGATCTCGGCGTACTTCGGGTCGAGCTTGGTCGCGGCGTAGGTGTCGATCTCGCTGCCCATGGCGTGGGTCCCTTCGAGCCGGTGGTGCGTTCCGTGTGCTCCACTTTATAGTCACGAAGCTTGACGGTCAATATCTATTACTAAATCCCGCCCTCGTCACCCCACCCCCCGTTCGAACGACGGCTGAGGAGCCCGAGATGAACGAGTTGTCCAGAAGAAGGTTCGTGCAGGCCGGCGGCGTCGCCGCGGCGGCGGTCACGGCGGGCGGCGCGGTCGTCGCGCCCGCGTCGGCGGCACCCGCCCCGGGGAGGGGCAGGACGCTGCGCCCCGCCGATCTGCGGGTCGGCCACCTGCCGTCGCCGCTCGGGATCGACGCCGCGCGGCCGACGCTGAGCTGGCGGTTCGCCGCCGGGCCGCGCAACGCCGTCCAGTCGGCGTACCAGGTGCGGGTCGCCACCTCGCGGGCGCGCCTCGCCCGCCCGGACCTGTGGGACTCCGGCAAGGTCGGCGGCGCCGCCGTGTCGGCCGTCTACGCCGGACGGGCGCTGAAGTCCCGCGAGCGGGCGTCGTGGCAGGTCCGGGTATGGGACGGGCACGGCCGCGCGTCCGCGTGGAGCGAGCCGTCCCACTTCGAGATGGGCCTGCTCGCCGCCGCGGACTGGACGGCCCAGTGGATCGGGAACGCGGCGTGGTCCGCCGACCCCGAGCCGGTGGCGGCGGTGATCACGTTCCCGGCCCGGTCGGCGCGGTACGTCCGGCTGGACGTGACGCGGCTCGGCCTGCCGATCAAGGAGGGCTGGCCGTACAAGGTGTCGCGGCTCCAGCTCGCCGAGATCCAGGTGCTGGACGGCGCGTCCGGCGCGAACGTGGCGGCCGGGGCCGCCGTGACCGCGTCCGAGAGCTACACGGTCGGCGGCCAGTGGGAACCGAAGGCCGTCACCGACGGCTCGCTCACCAGCGACGCCGCCCCCTTCGGCTACACGAGCATGGAGCGGCGGGAGCAGGACCTCGCCGACCCCGTCTGGATCCAGATCGATCTCGGCGAGGAGAAGGCGTTCGACCGCGTCCTGCTCTACCCGCGCACCGACGTGACGACCGACGACGGGAAGACGGCCAACTTCCCGGAGGACTTCACCGTCCGGACGTCCGGCGACGGCACGGCGTTCGACACGGCCGCCACGGTGGAGGGGCAGGAGGCGCCGCCGCCGCTGCACCGGCAGCCCGAGGCGCTCCCCGTCTTCAGGCGCGAGTTCACGGTGGGCAAGCGCGTCCGCACGGCACGCCTCTACGCGACGGCCCTCGGCGTCCTGGACATCGCGGTGAACGGACGCCCCGTCAGCGACGCCGTCCTCGAACCGCCCTACAGCGCGTACAAGGAGCGGATCGTCTACTCCACCTACGACGTGACCAGGCTGCTCCATCGCGGCGGCAACCGCGTGCAAGTGGAGCTGGGCACCGGCATGGCGCACGTGCCGCCCACGCCCGGCCGCTACGAGAAGCTCACCCGGTCGGACGGCAAGCCCGTGTTCCTCGGCCAGCTGGAGATCACCTACACCGACGGGTCGCGCGAGGTCGTCGCGTCCGACGCGTCCTGGCGCACCGCCCTCGGCGCGACCACCTTCACGAACTGGTACGGCGGCGAGGACCACGACGCGCGCCGCGCCCCGAAGGACTGGTCGGACGCGGTGAAGGTCGCCGCGCCCACGGCCCGGCTCGCCGCCCGCACCGCGCCGCCGATCGTCCCGGCCGGCACCTTCCGCACCAAGAAGATCACGCGGCCGAAGGACGGCGTGTACGTCGTCGACCTCGGCACCAACTTCGCGGGCTGGCCGAAGCTGCGCGTCAGCGGCCCGGCCGGGACGAAGGTCACCATGCGTCCCGGCGAGCTGCTGAACGACGACGGGACCGTCAGCCAGCACACCACCGGCTCGCCCATCTGGGACACCTACACCCTGTCCGGCGAGGGCACCGAGACGTGGCATCCCCGGTTCGTCTACCACGGCTTCCGCTACCTGCAGCTCGAAGGGCTGCCGTCCGCGCCGGACGAGGACACGGTCACCGGGATCGCGCTGCGCGCCGGCAACGCGGAGGCGGGCTCGTTCACCAGCTCGCACGGCCTGCTCAACGACATCCACCGGATCATCGACCGCGCGGTGCAGAGCAACATGTACTCCGTCCTCACCGACTGCCCGCACCGGGAGAAGCTCGGCTGGCTGGAGCAGGCCAACCTGGTGTTCCCCGCCGTCGCCCGCAACTACGACGTCGCCGCCTACTACGGCGCGATCGTCCGCGACATCGCCGAGGCGCAGACGGCGGACGGCCTCGTCCCCGACATCGCGCCCGAGTTCACGGTGTTCTCCGGCGGGTTCAGGGACGACCCCAACTGGGGCAACGTCATCGTCTTCGCGCCCTGGCAGATGTACCGCGCCTACGGGGACACCGCAACGCTCCGCACCTACTACCCGAACATGGTGCGCTACGTCGACTACCTGTCCGGCAAGGCGGACGGGCACCTGCTCGACTACGGCCTGGGCGACTGGATCACCTTCGACAACAGCACGCCCAAGGGCGTGACCGCGACGTTCGGCTACCACCGCGCCGTGTCCGCCCTCGCCCGCATCGCGAAGGTCATCGGCAAGGACGCCGACGCGGCCGGGTACGAGGCCCTCGCCGGGAAGATCGGGTCGGCGTTCAACGCCAAGTACGCCACCGGCGACACCTACGGCTCCGGGAGCCAGGCCTGCGACGCGCTCGCCCTCGACATGGGCGTCGTCCCGGACGGCAAGAAGGACGCCGTCCTCGCCCACCTGGTGAACGGCATCGAGGCGAAGGGCTACCACCTCACCGTCGGCGAGATCGCGCTGCCGTCGGTGTTCCACGTCCTGTCGGCGGCCGGACGCGACGACGTCGTCCACGCGTTCGCGACGCAGACCGGCAACCCCAGCTACGGCTACCAGGTCGTGCACGGCGCCACCTCGCTGACCGAGAACTGGGACGGGCCCACCTCCGGGAACTCCCAGAACCACTTCATGCTCGGCGCCATCGACGAGTGGTTCCACGCGGGGCTCGCCGGCCTCGGGCAGACCGACGACTCGATCGCCTTCGAGACGCTGCTCGTCCGGCCGGCCGTCGTCGGCGACGTCACGCGCGCCGCCGCCACCTACGAGACACCGCGCGGGCACGCCGCGGCGTCCTGGCGCCGCACCGGCAGGAAACTCCGGCTGGACGTCACCGTCCCGCCCAGTACCAGGGCGCGCGTGGAGTTCCCGGTGGCCGGCGGGGCCGCCAGGCCCACGGCGCCCCGGGACGCCCGCTGGGTCGGCGTGGAGAACGGCCGCGCCGTCTTCGAGATCGGCTCCGGCGACTGGACGTTCGAAGGGCGCACCTCATGAGCGGGATGAGCAGGCGGCACTTCCTCGGGGCGTCGGCGGCCGGCGCGGCGGGCGCGGTCGTCCTCGGCGGGGGCGGCACGGCCTCGGCGGCGCCGCGCGCGGCGCGCACCCCTTCCGGGCTGCTGGCGTCGCTGCTGCCGGACGGGCTCGGCGTCGGCGCGGCGAAGCCCCGGCTGAGCTGGCAGGTCGCCGACCTCGGCCCCGGCACGAAGCAGACGTACTACCAGGTGCAGTTCGCCACCACCCCGGCCCGGCTGGAGCAGGGGCCGCGCCACTGGGACAGCGGACGGGTCGCGTCCGCCGAGTCGGTCGCCGTGCCCTACGGCGGCCCGGCCCTGGCGCCGCGGACCGCGTACTGGTGGCGCGTCCGGACGTTCGACGGCCCCAGGGCATCCCGCTGGTCCGAGCCCGCGCTGCTGGCCACGGGCGTGGAGGAGTGGGCGGCCGACCCGGTCTGGGCACCGGCCGCGCAGGCGCCCGGCGACGGCGTCCTCACCGCCCGGGTGCAGATCACCTCCGTCGCCGCGAGCCTGTGGTTCCGGGCGTCCGGGACGAGCGCGAACTACCTGTGGCAGCTGCGCGCCGGGACGCCCGGCGTGCTGAAGAAGCACGTGTGCGTCAACGGCTCCTACCGGGTGCTGGAGGAGAAGCGGCTCGCGGTCCCCGTCGAGACGGGCCGCTGGTACGAGGTGACGGTCGAGATGACCGGGTCCACGTTCCGGACGTCCATCGACGGCGCCGAGGTCGACACCACCACCGACGCCACGTACCGGACGGGCACGGTCGGGATGCGCAACGGCTCCACCGAGGCGAACGTGTGGGACCGCGTCGCCTTCACCGCCCCCGGCGGCAGGGCGATCATCGACGAGGACTTCACCGATGGCCGGGGCACCTTCGGCGCCGGGACGGTCGCGGACGGCGCGCTGACCCTCGCCAAGGGCCAGTCGACACTGTCGTCGGCGGGCTCGCCCGACGACGACTGGGCGCTGCTGCGCACCGAGTTCACCCCGCACGCCGAGCGGATCGCCGCCGCCGTCCTGCACGTCGCCGCCCAGTCGCCCACGCCGATCCGCCAGTACCCGGCGAAGGTGTGGGTGAACGGCGAGGTGGCGGGCTTCGCGTCCATGCCCGGCGGCGCGGGCGCGCCGCGGTACCACTCGTTCGACGTGACACGCGCGCTGCGGCCGGGACGGCGCAACGCCCTCGCCGCGCTCGCGTTCACCACCCAGGACAAGCGGTTCCTGGCGCAGCTCGTCGTCACCTACGCCGACGGGACGACGTCGGTGCACGGCAGCGGCGGCGGCTGGAAGGCGCGCCGCCAGGCGGGGCTGCTGCCCGACGCCGGGACGATCGGCACCGGCTACTACATCGGCCGCCAGGAGTACTGGGACATGCGGCACGAGCCCGCCGGCTGGACGAGCCCCGGCTTCGACGACTCCGGCTGGGAGTCGGCGCTGGTCAAACCCGCCATCGCCGGCCTGGAGCCCGCCCTGGTCGAACCGGCCGGGCTGCACGACGTCCGGCCCGCGTCCGTGCGCAGGACCGCGCCCGGCACCTGGCTGGTCGACCTCGGCCGGGAGATCGCGGGCGGCCTGCGGCTGTCGGTGCGCGGCAGGGCCGGGCAGACGGTCGAGGTCAGGCTCGGCGAGGAGCTGAACGAGGACGGGACCGTCCGGTACGCGCTCCGCGCCGGCGTCACCTACAAGGAGACCTGGACCCTCCGCGACGGCCGCCAGACCATCGAGCACTGGGGCTACCGCGGATTCCGCTACGCGCAGCTCGTCTGCGACGACGACCTCGACCTCACCCGCGCCGTCACGGGACGCGCCTGGCGGGCGGGCTGGCGCGACTCCGACGCCGCGTTCGCCAGCTCCAGCCGCGACCTCGACCGCGTCTACGAGATGTGCCGGTACTCGATCGAGGCGACGCGCGGCCACCTCTACGTCGACACCCCGACGCGCGAACGCGGGCCCTACGAGGGCGACGCGCTCATCAACCAGGCGTCCGAGTACGCGGTGCAGCGGTCGTTCGCGCTGGCCCGCGCGTCCGACGCGTACCTGGCGCGCAACCACACCTGGCCGACCGAGTACCGGCTGATGAACGTCATGTCGGCCTGGGAGGACTACCTGCACACCGGCGACCCCGAGCAGCTCGCCGCCGACTACGGCCTCCTCGCGGGCAAGCACCTGACCGAGTACCTCGGCGCGGACGGGCTCGTCCACAAGGACCCCGGGTCGTCCAGCCGCGACCTCGGCGACCTGGTCGACTGGCCCGTCTCCAACCGGGACGGGTACGTGTTCACCGACGTCAACACCGTCGTGAACGCGTGCCAGTACGCCGCGTTCGCCGCCATGGCCAAGATCGCCGCCGTCCTCGGCAAGACCGCCGACGCGAAGACCTGGCAGGGACGCGCCGACACGCTGGCGGCCGCGATGCGCGAGAAGCTCCTCGACGCGTCCGCCGGCCGCTTCACCGACGGCATCGGCACCTCCCACAGCGCGCAGCACGCCACCGCGTTCCCGGTCGCGCTCGGCGTCGCGGGACCCGGCACGGTGCCCGACCCCGTCGTCCGCGCCTTGGGCAAGACCCTGGCGGACGGCGGCATGAAGGTCAGCGTCTACGGCGCCCAGTTCCTGCTGGACGCACTGTTCGCCACCGGCCGGGCCGACGCGGCGATCGGCCTCATGACCGCCAAGGGCCTCAGCTCCTGGCTGCACATGATGGACGACCTCGGCGCCACGATCGTCGCCGAGGCGTGGGACCCGTCGCTGAAGCCGAACATGACGTTCTCGCACGCCTGGGGCTCGGCGCCGGCCAACGCCATCCCGCGCCACGTCCTCGGCGTCCGGGTCACCGCGCCGGGCGCCGCCGAGATCGAGGTCCGGCCCCGGCCCGGCGGCCTGGCCCGGATCTCCGGGCGCGTCCCCACGATCCGCGGCCCCGTCTCCGTCGCCCTCGACCGGGAGCGGCGGTACCGGCTCGACGTGGACGTGCCGCCCAACACCGCCGCCCGCGTCGTCGTCGAGCTCGGCGCCGACGACCCGCGCGCCTTCCACGTCACCGGGCCCCACGCCCGCGCCCCCCGCACCACGGGCCGCGACGCCACCGGCCGGCTCCTCACCATCGGCCCGGTCGGCTCCGGCCGCACGACGCTCATCAGGAGGAAGTAAGTGAACGACCGCAACGGACAGGGGATCTCGCGCAGGCGCGCGCTGCAGCTCGGCACCGCCGCCGCCGTCGCGGCGGGCGCGGCCCCCGTCCTCGGGGGCGCGCCGGCGGCCCAGGCCGCGCCGCGCCCGGCGGCCGGGCCGGGGGCCGCCGGGTTCGCCCGGCCCGGCGCGGCGGTACGGCCGCGGTTCCGCTGGTGGTGGCCGGACGGGCTGGTCGACCCCGCCGAGATCCGGCGCGAGATCGACCAGATCGCCGCCGCCGGGTTCGGCGGCGCGGAGATCGTCGCCGTGCACCACAGCATCCGCGACAAGTCCGTGCTGGACCCGGCGGGCCACGGCTGGGGCACCCCGGCCTGGAACGCCGGCGTCGAGGCCGCCCTCGACCAGGCGGCCCGGCGCGGCATCACCGTGGACCTCACGATCGGCCCCGCCTGGCCCGCCGCCGTCCCGACGATCACGCCGGACGACGAGGCCGCCGTGCAGGAGCTCGCCTACGGGACGGTCGCCGTCGCGGGCGGCGGCACCCACGACGGCCCGCTCCCCGAACCGGTCGCCGCGCCGGAGGACGGCGTGACGAAGCGGCACCTCGTCGCCGTCCACGCCGTCAGGACCGACCCGGCGAACGCCACCCGCAAGGAGACCGGCCTCGACCCGGCGTCCTTCACCGACCTGACCGCGCGGGCCGCGGGGGAGCGGATCACCTGGACGGCCCCGGCCGGCGGCGACTGGCTCCTGTTCGCCTACTGGCGGCGCGGCAGCGGGCAGCGCCCCGAGTCCGGCCCGCACTCGGCGCCGGACGCCTGCGTCGTCGACCACTTCAGCCGGGCCGGCACCCGCGCCGTCACCGCGTTCTGGGAGGCGCGGCTGCTCACCCGCGACATCCGCAAGCTGATCAAGCGGGCGGGCGGCACGCTGTTCGAGGACTCGATCGAGCTGGAGACGCACGCGCTCAACTGGACGCCGGACCTGCCCGCCGAGTTCCGGCGGCGGCGCGGCTACGACCTGATGCCGTACCTGCCGGTCATCGTCCGCCTCAAGGAGAACACCATGTTCGCCTACGACGCGGCGACCACGTCCCACGTGCGGCACGACTTCTGGCTGACGGTCTCCGACCTGTTCAACGAGTACCACTTCGAGGCGCTCGCCAAGTGGGCGCACTCGATCGGCCTGCAGTACCGGGCACAGCCGTACGGGCTGGAGACGGACGCGATCCACACCGCCGCGATCCTGGACGTCCCCGAAGGCGAGTCGCTCGGGTTCAAGAACCTCGACGACTACCGGGCTCTCGCCGGGGGCCGGGACATGGGCGGACGGACGATCCTCTCCTGCGAGGCAGGGGCCTACCAGGGCGGCGCCTACAACACCACCTGGGACAAGCTCCTGCGCACCATGGGCGGCGCCTACGCGGCCGGGCTGAACCAGACCGTCCTGCACGGCTTCTCCTACGCGACCGCGCCGGGTGCGGCCTGGCCGGGGTTCGCCGGGTTCACCCCCTACAACGGAGGCGTCGGATTCTCCGAGTCGTGGGGGCCGCGCCAGCCGACCTGGCGGCACGTCCCCGACATCTCCGGGTACATGTCGCGCATCCACCAGACGATGCAGGCAGGCAAGAGCCGCATCGACGTCGCGGTGTTCCGGCAGAAGGGCTACACCAAGACCGGCATCGGGGCCGGATGGTTCACCAAGGACGGCGTCCCGCTGGGCTGGACGCACCAGCTCGTCAGCGCGCCGCTGCTCGACCTCCCGTCCGCGACCGTGTCCGGCGGGCGGCTCGCCCCCGACGGCCCCGCCTACAAGGTGCTGTTCGTCGAGGGCGACCGGTTCTCCGGCAAGGAGTGCACGCTGCCGCTCGGCACCGCCCGCACCATGCTGAAGCTGACGAAGGCCGGCCTTCCACTGGTGTTCCTCGGCGACTGGTCGGCGCCGACCGTCCCCGGCCTGGCGCGGGACGGGGAGAACGAGCGGCTGCGCGCCGTCGTCAAGGAGCTGCTCGCCCAGCCGCGCGTCCGCAACGTCACCGAGGAGGCGGACGTCCCCGCCGCTCTGGACGACCTCGGACTGCGTCCCACCGTCAGTTACGCGCAGGCGTCCACGCTCCTCACCGCCCACCGCTGGGACGGCCACACCGACTACTTCTACCTGTGCAACGGCAAGCACGCCGAGACGGTGAAGCCGCCGGTGGCCGCGATCGACCACGAGATCACCCTGACCCGCTCCGACCCCAAGGCCGTCCCGTACCGGCTCGACCTGTGGACGGGCGAGACCGAGCGGATCGCCGTGTACCGCGAGGACGGCGACGCCGTCACGCTCCGGGTGGCGCTCCAGCCGTCCGAGGCCACCGTGATCATGCTGGCGCGCGGCGGGCACGCCCCGTCCGCCACGGCGTCCGAGGCGGAGCTGCGGGTCGACGGGCAGCGCCTGGTCGCCCGCGCGACCGCCGCCGGCACCTACGCCACGACCCTGCCCGGGGGCCGCACGGTCAGGACGGCGATCGGCGCCGTCCCCGCGCCGGTGGCCCTCACCTCCTGGCGGCTGCGGGTCGAGGACACGACCCCGGACGGGGTGAAGCACCACGACCTGGCGCTGGACGCGCTGAAGCCGTGGCCGGACATCCCCGAACTCGCGGACGTCTCCGGCATCGGCACCTACACCGCCACGGTGACCTGGAGCGGCGGGAGCGGCGCGGTGCTGGACCTCGGCGAGGTCTTCGACACCTGCCGGGTGACGGTCAACGGCCGCCGCCTCCCGCCGGTCTCCGTGCTCGTCCCGGCCGTGGACGTCGGCCCCCACCTGCGGCGCGGCGCCAACACGATCGAGGTGGAGGTCGCCACGACGCTGAACAACCGGCTCCGCGTCGCCGACCCCGGCGTGTACGGCGGCGCGTCCCGCCAGCGGTACGGGCTGATCGGCCCGGTCCGCCTCGTCCCCTACGGGGAGGCGGTGGTCCGCGCCCGCTGACCGGGCCGGGGCCACCGACTTGCTCGCGGTCATGAAAATTGATAGTCAGACATAGTGACTAAAATTGAGGAGAACACCGGGCGCCGGGTGCCCGACCTGGGCATGCTCGCGGGACGGCTGATGCGCGTCCTCCAGGACGAGCTGTTCCAGCGGCTCGCCGAGCAGGGGCACCCGGACGTCCGGCCCCGGCACGGCACCGTGCTCGCCTTCCTCGACGCCGAGGGCATGCGCGCCACCGAGCTGTCGGCCCGGTCGGGCCAGCACAAGCAGATCGTCGGCACGATCGTGGACGAGCTGGCCGCGCTCGGCTACGTCCGCCGCGAACCCGACCCGGCCGACCGGCGCGCGAAGCGGATCGTCCCCACCGAGCACGGCCTCGACGAGATCGCCAAGGCCCGCGCCATCCTCGCCGACATCGAGGACCGGCACCGGCGCACCCTCGGCGACGCGGCGTTCACCGCCTTCAAGGACGCCTTCCAGCGGATCGCCCGCGACCAGAGCGCCTGGCGGGAGCAGGGCGGGGGGTGATGTTCGGGGGCCGGTCTCGCGGGCAGGATCGGCTCGGCAGCGCACCAACAGGGAGGGGGACGGTCACCGTGACGGTACCGAAGGTCGACCTCATCGACGGGGCCGCGATGCCGCGGCTCGGCTTCGGGGTGTTCCAGGTCGGCGACGACGAAGCCGAGCGCGCGGTCGCGACCGCGCTGGAGAACGGCTACCGCAGCATCGACACGGCGAGCGCCTACCAGAACGAGGAGGGCGTCGGGCGCGCGCTGCGCGCCTCGGGCCTGCCCCGCGACGAGCTGTTCGTCACGACCAAGCTGTGGAACAGCGAGCAGGGCCACGACAACGCCCTGCGCGCCTGCGAGGCGAGCCTGTCCCGGCTCGGCCTGGACCGGCTGGACCTCTACCTGATCCACTGGCCCATGCCCGGCCGCGGCCTCTACCTGGAGACCTGGCGGGCGCTGGAGAAGCTCAAGGCGGACGGGCGGGTCCGCTCGATCGGGGTGTCCAACTTCACCGTGGAGACGCTGCGGCGGATCATCGGCGAGGCCGACGTCGTCCCGGCGGTCAACCAGATCGAGCTGCACCCGTACTTCCAGCAGGACGGGCTGCGCGCGTTCCACCGCGACCACGGCATCCGCACCGAGGCGTGGGCGCCGCTCGGGCAGGGCCACGGCCTGCTGGACGACCCGGCGCTCGCCCGCATCGCCGAGGCCCACGGGCGCACCCCGGCGCAGGTCGTCCTGCGCTGGCACCTGGACATCGGCAATATCGTCATCCCGAAGTCGGTCACGCCGTCCCGGATCGCCGAGAACATCGACGTGTTCGGGTTCGAGCTGACCCCGGACGACCTGCGCGCGATCGGGGAGCTGGACAAGGGCATCCGCGTCGGCCCCGACCCGGCGACCTTCGAGTCGGCCTAGCCGCCGGCGGCGGGGCCGCCGGGCCCGCTCACGAACGTCGCCTCGTACATCGCGGCGAGGTGGTCCGCGAGGGCCTCGCGCGTCCATTCGCGCCCGGTGAGCAGCCGCTCGAAGACGTCCGTGGCGATGAGGCCCCAGAGCATGTCGGCGGCCGTCCCGGGCGTCCAGTGCGGGGCGAGGCGGCCCTCGGCGGCGAGACGCTCGGCGAGGCGGCGGCAGGTGCCGAGCTGCTTCTCGTCGACGGTCGCCCGGTGCCGCGCGGCGTCGGGGTCGGTGTGCCGGACGCGGTCGATCGCGCGGTCCACGGCGATCAGGCGCGGGTGGTAGGAGGCCAGGTGGCGGGCCCAGGCGCGCAGCGCGCAGACCGCGTCGGGCGCCTCCCGCACCGGCGCGAGCGAGGCGTGCAGGCCCTCCTGCTCGGCCATGTAGCCGAACAGCGCGGTCACGAGGTCGCCGCGTGAGGAGAAGTGCAGGTAGAGGCCCTGCCGCGACACCCCGGCGCGCTCGGCGACCGCCGCCATCGTGAGCGCCTCGAAGCCGTCCCGCTCCAGGATCTCCCGGGTCGCCGCCAGCGCGGCCTCGCGGGTCCGCCGGCTGCGCGCGTTCCGCGGCCCCTCGATCGTCTTCGCCATGGTCTCCGCTCATCCCGATGCCGCGGCGCCGGCACTTGCCGCGAACTTGTCACCGTGTCTATGTTAGCAAGTGGACACGATGTCAAGTTCTTGGGGGGGTGCGTCATGAACCGCTGGCGGCTGGTGGCGGCGGCCGGGATCGCGGTCTTCATGGCCCAGCTCGACGTGACCGTGGTCAACGTCGTGCTTCCGACCATCGAGCACGAGTTCGGCACCGGGCCGAGCGTGGCCGAATGGGTCGTGCTGGGCTACGTGCTGCCGCTGATCGCCCTGACGCTGCCCGGCGGGCGCTGGCTCGACCAGGTCGGGCACCGCGCCGCGCTCACGTTCTCGGTCGCCGGGTTCGGCGCCGCGAGCGCGGCCGTCGGCCTCGCGCCCGGCATCGGCTGGCTGATCGGCGCCCGGGTGCTCCAGGGCGCGTTCGCGGCCCTGCTGCTCGCGCTCGTCCCGGTGCTCACGACGGTCGCGGTCCGGCCGGAGATGCGCGGCCGGGCGATGGCGGTCGTGATGACGCTCGGCCCGCTCGGCGGCGTCACCGGGCCCGCCGTGGGCGGCCTGGTCATCGAGCGGCTCGGCTGGTCCTGGATCTTCTTCCTGAACGTGCCGGTGAGCCTGCTGGTCATCGCCGCGGGCCGTCCCGCGCTGGCCGCGGGCGCGCGGCCGCGCCCGCCCGGCAGGGCCCGGCTCGCCGAGACGGCCCTGCTCGGCGGTGCGGCGGCCACCCTGCTGCTCGCGCTGTCGCTGAGCGCCGGGCACGGCCCGGCCTGGCTGGCGCTGGCCCCCGCCGCCGTGCCGTTCGCGCTGGCCTGGCGGCGGCTCCCCGACAGCCGCCCGGTACGCGCGCTGGTCGGATCGCCCGGGATGGCGGGCCCGCACCTGGCGCTGGCGGCGGAGATGGCCGCCGTCATGAGCGTGCAGTTCCTCATCCCGTTCCACCTGCAGCGGTCCGGGACGGCCTCGCCCGCCGAGATCGGCCTGACGATGCTCGCCTTCCCGGCGGCGGTGCTGGCCACCGGCCCGGCGGCCGGCGCGCTCGCCGACCGGGCCGGCGCCCGCGCCGTCGCGCTCGCGGGCGCCGCCGCCGTCACCGCCGGGCTCGTCCTGCTGCTCCCGATCGGCGCCGGCTGGGGGCCCGCCGACCTGGCCTGGCGGCTGGCCGTGGCGGGCGCCGGGGCCGGGCTGTTCGCCGGCCCCAACCAGGCCCTCGCGATGGCGCGGGCGCCGCGCGACCTGCTCGCCACCACCGGCGCCACCACCAGCCTGGCCCGGCAGATCGGCGTCGCGCTGGGCCCGGCGCTGGCCACCGCGACCTGGTCGCTCACCGGCTACGGCGTCCCCGGGATGCGCGCCGCGCTCGGCGCCGCCGCCGTCCTCGCCGCGGCCAGCGTCCTGGCGCAGCTCGACCCCCGCGCCCTCCGCACCGCGACCCCGCCGACCGCCACGGAACGTCACGGAGCGTAACGTTCCGTGCATGGGGGACGAGCGGGGGAGCTGGACGGGTCCCGGCGGGCTGAGCGTCACGGCGGTGCCGCTGACGGGCGCGCACCGGGTGCTGGCGGAGTACGCGGGCGTACGCGGGGAGAGCGCGTTCCTGGTGACGCGCGGCGGCGAGCTGGTCGGCCGCGGCTACTACCCGTCGGTCGACGCGCTCGCCGAGGTCGTCGACCTGGCCGAGCTGCGCCCGCGCGGCGACTGAGCGGGGTGGCCGGGGGTTGCGCGGCCCGGCGCCGCGCGTGTAGGGGATTGTTCCGTGGATGAGCGCTGGGACGTCGTCGTCGTCGGATCGGTCAACGCGGACTTCGTGGTCGGCGTCGACCGGCGGCCCGCGCCCGGAGAGACCGTCCTCGGCGGCGACCTCGCCGTCCACCCGGGCGGCAAGGGCGCCAACCAGGCGGTCGCGGCGGCGCGGCTCGGCGGCCGGGCCGCGCTCGTCGGGCGGGTCGGCGACGACGGGCACGGCGAGCTGCTGCGCGGCGCGCTCGCCTCGGCCGGGGTCGGCCTGGACCACCTGGCGGCCACGCCCGGCGTGCCGACCGGCGTCGCGCTGATCACCGTCGGGCCGGACGGCGACAACAGCATCATCGTCTCGCCGGGCGCCAACGCCCGGCTCGGGCCAGCCGACGTCGCCGCCGCCCGCGACCTGATCGCCGCCGCGCCGGTCGTGTCGTTCCAGCTGGAGGTGCCGCTGCCCGCCGTGGAGGCCGCCGCCCGCGTCGCCGGCGGGCGCGTCGTGCTCAACCTGTCGCCGCCCGCGCCCGTCCCGGCCGACCTGCTCGCCCGCTGCGACCCGCTCGTCGTCAACGAGCACGAGGCCGCGTTCCTCCTCGACGGCGCGCACGGCGACCCCCGGGACACGGCCGCCGCGCTCGCCCGCTCCGGGCCCCGCTCGGCCGTCGTCACGCTCGGCGCGGACGGCGCCGTGGTCGCCGACGGCGACGGCGCCACCGCGGTCCCCGCGCCGGAGACCGACGCCGTCGACACGACCGGCGCCGGCGACGCCTTCACCGCCGCGCTCTGCCTGCGCCTCGCCCGCGGCGACGCGCTGCGCGACGCCGCCCGGTACGCGGCCCGCGCGGGCGCCGCCGCCGTCCGGCGGCGCGGCGCGCAGAGCTCCTTCCCGACCCCGGCGGAGCTGCCCGCGCCCTAGCGGCTCGTGCGGGCCCGCAGCCGGTACAGCTCGTCGGCGACGTCGTGGACGTCGGAGCCGAGGTCGAACGCGCTGAGCAGATGCAGGTCGTCGGCGGTCTCGATCTCCAGCATCCGGGTGTGCAGCAGCAGCCGGCGCCGCTCGTCGACCCGGATCGCGGTGACGTCCTCCCACGGGATGCGGCGGTGCCCCGCGTAGCCGGCCACGACCGTGAGGCCGTCCCCGTCGGCGGCGAGCCGGACCGGCGCGACCAGGTCGCGCAGCGCGAGCCCGTTCAGCCCGATCGCCGCGGCGGCCGCGAGGAACAGGAACTGGGGGTCGTGGCTGTAGAGGACGATGAGCGCCGTGACGGCCGCGGCGGCGGCGCACTTCACCGCCACGTGACCAGGAGGTACCCGCCATCTGCGCCGAGATCCCGCTTCCATGCCCGCCACCGTAGCCGCTCCCGGCCCCGGACCGGCCCCGGCCCGTCGGGTAGCGTCGCAACCATGCGACTCGGCGTGCTGGACGTGGGATCGAACACCGTGCACCTGCTGGTGGTCGACGCCCACCGGGGGGCGCGGCCCCTGCCCGCGTACTCCCACAAGGCCGAGCTGCGGCTCGCCGCCCATCTGGACGGCGACGACCGCCTGTCGGAGGAGGGCGAGGCGCTGCTGCGCGACTTCGTCGACGAGGCGCTGCGGGTCGCCGAGGACAAGGGCGTCGAGGACCTGGTCGCGTTCGCCACCTCCGCCGTCCGCGACGCAGCCAACGGCGAGGACGTGCTGGCCCGCATCCGGGACGGCCGGGACATCGACATCCGCGCGCTGTCCGGCGAGGAGGAGGCGCGGCTGACGTTCCTCGCCGTCCGGCGCTGGTTCGGCTGGTCGTCGGGGCGGCTGCTGGTGGTCGACATCGGCGGCGGCTCGCTGGAGATCGCGTCCGGCATCGACGAGGAGCCGGACGTGGCGATCTCGCTGCCGCTCGGCGCGGGCCGGCTCACCCGCGACCGGTTCACCGCCGACCCGCCGCCCGCCGAGGAGATCCGCGAGCTGCGCCGGCACGTGCGGGCGGAGATCGCCCGGCGGGTCGGCGACGTCGCCCGGTACGGGCCCGCCGACCACGCGGTGGCCACGTCCAAGACGTTCAAGCAGCTCGCCCGGATCGCCGGGGCCGCGCCGTCCGCCGAGGGGCCCTTCCAGCGCCGCACCCTGGCGGACGCCGACGTGACCGACTGGGCGGAGAAGCTCGCGCCGATGCCGTCCGCCGAGCGCGCCGAGCTGCCCGGCGTGTCGGAGAGCCGCGCCGAACAGCTGCTCGCGGGCGCGATCGTCGCGGACGCCGCGATGGACCTGTTCGGGCTGGCCGAGCTGGAGATCTGCCCGTGGGCGCTGCGCGAGGGCGTCATCCTGCGCCGGCTCGACAAGATCACCGGCTGAGCCGGCCGGCTACCAGTCCGGGTGGCCGAGGACGCGGCCCGCGGGGGTGAGGACGCGGTCGCCGGTGCCGTCCGCGCGGACCGCGTGGATCACCGGGTCGGTGACGGCGCCGCGCACGTAGCAGAGCCAGCGGCCGTCGCCCGACCACGCCGGGTCCATGTCGCGGACGGTCCCGGACGTCAGCGCGTGCGCGCCGGACCCGTCGGCGTTCATCACCCAGATGTCGCTCTCGGTGCCCTTGCCCCGCACGTAGGCGATCTTGGAGCCGTCGGGGGACCATTCGGGGTCCACCGCGCGCACCCCGTCGGCGGTCAGCCGCGTCCAGGCGCCGCCCGGCCGGTCCGCGTCCATGGAGTAGACCTGCTCGGCGCCGCCGTCGCGCCTGCTCCAGAACACGATCCGGTTCGTGGACGACCACATCGGGTCGTCCTTCGCCGAGTCGTCGCTGGTCAGCCGGGTGATCGCGCCGCCCTCCAACGCGATCGCGAAGATCTGCCGGACGCCGTTCCGCTCGCCCAGGTAGGCGAGGCGGGTGCCGTCGGGCGACCACGTCACCCGGGTGCCGCGCACGATGCCGGCCACCTTGCGGGCGCCGGTGCCGTCGGCGTTCATCACCCACGCCTCGCCACTGCGCGCGTCCATCCGGGTGAACGCCACGCGCTTCCCGTCCGGTGACCGCTCGGGCAGCATGTCGCAGGCCGGTCCCTTGACGAGCGTCCGCACGGACCCGTCGCCGGGCGAGAAGAGGCCGATGTCGCCGTGGCACGTCTTCGGCCAGCCGGGCGCGGTGTCGACGCGCACCAGCATCGGCCCCTTCGGGAACGCGCCGTCCGCCGCGGCGCCGGTGCCGCCGGACGGCCGGGTCAGGTAGTGGACGCCGCCCGCCACGGCCGCGGCGAGCAGCACCGCCGCCGTGGTGGAGGCGATGAGCACCGGACGCCTGGAGCGCCCGCTCCGCCCGCGACCGGAGCCGCCGGCCGGTGCCGCGGTCGTGGGCAGGACGGGCGGCGGCACCTCGTACTCGCGTGCGGTGCGCGGCTCGGGAACCGGCGGCTGCGGTACGGGCGGCTGTGGGACGGGCGGCTGTGGGACGGGCGGCTCCGGGGCGGGCTGTTGCGGGACGGGCAGCTGCGGTGCGGGCGGCGTCCACGACTCGCCCAGCTCGGTCGTCACGGCGGCCTCGCCGGCGCCGCCGACCAGCGCGAGCAGCAGGTCGCGGGCCGTCGGCCGGGCGCCCGGGTCCTTCAGCAGCGCCGCCCGGACGAGCCCGGCGAGCGCGGGCGGCAGGTCGCCGACCTCGGGGTCGGCGTGCACGGCGCGGGCCGCGAGGAGCTGGAACGAACCCTGCCCGAACGGGTTGCGGCCGCTCGCCGCGTAGGCGACGAGGCAGCCCCACGCGAACACGTCCACCGCCGGGGTGACCTGCTGCGTCGTGATCTGCTCGGGCGCGATCCAGCCGGGCGTGCCGACGACCTGCCCGGTCCGGGTGTGGGCGGAGGCCATGTCCAGCGCGCGGGCGATGCCGAAGTCGATCACGCGCGGACCGGAGATGGACAGCAGCACGTTGCTCGGCTTCAGGTCGCGGTGCACCAGCCCCGCGCTGTGGATGGCGACGAGCGCGGCGGCGACGCCGACCGCGACGCCGTGCAGCATCCCCGGCGACAGCGCGCCCTTCCCGGTGACGTGCTCCAGCAGCGACGGTCCGTCGATGTACTCGGTGACCAGGTAGGCGAGGCCGAGGTCCGCGCCGTGCTCCAGGACCTGCGCGGTGCAGAACGACGCGACCCGCTGCGCGTTCGCGGCCTCGTCGTGGAACCGGTCGAGGAACGTCCGGTCGCCGGCCAGCTCCGCGCGCACGACCTTCACCGCGACGGCGCGGCCGGCCTCGTCGCGGCCGAGGTAGACGGCGCCCATCCCGCCCTCGCCGATCTTGGCCTCGATCCGGTACCGGCCGATCCGGGTGGGGTCGTCCGGCCGCAGCTCGCGCAGGGAGGGCGCCTTCGGCCCGTCCATGGAGATCACCTTTTCCCCGCGAGCCGCGTCTTGGCGGCCGCCCCACGGCGGCACGCGGCCCCGACGCCTCCTTACGATGACAGAGGGCGGCCCGAGGTTCTAGCGTCCGCCGGCCGGCCGCCGCTCAGTGGAAGTTGCGCGCCTTGACCCGGCCGGGCACGGGCAGCCGGCGCAGCCGGGTCGCGCGGATGTTCACGACCCCGTCGGCGCGCTCCAGCCGCCCGCCGACCAGCAGCGCCTGCGCATCGACCGCGAGGCCCCGGTACCGCTCGAACACCGGCGGCGGGCACACGACGTTGATGATGCCGGTCTCGTCCTCCAGCGTCATGAACACGATGCCGCCGGCGGTCGGCGGGCGCTGCCGGTGCGTGACGAGCCCGGCCACGACGACGTTGGTCTCGCCGGGCGTCCCGGCCAGCCGCGCCGCCGTGCGGGCGCCCAGCTCGTCCAGGGCCTCCCGGACGTGCGCGACCGGGTGGACGCGCGACACCCCGGTCGCCCACAGGTCGGCGAGCGTCTCCTCGACCGGCGTCATCGCGGGCAGCGCGGGCGCCGCCGCGCCCGGCGTCACGCCCTCCAGCTGCCCGGGGCCGGAACCGGCCAGCGCCCCGGCGGCCCACAGCGCCTCCCGCCGCGACAGGCCGAGCCCGTCGAACGCGCCCGCCGTGGCCAGCGCCTCCAGCGCCCCGCCCGACAGCGGCACCCGCCGGGCGAGGTCCTCCATGCTCGTGTAGGGGCGCCCCGCCGCGATCGCCTCCGCCGCGTCCCCGCCCAGGTTCCGGACGCCGGACAGGCCGAGCCGGATCGCCGGCTGCGGCTCGCCCGGCGCGTGCGGATGGCCGGAGTCGACCTCGACGGGCTCCTCCAGCGTCGGATGGACGGCGCTGGCGTTGACGTCCACGCCCCGGACCACGACCCCGTGGTGCCGGGCGTCGGCGATGAGGCTCTGCGGGCTGTAGAACCCCATCGGCTGGTTGCGCACCAGCGCGGCGGTGAACGCGGCCGGGTGGTGCCGCTTCAGCCAGGCGCTCGCGTACACCAGGTGCGCGAAGCTCTGCGCGTGCGACTCGGGGAACCCGAACCCGGTGAAGCCGAGGATCTTCTCGTAGACGCTCTCGGCGATCGCGGCCGGGATGCCGCGCTCGGCCATCCCGTCCAGCAGCCGGCGCCGCAGCCGCTCCACCCGCTCGGGGGCGCGCTTGGCGCCCATCGCCTGCCGGAGCTGGTCGGACTCGGCCGGGGTGAACCCGGCGCAGTCGACGGCGAGCTGCATCATCTGCTCCTGGAACAGCGGCACGCCGAGCGTCCGGCCCAGCGCCGGCTCCATCAGCGGGTGCGGGCACTCGGCCGGCTCCAGGCCCTTCCTGCGCCGCAGGTACGGGTGGACGGACCCGCCCTGGATCGGCCCCGGCCGGATCAGCGCCACCTCCACGACCAGGTCGTAGAACTTGCGGGGCCGCAGCCGCGGCAGCGTCGCCATCTGCGCCCGCGACTCCACCTGGAACACCCCGACCGTGTCGGCGTCGCACAGCATGGCGTAGACCAGGGGGTCCTCCGGGGGGACGGACTGCAGGTCGTAGCGCCGCCCGTGGTGCTCCTCCACCAGGTCGAAGGAGTCGTGCAGCGCGGCGAGCATCCCGAGGCCGAGCAGGTCGAACTTCACGAGCCCGGCCGCCGCGCAGTCGTCCTTGTCCCACTGCAGGACGCTGCGGCCCTCCATCGCCGCCCACTCGATGGGGCAGATCTCCCCGACCGGCCGGTCCGCGATGACCATGCCGCCGGAGTGGATCCCGAGGTGGCGCGGCAGCGCCAGCATGCGGCCCGCCAGCTCCATGACCGGCGCCGGGACGTCGTTCTCGGAGCCGACCGGGTCGCGCGGGTCGATGCCCTTGGACCAGGCGTCCTGCTGGCCGGGGGAGTGGCCGAGCGCGCGGGCCGCGTCCCGCACGGCCATGCGCGGCCGGTAGCTGATGACGTTGGCGACCTGCGCCGTGCACGCGCGCCCGTACTTGCCGTAGACGTACTGGATGGCCTCCTCGCGGCGGCGGTGCTCGATGTCGAGGTCGATGTCGGGCGGGCCGTCGCGCCCGGGGGACAGGAACCGCTCGAACAGCAGGCCGTGCCGGACGGCGTCGACGCCCGTGATGCCGAGCGCGTAGCAGACCGCCGAGTTCGCCGCCGACCCGCGCCCCTGGCACAGGATGCCCCTGCTCCGGCAGAACTCCACGATGTCGTGCACGATCAGGAAGTAGCCGGGGAAGCCGAGCTGCTCGATGACGTCCAGCTCCCTGGCGATCTGCGCGTACGCGCCCGGCTGCCGCTCCCGCTCGGGCGGCCCGTACCGCTGGAGCGCGCCCTCCGCCACCAGGTGCCGCAGCCAGCTCGCCTCGGTGTGCCCGTCCGGGACGGGCCAGTCGGGCAGCCGGGGCGCCATCACCTCGAAGTCGAACCGGCACTCGCGGGCCAGCGCGGCCGTCCGCTCCAGAGCGCCGGGGAACCGCGCGAGCCGCCGCGCCATCTCCGCGCCGGACCGCAGGTGCGCGGTGCCCGCCGCGGGCAGCCAGCCGGCCATCTCGTCCAGGCTGCGGCGGGCCCGGACGGCGGCCAGGGCCTGCGCCAGCCGCGCATCGGCCCCCGGCGCGGCGAAGTGCACGTTGTTGGACGCCACGACGTCCACGCCCACGCGGTGCGCCAGCGCGAACAGCGCGTCGTTGCGGAGGTCGTCGTCGGGCTGGTCGTGGTCGATCAGCTCGACGAACACGTTCTCGCGGCCGAACATGCCGGTCAGGTGCCGCAGCTCCCGCTCCGCCGCGTCCGGGCCGCCCGCCTCCAGCGCCGCCGGGACCGGGCCCTTCCGGCATCCGGTCAGCACCGCCCAGTGGCCGCCGTGCGCGCCGGCGAGGGCGCCGAGGTCGTAGACGGGACGGCCCTTGCGGCCGCCCGCGAGCTGCGCCGAGGTGATCGCCGAGCAGAGCCGCGCGTAGCCGGCGGCGCCGCGCGCGAGGACCAGCAGGTGCCGGCCGGCCGGGTCGGGCTCCCCGGTCTGCGGCCCCGGCAGGCCGAGGCTCAGCTCCGCGCCGAACACCGTGCCGATCCCCGCGTCGTGCGCGGCCTGCGCGAACTGCACCGCCCCGTACATGCCGTCGTGGTCGGTGACGGCCATCGCCTCCACACCGAGCCGCGCCGCCTCCGCGACGAGCGAGGCGGGGTCGCTGGCGCCGTCCAGGAAGCTGAACGACGAGTGGACGTGCAGCTCCGCCCACGGCACCTCCGCCTCAGCGCGCGGCGGGATCTCGGGAACGGGCGCCGGCTCCTCAGCCGGACTCTCCTTCCGAGTCTCGTGTGGAGGGCGACCCCCCACGCCCCCCGGCAAGAGCCCGCCGGGCCGCCATGACAGCCGCTCCTCGAACTCCCGCCAGGAGATCGGAGGGTTGTGCCAGTCAGTCATAGACGGCCTCGATGTGCCAGCGGCCGCCTTCGACGGCGAGCAGATACCCGGTGCCGTCGTCGGTGGTGACCTGGAACCTGGCGCGGCGGCGGGCGGCGGCGGGGTCCCACCAGTGCTCGTCGGCCGGCCACGGGCCCGTCCAGCCGGTGACGGCGGAGCGGGTCCCCCGGAACACGAGCGCCGCCGGCGGTGCGGAGACCTCGCAGCGGGCCGACACCACCACCGCGCCGCCGGACGCGTCGACCAGCTCCGCCGAGGGCGGCGCCGCGGGGACGACCGCCGGGGCGGGGCCGCTCACGCGCCCCGGCCACGGGCCGCCGGGCGCGCCCGCCGGGGGCAGGTCGCCGACCGGTACCCGCACGACCCGCTCGCCCGGCCCCCGGCCGCCCGCGAGCACCGGCCGGGTGATCCCCTGATGGCCGAGCAGCGCCTGGACGCGGTCGGCGGCCCGCGTGATCCGCTCGGTGACGGACGTCCGGCCCCACAGCGACTCCTGGCGGCCCTCGTCCGGGACGATCTGGTCGGGCGCCAGCTCGACCCACGTCACCCCGCCCCACACGGCGTCGGACGAGGCGCCCTGCCAGGCCGACAGCTGCCACCGCACCCGCTCGGCGACGGCCAGCGCCGACAGGCCCTCGTGCCGCCACAGCCGCCGCTGCACGTCGCCGTCCGCGAACCCGACCGCGACCTCCAGCCGGACGCACGCCAGCCCGCCCGCCGCGAGCCCGCCGTGCAGGTCGCCCGCGAGGCGCTTGGCCGCGAACACCACCTGCTCGGCGCGCTCGGCGGGCGGGTCGAAGCCGGCCCGCACCGACAGGTCGGCCGCGGTGTGGGCGGGCGCGAGCGGGCGCGGCTCCGCGCCGCGCGCCAGCCGGTGCGCGAGCGCGCCGTCCGCTCCGAACCGGCCCGCGACGTGCCCGGACGGCAGCGCCGCGAAGTCGCCGAGCGTCCGGATCCCGAGCCGGCGCAGCAGGTCGGCCAGCTCGGGCCGGTCCAGCACCGGCAGCGGGTAGGGGGCCAGGAACGCCGCCGCGCCGCCGGCCGGCACCACGACGCCGCCCTCCCCGGCGCGCGCCGCCAGCTCCGCGGCGAACAGCCCGTCCGCGACGCCGGACCCGCAGTCGTGCCCGGCCTCGACGACCGCGTCCTGCACGAGGACGCGCAGGGCCTCCTCGCCGCCGTAGAAGCGCGCCGGGCCGCGCGCCGCGATCGCGCACAGCCCCGGCCGCACCACCTCCACGCGCGGCGTCAGCTCCGCGACCGCCGCCACGACCTCCTCGAACCGCCGGCCCTCGGCGTCGGTGTCGCGCTCGCGGACGACGAGTCCGGGGCAGCGGCGCTGCGCGTCGCGGAGCCGCTGCCCGCGCCGCACCCCTTCGGCGCGCGCCGCCGCCGAGCACGCGGCCACGCGCCCCCGCACCACGACCGCCCCGGCCGTGGCCGCCTCGATCCCGACCGCGGTGAGCGGCCAGTCGGGGCACCACACCACCAGGACCCGCGTCACGCGGCCCCCTCTCCGGGCCCGTGCGCGGCCGCGCCGGTGCGCACCGGCGCGGCGTGGCGGGCCGCCGTCCTCGGCGACCGCGGCGCCTGCGGCCGGGGCGGGTGGACCGGCGCGCCCGCCGAAACGGCGCCGCCGACGAGTTCGAGCGGCGGCCGGGCGGTCTCGTCCGGCGCGACCGTGCCGTCGGGGGCGGGGAGCCAGAGCCGGGCGCCGCGGCCGGCGCCGGGGGCGTCGCGGCCTTCGGCGGTCACCCGGACGCGGCGGCCGGTCAGCCGGCCGTGGCCGTCGCCGAGGCCCTCCCAGACCGCCTCGTCCAGCCGGAGGCGGAGCCGGACGCCCGCCCAGTCGCCGGCGAACGGGCCGGTCAGCGCCAGCACGCAGCCGTGCCTGCGGGCCAGCGCCGACAGCCGCCGGACGGCGGCGGCGCCCGGCCGCTCGGGCGGGCGCAGCAGCACCAGGTCGACGGCCTCGGCCAGCGCGGCGACCACGTCGGGCCAGCGGTCGCCCGGGTCGTCGGCGAGCAGCAGCCGCTCGGGCGCGGCGCCCATCCCGGCGGCGGCGAGCACGCCGAAGTCGGGGACGCCGACGACGCCGCACCAGCCGCCGGCGCCGTCCGCGCCGCCGTGCCGGGAGACGCCGGCGACGAGCGCGAGGCCGAGGGACGCCGATCCCGAGCCGCCGAGACCCACGACCGAGCCGGGCCGCAGGCCGCCGCCGGGCAGCACGGGCCGCAGCGCCGGGAGCACGGGCACCGTGTCGCGGGGCGACGACTCCAGCATCGCCGACAGGTCTCGCAGCGCGGCCTCCGCCACCGTCGCCCTCCTTTCACGTCCCCCGCATAATTTCGAACACAGGTTCGACCCGTGTCAAGTTATCGCAGGTCACGAAGCGGAGTCGCGGAGGGTGGAAAGCCCGGTGGCGTCGGGGTTCGCGGGATTTTATGGGCATTATGGGCGGTATGACGAACGACGTGCGCACCCTGGAGTGGACGGGCGACGGGCTCCGCCTCCTGGATCAGACCGTGCTGCCCGGACGGGTCGAGTACGTCCTGGCCCGCGACGTCGGGACGCTCGTGGACGCGATCCGCCGGCTGGTCGTGCGCGGCGCGCCCGCGCTGGGCGTCGCGGGCGCGTTCGGCGTCGCGATCGCCGTCCGCCAGGCGGCCCGCGAGGGATGGGGCGACGCGGCCCGCGACGCCGCGATCGCGGAGGTCCGCGAGGCCCGGCCGACGGCGGTCAACCTCGCGGCGGGGGTCGACCGCGTCCTGCCGTTCGTCGCCGAGGGCGCCGACGCGGTGGCGGCCGAGGCCCAGGCGCTCCTGGACGAGGACGTGCGCGGCAACCGCGCGATCGGCGCGTTCGGCGCCGACTGGATCCTGCGCCGGGTGGGCGACCGGCCCCTGCGCGTCCTCACGCACTGCAACGCGGGCGCGCTCGCCACCGCCGGGTGGGGGACGGCGCTCGGCGTCGTCCGGGACCTGCACGAGCGCGGCCGCGTCGAGATCGTCTACGCCGACGAGACCCGCCCGCTACTGCAGGGCGCGCGGCTGACCGCGTGGGAGCTCGACCAGGCCGGCGTCCCGTGCGTCGTCCAGGTGGACGGGGCCGCGCCGAGCACGATCCTGCGCGGCCTGGTCGACGTCGCCGTCATCGGCGCCGACCGGATCGCCGCCAACGGTGACACCGCCAACAAGATCGGCTCGGTGGGCGTGGCGCTCGCCTGCCGGGCGGCCGGGATCCCGCTCGTCGTCGCCGCCCCGTGGAGCACCGTCGACCTGGCGCTCCCGGACGGCACCGGCGTCCCGATCGAGGAGCGTCCGGCCGACGAGGTGCTGGCCTGGGGCGGGGCCCGCACCGCACCCGAGGGCGTGGACGCGTTCAACCCCGCGTTCGACGTCACCCCCGCCCGCCTCGTGACCGCGCTGGTCACCGAGACGGGCGTGCTGGAGGTGGCGGCCGGCGCGACCCCCGGCCGGTTCAGGGCGTGAGGGTGCGGGTGGCGGCGCGCAGGCTCGCGTACAGCCGCGCCTCGTACGCCCTGGCGGTGCGGACGTCGCGGTCGACGAACAGGGCGTCGTTGAGCGCGGGGAGCCGCTGCGTGGCGTATCCGGTGTCGATGCCCGGCGCGTAGATCTGGTGCCGGTACCAGGGGCGCCCCGGGAGCCCCGCCGCCGTCAGCAGGTCCCGCTCGGTCTGCATGATCTTGGCGTTGAGGCGGCGGAACGCGGCGGTGTCGCCCGCGCGGAGCGCCTCGCCCGCGCGCGCTTGCAGCGCCTCGGCGGCGCGTTGCCACGCCTTGGCCTGCGCGATGTCGCGGGAGACGTCCACGGCGACGGACCCGAGCCGCCTGCGCTGCTCGGCGGTGAACGCCTCCAGGTACTGCGCCGTCTCCGCTGCGTACGGGCGGTAGCCCATCGGAACGACGTCGGCGTTCGCGAGCCGCAGCGTCGCGATGCCGGCCAGCCGCGACATCGCCGCGTGGTACTCCCAGGTGGGGTCGCCGAAGTGCGCCATCCAATAGTGGTCGTCGCACGCGCAGTGGTAGTTCCCGGCGCTGCCGGGCGAGGCGGCGCCGACGTCCATCGCGGGCACGCCGTAGCGCTGGAAGAACGCCTGGAAGTCCGAGCCGCCGCCGATGCGGTCGATCGGCGTCTTCCCGTCGTTCTGCGCCTTCCACGCCTCGTACAGCGTCCCGCCCGTGCCGGGCCAGGACACCGCCTTGGACGCGTCGATGACCGACTTGTCCAGCGCCGGTGTCGCCGACGCGCCGAAGTGCGAGCCCGCCGCCCCGTCCATGTTCACGTAGGCGACGGCGTTGCGGAGCTGCTGCGCGCGCTGCTCGGCGTACTCGGTGGAGCCGAAGAGCCCGTACTCCTCACCGTCCCAGGTGGCCAGGACGACGGTGCGCTTGGGCCGCCAGCCCTTCTTGAGGAGCTTGCCCAGAGCGCGCCCCACCTGGAGCACGTTCTCCGTGGCGGACAGGTTGTCGCTGCTGCCGTAGGTCCACGCGTCGTGGTGCGCGCCGAGGATGACCTCCTGCTCGGGGTGCTCGCTGCCGGGGATGCGCACGGTGACGTCCCACAGCGGGCGCACCTGGAACCTGTTCCGCAGATCGAGGTGGACCTTCGTGCCGCCCGGCCCGAGCCGGTAGGGGAACGGCAGGCCGCCCTGCCAGTCCTTCGGGGCCCGCTCGCCCTTGAGCGCGCGCAGCAGCGGCTCGGCGGCGCCGTAGGAGATCGGTGCGGTCGGGATGAGGCCCTTCAGCATCGGCGCCCGCGACGGCGGGATGCGGCGCGCGCCCTTCACCGCGGCCCAGCCGGGCGTCTGCGGGTCGCCGGCGGCGAGCTGGATCTGCGCGATGCTGCCGCGCTGGATGCCGTCCGGGGCGCGCCACGGCCCGTCCGGGTACACCGCGCCCTTCGCGTAGCCGTCGTCGGCGGGGTCGGAGTAGATGAGCACGCCCTTGGCGCCGCGCTTGGCGGCCTCGCGCGGCTTGATCCCGCGGAACACCGCCCCGTACCGGACGAGGACGATCTTGCCCTTGACCGAGACGCCGTTCTCCGCGAGCAGCGCGAAGTCCTCCGGCCGCCCGTAGTTGGCGTACACGACCTCGCCGCGGACGTCCCCGGACGGCGAGAAGCCGTTGTGCCCCGGGATGACCTGGTCGTAGTGCTGCTGCCAGGGCCGCTTCTTCTCCTTGACCGGCAGCGTCCGGTGCCGGGGAGCGGTCATGTCGATCTTCACGCGCTGGGGCATGGACAGGTACGCGTAGTACGTCCGGATCTCGGGTTCGAGCCCGTACGACCGGAAATGCCGGACGATGCGCTGGACGCGGTGCCAGTCGCCGGTCGTCGTGGTCAGCCCCGGTTCGCGCGCCAGTTCGGCGTCCAGGTCTCGGGCGACCGCCGCGGACGGCACGGCGCCGAACAGCCGCTCGTACTGCCGCTGCCACTTCGCGTGCGCGTCGGTGAAGCCCGCGATCGGGCCGGTCGGGGCGGGGGACGAGGCCGCGGCGGGGACGGCGGCCATGGTGAGTGCGAGGGCGGGGGCGCTCAGCGCCGCCAGTGCCTGGGTTCGGGAGCGGAACACCAGCGTTACCTCCCAGTACGCCTGCGGAAAGTGCGGTACGGGTGCGCCCGGACCGTACGTCCCGATCATGCGGAGATCCAGTGCGCCTGCCGGATCCGGCCATCCCGCCGGCCGGATCGTCCATCATGGAGATCGTGCCGACCTCCCCCACTCCCGACCCCGGCGCCGCGCCGCGCCCGGCGGAGCTTGACGCGGTCTTGGAACGGATCACCTACGCCAACGAGGACACCGGGTACACCGTCGCGCGCGTCGCGACCGCCAAGAGCGGCAGCGACCTGCTCACCGTGGTCGGCGCGCTGCTCGGCGCGCAGGTGGGGGAGAGCCTGCGGCTGACCGGCCGGTGGCGCTCGCACCCGAAGTACGGCAAGCAGTTCGAGGTCGACTCGTACACCACCGTGCTGCCGGCGACGATCCAGGGCATCCGCCGCTACCTCGGCTCCGGGATGATCAAGGGGATCGGGCCGGTGATGGCCGACCGGATGGTCGGGCACTTCGGCACCGACATCCTGCGGGTCATCGAGGAGGAGCCGAAGCGGCTCGTCGAGGTGCAGGGCCTCGGCCCGAAGCGCACCAAGCGCATCGCGGACGCGTGGGAGGAGCAGAAGGCCATCAAGGAGGTGATGGTCTTCCTCCAGGGCGTCGGCGTCTCCACGTCCCTCGCCGTCCGCATCTACAAGCAGTACGGCGACGAGTCGATCGACACCGTGCGCAAGCGGCCGTACCAGCTCGCCTCCGACGTGTGGGGCATCGGGTTCAAGACGGCCGACACGATCGCGCAGGCCGTCGGAATCCCGCACGACAGCCCCGAGCGGATCAAGGCCGGCCTCCAGTACACGCTGTCGGAGGGCGCCGACGACGGGCACTGCTTCCTGCCCGAGCCGAACCTCGTCACCGCGGCGGAGAAGATCCTCGGCGTGCCGAAGGAGCTGATCGTCCCGGCGCTGGACGAGCTGGCCCGCGACGAGGGCGTCGTCCGCGAGCCGATCCCGGGGGACGGCGAGGACGCCGCCACCATCCCCGCCGTCTACCTCGTGCCGTTCCACCGCGCCGAGCGCTCGCTCGCCCGCGGCCTTCTCGACCTGCTCGACGCCCCCACCGACCGGCTCAAGGCGTTCGCCGACGTCGACTGGGACAAGGCCCTCCCGTGGCTGCGCAAGCGCACCGGCCAGGCGCTCGCCGACGAGCAGGAGGAGGCGGTCAAGCTCGCGCTGACGTCCAAGGTGTCGGTGCTGACCGGCGGGCCCGGCTGCGGCAAGAGCTTCACCGTCCGCTCGGTCGTGGAACTGGCCGCCGCGAAGAAGGCGAAGATCGTCCTGGTGGCGCCGACCGGGCGCGCCGCCAAGCGGCTCGCCGAGCTGACCGGGCACGAGGCCGCGACCGTCCACCGGCTGCTCCAGCTCCAGCCGGGCGGCGACCCGAAGTACGACCAGGACAACCCGCTCGACGCCGACCTCGTCGTGGTGGACGAGAGCTCCATGGTCGACCTGATCCTCGCGAACAAGCTGGTGAAGGCGATCCCGCGCGGCGCGCACCTGCTGCTCGTCGGGGACGTCGACCAGCTTCCGTCCGTCGGCGCGGGCGAGGTCCTCGCCGACCTGCTCGGCGCCGAGGCGATCCCGCGCGTCCGGCTCACGAAGATCTTCCGGCAGGCGCAGGAGTCCGGCATCGTCGTCAACGCGCACCGCGTCAACGCCGGCGACCACCCGCACACGCGCGGCTACGCCGACTTCTTCCTGTTCCCGTGCGAGGAGCAGGACGAGGCCGCCGCGCTGACCGTGGACGTCGTCGCCAACCGCATCCCGCGCAAGTTCGGGCTCGACCCGCGCCGCGACGTCCAGGTCCTCGCGCCCATGCACCGGGGCACCGCCGGGGCGGGCTCCCTGAACACGCTCTTGCAGGAGGCGCTGACCCCGCACGACGACTCCCGCCCCGAACGCCGCTACGGCGGCCGCGTCTTCCGCGTCGGCGACAAGGTCACCCAGCTCCGCAACAACTACGACAAGGGCGAGGCGGGCGTCTTCAACGGCACGGTCGGCGTCGTCACGAAGGTCGACCTGGAGGAGCAGTCGCTCACCGTCCTCACCGACGAGGACGAGAGCATCGGCTACGCCTTCGACGAGCTGGACGAGCTCGCCCACGCCTACGCGATCACGATCCACCGCTCGCAGGGGAGCGAGTACCCGGCGGTCGTCGTCCCGCTCACCACGGGCGCGTGGATGATGCTGCGCCGCAACCTGCTCTACACGGGCATCACCCGCGCGAAGAGGCTGGTCGTCCTGGTCGGCTCGCGCCGCGCCCTCGCCGCCGCCGTCCGCACCGCGGGCGCGGGCCGCCGCCACACCGCCCTCGCCCACCGGCTGTCTCAGCGGTAGCGGGCCAGCTCCCAGGGGTCGTGGGCGCAGAAGACCTCGACCTCGCCGCCGCGCGCCAGCTCCCGCAGCCGCGCGACGTTGGCGAGCCGCAGCCCCCGGTCCACCTCGCCGCCCGCCTGGACGAGCTCCATCAGCGGATGCGTCACCGGCTCGGGGCGGTCGACCTCGCCGTGGTACATGTACGCGTCCCCGGCGTGCAGGAGCCAGCGGTCGCCGTCCCGCACCGCGACGCCCGCGTGCCCCGGCGTGTGCCCGCCGATCGAGACGAGCAGGATCTCCGCCGCGACGCCGTCCAGGGCCCGGACGCCGCCGAACCCGTGCCAGGTGTCGCCCTCGCCGTCCGCGTAGGCCACCCATTTCGGGCCGTGGGCGAGCTGCGCGGGGGTTTTGCCGCCGTCCGCCCGCTCCGCCTCGAAGACGTGCACGGCCGCGTCCGGGAAGTCGCTCAGTCCGCCCGCGTGGTCGCGGTGCAGGTGCGTCGGGACGATGTGCCGGACGTCGGCGGGGGAGTAGCCGAGCGCCGCCACCTGCCGGACGGCCGTCGCCGCCGGGTCCAGCGTCGGCCCGGCCATCTCCACCCAGTCGTCGAGCAGCCGCTCGGACGGGCGCTCGATGTCGCCGAGGCCGATCCCGGCGTCCACGAGGAGCAGCCCGGACGAGTCGGTCTCGACCAGCAGGACGTGGCCGGCGGCCCGCGCCGCCCGCAGCGGGCTCTCCGGCCCGTCGGCGGGCTCGATCTCCCGCATGGGGGCGCAGTCGAGGTGGTGGACGCGCATGGTGCTCCTCACAGCTGGTCGGCGAGCTGGCGGGTGACCTGGTGGATGACGGAAACGTCCCGCTGGACGCGGGCGAGCATGATCGCGCCTTGCAGGGACGACAGGACCAGCGCGGCCAGCGGCGCGACCCGCTCCCCGGGCACCCCCCAGCCGCGCAGCGCGGCGCGGAGGCCCTCCAGCCACTCCTCGTAGGCGGCGTCGCAGGCGGCGCGGAGGGCCTCGCTCGCGGCGGCCGTCTCCAGGGCCACGGTCGCGATGGGGCAGCCCTTGCCGAAGTCGGAGTCGAGGAGGCTCCGGGCGAAGTGCTCGCCGATGGCCGCGAGGCCGGCCCGCCCGTCCGGCGCGGCGAGCACGGCCGCCGCGAGCGCCTCGCCGACCGTCCGGCCGGAGAGCGCCACCGACTCGGCCGCGAGCTGCTCCTTGCCCTCCGGGAAGTGGAAGTACAGCGAGCCCTTCGGGGCGCCGCTCTCCGCGAGCACCTGGTTCACCCCGGTGCCGTGGTACCCCTGCCGCTGGAACAGGTCCGCGGCCGTCCGCAGGACCCGCTCTCTCGTCTCTCCACGCGGTGCCATGCCCCAGAGACTAGACAGACCGGTCTACAAACTCCAACCGCCCGTTCGCCGCCGCGCGAAATATTTCGACGATAAATTCCCGCGTCAAAGTATTGATTGAGACGGAAAAAGAAATAGGTGCCCGAAAATTTCTTTCAGGATTCTGACACTTTTCGGAGGGGCTCCGCCGTCAGCCCCGCTCGGGAGGCGGGGCCGCGGTGCTCTTGCGGACGACCAGGCTGGTCGACAGCTCCAGCCGCGTCGCGACCGGCTCCCCGTTGCGGATGCCGAGGATGATCTGCGCGGCGGACTCCGCCATCTGCCGCAGCGGCTGGTGGACGGTCGTGAGCGCGGGGCTCGCCCAGGGCGCCACCGCGACGTCGTCGTAGCCGACCACCGACAGGTCGTCCGGGACGCGCAGCCCGTGCACCCGGGCGGCCTCGAGCACGCCGAGCGCCTGCAGGTCGCTGCCGGCGAAGATCGCGGTCGGCCGGTCGGGGCGGCCGAGCAGCTCCATCGCCCGCTCGAAGCCGCCGTCCACATGGAAGTCGCCGTAGGAGACGTACGACGGCTCGACGTCCAGCCCGGCCATGCTCATCGCGGAGCGGAAGCCGTCCAGCCGCGCGACCGAGCAGAGCATGTCCGCCGGTCCGGTGATGATCGCGATGCGGCGGTGGCCCTGGTCGATGAGGTGCCGGGTCGCCGCGAGCCCGCCGGACCAGTTGGCCGAGCCGACCGACGGGACGTCGGGCTCGGGGTCCCCGGCGGGGTCGATGATGACGAACGGGATCGAGCGCGAGCGCAGCCGCTTCTTGTACTCCGGCGGCATGCTGGAGAACAGCAGCACGACGCCGAGCGGCCGGCGGCGCAGCACCCCGCTGATCCACTCGGGGCCGGGGGAGTGCCGGGTGCCGCTCTCGGTCAGCACCAGGCTCGCGCCGTTGGCCTTGGCGACGCTCTCCACCCCGCGGATGAGCTCCATGGTCCACAGGCTCTCGATCTCGTGGAGGACGATCTCGATGAGCGGCGCGTCGGGGCCCGACCGGGAGCCCCGCCGGTAGCCGTGGTGCTCCAGCAGGCGCTCCACCCGGAGGCGGGTCTTGCGGGCGACGTCCTCGCGGCCGTTGAGCACTTTCGAAACTGTCGAAATGGAGACTCCGGCCTGATCCGCCACTTGGGCCAGGGTCACCCGGCCGGGTTCGTCCTCCTGCTGCATGCTGGAAGCATAAGGATCTCGGCGGCGACTCCGAAAGCCGGTACCCGGGCGGAGACGGAGATCACGGCCGCGCGTAGCGCTCGACGGCGGCGACGAGCAGGTCCTCCGCGAGGTCGAAGACCCGGTCGACGTCCTGCGCGGTGCCGGTGAACCGGCCGTTGGCCTCCGACGCCGCGAGCCCCAGCCCGATCGTGTCCAGCAGCCGCTGCAGCGGCGGGACGACGTCCTCCGGCACCCCGGCGCTGCGCAGCATCGCCTGCACCGCGTCGCGCGCCCGCCGGGCCTCCCCGGTCACGGTCGGCCGCGTGAACAGCAGCAGGAACACCGCCGGATGGCGCCGCGCGACCTCCCGCACCCCGGTGCCGAACGCGCGGAGCCGGTCCTGCCAGGGCAGCGCCGGGTCGTCGTCCGGCAGTTCCCGGATGAGGCGCTCGACCAGGCCGTCCAGCAGGCCCTGCTTGTCGCCGACGTACCGGTAGAGCGCCATCGGCGTGACGCCGAGCCGGTCGGCGACGCCGCGCATGCTCACCGCGTCGAGGCCGCGCTCCTCGGCGAGGTCGAGGGTCGCGTCCAGCACCTCCTCGCGGGTGAGTCCGCGGGTGCCGCGACCGCGCTGCGCCGGGGTCTTCATGACCGGCAGTCTAGCGGTTAATATACGTCGTATATCTACACCGTATATTTACGGAAGGCCGGCCCCATGCCCCCTCGCCAGCCCCCTCACCGCCGTCCGGCCTGGACCCTCGCGGTCGCCTCGGCCGCCGGGTACCTGCTCGTCCTCGACCTGGTCGGGGTGAACATCGCGCTCCCCGACATGCGCCGCGACCTGGGCGCGGGCCTGGCGGAGGTGCAGTGGGCCGTCGACGCCTACGCGCTCGCCCTCGCCGGGCTGCTGCTGACGGCGGGCGCGCTGGCCGACCGGCTCGGCCGCCGCCGCCTGCTGCTCGGCGGGCTCGCCGCCTTCACCGGCGCGTCGCTGGCCTGCGGGCTCGCGCCGTCGGCGCCCGTCCTGGACGCGTTCCGCGCCGTGCAGGGGTGCGGCGCGGCCGTCCTCTACGGGACGGCGTCGCCGCTGCTGGCGGCGGCGTATCCGGCGGGACGGGGCCGCAACCGGGCACTCGGGGTGTACGCCGCCGCGGCGGGCGCCGCCATCGCGACCGGCCCGCTGGTCGGCGGCGCGCTCACCGGGCTGCTCGGCTGGCGGGCGATCTTCTTCCTCAACGTGCCGGTCGGCGCCGCCGCGCTCGCCGTGGCCGCCCTGGCGGTGCCCGAGTCGCGGGACCCGCGCCCCCGCCCGCTCGACCCGGCCGCCGCCCTGCTGCTGACGGCGGGGCTCGGCGGGCTGCTGTGGGCGCTCATCGAGATCCCCCGGCTGGGCTGGGACGCGCCCGGTGCCCTGCTCCCGGCAGTCGCGGGCGCCGCCGCGCTCGCCGTGCTCGGGAGGCGCCGCGTCCCCGAGCCCATGATCGACCTGTCGCTGCTGCGGGACGGCCTGTACGCGGCGAACGCGTCCGCCGCCCTGTTCTCGCACGCGGCCGGCGCCGGGTCGCTGGCCTACTTCTCGCTCTACGTGCAGGGCCCGATGGGCACCCCGCCGGCGCAGGCGGGCCTCTGGTTCCTCACCTACAGCGCGCCGGCGCTGGCGGCGCCGCTGCTCCTCTCGCGGGTCGCGCACCGCGTCCCGTCCGCCGCGCTCGTGGCGGCCGGCCCGCTGCTGACCGTGCTGTCGACGCTGCTGCTCGCCGCGACGTACCGGACGGGCTCGTGGCCCGCGATGGTGCCGGGGTTCGCCGTCGGCGGCCTCGCGGCGATCGGCAACCTCGTGTCCAGCCAGGTCGCCCTGGAGGCGGCCCCCGCCGAACGCGCGGGGATCGCCGCCGGGATCACGAACACCGCCAAGCAACTGGGAATCGCGGTGGGCATCGCCGTCCTCGGCGTCCCCTACGGCCTGGCGGGGCTGGGCGGGATGCTCCTCACCGCGGCGGCCCTGGGCCTGGCCGGGGCGCTTCCCGCCCTCTACCTCTTGAGCGCCAGGCGGTCGAGGCGCAGGCCGGTGAAGGCGCCGGCGGTCACGCCGCGCACCCGCTCCGACCAGACCAGGTGATCGTGGGCGGACCACAGCGGCATCGCGGGCATGTCCCGCAGCATCGCGCTCTCCGCCAGGCGCGCGGGGATCACGCCGTCTTCGGGGGTGGCGGCCTTCACGGCGTCGGCGACGAGGCGGGTCGTGTAGGCGTCGTCGAACCCGGTCCCGGCGTCCAGCAGCGGGGTGAGCGCGGCGACGGGCGCGGGGTAGGCGGCCGTGGTGCGGGAGACGAACGGGCCGTCCACCTCGCGGTCGGCCACGGCCTCGCGCAGGCCGGTGACCGGGTGCGGACGCGCGTCGAGCTTGAGTTCCTTGCGGAGCTGGTCGGCGACCGCCTTGACCCAGGCGTCGTCGCCGCGGCCCGCCTCGTACCAGAGGTTCAGCGGCCCGGACAGCCCGCCCGCGTCGGACAGCGCGGCGACGGCCGCCTTCGCGTCGTGCACGCACAGCCGGCACTGCCCCTCGCGGCGGCCGGGGCGGATGCCCGGCGCCATCAGGGAGTCGGCGGGGGAGTACTGGTGCCCGAGCGCGCCCTCGGTCACCGCGGACCGGTCGATCGCCATCGACAGCGCCGACCGGACGGTCGGGGACGCGAGCCGCTCCGCCCACGCCGGGAACGCCAGGTACGTCACGTCCCGGCCGGGGACGGCGCGGTGCCGGTTCCCGAAGTCGGCCTCCATCGACTCGTGCCGGTCGGGCGGGACCCGCGTGGCGACGTCCAGGTCGCCGGTCGCCGTCGCGCTGTACTGCGCCTTGGCGTCCGGCATCGCCTTCACGGCCACTGAGCGGCCCCTGCCCGACCGGGGTTGCAGAACGATCTCCCGCGCGCTCCGCGACGCCACCTTGAACGGGCCGTTCCCGACCGGTCTCCGCCCGTAGGACGCCCAGTCCCGCGACTTCAGGACGCTGTCCGGCAGCGGGAAGAACGCCGGGTCGCCGAGCAGGGCGGGGAACCCGCTCAGCGGGCGGTCGAGCGCCACCTCGAAGGTCAGATCGTCCTTCACCTTGAGCCCGGCCACGCTCTGCGCTCCTCGCCGGGCGCCCTTGACGTGCGCGACGTCGGTGAACAGGCGCGCTCCCGTCCAGCCTTCGCGCAGGGCGGCCGTCCAGGCGCCGGTGAACGAGCGGGACGTGACGGGCGAGCCGTCCTGGAACGTCGCGCCGGGCCGCAGCCGGACCGTCCAGACCCGCCGGTCCGGGCTGGTGACCGACGCGGCGGCGGCGTTCGCGGGCGCGCCGGTCCCGGGGTCGTAGGAGACGAGCCCCGTCCACACCGCGTTCGCGATCATGCGCCCGGACGGGTCGCGGACGTCGCCGGGCAGCAGCGTCGCCGGGGCGGCGGCGCCCACCGAGATCCGCGGGTCGGCGGGCTCGCTCCACGCCCGCCAGGCCGCGACGGGCGCCAGCAGCACCACCACCGCCCCGGTGACCAGGGCCGCGGTACGCGTGGAACTCTTCATGCCTCTCCTGGGAGCCGGAGGCGGCCGACGCCGCGAGCGTAGAGCAGCGGGACAGGTCCCACCAGTCCTTACGGTCCTGAGTCCATTTCGTGACCGGCCACCTGTTGATCAAGCACGTGGCCGCGGTCACACTGGCGCTTGCGATGATCCTCTTCCGTGGAGGCGCGATGCTCCCCCGTACGACCAAGCCCGCCGGGCGCCTGATCCAGGGCGGCGTGGCGGTCGCCGCGTCCGTCGCGCTGCTGGCCGGCAGCGCCTGGGCCTGCCCGCCCGAGCCCGAGAACCAGACCGCGCAGGCCGCGGGGAAGACCGCCCAGGCGGAGGGGGCCGGCGGCCACGCCGGGCACTTCCACCGGGCGGACGCCGCGGCGACCGAGAAGTCCGAGGCGGTCAAGGGCGTGCGGCGCGTCGGCGGCGTGTCCGACGCCAAGGGCGCCATCTCCCTGATGTTCATGGACTACGGCCACGGCCGGCACAAGCGCACGATCATGTACGCGACCGGCGACTTCGGGCTGAAGGCCTACGACATCACCGCCGACCCCAAGGTCCCCAAGCTGGTCGGGCAGCTGAACATGCCCGGCATGTGGGAGACCGAGGACACCGACTTCGACCCCAAGCGCAAGATCATCTATCTGTCCCGGGACCCGCGCGCGTTCGGCGGCAACACCCGGACGGGCGAGTCGGGCATCTACGTCGTGGACGCGTCCAAGCCGGAGAGCCTGCGGCAGATCACCTACGTCAAGGTCCCCGCCGGGCACACCACGACGTGCGTGAACGACTGCAGGTACCTGTGGACGGGCGGCCCCGCCAAGGCCGACTGGATGCCCGCCGACTGGGGCGGCCGCCCGGTCTGGGTGACCGACGTCCGGAACCCGGCCAAGCCGAAGGTCCACAAGGACCCGATCGACACCGGCCGCAACGACGGCAAGACCGACTACACCCACGACATCCAGGTCGACTCCAACGGGGTCGCGTGGGCGTCCGGGCGCGGCGGCGTGCGCGGCTACTACACGACCGGCCGCCACTACGACCCGGTGGCGAAGAAGTGGCGGAGGGCCACGGCCGTCGACCCCGTCCCGTACGCGGGCGGCGGCCTGGACGAGGCCACCACCAACTCCACCTTCATGCACAACAGCTACCGGGCGGTCGGCCGCACGCGGAACCAGGCCGCCGACCCGCGCAGGTGGGGCAACGGCAAGCTGCTGTACGTCACCGAGGAGACGTTCAACGACGGCTGCGCCAACGACGGGCTGCTCGTCATCGCGTCGCTGGAGGGCTCCTACGGCGGTGAGGGCTGGCGGTCCACGCCGGAGGAGAAGTTCCGCCTGCACACCGTCGGGACGTGGGGCGTGGCGGGCAAGGAGGGCAGCGACCCCACCAGCACGGACTGCTCCGCCCACTACTTCGACGTCCGCGACGGCGTGATCGTGCAGTCGTTCTACTCGCAGGGCACGCGGTTCCTGGACGTCCGCGACCCGACGAACCCGCGGCAGATCGCCTACTACCGGCCGGCGGACGCCGCGTCCTGGCAGCCCTACTGGCACGGCAAGTACGTCTACGTCGCCGACAACACGCGCGGCGTCGACGTCCTGGAGCCGACCTTCCACTGACCCGGCCGCACGCGAAGGCCCGCCCCCGAGCGAGGGGCGGGCCTTTCCGCGTCGTTGCCCGTCGCCGTGTCAGTGCCCGTCGCCGTGTGAGCGCTTGTCGCCGGGAGGGCGGGCGGTGCGCTCGGCGGCCTGGACGGCGGACCCGGCGGCCCGGCGCAGCTGGTGCCCGGCCTGCTGGACGACCTGCACCGGCCGGGCGGGCAGGTGCCGGGCCGCGCCGCGGTGCCGCCGCCAGTGCTCGCGGGCGCGGGCCCGGTGCTCGACGCGCAGGTTCTCGATGAGGCGGTCGACGTCCATGGAGACCTCCCCGTACAGCGGCCACAGGTCCCCGGCCGCGGCCCGCCCGTGCAGCTCCCGGCGGAGCCGGGCGCGGCGCTCGCGGGCCACGTCCACCCGCACCTCCAGGTCGTGCTCGGCGTGGAACGGGCGGGCGTCCCGGGCGAGGTCGGAGCGGGCGAGGCGGCCGTAGGCGGCGATGCTCGCGGCGATCCCGGCGAGGGCGTCGCCGAGCTCGCGGCGCAGCAGCGGGTCGGTCAGCAGCCGGCCCCGCTCGCCGAACCGCTCGTCGTCGGCCAGCGACCGGGTCAGCCCGCGCAGCGACAGCATGCAGTGCTCCATGGTCTCCATCGCGTTGCGCAGCGCGACGCCGGCGTCCACGAGCCGCCGCGCCCGCGGGTTGAGCCGGACGCTCTCCTCGGCGGCGCCGAGGTCCCGGTCGGTCCGGCCGATCTCGCGGGCGAGCCGCTCGGCGTCCTCCTGCCAGCGGGCGGCCTCGCCCGCGGTCCGGTCGCCGCGCAGCCCCTCGGCGATCTCCTCGATCAGCCCGCGCAGCCGCCCGGAGATGTCCTCGACGGCCTCCTCCGCCGGCCGCACCCGCACCGAGGGGACCAGCAGCGTCGCCGTCAGCCCGGTGGCGGCGCCGATCAGCGTCTCCAGCACCCGCTCGGCCGCGCCCGCCTCGCTCGCGGTGCCCAGCGCGAAGATCAGCATCGCGGAGATCGGGGCCTCCAGCACGTGCTCGCCCAGCCGCAGGACGTGCCCGATGACCAGCGCGGTGAGGATGGTCAGGCCGAGCGTCCACCAGGAGAACCCGATCGTGCTCGCGGCCATCACCGCGACCAGCACCCCGGAGGTGACCGAGGCGACCCGCAGGATGCTCGCCCGGATCGTGCCGACGACGGAGAACTGCACGACGAGCAGCGCGGTCAGCGGGGACAGCAGCGGCTGCGGGACGCCCTCCGGGAGCACGGCCGTGGCCAGGACGAACGCCAGCGTGGCGGTGAGCGTCAGCCTGGCGATCCGGTAGACCGTGGACTGCACCTCCGTCGTCACGCGCAGCGGCGAGCTGCGGCCCGCGCGGCCGGTGCCGGGTGCGCGGCCGCCCTCGCGGGAGCGGCGGCGCAGGAACGGGAGCGACATGCCGGAAGTCCTTCCCGCACCCCGGCAATATTGCGGCAAAGTCCCTGAATGCGGGTCAGATCACGTCCGCCGGCGGGCGCGGAACGCGGCGACGTTCGTCCGGTTCGCGCACGCCTCCGAGCAGAACCGGCGCCGCCCCGCGCGGGAGGTGTCGGCGTACACCCGGTCGCAGCCGTCGGCGGCGCAGACGCCGGTGCGGCCGAGCCCGTGCTCGACGATCAGCTCGGCGAGGTTCATCAGCGTGGTCGCCCGGAACCGGTGGGTGAGCCGGGACGACGGCGGCGCGTAGTGCATGTGCAGGCCGTGCGGCTCGTGGTCGGACAGGTGCGGATGCATGGGGATCTCCAGCATCAGCCGGTTGAGCAGCGCCGTCGCGTCCTCGAGCCGCTCGGCCTCGAAGAACGGCCGCAGGATGCGGCCCCAGGCGCGGAAGTCCTCGGCGTCGGCGTCCTCGAACTCGCGCCAGAAGAACTCGTTCTCGCGCAGGATGCGGCGCAGCGCGTCCGCCGAGGCGTCCCCGCCCGTGCCGGTCACGGCGTTGACCAGCGCGGCGGCCGCCGATACCCCGTGGCTCTTGTAGCCCGTGACGCCCATTACCCCTGCCTCCGCTTCACCCTGCCGTCTGTAAATGTTATCTTGGATATAACCCTTACAGACGTCCCTGGGATGCGCCGTGGAATGCCCGCGCTGTGGCTGGCCCGAGTCCGATGTGTACGAGGTGCTGTCGCGGCACCTGACCTCCGAGGGCGTGGTGACCTACACCCGCTGCGCGTGCGGCCGGCTGCAGATGCGCGTGCAGCGGTTCGACGCGGGCGCCGTCGTGGCCGCCGGCCGCGCCGACGGCGCGGCGCCGGACCGTCCTTAACGCCACCGGACCCTCCTCAGTGGCGCCAGCGGGTGGCGGCGGCGATCTCTTCCGGGGTCGCGCCGGCCAGCAGGTCGATCTCCCCGCGCCGCACGGTCGCGACCGTGTCGGCGACCGCCTCGCCGAGCGCGTCCCGCAGCACGCCGTCCGCCTCGAACGCCGCGACCGCCTCGGCCAGCGAGGCCGGCAGCGGCGCGATGCCCCGGGCCGCGCGCTCCTCCTCCGGCAGGGCCGCCGGGTCGGTGTCGACCGGTTCCGGGAGCCGCCGCTCCGCGCCGACGCCGTCCCGGCCCGCCGCGAGCAGCGCCGCCAGCAGCAGGTACGGGTTCGCGGCGGCGTCCAGGCACTTGACCTCCAGGTTCGCCGCCGTCGCCCGCTCGCCGTCGGCGCCGGTGACGAACCGCAGCGCCGCCTCCCGGTTCTCCAGCCCCCAGCACGCGAACGCGCCGGCCCAGTGCGACGGGATCAGCCGCAGGTAGCTCGCCACCGTCGGCGCGCCGACCGCCAGCAGCGCCGGGAGCCGGTGCAGGATGCCCGCCGCGAACGACTCCCCGGCGGCCGTCATCCCGTACGGGCCGGAGCCGCCCGCCATCGCGTTCGCGGGGCCGTCCGCCCCGTCCCGCCGCCACAGGCTGAGATGGACGTGGCAGCCGTTGCCGACCGAGTCGGCGTCGACCTTGGGGGAGAACGACGCGGCCAGGCCGTGCTCCATCGAGACCGCCCGGACCGTCTCCCGGACGAGCACGGCGGTGTCGGCCGCGCCGAGCGGGTCCTCGGCGGCCACGGACACCTCGTACTGCCCGGCCGCGTACTCGGGGTGCAACTGCACGACGGTGACGCCGGTCTCCTTCAGCGCGTGGAGGACGTCCCGCAGGTAGCCGGCCAGCTCGGTGACCCTGGCCATGCCGTAGGCCGGGCCTCTGCAGGCGGGGACGAACGCGTCCCCCTCGCCCTTCGACACCGCCCATTCGATCTCGAACGCCGCCTTCACCGACCAGCCCCGCGCGGCGAGCCGGTCGCTCTCGCGGCGCAGCAGGGTCCGCGCGTCCAGCGGGTGCGGGGTGCCGTCCTGCGCGTACCGGAGCGCGGGCGCGTGCGCCCAGCCGGGCAGCGCCGCCAGCGGCACGAGCCGCTCCAGGACGGGATGCAGCCGCAGGTCGCCGCTGGGCCCGCCGATGTAGCGGCCCGAGACGATCGAGTCGTCCAGCAGGAACACGTCGAACACCGGCGACATCCCGACGCCCCACGCGGCGGCGTGCTCCAGCCGGTCCACCGGGACGGTCTTGGTGCGGGTGATGCCGCTGACGTCCACCCAGGTCAGCGCGACCGCCGCGATGCCCTGCCCGGACAGGCGGCGGGCGGCCTCGGCGGCCCGCCCGCCGAGCCGCGCCCGTTCGCGCCCGTCGAGCGCGTACGCGCCGGGGCGCGGGTCGCCGGGCGCGGTCTCGGAGGTCTGTTCCACGGTGCTGGCTCCCGGTCGGAGTGGCGGCGGAGGAGGCGGGCACGGCCTGTAAGGGCCCGTAAGGGCATCGTAGGGAGAACACCGGCTTGTTTCAGGGAGGCGGGCGCCGTGCTGGAGTACCTGGAGTCGCTGCCGCTGGTCGACCACCACTGCCACGGCGTCCTCGGCCGCGACCTCGACCGGACGGAGTTCGAGGAGTCGCTCACCGAGGCGGCGACCTCCGGACCGCCGGGCGTGACCATGTTCGACACGCAGGCGGGGTTCGCGCTGCGGCGCTGGTGCCCGCCCGTCCTGGACCTGGACGCGCACGCCGAGCCGGGCGAGTACCTCGCCCGCCGGGCCGAGCTCGGCGCCGCCGAGGTCAACCGGCGCTTCCTCGCCGCGGCCGGCCTCGACGCGCTGTACGTCGACACCGGCTACAGCCCGGAGGCGATCCTCGACCCGCCCGAGCTCGGCCGGCTCGCGGGGGCCGCCGCCCACGAGATCGTGCGGCTGGAGAGCGTCGCCGAGCAGGTCGCGGCGGACGGCGTGGACGCCGCGCGCTTCCCCGACGAGGTGCGCGCCCTGCTCGACGCGCGCATCGACGCCGGCGGCGCCGCCGGCGCGAAGTCGATCGCCGCCTACCGGGCCGGGCTGGAGCTGTCCGGGGAGCGGCCGTCCGACGCGGCGGCGGCGGAGGCGGCCGGGCGGCTGATGCGCGCGGCCGAGGCGGCCGGGGCGGCGCCGCGCGTGTGCGACGAGGTCCTGCACCGGTTCCTCGTCTGGTGCGCGGTCGACGCCGGGCTGCCCGTCCAGTTCCACGTCGGGTACGGCGACGCGGACGCCGACCTGCGCCGCGGCGACCCGCTGCTGCTGGTCGAGCTGCTGCGCGCCATGGACCCCGTCCCCGCGATGCTGCTGCACAACTACCCGTTCCACCGGCACGCCGGCTACCTCGCCCAGGTCCTCCCGAACGTGTACGTCGACGCGGGGCTCGCGACCCACAACCTCGGGCACCGCTCGCCCGCGCTGATCGCCGAGCTGCTGGAGCTGGCGCCGTTCGGGAAGGTGCTGTACTCCTCGGACGCGTTCGGGCTCGCCGAGCTGTACCACCTGGGCGCGCTGCTGTTCCGGCGCGGCCTCGCCGGGTTCCTCGCGGGCGGGGTGGAGGACGGCGCGTGGACGGCCGCGGACGCCGAACGCGTCGCGGGGCTGATCGCCTCGGGCAACGCCCGCCGCGTCTATGGTCGGTGATGAACGCGATCTTCTGGGAGGAACCGGCATGGCCGCACGTGCACGCCTGCTCGTCATCGGCGGCGACGCCGCCGGGATGAGCGCCGCGTCCCAGGCCCGCCGGCGGCGCGGCCCGGACGAACTGGAGATCATCGCCGTCGAGCGGGGGCACCACGCGTCCTACTCGGCGTGCGGGATCCCCTACTTCGTCGGCGGCGTGGTCGGCGACCTGGACCGGCTCATCGCCCGCACCCCGGCCGAGTTCGCCGAGCGCGGCATCGACCTGCGGATGCGCACCGAGGCGGTGGAGATCGACCTCGGCGGCGGCCGGGTCCGGCTCCGCGACGCCGACGGCGGCGGCGAGCGCTGGGAGCACTTCGACGACCTGATGGTCGCGACGGGCGCCGTGCCCGTCCGGCCGCCGCTGCCGGGCGTGGACGCGAAGGGCGTTCACGGGGTCCAGATCCTGGACGACGGGGTGGCGATCGTCCGGGCCCTCGAAGAGCGCGCGGCGCGCCGCGCCGTCGTGGTCGGCGGCGGCTACGTCGGCCTGGAGATGGCCGAGGCGATGGTGATGCGCGGCCTGGAGGTGTCCCTGGTGGACGCCGCCGAGCAGCCGATGGGGACGCTCGACCCCGACATGGGCGCCACCGTCGCGGACGCGATGCGCGGCCTCGGTGTGAAGCTGCACCTGGGGGAGCCGGTCGAGGGCTTCGACACCGGGCCGGACGGGTACGTCACCGCCGTCCGCACCGGGAGCCGCACGCTCCCGGCCGACCTGGTCGTCCTCGGCCTCGGCGTGAAGCCGGAGACGCGGCTCGCCCGCGCGGCGGGAATCGAGACCGGTCCCACCGGCGGCGTCGTCACCGACCGGCGGATGCGGACCCGGGCCGACCGGGTGTGGGCGGCGGGCGACTGCGTCGAGAGCCGCCACCTGGTGTCCGGCGCGCCGGTCGCGATCCCGCTCGGCACGCACGCCAACAAGCAGGGCCGGGTCGCCGGCATCAACCTCGGCGGCGGCTACGCCACCTTCCCCGGCGTCCTCGGCACCGCCGTGTCCAAGATCTGCGACTGGGAGGTGGCGCGGACCGGGCTGAACGAGCGGGAGGCGGCCGCCGCCGGGTTCGCGGTGGTGACCGCGACCGTCGAGTCCACCACCCGCGCCGGCTACCACCCGGGCGCCACCGGGATGAAGACCAAGCTGATCGCCGAGCGCCGGTCGGGGCGGCTGCTCGGCGCGCAGATCGTCGGGCGGGAGAACGCCGCCAAGCGGATCGACGGCCTCGCCATCGCGCTGTGGAACCGGATGACGGTCGAGGAGATGACCGGCCTCGACCTCGGCTACGCGCCGCCGTTCGCGCCCGTCTGGGACCCGGTGCTGGTCGCGGCCCGCAAGGCCGCCGAGGCCGTCGAGGCGGACATGCGCGCCGGATCCTGACCGCCGGCCCGCTCGCCTCCCGCTCGCGTTTCCGATCGCTTTGTCGGTGATCTCCCATAACGTGTGGCGCCATGGGCACGACGGGGCCGGGGACGGCCGATGAGAACACCTGGGAGACGCCGGCCGCGTGGCGGGGGCTGATCCATCCGCGCCGCGACCGGCCCCCGCGCCCGGCGGTGCGGACCGACGACGCCGCGCTCCGCAAGGCGCGGACGCTGCTGGACGCCGCGCGCGGCCGCGTCGAGGAGATCCTGGCCCTGCCCGGCACGACGCCCGCGCTGGCCGAGCACGCCCGCGCCTACCTGGGCGGCGCGCCCGACCCGCTCGGCGCGGCGGTGGCCGCCGACGTCGCGGTCTCCGAGGGCGGGCTGGTCGAACTCGGCGGCAAGGCCCCGTTCCTGGACGCCTGGACCGCCGAGCACGGCCTGCCGTTCGCCGCGAGCGCCTACGCGGAGCAGCCCGCGATCACGGTCGACTACGTCCAGGCCGGGATGGAGCGGACGTGGTCGGGCGTCCGCGACTGGAAGCCCTCCGACTACACCGGGGGCTGGTGGGCGCGCGAGGGGGAGGCCCGGCACCTGCGCACGCTGCTGACCGTCGCCGACGACGGCGTCTACGCCGAGGCGGTCGAGTCGCTGGCGGCCCGCCGCCGGACGCCCCCGCAGCGGCTCGTCGTCTCCTACCTGCTGCCGACCCGGCGGGACTGGGTGGACGAGGTGTGCGCGGACCCGGCGATCACGGCCATGCCCGTCCACTTCGACCTGCGCTGGATGCTGTTCTGCTCGCTCGGCGACCCGCACCAGGTCGACGCCGACCGCTTCCCGCTCGGCTACCGCGACCGCGCGCTGAGCACCCTCGCGACCCTCGTCGACGGCGCCGGTCCCGCCGGCGCCGTCCCGCTGCTGGCGGGGGCGCTGGACGGCGAGTACCTCGGGACCGACGCCAAGCGCACCATCCTGGGCGTCCTCGCCGAACTGCCCGCCGACGGGGCGTTCCAGGCCCTGGTCGACCGGCTCGGCGACCGCCACGTCCCGCCCGCGCTGCAGGCCGCCGCCGACTCCTTCCCCGGCCGCGCGATGCGGCTGCTGGCGGCGTCGGCGGGGAGGCCGGGAGTGGAACCGGTCCTGCGGCAGCACGTCCTCACCCACCCCGAGCTGCTGGAGGAGATCCTGCCGGAGCTGCCGGCGGAGTCCCGGGCGGCGATCGAGGGACTCCGCGACACCGGCGCCCGGGTCCCGGAGGCGGCGCCCGAGGCGCTGCCGCCGCTGCTCACCGCCCCGCCGTGGACCCGTCCCCGGACGAAGGCCAAGCCCGTCGTCATCAAGGACCTGCCGTCGCCCGGCATCCGCTCGATCGCCTGGGAGCCGGGCGAGCGCGACGCCTGGGACGTCGACCTGCACCACCGCTGGCGCTGGGCGAAGCGCATGGACTGGCACGTCCAGTCCGCGAAGTTCCGCAAGGGGGAGCTGCCCGCCTACCAGAAGACCGTGTTCCTCGTGGAGGCCCCCGAAGAGCTGGTGCGCCCGCTGCTCGCCGGCTGGGAACCGACCGAGGCGTGGGGGATGGAAGAGGTGGGCCCCGTCATCGTGGCCCGGTTCGAACTGGACGTGCTCGACGGCGCCGTCCGCCTGGCGCGGCTGGACCCCACGCACTGCGGCGGCATCCTGCTGCCCTACCTGAGCGACGACGTCGCGCGGCTGATGGCCGACTGGCTCGCCCGGCTCAAGCAGGCCGGGAAGACGGCGCGCGCCTGGTTCGGCCGGCACGGTCTCGCGGCCGTCCCCGCGCTGCTGCCGGACGCGCTCGGCAAGGCCGGCGCCGCCCGCCGCGCCGCCGAGGCCGCGCTGCGCCTCATCGCCGAGCGGCACGGGGCCGAGGGCGTCGTGGCGGCGGCCCGCGTCCACGGCGACAGGGCCGCGGCGGCGGTCGAGGCGCTGCTGTCCGCCGACCCGCTCGACGTCCTGCCCGCGAAGACGCCGGCCGTCGGCGGGTGGGCCGACGCGCGCCTGCTCCCGCAGCTCCTGCTCCGCGACCGCGCGCACGCCCTCCCGGCCGCCGTCGCGCAGCACGTGGTCACGATGCTCGCGATGTCCAAGCCCGGCGCGGAGTACGCGGGCGTGGGCGCCGTCCGCGAGCTGTGCGATCCCGAGTCGCTCGCCGGGTTCGGCTGGGCGCTGTTCCGCGCCTGGGAGGCGCAGGGCGCGCCGTCCAAGAACGCCTGGGCGCTCACGCAGCTCGGCCTGACCGGCGACGACGGCACGGTCCGCGAGCTGACCCCGCTGATCCGGGCCTGGCCGGGCGGCGGCGGCCACGCCAAGGCCGTCACCGGCCTGGACGTGCTCGCCGCCATCGGCACCGATGTCGCCCTCATGCACCTGCACGGCATCGCGCAGCGCGTGAAGTTCAAGGGGCTGAAGGGCAAGGCGCAGGAGAAGATCGAGGAGGTCGCCGCGGGGCTCGGCCTGACGTCCGAGCAGCTCGCCGACCGGCTCGTCCCCGACTTCGGGCTCGACGCGGACGGCGGCATGGTCCTCGACTACGGGCCGCGCCGCTTCACCGTCGGGTTCGACGAGCAGCTCAAGCCGTTCGTCACCGACGAGGACGGCAAGCGCCGCAAAGCCCTCCCCAAGCCCGGCGCCAAGGACGACCCCGACCTCGCGCCCGCCGCCTACAAGGCGTTCTCCACGCTCAAGAAGGACGTGCGGACCGCCGCCGCCGACCAGATCCGCCGCCTCGAAGCGTGCATGGTGGCGCGCCGCCGCTGGCCGGTGGGAGAGTTCACCGAGCTGCTGGCCGGGCACCCGCTCGTCCGGCACATCGTCCGCCGCCTGGTCTGGCTGGCCTTCGACGGTGAAGGGGACGGCGGCGAGGCGACCGCGTTCCGCGTCGCCGAGGACGGCACGTTCGCCGACGTGGACGACGACGTCCTCACCCTCGCCGACTCGGCGTCCGCGGGCATCGCGCACCCCGTCGACCTCGACGTCGAGCCCTGGGCCGAGGTGTTCGCCGACTACGAGATCCTGCAGCCGTTCCCGCAGCTCGGACGGCCCGTCCACCGGCTGACCGGCGAGCAGCGCGCGGCCGGCAGGCTGGCGGAGTTCGAAGGACGGACGGTGCCGTTCGGCAAGCTCCTCGGGCTGACGTCGCGCGGCTGGCAGCGCGGCGAGCCGCAGGACGCCGGGGTCGAGTGCTGGATCTCCCGGCGGCTGCCCGGCGGCCGGTACCTCACGATGGCCCTCGACCCCGGCATCGCCGTCGGGATCCCCGACGAGTTCCCCGACCAGACGCTGGTGACGGTCGGCCTGGCCGCCCGCCCCGAGCAGTTCTGGATCAGCACCGAGCACCCGACCGGGACGTTCGCCGACCTCGACCCGGCGATCGCGTCGGAGATCCTCGCCGACCTCGCCACCCTGACCTCCTGACCCGCCGACCTGAGAGGGCACCCATGGAACTGCCGAAGGCGCTGCTGGAACCGCCGTGGGCGGCGCGCGAGCCCGCCGGGACCCCGGCCGGCGAAGAGCCGGTCATCGTCGCGGGCCTCGAACCACCGGACGGCCGCGCGGTCCGCTGGGCGCCGGGCGAGCGGGAGGAGTGGGCGGCGACCCGCGCGTACCGGGCGTGGGCGGACGGCGAGTGGGAGGAGGCCGCCGAGCAGTTCCGGGACGGCCGCATGGGCTACGCGCCCGTCCAGGCCGCGTTCCTCGCGGGTGCCCCCGAGCACCTCGCCCGCCCGCTGCTGGCCGGCTGGCAGCCGAAGGTGACGTGGGACTTCGCCCACTCGCTCCGGCCGGTCGTCGCGCGCTTCGAGACGGACGCCTGGGACGTGGCGTTCCGCCTCGCCAAGCAGAACCCGTACGGCACGGGCCCGGTGCTGATGCCGTTCCTGTCCGCCGACGTCGCCCGCCTGGTCGCGGACTGGCTGTACCGGCTCAAGTCGGCGCAGGACCTCGCCGCCGCCTGGCTCGGCCGGCATGGCCTGGACGCCGTCCCCCACCTGGTGCCGGACGCGCTCGGCAAGCGCGTCGGCCCCCGCCGCAACGCGGCCAAGGCGCTGCGGGCCGTCAAGGGCGACGTCGCCGAGGCCGCCCGCGTCCACGGGGACGAGGCCGCCGCCGCGGTCGCCGCGCTCCTGGCCGCCGCACCGCCCGCCGCCGCGCGCGCCGAGCCCCCGTACAAGCCGCCGCCCCTCCCCGCCTGGCTGGACCTGGGCGCGCTGCCCGCCCCGCCGCTGAAGGGCGGCGGGGAACTGCCGCCCGAGGCGCTCCGCACGCTCCTGCTCGCGATGACGGTGCCGGACAGCCGCGGCATCGACGTCGCCCCGGTCCTGGACGGGGCCGCCGAGGTGTGCGAACCGGAGTCGCTCACGGCGTTCTCGTGGGCGCTGTTCGAGGCGTGGGAGGCGGCGCGGTTCCCCGGCCGCAGCGGGTTCGTGCTGTCCATGCTCGGCCGGTTCGGCGACGAGGAGACCGCCCGCCGCCTTACCCCGCACATCAAGAAGTGGCCCGGCCAGCCCGGCGGGCACGGCCGCGCGGTGCACGGGCTCGGCGTCCTCGTCGAGATCGGCGGCGACACCGCCCTCACGCAGCTCGACTCCATCGCGCGTAAGTCGAAGTACAAGGGGCTGAAGGCGGAGGCGCAGCGCAGGCTGGCGTTCGCGGCGAAGAAGCGCGGCCTGACGCCCGACCAGCTCGCCGACCGCCTCGTCCCGGCCTTCGGCCTGGACGCCGGCGGCACCCTCGTCCTCGACTACGGGCCGCGCCGGTTCACCGTCGGCTTCGACGAGCAGCTCAAGCCCACCATCGCGGACGGGAACGGCACGGTCCGCAAGTCGCTGCCCAAGCCGGGCGCCAAGGACGACCCCGGCCTGGCGCCCGCCGCCCACCAGCGGTTCGCGGAGCTGAAGAAGGAGCTGCGCGCCGTGGCGTCCGTCCAGGTCGCCCGGCTGGAGTCGGCCATGGTCATGGGCCGGGAGTGGACGGCCGCCGAGTTCGGCGAGTACGTCGTCGGCCATCCGCTGATGCGGCATCTCGCGCGGCGCCTGGTCTGGCTGAGCGGCGACCGGGCCTTCCGCGTCGCCGAGGACCTGACGTTCGCCGACCTGAACGACGACGCGGTGGACCTGCCGGAGTCGGCGGCGGTCCAGATCGCCCATCCGCTGGAGCTGGGGAACACCCTGGACGCGTGGTCGGAGATGTTCGGCGACTACGAGATCCTGCAGCCGTTCCCGCAGCTCGGACGGCCCGTCCACACCCTCGCCGAGGGGGAGGGCGCCGGCGGCCGGCTCGCCCGGTTCGAGGGCCTGACCGTCCCGACCGGCAGGCTCCTCGGCCTCACCCGGACCGGCTGGAGCCGCGGCGCGCCGCAGGACAACGGCATCGAGCACTGGATGTCCTGGACGCTCGTCCCGGACGTGGCCGTCGTGCTCGACCTGAGCCCCGGCATCGCCGTCGGGTACACCGACCTCAACCCCGAGCAGACGATCGAGCACGTCTGGATCGGGAAGTCGGCGGGCGGCTACGCGCCGTCCCGCGTCATCGAGGACGGGTTCGCGGACCTCGACCCGGTCTTCGTCTCCGAACTCCTCACCGACCTGACCTCGCTGGCGGGCTAGGCGAAGCGGCCGCTCGGCACCGGGCCGGGGTCGCGCACCGCGTCCCTCGGCCCGGTCAGCCAGTGGCCGCGGACGGCGCCCACCAGCCCGGCGAGCACCTCGTCGGGGTCCGGCGGCGCGCCGTCGTCCTCGACCGCCTCCGGGGCCGCCTGGACGATCTCCGCGGCAAGCTCCTCCACGGGGCGATCGTCCGGCGGCACCGTCTCGGGCCGGCCGCCGGGCACCATCCGCAGCTGCTCGCCCCACGGCGACTTCACGACCTGGTGCAGGAAGCCGGTGACGTCGGCGCTCACCGTCGGCGGGTCGGTCCAGCAGGACGCGTGCTCGAACAGCACCTGCCCCTCGGCCCGCTCCCGGAGCCCGCCGGCCTCGGTCTCGTTCAGGTCGTAGGCGACGACGAGCACGTCGGGGCGGCCGGGCGCGAACGGCTCGGCGGGCAGCCCGAGCAGCCGCGCCGCCGCCAGCCCGAGGATCGTGCTGGACCGGTCGGGGAGCAGCCCGACCGACGCCGGCCGCCGCCCCGCCGCGTCCAGGACCAGCCGCAGCCGGTCGAGGCTCCGCCGGCACATCCCCAATCCGTCGGACATGTAGGCGAACCGGCCCGTCATGCCGTCCTCGAACCCGTACGGCGAGATCGTGGTGAGGAGGCCGCCGGTGAGCGCGAAATGCCAGCCGCGCAGGTCCCTGGCGTCCAGCGGCGCGACGGCCCGCACCGCCACCGCCCGCGCGAGCATCCGGGCGAGCCGGTCGCGGACGGGCAGCCACTGCTCGTCCGCGGGCGCGGGCAGCCGCCCCGCCTCCCGCTCGGCCCGGGCGACGTCCCCGGAGAACAGCGCGTTGTAGGCGAGCAGATACCGCGCGGGCCACGGATCGAACGCATCCACCCGCGGCTCCAGCACCGAGACCGCCTCGGCGTGGCGGTTCTCCCGCTCCAGCGCGGAGACCAGTTCCATGACCAGGGCGGGCTCGTCCGGCATCAGTTCCACCGCACGCCGCAGCGGGGGGATCGCCAGGAACGCGATACCGCGCTCGATGCACGCGTAACCGAAGTCGTAGAGCTGCTGCGGCTCCTGCTTGCGGGCCATCGCCCGCGCGGCGTCCCGCATGTCGTCGAACCCCGACAGCTTGGCCGCGCCCTCCATGAGCCGCGCGACCTCGCGCAGTTCCATGCCGTCGGCGTTGGACCGCAGATGCCGGATCAGCCCGGCGATGTCGCCGCTTTTCAGAAGTGCCCGCGCGTCGCTCATGGCGGGCCACGCTACAGCGGCCCGCCCCGCCCGTTCACACCGTTTTCTCCAGCGCCTGGAGAACGTCCGCCACGAGATCACCGGTGTTCTCGACGCCGACCGAGAAACGGACGAATCCCGGCTCCACGGCGTCGCCGCCCCAGCGCCCCCGCCGTTCCGCCGAACTGTGCACGCTGCCGAAACTGGTGGCCTGCATGACCAGCCGCATCGCCCCCAGGAACCGTTCGGCCGCGGGCGCGTCGGGCAGCGTGAACGACAGGACGCACCCGAACCGGCGCATCTGCCGGGCCGCGACCTCGTGCGACGGATCGTCCGGCAGCCCCGGATACCGGAGCCCGGCGACCCGCCCCCGCAGCGCCTCCGCCAGCGCCATCGCGTTGGCGGCCTGCCGCTCCAGCCGCAACTCCAGCGTGGCGAGCGACCGGTGCGCCAGCCACGCCTCCATCGGCCCGGGAATGGCGCCCACCGTCTTCCGCCACAGCCGCACCCCGGCGGCCAGTTCCGGATTCCGCGTCGCGACATGCCCGAGCAGCAGATCCCCGTGCCCGCTCAACGCCTTGGTGTCACTGGCGACGGAGAAATCGGCGCCCAGATCCAGCGGCCGCTGACCCAGGGGCGTGGCCAGGGTGTTGTCGACCGCCACCAGCGCCCCGGTCGCATGCGCGGCCTTCGCGACCCGCGCGATATCGCACACGTCCAGCCGTGGATTGGACGGCGTCTCCAGCCAGACCAGCCGCGCCCCGTCCAGCAGTGCGATCTGCGCGTCCCCGCCGGTGGGCGCCATTCGCACCACCGCCCCGTACGACTCCAGCCGCTCTTTCAACTGACGGGTCGCCATGTAGCAGTCATCGGGCAGGACGACGACATCGCCCGCCCGCACCTGCGACAGGAGCACGGCCGCCACGGCGGCCATTCCCGACGCGAAGGAAACGACCTCGGCCCCGCCTTCGAGTTCGCCGATCGCCCGTTCCAGCAGCGTCCATGTCGGATTGGAGTCGCGCCCGTAGGTATAGGGCCCGCTCGTCTCCCCGGCCAGATGGTAATGCGCCGCGAACACCGGCCCCGGCAGCCCCGGCGTGGAGTTCTCCGCATCCGGCCGCCCGGCCCCCACCGCCAGCGTCCCGTCCCCGACCGTCACCCGCGCCTCCTCAAGAACGTCGGCCCCGCCGTCCGCGCACGGACCTCGAACCACGGTACGCCGGTCCACCGCCGCCGCCGGGAGGCGGCCCCGCCCCGGCCGCCGAGGCGGGGGTCAGCCGCGGAGGCGGGTGAGCGTCTGCGGGGTCAGGTGCTCTGCGAGCTGCTCCAGGAGAGCGCTGACCTGGGCGATCTGCCCGGAGTCGGCGGTGTCCATGGCTTTGGCCAGCGCGGCGTCGATGGAGGTCGCGCGGACCTGCTCCACCCGGTCGGAGACGCCGGGTGCGGGGTGGATGAGGAGCCGGCGGCGGTCGCGGGCGTCGGGTTCGGTGACGACGGCGCCGGCCTCGCGGAGGCGGGCCACCGCGGCCGACACCGCGCTCTGCGGCAGGCCGGTGCGGGCGGCGATCTCGCCGATCGCGCCGCCGGGGTGCGCGCGCACGTCGCTGACCACGATCAGCACCGTCCGGACGCCGGTCGGCTGGTCGCCCAGCCCCTCGGTGGGCAGCGCCTCCTCGCCGATCTTCATCAGCGTGCGGCCCAGCAGGAACAGCTCGACTCCGTTCATCCCGCCAAGGTACATCAAGGCTGATACATCAGGCTTGATGTATCAAGTTTGATGCTTTACGGTGATGCACGACGGCGGCGACCGGAGCCGCCGGCGAGAAGGGAACCCGAGATGACCGCTGTGAGCACTGCGAGGGCCGGCCACCTGGCCGTCCCCGGCGCGACCCTCTACTACGAGGTGCGCGGCACCGGCCCGGTGCTGCTGATCTCCCAGAGCGGCGAAGGCGACGCCGGACGCAGCACCGACCTGGTCGACCGGCTCGCCGCCGACTACACCGTCATCACCTACGACCGGCGCGGGCTGTCGCGCAGCACTCCGGACGACCCGGACCGGGCAGTGACGCTCGCCGAGCACGCCGACGACGTCCACCGCCTGCTCGCGGCGCTCACCGACGAACCCGCGGCGATGCTCGGCTGCAGCCTGGGCGCCGTCATCGGCCTGCACCTGGCCGCCCGCCACCCCGGCCGGATCGGCACGCTCATCGCCCACGAGCCGGTCGCACCCGGCCTGCTGCCCGCCGCCGAACGCGCCCGCCACGAAGCGGAGCTGGCCGAGATCCAGCGGCTCTACCGCCGCGACGGCCTGGGCCCGGCGCTGCGGACGATCGCCGAGGTGCTGGGCATCGACCCCGCCGCCCCCGACGCCGAACCCGGCCTGGCACCGCAGCCCATGACCCCGCGGCGCATCGCCAACTTCGGCTTCTTCATCGAGCACGACTTCGCCGCCGTCATCGGCGACACCCTGCCGGTCGCCGAGTTGGCGGGCACCGCGACGCGCATCATCCCCGCCGCGGGCCGCACCACCCCGCGCACCGTCTTCGACTACCGCTGCGCCGAGGAACTGGCCGCCCTGCTCGGCACCGGCATCGCCGAACTCCCCGGCGGGCACAACGGCAACACGACCCACCCGCGCGCCTACGCCGCCCGGCTCCGCGACATCCTGCGGAACGCCTGACGGGCGGCCGGGCGGCCGGGCGGCCGCGCGGGGCCTGCAACGGTCTCCCTCAGGCGTCGCGGAGGGAGTCGGCGATGCTCCGGGCGATCTCGGACTCCTCGATGCGGCCGAGCACTTCGAGGGCGACCGACTTGTTGTAGTGGTCGTTCCAGGAGTCGGGGCCGTTGTCGATGGCGTAGTCGATGACGGGCAGGGCCTCCTCGCAGCGGTCCAGCTTGACCAGGGCCGCGCCCTTCACGCTGTGGGCGCTCGCGAGGTCGTACCGGCCGGCGCCCACGGCGGTTCCGGAGGTGAGCAGCGCGATGGCCTGGTCGATGACGGCGAGGGCCTCCGCGTCGCGGCCGGCGTCCATCAGCAGGACCGCCCGGTTGACCTGCGGCGCGGGATAGCGGGGCTGGACGGCGATGGTCTCCTCGTACGCGGTGAGCGCCTCGGCGTCGCGTTCCATGAGGGAGAGCGCGCGGGCCTTCTCGAAGCGGGACGGCACGTCGGACGGGTTCAGCCGGACCGCCTCGTCGAACGCCGCGAGCGCCTCGGCGGGACGGCCGGATTCGCTGAGCGCGATGCCGCGCCAGTGGTGCGCGGTGGCGTACCCGGGGCGGAGCCGGACGGCCTCGTCCAGGTCGCGCACGGCGTCCTCGAAGCGGCCGGACTCGATCGCGCCGACCGCCCGGTCGTGGTGCTCGACCTCGGCGGGCCGGGCGCGGCCCCCGACCTGCTCCAGCCTGCTGCCGGGGACGAGCTTCCCGCCGCAGTGCGCGCAGCGGGGCGCGCGGAAGACCGAGCCCGGGGCGTGGCAGCGGTCGCAGAAGTTCTTGCCGCAGTCGCCGCAGATCATGAACTCGATCGCGAAGGCCTCCGGGTCGTCGCGGGCGACCGGGTTGCCGCCCGGCACCTTCGACACCGAGATGAGGCGCGTGCAGGCCCAGCCGGAGCAGCCGAGGATCATGGGGATGCCCTTCCGTTCTCGAACACGTGGTCCCAGTCGAGTTCCCAGGCCCGCATCACATGGTCCCGGTCGCGGGACACCGCGAGGTGGGCGTCGGCGCTGAGGCCGACCCAGGTGACGGCGGCCGCGTGGGCCTTGAGGGTGTGCAGGCACCGTCCGGACGGGACGTCCCAGACGCGCAGGTTCCCGTCGGGCCCGCCGGAGACCGCGAACCGGTCGCCGGTGCTGCGCGCCAGGCAGGTGACCGGCTCCGGCGGGTGGTGCAGGAGGCGTTCGGCGCGCAGGTCCCAGACGCGCAGGGCGCCGTCGGGGCCGACCGTGGCGGTCAGGGCGCCGGCGGCGTCCACGTGGATGGACGCGAGTTCCTCCGACGGGCCCCGGACGTAGCCGGTGCCTTCGCCGGTCGTCCCGTCCGAGGTCCAGAGGGTGCCCACCGTGTGGCCGCACGTCACGACCGTGCGGCCGTCGGCGCTCATGGCGGCCGGCGACCGGCCCGGCAGGACGCGCGACCGCCGGCCTCCGAGCCGCCAGAGCGTCACCACGCGGCGCATGTCCGACACCAGGAGGGTTCCGGCGCCAGGGCCGAAGCGCAGGGAGAGGACGACCCCGCTGTGCCCCTTGAGGACGTGCCTGCGCCTGCCCCTGTCGAGGTCCCAGACGCGGACGGTGCCGTCCTCGTCGCCGGATGCGGCGAGCCGCCCGTCCGCGCTCACGGCCAGCGACCTGACGTCGGCCTTGTGGCCGCTGAGGACGCGCAGGCACTCGCCGGAGGCCGCGTCCCACACGCGGACCTTCCCGTCGCTCGCCCCGGTCAGCAGCCGGTGCCCGTCCGGGGTGAAGGCGACGCACTCGACGGACATGCCGCCCACCTGGAGCGTGTGCAGATGCTCCCCGGACGCGGCGTCCACGAGCCACACGATCGGCCAGGCGCCGAACGAAAGGGCGAGGACACCGCCCGCGCTCAGCGCGCCGGCGCTGACCGACCTGCGTTCGGTGCCGGGCAGTTCGGCTCCCTGCCAGCCGCCCAGCAGGTCGGTCCGGCGGCCGTGCCGCCCGGCCTCGCGCCACAGGCGGAGCAGGTCGCGGTTGCGTTCGTGGCCGGGGACGTTGCGGGCGGCGCGCAGTTCCGCCCCCGCCCGCGCCCAGTCCCCGGCGTCCGCGAGCCTGCGGGCCCGGGACAGGGCGAGGCCCGCCGCGTCGGCCTCGCGGGCCAGTTCCGCCGCCGTGCGCGGGCGTGCATGGCTCCAGGGGGCGTGCGGTCCCGGGTCTGCCAGGTGCCATACGTGGACGGCCGGGCCGCTCGGCGCGGTGAGCGCGTGCAGGCCGTCGCCGCTCAGCGCCAACGTTCCGGTGAGGGCGCCTTGGCCCGGCAGGGTGCGCAGGCCGCGTTCCTCGTCGAGGTCCCACAGCTGCGGGCCGTCGGGGCCGCCCGACAAGGCCCGCCGGCCGTCGTCGCTGACGGCGAACCGCAGGTCGGGGCCGATCCGGCGGTCCAGGGTGCGCAGCGGACGGCCCGCCACGGTGTCCCAGACGCGCAGTTCCGTCTCGGTCGCGGCGATCGCGGCGCGTCCTCCCGCGCTGAGCGCGACGCGGGCCCGGGGCATCGACGTCGTCCGGACGAGCATGCCCTTGGCCGCGTTCCACACGCGCAGGCGCATGGTGGTCGGCTCCCACCTGACGACATGCCCGTCACTGGTCATCGCGACCGCCCCGCCGAGCGCGCGCGGGAGGTCCTGCTCCTGCTGAAGGGTGCGGACGCAACGCCCGCCGCCGGTGTCCCAGAGCCGGACGGCCCCGCCTTCGGTGGCCGTCGCCAGGAGCGAGCCGTCCGAGGCGAACGCGAGCGAGTCGACCCGGCCCGCGTGCCCTTCGAGCCGGTGCAGCAGAAGCCCGGACCGGACGTCCCAGACGAGCACGGCGCCGTCCGCGCCACCGGAGGCCGCGAACCGGCCGCACGGGCTCAGCGCCACCGCGCCCACCCCGCCCGCGAGCCCGGCGGAGTGCGCGGGCAGCACGTGGACGCAGTGCCCGGCCGCCAGGTCCCAGATCCGCACGGTGCCGCCCTCCGCGCCGGGCGGCGGCGGGTTCGAGGAGTTCCGGCCGCCGCTCACCGCGAGCCCGGCGCCGAGCGCGACCGCGCTGACCGGGTCGGCGTGGCCTTCCAGGACGGCGGGCGGCCGCGCGGCGGGCAGCCGCCGGGCGCTCTCCAGCGCCGCGGCCGGCTCGGGGGCGTCCGGCGCCTGCTCGGCGGCGGCCTCCAGCAGCGCCACCGCCTCGGCCGCGGCGCCGCGCTCCAGATGCACCAGGCCGAGCAGGTGATCGCCGATCCAGTCGTCCTTGTGCGTCGCGCGGACCTGCTCCAGTTCGCCGACGAGCCGCGCGTCCGTCATCCGGCCGGTGCGCCACAGGCGCAGGCCCCGGTTGTAGACGGCGTGCGGGTGGTGCGGGTCGGCCTGTACCGCCCGCTCCCACAGCGCCTCGGCCTCCTCGGGGTGGCCGAGGTCGAGCATCGACAGCGCCTGGTTCGACAGCCCGTCCGCGAGCAGCGTCGCGGGCCCGGGCTGCTCCCGGGGGTAAGGGGTGCCGGTGACCTGCGCGTACACCGTCGCGAGCGCCTCGGCCGGCTCGTCCATCCGGTCGGGACGCGACGACGGGTCCGGCCGGAAGCACGCGCGCAGCACGTCCGCGAGACCGGGCGGCAGGACGCCGGCCGCCCGCACGGCGAACTCCTCGAACGCCCGGCCGCCGTCCGCGCCCGACCACACCGGCGGGCCGCCGGTGAACATCGCCAGCACGCTGAGCGCCCACGACCACACGTCCGTCGCGCGGGTCAGCGGCGCCCGGTCGCCCGCCGCCGCCCGCGCCTGCTCGGGGGAGCAGTACGCCGGGGTCAGGCCCGCGAAGCTGACCAGGGGATCGGCGTCCGGACGCGGGACGCCGTCCTCGCCCGCCCTGATCCGCGCCTTCGCCAGCCCGAAGTCGGTGACCTTGACCGTCCCGTCCGGGGTGAGCATCACGTTCGCGGGCTTCACGTCCTGGTGGACGAGCCCGCTGCGGTGCGCGTGGTCCAGCCCCCAGGCGAACTGGATCGCGACGTCGATGAGCCGGCCCGCGGTGCGGCGCGGGTCCGGGTCGCGCAGCCGGCCGTCCTCGATCGCGTCGGCGAGGCTGCCGCCGCCGACCCACTCGGCGAACACGCCCGGCAGCGGGCCGAGCCGGCGCACGTACGCGCAGTTCACGATGTGCGGGTGCGGGCCGAGCCCGACCCAGGTCTGCGCCTCGTCCTCGAAGCCGCGCAGCGCGTCCGCGGACCCGACCAGCTCGGGACGGGGCACCTTCATCGCGAGTTCGGTGTCCCAGCCGCGGTGGCGCACCCGGTAGACCAGGCCCATGCCGCCGGTGGCGACCACGTCGCGCACCTCGTAGAGATCGAGCACGACATCGCCGGGCCGCCAGGTCGCCTCGGTCATGCGGGGAATCCTACGGATCTGTCGGCCCGCTCCTCTACCGTTGGGCGCCATGGAAGATCGGCCCCCCGGCGAGGACGTCCTGACCATTCCCGACGCGTGGCGGCGCGCGCTGCACGCGCGGCGCGGCGGCGCGCCCGGCCCCAAGATCAAGGTCGACCCGGCCGCGCCGCGCACCGTACGGCGCCTCGTCGAGGAGACCGGCGGGGCGGTCGAGGCGCTGCTCGAAGGAGGGGCCGGGGACGCGGCGCTCGCCGAGGCCGCGCGCCGCCATCTGGACGGCGCGGACGACCCGACCGGCGCCGGCGCCATCGCCGCCGTCACCGTCATGGGAGTCGGCGGGCCGGCCCGCAAGGGGGAGGTGCACCGGGCGTTCACCGATGCCTGGATCACCGGGCACGGGCTCGCCTTCGCGGCCTGCGCGCTGGTCGAGCTGAGCCGGACGAGGGCGGTCTGCGAGGGCGACGGGCCGTGGCGCGGTTCAGGGGCCGGTGCCGTCCGGCGAGAGGGCGATGCCGACCTCGGGACCATGCTGACGGACGATCTGCGGCGCGTCCGGGGGCTGCTGGCCGCCGCCGACGACGGTGAGCACGCGCGTGCGGTCGACCGGCTGGCCGCATACCGCTCGACACGGGCGGCGCGGTGGATCGTCTCGTACATGGTCCCCGACCGGCAGGACTGGGTGGAAGAGTGCTGCGCCGATCCCGGCGCCCTCGGACCGTGGAGCGGATCGTCGCAGCGGCTCGCGCTGCTGACCTTCGGAAAGGCCTCGCAACTCGCGACGACGCCTGGGTTCTACTGGGGAGACCCGAGCCGCGCCCTGCTCGCCACGATGCTGGACGGGATCGGCCCGGACGTGCTTGCGTTCCTCCTCCAGGAGGCCACCACCGGAAACCTCGATTCCGCCGACCGCAAGCGCATCTTCGAGGCGATCGCCCTCCTGCCGACGGACGAGGCGTTCCAGGCACTGATCGACCGGCTCGGCGAGAGGCATGTGCGGGGCGCGCTCGGCGAGGCCGCCCGGCGGTTCCCGCTGCGGGCGCTGCGGCTGCTGGCCCGCGCGGGCGCCGGCGACCTGCTCGCGAGCCATGCCGCGGCCCACCCCGAGCTGGTCGCCGCCGCGCTGCCCGGCTTGCCGGACGACGTCGCCGCGGCCGTCGAGCGCGCCGCCGCCGCGCCGCCGCCGCGTCGCCGCGCGTCCCCGATGCCGCACCGGACGAGCTGCCCGCCGTCCTCGCCGCCCCGCCGTGGCGCGACCCCCGGCGTCCCGTCCTGACCGGCCTGACCCCGCCCGCGCCCCGGCTGGCGTGGCGCGACGGCGAACGGCGGGAATGGCTGGAGACGGACCTGGAGAAGTACGTGGGCAGGCCCGAGGCCGCCGACTGGGAGGCCCTCGCCGAGGGCTACAAGGCGGGCGATCACAAGATCGCGCCGCTGCAGCTGATGTGCTACGGCCCCGAGGACGTGGTCCGCCCGCTGCTCCCCGGCTACGCGGGGCTGGTCCGCCGGTTCGCCGACGCGTGGATGCGGTTTCTCGCCGCCCGCTACGAACTGGACGCGCTGCCCGCCGCGATCCGCACCGCCCGGCCGAACCTGGAGACCTGCGCCGACCCGCTCCTGCCGTACCTGGACGCGGACGTGGCGCTGCTGATGGCGGAGGGCCTGGTCAAGCGCGGCAGCCGGCTGCTGCCCGCCTGCCGCTGGTTCGACCGGCACGGGCTCGCCGCCGTCCCGCTGCTCGTCCCGGCGGCGCTCGCGACGAAGGCCAAGGACTGGCGCGGCGCCGAGACCGCCCTGCGGTACCTGCTCGCCGCGCACGGCCGTCCCGCCGTCGTGGGCGCCGCCCGCGCGGCCCACGGCGACCAGGCGGCGGACGCGGCCGGGGAACTGCTGTCCCTGCCGCCGACCGCGACCGGCCTCGCCCAGCCGGTGAAGACCGGCACCTGGGTGGACCCGGCGCCGCTCCCGCAGGTCCTGCTGCGCGGACGCGACCGCGCCCTGCCCCTGGACGCCGTCCACGCCCTCATCGAACTGCTCACCTTGGACGCCCCGCACGGGATGGACGAGCTGGCGGAGGCATGCGACCCCGGTTCGGTGGCCGAGTTCGGGTGGGCGCTGTTCCAGCAGTGGCTCGACGCGGGCAAGCCCTCCAAGGACGGGTGGGCGCTGCGGCAGCTCGGCCGCACCGGCGACGACGGGACCGTCCGGCGGCTGACCCCGGTCATCCGCGCGTGGCCGGGTGAGGGCGGGCACAAGAACGCCGTCACCGGCCTCGGCGTCCTCGGCGAGATCGGGACGGACGTGGCGCTGATGCACCTGCACGGCATCGCGCAGAAGGTGAAGTTCAAGGGCCTGCAAGTGGAGGCGCAGGCGCGGATCCGGCAGGTCGCCGACCGGCTCGGCCTCACCACCGAGGAGCTCGGCGACCGGCTCGTCCCCGGCTTCGGGCTGGACGCCGACGGCGGCATGGTCCTCGACTACGGGCCGCGCCGCTTCACCGTCGGGTTCGACGAGCAGCTCAAGCCGTTCGTCACCGACGAGGACGGCAAGCGCCGCAAGGCCCTCCCCAAGCCCGGCGCCAAGGACGACCCCGCCCTCGCGCCCGCCGCCTACAAGGCGTTCACCGACCTCAAGAAGGACGTGCGGACCGCCGCCGCCGACCAGATCCGCCGCCTGGAGCGGGCCATGGTGACGCAGCGCCGCTGGTCCCGGGACGACTTCGGCGCGTTCATCGCCGGGCACCCGCTCGTCCGGCACATCGCCCGCCGCCTGCTCTGGGTCGCCTACGAGGACGAATCCGACGGCGAAGGGGGCGCCGGGACGGCGACCGCGTTCCGCGTCGCCGAGGACGGCACGTTCGCCGACGCCGGCGACGACGCGTTCGACCTCCCAGGATCGGCGCAGGTGGGGCTCATGCATCCGGCGCGCCCCGGCACGGACGTCGAGGCGTGGGCCGAGGTGTTCGCCGACTACGAGATCCTGCAGCCGTTCCTGCAGCTCGCCCGTCCCGTCCACGTCCTCACCGAGGCGGAGCGGGAGAGCGGCCGGCTGGCCCGGTTCGAGGGCCTGAAGGTCCCGTTCGGCAAGGTCCTCGGCCTCGTCAAGCTCGGCTGGGAGCGCGGCGAGCCGCAGGACGCGGGCGGCGAGCGGTGGATCTCCCGCCGCGTCGCCCGCGACCGGTACGTCGTGATCGACCTGAATCCCGGCATCTCGGTCGGCGCCGTGGACGCCTCCGGCGACCACCAGGTCCTCGACTACGTGTGGTTCGCGACCGAGCCCGGCGACTTCTGGCCCAGTAAGGGGACCCCTCTCACGTTCGGCGAGCTGGACGGCGTCACCGCGTCCGAGATCCTCGCCGACCTGACCACTCTCGCGGAGGCCGCGCAAGCATGAGCGACGACAAGACCGACTACCAGCGGCCCCCCGCCGAGGTCCGGTTCGCCGGGGAGCTCGACCGGCTCCGGGAGGACGACACCGGCCCCCGCCCGCCGGGCTGGGCGCTGAGCCTGACGGCGGCGCGCCGGTTCATCACCGGCGACGACGCGCTCGGCATCGGCCGCAAGTTCGTCGGCGACACCGCGCTCATCGACCGCGCGCTCGTCACCCTCGCCACGAGCCGCGGGCTGATGCTGGTCGGGGAGCCGGGCACGGCGAAGTCGCTGCTGTCGGAGCTGATCGCGGCGGCCGTCAGCGGGACGTCCACCCTGACGATCCAGGGCGGCGCGGCCACCACCGAAGACCAGATCAAGTACTCGTGGAACTACGCGCTGCTCGTCGCGGAGGGCCCGTCCGCGCGGTCGCTGGTGCCGGCGCCGCTGCACACCGGCATGGCCGAGGGCAAGGTCGTCCGGTTCGAGGAGATCACCCGCTGCCCGCTGGAGGTGCAGGACGCGCTGCTGTCCCCGCTGTCGGACCGCGTCCTGGCGATCCCTGAGCTGACCGGCCCGGACGCGATGGTGTTCGCGCGGGACGGGTTCAACGTCATCGCGACCGCCAACACCCGCGACCGGGGCGTCAACGAGATGAGCGCGGCGCTCAAGCGGCGGTTCAACTTCGAGACCGTCTTCCCGATCGCCGACTTCGGCACCGAGCTGGACCTGGTCGAGCAGGAGGCGCGGCGGCTGCTGGAGCACAGCGGTGTCGAGGCGCCGCCGCGCCGCGACGTCCTGGAGGTCCTCGTCACCGCGTTCCGGGAGCTGCGCGGCGCCGCCACCGAGGACGGCCGGGCCATGGACCGGCTGTCGGCCGTGATGAGCACCGCCGAGGCCGTCTCGGTCGCGCACCAGATAGGCGTGCGGGGCTGGTTCCTGCGCGGCGAGCCCGGCACCGCCGCCGACATCGTCGAGTGCCTCGCCGGGACCGCCGCCAAGGACAGCCCCGACGACCTCACCCGGCTGCGCCGCTACCTGGAGCAGCAGGCCGCGCGGCGCGACGGCGCGCAGTGGAAGGCGCTGCACGCCGCCCGGCACCTGCTGCCCGGCTGATGGCCGCCACGTTCATCGGGGTCCGGCACCACAGCCCGGCGTGCGCGCGGCTCGTCCGGGACGCGATCCGGCGGCTGCGGCCCGCGTACGTGCTGGTCGAGGGCCCCGCCGACTTCGGCCCGCGGATGGACGAGCTGCTGCTCGGCCACACCCCGCCCGTCGCGGTGTTCAGCTACTACCGGGACGCCGAGCGGGTGCACGCCTCCTGGTCGCCGTTCTGCGGGTACTCGCCGGAATGGGTCGCGCTCCACGAGGGCCGCGCGGCCGGCGCCGAGCTGCGGTTCATCGACCTGCCCGCGTGGCATCCCGCGTTCGCCGAGCGCAGCAACCGGTACGCCGACGCGGAGCGCCGCTACGCCGAGGTCACCGAGCGGCTCTGCCGGGAGTTCGCCGTCGACAACACCGACATCCTCTGGGACCACCTCTTCGAGATCGATGCCGCCGACGATGACGAGCGGGGCGTCGCGGAGCGGCTCGACGCCTACTTCGCGCTGCTGCGCGGCGAGGCGGCGGCCGGGGCGGACGACACGGCCCGCGAGGCGTACATGGCGGCGTGGGTGCGGGCGGCCGTGGCCGACGCCGGCGACCGCCCCGTCGTGGTGGTGACCGGCGGGTTCCACAAGCCCGCCCTCGAAGCGCTCGCCGCGACCGGTTCCACGGAGTGGCCGGACGTCCCGGAGCCGCCGGAGGGCGCGATCGGCGGCGGCTTCCTCGTCCCGTACTCCTTCAGGCGGCTGGACGCCTTCACCGGCTACCAGTCGGGCATGCCGTCGCCCGAGTACTACCAGCGGCTCTGGGAGGACGGCCCCGGCGCGGCGGCGGGCGCGCTCACCGAGCGCGTCGCGACGCGGCTGCGCGAGCGCGGGCAGGTCGTGTCGACCGCCGACCTGATCGCCGCCCGCACCCTCACCGACGGCCTCACCCGGCTGCGCGGCCACCGCGCGCCCGCCCGCACGGACCTGCTGGACGGCCTGGTGTCCGCCCTGGTGAACGACGACCTCGACCAGCGGCTGCCGTGGACGTCGCGCGGCCCGCTCGCCCCCGGCGCCCACCCGGCCGTGGCGGAGATGGTCGCCGCGCTGAGCGGGGACCGGACCGGGCGGCTGCACCCGGGGACGCCCGCGCCGCCGCTCGTCCACGACGCCGAGGCCGAACTGGAGCGCCTCGGCCTCGACCGGGACGGGCCGGTCGTCCTCAAGCTGGCGTCGCCGCGCGGCCTGGAGCGCAGCCGCGCCCTGCACCGGCTGCGCGTGCTGGGCGTCCCCGGCGCGCGGCGGGAGTCGGGCCCCGAGACGGGCGCCGACCCGGTGCTGGAGGAGCGCTGGGAGCTGACCGCCGCCGACCCCGGCGGGCACCGCCGCTCCGCGCTCATCGAGGCCGGCGCCTACGGGCCGACGCTCGCCGACGCGGCGGGTGCCGCGCTGGACGAGCGCGTCCACGCCGCCGGCGCCGACATGGAGCGGCTCGCCGCCGCGCTGTTCGACGCGGCGCTGTGCGGCTGCGCCGACCGCTCCGACCGGATCGCCGAGGCGATCGCGGCCGGGATCGCGGGCTCGTCCGACCTCGCCGGGCTCGGCGCCGCGCTCGGCACCGTCCTCGGGCTGTGGCGCCACGACCGGGTCCTCGGCACGGCCCGGAGCCCGCTGTTCGGGACGGTCATCGAGGAGTGCGCCGCCCGGATCCTGTGGCTCGTCGAGGGGATCCGCGGCGGGCCCGCGCCCGCCGACCTCGACCGGCTGCGCGCCGTCGCCGCGGTCCGCGACGCGCTGCTGCACGCCGGCGGGACGCTCGCGGCGTACCGGGACGCCGCGCTCGGCGTCGCCCGCCGCGTCGCCGCCGGGGCCGACGTCCCGCCCGACCTGCGCGGCGCCGCGTTCGGGCTCGGCCGGGCGCTCGGCGACACCGCCGACCCGGCCCGCGCGGTGCGCGGCGCCGCCGGCCCCGACGTGCTGGGGGACTGGCTCGCCGGGCTGTTCGCCCTGGCCCGGCAGGAGGTGCTCGACCCGGACGGGACCGTCCTCGGCGTCCTCGACGAGCTGCTCGGCGACCTCACCGACGGCGACTTCCAGGTGGCGCTGCCCGCCCTGCGGCAGGCGTTCGGGTTCTTCCCGCCGCGCGAGCGCGAGACCATCGCCGAGGGCCTGCTGGAGCGGCGCGGCCTCAACGCTCCGGCCCGCAGCCTGCTGCGTGCGCCGGACAACCCGCTGCTCATCGCCGAGGCCCGAGCCCTGGAGGAGCGCGTTGACCGTGCCCTGGCGGCCGCCGGCCTTCTGGAACTGAGCGAAGCGAACCGGGGGTGTGGGGGATCGTCCCCCCACAAGGACTAGAAGGAGAATCGTGATCCCGCCCGATCTGGAACGCTGGCGGCTCGTGCTCGGCGCGCCCGCCGAGGGGTGCACGGGGGCGCTGTCCGGCGCGGCGGCCGAACGGGACGCCGCCCTCGACTGGCTCTACGGCCGCGACCCCGACCTCGGACGGCGCGGCGTGCGGCGCGGGGGCGGCGGCGGGACGGCCAGGCCGGGCGGCGACCGCACCGGCGGCGACGGGCCCTCGCAGCTCACCACCGTCGACTGGCTGGACGCCGTGCACCGGCTCTTCCCCAAGGAGACGATCGAGCGGCTCGAACGCGACGCCGTCGAGCGGTACGAGATCCACGAGATCGTCACGAACCCCGAGGTGCTGGAGCGCATCGAGCCGGACGCGACGCTGCTGCGCGCCGTCCTGCGCACCAAGCACCTGATGAACGCCGAGGTGCTGGCGCTGGCCCGGCGGATCGTGGAGACCGTCGTCCGGCAGCTGATGGACCGGCTCGCCACCGAGGTCCGGCAGGCGTTCCACGGCACCCGGTCGCGGCGCCCCAGCCGCGTCAAGAACTCCCGCAACTTCGACTTCCACGCGACGATCCGCGCGAACCTGGCGCACTATCGGCCGGACGAGCGCCGCCTCTACATCGAAAGCCCCCGGTTCGTGTCCCGGACGCGGCGGCACGTCGAGCAGTGGCAGCTGATCCTGCTCGTCGACCAGTCCGGGTCGATGGCGGGGTCCGTCGTGCACTCCGCCGTCACCGCCGCGTGCCTGTGGGGGCTGCCCGGCCTGAAGACGCACCTGGTCGCGTTCGACACCTCCGTGGTCGACCTCACCCGCGACGTCACCGATCCGGTCGAGCTGCTGATGAAGGTGCAGCTCGGCGGCGGCACCGACATCGCGCGGGCCGTCGGCTACGGCGCCGGGCTGGTGGAGAACCCGCGCCGCGCGATCGTCGCGCTCGTCACCGACTTCTACGAGGGCGGCGACCCGCCCCGGCTCGTCCGGGAGGTCCGCAGGCTCGTCCAGCAGGGGACGCAGGTGCTCGGGCTGGCCGCGCTCGACGAGGACGCGAACCCCGACTACGACCGCGCGATGGCGGGCCGGCTCGCCGCCGAGGGCGCGCACGTCGGCGCCATGACGCCCGGCCGGCTCGCCGAGTTCGTCGCCGAACGGATCGGCCGGTGACCCGCCCCGCGGCCCGCGCCGACCTGCTCTCGCTCACCCCCGACGCGCTCGCCGCCCTGGCCAACCGGGGGCTCGTCAAGCGCGCCGCGAAGGACCTGGACGCCGGGAACGGCCCCGAGATCGCCGTGGGCGCGGACGGCGGCGTCGACGGCGCCTTCCCGGACGGCACGAAGACGTCCCTGCCCGCCGGCGCCGGGCTGGAGGCGGCGACCTGCTCGTGCGCCGCCACCGGGACGTGCCGCCACCGGATCTGCCTCGTCCTCGCCTACCAGCGGACGGCGGCCGCCGAACCGGCCGCCGAGCCCGACGCCGACGCCGAGTCCGGGGAAGCGGACGCGTCCTGGTCGCCGGGGGCGTTCGACGACGACGCGCTCGCCCGCGTCCTCGGGCAGCGCGCCCTCACCGCCGCCCGCCGCGCCTTCCGCGCCGGGTACTCGGCGAAGCTCCGCCGCCCCACCGCGCAGGACCCGGTCGCCCACGTGGAGCTGCCGTCCTGCACCGTCCGGTTCCTCGTGCCGGGCGAGCTGGGCTACGTCCACACCGACGCCGTCGCGGCGGTGCGCGGCGAGGTCACCGTGCTCGCCGCCTGGGCGTTCCGCGCCGCCGACGAGCGCGGCCTCACCGGCGCCGAGGTCCGCCTCGACGTCGGCGGCGCGCCGGGGGCGGCGCGCGGCGACGGCGGCACCGTGCTCGACGCCGCCCTCGACCTGGCCGGGCAGCTCCTGCTGGAGGGCGCCGCGAACGCGGGCCCGGTGCCGGCCGCCGCGCTCGGCCGCACCGCCGCCGACCTCGCGGGACGCGGCATGCACTGGCCGGCCGCCGCGCTGGAGGACCTGGCGGCCCAGCTCACCGCCCACCACGAGCGCAGCGCCGAGCACGACCCCGCGCGGGTCGCGGAGCTGCTCGCCGAGGTCCATGCCCGGCACCGCGCCGCCGGCGGCCCGGACCGGACCCAGGCGCTCGGCACCGACGAGCGCGCGGAGACCCCGCTGCGCCGCGTCCGGCTGGTCGGGCTCGGCTGCCGCGTCGCGGGCACCGGCGCGCACCGCACCGCCGACATCTACCTCGCGCACGCCGGCACGGGCGTGGCGCTCGTCCTGAAACGCCGCTGGGACGTCCCGGACGGCGACCGCCTCACCGGCGCCGACCTCGCCGGGCGCCGCATCCTCGGGGTGCCGCTGCGGTCGCTCGCCGCATCCAACGTCGTGTCGGAGAGCGCGTCCCGCAGCGCCGGCCGCGTCGTCCGCGTCACCGCCGGCCGGATCGCGAAGACCACGGTCACGCCGCTCGGCGACGCCTGGGAGAGCCTGCCCGCCGCGCTGCTCGTCCGCGACCTCGCGGCCGAGGCCCGCGCGCTGGACGCGCTGCCGCCCCGCCTCGTCCGGCCCCGGGTCGCGGCGGAGCTGGTCCGCGCCGTCGCGGTCGCCGAGGTCCGCGACATCGGCTACCACCCCGGCGCGCAGCGCCTGGAGGCCGTGGTCGCGGACGCCGCCGGGACCGCCGCCGTCGTGTCCGCCGACTACAGCCCGCACCGCCCCGCCGCGCTCGACGCGCTCGCCGCCGCGCTGGAGGGCGGCCCCCGCCTGGTGACCGGCGCCGTCCGCAGGGACCGCGGCGGCATCGTCATCGACCCGTTCGCCGTGATGACCGGGGACGGCGCCGTCGTCCCCGACCTGATGCCCGGCGACGGCACCGCGGCGCTCGACGCCCCGGCCGCCGCCGCCCGCGACCCGCTGACGCACGCCCTGGGGGAGGCCCTCGCCGCCTGCGCCGAGGCGGCGCACCGGGGGCTCCTGCACACCACGCCCGGCCTGCGGCAGCGGATCGCCCGCACCGGGCGGGACCTGGACCGCGCCGGGCTCCGCACCGCCGCCGCCTCCGTCGCGGACCTGGCGGCGGCGCTCGCCGCCGACGACCCGCACCGCACGGTCCGCGCGTGGGCCGCCGCCCACATCCGCCTGCTGACGACGGCGGAACTGCGCTGATCGTCCGCGACCGCGTGTATCGATGCGGAGACTCTGGGTAATGCGCGGTGGGGGGCGCACATGCAGGGTTTTTCGCGGGCGCGGATTCACGAGGGACCGCTCGAGGAGGTCACGCCCGAAGGGCTGCGCAAGATCTGGAGATGGGCGGTCCTGATCGCCGTCGGGGGCTTCCTGTTCGGCTTCGACACCGGCGTGATCTCCGGTGCGCTGCTGTTCATCCGGACCGACTTCTCCCTCAACTCCTTCGAGCAGGGCAGCGTCGTCAGCCTCCTGGTGCTCGGCGCCATGGCGGGCGCGCTGCTGTCCGGCCGCCTCGCCGACCGGATCGGCCGGCGCCGGGCGCTCGGCGTCGAAGGGCTCGTCTTCCTCGCCGGGACCGCGATCGCGGCCTTGGCGACCGGGCTGCCGATGCTGCTCGGCGGCCGGCTCGTCCTCGGGCTCGCCGTGGGCGCCGCCTCCGCGACCGTCCCGGTCTACCTCTCCGAGATCGCCCCGCCCGCGATCCGGGGCAGCGTGCTGACCCTGAACCAGCTGCTCATCACGGTCGGCATCCTCGTCGCCTACATGGTCAACGTCGCGTTCGCCGGCCCCGGCGACTGGCGCGCGATGATCGCCTGCGGCGCCGTGCCCGCCCTGGTGATGGTCGCCGCGGCGCTCTGGTGGATCCCGGAGTCCCCGGCGTGGCTGCTCGCCGCCGGCGGCCGCCGCGGCCGGGCGCGGGCCCGCCGGCTGATCGCCTCGGTCACCGACGAGGACACCGCCGACCGGCTCATCGAACGGCGGCTCGCGGCGGCGCGGGACCGGTCCCGCGAGGACGGCGGGCGCTCGGGGTGGCGGGCCCTGCTGTCGGCCCGGATCCGGCCCGCGCTGACCGTCGGCGTCGTGCTCGCCGCCGTCCAGCAGTTCGGCGGGATCAACACGATCATCTACTACGCGCCGACGATCATCGAGCGGACCGGGCTGAGCGCCGCCAACTCGATCTACTACTCCATCGCCATCGGCGTCATCAACCTGCTGATGACGGTGGTGGCGGTGCGGCTCATCGAGCGGGCCGGCCGCCGGGCCCTGCTGCTGTTCTCGCTCGGGGCGATGACGGTCACGATGGTGCTGCTGGGGCTGGCGTTCGTGGCCGGCTGGCCGGCCGGGCCGTCGCTGGTGTTCATGGTCCTCTACATCGCCGGGTTCGCCGTCGGGATGGGGCCCGTCTTCTGGGCGATCATCGGCGAGATCTTCCCCGGGCCGGCCCGCGCGACCGGCTCCGGCGCGTCCACCGCCGTCAACTGGGCCTCCAACTTCGTGGTGAGCCTGGTGTTCCTGCCCATCGCGAAGGTGATCGGCGAGGGCGAGACGTTCTGGATCTTCGCGGCGATCGCGCTGGCCGGGCTGCTGTTCACGGCGCGGTTCGTCCCGGAGACGCGGGGGCGCGAGTTCGCCGAGGTGGACGCCGACCTGCTCCGCCGCTTCGGCCGCCGGCGGGGCGGCGCCACCGCTGGATGACGCCCGGCCGGGCGCGGCTGCGGGCGGGCGGCGCCGACGCCTGGCGGCGGGTGCGGTCCGGGGCGTGGCCGATCGCGCAGCAGACCGCCGCCGCGACCCTCGCCTGGATCATCGCGAAGCTGTTCGGCCCGCACACCGACCCCTTCTTCGCGCCGATCGCCGCGGTCGTCGCGCTGAACACCGCGCGCGGCCGGCGCGGGGTCAACGCGGTGCGGCTGCTGGCCGGCGTGGTGCTGGGCATCGGCTTCGGCGAGCTGACCGTGCTCGCGCTCGGCGGCGGCTACGGCACCCTGGCCCTCGCCGTGTTCGGTTCGATGGTGCTGGCCCGCGCGGTCACCGAGTCGGCGCTGGTGGTCGCGCAGTCCGCCGCGTCCGCGATCCTCACCGTCACCTCCGCGGGCGGGCAGGCGGGCCCCTTCCGGATCGTGGACGCGCTGATCGGCGCGGGCGTCGCGCTGGTGTTCAGCCAGCTGCTGTTCACCCCCGAGCCCCTCGCGCTGCTGCGGCGTGCCGAGAGCGCCGCCCTGGACGGCATGGCCGACGGGCTCGACCGCACCGTCCGGGCGCTGCGCGAGGACGACGACCCGCTGCGCGAGGAGGCGCTGAACCGGCTGCGCGAGCAGCGCGACAGGCTCGCCGAACTCGCCCGCGCCGCCGAGGCCAGCACGTCCGTGCCGCGGTACTCGCTGGCGTGGCGGACGCGGCGCGCCGTGACGGCGCGGGAGGCCGCGGCCGCCGCCCGGCTCGACCTGCTCGGCGGGAGCGGCGTCCTCGTGGCGCGCACCGCGCTCACCGCCGGCCCGGAGCAGCGCCGCACGCTCGTCCCGGCCGTCGCGGACCTCGCCGCGATCGTGCGCGACCTGGCCGCCGACCCAGGCGGCCACGCCGCCCGCCGGCGCGCCGCCGAGCGGGCGGTCGCGCTGGCGGCGCGGGCCGGCGACCCGGACCTGGAGAGCGTCGCCTCCGGCCGGGACGCGGCCGCCGCGCTGCGGATGGCGGCCGTGGACGTGCTCATGTTCGCCGGCGTGGACGCGGCCGAGGCGCGGGCGGCGGTGTGGAGCGGCGCCGGCCGGTACGACGTGCCCGCGCCGCCCGGTGCGATCCGGCTGCCGCCCCTCCTGCGGCGCCTCGTCCGGCGGCGGCCCGGCCGGGTCAGGCGCGGCAGGTGAGGGGACGGCCGCCGTTGTAGGCGATCATGTCGCCGAGGGCGGCGGCGATGTCGATCTCGCCGCCCGGTGCGAGGCCGTCCAGCTCGGCGTAGGCGCGGTGCAGGTTGCCGACGAGCCGCTCGGCGTCGGTCAGCTCCGCGAACGGGCCGAGCCCGGCCTCCCGCGCGGCCTCCAGCGGCGACAGCCCGGCCGGCTTCGCCGCGGCGGCCGTCGCCTGCACGAACCGCGCGTAGGCGATGACGCCGTCGATCAGCTCGGGGCCGCCGACCGGGCCGTGCCCGGGGACGATCGTCTCCGCGCCGAGCGGGGCGACCACCTCCTCCAGCACCCGGATCGCCCCGGCGACCGACCCCTGCATCAGGAACGGGGTGCCGCCGTTGAACAGCAGGTCGCCGCAGAACAGGACGCGGCGGCCCGGGATCCAGACGATGGAGTCGTTGGTGGTGTGCGCGGGCGTCCCCACATGCCGGACCTCGCAGCGCAGGTCGTCCACCCACAGCGTCACGCCGTCGGCGTAGGTGAGGAACGGCGGCTCGATCTCGACGTCGCCCCAGTCCACTTTCGTCCAGAACGGCTCGTCGAACGGCCGGCCCCAGGCGAGCGCGCCCTCCCGAGTCCGCTCGTGGCCGACGATGGTGGCGCCGGGGAACAGGTAGTTGCCGAACGTGTGGTCGCCGTGGTGGTGGGTGTTGACCAGCGTCCGGACGGGCCGGTCCGACACCGACCGGATCGCCTCCAGGTAGGCGCGGGTGCGGCGCTCGGTCGAGCACGCGTCGACGCTGACGACCCCGCGCGCCCCGGCGAGGAACCCGGTGTTGTTGATCCACCAGGTGCCGTCGGGCTGGACGTAGGCGAAGATCCCGTCCGACACCTCCTCCAGGCGGGGGCTTCCGGGGCCGTCGAGGCCGGGCGCGTCGCTCATGACGGCGCAGTCTAACCGGGCGCCGGTCCGGGGCGACGCGCCCGCCGGCCCGGGCAGGGTGCTCAGTACTCGGGCAGGGTGGTCAGCACGTGCGGGCGCGGCGAGGACTTGCGCGCCGACGGCTCGCCGCTGCCGGCCGAGCGCAGCACCTCCCCGGCGCCGAGCACCGCCGCGTCGCCGGTGTCGTCGCCGATCCGCGCCTCCAGCCCGGTCCGCTCCCGGATCATCCGCTCCAGGCCGGGCAGCTGCGCGCAGCCGCCGGTGAGCGTGATGCCGACGCTGACCAGGTCGCCGGAGATCTCGGGGGAGCAGCCGGTGAGGCCCGCCCGGATCGCGTCCACGATCTCCGTCACCGGCCCGGCGATCGCGCGGCCGATGTCCAGCGTGGTCAGGACGACCTCGCGCGGCATCCCGGTGCTGATGTCGCGGCCGGTCACCACGGTCTGCCGGACCGGCCGCCGGCCGAGCGGCGGCACCGCCCCGACCTCCAGCTTCGCCCGCTCGGCGGCGGACTGCGACAGCGCCACGCCGTGCTCGCGCCGGACCATCGCGACGATCGCGCGGTCCAGCGCGGAGCCGCCGACGCGGGCGGTGTGCGAGGTGACGAGCCCGCCGAACGCGATGACGCCGGTGTCGGTGACGTCCGCGCCGACGCAGGCGATGACGGCGATCTCGGGCCGCGTGGACGAGGTCATCCCCATCCCGATCGCCGCGGCGATGGGCGTCGGCACGAGCGTGAGGCGCCGCGCGCCGGCCTGGTAGGCGGAGAACTGCAGGGCCCGGTAGTGCACGGAGGTCATCCCGCTCGGCACCGTGACGACGAGCCGGGGGCGGGCGGTGTAGTGGCGGCGGTGGTGCCGGCGGACGAGGTGCCGCATCAGGTACTCGGCCTCGTCGGTCTCGGTCGGCGCACCCGCCCGGATCGGCCTGACGAGCGTGACGTCGGGGTTGCGCCCGGCCATCTCCCGCGCGGGCCGCCCCAGCGCGAGGATGTGCCCGGTGTCCCGGGAGCGGGCGAGCACGGACGGCTCGCGGCACACCACGCCGCGGTCCCGCACGTGCATGCGCACGGTGTCGCTGCCCAGGTCGATAGCGGTGTCACGGCCCGCGAAATCCCACATCGCGTCCCTCCCAATCGCCCCGAAAGTCGCAAGAGTCTTGTTGATGCCCTTGCGGCCTGCGGCGATGCCCACGGGCGGGTAAGCGAATCGCAACGACCCGGTGATCACTGATCCGGCATGTCCGGAACGTCGGACGCGGTGGAGTGCCCGCCCGGCGCGCGGCACCGGGCGGGCACCAAGAGTTCCTGTGGGAACGATCAGGCGGGCACCGCGTCCGGGCGCGGCGCGGCGCGCCGCGCCGTCCAGCCCCGCCGCGCGCGGACCGCCCCGGCCGCGCGGCACACCGCGTACAGCGCGAACGAGATCGTCGTCACGTACGGGCTGACGGGGATGCTGGAGCCGATCGACAGCAGGATCCCGCCCACCACCGACACGGTCGCGAACACCGTGCTCAGCACCGGTACGAGCACCGGCGACGCGGTGACCCGCACCGCCGCTGCGGCCGGCGTGCAGAGCAGCGCGAGCACCAGCAGCGCCCCGACCACCTGCACCGACACCGCGACCGCGAGCCCGAGCACGAGCGTGAACGCCGGCGCGAGCGCCCGCACCGGGACGCCCCGCGCCGCCGCCACGTCCGGGTCGAGGCTGGCGAACGCCAGCGGGCGCCACATGAGCGCGAGGCACACCAGCACGACCGCCGACGTGCCGAGCAGCCACGACAGCCGCGGCGTGTCGATCGCGACGATCTGCCCGGTGAGCAGGCCGAACTTGTTGGCCGACCGGCCCTTGTAGAGGGACAGGAACAGCACGCCGAGCCCCAGCCCGAACGGCATCAGCACGCCGATGACCGAGCCGCGGTCGCGCGCCTTCGCGCCGAGCAGCCCGATCAGCGCCGCGGCGGCCAGCGCGCCCACGACCGAGCCGCCCGCCACGCTCAGGCCGAGCAGCAGCGCGCCCGCCGCGCCGGCGAACGACAGCTCGCTGATGCCGTGCACGGCGAACGGGAGGTCGCGCATGATGACGAACGTGCCGGCGAGCCCGCCGACGAGCCCGAGCACGGCGCCCGCGATGAGCGAGTTGCGGACGAGCCCGAGCAGCGCCCCGTAGTCCTCGAAGTTGAAGATCTCGTGCCAGATCTCGTGCCAGCTCACGCCGCCTCACCCAGCTCCAGCACCCGGTCGGCGAACGGCGCGACGGGCTCGACCTCGTGCGTGACGAACACGACCGCCGTGCCGTGCTCGCGGCGGCGCCGCTCGACGAGCCCGGCCACGATCCGCTGGTGCTCGGCGTCCAGCGACGCGAGGGGCTCGTCGCACAGCAGGATGCGCGGCCCGGTCGCGAGCGCCTGCGCGATCCGGACCCGCTGCAGCTCGCCGCCCGACAGCACGTCGAGCGGGACGTCCGCGTAGGCCGCGGCGCCCACGTCGCGCAGCGCCTCCTCGACCCGGCGGCGCGCCTCCCGGGGGCGGCGCCGCGGCCCCCACCGGTGCCCGTCGATGCCGAACCGCACCAGGTCGCGGGCCCGCAGCGGGGTGTGCGGCGGGACGGCCCGGTGCTGCGGGACGTAGCCGACGAGGTCGCTGCCCCGGCGCGGCGGGCGCCCCTGCACGGTGACCGTCCCCGCCGTCAGCCGCTGCAGCCCGAGCAGCACCCGCAGCAGGCTGGTCTTGCCCGACCCGTTGTGCCCGAGGACGACGAGGAACTCGCCCGCCGCCACATCGAGGTCCAGCCCCTTCCACACCGTCCGCTCCCCGTAGGAGAGGGCGGCGTCGCGCATGGCTATCACGACAGCGCCTTCCCCAGCGCGGCGATGTTGCCGTCCATCCAGGTGATGTAGTCGGTGCCCTCGGGCAGCGTCTCGGTGACCGGCACGACGGGCACGCCGCTCTCCTTGGCGGTCTTCTCGACCTGCTCGGTCTGCGGTCCGCTGGTCTGGGAGTTGTAGACGAGCGCCTTCACCTTCTTGCCGGTGAGCAGCGCGAGGATGTCGCGCATGGCGCGGGGCGGGACGTCGCCCTCCTCCTCGACCGCCTCGCTGAACTCCTCGGGCGTCCGGTTCTCCAGCCCGGCCGCCTCCAGCAGGTAGACGGGGACGGGCTCGGTGATGGCGACGCCGTCGCCCGCGTGCGCGGCCTTGAGCGCGGCCGCCTTCCCCTCAAGGGTCTTCAGCTTGGCCTTGAAGGCGCCGGCGTTCGCCGTGTACGTCTTCGCGTCGTCCGGGTCGGCCTCGGCGAGCGCGGCGGAGATCCGGTCGGCGAGCCGGCCGACGGACGGCAGGTCGTACCAGACGTGCTCGTTCAGCTCCTCGCCGGCCGGCGCGGTCCGCCCGGAGACCTCGACGGCGTTGAGCACGGTCGCCTTGGACCCCGCGCCCTTGAGCAGCGTGTCCATGAAGTCGTCGTAGCCGCCGCCGTTCTCGATGACGACCCCGGCCTCCGACAGCGCGAGCCGGGTGCGCGTCCCCGCCTCGAACGAGTGCGGGTCCTGCGCGGGGTCGGTGATGAACGACGTCACCTTCACCTTGCCGCCGCCGATCTGCCGGGCGATGTCGCCGTAGACGTTCGTCGAGGCGACGACGGACACCGTGCCGCCCTTCTCCTCGGCCGCCCCGGCGTCCGACGACGATCCGCATCCGGCCGCCAGCAGCGCCGAGACGGCGAGGAGGGCGCCCGCCCCGGTGACGCGGGCACGCTGAAGAGAGGTCATGAGAGGCTCCCGAGAATGAAAACGGTTTTCAGTGCAACTTAGCACGGTCTGCCGCCTTCGTCCCCCGGCCGCCGGGATCGCTCCCGCCGCGAGCGCGGCACCGCCGCCGCGGGGTCCGCGGCGGCGGTGCCTGTGGTGCGCACGAGTCGTGCGTGCGAGTGGTGCGTGCGGTCAGAGCGGTCTGCCGGACACTGTCGGCAGGTAGTCGTAGGGACCCGTGTACTTCGCCCATACGCGGTGCTGGTAGAAGGGGCGCCGCTGTGCGGGCGCCGTGGAGGCCGCTTGTGTGCGGGGCCTCGGTTCAGGCCGTGTCTTGTCCGACGGTGCGTCGCTTCGCGGGGCCTGGGCCGCGGGATCGTCCGGCTTCTGGGCGGGGCGGCCGGGTGGAGCGGCCTTGTCCGCCGGAGTGTGTCCGGGGGTGGTGATCGGGGGATTCTTGGGTGAATTGGGAACTGTGTCAGATGGTGGCGGAATTTGGGGGGTCCGCCCCTTATCTGGCGGCTGATCCGCGCGCTTCTCCGCGCTCATCCGGTCGATCTTCTCGACCAGCTCCCGCACCGAGGCCGGGAACTGCTTGTAGGCCGGGGCGCCCGGCCGGACCGCGCCGGCGAACTGCCGCTTGCGCCGCTTGCTGATCTTGTCGATGCGGACCTTCGCGCCCGAGTGCGGCGCGTGCAGGAACCGCCCGTGCCCGACGAAGAGGCCGACATGGCTGCGGCCGTGGAAGAAGATGAGGTCGCCCGGCTTGAGGGCGCCGTACTTCACCTTGCGGTCGACCTTGCGGTACTGGGCGTAGGTGACGCGCGGGATCTTCACGCCCGCCTTGCGCCACGCCGCCATCGCCAGACCGGAGCAGTCGTAGCCGCCGGGCCCGTCGGCGCCCCACCGGTAGGGCTTGCCGATCTGCTTGCGGGCGAACCGGAGCGCCTTCGCGGCCTTCGTGCGCTGGGACGCCTCGCGCGTCCGGTACCGGTCGTACGCCTTCACCCTCGCCAGCGTGGCGGAGTCCAGGTGCAGGCTCCGCAGCACCGACGGGTTGATCGCCGCGGGCGCGGGCGCGCTCAGCGGAACCGCCAGCGCGGCGCCGGTCGCCACCGCGGTGACGGCCGCCCGGAGCAGGCCCCGTTTTCGGCCCGCGGCCCGGGTGCCGCCGCTATGGCCGCCGAATGCTCCGCTTCCGGCCGCGTCCTCATGTGAATGGCGTGCGATGGACATTCCCGTTCTCTCCGTTCCCCATTGCCGGGTATCGCGTCGGCAGGTGATCATCATCCTGCCGAGAGTTCGGGTACCCGTTGATCGCCGGGGAATTGAGAGAACCGGCCGATTTTACATGATCATGGTGCGGAATTAGCCGCATTCTTCAGTGTCTTTGATCAAGCGGTCAGATGGGCGAGCGAGGTCAGCGGAACGGGCAGCCAGGCCGGCCGGTTCCGCGCCTCGTAGCGCACCTCGTAGACGGCCTTCTCGAATTCGAACGCGTGCATCAGCACCGAATGCGCGGCCGGGTCGGCGCCGCCGGCCGCCGCGTAGCCGCGGCAGAACGCGGCGCGGTTGCGCGCCGCCCACGCGTGCGCCCGGGTCTCCAGGTGCGGCCCCGACTCGGTCGGCACCGTGCCGGCCTTGGTGATGAGGAACCGCGCCGCGTACTCAAAGGAGCGCAGCATCCCGGCGACGTCGCGCAGCGGGTGCGCGAGGGCCCGCCGCTCGCTCTGCGTGCGGGCCGGCTCGCCCTCGAAGTCCAGCAGCGCCCACCCCGACTCGGTGCGCAGCACCTGGCCGAGGTGGTAGTCGCCGTGCACCCGCTGGACGGCCAGCGGCGCGGTCCGCCCGGCCAGGTCCAGGAACGCCCCGGTGAGCGCCTTGGCGTGCGGCGCGAGGCCGGGCACCGCCCGGCAGGTCGCGGTCAGCTCGGCGTTCATCCGGGCGGCCAGCGCGCGCACCTCGGCGGCGGGGACGGTCCGCACGCCGAACGCGTCGGCGAGCGCCCGGTGCACCTGGGCGGTGGCGGCGCCGAGCCGCTCGGCCTCGGCGGCGAAGTCGCCGCCGGCGACGGAGGCGTCCAGCTCCGCCCACTCGTCCCCGGACGGCAGCGGGTAGGCGAACCAGTCGCGCACGCTCGCGATCGCGAGGCTCCAACCGTCCGCGCCGGTGTGCAGGTAGTCCGACAGCAGCGCCAGCGTGACCGGCTCCGCGCCGGGCTCGCCGGCGTCGAGCTCGATCCAGCCGTGGACGGCCGGGACGTGCTCGCAGCCCTGGCGGGTGAGGGCGAGGTTGACCTCCAGGTCGAGGTTCACGCCCTGGCTCAGCCTGCGGAACAGCTTGCAGATGTAGGCGTCCCCGAACAGCAGCGAGGTGTTGCTCTGCTCGGCGGTGATGGGCAGGCTCGCCAGGTCCGTCCGGATGCGGGCGCCGCCGGCGTGGTGGAAGCGCAGCGGCCCGATCGACGCCCCGTCCGCCAGTGCGGCCAGCAGCGTCCGGGTCAGATCCGGGTCGTGGGCGGCGTCGTACGTGCGCGCCCTCGTCCCGCTCGAACCGCCCGAACCGCCCGAACCGCCGGTGTCGCGGCCGATCTCCACGTGCCGGAGCCGGTCGGGGAGGTGCCGCCGGACGCCGAGCAGGAGCTGGTAGTGGTCGGTGGTGCCGTTCTGGCGGACGTCGAGGACGAGGTGGTGCAGGGCGGGGTCGCCGGTGCGCAGCTCGGTGGCGGTGCCGATGGACAGTTCGTCGATGGGGCCGTCCTTGCCGCCGAACCAGCGCTGCCTGGGCAGCCACTCCGCGAGGTCCCGGATCAGCTCCGCTCGGGGTGGCAGCATGTCAGACGGTCCTTCCCGCGCCCACGATCCGGTCCGTGCCCGCGTCGTCCGGCGGGAGCAGCTGGAACCAGTAGAAGCCGTGCCCGGGAAGCGTCAGCAGGTACGGGAGCTCCCCGATGGCGGGGAACTGGACGCCGCCCATGCACTCGACGGGGGAGTAGCCCTCGAAGCGCCGCATGTCCAGTTCGACCGGCTGCGGGAAGCGGGACAGGTTGCTGACGCACAGGACCGTGTCCATCTCGCCCCACGGGCTCTCGTCCTCGGTGATCTCGCGGGTGAAGGCGAGGACGGAGGGGTTGGAGGCGGAGAGTTCGACGTAGGAGCCGACGCCGAAGACGGGGTGGCGCTGCCGGATCTCGATCATTTTGCGGGTCCAGTGCAGCAGGGAGCCGGGGTTGTTGGCCTGGGCTTCGACGTTGACGGCCTGGTAGCCGTAGATGGGGTCCATGATGACGGGGAGGTAGAGGCGGGCGGGGTCGCAGGTGGAGAAGCCGGCGTTGCGGTCGGGGGTCCATTGCATGGGGGTGCGGACGGCGTCGCGGTCGCCGAGCCAGATGTTGTCGCCCATGCCGATCTCGTCGCCGTAGTACAGGACGGGTGAGCCGGGGAGGGAGAGCAGGAGGGCGGTGAAGAGTTCGAGTTGGTTGCGGTCGTTGTCCAGGAGGGGGGCCAGGCGGCGGCGGATGCCGATGTTGGCTTTCATGCGGGGGTCTTTGGCGTATTCGGTGTACATGTAGTCGCGTTCTTCGTCGGTGACCATCTCCAGGGTGAGTTCGTCGTGGTTGCGCAGGAAGATTCCCCATTGGCAGGATTCGGGGATTTTGGGGGTCTGGGCCATGATCTCGGAGATGGGGTAGCGCTGTTCGCGGCGGACGGCCATGAAGATGCGGGGCATGACGGGGAAGTGGAAGGCCATGTGGCATTCGTCGCCGCCGGCGGCGGGGTCGCCGAAGTACTCGACGACGTCGGCGGGCCATTGGTTGGCTTCGGCGAGCAGGACGCGGTCGGGGTAGAGGCGGTCGACTTCGGCGCGGACGCGTTTGAGGTAGGTGTGGGTTTCGGGGAGGTTCTCGCAGTTGGTGCCTTCGCGGGCGTACAGGTAGGGGACGGCGTCGAGGCGGAATCCGTCGATGCCCAGGTCGAGCCAGAAGCGCAGGTTCTCCAGCATGGCGTCCTGGACGTCGGGGTTGTCGTAGTTGAGGTCGGGTTGGTGGGTGAAGAAGCGGTGCCAGTAGTACTGGCCGCGGACGGGGTCGTAGGTCCAGTTGGACTGCTCGGTGTCGACGAAGATGATGCGGGCGTCGGGGTAGCCGGTGTCGTCGTCGGCCCACATGTAGAAGTCGCCGAAGGGGCCGTCGGGGTCGGTGCGGGAGGCCTGGAACCAGGGGTGCTGGTCGGAGGTGTGGTTCATCACCAGGTCCGCGATCACCCGGATACCGCGCGCATGGGCCTGCTCGATGAGTTCGACGAAATCGCCGAGTTCCCCGAAGTCCGGCAGGATGCTGGTGTAGTTCGCGATGTCGTAGCCGCCGTCTTTGAGCGGTGACTGGTAGATGGGCAGCAGCCACAGGCAGTCGATGCCGAGCCATTGCAGGTGGTCGAGTCTGGAGATGAGGCCGCGCAGGTCGCCGTAGCCGTCGTTGTTGGAATCGGCGAATCCCCGCACCGAGACCTCGTAGAACACCGCCGTCTTGAACCAGTGGGGCGTGCGCGGAGTGCCCTCGTCGAACGGGTCGGGGACGGCCCCGGCGGCCGGCGCCGCTCCCGCCGCGGACCCGCCGGCCGGCCGGGCGGGGCCGGTGCCGCCGGCGGCGCGCGGGCCGCCGCCCGCGCCGGTTCCCGTCTCCGCCTCGGGCGCGGTGACCTGGTCGGATGTGCTGCGGGCGGAGTCGTTCGGCAGGCCGTGCATGGGTCACCCCGGGTGTGTTGGAGACATCTAGATCAGCAATGCCCGCCACCGGCGCGGGGGACGTTCGCGACAGGCAACCATCCGTAAAAGATTCAGTACGGAGCGTGACCGGTGCGGCGGTTTCGGTTGCCCGGCGGCCCCGTCCGCCGGACGTGCGGCGGCAATGCCCGGGGCAGTTCGCCCGGGCCGCGCGGGACCGCCGGCCGCCGTCCCCGGCCGGGACGGGTCATCGCCCGGCACCCGGCCGGGCACGGCCCGGGAAAGTCGCGCAAAAACCCGGCTGTGCACGGCTCGTTCGCTGGTGCTCCGGCTGTCGAAGACTTGCCGCGCGACGGTTGTGTCATGTCCGTGTTTTTAGGTTCGTCGCTTTTTCCATCCCAGGCCCCGGGTAGGTCGCTTCCAAGCTCAGAACCCGCCCCCACCGGCGGGTTCTGATCCGTTCGGACGGTTTTCGGTTTTCCGTCCAAAGTGATCGGAGGGACAGTGGAGCGCTGGGAGAAGTCGCCATCGGTCGTACCGACACGCGATTCCCTCGTGGCGCGGCTGCGCGTTCGCTTCGCCGACATTCCGGCTGAGAACGTGCGCCGCTGCGTCGACGACCTGTGGTGCTGCTGCACCCATCTCGGGGTGCGGCCCGAGGAGGGGACCATCGAACGCCTCGCCGCGTCCCGGCTGACCGGTGTCGTGCGGGGCGGCCGGCCGCCCTATCCGGACGGCCGGACGGTGTCCAGACCGCCCGGCTCCTCCCTGCCCGCCCCGCACCGGCCCGCGCCCGCGGCCGCCGGAACTCCGATCGGGATGTGACGCATGAAGGACACGACCATGCCGGGCCTCGGCATCGAGACCCGGCGAGGGTTCATCGTGCTCAGCCTGCCCGCGCAGATCAGCTGGCAGAACTACGCGGGCGTCCGGGAGGGGGTGAGCAGGGCCCTGTCCATGGCCGCCGGCGGCCGGACGCAGGGGCGGCGGCGCACGGGGGTCGTCGTCGACTTCGGTGACACCGTGCTGCTGGACGCGGCCGGGCTGGTCCTGCTGGCCCGCGCCGAGACCCGCGCGCAGCTGCTCGGCTGCCCGCTGCGCGCCGTGGTGCCCGCCCTGTCCGCGCACGTGCGGCGGGCGCTGCACCTCACCGGGCTCGCGCAGCTCGTGCCGGTGTTCCCGGACGTCGCGTCGGCGACCGGCACGCCCGTCCCGCCCGCGCCGGCGGGGGACGTCGACACCACGCACGTGCTCGACGCCATCCGCGCCCTGCATCCGGGGGACGCCGGGCTGACACCGACGCCGCCCGCGCCGTCCGAGCTGATGATCACCACGACGGAGGCCGGGGACGGCGACCACACGGTCGTCCACCTGTCCGGCGTGCTGGACGAGGTCACGGTGCCCCGCCTCGGGGAGACGCTGACCACGCTGGTCGAGGGCAACCTGCGGCACCTCATGGTGCGGATGCACGAGCGCCTCGGCATCCGCTGCGACCCGCTGCCGATCCTGCTCGGCATCCGCTGGCGCGTCGCCGCCGAGGGCGGCTGCCTGGCGCTGCCCGCGCTGCCGGCCCGGCTCCGCGAGATCATCGACCGGGAGGGGCTCGGCTTGGTGTTCACCGGCTGCCGCTCCATCGAGGACCGCCTGCTCGGCGGCGCCGGGCCGGCCTGACGGCTCAGCTGCCGCCCGTCCGGCGCCGGCTCCGGGACGGCCGGGCCGCGGGCCGCGGCGAACTCCGGCGCGACCTCGCGGTCGTCCCGTCCGCCCCGGCCATGCTCCCGTCCGACCGGACCCCACTGGCCCGCACACGTCCGCCGTTCCCCTGGAACGTGAGGATGTGTGCGGGCTTCGTGCGCGGGTCGAGCCGCACGTAGTTGGACTGGGTCCAGGTGTAGGTGGCGCCGTCGAGTTGGTCGGTGACGGTGTGGGGTCGGTGGGGGTCGTCGGGGAGGCCGAGGGCGGGGAGGTCGAGGTGGACGGTGGCTTCGCGGGGTTGGTGGGGGTTGAGGTTGACGATCACCAGGACCGCGTCGTGGAGGTGGCGTTTGGAGAAGGCGAGGAGTTCGGGTTGGTCGATGTGGTGGAAGTGGAGGTTGCGGAGTTGCTGGAGGGCGGGGTGGGTGTTGCGGAGTGTGTTGAGTTGGGTGATGAGGGGGGCGATGGTGGTGCCGGTGCGGTCGGCGGTGTCCCAGTCGCGGGGGCGGTACTGGTATTTCTCGGAGTCGCGGTATTCCTCGCTGCCGGGGCGGACGGGGGTGTTCTCGCAGAGTTCGTAGCCGCTGTAGATGCCCCAGGTGGGGGAGAGGAGGGCGGCGAGGACGGCGCGGATCTCGAAGGCGGGGCGGCCGCCGTGCTGGAGGTATTGGTTGAGGATGTCGGGGGTGTTGGTGAACAGGTTGGGGCGCATGTGGGCGGCGGCGGGGCCGGTGAGTTCTTGGAGGTAGGTGGTGAGTTCGTCGGCGGTGTTGCGCCAGGTGAAGTAGGTGTAGGACTGGTGGAAGCCGATTTTGGCGAGGGTGTGCATGGTGGCGGGGCGGGTGAAGGCTTCGGCGAGGAAGAGGACGTCGGGGTCGGTGGTGTGGATGTCGGCCAGGAGGCGTTCCCAGAACGCGGCGGGTTTGGTGTGGGGGTTGTCGACGCGGAAGATGCGGACGCCGTGGTCCATCCAGTGGTGGAGGATGCGTTTGATCTCGGTGTAGAGGCCGTCGGGGTCGGTGTCGAAGTTGAGGGGGTAGATGTCCTGGTATTTCTTGGGCGGGTTCTCGGCGTGGGCGATGGTGCCGTCGGCGCGGTGGGTGAACCATTCGGGGTGCTGGTGGACCCAGGGGTGGTCGGGGGAGCATTGCAACGCCAGGTCCAGGGCGATTTCGAGGCCGTGGTCGCCGGCGTGGGCGACGAAGGCGTCGAAGTCGTCGAGGGTGCCCAGGTCGGGGTGGACGGTGTCGTGGCCGCCGTCGGGTGAGCCGATGGCCCAGGGGGAGCCGGGGTCGTAGGGGCCGGCGTCCAGGGTGTTGTTGGGTCCTTTGCGGTACGTGGTCCCGATCGGGTGGATCGGTGGGAGGTAGACGACGTCGAAGCCCATGTCGGCGATCGCGGGCAGGCGTTTCATCGCGGTGCGGAACGTCCCCGACGTCGGCCCGCGGCGTCCCATGGGGTCGAAGGTGGCGCCTTCGGAGCGGGGGAAGAATTCGTACCAGGCGCCGTAGAGGGCGCGTTGGCGGTGCACGACCAGGGGGTACCAGTCCGACACCGTCAGCAGATCCCGCAGCGGGTGGCGCCGCACCACGTCCATCACGGTCGGTTCCCCTGCGGCGGCGAGCCGTTCGAGGGCGTCCGCGTCCTCGTCCGCCAGCAGGCGCGTGAGCCGGGTCAGGACGCGCCGGTCCTTCGCGGGGACCTCGCCCGCGGCCCGGGTGAACAGCGCCGCGCCCTCGGCGAGCATGAGCTCGACGTCCTGGCCGCGCGGCACCTTGATCTGCGCGTCGTGCCACCAGTGCGCGATCGGGTCGCCCCACGCCTCCACCCGGAACGACCACGACCCCAGCTCCGTCGGCGTCACCAGCGCCGACCACCGGTCCAGCCCCGCACCGACCTCGGCCATCCGCTCACCCGGCAGCTCCTCGCCGCCCGGCGTGCGCAGCACCACCGCCGCGCCCAGCCGCTCGTGCCCCTCCCGGAACACCGTCGCCGACACCTCGACCGTCTCACCCACCACGGCCTTCGCCGGCCACCGGCCGCACCCCACCACCGGCGACACGTCCAGAATCGGAATGCGCCCGAGTTCGGCCTCCAGCTTCACCTGCATGTGCCCGCTCCCGCTCTCGGCGCCGTCCCTCCGGCGCCGGTCGCAGACATCCATGCCCCGTCCGCAACCTCCGGCCATCCCCGGCGCGACAAGATCATGCAAAGAACTGCCGTGCCGGGGAGCGGGGCGGGCGCGGTCAGCCGGCGGCGCGGATGACCGAGGCGACGCCGGCGTCGGTGGTGACGAGCCGCCGGTACTCCGGCTGCCGCAGCTCCCCGCCCATGAACGGGTACGGGTTGCGGTGCACGGCCGGGCTCGGCTCCTCGCTGAGCGCCGCGAAGTGGATCTCGCGGGCGCCGGTCGCCGCGACGATCCGCGCGACGTTGCGGTCCGTGACACCGCCGCCGGGCATGACGATGATGCGGTCGCCGGCGCGCTCGACCAGCTCGGCGATGAGCGGCGCGCCCTCCAGCACGCTCACGTCCTGCCCGGAGGTGAGGACGCGGGCGACGCCGAGGTCGATCAGCTCCTCCAGCGCGGCGAACGGGTCGGCGGCCATGTCGAACGCGCGGTGGAAGGTGACGGGCAGCCCGCCCGCCGCCGCGATGAGCCGCTCCGCCACCGGCCGGTCGACCGTCCCCTCCGGGGTCAGCGCGCCGATCACGATGCCGTCCGCGCCCGCCTCCCGGACGAGGGCCGTGTCGTGCTCCATCGCCGCGACCTCGTGCTCGTCGAAGATGAAGTCGCCGCCGCGCGGGCGGATGATGACGTTCACCTTGATCGACGACACGGCCGCGAGCGCGGCGCGGACCGTGCCCAGGGTCGGGGTGAGCCCTCCCTCGAACAGCGCCGCGCACAGCTCGACGCGGTGCGCGCCCGCCTTCTCGGCGGCGATCGCGCCCGCGACGCTGTCGATGCAGATCTCGTAGGTGAGGCTCACGAACGTCCTTCCCCGGTGGTGCGGTTTTCGGTGGTGCCGATCTCGGTGGTGCGGATCTCGCCGACCCGGTGCCCGCCGCCGAGCACCGGGACGGTGCCGAGCGGGTCGGCCGGGCCGGTGTCGGCGCCGAGCGCGGCGAGCGCGCGCAGCGCGATGGCGGTGGTGGCGCGGGGGCTGCCGTCGATGACCTTCACCGCGACGGCGCGGCCGTCGGCGGTCGCGGCGATGAACACGCCCTCGGCGCCGCCCTTGGCGACCGTGCCGGGCAGCGCCCGCATGAACTCGGTGTTGGCGTGCCCCGTCCCGCCGACGTACTCGGGGTGGGCGCGCATCGCGTCCGCGACCGGACGGGACCCGTCGGACAGCACGAGCGAGCGCGCGGCGCGGGCGAGGCCCGTCAGCGTCAGCCCGAACAGCGGCGCGCCGCAGCCGTCGATCGCGACGGGCGCCGGCTCCTCGCCGGAGGCGTCCGCCATGGCCTGCCGCACCCGCTGCTGCAGCGGGTGCGACGGGTCGAGGTAGGTGTCGACCGGCCAGCCGTTCGCGGCGCACGCGGCGAGCATGGCGGCGTGCTTGCCGGAGCAGTTCATCCGCACCCGCGACTCGCCCTCGCCGGCCCGGATGAGCGCCGCCTTCGTCGGCTCGTCCTCCGGCCAGGACGGCGGGCACCGCAGGGCGTCCACGCCGAGGCCGGCGTCCGCGAGCATCGCCTCGACCGTCTTGACGTGGAAGTCCTCGCCGGTGTGGCTGCCCGCCGCGATCGCGAGGCGCTCCCCGGCGAGGGGCGCGCCGGCCGTCAGGCAGGCGAGCGCCTGGAACGGCTTCGTGGTGGAGCGCGGCAGGACGGTCTCGTCCGGGACGCCGCGCGCGTAGGCGAGCGAGCCGTCGGAGGCGAGCCCCGCGACGCTGCCGTAGTGGCGGCTCTCCACGAAGCCGTTCCGGACGACCTCGGCCAGAACTTCGTACATGACTTCCTTCGTTACGGTTGCGCCGCCGGGACGGTCTCCCGGACGGGGGCCCGGCCGGCGCGGGACGGGCGGTTGCGCTGCCGCGCCTCCAGCGTCCGGGCGAGCTTGGCCAGCGACGCGTTGATCACCAGGTAGATCAGCGCGATCACCAGGTAGGTCTGGATGAGCAGGTGGTTGTAGTTCGCGAGGACCTTGCCGCTGTAGAGCAGCTCGGCGTAGCTGACGACGTACCCGAGCGAGGTGTCCTTCAGCAGCCCGGCGGACTGGCTGACCAGCGACGGCAGCACCCGCCGCGCCGCCTGCGGCAGCACGATGAGCCGCATCGCGCGGCCGCGGGTCAGGCCGAGCGCGAGGCCCGCCTCCAGCTGGCCGCGCTCCACCGACCGGATCCCGGCCCGGAAGATCTCCGCGAACGCGGCGGCGTTGGACACCGACAGCGGCACGACGAGCTTCCAGAACAGCGGCAGGTCGACGCCGTACCTCGGCAGCGCGAACAGCACGATGTAGACCAGCAGCAGCGCCGGGATCGTCCGGACGATCTCGACATAGGCGGCGGACGGGACGCGCAGCCACCGCGACGGCGAGACCCGGCCGAGCGCGAGCACGATCCCCGCCGCCATGGCCAGCGCGATCGACACGGCCGCCGCGTACAGGGTGGAGCGCAGTCCCTCCAGGAGGTACCGCCACATGACCCACGTCCCGTACGGGCGCCACCGGTCGGCGGCGAGCTGGCCGTTGTCGGCGAACTGCTTCAGCGCGAGCGCGACGAGGACGGCGCCGCCGAGCAGCGTCAGCGCGGTGGTGATCCGGATGCGGCGGCGGGCGCGCGGCCCCGGCTCGTCGAACAGCAGCCGCGCGGAGTTCCCGGCGTCGGCGGTCTTCTTCATCGCAGGATCGCCAGCTTCCGCTCGAGGCCGCCGGTGACCAGCCCGAAGACCCCCGACAGCGCCATGTAGCCCAGGCCCGCCGTCACGAAGATCCAGATCGGCTGCGCCTCGGCCAGGTTGACCCGGTTCGCGGCGGCGGTCAGCTCCACCACGCCGACCGCCGCCGCGAGCGCGGTGTTCATCAGCGTCATGATCGCGATGTTGCCGAGCGGCTGGACGACCGTCCGCAGCGCCTGCGGGAGGACGACCAGCCGCAGCGACTGGACGAACGTCAGCCCGAGCGCGCGGGCGGCCTCGCCCTGCCCGGCCGGCACCGCGTTGATCCCGGACCGGATCGCCTCGGCCATGTACGCCCCCTGGTAGAGGGCGATGACGACGACCGAGGTGGTGAACAGCCCGGCGATCACCCCGATCTCGGGGAGCCCGAACACGGCGATGACCAGCCAGACCAGCAGCGGGATGTTCTGCAGGAGCTCGACGTAGGCCATGCCCGCGGCGCGCAGCACCCGCACCGGGCTCACCCGCATCGCGGCGACGAGGACGCCGGCGGCGAGCGCGCCGGCGAGCGCCAGCAGCGTCAGCTCGACGGTCAGCAGCAGCCCGTCGCCGAACTCCCCGAGGTGGTCGGTGATGACGTCCATGGGAGGAGGGGTTACTCCGAGCCCGGCGCGGAGCCGATCGCGGGCGGCTGCGGGGCCTCACCCTGGACGACCGTCCCGATCGAGTTCTTCCAGACCTTCGCCCACAGCCCGGACTCCTGGATCTTCTTGAGCCAGTCGTTGACGAACTGCTTCATCTGGGCGTCGCCGTGCTTGAGGCCGATGCCGTACGGGTCCTGGGTGAACGGCTCGCCCTGGATCTGGATGGTCGGGTCCTGCTTCGCGGTGGCGAGCAGCACGGCCTGGTCCTGCACGTAGGCGTCGCCGCGGCCCTGCTTGAGCGCCTGGACGCACTCGGGGTCGCTGCCGAACGTGACGATCTTGGCGTCCGGGGCGGCCTTCTTGATCGCCGGGATCGCCGGGGTGTTGGCGCCCGCGATGACCGTCTTGCCCTTCAGGTCGGCCGGGGTCTTGATGCCCGTCTCGTCCTTCTTGGTGGCGATGACCAGGCCGGAGCTGTAGTACGGCCCGGCGAACGCGACCTGCTTGGCCCGCTCCGGCGTGATGCTGTAGGTCTGGAAGACCACGTCCACGGTGCCGTTGGACAGCAGCGCCTCGCGCGTCTCCGACGCCGAGTTGACGATCTTCACGTTGGGCTTGCCGATGATGTACTTGGCGAGCAGCCGGCCGAAGTCGGCGTCCAGTCCCTCGACCTTCTTGTCCGCCGGGTTCTGCTGGGACAGCAGCGGCGCGTCCAGCGAGCCGCCCACGATCAGCTCCCCGCGCTGCTTGATCTTCTCCATGGTGGAGCCGGCCGGGATGTCGGCGGCGACCGGGGCGGAGGCGAGCAGGTCGTCGGTCTTGCCGCCGCCGGCGCCGGGCACGGCCGAGTCGGAGTCGCCGCCGGAGCAGGCCGCGAGGCCCGTCAGCGACAGCGCGGCGACCGCGGCCACCGCCGCCCGCCGCAGCCCCGCAGGGGTACGCACCATGATCATCAACCTTTCTCGGGTGGCGCGCCATGGGCGGCGCGCCGGGGGTGCCACTAGTGGCTGAGGACCTTGGCCAGGAAGTCCCGGGCCCGGTCGGTGGCGGGGGAGTCGAAGAAGGCGGCCGGCGTGCCGGACTCGACGACCTCGCCGTCCGCCATGAACACGACGCGGTCGGCGACCTTGCGCGCGAACCCCATCTCATGGGTGACGACGACCATCGTCATGCCGTCGCGGGCGAGACCGGTCATCACGTCGAGGACCTCGCCGACCATCTCGGGGTCGAGCGCGGAGGTCGGCTCGTCGAACAGCATCGCCTTCGGCCGCATCGCCAGCGCGCGGGCGATCGCGGCGCGCTGCTGCTGGCCGCCGGACAGCTGCGCGGGCAGCTTGCCGGCCTGCTCGCCGATGCCCACCCGGTCGAGCAGTTCGCGCCCGCGCCGCTCGGCCTCCTCACGCGACAGCCCGCGTACCCGCGTCGGCGCCAGCGTCATGTTCTGCAGGACGGTCTTGTGCTGGAACAGGTTGAACGACTGGAACACCATGCCGACGTCCGCGCGCAGGCGGGCGAGGGCGCGGCCCTCGGCGGGCAGCTCCTCCCCGTCGACGCGGATCACGCCGGCGTCCGGGGTCTCCAGCCGGTTCAGGCACCGGCAGAGCGTGGACTTGCCCGACCCGGACGGGCCGATCACCACGACCACCTCGCCGCGCGCCACGTCGAGATCGACATCGCGCAGCGCGGTGTGGCCGCCGAAGCGCTTGCTGAGCCCGCGCACCTCGATCATTCGGTCACCTTCGATCCAACTTCCTTCGATATCGAAGCTAAGCGCGACGATAGATGTAAAAATCGGCGTAAGTCAACACGTTGCTGTACCAAGTTCGCGCATGCTATCTATCTGGGGTGCGTAACAGAGGGGACGACAAACCGGCGGCGCTCCTGCGGTTGGTGGCGACCGGCCGGGCGGAGTCGCGGGCCGAGCTCGCCCGGCTGTCCGGGCTCGCCGCCTCCAGCGTCTCGCTGCGGGTCGAGCAGCTCATCGCGGCCGGCCTGTTCGCCGAGGAGGGCGCCGGGGCCTCGCGCGGGGGCCGGCGGCCCCGCCGCCTCCGGCTGGCCCGGGAGGCGGGCGTCTTCCTGGTCGCCGACCTCGGCGCGCACCACGCCCGGCTCGCCGCCGCCGACCTCGCCGGGACGCCGCTCGCGGTGTCGGACCTGCGCTGCGACATCGCCGCCGGGCCCGAGGCCACGCTGACGCTGGTCGTCGAGAGCCTGCGCGCGCTGGCCCGCGGGCACGGGCTGGCGGACGTCCCGGTCCGCGGCGTCGGCATCGGGCTGCCCGGCCCCGTCGACCCCGCGACCGGCCAGGTCGTCTCGCCGTCGCGGATGCCCGGCTGGAACGACTTCCCCGTCCGCGACCACGTCGGCGGGCTGACCGGGGTCCCCGTCCTGGTCGAGAACGACGCCAACCTCATGGCGGTCGGCGAGCACCGCCGGTCCTGGCCGTCCCTCGACAACCTCATGGTCATCAAGCTGGGCAGCGGCATCGGCTGCGGCGTCATCGTGGACGGCCGGCTGCACCGGGGCCGCGGCGCCGCCGGCGACATCAGCCACGTGCGGATCCTGTCGGAGGCGACGGTCGACTGCTCCTGCGGCCACCCCGACTGCCTGGAGGCCCACGCCAGCGGCGCGGCGCTCGCCGCGGCCCTCACCGCGCAGGGCATCGCGGTCGAGCACCCGTCGCAGATCGTGGACCTCGTCACCGACGGCGTCCCGCAGGCGACCAGCGCCGTCCGCACCGCCGGCCGGCTCATCGGCGACGTGCTGACCGCGCTCGTGAACTTCTTCAACCCCGACGCGCTCGTCATCGGCGGCAGCCTGTCGAACGCCGAACCCCTCGTCGCCACCATCCGGGGCGTCATCTACGAGCGCTGCCTGCCGCTCGCCACCCGCAACCTGGAGATCGCCACCTCGCGCGCCGGCCGCGACGCCAGCGTCCTCGGCGCGGGCCGCCTCCTGCTCGGCACCGCCGACACCTGGATCGACCGCGTCCTCGACCGCTGACGGGGGGCGGGCAGGGGGTCAGCGGTGCGCGGCGAGCGCCTCCCGCGCGGTCGCCACGTCCGGTGCGATCGCGACGCGGCGCTGCAGCCCGGCCACGTCCGACACCCGGCGGACGAGCCCGCGCGCCGGCAGTACCACCCACATGGGGACGCCCAGCTCGCTCGCCCGCATCTGCGAGCGGGTGATGACGTTGAGGCCGTTGGAGTCGCAGAACGTGCAGCCGCTGAGATCGAGGATGAGGGCGGGCGTCCCGGAGTCGAGGAGCCGCACGGCCTGCTCGAGGATCGCCTCGCCGTTGCTCAGGTCGACCTCGTCGGGGAACGTCAGCGTCCCGCAGGTGTCCGTGATCTCCACACGTGCCACTCCGAGCTCCATGGTCCGCCCCAAATCGGTTTCCTCACCTGGATGACAACGGGGGGTACTTCACTGCGACTGTAAGCCCCGATCCTGGACGGAACCTGAAAGAAAGGTTCAAGTCTAGGACCTCCCTCGCCCATATCGACGCCGAACCCGTTCACTCGGGTTTCGTCCTGGTTTGTCGCTTCTGAAGTGCCCCGGAAGCCCGTCCCCACCGGGGTTCGGGCGTCCTGTGCGCGCCGGGCGCGGGTGGGGCACGGCGGGGCACATCCGGACGATCGGCGTGCCTCCCGCCAGTCTGGTCGTCGTTCCTGAAGTTTCCCTTACCGGATGCGAAGCGGACGCTGAGAGTTCACGCCCGGCCTCCGCTGGGCGGCGGTCGCGACAAACCCATATATTTCACCCTGCGACCTGCGAGCACCGGGGGTGTGGGAATGAGCGCGGACCCAGTGGTCATCGACGGCGGCGACCGGTCCTGCGTGCGCCTGCTGCTGGAGTTGCGCGGGCACCTGGCGGGGCTCGCGCCGGGGACCGTCGTGCACCTGATCGCCGGCGACCCGGCGGCCCCCATCGACCTGCCCGCCTGGTGCCATCTGACCGGCCACTCCTACCTCGGCCCCGTCGAGCCGGCCGCGTCCCCGACCTATGCGCTCCAGGTGGCCGCCGACCCCCGTCCGACCTCCCCGGAGTCGCCCTGGCGCCCGCGCTGACCGCGCCGCCGGCCCCCGCTCCGCGGTCCGCCGAACGCCGTTCGGACAGCTATTGGCGAGGCGCCAATTAGAGGTTAGGCTGGCGGGCGGTGGCGATGAAGGGACGTGGGCATGAGCGGGCCGTCTGTCGCGATCGTCGGAAGCGGGTTCAGCGGGCTGGGGCTGGCCATCGCGCTGAAGCGCGCCGGCTGCACCGAGCTGACCGTGTTCGAGCGGGCGGACGGCCTCGGCGGCGTGTGGCGGGAGAACACCTACCCCGGCGCCGCGTGCGACGCCCCCTCGCACCTGTACTCCTACTCCTTCGAGCCGAAGCACGACTGGTCGCGCAGGTTCGCGCCGCAGCCGGAGATCCTCGACTACCTGCGGCGCTGCGCGCGCAAGTACGGCGTCACCGAGCACTTCAGGTTCGGGACGGAGGTCACCGGCGCCGACTTCGACGCCGCGACCGGGCGCTGGACCGTCCGGACGGCCGGCGGAGAGGACTTCGCGGCCGACGTCCTGGTCTCGGCGTGCGGCCAGCTCAGCCGTCCGGCGCTGCCCGCCGTCCCCGGCCTGGAGACGTTCGCCGGCACCGCGTTCCACTCCGCGCGCTGGGACCACGGCCGCGACCTCGCCGGACGGCGGATCGCCGTCATCGGCAACGGGGCGAGCGCCGTCCAGTTCGTCCCGCGGATCGCGCCGGAGGCCGCCAAGCTCACCGTCTTCCAGCGGGAGCCGCAGTGGGTGGGCTGGAAGTGGGACCGCCGCTACCCCCGCCTCCGCTCCCGGCTCAACCGCCGGTTCCCGGTCCTCCAGCGGCTGTCCAGGCTCGGGGTGTTCCTCTGGTTCGAGGCCCTGCTCAACCCGATGCTGATCTCCCCGCGCGGCCGCCGGGTGCTGTCCGCGCACATCCGGGCGCTGTGCGGCACCACCCGGTGGGCGGTGCGCGACAAGCGGACCCGCCGCGACCTCACCCCCCGCTACGAACTCGGCTGCAAGCGCGTCCTCGTCTCCAGCGACTACTACCGGACGCTCAACCTGCCGCACGTGGACGTCGTCACCAGCCCCATCGTGAAGGTCGCGCCCGACGCGGTCGTCACCGCCGACGGCACCGCCCACCAGGTCGACACCATCATCATGGGCACCGGCTTCCGGTCGCACGACTTCGTCGCCCCCATGCGCGTCACGGGCCTGGACGGGCGCGCGCTGGACGAGGCCTGGCAGGGCGGCCCGCGCGCCTACCTCGGCCTGACCGTCGCCGGTTTCCCGAACTTCTTCCTGATGTACGGGCCCAACACCAACGTGGGCTCCGGGTCGGTGGTACACATGCTGGAGAGCCAGATCGCCTATATCGTGCAGGCCGTCCGCGCCCTGCGCGACCCGGAGGTGCTCTACATGGACGTCCGCGAGGGCGTGCTCTCCGAGTTCGACGAACGTCTCCAGCGCCGCCTGGACGGCACGGTCTGGAACGCCGGCGGCTGCACCAGCTGGTACCTGCGCGACGGCCGCCGCAACGCCAGCAACTGGCCCGGATCGATGCTCGCCTACCGCCGCCGCACCCGCACCCTCGACCCGGCCGACTACCGGTTCGTGAAGCGCTGACATGGGCCGGGCCACCGCTCACCCGCTGCTGCGCACCCTGGACGGCCTCCTCGTCGTCCCGCCCGAGCACCACCGCCCCGACACCGGCCGCGCCGACGCCGCCGAGATGCTCGCCTGCCCCGAGGCCACCCTGAGCGACCTCGTCCGGCACGGCCTCCCGGCCACCGGCGAACGCGGCCGGGAGCGCTTCGACTCCCGGGACATCTTCAACATCGCCCTCTACTCCGGCTCCGGCCGCACCGGGATCGAGCGGACCGTCGCCTCCGCCCTGCGCTGGACCCGCGCGTCCTGCGAGGACCTCATCGCGCCGCGCGTCTCGCGGTTCGAGCTGCGCGTCGCCTGCGGCTCCCCGGACGGCTGCCGCCCCGGCGCCCGCAACACCCTCGCCCGGCCGCGGACCGGCGCCTACGGCGGCCGGGTCCGCCACGTCCGCGCCCACCCGGCCGGCGCCGCGCGCAACGAGCACGCCGGGACGGCGGCGACCGCCCGCGCGTCCGGCCCCGCGCTCGCCCTCTCCGCCGTCCTGCGCACGGTCGGCGACTGCCCGGTGCTGCGCTCGCCCGCGCTCCGCGCGATCCTGCGCGAGTTCATGGGCGCGGAGCTGCGCTGGCTGCGCCTCCCCGAGGCCATGCGCGACGACGAGTCCCTCGTGCCGCGCGGGTTCGCCAGCTGCGGCTCGGCCAGCCGCTACATCGCCCGGCTGTGCCGGGAGGAGGGCATCCCCGCCACGACGCGGATCGGCTGGGTCGTCGGCCTGCCCGACCTGGTGCACGCCTGGGTGGAGGTCGAGGACGAGGACGGCGTCACCAAGGTCATCGACCCGACGTTCGTGCTGCTCGCCGAGGTGATCCCGGGCGCGAACCCGATGCTGCGCGACCCCGGCATCGCCTTCCGCACCAACCGGCTCGTCCCCACCGCGCTCGGCGTCGGCGCCGACATCGCGTCCCACACCTGCGCCGCCGGCCACCTGCCCCGCGTGAGCACGTCCCTGGTGCCCATGGCCTGACCCCCGCCTCTGTCGGACGGGCGTGCGATGGTGGTGGGGTGAGCGCCGATGAGGAGCGTGACGGGGTCCGGCTGACGAACCTCGACCAGCCCCTGTTCGAGGGGGCCGACGCGACCAAGCGCGACCTGGTCGACTACCTGGACGCCGTCGCCGGCCGCCTCGTGCCGCAGCTGGCCGGGCGCCCGCTGTCGGTGATCCGCGTGCTGCGCGGCCAGAAGCCGTTCATGCAGAAGAACGTCCCCAAGTACACCCCGTCCTGGGTGCGGACCGTGAAGGTGTGGGCGGAGACGTCGCGGCGCGAGGTGTCGTACGCGCTGTGCGACGACCGCCGCACCCTGCTGTGGTTCGCCAACCAGCGCGCCGTCGAGTACCACCCGCCGCTGTTGCGCGCGGACGCGCCGCACCGCCCCACCCACCTCGTGATCGACATCGACCCGCCGGGCGCGGCCGCGTTCGGCGCCGCCGTGCGGGCCGCGCACCTGGTCCGGCGCGCGCTGGACGGCTCCGGGCTGGCGGGCGCGGTGAAGACCAGCGGCGCCAAGGGCGTGCACGTGTTCGTCCCGCTGGACGGCGCCGCCGTGGCCGAGGACGTCGCCGCCGCCACCCGCGCGCTCGGCGCCCGCGCCGAGCGGCTCGACCCCGGGCTCGCGACGACCGCGTTCATCCGCGAGGACCGGGGCGGCAAGGTGTTCCTCGACTCCACCCGCGCGGGCGGCGCGACCGTCGCCGCCGCCTACAGCCCGCGCATCCGGCCCGGCGCGCCCGTCTCGTTCCCCGTCGCCTGGGACGACCTCGACGGCGTCTCCCCGGCCGACTTCACGATCAGGAACGCGCTCGGCGTCCTCGGCGACCGCGACCCCTGGGCGGAGCTCATGCCGGCCCCGCAGGCCCTGCCCGCCGACCTGGTCGAGGAGGGGCACACGATCCCGATCGCGCGGGTCCAGGCGATGCACGAGGGCAAGCGCCGGGCGAAGGCGCGCCGCGACGCGGGCTGACGGATCCACGGGCCGTCCCGCGCTTTTCCCCGGTCTCGCGAGCGGGCCGGGGAAAGGCGCGGCGAAAGCTCAGGAATTCAGTTCGACCGGCAGCGACCGGTGCCCGTTGGAGATGAACGACTCGACCGGCCGCAGCTCGCCGGGATCGACGGCGAGCGCCATATCCGGGAAGCGCGCGAAAAGCGCGGGAAGCGCGATCTCGGCCTCCATCCGCGCGAGGGGCGAGCCCATGCAGAAGTGCACGCCGTGGCCGAAGGAGAGGTGCTCCTTGCCGGCCCGGGTGATGTCGAAGGCGTCGGCGCCGTCGCCGTGCAGCGCGAGGTCGCGCCCGGCCGCCGCGTAGGCGGCGAGGATCGCCTCGCCCTTGCCGATCGTGACGCCGCCGACGTCGATGTCCTCGACCGCGTAGCGCAGCGGCAGGTTCGCGACGGGCGCCTGCCAGCGCAGCGCCTCCTCGATCACCTCCGCCCACGGCACCGCCCCGGACCGGGCGAGCGCGCGCTGCTCCGGATGCGTCAGCAGCGCCGTGACCGCCTGGTCGAGCAGGTTCACCGTGGTCTCGTGCCCGGCGGAGATCATCAGGATCAGCGTGTCGACCAGTTCCTCCTCGCTCAGCCGCGACCCGTCCTCGTCGCGGGAGGAGATCAGCACGCCGGCCAGGTCGTCGGCGGGCTCGCGGCGCCGGAACGCGACGAAGTCCTGCAGGATGCCGTACATCTCGGTCTGGTTGGCGATGGCCTCCTGCGCCGTCAGCGCGGTGTTGAAGATGCCGTCCACGCACCGGCGCAGGCTCGGCCGGGTCTCCTCCGGGACGCCGAACAGCCGGCAGATCACCTCGATCGGCAGCGGGTAGGCGAACGCCTCGCGCAGGTCGGCGCGCCCGCCGGGAGCGGCGGCGAGCCCGTCCAGCAGGCCGGCGGTGATCCGCTCGACGTCGGGCCGGAGCGCCTCGGTGCGGCGCGGCGTGAACGCCCGGGAGATGATGGCCCGCAGCCGGCGGTGGTCCTCGCCGTAGGCGGTGAACATGTTCCGCACCGAGACCCACAGGCGCAGCGGCCAGTCCTCGGCGATCTCGCCGTCGATGTACTTCGTCCAGTGCAGGTTCGGGTCCTTCGAGACCCGCGGATCGGCCAGCAGCCGTTTCAGCTGCTCCTGGCCGGTGACCGCCCACGCGGTGACGCCGCCGGGCAGTTCGACGGGCGTCACCGGTCCGCGCGCCCGCAGTTTCGCGGCCTCTCCCTGGACATCGCCGCCGGACGGGTCGATGACGAGCGGATTCTCCATGGTGGCCCTCTCCACGGACGCGTCGGAGCGCACCCGCGGGCGGCTCCCGAATGACCGACCCAGCCAACGTACGGGGCACCGCGCCGGGCCGCCAGATCAGCGCGTGGAATCGTCCGCCCGCCGACTTTTCGGCCATTCCTTAAATGGCGCGCGACGGTGCCGGCGCCGGTTCAGCGGCGGCCGGCGTCGGCGGCGAGCAGGGTGCGGAGCTGGTCGGCGGCGTCGGGTTCCAGCGCGGCGAACCGCTCCCGGTACAGGGCGGTGGACGCCGGCGCGGGCCAGTCGGCGGGCAGGTGCCCGGCGGGCAGGCCCGGGTCGGTGCGCAGCAGCTGCAGCCAGTCGGCACCGAGCAGGGTGAGCCGGCTGAGCGGGCTGCCGCGCCGCTCCCGGTCGGGCGTCCAGGTCGCGATGAACGACTCGTGCTCGGCGCGGATCGCCGGGACGTCCCAGGCGCGGCGCAGCAGCCGCGGCACGTCGGTGCCCTCGACCGGGACGGAGTAGAACGCGTCGGCCAGCTCCGCCAGCCCGGCGAACTCGGGGCCGGCGAAGATCGCGCCGATGTCGACCCGGCCGGGCGCGATCCACAGCCCGTCGCGCAGCCCGCCGAAGCCGGCCCAGATCAGCCGGGCGCGGATCTGGTGGCGCAGGTCGCGGCGGCTCTCCGGCATGGAGTAGCTGAGCAGCGTCCACGCGCCGCCCGGGTGGGCGAACGGCTCCGCCGAGCGGACCCGGGGGGTGGCCTCGCGCAGCAGCTCCTCGGCCCACGGGGTGAGCGAGAACCGCGCGGTGCGGCCCTCCCGGACGCGGGCGAGCTGCCCCTTGCGGGTCATCCGCGCGAGCGTGGCGCGGCCGGCCGCCTCCGCGACGCCGAGGTCCTCCAGCAGGTGCAGGAACACCCGGGAGCTGATCGGCGGGAGGCCGCGGTCGAGGACGAGCGAGCCGAGGAAGCTGAACAGCAGCTGCTGCGGGGCGCGCCGCCGCGGCCGTGCGCTCGCGGACGCCTCGTCCTGCTCGCCGGTCATGCCCGTCCTCCGTCGTCGCCGTTCGCCGCCGTCGGTGGACATCCCACCATGCCGGCCGGTCGCGTCCCACTTTATTCGAACAAATCTTGACGAGCGACAGCAATGAATCTAGCTTCTAGGGCACAACGCGGATCGGAAGGGTGGCAATGGAGCTGAACGGGAAGGTGGCGGTGGTCACCGGAGCCGGCCGGGGCCTCGGCCTCGCCTACGCCGGCGAACTCGCCCGCGCCGGCGCGGCCGTCGTCGTCAACGACGCGGACGCCGGCGCCGCCGAGGCGGCCGCGGCGGGCATCGCCGCCGCGGGCGGGCGGGCCGTCGCGCACCCCGCCGCGGTCGGCCCCGCCGAGGCCGCCGACGCGCTGGTCGCGCGGGCCGTGGCGGAGTTCGGCCGGCTCGACGTGATGGTGACCAACGCCGGCGTCCTGCGCGACCGGGTGCTGTGGAAGATGACCGACGACGACTTCGACACCGTCGTCCAGGTACATCTGAAGGGCACGTTCACCTGCGCCCGCGCGGCGGCGGTCCGGTTCCGCGAGCAGGGCGCGGGCGGCCGGCTCATCCTGGTCGGCTCGCCGGCCGGGCAGCGCGGCAACTTCGGCCAGACGAACTACTCGGCGGCCAAGGCCGGGATCGTCGGGTTCGTCCGGACCTGGGCGATGGAGCTGGCCCGCGCGAACGTCACCGTCAACGCGGTCGTGCCCGTCGCGGCGACCGCGATGACCGAGACGATCCCCGCGCTGGCCCCCTACGTGGCGGCGATGCGGGAGGGCCGCGCCATGCCGCCGTTCGCGCGCCGCGCGCTGGCCTTCGGCACCCCCGAGGACGCCGCCGGGCTGGTGGCCTTCCTCGCCTCGGACGCCGCGTCCGGCATCACCGGGCAGGCCATCGGGATCGGCGGCGACCGGCTCTCGCTCTGGACGCACCCGACCCAGGCCGTCGCCGCCTACCGGGACGGCGGCTGGGACGCGGACGACATCGCCGGCGCCTGGCCGGCGGTCTTCGCCGAGCACGAGCAGAGCGTGGGGGAGAACCTCCCCGAGGCCCCGGAGGGCGCCGCGTGAGCGGCCTCGACCTGGACGCGCTGGAGGCCATCGACGTCCACGTCCACGTCGAGTCCGACGGGCACGGCCACCTGTCCCTGCCGGAGGAGTTCATGGAGGCGTCGGCGAAGTACTTCGGCGCCGGCCAGAACCGCACGCCCACGATCGACGAGATCGCCGCCCACTACCGCGAGCGGCGGACGGCGGCCGTCGTGTTCACCGTCGACATCGAGAACGCCACCGGGCACCCCGCCATCTCCAGCGAGGAGATCGCCGACCGCGCCGCCGCGCACCCCGACGTGCTGATCCCGTTCGCGAGCGTCGACCCGGCCAAGGGCCGCGCCGGCGCCCGGACGTTCCGCCGGCTCATCGAGGAGCACGGCGTGCGCGGCATCAAGTTCCACCCGTCGCTGCAGGGCTTCTCGCCCGACGACCGCAGCGCCTACCCGCTGCTGGAGGTCGCCGCCGAGCACGGCGTCCCGGCCCTGTTCCACACCGGGCAGACCGGGATCGGCGCCGGGATGCCGGGCGGTGGCGGCATCCGGCTCGGCCTGTCCAACCCGATGCTGCTGGACGGCGTCGCCGTCGACCTCCCCGAGCTGACGATCATCATGGCGCACCCGTCGTTCCCCTGGCAGGACGAGGCGCTCGCCGTCGCCACGCACAAGCCGAACGTCTACATCGACCTGTCCGGCTGGTCGCCGAAGTACTTCCCGCCGCAGCTCGTCCGGTACGCCAACGGCCTGCTGCAGGACAAGGTCCTGTTCGGCTCCGACTACCCGGTCATCACCCCGGACCGGTGGCGGCGCGACTTCGACGCGCTGGAGATCAAGCCGCACGTCCGCCCCAAGATCCTGAAGGACAACGCCGTGCGGGCCCTCGGCCTCGCTCCGGCGAGCGAGGAGAAGGCATGAGCACGACCGTCGCGTACGAGGACCTGAAGAGCCTGGCGGGCGGCTCGCTCGGCACCAGCCGCTGGCTGGAGGTGGACCAGGCCCGCATCGACACCTTCGCCGACGCCACCGGCGACCACCAGTGGATCCACACCGACCCCGAGCGCGCCAAGGACGGCCCGTTCGGCGGCCCCGTCGCGCACGGGTACCTGACGCTGTCGCTGGTCATCCCGCTGTGGACGGAGCTGCTCGACGTCACCGGCGTCACCACGAAGATCAACTACGGGCTGAACAAGGTGCGCTTCCCGGCCCCCGTCCCGGCCGGCTCCCGGATCCGGCTGTCCGGCGCGCTCGCCGACGTGGCGGACGTCGCCGGCGGCCTCCAGGTCACCGCCGACCTCGTCGTGGAGATCGAGAACGGCGGCAAGCCCGCCTGCGTCCTGCAGGGCATCTTCCGCTTCCACCCGTAGCCGTTCGGCCGCCCCCACCGCCGCGCGGGCCTCCGGTCAGGTGTCCGTATGATGGACACCTTGACGACGACGGCGAGGGGATGATCGATGCCACGGGAAGGCACCGGACCGGATTTCATCGAGGCGCTGGCCCGGGGCCTGGACGTCATCACCGCCTTCGAGGCGCGGCGGCCGGTGATGACGCTCGCGCAGGTCGCCGAGGCCGCCGGGCTCGCCCGGCCGACCGCCCGCCGCGTCCTGCTGACACTGGGGGAACTCGGCTACGTCCGGGCGGGCGAGGGCGGCTACGCGCTCACCCCGCGCGTGCTCGACCTCGGCGTCGCCTACGTCCGCTCCATGGGCCTGTGGGACGTGGCGCGCCCGCACATGGAGCGGCTCGTCGCCCGGACCAACGAGTCGTGCTCGGTCGCGCAGCTCGACGGGTCCGACATCGTCTACGTCGCACGCGTCGCCGTCCCGAAGATCGTCGCGCTGGCGGTGCAGATCGGCACCCGGTTCCCCGCGCTGCAGACCTCGCTCGGCAAGGTGCAGCTCGCCGCGCTCGAACCCGCCGAGGTCGACCGGATCCTCGCCGAGCCGACCCGCTCCGGGCTGGAGCCGCGCGTCCACCTCACCAGAGCCGAGCGGGACGCCGAGCTGCGCGAGGTGCGGGCGCGCGGCTGGGCGCTGACGGACGAGCAGCTCGCCCGCGGCATCCGCTCGGTCGCGGCGCCGCTGCGGGACGGCTCCGGCACGGTCATCGCGGGCATCAACGTCAACACCCACGCCGCCGAGACGCCCGTCGAGCAGCTGCTGGAGGAGCACCTTCCGCTGCTGCTGCACACGGCGGGGGAGATCAGCGCCGACTTCGCGCGGCTGGAGACCGTCCCCCAGGTCACCGCGGGGTGAGGACGATCCGCCCGGCCGCCGTGCCCGCGCCCTGCCGCCGCCACGCCTCCGCCGCGTCCTCCAGGGGCACGGTCTCGTGGGCCGCGTCGAGCCGCCCGGACGCGGCCTGCTCCGCGACGAACCTGATCGACGCCGCCCGCTGCTCCGCCGACAGCTCGTTGTTGGTGTAGCCGAGCAGCCGCAGCGACCTTCCCCGAAGCAGCGAGGACTCGATCGGGCACGTCTCGTCCGCCGAGCTCCCGAGGTTGACGAGCCGCCCGCCGGGACGCAGCGTCCGCGCCGCTGCCGCCGCCGGGGCGCCGAACAGCGGATCGAGGACCAGGTCCACGGGCCCGTCGGCGGCGCCGGTGAACCGCCGGGCCAGCTCGGCGACGTCGGCGGTGTCGAGGGCGACGACCGCGTCCGCGCCGGCCGCCGCCGCCCGCGCCCGGGCGCCCGGTGACCGGGCGCCGGCGACGACCCGCCGCGCGCCCGCCGTCCGCGCGAGCCGCACGGCGGCCTGCCCGACGACCCCGCCCGCGCCGAGCACGATGACCTGCTCACCGGCGGCGAGCCCGCCGCGCCAGGTCAGCGCCATGTGCGCGGCGACGGCCGACAGCCCGAGCGCCGCCAGCCGCACGGGGTCGGCGCCGCCCGGCAGCTCGACGAGCGACGCCTCCGGGACGCACGCGACCTCGGCCATGCTCCCGTCGCCCGGCGCCATCCCGGCCGGGCTCGGGAACCAGACCGTCCGGCCCCTGGACGTCCCGACGCCCTGGACGCCCGGCACGTACGGCGTCGCGGGCGTCCCGAAGTAGGACGTCCCGCTCGCGCACAGCAGGTCGAGCGGCGTGATGGGCGCGGCGAGGACGTCCACCAGGACCTCGCCGTCGCCCGGCACGGGAGGCTCGCGGTCCGCCACGACGGGCGGGCGTCCGCATTCCCTGATCTCCGCGGCCCGCATCGGCTCAGGTCGCGATGTCGGGGTAGGGGAGCGCGACGTGCGAGACCCGCCGCGCGTACTCCAGCTGGAACCCGAGCGGCTCGTCGTAGTCGCGCTCGAACATCGCGATGAACAGCGTCAGCGTCAGGAACGGGTGCGCGCCCAGCTCGAACAGCTTCGGGTAGTCGTGCCCGGCGAGCGCGGCCCGCTCCTCGTCCTCGAACCGCAGCCAGGTGGACGACTCGCCGCCGTGGCAGTTGATGATGCGGTTGGCCTGCTCGTCCTCCCACCAGGCCACGGTCGCCTCCGGCTCGTCCCGGTAGCGCTCGACCAGCTCGGGATCGCGGTCGACGGTGTAGAGGAACTTGTTCAGCAGATACTTGCTCACGCGTCCGCTCCGTTCGGATACCAGGTGAAATAGGCCTCCATGGTGTGGAACAGGTCGTAGGTGTCGACGTAGTCGGCTTTGCGGCCCTCGCCGGCGACGCCCATCATCAGCATGAAGTCCATGAATCCGTGGGTGGCGTTGCCGGGGGCGTGCAGGCTGTCGAGGGTGACCTCCGCCAGGCAGCCCTCGATGTCGCCGGAGGAGATCCATTCGACGGCCTTCGCGTCGAACTCCGGGTCGGGGCCGTGCGGGCCGAACTGGCGCGGGCCGCCCAGCTCCAGGGACAGGTGCCCGGTGCCGATCACCGCGACGCGCCGGTCCCCGGGCCACGACTCGACCAGCTCCCGGATCGTCCGGCCGAGCTGGACGAACCGCTTCGGCCGCGGCAGCGGCGGCGCGAAGATGTTGGTATAGACGGGGACGATCGGCAGGTCGTTCTGCGGGCGCAGCGTGATGATCGGGCACGTGATCGAGTGGTCGATGCGCAGCTCGTTGGAGAACGCGAGGTCGAAGCCCGCGTCGATGCCCTCGCGCAGCAGGTGGGCCGACAGGTCCTCCTGGCCCTTGAGCAGCATGCGCGGCAGCCCGAACTCGCGTTCCTCGTTGTACCAGTTGGCGTCGTAGAACGGCGCCTTGCCGATGAGGAACTGCGGCATGTTGTCCAGCCACAGCTGGTGGAAGTGGTCGGAGCCGACCATGACCAGGACGTCCGGGCGGGCCCTGGTCAGCGTCGCGCGGAACGCCTCGACCTTGCGGACCCACTCGTCGGCGAAGTCGGGGCGGTCCTCGCCGGTCGCGGTGCTCGCGCGGTGGTAGAAGGGGTGGTGGGTCGAAGCGATCACAGCGACCAGTTCAGCCATGACGGTCCTCGGGGGTGTAGGGGTCGGGGGCGACGGACCGGTTGTTGAGGTCCACCGACAGGAAGATCTCGTTGCCGACGGGGTTGCGCAGCTCCTCGGCGAGCTGCCCGATCAGCCCGGCGGTGCGGGCGAGCAGCGCGAACCCGCGCAGCAGCTCCAGGGGCAGCCCGAGGTCGGCGAGCGCGGCGCCGCACACGCCCGCGCCGTTCAGCGGCAGCGTCCTGCCGAGCACCTCGGGGTGGACGCGGCCGATCGCGGCGAACAGCGACAGGTGCGGGCCGAACAGCCCCTCCTCGGTCGCGATCCGCATCAGCCGGGGCGTGCGCGGGTCGCCGTCCTTGTGCACGTGGTGGCCGAGGCCGGGGACGAACCGCCTCGCCTCCCGCTCCACCCGGAGCGTCCGCAGCGCCAGCGCGTCCCACCCGGCGCCGTCGGACGGGAGGCCGCCCTCCACCGAGGCCAGGACGCCGTGGAGGAAGCGGCCGGTGTCCTCGGTGACGCCGAGGAAGCGGGACCCGCCGCCGAGCAGCCCGGCGGCGAGCGCGCCCTGCACCGAGTCGGGCGCCGACAGGTACGTCAGCCGGGTGACGATCGCGGTCGGGGTGAAGCCGTGGTCGGCGAGCGCGGCGAGGACCGCCTCGAACACCCGCGTCTCGCCGGGCGTGGGCCGCCGCTGCGCCGCCAGCCAGAACGCCAGCTCGCCGAACCCGACCTCGCCCATCACGTCCGCGGCGAGGTCGTGGCCGAGCAGGGTGATCGTCTCCCGGCTGGAGGCGCCCAGCGCGGTCGGGTACTCGGGTGCGTCAGCCACGGTCGTCCTCCTCGGATCCGTTCGCTTCCTGCGGCTGCGACAGCCATTGACGCAGCTCGGCGCCGTGCTCGTCCAGGCCCGGCGGCGGGAGCCGGTAGGTCGCGGGCGTCCGGGAGAAGCGGATCGGGTGCCGGGTCGTCGGCACCGCGCGGCCGCCCTCGCCGACCACCACGACCGGGTCCAGCTCGAACCGCTCGGCCATCGCGAAGCCGCCGTCGATGGTGTTGATCGGCCCGCTCGGCACGCCCGCGTCCACCAGCAGCTCGAACCACTCGACCGCGCCGCGCCGCTTCAGCCGCTCCACCAGGATCGGGCGCAGCTCGGCGCGGTTGGCGGTCCGGTCGGCGTTGGTCGAAAAGCGCGGGTCGTCGGGGACGTCCGGGATGCCGAGCACGACGCAGAGCTTGCGGAACTGGCCGTCGTTCGCCGCCGTGACGATCAGGTCGTTGTCGGCGGTCGGCAGCGGCTCGTAGGGGAACACGCTCGGGTGCGCGTTGCCCATCCGGTACGGGACGGTGCCGCCGGCGACGTAGGCGGAGCTGTGGTTGACGAGCCCGGTCAGCGCCGACGACAGCAGGTTCACCTCGACGAGCTGGCCCTCGCCGGTCGCGTCCCGGTGCCGCAGCGCCGCGAGGATGCCGATCGCCGCGTGGTTGCCCGCCATCACGTCGAACACCGAGATGCCCGCCCGGTACGGCGGGCCGCCGGGGTCGCCGGTCAGGCTCATCAGCCCGGAGATCGCCTGCACCATCAGGTCGTAGCCGGGGACCTTGCGCCCGGCGCCCGACCCGAACCCGGTGATCGAACTGTAGACGATGCCGGGGTTGGCGGCGCGGACCGCGGCGTAGTCGAGGCCGAAGCGGGCGAGGCCGCCCGGCTTGAAGTTCTCGATCAGCACGTCGGCGCGACGGGCCAGCTCGCGGGCGGCGGCGGCGTCCCCGGCGTCGCGCAGGTCCAGCGCGATCGAGCGCTTGCCGCGGTTGACGCCGAGGTAGTAGGTCGCCGTGTCGCCGCGCGCGGGCGGCGTCCAGCTGCGGGTGTCGTCGCCCCGCGGGCCCTCGACCTTGATCACGTCCGCGCCGAGGTCGGCCAGCAGCATGGTGGCGTAGGGCCCCGCCAGGATCCGGGAGAAGTCCGCCACCAGCACCCCCGAGAGCGGCCCGCCGCGCGCGGTGTCGTCAGTCATCCGGCTCCCTTGCTCTCTGTCACGCCCTGCTCGTCCGTGCAACGGACAGTCGTCCGTCATTCCGATTCTGGCATGCCCGCATCCGTGGCGGTCAAGTGGTTGACACTTTGACTAGCTGTGACGAGAGTGGCTCCCAGCAGCTTTGACCGTAGAGCGGACATCAGTCCGTGCAGCTCCCGGCGGTCGGGTCACAGGCCGGTTCCGAAGACGAGGAGAGCGATGATGAGCGAGTTCGAGCCGGGGCGCCCCCTGGTGCTGCGCGGCGGCACGGTGCTGCCGATGACCGACGGCCGCGCGGTGCTGGACGGCGCGGACGTCCTCATCGAGGGCGACCGGATCGCCGCGGTCGGCCCCGGCCTCCCGGTGCCGGACGGCACCGCCGAGATCGACGCGTCCGGCGGCATCGTCATGCCCGGGATGATCGACACCCACCGGCACATGTGGCAGACCGCGATGCGCGGCTACGGCGCCGACTGGACGCTGACCCAGTACTTCGTCTGGTACTACCTGGAGCACGGCAAGCGGTTCCGGCCCGAGGACGTGCACGCCGGGAACCTGCTCGCGGCGGTCGAGGCGATCGACGCCGGGGTCACCACGGTCGTCGACTGGTCGCACGGACTGCAGACCCCCGGCCACGCCGACGCCGCCGTGGACGCGCTGCGCGCCGTGCCCGGCCGGTTCGTCCTCGCCTACGGCAACATCCAGGCGCCGCCCGCCGAGTGGACGGCGACGCCGGAGTTCCGCGACCTCGCCGGCCGGCTCGCCGGCGGCGACATGCTCGGCTTCCAGGTCGCGTTCGACGTGCTCGGCGACCCGTCGTTCCCGGAGCGGCCCGCCTTCGAGGCCGCCCGCGACCTCGGCGTCCCCGTCACGACCCACGCCGGCGTCTGGGGCGCGACCAGCGACGAGGGCGTCAAGCAGATGCACGACCACGGGTTCATGACGCCCGAGACGGTGTACGTGCACGCCGCGTCGCTGTCCGCCGACTCCTACCACCGCATCGCCGCCACCGGCGGGTCGGTCTCGGTGTCGACCGAGAGCGAGCAGAGCGCCGGGCAGGGCTACCCGCCCACCTGGGCGCTGCGCTCGCACGGCATCCCGGTGTCGCTGTCGATGGACACCAGCGTGTGGTGGAGCGGCGACCTGTTCTCCGCGATGCGCGCCACGCTCGGCGCCGACCGCTCCCGCATGCACCTGGAGGCGCAGGGCGGCGGCGACACCGTCACCCACTGCAGCCTGCGCGCCGACCAGGTCGTGGACTGGGCCACCCGCGGCGGCGCCCGAACGCTCGGCCGCGCCGACCTCGGCAGCCTCGAACCCGGCAAGAAGGCCGACGTCGTCCTGATCAAGAACGACCACTCGCCGGTGTCGTTCCCCGTCCTCAACCCCTACGGGCACGTCGCGTTCCAGGCGCAGCGCGGGGACGTCCACACCGTCGTGGTGAACGGGCGCGTGGTCAAGCACGACCACCGGCTGGTGGGCGTCGACCTGGCCGCCGCGCGCCGCGAGGTCGAGGCGACGGTGGAGTACCTGCGCGGGTCGATGGGCGAGGAGGCGTGGGCGGCGGGCATGAACCCCGACGTCCCCGAGACCAAGATCCTCGACAACCCGTACACCTACACCGACTACCGCAGCGACGCCACCCGCACCCGGTGAGCCGCGCGCGGACGGCTCGATCGTCCTGGAGTCCGCGCTCGCGCCCGTCCCCCCCAGCCGCGAGCATGGCCCGCCTCTTCCGGGACGCCGCCGCCGCGCATCACCCGGCCCCCGCGGAGGTGATCCTCCCCGGGGGCCGCTGAGTGCCGGGGCCGCGCCGCGCGCGGAGCGTCAGGCCGCCGTGGAGTCCCGCCCGGAGGCGAGACCGGGCGGGGCGGCCGCGAGTGCCTGCTGGATGGCCGCCACCAGCGCCAGCGCCGCCTCCTCGGTCAGCTCGACCGCGACGCGCGCCGACGGCCCGGCGCCCGGGTTGGTGAAGTCGATGTTCACCGTGTGCTCGTGGCACGCGTGGTACGGATGGTCGACGTAGACGGCGCCGTCGGTCAGCGTGAACCAGCCGGCCGCGCCCTTCGCCGCGCCGTCCAGCTCGACCTTGAAGGTCTGGTAGGTGCACATGGCGTCTCCTCTCGGGCTGCCGGGCGGTCAGGCGGCCAGGTAGCGGCCGAAGAACGCGAAGATCCGCTCCCAGCCGTCCTTGGCGGCGGCGGGCCGGAACGCGGGCCGCTCGACGGCGAAGAACGCGTGCCCGGCGCCCGGGTAGGTGTGGAACTCGTGCTCCTTGCCGAGCCTGGTCAGCTCCGCGTCCAGCACGGCGACCTCGTCCGGCGGCGGGGCCTTGTCGTCCTCGCCGAACAGGCCGAGCAGCGGGCACGACAGGTCCGGTGCCCTGGACAGCAGCGGCGTCATCCGCAGCCCGGCGTCCGCGGGCGGCTCGCTGACGACGAACGCGCCGTAGCAGTCGACGGCGGCGTCGATGTCCAGCGAGCAGCCGGCGAGGAACGCCTGCCGCCCGCCGGAGCAGTGCCCGATCACGCCGATCCGCCCGTTGGCGTGCGCCAGCGAGTTCAGGTACGCGGCGGCGCCGGCGACGTCGCCGACGAGCTGCTCGTCCGGTACCCCGCCCTTCGCCCGCGCGGCGGCGGCCTGGTCGTCCGGGCTGACGCCCGCGCCCTCCCGCGAGTACAGGTTCGGGACGACCGCCGCGTACCCGTGCGCGGCGAACGTGCGGGCGAACTCCCGCGTCCCGGCGTCGTACCCGGGCAGGTGGTGGATCAGCACCACGCCGCCGCGCGGGGCGTCGCTCAGCGGGCGCGCCAGGTACGCCTCCAGCTCGGCGTCCCCGTGCCCGCCGAAGGCGACGGTCCCGGCCCACATCGCATCGTTCATGACTGTCAGTGCTCCACTCTCCATCGGTCCGCGGACCGTGACAGTCTTCCCCATCCGCGGCGGTTCTCAGGCGTTCAACGTGCCGGCGCCGAGCAGCCCGAACAGCAGCAGCCCGATGATGATCCGGTAGACGACGAAGGAGGTGAAGCTGTGCCGCGCGACGAAGCGCAGCAGCCACGCGATGGACGCGTACGCGACGATGAACGACACCGCGGTGCCGACGGCGAGCGGCAGCACGTCCACCGAGGTCCCGAGCGCGGACGGCAGCTCGTAGATCCCGGCGCCGGTCAGCGCGGGGATGCCGAGGAAGAACGACAGCCGGGTCGCGGCGACCCGGTCGAGGCCGAGCATCAGCCCGACCGACATCGTCGCGCCGGACCGGGAGAAGCCGGGGAACAGCATGGCGAGGATCTGCGCCGACCCGATCAGCATCGCGTCGGTGAACGAGGTGTCGTCCTCGCCCCGCTTGTGCCGGCCGAGCCGGTCGGCGAGCCACATCACGACGCTCCCGCCGAGCAGCGACCCGGCGACCACCCACAGCGAGGCGAGCGGCCCCTCGATGGCGTCCTTGGCGGCGACGCCGACGACCACCACCGGGATCGTGGCGAAGATGACCCACCAGCCGAACTTGTAGTCGTGGTGGTAGCGCTCCTCCCGGTCGACGATGCCGCGGCCCCACGCCTTCACGATCCGGACGATGTCGGAGAAGAAGTACACCAGCACCGCCGCGATCGCGCCGACCTGGATCACGGCGGTGAAGCCGACGACCGCCTTGTCGTCCACCGGGATGCCCATCAGGCCCTCGGTGATCTTCAGGTGCCCGGTCGAGGACACCGGGAGGAACTCGGTCAGGCCCTCCACGATCCCGAGGACGATCGCCTGCCCGACATTGATGACGCTCAACCGCGTTCCTCTCCAGCCCCGTCCCCGCTCCGGCCCTGCGGGATCCGCACCGAGGCTATGCCGGGCGCCGGGCGCGACCCGCGCTCAAGGAGATAACTTCACCCACCATTAACCGAAAGGTCAGGCGCCGGTTCCTCAGCCCCAGATCTCCTCGGCGGTCTCCGCGATGAGGCGCAGCTTCGCCGCCTGCTCGCCGGCCGTCAGCACGTTCCCCTCGACCGTCGAGGAGAACCCGCACTGCGGCGACAGGCAGATCTGCTCCAGCGGCACGAACCGCGCCGCCTCGTCGACGCGGCGCTTGAGGTCGTCCTTCGACTCCAGCTCCCCGCGCTTGGTGGTGACCAGCCCGAGCACGACCGCCTTGCCCGGCGGGACGAACCGCAGCGGCTCGAACCCGCCCGACCGCGCGTCGTCGTACTCCAGGAAGAAGCCGTCCACGTCCAGCTCCCCGAACAGCGCCTCGGCGACGAAGTCGTAGCCGCCCTCGGCCGTCCAGGAGGAGCGGAAGTTGCCCCGGCACATGTGGGTGGTGACGTTCATCCCCTCCGGGCGCCCGGCCAGCGCGGCGTTGATCTGCCGGATGTAGCGCAGGTGCAGGTGCTCGGCGTCGTCGCCCCGCTCGCTGATCATCGCGCGCTGCGCCGGGTCGTTGAGGTAGGCGAGGCTGGTGTCGTCGAGCTGCAGGTACCGGCAGCCGAGCTCGCCGAGCCGCCGCACCTGCTCGGCGTAGGCGGCGGCGAGGTCGGACCAGAACTCCTCGACGTCGGGGTAGACCGCCGGGTCGATCGCGGCGGGCCCGCCCCGGTAGTGCACCATGTTCGGCGACGGGATCGTCAGCTTGGGCGTCACCCCGTCCCCGGCGGTGCTCCGCAGGAACGCGAAGTGGTCGGCGAAGATCGTCTCCTCCAGCCGGACCTTGCCGTGCACCCGCAGCGCCGCCGTGGTGAACTCGATGTCCCCGGCGGCGCCGTGGAACCGCACCTTGATCTTCTCGTCCGCCGGGCTGATCCCGCCGAGCCGGTAGATGAAGTCCATGTGCCACGACGTGCGGCGGAACTCCCCGTCGGTCGCCGACCGCAGCCCCGCCTCGCGCTGCATGGCGACCACGTCGCGGATGGCGGCGTCCTCCGCCGCGGCCAGCGCCGCGTCGTCGACGCGGCCCGCCGCGTGGTCGGCCCGGGCCGCCAGCAGCTCCGGCGGACGCAGCAGGCTGCCGACGTGGTCGGCGCGGAACGGGGGCAGGGTGCGCAGAGACAAGGCGGTGCTCCTTCCACGGGAAAGAACGTGGTCCTGCCCAATCTAGGCACGCCTGTAACGGCGATCAATGAATTGCCGAGAATGCGTCCCCACCTGCCGCGCACCGCCGCCGGCGGCACGCCTACGCGGGGGGTTCGCGGCGCAGGAGGTAGGTGTCCATGATCCAGCCCTTGCGGGCGCGGGCCGCGGCGCGGGCGGTGCGGATCTCGTCGGCCACCTCGCGCACCGGGCCGGAGATGAGGATCTCGTCCGGCGTGCCGAGGTAGGCGCCCCAGTAGATGTGGAAGTCGTCGCCCGCGCCGGCGAAGGAGCAGTGCGCGTCGAGCATGACCAGGACGTCGTCGGCGGTGGCGCCCTCGGCGGCCAGGCGGCGGCCCGTGGTCAGGTGGACGGGGCGGCCCACCCGGGTCAGCCCGATCCGGTGCCGGGCGGTCAGCGCGGACACGCTGCTGATGCCGGGGATCACCTCGGTCTCGAACTCGGCGTCGACCTCCGCCAGCGCGGCGAGGGTGCTGTCGTAGACGCCGGGGTCGCCCCAGACGAGGAGCGCGCCGGTCTGCCCGCCGGCCAGCTCGTCCCGGACGAACTCCTCGTAGATCCGGGCGCGGCGGGACCGCCAGTCCTCGACGGCGGCGGTGTAGGCGGGGCCGTCGGCGGCGCGGTCGCGCTCGGGGTCGCGGGCCTCGACGATCCGGTACGGGGCGCGGCCGTGCGCCGCGATGAGGTCGTGCCGCAGCCCGGCCAGGTCGTGCTTGGCCTCGCCCTTGCCGACGAGGAGGAACACGTCGGCGGCGGCGATGGCCTTGGCCGCCTGGAACGTCAGGTGGTCCGGGTCGCCCGCGCCGATGCCGATGATCAAAAGCCGCTTCACCTGGCCAATAGTGCCAGCTATAGACTTGGCGCCGCATTTCACCCGAGCGGCCGGGGGGCCAGTGGACGAGCGTGTGATCACCGTCGTCGGCGTCGGCGCCGGCGGCTGGGACGGCCTCCCGGAGACCTCGCGCGCGGCGCTGCGGGAGGCGGACGTGCTGCTCGGGAGCGCCCGGCAGCTCGCGCTCGTCCCGGACGGGTCCGCCGAGCGGGTCGCGTGGCCGTCGCCGCTGCTCCCGGCGCTTCCCGGGCTGGTCGAGCGGTACGCGGGACGCGCCGTCGCCGTGCTGGCGAGCGGCGACCCCATGTTCTACGGGATCGGCTCCACGCTCGCGGGCCTGGTCGGCCCCGAGCGGCTGCGGGTGCTGCCGCACCCGTCGTCGGCGTCGCTGGCGTGCGCCCGGCTCGGCTGGCCGCTGGAGCGCACCGACGTCGTCAGCTTCGTCGGCCGCCCCGCCGAGACGCTGAACGCGCTCGTCGCGCCGGGCCGCCGCGTGCTCGTCCTCGGTGCCGGGCGGGAGGCGCCGATGGTCGTCGCGGCGCTGCTCACCGGCCGCGGCTTCGGCTCGAGCCGCATGACCGTCCTGTCCGACCTCGGCGGCGCGGACGAGGCGGCGGCGCACGGCGTCGCCTCCCACTGGTCCGGCCCGGCCGCCTCCGCGCTCACCGTCGTCGCCGTCGAATGCGTGCCCGGTCCGGACGCGGCGCCGCTGCCCCGCGTCGCGGGCCTGCCCGACGACGCCTACGAGCACGACGGGCAGATCACCAAGAGCGAGGTCCGGGCGGTGACGCTGGCGCGCCTCGCGCCGCTGCCGGGCGAGCTGCTGTGGGACGTCGGCGCCGGGTCGGGCAGCGTCGCGATCGAGTGGGCGCGGGCGCACCCGTCCTGCGCGGCCGTCGCGGTCGAGAGCCGCGCCGACCGGGTGGCGCGGATCGGCCGCAACGCCAAGGCCCTCGGCGTGCCCGGCGTCCGCGTCGTGGAGGGCCGCGCCCCGGACGCCCTCGACGGCCTCCCGCGGCCCGACGCGGTGTTCATCGGCGGCGGCCTCACCACCCCCGGCCTGCTGGACCGCTGCTGGGACGCGCTCCAGCCCGGCGGGCGCCTCGTCGCCAACGCCGTCACCCTCGAATCGGAGGTGACGGTGGCCGAGTACCGCCGCACCCGCGGCGGCGAGCTGGTCCGCCTCGGCGTGGAGCGCGCCGCGCCGCTCGGCGGGTTCACCGGCTGGCGGCCCGCGATGCCCGTCACCGTCTGGACGGCACGGAAGGACACCCTGTGACCGTGTACTTCGTCGGCGCCGGCCCCGGCGCCGCCGACCTGATCACCGTGCGCGGCCTGCGGGTGCTGGAGTCGGCGCCGGTGTGCCTGTACGCGGGGTCGCTGGTGCCGCGCGAGCTGCTGGACGCGTGCCCGCCCGGCGCCCGCCGCGTCGACACCGCGAACCTCACGCTCGACGAGATCACCGCCGAGCTGACCGGCGCGCACCGCGCCGGCCTGGACGTCGCCCGGCTGCACTCCGGCGATCCGTCGGTGTTCAGCGCGGTCGCCGAGCAGATGCGGCGGCTCGACGCGGCGGGCGTGCCGTACGAGGTCGTCCCCGGCGTCCCGGCGTTCGCGGCGGCGGCGGCCTCGCTCGGGCGGGAGCTGACCGTGCCCGGCGTCGGCCAGACCGTCATCCTGACCCGCACCGCCGTGCGCGCCACCCCGATGCCGCCCGGCGAGGACCTCGCGACCCTGGGCGCGAGCGGCGCCACGATGGTGCTGCACCTGGCCGTCCAGCGCATCGAGGAGGTCGCGGCCGAGCTGCGGCCGCACTACGGTGCGGACTGCCCGGTCGCGGTCGTCGCCCGCGCCAGCCGCGCGGACGAGCTGGTGCTGCGCGGCACCCTCGCCGACATCGCCGGGCTGGTCCGGGAGGCCGGGGTGAGGCGCACCGCCGTGATCGTGGTCGGCCGGGTGCTGACCGCGTCGGCGTTCCCCGACAGCCACCTCTACAGCGCCGGCCGGGACCGGGCGTGCGGCGCGTCCTGATCCTCGGCGGCACCGCCGAGGCCCGCGCCCTCGCCGCCGCGCTGGCGGACGGCCACCCGGACGTCCGGGTCGTGTCGTCCCTCGCCGGACGCGTCACCGACCCGCGCCTGCCCGTGGGGGAGGTGCACATCGGCGGGTTCGGCGGCGCCGACGGGCTCGCGGCCTGGCTGCGCGACCACCGGACCGACCGCCTCGTGGACGCCACGCACCCGTTCGCGGAGCGGATGAGCGCCTCCGCCGCGCGGGCGTCCCGGCTGGCGGGCGTGCCGCTGCTCGCGCTGCGCCGCCCCGGCTGGACGGAGGCGGACGGCGACGACTGGCGCCGCGTCCCGTCCCTGCCGGCCGCCGCCGAGGCCCTGCCCGCCGGGGCCCGCGCGTTCCTCACCACGGGCCGCCGCAGCATCCCGGTGTTCGCCGCCCGTGCCGACGCATGGTTCCTGGCCCGGTCGGTGGACCCGCCGGAGCCGCCCGTCCCGTCCAACGTGGAGGTCCTGCTCGCGCGCGGCCCCTACACCGTGGACGGCGAGCGCGCGCTGATCGACGCCCACCGCCTGACCGTGCTGGTCACCAAGGACAGCGGCGGCGCCATGACCCGCGCGAAGCTCACCGCCGCCCGCCGAGCGGGCATCCCGGTCGTCATGGTCGACCGGCCGCCGCCTCCCGAGGGCGTCCGGACGACCCACGACGTGGCGGCGGCCGCAGCCTGGGCTCAGGGGTAGCGGCGCGGCGTGTAGACGACGCCCTTGTCGGTGACGCGCGTGGTGGACGACCCCACGATGACCAGGCAGCGCATGTCGACCCGCTCCGGATCGAGCTTGCCGAGCGTCGTCACCGCCACGCTCTCCTCGGGGCCGCCGACGTCGCGTCCGATCACCACCGGCGTCTCGGGGGAGCGGTGCTCCAGCAGCAGGTCGCGCGCCGCCGGGAGCTGGTGCCTGCGGCGGCTGGACGACGGGTTGTAGAGCGCCACGACCAGATCGGCCTCGGCCGCCGCCGACAGCCGCCGCGCGATCGCGTCCCACGGCTTGAGGATGTCCGACAGCGACAGGACGCAGAAGTCGTGGCCGAGCGGCGCGCCCGCCCGCGCCGCGACCGCCTGCGCCGCCGTCAGCCCCGGCACGACCTGCACCGCAACGTCCGCGAACGCGTCGTCGGCGGCGGCCTCCAGCACCGCCGCCGCCATCGCGAACACGCCCGGGTCGCCGGACGAGACCACGGCGACGCGCGCCCCGTCCTTCGCAAGGTCCAGCGCGTGCCGGGCGCGGTCGGCCTCCACCCGGTTCCCGGACGCGTGCCGCCGCTGCCGCGGGTTCGGCGGCACCCGGTCCAGGTAGGGGCCGTAGCCGACGAGGTCGGTCGCGGACGCGAGGACGTCCTGCGCCTCCGGGGTGAGCCAGGACCGCCCCGCCGGGCCGAGCCCGACCACCCATACCCCGCCGGGGCCCTCGGGCCGGGCCGGGGGCGGCGCCTCGAACGACCGCTCCGCCGGGCTCGTCAGCAGGGCGAGCGACATGTACGGGACGTCCGCAGGGTCGACGTCGGCGAGCGGTGCGACCCGCTGCCTACCGGTGGAGGCCCGCTCGACGTACCAGGCGTCGCCGAGCCGGCCCGCGTCCTCGAACGCCTGCCTGACCTTGGGGAACGTCCGGCCGAGCTTGAGCACGGCCGCCGCGTCCGTCCCGCGCAGCCGCTCGGCCAGCTCGTCGCCGGGCAGCGTCCCGGGCAGGACCGTCAGCGTCTCCTCCCGCTCCGCCAGCGGCCGCCCGGCCGCCGCCGACGCCGCGCTCACCGACGTCACGCCGGGCACCACCTCGGCCGGGTAGTGCGGCGCGAGGCGCTTGTGCAGGTGCATGTAGGACCCGTAGAACAGCGGGTCGCCCTCGCTCAGCACCACGACCGTCCGGCCCGCGTCCAGGTGCGCGGAGAGCCGGGCGGCGCAGTCGGCGTAGAACTCGTCGAGCGCGCCCTGGTAGCCGCCCGGATGGGCGGTCGCCTCCGTGGTCACCGGGTAGACGAGCTGCTCCTCGATCCGGCCGTCCCGCAGGTACGGTTCGGCGGCCGACCGGGCGATGCTGCGGCCGTGCCGCGCGCAGTGGAAGGCGACCACGTCCGCCTCGCCGATCAGCCGCGCCGCCTTGACCGTGACCAGCTCCGGATCGCCGGGGCCGACGCCCACGCCGAACAGCCGTCCCGCCATCACTCCGCCTCACTGGCGACGGCGTTGACCGCCGCCGCCGTCATCGCGCTGCCGCCGCGCCGCCCGCGCACCACCAGGTGGTCGAGCCCGCTCGCGGCGAGCGCCTCCTTCGACTCGGCCGCGCCGATGAACCCGACCGGGATCCCGAGCACCGCCGCCGGACGCCCCGCGCCCGCCGCCACCAGCTCCAGCAGCCGGAACAGCGCGGTCGGCGCGTTGCCGATCGCCACGACCGACCCCTCGAGCCGGTCCAGCCACAGGTCGAGGGCCGCCGCGCTGCGCGTGGTGCCGAGCCGCTCCGCCAGCGCGGGCACCTCCGGCTCGCCCAGCGCGCACACCACGTCGTTGCCCGCCGGCAGCCGCGCGCGCGTGATACCGGACGCGACCATCCGCGCGTCGCACAGGACCGGCGCGCCGTCCAGCAGCGCCGCCCGCGCCCGCGCCACGACCCCCGGCGACCAGCCCAGATCCCGGACGAGGTCGGTCATCCCGCAGGCGTGGATCATCCGCACCGCGACGCGCGCGACGTCGTCCGGCAGGCCCGACAGGTCGGCCTCCGCGCGGATCGTCGCGAAGGACCGCCGGTAGATCTCGGCGCCGTCCCGGACATAGTCCATCACCGCTGCTCCTCAGGCATCCTCAGCACGACCGGGCCGCGGGGCGTCCCGCAGCGCCGCTCGCATCCCGCCCAGTGGACGGGCGTCTCGGGTGCGCGCTCCAGCCCGGCGACCCACCGCCGCGCCTCGCCCAGCACGTCGCCGCGCGACTTCGCGCAGCCGGGGCTCCCGGTGCAGGCGGTGACCCCGACCCACGGCGACGCGGCGTCGACCGCGAACCCCGCCGCCGCGAGCACCGCCGCGACCTCGCCGGCCTCGCCGGAAGTCAGATCCCGCAGCACGACGCTCCGCCACGGCGTGACCCGCACGCTGCCCGAGGACCCGGCGAGAGCCTCGGCCCGCGCGCCCGACAGCCGACCGAGCGGCGGCACGACCTCCAGCGCGACGAGCCCGTCCCGCTGCCGGACGATCCCGGCGTACGGGGGCCGGGGCTCAGGGGGCGCGCCGGGTTCCTCCGCACTCGCGCCGAGCCGTCCGGCGACGAGCCGCGCCCCGTCCGGGACCTCCGAGACCCGCCACGCGTCCCCCCGGACGTCGAGGAACGCCGCCGCGGCCGCGACCAGCGTCGCGACCGCGTCACCGGCGGGAACGGAGACCCGTGCCCCGGCGACGCGGAGGCCGTCCGGCGCGAAGGTCAGGTCGGCGTCCACGGCGGCCGCGTCGCCGGTGCCGTCGTCCAGCGCGAACAGGAAGCGGCCCGGCAGGCCGGCCAGCCGCGGGTTCGCGCACAGCGCCCGGTCGAGGGCCGCGACCAGCGGATCCGTCGCCAGGACGCCGTGCCGGCCGCGCCCGCCGAGCGGGGACGCGACGATGTTGCGCACCCGCTCGTGGGACGGCGACGGCAGCAGCCCCGCCGCCTCCAGGCGCGCCGCGAGCGCCGCCGGATCGCGGACGCCGCGCAGCTGCAGATTGCCGCGCGAGGTGAGTTCGATCACGTCGCGGCCCAGCTCGCGGGCGGCGGCGCCGAGCACTTCGAGCTGCGCGGACGACACCGCGCCGCCCGGCACCCGGACACGCGCCAGCGGCCCGTCGGCGGCGTTGTGGGTGCGCAGCGCACCGGGGCACGCGTCGGCGTGCGGTCTGACAATCGGCACGGGGAGGATGTTAACCACACTTTGCGGGCGGGCCGCGCTGCCGTACTGTTCTCCCCAGGCGATGGCAATGGGAGGAAGCCGGTGTGAATCCGGCGCGGTCCCGCCACTGTGACCGGGGAGCGAACCCCGCTTGAGGCCACTGTCCGCACGGACGGGAAGGCCGGGGCGAGCATCGATCCGGGAGCCAGGAGACTCCTGCCGTCGCGACACCCGCTACCGGGGCGAGGACCCCAGGGGAGGAACGGCCGTGTCCGCTGGCACCGTGCTGCTGCTGTCGACGTCCGACACCGATCTGCTGAGCGCCCGCGCGTCCGGCGCCGGCTACCGGCTCGGCAATCCCGCCCGGCTCACCGCCGCCGACCTGCCCGCACTGACCGAGGGCACGGGCCTCGTCGTGGTCCGGCTGCTCGGCGGGCGGCGCGTTTGGGAGGACGGGCTCGACGCGCTCCTCGCCGGCCCCCGCCCGGTGGTGGTCCTCGGCGGCGAGCAGGCCCCCGACGCCGAGCTGATGGAGCTGTCCCGGCTCCGCGGCGGGGTCGCCGCCGGCGTGTGCGCCGAGGCCCACGCCTACCTCGCGCACGGCGGGCCCGCCAACCTCGCCGAGCTGCACGCGTTCCTGTCCGACACCGTGCTGCTGACCGGGCGCGGGTTCGCGCCCCCGGCCGCGACGCCGACGTGGGGGCGGCTCGAACGCGAGCCCCGCACCACCGAGGGCCCCGTCGTCGGCGTGCTCTACTACCGCGCCCACCACATGGCCGGGAACACCGCGTTCGCCGAGGCGCTGTGCGCGGCCGTCGAGGACGCGGGCGGGCAGGCCATGCCCGTCTTCTGCTCGTCCCTGCGCACCGCCGAGCCCGCGCTGCTCGACACCCTCCGCCGGGCGGACGCGCTGGTCGTGACCGTCCTCGCGGCGGGCGGGTCCAGGCCCGCGACCGCCGGGGCGGGCGGCGACGACGAGGCGTGGGACGTCGGCGCCCTCGCCGCGCTCGACGTCCCGATCCTGCAGGGCCTCTGCCTCACCACCAGCCGCGCCGCCTGGGAGGACAGCGACGACGGCCTGTCCCCGCTGGACGCCGCGTCGCAGGTCGCGATCCCCGAGTTCGACGGCCGGATCATCACCGTCCCGTTCTCGTTCAAGGAGATCGACGAGGACGGCCTCACCGTCTACCGGGCCGACCCGGAGCGGGCGGCGCGCGTCGCGGGGATCGCCGTCCGGCACGGCCGCCTGCGGCACACCCCGCCCGCCGAGCGCCGCGTCGCGGTGATGCTGTCGGCGTACCCGACCAAGCACTCCCGCGTCGGGAACGCCGTCGGGCTCGACACCCCGGCGAGCACCGTCCGGCTGCTGGCCCGCCTCCGCGACGAGGGCCACGACCTGGGCGGAGGCTTCCCCGGCGTCGGCGACGACGCCGCGGGCCTGGACGGCGACGCGCTCATCCACGCGCTCATCGCCGCCGGCGGCCAGGACGAGGACTGGCTCACCGAGGAGCAGCTCGCGGGCAACCCCGTCCGGATCTCCGGCGCGTCCTACGAGCGCTGGTACCGGACGCTCCCCGAGGAACTGCGCGGCGAGATGGAGCTGCACTGGGGGCCGCCTCCCGGGCAGCTGTTCGTGCAGGACGGCGACATCGTCCTCGCCGCGCTCCGCGCCGGGAACGTCGTCGTCATGGTGCAGCCGCCGCGCGGCTTCGGGCAGAACCCCATCGCGATCTACCACGACCCCGACCTGCCGCCCAGCCACCACTACCTGGCCGCCTACCGGTGGCTGTCGGACGAGTTCGGCGCGCACGCCATCGTCCACGTCGGCAAGCACGGCAACCTGGAATGGCTGCCGGGCAAGGCGGCGGGCATGTCGGCGCGGTGCGGCACCGACGCCGCGCTCGGCGACGTCCCGCTGATCTACCCGTTCCTCGTCAACGACCCGGGGGAGGGGACGCAGGCCAAGCGCCGCGCGCACGCCGTCCTCGTCGACCACATGGTCCCGCCGATGGCCCGCGCCGAGACCTACGGCGACATCGCCCGCCTCGAACAGCTCCTGGACGAGCACGCGGCGATCGCCGCGATGGACCCGGCGAAGCTGCCCGCGATCCGCGCCCAGATCTGGACGCTGATCCAGGCCGCGAAACTCGACCACGACCTCGGCCTGGACGACCGCCCGCACGACACCGAGTTCGACGACTTCCTCCTGCACGTCGACGGCTGGCTGTGCGAGGTGAAGGACGCGCAGATCCGCGACGGCCTGCACGTCCTCGGGCAGGCGCCGGAGGGCGCGGCCCGCGTCGACCTGGTGCTGGCGATGCTCCGCGCCCGGCAGATGTGGTCGGGACGCGAGACCCTGCCCGGCCTGCGCGAGGCGCTCGGCCTGACCGAGGACGGCACCGAGGCCCTCGCCGCCGTGGACGCCGCCGAGACCGCCGCCCGCGGCCTCGTCCAGGCCATGGAGGACGCCGGCTGGGCCGTGGACGCGGTCGCCGAGGCCGTCCGGCGGGTCCCCGAAGAGCGCCGCGACCTGGTGGCCCGCGTGCTTGAGTTCGCCGCCGCCGAGATCGTGCCGCGGCTGGCCCGCACGTCCGACGAGCTCGACCACGTCCTGCACGCGCTGGACGGCGGCTACGTCCCGGCCGGGCCGAGCGGGTCGCCGCTGCGCGGCCTCGTCAACGTCCTGCCGACCGGCCGGAACTTCTACTCGGTGGACCCGCGCGCCGTCCCGAGCCGGCTCGCCTGGGAGACCGGCCGGGCGATGGCCGACTCCCTGCTGGACCGCTACCGCGCCGACCACGGCGAATGGCCCCGCTCGGTCGGCCTGTCGGTGTGGGGGACGAGCGCGATGCGCACCGCCGGGGACGACGTCGCCGAGGTGCTCGCGCTGCTCGGCGTCCGCCCCGCGTGGGACGAGGCGTCCCGCCGCGTCACCGATCTGGAACCGATCCCCCTCACCGAGCTGGGGCGGCCGCGCATCGACGTGACCGTCCGCATCAGCGGCTTCTTCCGGGACGCGTTCCCGCACGTCGTCGCGATGCTGGACGACGCCGTCCGGCTCGTCGCCGGCCTCGACGAGCCCGAGTCCGGCAACTACGTGCGCGCCCACGTCCGGGCCGACCGGGAGGAGCACGGCGACGAGCGGCGCGCCGCCCGCCGCATCTTCGGGTCGGCGCCCGGCGCGTACGGGGCGGGCCTGCTGCCGCTCATGGACAGCCGCAACTGGCGCGACGACGCCGACCTCGCCGAGGTGTACGCGGTATGGGGCGGCCACGCCTACGGCCGCGACCTCGACGGCGTGCCCGCCCGCGACGACATGGAGAGCGCCTACCGCCGCATCGCGGTCGCCGCCAAGAACGTCGACACCCGCGAGCACGACATCGCCGACTCCGACGACTACTTCCAGTACCACGGCGGCATGATCGCCACGGTCCGGGCGCTGACCGGGAAGGCGCCGGAGGCCTACGTCGGCGACAGCACCCGCCCCGACGCGGTCCGCACCCGCACGCTGTCGGAGGAGACCGCGCGCGTCTTCCGGGCCCGCGTCGTGAACCCGCAGTGGCTCGCCGCGATGCGCCGGCACGGCTACAAGGGCGCGTTCGAGCTGGCCGCGACCGTCGACTACCTGTTCGGCTACGACGCCACCACCGGCGTCATGGCCGACTGGATGTACGACCGGCTCACCGCCGCCTACGTCCTGGACGACGAGAACCGCGCGTTCATGGAGACCTCGAACCCGTGGGCGCTGCACGGCATCGCCGAACGGCTGCTGGAGGCGGCCGAGCGCGGCATGTGGGAGCACCCCGACCCGGAGGTCCTCCAGGGCCTCCAGGAGGTCTACCTCAAGACCGAGGGCGACCTCGAGGACGACGGGCGGGCGGACGACACGAGCCGCTGAGCCGCCTCCGGGCACCCGGCCCAGTGCAGGTGCAGGTAGGACGCGGTGATCCGGTCGCCGCCGAAGCCGTCAGCCCCGGTCCCGGTGCCGTCCCGCCAGCGGAACAGCGGTTCGCCGCCGCCGGTCAGGACGGTCCGGTGGAACTCGTGGCCGTGGAACCGCTCGCCCGGACGGGTCAGCAGCGACGACCCGACGGCGACCGCCTCCCGGTAGCCGAGCGTGAGCCGCGGCGTCATCCGCGCCCGCCCCGGCACGAGCCCGCACATCGCCCGCCCGTCGAGTTCCTCGCAGAGATAGAGGAGCCCCGCGCACTCGGCCGCGACCGGCCCGCCGAACGCCGCCACCGCCGCCAGCATCGGCGCGTTGGCGGCCAGCTCCGCGGCGTGCACCTCGGGGAACCCGCCGCCGATGACGAGCCCGGCCGTCCCGTCCGGCAGGGCCGGGTCCCGCAGCGGGTCGAACACCGCCACGTCCGCGCCCGCCGCCCGCAGCAGCTCCACGTGCTCCCGGTAAGAGAAGGTGAACGCCGGACCGCCCGCCACCGCCACGACCGGACGCCCCGCGACCGGCTCGACCTCACCGGCCGGGTCCCACACCGGCCCCGGCAGCGGGGGAGCGGTGCCCGCGAGCCGCACCAGGGCGTCCACGTCGCACGACCGCGCGACCAGCTCGCCGAGCCGCTCCACCGCCCGCACGGCCTCCGCCCCGCGCTCCGCCGCCGGGATCAGCCCGAGATGCCGGGACGGGTTCACGACGGCGTCGTCCCGGCGGATCGCGCCGAGCACCGGCACGCCCGCCGACTCCAGCGCGCCCCGGCACAGCTCCTCGTGCCGGTCCGACCCGACCCGGTTGAGGACGACGCCGGCGACCCGCACCCCCGGCTCGAACGTCGCGAAGCCGTGCACCAGCGCCGCCACCGACCGGCTCTGCCGCGCCGCGTCCACGACCAGCACCACCGGCGCCGCGAGCAGCTCCGCGACATGCGCGGTGGACGCGAACCCCGTGTCGCCGCGCCCGTCGAACAGGCCCATCACCCCCTCGACCACGGCCACGTCGCAGCCGGCCGCGCCGTGCCGGAACAGCGGCGCCACCCGCTCCTCGCCCACCAGCCACGGATCGAGGTTGCGGCCCGGCCGCCCCGCCGCCAGCGCGTGGTAGCCGGGGTCGATGTAGTCGGGCCCGACCTTGTGCGGCGACACCGCGAGCCCCCGCGCCCGCAGCGCGGCCATGAGCCCCGTCGCGACCGTCGTCTTCCCGCTCCCCGACGACGGCGCCGCGACCACCAGGCGCGGGATCACCACTCGATGCCCCGCTGCCCCTTCTGCCCGGCGTCCATCGGATGCCGGACCTTGCCCATCTCCGTCACCAGGTCCGCGGCCCCGACCAGCGCGTCCGGCGCGTCCCGCCCGGTGACGACGACGTGCTGGGCGCCCGGCCGGGCGGTGAGCGTCGCCACCACGTCGTCCAGGTCCAGCCAGCCCCACTTGAGCGGGTAGGTGAATTCGTCGAGCACGTAGAAACGGTACGTCTCCGCGGCGAGGTCCCGCTTGATCTGCGCCCAGCCCTCCCGCGCGTCGGCCGCGTGGTCCTCCTCGCTGCCGGGCCGCTGGATCCACGACCAGCCCTCGCCCATCTTGTGCCACGCGACCGGCCCGCCCTCGCCGCTGCCGCCCAGCACCCGCAGCGCGCGCTCCTCCCCGATGCGCCACTTCGCCGACTTCACGAACTGGAACACCCCGACCGGCCAGCCCTGGTTCCACGCCCGCAGCGCCATCCCGAACGCCGCCGTCGACTTGCCCTTCCCCGGCCCGGTGTGGACGATCAGCAGCGGCCGGTTGCGGCGCTGCCGGGTGGTGAGTCCGTCGTCGGGGACGGACACGGGCTTCCCCTGGGGCATCTCAGGCCGCCTTCCTGTGCTCGCGCACGATCGCATCGAGTTCCCGCAGCGGGACGAGCCGCGCGTCCATCCGCGCGGCGAGGCGGCCCGCGAGCCCGAGCCGGACCGGGCCGTCCTCGCAGTCCACGACGATCCCCGCCGTCCCGGCGAGCAGCCCGGCCGCCCGGTCGACGTCGCCGCCGGCGGTGGCGCGGCCGTCGGTGACGACCACGACCAGCGGGCGCCGCGCCGGATCGCGCAGCCGCTGCGCCCGCAGCGTCTCGGCGGCCCGGACCAGCCCCGCCGCCAGCGGCGTCCGGCCGCCGGTCGGCAGCGCCCGCAGCCGCGCCGCCCCCGCCTCCACCGACGACGTCGGCGGAAGCACCACGTCCGCCTCCCGCCCCCGGAACGTGATCAGCCCGACCTTGTCGCGGCGCTGGTAGGCGTCCAGCAGCAGGCTCAGCACCGCCGTCTTCACCGCCGTCATCCGGCGCCGCGCCGCCATCGAGCCGCTCGCGTCCACGACGAACAGCACCAGGTTGCCCTCGCGCCCCTCCCGCACCGCCTCCCGCAGGTCCCCGCGCCGCAGCACGAGCCCCGAGCCGGAGCGGCCCCGTTCCCGCTGATGGGGCGCGGCGGCCAGCAGCGTCGCCACCAGGTGCGGATCGCGGACCCGCTCGGCCGGGCGCCGCGCCCCGGTGACCCGGCCCCGCGCCGTCCGCGCCCGCGACCGCCGCCCCGCGGCACCGTCACCGACCCCGGGCACCTCCAGCCGGGGCACCGCATGCGGCGCCCCCGCCGCCGCGACCCGCTCACCCCCGCCACCGCCCCCGCCCGAAGGGGAGTCGCCGCTCGACGAACCGCTCTCGCCAGGCGGTCTTCCGTCGCCCTGCGGCCCGTCTTCCTGCGGCCCGTCATCCTGCGGCGCGCCGCCGGGCGGGGGCGGGGGCGGGGGCGGGTCGTCGTCGGGGGAGGAGCGGTCCAGCAGGTCGTCGAGCAGCGACTCGTCCAGGCCGGGGGCGTCGAACGGGTCGCGGCGGCGGCGGTGCGGCAGCGCCAGGCGGGCGGCGGCGCGGACGTCCTCCTCCGCCACCTCGTCCCGGCCCCGCCAGGCCGCGTGCGCCATCGCGGCGTTCGCGGTGACGATGTCGGCGCGCAGGCCGTCCACCTCGAACCCCGCGCACACGGCCGCGATCTGCTCCAGCCGCTCGTCCGGCAGGCGGACGCCGCCGAGCCGCGCGCGGGCCTGCGCGATCCGCGCGGCGAGGCCCGACTCGGCGGCGGCCCAGCGCGCCGCGAACGCCTCCGGGCCGGCGTCGAACGCGAGCCGCCGCCGGACGACCTCCGCCCGCTCGCGCGGCTCCCGCGACGCCGCCACCTCCACCGTCAGCCCGAACCGGTCGAGCAGCTGCGGCCGCAGCTCGCCCTCCTCGGGGTTCATCGTCCCGACCAGCAGGAACCGGGCCGCGTGCCGGACCGACAGCGACTCGCGCTCCACGTAGCAGGTGCCGAGCGCGGCGGCGTCCAGCAGCAGGTCCACCAGGTGGTCGTGCAGCAGGTTCACCTCGTCCACGTACAGCACCCCCCGGTGCGCCGCCGCGAGCAGCCCCGGCTCGAACGCCTTCACGCCCTCGGTCAGCGCCCGCTCCACGTCCAGCGACCCGGCGAGCCGGTCCTCGGACGCGCCGACCGGCAGCTCCACCAGCGCGGACGGCCGCCGCTCCGCCGGGCCGCCCGGCTCGTGCGGGCCGTCCGGGCAGGACGGGTCCGGCGCCGCCGGGTCGCACGCGAAGCGGCAGCCCGCGACGACGTCCACGGCGGGCAGCTGGGCCGCCAGCGCCCGCACGATCGTCGACTTCGCGGTGCCCTTCTCTCCGCGCACCAGCACTCCGCCGACACGCGGCGAGACGGCGTTGAGGAGCAGCGCCAGCTTCAGGTCGTCCAGGCCGACGACGGCGCTGAACGGATACAGGGTGGTCAAGGAACCACCTTCCGATAGACGTGAGGGACCCGTCGGCCGCCCCGGGCGGCGGCGAGTCGCGTGATGGACAGCGGAGCGAGACCGAACCGGCCGGCCGCGGCGGCGTCCAGGCCGCGGGCGCGGCCGAGCCGCACCCCGTTCAGGCGGGCACGGCGGCGGGACGGGCCGCCCGGCCGCAGGCCCACCCGAACAGCGCGCCGAACGACGCCCGGGACTCGTCGATGGACTCGTCGATGCGCGGCTCACCGGCCGCGACGGGGAAGGCGCCCGCGACGAGGCCGGCCGGCAGGCCGAGAAGAAGGCCCCTGACCAGCAGGGTGCGTACCATGCGGCGGCCTAGTGGCAGGGCACGGCGAGCAGCCGGGGAACGAGGCGGGGAAGGGGGATGGTGCGGGCACTGAGCGTGCTCACGGAGCCTCCATTTGGGATCTGGCGCGTCCCGGACAATGAGGTCGCGGCCACCCGAGCGACCTGGCTCCCGGGATCGTCGTCCCGGATACAGTGGCGCGTCCGCACCGGCATCTCACCGGATTTCCCTCGGGCAACCGTGAATCAAGCGAACCGTACGATCTGCCCGCACCCCTGTCAACCGTCAGGAGGCGCCGCACGCGGCGCCGTTGAGCGTGAACGCGGACGGCGCGCCGGTGCCGCCGGTGTGGGTGGCCTGGAAGCCGATCCCGACGGATCCACCTGCGGGAATCGCGGCGTTGTAGGACACGTTCGCCGCGGTCACCGCGCCGCTCTCGGGCCGGTAGGCGGCGCCCCAGCCGGAGGTGATCGCCTGCCCGGCGGGGAGGGTGAAGCCGAGCGTCCAGCCGTTGATCGCCGCGGACCCGGTATTGGTGACGGTGATGCTCGCCACCAGTCCCGTGTTCCACGCGTTCACCGCGTAGGAGACGGCGCAGCCGTCGCCGTCCCCGGGCGGCTCGGTGGTGCCGCCCTGGTCGAGGCCGAAGAACTGGATCGCCCGCTGCGCCATGCCGGAGGCCATCAGGTTGTGGCCGACGCCCTGCAGGGAGTACGCCTCGACCTTGTCGCCGTAGCGGGTGCGCGTCCAGCCCTGCTGCGGCTGGTCGGTCGAGGTCGGCGTCGCGGACAGGCCGTGGACGTTCGTCCACTGGTCGATCTCCTCGCCGAAGTTCGGGTAGCGCAGCGTGTCGTCGGCGGTGCCGTGCCACAGCTGCACCCGCGGCCGGGTCCCGGAGTAGCCGGGGTAGGCGGAGCGCGCGATGTCGCCCCACTGCTGCGGCGTCTTGAGGATCGTCCCGTTGGCGCACGCGCTGTTCCAGCCGGAGCCGTCCGCGGTGGCGAAGCAGCCGTCGGGCACACCCGCGAACACCGCGCCCGCGGCGAACACGTCCGGGTAGTTCGCCAGCATCACGTTCGTCATCATCGCGCCGGACGACACCCCGGTGACGAACACGCGCGACGCGTCCCCGCCGTGCCGCTGGAGCGCGTACCGGACCATCGACATGATCCCGACCGGGTCGCTCCCGCCGTCGCGCCGCAGCGCCCGCGCCGACGACACGTCGAAGCAGGCCCCGCCGCGCGTCGCGGACGGGTAGACGACGACGAACCCGTACCGGTCGGCGAGCCGGGCGAACTCCGTGCCCGAGTACATCGCCGGCCCCGACCCCGTGCACCAGTGGATCGCCAGCAGGACGGGCGGCTTCTCCTGGACGCGGTCGGGGACGTACACGTGCATCCGCAGCCCGGTCGGGTTCGTCCCGAAACTCGTGACCTCCGTCAGCGCCGCCGCCGAGGCCGGCGGTCCCGTGAGAACCGCCGCCGCGGCGACCAACGCGGCCACGAGCACACTCACGACCCGCACCAGTGAGAACCGCACCAGAACCACTCTTTTCCCGATCACAATTCGCAGGTGGAACGTCACTATGCGGCGGTCCGCGCGGAGCGGACAAGAAACCTTCCACCGGTTTCACGGGCGGAACCGGGAACGAGGTGACAACACGGCGCATGGGCTGGAAGGCTTTGCGTCCGGGCCGGCGCACCCTCGGGTCAGCGCGGCACAGGGACGGCGAGGAGGCGACGGCTGTGACGGTGTCGATGGTGAAGGGCCAGCGGATCTCGCTGGAGAAGCCCGGCGGCGTGCTCAGCATGGTCCGGATGGGCCTGGGCTGGGACGCGGTGAAGAAGAAGGGGTTCTTCGGCTCCCGCGTGCGGGACATCGACCTCGACGCGTCCTGCGTCCTGTTCGCCGACCAGAACCTCGCGGACGTGGTGTACTTCGGCAAGCTCGTCAGCGACGACGGCTCCGTCCGGCACACCGGCGACAACCTGACCGGCGCGGGCGACGGCGACGACGAGTCGGTCATCGTCGACCTGAACCGCCTCCCGGTGCACGTCACCTCGCTGGTGTTCACGGTCAGCTCGTTCAACGGCCAGACGTTCAACGAGGTGGAGAACGCGTTCTGCCGGCTGGTCAACGAGATGGACGGCGGCGAGCTCGCCCGGTACACGCTGACCGGCGGCGGCGCCCACACCGCGATGGTCATGGCCCGCATCTACCGGCACGGCGGCGCCTGGAAGATGAACGCGATCGGCGAGCCCTGCCACGGCCGCACGTTCCAGGACATGCTCCCGGCGATCGCGGCGCACGCCTGACGCCGATGACCGAACTCGCCCGCGGCGCCAACGCGGCACTGACCGCCCGGCGGGTGACCGCGACGGTCTCCAGCGCCGTGCCCGTCGACGTCAGCGCCCTGCTCGTCGGCCCCGACCTGCGCGTCCGCTCCGACGCCGACCTGGTGTTCTTCAACGCCCCGCAGGCCGCGGGCGTCCGCTGGTCGGACGCCGGCGGCCAGCGCGTCGACCTCGACCTGGACGCGGTCCCCGCCGAGGTCGCCGCGGTGCTCATCGCGGTCAGCCTCGCCGGGGGCACGTCGTTCGGGGCGGAGCCGCCGCGGGTGCTGCTGACCGCCGGCGGCGCGACGGCCGCCGCGTTCACCGTCCCCGGCCTCGGGCCCGAGCAGGCGATCATCGGCCTGGAGGTGTACCGGCGCGCGGGCGGCTGGAAGGTGCGCGCCGTGGGCCAGGGCTACGGCGGCGGCCTGGCCGAGCTGGTCGCCGCGCACGGCATCGAGGTGGACGACCCGGGAACCCCGCCGCCCTCCGCGCAGACCCCGCAGACCCCGCAGCCCCCGCCGCCCGCGGCCGTACCGCCGCCGAGGGCCGTACCGCCGCCGGTGCCTCCGCCGGTGCCGCCACCCGCGCCGCCGCCTCCGCCGCCGCCCGACTCCGAGGTCGACTACCTCGAACGCTGCTGGCTCGTCTGGGAGGACGCGAGCCGCTCGCTGGCCGCGTTCCGCGCCGCCACCGACCACGCGCTGACCGTCCGCAACGAGGAGATCGCCGGGCGGCGGCCCCGCGGCCGCTTCGACGAGCTGATGGCCACCGCCGACCAGCGGCTGCGCGCCGACGCCGCCCAGCTCCGCGACGAGCTGGCCCGGGTGGAGCCGCACGTCGAGGCGGAGGTCGCGCCGTTCGACGCGCCGTCCTGGCTGACCTGGCGGCCCCGCACCGACCTCGCCGGCGGCGTGCTGCTCGGCCGGCTGTCCACCGCCGAACTGCCGGACCTGCGGATCCCGCTCGTACTGCGGCTGCCGTGGCGGCGCGCCGTGTGGATCTCCCAGGGCACGATGCCGGGCGACTCCACCGCCTACGCCTGGTCGCTGGCGACCCGGTTCCTCGCCGCGGCGCCGCCCGGGCTCGTCGGGCTGGACGTCGTCGACGCGCCGGGCCTGTCGGGCGCGGGCTGGCTGCAGGGCTTCGACCCGGCCACCTCCGCCCGGCTGCTCGGCGGCGGCGTGGCCGTCGGCACCGGGGCGGCCGAACGCGTCCGCCGGCTGCTCGACCTGGTCGACCTGCGCCGCATCGGCGGCGGCGAGGACCCGCCCGGCGGCGGCCCGCCCGTCCGGCTGGTGGTGATCCTCGACGCCGGCGCCGCGCTCGACGGCGACGACGCGCACGGCCTGCTGCGCCTGGTGGAGGACGGCCCGTCGGCCGGCGTCCCGGTGCTGCTGGTGGAGACCGACACCCCGGCCGCCGAGTCCGTGCGCGCCGTCCGGCTCCGGCAGGCGTGCAACAACCTCCCCTCCAGCGCGGACGCCATCGCCGACTCGTGGGTCGGCGCGGACTGGACGCTCACCCCCGACGTCCTGCCCGACGCCGCCGGCGCGCAGGCCCCCGCCCTGTTCTCGCACGTCCTCGGCCTGCACGCCCGCACCCTGGCGTCCTACGACTGACGCGGGCGTCCCATGACCGACACGCCTACGACTGACACGCGCGCCCGGCGGTGACGCCCCCGCTACCCCGGGGGGTAGGGCTTCGGCGCTTCCGCGTCTGTTGCCGCCGCGCCCGACCCGTCGCAGCATTTAGTGGCCATCTGACTACTGAATGTAATCGGGAGAGGGTGCGCGCATGGGGGAACGGCCAGGCGGGACCGATGGCCGCGCGGTCGCGATCGTCGGGGCGGGGTGCCGGCTTCCGGGCGGCATCACCGGCCTGGACGGGCTGTGGGCCGCGCTGGAGCGCGGCGACGACCTGGTCGGGCAGGTGCCGCCGGAGCGGTTCGAGGCCGACCGGTTCGTCGACGAGCGGATGCCCCGGGCGAGCCGCAGCTACACCCGCGCGGGCGGCTTCCTGACCGAGGACCCGGGCGGTTTCGACGCGGCCTTCTTCGGGATCTCGCCGAAGGAGGCCGCGGCGATGGACCCGCAGCAGCGGCTGCTGCTGGAGACGGCCGTGGAGGCGCTGGACGACGCCGGCATCGACCCCGCGTCCCTCGCCGGGTCCGACACCGGCGTGTTCATCGGGATCTCCGACCCCGCCTACGGCGTGCTGCAGATGCTGGAGCCGTGCGGGATCGGCCCGTACACGATGTCGGGGTCGACGCTGTCGATCGCGTCGAACCGGCTGTCGCAGGTGTTCGACCTGCGCGGCCCCAGCATGAGCATCGACACCGCCTGCTCGTCGTCGCTGCTGGCGGTGGAGCGCGGCTGGCGGACGCTCGTCGAGGGCAGGAGCCGGGTGGTGCTGGCCGGCGGGATGCACCTCCTGCTGAGCCCCGGCTCGTTCGTGGGGTTCAGCCAGGCGTCGATGCTGTCGCCGACCGGCCGCTGCCGGGCGTTCTCCGCGGACGCCGACGGGTTCGTCCGCGCCGAGGGCGGGGGCCTGGTGGTGCTGAAGCGGCTGGCCGACGCGCTCGCCGACGGCGACCGGGTGCACGCGGTGATCCTGGGGGCGGGCACCAACAACGACGGCCGCACGTTCGGGCTGTCGCTGCCCAGCCCGGACGCGCAGGAGCAGCTGCTGCGGCAGGTGTACACCGAGGCCGGCGTCGCGCCCGACGAGGTCGTGTACGTCGAGGCGCACGGCACCGGGACGCAGGCGGGGGACCCGGCCGAGTGCCTGTCCCTCGGCCGGGCCCTCGGCGCGGAGCGCTCCGGCGGCCCGCTGCCGATCGGGTCGGTGAAGTCCAACATGGGGCACCTGGAGCCGGCGTCCGGCATGCCGGGCCTGTTCAAGGCCATGCTGGTGCTGCGGAACCGGCTGGTGCCGCCGACGCTGCACGCCGGCACGCCGAACCCGGCCATCGACTTCGACGGGCTGGGGCTGCGCGTGGCGACGCGGCCGGTACCGCTGGACGGCGCCGCCGCCCGCCCGGTGGCCGGGGTCAACTCCTTCGGGTTCGGGGGCGCGAACGTCCATGTCGCGCTGACCGTCCCGCCGCCGTCCGAGGAGGGCGGCGCGGCTGGCGGGCACCCCGCGAACGCGCTGCCGCTGGTGGTGTCGGCGCGGACGCCGGCCGCGCTGCGCGAGGCGGCCCGCCAGGCCGCCGGGGTGCTCGCCTCGACCGCGGACCAGGACTTCTACGACATCGCCTACACGTCCTGCCGGCGGCGCGGCACGCATCCGCACCGCGCGGCGGTCGTCGCCGACTCGCCCGCCGGTGCCGCGCGCGCCCTGACCCGCCTGCTGGACGGCGACGAGGGCGGCGGCGAGGCGGCGTTCGGTGAAGCGGTGGAGCACGGCCGCGTCGCGCTGGTGTTCTCGGGCAACGGCGCGCAGTGGGCGGGGATGGCCGCCGACCTGCTCGGCGACGAGGTGTTCCGCGAGGCCGTCGAGGCCTTGGACGCCGAGCTGGCGCCGAGGCTGGGCTGGTCGGTCCTGGAAGAGCTGGCCGTGCCCGCCGAGCGGTGGTGCCTGGCGGCGACGGAGGTCGCGCAGCCCCTGCTGTTCGCGGTGCAGGCGGGGCTCGCGGAGATGCTGAAGGCGGCGGGCGTGCGTCCGGCCTGCGTGCTCGGGCACAGCGTGGGCGAGGTCGCCGCCGCCTACGTCTCGGGGGCGCTGTCGTCCGCGCAGGCGGCGCAGGTCATCGCCGAGCGGAGCACGGCGCAGGCGCGGGCGCGGGGCTGGGGGCGGATGGCCGCCGTGGGCCTGCCGGAGGACGCGGCCCGGCGGCTGCTGGCCGGCCATCCCGGCGTGGAGGTCGCCGCGGTCAACACCGACCGCGATGTCACCGTCGCCGGCCCCGAGGAGGCCCTGACCGCGCTCGGCGAGGAGCTGGCGGCCGGGGAGACCTTCTTCCGGATGCTCGACCTGGAGTACCCCTTCCACAGCTCCGCCATGGACCCGGTCCGCGACGGCCTGCTGGAGGCGCTGGCCGGGCTGCGGCCTGACCGCACCCGGATCCCGCTGGTCTCGACGGTGACCGGCGGGCTCATGGACGGGCCCGACCTGAACGCGGCGTACTGGTGGCGGAACGTCCGCGAGCCCGTCCGGTTCGCCGCCGCCGTCGAGCGGGTGGCGGACGAGGGCTGCGACGTGCTGCTGGAGGTCGGGCCGCACCCGGTGCTGCGCTCCTACCTGCGCCGCGTCATCGGCAAGGCGAGGCCCCGCGCGGCCGTCGCCGCCACCTTGCGGCGCGGAGAGCCGGGCCCGTCCGCCATGCGCGCGGCGGTCGCGCACCTGATCGCGTCCGGCGCCCGCGTGGACTGGGACCGCCACTTCCCGCGCCCCGGCCGGGTGCGGCCGCTGCCCGCCTACCCGTGGCAGCGCGAGCGGTACTGGATCGGCGGCCCCGGCACCTGGATCAGCCGGTTCGGCGACCCGGCGGTCCAGCATCCGCTGCTGGGCGAGCGGCTGCCGGTGCCCTACCCCGCGTGGGCGGCCGAACTCGACCCGGGGCGGCTCGGCTGGCTGCTGGACCACAAGGCCGGCGGAGCCCCGGTCATGCCCGCCACCGGCTACCTGGAGATGATGGCCGCCGCCGGGCGGCTCGGGCTGCCGGAGGCCGCCGGCGCGGTCGAGGTCGACCGGATCGACATCGCCCGGGCGCTGGTGCTGTCGGCGGCGACCGGTACCGAGCCGACGTGCGCGAGCACCACGCTGTACCCCGAGACCGGCGTGGTCGTCGTGGCCGGCGCCGAGGACCGCACCCGGCAGCCACGGGAGAACTGCCGGGGACGGGTCCGCCGCCTGCTGCGCCCGGTCCCGCCGCCGGTGGACGTGGCGGAACTGCGCGCACGCATCGGCGAGCCGGTCGACGTCGAGGACTTCTACGCGCGCGCCGCCAAGGGCCACATGGAGTGGGGGCCGCACTTCCGCGTGCTGACGGGCCTGTGGCGCGCCGGTAAGGAGATCCTGGGCTCCTACTCGTGCGACGCGCAGGAGGACGGCGCCTACCAGGCGCATCCGGTCGTCCTCGACAGCGCGCTCCAGGCCGGAGTGGTGTGGCTGGTGGACGAGATGCTCGCGGGCAGGCACTACATGCCCGCGGCGATCGCCTCGATGCGGCTGTGGGGGCGGCCGTCCCCGCAGGGCCTGCTGCACGTCCGGGAACGTTCGAGGTATGACGACGAGGTCTGCTGGGACATCACCGTCACCGACCCCGACGGCAACGTCAGCGCCGAGATCCTCGGCTGCCGGCTGCGCGCCGTCCGGGGCATCGCGACCCGGCTGACCCGGTACGAGACGGTGCTGCGCGCCGCGCCCCGGCCCGGCGGGGCCGACGAGCGGGGCACCGCGGACGGCGTGGCCCCCGTGGCGGAGCCGCAGCTGCTCCTCGACGAGGCGGCCGGCACCGCCGACCGGGCCCTTGAGGCGTGGCGCGGACTCGACTACCCCCGGTTCGCCGCGCGGGCCGAGGAGGCGTTCGCGCACGCCGTCGCCCGCGCGCTGCGGGCACCGGGCGCCGACGGCCGCGCCCGGCCGTTCGACCCGCGGGAACTGCTCCGGTCCCATGCCGCGTCGGACCACCGGCGGCTGCTGGAACCGGCGCTGCCGCTGCTCGAACGGCACGGCCTGATGGGCCGGCTCGGCCCGCGGCAGCTCCGGTGGACGACCCCGCCGGCGGGCCCCGACACCCTGCACGAGGAACTCGTCTGGCGCGGCAACGCCTTCGCCGCGCACGCCGCCCTGACCGTCCTCATCGGCACGCGCCTGCCCGACCTGCTCGCCGGGCGCGAGACCGCGGCCGGCCTCCTCGCCGGTGGCGGCGCCGACCTGCTGGAGCAGTTCCACCGCGCCGGGCCGCTGTGCACGGCCGCCAACCGGGTCGTGCGCGCCGCCGTGGAGGGGATCGTCCGGCGCTGGCCCGCCGACCGGCCGCTGCGCGTCCTGGAGCTCGGCGCCGGGACGGGCGGGACCACCGACGCGCTGCTGCCGGCGCTGCCCGCCGACCGCACCCGCTACACGGCCACCGACGCGGACGAGGCGGTCGTGAACCGGCTGCGGCAGCGGTTCGCCGCGTCCGACCTCGTCGAATACGCCGCGCTGGACATCGACCGGGCGCCCGCCGGGCAGGACGTGGCCGAGGGCGCGTTCGACCTCGTGGTCGCGGTGAACGTCCTGCATCTGGCCGAGGACGTGACCGCCGCGCTCGACCACGCGCGCGCCCTCCTGGCACCCGGCGGGCTGCTGCTGGCCGCCGAACCGCACCGGCTGGGCGCGCTGCTGCCGGTCTTCGGCCTGCTCGCGGAGTTCTGGCGCTTCGCCGACCGCGACGTGCGTCCCGACTCGCCGCTGCTGCCGCGCGAGCAGTGGTCGGACCTGCTGGTCGACGCGGGATTCACCGCCATCGGCGCCACCGGCGACGGCGGGGAGCCGGAGCACGGCGACTTCTCGGTCCTGCTGGCCGGAGCCCCGCAGCCGGCGGCCGCGCAAGCCCGCCGCACGGCGCCCGCACGGCTGCCGCGGGCGGGGGAGGGCGACGCCTGGGTCATCGCCGCCGAGGACGGCCCCGGCGCGGCCGGTGCGCTCGCGGACGTGCTGCGCGACCGCGGCGCCCGGGTCGCCAGGTCCGGCATCGGCACCGATCCCGGGGAGTGGGCGCTGAAGGTGCCCGCCGACGCGCGCAAGGCCGCCTTCTGCGTCCTCCTGGGCGATGCCGAAGACGACACCGGGGAAGACGCCGCGTCCGGCCCGGCCGCGGAGGTCGAGCGGATCACCCGGCGGGTCGCGGCGCTGCGCGCCATCGCGCTGGCCTGCGAGCAACTGCCCCACGACCTGGAGGTCTCCCTCTGGCTCGCCGCCCGCCCCTGCGGCGCCCTCCCGGAGACGGGCGAGCCGGAGGGGAGCGGGCCGGAGGGGAGCGGGCCGGAGGCCGGGACGCATCCGCGGGACGCCGCCGTCTGGGGCGCCGCGCGCTCCCTCGGCAACGAGCACCCGAGCCTGCGCGTCCGGCGCGTCTGCCTCACCCCGACCGGCGACCCCGCCCTGGACGCGGAACGCCTGGCGGCGGAGATGCTCGCGCCGGACGACGAGGAGGAGATCGTCCTGACCCGCCGCGGCCGCTTCGTCCCGCGGCTCCGGGAGGCGCCGGCCGCCACCGTCCCGTCCACCGGCGTCGGGGACGGCTGCGAGCTCGCGGTCCGCGACCCCGGGCGGACGTTCACCCTGGAATGGCGGCAGAAGCGCAGAGCGGAGCCCCGCGCCGGCGAGGTCGCCATCGAGGTCCGGGCGGCCGGGCTGAACTACCGCGACGTGATGCGCGCGGCCGGGCTGCTGCCCGTGGAGGCCGTAGAGGCGGTGCACGGATGGCACGAGCTCGGGCTGGAGTGCGCCGGGGTCGTCAGCGCCGTCGGCCCCGGCGTCACCGACCTGGAGCCCGGCGACCGGGTGCTGACCGCCGGGCCCGTCGGCATCGGCGACCACGCCGTCGTCGCCGCCTGGATGGCCATGCCCGTCCCTGACGGGCTCACCTTCACCCAGGCGGCCACGCTGCCGATGGCGTTCGTGACGGCGACCCACTCGCTCATCCACTGCGCGCGCCTGCGGGCCGGCGAGACCGTCCTGGTGCACGGCGGCGCCGGCGGCGTCGGCCTGGCCGCGCTCCAGGTCGCCCGCGCCTGCGGGGCCCGCGTGATCGCCACGGCCGGCTCGCCCGCCAAACGCGACCTGCTGCGCGCGCTCGGCGCCGAGCACGTGCTGGACTCGCGGAGCCTCCGCTTCGCCGACCAGGTCATGGAGCTGACGGACGGGCGCGGCGTGGACGTCGTCCTCAACTCCCTCGCCGGGGAGGCGATCACCCGCGGCCTGGAGGTGCTGCGGCACGGCGGCCGGTTCATCGAGCTGGGCAAGCGCGACATCTTCGAGAACAAGCCGCTGCTGCTGCGGCCGTTCGGCGACAACATCTCGCTGTTCGGGGTGGACGTGGGCACCCTGCAGTGGAAGGACCCCGAGCGCGCCGCCCGGGAGATCACCGCCTGCTACCCCCTGATGCGGACCGGCGGCGTCACCGCGCTGCCGCACACCGTCCTCCCCGCCGCCCGGGTGGGGGAGGCGTTCGCGCTGATGGGCTCGTCCCGCCACATCGGGAAGATCGTCGTCTCGTTCGGGCACGACGAGCCGTTCGGCGTGCGGCCCCGGCGGACGGTGCCGGCCCTGGACCCCGACGGCACCTACCTGGTCACCGGCGGGCTGACCGGGTTCGGCGCCGCCACCGCCCGCTGGCTGGCCCGCCGCGGCGCCCGCCATCTGGCCCTCGTCGGCCGCCGCGGCGCGGGGACGCCCGAGGCGCCCGGTCTGCTGGCCGACCTGCGCGCCCTGGGCGCCGACGCCCGCGCCTACGCGGCGGACGCCGCCGACCGCGCCGCCATGGAGCGGGTCCTGCGCGACATGGACGCCGACGGCCGTCCGCTGCGCGGCGTCGTCCACGCGGCGATGCACCTGGACGACGCGCCGCTCGCCGAACTGTCCGACGACCGGATCCGCGCGGTCCTGCACCCGAAGATCGCCGGGGCCCTGGTCCTGGACGACCTCACCGGTGACCGCGACCTGGACATGTTCGTCATGTACTCCTCCATCTCGGCGCTCGGCAACATCGGCCAGTCCGCGTACGCGGCGGCCAACCTCTACCTGGAGGCGCTGGCCCGGCTCCGCCGCCGGCGCGGCAGGACGGCGCTCACGGTGGCCCTCGGGGCGCTCAGCGAGACCGGCGTGCTGGCCCGCGACGCCCAGGGCGGGACGCTGGCGGCGGTGTTCGGCGGTGAGGCGACCCGCCCGGCGGAGGCGCTCGCCGCGATCGAGGACATGCTGGCCGAGCAGGCCGGCGTGGCGATGGTGGGCCGGTGCGACTGGGGCCGGCTCAGCCAGGTCATGCCCGGCCTGCGGCGTCCGATGACGGCGGCGCTGCTGCCCGCCGGCCTGGACGAGGAGGGCACCGACCGGACGCGGGTGCTGGAGGCGCTGGCCGCCATGGACCGCGAGCAGGCCCTCGCCTTCCTCGTCGCGGAGATCAGGCAGGTCCTCTCGGAGGTGCTGCTCCTGCCGGCCGGCCAGATCGCCGTCGACCGCCGGCTGGACGAGTACGGGATGGACTCCCTGATGGGCGGCGAGCTGATGGCCTCCGTGCGGACCCGGTACGGCATCGATATCCCGCCCCTGGAACTGCTGCGCAGCGGTGGAACCATCGCCGACATCGCCCAGATCGTCCTGGTCCGCCTGGGGCTGTCCACCACCGATGCCGCGACTCCCACACCTCCCTCACCCCCGCGCCCACGACCACCGGAGCCCGACCCGGTGGCGGCCGTCCCGACGGGTGGGAGCCGGTGACCGGCGAGGGCGCGCCGTGGACCCGGCTGGCCGCGGTGGCCGCGCACCTGCCGGAGACCACGCTGACCACCGCCGAACTGGAGGACCGGCTCGCCGAGCGCAACCCGGGCCTGGACGTCCCGCGCGGCCTGATCCTCAGGGCCAGCGGGGTGCGGCGCAGGCACGTCGCCGCGCCGCAGGACGGCCCGTCCGACCTGGCCGCCGCCGCGTGCCGCAAGCTGCTGGACGGCGCCGGCGTCGCCCCCGCCGACGTGGACCTGCTGATCTACGCGGGAGTGTCCGCCGACGTCGTCGAGCCCGCCACCGCGCACCTCGTCGCGGCCGCGCTCGGCGCCCGGTGCCCCGTCTTCGACGTGCGCAACGCCTGCAACGGCGTGCTGACCGCCATCGAGCTGGCCGACGCGCTGATCACCGGCGGCCGGTACCGGCGCGTGCTCGTCTGCTGCGGCGAACTGCCCAGCGCCATCACCCCGTGGAGCGTGCGCGGCGTCGAGGAGTTCTACGCCGTCGCGGCCGGCTACACCGTCAGCGACGTCGGCGCCGCCCTGCTGCTGGAGGCGGGCTCCGCGCCCGGCGTGCTGGCGCACCACTCCGCCGCCCACTCCGCCGCGTGGGAGGGCGCCGTCGTCCGCGTGCTGGACGCCTCCAGCGATCCGTCGACCCCGGCGCCGCACTACGGCCCGCTGCTGGTCGACGCCCGCGCCCTCCTGCGGGGCTTCGAGAGCATCGACCCCGCCCTGTTCCGCAAGCCGCTCACCGACCTCGGCCTGACCTGGGACGACTGCGCGGCCGTCTGCGTCCACCAGGCGTCGCTGCCGATGCTGTGGAAGTTCTGCGACCACGCCGGGATCCCGCCGGGCAAGGTCGTCGTCACGATCGTCCAGCACGGCAACATGGTCGCCGCCACCCTGCCCGTGCAACTGGCGATGGCGGTGGAGTCCGGCCGCGTGCGGCGCGGCGACCTCGTCGCGCTCGTCGGCCTGGCCAGCGGGGTCAGCGCCGGAATCGTCCTGGCCAGGTGGTGACCGTGATCCAGGAGCGGTCCCCGGCCGTCAGCCCGCTGTACCTGCGCGCCGGATGGTGGCGCCACCGGCGGCCGGACGCGGTCGCCTGCCGCCGCCCCGACGGCGAGGCGACGACGTTCGCGCAGCTGTCGGAACTGGTCGCCGAGACCGCGGCGGCGCTGGCCCGCGCCGGGGTGGGCGAGGGCACGCGCACGGCGGTGATGGTGCCGCCGGGCCCGGAGCTCTGGGCGGCCGTCCTGGCGCTGGCCCGCCTGCGGGCCGTCCCGGTCCTGGTGGATCCGGGCCTGCCGTTCGGTGAGATCCGCCGGTGCCTGCGGCGGGCCGAGCCCGAGGCGTACATCGCGATACCGCGCGCCCAGGCCGCACGACTGGTGCTCGGCTGGGCCAGAAGCGCGCGCGTCGTGGTGACCGTCGGCCCCCGATGGCTCACCTGGGGAGCCGGCATGGACGCCCTGCGCGAGGCCGCGGCCGGCGACCCGCGGCACTGGCCGGAGCCGCGGATGGACGACGTCGCGCTGATCGGCTACACCTCCGGCTCGACCGGGCCGCCGAAGGGGGTGCCGCTGCGGCACCGGCAGCTGGCCGCGCAGGTGGACGCGCTCGACGCGCTGGACGTCCTGTCGCCCGGCTCGGTGATGCTGTCGGCGTTCGCGCCGTTCGCCCTGGCCGCGACGGCGTTCGGCGCCGCCGCGCTCGTCCCGGACACCGACCCGCGGCATCCCGGCCGGGCCGACCCGGCCGCGCTGAGCGCCGCCGTCCTGCGCCACGGGGCGACGGCCATGTTCGCGCCGCCCGCGCTGCTGGACCGGCTGGCCCGCCACTGCCTGGACCGCGGGATCGTCCTGGAGCCGCTGCGGCACGTCCTCGCCGCGGGCGCGCCGCTGCCCGCCGGCACCCGCGAGCGGATGCGCGCGGTGATCCGCGACCGGGCGCGGCTGCTGTCGGTGTACGGGGCCACCGAGTGCCTGCCGGTCGCGGCGATCGAGAGCCGCGAGCACGCCGGCACCGACGCGGCCACCGCCGCCGGGGCCGGGACCTGCCTGGGCGAGCCGCTGCCCGGCGTCCGGGTCCGTGTCATCCCCGTCACCGACGGCGCGGTCCGCCGCTGGAGCGACGACCTGCCCGTGCCCGCCGGCGCCCTCGGGGAGATCGCCGTGTCGGCCCCGATGGTCGCCGACCCCTACCTGGACGACCCGGCCGCGACCGAACTGGCCCGCATCCCCGACGGCCGCCGCGACTGGCACCGCACCGGCGACCTGGGCCGCATCGACGACGAGGGCCGGCTGTGGTTCGCGGGCCGCAAGTCCGAGCGCGTCCGGACCGGCCGCGGGGACCTGTGCACCGAGGAGGTCGAACCGCTGTTCGCCGACGTCCCGGGCCTGCGGCGGGCCGCACTGGTCGGCGTCGGCCCCGCGGGCGCGCAGCGGCCGGTGCTCGTCGTCGAACCGGTGCCCGAACTCGGCCGCCGGGAGCGTCCCGGCCTCATCGCGGCGGTCCTGGACGCGGCGGGGGAGCGCGCACCGGCCGCTGGGATCCGCGACGTCCTGGTGCACCGCGACCTGCCCATGGACGCCCGCCACCACAGCAAGATCCGCCGCCACGAGCTGGCCCGCTGGGCCGCCCGCAAGCTGGAGGGGCGCGGCCGATGAGAGTCCTGGTCACCGGAGGCGGCGGGTTCCTGGGCGCGGCGGTCTGCCGGCGGCTGGCGGTGCGCGGCGACATCGTCCACGCCCTGCAGCGCCGCCGCTCCCGCGAGCTGGACGACCTCGGCGTCGTCCAGCACCTGGCCGACATCCGCGACCGGGACGCGGTCCTGGCCGCCGCCGACTGGTGCGACGCGGTCGTGCACTGCGCGGCCAAGGCCGGGGTCGGTGGGCGGCGCCGCGAGTACGAGCAGGTCAACGTGGACGGGACCCGGCATGTCCTGGCGGCGTGCGCGCGCGTCGGCGCCCGCCTGGTCTACACGTCCTCGCCCAGCGTGGTGCACGACGGACACGACCTGGAGGGCGCGGACGAGTCCCTGCCCTACGCCCGCCGTTTCCGGGCGCACTACCCGCGCACCAAGGCCGCCGCCGAGGGGCTCGTCCTGGGCGCCGCCGGACGGGGGATCCCCGCCGCCGCGCTGCGCCCCCACCTCATCTGGGGCCCGGGCGACCCGCACTTCCTCCCGGGCCTGGCCGCCGCGGGCTCCCGCCTGCGCCTGATCGGGGCGGCGGACAAGACCATCGACACCGTCTACATCGACAACGCCGCCGACGCCCACGTCCTCGCCCTGGACAGGCTCGCCCCGGGCTCGCCGCTCAACGGACGCGCCTACTTCATCACCCAGGACGAACCGGCCCCCTTCGGACACTGGATCAACGGACTCCTGAAGGCCGCAGGGCTTCCACCGGTGACCCGCCGCGTGCCGGTGGCACCGGCGATCCTGGCGGCCGCCGCCCTCGAACTGCTCTTCGGCCTGCCCGGCGTGCGCGCCGAACCGCCGCTGACCCGGTTCCTGGTCGGGCAGGCGTCCACGGCGCACTGGTTCGACATCTCCGCGGCCCGCCGCGACCTCGGCTACACCCCTTCCGTCAGCACCGCGCAGGGATTGGCGCGCCTCGCCGATCACCTGGCCGAGCATCCCCTGGGAGCAGTCAGGTGAGCTTCTTCCCCGGCTACCGGTTCGACTCGCACTGGTTCACCCATCCCGGCGCGAACGGCCTCGACCAGCACTACGTGGACGAGGGGGACGGGCCGCCGGTGCTCTTCGTCCACGGGAACCCCACCTGGAGCTACATGTGGCGCCGCCCCGTGCTGGCGCTGCGCGACCGGTTCCGGTGCATCGCGCCCGACCACATCGGCATGGGCCTGTCCGACAAGCCCGGCGGCGACCGCTACGCCCACACCCTCGCCGCGCGCATCGACGACCTCGACGCCCTCACCACCCACCTCATCACCGACCAGGGCGCCCCCGCGACCGGCTGGACGCTGGTGATGCACGACTGGGGCGGGCCGATCGGCATGGGCTGGGCCGCCCGGCATCCGGGGCGCGTGTCCCGGCTGGTCGTCCTCAACACGGCGGCCTTCCCCAACCCCCACGGCGCCCGGGTCCGCTCCGCCCTCCGGGTCCCGTTCCGGGTGCTGCGCGGACCCCGCCTCGGCGACCGCCTCTTCCTGCGGCACAACGCGTTCCTCCGGCTGGCGACCCTCCCGCCCTGCGGCGTCCGCAGGCCGCTCCCGCGCGCCGTCCGGGCCGCCTACCTGGCGCCCTCGGACCAGCCGGGCGGACGCCTGGCGATCCAGCGCTTCGTCCAGGACATCCCGCTCGGGCCAGGCGATCCGTCCTGGCCGCTGCTGTGCGGGATCGGCGACTCCCTCGGCCGGTTCGCCGACCTCCCGGCGCTGATCGCCTGGGGACGCCACGACCCCGTCTTCGACCCGGCGTTCCTGCGCGAATGGCGGACCCGGCTACCCGGCGCCCGCGTCCGCCTCTACCCGCACGCCGGTCACCTCGTCGTGGAGGACGCCGGCGACGACCTGCTGATCGCGCTGCGCCGCTTCATGCTCGAATGACCGGCGGCGTCCAGGCGAAGCCCCAGGCCGCGCCGACGATCGCCATCAGCGACCCGAGCAGCAGCCCGCCCAGGTTCGTCAGCACGAACGCGGCCAGCGCGGCCATCACCACCAGTACCGCGATGACATCGCGCGGACCGCCCCAGCACAGCCCCGCGCCCATCGCGATCAGGAACACCCCCACGAGGAAGCCCGCGTACCCGCCCACACCGCCGTTCACCACCAGCCCCACACCCGCCACCGGCACCAGCAGGATCTCCACACCGGCCGCCGCGACCAGGCAACTCGCCCCGAACGGCCGCGCACGCCGCCACTGCGTCAAAAGCATGTCGGGACGTCCCGCCCGATGGCGACCTTCAGCCCCGTCACCTGGAACGTCCCACCGGTCACCATCCAGGAGTCGACCTTCACATTCCGCACCGTGAACCCCAGGGCCCCCACCCCGTAGTCACCGGCACCACCGCCCAGCGCCCGCGCGTCCTTGTTGAGCACCAGCGAGCCGAACTCGACGTCGGCGTCGATGCTCCGGGCCGAGATCGTCAGCCCCTTCACCTGCGACGGCTCCCGACTGCTGAGCCGCACGACGTAACGCCCGAGCGGGGTGTCCACGACCGACGACTGGCACAGCCCGTAGACGGCGGCCGACCGCATCGTCAGCGACAGCACCTGGTGCCGTTCACCGTCCGCCGAGCGCACCACGGCCGGGTACAGCCCGAACCCCTGCCCGGACAGCCGGTCGGCGGAGACCTGCATCCGCCGCCCCGACAGCGCGAACGACACGGGCACCGTCCCCTGCGCCATCCCCACCCCGAGCACGCCCAACGCGCCCAGCGAGGGAACGAGCATCAGCACGAACCGCCTCCACCTGACACCACCCAAGGCACAGCCTCCCAGCCCCACAACCTACAACGCATGGCAATCAATCGACAACTCACAGTAATCAAACCCGCACCTCCTCAAAAGACGCGCGCTTTATCGTGACTTGTCCCGCCCTTTGCGGAACGCGCCCTCAAGCGCGCATACGGTGACGGAATGGCTAATGCCATCCACCGGCAGCGGATCGTCGACGTGGCGACCCGCCTGTTCAGTGAACTCGGCTATGACGGCACGTCCATGCGGCTCATCGCGGACGCCACGGGCACCGACCCCGCGGCGATCGTCGAGGCCGTGGGCGACAAGCGCGCGCTCTACCTGGAGGTGATGGACCAGGCCTTCGAGTCCGAACGGACCATGCTCGAAGCGGTCGTGTCGCAGGCCGAACCGGGCCGGGCCGCCGTCCACCGGATCGTCGACGCCTACCTGGACTTCCACGTGGCGCACCCGAACCGGTCCCTGTGGGCGCACCGCTGGGTCGACGACGCCGCCGACATCACCGAACTGGAGGACCGCTACGCCCGGCCACTGCTGCACCTGACCGCCCGCAAGATCCGCGACGCGGTACCGCCGGACGTCAACCCCTACTACCTGCTGGGCACGATGATCTGGTGCGTCCACGGCTTCCTGGGCTCAGGCGTCCTAGGCCCCTCCGCCGGCATGCGCAGATCCGACGACCCCGAAACAGTGGCCGCCTTCCGCCAGCACCTCCACGTCCTGATGGACCGCCTGCTAGCCCCCCAGTAGCCACACGAGACGGCCAGCCCGGACGCTCAAAGCGCCCCCAACCCGACCCACCTAGGGGGCAAAGCCCCCAAACAAAACCCCACGCCAACAGCACAGGAACGCCCCCCTATAAGCCGGAAGGGGGGCGAGGGGCGTAGCCCCAAAAACAGACCCCCGCCGTCGACAGCACGTAAGCGCGAACCTGAGCCGGGAGGGGGGCGTGGGGGGCGGAGCCCCCCACATCGGGGGTCCGGGGGTCGCCCCCCGGGTCAACATGACGAAGGAGTGGCGGCGAAGAAGCCAAAGGCTTCGAGCACACCACTCCCACTCCGAAGTGGGCGATACTGGGATTGAACCAGTGGCCTCTACCGTGTCAAGGTAGCGCTCTCCCACTGAGCTAATCGCCCTTGTGCGTGCTGCTGCGCGTACTGCGAGGTGGAGACGGGATTTGAACCCGTGTACACGGCTTTGCAGGCCGTTGCCTCGCCTCTCGGCCACTCCACCAGAGCGAGACCTGATGGGGCCTCTCAGAGCGGACGACGGGATTCGAACCCGCGACCCTCACCTTGGCAAGGTGATGCTCTACCAACTGAGCCACGTCCGCGTGCCGGTCCGGGGGTCGCCCCCCGAGCTCGCATGGACAACTCTAGCGGAATCCTGGAGTGCTCGCGTACGGAGCGGCTTCGGAGTCGGTGAGGTCGGCGTGCAGGGTGTTCCAGAAGTCGAGTTCCTTGTCCTCTTCGAGGTGGGCGATGCGGCCCCAGAACTCGCGGTCCTCGGCGTCGCGCGCGGCGGCGAGGGAGAGGGCGGGCATGAGGGTGGTGCCGGCGTCGGCGGCGTCGAGGTCGGCGGGGGTGACGTCGGCGGGGAGGGCGACGGGGGTGGACGGGCGGTGGTGCTTGCCGCGCTTGCGGACGCGGATGGGCGGCGTGGTGGGGGCCTTGGCGGCGGCGGCGCGGCCGGCGGCGAGGGCGACGGTGCCGCAGAGGATGAAGGCGAGGATGCCGCCGAGGACGACGTCCTGGGCCGGGAGCTGCTCGGCGGGGGCGCTGTGCTCGGCCTCGTGGGTGTTGGCGCCGGTGACGGGGGCGCCGACCTTGTCGACGGTGGGCGCGGGGGCGGCGTGCCTGGGGGCGTACTTGGCCTCGACCTTGATCTTGGACGGGTAGCCGTAGCCGACGACGGCGTCCGTGTCGCGGGTCTTGCGCATGAGCTTGTAGCCGTCGGCGTTGCCCTCGATGGTGTGGAGGGTGCGGCCGTCGACCTTCTCGACGATGCCGACGTGGTCGATCTGGTCGATGTCGCCGGAGCCGGTCCAGTCGTAGAAGACGATGGCACCGGGTTCGGGGTCGTGGCCCCAGGCGTCGTTCTTCTTGAACCACTGGGCGTGGTCGACGGTGGAGGCGAACTGCCCGGCCTGGTCGGTGACGTCGGCCTTGTCGGCGGCCCAGGCGAGGAACATGTCGCACCAGGGGGCGGTGGAGAAGTACTCGTCGTGGTCGCCGTCGACGTTCTTGCGGTACCACTCGCCGAACTTGGTGTACCCGTCGCCCTTCTCGGTGTAGCCGAGTTCCGTCTTGGCGATGTCGAGCAGCTTCTTGCCGATCGGGTCCATCTCGCTCCCTGCGCCTGGCTCGTTCGGGCAGGGTGCGCCCGACCGGGGACGGAACGCGCCGCGGTCCGGTGCCCCGGTCCAATGGTCACGTTCCGATCTCGACGGAATGTAGCGGAGGTAAATGAGGGGCGGCAAGCGGTTCCCGGCAAACGGTCAAAACGGACTACTCAGTAGTAGCCACGCGGGAGGACCGTGACCGGACACGGCGCCGCGCGCAGCACCTTGAGTGCGATCTCGCCCAGGAAGACGCGGTGGGCGGCGGCGTCCTCGCTGGACGCGCACACGAGCAGCTCGCCCTCGGTCCAGTCCACGTCGTCCAGCGCGTCGGCCACGTCGTCGCCCTCGGCGAGCTCGGCGGACACCTCCTCCGGCAGCAGGTCGGCCGAGTCGAGGGCGAGCCGGATGGCGAGCGCCAGGTCGTCGCGGAGCGGGTCGCCGGCCACGTCCCCGACGGCGAGGGTGACCAGGCGGAGCGGCACCTCCAGGCGCTCGGCGGCCTGGGCGGCGCGGATCACGGCCTCCTCGCACTGCGGCCGCCGGACGTACATGACCGTGATCCGGCTCGGCTCGTCCGGCGGGGCGTAGCCGGACGGGGCGAGCATCACGGCCTCGGTCGCCGAGTGCAGCAGGTGGTCGGCGGCGGCGCCGACGCCGATCCGGCCGCGGGCGCCGCCCTCGGGGGAGCCGACGACGATCAGGTCGGCGCCGATCCGGCTGGCCAGCACGGTCAGCCCGCGCCCGACGCTGCGGCCCTCCTGGACGAGCAGGTCGGCGGGCTGGTCGTCCAGCTGGTCGGCGAGTTGGTCCAGCGCGGCCCGGGCCTCGCCGGCGGCGGCCGGCAGGTCCGGCGGGTGGACGGTCGCCACGCTGAGCCGGCCGCCGGTCAGCGCGACGATGCCGAGCGCGAGGTCCAGCGCCTCCCGGCCGCCCGCGTCGGGGACGTAGCCGGCCAGGACGTGTTCACCGATCATGTACCCGAGCATTCCCCCGGGGCGGCCCCTCAGACCAGTAGGGATTTGAGGTAGTTTTTCCTGGTTGTCACTCTTTGGGGGGATTTTCATGGGTGCCGAGGTTTCCGACCTCGAAGCCGGCCGCTGGAGCATCGATCCGGTCCACTCCGAGATCACGTTCACGATCCGGCACCTGATGACCACGGTGCGGGGCTCGTTCCTCGACTTCGGGGGCGAGGTCGTGATCGGCGCGGACCCGCTGGACTCCACCGCCCGCGCGGAGATCCGGATGGGCTCGATCGACACCCGCAGCGCCGAGCGGGACGAGCACGTCCGCTCCGCCGACTTCCTGGACGTGCGGCGCCACCCCGTGATGACGTTCACCGGCACCGGGATCGAGCGCGCCGCCGTCGGCCGTCGCGCCCGCTCGCCCCGCTACCACCTGGACGGCGAGCTGACGATCAAGGACGTGACCCGCCCCGTCCGGCTGCTGACCGAGTTCCACGGCGTCGGCGCCGACCCGTGGGGCGGCACCCGCGCGGGCTTCACCGCGACGGCCGCCATCAGCCGCCGCGACTTCGGCATCGAGTTCAACGTCCCGCTGCAGGGCGACCGGGTCATGCTCGGCGACGAGATCACCATCGGGCTGGAGATCCAGGCCGTCCTCGCCACGGCGGACACCCCCGCCTGACCGCGCCCCGGCCGCCCCCGCACGGGCCGGGGCGCGGACGTGCCGGCTAGACCGCCGTGTGGGCGAGCCAGTGGTCCAGCAGGGACGCGTCACCCGTCACCTTCAGCCCGGCCGCGTCCGCCGGGGCGAGCCGCCGGGCGAACACCAGCAGCAGCTCCTGGACGGGCCCGGCAACCGTCATGTCCGCACCGCTCGCACCCTCCCCGGCCCCCTCCTCGAAGACGGGCCCGTCCGGCATGCGGGTGATCAGCCACCCCGGCAGGGACGGCTCCGCCGGGCGCAGCCGCAGCGTCTCGCCCGTCCCGCGCAGCTCCGCCAGCTCCGGCTTCTGCGCGGCCGCCGTCGGCGCCGTCAGCAGCCCGAGGAACTCGGTGATCACGTCGCCGGCGAGGCCGGGCGCCACCGTGAACGGCGTCCCCGCGGCCAGCGCCGCGTCGGCGTGGTGGACGGCGGTCTCGTTCGCCATCCGGCGCAGCCACATGACGGTCGGCCACGCTCCGAGCAGCGGGTGGTCGACGGTCTCGTCCGGCTTGGCCTCGACCGCGGCGATCAGCTGCTCCGCGCCGTCGCGCAGCCAGGCAGGCCAGGCGGCGGGGGAGTCCGGCACCGTGCGGGGCAGGCCGTCGATGACGTCGGTGCCGCCGGTCCGCACCAGGTCGGCCGCCCACAGGTACCCCTGGCCGACGTGACCGACCAGGTCCTGCAGCGTCCACTCCGGACAGGTCGGCACCCGCGTGGACGGGTCGGAGCCCGATGCGGCCTCCGCGAGCCCCCGGGCATGCTCGCGCAGGCCCTCCTTGTAGCGTCCTGCCTCCAGCACGCCGTCTCCCCTCTGTAGGTCTTCTGCGGGTCTCCCCGTTGGCGCTCGTAAGGTAGGACCTCCAGCCTGCTGGAGGTTCAACTGGTGTGAGCGAAGACACATCGCTGGGGATCGGCGATCTGGCGGCGCTGACCGGGGTGCCGGTGCGCACGATCCGCTTCTACTGCGACGAGGGACTCCTGGAGCCGGCGCGCAGCGCGGGCGGGCACCGGCGGTTCGACGCCGCGGCGGCGGACCGGCTCCGGTTCGTCCGGCGGCTGCGCGCCCTCGGTCTCGGCCTGCCCGCCGTCACGTCCGTCCTCGCCGGGGACCGCTCGCTGGAGGAGGCCGTCGCCGCGGAGCGGCGCGCGGTCGACGCCGAGCTGGCCGCGCTCGCCTGGCGCCGCGCCTCGCTCCGCGCCGTCGAGCAGACGCCCCCGGCGGACCGTGCCGCGCGCCTGGACCTGCTCGCCGCCGTCCAGGACGGCCCGGCCGCGCGGGACGTCCTGCTGGAGTTCTGGCGCCGCCGCATCCTGGTGCCGCTGCCGGACGCGGCGGTGCGCGAGTTCCTGGAGCGCAGCGTGCCGGAGCCGCCCGCCGATCCGACGCCCCGGCAGGTCGTCGCCTATGCCGGGATGGTCGCGGTGGCGAACGACCGGCCGCTGCTGCGCGAGGTGCGCGCCCTCGGCCGGGTGGCCGCCGACCGGGTGCGCGACGAGCCGGCCCTGATCACCGGCCTCGGCGAGGCGGCGGCGCTGGCCGCCCCGCTGGTCGCGGCGGGCGGCGAGCCCCGCCCCGGCCCCGCCCTCGACCTGTTCGTCGCGGCGCACGCGGCCGGCCGGGACGAGCGCGACACCCCGCGCTTCCGGCGCGACCTGCTGCCCGCCGTCGCCATGGAGCAGGACCCGCGGCTGCGCCGGTACTGGACGCTGTTCGGCGAGGTCACCGGCGAGCCCGCGACCGCCGGGACGATCAACACCTGGCTGGTCGACGCGCTCGAACGCGACATCGCGCACACCGCCGCCTGACGCCGCCCCCCCCCGGCAACCCCCGGGCCCCGCCCCTCAGGCCCCTGGTCCGCACCCTGGCCCGCACCCTGGAACGCACTGGTCGGGGGCGGAATAGCAGCCCGGCCCGCGCGGTTCCGGTAGAATGGTTGAAAGTTCTACTATTTCGGAGGCCGGCATGCAGTTCGGGATCTTCACGGTCGGCGACGTCACGCCCGACCCGACCAACGGCCGGATGCCGACGGAGGCCGAGCGGATCAAGGCGATGGTGGCGGTCGCGCTCAAGGCCGAGGAGGCGGGTCTGGACGTGTTCGCGACCGGCGAGCACCACAACCCGCCGTTCGTGCCGTCCTCCCCGACGACGATGCTCGGCTACATCGCGGCCCGCACCGAGCGGCTCATCCTGTCCACCGCGACCACGCTGATCACCACCAACGACCCGGTGAAGATCGCCGAGGACTTCGCGATGCTCCAGCACCTCGCCGACGGCCGGGTGGACCTGATGATGGGGCGCGGCAACACCGGCCCCGTCTACCCCTGGTTCGGCAAGGACATCCGCGACGGCATCGCGCTCGCGATCGAGAACTACCACCTCCTGCACCGGCTCTGGCGCGAGGACGTCGTCGACTGGGAGGGCAAGTTCCGCACGCCGCTCCAGTCGTTCACCGCGACGCCGCGCCCGCTGGACGGCGTCCCGCCGTTCGTCTGGCACGGGTCGATCCGCAGCCCGGAGATCGCCGAGCAGGCCGCCTACTACGGCGACGGCTTCTTCGCCAACCACATCTTCTGGCCCACCGAGCACTTCCAGCGCCTCATCGGCCTGTACCGGCAGCGCTTCGAGCACTACGGGCACGGCTCCGCCGACCAGGCGTACGTCGGCCTCGGCGGGCAGGTGTTCATGCGCAAGAACTCCCAGGACGCCGTCCGCGAGTTCCGCCCGTACTTCGACAACGCGCCCGTCTACGGGCACGGGCCGTCGCTGGAGGAGTTCACCTCCGGGACGCCCCTCACCGTCGGCAGCCCCCAGCAGGTCATCGACAAGACCCTGACGTTCCGCGACCACTTCGGCGACTACCAGCGCCAGCTGTTCCTGATGGACCACGCGGGGCTGCCGCTGAAGACCGTCCTGGAGCAGATCGACATGCTGGGCGAGGAGGTCGTCCCCGTGCTGCGCAAGGAGTTCGAGGCGCTGCGCCCGGCGCACGTCCCGGCCGCCGCGCCGACCCACGCGTCCCGCCTCACCGAGGAGGTCCGATGACGACCCTCGCCGTCGTCTCTGCCGGGCTCGGGCAGCCGTCCTCGACCCGGCTGCTCGCCGACCGCCTCGCCGCCGCGGCGGCCGAGGCGCTCGGCGCGGACGCCGCCGTCGAGACGATCGAGCTGCGCGACCACGCGCACGCCATGGTCGACGCGACGCTCACCGGCTTCCCGTCCGGGGCGTTCCGCGACGCCGTCGAGACCGTGACGGGCGCCGACGGCCTCATCGCCGTGACGCCGGTCTTCAACGCGTCCTACAGCGGCCTGTTCAAGACGTTCTTCGACGTCATCGAGCGGGACTCCATGGACGGCAAGCCCGTGCTCCTCGGCGCGACCGGCGGCACGGGCCGGCATTCGCTGGCCATCGACTACGCGATGCGCCCGCTGTTCGCCTACCTGCGCGCGACCGTGGCCCCGACCGCCGTCTACGCGGCGTCGGAGGACTGGGGGAGCGGCGAGACCGGCCTGCCCGACCGCGTCGCCCGCGCCGGCGCCGAACTCGCCGCGCTGATCCAGGCCCGCCCGGCCCCGGCCAAGGAGGACCTCTACGAGAACCCCGTCCCCTTCGAGCGGCTCCTCGCCGGCGGCTGAGGGCGTTCCTTAAGACTTGGCTTATATAAGCTGAGGCTGTAGTTTGGGGGACGTGCACGCGTTCGATGTCCTGGGTGACCCGGTACGGCGCCGGATCCTGGAGCTGCTCGCCGACGGCGAGCGGTCCTCCGGCGAGGTCGCGGCCGTCGTCCGGGCGGAGTTCGGGATCTCCCAGCCCGCGGTGTCGCAGCATCTGAAGGTGCTCCGCGACAGCGGGTTCGCGGTGGTGCGGGCGGAGGGGACGCGCCGGCTCTACGCCGTCGACGCCGCCCCGCTGCGGGAGATCGACGACTGGCTCGACCGGTTCCGCCGGTTCTGGACCCCGCACCTGGACGCCCTGGCGACCGAGATCGCCCGGGGCCGGCGCGCACGCCGAAACGACGACTCAGGGAGCGAGCCATGATCGAGGTCACGGGGCAGATCAACGCCGTCCGGCGCAGGGTCGGCGAGCGGGTGCTGGAGGCCGGGACCGCGCGCACCGCGACGGTCAGCCAGGTCTACGACACCGACGTCGAGGACCTGTGGGACGCCGTCACCAGCCCCGAGCGCATCCCGCGCTGGTTCCTGCCCGTCTCCGGCGACCTCCGGCTCGGCGGCCGGTACCAGCTCGAAGGCAACGCGGGCGGGACGATCGAGCGCTGCGACCCGCCCAAGGGCTTCGCCGCGACCTGGGAGTACGGCGGCCAGACGTCCTGGATCGAGGTCCGCCTCACCCCGGAGGCGGACGGCCGGGCGCGGTTCGAGCTGGAGCACATCGCCCACGTCGGCGACGACATCTGGGACCAGTACGGCCCCGGCGCCGTCGGCATCGGCTGGGACCAGGGCCTGCTCGGCCTCGCCCTGCACCTGGCGACCGGCGAGAGCGCCCCGGAGAAGGTCGGCCCCGACTGGTCCCTGTCCGGCGAGGGCAAGGAGTTCACCCGGCAGAGCGGCGAGTCCTGGTTCGCGGCGCACGTCGCCGCAGGCGCCGACGAGGCCGCCGCCCGCGCCGCCGCCGACCGCACCATCGCCGCCTACACGGGCGAGGCGGAATGACCCTTCACATGACGCCGCCCCGGCGTCCCCTGCCCGGCGGCGGCCGGCCGTAGCACGCGCCCTGCCCCGGCTTTCCCGGGCCTTGGGGGGCGGCTCGGCAGAATGACGCGGGTGGACGTGAGGATGGGCGTCCGCGTCGAGGGGGTCGTGCAGGGCGTCGGATTCCGGCCGTTCGTGCACGGGCTCGCCACCGGCCTCGGGCTGTCCGGGCTGGTCGGCAACGACGCGGCCGGCGTGTTCATCGAGGTCGAGGGCGCGCCCGACGAGATCGGCCGCTTCCTGGACGGGCTGCGCACGCGCCCGCCGCGGCTCGCGGTCGTCGACCGCCTCACCACCCGCCGGCTGGACGTGCGCGGCCGCGCCGGCTTCACGATCGTGGGCAGCGACGCCTCGGGGGAGCGCCGGGCGCTCGTCCCCTGGGACTCCGCGACCTGCGACGACTGCCTGCGCGAGATGCGCGACCCGGCCGACCGGCGGTACGGGTACCCGTTCGTCAACTGCACGAACTGCGGGCCGCGCTTCACGATCGTGAAGGACGTCCCGTATGACCGTCCCAACACGACCATGGCCGGCTTCGCGATGTGCGGGGCGTGCGCCGCCGAGTACGCGGACCCGGCCGACCGCCGGTTCCACGCCCAGCCGGTGTGCTGCCCCGCCTGCGGCCCGTCCCTCACCCTGCACGTGCCCGCCGCGGAGCCCGATGCCGCCTGCGACCCGCTGACGGCCGCCCGCGGCCTGCTCGCCGCCGGTGCCGTCCTCGCGGTGAAGGGGCTCGGCGGCTACCACCTCGCGGTGCGGGCGGCGTCCGGGAGCGCGGTCGCCGCCCTCCGCGCCCGCAAGCACCGCGAGGACAAGCCGTTCGCCGTGATGGTCCCCGACCTGGCCGCCGCCCGGAGCCTGTGCGCGCTGTCCGGCGCCGAGGAGGCGCTGCTCACCGGCCCGCGCCGCCCGATCGTGCTGGCGCGCCGCCGCCCGGACGCGGCGCTCGCCGACGCCGTCGCAGCCGGCGGCCGGCACCTCGGCCTCATGCTGCCCTACACCCCGCTGCACCATCTCCTCGTCACCGAACCGGTCGTGCTGACCAGCGGGAACGTCTCGGACGAGCCGATCGCCCACCGGGACGCCGAAGCGCTCGAACGCCTCGGCGGCATCGCCGATGGCTTCCTGCTCCACGACCGCCCTATTCACACCCGCACGGACGACTCCGTGGTGCGCGTCTTCCAGGGGCGGACGCTGCCGGTGCGCCGGTCACGCGGCTATACACCCGAGCCCCTGCCGATCCCGGAGGGACGGCCCGTCCTGGCGTGCGGCGCCGAACTGAAGAACACGTTCTGCCTGACCCGCGACGGCCGCGCGTTCCTCTCCCACCACATCGGCGACCTGGAGAACTATGAGACCCTCCGCGCGTTCGAAGAGGGCATCGCGCATTTCCGGCGGCTCTTCGACATCGTCCCCGAAATCATCGCGCACGACCCGCATCCCGAATACCTGTCGACGAAGTACGCCCTCGACCTGGAACTGCCGTCCATCGCCGTCCAGCACCACCACGCGCACATCGCCTCCTGCCTGGCCGACAACGGCGCGCCCGGCCCGGTGATCGGCGTCGCCTTCGACGGCACCGGATACGGCACGGACGGCACGCTCTGGGGCGGCGAATTCCTCGTCGCCGACCTCCGCGGCTTCGAAAGGGCCGGCCACCTGGCCCCGGTCCCGATGCCGGGCGGCGCCGCCGCGATCCGCGAACCCTGGCGAATGGCGGCCGCCTACGGCGTCCCCGAAGACCTCCCGGTGGCCGGGCGACCCTCCTGGCCCACCGTGGTGGAAATGGCGCGCCGCCGCGTCAACGCACCGCTCACCTCCAGCATGGGACGACTCTTCGACGCGGTCGCCGCCGTCCTCGGCGTCCGCGACCGCGTCAACTACGAAGGCCAGGCCGCCATCGAACTGGAGCAGCGCGCCGACCCCTCAGAAGGCGCCGCATATTCGGCCGCCATCACCGGATCGGCGCCTTTCACCGTCGCCGGGAGCGACCTGCTGAACGCGGCGGTGACCGATCTCCGCGCGAAAGTCCCCGTTTCCGCGATCGCCGCCCGCTTCCACAACGGCATCGCCGCACTGGTCGTGGACGCAGCGTCCCGAATACGCGAGAGGACCGGCCTCGCTACCGTCGCTCTATCGGGCGGCGTGTTCCAGAACATGCTCCTCCTGGAACGGACGGCATCGGGCCTAACGGCCGCAGGCTTCGACGTGCTGACCCACCATCGCGTCCCACCCAACGACGGCGGAATCAGCCTCGGCCAAGCAGCCGTGGCCACCACCCGCCAACGCCCCCAATGAGCCGATTCGAGGGTAAGGAGCTACCTCAACCTCACCGGAGCGCGGACGTCGGCTCGGCCTGTGTGCAGGTAGCGTGCGCGGCCCTCGCCGTCGTCGCCCAGGAACGCGACGGGGCCGTGGCCGGGTTCTGCGGGCAGCAGGGAGTTTCCTCGCCAGCCGAGCAGCTCCGTCCGGTATGGTTCGTCGCCGAGTTCCACCGCGAGGCCGACGGGGACCTGCTCTAGCCAGAGACGTCCCTGTTCGTCCGTGCTCACCGTGGTCTCGCTGGTGCTCGACACGTAGACGCCCGCGCAGCGCCTGGGGTCGAGGCGCGCTGCGGGGTTCGGGACGGGTTCGGCGGGGGTCTCGACGACCCTGCCCAGGATCTCCCTCATCAGGGGCTTGCGGTCGCCGCCGTTGGTGAAGACCGCCACGCACACGTCGCGGCCGGGGTCGATCCGCAGGGCGGCCGACTGGCCGATGGTGTTGCCGTCGTGGCCGAACACCGGGCCGCCCGGGAGGTCGTGGAGCGTCCAGCCCAGGCCCCAGGCCGTTCCCCAGTCGATGTCCGGCAGGGCGACCTGCGGCTCCCGCATGACCCGCAGGCTCTCGTCGGTGAGGTGCGACCGGGCGAAGGCCAGCAGGTCGCGGGGGGTCATGGCGAGCATCGATCCGGCGGGCGCGTTGGAGCGTGCCATCGCCCAGACCGGCGCGGGGCGTCCGTTGAGGTGGCCGACCGCCGCGCGGTGCAGGATCGCCTCGTACGGGTCGGTCGCCGCGTGCGTCATGCCGAGGGGCGCGAGCAGGCGGTCCCGCAAGCACCGGTCGAACGGCTCGCCCCGCACGACCTCGACGATCCGCCCGAGGACGCTGTAGCCCGCGTTGTTGTAGGAGAACATCTCCCCGGGCTCGGAGATCTGCGGCACATCGGCCAGCAGGTCCACGTACCGTTCCAGGCAGTCGTCCCCCTTGCCCGTGTCGGTGAACAAGTCGCCCTCGAAACCGGCCGTGTGGCACAGCAGCTGCCGGACGGTCGCCGGCCGGAACCCGGGAAGGTACCTGTCCACCGGGGCGTCGAGCTCCACCAGCCCTTCGGCGACCAGCCCCATCACCAGCGTCGCCGTCAGCGTCTTGGTGATCGAGCCGATCTGGAACACCGAGTCGACCGTCGCCTCCACGCCGGTCGCCCTGCTCAGTACCCCCGCCGCCGCCTCCACGAGCCGGCCCCCGGCGTCGACGGCGACCGCCACCCCCGGTACCCCGTGCTCCTCCGCCAGCTCCGGCAGCCGCTCCCGCAGCCAGCCTTCTACCTCGTCGATCTCCATGCGCATTCGCCCACCGTAGACGGGGTCACGGATCGCGACCATGTGCTACTGGTCGGCTTGATCGTCACAGGTTGCCCATGGCCCTGGTCGCGGTGATCTCTATGACCACTCGGTCGGGGTTGGGGCGCGGGGGCTTGTAGCGGGCCGCGTAGCGGTTCTCGGCGTCGGCCACGGAGGTCGGGTCGGTTCTCAGGACGGCGCGGCCCTCGACGGTGGCCCAGCGGCGGCCGTCCACCTGGGAGACGGCCACCGGGAGGCCCTCCTCGCCGGCGCGGGCGACGTGGCGGGCCTTCGCCGAGGTGGACGAGGTGATCACGCGGACGGTGCCGCCGTCCAGGGTGGCGCCCACCGGGACGGCGTGCGGGGTGCCGTCCCGGCGGACGGTGACGAGCGTGCAGACGCGGCGGTCGCGGAAGAACGCGATCAGGCGCTCGTCGTCCAGGGCCAGGTGGTGTTTGCCGTTCATCGGCCGGATCCTAGACGGCGGCCAGTTCCGCGCAGAGGGCGGGGACGGCCTCGGCGATCGGGGTGCGGATCACCTCGTCCGCCAGGTCGTCGTAGGGGGTCGGGTCGCGGTTGACGATGATCAGGCGGGCGCCGCACTCGGCGGCGATGGCGCAGAGGCGGGCGGCGGGGTCCACGGTCAGGGAGCTGCCGATCGCGATGAAGACCTCCGAGGCGCGGGCGATGTTGCCCGCGAGGGAGAGGGTGTCGGAGTCCAGGTACTGGCCGAACAGCACGATGGAGGGCTGCAGGACGCCGCCGCAGGCCGGGCAGGCCGGGTCGTCCTCGCCGCGGGCCAGCACGTCGGCGGTCGCCGACGTGGCGCGGCAGCGGGTGCAGGACGTGGTGGCGAGCGTGCCGTGGAGTTCCAGGACCTTGCGGGGCGTCGAGCCGGCCTTCTGGTGGAGGCCGTCGACGTTCTGGGTCAGGATCCGGACGGCCTTGGTCTTCTCCAGGTCGGCCAGTGCCCGGTGGGCCGCGTTCGGGCGGGCGTCCCGGTGCAGGTCGAGGGTGCGCCAGAAGCGGCGCCGGACCTCGGCGTCGTTGGCGAAGTGCTTGCGCGTGAACAGTGCGGCCAGTTCCGGGTCGCGGGTCCACACGCCGGACGGGCCCCGGTAGTCCGGGATGCCGGAGTCCGTGGAGATGCCCGCGCCGGTCAGCACGCCGATTCGTCCCGTCATGAGGGAGAACGTACGGGCGGAGAGGTGATGGATGCGACTCCTTTTTCGGACTGGCGAGGAATGTATGCCTATGATTAGTTAGCGGAGGAAACTACTTGACGGGGGTGGGGTCGGCGTGCCGTCCAAGCACTATCCGTGGATCGCGCTGAGCAACACGACGCTGGGCATGCTGCTGGCCACGGTCAACTCGTCGATCGTGATCATTTCGCTGCCGGCGATCTTCCGCGGCATCCATCTGAATCCGCTGGAGCCGGGCAATGTCAGCTATCTGCTGTGGATTCTGATGGGCTACATGCTCGTCTCGGCGGTGCTGGTGGTCACGCTCGGCCGGCTCGGCGACATGTTCGGGCGCGTGCGGATGTACAACGCGGGGTTCGCGGTGTTCACGGTCGGGACGCTCGTGCTGGCGCTCGATCCGCTGCACGGGAGCGCCGGGGCGCTGTGGCTGATCGGCTGGCGGGTGTTCCAGGGGATCGGCGGCGCCATGCTGATGGCGAACTCGGCGGCGATCCTCACCGACGCGTTCCCGGCGCACCGGCGCGGGATGGCGATGGGCGTCAACCAGGTCGCCGGGATCGCCGGGACGTTCATCGGGCTCGTGGCGGGCGGGCTGCTCAGCGAGATCAACTGGCGGCTGGTGTTCTTCGCCTCCGCGCCCATCGGGATCATCGGGACGGTCTGGGCCTACCGGAGCCTGGTCGAGACCGCGAAGAGGGCCGTCGCCGCGAGGATCGACTGGCTCGGCAACGTCACGTTCGCGGTCGGGCTGACCGGGCTGCTCGCCGCGATCACCTACGGCATCCAGCCCTACGGCGGGCACGACATGGGCTGGACGAACCCCTGGGTGCTCGCCGGGATCATCGGCGGGATCGCCGTGCTCGCGCTGTTCTGCTGGATCGAGACCAAGGTCGAGCAGCCGATGTTCCAGCTCGGCCTGTTCCGCATCCGGGCGTTCACGGCCGGGAACGCCGCCGGGCTGCTGGCCGCGATCTCGCGCGGCGGGATGCAGTTCATGTTGATCATCTGGCTGCAGGGCATCTGGCTGCCGCTGCACGGCTACGACTACGAGGACACCCCGCTGTGGGCGGGCATCTACCTGCTGCCGCTCACCGCCGGGTTCCTGGTGGCCGGGCCGATCTCCGGGCACCTGTCCGACCGGCACGGGGCGCGCGCGTTCGCCTCCGGCGGGCTGGTGCTGTCGGCGGCGGCGTTCGCCGGGCTGCTGCTGATCCCGACCGACTTCGGGTACGCCACGTTCGCGCTGCTGATCTTCCTGAACGGGGTCGGGTCCGGGCTGTTCGCCGCGCCCAACACCACGGCGATCATGAACTCGGTCCCGGCGGACCAGCGCGGGGTCGCCTCCGGCATGCGCGCCACGTTCATGAACGCCGGCATGGTGCTGTCGATCGGCGTGTTCTTCTCGCTGATGATCGCGGGCCTGTCCGACACGCTGCCGAAGACGCTGACGCAGGGGCTGACGCAGCACGGCGTCCCGGCCGGGCCCGCCGGGCGGGTCGGCGAGCTGCCGCCGGTCGGCACGCTGTTCGCGGCGTTCCTCGGCTACAACCCGATCCAGAACCTGCTCGCGCCGTTCCACGTGCTCGGCGGCCTGGCGCCGGACGACGTCGCCACCCTGACCGGACGCTCGTACTTCCCGCACCTGATCTCCGAGCCGTTCCACCACGGGCTCGTCATCGTGTTCAGCCTGGCGATCGCGATGTCGCTGGTCGCGGCGGTGGTGTCGCTGCTGCGCGGACGCCGCTACGTGCACGAGGACGCCGAGGGCGAGCCCGCGCTGCAGCGGGCCGGGCGGGACGCCGCCTAGCCGCGCCGGCACAGCCCCCGGCCGGTCCGGTCTCAGATCACGAGGCCGTTGCGGTCGGGGGCTTTTTCGCGCCCGCCATTGACACTGTTCCGCAAACGTTTTCATAATCTCCGCCATGAGCGCAGACGGAACCCGGGCCTCGATCCGGGCGGTGGCGAGCCTGGCGGGGGTGTCCCCCTCGACGGTCTCGCGCGCGCTGAACTCCCCGGAGCTCGTGAACGCCGAGACCCGGCGGCGCGTGCTCGAGTGCGCCGAGCGGCTCGGCTACCAGCCGAACCGCGCGGCGCAGTCGCTGGTCCTCGGGCGGACCCGCAATGTCGGGCTGATCGTCCCCGACATCGCCAACCCGTTCTTCGCCCCGTTCATCAAGGGCGTCGAGGCCTACTTCCGCGACACCGACTTCGCGGTGTTCCTGGCCGACACCGACGAGGACACGGCGACGGAGGTCCGGCTGGCCGAGGCCATGGTCGAGCGCGTGGACGGGCTGATCCTGTGCGCCCCCCGCATGTCCGGGACGCGGCTGCGCGCCGTCGCGGCCAAGACCAGCGTGGTGCTCGCCTACCGGACCAACCGCGGAGCTCCGGCCGTCCTGCCGGACTTCCAGCCCGGCCTGGAGCAGGCCGTCGCGCACGTCCACGCCCTCGGCCACCGCAGGTGCGCGTACCTGTCCGGCCCGGCCAACTCGTGGTCGAACCGGCAGCGCCGCAGGTTCCTCGGCGCGGCCTGCGCGGAACGCGGCATCGAGCTGGTGGACCTCGGCCCGTACGAGCCGCGGTTCACCGGCGGGTACCGGGCCGCGGACGAGGTGGTCGCGGCGGGCGTCACCGCCGCGTTCGGCTACAACGACCTGGTCGCGCTCGGGGTGCTGTCACGGCTCACCGAGCGCGGCGTGAAGGTGCCCGGTGATCTGAGCATCGTCGGGTTCGACGACATCCCGATGGCGTCGATGACCAATCCGCCCCTGACCACGGTGGCCATGCCCGTCAGCGCGCTGTCGCGGGCGGCGGCCGCCACCGTGCACACGACGCTCGACCCGGGGGCGCCGAAGGCGCCTCCCCTCCCGCCGGCCGCCGAGCTGGCGACCCGACTCCTCATCCGAGGCACCACCGGGCCGGTGTGAAACCCGGCCCAACCGCCAGGAGGACCCACCCCATGCGAACTCCTCGATCAGCCCTCCTCACCCTCGCGACCGCCGCTGGCCTGCTGCTGACCGCCTGCGGCGCGCCCAGCTCGGACGGCGGCTCCGCGTCCGAGCCGGCGGCCGGCGACGTCAAACTGCCGTCCGAGCCCGTCACCCTGAACATCATCGACGTCGCCGGGAACCTCCAGCTCACCCAGCAGATCTTCGAGAACTACAAGAAGGAGCACCCCAAGCTCGTCGGCAAGGTCACCTACACCAAGGCGACCGCGCCCGAGCTGGCCGGCAAGGTCAAGGCCCAGCAGGACGCCGGGCAGCTCGACATCGACCTCGTCCTGACCGGCACCGACGGGCTGTCCGCCGGGCTGGAGCAGGACCTGTGGGTCGATCTCGTCGGCAAGTACTCCGACAAGCTGCCCGACCTGAAGTCGCTGTACCTGGAGCCCGCGTCCAAGATGCAGGACCTCGCCCAGGGCAAGGGCGTCACCGTGACGTACTACCCGTCCGGCCCGCTGCTGGAGTACAACCCGAAGACCGTCCCGAACCCGCCGAAGACGGCCGACGAGCTGCTCGCCTGGGCCAAGGCGCACCCGAACAAGCTGGAGTACGCCCGCCCGTCCAACTCGGGTCCCGGGCGCACGTGGCTGATGGGCCTGCCCTACATCCTCAAGGACTCCGACCCCAAGGACCCGTCGAACGGCTGGGCCAAGACCTGGAAGTACCTGAAGGACCTCGACAAGTACATCGAGTACTACCCGACCGGCACGACGCAGACGATGAAGGAGCTGGGCGAGGGCACCCGCGACATCGTCCTCAGCACCACCGGCTGGGACATCAACCCGCGCGTCCTCGGCCAGGTGCCGAAGGACGTCAGGATCCAGGCACTCGAAGGCTTCACCTGGGTCACCGACGCGCACTACATGGTCGTCCCGAAGGGCGTCTCCGGCGAGAAGCTCGCCGTCCTGCTGGACATGATGAAGTTCGCCCTCCAGCCGCGGCAGCAGGCGATCACCTTCGACAAGGGCTACTTCTACCCCGGCCCCGCCGTGAAGGGCGTGACCCTCGACATGGCACCGGCCGAGAGCCGGAAGGCGATCGAGGAGTACGGCCGGAGCGAGTACGACAAGCTCATCGCCGACAACCCGAAGGCGCCGCCGCTGGACGCCAAGGCCCTCGTCGCCGCGTTCGACCGCTGGGACCGCGAGATCGGCGGCCAGAAGGTCAAGAAGTCATGACGGCCGAGAGCGCCACGGAGAGCGCGGTGAAGAGCGCGGTGGCGGGCGACGCGCGGGCCGCGTTCGGGCGGCTGCGGCTGGACGGGGTCACCCGGCGGTTCGGGAAGGCGACGGCGCTCAGCGGCTTCGACCTGCGGATCGAGGGCGGCGAGTTCATCGCGCTGCTCGGCCCGTCCGGGTGCGGGAAGTCGACCGCGCTGAACTGCCTGGCCGGGCTGCTGCCCCTCTCGGACGGCGCGATCTGGCTGGACGAGGCGCGCATCGACACCCTCCCGCCGGAGAAGCGCGGGTTCGGGATGGTGTTCCAGAACTACGCGCTGTTCCCGCACCTGTCGGTCCGCAAGAACGTCGCGTTCGGGCTGTCGGTCCGGCGGGTCGGGAAGGCGGAGACGGCCCGCCGGGTGGACGAGGCGCTGCGCACGGTCGAGCTGACCGAGCACGCCGACAAGCTGCCCGGCCAGTTGTCCGGCGGCCAGCAGCAGCGGGTGGCGATCGCCCGCGCGATCGTGCTGCGGCCGAAGCTGGTGCTGATGGACGAGCCGCTGTCCAACCTGGACGCCAAGCTGCGCGTGCAGATGCGCACCGAGATCCGCCGCATCCACCAGACGCTCGGCCTGACCACCGTGTACGTCACGCACGACCAGGAGGAGGCGCTCGCGCTCGCCGACCGGGTCGTGGTGCTGCGGCACGGGAAGGTCGAGCAGATCGGCACCCCGGAGGAGGTCTACACCTACCCGGCCAGCACCTACATCGCCGGGTTCATGGGCTACCGGAACCTGCTGGAGCTGCCCGTCCTGTCGTCGGGCGACGGGACGGTGACGCTCGGGGAGGAGGGCGGACTCACCCTCACCGGGGTCGGGCGGCAGCCGCTCACGGGGGGACGGGCGGTCGCGGCCGTCCGGCCCGAGGACTTCACGGTCGCCGGGGACGGCCCCGGCGGGGAATCCACTGGGGACGCCGCCGGCGCGGGGAACCGCGTGCGCGTCCGGGTCGAGGTGTCGGAGTTCCACGGGCGCGAGGTCGCGGCCGAGGGCGTCACCGATGACGGGCGGGTCGTCCACTTCACGTCCCCGGAGCGGATCGCGCCGGGGGAGCGGGTGGCGCTGACCGTCCCGCCGGAGCGGGTGCTGGTGTTCGGCGAGAGCGTGCGGGAGGCCGCCGAGGCGCTCGACGAGCCCGCGGAGACGGGGGCCGGCGATGGCGGTTGAGGCTCCCGCCCGGCCCGCGGCGCCGGCGCCCGGGCGCGGCCGCGGCGGACTGCGGCACCGGCTCGCCGAACGCGGCGTCGACCGGGTGCTGCTCCTGCTGGTGCCCGCCGTGCTCATCATCGGGCTGCTGTTCCTCTACCCGATGCTGTACGGGGTGAGCCTGTCCCTGCAGCCGAAGAACGGCGGCGGCCCGCTGCGCAACTACGCCGACTTCTTCCAGGACTCCTACCAGCGCGGCACCGTGTGGAAGACGCTGAAGCTGGCGCTGCCCGCCGCGCTGATCAACGTCGGCGCGTCCGTGCCGATCGCCTACCGGCTGCGCGGCCGGTTCCGCGGGCGGCGGGTGCTGACGGCGCTGCTCGTCCTGCCGGTGACGCTCGGCACGGTGCTGGTCGCGGACGGCCTGCTCCGCTACCTCGGCCCCAAGGGCTGGTTCAACCGGGTCCTGCTCGACCTCGGCCTCGTGGACGAGCCCGTCCGGCTCATCTACAACTACTGGGGCGTGCTGTTCTCGCTGATCATCACCGGTTTCCCGTTCGCGTTCCTGCTGGTGCTGTCGTACATGTCGGGGATCGACCCGACGCTGGAGCGGGCCGCGGCCACGCTCGGCGCCGGGCCCTGGCAGCGGATGCGGCGGATCGTCCTGCCGCTGCTGGCACCCGGCCTCGCGACCACGTTCGTGCTGGCGTTCGTGCTGGCGTTCTCGGTGTTCCCGTCCGCGAACCTCGTCGGCGAACCCGCCGGGGAGACGCGGGTGATGGCGATCGCGGCGTACCAGGCGGCGTTCGAGAAGTACGACTACTCGATGGCCTCGGCCATCGCCGTGCTGATGGGCGTGTTCGAGCTGCTCGTCATCTCGGTCACGCTGCTGCTGCGCGGCCGCCTCTACACCGGCCCCGCGATGGGAGGTAAGGGATCATGACCGCCGTCTCGCGCCCCGCCGGGCTGCCCCGCGTGCGCCTGCCGAAGGGCCGGCTGAGCGGCTGGCTCGTCTGGATCAGCGTCGTGTTCTTCCTGGTCAACCTGTTCGCGCTGATCCTGTCGGTGGTCGTCAACTCGTTCGGGACCAGGTGGTTCGCCGGCTGGCTGCCGCAGGGCTTCACCGGCGCGTGGTACTCCGACGCGTGGTCGGAGTTCGCGCTCGGCGACGTCCTCACGGTCACGCTGGAGATCACGCTGATCGTGGTGGCGCTGGCGCTGCTCATCGGCGTCCCTGCCGGGTACGCGCTCGCACGCCGCGACTTCCCCGGCAAGCGGATCGTGATGTTCCTGCTGCTGCTCCCGGTGCTGCTGCCGCCGATCACCTACGGGATCCCGCTCGCGACCGTCCTGTACAAGGTGCACCTGGCCGGGACGATGACGGGCGTCGTCGCGGCGAACCTCGTCCCGGCGCTGCCGTTCGTCGTGCTCGTGATGACGCCGTTCGTGGAGCAGATCGACGCGAACGTGGAGTCGGCGGCGCGGATGTGCGGGGCCCGGACCCGGCAGGTGTTCACCCGGGTGCTGGTGCCGCTGCTGCTGCCGGGCATCCTCGCCGCCGGGATCCTGGTGCTGGTCCGCACCGTCGCCATGTTCGAGCTGACGTTCCTGGTGGCGGACGCCGACAGCCAGACCCTGATCGTCGCGCTCTACAGCGCCGCGTTCACGCCCGGCATCCGCGCGGCGCAGGCCATCGACGCGATGGCCGTGATCTACATGGCGCTGTCCGCGGTGCTGCTGATCGTCGCGCTGATGTTCGTCAACCCGACACAGATCGTCGCCCAGGTGAGGGAGGCTCCGGCCGAATGAGGGCTGTCATATGAGCACTGTCACGTTCGACTTCACGGGGGAGCGGGTGCTGGTGACCGGCGCCGCGGGGCTGATCGGCCGCGCGCTGGTGCACCGCTTCGCGGACGCGGGCGCCGAGGTGCTCGCCGTCGACGTGGACGCCGACGGCCTCAAGGTCTTCGACGCCGTCGCGCGGGTGGCGACGCTGCCCGGCGACCTCGCCCGCGAGGACGTCGCCGACGCCGTCTTCGCGCGGCTCGCCCGGGACGGCGGGCTGGACGTCCTCGTCAACAATGCCGCGATGACCGAGCTGCGCACCCCGTTCATCGACATCGAGGCGGACGTGTGGGACGCGGTCGTCGCCGCGAACCTGCGCTCGGCGTACCTGCTGTCGGTGCGGGCCGTCCGGCACTGGCGGGACGCGGGGCGCGGCGGCGCGATCGTCAGCATGTCGTCGCCGGGCGGGTCCCGCGCCCACGACGACCAGAGCGCCTACGACGTGACGAAGGCGGGCATCGAGGCGCTGAGCCGGGCGATCGCCGTGGAGCTCGGCGGGCTCGGCATCCGCGCGAACTGCATCGCCCCGGCCAGCGTCGTCGGGGAGGTCCGGCCCGCCACCGACATCCCGGCGGGCCGCACCACCGCGCCGGAGGAGGTCGCGGACGCGGCGCTGTACCTGGCGTCCCCGGCGGCGGCGCAGCTCAACGGGCACGTCCTGCGTGTGGACGGCGGCCTGCACGCCCGCCTGCGCACCGACCCGTCCCAGGAGCAGCAGCGCGACGTCTAGCGTGGACCTCTAACGCTGCGCCGGGGTGGTGCGGCACGGCGCCGGCGGTGACTCGGAGACCGCCGGCGCCGGCGTCGGCGTCCGCCCCGGACGGTGCGTGGGCAGGCCGGGGCCGGTGCGGCGCGTGTTGTGGGCCTTCATGACCGACCGCAGGTCGGGGAGCCCGCCGCGGCCGTCGGCGTCGGACAGCGCCGGACACGCCCAGGCGTCCTGGCGGCCCCACGAGTAGCTGATGTCGAACGCGGGCCGCGGGACGAGCCGCTCCCACCGGCCGAGGATGGACCGGAGCTGCCGCTCGCTCGGCAGCCGCCAGTTCCGCTCCCCGTCGTTGCAGGACTGCCCGAACGTCTGGAACACCGGCACGACCATGCGGCGCGGGAACCCGGCGCGGGCGGCCTGCGCGACCATGGCGTCGATCGCGCCGAGGTCGCAGCGCGGGGCGTCCGCCCGGCACGGGTAGGGGTCGAGGCCGATGAGGTCGAGATGGGTCTCGGACGGCTTGAGCGGGCGCATCGGCCAGTCGGTCAGCGACGCGAACGCCCGCTGGCCGGGCGCGTACCGGTGGACGATGTCGGCCCGCTGCCGGATCTTGGCGGCGATGTCGGGGCATTCGTCCGGGTTCGGCTCGTCGGACAGGTACCACCCGTAGACGCGCTCGTTCCCGGCGAACCGCTTCACCGTCTCGGTGAACGCGGAGGCGCTCTCCTGCTGGAAGCCCCCGCAGGTGGTGTTGCCCACCCACAGCAGGGCCCGGCCGCCGGCGGGGAGCGAGGCGATGTCGCCCTCGTCCGGGTCGACGTCGAACAGGGTGTAGCCGAGGGCCGCCGCCTCGGCGCGGTCGCGGGCCGGCATGTTCAGCGCCAGGTGCAGCGTGCCGCCCTTCGGGGGCGGGGCCTGGGCGGCGGCCGGACGGGCGGCGGCGCCGCCCGGCGAGGGGGCGACCAGGTATCCGGTGACGGCCCCGCCGAGCGCGGCGGCGAGGGCCACGGCGGCGAGCTGCGTCCACATCGGCTTCATCGGCTCTCCCGGCGTCGCAGGTCTCCCCAGCGTCGCACGGACGGAGCGTGATCACGCCGATACGCCGGGACCGGCCGCCCGCAATCAGGGGGACGGCCGGTCCGGAACGGCGATGGGGGGGTGAGATCCCCCCGGGGAGTCGTGTCAGACCCGCCAGGACTGGACGAGCGCGTCCAGTGTGGCCTGGTCGTAGACGATCCCCTGCGAGGTCAGCTCCTCGGCGACGAGCTCTCCGTCGCCGTGGTGCTTGGCCAGCAGCCGGTACACCGCGTACGGGAACCAGTGGTTGTCGCTGATCCGCTGGATCTCGGCCTCGTCGCAGACGTAGCCCTCGGCCCTGACCTCGGCGAGCGTCGCGGCGACGTCGCCGTGCCGCCGTTCGAGGATGTCGATGACGACCGAGCGCAGGTTCTCCGGGGAGGGCGCGTGCGGCGCGGCCGCCTCGGTCGCCGTGCCGTAGGAGCTGCGCCCGTTCAGGCTCCCGGCGGAGGCGGCGGCGCTGACGACGGCCAGCGCCGGCTCGGGCTCCGGGGCGGGGGCCGGCGTCTCCGCGACCGGCGCGGGCGCCGGGGCGGCGGCGGGGGCGGGCTCGCTCGGCGCCGCCTTGGGGGCCGGGGCGTCCGCCTTGGCCGGGGCGGCCTCGGCCGCGGGCGCGGCGGACGTGCCGGACTCCAGGGCCTTGCCGGAGTGGCCGGGCACCTGGATCTGCGCGAACGGGCCGGTGGTCCGCAGCGGCATCAGCGTGATCTGGTTCAGCGTGACGGGGCCGGCGATGGCGCGCGGCTGCGGCTCCGGAGCCTTCGGGGGCTCGTCCTCCTCGATCTTCTGCGACACGTACCGGTGCAGGGTCCGCAGCAGGACGAACAGGCCGAGCATCGACACGATCGGCGGGACGGCGGCCGTCGCCTGGTAGGAGAAGGTCTTGTGGCCGACGTGGCCCACGTTGAAGATGAGGCTGGCCGTCCAGCCGGCGAGGGCGATGGTGAGCGGCAGGCAGAAGTCGAGCCAGCTCATGATGGCGCGGCGCTTTATCACGAAGGCGTCGATGGCCAGCAGGAAGAGCCCGAGCTCTCCGACGATGATGAAGAGGTCGACCAGCAGGGGGAACGATTCGGCCTTCCAGCCCCGCAGGCCGTGTTCCAGAGCCCAGTGGTAGAGACCGGCATAGGACTGGGCGAAGCCACCGGCGGTGGCGGTCAGGACCGCGGCCGCCATGAAGGCGATGGCCCCCCACCGTGTGATGACCTGTGCCCGGTTGGCAGCGCTCATGCGGCGTATGCTCCCAGAGTTTTTTACCAGACCAAGAGTGATCGCCTGGGAGACTATCCATTCCTTTGGCGTTTCGTGGCCGATTCACGTTACGGCTCGGTCGCATTCCGGGAGGTTCTGGGCGCAATGCGGCAAACGAGCGGGCGTGAACGGGTGCGAGCGGGCGGGCGTCCCCGCCGGGGCGCGCCGGTGCCCCGGCGGGGACGTGATCCGCGGGCCGGCTACGGCACCTGCAGCACGAAGTCGAACGTCGCGGTGCGCCCGGTGGGGCCGGTCTGGACGTTCATCAGCAGCTCGGGGTCGAACAGCATGTCGGAGGAGTTCCGGGGCTCGTTCGGGAAGTAGAGCTGCGTCGTCAGGATCCGCTGGTACGGGGCCTGGACCTTGACGTGGATGTGCCGGGTGCGGCCGGGGTAGAGGCCGGGCACGATCGTTGTCAGGGTGAATCGTCCCATTGTGTCCGTGTATTGATGTCCGCGTAGCGTATAGCCGTAGTTGTCGTAATTCCCGTAGTAGTCGGCCTGCCAGAAGTCGAGCAGCGCGCGGCCCACCGGGCGGCACGACAGGGAGTAGACGATCCCGGTCACGGTGAGCGGCGTGCCGGGCATCCCGGGCGTCACGATCGACGAGCGCTCCGGCGAGCCGGGCTTGAAGTAGGGGCCCTCCATCTGCGGCGGGGTCGGGTCGTCGTCGCCGTCGTCGCACTTCGGCGTCGGGGTGAGCCGCGGCGGTCCGGTCCTGGCCTGCGCGGGCGCCGCCGCCGCGACGGAGACGGCGGCCGGCAGCGCCATGGCGCCGAGGCCCGCGGCGACGATGAAGTTCTTGCGGCTGATGCCGTCCTGCGGGGTGTCCGCGGGGCCGGTCTCGTGGCCGGCCGGGGCGGCGGCCTCAGGGGTGGTGCTGCGGTCCTGCTCGTCCTCTGGCATGGGGGGTTCCTCTCGGGGGTCGGTCCGGGATCGTCCGGCTGGCGGGGGCTCCCTGGGAGTGCGGACGCGGTGGGTGCGGTGCGTCCGCGATATGTATAAGCCGGTCAGGGGCGGCCGGTCTTGTCGGTGCGTGCCCGGCCGTTGGCGGCGAGTGCCAAAGCCCGCCGCGAGCGTCGTGCTGACTCGCTCATTGACCTTCCTGACGGGGCGTAGAAGCCTGGCGGGTGGCGTCCGAGACCCCGCCCGCCGACCGGAGGAGCGTCATGCCCACGCTCGTTGACACCTCGGACCTCCCTGCCCGCGACCAGGCCGACTACTGGCGGCACCTGGTCAGCTCGGCCTTCGGGCCGTTCCACGTCCGGCCCGCGCGGCCCGGCGGGTTCGCCGCCCGGCTGTCCGCCCGCGCGCTCGGCCCGGTCGAGGCCGGCGACGTGGACGCGCCCGCGCACGCGGTGCGCCGCGGCGCCCGGCAGATCGCCCGCGACACCCGCGAGTGCTACAAGCTCGGCCTCGTCCTGCGCGGTTCGTGCGTGCTGCGGCAGAACGGCCGCTGCGCCGAGGTCGGGGTCGGGGACGTGGTGTTCTACGACCTGACCCGGCCGGTGGAGATCGTGTTCGGCGCCCACCGCATCTTCACCGTCGTGATCCCGCACAGCGCCGTGCCGCTCCCGCCGGAGCGGCTGGCCGCGTTCGGCGGCAGGCTGCTCGGCGGCGCCGGCCGGACCGGGCGGCTCGCCTCGTCCTTCCTCGGCGCCCTCGCCGAGGACGGCGCCGAGGCCGCCGGCATCGGCGCCGGCGCCGGGGACGAGCCCTACGCCCACCACCTCGGCGGCGCGATCGTCGAGCTGGTCGCCGGCGCGGCCGGCGAGTGGCTGGGGGCGCCGCCCGCCGCGTCCCCGCAGAGCGCGGAGATGCTGCGCGCGATCCAGGAGTGGATCGAGGCGCGGCTGCACGACCCGGCGCTGTGCCCGGCCGCGATCGCCGCCGCGCACCACGTCTCGGTCCGGCAGCTGTACCGGGTGTTCCGGCCGGCCGGGACGACCGTCGCCCGCTACGTCCGCGCCCGGCGGCTGGAGAACTGCCGCCGCGAGCTGGGCGACCCGTTCCTCGGCACGCAGCGGATCGGCGCGATCGCGAACCGCTGGGGCCTGCCCGACGCGGCCGCGTTCAGCCGCGCGTTCCGCGCCGCCTACGGCGAGACCCCGAGCGCCTACCGGGCGCGCGCCACCGGCCTGCAGCGCGACGACTAGCGCCGCGGCGCCCCGCAATGTTGCCCAAAATGCCCCGTTTGTCTGCATTGATTCCGGGATCGGGGGAACGCGGGGAGGACGACGAGAAACGGGGGACGGGGGGACGGCGCCATGCCACGACCGGGAAGCCACAAGTACGACGCCGAGCGGCGCAGGCTCCGCAAGGAGCTGGAGGACCAGGGCATCGCCAGCGACCAGGAGGCCGGCGAGCGCGCCAACCGGCTGCTCCAGCTGGACGAGCACCACCGGCCCCGCCGCGCCACCGAGCGCGGCGCCGGGCCGAAGGGGGAGCGGAGGGGATCGCGGTGAGCCCCGCGATGAACCACGACGCGGCCGACGCCGGGGACGTCCAAGGGGCGGCGCTTCCGCTGGAGTACGAGGAGGACCTCGATCCGCTCATGGACCGGATCGGGGACGCGCGCTGCGTGCTGATCGGCGAGGCCAGCCACGGCACCCACGAGTACTACGCGTGGCGGGCCGCGCTGACCCGGCGGCTGATCTCCGAGCGCGGGTTCTCGTTCGTCGCGGTCGAGGGCGACTACCCGGACTGCCGCCGGGTCGGCCGCAGCGTGACGCTGGCGCCGGGCGCGCCCGCCGACCCGCGCGACGTCCTGGACGCCTACGAGCGCTGGCCGACGTGGATGTGGGCCAACGAGGAGACCGCCAAGTTCTGCCGCTGGCTGCGTGGCCACAACGCGGACCTGCCGCCGGACGACCGCGCCGGATTCTACGGCCTGGACGTCTACAGCCTGTGGGAGTCGCTGCGCGCCGTCGTCGACCACCTGGCCGAGCACCGCCCGGAGTACCTCGGCACGGCGCTGGAGGCCTACCGCTGCTTCGAACCGCACGGCGAGGACCCGCAGGCCTACGGCTGGAACACCGCGCTCGTCCCGGACGGGTGCGCCGACGAGGTCCTCGCACTGCTCACCCGGCTGCGCACGCCCGCCGGGGCGGCGGGGGACGGCGACCCGGCGGAGCGGTTCGACGCGCGGCAGAACGCCGAGGTGGCGGCGGGCGCCGAGCGGTACTACCGCGCCATGATCGGCGGCGGGCCGGAGTCGTGGAACGTCCGGGACGTCCACATGGCCGACACCCTCGACCGGCTCCTGGAGTTCCACGGGGCGCGGCGCGGCGGGGGCAAGGCCGTCGTGTGGGCGCACAACACCCATGTCGGCGACGCGCGGGCGACGGACATGGCGGGCGCGGGGATGGTCAACCTCGGCCAGCTGGCCCGGGAGCGGCACGGCCGGGACGACGTCGTCGTGATCGGCTTCGCGGGCGGGCCCGGGGACGTGGTCGCCGCGCCGCGCTGGGGCGGCCCGATGGAGGTCATGCGCGTCCCGCCGCCGGCGCACGGGTCGCTGGAGGACGCCCTGGCCGGGTCGGAGCTGCACCGCGGGATGTTCATCGTGCCGCCCGAGCCGGACAAGCCGCCCTTCCTCACCCGGACGCTCGGGCACCGCGCGATCGGCGTCGTGTACGACCCGGACCGCGACCCGCGCCAGTACGTCCCGACCCGGCTCGCCGACCGCTACGACGCGCTCTGCTGGTTCCGGATCACCTCCGCCCTCGAGCCGCTGCACGCGGAGGCGGCGCGCCGTGGTGAACTGGAGACGATGCCCAGCGGGGTGTGAGCCGGCGCCGGGTGAGCCGGCGCGACGTGAGTAAGAGGAGTCGTCCATGTCCTTGACGATGCGGCCGGGACCGCTCGCGGGTTCGCCCGGCGACGAGGTCAACTTCACCATCGACGGGCCGAAGCACCGGCTGTTCATGCACCGGTTCCCGCGCCGCGTCCACGCCTGGTTCGCGGGGGAGGTCGTCCTCGACACCGAGCGCGGCGGGTTCCTGCACGAGACCGGCCTGCTGCCCGTCCTGTACGTCCCCGAGGAGGACGTGCGGACCGACCTGCTGGTGAGGACCGACCACACGACGCACTGCCCGTTCAAGGGCGACGCCGCGTACTGGACGATCCGCGCCGGCGGGCGCGAGGCCGAGAACGCGGTGTGGGCGTATCCGGAGCCGAACGGCGAGACGCCGTGGCTGCGCGGCCTGATGGCCTTCTACTGGGAGCCGATGGACGCCTGGTACGACGAGGACGAGGAGGTCCACGGCCACCTGCGCGACCCCTTCCACCGGGTCGACGCGCGGCGCGCGCGCCGCCACGTGCGGGTGCTGCGGGACGGGGAGGTCGTCGCGGAGACCGAGCACCCGATCGTGCTGTCGGAGACCGGGCTGCCGAACCGGTACTACATCCCGGCCGAGGACGTCCGCCGCGAGCTGCTGACCCGCAGCCGGAAGCGGACCGTCTGCCCGTACAAGGGCGAGGCGACGTACTGGTCCCTGGAGGGCGCCGGGGACGCGGCCTGGTCGTACGAGGAGCCGCTGGAGGACGCCGCCAAGATCGCGGGCTACCTGAGCTTCGACCACGAGGCCCTGACGATCGAGTCCGAGCCGCCGCCCGGCGCCTGACCGAACCGCGCTTCCGGGTTCTCGCGGTGCCCAAGGCGGTGCCGCCCGGTTTACAGTGCCAGTGACCGTGGGCAGTGACCGGGGCAAGCATCGCGGCGGACGGGCACGCCGGTGAGCGAGTGCGCGGCAGGCAAGGAGACGGGCTGTTGTCAGGGTACGGGGCGTCCTCCCCTCGACCGGGTTTCTGGGCCGCGCTCAACCCCGCGCAACGGTCGGCCCTGCGCGAGGCCGCGCGCCCCCGGCAGTACCCGGTCAAGGCGCCGCTGGTCTACCAGGGCGACGAGTCCGACCATGTGATCGTCATCGAGCGCGGCTGGGCGAAGGTCACCTCGTCCACCGCCGACGGCCACGACGTGGTGCTGGCCGTGCGCGGCCCCGGCGACCTCATCGCCGAGAGCGCGGTGCTCGGCGGCCGGCCGCGCGCCGCGACCGTCACCGCGCTGTCGCCGATCCGCGCGCTGGTGGTGCCCGCCGCCCGCTTCACCGGGTTCCTCGACGAGCACCCGGACGTGTGGATGCTGGTCACCGGCACCTTCGTGCAGCGGATGGACGACTCCGACCGGCGGCTCACCGCGCACGTCGCGAGCCGCGGCCCGCAGCGCCTCGCCGCGCTGCTGACGCATCTCGCGGAGCTGTCGGCCCACCACGCCCCGCCCGCGCCGGACGGGTCGATCGAGATCGGCCCGCCGCTGTCGCAGGAGGAGCTCGGCAGCTGGATGGACGCGTCCCGGGAGACCGTCGCGCGCGCCCTCAACGGCCTGCGCCGCCAGGGGCTGATCCGCACCGGCTGGCGCCGGATCACCGTGGTCGACCTGCCAGGCCTCCGCGAGTTCGCCAAGGAGGAGGACTGACGCGGGGGACAAGCGGCACGGGCTCTAGGATCTCCGGCGTGAGCGGCGACGGGTACCACCACGGGGATCTGCGGCGGACGGTCATGGCCGCCGCCGTCGCGGCGATCGCCGAGTCGGGCCCGGCCGGGTGGAGCCTGCGCGAGCTGGCCCGCCGCGCGGGGGTGTCGCACGCCGCGCCCGCGCACCACTTCGGCGACAAGACGGGCCTGCTGACCGCCGTCGCCGCCGAGGGGTACGGGCTGTTCGCGGACGCCCTCGAAGCGGCCGGCGACGACCTGCACGCGGTCGGGCTGGCCTACGTCCGCTTCGCCGTCGAGCACCGGGCGCACTTCGAGGTGATGTTCAGCCCCGGCCTCTACCGCGCCGGCGACCCGGCGGTGGCCGCCGCCCGCGACCGGGCGGGCCGGGTGCTCGCCGCGAGCGTCCGGGCCGGCGGGCCGGACGCCGCGCCCGGCGACGGGGACGGGGACGGAGGCCGGGACGGGGACGACCGGACGCGGGGCATCGCGGCCTGGTCCATCGTGCACGGCTTCGCGCACCTGTGGCTGAGCGGCGCGCTCCCGCCCGAGCTCGGCGACGACCCGGTGGCCGCCGCCGCGCCCGTGATCGCGCACCTGTTCCGTCTGTGAGCGCGGCCCCGCCGTCCCGCCGTCAGTGCCGCGAGGCGGCCTCGTCAACGGCCCGCCGGTCGCCGTCGCCGCTGCCGCCGCCGTGACCGTCGCCGTTGCCGGAGGCCGGCTCGGGGCTGCGTTCGGGGACGACGGCCAGGTCGGCCCTGAACCGGCGGTTGAGCGCGGCGCGCAGCCGGCCCCGCGCGGTGCGGCCGCGCGGGCTGTCGATCCCGTCCACCGGCGGCGGGACGTCCAGGTCGACGGCGACCGCCGGGCGCGGGTCGGTGATCGCGGCGATCGCCTCGTCCGGCAGCGGCCGCTCCACCTCGCTGTACCCGCCGTCCGGCGACCGCCGGATGATGCCGGTCTCCAGCCCGTGCCGGGCCAGGCCGAGGTCGCGGCGCTGCAGGCCGACGCAGATCCGGTAGGCGACGATGTAGCCGATCACCGGGCCGAGGACGATCAGGCCGCGGAAGAACCAGGTCGTCCAGAACAGCGAGACGTGGAACCGGTCGGCGAGGATGTCGTTGCCGCCCGCGAGCCACAGCGCACCGTAGAAGACGACCCCGGCGACGCCGATGCCGGTCCGCGGCGGGACGTCGCGCGGCCGGTCCAGCAGGTGGTGGATCCGGTCGTCGCCGGTCACCCAGCGTTCCAGGAACGGGTAGACGGCGAGGCCCGTGAACAGCACCCCCGGCACCACGAGCGCGGGGACGAGCACGTTGAGCGCCACCGTGTGGCCCCAGGCGGTGATCTCCCACGCCGGCATGATGCGCAGCGCGCCCTCCAGCCAGCCCATGTACCAGTCGGGCTGCGAGCCGGAGCTGATCGCGCCCGGATCGTACGGCCCGAACAGCCAGATCGGGTTGATCTGGACGAACGCCGCCAGCAGCGTCGTCACGCCCAGCAGCCACAGGAAGAACGCGCTGGTCTTGGCGATGAACACCGGGAAGAACGGGTAGCCGCGGACGGTGCTGTTCGAGCTGCCCTTGCCGGGGAACTGGGTGTGCGTCTGCCGCCAGGTCAGCACGACGGCGTGCAGCGGGATGAGCGCGGCGAGCAGGCCCGGGATCAGCAGCACGTGGATGACGTACAGGCGGGGGATGATGTCGGTTCCGGGGAACTCCCCGCCGAACAGGAACATCACCGCGTACGACCCGACGAGCGGGATGGAGGCGGTGACGCCCTCGACGATGCGCAGGCCGGTGCCCGACAGCAGGTCGTCCGGCAGCGTGTAGCCGAACAGCCCGTTGAACATGACGAGCACGAGCATGACGACGCCGATCAGCCAGTTCAGCTCGCGCGGCTTGCGGAACGCCCCCGTGAAGAAGTTCCGCAGCATGTGCACGAGGATCGCGGCCATGAACAGCAGCGTCGCCCAGTGGTGCAGCTGCCGCACGAGCAGCCCGCCCCGCACGTCGAAGCTGATGTTGAGCGTCGAGGCGTACGCCTCGCTCATCTCCACGCCGCGCAGCTTCGTGTAGGAGCCGTTGTAGACGACCTCCTGCATGCTCGGCTTGTAGAACAGCGTCAGGTACACGCCCGTGAGCAGGATGATCACGAACGAGTACATCGCGATCTCGCCGAGCAGGAAGCTCCAGTGGTCCGGAAACGCCTTGCGCAGCGCCCTGCGCGCGAAGCCGGTGGTGCCGAGCCGATCGTCCAGGGCCCGGGCCGAGCGGTCCACTGCCCTGCCCCGGGACTGGGGCGTCGTCGTCCCCGCCATCGTGAGCATCCCTCCGTCGCACGTCCGCGGATGTTCCGCATCTGCGAATAAGACGGAGATTCGATGGGGAATGTGACATGCCTGGATGTGCGCCGCGTCACAGCGCGGCCCGTGCCGCCGACCGTGCCGGTGCCCCCGTCGCCCGGGCCGTCAGCAGGCGGGAACGGCCAGGTGGGTGCGCCGCTGGTAGCGCGGCCGCCAGGTGGTCCTGTAGGCGAGCCGGATCGGCGGCGGCAGCAGGCGCAGCACCGCGCGGCGGGTGGCGTCGGGAGCGTCGTCCAGCAGCCAGGGCAGGAACACCCCGAGGCCGCGGACGCCCAGCTCGCGGCGGAGCTCGACGTCGTAGGTGCCCCACTCGTAGGGCGTGAGCGTCTCCTGGATCAGCGGCAGGACGTCGGACTCCTTGAAGTCCAGCAGGGCGCCGAGGCGCGTGCGGAGGTCGCCCGCGCACTGGGCGAACGTGCGGTGGTCGTGGTGCTCCAGCGCGGCGTCCACCCCGTCGATCAGCGGGACGACCCGCAGCGTCCGCAGCGCCAGGTCGTCGAGGACGGCGGAGACGCGCCCGAGCCGGCCGGGGGAGCGGACACCGGCGTCCTTGGCGTACATGACCGTCCACAGGGCGCGCTTTTCCGCGTTGTCCTGGAGCCGCCAGTGGCGGGCGAACAGCGACCAGCTGTTCGTCACGGCCGGGCCGGCCGGTCCGGACGCGGCCTCCAGGCGGGCCGCGTCGCGGCGGAACGCGTCGTCCACGGCGTACAGCATCGTCAGGTCGTACTTCCTCGCCACGCCTTCCATGCCGCCTCCTCGACCTCCGCACCGGTGCCGTCGCACGGACAGCCGTCGCACAGATAGACGTGCCGGACGCCTCCGAACGTGACGCGATCTGGAGTCTGACCCTTGTGACCTGCCCCACGCCGGGCGATCTATGCGGTTCGGTGAGGGACGCGGAGGAGCGGCGGCCGGGCCGGACGGCGGGGCGCCATCGCCGTCCGGCCCGGCGGGCCCGTCAGGTCACCGGGTTGTCGACCAGGTAGACCTCGGGGGACGGGGCGCCGCACGTCGCGGGGACGGTGCCGGTGCCGCCGTCGAAGGTGAAGTCGGCCGCGGCGGACCCGAGCCGCACCGCGACGCTCGTCGCGCCGGGGGCGGGGGTGAACGGCCCGGCGGTCAGCGTGCCGTCGCTCGGCAGCGGCACGGTGATCTGCCGGTCCCGGACGAGCGGCGTCGGCGGGATGGCGACGCCGCCCGCCGGGATGACGTTCTGCGTCGCCGGAGTGCCGCCGTCCACCTCCAGGTTGAGCGTCCTGACCGTGCCGGACGCCGAGCGGTGGCCCTTGCCGATGAGCCGGTTCACGGTCTCCGCCGGGATGACCAGCGCGCCGCTCGCCTCGGTGAAGGAGAACGAGCCGCCCTTCTTCGCCACCAGCGGGATGTGCGCGCCGACGGCGATGCCGACGTTGACCGGCTCACCGCCGAGCGTGCACGCGTACGGGGCGTTGATGATGCCGACCAGCTCGTTCGAGGCGGGTTCGGGGAAGTTCAGCGGCGCCCCGGTGATCTTCGCGGGCGGCTGCCCCGGCGCGCCCCCGACGCCGATCGTCAGCAGCGCGTTGCCGGCGGACGGCTTGCAGTCGGCCTTGATCGGCAGGGTGAACCCGGCCTGCGACTTCAGGTCCACCTCGGCGACCGCGTGGTCGAAGGCCAGCGTGACCTTGCCGGCGTCCGGCGCCTTGTACGGGCCGACGTCGAACGTCCCGGTGAGGGGCAGCCCCACCGTCAGCGGTCTGCCCGCCTCGATCGCGATGTCCTTGATCTCGAACGGCTCGCCCTCCGCGATGTTGATCGCGGACGGGGTGGAGTCGCTCGCGCCGATGGTGAGGTCGGTGACCCGCGCGTCCGCCTTGTCGATCCCGAGGATGGGCGCGAGCGAGGTCAGCCAGGACGGGAACGTGATGCTGCCCGACCCCTGCGTGAGCCAGAACTCCTGGCCCGGCCCGAGCTGCACGGGCGCCACGCCCTGCACGTCCACGTCCGTCGGCAGGTAGAACACCGGCAGCCCGGCGAGGGAGATCGTGCAGCCGATGGGCAGCTTGAACCGGCCGGTGTCCACGCCGACCGCCGGGACGTCCCGCGGCGGGAGGGCGTGCGCGGCGGGCGCCTGCACGAGCGAGAGCACGACCGCGGCGGCGCCGGCGGCGGCCGCGAGCCCGCGCCGCGGCCGGCCGCCGGAGCCGGGTCTCCCGGCGTTTCCGAGTCTCATGGGGCTTCCCTTCAGGAGTTCGGGGCCTGTACTGATGGGTGCCGACATGGTGAACCGGGCGGCCCGGGGCGAGATACGGACGGCGATGAGGAAAGCCGTCATCGGGGTTGGCAACGGCACATACAAAGCGCAGATCGTCTGTACGGTGCGGGAACGGCGGATGGGAAGGGCCATAAATGGCTGTTGAGGCGGTTGGCGGCGACATCGCGGCGCTGGTGCTGCGGGTCTCCGTGGGCGGCACACTGCTCGCGCACGGCTGGAACCACGCGTTCGGCGGCGGGAAGATCGAGGGCACGGCGGGCTGGTTCGAGTCCATGGGGCTGCGGCCGGGCCGCCTGCACGCGCTGATGGCGACCGGCACCGAACTGGGCGCCGGGATCCTGCTGATCCTCGGCCTGCTCACGCCGCTGGCCGCCGCCGGGGCGGTCGGCACGATGGCGGTCGCGTTCATCACCGCGCACCTGCGCAACGGCTTCTTCATCTTCCGCCCCGGGCAGGGCTACGAGTACGTCCTGATGATCATCATGGTGGCGTGCGCGGCCGGCGCGCTCGGCGGCGGCGCGGTGTCCCTGGACCGCGCGCTCGGCGTCGACGGCGACCTGTCCGGCTGGACGGGCCTGGCGGTCACCGCGCTCGCCGGCGGCATCGGCGCCGCGCTGCTGCTGGCGGTCTTCTGGCGCCCGGCCAAGGAACCGGCCGGGGAGGCCGCCGCGGAGTGAGCCGGCCGAGAGCGCGGCCGGGCCTCCGCACCCGAGGAGGCCGGCCGCGCCCTGCGGGGGCGGCTATCTCCAGGTGTCGTTCACGGTGGGCGGTGACGACACCGTCCTGGCGTCCGACTGGATCGCCACCGCGCCGGTGTCAGGTGCGGGCCTCCGCCTCGCGCGCGTTCACGCGTTCCCGCTGGGGGACCACGGTGTACTTGGGGTCCCGTGCCGACTGCATGCCGGCGTGGAAGATGCCGAAGCGCGTGCAGGTCGAACCCGCCAGCAGCGCCGTCCCGCAGAGGGCCGCCGCCGCGCGGCTGCGCCCGCCGAGCAGGACGGCGCCGGCGGTGCCCGCGCCCGAGAGGATCTCGCCCGCGCGCATGAACCGGCCGGCCTTGCCCTGCTTGTACGGCTCGGCGGCCAGTCCGGCGCGGTGCTCCAGCGTCTTCGCCGCGGCCAGCTCCAGGACGCCGCCGAGCAGCGCGGCCGTGCGCATCGGTCCCGTCTCGCGGACGGGCGCCGCCGCCAGCGCCATGCCCGCCGCGGCCGACATGGCCGACCCGGTGAACACGAACGGCATCTCCCGCCGCCCCTCGTGCCAGGCCGGCACCGCCGTGTCGCAGATCAGCACGGCGGTGTAGGTGGTGACGGCCGGGCCGAGCGCGGCGGCCGCGCCGGTGGCGGCCGCGCCGAGGCGGGGGAACAGGCCGGTCGCGTCCAGGACGGCGGCGGCTCCCGCGGCGGGCCCGTACCCGGCCAGGATCCAGGAGCCCATGCTCATCGGCGAGGTCGGCTTCATGACCCGCAGCATGTTGGCGAACCGCGCGGGCCGTCCGAGGTCGTGGATCAGCGCCGCCGTGGACCCGGTGATGGCGGCCAGCGAGGAGATCTTCAGCGCCCGCGCCGCGACCGGGCGCCCGGTGAGCTGCGCGCCCGCCGCCAGCACCGACCCGGCGCCCGCCAGCCCGCCGAGGAACAGGTAGGCGGCCACGTCGGACGCCTTCCAGGTCGGGGCCTTCAGCACCGGCCTGCCGTAGTAGGAGGTGAACTCGGCCTCCGGCACCATCGCCTTCTCGCCGCGCCCGCCGCGCCTGCCGCGCCGCCCGCGCCCGCCGCCGCCCCGGCCCGGCAGGCCCTTGCCGACCAGTGCCTCCCGGTCCGGCCGCGCACCGTGCACGCCGTCCTTGCGCACCTCCGACTCGCTCATCGCGCCCCTCCCTCGCGGCCGTGCGCGGCGAAGACGGCGGCGAGGCCGCCGAGCATGGCGGCTGCGGCCACCCCGGCGTGCCGCCACATGGACGGCATGTCCCGCGTGGTGACGACCGGGTCCGGTGGGAGCCCGTACACCTCCGGTTCGTCCAGCAGCAGGAAGAACGCGCCGTCGCCGCCGACGCCGTCGTCCGGGTCGTGGCCGTAGAGCCGGGCGTCCTCGACGCCGATGCCGTGCAGCTGCTCGACCCGCAGCGCGGCCCGCTCGCGCAGCTCGTCCAGCGGCCCGTACTGGATCGAGTCGGTCGGGCACGCCTTCGCGCAGGCCGGCTCCAGCCCGCCGCCGATCCGGTCGTAGCACAGCGTGCACTTCCAGACCCGCCCGTCCTCCTTGCGCTGGTCGATGACCCCGTACGGGCAGGCGGGCACGCAGTAGCCGCAGCCGTTGCAGATGTCCTCCTGGACGACGACCGTGCCGAACTCCGTGCGGAACAGCGAACCGGTCGGGCAGACGTCCAGGCACGCGGCGTGCGTGCAGTGCTTGCACACGTCGGACGCCATCAGCCAGCGCATGTCCGTGCCGCCGCCGTCCGACGCGGCGCCCGGGGAGCCGCCGTGGTCGGTGCCCGGCTCGGCCTGCCCGATCGGCTTGCTCTGCTCGATGAACGCGACGTGCCGCCAGGTGTCGGCGCCGAGCTGCTGGGTGTTGTCGTAGGACATGCCGGTGAACTCCAGGCCGTCCTCGGGCACGGAGTTCCACTCCTTGCAGGCCACCTCGCACGCCTTGCAGCCGATGCACACGGACGTGTCGGTGAAGAAGCCCATCCGGGGCGGGGGGGCGGTGTAGCCGGCGTCCGCCGCGACCTCCGGCTCGGCTCCGGCGAGCAGGTTCCGTCCCACCAAGCCGCTCATCCCAGCCTCCCATCCGTGCCGCCGACCCTTCTCCGACTTCCCGGCGAAACGGCTCCTACACACCCCGTCCCGTCCGTTGACGCGGATTTCGGCGCATCGATAGCGTCAGGGGATGACCGCCGAGTTCACCGGTTACGCCGGCCCCCTGGACCAGACGCTCGGGCTGCTGGTGACCGAGGCCTCCGAGCAGGAGGTCGTGGCCGAGCTGGAGGTCACCGACAAGCTCATGCAGGCGTACGGGATCGTGCACGGCGGCGTGTACTGCGCGATCACCGAGACGGTGTGCAGCATGGGCGCGGCCCTCACCGTCGGGCTCGACCAGCAGGTCGTCGGGGTCAGCAACCACACGCGGTTCATCCGCGCCGTGCGCGGCGGGCGGCTGACGGCGCGGGCCCGCCCGGTCGACCGGGTCGGCGACCACGTCACCTGGCAGTCGACGATCAGCGACGAGCGCGGCCGCGTCGTCGCCGAGGGCACCGTGAACCTGCTGCGGCTCTCCCCGCCCGCCCCGCCCGCCTAGCCCGGCGGGCCCGCGGGGCCCGGCTCACTCGCCGGACATCGCCTTCCACTGCCGGTCGGCGGCGGGACGCCAGGCGTCGTGGCGCTCGTGGAAGAGCGCGAACGCCTGCGAGCCGCTCCAGTCGTCCGGCAGCAGCTCCGCCGGGAGCGCCGGGTCGAGGAACGGGAACCGCCGCCACTCCTGGACGAGCCTCGCGTGCGCGGCGAACGTGCCCGGCTCGTCGGCGGGGCGCAGCGCGCGGACGGCGTCGAGGAAGTCCTCGTAGGCGAGCTCGATCTCGTCGAGGTCCCAGGCTTGGCGGGCCACGCGGCGCGCCTCCGCCAGGTCGCCGAGAGAGCCGGTGAACAGCGTGGAGGTGTCGGCGACGCCGATCTCGGCGAGGACGCCGCGCACCTCGGGCCCGCGCTCGGGGTGCGGGCTCACCCACACGCCGGGGGACAGGTTGCCGAGCCCGCTCCAGGCGAGCCGGGTGCGCAGCAGGTGCCGGAGCCGGCGGCTGGTCTCCGGGACGGTGGCGAGGACCAGCAGCCACCGCCCGTCCCACGGGCCGACCGGGCCGCCGAACCCGTAGATCCGCTCGGTGCCGTCGGTCAGCAGCCGCTCGCCGGCCGGGGTGAGCCGCCAGGCGGTGCGGCGGCCGCGGCGCTCCCCGGCGAGCCAGCCCTCGGCGGCGCTGCGCGCGAGCGCCTGCCGGACGGCCTTCTCCTCCACGCCGAGCAGCCCGAGCGCGCGCAGGAACGACGCCGTCCAGACCGGCTCGCCGCCGGGCAGGACGAACTCGCCGAGCACCGTCAGCAGCAGCGACCGGGCGCTCGCCGCGCCCAGCTCGCGCCGCCGCCGGAACTCGGGCCGGGGCGGCGCCGCGTCCCCGCCGGATCGGGCCATGTGCTTCTCCTTCCGAGCCCTTCAGGGGCGCGGCGGTCCGTGGAACGCTGTCCAGTATCGCGCCAGTATCGCGCGCCTCGCGCGCGGTCCGCGCGCGATCCGCACGGCCCGAGCTTCATTCCACAAGTCTATTGACTGGCGTTTCATCCATGTAGAGCATAAGTGCCACGGTTCCCGGCGACTGGAGACCCAGATGACCGCTGAAACGGCGACCGCACCGGCCGCGTCCGACACCTTCAACGCCTGCGACTACCTCCTCCGGGCGGCCGGCCGTACGGACACCGCCGGCCGTACGGCGCTCACCGGGCCCGCCGGCGATCTCAGCTACGCGGAGCTGGCGGAGCTCGCCGGGCACATCGCCGCCGGGCTGGCGGGCCGGGGGCTGCGCGGCGAGGAGCGCGTGGTGCTGTTCATGGCCGACGGGCCGCTGATGGCCGCCGCGGTCCTGGGCGCGATGCGGCTCGGCGCCGTCCCCGTCCCGGTGTCGACGATGCTGACGGGCGGCGAGCTGGCCGCGCTGCTCAACGACGCGCGGGCCAGGGTGCTGCTGGTCAGCGACCGGTTCGCGGTGGCGGCGGAGGCTGCGCTGGCGCGGGTGCCGGGCGTCCGGCACGTGGCGGTGGAGGGCGGCGGTCCGCTCCAGGCGCCGCCCGGCGTGCGGGTGACCCCCTTCGACGACCTGGTCCGGGACGGGCGCGAGCGCGGCGACGAGCCGTCCGGCTCCTACACGACCTCTGACGACTCCAGCGCGCTGTGGCTCTACACGTCCGGGACGACCGGCAAGCCGAAGGGCGCGATGCACCGGCATGCCAACATCCGGCACGTCGTGGAGACCTACGGCCGCCAGGTCCTCGGCATCACGCCCGAGGACCGCTGCTACTCGGTCGCCAAGCTGTTCTTCGCCTACGGGATCGGCAACTCGCTGTTCTTCCCGCTCGCCGTCGGCGCGACCGCGGTCCTGGACCCAGACCGGCCGACGCCCGCGTCCGTCGCCGAGCGGCTGGCCGAGTACCGTCCGACGCTGTTCTTCGCCGTCCCGACCTTCTACGCGGCGATCCTGAACGCGGACGTGCCGGTGGATGCGTTCGCGTCCGTGCGGCTGGCGGTGTCGGCGGGCGAGCCGCTGCCCGCCGAGCTGTGCCGCCGCTTCACCGCCCGGTACGGCGTGGAGATCATCGACGGGATCGGCTCGACGGAGTGCCTGCACATCTTCCTGTCGAACCGCCCGGGGCGGGTGCGGCCGGGCACGACGGGCACCGCCGTCCCCGGGTACGAGTTGCGGGTCGTGGACGACACCGGGGCCGACGTGCGTCCGGGCACGCCCGGCTCGCTGCTGGTGAAGGGCGAGTCGATCGCGACGGGCTACTGGTGCCGCACGGACACCACCCGCAAGGTGTTCCAGGGCGAGTGGCTGCGCACCGGCGACACCTACGTGGTGGACGAGGACGGCTACTACACCTGCCTCGGCCGCACCGGCGACATGCTCAAGGCCGGCGGCATCTGGGTGTCGCCCGCCGAGGTCGAGGCGCGGCTGCTGGAGCACCCGGCGGTGGCGATGGCCGCCGTCGTGGGGCTGCCGGACGCCGACGGCCTGGACAAGCCGGTCGCCGCGGTCGTCCTCAAGGGGGGCGCCGCCGCCGAGCCGGCGGAGCTGATCGAGTTCTGCCGGGCCGGGCTCGCCTCGTTCAAGCGCCCCCGCGAGGTACTGGTCGTGGACAAGCTCCCGACCACCCCCACCGGCAAGCTCCGCCGCTTCGCCGTCCGCGACCTGGCCGCCACCCTGCTGGCCGCCGACTGACCCCTCGGCCGCACCACGTCCCGGAGTGAGGGCGGGCCTGTCGCGTCCGTCCATATGCTACAAACTCTTGACGTGCTGACCGTGTTCTGTGGAACATAGAGGGACGGACAGAGCGGAGGAGCGCGCATGCACGTCGAGTTCCGGACGGACCCGGCCCGCTACCGGCACTGGCGCCTGGACGTCGACGGGCCGGTCGCCACGCTCACGATGGCGGTGGACGAGCGGGGCGGCCTGGTCCCCGGCTACGAGCTGAAGCTCAACTCCTACGACCTCGGCGTGGACATCGAGCTGTACGACGCCGTGCAGCGGCTCCGGTTCGAGCACCCCGGCGTCCGCACGGTGGTCATCACCAGCGGCAAGGAGAAGGTCTTCTGCGCGGGCGCCAACATCCGGATGCTGGCCGCGTCGCCGCACTCCTGGAAGGTGAACTTCTGCAAGTTCACCAACGAGACCCGCAACGGGATCGAGGACGCGACCGAGCACTCCGGCCAGACCTACCTCGCGGCGCTCAACGGCACCGCGTCCGGCGGCGGCTACGAGCTGGCCCTCGCCTGCGAGCACATCATGCTGGTGGACGACCGGTCCTCGGCGGTGTCGCTGCCGGAGCTGCCGCTGCTCGGCGTCCTGCCCGGCACCGGCGGCCTGACCCGGGTGGCGGACAAGCGGCACGTCCGCCGCGACCGGGCCGACTACTTCTCCACCAAGGCCGAGGGCCTCGGCGGCAAGAAGGCGGTGGCGTGGCGGCTGGTGGACGAGGCAGTACCGCGCACGGCGTGGGACGCGACGGTCGCCGAGCGCGCGCGGGAGCTGGCGGCGCGCTCGTCCCGCCCCGCCGATGCCGAGGGCGTCGCGCTGGCGCCGCTCGCCAAGGAGCGCACCGCGACCTCGATCGCCTACCGGCACGTGTCGGCGGCGCTCGACCGCGACGCGGGCACCGCCGAGATCACCATCGCCGGCCCGGAGGCGCCCCCGGACGGCGGCTTCCACCGGGCGGACTTCTGGACGCTCGCGATGACCCGCGAGCTGGACGACCTGATCCTCGACCTGCGCACCAACGAACTCGAACTCGGCACCTGGGTGCTCCGCACGACCGGCGCCGCCGAGCACGTCCTGGCACACGACCGGCTGCTGCTCGACAACGCCGGCGACTGGCTCGCCAACGAGACCGTCCTCTACCTCAAGCGGACCCTGAAGCGCCTCGACGTCACCAGCCGCAGCCTCATCGCTCTGGTCGAGCCGGGATCGTGCTTCGCGGGCTCGCTGCTGGAGGTCGCGCTCGCCGCCGACCGCACCTACCACCTCGACGGCGTCTTCGAGGACGTCGACCCGGACGCAGACCCGGCCGCGGTCACCGTGGCCGCGATGAACCTCGGCCCGCTGCCGATGGCCAACGGCCTCACCCGGCTGGAGACCCGGCTCCTCGGCGACGGCGCGACCCTCGCCGCCGTCCGCGACGCGGCGGGCAAGCCGCTGGAGGCCGCCGACGCCGAGCGCCTCGGCCTGGCCACCTTCGCGCCCGACGACCTCGACTGGGACGAGGAGGTCCGCATCGCGATCGAGGAGCGGGCCGGCTTCAGCCCGGACGCGCTGACCGGGCTGGAGGCCAACTACCGCTTCGCCGGCCCGGAGACCCTGGAGACCAAGATCTTCGGGCGGCTCACCGCCTGGCAGAACTGGATCTTCACCCGTCCGAACGCCTCCGGCCCCGACGGCGCGCTGCGCCGCTACGGCACCGGCCGGCGCGCCGACTTCGACCGAAAGCGAGTCTGACCCATGGCGACGAACACGGCGAGCGCGGCCGACTACGGCGAGAAGATCCCCAACAACGTCGGCCTGCGCGAGGACCGGCGGCTGCAGCGGGCCCTGGAGTCGTGGCAGCCCGACTTCCTGAACTGGTGGGAGTCGATGGGCCCGGCCCTGCCCACCCAGGACGTCTACCTGCGGACCGCCGTCAACGTCGGCCGCGAGGGCTGGGCGCACTTCGGGCACGTCGCCATGGAGGACTACCGCTGGGGCATCTTCCTCGCCGAGCGGGACGGCGACCGGCGCATCGGCTTCGGCGCGCACAAGGGCGAACCCGCCTGGCAGAAGGTCCCCGGCGAGTACCGCGCGGACCTGCAGCGCCTCATCGTCATCCAGGGCGACACCGAGCCCGCGTCCGTGGAGCAGCAGCGCAACCTCGGGGCGACCGCGCCGAGCCTGTACGACCTGCGCAACCTGTTCCAGGTGAACGTCGAGGAGGGCCGCCACCTGTGGGCGATGGTCTACCTCCTGCACGCCCACTTCGGACGCGAGGGCCGCGAGGAGGCCGAGGAGCTGCTGCACCGCAACTCCGGCAGCGAGGAGTCGCCGCGCATCCTCGGCGCCTTCAACGAGGAGACGCCCGACTGGCTGTCGTTCTTCATGTTCACCTACTTCACCGACCGGGACGGCAAGTTCCAGCTCGGCACGCTGAAGGAGTCGGGCTTCGACCCGCTGTCGCGGACCTGCGAGTTCATGCTCAAGGAAGAGGCCCACCACATGATGGTCGGCACCACGGGCATCGACCGCGTCGTGGAGCGGACCGTCCAGCTGATGAAGGAGCACGACACCGACGACGTCACCGCGCACGGCGCGATCTCGCTCGACGTCGTCCAGAAGTACCTGAACTTCCACTACTCGGTCTCGCTCGACCTGTTCGGCTCCGAGACGTCCAGCAACGTCGCCAACTACTACACCGCCGGGCTCAAGGGCCGCTGGATGGAGGGCCGCCGCAAGGACGACCACCGCCTCACCGACGACGCCGCCCTGGTGGACGCCCTGGTGGACGGCGCCGTCGGGCAGACCGAGGTCGCCGCCCTCACCGGCCTGAACACCGACCTGCGCCGCGAGTACATCGCCGACTGCCAGAGCGGCGTCAACCGGTGGAACCGCATCCTGGCCGACGCGGGCCTCCCGCAGCGCCTCTACCTGCCGAGCGTCGCGTTCAACCGGAAGGTCGGCGCGTTCGCCGGCATCGAGGCCGCCCCGGACGGCGAGGTGATCCCGGCCGGGGAGTGGGAGCGGCGCAAGGACGCCTGGCTGCCGACGGAGGTCGACAAGACCCACGTCCGCTCGCTGATGCGCCCCGTCCACGAGCGCGGCAAGATCGCCGCCTGGATCGCCCCGCCCCGCAACGGCATCAACGGCAAGCCCTTCGAGTACGAGTACGTCCGCCTCTAGCGGGCGAGGTGGCGGGAGATGACCAGGCGCTGGATCTGGTTGGTGCCCTCGAAGATCTGCATGACCTTGGCCTCGCGCATGTAGCGCTCCACCGGGAAGTCGCGGGTGTAGCCGGCGCCGCCGAGGACCTGGACGGCGTCGGTCGTCACCTTCATCGCGTTGTCGGTGGCGACCAGCTTGGCGATGGACGCCTCGCGGCCGTAGGGCAGGCCGGCGTCCTTGAGGCGGGCGGCGGACAGGTAGGTGGCGCGGGCCGACTCGACGGCGGCGGCCATGTCGGCGAGGACGAACGCCAGGCCCTGGTGGTCGATGATCGCCTTGCCGAACGCCTCGCGCTCCTTGGCGTAGCCGACGGCGGTGTCGAGGGCGCCCTGGGACAGGCCCGTGGCGACGGCGGCGATGCCGAGGCGGCCCGCGTCGAGGCCGGCGAGGGCGATGGACAGGCCCTGGCCCTCGTGGCCGATCAGGTTCGCGGCCGGGACGCGGGCGTCCACCAGCCGGACGGTCGCCGTGGTGGAGCCCATCAGGCCCATCTTGTCCTCGGGCTCGTCGAACTCCAGGCCGGGGGTGCCGGCGGGGACGTGGAAGCAGGAGATGCCGCGGGAGCCGGTGTCGGCGGTGCGGGCCATGACCGTGTAGAAGTCGGCCTTGCCGCCGTGGGTCGTCCACGCCTTGGCGCCGTTGAGGACGTAGGAGTCGCCGTCCCGGACGGCCTTCGCGCGCATCGCGGCGGGGTCGGAGCCGGCGTGCGCCTCGGAGAGGCAGTACGCGCCGAGCCGCTCCCCGGACAGCATGCCGGGCAGCCACTCCGCGCGCTGCTCGTCGGTGCCGTAGGCGAACAGGGGGAAGCAGGACAGGGCGTGGACGCTGACGCCGACGCCGACGCTCGCCCACACCGCGCCGATCTCCTCCAGGACCTGGAGGTAGACCTCGTACGGCTGGGCGCCGCCGCCGAACTCCTCCGGGTAGGGGAGCGTGAGGAGCCCGGCCCGGCCCAGCGTCGCGAACACCTCGCGGGGGAACGTCCCGGTGCGCTCGGCCTCGGCGGCGTGCGGGGCCAGCTCCTTGGCCGCGATCTCGCGGGTCAGCGCGATCAGGTCCGCGGACTCGGGGTTCGGCAGGTGCCGGGTGGCGGGCATGGGCGACTCCTTTCGGCCGCTCCACAGTACCAAGGCCGGTACCAGCGAACCCGTTTCGGTACCGGCCTTTGGTACCGTCTCCCGCATGGACGAGCGGGTCACCCGGGCGGCGCGGCGGCGGGAGGCGCTGATCGGGCGGCTCATGGACGTCTTCCTCGACCGCGGGTTCGCCGAGCTGAGCGTCGCCGACCTCGCCGCGCTGCTGCGCTGCTCCAAGAGCACGCTGTACGCGGTCGCGGCCAGCCGGGAGCAGATCATCGCGGCCGTCGTGCGCGCGTTCTTCCGGCGGGCGACCGAGCGGGTGGAGGCCGCGCTCGACCCGGCCGCCGATCCGCGCGAGCGGGCCGGCGCCTACCTGCGGGCGATCTCGCGGGAGCTGGCCCCGGCGTCGCCCGCGTTCTTCGCCGACCTGGACGCGTTCGCGCCCGCGCGGGAGATCTACAAGCAGAACACCGGGTTCGCGGTCCGCCGGGTGCGGGGGCTCGTCCGAGAGGCCGACGGCCGGATGCCCGGCGCCGACGCGGCGTTCGTCGGCGCCGTCGCGGGCCAGGTGATGGAGTCCATCCACCGCGGCGAGATCAAGGCGCAGACCGGCCTGGACGACTCCGCCGCCTACGCCGCGCTGGCGTCGCTGATCGTCGCCCGCATGCGGCCGTCCGAGGCCGTCTCCGGCTAGCGCCGGCGGTCAGCGCTGCGCCGCCTGGAGCGCGTGCTCCACCAGGGCGACCAGCACGCCGCGGGCCACCTCGCGGCTCCGCACGTCGCACATCAGCACGGGCACCTCCGGGTCGACGTCGAGGGCGTCGCGGATCTCCTCGACCCCGTAGCGGCGGGCGCCGTCGAACTGGTTCGCGGCGACCACGAACGGGATCTCCCGCTGCTCGAAGAAGTCGATGGAGGCGAAGCTCGACGACAGCCGGCGGGTGTCGACCAGCACGATCGCGCCGACGGCGCCGTAGGCGATCTGGTCCCACATGAACCAGAACCGCTCCTGGCCGGGCGTCCCGAACAGGTACAGCCGGACGCCGCCGGAGAAGGTGAGCCGGCCGAAGTCCATCGCGACGGTCGTGGTGGTCTTGCCCTCGACGCCGCCGAGGTCGTCCACCCCGATCGAGGCGTCGGTGAGGGTCTCCTCGGTGCGCAGCGGCCGGATCTCGCTCACCGCGCCGACCAGCGTCGTCTTGCCGACGCCGAAGCCCCCGGCCACCAGCACCTTCAGCGTGTGCATGGGGACGTCGTCGCCCGTCGCGTACGGCGTCGCGGACGGGTCAGAGGCGGCGAAGTTCATCGAGCACTCTCATCAGGATGCGGGGGTCGGGGCGTTCGGACGGTTCCGCCGCCTGCGGGACCTCCTCGATCAGGCCGTACTGGTGCAGGTCCTCCAGCAGGATCTGCACGACCCGGAACGGAAGGTCGGTCTCCGAGGCCAGGTCGGCCGGCGTCGACGGCCGCCGGCACAGCTCCAGCAGCCGCCGCTGCTCGCGGGACAGCCACACCCGGTCGCCCGGGGTGCGGCCCGTCGCGACCAGGATCGTCACCAGGTCGACGACGAGCCCGCGGGGGCGGGTGCGCCCGCGGGTCACCGCGTACGGCCGGACGACCGGGCCGGCGTCCCGGCCGATCCAGCGCTCTCTCGGCGTCTCCACGGTCGCTCAGCCCGACGCACCCGGCCGTACCGACGCGTCCTCGGCCTCGGCGCGCGGCGACGCCGACAGCGCCCGCCGCACCCGCTTGATCAGCATCGTGGTCTCGTAGGCGACGAGCCCGGCGTTGCCGCCCGCGTCGCTGAGCACCGCCAGGCAGCTGCCGTTCCCGGCCGGCATGACGAAGAACAGCCGGTCGTCCAGCTCCACCACGGTCTGCCGCACCTGCTTGGCCTGGAAGTGCTCGCGGGCGCCGTTGGCCAGGCTGTGGAAGCCCGACGACAGCGCCGCGAGGAACTCGGCGTCCTTGCGGGTGACGTCGCCCGAGGCGCCCATGACCAGCCCGTCGCGGGACAGCAGCACGGCCTGGCGGACCTCGCCGACCCGTTGCACCAGATCCTCCAGCAGCCAGTCGAGCTCGCCGGTGGCATGGCCCTGCCGAGTCATGATTCCCCCCATTCATCGCGTGGTTCCAGATCGCCCGGTTCGTCGTCGGCGATCCTGCCGCGCAGCCATCCCGACTGTAGCGAGGCCATCAGATCGCGGCTGAGCTCCGGACTCGGCTCCTCGAAGTCCTCATCCGCCGGGGCGGCCGCCTTCGGCCGCCCGTTCGGCGGGCGTTTGCGCAGCTGAGGAGCGAGGTTGCGCTGCCGGACGCGGCGCGGGAGCCGCCCGGTGACCTCGCTGTCCTCGACCGCCGCCGGTTCCGGATCCTCCTCCCGCGGCCGGGACCGGCCATCGGCCTGCCCGGGTGGGTCGAAGGACACCGGCGAATCGGCGGAGGGCCCCTCGTGGGAGCCCTGCGCGTCATAGGAGTCCTGCGCGTCGTACGAGACCTGCGCCTCGTAGGAGACCCGCACGTCGTAGGGGGCCGGCGCGCCGGCGGCGGGCGGCGGCGCGAACTCCGGCGGCGTCTCGAAGGAGACCTGCGTGTTGAAGGCGACCGGGGCGGGCGGCCCGTCCGGGGGCGCCGTGCGCGCCGGCGGGACCGCCGGGCCGGGCAGCGCGCGGCGGACCGGGCGGCCGAGCCGCGGCGCCCCCGCGCCGACCGGCTGCGCCGCCGCGGCGGTCCCCTCGCCGATCGGCTGCCACTGCTCGTCCAGCACCACCAGGGCGTGCGGGACGAGGACGATCGCGGTCGTGCCCCCGTACGCCGACGGCTGCAGCGAGACCCGGATGTCGTGCCGGGCGGCGAGCCGCGCGACGACGAACAGGCCGAGCCGCTCGGTGTCGACGAGGTCGAACTCGACGGCGCTGGCGAGCCGCTGGTTGAGCGCGTCCAGCTCCTCGGGGGCGAGGCCGATGCCGCGGTCGACGACCTCCACCGCGAGCCCGTTGGCGACGGTCTCGACCTTGACGGTGACCTCGGTGGTCGGCGGGGAGTAGGCGGTGGCGTTCTCGATCAGCTCGGCGAGCAGGTGGATGACGTCGGCGACGACGTCCCCGCTGACCGCGGCCGACGACGCGCCGGTCACCTCGATGCGGGTGTAGTCCTCGACCTCGGCGATCGCGGCCCGCACCACGTCCTCGGCGGCGACGGGGTGGTCCCAGGCGCGCACGGTGGGCGACCCGGACAGGATGACCAGGCCCTCGGCGTGCCGCCGCATGCGGGTGGTGAGGTGGTCGAGGCGGAACAGGTCGTCCAGCTCCTCGGGGCTGGAGGCGCGCCGCTCCATCTGGTCCAGCAGCCGCAGCTGCCGGTGCAGCAGCGACTGGCTGCGCCACGACAGGTTCACGAAGACCCGGTTGATGCTGGCGCGCAGCTCCGCCTCGCCGATCGCGGTCCTGATCGCCTGCCGCTGGACGGTCTCGAACGCCTCGCTGACCAGCGCGACCTCGCGGGTCCTCCCGGAGGCCGGGCGGGGCGTCTCGGCGTCCAGGTCCACCCGGTCGCCGCGCCGCAGCCGCGCCACGACGCGGGGCAGCCGCTCGTTCGCCAGCTCCTGCGCCGACCGCTGCAGCCGCCGCAGCTCGTCGGCGTGCCGCCGGGCGAACAGCAGCGACAGCACGATGGACGCGATCACGGCGAGCAGCCCGACGCCGCCCGCGAGGTAGACCCGCAGCATGATCCGGTCGCCGGCGGGCTCGACCTCGTCGTGCTGGAGCTGCTGGCCGGCCTTGTAGGTGGTGCCGAGCCACAGCTGCCCGGCCGCCCTGACGGTGGCCTGCCACCGCTGCGGGGCCGGGGCGCGGCCCTGCTTGACGATGGCGGTCTCCAGCGCGACGAAGTCGCCGTAGGCGGGGGAGTTCACCAGCCCGCTCATGGTCTTGGCGACCGACCCGCTGAGCCCGGACTGCCCGAGCTCGATCAGCTCGGCGCGGGCGCCCGCCCACTCCGAGAACGCGGCCCGGCCGCCGGCCTTCAGCCGGCCGCCGCCGAGGCCGGTCAGCAGCAGGTCCTCGCGCAGCATGAAGTCGCGCGCCCAGTACATGTAGAGGACGCCGTTGGTCTGCTGGTAGACGTCGACGTCGTCGATGGTGACGAGCGTGGTGAGCAGCCGGACGGTCTTGTCGAAGGCGTCGCTGTAGGCGTTGATGGCCTCCAGCGCCGTGACGTTCTGCGCGGTGATCTGCGACCGGATGCTGGCGAGCTGGTCGAACTGGTTGCCGACGTCGCGGGTGCGCTGGATGCCGCCCTCGGCCATGTGCTCGGTCGCCGCGGGCGAGAGCCCGAGCTTGCGGAACAGGGCCACCGCGCGCTCGGTCTTGGCGACCGCGGCCTGGAACTTGCGCTCGCTGGCCGCGGACGGCGCCGCCAGCGCGGTGACCGCGGCGGCGCGCTCCTCCTGCACCGCCTGCATGGCGAGGTTCGCGGGCTGGCCGACCCGGTCGTGGTTGTCGGCGTACTGGTTGCGCAGGAGCGCGTCGTTCAGCGCCGGGACGGCCGAGTACGTCCACAGGGCCACCAGCGACACCAGCGGGATCGCCAGGAGCAGGACGATCCGCCGCCCGATCGGGCGCGTGCGCGGGCGCCCGTGGGATCTGGGCTCCTGTTCGGGACTCGACAACGGCCCACTCCTGATCGTCGGCGGCCACCTTCAAGGGTGACGAAGCATACTCACGCCGATTTGTCCGGGGCCAGGGGTCTCACCTGCTGGAACACAAATCCGGGGAAGTACGGAGCGGGGTGCGGGGGCGAATCGGCGGGCGGTGCGCGCCACTGCCCCCGCCGCGCCGGTTTTCCCGCTGTTCATGCAGGTCAGCGCGTTCTGATTGGCGCCATTCCGGGCCGGGCCCGCGGAATGCATTCCGGTTCCGCCGGTGGTGATCGACACGAGCCGTGCAGGCGGCCGGGACGGACGGTGATGGGCGAACCGGAAGTCGATCTTGTAAAACGAGAGAAGAAAGAGGCCAATATTGGCCGTTTTGATGCAGAGTCGTGTCTTGTTGCAGGAATTGACGCGTGTCAGGCTTCGGGTTGCTTCGTCCCCCCACAAACGGAGACCTGGTATGCGCAGAGCCGCGCTCGCAACCCTCACCGGGCTGTCGCTCGCAGCCGCCACCCTGGCCGCGGTGCCGACAGCGCAGGCCGCCGGACCGGCCCACTCGAAACTGGCCCGGCTGGTCACGCTGAAGAACGTCCGCCACCACCAGCTGAACCTGCAGAAGATCGCGGACGCCAACGGCGGCAACCGGGCCGCCGGGCTGCCCGGCAACACGATCACCATCAAGTACCTGGCCGACCAGCTCAAGCGGGCCGGCTACAGCCCCGTCGTGCAGAAGTTCGCCTTCGACTTCTGGCAGCAGACCGCCGAGCCGGTCTTCGCCGAGACGGCCCCCGAGCAGAAGACGTTCGCGCCGGACACCGACTACGCGACCCTCCAGTACTCCGGGACCGGCGACGTCACCGCCGCCGCGGCCCCCGTCGACAGCGGGGCCACCGGGCTCGGCAGCGGCTGCGAGGCCGACGACTTCGCCGGCTTCCCGGCGGGCGCCATCGCGCTGATCCAGCGCGGCGGCTGCTTCTTCTCGGTCAAGGCCGACAACGCCGTCGCGGCGGGCGCGTCCGCCGTGGTCATCTACCAGCTCCCCGACCAGCCCGGACCCGTCGCGGGCACGCTGACCAAGCCGTACGGCGTCCCGGTGGTCGGCCCGACCAACGCGGTCGGCAAGGCGCTCGTCGACCAGGCGAACAACGGCGGCGTGACGCTGCGCGTGAAGACGCAGACGCTCAACGAGAAGCGCGAGACCGCCAACGTCATCGCCGACACCGAGCGCGGAAGGCCCGGCAACATCGTGGTCGTCGGCGCCCACAACGACAGCGTCACCGAGGGCCCCGGCATCAACGACGACGGCTCCGGCACCGCGACGCTGCTGGAGATGGCCAAGCAGATCAACAAGCTCGGCTCCAAGCTCCGCAACAAGGTGCGCTTCGCGTTCTGGGGCGCCGAGGAGGAGGGCCTGCTCGGCTCGCAGTACTACGTCGACAACCTCCCGCAGGCCGAGCGCGACAAGGTCGCGCTGATGCTCGACTTCGACATGCTCGCCTCGCCCAACTACGTGAACTTCGTGTACGACGGCGACGACAGCGCCGGCGAGAACAACGTCGAGCCGCCCGCCGGGTCCGGCGCGATCGAGAAGGCGTTCACCGACTACTTCGCGGGCCGGGGCCTCGCCACCGACCCGACGCCCTTCAACGGGCGGTCGGACTACAACGCGTTCATCACCGCGGGCATCCCCGCCGGCGGCGTCTTCACCGGTGCCGAGGGCATCAAGACGCCCGCGCAGGCGGCGGTCTACGGCGGCACCGCCGGGGTGGCCTACGACCCCTGCTACCACGCGGCCTGCGACCGCTACGACAACGTGAACCTCAAGGGCTTCGACCAGATGATCGACGCCACGGCCGCGGTGACGCAGCTGTTCGCGCACAGCACGCTCACGGTCAACGGCAACGAACTGGCCAGGCGCGCCCCGGCCAAGGCGGCCAAGCGCACCGTGCCGGACGAGATCGGCATCTACGCGACCCGGTAGTCCGGTAGTTCCGCCTCGGTGAGGGGCGCGCCCCGCTGCGGGCGCGCCCCTCTTCCGTCCGTCTGCTCAGCCGAGCGCTTCGGCTACCGCGCGCAGCGCCGGACGCGGGTCGCCGTCGCCCAGCACCTGCACGGCCACCTGGTCGGCGCCCGCGTCCAAGTGCTCCCGCACCCGCGCGGCCAGCGCCGCCGCGTCGCCCTGCGCGACCAGCGCGTCGATGAGCGCGTCGCTGCCGCCGCCGGCCACGTCGGCGTCGGTGAAGCCGAGCCGCTTGAAGTTGCCGACGTAGTTGCGCAGCCCCAGGTACATCTTCGCGGCCTCCCGGGCCGTCGCGCGGGCGCGCCCGGCGTCGGTGTCGAGCACCACCTTCTGCTCGGGGACGAGGAGCGGCCCGGCGCCGAGCGTCTCGCGCGCCTCCCGGGTGTGCTCGGGCGTGGTGAAGTACGGGTGCGCGCCCGCGGTGCGCTCCGCCGCCAGCCGCAGCACCTTCGGCCCGAGCGCGGCCAGCACCCGCCCGCCGGCCGGGACGCCGGCCGCGTCGAGGTCGTCCAGGTAGCGGACGATCGTCTCGTACGGGCTGCGGTACTCCTGCGTCGCCTCCGGGTGGCCGATGCCGACGCCCAGCAGGAACCGGCCGCCGTGCGCCTCGTTCAGCCGGTGGTAGGACGCGGCGACCTCCGCGGCCGGCGTGGCCCACATGTTCACGATGCCGGTCGCGATCACGATCCGGTCGGTGCCGGCCAGCAGCCGTTCGGCGATCTCCAGGTCGCCGCGCGGCGACCCGCCGATCCAGACGGCGCCGTAGCCGAGGTCCTCGACGTCCTTGGCCAGCTCCGGGTCCAGCGCGCTCCACGGCCGCCAGATCCCGAGCCGGCCCAGTTCGATCTTGTCCATGTCGCCCCCAACACTCGCCCCGGCCGTTTCATGCCCCCTTCCCCGGTGCCAGGATGTGAACATGACCGACCGGCCGCGCCTGCTGCTCCTGGACGGCCACTCGCTGGCCTACCGGGCCTTCTACGCGCTGCCGGTGGAGAACTTCACCACCACGGCCGGGCAGCCCACCAACGTCGTGTACGGGTTCGCGAACATGCTGGCGAACGTGCTGCGGGACGAGCGCCCGACGCACGCGGCCGTCGCGTTCGACGTGGGCCGGCGGACGTTCCGCGCCGAGGCGTTCCCTGAGTACAAGGCGACCCGGACGCGGTCGCCGGCGGAGTTCGGCGCCCAGCTGCCCGTCCTGGACCGGCTGCTCGCCGCGATGAGCGTCCCGGTGCTGCGGGCGCCCGGCTACGAGGCCGACGACGTGATCGCGACGCTCACCGCGGCGGCGGTGGCCGACGGCATGGCCGTGCTGATCGTCACCGGCGACCGCGACGCGCTCCAGCTCGTCGGCGACGACGTCACCGTCCTGTACTTCTACCGGACGGCCGCCGAGATGGTCCGGTACACGCCGGAGGCCGTGCGGGAGAAGTACGGGCTGACCCCCGCGCAGTATCCGGACTTCGCGGCGCTGCGCGGCGACCCGTCCGACAACCTGCCGAGCATCCCCGGCATCGGGGAGAAGACGGCCGCGAAGTGGGTCCGCGAGTTCGGCACCCTCGACGCGCTGCTGGAGCGGGCGGGCGAGGTGAAGGGCAAGGCGGGGGAGCGGCTGCGCGGCGCGCTCGACGCGGTGCGGCTGAACCGGCGGCTCACCGAGCTCGTCCGCGACGTGGACCTGCCGGTCGCGCCCGCCGACCTGCGGCGCCGCCCCTACGACCTGTCCGCGTTCACCGCGCTGCTGGACGAGCTGGAGTTCCGCAACGCCAGCCTCCGGCAGCGCCTGTTCGCCGCCGACCCGGGCGGGGGCCGTCCCGCCGGGACGGCGCGGCCCGAGCCGGTGAAGGGCCGCGAGCTGGGCCCGGACGAGCTGGCGGGCTGGCTCCGCGCCCACGGCACCGGCCTGACGGGACTGGCCGCCGACTGGACGTGGGCGCGCGGCACCGGCGACATCGCGCGGATCGCGCTGGCGACCGGCGACGACCGCGCGGCGGCGTTCGAGCCGTCCGCGCTCACCGGGGCCGATGAGCGCGCCTTCGCGGAGTGGCTCGCCGATCCGTCCCGCCCCAAGGCGCTGCACGACGTCAAGGCGCTGCTGCGCGTGTTCGGTGAGCGCGGCTGGCGCCTCGGCGGCGTCGCCACCGACACGGCGATGGCCGCCTACCTGCTGCTCCCCGGCCTGGCCGCCTACGGGATCGCCGACCTCGCGGGCCGCCACCTCGGCCGCCGCCCGCCCGCCGAGGGGGCCGCCGGGCTGATGCTCAGCGCGCGCGCCGTCCTCGACCTGGCCGGGAAGTTCGCCGCCGACCTCGCCTCCACCGGCATGGACGCGGTCCTCCGCGACGTCGAGCTGCCGCTGTCGGACCTGCTCGCCCGCGCCGAACGCGCCGGGATCCACGTGGACGCCGCCCTCCTGGACGAGCTGGAGCGCCACTTCGCCGCCGGCATGGAGCGCGCCGCCGACGAGGCCGCGGAGATCGCCGGGCACCGCTTCAACCCCGGTTCGACCAAGCAGCTCCAGGAGGTGCTGTTCGGCGAGCTGGACCTGCCCCGCACCAAGAAGATCAAATCCGGCCACTCCACCGACGTGGACGCGCTGACCTGGCTCGCCGCCCAGACCGACAACGGGCTGCCGCAGGTGCTGCTGCGCCACCGCGACCAGGCGCGGCTGCGCGCGACCGTCGCCGGGCTGATCCGGGAGACCGGCGCGGACGGCCGGATCCACACCACCTTCCAGCAGACCGTCGCCGCCACCGGCCGCCTCACCTCGACCGAGCCGAACCTCCAGGTCATCCCCGTCCGCACCGAGGAGGGGCGGCGCATCCGGCGGGCGTTCCTGCCCGGCCCCGGCTACGAGTCGCTGCTGACGGCCGACTACGGCCAGCTCGAACTGCGCGTCATGGCGCACCTGTCGCAGGACCCGACGCTGCTGGCCGCGTTCGCCTCCGGCGAGGACCTGCACGCGACGATGGCGGCGCAGGTCTTCCAGGTAGCGCCCGCCGCCGTCACCGCCGACATGCGCCGCAAGATCAAGGCGATGTCGTACGGGCTCGCGTACGGGCTGTCGGCGTTCGGGCTGGCCAAGCAGCTCGGCATCCCGCAGGCGGAGGCGCGCCCGCTGATGGACGCCTACTTCGACCGGCTCGGCGGCGTCCGCGACTACCTCGACCACGTCGTCGCCGAGGCCCGCGCCACCGGCTACACCCGGACCGTCCTCGGCCGCCGCCGCTACCTGCCGCACCTGACCAGCGACAACCGGCAGCGCCGCGAGACCGCCGAGCGGATGGCGCTGAACGCGCCGGTCCAGGGCTCGGCCGCCGACATCGTCAAGATCGCCATGCTGCGGGTGGACGAGGCGCTCACCGCGGCCGGGCTGCGCAGCCGGCTGCTGCTCCAGGTGCACGACGAGATCGTCCTGGAGGTGGCGCCGGGGGAGCGGGACGCGGTGGAGGCGGTCGTCCGCGACCGCATGACGACCGCCTACCCGCTCACGGTCGGCCTGGAGGTCGCCATCGGCGCCGGCGCCGACTGGAACGCCGCGGCCCACTAGGCGCCGGGCGGGCGCCCCTCCCAGGCGTTCCCGAGCAGGACCCGAAGGCCCGCCTCCTCCACCGGGCGCGGGTTCGCGAAGCCCCCGGCGGCGGCCCGCGCGACCACGTCGTCCAGGCGGGCGGGGTCGGCGCCGAGGTCCTTGAGCGAGCGCGGCAGGCCCAACGAACCGGACAGCTCCCACAGTGCGCGGGCGGGGTCGTCCCGTCCGAGCGCCCGGCGCAGCGCGTGCACGGCGTCCGGCGCGGCCGGGGCGTTGTAGGCGAGGGCGTGCGGCAGCAGGACGGTGTGGGTCTCGGCGTGCGGCAGGTCCAGCGACCCGCCGAGGATGTGGCACAGCTTGTGGTGCAGGCCCATCGTCGTCGCACCGAGGCAGGTGCCGCACAGCCACGCCCCGTACAGGGCGCGGGTGCGCGCGGGCAGGCCGCCGGGCGACCGCACGACCTCCGGGAGCGCGTCCGCCAGTACCCGGACGGCCTCCTCCGCCATCAGCGACACCACCGGCGACGCGTCGGGGGAGTACAGCGCCTCGACGGCGTGCGCCATCGCGTTCATCGCCGACGCCGCCGAGACGGCGGGCGGCAGGCCCAGCGTCAGGGACGGGTCGTAGAGGACCGTCCGGGCCAGGACGCGCTCGTCGCGCCCGGTGCGTTTGACGCCGTCCTCCGTCATGCCCCACACCGGCGTCATCTCCGAGCCGGAGTACGTCGTCGGGACGGCCACGATCGGCAGCCCCGTCTCCTTCGCGACCGCCTTGGCCAGCCCGACCGCCGACCCGCCGCCGAACGCGACGAGGCCGTCCGCGCCCGCCGCCGCGGCGGCCCGGCACGCCTCCGCCGCCACCTGCGCCGGGACGTGCATCACCGCTCCGGCGTGCACGCCGGCCAGCCGGTCCCCGAGGGCCGCCGCGGCGCGCTCGGCGTCCCCCCGCCGCCCCGGCGTCGCCAGCACCAGCACCCGGGACAGGCCCAGCGCGGCCGCCTCGGCGGGCAGGCCGGCCAGCACGCCCGCGCCGAAGACGACCCGCACGGGCAGCGGCCGGTAGGTGAAGCGGAGCGCGTCCATGCCCCGACTCTACGGGCGCGGATCGTCCCGCCGGCGCCCCGGATGGGGTAGGGATGGGACGGGGGAGGTACGCATGGAGATCGAAATGGTCGTCGAGATCCCCGGGGGATCGCGCAACAAGTACGAGATGGACCACCGGCTGGGCCGCATCCGCCTCGACCGGATGCTGTTCACCGCGACCCGGTACCCGCACGACTACGGCTACATCCCGGACACCTGCGCGGAGGACGGCGACCCGCTGGACGCGATGGTGCTGCTGGAGGAGCCCACGTTCCCCGGCTGCCAGATCACCGTCCGCAGCGTCGGCGTGTTCTGGATGCACGACGAGAAGGGGGCCGACGCCAAGGTCCTCACCGTCCCGTCGCGGGACGTCCGCTACGAGGAGATCCGCGACCTGCGCGACGTGCACGAGCACATCCTCGACGAGATCGCGCACTTCTTCGACATCTACAAGAGCCTGGAGCCGGGCAAGAGCGCCGACGTGCGCGGCTGGCAGGACCGGCAGGTCGCCGACCGGACGATCGTCGAGGCCGCCGAACGCGCGCGGGCGACGAGCGGCCCGACGGCCTGACCGGGCCTTTACGGCGGGGAGGGGGCGGCGCACCATGGCGGGCGTGGGCTCCGTCGCGGAACCGGTCGTGGTCGCCGGCGCCGGGCCGGTCGGCCTGGTCACGGCGCTGCTGCTGGCCCGGCACGGGGTGCCGGCCGTGGTGCTGGAGGCCGCCGCGCGGCGCGACCCGGCCGGGTCGCGGGCCATCTGCTTCCAGCGGGACGTCCTGGACGTCCTCGACCGGGCCGGCTGCGCCGAGCGGATGATCGCCCGCGGCGTGACCTGGACGACCGGCCGCACCTACCACCGGGGCGACGAGCTGTTCGCCGTCACCTTCCCCGGTGCCGGGAGCGGCGAGGTCCCGCCGTGGATCAACATCTCGCAGGCCGAGGTGGAGGCGTACCTGCGCGACCTCGCCGGCGCCGAGCCGCTGGTCGAGGTCCGGTACGGGCACCGGGTCCGCGCCGTGCGCCAAGGCGAGGGCGGCGTCGAGGTCGAGGCCGGCGGCGCCACGGTGCGCGGGACGCACCTGGTCGGCGCGGACGGCGGGCACGGCGCGGTCCGGGAGCTGCTCGGCATCGGCTTCCCCGGCCGCACGTTCGCCGACAAGTTCCTCATCTGCGACATCCGGGCCGAGCTGCCGTTCCCGAGCGAGCGGCGGTTCTTCTTCGACCCGGAGTGGAACCCGGGGCGGCAGGTCCTCGTCCACCAGTGCCCGGACGGGACGTGGCGCATCGACTGGCAGGTGCCCGCCGACCACGACCTGGACGCCGAGCGGGCCTCCGGCGCGCTCGACGCCCGCATCCGGAAGATCGCCGGGGACGTCCCGTACGAGATCGTGTGGGCCACCGTGTACCGGTTCCACGAGCGGTGCGCCGAGGCGTTCGCGTCGGCGCGCGCGTTCCTGGCGGGCGACGCCGCCCACCTGTACGCGCCGTTCGGGGCGCGCGGGCTGAACTCCGGCGTCCAGGACGCGGAGAACCTCGCCTGGAAGCTCGCGTTCGTCCGGCACGGCTGGGCGCCGCCGGAGCTGCTGCGCAGCTACGACCTCGAACGCCGCGCCGCCGCGCTGGAGAACCTGCGCGTCACCACCCGGACGATGGAGTTCCTCGTGCCGCAGACGCCGGCGCAGCGGGCGCACCGCCTGGACTCGCTGGAGCGGGCCCGGACCCATCCCGACCCCCGCGCGATCATCGACTCCGGCCGGCTCGCCGAGCCGTACTGGTACCTGGACTCGCCGCTCACCACCCCGGCCGGGCCGCTGGACGGCTTCCCATCCGAGCCGGGCGCGGTCCGCCCGCCGGTGCCGGGAGTGCTCTGCCCCGACGGCCCGTGCACCGTCGCGGGCGAGCGCACCCGTCTGCGCCGCCTCTTCGGCACCCGGTTCGTGATCCTGGGCGCCACCGCCGTGGAGGCGCCCGGCGGCATCCCGTGCGACAGCTACGCGCTGGACGACATCGATACAGAAGGGGCACTCCGGGCGGCCCTGCGGGCGGGCCCGGACACGGTCCACGTCGTCCGCCCGGACGGGCACCTCGCCGCGGTCCTGCCGGGCCGCGACTCCGGCGCCGTGGCCGCCGCCGTGCGCCGCGCCTGCGGACGGCCGTGACCGACGTCACCCGTGCCCGTCACGGCGGCCGTGTACCGTCTGTCCTTCCGGGGCGGACGCGCCCCGGGGACCGGAGGTGAGACCGGATGAGCACCGCTGGCACGGAGGGCGCGGGCGACGGGATCCGCACGGACCGCCCGGTGTCGGCGCGGGTCTGGGACTACTGGCTCGGCGGCAAGGACCACTACGAGGTCGACCGGATGGCCGGGGAGGCGGTCGCCCGGCAGGTCCCCGGCATCGTCGCCGCCGCCCGCACCGACCGGCTGTTCCTCGGCCGCTGCGTCCGCCACCTGGCGGGCGAGGAGGGCGTGCGGCAGTTCCTCGACATCGGCACCGGGCTGCCGACCGCCGACAACACGCACGAGATCGCGCAGCGGGTGGCGCCGGAGTCGCGCATCGTCTACGTCGACAACGACCCGCTCGTGCTCGCGCACGCGCGCGCCCTGCTCACCAGCGCGCCGGAGGGGGCGACCGACTACATCGACGCCGACGTCCGCGACCCCGGCCGCATCCTCGCGCGGGCCGCCGCGACGCTCGACTTCGACCGCCCCGTCGGACTGATGATGCTCGCCCTGCTGCACCTCGTCACCGACGACGGCGAGGCCCGCGCCATCCTGGACCGGCTCGTCGGCGCGCTCGCCCCGGGCAGCTTCGTGGCGCTGTCGCACGCCTGCCTGGACGTGGACGTCACGCACACCGCCGTCAAGGCGTGGAACGCGAGCGGCACCCCGCACCCGCTCAGGGCCCGGAGCGCCGCGGAGATCGAGGCGCTGTTCGACGGCCTGGAGCTGGTGGAGCCCGGCGTCGTGTCGTGCTCCCGGTGGCGCCCCGAGCCCAATCCGTGGGGCGAGCCGCAGGAGACCATGACCTTTTGTGGAGTGGCGAGAAAACTGGCCGCCTGACGAACTTCGTACGAAGATCAGGGGAATTGTCCGACATCATTTCCCCGGAGGCAGTCCTTGGCGCATATCGAACTGGACGAGAACGTTCCCGGGCTGCCGTCCCTGCTCCGGTTCCGGCCGGAGACAGCGGGTCCGCTGAGCGCGCTCGCGGAGGCCCTGCTGCGCGGCCCGAGCCCCCTCGCGCCCGGCGAGCGGGAGCTGATCGCCGCGTACGTCTCCGAGCTGAACGGCTGCCGGTTCTGCGCGTCGTCGCACGGCGCGTGCGCCGCCGCGCAGCTGCCCGGCGGGATGACGCTCGTCCAGCAGGTCCACGCCGACCCCGGGGCGGCGCCCGTCTCCGCCAAGCTCCGGGCCCTGCTCGGCATCGCCGCCGCCGTCCAGCGCGGCGGGAACGAGGTCGGGCCGGAGCATGTCGGCGCCGCGCGGGACGCCGGCGCCACCGACGTCGAGATCCACGACACCGTGCTCATCGCCGCCGCGTTCTGCATGTACAACCGGTACGTGGACGGCCTCGGCACCAGCGCCCCCGAGGACCCGGCCGCCTACGCGATGATGGCCGAGCGGCTCGTCGCCGACGGCTACGGGACGGCCGCGGGCCCGCGCTGAAACCGGGTCGACCCGGGCGCGCCCGGCCGGGATCATGGGACGGGTGAAGATCCGGCTCACCGGCGGTGTGGTGGCTTCGGGGCGGCATGCCTGGATCGCCCGGCCGTCCGGTCCGGTGCGGCTGCTGGAGCAGGCGGACGCGCCGCCGGGCGCCGCCGTCGCGCTCGGCCCCGAGGAGGCCTCGGACGCGGACGCGGCCGGCGCCGTCCGCGAGCTGTCCCGCCTGGTGGCCGGCGGCGGCGTCGCCGCGGCGGGCGCGGGCGTCGACCTCGGCGCCGGCTTTCGCTCCGCGCGGCTGGACGGCGCGCACGGGGACCAGCGCGACGCCGTCCTCGCCGCGCTGCGGGCCGTCGGCATGGGCGACGCGCACCGGCTGGGGCCGCGCGCCGGGCTGCTGGTGGCGCTGTTCGGCCCGGCGGTCACGAAGCCGGTCGGCGCCGCCGCCGCGCGGGCCGTCGAAGACGGGCGCTGGGCGGCGCTGCACCTGGCGTCGGCGGCCAGCGACGTCCTCGGCCCCGAGCAGCTCGAACGGGTCCTCGCCCTGGAGGCGCCCGAGGACACCGCCCTCGCCCCCGACGGCCCGCCCTCGGCGCTCGCGCGGTACTTCCGGCAGGTGTTCGCGGACGTGCCCGGCCCGCGCCGGCTCCACCTCGTCCTGGACCTGTGGGAGCGGGTGCTGGAGCACCGGCGCGCGCGCGGCGTCCGCGAGCGGAGGCTGGCGACGCAGGCCCGCCGCGACCGCCTGGACGCCCTGCGCGAGCGCCGCCGCCACCACGACGACCAGCGGGTGCTGTTCTGGCTGCGGGTCTCGCGCGACGACTTCCAGTTCGAGCCGTCCCTCGCCGACGCCGCGCGGTGGGTGCCGAGCGAGCCGTACTGGCACGACCGCCTCGACCGGCTGCTCCAGGACGCGCTCGGCGCCACCGCCCTGCTGCGCGCCGCGGCCGCCGTCGCCGACCACGGGCTCGGCGCCGGGCTCGACCGCTCGCTGCCGCTCCTGCGTGCCGCCGCCGGCCGGGTCGCCGACACGGTCGCGGCGCATTCGGCGCGGCGCGTCCCGGGCCTCACCGGCCTCCCCGCGCGCCCCGCCGCCCACGTGCGCGACCTCGTGCGCAGGCTCGACAAGGACAAGCCCCGGGACGCGAAGTTCGGCGCCTACGTCCGGCCCCGCCTGTCCCACGCCCGCGACTACGCGCTCCTGGTCGTCGAGGACGCGGAGGCGCTGCTGAACGACGTGTGCGGCCTCGGCGACGACGCGCCCGCGGTGCAGAAGCAGGTGCTGCGGGCGTGGGCGGACTCCGGGCTCGCGCGGTGGCGCGAGGACGCGGGGTACGGCGCGGCGCGCCCGCCCGCCGAATGGTCCGGCATCCAGCCCTGGACGACCCCGCTGCTGAACGGCCCCGCCCCGCTGCGCGAACGGCTCGCCGCCGACCCCGCTGCCGACCCGGCCGCCGTGGAGACGGTCGGCGACCTGCTCTGGTACGCCGACCTGATCGACGCGCTCGCCCAGCTGCACGGGCACGAGCGGGCCGAGCCCACCCCCGGCACCGGCGCGCCCTGGTACGACCACGACCCGCCGCCCCCGGACGACGAGCCGCTGCGGCCCGGCCTGGGTTCGGTGACTCTCGCCGTCTCCGGCGCCGCGCAGCTCGCCGCGCTCGGCGGCGTCCCGCCCCGGGCGCCGCGCGGCTGGACGGAGTTCACCGAGGGCCTCATGTCGGCCACCGCGATCAGCTCGGCCCTCACGGGCGACTTCGCCGTCCCGCCGGCGCTCGCCGCGCTGGACGGGACCACCGTCCCCGGCGCGGGCGTGCGCGTCATGGTGGCGCGCAGCGCCCGAGACCTCGCCGAGTGGGCCGCCTACATGGGCAACTGCATCGCCGAATACGCCGACGAGGCCAGGACGGGCCGCACCGTGCTGCTCGGCCTCTACGGCAGGGACGGCCTGCTCGCCGCCAACGCCGAACTGGCGGCGCTGAAGCCCGCGGCGCGGGGCTGGCGGGTCGTCGAGATCAGGGCCCGGTTCAACGACGACCCGCCCGCCGAGCTGGAGCAGGCGTTCGGGGAGTGGGCCGCCGCGATCCCCGGCACCGTCCCGGACGAGCCCGGCCCGCCACCGGAGGAGCCGCCGCCCGCCCGCGCCGCGCGCCGCCGCGCCGCGCCCCGCCTGGTCGAGGAGGCCGGCCCGGCCCTCGCCCCGCTCGCCCGGCGGGCGTTCCGCGCCACCCCTCCCGGGGCGTCCGCCGCGCTCGCCGCCGTCGCCGGGACCGCGCCGGACGCCGCGCCCGCCCGGCTGCGCCGCCTCGGCGGAACCCAGCTGGCCGGCGCGGTCCGCCGCGCGCTCGACGGCGGCGCCACCGACCTCGTCGCGCTCTGGACGGCCACCGGCCACCGCCCGATGGCCTCCGCCCTCGACGCCCTGGACCCCGGCCTGCGCGACCGCTTCGACCGGCTCGGGCTGCTCCTCGGCGAGCCGCCGCTGCCGAAGGCGCTGCGCCGGCTCGTCAAGGCTCCCGACATCGCCGCCGCCCACGCCTTCGATCTGGCGGCGCGCCGGGTCCGCCGCGCGATCGGGCGGCTCGCCGCGGACGACGACCCGGTGATCGCCGCCGCCCTCGCGCGGCCGTCGGCCGAGCCGCTGCTCTGCGCGCTCGCCGTCGCGGCCGCCTGCGCCCCGATGGAGGCCGCCCGCACTCCGGTGACGCGGCCGCGCGGCGTCACCGTGCCCGGCTACCCCGCCACGTCGCTCGACGACAAGGACGGACCCTGGCAGCGCGCCCTGCCGGCCGCCCGCGAGCTCGGCGCCGACACCTCGGTGTTCTGGGACGAGGTCGCCGCGCACGGCCTGCGCGTCCCCGCGTCGTGGCTCGCCCACGGCGGCTGGCCGGCGCTGTGGTCGCGCGCCCACGCCCACCGCCGGCCGGTCACGGCCGGCGGAAGATCGTGATGGAGTGGCCGACCTCGTCGACCGGGTCGCTGGAGGCGATGAGCGGGACCAGCCGCGGGTCGTCCTTGGCGATCCAGCTGTCGGAGACGACCAGCAGGCCGCGCACCCGGTCCGGGGGCGCGGTGAGCGGGTCGGACGCGCGGATGCCGTAGTGGGACGGGACGCCGCTGCCCTTGTAGGCGAGCCACACCGCCTCGCCGGGGTAGCGGTCGCGGAGGCGGTCGGCGAGCCGCCCGAGGTCCTGGCCCCAGTCGACGTTGGAGTCGTGCAGGTACCGGTGCGTCCCGGCCGGGCCGCCGAACGCCTCGTTGGCGTAGGGCAGGTAGTACGGGAAGGCGCGCAGCGAGCTGACCGCGACGTACAGCACCAGCGCCGCCGTCACCGCCGCGGCCCACCGCCGCCGGACGGCCGTCAGCCCGGCCGCCGCCACCGCCCCGAACAACGGCAGGAAGATCACGTACCGGACGCCGAGGTCGCGGGCGCCGGTCATCGCCACCGCCAGCAGCACGGCCGGCGGCGCGAGGACGTACGGCGCGGCGGGCCGCAGCCGGGGGAGCCGCACCATCGCCGCCGCCCCCGCCGCCCACAGGGCGAGCGCCCCGAGCGGGGTCTTCACCAGCAGCGCGGCGGGCAGGTAGTACCAGCGCGACCCCCGGTAGGTGTCGCCGAACAGGAAGCTCGTCCAGGCCAGGTCCTCGAAGCCGAACTGGACGCGCATCCCGTCCCGGAACGGCCTCGGGAACGGGAGCAGATCGACGGCGAGCCCCCGCAGCCCGCCGATCGCGGGGACGTCGCCGGGCGCCGTCCACCGCAGGCGCGGATCGACGGCCAGGTAGCTCGCCCACACGACCGCGACCACCAGCGCGGCGACGCCGCCCGCCGCCAGCACCCCCGCGAGGACGGGCCGTCCGGTGCCCCGCGACCGCCGCGCCCACCAGACCGCCAGCGCGACCAGCACCAGCAGCACCGGCACGGCGGGCAGCGCGCTCATCTTGGTCGCGACGGCCGCGCCGAGCGCCGCCCCGGCGAGCGGCACGCGGAGTCTCGGCCGCCGCCGCGCCCGCCACGCCAGCCACGCCGACGTCAGCAGCAGGCCTGCCACCGGGACGTCGAGGGTCGCCAGCGACCCGTGCGCGATGACGCCGGGGGAGAACGCGTAGAGCGCGAGCGCCGCCACGCCCCCGGCCGGGCCCGCGAGGTCGCGGGCGAACGCGAACACGACCAGCCCGAACAGCAGGGTCAGCGCGATGACCGGCAGCCGCGCCGCCAGCAGCACCCGCTGCGCGTCGTTGCCCGACTCGTACAGGAGGTGCCGGCCGACGTCCTGCTGCGTGCCCGTGAAGGACGGGTCCAGGCGGGCGCCGCCGAGCACCGCCCCGGCGCCGATGAGCAGCTTGCCGAGCGGCGGATGCTCCGGGTTGTACCGCAGGTCGTGCTCGCGCAGGTAGACGACGCCCGCGCCGACGTACACGGGCTCGTCGACGGTCGGGGACTGCCGGACGGCCGTGGACACCATCGCCGCCGCCATCTGCGCCAGCAGCGCCGCGACGACGACCGCGAGGAGCGTCAGCCGCCGAACGCGGTGAGGAAGCGGTCCCGGAACGCGCTCATCGGCCACACCGGGGTGTCCTTGCCGGGGCGCAGCCCGTCCTGCCAGTTCCATCCCGAGATCCTGTCCAGTACGGCCTTGTCCTTCGCGACGATCGTGACCGGCACGTCCCGGCTCGCGCCCGCGCCCGTGATGAGCGGCGCGGGCTGGTGGTCGCCGAGGAACACCAGCACCGTCCTGTCGTTGCCGTAGGTCTCCAGGTACGACACGAGCGTGTTCAGCGTGTACTCGATCGACTTGCGGTACTCGGTGCGGATCCGGCCGCCGGCGGGCCACGGCGCGTCATAGCCCTTGCCCATCCCGTTGAAGACCGAACCGTCGCCGACCTGGTCCCACGGCACCAGCCGGGGGATCGACGCCCACGGCGCGTGGCTCGACACCAGCGCCGTCTCCGCCATCACCGGCGCGCGGTCCTTCCCCGCCAGCTCGGCGCGCTGCAGCGTCGACAGCGTGTACTGGTCCGGCATGGTCGCGAAGCTGAACCGGGGGCCGCGGTACCCGAGGTTCCGGTCGTCGTACACCTTGTCGTAGCCGAAGAACTTCCCCTCCGGCCATGCACGGGTGATCGCCGGCATGAGCGCGACCGTCCGGGCGTCCGCCCGGTGGAACGCCCTGTTCAGCGTCAGCCGGCCGCTGTTCACCAGCGTCCGGTACCGCTGCTGGTTGTCGACCCACAGGCCGGACAAGAGGGTCGCGTGCGCGAGCCAGCTCCCGCCGCCCGCCGTGGACGAGGTCAGCCATCCGCTGCGGGCCCCGAACCCGGCCTTGCGGAGCCGCTCCGACCCCTGGTCCAGGACGGCGCCGACCCGCGGCGCGTACTGCGGGCTCTCCACCGCCGAGCGCCCGTAGCTCTCCACGAACGCGAGCACGACGTCCTTGCCGCGCAGCCCGGTCAGCAGCTTGTCGTCGGGGGTGTCGCGGAACCGGTCGACGGCGGCGGCCTTCGCGAACTCCTCCCGGTCGTTCAGGCTCTCCCGCACCTGCCGCGCGTGGTCGTAGGCGAGCACCGCCGCGCTCCGGGACGCGACCGGCACCCCGTCCACGAGCTGCGCGCCGAGCACGGCGCACACCACCCAGACCACGCCCAGCACCGCCGCCGCGCGCGCCGCCGCCCGGTCGTGCCGGACGGCGACGCCGCCGAGCCGCAGCGCCGACAGCGACATCAGCGCCACCACCCCGACCGCCAGGACGACCGCCAGGACGACCGCCGCGACCGCCCCCGCGGGCCCGGCCGACTCGCCCACGAACTCCACGGCCGGGCGCAGCAGCGGCCAGTCCAGCACCAGGTCGAACGGCCGGACGAGCACCGCGTCGAACCCGATGTCGAGCACCTTCAGCACGAGCACCAGGCCGAGGGCGGCCCCCGCCGTCCCCGCCGCGCGGCGCCTCGCCCACGCCGGGACCACGAGGACCAGGGCGACGCCGAGCACGCCCTCGATCGGGACGCGCACGAACGCGCCCGGGGTCAGCCGGGCGTACTCCGCCGGGGCGACCAGCGCGGCCAGCACCAGCAGGAAGGCCGCGCCGGTCACCGCCCGTGCCGCGATCCGCCGGCGCCGCCCGGCCCGTCCGCCCCGCTCCTGCGGCCCGGTGTCCTGCGCGTTCTCGTCCGTCACCCGCTTCGCGCGGCTATCGGTGGTCAGCTCGTCCTCCAAGGGCTCGGTCCCCCCTGCCGCGTACGCGACACCAACAGCACGTCCGCCCGGAGCCCGCCGGTTCAACCTTCCCCGGCCGGGATCGTGCCAGAGCCGACGAGTTTTTTGCCCGGAGGATGTCGAGAACCGATGGGCGGCTCCGATCTCCTGGTGAGCGGCGCCGGAGGGGCGCCCCGACAGGGAGGCAACGCCATGGGAAAGGTCACCTGCGACATCGGCATCTCCGTGGACGGCTTCGTCGCCGGCCCGAACCAGCGGCTGGAGGAGCCGCTCGGCGACGGCGCCGAGCGGCTGCACCGGTGGATGTTCGAGCAGCCCGAGGCCAACGCCGAGGCCATCGAGAAGATCACGGCGGCCGGCGCGTTCATCATGGGCCGCAACATGTTCGGCCCGGTGCGCGGCACCTGGGGCGACTCGGACTGGACCGGCTGGTGGGGCGAGGAGCCGCCCTACCACGCGCCCGTGTTCGTCCTGACCCACCACCCGAAGGACCCCGTGCCGATGAAGGGCGGCACCACGTTCAACTTCGTCACCGACGGCGTCGAGGCCGCCATGGAGCGGGCGCGGCGGGCCGCCGGCGACGCGGACGTGTCGGTCGCCGGCGGCGCGCAGACCGTGAACCAGTACCTGAAGGCGGGCCTGATCGACGAGCTGCGGCTGCACATCGCGCCGATCGTGCTCGGCGCGGGAGAGCGCCTGTTCGCGGACGTCGGCGACCTCGCCCTCGAACCGGTCGCGGTCTCCCACACCGACCTGGTCACGCACGTGACCTACCGGCGGCTCAACCGGTAGCGGCCCCCGCCGCCGGGGCGGCCGCCCGGATCACCGCGAGGAGCCGGGCGACCTCGGCGGCGACCGCGTCCCGCCCGGCGGCGATGTAGCGGCGCGGGTCCACCAGGGCCGGGTCGGCGCCGAGCCGGTCGCGGACGGCGCCGGTGTAGACCTTGTTGAGGTGCGTCGCGATGTTGATCTTCGTCATGCCGTGCTCGACGGCGGCGGTGAGCGCGCCGTCGGGCACGCCGGACGAGCCGTGCAGCACCAGCGGGACCGGCACGGTCGCCGCCAGCCGGGCGATCAGCGGCAGATCCAGGACCGTGTCGCGGGTGAGCATCGCGTGCGACGTGCCGACCGCGACGGCGAGGGCGTCCACGCCCGTCGCGGCCACGTAGCCGGCGGCCTCGCCGGGGTCGGTGCGGGCGTGCGGGGCGTGCACGCCGTCCTTGCCGCCGATCTCGCCGAGCTCCGCCTCCACCCAGACCCCGGCCGCGCGGCAGCGCGCCGCGACCTCGGCGGTGGCTGCGACGTTCGCGCCGTGGGGCAGCCGGGACGCGTCGAACATCACCGACCCGAACCCCAGCTCGACGGCCTCCCGGACCAGGTCCGCCGACGTCGCGTGGTCCAGGTGCGCCACCACCGGCACGGCGGCGGCCCGCCCGACCGCGAGGACGGCCCGCCCGATCGGCGCGAGCGCGCCGTGGTAGGCGGCGCAGTTCTCGCTGACCTGCAGCACCACGGGCGCGCCCGCCCGCTCCGCGCCGGCGACGATCGCCTCGGCGTGCTCCAGCTGGATCACGTTGAACGCGCCGAGGCCGCGCCCCCGCGCGGGGACGGCCTCACTCATGGGGACGAGCGGCATGGCTCTCCTCGGATCGGAGGGTGACGCGCGCGAGGAGCGCGGGGAGGCCGGCGGCGTCGAGCTCGCCGGCGACGGGGGAGCGGACCGCGCAGGCGGCCAGCGCGACGGCGCGGCGCAGCCGGTCCGGCCAGGGCAGGCCGCCCGCCAGGCCCGCCGCCAGCGCGGCGACGAGCGCGTCGCCCGCGCCCGTCGGGTTGCCCGGCTCCGGGCGGTCGAGGGCGGCGCGCAAGACCCCGTCCGGGGTATCGGCGAGGACGCCGTCCGGGCCGAGGGACGCGACGACCGCGCCCGCGCCCGCCGCGCGCAGCGCCCGGACCCCGGCGGCGGTGTCGCCGGTGCCGCTCGCGCGGGCCAGCTCGCCGGCGTTCGGCTTCACCACGTCGGGACGCCCCGCGACGCCGAGCCGCAGCGCCTCCCCGTCGGCGTCCAGCACCACCGGGCCGGGAGCGCGCCGGGCCAGCTCGGCGTAGGCGTCCGGCGGGACGCCCGGCGGCAGGCTCCCCGACAGGACGACCACGGCGGCGTCCGCGGCGAGGGCGTCGTAGCGGCTGAGGAAGGCGTCCCACTCCGGGCCCGTCACCATGGGGCCCGGCTCGCAGTACATCGTCACCTCGGGGCCGACGACCGTGACGGTCCGGCGCGACTCCGCGGCCACCGGGCTGAAGGCGGCGGGCACGCCGAACGCGGCGAGGCCCTCCTCGATCCGCCGGCCCGCCGCGCCGCCGGCCAGCCCGGTCGCGACCACGGCGTGGCCGAGGCCGTGCAGGACGCGGGCGACGTTGACGCCCTTGCCGCCGGGGCGGCGGTGCACCGCCGCGACCCGGTTGACCTCCCCGGACCGCGCGTCCGGCACCTCGTAGGTGTCGTCGAGCGCCGCGTTCAGCGTGACCGTGACGATCATCCGTCGGCGTCCAGGATCACCGAGCGGGTCAAGTGCCGCGGGCGCTCGGGGTCCAGGCCCGCCGCCTCCGCCAGCGCCACCGCGAGCCGCTGCGCCCGGACCAGGTCGGCCAGCGGGTCGGCGGCGGACGTGCGCAGCGTCCCGCCGGTCGCGGCGACCTGCTCGGCGAGGCCGTCCGGCAGCTCGCCGAACATCCAGACCGCGCGGCCGGGGCCGGTGATGCTGATCGGGCCGTGCCGGTACTCCATCGCCGGGTACGCCTCGGTCCAGAAGCCCGCCGCCTCGCGCATCTTCAGCGCGGCCTCCCGCGCGATGCCGACCGTCCAGCCGCGGCCGAGGAAGGTGATCTGCCCGGCGGCGAGCAGTTCGGGCGGGGGCGGGGCGGCCACGGCCGCCGCCGCGTCGGCGATCGCGGCGTCCAGGTCCTCGCCCAGGTGGGCGCGCAGCAGCGCCAGCTGCGTGGTCGCGAACCGGGTCTGGACGACCGACTCCTCGTCGGCGAACTCCAGCGCGATCACCCGGCCGGCGCTCGCCGACACCGGGGTGTCCGGGTCGGCGGTGATCGCGGTGGTGGGCACGGTGCCCGCGAGCCGGCCGAGGAGCTCCAGGACCTCCGTCGTCGTCCCGGACCGGGTCAGCGCCAGCACCCGGTCGTAGCGGCGGCCGTCCGGCATCTCCGAGGCGGCGAACGCGTCGGTCTCGCCGTGCCCGGCGCCCTCCCGCAGCGCGGCGTACGCCTGCGCCATGTACAGCGAGGTGCCGCATCCGACGACCGCGACCCGCTCCCCGCGGGCCGGCAGCGCCTCCCCGGCCTCCGCCGCCAGCCCGGCGGCCCGCCGCCAGCACTCCGGCTGCGCGGCGATCTCGGACATGATGCGGGTGCCGGCCATGAAATCTCCTGACGTGAGTCGAGCTGCTGCGAACACGGAGAGCGGCCGCGCGGCCCTCGCCCGAGCGTGCTCTCTAGCGTGAGAGCTTATGCTTGCTTCTGCTCATAAGTGAAGAGAAGGAATCAGAAACCATCATCTGAGATAGAGAACCGTGCCTGATGTGCGCGAACTGGGATGGAAGCCGCTGCGCGAAGACGACGGGTTCAGACGGCTCGCGCGCAGTGTCGAAACCACGCGGGCACTGGATGCGCGCGGGAGGCCGGCCCCTGCTCCGTCAGTCCTGGTCCGGCCGGTTCTGCCGCACCACCCGGACGAACCGGACGTCAATGTTGTCCCCGTCACCGGTGGTGATCCGGAAGTCGGTGCCGCCGCCCATGCCGCCGGCGAACGCGGCCTCGGGGATCCGGAACGTCGCGGTCTTCCACACCCCGTCGCCGGTGCGCCGCACCTGCGCCGTACGGCCGTCCTCGTGCTCGATCCACCAGGCGCCCTTGCCCGCGTCCCGGTACGTCACCTTGATCTGCACCGGCTCATCGCCGCCGTGAAGGAACCGGTCGTCCAGGTCGAAGTACAGCGACGTCTGCCCGTGCGCCCTGTCGGTGCTCAGCCCCTCGTAGGCGGTGCCGTTCTCCTTGGACAGGACGTTCTTGTGGACGTCCGCCATGGAGCGGCGGGCCTTGCCGTCCGGCTTGACGTCGCGCTGCACGAGCCAGCGCTCCAGGTTGCGCACCCAAGGCTTGCCGGCCCACGCACGCTCGCCGGTGAACGGGCCGGTGTTGTCGCGCCAGTAGGTGTCCTCGGCGTCGCGCAGCGCCGCCCACGCGTCCGGTGAGGTGGACGCGGTCTTGCCGATGCTCAGCCGCACCCACTCCCAGTGGTCGCGGTACTGCTTCATGTAGGACGGCCCCGGCACCACGTAGACCCAGTTCATCCGCAGTTGGAGCGCCTTGAGGTTCGACTGCCGCACCGCGTAGTACGGATCGCCGGTGCTGTATCCGCAGTCGTTGTAGCACTCGTTCTCGGTGGCGACGATGTGCTTCCCGTCGTGGACGGGCACGCTCTCGTCCACCGTCATGTGGCCGTCGGGCCGGATGCGGCTCCCGTACGAGGGCGCCTCGTTCAGGTGGACGTTGAACTCTTCGGTGATGCCGGTGCGGATGCCCAGGCCCGCGTCCACGGCCTGCTTGGCGAACAGGTCGGTCTTCGAGCCCCACGGACCCCACGGGTAGTCCTCGCCGGTGAACACGAGCTTGCCGCTGTACGGCCCGAACACCTCGGCCAGGTCGCGCCAGGCGTGCCGGTACCACGACTGGTACTTCTCGAACGTCAGGCCCTTCTCGACGGCCTGGGCGACGACGTCGTAGTCGTACTCCGCCCAGGTGAACGCGCCCGGCACGTAGACGAACTTCAGCCGGGGGTCCGCGCGCAGGCCCTTGTCGACGAACAGCTTCCGGTAGAGGCCGAGCAGCCGCCCCCACACGCACTCGTCCCAGATCGGCAGATGGTACTGGCCGTCGTAGTCGGGACCGATCGGCTCCACCCGGCACTCGTCGGCGACCCAGCCGGGCGCCCATCCCGCCCCGCCGGCGAAGACGCGCATCCAGAACGGCCGGCGGTCGGCGAGCTGCTCGCCGAGCGGGGCGAGGTCCATCTCCTGGGCGCTACCGCTCGTGCCGGCCGACACCTGCCCGGGGCCGTCCGGCTGGAGCTGCCGCCAGGTCACGTCCAGCGCGCGCGTGTCGACATGGTCGGCCGGCGCCGCCTCCTCGGAGAAGAACCCAGAGTTCGGCGAAGGCCGCACCCAGCCCGGCAGCGTCCAATCGTCGCCTGCCCGCACCTGGACGCCGCCGGTCACCTCGTCGCCGGAGCACGCGCCCGCGACGGTCAAGGCCACCACGAGGCTCATCAGGGCGGCGACCACCCGGGCGCCATCACCAACTCGTCGCACAGTCTCCTGATCTCCTCCAAGGTCAGCGTATCGGCGCGCCCGCCCGCACGGATTGAACTCCCTGCGCCGAAGCCGCGTACCCCCACCCGTAGATCGAGGCCCCGGAACCGGGAGGGTTCATGAGCGTGAGGAACAGCCGGCTGCGCACCGCGGTGACGACGGCCGCCGCGGCCGCCGGATCCGCCGGGCTCCTGGCCGGCGCGCTGTACGTGGTGCACGCCGAGTCGGACTCCGGCGACCGGCCGGCGAGCCTCGCCGGCGACGCCCAGGCCGGCCGCCGCACGACCGACCGGGCCGCGGCCACGGCCGCCCGGCTCGCGGACCGGCTCGGCGACCGCACCACCGGCGCCTACATCGATTCGGCGGGACGCCCCGTCGTGACGGTCACCAACGAGACCGACGCCGCCACCGTCCGCGCGGCGGGCGCCGTCCCCCGGCTGACGCGGCGCAGCCCCGCCCGGCTGCGCGAGGTCACCGCCGACCTGCGCCGCTCCTTCGCCGACGTCCCCGGCACCGGCTGGGCCGTCGATCCCGCCACCTCGAAGGTCACCGTCTGGACCGACGCGTCGGTCACCGGCGCCCGGATGGCCGCCGTCCAGCGCACCGCCGAGCGGATGGGCACCGCCGTCCGGATGGTGCGCTTCCCCGGCCGCCTGCACACCCTCGCCCTCGGCGGCGACCCGATCTTCGGCCAGGGCGCCCGCTGCTCGCTGGGCTTCAACGTCGAGCGGGGCGGGCAGCCGTTCTTCCTGACCGCCGGGCACTGCGGCAACGCCGTCCAGACCTGGACATCCGACCAGCAGGGCGGGCAGCCCCTCGGCACGACCGTGCAGAGCAGCTTCCCCGGCAACGACTTCGCGCTCGTCCGCGCGGAGGAGGGCGCCGCCGGCGAGGGCGCGGTCAACCTCTACAACGGGCAGGCGGTGGACATCACGCAGGCGGGCGAGGCCGTGGTCGGCCAGCGCGTCGTCCGCAGCGGCAGCACCACCGGCGTCCACGCCGGCCGGGTCCTCGCCACCGGCGCCACGGTGAACTTCGCGGAGGGCACCGTCACCGGCATGATCCAGACCAGCGTCTGCGCCGAGCCCGGCGACAGCGGCGGGCCGCTCTTCGCCGGCGACACCGCGCTCGGCCTCACCTCCGGCGGCTCCGGCGACTGCCGGAGCGGTGGCGTCACGTTCTTCCAGCCGGTGACCGAGGCCCTCCAGGTCTTCGGAGCCGACGTCACTTGACGCGCGCGGCCGGCCCCAGCACGGCGAGCCCCCCGTACGCGGACACCGCCGCGGCGCCGGGCGCCGGCGGGTCGCCCGCGTCGCGATGCCACTGGGACACCAGGACCACGCCCGGTTCCACGAGTTCGAGGCCGGTGAAGACCAGCCGCTCGAACTCGGCGGCCGTCCGCGCCTGCGTGCGGACGCCGTCGTCGCGGTACCCGGCGGAGGCCGGCGCCAGCCGGGGCTCGTGCTCGGGCGTCACATGGCTGGCGAGCACGCAGCTGCCCGGCGGCAGGGCCGCCACGAAGGTCCGGACGATCTCCTCCGGCCCCTGCTCGTCCGGGACGAAGTGCAGGATCGCGCTCATGATCAGCGCGATCGGCTCGGTGAAGTCCAGCACGTCGCGGACCAGCCGGCTGCCGGTGATCTCCGCCGGCCGCCGGATGTCGGCGTCCAGATAGCCGACCGCCCCGCGCGGATCGGAGGTCATCAGCGCCCGCGCGTGCGCCAGCACGACGGGGTCGTTGTCGACATAGGCGATGCGCGCCGACGGCGTGATCCGCTGCGCGACCTCGTGCACGTTCGGCGAGGTCGGAATCCCGGTGCCGATGTCGAGGAACTGCCGGATTCCGAGTTCGCCGACGATGTGCCGGACGGCCCGCAGCAGAAAGCGGCGATTCTCCCGGGCCCCGACGCGAATGGCGGGAAAAGCCTCCTCGATCTTCCCTGCGGCGATCCGGTCGGCGGCGAAGTTGTCCTTTCCGCCCAGCAGGTAGTCATAGACCCGGGCGGACGACGGATGGGCCGCGTCGACGAGCGGCCGCGAACCTGACATGTTCCACTCCTGGCGCCGGTGCGGAGGCGAGTGCCATAGTTTAGTCCACCGCGCCGCCCGCCGGGCAATTCGCTTTCCGTAATCGACCGATCGAGGAACGTGATGAGGATCGTCATCGGCAGTGCATCGGGGCAGCTCGCCCGTGCGACCGCGAAATACGCGCTGGAAAAGGTGCCGCCCGGTGACCTGGTCTTGGTGACCCGCGATACGGCCGCGCTCGCCGAGTTCGCGGACCGCGGCGTGACCGTCCGGTACGGCGACTACGACCGCCCGGAGTCGCTGCCCGCCGCATTCGAGGGCGGCGACCGGCTCCTCCTCATCAGCCTGCATGAACTGGGGCATCGGGTCACCCAGCACAAGAACGCCATAAACGCGGCCAAAAATGCAGGTATCCGGCACATTGTCTACACGTCGTACATCATGGTCGATCCGGACTGCCCGTCCACGGTGGTCCCCGACCACCTGCGCACCCACGAACTCCTCGACGAGTCCGGGCTCGACGTCACCTATCTGCGCAACGGCCTCTACGCGGAGACCCCCGTCACCCAGATCCTCCCGCCCGCGATCGCGCGCGGCGTCCTGGTGGACAACACCGACCACGCCCGCGGCGCCTTCGTCCACCGCGACGACTGCGCCGCCGTCGCCGCCGCCGTGCTGGCCTCCAGCGGCCACGAGGGCAGGACCTACGACGTCACCGGCCCCGAACTGCTCAGCTTCGCCGACCTCACCGCCCTGGCGGCCAAGGTCTCCGGCCGCCCCGTCGCCTACCAGAGCGTGGACGACGAGAGCTTCGACGCGGGCCTGCGCGAGGCCGGCCTCCCCGACGACGTCCGCGGCATGATCGTCTCCTTCGGCACCGCGCTCCGCGCCGGCTACGGCGAGCCCCTCACCGACACCGTCGAACGCCTCACCGGCCGCCCGCCCCGCCCGATCGCCGACCTGATGGAGCGGCACCGCGACCTGCTGACCGGACCCTGACCGCAAACGGCCCAATTCCCACATTGACCGGCAAACAGCAACGCAGCACGATTTCCTCCAACAAAGGGGGAATTCATGAAACGCATGATCGCCGGCCTGGCGGCCGGAGGCCTTCTGCTGCTGAGCGCCTGCGACTCGAACGCCGCCGCCCCCATCGAGGCGGCGGCGTCTGGCACCCCCGCGACCACGGCACCGGCGACCACGACTCCGCCCACCACCCCGCCGGTAGAGAAGCGCAAGGTCACCACCACCCGCAAGATCCCGTACAAGACGAGGAAGGTGGACGACCCGACCCTTGCCGCGGGTAAGACCCGCGTGCGCAGAAAGGGCGCCACCGGCATCAAGAAGCTGACCTACGAGGTCACGTACACCGCCGGCGCGGAGACGTCCCGCAAACTGCTCGGCCAGAAGGTCACCAGGCCTCCGGTGACCCGGATCATCGCCGTGGGCACCAAGCGCGCCCGCTCATGCGACCCGAACTACAGCGGCGCCTGCGTCCCGATCGCCAGTGACGTCGACTGCGCAGGCGGCAGCGGCAACGGCCCCGCCTACGTCCAGGGCCCGGTCCGCGTGACCGGCTCCGACATCTACGACCTGGACCGCGACGGCGACGGCATCGCCTGCGACACCTGACCCACCACGGCGACGAGCAGCCGCCGACCGCCCACGAAGTACCGACCAAAGCCGGAGGAGGCAAGGGGCGGAGCCCCAAGCAGAAGCCGAGCCAGGAGGGGGCAAGGGGCGGAGCCCCAAAAACAGAACCCCGCGCCGGCAGCACGTAAGCGCGAACCTGAGCCGGGAGGGGGGCGGAGCCCCAAACAGAAGCCGAGCCAGGAGGGGGCAAGGGGCGGAGCCCCCAAAAACAGGACCTCGCGCCGGCAGCACGTAAGCGCGAACCTGAGCCGGGAGGGGGGCGGAGCCCCAAGCAGAAGCCGAGCCAGGAGGGGGCAAGGGGCGGAGCCCCAAAAAACAGAACCCCGCGCCGACAGCACATAAGCGCGAACCTGAGCCGGGAGGGGGGCGGAGCCCCAAGCAGAAGCCGAGCCAGGAGGGGGCAAGGGGCGGAGCCCCAAAAAAACAGAACCTCGCGTCGGCAGCACATAAGCGCGAACCTGAGCCGGGAGGGGGGCGTGGGGGGCGGAGCCCCCCACATCGGGGGTCCGGGGGTCGCCCCCCGGGTCAACATGACGAAGGAGTGGCGGCGAAGAAGCCAAAGGCTTCGAGCACACCACTCCCACTCCGAAGTGGGCGATACTGGGATTGAACCAGTGGCCTCTACCGTGTCAAGGTAGCGCTCTCCCACTGAGCTAATCGCCCGTTTCCGCGGCCTCCGGGGGGAGGTACGGCGTTGAGGTGGAGACGGGATTTGAACCCGTGTACACGGCTTTGCAGGCCGTTGCCTCGCCTCTCGGCCACTCCACCAGAATGAGACCTTCTGGGTCATAGCCGAAAGGCCCCTCAGAGCGGAAGACGGGATTTGAACCCGCGACCCTCACCTTGGCAAGGTGATGCTCTACCCCTGAGCCACTTCCGCGTGCGCCCTGCGGCGACGAGGAAGACTTTAGCGCGTCGGAGGCCGTTCCCCAAACCGGGTTTCGGCGGCGGGTGCGCGGGACGCTTCGACGGGCGTCGAAGGACGGGTCGCCTAGGGTCGGTGGCATGGGGTCGGAACATGTCGTGAGCGTGGACTTCGCGCCGGTCGCGGCGCTGCTGGCGGACCGGGCGCGGGCGGTGATGCTGACGGTGCTGCTGGACGGCCGCCCGCTGGCGGCGGGGGAGTTGGCGCGGGCGGCGGGGGTGAGCGCGCCGACGGCGAGCGCGCATCTCGGGAAGCTGCTGGACGGCGGTTTCGTCACGGTGGTGCGGCAGGGCCGGCACCGGTACTACCGGCTGCGGGGGAGCGAGGTGGCGCAGGTGATCGAGGCGCTGTCGCGGATCAGCCCGCCGGTGCAGGTGCGGAGCCTGCGGCAGTCGCGGGACGCGCGGCGGCTGCACGAGGCGCGCACGTGCTACGACCACCTCGCGGGGGAGGCCGGGGTGGCGCTGTTCGCGGCGCTGCTGGACGGCGGCCTGATCGAGGACGACGGCGCGGACGGGTTCGAGGTGACGGAGAAGGGCGAGGAGCGGCTCGGTGCGCTGGGCCTGGACGTCGCGGCGCTGCGGCGGGCGCGGCGGAGGTTCGCCTGGCAGTGCCTCGACTGGACGGAGCGGCGGCCGCATCTGAACGGGGCGCTGGGCGCGGCGCTGACGGAGCGGATGATCGAGCTGGCCTGGTTCGAGCGGGGGACGACCCGGCGGGTCCTCTCAGTGACGGCGGCGGGCCGCCGGGGGCTCGCGGATTCGTTCGGTTGCGTGCTGCCCTGACCGTCTGGGCGGTTCCTCCCGTTTCGGCGGGCCGCATGTGCGGTGGCCGGCGCGAAGAACTCGAACCCGCGGCCCCGGGCGCCGTACTGTGGGGCCATCGGCCGGGGACGGCCGTGCGAAGGCGCGAGTCCGGGCCGCGGCGGCCCGGCTTTTGGGAGGTGGCTCCGGTGACGGCGCAGGCCAGGATCTGGCTGAACGGGGAACTGGTCGATCCCGAGCGGGCGGTGGTGTCGGTCCTCGACCACGGCATGCTCGTCGGCGACGGGATCTTCGAGACGGTGAAGGCGGCGAACGGGGTGCCGTTCGCGCTGACCCGGCACCTGCGCCGGCTGGCCCGGTCGGCGGCCGGGCTCGGGCTGCCCGAGCCCGACCACGACGCCCTCGCCCAGGGCACCCTGGAGGTGCTGGCCGCCGCGCCGAAGTGGCCGCTGGCCCGCGTCCGCATCACCTACACCAGCGGCCCGGGGCCGCTCGGCTCGGCGCGCGGCGACGCGGGCCCGACCGTGTCGATCATCGCGGGCCCGCAGGACCCGTTCCCCCCGACGGCGGACGTGACGGTCGTGCCGTGGCCGCGCAACGAGCGGGGCGCGCTGTCCGGGCTGAAGACCACGTCCTACGCCGAGAACGCGCTGGCGCTGGCGTACGCGAAGGAGCGCGGCGGCGGCGAGGCCGTCTTCGGCAACACGGCCGGGAACCTGTGCGAGGGGACGGGCAGCAACATCTTCGTCGTCCTCGGGGGCCGGCTCGTGACGCCGCCGCTGTCGTCGGGCTGCCTGGCCGGGGTGACGCGGGCGCTGACGCTGGAGTGGTGCGGCGGCGAGGAGGAGGACCTCGCGCTCGACGACCTGTACCGGGCCGACGAGGCGTTCCTGACGTCCACGACCCGCGACGTCCAGCCGATCCGGGCGGTGGACGGCACGGTCCTGCCGGCGGCGCCCGGCCCGATCACCGCCAAGGCGATGGAGGCGTTCGCGGCCCGCTCCGCCGAGCTCATGGACCCTTGATCGAAGAAGTGGCCGCCGGGGTCTTTACGTGATCGGATTCTTCGTTCACGTTCGAGGTGACGCTTGTAGGAGGTCACCGTGGACTTCTCCAGGAGGCGGATCGGCGCGGCGGCCGCGCTCGCCATGGCGGGCGCGCTGCTCGCCGGGTGCGGCGGCGGCGGATCCTCGACGGATCCCGACCGGGGCAAGGGCGCCAAGAGCTTCTCCCTGACGATCACCCGGAACGCCATCGAGGGCGGCAAGAACACCGAAGAGGCCGAGTGGATCACCACGAAGGTGATCCCGGCGTTCGTCGCGGCGCAGAAGGCCGAGGGCGTCACCGCGAAGGTGACGTTCCGCGGCCAGGGCGTGGACGACGAGGCGTACAAGACGAAGCTGGCGCTGGACCTGAAGTCCCGCTCCGGTGCCGACATCATGGACGTCGACGGCATCTGGGTCGGCGAGTTCGCCCAGGCCGGCTACATCAAGCCGCTCACGGACGTGGTGGGCGCCCCCGCCGACGCCTGGGACGGCTGGACGAAGATCCCCGGCTCGGTCCAGAAGCTGGCGACGTTCGAGGGGAAGCGCTACGGCGTCCCGCCCGCGACCGACGGCCGCGTCCTGTTCTTCAACAAGAAGCTGTTCGCGCGGGCGGGCCTTCCGGCCGACTGGCAGCCCAAGACCTGGCCGGACATCATCGCGGCGGCGCGCGCGCTGAAGAAGCTCCCCGGCGTGACCCCCGTCCAGCTGAACGCGGGCACCGCGATGGGCGAGGCCACCACGATGCAGGGTTTCCTGCCGCTGCTGGCCGGTGCGGGCGCCGAGATCTACGCGGACGGCAAGTGGACGGGCGGCGGCCCCGCCGTCCAGCAGGTCCTCGGCCTGTACGCGCAGATCTACGGCGGTGAGGGCCTCGGCGACCCCAAGCTCCAGCAGGAGGCGAAGGGGCGCGACAAGTCGTTCGAGGAGTTCGCCGCGGGCAAGATCGGCATCCTGGCGGAGGGCGACTACTTCTGGCGCGACGTCATCAACCCGAGGACGGGCGTGGCGAAGATGCCGAGCCGCGACCGGGACGTCGGCTACGCGCTGATCCCGGCCGCCGCGCCGGGCAGGGGCGTCCGCGGGCAGGACTTCGTCAGCATGTCGGGCGGCTCGGTCACCGTCCTCAACCCGAACACGAAGTACCCGCAGCAGGCGTTCGAGCTGCTGGCCTTCATGAACTCCCCGGAGATGGTCAAGGCGCGGACGGCCGGGACGCCCGAGCTGACGTCCCGGACGGACGTCAACAAGGAGATCCTCGCGGGCGACCCGTTCCTGACGTTCGTGTCGGAGAAGGTGCTGCCCGTCACGTCCTACCGTCCGGGACTCGCCGTGTACCCGCAGGTGTCGACGGCGTTGCAGGAGGCCACGGCCGCCGTCGTGTCGGGCAAGTCGCCGCGGCAGGCCGCCGCCGAGTACACGAAGAAGCTCGAAGGGGCCGTCGGTGGCGCCGCCAACGTCACCCCGCGCTGAGGCCGCGCCCCCGCGGGCAGCGTCCCCGCGGGCCGCGTCCTTCGGGGAGGACGCGGCCGGGCTCGGCCGGGCCCGTGCGGCCGCCTTCACCGCGCCGGCGCTCATCCTCGTCGCGGTGTTCCTGGTGTTCCCGGCGCTCTGGACGCTCTACCTCGGCACGACCGACTACCGGCTCACCGGCATCGCGGCGAGCGACCCCCGGTTCGTCGGCGCGGACAACTACCGCGACGTGCTCGGCGACGGGGAGTTCCACCGGTCGCTGTGGCTGACGCTGCAGTTCGTGGTCGGATCGGCGGTCGTCGGGCAGACGCTCCTGGGGTTCGCGATCGCGTGGGTCATGCGCGACCGGTCCGGCCCGGTGCGGCGGCTCGTCGAGGGCCTCGTCCTGCTCGCGTGGATCCTGCCGTCGTCGGTGATCGCGTTCCTGTGGATCGCGCTGCTCGACCGCGACGGCGGCACCCTGAACGCGCTGCTCGGCACGCCCGGCACGGCCTGGCTGCTCGACCACCCGATGGCCTGCGTCGTGGTGTTCAACGTCTGGCGCGGCACCGCGTTCTCGATGATGCTCTACGGCGCCGCGCTGGGGAACGTTCCACCGTCCCACCTGGAGACGGCCCGGCTCGCCGGCGCGTCCACCTGGCAGACGCTGCGGGACGCGGTGCTCCCGCGCATCCGCGGGCACGTGCTGACGAGCCTGCTGCTGGTCAGCCTGTGGACCTTCAACGACTTCACCCCGTTCCTGATCACCGCCGGCGGCCCGGACGGCCGCTCGGAGATCATGTCGGTGTACGTGTACCGGACGGCGCTCGGCGACGGCCGGCTCGGCTTCGGCGCCGCCATCTCGCTGCTGATGATCCTGATCAACCTGGTGATCGCGCTGGTCTACCTGCGCGTCCTGCGGAGCCGGCGGGCCCCCGGGAACGCGGGCGAGGCGGCGGCGTGAACGCGGCGGTCCGGGAGGCGCTGCGCCGGATCGGCCTGGCCACGTTCGTGTCGGCCGTCCTCGGGTTCTTCGCGCTGCCGCTGCTCTGGCTGGCGTTCGCGCCGTTCGACGCGAACCCGGGCATCGCGGCGTCCCCGCCCGAGTTCACGCTGCACAACTTCAAGGTCCTGATGGACAACCCGTACGCGCTGGCGTCGCTGCGCAACTCGGTGCTGCTCGCCGCCGGGACGGCCGCGCTCGTGGTGACGGCGGCGGCGCTGGCGGCGTACGCGCTGAGCCGGGTCCGGGTGCCCGGACGGGACGCGCTGCTGTACGTCCTGCTCCTGCTGTCGTCCATCATCACCGGGACGGCGGCGATGGTGCCGGTGTTCCTGCTGGCCTTCAACCTGCACCTGATCGACTCGCGGCTCGGGGTCGTGCTCGTGCTGACCGGCGGGCTGCTGCCCGCGGCGATCTTCCTGCTGAAGGACTTCACCGACGCGACGCCGGCGTCCTACGAGGAGGCCGCGCGGGTGTTCGGGGCGTCGCCGCTGCAGATCCTGCGGCACGTGGTCGTCCCGGTGATCCGGCCCGGCCTCGCCACGGTCGCGGTGTGGACGGTGGCGCAGGTGTGGGGCGACTTCCTGATGCCGTTCCTGCTGCTGCGGAACCCGGACAAGGCGCCCGCCTCGGTGATCATGTACACCTTCTACACGGAGGGCGGCCAGCCCGACCTCGCCCTGATCTCGACGTTCTCGCTGCTGTACTCCCTGCCGGTCGTCCTCATGTACCTGTTCGTGAGCCGCCGGTACGGCTTCCGCTTCCACGGAGGGATCAAGCGCTGATGGCGGCCATCACCATTCGGGAGCTGACGAAGGTCTATCCGGGCGGCGTGCGGGCCCTGGACGCGCTCGACCTCGACGTGGCGGACGGCGAGTTCTTCGCGCTGCTCGGCCCGTCCGGCTGCGGGAAGACGACGCTGCTGCGCACGGTCGCGGGCCTGGAGGCGGCGACGGGCGGGACGGTCCGGCTCGGCGGCGCCGACGTGACCCGGCTGCCGCCGGGGCGGCGCGACGTCGGCATGGTGTTCCAGGACTACGCGCTGTTCCCGCACATGACCGTCCTGGACAACATCGCCTACCCGCTGCGGATCAAGAAGCGGAGCCGGGCGGCCCGGCACGAGCGCGCCGCCGAGGCCGCCCGCTACCTCGGGCTCGGCGGGCTGGAGCCGCGCCGGCCGGGCGAGCTGTCGGGCGGCCAGCAGCAGCGGGTGGCGCTGGCCCGCGCGCTGGTCGCCGAGCCGCGGATCTTCCTGCTGGACGAGCCGCTGTCCAACCTCGACGCCCGGCTCCGGCTGGAGGCGCGGACGTTCCTGAAGCGGCTCCAGAAGGAGCTCGCCGTCACCACCGTGTTCGTCACCCACGACCAGGCCGAGGCGCTCGCGCTCGCCGACCGGATCGCCGTCATGGAGGACGGCCGGATCAGGCAGCTGGGGACGCCCGTGGAGGTGTTCCGGCGCCCCGCCAACCTGTTCGTCGCGTCGTTCATCGGCTCGACGCCCATGAACCTGCTCCCGGGGCGCGTCCGGGACGGCGCCGTGGCCGTGGCGGGCACCGAGCTGCCGGTGCCCGGGGATGTGCGCGTCGCGGACGGGGAGCCCGTCGTGTGCGGGGTACGACCCGAGTACCTGGACTACAGCACCGGCCCGGTGGACGGCGCGTTCGGCGGGCGGGTCTCGGTGGTCGAGCATCTCGGCGGAAGCTCGCTGGTGACGCTCGACGTCGCGGGGGAGCCCCTGCGCGTCGTCGTCGGCGAGGAGCGCGAACCCGAGCCGGGGGAGCGGGGCTGGGCGCTGCCGCGCCCCGGACGCGTCCTGCTGTACCGCGACGGGGAACTCGTGGCCGAAGGAGGCCGGCCGGCGGCTCCGTTGGCCAAGGACGGGGGACATGGATGACCACAGTGCACCGGGGGCGCTGGACCCTGGAGGACCGCCTGGAGCAAGGGCTCCGCGAACTGCCCTTCGACGTCCCGCCGGGCACGGCGTCGGTCACCGTGGAACTGTCCCATGAGGGCGGTGTCATCGACCTGGGCTGCCACGGGCCGGACGGGTTCCGAGGCTGGTCCGGTGGAGCGCGCGACAGGTTCACCCTCGGTCCGGACTGGGCCACGCCCGGGTACCTGCCAGGGGAGCTTGAAGCGGGCACATGGCATGTCTGGCTCGGGCTCCACCGCATACCGCCGGACGGTGTCCCCTACGAGGTCACCGTGACCCCATCGAACACGGCCCCACCGCGACCGGAGGCGACCCCGCCTCCCCGGCCGGAACGTCCACCGCGCAGGAACCTCCCTGCACCGGACGGGATGCGATGGCTCGCCGGTGACCTGCACTCCCACACCGTCCACAGCGACGGCACGCTGACCGTCGACGAGCTGGCGTGCCTGGCCGCGTCCCAGGGCCTCGACTACCTGGCGGTGACCGATCACAACACCGTCAGCCACCACGCCGAACTAGCCGCCGCCGGGGCGCGCGCGGGTGTGCTGCTCCTGCCCGGCCAGGAGGTCACCACCGACCTCGGGCACGCGAACGTGTTCGGCGACACCGGCTGGGTCGACTTCCGGCGGCCCAGCGCCGACTGGGCCGCGCACGCCGCCGCGCGCGGCGGGCTGATGTCGGTCAACCATCCGCTGAGCGGCGACTGCGCCTGGCGCCGCCCGCTCCCCGCGCCGGACCGCCCGCCGTTCGCCGAGATCTGGCACTCGTCCTGGTGGGACCGGCGCTGGGGCGCCCCGCTCGCCTGGGCCGACCTGTGGCGGCCCGGCGGCGTCGTGCCGCTCGGCGGCAGCGACTTCCACGACCCGGCGCAGCACAAGACCCTCGGCGAGCCCGTCACCTGGGTCCTGGCGGGGGAGGACGGCGACGTCCTCGGCGCGCTGAGGGCGGGGCGGACCGCCGTGTCCGCCGCGCGGGACGCGCCCGTCCTGCTGCGCGTCGAGGACGAGCTGATCGCCGCCGGCGCGGACGGCGCCGTCCTCGTCCGGCCCGACGGCGGGCGGACCGCCGTCCGCGCCGAATTCGTCCGGATACCGGCCGGGCACCCGGGCATGCACCGCCTGGAGAGCCACGAGAACGAGGTGATCGCACTGTGCGGGTAGAGGGTTCGGAGATCGTCGTCGTGCCGCACACCCACTGGGACCGGGAGTGGTACCTGCCGTTCCAGCGCTTCCGGCTGCGGCTGGTGTCGCTGCTGGACGCCGTCATCGACCGGATGGAGGCCGATCCCCGCTGGCGCTTCACGCTGGACGGGCAGATGGCGGCGGTCGACGACTACCTGGAGATCCGCCCCGAGCGGCGGGAGCGGCTCGCCGCCCTCGTCCGGGAGGGCCGGCTCGCCGTCGGGCCCTGGCAGATCCTCCACGACGAGTTCCTGTGCTCGGGGGAGAACATCGTCCGGAACCTGGAGCTCGGCATGCGCCGCGCGCAGGAGCTGGGCGCCGCGATGATGGTCGGCTACCTGCCCGACCAGTTCGGGCACTGCGCGCAGATGCCGCAGATCCTGCGGCTCGCGGGGATCGAGCACGCGTGCGTGTGGCGCGGCGTCCCCGACCGGGTCCGGACCTGCGCGTTCGCCTGGGAGGCCCCGGACGGGACGGCGATCCGCACCCAGTACCTCCCCGAGGGCGGCTACGGCAACGCCGCGTCGATGTTCGAGGAGTTCGGCGACACCGGGAGCGCCGGGGACGGCGCGTCGCTGCTGCCCGGCCGGGTCGCCGGGTTCGCGGAGGCGATGGGCCGCTGGAACCGGCACGGCGGCCCGCTGCTGGCGATGTACGGCGCCGACCACACCGCGCCCGCCGCCGACCTCGCCGACCGGATCGCGGGCGCCGGCCTCGGCATGCGGCTGGACACCCTCGCCGGCTACTTCGCGGAGCGGACGCCGTCCATCGACGGGCTGCCGCACGTGCGCGGGGAGCTGCGCTCGCACGCCCGCGCCAACATCCTGCCGGGCGTCCTGTCCGCCCGGATCCGGCTCAAGGAGCTGCTGGGCCGCGCCGAACGGCTCGTCGAGCGGTACGCCGAGCCGCTGACCGCGCTCTGGTACGCGGGCGACGCGCAGCGGTTCCTGGACCTGGCGTGGCGGCGGCTCATCGAGGCGAGCTGCCACGACTCGGTGACCGGCTGCGGCTGCGACGAGACCGCCGAGCAGGTCGCCGCGCACATGGCCGAGGCGGAGCAGCTCGGCCGCGCCGTCTGCGACCTCGTCACCGCCGAGCGGGCGGCGTCGGTCCCGCTCGGCTCGCACCTGGTGTTCAACCCGACCCCGGCGCCCCGCACCGGCCTGGTCACCCTCGACATCCCGTCCGAAGGGGAGCCGGGCCTCGTCACGGGCGACGGCCGGCCGGTGCCGGTGCAGACGCTCGCCGTCGCGCCGACCGTGCTGGACGACGCCGTCCACCCGGCCGCCGAGCTCCCCGTCCTGCTGGAGCGGGTGTACGGGCGGGTGCTGTTCGGGCAGGAGATCCGCGACTGGTCGGTGTCGCGGGACGAGCGCGTGCTCACCTTCCGCGTCACGGCCCGCGCCGGGGTCCCGTTCGACATCGGCGACGTGCGGGAGGCCCTGCGCGGCGCGGAGGGGGAGTGGCGCGTGCGGATCCTGGCCGACCCGCGGCGCACCGTCGCCGCGCTGGTCCAGGTGCCGCCGCTGGGGCTGGCGGCGGTGGGGCCGGATCCGGCCGCGCGGGCGGCGGACGGCCCGGTGACGGCCGGGCCGGACTTCCTGGACAACGGGCTGCTGCGCGCCGAGGTGCGCGCCGACGGGACGCTCGGGCTGCGCACCCCGTCCGGCGACGTCGTCGAGGGCGTCGGGCGGATCGTGGACGGCGGCGACCACGGCGACTCCTACAACTACGCGCCGCCCGCCGCCGACCGCATCGTCGGCGACCCCGTGTCGGTGGACGTGCGCCCCGCGCTGGACGGGCCGCTCGTCGCCGCGGCCGACATCGTCCGGACCTACCGGTGGCCCTGCCGCGGCGACCTGGAGGCCGGCGAGCGGTCCGCGGCCGAGGAGGACGTCACCGTCACCACCCGCGCCGAGCTGCGCGCCGGTGAGCCGTTCCTGCGGCTGCGCGTCACCTTCGACAACCGCTGCGAGGACCACCGCGTCCGGCTGCACGTGTCGCTGCCGCGCCAGGCGGACGCGTCCTACGCCGAGGGCCAGTTCGCGATCACCGAGCGCGGGCCGGCGGCGGAGGGCGGGTTCGGGGAGCGGCCCGTCCCGACGTTCCCGGCGTCCGGGTTCGTCGCCGCGGGCGGCCTCGCCGTCCTGCTGAAGCACGCCACCGAGTACGAGGTCACCGGCGGCGGACGGGAGATGGCCCTCACCCTGCTGCGCGCGGTCGGCCACCTGTCCCGGGACCGCAACGCCTACCGGGACCAGCCCGCCGGGCCGCAGCTGGCCACCCCCGGCGCGCAGTGCCGCGGCGAGCGGACGGCCGAGATGGCGGTCCTGCCGTACGGCGGGGGCCCGCCGGGGAGCGACGTGCTGCGGGCCGCCGAGGAGTACCGGCACGACCTGCTCGCCGCCGCCGGCTACGGGCCCGCCTCCGCGGCCCTCCCGCCGTCCCGCGAGGGCGTCGCGGTCACCGGCGACGGGGTCGTGACGACCTCGCTGCGCGCCCGCGACGGCTGGACCGAGACCCGGGTCGTCGCCCAGTGCGCCGAGCCCGCCACGGCCGTCCTGCGCGGGGAGTTCACCGAGGCGGTCCGCGTCGACCTGCGCGGCCGTCCCGGCATCCCGCTCGACGTGCACGACGGGACGGCCGCCCTGTCGCTGCGCCCCTGGGAGATCGCGACCGTGCGCCTCCGCACGGGCTAGCCGGTCCGGCCGGGGCGGCGGGCGGGCTCAGCGGGCGGGCTCAGCGGGCGGGCTCGGCGGGCGGGCTCGGCGGGCGGGCTCGGCGGGCGGGCTCGGCGGGCGGCTTCGGCGGTGCCGGGCTCGCGCTGCGGCCCGCCGGTCGCCCCGGCCGCCCGGACCGCGTGCGGCACGGGCTCGGCGGTCTCCGCCGGATGCGCGGCGGCCGCCGCCATCGCCGCGCCCACGATCCCCGCGTTGTTCACCAGCCGGGCCGGGACGATCTCCGCCCGCACCCCCTCGACCAGCGGCAGGAAGTGCTCGGCCTTCCGGCTCACCCCGCCGCCGACGATGATCAGCGACGGCGAGATCAGCGCCTCCAGGTGCCGCAGGTACACGCTGAGCCGCCCGGCCCACTTCGGCCAGCTGAGGCCCTCCTCGGTGCGCGCCCGCGCGGACGCGCGGAGCTCGGCGTCCCGCCCGTCGATCTGGATGTGCCCGAACTCGGTGTTCGGGACGAGGACGCCGTCGGTGAACAGCGCGCTGCCGATGCCCGTCCCGAGCGTGAGCAGGACGATGGTGCCGCGCCGGCCGCGCCCCGCGCCGAGCCGCATCTCCGCCACCCCGGCCGCGTCCGCGTCGTTGAGCAGCGTGATCTCGCACCCGGTGGCGTCCGCGAACAGGGCGGCGGCGTCCACCCCGAGCCAGTGCTTGGACACGTTCGCCGCCGACATCGCCACACCGTCGATCACGACGCCGGGATAGGTGACGCCCACCGGGCCGTCCCAGCCGAAGTGGTCGACGATCTCGGCGATGACCTTCGCGACCGGCTTCGGCCTGGCGGGCCGCGGCGTCTCGATCCGGAACCGCTCCCGCGTGAACGCGCCGGACGGATCGACCGGCGCTCCCTTGATCCCCGACCCGCCGATGTCGATCCCGAGCATCTCCCGTGCCATGCCTCCACTGTGCCCCATCCCCACCGGGCTAAGAGTTCTCGGCGAACTGGAGGCCGACCACGCCGACGACGATGAGGCCCAGGAACCCCAGGCGCGCCGGCGAGGCGCTCTCGCCGAACGCGAAGACGCCCACCAGCGCCACGCCGAGCGCGCCGAGCCCGGTGAAGACCGCGTAGGCGGTGCCCACGGGCAGGGTGCGCAGCGACAGCGACAGGATGACGACGCTCAGCAGCGCCACCACCAGGCCGATGGCGGTCGGCCACGGCTTCGTCAGGCCGTCCGACTCCTTCAGCGCCGTCGCCCACACCAGCTCCATCAGCGACGCGATCACCAGGAAGACCCAGGCCACGACACACCCCCCATATATCCGGAAAGATCTCCGCTTGAGATTAACCGGAGAATCTTCCGGATACAATGTGCCCGCTCCGGTAACCTGCCGGAGCAGGATCTCCCCGGGACGGAGGCCGACATGCGGGAACTGCCGGTGCTGGGCCGACCGCCCGCCGAGCGCGCCGACGCCGCCCGCAACCGCCGCCGCATCCTGCGCGCCGCGGCCGAGGTGCTCGCGGCCCGCGGCCCCGAGGCGGTCACCATGGACGAGGTCGCCAGGGCCGCCGGCGTCGGCGTCGGCACCGTCTACCGCCGGTTCGGCGACCGCGCCCGGCTCGTCTACGCGGTGATCGACGACCGCGAGCGCGCGTTCCAGGCCGCCTTCCTGCAAGGCCCGCCGCCCCTCGGCCCCGGAGCGTCCCCGCGCGACCGCCTGCGCGCGTTCCTGCACGCCCTCGCCGACCGCACCGAGGCGCAGGCCGACCTGCTGCTGATGGCCGAGGCCGACCCGCCCGACGCCCGCTTCCGCGACGGCTCCTACGGGCTCTACCACATGCACCTCGGCATGCTCCTCGGCCGGATCCGCCCCGGCTCCGACACCGCCTACCTCGCCGACGCGCTCCTCGCCCCCCTCGCCGCCACCCTGTTCCTCTACCAGCGGCGCACCCGCGGCATGCCGCTGGACCGCGTCAAGGCGGGCCTGGACGCGCTGGCCGCGGCCCTGACCGGCGATGAGCCCCCGTCCTGAACCGGACGGATGACGATCTGTCGCCGCAAACCCTTTATCGGGGCGCGGGCGTGCCCCCACACTGGGGGACGTGAACGACTTCGATCTGCTCGTGCTCGGATCCGGGCCCGGCGGGCAGCGCGCGGCCATCGCCGCCGCCAAGCTCGGCCGCAGGGTCGGCATCGTGGACCGCCGCGACATGATCGGCGGCGTCTGCATCAACACTGGGACGATCCCGTCCAAGACGATGCGCGAGGCCGTCCTGTACCTGACCGGCCTGAACCAGCGCGAGCTGTACGGCCAGAGCTACCGGGTCAAGGACGAGATCACCGTCGCCGACCTCGGGATGCGGACGCAGCACGTCATCGGCCGCGAGACCGACGTCGTCCGCAGCCAGCTCGCCCGCAACCGCGTCGCCGTGCTGCCCGGCATGGCCCGCTTCCTGGAGCCGCACACGATCGGCGTCGCCGGCGCCGGCGACCGCGAGCGGAAGGTCACCGCCGACCGCGTCGTGATCGCCACCGGCACCCGGCCGGCCCGCCCCGACACCGTCGACTTCGACGACCGGACGATCATCGACTCCGACGGCATCATCAACATGGACCGCATCCCGGAGACCATGGTCGTCGTCGGGGCCGGCGTCATCGGCATCGAGTACGCCTCGATGTTCGCCGCGCTCGGCACCAAGGTCACCGTCGTCGAGCGGCGCGAGCGGATGCTGGACTTCTGCGACCTGGAGATCGTCGAGGCGCTCAAGTACCACCTGCGCGACCTGGCCGTCACGTTCCGGTTCCGCGAGTCGGTCGCCTCCGTCGAGCGGATGCCGAACGGGGCGATCACCGTCCTGGAGAGCGGCAAGCGCATCCCCGCCGACACCGTCATGTACTCGGCCGGGCGGCAGGGCATGACCGGCGACCTGTGCCTGGAGGCGGCCGGCCTCGCCGCCGACCGGCGCGGCCGGATCAAGGTCGACGGCGACTACCGCACCGAGGTCCCGCACATCTACGCGGTCGGGGACGTGATCGGCTTCCCGTCCCTCGCCGCCACCTCGATGGAGCAGGGCCGCCTCGCCGCCCACCACGCGTGCGGCGAGCCCGTCTCGGACATCAACGAGACGCAGCCCATCGGGATCTACACCATCCCCGAGATCAGCTTCGTCGGCCGCACCGAGGACGCCCTGACCGAGGCCAAGATCCCCTTCGAGGTGGGCGTCTCCCGCTACCGCGAGCTGGCCCGCGGCCAGATCATCGGGGACTCCTACGGAATGCTGAAACTGCTCGTCTCACCGGAGGACCGGCGCCTGCTCGGCGTCCACGTGTTCGGCACGGGGGCCACCGAGCTCGTCCACATCGGCCAGACGGTCATGGGCTGCGGCGGCACCGTCGACTACCTGGTCAACGCGGTGTTCAACTACCCCACGCTCGCCGAGTCGTACAAGGTCGCCGCCCTGGACGCGATGAACAAGATGCGCCACATCGCCCGCCTGTCCGGTTAGGACGGCCAGAGGAGGTTCTCCAGCTCGGCGTCGATGTCGATGAACTCGCTCTCCTCGCCCGCCGGGACGGCCTGGTACGTCCGGTGCAGGAAGTCGGCGAGCGGCGACAGCGGCACCTCGAACAGCGCGTCCCCGAACGGGGACGACAGCGCGATGTTGAGCGAGCCGTCGTCGTCGGCGGGCCAGACCTCGACGTCCCCGTCCCCGACCCTGCGCACGATGCCGACCGTGAGGAGCTCCCTGGCGAAGATCCACTCCACCGGCTCGTCGTCGCCCACGTAGAAGGCCATCCGGATCGCGTACGGGTCGTCGGCCGCGTACTCGAGCCCGGCGAGCAGGGGGACGGTCGTGCGGTCGGGGACGACGAGACGAAGGCCCAGCTGTGCTGAGACGGTGGTACTGCTGTTCATGGCCATTCCCTCTTACGTCGGTCCCGCTGGCTCGCGGGGTGCTCCGGTGGTTCTCCCTCTGACGGACATCCCCGCGATCTATGACGCCTAACTGCCTGATCTCGGCCGAACATTCCGGCGCCCCACCCGATTGTGATCCATCTCACCGTAGCAAAACCTGCGTCTGACCTGCGCAAAAGCGGATCTTGCGGTGGGGCGTCAGCCCACAATCCGGGACGATCTGGACGTTCTGTGGAGTCCCCGCGGCGGCCACACCTCGCTTAAGGTAAATCCGTGGCAAGCAATGATGAAAAGGACGGCCGGCTCCACCGCTTCCGCGAACGGGTCCGGCGCAACCCGCTGCTGAACACCGCCTGGCGCGCCGGCGTCTTCGCCGTCGGCACGACCGTCCTCGTCGGCGGCCTGGTCATGATGATCACCCCGGGCCCCGGCCTCCTCGGCATCATCGTCGGACTCGCGATCCTCGCCACCGAGTTCGCCTGGGCCCAGCGCGCCCTCCACCGCGCCAAGACCGCCGCGGACCGCGCCAAGGAGAAGGCCCTCGACCCCCGCAAGCGCCGCCGCAACACCATCCTCGGCACCCTGACCGCCGTCGTCCTCGCCGCCGCCGTGGCCGCCTACCTCGGCGTCTACGGCCTCACCCTGCCCTGGAAGATCGAGGACCCCACGTTCTGGACCTGACCCGGGCGCTCACATAGCGTGACCATGTGCACTCGATCCGCGACCGCTGGGCGGACTTCCGTGCGTCCCCGTACCTCCCCGCCGCCGTCCTCCTGCTGATCCTCACCGTCGCCGCGGGCCTGTTCGCCGGCTCCTACTGCTACGCCATGGCCAACCCGGCCCCCCGCCACATCCCCGTGGCCGTAGTGGGCCAAGGCCAGTCCACCGCCTTCCTCCAGACCCTCGACGGCCACCTGGACGCCTCCCTCGCGGTCCAGAAGTACCCGTCCTACTCCGAGGCCGCAGCCGCCATCGAAGAGCAGCGCGCCTTCGCGATCATCGTCCTGAACGGCCCCCAAGCGGCCCTGGACACCGCCGCCGCCTCCGGCGCCTCCGTCGCCCGCATCCTCACCCAGGCGGCCCCCGCCGCCGGCCAGGCCGCCGGCGTCCCCGTGACCGTCCGCGACATCAAGCCCCTGCAGCCCACCGACCCGCAGGGCCTCGCCATCTTCTACATCTCCCTGGCCGCCGTGATCATCGGTTTCGTCGGCGCCATCCAGTTCAACGTGCACGCCGCGGCCCTGACCCCCGCCGCCCGCATCGCCTTCACCGCCGCCTACGCCGCCCTCGGCGGCCTCGCGATCTGCACCGTCGTCGACCACGGCCTGGGCGTCCTCCACCTCCCCTTCCGGGAGTCCTGGAGCATCTCCGCCCTCACCATGCTGACCAGCGGCATGGTCTTCACGATGTTCAACGCCCTCATCGGCCGCTGGGCCATGATCCCCACCTGGGGCCTCATGGTCCTGATCGGCAACCCGTCCTCCGGCGGCGCCGTCTCCTGGCCGCTCCTCCCGTCCCCCCTCGGCACCATCGGCCGCTGGCTCCCGCCCGGCGCCTCCGTCGACGCCCAGCACACCGCCATCTACTTCCACGACCACCAGCGCGCCCAGCCCTTCATCACCCTGGCGGCCTGGACCCTGACCTGCACGGCCATCTACCTCATCTGGCACCACCGCACTCAACGCGCGACCACCCCCCAAGATGCGCTAGAGTTTCCGACGTCGGAACACCGGGGCGATTAGCTCAGTGGGAGAGCGCTTCGTTCACACCGAAGAGGTCACTGGTTCGAACCCAGTATCGCCCACCCCTTACGACACAGGCCCTCCCGCATCTCAGCGGCAGGGCCTCAGTGATCAACTGGGAGGATTTTGGGAGATCATCTCCCTCCCACCGGTGACGTCCACTGGAGTGGTGTAAGAGTTGATCTTCGCGTGATCCTGTTTCTGCAGGTTAAGCGGTGAGTTCCTGCTGCTCGGTAGCGGGGTCGGGTGTGGTGCCGTCGATGACGCGCAGCCGGGCTTTGGCGAGGCATTCCGGGCCCATGTAGCGGCGGGCCTCGGTCCATTCGTCGGTCTGCTCCATCAGCACCGCGCCGACCAGGCGGACGATCGCGGCCCGGTCGGGGAAGATCCCGACCACGTCGGTGCGCCTGCGGATCTCCTTGTTCAGGCGCTCCTGCGGGTTGTTGGACCAGATCTGCCGCCAGAGCTGGCGCGGGAAGCCGGTGAAGGCCAGCAGATCGGGTCTGGCCTGGTCCAGGTGCTCGGCCGCGTCGGGGTGCTTGGCCTCCAGCGAGGCGACGACCCGTGCGTGCTGGGCATGGACCTCCTCGGCGGCGGGCTGGTCGAAGATGGTCCGCACCAGCGTCGCCACCCACGGCTGCGCCGACTTGGGCACCCTGGTCAGCAGGTTGCGCAGGTAATGCGTCCGGCACCGCTGCCAGCCCGCGCCCGGCAGCGTCGACCCGATCGCCTCGACCAGGCCCCGATGCGCATCGGAGATCACCATCTGGACGCCCGACAGGCCGCGCGCGACGAGCCCGCGCAGGAAGGCGAGCCAGCCGGCTCCGTCCTCGGCCGAAGTGACCTCGACCCCGAGGATCTCGCGGTGCCCGTCGGCGTTGACCCCGGTGGCCACCAGCACATGCACGTTCACGATCCGGCCGCCCTCACGGACCTTCTGAGTCAGGGCGTCCACCCACACGAACGCATACGGGCCGCTCTCCAACGGCCGGTTCCGGAACGCCGCCACCTGCGCGTCCAGCACCTTGGACATCTCCGACACCTGGCTTTTGGAGATGCCCTTGATGCCCATTTGCTCCACCAGCTTGTCCACCCTGCGCGTCGACACCCCCAGGAGATAGGAGGTGGCCACCACCGAGACCAGGGCCTGCTCGGCCCGGCGACGCCGCTCCAGCAGCCACTCGGGGAAGTAGGACCCCGACCGCAGCTTCGGGATCGCCAACTCCACGGTGCCGGCGCGGGTGTCCCAGTCCCGGACCCGGTAGCCGTTGCGGCGGTTCACCCGGTCCTCTGAGCGGGTCCCGTAGTCGGCGCCGCAGACCGCGTCCGCCTCCGCCGACATGAGGGCCTCGGCCATCGTCTTGACCATCGACCGCAACACATCGGGCTCACACACCCCGATCTGCTCGGCCAGCCACCCCGCAGGGTCCACACTGTTGTCCACGGCCATCGCGTTCCTCTCCTTCTGATCTTGGTCGATTCGAAGGATCACGCGATGGCCGTCTCACGTCACGACGCCACGCCCTCTGACCAGGTCAAACTCATACACCACCTCCGTGGACGCAACCGAGGAGTCTGACCACGGTGGCTCCCCAATTGGCTTCCCTGCAGCTCCCCTCAACCCGGGAGCTCCTGCGGACATCACCTCACCGAGCCCTGGACTCGATGAGGTGCCAGTCGTTGGATCGCGTCGAGGAGTGAACCGCTAGACAGCATCCCTGCACCCATGGGCGACCAAGTTGCTGGAGCATAGAGGCGATTCTGCCAAGTCTGCCGCTCTGGACGCTGGACGGGGGACTCAAGGAGCACTGCGCCGCCCACCTGGTCTCGGAACGGGCGACGCTCACAACACTCCATACTCCGAGGCTCAGACACGAAGTGCGCTTTTTGGAACGTGCGTGCTTAACCGCCCATCACTTGCTGACCCACAAGAAGCGATCCAACTTCAGAAGCTACTCCAGCGCATCGTGCATCGGCGTTGCGCTTTAGGCCAGTCTGGGGGGCTATGTCAGGCTGATCTTGGAGTTCTGGGTCATCGGATTAGAAGTCCGAAGTCGGCGCTATCGGTCCATTGCTCCAAGGGGCGAACTCTATCACTCCGTCCCATTGTGCGCGGTTGTGAGTGGTCTGCAATGCCGCTCTATGTCGCCTGCGGCCGACGCGTTCCGTGACATGCGAGCAAACAAGGAGCGAACACCAATGCGGGCGTTGACCATCCACTGGGTCAGGGCGCTGGCGAGGTCGCCAGCCGCGGAAAACGGCACCTGGTTTTTCAGTCTTGATCGAGGTCGCCGAAAGCATGTGCCGCCCAGGCCTCAATGTGGGGGCTGGAAACGTCAAGGAGTCCGCTGCGACGAAAGATCTCCAGCAGTTCAGCGCGGAAGCTTTTGGGGAGACGGTCGGCATCGGCGGCAAGTTGCCGCAGCACTCGCGAATAATGGGTGTTTCTGCTGCGTGTTGCTTCCTGCTGACGTCCTCGCTCGATCGCCTCTACACACTCACGATATGCCCGTTGGAGCTCATCAGGGTTAGCGCCTTCACCTGACTTGAGCCACATATGAATCATCGTGTGCGCAACCGATAGCGCGATGGAGTTTGTGGAGAGGACGCCGAACTCGGTGAGCCCCTCGTTCACTGCGTCGTCGGGATCCCGGTCGAGATTGATGATCAGTGGCTCGATACCGTGCCAGGCGTAATCCTGTCCCAGGTCGCAGGCGAAGTAGCTTTCCCTGCGCAACTCGCGGGTGCTCATCCTTCGCCAGCCGATATAGGTCGCGCCAGGTGGGGTGTTGGACAGCCAACGTCCGTCGAGCGGGGGCGGGTCCCAGCCACCGGGGCAGGAGGAGATCAAGATGTCTCTCTCATCGCCGTTCCAGATTCGGTCCAGCCGTAGCGTGGCGACTAGGTTCCGCCATCCTTCGGTCTTGAACTGGGTCCGCCAGAGCAGGGTGTGGCGGCGCCAGTCTTCCACTGGGAAGGTGGCGTCCGGGAAGAGTGCGCGGGCTGTGAGCCGGCTTCCTGGAAGAAGTAGCAGAAGCAGCAGGTTAGCCGAGAGCGCGGCGCAGCGGGCCGGTGCGCCGAGGCGAACGGGTTCGTAGTTCTCTTGTCCCCAGTCGCGCTGGGCGTCGTGCGCCGTGCGAAAGCCGTCCAGCAGCAACTCGCACAATTGTGGGCTGTGAGCGGTGATGAGACCGGTGAGGAACTCGACCACCTTCCCGCGTAGGGTCAGCGGCGCGAACGACAGCAGAGCACGCAGGAAACCGTCGTCGGCTGGCCGCCTGGTGCGCGAAGTGGACACGGAGAGGACGGCGGCCAGGTCGGCAAGTTCCCGCGCGATCAGTCGGGCTATGAGGAACTCACCGAACGTCGCGTGTAAGAACTCGCAGGTGGTGAGTCTAAGGTCGGCACGGACGGCTTGGGCTTGGTGAATGAAGAAGAACCGGCTGATGACCGTCTGTGCCGGAGAGGATGCTTTTGCGAAGCCAGCGGCATGTGGAGCAGACATCTCGAGGAGAGCAGCGAGATCGGCCGTCAGTTCTTCCTCGCTGGCCCATTGTCGGCCTCTATTGAACATGGCGAAGGCCGCTACGGAGAGGCACAGCAGTTCCTCTTCGACGGCAGCGCCCAGCTCTGCTGGGTTCAGTTCTGGATGAGACTTCCGAACCTCACGCTCGGCGAAGGCCATGATGATCCGTTCGTACAGATCGGCCTCATCGAGTGCTTCGCTGTGCCGCTGGAGCGCGTTGTCAGCCGCGTCGTAGAGAGCCAGCATCAGCAGCAACAGTGGCTGTTCGGCGCAGGCAGGTTGTTTCAACACGGCGTCGAGAGGTAGGGGACGCAGGCCGCGCGCGGCGAGATGCGGGGTGTTGACAGCGTTCCAGACAGTCAGCCAGCGGTCGACCCGCGCCTCGTCGAAGGGCTCTAGCCGCACTGCAACCGCACCGCTACGGGGGATGCGCGCGCGGTCCGCCACCGCTGTTCGGCTGGTGATGATCACCGCGACTGGTCGTCCCTGGTCGGCCTCACGCTCCTGGAACCGCGCGATCTGTTCCAGATAGTCGGTTTGCCCCACACCCGTGGCCTGAAGTAACTCGTCGAAACCGTCCAGTAACAGGACGGGCATGGCGCCGCTGCTGGCGCGGGCAAGCGCCGGCCAGGTCAGATGGTCGCCGGTGGCGTCCCTGATCGCGAACTCGATTTGCGATTGAAGGTCGGTGTCGGCGGGAACCTCTCGCAGCACGACCCGCACCGCGAGGAAGTCGGTCACAGGTAGGCGGGCCGCGAGGACCTGGGTGAGAAGTGATTTGCCCGATCCCGGCTGTCCGAGCACGATCAGCGGGCCCTCGGCCACGCGCAGCGAGGTGAGATACGAGATCAGGAAACTCTGCAGGTCCTCCCCGACCGGGATCGGGTTCCAGAAGCTCTCATCATCGATGCGGTCGGACGGACCGACAGAGTAGCTGCGGTACGCCGGATTGACGTACGCCTCAGCGAGCGAAGGCAATGCGAGCCCTTCGGGGACGTCTCCGGCGGCGAGGACCGGACGATCGAGAATCCGGCGGTACCGCCGGGCGAGGGCTTGGCGACGCTCGTCTGGCGCTCGTCCGGACGCGATGTGATCAAGGGTTTCCTGCAGGCCGGCCAGGCCCATCTGGGTCGTCCGGTTGTCGTGTCGACCGGCCCAGAACGCCACCTCGGGGAACTGGCCCGCGAGTTGACGTAGATGCTGCTCATACTGCCGTACTGCCGCGACCGGGATGCGTTGCTGCAGAGTCTCCCGCACGCCGACGCCAAGCGGTCCCCGAGCCTCCAAGTAGCCGATCAGTCGCTCGCTCAGGCTCGCGTAGAACTCCTCCAGCTTGGGGTCCGAGACCTCCGGCACGTCGCTGTCGTTGAGAATGCTCGCGAGCGCGCGAAGACGTTCGCCCGAGACATCCTGACCAGTGGCGAGCTGTACCAACCTCAGCTCGCGCAGGTCGATGGGCGGCTCGACGCCGCTCAGCGCCTCGAAGTACCCGGTCAGCACGATGATTTGGTGGGCTGCGGTGAGCCGTTGGGTACGGTCGAAGCGGCCGAGCCCGCGCATCCGGTCGGTAGGTGTCAAGTCAAACGGGACAGGGGCCAGTGATCGTTAGGCGGCCTGTTTCTCCTGGTCAGAGCTGCTCGGGTCGGTGGGGTCTTCGTCGGGTCGGTTGATCTGCGCGACTGTGGGGATCTTGGGCAGCGTGGGCGGCTGGGTGAACCGTCGCGGGTTGGCCGCGCGGAACGCTGCGATCGTGGCGGCTCGGTTGTGCTGGATCGCCTGTGCGGTGCCGATATGCATGGTGAACGGCGTGTGGAGCCCGATCCCGGCGTGGTAATGCCGGTGATTGTAGTAGTCGAAGAAATGGTGGCAGAACGTCTCGGCCTCGTCGAGCGAGGTGAACCTGGCAGGGAACACCGGGCAGTACTTCAAGGTTTTGAACTGCGCCTCGCTGTAGGGGTTGTCGTTGCTCACCTTCGGGCGGGAGTGGGACTTGATGATGTCCAGGTCTGCCAGTAGTGCCGTCACCGGCTTGGAGGTCATCGAGGTCCCGTTGTCGGAATGGATGGTGCCGGGCACGATCCCGCCGTTGGCGGCGAACGAGTTCTGCATGAACTGCTCGGCCAGCTCACCTGACTCGCGCAGGTGGATCTCCCAGTGCACGACGTAGCGGGAGAAGATGTCGAGCATCACATACAGGTCATAGAACTGGCGTGGCCCCGGACCTGGCAGTTTCGTGATATCCCAACTCCATATCTGGTTGGGGGCGTGCGCGGCCAGATACGGTTTGGTGCGCGCCTGGTGCCGGGCGTGGGCGCGCCGCTCCCGGACCTGGTCACGCCTGCGTAGTTCCCGGTACATCGTCGACACCGACGCCAGGTACACCCCCTCGTCCAGCAGCGCAGCCCACACCTGTCGGGGTGCCTTGTCGGCGAACCGGTCGCTGTTGAGCATCTCGACCAGTTCGGCCCGTTCGCTCTCGCTCAGCGCGTTCGGCGGCGCCGGCCGCTCCGCCGGCTCACTGTTTCCCGGCGCCGGGTTCCGCCGTCGGTAGAAACTGCTGCGCGGCACACCCGACAATGCGCACGCGAAGCGAATCGGCAGATGCTCGACCAGCAGGGAAAGGGTTTCGTGGCGGCAGCGGGTCACGAATTCTCGGTGTCCGCGCTCTCGGACATTGTTTCCAAGAGCGCGATACCTTTTCCCATGATGTCCAGGGCGGCCTCGGTCTGCTTGAGTTTTCTGGCCATGGCGGCGTTCTGCCGCTCCAGCCGCGCCTTCTCCTTGCGCAACTGCTCCAACTCGGCCTGCTCCGGCGTCTTCTCCTTCTTGGCGGCCGGGCGGCTCGTTCCCGCAGCGGTCAGTTCACCGGCGTCGCGCTGCCGGCGCCACAGTTGAACGCTGGACTCATAAAGTCCCTCACGGCGCAGCAGTGCGCCCTTGTCGCCATGCTCGGCCGCGTCGTACTCCTCGACCATCCGCAACTTGTAGGCGGCACTGAAGGTCCGCCGCTTGGGCCGGCCGGTCCGCGGCCCGTCACCGGAAGGAAGATCGTGGCTGGTCATCGTCACTCTGCTCAGTACCCGTTCTCGCCCTGTCTACATCAGCTAGGGAACTTCATCCCCTCGTGTCCCATCTGAGCCTGACACAGAGGGGGTCGCCGAGCCCGGCGACCAGTTCACCGCTGAGCCGCGCCAGTTCCCCCTTGGCATCGAAGAGACTGAGCGCGAATGCCGAACCGCCGCCGGTCAATGCCAGAAGAAGACCGCCAGTGAGCCGGTCCAGCGCAGCCACGATCCTGCTGTCGGTGCCACCAAGAAGCTTCACCGCATCGGCGTAAGACAGCCGCTTCGACATTAGTCGCTCCACCTGTCAGCGGCACGGACAATCTCCGCACCTGGTTCTGGATTAGACGGCCTCTGGGGAGCACTGGTTTCCGGCTTCAGACAGGCCGACCTCATGGGGCTTGACATCAAGTAGCGGGATCTACCCTGTGAGGTTGCGGACCGGGGTACAGATGCTGTGGGTGAACGCAGTGATGGAGCGGTGGGTGCAGACCTGCCGCCGTGAACTCATGGGCACGTTGATCTGGAACCAGCGGCACCGGCTTCAGGCCCTCCACGAGTTCGAGTTCTACAACGAGCATCGGCCTCATCAGGTCATCGCCATCGCACGCCCGTTGAAGCCGCTGCCTCCACCGATCATCGAACCCGGCGAGATCGCCCACCTGAACATCCGAAGAAGACAACGGCTGGGCGGAATCCTCAACGAGTACGAACATGCCGCTTGACCTGCCCGACGCGATTTCCGGCAGGGACAACGCGGGGCCAGTGGCCAGCCCGCAAAGCCACCTATGGTGACAACAGCTCCGAGAAGGCCGGGGCTGATCGACGTTGTATGGACGGAGGAATCTCCGGGCAGTCTCAGCTGGGCGACGTCGACTCGAAGGCCGTGGGCAAGAGATCGCCGGGCTTCATTCGCCAGGGGGCGAGTTGCGACCGCCACGTCCTGGAGAAGTTCACACCCCACTCCGGCGGGGATTTGAGCCCCGGCTTGTCGTAGTCGCGGGATACCAGGGGTGGGGCAGGGGTACGCCACGCGGCTGCGGGGATGACAAAGAGCTCTGGTTGCTCGCTGTCGGGTGGGTACACCAGCAGAGCCAGCGCGCGGAAGTCGTCCAGGGGGAAGACCTTCTTGCGCATGAACACGTAGTTCAGGCGGCTGGACTTGACTTGGACAAGTAGGTGCTGGCCGTCGCCTCGGTCGATAAGCAGGTCGACGCCACGATCGTCGACCAGTGGCCGGAATACCTGGTAGCCCGACAGCGCGAACTCCGCAGCGGCCGCAGCGCCCAGATTCGTGGGGTTCGCGTTCTTCCATCGTGTCATGGCGCGAACCTACCGATGGCGTGCTCCGTGCGCCGCCGTATCCCAAGCGCGTCGTGCGGGGAGCAGACCTCGCGATCGTCGCCGGCGTACCCAACTGGGGTTTCGCGCAGCAGGACGGGCAGCGCGCCAGCCCGGCGTTCTGGAAGCCGGGCCTGCCGACCGAGACCCCCTCGCCAGCCACAGCGCCCGGGGCACGACCTCGAATTCCACGCCAGGCAAGATCATCTTTCATGCTCGGGTTGGGAAGAAGCCAGGCACAAGCTGGCTGGCTCACGCGGTCCCTGCCAGATCGGCGCTCATGCTGACGCAGGTTGCGTCCACGGGGGTGGTGTATGAGTTTGACCTGGTCAGAGGGCGTGGCGTCGTGACGTGAGACGGCCATCGCGTGATCCTTCGAATCGACCAAGACCGAAGGAGAAGAAACGCGATGGCCGTGGACAACAGTGTGGACCCTAATGACTCCCGAGGGGCTGCGGTCCTGCAGCTCTTTCTCGATCGATGCCTATGTGGACCCCGAGGCTTGACCTCTCCCCTCGCAGGCGGTGCGCGGTCGGGATGAGCGATGGGTGGGTGGTGATCGAAGGGTGCCGGGAGACGTCTCGGGTGTCCCTGGACGTGAAGTCCTCCCCATAGGCAGTGCGGCCCGGCGCCTCTCGATCGCCACCCACCGGATCGGCGGGGTCGGCAAGATCGTGTTCTGAGCCGACCGTAGGGACCACCGCTCGGTTGACCGGGGCCTTGAGTCCTCACCTGAGAATGCGGGCCCTGCGGCGGATTGGGGTCGCCAGGTCCAAGAGCGATCATGCTGACGCATTCACCCTGGCCAGCATCTTGCGCGTCGACGCCGCTCATCACCGGCCACTGCCAGAGGACTCCGAACTCGTGCAGTCCATCGCGGTGCTGGCCCGTGCCCAGCAGGACGCGGTCTGGAACCGCCAGCAGCTGGCCAACGAGCTCCGTTCACTACTCCGCGAGTTCTTCCCGGCCGCGCTCCAAGCCTTCCAGGTCAAGAATGTTGGCCTGACCTCCGCCGAAGCCCGCGCCGTCCTCACAGCGGCCCCCAACCCCCACCCGGGCCGCCAAGCTCACCAGAACCCAGCTGCGGGTGGCGCTGCGCCGCGCCGGCCGCCAACGCAACCTAGACAACCGTGCCGAGCAACTCCAAGCCGTCCTCCGCCAGGAGCATCTGCACCAGCTCCCCATGGTCGAGGCCGCGCTCGGCCACCAGACCCAGGCCCTGCTGCTGCAGCTCGACGCTGCCTGCCAGGCCGCCGACGACCTCGCCGAAGCCACCAGCCAGGCATTCCACCAGCACCCCGGCGCCGAAATCATCGTCAGCTTCCCCGGGCTGGCCGACCTGACCGGCGCCCGCGTGCTGGCCGAGCTCAGCGACGACCGGGCCCGCTTCGCCGACGCCCGCGCCCTCAAGGCCTATGCCGGATCAGCGCCCGTCACCCGCGCCTCTGGACGCAGCACGGTAGTTCACCATCGCAAGGTCAAGAACCAGCGGCTGGCCGCCGCCGGCTATGTCTGGGCGTTCGCCTCCCTCCGGGCACCCGGCCCACGCGCTCACTATGACCACCGTCGAGCCGTCGGAGACCGACACTCCAGCGCACTCCGCAACACCTTCAACCGCATGATCGGCTGCCTCCATCACTGCCTGCAGACCGGCCGGCTCTATGACGAAGCCACCGCCTTCCGCACCCACCTGGCCGCCGTCGCTTGACACATTAGGAAGATCGGATGTCTATGGGATTCGTCAAGCTGCTCGGGCGTTGGGTTTGCGGGTGGGTTGGTAGGGCTGCTTGTCGCGGAGCATGGCGTAGATGACGTCGCTGCGGCCCTCTGTGTCAGGCTCAGATGGGACACGAGGGGATGAAGTTCCCTAGCTGATGTAGACAGGGCGAGAACGGGTACTGAGCAGAGTGACGATGACCAGCCACGATCTTCCTTCCGGTGACGGGCCGCGGACCGGCCGGCCCAAGCGGCGGACCTTCAGTGCCGCCTACAAGTTGCGGATGGTCGAGGAGTACGACGCGGCCGAGCATGGCGACAAGGGCGCACTGCTGCGCCGTGAGGGACTTTATGAGTCCAGCGTTCAACTGTGGCGCCGGCAGCGCGACGCCGGTGAACTGACCGCTGCGGGAACGAGCCGCCCGGCCGCCAAGAAGGAGAAGACGCCGGAGCAGGCCGAGTTGGAGCAGTTGCGCAAGGAGAAGGCGCGGCTGGAGCGGCAGAACGCCGCCATGGCCAGAAAACTCAAGCAGACCGAGGCCGCCCTGGACATCATGGGAAAAGGTATCGCGCTCTTGGAAACAATGTCCGAGAGCGCGGACACCGAGAATTCGTGACCCGCTGCCGCCACGAAACCCTTTCCCTGCTGGTCGAGCATCTGCCGATTCGCTTCGCGTGCGCATTGTCGGGTGTGCCGCGCAGCAGTTTCTACCGACGGCGGAACCCGGCGCCGGGAAACAGTGAGCCGGCGGAGCGGCCGGCGCCGCCGAACGCGCTGAGCGAGAGCGAACGGGCCGAACTGGTCGAGATGCTCAACAGCGACCGGTTCGCCGACAAGGCACCCCGACAGGTGTGGGCTGCGCTGCTGGACGAGGGGGTGTACCTGGCGTCGGTGTCGACGATGTACCGGGAACTACGCAGGCGTGACCAGGTCCGGGAGCGGCGCGCCCACGCCCGGCACCAGGCGCGCACCAAACCGTATCTGGCCGCGCACGCCCCCAACCAGATATGGAGTTGGGATATCACGAAACTGCCAGGTCCGGGGCCACGCCAGTTCTATGACCTGTATGTGATGCTCGACATCTTCTCCCGCTACGTCGTGCACTGGGAGATCCACCTGCGCGAGTCAGGTGAGCTGGCCGAGCAGTTCATGCAGAACTCGTTCGCCGCCAACGGCGGGATCGTGCCCGGCACCATCCATTCCGACAACGGGACCTCGATGACCTCCAAGCCGGTGACGGCACTACTGGCAGACCTGGACATCATCAAGTCCCACTCCCGCCCGAAGGTGAGCAACGACAACCCCTACAGCGAGGCGCAGTTCAAAACCTTGAAGTACTGCCCGGTGTTCCCTGCCAGGTTCACCTCGCTCGACGAGGCCGAGACGTTCTGCCACCATTTCTTCGACTACTACAATCACCGGCATTACCACGCCGGGATCGGGCTCCACACGCCGTTCACCATGCATATCGGCACCGCACAGGCGATCCAGCACAACCGAGCCGCCACGATCGCAGCGTTCCGCGCGGCCAACCCGCGACGGTTCACCCAGCCGCCCACGCTGCCCAAGATCCCCACAGTCGCGCAGATCAACCGACCCGACGAAGACCCCACCGACCCGAGCAGCTCTGACCAGGAGAAACAGGCCGCCTAACGATCACTGGCCCCTGTCCCGTTTGACTTGACACCTACCGCGGCGGCGGGCCAGGCAGATCGCAACTGCCCATCATCCTGCGGCGATCTGGTCGTGGGCGGCCCGTCCCTGCGACTGGTCGAGTTTTGCGCCGGAGTCCGCTACCCCTATGCCTCACCTTGCACGGACACGTTTCGTAGGTGGAGGTGTCCAGTCCTCAGGGCCGCCTGGGCGCCCGAGGGTTCGGCCACGGTGTGCCGGATCGTGATGCGTCGAGGATCTCGCCGAGCTGTAGCCAGGCATTCGGTCCTGCATGAGAGGACGGGTTCGCGGCGAACCGCGCCCAGGCCGCTTCGTCCTCACCTAGTGCGGTCATGACGACCGAGGTGACGGCCTCGAGAGGAGGCGAGTACCCGCTGCCTCCCCCGATCGAGAGGACGGTCCACGCGGGCAGGGCACGAACCAACTCGTCGGAGCAGTCGGGGAGGGCCAAGACCGTACGGGTCCACGCCTCGCGAAGGTTGGGGCCCCCACCGAGCCGGCTCCGCAGATCCATCGTGATCTGCAAGATCGCGGTCTGTGGTGCCGGGTGCCGGTGGAGCACGTCGGCAAAGGCAAGCTGTGAGCGTGGACGGTGAGCAAAGGAGAGCAACGCCTTCTCTACGAGCACGTCATCGGTGTGCCGACTGAGATAGTCCTGCAGGACGTCGTCGGTCGTCGCCGCGAGGTCCCGGGCGCTCACTCGGCGAGGATCGCCCAGTGCCTTTTCCCGGCTGGCCACCGTTGGGTCCGCGATGATCCGCTCGATCGCCGCGTGCAGTTCGGACAGTCGTCGCTCGTCGTTCCACCCGAGGATGCGTCCCGCCCTCCACCGGTCTTCGGGAACCTGCCGACCACCCTGGAGCACGAGCCGCACCTTGGCCCTCACCTCGTCCGTGAGGTGAGGGAGGTGAAGCAGCATGGCATGTACCCAACGGATGTCCTCGCGTTCTCGATACCTCCTTGAGTCCGGCGCCTCCCAGAGCTCCAAGGCCCGTACCGCTGCTGCGGCAAAGCGGCGACCGAGCTCGGCTAGTGAGTCTTCCGATGCACGCCAGGTTCTCGGATCGCCATAGCGGTTCGTCGCCTCCGCGGGATTGAGCAGGTAACGCCAGGTGTGGTCCGCTGCACGCCGCGTCCACGAAACCGCGGACCGGCACCCGAACTCCAGCAGAAAATCGGTGTCGGTGAGGTATTCCTCCACATGATGCCGGTCATCTGCGGTCAGAGCGCCAAGCTTGTCGGCGAACAGGGCACGCGCTTCTTCGGCGGACGCGCCGTCCCGCGCGGTCCGACATAGCCGAGTGATCAACACGCTGCGCTCGAAACGCGCCAGATCTTCTGCGGCGAGTTCCTCGAGAAGAGCCTGGTCCACGTTCCAGGGAATGGTTCCCAGGAGATGGTTACGAATGATGGACTGGGTCGGCGTGTCCCGTGTTCGGTCAACGAGTTCGCGGTGTCGATGAACATGGACGGTGACCAACCGTCCCCACATCTCCTGCCACGCCTGCATACCCTGCTCGAACGCCTCCCACTCGGCGTCGCCCCCAGTATCCTCGCCAACTTCGGGACGCCGGGGCAAGAGCGCGACCGCCGCAGCAAAGACGTCATCGTGCAGTCCCGGCTCACGCAGAATGAGTTGAGCTGTGCCTGGCTTCTCCGATAGTTCCCGGGTCATCGGTTGTCCGTGCGGTCCGCGCCTCTGGATTTCCGTAACGATGGCTTGTACCATCGCGTCGGTACTGTCCGCACGTCCGAGAGTTGCAAGCTGAGGAGCGGTGCAGCGGGCCAGGAATTCCTCGCGCAATGCATCGCTGCAGGATGGATGAGAGAGCGCCGCCGCAGCCAACTTCATCGAATCAGAGCGATGAGTCCCGACCTCCCGCCCCAGGTCGGTTTCCGTTGCCGTCCTTAGCATCCACTCGGGCGCCACTTCGGTGAGCGTTTCGCATAGGAGGACCAGCAGCAGGTCGTCGCGTTGCAAGCTCGCGTCCATGGCGCGAACCCGCTCGACCACCATGCGGACCGCCGGAGAATCAGGACTTCCGGCTTTGGCTATCGCATATAGAAAGTTATCCGGAAGTCCGGATTTCGAACCCGCTTGTGCCACCCATTGTCTCCTGCGATCGACGAGCCGAGTCAGGTTTCATTGTGCCGTGTACTGCCAGAAGGTGCACCATGCTCGGGTCACGTCCAGCGGAGTGGTCACCAGGGCACCATGGCTGTCGCCAGGCACCTCTGCTGTCTGGCGGAGAGACTCGGCGGGGGCCGAGGTGACGGCCTGGAGTGGTCGCCGGATAACGGCCACATACACACTGCCGCCCTCGGCCCTATCCGGGGCCGCGGATCGGCAACAGGAAGATGCGCCGCATAGCCCCGCTTAGTGACCACCCGGGAGCCGGCCTCGTCGCCGAGTCGATGCCGTCGATGTCACCTCCACCAGGGGAGCCGGGTTGTCGCTCGCGCTGGGTGAGGCGTTGTTCTTTGTCAGGATCGATTGGGCGGCGGCCGAACACGCGGTATGCGTGATGAACGAGGCCGGGAAGGTCGTGTCGGAGTTCACCGTTAGGCACTCGGCGGACGGCATCGCCCAGCTGGTGCGTCGGCTGGCCAAGTTCGGTGACCCCGAGCTGGTGCCGGTCGCGATCGAACGGCCCAACGGCCGCCTGGTCGACCTGCTGTTGGAGGCCGGGCATGCGGTCGTGCCGGTCAGCCCGAACGCGATCAAGACCTGGCGGGAGGGAGAGGTGCTTTCGGGCGCCAAGTCCGACGCCGGGGGCGCCGCGGTGATTGCCGAGTACCTGCGGCTGCGGCAACATCGGCTGCAGGTCGTCACGCCCTACTCCAGCCAGACCAAGGCGGTGCGGACCGTGGTGCGCACCCGCGAAGACGTGGTGGGGATGCGCGTGACGGCGATCAACCAGTTGTCGGCCCTGCTGGAGGCCCACTGGCCTGGCGCCAAAAGCGCTGTTCGCCGACCTGGAGTCCCCGATTAGCCTGGAGTTCCTCACCCGCTATCCCACCGCGGCTTCGGCCGCCCGCCTGGGGGAAGCACGTATGGCCGCGTTTTGCGCCAAGCACTCCTACTCCGGTCGTCGGTCGCCCGCCGAGCTGGTGGTGCGGCTGCGAACCGCACCGGCGGGGACGGTGGACGAGACGTTGACGCCGGCGCTGCGCGACGCGGTGCTCGCGCTGGTCTCGGTACTCAAGGCCGTCAACGCTGCCTTGAAGGACCTCGACAAGTCCGTCGCTGCCCGCCTGGTCGAGCACCCCGACGGCGAGATCTTCACCTCGCTGCCTCGATCTGGGCGGATCAACGCCGCTCAGATCCTGGCCGAGTGGGGGTGATTGCCGAGCCGCCTATGCCGGGCCCGACTCGGTGGCCGCGCTCGCCGGGATGTGCCCGGTCACCAGGGCCTCCGGACGGCACCGCGCGGTGGGGTTCCGCTGGGCCTCCGGTGACGTGGCGCCCACGCCCACGCGTAGGCCCGTACCGATGGCACAGGACGACACCACCGGGCCATCCGCTTCCTGACGCCACCGCCACACCGCGCGGCCTTCCTCCCTCAGCCCTCGGAGTCGGCCGCTGCGTGTTCGGGACGCTTGTGGACCTGGCCTTCCTTCATGACGAAGTCGACCCGCCCGGTGACCTGGATGTCGGTGAAGGGGGCGCCGGGCATGGCGATGATGTCGGCGGTCTTGCCTTCGGCGACGACACCGAGGTCGTCCAGGCCCAGCAGGTCGACGGCGACGGTGGTGACCGCCTCCAGCGCGCGGGCGGGGGTGATGCCGTTGGAGACCATCATCGGGAACTCCCGCCAGTTGTCGCCGTGGGGGAACATGCCGGCGTCGGTGCCGAAGGCGACCTTGATATCGCTGCCGGCGAGATTCTCGACGCTGTTGAGCAGCGCCTGCTGGCACGTCTGGAACGTGCGGGGCTTGAAGGCAGGTTCGCCCGTCCAGTGTCTCTGGTTGTAGGCGTTCCGGGCGTCATCAATGATCGTTTACTGGGGCGGCGCCACGAAGATGCCCGCGTCCTCGATCATCTTCACCGTCTCGGACGAGGCGAGGTTGGCGTGCTCGATGCTGCGGACGCCCGCCCGGACGGCCCGCTTGGTGCCCTCGTCGCCGTAGCGGTGCTGTGTGGCCGGGACGCCGCGGTCGGCCGCCGCGGCGACCAGGGCGGTCATCTCATCCTGGGACTAAGCGGAGCCCGAGTTCCAGCCCGTGCGGTCGTCCGTCATAGTGAACGGAACACCGCTTACCCAAGTGCTCCTGTTCGCGGCGTGGGTGCGGCGCACCATGGCGCGCGAGTCGGCATGCTGATCCTGACCCGCCCCGGCTTCTCGGCTCAGCCCCCTCCGTCAGCGCTGCGGCTCGTGGCCGTCAGGCGGACCGCTCGCTTTCGTCCGAACGTTCAGCGTGCGGGCCGGTGAACCGGGCGACGGCATCGGCGATGAGGTCCTTGACCTGGTCCGGGCGAACGACGCCGCAGCTGATCAAGCCCGCCAAGCCCTGGAACGTGGCGAGGAAGATCACACTCGCCCGCTCTGCGCCGGAGCCGTCCTCGGCCTGGGCATGCTGGAACACCTCGAGGATGGGCGCGAAGGCCTCGACAGCGCTGTGAGCGATGGCCACCCCTGCCGCACCGTGCTTGTGCGAGAACATCAACTCGACCAGATTAGGCTCAGCGGCGGTGAAGCCGATGTAGGCATTCGCGATCGAACGGATCTGCCCCGCAGGGGCGTCCGCAGCAGAGGCAGCCTCTCGAAGTCGCGCACCCAGCCGTGCGAACCCCTCGGCCGCGAGCGCATCGAGCAGCGCCTGGCGATCCGGGAAGTACCGGCGCGGGGCGGCATGACTCACTCCGATCTCGCCGGTGAGCTCCCGAAGGGAAAGCTCTGCCGCCCCCTTCTCGCGGAGCTTCACCGCAGCGCGATCCAGCACCGCCTGACGCAGGTTGCCGTGATGATACGGACGAGGCGAGGTCATGGCGTCAGACTACAAAAAGTTTCCATTGACAACATAGTAGTCAGTGGATACATTGGCGCCATGCCCACTCTCTCATCTCCCGCACAGATCCCCGACCAGACCGGCCGGACCATCGTGGTCACCGGCGCCGCCAGCGGCATCGGACAGGCCGCGGCCGCAGCGCTCGCCAACAGGGGCGCACGCGTGATCCTCGCCGTCCGCGACCACGAAAAGGGTCGCCTGGCGGCCCGCGACATGGGAGGGTCAGCCGAGGTCCGTACCCTCGACCTGGCCTCCATCGCCTCGATCCGCGACTTCGCCGAAGGCGTGCACGAACCGGTCGACGTTCTGGTGAACAACGCCGGCGCGATGACGGCCACCCGCCAGGAGACGCGAGACGGCTTCGAAAGCCAATTCGGTGTCAACCACCTCGGCCACTTCGCGCTGACGAACCTCCTGCTGGACCGCATCACGGGCCGCGTCGTGACGATCTCGTCCAGCGCCCACCGCTCGGCGCAGATCGACTTCGACGACCTGCAGTGGGAGCGTCGCCCCTACCGACCCTTCGGCGCCTACGGCCAGTCCAAGCTGGCCAACCTACTGTTCACGGCCGAACTGCAGCGTCGGCTCACCAGCGTCGGTTCACCGGTGATCGCCACCGCCGCGCACCCCGGATGGGCATCGACCGGGTTCCGGATCGCCAGCGGCAACCGGCTCTTCGACGCCCTCATGGCGATCAGCACACCGATCCTCGCGCACGGGCCGCAAGGAGGCGCGCTCCCAACCCTGCTGGCAGCGACCGGCGATGTCCCCGCTGGCAGCTTCACCGGCCCGAGCCGCTTTGGCGGTGTGCGGGGCCCGGCCGGACTCGCCGAACCCGGCGCCCTGGCGAATGACTCTGAGACCGCCGCACGACTCTGGGAGGTCTCCGAACGACTCACCGGCGCCCAGTTCCCACTGACCGCGGGTAGGGCCGCCTCATGAGCGCGCACACGAACGCCAGCTTCTGGTCCACGGTATAGCGCATCCAGGACCACCGGCCGTCATGGAGCTGCCCAAGCATGGCTGGTCACCCCTGCAGGTGGCCGGAAGGTCGCCGAGACCATCCCCGGTGACCAGTAGGTGAGGGTGGCTCACGAGGCGATCTGCCGCTGGATCTACGCACTGCCCAAGGGGGAGCCGGCCCGCCGGTGCCTCGTGGGGGCATAGTCGCGCAGTCACGGGCACGTGTCCGCATGACCCGTCCCCGCCGCTGGCGTGCGATGCCGACGGCGTGGTGCGAGGCTCAGAGGAACGCCCAAGGACTCCGGTTCCATCCGGGAGTTACCGGCAAGGGAAAACCGGACATGTGACCGCAAGTGAACTCCCGATGATGCCTTGTGATCCCAAGCCCCGCCGAGGGAAGGCTCCAGCGGGGCGCAGGGCCGGCTGCTGAAAGTGGCAGGCGCCGGTCGGCGGCCGCGTAGCAAGCGCTCCCTTCACCGCCGACTTGAGCGCGCTGGCCACCTGCGGAGCACGCAAGGCCGCGGACCGCCGACACCGCTGCCGCCCGCCGAGGACAGCGACGCGGTCGGCGTCGATCGGACCGTCAGCAAGCTCAACGATGCCGCGCGGGCGAGGTCGCGAGCCTGCGGATGCACGCCCGCGGAAGCGCGTTGCCGACTGCTCTGGTGGCTCTGACCGCTGGAGCTGTGGGCGACATGACCGGCTTGGGTGGGCGCGGGCCCGGATCGAGCCGCCGAGCCGCCGAGCCGCCACGCGGACAAACTGGGACAAGTCGGGCGGTGGGCAAGCCTGGCAGTCTCGCGTTTGCCCTGGTCGGGGGTGGCGGGTCGCGTGGGGCTCGAACCCGCAATCTACGGATTAAAAGTCCGGAGCCTCTCGTATCAGATCCGTGCTCTCAGTGTCAGGCTATACCGCTCTGTCCACATTCGGCGCCATTTCCGTGCTGGCACATCCCGCTCCGCGCCAGTCCGGTTCGGAACCGCCGGCAGAAAACGAGCAAGCATGGACGGCCACCGAACGTGTGACAGTCATGGGTGTTCGTGTCGGTGGGGCGACACGCCCCGACAGCACATGGCCCGCCCATTCACCGCTCGGTGCGCCCTACCGCATTCCGGTTGGTGCATAGTCTGTAGCTGAACGGTCGGATTGATGTGAGCCCGCACGCAGATACGGACGCCTGCGTGCGGGCTCAACAGTACCGTCGCTTGCGGGAATGCCGAAAAGAGACATGGTCAAGTTTCTCCTTCGGCTCGGCGGCTTGAGCGGGTGCGGGTCGGTTCGAGGCTGATGCCGGCCAGCGCTAGATGGTCGGTCCGGAAGCCGTGCTACGGCTGGGGCCACGGTGTTCACGTGCCGGGCTCACCAAAGTGCCCATAACGAAATCGTGTTGGAGTCGCCGCCCGATGGTGTGGCGCGTCTTCAATGGGCTTCATGGAGATCGGCGAGATCTGGGCATACCGGGACGGCGGCGACACTCGTGGCGGGAGGTTGGTGCGTGTGGAGATCGTGTACCTGGATCATCCGCGGCGCCCGGGTTGTGTGCATGTCCGGTTGCTCGATGGTGAGGATGCCGGCGTCCAGGAGTGGGTTTCACCTGACCGGTTGCCCGTGACCTGGGCCGAGGTGGAGAGGGTGCGGCGTGATGACGAGCGCCTGGAAGCCGCGATCAAGAATTCGGAGCATGCCCTTGGAACCGCGGCCCTCGAGGCGGCGAAGCACGTGTTCAACGCGGTCAAGGCAACCGGCTTGTTCCGCTTTCGGGCGACCAAACCGGGGGCGGGTGTTCTCGAGGTAGCCGAGCCGGCCAAGGCAGCGGAATGGCTGGGGTGGGACGAGGCGGAACTGGGCGATGGCGCGGACGGCTTCAGGGACAGGCACGGCACCTACATCGCGGCTTGGCCCATGACGATGCGGATCGCGGCACGGATCGCGCTCCGGCGACCCAATGACGTGCTGCCGGCTGTTCTCCACAGGATGGCGGAGGTTCGGGACGAGCACGAGAATGCAACGTACGGCAGGCTCCGTACCTCGCGGAAGCTCGAACGCTGGGAGGCCGTCGCTCGGGTCCTGCACGAGTGGTGCGGGGAGGAGGCCACCGACCGCTACGACGAGTTGGAGGCGCTGCGAGCCGAGGTCGACCGGCTGGGTGCGGTGGTGGAAGCCGCCGTCGCCGCGCTGCGGCGAAAGGGCCACCACGCTATCGCCGCCACCATTGCGCGCGACCTGGGCGTCCGTATCTCCAGCCCTCCCGGTAGAGGTCGCTGACGGACTGCTGTGTTCCTGAGTGGGGGCGGCGGTATTCCTGGTATGGGCCCTCTGGGCTCCAGTCTCCGAGGTAGGGGCGTAGATCGTCGGGTTGTGGCTCGAACTCGAACTGGGAGTCGGCCAGGCGAGGGAGGTTCTTGACCGGGTCCAGCCGATCGGCGAGCGCACGCGCCCAGTCGAGCCAGGATCGGATCTGGGCCGCCTCTACGTGGTTCGGGTGTCCTGAGTTCGCGGTGTCCAACGCGTCGCACAGTTCGCGGATCTCCCGGGCCGAGTTCCAGCCTTCCCGGAGCACTGTGAGGACCCGGAGTCGATGTTCTTCGGTTACTTGTTCCGTTGCCTGGGCCATCGCGGCTCGCCAGCGGGCTTCGGTCTCGGCCTTCTCTCTGTCTAGTTCCGCGAGGAATTCCGCGTGTTCTCGTTCGGCCTGTTGCTTTCGATGCTCTGCGTCCTTTGCGGCCTCCTCTGCCTTCTTGATTATGTCTAGCAAGCGGGCTTCGAGGCGTGATTTGTTGTTGTCCGTCCATGTCACGTCCTTGCCGTGGTGAACGGTCAGGGTGAGCCGTAGTCGGCCGGTCGGCTTCGATATGACCTCGGGTTCTACCCGCTGCCAGGAATACAGGCGGCGTTGCTGCTTTCCTGGCACATCAGGTACCAGCTCCATTTCCTCGTGCTCTTCGCTGAGCGCTACATCGAAACGGTGCCCGCCGTTCAGTTGCAGGAAGAGACCACGTGGCTTGCGTTTCCGTGACAGAGCGAGTCGATGGCCGCGCTGTTCGGCCTCGCCGGCCAGGGACTGGACGATCCGCAGGGCCCGTTGCCGTTCTCCTTCGGAGACTTGGAGAATTTCGGGGTTGGTCGCGAGCATCCCTGCCAGGCCAGCGGGGTCGCTGACCAGGTCTCGGGCGCCGAGCCGGATGCGGTTCCATTCGGTTTGAGCTTCTGGGCTTCCGTCCGAGAGTCGGATGATCAGGTCGCCGCTCGATCGACCGGTGTGGAGCAATTCGAACCCCTCCGGCACCAGAGCGCCCTGTTTGATCGCGTGTATGGCCTTCCGGTAGGCGGCGCGGGTGCGTTCGTCTGGCTGGAGCACGCGGACGGTGCCTTCCTCTCGCAACTGCCGAACGAGTGCGGCCGCGGTGACGATCGGCTGCTTGACGGATGACGGCGGCGTTTCGGTCGTCTCCGGAAAGCGTCCGTGCTCCAGGTAGTGGCGGCCCGCTTCGGTGATCTCGGCCCGCCAGGTGCCGTCTTCGATCGGCGTGGTCACCAGTCCTCGTCGCCGCAGCGCGTACACGGTGTGTGCAAGGTCGTGATCTCGGCGGGTCACCGGGTCAGTGCCGGTGTCGATGCGCCGCAGAACATCCAGTTGGCGATCGTTGAGCTTCGTCCAGCGCTGCATCTTGCTAGACCAGTCCATGAAGATGTTTGCCGCAACGAGTTCACGAGAATCGGTCGATCTGACCATGACTGCGGGTGTCCGAATCGGCTGCGCGTAGTGCTGCGGTGCGGCGGGAAGCTCGCGCTCGCGTTGGATCTCGGCGGCGTGCAGGATCCCCCCTCTGCGCGCGAGGCGGACCGTCCGGGCTCGATGTTGCGGACGCAGTTGGACAGCTGGACGCGCCGAGGTCGCCGTCGTGCAAGTAGGCCACGGGCGGGCGCCGCTGCCGAATCACGAGATCTGGGCCAGCCCCAGAGATCCTGTCGAACTTCGACCCGGCGGTGACCTTCCACTCCGCGCCAAGGCCCGCTACCTGGCCCACCCATCGCTCGGGCCGGGCTTCTGGGGTTCTCCGCACGGCTCGCGGGCCTTCGGGAACTGCCAGACGTCCCTTGACGTGGATCGGGGGGAAGTATACAAACGTTCATACACCAAATCGAGGAGGCGGCCTTGGTCACTTACCGGACGGACGGGATGTCCCGGCGCGGGTTCCTGGCGGGCGCCGCGTCCGCCGCCGCGCTCGGCGTGGTCGGGCTGGGAACGGCGGCGTGCGGGAGTTCTGGGGGCGGCGGGGCGAAGGCCGCCCGGATCGGGTGGGTGGAGCCGAAGACCGGCCGGCTCGCCGCCGCCTACAAGCCGATCTACGTCGGCGCGAGGCTCGCCTTGGAGGACATCAAGGCGGCCGGCGGGCTGCTCGGGGAGGCCGTTCAGGTCACCGAGCACGACGACAAGGGGAGCCCGGCCAGCCAGCCGGCGGTGGCGCAGCGGCTGATCCGGGACGAGCCCACCTTCGTGGTCGGCCCGACCGGGAGCTCACAGGTGCTGGCGTCGGTGACGGCGCTCTCCCGCGCGAAGCTGATCCAGTCGGCGTGGGGCGGCGCGGAACTGCTCGGGGACGGCGACCGCTTCCCGCACCACTATCAGCTGGTCTACAACACCGCGCAGCAGGCCAGGGTCGCGGCGCGCTTCCTGCACGAGGTCCGCGGGCTGCGCAAGATCGGCATCATCGTGGAGAACTCGGAGTTCGGCACCTCGATCCGGGACGCCGTCGTCCGGACGCTGCGGGACGCCTACTCCGCCAAGCCGGTCGCGGTCGAGGTGTTCGAGGTGGACGCCTCCGACATGACGCCGTTCGTCCGCAACCTGGAACGCGCCGGCGTGGACGGGCTGGGGCTGTTCACCGGCCAGCCGCAGGCGACGGTCCTGATCCTGCGGGCGATGGCGGCGAGCGACTTCCACCCGGTGATCGTGTCTCACGACCTCAACTACATCGACGCGCTCGGCGAGTTCCCGCGCCCGCTGCTCGACGGCTTCTTCGGCACCACCTACCGCGGGCTCACCTACACCGACCAGGAGAAGCCGTCCGCGGAGGTGCGCAAGCTGGTCGAGCGCATCAACAAGCACCCGGACACCGCCGGCCTCGGGTACTCGGCGGTGACCAGCCCCTACTACGACTACATGATGCTGATGGCCGAGGTCGTCGGGGACACCAAGAGCACCGATCCGGCCAAGCTCAAGGCCGCCCTCGACAAGGTCAGCGGCCACCAGGGCATCCGGGCGAAGGTGTCGTTCACCGCGAAGCGGCACTCCGGCATCGCCGACGAGGACATCACCATCGGGACCCTCATGTCGGCGAAGGAGCCGGAGAGCCTGGGCGGGGTCCTGCGCCGGCGCGCGGACGGGGTGTGACCGTCCGATGATCGCCGACATCCTGGTCGCCGGGCTCGTCTTCGGCAGCCTGTACGGCCTCGTCGCGATGGGCTTCAACGTGCTGCACCGGCCGACGAACGTGGTGAACTTCGCGCAGGGCGAGCTCATCATGATCGGCGCGATGCTGATGGCCGCCACTCCGATCGGCGGGCTCCCCTGGGGGATCGCCGCGGTCTGCGCGATGGCAGTCGTCGCGGTCGTGGCGCTGGCCGAGGAGCGGGTGGCGGTCACCCCGGTGCTGCGCCGGTCGTCCCACGCCGCCGGCTGGGTGATCACCACGCTGGCGTTCTCGCTGCTGATCGCGGAGGCCGCCGGACGGCTCTGGACGGACCAGCCGAGCACCGTCGCGCCGCCGTGGCCGCTGTCCCTGGACGTCAATCACGTGGCGGGGGTCCGGTTCTCCAGCTACCAGGTCGCGGTGGTGGCGGTCGCCGTCGCCGTGGTGCTGCTGCTCGGCCTGCTGGACCGCTCCCGGCTCGGCACCGCGCTGCGCGCGGTGGCCGCCGACCGCGACGGCGCCCGGCTGCGCGGCATCGACCCGAGGGCGCTGACCCGGCGTTCCTTCCTGCTCGGCGGCGCCCTGGCGGGGCTCACCGGAGTGCTGGCGGCGCCGCTGCTGCTGGCCTCGGTGACGATGGGCCTCGGCCTGCTGATCAAGGGGTTCGCCGCCCTGGCGGTCGGCGGGATCGGCGACAATCGCGGTGTGCTGGTGGCCGGGTGGGTGCTCGGCACCGTCGAGGCCGCCGGCGCCGCCTACGCCTCGCCCGGTTCGCAGTCGGTCGTACTGTTCGCGGCGATGCTGCTCATCCTGCTGGTCCGGCCCAACGGCCTGCGCGGTCTGGCGGTGCAGCGTCATGTCTGAAATCCTCCGGACCCGGTCCGGCACCGTGCGGCGTGCCGCCCCCTGGCTCGTCCTCCTGGCGGCGGCCGCCGTGCTGCCGCTGGTGAGCGGCGACCCCACGATCACCTACCTCGCCACCACGGCCGCGATCTACGTGGTGGTGGGGACGGGGCTGAACATCATGTTCGGCTACACCGGCCAGGTCTCGCTCGGCCAGGGCGCGCTGGTCGCCGTCGGCGCCTACACGACCGGCGCCCTCATGGTCGACCACGGCTGGGCGTTCTGGGCGGCGGCCCCCGCGGCGGTGGTGGTCACCACGGCCGCCGGGACGCTGATGGCGCTTCCCGCGTTCCGGCTGTCGTCCTGGTACATCGCCCTGGTGACGCTCGGCGCGGCGATGGCGGTGCGCAGCCTGCTGGTCGAGTTCGAGGGGCTGACCGGGGGCTGGTCCGGGCTGGTCGGCATACCGCGGCCTGCGATCGGGTCGTGGGAGTTGGGGGAGCGGGACGTCCTCTGGCTGGTCATCGCCGTGAACGTCGTACTGTTCGTCATGGTCCGCAACATCGTCGACTCCCGCCTGGGCCGGGGCATGATGGCCGTCCGGGACGCGCCGGAGATGGCGCGGAGCGTCGGCGTCGGCCCCGCGCGGACGAAGCTGTTCGCGTTCGCCTGCGGCGGCGCCACCGCCGGGATGGGCGGGGCGCTGCTGGCCGTCCACCACGGGCTGGTCACGCCCGACGACTTCACGCTCGACTTCTCGATCCTCTTCCTGCTGGTGGTCATCATCGGCGGCGCGGCGCGCCTGGCGGGCCCGATCATCGGCACCCTGCTGTTCTTCGCGCTCCCGGAGTTGCTGACGGGCCTGGCGGAGTGGCGCGGCCTCATCTACGGCGCGGCGCTGCTCGTGCTGATGGTTTACGCGCCGCAGGGCATCGCGGGGGCGTGGGACAAGTTGCGGGCGCGTTACCGGAGCGGCCGCGTGCCTGCCTCCGGTTACGCCGCCGATGCCGTGGAGGACACCGCCGTCGAGGACGCCGCCGTGGAGGACGCCGCCGTGGAAGACATCGCCGTGGAGGACGCCGCGGAGGTGGGGCCGCCGCGCGGCGAACCGCTCGGCGTCGAACTGTCCGGCGTCCGCAAGTCCTTCGGCGGCGTGCACGCCCTGCGCGGCGTCGACCTCACCATCGAGCCCGGCAAGGTGCACGCGATCGTCGGGCCGAACGGGTCGGGGAAGACGACCCTGCTCAATGTGATCAGCCGCCTGCTGCGGCAGGATGAGGGACGGATCCTCCTCGGCGCCGAGGACGTCAGCGGGGCCACCGCCGAGCGGCTCGCCCGGCGCGGTGTCGCGCGCGTCTTCCAGACGCCGCGGCTGCTCGGGGCGTCGAGCCTGCGCGACAATGTCCTGCTCGGCGCCTACGCGCGCGAACGGGCGGGCGGGCCGGCGACCGTCCTGCGGCTGCCGCGGGCCCGCCGCGAGCGGGCCGCGCTGGTGGCGGAGGCCGACCGGCTCCTGGCCGGCCACGGCCTGGCCCGGCGGGCGGACGAGGAGGCCGCCGCGCTGCCGCACGGCGAGCAGCGGCTGCTGGAGGTGGCGCGGGCCCTGATGGCGCGGCCGCGCCTGCTGCTGATGGACGAGCCGGCGGCCGGGCTCACCCCGCGGGAGCTGGAGGCGCTGGGACGCCTGATCCGCGCGATCCGCGACGCCGGCACCACCGTCGTCCTGGTGGAACACCACATCGAACTCGTCGCGAACGTCGCGGACGTGGTGACGGTCCTGGACCGGGGCGAGCTGGTGACGTCGGGGGCGCCGCAGGAGGCCCTCGGCGACGCGCGGGTCGTCGAACTGTACTTGGGGGCACCCGCATGACGGCGCAGGGCGAGGAACTGATCAGCGTGTCCGGGCTGAGCTCCGGCTACGGGGCGGTGCCGGTCGTCCGCTCGGTGGACCTCACGGTCCGGACGGGCGAGATCTTCGCGGTGGTCGGCGGCAACGGAGCGGGGAAGACCACCCTGCTCAGCACCGTCTCAGGGCTGCTGCGCCCCACGTCCGGGTCGGTGCGGTTCGCCGGCGCCGACATCACCGGGTGGAGCCCCGAGCGGATCGTGGCGCACGGCCTCGTCCACATCCCCGAGGGGAGGCGCCTGTTCACCGGGCTCACGGTGGCCGAGCATCTGCGGCTCGGGCTCTGGAACGTCCCGAACCGGCGCGGGGTGGAGCGGGAGCGGACGGAACGGGTCGTCGACCTGTTCCCGGTGCTGGGCGAGCGGATGGACGCCTACGCGGAGGTGCTCAGCGGCGGGGAGCAGCAGATGCTCGCCATCGGCCAGGCGCTGATGCGCGAACCCCGGCTGCTGCTGCTGGACGAGCCGTCCATCGGCCTGGCGCCCGTGATCATCCAGCGGGTGTTCGCGGTGGTGGACCGGCTCCGCGAGCACGGCCTTACGGTGATCCTGGTCGAGCAGCGCGTCGGCCAGGCGCTGGCGCTCGCCGACCGGGGGCTCGTCATGCGGCACGGCAGGGTCGAGGCGTCCGGGGACGCCGCCGAGCTGGCGGCGGACCCCGCGCTGCGGGCCGCCTACCTGGGCGCGGCGGCGGCCGGCGGGCAGCGGAGCGAGGAGTGACATGAGCGATGAATGGTGGGGCCCGGCGGTGCCCGAGGCCGAGGGCTGCGTGGTCGGGGAGCTCCTCGTCCGCCGTGCCGCGGAGCACCCCGACCGGGTGTACGCGGTCTTCGAGGACGGGCCGCGGTGGACGTACGCCGAGACCCTGGCCGAGGCTGAGCGGGTCGCCGCCGGGCTGTACGCCCTGGGTGCGCGGCCGGGTGACATGGTCGTCTCCTGGCTGCCGAACGGGCCCGACGCGCTGCGCGTCTGGTTCGGCGCGAACCTGCTGGGCTGCACCCTCGTCCCGCTCAACACCGCCTATCGCGGGGGGCTGCTCGAACACGCGATCCGGCTGTCCGGAGCGCGGGCTGCGGTCGTGCACGCCGATCTGGCGAGTCGACTGGACGAGATCGACACCGGCGCGCTGGAACGCGTGGTGGTGCTCGGAGCGCGCGACGCCCGACCGGAGGCGCCGGGGCTGGAAGTGCTCGGCCCGGAGGCGCTGGCGGCGCCGGCCCCGGGATTCCGCCCGGAGGCGCCGTCCCGGCCGTGGGACCCGTACGCGGTGATCCTGACGTCCGGGACGACCGGGCCGTCGAAGGGCGTCCTGTGCTCGTACGTCCAGCTCGCGGCGTGCGCGCGCGCCGCGTTCGGGGGTTTCGGGGCGGCCGACCGCTACATGGTGAACCTGCCGCTCTTCCACGCGGGCGGCACCATCGGGACCTACGCCGCGCTGCTGTTCGGCGGCGGGATCAGCCTGGTGAGCGCGTTCGACACCGAGTCGTTCTGGCCGGCCGTCCGCGCGACGGGGACCACGCACGTCACGCTGCTCGGCGTGATGGCGACGTTCCTCGGCAAGCGCCCGCCGTCACCGGAGGACCGCGCGCACCCGCTCCGGCGCGTCTTCATGATCCCGCTCATCGAGGACAGCGCGGCGTTCGCCGAGCGCTTCGGCGTCGACGTCGTCGCCATGTTCAACATGACGGAGGTCTCGATCCCGATCATCTCCGGGCCCGATCCGGGGGTGCCGGGCACGTCCGGGCGGCTGCGGCCGGGTGTCGAGGCCCGGGTCGTCGACGAGCACGACCGGGCGGTCCCCGACGGGGAGGTCGGTGAGCTGGTGCTGCGCACCGCCCAGCCCTGGGCGATGAACTCCGGCTACCTCGGGATGCCCGAGGCGACGGCGCGGGCCTGGCGCAACGGCTGGTTCCACACCGGGGACGCCTTCCGCACGGTGGACGGCGAGTACTTCTTCGTGGACCGGATGGGCGACACGATCCGGCGCCGCGGCGAGAACATCTCCTCGGCCGAGGTGGAGGCCGAGCTGCTGGCGCATCCGTCGGTCCGGGAGGCCGCGGTGGTCGCGGTGCCGAGCCCGCACGGCGAGGACGACGTGCTCGCGGTCGTCGCGCCCGTGGACGGCGAGGCGGTCGACCCCGCCGAGCTGCTGCGCTTCCTGATCCCGCGCATGGCGCACTTCATGGTGCCGCGCTATGTCCGGGTGGTCGGCGCGCTGCCGCACACGCCGACGAACAAGGTCGAGAAGCACCGGCTGCGCTCGGAGGGAGTCACGGCGGACACGGCCGACCGCGAGTTGCTGGGCGTGGTCGTCCGGCGGGACCGCATCGGCGGGACGTCCGCCACCCGCTGAGCCGGCCCCGGAGCCGCCCCGACCGGAGGACCCGCCGGCCCCGACGCCCGGCGCGTCCTCCGGTCGTCGCGCGTGCGGGGCCGTCCGCCGGGCGTCAGGTCTGCTGCGGGTCGGCGCCGACGAGTTGCAGGGCGAGGAAGGCGTACTGGTCGGCGAGTTCCCGGGCCGACACCGCGCCCTCCGGCCGGAACCACTGCCCGGCGTTGATGCACATGTCGAGGATGGCCTTGGCGACCACGTCCACCTGGGCCGGGCGCGGCGACCGCGGGTCGCTCAGCCGGAAGCGGCCGGCGGCCAGGCCCCGTTCCAGGGTCCGCTCGAAGATCCGGCGGACGCGCCGCTGGGCGTCCAGGACCTCGCGGGCCTGCTCGGGCGGGAGGTGGCGCCATTCGGTCCGGGCGACGAGGCCCTCGACGCGCCGTTCGGTGTGGAAGAGCGTCAGCTCCTGCACCAGCTCGGCCAGTTGCCGGTCGGGCCGGTCGCCGCCGTGCAGGAGGCCCTCCTCCAGGAGCGCCTCGGAGTCCTCGTGCGCCCGCTTGAGGATGGCGTAGAGCACTTCCTCTTTGGACCCGTAGTGGTTGTAGAGCGAGCCCGCGGTGACACCGCACGCAGCGGTGATCTTGCGGACGCTGGTGGCGGGGAACCCGTCCTCGTAGAACAGGCGCGCCGCCTCGTCGAGGATCCGCCGGCTCATCGAGGCCGCGGCCGGTGTACCGCCGGCGGTCGTCCGGGAGCGTGTCGTAGCCACGCTTTGACGCTATCACCACATGAACGTTCATTGACCTGCCTTCGCGAAATCTGGTAAACAAACGTTTGTACACAAGGGAGGCCGTGATGCGTGAACCGGTGATCGACGTCTGCGAGGTCGCCTACGACACCGAATGCTGGACGGCCTATCTGCGTTCGCTGGCCACCGCCGCGCCGCGGTACCTCGTCCTGTTCGCCGGGCGGCTCGCCGCCCTCACCGGACGGACGCACGGCGAGGTCGCGGCGGAGGCGGCGCGCGATCCGGCCGCGGCGGCGGAGCGGCTGGCCGCCGCCCTCGGACGCGGTTTCGACATCGACCGCCATGTCGCCGCGCTCGCCGAGACGGGGGTGGCCCATCAGGTCCTGCACGGTGGGCCATGGCCCGTCAGGGACGGCACCGTCAACGACCGGGTCGCCGCATACGCCGCCCGGCACCCCGACCGGCTCAGCGCGTGGGCGGGCGTCAGCCTCGCCGATCCGCGGGCCGCGCTCGCCGAGGCGCGCCGCGCGCTCGGCGGGCTCGGCGCGACGGGCCTGTCGGTGATCCCGTTCCTCGACGGCGTCGACCCGTCCGGGCCCGAGCACGCGGAGTTCTGGCGGTTCGCCGCCGGCAGCGGCGTCCCGGTGTGGCTGCACTGCGGGCAGCACTTCCGCTCCGACGTCCCGATCGACGTCTCGGCACCGCGCGTGCTGGACCGGATCGCCGGCGCCCACCCCGGCCTCGTCCTGGTCGCCGGCCACGGAGGATGGCCCTGGGTCACCGAGATGCTGGCCGTGGCCCAGCGGCACGCCAACGTCCACCTGGAGTTCTCCTCGCACCGCCCGTCCAGGATGGCGGCCCGGGGATCGGGCTGGGAGGCGCTGCTGACGCTGGGCGCCGGGCCCGTCCGGGACCGGGTCATGTTCGGCTCGACCAGCTGGACCCAGGCCCGCCCGCCCGCCGCGCTCGCCGCCGAGGTCACCCGGCTCGGCCTGCCGGACGACACCGTCCGGGCCTGGCTGCACGGCAACGCCGAGCGGCTGCTGCACCGGGCGCGCTCCGGGGCGGCGGCGTGAAGGGCCGCCGAATCCTGGTCACCGGCGCCGCCGGGGGCATCGGCACGTCGCTGGTCGCCGAACTGCTCACGCACGGCGCGCGGGTGCTGGCGACCGACGTCGACGCGGCCGGGTGCCGCCGCCTGGAACGGCGGTTCGGCGACGAGGTCGTGGAGGGCCGGCTGCACACGATGCCGCTCGACCTGACCGGGGACGGCGCGCCGCGGCGGCTCGTCGCCCGCGCGGCCGAGCGGCTCGGCGGCCTCGACGGCCTGGTCAACAACGCGGGCGTGGAGCACCGCGCGGCGCTGGGCGAGCACCGCACCGCCGACTGGACGCGCGTCCTGGAGATCAATCTGTCGGCGCCGTTCCGGCTGGCCCGCGAGGCGGCCCCCGCCCTCGCCGGGCAGCCGGGCGCCGCCGTCGTCAACGTCTGCTCGATCGCGGTGACCGGGTTCGCCGGGCAGGCCGCCTACGACGCGAGCAAGGGCGGGCTGCTGAGCCTGACCCGGTCGCTCGCCGTCGAACTGGGCCCGCTCGGCGTCCGCGCGAACGCCGTGTGCCCCGGCTTCATCGACACCCCGATGCTCGATGAGAGCGGGCTCCGCGGGCTGGCGGAGAAGGTCGCCGCGCGGCTGCCGCTCGGCCGCTGCGGGTACCCGGAGGAGGTCGCCGCCGCGGTCGTGTGGCTGCTGGGAACGAGCGCCGGTTACGTGACCGGCCAAGCATTGTTCGTCGATGGAGGGATGGTCAGAGCATGACGCACGGGCAGGGGAGCACGGCGTCCGGAACCGGCGGGGTCCTGCTGGTCTCGCGGCCGGCGCCGGGGGTGCTGTGGCTGACCATGAACCGCCCGGCCCGGCGCAACGCGCTCGACCGCGCGCTGGGCGAGGAGCTGCTGCGGGCACTGGAGCGCGCCGAGACCGATCCGCGGGCGCGGGTCGTGGTGCTGACCGGCGCGGGCAGCGCCTTCTGCGGCGGGGACGACCTCGGCGCGGTGGACGAGCACATCGCCGGGGAGCGCGGGCACTCGCCGGTGCTCGGTGACACCGCCGACCCGGTGTACCTGCGGATCGTCGAGGCGATCGTCACGGCACCGCAGCCGGTCATCGCTGCGGTCAACGGCCCCGCGGCCGGGGCCGGCACCGAGCTGGCCTGCGCCGCCGACCTGCGTATCGCCTCGGGCACGGCCCGGATCGGCAGCTGCCTGGTGAACGTGGCGCAGACCGGCACCGCCGTGATGCTGGCCCGTATCGTCGGGGCCGCGAAGGCGACCGAGATCTACCTGTCCGGGGGGCTGCTCGACGCCGCCGACGCCGAGCGCCTCGGCATCTACACCCGGGTCGTCCCCCCGGAGGACCTGCGGGACGCGGTGCTCGCCGAGGCACGGCGCCTCGCGGCCGGCCCGACCCGCGCGATCGGGCTCTACAAGCAGCTGCGCGAACGGGTGTACGGGCAGCCGCTGGAGCAGGCGCTCCGCGTCCAGAACGGCTTCCACATCCGCACCAACAGGGAAGTCCATGACGCGGTCGAAGGTGCGCGCGCCTTCGTGGAGAAGCGCGACCCCGAGTTCACCGGCCGCTGAGGAGGCACACCATGACCAAGACCACGACGGACGGCGACGTCTTCGGCCGACTCGACGGCAGGGTCGTCCTGATCACCGGCGCGGCGAGCGGGATCGGTGCGGCCTCGATGCGGCTCTTCCGGGCCGTGGGCGCCGAGGTCGTCGGCGTGGACCTGACCGCGGGCGAGGGGATCGTCCAGGCGGACGTCTCCGATCCCGCCCAGGTCGCCGAGGTCGTCGAAGGGGTGGTCGCCCGGCACGGCCGGCTGGACGTCGTCCACGGCAACGCAGGCGTCAACGTACCCGGCCGCCCGCACAGCCTCACCGACGCCGACTACCGCAAGGTGATGGGCGTGTGCTGCGACGCCAACTTCTACCTCGTGCGCTCCGCCGTGGGGCACATGCGCGCGGACGGCGGCGTGTTCGTGTTCACGTCCTCGATGTGCGGGGTGGCGGCGACACCACGCTCCCCGGTCTACAACATGGCCAAGCACGCCCTCATCGGCCTTGCGCAGTCGGTCGCCGTCGACTACGGCGCGCAGGGGATCCGCGCGGTGGCCCTGGTCACCGGGCCGACGCACACCGGCATGGTGGACGAGCTGTGGCCGCCCGGCCCGCTCCGCGACTCCCTCGCCGCGACCACCTCCGCCGGACGGCTGGCCGCCCCCGAGGAGCAGGCCCGCGCCGCGGTGTTCGCCGCGCTGCCCGGCAGTTCCTTCCTCACCGGCTGCGCCCTCACCGTGGACGGCGGCGCGACCGCCGGATGGAACGAGATGGCCCGGACGATGCTCACCCTGAAGGCGGTGCGATGACGGAACTGGGACGCATCGAGGGCGGCGTCGAAACCCCGATGCGGGACGGCGTGCTGCTGCGCGGCGACCTGTGGCGGCCCCCGTCTCCGGCCCCGGCCGTGATCTTCCGGACGCCGTACGGGCGGCGGCAGATCAGCTCCGACACGCTGCACCCCCAGCACTGCCTGGCCGGGGGGTTCGCCGCCCTGGTGCAGGACACCCGCGGCCGCTTCGACTCCGGCGGCGAGTGGCAGGCCGTCATGTGGGAGCAGGAGGCCGAGGACACCTACGACACCGTGGAGTGGGCGGCGGCGCAGCCCTGGTGCGACGGCAACGTGTTCCTCGCGGGCACGTCCTACCTCGGCATCGTCGCCTGGCTCGGCGCGGCGGAGCGTCCGCCGCACCTGCGGGGCATCGCCCCGGCCATGACGACCGGCGCGGCGGCGGACGTCCGCGACACCGGCGGCGCGCTGCGGCTCGACCACCTGGTCGGGTGGCTGGCCTACATGGCGGCCGACTGGCTGGGCCGGCAAGGGCCGGACGCCGACCCTGCGCTCGTCGCGAAGGTCGCGTCGCTGATCCACGACCCGGAGCGGGCGATGCGGCGGCTCCCGCTCGCCGACATGCCGGAACTGGACCTGCCCGGATTCCCGATCCGGATCGGCGACCTGCTGGACGGCCGCGTCCGGGCCCTGCCCGACTGGGACCACGCGGCCGTCGAGGTGCCGGTCCTGTCGGTGACCGGCTGGTACGACGTCTACGCCACCGCGACCATCCGCGGCCACCTGGAGATGCGGCGGCTGCGCCCGGACCTGCGGCACGAGCTGATCGTCGGGCCCTGGGCGCACACTGGCGCCCTGACCCATCTGCAGGGCGAGGTGAACTTCGGCGTCGCGGCCTCGGCGGCCGCCGCGCGGCTCCCCGCCCGGCACCTGGACTTCTTCCGCCGCTGCCTGGACGGGCCGGGCGAATCCGCCCCCGTCCTGTACTTCCTGATGGGCGCGGACGAATGGCGCACCGCCGAGCGGTGGCCCCCCGTGGACACTGCCGGCCATGCCCTGTACCTGACCGGTCCCGCGGTCGCGGGCGGACCGCTCGGCAGGCTGACCGCCGTGCCCGACCCGGGCCCGGCAGAACCCGACGGCTACGTCCACGACCCGGCCGACCCGGTCCCGAGCCGCGGCGGCCGCGTCCTGCACCTCGGCCGCCTCGCCCCCGGGCCGCTGGACCTCGGCCGAATCGCCGCGAGACCTGACGTCCTGCTCTATCTCAGTGAGCCGCTCGACGAGGACACCGACGTCACCGGCCGGGTGCGGCTGCGGCTCTCCTTCGCCACCGACGCCGCGGACGCCGACGTGATGGCCCGCCTGGTGGACCGGCTACCGGACGGACGGCTGCTGCCGGTCTGTGAAGGAATGGTCCGGCTGAGCCACCGCGACGGCCCGGGCACCACCGTGCCGCGCGGAGAACCGCTTCATCTGGAGATCGACCTCGGACATACAGCCCAGCGATTCAGCGAGGGCCACTGCATCGGCCTGCTGCTGTCCAGCAGCAACTTCCCGCACTTCGACCGCAATCAGGGCGACGGGGAGCCGATCGCCACGGCCGGACCCGGCGCACCGTCCACCCAGAGCGTCCACTACGGCGCGTCGGTCCTCCTCTTGGGCGACGAGGCAGAGCCTTGATGCTGCGGCACCGGACCGTCCAACGCACCGGCTGCGAGATCCACTACTGGACCGGCGGCCCGGGCGGCGGACCCCCGATCGTCTTCACCCACGGCGCCACCCTCGACCACCGCACGTGGGAACCGCAGATCGAGAGGTTCGCCGCCCGGCACCGGATCCTCCTGTGGGACGTCCGGGGACACGGCCGCTCCATCCCCAACGGGGCCGCGTGGTCCCTGAACGCTGCCATGGAAGACCTGCTCGCGATCCTCGATCGGGAGGACCTCGACCGGACCGTCCTCGTCGGCCAGTCGATGGGAGGCAACCTCTCCCAGGAGATCGTCTACCACCACCCCGACAGGGTTTCGGCTCTGGTCGCGCTGGGCTGCGCCGGGAACACCCTGCCGCTGTCACGCCGGGAGCGGCTCCAGGCCGCGGCGGTCGTCCGCATGCTGCCCTGGTACCCGCGCAAGGCCCTGATCCGCCAGGAGGCCAAGGCGTCCGCCCGGGAGCCCCGCGTCCGCGAGTACGTGCGCGACACCGCGAGCAGGATGTCGCACCCGGACATGGTCGCGGTCATGGCGAGCCTGGTCGGTGCCCTCCGCCCCGAGCCCGCGTACCGGATCGAAGTACCCGAACTGCTGCTGCACGGCGAACACGATCGGCTCGGCAACTTCCGCACCGCCATGCCCGTCTGGGAACGCCGGGACCCGCTGGCGCGGTACCTCGTCGTCCCGGACGCCGCCCACCTGGCCAACCAGGACAACCCCGAATTCTTCAATGACGCCGTGCTGCGCTTCCTCGCCGAGCACGGACTCGACTCACGCAAGGACTGACATGACGATGTGGACCCGGGAGGACGGCGACGGCGTCGCCGTCCTCACCTACCGCAACCCGCCGCGCAACTTCCTCACCTTCGCCGCGCTCGAAGAACTGGACGCGGAACTCGTCCGGCTGGAGACCGACCCGGACATCAGTGTCGTGATGCTCACCAGCGGCGTCCCCGGCTACTTCGTCGCACACGCAGACCTGGACGAACTCGCCGAACTGTCGCGGGGACCGGTGCCGCGGGCCAGGATCTGGTACACCGCGATGCGGCGCATCGAGCGCCTCCCGCAGCCGGTGATCGCCGCGATCGACGGCCAGGCGTGGGGCGGCGGCCTCGAACTGTCCCTGGCCTGTACGCTGCGCTGGGCCTCGGCCGACGCCCACTTCAGCCTTCTGGAGACCGCGCTCGGCATCATTCCCGGGGCAGGCGGCACCCAGCGCCTCGCCAGGCTGATCGGCCCGGGCCGAGCCGCCGATGTCGTCCTGTCCGGTGACGTCCTCACCGCCGAACAGGCCGGGACGGCCGGAATCGTCGAGCGGGTACTCCCCACCCCCGTCTTCCAGGCGGAGGCATCGCGACTGGCCCGCCGCATGGCGTCCCGTCCCGCCGCCGCGCTCGCCGCGGCGAAACGCGCCCTGGTCGAGGGCTCCCGGCTGCCGCTCACCGAAGGTCTCCGCCTTGAGGCCGGGCTCTTCGCGGAGCGGCTCGCCGGCCCCGAGTCCCGGGAACTCCAGCAGGACGCGCGGCGCCGTTACGCCGAGGCGGCCGACGACGACCGCATCACCTTCGGGGACCGCCGATGAAGACCGCCGTCATCACCGGCGCCGGCCGCGGCATCGGCCGCGCGGCCGCGCTCGCGCTCGCGCACGACGGCTACGCCGTGGCGGTCGGCTACCACCGGAACGCCGACTCCGCCGCCGAAGTCGTCGATGAGATCCACCGCAACGGTGGGCACGCCGCCGCCTTCGCGCTGGACGTCGCGGACCGGGACCAATGCGCGGAGTTCGTGCGCACCGCGGGTGAACGCCTCGGCCCCGTGCGAGCCGTCATCTCCAACGCCACAGGCTTCGGCGCGACCTCGCCGGCACTGGGAAAGGCCCTCGACACGCCCTGGCACACCTACGAGCAGATGTTCGCCACCCGCGTCGGCTCCCTCCTCGCCCTGGTGGCGGCGGCACGCCCGCACCTGACCGGCGGGGGCCGCGTCGTGACGACCGTGAGCACCGGGACGAGCAGGCACGTCCCCGGCTACGCCGCGATCGCCGCCGCCATGGCCGCGGCCGAGTCCGTCGTCCGCTACCTCGCGGTGGAACTCGGCCGCGACGGCATCAGCGTCAACCTGGTGAGCGGGGGCGTGGTGGCCACGGACGCGCTGCGCGACATCAGCCCCGACCCGGAGCGCCTCCTGTCCGCCGCCGCCCGCGCCACCCCGCTGGGCCGCGCCGGCACCCCCGAAGACCTCGCCGGTGTCATCTCGTTCCTGTGCGGCGACAAGGCCGCCTGGATCACGGGCCGCTCACTCACCGCCGACGGAGGCAACTCCCTCCGCTGATCCCGTAGCGGGCTACGGGATAGCCCGGGCGGGCCAATGACGTCACCGCGATCGGCATCCTGTCGGCGTCCCCCGGCCTGGCCGACCCCAACCGGCCAGGCGGGCAGGACACTGGCCAGAGGTCCCCGGAGTCACCTCCGGCTCCGGCCGCTTCGCCGCCCGCTGGACCCGCCGCGGGCCTCACCGCGTCGGCGACCACCTCACACGGAGCAGCAGGACGGCCCCGGACGCGCAGTGAACTCTCTCATTCGAGGAGGCAAGCCCTCTCCTTCCGGCCCGGCGCGCAGGCACGGACATCTCGCGGGGATCTGCCCCCTTGGACGTGTCCGGCCTGTTGTGCGGCATTTCACGCGAAATGCCGACCCCGATCCGGACACCTAGGCCCTGTTTAGAAAGTCTGGTTCGGGCGGCATGTCGCGTCTGGAGACGAGTGAGGTCTCCGGTAGATGGATCAACGACCAAGAAGACCATCAACACCGGAGACCTCGTGCCCAGCGTATCGATCGGAGCGCGCAAGGACCTGACCGACCGGCAGTGGCGGAGGCTGGAACCGCTGCTGCCGCGTGGTGGACGACGGGGTAGGCCACCCAAGTGGTCACGCCGGCAGCTGGTGGACGGCATCCGGTGGCGGACTCGTGTGGGTGCGCCGTGGCGTGACGTGCCCGAGCGGTACGGGCACTGGCAGTCGGTCTACCACCTGTTCCGCCGCTTTCAGCGTGCCGGGGTCTGGGCGCTGGTCTGGGCGAAGCTGATGGCTTTCGCCGACGCCGCCGGGCTGATCATCTGGAGTGTTTCGGTGGACTCGACCATCAATCGGGCCCACCAGCACGCCGCGGGCGCCCGCCACGACGTGAGCGGGCAGGTCGAACCACCGGGGACGAGCCGCCCGATCACGGGCTGGGGCGCTCGCGCGGCGGCCGGACCACCAAGATCCATCTGGCGTGTGAGCAGGGCCGCAAGCCGATGTCCGTGCTGATCACCGCCGGGCAGCGCGGGGACAGCCCGCAGTTTGTCCCGGTGCTGGGGCGGGTTCGGGTCGCCCGGTCCGGGCGCGGGCGGCCGCGCACCCGCCCGGACCGGGTGCTGGCCGACAAGGCGTACTCCTCCAGGGCCAACCGCGCCCATCTGCGCCGTCGCGGGATCGCGGCCACCATTCCGGTGAAAGCCGATCAGCAGGCCCACCGCAAGGCCAAGGGTTCGGCCGGAGGGCGCCCGCCGGTGTTCGACCCCGATGCCTACCGGCTCCGCCATGCCGTGGAGTGCGGGATCAACCTGCTGAAACAGCACCGGGCGGTCGCGACCCGCTATGACAAGCTCGCCGTCCGCTACCAGGCCACCATCGAGGTGGCCGTGATCGACATCTGGCTCCGAGCCCTCACCAAGACCACTTCTTAAACACGCCCTAGTGTTCTGCGCCTGAAATCCGTTGTAGATATCGGGCGAGGGAGTCGAGGATCTCTTCGGCGGTCTTGGTCCACACGAACGGTTTGGGGTCGGTGTTCCACCGCTGGATCCAGGCGCGGACGTCGGCTTCGAGGGCTTGGACGCTTTTGTGGACGCCGCGTTGGGTGAGCTGGGTGGTGAGGTAGGCGAACCAGCGTTCGACCTGGTTGAGCCAGGACGACCCGGTCGGGGTGAAGTGCACGTGGAAGCGGGGGTGGCGGGCCAGCCACTCGTGGACGAGCGGTGTCTTGTGGGTGGCCAGGTTGTCGCAGACCAGGTGCACCTCCAACTCGGCGGGCACGGCCTTGTCGATCGCGACCAGGAATTTCTTGAACTCGGTCGCGCGGTGCCGGCGGTGCAGTTCGGTGATGACGGTGCCGTCGGCGATGTTGAACGCGGCGAACAGGCTGGTGGTTCCGTGCCGGGCGTAGTCGTGGGTGCGCCGTTCGGGCATGCCCGGCATCATCGGCAGCACCGGCTGTGACCGGTCCAGGGCCTGCATCTGCGATTTCTCGTCCACGCACAGGACCACGGCCCGCTCGGGCGGATGGTGGTAGAGCCCGACCACGTCCACCACCTTCTCCACGAACAGCGGGTCGGTGGAGATCTTGAAGGTGTCGGCCCGGTGCGGTTTGAGATCGAACCGTCGCCAGATCCGCCCGATCGTCGAACGCGACAGCCCGGTGCGTTCGGCCATCGAAGCCCTCGACCAGTGCGTGGCGCCCGGCGGGGTCTGCTCCAGCGTGAGCGTGACCACTTCCTGGACCTTGTCCAGCAGGATCGAGGGCGGACGCCCGGGGCGGGGCTCATCGGCCAGCCCGGCCGGGCCGTGCTCGATGAACCGGCGACGCCACTTGGCCACCGTCGGCGGTGAGACGCCCAGCTCGGCGGCCACATGCGTGTGGAACGCCCCCGGCTGGGCGCACGCCAGCACGATCCGGCACCGCAACGCATACGCCTGCGTCGAGGTCGCCGCCCGCGCCCCACGCTCCAACTCCGCCCGCTCGGCCGCGGTCACCGAAACGGCGTCTTCGGCCGTCCTGTCCTCGCCATCGGCCCAGCATAGATTTACACAACGGATTTCAGGCGCAGAACACTAGTGGACGCCGGTCCGCACCCCAACCCTGCGAAGGCCGCTGACGGCAAGCGGCTGAAGCGGCTGGAGGCACACCCGGTCCATTCCCTAGTGGTGAAGTGGATCTTCGCGCAGTACATCAAGCAGCAGGGACGCGGGCTGCTGGACATCGCCGAGGAACTTACCCGGCAGGGCATCCCATGCCCCTCCGCCAGCGACCCGGTCCGTAACCCACACCGGAACCAACTCGCCTGGTCCAAATCGGCCGTCAGGACGATCGTCGGCAACCCCCGATACACCGGCCGGGAGATCTGGAACAAGCAACGCAAGGACGAAGTCCTCATCGACGTCGATGACGTCGCCCTCGGCCACACCACCAAGATGCGATGGAACGACCGCTCCGACTGGATCTGGTCGGAGTACAAGGTTCACGACGCACTGATCAGCACCGAGGACTTCGAACGAGCCCAGCAGCTCCGGCAGTCACGAGCGCGCGGTTCCTACTCCAAGAAGGGCAACCCGACCTCGCGTCCCTACGTCTTCCGAGGATGCCTGCACTGCGGCTACTGCACGCGCAAGATGCAGGGGAACTGGAACAACCAGCAGGCCTACTACCGGTGCCGTTTCCCTGCCGAGTACGCCATGGTGAACGAGATCGCCCATCCCAAGGTCGTCTACCTGCGCGAAGCGGAGATCCTCGGCGAGGTCGACGGGTGGCTGGCGACCGCGTTCACACCGGACCGCATCGCGTCGGTTATCGACATGATGGCCGCCAAGATGACCGACCCCGATGCACAGAGAGCAGCGGACCTGCGCAAACAACAGACGCGATGCGATCGCAAGCTCATCCAGTACCGGGCTGCGCTGGACGCCGGAGCCGATCCGGCGGAGGTCACCGGTTGGATCAACGACGTCAAGCAGGAACGCGCCCGCCTGGAACGCGAGGCGAAGGCCACTCCGCGCGGCTCGGGCATCTCCCGGGAGGAGATCGCCGACATGCTCGAGCGAACCGGGGACCTGGCGCAACTGGCCATCAACGCCGACCCCGAAGACAAAGCCGACCTCTATCAGAAGTTGGGCCTGACGATGACCTACTATCCCCAGAAACACGAAGTGGAGGCCCGTGTGATTCCGGAGCCCCCACATGTGCGGTCGGTACGTGTCCGAGGGGCGACACGCCCCGACAGCACATGGCCCGCCCATTCACCGCTCGTCGCGCCCTACCACATTCTGGTTGGCGCATAGCCCGCGGCCAGGCCGTCGAATCTGAAACGAGCCCGCATGCAGATGGGAAATCTATGTGCGGGCTCAACGTTACTGTCACGCACGTGACTGCAGAGGGGCCTTAGGTAAAATTTCTTCTTCGCCTTGCTCCCGCTCGGAACTCGGTATCGGATCCGCCGTAGGTCGACGCTTGTCGGCGTACCCGTGTCGGCTTCTCCGCCGGGAGCGGAGTGCAAGGCTGACAGGATGCACGCACGCATGTCGGAAACCATGGCGTGGACGATGCAATCCATGCTCGAGTCGTGCCGCGTCCGGAGTGTGGGGCCCTGGACAATGACGCACGACCTGCGGATTAGAGATCGGCTGCTCTTGTATCAGAACATCGGGCACCATCACCGTGCCGCCTCATCCCGCTTCGTGTCAGTCTATTCGAAACCGCCGAACAGAGAACGAGCCGATATGGTTCGTCAGCGATCGTGTACAGGCGTCCGTGGGAACGTCCGTCGCGCCTACTGGTCGTCGTACCCTCCCCATGCGCGGGGCTGGCAACGAGCGCAGTTGAGTACATCAAGATGACCAGAACGATGCCCCCCGTGCTTTGGGCCGACGGTCTTCTTCGGTGAGCGGACGGCCTGGCGCGCGAACCATCCCCGCGTGTGCGGGGCCGACGCGGCCGCCGCACGTGACCTTGACGAGGGCAACGAACCACCCCCGCATGCGCGGGGCGACGCGGGCGATGCCGGCGGCCGCCGCGAGTACGAGGAACCATCCCCGCGTGCGCGGGGCCGACCGATGGACTCGATCGGCGACGCCGACGGCCGGGGAACTATCCCCGCGTGCGCGGGGCCGACACCATCGTCCGGTCGCAGATGGCCAAGATGTGCGAACCATCCCCGCGTGCGCGGGGCCGACGATTACTGAGCAGCTCTATAAGAAGCTGCTGCCGAACCATCCCCGCGCGGGGCTGAGCCTAGGTGATAGGTAGGTGTTCGCCCAGCGAACGGACGATCCCCGCGTACGCGGGGCTGAGTCGTAGTGCCGGGAGATCGGGACCTCCCGGACGGGACGATCCCCGCGTGCGCGGGGCTGAGCGTGGACACGTCCCGGACCTCACACCCAAGGATGGACGATCCCCGCGTGCGCGGGGCTGAGCGCGCGTAGGCGTTGAAGGTCACCGCCGTGACAGGACGATCCCCGCGTGCGCGGGGCTGAGACCCGGTCGCGCCCTCAGCCTGGGCGGCGAAGTGGACGATCCCCGCGTGCGCGGGGCTGAGAAGCTGAACGCGCTGCAGGTGTGGGCGAAGGCGGGACGATCCCCGCGTGCGCGGGGCTGAGGGCCATACCCTTTTGCACAGGACCACGCAGCAGGGACGATCCCCGCGTGCGCGGGGCTGAGCCAGGGGTGCGGGGGCTCGCTAAATTAGCCGGGGGACGATCCCCGCGTGCGCACGCGGGGATCGTCCGGCTCATCATCGCTCCGTAGTGGCGTAGAGGCGCTCAGCCCCGCGCACGCGGGGATCGTCCGCGACCCTGCTGAGCGTTGCGGCAACGCGTCGCCTCAGCCCCGCGCACGCGGGGATCGTCCGCGCGTTCCACGCCTCGACCATGCCGGGCGCGTCTCAGCCCCGCGCACGCGGGGATCGTCCTTGCGAGGATGATTCCCGCGAGCGTTACGGGAACTCAGCCCCGCGCACGCGGGGATCGTCCGTTGAGGTGCGCGGTCTCGGCGCCGCGCTTGAGCTCAGCCCCGTGCACGCGGGGATCGTCCCCCGAGCCCCGGGGCGCGGAACCGCTCTTTCCACTCAGCCCCGTGCACGCGGGGATCGTCCCTGGGCACGCGACGGCTGCATCGACCGCATCACCTCAGCCCCGCGCACGCGGGGATCGTCCGACGCGCTGTTCGAGCTCCATCGTGAGCGCCTGCTCAGCCCCGCGCACGCGAAGATCGTCCCGCGCCCGCCAGGTCCCGCACGCCGCGCAGCAGCTCAGCCCCGCGCACGCGGGGATCGTCCACGGCCCCGTCCCCCACGACACTGGGGAGACGGCTCAGCCCCGCGCACGCGGGGATCGTCCCGCCGACCTGAACCACCTCGCCACCCACCGCCCCTCAGCCCCGCACACGCGGGGATCGTCCGAGGCGACCGTGGCTAGGTCATCCGGCACTCGGCTCAGCCGCGCACGCGGGGATCGCCCGACGTGCTTCACCGCTGCCCGGCCACCACATGCTCAGCCCCGCGCAGGCGGGGATCGTCCCAGCGCGAGCGCGTGCGCCAGTACGGCAACGCCTCAGCCCCGCGCACGCGGCGGCCGTCCGCCGAGATGGCAACTGGGTGTTGGTCCGCGATGGGCACTCGGACAACAGCGCCGCCCACCGCCACGCCGGGTTCGGCGTCCACGATTCCAACTGGTACTTCGTTCCCCGCGCGTGCGTTGAGGACCGCGCCGGTCGGCTGCACTGACCACCTATCGACAAAGTTCCTTCGCTCTCGGCCCCCCGGGGGCCGAGAGCGAAGGAACTCATGGTTCACACCGGGGGCGTACCGAGGGGATATCAGTGTCGTGTGGGCGGAGAGGGGCCGCATACCAGGCCCTGGATGCGACCCTCGTGCATGCCGTGCCGGAGGCGGCTGCCGAAGGCAGCACGATCGCGCGGGTCGCCGAGCAGGCCGGGACCTCGCGCAACACGGTGTCCAAATGACGGTCCCGGTTCCTGGCCGATCGGCTGGAGGGCCTGACCGATGAGCCGAGCCTCGGCCGGCCGCGCATGATCAGCGATGCCTTGGGCACGGCGGCGTCGGTGAGCTTGAGGAACCGCAGGAACTCGCGGTGGCGATTGCCACCGGCAGTGCTGGGTGATCACCGACCTCAACGCCAGGTCCAAGGCGCCGAACAGGCTGGTGTGGTGCCGTGCTGGACGTAGTCGTGGGTCATCCGCGCCGGGATGGTGGGCATGATCGGGGCGACGCGGTCAATCGCCTGCATCTGGCTCTTCTCGTCCACCGCGAACACGAGCGCGTTCGCGGCGGGTCCAGGTACAGCCCGACCATGTCGCGGACCTTGTCGACGAACTGCGGGGTCGTTCGACAACTTCCAGTTCTGCACGGTGTGCGGCTTGAGGCCGAACGCCCGTCAGATCCGCGAGACCGCCGACTGCGACATCTCGGTCGCCGCCGATATCGACCGCGTCGACCAGTGGGTGTCGGCGCACGGCCTCTCCTTCAGCGTCTTGGTCACCACCTGCTCGACTTGCTCCCTTGATCTGCACCTGGTGCTGGACAACTACGCCACCCACAAAACCGAGGCCGTCAAGAAGTGGCTGCTCCGCCACCCCGCTTCCACCTGCACTTCACCCCGACCAGTTCGTCTTGGCTCAACCTGGTCGAACGCTGGTTCGCCGAGCTCGCGGCAAAGGATGACGATGACGCGCTGCCAGATGGCGTTCATCCGTGGCGTCCATGGCAGGATCCTGACGATCCGGTCGATCGGCTTCGGACGCCTCGTCGAAGGCGCCGGTGAAGATGGGGCCGCGGTCGTGGATGAGGAAAACTTTCGAACCGTTCCTCGGTGGTTCCGCCTTGGAGCGATTCATTGATCGTTCTGGGCTTTCCTGGGGCTCCTCCGTTGCTTCAGCGCCTTTATTGTCACAGGTGGCCTCATAGCGCACGGTGAACTACCGTGGTCGCAAGGCATCTAGTGAACTACAGCAAACCCCACAAATCACCCAACGCATCCAAGCTGCATCATGGAGTATGCATGGACGTGCGATTTTCGATCAGGGGAAGCGACCAAGCACCGGAACTTGAATCGCTCGCCGACTGGCTCAAGGGTGAACCAGACCTGGCGGGACGGGTCCGACTGGACGCGCCCCTTCCTCGCCCCGGCGAGATGGGATCGGCGGCTGACACCCTGATGGTGGCACTCGGTTCGGGCGGTGTCGTGTCCGTCCTCGCGGCCTCACTCAAGGCGTGGTTGGCCCAGCCGCGCCGATCCGACATCCGGCTGCTCGTCCAGGGCGAGCAGGGAGAGAAGATTGAGATCGAGGCGAAGCGCGTCGGCCGCGAAGACATCGAGGGTCTCCTGCGGGAAGCGCTCCACGCGGGGCGGCCGGAGTAGTTGATGCGGCTGCCCGATGCCGACCGGTCACGTGTCGTCCTGATAGGCACCACGCGCTACGCGGATGAGCATCTGCCGGATCTGCCCACCGTCGGACAATCGCTGGCGGATCTGGCCCGCGTACTCACCGATCCTGAGGACGGGATCGTCCCTGCGGGAAACTGCACCACGATCATGGACGAGGGCGACATCCGTCGACTCGGCCGCACCCTCAAAGTGTCGATGTCGCGGGCCGAGGATCTGCTTCTCGTCTACTACGCCGGGCACGGCCTGGTCGGCGGGAAGCGCCACGAGCTGTACCTCGCGCTGCCCGACAGCGAGTGGGGCTCGCCCGAGTTCAGCGCCCTGGAGTACGAGAAGCTTCGCGGTGCGATCCTCGACAGCCCAGCGTCCAGCAAAGTCGTCATCCTGGATTGCTGCTTCTCCGGTCGGGTGCTGGCCGAGCTGATGTCCGATCCGGTCACGTCGGTGCTCGGGCAGATCGACGTCCACGGAACGTACGTGCTCACCTCCGCCCAGCGTGACCAGGTCGCCCTCGCCCTGCCCGGTGAGAAGCACACCGCCTTCACTGGACGGCTCCTCACTTTGCTTGAAACCGGGATCCCGGACGGACCCGAACTCCTCACGATCGAGTCTCTCTACCAACGTCTCCGCGCCGTCATGAAGGCCGAGGGCCTCCCCACTCCCGAGAAGCGCGCGACCCGGACCGCTGAACTCATTACGCTCACACGGAACCGCAACAGATCAGCGGCTGGTACGCCGCTGGCTCCCCCATCAGGAGTGGTGGAGTCGAAGCAGACGAAGACGGCCTGGGATCCGTTCCGCCAGGATCGTGGCAATTCCGAGAACGAGTACACGTCCTTCGAGACCCGCCGCCGACTCTACTGGATCATCACGGTGATGTTGGGCGTTCTCGGAGTCGGCCTGATCGGCGGATCGCTTCTCCCGGCCACCGCGGTCGGCTGGAGGGCCGCGCTCGGCGCGGCCGGCGCTTTCGTAGTCCTGCTCTGCGCTGGCTTCTTCGGCATGGCCCGAAGGCCGCTACGGCTGGAGATCGGGCGGCAGGGCATTCAAGTCTTCGCGCGGAGCGGCACATCCTGGCTGCCCTGGACAGTTCTCGACAAGGTGACGATCGAGCGCATCGGCGGAGTCCATCACGTTGTCGCCCTCCTGGAGGAGGCCGAGATTTTTCCCGATTTCGACGCCTTCGGTGGCGGTCCGCGGTTTCTGGAGCGAACTGGGAAGCTCGACATATGCGCGATCAGTATCCTTCGTGCCGGTCGCCACGACATTGCTCGCGCACTGGTCACTTACGGCGGCGGCCTTCTCAGTGCCGAAGCCCTGCCCCGTCCGCCGATCGACATGTCCGGCGAACGCTGGGGCGACGCCCTGGCGACGGCGAGAGTGGTCGAGCAGGATCGGCACCAGCGCCCCGTCGACCGGCGCTTCAGCGCCCCCGAGCAGGCGGCCGTGGCGAGAGACGCCTTGATGCGCGAGTTAGCGGTCCCCCGCCAAGGAGAAGCAACACCGCATGTCCGCCCCTGGGTCTGGACCCCACGCTCCGGCGGGGCACCACTCACTGAACATGGACGACAGACTGGTGTTGAGCTGCGCTTGTCGTACTATACGAACATTCAGATTTCGCAAATGTCCAGCGTTGCCTATTCCCCAATGCAGGAACTGCCTCCCGTGGCCCGAACCCGCCAAGGCCAAGAGCGGTTGGTCTGGAGGATTGTCGCCAGTGTTTGCTTCCTCTTCTCCGGGATCATGGAGTTCGGGGCGATTGGCGCGGCCGTTACAGGCGGCTTCCCGGATACGGTGAGCGCGATCATCGGAAACGTCATGTTCGGGGCCCTCTTTCTCACGTTCGCGCTGGTGCTCGCCCGAGAGGCCCTGATCGGCAAGCGCAAGTGGAGTCAGCGACTTCCAAGGCCCTAGAAGCTGTCCCGTAATGGTGGAGGCGTGGTTCCGGGCGTGCCGCGGTGAGGTGGCGCGCCCGAGGGCCGGATCAGCTGTCCATCGCCAGATTGTGCATGAGGGCGATGCCGCGGGTGGCGTGGTGGACGCCGTCGCGTTTGCGGCGGCAGTTGCGCAGGATGTTCCACCACTTCATGCGCGCGAAGACGTGCTCGACGCGGGCGCACCCGTTTGTGGACGGTGTTGAGTTCGTGCTGCCAGGCGGGCAGTTCGCCGCCGTCGCGAGGCCGCCGGTAGGGCATGATGACCTGCCGGTTTCCCTGGTAGCCGCCATCGGTCATCACGTGCGTACCCCTGCATGCCCGGTCCGCGCCCGAGTCGCGGAAGGCGGTGCAGTCGTTGTGATTGCCCGGTACCGGACGTCCGACCTCGACCACCAGCCGGGTGTTGGCGTCGATGACGACCTGCATGTTCACCGAGTACCGGTAGTTCTTGGACGAGGCGGTGACCATCCGGTCGTGGACGGGGACGAGTGTGCCGTCCACGATCAGCACCGTGTCCGGGCTGTGTCGGCGGGTGACCGGGGCCAGTGCGAGCAGCGGCGCCAGGTGGTCCACGACGCGGTGCGCGGCGGACTTGGACACCCCGAACAGCAACGCGACCTGCCGCAGCGTCAGGTTGGTGCGGTAGTACACCGCGATCAGCAGCACCCGGTCGGCCAGCGGCAGCCCCCAGCGCCACCCGGTTCCGGTCCGCTCACCACCCCGACCTGCAACGATCCGCCCCAGGCGGCGGAACTGCCGCACCGACAGGCCGGTGAACACCGGCACCCACTCGTCCCGATCAGCCTTGATCACCCACTCCACATCGAGATCAACGATCTTGAACGCGCGGCGTTACGGGACAGCCTTTAGGGACCTTTTTTGCATGCGCTTCTTGGAACGTGCGTGCTTTACCTCCCGTCACTTGCTGAACCACAAGAAGCGATTCAAGTTCAGCAGCTACTCCAGTGCATCGTGTATCGGTGAGGTGGTCCAGGCCAGGCTGGGGGATATATCAGGCTCATCTCGAGTTCTGCGTTATCGGGTTAGAAGTCACCTACCAGCATTGCAAGCTTGTCATTCTGGGTATCGAACGCTGTCGCTCTATCCCATTATGTATGGCTACCGGCGGTCCTCAGTGCCACTCTGCATCGCCTGCTATCAGCGCGTTCCGCGACATACGAGCAAGCAACGAGCGAACACGGCTCAGTGCCATGACCTCACGGGAGGCGGACGCGGCGTCGGGGAGTGATTGGCGGCGAACATTTGTGAAATCTAGATGATCGCGTGGTACGACAAGCGCAACTTAACACCAGTCTGCTGTCCGTGCTCGCTGAGCGGCGCCCCGCCGGAACGCCTGGTCCATACCCAGGGGCGGACATGGAGGCGGGTTCGCCGGAGTCGTTGTGGAAGGCGTGCAGACCGCCCACCGGCACGTACGCGTAGTCGCCTGAGGTGGAGTTGATCCAGCGCCGGCCGTCGAACAGCCGCATGGTGCCGGAGAGGATGAAGAACGACTCCGACATCGACTTGTGGAAGTGGGTGCTCGGCCGGCTGGCCTCCGGGCCCATGTCCACCCGGTACAGGACGAACTCCTCTCCGGTCGAGGTGGTGGTGGGCAGGTAGTGGTAGGCGGCGCCCTGGGCGCCAGCGGGACCGGCGGGGGCTTGGCGACGAAGTCGGGCGCCGCACTCGGTCTAGGACTACTCAGTCCCGGAGGTCGCTGCGGTACCCGTTCGGTCCTGAGCCGGAGCGGATACGCCTGTGCCGAAGACCAGGGCCAACTTGTATTACCCGCTGATTGATGGCGACGCTGCGGTGAAGATGGCCGTGGCGTCGTCACAGCCGGTCGGTGACGGGGGTCGAGCAGGCCGGCGAGACGGCATGGTGTACCCGCTGGTTGTCGTACCAGCCGAACGCCTTTACCGGTCGCGCTGGACCGGGTAGGCGTCAAGACGCCGGAGGGCGGGTCGCCGAGAACGTCTCGGGACACGATCGGGTGCGGGTGGTACCGGATGATCGTCGTGAATGGGTGAACAGGTCCGCGATCAGTCACCTCTGCGCGCATACCAGAGCGGACTCCACACGTTGCAGTTCGGGCTGGAGTGGGGGACCAACGCGCCGCGGAGGCCGGGGTGACCTTAGTCCCAAAAGGATATGGACATTACTCCCTACAGTGCGGCGGTCGTGGCGATGACGGTTGGAGTAGGTGGTGCCTGACCGTCATCGTGCGGCTGGGACGCCCGATTGAAGGAGGCCGACGTGGACGGTCAACAGGTGCCGGTCAGGGTGGACGGCCGGTTGGACGAGCCGCTGTCACGGTGGCTTTGGCTGCTGAAGTGGCTGTTGCTGATTCCGCACTACATGGTGCTGTTCTTCCTCGGAATCGCGTTCGCGGTGCTCACGGTGGTCGCGTTCTTCGCGATTCTGTTAAGGGCCGCTATCCACGGTCGATCTTCGAGTTCAACGTCGGGGTGCTGCGCTGGGCGTGGCGGGTGGCCTTCTACGGCTACGGCGCGCTCGCCACGGACGAGTACCCGCCGTTCACGCTGCAGGACGTGCCCGATTATCCTGCCCGGCTGCGTATCGACTACCCGGAGCAGTTGTCGCGGGGGCTGGTTCTGGTGAAGTGGTGGTTGCTGGCGATCCCGCACTACCTGGTGGTCGCCCTGTTCACCGGTGGGGGCATCGGTGGCGATGGCGCGGGATGGAGCACGGTCGGCCTGGTCGGGGTGTTGGTCCTCATTGCCGCCATCGTGTTGCTGGTCAGTACTCGTTATCTGCGCGGCATCTTCGATCTGGTCATGGGCATGAACCGGTGGACGCTGCGTGTGGCCGGCTACATCTTCCTGATGACCGACCGGTATCCGCCGTTCCGGCTCGACATGGGCGGTGCGGAGCCGGCCTCTGAACCGGTGAGCGCCGGGATGCGCGGGCAGGGACGTTAGCGCCCGCGTACGAGGACGGTAGGCATCACCGGCGTCGCTCCACCGGATCTGACTTTGGAACTTCAGCCGTATCGATGAAGGAGGCATTCCATGAAGGCGATGGTGTACCACGGCCCTGGCGACAAGGCGTGGGAAGAGGTGCCCGAGCCGCAGATCGTCGAGGACGGTGACGCGGTCGTCCGGGTCGACGCGGTGACGATTTGCGGGACGGACCTGCACATCCTCAAGGGAGACGTGCCGGCGGTGACCGATGGGCGGGTCCTCGGGCACGAGGCGGTCGGAACGGTCGAGGCGGTGGGCCCGGCAGTGCGGACGGTCAAGCCCGGTGACCAGGTGCTGGTGTCGTGCATCACCGCGTGCGGGACCTGTCGGTTCTGCCGTGAGGGCCGGTACGGGCAGTGCCTGGGTGGCGGCGGGTGGATCCTGGGCCACAAGATCGACGGGACGCAGGCCGAGTACGTGCGGGTGCCGTTCGCCGACACCTCCGTGCACCGGGTGCCTGAGGGGGTGCCGGTACAGGACGTGCTCATGCTGGCCGACATCCTGCCGACGGGCTATGAGGTCGGCGTGCTCAACGGTGCCGTCCGTCCCGGCGACACGGTCGCGGTCGTGGGCGCCGGGCCGATCGGGCTGGCTGCGATCATGGGGGCGCGGCTGTTCAGCCCGAGCCGCGTCATCGCCATCGACCTCGCGGACAGCCGCCTGGAGGCGGCCGAGCGGTTCGGCGCCGACATCACCGTCAACAACTCCCGGCAGGATCCGCTCGCGGCCGTCCGGGACCTCACCGGCGGGCTCGGCGCGGACGTGGCCATCGAGGCGGTCGGCGTCCCCGACACCTTCGAGTTGGCGGTGACTCTGGCCCGGCCGGGCGGACACATCGCCAACATCGGCGTGCACGGCGCACCGGCCGCGCTGCACTTGGAAGAGCAGTGGATCCGGGACATCACCATCACCACGGGCCTGGTCGACACCTCCTCCACACCGACCCTGCTCCGGCTGGTCGCCGGGCGCCAGATCGACGCCGCGCGATTCATCACCCACCACTTCACCCTGGACGAGTTCCCCAAGGCCTACGACGTTTTCGCCGATGCCGCCGCAACCGGGGCGCTCAAGGTCGTCCTGACCCGCTGAACCAGCGAGGGGACCTGCGGCCCCGGTGGCGGCGGCAGGTCCCCGTCTTCGTCTTGGCGTCAGAAATGAATGTGAACGATGACTCAGGAGGTATGACCGATGCCGGCTCCGATCGTCGTGGGAATCGATGGTTCTGCGCATGCGTGGCGCGCGCTGGACTGGGCGGCGGACTATGCCGACCGCCGTCAGCGACCGCTCCTCCTGGTGCACGGCTCGCGCGCACTGCTGGACGAGGGGACGATCCCGCCGGACGCCCTGCGCCGCCTGATCGCCGAACGCGAGGACCTGCTCGGCGAGGCCCGCCGATACGCGCTGAAATTCCGCCCGGACATCGGCGTTGAGACGCGGCTGGTGCCGGCCGACCCGGGCCGGACGCTGGTGGAGCAGAGCGAGCACGCGGACCTGGTGACGGTGGGATCGCGCGGCCAGGGCGGCTTCGAGGGCCTGCTGTTCGGGTCCGTCGGCCTGCACGTCGCCGCGCACGCCCGCTGCCCGGTGCTGGTGGTGTCGCGTTCGGCCCCGTACCCGTCCGACGCGCCGGCGGACATCGTGATCGGGATCGAGGGGCTGCACGGCGAACGCGCCTCCATCGAGTGGGCGTTCGAGGAGGCCGCCTCCCGCGGCTCCAGGATCCTCGCCCTGCACGCGGTGGGCGGCGAGTTCTCCCCGCGCCGCCGGGTCATCGAGGACCTGGAGCTGGCGGAGTCCCTGGCCGGCCACCGGGAGCGCCACCCCGGCGTCGCCGTCGACCAGATGCTCTCCGATCGGACTCCCGCCCGGGCGCTGGTGGAGGCGTCCGAGAACGCGGTGCTGGTCGTGGTCGGTGCGCGGCGCAGGCGCGGTCCCCTGGCCGGGATGGCGCTGGGGCGGGTCAACCACACGGTCCTGCACCACGCCCGTTGCCCTGTCGTCGTCGTCCCTGACGGCGGCTGAGGTTGTCACAGATCTTGTCAGACGGTCCTTGGGGACTGAGGAAGAGGAGCTGACCATGTCCGATCCGATCACCGTCGGCGCCGACGGCTCGGTGCCGTCCGAGCGCGCCGTGGCTTGGGCAGCCGACGAGGCGGCCCGACACGAGCGTGACCTGAGAATCGTGCACGCCATCGAGAAATGGCCTTTCGACATACCGCTGACCACCGCACCCGGAGAGGTGGGTTCGCTGTCGCGCGCCGGCGGTGAGGTGCTCGCCGGCGCCGAGCGCGTCGCGAACGCGCGCCGCCCCGAGGTGCCGGTGAGCGTCGAGCTGGCGTCCGGACGCGCCGTGCGGGTGCTGGCCGAGTGGTCCAGGGAGTCGTTCGAGCTGGTGGTGGGGCATCGCGGCCTCGGCGGCTTCGCCGGCCTCCTGCTGGGGTCGGTCGGGCTCGGAGTCGTCCGGAACACCGCGTCCCCGGTGGTGCTGGTCCGCGGCGAGCGCAAGGCCGAGCGGGCCGAGATCGCCGTCGGCGTCGGTCTGGAGGACGATTCCGCGGCCCTGCAGTACGCGTTCCGGGCCGCCGTGACACGTAACGCGAGGCTGCGGGTGGTGCACGCCTGGCCGTTCCCGGAGGCGCTGGACGAGCCGGGGGCCGGGGGCGACCTGCGGCGCATCGAGGAGCGGGCGCGATGGCGCGTCATCGAGGCGCACGCGCCGATGCGTGAACGCTTCCCAGGCGTGGACGTGGTCGAGGACATCGTCCAGGACAACCCCGCCGCCGCCCTCGTCACCGCGTCGCGGGACGTCGATCTGGTGGTCGCGGGCACGCGTCCGCGCACGGGACTGACGGCGCCGCGAAGTCACGCCGTGACGCACGCGCTCATCCACCACGCGCACTGTCCGGTCGCGGTCGTCCCCCACGCCACCGGTGCCTGAAGCCGACGCGTGGACGGCCACGGTCTCCGTCACCCCCACCGGTGCGCGCGAGACGGCCTTTCGCCGGGGCCGGTCTTGGCCGGTGCTGGCGCGATGAGAACGACCGGGCACGGCGCATGGCGCAGGCAGGCGCCCCGGACTGGTCCGATGACGTCAGCCATGGGAGAGTCAAAGCGGCGGTCGCCCAGGACGGCAGCGGCCCAGCGATGCCTCCAGGGGCGCCGCCGATCCATCCACTCCGACCAGGATCCGGCGAGAGCCGGAGGAGTACGTCATCGTCCTCATCTCACGTGTGGGTGAACGAGAACAGAGGGCATCGAACCGAGTACTCGATGCGATGCCCTCCGCCGGCCGGATCCGCACCCGGATGCTCCACGCTCCTCGTCGGCGGGTGCACCTTCATGGCTTCGCCGGAAGCGGATCGCCCCCGCGGCCATGAGTCATACGTGGCCGGGACCAAGGTCACGTAGGACCGGGCCTCGCGGGAGTCAGCGGTCCTCTGCCGAGGTGGAGCGGGCTTTCCCAGCACGCGCCGGGTTGGATCGCGACGTCCTCGTCCCCATAGCGGATGCGGATGGGGGAGGCGGCGCCGGGCCGGAGCGCCACGCGGATGAGGTCCTGCCGGCAGGTCAGGTCGATGCCCCAGTGGCCCCGGTAGCGGAGTCCGAGGCGGAGTTCGCCGATCGCCGTGGGCAGCCGCGGCTCCAGGTGCAGGGCTCCGCCGCGGGTGGTGATCCCGGCGTGGCAGCGTTGGACGAGGTCGACGGTGCCCGCCATCGCGCCGAGGTGGATGCCTTCGGGGGTCGTGCCGTGCTGGGCGTCGGTGATGTCGCTGAACAGTGAGTCCAGGAAGGTGCGCCAGGCCGTGTCCCCGTCGGTGTGGGCGAGGATCCAGGCGTGGACCAGCGAGCTGAGGGTGGAGCCGTCGCAGGTGCGCGGCAGGTAGTAGCCGATGGTTCTGGCGGTCAGGGCCGGGCCGTGGTCGTAGCCGAGCTCCCGCAGGATGTCGTCGAGTTCGCCGGGGGCCAGGACGTAGTAGAGCATCAGCACGTCGGCCTGCTTGGAGGCCTTGTAGTGGTTGGTGGAGTCGCCTTCGGCTTCGAGGATGCGGTCCAGCCTGCGGATGTCGCCGTACCGCTCCCGGTAGCCGGCCCAGTCGAGTTCGACCAGGTCGGCGTAGCCGTCGAACTGGCTGATCACGCCATCGTGGAACGGGACGTACATCTTGTGCGCGACATCCTCGAAGCGGGTGATCTCCTCGCGGGTCAGGGCGAGCCGTTCCCGCAGTTCCGCCCGCCGGTCCTCGGGCAGCGCGGCGAGCGCGTCCAGTGCCCGGCGCAGCACCCAGGAGGTGAGGACGTTGGTGTAGGCGTTGTCGTCCAGTCCAGGTTCGTCCCGTCCGGGGTGGGCGTCGTGGTATTCGTCGGGGCCCATGACGCCGTGGATCCCGTACCGGTCGGTGGAGCGGTCGTAGACGGCGAGGCCGGCGAAGAAGCGGGCGATTTCCAGCATGATCTCGGTGCCGTGCTCGGCGAGGAACCCGGTGTCGCCGGTCGCCTCGTAGTACCGCCAGACGTTATGGGCGATGGCCAGCCCGACATGGCGCTGCAGGTGCGAGTGGTCGGGCAGCCACCGGCCGGACCGTGGGTTGAGGTGGACGCGCTGGGTCTCCTCGCGGCCGTCGGCCGCGCTCTGCCACGGGTACATCGCGCCGCGGTGCCCGGCATCGGACGCCGCGCGGCGCGCCGCGGGCAGGCGCCGCCACCGGTACATCAGCAACGCTCGGGCGATCTCGGGGAACCGCATGGTCAGGAACGGCAGGATGAACAGTTCGTCCCAGAAGACGTGGCCGCGGTAGGCCTCCCCGTGCAGGCCGCGGGCGGGGACGCCGACGTCCAGGTCGACGCTGTGCTCGGAGACCGTCTGCAGCAGGTGGAAGATGTGGAGGTTCAGGACGCGCTGCACGTCGACGTGGTCGACGCTGAGCTGGCAGCGCCGCCAGAGCCGGGACCACGCCAGTGTGTGCCTTTCCAGGAGGGCGTCGAAGCCGCCGGCGCATGCGGCGGCCGCCAGCGCCGCCTGGGCGGGCTCTTCAATGGCGCGGTCGCGCGAGGTGAACACGGCGGCGATCTTCTCGATCGTGACCGGTTCGCCTTCACGGATGTCCGTGGTCAGATTCTGGCCCGTCCAGCCGTCCTCGATGCGGTGGGTGCGCTCGGCGGGGAGGGAGACCCGGGTGCGCGCCGCCACCGCGACGCCGATACGGGAGGACACCGTCGACGACCGCAGCAGAAGCAGTTCCGGGGCGCTCGGACGCGGGCTCTTCTCGTGGCCCAGGTGTTTCTGGGGCAGGTTCCGGTACCGCTCCACGCCGGCGTTGACGACGCGGCCGTCCAGCGCCGACACGATCTCGATCGGGCCGCTCCAGTCCTCGGCCACGATGGTGGTCTCCAGCGCGGCCAGGTGGGGGTCGTCCATGGACACGATCCGGCGCTGCGCCACCCGCGACGTGCGTCCCCGCGCGTCGCGCACGCGCACCAGCCGGGTCAGGACGCCGCGCCGCAGGTCGAGCTCCTGCCTGTACGACAGCAGCCGGCCCTCGCGCTCGGCGTGGTCCGGGTTGAACCAGTCGCCGCCGGACGGTCGGAAGGCCAGGGGCAGCCAGTTCGGCATGTTGACCAGATCGGCGTTGTCGGTCTCCAGCCCGTCCATCTCCACCGGCAGCCGGTCGTAGCAGCCCGCGATGTACGTCCCTGGATAGTGGACGCCGTCGGCGGACGACTCGGGGACGGCTCCCCGGGTGGCGAAGTAGCCATTGCCCAGCGTGCACAGTGCTTCCCGCAGCCCTTCGGCGTCGGGGTCGTAGCCGTCGTAGGCCAGAGTCCACCGGTCCATGGTGTCTGCTCCCGCCGTCGTCCGGGATCGTCCGGAGGGCATTCCCGGCCCTGACACGTTCTCACCGTCCGGCTGGGGCGGGCAGTGCCGGATGGCCGCCCGTACCTGGGACCTTCGGCCCCTGCGAGGTGTTTGCGATCCGCCGAACCTGAAATTGAGTCCATAGCGGGGGCGAAGGGGGAGGACCGATGGTCGCACTGCCACGGGTCCAGCGGCCGAACATCCTGTTCGGCTATGACGGGACCGAGGAGAACGAGCCGGCGTTGCGCTGGGCGGTCGAGGAGTCCCGGCTGCGGGAACTCGACCTGGTCATGTGCCATTGCTGGCATTGGCCCTATCCGCCGGGGCATGTGGACGCCGCCGTCGAGGCGATCGTCCAGCGGGCCGGGGAGAACCTGCTGCGCGAGGGCGCCCGCAAGGCCATGGAGCTGGGCGCGGGCGGGAAGGTCTCCACGCTGCTCAGGCGCGAGCCCGTCACCGAGACGCTCGTTGAGGAGTCCGACGACGCGGAGCTGATCGTCGTGGGCTCCCACGAGCGCTACCGGCTGCTCAACGGGTCGACGGCGGTGCAGTTGCCCGCGCGCACGCGCCGCCCGGTGATCGCCGTCCGCGGCACCGGAGGGCCGCGCGGCCTCATCGTCGCCGGCGTCGACGGGTCGGCGGGCGGAGACGCGGCGCTCGGCTTCGCGATCGAGGAGGCCGCCTTCCGCGGCTTCGGCCTGCGCGTGGTCTACGGGGCCTGGGAGCCCGGCGCCGTCCCCGAGCACGAACTGCCCCTGTTCACCGACAAGAACCGGCTGTTCGAGGCCCGGACCGCCATGCTGGACGAGGCCGTCCGGCCGTGGAGGCGGCGCTATCCGCAGGTCGGCGTGCAGGTGTCGCTGCTGCTGGAGCGTCCCCGCGAGGCGCTGCTGGCGGCGGCCGCGGACGCCGATCTGCTGGTGGTGGGGGACCGTGGCGCAGGGGGTCTGGATCCGCTGCTGCTGGGCGCGACGAGTTCGGCGATGCTGCACCACGCCCCTTGCGCGGTGGCGATCGTCCCGCAGCACCGGCCCGCCGCCTGACACCACGGGTGCGGCGGGGGCGGCTCAGCCGGGCGGGATGCTGCTGGAGCCGGGGTGGGCCGGGGGAGTGCTCGGCAGCACCGGTTCGATCCGGTAGAGGGAGGGCATGCCGCCGCTGCGCGGGGCGATGTCGCGCTCGGTGCCGGCGAGCGCGCCGATCAGGTCGCGCGCGGTGATCAGGCCGGCCAGTGCGCCGTGGTCGTCGGTCACCGGGATGAAGTCGTTGCCGGATTCGAGCATGGCGCGTGCCGCCTCGCGGATGGTGGCCCAGGGCCCGACGGTGGCGGGCGGCCCGGTCGGGAGGAGGTCGGTCACGGGACGGCGGGCCTGCCGCGGGGCGGCGGCGTTCCATGTGGAGGTGAGGGTCTGCGCGTCTACGACGCCCAGGAAGGCGCCCTCGTCATCGGCGACGGGCAGATGGTGCACTTGCGCCTTGCACATCAGCTCCCAGGCCATCAGCACCGACTCGCTCGCGGCGATGGTCAGCAAGTTCCGGGTCATCAGTTCGGCGGCGGGGCGCTGTTCCAGCGGCGGTTGCTCGGTCATGGTCCCTCCTGGCGGTTCACCCTGTCGGGGCTTGCATGTCCGGCGCCTGCCCGACGCGGCACCGGTCAAGCGTGGACGTTGCGTCCATCGAGGTTGGCCAGCCGTTCGTCGTACTCCTCGGTACTGATCTCTCCGCGGGCGTAACGCTCGGCCAGAATCTCGCGTGCGCGCTCCAGCCCGGGCCTCCCGGAGCCAGGCGTGCGGGCGCGGCTCGATGTCGCGGCACGGGCGGCCAGCCAGGCCGCCGCGCCGATCACGGCGACCCAGAACAGGACCATCACCGTCCCCCACAGCCACATCCAGCCGGACCAGCCGCCGTTTCCCATGTGCCCCCAGCCGCCGCCGGGAGCGCCGATCACGAAGGCGTACCCGATGTTCATGACCGCACCTCCTTCTACTGCCAGCCTGCGCCGCCCATGCGTGCACACCCAGGGCCGAAGGTCCTCCGCAGGGACGGACAAACGCCTCTGAACAACGCGCCCCTCGATCGGCGAGGCTCAGAATCCAGGAGGTGACCGCGATGGACGGGCGAGCCGTCCGGGTGGGGTTCGAACCTCGCCTGAGCCGCTTGCGAAGGCACAAGGCGCCGAGCCCGGTCGCGGTCGTCTGTGAACGCGACGTGAACTTCGAGGAGCCGTCATGATCCGAGTGCTGGTGGCGTACGCCTCCGAGCGCGGAGGGACCGCCGAGATCGCCGGCTGGGTCGGCGCGGCGCTGCGCCAGGCGGGCACGGAAGCCGATGTGCGTCCCGCCGGCGAGGTTGCGAGCCTGGACGATTACGACGCCGTCGTGGTCGGCGGTGCGTTGTACGAGGGGCGGTGGCATTGGGAGGCGCGCCGCTTCGCCCGGCGCCACGCCGGCGAGCTCGAGCACCGGCCGGTGTGGCTGTTCAGCAGCGGCCCCTTGGACCACACTGCCCGGGAAGGCGTCATCGAGCCCGTTCCCGGCGTCTCCAAGTTCGCCGCCCGGCTGCACGCCCGCGACCACGCCACCTTCGGCGGATGCCTGTCCCCGGACGCGAAGGGCTTCCTGGCGTCCAAGATCGCCAAGCGGATGAGCGGCGACTACCGCGACCGCGACCAGGTCGCCGAGTGGGCCGCCGGCATCGCCCGCGAACTGCGGAAGGTCGCCGTATGAACAAGATCGTCGTGGGTGCGGACGGCTCGGAGCCGAGCCTGCACGCGATCGACTGGGCCGCGACCGAGGCCGCCCGCAGAGAGGCGCCGCTGCACGTGGTCCACGTCGTTACCCCATGGTTGTTCGACGTTCCGGACGACCCGGGGGCGGCGCAGGTCCGCGAGCAGATGCTGCACGACGGTCACCGCGTCGTCGACATCGGTGCGGCTCGCGCCCGCGAGCGGCTGCCGGGTCTGGAGGTGTCGGGGGAGCAGACCGGTGTCCCGCCAAGGTGCTCATCGACCGGGCCCGGGAAGCACTGATGCGGGCTGCGCTGGGATCGGTCAGTCATGCGATGCTGCTGCGCGCGCACCGCCCGGTGGTCATCGTCCGCGGACGTGCTTGAGCGTCCTACTCGTGCCGTTTTCTGGAGTCGGCCTTGAGTTGGGCGGCGAGCGCGGCGGCCTGGGTGCGGCGGCTCATGCCGAGCTTGGCGAAGATGCTGGAGATGTGATTCTTGACGGTCTTCTCCGCGAGGAAGAGCCGCTCGCCGATCTGCCGGTTGGTGAGGCCCTCGCCGATCAGGTCGAAGATGTGGCGCTCCTGGTCGGTCAGGGCCCTGAGCGGGTCCTGCTTCTCCTGCCGGTCGCGCAGCCGCTGGAGCATGCGGGCGGTGGAGCGGGGGTCCAGGAGGGACTGGCCGGTGGCGACGGTGCGGACGGCGCCGACGAGGTCGGAGCCGTGGATCTGCTTGAGGACGTACCCGGCGGCGCCCGCCATGACGGCCTCGAACAGGGCGTCCTCGTCGTCGAACGAGGTCAGCATGAGGCAGGCCAGATCGGGCAACTGGGAACGGATCTCGCGGCAGACGGTGACGCCGTCGCCGTCGGGGAGCCGCACGTCCAAGACGGCGACGTCGGGACGGGCGGCGGGGATGCGGGCGAGCGCGTGGTCGGCGGTGCCGGCCTCGCCGACGATCTCGATGTCGTCCTCGGCCGACAGCAGCGCCGCGACCCCGCGGCGGACGACCTCGTGGTCGTCCAGCAGGAACACCCGGATCGTCCCGGCGGCCTCGCGGTGCGGGCTTGTCATCGCATCATCCCCTGCTTTGGCGGTGATGTACGAACGTTACCCGGTGGGCAAGGATTCCTATCGGGAGTACGGGATCGGTCGGTGCGGAGGTCCCGGCGGCGTCGGACGTTCGTCCCTGCAGGTCATCCGGATTCCGGGGCATGAATAGAGATAGCGGATTCCGAAGGGAGTGACCATGCAGTACAGCAATGCGGTACGTCCGTCTGAGCAGGTGTCGGCCGATGCCCGCAAGGCCATCGAGGACGCGGTGTGGGCTCCCTCGGTGCACAACACTCAGCCGTGGCGGTTCGCCTTGCGGGGGACACGGATCAGCCTGAGCGCGGACAGCGACCGCCGCCTGGGCGTGGCGGATCCCGACGGCCGGGAGATGCTGATCAGCTGCGGCGCGGCGCTCTACAACCTGAAGACCTCGCTGCGTGCGCTCGGCTACGAGCCGAAGGTGCGGATGCTGCCCGACCCTGATCGCCCGCACCTTCTGGCCGACATCGACCTGGAGCCTGGGGAGCGTCCCAGCCAGGAGGTTCTGCGGGAGCACGCGCAGATCCGGCGGCGCCGTACCCATCGGGGCGGGTTCCGTGCGGAGCCGGTGCCCGCGGGGGTGCTGGCGGCGATGCGGCAGGACGCCGAGCGTGAGGGCGCGCGGCTGGTCGAGGCGGTGGACGCGCACGTCACGGGAGCGTTGGCGGCGCTGACCGAGGCGGCCGAGCACGTCCAGCGGCGGTCGCCGGCGTACGCGGCGGAGATCGCCAGGTGGGCGCCCTCGCCGCGGACGGCGCGGTCGGACGGCGTCCAGGAGCAGGCCTACCCGCAGCGGGCCCCGCAGACCGCGCCGCACTTCCCGGCCCGCGACTTCGCGCGCGGCCACGGGTGGGGCGCACAGGGCGCACAGGACGGGGGAACGGCCCTTGTCGGGTTGACGTTGCTCCTGGTCTTCGACGGCGATGCGCCCGCCGATTGGCTGCGGGCGGGGCAGGCGCTGCAACGTGTGCTTCTGAGGGCCGCGGAACGCGATCTGGCAGCGGCCTTCCACACCCAGGCCCTTGAAGTTCCCGAGCTGCGCACCTTCATCAAGGCCCGCTTCTGCGCCGGTGCCCAGCCGCAGATGCTGTTGCGCATGGGCTTCCCCGAAGGGGAGGAGTTGGGAACGGTGCGCCGCCCGACCGAAGAAGTGATCGAGGAGACATGATCGGGTGCCCGAGAAGGTTCCAGAGCTGACATTCCCGCTCACGGCGGGAATACTGGACGCATGGCCGACGATCTCGGGGCCGGTGACGATCGGGCCAGGCTCGTTCTCCCGCACCTGCAACTCGACGACCTGCTGGCCGAGCTCCAAGCGCGGCTGGAGGCCGCGCGGGCGACCCGTGACCGGGTGCACGCGCTGCTGGAGGCCGTGGTCTCGATCGGCAGCGAACTGGATCTGGAATCGGTCCTGCGGCGGATCATCGAGGCGGCGACCACCCTGGTGGACGCGCGATACGGAGCCCTCGGCGTCATCGACGAGGAAGGGGAACGGCTCGTCCAGTTCATCACCGTGGGGGTCGGTGAAGACGAGATCGAGGCGATCGGGCACTGGCCGCAAGGGCACGGCATTCTGGGGTTGTTGATCCGCGAACCGCGGGCGATCCGGCTACCGGATCTGGCCGGGCACCCCGACTCCGCCGGTTTCCCGGAGAACCATCCGCCGATGCGAGCGTTCCTGGGCGTGCCCGTCCTGGTGCGCGACGAGGTGTTCGGCAACCTGTACCTGACCGAGAAGGCCGACGGCGGCGAGTTCGATCCCGAGGACGAGGTCGTGGTGACGGCGCTGGCCACGGCGGCGGGCGTGGCGATCGAGAACGCGCGGCTGTACCAGGAGACGCGGCGCCGGGAACGCTGGTTGCAGGCGTCCACGGAGATCTCCACAGCGCTGCTGTCGGGCACCGACCCGCATGAGGTGACGGTGCTGGTGGCGCAGCGCGCCCGCGAGATCACCGACGCCGGCCTGGCGACGGTGGCGCTGGCCGATGAAGACCGGCGGGCATTCCAGGTGGAGGCATCAGACGGCGATGGCGGCGAGCGGCTGGAGGGCCTGCGCGTTCCGCTGGACCACTCGGTGATCGGGCCGGTGTTCACCGGGGGCGTCTCGCTGCGACTGGCCGACGGCGGTGAGGCGGCGCGCGAGGCGAAGGTGCCGACGCAGGTGCCGGTGGGTCCGCTGCTGGCGGTTCCGCTGGGGGTGGGGGACGCGGCGCGCGGCGTGATCTCGGTGGTCAACCCGCCGGGCGGGCCGGTCTTCTCGGAGGGGACGCAGCGGCTGCTGGAGGCGTTCGCCGGGCAGGCCGCGGTGGCGTTGGAGCTGGCCGACCGGCGCCGCGACACCGAGCGGCTGGCGCTGCTGGAGGACCGCGACCGGATCGCCAAGGACCTGCACGACACCGTCATCCAGCGGCTGTTCGCGACCGCGATGACGCTGATGGCGGCGATCAAGATCACGCAGAAGCGGGAGGTGGCGGTCCGGATCCAGCGGGCGGTGGACGACCTGGACGACACCATGCGCCAGATCCGTTCCACGATCTTCGCGCTGCAGGCGCCGGTTGACACCGGATCGCTGCGCAGCCGGGTGCACACGCTGGTGGACGCCGCCGCCGAGCAGCTGGGCTTCGCGCCCTCGGTGCGGCTGGACGGGCTGCTGGACACCGCCGTCGACGACGACACGGGCGAGCACTTGCAGGCCGTCGTCCGGGAGGCGTTGTCCAACGTGGCCCGGCACGCCCACGCCTCGCGGGTCAGCGTGGCGATCGACGTCGGCGACGAACTGTGCCTGCGGGTCGAGGACGACGGCGTCGGCATCCCCGAGGGAGGCCGCCGCAGCGGCCTGCGCAACATGGGCGAGCGGGCCGGGAAACTGGGCGGCTCGTTCATCGCCGAGCCCGGCCCGGACGCCGGAACCGTCCTTACCTGGATGGTGCCGCTCAAGGACGCCTGACCCGAAGCAACGTCCCTGCCACGACTATCGAGCCCATGACAGGGACGCCGATCACATCAGCGCTGCCCGGGTGGCGGCGGTGCCGGGCCTGTCTTCGCCAGCAGCGGCATTCTCGTGGCAAGCGCGACGCTGGCCGCAGGGACCGAAGCCCCGTGACCGATGGGTCTTTAGGTCCTCCGTACAGCGGGACGCGGGGCCCTTGGTCCCGTCAAGCGTGCGCCGAAGGGACCTACGGCGCGGGCCGCGACGGGGGTTGAGTCAGAGGTGGTGGAACCGGCGATGTGATGGAAGGTGAGAGGCGATGGCACTCTCCGAGCACAAGACCCGTGCGGGTCGGAGCACCCTGATCCGGGTGGTGGCCCCGAGGCCGCTGACCGAGTCGCCCGCGGCCCGTTACGTCTGGGCCGTGGCCCGGCTGGCGCTGGGCTGGGTGTTCGTGTGGGCGTTCCTGGACAAGCTGATCGGCCTCGGCCACGCGACCCCGGCCGGGAAGGGCTGGCTGGACGGCGCCAGCCCGACCGAGGGGTTCCTCGCGCACGCCCCCAAGGGCCCGTTCGCCGGGTTCTACAACGACCTCGCCGGCGCCGCGTGGGCGGACTGGCTGTTCATGATCGGCCTCGCCGGGGTCGGTGCCGCGCTGATGCTGGGCATCGGGATGCGGATCGCCGCGGTGGGCGGCGCGGCGCTGCTGGTCATGATGTGGACGGCCGTGCTGCCTCCGGAGAACAACGTCTTCATGGACGACCACCTGATCTACGCGGTGCTGGTCATCGGACTGGCCCTGGTCAGCGCCGGCGACACCCTGGGCCTGGGCCGCTGGTGGGCCGGCACCGCCCTGGCCAAGCGCTTCCCGGTCCTCAAGTAGCCGACGGCAATCCTCAAGGACGCCCGCCCACCTGGCGGGCGTCCTGCCGTTGCGTCAACACCGACGGGCACCGCTGGGCCTCACCGACACTGAATGCCGACGGTCGGTGCAGCGGATCCCTTTGCCTACAGCTGTGCATTCCCTTGTTCGCTCACTCACGGAGAGGAACGAGCAGTGTCCTAGTGGAGATCGGGGGCGTGCGGCTGGAGGGTGCTCAGGGCTTGTTCGACGGCGTCGGCCAGTGCTCCGCTGGTGTCGATCGAGGTGGACTCCGGCCAGGGCGCGGCGTGGGCGTGCATGGCGGCGGCGATGGCGGGGTCGGCGTCGGAGGCGCCCGGTGCCCGGTCGCGGATCCGTTCGGCGGTGAGGGCTCGCGGGGCCTCGCAGCGCAGGGGCGACAGGTGCGCGTGCTCGCGTTCGGCGACAAGGGCGGGCAGGTCGCGCTGCTGTTCGGACGTCCAGGAGGCGTCCAGGATGACCGTTTCGCCGAGGCGGAGCAGTGCGGCGGCGCGGTCGGCGAGCTCCCGGTAGGTGCGGTGGTTCCATTCCGGGCTGTAGAGGCCGGTGCCGTAGGGGGCGGCGGCGGAGTCGAGCGGAGCCAGCCCCGCCAGCTCCTTGCGGGTGCGGTCGCTGCTGAGCACGGTGCAGCCGAGCCGGTCGGCCAGCGCGCCTGCCAGCGAGGATTTGCCGGTACCGGGCAGGCCGCCGACCAGGACCAGGCGGACCCGCCCGGCGCGCAGGTGGCGCAGCGCGACGTCGGCGTAGGCGCGTGCTTCGGCCGCGGCGTCCGGGTCGCCCTGGGCGTGGCGCAGGCAGGCGACCTTGGCGCGGACGACGGCCCGGTAGGCGATGTAGTGGTGCCGCAGCGAGGACGGCGCCGGGTCGGCGGCGAACTCGGCGTAGGCGGCCAGGAAGTACTCGCTCAGTTCGGCGGCGCCGAGGCGTTCGAGGTCCATGGCCAGGAACGCGGCGTCGTCGAGGCCGTCCAGGCTGCGCAGCGCCTGGTCGAACTCCAGGCAGTCCAGGATGCGGGGGCCGTCGTCCAAGCAGAAGATGTCGCCGGCCAGCAGGTCGCCGTGGCCGTCCAGGACGCGGCCGTCGGCGATCCGCGCGTCGAACAGGGCCCTGCGGCCGTCCAGGAACTCGTCGGTGAGCGTTTCGATCTCGGCCGCGACCGCGGCGTCGATCACCTTCCCGCGGAAGGGCCGCACCTGGGCGAAGCTGTCGTGCCAGCGGGCCTGAACGGCGTCGCGGGTGCCGTGCACCGAGATCTCCGGGGCGCGCGGGGCGCGGGCGTGCCAGGCGGCCAGGATCCGCGCGGTGTCGCGCAGCGCGTCCCGGACCGGCGCACCGGCCGCGACGAGGGTGGCCAGGCGCCTGCCGGCGGGCATCCGCCGCATCACGACCAGATGCTCGCACAGGTCGCCGTCGGGGTCGTGGACGTCGGCGACGCCGAGGTAGACGTCCGGGGCGAACCGGCGGTTGAGCCGGACCTCCTCGTGGCAGGCCCGCTCGCGCCGCTCGCGGGTGCTGAAGTCCAGGAACCCCAGGCTCACCGGCTTCTTGACCTTGAAGGCGCGGTCTCCGGCGAAGAAGACCACCCCGATATGGGTCTCACTGACCGCGGCGTTGTCCACAGGCATCAGGCTCTCGGATACGTGGTGTGACGAGTGTCGTCGTGGCCGTACCCGAGCGTGTGCACGACATCCACGACGCCTTCGGTCGCGGCCGTCAAACGGACGACGATCGGGATGAGGCTCTTCTGCTCCACACGCCCGGTCAGGTGGACGACGCCTTCCTGGACGCGGACGTGCAGTTCGGCGGGATCCTGCCAGAGCTTGTGGATCAGGACGTCCTGGATGACCTCGTCGCGGATGTCGGCGTCGGACCGCTGGAAGACGCGCAGGAGGTCGCGGCGGGCCACGATCCCGGCGAGCCGGCCGTCCCCGTCGATGACGGGCATCGCCCTGAACCCGTGGGCGTTCAGCAGCCGCGCCGCCTGGGCGATCGAGGTGTGCGGGGTGACGGAGACGGCGGGCGTGCTCATCAGCCCACGGGCGTCGACGGCGGCGGCCTTGGCCTCCGCCTCGGCGTGGCGCGGCGCCCTGGAACGCGGCGCCCTGGAACGCGGCGCCCTGGAACGCAGCGCCCTGGAACGCAGCGCCCTGGAACGCAGCGGCCTGTGATCGGCGTCGTCGTCCTTGTACTCCTGCTTGCGGAGCAGGTCGGCCTCGGTGACGATGCAGGTCACGCGGCCCATGACGTCCAGGACGGGCACCGCGCTGATGCGGTGCTCGGCCATGGCGTCGGCGATCTCGGCGAACGGGGTCTCCTCGGTGATCGTGACGACCCTCTTGGTCATGACGTCCTGGACGGTGCGGCGTTGCATGATCTTCGTCTCCTGCGGCATTCAGGCGGCCTCGGACGGGGTGGTGTGGTCGGCGCAGATCACGAGCGGGCAGCGTGCGCGCTCGCGGACGACCGGAACGGTGTCCCCGCCGAGCGGGTCGCCGTGCTCGGAGTGGACGCGGGCGCCCACGACCAGCAGTTCGGCATGCCCGGCCGCCCGGGCGAGCGCTTCGCCGGGGGCGCCATGCGCGATGCGGAGCCGGGTGTTGAGGTGCTGGGCACGCGGGATCGCGTGCGCGACCAGGCGGCGCAGCCGCAGCCACTCGCGCGCGGCGCGCAACGGGCGGGGCGCGGTGATGCCGTCGGTCTCGATGACGCGGACGACGTCCAGCCGCGCGTGCCGTTCCAGGGCCTCGCGGGCGGCGCGGCGCAGCGCGGCCATGGAGTTGGGCGAACCGTCCACCCCGACGACGACGGTGCGGTGCTCGGGCATGACCCACATCGGCGACCTCCCTGAGTCCCCTCCACCCTCCCGCGCCCGGGCGCCCGCCGGTCAGAGCCGTCCGTCCTCGCGGGCAGGGGACCTTCGGCCTCATCAGGTCCTCGCTGATGCCGAGCGGTCGAAGCCCTTCGACGCTGCGGCGGAGGTCCTGGTGAGCGAGGGTCCTTCGGCCCTGTGAAGGGGGCCGGCCGGGCGATGGGATGGAGATGAGGGAACGAGGAGGACGTCATGAGCCATGTGGTCGTGGGTTACGACGGAACCAGCGAAAGCGAGAGGGCCGTGCGGTGGGCGGTGGGGGAGGCCCGGCTGCGGCGGCTGCCGCTGACGGTATGCCACGCCTGGCGCTGGCCCTACCCGATCAGCTACGTCGACTATGAGGGCGAGGCCACCATCCGCCGGATGGGAGAGCACCTCCTTGACCACGGTGTGGCGCTCGCGCGGGAGCTGGCGCCGGGATTGAAGGTGCGCAAGCGGCTGAAGGACGGCAGCGCGGCCCCGGCGCTGCTGAACGAGGCCGGGGACGCCGAACTGATCGTGGTCGGCTCGCACGAACCGGACCGGATGCCCGTGGCCTCGACGGCGCTGCGGGTGCCTGCCAAGGCCGACCGTCCGGTGCTGGTCGTCCGGTCGGCCGCGCCGCGCGACGGGCTGGTGGTCGTCGGCGTGGACGGCTCGGCGGGCGCGGACCTGGCCCTGGCCTTCGGGTTCGAGGAGGCGGCGCTGCGCGGCTGGCGGCTGCGCGCGGTGTACGGATGCTGGGAACCGGGCGCGGCGCCCGGCGGGGACCTCTCGCTGTTCGGCGACGAGGACGGGCTGCGCCGTGTGGCCGGCGCCGTGCTCGAACGCGCCGTGGCGCCCTGGCGGGTGAAGTACCCGCAGGTGCAGGCCGTGACGTCGCTGGTGCTGCGGTCGCCGCGCGAGGCGCTGTTCCAGGCGGCCGAGGACGCGACGCTGATGGTCGTGGGCGCACGGGGAGCCGGGGTCGTGGAGCCGCTGGCCCTGGGGGCGACGAGCGATGCGCTCCTCAAGCACGCCCCGTGCACCGTCGCCGTCGTCCCGGACCGCACCCTATGACGGTGGCGGCGGTCTGAGAAGGAACGTACGAGGGGGTGAGTCGGATGCGCGCTGTGACAGGCGCGGATCTCGCGCGTGAACCGTTCCTGAACGGCATGAGGGGCGCTGACCTGCGCAGATTGGCTATGGCGGCCCGGTTCACCGAGTTCTCGTCGGGGAGACGCATCTTCAGCGAATCCGAGCCGGCGGAACGGTTCTGGCTCATCCAGGACGGGACCGTGATGGTCGACATGCAGGCGCCTCGGCGCGGCACCGTCATCGTCGAAACCTTCGGTCCGGGCTCGGTACTGGGCTGGTCCTGGCTCTTTCGTCCGCACCAGTGGCATTTCGGCGGTGTGGCCACCGCCCCGGTACGGGCCATCGAGTTCGACGGCCGCCTCGTCCGGACGCTCTGCGCCGTCGACCCCTCCATGGGCTACGAGTTGACGCGCCGCTTCGCTGAACTCGTCGTGGCGCGTCTGGAAACGACACAGGCACGGCTGACGGATGTCTCCGAGACCGTCACCGGTGGCGTGGCGGCGTTCTGGCCCGAGAGGCGTTAGGCCCGTCTCCGGCCGCTCGTCGACCGGGGCGTGACGATCTTTTCGGCGGGGCTGCCGATGCGGCGGCCGGTGATAAGTTCGGGGTGGACGCGGATGAAGGTGTCGCGTTCCTTCGGTGCCCAGGTGCGCAGCGGCAGGGCTTCCAGCGTGGTGATCTCGGAAGCGTCGGTGACGCGCCGGGCACGGCCGACGGCGACCACTGACCAGCCCGTCTCGGCCTCGATGTCGTAGTCGTCGATCTCGAACGCCACGACGGTGTCGGCGGCGGCCGTCGCGAGCCTGGACGTCCGCGACACCTTGATCACGATGTCCTCGCGGCTGACGGTGAAGTTGACCGGCTGGACGGCCGGGAGCGCGCGGTGGGTGAAGACGATTCGTCCTACCGCCGCGCATGCGAGGAGAGCGCGGCACTCGGCCTCGTCAATGATCTGCAGGCCGCTCGCATCGAGCTGCATGCCTACAGAGTGCCCCGGCGGCGGCCGCCGCTGTCAGGGACGAAGGTCCTCGACCCTCGCTTCCCAGCCGCCGTGTCGTGTCACGCGGGGTCGTCCGTAGTGTCGATGTGTTCTGTCGTGACTCCTCCTGCGTGCAGGGGGATGCGCCGCCCGCTGACCTTGCGGGGAGTCAGCCGTACGAAGGAGCCCTCGGGGGAGCGGACCCACGGGGTGAGCGGCAGTACCCGCAGGCGTTCGGTCTCGTCCGGGTCGGTGACGATCTCGGCCCGGCCGACGACGAGGACGCTCCAGGCGGTCCTGAGCGCGGGCTCCAGGTCGTCGGCCTGGAAGGTGAGCGGGCGTCCGCCGCGGACGGCGTCGAGTTTGGCGCCCGGGGCGGTGGTGAAGACGAGCGTCTCGCCGTCCACGACGAAGTTGACCGGCAGGACCGTGACGGTCCCGTCGTCCTCGGCCCACGCGATCCGGCCGACGGTCACCCGCTGGAGCAGCGCCAGGCAGACGGCCGGATCGATGCGCTGCAGCTCGTCGCTCATGGCCTCTCCTTTCACGGTCGATGTTCCCCTTCTGGCGCTCGTTCTCGGATCTCCCGGGAGGAAGCGCAGAGTCATCACACGAGGTCTTCCCCGCAGGAGCCGGCTCGGTCAGGAGCGGGCTTGCTCGTTCTCGACTCGAGTGCCCGCGGTGCCGGTCAGGAGCGCGGGGATGTCGGTGAGCGCGCCGATGACCGCGACGGCCCCGTGGCGGTGCTCGGCGAAACGGCAGGCGGCCTCGGCCTTGGGGCCCATGGACCCGGCCGGCAGATCGATCCCCCGCAATGCCTGAGGGGTGATCTGACCGATGGGACGGGCATCCGCCGTCCCGTAGTCGCGCATGACGGCCGGGGCGTCGGTGAGGAGCAGCAGCACGTCGGCCTTGAGATGTTCGGCAAGAAGCGCCGCCGTCAGGTCCTTGTCGACCACGGCCTCGACTCCCCGATGGTGCGGGTCCACCGGGACACCGCCCCCGCCGGCGGCGATGACCAGGCAGCCGTCGTCGACAAGCCGGGCGATCGTGGGAAGTTCCACGATGGCGCGGGGCTCGGGGGAGGGGACGACCCGGCGCCAGGCGTCGCCGTCCTGGCGGACGGCCCAGCCGTGCTCGGCCCGTAGCCTGTGCGCCTCGTGAGCCGCGTAGGTGCGGCCGACGAACTTCGTCGGGTGGGTGAACGCAGGGTCGTCCGGGGCGACGACGGTCTCGGTGAGCACGGCGACGATTTCGCGGCCGGGCAGGGCGCGGCGCAGCTCGCGGACCAGCCAGTAGCCGATCATGCCCTGGGTCTCGGCGCCGAGCACGTCGAGCGGGTAGGGCGCGGCGAGCGCCGGGTCGGTGGCGCTCTCCACGGCCAGCAGCCCGACTTGCGGCCCGTTGCCGTGCGTGATGATCAGTTCGCTTCCGGACGCTGCGGCGGCCAGGCCGCGTACCGCCTCACGGATGTGCGCGACCTGCACGGACGCGTCGAGCGGCTCGCCCCGGTGGAGCAGCGCGTTGCCGCCGAGGGCGGCGACGATCCTCACGGCCGTCCGTCCAGGCGTTCGGTGAGCAGCGCGAACAGCACGGCCTGCGCGGCGGGGAGCCGGTTGGCGGCCTGCTGGAAGACCAGCGAGCGCGCGCCGTCGATGACGCCGGCGGTGACCTCCTGGCCGCGGTGGGCGGGCAGGCAGTGCATGAAGACGGCGTCGTCGCCTGCGAGTGCCATGAGGTTCTCGTCCACTCGGTAAGGCGTGAGTGCCTTCCTGCGGCGTTCCTGGTTCTCTTCGGGGTCGCCCATGGACAGCCAGACGTCGGTGTAGACGACGGAGGCGCCCTTGACCGCCTCGGCGGGGTCGGTGGTGAGGACGAAGCCGCCGCCGTTCCGGTCGGCCTCGGCGGCGGTGAAGGCGACGGCCTCGTCCGGGGGCGCGTAGCCGGGCGGGGTGGCGATGGCGACGTCCATCCCCGCGAGGGCCGCCGCCTCCATCAGGCTGCGGGCGACGTTGCCGCCGTCCCCGGAGTAGGCGATGCGGTGCCCGCGCAGGCGGCCGAAGTGCTGCTGGACGGTGAGCAGGTCGGCGACGGCCTGCAGGGGGTGGTGGCCGTCGGTCAGCGCGTTGACGATTGGTACCGGCGTCGCTGAGGCCAGCTCCCTTACGTCGGCGTCGGCGAACGTGCGGATCACGATGGCGGCGGAGTAGGCGCCCATCACCCGGGCGGTGTCGCCGATGGTCTCGCCGCGCCGCAGTTGAAGCTCGTCGGGGCCGACGGCGATGGGCGTCCCGCCGAGCCGGGTCACCGCGGCGGCGGTCGACAGCCGGGTCCGGGTGGACGGCTTGGCGAAGTACATCGGCACCATGCGGTGGGTGAGCAGGTGACCCCCCGATCCGGGGTCGTCCTGGAATCCGGTGGCAAGCTCAAGCAGCATGGTCAGGTCGTCGGCGCTTAGGTCGGTTATGTGCAGTAGATCCTTCATGGGGTCACCTCGTTGCGTTGCAGGGGGCAGCTCATGCAGCGGGGCCCGCCGCGCCCGCGGCCGAGTTCGCCGCCGGGGATGGTGATGACCTCGATGCCGTTGTGGCGGAGCATCGTGTTGGTGGTGACGTTGCGCTCGTAGGCGACGACGACCCCCGGTTCGAGGGCGAGCACGTTGTCGCCGTCGTCCCACTGCTCGCGCTCGGCGGCCCGCACGTCCTGCTCGGCGGACAGGACGCGGACGCCGGGTAGGCCGAGGGCGCGGGCGATCGCGGGGAACAGCCCGTCGTTCTCGTTCACGGTGACCGCGCCGCCGGCGCCGGGTGTGAGGCTGTAGGACCGCAGCACCGGCAGTTCCGGGTAGACGGTGAAGGCGTCCCGGTCGACCATCGTCATGACGGTGTCCAGGTGCATGTACGCGCGCTGCTTGGGCAGCTGCGCGGCGATGACCTGGCGGGCGGCGCCGGCGGTGAACAGCCGCTGGGCGAGCAGCTCGATGGCCTGCGGTGTGGTCCGCTCGCTCATTCCGATCAGCACGACGCCGTCGCCGAGGACGTGGATGTCGCCGCCCTCCACGGACGGCAGGCCGAAGTCGGTGCCCGGGTACCAGACCGGCATGTCGGCGCCGGTGAACATCGGGTGGTACCGGTAGACGGCGTTCAGGTGGACGGTCTCGCGGCGCCGGGCGGGCTTGGCCATCGGGTGCAGCGTCACGCCGCCGTGGATCCAGGCGGACGGGTCGCGGGTGAACAGGTGGTTGGGCAGCGGCGGCAGGACGAAGTCGCCGTCGTCCAGGGAGGCCAGCAGCAGGCTGTGGGCGGCCAGGTCCAGCTCGCCCTTGGTGAGCCCGCCGATGAGGTGGCGGGTGAGGGTCTCGGGGTCCATGTCCTCCAGCACGGCGCGCAGCGGTCCGGCGAGCGTGGCGCCCAGCGCCGCCTCGGACACGGTGTGGTCGAGGACGTGGCCGCGGGCCTGGTCGATCTTGAGGGTCTCGGCGAGCAGGTCGGCGAGGTAGTGGACCTGGACGCCGCGCTCGCGGAGCGTGTCGGCGAAGACGTCGTGCTCCTGGCGGGCGCGCTTGGCCCAGAGCACCTCGTCGAACAGCAGGTCGTCCTTGTTGGCCGGGGTGAGGCGGAGCAGTTCCAGGTCGGGGCGGTGCAGCAGCACCTGCCGCAGCCGGCCGACCTCGGAGGAGACGGTGAACACGGGTTGCCTTTCCCCTATGCGGCATTCACGGGCGGTTCGGGGTCGCCGGCTTCGACGGCGTGGACGCTGGTGCGGTGCTCGCGGTACTTCAGCCAGGCGTAGACCGGCATGCCGGCGAAGATGAGCAGCGTGCCCTTGTAGACGACCTCGTAGCCCGCGCCGGCGATGGCCCAGACGGTGTAGCCGAAGGCCAGCAGGGCGATGACGGCGTCGCGGGCCAGGCGCCGGCCGGAGAACGCGACGCGGTCGGTGGCCAGCAGCACCAGCTCGGCCAGCGAGGCGTGGGCGTAGGGGATGACGGTGGTGAGGGTGGCCAGCAGGATGATGAAGGTGAACTGGTCGACCAGGCCGGCGTTGTAGTTCATGAGCATCAGCCCGGTCACCAGGAGGCTGGAGATGACCAGCCCGATGACGGGGGTGCCGCCGCGTCCGGTGCGGGCGAACACGCGCGGGAACAGGCCGTCGCGGGCGGCGGCGAACGGGATCTGGCCCTGCAGCAGGATCCAGCCGTTGAGGGCGCCGAACGCGCTGATCGCCGCGCCCGCCGCGACCACGTCGGCGGCCCAGCCGCCGAACGCGGCGTCGGCGGCGTCGGCGAACGGCGCGGTCGAGGTCGCCAGCGCGGCGGCCGGGACCAGCCCGAGGACGGCGACGGTCCCGAGGATGTAGATCAGCGCGGTGACGGCGGTCCCGGCGACGGTGGCGCGGGGGATGTTCTTCTCCGGCTCGTCGACGTCCTCGGCCGGGACGGTGGCCGACTCCAGCCCGATGAAGGACCACAGGGTGAGCGCCGCAGCGGCGGTGACCGCGCCGAACGCGCTGTCGCCGCTGGCGTTGAACTTCCCGAAGTTGCCGGACTCGACGAAGAACAGCCCGCCGACCGCGATCATCAGCAGCGGCACCAGCTTGATGACGGTGGTGAGCACCTGGATGGCGCCGCCCTCCCGCACGCCGTAGGCGTTGACCGCCGTCAGCAGCCAGATCGTCGCGACCCCGACGGCCGCGGCCAGCACCTTGTCCTCGCCCAGCGACGGCCAGAAGTGGGCCAGGTAGCCGACGAACGCGACCGCGATCGCCGCGTTGCCCGCCCACACCGCGATCCAGTAGCCCCAGGCGGTCTGGAACCCGACGAAGTCGCCGAACGCGCGCCGCGCGTAGGCGTAGGGGCCGCCCGTCTTCGGGTAGGCCCGGGACAGGCGGGCGAACACCAGCGCCAGCAGGATCGCTCCCGCCGCGGTGAAGCCCCACGCGATCAGGCTGATCGGCCCGTACTCGGCCAGCGAGCTGGGCAGCAGGAACACGCCCGACCCGATCATGTTGCCCACCACCAGGGCCGTGGCCATCCACAGCCCCAACCTCCGGCGGGCCGGTCTCGCACTCATGAGTACCTCCTCTCATCGGCGACGTGATCGCAGCCATCTCAGCCGATCACCGCGCCGGCCGGCCGGGCGCCGGGCGTCCGTCCCCGAGACAGCGGACCAAAGTCCTGTCCGGCATGGCCCGCCGGACCTGATTCGGGCATGCGGCACCCGGCGCACTGGACATAGACCGGTCACTCGTAGGGGCGGACGACGGCGACGGGGCAGCGGGCGTGGTGGATCAGGCCATGGCTCACCGAGCCGAGCGGGAACGACCGTCCTCGAGAGCCGACGACGACAAGACCGGCACCGGCCGAAGTCTGGCCGAGCATCTCGACCGGGTGGCCGACGACGACCTCCTCGACGACCTCGACGTTCGGGTGCCGGCTCCGCCAGGGCGCCAGGGCGGTGGCCAGGCGTTCCCGTAGGCCGTCGGCGGTGATCTGAAGATCCACGCCCACTTCGACGGCGAGCGGTGCGGGTCGCCAGGCGTGCAGCGCACGCAGCCGCGCCTCGCGTGCGGCCGCTGCGGCGAACGCGTGGTCGAGGGCGGACCCGGGATCGTCGACCAGGTCCAGCCCGACCACGATCTCGCCGGAGGCGGGCCTGTCCTGGTCGCGGACCACGATCACCGGGCCGGGGTAGTGTCCGGCAAGATGCAGGGCGGTGGAGCCGAGTAGCAGCCCGCCGAAACCGCCACGCCCGCGATGCCCGACGACGACCTCGGCGGCGTCGCCGGCGTACTGCCGGAGCCCGGCGGGCACGTTCCGCTCATGGACGAGCATGGTCTCCACGGTGAGTTCCGGCTGCCGCCGCAGCGCCTGAGCGCGCCCTTCCTCCAGGATCCGGGTCGCCGCCCGGACGAGTTCCTCCGAGATTCCGTCGGTCGTGCGCCCCGGCAGGTCCAGCGTCGCCGTCTCCACGACATGGACCAGATTCAGGGACTTCCCGAGCCGTGCGGCCTCGGCCGCGGCCCAGGCGATGGCGTGGTCGGAGGCGGGCGAGCCGTCGACACCGACGAGGACCGTCGTTCGTAGCGTGGACATCTGCGTCTCCTTGGGGCGGGTGCCCGTCAATGCGGGTCGGCCGGTGCCAGCGGCGGCAGCAGGAGCAACGTGTGCGCTTGCCGTGCCGCCGGCTCGCCGTCGGGGGAGTCGAGAGGAGTGCCCTCCAGGGCGGAGGCCAGGAGGCGGGCGGCTACTGTCAGGGTGGCGATCTGCCGTTCCAGCACAGCCACACGTTGCTCCAGGGCCAGGGCGGAGGGACTGGGGCCGATCTGCTTCGCCATCGTGCGGCGCCCTTACATCGGTGCGCCGCTCATTGGCGGACGCGGGTGGACGATTTCGGCGTCAGTGCGAAGTTCATCGCGGAGCCGGGCTGGGGCCGGGGCCATTGCGGTTCGGCGGGTCTCCCAGTGCCTGGCCACATGCTCCATCCGGGCACGCAGGCGAGTGGCGGCCAGCGTGACGGCCTCGGACATCGAGGCCGCCGAGGCGTGCGCGCTCACGGGGACCCCGTTGAGGCCGATCCGGAGAGAAACCAGGTTCGGCCGTGCCACGGCGGGATCTGGCAGAACGTTGAGCGTGGCCTTGGCGTACAGGACCGGACGCGGGGCGTGCGCCAGTACCCGGAGGACCACTTCGCGGGTGCGGAGCACATCGGCCTTCGCCACGTCCCGGATGGTCGTGACCTGGACATCGATCTGATTGGCGACTGTGTCGGACAACGTCGGCCTCCTCCTGCGCATGGACCAGCCCCTTCAGGGTCGTTCTGAGGGGATGTCCGCTCCAGGGACCTTTGTCATCGCGTCCGCAGCCGTTCGGCCTGTGCCGGCGTCCGCGTTCGGCGAGGCTGTGCGTTCAAGCTCTGGAGGGTGGGGATGTAGGGATCCGATGGGTAGGCGCAAGGTGAGGGGGATGGCATGAGCACAGGGGCGATCACCGGTGTCGTCGCCGGTTACGACGGTTCGCAGAACTGCCTCCGCGCCTTGGACTGGGCTGCCAATGAGGCCCGGGCACGCGGCCTGCCGCTGACGGTGATCCACGCATGGGAGCCCTACGGCGGAGGCTCGATGGCCATGCCGATGGTGGACCTGGCGCCTCTGGCGCAGGAGACCCTGGACGGTGGAATCGAGCACGTCCGGAAGCAGGCGCCCGATGTGCCGGTGCGGGGGGTGCTCGAATGCGGCCGGCCGGCCGCGAAGTTGATCGAGGCGGGCAAGAGCGCCGACCTGGTCGTGCTCGGGCCGCGGGGCCTCGGCGGGTTCCCCGGCCTGATACTCGGGTCGGTCAGTGCTCAGGTGGCCGCGCACGCCTCGTGCCCCGTGGTCATCGCCCGGGATGAGCCGGACCGGCACTCGGGGGCGGAGCCGGACCGTGCCGTGGTCGGTGTGGACGGTTCACCGGCATCCGAGGCCGCGCTGGCGATGGCGTTCACCGAGGCCGAACTGCATGGACTGTCCCTGCGCGCGGTGGCGGCCTGGGAGCCGGTACCGGTGAAGGATCCTCCGCCGCTGGTCGACGATGCCGGCATGCGGGAGGCGGCCAAGGCGCGGCTGGAGCAGTTGACGGCGCCCTTGCGAGACCTTCACCCGGGAGTGGAAGCACAGGCCGAGGTCATCGTCGGCCGTCCGCGTGAAGTCCTGCTGGATGCCGCGCAGGGTGCGCGACTGCTCGTCGTCGGCTCACGAGGACTGGGCGGCTTCCGCGGCCTCTTGATCGGATCGGTCAGCCACGCCCTGCTGCAACACGCGCCCTGCCCGGTCGCGGTCGTCCATGCTCCCCGGGACCAGCGGGCGATCGGCTGACGGGCGGGGTGCTGTGTCAGGAGCCAATGCGGCGGCGGTCAAAGCCGGCCCAAGCGCCGTCCCACATTCGATAGCGACGCTTGTCGCAGCGGCGGCGCAGCAGCAGGTAGACGCCTGCCGAGGGGCGGAGCGACGATGATGAAGGACACCAGGAGGATCAGGCATCAGCGATGATCGCGGTGCCGCCGATGCGGGCGTACGCCGTCGTCCTCGTCGTAGTCGAGCTTGTTGATCACCCGGATGACGCCGTCGACGGAGGCTGTCAGGCGTTCGGCGATTGGGACGAGGCTCGCCAGCGGCACGCGGCCTCGCAGGGTGACCACGCCGTCGCGCACGCTGACCTCCACTTCGGCGGGGTCGAGCCAGAGACTCTGGACGACGATCTCGTGGGTCACCTCGTTGCGGATCTGCGCGTCCGTCTGCAAGAAGACGCGCAGCACGTCGGCGCGGCTGACAATGCCCACCGGCCGGCCGTCGCGGTCCACGACCGGGAGCCGCTTGAAACCGAGGCGGCACAAGGATCGAGCCGCCTCGGCGATCGAGGTGTCCTCGGTCGTGGTGACCGCGGGCGAACTCATGGCCTCTCCGGCGGTGGTGGCCTTGGGCGGTTCCCTCATGAGGCGCGATTTCCGGTACGGCTTGCCGCTCCGGCCGGGCGCCGCCTTGCGGAGTAGATCCGCTTCGGTCACCACGCCGATGACACGGCCCTCCCCGTCCACGACGGGCGCCCCGCTGATCTCGCGATCGGCGAGGACGCTGATCACGTCTTTGAAGGAGGCGTCGGGCGATACCGTCACGACATCAGAGGTCATGACCGCCCCCACTGTCGGTCGCTTCATTTTGAACGGTCTCCCTTCCAGGATGTCCCTTCGTAATCGAGGCTGGTCGGCCGCCACGGGTGGGACCAGTGGACAAAGGTCCCCGAACCTGGGACATACGCTCTGCCGGGCGCGGCACGCCGGGTGCGGGCCTGCGGGTGAGCGGCACGCGGCGGGGTTGAAGATCAGCGGGCCGGAACGACCGCTACCGGACACTGCGCGTGATGCAGGACTCCGTGCCCTACGGAACCGAGTTGGGGCGAGCTCCAATGCCAGTCGTGGGCACCGACCACGAGCAGGCGGGCCTCGCGCGAGGCCTTGGCCAGCGCGGTCACCGGATGCTCCAAAACAATGTCTTCGACGACATTGACTCCCGGGTACCGGCCGTGCAGCGGTCGGTAAGCATCAAGGACCTCCTTCCTCAACTCCGCTTCGACGTGCTCGGCGTCGGAGTAACCCGCCTCCAGGAAGGTCGAAAGCGTCTGCCACGCGTGGACGATGCGGAGCCGGACACGATGGAGCACGGCTGAGTCGAACGCGTAGTCGAGGACCGCGCCGAGATCCCGTACCGGGTCGACGCCGACGAGGATTTCGCCACCACCGGCCGCGTTCCCGCGCACGACCACCACCGGGACGGTGGACAGCTCGGCCATGCGCAGGCTTGTGGAACCCAGTCGCAGGTCGGCGAAACCGCCCTGGCCACGACTTCCCACCACCAGCTCGAACGCCTTCTCCGACTGGGCGCCTACAGCCTGCCACGTCTCCCCACTCACCAAAGCGGTCGTCGTCGTAAGGCTCGGCCACTGCTCTTTGACGCGTTCACGGGCGGCCGCCAGGAGCATCCTCCCGGCGCGGGCAACGAGGTCGGCGGTCTCAGCCTGCGCGAAGTGCGCCGTCGTGTACGGCCAGCTCTCGACCGCGTGGACGATGCGCAGCGGACGTTCGCGCAAGGCCGCCTCGGCGGCCGCCCAATCGAGTGCGCGCGTCGACTCGCCCGAACCATCGGTACCGATGGTGATCGGTGCGGACATGGCACTCTCCTCATTCCGATCGCCGTAGCGGACCGCCCGGTGCCCTCGGCTGCCGTGCCGTTCTCCGGCCCAGCCCCGCGTGAAGACCTCGGTTGCGCCCCTATCTCGCTCTTCTGGAACCCCTCCTCGCTATTCGGCCTGCTGTGCCGGGACAACCGCGACTGGACAAGGGGCCTGCTGCAGCGCGGCCTGGGTGACCGGACCCAGTAGCATCTGGGGCACCGAGCCGATTCCGCGGTCGCCCACTACCAGCAGGGCAGCGCCTTGGGCGGCGTTGACGAGGGCTTGACGCGGCGGGTCGACGACGAACTCGGTGTCCAGTGGCACGTTGGGGTGTTCGCGTTGCCATGGCGCGACGGCCTGGTCGAACCGTGCCATGGCCTCGCTCCTGATCACCTGTGGATCCGTGAAGGGGACGCGGTCCGGGCCGGGGAGCACTGCCGGGTCCCACCAACTGCATACGGCCGTCACCGACGCCCTACGCAGTGCGGCCTCCTCGAAGGCGAAGCCGAGGGCCGCCTCGCTGGCCGGTGAGCCGTCCACGCCGACCACGAGCCGCCCACCGTGGCCCCCGACCTGTGGTTGGCCTGACCGTACGACGATGACCGGCCGGGCACCGCGGGCACAGACCTGCACAGCGGTGAAACCGACCGACAGGCCCCCGAACCCGCCGTGGCCCCGCGCCCCGAGCACGACCAAGCCGGCATCCACGGCGGCCTCCTGCAGTACTGTGCCTGACTGGCCGCGCTCCAGCCGCCAGTGGACGTCCATGTCCTCGGCCTGGGCATGGGCCTTGCGCACGCCCTCGTCCGCCACGATCGCGGCCGCCGCACGGAAGATCTCCAGGGTGTCGTCGTCCGGCGGGCTCGACGGGTAGGGCCAGTGCCAGGCATGGCAGACGGTGAGGGGAACACGGCGGAGGTCAGCCTCTTCGACCGCCCAATGCAGGGCCTGATCGCCAGCGGGTGAGCCATCGTAGCCGACGAGGACGGCGCCCCCGTGATCATCGTTCATTCGTCGCCTCCTCCTTCCGGGGAATGTGTCCAGCCTCGCCTGACGGAAACGGGGTGGTGGGCAGTAGACCACCGTCCCCGATGTCGCGAGGGACTCCTCGCCTCGGCTTCCTCCGGCAGTGGAGTGTCACCGGCCCTACAGCCGTGGCGGTGGCACGCGTCGCGGCGGTGGGGCGGTCGGCGGATGTCCTGGCGGCGGCAAAGCGGGGGCACAAGGAATCCGTGAGCGTGCCGCTCACTCGACGAGCGACACTGGCGGAGCCCTTTCTGACCTGCTTGAGACGCGGCGGGCGGCCGTTACGTCTCGCAGCTCGTGTCGATCTGGGCCGGGTGCCATGCCGTCCTGGTCCAGAGCGTGAAATCGCCGGTGTGCACGCCAGAACCGGGATGGCCGGGCCACTGGCAGCATGCCGCCGGACCCGACGGCGCGGTGCACCCGGATCAACGAGGTGGCCGAAGGCGCGGACCCGCCTGTGTTCTGGCCGGCTCGCGACCGGCCAGGGCACAAGATCATCTCCTGGACCGCAACCGGGCTCGTCGTCGGCGCCCACCAGCACCGTTGCCGCTCGGCTGCCTGTAAACCCGGCACCCTATCGGGAAGCCATTGCGTCCACGTTTCCGAGATCGTCCACGGACGCGAAACCCCCGCGTGCGAACGCCTTCAGCAGACGCTGGCCCCTCGTCGTGGGGGCGAGGGGCCCGGTGGTTTCGCCGGGCTGCTCCTCGGCTCCGCCGGACATGCGTTGCTGCACCGCCTCCGCTGCGCTGCCACGGTGGTCACGCCCCTGCCTGATGCTCGGGGCGTGGGCCTTCCAGCCCGTCCGGGCGGGACCTTCGGCACTCACCATGCGATGTGGGCGCCGGGGAGACTGCAGGTGAAGGACGAACCACGAATCAACGAGGGAGGCGACTTTTCGATGGAGGAGATCAGGGTCGTCCACCGTGAGAATGACGCCTTCACCCTGCTCATCCGGGACCACGTGATCGACGTGGATCAGCCGTACATCTCGGGCGGCATGGACGAGGGCCCGACACCGGTCGAACTGTTCGTCGCGGCGCTGGCGGCATGCGCGGCGCACCACGCCCGCCGCTATCTCGCAGGGCGTGCGCTACCGGCCACCGGGTTGGAAGTCACCGCCGGCTTCGTCATGGACCCCGGCGTCCCGACTCGCGTTGCGCGGATTCGCCTCCACCTGCGTCCCCCGGTCGACATTCCGGCGGGGGCGCTGAGGGGCTTGGAGTCCGCCGTGGGCCGTTGCACCGTGCACAACTCGATCCTCGATGCGCCAGCGGTCGAGCTGGACGTGCTGGGCGTCGTGTCCTCAGTTTGAGCGGCGTGGCATGACTAGGCCGTCGCCGACCACGGCGGGAAGACGGGCGGGCCGTGCTCGTCGGCGACGAGTGATCTTGCGAAACGCCGCTCGCATGGTAGAGGATTCTGGCCAGCCGGTGCGCAAGGGCCTGATGGCGGCAGCATGTGTCCGACGCTGGTGCGAGGGCACCGACCTGATCGCGGTCGGCTCGCACGGGTGGGCGAGACGCTCATCGGCTTGACAGCACTGCAACGTGCCGCGCAGGCGCAGGCCGCGCCGACCGGTCGTGGTCTCGGACGGCCGCTGTGAGAGGCGGGTTCGGGGCGCCGGTGTCGGCCGAAAGACTGGTGGGCGCCCGGCCAGATTCGAGATGAGGGTCGCAGCCCCATGGCGTCGCCGGGGACGGGGCTGGTCGACGACTCGCGCGCTGAAGGCCGCGATCTTGGGGCGGATTAGCTCCAGGACTGCAAAGTACGGAGCGTCCTGGGCACCAGACCGCCTGACACCGGGAAACCGATAGCTGATCTGGCGGATCGCCATCGCCCGAGAACCAGCCAGTATCGGCCCCTGACGCCACAGGGCGCCCGACGAGCGCCGCCGTCGGCCGCGCCGCCGTCAGGGGGAGGGGTTGATCAGGACGCGGGTGGCGCCGGGCACGGTCCGGGCGAGTATCTCGACGATCCGCTCGGCCTGCTCGTCGATGCGCCCGCTCAGCCGGACCACGCCGTCCTCGACTGTGACCTCCCAGGGCCCGCCGTCCGGTGCGTAGGCGGCGATCGAGGCCAGGACGTCGTCGCGGATGCGGGCGTCGCCCCGGGCAAGCGTCGCGATGAGGTCGCGGCGGCTGATGACACCGACGATGGCCTCCCCGTCGAGGACCGGGACGCTCTTGACCCTCGTTCGCACCATGGTCGCCGCCAGTTCGGCGACGTCCGTGGTGGGGCGCGCCGTACGTACGTCTTGTGTCATGACCTCATCGACGTGCCGGGGCTCGGGTGCTTCCGGGTTGCCGCTCAGCGGCCTTGCGAAGGCTCGGGGATCCGCCTCGAACGCGCCGCGCAGCAGATCCATCTCGCTGACGACTCCGACGAGCCGGCCCGTCGTGTCGATGACCGGCAGCGCGGTCACGTCGTGCTCGAGCAGTACTCGCATGGCCTGGCGGACGGTGGCCGACGGCGTCACCGTCACCGCAGGCGTGGTCATGGCTTCGCGGACCAGCATGGTCATTTCCTCTCGATCGGTCCTCAGCAATCGGTGAGATCGGCGGTACGAGGGCGGGGCTGATCATCGACGGCAGCGGTGAGGTCGGTTTGCGCCGCGACGACGCCTGCCACGGCGGAGGGCCGCCTGCGCCGCCGCTGAAGAACTGCTCGATGATTCCCGGCGGATGTCCACGTCGGCACGCATGAACAGCTACAGCGGGTCGCACGGTGGGGCGGTGTCCACCAGCACGCCGGCGGCCCGACTTTTCCTAAACCACAAGGTTCAGGAGGGCAGGATCCGCCCCGACGGTGTTCGCAGACCGAGAGGGGACGGTAGCCGCCTGGTGCGTGGTCTCATAAGGATCTTCTGCCTATATCGTCTCCCTGGGCTTGTTCGCCGATACGGCGGGTTGACCCGTTGGACTGGGCCTCCTTGCAGTCTCTCCGCCGGTCGGGCCAGTTACCACAGACCGGACGTCCGTCTTGCGGTGGTCGGCCTGTGGACGCGCTTGGTCAGGAAGCGGCTCTGCGAACCCCTTGACCGCGCAGGTGTCGACGCGCTCATGACCGCGGCAGGGCCGCACCGGCCCTTGCGTCAACGCGCTGGCGGACGCGAGGATCGAGCGGCAGCCACGCCGTCCCGCGAACGTCGGGAGCGCCACAGCCACTGCCGAGCGCGCCACGCCTTCTCACCGCCCGAAAGCACGGACCGCGCAAGTCACGACGGCTCCGGTGGACCCCGCCGAGATCAGCGAAGTGCTCCGTTGCGGGCGAGTGCGCACTCGACCATCAGCATCGCACGCCGGCGGGCTGCCGCCGTTCGGCGCGGCCGGCGGCGAAGGCGGCCAGCATGTGCCGCGCGAAGATCGCGGCCCGGCGGTGGCATGGCACCCGCGCCCGCGCGGTCAGCACATCGTGGCCGGCCGCGGCGATCTCGTCCAGGATGCCGCTGTACGGTTCGTACGCGGCGGTAGCGGTCTCGGGCGCGGTCGGTTTCATGTGCCTGAACCGGCGGCCGGTGAACGATCCCGAAGTGCATGACCAGGCGGGACGAGTACTGCGGGCCTGCGTAGTGCCAATCGCCAGTCGCCGGCCGGGCCGGACCGGGCAGTAGGCCGCCACGAACCGGTTCAGGCACCGGAATCCACTCGCCGCGCTAAACGTGTCCGCCAGCATCTGCGGCGTGGTCAGCGCCGAAGCGCCCATGTCGACCGCGACGGACCGGCGCACGCCGATCCGTGGCATCCACCCGGTCTGTCACGAACATCGACCACCACGACCTCACGGCCCCGCGTCGGGAGATGGATCGCCGCCGACAGCTCGGACACGGTTGCACGGTGCATGGAGGCGTGGGCCGGGCCGGCCGCGATTTACCCCATTGTGGCGGTTTGCGATGCAGAGACCCTTTCGTCCCCCCATGCACACATGCACATCCCGATGACACCGCCTCCGGTGACCGGGGTAGACACGTTCATCGCGGGCATGGTGACGGGCGGATTGCGGCCACGAGGAAAGTGGGGGCAGATGTCCGATGGCGTGATCGTCGTGGGGGCGGGTCTGTCCGGGCTTGCCTGTGCGGTGCGGCTGCACCGGGCCGGTGTACCGGTGCGGGTGCTGGAGGCGTCGGACGGAGTCGGCGGCCGGATGCGCACGGATATCGTGGAGGGCTTCCGCCTGGACCGGGGCTTCCAGGTCTTCAACACCGCCTACCCGGAGGCCCGGCGCGTCCTCGACCTCAAGGCCCTGGACCTGCGGTCGTTCGCTTCCGGGCTGCTGGTCTTCCATCAGGGAGTGCGCGAACGCGTGATGCTGCCGTGGAGGCATCCCCAGCATGCGCTGAGCGGCGCCCTCGCCGACGTGGGGTCCGTCCGGGACAAGGCCGCGCTGGCGGCGATGACCGCTCGCGACCTGGCCGTCCCGGGGTCCTGGGTCCGTGACGGTGCCGAACGCGACACGAGTGAGGAGCTGCGCCACTGGGGCGTCTCGGAGGAGATGATCGAGAAGCTGCTGCGCCCGTTCTTGGCCGGGGTGCTGCTGGAGCGCGAGCTGGAGACCTCCAGCCGCTTCTTCCATCTGATCTGGCGGTCCTTCGCGCGCGGCACCATCTGCGTCCCCGCGCGGGGAATGGGCCGGGTACCGGAGCAGCTTGCCGCCCGGCTCCCGGACGGGGCGGTGTCGCTCGGCACGCCCGTCCGGCGGATCACCGACGAGGGAGTGGAGACCGGCAGCGGCGAGGCGATCGACGCCGGCACCGTGGTCGTCGCAACCGACCCGGCCGGCGCGGCCGAACTCGAACCCGAGATCGAGGCACCGGTGATGCGTCCGGTCACGACCTTTTACCACGTGGCCCCGGAATCTCCGCTAAAGGAGCCCGTCCAAATCCTGGACGCCGAAGGGATCATCACCGACACGCTCGTCCTGACCGACGCAGCACCTGAGTACTCCCCGGACGACCGCGCGCTCATCTCGACGTCCGTGCTCGGCATCGACACCGGCGAGGCGCTGGTGCGTGACCGGCTGACCGAGATCTACGGCGACACCGCAGACTGGCGGCACATCGCCTCGTACCGGGTCGAGGCCGCCCTTCCGGCGATGCCGCCGCCTCTGCCGCTGCGACGTCCGGTCCGGTTGCGCACCGGCCGGTACATCTGCGGCGACCACCGCGACACCGGGTCCATCCAGGGCGCCCTGGTATCGGGACGTCGAGCCGCTGAAACCATCCTGGCCGACCTGACCTGAGCCGTTCGCCGGCTATCGCGCAGTCGCCGGAACCTGCGGCAAGCGGCGTGTGGCCGTGGACGCATCGGTGACGGTGAATGTCAACCCCGCCCGGTCCAGTACGGGGGACCGTGCGCGTCCAAGGCCGGCGGTGTCAGATCGCCTGCTGGGCGCGCCTGTCCCGTACAACGGCGTCCGCGACCGCGGCCGGTTCCCGACCAGGCCCCGCGCCGGTCTCGTCACTCAAGCGGGGCACCCGGTCGCGCCATGCCCTGGAGACCAACTACCGCCGTGCCTCCAGCGAAGCCTTCACCGTCCGCCCCAAGGCGCCGCCACGCCAACGCTGCTGGACGCCCTCGGCCCGTAAGGCGCGCACCTCCGTCCCGAACAGCGCAGGGTCGCTCGCAGATGCTGGGCAGGTTGTAGCCGGGCAGCCAGTGGTAGGACGCAAGGGGTGCGCGTCGCCGGATGGTTCAATCGACGGAGAGGAGGCGGCAGCGCTGCTGGTCGAAGCCCGTTCACGATGTTGCCGGGCCGAGGACTCGGCCGCGTGGCCGGGTCCGCAGTTGGGAACTGTGCACGCTTGACGGCTGCGCGGACCACCTCACTCGGTGATGTCTGCCGTGGGGTCGGTGGTTTCGGCGCGCAGCGCGGCCACCTCGACGGTGAGGTCGATCCCGACCGGGCACCAGACGATGCAGCGACCGCAGCCTACGCAGCCAGAGGACCCGAACTGGTCGTGCCAGGTGCCGAGCTTGTGGGTGAGCCACTGCCGGTAGCGGCTCTTCGCGGACGCGCGGACCTCGCCGCCGTGCAGGTGGGAGAAGTCCGGGTCGAAGCAGGAGTCCCAGAGTTGCCAGCGCTCGGCGTGATCGCCTGTGAGGTCGGTGGTGTCGGTCACTCTGGTGCAGAAGCAGGTCGGGCACACCATGGTGCAGTTGCCGCAGCTCAGGCAGCGTTCGGCGACATCGTCCCAGCGAGCCGCGTCCAGGCTGCCCGCCATCAGGTCGCGAAGGCCCAGGGCGGGCATCTCCCGGCCCATCCGGTCGGCGGCGGCCGTCACCTCCGCACGGGCTCGGTCCACGTCGGCGGGCTTCGCGGGTCCTGCGCGCAGGTCGTCCATGATGAGGGCGCCCGCCTCGGTGCCAACGTCCACGATGTACCGCGGGCCGTCCTCGCCGATCAGTTCGGTGAACGCGAGATCGTATCCGGGGCCCGCTTGCGGGCCGGTGCCCATGGAGACGCAAAAGCAGGTCTCACCGGGCTCGGTGCAGTTGACGGCGATGATGAGGGCATCCCGGCGCCGTCCCGCATAGGACGGGTCGACGTGGCGGCCGCCCATCAGGACGCGGTCTTGGACGGCGATGGCGCGCAGATCGCACGGCCGGACGCCGAGCAGTGCCAAGCGGGCCGGGTCGGGTGCGTGCTCCTCGGTCTCGAAGCCGTCCTCGGTCCGGCGCGCCTCCCACAGCTTGACTCTTGACCGGTGCAGAAAGGGTTTCCAGGACTGGGGCCCGGCCGCGTGAGCGAAGGCGGCGCCGTCCTCCCTGCGGCGCAGCCGGTAGCCGCCGGGGCTCAGCCGGACGCCCCATCCGTACGGCAGGTGTTCGACCGAGTCCAGTTCCGCCAGGACGATGGCGTCGTCGCGGACGGTCGGGCCGATGACGGTGTACCCGGCTCGGCGGAGCGCGGCGTGGAGAAGACTGAGGTCGGTGAGTTCCAGTGTGTTCACGACGAGTGGTCCTTTTGCCGGCGCGGGTGTCCGGCGATCGACTCGGCCGGCTCCTCCCCGCCGGGTGCCAGTGCGACGGCCAGCCGGTCGGCGACGGCGGTGACAGCGGCCGCCACTCCGGGGCTCAACCCGTGGCCGAAGCCGAAATCGAGCCCCTCGATCGCCAGGACGCGCAGGCGGGCGGGCATGTGGCCGACGGCGAGTCCGAGCGCGACGGCATCGGCGAGCCCAAGGGCGTGACCGGTGACGGAGCACGCGGCCAGAGCCGCCGTCTCCGCGCCGAGGTCGTGGATCCGCCCGGGAACGGGCGGCTCGGCGCATACCGCGTCCACGACGATCGCCAGGTCGGCGCCCGCCCACAGCCCGATGAGCCGGGCCGGCTCGCCGTCGGTCACCGCGAGAGTCGCCCGCACCCTGCCCTGGAGCGCCTCGAGCACCGCCGGCCCCGCACCGTCGTCGCGGCGGAAGTCGTTGCCTACGCCGATGACGACGGTCACGACCGCTCCACGGTGAGATCGAGGAAGTGGGTGGAGCAGGAGATGCAGGGGTCGTAGTTGCGGATCGCCTGCTCGCACTGATGGGTCAGGGCGTGGTCGTCGAGATGGAGATGCGCCGCGATGAACCGGCGCAGGTCGTCCTCGATGGCGGCCTGGTTCTGGGACGTCGGCGGGACGATCCGCGCGGCCCGGATCAGGCCGTCCGGGCCGAAGCCGTAGCGGTGGTAAAGGACGCCGCGCGGCGCCTCGGTGACGCCGTGTCCGGTCCCCTCCCGGGGCGGCACCGGCACGGCCGGGCGGGGCGGCGGCTCATAGGCGGTGATGATCCGTAGCGCCTCGTCCACCGCGTAGACGATCTCGACCGCACGGACCAGGATGCTGCGGAACGGGTTGCGGCATTCGATGCCGAGTCCGGCCCGGTCCGCGGCCTCGAGCGCGAGGGGCGACAGCCGGTCGCGGTTGAGGGAGTAGCGGGCGAGCGGGCCGGTGAGGTACGGGCCGCCGTCGGTGAAGCGGGCGTGCAGGGCGGTCGAGTGGGGGACCTGCTCCTCGACGATGTTCCGCTCGAACTCCGCGGCGGAGAAGGCGCGTCCTGCGCTGCTGCGCAGGACGCCGCTCTCCAGCGGGTACCGTCCGGTGGACAGGGCGAGGTATTCATGGTCATGAGCGAAGTCGGGGAACTCGAATTCCGCCGCCCATTCCACGGTGGCGAGCGCGTCGTCGCGGGCTTGGCGGAGCAACTCGGCGAGCGGGGCCAGCTCGGTGCGTGCCGGCGTCCGGTGGAAGCCGCCGACCCGGACGTTCACCGGATGGATCGCTCGGCCCCCCAGCACCTCCAGCAGCGTGTTGCCCGCCTTCTTCAGCCGCAGGCCCCGCTCGACGACGGCGCGGTGGTCGCGGGCCAGCTCCACCGCGCCCGGGTAGCCGAGGAAGTCGGGCGCGTGCAGCAGGTAGACGTGCAGGGCGTGGCTCTCGATCCACTCACCGCAGTACAGCAGGCGGCGCAGCTCGCTGAGGGTGCCGCCGACCTTGACGCCGCAGGCCGCCTCGATGGCCTGGCACGCGCTCATCTGATAGGCGATAGGGCAGATGCCGCAGATTCTGGCGGTGATGTCCGGCGGTTCGGTGTAGGCGCGGCCGCGCAGGAACGCCTCGAAGAACCGCGGCGGCTCGTAGATGTCGAGCCGAACCTCCTCGACGGCCCGGCCGCGGGCCCGGACGTACATGGCGCCCTCGCCTTCGACCCGGGCAAGAGCCCCGACCTTCAATGTCCGGTCATTGCGGTGCGTCATCCCCCGCCCCTTCGGGTCGCTGCTCCTCGCGGAACGCCGAGACGTTGAAGGTGGACAGCACTCGGTGCGTCTCGTCCTCGGTCATGTCGAGCCACGGCAGCAGCCCGCGGGTGTTGGGCCGAGTGCCGCTCCAGGCGGGGGAGGGGCCGAAGCAGCCGTAGCAGCCTCGGCCGTACGCCGGGCAGATCGCGCCGCACCCCGCGTGGGTGATGGGCCCCAGGCACGGGGTGCCGCGCGCGACCATGACGCAGACGCTCCCGCGGCTCTTGCATTCGAAGCAGACGCTGTGCCCGGGTACGTCGGGTGTACGGCCGGTCAGGTGAGCCGCCAGCACCTCCACGAGTTGGCGCCGGTCGATCGGGCACCCCCGCAGTTCGAAGTCCACCGGTACATGCGCTGAGATGGGCGTGGACCGCGCGAGCGTGGCGATGTACTCCGGGCGAGCGTAGACCACGGAGGTGAACTCCTCGACGTCCGCGAAGTCACGCAGTGCCTGGATGCCTCCGGCGGTTGCACACGCCCCGATCGTGATCAGCTTGCCCGATACCGCCCGGACGTGCTGGATGCGGTCGAGGTCGGTCGGCGTCGTGATCGATCCTTCGACCAGGGAGACATCGTACGGGCCGTCCCCGGCGGCGGCGGTCGCCTCCAGAAAGTACGCGATCTTGATCCGTCCGGTGAGGGTGAGGAGTTCGTCCTCGCAGTCCAGAAGGGTCAGCTGGCAGCCGTCGCAGGAGGCGAACTTCCAAACGGCCAGGGTCGGTCGTCCCATGCCTACAGCTCCCTGACGGTCATGAGCGGCACCGCGCGCTCGTACGGCAGGACGGGCCCGTCGCGGCAGAGCAGCAGCGGCCCGAGCTGGCAGTGCCCGCACCATCCGAGCCCGCAGTGCATATTGCGCTCCAAGGACAGCCGGATGTCGGCAGGGCACATCCCGAGCCCGATGAGCGCCTCGGCGGTGAGGCGCATCATCACTTCCGGTCCGCAGATGAACGCCGCGGCGCGGGCCGGGTCGACCTCAACTGACCCCGCCAGCGCCGTGATCAGTCCGACGTGACCGGCCCACCCGGGAGTCGGCCGGTCAACCGTGACCTCGACCTGGGCGCCTTTCGCCCGCCACGTGTCGAGCTCACTGGTGAACAACAGGTCATCCGGGGTGCGCGCACCGATCAGGACTGAAATCCGGCCGAAGGCACTCCGGTCGGACAGGGCGCGCAGCACCACTGGCCGCAGCGGGGCCAGCCCGATCCCGCCGGCGGCGAGCACCAGATCGCATCCCCGTGCCTCGTCCAGGCCCCAGCCGGTGCCGAACGGCCCCCGCAGCCCGACGACCCTCCCCGGCCGCGTCCCGCATACGGCCCGGGTCACGGCGCCGACGGCGCGGACGGTCTGCTCCAGTACCGGCCCTCTTCCGCGTGCGGGTCGGGAACCCCGTACTGCCCGGAACGGCCCGACGCGGCTGACCGAGATCGGCGCCTCACCGATACCGAAGACGTACATCATGGTGAACTGGCCGGGAACTGGCTCTGGGACGGCCGCCTCAACGGGCTCCAGCGCCAACGTGACCGTGTCGGCCGTCTCCGCGTGCCGGTCCGTCACCCGGTACGGGACGGGCGCCATGGGGCCGTGCGCCGTGGCCGGAGTCATCGAAGCTCCTCCGGGTGCGCGTACAGGTCCAGCATCCTGACCCTGGTCGCTTCGAGCCGGTCCAGCATCACGGCCCCGAAGCGCAGGAGGAGGTCGTGGCCGAGACGGAGGTCGGCGGCGCAGAGTTCCCGTACCCCCCGCCCGTCGAACCGGAAAGCCGTCACCGGCGCCGCGGCGACCGCGCCGAATCTCCAGCGGTGCGGCGGAAACAGCCACGACCAACCCAGCATCGACGAGGCCGGCAGGGTCTCCACCACCACCGCACCGCGGCCGGGCACCTGCAGATCCAGCGCGACCTTGCCGGAGCGGAGCAGCCAGAACCGCTGGGCCTGATCACCCTCCTCGAAGAAGCGGTGCCCGGCCGGGGCCGCGACGACGACGGCGATGGCCGCCAATGCGGCGCGGTGCGGCTCGGGCATCCCGGCGAAGAAGCGTTCCTCGGCCAGAGCACCGGCCGTGACGGAGTTCGTCTCCTCCAACTGGCCCGACCTCCTTCAGGAACGGGCCCGCTACGGTCATGACACGTCCCCACCTGCAATGACACCGGTGCACTACCCGCAGCGGATCCACGCTGAACCCTGTTCCGAGCAATCCCATTCGATGCCGGACCTTGGTCCCTTGCGCCCGACGGTCGGCGCTCATAAGTGTGGAAGTAGCTGTGCAACATGCTTGATCATTGGGGGAGGCCATGTCGGCACCGATCGTCGTGGGGACGGATGGGTCCGGCGTCGCGGAGCGCGCCGTCGCTTGGGCGGCCGCCGATGCGGTGCGGCGCCACCGGCCGCTGCACATCGTGCACGCGGCGAGAATCTGGCCGTATCAGGTTCGGCGGTTCGCCCTGCCCGATGAGTCGGAGCGCGTGTCACATGCGGGTCGCGCCGTCCTGCGTGAGGCTGAGGAACACGTGCGGACGCGCTGGCCCGGGCTGCGAGTGACGACAGCGCTTGTGGTCAACACGCCGCCGGACGCGCTGCGGGACGAGTCGGAGAAGGCTTTGGAACTGGTCGTCGGCCGGCGCGGCCATGGCGGCTTCGCTGGTCTCCTGCTTGGTTCCGTAAGCCGTCGTGTGGCCGGGCACTCGGCCGTTCCGGTCGTGGTGGTACGGGGGGAGGCAGGCCCCGACCACGGGGAGGTCGCGGTGGGATGCGACATCGAGGAGGAGGCGAACGATGTGCTGGAGTACGCCTTCGATGCCGCGGCCGTCCGCGGGGCGCGGCTGCGCGTGGTGCACGCCTGGCAGATCGCAGCGAGCCTTGCCGAGTCAGGTTATGCCGTTGACGAAGAGCAGATGAACGACGAGCGGCGTGCCGGGATAATCGCAGCCTACGCCCCGCTGCGCGAGCGCCATCCGCTGGTCGAGGTGGTGAACGATGTGCTGATCGGGCATCCGGTGTCCATTCTGTGCAAGGTGTCCCGGGCGGCCGATCTCCTCGTCGTCGGTGCGAGCCGTCACCGATCGGGCGTGCCCGGGCTCGGCTCCGTCGGCCACGGCGTGATCCATCACGCGGAGTGTCCGGTCGCGGTGATCGGCCGGTCCCGTTAGGCAGGGCGAGAACGCGCCGTCCTACATCGGCCGGTCTGGCGGGACGACGGCCAGGGCGACGTCTTCGAAGCCGGATGTGCACCAGGTGGAGCCGTCGGAGGCCACGACCAGTGCTTCGATGTCGGGATGCGCGTCCGTCCAGGTGCGTGCGGCGCCTCCCATGGCGAAGGCGGCGGTGGCGAGGGCGTCGACGTCGCTCAGGTGGCGTCCGACCAGGGTGATCGAGGCTAGGTCCGCGGCGGGATGTCCGGTGCGGGGGTCGATGATGTGGGGGCCGCGTTCGGCGGTGCCGGAGGTGGCGACCGCGAGGTCGTGTCCGGCCACGGCGGCGACGAGCCGGTCGCGGTGGTGGGGGTCGGTGATGCCGACCCGCCACGGGCGTCCTGGGCGGGCCTCCCCGCGTGTCTGGATGTCGCCGCCCCCGTTCACACAGTGGTCGAGCGCGCCGGCCTCGTACAGGATCGTGGACGCCCGCTCGACCGCCCAACCTTTGACCAGGCCGCTGGGGTCGAGCCGTCCACCGGGTCGGCAGGTGAACGCTCCTCCAGTGAGCTGCTCCAGCACGTGGCAGTGGTGCAGGACATCGGCGACGTCGGGATCACATTCGCCGACCGTGAGGCGGCCTTCCGCCAGGCGAGACATCTGGCTCTCGGGTTTGTACGGGGAGAACACGTGGTCGACATGATGCAGCCACGCGATGGCCTCTTCAAGCGCCTTGGCGACGATGGGGGTGAAGTCCGTGCGGATGTCGAAGGTGACCGCCGTCCCCATCACGTGCTCGACGTGGCGGATCGCTTCAGGCATGGGCACGGTCCAAGGCGCTCTGCAGGGACGTGATGTACCCCTCACTGGTGTAGGTCGCTCCTGAGACCGCGTCGATGTGGGCGCCGCCGGCCGCGACCGCCTCCCGGGTGAGCCGGGGGAGGGCCATGGCGGCGATCTCCCGGTCGCGGCCGTTCGCCGAGGGGGCGCGCAGCACCCGGACGGCGGTGAGGCGGCCCTTCGACATCGTGATCTCTACCTGGACGGGTCCGTACCGGGTGTCGACGCTCTGCCCCCGGTAGGTCGCGTTGGTTGCCGTTGCAGCGTGTCCGCCGGGCGCGGGCGGTTCCGGGGCGGGCGGGCGCGCCACTGAGACCGCCTGGTGGTGCGGTTTCAGCGACAGCAGCAGGACGACGCCCGCGATGGTCGTCCCGGTGGCGATCGTGGCTCGGCGCATGCTCGGCCTCTCAGAATTCGAACGACTCGGTGCGGATGTGGCGGCGCCGCACGCCGGCCTGGCGGAGGGCCCGCAGCGCGGCGTTGGTCATGCCGGGCGGCCCGCACAGGTAGACGTCCCGGTGCCGCACGTCGGGGACGACCGACCGCAGTGCCCGCCCGGTCAGCGGGAGCGAGTACTCGGACGGCTCGTCCACGAAGTAGTGCACGCGCGCGCCCCGCGCGGCGGCGACCGCGTCGAGCTCGCGCCGCAGGACCAGATCCTCCGGGCGGCGGGCGAGGTAGACGAGGGTGACATCACCGGGGAGCGTCTCGAAAAGGGTCCGCAACGGGGTGACGCCGACGCCGCCGGCGAGCAGCAGCGCCCGGTCGTGGCGGGGTCGCGTGCCGGTGAAGCCGCCGTAGGGGCCCTCCGCCCAGACCCGCGTCCCGGGGCGGAGCCGGGCGAGGGCGCGGCTGTGGTCCCCGGTCTGCTTGACCGTGATGCGGAGCCGGTGCCCGCGCGGCGGTTCCGACAGTGAGTAGGGATTGGCCGCCCACCACAGGCCGGGTGCGAGGAACCGCCAGCGGAAGAACTGCCCCGGCTCGGCGTGCAGTCTGGTCAGGTCGCGTCCGGTCATGTAGACGGAGACGACCCCGGGAGCCTCGGCGCGGACGGCGGCGACCCGCAGCCCGTGCCGGACACCGCCGATGACCGGTGTGAGGAAGCGGAACCACACGAGGAGCACGGCGACCCCGATGTACAGCGTGTACCAGGCGGCCCGCGCCCAGGCGCTGCCGACGAACTGGGCGCCGTTGGCGAGCTGGTGCGAGAAGGCCAGGAAGATCGCCAGGTAGGTCGCGAAATGCAGGTAGTGCCAGATCTCGTACCGCAGCCTGCGCCGCGCCGCCCGCGCGGAGGTGACCCCCACCCCCAGCAGCAGGACGAACCCTGCCGTTCCCTTGAGCATCTCGGGATAGTCGAGCACCACGGTCACCGTCTGGTGGACGACGTCCGTGCGGGACGTCACCGCGTACCCCCAGATGATCAGCAGGACGTGCGCCATGACGAGCCAGACGGTGTACCGGCCGCCCATCGCGTGCCAGCGCGCCAGCCGGTCGGTACCGACGCCCCGTTCCAACGCCGGCACCCGCGCCATCAGGGCGAGCAGGACGGCGCATCCGTAGCCCGCGAGGAGTCCGGTGACACGCCCAGCCTCGGTCAGCCAGCCGTCCAGTCCGGCGACCGAGCCGGTGCTACGCCACCACAGCGCCAGCACGAGCACGGCGCCCGCGTAGATCAGGACCTGCGGCCACGAGGACGGCACGCGCCACGCCGGACGCGGCGGCCGGGTGACGGGCCGCGGGATGTCGGGTCTGGTCACGGTCATGCCGGCCACCCTGCCAACGCAATTTCTGAGTTCCCTCTGACACCGTGGGGAAGACGCCCCTTCAGAGCCGTTTCAGAGGAAACTCAGAGGTGGGAAGGAGACGCTGGCCGCACTATGACGAGTGAACCCGGATCCGCGAGCCTGCGGCGGGCCGACGGCACGCCCGTCCGGGTCCTGGTCGTCGACGACGAGCCGGATCTGGTCGATGTGCTGTCGCGCGTGCTGGCCTCCGAGGGCTGGGCGGTCCGCACCGCCGGGGACGGCGCCGAGGCGATCGCCGCCGCCCGCGACTTCCGCCCCGACGCGGTCGTGCTGGACGTGATGCTCCCCGACATCGACGGTCTGCAGGTGCTGCGCCGCCTCCGCGCCGAGACGCCGGAGGTGTGCGTGCTGTTCCTGACGGCGCGCGACGCCGTCGAGGACCGCATCGCCGGGATCACCGCGGGCGGTGACGACTACGTGACCAAGCCGTTCAGCCTGGAGGAGGTCCTGGCGCGGCTGCGCGGGCTGCTGCGCCGGGCCGGCATGACGCGGCAGAAGGATGCCGCGCGGCTGCTCACCGTCGGTGGCCTCGCCATGGACGAGGATGCCCGCGAGGTGACCCGCGACGGGCGGCTCGTCGAACTGACCCCGACCGAGTTCGAGCTGCTGCGGTTCCTGATGCGCAACCCGCGCCGGGTGCTGTCCAAGTCTCAGATCCTCGACCGCGTCTGGGACTACGACTTCGGCGGCCAGGCCCACGTCGTCGAGCTGTACATCAGCTACCTGCGCAAGAAGATCGACGCGGGCCGGACGCCGATGATCCACACCGTCCGCGGTGTCGGATATGTCCTGAAGCCGGAGGCTTCGTGAGGGCCTCGCGCACGCTGCGGGCCCGGCTCACCGCCGGACTGGTCGTCCTGCTCGCACTGAGCTGCCTCGCCGTCGGGATCGCCACCGCGGTGGCGCTCGACCGGTTCCTCGTCGGGCGGCTGGACGAGCAGCTGACCGCGTCCGGCGGCAGGTTCCCGGCGAGCTTGGAGCATGAACGCCACCGGGACGCCGACAACGGCCCGGACACCCGCGGGCAGGCGCCGGGAACCTTCGGCGCCCGGCTGTTCGGGGGCTCGGTGACGCAGGCCGTGATCGTCCGCGGCGACGACGTCGAACCCGTTCCGCTGACCGCCGCCGACCGGCGCGAACTGGCCGCCGTCCCGCCCGACGGCCGCGGTCGGCCGCTGTCGCTGTCGGCGCTGGAGGAGTACCGGATGGCGGCAGTGCGCGGCGACGACGGCGACGTGCTGATCACCGGGCTGCCCCTGCATCCGGTCGAGGAGACCGTGCATCGCCTGATCCTGGTGGAGGCCGTCCTCTTCGCCGCCGTGCTCGCCGCCGCCGGGGTCGCGGCGGCGGCCTGGGTGCGGCTGGCGCTGCGCCCGCTTCGCCGGGTCGCGGCCACCGCGTCCCGCGTCACCGAACTGCCGCTGGCCAGCGGGGAGGTGGCGATGCCGGAGCGGGTTCCCGACGCCGACCCCCGCACCGAGGTCGGCCAGGTCGGTGCGGCGCTGAACCGGATGCTCGGCCACGTCGAGAACGCGCTGGCCCGCCGCCATGCCAGCGAGGAGCGGCTGCGCAGGTTCGCCGCCGACGCCAGCCATGAACTGCGCACGCCCGTCGCCGCCATCCGGGGCCATGCCGAACTCGCGCTGCGCACGTCCGAGCCCGTCCCGGTGGAGGTGCGGCACGCGCTCGGACGCATCGAGGCCGAGTCGGTGCGCATGTCCGAACTGGTCGACGACCTGCTGCTCCTCGCCCGTCTGGACGCCGGCCGCCCTCTCGACACCCGTCCGGTCGACCTGACTCGGCTCGTCCTGGACGCCACCGCCGACGCCCGTGCCGCCGGTCCCGGTCACCGCTGGGAGTTGGTGCTCCCCGAGGAGCCGGTGACCGTCACGGGTGACGATCGGCGCCTTCACCAGCTGATCGCGAACCTGCTCGCCAACGCCCGGACCCACACGCCGCCCGGCACCCACGTCACCGTCCGGCTCGCCGCCCGCACTAATGGCGTCGTCCTGGAGGTCGAGGACGACGGTCCCGGCATCCCGCCCGATCGACAGGACGAGATCTTCGACCGGTTCGTCCGCGCCGACCACGGCCGCTCCCGCACCGCGGGCGGCACCGGCCTCGGCCTGGCGATCGTCCAGGCCGTGGCCGCCGCGCACGACGGACGCGCCGAACTCATCGCCGCCGACCACACCATCTTCCGCGTCACAATCCCCGCCACAATCCCACGAGGCGCACCTTCCTGAACCGAGGACCTTGGTCCCTGCCGGTACCGGGGCCAGCGAGGTGGAATGGAGGTGGGCGGGAGAGGCCCAAGGAAGGGACGGAGAAGCGGGAAACCGCGCACCGTCCAACTCGAAACGCTGCCTAAGCGGCGGAGGACTTCTCCCGCCTCCAGCACTCTCCGGAAGTGCGTGCGCGGGAGCCGGCAGTCATTGTGGTCGAGGCTCCCGTAGGACCATGGTCCCGGCGGCCGATGACCTTGGGGCGCTGATCGGCGAGGCCAGCCGTTGGACGGTGGGAACATGACGGAGCGGCTTTCCGGCGCGCGGTCGTTCGCGCTACTGACGGACGGCGTGCAGGTCGAGACCAGGCGGCTCGGCGAGGCGGGCCTGGGCGCGGTGCATGAAGGCTGCACGAGAAGACCCCGTGTCTGCGGTTCCTCGGTCTCGAACCGGCGGCGGGCACGCCGGAGTTCGGGCTGGACGGGAAGGTCGCCGTCCGCGCCGCGGCGTTCGGGCGCCTGTCCGTACGGTTCGGCGACGGTTCGGAGGGCATGCTCGTCCAGGCCATGGCGGACCAGGGCGTCGAGGTGTCGTGCGGCGCCGTCCAGGACGAGGTGTTCGGCGCAGTGATGATCTTCGAGGCGGGGGGCATCGACACCCGTGAGGTGGTGCTGAGGCCTTCCCGGCTGGTCGCCGACCAGCCTTCCCCCGACGTGCGACGTCTTCGCTGAGCCATGCCCGCCAGACGACATCACGCGGGCACCGCGACGGGCGCGGCCGAGCCGAGCGCCGATCCGCGGGAACCCCTGCCGCTGCTGCGCAGGGAACTGGGCACCGGCGACCGGGGGCTGTCCGCGCGTGAGGCGGCCCGGCGGCTGGCCGTCTACGGGCCCAACCAGGTGCGGCGGCGAGAGAAGCGGTCGCTGGTGCGGCTGCTGTCGGGCCAGCTGGCCCATCCGCTGGCGTTGCTGCTGTGGGGTGCCGGCGCGCTGGCGTTCATCGCCGGAATGGGAGTGCTGGGCTGGGCGATCCTCGCGGTCATCCTGATCAACGCCGTTTTCGCGCTGCTGCAGGAGCACCAGGCCGAACGCGCGGTGGAGGCGCTGGCGGCCTATCTGCCCGAGCAGGCCCACGCCGTCCGGGACGGGCGGGCGCAGGCGGTCGAGGCGGCCGGGCTGGTGCCGGGTGATTTGATCATGATTGCCGAGGGCGACAAGATCCCCGCCGACGCGCGGCTGACCGACGGGGCGGTGGAGGTCGACCTGTCGATGCTGACCGGCGAGTCGGCGCCGGTGGAGCGGGTCGCCGCCCCCGCGGAGGAGGGCGCCCCGCTGCTGCGCGAACCGAATCTGGTGTTCTCCGGGACGACCTGCACCGGCGGTGAGGCGCAGGCGATCGTCTTCGCGACCGGCGGGCACACCGAACTCGGCCGCATCGCCGCCCTCAGCCAGCGCGCGCCCCGCCGCGACAGCCCGCTGGAGGTGCAGGTCAAGAAGGTCGCCTGGCTGATCGCGGCGGTCGCGGTCGGCATGGGCGCGGTGTTCCTGCTGATCGGCGCGCTGGTCGGGCTGCCGCTGAGGGACGCGCTGATGTTCGCCATCGGGCTGCTGGTCGCCAACGTCCCCGAAGGACTCCTGCCCACCATCACGCTCGCGCTGGCGGTCGGCGTACGCGTCCTGGCGAAGCAGGGCGCGGTCGTCAAGCGGCTCAGCGCTGTGGAGACGCTCGGCTCCACCAACGTCATCTGCACCGACAAGACAGGCACCCTGACCCAGAACCGGATGCGCCTCCAAGCCCACTGGACCCTGGAGACAGGGATTGTCACCGCTGAGCCTCCGCCCCAAGCGCTCGCCGAGGCGATGACCGAATGCACCACCGTCTCCGTCACCGAGAGCGGCGACCTGCAGGGCGACCCGACCGAGATCGCCTTGGTCGAGGGAGCCGGCCCGGACGCCGCGGCGCTGCTGGCTGCGCGGGACGAGCGGCGCCGCGCGATCTTCCGGTTCGACGCGCGGCTGCGGCTGATGTCCACGATCGGACAGCGCGCCGAGCGCCTCACCGTCTATGCCAAGGGCGCGCCCGAAGCCGTCCTGGCCCGCACCACCGGTGCCGATGGCCCTGCGGTCATGGCCATGGTGGACGACCTCGCGCGCCGAGGGCTGCGGGTGCTGGCGGTGGCCGTCCGGGATCTCCCGGACGGCGGCGAGGTGCCCGAGCGCCGGGAGGAGGCCGAGACCGGGCTGCGCCTCCTCGGCCTGGTCGGGCTTTACGACCCGCCGCGCCCGCAGGTCGCCGGCGCGGTGCGCCGCTGCCACGACGCGGGGCTGCGCGTCCACATCGTCACCGGCGACAACGGGGTCACAGCGGCCGCTGTCGCGGCGGAGGTGGGCATCGGCGTCCCCCGGCTCCATGTGGTCGCCGAGTCTGAGCAGGTCCACGACGTCGAACTGGACGAACTGCTGACCGGGGACGCCGAGATCGTCTTCGCCCGCTCGTCCCCGGAGACCAAGTTGAAGGTCGCCGACGCGCTACGCGCCCACGGCCAGGTGGTGGCGATGACCGGGGACGGCGCCAACGACGCCCCGGCCCTGCACCAAGCCCACATCGGTGTGGCGATGGGACGTTCGGGCACCGACGTGGCCCGCGAGGCGTCCACCATGGTCCTGACAGACGACAATTTCGCGACCATCGTCACCGCGATCGAATCCGGGCGCCGTGTCTACGACAACGTCCGCAAATTCATGCTGTACATCTTCGCGCACGCCGTCCCGGAGATCGTCCCCTTCCTGGTGTTCGCGCTCAGCGGCGGCCTGATCCCGCTTCCGCTCACCGTCCTGCAGATCCTCGCGATCGACCTCGGCACCGAGACACTGCCCGCGCTCGCACTCGGCCGCGAACCCGCCGAGCCCGGCATCATGAACCGTCCGCCGCGCCCGTCCTCCCAAGGCGTCATCTCCCGCGACATGCTGATCCGCGCCTGGGGCTACCTGGGCCTGGTCTCCGCCGCACTGGTCATGCTGGTGTTCTTCTACGTCCTGTGGCGTGCCGGCTGGCACCCCGGCGATCCCACCGGCAAGGGCGCCGCCTTGCACCACGCCTACCTGACCGCCACGACGGCGACGTTCGCGGGCCTGGTCACGTGCCAGATCGGTACAGCCATGGCCGCCCGCACCGACCACGCGTCCCTCCGCGAGGTCGGCCTCGCAGGCAACCCGCTCCTGCTCGCGGGCATCGCCTTCGAACTGCTGTTCGCCGCCGCTCTGATCTACCTGCCGCCGCTGCAGGACCTGTTCGGCACCGCCGCCCTGCCCTGGGACGTCCTGGCGATCATCGCCGTGTTCCCGCTCATCGTCTGGGGCACCGACGAACTCCGCCGCTGGAAGCGCCGCCGCACCAGTCGGCGGGTCGACCCGGGCACAGTGTGACGATCACGGTGTCCGGGGCGTCCTCCCCGCCGCGGGCGGACGCCCGTCGACGGACGGCATCCCGTTCGTCCGGCCGGCGGGTCCGCCCTGTTCGGCGAGCTGCATGAGCATCGAGGTCATCAGGCTGTCGAGCCAGCTGAGCGCGCCCGAGCACGCGGCGCGTGTCCCGGCGACGCCGGAGTTCTCGTCGAGCGGCGGCAGCAGCTCGCGCACCTCCGCGGCCAGCCGCGGCGAGATCGATCGGACCACTTCGCTCCGGAGGGCGTTGAACACCATGGCGGCCCGGCGGGCGGCCGCGTCGTCGGCGCCGTCGGAGTGCAGTTCCTCGTTCACGGCGGTGAGCAGCCGCCAGGTGCGCATCAGCCGGGTGGGGGAGATCACTTCATAGCCTCTGCGCACCTCGCGGGCATTACCGATCAGGACGGTCATCCTTGTCGGGCGGGACGCCGGGGCGGCGTTCCCGGCGCGGTGCCGATCGTGTCGGACGGTCATGTCGCCTCCTCACATTCGGGCGGCCGGCCGGGCCGGCCGGGTCAGGGCAGGCGGACGTAGCCGTTGCGGGCCTTCCACAGGAAGTACTTCTCGAAGGCCAGCTTGGCCGCGTGGGCCTGAGGACCGGGGACCAGCACGCCCGCCTTGCGCGGCGGGAGCATGCGGTCGGCCAGGATCATGACGCAGACGGCGGGGATCTCACCGAAGTCCTTGTGGCGTGCCTGCTCCTCGCCGCGGATGCGCGCGGCGATGTTGTCGGCGGCGACGCGCGCCTGGACCTCGGTGGGGAAGCCGGTCTTGGGCACGCCGACCGGGATCGCGGTGGTCCAGGGGACGGTCACGGCGGCGGCGATGCCGACCGCGTAGATGCCGGGGTGGGCGGTCGACTGGTAGGTGTCGCGCACCGGGACGAAGCCGTTGCCGTCGCTCAGCCCGGAAGTGCGGGCGACGACCTCCTGCCCGATGAACGGCGGAATGATCATCGCGTAGGAGAAGTCGAGCTTGCCCCCGTCGTCCAGCAGGAGCCGGCCGGGAGACGCTTCGCGGAGCGCCGTGCCGGTGATGACCTGGATGCCCTCCTTCTTGCAGAACAGCTGCAGGAGGCGTTCGCCGCCGGGGAGCCCTCCGATGCCGAAATGCCCGAGGAAAGGTTCCGCGGTCACGTAGGTCAGCGGAACCCGCTTCTTCAGTCCGGCCTTCTTGAGCTGATGCGCGGTGTTGAACAGGAACTCGTAGGCGGCGCCGAAGCAGCCGGTCCCCTGGGTGGCGCCGATGACGACCGGCCCGGGGCCGTCCAGGAACCGGCGCCACGCCGCGCCGGCCCGCTCGGCGTCGGGGAGCGTGGTGATGGTGTGGACGCCGTTGGCGGGCTCCAGGCCGGGCACGACGGCCATGTCGTTGCGGTAGCCGGTGGCGATGACCAGGTAGTCGTAGGGTCCCGCGGTCGTGTCCACCCGCTTCGCGATGGGGGCGATGGCCTTGGCCTCCGCGTGGACGAACTCCACGCCGTGCATCTCAAAGGTCGGAGCGAGCGGGAAGGTGATGTCGTCTTCGGTCCGCTTGCCGAACGGGACCCAGATGAGCGAGGGCTTGAACAGGAACCGGTCCGACGCCGAGACCACCGTGACGTCCACGTCGCCGTCCAAGGCGTGCTTGACGCTGAGCGCGGCGGTCACGCCACCGAAGTTGCCGCCGAGGACGAGCACCTTCTTGCGCATCGCACTCACCTTCTCCAGAAGGGGGCTGACATTCTCAGCCTTCCGGTCGGTGTCCGGTGACGGTACGCGCGAAAGTCCTGTTCCGGAGGGACGTTCGGTCCTGCGAAGGCGGGGTTGCCGTCAGGTGGTGGGCGTGGCCTGTGCGGCCTCTTCGAGGAGTTCGTCGATGCCCTCGCGGATGCCCGCGCACAGGGTGTCCAGATCGGGGACCGTGTCGTGGTCTGCGGTGAGTCCGAACGACAGTGCGCCGTCGTAGGAGACGATGCCGACGGCGGTGCGCAGGCCGGCGGTGATCGGGATGTACGGGTCGATCTCCAGCATCCGCCGGCCCATCGCGTACAGCGGGACGGCGGGGCCCGGGACGTTGGTGACGATCGTGTGGATCAGCGGCTGACGCAGACGCAGCGCGGTGTGGGCCGCCGCGGCCAGCAGGCTCGGGGCGTTGCCGGCGAGCTGGACGAGGGCGTCGAGGCCGGCGGCCTGGTCGCGGCTCTTCAAGCCGTCCATCTGCTCCCTGATGAGGTGCAGGCGCCGCAGCGGGTCGGCCTGCCCGCACGGCAGGTCCACCGGCACCGCCGACACCCGGTTCGACGGGACGCCGCGCTCGTGGGCCGACCGGACCGACACCGGCACCATGGCGCGGACGACCGACGCCTCCTCAAGGAGGCCCCGCGCCTCCAGCAGGTCGCGGAAACCGCGGGCGGTCGCGGCCAGGGCCACGTCGTTGACCGACCCGCCGAACGTGCGGCGGATCTTGTCGACCTCGTCCATCCCGGCGCAGACGCGTGTCCAGCGCCGGCGGGGACCGGTCGGCCCGTTGATCGCCGGTGCGCCCGGCCCCGCCAAACGTGTCGCGTAGCCGGGCACCGAGCCCGCGGCGGTGAACGCGTCGCGCAGGACGGGCACGAAAAGCCGGCCCGCCTGCCGCCGGAAGCCCTTCAACCCGTCGATGACACCGTCGCGGAGGATCGCGGCCGCGGACGGCTCGGGCGCGGGCGTCCAGGCCCGGGGGGTGGCGGGCGCACAGTCAGGGTCGGTGTCCAGGAGGACCGCCAGCAGGTCGATGCCGGCCAGCCCGTCCACCATGCAGTGGTGCACCTTGCAGATCAGCGCCCAGCGGCCGTCGGCGAGGCCGTCGACCAGCCATACCTGCCATGGTGATCGGGTGAGGTCCAGCGGCGGTGCCAGGAGGCGGCCTGCGAGTTCGTGCAGTTCGGCCGGGCCGCCGGGTTCGGGCGCGGTGGCGTGCAGGATGTGGTCGCCGACCGAGAAGCGCTGGTCGTCCACCCAGACCGGGTGGGCCAGGTTGAACGGGACGGTCCGGACCCGCTGCAGGCAGCGCGGCGCGAGCCGCAGCCGGGCGAACACCTGCCGCAGGAGGTCGGGGTGGCCGGGCGCCGGGCTTTCGAACACGGTCACGGTCCCGATCTGCAGCGGGCTCGTGTGGTTCTCGGCGAAGAACATCCCGGCGTCCAGCGCGTTCATCCGTTGCATCGTGCACCGCCCTATGAGGTCTCCTTCGAGTCGACCTCGGGGCGGACCGCCGCCCCATCCGGCGTTCGTCCTCCGGCGACGGGCCGAAGGTCCCTGCCGCCGCGCCGGGTCGGGGCGAACACTGGGGGCGGACCATGACGGAGACGGAAGAGGCGGTCGCGATGCCCGGTGGGCGACGGTGGGTGCTCGCGCCTGGAGACCTCGGAGAAGAGCCGGTCGCCTCGGCCAGCCAGGCGCGGCTGTGGACGGCGGTGCCGAGCACGAAGGCGTTGTAGAGCCGGCGTCACCCGCACTGCTCATGGCATGTCCTCACCGCCAGCTCGCGTGCGCCCTCTGGAGTCTTCGCCGCCCGTCAGACGAAACCGACTGCGTTATCCCAGCCGACGCCGGCGGTGCGGGGGCGCATGAACTTCTTGTCGAGTCGAGTGATACGCAGGATCCGCGCCATCTGCGGTCGGACGCCGGTCAGCGTGACGGTGCCGCCGCGCCGCCTCGCCAGTCCGTCGGCGGTCACGATCGCCGCCAGTCCCCGGGCATCGCAGAAGGTCAGCGCCGACACGTCGATCAGGACGTCCGGGCCGTACCCGTCGATCATTCGGGCCAGTTCGATCCCGAAGTGGGCGGAGGTCGCGATGTCCTCGCCGGCGGCCACCACGTGCGCCGCACCGGGCTTGTATCCGGTCAACTGCGTGAGCTGCACGGACGCGCTCCGTGAGATGGCGTTCACATCCATGTCGATCCTCCCGTGGACCTGCCGGCGACACCAGGCTCCGTTTCCGCCCGCAGCCCCGCAAGGGACGGACGTCCCGATGGCACCAGGGCCCGAAGCCACTCGCCCGGGACTCGATCACGGCAATCTCGGCAGGTGCCGAACGGCGGAGGACGAGGGGACCTTCGGCCGCTGCCGAACCCTGATCACAGCCCTACCTTCGGGGGCGGGATCGTGGAGGAGGTGCGCCGTGGTCGCGTCGGCGATAAGGACCGAGGGTTTGACCAAGCGTTTCAGGCGGGTGGTCGCGGTGGACGGGCTCGACCTGAGCGTCGAGCGCGGAGAGATTTTCGGGTTCCTGGGGCCGAACGGCGCCGGGAAATCGACGACGATCCGGTTGCTGCTCGGCCTGATCCGGCCCACGTCCGGCAGGGCGTGGCTCATGGACGTGCCGGTCGGGGACGTCGAGCGCGCCCACCGGCACGTCGGCTACGTGGCCGGGGACGTGGCGGTATGGCCTCAGCTGACCGGGATGGAGACGCTGACGTATCTCGGGAACCTGTACGGCCGTGTGGACGTGCCGTTCCGGGACGAGCTCGTCGAGCGGTTGCGATTCGACCCGGGAAAGCGGGCCCGCTCCTACTCCAAGGGCAACCGGCAGAAGCTCGCGCTGATCGCGGCGCTGATGACCCGGCCGGACGTGCTGCTGCTCGACGAGCCGACGTCCGGCCTGGACCCGCTCATGGAGGCCGAGTTCCAGGTGCTGGTACGGGAGGCGGCCGGGCGCGGGCAGACCGTCTTTCTGTCCTCCCACATCCTCGACCAGGTCCAGGACGTCTGCCACCGGGTGGCGATCCTGCGGGAGGGGCGGCTGGTCGAGGTCGCCGCGCTGGAGGACCTGCGCGGACTCGGCGGGACGGTGCTGGATGCCATCATCGACGGCCCGGTCCCCGATCTCGCCGGCGCCCCCGGGGTGACCGGGGTCGAGCCCATCGACGGCGGCGTGCGGATCTCGGTCAGCGGATCACCGTCGGAGGTGCTGTCCCGGCTGAGCGAGTCGCCGCTGGTCCGGCTGCGCAGCCACGAGCCGACCCTGGAAGAGATTTTCCTGAGTTACTACGAGGCGGCGGAACGATGAGCAGAGCCATTCCCGCGTGCCGGGACGCTGTCCGCCCCTCGCTGGAACACCCGCACTCGGCGCCGATCCGGGTCGGGTTGCTGACTGCCCGACTGATCCGGCGCGGGGTCGGCTGGCTGGTGCCGGCCGTCGCCTTCTATGCCGCGGTCGAGGTCTTCTCTTACGAGCAGACCTATCCGGATGCGGCCTCGCGGCAGAAACTGGCGGCGCTCTCGGATGATCCCGCGATGCGGATGCTGCAGGGCATCCCGCACGCGGTCGACACACCGGGCGGATTCGTCGCCTGGGACGCGGGCTGGATGCTGGCCGCGATCATCGGCATCTGGGCCCTGCTCGTCGCAGGACGCCTGCTGCGCGGCGAGGAGGAGTCCGGCCGCGCCGAACTCGTCCTGGCCGGGCCGATGCGTCCGGCCCGTGTCGTCATGGTGCAGGAGGCGGTGATCGCAGGTGCGGCTCTGGCGGCCGGTGCCTCCGCCGCTGTCACGATGGCGGTGACGGGCGCGGGCAACTCGGGTTCGGCGGTGTTCGGCCTCGGGCTCGCCGGCTTCGCCGCGACGTTCGCGGGCGTCGCGGCGTTGTTCGCCCAGATCTTTCAGGTGCGGCGGCGCGTGACCGCCGCCTCGGCCGCCGTCTTCGGGCTGTCCTTCCTGGTGCGGATGGCCGCCAACAGCGCCGACTCGCGGGGCTGGTTGCGCTGGTTCACGCCCTTCGGCTGGCTTGACGAACTGCATGCCTACCGCGGCCTCGGCTGGTTGGCGCTCACGGTGCTGCTGGCGGCTCCCGCCGCCCTTGCCTGCGTGGCCGTCGCATTGCGGACCCGGCGCGACACCGGCGGCGCGTTGCTCAAAGAGCCGGACCGTGCCCGTGCCCGGCTCCGCGGGCTCGGCGGTCCGGTGGCCTTCGCCTGGCGCGGTACCCGCGGGATGCTGGCCGGGTGGCTGCTCGGCATCGCCGGGTACGCGTTCACGGCGGGGGCACTGATCGTCACGGCTCTCGACTTCATGGCCGAGGATCCGAGCTACCAGCGGGTTCTGGAGACGATCGGGTGGGACGCCGCGGACGTCGCCGAGGGGTTCGCCGGGATCATGGGGATCCTCATCGGCCTGCTCATCGCGCTGTACGCCTGCTGGCGGATCGGTGCGGCCCGTGCCGAGGAGGCCGGAGGCCGGCTGGACCATGTCCTCGCCCGTCCCATCGCCCGCCGCCGGTGGCTCGGCGGCCATATCGTCCTGACCTCGGGTTCGGCGTTGCTGCTGGCGCTGGCCGCCGCGGCCGCGATGTGGGCGGGGGCCAGCGCCACGGGCGCCGGCATCGGGTTCGCCGACACCCTCGCCGCCACCCTCAACCCCGTGCCGGTCGCCGTCCTGGCCACTGGGCTGGCGGTGCTCCTCTTCGGGGCCGAGCCGCGGCTGACCGTCCCCGGTTCGGCCGCGTCGGTCGTCGTCGCCTACCTGGTCGAGATGATCGGGCCGGCGCTGCACTGGACGGGCCCGGTGCTGGACATCTCTCCTTTTCACCATATTGCAAGCGTCCCGGCGGAACCATTCCGAGCCCGTCGCCGCCGCCGTCATGGTCGTGGTCGGTGTCCTGCTCTCCGCGGCCGGCGTTCTGCTCTTCGAGCGTCGGGACCTCACCGGCGACTGACCGCACGGAACGCCAGGACGGCGGGCGGGATCGGGAGCCAGAAGCTGAGGATCCAGTAGGTCAGCACGGTCAGCACGTCCTCTGTCGGGCCCGCCCCGAGGCCGACCAGAGCCAGGACGAGCACTGGCTCGACGATTCCGAGGCCGCCGGGTAGGGGACCCAGGAGACGCACGGGACCCAGCAGGAGGTAGACCGCGGCCAGGATGACGGGGGAGATCGGTACGTTCATCGCGTGGCCCACGGCCAGAAACGCCAGCACGGAGCAGCTGGTCACCGTGCAGTTGCCGGCCAGGAGCGCGATCAGGTGCGGGGGCCGGCGCCACAACCGGGGCAGGCTCGCCGCAGCCGCTCTCATCGGTAGAACGATCTCCGCCCGCCGGTGCCACATCCGCACCGCCCCCAGAGCGGCCACGACCGAGACGACCAGGATCAGCGGCCGGGACCAGGCCGGCGAACGGAGCGTCTCTCCTCCCTGCGCCGCGGCGGAGGCCAAAGCGAGGGCCAGGGCGGCCAGGTGGACGAACGCGCCCGTCAACCGGGTGAGCGCGACGGTCGCGGTGGCCTCGTGCGGCCCCGCGCCGTGGTCGCGGAGGTAGGCGCTCAGGACGGCGGTGCCGCCCCGGCCTGTCGGGAGCTGGCGGGACGCGTAGGACGCGGCGACCTGCCGCACGCAGGTGGGCCCGAAAGCGAGATCGCGCGTGGAGGCGCCCATCAAGGAGAGCGCGCCTGCCGCATAGGATGCCGCCACCAGCAGCACGCCGACGAAGAGCCAGCGCACGCCCGCGTCCGCGAGGACGGTCATGGGAGAGCGCGGTCCCGCGATGCCGATGAGGGCCTGATAAGTGACGAAGCCGGCGAGGACGAGCAGCAGCAGGAACCACGACCGGGACGGGATCCGCGACAAGGGCCGAGGAGCGGCGCGGGTGGCGCCCGCGCTGGTCAGGGCGGTGCGGAGTTCTTCCAGGAGTCCCGGGGTGTCCCGGAGCCTCAGCCGGGTGGATCGTGCCAGCGCCAGGGGCTGCAGGTAGGGGACGGCGGCGTCGATGGCAGATGCCCCGAGGACGTCCACGGCGGCTTGGACGGACCGTCGCGGGTCGGTCACGAGTGCCGTGGACACGAGGAGTTCGGCCACATCCTGGGCCAGCCGGGCGTCGCTGGCGGCGTTTTCGGCGAAGCCGAAGTCGACGAGCACCGGGTGGCCGCCGGTGTCGATGAGCACGTTCGCCAGGCGCAGGTCGCGGTGCGCGATCCGTGCCGCGTGGAGCTTGGTGACCTCGCCCCAGAGGCGGCGGAGGCGGACATCGTCAAGTGCGGCCGAGGACCGACCGCCGGTATCGACGGTTTCCTCTGGGGCGGTCGGCGGGGACGTGCACCTCGCGCGCGGCACGCCCGACCACGTCCCGACGCCCGCGCAGGTCGCCGCCGGCCTCACCCGCTGCGGCCTGAGCGAGCTTGTCGTCGAACCGGTGCACGCGGACGCGCGCGGCTCTGTTCCCCTTCACGGCCCTCTTCTCCGACGGGCGCAGGGCCTTCGTCAAGGCGCTCGGCCGCGACCAGCGCGATGCCGCAGCCGAGGGCCGCACCGCCGACGACGTCGAGCGGGAAGTGGGCGCCCACGTAGACGCGGCTCAGCGGTACGGCGACGGCGACGGCCCACAGGGCCCACCGGACCGGGCGGCGCACGTACGCGGCGGCCAGGGATGGCGGTGACCTGCCGGGCCACCGTGTAGACGGTGAACGCCTCCAGCACCCCGACCCGGGACACACCGGCCACCTGCAGTGACACGTAGAGCACCGCGAACACGCAGACGTGGTAGCCGACGGCCGACAAGGTCAGCGCCGGCCACCGGGCGCGGATCAGCTCGCGGGCCTCACCCTGGAACCGTCCGACGTCACCGGTGTGGTCGCTGATCCGGCGATGTAGCAGCCGCGCGACGGGACGCGCGGCGCGGAAGAGCCCGGCCACGATCGCCGACGCCGCACGGTCGCTCCACAGCATGACGGCGGTCAGCATGACGAGGACGGCGGCGAGCCACAGCCCGAGGGCGCCCGCCCCGCGGACACCGGGCGGAACGTCCGATGCCATGGCGAGCATGCCGAGCGCCAGCAGCGGCAGCGTCAGCCGGGCGACGAGGTTCCAGATGCCCGTCACCAGCAACTGCAGCGCGATCGGGCCGCCCCGGAAACCGAGGTCTCGGGACATCCTGACGTTCAGCGTGGCACCGGCGGCGCCCCCGCCGGGCAGGGCGGTGGTCACCACGTTGATGATGGACGCGGGCCCGAGCCGCAGTCCCGGCAGTGCCGCGCTCAGGTTGATGGCCGACAGCAGCACCGACAGGGCCGTGAACGCCGACAGCACGATCAGATCCAGGGCGCTCACCCGCGTCCGCAGGATGTCGGTGACCTCCTCCAGATCGACGAGGTCGGGCAGTACCTTCCCGAAGATCGCGGCAACGAGGAGCAGGGCGAGGACACGGCCGAGCCGGGTCCGGCCGCGTCCCCGTCGTGCGGTGCGGGCCTCGGCGGGCCGGTGGGGCGGCCCTTGGAGGTCTGGACGCTCACCGGTCAGGGGATGAGCGCGTCGAGGGTGGTGAAGGAGTAGCCGGCTGCGCGGAGTCCCGTGATGATCGCGGGAAGCGCGTCGGCGTCCAGCGTCGTGCCGTCGTCGGGGTTGGCGCCGACGTGCATCAGCACGATCATTCCGGGCGTCTTGGCGGCCAGGACCCGGGCGATGACCTTGTCCGCGGTCTGCCCGCCCGAGGTGCCCTGCCAGCCGAGCGAGTCGACCGTCCAGCCGACCGGGACGTAGCCCAGTGCGTTCAGCAGCGTCACGTCGGAGGCGGTGTAGGCGCCGTAGGGGAAGCGGAACAACGGCACCGCCTGCGCCCCGTTGGCGTTGAAGATCGCGGTGCGGGCGGTGGCGACCTGTGTCTTGGCCGTGGCGTCGCTGATCTTGGTGAAGTCGGGGTGGGTGTCGCTGTGGTTGCCGATCCGGAACCCCGCCCCGGCCAGCAGGTTGCTGTAGACGGGGAACCCCCTAGCGAAGTCGCCGACCAGGAAGAACGTGGCCGGGACGTTCTCGCGCTGCAGGGTGGCGCGGATCGAGGAGACCCCGGCGGCGTCCCACGCCGAGTCGAACGTCAGCGCGGCGACCCTGGACGTGGTGGGGATCTTGGTGACGTTCTTGCCGCGCAGCGCGGACGGCACGCCGGGCGGCGGCCCGGGCACCCAGGCCTTCACATCGGTCGTCCAGGTGGCGCCGGTGATGGTTCGGCTCCAGAACGCACCGTCGCGGCCCCGCCCGACCGACACGGTCTTGCCGCCGGCGAAGGCGGTGCCGGGCCCGTCGACGTACAGGCCGCCCATGATCTGCCAATCGCTCCATGACCCGGTGTAGGCGCGGACGCGCAGCCGGTGGGTGTCGGCGTTGCGGACGAACACCCAGACCTTCCCGGTCGCGGTGTCGGCGGCGATGCCGGGAGTGCTGTAGGTGCTCTCGCCGAGGGATGTCCAGTCCGACCAGTCGGTGCCGGTACGGGTCCGGGTCCAGACGGCGTGGTCGCGGCCGGTGACCACGACGCGGACGGTGTCGGTGCCGGTCACGGCGACTGCGGGCGCGGAGTCCGCGGTCATGTCCAGGGACGTCCAGGCGCTCCAGCCGGTGCCGGGGGTGTAGGTCTTGGTCTGCAGCTTGTCGGCGGTGTCGCGGACGAACACCTCGACGCGCCCGTCGGGGTGCCCGGCGGCGGCCGGCGAGGTGCTGATGAGCAGGTCGTCGACCTTGGCCCAAGGCTGCCACATGCCGCCGGCGCGGACGCGCTCCCACAGCTTGCCGTCGACGCCGCGCCCGTACACGCGAGGGTCGCCGCCGGTGAAGGTGACGGCGGCGCCGCCGAGCAGGCGTCCGGCCAGGTTGAGCGGGGCGGACCATGCGCCGTCGACCAACCGCCGGTACAGCACGTTGGCGGTGGAGGCCCGGTAGGCGACGTCGAACCCCTTGCCGCTGGGCCAGCCGGCGATGCCGGGCGTGTAGGTGGGGATGTCCTCGGTCGCCGCCGCACGGATCGCCGTGCTGGGGGAGGCCGCCAGAGCGGGCAGCGCGGGCGCGGCCACCAGGGTCGCCGGGAGCAGCACCGCCGTCGAGAACGCTGTGAGGCGTCGCATCGGAGTTCACCGTCCTTCGGTGGGGACTCCAGCGTCCGCTCCCATGTCCGCGCAGAGGAGTGGCGAAGGTCCTGTCACCGCTGCCGAACGTCGGTGGGTCGGGGCTTGTCGGTGGGTCAGGGCTTGGAGGTGTCGTGGACGTCGGCGAGGACGAAGTAGTTCTCCTCCTCCTGCGCGAAATGCAGCCGCAGGACCGCGTACAGCTCCTGGACGGTGCGGCGCAAGTCGGCGGCGGGCTCCGGTGCGTCGGGCGCGGCGCGCAGCTCCGCGATGAGGGAGCCGATGCGGCGTGTCAGCTCGGCGATCTCGGTGTGGCCGCGGCTCATCGCACCGGTGGGGTCGGCGCCGCCGAGAGCCTTCGCCACCGCCGGGTAGAGAAGCCGCTCATCCTTGCGCTCATGTTCGGCGAGATCGGTCAGGAAGCCCGTCAGCGCGTCCAGGGCGGCGTCTCGCTCCCGTCCGCGGGACGTGGTGATCGTGTCCGCCAGAACGGGCAGCCGGTCGATGCGCGGCCACAGCGCCCGGTGCTCCTCGTCCAGCCGCCGGACGAGTTCGGCGGCGTCGCCGTGCAGCCGCGGCTCCCGGTCGCGGCCCGGACCGAGCGCGCGCAGCGCGGCGAGGATCGCGGCGACGTCGATGCCCTCCTGAAGCAGTGCGCCCGCCGCCGGGGCCAGCATCCCGAACGCCGCGGCGACCATCGCGGCCAGCGACAGCCCCATGCCGACGACCACGCTCTGCCGCGCGACCGAGCGGGTGCGGCGTGCGATCGCGAGCGTCTCGGCCACCCGCTCCAGCCGGTCGACCGTGATCACCACATCGGCCGCCTCCGACGACGCCGTCGCGCCCCGGGCGCCGAGCGCGACGCCGACACCGGCCGCGGCCAGCGCGGGCGCGTCGTTGACCCCGTCGCCGACCATCACGGTCGCCGCCCGCTCGCTCTCCGCGCGGGCGACGCCCACCTTCTCCGCAGGGGTGAGGCCGGCGTGCACGGCGTCCGTGCCGACCAGCCGGCCGATCGAGTCCGCGACGTCCGCGCGGTCGCCGGTCACCATCACGGTGCGCTCGATGCCGGCCCGGCGCAGCAGCCGGAAAGTGCGCGGCGCGTCCGGGCGGATCCGGTCGCGCAGCAACAGGACGGCCGCGACCTGCCCGTCCACGCCGACGAACACGGTGATCGCGTCGTGCGCGGAGGCCCGGCGGCGCACCCGCTCCAGCCAGGCCGATTCGGCTTCACCGGCCCAGCTCGCCTTCCCGACGCTCACCCGATGGCCGCCCACGACACCGCTCACCCCCTGTCCGGCGGTCTCGGCGACGTCCGACGGCGCGTCGAGCGGCAACCCGCGTTCGTGAGCGCCGCGCACGATCGCCGAGGCCAGCACGTGCGGTGACACCTGGTCGAGCGAGGCCGCCAGAGCCAGCGGATCACCGGCGGGCGCCGGACGCGCGGGGATGATCTCGGCGAGCGCGGGACGTCCGGTGGTGACGGTGCCGGTCTTGTCGAACAGCAGCACCCGCGCCCCGGCGAGCCGCTCCAGCGCGCTCCCGCCCTTCACCACCACGCCCCGCCGTGCGCACCGCGACAGGCCGGACACGAACGCGATCGGCGCGGCCAGGATGAGCGGGCATGGCGTCGCCACGACCAGCACCGCCACGGCCCGCACCGGATCCCCGGCGGCCAGCCACGCCGCCCCGGCCAATGCCAGCGTCACCGGGATGAACAGCGCCGAGTACCGGTCGGCGAGCCGCACGAACGGCGCGCTCTCCGCCGCGGCCTCTTCGGTCAGCCGGACGATCCCCGCGTAGGTGCTGGAGGCAGCGTCGTTCGTCGCGCGGAGTTCGAAGGGCCGCCCCGAATTGACGGCGCCGCTGCGCACCGCGCCGCCCGCAGGGCGCTCCACCGGCAGCGCCTCGCCGGTGAGCGTGGACTCATCCAGGACGGCCGTCTCCCGCTCCACGAGCCCGTCGACCGGCACCACCTCGCCCGGGCGGACCAGCAGCCGGTCGCCCGGACGCACCTTGTTGACATCGATCGTGTCCAGGCCGCCGTCGGTCCGGCGGTGGGCGACTCGGGGCGCCAGCGACAGCAGCGCACCCAGATCGCGGCGGGCCCGCCGCCCCGCACGGTCCTCCAGCAGCCGGCCGCCGGTCAGCATCACCGCGATCACCGCGCCGGCGAAAGCCTCGCCGACCGCGACCGTCCCCGCCAGCGCGAGAACCGCGATCACATCGCTGCCGAACCTGCGGTGCAGCAGCCCGGCCACGACCCACCAGACAGCCGGGACGAGCGCCAGCGCCGTCACCAGCAGCCATATCAGGTCGCCGCCCGCGGCCCCGGCCGTCCAACGGACGGCGGCACCCGCCGCCAGCCCGCCACCGGCCAGAGCGAACATGATTTCGGGACCACGTTCCGTGAGCCTGATGCGCATGTCCACCTCGCCGTTCCTTCAAGGCCCAGAACCTTCATGCTTCCCACCCGGGGCGGCCGCCCCCCAGGGGCGGGGGACTCTTTGAGACCGGGGATGAAGACCATCAGGACAGGGACCTTCGCCCCTGGGGCGGTGTGCGACAGGAGAAGAACCTGGAACACAGGAATCGACAACCGAGGGGGACACGATGCCTGAGCCGATCGTCGTCGGCATCGACGGCTCCGAGGAGTCAGATCGCGCCCTTCAGTGGGCGGCCGCCGACGCCGTCCTGCGCGAACGTCCTTTGCACATCGTCCATGCCCTGGAGAGCTGGCCCTACAAGGCGCCGCTGTTCATGCCGGCCGAGAGCACCGAGCGGATGACCCGTGTCGGGCACCGGCTGCTGTCCGCCACCCGCGAACGCGTCCAGGAACGGTGGCCCGCCTTGGAGGTCACGACCGCTCTGGTCGCCGAGGAGACTCCGCGGGCCCTGCACGCCCAGTCGGACAAGGCGTTCGAGTTGGTGCTGGGCAGCCGGGGGCGCGGCGGATTCGCCAGCATGTTCCTGGGCTCGACGAGCCTGCGCATGGCCGCGCGCCCGACCGTCCCGGTCGTGATCGTGCACGGGGACGCCGCCGACCGCGGCGAGATCGTCGTCGGCATCGACCTGCTGCGGGACGCTGGCGCCGTCCTCGACTACGCCTTCGGTACCGCCGCGCTGCGGGGCGCCCGGCTGCGCGTCGTGCACGCCTGGCAGACGCTGGGCACCCTCATCGAGGCCGGCTACGCCATCGACGCCGAGCAGATCGAGCTGGACCTGCGCGCCGAGGTCATCAGAACCTGCAGGCCGCTGCGCGCCAGATACCCGCGCGTGGACGTCGTAGACGAGATCATCCTGGAACACCCGGTCACCGCGCTGGCCAACGCGTCCCGCAACGCGCGCCTGCTCGTCGTCGGCGCCCACCAGCACCGTTGGACGGCTCCCCAACTCGGCTCGATCGCCCACGGAGTCATCCACCACGCCCGCTGCCCCGTCGCCATCATCCCCTCCACCTGAAGCAGCGTCACCGAACCCGGTCACCCACCATCGAGGGCCGACATGGTGACGGGGGGCGCGCGCTCTCTCCGTTGCGGTCTTCTCCGTCGCCCGCTGGGACGAGGCAAATTGCCATGACTGAAACGAATGGAAAACGTGACCCTCTTCGTCGCATGCTCGCGGACCAGTGCGGGAGTACTGGGTTGACTGGAGCAGTGCCCAGAGTGGCGGGTATGGGGCGTCGCTATGAGCGCAAGTACGAGTTCTGAACGAGAGCGGATCATTCAGGTCACGCCCCGGCTGTTCGCCGACCTCGGTTTCGACGGCACCATTGGCGGCCGACGCTCGAGCCGACTGGATTCGATCGATGCATTGGAGGAGAAAATGCTGATCAGCAATGTTTACCGTCCAATGGTCTTCGGCTGCCGAGCGGATGAGCGGCTGGTCGACGTGGCCCGATGGATGAGGGACAACGAGATCGGGGCCCTGGCAGTGCTCGACGGCGAGCAGGTGCTCGGGATCATCACCGAACGTGACCTCGTCGAGGCGCTTGCGTCCTCGGCCGAACCGGCGTCGCAGCCGGCCGCGGCATACGCGTCGACACAGATCCAGACCGCCGGGCTGGAGGAGGACGCGCGCGAGGTGGCCCGCCGAATGCTGGACGCGGGAGTCCGCCACCTGCCGGTCGCGGACCACGGCCGCGTGGTCGGCATGGTGTCGATGCGCGATCTGCTCGCCCTGGAGGCCTGGACGACCTGAAATCCTCCACTGCGATGCCGTGGCCGAGGTCAGGCGAGGCTCAGAAGAGCTTTTCCAGTTGGGCGCTCAGCGGCGCAGGGACTCCAGCGCTGCGGTGAGCCTCCCGGCGGCGTCCTCGGCGACCGGTTCGAGGCCGGGCTGTTCGCTCACTGTGGCCATGACCTGGGGGTCCAATGCCTCGACGAGGGTATCGCCGTCTTCGGTCCGGACGACGACGTTGCAGGGCAGCAGCAGGCCGATCCGCCGGTCCGCCTCCAGGGCCCGGTGGGCCAGCGGCGGATTGCAGGCGCCGAGGATGAGGTAATCCTCCATCGTCTCGCCGAGCTTCTCCAGCAGCGTGGCGCGTACGTCGATCTCGGTGAGCACGCCGAATCCCTGATCCTTCAGCGCTGCCCTGACCCGGTCGACGGCCTGGGGGAACGGCTCGTGCAGTCTGATGGTCATGCCGTAATCCATAAGATCGTCCTTTTGCTGTCGACGGCCTGTGCAGGTGCCTGGTGCTCGTCCTTCCCGGACAGCTTCCTGTCAGCCGCGATGGCGGCGCCTGGTCGAACCGCCCGTCCGGCTGGTCGAGCAGTTCGGTATGCCCAGCTGCCCCGGTCCAGCGGACATGTTTCCGCCCCGAGGCTTGGGGAGGCTACGACATGGCCACGACTGAACTCACCCGCGAGAACTTACCGAAAGACCAACTACGTCGCGCCCTTCGGCGGATTCAAGGACAGCGGCCTCGGACGCGAGAACGGTCTTGAGGCGATCAACGACTACACCGAGGTAAAGACCGCCTGGATCGACATGGGCAACCAGATCAAGGATCCGTTCAACCCCCGCGCTTAGACGGGGGCTACGGGTCGGCTGTGAGCTCATTCCAGCCTAAGAGCGTGTCCCACGTCGGGAGTTTGGCGAACTGCGTGTAGCAGGTGATGGTGGCTGCGAGGACGAGGAAGGCGTTGAACAGGTGGGCGCGGCGTTCGTAGGCGACTGTCAAGCTACGGTGCGGCCGGGCTCTGCCGCCAGGTGCCGGGCCCAGGGGGTACCGGCGGCCGCGGCCAGCACCAGCCGTTCATGGGGCGGTTCCGGTCCGACCGGGCGCCAGACGAGGTCTGGATCATCGGCCGAGCTGCTCCAGGTCCGGAGAGCGACCAGAGCATCATCGCCGATGAGCCTGTGGCGGAACAGCGTATGGCTGCCGTGATCGTCGGGGACCGTGTCAGGGGTCCAGCCGTGCTCGCGCAGGCGCTTGAGAACGGCGGCCGCGTACCCGGGGGCGCGTTCCGACGGAAACCACAGCAATCGCTGACCGTGCAGGTCGGACCAGGTCAGTCTGGGCCGGTCGGCGAGGGAGTGGCGGCCGTGCAGGACGATGCCCAGCGGCTCGTTGCCGACCGTTCGCAGCCGGAGGCCCGAGGTGTCCGCGGGCATGCGCAGGATTCCGAAGGCCAGGGAGGCCCCGAGGAGTAGATCGCGTTGCAGGTAGGAGTCGACCCGCTGGTAGGCGGGTCGCTGCCGTCGGTCGGGCGTGATGGCGTGCTCCGCTGCGGCCAGCACGGACTGCGGCACGCCCCGGCATACGCCGACGGTCACCGCCGGGACCTCGGCACGTGCTGCCGAGATGGACGAACTCAACTCGCCCAGCCCCCGGTTGACGCCGTCCAGGAGAAGCCGTCCTGCCTCGGTCAGCTCCATCCCCTGGGGCAGACGCCGGAAGAGTTGCGTGCCGATGCGTCGCTCGAGCGTCCGGATCTGCTGGCTGAGGCTGGGCTGAGCGATGCGCAGACGCCGGGCCGCCTCGGTGACGGTGCCGGCTTCGGCGACGAGGGCGAAGTACCGCAGGTGCCGCAACTCCACGCCCGAAAGCTGGTCCACGCCCAACTCACCCGCTCTGGCCAGTGCCCATAGGAGCCAGGCTATACCGGGGGAGCAAGCCAGTCTTGGTGTTGGCGGGGCAGCCTCCCGTTAACTTGGGGCATGTATGTGATCGTGCTCAAGTACCTCGCCCCCCTGGACGTCATCGACGCGCTCAAAGATGCCCACTACGCCAACCCCGCCGGCGTGTTCGCCAAGGGGATGGTGCGCTTCGCGGGCCCGCTGGTGCCCCGCACCGGCGGGCTGATCATCGCGGAGGGCGAACCGTCGGCGATCGAGGCGGCCGTCGCGTCCGATCCCTTCATCACCCAGGGCGCGGCCACCGCCGACATCTTCCGGTTCGAACCCACCTGGACGCCGGGGAAGGACGCCGCGGCGCCGAGCACCCCGTGACGAACGCGGACGTAGGGTAGACGCCCCTGACGGGTCGGTCGGCAGTGCGGCGGCGGCCCGTGCGCGCTAAGGGCCGTTCGCCGCGTTCAGGAGCGGGAGATCAGACGCCGAACGCCGCCGCGTAGCGGATGATGCCGCTGGGGACCGGTCGATCGGGGTCGAGGGCGAGCGCCATCATGTACTTGTCCTCGACGTCGAAGGGCGGGCGGATGCCGAATCCGGAGGCCGGGGTGAAGCCGAAGCGCGGGTAGTACTCGGCGTGGCCGAGCACGACCGCCAGGTTCTCGCCCTGCTCGCGGGCGGCGCGCAGGCCGGCGCGGATGGCGGCGGAGCCCGCGCCGCCCCGCTGGCTTTCGGGCTTGACCGCGCACGGGCCCAAGGCGAGCGCGGGCGAGTCGCCGACGTGGCAGCGGGTGAGCAGCGAGTACCCCGTGAGTTCGCCGTCCGGCGCCTCGGCCGGCCAGGACAGGCCGGGCAGCCACGCCTGCGGGTCGTCCCGCAGGGCCTCGATGAGGTCGGCCTCGTGCGGGCAGGGGAAGGCGGCCAGGTTGATGTCGCGGATGGCGGCGACGTCGTCGGAACGCTCGGGACGGGTGGTCCAGGAAGTGCTCATGTCCGGGTTTCGGCAGCCGGATCGTGATCGGGTGCACCGCCGGATCACGATGGTGGACGGCGTGCTGGCCCACGGCCGCCTGGGCCGGCGTGCTCACGGTGGCGCGGCCAGCCCGAACACGAGCATGTGGGAGAGCGAGGCCTGGACCTGCCGAGCCGCGCACCCGACCACGCGATACGGCTGTGGGAGATCGGGCCGTAGGGCTGGTGGCGCCCAGCAACGACCAGAAGAGGACCCACTGCGGTTCTGGGAGGCGCGCACGGCTCGATGCCGATGTCCCCGAGCCTATGGCGAGGTCAAAGTGGCCATCACTCGATCCGGTTCCCAGTGGGCGCGGAACGAGGTGATCAGGCCGTCGTCATCGACCGTGTAGACGGTCAGGCAGTCGATCGTCATGGTGGTCCCGCCGTCCAGCGTCGCGGTGATGGTGACGACGTTGGCGCAGGCGGGGCCGTTGGCGAACGAGTCGCTCACCCGGAAGCGGAACTTGCGCACTCGGGCGATGTTCTCGTCCCAGAACCGCTCGATCCCGTCCGGCCCCCGGTGTCCCTTGCCCCGAGGTCTTGCCGAAGACGGCGACCTCCGCGGGCGAGGCGGCGTTGCGGCCATCGCCCAAGTGGTCGATCAACTGCGCGGCGGCTTGCGGCCGCCTCGGAAGAGGGTGCATCCGGCACGGCGGTTTCCTGCGAAGGCTGTGTATGGGACAGGTGCGCGGGCGCTGGGCCGGGCGGCGTCTGAGCGGAGTCGGGCGGCGGGCACGGGCCTGGGCGGTCGCGGGGGCCGGCTGCTTGGGCGCGATGGTGGTGGCGCAGGTGCTGTCGGGGGTGCGGCCTGAGCCGATCCGGTTGACGGGCGTTGTCGTGGTGCTGCTGGCGGGGAGCGCCGTGGCGTTCGCCGCGGGACGGGACGGGCCCGGCCGCGCGGTCGGGGCCTTCGGCGCCGCGATGGCCGTCGGCTATACGGCGGAGTGGATCGGTGTCCGCGCGGGTTTTCCGTTCGGGGAGTACTCGTATACGTCGCTGTTGCGGCCCCAGCTGGGTGGCGTGCCGGTGATCGTGGCGGCGGCGTGGGGCGGGATGGGGCTGGCGGCGCACGCGGTCGCCACTGCGATCGTTCGGGAGAGCGGGCTCAAGCGGTGGGTGGCGGGGGCGTTGGCGTTGACGGCGTGGGATCTGTTCCTGGATCCGCAGATGCTTCGGTTGGGCTTGTGGAAGTGGGCGGACGAGGGGCCGTACCGGGGCGTGCCGATCAGCAATTTCGCGGGCTGGCTGGTGGTGTCGCTGCTGGTCATGGGGGTGATCGACGTGATCGTCGGACGGTGCGCGGCGGCCGCGTCCGGGGGGCTCGTCGCGATCTACGGGGTGATGACGGTGATGGAGACGCTGGCGTTCGCGGCGGTGTTCGAGCCGCCGGACCGGGGGGTGGCCGTGGCCGGCGGCGCGGCGATGGGGACGTTCGCTGTCCTGGCGTGGAGGCGTGGATGGCCGAGGTGATCGTCGTCGGCGGCGGGGTCGGCGGGATGGTCACCGCGCTGCTGCTGGCGAGGGGCGGCCACCACGTCGGGTTGTACGAGCGGCTGGACCGGCTCGGCGGGAAGCTGGCCGAGCGCGAGCGTGACGGGTTCGCCTTCTCGGTGGGGCCGTCGCTGCTAACCCTTCCGGGCATCTTCCGGGAGCTGGGCGTCCGGCGCGAGCTGGTGGAGCTGGACGAGCTGTGCCGCTACCGCTTCGCCGACGGGTCGGAGTTGCGCGCCTACCGCGATCCAGCCCGGATGGCGGCGCAGGTCGAGCGGTTGGCTCCGGGAGAGGGGGAGGCGTGGCGCGCCTTCTACGGGTGGGCCGCGCGCTGCCTGGACGCGTCGCGGCGGACGTTCTTCGCGGGGCCGTTGGGCCGCCGGCCCGAGCGGGCGCGGATCGGTGACCTTGTCGCGGTCGCGCCGGGCCGGACGCTGGACGGCCTGGCCCGCCGGTTCTTCCGCGACCCGCGGCTGCGCCAGTACGTCGGCCGGTATGCGACGTACGCGGGGTCGAGCCCCTATCGGGCACCGGCCGCGCTCGGCTGCGTCCCGGCGATCGAGCACGGCGACGGGGGCTGGTACGTGCCGGGCGGGCTGTCCCGGCTCGCCGACGACCTGACCCGTCTGCTGATCGAGGCGGGCGTCGAGGTCCACACCGGCAGCCAGGTGGCGGAGGTGGTCGCCGACCGGTCGGCGGTCTCTGGCGTGGCGCTGGAGTCGGGGGAGCGTGTGGGCGCCGATGCGGTGGTGGTGAACGCCGACGCCGCGGCCCTGTACGGCCGGCTGCTGCCGGATCGGCGGAGGCTGCGCCGGATCGGCCGCCTGGGCCCGTCCTCGTCGGCGTTCCTGCTGCTCGCCGCAGTGGACGGACGCACCGACGGGCTGCCGCACCATTCCGTTGTCTTCTCGGCCGACTACCGGCGGGAGTTCGGCGACATCTTCGAACGCGGCGTCCCGCCGGAGGACCCGACGGTCTACATCGGCTGCTCGGCGGTGGACGACGCGTCGCAGGCGCCGGCCGGGGCGGAGAACTGGGTGCTGCTGGTCAACGTCCCGGCCGGTGATCCGGGGCGCTGGCCGATGACCCCGGACGCCTACCGCGACCTGGTCCTAGAGCGGCTGGCGCGCCGCGGGCATGATCTGTCGGGGAGGCTGCGGTTCGTGGAGTCCTTCACACCCGCCGACCTGCGCGACCAGTACGGCGCGTGGGGCGGGGCCATCTACGGGACCGCCTACCGGGGCGCGTTCGCGCCATTCCGCAGACCGGGCAACAGGGGGCCGCGGCGCGGGTTGTACCTGGTGGGCGGGTCGGTGCATCCGGGCGGCGGGCTGCCGCTGGTCGCGCTCGGCGGCCGGATCGTGGCCTCGCTCGTCGAGCAGGACCTTCCAGTGGGGGCGCGGGCCGGATGAGACGGCTCACGCCGCTCCAGGCGGTGGCCGCAGGGGTGGCGGCCACCCGGCTGGCGCGCGGCCGGAACCGTCCCGCGCCCTTCGTCCCCGGCCGCTCCGGGCCGCCGCCGCAGCCGGTGTCAGTGGTGATCCCGGCGCGTGACGAGGAGCTGCGGATCGAGGGCTGCGTGCGGCCCCTGCTCGTGGACCCCGACGTGTCCGAGGTGATCGTCGTGGACGACGGGTCGCGGGACGGCACGGCACGGCTCGCGGCGCGGCTGGGCGCCAGGGTCGTCTCCGGGGCGCCGCTGCCGGACGGCTGGGTCGGCAAGCAGTGGGCGCTGCACCAGGGCGTGCGCGCCGCCGCGGGACCGATCGTGGTGCTGCTGGACGCCGACACGCGCCCCGAGCCGGGGTTGTGCGCGGAGCTCGTCGCGCTGCTCGACACGTCCGACCTGGTGTCGGCTGGGCCGCGGTTCATCTGTGACGGCGTGGCCGAGCAGGCGTTGCACGCCTCGTTCCTGGCCGGTCTCGTCTACCGCTTCGGGCCGATCGGCCCGGCCGCCGCGTCCCCGGAGCGGCTCCTGCTCAACGGCCAGTGCATGGCCTTCCGCAAAAACCCGATGCTGCGGGCCGGAGGGTTCGCGCGGGTCCGCGGCCACCTCACCGACGACGTCGCCCTCGGTCGGCTGCTCGCGCGGGACGGCTGGCGGATCGCCTTCCGGGACGCCGGCGCCCTGCTGGACGTCGACATGCACGCGTCGGCTGCCGAGGTGTGGCGCGAGTGGGGACGATCGATCGCGCTGCGGGACGTGACCGGGAACGGGTGGCTGGCAGCCGATCTCGCGGTCGTCTGGCTGACCCTCGCTCTGCCGACGGTCCGGCTGGTGACGGGCCGCCCGACTCCGCTGGACCTCGGCCTGCTCGTCCAGCGGCTGCTCCTTGCAACGGCCCTGCGCGGCAGTTACGCACGTCCGGGCATGGGCCTGGCGATCTCGCCGTTCCTCGACGTGCCGATGGCGGTGCGCCTGACGTGGTCGGTGCTGTGGCCGGCGCGCACCTGGCGGGGCCGGACCTACGGCCGGCCGGCGGTCAGGCGCGGCGCTCCGCCACGGCGGCCTGACCGAAGCGCAGTCCGATGAGGCACATCAGTGCCCCGGTCGCCGCGACGTGCTCGGCGGGCGCGAAGAGCAGTTGCAGCGCCGGCAGGGAGAAGACCGCCGCGCGGGTGCCACGGGCGAACGAACGCGAGGTCAGGCTCACCCCGGTCAGCAGCGCGACGCCGACCGCGAAGGCGGGCGGGCAGATCACCGCGAAACCGCCGGCGAACGTGAGGATGGAGCGGCCGCCCCGCCGTCCCGCGAACAGCGGCCAGGCGTGCCCCACCATCGCGCCGCCGACCGCCGCGTACACGGGCAGGACGCTCGCGCCGCTGACCGTCCCGAGCATGCCGGTCTCGCCGCCGCCCGCGGCCAGCCCGGCCAGACCCGCCGCGGTGCCCTTGAGCATGTCGCCGGCGAACACCGGGACGGCGGCCTTCCAGCCGAGCTGCTCCATCATGTTCCAGAAGCCGGGGTTGCGGTCGCCGACGTCGCGCGGGTCGAAGCCGTGGGCGCGTCCGACGAGCACCGCGACGGGCACCGAGCCGAGCAGGTAGCCGCCGATGGCCGAGCCGAGCACGGGAGCCACCGATACCAGGGTCGCCGATTCCAAGGTCATCGCCTCGTTCCACCTCATCAGGTACGCGGGTCTGGACGCCATGCGGCACATGGCGTTCGACCGGCCGCTGCTGCGTCGCACCGGCGGGCTGTCGTTCTGGCGGCTGCTGGGCACGGGCCGCGGCCGGTCCATGAGCCTGGGCGCCGACCTGCGCCGCTGGGCGCTGTTCGCCGTGTGGGACGAGGAGGCCGCGCTGGAGGATTTCCTCGCGTGCTCGCCGGTGGCCGGGCGGTGGCGGGAGGAGGCCGAAGAGGCGTGGCATGTCCGGCTCGCGCCGTTGGCTTCCCGCGGCCGCTGGGGCGGACGCGACCCCTTCGCCGCCGCACCGGCCCGGAAGGCCGGCGACGGGCCGGTGGCCGTGCTGACCAGGGCGTCGATCCGTCCCAGCCGGATGGTGGGCTTCTATCGGTCGGTGCCGGGAGTGGACCGGGAACTGCGCCGCCAGGACGGCTGCCTGGCCTCGATCGGGGCGGGGGAGTGGCCGCTGGCCAGGCAGGCGACCTTCTCGCTGTGGCGGGACGAGAACGCGATCGCGCGGTTCGCCTACCGGACGGACGCGCACCGCACCGTCATCGACCGCGTGCGCGGCGAGGACTGGTACGCCGAGGAGCTGTTCGCCCGATTCATTCCCCATGCGAGCCGGGGCACCTGGGACGGGCACGACCCGCTGCACGCCCACCGGTCGCGGTGAGCACCTCACGCGACCGGCCCGACGGAGGCGCGGTCGTCCGCTGGCACCGGCTTGTCGTCCGCGCCCAGCTCGGACGCGACCACGCACGCCCGGGCGATGGCGGCGGATCGTGAAGTGCCGTGCGCCACGACGACCGTGCCGGTCAGCCCGAGCAGGGCGGCGCCTCCGTGCGTGTCCGCCGCGTAGCGCCGGGCGATCTCCGCCAGCCGTCCGGGCGGGGCGATACCGGCTTCGGCGACCATGTCCAGGGTCGTCCGGACGCAGCCCTCGATGTTCTTCAGCACCACGTTGCCGGTGAAACCGTCCGTCACGACCACGTCGACCGTTCCGGCCAGCACGTCGTGCCCTTCGACGTTGCCGTGGAAGCGGACGGGCAGGCCCGGCAGCAGTTCGGCGGCCTCGCGGACGAGCCGATTGCCCTTCCCCGGCTCGGTGCCGATGGACAGCAGCCCCACCGACGGGTCGGCGACGCCCAGGACGTTGCGCGCGTAGGAGACGCCCAGCAGGGCGAACTGCGCGAGCATCTCCGCGGTGGGGTCGGCGGTGCCGCCGGCGTCGACCAGCACGGTGGACCCGGCCAGCGTCGGCAGCGCCACGGCCAGCGCCGGGCGCAGCACGCCCTCCCGCCGGCCGAAGGCGCGGACCGCGCACGTCACGATCGCACCGGTGGACCCCGCCGAGACCAGCGACGCCCCCCGCTGCCGGGCGAGGGCGCACCCGACCATGAGGCTCGAATCCCGCCGTGCGGCGGCTCCCGAGCCGCGCTCGGCCATCGGCACCACGTCGTCGGCGTGCCGGACTTCGACTTCACCGGCGCCGCCGTGCCGCCGCAGTTCGCGGTGCACCTCATCGGCCCGCCCGACGAGCAGGACCGGGACGCCGTGGCCGCGACGCGCCGTCAGCGCTCCCGGTACCGTCTCCGCCGGCCCGTGATCGCCGCCCATCGCGTCCAGCACCACCGGGCGCGCCGCCCCGCTCATCTCAGGCCGCCCCCGGCGGGCTGCCGCCGTTCGGCGCGGCCGGCGGCGGAGGCGGCCAGCAGGTGCCGCGCGAAGATCGCGGCCCGGCGGCGGCGCGGCACCCGGGCCCGCGCGGTCAGCACGTCGTGGCCGGCCGCGGCGATCTCGTCCAGGATGCCGCCGTACAGTTGGTACGCGGCGCGGATGCAGGGGCGGGACGACGGGGCCAGCAGTTCCACGCCGTCGAGGGCGTGGCGGTAGTGGTCCCGGGCGCGGTCGGCCTCGAAGGCCACCAGTTCGCGCAGCGCCCGTCCGCGGCCGCCGCCGTGCAGGTCGTCCTCGGTGACCCCGAACTTGGCGAGGTCCTCCTGCGGCAGGTAGACGCGGCCGCGGGCCAGGTCCTCGGCGACGTCCCGCAGGAAGTTCGTGAGCTGGAACGCCCGTCCCAGCTCGCGTGCGGGCTCGCGGGCCGGCCGCGCGGCGCCGGGCACCGTCTCCAGGACGGGAAGCATCATCAGCCCGATCGCGGCGGCCGAGCCCTCCATGTACACCAGCAGGTCGTCGTAGGTGCCGTACCGGGTGACGGTGAGGTCGGCACGCATGGACCGCAGGAAGGCGTCGACGTCGGTGCGTTCGATGCCGAAGGAGCGGACGGTGTGCACGAAGGCGGGCAGCACCGGGTCGGCGATCGCCTCGCCCGCCAGGCTCGCGGTGAGCCTCCGGGTCACCGCGTCGAGCGCGCCGGCTCGTCCGCCGGGGTCCGCGGCCGTTTCGCCGCACGCGTCCACGATGTCGTCCACGTGGCGGGTGAAGCCGTACAGCGCGTGCACATGCCTGCGCTTCCACGCCGGCAGCAGCAGGGTCGCCAGATAGAAGGAGCGCCCGTGGCGGGCGTTGAGCCGGCGGCAGTGTTCATAGCTCGCGGTCAGCGTCATCGGCGGCCTTCCAGGATGCGGGCGGCGGCGAGCCGCCCGGAGATCAGAGCCGGTGGGACGCCCACACCGGGCGCGGTGTACATCCCCGCGAAATGCAGGCCGGCGACGCGGCGGCTGCGGCCGGCGGGCCGGAACCAGGCCGTCTGGGTGAACCGGTGATCCAGCGCGAACGGTGTGCCCGCCGAATGGCCCAGGCGGGCCCAGACCCGCGGATCGAAGGTCCGCCGCGGCGCCGCCGCCAGGTCGCCGTAGCCGAGGTCGGACAGGCGGCCGAGCAGGCGCTGCTCCAGCAGCGGCCCGAGAACATCCCAGTCGGCTCCGCTCGCCGTGTTGGGGGCGGGTTCCAGAACGCTCAGCGTGCCGTGGCCGGGCGGTGCCGCAGTACCGTCCACTTCGGGGCACGTGATCAGCAGGCTCGGATCGGGTTGCGGACGCCCGGCGGCCAGGGCCGAGAAGGCACCGGCCCACTCCCGGCCGAAGTGCAGCGTGTGGTGCGCCTGTCCGGGCTCCCGGCGATCGATTCCGAAGTGCATGACCAAGCAGGACGGCGAGTACCGCGAACGGCGCAGCCGCCAGTCGCCTGCCGCGCCGGGCAGCAGGCCCCGATGGGCCTCCGCCAGGTCGCAGGCGACCACGACCGCCCCGGCGGCTAGCCGCTCGCCGCCGTCTAGCCGCACCGCCGCCACCCCGGAGGAATCCGTCTCGACCCGCTCGGCGCGCACCCCGTACCGGATCACGGCGCCCGCCTTCTCGGCCACGGCGGCCAATGCCCGCGGGACGGCGTGCATGCCGCCGGACGCGGGGAAGTACACCCCGCCGACAGTGTCCATGTGCGCGACGACCGCGTAGATGGCCAGTGCCTTGGCGGGAGGCAGCCCGACGTACAGCGCCTGGAACGTGTGCGCCCTGATGAGCCGCTCGTCGGTCAACTGACCCGCCACGAATCGGTCCAGGCGCCGGAACCCGCCCGCCGCCGCCAGCCTGAGCAGCGCGATCGGACGGGCCATGCTGCGCAGCCGGGTCATGTCCGCGTCGATGAACGACGACCACTCGGCCTCGAACATCGCCCCGAGCCGCCGCCGGAACCGCAGGTACCGGGCCGCCTCCTCCGGCCCGCACAGGGCGCGGACGTTCTCGGCCATCCGCTGCGCGCCCGCCACCACGTCCAACTGTGAGCCGTCGTGAAAGGACAGCCGGTAGAACGGGTCCAGGCGCCGGAGCGGCAGCAGATTCTCCATGTCCTCGCCCGCCGCGCCGAACGTGTCCGCCAGCACCTGGGGCATGGTCAGCACCGAAGGGCCCGTATCGAACCGGTAGGCGCGGGCGTACGCCGATCCGCAGCATCCACCCGGTTCGTCACGGGCCTCGACCACCACGACCTCACGGCCCCGCGCTGCGAGATGGATCGCTGCCGACAGCCCGGACAGGCCTGCCCCGATCACGACGACCGGACCGCTCGCCGCCATCAGCGCCCGCCGCGCGGACCATGCACACGATGTCGGGAGTGCACTGTTCCTCCATCGTCGTCCCAAAGGTTCTGCACCGTTCTTCGGAACCGGGCGGCCGATCGGTTGCACGGTGCGTGGAGGCGTGGCCGGGCTGGGGGTTCGCCGCGATTTACCGCATGGCGGCGGATTGCGACGCGGAGACCCTTTCGTCTACCGGCCCCTGCCGCCCAGACGCCTCGCGTACGGCCTGGTCCCGCGTTTCCTCCATCCGGAGGGCGATGCCCATGGCGAAGAAGGTCGGGGCCCATTCGCCGACGAAGATGCCCCACCGGTCGGCGCGCTCCAGGCCCGCGTCCTCAAGCTGCTTGGACGCCGCCCAGGAGGCGAACGACAGGCCGACCGAGATGATGCCCGCCGTGTACATGAAATTGGACCGGATGCCCATCTTGTGTAGTGAGTTGATCATTTCTCCCCCTTGGTCGGTCCGCCCGTACCCCGCTCTGACCTGCACAAGCGCGCCTGAGATGGTTTTTGCCCACCATGAACAGTTCCGATGGCGCCGCCTCCGTCGGCCGGGGTGGGCGCGTCCATGGCGGGCATTGTGACGGGCGGAATCCGGCCACAACGGAAGGCGGGGGTGGGGCAGGTGTCCGATGGCCTGATCGTCGTGGGGGCGGGTTTGTCCGGGCTTGCCTGCGCGGTGCGACTGCACGAGGCCGGTGTGCCGGTGCGAATGCCCGAGGCGTCGGACGGAATCGGCGGCCGGATGCGCACGGACGTCGTCGAGGGCTTCCGCCTCGACCAAGGCTTCCAGTCTTCAACACCGCCTACCCGGAGGCCGGCGCGTCCTCGACCTCATGGCCCTGGACCTGCGGTCGGCGATGCCGCCGCCTCTGCCGCTGCGGCGTCCGGTGCGGTTGCGTCCCAGCCGGTACGTCTGCGGTGACCACCGCGACACCGGATCCGCCCAGGGCGCCCTGGTTTCGGGACGGCGAGCCGCCGAAGCCGTCCTGGCCGACCTGCCTTGAGCCATCCGCCGGGTGCGCTACCGCGCGGCCGCCGCAACCTCCTGCAAGCGGCGCGCGACCGTGGACGGATCGGCGACGGTGAGGGTCAGCCCCGGATGGCGCAGCAGGCCGGTCGGCTCCAAGCCTCGAACCGGCTGATGGAAGCGGATGCAGACTCCCTGCTCGGTGCTGGTGCCGAACGTGAGCCCGCGGTCGACCATCGACATGCGCGCGCCGATGACCTTCCAGGCGCTGTACGGGCCGGTGATCTCGGTGCCGGCCACGTTGTCCAGGGTCGTCCGCACCGTCCAGGGACCGAAGCGGATCTCCAACCGGGATGAGTCGAGCATGAGATGGCTAGTGTCCGGCCGGATTCCCAGCAGTGACAACGGACGGGCCAAGCGGCGGTCGAAAGCGAACTCAAAACGTTCGGCAGTGGATTCTGAAAGCATGTCAATCCCTCGTTGGCCGGGTCTTTCGTGGTGACTACCCGCGCCCAGGGACGGGTATCGCGACGCGCATGGGAGACAAGAAGAAGGAACCCGCGGTGGGCGACGAGGTCACCTGGCGAAGCCACGGCTCCACGGCCGAGGGCCGGGTGGAGAAGAAGGTCACCGACCGCCGTGAGGAGGCCGGCCGCACCGTCGCGGCCTCGCCCGAGGAACCGCAATACGTGGTGCGGAGCGAAAAGAGCGGTAAGAAGGCCGTGCACAAGGGCTCGGCGCTGCGCAAACGCAAAGGCTCGAAGTGAGCACCGACGAGGAGGCAGCGGCCGAGTTCGGCAAGGCCGTGAACATGACGGCCAAGGAACTGGAGCGGTGGCTGGATACCGACGAGTCGAAGTCGGCTGGCCAGAAGGACGGCGGTGCAGAATCGACGGGCCACGCGTCCGGACGCCGGATCGTCGAGTTGCTCCGGACGAACAAAGCGGATCTGAGCGAGGATGACTACGCGCACATGCGCAAGGTGAATGGGTACGTCCATCGGCACCTCGCCCAGCGCCCGTCCGGTGACGTCGCCGGCACCAGGTGGCGCTACTCGCTGATGAACTGGGGCCACGACCCGCTCAAGTGAGGTTTGCCGGACGATCGACCTCGGTGATCGGTGGCGGATAGTCGATGCGGGCGTCGGGCAGCGTCCAGGGGCGATGGACGCGGGCGTCCTCGATGGCGGCGAGCTCGGGGACGTATCTGCGGACGTACTCGCCGCGCGGGTCGAAGCGGGACGCCTGACGGAGCACGTTCATGGTCTGACCGGGCCGGGTGCTGTTGCCGGTGCCGGCGACCCACTGCCAGTTCCCCGCGTTGTCGGCGATGTCGCCGTCGGTGAGCAGGTCGTTGAAGTGGCGCAGGCCGTCCCGCCAGTCGATGCCGAGGTCGCGGGTGAGGAATGAGGCGGTGATCAGGCGCGCGCGGTTGTGCATGTAGCCCTTGTTCCGCAGCTGCCGCATGCCGGCGTCGACGATCGGGATGCCGGTCATGCCGGCGCACCACGCGGCGAGGGCGTCGCGGTCCCAGTTCCAGCCTCGCCCGCGCGGCCGGTAGTCGCTCCTGGGGAGCGCGGGGAACGCGGCGGCGACCTGGTGGTGGAAGTCGCGCCATGGGAGTTGGCGGCGGAAGGCGTCCGGACCCGCCTCGGCCACCTCCCGAGGTGAAACGCAGCCGAACTTGAGATAGGGGCTGAGCCGGGAGGTGCGGTCGGTGGCGAGATCGTCGCGGACGCGTTGGTAGGCGGCGGCGTCCTCATCCAGCCATGCCGCGAGCCGGGCGCGTCCCGCCGTCTCCCCGCCCCCTCTGTGTCAGGCTCAGATGGGACACGAGGGGATGAAGTTCCCTAGCTGATGTAGACAGGGCGAGAACGGGTACTGAGCAGAGTGACGATGACCAGCCACGATCTTCCTTCCGGTGACGGGCCGCGGACCGGCCGGCCCAAGCGGCGGACCTTCAGTGCCGCCTACAAGTTGCGGATGGTCGAGGAGTACGACGCGGCCGAGCATGGCGACAAGGGCGCACTGCTGCGCCGTGAGGGACTTTATGAGTCCAGCGTTCAACTGTGGCGCCGGCAGCGCGACGCCGGTGAACTGACCGCTGCGGGAACGAGCCGCCCGGCCGCCAAGAAGGAGAAGACGCCGGAGCAGGCCGAGTTGGAGCAGTTGCGCAAGGAGAAGGCGCGGCTGGAGCGGCAGAACGCCGCCATGGCCAGAAAACTCAAGCAGACCGAGGCCGCCCTGGACATCATGGGAAAAGGTATCGCGCTCTTGGAAACAATGTCCGAGAGCGCGGACACCGAGAATTCGTGACCCGCTGCCGCCACGAAACCCTTTCCCTGCTGGTCGAGCATCTGCCGATTCGCTTCGCGTGCGCATTGTCGGGTGTGCCGCGCAGCAGTTTCTACCGACGGCGGAACCCGGCGCCGGGAAACAGTGAGCCGGCGGAGCGGCCGGCGCCGCCGAACGCGCTGAGCGAGAGCGAACGGGCCGAACTGGTCGAGATGCTCAACAGCGACCGGTTCGCCGACAAGGCACCCCGACAGGTGTGGGCTGCGCTGCTGGACGAGGGGGTGTACCTGGCGTCGGTGTCGACGATGTACCGGGAACTACGCAGGCGTGACCAGGTCCGGGAGCGGCGCGCCCACGCCCGGCACCAGGCGCGCACCAAACCGTATCTGGCCGCGCACGCCCCCAACCAGATATGGAGTTGGGATATCACGAAACTGCCAGGTCCGGGGCCACGCCAGTTCTATGACCTGTATGTGATGCTCGACATCTTCTCCCGCTACGTCGTGCACTGGGAGATCCACCTGCGCGAGTCAGGTGAGCTGGCCGAGCAGTTCATGCAGAACTCGTTCGCCGCCAACGGCGGGATCGTGCCCGGCACCATCCATTCCGACAACGGGACCTCGATGACCTCCAAGCCGGTGACGGCACTACTGGCAGACCTGGACATCATCAAGTCCCACTCCCGCCCGAAGGTGAGCAACGACAACCCCTACAGCGAGGCGCAGTTCAAAACCTTGAAGTACTGCCCGGTGTTCCCTGCCAGGTTCACCTCGCTCGACGAGGCCGAGACGTTCTGCCACCATTTCTTCGACTACTACAATCACCGGCATTACCACGCCGGGATCGGGCTCCACACGCCGTTCACCATGCATATCGGCACCGCACAGGCGATCCAGCACAACCGAGCCGCCACGATCGCAGCGTTCCGCGCGGCCAACCCGCGACGGTTCACCCAGCCGCCCACGCTGCCCAAGATCCCCACAGTCGCGCAGATCAACCGACCCGACGAAGACCCCACCGACCCGAGCAGCTCTGACCAGGAGAAACAGGCCGCCTAACGATCACTGGCCCCTGTCCCGTTTGACTTGACACCTACCGGCCGGGCGCCCGCCCAGGTGACGACGCCCCCGGCGTCAGGTCCGTGGGGAGCGCGCCGGGGCTGACGCCGGCGGGCAGGCGGATCCGTGTGGGTGTTCGTGCGATGGGACGCCAGCGGGTCGCCTCCCAGACGCGCCAATACGGGGTGAACACCCGGTAGTGGTCGCCGGTCGCCGGGGTCAGGTCTCCGGGCGGGACGACCGTGATGCCGGGCAGTGCCGACACCTCTAGACCCAGCTCACGGAGACCGGCGAGGCGCCGCGTCCTGTAGGCCGATCGTTCGTCGGCAAGGAAGAGCGAGCCGGCACCGGTGTCCTTGGCCAGGCGGGCCACCTCGCCGACCGGATTACCTCGCCGCACCACCAGTTCGCCGCCCAGCACGCGAAGGGACTCCCGGAGATCGGCAAGGCTGTCCAGTAGGAACCGGACGCGGTTGGGCGCGGCGAATGCCCCGGTCAGGATCGCGTCATCGAAGACGAACGCCGGAACGAGGTGTTCGGCCTCGCACGCGGCGGCCAGAGCGGGATTGTCGTGCACCCGTAGATCGCGGGTGAACAGCATGATCGAGGTACTCATCATCGTGACTTCGGAACCGCACCCGCGGCCGGTTGCCGTCCAACGCGTCCGCGCGGCGACTGGCGAGTGAATCAGTACGCCCGGGTGATCCCGAACCGCCTGATGGCGCTTCTCCGGCGACATACCAGGATGGGAGCGTCCAGCCGGGGTAGGACGTCCTTCACCTGCGATCGTGCTGGCTGCGCGCCGGTACAGGGGGAACCGTCACCGGGGGGCGGCATGAAGGAACACGAGCTGGTTTCGGCGGTGCGGGAAGGCGGTCGCATCGATACGCCCGAGCACGCCGAACGAGCCATCAAGGCGACGCTGACGGTCCTGGGGCAGCGGCTCGCCGGGGAGCAGAGCCATGACCTGGCCTCCCAGGTGCCACCCAGGCTCGCCGAGGCACTGCCCGCCGAGGGCGGCGGGGAAGCGTTCGGGCTGGAGGAGTTCTATCGGCGGGTGGCGCAGAAGGAGGGGACCGAACAACGGCAGGCACGGCAGCATGCCCGCGCGGTGATCGCGGCCGTGAAGGCGTCGGTGAACCCGGGGCTGTTCGAGCACCTGGTGACGCAGTTGCCCGCCGAGTACGACGACCTACTCGGCACCCAACCCGTCCAGCACTAAGGCGCACGCCCGGGCCCCGGTGCTTCGCTGCCGGGTCTAACTGTTTCGATAGGCGATATCGGCGTTCAGCGCTGTCGCGAACGTGCACCAGGCCGCGTACGGGACAAGGGCGCTGGCTGACGCGGTGTCGATGGCGGTCGTGCGGCGGATCAGGTCGGCGTTGCTGATGTCGAGCAGGGCCGTCCCCACCAGCCCGGCCTTCGTGCTGCGCAGGGCGAAGAACAACTGGTTCCAGGCGGCATTCAGCATGAGATTGACTCCCAGGCTGGTGGCCAGTGCCCGCCGTCGGCGTCCCCGCGCCCGCAGCAGGGCACGTCCGCCCGCCCATGCGATCGAGGCGTACAGAGGCGTCCACACCAGTCCGAACGTCCAGGGCGGCGGCTGCCACGGCGGCTTGGACAGCGACTGGTACCAGACGCTGTTGGCCTTGACCGCCTTGGACCCGATGGTCGCTGTCACCGTCACGGCTGCGGCCGTTGCCGCGTAGGTCGGCCACCCGCCGGCCGTAGGTCCCCGCTCCGGTTTTCTCGTCGGTTCCATGGCCTGCCCCTTCCCGTGGCGGCGGCACCTGCACGCCCTGGAGGCGTGCGAAGTGAAACCGGCGCCTGGAGTTCCGGCGGGACCTGGCAGATCGTACGCTCGGGCGGGATGAAGGGGAGCGGACACATGGGCGGCCGGCGGAGCGGGAGGCCGGGGTGGGCGTGGGCGCGGTTGCTCAGCGCCTCGGAGTGGCACCGTCCACTCTGCGCACCTGGGACCGCCGGTACGGCATTGGCCCGAGCGGGCGCAGCCCGGGAGGACACCGCCGCTACACATCCGCCGACCTGGCGCGGCTGGAGATCATGCAGCGGCGGATCCTCGCCCGTGCACCGCCGGGCGAGGCCGCCCGGGTCGCGCTGGGCGCACCTCCGGGCACGCCTCCGCCACCCCGTGCGCACGGCGCCGGTGGCAACCGCGTACCCGTGACCGCACCCGGACGGGACGAGCAGCAGGCCGCGGCGGTGCGGGGCCTGGCCCGCGCGGCGATGGCGCTGGACCGGCCCGCGATGACCGACACCGTGCGGAACGCACTGCGCCGGGACGGTGTCGTGCGGGCGTGGGACGGTCTCATCGTGCCCGTACTGGCCGGCATCGGACGCAAGCACGCGGCATCCGGAGACTGCGTGGAGGTCGAGCACCTGCTGTCCACGGCCCTGCTCAAGTGCCTGGCGGAGACGGCGCCGCCGGACCGGGCCGGTCAACGTCCGTCCGGTGCTGCTCGCCTGCGCGCCGGAGGAGCAGCACAGCCTGCCGGTGCACGCGCTGACCGCGGCATTGGCCGAGGCCGGCGTGGACGCGCTGGTCCTGGGAGCCCGCGTGCCGCCGCCGGCGCTGGCCGCCGCGATTCGCAGGACCGGGCCGAACACCGTCTTCGTCTGGTCGCAGACCGCCGACACCGGCGATCCCGCATGGCCGACGGCGCTGCCGGCCGCACGTCCGCCATACCGCCTGCTGGTCGGCGGCCCCGGCTGGGCGCGCGACCGGCAGCCGGCGCACGCCACTCCGGTGATGACCCTCTCCGAAGCCGTCACCCAACTGACGTCCCCGCTCTGAGCATCCCGAGCCGGCACCCGGTGCAAGACCCGCTCGCTTTGCGCTGCCCTGTCAGGGCTTCACCCCGCCTTAACTATGAACAAGGTTTGCAGCGATTTCCGTGGGCACCGAGACCGCATGTCACTGGAGCAGCGGCTCGCCCAAGGCGACGAGGCGGCGCTGAGCGAGTGCTATGCCGCGCTCGGCCCGCTGGTCCGTCGCCACGCGGGAAGGCTGGTACCCGACCATGTCGTGGACGACGTCGTCCAGTTGGTCTTCCTGGAGGTCTGGCGATCACGCGGGCGCTTCGACCCGGCACGCGGCCTGGAGCCGTGGGTCCTGGCCATCGCCCGGAAACGGGCCATCGACCAGTTACGGGCCGAGGCGCGGCACTCCCGCCGCTCGGTGCCGCTGGAGGACACCGTCGGCGTGCCCGACGCCACCTCCGCCGTGGACGCCGCATGCGACGTCCGCGACGCGCTCGCCGGACTGCCGGCCCCGCAGCGGCAGGCGATCGTGCTCGCCCACTTCGGACACCTGACCCAGCGGGAGATCGCCGACCGGCTGGCGATCCCGCTCGGCACCGTCAAAGCGCGCACCACCCGCGGGCTGCGCCGGTTGAGGGCTCTCCTGTGACCTCTCCCAAGCCGCCGCCCGGCCTGGCGCCGGGGGACCGTCCGCGGCCCCGGCTGGCGGTGTCGAGTTGCCTGCTGGGCGCACCGGTCCGCTACAACGGCGGCCACAGCCGCGACCGGTTCCTCACCGGGGCCCTCGCCGCCCACGTCGACTGGGTGCCCGTCTGCCCGGAGATCGAGATCGGCCTCGGCGCGCCCCGCCCCACCCTGCGCCTGCTCAGCGACGGGCGGATCGTCACCAAGGACCGGACCTGCGACCACACCGACGCCATGACCGGCCTCGCGGACGACCGGCTTCCCGACCTCGCCGGCGTCGACGGGTACGTGTTCAAGTCACGATCGCCGAGCTGCGGGCTGCTGAGCCTGCCGCGCTACGCGTCCGGGCGGCCGGGCGAACGCACCGACGGGCAGCCGGTCGACCGCCGGGGCCGCGGCGTGTTCGCCGCCCTCGTCACCGACGCGCTCCCGCACCTGCCCGCCGAGGAGGACGGCCGGCTCCGCGACCCCGTCCTCCGCGAGCACTTCGTCGAGCGGGTCTTCGCCCACGCGCGGCTGCGCGAACTCTTCGCCGGCGACTGGAGCCCCCGCGCCCTGGTCGCCTTCCACAGCCGCCACAAGCTGCTTTCTCAAGGGCACCGACCTGACGCGATGGAATACCGAGGAGTTGGCTGGCCATGGTATTCGCGCTCAACACCGCCCCGAAAGACCCTCGGGTGGAAGACACTGGCGGAAGTCTTCAACGTTCATCTGAACTCGCTGCTCAATGGCGGTGTTGTGACGACTCCTTGAACCCTTAAAGGCATCGGCAGGAGCCACTGCCGTTGAGCGCACCGAGCAGCCGTTGGGTCACCACGCCTATGTTGCCGACGCCATCAACGTCACGTACGACCCCAGCGGTCTCATAAGCACGCAGGACTTCGGCAGTGAAGCGTGCAAAGTCGTCCAGACGCGTCCTCAGCCCCGAGCCGACGTCTTCGTTGCCTCGCGCCCGGTTCGCGAGCCGTCGGATGACGACGTCCTCAGCGACGCGCAGATGGAAAACCAAGTTCGGGGCGAACGGCTGTGCCGCCAACCACCGCTGGGCAGCGAGTTTGCGGGGGAAGCCATCGGATCGTCCTAGATCGACGCCGAGGCCCTCTACGCAGACTTGCGAATCTTGCCGATCTGAGGAGAGCGCCCGCTCTTGCCCTCGAGCGAGGAGGCTGACCGATCTGTGCGGGTGCGGCACCAAGACTCTTCGGCAACACGACGCGGGGCCCCGGCGGAAAGCTGGGGAGTGCCGTGCAGGGCGGCGCCCGGAGCAATAGTCAAGACCTGTGGATCAGTTCAGGTTCGCTGCTCCAGCTGATCTAGCCGGTGGCTCGCGGCGTTTCGGATTCGGCGGGTTCGTCCGTGGTCGCGGAGCAGTCTGAGTGCCTCGGGCGAGGAGACGATCTGCGTGGTCGTGGCCGTGCCAGGGGTCGCCCATGACGATTGTTCTGAGCAGGCGCCATTCGTGGAGCCGTCGCGTGAGGAAGTCGTGGTCGGCGATGACGTCGGCCATCGTGTCGGTCCAGAGGGTGAATGCCGCTGTGGCGAGCAGTTGTGCGGCCCGCCGGTCCATATGACGACCGACCGCGCTTTCGGCCATCGTCGTGTCTTGGTCACCCAGCACGACGGCCACGAGGTCGGCTTCGTCTGACTCGTCGACGGCCTCCAGGTCGTGCAGGTAACGAGCGAACCGACGGTGCTCGGCTGGCTCTTCGTCGAAATCCGGGCCGGTCATGCCGCCCTGCCTTCCGGGCGTTCGACGATCTTGCCGTTGATGAAGGTGGCTCCGGCGCGGACGAGCGCGACGAGGTGGGGTGCGTTCACCGCCCGCCAGCGGGCCTGGGCCGACTCGATGAGCTTGAACGCCATCGCCAGCCCGGCCGCCCGGGAGCCGGGGCCCTTGGTGACCTTGGTGCGGTGCCGGACGGTCGCGAACGTCGACTCGATGGGGTTGGTGGTCCGCAGGTGCTGCCAGTGCTCAGCGGGATAGTCGTAGAACGCGAGCAACTCGTCCAGGTCGTCTCGGATCTTCGCTACGGCCTTGGGATACTTGACGCCGTAGGCGGCCTCCAACTCGGTGACCGCGTGAAGGGCGTGGGCCTTGTCCTCGGCGTTCCAGATCTCGGTCAGATGCTTCTTCGCGCCGGGATGCGCCGACTTCGGCAACGTTCCGAGCACGTTAGCGATCTTGTGAAACCAGCACCTTTGGGCTTTGGCCTGCGGAAACACCTCCGCCAGCGCCCCCCAGAAGCCGAGCGCCCCGTCACCGACGGCGAGCACGGGGGCGCGCATCCCACGCCGTTTACAGTCGCGCAGCAGGTCGGCCCACGACTCGGTCGACTCACGGTAACCGTCGGCCAGCGCGATGAGCTCTTTGCGGCCGTCCGCGCGAACCCCGATCATGACGAGCAGGCAGAGCTTGTGCTCCTCCAGCCGGATGTTGACGTGGATGCCATCGGCCCACAGGTAGACGAAGTCCACCTCCCGCAGGTCACGGGCGGCAAAGGCCTGCTGCTCGTGCTTCCACTGCTCGGTCAGCTTGGTGATGACCGGTCCCGACAGCCCAGCGCTCGAGCCGAGGAACTGGCCGAGCGCGGGCACGAAGTCGCCCGTCGACAAGCCGTGCAGATAGAGCACCGGCAGCACCTCGCTGACCTTCGGGGTCTTACGGCACCACGGCGGCAGGATCGCCGAGGAGAACCGCCGCCGCTCCCCGGTCTCAGGATCGACGCGCTTGTCGTTGACCCGCGGCGCCGTCACCTCGATCGCCCCGGCGCTGGTCAGCACCTCGCGCGGCTGGTGGGAGCCGTTCCGCACGACCAGGCGGCGGCCGCGCTCGTCGCGCTCGTCGACGAACCGGGCGATATAGGCGTCGACCTCGGCCTGCAGCGCTTCGGCGAGCATCCGGCGGGCACCCTCCCGCACGATCTCATCGATCAACGACGACGATCCGCCAGCACCCTCGGCCGGCTCGCGGTCGGACGGGCCAGGAACTACGGTGAGCATCGGGTGTGCCTTCCCGACCGACGTTGGCGCGTCGGTCATGTTCGAGACGAGTCGTGATCATCGGGAAGGTACACCCCCTTGCCAGCAAATCCACAGGTCTCAAGCATTGCTCTATACGGGATGACCTGCGCGAGTACGTCTTTGAGCACCTCGGGGACGACTCGGGGGTGCTGATCGTGGACGAGACCGGGTTCATCAAGAAGGGCACCGGATCGGCCGGGGTGCAGCGGCAGTACTCCGGCACTGCCGGGCGGGTGGAGAACTGCCAGCTGGGCGTCTTTGTGGCCTATGCGTCCACGCGCGGGCGGGCGTTGATCGATGCGGAACTGTATCTGCCGAAGTCATGGCTGGCCGACCGGGAACGCTGCGCCCGCGCGGGCATTCCCGGGCAGGCCCGGTTCGCGACCAAGCCGGTGCTGGCGGGACGGATGCTGGACAGAGCGCCGTCGAGACGAAATCATCGCAATGATCAGCGAGGAGCGGCAGACTCTGCGGCGCCTCTTGGAACGGGTGGCGAGTGCGCGCACCCATCGCGTCCTAGTCGGGACTGCTGGGGAAGTGGCCGACGAGATGCAGCGATGGTTCGAATCCGGCGCGTGCGATGGATTTAACCTTATGCCGCCGGCTCTTCCCGGGGGGCTTGCTGATTTCGTCGAACTCGTCTTGCCGGAACTACAACGGCGAGGGTGCTGGGAACCAGCTCGCAGCAACGCGCAACTACGCTCACGGCTCCAGCTTCCCTCGCTGCGCTAGCATCTGGACGTGCGGTCCCGGCGGGGCACGGCGAGCACGTCGCGCTGGTGCACATCACCTTCTTCGATCAGCGAGGACAACTCTGCGACCGACATTCCATCCGCGCTCACCAACACGGAACGATGCACATCCAGCACGGTGACACAGAACTCGGTGAGCAACCAGGACAGATCTGCCTCGCAAAGCCGAACTAGTTCCACCATTACAGCGCAGCGAGATAGGTCACGCAGCGAGCCAAGAGCCGTCCTCATAACGGTGCCCTCATGCCCTTCGATATCCAGCTTGATCAACACAGCGTCATCGCGTCGCACGCCGATCTCGGTCAGCAGCTTGGGCAGGGTAAGCGCTGGGACGTCGATCCGCCGCCAGGTATGGTCGGCCCGCTCGGCCACCCACTCACCTTCCAGGGTCGAATTGCCCGACCAGGTGAGATCCTCATGCATCGTCGCGGTTCCACATACATCGCTCACCGCACAGGGCAAGATCGTTGCCGTGGGAATGGCGTCCTGCAGCGAACGGGCGAGATACGGGAGCACGCGCTGGTTGGGCTCCACTGCCACAACCGTGCTGCCGCTTGGAAGGTCAGTACCCACCAGCATCTCTCCATAGTTCGCGCCGACGTCGATGACCCAGTCCCAGGATGCGGAGTTGATCGCGAGCTGCCACAATGCCGTCGCGGTGGGATGTAGGAGATCTCTGCGCCGCAGCAGAGCGGCGGCGCGCCCGTCTGTCGAATCAAGAAACAATTTCGCTCCGTTGACGGTGATGAAGGAGCTGAAATTTTCAGTTGCATCGCTCATGCTGCCGCGCCTAGAGGAAAGACGCAATGAGGGTTCTTCCAGAAGACCCCCTCCGGCAGCTGATTGGCCTCCGCGGCAGCGACTTCACGCGCGCCCGCGCCAATGGCCTCCTCCACGGTGTCGAGGAGAATCGCTAGCGCCTGGGCAAACGCCAGGGTGTCGGCGTACTCCTTGACCGGCCGAGCTGCGCTCAGGCAAAAGCGCAGAGCTCGGCCAACCCTTTTTGTGTCGAATGACCTCGTGCATCGTTTGGCTGACGGTGCTGGGGAGGGGAACGTCGTGCCAGCCGGTCTCCGTTGCGCGCTGGACGTTCGACTCCCCTGCAGCATCCGCTGCGGTCTGGTCATCGAGGAATGCGATCGACGAACCATTGCCGGCCGCAGGGTCGGGCGGATGGTAGGCGGCTGCACCGTTCGGACCTCCGCCGCGGCACCGAACTCCCGGTCGCGATCATCATCAGGCATCGGCTCCCAGATAGCCATACGCGCGATCGTGATCACCTCGTCTAGGTTGGTAACAACTTCTGAGCCACCCTCGTGTCGATCCCGCCGATCAGCCCGAGCGCTTGCAGGCTCTGCAAATTTGATCCCTACCCGGGTCCGCACGTCAAGGTGTACGTGAGCGCGGCGGCGCCTCGGGTGCCCTCTCCCCGTGCCGATCAAGTGCTAGCCCTGGTCCAGTGACCCTTTTTCATCCGGCTGGGCGGACGCTGATCACAGCATGATCGCGATGGGGACGTTCGGCGGGCGATGCGAAGAAACCCCTGGTAGACGGGTTGATCACCACAATCGCCGCGTTCGAACCAGGGGCTCTGCATGCTGTTCTACCGCGCTGCCGTCGATTTGTCGCGTCCAACGCTGAACTACCTGGCCGGCGTGATCCGCCGGCACCGCAAGGCGATCGGGTCGGCCTGGCGGCTGCTCAACCCCGGGCAACAGGCCCTGCTGGTGCTGGTCCACCTGCGCAAAGGCGACACCTTCACCGAACTCGGGGCCGGGTTCGAGATATCGACGAGCACGGCCTGGCTGCCTAATGACTTTGTCAAGCCGCTGCGGGCGTGTAGTCGGTGCTGGCGGGGTCGTGTCCGATGGCGCAGAACGCCGACTGGTAGAAGACCCGTTTGAGGGCGCGGTCGCCGGAGCGGGCGCGTTGCAGGTGGCGGCTCTTGCCGGATTGTTTGAGGACGGGCGCCAGGCCTGCGGCGGCGGCGAGCTGATCGCCGGTGGCGAAGCGGCTGATGCCGCCGGTCACGGCGAGGAACTCCGCGGTCATGATCGGGCCCATGCCGGGCAGGCTCGCGACCAGCGCCGCGTCGGGATGGCGGTCGAGGGTTTCCTGGATGCGCTTGTCGAGCGCGGCCAGGCGGTCGCGGGCGGCCAGGGCCTCTGCCGCGGTCTCTTTGACCAGCTCGGCCGTGACCTTCTCACCGGGCATGCTGACGCGCTGTCGCTGCGCGGAGCCCACGGCCGTCTCGGTGGCCTTGATCAGGACCGTGTCCTTGACCCACCGGAGTTTGCGCAGGTGAGCCAGGACGCGTGTTCGCCCGGCTGCTCGGATTTCGGCCGGTGTGACGTAGCGGGTGAGCAGGTGCAGCCAGGTCTTCCCGGTCACCTCGACGTGCCGTTCGAGGCCCGGGTGGATGGCGTTGAGCAGTGCCCGCAGCCGGTTGGCTCGCCTGCTGGCGTCCTCCACCAGCTCAGCGCGCCGCGCGGTCAGCAGCCGCAGCTTGACGTCCTCCTCCCGCGTGGCGGTGACCTGGCGCAGGTCGTCCCGCATCCGCACCTGGTCGGCGATGACCTTGGCGTCTTTCGGGTCGCTCTTGTGCTCACCGCCGCGGGTTCCACGGCGAGCGCGGTTGACCGCCGGCCCTGGCACGTGGACCACCACCAGTCCGGCTTCCAGCATCATCGTCTGCAGCAACGAGGCGATCCCGCCCAGGATGTCGATACCCACCAGCGTCGGCCCGTGCTCGACCTCAACGTCCTTGATCTCGCTGATCAGGGCGCTGAGGTCCTGCGGAGTGGTGTCCACCCGGTGGCTGGACACCACCTTCCCATCCTCAGCGATCTTGATCTCAGCCCAGTGGATCTCCTTGGCAACGTCGATCCCCACGACCACGCCCACCAGCACGTTCCTCTCGTCGATCCGATGGAAGTGCTGCCTCTCCCCACCAGCTCCGCCCTACATAGCGATCAATCGCAGTGCCTAATCCAGCGGTCAGGAAGAAGCGGGGCGAGGCAGGGGGCACAGCCAAGCGAGCCATCGAAGACAGCGATACGTAAGCCTCCCTGCCTCACCGCACCACCCGGTCATCCAGTCCCAAAGGAACCCATCGGGCTCATTCACAACGGTAGGGCGCTATGTCAACGAGACCGTCGACCTGCTCGCCGCCCCGATCGCCCAGACTCGGCTCCGCCCTGGCCAAAGCGGTCAAAGCGGGCTGCCCTACCTGGTGCTGGACGGCACCTTGATCCCGATCGATCGGGTCGCCGCCGACCGGCCCTGCTATTCGGGAAAGCATGGCCGCCACGGCATGAATCCCAGGTCATCGCTGCCCCGGACGGGACCCTGCTGTGAGTGTCGGGACCGCTATGCGGCTCGGTTCACGACCTGACCGCGCGGCCCGGATCTGGGGCATAATCCGGACACTGGCCACCACCCGGCTACTCGTGCTGGCCGACAAGGCCTACCAGGGCGCCGGGCGCATATCCTCACGCCCTACAAGGGACGCGACAAGCCCGAGCCGCAAAAGGACGCAAACCGCTCCCACGCCAAGCTCCGCGGACCCGGCGAACGCGCGAACGCGCAGCTCAAATCATGGAGAATCCTGCGGTAGTTGCGCTGCTGCCCCCACCGCGCCGGCCGCATCGCCAAGGCCATCCACACCCTGCGACTCCGCGAGACCACATCACACTGAAAAGGCTCCGTGTGGCCGGGGACTCCAACCGCCTACGGCGCGCCCAGCGCGCAGATCGAGCCAATGAGAGACCGATTCGCTGCCTGGGAGCGAGTGCTTCCACCATGGGCAATACGTTGCTGTCACGCGGGACATGGTGCTGGAGCGAGCGCTCATTGACTCCGTTGCGGCCGCACGTGACGCCCTTCGCATCTTGGATGCGGCCGTTTGTGAGTGCGCGACCGGCAACGGTAACCGACGGTAATCGATCTTGTTAGGATCAGAGTTGTCAGTTGTGGGAGATCAGAACTGACTTGATCTTCCTTGGAAGGGTCCCAACGGGACGGAAAATGAGGCTCTGGCCTGGCCGGATGCCTGACCGGCTGGTACTGCTGGGGTACCTGATCGTGTTCACACCGAAGAGGTCACTGGTTCGAACCCAGTATCGCCCACCCCTTACGACACAGGCCCTCCCGCTCACTCGCGGCAGGGCCTTTCTGGTTCACTGGGGCAGATTTGGGGCACGAGCTTGCCCCGCCTCAAACGTGTTCACGAGATCGCCGTCCAGGTTGCTCACTCTGCGTAGCAGAAGGCGCGGTGGTCCGTGCGGCGTCCTTGGGCGGCGCCATCTCCAGGCGCCCGGAGTATTCCCGCAACTGCCAGTCGATCTGGACGTGGTCGAGCCGGCAGAGCGGTCGCTGCAGCCCCATCGCCTCCCCCCACCGCATCCCGCTGTAAGCGGCGAGCACGATCAGGACGAAGTCGTCCTCTCGTCCCGCCAGCAGCCCGCACCGCTCGGCGAGGAGCAGGACCTGCAGCGGTGCCGCCCACGCCTTCTCCGGGCCGCGAGCGCCGTGTGCCCGCCGAGCGCGCTTGCGCCCGCGCCCCTTGCGCTTCTCGGCGACATTGACCGCCAGCAGTCCCCAGTCCTTGGCGTCGCCCAGGATCGTGCCCAGCATGGACCGGGCATCAGAGGCCGTCCGATGCGAGAAACCCTCGCCCGCGGGTTCGCTTCTCCCAGGCCACGATCTCCTCCGGGCTGGTGAAGGTGTTCACCGGCCGGTCGCCGAACGCCGGGAGGATGTGGTGGTCGATCAGATACCGGTCCTTGAGTTCGGTGGTCGGCTCGATGTCCTGACCCGCCCACCAGAGCTCTATCCAGTCGGCCAGTAGCGCCGCCCCCTGCCGGGGGTCGTGCCACCTATCTCGTCTTATCTGTGCTTCCTGGTCGTTACCCCAGTTCAGCGCGGCCTGTTTGGTCTCGAACCCGCCCTCGGAGGCTCGTGTCCCATCGGGCCGCTGGTACCGCACCCGCCAGGCCTTGCCGCGCTTCTCCGCGTTCGCCATGGATTCCTCCTTCGTCTGGTTCCCAGAAGTTCGGCGGGGCCTACTGACGGCCCCGCCGCCTGCTGACGACCGGCTGCTTTCGAGCCGGCCGCGATGATCGCGGCGACGTCCTGGTCGCTGAACCGCAGATGCTTGCCGATGAAGGTGCACGGGATGGCCCGCGCACTCGCCTTCTTGCGCAGCCACGACTCGCGCACCTGCAGCATCACCGCCGCCTCGCCAGGCGTGTACAGCCGGACGCCGGGCCTCAACCCGCGCTCTGGACCGGCCATGCGCTGCCGCGGATCCTGCTCACCTTGCAAGGTCACACCTCGCTTCGCCGTCGAGCTGCATAGGGACGCTCGACCATGCGGCGATACCCCGCAGCTCCACATCAGGGACGCAAGCACCCTTCAGAAGACTTGGACGACCTTGAACAAAAATATTGCACAGAAAGTAACGAAGCATGTGCAGGTAGCGACGAGTCTCGACGAGTGTGCGGCCTGTGCCGACGGCTGTGCTCCTTGCCCCTCCCTGCCTTCGGGGACCAGCTCCCAAGCCCGCGGTGTAGGCGCTCTTCCGCAAGCTCCGGTGGCTGCGGCCGTCTATATCGGCCTGGGTGCCCGGCTGGTGCAGAGCGTGCTGGCGGTGGCCGTGGCGGACAGACCCTGGAGATGAGGCGCGGTTGTGCGGATCCAGGACACGCCAACCTTGTTGGCGAGTGCCTCGGTGAAGGCAGAACAGTGAAGCTCGCCTGGGTCCAGAGCGGTGGAGACCGCGCTTCTCGAGCTCAGGGAGGTGAAGGTCAGCGGTGCGGCCTTGCGGCTGTCCCGCTGAGCCTTGTCCACTGGCTCGGCTTCCGTGTTTTGGAGTGGACCTTCGACGAGGCCGCTGACTGTGTCGTCATGAGGTCGGTGGCCCACCGTTCGGGCGTTGGGGGTGTAGGGGCAGAGCAGCTCATGCATGGTTCCTCCAGCGAGGCTCTTTGCTGACGGGCCACAATGAAACCCGTCCGACCCGGTTCAGGACGTGAGCAAAACGTGCACTGGTGAAGCTGCTCAGCGGTGCGGCATCGTGTGCGAGGGGTGATCGCGCAATATCGACGATGCGGCAAGGGGGAGAGGGGGCGGCGGCATGGTTGGTGATTTCCGCTCATTGGCCATGGGCACCCACCAGGACGGTCGAGCGGATCTCGCCCTCCCAGGTTGGACCCTGGTCGCCTCTAGTGTTCTGCGCCTGAAATCCGTTGTGTAAATCTATGCGGGGCCGATGGCGAGGACAGGACGGCCGAAGGCGCCGTTTTCGGTGACCGCGGCCGAGCGGGCGGAGTTGGAGCGTGGGCGGCGACCTCGACGCAGGCGTATGCGTTGCGGTGCCGGATCGTGCTGGCGTGCGCCCGGCCGGGGGCATTTCACACGCATGTGGCTGCCGAGTTGGACGTCTCGCCGCCGACGGTGGCCAAGTGGCGCCGCCGGTTCATCGAGCACGGGCCGGCCGGGCTGGCCGATGAGCCCCGTCCCGGTCGTCCGCCCTCGATCCTGCTGGACAAGGTCCAGGAAGTGGTCACGCTGACTTTGGAGCGGACACCACCAGACGCCACGCACTGGTCGAGGGCGTCGATGGCCGAGCGCACCGGCTCTACCACCACCCGCCCGAACGGGCCGTGGTGCTGTGCGTGGACGAGAAGTCGCAGATGCAGGCCATCGACAGGTCACAGCCGGTGCTGCCGATGATGCCGGGCATGCCCGAGCGGCGCACCCACGACTACGCCCGGCACGGAACCACCAGCCTGTTCGCCGCGTTCAACATCGCCGACGGCACCGTCATCGCCGAGCTGCACCGCCGGCACCGCGCGACCGAGTTCAAAAGTTCCTGGTCGCGATCGACAAGGCCGTCCCGGCCGAACTGCAGGTGCACCTGGTCTGCGACAACCTGGCCACCCACAAGACACCCCTCATCCACGACTGGCCGGCCCGCCACCCCCGCTTCCACGTTCACTTCACCCCGACCGGGTCGTCCTGGCTCAACCAGGTCGAACGCTGGTTCGCCTACCTCGCCACCCAGCTCACCCAACGCGGCGTCCACAAAAGCGTGCAAGCCCTCGAAGCCGACGTCCGCGCCTGGATCCAGCAATGGAACACCAACCCCGAACCATTCGTGTGGACGAAGACCAGCGAAGAGATCCTCGACTCCCTCGCCCGATATCTACAACGGATCTCAGGCGCAGAACACTAGGACGGTGGGAGGACGAGTGTCGGCATCTCGATGTGCGCCCTGCTAATGGAGACGCTTTTGGCTAGTACTTGAAGTACGTCGTGACGCACGCGCTCGCACCGTTCGCGCATGGCTTCACGAGTGCCGTCCGCATCTCGCGCGCGCAGCCGCTCGTAGATGGTCTCTAGTTCCCCGGGCGGGCTCGCTATCTCGGGCTCGATCAACGCGGCCATCCGCAATACCCGCTCAAGTTCGTCGAGCACGTCGATGATCGCCTTGCCGAAGCGGTTGTTGCCACTGAAGTTGGCGATGATCGCCTCGAACTCGATTCCCGCCCGCAGCGAGTCTTCAAGTTCTATTTTTCCCGCCGCCAGCGCGAAGGGCGCCTTGGACAGCGCTTCAAGCCGTTCGAGCGCCCGGGGAGCGACGCCCTGGCGGGCCGCGGCGGCGGCGGCCTCGCCGGACAGCAGAGCCCGAAGGCCGCAGAGGTCGCCGGTGTCCTGGAGTGTGACCGGGCTGACGACATAGCCTGCGCGTGGAAGCGACTCCACAAGCCCGTCGCGCCTCAGCCGCGCCAGGGCTTCACGCACAGGCGTCTTGCTGACCTGCCATTTTTGCGCGAGCGAGGCCTCGGTGAAGCTGCTACCGGGCGGCAGTGTCAGGTCGATGATCTGGCGCCTGATCGCCCGGTACGCCTTGCTGGTTCGGTCGAGGCCGTTCTCCTCGTCGGTCAGCAGTAGTGCGGGGATGTGAGCCGCCCCCGGGATGACGGTATGGATGTCGTCCACCTCTTCAACGTACCACCGTAGGTTGATTGATACGACAACTTGACGACGAAGCAAATGGTTAAGATGTTTGAATAGACTAGCTGATATCTCAGTGGGTAGTATGCCTGCATGCAGCAAGCCACCTCAGGCCCCTGGAGCCTTCCTCCCGCGACCGACCTCCCGATCATGGGCGCGATGAGCATGCGCGAACGCGCGGCGTGGAGCGAACGCGGCGGCGTGCCGGTACTCCCGCTCGCAGGAGCCCCCGTCCTTCCGATGCCAGAGCACGTCAGGCATGCCGTGGCGGAGGCGATGGACCTGCCTGACCCGCGCGACACCCGTGGCCTTCCCGAGCTAAGGGCGGCGATCGCCGCCGAACTCGGGCGTGCGCACGGCCTACGCGTCGATCCCGACCGTCGCCTGTTGGTCACACACGGAGCGATGCATGGATTGTCCCTGGTGCTGCGTACGGTGCTTGCCCCAGGCGACGAGGTGATCGTGCCGACCCCGACCTTCTTCTTCGACGGCGCCATTCACGAGGCCAAGGCGACGCCCGTCTACGTCCCGTCCCGCGAGAGCGACGGCTGGGCGATCGACATCGCCGGGTTGGAAGCTGCCGTCACTTCCCGCAGTCGCGCGGTGCTTTTGTGCAATCCGAACAATCCGACGGGTTATCTTCCCGACGCGGCGACCCTCACGGCTGTAGTCGACATCGCGGCGCGACACCGGCTGCTCGTCATCTCCGATGACTCGTGGCAGCACTTCCCGTTCGACGGCAACCGGTACCAGCCGGTGGAGGCGCTCGCGGAGCGCTGGCCGCACATGGTTACTGTCACGAGCCTCAGCAAGGGTTATGCGCTCGGGAGCTGGCGGGTCGGCTACGTCCTGGCGCCGCCGCACATCATCGACGCGCTCGAGCGCCGTTTCCAGTGGGAGGCGGCGTGGTGCGGAGTGATTCCACAGCGGGCGGCGGTGGCCGCCCTCACCGGGCCTCGCGAGTGGCTCGACCGCGTACTGGCCACATACCAGGCCAAGCGCGACCTCGTCTGCGACGGTGTCGCCGCGAGCGGCCTCAGTGAACCCGCACGTCCCGCTGCCGGCGCGTTCCTGCTCGTGGACTGCTCCCGCCTCGGAGACACGCCCGCAGAAATCGATGCCGTGCTCTTGCGGAACGGAATCGCCTCGATCCGCGGTGCGGACATGCGTGCCCCCGACACTCATGTCCGGCTGACTTTCGGGTCTGACGAGCGACTCCTCAATGAGTTGGTGCGCGGCCTCGCACAGGCCGTTCGGGAGTCCACGACGAAGTCCGACTGAAGGCCTCTCGGCGCCCGGGTCGGTGTGACTGGGACGTCACCGGCGGCACGGAACCGGGTCGGCATGATTCTGGGCAGGGCACCGACAAGATCTGCCGGCGGCACGCACGGGTGCGCCGTGGCGGGACCTGCCCGCGTGCACGGCTCCCTGGCAGGCGGTCTGCGGGCCGTTTGGCCGCTGGCAGCGCTGCGACGCCTGGGCGCGGATCCCGTCTGCGCCGCAAACCCGGCCGATGCGGTCGGCGGATCAATCGGAGCTGAACGTCTTCTAGGATCATGCGGGCCCACTAGCACGCCGTCGGAGCACGCGGGAACGGTGACTGCTGCCCGAGCCACCCGGCGGGACGGTCGATCACTCGCTGGAGAGCTCGCGCGGCGGGTCGTCGATCACAGTGCATCTGGCCCGTGAGCAGGCCAGATGCCGTTGTCGCTTGTGGTGACGGCCGGGCGGCGCGAGGACGCCCCGCAGTTCGACGTCCCGCAGTTCGAGACCGTGATGGCCGCCATCGGCGTCGCCCGGCGTGGGCCGTTCTCGGACCCGCTCCGATCGGGTGCCGGCCGAGGAAGCCGACTCCTCCCGCGCGATCCGCGCCCCCCGCGCCGCCACGATCCCGGTCCCAAACGACCAGGCCCGGCACCGACAGCGGCGGGGCAGCCGCGAGTGGCAAGCCGTCCACTCGCCTTCGGCCCGGCCCGCCACAAGGGCCGTCATCTCTTCGAAGTCGTCTTGCATGATGTGACTCGGGGACTGCCATGCGGCGGTCGCAGCATGGTGCGCTCCGGTTGTTCGCCCGCAGCAGGCGACCAGCGGGCGCGGCGGGGCCTGCACTGAGGGGGTGAGCTCGACCGGGCCCACGCCGCCCGACGATCAGAGTGAGCAGCGTGAGCTGGAGGCAGACGTCACCCGGGGTAAGCGCCCCGAGGAAACGGGCGTATAGGCCACCGCCGTGCCGAAGGTGAGGTCGGCCGGGACCCAGCGATTCCCGGCGAACCGCGCGTCACCGCGTCCCCGTTGCTGATCGCCGCGTTGACGCTGACGGGCAGCGCCAGGCTCGCGACGCCGGTTGCCATCCCGTCCAGCCGCATGGTCAGCAGCGCGAAGACGACCGCGACCAGAATTGATAGCAGACCGGAGACGAGCAGCGCCTCGGGCAGGCCGAATTCGAGCTCTGCCAGCCTGCGGGGAAGCGCGGCGGCAGCGCCTGTTTCAACCCTCGGGGAAGAGTCGTCAGCGCCGTGGCGTACGCCCCCACGGCGACGATCACGACGTGGCCGAAGAACAGTACGCCCGAGTTGCCGACGAAGATGTAGGTGCCGACGGTGATGACGCCCATCACCGGCATCCGCGTGGCCATCCGCTGGGTCGTCTGCGATCCCAGCGCCGTTCCACGCGCACCCGATGACGACGGTCACGGTGAGCACCGCCGCCAACGCATCTCGCTCATCCCTTGGTCGATGGCCAGCTTGTCGTCGCAAAGCTAAGGCACTGAAATCTCAATGTCTAGTCCTGATATCTCAAGCCTGACGGCTGAAAGATCGTCAACCGAAACCGTGCCGGGACTGGGGTGCCGCTGCACTCCGCGCCCGCCAGGCCCTGTTGAGCACGCGCACCTGCCGAATCGAAACGCACCTTGTGCAGTCATCGCCACGACGGCCGACAGCGCCGCTTCCTGCGGCGGTAGAACCACCGACCGAGCTGCTGTGCACGTTCAGTGGCTGGTCGCTACCTAACGTAGTGACGACGAGAGATGGGAAAAAAGTGGCAGCAGGGGATTGCTGATATCTCAACTCGCTCGTACTGTGATCCCAGCCTCATCGAAGCAAGGAGATCGCAGTGCCCCTCAGTCACGATCCTCGAACGGCCGGCTGGCGGGTCGGCGCGGACATCGGCGGCACCTTCACCGACGTCATCGCGCTGGGCCCGGCTGGAGAGGTCGTCCCGATGAAGGTCCCCTCCACCCCGCCCGATTACGGTGCCGGCGTGGTGGCGGCGACCACCGCCGTCCTCTCCTCCGCTGCGGCCCGGCCGGAGGCCGTGGTCGCGATGCTGCACGGCACGACCGTGGCCACCAACGCGATCCTGGAGAAGAACGGCGTCCGCACAGCAGTGATCACCACCCGCGGTTTCCGCGACGTGCTGGAGATCGGGCGGCTGCGGCGGCCGGTGCTCTACGACCTGTCCTGGTCCAAGCCCGAGCCCCTGGCCCGGCGCCGACACCGCTACGAACTCGACCAGCGGATCATGACCGATGGGCGCCTCGATCCACCGGCCGACGAGGACGAGGTCCGCGCACTTGCGGCCCGGCTGCGCGCGGACGAGATCCGGGCGGTGGCGGTGTGCCTGCTCAACTCCTACATCCGCCCCGACGAGGAGCGGCGGGTCGCCGAACTGCTTCGAGCCGAGCTTCCCGGCGTCTACGTCACGGCGTCGGTCGATGTCTCCCCGCAGCCACACGAGTACGAGCGCACCAGCACCGCAACGGTGAACGCCTACGTCGGCCCAGCCGTGCACGGCTACCTCACCCGCCTGGAAGAGGCGCTGCGCGCGGAGAAGGTGAGCGCCCCGCTGCTGGTGATGCAGTCCAGCGGGGGGCTGCTCGACGCCGCCTCCGTCGCGCGGCGACCGGTGCAGATCATCGAGTCCGGCCCCGCAGCGGGCGTCACCGCGGTGCAAAAGCTCGCCCAGGCGATCGGCCTGTCCACGGTCGTCGCGTTCGACATGGGCGGCACCACGGCCAAGGCATCCTTGATCGAGCACGGCGAGCCGTTCGTGTCGGCCGACTACGAGGTCGGCGGCGGCATGAATGTCGCCCGCGGCCTCAGCTCCGGCGCCGGATACCCGGTGCGGGCACCGTCCATCGACATCGCCGAGGTCGGCTCCGGAGGCGGCAGCATCATCTCCGTCGACGCGGCGGGCGCGCTGCACGTCGGGCCCGCCAGCGCCGGCGCGCGCCCCGGCCCCGCCTGCTATGGGCAGGGCGGTGAGCTGCCCACTCTGACCGACGCCAACGTGACGCTCGGCTACCTCAACCCCACGGCCCTCGCCGGCGGCCGCGTGACGATCCACCCCGACCTGGCGGCCAAGGCACTGTCGGTGGTCGCCGAGCGGCTCGGCGGCGACGTGGCGGCCAGCGCCCGTGGGGCGTACCAGGTGGCGGTTTCGAGCATGACGACCGCGGTCAAAGCGGTGACCAGTGAGCGCGGCCGCGACCCGCGCGAGGCCACCTTGGTCGCCTTCGGCGGGGCCGGGCCCCTCTACGCCGCCGCGCTGGCCCAAGAGCTGGGCATCTCCACCGTGATCATCCCCGTCCACCCGGGCCTGTTCAGCAGCATCGGCCTGCTCGTCGCCGACACCGAGCGCCACGAACTCACCCCGTACCGGCCAGAGTTCGTCGAGGTGAGCGTGCTCGCCGAGGAGTTTGAGCGGCTCACCGCGAAGGTGAGCGCGGAACTGGGAACGGGCGCCGTCGTGGACCGGCTCCTGGACGTCCGCTACCGGGGCCAGCGGTTCGAACTGCGCATCCAGGTGCCGGACGGCGACGTCACCGACGACCTGCTCGCCGAGGTGCGGGCCCGGTTCCACGCCGAGCACGAGCGCACCTACGGCCGGGCCGGCACCGACGACTTGGTGGAGCTGGTCAACCTGCGGGTACGCGGCCGGCTGCCAACCCCGGTGTCCATCGCGGACGTGCTGAGCCTGCCCGCCGCGGCGGGCGGCGAGCCCACCACCCGCGAATGCCGGTTCGCCGAGACCGTGTCCACACCCGTCATGGCGCGGTCCGGCCTCGCCGCCGAGCCAGTGGACGGCCCAATGATCATCGAGGACATGGACGCCACCACCCTTGTTCCGCCCGGCGCGCGGGCCCACCGCGACCAGATCGGCAACATCGTCATCACCTGGAGCACCACATGATCCGCGACGCCGTGACCTTCGAGGTCTTCCGCAACGCCGTCACCGGGATCGCCGACGAGATGGCGATCACGATCCTGCGGACGGCGCACTCACAGCTGGTCGCGTCCAGCATGGACTTCTCCGCCGCCCTCTGCGACGCCCAGGGCCGGGTGATCGCCCAGGCCAACACCCTCCCCGTGCACCTGGGCTCCATCCCGGCCGCGATGGAGGCGATCTCCGAGGAGTTCGGCGGCCAGGTTCGCCCCGGAGACATCTACCTGCTCAACGACCCGTCCCTGGGCGGGATGCACTTGCCGGACGTCTTCGCGGTCTCCCCGGTGTTCCAGGAAGAAGTGCTCCTGGGCTATTCGGTCACGGTCGTCAACCACACCGATGTCGGAGGCTGGGCGGCCGGTTCCATGGCCGTGCAGTCCAAGAGCATTTTCGCCGAGGGAGTGCAGATCCCGCCGTCGCGCCTGGTCGAAGCCGGCGTCATGAACGAGACGTTCCTTCGGTTGATCCTGCGCAACGTCCGCGAACCCGAACTGCTGCGCGGCGACCTGGAATCCCAGCTGGCGGCCTGCCACACCGGGGCGGAGGGCCTGCGGGCCCTCGCAGCCCGGCACGGCGTCCAAGGGCTCGAAGGCCTCATCGACGAGCTGCTCGACTACTCCGAGACCCTGCTGCGCGCCGCGCTCGCCGAAGCGGTCTCGGGCACTTACGAGTTCACCGACCACATCGACGACGACGGCCTCGGCTCAGGGCCGATCCCGATCCGGGTGAAGGCCACGCTGTCGGAGTCCGGGATCGAGCTGGACTTCACCGGCTCCTCCCCGCAGGTCGAGTCCGCCCTCAACGCGACGGACTCGTTCACCCGCTCGGCGGCCTACGCCGCCCTCCAGGGCGTGCTCGCCTCGGACATCCCGGCCAACAGCGGCTTCTACCGGCCATTCACCTTCGTGATCCCGCAGGCCTCGATCCTCAACGGGCAACGGCCCGCCGCGCGCGGCGCCCGCGGCCTCGTCGGCTTCCGGATCATCGACGCGGTGCTCGGGGCGCTCGCCCCGGTGTTCCCCTCCCGCGTGCCGGCCGCCGGCGACGGCGGCCCCGACGGGATCGCGATCGGCCTTGTCGGAGCCGACGGCGAGTCCACCGTGCTGTGGGACCCCCTGTCCGGAGCGTGGGGCGCCCGGCCGGACCGCGACGGCGTGGACGGGATCAGCTCGCTGGGCGCCAACCTGACCAACACCCCCGTCGAGGAGCTGGAACGCTCCGGTCACATCCGCATCGACGGCTACGGCTACCTTCCGGACTCGGGGGGAGCGGGCCGCTGGCGCGGCGGCCTCGCGACATTCCGGGACATGACGATCCTGACACCGGAAGTCACCGTGCAGATCAGGTCGGACCGGCGCAAGTTCCTGCCCTACGGGCTGGCCGGCGGAGAGCAGGGCACGCCCTCGCTCAACGTGTTGAACCTCGGCGGGCCCGGCGAACGCGTCCTTGAGTCCAAGCCCCACCTGGCGATGACCGCGGGCACCCGCCACCGGCACGTGACCGCCGGCGGCGGCGGACACGGCAGCCCCTTCGAGCGCGCTCCCGAGCGCGTCCTCGAAGACGTCCTCGACGGCAAGGTGACCCGCCGGGGCGCCCAGCGTGACTACGGCGTCGTCATCACCGGCGACGCGATCGACGCCAGCGCGACCGCCCGGTCGCGCGACCAGGCCCGATCACGGACCGCAGACCCCTCGTCCCTGCTCGCGGAGTAGGAGCCCCCAGCATGACTTCGACCGCCGATACCGTCCCGGACACCGTCGCGCCCCGCACCTGGCGCAAGGTTGGCATACGGATCATCCCCCTGATCGGGGTGGCCTACGTGGCCAGTTACATCGACCGCGCCAACGTCGGTTACATCGCCAAACCGATGTCACACGACCTGGGGCTCAACAGCAGCCAGATCGGCCTGGCCGCCGGACTGTTCTTCATCGGCTACGTCCTGGTCGAGGTACCGAGCAACATGATGCTGAAACGGTTCGGCGCGCGCCGGTGGATCGCGCGGATCATGATCACGTGGGGTGCGATCACGGCCGCGACCGCGGCCGTGAACTCGGCGACCACGCTCTACATCGCGCGGCTCCTGCTCGGGTTCGCCGAAGCCGGCCTGGCCGCCGGGATCCTGCTCTACCTGACGTTCTGGTTCCCGCGCCGCCAGCGCTCCTGGGCGCTGTCGGGCTTCTTCCTGATGACCCCGGTGTCCTCGATCATCGGCGCTCCGCTGGCCGCCGCCCTGATCACCTGGGGCCAGGACGTGTTCGGCATCGCAGGCTGGCGGTCGCTGTTCCTCGTCGAGGGCATCCTGACGATCGGGGTCAGCATCCTGATCCTCGCCTTTTTGCCGGCCCGCCCGCAGGATGCGCGCTGGCTCGATGACCAGGAGAAAGCCGCCATCGAGGAGACCCTCGCAGCCGAGGCCGCCGAGCAGCGCGCCCACGGCGCGCCAAGCGGGCTGGGGGAGGCGTTGACCAGCGGCCGGGTGTGGGCGATGGCCATCGCGTGGTCCGCTCTGGCGTTCGGCCTCTACCCGCTGGCGTTCTTCCTGCCCACCATGATCTCGTCCATCAGGCACGGCACCGGGGCCGGCAACGTCGACAGCGTGCTGCTGTCCGCCATCCCGTATGCGGTGGCCATTCTCACCCTGCTCCTCTGGGCTCGCTTCGCCGCCCGCATGACGGCGGTCACGGCCACGGCCATCCCGATGTTCCTTGGCGCGACGGGGCTGCTCCTGGCGACCTTCGCCAAAAGTGGCGCCCTGTTCGTCCCGGCGGTCTGCCTGAGCGTCGCTGGGCTCATGACCGCGATGCCCCAGTTCTGGCGTATACCGGCGATCGGCCTGACCGGCGCGGCCGCGGCCTCGGGAATCGCCCTCATCAACTCTGTCAGCAATCTCAGCGGATTCGCCGGCCCGTACCTCACCGGGAGCATCGAAGACGCGACCGGCAGCTTTACCTACGCGCTGCTGACCATCGCGATCATCATGATCATAGGAATCTGCGTCCTGTTCACCGCGGGGCGGCGGATGGAGAGGCTTTACGGAGGACGATCATGACCAACGCAGTGATCATCGGTGACGTCCAGCGGGGCATCACGGGCGGCTACCCGTTCGCCCGGAGCGTCGTCCCGCCGCTCACCGAACTGCTCCCACGCGCCCGCGCGGCCGGTGCGCTCGTGGTCTTCGTGCGCTTCGCCTTCCGGGCGAACGGGGCCGACGTGCCCCCGGGCAGCGCCCTGCTCACCTCCTTCTACGAGGCCGGGGACGCCTTCCACGATGGGACGTTCGGAACCCAGATCGACCTGCCGGTCACGCCTGAGGACGTCGTCATCCTGAAACGCCGTGCCAGCGCGTTCGCTGGCACGGACCTTGACCTCGTGCTCCGGGCGAGAGGTGTCGACAGGCTTGCGATCGCAGGGGTGGCGACCAGCGCGATGGTTGCCGCCACGTGCTATGACGCCGCGGACCGCGGCTACCGGCTGGCCGTCCTGCGGGACGGCTGCGCCGACGGCGATCCGGTGATGAACGACTTCTTCATGGACACCGTCTTCCCCAGCCGGGGAATCGAGGTCCTGCCCTGCGCGAGGTGGCGTGCGGAACCATGATGATCCGGCTGCGGTAGCCCGTTGGGTTCTGGTCGAGGCCGTCGTATTGCTCGCCGCCCACGGCCACACGTGGACGTGGGCGCGCGGGCCTGTCCCTCGCAGTCTCCGGGGCCGCCCGCGCCATCCGTTGAGATATCAAAATAAGGAATTAGTATGCTAATTTCCATAGGTGATCGGCTGGGCGAAGAAGGCGGGAAAGCATGAATGCCACGCTGCTGGCCCGGCTCCGAAAGGAGCTCGACCACCGTCGGGCGACCACCGGCCTGCGACGCGACCTTGTGGTCTCCGGCGCCCAGGGACCGACGCTCAAGGTGGATGGCAAGACGCTCGTGAACCTGGCCTCCAACGACTACCTCGGGCTCGCCGGCGCACCCGAGGTGGTCGAGTCGGCCCGTCGCGCCCTGCGCGACACAGGGCTCGGAGTCGCTGCGGGACGCGTGCTCAGCGGCACACGGGCCGCCCACGCTCAACTCGAAGCGGAGATCGCCGAGCTCGTCGGAACCGAGGACGCCATCCTCTACACCTCGTGCTACGACGCCAACCTCGGCGTCTTCGACGCCCTGCTCGGCCCGACCGACGCGGTCGTGAGCGACGCGCTCAACCACGCCAGCCTGATCGACGGCATCCGGCTGGCACGGGCCCGGCGGCATGTCTTCGCGCACGCCGATCTCGATGACCTCGAACGCCGCCTCATCGGGTGCGCCGACGCACGCCACCGGCTCATCGTCACCGACGGTGTCTTCAGCATGGACGGCGACCTCGCCGCGCTGCCCCGGCTCTACGAGCTGGCACGGCGCCACGACGCGGCCCTCATGGTCGACGACTCGCACGCCACGGGAGTGCTCGGCACGACCGGCGCGGGCACCTCAGAGCACTTCAGGATCGACGGCCGCGTCGACGTACTGACCGGAACCCTCGGCAAGGCACTGGGCGGCGCGGCCGGCGGCTTTGCCGCGGGCCCCCGCGAGGTGGTGGAGACGCTGCGGCAGGCTTCGCGTCCCTACATCTTCACCAACGCGCTGGCCCCGCCGCTGGCCGCCGCGGCGCTGACGGCGATCCGCATCGCGCGAGCACGGCCCGAGCTGCGGGAGCGCCTGGCCGCCAACACCGCCTGGCTCCGCGGTGCGCTGCACGACCTCGGCTATGAGGTCCTGCCGGGCGAGCACCCGATCATCCCCGTGATGCTGCGCGGCGGCTCGCTGGCTCGCGACATGGCGGTGGCGCTCCGCCGCGAGGGAGTCCTGGCCTTCGCGCTCTCCCATCCGGTCGTCCCGACCGGGGGAGAGCGGATCCGGCTCCAGGTCTCGGCGGCGCACACCGCCGAGCAGCTCGAACTCGCGGCAGGCGCCTTCGCCCGCGCTCGGGCCCTCCTGGCCGACCGATGACCGCCACCGAGGGATTCCGAGCCCCCACCACCGCCGACGGCCGCGAACTGGAGGGGCGGGTCGCGGTCGTGACCGGCGGCGCGAGCGGCATGGGCCTCGCCACCACCTACGCCCTGGCCCGCCGCGGAGCGACCGTCATGGTTCTCGACCTCGCCGACCCCGGCCGCACCGCGCTCGCGTCGATGCTGGGCGTCGAGGAGGACCGCGTCCGGTCGGTCGCGGTCGACGTCACCGACGCCGACCGGCTCCAGAGCGCGTTCGCATCGCTTCTGAAGGAGCGGTCGCGGCTCGACATCCTGGTCAACGCCGCGGGCATCGCGCCACCCACGCCGTTCGAGGACATCACCGCCGACGAGTGGAACCGCGTGCTCGCGGTCAACGTGCACGGGACATTCCTGTGCTGTCAGCTGGCGCTCCCCGCCATGCGCAGCCGACGCTGGGGGAGGATCGTCAACTTCTCCTCCACGGCCGGCAAGACCATCAGCACGGCCGGCGGCGCGCACTACACGACCGCAAAACACGGCGTCCTCGGCCTTACCCGGCACCTGGCGAAGGCGTACGGCCCCGACGGGGTCACAGTGAACGCCGTCTGTCCAGGCCTCATCGACACGCCGATGGCGCGCTCCGTGCTACCCGACGGGACGCTCGAACAAGCCGCCAGCACGTTCCCCATACCCCGCGTCGGGGAGCCGTGGGAAGTCGCCGAGCTCGTGGCCTTCCTGGCCTGCGACCGGGCCGCCTACATCACCGGCGCCGCCATCGACATCAACGGCGGCGACCTGATCGCCTGACAGGACGGCGAGCAGGGGTGGTCGCGAGGACGCGAACCACAGCCTGATACCTATCCCAACCTACGAGAAAGCGAGCAGCTCGTGAGCACTCTGGCAGTTCGGACAATCCACCACAGCATCGGCGGGAAGGAGACCCCCGGCGTGTCCAGCCGGACAGCCCCGGTCTGGAACCCCGCGACCGGCGAGCACCAGGCCGACGTGCTCCTGGCCGAGCCCGCCGACGTCGACACCGCCGTACGAGCGGCGCGCGCCGCCCTGCCGGAGTGGGCCGACACCTCCGTCATGCGCCGCTCGCGGCTGATGTTCGCCTTCCGCAACCTGGTCGAGAAGCACGTCGACGAGCTCGCGCGGATCGTCTCCTTCGAGCACGGCAAGGTCCTCGAGGACGCCAGGGCGGAAGTCGTCCGCGGCATCGAGGTGATCGACTTCGCCTGCGGAATCCCGCAACTGCTCAAGGGGGAGTACTCCGACCAGGTCTCAACCGAGATCGACCTGTTCTCCTTTCGCCAGCCGCTCGGCGTCTGCGCCGGCATCACTCCGTTCAACTTCCCCGCGATGGTGCCGCTGTGGATGCACCCGATCGCCATCGCGACTGGCAACACCTTCGTGCTCAAGCCCTCCGAACGTGACCCGTCGGTGTGCAACCTCATCGCCCAGCTCTACGCCGACGCCGGCCTGCCCGACGGCGTCTTCAACCTCGTCCACGGCGACAAGGTCACGGTCGACGCGATCCTCGACCACCCAGACGTCGCGGCGGTCTCCTTCGTCGGCTCCACACCCATCGCGCGGTACGTGCACGAGCGCGCGACCGCGAACGGCAAGCGCGTGCAAGCGCTCGGCGGCGCCAAGAACCACGCCGTCGTCCTTCCCGACGCCGACCTCGACCGCGCCGCCGACCATCTGGCCGCAGCCGCGTACGGATCGGCCGGCCAGCGCTGCATGGCGATCTCGGTCGCCGTCGCGGTCGGCGACGTGGCCGTGCCGCTCGTCGAGCACCTGCGCAAAAAGGCGCGTGCGATCAAAGTCGGGCCGGGCATGGAGGCCGGATCAGAGATGGGCCCGATCGTGACGCCGGACGCGCTCGCGCGGATCAGAGGCTACATCGCCTCCGGAGTCGAAGCGGGCGCCGACCTCGTGGTCGACGGCCGCCAACTCGACGTCCAGGGCGACGGGTTCTTCGTCGGCCCCACGCTGTTCGACCGGGTCACGCCGGAGATGCACGTCTACCGCGACGAGATCTTCGGGCCCGTGCTCGTCGTCGTGCGAGTCGGCTCGCTGCAGGAGGCGATCGACCTCATCAACGACAACGAGTGGGCCAACGGCACGGCGATCTTCACCTCCAGCGGCAGGGCGGCGCGCGTCTTCCAACGCCGCGTCCAGGTCGGGATGATCGGTGTCAACGTCCCGGTCCCGGTGCCGATGGCGTTCTATTCCTTCGGCGGCTGGAAGCAATCGTTGTTCGGCGCCCATCACATCCACGGCCCGGAGGGCGTCGCCTTCTACACGCGCGCGAAGGCCGTCACCGCTCGATGGCCCGGCGATGAGGACGGCTCGCCCGACCGCGGCGACCTTCACTTCCCGACGGCGGTCTGACCGGAGGCGGCCTGTCCCTTCGGCCTCGCATGGCGATGCGGGACGGAACGGACTACGCGCTACCGCGACATCGGTTGAGGACGACGCGGACCACCTGCGTCAGCGCCGGCTGGGCCGCGCGTCGCGGGCCGGGTAGTGCCGTCGAGAAGCAGCGCGAAACCAGGTGCAGCAGTTTGGGGCGTTCCGGCGCGCACCGGCGCCGGAACGAGGGACTTCTCCCGGTCGACGTTCAACCGGTTACTGATCGCCGGCACTTCGAAGGTAGAGCCCGCGCGGGTCTCCTGGATCCGACCGCGTTCGAGGTACCGCCGCGCGGTTGTCCGGGCCCGGTCGCACGCCGCGCGCCTGACTTCTCCCCGGCTGCTTGGCCGTCGCTCGAGAACAGGAACAAACGTTCCTGCTTCTCACGGTCACGACCGGGCTTCGACGCGGCGCCCTTCCGCGAGGCGCTCTCCTGCTCGCCAGTTGCGGTGGCCGCGAACGTTCACCGGGTTATGGCATGCCGAACCGGGTCAGTTCCGAGGAACGTGGACCGTTTCGACCCAGGCAGGTCCGCACGGCCGTGATGGTTCCGCAGCAGGTGTGCCACCTCGTGAATCCACACGCCCTCCAGTTCGGTGACGGAAGTCGCCGCGACGAAGGACGGTGACACATAGCACCGCCAGTGTCGATCGACGCCCATCGTCGGCACCCTGTCGCTCGGTACGACCGTCAGCGAGTAGAGCGCCGAGGCGGGGTACGGCCGTCGCCGGCCGCACGGTACCGCGCCGCGAGCAGCTTGACCCGGTCGAGGTCGGCCATGGTCAGGAGCCACTCGGCAGCGCGCCGGACAACTGGAGCAGGTCGAGGAACGCGTCGATGCCGGCGGGGACCGGCCAGTCGGTGTCGCGCAGCGCCGCCAGGTCCGCGGCGGCCCGAGCCGCGACGTCGGGGACCCCTGCCTCGACGGCCTTGGCCAGCACCGTCCACCCCGCCTCCCAGCGCCGCCGGGTGAGGTCGCTCTGCACCGCCGAGACGACGGCCGTCAAGAAGGGAGTCGCCGGTCGCCCCGCGCCGGCAGCGCGAAGGCGTCCGGATCGGCTAGGACGCGGTCCGGATCGGGAAGGTCGAGCTGTTCCAGGCAGTTGAGCAGTTCCAGGCCCGCACCGTCGCCGACCGCGCCGATGAGGCGGAAGCGACCGCTTTCTGCTCGGCGCCGGTGGCGTAGCCGACCGCCCCAGCGGCGACGGCCAGGCGAGGCCCCGGCGCCCCGGCTTTCCGCGTCGCCGGGCAGGTGGTGGGTCAGGCCGGGCCGGGCGGTGCGGAACCCAGAGATCGTCCCACGGGCGCGGGCGACCGCGCCGGGGGTCGACGACGGGTACGGGCACGGCAGGCCAGGTACCGGCCATGCCGCGCGCGACCGTCCGGGGGTCGTGCGCCCATCGCAGGTGGACGAACCGGTTCGCCAGCGGCGGGCTGAGGTGCCAGCCGTCCACCGCGCTGGACGGCGGGTTCGCGGCGGCGACCACCCGGACGCTCTCCGGCAGCGCCAGGCTGCCGACCCGGCGTTCCAGGACGACCCGCAGCAGCGCCGCCTGGACGGCGGGGGGAGCGGAGGACAGTTCGTCGAAGAACACGATGCCGCGCCCGGACGCGGCCAGCCGGACCGCCCAGTCCGGCAGGGCCATCGGCACGCCGGTGGCGGCCGGATCGTCACCGATGATCGGCAGGCCGGCGAAGTCGGAGGGCTCGTGCGCGCTGGCGATCACCGTCTCCAGCGGGACGCCGAGCCCGGTGGCCAGCTGCCGAAGGCCGGCGGACTTGCCGATCCCCGGCTCGCCCCACAGCAGCACGGGCAGGTTCGCCGACACCGCGAGCGCCAGCGCCTCCAGTTGCGGGTTCGCGGCCGGCTCCATGCGCGGGGACCCGAGCCGGCGGCCCAACTCGTCGGCGGCGGCCAGGAAAGCAAGATCGGAGCGCTTGCGGCGTCTGATGAGGAATGAGAGCGACAACCCCGGTCGTCGGACCAGTGGGTGCAACCGCGCCGGCGGGAAGCCGTCCCGCAGCAGGTCGAGATCGGGCAGGCGGCGCCGGCACGCCTCGGGAAGCACGACGTCGGCAGGCTCCTCACCGGCCGCGAATTCGACGACCCGGGCTCGCAGACCCGTCTCCGTACCGCCGGTCTCGAAGAGGATCGCCGCGTACTGCCGGTAGGGGACCCAGAACGCGTCGGTTCCCACCGCGGCTGCCAGACGGCGGATCTCCGTCTCCAACCGGGAGAGGGAGAGGGGCGTCCGCGCGAAGACCTCGAGCGGGTCCACACTGCTCACCTCGTAGTAGGGCTCGATCTCGATCGGCGTGGTGTCCAGATCGATGCCGGCGGCCGCGGACGCCGCCTCCACTTCACCGCGCTCGTGCAGCAGCGTGACCCATTCGGTGAACGCCGCCGCCTCGGTGCGGCCGGGATCGGCGGCGGGCAGCTCCGCCGCCGTGCGGGGCGCGCCGTTGCCGTGGAGGAACGGGGCCCTGGCCTTGCCCCCGCCGCAGCGTCACGCAGCTCGTCGGCGTGCCGCACGTCCCACAGGTGACGGGACGTGCTCCAGTGCTGAACGACGTCACGCCAGAACGCGCAGTATGCCCAGTCGGCCTCCAGGTAGGTGCCCGTGTGGCGGACCGGCCCGACGTACAGGCAGGTGGCCGCCATGGGTGACTCGGTCTCACTGTTGTCCTCCTCGGCCTCGCGGGCGTAGAGCTCGTCGAGCCTGGTGAGGAGTTCGCCGGGCGGCAGGTCGAGGTGGGCCAGGGTGAGCATGGCGGTGCGCAGGCGTCCCATGCTCGCCGCGGCGTCGATACCGTGACCGGTCACATCGCCCACGATCAGAGCGACGCGGGAGTCGGGCAGCAGGATGGTGTCGTACCCGTCGCTCCCGACGGTCCGGTAAACGTCTGAGGGCTGTAGTGCGAGGCCGGCTCGACGGTGTCACCTCCCATCAGGGTCTGCGGCCAGGAGCTTGCGTTGCAGGGCCACAGCCGCTTCACGCTCGCGGGTGTATTGGCGCGCGTTGTCCAGGCTGAGCGCGGCGCGGGCTGCGAGCTCCTCGGCGAGGGCTAGGTCGTCGGTGGTGAACGGGGTCTTGTTGTCGTTGCGGGTGAACACGATGATGCCCAGGATGTCGCCGCGGGCCTTCAGGGGACGACGAGCAGGTTGTGCATGCCGGTGGCCCGGATGGTTCGGACACCAGTACTCGTCCTCTAGCTTCAGTTGCCGCTTGCGTCCCCGTCGTCCCAACTCTGGCTGACGTGGAGTGGCCCGGTATGGTCCTGCCAGTTGCTACGGATCAGACGGCGATGGTTGGGCCCTACGATCGCCGCAGCGTGGTTGAGCTGGTTGCGCGGTTGGGGGCGATCGCTGCCGCGCGGCTTACGGTGCTCGGGCCGTGGTCGGCCCTGCGCTCCGGGTCCGCTCGCCCTCGGATGCTCGGGGTGCTGTCGCTGTTCCGAGCAGGCTGAGGACGCGCAGCTCGGCCCCTACGGTGGCGTGCAATTCGTGCTGCTTCCCGCATCCGGCTCCGCCGATGCTTCTTCTGCACATCTGAACGCTGGTCCGCATCCGGCTCACGGAGTCCGCGAGCGCCGCGTCGAGCTCACCGGCCACCGGCCGGCCTCCACTTACCAAGTGCCGGGGCTCCCGGCGCACAGCGCATGGTCGATCAGGGCGCTGGCCGCGTCCTCCTGAGCCTTGATGTGCTCGAAGGTGTCGCCGCGCGCCTCGGACATGGAGACCACTGCGCTGCGCCGGCCGTCCTCGGTGACGCCGTTGAGGGTGATGTAGCCGCCGTCCCCACCCTCGTGGCTCCAGTAGGTTCCGCCGCAGGTCAGGGGGCGTTCGACCAGGCCGAGACCGTAGCGGCCGCCGGGCCACAGCTTCTGGACCTCCGCGCTCACCTCGACGGTCTGCTTCATCTCGGCCAGCTGCCGCGCCGGCAGCAGCCGGCCCGCGAGCAGCGCGCGGAAGAACCGGTTCTGGTCCCGCGTGGTCGTGACCCACGACAGGTTCTGGTAGTCCACCGGTATCTGCTCGGTGACGTCCACTCGGGCACCGGGACCGAACAGCTGGTAGGCCCGGGCGTGCGGCCGGGGCAGGGTAGGTGAGGTGCCGCCCCACCGGGTCTGGTCGAGGCTGAGCGGGCGCAGGATACGGCCTTCGATCTCCCGGTGGGCGGGCCGGCGGGTGACCTTCTCGATGACCATGTCGAGCAGGACGTAGCCGGTGTTGGAGTACGCCCAGCCCTTGCCGGGCGGAAAGTCCGGCAGGCCATCGGACTCGCCGTGGCCAACGCGCTCGGGGCCCTCACCGGCGGGCTGGTCGTGCACAACCAGGGATTCATGGACGTCACCATCCAGAACGGCGTGATCGTGATCGCCCTGGCGGCCATGATGGTCGGGCTGACCCTCACCAGGTCCAACCGCATCGGACCCACCGTCGCCATGCTCGTCGTCGGGGTGGTCGTCTACCGGTTCGCCGTCGCCGGCGCACTCCAGCTCGGACTCGACCCCAACCTGCTGCAGCTCATCACCGCCGGACTCGTCATCGCGATGATCACCGTCCGGTCGCACGCCCGCGCGACGCTGCGCAGCGTCACCGCGGCCGGACGCCGGGAACGCCGCGTCGCCCAGGCGCGCTTCTACGAGGAGGACCGCGTTGCGAGCTTCATCTGAGCCGGCCGGCGAGGCCCCGGACCTCGTCATCTCGGCGGTGCACAAGCGATTCCAGGGAGCCGGCGACGAGCAGGTGACCGCGCTGGACGGCGTCGACCTGGCCATCGCCCCCGGGACCATGGTGTCGGTCATCGGCTCCAACGGCGCCGGCAAGTCGACCATGCTGTCCGTGGTCGCGGGCAACGTGCTGCCGGACCGGGGCCGGGTGCTCGTCCGGGGTGAGGACGTGACCGGCGCGCCCAGCTGGCGGCGCGTCCGCAAGATCTCCCGGGTACGGCAGAACCCGCAGGACAACATGGTCTCGATGCTGACCATCGAGGAGAACTTCGCGCTCGCGCTGGCCGGGAAGCGAGGACGGTTCCGGATGCGCACGCCGCGGCGCGGCACCGTCCGCGAGATGGCGGCGGAGGCCCTGCGGCCACTCGGCATGGGCCTGGAGAACCGCCTCTCGGCCGTTTCGGGAACGCTGTCCGGCGGGCAGCGGCAGGCGATCGCGGTGGCGATGGCCTCGCTGGGCTCCCCGGCCCTGATGCTGCTCGACGAACACGTTGCCGCGCTGGACCCCAACAGCGCGGCACGGGTGAACGAGGCCACCGAACGCATCGTCCGCGAGCAGAAGATCACGACGTTGATGGTGACCCACGACATGGGCCATGCCCTCCACCTGGCGGACCGGCTGGTCATGATGCACGCCGGGAAGATCGTCCTGGACCTGCGAGACGGCGCTCTCACCGACGTCACGCCCCAGCATCTCCAGGAGCGCTTCGCCGCCCTGTCCGGGGGCACGCTCAGCGACTCCGCCCTGCTCAGCGTCCCGGGCGGCACCCAGTGGGAGGCGGGGATCGATGGTTGACCGGACGGCCGAAGCCGGAGCGCCGCAACGCGCCGAGCGCCGCCCCATCACCGGGGTCCGCCGGCTGATCGCCGACCGGATGGCGCTGTCCCATCGAAGCATCCCCGGCGTGCACGTCGTGGAGGAGATGGACGTCACCGCGGTCCCGCTGAACCGGATCCTCGCGGTCACGGTCGCGGCCGTCGCCCGGACCGTCGCCGACCACCCGTCGTTCAACGCCCATATGGAGGACGCGGACCTGGTGCTCTTCGAGCGGTGCGACGCCGGCGTCGCCGTCGACACCGAGCGGGGGCTGATGGTACCGGTCGTCCGGGACGCCGCGGCCAAGAGCGCCGGCGAGATCGCCGCCGAGGTGACCGACCTCGCCCGGAAGGCCCGCTCCGGCCGGCTCGGCCGCCGCGATGTCGCGGACCCCACCATCACCGTCACCAGCCCCGGAAAGCGCGGCGGGCTGCTGGCCACACCGCTGATCAACCCTCCACAGACCGCCATCATCGGCGTCCACCGCGCGGTCGACCGAGCCGTGGTACGGGACGGCGCGGTCGCGGTCCGCACCATCGCTAACCTGACGGTCACCTTCGACCACCGCGTGATCGACGGCGCCGAGGCGGGGGACTTCGCCATCACGCTCGCTCGCCGCATCGAGCGGGGAGCGGAGACGCCCGATGCCTCCGGTCACTGACCCGGGGCGCCGGACGCCGCCCCACCATCAGCACGTAACGGGAGGTGTCGCCGTGATCCGCGAAACTTCGGTGCCCCCTTCGCCGGAGCCGCGCCCGGTGGTCGGCTCCCTGCCGGCCTACTCCCACGTAGCGTCGGCGGCGATCCGGTGGCGCGCCTCGTCCAACGAGGCGCCGGTCCCGCCGAGCCCGCTGGCCGTGCGCGCCGCGGCCGAGGCCGCGGCCAAGGCACACCTGTACCCCAGCCTGGGCGGCGAAGGACTCATCCGAGCCCTCGCCTCCCACCACGACATCGAACCGGACCGCGTGGCCGTCGGCCCCGGGTCGCTCGCGCTCCTGGAGCGTCTGCTCCTCGCCTATACGGGTGAGGGGACCGAAGTCGTCCACGCGTGGCGCAGCTATGAGGCATACCCGATCGTCGTGGCGATCGCGGGCGCGCGAAGCATCGGCGTCCCGCTGGACGCCTCCTACCGCCATGACGTGGACGCGATGCTCGAATCGATGACCGTGCGGACACGTGCGGTCATCATCTGCAATCCGAACAACCCGACCGGTACGGTTCTGGAGCCTTCCGAACTCGAACGCCTCGTCCGGTCGATTCCGGCCAACGTTCTCGTCGTCATCGACGAGGCGTATCGGGAATTCGACGAGAACGCTCCGGACACGCTCAACCTGCTGTCCCTGCCGAACGTCGCCTTGCTGAGGACGTTCTCCAAGGCCTACGGCCTTGCCGGGCTCCGAGCGGGATACCTCCTGGCATCGCCGCGGATCTGCCTCGCGATCCGGAAGGTCGGCCTCCCGTTCGCGCTGAACCGCATCGCGGAGGCCGCCGGGACCGCCGCCCTGGCGGACCGCGACCATCTACAGTCCGTTGTCCGGACGGTCTGGGAGCGGCGCGAACACCTCGCTGCGAAACTCAGCACCCTGGCCGACGTGCCACGCAGCCATGCGAACTTCCTCTGGCTGCAGATAGGGGACCAGGCAACAGTGGTAGCGGATACCTGCGCCCGAGCCGGACTGTCCATTCGCCCCTTCGCGGGAGAAGGCGTGCGCGTGACCGTAGGAGACCCCAATGTGGACGAAATCCTCCTCGATTCGCTGAGCCTTTCCCGCGCGTCGACAGGGCCGCAAGGCCTGAATAATGGGAGATCGCAATGGGCCTGATCTTCCTTCAGGTGCGCCGTGGTGTCCTTAAGGCTGCGTCAGACCTGCGGCGATGCCAGAGAGCCATAGCCTTTTTCGATGTTGGGGACCCTTCGGGAGCCGAACCCCTTGCGATGATCTACTGGAACCCGCGACGGACGTTGGTGTCCAGGGCGGTCCAGTTGCGGGTGCAGAAGGCCAGGTTGTTGTCCTCGGAAGAGCGAGTTCCGGTCAATGGCTGCCGGCCAGTTCGCCGGACAGGGTGTCGTGCATGCGGGCGCTGTGCTCGTTGAGGCCGACGATCTCGACGGTCTTGCCGTGCCGTTCGTACTTGGTGGTGACGGCGTCGAGGGCGGCGACGGTCGAGGCGTCCCAGACGTGGGCGTCGGTGAGGTCGATGGTGACGCGGTCGGGGTCGCCGGCGTAGTCGAACCGGTGGACCAGGTCGTTGCTGGAGGCGAAGAACAGTTCCCCGGTGACGGCGTACACGACCTGGCCGCCGTCGGGGTCGGTGACCGCCGAGACGCTGACCAGGTGGGCGACGCGGCGCGCGAAGACGATCATCGCGGTGATGGAGCCGACGACCACGCCGATGGCCAGGTTGTCGGTGGCCACGACCACGGCGACGGTGACCAGCATGACGATGGTCTCGCCCAGCGGCATGCGCTTGAGGGTGGACGGCCGGACCGAGTGCCAGTCGAAGGTGCCGACCGAGACCAGGACCATGACGGCGACCAGGGCGGCCATCGGGATGTCGGAGACGATCGGGCCGAAGGCGATGCACAGGGTCATCAGGAACGCGCCGGCCAGGAAGGTCGACAGCCGGGTCCGGGCGCCGCTCCTGACGTTGATCATGGTCTGGCCGATCATCGCGCAGCCGCCCATGCCGCCGAAGAAGCCGGTGACGATGTTGGCGATGCCCTGGCCGATGGACTCGCGGGTCTTGTCGGAGCGGGTGTCGGTGATGTCGTCGACGAGCTTGGCGGTCATCAGCGACTCCATCAGCCCGACCAGCGCCATGGCCAGCGCGTACGGTGCGATGAGCGTCAGGGTGTCCAGGGTGAAGGGGACATCGGGCACGCCGGGGGAGGGCAGGGAGGACGGCAGCGCGCCCTTGTCGCCGACGGTCGGCACGGCGACGCCCGCGGCGACGGTGATGACGGTGAGGACGACGATCGACACCAGCGGCGCCGGGATGACCTTGGTGACGCGCGGGAACACCACCATCAGTGTCAGCCCGGCGGCGACGAGCGGGTAGACCGGCCAGGGGACGTCCCGCAGCTCGGGCACCTGCGCCATGAAGATCAGGATGGCCAGGGCGTTGACGAACCCGACCATCACGCTACGCGGCACGAACCGCATCAGCCGCGCCACCCCCAGCGCGCCGAGGACGATCTGGAAGATCCCGGCGAGGATGACGGTGGCGAACAGGTGCCCGATGCCGTACTCGCGTGCGATGGGCGCGACGACCAGCGCGACCGCACCGGTCGCGGCGGAGATCATCGCGGGGCGTCCGCCGACGATCGCGATGGTGACGGCCATCGTGCAGGCGGCGAACAGCCCGATCCGCGGGTCGACCCCGGCGATGATCGAGAAGGAGATCGCCTCGGGGATCAGCGCGAGCGCGACCACCAGGCCGGCCAGCCCCTCCGTCCGCAGCAGCTCGGCGGTGATCGGCTGCGCGGGCGTGAGGGCGGGCTTCAGACGGCGTGCCAGGACGGCGGGCAGACTCAAAACACTCCAGACAAGGATCGCCCGCGCGGGTCAGGGCGCGAACACACGAACAACAGCGCGAGAGGTTGGGGGCCGGCGTCCATACCGGTGCGAACGCCGCGGGGCGCCCGGACGCTCCAGCCGCGGCTCATCCCTACTCTAACGTGACAGGAGGGTTTCCGGCGCCGGTGGAGACGACCGTCACACCGCCATGGCCGGGCCGGCGGGGATGGCGGTGAAGGCCTCGTCCACGCGGCGGGCACGGGATGGCGCGGCCCCCATCCTGGGGGAGCCGTTCAGTCCGGGACGCCGGCGGCCAGCATCGGGGTCAGCGTCACGTCGGGGTGCTCGCGCTCGACGGCGCGCACGCGCCACTTGTCGACGAACACCGCGATGAGCGAACCGTCCAGGGCGCGGCTCAGCACCTCGATGCCGCGGCGTCCGTTGAGCGTCTCGGCGGACTCCTTGTCGGTGATGCGGGCGGTGCCGTAGTCGAGCCGGGTCAGTTCGACCGGCGCGCCGAACTCGTCCGCCATCCGTGCGGTCACCACATCGAACTGCAGCGGCCCGACCGCCGCCAGCACCGGAGCCTGGTCGCCGCGCAGGTCGCTGCGCAGCACCTGCACGACGCCCTCGCCATCGAGCTGCTCGATGCCGCGCCGGAACTGCTTGGCGCGGCCGTTGTCCTTGGCCCGCGCCACCATGAAGTGCTCCGGTGCGAACGCCGGGATCGGCGGGAAGGCCACCGGCGTCTTGGCGTACAGGGTGTCGCCGACGGTCAGCCCGGACGCGTTCGGCAGCCCGATCACGTCCCCGGGGTAGGCGGCGTCCAGGGTGGAGCGGTCGCGGCCGAACACCGTCTGGGCGTACTTGGTCGCCAGCGGACGCCCGGTCGGGGCGTGGGTGAGGGTCATGCCGCGCTCGAACCGGCCCGAGCAGACCCGGATGAAGGCCAGCCGGTCGCGGTGCGCCCTGTCCATGCCCGCCTGCACCTTGAAGACCTGGCCGGAGAAGGGCGCCGTCACCGGACGCTCGCGGCCGCCGGTGTCCGCGCGTGCCGAGGGCGCGGGCGCCAGCCGGCACACCGTGTCCAGCAGGGTGCTCACCCCGACGTTGGGCAGCGCGGCCCCGAACAGCACCGGCGTGCAGATCCCGGCCGCGAACGCGTCCATGTCGAGGGCGGCGCCGATCTCGTCCAGCAGCGCCAGCTCTTCGGTCGCGGTCTCCCAGGCCTGGCCCTCCTCGGCGGCGGCCCGGTCCGCCGGGACCTGCTCGGCGATCGCGCGGGTGACGCCGCCGGGCGTGCGGCGGAACCGGGTGAAGGAGCCGCCGGCGCGGTCGATCAGGCCGCGGAAGTCCCCGGCGATCCCGACCGGCCAGTTCAGCGGCGCCGGACGCAGGCCGATGCGCTGCTCGACCTCGTCCAGCAGCTCCAGCGGTTCGCGGCCGGGACGGTCCCACTTGTTGACGAAGGTGATGACGGGGATGCCGCGGTGGCGGCAGACGTCGAACAGCTTGAGCGTCTGCGCCTCCAGGCCCTTGGCGGAGTCCAGGAGCATGATCGCGCCGTCCACGGCGGCCAGGACTCGGTAGGTGTCCTCGGAGAAGTCGGCGTGGCCCGGGGTGTCCAGCAGGTTCAGCAGCGCGCCGCCGTACTCGAACCGCAGCACCGAGGAGGTGATGGAGATGCCGCGCGAGCGCTCCATGTCCATCCAGTCGGACCGCACGCCCTGCCGTCCGGCCTTGCCGTGCACCGCCCCGGCCTGCTCGATCGCCGCCGCGTGCAGCGCCAGGGCCTCGGTCAGCGTCGACTTGCCGGCGTCCGGGTGACTGATCACCGCGAACGTCCGCCGCCGCGCCGCCTCCGCCGCGACATCCTCCGCCGTCCCGATTCCGGTGCTCACCGCGCTCCTCTCTCGTACTCCGCCTCACCCGCCCGGCCGGACCGCCCGGCCGGACGCGGTAGGCCCGCCGGACGCCGAATCCGCCGAGCCGGCCTCCACCACCCGTGCGCGGTCGAGCCGCACGGCCGCCCCCCGACGACCTGCAGCAGCGGACAACGCCAGTCGATCTCAGCGCACCAGGTACTCAGCCGGTCGGCCGGCTCCGACCGCTCCGCTTGACCAGCTCCGCCCGCGCCACGCCGGTGCCGGTGTGCGCACGGAAGCCGCCGCGCGTCCGAGCGGAGGGCGTCTTCAAACCGACCTCCCCGCAGTAGCGGATCGTGCGCAGCGACACCCCGGTCCGCTCGGCCGCCTCGCCGGTCTGCATCCGTCCACCCACCTGAGGGCCGTCCTCGCGCAATCTAACCTCACGTTAGAGTACCTTGTGCGCGGGTTCGGCCGGATCCGATGCCGGGGCTGCGACGGCAGACGAGAAGAATCCGCTTCCAGATTCTGACCCGTCACGCCGAGCCCGCGGCCGCCGTCCGAGAGTTGATCAACGCCGCCTGCCTCCGGGGCGCGCCCGGCAGCATCACGGTGGCGTCGCCGACGTCCGCAACGAACCTGTGTCGGCCGGGGCTCGCGCGTCCACGCCGACGCTCGCAAGCCGGTGTGGACGGATACCCTTCCTTTACGAGAGGGCATATTTCCAAGTGCCGAAGCGCGAAGTGGCTCGTTGAGCGTGTCCCCGCCCCAGGTGGCCGGAACCGACCTCTGGTGGGGACTGCCGCATCCACAGGACGCCGACCAAAGATGACCGCTGTCGAAACCGAGGATCTGGCACCCATGGGCGCACTGTTCGAAGAACTCGATTGGCGTCCGACGCCCATGGGCGCCGTCAGCCTGCGGCGGCGGCGGGACCCCGCCCTCGGCGTCGACGTCTACGAGATCAAGCTCGATGACGACTTCCTGATGTCGAGCCTGTGGACGGCCGGGGAGGTCGAACTCGCCCGGCTCGGCTTGGCCGCCGCGCCAGGTCAGGCCCTCGACGTCGTCGTCGGAGGGCTCGGGCTCGGCTACACCGCCGGCACCGCGCTCGACGATCCCCGCCTGCGCTCGCTCGTCGTGGTGGAGGCGCTCGGCGAGGTGATCGAGTGGCATCGGGCGCACCTGGTGCCGCTGGGTGAGCAACTGACGACCGATGACCGCTGCCGGCTGGAGCAGGGCGACTTCTTCGCGCTGGCCTCATCGCCCGCGGGCCTGGACCCGCAGAGCCCGGGAGCCCGCTTCCACGCGATCCTGCTCGACATCGACCATTCGCCGCGCCACGTCCTGGACCCGCGCCACGCCTCGTTCTACCAGGCGGAGCCGCTGGGCCGCCTGGCCGCGCGACTACATCCCGGCGGCGTCTTCGCCCTCTGGTCGAACGAGCCGCCCGACGACGGATTCACCGCCGTGCTCGGTGAAACCTTCCACGAAGTGGCGGCGCACGTCGTGGAGTTCTCCAACCCCCTCCAGGGCGGCACCTCCGCCAACACCGTCTACCTGGCACGCACCTCCACCATCTGAAGGGGCGGGCTCCTGCTCGCTGGTCGCCGCCGAGACTCAACCGGCGGCGACCGGACCGGCTCCCCGGGCGCATCCGCCATTCCATCGCTGTGAAGGACCCGTCGAGGTACGAGGCCGCAAGAGCCTGGCGACAGCAGGAAATCCGAACATGTCTCACCCAGGAATTCGATACGCGTCAGGCGGAAGAAAACGCCGCGAAACAGCATGCTGCCGGGGCAGGGAGTGGAGAAGAAGAACTCCGCGTCGTGGCGCCGCCGAGCGGACGCACCGCGCCACTCTCCCTTTTCGTAAGATCAAGGATGGGGTGTTCGGTTCAGCCGATGCCCCGCTTCTTCGGACGGACCTGCCGATGCCGGCGGCAGGATGCGGTCCCTGAGCGCAGCACCGGACGGAAGATGGCAAGCTTGAGCAACGATATGGATCATCCGTCCCCGGCGAGGCGGGCCGGTGGCGTGAGGAGGACCCGATGAGCGGCAGGCAGATGCAGATCGGCGAGGTCGCGGACCGGACCGGGCTGAGCCTGCGCACCATCCGCCACTACGAGGAAGTCGGCCTCGCCCTCCCCACGGCCCGATCCCAGGGCGGCTTCCGCCTCTACACCGACGACGACGTGGCGCGCCTCCTGGTCATCAAGCGCATGAAGCCCCTCGACTTCACCCTCGAGGAGATGCGCGACCTGCTGACCATTCTCGACCAGCTGCGGTCCGGCGCCATCGGCGAGACGGCCCGAAGCGACCTGACCAAACGCCTCGCCGTCTACCGCTCCCTGGTCGAGGAACGCTGCGACAAGATCCGCAACCGCCTGTCGGACGCCGAGCAGTTTTCCAGCGAACTCTCCGCGGAACTGCGCGAACACCGTCACTGACGAGTTCGGCTGCTTCTCCGGGCACAAGAGTCGACCATTCCTTTTGCCGGCAGCCCCGGGGTACTGGAGTCAGTGATGCGTCACCCTGCCCGACGAGGAGGCAGGAGTGGCCTTGAGACGGCAATGCCTCGCTGTCGGGACTCCGGCAGCCGGAAACCGCTCACAGCCCCTGGACGATCAGCCGTACGCTGTCGGTGTTGCGGATGCGCAGCGGCGCGATCGCCCGGTAGTCCGCCGAATCGTTCCATGCCCGCGCAGCGGCCACGTCCGGAAACTCCACAAGGACGATCTGCCCCGGCGCCCAGTCGCCTCCAACAACGTCGACCTCACCGCCCCGCGCAAAGGTACTTGCCACCGCACGGCTCCAGATATGGCGGAGGTCTTCGGGTTCCCACCCGCGACGCTCGTCCCGCCCCCACGTCAAGGCACGGCTGACGGCGCCGACCTCCGACGAGACCGCCGGGCCCGCACTGGCCTACGGGCCGCAACTATGTCAGTGGCGGTCAGCGGTTACATCCCCTGGAGCGCGCTGGACCAGCGGCCGTTGTATCTGCTCAAGGGAGCGGCTCCCGCGCCGGGCGCCGACGCCGAGCGCGAGCCCGGACGCCACCCTAAGGCCACGGTCCTGGAAATGGCCGGGAGCGGCTTCGCGCTGACCACCAGCGCTGAGGGCAAGCAGCACAATTACGCCCTGCTTGCGGTCGACGACGAGGGCGTGGTCGTCAGCGGACTTCTTCAAGACCTTCCGGTGGGTGTACGGCGCCGCGGTGCCTGCCATGTGAGCCGTCCCTGACGTAGCGGCCGGAGTACCTGTGGGCCGGCGCTTGCGCTGTCAGCGCCGGCCCTCGGTCAGGCAGGGGCCCGTCCACTTCTCCTGGGTGCGGTTTTCCGAACTTCCGATTCGGGTGCGGGCACGATCGATCGACGGGCTCCGCCCGTCGAGGATGACGTCATGGCTGAGACAGCGACGGAGAACTGGACGGGCATGACCTCCCGGGCCGAGGACCTGCACCGGGAGTACGGGCGCGGCGCCGCCGCGGTACGGGCGCTGCGCGGGGTGTCGGTGGCGTTCGCGCCTGCGACGTTCACGGCGGTGATGGGGCCGTCGGGCTCCGGTAAGACCACCTTGCTGCACTGCCTGGCGGGGATGGACCGGCCCACTCGGGGCTCCGTCTGGTGGGGCGGCACCGAGGTGTCCCGGCTGCCCGAGCGGCGGCTGGCGGCCCTGCGGCGCAGCCGGGTCGGGTTCGTGTTCCAGGCGTTCAACCTGATGCCCGCGATGACGGTCGCGCAGAACATCGAGCTTCCCGGCCGACTGGCCGGTGAGCGGCCCGACCGCGGCCGGGTGCTCGACGCGCTCGCCCGGGTGGGACTGGCCGGGCGCGAGCGGCGCCGCCCCGGGCAGCTGTCCGGTGGGCAGCAGCAGCGGGTGGCCATCGCCCGGGCCCTGGTCTCCCGTCCTGCGCTGCTGTTCGCCGACGAGCCGACCGGCGCCCTCGACCGGTCCACCGGGCACGAGATTCTCGCCCTGCTGCGCGCCGGTGTGGACGAGGACGGCGGGACCTGCGTGATGGTGACCCACGATGCGGTGGCCGCCGGGTACGCCGACCGGGTGCTGCTGCTCGCCGACGGCATCGTGGTGGACGAACTCGTCCGCCCCACCGCCGCCCAGGTCGGCGAGTCTTTGAGCCGGCTGGGCGGGTGAGGGCTGTGATCTCGCTCGCGCTCGGGCAGCTGCGCCGCCGTCCGGCGGCCTTCGCCGGTACGGCGGTCGCGCTCTTCCTCGCCATCGCCGCCCTGACCTTGTTCGGCCTGCTGTTCGCCGCCGACATCACCGCTCCCGAGGCAGTCCGGAAGGAGACCACTGGGCCCGCTCTGATGGTGATCGCCGGCGCCTTCGGTGAGATCGCCGTGCTGGTCGCCTTCTTCGTCGTGGTCAACGCGCTGGGGTTCACGCTGCGCCAGCAGCACCGGGAGCTGGCCCTGCTGCGCACCATCGCGGCGACACCCCGCCAGACGCGGCGCCTGGTCCGCGGCCAGGCCGTCGTGACCACGCTGCTGGTGTCCGCGCCGGCCTGGGCCGCCGGCGCCGCGGCGGCCCAGGGCCTGCTCGCCGAGCTGCAGCGGCGAGGGATGGCGGCGCCGGGTGTGCGGCTTCCGGGGTCCCCGGTTCCGGTGCTGGTGCCCCTGGCCGCCGCATTGGCCGCCGCATTGGCCGCCGCATTGGCCGTCGCGCTGGCGGCCTCGACCGTCGCGGCGCGGCGGATCTCCCGGATCACGCCCGCGGCCGCCCTCACGGCGAGTTCGACCGAGCACGGACGGACGGGCGCACTGCGTCTGCTCGCCGCGGTCGGTGTGCTGGTGGGCGGCGGCCTGCTGCTGCGGCTGGCCGCGACGCGGCCGACGGAGGAGGTGGACAAGGCGGGGCAGGCGGCATTGTTCGGCTCGCTGGTGCTGCTGGTCGCGGTCGCGCTGGCGGGGCCGCTCGCGGCACGCGTCCTGGCGGCCGCGCTGGGTGCACCGGTACGGGCGCTGGCACCCGGTGCGGGCTGGCTCGCCGACGCCAACCTGCGCGGGTACGCGCGCAGACTGTCGTCCGCCGTGGTGCCGGTCGCACTGCTCGTCGGCCTGTCGGGCACCATGCTGATCATGACCAGTACCGCCGAGCACGCTGCGGGCGCGGCGGCGTCCAGCGTCACGTCGGCCACGGACGTCTGGCTGCGCCAGGCCGAGTTGGCGCTGCTCGTCTGCTTTGCCGCCGTCTCCACCGTCAACACCCTGGTCGCCGTGACCGCCGAGCGGCGCCGGGAGTTCGCGCTGCTGCGGCTGGTCGGCGCGACCCGGTCACAGCTGCTGCGCATGCTGACCGCGGAGGCGGTACTGACCACGGTGGTGGGGATCCTGCTCGGCGCGGCGGTCGCGGGCGCCGCGTCGGCGGCGTTCAGCACGGCGGTCAACGGGTCGCCGACGCCGTCCCTTCCGGTGGCCGGCTGCTGGTGGATCGCCGCAGGCGCGGCGGCGCTGACCGTCCCCGGCATCCTGGGCACCGGCTTGCGGGCGGTTCGCGGGCCGGCGGCGGAGCTGGTAGGAGGTGGCCGTGACTGAACGCGGCGATGGGGCGGCTGCCGAGAGGACGGCCTGCGCACGGGCACCCACCCGGAGAACGGTGGCGGGCGCGCCGCCCGCCGGCTCGGTGCCGTCACCCGCCTCGGGCTGGCCTGCGCGGGTCTCTAGGGCCGGCCGTGGCTGAGCGGCGGCGCTACCTGTCCGTCCGGGGCGGCGAATGGGCCTTCGCCGTCGTCGGGCTGCCGCTCGCCGTGCTCGGCGGGGTCTACGCGCTCGCCGTCCTGTACGCGGGGACGCTGCTCTCGCTCACCGTGTTCGGCCTGCCGTTCGCGGCCGCCGGGCTGATGGGCGCGCGCGGTCTCGGCGCGCTGCACCGGCGGCTCGTCGGCCGGTTGCTCGGCGAGCACGTCGAGGCGCCGGTCAGGCCACGCCGTCCGACGGGTGCGGTCGCTCGTGGCCGTGCCCTGCTGACCGACCCGATCGCCTGGCGGTCGCTGCTCTATCTGGTGCTGCGGTTGCCGCTCGGCGTGCTCGGGTTCGCCGCCGCGGTGGCGGTTCCCCTCGGCTGCGGCTGGCTGATCGGCTTCCCGCTCTGGGGACGCCTGCTCGAACCGGGCCCGGGGCCCGCCGCCTGGCTGGACGCCGCGTCCGTGCTGGTGGGGCTGGTGGTCCTTTCCGCGGTGCCCGGCGCGGTCCGGGTGCTGAGCGGGGCGAACCGCCGGCTCGCCCGGCTGCTGCTCGGCCCGGCCCGTAGCCAGCGGCGCGTCCGGGAACTGGAGACCGCCCGCGCCACCCTGCTCGCGCAGAACAACGACGAGCTCCGCCGCCTGGAGCGCGACCTGCACGATGGCACCCAGGCCCGGCTGGTCGCCCTGGCCATCACCCTCTCGCTGGCCGAAGACGCGCTCGCCCCCGGCACCGGCCCGGACCTCGCACGGCTGCGCACCCTCGTGGAACGCGCCCGCGGCCAGACCGACGACACCGTCACCGAACTGCGGCGGCTCACCCGCGGCATCCACCCGGTGGCGTTGGACGGCGGCCTCGACGAGGCACTGCCAGGACTCACCGCAACCTCGCCGGTGCCGGTCGCCCTCCGGCTGAACCTGCCGGAACGACCGGACCCGGTGGTCGAACGGGCCCTCTACTTCTGCGCCGCCGAGCTGCTCACCAACATCGCCAAGCACAGCGACGCCCGCTCGGCCGACCTCGAGGTGAGCGCGACCGGCGGCCGGGTCCGGCTGTCCGTGCGCGACGACGGCCGGGGCGGTGCGGCGCTCGGCATCGGCACCGGCCTGACGGGCCTGGCCGAACGGCTCGCGGCGGTGGACGGCGCCCTGCGGATCGACAGCCCGCCCGGCGGACCGACCGTGGTCACCGCCGAGCTGCCGGCGCGTCTGTGATGGCCGGGCCACTCCCGTTCTCCGCCAGGTAGGTGAGGACGGCCTTCACCCGCCGGTTGTCGGTGCCCGTCGCCTCCAGGCCGAACTTGGTGAAGACGGCGGCGACGTGTTTCTCCACCGCCCGTTCCGACACCACCAGCAGCGCGGCGATGGAGCGGTTGGAGTGCCCCTGTGCCATCAGCTCCAGCACCTCGCGCTCGCGAGGCGTCAGGGTGTCCACACGGCTGCGCCGCCGGCCGCGCATCAGCTGGGTGACGACCTCCGGATCGAGTGCCGTGCCCCCGTCCGCGACCCGGTACAGCGCGTCCACGAACTCGGCGGTGCGGGCGACGCGTTCCTTCAGCAGGTACCCGATGCCCGCCGCGCCGTCCGCCAGCAGCCGGGAGGCCCAGGTGGTCTCGACGTGCTGGGAGAAGACCACGATGCCGACTTCGGGCGTCCTCGCGCGGATCTCCACGGCGGCGCGGATGCCCTCATCGGTCTGGGTGGGCGGCATCCGGATGTCCACCACCGCCACGTCGGGCCGGTGCTCGGCCACCGCGGCGAGCAGCTCGGGCGCCGTCCCGGCGGTGGCCACCACCTCGCACTCGCGGGCGCCGAGCAGCTCGACCATGCCGTCACGGAGAACGACGGAGTCCTCGGCCAGGACCACGCGCAGACGCCTGTTACTCACGACACCATTATCGGGCTCGGCCGCCGCTCGGCGCGCACGTACCCACGGGACCCCTGAGCCAGCGGGTTCCAGGACAGGGGGCGCGGCGACACGGTGCGCAAGTGCCCAACTTCCGGAGCCAAGACTGGCACACAGTACATAGCCGAAGAGGTCCCGCTCGCGGGAGAATTACCTTGATGCCGAGATACTTGGCGCCAGTCCGCCCGTCCATGCGGACCGGCGGGCAGGAACCCCCGGCAACCCGGCGCGATGCCCCGTACCGCGCGCTCACGGCGCTGATGCGCGAGAGATATGAGGTGGTTGTCATGATCATTGGAGTTCTCAAGGAGGATTCGCCCGGCGAGCGGCGGGTGGCGGTGACGCCGGACACCGTCACCCGGCTGCAGAAGCTCGGGTACGAGGTGACCGTCGAGTCCGGCGCCGGAGCCGGCGCCGGCTTCCCCGACGACCGGTATGAGGCCGCGGGTGCCGCCATCGGCGACGCGGAGGCCGCGGATGTCGTGCTGGGCGTCGCCCCGCCCGCACCCGAGCGACTGGACGCCCTGCGCCCGGGTGCCACGCTGATCGGCCTGCTGAGCCCCCGGTTCAGGCCGGACCTGGTGGAGGACCTCGCCGGGCGTCCCCTCACGGCACTGTCCCTGGACGCGGTGCCGCGGATCTCCCGGGCGCAGTCGTTCGACGTGCTCTCCTCGATGGCCAATATCGCCGGATACCGGGCGGTGATCGAGGCCGCGCACGAGTTCGGGCGGTTCTTCACGGGCCAGGTGACCGCGGCGGGCACGGTGCCGCCGGCGAAAGTGCTGGTCGCGGGGGCCGGTGTCGCCGGGCTCGCGGCGATCGGCGCGGCCGGCAGTCTGGGCGCGATCGTCCGGGCCACCGACCCGCGGCCGGAGGTCGCCGACCAGGTGCGCTCACTCGGCGGCGACTACCTCGCCGTCGCCGAGGCCGAGCCGCTCGACGCCCCGTCCTCCAGCCCCCACCCGCCACCATTCAACGGACGAGCTTCGCTCGGCGGCCCGGGTACCGGCTACGCCAAGGAGATGTCGGACGACTACAACGTCCGCGCCGCCGCGCTGTACGCCGAGCAGTGCCGTGACGTCGACATCGTCGTCACCACCGCGCTGATTCCCGGCAGGCCCGCGCCGAAGCTGATCACCGCGGAGATGGTGGCGACGATGCGGCCGGGTTCGGTGATCGTGGACATGGCGGCGGCCAACGGCGGCAACGTCGAGGGGACCGTTCCCGGCGAGCGGGTGGTCACCGGGAACGGCGTGATCATCCTCGGCTACACCGACCTGGCCGGGCGGCTGCCCGCGCAGGCGTCCCAGATGTACGGCACCAACCTGGTCAACCTGATCCAGCTGATGACCCCGCAGCGGGACGGCGAACTCGTCCTGGACTTCGACGACGTCGTGCAACGGTCGATGACCGTCGTCCGCGAGGGGGAGCTCACCTGGCCGCCGCCCCCGGTGCCGGTGTCGGCGGCGCCGGCGGCCGCCCTGCCGGCGCGGCGGGAGGCCGAGGCGGACGACCCGGCCGGCACGGCGAACCCGGCGCTGCGCCGGCTCGGCGCCGCCGTCGCGGCCGCCGGGGTGTTCGCCCTGATCGCGTTCTCGCCGGCGGCGTTGCAGGTGCACCTGACCGTGTTCGCGCTGGCCATCGTGATCGGCTACTACGTGATCGGGAACGTGCACCACGCGCTGCACACCCCGCTGATGTCGGTGACCAACGCGATCTCCGGGATCATCGTGGTCGGAGCGCTGGTGCAGATCGGCACGGGAAGCGCGGCGATCACCGTCCTCTCACTCGCGGCGATCCTGCTCGCGAGCATCAACGTCTTCGGCGGTTTCGCGGTCACCCGCCGCATGCTCGCCATGTTCATCAGGAGCTAGGCAATGACGGTCGCAACCGCGGCGACCGCGGCGTACATCGTCGCGGCGCTGCTCTTCATCCGCGCGCTGGCCGGGCTCTCACGGCACGAGTCCGCGCGCCTGGGCAACACCTACGGCATGCTCGGCATGGCCGTGGCGCTCGTCGCCACCGTCGCCCTCACCGCCGACGACGGCATCGACCTCCCCGCCTTCGGGCTGCTCGTGGCCGCGGTCGCGGCCGGCGCGCTGATCGGCCTGCACCGGGCCAGGTCGGTGGAGATGACCGCGATGCCCGAGCTCATCGCGCTACTGCACAGCTTCGTCGGGCTGGCCGCGGTCCTGGTCGGCTGGAGCGGCTACCTGCACGTCGAGCACCACCCCGAGGGGACGGAGGCGGCGGCGCTCGCCCGCGAGGGCATGCTCGGCATCCACAGCGCCGAGGTCTTCATCGGCGTCCTCATCGGCGGCGTCACCTTCACCGGCTCGGTCGTGGCCTACGGCAAGCTGTCGGGCAGGTTGAAGTCCGCGCCGCTGATGCTGCCGGGCAAGAACCTGCTCAACGTCGCGGCGCTCGTCGCGTTCTCCGCACTCACCGTCGCCTTCGTCGTCGAGCCCCGGCCGTGGCAGCTCATCGCGGTCACCGCGGTGGCGCTGCTGCTCGGCTGGCATCTGGTCGCCTCCATCGGCGGCGGCGACATGCCGGTGGTGGTCTCCATGCTGAACAGCTACTCCGGCTGGGCGGCCGCCGCGTCCGGGTTCCTGCTCGGCAACGACCTCCTGATCATCGTGGGCGCGCTGGTGGGCTCCTCGGGCGCCTACCTGTCGGCCATCATGTGCAAGGCGATGAACCGCTCGTTCCTCTCGGTCATCGCCGGCGGATTCGGCCTTGAGGCGCCCGCCGCTCCCGGTGCCGACCACGGCCGGCACCGGGAGATCGCCGCCGCGGAGGCCGCCGACGCGCTCACCGCCGCCTCCTCGGTGATCATCGTTCCCGGCTACGGCATGGCCGTCGCCCAGGCGCAGGCCCCCGTCGCCGCGCTGACCGCGCGGCTGCGCGACGGCGGCGTCCAGGTCAGGTTCGGCATCCACCCGGTCGCCGGCCGCCTTCCCGGCCACATGAACGTGCTGCTCGCCGAGGCCAAGGTGCCCTACGACCTGGTGCTGGAGATGGACGAGATCAACGACGACTTCGGCGCCACCGACGTGGTCCTGGTGATCGGCGCCAACGACATCGTCAACCCCGCCGCCGAGGAGGACCCCGCGAGCCCCATCGCCGGCATGCCCGTCCTAGAGGTCTGGAACGCCCGGCAGGTCATCGTGTTCAAGCGCTCCATGGCCACCGGGTACGCCGGGGTCCAGAACCCGCTCTTCTTCCGCGACAACACCCACATGCTCTTCGGTGACGCCAAGGAACAAGTCCACGGCATCCTCCGCGCCCTCGAACACCTCACGCCTGTGGCCGGCTGACCCGAGACCCCGCACGCGACGCCCCGGGGGGCGCCGTGCTTCTTCGAGCATCGCCCCGGGTGGGGCATGTCATCGGCGGGCGGTGAAGAACATACGGATGTCATCGGCGAGGAGTTGGGGTTCCTCTTGCGCGGCATGGTGTCCGCCTTTGTCGTAGGTGTTCCAGTGCACGATGGCGCCGTGGTCGCGTTCGGCGAGCGGGCGGATGGAGGGGAAGAAGTCGTCGGCGAAGCAGGCGAGGCCCAGCGGGACCGATGACGGCTCGGAGGGCGGCCTGTTGCCGTGATAGCCGGTCAGGGCCGAACTGCCGGCGGTGTCGGTCAGCCAGTAGATGGCGGCGTTGGTGAGGATGTAGTCGTCGCTCACCGCATCGCCGAACAGTTGCAGGTTCCAGGCCAGCTGGCCGGCCGGGGAGTCGGCGAGCGCGTACGCCAGGGTCTGCGGCTGGGTGGACTGGAGGGCGAGATAGGCGCTCCGGTCGGCCATGAAGCGTTCCAGGGCGGCCAGTTTCGCCCGGTCGCCGCTTCCCAGCCGGGCGCGCTCCGCCGCGTCGCCGGAGGGCAGGGAGAAGATCTGGGTGACGTGCACCCCGACGACGCGGCGAGGATCGAGGCGTCCGAGCTCGATGGAGATCAGGGAGCCGACGTCGTTGCCGTGCACGCCGTACCGTTCGTAACCGAGCCGGCGCATCAACACCGCCCACGCCGCGGCGACGCGGCGGCGGTTCCAGCCCGGCTCGCGCGGTACGCCGGAGAACCCGAAGCCGGGCACTGAGGGGATGACGAGGTGGAAGGCGTCGCTCAGCCGGTCGATCAGCGGCAGGAACTCGACGACCGACATGGGCCAGCCGTGGGTGAGGATGAGCGGCAGGGCGTCCGGCCGGGCCGAACGGATGTGCAGGAAGTGCACGTCAAGCCCGTCGATCTCGGTCGAGAACTGCGGGTGGACGTTGATCCGCCGCTCCCAGGCGCGCCAGTCGTAGCCGTCGCGCCAGTACTCGACCAGGTGCCGGACGCGGTCGGCGGGCACGCCGAGCCCCGCGCCGGGCAACGCGCGGGTGAAGCGGGTCGCGGCCAGCCGGGCTGCCAGGTCGTCCAGAGGCTCCTGCGGGATCTTCACCTGGTACGGCCGGATCATGACCGTGCCGCCTCGTCCAGCACCCGGGCCAGCAGCTCCGGTTCGGTGATCATCGGCCAGTGCCCGGCGTCCAGCGTGATGACCTCCATGCCCGGCATGCTCGGCGGGGCGCCCAGGTCGCCCGCGCAGGCGATGTAGGTGCGGGGCAGCGCCTGCACCGCGCCCAGGTCGGCCGGCGCGGGGTCCTGGTAGGTGCCGATGGGCTGGCCGGCGCCGCGTGCCCGCAGCCAGGCCCGGTCTTCGGAGGTGAGCCCGTGGTCGCCGAAGCCGGCGTCGATGATCTCGTCGCTCATCACCGGGATCCGCCCGTCCCGGACGGTCTCCATGATCGCGTCGACGACGTGCGCGGGCGTGCTGTCGAACAGGCTCTTGCCCGGTTCGGGCAGGAGCGCGGCGAGGTAGACCAGCCGGGAGATGCGCCCGGGAATCGCGGCGGCGGCGATCGTGGCCGGGGCCCCACCGTAGGAGTGCGCCACCAGCACCACGTCGCGCAGCCCGGCGTGCTCGATCGCGGCCGTGATGTCGCGGGCGTGCGTGGTGAGCGTCGTGTCCGGCGAGCCCAGATGCGCGCGGTCGCCGAAACCAGTGAGGGTCAGCGGGTGCACCTGGTGGCCGTACGCGGTCAGCAGCGGCGTGACGCGCTCCCAGGCCCACGCGCCGAGGAACGAACCGCCGACAAGAACGATGGTCGACATCGCGTCGACTCCTTTCGATCGATCTCTTACCGGCGCGAGGCTAGGGAAGATTGTGGACGTTTTTCGCCCTCATTAGGATCGTGATCGTGTCCCGTCCTGCGACGCGTGTCCTGGCACTGCTGGAGATCCTGCAAGACCGCGGCCTGGTGCCCGCCGACGAACTCGCCCGGCGTCTGGACGTCGACGCCCGCGCCGTTCGCCGCTACATCACCGCCCTGCGCGACATGGACATCCCCGTCGAGTCCGTCCGCGGACGCTACGGCGGCTACCGGCTGGCCCGCGGTGTCCGCCTGCCGCCCCTGATGCTCGCCGACGACGAAGCGGTCGCCGTCGCGGTCGCGCTGGCCACCGGCAAGCAGCGCGACCAGGTCGGAGAGCCCGGCCCTACCGACCGGGCGCTGGTCAAACTCAACCGCGTGCTACCCGCGCCGCTGCGGCGGCGCGTCACCGCGCTGATCGCCGCCACCTCCGCGACGGCGGGCCCGCTGACCCCCGAACCCCACCTGGCGCTGACGCTCGCCGCGGCCGCCCACGCGCGCCGCACCGTCCGGATCGAGCACACCCGCGGCGCACGCGAGGTCGACCCGTACGGGCTCGTCGTGCACGCACGCCGCTGGTACCTGGTCGGCCACGACCATCTCCGCGCCGCCATCCGCATGTACCGCCTGGACCGGATCAGCGACGCCGCCGAACTCCCCGGCACGTTCACCCCGCCCGACGGTTTCGACCCTGTCACCCACGTCCTGCGCGCGTTGACGCTCGGCGCCTGGACCCACCGCACCGAGGTATGGCTCGACACCGACCTGGACACCGCCCGCGACCATCTGCCGGCCACCTTCGGAGACCTGCACGCCTGCCCTGACGGCGGCGTGCTCCTGGTCAGCGGCGCGGAGAACCTGCCCGCCATGGCGCGCATCCTCACCGGCCTGCCCTGGCCCTTCGCCGTCCGCCATCCGCCCGCGCTGGTCGAGGCGCTCGCCGACCACGTCACCGCGCTCACCCTGGCCGTCGCCCGCTCCCGCCCCGCACCGTAGCCCCCGGCGCCAGGGCGCGGCGACCGGGCATCAGCCGTCCAGGAACCCGCTCATCGGAACCCGCCCGGTGATCAACCGCTCCGGCAAGCCGCGGCCGGCCTGGCCGGCGCGGCGACCGGCCGCTCGGGACCGATCGTCCCGACGGCCTTGCGAGGCCGCCTTCCGGGACGATGCCCTGGCGCGCGACGGTGGATCTTTGCCATGCGCACCACCCTGGCCCCGGCCGGTCATGGTTCGCGTGCCCCCCAGGTGCCAAGTGGGGTGTCAGTGCACCAGGGGGAGGAAGATCGTGTCGACGATCTCCTCGAGGACGTGATCGGGTACCGGGGCGAACGTCGAAAGGATCTCGTGGCGCAGCAGGACGAAGGGGAGGGTCTTGATGCGCTCGGTGAGGAGTTCCGGCTCGATCTCGCCGCGGTCGACGGCGCGCTCGAAGAGCATGTCGAGTGCCGCTGCGCGGCCCGTCGCGACGGGGTCGAACAGGCTGCTGGGGCTTCTCCCCGTCTCGCGGTAGTAGCTGGCCAGGTGTGCGTACATCACGGTGATCAGTTGCACGTGGGCGGTGGCGATCTCCCGCATCAAGGCGAGGAGGTCCCCGCGCAGGCTGCCCGTATCGGGGACGGCGGGGCGGGACTCCCGCAGGACGTGGACGATGGTGGCCCGGATGAGTTCGTCGCGATCGGACCATCGGCGGTAGAGCACCGGCGGGCTGGTGCCCGCGCGCTTGACGACGGCGTCCATGGTGAATCTGGCGTAGCCGCTGTCGGTGAGTTCGTCCCAGGACGCGTCGAGGAGCGCCTTCTCCAGTTCCGCCCCGCGGCGTCGCTGTGCCATCGCCCGGACCTCCCACCTTAGATAGAGTTGCCTTTCTTAGCTTACCGGCCTACCTTGAGGAGAGTAAGGAAGAGCCTTCTATCTTATAGGGGTCGCTGGTGCGCGCTTCCCGCGAGGTCGAGCCCGTCTGCGCTGGTCCCGGCCGTGTAGACCCCGCCGTGCTGCGCATGGCGGTCACCCTGATCGTCGGCGCTCTCGGTGTCGTCTTCGACACCACGATCATCAGCGTCGCTCTGAACGACCTGGCCACAGAGCTCGACGCCCCGCTGTCGACCATCCAATGGGTCGGCACCGGCTACATGCTGGCCGTCTTCATCACCATCCCGCTCGCCGGATGGGCCCAGTCCCGGCTCGGCGGCCGGCGCCTCTGGGTGCTCGCTCTGGCCGGCTTCCTGACCGGCTCGATCCTGAGCGCGCTGGCCTGGAACGCCACCGGCCTCATCGCCTTCCGGATCGTCCAGGGCCTCGCCGGCGGCATCCTGATGCCGCTGATGTACACGCTGCTCATGCAGGCCGCCAAGGGCCGCGACATCGGCAAGATCATGGCCGTCATCACCGTGCCCACGGCGCTCGGCCCGATCCTCGGCCCCGTCCTCGGCGGCCTCATCCTCCACCTGGCCGACTGGCGCTGGCTCTTCTTCGTCAACATCCCCTTCTGCCTTATCGGCATATGGCTCGCCCGGCGCGAGCTGCCCGACGACCGGCCCGCACTCGCCCGGCCCCGCGCCCGCTTGGACGCCGTTGGCCTGCTCCTGCTCTGCCCGGGGTCCGCGTCCCTTCTCTACGGCCTCTCCCGAGTCGACGGCGGCACGGGCTTCGCCAGTGCCCAAGTGCTCACCCCGCTGTTCGCCGGGCTCGCTCTGGTCGGGGGCTTCACCGTCTGGACGCTCACCCGCGCGTCCGCTCCGCTGGTCGATGTGCGCATGCTCCGGCACCGCTCGGTGGCGTCATCGTCCACCCTGCTCTTCCTGGGCGGAATCTCCCTGTTCGGGTCGATGATGCTGCTGCCCCTGTACCTCCAGCAGGTTCGCGGCGCGACGCCGCTCGGCGCGGGAATGATGCTCATCCCTCAGGGAGTCGGGGCCCTTGTCGCCCGCGGGCTGGCAGGGAGGTACATGGACCGGGTCGGCCCCCGCGCGGTGGCCCTCGCGGCCTTCGCCCTCGTCGCCGCGTCCACCGTGCCGTTCGCCTTCGTCACCGCCACCACCAGCGGAATCCCGCTCACGGCCGCGCTGTTCATCCGCGGCATCGCCCTGGGCGCCGCCATGATCGCGCCGATGGGGGCCGCCTTCGTCGGGCTGGAGCATGAGGAGATCCCCGACGCCAGCATGATCACGCGTGTCGCTCAGCAGATCGGCGGTGCGGTGGGCGTCGCCGTCCTCCTCGTCGTCCTTCAACGGAACATCGCGGACGCCCGCACCCCCGACGCGCTCGCAAGCGCCTTCGACAACGCGTTCTGGTGGTCCGTGGCCCTCACCGTCGCCGCCATTCCGCTCTGCCTGTTCCTGCCCAGCCTTCCCGCCGCGACGGCCCTCGCTGACAACAAAGCGCAAGAGACGGGCAACGACGCAGGCTCGACCGCACAGCGGTCCTCGTGAGGTGGTGATGCCGTGGCCGAATGTTGCTGTGCGAGCCGCGAGTCAGTTGGCCGACGGCCTCATCCCTCGCGACGGATGCGGGCCAGGGTGGGGAGCGGGGTCAGGCCGTAGGCGTAGTAGTCGACGGCGTCCGCGCCGGACGTGCGGGCCGCGGCGACCTTGGCCGACAGGTGGTCGGCCGACGTCGTGTCGGGATGACCCGGGCGCAGGACGGCCCGGAGTGCCGGTTCGGGGCCCAGGGCCTTGCGGTAGGCGGCCACGTCCTCGGCCACGCGCGCCGTTTCACGGGCGTAGCAGAGGATCGCGTAGGACGGGACGGCCGAGGCCAATGCCGTCGGGTCCACGCCGATTCGCCGGGCGGAGGCGGCGGCCGGGGCACCTGTGGGGCGCCCGTCGGCATAGCCCAGGACGGCACCCGTGAGGTCGATGAACGTCAACTGGGACCCCTCCGCCGACACGGCTTCGGCCACCTCGGCGGCCAGGGACGTGACGATCGGTGCGCGGGCCCGGGCGTAGGCGGTGAGGACGTCCGGGACGTCGCTCGCGGGTGGGCCGCCGTCCAGAACGGCGGTCGTCAGGCGGGCGGCCACCGCGCGGGCCTCGGCGGCGTGCGGGAGCCGGGCGGCGCAGGAGGAGCAGAAGCACAGGCCAAGGGCGAATTCGGCGGCCGGTCCCAGGTCCACGAAAGAGCGTTCGTGGTGGTAGCCATGGCCGAACGTCCCGAAATGCAGGGATTCCGCGACCACCGTGTCGACACCTTGGCGGGCTATGGCGCGTCCCAGGGCGACGGCGTACGCGCGGACGTCCGGGTTGGACGGGCACAGGTCGGCGGGTGCGGCACGGTCGCCGAAGCAGTTCTGCTGGGTGACGTCCGGAAAGGCCAGACCAAGGGTGGTGTTGTGCAGGAAGACACCCCAGCCGTGCAGCGCGGCACCAAGCCGGTGGGTCTCCTCTCGAAGCGTTCGTATGGGGTCGCGCGCGGCGTCCTTCTGCACCGGTGGCTGGAGGCGAAGCCCGTCGAAGAGGTCGCCGGGAGGGAAGTGGATCCCGTCATGGCGGAAGGTGACGCGGCTGACGCCGTGCGGGGTCACGTCTCTGGCGCGGTGGTAGGCGGCGCCGATGGTGATGGACGAGACACCGTGGGAGAGGATCCGCGCGGCGTCCGCGCCGCGCAGATCCTCCACCATCACGTAGAGCGACGAGTCCATCAGCTCTTCTTGTAGGCGACGAAGTCGATCTCGACCAGGATGTTCATCAGGGTCGACCCCACGGTCGTGCGCACCGGGTAGGGCTGGGTGAAGTGCTCCCGGTACACCTCGTCATAGGCGGCGAAGTCGCGGTGCAGGTCCTGCAGGTGGACGGTCGACTTCACCACGTCGTCCAGGCCCAGGCCGTGCTCGCGCAGGATCGCGGCCAGGTTGGCGAGGACCTGCCGGGTCTGCGTGGCGACGTCCGTGCCGACGACCTCCCCGGTCTTCGGGTCGAGCGGCCCCATCCCGGACGTGTACACGAAATCGCCGACCACGAGGCCCTGCGAGTAGGTGCCGGCGGGCGGGGCGGAGTCCGCGCTGCGAAGTTCACGCTTGCTCATATCTGTCTCCTCATCGGCTGACGTTGTCTTCGGTGGTCTTCATGAAGGCCAGGTCGGCGCGGCTGGGCAGGCCCTCCCAGTCGCCGCGGACGGTCACCGCGTACGCGCCCGCCGCCGTGGCGGTGGCCAGCCGGGCGGCGACCGGCAGGCCGCGGGCGAACTCCGCCAGGTAGCCGGCGGCGAAGGCGTCCCCCGCGCCGACCGGGTCCACGACGGGCACCTTGTGCGCGGGCTGGACGTGCAGCGTCCCCGCGCAGTGCGCGACCACCCCGGCGGCGCCCCGCTTCACCAGGACGTCGCGCGGGCCCAGCGCGGCCAGCGCCGCGGCGAGCCCGGCCGGGTCGTCGCCGCGGACGACCAGCCGCGCCTCCTGCTCGGTCGCGAACACCAGGTCGGCGCGTTCGACCAGGTGGTGCAGGCATTCGCCGGCCTCGGCCGGCGTCCAGAGCGCCGACCGGTAGTTGAGGTCGAGGGAGACCGGCACGCCCGCGTCGCGGGCCGTCTCGACCGCGTCGTCCAGGGCCCGGCGGGCGGTGTCGCTGATCGCGGCGGTGATCCCGGTGACGTGCAGGACGCGGGCGGAGCGGATCAGCTCGTGCGGGACGTCGGCGGGGCTCAGCCGCGACCCGGCGCTGCCCGTCCGGTAGTACTGGACGCGGGTCAGCGTCCCCGACCGGCGCTCCTTGAACAGCAGCGCGGTCGGCGCGGACTCGTCCACCACCGTGTGCCCGAGCCGGACGCCCTCCCCGGCGAGCGCCGTGGTGATGAGGCGCCCGAACTCGTCGTCGCCGACGCGGCCGAACCAGGCGGCGGTGCCGCCGAGACGGGCGAGGCCGATCGCCGTGTTCGACTCGGCGCCGCCGATGCCGAGGTCGAGCGAGCGGGCGTGCCGCATCGGCCCGACGACCGGGTTGTCCAGCCGCGCCATGGTCTCGCCGAACGTGACGAGATCAACGCTCATCTCGAGGCCTCCACGGCTGCGAGGAGGTGGGTCGCGCGGGAGGTCAGGGCGTCGAGGGAGCCGCCGTCGAGGGCGTCGCCGATCAGCGCGCCGCCCGCGCCGACGGCTACGGCGCCCGCCGCGATGTAGTCGGCGGCGTTGTGCGGGCCGATGCCGCCCGTCGGCAGCAGCCGGACGTCCCGGAACGGTTCCCGCAGGGCGCGCAGGTAGCCCGGCCCGAACGTGCTCGCCGGGAAGATCTTGACGGCGGTCGCGCCGAGGTCCCAGGCGCGGGCGACCTCGGTCGGCGTGAGCGCGCCCGGGTAGTAGGCGACGCCCGCGTCGCGGGCCACGGCGGCGACCTCCGCGTTCGTGTCGGGGGCGACGAGGAAGGACGCGCCCGCGGCGACGGCGGCCGTCGCCTCCGCCGCGGTCCGGACCGTGCCGGCGCCGAGGTCGGCGTCCCCGGGCAGCCGGTCGCGCGCCGCGCCCAGGGCGTCCAGCGCGCCCGGGGTGTTCAGGGTGACCTCCAGGCAGCGGACGCCGGCGGCGGCCAGGGCGGCCAGGACGTCGGCGACGCGGTCGGCGCGGGTGCCGCGGACGACCGCGACCACTCCGGTCGCCGTCAGCGCGGCGCCCGGCGCCAGGCGGGGGATCATTGGGCGTCCTCTCAGAAGTACGTGCGGATCAGGTCGATGACCGTGTGGTCGTCGTCCACGACGGGGATGACCTGCCACTTGTCGAAGGCCGTGCACGGGTGGGAGATGCCGAAGCAGACCAGGTCGCCGGGGCGCGGTGCCGGGTCGGTGAACGCGAGGTAGGCGTGGTGGTCGTTGGTGTCCGTCACGCTCATCCCCGCGGCCGGGACGATCGCGCCGTCCGCCCGGCGGAGCCGCAGCGGGACGGGCAGCCCGGCGTCGTAGGGGGCCTCCCGCTTGCCCATCCCCACGATCGCGAGGCCGGGCTCCGGGACGGAGGTGACCTGCGCCCAGATCTCCAGCGCCGCGTCCAGCGAGCCGGGCACCCGGTTGAACGGCGTCCGCTCGGTGTAGATGCCGTCGTCGTGCGAGACGTAGGCGCCGCTGCGCAGGACCACGATGAGGTCGTGGCCGGGCAGCCAGTCGCCCGCGAGCTGCTCGGCGACCTGGTCGAAGTAGGCGCTGCCGCCGGCGGTGACGACGACGTCGCGGGGGAGCAGCGGGGACAGCTCGATCGTCGCGTCGCGCAGCGCCCGCAGGTACCGGGCGGCGGACGGGACGTCCGGCAGCCCGCCCTCGTATCCGGCGACCCCGGCGAGTTCGGTGCCGGGCGCGGCGGCGACCGCGCGGGCGACCCCGGCCAGCTCCCCGGCCGTCCGGCAGCCGGTGCGCCCGCCGGGGTGGCCGAGCTCGACCAGCACCCGGAACGGGCGCTGCCCGGCCGCGGCGGAGATCGCGGCGACGCCCTCGGGCGAGTCCGCGTACAGCAGGAACTCCATGCCGCGGTCGACCTCGCCGCCCAGCCAGCGCAGCGCGGTCGGGTCGAGCAGCTCGTTGGCCAGCAGGATCCGCGGCACGCCGAACGTCCGGTAGGCGAGGACCTGGTTCGCGGTCGCGGCGGTGATCCCCCAGGCGCCCGCGTCCAGCTGCTCCTGGAAGAGCGACGGCGCCATGGACGTCTTGCCGTGCGGCGCGAACGCGAGCCCGTGCTCGCCGCAGAACGCCGCGAGCGCCGCGATGTTGTGGTCCAGCGCCGACCGCCGCGCCACCATGACGGGCCAGGTGAACGGCCCGCCGAACAGCGGGTGCCGGGCGGCGGCGAACTCCTCCAGCGGGACGGCCCGCGGCTGCCACAGGCCCTTCGTCCGCCAGTCGGCCCGCTCGCTCGGGATGGTGAGGCTCACGGCTGGTTCCCTTCGTCGTTGCGGCGGCGGCGCGGCCGGGACGAGCCGAGCACGCGGGAGATCTCCAGGCCGGTCCGGGCGACCATCGGGCCGACCTCCCGGACCCGCGCCGGCGTCATCCGCGATGTCAGCCCGGACACGCTCAGCGCGCCCACCGCCCGGTCGGTGTGGTCGAAGACGGGCGCCGCGACGCACCGGACCTCCGGCTCGTTCTCCCGGTCGTCCACGGCGTACCCGGACAGGCGCACCCGCTCCAGTTCGGCGGCGAGGCGGGCCGGGTCGGTGATCGTCCGCTCGGTGCGCGGCGGCATCCCGGCCGCGACGACGAGCTGGAAGTCGTCCTCGCCGAGCCAGGCCAGGATGGCCTTGCCGACGGCCGTCCGGTAGGCGGGCATCCGCATCCCGACCCGGGACGCCATCCGGACGTTGTGCTCGTTCTCCACCTTGTCGATGTAGACCACGTCGGGCGCCTCGTAGACGACGAGGTGGCAGGTCTCCCCGACGACGTGCTGGAGGCGGCGCAGCGGGTCGGCGGCGACCGACCGGATGTCCAGCGTCGACAGGTACGCCTGGCCGAGCCGCAGCGCGCCGTGCCCGAGCCGGAACCAGCCGTTCTCCCGGTCCCGGGTGAGCAGGTCGCCGTCGATGAGCGGCTGCGCGAGCCGCAGCACCGTGCTCTTGCTGACGCCGAGCTCGTCGGCGATGCGGGTCAGCGACACGCCCCGCGCGTCGGCGTGGTCGCGGACGTGGTCGAGCACCGCGAGCGCGCGGCGCAGCGACGACGACTGGTTGCGGGGCTTCGTCTCGTCGATGCTCATGTGGTGCTCCCCGGAAGCAGGCCGCGGCCGAGGACGTCCCGCGCGGTCCGCAGGTGCCGTCCCGCGCGGGCGAGGGATATCTCGTGGTGGCCCGGCAGCAGCATGTCGACCTCCAGCCCGGCGAGCCGGGCGAGGCTCGCGGCGTACTCCGGTACCCGCGCGTCGTGGAGACTCTGCAGCGAGATCCGTCCGCCGGTGAACACGCAGTCGCCGGAGAACAGCGCCCGCCCCCCGGGCGCGTCGAGCAGGTAGCAGGTGTGCCCGTCCGCGTGCCCGGGGGTGGCGACGGCCCGCAGGACGACGCCCCCGCCGAGGTCGACCTGCTCGCCGTCCGCGATGGGACGCACCGCCGGGCACGCCGCGAACGCGTACTCGTCCGGGTAGACCCCGGCCGCCTTGCCGCGGTCGACGCTGAGCAGCTCCTCGTCGCCGGCCGCGATCCACCGGTCCGCCGGTGCCCCCGCGCGGACGGCGATCCCCGCGACGCTCCGCGCCAGCTCGGCGGCGCCGCCCGCATGGTCGGCATGCCCGTGGGTGAGCAGCAGGTGCCGCTCGCCCGTCTCGCCGCGCAGCCGCTGAGCGAACTCCCGGGCGGACGCCCCGGCCCCGGCGTCGATCAGCGCCGCTCCAGCCGGCCCCCGCACGAGGTACACGTGGCAGTCCAGCGGATCGGTGAGGTCGAACCCGGCCGCTCCGCTGCCGATGAGTTCGATGTGCTCGGTCAGCTTCACGCCCGGCTCCCGTCGAGGGACCGGACGGCGTCGGCGACCAGCCTGGCGGCCAGCTCCACGTCGGCGAGCGCCACCGATTCGTCGGCGGAGTGCGCGTCGGTGATCGAGCCGGGGCCGAACACGACCGAGGGGATGCCCGCGCGTGCCAGCTTGCTCGCGTCGGTGCCGAACGGCATGCCCTGGACGGCCGCCGGACGTCCCGCCGCCTCCAGCACGCGGCGGAGCGCGGCCGGTACCGGGCTGGACGCCGGGGTGTCGAGGGCGTAGTCGACGGTGAACGGCTCGTCCACCTCGATCCGGCCGGGGAGGAGGGCGGCCAGCTCGGCGCGGTCGCGGCGCCACACCTCCAGGGGGTCCTCGCCGGGGAGGGTGCGGCGGTCGATGTCGATCTCGCAGCGGCCCGGAACGGTGTTCGGCCCCTCGCCGCCCCTGATCCGGGTGACGCAGCGGGTCGCCGGCCCCAGCAGGGCATGCGGCGCGACGTCCGGCTCGGCGGCGGCGATGTGGTCGATGACGCGGGACATGAGGGTGACGGCGTTGACGGCCTCGTCCGGCCGGGAGCTGTGCCCGGCCCTCCCCAGCGTGCGGACGGTGTAGCGGACGCAGCCCTTGTGCGCGGTCGCGGGCACCAACCCGGTCGGCTCGCCGACGATGGCGCCCACCACCGGCAGGTCGCCGAGGTCGGAGATCAGGCCGAGGACGCCCTGGTAGGCGTGCTCCTCGTCCATCACCCCGGCGAGGACGACGCCCGCCTCCGGCGGGTCGGCGGCGAGCTCGACCGCCGCCTGCATGAACGCCGCGAGAGGTCCCTTGGCGTCGCAGGCGCCGCGGCCGTAGAGGCGGCCGTCCCGGATCGTCCCGGCGAACGGGTCGATCGACATGCCGGTGGTCTCGACCGTGTCCAGGTGCGATTCGAGCAGCACCATGCGGGGCCCGCGCCCCGGCACGGTCGCGACGACGTTGGGACGTCCCGGCAGCACCTCCCTCAGCTCGGCCTCGATTCCGCGGCCTGCCAGCCAGTCGCGGACGTACTCGGCGATCGCCGCTTCGCCGAACCCGGGCCCGGAACCGGCGCGCGGGTTGACGCTGGCGATGCCGACCATGGCCTGTAGCAGTTCCCCCGAGGACGTCATCAGGACCGCCGTTCCCTGGCGTAGGCGAGCAGGAGCGCGATGATGAGCAGCCCGAGCACGATCTGCCGGACGCCCTCCGACACGTTCCACGCCGCCAGCAGCGCCGTCAGCAGTGTCAGCAGCAGGGCGCCCGCGACCGTCCCGAGGACGTGCCCGCGCCCGCCGAGAATGGACGTCCCGCCCAGCACGACCGCCGCGATCGACAGCAGCTGGTACGGGTTGCCCATCGTCAGCGAACTGGTGGACGTGAACCCGAGCAGCACCAGCCCGGACACCCCGGCGAGCAGCGCGCACGTCCCGTAGGCGATGAACGCGGTGCGCGCGAGCGGCACCCCCGACGCGCGCGAGGCCCGCTCCCCGTTGCCGAGCGCGAACACGTACCGTCCGACCCGGGAAGCGTGCAGCAGCCAGGCCGCGACCGCGGTGATGGCGATCCACAGGACGAACGCGAGCGGCACCCCCGCGACGCGGTCGTTGGCGAACGACGCCAGCAGCGGCACCTTCGCCGACTTCGGCGACCCGTCGGTGTAGACGAGCAGCGCGCCGGCGACGATCGTGCCGGTGGCCAGCGTCATCACCATCGGCGGCACCCGCAGCCAGGTCACCCCGGCCGCGTTGGCGACCCCGACGAGGACGCTCGCCAGGAGCGCCGCGGCGATGCCCGCCGCCCCGCCCGAGCCGGACGCGACCTGCGCGCACACGACCGCCGACAGCGCGACGACGCCCGACACCGACAGGTCGATGCCGCTCATCATGATCACGAGGGTCTGGCCGACGGCGACGATGCCGAGGAACGCGGCGGTCTGCACCAGGTAGCGGACGCTGGAGACGCTGTCGAAGCCCTTCGCGAACAGGATCGCGGCGATCCACGTCACGATGAGCACGCCGAACGCCCAGGCGGCGCGGTTGTCCCGCAGCACCCTCGGCACTGCGGCGGCCCGCGGTAGCGCGGTCATCAGTCCGTCCTCTCCCGGGTCGCGAACGTCTTGACGGCGATCGCCACGATCAGCACCGCGCCCTGCATGATCAGCTGGTAGAAGGGCGACAGGCCGGTGAACAGCAGCAGGTTCGTCAGCAGGCCGATCAGCAGCGCGGCCAGGACGGTCGCGCGCATCTGCCCGACGCCGCCGAAGAAGCTGACCCCGGCGAGCACGGACGCGGCGATCGAGTTGAGCGTGTACGGGGCGCCGATCGTGGCGTCCCCCGAGCCGGTCTGGACGGCGAGGCCGATCCCGGCGAGGCCGATGAAGACGCCGGCCAGCGCGTAGGCGGAGATCTTCACCTTCCGCGTCGCGATGCCGCTGGCGTAGGCGCCGTGCTCGTTGCCGCCGACCGCGTACAGCGAGAGCCCGAACCGGGTCGTCCGGACGACCTTCCACAGCACCAGGACCAGGACGATCGCGAGGGCTGGCAGCGCGATCCCGTTCCAGCCGTTGTTGTAGGCCTTGACCAGGCCGGACGGGACGCTGCCGCCCGGCTGGGGGAGCACCACGAGCGTGACGCCGCCCCACAGGAACGACGCGGCCAGCGTCACGATGATCGGCGGCAGCCCCGCGTACGCGACGAGCACGCCGTTCGCGGCCCCGGTCGCGGCGGCGGCCAGCAGCGCCAGCACGGCCGCGAGCACGACGCCGTCCTCCGCCCGGACGGCGAACACCGCCATCGCGAGCGCCAGCACCGAGCCGAGCGACAGGTCGATGCCGCCGGCCAGCATGACGGTGCTCTGCCCCATCGCGGCCAGGATCAGCGGCAGGAACTGCGCCGACAGGATCGTGATCGACGCCGGGGTGAACACCTCGGAGTCGTAGTGGCTGTAGACGGCGAGCAGGACGACCAGCAGCGCGCCGAGGCCCGCCACGTCCACGTTGCCGCGCAGCGCGCCGGTGAGCCGGTCAGGCATGCGCCACCGTCCCGGTCACGGAGGCGCGGACCAGCCGCTCCTCGGTGAGGTCGCCGCCCGACAGCCGGTCGACGACCGCGCCCTCGTACATGACGGCGACCTCGTCGCACAGGCCGACCAGTTCCATGGTGTCTCCCGAGGTGACCAGCACCGCCACGCCGCCGTCGGCCAGCCGGCGGAGCAGGTGGTAGATCTCGCGCTTGGTGCCGACGTCGATGCCGCGGGTCGGCTCGGCCAGCAGCAGGACCCGCGGCTCGGACGGCAGCCAGCGGGCCAGCGCGACCTTCTGCTGGTTGCCGCCGGACAGCCGGCGCGCCTCCTGCTCCGGCCCGGTCACCTTGATCCGCATCCGCTCGATGAGGTCGTCGACCAGCCGGGCCTCGGCGCCGCGGTCGACGGTGGTGAGCCGCCGCGCGGGCGTGACGACGTCGAGGTTGGTGAGGGACAGGTTCGCCCGCACGGTCTGCGCCACGTGCAGGCCCTCGACCTTGCGGTCCTCCGGCACGTAGGCGATGCGGGCGCGGATCGCCGCGCGCGGGGACGCGAGGCGGGCGGGGCGCCCGTCCAGCTCGATCCGCCCGGTGTGCCGGACGAGCCCGAACAGCGCGCGCAGCACCGCCCGCTGCCCCTGGCCCTGGAGGCCGCCGAGGCCGATGATCCGGCCGGGCTCCAGGTCGAGGTCGACGCCGGCGCAGGCGCCGGGGACGGTCAGCCCCCGCGCGCTCAGCACCGGCCCGCCGGTCGGGACGGGTGTCGCGTCCTTCGCGGCCCTCTTCTCCGCGGCGATCTCCGTCTCGGACGGGATCGCCGCGATCTGCGCCGCGTCCGGGCTGGCCGCGCTCCCCTGCGGCACCGCTCCGGCCTTCGGCGGGAACAGGTCGGACAGCTCCCGGCCGATCATCAGGCGCACGATGTCGTCGTGGTCGGTCTCCGCCCGCTCCCGGGTGGCCATGACCGCGCCGTCCTTGAGGACGGTCAGCCGGTCGGCGATGGCGAACAGCTCGCCCATCCGGTGGCTGACGGTGATCACGGACGAGCCCGCCTCGCGCAGCTCGTCCACGACCTCGAACACGCACTTGACCTGGTCGTCGTCCAGCGCGGACGTCGCCTCGTCCAGGATGAGCAGGCGCGGGGCGGACGCGAGCGCCTTGGCCAGCTCGACGAGCTGCTGCTGGCCGAGCGGGAGGCGTCCCGCCCGGGTCAGCGGGTCGGCGTCCAGGCCGACGCGCTCCAGCAGCGGCCGGGCGCGCCGGGCCAGGTCGCGGCGCAGGACGAGCCCGCGCCGCGCCGGCCACTGGCCGAGGAACACGTTCTCGGCGATGGTCTGGTGCGGGTTGAGGCTGAGCTCCTGGTGCACCGAGCCGATCCGGGCGGCCCGCGCGCGGTGCGGCGACCAGTCGCGGACGGGGTCGCCGTCGTAGACGACGCGCCCGGAGTCCGGCGCCAGCAGCCCCGTGATCAGGGACAGCACGGTGCTCTTGCCCGCGCCGTTCTCGCCCACGAGCGCGAGCACCTCACCGGCGCGGACGTCGAAGCTCACCTCGTGCAGCACGCGGTTGCCCGCGAAGGACTTGGAGACCCGCTCGACGGCCAGGAGTGTCATGGCTACTTGCCGATCAGCTTGTCGATCTCGGACTGCGGCAGCTCCTGGATGGGGTAGGAGTCGTCCGGCTGGTCCGGCTTGACGTACTCGCTCAGGTTCTCGTTGGTGATCTTGGGCAGCGGGACGGTGATCTGGTTCGGCACCGTCGCCCCGCCGGCCTTCGCGACCGCCGCCCGCAGCGCGATCACTCCGAGGTAGTTGGGCTGCGCCGTGGACAGCGAGGAGAACCCGGCGTCCTTGTTCTGCTGCCACAGCTTCAGGAAGCCGTTGTAGTTCTCGCCGGTGATCGGCACGAGCTTCTTCTTCTGCTTGACGAGCGTCTGCAGCGCCGCCGCCGACAGGGCGCCGCCCTGCGAGAACACGCCGTCGATGTCGGGGTTCGCGGAGTACGCGGAGGCGAACGCCTGCGCGGCCGGGGCCAGGTTGTACTCGCTGTGGACGTTCGAGACGACCTTGATGCCGGGGAACTTCTTCAGCGCCTCCTCGGCGCCCTTCCAGCGCTGCTCGCTGACCGCCACGCCGGCCGGGCCGTTGAACGCGATGATCTTGCCCTTGCCGCCCAGCGTCTCGCCGAGCCACTGGCCCATCATCCGGCCCCACTCGGTCTGGTCGGTGCCGACGCGCACGACCTTCTCGGAGGTGACCAGGCTGTCGAAGTTGACGACCGTGATGCCCGCGTTCGCGGCCTGCTCCAGCGCCGGGTTCAGCGCCGTGGACGACCCGGCGTCCACCAGGATGACGTCGTACTTCTGCTGGATCATCGCCCGGATCTGGGCGATCTGCTGGGAGGTGTCGCCGTTGGCGTTGAACACCTGGTAGTCGGCGACCTTGCCGTCCTTCTTCAGCTTCGCGACATCGTCCTTGATCATCTTGTCGGTCTGCTGCATCCACGACGGGGTCAGGTAGATCGTGGACCAGCCCACCTTGAGGGCCTTGGACTTGCCGGTGCCGCCGGACGAGCCGCCGTCGCCGGAATCGACGCCGCAGGCGGCCGTGGCGGTCAGCGTGCCCAGCGCCGTGACGGCCACGATGGCGCGCGTGAACCTACCGATCATGGATGGACTCCTTGTGCTGGTCCGGAGCCCGAGCGGGCTCCGGCGAACTGGGCGGGGGGTGTCTTGGGGTCAGGCGGGTGTTCAGGGTCGGGAGGGTGTGCGGGTCAGGCGGGTGTCAGGGCCCGCCCGGGCGGCTCGTGGGCCGCCGCGAGGATGCCGCCGCTGAGGACGGCCACGCCGTTCACGACGACGTGCTCCACGCCTTCGGCGGGCACCCTGGGTCTGTCGTAGGTGGAGCGGTCGGTGACGGTGGCGGGATCGAGGACGACGAGGTCGGCGGCGTACCCCGGCCCGACGCGGCCCCGGTCGGCGAGCCGGAACCGGTCGGCGGCGCGTCCGGACAGATGCACGGCGGCCTGCTCCCACGTCCAGTCGCCGAGGTCGCGGACGTGCCGGCCGAGCAGCCGCGCGAAGGCGCCCCAGCCGCGCGGATGCGGATGCCCGCCCTGGTAGATGGCGTCGGAGCCGGCCGTCTGGGCGGGGTGCCTGAGCAGCGCCCGCACCGACTCCTCGCTGTTGGTCGGCGGCTGCCCGAACACGCAGCCCGCCTCCAGCCGCGTGGCGACGAGCAGGTCGCAGCAGAACTCGCCGGGGGCCTTGCCGGCCTGCTGCGCCGCGTCCGGAAGGGTCATGCCCTCGGCCCAGCGGTAGTCGTCCGCCGGGACGTGCGACAGCGTGATGCGCGGCCAGACCTCGGCGCGGTGCGCGAACCACTCGCGCTCCAGCCGCCGCCTGACCGCCGGGTCGGCGAGCGCCTCCAGCGTGCCGTCCAGGTCGGCGATCGGGAGCCAGTCCGGCAGCGTGACCAGCGTCAGCGTGCTGGATCCGCGCAGGTACGGGTAATTGTCGAAGGTCAGGTCGATGCCCTCGGCGCGCGCGTTGTCCACGAGCGCGACCAGCTGGTCCCTGGGGCCGTGGTAGTGCGACACGTGCGGGGCGACGCGTCCGGCGCGCGCGATCTCCAGCACCTCGGCCATCGCCGTGACGGCCGCCGACTCGTACCCGCGCATGTGCGTGACGTAGGGCAGGCCCGCAGCGCCGACCGGCTCGCACAGCGCGGCGATCTCGGCCGCGTCCGCGTAGGCGCCGGGAACGTACTCCAGCCCCGTGGACAGCCCGGCCGCGCCTTCCGCCAGCCCCCGCTCGACGTGGGCGCGCATCGCCGCCAGCTCGCCGGCCTCCGGGGCCCGCCGCGCGGTCCCCATGACGCCGTGCCGGATGGTCCCGTGGGGGAGCAGGTAGACGGTGTTGAGCGGCGTCCTCCGGTCGTATCCGGCGAGCAGCTCGGCCACCGAGACCGGCCCGTCGTCCAGGCCGGGATGGACGCCGTTCACGGGCGCGAAGTACCGGCTGACGTACCGGAGCGTCCCCGCGCTCGCCGGTGCGTAGGACACGCCGTCCTGCCCGAGCACGAACGTCGTGACGCCCTGCCGCAGCGCGGCGTTCTGCACGTCGGGGTCGAACACGGCCGCGTCACCGTGCACGTGGGTGTCGATGAAGCCCGGCATGACGTACCGGCCGGTCGCGTCGATCTCCTCGGCGGCGTGCGCGCCGTCCAGGAGGCCGACCTCCGCGATGCGTCCGGCGGTGACGGCCACGTCCGCGCGGCGGCGGGCGGACCCGGTGCCGTCCAGCACCGTCCCCCCGCGAACCAGCAGATCGTACATCGGACCTCATTCGCCCCAGGAACCACGTAACCGGACGTCCGTGCCGGTAGTCGTGGAGGCTATGGCGCGCACCAACCCCCGCACCAGATTCACAACACATGATTTTGCACTGCAAAACTACCCGCTGACCTGCGCAGTTGTGCTGACGCGCGCAACGGGCGAACCAGTTCGCCCCGCCCGGCCGGGCTAGGGTGCTCCTCGAATCGCCGGTCCGGCCGCCGGGCCGGGACGCCGTAGTCGGAAGGGACGCCGGTGGAACTGGCCACGCAGGTGATCGCTCTGGCCGAGGGCCCGGTGGAGTACCGGTTGGAGCGGCGCGGTCCGGGCGTGGTGCTCATGCTGCACGGCGGGCACATGCGGGCCGGCCTGCCGCTCGGCGAGGAGGTGTTCGCCGACGCGGGGTACACGATCCTGGCGGTCTCGCGTCCCGGCTACGGCCGGACGCCGCTGGCCACCGGTACCTCGCCGGACGGTTTCGCCGACGTGGTCGCCGGTCTGTGCGCCGAGCTCGGGCTGGGACCTCTGGCCGCGGTGGTGGGCCAGTCGGCGGGAGGGCCGACCGCGGTGGCGCTGGCGGCCCGTCATCCCGAGCTGGTCGAGAGGCTGATCCTGCAAAGCGCCGTGGGGCCGGTGCTCTGGCCCGATCGCCGCACCCGGATGGGCGCCGCGGTGGTCTTCCATCCGGGAACTGAGGCGGTGACCTGGAGGCTGATACGGGCGATGACGCGCCGCGCTCCGGGCTTGGCGCTGCGGCTGCTGCTGCCGGACCTGACCGCCCGTCCGGTCGCCGTCGTGCTCGCCTCACTCACCGACGCGCGGCGCGGGGCGTTGCTGGACCTCTTCGGCCGGATGCGCTCCGGCGCCGGCTTCCGCAACGACGTGCGTGCCACGTCCACCCCGAGGGCCGTCGCCCGGCTCGCCGCCGCGGCCGCCCGGGTGAGCCGGCCGGCGCTGGTGATCGCCAGCCGCGACGACGGATCGGTCGCCTACGACCACGCGCGATCGCTCGCCGGGACCATCCCGCACGCCCGCCTGGTGGCCAGCGCCGCCCCCAGCCACATGATCTGGCTCGGCGATGACTACCCGGCCATCGCCGCCACCATCACCGGCTTCCTGGAGTCCGGGACGGTCTCGCCGCCCCCGAGCACGTCTCGCTGAGCGAGAAGGAGGCAGAGGCGATCGGCGTTGTGAAATATCGTCCTGCCGGTGGTGATCCGACAGCAAACGTTCCCAGCCCTCCTCTCGCCCGGCAAGATCGGGCCCATCGCGCTGGCCAACCGAGTGATTCTCCCCGCGATGGACATGAACCTCTGCGAGGACGGCGAGATACACCAGGGCGACATAGACCACTTCGCGGCGCGCGCCAGGGGCGGCACCGGAATGATCATCACGGGCTGCTGCGCCGTCGCCTACCCGGCCGGCTGCACCAGCCGCAAGGAGCCGGGCCTGTCCGAGGACCGGTTCATCCCCGGCCTCACGGCGCTGGCCGACGCGGTCCACGAGGCCGGCAGCAAGCTGTGCGTGCAGATGGTGCACCATGGCAAGGTCGCCCGGATCGACACCCTGGACGGCCGCCCGCAGCTGGTGCCGTCCGTCCCGAAGCCGCCCGGCGACATGAGCGCGATGATCGACTGCACCCCCGAGGAACTCGGGAAGATGGCGGCGATCCAGGAGGGCAAGAAGGCCACCCACCGCGAGGCCACCCACGAGGACCTCGCGTGGCTGGTCCAGATGTTCGCGGAGGCGGCGGGCCGCGTGAAGACCGCCGGTGGCGACGCCGTCGAGATCCACTGCGCCCACAACTACGTGCTCGGCGGCTTCCTGAGCCGCTACTCCAACCAGCGCACCGACGAGTACGGCGGGTCGCTCGAGAACCGGGCGCGGCTGACGTGCGAGGTGATCCGCGCCGTCAAGGAGGAAGTCGGTGACGACCTCGCCGTCATCGTGCGCCTGGCGGGCCAGGAGTACGGCGAGTCCGAGGGGCTGACGCCCGACGAGGCCGCCGGTGCCGCGGCCATGTTCGAGCAGGCCGGCGCCGACGCCATCCACGTCACCGGCACCGCGCTGAACGCGTTCGCGAACTTCACCGACGGCCCGCTGCCCGACAAGGTCGGCTTCTACACCGCCAACGCCGCGGTCGTGAAGCGCGCGGTGTCGATCCCGGTCATCACCGTCGGCCGCATGCTGCCCGAGGTCGGCGAGCAGATGATCACCGAGGGCCACACCGACTTCGTCGCCATGGGCCGCCAGCTGCTCGCCGATCCCGACCTGGTCAACAAGCTCAAGGCCGGCGTCGGTGAGCAGGTCCGCCCGTGCATCAACTGCTACGTGTGCGTGCAGGAGAACTTCTGGGACGCCACCCCGCTGTGCGCGGTCAACCCCGCGCTGGGCGAGGAGACGCTGCTGCCGTTCCCGCGCACCACGGCCCCCAAGCACATCGTCGTCGTCGGCGCCGGACCCGGCGGCATGGAGACCGCCCGCGTCGCCACCGAACGCGGCCACCGCGTCACCCTGCTGGACAAGACCGACCGTCTCGGCGGAACGCTGTGGTTCTCGACGCTGACCACCCCCGACAACGAGCGCCTGCTGAACTGGCTCGCCCAGGAGGTGCGGCGGGCCGGTGTCGACGTCCGGCTGAAGACCGAGGCCACCGCCGCGACGATCAAGGCCCTCGCGCCCGACGCCGTCGTCGTCGCCACGGGCGCCGTGCGGGGACGTCCGAGCGTTCCGGGCGGCGACCTGCCCCACGTGCACACCGGCGACAGCCTGCGCGGCCTGATGACCGGCACCGGTGACATCTCGGACCAGCCGCTGTTCCTGCGGGTCGCCGGCAGGCTCGGCGGCCTCGCCGGGATCACCAAGAGCCCCGCCAGGATTCGCGACCTGAGCCGCAGGTACCTCAGGTTCCTGCCGATGAGCAAGTACGTCGTCGTCATCGGCGGCTCGCTCGTCGGTCTCGAACTCGCGGAGTTCCTCGCCGCGCGCGGCAGCCGGGTGACTTTGGTCGAGGAGGGCCGGCAGCTCGGTGTGCCGATGGCGATGCCCCGCCGCTGGACCGCGGTCAAGCACGCCGGCGAACTCGGCGTGAAGATCCACCGCAACGCGACCGTCGAGCGCATCACGCGCAAGACCGTCGAGTTCACGGTCGAGGGCAGGACGCACTCCGCGCCGGCGCGCATGGTCGTCGTGGCGTCGGGCGTCTCGGCGGCGGCGCCGCTCGCCGACGAACTGGCCCGGGACGGCGTCGAGGTCCACGTCGTCGGCGACGCCGGCGAGGTCGACTACATCGAGGGCGCGATGCACTCGGCGTGGAAGGTGGCCACCGCTATCTGAGCGGATCGGGGCGGACCCAGCGGTGATAGTCGTCCAGGTCGACGTTGCTGCCGCAGATGACGGTGACCACGTGGCGGCCGGCGAAGCGGTCCGGGTCTTCCAGGACGGCGGCGACGCCGAGGGCCGCTGAGGGTTCGACGACCAGACCCGCGTGCTGCAGGAGCATCCGCATGCCCGCGACGATGGACGCCTCCTCGACCAGGACGGCGTCGTCGGCCACCGCCAGGAGATCGTCCAGCACGACGGGGATGGGGCGGCGGCCGGCGACGCCGTCGGCGATGGTGTCGGTGGAGTCGGTGGTGACGACCCGGCGCTCCTGCCAGGAGCGGGTCATCGCCGGCGCACCATGGGGCTGCACGCAGATCATCTCGGCTCCGGGTGCCAGGGCCTTCAGGACGTAGCCCACGCCGGTGGCCATGGCGCCGCCTCCCAGGGCGATCAGCACGGCGTCCAAGGGGGGCGCCTGCCGCACCAGTTCGAGGCCGATGGTCGCCGCGCCCTCACAGGTCTCGATGTCCAGACTGTCTTCGACCAGCCGGACGCCGCGCCGCCGCGCGATGTCCGCCGCCCGCTCCCGGGCCAGGTCGAAGTCGCCGTCGACCACTTCCAGCACCGCACCCGAGGCGCGGATCCGATCGAGCTTGGCGGCGGGCGCCCGGCGCGATGCCACGACCGTCACGTCCAGGTCATGGCGGCGGCCCGACCAGCCCAGCGCCCAGCCCAGATTGCCGGCGCTGGCGCACACCACGGCCCGCCGACCCTGACCGCTCAGCCGATCCGCGACGACCTCGGTTCCCCGTGCCTTGAAACTGCGGACGGGGTTCGCCGTCTCCAGCTTGATGCTGACCGCGCAGCCCAGCGCGCGTCCCAAGGCTTCGCACCGGAACAGCGGAGTGTCCAGGAACACCGGGTCGATCACGCGGCGGGCCGCGCATATCCGGTCAAGATCGAGGCGCGTGTTGAGCACGACGCAACAACGTACCGACACCAGCGTCACCTTGACCGATTTTTTTGGGAGGCGGTGTTCAGCGACGGGCCCTTCGTGGAGTCCAAGGAGTACCTCGCGGGCGTCTGGGTGCGGGAGGCGGCAGTCGCGCGCCGCGTACGACGAGGCCATCGAACTGGCCGGCAACACCGCCGAAACCGCCCACCTGACCCGCCGCCGCGACCAACTGGGATAAATGCGGCCGGGATTCGGCCGCATTCGTTCGTAGCGTGGGTCTCCAACCCGAGTGGAAGGAGACCCGCCTTGCGGATCGCAGTGACCACCCCCAACGGGAACGTCGGCCGCCATCTGACTCGGATGCTGGTCCGTGCCGGCGTCCGGCCGCTGCTGCTGACGCGGCACCCCGACCAGCTCTCCGACGAGCTGCGGGGGCATGTCGAGGTGGCCCGCGCCGACTCCTGGGACCGGAAGGAGGTCGTGGCGGCGACCCGTGGCGTCGACGCCGTCTACTGGGTCGATCCGACCTCGGCCTCCGAGGACCCCATGGCCGACTATGCGCGCGCCACCGAAGCGATCGTGGCGGCGGTCGAGGACAACCGGATCGCGAAGGTCGTCTTCCAGAGCAGCGTCGGGGCGGAGAAGCGCCATGGTGCCGGGGAGATCGATGGGCTGGCCGCCACGGAGGTGGCGCTGGACGCGCTGGGCATCGACGTCGCCCACCTCCGGTGCGGCTACTTCTTCACGAACCTGATCCTCCAGATCGAGGCGCTCCGCACCGGCAGGATCGAGACGGCGCTGCCGCTCGACGCCCCCATGGGCTGGGTGGCTCCTCGCGACATCGCCGAGGTCGCGGCCATGGTCTTGCTCGACTGCTCGTGGCGGCGGCGGCGCGTCCAGGCCGTCCATGGCCCCGAAGACCTGACCTGGGCTCAGGTCGGGGAGATCCTGACCGGCGAGCTCGGCCGGGAAGTCGTCGTCGAGTCCGTGCCCGACGAGGCGATGTACCAGCAGTACCTCGCGGCGGGCATGCCGCCGGCGCTGGCGAGCGCGGTGCTCGGCATGACCACCGGCCTGCGGGACGGCTTCGTGCCCGAACAGCCGCGCTCGGTCATGTCCACGACGCCGACCACCCTGCGCACCTGGGTGCGGGACGAACTCGTCCAGGCCCTGTGACCGATCGCGACCCGGCTCGGAGCTCCCACAGCAGGACCGGCGCCCGCAGGCGTTCGTTCCTTACTGCGGTCAGGCTAGGGGGAGGGTGAGGAAGGGGTCGGTCGACGGCCGGGCGGAGCCGCCCGCGGGTTCGACGGTCATGGCGATCTGCCGGGCGTTCCCGAGCCCGGACGCGATGATCGGCCGGGACGGCCGGTCCGCGGGCGGCCGCAGGACGCCGCCGGGGCGCGGGGCGGCGGAGGCGGCCAGGAACCACAGCTGGTAGGTCTTCGCCGCCGGCAGCCGCTTCAGCCGGGACGTGGTGATCACCGCTTCGTCTAGGGATCGCGACGACACGACCGTGACCGTGGCGCCGTCCTGTGTCCGGGCCGTGGACGATCGGGCGTCGGGGGCCGTCATCACGGCGGCGATCCGCCGGTTGAGGTCCCGCGCCCGTTCGGCGTCGCCCTGGAAACGCGCGGCCGTGATGCCGCCGGCGAGGGCGAGCAGGAGGCAGGCGGCGGCGGCCAGCCAGCTCAGGCCGCGTCCGGGGGCGGGCGGCAGCCGGCGGGTGAGGCGTGGCGGTGACTGCCGCGTCCGGCCGATCTCGGCGAGGACGCGGTCGCGCAGCGCGGGCGGCGGCCGCCGGGACGCGGCGAGCGCCAGCCGGGCGGTGGTCTCGCGCAGCCCGGTGACCTCGTCCGCGCAGGCCTGGCAGCCGGGCAGGTGGCGTTGGAACCGGCGCCGCTCGGTGTCGGGCAGCGCGTCCAGGGCGTAGGCGCCGGCGAGGTCGTGCGGGTCGTGGGTCATGCCCGCACCCCCAGGCAGTCGCGCAGCCGGATCAGCCCGTCGCGCATCCGGGTCTTGACGGCGGCGAGGCCGACGCCGAGCAGTTCGGCGACCTCCCGGTAGGTGTAGCCGCCGTAGTAGGCGAGCGTGATCGACTCGCGCTGGGTCGGGGTGAGGCCGCGCAGGCAGCGGCGCACCTGCTGGTGTTCCAGCCGGGTGCCGGCCTCCTCGGCGACCTGGTCGTAGTCGGGGCCGGGCGCGCCCGCGCGCTCCTCGCGGTCGCGGCCGGCCTGGGCGGAGCGGACCCGGTCGATGGCGCGGCGGTGGGCCATGGTCAGCGCCCACGCGGTGGCGCCGCCCTTGTCGGGCCGGTAGTGCGATGCCTTGCGCCAGAGCTCGACCAGGACCTCCTGGGCGATCTCCTCGGCCTGGGCCGGGTCGCGGACGACGCGCAGCGCCAGCCCGTACACGGGGCCGGACAGCCGCTCGTAGACCTGCTCGAAAGCGTCCCGGTCGCCCCGGGCGACCAGGACGAGCAGTTCGCCCAGGTCCGGGAGGCCGGGGGGCGCGGCGCGTCCGCTCGTCGGATCAGTCATCTCCACACCGGGTGTTCGGTGCCGGGGCGGGATCGGATGGGTGGATCCTGGTCCCGGAAAGTCGCACCCATCCGCTGACTGTGCGGCCCCGAACACCCGGTGTGACAGGCCAGAGAACAAGCGGACCGCTGCGGTGGGCCGGCGCGGCGCTGCGCGGCCTGCTCGCCGCGGCCGCCGCACTGGGGACCGCCGAGCTGGCGGCCGGTGCCCTCGGGCGGGCCACCGCGTCGCCGATCCTCGCCGTCGGCGCCGGGTTCATCGACCTCACTCCCGTCTGGCTGAAGGACTTCGCGATCCGGGCCTTCGGCTCCAGCGACAAGACCGTCCTGCTGATCGGGCTGGGCTGCGGGATCGCGGTGGCGGCGGCCGTGGTCGGGCTGCTGAGCCGCAGACGGCCGCCGTGGGGCCTGGTGGGGCTCGCGGTGTTCGGCGTCGTCGGCGTCGTCGCCGCCCTGACCCGTCCGATGGCGGATCCGGTCGACGCGGTTCCGGCCGTCGCCGGCGCCGCGTGCGGTATGGCCGCGCTGACCCTGCTCACCAGGAGCATCCGACCCACTTCACCTCGTTCTACCGCGGGTGAAGGTACCCGCGGCGGAGACGCCGGGCCAACCCGCGGCTACGACCGGCGGCGCGTGCTGCTGACCGGCGCCGGGGTCGCGGCCGTCGCGGCGGCCGGCGGCGCCGGCGGACGGGCGCTGCTGCGCCGCGAGAACGTCTCCGCCGTCCGTGCCCGGCTGCGGCTGCCCGCCCCGGCGAGCCCGGCCGGGCCGGTTCCCTCGGGCGCGCAGGCGCGGGTCCCGGGTGCGACGCCGTTCCGGACGCCGAACCCCGACTTCTACCGGGTCGACACCGCACTCGTCCTGCCCCAGGTCGATCCCCGCGACTGGACGCTGCGCATCCATGGCATGGTCGCCCGCCCGGTCGAGCTGACCTTCGAGGACCTGCTGAACCTCGACCTCGTCGAACGGCACATCACGCTGTCGTGCGTGTCGAACCAGGTCGGCGGCGACCTGGCCGGGAACGCCCGCTGGCTCGGCGCGCCGCTGGCGCCGCTGCTCCGCCGCGCCGGTGCGAGGCCGGGGGCCGACCAGATCCTGTCCCGCTCGTCCGACGGCATGACCCTGTCCACCCCGCTGGAGACGGTCCTGGACGGACGCGACGCGCTGCTGGCCGTGGGAATGAACGGCGAGCCGCTGCCGGTCGCGCACGGCTTTCCCGCACGCCTGGTGGTGCCCGGCCTGTACGGCTACGTGTCGGCGACCAAGTGGGTCGTCGACCTCAAGGTCACCCGCTTCGCGACAGACCAGGCGTACTGGACCGAACGCGGCTACGCCGAACGCGCCCCCGTCAAGACCTTCTCCCGCATCGACGTCCCCAAGCCGTTCGCGCGTCTCAAGACCGGGCCCGTCGCCGTGGCCGGCACCGCCTGGGCGCAGCAGCGCGGCATCGACGCCGTCGAGTGGCAGGTCGACGACGGGCCCTGGCGCCCGGCGCGGCTCGCCCCGGTACCCGGCATCGACACCTGGCGGCAGTGGGGCGCCGAATGGGACGCCTTCCCCGGCTCGCACACGCTCCGCGTCCGCGCCACCGACGGAACCGGGACGACCCAGCCCGAGCACCGGGAGCCTCCGTTCCCGGACGGGGCCACCGGCTGGCATTCGGTGGTGGTCACCGTGACCTGACCTCGGCGGCCAACGAAACCAACAGTTCACCAACCCCGGAGGAATCCCACCATGAAGCGCACCCGAATCGCCGCAGGCGTCCTGTCCGCGGCCGCCCTGACGGTCGGGCTCACCGCCTGCTCGGGCGGTGACGACTCCGCCGGCGAGGCGTCGCCCAGCGCGTCCGCCCCGGCCCCGTCCAGCACCGCCGCCGCGGCGCCCGCGACGGACAAGCCGTTCGGTCCGGCGTGCTCGGCCGTCCCCGCGTCCGGCAAGGGCAGCTTCAGCGGCATGGCCACCGACCCCGTCGCGACGGCCGCGTCCAACAACCCCGTGCTGTCCACGCTGGTCAGCGCGGTCAAGCAGGCCGGCCTGGTCGACACGCTCAACTCCGCCAAGGACATCACCGTCTTCGCGCCGACCAACGACGCCTTCGCCAAGATTCCGAAGGCCACCCTCGGCAAGGTCATGGCCGACAAGGAGACGCTGAAGAGCATCCTGACCTACCACGTCGTCGGCCAGAAGATCGCGCCTGGCGCCCTGTCGTCCGGCGACTTCAAGACCCTGCAGGGCGCCACGCTGACCACCAGCGGCTCGGGCGAGTCCTACACGGTCGGCAAGGACAAGGCCAACGTGGTGTGCGGCAACGTCCAGACCGCCAACGCCACCGTCTACATCATCGACTCCGTCCTGATGCCGCCCAAGTAACCCGCCCCACGAACGGCCGGTGGACGGCCAGGACCCTCGACACAGGGACAACCGGCCGTCCACCGCGCCCCTTGGCACCGTGATCCGACCGGACTCGCCGCCGAGCAGCACGCAGGGTTCCTTCGGAGAGCCGAGACCACATCAATGACTTTTCGCAATGGGTCGATGACATAGAGTCGTCTTGATCGATCGGCGGATCGATACCTGACTCCGCGGAGTGATGAGTCTGTGGTGGTTGCGTTGGGGGAGTGGCTGGATGAGCGCGGAGGACGTCAGCCGGCGCGGCTTCCTGGGCACCTCGGCGGCAGGGATCGCGGCAGCGGTGTCACCGGCGGCCGCATTGCCCGCATTGGCGGGGCCGAGCGCCGGCCCGGCCGTGCGGACGTTGACGTACACCGAGCTCACCGGCGGATCGGTGACCGCCTCCGCAGACGGTGAGACGCTGATCGCCGAAGTGCAAGGGGTTCTGTGGCGCATCCCGCGCCGGGGCGGTGCGGCGGTGCGGCTGACCGACTGGGAACTGGAGGCCACCCGTCCGGCGCTGTCACCGGACGGAAAGACGGTGGCGGTGTGCGCCTACCGCGGTGGCGGCTTCCACCTGTGGAGCATGCGCTCCGACGGCAGCGGAGTACGGCGGCTCACCGGCGGCCCATGGGACGACCGCGGTGCCGCGTGGTCGCCAGATGGGGCGTTGCTGGCGTTCTCCTCCGAACGGGGTGGCGACCCGGTGGCCGGCTCCGCATTCGGCATCTGGGCCCTCGATGTAGGCGGCGACCGGCTGAGGCGGTTGACCGGCGGGCACTTCGAGGACTTCGATCCGGCGTGGTCACCGGACGGGCGGTGGCTGGTCTGCGTCCGTGCCGCCCACAAGGCGGGCGGCGGCAGCGACGGTGGACTGGCCCTGGTACGGATACCGGCCGCGGGCGGCGCCGCACAGGTCATTCGCACAGTCCCCCGAGGCCGGTTGCTGTGCCCGTCGGTCTCGCCATCGGGACGGGTCGCCTACCTGCACCTGATGGACACGGGCGATACGCCGTCCCTGCCGGGAGCGAGGACCGATCTGCTCGTCGACGGCCGGATCGTGGCCGCCGATGCCGACCTGGCGGCGGCACCCCCTTGCTGGCTGGGCGAAGACCGGCTTCTCTACGTCGCCGGCGGCCGTATCCAGATCCGCACCCTGAGCACGTCGTCGGTCGAGCAGGTCACCTACACCGCGCGCCAGCCCGTCCACCCGCCGCGCCGGCGGGTCAAGGAGCAGGTCCGGCCGGCCGCGGCGCGCGGCATCCATCTGCCCGCGCTGTCGCCCGATGGGCGCAGCGTCGCCTTCGTCGCCTTGAACGCGCTATGGCTGATGCCGCTCGGCGAGTCACCGCGCAAACTGCTGCAGGGCGCGCCCGTCCACTACATGCAGATGCCGTCCTGGGCGCCGGACGGCCGCAGCCTGCTGTACTGCACCGACCGCGACGGGCTGGCGGCCGTCCACCGCGTCCATCTGCCCGTACCGCCCCCGCGCGGCTCGGCGTCCGGCGGAGTCTTGCAGGGAGCACGAGATGAGCTGGTGGCCGGTGGCGGGCTCATCCATCCGGTGCCGTCGCCCGATGGGACCCGGCTGGCGTGCCGCGACCTGGAGGGCAACCTGCTGCTGCTCGATCTCGGCACCGGCCGGCGGCGCCTCCTGGCCCGGCCGCTGGCCGACGACGGGCCGCCCGGCGCCCCCACCTGGTCGCCCGACGGGCGGCATGTCGCCTTCTGCGACCGCAACCGGCTCAACCAACGCTTCCGCGAGGGCTACAACCTCATCCGGATCATCGATACCTCGACCGGCGCCGACCGGCGCCATCTCCCCGGCGAGCACCAGTCGCTGTCGGACCGCGCCGCCTGCGGGCCGGTCTGGTCCCCGGACGGCCGCTGGATGGCCCTGGTCGCCGAATCGGCTCTGTGGCTGCTGCCGGTCGCCGCCGACGGCACCCCCACCCTGCCCGCCCGCAGGCTCACCGACGAGCCCGCCGACCATCCCAGCTGGGCCGCCGACTCGCGCAGCCTGCTCTACTTGTCCAGCGGCCGGCTCCGACTGCTGTCCCTGGACGCCACCGGAGCACCCATCGACCGCCGGACGGTGCCCGTCCGGCTCCCGATCCGCCGCGACCCGCCCCGCGGCGGTGACGCGCTGCGCATCCAGGCAGGCCAGCTCTGGGACGCCACCGGCGCGCCTCCACGCCACAACGTCGACATCCTGATCACCGGCGACCGGATCACCACGGTCGAGCCGCACCGCCCCCGCCGCCCGGGCCACCGCACCATCGACGCCTCGCGGCAGACCGTCATCCCCGGCCTGTTCGACAGCCACACCCACATCTACCAGGCCACCTACGGCGCGCGGCAGAACCTGCTGGCCCTGGCCTACGGCATCACCACCGCCGCGTGCCTCGGCGGCCCGCTCTACGAGGCGATCCGCCTCCGCGAGTCCGCCGACTCGCGGCACGGCCTCGGGCCCAGACTCCTGGCCTGCGCCGAACTGATCGACGGCGCCCGCACCGCCTACGGCATGGGCCGAGCCCACCGCACCACCGCCGGCGTCAGCCGCACCCTGCACCGCGCCACCGCGCTGGACGTCGACTTCGTCAAAACCTACGTCCGCGCCCCCGGCGAGACCATGGCGCGAGCCGCCTCCGCGGCCCACCGGCTCGGCGTGCCGTGCGGCAGCCACCTGTGCTCACCCGGCCGGTCGGCCGGCCAGGACCTCACCACCCACCTCCAGGCCACCCAGCGCCTGCCCTTCGGACACGCCACCACCCCGGGCTGGCACATCCACCAGGACCTCATCGAGCACTACGCCGACGGCACGTTCGCGTTGATCATCACCCCCTTCACCGCCCAGGTGCTCCTCGGCGCCGACCCGGCCCTGGCCGCCGACCCGCGCGTTCGCAACCTCATGCCGCCCTGGGACGTCGCGGCCGTCCAGGAGCGGGCGAACACCCGCCCCACCGGCCCGCAACTGCAGGCCATGGCCACCGAATTCGGCGACTACCGCCGCCTGGCCGACCACGGCGCCACCATCGCCCTGGGCACCGACGCGCCGCTGGTCCCCGTCGGCCTCTCCGTGCACCTGGCCCTGCGAGCCCTGCACGCCCACGGCTTCACCCCCGCCCAGGCGCTGCACTCCGCCACCACCACACCCGCCCGCGTGTTCGGCCTGAGCGCCGATCTGGGCACCGTCGAACCCGGCAAGATCGCCGACCTCACGATCGTCGACGGCGACCCCTTCACCGACTTCACCACCCTCGTCAACACATCCCTGGTGCTAAGCGGCGGCATCCCTCACCACCAAGCCGACCTCACCGCCGTCCACCCACCCACCCAACACACCCTCACCTCAACCCCGCCCACCCCCTAACCACGCTGCAGCGCGGTGAGGCGCCCAGACCACGCTGAGCAGACGCGACCCTGCAGCACGGCACCCCACAGCCCGGTAGCTGACGCCACCAAGGGCGCCACCCCTGAACGGGTCGTTTGATCTCGCCCGCAAGCTGCCGTCCATCGCCACGGCGGACCTCGTCCAGCGCATCAACCCGATGTGGACTCGGCAGACCTCACGCCGAGCTTGGGAGTGTCACGTGTCGCGAGCCACATAGACCACGTGTGACGCGAGACGGGTGCATCCGGGGTGGTGAGGAGCCAGAGGACGAAGCTCGCCTGGTACCGCGCCCATGGGTTGTCGGACTGGGCCGCATGGCCGAGTCTGGCGCGTAGGTCGTCGTTGTCGATGGCCCGGGCGAGCCGGGCGTACCAGCGGTCTTCGCAGCGGTAAGGGCGTTCGACCGCGCTCACGACGAGGTCTGCGAGCTTGGTTTCGGTGCTCGGGTGGTGGTGATTGGCCTTGTCCAGGTGCCGGAGCAGTCCCTTCTTTGTTCCCCAGGACTTGGCGTAGCGCGTCCAATCCTCGGGATATTTCGCCTCCCATTCCAGGTAGAGCAGGGCATAGGGCAGCCCCGGCCAGGCGGCGATGCCGCCCCACGGCCATTCCCATAGCCCGTCTGGCAGTGAGTGACTGCGGGCCTCGATGTAGCGCTGGCGGGCCTGAAGGAAAGCCGGCTCTTTGTAGTGCTCCTCCGGGCCGAGGGAGGACGCCAGCCGCCACAGCTCGTTGCTCTTCCGGAGTGCCTCGCGTGTTAGCCGCTGTACCTCGACCAACTGGGCTAGCGCGGCGGCTCGTTCAAGAGGATCTTCCGACACCAGCCCGAACGTCCACCCCAGCCGCTCGCGCCAGGCGCGTGTGTCGCCGGCGTTCGGGTGCGCTCCCATGCGAACGATCCTCCCTCAGCCCGCGTGGCCGTCCGGCGATGGGGCTTGAACGGTACGCTGCCGGGGTGCGGGAACTGATCGGCTACGCCCGATGTCCAACCGTCCTGCAAGACCTCACGGCCCAGCTCAAAGGACGCGCGCCGAAACTGACTGCACGCCAGCAGGCCGAACTGGTTCGGATGCACGCCACCGGCGACCACACCATCGCCGAACTCATGGAGGTGTTCTCCATCGGCCGTGCCACTGTCCACCGGACCCGGGATTGGACGGGATCCAAGCTCGTAGCCGGGGCGCCCCGGTAGGTCATGGACGCGAATCTCTATTCCGCAGCCCAGGCAGCCTTTCCCGCAGCCCTCGCCGATGACGTCCGTGCTGCCGCTCAGACAGTGCCCGAGGCCCGCCTCCGTCCGGCAGGTTCGTCCACGGTCTGGGTCCACGGCGAGCAGCTCGCGATCCCTTACCGGCTGTACCACTCCGAACCGCGCGAGGATCTGACGGCCCACCTGTCCGCGGTACAGGCCAAGATCCTGCATTGCCTCTACACGCGCCACCACGACGGCCATGTCCGGCAGCGCCACCTCGCTCAGATCATCGAGGCCACCGACTCATGGATCGTCCCGTTCGTGGTCCAACTCATCGGTGAGCCCGTCCTTGAGATCGTGATCGCCATCAAGGACGGGCTCGTAGACCTCGACCTGCGTGGCAGCCCCGACCACCAGGCCTATGGCCGATTCGTCGCCGACAACCCCGACTTTCTCCTCCTGACCAGCCAGCGCGTGGCCAGCTACTGGGACTGCTACTACCGCAACAAATTCCCACACCGCTACTATCCCGGCCGCATCCTCATCGGTTCCCTGAAGGACGCGGTGGCGACTTATAGGGATGCCGTCGATGAGTAGAAGACGTTACGTGGCCAAGGGTGTTCCCGGCGGCTACCGGATCTGGGACGCCAAGGCACGCCGGTGGTGGGGAGAGCTCTACGAACTCTGCCCTGATGAATTGCTCGCCGAATTGAACGGCGACGCGGACTACGCGAAGATCACTGCACTGCTCAAGAAATACCGAGCCCTCAAGCGCTGAATACGGATCCAGCTTGGGCTTCGCTCTTATGGGTTGTCGAAGGTGAGGATGTCGCCGGGCCGGCAGTCGAGTACGCGGCAGATAGCGCTGAGGGGGTGAAACGGATGGCCTTGGCGCGATTGTTCTTGAGGATGGACAGGTTGACGGCGGTCACGCCGACACGTTCGGCGAGTTCGGCCAGGGGCATGGCGCGTTCGGTCAGGAGGCGGTCGAGGTGGACCTTGATCTGGTGCGATCCTTCGGGTGGCATCAGACCAGCCCTTGGGTGTCGGCGCGCAGACGGGCGTCCTGGCGGAACGCCTCAGCGGTGGCGGCGGCCAAGAACCCAAGGAGCAGGGGAGGGCCGGAGAGTTCGTAGGTGGTCGGGACCTTGGGGGCGAGTGCCGTGCCGCTGACCAGAAGGTGGGGGGTGACGGTGTCGGTGAGCGGGACGATGGTGGCGATGGTCAGGATGGCCGGCGCGATGACGCCCAGCCGCCGGACGTTCTGCGTGACGAAGACGTCGCCGTCTCGCAGGGTGCGCACCATCCGGTAGGGGAGTTGAGGGTGGTGGACGAGGCGGCGTGCCTCATCGCCGATGATTTGGCGGGACCGCGCCTTCGATGACACCGGTGGTGGTCGGCCGCCCGGCTGCCAGGGCCCGGTCCTCGCGCAGGTAGGAGGCGTGGCCAGCGGGGTAGCGGATGGCGAGCAACAGGGCCCGGCGCGCGTTGGTGGGACGTGGCCGCCTGATCGTTTCAGCGGATGGTTCGGATCATCGGCTTTGGTCGGGCTAAGCTACCGACCGTCTGGACGGTCTGGAGAAGGGATGTCATGCGCGACAGAATCCTGGACGCGGTCGAGCGCATGCTGATCGCGGGCGGTGCCGACGCGATCCGGCTGGACGCGGTCGCCGCCGAGGCCGGGGTCAGCAAGGGCGGGCTGCTGCACCACTTCGGGTCCAAGCGCGCGCTGATCGAAGGGGTGCTCGGGCGTCTGGTCGAGCGGTTCGAGGCCGAGATGCCGCCGCCGGGCTCGCCACCCGGGTCGTTCACCCGGGCCTGGCTCGACGCGACCATTCCCGAGGAGGACGGACCACCGGACGATCGTTTCGACCAGGTCGCGGTGGCCCTGCTCGCCGGGATCTCGGGTGGGCCCGAGGTGCTGGCCGTGCTGCGCCATTGCTACGAACTCTGGCAGCGGCGGATCTCCGATGACGGGCTCGACCCGGCGACGGCCACCCTGGTGCGGCTCGCCGTGGACGGCTGGTGGATGGCCCGGCTGCTCGGCCTCGCCCCGCCGCGCGACGGTCTGCACACCGAGCTGCGCGCGCGGCTGACCGCGCTGATCAGCGAGGAGAACTGAATGCCGTACGTGCTGCTGTTCGGCGAGCACCTCAAGTCCATTGCCGTCATCGGCGCGGGCATCGTCGTCGCCGGCGTGATCGTCATGAACCTCGGCGGCGGGGTGAGCCGCGGATGAGGCCCGACCGGCTGCTCGCGGCGACCAAGGTCGCCATGCTGCTCACCGACGTCGGGTTCCTGCTCTACTGGGCGATCGCCTGCGGCGGCCTGATCCCTGCCTCGATGGCCTACAAGGACTACGCCGATCCGGTGATGAGCGACTGGAACACCTCGTTCCTGCCCCTCGATCTGGCCGCGAGCGTGACAGGTCTGCTGAGCCTGTGCAGGCCGCGCGGGTGGCGCATCCTCATGGCGGTGTCCCTCACCCTCACCAGTACCGCGGGGCTCCAGGCGATCACATTCTGGGCATTGCGCGGCGACTACTCGGTGACCTGGTGGGTGCCGAACCTCTTCCTGCTGCTTTTCCCACTCCCCGCCCTGGCCGTCCTGATCCGGAGGTCGGGCGCGACGGCGGCGACGGCTGATCTCCTGGCCGAACGCGACGAGCGGCGATAAGTGCTGTCCGCGGCTTCTCCGAACTCTGACGGTGTGGGTGCTGAGAGGCGCGCGGACGGCCTATCTCCTGCCAGATGCAGTGGGGGACGCTGTCGAAGTAGTCCTTTCCTCAATGGCGTGGGATGGCCGGGCCGTGGCCGTTGTCGCCGCGCACAATGATCGACGGGAAGATTTGAGGCCCTGCCAGTTCATCCCCGTCCGCTCGGACAGCATCATGACGGGCGTCTCGTCCGTTCCCCCCGCCGGGGCCGTCCGACAAGGATCGTCATGCGCACCCCCCGTACGTCCGCAGCCCTGCTCGGCGCCGCCCTGCTGGCCGGCGCGCTGACCGCACCGCCCGCCCTCGCCGACGCCCCGAACCGGGTGCCGGTCGCGGCGTCGCCGGCCGCCGCGCCCCGGCTGGCGACGGCCGCCAACTTCCGCGATCTCGGCGGCTACGCGACCGCCGACGGCCGCCACGTCCGCACCGGGGTCGTCTACCGCTCCAACTCCCTGGCCCACCTGTCGGCCGCCGACCAGCAGACGCTGCTCAGCCTCGGCATCACCCTGGACGTGGACCTGCGCAATGACAGGGAACGGTCGGACGACCCCGACCTGCTGCCCGCCGGGATCGCCTACAAGGTCGCCGACGTCGAGGACCTGACGCACGGGATCTCCTTCGCCAACCCGGCGCTGGGCAGCCTGCTGTACGGGCTCCTGATCGGGCTGGTGACCGGGTCGTCCAACCTCGGCCAGTCCATCGCCTACCCGTTCATGGTGGACTTCAGCGGGGCGAGCCGCGCCTACCGCGACCTGCTCACCTCCATCGCCGCCAATCCCGGCGCGACGGTGTTCCACTGCTCCGCGGGCAAGGACCGGACCGGCTGGGGCGCGGCGGTGCTGCTGACGATCCTGGGCGTGCCGAAGGCCACGGTCTACCAGGACTACATGGCCAGCAACACCTACCTCGGCCGGCCCGACGCCGTGGAGTCCACCTGGCTGGACGAGGCGTTCCATGAGGTCGACCGGGCCTACGGGAGCTTCGACGACTACGTCCGCGACGGCCTGAAGCTGAGCGACGCCACCGTCGCGGCGCTGCGCGCCCGGCTGCTGACCTCCTGACTCCCGACCCGCCCGGAGCCCGCGGCCCGCGATGAACCGGGCGGCGGGCCATGTCCCGGCCGGAGCCCCTCGGACGCGAGGCCACCCGTCGTCACCGCCGATCTGAGCCCCGTCGGACGGTCGCCGGCGGTGGCGAAGCCGGCCAGGCGACGGCGTCGATCGCCAGCCATGGCGCGGTGGCCACCGCGGTGGGTGTGAATCCGGTGAACGTCCTGACCTCGCGGTGCAGGTGCGACTGGTCGGCGTAGCCGCTCCGCGCGGCGACGCCCGCGGCGGCGTGACCGGCTGCGAGGAGGTGGGCGGCGTGGTCGAAGCGCACCAGCCGGGCGGCGTGTTTGGGGGTGATGCCGAGCTGGGACCGGAAGCGGGACCACAGCCGCTTGCGGCTCCAGCCGACCTCGTCGGCGAGGCGGTCGACCCGCACCCGTCCCCGGCCGGCGAGCGTCCGCCGCCAGGTGTGGGCGACCTCCGGATCGACCGGGGGGCGGGTGCCGAGCCGCCGGCCGAGGACGTCCGCGGCGATCGCGAACCGCTCGTCCCAGGACGAGGCGGCGCGCAGCCTGTCCTCGGCTCGCTCACCATCGCGGCCCCAGACATCGGCGAGGGACGCCACCGTCCCGGTGAGCTCGGCCGATGCGCCGAGCACCGCGGCCGCCGCGGCCGGTTCCAGCCGTATCTGCAGGCACTCCCCGGTCCCGCGGCCGGTGGTCCGGAGGTCGCCGGGCAGCAGGCCGACGACGACGCTGCCGCGCTCCCGCCCGCCCGGCCCCTCATGCACGATGCCTTCGCCATCGGCCAGATCGATGAGCAGGGTGACGGACGGGTGCGCGACCATGGCGATGTCGACGCGTCCGGGCACCCGATGGCGGAACCCGGCCATGCTCACCCCGGGCAGCCGACCTGACGAGCGCGGGACGGCGACTTCAACGCCCGCCCAGTCGAATGGCGTTTCGGCCGACAGCACATGTTCAGCCTAGGCCGCCGCATCATGAGGCCGGGCGTCAGCGTCCCGAGGCCGCGAATTCCAGCAGCAGTTCGCTGATGGCCTCGGGCGCTTCGAACATCGGCATGTGCCCGACGCCGGGCAGCATCTCGACCCGCGCGCCCGGCACCGCGTCGTACTGGTGCGCCGACGACGGCTCCCACCGGGGGTCGGCGGCGCCGAAGATCACCAGGACGGGGACGCCGAGAGCGGCCAGGCGATCGGGCACGCTCCGTTCGGCGATGTAGGCGGTGTTCTTGCGCAGCACCTCCTTGAACGTGCGGTAGGCGGTGCTCCTGACCTCGGCGACCATGGCGTCGGGGACGTCCACCGGCTGGACGGTCGTCGCCTCGATGCCCTTGCGGATCATCGCGTCCGAACGTTTCGGCCACAGCAGCGGGCCGAAGGGCGGTCCCAGCAGCACCCGCAGGATGAGCGGCTGCGGGAGGAGCGCGCCGGGCTCCGGCCCGCTGCTGATCAGCGCGATCGACCGCACCAGGTCGGGGCGCTGTTCGGCGAGCGCGGTGGCGACATAGCCGCCGCTGGAGTGCCCGACCACGGTGACGCGGTCCAGACCGAGATCGTCCAGTACCGCCGCCACCCGTCCCGCGTGGTCGGGCACATCCTGCGACTCCGCGGGCGGGGACTGGCCGCAGCCCGGCAGGTCGACCCGGATGAGGTGGTGGTGGCCGGCGAGATCCGGAACCACCGGGCTCCAAGTGCCACTCGATGCCCCCGACCCGTGGATGAGCAGCAACGGCGCCGCCTGGCGCGAGCCGTCATGGAGCACGTGCATTCGATACGAGGGCTCGACCTCAGACATATTCATGCAGGGAACGGTGCACGGCCGCTCGCCCACCGGTCTTGGACGAATGTTCCCCCCGAGCCCGCGGCGGACCGCTCTGGCTCCCCGGAACCGCGACCTCGGGGTCGCCCGGGTCAAGAGGGTGCGAGGAACTCTTCGAGGGCGTCGTCGGCGGCGGTCGCCGGTCCCGGGGCGACGGGGGAGACCGTGTCGTGGACGAACCGGACGGCGACGTCCGTGATGCCGCAGTAGTTCGAGATGCCGACCCTCAGCTGATGGGCGAGGGCGTCGCCGAGGCCGTGGCCGGCGTACTCCTCGCGGGACTGCCCGGCCAACGCCAGCCACAGCATCCGCTTCCCGCCGAGGCGCGCGGTGCGCCGGCCGTACGCGAAGCCGTAGTTCCAGACCCGGTCGATCCAGCCCTTGAGGACGGCCGGGAGCCCGTACCACCAGACGGGGAAGACGACGATGACGAGGCCCGAGGCGTCGATCCGCCGCATGTGGGCGCGGACCTCCGCGGAGTAGATCTTGTCGCGGTCGTCCCAGTCGGGTTCGTCCGTCACGGTCATGCGCGGGTCGAAGCCCTCGGCGTGCAGGTCCAGGACGTCGACGGTGTGCCCGTCCTTCTCCAGCCGGACGCGCGTCCGGTCGGCGATGTGGGCGGTGAGGGAGTCGGCGCGGTGGTGGCCGACGACGAGCAGTGCGGTGGCCATGGGAGTGTCCCTTCCGGTGGTCAGAGGCGGACGAGCGTCTTGCCGGTGTTGGCGCCGCGCAGGTTGCCGAGGAGCGCGGCCGGGGCCTGGTCGAGCCCGTCGAAGACGGTCTCCTCGGTGTGCAGGGTGCCGTCGGCGAGCCAGCCCGCGGCCTTGGCGATGTACTCGGGGAACATGTGCAGGTAGGCGCCGACCTGCATGCCGCGCAGGGTGAGCTGCTTGTAGACGATCTGCGCGAGGTTGGCGGGGCCGGGGACGGGCGCGGTGGCGTTGTAGCCGCTGATGGCGCCCACCAGCGCGGCGCGGCCGCCGACGTGCAGGGCGTCGATCGCGGCTTCGAGGTGGTCGCCGCCGACGGCGTCGAGGTAGACGTCGATGCCGCCGGGGGCGGCGTCCGCCAGCTGGGCGGCGATGGGCCCGGCGCGGTGGTCGAGGGCGGCGTCGAACCCGAAGTCGGCCAGCAGCCTCTTCGTCTTCTCCGGCCCGCCCGCCGAGCCGATCACCTTCGCGGCGCCCAGCCTGCGGGCGAGCTGCCCGGCGACGATGCCGACCGCGCCCGCCGCCGCCGAGACGAAGACGACGTCGCCCTCGCGGACGGGCGCCACGTCGGTGAGCGCGGCGTACGCGGTCAGGCCGGTCGTGCCCAGCGCGCCCAGGTACGCCTGGACGGGCGCGAGCCCGGTGTCGACGACCGTCGCGGCGGCCGCGTCCAGCAGCGCGTACTCCCGCCACCCAAGGAAGTGGGAGACGGTCGCGCCGACCGGGACGTCCGCCGACCGCGAGGCGATCACCTCGCCGACCGCCGCGCCCTCCAGCGGGGCGCCGAGCTCGAACGGCGGGAGGACGGGCGAGGGCACGTCGTCCATCCGCCCCCGCATGTACGGGTCCACGGACATCCACGTGTTGCGGACCAGGACCTGCTCCTCGCCCGGCTGCGGCACCGGGGCCTCGGCGAGCGCGAAGTCGGTCGGGGCCGGCTCGCCGACCGGGCGGGCGGCGAGGCGGATCTCACGGCCGGTGAGGGCGGTGCTGTGCGAAGTCATCGGAACTCCCATCGGTGTTGCGTCGGTTGATGGCCTCACTCTGCTGAACGGCGCTTTGGATCTTCTGCCGGTCGGCTGTCGGTAGCCTTCCGGTCATGCGTTTCGGGGTGCTCGGTCCGCTCGCCGTGTGGACGGACGACGGGGCGGCGGTGCGCGTTCCGGAGCTGAAAGTCCGCGCGCTGCTGGCGGATCTGCTGGTCCACCGGGGTCGCGCCGTTTCGGTCGACCAGCTGGTCGACGACCTGTGGGGCGGGGCGGCCCGGCCGCCGCGCAACCCCGTCGGCACCCTCCAGACACGCGTCTCGCAGCTGCGCCGTGCGCTGGACGGCGCGGAGCCGGGCGGACGCGGGCTGCTGGTGTCGCAGGCGCCCGGCTACCTGCTGCGCGTCGACCCGGAGGCGGTGGACGGCGACCGGTTCCACGCTCTCGCCGGACAGGCCCGCGCCACCGAGGACCCGCAGGCCCGGGCCGTCCTGCTGGCCGACGCGCTGGGGCTGTGGAGGGGCCGGGCATACGCCGACTTCGCGGACGAGGAGTTCGTCCGTCCGGACGCCACGCGCCTGGAGGACGAGCGGTTCGCCGTCCAGGAGGAGCACGCGGAGGTGCGGCTGGAACTGGGCGAGCACGCCGTGCTGGCGGGCGAGCTGAGCGAGCAGGTGGCGCGGCATCCGCTGCGGGAGCGGCTGCGGGCCGTGCATCTGCGCGCCCTCTACCGGGCGGGGCGGCAGAGCGAGGCGCTGGCCGGGTTCGAGGACCTGCGGCACCGGCTGGCCGAGGACCTCGGCGTCGACCCGAGCCCGGAGCTGGCCGCGCTGCACCAGGCGATCCTGGAGCAGGATCCCCGCCTGGACGCGCCGCGACCGGCCGTGCGCGCCGCCACGGCGCCCCCGCGGGCGGTTCCCGCGAACCTTCCCGCGCCGCTGACCGACCTCGTCGGACGCGACGCCGCGGTGTCGGAGGTGCGCGCGCTGCTCGACGACTCGCGCCTCGTCACGCTGACCGGCCCGGGCGGCGTCGGCAAGACGCGCCTCGCCCTGGCGACCGCACGGGCCCTGACCGGTGCGGACGCCGACGAGCGGTTCCCGGACGGCGTGTGGCTGGTGGAGCTGTCCGGACTCGACCGGGCCTCCGGCGCGACCCCGGCGGACGCGATCGCGATGGTGCTCGGCGTCCGCGACGATGACGCCCCCGCCGCCGAGACCGCGCGCCGGACGCCCGTGGAGCTGCTCGCGGGCGCGCTCGCCGCCAAACGGCTCCTGCTCGTGCTCGACAATTGCGAACACGTGATCGACCCGGTGGCCGTGCAGGTCGCGGCCCTGCTGCGGGCCGCGCCCGGGGTGCGCGTGCTCGCCACGAGCCAGGAGTCGCTGGCGCTGTCGGGCGAGCGGTTGTGGCCGGTGCCGCCGCTGGGCGAGGCGGACGCCGTCCGGCTCTTCACCGCGCGGGCGGCCGCCGCCGCGCCCGACTTCGCGCCGGGGCCGGGCGACACGGCGACGATCGCCGCCGTCTGCCGCCGGCTCGACGGGATCCCGCTCGCCGTGGAGCTGGCCGCCACCCGCGTCCGGGCGCTCGGCGTGGACGGCCTCGCGGACCGGCTCGACGACCGGTTCCGCCTGCTGACCTCGGGAAGCCGGGACGCCCCCGCCCGCCAGCGGACGCTCCGCGCGATGATCGACTGGTCGTGGGAGCTGCTGGCCGGGGACGAACGCGCCGTCCTGCGGCGGCTCGCGGTGCACGCGGACGGCTGCACGCTGGGGGCCGCCGAGGAGGTGTGCGCACAGGACGGGCTCGACGTCCTCGACGTCCTGGCGCGGCTCGTCGACCGGTCGCTCGTCGTGCGGGTGGAGGGAACCGGCGGCGGCCGCTACCGGCTGCTGGAGTCGGTCAAGGCGTACTGCGCGGAGCGGCTGGACGAGGCGGGCGAGTCCGCGGAGATCCGAGCCCGGTTCGTCCGGCATCACGTCGCCCTCGCCGTGCGGGCCGAGCCGCACCTCTACGGGCACGACCAGCGGCGGTGGCTGGAACTCCTGGACGCCGAGGCCGCCAACCAGCGCGCGGCCCTGGAGGACGCCTTGCGCCTCGGTCTCGCGGCGGACGCGCTCCGTCTGGTCGACGCGCTGGCCTGGCACTGGTACCTGCGCGGACGGCTGACCGAGGCACTGCGATCACTCGATGCGGCGCTGGCCGTCGAGGGCGGGCCGCCGGAGGCGCGCGCGAAGGCGGCGGTCTGGCGGGCCGGTTTCGTGCTGCTCACCAACACCGAGGCGGCGCCCGAGGCGGCGACGTCGTACGAGGGCGTCCGCGACCCGGGCGCGCGGGCCTGGGCGCGCTGGTTCCTCGCCTTCGCCCACCGCGGCTTCGGCGATCTCGAGGTGACCGGTGACCTCGTCCGGGGAGCGCTGGCGGAGTTCCGCGGGCTCGGGGAACGCTGGGGGACGGCCGCGGCGCTGAGCGTCCGGGCGACCGTCCACCGTGCGCGCGCCCGGCTCGACGCGGCCCGGCGCGACGCCGAGGAGAGCGAGGCGCTCTTCCGCGGCCTCGGCGACCGCTGGGGGCGGCTGAAGGCGACCAACACCCTCGCCGAGCTGGCCGAGATCGCCGGAGACTACGACCGGGCCGCCCGGCTGCACGAGGAGGGCCTGCGGATGGCCGAGGAGCTCGGCCTCTGGGCGGAGGCATCGCTGCGGCTGTCCGGCCTCGGCCGGATCTCCCTCCTCACCGGGGACCACGCCGCGGCCGACGACCGGCACCACCGCGCCCTGCGGCTGGCCGCCGACCAGTCGAACAAGGTCGCCGAGCACTTCGCGGCGGTGGGCCTCGCCCTGTCCGCCCGGCGCCGCGGCGACCTCGACGCGGCCGAGGCGCGGCTGCTGCCGTGGCTCGACTGGATCCGGGCGGTGGACGGGGAGCCGGGGCTCGCGCTCGTCCTCGCCGAACTCGGCTTCGCCGCCGAGCAGCGCGGGGACGCGGGCGCGGCGCTCGCCCGGCACCGCGACGGGCTCGCCGCCCGGATCGGAGACCCGCGCGCCGTCGCGCTCGCCTTCGAGGGCCTCGCCGGGGCCCGGTCGCTCGCGGGCGACGCCCGGCCGGCGGCCCGGCTGCTGGGCGCGGCCGCCGCCTTGCGCGCCTCGGCCGGCGCCCCGCTGCCCGCCGCCGAACGCGCCGACGTCGACCGCATCGCCGCCCGCGTCCGGACGCTCCTGGGCGCCGACGCCTTCGCCGCCGAGTACGCCTGCGGTGAATCCGACCCGGACACCGCGTCCCCACCCGGCCCCGGCGTCACGTCCATCTGACCCGTCGCCGGAGCTTCAGCAGGGGCGGGTTCACCCGGCTGATCCGGTCGCCGTCCAGGAGTCGGCGAGTGCGCAGAGGTCGTCGAGGGCGGCTTCGACACGGGTGTGGTCGCCGGTGATCAGCAGGTCGGTCTGCAGGCCGGAGTAGGCGCTGTTGAGGTAGGTCGCCTTGATCGTGGCTTCGCGGGGGTCGAGTCCGCGAGCGGTGAGCGCCCCGGCGACGAACTCGGCCCGCTCGGCCAGGAACGCGGGCACCCGGCCACCGAGGCGCCCGGCGGCCGCCAGTCCCTCGATCTCATGGATCAGGCGAGTGCGAGGAAGGTTCGCCGGCCGGAGATGGCGGTGCCAGGAGTTACGGACGATCGATCCGATGCCCCGACCGGTGTCGTCCCAGCCTTCCGTCGCATGGAGTTGCTCATGCTGGATCTCGTCCAGGCGTGTCAGCAAAGCGGCCAGCAGGGCGTCCTTGTCGGCGAAGTGGTGGGTCAGCACGCGCGTGCTGTGGCCCAGTGCCTGCGCGATCGGCCGGAAGGAGAATCCGCTGGACAATCCGGTCTGGGCAAGGTGGTCCAGGACCGCGTCGAGGATGTCGGTGCGGCGGTGCGGGTCGCGGGGTCTGGCCACTGGCGGCGCTCCTGGCTCGTCTGGTCGGACGTTAGGGAAACACATGTTACGTTAACGTGCCATGGATGTCACACGTCACCGCGCGTTCGCCGAGCCCTGGCTTCTCGCACTCGCCATCACCGCACTGGCCCTGCAGACGGACGACTTCGTCATCGTGGGGGTGCTGCCGTCCATCGCGCGCGACCTGCAGGTCAGCGAAGCGGCAGCCGGCCAGTTGGTGAGCGTCTTCTCGGTGATGTGCGCGGTGATCGGGCCGGTGGCCGCCGTCAGCACTGCTTCATGGCCTCGGAAACGCCTGCTCATCGGCGGCCTGCTGCTGTTCTGTACCGCCAACTTCGCCGTTCCGCTCGCCGCGTCCTATCCCGCCTTGATGGCACTGCGAATCCTGGCCGCGTTCGCGGCGGCGGTCACGCTGCCCACCGTGTTCGCGGTCACGGCCGCGCATTCACCGCCCGAGCGGCAAGGCCGCCACCTCGCCACCGTCATGACGGGGCTGACCGGTGCCGTGGTCATCGGAGTCCCGCTGGGCACCTGGACCGGTGCGGCATTCGGGTGGCAGGCCACCTTCGTGCTCGGCGGCCTCCTCGGCCTGGTGGCGCTGGTCTTCGTAGGACTCGCGGTGCCGGACGTTCCGCCCTCGCCGGCCGCCGGCCTGGCCGAGCGGCTCAGCCCTCTGGCGCGTCCCGCCGTGCTCTGCGTTCTGCTCGCCGCCGTCGTCGCGGTGCTGGGAAATCTGCTGTTCCAGACCTATCTCGCAGCCTTCCTCCACGACGCGGCGAACGTGACGCCGACCATGCTCGGCGGCCTACTCGCATTGACCGGCGTCGCGGGCATCGCTGGAGCACGCCTCAGCGGTGGGCTTGTCGACCGCTTCGGCGCGGGACGGGCGTTCACCATCGCGGTGGTGGTCTTCGTCGCCGCCATGATCGGACTCGCGCTGTGCTGGTCGCTGCGGCCCGCGTTCCTACCTCTCGTTGTCGTCCTTTTGCTGGCCTGGTCGGCCGCCGCATGGGCGATTCCTCCGCCCGTCCAGGCCCGGGTCCTCCAGTTGGCCGGACCGGAAACCGGGCCACAGGCATTGGCGCTCAGCAGCAGCGCGGTCTACATCGGAGCCTCACTGGGTGCCGGTCTCGGTGGCTGGCTGCTCAGCACGCACGGCACCGGTGCGCTTCCGCTCATCGCCGCTTTGAGCGCCCTGGCATCGCTGGCCTTGTTCACCGGTACCGAACGCATCACTGGAGGACGCGGTCAGTGAGGGCGCTCGGGGGTCGGGAGCGTTCTGCCCGTCCCGCAAAGCCCTGGCGAGGTGGATCTCAGGACCAGCCGTGGACGCTGAACGGTTCACCGCGCGTGATCGCGGCAAGGGCCAGTGCGCAGTAGGGGATCATGTCGTCGGGTGGCGTCGCCGGGCTCACGAGCTTGCGGGTGCCCGGCGGCGGTGCTCGCTGAGCCGCGTCCCGTGGTCCTTCTCGGTGGCGACGGCGGTGGCGGAGAGGAGCGTCGCGGCGGTGAGGGTGCCCCAGAGGGCGGCCGGGCCGCGGGAGGCGAGAGCGGTGATGACCGCCGGGGAGACGGCGAGGCCGAAGCCCGTGGAGAGCTGGAAGCGGGTCAGGGCGCGTCCCAGGACAGGGGCCGGGGCGAGGGCCGTGACCAGCGCCGTGGCGCTGCCGGCGTAGATGATCTCGCCGATCGTGCAGACCACGGACACCGCCGCGATGGCCGGGGCGCTCCAGCCGTGTCCCAGCGAGGCGGCCGCGAGGAAACCGAGGTAGGACGCGGCGATCACCACGCCGGCGAGAGCCAGCACGATCCGCCGGGAGAGGCGGGACAGCAGGACGGTGACCGGTACCTGCAGCGTGACCACCAGCACGGTGTTGGTCACGAAGATGGCCGCCGACCACACCGGGGAGGCGTCCAGCTGGGTCACCAGGATCAGGGGGAGCGCGATCTCGGGGACGTTGAGGCAGAAGACATAGATCACGTTGGCGGCCAGCAGCGCGCGCATTCGAGGTGCGGGGCCGTCGGCCGAGTCGTTGGCCGGGGTGGCGGCCGGATGCGCGTGCACGTGGACCGACCATGCCAAGGCCGCCGCGGCGAGATAGGCGAGCCCGGTGACGGCTGCCAGCGCCTGCAGCGCGCTGGTGCCGCCCGCCAGGCATGCGGTGGCGAGGAGGGCGCCCATGCCCAGTCCGGCGTTGCGCAGGGCGCGGCCTCCCGCGAGGGCGGCGTCGCGTTCGCGGCCGTGGGCGACCGTGGCCACGAGGGCGGCGTGGGCGGCCGGCCAGGCCTGGTTGCCGATGCCGAGGAACAGCGCCGCCGTCGCGAACAGCCAGACGTGCCCCGCCGGGGCGGCCAGCAGCAGCGCCACGCCCAGCACCCGTACCAGCATCGACGCTGCCACGACCGTGCTGCGCGCGCCCTTGTCCAGCCATCGGCCGACAGCGGGCATGCACACCAGACCCACGACGACGCCGGCCGTCATGGCGATGCCGGTGCTCGGTGCGGACAGCCCCAGCACCGTCACCCCGTACAGCAGCAGAAACGGCCGCAGCAGGCCGGTGCCGAGCGCGTCCACGACCAGGGCGACGGCATAGCGGGGGCCTCCGGAGGCACGGACGAGGGCACGCGGCTGGAGCTTGGTGGTGGCTGCCATGGCGTCAACGGTGCGCTCGGTCGCGGGACCGACCGTGGTCGATTGACGGACACCGTCAATCGACGCGTTCGCGGGCCGTCCGACCAGCGATGATGGGGGGATGACGTTGAGGATCGACATCGGCGGCCCGCCGTCCGGGCGGCTGCGGTTCGCCGCGTCCCCGCTGGCCGAGCTGACCGCGATGCTGCACGTGCTCGCCGAACCCGGGCACCACCCGCAGCTCGCCGGCTGGGCCGCGGACGTCTGGGCCGGGCTGCGGCCGGAGCTGGCCGAGCGGCTCCGGGAGGCGGAGTTCCTCTGGCGTTCCTCACGGGCCGACTTCCTGGTCCCCGCCCGTCCGCGGCCCACCCTCGCCGAGGAGTTGGACGATGTGGACCGGATCGACGACGAAACCTATGTGACCGCCGCGCTCATCACCACGTGCGGCAGCAACCGGGTCCACTTCGCCGCGCCGTCGCCGCTCGCCGACGCGACGGCGCGCGAGCGTGCCCTGGACCGGGCCCAGGCCCGCGGCGCGCTCCAGGAGGCCTTCGCGGAACGGCTGCTCGCAGACCCGGCCGCCGTGCGGGCGCGGGTGCGCAGCACCCTCGAACAGTGCGCCGAGGCCTTCTTCGACGCCGCCTGGACGAGCGTCGCCGCGCAACTGGCCACCGACCTGCGCCTGAAGAACGACCTGCTGAGGCGCCAGGGCATCAGGGCCGCACTCGCATCGGTCTCCAGCGCCGTGACCCTGACGCCGGACGGCGACCGCATCATCGTGGACAAGCTGCAGGACAACGCGACCGCCGCCCACGACACAGGAGTCACCTTCCTCCCCAGCGTCTTCGGCCGCCCGCACCTGGTGGCGGTCCACGCGCCGGGGTGGCGACCGGTGGTGCAGTACCCCGTGGCCGAGGCGAGTCCACCGGAGCCGGTATCGCTGGAAACGGTCACGCTGCGGCTGGAGGCACTCGCGCATCCCGTACGGCTGCGGCTGCTGCGCACCCTGGCCCGCGGCCCCCACACCACCGGTGAGCTGGCCCAAGCCTGGGAACTCTCACCCCCGGAGGTCTCCCGGCACCTCGCCGTCCTGCGCCGCGCGGGCCTGCTCACCTCCCGACGGCAGGGGCGGTACGTCCGCTACACCCTCAACCTGCCCGATCTGACGTCGCTGGGGCCCGACCTGCTGGCGGCCGTCCTGCGCTGAGCCCCCTACGGTCCGGCGCATCCTCTGCGGCTTCCGGTCGTCAGGAGTCGAAGCCCAGTCCGGCCGCGTCGAGGGCGCGCAGGAAGGCGTTGCGCTTGCCGCGCCGGTGGTCGGCGCGGTCGAGAGACCAGCGGGTCAGGTTGATTCCCACGCTGGCGAAGGGCTCGGGTGGGAACGGCAGCGGACGCTTGCGCACCATCTCCAGTTCGGTCCGCGGGGTGGACTCACCGGAGAGGAGGTCGAGGAGCACTTCCGCGGCGAACCGGGTGGCTCCGACGCCGAGGCCGGTGAATCCGGCGGCGTGCGCGACGCGGCCGCGGTGGGTCAGGCCGTAGAAGGCGGTGAACTGGGTGCAGGTGTCGATGGCGCCGGCCCAGCGGTGGCTGAACCTGACGTCCTCCAGTTGCGGGAAGGTCGCGAAGAAGTGCGAGGCGAGCCTGGCATGGGTCTCGGGACGCTCCTCGTAGCGCTCCTTGACCATCCGGCCCGTGTGGTACACCGCGTCGTACCCGCCGAAGAGGATGCGGTTGTCCCTGGTCAGACGCGAGTAGTGGAACTGGTTCGCCAGGTCGGCGAGCCCCCGGCGATCGCTCCAGCCGATGGACGCCATCTGCTCGCCGGTGAGCGGCTCGGTCATCAGGACGTAGTCGTAGACCGGGACCGTCATCAGCCGGTTGCGGCGCACCAGCGACCGGAACACGTTGGTGGCCAGGACCACTCGGCCGGACGTCACCGCGGCGCGGACGGTGCGCACCTCGACGGCGCCGCTCGCCGTGCGCAGTCCGGTGACGGGGGAGTGCTCGTGGATCTCAACGCCCATCTCGGCGGCGACACGGGCGAGTTCCAGGGCGAGGCGAGCGGGGTGGACCATCGCGCAGCCGTCCGGATCGACCGCTCCGGAGAGGAACAGCGGGCTGTTGATCTCGGCCTGGACCGCCGCGCGGTCCAACTCGCCGGGTGCTCCGTGGAGCCACGCGACCTGGTGCTCCTCCACCGCGACGGTGAGTGTCCCGGTGCGCTCCCAGTGGCAGTCGAGGGCCAGGTCTCGGACGTCCCGCTCGAACGCGTCCAGGTTCTCCTCGCCGAGCCTCTGCAACGTGTCGAACTCCTCGGGCCATCTGGCCCGGCCGTTCTCGTCGCCATGGGTGATGGAGGCCTCGCAGAACCCGCCGTTGCGCCCGGACGCCGCCCAGCCGACCGTCTTCGCCTCCAGGAGCACCACTCTCAGGCCGGGATCGCGGCGCTTGGCGTGTACGGCGGTCCACAGGCCCAGGTACCCGCCGCCGACGATCGTGAGGTCGGCCTTGCGCGCAGCGGTCAGCTCCGGGAACCGCGGACGGGCGCCGGCTTCTTCGAGCCAGTAGACCGATCGCTTGGTCTCGGCCAGGGCGCGTTGGACGACGCCGGCGTCGGGTGCGTTGCGTTCGTAGGCGGTCTGGTGCGGTGTCACGTGGTTTCCCGTTGTTCAGTCGTCTGCGCGGACGGCGGGGTGAAGTCGACGAGGGTTCCCGGCTGTCGCCCTAGTTGGTGTTGTCGTACGCCTCATGTACCACCTGGTACGGACTGAAGGCGGTTCCGGACAGGCCTGCGTCGCGCCAGAACAGCGTCGGCGAGGTTGCTGAACGACCCCCGCGGCGGCTTGGTGAGCATCGCGGGCCCGACGTAAAGGGCGATGTTGTGCGCCGGGCCAGGGAGGTGTTCCCCCAACCGGTCGCGGCCCTGGCGGACGACTGGATCACGTGGGCGGCGTCGGCCTCGCTCGCGAGGGCGACCTTGCCGGTCACCCGGCCCGTCGCGGGATTGGTCACCTGCCCCCAGGCGTCCGCCGTCCCGGCGTATTCGACTCCCATGGCTTCATCCTCTCCGGCGTCGTCCCCGCGGATGGGTGGCGGAACGTAGGCTCTACGGCAATTGGGGCGACAATGTGTCGCCCCGGTGCGGAGCGGGAGGGTGGTTTCGTGGCTCAGGTGACTCTGGCCGAGGCGCTGGCCCTCCCGGCGTTCCGGCGCGCCGCGCCTCAGGTGGTCGCGGGACGGGCCGGCCTGGAGCGTCCGATCCGCTGGGTCCACGCGACCGAGCGCATCGACGTGGGCGAACTGCTCCGCGCGGGCGACCTGGTGCTGACGATGGGCACCGGACTCCCGCCGGATTCGGATGAGGAGGGGCTGCGGGCCTTCGTCCAGGAACTCGCCGAGGTCGAGAGCGTCGGCCTCGTCGTGGAGCTGGGACGCCGGTGGGACGCCGAGCCGCCGGCCGCCCTCGTCGAAGCGTGCGAAGCGCTCGCGGTCCCGCTCGTGGTCCTCAACCAGGAGACGCGCTTCGCGGCGCTCGCCCAGGAGATCGGCGAGCGCGTCGTGGACGAGCAGCTCGCGGAGCTCCGGGACGCCCAGCGCGTCCACGAGACGTTCACCGAGCTCAGCTTCGGCCAGGCGGGCCCAGCAGAGATTCTCCAGGCGGTCCAGCGCCTGACCGGGGGACCCGTCGTGGTCGAGAACGCCGAGCACAGGCCGCTCGACTACCTCGCGGGTCCAGAGGACATGAGCGGATTCCTCGACGGGTGGCCGGCCCGGTCCAAGCGGGTCGCCGTGGCCGGGCGCACCGGCTGGGACGCGGGCAACGGGTGGCTGGTGACCCGGCTCGGGACCACCGAGCGGGACTGGGGACGCCTCGTCATCGGCTCGCCCGCACCGCCGTCGCAGCGGCTGATCGCGGTCGCCGAGCGCGCCGCCGCGGCGCTCGCCCTGCACCGGCTGCACGACCGCGACCGGGGCAACCTGATGCGGCGGACCCACCAGGAGATCCTCACCGGCCTGCGCACCGCCCCGGACTCGCCCGAGGTGCTCCGCCGGTGCGAGCTGGCGGGGTTCCCGGTCCGGCGGCGCCGGTTCCTGGGCCTGGTCGTCCGGCCCCGGATCAGCGGCCGTCCGCAGGCCGACCCCGGCGAACTCGCGGCCGCGGTCGTCCGCGACGCCCACGGCCTCCGGCTGCCCGCACTCGTGTGCGAGGTCGAACGCGACCTGCGCGTCCTCATCTCCGTCCCGTCCTCGGCCGACGCCGACGCCATGGCCGACCGGCTCGGCGACCGGCTCGCCCGGCGGCACGACGTGATCGTCGCCGCCGGGCGCGCGGTCCCCGACCGCTCCGGCATCGCGCGGACGATGCTGGAGGCCGGCCAGGTCGCCGACGCGGCACCGCAGGCCCGCCGCGACCGCGACCCGGACGTCCACCGGCTCCAGGACCTGCACCTGCGCGGCCTCCTGGCCCTGTTCGGCGAGGACGAGCGCCTTCAGCTCTTCGTCGACCGGGAACTGTCGCCCCTCAAGGACCACGACCGCGCCGAGGGGGCGAGGACCGACCTCCTCGCCGCGTTGCGGGCACTGCTGAACCATCCGGCGAGCAAGACCGAGGCCGCGGCCGGCCTGCACCTGTCCCGCGCGGCCTTCTACGACCGCCTCGCGAAGATCGAGGCGGTCCTGGGCGTCGACCTCGACGACCCGGACGTCAGGGTGTCGCTGCACGTCGCGCTCGTGGCCGACGATCTGTTCAGCGCGCGAGACGACTGACGGCAGACCGCCGCCACCGCCCGCGCGAGACCCTCCGTGCGGCGGGTTCCTACGGTGCCGTGCCGCCGAGCCCGAGAAGTTCGGCGGGGTTCGTCTCGAATATCCGGGTCACCTGCTCGGCGGTGAGACCGGCTTCCTCGACGTAGCGCACGGCCCGGGTGTAGAGATCGTTCTGGAAGTACGGGAAGTCGCTGCCGAGCAGGATGCGGTCGATGCCGAAGCTGTCGATCGTGCACCGCGCGATGGGGCGTGGAAGTTCGCCGTGTCGTACCACATGTTGCGCAGCAGCTTGCTGGGCCGGTCGGGGAAGGCCTCGGCCCAGTGGTCGTAGTTGTCGTCGATGCGCTGCAGCAGGAAGGACGCCGGGGTCCCGCCGGGCGTGGTGAACGTGCTGCCGGCGCGCCGCTCGGGGCCGGTCGTGGCGGGAATGCTGCGCGACCCGCGCGTCCGCAAGCTGTCGTTCACCGGATCCACCGAGGTCGGCCGGATCCTGCTGCGCGAGGCCGCCGAGCAGGTGCTGAACACCTCGATGGAGCTCGGCGGCAACGCGCCCTTCCTGGTCTTCGCCGACGCCGACCTCGACGCCGCCGTGGACGGCGCGATGGTCGCGAAGATGCGCAACGCCGGGGAGGCGTGCACCGCCGCCAACCGCTTCTACGTCGAGGAACCGGTGGCGGCGGAGTTCGGCCGCCGGCTCGCCGGCCGGATGGCCGCGCTGGTCGTCGGGCCCGGCACGGAGCCGTCCACCGAGGTGGGGCCGCTGGTGAACGAGCGGTCGGCCGCGAAGGTGGACGAACTGGTGCGGGACGCGGTCGGCCGCGGCGCGCGGGCCGTCACCGGCGGCGGGCGCCCCGACCGGCCCGGCTTCTACTTCGAGCCGACCGTCCTGGTGGACGTGCCGGCGGACGCCGCGCTGCTGCGCGAGGAGATCTTCGGCCCGGTCGCGCCGATCGTCGCCTTCACCGACGAGGCGCAGGTGGTCGCGACCGCGAACGCGACCGAGTACGGGCTGGTCTCCTACGTCTACACCGGCGACCTGGCCCGCGCGCTGCGGGTCGGCGAGGCGCTGGAGTCCGGCATGGTCGGGCTCAACCGGGGCCTGGTCAGCGACCCCGCCGCGCCCTTCGGCGGTGTCAAGCAGCGCGGCCTCGGCCGGGAGGGCGGGCACGAGGGGATGCTCGACTACCTCGAATCCACGTACATGGCGGTGACCTGGTGAGCGGCCCGGCGACCGGAACGGGGCTGCCGGGCCTGGCGGGCGTGGACCACCTCGGGTTCACCGTCCCCGACCTGGAGGAGGCACGCCGCTTCCTGGTGGACGTGATCGGCTGCGAGTACCTCTACAGCCTCGGCCCGTTCCGCGACGACGGCGGCGGCTGGATGGCGGACCACCTGAACGTGGACCCGCGTGCGGTGATGCGGCGGCTGCACTTCTTCCGCTGCGGCACCCAGGCGATCTTCGAGGTCTTCGAGTACGCGTCGCCCGGCCAGCGCACCGAGCAGCCGCGCAACAGCGACATCGGCGGCCACCACGTCGCCCTGTACGTCGACGACCTCGACGCGGCCGTCGCCCACCTGAAGGGCCGCGGCGTGACGGTGCTCGGTGAGCCCACCAGGAGCCGGGGGCCGAGCGAAGGGCAGCGATGGGTCTACTTCCTCGCGCCCTGGGGGATGCAGTTCGAGCTGGTCTCCTACCCCGGCGGCAAGGCATTCGACCGCGAACAGGAGAGCCCGGCATGACCCGGCACCAGCCACTGCGACCCGACGCGCCGTGGGTCGAGATCGCCGCCACCGACGACGACTGGGACGCGGCGGCGCCCGCGACCCTCGAGACGATGCTGGCCCAGCTGGTCCTCATCCGCACCTTCGAGGAGTACGTCCTCGAACTCGCGGGCGCGGGACTCGTGCACGGGCCCGCGCACTCCAGCATCAGGCAGGAGGGCGGCGCGGTCGGCTCAGCGCTGCTTCTGACCAGCGCCGACACCGTGAACGGCTCGCACGCGGGCACCACCAGTTCCTCGCCAAGGCGCTCGGCCACCTCGCGCCGAAGGGCCTGGACCCGCGCGCGGAGATCCCGGCGGACGTCCGCGACCTGCTGCTGCGCACCCTCGCCGAGATCTGCGGGCTCGACCGCGGGTTCAGCCACGGCAGGGGCGGGTCGATGCACCTGCGGTGGAAGGAGGCCGGGGCGATGGGCACCAACGCCATCGTCGGCGGCGGCGTCCCGCAGGCGGCGGGGTTCGCGTGGGCGCACCGGCAGGCCGGCACCGACGCCGTCTCGGTCACCTACTTCGGCGACGGCGCCGTCAACATCGGCTCCACCCTGGAGACGTTCAACCTGGCGGCGGCGTGGCGGCTGCCGGTCTGCTTCTTCATCGAGAACAACCGGTACGCGGTGTCCACCCACGTCCGCGAGGCGACCGGCGAGCCGCGGCTGTCCGGCCGCGGCCCCGGCTTCGGCGTCGCGAGCTGGAAGGTCGACGGGATGGACCCGCTCGCGGTCCACCTCGCCATGGGCGAGGCCGTCGAGCACATGCGCGCCGGCCGCGGCCCGACCCTGATCGAAGCCGATGTCTACCGCTACTTCCACCAGAACGGGTCCTTCCCGGGCAGCGCGTTCGGCTACCGCAGCAAGGACGAGGAGAAGCGGTGGCGCGAGCGGGACCCGATCACCCGGCTGTCCGGGCATCTCGTCCGGCGCGGCCTGCTCACCGACGAACAGATCGCGGGCCTCACCGCACGCGCCAAGGCTGTCATGGCGGACCTCGGCGACACCCTCCTGGAGGACGACCCCGGCGCGAAGCGGGGCGGGCGGCGGATCAAGCCCGCCGAGTGGCCCGACCCGGAGTTCCGCGACGTCGGCATCCGCGGCGACCTCAGCGAGTTCGCCGGCGCACCCGTCGCCGAGCAGGCCACCTTCACCGGGGCTCTCGCCGAGGTCAGGTTCGTCGACGCCGTCGCGGGAGTGATGGGCAGGAGGATGGCGGACGACCCCTCCATCGTGGTCATGGGCGAGGACGTGCACCGGCTGAAAGGCGGCACCAACGGCGCCACCCGCGGCCTCAAGGAGGCCCACCCCGACCGGGTGCTCGGCACCCCGATCAGCGAGAACGCCTTCGCCGGGCTGGCCGGCGGCATCGCCATCGACGGCCGCCACACCCCCGTCGTCTAGTTCATGTACGCCGACTTCATGTGGGTGGCCGCCGACCAGCTGTTCAACCAGATCGGCAAGGCCCGGCACATGTTCGGCGGTGACGGTCCCGTGCCGCTGGTCCTGCGCAGCAAGGTGGCGATGGGCACCGGCTACGGCTCGCAGCACTCCATGGACCCCGCCGGGATCATGGCGACCGCGCCCGGCTGGCGGATCGTCGCGCCGTCGACCCCGTTCGACTACGTCGGGCTGATGAACAGCGCGCTGCGCTGCAAGGACCCGGTCATCGTGCTCGAACACGTCGACCTGTACACCGCGACGGGCCAGGCCCCGGTGGAGGACCTCGACCACTGCATCCCGCCCGGCCGGGCCGCCGTCCGCAGGCCCGGCGCGGAGTTGACCGTCCTCACCTACCTCGCCATGGTCGGGCCCGTCCTCGACGCCGTCCAGTCCGCCGGCGTCGACGCGGAGGTGATCGACCTGCGCTGGCTGGACCGCGCCAGCCTGGACTGGGACACCATCGGCGCGAGCATCCGCAAGACCAACCGGGTGCTGATCGCCGAGCAGGGCGCGCTCGGCACCTCCTACGGCGGATGGCTGGCCGACGAGATCCAGCGCCGCCACTTCGACTGGCTGGACGCGCCCGTCGAACGCGTCACCGGCGGCGAGGCCTCACCCAGCATCAGCAAGGTCCTCGAACGCGCCGCGATCGCCGGGACCGGGGAAGTCATCACCAAGCTCACCGAGATCGCGGGTTCCTGACCATGGCCACCATCGTCCGCATGCCGGAGATCGCCGCCAACACCGGCGAGGCCCTCCTCGCCACATGGCTCGTGGCCGAGAGCACGGCCGTCGCTGCGAGCGACCCGATCGCCACCGTCGAGACCGACAAGGCCGCCGTCGACATCGAGGCGGAGGCGGCCGGTGTGCTGCTCAAGACCCTGGTCCGGGAGGGGACCTCCGTCCCGGTCGGGGCACCGATCGCCGTGCTCGGCGAACCCGGCGAGCAGATCGGCGAACTCCAGGCACTCCTCGGAGCGACCGCCGCGCCCCCGGCGCCCGCCGCCGCTCCCGCTCCCGCGGCCGCCGCGAGGCCCGGCCCCTCCACGGAGGAGGAGCCGCCCCAGCGGATCTTCGCCAGCCCTCTGGTCCGCCGCCTGGCCAAGGAGGCGGGGCTGCGGCTGGAGGACCTGCGGGGGACCGGTCCGGGCGGCCGGATCGTCCGCCGCGACATCGATGCGGCGGCCGGTCCGCAGGAGGTGGCGGCTCCGCGGGAGGCGGCCGGTCCGCAGGAGGCGGCAGGTCCGCGGGAGCCGGCCGCCGCCCGTCCGGCCGAGATCCCTCACTCGCGCATGCGCGCGGCGATCGCGTCCCGTCTCACCGAGAGCAAGCAGACCGTCCCCCACTTCTACCTGCGCGGCAGCTGCCAGGTCGACAGGCTGCTGGCCCTGCGGGCCGAGCTGAACGCCGAAGGGGCGGTGAAGATCTCGCTCAACGACCTGGTCGTCAAGGCCGCCGCCCGCGCGCACACGCTGGTCCCCAAGGCCAACGTGATCTGGACCCCCACCGCGGTCCAGTCGTTCACCACGGTGGACATCGCCGTGGCCGTCAGCACCGGCGACGGGCTGGTCACACCAGTGGTCCGCGGTGTCGAGGGCATCCCGGTCGGCGCCCTCGCCGCGCGGCTGCGGGACCTCGCGGCCCGCGGCCGGGCCGGCCGCCTCCGCCCGGACGAACTCGAAGGCGGCACCCTCACCGTCACCAATCTGGGGATGTACGGGACCGAGGAGTTCGCCGCCATCATCAACCCGCCGCAGGCGGCGATCCTCGCCGTCGGAGCCGCGAGACGGCAGCCCGTCGTCCGCGACGGCGAACTGGCGGTGGGCACGGTGATGCAGGTGACGCTGTCGGTCGACCACCGCCCCGTCGACGGCACGGTCGCCGCCGAGTGGCTGCGCACCTTCATATCCCTGATCGAGAATCCGTTGCGGATCCTGGTGTGACGGCACAGGACCGGCCCGGGCGCATCGAGCCCGCGCCGGTCCTGTGAGCCGTTACGGGAGTTGCAGGGGGAAGGCCGCGGCTCGGGCGTAGAGCTTGTAGAGCTTGAACGGGCCCGCGAAGGGCAGTCCGCAGGCGTTGTTGAGGACGCTGGTCGCGTTCTTGTTGCTCAGCGTCGTGCCGCGCGCCCCCGGATGGTCGATCTGGCCGCCCATGAACACCGCCATCTCGGCCAGCATGTGGTCGCGCTGGGCGGTCGTCATCTCCTGCCAGGAATGGCAGGTCATCGCGGCGAGCATCGCGTCGTCGAGTTCGCTCGTCCCGGGGTGCTCGTGGCCGTCGGCGGGAGCCGTTCGGGACGCGGCCGGCGCGGTGGCCTCGGGGGTCGTGAACCAGGGGCACGGGCCGCCGGGCTTCAGGTTGGCCATGCAGGTGAGCAGTTCGAGTTCGTTGCCCAGGTTGCCGAACCCGAAGCTGAGGAAGGGCGCCTTGCCGTTCAGGCAGTCCGGCAGGTTGCCGGGCGAGGTGGTGACGGTGCCGTTGGAGTACCAGCAGTTGCCGGTGTTGCCGGGGAAGGCGTCCCACCAGAAGTCCAGGCCGTTGCCGGTCATCCGGTTGCCGTAGAACTGGTTGCGGTGCGAGGTGGACAGCTTCAGCGGGTCGCAGCCCGTCATGGGCTGGTCGGCGCAGACGAAAGCGTCCGGGACGGCGAACAGCATGGCACCGCGCCGCAGGTTGTCGCGGAACCTGTTGTTCCGGACGACGTTGTCGTCACCGCCGGCGATCCACATCCCGGTCCCCACCGGGACCGGGACGGTCGGCACCACGTCGCTGCCTGCCAGGTACGGGTTGAAGTTGTTGGAGAAGAAGTCGTTGTTCTCGACGAGGTCGCCCTGCTGCGGGAATCCGGGATGTCCGGCGGCGGTGAACACGTCGGTGGTGAAGCCGAGGCCGTTGTCGTAGAAGTTGTTGTGGTGCACCCACGTGGCGCTGCCGTCGGTGCCCGAGTAACCGCTGGTGTTGTGGTGCGAGTCGCAGTAGCGGATCTCCTGGCTGTAGCGCGCGGTCGGGTAGACGCGCTCGTCGCGTCCGGCCCCGGTCTTCGCGCCCGACCCCGGATACAGGCCGGAGTCGCCGTTGCCGGCCGCCTCGCAGTTCTGGATGACGCCGTGGTCCTCGACGAAGGTGAGCACGCCGTACTCGCCCGCGTAGAAGGTCTTGAAGCTGTCCAGCAGGTACCCGTTGCTCTCCAGCACGTAGATGTCGTGCTCCTCGGCGTGCCGGACGGTCAGGTTCCGCAGCACGAAGCCGTCGGCCCGGTCGGCGCGGATGCCCACGTCCTTCACCGAGTTGCGCGGCCCGCCGTTGCCGGACGACGGGTCGCCCGCGTCCACCACCACGTCGTCGGCGCTCACGCCCGACCCTTCGAGCTGGAGGTTGCAGCGCACGCACGCGCCCCGGTTGGGGATGCCGTGCCGGTCGACGAGCGGCGGGTCCGGGTCCTGGCCGGCGCCGGGGGCCCGGCCGAGCACGGCGATCAGGTTGGCGTCGTTCTGGCAGGTGTACTCGCCGAGGTAGGAGTACGCGCCCGTGCTCAGCTTGTACTGGTCGCACGCGGGGTCGTGGGTCGGCTTCTGGCGCGCCGTCGGCTCGGTGTAGACACCTGGCAGCACCACGACCCGGTCGTTGTTCCGCGAATCGGTCACCGCGGGCTGGATCTCGCTGTACCGGCACCGGTCGAACAGCGCCCGGTTGATCTGCTTCAGGGCCCGCGCCTGGGTGGCGCTGAGCGTCCGGTGGTCGTGCGGGCGGACGTTGTAGCCCGACTTGAGCGCCCGTTTGATCGAGGCGTCCAGTCGTTCCAGTGAATCCGGCCGGCACACCACGCGGGTCGTGCTCCCCGTGTCGGTCTCGAGCGCCGACGCCAGGCTCCGCGGTGTCGGCACCGTCCCGCCCGCGCACGGGCTGACGGAGCAGTCGGGGCCGGGAGCCGGCCAGTACGACGGCCGCTCGATGTGCGCCTGCGCCGCCTGCACCAGGCCGAGGACCAGCACGGCCGCGGCCGCCAGGGGCAGCCATAACCTCCGGAGAAACCGCGGGCCCATCCGGTACTCCCTCGCTCAGCGCTTCGCTTCCATCCCAAACGCTTGCTCGGTACACATGGAACCACGAACCTCAAATCCGAGGAAGTCTCACAACCAGACTGGCATCGATCTTCAGGTTTCCGCGCCCTGGTGTGAGACGGAGGTCGTGATGGGTTCGGCCGAGGTGAAAGGCGAGAAGTGCGTTGCCGTGCGCGGCGGCGAGGATGGATCCGTTGGTGCCGAATTCCCATTGCTTGGTGGAGGCGGGGGTTGTCAGGGGGTAATTCCAGATGATTCGGCCTGTCTCGGCGTCCCACGCATAGAGTCCCGAGCCCGTGGTGCCGGCCACGCCGGTGCAGATCAGCCCGCCGGCGGCGACCAGCGGAGCGGTGTTGGGCGCGGGGCTGTCGGCCGACCAGAGACGCTTGCCGGTGCGGGCATCGAGGGCGACCAGATGTGGACTGTCCAGGATGAAGGCGCCTTTCCCTTTGAGTAGAAAGGGGAGCCAGCCGGGCGTGGCCGTCCGGGCGGTGAGCAGCGCCGGCAGCAGCTTCGCGGACGGACGCCGGTCGGGGTCCCGGCTGAGGCAGGCGGCCACCAGTTGAGCCAGGGAGGCCGGGACGCCGCGCAGGTCGGGTTCTTCGTGCAGCGTCCGATGGATGATCGTGGGGACCGCGCCCTCGCCGAACGGCGGGCGCCCGGTGGCGGCGAAGGCCGGCACCGCGCCGTAGGCGAACACGTCGGCGCCGACCTGCGCTCGGTCGTCGCCGACCCGTCCCGCCCGGAACCGCTGGCGGCCGGTGTGAGCCGCGTTCCGTGGATCTGCTCGGGGGACATGTAGCCGGGGGAGCCGATGACTGGCCCTCCGCGGTGAGGGTCGCGGTGTCAGCCCATCTATTCAAGCAAGTTCCCGGCCCGGCTCGCACCGGGCGGCAGGGGGCGGCTCTTTACAGTCAGCAGTGACTGTGAGATCGTGCGCTTCACAGTCGGTGCTGACTGTGAAATGGAGAGGGATGTCCAAGCGTGAGGAGCAGCGGGTCGCGACGCGGGCCCGGATCGTGGAGGCGGCGGTCGAATCGCTGGTCGAGGCGGGTGTCGCCGCGACCACGACCGTGGAGGTGCAGCGGCGGGCCGGAGTGAGCCGGGGCGCGCTGCTGCACCATTTCGCCACTCACGAGGAGCTGTTCGGGGCGGCGGTCGGCCGGCTGGTGCAGCGCAACGAGGACGCGGTGCGGGAGGAGCTCGACGCGGTGCCCGCGTCGGGGGACGCGCTGCTGCGAGGGGTGCGGGTGCTGCGCGCGGTGCTGCGGCGGCCGTCGTTCGGCGCGGAGCTGGAGCTGTGGGCGGTGGCCCGGACGAATCCGCGCCTGTGGCGGGTGCTGCGGCGGGCCGAGGGCGCGGCGCGCCGGGACCTGTTCCGGGTGGTCGGCGAGATCCTGGGCCCGGAGGTCACCGGGATGCCGGGATACCCGCTGGTCGCCGAGCTGACCGTGCAACTGCTGCGCGGCATGGCCATCTCCGACGTGCTCTACCGCGAGGACGCCGACCGGGACGCGCTGCTGGAGCGGTGGGTCGAGGTCGTCCGGCCGCTGCTGGCCGGCCCCGGCTCCCAGAAGGAGGAACGATGAACGAAGAACGGCCCTCGACGGTCCTGTACGAGGTCGCTGACCGCAAGGCGTACCTGACGCTCAACCGGCCCGACCGGCTGAACGCGATCGACTTCCACATGCCCGGCGACCTGGCGGCGGCGGTGAAGCGCGCCAACACCGACCCTCGGGTCCATGTGATCGTGCTGCGCGGCTCGGGACGGGCATTCTGCAGCGGCTACGACCTGAAGATCTCCGCCGAGGACGGCCAGGGCACGCAGGGCTCGTCCGGCGGCGACCCCGTGTGGGACCCGATCAAGGACTTCGCGGTGATGAAGCAGTTCACCGACGACTACTTCTCCCTGTGGCGCTCCCTCAAGCCCACCATCGCCCAGGTGCACGGCTTCGCCGTCGCCGGCGGCAGCGACATCGCGCTGTCCTGCGATCTGGTGGTGATGGCCGAGGACGCCCGCATCGGGTACATGCCGGCGCGGGTCTGGGGCTGCCCCACCACGGCCATGTGGGTGTACCGGCTCGGGGCCGAGCGCGCCAAGCGCATGCTGCTGACCGGCGACACCATCGACGGCCGCACCGCCGCCGAGTGGGGGCTGGTGCTGGAGGCGGTGCCCGCGGACGGGCTGCGGGACCGCGTGGAGGAGCTGGCCGACCGGATGGCGGGCGTCCCGGTCAACCAGCTCGCCATGCAGAAGCTCATGATCAACCAGGCCTACGACAACATGGGCCTGCACGGCACCCAGATCCTGGCGACGCTCTTCGACGGCATCACCCGCCATTCGCCCGAAGGCCGCTGGTTCCAGGAGTTCGCGGCCGCCCACGGCTTCCACGAGGCGGTCAAGTGGCGCGACTCGGGCCGCTGGATCCCCGAGGGCGGCGGCCCCGTCCCCACCGGCGAGGAACTGCGGGACTGAGCCGCCGCGACCTAGTAGCCGGGGCCGCTGAGGAGGCCGCCGTCGACCAGGATCTCGGTGCCGGTGCAGTGGGCGGACTCGTCCGAGGCCGGTCGCGTACGCCGACAGGCCCGCGGCGGCGGCGTAGCCCTCGATGGAGGAGGTGTTGACGATCGCGCCGCCGCCCGCGGCCTTCATCGGTTCGGCGACCGCCTTCATGCCCAGCCACGGGCCGACGAGGTTCACGTCGAGGACCTGGCGGAGCTGCCCCTCGGTCATGTCCGACAGCAGTCGGCACCGAAGGATGCCGGCGTTGTTGACCAGCACGTTGAGAGTGCCGAAGCGCCAGACCGCGGTGTCCACGGCGCGGGCCCAGTCCTGCTGCTCGCGGTCTTCCTCACGGCGGCGGCCATGCTGGTACTGGCAGCAGTACCTGCCCCACCCCTCGCGCGGCCTCGACCCCCGCGCGTCCCCGCTCCGCGCCGCCGACCTGTCCGGGCTGCCGCCGGCCTGCGTCATCACCGCCGAATGCGACCCCCTGCGCGACGAGGGCGAGGCGTACGCCGCGCGACTGTCCGAGGTCGGCGTACCGGTGCGGGCGCATCGATTCCCCGGGACGTTTCACGGCTTCCACGGACTCGACCACGCCCTCCCCGCCGCCGCCCGCGCACGAGACCTGGCCGCGTTCGCCCTACGCGACGCAGTCACCTGACCGCCGCCGGAGACCGCGCCCCCCGCCCGGCCGTGGCGCTGTGAACGCCGGCGCCGCGCGATTTCGCAGGTGCGAGGGCCTCGTTCCGCTGGCCCGGACTCCGAGAGCGGGCTGTTCACCACCTCCAACGACCGGTCCCGGCCCGCTGCCGGGCCGGGGGGCTGACCGTTGACCTGTGGCGTAGCTCACCTCTACAGTAATTATCGATATCGATAGTTAGGGAGCAGCGTGGACGCCACAGTTCTCGAGATGGTGGGGATCACCAAGGCCTTCCCCGGTGTTCAGGCGTTGTCCGGAGTGGATCTGGAGGTGCGCCGGGGGGAGGTCCACTGCCTCCTGGGCCAGAACGGCGCGGGGAAGTCGACGCTCATCAAGGTGCTGGCCGGCGTGCACCGCCCGGACGGGGGAGTGATCCGGGTCGAGGGCCGGGAACTGGAGTTCAGGAGCCCGGTCGCCGCGTCGTCGGCGGGCATCGCCACCATCTACCAGGAGCTCGACCTCGTGGACGGGCTGTCGGTGGCGGGCAACGTCTTCCTGGGGCAGGAGATCGCCGCCTGGGGCGTGACGCGGCGGCAGCGGCAGAACCGGCAGGCCGCGGAGCTGCTGGCCAGGCTCGGGCACCCCGATATCGACCCCGCGGAGCCCGCCGGCGGGCTCGCCCCGGCGGGGCAGCAGATCGTCAGCATGGCGCGCGCGCTGTCCCGCAGCGCGAAGATCATCGTGATGGACGAGCCGTCCGCCGCCCTGTCGCACGACGAGGTGGCGAACCTCTTCCGGATCATCCGGGAACTCCGCTCCGACGGGGTCGGCGTCATCTACATCTCGCACCGGCTGGAGGAGATTCGCGAGATCGGGGACCGCATCACCGTCCTGAAGGACGGCCGGACGGTGGGCGCCGACCTCGATGCCAAGACCACCAGTACCGAGGAGGTGGTCACGCTGATGTCCGGGCGGGCCGTCGAGCGCGCCTTCCCCGAGCGCGCCGCGGGTCCCGGAGACGGCGGCGCGCCCGTGCTCGAGGTGGCCGGGCTGTCGCGGCGGCACGAGTTCGAGGACGTGTCCTTCGCGGTGGCGGCCGGAGAGGTCGTCGGCATCGCGGGCCTGGTCGGGTCGGGGCGGTCGGAGATCCTCGAAACGATCTTCGGTGCGCGCAAGGCCGCGCGGGGACGCGTGTCGGTCGGCGGCGAACCGCTCAAGCCCGGCAGCATCGCCGCCGCGATGCGGGCCGGGGTCGGGCTGGCACCGGAGGAGCGCAAGAGCCAGGCGCTGGCCCTGGGCGAGAGCGTCGCGCGCAACATGAGCCTCTCCTCGCTGGCGCGGGTGTCGCGGCTGGGCTGGCTCCAGCTGGACAAGGAGCTCGAGCAGGGGAGCGCCTACGGATCGAAGCTGGATCTGCGGCCGGCCGACCCGCGCGTCCCCGTCCGCCGGCTGTCGGGCGGCAACCAGCAGAAGGTCGTGCTGGCCCGGTGGCTGATCTACGGATGCCGCGTGCTGCTGCTCGACGAGCCGACGCGGGGAGTCGACGCCGCGGCGCGGGCGGAGATCTACGGCCTCGTCCGCGAACTGGCGGACCAGGGGCTGGCCGTCGTCGTCGTCTCCAGCGAGATAGCCGAGGTCATCGGCCTCGCCGACCGGGTCCTGGTGCTGCGGGAAGGGCGCCTCATCTCGGACGTGCCGGCGGCCGACATCACCGAACAGCAGGTCCTGGACACCGTCATGGAAGGGAACGTAACTGTGGAACTGGACGGGGTGGCCAGGTGAACGGCCGTACCGAAGAGCGAACCGCCGCCGCCGAGGCGGCCGCGCCGCCGGCGCCGTCCGCTCCGGCGCTCGCCGGCCTCGGCCGGGTGCGGGAGGCGCGCAATATCGGACTGGTCCTCGTGCTCGTCCTCCTGATGATCGTCGGGGCGGCCACGAGCGACGCGTTCCTGCGGTGGAGCAACATCGTCACGATCCTCACGCTCGCCAGCGTGATCGGAGTGGTCAGCGTCGGAGCGACGTTCGTCATCATCGGCGGCGGGATCGACCTGTCGGTCGGTTCGGTCCTCGGCCTGGCGACGGTCTGGTGCACCACGGTCGCCACCCAGTCGTACGGGCCATGGGTCATGGCGCTGTGCGCGATCCTCGTCGGGCTCGGATGCGGACTGGTCAACGGCGTCCTCATCGCCTACGGCGACCTCGTCCCGTTCATCGTCACCCTCGCGATGCTGGTGGCCGCCCAGGGGCTGGGCGAGTTCATCTCCAACAGGCAGTCGCAGCTGCTCACCCAGCCGGCCCTGGCCGATCTGCTGTTCAAGAAGGTGCTCGGGCTGCCGGTCATCGTCTACATGTTCGCGGTGGTGGCCGTCGTCAGCTGGTTCGTCCTCAACCGGACGAACTTCGGTGCCCGCACCATCGCGGTGGGAGGCAACAAGGAAGCCGCACGATTCGCCGGAATCAATGTCCGGCGGCACACCGTCCTGCTTTATGTCCTCTCCGGATTCTGCGTCGGGATCGCGGCGGTCATGACCGTCGCCCAGACCAACACCGGCGCGAGCACTCTCGGCACTCTGTACGAGCTGGACGCCATCGCGGCCGTCATCGTCGGCGGAACGCTGCTGAGCGGCGGCCGCGGCACCATCGTCGGAACCGTCCTCGGCGTCCTGGTATTCACCACCATCACCGACATCTTCATCCTGAACGGCCTCGATTCGCCGATCCAGAAACTGGCCAAGGGGGCCATCATCGTCGGCGCCGTTCTGCTGCAGCGGCGGACGCAGCGGTCGGCGAGCTAGGGCGATCCCTCTCGGAATTGGCGGCCGTTCTGTGCCGCCGAAAAACACCACCCCACATAGAAGGATTCTGCATTCCATGAAGTTCTTCGAGGACGGCGGTCTGAACCGTCGCAAGCTTCTCTTCAGCGGCGCCGCGGTCGGCGGGGGCGCGCTCCTCACGGCCTGCACGAGCAACGCGGCCAAGACGAGCGGCGCCGCGGAGGCGGCCGAGGGCGGAGGCGGGGACGACGCCGCCCCCGGCAAGCACGTGACGATCGGCTTCTCGGCCCCGGCGGCCGACCACGGCTTCATCGCCGCCATCACGGCCAACGCCAGGACGCGGGCGAAGAGCTACTCCGATGTCACGCTGGAGGCCACCGAGGGCACCAACGACGTGGCGATCCAGATCGCCGCCGTCCAGTCGATGATCAACAAGAAGGTCGACGCGATCGTCATCCTGCCCTACGACGGGAAGGCGCTGACCGAGGTCGCGACGAAGGCGATGAACGCGGGCATCCCCGTCGTCAACCTCGACCGCGTCTTCTCCAGCCCCGTCGCGTACCGCACGTGGGTCGGCGGCGACAACTACGGATCGGGGGTCAGCGCCGGCAACTACATCGGGAACCGGCTGAAGGGCAAGAAGGACCCCGTCATCCTGGAGATCGCCGGGCTCGACAACCTGGAGCTCACCCAGCAGCGGAGCGCGGGGTTCAAGGCCGGGCTGGCCAACTTCGGGCTGACCGTCACCGACCGGCAGGCCGGCGACTTCACCGCCGCCACCGGCCAGAAGGTCGCCGCCCAGATGCTCCAGGCCCACTCCAAGGTGGACGCGATCTGGAACCAGGACGACGACCAGGGGATCGGCGTGGAGGCGGCGATCAAGCAGGCGGGCCGCGACGAGTTCTTCATGGTGGGCTGCGCGGGTTCCGCCCATGTGATGCAGCAGATCAAGTCCGGCAAGGGACCCGTCGTGGCGACGGTCCTGTACAGCCCGATCATGTCGGCCTCGGCGGTGAGCCTGGCCCGCCTCATCGCGCAGGGCAGGGGGCTGGGGGAGATGGCGGAGAAGGACGTCCCGGCCTCGGTCACCGCGTACTCGGCGGTCGTGACCAAGGAGAACGTCGACAACTACATGAGCATCGGCTTCAAATGACCCGCCCGGTGGCGCCGGCTCGCAGGGCCGGCGCCATCCGGTCCTCCGGCCGGCGCGCCTCAGCCGCCGGAAGCGGGCGACCCGCCGCCGTCATGGCGGACGGTCCGCGCCGCGCCGTGCATGTCATGGGGAAGGTCCGCGTAGGCCCACTGGTGCGTGCGCGCGTGCATGCAGGCCTCCTCCAGATCGCCTCGTTCGAGCACCTCCAGCAGCTCCTTGTGCTCGTCGGCGACGTGGGCGAGGTCGGGACCGGCCACCATGAGGGCGATGGCCGTCCGCGCCTCGATCTGCAACGCCTCCCAAGCCCGTTCCAGCAGGAAGTTGTCGCTGGCCACGACCACTCGGCGGTGAAACCTCGTGCTCGCCAGGCCCATGGCGCGGACGTCCTCGACCTCGGCGCACCGGTACATGTCCTCGACGTCGCCGTGCATGGCCTCGAAGGGCAGCCGCCCGTTGAGCAGGGCCAGCCGTGTCGCGGCCTCCTCCAGCGCGGCGCGGACGACGTACGCCTCGCGGATCGTCTGCTCGATGAACGGCAGCACGTGCCGCCCCCGGCGGGGGACGCTCTTGATGAGCCCCAGCCCCTCGAGCTCGCGGAGCGCTTCGCGGACGGGGGCCTGGCTCGTCCCGAAGTCAGCGGCGATCTTGGTCTCGACGAGCCGTTCCCCGCTCTTGAGCCGGCCCGACACGATGAGTTCCACCAGGCCGTCCCGGATGTTCGCGCTCAGAAGCGGCTTCGACTGACGAGGCGTGGGGGCGCCGGCGCCTCGTGCTTCGGTGGTCACGCACCGTCCTCCAATGTGTCCCGATGGCCGTCTCCGCGACGGCTCGCAGCTGTGCTGTTGACCAGCATAGTGAGACGTCCTACTGTAATTATCGATATCGATAAAAGGATGCGCATGCTGACTGAGGTTCATGTCCCCGACGACATGGCGACCGTCCTGAGCCTGATGGCGTCGGGCGCGACGGTCGTGGCGGGCGGGACGAGCATGATGCCCTGGCTCAACGACCACGCCTCGCCCCCGACCGAGCTGGTGAGCCTGCGCCGCGCCGGCCTCGGGACCGTCCGGGTCTCCGGAACGACGGCGCGGCTCGGGGCGGCGGCGACCCTCGCGCAGGTGGAGCGCGACCCGGCGCTCGGCTTCCTCGACCCCGTCGTGCGGTCGATCGCGTCGGTGCCGGTGCGGACCCTCGCGACGGTCGGCGGGAACCTGTTCGCCCGCCGGCCGCACGGGGACCTCGCGGTCGCCCTGATCGCCCTCGGCGCACGCGTCGCCGTCGCCGAGCCGGCCGGGACGCGCGAGCTGCCCGTGGCGGAGTTCGTCGCCGCCGAGGCTCCGGCCGGCCTGGTCACCGACGTCGCCTTCGAACTCCCCGCGCCCGGCGCCTTCAGGTACCTGAAGGCGGCCCGCCGGCGCTTCAACTCCGCGTCCCTCGTCACGGTCGCGGCCGGTGTCACCGAGACGGCGGGGGTCGTCACCCGGATCGTCGTCGCCCTCGGCGGCGTCGGCCCCCGCGCCCAGCGGGCGAGGGCCGTCGAGGCGGCCCTCCTCGGCGAACCGCTGAACGCGGAGACCGTGGCGGCGGCGGCCGCGGCCGGGCTCGGCGAGATCGCGCCGGCGGACGACGCCTACGCGTCCGCCTGGTACCGCACCAGGGTCTTCCCTGTCCACCTCCGCCGAGCCCTGCTCGGCCACTGACGGCGAACGAGGACGGAGCCGCCATGACGGTCAAGATCGTGAACCTGAAGGTCAACGGCGTCGACAAGGCGCTGATGGCCGAGCCCGGAACGACCCTGCTCCTCGCCCTGCGCGAGCACCTCGGCCTGATGGGGGCCAAGCGCGGCTGCGCCCAAGGGGCGTGCGGGTCGTGCACCGTCCTGCTGGACGGAGACCCCGTGGTGTCGTGCCTGGTCCCCGCCGTCACCGTCGACGGCGCCGAGGTGGGGACGGTCGAGGGGCTCGCCGACGGCCGGAAGCTCAGCGACGTCCAGCGGGCGTTCGTCGACGGGTTCGCCACCCAGTGCGGCTTCTGCACGCCGGGAATGATCATGTCGGCGGAGGCCCTGCTCGACCGGAACCCCGACCCGACCGACGACGAGATCAACGAGGCGATCAGCGGCAACGTCTGCCGGTGCACCGGATACGAGCCGATCGTCAGCGCCATCCGGGACGCCGCGGCGGCCCGGCGCCGCGCGTCGGCGGACACGGCATCGGCGGACACGGCATCGGCGGACACGGCGTCGGCGAGCACGGCGTCGGCGAACACCGGGGCCGGGCAGGAGGCGCAGGTCTGATGGCGCGCATCAACCCCATCGACGAAGAGTTCTTCAAGGACGAGCGCAAGTCCGACTTCACCGTCATCGGAACCACGGTCCAGCGCTCCGACGCGCTGGGGCACGTGACCGGCCGGACGGAGTTCTTCGAGGACCGCACCTTCCCGGACCTCGCCCACGTCAAGATCCACCGCTCCGTCCACCACCATGCGCTCATCGACGACGTCGACTACTCCGAGGCGCTGAAGGTGCCGGGGGTGCTCCGCGTCATCACCCACAAGGACGTCCCGTCCAACTGGTACACCGTGCTGCGGCTCATCGGGATCGAGCCCAATGACGAGCCCGTGCTCGCCGAGGACCGCGTCATCTACGCGGGGGAGCCGATCGTGGCCGTGGTGGCCGAGTCCGAGGCCGCCGCGATCGAGGGCGCCGGCCGGGTGAAGGTCCGCTACACCGAGCTGCCCGCGGTCTTCGACGTCGAGGAGGCGATGTCCCCGGACGCGCCGGTCATCAAGAAGGCCGGCACGAACTACTTCGTCTACGAGGGCCACCACGCCCGGCGCATCCGCTTCGGCGACGTCGAGGAGGGCTTCGCCCGGGCCGACCGCGTCTTCGAGTGGCGCTACAGCTCGGCGCCGATCGAGCACGCGCCGACCGAGACCACCGGCTGCGTCGTCGTCCCGCAGGCCGGCGGCCGGCTCGTCATCCACACCAACACCCAGGCCGCGTTCTTCACCCTCGACAACACCGCGCTGATCCTCGACCGCCCGTTCACCGACCTGCGGGTCAAGGGCGGGACGGTCGGCGGCGGCTTCGGCGGCAAGGTCGACGTCATGGTCGAACCGCTCGCCTGCGTCGCGGCGATGCTGACCAACAGGCCCGTGAAGTTCGTCTACACGCGCGAGGAGGAGATGCAGGTCTCGTCGCCGCGGGCGGCGGAGCGCATCTACATCAAGGACGGCGTCATGAACGACGGCCGCATCGTCGCGCGCAAGATCATGCTCTACGTCGACGCCGGCGCCTACTCCCGCCACTCGCCCTACGGGACGACGAAGGCCGCCGCGCACCTGCCCGGTCCCTACACGATCCCGAACGTCCACGCGGACTGCCACTGCGTCTACACCAACCGGACGCCGTCGAGCGCGATGCGCGGATTCGGCGTCACCATCGCCGACTTCGCCATCGAGTCCCAGATGGACCGGATCGCCCGCGCGCTCGACATCGATCCGCTGCAGTTCCGGCTCAGGAACGCCTACCGCGACGGGGATCTGAAGGCGCACCGCAAGGTCGCCTCCGGCACCGCCCTCATCGAGGTGATCCAGCGGGCGGCCGCCCTCGTCAGGCACGAGCTGCCCGAGGAGTACCTGGCCATGTCGTCGTCCACCCGGGGAGAAGCCCGCTCATGACCCTCCGCTACGGCCGCGGATACGCCTCCGTCAACTACCCCACCGGCATGAACCTGGGCGGCGACCCCTCCCAGGCCCTCGTCCACGCGACCACCACGGGGGGCTTCGTCGTCACCCTCTCGTCGGTGGACCTCGGGCAGGGGCTCAAGACCGTCGCCGCCCAGTGCGCCGCGGAGACCCTCGGCATCCCGATGGGGAACGTCATCGTCGACACCGCGGACACCGACACCGGCCCGCACTGCATGGGCACCTTCGCCAGCCGCGGCACCCACCGCGTCGGCAACGCCGTCATCATGGCCGCCCGCGAGGCCCGGGAGGTGATGCTCCAGGTGGCGGCCGACGAGCTGGAGGTCGACGCCGGCGACCTGGAGACCGACGGCACCGGATACGTGCGCCTCAAGGGCAGCCCCGACCGGAGGATCCATGTCGAGGACATCGCCATGGCGGCCCACTTCAAGCAGGGCAGGACCATCTCCGGACGGGGGATCTTCCTCAAGGAGCGGAGCTACCCCGTCCCGGAGACCGGCGAGATGGACCCGGACTCCTGCCAGGCCCACGCCTGCACCGTCGCCGAGGTGGAGGTCGACGACGAGACCGGCGTGGTCACCGTCCTGACCCTGCACAACGCCTACGAGATCGGCCGGGCCCTCAACCCCGCGATGGCGACCCAGCAGGTCGAGGGCGGCGCGTGGATGGGGGTGTCGCACGCCGTCTTCGAGTCGACCGAGCCCTACTACCCGGCCTCGCGGGCGCACGGGCCGATCGACTTCTGCGAGTACCTCATGCCCGGCCCCGCCGAGATCCCGGTGCAGACCAGCGTGATCCTCGAACGGCCCGCCGACACCGGGCCGTTCGGCGCCAAGGGCATCGGGGAGATGACCGCCAACGCCCCGATCCCGGCGATCGCCAACGCGATCTTCGATGCCTGCGGCGTCCGGCTGACCACGATGCCCTTCACCCCCGAGTCGGTCCTGCGGGGGCTGGACGCGCTGCGCGACGAGGGCCGGGGCTGATGCTGATCGACCACGACTCCTTCAGCCGCGACCTGAGGGACCGGAGGTACTTCGCGGACGAGGGCCTGCTGACCGCGGTCCGGCTGGCGATGGGCCTCGGCCGCCCCCTGCTGCTGGAGGGTGAGCCGGGAGTCGGCAAGACGCAGGTCGCGCACGTCCTCGCCGAGGTCCTGCGACGTGAGTTCGTCCGGCTCCAGTGCTACGAGGGGATCGACGTCTCCCAGGCGCTGTACGAGTGGGACTACCCGAAGCAGCTGCTGAGCCTCCGGTCCGCCGAGGCCGGGGGCACGCCGGCCGGCGACCTCTACACGGCCGAGTTCATCCTCGAACGGCCGCTGCTCCGCTCGCTGCGGTCCGCCGCCGGCGCGGTGCTGCTCATCGACGAGATCGACCGGGCCGACAGCGAGTTCGAGGCGTTCCTCCTGGAGTACCTCGACGGCTTCCAGATCACGATCCCCGAGATGGGCACCGTCGCCGCGGCCGTGCCGCCGGTGGTGGTCCTCACCTCCAACCGGACGCGCGAACTGCACGACGCCCTCAAGCGGCGCTGCCTCTACCACTGGATACCGTTCCCCGAACCCGAGCGCGAACGGATGATCGTGGAGGCGCAGGCTCCCGGGCTCAGTGCCCGGAGCGCGGCGCAGCTGGTGCGTTCGGTCAACGTCATCCGCTCCCTGGGGCCGATGAAGCGCCCCGGCATCGCCGAGACCATCGCCTGGGCGCAGGGCTCGCTCGCGCTCGCGGACGAGGGCGCCGACTGGGGCGATGCCCTGCGGGCGTCCCTCGGGCTGGTGCTGAAGAACGAGGAGGACGGGGCGCTGATCGCGGCCCATGCCAGCGAGGTCTTCGCCGATGACGGCCGATGACCCCGGTACCGGGTCCGCGCGACCGGACGTCCGGCTGGTCGCGCGGGCTCAGGACCACCTGTTCCTGTTCCTGCGCGCGTTGCGCGCGGAGGGCGTCGGCGTCCCGGCCAACAAGCAGCTCGACTTCCTGGCGGGCATCGAACTGCTCGCGCCGTCGACCCCCGGCCGGCTCTACTGGGTGGGCGCCGCCACCCTCGTCAGCGCGGAGGCGGACCGGCACGTCTACGACGAGGTCTTCCAGCGCTTCTTCGGGACGGCCGCCGACGCGTTCCTCATGACCGGCGAACCCGCCGCCGAGGCGGAGGACGAGGAGGACGACCAGGACGACGAGTCGGCGACCGCCGGCGGAGCGGACGACGACGCCGCTCCCGTCCTCGACCAGGCGGGAGGGACCGGCCTGGAGGCGAGCCGGGTGAGCCCCGAAGCCGCGCGGCACTTCGCCGCCACCGGCCCGGAGGCCCGGGAGACCATGCGGCGGATCTGCCGCGAGCTGCCCGGGGCCGTCCCCGCGGTCCGGTCCCGCCGGTGCCGTCCCAGCGGCCGCCGGAACCGCCTCGACCTGCGCGCGGTCTACCTCGCCTCCCGGCGCACGCACGGCGAGTTCGTCCGGCTGCGCTGGAGGGACCGGCCGCACCGCCGGCGGCGCGTCCTGCTCCTCATCGACGTGTCCGGGTCGATGAAGCAGTACAGCCCGGACTACCTGCGGTTCGCGCACACGGTGGTCGCCGCGTGCGACCGGGCGGAGGTGTTCACGTTCGGCACGCGCCTCACCCGGGTGACCGCCGTCCTCCGCGACCCCGACGTCGACGCCGCCCTCGCCGCGCTGGCGCGGGTGGTCCTGGACGCCGACGGCGGCACCATGATCGGGAGCAGCCTGGAGACGTTCCTCGGCAACGCCCGCTTCGCGACGATGGCCAGGGGAGCGCTGGTCCTCGTCCTCTCCGACGGCCTCGAGCGCGGGGACTGCGCGGCCATGGCCGCGGCCACGCGGCGCCTCGCGCGCCTCGGCCACCGGCTGAGCTGGTGGTCCCCGCTCGCCTGCCACCCCGAGTACCGGCCGCTGACCCGCGGGATGTCGCTGGTCCTGCCCGACATCGACGCGCTCACCGGCGTCCAGGACCTCGACACGGCCCTCGTCGCGGTCCGCGAGAGGTTCGCCCCCACCCCGAGGACCGGAAGGGAAGCCCATGTCTGAGAGCCCGCTCTACTCGGGCGACATCGTCGACTCGCACCACCATGTCTGGCGGAAGGCGGACATGCCCTGGCTGTCCGGCCCGATGGTGCCGCGGATCTTCGGACCCTACGCACCCATCCAGCGGGACTACCTGATCGAGGAGTACCGGGACGACGCCGCCTCGGCCGGCATCGCCGCCTCGGTGTACGTCCAGCCGAACTGGCCGCTGGACCGCGTCGTCGACGAGGTGCGCTGGATCGCCGGGCTGCATGAGCGGACCGGCTGGCCGATGGCCATGGTCGGGTGCGCGGACCTGTTCTCCGAGGACGCGATCGAGGTCATGCGGACCCAGCAGGAGCTCAGCCCGCTCGTCGTCGGCACCCGGCTGCAACTGCACTGGCACGAGCGGCCGGAGTTCCGCTTCGCGGACGGACCCGACCGCATGAAGGACCCGGTCTTCCGGCGCAACATCGCCGCGCTCGCGGAGCTGGGATGGCTGTTCGAGCTGCAGGTCTTCGCCGGGCAGATGCACGACGCGGCGGCGCTCGTGGCGGACAACCCCGGCGTGCGGTTCGTGCTGGTGCACGCGGGGATGCTCACCGATCCCGGCGATCCGGCCACCGTCGCCGAATGGCGGGCCGGCATGCGGGAACTGGCCGCCTGCCCGAACGTCGTCGTCAAGCTGACCGGCCAGGGGACCTTCGTCCACCGGGTCGACGACGGGCTCCTGCGGTTCGTGGCGGACGAGGTGCTCGACGGGTTCGGGTCGTCCCGGGCCATGTTCGGGACCAACCTGCCGGTCGAGCGGCTGTGGACGTCCGCCGCCGAGCTGACCACCGCGTGGCGGCGCGCGCTGGGCCACCGGACCGGCCAGGAGCAGGCGGACGTCTTCTCCCGCACGGCCCGCCGGGTCTACGGGCTCGGAGACGCCGGTGCGTGACATCCTCGCCTCGCTCCAGGAGTGGATGGACGGCGGTGACGACTTCGCGATCGGGACGGTCGTCGGCACCTGGGGTTCGGCGCCCCGGCAGCCCGGCGCCTCCATGGCGGTGCGGGCGGACGCCGAGGTCGTCGGCAGCGTGTCCGGCGGCTGCGTCGAAGGCGCCGTCTACGAGGAGTGCCGCGAGGCGATCGAGACCGGGCAGCCGCGGCTGCGCCGGTACGGCGTGTCCGACGACGACGCGTTCGCGGTCGGCCTCACCTGCGGCGGGATCCTGGACGTCTTCGTCCAGCCGGCGACCGCCGAACGCCGGGCGGCCATCGGCCATGTCGCGGAGGCCGTCGGGGAACGCCGGGCGGTATGCGTCGCGACCGTGGTCTCCGGCCCCGGCACCGGCCGGCACGTCGTCGTCACCCCCGACGACGTGATCGGCGACCTCGGGGACGACCGGCTCACCCGCGCCGTGGCCGACGACAGCCGGGGACTGCTCGCGCGGGGCATCAGCACCACGATCGACCTCGGCGCGAACGGCGAACGCCGGAGGGACGACCTGACGGTCTTCGTCGAGTCGTTCGCTCCGCCGCCGCGGCTGATCGTCTTCGGCGCGATCGACTTCGCCTCGGCGGTCGCCCGCATCGGCAAGTTCCTCGGCTACCACGTCGTCGTCTGCGACGCCCGGCCCGTCTTCGCGACGGCCACGCGCTTCCCGGAGGCCGACGAGATCGTCGTCGAGTGGCCGCACCGGTACCTGGAGCGGGCCGGCGTGGACGCCTCGACGTCGCTGTGCGTCCTCACCCACGATCCGAAGTTCGACGTCCCGCTGCTGGTGGCCGCGTTGGAGACGCCGGCCGCCTACATCGGCGCGATGGGCAGCCGCCGCACCCATGAGGACCGGCTCGGGCGCCTGCGGGAGGCCGGGGTCGCCCCCGAGGCCCTCGCCCGCCTGCGGTCGCCCATCGGACTCGACCTGGGAGCGCGCACTCCCGAGGAGACCGCGGTCTCCATCGCCGCCGAGCTGATCGCGAACGCCTGGGGCGGTACCGGCCGGCCGCTCACGACCACCACGGCACCCATCCATTCCCCCGCCACGACCTGACGACGAACTAGGAGACGACGAGCATGGAACTCCTGCGACTGGGCCCGCCCGGCGCCGAGACGCCGGCGCTGCGCGCCGCCGGGAAGACCTACGACCTGAGCCCCGTCGCCGGCGACATCGACCCGGACTTCTTCGCCGCGGGAGGGATCGGGAAGGCGCGCGACGCCCACCGCGAGGGGCGGCTGCGCGAGCTCTCCGGAGCGGCGGACCTGCGGGTCGGCGTCCCCGTCGCGCGGCCGGGCGCCGTGCTGTGCATCGGCCAGAACTACGCGGCCCACGCCGCCGAGTCGGGAAGCGAGCCGCCACGGGAGCCGATCCTCTTCTTCAAGCACCCGAGCTGCCTCGTCGGCGCGTACGACGACGTGGTCCTCCCTCCGGGCAGCGTCCAAGCGGACTGGGAGGCCGAACTCGTGGTCGTCATCGGGAGGCAGGCCGACCGGCTCGCCTCGCCCGCGGACGCGCCCGCGGTCATCGCCGGCTACACGATCGGCAACGACGTCTCCGAGCGCGCCTGGCAGCTCGGGAAGGACGGCGGCCAGTGGTCGCAGGGCAAGTGCTTCCCGACGTTCGGCCCGCTCGGCCCCTCCGTCGCCATCGGCCCGGTCGACCCGACCGGTCTCGGGATCAGGTCCCGGATCAACGGCGAGGCCCGCCAGGACTCGGTCACCAAGGACATGATCTTCGCCGTCGACCACCTCGTCTGGTACCTGTCGCAGGCGATGACGCTCCGCCCGGGCGACCTGGTCTTCACCGGCACCCCGGAGGGCGTCGCGCTCTCCGGGCGCTTCCCCTACCTCCGGGCCGGCGACGTCATCGAGATCGAGATCGACGGCCTCGGGCGGCAGCGCCAGCGGGTCACCGCGGGCTGACCGGCCCTCTGGAACCCTCCCCGGCCGGCAGGCCGCGGGACCAACCCGACACGAAAGGACAGGCCACATGGCCCACTTCATTCTGACCTACGGCTACAACGACACCCCGCTGCGCGCTGAACGCCGCCCCGAGCACCTGGAGCACCTCGGCAAGCTGGAGGCGGCCGGCTCGCTCGTCCTCGCCGGGCCGCTCGCCGACCTGAGCGGAGGCATCATCGTCCTCGCCGCCGACGACCTGGAGGCGGCGCAGGCGCTCGTCGAGCAGGACCCCTACACCCGGCTCAACGTGACGAAGGACCGAGAGCTGAAGGAGTGGAAGATCACCGCCGGGCTCAAGGGCTAGCCCGCGACCGGGCAGGTCGGGCGCGGACCGGGGAGATCGCTCATCTCGCGGGTACGGGGTGAGGAGGCAGTGGAGCGATCTTCTCGGGGGCCATGGCGTGACGGAACCGACCCAGGGCGAAGGCGGCGGCGCGCGGGACGTGCTCGATCCGGTGCTGCGCGCCGCTCCCTGCGCGGTCCTGTCCGTCGACCGGGCCGGGGTCGTCGTCCAGGCCAACGACGCGGCGCGGCTGCTGCTGGGCGTCCCGCCCGGTGGGGCGGCGGCCGTGGCCGTCCCGGAATGGCTGGCCCGTGCCCGGCGGCCGATCGGCGGACGAGCCGGTCCGGTCGCGCGCGGGCCGATCGGCGGCCGGGTGGTCGAGGCCCACCCGGTACGGGAGGGCGGGACGCCGGAGGACCCGGCGGGGGCGGCCTGGTGGCTGGTGGACGTCACCGAGCGGGAGCGCACGGCGTTCCTGATCGAGATGTCCGAGGAGCTGCCCGAGTCGCTCAACCTGGAACGGTGCATGGAGGTGACGGCGCGGCTGGCCGCCCGGCACCTGGCCGACGCGGCGGTGGTGATCGTCCCGCGGTCCGCGCGGGGCCATCCCGTCGCCTGCTCCGGGCCCGGCGGGCGGGTCGAGCACCGGGAACTGCCGATCGACCCGGCGGAGGTCGAGGGCCTGGCGGACGCGCTGCGGGGCTTCCCGCCGGTTCCGCCGCGCTGGATCGATCCGCGGACCGCTCCCGCCTGGCTCGCGCGCCTCGCGCCGGGAAGGCCGGCGGCGATCGCGGTCATCTCGCTCCCCGGCCACGGCGTTCCGGCCGGCGCGCTGGTGCTGCTGCGCCTGGCGGGCCCGGAGGCGTTCTCGGCGGGGGAGGAGCCGACCGTCCGCCTCTTCGCCGGCCGTGCGGGCGCGATGCTGTCGGCCGCGCGCCTCTACGCCGAGCAGGCGTCCATCACCGCGACCCTGATGCGCGAACTGCTGCCGCCTCGCACGGACGAGCTGGAGGGGGTGGAGCTGGCGGCGCGGTACCGGCCGTCCGGTGACGAGGACCTGGTCGGAGGCGACTTCTACGACGTGTTCCCCGCGGGCGCGGCCGACTCGCGGGCCGAGTCGCTGGTGGTCCTGGGGGACGTGTGCGGCAAGGGCCTGGAGGCCGCGGTCCTGACCGGCAAGATCCGCACCACGCTGCGGGCGCTGCTGCCGATGGCGGGCGACCACCGGCGCGTGCTGGAACTGCTCAACGGGGCCCTGCTGCTGGACGATCCGGCGCGGTTCGTCACGCTGGTGCTGGCCTCGGCCCGCCGGGAGGGCGCGCGGGTGCGGCTGCGGCTGACCAGCGCGGGCCACCCCGCCCCGCTGCTCGTCCGGGCCGGCGGGGCGGTCGAGACGGCGCGGACCGGTGGCTCGCTGATCGGCGTGCTCGAGGAGATCGACTCGACGACCGCGGAGGCGACGCTCGGTCCCGGGGACACCTGCCTGCTGTACACCGACGGCATCACCGAGGCCATGGGCGGACCGCGGGGCGGCGAGATGTTCGGCGACGAGCGGCTGCGCGCCGAGCTGGCCGAATGCGGCGGCATGCCCCCGGAAGCGCTGGTGGAGCGGGTGCACATGCTCGCCGCCGAATGGGTCGGGACGGGCCGGCACGACGACATGGCGGTGATCGCGATCACCGCTCCCGGGCGCGCCGGGGCGGGCGCCGCCCCGGAACCGGAAGGGGGACCGCCATGACGCGCTCGGCGCGGCCGTCCGGCGGGACGGCGGGGGCGGACGCGCTCTGGACGGCCGTCATCGACGGGGACGAGTACGCCGCCACCGACATCGTGATGGCGGCCCTGGACGACGGGATGGATCCCGAGGACCTGCTGCTGGACGTCATCGCGCCACTGCAGGCCCGCGTCGGGCGGGAGTGGGCGGCCAACCGGATCACCGTCGCGCAGGAGCACACCGCCACCGCCGTCAACGAGCGCGTGATCGGCGCGGTCGCGCACCATCCGGCCGTCCGGCGGCGGGCGGCGGCGGCCCCCGAGCGGCCCGGCCGGATCGCGGTGGCCTGCATCGACGGCGAGTGGCACGCCCTGCCCGCCCGGCTCCTGGCCGAGGTGCTGCGGCTGCGCGGCCGGCAGGTCGACTACCTCGGCGCCCAGGTGCCGACCCCGCACCTGATCTCCCACCTGCACCGGACCGCCCCGGCCGCGGTGGCGCTGTCGTCCTCGATCGCCACCCGGCTCCCGGCCGCGCACGCGGCCATCACCGCGTGCCAGTCGACCGGCACCCCGGTCATGGCCGGCGGCGCCGCCTTCGGCCCCGGCGGCCGCTACGCCGACCTGCTGGGCGCGGACGCGTGGGCACCCGACGCCCGTGCCGCCGCCGACCGGCTGGCCCGCGGCCCGCTGCCCCGGCCGCACCCCCACCGGGTCGTCGACGACCTGCCGCACCTGGCCGACCATACCTACGCCCATGTCACCAGCACGGCGCCCCGGCTGGTCCGGCACGTCCTGGACGGGCTGCGGTCGCGGATCCCGGCGATGGCCGGCTACACCGACGAGCAGCGGGACCGGGCGGCCGAGGACGTCTCCCACATCGTCGAGTTCGCCGCCACCGCCCTCTACCTGGACGATCCCGGACTCTTCACCGGTTTCATGACGTGGACCATCGACATCCTCGCCGCCCGCGACGTCCCCGCGCGGTTCCTCCTGCCCGTACTCGACCTGCTCGACGAGCAGCTCACCGACTACCCGCGCGCCACAGACCTGCTGTCACGCGCCCGCACCACCGTCCAGGAGCGCATCGCGAACACGCCACCCGGCGGCGCTTGACCCGCGAAGCGCGCCGCCGCGTCCCGTGACCGCGCCCGCGGGTCGACGGGCGTGGTGGCGTTGAGCCCCGGATGCACGAGGTTCTCGGGCAGCTCGTTGATCCGGTCGGCCGGTTCCTCGACGGGATGAGGGCGGCGCCGGACATGTGCCCGGCAAGGTACCCGGCCGCGGGGCCGCACGTCCAGTACCACCACGTCACCCACCACGGCCGGACGCCCGGACCGGCCTTCCCGCTCACTGTGCCGTTCCTGCCCGTTCACGGCGGCGAGTTCTGATAGTTGACATTTGATATGAGATATCGGCAAGCTTCGGTCCGTGATGCGTGGAGAGATACATGAGTGATTCGAGCCAGCGGGGGCGCGTGCCCGTCGACGGGCTGCGGCGCACGGTCGGCGCGGTCTTCCGTGCCGTCGGGTTCAGCGACGCCGCGTCGTCGACGGTGGCGGAGGCCCTGGTCGACGCCGACATGCGCGGCGTGGCCTCGCACGGGAGCATGCTCGTCCCGATGTACGTCGACCGCGTGCGGGCCGGCTCCGTCAGCCGCAAGGAGCGGGCGGACGTCGTGGTGGACCTCGGCGCGATGGCCGTCCTGGACGCGGGGCACGCGCTCGGCCAGCTCACGGGGGACCAGGCGATGGGGATCGCCGTCGCCAAGGCGAAGCGCTTCGGCGTCGGGGCGGTGGCGGTCCGCGACGCCTTCCACTTCGGGGGCGCGTTCCGCTACGTCGAGGCGGCGGCGCGGGAGGGCTGCGTCGGGCTGGCCGCGGCGAACACCCGGCCGCTGATGCCCGCCGTCGGCGGGGCGGCTCCCGTGGTCGGCAACAACCCGCTCGCCGTCGGCGTGCCGATGCCCGACGGGCCTGCCGTCGTGCTGGACATGGCGCTGTCGGAGGCGGCCCTCGGCAAGATCCGCATCGCGGCGGCGGAGGGCCGGGAGATCCCGTCCACCTGGGCCTCGGACGCGGAGGGCCGGCCCACCACCGACCCCCGCGCGGCCCTGGGCGGCATGCTCCTGCCCGCCGCCGGGCACAAGGGCTTCGCGCTGGCGCTGGTCATCGACGTCCTCACCGGGGTGCTGTCCGGCGGAGGGTTCGGGCAGGCCGTGCGGGGGCTCTACAGCGACGTCACGGTCCCCAACAACTGCGCGCACTTCTTCCTGGCCGTGGACGTGGCGGCGTTCGGCGACCCGGCGGACTTCGCGGAGCGGATGGGCCGGCTGGCCGCCGAGGTCACCGGGTCTCCCACCGCGCCCGGCGTGGAGCGGCTGTACCTGCCCGGCCAGATCGAGGCGGAGAACCACGCGGCCGCCCTCGCCGGAGGCGTCCGGATCGAGGGCAGCGTCCTCGAGGCGCTGCGCCGCACGGCCGGCGAGGTCGGCGCCGTCCTGCCCGACTCGCTGGCCCTGGCCGGAGCCGACGTTCCGGTCCGCGCGACGGGAGGCACCACCCGATGAGAGCCAGCTTCGACGCGACCGGGCAGGTCGTCATCGTCACCGGCGGCGCCAACGGGATCGGCGCGGCCCTCGCGCGCGGCGTCGGCGCCGCCGGCGGGACCGCCGTGGTCTTCGACATCGCGCCCGCGGCCGGCCTGGACGCGGCGCCCGGGGTCGAGCAGGTCGCCGTCGACGTGGCCGACCGCGACGCGGTCTTCGCGGCCGTCGAGCAGACCCTCGCCCGGCACGGCCGCGTCGACGGCCTCGTGGCGGGCGCGGCCGTCCAGCCCCGCGCCGAGGTGGCCGGCATGGCGCCCGAGGAGTGGCGCCGTGTCCTCGGCGTGAACCTCGACGGCGTCGTCTGGTGCTGCCAGGCCGTGCTGCCCGCGATGGCCGAGCGCCGGTCCGGGTCGATCGTGGTCTTCAGCTCCGGCCTGGCGCACATGGGCCGGGCCGAGGCGTCCGCCTACGCCGCCAGCAAGGGCGCGCTGGTCTCGTTCGCCAAGTCGCTGGCCGCCGAGGTGGCCGAGCACCGGATCCGGGTGAACGTCCTCGCGCCCGGCGTCATCGACACCCCGCAGTTCCAGGCCGCCAACCCGGCGGGCGGCGAGCGGGAGCACTGGGCGCGCACCACGGGGATCGGCACCCCCGAGGACGTCGTCGGCCCCCTGCTGTTCCTGCTGTCCGACGCGGCGACCATGACCGGCTCGCAGCTCACCCGCGACCGCGCCTACCCGAAGGAGTGACCTCCCAGTGACCGAGACGACGACACCCGAGGGGGAGGTCCTCCCCGTCGCGGTCGTGGGCGCCGGGCCCATCGGCCTGATCACCGCGCTGGGGCTGACCCGCTACGGCGTCCCGGTGGCCGTCTTCGAGGAGGACGACCGGCTCTCGCTGGACACCAAGGCGGGGACCGTCCTCACCCGGACCCTGGAGGTCCTGCACCGGTACGGCGCGCTGCCGGAGGTGCTGCGCGCCTCGCTGCGGATCGACGAGATCGGCGAGATCGACCGGGTCACCAACGAGCCCACGCTGAGCGTCCGCACGGGCGAGCTCACCGAGGACACCCGGTTCCCCTTCGTCATCAACATCCCGCAGCACCACCTGGAGCCGGTGCTGCGCGACAGCTTCACCGGACGCGAGCACGGCACCCTGCACATGGGGCACCGGTTGACCGCGTTCAAGCAGCACGACGACCACGTCGAGCTGACGTTCGACACCCCCGGGGGCGAGCGGCACGTCAAGGCCCGCTACCTGCTGGCCTGCGACGGCGGACGCTCGCAGGTGCGCGAGCAGCTCGGCATCACCGTGGAGGGGCGCACGCTCGACGAACGCTACATGCTCGTCGACCTCAAGGCGGACCTGGACGTCGCCAACCCGCGCGACTACCCCTACCTCGCCTACTTCTCCGACCCCTCGGAGTGGATGATCCTCGTCCGCCAGCCGCACTGCTGGCGCTTCCTCTACCCGCTGGCCAAGGGGGCGGGGGAGCCGACGCACGACGAACTGCGCGACAAGGCGCTGCGGTTCATCGGCGAGGTCGAGGGCATCGAGGTGCTCGGCACCAACGTCTACACCGTCCACCACCGGGTGGCGGAGCAGTGGCGCGACGGCCGCGTGTTCCTGATGGGCGACGCCGCGCACCTGATCACGCCGATGTGGGCGCTCGGCCTCAACACCGGGGTGCTGGACGCCTCCAACCTGCCGTGGCGGCTCGCCTGGGTGCTGCGCGGCTGGGCCGACGACTCCCTGCTCGGCGGCTACGAGGTGGAGCAGGCGCCGGTCGCGGTCAAGGGCTCGGGCCAGATGGCCGAGGCCGCCCGCACCTACATGAGCGGGCAGGGCGGGGCCGTGGACGCGATGACCGACGGGAACTGGGGCAACGCGTTCACCCGCGGCCTGCTCGGAGTGCGGCTCGACGTCGACGACACCGGCGACTGGTCGATGGTCAAGACGGGCTCGGGGCCGCTGCCGGTGCGCACCGGCGACCGCGCCCCCGACCTGCCGCTGTTCGGCCCGGAGGGCTCCGTCCACCTGCACGACCTGGCCGCCGAGTCCTTCGTGGCGCTCTACTTCACCGACACCAGGCGGCGGCCGCGGATCCCCGCCGAGGCCGGCCCGGCGCTGCGCCGCTTCGCGGTGTCGCGCTGGGACGCGCCGCACGACTCGGGCCTGCGCGACCGGGCCCTGTTCGACCCCGGCGACCGGGTGCGCCGCCGGTTCGGCGTGGACGGCGACACCGTCGTGCTGATCCGGCCGGACGCCCATGTCGCGGCGATCCTTCCGTTCGACCCCGCCTCCGGACAGGACCCGGCGGCGGCCGTGTACCAGCGCATCTGCGGACGCGCTCCGATCACCGCACAGGAGTAAGGGCATGACCGATGGCAAGACCGCGACCGGACCGGACGGGCGGCCCGTGGAGCTCGGCCCCGTCGGCCAGGAGATCGTGTTCGAGAACGAGCAGATCCGGGTCTGGGAGATCGAGCTGGAGCCGGGCAGGGCACAGCCCTGGCACCACCACCAGAACCCGTACGTGGTGATCGCGCTGGAGGCGGCCGACAACCGCATCGACTCGCTCAAGGGCGGCGAACCGCGCCTGGTGCACGAGCCGGTCGGCGGCGTCGTCTACCGCGAGCCCGGCGAGATCCACATGCTCACCAACCGGGGCGAGAGCCGCTACCGCTGCCGTCTCGTCGAGCTGAAGTGCCTGGGAGAGAACCTTGTCTGAGCAGCCGTGCCCTCCGGGCGTCCCGGAGGAGGAGTGGGAGAACAACCTCTCCGAGCCCGCCGCCTACAGCGGGGAGGCTCCGGACCGTTCCCGCGAGCAGGACGTCGCGGGCCCCGACGGCGAGGTCATGGGCCGATTCCGGGAGATCCTCCTCAACACCGGCGACCTCGACTGGGTCGACAAGACCCTCGCCGGCCTCTCGCAGAAGATGCTGTGGCGCAACGACGAGACGGGGGCGTCGATCGCCCTGGTCCGCTTCAAGAAGGGCGCGGGCATCCCGTCCCGGCACTCGCACGCCTCCAACCAGTTCATGTTCTGCCTGCAAGGCCGCTACACCTACGTGCCGACCGGGCTGACCCTCACGTCCGGGTCCCTCTACTGGAACCCCAAGGGCAGCCTGCACGGGCCGACGCTCGCCGAGGAGGACACCGTCCTGCTCGAGATCTACGACGGCCCCCACTACCCGACCCAGCCCGACTGGTACGACAGCGCGGCCGACGCCCGCTGACCCGCGCCGCCCACCCGACATCAGAGGAGGACCCATGCCCAAGCAAGAGATCAGGACCGCCGAGCTGGCTCCGCCCAACGGCCACTTCGCGCAGGCGACCATGGCCGAGGCCCGCGGCCGCCTGGTCTTCATCTCCGGAATGACCGCGCGCAACAAGGACGGCGGTGTCACCGGGGTCGGCGACGTCTCCGCCCAGACGCACCAGGTGTGCCAGAACCTCAAGGCCGCGGTCGAGGCCGCCGGCGGCACCCTCGACGACATCGCCCGGGTCGACGTCTACGTCCGCAACATGGAGGACTTCGCCGCGATCCACGAGGTCCGCAGGCAGTACTTCACCGGGGTGTCGCCCGCGTCGACGCTGGTCGAGGTGGCGAAGTTCGTCAACAAGGACTACCTCATCGAGATCAACGCGATCGCCGTGGTCGCGGACGGGGACGGCTGAGATGCGGCTGGCCGCGATCCGCTTCGAGGGCGGGATCCGCACCGCCGTCGTGGAGGGCGACCACGCCGCGGTGCTGCCCGCCACGGCGCCCACCCCCGACGACGTCGTGCGCGGCGGCGCCGAAGCCCGCGAGGCCGTCTCCGCGGCCGCGCAGGTCGCGCCCCGGGAGCCGCTGGACGGCCTGGACCTGCTCGCGCCGCTGCGCAGGTTCAACCGCGACGTGCTGTGCACCGGCTGGAACTACTGGGACCACTACGAGGAGTCCATGGGGAAGCGGGAGGGGCAGGACCCCGAGCAGCCCCCGTCCCACCCGACCTTCTTCACCAAGGGCCCCGACACGGTGATCGGCCCGCGCGACGCCATCGCGTGGGACCCGGAGCTGTCCGCGAAGTGGGACTACGAGGCGGAGGTGGCGCTGGTCATCGGCCGCGACGGCAGGTCGATCCCGGAGGAGCGGGCGCTCGACCACGTGGCGGGCTACCTGGTCGCCAACGACGTCTCGCAGCGCGACCTGCAGCGGGCGCACGGCGGCCAGTGGCTGAAGGGCAAGAGCATCGACCGCACGATGCCGCTCGGGCCGTGGCTCACCACCGCCGACGAGGTCCCCGACCCGCACGACCTGGCGATCACGTTCGACCTGAACGGCAGGCGCCTGCAGCAGGCGAGCACGGCGCAGACCGCCTTCTCGTTCGCCCGGATCATCGCCGAGCTGAGCTGGGGGATGACGCTGCGCGCCGGTGACGTCGTGCTGACCGGCACGCCCAGCGGGATCGGCAACGCGCGCGAGCCGCAGATCTTCCTCGCCGAGGGGGACGAGCTGCTCACCCGCGTCGAGGGGCTCGGGGAACTGCGCAACCGCGTGGCCCGCGTGTCCCTCACGTCCTAGCCGACCCGGCACCCCCCAGTCCGACGACCACTCCGAAGGAGGCCGGCCTCACCGATGGGCGGCATCGATCTGCACACCCACCTCGCGCCCGTCCTGACCGGGCCCGAGATCGCCGGGCTGCCCGGCGTCTCCCTCGACGGCGGACGCCTCGCGGTGGACGGCTCGCACGGCGGTCCACCGCGGCTCGGCCGGCCGCACGCCCTGGAGGCGTGGCTGGGTGAGCGGTCCCTGGACGCCGCGGTGGTCTCCGCGCCGCCGCCGTTCTTCCGCCAGCACCTGCCCGGCGACGAGGCCGCGCGCTGGGTGCGGGCGCTGAACGGCGGCATGCGGCGGGCCGTGGCGGGGCGGCCGGCCCTGCTGCCGATGGCCTACCTCCCGCTGGAGCACCCGCAGGTCGCGGTGGCGGAACTCGGCCGCCTCCTCGCGGAGGACGGCTGGGCCGGGTTCGCCGCCGCGGCCGGCGGGCGGTCGGTCAGCCTCGCCGACCCGTCGCTGGAACCGCTCTGGCGGCTCCTGGCGGAGGACGGTCGCCCGGTCATGCTGCACCCGGGGCACAGCCCCGATGACCGGCTGGGCGAGTTCTACCTGGCCAACCTGCTGGGCAACCCGTCCGAGACCGCGGTCGCGGTCGCGCAGCTGCTGTTCGGCGAGGTCGTCGACCGGCACCCGGGGCTGCGGTTCCTGCTGGTGCACGGCGGCGGATGCGTGCCCGCGGTCCTCGGGCGCTGGCAGCGGGGCGCCGACACCGGGCGGCCGGGCGTGCCCGCGCTCGCCCGGCCGCTGCGCGAGGTGCTGCGCGGCAGCTTCTATACGGATTGCCTGACCCACGATCCCGACGTCGCCGACCTCGCGGTGCGCGTGTTCGGCGCGGACCGCGTGGTCCTCGGGAGCGACTGGCCGTTCCCGATGGGCAGCGACGACCCCGCCGCGCTGCTCTCGCACCGCGACGCCGGCCTCGTCCGGCGGGTCGGCGAGGACAACGCCAGGACCCTTCTCGGAAAGTCCGGACACGCGGCCGCGGGGTCCGAGCCGCGGCCATGAGTGCGCTGCCATGAGTGCGCAGAGCACGGATAAGGAGTAGCTATGAAGGTCACCTGGTTCGCCAGGAGCGTCGCGGTCGGCGGCGTCGTGCTCATGGCCGCCGCGTGCGGCGGCGGAGGCGACGGCGAGGGCGGCGGGTCCACCGACACCGTCCACTACCTGACGTCGTTCAACACCTTCGGCCGGGACGCCTTCGCCTACGTCGCCGAGGAGAAGGGGTACTTCGAGGAGGCGGGCCTCGACGTCGACATCAAGCCGGGGAGCGGCACGGTCGACGTCATGAAGCTGCTGGCGGGCGGCCGCGCCGACTTCGGCGCCGGCGACTTCACCACCGCGCTGATCACCATCGCCAAGCAGAAGCTGCCGGTGACCGCGGTCGGCATGGTGCACCAGAAGTCGCTGGCCGCGGTCGTCGCGCTGGAGGGCGGCGGCATCGCGACGCCGAAGGACCTGGAGGGCAAGACCGTCGGCGACCAGCCGGGGTCCACCAACCAGGTGACGTTCCCGGTCTACGCCAAGGCGGCCGGGATCGACGCGGGCAAGGTCAAGTTCGTCCCGTCGGCCCCGCCCGCCCTGCCGCAGCTGCTCGCGACCGGCAAGGTCGACGCGATCGGGCAGTTCGTCGTGGGCAAGCCGCTCGTCGAGAAGGCGGCGCAGGGCAAGAAGGCCGTCGTGCTGCCCTACGGGGACGTCCTGCCCGACCTGTACGGCAACGCGCTGCTGGCCTCCAGCAAGATCGCCGAGGAGAAGCCGGAGCTGGTGAAGAAGTTCTCCGCCGCGCTGTTCAAGGGCCTGCGGTACTCCATCGCCCACCCGGAGGAGACCGGCGAGATCCTCAAGAAGCGCCAGCCCACCCAGGACGCGGCCGTCGCCGCCGCGGAGGTCCGCGCGATGGCGCCCTACGTGGCGCCCGAGGGAGCCGCGGTTGGCGCGGTCGACAAGGCCCGGGTCGAGGAGAACATCCGGCTGCTCGGCGAGGCCGGCGCGATCTCCTCGAAGCCGGCCCCCGAACAGGTCGTCGACTTCGGCGCGGCCGCACAGGGTTGAGGAGGGGATGTGATCGAGCTCAAGCACGTCTCGCAGGTCTTCGCCGGACGCAAAGGCGAGGTCCACGCGCTGGACGACATCAATCTCGAGGTCCGCCGCAACGAGTTCGTGACCCTGGTCGGGCGCTCGGGCTGCGGCAAGTCGACCATGCTCCGGATGATCGCCGGACTGCTGCGCCCGACGTCGGGGACCGTGACGGTCGCGGGCGACCCGGTGACCCGGCCCCGGCAGGACGTCAGCTTCATGTTCCAGCGCTCGGCGCTGCTCCCGTGGCGCACCGTCCTGGACAACATCATGCTGCCGGCGGAGATCCTGCGCCTGGACAAGCAGGCCATGCGCGAGCGGGCGCACGAACTGCTCGGCCTGGCCGGGCTCGCCGGCTTCGAGAAGCGGCTGCCGCACGAGCTGTCGGGCGGCATGCAGCAGCGCGTCTCGCTGTGCCGCTCGCTGATCCAGAACCCGAAGGTCCTGCTCATGGACGAGCCGTTCTCCGCGCTCGACGCGCTGACCCGCGAAGAGCTGTCCATCGAGCTGCAGCGCATCAAGATGGAGCAGGAGACGACCATCATCTTCGTCACCCACTCCATCGAGGAGGCGGTGCTGCTCGCCGACCGCGTCGTGGTGCTCAGCCCCCGGCCCGGGCGGCTCCGCAAGATCGTCGACGTCGACATCCCGCGTCCGCGCACGCTCGGGCGCAACGCGCACGCGGACCGGGTCGCCGAGGTCAGCGCGGAACTGCACGAGCTGCTGATGCCGACGCCCGCCGCCGAGGGGGCCGCATGACCGCCGCGTCCACGGGCCGCCGCCAGGTCCGCCGCGCCCGTCCCGCCGCCCGGCTCAACGGGCGGGCGGCCGACTGGGGCCTGCCCGTCCTCGGGCTGGTCGCCGTGGTCGCCCTCTGGTGGCTGGCGACGATCGTCTTCTCGATCGAGAAGCTGCTGGTGCCCACGCCGAAGGACGTCTTCGACTCCTTCACCGCGCAGTCCGGGTACCTCATGGAGCAGACCTGGGTGACCCTGCTGGAGACGGTCGAGGGCTTCGCGGTCGCGGTCGTCGTCGGCATCCCGATCGCGATGCTGATCGCCGGGTCGCGGCTGCTGGAAAAGATGATCTATCCGCTGCTGCTCGCGGTGAACGCGGTCCCGAAAATCGCGATCGCGCCGATCCTGGTGGTCTGGATGGGCTTCGGGCAGCTCCCGAAGGTCGTCATGGTCTTCCTGCTATGCTTTTTCCCCGTCGTGATCTCCACCGCCGTCGGGCTGAAATCCACTCCAAGCGAGCTGACCGAGCTGATCCGCTCTTACGATGCAGGTCACATGCAGGCATTCTTCAAGGTCCGGTTCCCCTACGCGCTGCCGCAGGTGATGGTCGGGCTCAAGACGGCGATCTCGCTGGCGGTCATCGGGGCGGTCATCGCCGAGTTCGTCGGCGCGGACTCCGGTCTCGGGTTCGTCATCGTCCAGTCGGGATCGAGCGCCGACACCCCGCTCGCCTTCGCCGCGATGGTGCTGCTCGGCATCATCAGCATCGTCCTCTTCTACGGGCTCGTCGCGCTGGAGAAGGTCCTCCTCCCCTGGGCAGAGGCGAACCAGTGAGCCAGGGCGGACGCGGCATCTTCGAACTCTCCCCGGACAAACCCGGCTCGCGGCGCACCCTCGCCGACACGGCCGCGGCCGAGCTGCACCGGATGATCCTGGCCGGCGAGCTGCCGGCCGGGTCGCCGCTGCGGCTCACCGATCTCGCCGGGCAGCTCGACATGAGCCCGATGCCGGTGCGCGACGCGATGCGCCGGCTGGAGGCGCTGGGCCTGGTGGAGATCATCCCGCACAAGGGGGCGAAGGTGCGGGAGCTCAGTGAGGCCGACCTCCGCGACACCTACGAGGTCCGCGTCGAGCTGGAGTCCCTGGCGGTGGGACGGGCGGCGCTGCATTTCGACGCGGAGGCGGCCGGCCGCGCGGAGCGCGCGCTCGAAGAGCACGAGTCATTGCTGGCCAATGGCGATGTCGAGGGCGCACGGCGGGCGCACACCGAATTCCACTTCACCATTTACCACGCGTCCGGTTCGCGCTGGCTGCCGAGGGCGATCGAGCCGGTGTGGCAGAACAACGAACGGTACCGTTTCGCCTCCAAACCGGATGCCGAGCGGCGCCGCCTCAGCCACGCGGAGCATCGCGCCATTCTGGACGCGTGCATCGCGGGCGACCCCGACCGCGCCACCGCCGCCCTGCGCGACCATCTGGAAGGGGCCATGAGGCGGATCCTCGCGGGCATGGCCCGCTCGACCCCCTGAACACCAAGGCGACCGATGGGGTCCCGCCCGCCGTCTCCGGCCGGGCGGGACCCCGTCCTCGTGCCCGTAACGGGCGCTCAGGGCAGCGGGTCCGTGGCCGTGGACGTGCTGTAGCGGGCGCGGATGAGCGCGACCACGGTGTCGGCGGTGCGGTCGAGGTGGGTGCGGCCGTCGGGCAGCCGGGTCTTCGGGCTGATGTAGCCGCGCGGCCCGACGTGGGTCGCCGGGTCGAGCCGGTGCACGGTGATCTTCCCGGCGCGGCGGGCCCGGTTCCATCCGCTGCCGCGGTACAGCGGCCAGCGCTGCGGGAAGATCCAGGTGCCGACGCGCTCGATCCGGTCGCGCGCGCTGGTGAGCCGGTACAGGTGCTGGGCCCGGCCGAGGTCGCCGGTGCCGTTGTGGAACCCGCCGAGCGTGATCAGCAGGAGCGGCGCGTGCAACCGGGCGTCCAGTTCGCCGACCGCGCCGATGGCGACCTGGGCGCCGCCGCTGTAGCTGAGCAGCACCACGGGGACGCCGCTGCCGGGCCGGTGGCCGGCGAGCCGGAGCTGGGCGGCGATCTGCGAGCCGACGGCCCGGGAGTACAGCGGGCGGTATCGGTGGTCGGCGGCCACGAAGGTCTGCATGACGTTGTGCAGGAACAGCGGCAGCCCCACCCGGCGGCGCACCCACGCCCACACCGGCCGGCCGGCGAGCGGTTCGGCCAGTGGCGAGTAGGGCTGCACCTGTCCCAGTACCCGCAGCTCGGGTGCCCTGTCGAGCAGGGCCCGGACCAGCCGGCCGCCGTCCCGGCTGTCGCGGAAGCGGAACTTCCCGATGCCGTCCAGGTACACCAGGTAGGCGTCCGGAGGACGGTCCGGGTCGGCGCCCCGGGCGTAGGGCACGCCCTCCGGCAGCTTCGTGGCGGAGGCCCGCCACCCGGCGCCGTAGGCCAGCAGCTCGTGGCGGGCCAGCAGGGCCTCGGCGATCAGGGCCAGCCCCAGCCCGCCGATCCAGAACAGCAGGTCGTTCATGCGGCCGGCCTCGGTGCCCCGATCGCACTGATCGCCATGACCAGGCGCCGGACGGCCTCGACGGCGGCACCCAGCCCGACACCGGCGAGGGCGACGCAGCCCGCGGCGGTCCACCAGCCGATCCCGGCCGCGGCGGCGAGCGGTTCGGCGAGGCCGGCCCCGACCCCGATGAGGAGCAGCAGGTGGAACAGCGGGCCGAGCAGCGGGAACGCGAGCACGGCGGAGAGCGCCAGCGGGGCGGCCAGGCCCGGTGTCCAGGCCAGGCCGGTGCCCGGCGGCGGATCGGCCGCCACCAGCTCGGCGAGGGTCCACGCGGTCAGCGGCCACAGCGCGAACACGGCGCCGTCGACGAAGGCGCCGAGCAGCAGCAGCCCGGCCACGTAGCCGCGCGGCGCGCCGGGGCGGCGGGCCGCCAGGGGCAGCACGCGTCCGGCGGCCTCCGAGAGCCCGGCGACCAGCAGCAGGACGACGACGGGTGACATCGGTCAGCCCCGCCGTGACGGATCCGCGGGCACCGAGGGACTGGCCGGGCCGGTGGGCCGCAGGTACCGCTCGAGTTCGTCGGCGGCCCGCCCGGGCCCGCCCGCCTCGCGCTGGGCGCGCTGAAGGGTGGCCGCGGCGGCGCGGAACCGGGGGTCGTCGAGCAGCCGCCGGGCGAGGGTGTGGACGGGTCCCTCGTCGACGTCCTGGGGACGGAGCGACAGGCCGTTGCCGAGTTCGACGACGCGGCGGGCCACCGCCGGCTGGTCGGCGCCCTGCGGGACCACCAGCATCGGGACCCCGGCGTACATGGCCTCGTTGGCGCTGTTCATCCCGCCGTGGGTGACGAACAGCGCCGCGCGGGCCAGCACCTCCGGCTGCGGCACGGAGCGGCGGGCGATCACGTTGGCGGGCAGCGGTCCCAGCGCGGCGGGATCGGTGCGTCCGGTGGAGACGACCACGGTGCCGCCCAGCGTGGCGAGCCCGATCGCGAAGGCGCGCAGCAGCCGCGGGCCGCCCGTGAAGATCGTGCCGAGCGAGGCGTACAGCACCGGGTCGCGCAGCCGGCCGGCCGGGAACGACGGGTCGGCCGGGCGGGCCCCGATGCTCGGGCCGACGAACCGGTAGGACTCGTCGAACTCCTCGACGGACGGCTGGAACGCCCGGGAGGTGAAGACCAGGTTGAGCGGCTGGCGGATGTTCCCCAGGTCGATCGCCGGCAGTCCGCGCGTGTCGAAGCGGCGGCGCAGCTCCCGGCGCGACCGCGGGTAGCTCCGGAGGACGGAGGGCGAAGCCGCCGCCGCGGCCAGCAGGCCCAGTGAGCCGCGGGTGGGGCTGGGGACGTGCCGGTTGAACGCGAACGTGGTGAACGACGACGCCGCCGGCACCTGGAGTTCGCGGCCGGCGACCGCGCCCCACGGGCAGGCGGAGTCGTGGACGATCAGGTCGGGCCCGATGCGGCGCAGGTCGCTGAGCACGCCGGGCAGCAGGCGGACGGCGGCGGCCGCGAGCCCGTCCACCAGCGTGGCCGGCGTCGGCCGGTCGGGGAGCCGCTGGTCGCCCCCGGGGTAGAGGTGCACGGCCGCTCCGGCGGCTTCGATCTCCGCGCCGAACGCGGGCGAGGTGTGGTAGGTGACGGAGTGGCCGCGCCGCACCAGCTCGGCCACGACCGGCAGCGTCGGGTTGACGCGCCCGTGCATGGCGATGTTGAGGAACGCGATGGTGGTGCCTGGCATAACGCCTCCTTGATCGGTTCAAGTGCCGCTACGGCCGACACCTCGAACTCTGACCGGACGCGCCCTCCGCCGAATCAGGGAGGCCCACGTGCGAGCCCACGGGCGTGCCCCCGGGATGCGATTTGGGGCGTTGTTTGCCGGTGATCGGGCGTTGTGCCGGACGGCTTCGGGCAGGCACATCGAATGCCATCGACCTTGCTCAGCGGCGCGCGGGTGTGGGACGGGCTCGCCGATGAGCCGGCGGGCCCGCAGGACGTGCTGGTGCAGGACGACCGGATCCGGCAGATCGCGACGCGCATCGAGGCGCCGCCGGGCGCCGAGGTGGTCGACCTGGCCGGGCACACTCTGACGCCGGGCTTCATGGACTGCCACACCCACGTCACCATCACGCCCGACATCATGTCCGTGTTCACCGGGTCGCCCACGGCGATGGCGCTGCGGTCGCTCTCGGTCCTGCGGACCCTGCTGATGAACGGGTTCACCACCGTCCGGGACCTGATGTGCGCCGATGTCGGGTACGGCATCGTCGACCTGCGCGACGCGGTCGAAGCGGGCTGGATCACCGGGCCGCGCATGCGGGTGGCCCCGCACCTGATCTCGGCACGCGGCGGGCACGGCGACTTCAGCACGGTGCTGGCCGGCCAGTTCCAGGGCTCCCCGCCGCCGCTGGAGCTGGCGGCCGCGGACGGCCCCGACGAGATCCGCACCCGGGTGCGGCAGGAGGTCCGCGCGGGCGCCGACTGGGTCAAGTTCGCCGCGACCGGCGGCTTCTCCAGCCCCGGCGACGATCCCGGGCGGACCACCTACTCCGCGGAGGAGATGGCCGCCCTGGTCGCGGCGGCGGCCGACCTCGGCGTCCCGGCCACGCCGCACTGCTACGGCGACGAGGGGGCCAGGCGGGCCGTGCGGGCGGGCGTCCGCAGCATCGAGCACGCCAACCTGGCCTCGGCGGAGACGCTGAAGATGATCGAGGACGCCGGCGTCTTCGTCGTCCCGACCCAGTACACGATCATCACCGACGCCCGGAACGCCTTCAACGAGGGGCACTGGAGGGGCGCGCCCGCCTTCAAGCCCCGCAAGTTCCAGACCTACCAGCAGGCGCTGCTCGACGGCGCGGAGAACCTCGCCGCGAGCGAGATCAAGATCGCCTTCGGCACCGACGCCGGCATGTTCCCGCACGGCGACAACTGGCGGGAGTTCCCGATGATGGTGTCCAACGGCATCACCCCCGCCCGCGCGCTGAAGGCCGCGACCAGCGTCGCCGCCGAGCTTCTCGGGCTCGACGACCTCGGCGTCCTCGCCGAGGGCAGGACCGCCGACATCATCGCCATGCCCGGCGACCCGTTCGCCGACATCCAGGCCACCGGGCAGGTCGACTTCGTCATGAAGGACGGCGAGATCCACAAGCGCCCCGCATGAGGCGCGTCACCGGTAAGTGTGCTCCGGGGCGGGGAAGGCGCCGGTGGCCACGTCCTGGGCGTAGGCCCGCGCGACGTCGCGGAGGCTCCGGCGGACGTCGGCGTACCGCTTGACGAAGCGCGGCGCGTGTCCTTCGGTCATCCCGGCGGCGTCGGTCCACACCAGCACCTGGGCGTCGCAGCCCGGGCCCGCGCCGATCCCGACCGTGGGGATGTCCAGCGCCGCGGTGACCTCGGCTGCCAGCGTTGCCGGCACCGCCTCCAGGACGACCGCGAACGCGCCCGCGTCCTGCACCGCCCTGGCGTCCCGGAGCAGTTGCCGTGCCGCGGTCTCGCCGCGCCCCTGGACCCGGTGGCCGAGCATGTTCACCGACTGGGGCGTCAGCCCCACGTGCCCCATGACGGGGATGCCCGCGCCGGCCATCAGCGCGATCTGCGGCGCGCTGCGCTCCCCGCCCTCCAGCTTGACCGCGCCGACCCCGGCCTCCTTGACGAGCCGCGTCGCGCTGCGCAGCGCCTGGGCGGCGTCCCGCTGGTAGCTGCCGAACGGCAGGTCGCCGACGATCAGCGCGCGCCCGGTGCCGCGCACGACGGCCGCCGCGAGGAAGAGGACCTCCTCCAGGGTGACCGGGACGGTCGAGTCGTACCCCAGGTGGTTGTCGCCCATCGTGTCGCCGACCAGGATCACGGGGATCCCCGCCTGGTCGAAGGCCGACGCGGTCATCGCGTCGTAGGCGGTGAGCATGGGCCACTTCTCGCCCCGCCGCTTGGCGGCGGCGATGTCCCGTACCGTCACCCGGCCGCCGGGCGTCGCCGGTTCGAGGGCAGGCCGAAGAGATGTCATGACGACTCCGTTCACCGTCTCGAGGCGCCCCGACGGCGTCCCCGGACTCCCGATCATCGTGACACGGCCCCGAGGGCCTGTACAGCCGCGCCGAGGCCCGGCTTCGCGTCACCGAAGCCGGGCCATGGCGTGGGCCGCGGGCCGTGAGAAAAGGCTTCGTGAAAGGCCGCGCCGGCTCTCTGCTCATTACCTGCGATGTGCGCGGATAATATGCCCGACGTGAGTCACGCGGCCGTAGTTTTAGCGTCGTCGTGCAGCTCGTTCCAGGCTTTGTCCGTGCCGGAAAGAGTGCTCGCTCAGCAGGAGATGACCGTCCAGGTCTCGGGGTGGTCGTCGGTCGGGATGATCCAGCCGACGGCCTTGCCGGCGTACACGGTCTTGCAGCTTCCCAAACTGCCGTAGAGAGCGCTGAAGGGCTTGCGCTTCTGGGTCTTGCTCGTGCAGTTGTGGTAGTGCAGCGACAGCGTGCCGCCGCTCTGCCCGGCGTAGGAGACTCCGCACGGGAAGGTGGGGTCGGCGTGGGCGGGGGGCGTCGCCACGAGGCCGGCGGCCGCGGCCAGCCCCGCGACCAGCACGGAGGCGGTGGTCTTCTTCATCGCTCTTCCTTTCGCTGCCGGATGGGACGGCGGCGGTCGGCGATGCTCAATTGACCGGGCGGCCGAATGAGTAACCGCCGAGCGGTGATTGAGTCATCGTATTTCCGTGGCCGTCCCTTCCGTGGGAACATTCAGCAATGTAACACCTCCCCTCACTCATGACTAGATCAACTACGGCGGAAAGCCGCTATTGGGCAATTCCATCTTGATCTCCGCTGGTCACATCGTGTACTGCACATCGTGTACTGCGGCGGGCTTACCGGAGTGGACGTCATGTCGCGCGGCCGAGGGCGCGTCACTCGGGGAGGACGGTGATCTGCGTGAGGCCGGTGCGGGGGTGGGCGCGGACGTCGGCGTCGACGCGGTAGACCTCGGCGAGCAGGCCGGGGGTGAGCACTTCGGCTGGGGTTCCGGACGCGACCAGGCGTCCGGCGTCCAGGACGCAGAGGCGGTCGCAGTGCGCGGCGGCGAGGTTGAGGTCGTGCAGCGCGATGACGGCGGTGACGCCCAGGCGGCGGACGAGGCGCAGCGCGTCGATCTGGTGGCGGAGGTCGAGGTGGTTGGTGGGCTCGTCCAGCACGAGCGTCCCGGCGCGCTGGGCGAGCGCGCGGGCTATCAGGACGCGCTGCTTCTCACCGCCCGACAGCCGGTCGAAGGGCACGCCGGCGAGGTGTGCCGCCTCCAGTTCGGCCAGCGCCCCGGTGATGACGGCGCGGTCGGTGGCGTCGTCGCCCTGGAAGGCGCGCTTGTGCGGGGTGCGTCCCATCGCCACGACGTCGTGGACGGTCAGCTCGAAGTCGCCGGGGGCCTCCTGGAGGACGGCGGCCAGCCGCCTGGCCAGGTGCTTGCCGGGCATCCGCCAGATGTCGTCGCCGTCCAGCAGGACCCGTCCCGAGGTGGGACGCCGCGCGCGGTAGAAGGTGCGCAGCAGTGTCGACTTGCCGGCGCCGTTCGGGCCGACCAGTCCCACGACCTCGCCGGGGGCGGCCGTCAGGGAGACCCGGTCGACCAGGGGGCGCCCGCCGACGACGACGGAGACGCCCTCGGCGCGCAGACTCGCGGGGCCGGGGCCCGCCGGGGTCACCGGGCCGCCTTCCGGCGCATCAGGTAGAGGAAGAACGGTCCGCCGACTAGGGCGGTGAGGATCCCGACGGGGATCTCCTCGGGGCTGATCAGGGTCCGCGCGGCCAGGTCGGCGGCGATGAGGAAGGCCGCGCCGAGCAGCGCCGCGGCGGGCAGCGCGCGGCGGTGGTCGGTGCCGGCCAGCAGCCGGACGGCATGCGGCATGAGCAGGCCGACGAAGCCGATCGAGCCGCTGACCGCGACGACCGTGCCGATCATCAGCGCGACCAGCACGAACGCGGCCGCGCGGAAGCGGTGCACGTCCAGGCCGAGGGACGCGGCCGCCTCCTCCCCGGCCAGCAGCAGGTTGAGCGGCCGCGACAGCCCGAGCAGCACCGCGGTCCCGGCGAGGACCGCGGCCGCCGGGATCCACAGGACGGTCCAGGTGGTGCCGGCCAGCCCGCCGAGCGTCCAGCGCAGCGCCGCCTCGGCGCCGCGCGGGTCGTCGGACGTGATGATCAGGTAGCTGGCGACCGCCGACAGCACCTCGGCGGTCGCGACGCCGGCCAGCACCAGCCGCAGGGTGGGCATCCGCCCGCCGGAGCGGGCCAGGAAGTACACCAGGACCAGCGCGAGCAGCGCGCCGCCGAACGCGGCCAGCGGCAGCGAGAACATCCCGAACCAGGCCGCGTGCAGCACCACGACCATGACCGCCCCGACCGTCGCGCCGGACGACACCCCGAGCAGCATCGGGTCGGCGAGCGGGTTGCGCACCAGCGCCTGCAGCGCCATCCCGCACACCGACAGGCCCGCGCCGACCACCCCGCACAGCAGCACGCGGGGGAGCCGGACGTCCAGCACGATCGTCTCGCGGACGGGCGGCCAGTCCGGGGCGGCCAGCGCCGGATGCAGGCGGTGCAGCAGGATGCCCCAGACCTGCTCGGGCGGCAGCCGGACCGAGCCCGCCGAGATCCCCGCCGTGGCCGCCGCCAGCACCAGCGCACCCAGCAGCGCCAGGACCAGCGGGTAGGGGAGCCGGCGGCGCGGAGCGGGCGCGGCCGCCGCCGTCCGGGCGCCGGAGCCGCGGGCTTCGGTCACGCCGGTCACGCGAAGCGGTCCGGGTGCAGTTGCCGGGCCAGCGAGGCCACCGCGTCCGCGACCCTCACGCCGGTCACCGTGGACGACAGCGGCAGCACCGCGAACCGCCGGTCCCTGATGGCGGGGACGTCCTTGAGCGCGGGATTGCTCAGCAGGAACTTCTTCTTGTCCTCGGCGGACTGCTCGCCGTAGTCGTAGATGAGGACGACGTCCGGTGCGCGCTCGGCGAACTGCTCGAAGGAGACGTTCCCGTAGGGCTTGTCCACGTCGGCGAACAGGTTGGTCCCGCCCGCCAGCCGGATCATCTCGTTGCCGATCCCGGCGCCGCCCGCGGTGAAGGCGGTCTTGTCCCCGCTGTCGTAGACGGCCACCTTGACCGGCGCGGCGCCCGACAGCGCGCGCTTCACCCCGTCCAGGACGGCGCGCATCAAGGCGATCCGCCGCTCGGCCCGGTCCGGGACACCGAAGACCTCGGCGACGGCCCGGATCTCCTCCTCGGCGGTGGCCGCGGTCACCGGCCCCGCCGGGCATTCCTCGATGTTGAGACGGGTGTCGATGCCCGCCTTCCGCAACGCGGCCCGGCCGCGGCCCGCCTTCTCGTCGAAGGCGCTCTTCCAGCCCCCGTACACGAAGTCGGGCTCGGCCGCCAGCAGCGTCTCGAACGAGGGGTACTCCCTGGAGATGACCTTCACCCGGTCGTAGGCCCGCCGGAACTCCGGCAGCACCTCGTCGTCCAGGTAGCCGGTCCCCACCATCGACTTCTCCAGGCCGAGCGCCAGCATCACCTCGGTCGCGTGCTGGTTGAGCGAGACCGCCCGCCGCGGCGGCCGCTGGTACGTGGTCGTCACCCCGCAGTTGGCGACCGTCACCGGGAACCCGTCCGGCGGCGAACCGGACGTCCCGCCCGTGACGCGCTCCGCGCCGCCGCAGCCGGCCGACAGCAGCACGAGCATCGCCAGGACGGCCAGCGCCCGCCCGCCGCGCACGCCGGTCACCAAGAGCGCCTTCGAGCGTGAGATGTGCGCCGCCGTCCGGCGCGGTGCCGGGCATGCCGAACCCATGGGCATACAGCCCCTCCTCTCTGGGGAGATCCGCCCCAGTCCGATCGAGGAGGCGACCGCGTGAGTCTCCTGGCTCTCGGGTCAACGCTCGTCCCGGCCTTCCCACCCGCGTGCGCGGGCAGTGGCATGGTTCGGGATCCGCTCGCCGATCACAGTGGCGGGACCGCGCCGGATTCGCACCGGCTTCCTCGTTCCGCCGTCGCCTACTCCGCACATCGTGACACATCCGGCAGGTGAGCGCCGCGTCACATGATGATCTCCCTTGACAGGACACTCCTGCATGTCATTAGTTACTGCATATAGCTCGCAATAACTGAGGGGATGCATGGTCTCGTCATCGGCGGTCCCGTCCGTCGCGCTGCCGGACTCCGGCGGCGACGACCTGGGGGCGTCCTCCCGGCGGCGCCGGTACCTGCTGCTCCTGCTCGGGCTCGTGGCGGTCCTGCTCGCCACGGTCGTCGCCGCGGTCGCGATGGGCGCGGTGGCGGTGCCGCCCACGACCGTCCTCGACGTGGTCGGCCACCACCTGGTCGGCAGCCCGGCCGAGGTCACCTGGCGTCCGGCGCACGACTCGATCGTGTGGCGGGTCCGGTTGCCGCGCGTGCTGCTGGGGGCGGCGGTCGGCGCCGGGCTCGCCGTCACCGGCATGGCGCTGCAGGCGATGGTGCGCAACATGCTCGCCGACCCGTACCTGCTGGGCGTCAACTCCGGCGGCTCGGCGGGCGCGGCCGCCGCGATCCTGTTCGGGTTCGGCGCGGGGTGGGGCGAGCACGCGCTGCAGATCGCCGCGTTCCTGGGCGCGCTGGCCGCGTCGCTGCTGGTGTTCGTGATCGCCCGGACGGCCGGGCGGATCACCTCGACCCGGCTGCTGATGACCGGGGTGGCCGTCGGGTACGCGCTCTACGCGCTGACCAGCTTCCTGATCTTCGCGTCCGATTCGGCCGAGGGGTCGCGGTCGGTGCTGTTCTGGCTGCTGGGCACGCTGGCACTCGCGCACTGGTCGGCGCCCCTGTTCGTGGTCGTGGCGGCAGTCGTGCTGGTGACCGTCCTGCTCACGCTGTGGGGACGCCGGCTGGACGCGCTCGCGATCGGCGACGAGACCGCGCACACCCTGGGCGTCTCGCCGGCGGGGTTCCGCCTGGTGCTGCTGGTCCTGGTGTCCCTGGCGGTGGGGGTGCTGGTGGCCTCCTCGGGCAGCATCGGCTTCGTCGGGCTGGTGATCCCGCATCTGGCCCGGCGCGTCGTGGGGGCCACGCACCGCCGGGCCGTGCCCGTCGCCGCGCTCATCGGCGCGACGTTCCTGCTGTGGGCCGACCTGGCCGCACGCATGGTCCTCAGCCCGCAGGAACTGCCGATCGGCATCATCACCGCGCTGGTCGGCGCGCCGTTCCTGCTCATCCTGGTCCGCCGCCCGCACGCCGGAAGCGAGTGAGACAGCCATGATCGAAGGACGCGGGCTCAGCTACGCCTACGGCGCGGCGACCGTGGTGCGCGACGTCGACGTGCGGGCCGGGACCGGCCGGATCCTCGGGCTGCTCGGCCCCAACGGCAGCGGCAAGACGACGGTGGTCCGGATGCTCACCGGGATCGTGCCGCCCCGCAGCGGGCAGGTCCTGATCGACGGGCGCCCGCTGGACTCCCTGCCCCACCGCGAACTCGCCCGGCGGGTCGCCGTCGTGCTGCAGGAGTCGGCGGGCGACCTGCCGCTGACCGTGGCCGACATGGTCATGCTCGGCCGGGCGCCGCACCAGTCGACGTTCTCCCGCAACGGCGCCGGCGACCACCGGATCGCGGCGGCCGCGCTGCGCAGGGTCGGCGCCCGGCACCTGGCGGACCGGGTCTTCGTCCGGCTGTCCGGCGGCGAGAAACAGCGCGTGATGATCGCCCGCGCGCTGGCGCAGCAGCCCGCGCACCTGGTGCTCGACGAGCCGACCAACCACCTCGACATCCGGTTCCAGCACGAGCTGCTCACCATGATCCGCGGGCTCGGCATCACCACGGTCATCGTGCTCCACGACCTCAACCTGGCCGCCCGCTACTGCGACGACGTCCTCGTCCTCCAGCGGGGCGGCGTCGTCGCGCACGGCCCGTGCGCCGACGTGCTGACGCCCGGACTCCTCGAAGGCGTCTACGGCGTCGGTGTCGAGCGCTTGGAGACCTCCCGCGGCATCCAGTTCCTCTTCCACCCGCTCGACGCCGCGCCCGCGAGCACCGGCTGACCGGACGCCGGACGACCACCGCAAGGAGCGATGCGCCAGATGAAGCGATACCTCGCCTGGTTCGGGGCCGGGCTGCTGGCCGCCGCGCTGGCCGGATGCGGCCCGGCGGGCCGAGAGGCGGGCGGCCAGAGCGGTACGACGGTGCGCTACCCCCTCACCGTCGAGAACTGCGGGGTGGACGTCAGGGTGGGCGAGGCGCCCTCCCGCGCCATGATCGTCAACAGCGCCCCGCTGCAGTACCTGTCCTCGCTCGGCGTGCTGGACCGGCTGGGCTCGCGCGCCGGGAAGTTCCCCCCGGAGTACTACTCCGAGCAGACCCTCGCGGCGGTCGGCAGGGTGCCGTCCCTCACCGACCGGCTCGGCTCCGACGGGCACCTGAAGATCTCCACCGAGGCGATCATCGCCCGGGAGCCCGACCTGCTGCTCGGCCTGCCGGAGGGCGTCACGCGGGAGTCGCTCGCCGCGGCCGGGATCCCCGTGCTCCTCGAACCGAGCTTCTGCCCGGACGGCATCAAGGACCCCGGCTACGAGACGATCTTCAGCCAGATGCGGCTGTACGGCGAGGTCTTCGACCGGCGGGCCCGGGCCGAGCAGGCGGTGGCGGACCTGCGGAAGCGCATCAAGACCGTCGAAGCGGGACTGACCGGCCGGCAGGGCCGCAAGGTGGCGGTCCTGTGGCCCTACCGGGGCGAGGGGACCGTCGGGGCCTACGGCAGCCGGAGCATGGCCACCCCCCAGCTCGAGACGCTCGGCGCCCGCAACGTGTTCGCCGACGTCGACAAGCGCGTCTTCGAAGTCTCCATGGAGGAGCTGCTGAGACGCGACCCCGACACCATCGTCCTGCTGCACACCGACGGCACCGATGAGGAGATCAAGCAGGCCCTGCTCGACATCCCCGGTGCCAAGGACCTCCGCGCCGTCAGGAACGGCGCGGTCACGGTGCAGTTGTTCAACTTCACCGAACCGCCCACGCCCCTCGTCCTCGACGGCCTGGAACGCCTCGCCGCCTACCTCAAGGGAAAGTGAACGCCATGCCCTCGCACTCGCCGATCCAGGACCGGATCACCTGGTACTGGGACCAGCAGGCCCCCGACTACCAGCAGTTCCAGGAGCAGCGCCTGGCCCACCCCGACTACAGCGCCGCCTGGACCCGCGTCTGGCGGGACGCGCTGCCCGGCGACGCCGAGACCGTGCTCGACGTGGGCACCGGCACCGGTCACGCCGCACTGACCATCGCCGCGCTTGGCCGCCAGGTGACCGGCATCGACATCGCGCCCGCCATGCTGGACTTCGCCCGCGGCAACGCCCGTCGCCGCGGGCTCGACATCACCTTCGTCCAGGGCGACGCGGTCGAGCCCGAAGCGCCGGGCGCCCCGTTCGACGCGCTCGTCAGCCGCTACCTCCTCTGGACGCTGCCCGAGGTCGACACCGCGCTGGGCAACTGGCGCCGCCTGCTCCGCCCCGGCGGCCGCCTGGCCGTCGTGGACGCCCCCTGGCACGCCGGCGGGATGCGCCACTCCGACACCGACCCGAGAGCCCGCGCCTACGACGACGAGGCCCGCCGCGCACTGGTGCTGGCCGAGGCGGAGACCATCACCGCCTGGCAGGACCGGATCACCGCCGCCGGCTTCGTGGACGTCCGGGCCGCACCGCTGGCGGAACTCTACGACCTCGACGGCGTCCACGGCGTCGCGGCCGACCACCGCCGCACCCTGCAGCACCTGATCACCGCACGGAACCCCGAGACGGACGCGACCCGCTCCCGAGACGGGAGCTAGAGGGGCCGGTCGCGCAGGGCGGCGTCGGCCATCGCCTGGAGCTCGTCGCGGCCGACCGGGGACGGGGGCTGGACGTCCTGTTCGCCAACGCCGCCATCACCGAGTTCGCGACGCTCGAGCAGGTCACCGAGGAGCATTTCGACGCCCACTTCGGCATCAACGTCCGGGGCCTGCCGTTCACCGTCCAGAAGGCGCCGCCGCTGCTCGACCACGGCGCCTCGATCATCCTGAACGGCTCCACCGACGCGGAGGCCGGCGATGAGGCGTTCGGCGTGTACGCGGCGAGAAAGGCCGCCGTCCGGTCGTTCTCCCGGACCCGGGCCGGCAAGCTCAAGGGACGCGGCATCCGGGCCAACACCATCACGCCCGGCCCAACCGACACCCCCGGCATGTGGGGGCTCGCTCCCGACGCGGAGCAGGCCGCCGACCTCAGGCGGCAAATGGAGTCGGAGGTGCCGCTGGGCCGACTCGCGCACCCGGCGGAGAACGCCGCCGCCGTGGCCTTCCTCGCCTCCGGGCAGAGCGGCTTCATCCCCGGTTCGAGCCTGGACATCGACGGCGGCCTGAACCAGATGTGAGTGCCGGTGATCGTCACAGGCGCCACGTAGCCTCGCCACGAAGTCCGCACACCATCCGCAGGAGAGAGCATGGACGGCGAAGTTCACTTCGAAGGCGTGGCGCCTGTGATCCCGGTGCAGGACCTGGCCTCCGCGCTCGACCGCTACCGCGCCCTGGGGTTCTCGGCGCGGCAGTCCGACGAGGACTCCCACTACGGGTTCGTCGACTGGGGGCCGGTCTCGCTCCACCTCACCCAGTGGGACGAGCATGACCCCGCCCGCACCGGCGCGGCCGTCTACCTCTACGTCTCAGACGCCGCCGCCCTGCACGCCCAGTGGGCCCGCGCGGGCGTCCCAGGCCGCCTCGGCGAGCCGAACGACACGCCCTACGGACTCCGAGAGTTCGCCTACGTCGACCCCGAAGGAACGCTGCACCGCGTCGGCTCACCGATCCCGTAACCAGCCGTGGCGGTTCAGCCTCCACGGCTCACAGATCAGCCCGAGCGCGCACATCGACCGCCGTCTCGACGTGGCGCCTCGACGAGTCCTGACCGCGGGCCCTTGGTCCCTTCGATCGTGTGACGAACGGACCTACGGCGCGGGCCGCGACGGGGGTTGAGTCAGAGGTGGTGGAACCGGCGATGTGATGGAAGGTGAGAGGCGATGGCACTCTCCGAGCACAAGACCCGTGCGGGTCGGAGCACCCTGATCCGGGTGGTGGCCCCGAGGCCGCTGACCGAGTCGCCCGCGGCCCGTTACGTCTGGGCCGTGGCCCGGCTGGCGCTGGGCTGGGTGTTCGTGTGGGCGTTCCTGGACAAGCTGATCGGCCTCGGCCACGCGACCCCGGCCGGGAAGGGCTGGCTGGACGGCGCCAGCCCGACCGAGGGGTTCCTCGCGCACGCCCCCAAGGGCCCGTTCGCCGGGTTCTACAACGACCTCGCCGGCGCCGCGTGGGCGGACTGGCTGTTCATGATCGGCCTCGCCGGGGTCGGTGCCGCGCTGATGCTGGGCATCGGGATGCGGATCGCCGCCGTGGGCGGCGCGGCGCTGCTGGTCATGATGTGGACGGCCGTGCTGCCTCCGGAGAACAACGTCTTCATGGACGACCACCTGATCTACGCGGTGCTGGTCATCGGACTGGCCCTGGTCAGCGCCGGCGACACCCTGGGCCTGGGCCGCTGGTGGGCCGGCACCGCCCTGGCCAAGCGCTTCCCGGTCCTCAAGTAGCCGACGGCAATCCTCAAGGACGCCCGCCCATCCGGCGGGCGTCCTGCCGTGCGCCATGGCCGGACGTCAGGCCGGGCGGACCGGATGGCCGCCCCGATGTCCGCTTGATCGGCCGCCTTCCGCACCATCACCACCCGGCGGGCGGGTTCGCGCGTGAGCGTCACGTCCGCCTGCGGGAGTCCGTCGCCGAGTACCCGGTCCAGCGCCGCGAGAGTGCGCCTTCGGCGGGCGATGTCGGCCTCCATGCGGGCGCGTACACCGGCGAGCACCCCGTCTTGCCCGGCCAGCACCCGTCCGACCTCCGCAAGAGGTACGTCGGGCGAGCGCAACAGCCCGATCAGCAGCGCCTCGCGGGCTTGCTCCGGCCGGTAGTAGCGGTAGCCGGTGTCCGCGTCGACATGCGCCGGCGCCGGCAGCCCCAGCTCGCCGTAGTGCCTCAGCTGCTTGATGCTGAGCCGGCACAGCCGAGCGAACCGGAAAGCGATGAGCACGGTGGCCAGGAACGCGTGGCCGGAGCGACTGGCACACTGTTCCAGTGAAACTGGATGTGCAGCTGGACGGCAGGCCGGACGAGGCGGCGCGGCGGGCCCGGGCGCTGATCGCCGCCGGAGTGGACGGCCTGTTCACGTTCGAGGGCCCGCACGACGTGTTCCTGCCGCTGGCCGTCGCGGCCGGCTCGGCCGACGTACCGCCGACCGACCTGATGACCAATGTCGCGATCGCGATCCCGCGCAGCCCGATGCACCTGGCCAACACGGCCTACGACCTGCAGTTGCTGAGCGAGGGCCGGTTCCGGCTCGGGCTCGGGTCGCAGATCAGGCCGCACATCGAGAACCGGTACGGCGCGTCCTGGAGCAGGCCGGCGGCCCGGATGCGCGAGACGGTGCTCGCGGTGAAGGCGATCCTGAACTCGTGGCAGGACGGCACCCGGCTCGATTTCCGCGGCGAGTTCACCAAGCACACCCTCATGCCCCCGACGTTCGCTCCAGGGCCGAACCCGTACGGCGTGCCGCCGGTCCTGCTCGGCGCGCTGGGGCCGCTGATGACCCGGACCGCGGCCGAGGTCGCCGACGGGCTGCTGGTGATGCCGTTCCACAGCCGCCGGCACTTCCGCGAGCGCACCCTCCCGGCGGTGGCCGAGGGCCTGGAACTGGCGGGGCGCGAGCGGATCGACCTGTACCCGCAGGCGATCGTCGCGATGGGCGGCACGCCCGCCGAGATCGAGGCCGCGGCCCTCGGCGTGAAGGGACTGCTGGCGTTCTACGGCTCGACTCCGGCGTACCGGCCCGTCCTGGAGATCGAGGGCTGGGGGGATCTGCAGCCCGAGCTGAACGCGCTGTCGAAGACCGGCGACATCATGGCGATGATCGGCCTGATCGACGACACGATGCTGCGGACGCTGGCGGTCGTCGGGACGCCGGCCGAGTGCGCCGCCGAGATCGGGAGCCGGTTCGGCGACGTGGCCGAGCGCGTCTGCGCCTACTTCCCCGGCACGACCCACCCTCCGGAGACCATCACCGCCCTCGCGACCGGACTGCGGGGAGAGGCCGCCGCCTGACCCGCCGGCCGGCCGGTCACGCCGGCCGGCGGTTCGCCCGGCGGTGGTCGCTCGGCGACGCGCCATAGGCCGTGCGGAACGCGCGGGTGAAGGCCGAGTGGTGGGTGAAGCCCCAGCGGGCGCCGATGTCGCGGACCGGAACCGCTCGCTGGGCGGGGTCGGCCAGGTCGCGGCGGGCGCGTTCCAAGCGCTGCCGGCGGATCAGGGCGCCGACGGTGTCGTCCTCGTCCTCGAAGAGGCGATACAGATGGCTGAGCGAGATGTGGTGGGCGGCCGCGACCGCCTGCGGAGTCAGCTCCGGGTCGTGCAGGTTCCTGCGGATGAAGGCGCGGACGCGCAGCACCAGGGTCCGCCGGTGCGCCTCGGGGGACAGGTCCCGGTCGGCGTCGGCGGTGTGGGCGAACAGCGCGGAGGCGAGGTCGGCCAGGACGGCGCCGAGCCGGGGCCCGTCGGTCGTGAGGTAGGTGCCGGTGTCGGCGCAGAGCCGGGTGAGGAAGCCGGCGAGCAGCGCCCCGACGCCCTCGTGCCCGGAGAGCGGCCGGCCGATCGCCCGGTCGGCGCTCTTGCGCGGCAGCGTCAGGAGGTCCTTGGGGATCTCGACTCCGACGGACGTGACCGCCTGGTCGCCGCGGCCCACCCAGACCGTGCACGGCTGCGAGGAGTTCTGGCTGTGCAGGTCGAAGGGCCGGTACTCGGCCTGGTGGCCGTCCCGTTCGGCGCCCGCCGCCCCTTGGAGGATGAGCGTGAGGTTGTAGGTCTCGGGATCGGAGCGCCTGACCAGTCCGGCCGTCCGCCTGGACAGCAGGGGCTGGACGGTCGACGGCCACACGGTCACCTCGCCCAGCAGCAGGGTGCGCGTTCGGCCGCGGAAGTCCGCGGCATGGTCGCTGCTCAAGTCCACGGGGCAGTGGGTGCGCCCCATCCATTCCCGCCAGCGGTCGAATCGGTCCGCCGGTGGAAAATCCTCGGTCCGGTACACCGTCTCGATCAATGGGGCCTCCACGCTCTCAGCGGAGGACACGATACTAAGGGACTTTCTTTTACGGGCGGTTCCGTACGCTCGGCGACCTGCGCGACGACCGGCCGGTGACGCGGAGCCGCCATTCGGGGATCCGGTGTCAAGAAATCTGGGAAGCGGCGTTAAGCGCAACCGAATTGCGCAGGGGAGGGTGGGGCGCGTGTACGAGATCCTCTGTCACCAGGTCGAAAGGCGGCGCATCGACCAGGCGCTCACCGGCATCGAGAACCGGATCTTCTCGCGCTGGCACGCGATGCGCTGGGGGTACGAATTCGATCCCGAAGCGTTCGCGGGGACCTGCGACGAACTCCTGGACCATGTCGCGGCGTGCGCCCGGTCCGACCCGGCGCTGCCGGGGCAGCAGGCGCGTGCCGCACTGCGGACCGCGGCGGAGTGCGCGGCGGCCGTCCTGGACCGCAGGCTCTGGCCGAACGGCGACTTCGAGGTCGGCTTCCCCGTCCTCACCGCCCGGTACGGCACCACGAAGCTCACCAGCCCCGAAACGTCCTACTCCATGGCCGAGCCCCGGACGCCGCCGGTCGCCGAATGGGTCAGGGCGTTCGCGCTGTGCCTGGTCAGCAGTGGCTTCGCGGAGCCGTGGCGCCGGAACCTGGTCCTCAAGTTCGACACCGCGCGCGAGATCCACGCCTCCCGCAGCGAACCGGCGGCCGCGCTGGCCGAGATGGACGCGCTGGCCGGCTACCTCGTCGACGGCGACGACCCTCCGCTGGTCGTCGAACCCGGCCGGCAGGCCCGCGTGCGCGCCGCGCTCCGCCTGGACGCGGCCGGGCCGCTGACCCCTGACCAGCGGCTCCTGCGGGTGCTGCTCGACGACGACCGGTCCGCCTTCCAGCAGGCCCTGGCCGACCGCCTTGAGCGTTACCGCGAAGACATCGGCGACGACCCCGCTCCCCGGACACTGCTGCCCCTCCCCGCCATCGCCCTGGCGCACCTGGCCGTCCTCGCCCACGGATGGCGCCTCGACGTCCGCTCCGGCTACCTGCCCGAAGGGCTGCTCCCCGAGCCCCCGGCGACCGACCCGGCCGGATCCACCGGCATGCCGCGCGATCCCGACGAGCACCTCACCGGCACCCAGCAGCGGGTGCTGCGGCTGATGCCGCTCAACCCCGGACCGCAGATCTCCACCCCCGCGCTCGCCGCCCTGACCGGGCTGCCCGCCGCGGAAGCCTTCGCCACGGTGGAGGCACTGGCCGGGATGCGGCTGGTGGAGGAAGGAGAGCCGTACGGGTGGTGGCGTCCGCGCGACCCGGCCCGGACCTTCGGCACCGCTGAGGCGGGGGAGCGGGACGACGCGCTCGCGCGGCTCCTGGAGCACTACCGGGCCAGTGCCGCCGACGCCGACCGCCGACTCCACCCCACCAGCCGCGATCGCGAGCGGATGTTCACCGGACGAGCCGACGCGCTCGTCTGGCTGGACATCGAGTCGCCCACCCTGATCGCCGCGGCGCGGACCGCCGCCGACACCGGACGCCCCGGCATCACCCGCCACATCGCCCTCGCGTTGGGCGAGTACCTGAACCTGCGGCACCGCACCGCCGACGCGCTCGAAGTGTCCACCCTGGCCTTGCGGGCGGCCCGCCAGTCCGGAGACCGGCACGCCGAGGCCGACGCGCTGAACGGGCTCGGCGTCGCCCTCCGGCGGCTGCGGCGGTTCGAGGAGGCCGTCACCGCGCACACCGATGCCGCCGCCGTCCACCGGCAGGACGACGATCGGCCCGGCGAAGCCAGGACGCTGAACAACCTCGGCAGCGCCCTGCTCATGCTGCGGCGGTACGAAGAGGCCGTCACCGCCTACACCGACGCCGCCGCCATCTACCGCGAGACCGCGCAGCGACGCGGCGAGGGCCTGGCCTTGAACAACCTCGGCAGCGCCTTGCGGGACGCGGGGCGCTTCGAGGAGGCGATCAGCGCGCTCACCGAAGCCGAGCGGATCCTCAGCGAGGCCGGCGACCGGCGCCGCGAAGCGCTGGCCGTCAACAACCTCGGCAGCGTCCTCAAGAAGACGGGGCGCCCGGACGAAGCGGCCACCGCCCACGCCCGCGCCGCGGAGCTCTTCCGCCGGGCCGGCGACCGGCACGGCGAGGCGACGGCGTGGCACGGGCTCGGCCTGGCCCGGCACGCGGCGGGTCGGCCGGACGAAGCCGCGGCGGCGATCGAGAAGGCGGCCGCCGCCTACCGGGACGCCGGCGACCACCACTGGCACCGACGCGCCCTGGACCTGCTGGACCAGATCCGAGCCCGACGGCACGGCGGCGGCTAGGGGACCGCGAGACCGCGGATTCGACCGGCCGGGACGCTGACGTACCGTGTTCGTCGGTTCGATGATCGGGAGGGGACGTGGGAGAGATGGCGGGAACGGCCGTGGCGCTGTGGCGGTATCCGGTCAAGTCGATGCTGGGGGAGGAGCTGTCCTCGGCGGAGGTGGCCGCGACCGGGATCCGCGGTGATCGCGGCTGGGCGCTGCTGGACGCCGGGACCGGGCGGATCGCGAGCGCCAAGAGCCCCCGGCTCTGGCGCGCCCTGCTGACGATGTCGGCGGCGGCCGACGGTGACGGGGTCCGGGTCGTCCTGCCGGACGGCCGGACGGTGCGCGGCGGCGATGCCGGCACCGACGCGGAGCTGTCCGAGGAGCTCGGCCGGGAGGTCGTGCTCACCGACACCCGCCCCGAGGGCGCCACGCTGGCGCGCGCCGTCCCCGACCAGGTGCTCGCGGCGGGGGTCACCGCCGAGGTGGAGGACGAGGAGGTCGTGCTCGGGCAGGGCTCGCCGCCCGGCACGTTCGTCGACTTCGCGCCCGTCCACCTGGTCGGCACCGCGACGCTGGACGCGATCGCCGAGGCGGGGGAGCGCGGCGTGATGGAGGCCGCGCGGTACCGGCCCAACATCGTGCTCGGCACGGACGGGCCCGGCTTCGGCGAGAACGCCTGGGTCGGCCGCGACCTGGCGGTCGGCGAGGCCGTGCTGCGCGTCATGGCGCCGACACCGCGCTGCTCGGTGCCGACGCTGGAGCACGGCGCGCTGCCCCGCGACACCGGCGCGCTGAAGATCCCCGCGCGGCTGAACCTCGTCGAGCCGCTGCCCGGGTTCGGGGAGCGCCCCTGCGCCGGCGTCTACGCGCAGGTCGTGACGCCGGGCAGGGTGAAGGCGGGGGATTCGTTCCGCCTCCTGTGAGAGCGCGGCCGGACGGCGGCCCGTCCCGGGTGCCGTCCGGAGCCGGTCCCGCACGGGTTGTCATTCTCATTATCAAGAATGATAACGTGAGGGTGTGAGCATATCCAAGGAGCGCTGGGCGGAGCTGGCGCTGCACCCGGTGCGGATCCGGATCCTGCGGTCGGTCGCCGGCGGGCGCCGCACCGCGCGCGACGTCGCGAGCCTGCTGCCGGACGTCCCGCAGGCGACGCTGTACCGGCACCTGGCCGCCCTGGTCAAGGGCGGTCTGCTGGACGTGGTGGAGGAGCGCAGGGTCGGCGGCGCGGCCGAGCGCGTCTTCGCCCTGGCCCCCGGCGGCGCGACGCTCGGAGGGGACGCGCTGGCCGCCGCGACGCCCGCCGACCACGAGCGCTACTTCACCGTGTTCGTCTCCAGCCTGCTCGCCGAGTTCGCCCGCTACCTGGCGCGCGAACGGGTCGACCTGGTCGCCGACGGGGTCGGCTACCAGCAGGTCGTGCTGCATCTGGACGACGCCGAGTTCGCCGAGTTCGCCCGCGGCTTCGGCGAACTCCTGCAGCCACTGCTCGGCAACGAGCCGCGCGAGGGGCGGGTGCCGCGGCTGCTGGCGACCGTGCTCCTGCCCCTGGACTCCCCGCCCCCGCCGCCCCCGCCGCCGAACGACAGCGCCGGCCCCTGAACGGCCGGCCGGACAGAAAGGGCCATGCCATGGCAGAAGTGACGATCGCCGAGAACAGCGTCGACATCGAGTTCGACGCCTGGGAGCGGCTCTGGACGCGGCGCGGGCGGGTGAGCGTCCCGCTCGCCGCCATCACCCGGGCCGCGCGCGTCGACGCGCCGCTGCGGGAGGCGCGCGGGTCCCGCCGCGGGCTGGCCGTCTCGGGCTTCGCCAAGATCGGCGTCTGGGGACTGCTGCGCGGCCCCCGGCTGCTCGTCTCGGCACGCCGCGGAGGCCCCGGCCTGCACCTCGCCCTGAACCGCGCGATCAGCGGGGACGAGTTCGACGGCATCGTGCTGTCCCACCCGGACGCGTCCCGGCTCGCCGGCCGCATCCGCGCCGCCACGGGGGTGCGGACGTGACGGGCGGGCTCCGCGTCGAGGCCGCCGGCCTCACCAAGCGGTTCGGCGACGTCACCGCCGTGGACGGGGCCGGCTTCGCCGCCGAACCCGGCCGGATCACCGGGTTCCTCGGCCCGAACGGCGCCGGGAAGACCACGACCATGCGGATGATGGTCGACCACGTCGTCCCCACGTCCGGCTCGGTGACCATCGGCGGCCGGCGCTACCGGGACCTCCCGCGCCCCACGTCGACGGTCGGCGCCGCCTTCGGCGCGGGCTCGTCGCACCCCGGCCACTCGGCCCGCGCGCACCTGCGGGTGTACGCGGCGATGGGCGGCCACCCCGACTCCCGCGTCGACGAGCTCCTCGCCCTCGTCGACCTGGCCGGGGTGGCGCACCGCAGGACGGGCGGCTTCTCGACCGGCATGCGTCAGCGCCTCAACCTGGCGACCGCGCTGCTCGGCGACCCCCGCGTGCTGCTGCTGGACGAACCGGGCAACGGCCTGGACCCCGCGGGCACGGCCTGGCTGCGGTCGTTCCTGCGCCACCTGGCCGGCGAGGGGCGGACGATCCTGGTGTCCAGCCACATGCTCGGCGAGGTCCGGCGGCTGGTCGACGACGTCGTGATGATCAGCGCGGGGCGCGTGGTGGCGGCCGGTCCGCTGGCGGACGTCGCCGGCGCGGCCCCGGCCGTGCTCGTCGAGTCCCCGGACGCCGACGCGCTCGCCGGCGTGCTGGCCGGGGAGCCGCCGGCCGGGCCCGCGCGGCGCGTCGAGCCCGCCGGACCGGGGCGGCTGCGGGTGCACGGCCTGGACGCGGCCCGGGTCGCCGACCTGGCCGCCGCGCACGGGGTCCGCGTCCACGGGCTCGCCGCCGAGGAACCCGACCTGGAACGACTCTTCTTCGAACTGACCGGGGGCGCGTGATGGCAGGGCTGGTCAAGGGCGAGTTCCGCAAGCTGCTGGCGACCCGGGCGTGGCTGCTCGTCCTGCTGGCGGGCGGCCTCCTCGGCGGCGGGCTCGTCGGGACGATGACCCTCGTCGGGCCGGAGAACTTCGACCCCCCGATGCCGGGACTGGACACCGAGGAGGGCGTCCGGGGGATTCTCGGCATCCTCGGCTACACCGCGTTCGTCCCCGCCGCGATCGGGACGCTCGCCATGACGTCGGAGTACCGGCACCGGACGGCCGGCGTCACCTTCCTCTTCGAGCCGCGCCGCTGGCGGGTGCTCGCCGCGAAGCTGCTGGCCCACGGCGTCGCCGGCGCCGCCTACGGGGTCGTCCTCGCCGGTACCGCCGCCGCGGCCTTCTTCGGCGCCTCGGCCGCGCGCGGCCTGACGCTGGGGATGCCCGCCGCCGACATCGCCGGCATCCTCGCCCGCATCGGGGTGGCGATGGTGGCCTACATGCTGCTCGGCACCGGCATGGGCGCGCTGATCCGCAACCAGGCCGCCGCGCTCGTCGTGGTGATCGGCTACCTGTACGCGGGGGAGATGGCGCTGCTGGTGATCCCGGGCGTCCGGGAGCTGTACCCGTGGCTGCCCGGCGGCGCGACCGCCGCGCTGACCGATTTCACGGCCGTCACCGACGCGATGTCCGAGCAGCTGTCCGCCGACCCGGTGCACCTGCTCTCGCCGGCCTCGGGCGCGCTGCTGCTGCTCGCGTACACCGCGCTGGCCGCGACCGCCGCGATCGTCCGCCCGATGCGCCGCGACATCACCTGAGCGACGGGCATAGCGGGCTCTATGTGTTTCGAAGCCCTCGCGGGGGCGTCAGCCGGCCGCGCTCGGCGCTCCCGCGGGCTCGATGAACACCCCTTCGGCCTCGACGGTCACGCCGTCGGCGTCGGAGATCGACGCGACCACGAACACCTTGCGCCCCTCTTCGCGGACGATGCTCGCCTCCAAGCGGAGAGGGCCGAGGGGAGTGCCGCGCCGGTAGCGCATGGTGAGCGTTCCGGTGAAGGTCGTCCGGTGCGTCGCGGACGCCGTCACGCCCATGATGTGGTCGAGGAGCATGGCGGAGACTCCGCCGTGCACCAGCCCGGGAGGCCCCTCGTACGCCGCGCCGAGGACGACGTCGGCGTGGCACCCCGACGGGCCGTGGACGACGTCCAGCGGCGGGGCGACCGCGTTCGCCGCGCCGACGACCGCATTGCCCCAGTTCCAGGCGCGCAGCTCGGAGTTGTACCGGACGCCGGCGGGACCGGGCAGCCGCGCGGCGCGCAGCCGGTCGACGAGCAGGGCGAGCTCGTCGCGGACCCGGTGCACCTCGTCGTCGGCGACCGTCGTGCGGATCGTGGCGTCGACCAGCTCGCGGACGGTTCCGGCGAGCGAGGCCAGCACCGCTTCCCGGCGGTCCACCTCGGGGGTCGGCGTCTCGTCGCGGACGAACCCGCCCACGCCCACCGCGCCTGCATCGGGAAAACGGCTCGTCATGCGCCGACCGTATACCGGAAGGACCGGTGCCGCCAATCATCACATAGAGGTCTCTATGTATAAAACGAGCGCTGCGGACGCCCTCTCCCGGGGCGCCGGATCTACAATCGGCCCGTGACCGAGCCCTCGACCGGCCGGGGCGCGGCGGGCTCCGGCGGCACCGGCACCCCGCTGAACGCGCGGGGCGCCCGGCTCAACCGGCGCGGTCTGGAGACGCGCGCCCGGGTGATCGGGACCGCCGCCGCCATGCTCGCCGACGGCGGGCACGGCGGTGAGATCAGCGCCAACCTCGTCGCGAAGCGCGCCGGAGTCACCTGGGGCACGGTCCAGCACCAGTTCGGGGACGTCGACGGGCTCTGGGCGGCCGTCCTGGAGGAACTGGGAAACCAGGGCGACATGCTGCCGTGGAAGGAGATGGACGACGGGTCCGTCACCGAGCGGATGACCCGGATCGTCGACGCGCTCTGGGCGGGGCTCGACTCGCCTCCCGGACGGGCGGTGGCGACCCTGCGCGGCCTGCTGCCCCGCGACACGGCCGAGTTCGCCGCGACCTACCCGCGCACGGCCGAGCAGCTCAACCGGTGGGACCGCCGCTGGCGGCGCGCCTACGCGCGGGCGTTCCGCGGGCTCGTCGTCGACGCCTACCGGCTGGAGCGCGTGCGCCACCTCCTGCCGGCCGCCGTCCACGGCCTCTACATGGAGCAGCGGCTGAGCACGTGGACCGACATCGACGAGGCGCGCGCCGTGCTGGCCGAATCGGTCGCCGGCTACCTGGAGTCCCGGCGGTGACGACGCGGGACGTTCCGGCGCCGCCGTCGCGGGCGGCGGCGCCGGAACGTCCGGATGCGGCCCGTGTCCGGTCAGCGGAGGGGAGGGACGGCGCGCTGGGAGAGGCCCAGGGCGTACTCGGCCCACCAGGCGCCGGCCGCCGGGTCGACCGCGCCGTACTCGGGATCCTCGGGCCCGGCGGTGCCGCGGGTGCACTGGCCGTCGGACTCGCCGGGGCGCTTGACCCAGAGGAAGGCGTCGACCAGGGGGTCGCCGGTGCGGGTCGAGGGCCGCTCGCCCAGGCCGCGGCCCGGCGGGTTGCACCAGACCTGCGGGTCGGAGTACTCGCCCGCGGGAGGCGTCCACGGCCCCCGGCCGTTGCGGCTGGTGTCCAGGACGAAGTGCGTGAGCCTGCGCGGGTCCTCCGGGACGGTGGCCAGGGCGGCGTCGGAGCAACTGGCCGCGCCCGTCGTCCGGCGGAGGCGCAGGCACTTGGACAGCCGGGTGCCGTACGCGACCAGTTCATCGGTACTGCGGTAGTTCGAGACGTTCAGCGCGAAGCCGTCGGCCTTGGCGATGCCGCCCTTCAGCAGGCGGCTCGCCATGCCGAGCTGGGCGCGCGGTTCGCCGTACCCGGCGTCGTAGTCGTCGAGCGGCTGCCAGTCGGAGTGCCCGGAGTCCACGTAGACGCCGGTGCGCGGCAGCCGCTGCAGGGCGCCGATCGCGTAGTTGATCTCGCGGAAGCGCTCGTCGACCCGGGCGGGGTCCTCGGGGGTGCCGGTGGTGCCGCCGCCGCCCTCGTTGCACCACGGCTCGCTGGACAGCAGCGCCAGCCCGTCCGGCTCGACGATCACCACGGCCCGGCCGCCGCCGACGCCCCTCGCGAACGCGTCGATCCAGGCGCGGTAGGCGGCCTCGTTCGCGGCGCCGCCCGCCGAGTACTGCGAGCAGTCACGGCCCGGCACGTAGTAGGCCACGAGCACGGGGACGGCGCGCTGCCGGGCGGCGCTGACCATCGTCCGCCGCACCGCCGTCCGCACCTCGGCGGGAGTGCCGCCGGTGAACCAGATCGCCTGCGAGACCTTGGACAGGGCCCGCATGTGCGCGGCGTCGTCACCGCGCCCCTCGGCCGCCCAGATCTCGGCCTGCCGCGCGGCGTTGCCGTCGGGCTCGACATAGAACGTGGCCTTCCGCGCCAGTGGATCGTCGTGCCCTAACGCCTGCGCCGGCGCAGGCGCCGTGAGAACCGCGACGATGCCCGCCGCGGCGGCGGCGAGCATCCCGATGCGTCGTCTCATCCGGTAACTCCAGAGTCTGAGGGGGTGGGGGAGGCGCCGGTATGCATGGGAGCGCTCCCATGCTCGGAGTCTGATCACCCTCTGGAGATCCGTCAAGGCCCAACATCAGGACCCGGCCCCGCGTCCGCGCGCGGCCCCGCGTCGGAGCACTTCGCAGCGGACGCGAGGCCGCGCCGGACGGTGCAAAGGTTCAGGCCGGGGGCGTCCAGCCGGGGTCGCGACCGGAGAGCGCGACCGCCCGCCGGAACGCCCCGGCGTCCGCGCCCACCGGGACCGGGTCGGCGAACCCCTCGTACCGCCGGTACATTTCGGCCTGCGCCTCGACGACCCCCAGCAGGAACTCGCCGGCCTCGGCCGAGACGCCGAACTCCTGCCCCGTCGCGGCCGCCACGTCGAAGCCGTGCAGGGCCGTCTCCAGGATGAGCAGCGAGGCGATCTCGGACGCGGGCGACGCCGCCGGGCCCGACCCGATCTCGCCCTCCCACACGGCGGGGTCGGCCCAGGCCGCCACCGCCCGGTCGAGTTGGGCGGCGTACTCCTCCGCCCAGGACGGGTCGGCGGTGAAGTCGCGTTCGACGAGTTCCTGTGGAAGCTCCTCGCGCAGCGCGCGGTGCTCAAGCCCGTGCGAGGTGTAGACCACCCAGTGGTTCACCAGCGCCCGCAGGTCGAACTCCGCGCACGGGGTCGGGCCCGCCATCCCCTCCCGGTCCACGCCGCGGGCGATGCGGGCGGCCTCGGCGGCGCATTCCTTCATGTATGCGTGCAGTTCGTTCATGGTCTCCACGCTAGGGAGACCCGCGGGTGCGGGTCTTGGAGGAACGCGCCAAAGTACCCTGGTGCCCGTGGGAGAGATGGGGCGCGGCGTGCTGTTTCCGCACCTGAACGCGTCCGTCGCCGAGCTCGACCGCCGTCCGCCGGGCCCCGCTCTGGCCCGGTCCGTGGAGCTCTACTGGCGCGTCCGCTGGCACACGGCCGAGCCGTACGAGACCAAGGTGCTCGCCCATCCCAATGTGCACCTCGTCTTCGAAGAGCCCCGCGCGCTCGTGTACGGGGTCGACCGCGGCCTGTTCGTGCGGCGCCTCGAAGGGCGGGGCCAGGTCCTGGGGGTGAAGTTCCGGCCCGGAGGCTTCCGGCCGTTCGTCGACGGGCCGGTCAGCGCCCTGGCCGACCGCAGGATCCCGGCCGCGGAGCTGCTCGGCCCGGCCGTCGACGAGGTCAACCGGGCCGTGCTCGGCGGCGCCGGCACGACCGAGATGGTCCGCCTGGCGGAGGCTTTCCTGGAGCCCCTGCTCCCCGAGCCGGACCCCGCCGCCGAAGAGGCCGCGGCCATGGTCGGACGCATCACCGCGGACCCCGGGCTGTTCCGCGTCGACCAGGCCGCCGAGCAGCTGCACGTGTCCGTCCGGACCCTGCAGCGGCTCTTCGCCGAGTACGTGGGGGCGAGCCCGAAGTGGGTGCTGCGCCGGGCCCGCCTCCACGAGGCGGCCACGCGCGCCGACGAGGGCGCACGCATCGACTGGAGGGCGCTGGCGGGCGATCTCGGCTACTACGACCAGGCCCACCTGACCCGCGACTTCACCGCAGCGGTAGGCGTCTCCCCGGCCCGCTACGCGCGCTCATAGCGCGGCCGACGGGCGGAACCCCTTGGCGAGGAGCCAGATGCCCAGCGACAGCTCCCAGGCGATCTCCGGCGCGGTGAACAGGAAGTTCACCGGGGACTGCTGCTCGTAGGCGCCGAGCAGGACGGCGGTCGCGGTCGCGCAGGCGATGGGGCCGCCGATGAGCCCGATCAGCGCCATGGGGCGCGGCACCAGACCCGACCGGTACATCAGGTAGCCCAGCAGCAGCCCGTTGCCGAAGCCCGCGCAGAAGGCGGGGCCGAGCAGGAACGTCTGGTCCTTGAACGCCACCAGCGACCGGCCGAGCAGCACCGCGTCGGCGCCGCCCTCGCCGGCCAGGTCCTGCCGCAGGGTCACCACGGCGAGCACGCAGGCGATGCCCATCACGATCACGGTCGATTCGAGGATCCGCAGGCCGACGTAACCGAGGGCGATGCTCTCGCTCTGCCGCTTCAGGACCGGGAACAGCACGACCGCGGTGGCGACGTTCGCGACGGCGGTCAGGATCTCAAGGAGGGCTCCGAGCTGCACCCGCCCGTCCGCGCCCCCGCCCAGGATGTAGTCCGCGTCGTTGAGGACCGGGTCGTACAGCAGCACCGCCGGGATCGAGAAGACGAAGGTCAGGACGAACCAGACGCCGGCGATCCTGGCGGTGCGTTGAACGGCGTCCACCGGGGTCTCCGGCATCCGGGAACTGGTCGCTTCCACGTGGCTCTCCAAGGCTCGGCCCGGCGCCGCCCGCTTGCCGGGTAGCCGTAGAGAACCACGTCGGACGGGCGCTGTCCCCGCCCGCCGGTGGCCGGTTCCAGCCGCGCGCTCGCCGTGCCGCAAAGGTCGCCGGAGGAGTGCGCGGGGAACTCGGCGTACGGGTGGCGTGGCGCGGAAGGTAGAACGTGTTCTACTCTTGGGCTGGAACGCTGACTGGACAGCTGTCCACTACCCCTTGGTGTGCGCGGAGGTGCTCGTGGTTCGGGCCGATTACGTCGTGGTGGGCGCGGGCAGCGCCGGATGCGCGGTGGCGCGCCGCCTCGCCGAGAGCGGGGCGAGCGTGGCGGTGCTGGAGGCCGGGGGGCGGGACACCGCGCGCGGGGTGAAGAACCTGCTGGAGATCCCCGGCGCGGTCGCGGTGATGCTGTCCACGCCGCAGCTGAAGAAGCTCGTCGACTGGGGCTACAAGTCGGTGCCGCAGACCGCGGCCTGGGGGCGGGTGATCCCGCAGACGCGCGGCAAGGTGCTCGGCGGGTCCAGTTCGGTCAACGGCATGCTGTTCGTGCGCGGCAACCGGCAGAACTTCGACGACTGGGCCGCCGACGGCGCCACCGGCTGGTCGTACGACGACGTGTTGCCGTACTTCAAGCGCCTTGAGGACTGGGAGGACGGCGCCGGCGAGGTGCGCGGGGCCGGCGGGCCAGTCAGGGTGCGGCGGCAGCAGAACCTCACCGACGCGTCCCGCAGCTTCATCGACGCCGCGACCGGCAAGCTCGACGTCCCGTTCCTGGACGACTACAACGGCCCCGAGCAGGAGGGCGTCGGCGTCTTCCAGCTCAGCGCGGACGGCGGCGTCCGCTACTCGGCCGCCCGCGCCTACCTGCGCACCGACCCGCCGGACAACCTGCTCGTCCTCACCGACGCCAGGGCGACCCGGGTCGTGGTCAGCGGCGGCCGGGCCACCGGCGTGGAGGTGATCGGGCCGGACGGGGACCGGCACGTGGTGGCGGCCGACCGGGAGGTGATCGTCTCGGCGGGCGTGTTCGACTCGCCCAAGCTGCTCCAGCTGTCGGGGATCGGCCCGGCGGCGCTCCTGCAGCGGCACGGCATCGAGGTGGTCGCGGACCTGCCGGTGGGCGAGAACCTGCACGACCACCTGTTCGTCCCGGTCTCCTTCCGGATGGACTCCGCGCAGCGGCGCCCGACGCCGGCCTACTTCCTGCGCGGTCTCGCCCAAGCGCGGCTGCGCCGCTCCGGCTGGGCGAGCGGCTCGCAGTTCGAGGCCACCGGGTTCGTCCGCACCTCGCAGGCCGGCGCGATCCCCGACCTGCAGCTGCACGCGCTGTACTGGGTCTACCCGTTCCCCAACCAGGACGGCGACAAGCCGGTGCGCCCGCCCACGAGCAAGCCGGGGTTGAGCGTGTTCCCGACGCTGATCTACCCCGAGAGCCGGGGCACGGTCCGGATCGCCGGGCCGGATCCGGAGCTGGCGCCGCTGATCGACCCGGCGTACCTGTCGGCGGGCAAGGACGCGGAGGTCCTGCTGGAGGGCATGGCGATGGTCCGCGAGGTGATGGACGGGATCGGCGACAACCAGGGCGAGATCGTGCCCGGGCCCGACTACGCCGACCCCGCCGAACTGCGCCGGTTCCTGCCCAACATCGTCCACTCGGTCTACCACCCGGCCGGCACCTGCCGGATCGGATCGGACGAGCGGGCCGTCGTCGACCCGAAGCTGCGGGTCCTGGGCGTGGAGGGCCTGCGGGTCGCCGACGCGTCGGTCATGCCGTCGGTCACCGGCGGCAACACCAACGCGCCGTCGATCATGATCGGCGAGCGCTGCGCGGACCTGGTCCTCGGAACGGAGGCCCGGCGGTGACCGAGGAGACCGAGATCCTGCTCGTCGAGGACGCCGACCGCGTCCGGACGATCACGCTGAACCGGCCCGCCGCGCTCAACGCGTTCAACGAGGCCCTCTACGACGCGCTCACCGAAGCGCTCCACGCCGCGGCCGAGGACCCGGCGGTGGCCGTGGTGCTGCTGACCGGCGGCGGCCGCGCGTTCAGCTCCGGCACCGACCTGGTCGAGATGGCCCAGCGCGTCACCGACCCGGACTTCACGCCCGGGAAGCACGGCTTCATCGGCCTCATCGACGCGCTGGCCGAGTTCGACAAGCCGCTGGTGCTGGCGATCAACGGCCTGGGCCTCGGCATCGGGCTGACGGTCATCGGGTTCGCGGACCTGGTACTGATGTCCGAGGACGCGCGGCTGAAGACCCCGTTCACCAGCCTGGGCGTCGCGCCGGAGGCCGCGTCGAGCTACCTGCTGCCCCGCCTGGTCGGGCGCCAGAACGCCGCCTGGATCCTGCTGTCCGCGGAATGGATCTCGGCGGCCGAGGCCAAGGAGATGGGACTGGTCTGGCGGGTCTGCGCGCCCGCCGGCCTGATGGCGGAGGCGCGGCGGGTCGCGGTCACGCTGGCGGGCCGCCCGGTCTCCAGCCTGCGGGAGGTCAAACGCGATATGACCGCGCCGCTCCGCGAGGAGATCCAGCGGGCGCGGGAGCGGGAGAACGACGGGTTCGCGCGGCTCATGGGCGGTCCGGCGAACGCCGAGGCCCTGGCCGCGTTCGCCGAGGGCCGCGACCCCGACTTCACCTCGCTGCCACCGGGCTGGTGAACCCCGGCGGCCGGGTCAGCGGACGCCGAGTATCAACTCGTGCCCGGCGCCCGGTTCCGGCTGCGCGACGATGCGGACACCGTCCTCCTGGTGCCAGCGGAAAGCCAGGATGACCGCGGCGGCGAGACCGAGGATCCATACGATCGGGCCCCGATGGACAGGACCAGCGGGTCCCCGTAATGGCCCGACTCCAGACGGACGATCTCCCAGGTCCCCGCCGCGATGGCCAGCAGGGCCAGCGCGATCAGGCCCAGCCAGCGGCGCCGTGCCCTCTTGGTGCGCTGAACGGAATGGACGCGCAGTCGAACCACCCTGTCGCACGCCCGGCAGCGCACGTCGCTGACGGCGCTTCCCTCCGAGGGCCGACGGACGTGTATCCGGGAGACCCGGTACTTGACCACGGTCGCGTCGCCGAACCGGCGCGTGTCCACGATGTGGTGCAGCAGCACGGAGTGGTGCCTGCTCACCGCACGCAATTCCCGGCCTCCTGACGTCCGCCGCGTCAGAGGCTGCGGACCACCGAGACGACGATGCCGAGCACGGCCGCCTCGTCGCCGTCGATGACATCGTAGGCGGGATTGCGCGGTTCGAGGAGGACGTGGCCGTTCCGGCGGCGGTACACCTTCACGGTGGCCTCGCCGTCGATCATGGCCGCGACGATCTGCCCGGAGTGGGCCTCCTGCTGCTGCCGGACCACGACGATGTCGCCGTCGCGGATCGCGGCGTCGATCATCGAGTCACCGCGGACGCGCAGGCCGAAGACGGTGCCGCGCCCGGTGATCTCGCGGGGCAGCAGCAGTGCGCCGTCGGCGTGCTCCTCGGCGGAGATGGGCGTGCCGGCGGCGATGTGCCCCACCAGCGGGACGGCCACCGGGCCGTCCGAGGACCCTCCCGCCGGACGCTCCCCGAGGAACACGCGCACGTCGATCGGGCGCGACACCGCCGTGCCGCGCCGCAGGAACCCCTTGTCCTCCAGGCTCGCCAGGTGGCGCGACACCGACGAGGTCGACCGCAGGCCCACGGCGTCCCCGATCTGGCGCGTGCTCGGCGCGTACCCGTACCGGACCGCCCAGTCGCGGATCATGGCCAGTATCCGCTGCTGGCGCGGCGGGAGGGCGGAGGCGTCCAGGTCTCCGAACACGTCGGGATCACGGTAGGCGGTCACCCCGGAATCATAGGGTGCCGGGGCGGGCGGCACCCCCGGCGCGCGCGTCCCCGGCGGCGCCTCGCCGCGGCGTCAGCGCAGCTTGATCGCGCCGCCGTCGGCCATGACGGTCTGGCCGGTCATGTACTGGGCGTCGTCACTGGCGAGGAAGGCGATGATGGGCGCGACATCGCGGTCGGGATCGCCGAAGCGGCCCAGGGGCACCTTGGCGGCGGACTGCGCGTACTGTTCGGGGCGCGCCTCGGCCCACGCCGCCACGCCGGCCGTCAGCGCCATCGGGCAGACCACGTTGACGCGGATGTTGAGCGGTGCCCATTCGTTGGCCACCACCCGGCTCAGGCCGCGGATGGCCTCCTTCGCCGCCGCGTAGGAGGCCTGGTTGCGCTGGCCGTCGAGCCCGGCGCCGGAGCCGAAGTTGATCACGGAGGCGTTGCCGGTCCTCCGCAGCTCCGGCAGGGCCGCGAGCATGAAGTTGCGGGTGGCGTAGAGGCCGGTGTCCATCGCGAGGTCCCAGTCGTCGTCCGTCTGCTCCTCGAACGGCTTCTGGCGCGACGCGCTGGCATTGTTCACCAGCGTGTCGAGCTTCCCGAAGCGCTCGGCGGCCGTCGCGACGGCGCGGTCGGCGACGGCGCGGTCGGAGACGTCGCCGCGCAGGAAGACGACGGCGTCGCCCAGCTCGCGGGCGAGCGCCTCCCCGGCCTCCTGCTGGAGGTCGACGGCGACGACCCGCGCGCCGCGTGCGACGAAGAGCTTCGTGATGGCGCCGCCGATGCCGCTGGCGCCTCCGGTGACGATGGCCGACTTTCCTTGCAGGCTGAGAGAGGTCATGACCTGCATCCTTTCGTGCGCTCTGCGGCGGGCCGGAGTCACCCCCGGCCGGCCGGTGAAGAGTGTCGGTGGCTTCGCGTTTAATCGGGGTGTGGACGTCGAGGAGCGCATCGCTGAGCTGGCCGCCGAGGTCAAGCGGCTGAACGACCTGTACTACGGCGCCGGTGACAGCCCGTTGCCGGACGCCGACTACGACGCGTTGAAGGACGAGCTGGCGGCGCTCGTCGCCGAGCATCCCGAGCTGGAGCCGGCCGACAGCCCGCTCGGCAGGGTCAACGCGCCCGCGGAGCTCGCCGGGCCGACCGTGCGGCACGCGCGTCCGATGCTCTCGCTGGCGAAGGCGACCGGCGAGGAGCAGATCCGCGCATTCTGCGAGCGCTTCGGCGGCCAGGTGTTCCGGGTGTCGGAGAAGCTCGACGGGCTCTCGCTCAGCGTCGTCTACACCGGCGGGAGGCTCGACTACGTCGCCACGCGCGGCACCGGCGCGGTCGGCGAGCTGGTGACCGCGAAGGTGCGGCACGTGATCCCGGGCCTGCCGCCGGAGATCGAGGAGCCGGGGCGCGTCGAGGTCCGCGGCGAGGCCGTCATGCTGCGGTCGGTATGGGCCGCCTACAACGAGGCCCACCCGGACAAGACGCTGACCAACCCCCGGTCCGGCGCCGCCGGGACGCTGGTGCTGAAAGACCCCGAGGCGGCGGTCCAGGCGAAGCGGGTGCTGCGCTTCTACGCGTTCGGAGCCGACCGCGACGGCGCCGCGATCGGCCTCCCGGCGGGCTTCGAGCCGGTCGCCCAGTACGTGTGCGCGGACGCCGCCGCGGTGATGGAGGCGATCCACGCGATCGGCGGCCGCCGCGACGGGCTGGACTACGACATCGACGGCGCGGTCGTGCGGCTGCACGAGCCGTCGGCGTTCGACGCGGCGGGCTTCAACAGCGCCGAGCCGCGCGGCGCGATCGCGTTCAAGTACCCGCCGGAAGAGAAGCTCACGACGCTGCTGTCGGTCGAGTGGCCGGTCGGCAAGATCGGCCGCGTCCCGCCGCGCGCGAAGGTCGCGCCGGTGTTCGTCGGCGGCGTCACGGTGGAGAACGTCACCCTGCACAACCCGCGCCTGATCCGCGAGCGCGACCTGCGCATCGGCGACACGGTCGCGGTCGTGCGGCGCGGCGACGTGATCCCGTTCGCGGGCCGCTCGCTGCCGGAGCGGCGCGACGGGAGCGAGGTCGAGATCGTCCCGCCGGCGCACTGCCCGTCGTGCGGCTCCGAACTGGAGGTCCGCGGCGCCGGGGAGGAGCGCTGGTGCGTGAACCTGCAGTGCCCGGCCCAGGCGATGCGGCGGCTGATGCACTGGGCCTCGCGCCAGGCGGCCGACATGGAGGGCGTCGGCGACACCTGGATCGAGAAGCTCGCCGAGGAGGGCGTGCTCACACGCCGCAGCGACTTCTACGACCTGACGGCCGGGCAGCTGCTCGACTACGAGCGGATGGGCGAGGTCAGCGCGCGGAACATGGTCGACTCGATCGCGGCGTCCAAGGACGTCGGGCTGCGCCGGGCGCTGATCGGGCTGGCGATCCCGATGGCGTCCGAGGGCACGGCCAAGCGGCTGTGCCTGGCCGGCTACGAGCGCATCGAGGACGTCGCGGCGGCCACCGTGGAGGATCTGGTGGCGATCCGCGACATCGGCCCGGCGGTCGCCGAGAGCGTCGTCGCCTTCTTCGCCCGCCCCGAGGTGCTGGCGGAGATCGCGGCGCTGCGCGAGCGCGGCGTGAACCTCGACGTGCTGCCCGAGGACCGGCCGGTCGACGCGGCGGCCGCGGGCGACTCGCCGCTCAAGGGCAGGGCCGTCGTGATCACCGGCGCGTTCACCGACCCGCGCTCGGGCGCGAAGATCAGCAGGCCGGACGTCACCCGCCTGGTCGAGCAGGCGGCGGCGAAGGCCGTCTCGTCGGTCTCGGCCGGCACCGACTACCTGCTTGCCGGCGACAACGTCGGCGCCGCCAAGACCGGCAAGGCCGAGAAGCTCGGCGTCACGATCGTCCCCCAGGACGAGCTGTGGCGCTGGCTGGCCGAAGCCGGCGTCATCTGAGCGAGCCGCCGCCTCGTCACCGGAGCGGTGCGCACCTGGAGTGAGGTGGGCACCGGCACCGGAAGGCGTGCGGCCGCCGGCCGCACGCCTTCCGGCCCGTCAGGGCGTGAGGGGGCGGTAGGTGAGGACGGCGACCCCGCTCGGGAAGGTGAGGGAGTCGGCCAGCTCGACCGTTCCGGCGCTCTCCGGGCGGAACAGCGGCTCGCCGGAGCCCTTGATGACCGGGTAGAGCCAGATCTTGTACTCGTCCAGCAGCCCGGCGGCGGCGAGGGCGTCGGTCAGGCGGCCGTTGCCCCAGACGAGGATGTCGCCGCCCTCCCGCTTCTTGAGTTCGGTCACCGCGCCGGTGAGGTTGCCGCCGTCGATGACCGTGGTGGGGTTCCAGGCGGAGGTGTCCACCGGCTGGGAGGCGACGACGTACTTGTCGATGGAGTTGACGTGGTCGGCGTAGGGGTTGCCGCCCATGTTCGGCCACGCCTGCGCCATTCCCTCGTAGGTGACGCGGCCGAGCAGGAGCGCGTCGGCGTTCTCGGCCATGGTGAAGGCGTAGGCCTGGGCCTTCTCCTCGGAGTACTGCAGCGACCATTCGTGCGGATTGTCGATGAATCCGTCGAGAGTGGCGTACGTCGAGGCGATGAGCTTTCGCATGGTTTCCTCCGGTTCTGAGTCCGCCGGTGTCGGCGTGATTAGACTCGCAATCCGGAGAATTCGCCGGTAGTGGCCGGGTTCAGCAGTTCGATGTGAAGGATTCACATGATCCGTGTGATGGTCGCCGAGGACGTCCGGATCCTGCGGGAGACGCTGACGACCGTCCTCGGGCTCGAGGACGACATCGAGGTGGTGGCCATGGTCGAGCGCGGCGACGAGATCGTCGACACGGCCGTCCGGACCCGCCCCGACGTGGCCGTGCTCGACATCGACCTGCCCGGCATGGACGGCCTGGACGCCGCCGCCGAACTCCGCGTGAAGCTCCCGGCCTGCCGGACGGTCGTCCTGACGGGCCTGGGCAAACCGGGATACCTGCGCCGGGGGCTGGCCGCGGGGATCTCGGCGTTCCTGCTCAAGCACGCCCCGGCCGACGACCTCATCGACGCGATCCGCAAGGCCGTCGCGGGGGAGCGGGTCGTCGATCCCCAGCTGGCCCTCGCCGAGCTCGAACGGTCGGACAGCCCGCTCACCGCGCGGGAGGCCGACGTGCTCCGGCTGTCGGCGACCGGTGCGGAGGCCGGCGACATCGCCCGGTCGCTCTCACTGAGCCGGGGCACCGTCCGCAACTACCTGTCGTCGGCCGTCCTGAAGCTCGACGCCAGGAACCGCATCGACGCGATCCGCATCGCGACCGATCAGGGCTGGCTGTAGCGGCACCTCCACCACGAGCCGGAAGCCGTCCCCGTCCCCGCCGGCGGTCAGCGTCCCGCCCAGCTCCCGCACCCTGCGCGCCAGGTTCCGCAGCCCCACGCCCGGCGCGCCGACGCGGTCGGCGACACCGTCGTTGACCAGGCGCAACCGGACGTGCTCCGCGACCGGCTCGACGGTCAGCTCGCACCGGTCGGCGTCGCTGTGCCGCAGCACGTTGGTGACCCCTTCGCGCAGGACGGTGGCGAGGAGCGCGTCGGTCTCCGCCGGCAGCGGCACCGGCTGGAGCGTCCCGGACACCTCGATCCCCGCGGCCGTGAGCGCCGCGCGCGTCGACTCGGCCTCCGCCACGAGCGCGATCTCACCGCGCCCGGCCACGACGTCCTCCATGTCCGCCAGGGCCCGGCGGGCCGCCGCCAGGCCCTCCGACAGCTCGGCGCGGGCCCGGTCGGGATCCCTGTCCAGCAGCCGCAGTGCCAGCTCGCTCTTGAGGACGACCACCGACAGCCCGAGTCCGAGCAGATCGTGCAGGTCGGTCGCGAACCGGAGCCGCTCGCGGGCCACCGCCGCCCGGGCCAGTTCCGCCCGCGCCTCCTTGACCCGCAGGGCCAGCTCGCCCATCCGGACCAGCCCGCACACCAGCAGCGCCCGCTCGCCGGACCACACGATCTCGTAGGCCATGCCCAGCGGCGTCGGGTCGCCGAGCTGCGCGTCCCAGATCACCAGCAGCGGGTCCAGGCAGATCAGCGGGACCGCCACGACCCAGCGCGCCCACCCGCGCACCACGACCAGCACGAGGCCCGGCAGGAAGAGGACCACGTGCCACACCGACAGGTCGAACAGGAGCAGCGGGCCCAGGGCGGGGACGAAGACGACCAGCGTCCACGGCGGACGGCGCGTGGGGGCGCAGGCGCGCAGGAACAGCAGGACGAACGCGGCGAGCGCCGTGCAGAACACCGCCGTTTCGAGGGCGCTCAGGTCGACGCGGAGGAACTGCCGCAGCTCGGTGGGCACGATCATGAGGCAGATGGTCGCCGCGCCGAGGACCGCCGCCGCGGTGGCCGTCAGGTCGTCCGCGACGGGTGGGCCGGCGAGGTGCTCGCGCCCGTACCCGTGCGCCACCGACCGCGTCTCGTTCAGCGCCGCCCGCGCCACGTCGAGCCGCCGCCTCACCGCCGGCGGGTCCGCCGCGTCCCCGTCCCGGACGACCCGTTCGAGGCTCACGCCCACGCGTTCGTTGAGCTGCCGCGCGAAGACCAGCCGCTCGCGCGAGACCTGGGCCAGCGCGAGCGCGTCCCTGGTCCGCCGCATGTCGGTGATCAGGTCGGCGAGCCGGGCGACCCCGTACAGCGCGATGCCGACGAAGGCCGCGTGCCCGACCGCGAGGTAGGCCGCCTCGGCGACCGTCGGCCGCACCGGCAGCGCGGCGGCGAACTGCGCGGCGATCACCAGCGCGAAGCCGCCCCACGCCGCCCACCGCCGGCGGACGAGCAGCAGGAACGCCGCCGCCAGGAACCCGGAGTTGCCGTACCAGGTGGAGGCGTACCAGACCATGCCCGCGGCGGTGAGGACCGCCTGGACTCCCAGCATCGACTGCCGGCCCCGCGCCCGGTCGTCGTCCGACCAGCGGATGCAGTTGCGCAGGTGCAGGAGCACCAGCGCGGTGAGCAGGGCGGCCGCCACCGGCTTGCCATCGTGCTCGGCGTTGATGATCCCGACGTAGCCGCCGAAGGCGAAACCGCAGCTCACCCCGACCGCGACCACGCGGGCCCAGCGAGCGGCCGCCACCGGAGACGCGGAATCCATGCGGGCCTCCCCAGGAAGGGCGATTCCGTGCATCGTAGAGAAGAACGGGCCGCCGGAGGGGAGACCGCCTCCGGATCTCGCGGCAGCCCTCGCGGTCAGCCGCGGGCGGGGGCGGTCAGCCCTGCGGTGAGGAAGGAGACGAGGGCCTCCGGGCGGACGGGGGACCGGCCGTCGGCGGCGGCGCGGCCGTAGATCTCCAGCAGCAGGGTGAAGGCAAGGCGCCAGCGCTCGGAGATCTCGCGGACGGGCAGTTCGGGCATGGCGCGGGAGAGCATGACCTCGAAGGGGGCCGGGCTGAACCAGGGGGAGGACACCGGCAGTCGCCCGTCGGGGAGGGCGGTGCGGGCCAGCAGGCGGCACAGCATCCGGCCCTTCTCGGTGCGGATCAGCTCCTCGAACGGCTCGACGATCGCCGCGACGAGGCCGGCGATCGGGAGCGGCCCCGCGTCGGGCCGCTCCGAGGCCTCGACGACCGGTGCCAGGCGGTCGGCCCAGAGCGGGATCAGCTCGCGCTCCAGCAGGGCCGTGACGAGCCCCTCCCGCGAGCCGAAGTGGTAGTGCACCGCTGCGGGGTTCAGGCCCGCCTCGGCGTTGATCAGGCGGAGGGAGACCTGGTCGGGGTCCTTGCCGGCGAAGAGCCGCTCGGCCGCGGACAGCAGGCGTTCCCGGGTCGACGCGCTCTCGTCGGGCATCCGGCCATTCCACCACACCTTGCGCAAGCACTCTTCAATCAGTGATTGACTGGTGATTGAAACCGCGGCAGCGGACGCGCCCCCGGCTCCCACCCCGCGGCCACGACCCGCTTCCCCTTGGAGAGCACATGACCACTCCGGACGTCTTCGCACCCGCCAAGCTCGGCCCCCTCGAACTGCGCAACCGCGTCATCAAGGCCGCCACCTTCGAGGGCGTGACCAAGGACGCGCTGGCCGGCGACGAGCTGATCGAGTTCCACCGCCGCCACGCCGCCGGCGGCGTCGGCATGTCCACGGTCGCCTACTGCGCCGTGGCGCCCGAGGGCCGTACCGAGCGCGACCAGATCTGGATGCGGCGCGAGGCGCTGCCCGGGCTGCGCCGCCTCACCGACGCCGTGCACGCCGAGGGCGCCGCGGTCTCGGCGCAGATCGGGCACGCGGGCCCGGTCGCCAACGGCAAGTCCAACGGGCTGCCCTCGCTCGGCCCGTCCCGCGCCTTCAACCCGCAGTCGCTGCGGATGACCCGCGCGGCGACCCGGGACGACATCGAGCGGGTCACCAAGGCGCACGCCGGTGCGGCGCTGCTGGCGATCGAGGCCGGGTTCGACGCCGTGGAGATCCACTTCGGCCACAACTACCTGGCCAGCTCGTTCCTCAGCCCGAAGATCAACAAGCGCACCGACGAGTACGGCGGCTCGCTGGCCAACCGCGCCAAGGTCGTGCGCGGCATCGCCCGCGCCGTCCGCGACGCGGTGGGGGACCGCATCGCGGTCCTGGCCAAGCTGAACATGGACGACGGCGTCCCCGGCGGCTTCTGGCTGGACGAGAGCCTCCAGGTGGCGCAGTGGCTGGAGCAGGACGGCGGCCTGGACGCCCTGGAGCTGACCGCCGGCAGCTCCCTGCTCAACCCGATGTACCTGTTCCGGGGCGACGCGCCGGTGCGGGAGTTCGCCGCCGCCATGCCCCAGCCGGTGAGGCTGGGCGTCCAGCTGGTGGGCGGGAAGTTCATCCGCAGCTACCCCTACGAGGAGGCGTACCTGCTGGAGAGCGCCCGCCAGTTCCGCGCCGCGCTGAAGATGCCGCTGGTCCTGCTGGGCGGCGTCACCCGGCGCGAGACCATGGACCTGGCGATGGCCGAGGGCTTCCAGTTCGTCGCGATGGCCCGCGCCCTGCTGCGCGAGCCCGACCTGCTCAACCGCATGCAGGCCGAGCCGGCCACCCGCTCCCTGTGCATCCACTGCAACAAGTGCATGCCGACCATCTTCAGCGGCACCCACTGCGTGCTGGCCTGAGCCGGAGGGGACACCGGGACGGGCGCCGCGACCGAGGTCGCGGCGCCCGCCCCGCTTTCAGACGACGATGACGCGCCGCCCGCGCGTGTGGCCGGCCCGGCTGTCGACGTGCGCGGCGGCGGCCTCGGCCAGCGTGTACGACCGCGCGACCGGGATGTGGAGCCTTCTCCGCGAGATGAGGTCGACGGCCTCGGCCAGCGCGTCCCGCATGCTCCCGGCCGCGCCGGAGAACCGGGCGCCGAACGCGGGCGCGTCGAGATCGGCGATGGAGACCACCTTCGCCGGATCGCCGGTCAGCTCGACGAGTTCGCGGATCACACCGGACCCGGCGAGGTCGAGCGCCGCGTCGACGCGGCCGAGCCGCCGCACCCGCTCCGCCCAGCCCGCGCCGTACGCCGTTGCGGCGGCGCCCAGGCTCCGCAGGTAGTCCAGATTGTCGGCCCCGGCCGTGCCGACCACCGCGATGCCGCGGTCGCGGGCGATCTGCAGCACCGCCGAGCCGACGCCGCCGGACGCGCCGCTGACCAGCAGCGTCTGCCCGGGCCGCACGCCGACCTCGCGGAGGACGCGCAGCGCGGTCTCCACCACGGAGGGGTACCCGGCCGCCTCGTCGAAGTCCAGGCCCGCGGGCATGCGGGCCCAGTCCGACAGCACGGCGAACTCGGCGTAGGTGCTCGACCCCTCGCCGAACACGCGGTCGCCGGGCTCGACCCCTTCGACGCCCTCGCCGACCTCGTCCACCACTCCGGCGGCGTCCAGCCCGACCCCGGCGGGCAGCGCGATCGGACGGGCCTGCTGGAACTGGCCTTCGCGGATCCTCCAGTCGACGGGGTTCACCCCCGCCGCTCGCACGGCGACGCGTATCCGCCCGGGGCCCGCGTGGGGGGCTTCCGCGTCGATGAGTCGCAGCACATCCGGACCGCCGAACTCGGCGTAGCTCACCTTCTTCATGCGGCGAACATAGCGCTAACGGTTAGCTTTTCAAAACCGTTTTTGTTTCGTACCTGATAGTGTCAAGCTATGACCGCGCCCCCCGGCCGCCGCGAGCGCAAGAAGGCCGCCACCCGCCAGAAGATCGCCGACACCGCGCTGCGGCTCTTCGCCGAGCGCGGGTACGACGCGGTGGGCATCCGGGACGTGGCCGCCGAGGCGGACGTGGCCGTCACCACGGTCTTCGCCCACTTCGCCTCCAAAGAGGCCCTGGTGTTCGAGCAGGACGCCGACTTCGAGCAGCGCCTCGTGGGGGCGGTCGCCGGCCGGGAGCCGCACGAGCCGCTCATCCCCGCGCTGCGCCGCGAGATCCATGCCCTGGTGCGGCACTGCACGGGGGAGGGGGCGGCCCCGGTCTGGCGCATGATCGACGAGTCCCCGGCGCTGCGGGAGTACGAGCAGTCGATGCGGCTGCGCCATGCGGAGTCGCTGGCGGCGGCCATCGCCGCCGACGCCGGCCCGGCGCGGTCCGCGACGGCCTGCCGGGCGATCGCCCGGTTCGTGGTCGCCGCCTTCTCCGTGGCCCGCGAGGCGGCCGATCCGCAGGCCGCGGTCGACGAGGTCTTCCAGTTGGTCGAGGCGGCCTGGGCCGCGGCCGGACCCTCCGGTGCTGCCGCGCCCCGCTAGCCGGAGCGCCGCCCCGGACGCGTCGTACTGCGGCGCTGACCTGGGATGTCTTGACAAAAATCCAAACTTATGCAGAATTCTCCATATGTTCGGTCAATCTTCCACAAAGTCGGGCAGCGGCCGTGCTCGCGCCTGAGCGGCACCGCCGGATCGGCGAGGCGCTCCGGGACCGGTCCGTGGTGCGGACCGAGGAGCTCGCCGTCCTGCTCGGGGTGTCGGCCGAGACGGTCCGCCGCGACCTGATGGTGCTGGAGCGCCGCGGGGAGCTGGTACGGGTGCACGGCGGCGCGACCACCGTGGCCGCCGGGTCGTCGGGGGAGGAGGCGCCGTTCGCCGAGCGCGCCGGCGCCGACCGGGAGGCCAAGGCGGCCATCGGCCGCGCCGCCGCGGCGCTCGTGCGGCCGGGGCAGACCGTCATCATCGACGTGGGCACCACCGCGCTGGAGGTGGCCCGCGCGCTGCCGCCCGACCACCACGGCGTGGTCGCGACGTGCTCGCTGCTGGCGGCCGCCGAGCTGGCCGGCAGGCCGCGGGTCGAGGTGCTGGTGGCGGGCGGCCGGCTGCGGCCCGGCGACCTCGCCTGCTCCGGCGCCGGCACCGCGCGGTTCTTCGCCGACCTGAACGCCGACGTCGCCTTCCTCGGCTCCGGCGGGGTGGACGCCGCGGCCGGGCTGACCGACTACCACCTGGACGAGGTCGCGACCCGCCGCGTGATGATCGCGAACACCGTCCGCTCGTACGTGCTCGCGGACTCCCGCAAGCTCGGCCGCGTCGCCGCGCACCGCGTGTGCGGGCTGGACGCGTTCGACGAAGTGATCACCGACACGACGCCGCCACCGGCGCTGCGCGAGGCCCTGGAGGAGTCCGGCGGCCTCATCGTGGCCGCCGGGTGAGTTCACGGTGGCCGGGCGACGCTGCCACGTCACCCGGCCCGATCGCCCAACCCTCATGACACGTGCAAGGAGACGATCAATGGCCGATTCTTCCATGCCGCCGCCCGCGGCGGCGCCGGGATCCCCGGCCGGGAGCGGGTCCGGTGACGGCCTCTCGGAGTTCGGCTACGCGCAGGAGGTCAAGCGCGAGCTGGGCTGGTACGCCTCCTTCGCGGTGGCGTTCGGCTTCGTGTCGATCGCGACCGGGATCTTCACCGCCTACGGCTCGGTGCTGCAGAGCTCCGGCCCGATGGGCATCTGGACGTGGCCGGTCGTCGTGGTCGGCCAGCTGTGCGTGGCCCTCGTCTTCGGCTCGCTCGCGGCCCGGATCCCGGTCAGCGGCTACGCCTACCAGTGGACGTCCCGCCTGGCCAACCCGGTGCTGGGCTGGATCATGGGCTGGATCTCGTTCACCTTCCTCGCGGTCGTGGTGTGCGCGGTCGACTACACCATCGCCGCGACGATCCTGCCGGTGCTGTTCCAGTACGAGGGCACCAGCCAGAACGCCTGGGTCATCACCGCCGTGGTGGTGCTCCTCCAGGCGATCCTGGTGGCGCTGTCCACCCGCGCCACGCAGCGGGTCAACACCGTCGCGGTCACCATCCAGCTGATCGGCATGGTCTCGCTGACCGTGCTGCTGTTCGCCGTCGGCGCCTTCACCGGCGACCTCGACTTCGGCACCCTGTTCAGCAAGGGCGACGTCCCGAGCGAGGGCTACTACTCCCTCGGCGGGGCGACCTCGGTGGGCCCGTGGGCGCTCGGCTTCCTGCTCGGCGCGTTCACGATCGTCGGCTTCGAGTCGGCCGCGAACCTCGCCGAGGAGACCAAGAACCCCGCGCGCGTGGTGCCGAAGGCGATGGCGCAGGCCGTGCTCGGCCTGGGCATCCTCGGCATGCTGTTCCTGGTGGCGGTGACCGCGCTGGCGGAGAACCCGTCCGCGCTGGCGAAGTCCGACACCCCGGTCGCGGACGTCATCACCCGCGTGCTCGGCTCCTACGTGGGCAAGGGCCTGCTGGTGCTCGTCGTCATCTCGATCTTCTCCTGCGGCCTGGTCATCCTGCTGAGCGGGGCCCGGCTGGTGTGGGCGATGGCGCGCGACAAGCGCTTCCCCGGCTGGCAGATGCTGCGCCGCATCAACCCCTCGACCGGCACCCCGCTGAACGCCGCCGTGCTGATGTTCGCGGTCGCGCAGATCCTGCTCGCGCTGTTCGCCCGGTCCACCCAGGCGCTGTTCTCGCTGTTCTCCGCGGCGACCCTGCTGCCCGCGATCATCTACGCGGCGACGGTGGCGCTGTACCTGGCCAAGCGGCGCAACCTGCCGCCGTCCAAGGGCTTCCAGCTCGGCCGCTGGGAGGTCCCGGTGCTCGTGGTGGCCGTCTGCTGGCTGGTCTACGAGCTGATGATCTTCCGTGACGCGTCCTTCGCCGAGCCTTGGCGCTACGTCGCGGTCATGTCGGCCATCGGCGCGGTGTACTTGGCCTACCTGCTCATCCGGCACGGCACCAAGGGGCTCACCATGCCCGACATGCACGACATCGACAAGGTCCTGGACGACGACGAGCCCGGGCGTCCGGCCGAGTCCGCCGGGGGCCGCCCATGACCACCGTGCTGGCCGTCGACCAGGGCACCTCGGGCACGAAGGCCATGGTCGTGGACGGCTCCGACCGCGTCCTGAGCGTGGTGGAACTGCCGGTGCACCCCCGCTACCTGTCCGGCGGCGGGGTCGAGCAGGACCCGGGGGAGCTGCTGGACTCGGTGCTGGAGTCCGGGCGGCGCGCCGTCGCCGAGGCGGGGGCGCGGATCGACGGCGTGACCCTGGCCAACCAGGGCGAGACCGTCCTGGCCTGGGACCCCGCCACCGGTGAGCCGCTGACACCCGCGATCGTCTGGCAGGACCGCAGGTCCGCCGGGATCTGCGCCGAGCGCGCGCAGTGGGCCGGCCTGGTGGCCGACCGCACCGGCCTGGTGCTCGACCCGTACTTCTCCGCGCCGAAGATGCGCTGGATCCGGGACCGGCTCACCGGCGACGGCGTCGTCACGACGTCCGACACCTGGCTGCTGCACCGGCTCACCGGCGAGTTCGTCACCGACGCGGCGACCGCGTCCCGCTCGCTGCTCACCGACCTCGACACGGCCGCGTGGAGCCCCGAGCTGCTGGAGGTGTTCGGGCTCGCCGGCGAGCGGCTGCCGCGCATCGCCGCCTGCGACGAGATCGTCGGCGAGACGACGGCGTTCGGCGGCCGGGCCCCGGTGGGCGGCCTGGTCGTCGACCAGCAGGCCGCCCTGCTGGCCCAGCGCTGCCTGGAACCGGGCGAGGCCAAGTGCACGTTCGGCACCGGGGCCTTCCTGCTGGCCAACATGGGCACCGCGCCCGTCCGGTCCGGGTCGGGGCTGGCCGCGTCGGTGGCGTGGCGGGCGCGGGGCCGGACGTCCTACTGCCTGGACGGGCAGGTCCCCACCGCGGCCTCGGCGGTGCGCTGGCTGCGCGACCTCGGCCTGGTCGGCGGCGCGCCGGAACTCGACTCGGTCGCCGCGCCGGACGCCGACGGGGTGCTGTGCGTGCCGGCGCTGGCCGGCCTGTCGGCACCGTGGTGGGCACCGGACGCGACCGCCTCGTTCACCGGCATGACGCTGTCCACCACGGCCGGGCACCTGGTCAAGGCGGTGCTGGACGGCATCGCCGCCCAGGTCGCCGAGCTCGCGGACTGCACCGCCCGCGACACCGGCGCCGCCCTGCCGCGGCTGCGCGTCGACGGCGGCCTCACCCGCAGCCGGGTCCTGATGCAGGCCGTCGCCGACCTGCTGCAGACCCAGGTCGACGTGTACCCGTCCGAGCACGCCACGGCGCTCGGAGCCGTCGCGTTCGCGCGCAGCGCCCTCGACCCGGCGCTGCCCCTCGCGGACGCCGTCGTCGACTGGTCGCCGGACACCGCCTACACCCCCCGGATCGGGGCCGCCGAGGCCGCCGCCTTCCGGGCCCGGTGGCGGGCGGCCGTCGAGAGCTCCGCGATCGCGAAGAAGGAGAAGGAGAAGGAGTGAGCACACCGCAGACCGCGCCGGAATCCGGGCGCGTCGCCGACGTCGCGGTGATCGGGGCGGGCGTCGTCGGCTCGGCCATCGCCCGAGCCCTGGCCGGGCACCGGCTGGACGTCGTCCTGCTGGAGGCGCGCGACGACGTCGGCGACGGCACCAGCAAGGCGAACACGGCGATCCTGCACACCGGCTTCGACGCCTCGCCCGGCACCCTGGAGGCGCGCCTCGTTGCCCGGGGCTACCGGCTGCTCAAGGACTACGCCGAGCGCACCGGCATCCCCTACGAGCCGACCGGGGCGCTGCTCGTCGCCTGGGACGACGAGCAGCTCGCCGCGCTGCCGGGCCTGAAGGAGAAGGCGGAGCGCAACGGCTACGCCGACAGCGGGATCGTCGGCCCGGACGAGGTGTACCGGCAGGTCCCGGCGCTCGGCCCCGGCGCCCTCGGCGGGCTGACCGTCCCCGGCGAGTCCATCATCTGCACCTGGACGACCACGCTCGCGCTGGCCACCGACGCGGTCCGGCGCGGCGCGCGGCTGCTGCGGTCGCACCGCGTCGAGTCCGTCACCCCGGGGCCGGACGAGACCGTGCTGCACACCGGCGGCGGCGACGTCCGGGCCCGGTGGGTCGTCAACGCCGCCGGGCTCGGCGGCGACGTGCTGGACGCCCGGTTCGGCCACGACCGGTTCCACCTGCACCCGCGCCGCGGCCAGCTGCTCGTCTACGACAAGCAGGCCCGGCCGCTGGTGGACCGCATCGTGCTGCCGGTGCCGTCCAAGCTCGGCAAGGGCGTGCTGATCAGCCCGACGATCTACGGCAACGTGATGCTCGGCCCGACCGCCGAGGACATGACCGACCGCGCCGACACCTCGACCACCGAGGACGGTTACGCGTTCCTGCTGGAGCGCGGGGAGCGGATCATGCCGAGGCTGCTGCGGGAGGAGGTCACCGCGTCCTACGCGGGGCTCCGCGCGGCCAGCGACGTCTCCGACTACACGGTCGAGGTGGACGCCGGGCGGCGCTACGCGGTCGCGGGCGGCATCCGCTCCACCGGGCTCACCTCCAGCATGGCCGTCGCCGAGCACCTGCTGGGACTCCTCGGCGAGGCGGGCCTGGAGCTGCGGGAGCGCACCGACCTGCCGGACCCGCCGCGCATGCCCAACATCGGGGAGGCGTTCCCGCGCCCGTACGCCGACGCGGACCGCATCGCGGACGATCCGGAGTACGGCACGATCACCTGCTTCTGCGAGCGGGTCAGCCGCGGCGAGATCCGCGACGCGTTCGCGAGCACGATCCCGCCGCGCGACCTGGACGGGCTCCGCCGCCGCACCCGCGCCATGAACGGGCGCTGCCAGGGCTTCTACTGCGGGGCGAACGTCACCGGGATGCTGGAGCGGGCGCTGCGCGCGGCCGGCGGGGACACCGACGAGAAAGGCGAACGATGAGCACGACGCGCACCCGGCTGACGCCCGCGGTGGCCATCGTCGGCGGCGGCCCGGCGGGGCTGCGGGCCGCCCGGGAGCTCGCGGGGGCGGTTCCCGGCCGGACGCTCGTCCTCGAACGCGAGCAGTACGCCGGCGGCATCCCGCGGCACTGCGCCCACACCGGGTTCGGCGTCCGCGACCTCCACCGGGTCCTGACCGGGCCCGACTACGCCCGCCGGATGGCGGCCGCCGCCGAGCGCGCGGGCGCGGAGATCCGCACCGGCGCCATGGTGACCGGCTGGTCCGCCGGCGGCGCCCTGGAGGTCACCGCGCCGGACGGCCTGTACGAGGTCAGCGCCGGAGCGGTGCTGCTGGCGACGGGCGCCCGGGAGCGGCCCCGGACGGCGCGGCTCGTGCCCGGGGACCGTCCGGACGGCGTCTTCACCACCGGCCATCTGCAGAACCTGGTGCATCTGCAGCACCGCCGCCCGGGGCTGCGCGCGGTCGTCGTCGGCAGCGAGCTGGTCAGCTGGTCGGCCGTGCTGACCCTGCGCGAGGCGGGCTGCCGCACCGTCCTCATGACCTCGGAGCGGCCGCGCGGCGAGGCGTACGCGGCCCTTCCCGTCGCCGGCCGGCTCGGCCTGCGGGTGCCGCTGCGCACCCGCACCCGCGTCACCCGGATCATCGGCAAGCACCGCGTCAAGGCCGTCCAGATCGAGGACGTCGACACCGGCCGGCGGCACGTCGTGCCCTGCGACACGGTCGTGTTCACCGGGGACTGGATCCCCGACAACGAACTCGCCCGCTCCGCCGGCCTCGACATCGACCCCGGCACGCTCGGCCCGGCCGTCGACGGCGCGCTGCGCACCAGCCGCCCGGGGGTCTTCGCCGCCGGCAACCTGCTGCACCCCGTGGACACCGCCGACATCGCGGCCCTCGACGGCGCCCACGCGGCGCGCGGCGTCCTCGACCACCTGGCGGGAGGGGACCGTCCGGGCGAGGCCGTCCGGATCGTCGCGGCGGCGCCGCTGCGCTGGATCTCTCCCTCGACGCACCGGCCCGGCGGGCGCGGCCCCGCCCGCGGCCGGCTGCTGGCCTGGGTGGACGAGTACGTGCCGTTCCCGCGCGTCGCGGTCGTCCAGGACGGCCGCACCCTCGCCGAGCGGCGGCTGCCGTGGCCCACCGCGCCCGGCCGGGTGTTCCGCATCCCCAGCGGGATGCTGGACGCGGTCCGGCCGGACGGCGGCGACGTCCGCGTCTCGCTCCGCCGCTGACCGGCCGGGCCGGTTCAGGCCCGGCTCCGGGCGGGCGCGGGCTCCCACGCGAACCCGTCCGGGTCGGTGACGGCCTCGCCGCCGCCGACCAGGACGAGCCGGTGCGAGCCGGTGCCCGCCGGGTCCACGCCGGCGTCCTTGGCGAGGGCGCGGCGCGGGTAGAGCGCCAGCGTGACGGCCGACCCCGGGGTGTCGAACTCGGCGTACTTGCCGCCGAAGCTCTTGGCGACGGCCAGGCCGCGGCCGGTGTAGTACCGCTTGCTCGCCTTGACGTCCGCGACGCCCAGCAGCAGCGCGACCTGCTCGAACTCCGGCGCGGCGGGCGCGGAGTCCTTCTTCTTCGAGGACGCGATCTTCCAGATCGCGCCGTCCGGGGCCTGGACGAAGCCGCCGTAGCCCCAGAAGGACTTCTCGGTGGGCTGCAGCACCGCGGCACCGGCGCCGGTGGCGGCGGCGATGAGCGCGTCGACGTTGCCGGGCTGGGACGCGACGAGCGACAGCGCGAAGCCGCGGAAGCCGGTGGTCGGCTCGTCCGAGGCGCGGACGTCCACGTGGTCGGAGAGGCCGAAGGCCGAGTAGAAGGCCTCCGCGGCGGCGGTGTCGGCGACTTCGAGGGTGATGGATTCGAAGGAGTTCATGACGCTTCTTTCTGGTGAGGGGTCCGGCGTCTTCTGGGGCAGGTGGAGTCAGCTGTCCTGGATCAGCCCGAGGACGTTGCCGTCCGGGTCGGTGACGGTGGCGACCAGGCGTCCGCCGCCGACGTCGTGCGGGGCCTCCTTGACGGCCGCGCCGGCGGCGGTCAGCTCGGCGGTCTTCGCCTCGATGTCCGGCACGTGCCAGTAGGCCACCGGCGAGGTCATGCCCTGCGGCCCGCCGTCCGGGACCAGCCCGATGTGCTGGCCGCCGACCTCGAACCCGACGTAGTACGACGAGTCGGTCTGCGGGGCCGTGCCGAGCAGGGCGGCGTAGACGGCCTTGGCCTTGGCCAGGTCGCTCACGGGGTGCAGGACGGTCTTGATTCCCTGACTGGGTGCGTTGCTCATGGCTCATAGCCTGGCTCCAGGCCCGGTCCGGCCACATCCGTGCCGACTACGGAGCCGCCTACGGACCGCCGGCACGGATCACGCACGGAGGGGGCTGCGCCACAATGGGGCCGTGGCCGTGACAGTGGACATTTCGCCCCGAGAAGCCGAGGTACTGGAGCTGGTCGGGGACCATCTCAGCAACGCCGAGATCGCGGCGCGGCTGTTCATCTCGGTCCGCACCGCCGAGAGCCACGTCTCCTCGCTGCTGCGGAAGCTGGACGTCCCGGACCGGCGGGCGCTCGCCGCGCAGGCCGCCGCGAGCCGCCGCGCTCCCGGCACCGCGGAGACGGTGCCCGCCCTGCCGGCCCCGTTGACGACGTTCGTCGGGCGGGCGGCCGAGCGCGCCGAACTGGCCGCGCTGATCGGGCGGCACCGGCAGGTGACCGCGGTCGGCCCCGGCGGGGTGGGCAAGACGCGGCTCGCGCTGGCGGTGGCGGCGGACGCGGCCGGCGCGTTCGCCGACGGGGTGTGGTTCGTCGACCTGGTGCCGGTCACCGGCCCGGGCATGGTCGCGGACGCGGTCGCCGCCGCGCTCGGCCTCGGCGAGCAACCCGGCCGCGGCATGGCCGACTCGGTGGCGGCGGCGCTGGCCGACCGGCACGTCCTGCTCGTCCTGGACAACTGCGAGCAGGTGCGGGACGGCGTGGCGCCGTTCCTGGAGAACCTGCTCGCCGCGTGCCCCCGGGTGACGGTGCTCGCGACGAGCCGAGCCCGGCTGATGGTGCCGTTCGAGCGGGCCTACCCCGTCCCGCCGCTGTCGCTGTCCGACGACGGCGGGGCGGACGCGGTCGCGCTGTTCAAGGAGCGCGCGACGGCGATCGGCTGGCCGCTGGACCCGCCCCTGCACGACCACATCCGCTCCATCTGCGAGCGGCTGGACGGCATGGCGCTGGCGATCGAGCTGGCCGCCGCCCGGTACCCCACGCTCGGGCTGGACGGTCTCACCGCCGCGCTGTCGCACCCGCTGCGGATGCTCACCGGCGGTTCCCGCGCCGACGACCGGCACCGCTCGGTGCGGGCGGCGGTCGACTGGAGCCACGCCCTGCTGGAGCCGGTCGAACGGGAGCTGCTGCGGCGCGTGTCGGTGTTCGTCGCGCCGTTCACCGCCGCCGCGGCGGCCGAGGTGGCCGGGGTGGGGGAGGGCGCCGCCGTGGACGGGCTGGCCCGCCTCGCCGAGCAGAGCCTGCTGGCCGTGCGGGCGTCCGGGGGAGCGACCCAGTACCGGGCCCTGGAGACGATCCGGCAGTACGGGACCGAGCGGCTCGCCGAGGCCGGCGAGCTGGCCGGCACCCGCGCCCGGCACCTGCGCTGGTGCCTGGCCGGGGCCGCCGGCCTCGCCGCCGCCGGAGCGGACCGGCGGCCCCGCTTCGACGCCCTCGCCGACGACCTCCGCGCCGCCCTCGCCTGGGCGGCCGGCGAGCCGGAGCACCGCGCGGACGCCCACGACCTCGCGCGGCACCTGGCGGAGCTCGCCTTCACCCGCAACCTGGTCGGCGAGTCGCAGCAGCGGTACGAGCAGGCCGCCGCGCTCGCCGGCGGCCCGGGCGCCGCCGCGGCGATGCTCCGGGACGCCGCCGCCGTCGCCGGGTGCCGCATGCAGGGCGACGACATGTACCGCCTGCACCGCGCCGCCGCGGACGCCGCCCGCCGCGCCGGGGAGGCCGCGCGCTCCGCCGCCGACCTGGCCACCGCCGCGACCACCGTGTACCGCTTCGCGGGCACGTTCGTCCGGCCGCCGTCCCCGGCGGAGACGCTCGCGCTGATCGCCGAGGCGCGGGAGCACGCGGGCGGCGATCCCGCCGCGCGCGCCGCCGTCGCGCTGGCCGAGGCGGCCTCGGCCGCCGACGCGTTCGGCGCCGACCAGGACCCGCGCGGCGACGCCGTGGCGCAGACCCTCGCGCGCGCCGAGCGCGCGGCCGACCTCGCCCACCGCACCGGCTCCGCGCCCGCCGAGTCCGCCGCGCTCGACGCGCTCGCCGCCGTGCAGAGCTGGGTCGGCGACCCGTTCGCCACCGCGGCCACGGCCCGCCGCCGGGTGACCCTGCTGTCGTCCGCGCCGGCCGGCCCCGCCGTCACCCACGAGCTCGTCCAGGCGCTCGGCGAGGCGGCCCAGACCGCGATCGGCGCGGGCGACCTGCCCGGCGCGCGGCGCTGGGCGCGGATGCTCGCCGACCATCCGTCGCTGGCCGAGGTGGGGCACCGCGCGACGAGTTGGCAGCTCGTCGCGGACGCGCTCGCGGGCGAGGCCGGCGGCGTGCTCACCGGCGCCGTCCGGTTCCTGGACGCCTGGCGGAGCGGCGGCCCCGTGCGGCCGGACCTCGAACCGGCGGTGACGGCCGTCGCCGCGGTCCACGGCCTGCGCGGCGACCAGGCGGCCCGGCGGGAGTGGGACGCGGTCATGGCGGAATTCGGCACGTCACCGGGCCGGCTCCACGGCTACGGCGCGGTCTTCGACGCCCTGCTGCTCCTCCACGACGGACGGGCGGCGGACGCGCTGGAGCGGACGGCCCCCGAGCCCGGCGAGGTCTGGAGGTGGGTCACCTGGACCTGGCTCCACTGGTACGTCGCGCTGCGCGCGGAGGCCACCGTGCTCGCCGGCGGCCCCGGCGCCCGCGACCGCCTGGCCGGCGCCCGCGAGCTCACCGAGGGCAATCCGGTGGCCGGAGCCATCGTGGAGCGCGCGGAGGCGCTACTGGACGGCGACACGAAGCGGCTGCTCGCCACGGCGGACGCGTTCGACGCCGCGGGCTGCCGCTACCAGTCGGCGCGGACCGCCGTGCTCGCGGGCGGCGAGCACGCCGCACGCGGGGCGGAGGCGCTCACGGCCCTCGGCCTCGCGCCCATGACCGTCCGCTAGCCGGAACCGGGCCCGGTCACCGCCCCTGGTACTGGCGGCACTCGCCGGTGAAGACGGCGGCGAGCTCGGCCTCGATGATCGTGCCCGCCAGCCGCTCGGCGGGCGTGCCGTCCACGCCGCCGGGATCGCGGTAGACCTGCGCCGCGAGGCCGTCGGTCACGGCGGCGAGGCGGACGGCCGCGGGCCACGGGTCCAGGCCGGGCTCGACCTCTCCGCACTCCTTGCCGTTGCGGACGGCCCGCGCGATGTCGGCGCGCAGCGCGCGGGCCGTCCGGATGTCGACCTCGGCGAGCGCGGGGGCGTCCAGGGCGCGGCCGGCGAAGGCCCTGGCGACGCGGAACTCGGTGCGGCGCTCCTCGTTCAGCGGCAGCAGTTCCGCCATCGCCTCGGCCAGCACGTGCGAGATGGGCCGCCGGTGCCGCGTCCCGGCCCGGACCCGCTCGTCGATCCTGCTCCGGATCCGCTCGCTGACGTGGCCGAAGGCGTGCAGGAGCATGTCGTCCTTGGTGCGGAAGTAGTGCTGCACCAGGCCGACCGAGATCCCGGCGGCGGCGGCCGTGCGGGCCACGGTGACGGCGTCCAGGCCGTGCTCGGCTATCAGGCCGCAGACGGCGACCGCGATCTGCCGGCGGCGCTGCTCATGGTCGGCTGTCCTCGGCACTTGATAACCATACCACCGTACGATAAAAACCGTATGTCCATATTGTTATCCCCTCACAACTTGCGAGGACCCCATGCGCAGCCGTCTGCGGCGTGCCGCCGCGGGCCTGGCGGCCCTGCTGCTCGTGCTCGTCTGCACCCCGATCGCGCCCGCCCAGGCCCGGACCGATCGGTACGGGGACATCGACGCCTTCGTCCGGGACCGGATGGAGGACGCCGGCGTCCCCGGGCTCTCCTACGCCGTCGTCGGGCCCGGCGGTCCGCTCCACCAGCGCTGGTGGGGGACCGACGGCCGCGGCGACCGCGTCACCGCCCGGACCCCGTTCCTGTGGGGCTCGGTCGCCAAGCCGGTCACCGGCACCGCCGTGATGGCCCTGGTCGAAGCGGGCCGGCTCGGCCTGGACGACCGGGTCACCGAGCACCTGCCCGGCTTCCGCTTCGGCGGCGCGGCGCACGCCTCCAAGGTCACGGTCCGCCACCTGCTGAACCAGACCTCCGGCCTGCCCGCCTCCGCCACCTTCGAGGTCGCCGACTGCCTGGACGCCGACTGCCCGCGTCCGGCCGGACGCCTGCGCGCCCTGGACGGGGTGGAGCCCCTCGGCCCGCCCGGCACCGCCTACGCCTACACCAGCGCCAACTACCTGGTCCTGACCGCCGTGGTCGAGGCAGTAACCGGCCGCCGCTACGCCGACCACCTGCGGGAGGCCGTGCTCGCCCCGGCGGGCATGGACGGCGCCATCGCCGACGCGGCCTCGGCGCGCGAGCGCCGCCTCGCCCCCGGCCACCGGCTGCTGTGGGGGCTGCCCGCCGCGACCGCGGGCGGGTTCGACGACTCCGGCGCCGGCTACGGCTACCTGGGCGGCGACCTCGGGGACCTGGCCGCCTTCGCCGCCTTCCAGCTCCGCGGCGCACCGGGCGTCCTGTCGCCCGGATCGGTGCGCCTCATGCGCCGGGAGGGCACGCTCCAGCCGACCGGGGCCGGGACGGGCTACGGCCTGGGCTGGCGGGTCGGCGGCCTGGACGCACCGCTGGACCGCGCCGTCTGGCACACCGGCGGCACTCCCGGCTACTCGGCGATGGTGTTCCTGCTACCGGAGCGGAACCTCGCCCTGGTCCTCCAGCAGAACCTGTACGGGCTCCTCCAGGACGGGGCGGTCATGCACATCGGCTTCGGCGCCGCCCGGATGCTCGCGGGCGGGCGGCCGGGCCCCGCCCCGTCCGCCGCGCCGTACTACCTGGCCGTCGGCACGGCCACGGCGCTGGCCGCCGCGCTCATCCTCGCGGCCGGACGCTCCGCATGGCTCCTGCGCCGCCCCGCGTCCACCGCCACCGGCCTGCGCGGCACCGCCGCGACGGGCGCCTGGATCCTGGCGGGCGCGCTGCCGTGGATCGCCGCGGTACCGCTCATGCGGATGGGCCTGCGCCAGGTCTGGACATGGGTTCCGGACGCGACGGCCGCGCTCGGCGCCGCCGCCACCGCCGGCGCCGCCACCGCCGTCCTGCGCCTCGTCCTCGCCCTGCGGTCCAGAAGGAGCCGGACGCGCTGATCCGCTCAGCTGGACGAGGCGTCCTGCGCGGTGATCCAGGCGGCGATCTGGGCGCGGGAGGAGTAGCCGAGCTTGGCGAGGATGTGCTCGAGGTGGGAGTCGGCGGTGCGCTTGGCGATCGTGAGCCGTTCGGCGATGTCGCGGTTGGACAGCCCCTCGGCCACCAGCACCGCGACCTGCAGTTCGCGTTCGGTCAGCGGGTGCGCGCCGCCCGCCGGCCGGGCGGCGGGTCCGCCGGGGGCGGCCGCCGGCTCGCCGAGCGCGTCGTCGACGGCCTGGGCGAGCGGCATCCGCTGGCCCTCCTCGAAGGCCGCGCGGTAGCGCTCCTCGCCGAGGGCCTTGACCGCCTGGTCGATGTGGACGTCCCGGAGCACGGCGTGGTGGGGGCCGAACCAGGCGGTCTGGGTGGTCTCGCGCATCCGGTCGGACGCCCCGAGGAGCCGTGCGGCGCGGACGAACTCGCCGCCGCTGCACAGGCATCCGGCGATGCCCTCCAGCCCGAGGGTCACGCCCAGCCCGTCGTTGAGGTCGCGCTTGATGCGGAGCGACCGGCGGAGCCGCCGCAGCGACGCGTCGAGGTCGCCGGAGAGCCACAGCGCCAGCCCGCCGACGAGCATGCCGTAGGAGCGGGCCCACAGCTCGCCGCGCTCCTCGCCGAGCCGGACGGCCCGGTCGCCGTGCGCGACGGCCGCGGGCAGGTCGTTGCCGAACAGGTGCGCCAGCGCCCGGAACACCTCGGTGAGCAGGACGAACAGGTCGTCGTAGCCGGTCTCGCCGTACAGGTCGCCGGCGGTGCCGAGCAGCCGCAGCGACAGGTCGAAGTCGCCGGCGAACAGCGCCGCGACGCCCTGGCCGGCCAGGGCGGCGGCGCAGCCGTCCCGGTCGTCCTCCGCCCGCGCCTGCGCCAGCGCCCGCTCCAGCAGTTCGCCCGAGACGGCGAGGTCGTTCTGGAGCGTCATCGTCAGCGCGGCGACCGTGAGGAAGTCCGACCAGCCGGGCCCGGTGGTGTCGCGCGTCTCCAGCAGCCGGTCCATCCAGTGGCGGCTCTCGCCGAGGATGCCGTTCAGCGCCCAGAAGCGGCCGAGGGCGCCCATGGACTCCCGGAGGATCTCCTCGTCCGCCGCCGGCAGCACCTGCCCGAGCAGCGCCCGGATGTTGGCGCGCTCGCAGCCGAACCAGTCGAGCCAGCGGACCTGCGCCGCGCTGGACAGGTCCAGGCGGGCGCGGCGCAGCAGCCCGGCGTACCAGCCGAAGCAGCGGTCCCGGAGCCGGACCTCCTCGCCCGGTCCCTGCGCGGCGAGGCGCTCGGCGCCGTACTCGCGCAGGGTGTCGAGCATCCGGTAGCGGACGCGGCCGCCGCGGTCGGCGCGCTGCACGACCGACTTCTCCAGCAGGCCCGTGAGCACCTCGACGATCTGCGCGGCGGGCAGCCCGCCGCCGGCGCAGACCTGCTCGACCGCGTCCAGGTCGAAGTCGGTGGCGAACACCGACAGCCGGGCCCACAGCAGCCGCTCCTCGGCCGAGCACAGCTCGTGGCTCCAGTCGACCGCCGCGCGCAGCGTCTGGTGGCGCTGCAGGCCGGTGCGCCGGCCGCGGACCTGGAACAGGTGCGTGCCGAGCCGGCCGAGCATCTGGTCCAGCGAGAACGTCCGCAGCTGGACGGCGGCGAGCTCGATCGCCAGCGGGATGCCGTCGAGGCGGTCGCACAGCCGGACGACGACGTCGCGGTCGTCGCCGGTGAGCGTCCACCCCTGGACGGTCGCGGCGGCGCGCTCGGCGAACAGCTTCACCGAGTCGCACTCCTCGCCGTCGGCGGCGCCCGGACCCGGCCGCGGCCGGCCGAGCGGCGCGACGCGGAAGGTGTACTCGCCCATCACGTCGAGGGGCTGGCGGCTGGTCGCCAGGACGCGCAGCCCGGGGGCGGCGCGCAGCAGCAGCTCGGCCAGCATCGCGCAGTCGTCGACCAGGTGCTCGCAGGTGTCCAGGACGAGCAGCAGCCGCAGGTCGGCGAGGTGGTCGGCGAGCCGCGCGATGGCGGAGTCGCCCCGCTCGGCCACCCCGAGCGCGTCGCAGATCGTCTGCGCCAGCAGGGTCGGCTCCGTCAGCCCCGAGAGCCCGACGAAGGCCACCCCGTCGTCGAAGGCGCCCTGCGCGAGGCCGGCGGTGCGCACCGCGAGCCTGGACTTGCCGACTCCGCCCGGCCCGGTCAGCGTGATGAGCCGGTGGGTCTCGATGAGCCGCCGTACCTGCTCCAGTTCCGCCTTGCGGCCGATGAAGCTGGTGAGTTCCGCGGGCAGTCTTCCCGTCTGCCGTTCCAGTGCCGCGGTCAGCGACAAGGCCGCCTCCAGTCAGCTACGCCGTAAGTCCGGCTACCAGGGGGACCCTTGAAGTGTAGTCAACATGACACGGACGGCTACCGTATTCGCGAACGGCTCATGAATCGGTACGTAGGATCGGTTCTTCTACCGATGTGCTCCCACCGCCGCTCCGGCCAGGCTGTGTCTCGGCCTTGGCGGGGCCGGCGCCCCGCCAAGGCGCTCCCGGCGCCCCCGCTGGGGTGCGCATGCCCGGCGGCCGGGGATCAGGGGGGGACCTCCGGCCGCCGGGTCGGGGGGCGGCCCGGCGCGGTCGCCGGTTCTCTGTGGAGGATCAGGAGCGCGGTGTCGTCCGCCAGTCCGCCCCGCGTGTACTCCTGCAACTCGTGGCGGACGGTCGGGGCGATGTCCGCCGCGGGGACGTCCTTCCAGGAGACCACGCGCTCTTCCAGCGGGTAGAACTCGCCGGCCGGGTTCCGGGCCTCGGTGACGCCGTCGGTGCACAGCAGCAGTGTGGAGCCGTACGGAAAGTCGAACCATTTCACGGGGCGCGGCTCGGAACTGAGGGAGGCCAGCCCGAGCGGGACGGACGCCTCGCCGAGCGGCACCCGGCCGGTGCGCTCCTCGTCGATGAGGTAGGGCGGGATGTGGCCGCAGTTGATGGCCTGGACCTTGGTCTCCGAGCCGACGCCCAGCACGAACGCGGTGACGAAGCGCTCTTCCTCGCCGGTCTGGACGGCGAAGGAGTTGTGCCGCAGCACCGACTTCTCGAGCGTCTCCACGACGCCGCTGAGGGTGGGCTCCGCCAGTGCCGCCTCGCGGAAGGAGCTGAGCACCGAGAACGCCGTGCTGATCGCGGGCAGCCCCTTGCCCTGGACGTCGGCGATGAACGCGCGGCTGCCGTACGGCGTGGCCATGACCTCGTAGACGTCGCCGCCGACCAGGCTGTCCTCCTCGACCGGTTCGTACAGGCCGTGGGCGGTGAGCTCATCGGTGGCCAGGGGGAACGGGCGCAGGATCTGGCGCTGCAGGGCGGCCGCGGCGGAGCGCAGCCGGGTGATCTCCCCTTCCCGGTGGACGCGCCGCTCCGCCTGGGCCACGCTCAGCCCGTTCAGCGCGATGGCGAAGACGAGGACGCTCGCGTTGGCCGCCGCGCCGTCCAGCGGGCTGCGGATGAGGGAGCCGGCGATGACCAGGGTCGCCCACCCGGACGCGACCGCGGTCTGCCGGACCGTCCCCCGCCCGGAGATGAGGGTCGGCAGGAAGACCAGGAAGGGGGCCAGGCCGGTCTCCCGGCTGAGGACGACGCCGGTGACCGCGAGGACCGCCGTGATCCCGACGAGCCAGAGCACCACGGCCGGCCAGCTGAGCGGAGCGGTGCGCCCGCTCCGCCTCGGGGCGGCGGCCGGGCCGCCCGGATCGTTCGAGACGCGCACCCTTCGCTCCCGCCGGAACCGTCAGTCTTGTGATCATTAGAACACGGACCGTGAACGGGGTGTGCGGGGGCCTTGCCGCGGGCCGGGGCATTGACGCGCGTCCGTCGCCAATCATACATTCATCCATCATCTGTATGAATGGAGGCTCGGATGCGCGGACGGACGGCCGTGGTGCTCGGCGGCAGCGTGGCGGGGCTGTGCGCCGCGGGGGTGCTCGCGCGGCACTTCGACGAGGTGGTCGTCCTGGAGCGGGACCGGATCCCGCCGGACGCCGAGCACCGCCGGGGCGTCCCGCAGAGCAAGCACCCGCACTTCCTGCTCAACTCCGGCCGCCGCGCGATCGGCGAGATCTTCCCCGGGTTCGAGGAGGCCCTGATCGCCGCCGGCGGGATGCGGCTGATGCCGTCGATGGACGCCGCGTACTGCGAGAACGACGGCTGGGCGCCGCGCAAGTCGGGATCGATGACGATGGTCTACAGCTCCCGGCTGCTCATCGAGCGGGTCCTGCGGGACAGGGTCCGCGAGCTGCCGGCCATCGAGATCCGCGAGGGCGCGACCGTCACCGGGCTCCGCTCGGCCGGCGGCGGCACCGCGCGCGGGCGCGTCGAGGGTGTCGAGTACCGCACCGGTGACGGCGAGGAGTACCTCGCCGCCGACCTGGTCGTGGACGCGCTGGGACGCGGGTCCTCGGTCGTCGACTGGCTCCGCGAGGCCGGCTGGCCCGCGCCGCCCGAGCGGACCCTCGACGCCAAGGTCACCTACACCTCCCGCTGGTACGACCTGCCGCCCGCCGGGCGGCGGCCGGAGTCGTGGTGGTGGCGGCACCTGGTCATCACGCCGGCGCAGGACACCGGCCGCCACCCCGAGGAGCACGAGTTCCTCAGCAACTTCTTCCCGATCGAGGGCGACCGCGCCATCGTGTGCATGGGGTCGTGGGGCATCAAGATGCCGAGCAGGCCGGACGCGTTCGAGGCGGCCGTGGACCGCGTGCGGGCTCCGGCCTTCGGGCAGGCGGCCCGCGCGTGCACGCCCGTCTCCGAGGTGCATCTGACCCGTTCCACCGGCAACCGGTGGCGCCGCTTCGACCTGCTCGACACGCCCCCGGCCGGGCTGGTCTGCGTCGGCGACTCGATCTGCGCCTTCAACCCGTTCTACGCCCAGGGCATGAGCTCGGCCGCCCGCTCCGCGCTCATCCTCGGCGCGGTGCTGCGCCGCCGCGGCGCCCTCGACCCCGCCTTCCTCCGCGAGTTCCTCGCCCTGCAGAAGAAGTCCCTCGACGTGCCGTGGATGCTCGCGATGGCCCGCGACCAGGCCTACGACTTCGCGACCGGGACCGAGGTCGCCGCACCCTGGCGGCGCCGGCTGACCGCGCGGTTCAGCTGGCCGGTGTTCAACGCCATCACCGCCGCCGGACGCGAGGACGCCTACGTCGAGCGGACGTTCGCGCAGGTGTTCAACCTCGACCGGTCGCTGCGGGAGATGGCCGCCGACCCCCGGTTCTGGTTCGGGATCGTCCGCTACCAGGTGCGCCGGCGGCTCGGCCGCACGGTCGTCCCCTACGGGTTCGACGAGCGGGAGGACCCGCCCGGCACCGACTTCACCGGCTACACCGGCCCGCCGGCGGCGGGCCCCGACCGCGGCGACCTCGTCGGCGCGTGAGCGGAGGACGAGCGATGGACCGCACCTGCGACGCGGTGGCCGAGCGGATCGCCGAAGGGCTGGGCTTCTCCTGCCGCGACGCCCACCCGTTCGTGACCGTCCGCGACCCGTTCGGCCTGGAGAGCGGCACCATGCCGGTCCTGGAGCTGCTCATCGTCGGCGGCGCGGTGTTCGCCCTCGTCCACGCGTGGCGGCGGTGGCGGCGCGACGGCGACCCGGTCAACCTCGCGCTGTGGACCGCCTCGGTCGTGTACCTGGCCGTGATCGAGCCGCCGCTCTACTTCCCGGGCTGGTTCGGCCTTGAGGAGCACGTCGGGTTCATCTTCTCCCACAACGTGTTCACCGTGCAGTTCATGTACGACCGGCTGCCGCTCTACATCATCGCCTTCTATCCGGCGCTGTCGCAGCTCGCCTACGAGCTGGTCCGGGCCCTCGGCGTGTTCGCGCGGCGCGGCCCGCTGGCCGGCTCGGTGGCGGTCGCGTTCGCCTGCCAGGTCTTCTACGAGGTCTTCGACCACCTCGGCCCGCAGCTGAAGTGGTGGGCGTGGAACCCCGCCAACGAGATGATCAACCAGCCGGCGCTCGCCTCGGTGCCGATGAACAGCATGCTGCTGTTCGCGTCGGTGTCGTTCGGCGCGATGACCTACCTCGCGGTCCGCCTGACCGCGCCGAGGGACGGCCGCGGCCCGCTCGGCGGCGCGCGGGTCGGCTGGCGGTCCGCCGTCGCGGGCGCGGTGACGCCGCTGGCGATGATCATCGTGAGCGCGCCCAGCGGCGCGTTCCGGGGCGAGGACCAGCTCGGGATCCAGCGCGCCGTCCTCAGTGCGGAACTCGCCGTGGTCTGGGTCGCCGGGCTGCTGCTGCTCGCGGACGCCGTGCGCGCGCCGCGCGGGGGAGCGGTTCCGCCGGTGGCGTCGCCGCTGTTCGTGCGGATCTACCCGGCGCTCTACCTCGGCGTCCTCGCCGTCCTCTGGCTGGTCGCCATGCCCGACTACCTCGCGTCGGACGGCGGCGTCACCGAGCAGGGCACGCCGGTCGGCAGCCTCTGGTACGTCGTGCTGTGCGCCGTCGCCGCGGCGGGGCTCATCGGCGCCGCACTGCGCGCGGTCGCGGCGCGCCCGGCCGCGGAGCCTGTGGGATCCTGATGCCATGGCGCACCACGGCTGGGGAGGGAGCCCTCCCGCATCGGAGGCCGAGGCACGTCAGCGCATCGTCGACGCGACCGCCCGCTGCGTCGACCGGCACGGCGCCGCGAAGACGACTCTGACCGACGTCGCGAACGAGCTCGGCGTCACCCGCCAGACCGTCTACCGCCACTTCGCCCGGGTCACCGACATCATCGGCGAGGTCGCGGCGCAGGGCGCGGAGGCGTTCGTCGACCGGCTGATCGCCCATGTCCAGGGCATCGCGGACCCGGCCGAGGCCGTGGTCGAGGGCATGGTCTTCTGCGTGCGGACGATCCCGGCGGAGCCGCGCCTGAGCCTGGTGCTGCAGCTGGGGGACTCAGGCGCCCTCGGCCGCGGCGCCATCACCGCGGACGTCATCGGCTACGGCGCCCGGATGCTGCGGCGCTACCCGGTGGACTGGGCGGCCGCCGGCGTCGGCGACGACGATCTCGGCGGCCTCGCCGAGATCATCTTGCGGGTGCTGACGTCGCTGCTGCAGCACCCGAGCGGGCCGCCGCGCGGCGACGCGGAGCTCCGCGCCTTCCTCGGCCGCTGGCTGGCCCCCGCGCTACGGCGGCCGGCGCACGCCGGGCACTGAGCCGGGGGCGTCAGCCGCCCGCGCCGTCCTGGCCGGTCAGCCGGATCGTGGCTTCCCGCTGGACGGCGGTGACGCGGCGCAGGAAGTCCAGGATCAGTGCCAGCTCGTCGTCGCCGTAGGCGGCGTACATCTCGTCCAGGCCGCGGACGAAGCCGGCGAACAGCTCCGCGAACGCCTGGACGCGGGACGGGTCGATCTCCACGATCACCCGCCGCCGGTCGCCCTCGTCGCGGACCCGGCGGACGAACCCCTTGGCCTGCAGCCGGTCGATCAGGCCGCTGACCGAGGCCGGGGCGAGGCCCGAGTGCCGGGCGAGGTCGCCCGCGGAGAGCGGGCCGAGCCGCTGCAGCAGGTCGAGCGCCTTCTCCTCGGTCATGCCGAGCCCCATCCGCGCGCTGAGCGCCGAGTGGTACATCACCGTGGCGTTGCTCTGCTCGCGGCCCGCCCGGCCCAGCGCCGCGAGCAGCTCCTCCCGACGATCCGATCTTGACACCCGGTATGCCTCTCCATATATTTCGTTCGGACGAACTAAATAATACCACGACGGGAGGCCCGGACATGGGGCGCACGGCACTGATCATCGGCTGCGGCATCGGCGGACCCGCGATCGCCATGGCGCTGCGGCGCGCCGGCATCGACGCGGTCGTCTACGAGGCGTACGCGAAGGCGGCGGACGACGTCGGCTCCTTCCTCAACATCGCCTCGAACGGACTGGACGCGCTGCGCGTCCTGGACGCCCACGAAGCCGTCATGGCCGCGGGCGTCCGCACGCCCCGGATGGTGATGTGGAGCGGCACCGGCAAGCGGCTCGGCGAGGTCGCCAACGGGCTGCGGCTGGCCGACGGCACCGAGAGCCACACCGTCCAGCGCGCCGACCTGTACCGGATCGTCCGCGACGAGGCCGCGGCGCGCGGCATCGCCGTCGAGTACGGCAAGGAACTGGTGGCGATCGAGGAGGCCGGGGGCGCGGTGACCGCCCGGTTCGCCGACGGCACCGAGGCCACCGGCGACCTGCTGATCGGAGCCGACGGCGTCCACTCCACGACCCGCGCCCTGCTCGACCCGGCCGCGCCGCGGGCCCGCTACACCGGGCTGCTCAGCTTCGGCGGCATCGTCGACGACCCCGCAGCCGAGGCCGACCCCGGCGGCTACCACATGGTCTTCGGCAAGCGGGCCTTCTTCGGCCACACGGTGGACGAGCAGGGCCGCACCTGGTGGTTCGCCAACCTGCCCCACCGGGACGCGCCGACGCGGGAGTCGCTCGCCGCGACGTCCGCCGAGAGCTGGAAGCGCACCCTGGTCGAGGCGCTGCGGGGCGATGCCAACCGGTCGGCCGAGATCGTCGAGATGAGCCCGGCCGGCCCCGCCCTGCCCGTCTACGACCTGCCACCGGTCCCGGTGTGGCACCGCGGCCGGACGGTGCTGACCGGGGACGCCGCCCACGCCACCTCGCCGAGCTCCGGGCAGGGCGCCTCGCTGGCCGTCGAGGACGCGCTGGTCCTGGCCAAGTGCCTGCGCGACCTGCCCGGCCACGCGGAGGCGTTCGCCCGCTTCGAGGCGCTGCGCCGCCCCCGCGCCGAGCGGGTCGTCGCCTACTCGGCCAGGATCAGCGGCAGCAAGGCCGCCGGGCCGGTCGCCCGCGTCTTCCGCGACCTGATGATGCCGGTCTTCCTCAAGAGGTCGGCGAGCGCCGAGTCGCTCGCCTGGATGTACCGCCACCACATCGACTGGGACGAGCCGGTCGCGCGGGCGGCCTGAGCCCCGCGCACGGGCGCGGCGCACGGCCGCGCCCGGACGCCGCCGGTCAGAGCGGGTACTGCGCCGGCTCGCCCCGCATGGTGATCCAGCGGGTCTCGGTGAACGCCTCGATGTTCGCCGCGGCGCCGCCGAAGCGGGAGCCGGTGCCGGAGGCCCGCACCCCGCCGAACGGGGCGTTGGCCTCGTCGTTGACCGTCTGGTCGTTGATGTGGACGATCCCCGTCGGGATCTGCTCGGCGACGGCCAGGCCGCGCATGACGTCCCGGGTCACGATGCCGAGCGAGAGGCCGTAGTCGCTCGCGGCGGCCAGCTCCGCCGCCTCCGACACCGACGACACGCGGGTGACCGGGGCGATCGGGCCGAAGACCTCGTCGGCGAACGCGGGCGCGGTCAGCGGGATGTCGGCCAGCACCGTCGGCCGGTAGAACAGCTCCTCGTAGGTGCCGCCGGAGGCGAGCGTCGCGCCCTGCTCGACGCTCGCGGTGACCATGCCGTGGATCTTGTCGCGCTGCCCGGCGTCGATGACCGGGCCGAGCGCGACCTCGCCGCCGGCCGGGTCGCCGACCGCGAGCGCGCCGGCCTTGGCGGCGAGCCGCTCCACGAACTCGTCGTAGAGCCGGTCGGCGACCAGGTGGCGGCCGGTGGTCATGCAGATCTGGCCCTGGTGGAAGAACGAGCCCCAGGTGGCGAGGTTCACCGCCGCGTCGACGTCGGCGTCGTCCAGCACGAGCAGCGCGGAGTTGCCGCCGAGCTCCAGGTGGGCGCGCTTGAGGTGGCGGCCGGCCAGCTCGCCGATGCGGCGGCCGACCGGGGTGGAGCCGGTGAAGGAGATGACCCGCACGTGCGGGTCGGTGATCAGCGCCTCCCCGGCGTCCGCGCCGCCGGGCAGCATCTGCAGGACGCCCGGCGGCAGCCCGGCCTCCTCGAACACGCGCGCCATCAGGGTGCCGCCGGTGACGGCGGTGCGCGGGTCGGGCTTGAGCAGCACGGCGTTGCCGAGCGCGAGCGCCGGCGCGACCGAGCGGATGCCGAGGATGATCGGCACGTTGAACGGCGAGATCACCGCGACCACGCCGGCCGGCATGCGGCGCGCCATGGACAGCCGCGGCTCCTCCGACGGCAGCACCTCGCCGATCGGGCGGGACGGCAGCCCGGCCGCCTCGTAGCACTCCTCCGCCGCGACGTGCAGCGCGAACCCGGCCATGCCGGGGACCGCGCCGACCTCGCGGATGTTCCAGCCGCTGATCTCCTCGGCGTGCCGCTGCCACAGGTCGCCGGCCCGGCGCAGCACGGCGGCGCGGGCGGGGTGCGGCAGCGCGGCCCACTCCCGCTGCGCCGCGGCGGCGCTCGCGGCGGCCTCCGCGACGTCCGCGGGGGAGGCCTGCCCCATCCGGCCGAGCTCCCCGCCGGTCGCGGGCTCGACCACGGCGTAGTCGCCGCCGTGCGCCGCCGTCCACGCCCCGTTCTTGAAGATCTTTCCCTGCCAGTCGACGCTGTCGAGCAGTCCCACGGCTGTCGTCCCTTCTTCGGTGGTTCGTACTTCAGTGGTTCATGCGGAGTGCGGGCTTGAGCGCCGGCTGCCGAGATCAGGCCGGGGCGGCCGCGGGATCAGCCGCTCGCCGAGGCGTGCCGGGCCGGGCACGGCGCCGGCGCGCCCGGCGGCGTTGAACAGCGAGGTGAGCCGGGGCGCCGGTGGAACGCGCCCGCCTCGGCGGGGATCCTGCCCGGCACCGCCCCCGGCATGCGAGGTTCGCCGGGCACGGCCACGTCCTCGACGACGATCACCGCACCCGCCGTCGCGGCCTCGGTCGCGGACATGTGGTCACGCGCCGAGTTCACGTTCACGCCCAACTCCTTGTCGCCGCGGCGCTCGCAGGACGGGACGGGCGGGTCCTTCGTGCTCGGGAACGCCGTGGTAGCTCGGGGTAACACCTGGCCGGGCCGCCGCGCGGCCGAGGGGGCGCGGCCCTGGCGGCGGAAAGTTGACGTGACCGTACGGGCCCCCGACCTGAGGGGCAACCGGCTGTTCCGAGGAGTCGAACGCCAGTTTGCTATCTGGAACGCGGCTCGGACATGGGCCGATGGCCGAGCCGCCGGGAGATCTCGGCGGCGGCGCGCCGCAGCGGCGGCTCGACCCGTCCGGCGAGGGCCTCGACCGACGCGGGCGCGACGGTCAGGTGGACGGCCACGTTGACCGCCGCGATGACCGCGCCCGAGCGGTCGCGGACCGGCGCCGCGAACGAGCGCAGGCCCGGCGCGAGCTCCTCGTCGTTGACCGCCACGCCGCTCTGCCGCACCCGGGCGAGCGCGGCGGTGAGCTGCTCCCGGTTGGTGATCGTCTTCGGGCCCCGGCGCGCCATGTCGGTGCGGTCGAGGAGCTGCCGCAGCTCCGCGGCGTCCTTGTAGGCCAGCAGCACCTTGCCCATCGACGTGCAGTAGGCCGGAAGCCGCGACCCCACGTGCAGGTTGAGGTCCATGGCGAGCGCGCTGCGCCGCCCGCTGCGGCGGCGGTCGACGTAGACGACGTCGGGGCCGTCGCTCAGCCCCAGGCTGGCGGTGTAGCCGGTCTCGTCGGCCAGCGCCTGGAGCGGCGGGCCGGCGAGGCCCGTCAGCTCCATGGAGTCGATCGCCGCGAACCCGAGGTCCACCGCGCGCGGGCCGAGGGAGTACTTCTTGGTCTCCGGGTCCTGCTGGAGGTAGCCGAGCTTGGTCAGCGTGGCGACGTACCGGTGGGTCGTGCTCTTGGTCAGCCCCGCGGCCCGGGCGAGGTCGGCGACGCCCAGCACCGAGCGGCTGCCGGTGAAGGCGGACAGCACGCGCAGCCCGCGCTCCAGCGACGCGGAGAACGCGGGGTCGGCGGCCGTGCGGGCGCGCGTGCGGGCGGAGTCGTCGTCGGTCACACGGTCAGAATACGGGTCAGAGATTCCATATATCCGAACGTTTTTGACCACCCCGGCCGGATGGCAGTCTTCTGAGGCCGGTGCCGGCGAACACGAGCGAGGAGATCCGACCCCCATGGCCGAAGCGGAGCCGAACGGGAACGGCCGGCGCAAGCCGCGCGTCGGGCACTTCATCGGCGGCGAGTGGACCGAGCCCGCGTCCGGGCGCTCCTACCTGAACCGCTCCCCGTGGTCGGGCGAGACGGTCAGCGAGGTCGCCGCCGGCGACATCGAGGACGCCGACCGGGCCGTGGCGGCCGCCCACGCCGCGTTCGGCGGCTGGGCGCGGACGCCGCCGCACGAGCGGCAGCTGGTCTTCCTGCGCGCGGCCGACGTCCTGGAGCGCCGCCGCGCCGAGGTGCTCGCCGCGCTGGCCGCCGAGACCGGCTGCGGCTCCGTCTTCGGCGGCGTCCAGCTCGGCTTCGCCGTCCGGCTGCTCCGCCAGGCCGCCCAGCTGGCCTACCGCCCGGCGGGGGAGCTGCTCCCGTCGGACGTCGCGGGCACCACCGCGATGGCGGTGCGGCGCCCGGTGGGCGTGGTCGCGGCGATCGCGCCGTGGAACGCCTCGCTCAGCCTCGCCGGACGGGCCGTCGTCGGACCGCTCGCGCTCGGCAACACCGTGGTGCTCAAGCCGTCGGAGGACGCGCCCTACACCGGCGGCGCGCTCTGGGCGGAGATCCTGCACGAGGCCGGCCTGCCCGCCGGGGCGCTGAACGTCGTCACCCACGCGCCCGGCGAGGCCGGCGCCATCGGCGACGCGCTGCTCGCCAGCCCGCTCGTCCGGCGGATCAACTTCACCGGCTCCACCCCGACCGGCCGGCGCCTCGCCGAGCGGGCGGGCCGGCACCTCAAGCGGATCGTGCTGCAGCTCAGCGGGCAGAACCCGCTCATCGTCGCGGGCGACGCCGACCTCGGCTACGCCGTGGACGCCGCCGTCTACGGCGCGTTCGTGCACCAGGGGCAGGTCTGCATGTGCGCCCGGCGGATCTACGTCGAGCGGCCGCTGATGGAGGAGTTCGCCGAGCGGTTCGCGGCCCGGGCCGCCGCGCTGCCGACCGGCGACCCGTCCGACCCGGCCACCGTCGTGGGCCCGGTGATCAACGAGTGGGCCCTCGCGCTGATCGACCGCCGCGTCAAGGAGGCGGTGGGGCTCGGCGCCCGTGTGCTGGCGGGCGGCGACCCCCGGCCGCCGTGCTACCCGGCCACCGTGCTCGCCGACGTGCCGGACGAGGCCGAGATCGCGCAGGGCGAGACGTTCGGCCCGGTGGTGGTGCTGGAGGCGGCCGACTCCGCCGAGGCGGCCGTCGCCCGCGCCAACGCCTCCGACCTCGGGCTCGTCGCCTCGGTCATCACCGGCGACCGCCGGCGCGGGCTCCGGCTGGCGGCGGCGCTCGACGCCGGCATCGTCCACGTCAACGACCAGCCCGTCAACGACGAGCCGCAGATGCCGTTCGGCGGCGTCAAGGACACCGGCTGGGGCCGGTTCGGGCTGGGGTTCGCGGCCGAGGAGTTCTGCGAGCTCCAGTGGGTCACCGTCCGCGACCAGGACCGCGAGTTCCCCTTCTGACCCGGCCCGCGCCCGCCCCGCGGGGTCAGACGGGCGTGATCGGCAGCGGCCGGCGGGGCTCGAAGGCGAAGCCGGCGCCGGTGCTGAACCGGACGACGGCGACCTCGCCGGCCTCGGGGGCCGGCTCCGCGCGCCGGACGACGGCCAGCCGCCATCCCGGGCCGTCCCCGCTGACCTCGACATCGAGGTGGGGGTCCACGGCGCGGACGACGGCCTGCAGCGCGTCCGTCCAGTCCGGGCCGCACAGCGAGATCCAGGCGCCGTCCTCGTGGGCGGCGGACGGCCGGACGGTGACCGTCGCGCCGTCGATGTCGGCGTCGACGTAGGCGGCGGGGTTGAGGAGCGGGTGCAGAGCCAGGACGCGGGCCGCGCCCTGCTCGTCCCTGGGCAGGTCCAGGGCGCGGGCGAGCCGTTCGGCGGCGATGCCCGCGACGCCGACGAGCTGCTTGCGGCGGATCCGCAGCAGCGCGCCGGCGCCGTCGGCGCGCTCGGCGACGGCGAGCGCGAAGGCGCGGTCGAGCAGGTGCATCTGCAGGCACACCTCGTCGGCGATCCGCGCCAGCGCGGAGTGGGAGAAGGCGGCGAAGTCCAGGTCGGACAGCAGCGGGCCGGAGTAGTCGGCGAGGCCGTCGCCGGCGGGGTCGATCGGCGCGAGTTCGAGGGTCGCGGCGCGGGACCGCTCGTTGACGGCCAGCAGCGGGATGCCCCGCGCCTCCGGGTGCGCCTCGTCGATGGTGACCGTCCACGCGCAGTGGGGGTGCCGGCCGGCGGGCAGGCGCGGCGGCCGGTGGATCGGCCGCACCTGCGCCCTGGGGTTGGTGGCGACGGCGGTCGCGTCGAAGGTCGGGTCCTCGATGTCGTGGCACATGGAGCGGACGTAGTCCTCGCCCATGGGCTCGACGTCCATGAGGGCGCCGCAGTAGTCGAGGTGGAACTCGCCGTGCCACCGGTCGTGGACCGTGTAGCGGAAGTCCATGAACTGCGGGGGAGCGCCGATGTCGAGCTGGAGGCCCTTGAAGATGGTCGGCACGTCGCCCTTGCCGGGGACGTCGGGTGCGTAGCCGAGCGCCCGCTGCATCCGGCGGGTGTAGATCGGGCTGGAGGCCGCCCACTCCTCGATCGCGATCCGCGCCATCTCCTCCCGCCCGAACGCGGAGATGCACCACGCCATCCCGGAGCGGTCGATGAGCTGCCCGATCAGCAGCAGTTCGGGGACGGCGGCCGCGAGCCGCTCCCGGGGCAGGGCGGCGTAGCGGCTCGGCGGGGGCGCTGGGGTCATCTACCGGTCTCCTCGGTCGTCGGCTTCGGACGGGCCGGTCGTCAGCTCTGGGCCAGGCCGAGCCGGGCGGCGGTCTTGTCCAGGTACGCCAGGACGGCGGACTCGTCCGCGTCCGGCACGCCCCAGATCAGCTCGGCGGCCCCGGCGGCCTCCCATTCGGCGAGGTCGCCGGGGGTGGGCCTCTTGGCGACCAGGATCCGCACGTCGGGCTCGCCGGCGCGGCCCGCCTCGTCCCACTCCTTGCGCAGCAGCGCGACCCGGTCGGCGATGTCGGTCTCGATCGGGGTGGTCATCCAGCCGTCGGCGTGGGCCGCGATCCACTTCATGGTCTTGGGCCCGCCGCCCGCGCCGATGATCACCGGGATGCGGCCCTGCGGGGGCTTGGGGTGGGCCCAGCTCGGGCCGAACGAGACGAACTCGCCGTCGTAGGACGCCTCCTCCTGCGTCCACAGGGCGCGCATCGCCTCCAGGTACTCCTTGAGGACGGTGCGGCGCCTGGCGGCCGGGACGTGGTGGTCGGCCAGCTCGTCGGTGTTCCACCCGAACCCGGCGCCGACCGTCACCCGGCCGCCGGACAGGTGGTCCAGGGTCGCGAGCGTCTTGGCGAGGGTGATCGGGTCGGACTCCACCGGCAGCGCGACCGCGGTCGCCAGGCCGATCCGGGAGGTCACCGCGGCGGCGGTCGCCAGCGACACCCACGGGTCGAGGGTACGGGTGTAGCGGTCGTCGGGCAGGTCCGCGCCGCCGGTGGGGTGCAGCGCGTCGCGGCGCACCGGTATGTGGGTGTGCTCGGGCACGTAGAAGGTGTCGAAGCCGCGCTCCTCGGCGGCCTTGGCCAGCGCCGCCGGGGTGATGCCGCGGTCCGAGGTGAAGAGCACGATTCCGTTGCGCATGGCGCCATACTAGAACGCGTTCTACCGATTCTGGAATAGTGCCTGGACGGCTGTCCAGGAAAGCCGCCACCGCCCGCCGCTCGTCCGGCGCCATTGCGGCGGCGGCCGGCCCGCCGCTAGGGTGGACACCTGTCCAGGCAGCTGACCAGCCCCGCCGCCGAGGAGCACCATGGCCATCCGCGTCCTGCACGTGGCGACCGGCAACGTCGGCCGCATCGCCCTGTCGCAGCTGATCGAGGACCCCCGTTTCGAGCTGGCCGGACTGGTCGTGTCGAACCCGGAGAAGGTCGGGCGGGACGCCGGCGACCTCGCCGGCCTGGACACGGTCACCGGCGTCGCCGCCACCGCCGACCTGGACGCGGCGCTCGCCCTGCGGCCGGACTGCACCGTGTACTGCGCGCTCGGCGAGACCCGCCTGTTGGAGGCGCTCGACGACCTCCGCAGGATCCTCGCCTCGGGCAGCGACGTCGTCGCGTCCTCGCCGGTGCCGCTGATCCACCCTTGGGGCGTGCTGCCGGACCGCATGATCGCCCCGATCGAGGACGCCTGCCGGGCCGGCGGGACGAGCCTGTTCGCCACCGGGGTCGACCCCGGCTGGGTCAACGACCTGCTGCCCTTCGCGATCGCGAGCACCTGCCAGCGGGTGGAGCGGGTGCGCTGCTCGGAGATCGCCGACTACGCGTCCTACGACGGCGCCCCGGTCATCTTCGACTTCATGGGCTTCGGCCGCCCCGTGGGCGACCTGCCGAAGATGTTCAGGCCGGGGATGCTGGCGGCGTCCTGGGGCGTCAGCCTTCGGATGCTGGCCCGCGGCTTTGGCTTCGAGCTGGACGACATCACCGAGCGGTTCGAGCAGGAGCCCGCGCCGGAGGCGTTCGACGTGGCGGCCGGGCACATCCCGGCGGGCGGGGTCGCGGCCATGCGGTTCCAGATCACCGGCGTCGCCGCCGGCAAGGACGTGCTGGTCATCGACCACACCACCCGGCTGCGCGCCGACCTGCGCCCCGACTGGCCCCGGCCGGCGCAGGACGGCGGCTCCTACCGGGTCGAGATCACCGGCGAGCCGTCCTACCGCGTCGACGTCTGCCCGTCCAGCGCGCGGGGCGACCACAACTACGCCGCGATCGCGGCGGGCGCCGGGCGCATCGTCAACGCGATCCCCGACGTCGTCGCGGCGCCGCCCGGCCTGCGGACGCCGCTCGACCTGCCCTTCAACACCGCCCGCGGCGTCTTCGCGGCGGCGCTGGCCGGCTGACGCACACCGAGGAGAGGACACCGCCGATGGGACGTGTGGACGGGAAGGTCGCCCTGGTCAGCGGCGGCGCGCGCGGCATCGGGGCGGCCGCCGCCCGGGCGCTGGTGGCCGAGGGCGCGCGGGTCGTGATCGGCGACATCCTCGACGACGAGGGCCGCGCGGTCGCGGCGGAGCTGGGCGAGGCGTGCCGCTACGTGCATCTGGACGTGACGAGCCCGGAGGACTGGACGGCCGCCGTCGCCGCGGCCGTCGGCGAGTTCGGCCGGCTCGACGTGCTGTTCAACAACGCGGGCATCGCCAACGGGGCCGCCATCACCCGCTTCTCGCTGGAGAAGTGGCAGCAGATCATCGACGTCAACCTCACCGGCCCGTTCCTCGGCATCCGCGCGGCGGCCGACGCGCTGATCGCGGCCGGCGGCGGCTCGATCATCAACAACTCCTCCATCGAGGGGCTGCGCGGCACCTCCTGGGCGCACGGCTACGTGGCCTCCAAGTGGGGCCTGCGCGGCCTGACCAAGTCGGTCGCCGTCGAACTCGCGCCGCACGGCGTCCGGGTCAACTCGCTGCACCCCGGGCTGATCCGCACGCCGATCACCGAGGGCATCCCCGACGACATGGTCCCGATCCCGCTCGGCCGTCCCGGGCAGCCCGAGGACGTCGCCTCCTTCGTGGTCTTCCTGGCGAGCGACGAGTCGTCCTACGCCACCGGAGCGGAGTTCGTCATCGACGGCGGCACCGTCAACCAGATCCCGCACAAGGGCTGAGTGAGGCGGCGATGGACGCACACCCCTCTGCGGGACTGGCCGTCCCGCCGGTCCTGCCGGCCGCGGACCTGCCCGCCGGCGCCGAGCGCTTCGACGTGGTCGTCGTCGGCTTCGGGATCGCCGGCGGCTGCGCCGCGCTGGAGGCCGCGCGCTCGGGGGCGCGCGTGCTGATCCTGGAGCGGGCGGCCGTGCACGGCGGGACGTCCAGCATGTCGGGCGGCCACTTCTACCTCGGCGGCGGCACCGCCGTCCAGCGGGCCACCGGCCACGAGGACACCGCCGAGGCGATGGCGCGGTACCTGGCGGCGAGCACCAAGGACCCCGACGAGGAGAAGATCCGCGCCTACTGCGAGGGATCGGTCGCCCACTTCGACTGGCTGGAGGCGCTGGGGTTCCGGTTCGAGCGGTCCTACTTCCCGGGCAAGGCGGTGATCCAGCCCGGCACCGAGGGCCTGATGTTCACCGGCAACGAGAAGGTGTGGCCGTTCCGCGACGAGGTCCCGCCGGCGCCGCGGGGCCACAAGGTGCCGGTGCCCGGCGACACCGAGGGCACCAGGATCGTGATGGACCTGCTGCGGGACCGGGTCGAGGAGGCCGGCGTCGAGGTCCGCTACGAGACGGGCGCGACCAACCTGGTGGCCGCCGCGGACGGCGCGGTCACCGGTGTCGCGTGGCGGCGGTTCGACGAGACCGGCGCGGTCGCGGCGGCCGCCGTGGTCATCGCGGCCGGCGGGTTCGTGATGAACTCCGACATGGTCGCCGCCTACACGCCGGCCCTCGGCGGGAAGCTGTTCACCCTGGGCGGCAGCTACGACGACGGGCTCGGGATCCGGCTGGGCCAGTCGGCCGGCGCCGCGCTGGAGCACATGGACGAGCCCTTCGTCACCGCGCCGTTCTACCCGCCCTCGTCGCTGGTCAAGGGGCTGATCGTCAACAACCGCGGTGAGCGGTTCGTGGCCGAGGACAGTTACCACGCGCGCACCTCGTACTTCGTCCTCCGGCAGCCGGACGCGGCGGCCTACCTGATCGCCGACGGCGACCACATGCAGGAGCAGCGGATGCCGCTCGTCCCGCTGAAGGACGGCTACGAGACCATCGAGGAGATGGAGGCCGGGCTGAAGCTGCCCTCCGGCTCGCTCGCCGCGACGATGGCCCGCTACAACGAGCACGCCGCGCGCGGCGAGGACCCCGACTTCCACAAGCACCCCGACTGGCTCGCGCCGCAGACCCGGGGGCCCTGGGGCGTCTACGACCTGAGCCTCGGCACCGCCCTGTACGCCGGGTTCACGCTCGGCGGCATGGCCACCACCGTCGACGGCGAGGTGCGGCGGCCCGACAGATCGGTCATCGCCGGGCTGTACGCGGCCGGAGCCTGCGCGTCCAACATCGCCCAGGACGGCGCGGGCTACTGCTCGGGCACCCAGCTCGGCGAGGGCTCCTTCTTCGGCCGCCGCGCCGGCCGCGCCGCCGCGCGCCGCGCCCGCGCCGCGTCCCGTTAGCCCCCGTACTCCGAGGTGGAGCCGGGCTTTCAACCGAGAGGTTGACGGCCGGCCGTGGCGCGGCCTACGATGGCTTTAAACCATCAAGTTGAAAGTGGAGGGGCGATGACCGCGGACGCGCTGTCGCAGGCCTTCGCGGCCCTCGCGGACCCCACCCGGCGCGACATGGTGGCCCGGCTCTCCGAGGGCGACGCGACGGTGGGCGAGCTCGCCGAGCCGTACCGGATGTCCCTGCAGGCCGTCTACAAGCACCTGCGGGTCCTCGAAGGCGCGGGGCTCGTCACCCGGCCGGCCGGGCCGCAGCCGAGGCGGGTGCGCCTGGAGGCCGGGGCCTTCGACCTGATGGACACCTGGATCGAACGCCACCGGGCCCGCGTCGAGCGGCGCTACCGCCGCCTCGACGCCGTCCTGGAGCAGATGAAGGAGGACGAGCATGACCACGGAGACGACCATCGAGGCCGACCCGGAGCTGCCGGTCATCAGGATGACCCGTGACTTCGCGGCGACGCCCGGGCAGCTGCTGCGCGCCCACACCGATCCCGAGCTGTTCGCGCGGTGGGTGGGCCCCGACGGCATGACCACCCGCATCGACCAGTGGGACGCGCGCACCGGCGGCAGCTGGCGGTACGCCGCGTCGGGCGACGGCGGCGAGGAGTACTGGTTCCACGGCTGCTTCCACGAGGTGCGGCCCGACCGCATCGTGCAGACCTTCACGTTCGAGGGCGAGCCCGACGGCGTCGCGCTGGAGACGCTGTGGTTCGAGGACCTGGGCGACGGCCGGACCCGGCTGCGCGCGCAGTCGCTCGTCGACAGCTTCGCGAGCCGCGACGCCTGGCTGCGCAGCGGCATGGAGACCGGGGTCAACGAGGGGTACGCCAAACTGGAGAGGATGATCGCCGATGGCGCTGCCTGAGGCTCCCGCCGACCGGCACCGGCAGATCGCCGGGCTGTTCACCGACCGCGTCCGCGGCACCCGGTCCTGGGACGCGCCGTCCCCGGTCGCCGGCTGGACCGCCCGCGACGTCGTGCGCCACCTGACCGAGTGGTTCCCCGCGTTCCTGGCCTCCGGCGCCGACGTCCGGCTGCCCGCCGGGCCGTCGCCGGACGAGGACCCCGTCGCCGCGTGGCAGGTGCACTGCGACGGCGTGCAGGCGGTGCTGGACGACCCGGAGACGGCCGACCGCAAGCTCACCAACCCGCACATCGGCACCCTGCCGCTCGCGCCCGCGATCGACCGGTTCTACACCGCCGACGTGTTCATGCACACCTGGGACCTGGCCAGGGCCACCGGTCAGGACGACCGGCTCGACGCCGCCTTCTGCGCCGAGCTCCTCGGCGGCCTGGAGGGGATGGAGGAGGTGCTCCGCGCGTCCGGCCAGTACGGGCCCCGGGTCGAGGTGCCCGCCGGCGCGGACGTCCAGACGCGGCTGCTCGGCTTCATCGGCCGCGACCCGTTCTGGCGGGCGCCCTGACCCCGGCGGGAGCGCCGCCTCAGCCGGCGCCGGTGGCGAGGCGGCGGCCGAGGAGGCGGCCGAAGGTCAGGGCCGGGGTCACCAGCATGCCGCCGCAGAAGCTGTTGCCGCAGGTCGCGGCGGCGCCGATCAGCTCGCCGAGCGCGTGCACGCCGGGCAGCGGGGTGCCGTCGGCGCGGCGGACGCGCAGCCGCTCGTCCACGTCGAGGCCGGAGAAGGTGATCAGGGTGATGCCGTGGTTCTGCATGGCGAAGAAGGGGCCGTCCGCGATGGGGGCGGGCAGGTGGGCGCGGCCGAACTCGGCGTCGCGCCCGGCGGCCACGGCCGCGTTGTAGCGTTCCACGGTGGCGGTGAGGCCGGCCGCGTCGATGCCGGCGAGGGCGGCCAGCCCGGCGATCGTGTCCGCCCGGTGGACGCCCGTGCGGGTCCCGGCCTTCGCCAGGACGTCGTCGGGGCTCCAGCCGATCACCATCGGGACCGAGTTGAGCCGCGCCTTGTCGTCGAAGACCGTCCAGAACGTCCCGTCGGTGGCGGAGGCGAGGGCGCGCTCCTTGCGGTCGATGCTCCGCTCGTCCTCGGCGACGAAGCGGCGGCCCGCGCGGTCGACGTAGATCTCCCAGGGGAGCCGCTCGGTCGCGACGAGCAGCGGCCGCTCCTCGTAGTAGGCCTTCCCCGGGGTAGTGGGGTGCGGCAGCCCGCCGAACGTGGGCAGGTACCGGCCGCGCCCGGCGATCGCGGCGCCCGCCTCGCGCGCGATGACGAGCCCGTCCCCGGTGGACGTCGGGTGCGCGGCGCTGACCAGGGGGACGCCCTCGATCTCCTGGAACAGTTCGTGGTCGGCGGCGAAGCCGCCGGTGGCGAGCACGACCGCCGGGGCGGTCACCTCGACCTCGTCGACCCCGTTCCGCAGGACGGTGACGCCCGGCGCGCCGGTGAGGCCGATCGCGGTGCTGCCCAGCCACAGCTCGACGCGCCCCGCGGCGACCTGCTCGTCCAGCAGCCGCCTGAGGACGGCCAGGATGGACAGGCCGCCGTCCTTGCCGTAGTAGGTGCGCGGGACGCCGTAGGGCTCGTGGCCGTAGACGAGCCGGGGCGACTCGGGGGCGAAGTCGAAGCCCTGCTCGTCGAGCCAGTCGATGGTCTCGGGCGCGTGCCGCGCGGCGAGCCCGACGAGGTCGGCGCGGGCGGTGCCGCCGCTGATCCGCTCGATGTCGGCCAGGTGCTCCTCGACCGTGTCGGCGATCCCGCGCTCGCGCTGCCGCCGCGTCCCGGCGGCGGACATGTGCCCGCCACTGGTGTGCAGGGTGCCGCCGATCCGGGTGTCCTTCTCCACGAGCAGCACCCGGGCGCCGTGCCGGGCGGCCTCCACGGCGCAGGGGATGCCGCCGGTCCCGGCTCCGATGATGACGACGTCGTACGGCACACCCGCTCCTTCTTGTTCCGATCCTAGGAACGATGTTTCACTGTCGTGGTCTATGTTGCTTGTCGGGACGGGGTGACGCAAGCCTCATCCCCAAATTCGGGAACAGCGTTCCAATGGAGGTAGGCATGCTCGGAGCGGTCATCGAGGCCGTGGTGGCCACCCGCGACCTCGCGGCGTCCGTCGGCTTCCACACCCGCGCCTTCGGCATGGACGTGCTGGCGCGGGACGCCGACTCGGCCCTGCTCGGCGCCGGGGGATCACCGACCGGGCGGCTGCGCCTCGTCGCCGCGCCGGACGCCCCGCAGGCGCCCGCCCCGCGGATCTGGGACGTCGGGCCGCGGCTCCTCGGCATCTACTCCCGCGACCTGGAGCGGACGGCCGCCGCGGTCGACGCCGCCGGAGGCGCGTCCCGCGACCGCGTGACCTACCCCTACGGCGCGGCCACGCTGAGCGAGTTCGTGGCGCTCGGCGCCGACGGCGTCTGGTGGACGATCCCGCGCGCCGCCGCCGGCCACCGGCCGAGCCCGGCGCTGGAGGGCGACCCGGACCGGCTGCACGGCGAACTGCACACGGCGGTGCTCGTCCCGGACGACCACGACGCGGCGGTCGCGTTCTTCACCGGCGCGGGCCTGGAGGTGCTGTTCGCGGGAGAGATGTCGGGGGAGCCGTTCGACCGGATGACCGGCATGCCCGCCGGCGCGTCGCTGCGCCTGACGTTCCTCGTCCCGCCCGGCCACGCGCCCGCGCGCCTGGAGATCATGTCGTTCACCGGCGTGGACGCGAAGGACCTGTCGGGCGGCCCGCTCGGGCTGCGCCGGCTGGTGTTCGCCTCCGACGACCCCGCGGCGGCGCTGCGCGGCCTGGAGGCGGCCGGCGCCGCGCGCCTCGGCGACGCTTCGGTGCGCGGACCGGCGGGCGTCGAGATCGAGGCGCGCCGGCTCGCCTGAGCCGCCCCAGCCGGACCACCTCAGCCGAACCACCAGGGCGCCCGGTCCTCGGGGGAGCGGATCAGAAAGGAGCGCTGCCGCTGGAACCGGCGGATCGACGCGGGGCCCATCCGCGAGCCGCCGAGCCCCGAGGACTTGAAGGCGTTCTTCTCCCCGTCCTGCACGAACCCGGTCAGCGACGCGTCGTTGACGCTGACGCCGCCCGCCTCCAGCCGCCCGCCGACCGCCAGGGCGGCCTCGGTGGTGGCCGCGAACACGGCGGCCGACAGCCCGTACGCGCTGTCGTTGGCCAGCCGGACCGCCTCGTCGGCGTCCGCGAACGGCATGACCGGCAGCACGGGCCCGAACGTCTCCTCCCGCATGACCTTCATGGTGTGGTCGACGCCGGTGAGCACCGTCGGCTCCAGGTAGGCGCCCCCGCCGAGCACGCGGATCTCCCCGCCGCAGCGGACGGACGCGCCGCGCGCCACCGCGTCCGCGAGGTGCTCGCGGATGATCCCCACCTGGTCGGCGGAGATGATCGGCCCGAGTTCGCCGTCGGTCACCTCCGGGTAGGCCAGGCCGACCTTGCGGGCCCGCGCCACCAGCAGGCCGACGAACTCCTCGAACACGGGCGCGGCCGCGTACACCCGCTCGATCGACATGCACGAGTGGCCGGTGTTGACCGTCCCGCCGTAGAGGATCGCCTGGGCGGCGCGGTCGAGGTCGGCGTCCGCGCAGACGATGGCCGGGTCCTTGCCGCCGAGCTCCAGGAACGCCGGGATGAACCGGGCCGCGGCGGCGGCGCCCACGGCGCGGCCGGTCCGCACGCTGCCGGTGAAGCAGACCAGGTCGACGTTGTCGACGACGGCCGCGCCGGTGGCGCCGTCGCCGTCGATGACGGTGAGGACGCCGTCCAGCGCGGGCACCGCGGCGGCGCACGCGCGCAGGACGGCGGCGAACCGCGGGGTGATCTCGCTCGGCTTGAGCAGCACCGCCGAGCCGGCGAGCAGCGCGGGGACGGCGTCGATCATCGCCAGCAGCAGCGGGAAGTTCCACGGGCTGATCGCGCCGACGAGCGGGTAGGGCAGCGGCTCCTGCCGGAGGCCGATGCCCGGCATCGAGGTCGGCACGGGGTCCGGGCCGGCGGCGTCGAGCAGCCCGGGGGCGCGCTCGCACCAGCGGTCCAGGGAGCCGAGGACGCTGTCGGTCTCCAGCCGCGACACCTGGAGGCGCCCGGTGTCGCGGACGAGCGCCGCCGTCATCGCCTCGTCCCGCTCGGCGATCGCGTCCCGCAGCGCACGCAGCGCCGCCGTCCGTCCGGCGGTGCCGAGCGCGAGCCAGCCGGGCTGCGCCGCGCGGGCCCGGCCCGCCGCCGCGGCCACCTCGGCGGCGTCGGCGCAGCCGAGCGCCTCGTCGGTGCGCCCGGTGCGCGGGTCCCGCACGCCGATCTGTCGAGCCATCCCAACCTCCCGGAATATGTTCCGACGACTGTAACGCCGTTCCATCGAAACCGGAATGATGGTACGAATAATAGTCTGACGTTTCCCCCGGGACGGAGGCCCCGTGATCGGCACTCATGGATGGACGCTGCACAGCTGGGCGATCCTGCTCCACATCGTCCTGTTCGCCTACTGGCTCGGCGGCGACCTCGGCGTGTTCTACTCCAGCCGGTTCATCCTGAAGCCCGAGCTGTCCACCGAGGCGCGCGGCGTCGCGGTGAAGATCATGCACGTGGTCGACATGTCCCCGCGGATCTGCCTGGTGCTGTTCCTGCCGAGCGGCATCACGCTGATGGCCGCCGACGAGCTGGGCCGCGACATCTTCGGCGGCTGGCGGCTCGCCGTCGTCTGGGCCCTCGCGCTGGTCTGGCTGTGGCTGGTCATCGCCGACTACCGGCGCCGCCCCGGCCGGTTCGGCGACCTGGTGCACCGCACCGACCTGATCGTGCGCGGCGGGCTGATCGCCGGGCTGCTCGGCGCGGCCGCGTACACCTTTCTCGCCGACGAGCCGTTCGGCGTGACGTCCAACCCGAAGTGGCTGGCCGGGAAGGTCGCGGCCTACGCGCTGTGCATCGCCGCCGGGCTGATGATCCGGGTGAGGCTGAAGCCGTTCGGGGCCGCGTGGGGGACGCTGCTCGCCAAGGGCAGCGACCCGGCCGTGGAGCGCGACATCCGCGGCGCGGTCCAGGGCAGCATCCCGTACGTGCTCGCGATCTGGACGCTGGTCGTGGTGGCCGCCCTGCTCGGCGTGGTCAAGCCCGGATCGACGGCGTACTGAATGCGGCGCGACTCCCGGGGGCCCGGACGGGCGGGGTCAGGCGGGCCGGTGGCCGAAGCGCTCGGACAGCCGGCGCACCGTCTGCAGCAGGGCCGAGGCGCAGAACTCGGTCTCCTCGCGGAACCGGTCGATCGGGCCGCTGACGCTCATCACGGCGATCGGCCGGTCGTTCTGGTCGAGGATCGGCGCGGCGACGGACGCGGCGCCCGCCTGCCGCTCGGCGATCGAGGCGGCGTAGCCGCGGGCGCGGATCTCCTCGATCTCGCGGCGCAGCCGCGGCGGGCTGGCGGGGGTGTCCGGGGTGAGCTGCTCCAGCGCGGGCTGCGCGAGGTAGTGATCGATCTCCTCGTCGGACAGGTAGGCCAGGAACGCCTTCGAGGACGCCCCGGCGTGCAGCGGGTAGGGCACGCCGAGCGTCACCGACATGATCAGCTCGCGGCGCGGGGTCACCTGGTCGATGTAGGAGCGCGTCCAGCCGGAGCGGACCGACAGCGTCGCGGTCTCCAGCGTGCGCTCCGACAGCGCGGTCAGCTCGGGGCGGGCGACGGTCCGCACGTCGATCCGCTCCAGGTAGGCCATGCCGAGCTTCATCGCGCCGATCCCGAGGGAGTAGCGCCGGGTCGCCTCGTCCAGCTCGATCAGCCCGTGCCCGCGCAGCGAGGTGAGGATGCGGTGCACCGCCGCCTTGGACAGCCCGAGCGCGGTGGCCACCTCGGTGACGCCGAGGGTCGCCGCCCGCTGCTCCGCGAAGTACATCAGGACGTCGGCCGCGCGCTCGACCGTGGCGATGGTCTGGCCCGTCCCCGCGCGCTCCTCGGCGCGGGGGGAGAGCTCGCTCGGCTGCGCGGTGCTGGTCATGGAGGCGGTTCCTTCCGGGCATGGCTGACGGACACAAGCGTGCACGCGGTTTCGACCAGTGTAATGCCGTTCCACTAGGTGGCGGCGCCGGTGACCCGCGAGGAACCCCGATTCCACATTATGAGATGAGACACGTCCCCGACACCGGAACAGGAAGGAATCAGCGATGAAGTCCCCGCTCGAAGCGACCGAGGCCATGCTCCAGGCGGTCATCGACCGCGACCTCGACGCCGTCCTCGACGCCTTCTCCGGCGCGCCCGACGCCTACGTCTTCCCCGAGGGCCCGCGCTGGACGACGCGCGGCGGCGACCGGATCGAGCAGGGCTGGCGCGCCTACTTCGAGGCCCCCGTCGGCATCGACGGCTACGCGTGGGCCGAGGGCCCGCACGTGTTCGAGTCCGCGACGCTCGGCCAGGTCACCGGCGTCGTCGACTACGACGTGCACGGGGACGGCCGCGCGGGCCGGCTCCGGATGCGGATGACCTGGCTGCTGCGCGCCGAGGGCGGGCGCTGGCGCATCGTCCACGAGCACGGGTCGCAGCCGCTCGCCGACCCCTACGGCGCGGGCGACTGGTGGCCCGCCGGCGCCCGCCCCCTCGGCGCGGACGCCTGACCGGCGGCCCGCGCCGCCCGCCCGCACGGGGCGGCGGGCGGCGCGGGCGCCGTTCACCGCCGGCCGTCACCGCCAGCGGGAGCGGCCGTTCAGGTAGCGCCCCGCGTCCTCCAGCCCGGTCGGCTGGTACCCGGTGTAGAGGTTCGGCTCGAACCGGCTCCGGTACCCGTCGAAGACCGGGCGGTACAGGTCCCAGTGGATGTCGGGCTGGCGGTGCGCGGCCCGGAACGAGGCGATCGGGATCGGCGCGGTGATCAGCTTCTCGAACTTGCTGTCGGCGGCGGCGAGCACCCGCCCGTCCGGGCCGTAGACGGCCGAGCCGCCCGCCCCCGTGTCCTCGAAGTAGTTCGACTCCCGGGCCAGCACCGAGTTGTTGACGATCGCGCAGTACACCCGGTTGTGCAGCGCCGACGCGCGGACGTCCACCTCCGAGAAGCTGCCGCTGGCGGTGCGCAGGAAGACCTCCGCGCCCTTGATCGCCAGCGCCCGGAACAGCTCCGGCTCCAGCTGCGTGGACGACAGCGAGATGTTGCCGAGCCCCGTCCGCGCGACCGGCAGCACCGCGTCCGGGCCGTACATCTCGACGTACCGGTCCAGCACGTCGTAGGTCGTCGTGGTGAACAGCTCCAGCCCGCCGAACACGCCCTTGACGTTGCGCGCCTTCCAGTGCTTGGCGAGGATCGCGCCGTCCGGGCCGATCAGCGTGGTGACGCTGAGCACGTGCCCCGGCCAGTCGGGGTCGCGGACGTAGGCGCCGAACGCGATGTGGCAGCCGTGCTCGCGCGCCTTCGCCGCGATCCGCTCGGTCTCCGGGCCGGGGATCTCGATGCAGCGCCGCTCGGTCTCCGACTTCGTCCACCGGTCCCAGCCGCTGATCGGGAACTCGTGGAAGAACAGCAGGTCGGGCGCCGGCCCGAAGCCGGTGTGGAAGGCGTTGTCGATCAGGTGCAGCATGTGCGCGAGGTTCGCCTCCTGCGCGGCCGCGTCGGCGGCCGGGTGCACCCGCGACTGGACGACCCCGAGCGTCCAGGCGTCCTTGGCCAGCTCGGCGGTCGCGTACCCGCCGTCGGTCCGCTGGGTGATCGCCGCGTCGCTCGCGGGCTCGGTCATGGGCTCTCCTCATCGGTCGGTGGTGCGGCGTCGGTGGGCGCCGCTGCGGGGGACAGGTCGGCGAGCCGGAGGCAGGCCGCCTGCCGCCCGTCGCCGGTGTCGGCCAGGGCGGGCTCGGTGCTGCGGCAGCCGCTCTCGGCGAACGGGCAGCGCGTGTGGAAGCGGCAGCCGGACGGGATGTCGACGGCCGACGGGACGTCGCCCGCAAGCGGCGGCGGAGCAGTCCTCGCGCCGGGCTCGCCGAGGTCCGGCACGGCGGCCAGCAGCGACCGCGTGTACGGGTGCCGGGGGTCGCCGAAGACGCGCTCGGCGTCGCCGTACTCCACCAGCCGCCCGAGGTACATCACGGCGACCCGGTCGGCCATGTGCCGCGCGATCTCGATCTCGTGGGTGATCAGGACGTAGCTCAGCCTCAGCCGCCGCTGCAGGTCGAGCAGCAGGTTGACCAGCAGCGCCTTCACGCTGACGTCCAGGCTGGCGGTCGGCTCGTCCAGCACCAGCGCCGCCGGCTCGACCGCGAGCGCCCGCGCGACCGTGATCCGCTGCAGCTCCCCGCCGCTGACCCCGCCCGGCCGGCGGTCCAGGTAGGCGGGGGACAGCCCGACCAGCCCCAGCAGCTCCTCGGCCCGCGCGGCGCGGGCGGCCCGGTCCGGAGCGAGGCCGTGGACGGCGAGCGGCTGCTCCAGCGCGTGCCGGATGCTCTTGCGGCGGTTGAGCGCGGACCAGGGGTTCTGCGACACGAGCTGGACGGCGCGCGCGTCCGCCCGGCCCGCGCCGTCCGCGCCCTCGACGAGGACGCGGCCCGCGGTCGGGCGGACCAGCCGGACGAGCATCCGCGCGATCGTCGACTTGCCGCAGCCGGACTCGCCGACGATCGCGAGGGTCCGCCCCGCGGGCACCTCGAACGACACGTCGTCCACGGCGTGCACGACGGCGCCCTTCGCGCGGCGCCCCCGCCGGACCGGGTAGTGCTTGGTGAGGTTCTGCGCGGTGACGGCGTTCATCCGGCCTCCTCCGCCCGGTGGCAGCTGACGGTCGACGCGCCGAGGACCCGCGCGGCCGGACGCTCCGCGCGGCACACGTCGGCGGCGAGCTCGCAGCGCGGCGCGAACGGGCAGCCGGGCAGCAGGTTCGCGCCGGCGGCGGTGCCGGGGATCGTGCGCAGCGGCTCGCCCCGCGCCCGGCCGCCCGGCCGCGCGCCGATCAGGGCGCGGGTGTAGGGGTGCCGGGGCGCGGCGAACAGCTCCCGCACGGGCGCCGTCTCGACCAGCCGCCCCGCGTACATCACCCCGACCCGGTCGCTGACCTGCGCGACCACCCCGAGGTCGTGGGTCACGAAGACCATCGCGAGGCCGACGCGGTCGCGCAGCTCCAGCAGCAGCCGGAGCACCTGCGCCTGGACGGTCGCGTCGAGCGTCGTGGTCGGCTCGTCGGCCAGCAGCAGCTCGGGGCGGCGGCCGAGCGCGGCGACCGCGATCAGCATCCGCTGGAGCTGGCCGCCGGAGAACTCGAACGGGTGGCCGTCGAGCCGGTCCAGCACGGCGGCGAGGCCCACCTCGCGCAGCAGCCCGGCGAGCCGGTCGCCGCCGCCCCGGCCCGTCTCGGCGGGCAGGTGCCAGCGCAGCTGGCGGCCGATCGGCGTGGTCGGCGACAGCGACGTCATCGGCCGCTGCGGGATCAGCCCGATGCGGTCGCCGCGCAGCCGCCGCATCCGCTCCTCCCGCAGCGCGAGCAGGTCGGTGCCGCCGAAGCGGACGTGCCCGGCGGACACCGCCGCGTTGCCGGGCAGCATCCGCATGAGGGCGGTCAGCACGGTGCTCTTGCCCGACCCCGACTCGCCGACCAGGCCGAGGACCTCGCCCGGCGCGAGGTCGAACGAGACGTCCCGGACGGCCGGAGTCTCGCCCGACCGGGTCCGGAACGAGACCGACAGGCCCGCGACCGACAGCAGCGGGGCGCCGTCCGGGACGTCCCCCACCGGGGTATCGGGCGCGGTGCCGGGCGCGGTGCCGGGCGGCCGCGGTGCGCGGCGCATCAGGCCGCTCGCACCGGGGCCACGTCGATCCGGCTGACGCTCATCCGGGTCTCGTCCAGGGCGCTGATCTCGGCGCGCTGCGCGACGATGAGCTTCGGGTGGACCGGCGGGAGCGCGATCGCGTCCGCGGCGACGAGCCCGTTGATCTCCTTGCAGATCGCGGCGCGCTCGGCCGCGTCGGTGGTCGCCCAGGCCCTGCCGAGCAGCGCGTCCACCTTGGGGTTCTTGTAGCCGAAGTTCAGCGGGTTCTTGGAGCTGAGCGCGCCCAGCAGGGTGAAGGCGGTCTTGCCGCCGCCGAAGCCGCCGTCGAACCCGGTCATGGCCATCTGGTATTCGCCGGACGCCCACTTCTTCACCCAGGGGCTGATGTCGAGCGTCTCCAGGGTGCAGTTGATGCCCGCCTTCTTCCAGCCCTGCGCGAGCACCTGCCCGACGTTCTTCAGCACCGGGTCGCTGGTGACCATCAGGGTGAAGTCGAGCCCGGACAGCCCGGCCTCGGCGAGCAGCGCCTTCGCCTTGGCGATGTCGGGCCCCTCCCCGTACAGCCGCAGCGACGGGTCGTGGCCCTCGGCGGCGGGCCCGATGGGGCCCTGCGCGATGTCGGCGGAGCCGCCGTAGACGATGTCGCGGACGCCCTTGCGGTCCATCGCGTAGGCGAGCGCCTTCCTGACCCGCACGTCGTCGAACGGCTTCTTGTTCGCCACGAAGTAGGTGACGAGGTCCTTCGGCGCGGCGACCTCGTGCACGCGGACGTCGGTCGACTTCTCCAGCAGCCCGACGCTCTCCGGCGGGACGTCCGTCATGATCTGGATCTTGTCCTCGCGGAGGTTGACCATCCGGGTCGCGGGGTCGGGCACGGCCTGGAAGGTGATGCCGGTGAGGGCGGGCTTGGTCCCGTGGTAGCCGGCGAAGCGCTTCAGCGTGACCTGCTGCCCCTGCTTGACGTCGCCGATCGAGAACGGGCCGGTGCCCATGGTGGTGCCGGTCTTGGCGACGAAGTCGCGGTGCACGATCGGCAGGTTGGTCAGGTGCGAGCGCAGCACCCCGAACGGGGCGGTCAGCTTGATCGTGACGGTGCGGTCGCCGGTCGCGGTGACCTTCGCGACGTGGCCGACGAAGTAGGTCGTCCAGTCGCTGGTGCTCTTCGGGTCGGTGACGAAGCGGAAGGTGGCGGCGACGTCCTCGGCGGTGAGCGGGTCGCCGTTGTGGAACGTGACGCCCGGCTTGAGGTTGATCGTCCAGGTCAGCCCGTCGGCGGAGATCTCCGGCTCGCCGTCGGCCAGCAGCGGCACGGACGCCAGCGACGCGTCGTAGGTGTAGAGCGACTCCACGACCGACTCGGTGATCCAGTGCACCCGGCTGGAGGTGGTGCTGAGCGGGTTGAGGTAGTCGGAGATGGAGGCGACCCCGAAGGCGAGCGTGCCGGTGCGGCCCGCGGCGCCGCCGTCGGTGCCGCCCTCCCCGCCGCAGGCGCCGAGGGCCGCGGCGCCCGCGGTCAGCACGCCGGTGGCGACGAGGAAGCGGCGCCGGCTCAGGACCGGGCCGTGCGGGGCGTTCGGGTTGGTGTCGGACATGACGTGCTCCTCAGGGGAAGGGGGTGGGTGTCCGGCGGGGGGCGGGGGTCTCAGCCGTGGCCGCCGGCGTCGAGCGCGTCGCCGATGCCGTCGCCGACGAGGTTGAAGCCGACCGTGGCGACGAGGATGACCAGGCCGGGGATGATCGAGTACCACCAGGCGCCGAGCAGCAGGTAGCCGGTCGCGTCGCCGAGGATGTTGCCGAGGCTCGGCCGGGGCGCCTGGACGCCGAGGCCGAGGAAGCTGAGCGCGCTCTCGGCGAAGATCGCGACGCCGAGCCAGAGGAACGCCTGCACCAGCACCGGCGGCAGCACGTTCACCAGCAGCTCGCCGCCGATGATCCGCCGCCGCGGCACCCCGAGGACGCGCAGCGCGTCGACGTAGTCCTCCTGCGCCTCCACGAGCGTCGCCGACCGGGTGACGCGCGCGAAGTAGGGGATGAACCCGACACCGAGCAGCAGCACGACCTTGGCGGTGCCCGGCACCGTGAGCGGCCCGAGGTGCGAGTCGCCGGCGCCGGTGACGCCGATGACGAACAGCGCGAAGACGAACAGCGGCAGCGCCTGCAGCGCCTCCAGCACCCGCATGATCACCTCGTCCGGCCAGCGGCCGCCGAAGTAGCCGGCGACCAGCCCGGCGGGCACCGCGACGAGCAGGCCGAACGCGACGCCCGCGAGCGCGACCAGCAGCGACACCTGGGCGCCCGCCGCCGTCCGCGCGAACAGGTCGCGCTGCAGGTGGTCGGTGCCGAACAGGTGGTGCGGGCCCGGGGCGGCCAACTGCTCGCCGGTCCGCGCGTCCGGGTCCCCGGCGAGCAGCGGCCCGAGCAGCGCCAGCGCCAGGAACAGCCCGAGCAGGACGGCCCCGGTCCAGGTCAGGGCCGACATGCGCGGCAGGGTGAGGCGGCGCGCGGGCGGCGGTGCGGCCGCGGCGTCGATCGCGTCCATCAGTCCGTCCCGTTCAGGAACCCCGCGCGGATGCGCGGGTCGAGCGCGAAGTAGAGGAAGTCGACGGCGAGGTTGGCGACCAGGAACACCACCGCGGTGACCAGCGTGCAGCCGATCGCCAGGGGGTAGTCGTGCTGGCGGAACGCGCCGACGATGGTCTGGCCGATCCCGGGGACGTTGAAGACGTTCTCCACCAGGACGGTTCCGCTGATGAACAGCCCGACCATCAGCCCGATCACGGTCGCGGTCGGGATGAGCGCGTTGCGCAGCGCGATGCGGCGCAGGATGCCGCGCTCGGGCATGCCCATCGCGCGGGCGAAGGCGACGTAGTCGGTGCGGTGCGTCTCGATCAGCGAGCCGCGCAGCGTGCGGGCGATGACGGCGCTGGAGCCGAGGCCGAGGGCGAACGCGGGGAGCACGACGCCGCGCAGGTTGCCCGCCGGGTCGGCGCCGAACGCGACCCACCCGCTGGACGGCAGCACCCCCTTGATGTACAGCCCGAACACGACGACCAGCACGAGGCCCAGCCAGAAGCTCGGGATCGACAGCGCGACGACGCTGAGCACGCGGACGGCGCCGTCGACGAGGGAGTCGCGCCGCCGGGCGGCCAGCACCCCGGCGGCCAGCCCGACCGCGACCCAGAACACCAGGGCCAGCAGCCCGAGTTCGAGGGTCACCGGGAGCCGGTCGCCGATGATCTCGGTGACCGGGCGGTCGCTGAACAGCGAGGTGCCGAGGTCGCCGCGCAGCAGGTTGCCGGCGAACGTGGCGTACTGCGTCCAGATCGGCTGGTCGAGCCCGAACCGGTGCTCGACGGCGGCGCGCTTCTCGGGGGTGGGGTTCATGCCGAGGTAGGCGTCGGCGGGGGAGCCGGGCGCGGCCCGCAGCATGAAGAAGACGAGGGTGAGGACGACGAACAGGACCAGTGCGAGACCGGCGACCCGTCGTCCGAGGTACCGCAGCATCCACAGTCCTCCGATGGGGGTGGGGGAGAAGCCGCGAGCGGGAGCCGGAATGGAACGGCGTTCTTATGGCCGGAATACTAGGACGAGCGCGGGTGATCGAAAAGGGGTTTCGCCGAGAAATCTGGAACGCTGTTTCGTCACGCGCCGGCCGGAACCGCGAAGGCCCGGCGGCCGGAGCGCGGGGCCTCCGGCCGCCGGGCCCCGGCGGTGGGTCCCGCCGGCGGCGGGACGGGCGGGTCAGGCGACCTTGGACTCGCTGATGATCGTCCGCTTGACCAGGCGGTCGCCGTCCATCCAGTGCCAGGTGCGGCACTTGTGCAGCCCGTCGCGGGAGAGCTGGATGAGCTCGTAGAGGTAGTTGTCCGGGTCGGACTTGTACGACCAGGTGAGCACGATGGACTGGGCGTCCACCTGGCTCATCTCGCCGATGATCCGGTCGTTGTCGAAGTGGCAGACGTCGCCCCGCATGCGCCCGCCGAACTCCAGCGCCTCCACCCGCCCGTCCGGCCAGGTGTAGGTGTTGATCTGGCGGATGTCGTACGAGCCGTCCTCGGGGACCCAGCACTTCAGGTGCGAGGCGTGCCGGTCGAGGATCGTCCCGCCGGCGTCGAGGTGGATGTACTCACCCCGCCACTCGCCGAGGTGCTGGCGGTTGATGGGCATGCCCGGGACTCCGGCGCGCATGGGCTCCTCCTGGTCGGACGCGGGGGCGGGGGGCGGCGGGCGTTGACAGCCCGCTCGCCGCGAGCCTAGCGTCAACACCCAGGAAATTGGAACAGCATTCCACACATAGGAACGCAAAGGGGATCTTGGATGAGCGAGCACGGCCCGGCCCTGGTCGAGGGCATCACCGGGGCGGTCATCGGCGTGTCCGAATTCGACCCGCACCTGGAGTTCTTCGGCGGCCGCCTCGGCTACGAGGTCGCCGCGCGCGGCACCGTCGCCGCGGCGGCCGCGGACGCGCTGTGGGGCACCGGGCCCGCGGACGTCGAGGCCGTGGCGCTCGCCGCGGCGGGCGCCGGCACCGGCCGGATCCACCTGGTCCGGGTGCCCGAGCCGCTCGCGCCCGCCGCGCGGCCGCACAACCTCGACGACGGCCTGATCGGCATCGACATGTACGCCGCCGACATCGAGGCCGCGCACGCCCGGTTCGCCGCGGACGGCATCGCCTGGTCGACGCCGCCCGCCACCTACGGGGTCGCCGTCGGGGACCGGGAGGTCCAGGTCACCCAGGGCGTGTGCCCCGCCCCCGACGGCACCGCGGTCGTGTTCGTCCAGCCCGCCGCGATCCGGGGGACGGCCGCCTGGGAGGCCGACCCCGACCGCCCCTACACCGAGCTGACCTCGGTGGTGTGCCATGTGCCCGACGCCGGCGCGGAGGTCGCGTTCTGGGGGCCGGAGGGCCTCGGCATGTCCGTCTGGTACGACGTGGTCTTCTCCTCGCCGGGCTTCGACACGGTGGCGGGCCTGCCGTCGGGCACGCGCATGCGGCTGGCGTTCCTCGCCGGCGAGCGGACGGCGCGCATCGAGGTCACCTCCGCGGAGGGGGAGCACGGCGTCGACCGGCGCCCGCTTCAGCGCCCCGGCCGCTCGCTCGGGCACAGCGGCTGGACGGTCCGCACGCGCGACCTCGCCGCCGCGCTGGCGAGCGTCCGCCGGACGGGCGGCGCGGTGGTGTCCGGCGAGCCCGTGGAGACCGACGACCCGCTGCACGGCAAGGCCGCCGCGGCGTCGGTCACCACGCCGAACGGCGTCTGCGTGACGCTGTACGAGCCCCGCGCCTGAGGGCCCCGCGCCTGAGGGCCCCGCGCCTGAGGAGGGCGCGGGGCTCCGCGCGGGACCGCCCGCGGCGGTCCGGGGCACTCCGGTCAGGCCGTCCAGAGTTCGAGGTGGACGCCGTCGGGGGAGGTGGCGGCGAAGGCGCGGCCGCCGCGCAGCGCGCTGTCCACGATGGCGCCCGTGCGCGCGCCGGCCTCGGTGAGCAGCGCGCGGGCGGCGTCCAGGTCGGCGACCGGGAAGACGCCCGCGCGCATGCCGGAGGTGAACGCCTCGTCGCCCTCGGGCAGCTCCAGGTCCGGGAAGCTGATCAGTTCCAGCCGGGCGCCGTGCCCGTCCCAGAACAGGTCGAGGACGATCTCGGCGTCCGGCCGGTCGATGCCGATGAGCGCGGCGACGGCGGGGTTCACCAGCCGCTGCGAGTAGAGCGACTTCAGGCCGAGGCCCGTCCAGAACCCGGCGTCGCACCCGTGGGCGAGGTGGACGGCGGCCTGCAGCTCGGAGTGCCGCCGCGCCTCGTCGGCGTCCAGCAGGCTCGCCCGGCGGGAACTGCCCTCGACGAGGACGACCCGGATCCCGCCGGGGCCGACGAGGCCGCATTCGGCGAAGGGCCGCCCGCCGAGTTCCCACCGCGCGATGGGGGACGGGACGCCCCCGGCCGCGGTGAGTTCAGCGACGCTGGCCTCGATGTCGCGCGTGTAGACGTCGACGGCGTAGCCGCCGGACGCGATCCCGGTGCCGCCCTCGGGGGCGTCGACGAGCACGAGGCCGCCGGTGTCGGCGCCCTCCGGGAGGTAGAGCACCTCCTCGGCGGGGCCGGGCAGCCAGTACAGGGCCGCGGCGGCGTCCCGGTCGAGGACGCCGCGGCGCCGCTCCCGGAAGCCGAGGGCGGACAGGAACCCCGCGGCGGCGGGGAGGTCGTGGCAGCCGAGCACGGCGTACCGGGGGCTGCTGAGCATGGTGGCTCCCTGGGGTCGCGACTGTGATGCGGCGCATGCTATCTGAAACACTGTTCCGAGAATAGAAACAGTGATGGGAGAGGTTCATGCCCCTGCACCTCACCGACGTGGACCCGGCGCGCCCCGGCCTCCCCTGGAAGGCGTTCACGATCCCCGGGTCGAACGAGCCCGTGCGGCTGCTCCGGCTGGAGGTCGACGCGGACGGGTCGTCCACCTCGCTCGTCCGCTTCCCGCCCGGCTGGCGCCGGCCGGGGCCGGGGCGCTACGCCTGCGGCGAGGAGTTCGTCGTCCTGGGCGGCGCGCTCACCGTCTCCGGCGTGGCCTACGGGCCGGGCGACCGCGGCTGGATCGCGCCCGGCGCCACCCGCCGCGCGTCCGTGAGCAGCGGAGGAGCGCTGGCGCTGGCCTGGTTCTCCGGCGTTCCGGCCTGGACCGAGGGCGAGGGCGCGCCGGCCGACCCGTCCGGCGGCCGGGTGCCGCTGCTGTCGGTGCCCGTCCCCGAGGCGGGGCTGGTACTGCGCACGGGAGGGGACCGGGAGGCGCGGCTGTACGAGCGGGCGCCCGCGCGCTTCGGCCCGGCCGTGCGCGTGCTGTGGCCGGCGGGCGCGGACGGCCCGCGCTGGACGGCGTTCGGGCCCGGCGAACCGCTCCCGGCCGGACGCCGCGGACGGATCTTCGTCCGGCCCGCCTGTTCCATTTAGCGGAAAGCTGTTGCAAGATGTCCCGCAACAGTCGAACTAGGTGACGATGTTACGCACAGCGGAACATGAGGAGGCATCGCATGATCTACCTCGTCTACCGGATGAAGCTCAGCGAGCGGTCCCGGCGCAACCAGAAGGAGTTCTGGGCGTGGCTGGAGGACCGCGAGCGCTGGTTCTACCGCGACCTCCCCATGGTCAAGGAGGTCCGCTGGTACTACAGCGTGATCGGCGACGTCTACACGTTGGAGAACTGGGCCGCGTTCGAGGACGAGGCCGCGTGGGGCGCCTATCGCGCCGCGCTCGGCGGGCTGAAGGCCGACGCCGAATGGGAGGGCGAGCGCGTCACCCAGGACGACTGGTGGGAGTTCCTGGACACGCGGATCGTCACCGATCCGCCGGTGCCCGTCGGGCTGCGCCGCGGCTGAGCGGGACGGCGCTGATGCCCCAGGAGACCGGTGCCCGCGCCCGCGCCGCCGAGCGGGCCGGGCAGTCGGCCTCGACGGTGGAGCGGGCGGCGGACGTGCTGGTGCTGTTCGCCGAGGCGGGCGCCCGGACGCTCGGCGTCACCGAGATCGCCGAGGCGCTCGGGCTGTCCAAGCCCGCCGTCCACCGGATCCTCACCTCGCTGCGCAGCCGCCGGCTGGTGCGGGTGGACGAGCAGACCCGCCGGTACGCGCTCGGGCTGACCGCGATGCGGCTCGGCCTGGCCTACCTCGACCACATCGACGTGCGCCGGCTGGCGGCCCCGGAACTGGTCGGGCTGTCGCGGGCCACCCGGGAGACGGCGACGCTGTCGACCCGGGCGGGCGCCGAGCGGGTGTACGTCGACCAGGTGACCCCCGACCGGGAGGTGATCATGTCGGTGTCGCTCGGGGTCCCGTTCCCGCTGCACGCGGGCGCCTCGTCGAAGGCCTTCCTGGCCTTCCTGCCCGCGGCGCACATCGAGGAGTACCTCGCCGGCGACCATCTCAGCCGGCTCACCGACCGCACGGTCGTCGAGCCGGACGCGCTGCGCCGGGAACTGGCGGAGATCCGGCGGCGCGGCCACGCCCGCTCGTTCGCCGAGCGCCAGTCGGGCGCGGCCTCCGTCGCCGCGCCCGTCTTCGACCACCACGGCCTCCCGGCCGCGGTGGTGAGCGTGTGCGGGCCCGTGGAGCGGTTCCGCGGCGAGGCGGACGCCTGCGCCGGGGCGCTGCTCGCGGCGACGGGACGACTTTCCGCTCTGATGGGCCACGTTCCCGATTAGCCGCGGCGCCGCACGGCACGCCGTGCCGCGCCCGCCGCCCGGCGGGCGTGGCATCCGCGCTCGTTCTGGCAGCTCACCGCGTAACGAAAACGTCATGAGCGAAAAAGTCAGACCTATTGACACTGCTGCGCGGCCCTTTATAGCGTCCACGTCACGGAACCGCGTTCCGATAACAGGAACATCCTGGCGGAGGTGCACATGCGCAGATCAGTCGTCACGGTCGCCGCGGGGCTGGCGGCCCTCGCCGTGACCGCGACCGGATGCTCGGGCAAGGCCGCGGGTGACAAACCGGAGATCCAGATCGGGCTGATCTCGCCCATGAGCGGTCCCTTCGCGGTTCTCGGCATCTCCCAGCAGAACTCCCTGAACGTCGAGATCGAGCGGATCAACAACGCGGGCGGGCTGGACGGCTCGAAGCTGAAGCTCGTCACCCGCGACTCGGGCCTCGACCCGGGCAAGGCCGTCCAGGCGGCCAACGAGATGGCCGGCAACGACGCCGTCAAGCTCGTCATCGGCCCGTCCCTGACCGCGTTCTACGACGCGGCCAAGGGCACCTACGAAAAGAGCGAGAAGCTCAACTGCCAGCCCGCCGTCTCGACCGGCAGCTTCGCCGGCCTCAAGTACGGCTTCCGCTCGCAGGATCCCGCCGAGCTCGACGGCCAGTTGGTCGTGGACTGGCTGAAGCAGGAGGGCGTCACCTCGCTCGGCCTCGTCTACGAGGGCGACGACACCGGCAAGAACACCGACGCGCTCATGAAGAAGCTGCTGCCCCAGGCGGGCATCAAGTACCTCGGCTGGCAGGTGAGCCGGGCCGACGACCAGAGCCACCGCGCCTACGTCGAGAAGTTCGGGGACGCCGGCGCGATCATGATCTCCAGCAGCGTCGGCGGCGCCAAGACGATGGCGGCGGCCGCGCAGGCCGGCTACAAGGGCAAGATCGTGGGCGCCGGGTCCGGCATGCAGAACATCTCCTTCATCGAGGCGGCCGGGGACGCGGCCAAGGGCGCGGTGTTCCCCGCCGCGCTGTACGAGTACCCGACCCGCAAGCCCCGGACGGAGTGGATGCCGGGGTACCGCAAGCACACCGAGGCGATCGAGCAGAAGTACGGCAAGAACGTCGGGCCGAAGAGCGGGGCGCAGTCGCCGAAGGGCGCGGCCATCACCGCCGACTGCCTGTTCGCCTTCGAGCAGGCCGTGAAGTCCACCAAGAGCACCGACGCCGCCAAGCTCGCCGCCGCGATCCAGGCGCTCGACGTGCCGGCGGAGCAGACCCCGTCCGGCAACGCCATCAAGCCCGGCCCGAGCCACGAGTTCTACCACCAGGTGCACCTGTACCAGTGGAACAAGGACGGCAAGGGCTGGTACACGAAGGAGATCAGCCCCTCGTGAGCGCGCAGGTCTGGCTCGACGGCCTGTTCGCGGGGTCGGTGTACGCGCTGGTCGCGCTGGCGCTGGCGATCGTCTTCCAGCCCACCCGGGTGCTGAACTTCGCCCAGGGCGAGCCGGTCGTGCTCGGCGCGGCCGTCAGCTACCAGGTGGTCGCGCTGTGGCAGTGGGGGTGGCCGGCGGCGCTGCTGGCCACACTGGTGCTCGGCGCGGCGATGGGGCTGCTCAGCGAGCGGATGATCATGCTGCCGGTGCGGCTGTCCGGGTCGCGGTACGCCTGGATCATCGCCACCCTCGCCGCGGCGATGATCTTCCAGGCGCTGTTCACGCTGCGCTACTTCGACGTGGACGCGCTGCGCCCGCGCGCGCTGGCCCCCGGCCATCTGGAGGTCTTCGGGCAGCGGCTCGCCTGGCAGCAGCTGCTCACCATCGGCGTCGCGCTCGCCGTGATGGCCGGCTACGACCTGTTCCTGCGGCGCACCGCCTACGGGCGCGCCATCCGGGCGGCCTCGCACGACGCCGACGCCGCCGTGATCATGGGCATCCCGGTCCGCCGGGTCGTCCTGCTCAGCTTCGTGATCGCCGCGGTGATCTGCGCCTTCGCCGGCGTGCTGGCCGCGCCGCTGCTGTTCATCGGCCCGGCCTCCGGGCTGATGTTCACCATCAAGGGGTTCATCGCCGCGGTGATCGGCGGGGTCGGCTCGCCGCGCGGCGCGCTGGCCGGCGGCCTGATCGTCGGCCTGCTGGACGCGGTGGTGCGCAACCTCGCCGGCGCGACGACCGGGGACTTCGTCGTCTTCGGGCTGCTGGCGCTGATCCTCGTGGCCTTCCCGTCCGGGCTGTTCGGCAAGCCGATGGAGGCGCACTGATGAAGGGTGCACACGACGTCCTGCGGCGGTGGCTGCCCGCGCTGCTCACCGCGGTGGCCGCCGCGGTCCTGCTCGCCTGGCCGGCCATCACCGACTTCTACAGCTACAACGCCTCGTACTACGACGGGCTGGTCGCCGCCGCGGCGATCAGCGCCATCCTGACCATCTCGCTCAACCTCTCGATGGGGTACGGCGGGCTGCTGTCGATGATGCACACCGGCATGCAGCTGATCGGCGGCTACGCCGTCGCCTACACCACCGTCGAGGCCGGGCTGCCGTGGCTCGCGGGCGTCGCGCTGGCGATGCTGCTCGGCGCGGTGTTCTCCGCGCTCGTCCTGGTCATCAGCCTGCGCGCCACCTACCTGTACTTCGGCATGATCACGCTCGCCGCCAACCTGATCGCGGTGGAGGGCGGCAAGGCCTGGGAGTCGGTCACCGGCGGCGTCAACGGCATCGTCGGGGTCGCCCCCGGCGGCCTCGGCAAGATCCAGTTCTACTACGTCACGCTCGGCGCGCTGCTGCTGGTCTACGCCGTCCAGCGCAACCTGATGCGCAGCGGCGTCGGCCGGGCGGTCATGGCGGTCAAGGAGAGCCCGGACACCGCGGCGGCCATGGGCATCCGCCCGACCCGCACCAAGGTCCTGGTGTTCACCGTCGCCGGCGCGATCGCCGGGCTCTCCGGCGGCCTGTACGCGCTGCAGCTCGGCTTCATCAACCCCGACGTCGGCATCCTGGACAACGGCCTGGTGTTCTTCGTCGGGCTGTTCCTCGGCGGCATCGGCACGCTGGCCGGCCCGGTGATCGGCGTCGCGATCATCGCCGCCGTCGTCGAGCTGATCAAGGACTACGCCCGGTACACGACGCTGTTCCTCGGGTGCACGCTGCTGCTCGCGATGATGCTCGTCCCGCGCGGCATCGTCGGCACCTGGCGGGGCAGCCGGTTCGGGCGCCCGCCCGACGGCGAGGACACCGAGCCGTCCGGGAACCTGCCCGCGTCGGTGCTGCCGCCCGCCGCCGACCCGGACGTCCCCGCGCTGGAGGGGCGCGGGCTGGTCAAGCACTTCGGCGGCGTCAAGGCGGTGGACGGCGTGGACATCTCCGTCGCGGCCGGGACCGTCCACGGCATCATCGGGCCGAACGGGTCGGGCAAGTCGACCACCGTCGCCTGCCTCACCCGCTTCCACCGGCTGGACGCGGGCGAGGTGCTGGTCCGCGGGGAGCCGGCCCCGGGCCGCCCGTTCGAGGTCGCCGAGCGCGGCGTCACGCGGGTCTTCCAGATCCCGCACCTGTTCGAGCAGCAGACCGTCCTCGACAACGTCCTCGCCGGGATGCGCCGGCGCGAGCGGTACGGGCTGCCGTCGGCGGTCCTGCGGCTGCCCGCCTACCGGCGCCGTGAGGCCGCGTCCCGCGCGGAGGCCGCCCAGCTGCTGGCGTTCGCCGGGCTGTCGGGCCGGTCGGCGCAGCTGGCCGGCTCCCTGTCGCACGGCCAGAAGCGGCTGCTGGAGGTCGTCCGGGCGGTCGCGTCGAGCCCGCGCGTGCTGATCCTCGACGAGCCCGCCACCGGGCTCGTCCCGGCCGAGATCGAGGCGCTCGCGCGGCTGTGCCGGGCGTTCCGCGACCACGGCCTCGCGGTGGTGCTGATCGAGCACAACATGGACTTCCTGATGGACGTCTGCGACCGCGTCACCGTCATCGACAGCGGCAAGGTGATCGCCTGCGGGGCGCCCGCCGAGGTCCGCTCCGACCCCGCGGTGCTGGACGCGTACCTCGGGCGCTCCGACCTGGTGGAGGACCTGACATGACCGCGCTGCTGGAGATGACCGGGATCCGGGCGGGCTACGGCGGCGTCCGGGTCCTGGACGACGTCGCCGTGACGGTCGGGGAGGGCGAGTTCGTCGTCCTGCTCGGCCCGAACGGCGCCGGCAAGAGCACGACGCTGAAGGTGCTCTCCGGCCTGCTCAAGCCGTCCGCAGGGACCGTCGCGTTCGCCGGGCGGGACATCACCCGGGTCCCCGGGTGGCGCCGCGCCGGCCTCGGCGTCGGGCACGTCCCCGAGGGGCGGCGGATCTTCCCCGACCACACGGTGCTGGAGAACCTCCAGCTCGGCGGGTTCGCGCTGCGGCGCGGCCGGGCCCGGACCCAGCGGCTGATGGACGAGGTGCTGGAGCTGTTCCCGCGCCTCGCCGAACGCCGTGACCAGGCCGGCGGCACCCTGTCCGGCGGCGAGGCCCAGATGCTCGCCGTGGCGCGCGCGCTGATGAGCGAGCCGAAGCTGCTCGTGCTGGACGAGCCGTCGCTCGGCCTGGCGCCGCTGAAGGCCGCCGAGCTGTTCTCCTACATCAAGCGGCTGCACTCCGAGCGCGGCATCTCGGTGCTGCTGGTGGAGCAGCTGGCCCTCATCGCCCTGCGGCTGGCCGACCGCGCCTACGTCCTGGAGCGGGGCCGCGTCGGCCTGTCCGGGACGGCCGCGGAGGTGGAGGCCGACCCCATGGTCAAGACCCTGTACCTGGGCGGCGAGTCGGCCGCCTGACCGCGTGCCTCTGCAAAGGAAGCCCCGGGCCGAGCGGCCCGGGGCTTCCCTGTGGTCCCGTGCTACATGCCGTCGCCGTTCCAGCGGCCGGCGCTGCGGCTGCGGACCGGGCGGCTGGACAGGATCGGGGCGGGGACGGGGTCGCCCTTCTTCCAGACGCGGCCGGCGCCCCAGACGTGGGCGAGGTCGTCGGTGCGCTCGTCGGCGTGCTCCAGCGACGCGGCCTCGGCCCCCCAGTCGGCGGCGACCGGCTCGTGCTCGTGGTCGTGCTCGTGGTCATGGTCGTGGTCGTGCCCGTGGCCGCCCTGGAGGCGGGCGGCGTCCATGGCCTTGGCGATGGCGAGCAGGCTCTTGTCGGTGCCCGTGCCGTGCTGGACGTAGTCCTCGTCGATCTGCCCCTGCTCGCGCTGGTACAGCACCGAGGCCTGGAGGTCGGCGAGGTCGCGGTCGCTGCGCCCGGGGGAGCCGGCGCCCATGTCGTGCGACGACATCGCCCAGCGCATGCGCCCGTCGTCCGACGGGCCCCAGTTGATCGCCTCGCCGCCCCAGCGGACCCACTCGCTCTGGGTGTACCAGTTGAACAGCTCTCCGTCGGAGCGCAGCAGCCACGTCGCGCCGCCCTCCATGCTGGTGAAGTGGCCGTGCTTCACGCGGGCGGGCCGGAAGAAGTACGTGCCGAGGTCCAGCGTGCCGAAGTTGTACTCCATGTGCCCCTGGACGGTGTACGCCTCCTCGTAGCACGGGTGGTGCGCGAGGCGGTGGTCCGTCCAGCCCTCCTGGGCGTGGACGAGCCGGGTGTAGAAGCCCGTCACGGGGTCCACGTGCAGGTACTTGATGAATAGGCCGGGCATGGGCCCGGGGTTGGGGACGGCGTCCCACTTCATCGCCTCGGAGTCGATGACGATGACGTCCTCGCGCGCGTCCTTCCAGCGCGGCGCCTCGACGCTCTGCACGGGGTCGAACCCGGCGTCGCCGTACTCGCGGTAGTGCAGGATGCGGGTGCCCTCGCTGAAGGTGATGGCGTCGGTCGGGACGCCCTTGGGCGCGTACACGTAGCCGCCCTTGCCGATCCGCCGGCCGCCGTAGGTCATCGACCCTTCGAGCACGTGGTACTCGGTGTTGGCGTGGTGGATGCCGGGGCCGCGGCCCCAGTCCGTGTGGAAGTCGACGCGGAGCGAGCAGGACCCGTCCTCCTCGTCGACCGACAGCCGGCGCTCGCTGGCGCGGCCCTCGCCGCCCGCGAGTTCGGCGGCGTGCCAGACGTAGTCGTTCTCCTGGATGAGTTCCACGTGGGGGCGCAAAGAAGCCACCTCTCTCGATGTAGGGAAATGTGGGACCGGGGCCGGGAGCGCCGCGGCCCGGTGGTCAGCGCGCGCGGAGCTCGCGCTTGAGGACCTTGCCCGCGCCGTTGCGGGGCAGGGCCGGGAGGAAGTCGACGCTGCGCGGCACCTTCGGGCCCGACAGCCGCTCGCGGCAGTGGGCCACCAGGTCGTCCGCGGTGACGGCCGCGCCGGGCAGGACGACGACGTACGCGGCGACGCGCTCGCCCCACTGCTCGTCCGGGTGCCCGACCACGGCGCAGTCGGCGACGCCGGGGAAGGCGCCCAGCACGTCCTCGACCTCGCGGGGCGCGATGTTCACACCGCCGGAGATGATCATGTCCTTCTTGCGGTCCACGATGTAGACGAAGCCGTCCTCGTCGCGGACGACGATGTCGCCGCTGGTGAGGAAGCCGTCCTCGGTCGTGCAGGCGGCGGTGGCGCCGTCGTCGCGCAGGTACCCGTTCATCAGGAACGGGGAGCGGCTGAACAGCTCGCCGCGCTCGCCGGGCCCGACGGGCTCGCCCGCCGGGTCGACGACGCGGACCTCGGTCATGTACCAGGGCAGGCCCACCGACCCGGTGCGCGCGGCGTCGGCGGGACGGCAGTTGGTGACGATGCCCGCCTCGGTGGAGCCGTACAGCTCGTGGACGCCGGCGTGCGGGAACGCCTCCATGACCCACTCCTTCAGGGTGGCGGGCAGGGCCGCCGCGTTGAAGTAGAGGGTGTCGAGGCTGGAGGCGTCGTGGCGGCCGAGGGCGCCGGACGAGCGGAGCGTCTGCGCGTGCGTCGGGACGAGGAACGCCGACTGCGCGCGGTGCCGCTCCGCGAGGGCGAGCATGTGCTCGGGGTCCCACTTGGGCAGCATCACGACGGTGCCGCCGGCGACGACGGGCGCGTAGTCGAAGACCATCCCGGCGCCGTGGTACATCGGCGCGACGGCGAGGCTGACGCGCCGGGAGCCGAGGCCCCACTCCATCGCCGACAGGTAGCACATGAGGGTCCGCGCGCGGTGGCTGCTCAGGACGCCCTTGGGCTTGCCGGTCGTGCCCGAGGTGTAGTAGAGGCAGCACGCGTCGTTCTCGTCGACGGGGACCCGCGGGTCGTCCGGCCGGGCCGATTCGAGCGCCTTCTCGTACGAGGCCGCCCCCGTGCCGCCGATCCGCAGCACCACCTCGACGGGGGCCTGCGGCTCCTCGTCGGAGATGTGGGCGCGCGCGCCCGAGTGCTCCAGGATGTAGGCGGTCTCGGCTTCGGTGAGCCGCGTCCCGATGGGGACGAGGACCAGCCCGGCCTTCGCCGCCGCGGCGATGACCTCGGGGTACTCCAGCCGGTTCCCGAGCCGGACGGCGACGCGGTCGCCGGGCCGCAGCCCGCGCGCCAGCAGCGCCTGGGCGAGCCGGCTCGCGCGCTCGTCCAGCGCCCGGTAGGTGAGGCTCCGGTCGCCGTCGACCACGGCGACGGTGCCCGGAGTCGAGGCGGCGAACTCCCGCACGCCCCCGGCCATGGTGAGCGCCGCGCCGCCGGGGAGTACTGCCATGCCCCACCTCCGTGTTCCGTAGATCGGAATACAGTTCCGATCGGCGTACTTCGAGAGCTTGCCGGGTGCTCGCACGGGGAGTCAATGCCTGGCTTCGAGAAAGTCTGACGTTTACCGTACGATGGGCCGTGTGACCGTCGAGAGACCATCGGACCGGCCGCCCGCTCCCGTCCCGGCCTACGCCGGCATCGCGGCCCGGCTGCGCGACCGGATCATCGCCGGGGAGTTCCGGCCCGGCGACCGGCTGCCGATCGAGCCGGAGCTGTCGGCCGAGCACGGGGTCAGCCGCAGCACCGTCCGCGAGGCGCTCCGGCTGCTGGCCAGCCAGAACCTGATCACCACCACCCGCGGCGTCGCGGGCGGCAGCTTCGTGGCCTACCCGCAGCCCGACCAGATCACCGAGTACCTGGCGACCAGCCTCAACCTGCTCACCCTGGACACCCAGATCACGGTCGACCAGCTGCTGGAGATCAGGGAGATGCTGGAGGTGCCGGCCGCCGGGCTGGCCGCCGTGCGCGGCACCGACGAGGGCCGCGGCGAGCTGCGCGGCTCGCTGTTCGACCCGAGCGCGCTCGACCCGGCGGAGATCTTCGCGCCCAACCGGCACTTCCACACCGTGCTGCTGAAGATGGCGGGCAACCCGTTCCTGGAGGTCGTCACCCAGCCGGTGTTCCGGGTGCTCAACGAGCGGTTCCTGCGCGAGAACGCGCCCACGCGGTTCTGGTACGGCGTCGACCACGACCACCGCGCCATCCTCGACCGCATCGAGGCCGCCGACGAGGCGGGCGCCCGGGAGGCGTGCCACGCGCACCTGGAGAACCTGCGCGAGACCTACACCACCATCGACCGCACCCGCCTCGCCGACTCCTGAGCCGTCGCCGACTCCTGAGCCGGGAGCCGCCGCGCCCGGCGGCTACCCGATCCTGACCTCGTCGATGAGGGTCCGCTGGTAGCAGGCGCCGTCCCTGATCCACTGCCACACGCGGCTGCGGCGGCCGCCGTCCGCGCTGAGGTGGATCAGCTCGAACAGGCGCAGGTCCTCGCCCTCGGCCTTGTAGATCCAGTTGAGGTAGACGACCCGCTCGTCGAGCTCCCAGAACTCGCCGCGCAGCCGCTCGGTGTCGAACGTGCAGTGCCCGTCGCCCTGGTAGACGCCGGGGAAGACGCGCGTCTCGGTGCGGCCGTCCGGCCAGGTGTACTCGTTGACCTGGTGGTAGTCGTAGTCACCATCCTCAGGGAAGCTGCACGTCAGCAGCGACTCGTGCCGGTCGGTCATCGTCCCGGCGGCGTCGATGTAGGTGTAGGTGCCCCGCCACCTGCCCTCGTGCCGGGCCAGCAGCGGCATGTCCTCGCGGATCGTTCCCATGGGGTCCTTCCTCTCCTGCGGGTCGTGGGTCAGCGGGGGCCGGCGAGCCGGTCGATCGAGTCCCGCTGCCGTTCGGTGAACCAGGCGCGGTCGGGCGCGCGGCCGTCCAGCCCGTTGGGGCGCTCGACGTCGTGGCGCGCGTACTCCGCCGCCCACAGGGCGGGCTTGACCCGCGACGGCAGGTTGCCCATGCCGGGGCGGGCGCGGTTGCGGCGCAGCGCGGCCAGGTCGATCTCGGCGGCGGCGACGATGCTCTCCCCGCCGCCGGCCTCGGCCAGCACCCGCCCCTCGTAGTCGACGACCTTCGAGCCGCCGGACGTCGAGTCGCCGGGGATCGGGATGCCGTGCAGGCCGCCGCTGTTGGCCGAGACCACGTAGGCGAGGTTCTCCACGGCGCGGGCGCGCCGGCCGATCTCCTTCGGGGTGAGCGCGGGACTCGTCACCTCCGAGGTCGAGTGGCAGAACACCTCGGCGCCGCGCAGCGCGAGCGCCCGCGCGAGCTCGGGGTAGAGGATCTCCTCCGAGGCGATGCAGGCCAGGGCGCCGATCTCGGTCCGGGCCACGGGGAGCACCGCGTCCATGCCGTAGGCGTCGAGGTAGCGGTCCCACACGTCGTACGGCGTCGGCGAGTAGAGCGAGTGCAGGCGGCGGTAGCGCAGCACCACGGCGCCGGCCGGGTCGATCACGAAGGACGCCTGGAAGTACAGCTCGGGGAAGTGCGGGTCGCTCTCGTAGGCGTTCCCGGACAGGAAGAGCCCCTCGCGCGCCGCGACGGCGGCGAGCGCGGAGTACTCGGGGCCGTCCGGGGCGAGCGCGGCCATGTCGCGCCAGCGCTCGACGGGCTCGCCCATCGGGAAGCCGCTGAGGACGTACTCGGGCAGCACGACCAGCCGCAGGTCGGGGCCGACCCAGCGCCTGGCGGCGGCGACCTCGGCGCCGATCCGGGCGATGGACGCCGCCATGGCGTCGCGCGCCTCGCCGGGGGACAGGCCGTTGACGGCCTCGGTCCGGGTCTGCAGCGCCAGCGCCCGGTAGTCGGTTCGCGCGGGCTCCGGGGTCGGATCCACGGCCTGCCCACCTCCCTCTTTCGTCGGAACGCCGTTACGCTAAGCGGAATATTGAGCGGCATGCAAGGGGGTCGGGGTCTTGACGGGAGAAAAGTCTGACCTTTAAGTTCGGAGTCAGCCCCTCGCAGAGGGGCGAAACCCCCGAGGAGGTGCGGGTTGACCGTCCATGAGGCCCAGATCGGCCGGTACTACGAGGACTTCGCCGTCGGCGACGTGTTCCGGCATCCGTTCGGCCGCACGATCGGCGAGACCGACAACACCTGGTTCACGCTGCTGACGCTGAACACGAACCAGAACCACTTCAACGCCGACTTCGCCGGCCGCTCGCCCAGCGGCAAGATCATCGTGAACTCGGGGCTGACGGTGGCGCTCGTGCTCGGCCTGTCGGTGATCGACGTCAGCCAGAACGCGCTGCTGAACCTCGGCTGGACCGACATCCGCCTCACGCACCCGGTGTTCGTCGGCGACACGGTCTACGCCGAGTCGCTCATCACCGAGATGCGCGAGTCGGCGTCCCGCCCCTACGCCGGCATCGTCACCGCCCGGACCCGCGGCCTGAACCAGGACGGCGACGAGGTCGTCTCCTGGACGCGGACCGTCATGGTCTACAAGCGGGACGCCCCGCACGACAAGGGCTACTTCCCCGAGGCCAAGAACGGTCCGCTCACGGCATGAGGATCACCTACGGGCCGTGGGGCGAGACCATGGCCGAGATGGTCGCCGCCGCGCGCGCCGCCGAGGAGGCCGGGGCGGAGGCCCTGTGGGTCCCCGAGCTGCACCGCAGCGCCACGGTGTCGGCGGCGGCCGTCGCCGCCGGCACCTCCCGCGCCCAGGTGGGCACCGCGATCGCGCTGGCGTTCACCCGCAGCCCGATGACCACCGCGCTGGAGGCCCTCGACCTCGCCGAGCTGTCGGGCGGGCGGTTCGTCCTCGGCCTCGGCAGCGGCGTGCGGCGGCTCAACGAGGACTGGCACGGGGTGCGCTGGGAGCGCCCGGCGGCGCGGCTCCGCGAGACCGTGCGGATCATCCGGCACTTCGCCGCGCACGCCGCCTCCGGCGAGCCGATGACCGTCGAGGGGGAGCTGGAGAGCCTGCGGGTGCGCGGCTACCAGCGCCCGTTCCCGGCCGTCCCGTTCCCCGTCTACCTGGCGGGCATGGGGCCGGTGATGACCCGGCTCGCGGGGGAGGTCGCCGACGGCTGGATCTCGCACGAGCTGTGCTCGCCGGACTGGCTGCGCGAGCGCGCCCTGCCGCTGCTGCGCCCCGGCGTGGACGCGGTCGTCTCCGCGGCCTGCTCGATCGACGCCGACCCGGCGGCGGCGCGGCGCCGCGCGGCCGGGCTCGCCGGGTTCTACGCCTCCGTCCGGACCTACGCCGACTTCTTCGCCTTCCACGACCTCGCCGCCGAGCAGGACACGGTGGTCGAGGCGTTCCGGGCCGGCGCCCGCGCCGACGACCTCGCCGCCGCCGTGCCGGACCGGATGGTCGACGCGCTCACCCTGGCCGGCACCGCCGACCAGGTCGCCGAGCGCATCGCCGGATACGCCGGGCACGCCACGACGATCAAGCTGACGCCGCCCACCCACGGGCTCGCCGCCGCGGAGATCCGGACCGCGCAGGCCCGGATCATCGACCTGATCAAGGAGCTGACATGAGGCCGCTGGAGGACGTGCGCATCGTCTCGCTGGAGCAGTACGGCGCGGGACCGTTCGGCTCCATGCACCTCGCCGACCTCGGCGCCGAGATCATCAAGATCGAGGACCCCCGGACGGGCGGCGACGTCGGACGCTACGTCCCGCCGTACGCCGAGGACGAGGACTCGCTGTTCCACGAGGCGTTCAACCGCAACAAGCGGTCGGTGTCGGTGGACCTGTCGACCGACGCGGGCCGGACGGTGTTCGAGGAGCTGGTCCGGGTCTCCGACGCGGTCTACTCCAACCTGCGCGGCGACGTCCCCGCCAAGCTCCGCATCACCTACGACGACCTCAAGCACATCAACCCGCGCATCGTGTGCTGCTCGCTCACCGGGTTCGGCATGACGGGTCCGCGCGCCAAGGAGCCGGGCTACGACTACATCCTCCAGGGCCTCGCCGGCTGGATGGACCTGACCGGCGAGCCGGACGGGCCGCCCGCCAAGTCGGGCCTGTCGCTCGTCGACTACTCGGGCGGCTACGTCGCGGTGCTGTCGCTGCTGGCCGGGCTGCACGCCGCCCGCCGCGACGGCGTCGGCATGGACTGCGACGTCTCCCTCTACGACACCGCCATCTCGATGCTCACCTATCCCGGCGTCTGGCACCTCAACGCCGGCTTCACCCCCGCCCGCACGCGGCACTCGGCGCACCCGTCGCTCGTGCCGTTCCAGAACTTCCGCGCCAAGGACGGCTGGCTCGTCGTCGGCTGCGCGAAGGAGAAGTTCTGGCGGCGGCTCACCGCCGTCCTGGACCGCCCCGACCTCGCCGGGGACCCGCGCTTCGCGACGTTCGCCGACCGGCAGCGCAACGCCGCCGACCTCCTCGGCGTCCTCGAACCGCTGTTCCTGACCCGGACCGTCGCCGAGTGGCTGGAGCCGCTGTACGCCGCCGCCATCCCGTGCGGGCCGGTCAACGACGTGGCCGCCGCGCTCGCCGAGGAGCACACCGCCGCGCGCGGGCTGGTTGTGGAGACCGAGCACCCCCGCTACGGGACGCTGCGGAACCTCGCCTCGCCGGTCCGGGCCGGCGCGGAACCGCCCGCCTACCGGCGCGCCCCGCAGCGCGGCGAGGACCTCGCGCACGTCACCGCCGAGGTGCTCGGCCTGACCGGGGAGCGCGTCGCCGAACTCGCCGCGGCCGGCGCGTTCGGCCCCGACCACCCGTTCGGCGCCGACGAGCGGGACCCGGCATGACGGTCGCCCGCGAACTGGCCGGCTGGGCGCACGGGCTCACCCTCGGCGACGTCCCCGCGGCCGTGCGCCGCGCCGCCGTCCGGCACGTGCTGGACGGCCTCGGCTGCGCGGCCGCCGCCGCCCGGCGCCGGGCCGCGACCGCCGCCGTGCTCACCGCCTGCGACCTCGGCGGGGGCTGCGCGGAGGCGACCATCATCGGCGGGCCGCCCGGCGCGCAGCGGGTGACCCGCGCCGAGGCCGCGTTCGCCAACGCCGTCCTGATGCACGCGCTCGACTTCGACGACACCCACGCGGGCGGGTTGGTGCACGCCTGCGCCCCGGTCGTCCCGGTCGCGCTGGCGGAGGCCGAGGCGCTCGGCCTCACCGGCGCGGACCTGCTGCTCGGCGCCGTCGTCGGGCTGGAGACCGTCTGCCGGCTGGGCGCCGCCGCCCCGCACGGCTTCCACGCCCGCGGGCTGCACGCCACGGCCGCCTGCGGGGTGCTCGCGGCGGCGCTCACCGCGGCCCGGATGCGCGGCCTGCCCCCCGACACGGCCGTCCACGCGCTCGGCATCGCCGGCAGCCAGGCCGGCGGGCTGCTGGAGTTCCTCAACACCGGCGCGTCCACCAAGCAACTGCACCCGGGGTTCGCCGCGCGCGGCGGAGTGCTCGCCGCGACCCTCGCCTCCCACGGCGCCACCGGGCCCGACTCGGTCGTGGAGGGCGAGTACGGCCTGTACGGGGCACTGCTCGGCCGCCGCGTCGAGCCCGGCGCCGTCCTGGACGGGCTCGGCGAGCGGTGGGAGCTGGCCCGCATCACCGTCAAGCCGTATCCCGCCTGCCAGCTCATGCACGCGCAGCTCGACGCCGCGCGGCGGCTCCACGGCACCGCGGTCGAGAGCATCACCGCCGAGGTCCACCCGGACGCGGCGGCCATCGTCTGCGGCCCCGGCAAGGAGCGTCCGCGCACGTCCTACGACGCGAAGTTCAGCCTGCCGTGGAGCGTCGCCGCGATGGTGGTGGACGGCGAGGTGACCGCCGCGACCTACGACGCCATCGACCGCCCCGAGGTGCTCGCCCTCGCCGCCCGCGTCCGCACGGAGGTGGTCGCGTTCGGCGGCGCCGCCGCCGACCAGCCGGGGCGGCTGCGCGCGGTCACCCGGGGCGGCGAGGTCGTCGCCGCCGAGGTGCCGCGCAGCGGCGGCGGCCCGGACGACCCGCGCATCGACGCGACCGTCCGCGCCAAGGCGGTCGCCAACCTCGGCTCCGCCGACCGCGCCGACCTGATCCTCGGCCTGGCCGACCTCCCGTCGGTCCGGCCGCTGCTCACCAGTCTGGAGGAAGAGTGACCGTTCGGCTGCCCGCCTGCGCGGGGACGATCGAAGGCGCCTACGAGCGGGCCTTCGCCGAGCTCGGCAAGGCCGGTGCCGTGCCCGGCGACGTCGTGCACGTCGTCGAGTACGCCACGGCCGCCGCGCTCGGCGCCTACGCCCGGGTGGAGGCCGCCCGCGGTGCCGCGCTCGGCGGGCACCGCGCCCCGGTCGCGACCGTGGCGGTGGAGGCCCTGCCCGGCGGCGAGGACCTGTCGGTCGAGCTGACCGCGTATCCCGGCGGCGGCGAGCTGGTGGAGGCCGCCCCGGACGACGGCCTGCACCGCGGCTCCCTGCGCGTCGCGGGCGGCATCGTCTACCTGCCGAGCATCCACCCGCGCGGCGGCGACTTCCGCAGCCAGTACCGGCAGTGCCTGGAGCAGGCCGCCGAGCTGCTGAAGGCCGCCGGGCTCGGGCTCGGCGCGCTCGTGCAGACCACCGACTACACCGCGTCCGCGACCCGCGCCGAGTACCCGCGCTGCGGCCGCCCCCGCAAGGAGCTGCTCGGCACCGCCGGCGGCGTGTTCCCCGGCGCGGCCGGCATCATCGTCGACCAGCCGGTCATGCCGGGCGCGATGGTGTCGCTCGACGCGATCGCCTCCACCGCGGAGCTGCGCACCGTCAACCCCGGCTGGAAGCGGTACGACACCCTCACCTACAAGCCGGGCGTCGCGGCCGGCGACACGCTGTTCATGTCGGGGTTCGGCGCGCTGGAGCCCGCGACCCAGAAGGGCATCTTCGACGGGGACCTGCTCGCCCAGGCCGAGTACACCTACGCCTCCATCGCGGCGACGCTCCGCGAGGCGGGCCTCGGTGACCGGCCGCCCTACCCGAGCGTCGTCCGGCTCGTCGAGTACATCACCCCCGCCGCGGTGGACGGCTACGACCAGGTCGCCGAGATCCGCCGCGCCTACTTCGGGGACGCGCCGGCGCTGTCGTCGGTGGTGTGCTCGGCGCTGCTGCGCCCCGACTTCCTCATCGAGGTCGTGCCGACGGCGGTCCTGAAATGAGCGGAGCGAGCCTGCTGACCGAGGAGATGAAGGCGCTCGTCGGCCGCGAGGTCGTCTACACCGCGCCCGAGGAGCTGGGCCGCGCCTCGATCCGGTACTTCGCCGAGGCCGTCGGCGACGCCAACCCGCTCTACACCGACGACGCCTACGCGCGCGAGCACGGCCACGCCGGGGTGGTCGCCCCGCCGACGCTGATCTTCGAGACGAACCAGTACACCGGCCTGCGCCGCGACGACGACGGCTTCGCCGGGCACAGCTGGCACCTGGACGTGCCCGGCACCCGGCTGGTGCGCGGCGGCAACTCCTACGAGTTCCACCGGCCGGTCCGCCCGGACGACGTCGTCACCGCCACCTGGCGGATCACCGACATCACCGAGCGGGTCAACGCGCGGGGGCAGGCGATGCTCATCGTCACCTCCACCGCGACCTACACCGACCGGCACGGCGAGCCGCTCGCCTCCAACGAGGAGACCCTGATCTACGTGGAGATCGCATGACGGCCGCGGGGGAGGCGGTGCCGGAGCTGGTGCGCCGCATCGAGCTCGCCGACATGGTCGCCTACGCCGGCGCCACCTGGGACTGGCACCGCATGCACTACGACCCCGCGTTCCTGGAGCCGCGCAGGCTGCCCGCGCCCGTCGTGGACGGCCAGGTCTTCGGGGCGCTGCTGGCCGAGCAGGTGCAGGACTGGCTCGGCCCGTCCGCCCGGCTGGCGAAGCTGTCCTTCCGGTTCAAGAACCTGGTGTTCGCGGGGGAGACCGTCCGCTGCACCGGCACCGTCACCGCCGCGGAGGACGGACTGCTGACCATCGAGCAGCAGGTCGTGGTGGTGGACGACGGCCGGGTCGCGGTCGCGCCGGCGGGCTGCCAGGTGAGACTCGGCGGGGTGCGGCCGGGCGAGGGGACGCCGTGACCGTCGCCATCGCGGGGGCGGCCGAGTCCGACCTCGGCGTGACCGGGAAGTCGATCCTCGGCCTGCAGGCGCAGGCCGTCACCCGGGCGCTGGACGACGCGGGCCTCGCGCTCGCCGACGTCGACGGGATCGCCACCACCGGGATCTCCCGGTTCTCCGCCACCCAGCTCGCCGACTACCTGGGGATCGAGCCGTCCTGGACGGACTCGACGTTCGCCGGCGGGTCCGCGTTCGAGATGTTCGTGGCGCGGGCCGCGCAGGCGATCGAGGCGGGGCAGTGCCGCACGGTCCTCATCACGTTCGCGTCGAACCAGCGGTCCGCGCGGTCCCGGTCGCTCGGCGGCGTGCTCGACCCGCACACCCCCGAGGCGGTGTTCGAGTCGCCCTACGCCCCGCTGTACCCGATCTCGTACTACGCGATGGCGGCCCAGCGGTACCTGCACGCCTACGGCGCCTCGCGCGAGCAACTCGCCGAGGTCGCCGTCGCCGCCCGCGAATGGGCGCTGCTCAACCCCAGGGCGTTCCGGTACGGCAAGGGCCCGCTGACCGCGCCGGACGTCCTCGGCGCGCCGATGGTCTCCACGCCGCTGACCAGCGCCGACTGCTGCCTGGTCACCGACGGCGGCGGCGCGGTCGTGCTCACCTCCCTAGAGCGGGCCCGCGACCTGCGCAGGCCCCCGGCGGTCGTGCTCGGCTACGGGGAGTCGACGACCAACACCAGCATGACCTCGGCGGGCGACCTGCTGCGCCCCGGCTCGTTCGACTCGGGGCGGCGCGCGTTCGCGATGGCGGGGCTCACCCCGTCCGACGTCGACGTCGCCGAGGTCTACGACTCGTTCACCATCACCGTGCTGCTCACCCTGGAGGGCCTCGGCTTCTGCGCGCCGGGCGAGGCCGCCGGGTTCATCGCGGACGGCCGGATCCGCCCGGGCGGCGGCCTGCCGCTCAACACCAACGGCGGCGGCCTGTCCTACTGCCATCCCGGCCAGTACGGGCTGCTGCTGCTCGTCGAGGCCGTCCGGCAGCTGCGCGGCGAGTGCGGGGACCGGCAGGTCGCCGGCGCCGAGACCGCGCTCGCGCACGGCACCGGCGGCATCCTGTCCAGCCACGCCACCGTCCTGCTGGGAGCGGACCGATGATCGAGGACGAATGGTGGGACGCGACCCGCGAGCGGCGCCTGGTCGTCCAGCGCTGCGCCTGCGGGCACGCCCAGCACTACCCGCGCGAGCTCTGCACGGCCTGCGGCGGCACGTCGCTGGAGTTCGCGGCGGCGTCCGGGCGCGGCACCGTCGACTCCTTCACCGTCGTGCACCGCGCGCCCGCCCCGGACGTCGAGGTCCCCTACACGGTCGCGCGGGTCCGGCTCGCCGAGGGCCCGATCATCCTCAGCCATCTTGACGGCCCGGGGCCGTGGGCGTGCGACGAGCCGGTGCGGCTCGCCTGGCGGCCGCTCCCCGACGGCCGCAACCTCCCCATCTTCACCAAGGACGCCTGATGGACTTCGAACTGACCGAAGAGCAGCGGCTCTTCCGCGACACCCTCCGCGACTTCGTCGACCGCGAGATCCGCCCCGTCGTCCAGGAGTGGGAGGCGGCCGACCGGTACCCCGCCGAGATCGTCGAGACGATGAAGGGCCTCGGCCTGTTCGGGCTGACCGTCCCCGAGGAGTACGGCGGGCTCGGCGCCGACATGGTCTCCTTCGCCCTGGTCTTCGAGGAGATCTCCAAGGGCTGGATGGGCATCGCCGGCATCCTCGGCAGCCACTCGCTGTCCTGCTGGATGATCGCCAGGCACGGCACGCCGGAGCAGAAGGACCGCTTCCTGCCCGACCTGGCCGCCGGACGGCGCCGCACCGGCATCGGCCTCACCGAGCCGGGCGCCGGCACCGACCTGCAGGGCATCGCCGCCACCGCGCGCCGCGACGGCGACCACTACGTCGTCGACGGCCGAAAGACATGGATCACCAACGCCCGGCACGCGAGCCCGCTGCCCGTCCTGGTCAAGACCGACCCCACCGCCTCCCCGGCGCACCGGGGCATGTCCGTCCTGCTCGTCGAGGACGGCTTCGAGGTGCTGCGGGACCTGCCCAAGCTCGGCTACAAGGGCACCGAGTCCTGCGAGATCGTGTTCGACGGCGTCCGCGTCCCGGCCGCGAACCTGCTCGGCGGCGTCGAGGGGCGCGGCATGCAGCAGGTGCTGTCCGGGCTGGAGACCGGCCGCATCAACGTCGCCGCCCGGTCGCTCGGCATCGCCCAGGCCGCCTACGACGAGGCGCTGCGGTACGCGGCGGAGCGGGAGGCGTTCGGCCGCCCCATCCAGGACTTCCAGGCGATCCAGCTGAAGCTCGCCGACATGGCGATCAAGGTGCAGGCCGCGCGCCTGCTGGTCTACTGGGCCGCGTCCCGCGCCGACGCCGGCGACCGCGTCGACATGCAGGCGGGGATGGCCAAGACGTTCGCCAGCGAGGCCGCGATGGAGTGCGCGCTCACCTCGATGCAGGTCCACGGCGGCTACGGCTACTCCAAGGAGTTCGCCGTCGAGCGCCTCTACCGGGACGCGCCGCTGATGAGCATCGGCGAGGGCACCAACGACATCATGCGCACCGTCATCGCCAAGGCCCTGACCTCCGGCAAGGAGACCGTCGGATGAGGACGACCGCGCTGTACGTGCCGGGCGACCGCCCCGACCGCCTCGCGAAGGCCCTGCGCAGCGGCGCGGAGGAGCTGATCGTCGACCTGGAGGACGCGGTGCCGGTCGCCGCGAAGGAGCGCACCCGCGCCGAGGTCGCCGGCTGGCTCCGGACGCTGCCGGACGACCGGCCGGCGGTGACCGTCCGGATCAACCCCGGCGAGCACGGCCTCGCCGACGCCCGCGCGGTCGCCGGGCCGGGGCTGGACGGCCTGTGCGCCGCCAAGACCGAGAGCGCCGCCGGGCTGCGCGCCCTGGACGCGGTGCTCACCGGCGCGGGCCTGCCCGAGCTGCCGGTCGTCGCGCTGCTGGAGTCGGCGGCGGCGGTGTTCGCGGCGCGGGAGATCGCGTCCGCCCCCCGCGTCGCGGGCCTCCAGCTCGGCGAGGCGGACCTGGCCGCCGACCTCGGCGTCACCCCGGGACCGGACGAGGCGGAGCTGCTGTGGGCGCGGTCCCAGGTCGTCGCCGCGTCCGCCGCCGCCGGGCTGCCCGCCCCGATCGCCCCGGTCTCCACCGAGTTCCGGGACCTGGACGCCTTCCGGGCGACGACGCGGCGGCTCAAGCGGCTCGGCTTCCACGGCCGGGCCTGCATCCACCCCGCCCAGCTGCCGGTCGCCGCCGAGGTCTTCACCCCGTCGCCGGAGGAGGTCGAGCGGGCCCGCGCGCTCCTCGCCGGGTACGAGGCGTCGCTCGCCGCGGGCTCGGCCGTCTTCACCGACGACGCCGGACGTCTCGTGGACGAGGCCGTCGTCCGCGCCGCCCGCCGCTTGCTCTCCTGATCCGGCGGGCGGTCAGCCGGTGACGCGGTGCGGGACCATGCAGACCGGGACGTCCGGGACGTGCTCGCGCACCGCCTCCGCGAGGAGCAGGCTGCGCTGGTCGTAGAGGAACCGGTAGCGGGGCCGGCTCGACTCGACGATCGGGATGAGCACCATGGACGGGCCGCCGCCGTCCGCCGCCACCCGCCGGACGTGGTCGACGACGGGACGGATCTTCGCGTCCTGCGGGCTGTCGAGGACGGTCAGCCGCACCCCGGGGTCCCAGCGGTCCCACCGCTCCCGGAGGTCGCGGGCGTGCTCCTCGCCGGTGCGCACCGCGACCGCGGCGACGTCGCCGCTGATGCTGAGCGCGGTGCTCAGGGCCCGTTCCGCCATCGTGCCGAGGTCGTCCACCGGCACGATGATCCGCCACGCGGCGCGGGCCGCGTCCGGCCGGTGCGCCGGGACGCGGCCGAGCCCGAGCTCCGCGCCGACGCGGTCGTAGTAGCGGCGGATGCGGGCGAACAGCAGCATCAGCAGCGGCACCGCGACGACGACCGCCCACGCGCCCTCCTCGAACTTGGTGACGAGCAGGACCGCGGTCGCGACCGCGGTGAGGACGGCGCCGGTGCCGTTCAGCAGCGCCTTGCCCGCCCACTGGGCCGGGCGGAGCCGCGACCAGTGCAGGACGAGCCCCGCCTGGCTGATGGTGAACCCGGTGAACACCCCGACGGCGAACAGCGGGAGCAGCCGGTGCGTCTGGGCGTCCACGGCGATCAGCAGCACGGCGGCGGCCGCCGCCACGGCGAGGACGCCGTACCGGTGCACCGGCCGCTCGCCGCGCAGCGTGAACAGGTGCGGCAGCCTGCGGTCCTTGGCGAGCAGGCTCAGCAGGACGGGCAGGCCGCCGAAGCTGGTGTTGGCGGCGAGCGTCAGCGCGACCGCGACGATCACCCCGGCCGCCTGGTAGAGCCAGCCGGTGCCGTAGGCGCCCGCGGTGAGCTGGGCGAGCAGCGTCACGCCGGCGCGCGGGGCGAGGACGTCCCGCCGGATCAGCAGCGCCAGCCCGATGAGCATCACGCCGAGCAGCGCGCCCAGCATCAGCTCGGTGCGCTGCGCCCGCGCGACGCGCGGCCGGCGGAACATCGGCACGCCGTTGGCGATGGCCTCCACTCCGGTCAGCGCGGCGCACCCGGCCGAGAACGCCTTGAGGACCAGCAGCACGCCCAGCGCCTCGTGCGGCTGGGGGAGCGGCGCGCCGCCGACGGACGCCACCGGGTGCCCTCGGATCAGCCCGACCGCGACGATGCCGAGGATGGTCGCGATGAACAGCAGGGTCGGCGCCATCAGGAACCGGGCGCTGTCGGTGATCCCGTAGAGGTTCACCGCGGTGAGCACCAGCAGCACCACCAGCGCCACCGCGAGCATGTGCGGCCGCAGCGCCGGGAACGCCGAGGCGAGGGTGGCCGCGCCCGAGGCCAGGCTGACCGCCACGGTGAGCACGTAGTCCACGATCAGCGCGGCGGCGGCGAGCATGCCCATCCGCTGCCCCATGTCCGTCTTCGCCACCGCGTAGGAGCCGCCGCCGCCGGGATGCACGGCGATCACCTGCCGGTACGACACCACGAGCACGACCAGCAGCGCCACGATGGCCAGGGTCACCGGCAGGGTGCGCCGCACCTCGGTGACGCCTGCGGTGACCAGCACCAGCGCGATCGCCTCCGGCCCGTAGGCGACGGAGCTGAGCGCGTCCAGCGACAGCGCGACCAGGCCCTGCAGGCTGGTGAGGTGGCTCTTGTCGCCCTCCCCGTGCCGGCGCTGGAGCTTCGGCCGCCGCGGGCCCGTGAACGGCCCGCGCGCGTGCACGAGCGCCCGGCCGGGGTCCGGGGCGGGGCCGTCCGCCGCCGTGCCGGGGCCGTCCGCCGCCGTGCCGGGGCCGTCCGCCGCCGTGCCGGGGCCGTCCGCCGCCGTGCCGGGGTCAGTCATCGGCGAACGCGGCGTCCATGCCCCGCGCCTGCTCCTCCTCGGTCGTCCGCATCCGGAACAGCCGGTCGATGATCTTGCCGATGAGGTAGGTGACGACGAAGGCGTAGGCGGCGACGGCGAGCACCGCGACGACCTGCTTGCCCAGCACCGAGGCCGGGCCGCCGTAGAACAGCCCCGGCGTGCCGCGCTCCCAGCCGGTGGACAGGAAGCCGAGCGCCACCACCCCGACGATCCCGCCCGCGCCGTGGATCCCGACGACGTCGAGGGTGTCGTCGTACCCGGCGACGAGCTTCAGTTCCACCGCGTAGCTGCACACGAGCGCGGCCACCACGCCGACCGCGAACGCGCCCTCGACGCTGACGAAGGCGCAGGACGGGGTGATGGCGACCAGCCCGGCCAGCGCGCCGCTGGTGGAGCCGAGCTTGGTCAGGTGCCGGAAGCGCAGCCACTCCAGCGTCCGCCAGGCCAGCATCCCGGCGCAGCCCGCGATCATCGTGCTGACGAACGCCCGGGTCGCCAGCGCGCCGTCGGTCAGCGCCGACCCGGCGTTGAAGCCGAACCAGCCGAACCACAGCAGGCCGAGGCCGAGCAGCACGAACGGGATGTTGCCCGGGCGGGGGCCCTCGCCGCGCCGGAACGCGACGCCCGGCCCCAGCACGAGCGCCATCGCGAGCCCCGAGATGCCGGAGTTCAGCTCGACGACCAGCCCGCCCGCGAAATCCATGACGCCCCATTTGCTGAGCCATCCCGAATCGGCGAACACCCAGTGCGCGATGGGGAGGTAGACCACCGTCACCCACACGACGACGAACAGCACCCACGGCCCGAACCGGGCGCGGCCCGCGATCGAGCCGCTGATCAGCGCCACCGTGATGATCGCGAACGTGAGCTGGAAGCAGACGTAGATCTGCTCCGGGATGGCGCCCTGCAGCGCGGTCGGCGCGATGTGCCCGAGCCGCCAGTCGCCCCAGCCGATGAGCCCGGCGCCGCCGGCGTCGTCGCCGAACGCGATCCCGTACCCGTAGAGGAACCACAGGATCGTGACGACGCTGATCGAGATGAAGCTCATGTAGAGCATCGACAGCATGTTCTTCGAGCGGACCATGCCGCCGTAGAAATAGGCGAGGCCGGGGGTCATGAGGAGCACCATCGCGGTGCTCACCATGAGCCAGGCGGAGTCCCCCGTATTGAGGCCCGTCGACATATGCGGAACCAATCGTCGATCCGTCTCCCCCCGAGAGTGCGGCGGGTGAGCTTCCGCTTTTATGTTTGGCGTTCAGGTGGTCCGGCAAACTCGACATTCCATGCCTTGACCAATGATTTGCCGCCAACGGTTTTTCCCGGTGAGGAAACGTGGGAAGCGTCCTGGTTGTCGTGCACATCGATGAATGCCGGGTCGCTCGGGGCGATGCGGATTCCGGTGATCCGAAGGAGCTTCCATGGCGTCATCGCCGCCGTCCGCGGACGCGCCCGGCGGGCAGCGCGGCGAGCACCCGGCCCCCGCGTCCGAGCGGGCGAGGGACGCCCTCCTGACGATCCCGCGCGGCGTCGCGCAGGTCGACTTCCAGCCCAGCGTCTGGACCGGGCTGATCTTCATCATCGCGCTGTTCGTCGGCGGCTGGCAGTTCGGCGCGTTCGCGCTGCTCGGCGTCGTGACCGCGACCGTGACCGCGCACCTGCTCGGGGTCGACCGGGACCGCATCTCGATCGGCCTCGAAGGCTTCAACGGGACGCTGATCGGCGTCGCGCTGGTGCTCTACCTGGGCGCGGACTGGTCGACGGTCCCGCTGGTCATCGGCGGGTCGGTCGCGGGCAGCGTGCTCACCGCGGCGATGAACGCCGTGCTCACCCCGTACAACCTGCCGACCTTCACCGCGCCGTTCTGCGTCGTGGCCCTGGTGATGGCGATCGGCGCGCCGTCCTACGCCCGAGTGTGGGCCGGCCACACCAACACCGCCCCGCCGTCGGCCACCGACCCCGGGACCGCGATGACGTGGACCGACTTCTGGCACGGGTTCTTCAACGGGGTCGGGCAGGTCTTCTTCCAGGACGAGTGGTACGTCGGGCTGATCTTCCTGATCGGGCTCGCGGTGTCGAGCCGGCTGGTCGCCGCGGCCGCGGCCGTGTCCAGCCTCGTCGGCCTGCTCACCGGCTGGTGGCTCGGCGCGCAGGCGGCCGACCTCGGCGCCGGCCTGTACGGCTACAACGCGGTCCTGACCGGGATCGCGCTGACCGGGACGTTCGTCGTGCTCAGCCCGGCCGGCGTGGTCTACGCGGTGGTCGGGGCGGCGACCGCGGCCGGCCTGACCGCCGGTCTCACCAACCTGTTCAACGTGGTCGGCGGCCACACCCTGACCTGGCCGTTCGTGCTGGTCACCTGGGTGTTCCTGGCCGCCGTCCCGATCTTCTCCAGGATCCGGCGGACCGCATGAGGGGTGCGCCGCCGTCCGCGTCCCGGCGGCATCCGGGCAGAAAGGGGCATCGATGAACCTGTCACCACGAGAGATCGACAAGGCGCTCATCTTCACCGTCGCGGAGATGGCGGAGAAACGCCGGCAGCGCGGCCTGAAGCTCAACCACGGCGAGACGGTCGCGCTGATCAGCTCCGCGATCGTGGAGGCCGCGCGGGACGGCAAGACCGTCTCCGACTGCATGGAGCTGGGTAAGAAGGTCGTCGGGCCGGACGACGTGATGCCGGGCGTGCGCGGCATGCTGTCGCTGATCCAGGTCGAGGCCGCGTTCGACGACGGCACCAAGCTCGTCTCCTGCCACGACCCCGTCGGCGGCGGCAAGTGACGCAGGCCCCCGGCCGCGCCGTCCTGCCGGTCGGCGGGCACGAGAGCGCCCCCGCGGCCGGGGTGCACGGCCCCGGGCGGGGGCTGCGGACCGCGCTGCGGGGCCTGCCGCGCGCCGTCGCGGTCCCGATGACGCTGGGCCGCGACCCGGACCTCGCGCCCGCGGCGGCGCAGACCCTGGCCTGGGCGGCGCGCGACCGGGCGCCGGGCGACCTGCTGCTCGCCGGGCCGCTCGGCACGGTGACGCACCTGGTGGGGTGGATCCGCGCGGCGGTGATGCGGGCCGCGCGGGCGGGGGCCGGCCCGGACGCCGTGCTGCTGGTCGCGCCGGCCGCCGGGCCGGGCGCCGACGCGGAGCTGTTCAAGGTCGCCCGGCTGGTCTGGCACCACCTGCCGGTCCGCCGGGTGGAGGTCGCCTTCGACGGCGGCGAGCCCGGTGTGGCCGAGGGCGTGGAGCGTTGCCGCCTGCTGGGGGCCCGGGACGTGGCGGTCGTGCCCGCCTCGCTCGTCGTGCCCCCGCCCTGCCCCGGCGCGGTGGCCGCCGGGCCGCTGCTCGCGCCGGCGGCCGTCGCGGCCCTGGTCCGCGAGCGCGCCGCCGAAGCGGAGCGGCGCTGGGCGCACGTCCGCGACGACGGCCTCGGCATCGCCGCGGGGCACGGCCACGGCCACGGCCACGGGCATTACCACGCTAATTCCGAGAACATCGAGACGACCCTGGAGGGGATGGCCGCTCATGGCTGAGGACGTCTACATATTCGGCGACGGAGAGATAGAACTGAACACCGGGCAGCACCGGGAGACGCTGACCGTGCAGAATACCGGGGACCGGGCGATCCAGATCGGCTCGCACTTCCATTTCTTCGAGGTCAACCGGGCGCTGAGCTTCGACCGGGAGAAGACCTTCGGAATGCGCCTCGACATCCCCGCGGGAACCGCCGTCCGGTTCGAGGCGGGCGACACCAAGAAGATCCGGCTCGTCGAGTACGGCGGCGGCATGCGCATCGTCGGGTTCGGCGGGCTGCTCAACGGCAGCGTCCGGTCCAGGTCCGCGCGGGAGGCCGCGTTCAGCCGGATGCACGAGTGGGGCTACCTGGACACCGAGGCGCCGAGCGGCGACGGGTCGGGCAACGGGCACCGGGCCCCCGCCAAGCGGGGCGCCCGCGCGAAGGCCGGCGCGGGCCGGTCGAGGAAGGGCTGACCCATGGCGACCACGATCTCCCGCGAGAAGTACGCGAGCATGTACGGCCCCACCGTGGGCGACCGCATCCGCCTCGCCGACACCAACCTGGTGGTGGAGGTGGAGAAGGACTTCAACGAGGGCCACTACGGCGACGAGACCCAGTACGGCGGCGGCAAGACCGCCCGGGACGGCATGTCCGCCGACCCCGCCTCGCTGAGCGCGACGACGACCCTGGACACGGTCATCACCAACGCGGTGATCATCGATCCGCTGCTCGGCGTCGTCAAGGGCGACATCGGCATCAAGAACGGGCGGATCGCGGGGGTCGGCAAGTCCGGCAACCCGCACACCCAGAACGGGGTGGACCGGCGGCTGATCGTCGGGGTGGGCACCGAGGTGATCTCCGGGGAGAACCTCATCGCGACCGCCGGCGCGATCGACTCCCACGTCCACTTCCTCGCGCCGCAGCAGGCGCAGCACGCGCTGAGCAACGGCATCACCACCCTGCTCGGCGGCGGCACCGGGCCCGCCGACGGCAGCCGCGGCACCACCTGCACGCCGGGGCCGTGGAACATCTCCCGCATCCTGCAGGCCTACGAGGACATCCCGATCAACATCGCCGTCTACGGCAAGGGCAACGGCAGCCTGCCCGGCCCGCTGGACGAGCAGCTGCGCGCCGGCGCCTGCGGGCTGAAGGTGCACGAGGACTGGGGCACCACGCCCTCGGTCATCGACTGCGCGCTGCGCGTCGCCGACGACCACGACGTGCAGATCTCCATCCACACCGACACGCTCAACGAGGCCGGGTTCGTGGAGGACACGATCAGCGCGATCGACGGCCGCGCGATCCACACCTACCACTCCGAGGGGGCCGGCGGCGGGCACGCGCCCGACATCCTGCAGATCACCTCCGAGCCGAACGTGCTGCCCGCCTCGACCAACCCGACGCTGCCCTACACGGTCAACTCGGCGGACGAGCTGCTGGACATGACGATGGTCTGCCACCACCTCAGCTACGACGTCCCGGAGGACCTGGCGTTCGCCGAGAGCCGCGTCCGCCCGGAGACCATCGCGGCGGAGACGGTCCTGCACGACCTCGGCATCATCAGCATCATCGGGTCGGACTCGCAGGCGATGGGCCGGGTCGGCGAGTCGGTCACCCGCGCCTTCCAGGTCGCCCACCACTGCAAGGACAAGCGCGGCCCGCTGCCCGAGGACTCCGCGCGCAACGACAACACCCGCGTGCTGCGCTTCCTGTCCAAGGTCACCATCAACCCGGCCCGCACCTGCGGGATGGCGAACGAGATCGGGTCGCTGGAGGACGGCAAGCTCGCCGACATCGTGCTGTGGCCGGTCCGCTCGTTCGGGGCCAAGCCGGCCATGGTCATCAAGGGCGGGCTGATCAGCTGGGCGGAGATGGGCGACCCGAACGCCTCGCTGCCCACCCCGCAGCCGGTCTACTTCCGGCCGACGTTCGGCGCGTTCGGCAGGGCGCTGCGCGAGACCTGCGTGACGTTCATGTCGGACGCGGCGATCTCCGAGGGCGTCCCGGACAAGCTCGGGCTGGAGCGGATCATCCGGCCGGTGCAGCAGTGCCGCACGGTCGACAAGCGGCACATGATGTACAACTCCACGCTCGCCGAGGTCAGGGTGGACCCGGAGACGTACCGGGTCACGGTGGACGGGGAGCGCGTCACCATCGACCCGGCCCGCTCGCTGCCGCTGAACCGGCTGCACTACATCGCATGACCGACGCCAAGGCGCAGGGGAGGCCGGAGGCCGGCGGGCTGGAGACGCTGCTCGCGCAGCTGCAGCTCACCGACTCCGGCTTCCCCAGCGGGCTCTACACCCTGTCGCACGGCCTGGAGGGCCACGCCCAGCTCGGCCTGGCCGGCGCGGACGACCTGCCGGCGCTGGTGGCGGACCTGGTGCGGGCGGCGGGCACCGGCGACGCGGCGGCGCTGGCGCTGGCGCACCGGGCGGTGACCGCCGGCGACTGGGACCTGCTGGTGGAGACCGACCGCAGGCTGCACGCGCTGAAGCTCGGCCGCGAGCAGCGGACGGCGTCGGTGCGCACCGGCCGGCAGGTGCTGGAGAACGCCGGGCCCGCGTTCGGGTCGGCCCCGGCCGCCCGGCTCGCCGGCCTCGTCGCGGACGGCGTCGCGCCCGGCACCCACCCGGTCGCCGTGGGCGCGATCCACGCGGGGCTCGGCGTCCCGGTCCGGGACGCGGTCGCGAGCGACCTGTACGCGTTCGCGGCGAGCTGCGCGGCGGCGGCGGTCCGGCTCGCGCGGATCGACTTCCGGCGGGCGCAGGCGCTGCTGCGGGAGCTGCGGCCGGAGCTGGCCCGCGCGGCGGAGACCGCGCTGGCCGCCCGGGACCCCCGCGACCTGCACGCCTCGACGCCCGCCGCCGACGCGGTCGCGGCCCTGCACGAGCGGGCCGAGGCCCGCCTGTTCATCACCTGAGAGAGGACGGACGCCATGGAACTGGACCAGGTGTACAAGGTCGGCATCGGCGGGCCGGTGGGGTCGGGCAAGACGGCCCTCATCGAGGCGCTGGTGCCGATCCTGGTGGAGCGCGGGCACCGGCCCGGCGTGATCACCAACGACATCTACACGCAGGAGGACGCCCAGCACGTCCGCCGCACGCTGGCGGGCACGCTCGACGCCGAGCGCGTCGTCGGCGTCGAGACGGGGGCGTGCCCGCACACCGCCGTCCGGGACGACCCCACGATGAACCTCGCGGCGGCCTCGGAGCTGCTCGACCGGTTCCCCGACATCGACGTGCTGCTGTTCGAGAGCGGCGGCGACAACCTGACGCTCACCTTCAGCCCGGCGCTCGCGGACGTGTACGTGTTCGTGCTGGACACCGCCGAGGGGGAGAAGATGCCGCGCAAGCGCGGCCCGGGCACCACCGACTCCGACCTGCTGGTCATCAACAAGATCGACATCGCGCCGTACGTGCGCACCGACCTCGCCGTGATGGAGGGCGACGCGCGGAAGGTGCGCGGGACGCGCCCGGTCGCGCTGACCGACTGCCTCACCGGGACCGGGGTCGCCGAGGTCGCCGACTTCGTCCTGGAGCGCCGGGAGGCGCTGTGCTCACCGGCGTGACCGCCCCGCCGGACGGGGTCTCCGGCGACCTCGCCCGGGCCGCGCCGGAGCGGTGCGCGCCCGGCTGGCTGCCCGCCGGGGTGGCGCGGTACGCGGCGCCGCCGGACACGCTTCCGGTCGGCTCGCCGGGCAAGGTCGGCGTGCTGGAACTGGACTTCGCCGTGTCCGGCGGCCGGACGGAGCTGACCGGCTGCTTCCAGAAGGCGCCGCTGCACACCACCCGCCCGCTGTACCCGGACCCCGGCCGGCCCGACATGCCGTGCGTGCTGTTCATGACGGCCGGCGCCGGCGTCCTCCAGGGCGACCGGTACCGGCTCGCGCTGGACTGCGGGCCGGGGACGGCCGTGCACTTCACCACCCAGACCGCCACGCGGATCTACCGGATGGAGCACGACTACGCGACCCAGGTCGTCGACCTCGCCGCCGGGCCGGGCAGCCACGTGGAGTACCTGCCCGCGACCACGATCCCGTTCGGGGAGTCGCGGTTCTACCAGCGCATGAGCGTCACCGCCGACCCGGAGGCGACCGTCGTCATCGGCGAGAAGCTGATGGCCGGGCGGCTCGCCCGCGGCGAGTGGCACGCCTACGACGCCTACTGCACCGACCTGGAGGTCCGCGACCCCGGCGGCCGGCTGCTGTTCGCCGACCCGCTCCGGCTCATCCCGGCCGAGCACGGCACCGCCGGCCCCGCGGTCATGGACGGCTTCGGGCTCATGGCGTCGCTGTACGTCATCACCGGGGCCAGGCCCGCGCGGGAGGTCGCGGACGCCATGCACGAGGCGCTCGCCGGGACGGGGCTGCGCGGCGGGGCGAGCGTCCTGCCCGGCGGCCGCGGGGCGTGGGCGCGGATGCTCGGCGACCGGTCCCCGGAGGTGGACGCCGCGTTCCACCGCACCTGGGACGCCGCGCGGCGGCTGCTGCTCGGCGTCCCCGCGCCACCGGGGGCCGGCGCGTGAAGGAACCGCTGTGGGGGCGCCTGCACAACCGCGAACGGGCCGAGGCGCGCGTCCTGCACCCGCACAAGGGGCCGCCGCCCCTGCCGGGGCTGAAGCCGAGGGTCATCGCGGACGTCGCCGTAGGCGGCGCGCTCGGCGCCCTCGCCCGTTACGGGCTCACCCAGGCGATCCCGGCGGCCAAGCTCGGCTTCCCCTGGAACACCTTCACCGTCAACATCCTCGGCTGCCTCATCATGGGCGTCCTGACCAGCTACCTGCTCGCGGGCCGTTCGCACCCCTACGTGCGGCCGCTCGCCGTGACGGGGTACCTGGGCGGGTTCACGACGTTCTCGCACCTGATCGACGGCGTCTACACCCTCGGTGACGGAGGAAAGCCGTCGCTGGCCATCGGCTACGCGCTGATCAGCGTCGCCGTCGGCTGGGCCGCGATCGCCGTGGGCCTGGCGATCGGACGCAGGATCCCGCACCCCGAGTCCGGGAGCGCGCCGTGACGACGTTCATCGTGGTACTGCTCGTCCTCGCCGGCGGCGCCGTGGGCGCCTCGATGCGCTACGTGCTGGACGGCTACGTCAAGGCCACCGCCGGAAAGTCCATGCCGTGGGGGACGCTCGCGGTGAACCTGCTCGGCGCGGGCGCGCTCGGCGCCCTGCACGGCGCGGGGACCGGGACCTACGTCGAGGCGCTGATGGGCACAGGCCTGTGCGGCGCGCTGACCACGTTCAGCACCTTCGAGCTCGACACCGTCCACCTGATCCAGGACGGCGCGTACACCAGGGCGGCCGTCAACGCGGCGGGCAGCCTGCTCCTCGGCTTCGGCGCCTTCATCGCCCTGCACGCGGCCTTCGCGCAGCTGGCCTGACGCCCGCGCCGCGCCGGCGGCGGGGCCCGCCCGGCGGATCCGGGGGCACCGGACCCGCCGGGCGGCGGCGGGGGGCGGGACCGTGCCGCTATCCGGCGTAGGTCTCGAACTCGGCGACCCGCGGCGTGCCGGACGCGCTGATGATCTTGAATGTGATCTTGCGCAGTTCCGTCCGCGCGAAGGAGACGGCGCCCGCGCCCGTGCCGGAGGCCAGCACGGCGCCGGTGTCATGGTCGATGAGCTGCCAGGACCCGATGGTCCCGGCGGTGCCCGCCGCCTCCCGGACGTCGACCGCGGACACCGCGGTGGCGGAGCCCCACTTGATCGAGATCGACCCGGTCGTGCCGGCGGGCGACCAGTAGGTGCCCATGTCGCCGTCGCGCACGTTGCCGTAGCTGGTCCCGTCGGCCTTGCCGGAGCCGTCGGAGCCCGCCCCGATGCTGAGGTTGGTCCCGCTCGGCACCGTCGGCGTCGGCGTGGGGTCGGTGGGCGTGGGGGTGGGGTCGGTCGGTGTCGGGTCGGTCGGCGTCGGGGTCGGCGACTGCGGCGCGCAGTTGCCGTCCGACGTCCGCAGGCCCTTGTTCGCGCCCGCCGTCTGGCTCACGATGTCCGGCACGCAGGCGGCGTCGTCGAGGCTGTAGGAGTAGGGGATGCCGACGGAGGTGTTGGACTGGGGGTCCGGGCCGGCGGGGTGGTTCTCCTCGCCCTCGCCGGTCCAGGTGACGTTGTCGTAGATGTTGCCGGCGACCTGCCAGTAGCCGAGGGCGTCGGTGTAGAAGGTGCCGAGGACGTCCTTGGAGTCCTCGAAGTAGTTGTTCTCGACCTTGATGTGCGCCCCGGCCCGGGAGTTGATGCCGGACTTGGCGAGCCCGACGAAGTGGTTGTCGTAGCTGTGGGCGGTTCCGCCGCGCAGCAGCGGCGTCCGGGAGTCGATGTTCTGGTACAGGTTGTGGTGGAACGTGACGAAGCCGTTCGAGGTGTCGCTCTCGCTGGACCCGATGAGGCCGCCGCGCCCGGAGTTGCGCAGGACGCTGTAGGACAGGGTCACGTACCGGGTGTTGTCCTTCATGTCGAAGAGGCCGTCGTAGCCCTCGTCCTCGCCGCCCGACGCCTCCAGGGTGGCGTGGTCGACCCAGACGTTGCGGACGTCGCTCTCCATGCCGATCGCGTCGCCGCCGTTGGAGGTGGGGGAGCCCGACTTCTTGACGTTCCGGACGTTCACGTTCTGGACGATGATGTTGCTGGAGTCGCGGATGTGGATGCCCAGCTGGTCGAAGACGGCCCCGCCGCCGACCCCGACGATGGTGACGTTGCTGATCCCCTTGAGTTCGATCCTGTCGTCGGCGGTGTCGCAGCCGTCGCCCGACACCTTGCTGGTGTTGCCGTGGTCGATGGTGCCCTCGACCTGGATGGTGATGGGGGTGCTCGTGCTCGCCCGGTCGCACAGGGCCGCGTGGATCGCGGTCCCGGTCGTGGCGCGCACGGTCTGCCCGCCCGCGCCGCCGGTGGTGCCGCCGTTCTGCGTCGCGTAGCCGGTCGCGCCGCCCGCGGCCGCCGCCACGTCGTGCGCCGACAGGGCCGCGCCGGTCGCGGCCGCGACGGCCGCCGCCAGCGCCGCCGAGAGCCTCACTGCGGCTGCTCGTCTCATCTCGTCCTCGCCTCTTCTCTCGATCCGGATCCGGGTGCGCCGTTCACGGCGTCGCGGGGCTGCCGCCGAAGGTGACGACGAGACGGCCGTCCGAGCCGAAGTACCAGCCGAGGGCGCCGGCGTAGGAGGAGCACCGGGACCCGTTCGAGCCCGTCCAGAACTGGTTCGAGCCGTCGGCGTCGCCCACCGTCTTGTCGTTGGAGCCGTCGCCGTCGAAGCGGCACGAGGTGTTGCTCCGGAACACCGAGCCGCCCTCGTCGAAGGAGAAGTTGCGCTCGGCGTTGTCGATGGCGATGTTGGAGGAGATCGTCATCGAGCCGGGGTTGCTGTTGTAGGTGAACCCGTGGTGGCCGTTGCCGTAGGCGATGCTGCGGCGGACGACGTGGTTGACCGCGATGTCGTCGCCGCCGAGCTTGAAGCCGTTGCGGTCGCCGTTGCCGGCCTGGCCGCCGTTGCCGGCCTGGCCGCCGTCGCTGAGCGTGCCGTTGCCGTAGGCGAGGGAGTCCTCGATGGTGACGGCGCCGATCGGGCCGGTCTCGTTCTTGGTGTAGAGGTCCCAGCCGTCGTCGATGTTGTTGTGGGAGACGTCGTAGCGGAAGACGTTCCCGGGGCCGGAGGTGAGCTTGGCGGCGAACCCGTCGGCGTCCTCGCCGTCGGAGTCGGCGTTGTCGTGGGACTCCGAGCTGAGGACGAGGTTGTTCGACGGCCACTGGCTCTCGGGGGTGCCGGATGACATCCGCGAGATCTGCAGCCCGGTGTCCCGGTTGAAGCGCGTCACCGCGCGCTCGATGACGTTGCCGCTGCCGCCGACGAAGATCCCGTTGTCGCCGGCGTGCTCGACGACCAGGCCGTACAGGTGCCAGTACGACCCGTTGACCGCGAGCCCGCGGTTGGCGGGGTCCTCGCTCATCGCCGAGAAGTCGAGGACGGGGGCCTCGCCGGGGTAGGCGGACAGCAGCGTCCGGTCGCCGGAGGTGCCGTTGTTCCCGGCCGGGATGGTGACGGTCTGCGAGTAACGGTAGGTGCCGCCGCGCATGTAGATCGTCCCGCCGGGGGCGATGCGGCCGATCGCGGAGGTGAGCGTCGTCGGATCGGACTCGGTCCCGGACGCGCCGTCGGCGCCTCCCGGCGCGACGTAGAGCGCGTCGGCGTCCGACGGCGGCGGGGTGTCGCCGCCGTCCGTCTCGACCTCGATGTAGTCGATGTTGGCGAGGCCGTTGGCGGTGGTGGCGGTCAGCCGGACGGTGTTCGCGCCCGCGTTGAGCGGCACGCTGACCGTGGCGGTCGTCCAGCCGTCCCACGAGCCCGTGCCGGGGAACTGCGCCGACGCGGCCGCCGCGCCGTTCACCGTCACGTTCGCGGGCCGGGCCGCGGACGTCCCGTTGGCGTAGCGGACGCGCACCGTCGCCGTGCCCGCCTCGGGGGCGTTCACGGTGAGCTGCGCGTAGGCGCCGGTCTCGTTGTCGGTGTTGCAGAATCCGCTGCCGGAGTAGCCGGTGTGGTCGGAGTCGACGGATCCCGTGCACACCGCCGGGGAGTTCTCGGCCTCGTACCGGGTCGTGGCGGCTTGCGCGGCGGTGCCGGACAGCGCGACGAGCGCGCCGGCGAGTAAGGATCCGCAGGCAATGGCGGGTTTGAATTGCATCGTTCGTCTCCAGAGGGGGAGCTTGGCTGATCGGGGGTGGGGGTGTGTCGGGAGAACGCGCGGCGGTGCGGGGCGGTGATCTGGCCTGGGGAGCGGGGGGTGTGCGCATGGGTCTCTCTCAGCTGGTGTCTGAAAGCGCTTTCTCAGTGCCGCCGACCGTGCCGGCGAGCCAGTCGAAGGCCGCGTCCTGCATGGTCCGGTCGAACTCGTGGCCCGCGTCGAAGAACGCGCCGGTGTAGCGGCCGGGCGCGTCCCGGTAGGCGCCGGTGATCTGGCGGTGCGCCCGCCGCACGCCCTCGGCGGGGAAGAGCGGGTCGGCCGTCGGGTAGAGGACCATCAGCGGCGCCGGGGCGCGGGCGGCGACCACGCCGGGCCAGTCGGCCAGGCGGGTCAGCCCGGGCGGGAACAGTGCCCAGGAGTGCGCGGCCACGTGCTCCTCGCGGAAGTCGCGGAACGAGGCGACCATCGCGGCCACCACGACCGCGCTCACCCGCGGGTCGAGCACGCCGAGGAGGGCGGCGCGGGCGCCGCCGCCCGACAGGCCGATCGCGGCGACGGACGCGACGTCGGGACGGGAGCGCAGGTACGCCGCCGCCGCGAGGTCCTCGGCGGCGAGGACGCCCGCGAAGGAGGTGCCGAGCAGCGTGCACGCCTTCGCCAGGACGTGCTCGTGGTCGCGGGCGGCGCGGTCGTAGCGGTCGGCCTCGCTAGCGCCCGGGTCCGGCGGGAGGGGCAGCGGGAGGCGGCGGCTGCCCCAGGCGAAGACGTCGTGGGCGAGGACGGCGAAGCCGCGGCGGGCCAGTTCGCCCGCGTAGCCGCGGCGGCCGTAGAGCCGGGCGCGCAGCCGGACGATCTCGGCGGCGGGCGGGTCCGGGCCGTCGGCGATCTTGTCCTTGCCCGCCCACTTCACGCCCGCGTGGCAGTGCATCGCGACGGCGCCCGGCAGCGGCCCCGCGGCGCCGCGCGGGCGGAGCAGGTAGGCGCGGGTGCGGGGGCCGAACCCGACCGTCCACGACAGCTCCTCGCCGGCCAGGTCGCCGCCGGTCCAGCGGTGCTCGACGCGGACGTCCCCGGCGGTCAGCGCCGGCACGCCGAGCACGTCGCGGAGGCGTTCGGGCAGGTCGGGGCCGGGCTCGGGGAACAGGCCGCGCCGGCGCGCGGCGATGCCGGCGAGGCCCGCGAACTCGCCGGGGAGCATCAGTCCGCCACCCGGGTGCCGCCGGCCGTGAGGGCGACCGGAGCGCCGGTCGCCGCGGACCGGTCGGCGGACACGCCGATCAGCACGCTCGCGACGCCCGCGCGGTATCCGGCCTGCCGGGCGAGCGGGTCGTCCGATGGGCCGCGGAACACGTCGTCGAGCAGCAGGGCGTCGCCGCCGCCGTGCGCGCCCGCGCCGCCGCCGATCTCGATCTCCTCAGGCTCCCGCCAGTGCCGGTGCAGGACGAGCCGCTCCGACGCCCCGGCGGCGTGCTCCTTCCCGGACGCGGTCGGGTCGATCGCCGCGTGCGGCGGTGTCCACGCCCGCTCGACGACGTCCAGCTCCAGCCGCCCGGCGGTGCCGTTGACGACGGCGCGGTAGCCCTCCGCCGGCGCGTGCGCGTTGAGGGAGTAGGTGAGCAGCGCCCCGCCCTCGTAGCGGACGAGGACCGCCATGTTGTCGTCGATCGTCACGCCCTCGCCGAACACGTCCTGGTCGCGGAGGTAGCCGTCCTCGTGCTCGGCGTCCAGGTACAGGCGCGTCAGCCGGGGGTCGGCCGACAGGTCCAGCAGGAAGGGGTCGGTGCCGAGCCGCGGCGCGTTCCGCGCCCGCGCCGGGCGGTCGCCGAGACCGCGCGCGCGGGCGTTGCCCGCGCCGTAGAAGCGCAGCGAGGTCTGCGCGTAGACCGACGCCGGGGCGTCGTCGATCCACCAGTTCACCAGGTCGAAGTGGTGGGTGGACTTGTGCACCAGCAGGCCGCCCGAGTTCGCCTTGTCGCGGTGCCAGCGGCGGAAGTAGTCGGCGCCGTGGATGGTGTCGAGCGACCAGTCGAAATGCACCGAGGTGACGTCGCCGATCGCGCCGCCGGCGATCAGCCTGCGGACGGCGCTGTTGCGCGGCGAGTAGCGGTAGTTGAAGGTGACGATGAGCCGGCCGGCGCCGCGCTCGGCCGCGTCGGCGATGGCCGCGCAGTCCTCGGCGGTGGTGCACAGCGGCTTCTCCACGACGACGTCCTTGCCGGCGTCGAGGGCCGCGACCACGTAGCGGGCGTGGGCCGCGTCGACCGTGGCGACCACGACGGCGTCGGCGAGCCCGAGCACCGCGCCGAACTCCTCGGGCGCGAAGCACGGCACGTCGCGGCCGATGCGGTCGAGGTGGTAGCGCAGGCGGGTGCGGTTGGGGTCGCAGAGCGCGGCGATCTCGCCGGTGTCGCTCCACGCGCCGAGCAGCGCGTCCACGTACATCTGCGCCCGGTGGCCGAGCCCGACGAAGGCGTATCGCATGGGGGGACTCCCGGATCGGGGTGGCGCCGTCGCGGGCGCCGGTGGCGGGGTGGCGCCGTGCGGCCCGGCCCGTTCGCCACGGGCCGCACGGCGCGTCATGGGTGTTCCCGGACGCCGCCCGCTACTGGGACAGGGCGGTGTTGGCCTCGGTCAGGAAGGTCTTGGCCGCCTCGCCCGGCTCGGCCTTGCCGAACAGCACCGAGTCGGTGGCGCGCTTGAGGATGTCCTCCATCTCCATCGCGCCCTTGGGCGGGACGACGATCGGGCTGAGGTCGTTCTTGATCGAGTCCATGAAGGCCAGCACCTTCTGGTCGGCCGGCGACAGCTTCGCCTTGATCGCCTCGATGACCTCGGCGTTGGTGGGCAGCCCCCGGTCGCTGAGCAGGATCGCGCCCGCCGCCGGGTCGTTGACGAGGAAGTCCACGAACTTCTGCGCGGCGGCGGCCTCCTCGGACCGGGCCGAGATCGTGTAGTACATCGCCGGCTGCAGGAACATGCCGGAGGCGGCGGCGCCCGGCGACTTCGGCATGCGCAGCAGGTCCAGGTCCTGGCCGGAGCCCTTGGTCAGCGCGTCGAGCTGGTTGCTCCACCAGCTCCCGAAAGCGCTTTCGTTGGTGGCGAGCAGCGCCTGGTCGACCTTGGTGCCGGTCTCCAGCATCTCGGCGGCGCCCGGCCCCGCCTTCGCGTCGATGATCTTCTGCAGCAGGGCCCACCAGTCCTTGATGGTCTGCTCGGTGAGGGCGACCTTGCCGCCGGCGTAGAACTGCTCGCCGCGCTGCGCGGCGAAGATCTGCAGGAACGCCGGGTTCTCGTTGTACTCGGTGCCCCAGACCTTACCGCCGCTCTTCTGGGTCACCCGCTGGGAGAGCGAGATGTACTCGTCCCACGTCCAGGTCTTGTCGTCCGGGGCCCGCTGGCCGTACTTCTTGAGCGTCGCCTTGTTGACGATCATCGGGAACGCGTTGACCCCGGTCGGGATCGCGTACTGCTTGCCGCCGACCTGCCCGGCCTTGAGGACGCCCTGGTCGAGCCCGGCGGTGTCGACCTTCCCGGACACGTCGGCGAGGATGCCGCGGCCCGCGTACTCGGCGAGGCCGCGGATCTCGATCGACATCACGTCGGGGGCGTCGCCCGCGGCGGTCTTGGTGGCCAGCTTCTCGTAGTAGCTGTCCCAGTCGGAGAAGTCGCCCTCGACGTCGATCGACGGGTTCTTCTTCTCGAACTCGGCGATGGCGGCCTCGGTCAGCTTCTGCCGGGAGTCGCTTCCCCAGTAGGAGAAGACGACCTTCGTCCTGCCGCTCGACCCGTCGTCGCCGCTGCCGCAGGCGGTGGCCGATATCGCGACGGCGGCGACGGCGGCGGCCGCCAGGATGCGTTTCATTTCTCGTGTACCTCCGGGGGGACGGAAGGGAGGGAGGGCTACTTGAGCCCGGTGGTGGCCATGCCTCGGACGAGGTACTTCTGGCCGGCCAGGAAGAAGCCGAAGATCGGCCCGAGCGAGACGATCGACATCGCGAACATCGGCCCCCACGAGGAGTCGCCGCTGGAGTCCAGGAACTGGCGCAGCGCCACCGGGGCCGTGAGGTTGTCGGAGTTGGTCAGGTAGAGGTTCTGGGTGAAGAAGTCGTTCCACGTCCAGATGAAGGTGAAGATCGCCGTGGTGGCCAGCGCGGGCACGCACAAAGGCATCACCACCTGCAGGAACGTGCGCAGGTGCCCGGCGCCGTCGATCGCCGCCGCCTCGTCCAGCTCCCGGGGGAGGGTGCGGATGAACTGCACCATCAGGAAGATGAAGAACGCGTCGGTGGCGAGGAACTTGGGCACCACGATGGGCCAGATCGTGTTGATCCAGTCGATCTTGCTGAACACGATGTACTGCGGCACGACCGTGACATGGTGCGGCAGCATGATCGAGACCAGCATGATCGCGAACCACAGCCTCTTGAGCGGGAACTCCAGCCGGGCGAACGCGTAGGCCGCCAGCGAGCAGGCGAGCAGGTTGCCGACGACCGCCAGGCCGGTGATGACCGCCGAGTTCCACAGGTAGTAGCCGAAGGAGTGCTTCAGCGCGTCCCAGCCGCCGGCGTAGTTCTCGCCGGTGACCTCGGTGGGCACCAGGCCGGGCTCCCGGAAGATCAGCTCCTCGGGCTTGACCGAGCTGGAGATCATCCAGAGCAGCGGGTACAGCATGAACAGGCCGAACACGATCAGCAGCAGGTGCTTGGTCAGCCGCGAGGCGGGCCGGAACAGCACCGGCGTGCGGGCGCCCGGCGCGCGCTTACTTGTCGTCGCCATAGAAGACCCAGAATCGAGACATGAGGAAGTTGACGGCGGTCAGGGCCCCGATGATGAGCAGCAGCACCCAGGCCATGGCCGCCGCGTAGCCCATCTCGTAGTTCTTGAAGCCCTTGATGTAGAGGTAGAGCGTGTAGAAGAGGGTCGAGTCGACCGGCCCGCCGTTGCCGCCGCTGACGACGAACGACTGCGTGAACGACTGGAACGACTTGATCACTTCGAGCACCGCGTTGAAGAAGATGATCGGCGTGAGCAGCGGCAGCGTGATCGAGCGGAACTGCCGGACCCGGCCCGCGCCGTCGACCCGGGCCGCCTCGTAGAGGTTCTGCGGGATCTGCCGCAGCCCGGCCAGGAAGATCACCATCGGGGCGCCGAACGTCCAGACGTGCAGGATGATCAGCGTCCACAGCGCGGTGTCCGGGCTCGTGACCCAGCCCTGGCCGTGGTAGCCGAACCAGCCGAGGAAGGTGTTGACGATCCCGTCCGTGCCGAAGATCTTCCGCCACAGGATCGAGATCGCCACGCTGCCGCCGAGCAGCGAGGGCAGGTAGAAGACCGACCGGTAGAACGACAGCCCGCGCAGCCCCTTGTCCAGCGCCATCGCCAGCCCGAGGGCGAAGGCGAGCTGGAGCGGGACGGACACGACGACGTAGGTGGTCGTGACCTTGAGGGAGTTGAGGTAGCGGTCGTCGGCCGTGAACATCTTGTCGTAGTTGTCCAGACCCACCCAGTGGGCCTGGCTCAGCAGGCTGTAGTCGGTGAACGACAGGTACAGCGAGGCGATCATCGGGCCGAGCGTGATCGCGAACAGCCCGAGGAACCAGGGCGCCAGGAACAGGTAGGCGGCCCATGCCTGCGAGCGGGCGCGTGAGCTCTTGCGGCGGCGGGTCCGGGGGCGGCGCGCGGCCGGCGGCGCGGCGGGCGCGACCGCGGGCTCGGCCGTCCCCGGCGCCTGGGCGGCCGCGGCGGGCCTCAGCGTCATCACTGGCCCTTCGGTGAGTCGGAAGTGGTTGAGATAGCGCTTTCTTAGCGCGTGGCCGGAGATGACGTCAACCCTTTGCAGTGAGATTCCTCACGCCCGGTTGTGGCTCGTTCGACATATGCCCAGGTCAGCAATGTATGGACCCTCGCAGCCCTGGCGAGGTCGTCGAGAAGCTTGCACGCGTTACTACAACCGTTTGCAGTCTCCCGGCGTGTGGAACCGGTAGGTCGTGGCCGAGGTGTGCTCCTCGCCGGGCCGCAGGACGGCGGAGGGGAACGCCGGCCGGTTCGGCGCGTCCGGGAAGCGCTGGGTCTCCAGGCAGAGACCCGCGAACGGGCCGTAGGGAGTGGCGTCACCGTCGAGCATGTGGCCGGTGTAGAACTGGACGCCCGGCTCGGTCGTGGTGACCTCCATCGACCGGCCGCTCGCCGGGTCGGTGACCGCGATCCGCCCCTGGAGGACGTAGCAGTGGTCGTAGCGGCCGCCGCGCCGCGCGTCCACCCGGGTGGGCGCGGTGAAGTCGAACGGCGTCCCGGCGACCGGGGCGAGTTCCCCGGTGGGGATCTTGCCCTCGTCCACCGGCAGGTAGCGGTCGGCCTCCATCGCCACGACGTGCCCCCGCACGTCGCCCGACCCCGCCAGGTTGAAGTAGGAGTGGTTGGTCAGGTTGACGACGGTCGGGGCGTCGGTCGTGGCGCGGTACTCCAGGCGCAGCGCGTCGCCGTCCAGGACGTACCGGACGCGTGCCGCGAGTTCCCCCGGATACCCCTCCTCGCCGTCGGGGCTCACCAGGCTGAGCAGCAGCTCCTCGGGGCCCGCCGACTCGGCCCGCCACACCCGCTTGTCGAAGCCGCGGACGCCGCCGTGCAGGCTGTGCGCGCCGTTGTTGGCCGCGAGCCGGTACTCCCTGCCGTCGAGGGTGAACCTGGCGCGGGCGATGCGGTTGCCGTAGCGGCCGACGACCGCGCCGAAGTAGCGGCTGCGGTGGAGGTAGTCCTCCAGCGTGCCGAGGCCGAGCACGACGTCGGTGCCGTCCGCCACCTGGAGCCGCTGCACGATCGCGCCGTAGGTGAGGACGGCGACCCGCAGCCGCCCGTTCCCCAGCACGTACCGGTCGACGCGCTCGCCATCGGGGGTGGTGCCGAAGGCCTCGGCGGCGGTGGGGACGGTGTCGCTGGATCTCAAGGGAATCCTTTCGGGGGAGCGGTGGTCTCGCGGACCACGAGATGGGTCTCCAGGAGGGTCGCGGCGCTCATCGAGGTGATGAGCAGGTCGACGGCCATGCGCCCGGCGTCGGCGGTGGGCATGGCGACCGTGGTGAGCTTGGGCCGGTACAGGCGTCCGGTGATGCTGTCGTCGATGCCGATCACGCTGACGTCGCCGGGCACGCTGACGCCCAGCTCGTCCAGCCCCTCGATGAGGCCGATCGCCACGAGGTCGTTGTAGGCGAGCACGCCGGTCACCCCGGACGCCGCGACCTCGGCGGCGACGGCGGTGCCGCCCTCCCCGGTGGGCGCGTTGGGGCCGATCACGATGGTGTCGAGGCCCGGCACGTCCGCGACCGCCTTGCGGATCTCGCCGCTGGTCCACGAGCCGGCCGGGCCCGACACCAGGGCGACGCGCCGGTGGCCGAGCCCCGCCAGGTGCTCCATGGCGGTGCGGGCGCCGCGGGCGACGTCCATGACGACGGTCGTCACGCCGCGCAGCCGGCGGTTGACCAGCACGGACGGGATCGTCTCGACCAGCTTCTCCAGCGCCTTGTTCGACGCGCGCGGACTGCACAGCACGAGGCCGTCCACCTGCTTGGAGAACGCCAGGACGAGATCCTCCTCCTTGGCGGGGTCCTCGTCGGTGTCGGCGACGAACAGGTGGTAGTCGCGGGCGCGGGCGGCGGCCTGCGCCGCCTTGATCAGCGGGGGGAAGAACGGGTTCGCCAGATCGGCGACGATCAGCCCGAGGTTGCCGGTCCGCCCCGTGGTGAGCGAGCGGGCCGCCCGGTTCGGCCGGTAGCCCAGCTCCTCCGCCGCCGTGAGGACGCGCGTCCGCGTCTCGGCGTTCACCATGTGCGGCGCGGAGAAGGTCCGCGACACCGTCGACACGTGTACGCCGCATGCGCGGGCGACGTCCCGGATAGTCACTGCCATGGCGTCCACTCTAACGCAACCGTTTGCAAGGAGGCGATGATCGACAGTGTCGTTTCCGCTGGTCGCGCGATGGGCGCTTGACGGGTCGGCGGGGTTGGGGCGATCGTTACTGCAACTGGTTGCAGACCCTTCGAAGGAGTCCATGCGGTGAGCAGAGTGCTCGTCACCGGAAGCGCGGGCCGACTGGGCCGCAGCGTCGTCACCACGCTGGCGGCGGCCGGCCACGAGGTGATCGGCGTCGACACCGCCCCCGGCACGCCCCGGGACGCCGCCGAGACACTACCGGCCGACCTCACCGACCTCGGCGAGGCCCACTCGGTGATCGCCCGGTTCCGGCCGGACGCGGTCGTCCACCTCGCGGCCATCGCCGTCCCCTTCGGCCGGACCGACGCCACCACGTTCCGGGTCAACACCCAGCTCGCGTTCAACGTCTGCGCGGCGTCGGTGGCGCTCGGCGTGGCGCGGCTCGCCGTCGCGAGCAGCCCGACCGTGATGGGCTACGGCGCGCCCGGCGGCTGGATCCCCGACTACCTGCCGCTGGACGAGGAGCACCCGACGCGGCCCTGGAACGTCTACAGCCTGTCCAAGCTCGTCGCCGAGCAGACGATGCGGACGTTCGCGCGCTCCGGCACCGGCACCCGGATGGCCGCGTTCCGCCCCTGCTTCGTCATCGCGCCCGAGGAGTGGGAGGGCGCGCCGACCCAGTCCGGGCACACCCTCCGCGAGCGGCTCGACCGGCCCGAGATCGGCGGCGTCTCGCTGTTCAACTACCTCGACGCCCGGGACGCCGGCGAGTTCATCGGCGCCCTCCTCGACCGGCTGCCCGGCCTGGCGCGCGACGGCGAGGTGTTCTTCGCCGGCGCGGGCGACGCGCTCGCCCGCGAGCCGCTCGCCGAGCTGCTGCCCCGCCTGCTCCCGGAGGCCAAGGAGGCCGCCGGCGCGCTCACCGGCACGTCCCCGGCCTTCTCGACCGCCAAGGCCGAGCGGCTGCTCGGCTGGTCCGCCAAGCGCAGCTGGCGCACCGAACTCGTCTGAGAGGGACCGGCATGATCAAGGATCTGGCCGTCGGGCTCCGGTCGGTGCCGCTGGCCCGGCCGTGGGGCGCGGACGTGCCGAGCAACCACGTCCTCTTCGTCACGCTCACGCTGGACGACGGCCGCACCGGGACCGGCATCTCCTGGACCCCGCGGATCGGGGCGCACGCGGTCAAGGCGCTGCTGGAGCACGACGTCCGCGCCGCGGTGATCGGGCTCCCGCCCCACCCGGGCCTGGTGTGGGACCGGCTGTCGGCCCATCTCGCCGAGGCCGGGCGGTCGGGGATCGTCCCCATCGCCCTGGCCGGAGTCGACCTCGCGCTGTGGGACCTGGAGTGCGGCGGCCGGTCCCTCGCCGACGTCCTCGGGCCGCGCCGCGAGAGCGTCCCGGTCTACGGCAGCGGGATCAACCGCCACTACCCGCTGGACGAGCTGACCGCGCAGGCCGCCCGGTGGGCCGCCGCCGGGCACCCCGCCGTCAAGATCAAGGTCGGGCTGCCCGCGCTCGCCGACGACGTCGCGCGGGTCGCGGCCGTCCGAGAGGTCATCGGCCCGGACACCGCGCTGATGATCGACGCGAACCAGCGGTGGGACCTGCACCGGGCCAGGACCGCGCTGCGCGCGCTGGAGCGGTTCGACCTGTTCTGGGTCGAGGAACCGCTGCCCGCCGACGACCTCGCCGCGCACGTGGAGCTGCGCCGGAGCGTCGGCACGCCGATCGCGGTCGGCGAGAACGTCGCCACCGCGCACGGCTTCCGCGACCTGCTGACCGCCGGCGCCTGCGACGTCGTCCAGCCGAACGCGGTCCGGGTCGGCGGCATCACCCCGTTCCTGCGCATCGCCGACCTCGCCCGCGTCTTCGACGTGCCGGTCTACCCGCACCTGCTGACCGAGCTGTCCGGGCAGCTGGCCCTCGCGCTGCACCATCCCGCGATGGTGGAGCTGCCGGAGGACGCCGCGCTCACCGACCTCGGGCTGCTCGCCGAGCCGTCCCCGGTGGAGATCACCGGCACCGGGCTGCGCGCGACCGGCGCGCCCACGCGGTGGACGGCGGAGGCGGCGCGATGAGGCCGGTGCGGGTCGTCGTGGCCGGGGTCAACGGCTACGGGCGCCACCACCTGGAGAACGTCCGGCGGCTGGCCGCCGCGGGCCGGGCCGAGCTGGCCGGGGTGTGCGACGTCCGGCCGCCGTCCGGCCTCGGCGTGCCCGTCTCGGCCGACCTCGCGGCGCTGATCCGGGAGACCGGCGCGGAGGCGGCGGTGATCGCCACCCCGATCCACACCCATGCCCCGCTGGCGGTGGCCGCGCTCCGCGCCGGGGCGCACGTGCTGCTGGAGAAGCCGCCCGCCCCGTCGGTCGCGGAGTTCGAGGCGATCGCGGCGGCGGCGGCCGAGACGGGGCTCGGCTGCCAGGTCGGGTTCCAGTCGCTCGGCTCGGCGGCGGTCCCTGCCGCGCGGGACGTGCTCGGCGAGCCGGTCCGCGCGATCGGGGTGGCCGGGGCGTGGACGCGGCCGTTCGGCTACTACACCCGGTCGCCGTGGGCGGGCCGCCGCCGGCTCGACGGCGTCGACGTCATGGACGGCGCGCTCACCAACCCGTTCGCCCACGCCGTCGCGTCCGCGCTGGCCGTCGCGGGGGCCGACGCGGTCGGCTCCATCGCCGGGATCGAGCTGGAACTGCACCGCGCCAACGCCATCGAGTCCGACGACACCTCCAGCGCCCGGCTCCGGCTCGCCGACGGCACCGTCATCGCGATCACCGTCTCGCTCTGTTCCGGCGGGCGCACCGAGCCCTACCTGCACCTGCACGGCGAGCACCGGTCGGCGCGCTTGTTCTACACCCTCGACGAGATCGAGTCCGGCGGGGTCCGCACCGGCCACGACCGCACGGACCTGCTCGGCAACCTCATCGCGCACATCCGGGACGGCGCCGGGCTGCTCGTTCCGCTCGCGCGCACCGGCGGGTTCACCCGGCTGCTCGACGAGATCCGGCGCGCCCCCGGCCCGCGGCCGGTCGACGCTCGGTTCGTCCGCCGCGAGCCGTCCCGGCTGGTGCTGCCCGGCATCGAGGACCTCGCCGTGCGCGCGGCCGAAGACCTCGCGACCCTGTCCGAGCTGGGCTTCCCCGGCAGTCTCGGCACGGTGGAGGCGCCGTGGCCGCGGCCGCGGCTGCGGGTGGGCGGCAAGGACGTCGCCGACTACGTCCAGCGCGGCGACCTCCAGGCCACCGACGCGCCCCGGCCGCACCTGCACCCCGTCCGCACCCTCGGCGGGACGGTCGTCACCGAGACCCAGCCGGACGACCACGTCCACCACTTCGGCGCGGGGATCGCGGTCTCCGACGTCGACGGGGCGAACTTCTGGGGCGGCTCCACCTACGTCCCCGGCGAGGGCCCGCGGATGCTGCCCAACCACGGGCGGCAGCGGCGCCGCACGCTCCGCCCCGTCGACGGCGGCTACGCGGAGAGCCTCGACTGGGTCGGCCCGGACGGCACCGTCCTGGCCGCCGAGGAGCGCACCCTCACCGCGCGTCCCGTCTCCGGCGGGTGGGCGCTGGACGTCGCGTTCACGCTGACCGGCCGGACGGGGAAGCCGCTCGTCCTGCAGAGCTCCGCCTGCAAGGGCCGGACCGGCGCCGGCTACGGCGGGTTCTTCTGGCGCGCCCCCAAGGACTCCGCCGGCCTCGCCGTCTTCACCGGCGAGGCGTCGGGGGAGGAGGCCGTGCACGGCAGCATCACCCCCTGGCTGGCGCTGACCTCGGACGCGTGGAGCCTGGTGTTCGTCCAGACGACCGGGCTCGACCCGTGGTTCGTCCGGGTCGCCGAGTACCCCGGCGTCGGCCCGGCCCTGGCCTGGGACGCCCCGCTGACCGTCCCGGACCGGCTCGACCGCGCGGTCACCGTGGTGGTCGCCGACGGGCGGCTCACCCCCGGCCGGGCCCGCGCCCTCGCCGCCGTCCAGCACCATTCCGCGACGACAACCCCTGACACCCGGCCCACGTGAGCGGACCGGGATCACCGTGTGCGTCAGGTCAGGTTCTCGAGGAGTTCGGCGGTCACGCAAAGGAACCCCTCATGCCCACGCGGCTGCTCTATCTGGACGACTCCCAGCGCACCGAGGCGGACGCCACCATCGCGCGGGTGCACGACGACGGCGGCGACACCACGGTCGTCCTGGACGAGACGATCTTCTACCCGCAGGGCGGCGGCCAGCCGACCGACCGTGGCCGGCTGACCACCGCGCGGGGCGCGCTCGACGTCCGGCGCGTCGCCTTCGTCAACGGCGAGGTGCTGCACATCGGCCCGGCGGAGGGCACCCCCGCGCCGGGGGAGGGCGCGCACCTGACCGTCGACCCCGGGGTGCGGCGGCAGCACGCCCTCCTGCACACGGGCGGCCACCTGGTGATGACCGCGGTCGACCGGCTCGTCGGCTACCACCCGACGAAGGGCTACCACTTCCCGAACGGCCCGTACGTCGAGTTCGACCGTCCGCTCCCGGTGCCGGACCGGGAGACCTTCGCCGCGCGGGTCCAGGAGGCCATGGACCGCACGCGCTGGTCTCCCAGGGCGAGCCCGAGCGGGCCCGTGCGGAGCTGGAGGCCGTCCTGGCGACGGTGCGCAGCCGTCTCGGCGCCCGGCACCCCGTCCATCTGCGCGCCCTGTTCCTGCTCGGGCAGGCGTGCGCGCAGCGGCACGACGACGAGCGCGCGGGCGAGCTGCTCGCGGCGGCGCTCGGCGGGCAGCGCGCCGTCCTCGGCCGCGGCCACCCCGAGACCCTGCGCACGCAGCACGAGCTGGCCGTGAACCGCAAGCTCAGAGGGGACGGCGCCGAGGCGGTCGAACTCTTCGCGGAAGTGCGCCGCCTCTCGGCGCACCAGGTCGGCCGCGCCACGGACCTGCACTGGCAGGCGTTCACCGGGGAGGTGCTCGGACGCCTCCCGAAGTGGATGTGGCGCCTCGGCCGCCCGTAGCCGCGGCCGCGCCCCCGTCCCCCGGAGGCGGGAAGGACGGGGGCGCGGGCGCCTGCGGGAACCGGGTCTCAGCCGAGGCGGGACTCGATGGCCCTGATGATCTGGGGGCGGAGTTCGGCGGCCGGGATGACGGCGTCGACGGAGCCGACCTCGACCGCGCGGCGGATGTCGTGGACGCGGTCGAACTCCGCGGCGACCTCGCCGAGCTTCTCCGCCCGGACCGACGCGCGCAGCTCGTCCAGCTCCGCGATCAGCGCGGCGCGGTCGGCGCCGGTCGCGGCGGCGACGCGCGGCTCCAGGTCGCGGACGCGCGGGTCGGCGGCGGTGCGGGCGTCCACGTCGCGGGAGAACACCGCCGCGGCGGCGGGCGCGCCGCCGAGCACCGACGCGAACGAGCCCTCCAGCGCCAGCACGGTCATGTCCGGGTTCAGCGCCTTGGAGAACACCACGAACGCGCCGCCGTGGTAGCGGGAGATCACGCAGAACACGATCGGGCCGCGGAAGTTCACGATCGCGCGGCCGATCTCCGCGCCGTACTCCAGCTGGAGCTTGCGCAGCGACTCCGGCGAGCCGTCGAAGCCCGACAGGTTCGCCAGCACCACCAGCGGCCGGTTGCCGCTGGCCGTGTTGATCGCCCGCGCGGCCTTCTTGGACGACTGCGGGAACAGCGTGCCCGCGGTGTAGGCGTCGGGGCCGTCGGTCGGCGGGAACCCGCGCCGCGGCACCGCCTGCGACTCGATGCCGAGCAGGCACACCGGGATGCCGCCGAGGTGGACGTCCTGCACCACCGCGGTGTCGGCGTCCGCCATGCCCGCCCAGCGCTCCAGGACCGGGTGGTCCTGGTCGGACAGCGCCCGCATCACGGTGCGGATGTCGAACGGCTTCTTGCGGTCCGGGTTGGCCGCGGCGGAGAAGATCTCGCCGACGGTGGTGAAGTCGCTGCCCTCCACGGTGTGCGGGAAGTCGGAGACGTCGCGGTCGGCGGGGTCGGCGGTGGCCGCGCGGCGCGGCGCGTCCTCGCCGGGGACGATGTAGGTGTGGTCGTAGTGCGCCATCAGCACGTCCCGCGCGGCGACCAGGTTCGGCGCCCAGTACTGCGCCTGCCCGTTCGGCCCCATCACCCGGTCGTAGCCGCCGATGCCGAGGTTGTCCTCGGCCGAGACGCCGCCGGAGAAGTCGAGCGCCTGCTTGCCGGTCAGCACCATCGCCGACTCCGGCGTCATCACCAGGACGCCCCTGGTGTGCATGAGCATCGTCGCCTCGGCGTTCCAGTACGGCTGCGCGCCGACGTTGATGCCCGCGACGACGACGTTGATCTCGCCGCCGTCCTGGGTGAACTCGACGATCCGCTTCAGCGCCGCCGCCACCCAGTCCATGTTCTCCGTGCCGGACTCCATGGAGATCCGGGCGCCGGCCGACAGCGCGTACCACTCCACGGGCACCCGCATCCGCTCGGCCAGGTCCAGCGCGGCGATCACGCGGCGGCACTCGGGCTCCGACAGGGCGCCGAGCGCCTTCGTCGGGTCGCCGAGCAGCACCACGCGGGTGATGCCCTCCGGGTGCCGGGACGTCGGGGTGGCGACGACCCCCGCGACGATCGCGGCGGTGTTGCGGCCCGCCGGCCGGTCGACCGGCACCAGCGTGTGCGCGTCGTCGAGGTCGTGCTCGGTGAAGTCGCCGAGCATCCCGGTCAGCTCGTACGGGTACACGGTGTTGCGGCTGCGGGCGCGCAGCACCTTCTGCCGGTAGCCGTCCACCGGCACGACCGGGTCGTCGGACGGCTCGCCCACGGTCAGGCTCGTGCCGCCGGCGGCGTCGAACGCGATCCGGACCGTCCGCTTCAGCAGCTCGCCGGTCTCCGGGTCGCGGCGCCGCCCGATGATCTCGATCTCCTCCAGCCCGGCGCCCGCGGCGGTCGGCAGCATCCGGTCGACGAGCATCTCCAGCTCGGCGCGGGTGAGGTCGCTCGGCGGCCAGACGTAGATCACGATGCGGTTGGTCGGCAGCCGCTTCTTGGACGGGCGGCGCTCCTGCGCACGCCGGATCGAGTCGAGGCAGGTGGCGATGATGAACTCGGCGGTCGGCAGCGACAGCAGCCGGCCGTCGTTGTCGCGCAGCCCGGACAGGTCCCGCACCTGCGCGAACGCCACGAGGCGGTCGTCGGAGGGGTTCTCCCGCGCAACGCACTGGAACAGGTAGACCTCCTCGTCGGAGGACGGGAGCCGGGTGAGGTCGAACCCGCTCAGCCGCTCCATCCGCATCCGCTGCGCGATGTGCGGGTGCAGGCCGCGGATCAGCCGCTCCTCGGCCATCCCGGCCCCGGACGGCCGGAAGGTGAAGTGGTGGTGCATGACCGCGCCGCTGCTGCCCGCGACGGTGGCGGTGATCCGGCGGACCCGGCCCGGCAGCGGGTGCGCGGCGAGGACGCCGCCCAGCGCGGCCGCCATGGCGTCGAAGTCCTCGGGCTGGTTCTCCCAGGAGAGGTAGATGTCGGCGTCGACGGCGTCCTCGCCGGCCGCGAGGCCGGCGAGGCCGGCCAGCGCGCCGTCGAGGGCGTCGAAGCTCACCGCCGCCGAGACCAGCCGCGAGCCCGCCCGCTCGGCGACGACGAACGAGCAGCCCCCCGCCTCGGCGGTGCGGACGCCGGTCAGGCCCTTGTTGCCGTAGTAGCGCCGGGTCAGCACCTCCAGCATGACCGCGTTGTCGCGGTCGCCGCGGCGGAGCCGGCGGCCGAGCAGCCGCACCAGCGGCTCGGTGCTGCGCACCATCTCGGCGACGCGGGCGGCGCGGTCCGGCGCGTCCGGGTGGGCGTCCAGGTGGCGCAGGTGCCGGCGGACGTCGGCGTAGACGCGGGCGCGGTCGCGGCGCAGCATCGGCTGGGCGTACCAGGCGAACACGACGCCGCACGCGAGGTCGTAGACCACCGGGAACCGCACCTGCGCGGCGGTGATCAGCCGCTGCAGCGCGAGGCCGGCGGGCTCGCGCAGCGCCTCCACCGGCGGCGGCTCGCGCAGCCACGCGCGCAGCAGCGCGGTGACGACGGCGGCGTCGGCGGACGCGCGCTGCCGGGACAGGAAGATCCGGAACACCGCCGCCTCGAGCTCGGGGGAGCGGTCCAGTTCGGTGACGCCGTAGTGGCCGAGCGCCGTGGCGAGCCGCTCCTGGAACGCCGCCGGCAGCCCGGCCCGCTCCACGTCGAGGCTCTGCAGGTAGGTGTGGAAGTACTCGCGGGCGCTGTGCACGTGCCCGTCCGCGCCGTCCCCGCCGGCGGGCCGGTCGCGGGTCAGCTCGGCGAGGTCGGCGAACACCTCCAGCAGCGCGATCTCCTCGGCCAGCGGCCGGTGGCCGCCGGCGGCGGCGGCCTGCCGCGCGTCGAGGTAGCCGGTGAGGGCGCGGCGCTCGTCGTGCGGGTCGACGTCGAAGCCGAGCAGCAGGCCGCGCAGGTCCTCCCGGCCGCGCGCGGCGCGCTCGCGGGCCGGGACCGCGGCGGGTGCGGCCGGCAGGTCCAGCTCGGCGGACGCGGTGGCCTCCGCCTCCCCGGCCTCGGCGGCGTCGGCGAGCGGCTCCAGCCGCAGCAGCGGCGCGCCGGTCTCGACCTGGCTGCCGACCGACACGACGCATTCCTTCAGCCGCGCCTTGAACGGCGCCCGCAGCACCGTCTCCATCTTCATGCTCTCCAGCACCAGGACGGGCGCGCCCGCCTCCACCTCGGCGCCGGGCTCCAGCGGGGTCGCGACGACCAGCGCGGGCGCGGGGGAGCGGACGACGCCGCCCTCGTCCCGGCTGACCCGGTGCGTCACGCCGTCCACCTCGACCAGGTGGACGGGGCCGTGCGTCCCGATGAGCAGCCGGTAGCGGGTGCCGTTGACGGTGGTCTGCGCGGTGTGCCGGTCGAAGCGGTCGAGTTCGACGTCGGCGGTGCGGACCTCGTCGCCGGCCTCGACGGCGACGCGGAACCGGTCCGCGCCGACCCGCGCGACCCGCACCCGGTAGCCGGCGCCGCGCAGCTTGAGGTCGAGCGGCCGGCCGCTCTCGTGCCGCACCTGCGGCCGCCCGCCGGACGCGGTGGACAGCAGCCGCGCCCGCGCGGCGCGCTCGTCCTCCTCGTAGGCCTCGATGGCGGCGACGGCCAGCGCGACGGCCGAGTGCCGGCCGCTGACGAGGTCGCCCTCGGCGCGCACCCGGTCGATCCAGCCGGTGTCGGCGCTCGCGCCGACGACCTCGGGCCGGTCGAGCAGGTCGAGCACGAAGCTCTTGTTCGTCGCGCCGCCCTCGATGATCACCGTGGTCTGCGCCATCGCGCGGCGCAGCCGGCCGAGCGCCTCGTCCCGGTCCCGGCCGTAGGCGATGATCTTGGCGATCATCGAGTCGAAGTCGGCGGGGATGGTGTCGCCCTCCCGGACGCCGGTGTCCACCCGGACGCCGGGCCCGGCGGGCAGGTCGAGCCGCGCGATGCGGCCGGGCGCGGGGGCGAAGTCGCGGTCGGGGTCCTCGGCGTTCAGCCGGGCCTCGACGGCGTGCCCGCGCTCGGCCGGCGGCGCGCCCTCCAGCCGGCCGCCGGCGGCGACGTGCAGCTGCGCCCGCACCAGGTCGAAGCCGGTGACGGCCTCGGTGATCGGGTGCTCGACCTGCAGCCGGGTGTTGACCTCCAGGAACGCGAACAGCTCGTCGCCGGGGTGGTAGAGGAACTCCACGGTCGCCGCGCCCCGGTAGCCGACCGCGACGGCGAGCCGCTCGGCGGAGGCCTTCAGCTCCGCCGCCTGCTCGGCGCGCAGCACCGGCGACGCCGACTCCTCGATGACCTTCTGGTTGCGGCGCTGCACCGAGCAGTCGCGGACGCCGAGCGCCCACGCGGTCTCGCCGTCGGCGATCACCTGCACCTCGACGTGCCGGGCGCCGGTGACCAGGCGCTCCAGGAACACCACGCCGCTGCCGAACGCCCGCGCGGCCTCCTGGCTGGTGCGCTCGTAGGCGTCGTCCAGCTCGGCCTCGTCGTTGATCACGCGGATGCCGCGCCCGCCGCCGCCCGCGGTGGCCTTCAGCATCAGCGGGTAGCCGACCTCGGCCGCCGCCGCCCGCGCCTCGTCCAGCGTCGCGACGGCGCCGCGGCTCCACGGCGCGACCGGCACGCCGACCTCCTCGGCGATCAGCTTCGCGCCGATCTTGTCGCCGAGCCGGCGCATCGCCTCGGCGCTCGGGCCGACGAAGGTGACGCCCGTCCGCTCGCACAGCTCCGCGAACGCCGGGTCCTCCGCGACGAAGCCCCAGCCGACCCACGCGGCGTCGGCGCCGGTCTCCACCAGCGCCCGCTCCAGCACCTCCAGGTTCAGGTACGGCCGCGCGGCCGCCGGGCCGAGGTCGTAGGCGAGGTCGGCCTCGCGGACGAACGTGGCGGTGCGGTCGACGTCGGTGTGCAGGGCGACCGTCTCGATCCTGCTCCCGGTCTCGGCGGCGAGCCCCCGGACGGCGTGGATGAGCCGCATGGCGGCCTCACCGCGGTTGACGATGGCGACACGACTGAACACCCGACCGAGCCTCTCCTGTAGACCACTGCGCACGCCGCGCGACGGCGCCCCCGACGGTGCCACCTTTCCGCCTACCCGTCCGTAGCGCCATGTCGCAGACATCGCACGCTGAGCGGCTGGAGTTGTGGGAATCGTGCAAAGCCGGGGGCCGGGAACCGCGTTACGGAGAGTCCGGAACACGGACGGCGATGACGGCGATGTCGTCGGTGCCGGTGGTCGGGAGGCCGGTGAGGACGCCGTCGCAGAAGGCGGGCAGGGGGGCGCCGGCGAGCTCGGCGGCCCGGCGGCGGAGCCGGCCGAGGCCCTGGTCCAGGTGCTCGTCGGGGTGCTCGATGAGGCCGTCGGTGTAGAGGAAGAGGGTGGAGCGGGGCGGCAGCGGCTCGACGGCGCTGACGCAGGGCTGGTCGACGAGCAGGCCCAGGAGGGGGTTGGCGGCGTCCTCCAGCAGCCGGGCGTCGCCGCCGGCGGTGACCAGCAGCGGCGGCGGGTGGCCGGCGACCGCGTAGTTGAGCTGCAGGCCGCCGCCCGGCGACTCCTCGACCCGGGCCAGCACGCAGGTGGCGGTGCCCTCGGGCGACAGCGTGGCCATCGCGGTGTTCAGCCGGCGCAGGATGTCGCCCGGGGGCTCCTCGCGGTCGACCGCGAGGCCCCGCAGCATGTTGCGGAGCTGGCTCATCGCGACGGCGGCGCCGAGGTCGTGCCCGGCGACGTCCCCGATGACGAGGGCGGTGGCGCCGTCGCGGAGCACGAACGAGTCGTACCAGTCGCCGCCCACCTCGGCCGCCGCGGGACTCGCCCGGTACCGGGCGACGATGTCCAGGCCGGGGACGTCGGGCGGCTCCGCCAGCAGCCCGTGCTGGAGGGCGAGGGCGACCCGCTGGGTGCGCTGGAACAGCATGGCGCTGCTCAGCGCGTCGTGCGCGTGGTCGAACATCTGCCCGATCAGCGCGACGTCGTCCGCGCCCATCGGCGGGCGGTCGCCGCAGGCGGACGCGGTCACCACCGCCGCGACCGCGCCGTCCACGACCACCGGCAGCAGAACCACGCTGTGGGCCTTGGCGTCGGTGAGCCACGACACGGTGCTCGCGGGCAGCAGGTCCGCGGGCGGCTCGCCGGGCGGGAAGCTGCGGCGCACCGGGCGGCGCCCCCGGACCGCCCGGACGAACCCGCTGCCGGCCGGGAACCACTCCTCGCCGGACGGGAGGCGCCCCGGCAGCCCCTCCCGCGCGGCGGTGGCGATCCGGCGGGCGAGGACGGGAGCGCTCGCCGGGCGCTCGGCGAACTCCGGCAGCAGGTGCACGCCGCAGCCGTCGGCGAGCGCCGGGACGAGGACGTCCGCCAGCGCGCCGAGCATGTCGTGCAGGTCGGCGTGCTCGGCGGTCGCCACCGCGGCCCGCCCGAGCAGCTCCCGGCGGCGCTGCCGCCGCCAGGACTGCTCGACGTCGGCGCAGGTGCCCACCCATTCCACGACGGCGCCGCCCTCGTACACCGGCGCGGCGTGCACCTCGAAGTGCCGGTACTCGCCGTCCACGGTCCGCAGCCGGTAGACGTGCCGCCAGGGGTGGGCCTCGCGCAGCGCCCCGTGCCAGGAGCGCAGCGTCGGCACGCGGTCGTCGGGGTGCAGCGCCCGCAGCCAGCCCTCGCCGCGGAACTCCTCCCAGCCCTGCCCCGTCACCCGCTCCCAGCCGGGACTCGGCTCGATGGGCCCGCCGTGCGGCCCGGTGACCCAGACGATCTCGGCGCTCACCCGGATCAGGCTCTGGAACCGGTGCAGCAGCCGGCGGCGCGTCTCGGCCATCTCCCGCGAGCTGCGGGCGGCGGTGACCTGCTCGGTGACGTCCGCGGCGACGGCGAGGACGCCGGGCTCGCCGTCCTCGAACCGGGACAGGCTGAAGGAGAAGTAGCGCCGCTCGCGGCCGGAGCCGAAGTACAGGCTGACCGGCGCGTCGGTGACGTTGACCGGCTCCCCGGTGGCGAGGACGCGGTCGAACAGGTGGAAGTAGTCCTGTTCGAGGAGCTCGCCGAACGCCTCGCGGATCGGCTGCCCGATCGGGCGCACGCCGAAGCTCGTGCGGTAGGCGACGTTGGTGTAGACGAGGCGGTGCTCGGGCCCGGTCGTCACGGCCACGCCCACCGGCGCGAGGTCGAAGACCTCCAGCGTGAGCTTGCGGTGCCGTTCCGCTCCGGCGTCGTCCATCGTCCCCCCGTCGGCCGGCCGTCCTGGTGGTCGCCGTACCCCGGGAACCGGGCGGATATGGGAATCTTGACTGCGGTTGCGGAGAGGTTTACCGTCCGCGGCGGGTCCACACGCCGAACCCAGGTCCGGAGGCCGCGCGCATGACAGATGGGGTCCGCACGGGTGGGGCCGGCGTCCGCGCCAGTCCGGCGCTCGGCAGGGAGAACGTGCTGGGCGGCGTCCGCGCGCACCTCGCCGGGGGCGGCGGCGTGCTGCTGGAGGGCCCGGTCGGGATCGGGAAGTCCACCCTGTTCGCGACGCTCGCGGCCGAGCACGCCGCGGCCGGCCACCGGGTGTTCTCCTGCTGCCCGGCCGAGGCCGAGCACCAGCTGCCCTTCCTCGGCCTCATCGACCTGATCGCGCAGGTGGCGGACGAGGTCGTCGAGCGGCTCCCGCCGCCCGAGCGCCGGGCCCTGCGCTCGGTGCTGCTGCTCCAGGACGCCCCGACGGGTGAGCGCGACCTGCTGTGCCTGCGGCTCGGGGTGCTGCACGCCTTCCGGCTGCTGTGCGCGGACCGGCCGGGGCTGGTGCTGGTCGACGACGCGCAGTGGCTGGACCGCCCGACCGGGGAGCTGCTGGCGTTCGTGGCGCGGCGAGCGGCCCGGCTCGCGCCGCCGCTGCGGATGGCGGCCTCGGTCCGGCCGGAGCCCGCGCCCGGCGAGCCGGCCGCCGGCGGCCGGTGGCGGGACGCGGCGGGCCTGTGCCCGGCGCCGGTGCTGGCGGTCCGGGTGCCGCCCATGTCGGCCGCGGAGCTGGCGGTGCTGCTCGGCGACCGGTTCGGCCGGTCCTGGCCGCGCGCGCAGCTCGCCCGGATCCACGAGGTGAGCGGCGGCAACCCGTTCTTCGCGGTGGAGCTGGCGCGCAGCGTGCTGGAGCACCCGAGCGCCGCCGACCCGCCGATCCCGCAGAGCCTGTCGGTGCTGATCCGCAAGCGGGTGGCGGCGCTGTCCCCGGCCGTCCGGGAGGCGCTGCTCGTGGCGAGCGCGGCCAGCCGCCCGTCGGTGGAGCTGCTGCGCCGGACGGGCCGCGGCGACCTCGCGGAGGCCGAGCGGCGCGGGATCGTGGAGGTGGACGCGGCCGGGCAGGTCCGCTTCACCCACCCGCTGCTGTCCGCCGCGATCTACGCCGAGGCCGGGCCCGTCGAGCGGAAGGCGGCGCACCGGGCGCTCTCCCAGGCGGTGGGCGACCCGGTGGAGCGCGCGCTGCACCTGGCCCGGCTGACCTCCGGCGGGGACCGGCACATCGCGGAGACCCTCGCGCAGGCCGCGGCGGTGGCGCGCCGCCGCGGCGGGCCGTCCACCGCCGCGCACCTCGGCGAGCTGGCCGCCGACCGCACCCCCGAGTCGGCGCGGGGCGCCGCGGTCGGCCGGCGGCTCGGCGCCGCCGAGGACGCGGTCGTCGCGGGCGACTACCCGCTGGCCCGGCGGCTCGCCCGGCGCGTCCTGGAGGCGACGGCCCGGCCGGACGAGCGGGTCCGGGCGTGGATCGTGGTGCTGGACTCCTCCGGCCAGGCGCTGGCCGAGGTGGAGGAGGTCTTCCCCAAGGCGATGGAGGACGCGCGCGGCGAGCCGCTGCTGCTGGCGCCGCTGCACTACCGGCTGAGCTGGCGGGCGTGGATGGTGCGGGGCTCGGCGGCGGCCGCGCACGTGCACGCCCGCCGGTCCGCCGAGCTGGCCGCGCTGGCGGGCGACCGCAGGACCGAGCTGTTCGCGCTGTCCAAGCAGGCGAGCATCGAGCTGTTCCTCGGGCACCCGGACGCAGAGCGGACGCTCCGCAAGGCGCTGGCGGACCCGCAGGACCCGCAGGTGATGTGGCACCACAACGGGCCCGTCTACATCAAGCACCGCCACCACCTGATGCACGACCGGGTCAGCGAGGCCCGCGCCGAGTTACGGGCGCTCATGTACAGCGTCCGCCAGCGCGGCGTGGTGGAGAGCCTGTGCCTGTGCCTGTACTGCATGACGCAGGTGGAGATCTACCAGGGGCGCTGTCGGCGGGCGCTCCGCCTGGCCGGGCAGAGCCTGGACCTGGCCGAGGACTCCGGGCTCAGCCAGGGGCCGTCCTGGTACGCGCTGGCGCTGGCGGAGGCCGCGGGCGGCGACCTCGGCCGGGCCCTGTCGGCGGCGGAGCAGGCGGTGCAGCACAGCGCCGACGACGGCGACCAGCTGTTCCTGCCGCGCGCCCTGCACGCGGAGGGGCTGGTCCGGCTGCAGCTCGGCGACGCCGGCGCGGCGGTGCGGGTGCTGGACCAGGTCCGCGCGCTGGAGACCGGGCAGGGGCTCGGCGACCCGGCGATGCGCCGCTGGCACGCCGACCTCGCCGACGCCCTCGTCGCCGCCGGCCGCGCCGGGGAGGCGGCCGAGCTGGTCGCCGGGACGCGGGCGCGGGCCGCCCGGCTGGGACGGCGCGGCGTGCTCGCCGTGCTGGAGCGTTCCGCGGCGCTCGTCCGCGCGGCCCAGGGCGACCTCGGCGCGGCCGAGGAGGGCCTCGAACGCGCGGCGGAGCTGCTCCAGGCCCTGCCCTACCGGCTGGAGGAGGGCCGCGCGTGGCTGGAGCTGGGCGCGTTGCGCTCTCGGCGGGACGACCCGGAGCGCGGGCGCGCGGCGCTGCTGCGGGCGCGGGGAGTCTTCGCGAAGGCGGAGGCGCGGCCCTGGCTGGCCCGCACCCAGGCCGAGTTGCAGCGGCTCGCCGCCGCCGGGCCGGTCCGGCGGGCGTCCGGCGACGACCCGCTCGGCGTGCTCACCGACATCGAGCGCAAGGTGGCGGTCCTGGTGGCCGAGGGCGCCACGAACCGGGAGATCGCCGCCCGGCTGTTCCTCAGCATCAAGACGGTCGAGGCCGCGCTCACCCGGACGTTCCGCAAGCTCGGCGTCCGCTCCCGGGTGGACGTCGCGCGGCTCACGGTCTCCGGCCGCTGACCCCCTCCCCGCGCAGCTGCCTCCACACATAGGGATATCCCTATGCATTCTTCGTCAGGCTTACTAATGCGGACGAAGCTGCTCACACTCGCGCTTGTCAACCCCCCGTCACCACGGGCTCCCTTCAGTGGTGAAAGGACATCCATCCCATGTCCCAACGGACAATCGCGATCGCCGCGTCGGCGGCGGCGCTGGTCGCCCTGACCGGCGTCGCCGTGGCCTCGCCGGCCGCGGCCACCCCGCAGGCCCCGCCCCGTCCGCAGCAGCCCGCCGGGCCGTCCGCCTTCGCGGACGCCCCCTTCACGCTCGACCCGTCCCCGGCCGTCCGCAAGCGCGCCATCAGCAGGGCGCGGAAGGCCATCGCCGCGCACCCCGGCCGCGCGCACCGCGCGAGCGGGCACGAGTTCACCGCCCGGTCGGTCGCCGTCGACCGCGACGGGTCGGCCGACGTCCGGTTCGACCGCACCTACCGCGGGCTCCCCGTCTACGGCGGGGACCTGGTCGTCCACCTCAGGCCGGACGGCTCCTACGGCGCGCTGGAGACCGCGTCCGACACCGCCGGCGCGGTCCGGACGACGCCCAGGGTGCGCGCCTCGGCCGCCGCCGGGATCGCCCGCAAGCAGCTCAAGGGCACGGTCTCCGCCGTCTCGAAGCCGAAGCTGGCGATCAAGATGGAGGGCCGGTCGGCGGCGCTGGTCTGGCAGACCGTCGTGACCGGCGTCCGCGCCGACCGCACGCCCAGCAGGCTGCACGTGCTGGTGGACGCCCAGAAGGGCGGCGTCGTCCAGAGCGACGACGAGGTCTCCACGTTCGCGCCGTCCGGCGTCCGGACCGGCCCGGCCGCCGCGGCCCCCGCCACCGCCCTGACCCAGGGCACGGGCCACGGCATCTACGTCGGCACCGTCAACCTCGACCTCACGCAGTCCGGCGGCACCTGGACGATGCGGGATCCCTCCCACGGCAACGGCTACACCACCAACCTGAACCACGCCACGTCCGGGACCGGCACCGTCTTCAGCAACTCCACCGGCGAGTTCGGCAACGGCAGCAACGGCGACCCGTCGTCGGCCGGGGTGGACGCGCACTACGGCGCCGCCATGACCTACGACTACTTCAAGAACGTCCACGACCGGAACGGCATCTTCGGCGACGGCCGCGGCGTCCCGTCCCGCACCCACTACGGCAACGCCTACGTCAACGCGTTCTGGGACGGCTCCCAGATGACCTACGGCGACGGCGAGGGCAACGCCAGGCCGCTGGTCGAGATCGACGTCGCCGGGCACGAGATGAGCCACGGCGTGAGCGGCGCCATCGTCGGCTGGGGCGAGAACGGCGAGACCGGCGGGATGAACGAGGGCACCAGCGACATCTTCGGGACGATGGTGGAGTTCTACGCCGGCAACCCGGTCGACAAGCCCGACTACACCATGGGCGAGCTGATCGACATCTTCGGCAACGGCGACCCGCTGCGCTACATGTACAACCCGGCGCTGGACGGCCAGTCCCCGAACTGCTGGGACAGCGGCAACGGCGGGCTCGACCCGCACTACTCCATGGGCCCGCTGAACCACTGGTTCTTCCTGACCGCCGTCGGCAGCGGCGACCACGGCTACGGCAACAGCCCGACGTGCGACAACTCCACGGTCACCGGGATCGGCAACGACAAGGCCGCCAAGATCTGGTTCAAGGCCCTGGCGTCCTACGCCAACAGCAACGAGGACTACCACGACGCCCGCATCGACTCGCTGAAGGCCGCGGCCGACCTGTACGGCACCCACTGCACCGAGTACAACACCGTGATGGCCGCCTGGGCGGCGGTCAGCGTCACCGGCTCCGACCCGGTGCCCGGCGAGTGCCCCGGCCAGGGCGACAACCCGAGGGTCACCAACCCGGGGAACCAGACCGGCACGGTCGGCACGGCGGTCGACCTCGCCGTGCAGGCCAGTGATCCGAAGGGCGAGACGCTGAGCTACAGCGCGACCGGGCTGCCGGCCGGGCTGTCGATCAACGCCTCCAGCGGCGTGATCTCCGGGACCCCGACCACGGCGGGCTCCAGCACCGTCGCGGTCACCGCGAAGAACACCTCCGGGCTCACCGGCACCGCGTCCTTCACCTGGACGGTCAACCCGCCCGGCGGAGGCTGCTCCGCGCCGGGCGACAAGGTCTCCAACGGCGGCTTCGAGGGCGGAACGTCGCCCTGGACCACCACCTCGGGCGTCGTGTCGTCCAACAGCGACGGTGAGACCGCCCACTCCGGCACGCACTACGCCTGGTTCGACGGCTACGGCCGGTCCCACACCGACTCGGCGACGCAGTCGGTGACGATCCCGGCCGGCTGCACGGCGACCCTCACGTACTACGTGCACATCGACACCGAGGAGACCACCGGCGTCACGGCGTACGACGACCTCACCGTGAAGGTCGGCGGCACCACCGTCGCCACCTACTCCAACCTCGACGCCAACTCGGGGTACGTCCAGAAGAGCATCGACGTGTCCGCCTACGCGGGCCGGACCGTCACGCTCTCGTTCTCCGGCACGGAGGACGCCGCCCTGTACACGAGCTTCGTCGTCGACGACGTGGCCGTGAACGCCAGCTGACGGACGCGGTCCCGCCGCCGGCCCCCGCCCCCGGGGGCCGGCGGCGGCCCTGAGGAGAGCGAGGCGAGTCGTTCTACCGGCTCGCAAGCGACTACCAGGTCACCCTCGACCATCCCGACTCCCTTGAGGTGCCCTCCACAGGTATCGCGGTGCAGATGCTGTCGCTCGCCGAATCCGCGACCGACGCCCACTCCGCGCGGTTCGGCGCCTATCCGACGAGGAGGTCGACGCCATTCTCGGCAACGATTTCCGGTTCGGCGGAATGGAGTATCCGGGGTTCATCCTGGACCTGGTCGGCAATGTCGCGCTGCCGCGCGAACTGGCCCACCAGCGGTGGTACGGAATCGTCGGCGACGACGAGTACAACGCCCCCTGGCTGGCCGAGTCCTTCGCCGACTACGCCGGCGGGTGTCCCGCCGGCCGCACCGGGCAGCCTGGAGGGCGTGGAACCGCTGCTGACCTTCGGCCACGGCACCGCCGGGCGCGCGGAGCTGGCGCCCCTGCTGCGCGGCGCCGGGGTGCGGTCCGTCGTGGACGTCCGCACCGCGCCCGGCAGCCGCCGCAACCCCGACGTGCACCGCGACGCGCTCGCGGAGTGGCTGCCGGCCGAGGGCGTCGGCTACCGCTGGGACAAGCGCCTCGGCGGCTTCCGGCGCGCCGCGCCCGGCAGCCCCGACACCTTCTGGCGCAACGACTCCTTCCGCGGGTACGCCGGGCACACCCGCAGCCCCGAGTTCCTGGACGCCATGGACGAGCTGCTGCGCGAGGCCGGGCAGGCCCGCACGGCCGTCATGTGCAGCGAGTCGGTGTGGTGGCGCTGCCACCGCCGGCTGATCGCCGACTTCGCCGTCCTGGCGCGGGGCCGCCCCGTCCTGCACCTGGCCCACGACGGCCGCCTCACCGAGCATCCGCCCACGCCGGGGGCGCGCCTGCAAGAGGACGGCCTGCTCGTCTACGACGGGGAATGACCGCCCCGGGCCCCGGCGCGCCCGGGACCCCCGTGGGGCGGCCAGTGCCCCACCCTGGTGCCCCCGGCGGGGGGCGGCGGTGACAGTTGTCGGTGTCGGCCCCCGGTCTGGTGACCGGCGGGTCATTGAAGGACGGACCTCCCGCATCGGGAAAAAGTTCGGGGGAACTGTCACGGGTGGGGGGTCCGCCTTGTCCTAGATGGCGGCCGGGCGGCGAGCGCCGCCGCCCGGCGAACTGGAGGGGATCGAACATGAAGATCGTGGTCATCGGCGGCACCGGCCTGATCGGGTCGAAGGTCGTGGCGAGGCTGAGCGCGCAGGGGCACGAGGCGGTGGCCGCGGCGCCGAACACCGGGGTGAACACGCTGACCGGCGAGGGCCTCGCGGACGTGCTGGCGGGGGCGTCGGTGGTGGTCGACGTGGCGAACTCGCCGTCGTTCGAGGACAAGGCCGTGCTGGAGTTCTTCGAGACCGCGACCGGCAACCTGCTGGCCGCCGAGGAGGGCGCGGGCGTCGGCCACCACGTCGGGCTGTCGATCGTGGGCACCGAGCGGGAGCCGTCCCGCGGCTACTTCCGCGCGAAGCTGGCCCAGGAGGACCTGATCCGCAAGTCGCCGATCCCGTACTCGATCGTGCACGCCACGCAGTTCTTCGAGTTCACCCGGGGCATCGCCGACGACGCCACCGACGGCGGCACCGTGCGGATCGCGCCCGTGGCCTACCAGCCCATGGCCGGCGACGACGTCGCCGCGCAGGTCGCCAAGGTCGCGATGGGCGCCCCGCTGAACGGCCGGATCGAGATCGCCGGGCCGGAGCGCTTCCGGATGGACGAGTTCATCCGGGACGCCCTGGCCTACTGGAACGACCCGCGCGAGGTCGTCGCGGACCCGCACGCGCACTACTTCGGCGCCGAGGTCGGGGAGACGAGCCTGGTCCCGGTCGGCGACGCCGTCCTCGGCGCGATCCGCTACACCGAGTGGCCGGGCCGCGACGCGGTGGCGAAGTAGGCCCCGCCGGACGATCGGGGGAGTGCCATGACCGCAGCGGCGATGGTCGCCGAGTTCGATGACGTGGCGGAATGGACGGCCGAGGCCGTCGAGCTGCTCGGCGGCCGGCACGCCATCCCGGCCGCCTGCCGCGGCAGCGCGAGCCCGGCGGCGCTGGCCTGGCTCGCCGAGGCGTGCGAGCTGGCGCCCGGGACGACGCTGCTGGACGTCGGCGCCGGCGCGGGCGGCCCGGCGGCCTGGGCGGCGGAGCGGTTCGGCGTCCGGCCGGTGCTGCTGGAGCGGATGCCGGCCGCGTGCCGGGCGGCGGCCCGGCTGTTCGGGCTGCCGGTCGTGACCGCCGACGCGGCGCGGATCCCGCTGCGGACCGGGTCGGTCGACGCCGCCTGGTGCCTGGGCGTGCTGTGCACCGTCCAGGACAAGGCCGCGCTGCTCGCCGAGATCCACCGGGTACTGGCCCCCGGCGCGTCGCTGGGACTGCTGGTGACGGTCGCCGCCGGCCCGGTGCTCGGCGCGGTTCCGGACGGGAACCACTTCCCCACCCAGCCGGAGCTCGCCGGACTGCTCGACGGGGCCGGATTCGACCTCGTCGAGCAGATCGAGCGGCCCGGCGACGCCCCCCTGGCCTGGTCGCGGCGCGCCGCGAAGGTCGCCGCCGTCGTCGCCGCCCGGCACCGCGAGGACCGCGCGTACGCGCTGGCCGCCCACCAGGGCGAGCGCTTCTCCCGCCTGCTCGCCTCCGGGCGGCTGTCCATGCAGCTCGTTCACGCCGCCGCCCGGCCCGGTGCGGCGCGGCCCCCCAAGGAGGAGACATGACCTCAGCGGATGAGGACAGGAGTTTCGAGATCGAACTCGAGATAGAGATCGAAGAGGAGCTGACCCTCGTCGAGTCGAGCCGCCCGGAGGAGGCCGCCGCCGAACCGGTCGGCGACTGGCTGTTCGACCCGACCGACGCCGAGCGCGACGAGGTCGGCCTGCGCAACCTCCTCGGCGCCGTGGAGAAGCTGGAAGGCGACGCATGAGCCGGATGACCGCCCGCCCCGCGCGGATCGCGACGCTGGAGGGCCTCCGCGAGCACCTGCAGTGGGCGATCGAGCTGGAGCACGCGACCCTGCCGCCGTACCTGTGCGCGCTGTACTCCCTCGACCCGGAGCGCAACCCCGAGGCCGTCCAGGTGGTGGCGAGCGTGTTCGCCGAGGAGATGCTCCATCTGGCGCTCGCGGCGAACCTGCTCAACGCGGTCGGCGGCCGGCCCCGGCTGGACGTCCCGGAGATGCTCCCGCCGCACCCCCGGCCGCTGCCGCACGGCGACCGCTCCCTGGAGCTGTCCCTGGTGCCGTTCGGCCCGGAGGCGCTCGAGGCGTTCCTGCGGATCGAGCGGCCCGCGCCGCCCGGCGCGCCGCCGGAGGACGACGCCTACGAGACGATCGGGCAGTTCTACGACGCGGTCGAGGAGGGGCTGCGCGGGCTGTGCGACCGGCTCGGCGAGGACGCGGTGTTCACCGGCGACCCGGCCCGCCAGGTGACGGCCGCCCACTTCCGCAACAGCGCCGGGCGGCTGTTCGCGGTCACCGACCTGACCTCGGCGCTGGCCGCGCTGGAGGAGATCGTCGAGCAGGGCGAGGGCACCGCGCGCGGCGAGGTCTGGGACGGCGACCGGGACGTCTTCCACCCCGAGCGGGACGAGGTCGCCCACTACTACCGCTTCCAGGAGCTGAAGGCGGGCCGGCGCTACCGGCGCGGCGACACCCCCGAGTCGGGGCCGACCGGCGAACCGGTCGGCGTGGACTTCGGCGGCGTCCGGCCGATGCGGCGCAACCCGCGGCTGGCCGACCATCCGCCGGGCAGCGAGATCCGCGCCGCGCAGGAGGAGTTCAACGGCACCTACTGCGGCATCCTGCACCTGCTCGAACTGGCGTTCGATGGCAGTCCGGGGATGCTCCCGGTCGCGATCGGCACCATGTACGCGCTGAAGGCGCAGGCCGAGGCCCTGATGAGCATGCCGGACGAGAACGGCGCGACCGCCGGCCCGACCTTCGAGTACGTGCCGAAGGAGGCGCGCGGCTGGAGCAGGGGGGAGGAGCGGCGCGTCGTCGTGCTCCGCGACGGCCCCTACGTCGTGTACGGCGGGATCCCGCTGCGCCGCAAGCGCAAGATCGTCTCGGCCGAGGGCGCCGCGCTGACCTGGCAGACCGGCGAGGACCTGCCCACCGAGGACGTGTACGCGCTGTGCCGCTGCGGCCGGTCGGGGTCCAAGCCGTTCTGCGACGGGACGCACGCCGTGGCCGGGTTCGACGGGACCGAGAGCGCCGGCGTCCGCCCCTACGCGCAGCTGCAGCACGTCCACGACGGGGAGGGCATCTCGGCGCAGCGGGTCGGCGAGCTGTGCATCCACGCCGCGTTCTGCATCGGCCGCACCCGGCCGATCGCCGAGATGCTCGCCGACACCGCCGACAGCGACGTCCGCGCGGAGATCATGGGGCGGATCGACCACTGCCCGTCCGGCTCCTACAGCTACGCCCTGCGGCGCGGCGGCGAGACGATCGAGGCCGACCTCCCGCAGGCGGTGTCCGTCCTCGCCGAGGAGGACGGCCTGGCGAGCGCGCTGTGGGTCACCGGCCGGGTGCCGGTCGTGCGGTCCGACGGCCTGCCGCTGGAGACCCGCAACCGGATGACGCTGTGCCGCTGCGGCCACTCGGAGAACAAGCCGCTGTGCGACGGCACCCACCGGGAGATCGGCTTCCGCGACGAGAACGCGCCGTGACTCCGCCGCACCGCGACGCGTCCGCGCCGCACCCGGACTCCGGCATCCGGATCCGGGTGCGGATGCGGGCGCGCCCGATCGACGAGCCGCACCGGGCCGCGAGCCCGCTGGAGCTGCTGTTCGACCTGACGTTCGTCGTCGCGGTCGCGGCGGTCACCGGGGAGCTGGCGCACGAGATCGCGGCGGGGCACGGCGGCGCGGGGGTCGTCCCGTTCCTGCTGGTCTTCTTCGCGATCTGGTGGGCGTGGATGAACTTCACCTGGTTCGCCTCGTCCTACGACACCGACGACGTGGCCTACCGGCTGCTGACCATGGTGCAGATGGCGGGCGTGCTGGTGCTCGCCGCCGGCGTGCCGGCGGCGGCCGACCACGAGGACCTCCGCGGCGTCACGCTCGGCTACTTCATCATGCGGATCGGGCTGGTCACGCAGTGGGTGCGGGCCGGGATCGAGAATCCGGACGGCCGCCGCACCGCGTTCCGGTACGCGGCCGGCATGACCGCCCTGCAGGCGGGCTGGCTGCTGCGGCTGCTCGCCGCAGAGCTCGGCGCACTGCCGGCGGACGCGCACGTGCCGGTCTTCGTGGCCCTGGCGGTCCTGGAGATGGCGGTGCCGCCGTGGGCGGAGCGGGCCGCGCCCACCACCTGGCATCCGCACCACATCGCCGAACGCTACGGGCTCTTCACGATCATCCTGCTGGGGGAGAGCGTCCTCGCCGCGACCCGGGGCGTCGCGGGGGCGCTGGAGGAGTCCGCGGTGAGCAGCCCGTTCCTGGTGATCGCGGTGTCCGGCCTCGTGGTGCTGTTCGCCCTGTGGTGGCTGTACTTCCTCGCCCCGGCGGGCGCGGGGCTGCGCGACCGGCGGCACCGCTCCTACCTGTGGGGCTACGGCCACTACGGGATCTTCGCGTCGCTGGCGGCGCTCGGCGCGGGCCTGGAGGTCGCGGTCGAGCAGACCGGGCACCACGTGGCGGCGTCGCCGGCGGTGATCTGCTACGCGGTCGCCGTACCGGTGAGCGTCTTCCTGGTGGTGCTCTGGCTCGTGCACGCCTTGATCGTGGCGGCGCCGCTGACCCGTCCGGGCGCGGTCGCGGGATGCGCCGCCGCGGTGCTGCTGCTGCCGCTGGCGGCGCCGCAGCTGGGCGTGGCCGCCGTGGTCGCCGGGATCGCGGCGCTGTGCGTGCTGCTGACCGCCGTCACGATCGCGTCGCGCTGACCGCCGGGCGGCGGGTCAGTCCTCGCTCCAGCCGTGCTTGCGGGCGAAGGTCAGCAGGCTCTCGCGGAGCCGGACGAGGTGGGCGCCGGTCAGCTCGGGCACGCTGTCGAGGATCAGCTCGGTCAGCTCGATGCGCAGCTCCGTCGTGGTGAGGACGTCGCAGAGGACCTCGTCGTCGGACGGGACGATCCGCCCGCCGCCGGAGGCGGGTGCGACGCGGTCGCCGATGACGCTGACGTCGAACGCCTTCAGCCCCCGCTCGCCGTCGATGAGCTCGTATTCGACTGAGGTCCCGGTGGCGATCAGCGTTTTGTCGTCGTTCAGATCATTCACGTGGACGAAGACGTCCGGACCGCCTTCGTCGGGCGTGATGAATCCGTAGCCGCGAACCTCATCGAACCGCGCGATCTTTCCCACATGCACCACGACAGCATCCTTCACCGAAACGCACCTGCACCATCGTTCACCGAAATGCGCGGAGGGATCCGAAATCGCGCCGCGTCGTCCCGGCCTTCGCTCCCAGGGTATCCAACGAGCCGTCCGCCGCGTGCGGAAGCGAAATCGCGCGATCCCGCGCTTACCAGGCGGCCGCCCCGGCGGCGCGGTCCGGGCGGTAAGGGGCGAGGGCCGGTTCGCCGCCGCGCAGATCCGCGGCGATCAGATCGGCGAGGTGCGGGCCCAGCGTGATCCCGCTGTGGGTGACGGCGGTGTAGAGGCCGGGGAACTGCGGGCCGACGAGCGGGAACCCGTCGGCGGGCAGCGGCCGGACGCAGCGGTGGACCGTCTCGACGGGGGCGGTCAGCGCGGGGATCAGCGCGCGGGCGCGGTCGAGGAGTTCGGCGGCCCCGCGGTCGAGGGCGGCCGCGGGGGTGGCGAGGTCGGTGGCGTCGTCCAGGTCGGCGGCCTCCAGGGCCAGCCCGCCGCCCGGGACGGGGCGCAGGTCGACGCCGGGGGAGTGGACCACGCCGTTGAGCAGGGCCGGGCCGGGGCCGGTGAAGGCGGTGAGGCCGGGCGCCGGGGACCCGGGCGCCTCGGCGTCCACCAGGGGGAGGCCGAGGCCGGCGGTCGCGAGCAGGGCGGGGGAGTGCCGGCCGGCCGCGCAGACCGTGAGGTCGGCGTCCAGGTCGTCGTCGGTGCCGAGGCGGACGCCGGTGACCCGGCCGCCGCGCAGGTTGAGGCGGGTGGCGGCCGTGCCGCCGATCAGCCTCGCCCCGGCGGAGCGGGCGCGGTCGGCGAGGGCCCGCACCGCGTCCGGGCCGTGCACGTGGCCCTCCCCCGGGTAATGCGCGATGACCGCGCCGGCGGCGGGAGGACGCAGGGACGGTTCGAGTTCGCGCAGCCGGTCCGGCGTGATCAGCGCGGCCGGGTAGCCGAGCGCGGCCAGCCGCGCGACCCGGTCGGCCAGCAGCTCCTTGGCGGGGTCCGCGGTGGCCCAGGCGGTGTTGCCCGCGATTCGGAACCAGGCGGGATCGCCGAACTCCCCGGCCAGCCGCCGCCAGGCGCCGAGGGCGGCGACGCGCAGGCAGTGGTAGGCGGGGTCGTCCGGGTCGTTGGCGTTGAGCCAGGCGAAGCTCGCGCCCGAGGTGCCCGCGCCGGGCCGGTCCCGCTCGACGAGCGTCACCTCGGCGGCGCCCGCCCCGCGGGCCAGCCGGTCGGCCAGCGCGGCGCCGATGATCCCGCCGCCGACGATGACGATGCGCATGCGTCCAGGATCGCAGGCTCCGCCCCCGGCGGCCAGGCCGCCCGAGGGCCCGCCCGGGCGCTCAGCCGGCGAGGTTCACGGCGACGACGAGGACGGCGAGCAGCAGCGGCACCAGCGCCCCGATGATCGCGATGGGCCGGGTCATCAGCGGCGGCCCCGGGTCGGCGGGCCGCCCGTGCGGCCGGCCGTCGGGCGGCGGCGTCGGGGCCGCGAGCCCGGCCACCTTCCCGTGCCGGGCCAGGTTGATCAGCACGGTGACCGGCGTGGCGATGAACGAGATGTAGCCCCACCAGCCGCCGATCAGCGTCTTGGCCGTCATGTCGCGGAACACCGACAGCCCGCAGTCCCGGCAGAAGGGGCCCTTCACGTGCAGGAAGGACATCACGAGGATCATTCCGCGGTGGCCGCGGAAGGTCGTGTCCACGGCGGGGACGCAGCCGCAGAAACGGCATTGGAGATGCATCGGCGCCGCCTGCGGCATGCCATAGGGCATTTGCTGCTGCGGCGGCGTATAAGGCATCGGCTGAGCCGCGCCGAAGGGCGCATTCGGCGGCGTGCCATGGGGTGCATTCGGCGGCGCGCCGTAGGGGGCGCCGTAGGGCGCGCCGCCATTTCCGTAAGGGGCGTGATTCGGTGGCTCCACGGCCGGAGATCATCCCATGCGCGCCGGGAACCGCGTTCGCATTTCCACTGATTCGCCGATTACGGACGTTCCCGGGTCCGTTTGCGGGCGCGCGGCAGCGGGACGGGCGCCCGCCCGGGCGTCCATGGCTCCGCGAGACCGCCGCCCGCGTGGCCGCCGACCTCGGCGTATGTGCGGCGGGCGATCGCGATGCGGGCTAGCATGTCGGCAAAGATCGGTTAAGTCGGACAACAGATGAATAGGTGGGGTTCTGGTGGCGGAGAACGATCCACGTCCGGACTGGCCGGGCGAGCGCGCGCCGTCCCTCGACCTGCGCACCGACGTCCCCCACTCGGCCCGCATGTACGACTACTACCTGGGCGGCAAGGACAACTTCGCGGCCGACCGCGACGCCGCCGCCAAGGTGCTGCAGATCTTCCCCGACGTCGCCACCGGCGCCCGCGCCAACCGCCGCTTCCTCGGCCGCGCGGTCCGGCTCGCCGCGGACATGGGCATCCGCCAGTACCTCGACATCGGCACCGGCATCCCGGCGTCCGACAACACCCACGAGGTCGCCCAGTCCGTCGCCTCCGACTCCCGCGTCGTCTACGTCGACAACGACCCGATCGTCCTGACGCACGCCCGCGCGCTGCTCGCCGGCAGCCCCGAGGGCCGCACCGCCTACCTGGACGCCGACTTCCGCGACCACGAGAAGATCCTCGCCGCCGCCGAGACCCGCGCCCTGATCGACTTCACCCGGCCGGTGGCCCTGCTCACCGTCGCCCTCCTGCACTTCATCCCGGACGAGGACGACCCGGGCGACATCCTGGAGCACTACAAGGCCGCCATGCCGCCCGGCAGCGTGATGATCTTCTCCCACTCCACCACCGACCTCGTGGACGACCCGGAGGAGGCCGCGGCCGTGGTCCGCACCTACCGGGCCGGCGGCGTGAACCTGACCCCGCGCTCCCGCGACCGCGTCACCGGGTTCTTCACCGGCTGGGACCTCCTCGACCCGGGCGTCGTCCCCGTCACCGACTGGCGCCCCGACGGCAACCCCCACGACGCCGCCCTCACCCAGGCCCAGGCCGGCGCCTTCGGCGGCGTGGCCGTCAAACCCGCCTGACCCCGCCCGCCCTCACGCGGGAAGGGAAACGGCCCGGCGCACCGCGGGGGTGCACCGGGCCGCCTCCGGCCGGTCGGTCACTTGCCCCCGTGGGGGCCCGGGGCCGCGCTGCCGGTGTAGTCGGGCAGGTTGGAGACGAGTTCGGTCAGCTCGGCGTCCTGGTCGTAGCGGCGCTGGTGCAGGGCGGCGATCTTGGCGGCCATCTCGGGGTCGAGGTCGTCGGTGATGTCGAACGAGGCGAACGTGTCCAGGAGCGGCAGGCCGATGCGGTCGGTCCGCATGTGGGCCGGGTGGGTGAGGTACTCCCAGTAGCCGTCCAGGTCGTCGAGGACGAACGTGGCGCCCCACTCGTACTCGCCGCCGTAATCGCGGCCGACGGTGAAGGACCGCACGGCCGGGATGGAGCGGCCCTGGTTGCGCAGGCTCTCCAGGGCCTCCTCGATCTCGGCGGCCGAGGTGCCGGGCTTGAAGGTGAAGCGGTTGCCGTGGACGATCATGGTGCTTTCCTTTCGGTCGTGCCCGGCGTCAGGCCGGGCGGTGTGAGCGGGCGGCGGCGAGGGCCGCCGTCCCGGCGATGAGGGAGGCGGTGAGGGCGGCGGCACCGGTCCAGCCGAAGGCGCCGGCGACGCCGGTCGCGGCGGCCAGCGGTGCGACCGCGATGGGGGAGAGGAACTGGCCCAGGAAGATCCCCGACACGAGCCCGGCCAGGACGCGTCCCCGGTGCACGGCCGGCGCCAGGCCGCTCAGGACGAGGTTGAGGTTCGGGACGGTCACGCCCACCCCCAGGCCGCCGACCAGCAGACCGGCGAAGACGCCCGGGAGGCTCGCCGTGGCGACCAGCAGCCACCCGGTGCCGAGCGCCGCGATGCCGAACGCGGTGATCGCCGACGTCGGAACGTGCCGCCACAGGACGGGATAGGCCAGGGCGCCGAAGAGCCCGGTCAGCGTGCTCGCGGCGATGGCGAGCCCGACGACGGTGGGCCCGGCGCCGGAGCCGTCCAGTAGGAACGGCACCTGGGTGGGTGCCATGTAGAACACGACGGTGGCGGCCAAGGCGAGGCCGTAGATTCCGGCGATGCGCGCGGTGGTCGTCCGGCCTTGCAAGGTCGGGCTTGGCCCGCTGCCAGGCGCTGGCCGTGTGGGCGTAGGTCTGGTCTGTCGGACGGTGGCGAACACGGCCGCGCCGACCAGGATGCCGGTGCCGTAGAGCCAGAAGGGCGCCCGCCAGCCGAGCCCGGACAGCAGCCCGGCCACGGGGAGCAGGACCACGCCGCCGAGGCTCGCCGCAGCCTGCTGCAAGCCGAGGTACCGCGCCCGCAGATCGCCGTCGAACCAGTCGGTGAGGGTGGCGGTGACGGCGGTGATGATCCCGCCGACGGCGACGCCGAGCAGAGCGCGGGTGGCGATCAGAACGCCCAGGCCAGGGGCGAGGGCGCCCGCCGTCCCGGCCAGCGCGTAGAGGACGAGCCCGCCCAGCAGGACGCCCCGGCGGCCGAACCGGTCGGTGAGCGCGCCCGCGAGCGGTGCGCTGACCGCGATCGCGAGCGAAGTGATCGTCAGCGCGAGCCGGACCGCCGACTCCGCGGCCGGTGTGCCCCCGAACGCCTCGGCCATCGCGGGCAGGCTCGGCGCGATGACGGCCGCGGCCATGAGCGTCAGCCCGGCCGCCGCCAGCACGGCGCCCCGAGCCGCCGCAGTGGGCGCGCCGCGTCCGGTCGCCGGGGCCGCGAGGACGGCGGTGGCGGTCTCCGTGTCGTTCATGAGCCTTCCCTCGGGCCAGTGAAGAGAGTGAACAGTCACTCACTCTCCAGGGCGAAAGCGAAGGGCGCCCAAGTGCGCCCTTCTGCCTTACGGGTGCCGGAACCCGGCGTCGAGCAGCCGGGCCCAGCTCTCGGACACCTCGGTGACGCCGGCCGTCACCAGCAGGTGGCAGAGCTGGCCGCGCGCCATGAACTCCTGCACCTTCTCGTCGGGCGCGCCGGAGCGCGTCTTGGCCAGGTCGACCATGCGCTTCAGCCCGGCTCGCAGCGCCGCGCCGATCTCGGGGACGTCGGCGACCGACTGCGCGTGGACCTGCATGAGCAGCAGCGTGCGGTCGCCGATGAGCTTCGCGTACGCGGCGCCCATCGCGTCGAGCACGGCGTCGGGCGCGGCGTCGGGCGCGGCGTCGGGCGCGGCGTCGGGCGCGGTGGAGGCGGCGCTTTCGGCGGCGTTCTCCAAGGCGTCCAGCACCAGGTCGAAGCACGTGTCCAGGGCGGCGACGAACAGCTTCTCCTTGGTCGGGAAGAGCTTGGAGACGTAGGCGGGCGAGATCTTCGCCGCCCGCGCGACGTCCGCGATCGTCGTCCCGTGGAAGCCGCCGCCCGCGAACTCCCGCACGGCGGCGGCCGCGACGACCGGCCTGCGGGACTCGGCGGTGGAGAGGATGCCTCGGCTCATGAGAGTGAATGTACAGCCACTCACTCACCTTGGCAAGCGGGCCCCGGCTCCGGATCGCCGGACGCCCTGCTCGCCGCCGGCGCGCTAGGAGGTCTGCTCCGACTCGCGCCGCGTGAGGACGAGGGGGCCGTCGGCGGTGATGGCCACCGTGTGCTCGGAGTGGGCCGTGCGCGAGCCGTCGGCCGACCGGATGGTCCAGCCGTCGGGGTCGTAGACGATCCGATCGGTGGTGCGGGCGAACCAGGGTTCGAGCGCGAGGGTCAGGCCCGGCCGCAGGGTGAGGCCGCGGCCCGCCTTGCCCTTGTTCGACACGTGCGGCCCCTCGTGCATGGTGCGGCCGAGGCCGTGGCCGCCGAACTCGTCGTTCACCGGGTAGCCGTAGCCGGTGGCGACCGCCTCGATCGCCGCCGAGATGTCGCCCAGGCGGTTGCCCGGCCGCGCCGTGTCGATCGCCGCCTCCAGGGCCTCCTCGGTGGCGCGGATGAGCCGCAGGTCATCGTCGGCGGGCGTCCCGACGATGACCGTGCGCGCCGAGTCGGCCACCCAGCCGTCGATGCTGACCGCGATGTCCGCGCTGAGGACGTCCCCGTCGCGCAGCGTGTAGTCGTGGGGGAGGCCGTGCAGGACGGCGTCGTTCACCGACAGGCAGATGACGTTGCGGAACGGGCCGTTGCCGAAGGACGGGGCGTAGTCCCAGTAGCATGACTCGGCGCCGCGCTCCTTGAGCATGGTGCGCGCGTGGTTCTCCAGGTCAAGCAGGTTGACGCCCACCGCGGCGAGCCGGCCGACCTCCGAGAGCACCTCGGCGACGAAACGGCCGGTCACGTGCATGCGCTCGATCTCCGCGGGCGTCTTCAGTTCGATCACGAGTACCTCACGTCCAGGGAGTTTCGGTATTACTATACCGGCCGACTGTAGCGCTTGACGGTATAGAAATACCACTCCTATCCTGGGGCCATGGTTCGCCAACCGCTCACGCCCGAACAGATCGAAGCCGGCAGGCGCCTCGGCGCCCTGCTGCGCCGGGCGCGGGCCGGCCGCGACCTCGCCGACGTCGCGCTCGCGGCCGGCATCTCCCCGGAGACCCTCCGCAAGATCGAGACCGGCCGCCTGCCCACCCCCGGCTTCGGCACGATCGTCCGCCTGGGCGAGGCCCTCGACATCCCCGTGCAGGACCTGGCCGCCACCTGGCGCGGCACCGGCCTTCCCCTCGAAGCCGTCTCCTAGGGCCCGTCCCGGCATCACCCCCGGGTCAGATATGGGCTCTGATCTGCCTGACGGGGTGGCCGAGCGCGCTGGCGATGGCGGCCAGATCCTCGTCGTCGAACCAGGTGCGTTCGGGATTCCAGATCGCGATCTCGAAGCGGGCGAACCCGCACGGCCAGTCATAGTCCAGCACGTCCAGCGACGTGGCGGCGCCGCAGCACGGCACCGTCACCGCCAAGGTGGCGAAGCCGTCCGCGGCATGGGCTTCGAGCAGGTCGGCCCACCAATCGGTGCCGATCGAGCCACTGCAGCGCGGGCACCCGATCCGTTCCAGATTGCCACCGCAGTCGACGGGCGTGAGGGTGTCGTGCCAGGTGACGTCGATGTCGACGTCCGCGCCGCCGGGAACGCCGGGCGCCAGTTCCGCGGCGAGTCCGGCGGCCCGCTCGGCCGCCGCGCCGCCCGGCTGCCACTGCGGATCGGTCGGGATGACCGACAGGACGTCGTCGCTCATGGGCGCTCATTTCGTCGGGGCCTGTGTGAGGGCATCGCGATCGTAGTGACCGCGGCTCCCCCTGCTCAGAAGGGGCGGCGGCCGCAGCAGGTGGCGCCCAGGTGAGACGGTCGGGGGAGTCGGCGCAGCGCCTGTCCGGGGCGGACGAGTGGCAGGCGTGCCGCCCTAGCGATCGCAGGACGTACTCGCACCTCGACCGCGACAGGGAGGCCGCGCGGTGGGGGAGGGACGGGAGGAACCTCCCCCACCGCGCGGCGGCTTGTGGGTCAGCGGTGGGTGCGGGCGTTGAGGATGGTCTCGATGAGGGCTTCGGGGTCGGGGGCGCTGACGATCTGCCATTGCGTCCCGCCGGGGATGAGCGCCCACCACTCCTCCGTGCAGGAGCCCCACCAGCAGATGACGCCGGAGCGGTCTTGCAGGCTGGCGATCGTCGTGGCGTGCGGCTGGTCCGGGTGGGGCCGGGGGATGGGGCGCTGCTCGCCGGTGGTCTCGCGCCGGTGGGTCTGGGCGGCGAGGACGGCCGCCACGTACGGGGTGAGGATCCGGGTGATCTGCTCGGCCGCGTGGACCGGCTTGGTGTGCGGGGCCAAGTGCTCGCCTGTGCTCGACCGATACCACCAGACGCCGGGCGTCGTCCCGGGGACGAGCGTGACGCTCTCGCCGAAGTCCGGGACGGCCGGATCGAAGACGCGTAGGAGCGGGTGCGGACCGTCGTAGCGCGGGACGGCCTTCCAGCCTTCGCGAATGACTTCTTGGGCAAGTCGGTCAAGGTGGACCGTAATGGAAGAAGTCGGGGCGCCTGCGTTCAGATTCTTCGCTTCGATCCACCGCATTACCATTGCACCCACTTAGTGGGTTCGGAGCCCCGGTGGATGGACGCGCGACTGAGTTCGTCTAGAAGCGCCCTGCGGAGTTCTTCTGCGGTGTTGCGTACAACGGTCGGATCTACACCGGCCTTAGGGTCGTGCAGAGTGGCGACCCAGTCGCCGAGCCTTCCGTCGTAGCGTGTCGCACGCCAGATTCGATGGCCCTGGAAGTCTGCGCGCAGGCGGGCCAACGCCTGGTCAGCGGGGTTGACGGACGTATCCATGATCGTTTGAACTTTCGGTGCGATTTCTCTCCGTTACCGCTTCCAAGCCTCCTGTAATCGAGCTACGCTCCGAAAGAGCGAGAAAGAAGAAGCGGCAAATCTCGCGTCCCCCCGTTCGAAAACGATCTTTTTTTCGAAAACCCCTGGAGGTTCTCATGCCTCGTCGCCCCCGCGACCCCGGCGTCCCGTCCTCGCCCGCCGAATACTTCGGCGTCGAGTTGCGCGCAAAGCGGGAATTGTCCAACTTGTCGCGACCACAGTTCGCGGAGAAGCTCGGCTACTCGCCTCAGCGGATCGGCCAGATCGAGTCGGGCGGGAGCCCTCCGTCCGAGGACTTCGCCAAGGACTGCGACGTCTTCTTCAAGACGGACGGCTCGTTCCACCGCATCTGGGAGTGGATCAAGGACTTCGGCCGCCTCGCCGTCCTCCCCCCAGGCTTCCCGGACTTCATCGCCCGAGAGCGCGTGGCTGAGGTGATCTACATCTTCGAGACCATGGTCATCACAGGGCTGTTCCAGACGCCCGAGTACGCACACGAGGTACTCAGGTCGGAGCAGGCGTCCGAGACTGCCGAGCAACTCGTCGCGACCCGAATGGAACGACAGGAGATCTTCAAGCGAGAGAAGCCGCCCCACATGGTCGCAATCTTCGACGAATACGCCATCCGCCGTCCGGTCGGGGATCCGGAGGTACTGAAGGGGCAGATCCAGCACCTCATCGACTTGACGGCGCTATCCCACATCACAGTCCAGATCGTCCCGACTTCTAGGGGTGCCTACGCGGGCTTGCCCGGCCCGTTCACAATCCTGAGTTTTGCGGATGACTCGGATGCGGTGCGTGTCGAAGGGCACATCGGTGGACAGCTCGTCGATCACCCTGCAGCTGTCCGGAAGTATGGGGTACGTTTCGATTTGATCAGGGCTTCGGCGATGAGCGCCGAGGACTCACTGGACTTCCTCCGGACGATCTTGGAGAGCCTATGAGTACGCAGCACCCGTGGGCTGTGCAATGGCGTACGAGTCGCCGCAGCACTAACGCTGGCGGACAGCGCGTTGAGGTCGCCTTGGTGCCGTCAGGGTGGCAAAAGAGCAGCTACAGCACTGGTACGGGTGACCAGTGCGTTGAGGTGGCACCCATGGTGCGGATCTCCGCGGCTGAGTGGCAGAAGAGCAGCCGTAGTACGGACACCGGTGGGGCGTGCATCGAGGTGGCCGATTTGGTGGCGGCCGTGGCAGTGCGGGACTCCAAGAACCCGGACGGGCCGAAGCTGGTCTTCGGTCCGTCCGCGTGGCAGGCGTTCGCAACACAGATCAAGACCGGCACCCTCGACCTAACCTGAGCCTCGGTGAGACACAGGCCCCCGGCCCGACCGACGAGCCACGGACCAGGGGCTTCGTGCGTCAGGCGTCCAGCCAGACCCACCAGCATGCCCGTCGCGTCCTGGACGCGTGCCCGCGTCCAGGACAAGCCCGCCGTCCCATCCCACCACGGGCCGCGCCAGTGCGGCCGCAGCCACGGCGCCTCGCCGTCCGACCGAGCGTGCCCCGCCCTGCCCCGGCCCGTCCCACCACGCCGGGCCGCTGCCGCGCGCGTTCACCGTCCAAGAGGACGCAAGAGCCGTGACGGCGCCACTTCCGCCCCGCCTCCATGCGCCGCCCCACCACACCACGCTGTTTTGGACGCGTCCGACGTCCAGGGCGGCGCGGCACCATCACGGCCAGGCCGCGCAGCGCACTCACCGTCCCGTCCCCCGCCGGGCTGCTGCCGCGCGCATTCACCGTCCAAGAGGACATAAGAGCCGTGATGGGGCCACGACCGCCCCGCCTCCATGTGTTGTCCCATCACGGCACGCCGTTCCACCACCCCAGCACGGCGTCCCACCACGGCACGCCGTCTTGGCCGTGTCCGACGTCCAGGGCGGCGCGGCACCATCACGGCCAGGCCGTTCAGCGCACCCACCGGCCTGTCCCACCGGCCGGTCCACGGCCGCGCGTACTCACCGTCCAAGAGGACGCAACAGCCGTGATGGGGCCAGGACCGCCCCGCCTCCATGCGCCGTCCCACCACGGCGCGCCGCCTTGGGCGTGTCCGACGTCCAGGACGGCGCGGCACCATCACGGCCAGGCCGCGCAGGGCACCCACCACCACGTCCCACCACGGCATGCCGTTCGGGCGCGTCCGACGTCCAGGACGGCGCGGCACCATCACGGCCAGGCCGCGCAGGGCACCCACCACCACGGCATGCCGTTCGGGCGCGTCCGACGTCCAGGACGGCGCGATACCACCACGGCCAGGCCGTTCAGCGCGCCCACCGTCCCGTCCCCCGCCGGGCTGCTGCCGCGCGCATTCACCGTCCAAGAGGACGCAAGAGCCGTGGCGGGCACTACCGCCCCGCTTCCATGCGCCGTCCCACCACGGCGCGCCGCCTTGGGCGTGTCCGACCTCCAGGACGGCGCGGAACCATCACGGCCAGGCCGCGCAGCGCACCCACCACCACGTCCCACCCACATGGGCGTGACCACACCAGGCCCGCGTAACGCGCCCCCGCGTCTTCCGGCACGGCACCACCATGACCAGCGCGCACGTCCCCGCGCCGCGACGACGCCAACCAACCCCGCGCGTCCCTGGAGCCGTCCGCTGCCCGCCTCATCCCGAGCCGCCCACGAGACCGGACGGCGCCCCGGCCGAGCCGACCCCTTCCCGCACGCCGGCATGTGGGCAAGCGCATCCTGCCCCGGCCCCCACGCGGGAGACGGTCCAGATCCCCACTTCAGCCCACTCCGGCGGCGTCCGCCCAATCGCGCTGCCCCCGTGCATCCCGCTGCCTTCGCCGACCGGGCACCGTCCCCAACCCCCGCACGTGACGGCGGCCCCCCGCCCCCCGCCCCGCGCCCCCACCGCGCACCCCACCGCGCACCCCCGCGCCGCACGTGACGGCGCACCCCCGCCCCGCGCCCCCGCCGCATACCCCAGCCGCGCGGCCCCACTGCGCGGCCCCACTGCGCGGCCCCACTGCGCGGCCCCACTGCTCGGCCCCACTGCTCGGCCCCACTGGGCGCGGGCGGCGCCTGCGTGCGGCGCCACCGGGCAACTCCCACACGCCGGGTTGGTCGGGCTCCTCGCGAAGTGCACCGCAATACTCAGGCGAGTCCGGGTGGCTGCCGAACCCCTGGGGGACTGGCTCGCAAGGCTGCGGCGCCCGTCGGACCACACCAGGTCCCTCCCGATCACACTGCGGCGAAGAGGGGTGTGATCCAGTGGCGCGGGCGATCGCGGTGCCGCCCGCGCCGTGGACCAGACGGGGACGCCTGGGCTGGGCGGTCAGTGCGCGGCCAGTGCCTGCGCCACCTCCTGGGCCGCCGCGTAGGCACCTCGGATGGCGTGCTTCCGGCTGAGGGGCTTGCGTTCGTCCGCCGCCTCGTAGGTCACCCGCACCAGGACGTTGCCGTCCCGGAAGACGACCTCGCCGGGAATGACCTCGGGGATCTGGACGGCGAACGCCTGGTCGCCCAGGCCGGGCACGGCGCGGAAGTACCTCTTGTCATGGACGCTGAGCGTCTCCTCCGTGCGGGCGTCGTCGTGGCGCATCGCGTACTCGCGGGTGGCGAGGCGGGCGCCGTCGAACAGGTCCGAGCCCGGCACGACCGCCGCGGAGACCGAGAGTTCGCGGTCCATCGACGTCCAGGAGCAGTTGCTGACCTTGGCGTCCTTGATGGCGAGCGCCCCGCCGCGCGAGGTGGGTTCGCCGGTGACGGAGTCGCCCTCCACGAGCCGGTGCACGGTCCGCTCGGACACGGCGGCGCACAGGTCGGGGACCGCGCGGGCCGGTGTCGGCTGCGGCGCCGCGGCGATCGCGGGCCGGGCGGGCGTGCGCGCGCCGAGGGCGGCGACGACCTCGGACGCGGCGGCGAACGCGCCGTCCTGCGCCGTCTTCTTGGGGATCGGCCAGAAGATCGAGCGGTACTGGACGGTGACGTTGGCGTTCCCCACCCGCATCACGACCGTCGAGCCTGTAGACGGGGAGAATTGCATGAACGCCTCGTCGCCCAGGCCCGTCACCGCCGTGCCGGGCACGTTGGACCATCTCGGGCCCAGCGACCTCATGGCCGCCGCGGCGGGCGCCCGACCGGGCTGCGGCATGCCCGGCCGCAGTGCGCTGCCGTGGAAGAGGGTGAAGCCGACCGACAGGTGCCGCTCGGACCTGCGGTCGTCCTTCTGCGACGACCACGTGCAGGTGCCCTGACCGCCGCCCCGCGTCGTCCGCGCGTCGGGCACCAGCCGGGCGAGCGTGGCGGCGGAGATCCCGCAGTGCTCGGGGTACGCCTCGACGACCGGCCCGGCCGGCACCCGGTCCGGCCCGGACGGCGGGTCGGGCATCCGGTCGAGGCTTCCGGGCGACGGCAGCGCCTTCACCAGGACGATGCTGAGCACGATGACGACCACGGCGGCGAACGGGACGGCCCCGCCCGTGCCGTTCTGCGATGCGGCGGACCGCGGCGTTCCCGTCATGACCGCAACGACCTCTCCACCGCGACGGCCACCGTGTAGGCGCTGTCGACCAGCCGGCTCCCCCTCATGGGCGTCTCCTCATCGGCGCCCTGGTAGGACACCTCGACCAGTAGGTTGCGTTTCTGGAAGACCACGAATCCCTCGTCGCCGCTGGACGAGGTCCGCGCGACCCGGGTCACGGCGAACGCCCGGTCGCCGGGCCCGGCGAGTGGCTTGAACCCGCTGAACTGGTCCGATCCCGGGGTGTTGCCGGCCCGCAGGTTCTCGTAGACGCCCAGGTACCGGCGCGCCGCCGTGAAGGCCCCGAGACCCGGGAGGCGGTCGTCCTCGACGGTGATCGCCACCGTGAGGGTGCGCGACTGGCCCTCGTCGGAGTACCGGGACGTGCGCGCCCTCCACCTGCAGCCGTCGGTGGACGTCCCCTGCCAGTTGAAGGAGGGGAACAGCGACGCGGTGGCCCGCCGCCGGTACGCGCCGCGCGCCACCTTGTCGACGGTGGCCGCCGGGACCGCGTCGCACGGCTTGGGCACGTGCCGCACCGGCGGCGTGACCGGGTGCTTCACCTTGCTCAGCACGGGCCGCGCCGCCGTGCCCATGCTCTTGGCCGTCTCGGACGCCGCCGCGAAGGCGCCGTCCAGCGCGGTCTTCGCCGGGATCGTCCTGCGCTCGCCGCCCACGGCGTCCCAGCCCCGGTAGCGGACCGTCGCGACGGCGTTGCCGACGCGGAACTTGACGATCGCGCCCTCGGTCTCGGTCTCCGCCGAGTAGCGGGCGGTGGCCTCCTCGCCCAGCCCCTCGACGATCTCGGGCCGGGCGGAGCTCCGCGGGAGGCCCGGCGTCTCGTTCATCTGCCGCAGCGCCTCGCTGATCGGCGACTGGAGGCGGCTCTCGGCGAGGGCGATGTCGACATTGAGGACGCGCTCGTTGCGGAAGTCGCCGGTGCAGAAGTCGCACTTGGCCTTGCCGTCGTCCAGCGAGTACCACATGCAGCTGCCCGGGCCGCCCTCCCGGAAGAGGCCGCCCTTCTCGGCGTCGGGGTCGGAGCCCGGCGCGAGCCGGGCGGCCGTGCCCTTCGACACCCCGCAGTTGGCGGGCACCTTCTTCACGATCCGGCCGGCCGGAACGGGGTCGGCCGTGGCGGGCGCGGCGGTCAGCGGCCCGTCGGAGATCCCGCCCGGCCCGGACCCCCGCGTGGCGATCGCGGCGACGGCGGCGACGCCCAGGACGAGGGCGAGCATCGCGGCCACCGCGCCGCGCCGCCACTTGCGGTCCGTCCGCAACCGGTACGCCAGACCGGTGGATTCGGGATCGGTATCGGGATCGGGCATGAGAACTCCAGGCCGGGGGCTTGTGCTGACCCGTTTGGAGCCCGCGGGGGAGAGAGTGGTTCCCTGGTTTGGCGTCCGGTTTCGGCCACGCCCTTTTCCCGGACCGGTCAGCGGCCGTCCTCGACCGCCGCCGCCAGCCGCGCGGCGTCCTTGTCGTCGTGGGCGCCGATGGTGAGCGGGCGCCTCTTGGCGCCGCGGAAGGCGGCCCGCCCGGGGGACGGGGCGTCGATGATGCCGATGACCGGGCGGACGGCGGCGTCCGGGCGCTGGCCGAGCAGCTTCCCGAGGACCGCGGCGCCGACCTTCATGGCCGTCCCGACGTCGCCCGCGAAGCTGGAGCGGACGATCCGCGCCGGTCCCCACGTCACGTAGGCCAGGTCCGGGTTCGCCTCGGCCGCGAGGATGCCGAGCAGCTCGTTGGCCCGGCGCTGCTGCGCGTTGGACCGCGCGAACGTGAACTTCTCCGACATCTCCAGGTCGTCGAAGTCGATGGCGTCGGCCCGCGCGCCGGGCACGGCGGTGTTCACGACGACCGGCCTTTCGGCGGCGCCGAACTGTGCGGCGAGGCCGGTCACGAACACGAACTTGGACACGAAGAACAGCACCCAGGACGCCTCGTGCCCCTCCGCCGTGACATGCCGGCGCTGCCGGACGAACGAGGCCGCGAGGACCAGCGCGTCGATCCGCTCGTGGCCGGCCCGCAGATGTTCGACCACGCGGCGGCCGTCGGCCACCGACGACAGGTCGGCCGCGATGAACTCCGCCCGCGCCGCCGTCGCCGAGGTGAGCAGCGCGTCGAACTTGGCGCGGCTCCGGCCGACGACCACGACGCGGTCGCCCGCTCCCAGGTAGTGGCGCGCCAGTGCCGCTCCCATGCCGTCGGTACCGCCTGTGATCACGATCGTCCGCACCGTTCGCCTCCGCGCTGTTCCGGAACACATGTTCCGGATCAACCTAGCATTAACCAGAACACGTGTTCCGGATCGCTAGGCTGTGGAGGTGGCAGCGGATCGGAGGCGGCGGCGGGACGCCGTCGAGAACAGGGAGCGGATCCTGGCGGCGGCGGAGCACGCCTTCCGGGAGCGCGGCATGGCCGTCGACATGCGCGCCGTCGCCGCGGCGGCCGGGGTCGGCGTCGGCACCCTCTACCGGCATTTCCCCACCCGCGAGCACCTCGTCCACGCCGTGACGGGCACCGACCTCGCCGACCTCGCCGCGGCGTCCCTCCCCGAGGGGATGCCCGCGATCACCGCTCTCCGCACGTTCTTCACTGGGGCGATGGCGCAGCTCACCGGCAGCAAGGCGATGCTCGACCTGCTCACGGCCGGGTCACCGGCGGACGAGGACCTCCAGCGGTGCGTCGCGCACCTCACCAGGGTCGGCCAGGAGGCCGTCGACCGCTCCCGCACCGACCACACCCTCGCCGCCGACGTGACCGCCCGCGACATCGCCTACCAGTTGCTCGGGCTCGTCCGCATCGCACCGCTGATCCCCGACTCCGAACCGGACGCGATCGCCCACCACGTGGAACTCGCGCTGCGCGGCCTCGCCGCGCGGTAGCGGCGCCCAGGGCGGGGTCAGTACGCGACGCGGTACCAGTGCGCCGACTCGCCCGCGAGCGGCTCCAGCCGGACCCGCTCGCCACCCGGGTTGTCGAACAGCGGCACCCCGTCCCCGAGGAGCACCGGGGCGACGAAGACGAGCACCTCGTCCAGGACCTTCGCTTCGATGCACTGCCGGGCGACGTCCGCGCCCAGGACGTTGACGTAGCGGTCGCCGGCGGCGGCCCTGGCCTGCGCGACCGCCGTCCCGAGGTCGCCGGCGAACGTGACCCCCGGCACGGGCCCGGCCGGTGGCCGGTGCGTCAGGACGACCACCGGCCCCTCGTACTCGCCGCCGAACGCGCCCTCCTTGTCGGTGCCCTTGTTCGGGTCGTCGCCGCCGAAGGTGCGGTTTCCGACGAGGAGGGCGCCGATCTGCGCGAGCAGCCGCTCGGCGGTCGGGTTCGGTTCGCCCAGGTGCTCCGTCAGCCAGGACATGTCCCCGCCCGGCCCGGCGATGAAGCCGTCGAGCGACATCGTCGCCGAGTACAGCAGCTTGGCCACAGCTCTTCCTTCCGTCGTGTTCGTCGGGATGACTCTCCCCGAACCCGGAAGTCATCGCCGTCCCGGCTCTCGGGCGGGGTCAGCGCGGTGCCGTGTGCGACTCCATGAAGCGGCGCTCGTCGGCGTACGCGGCGACGTGCGCCGAGAGCCCGCCGTCGATCGGGACGGTGCAGCCCGTGATGAACGCCGCCCGGTCGGAGGCGAGGAAGCTCACCAGCTCGCCGATGTCGTCGGGCTCGCCCAGGCGCGGCGTCAGGTGGTGGGCGAGCGACATGTCGCGGACCGGGGCCGGCATGTTGGACGTGAGGCCCTCGGTGAGCACCAGTCCGGGCGCGACGGCCACGCACCGGATGCCCTCCTTGCCGTACTGCGTGGCGACCGCGCGGGTGAAGCCGATGATCGCCGCCTTGGAGGTGCTGTAGGCCGACCGCCGGTACTCGCTCTGCAGGCCGGTCACGGAGGACGTGTGGACGATCACCCCGCCGCCGCGGGACAGCATCGGGGGGATCGCGTACTTGGCGCCGAGCATGTAGCCGCGCAGGTTGACCCGCATCACGCGGTCCCAGACATCGGGGTCCAGGTCGGCGATCTCCAGGTCGCGGCCGAGCACCCGGGGGTCCAGCAGCGAGGCGTTGCTGTGCAGGACGTCCAGCCCGCCGAACTCGCGGACCGCCGTGTCCACCATCGCCGCCACCTGGTCCGGCTCGCCGACGTCGACCGCCGCCGGGACGGCGCGCCCGCCCCCGGCCGCGATCTTCCCGGCGACCTCGTCGGCGCCGGGGCCGTTGATGTCGGCCACCACGACCGCCGCGCCCTCGCGGGCCAGGATCCGGGCCGTCGCGGCCCCGATCCCCGACGCCGCGCCCGTCACGATCGCCACCTTGCCCCGCAGTTCCCGCATCTCGTCTCTCCTCTCGATCGCCGGTTCCGGCGCCTTCCACCCTCGGCGGCCCGGCCCCGGGGCACCAGAGACGGGCCGAGACCCGGACGGGCCGTCCCTGGATACGGCGTCCGCGACCGGCCATGCTGGTGGGATGGACAGGAGAGAGCTGGCCCGCTTCCTGCGCGGCCGGCGGGAACGCCTCCGGCCCGCCGACCTCGGCCTGGAGGCCGGGGCGCGGCGGCGCACACCGGGCCTGCGCCGCGAGGAGGTGGCGCGCCTGGCCGGGGTGTCCGTCGACCACTACACCCGGCTGGAGCAGGCACGCGGCTCCCGTCCCTCGCGGGCCGTGCTGTCGAGCGTCGCCCGCGCGCTGCGGCTGACCGGCGACGAGCGCGCGCACCTGTTCCACCTGGCGGGCGAGGTGCCGCGCGCCCCGGGCCCGTCGGCCGACGTGCCGGCGAACATCGCGCACCTGCTGGACTGGCTGGACGGCACGCCCGCGATCGTCATCGACGCCAAGTACGACGTGCTCGCCTGGAACGCCCTCGCCGCGGCGCTGATCGCCGACTTCCCCGCCCGCCCGCACGGCCGCCGCAACCTGCTCCGCTGCTACTTCACCGGCGCGGAGCCCTCCTGGGTGTACGAGGCTCCGGGGATGCGCGAGTTCGCCGGGGCCTGCGTCGCCGACCTGCGCGCGACCGCCGCCGAGAACCCGGACGATCCCGGAATCGCGGCCCTGGTGGCGGAGCTGCGGGAGCGCAGCACCGAGTTCCGCGCGCTGTGGCACGCGCACGAGGTCCGGGTGCAGCGGAGCATGACCAAGCAGATCCGGCACCCTCGGGCGGGGGAGATGGAGCTCATCTGCACCATGCTCCACGTCCCCGAACGGAACCAGCGGGTCGTCCTGTACACGGCCGCGCCCGGCACACCGTCCCACGAGGCGCTGCGGAGCCTGCGGCCCGCCCATGGCCCCGGCCTCGGAGCCGAGGCTCGGCGGGGTGCCTGAACCGGGCCGGTCAGCGGCATGCTTCGTTTTCCGGGCGAAGCGCTGCGAAAGGGAGAGGTGGCTGTGATGCGGCGATGGACACCCGTGTACTGGGCCCTCGACCGTGTCCGGCACTCCTCGGCGCGGCGGGTGGCGGTGGCGCGGGCGTCCCGCTTCGAGGGGCTGCGCGGGCACGGGACCGTCCTGGTCGTGACGTTCCGCGGCGACGGAACCGCGGTGCCCACCCCGCTGTCGTGCGTCATGCAGGACGGACGCCTCCTGGCGAGCACCGCGCCCGACTCCGGAAAGGTCAAGCGGATCCGCCGCGACCCCCGCGCCCTCGTGGCGCCGGCCACCGTGCGCGGCAGGCCCGTCGGCCCGGCCGTGGAGGCCGCCGCGCGGATCCTGGAGGGCGGCGAGGCCGAGCGCGCCGAGCAGGCGCTCGCCGGACGCTTCGGCCCCGCCCGCCGCCTGTACCGGCGGCTCATCGGTGTGCACCCCGACGAGACCGCCTACCTGGAGTTCAGTCCCGGCGGCCGTCAGTGCACCAGGACGATCTTGCCTCGGGCGTGACGGGTCTCGCTCAGCTCGTGCGCGGCCGCCGCCTCGGTGAGCGGGAACGCCGCCGCCACCGGCACCCGCAGCCGCCCCTCCCCGGCGAGCGCGACCGCGGTCTCCAGGCCGTGCACCGCCATCGGGTCCGCCGAGGCGCCGAGCGCCGCGTGCGTCTCGTGGGCCGGTGCCCCGTGCGACATGTGCACCCCGTGCGCCGCCGCGTCGAAGTCGGCGATCGTCACCACGCGCGCCGGGTCCCCGGCGATGGCGACCAGGTCGGGCAGCGCCCCGCCGGCGCAGTCGAACACCGCGTCCACCCCGCCCGGCGCCAGCGCGCGGACCCGTTCGACCAGGCCCGTCCCATACGTGGTCGGCCGCGCGCCGAGGGAGCGCAGGAAGCCGTGGTTGCGCTCGCTCGCCGTCCCGATGACGGCGGCGCCGCGCGCGACCGCCATCTGGACCGCGACCGTCCCGACGCTCCCGGCCGCGCCCTGCACCAGCACCGTGTGCCCGGCCCCGACCGCCAGCCGGTCGAGCACACGGGTGGACGTCTCGACCGGGCCCGCCGCCCCGCCCGCCTCCTCCCAGCCCCACGCGGCCGGCTTGGGCGCCCATACGACCAGGACGGCATGGTCGGCGTTGGCGGCGCGCGCGGCGACGGTGGTCATGCCGAACACCTCGTCGCCGATGCCGACGCCCGTGACCCCGTCGCCGACCTCGTCGACGACGCCCGCGGCTTCGACTCCCGTCCGGTAGGGGAACGCGATGGGCATGATGTCGCGCATCCTCCCGGAGCGGACGAGGGTCTCTCCCGCCGAGACCCCGGACGCCCGCACCGCGACGCGGATCTCGCCCGGCCCGGCGTGCGGCGCCTCGGCCTCGGCGACATGGACGACGCCCGGCGGGCCGTACTCGGTGAACTGGACAGCTCTCATGCCGTGGACCGTAAGGGGCGGCCGGCTCAGGCCGACTAAAGTGAGAACGGTGACGGCCGAAGTGGGAACGAGTCGCCGGTCGGACGCCCGCGACAACCGCGCGCGCATCGTCATGGCCGCCCGCATGGCGTTCGCCGCCGAAGGCCCCGGCGTGCCGATCCGGGAGGTCGCCCGGCGCGCGGAGGTCGGCGTCGCGACCGTCTACCGGCACTTCCCGTCCAAGGAGGCGCTGCTCACCGAGGCGTTCGCCGAGCAGACCGAACTCTGCTCGGCGGTCGTGGCGGAGGGCCTCGCGGCGCCCGACCCGTGGCGCGGATTCCGCCTGGTGATCGAGAAGCTGCTGGAGGCGCACGCCCGCGACCGCGAGTTCCGCGCCTACGTCGCGCAACTGCCCCGGACGGCCGCCGTCACCACCGACCGCGACCGCGCGCTGCGCATGCTGCTCGAACTCATCCGCCGCGCGAAGGACTCCGGCGACCTGCGCCCCGACATCGTCGTGGAGGACATCGCCCTCGCGCTGATGGCGAGCGACGGCATCCACGCCGAGTCGCCCGAACTACGCGCCGCGGCCTCCCGCCGCCTCGCCGCCCTGATGCTCGAGTCCTTCCGCGCGTCCCCGACCTCGGCCCCCCTCCCGCCGGCCGTCCGCCTCCCCCTCACCGCCCGCTGACCGCCCGCTCGACAGGGACGCCGGGTCTTCCCGCCGGGCAGATAGCAGCGCGGCCCGGTGGAAGTGGACGTGGTGGAGGAAGGCCATGACATGGACGGCTCGTCCTACTGCACGAATGGCAAGGCTCCGGCCTTCGTCCGGGCATGCGCTGGCCCGGGAATGGCGCGAGGTGCCCCACGGTGCCGGCCCGCCCGTTTCGCGCGGCTCGCCGGTCGCGGGCGCGCCGACAGAGCCCGTCCGGTTCGGCGGCGGGTGAGCCGGGTGCGGGTCAGAGCTTGAAGAGCTTGGCGAAGGGGGCCAGGATCTTCACCTTCTGCGTCCCGAAGTCGACCAGGACGGAGCGGCCGTCGTGGACCTCCAGGATGGTGCCGAGGCCGTACTTGTCGTGCGTCACCCGGTCCTCAGGGGCGAAGACCTTCGCGGGCGGCGCGGCGGGCGGGGGCTTGAAGGGACTGGTGGGCAGGTGTCGCCGTCTGGCTGGTTCGGTGGGTTTCATCACCTGCAAGTATGCGCTCACCAGGACGATGACGGGGGGCTGTTCGTAAGCTGATACCGAAATCACAGTGAATCCTTGATTCAGGAGACGCCCTCCGGGCATGTGGTACGGTCGGTGTAGTTGCGGTTCCCAAGACATGTGCATGCGCCTGCGGATCAAACTTCAGCAGGCGCATTTTTTGTTGCTCTGGATCTTCCGGATGGGCCATCGCGGCGTCCCCGGTCGCGCACGGTGTGCGACCGGGACTAGCAGAGGAGATCGACATGGCCACCGGTACCGTCAAGTGGTTCAACGCGGAGAAGGGCTTCGGCTTCATCGAGCAGGACGGCGGCGGCGCCGACGTCTTCGCCCACTACTCCAACATCGCGGCCCAGGGCTTCCGTGAGCTGCAGGAGGGCCAGAAGGTGTCCTTCGACGTCACCCAGGGCCAGAAGGGCCTGCAGGCGGAGAACATCGTCCCGGCCTGACCGCCGGCCGCGCGGCGGGCGGCCTCCCGGGGCCCGTCCGCCGCGCGAGGTGTCCCCAGGGGCACCGCCTCCGGAGGCGCTCCCTCCGGCCATGCCCGCGCCTTCGCGGGTCCCACCAGGTTCGTCTTGAGAGCTGTTCGTCCGGCCCCTGGCCGCGCTCGCGCGCGGCGGAGGACTTCCTCGACACGCACCGTCTTCGAGGAAGGCCTCCCTTGTCACGCACGCCCCGAGAACGCTCCGCCTCCCGGCCCCGACGCGGCGGCGGCGGTCGGCGCCGTCCCGCCCAGCGGCAGGACGCCGCGCCCGCGCCGAAGACGACGCCCTCGACTCCGCCGCTCCCCGCGGTCGAGTCGTTCACCGACCTCGCCCTCCCGGCGCCGCTCCTGGCGGAACTCGAGCGCCAGGGAGTGACGGCGCCGTTCCCCATCCAGGCCGCGAGCCTGCCCAACGCCCTCGCCGGACGCGACGTCCTCGGCCGGGGCCGCACCGGCTCCGGCAAGACCCTCGCGTTCGGGCTGGCCGTCCTCGCCCGCACCGCCGGGCACCGCGCCGCGCCGCGCGCGCCGCTCGCGCTGGTCCTGGTCCCGACGCGGGAACTCGCCCAGCAGGTCACCGCCGCGCTCACCCCGTACGCCGACGCCGTGGGGCTGCGGCTCGCGACCGTCGTCGGCGGCCTCGGGATCACCCGCCAGGCGCAGGCCCTGGCCGCCGGCGTGGACGTCCTGATCGCCACGCCCGGGCGGCTGGCCGACCTGATCGAGCGCGGCGACTGCCGGCTCGGCGAGGTCGCGGCCACCGTCCTGGACGAGGCCGACCAGATGACCGACATGGGGTTCCTGCCGCAGGTCACCCGGCTGCTGGAGCAGACCCCGCCCGGCGGCCAGCGGATGCTGTTCTCCGCGACGCTGGACGGCGACGTCGACCGGCTCGTCCGCCGGTTCCTCGCCGACCCGGTGACCCACTCGGTCGACCCGCCGGCCGGCGCGGTCACCGCCATGGAGCACCACCTGCTGCACGTCGCCGACACCGACAAGCACGAGACGACCGCGCACATCGCCTCCCGCGCCGAACGCGTGATCATGTTCGTGGGCAAGAAGCACGTCGCCGACCGGCTGGTCCGCAAGCTGACCACCCGCGGCGTCCGCGCCGCGGCCCTGCACGGCGGCAAGACGCAGTCGCAGCGCAACCGGGCGCTGGACGCCTTCCACGCCTCGGACGTGACCGTGCTCGTGGCCACCAACGTCGCCGCCCGCGGCATCCACATCGACGACCTCGACCTCGTGGTGAACGTCGACCCGCCCGCCGACCACAAGGACTACCTGCACCGGGGCGGCCGCACCGCCCGCGCCGGGCGCACCGGCACGGTGGTCACGCTCGTCCTGCCGGACCAGCGGCGCGAGATGGACGCCCTGATGGCCAAGGCCGGCATCACCCCGGTGACCACCAGCGTCCGGCCCGGCGACCCGGAGCTCTCCCGGATCACCGGCGCCCGCACCCCGGAGCCCGCCCCCGCGCCGGCCGCGGCGCCCGCGCGCAAGCCGCGCGACCGCGCGCAGCCCGGAACCGCCCGAGGCACCGGCCAGACCCAGGGCCGCGGCCAGGGCCAGGGCCGCGCTCAGGGCCAGGGGCGCGGCCAAGGCCAGGGTCAGGGCCAGGGCCGCGGTCAGGGGCGCAGGCCCCGCCGCCGCGCGTCCTGACCGCCACCGGCGGCGGTCACATCGTGTCGAACAGGGCGCGCCGGCCCGCCTGAATCGGCGGGCGTCGAGGTCCTTCACCCGTCGAGTCCGGCGCCGTCCGCCCTTGATTATGGACAGGTGTCCAGACTAGACCGGGACGTGCAGCGCGCCGATCTTCCCGAACTGGGCTTCTACGCCGATCAGCCGGTGATCACCGCGTCCTGGCTCGGCGGCGTGCTGGGCTGCGCCTACCGGACGCCCACCGAGCGCGGCGACGCGATGTTCCTCGCCATGGCGGCCCGCGCGTGCGCCGCGATCCGGGACCACTCGCCCATCGCGTGACAGGTAGGGTCGGCCGGTGACCGCCGAACTTCGCACCGACCGCCTCGTCCTGCGCCGCTGGAAGGAGAGCGATCGCGGGCCCTTCGCCGCGCTGAACGCCGATCCGGCCGTCATGGAGCATTTCCCGGCGCCCCTCACGCGCGCGGAGAGCGACGCGATGATCGACCGGGCCGAGGCGGCCTTCGAGGAGCGCGGCTTCGCCTTCTGGGCGCTGGAGGCCGCCGGGACGGGCGAGTTCCTCGGCCTCACCGGCCTGTCGGTGCCGCGCTTCGAGGCCCACTTCACCCCGGCCGTGGAGATCGGCTGGCGGCTCTCCCGCTCCGCCTGGGGCCACGGCTACGCGGCCGAGGCCGCCCGCCGCGCGCTGCGCTTCGCCTTCGAGGACCTGCGCCTGGACGAGGTGGTCTCGTTCACCAGCACCACCAATGTCCGGTCCCAGGCGGTCATGGAGCGCATCGGCATGACCCGGGACGCGTCCGGGGACTTCGACCACCCGCTCGTGCCCGACGGGCACCGGCTGAAGCGCCACGTCCTGTACCGCGTCACCGCCGGCCGGTCATCGCCGGGCAAAATATCCGATTGATCCCAAGATTCAGGGTCACGGGACCTCCGTCCTCTTCTGCTGGCGCCGGGCCGCGCGCAGACTGGCAGGAGGGAGGCAGGCATGAACGGCGAGGAGAGGACACGCCGGCCGCACGTCCTGTTCGGCTACGACGGGACGGCGGAGAACGAGGCGGCCCTGCGCTGGGCGGTCGAGGAGGCCCGGCTGCGCGGGATCGGGCTGCTGATGTGCCACTGCTGGCACTGGCCCTACCCGGCCGGCCACACCGACCCCGAGATCGAGACGATCATGAAGCGGGCGGGGGAGAACCTGCTCGACAGCGGCGTGCGCCGGGCCTACGAGCTGGGCGTGCCGGGCGCCGTCCGCAAGCGGCTGCGGCGCGGCCCGGCCCTGGAGGCGCTGCTGCGCGCCGCCGCCGGCGCCGAGCTGGTCGTGATCGGCGCGGCCGGTGACCCGGTGGGCGGCGCGATGGCGCTGGAGCTGCCCGCCCGCTCCCCGCGCCCGGTGATCGCGGTCCGGGACGGCGGGGAGCCCCCGCCGCGCCGGGTCGTCGTCGGCACCGACGCGTCGGCCGGCTGCCGGGCCGCCCTCGGCTTCGCCGCCGAGGAGGCGGCGCTGCGCGGCTGGGACCTGCACGTCGTCCACGGCTGCTGGGAGCCCGGCGCGGTCGCCGAGTCCGAACTCCCGCTGTTCCACGACCGGGGCCGGCTGGCGGAGACCCGCGCGGCCGAGCTGGAGGAGGCCGTGGAACCGGTGCGGCGCCGCTACCCGCGGCTGCGCGTCGAGGCGTCGCCGCTGCTGGAGCGCCCGCTGGACGCCCTGCGGGAGGCCGCGGACGGCGCGGGCCTCGTGGTGCTCGGGGAGCGGGGCGCCGGCCCCGGCCTCGGCGCGATCGCCACCGGCATGCTGCGCCGCGACCGCCGCACCCTCGCGATCGTCCCGGCCGGGCAGGCGTCCGAGACGCACGCGCACGGTTCCGGGCGGCGCGTCGCCGCCCGGCACGGCTAGCGGACGCGACGCGCCCCGCGCGTCAGGGGTCGGTGACCAGGGCCTCGGTGGCGTGCAGCGCCGGGCCGGTCGGCAGCTCGGGGTCGAGGATCAGCTGGAGCAGCAGGCCGTCCAGCATGGCGGTGAACAGCATCGCGGTGCCCTCGTGCCGCTCGGCCGGCCAGTCCGGGCGCAGGTGCGCCAGCCGCGCCGCGATCCGGGCCCGGACGGTGCGCGACCAGTCCCGCCGCTCGGCGCCCATCCGCGGGTCGCGCAGCGCCCTGACCAGCAGCTCGGCCGCGAGCCGCAGGTTGCGCTCGCCGGCCGCCATGCGCGGTACGAGGTCGCGCAGCGTGCGCAGCGCCGCCGGGGTGTCGGGCGCGGCGATCAGCGCGTCCACCACCGGATCGATGATCATCTCGCTGGCGCGCTGCGCCACCGCGATGTGCAGGCCCGGCAGCCCGTTGAAGTAGTGGTGCAGCAGCCCCGGCCGGGTCCGCGCGCGGTCGGTGACGGCGCGCGCCGTGACCGCCGGCCAGCCGCCCTCGGCGAGCAGGTCGAGACCGATCCGCACCAGCTGGTCCCTGCGCGCCCGCCCGCGAGGAGTCGACGCTTCTCTCGCGCCGGAGGCGTCCTCGTGGGTCATGCCGCCCAAGCTATCCCAACCCTTGCACCGTGCAAAGATCATCTTCGGTGGCGGCGCCCTCACCGGCGCCCTTCCCGGCTTCCTTGCACTGTGCAAGGATGAGGCCCCCAGGACGAGGCGCCGTGGTCGCTCGGAGGCAGGACGTGACCGGAGACACCGCCCCCGTCCGGCCGCTGTCCATCGACATCACCGTCGAGCGCCGCTGCATCGTGCTGCGGCTGGGCGGCCACCTCGTCACCGACAACGTGCCCCGGCTGAGCCGCTGGCTCGACCGCATCGGTCGGCTGGAGGGCGGCGTCCTCGTCGCCATGGACCTGGAGGGCGTCGTCGGCTGCGACTCCGTCGGCGTCGACGCGCTCGTCGACGGCGCGGGCCGCATCCGCCGGGCCGGCGGGTTCCTCATCGCCGCGCACTACCCCGACGCCTGCGCGGCGCACCGCGCGCGGGCCGTCCTGGAGACGCGCCCCACCGTCCAGGACGCCATCGACGAGCTCCGCGACTGGCGCCGCTGACCCGCGAACGGACAAGGGCGCGGCGGCCGGCTGCGACCGGCCACCGCGCCCCGTGCGCCCGGAGGGTCAGGACTCCGCGCGCTCGCGCTCCGCGCGCAGCTGGAGCGCCACGTCGATGATCATGTCCTCCTGGCCGCCGACGTAGCCGGCCTCGCCGACCTTCTGCAGGATCTCGTGCACCGGGACCTCGTAGCGCTTCCCGGCCCGCTCGGCGTGCAGCAGGAAGCTGGAGTACACGCCCGCGTACCCCTGCGTGATCGCGCCCCGGTCGGCGAACGGCAGCCGGTGCAGGAACGGCTTCACCACGTCGTCGGCGGCGGCCATCACGCCCTGCACGTCCACGCCCGTCGGGACGCCGAGCCGCTCGAACGTCGGCACCAGCACCTCGGTGGGGGAGTTGCCCGCCCCCGCGCCGAGCGCGCACAGCGCCCCGTCGATCTGCAGCGCGCCGTTCTGCTGCGCCAGCACCGAGTTCGCGACGCCCAGCGACAGGTTCTGGTGGCCGTGGAAGCCGACCTGCGCCTCGTGCCCGATCTCCTTGACGACCGCGCTGATGCGCTCCTGCGCCTCGCCGAGCACCAGCGCGCCCGCCGAGTCGACGACGTACACGCACTGCGCGCCGCCGTCCACCATGATCCGGGCCTGCTTCGCCAGGACGTCCGGCCGCACCCGGTGCGACATCATCAGGAACCCGACGGTCTCCATGCCGAGGCCGCGGGCGGCGGCGAAGTGCTGCAGCGAGACGTCGGCCTCGGTGCAGTGCGTCGCGATGCGGGCGACGGACGCGCCCGCGTCGTGCGCCAGCTTCAGGTCCTCGACCGTGCCGACGCCCGGCAGCATCAGCACCGCGATCTTCGCGCGGGACGCCTCGTCCACCGCGGCGGCGACGAGCTTGACGTCGTCCTCCAGCGAGAAGCCGTAGTTGAACGAGGAGCCGCCGAGGCCGTCGCCGTGCGTGACCTCGATGACCTCCACGCCGGCCGCGTCCAGCGCGTGCACGACCCCGCGGACCTGCTCCTCGGTGAAGCGGTGCGCCATCGCGTGGCTGCCGTCCCGCAGCGTCGAGTCGGTGATCCGGATCTTCGCCGGTGTCTCCTGCGCGGCGCTCATGATGCCACCTTCCTACGCGCGATCTGCTCGCCCACCCGGGCCGCGGCCGCGGTCATGATGTCGAGGTTGCCGGCCCACGGCGGCAGGTAGTCGCCGTTCCCGCGGACCTCCAGGAACACCGCGACGCGGGCCATCCCGTTCCAGATGTCGCGGGGCTCGTCGAACTGCGGCTCGGCGCGCAGCGAGTAGCCGGGCACGTACACCGCGACCTCGGCCACCCTCTTCTCGATCGAGTCCTGGATCGCCTTGGTGTCGGCGTCCGACGGGATCGCGCAGAACACCGTGTCCCGCATGATCATCGGCGGGTCCACCGGGTTCAGGATGATGATCGCCTTGCCCCGCCCGGCGCCGCCGACCTTCTCGATCGCGCGGGCCGTGGTCTGGGTGAACTCGTCGATGTTCGCGCGGGTGCCGGGCCCGGCCGAGCGCGAGGCGATGGACGCGACGATCTCCGCGTACGGGACCGGGACGACCGACGACACCGCGTGCACGATCGGGATCGTCGCCTGCCCGCCGCAGGTGATCATGTTGAGGTTCGGTGCGTCCGAGAGCGTGTCCAGGTTCACCGGCGGGCACACGAGCGGGCCCGTCGCGGCGGGCGTCAGGTCGATCGCCGTGATCCCCGCCTCCTCGTAGCGGGGCGCGTTCGCCAGGTGCGCCTTCGCCGACGTCGCCTCGAACACCAGGTCGGGCAGCGCCGGCTGCTTCAGTAGCCAGTCCACGCCCTCCGCCGAGGCCTCGACGCCGAGCTTGCGGGCGCGCTCCAGCCCGTCCGACTCCGGCACCACGCCGATCATCGAGTGGACGTCGATCAGCTCGCTGCGCATCAGCTTGACCAGCAGGTCGGTGCCGATGTTGCCCGGCCCGACGATGGCCGCCGTCAGCTTGCTCATGCCTGCTCCTCCTTTCCGAACCGGGCGGTCACAGAACCGATCCCGGCGAACGTCGCCGTCAGGGTCTCGCCGGGCGCGACCGGCACGGCCGCGGTGATCGAGCCGGGCAGCACCACGTGCCCCGCCTCAAGGGACACGCCGCGCTCGCCGAGCACGTTCGCCAGCCACACCAGCGCGTTGATCGGCGAGCCCAGCACCGCGCCGCCCGCGCCGGTGTCGATCAGGTCGCCGTCCCGGCGCAGCAGGCAGCCCATCAGCGACAGGTCCAGGTCGTCCAGCCGGACCGGGCGGGTGCCGAGCACCACGCCGCCGCTGGAGGCGTTGTCGGCGATCGTGTCCGGCAGCGTGATCTTCCAGTCCGCGATGCGGGAGTCGATGACCTCCAGCGCCGGCAGCACGTACTCGACGGCGGCGACGGCGTCCGCCGTGGTCGCGCCGGGCCCCGCGAGGGGGCGGCCGAGCACGAACGCGATCTCCGGCTCGATCCGGGGCTGCAGGAACCGGCCGGTGTCGATCGGCGCGCTCTCCTGCAGGAACATCGTGTCCAGCAGGACGCCGAAGTCCGGCTGGTCGACGCCCATCTGGCGCTGCATCGCGGCCGAGGTCAGCCCGACCTTGTGCCCCTTGATCCGCGCCCCCGCGGCGGTCCACGCCTCGACCTGGGCGAGCTGGACCGCGTAGGCGTCGGCCACCGACATGTCCGGCTGGTCCTTCGTCAGCGGCGAGATGGGAGTGCCGGTGGCGTACGCGTCCAGTAGCGCCGCCGCGGCCTTCTCCACGGAACCCGGGTCCATTGGGGCCGTCCTTTCGTTGTCTGCCGAGGCCGAGCCTCCCCCGTCCCGGGCGCGGCGGGCAATCCGCGCGTCCCGCGTGGTGGGACACATCTTCTACAGTGGCGGCATGCCGCCCGACGACACGTTCCTGCGCCGCGCCGTCGCCGTGCTGACCGCGTTCCGGGCGGACGACGACGGCCTCGGCGCCGCCGAGCTGGCCCGCCGCAGCGGCCTGCCCAAGTCCACCGCGCACCGGATCGCGCTCGACCTCGCCGAGGCGGGCCTGCTGGAGCGCGACGGCGCCCGCGTGCGGCTCGGGCTGAAGCTGTTCGAGATCGGGCAGCGGGTGCCGCGCCAGCGGGTGCTGCGGGACGCCGCCGCGCCCTACATGTCGGACCTGCGGGAGGCGACCCGGCAGACCGTCCACCTGGCGGTGCTGGAGGGGGCCGAGGTCGTCTACGTGGAGATCCTCGGCTCGTCCGGCGGGCCGCGGCTGCCGTCCCAGGTCGGCGGGCGGCTGCCCGCGCACGTCACCGGGGTCGGCAAGGCGATCCTGGCGTTCTCCCCGCCGGAGGCGGTGCAGGCCGTCCTGGACGCCGGGCTGGCCAGGCGCAGCGGGCGCAGCGTCACCGCGCCGGGGCTGCTGGCCAAGGAGCTGGCCCGGATCCGCCGCGAGGGCGTCGCCTACGACCGGGAGGAGTCCGGCGCCGGGATCGTGTGCGCGGCCAGCCCCGTCCTCGGCGCCGGCGGGCTGGCGCTCGGCGCGCTGTCGGTGTCGGGCTGGGCGACGAAGATGCGCCTGGCCGCGGTGGCCCCGGCCGTCCACACCGCCGCGCTCACCCTCTCCCGCACCCTGTCAGCGGGAAAGGCGGCGTCAGCGGGCAAGGCGGCGTCAGCGGGGAAGGTGGCGGGCCAGTAGCTGGGCCAGGTGCTCGCCGCCGCGGCCCGCCAGGTCGGCCAGCTGGGTACGGCAGCTGAACCCGTCGGCGAGGACGACCTCCCCCTCGCCCGCGTTCCGGACGGCCGGCAGGAGCCGCGTCTCCGCGACCGCCACCGAGACGTCGTGGTGGCCCTTCTCGACGCCGAAGTTCCCGGCGAGGCCGCAGCAGCCGCCGATCCGGCCGACGTCCGCGCCCGCCTCCGCCAGCAGCGCCGCGTCGGCCGTCCAGCCCATGACGGCGTGGTGGTGGCAGTGCGGCTGCGCGACGCCCGCCACACCGGACAGGTCGGGCGGCGTCCAGCCCGGGGTCTCGGCGAGCAGCTCGGCGAGGGTGCGGGTCGCGGCGGCCACCTCGCGCGCGGCGGCGGCGTCCACGCCCCGCAGCAGCTCCGCCGCGTCCGAGCGCAGCACGCCCGTGCAGGACGGCTCCATCCCGACGACCTTCGCCCCGCGCCGGACGTGGGGGAGCAGCGCGCGGACGCTCTGCCTGGCCTGCGCGCGCGCCCCGTCGAGCTGGCCCGTGGAGATCCACGTGATGCCGCAGCACACCGGGCGCTCGGTCACGGTCACGCGGTAGCCGGCGTGCTCCAGCACCTGCACCGTCGCCTTCCCGACCTCGGGGGAGAACGCGTCGGTGAAGGTGTCCACGAACAGCACGACGTCGCCGTGCCGCCCCTCGGGGCTGCGGTGGGAGGCGAACCAGCGCCGGAACGTCACCGGCGCGAACGCGGGCAGCGAGCGCCGCCGGTCGATCCCGGCGCCCCATGCCAGCAGCGGCTTCAGGGCGCGCGACCGCAGCACCGCGTTCACCGTCCTGACCGACGCGGGGGCCTTCGCCGCGAGCCGCGTCCAGCGCGGGAGCCAGCCGAGCGCGTAGTGCGAGCGCGGCCGGACCCTCCGGCGGTACCGCCGGTCCAGCGCCTCCGCCTTGTAGGACGCCATGTCGACCCCGGTCGGGCAGTCGGACGCGCAGCCCTTGCAGGACAGGCACAGGTCGAGGACGTCGTGCAGCGCGTCGGACTTCCAGCCGTCCGGGCCCAGCTTCCCGCTGACGACCTCCTGCAGGACGCGCGCCCGCCCGCGCGTGGAGTCCTTCTCCTCGCGTGTGGCGAGGTAGGACGGGCACATCACGCCGCCCGCCGCCGTGTTGTCGGCGCGGCACTTGCCGACGCCGGTGCACCGGTGCACGGCGCGCGAGAGGTCGCCGCGGTCGTCGCGGTAGGCGAGCGCGAGCCCGCGGTTGAGCGGTACGAGCCCCACCGCGCGCAGGTCGTCGTCGACCGGCGCCGGGCGGACGATCACCCCCGGGTTCAGCACGTCGCCGGGGTCGAACACGTCCTTGACGGCGGCGCACAGCGCCAGCGCCTCCGGCGAGTACATGTGCGGCAGCAGCTCGCTCCGGGCGCGGCCGTCGCCGTGCTCGCCCGACATGGTGCCGCCGTGCCGCGCCGCCAGCGCGGCCGCCTCGTTCAGGAAGTCGCGGAAGACCCGGGTGCCCTTCGCCCGCCCGAACGGGAAGTCGATCCGCACGTGGACGCAGCCGTCGCCGAAGTGCCCGTACGGGACGCCGAACAGCCGGTGCTCCGCCAGCAGCGCCTCGAACTCGCGCAGGTAGGCGCCGAGCCGCTCGGGCGGGACGGCCGCGTCCTCCCACCCGGCGTGGGCCTGCTCGCCGTCCGGGGTCCGCGCGACGAGCCCGGACCCGTCCTCGCGGATCCGCCAGAGCGCGTCCGCGAGCGCCATGTCCTCCACGACCATGGAGCCGGTGCAGCCGGAGTCGCCGACGACCTTGCGCGCGGTGTCCCGCAGCGCCCCGATCTCCGCCCCGGCCAGCTCCACCAGCAGCCAGCCTGACCCGTCCGGCAGCGGCGGCACCGCGCCGGCGCCCCGCCGCTCGCGCACCACGCCGGTGATGCGCGAGTCGAGGCCCTCGCAGGCCACCGGCCCGTGCGGCAGGAGCGCCGGGACGGCGTCGGCGGCCTCCGCCATCGACCCGTAGCCGAGCACGACCAGCACCCGGCACGCGGGCTCGCGCACCATCCGCAGCCGCGCGGCCAGGGTCAGCGCGAGCGTCCCCTCGCTGCCGACCAGCGCCCGCGCGACGTCGAAGCCCTTCTCCGGCAGCAGGTGCTCCAGCGAGTAGCCCGACACCTGCCGCCCGAACCGGCCGAACTCGGTGCGGATGAGCGCCAGGTTGTCGCCCACCAGCCCGCGCAGCCGGTCCAGCAGGGGGCTCGCGGCCGGGCCGCCGGGGACCTCGCCGAGCCGGAGCCGCTCGCCGGAGCCGGTCACCACGTCGAGGCCGAGGACGTTGTCGCTGGTCCGGCCGTAGCCGAGCGCCCGCGACCCGCACGCGTTGTTGCCGATCATGCCGCCCAGCGTGGCCCGCGTCCGGGTGGAGGGATCGGGCCCGAAGCGCAGCCCGTGCCCGGCCGCCAGCTCGTGCAGCCGCGCCTGCACGATCCCGGGCTCGACCAGCGCCGTCCCCGCCTCGGGGTCGATCTCCAGCACCCGGTTCAGGTGCCGGCTCGCGTCCACGACGACGCCCGGCCCGACCGCGTTGCCCGCGATGGACGTGCCGCCGCCGCGCATCGTCAGCGGCACCCCGAGCCGGCGGCACACCGCCAGCACCGCGGGCAGCTCCGCGGTCTCCCGGGGCGTCACGACGACCGCCGGCGGCACCCGGTAGAGCGAGGCGTCGGAGGAGTACATGGCCCGCGCGAGCGCCGAGTCGTCGACGCCGCCGACCCCGGCCGCCCGCAGCGCCGCCGCCAGTTCGCCCTGCCCAGGATGCTCGGTCACCTCACCACGGTAGGACATCGGGCCGCCGCGGCGCCGTGCCGGGCGGCGCCGATGTTCCTTTAGTCCGCATAAATGCCGACAGATTGGACGGCATTGCGGGCCGATAAATGATCGCCAAATGCCGCCGGTGTCGCGCCGGTTAGGGATGACTGCCCTTGTTGTGCGATCGCGGGCCTGCCTAGACTCATCACTGTCAGGGCCAATACATAAACGGTCATGAAAATCGGGGGAACGAGCAGTGGCGGACTCGCCAGGGAAATGTCAGCCACCCGTGCCGCGACCGCGGCCGCCGGCCGGGGAATCGCTGGCCGCCGCATTCGATCCGCATCTTTTCCGGAGGAATTCCGAACTGGCCGCCGGGCGGCTGGAGACGTATCTGGCGGACCTGTCGGTCCGCGGCCTGGACCTCACCGACCCGGCGGTGCTCGGACGGGCGGCGCGGGCGCTGATGGCGACCGGGCAGGAGGGCGTCGCGGCGTTCGACGAGAAGCGGCTGGCCGGCATCATCGACCTCTACGTCCGGACCGGCATCCAGGTCCACTCGCCCGGCTACATGGGCCGCCAGTTCTCCGGGGCGGTCCCGCTGGCCGGCGTGATCGACTTCGTCAGCGCCGTCGTCGGCCAGCCGTCCTCCTTCTACGAGGCGGGGCAGCTCCCGCTCACGGCCGAGCGCATCATGGCCGACGAGCTCAACCGCTTCATCGGCTGGGAGCCGGGGCGCTTCGCGATGGTCACCACCTCGGGCGGCTCGCTGGCCAACCTCACCGCGCTGCTCGCCGCCCGCAACCGCGCCTTCCCCGGCATCTGGGCGGGCGGCCGGCACGGCGGCGGCCCGGCCCCGGCCATCGCGGTCAGCGAGGACGTCCACTACAGCGTGACCCGGGCGGCCGGGGTGCTCGGCGTCGGGGAGGCGCGGCTGGTCCGGCTGCCGGTGAACCGGCGCGGGCAGATCATCGCCGAGCGGGTGCCGGCCGTGCTCGCCGCGGCCGAGCGGCGGGGCCTCGCGGTGTTCTGCCTGGTGGCCTCGGCCGGCACCACGGCGCTCGGCGCGTTCGACCCGATCGACCGGCTCGCCGGCATCGCGGCCGAGCGCGGCATCTGGCTGCACGTCGACGGCGCGCACGGCGCCAGCCTGCTGGTGTCGGACCGGCTGCGGCACCGGCTGCGGGGCATCGAGAAGGCCGACTCGCTGGCCTGGGACGCGCACAAGATGATGTTCGTCCCGGCGCCCTGCACCCTGCTTTTCTACCGGAACGCGCAAGCGGCCCTCGGCGCGTTCCGGCAGCGCGCCAGTTATGTTTTCGACGAGGAACCCGATCCGTTCTGCGAATTCGACAGCGGCGACAAGAACTTCGAATGCACGAAACGCCCGATGATCATGCCGCTGTGGACGCTGTGGGCCGTCTACGGCCGCGCGCTGTTCGCCGAGAAGATCGAATATCTGTGCCGGCTCACCCGGGACGCGCACGACATTCTGCAGGGCGAACCCGACTTCGAGACGCTGCACCTGCCGGAGGCGAACATCCTCTGCTTCCGGCACCGCCCGCCGGGCGTCGCCGCCGGCCGGGTGCACCGCCTCCAACTGCAGATCCGCGACCGGGTCCGGCGGTCGGGGCGCTTCTTCATCTCCAAGGTCGACGTGCGGGGCACCGCCGCGCTGCGCGTCGTGATGATGAACCACCAGGCCGGCACCGAGCACGTCCGGATGCTGCTCGCCGAGATCAGGGAGACCGGCGAGCGGGTGCTCCGCGAACAGAACCCGTGACGAACAGGAGTGCGCGATGAGCGTCATGCGACTGGACCGGGCGGCCGGCGCCGCCGAGGTCGCGGCCCGGCTGATCCCCGACGAGGAGATGCAGCCGTGGTCGGCCGACACCGTCCCCGACCTGCCCTCGTTCGCGGGCAAGATGCGGGCGTGCGAGCGGTTGTGCGGCGTCCCGTACAGCGAGACCCCCCACGAGGTCCAGGACGCGCTCGTCCTGCGCCGCCTGCAGCAGATGGTCAACACCGTGCTGCTCAACCCGCTGTGGAAGGAGCGGCTCAGCGCCGCCGGGATCACCGGCCCGCCCGCCACCTACGCCGAGTGGGAGCAGATCCCGCTGTCGGACAAGGCCGTCCAGCGCGACATGGTGATGGGCGCGCGGCCCGGCATGGTCGTGCCGCTCAGCCGCGGCGGCTTCGAGATCGTCGCCAGCGGCGGCACCGGCGACGGGCTCCCGCTGGAGATCGTCTACTCGCTGCGGGAGCTGCGCGACACCTACCGGGTCGCCGGCGCGTTCATGGGCACCTACCAGCTGCGCGGCCACCTGCGCGGCGGCGACCCGAAATGGCTGTTCACCAACCTCGCCGACTACCAGATGTGGAGCAGCGGCACGATGGTCGGCGGCGTGCTGCAGCAGGTGCCGGGCGTCAACTACATCGGCGCCGGCCCCGTCACCGGGCCCGTCCTGGAGCACATGTTCTCCTACCCGGGGCCGAAGGCGATGATGGGCATCTCCGCGGGCGTCGCCGTCCTCGCCGACCTCGGCGCCGGGCTGAGCCGCGAGGCGCGCGAGAACTTCCGCGTCGCCCTCTACGGCAGCGGCGTGCTGCCGCAGCGCAAGCGGGCCGAGCTGCGCGCGCTGTACCCGAACGTCGCGATCCTCAGCTACTTCGCCGCGACGCAGGCGGAGACCATCGGCCTCCAGCTCCGCGACGACTCGCCCTGCCTGGCGGCGGTGCCGGGCCTGCACCTGGTCGAGATCGTCAACGAGGCGGGGCGCGCGGTCGCCGAGGGCGAGGAGGGCGAGCTCGTCGTCACCCGGCTGCACGCGCACGAGGCGCCGCTGCTGCGGCTCAAGCTCGGCGACCGGATGATCCGCCGCCCGGCCCTGGACGGCCCCGGGCTGAAGGCCGGCCGGTTCGAGTTCGCGGGCCGCACCGGCGACGTGCTGCACCTCAACGACAGCCAGTACTCCGCGGCGCTGGCCTACGCGGCGCTGCGCGACGACCTGTGCACGGCCACCGGCATCGACCTGGACGAGGCCGCGCACGAGATCCAGCTCGTCAACCACCGCGAGGCCAGGACGATCACGCTGCTCGCGGCGGTCGACGACCCCGACGGACTCACCCGCAAGGTCGGCTCGGCGCTCGGCCACGCCGGTCTCCAGCGCCTGTTCACCGGCGCGATGCCCCGGTCGCTGTCGCTGTTCAACGACCGGGAGGCCACCCGGGCGGCGGTGGAGCGGTCCGGATACGGGCTCCGGATCTCCTTCGTGCACCGGTCGTCCCCCGAGATCGAGCGGACGGCCGTCGGCAAGGTCCCCCTCGTACGCGACCGGGGGTGACGGGCAATGGTCAGGACAGGAGCGCAGAAATGAAACCGAACGTCAACATCGTCGTCCTCGTGGACGTCGTCGGAGCGCTGTCGGACGGGACCCTCCACAACGGGAACCTCTCGCTGTTGGACGACGGGCAGTTCGACAGCGCCGGGCAGGGCACCACGGACCTGTGCACCGTGGTCGTCCCGGGCCAGGTCGTCCAGTGGAGCGCCGTCGCCGTGGACGTGCAGACACCGGTCGAGATCCGGAGCATCTCGTTCCCCGGCGCCCCGGGCGCGGCCCCCGCCGGAGGCGGCGGGCCGGGCGGCGAGGCGGAGGGCAAGACCCCGGACGTCCTGGTCTGGTCCGGGATCGTCCCCGCCCACCTCGTGCCCGGCGCGCGCTACGGGTACCGGCTCGAACTCCAGATGCACGAGGGCCCGAACAGCGTGCTGGGCCTCGACACCGCCGCGCTCATGTGCGCGTGACCCCCGACCCGAAGGCGGACCCATGGCACAGCAGCAAGCGATCATCGTGATGGTCGACATCGCCGGCGCGCTCCAGGACCGGAAGCTCAAGGGCAACATCTACCTCTTCGACAACATGAAGTTCCTCGGCTCCACCGGCGACGGGACCGAGGACCTGGTCACCGCGATCCCCGGCACGTACTGGAGCGACGGGTCGCAGGGCACCGAGCAGGTGCTGAACTGGGCGCTGGCGAGCCTCGGCTCCATCCCGCCGACCGTGCCGCGCAGCTACCACTCCGACCGGGCGGAGGCCATCGACCGGGAGGCGCTGGAGGCGATCGGCACCGTCGCCGACCGGGCCCCGGACCCGTCCGTGGACACCACCGCCGACCTGGAGCACCTGCGCCGCCGGGTCGGCACGCACGCCCGCCGGCCGCGCGGCAGCCGCGGCCTGGCCAGCGCCAAGGTCCTCGACGTGACCGGCAACCCCGTCACCGGGGAGGACGCCGCCTACAACTACCCCCCGCCGATCATCACCGACCTCACCGGCGAGGCGGTGGACGAGAAGATCATCTACCCGGCGCAGTACGGCTCCCCGGACATGGTGTCCGACGGCTGGTACTGGTCGGCGACGGTCGACACGGCCCGTCCGGGCACCTACTCCTACACGATGCACATCCAGCTCCACGAGCTGGTGTACCGCAACGGCGAGCCCGTCTGGGAGTCGGTCGACATGACCTGGCCGTCGGCCATCCGGGTCACGGCCGAGCCCAAGCGCAACGCGTTCACCGGGGCGGGGCTGGGCTACCTGCCCATGCCGGCCGTCCCGCCGTCATAGCCCGCGGCCCGCAGCCCGTACCCGCAGCCCGCGGCCCGCGCCCCGCACCCGAAACGGAGGAGCCCATGCCCCCGAGGTCAAGACCCGCCGAGGCCAGGACGGCGCGTCCCGTCACGATCGTCTCCGTGGTGGACCCGGTCGCGATCATCGCGTCCGGCTCGCTGGACCACAACGTCTACCTCTACGACACCAACAAGTCCGCCGGGTCGACCGGCTTCGGCACCGAGCGGCTGCGCACGACGGTGCGGGCCGGCGACCAGCTCATCTGGAACGTCGTCGTGCTGGAGTGCGAGACCTACGCCTCCCTCGACGACATCGTGATCGACGCGAAGGTCTGCGAGCCGGAGCGCAGGGTGTTCCCGGGCACCGACATCGTGTTCTGGACCGGCACGGTGAAGAAGGCCGTCACCGAGCCGGTCTCCTACCGGCTGAAGTTCCGGCTCGGCACCCTCACCGAGCCGTTCGCCCTGTCGACGCCGGCGCTGACCGGCCCGGCCACCGCCGCCGGCCGGGCCGGCGCGGCGAAGGAGCGGTCATGAGCACCCCGCGCGGCGCCGAGCGCTCGGACGAGCGCGGCCAGCTGAACTCCGTCCAGCTCAACATCGTGACCCTGGTGAACATGGAGCGCGCGACGTCCACCGGGTCGCTCAAGGACGCCCTGTTCATGATGGACAACAGCCTCGGCGGCACCGGGCAGGGCACCGACCACCTGGAGACGGTCTGCAAGCAGGGGCAGGTCATCAACTGGATCATCCGGCCGGTGGAGATGGAGAAGCGGCCGGACGGCACCTGGCCGCCGATGCCGAAGATCAGCAACCTGGTGTTCCTGGACACCGAGAAGGGCGACGAGGAGGACGTCGCCGAGCGCCGCGTCACCACCGAGTTGAAGATCTACGGGGCGCCCGACCTCATGCGGTCGCCGTACACGCCCGTCTACTACTACTGGGCCGGCGCCATCCAGAGCACCGCGCGCCCCGGCCTGTACCACTACCGGTTCGTGCTCGAACTGGAGCAGGACGGCTCCAAGCAGAAGGTCTACCTGAGCCCTGAGCGCCATGCGGCGCTGAGGATCCTGGAGGTCTGAGCAGGACGCCGTCCAGACCGCGCCGACCGGGCCCGCCGCACCGGCCCGGTCGGCGTGCCGCGTGCCGGGCCGCGTGACAGGCCGCGCCTGGACGGGCCGCGTCCCGCCGACGGGACCGCCGACGGGACCGCCGACGGGACCGTCGGCGGGACGAAGGTCCCTTCAGCGCGCCGCCGCTCTCCGCGAGGGTGAGATCGGACCGGCGGGTACCGATCACGGTTACCCGCCGAGGGTCCGGGAACGATCACGGGAACCTGGCGGGAGCGATGGAAGCGGTGCGTGGGGTGGCCGAGCGGGATGTGAAGGAGCCGGGGCCGCCGGGGACCGGGCGGCCCATGGTCATGCTGGCGGTGGCCACGCTGGGGTTCGCGGTGAACTTCTGGGCGTGGGCGCTGCTGAGCCCGCTCGGCCCGCGGTTCAAGGACTCGCTGGAGCTGACGTCGTTCGAGCAGTCGCTGCTCGTGGCGGTGCCGGTGGTGGTGGGGTCGCTCGGGCGGATCCCGGTGGGGGCGCTGACCGACCGGTTCGGCGGGCGGGTGATGTTCCCCGCGGTGTCGCTGATCACGATCGTGCCCGTGCTGTACCTCGGGCTGGCCGGGCACTCGTCGCTGCCGGCGCTGCTGGCCGGCGGCTTCCTGCTCGGCATCGGCGGGACGGCGTTCGCGATCGGGGTGCCGTTCGTGAACGCGTGGTTCCCGCCGGAGCGGCGCGGGCTCGCGGTCGGGATCTTCGGCGCCGGGATGGGCGGCACCGCCGTCAGCGCGCTGACGACCGTCAAGGAGGTCGACAGGTACGGGATGGAGTTCCCGTTCGAGGTGATGGCGGTCCTGCTCGCGGTGTACGCGGTCGTCGCGTGGCTGGTGCTGCGGGAGGCCCCCGGCCGCACCGCCCCCACCGAGCCGCTGGCGAAGCGGCTGGCCGCGACCGCCCGGCTGAGCGTCACCTGGCAGATGTCCGCCCTGTACGCGGTGGCCTTCGGCGGCTACGTGGCGTTCTCGGTGTACCTGCCCACCTACCTGAAGGCCGAGTACGGGCTGTCGCAGGCGGACGCGGCGAACCGGATGGCGGGCTTCGTGCTGCTGGCCGTGGTGATGCGCCCGGTCGGCGGCTGGCTGTCGGACCGGATCGGCGCGGTGCGGGTGATGACCGCGGCGCTCGCGGTGACGGTGGCGGGCGCCGTGGCCCAGTCGTTCGCGCCCGCGCTGATGCCGGTCGGCACCATCGCGTTCCTGGCCATGGCCGCCGCGCTCGGCGCCGGGAGCGGAGCGACGTTCGCGCTGGTCGCGAGGCTCGCTCCGGCGAACAAGGTCGGCGCGGTCACCGGTGTGGTCGGCGCCGCGGGCGGGCTCGGCGGGTTCGTCCCGCCGCTGGTGATGGGAGCGCTCTGGGGCAGTCTCGGGGACTACCGGATCGGCCTGCTGCTGCTCGCGCTCGTGGCGGCGGCGGCCGGGGTGTTCACCGCCACGTCCGTCCGGCGCGCCGTGGCGGCGCGCGGGGACGGCTGACACCGCGCCGTCCCGCCGGGGCCCCGGCGGGACGGCGCACTCCGAGGGCGATTTGCCCCGGTTGATGCAGAAGAAGGGGATCCGAGATGAGCTCCACCGACGGCCGTCCCGGAATGGACGGTCCGCTGGAAGACGCGCTGGTGGGCACCCGTAGGTACTTCACCCGCGCGCGCGTGTCGCCCGACCTGCGGACGGTGACCAAGAAGGGCGGCCGGGAGGCCGACTCCTTCTACCGCGACCGCTGGTCGCACGACAAGGTGGTGCGCTCCACCCACGGCGTGAACTGCACCGGGTCCTGCTCCTGGAAGGTGTACGTCAAGGACGGCATCATCACCTGGGAGGCGCAGCAGACCGACTACCCGTCGGTCGGCCCGGACCGCCCCGAGTACGAGCCGCGCGGCTGCCCGCGCGGCGCGTCCTTCAGCTGGTACACCTACTCGCCGACGCGGGTGCGGTACCCGTACGTGCGCGGCGTCCTGCTGGAGATGTACCGCGAGGCCAGGGCGCGTACCGGCGACCCGGTGGCGGCGTGGCGCGAGATCGTCTCCGACCCGGAGCGGGCGCGCGCCTACAAGGACGCGCGCGGGCGCGGCGGCCTGGTGCGGGCGACCTGGGACGAGGCGACCGAGATGATCGCCGCCGCGCACGTGCACACCATCAAGGAGTTCGGCCCCGACCGGGTCGCCGGGTTCTCCCCGATCCCGGCGATGTCGATGGTGTCGCACGCGTCCGGCGCCCGGTTCGTGTCGCTGCTCGGCGGGACGATGCTGTCGTTCTACGACTGGTACGCCGACCTGCCGGTGGCGTCCCCGCAGGTGTTCGGCGACCAGACCGACGTCCCGGAGTCGGGCGACTGGTGGGACGCCGGGTACCTCATCATGTGGGGGTCCAACCTGCCGGTGACCCGCACCCCGGACGCGCACTGGATGACCGAGGCCCGCTACCGGGGCCAGAAGGTCGTCGCCGTGTCCCCGGACTACGCCGACAACGTCAAGTTCGCCGACGAGTGGCTGGCCGCCCAGCCCGGCACGGACGGCGCCCTGGCGATGGCCATGGGCCACGTCGTCCTCAAGGAGTTCTTCGTCGACCGGCAGGTCCCGTACTTCACCGACTACGTGAAGCGCTACAGCGACCTGCCGTTCCTGGTGCGGCTTGAGGAGCGCGACGGCAGGTACGTCCCCGGCAAGTTCCTCACCGCGGCCGACCTGCCCGGTGCCGAGTCCGAGTCGGAGCACGCCGCGTTCAAGACCGTGATCCTGGACGCGGCGACCGGGCGCCCGCTCGTCCCGAACGGGTCGCTCGGGTTCCGGTACGGCGAGGCCGGCGAGGGCAGGTGGAACCTCGACCTCGGCGACGCCGACCCGCTGCTGTCGATGGAGGGCGGCGCGGCGGTCGAGATCGAGCTGGCCCGCTTCGACGGCATCGACGGCGCGCCCGGCACGCTGCGGCGCGGCGTCCCCGTCCGCACCGTCGGCGGCCACCTGGTCACGACCGTGTTCGACCTGCTGCTCGCGCAGTACGGCGTCGGCCGCGACGGCCTGCCCGGCACCTGGCCGACCGGGTACGACGACGCCTCCGAGCCGGGCACCCCGGCGTGGCAGGAGACGTTCACCGGCGTCCCCGCGCGGGCCGCCGAGAGGATCGGCCGCGAGTACGCCGCCAACGCCGAGGAGACGCGCGGCCGCTCGATGATCATCATGGGCGCGGGCACCAACCACTGGTTCCACTCAGACACCATCTACCGGACGTTCCTCGCGCTGACCACGCTGACCGGCGGGCAGGGCGTCAACGGCGGCGGCTGGGCGCACTACGTCGGGCAGGAGAAGTGCCGCCCGGTCACCGGGTGGGCGCAGCTGGCGTTCGGGCTGGACTGGTCCCGCCCGCCCCGGCAGATGATCGGCACCGCGTTCTTCTACCTGCACACCGACCAGTTCCGCTACGACCCCTTCGACGCCGGCACGCTGTCGGCGGCGACGGCCGGCGGCGCGTTCGCCGGCCGGTCCACCGCCGACGTGATCGCGCAGGCGGCGCGGCTCGGCTGGATGCCGTCCTACCCGACCTTCGACCGCAACCCGCTGACCCTCGCCGACGAGGCGGAGGCCGCCGGGAAGCAGGCCGGCGAGCACATCGTGGACGAGCTGAAGGCCGGCCGGCTCAAGTTCGCCTGCCAGGACCCGGACGCGCCGGAGAACGTCCCCCGCGTCCTGACGGTGTGGCGGTCCAACCTGCTCGGGTCGTCCGCCAAGGGCAACGAGTACTTCCTGCGGCACCTGCTCGGCGCCGCCGACGCCGTTCGCGCCGAGGAGGCGCCGCCTGGCGCCCGGCCGGAGGAGGTCGTGTGGCGGGACGAGGCACCCGCCGGCAAGCTCGACCTGCTGCTGTCGCTGGACTTCCGGATGACCAGCACCACCGTCTACTCCGACATCGTGCTGCCCGCGGCGACCTGGTACGAGAAGCACGACCTGAACACCACCGACATGCACCCGTTCGTGCACTCGTTCAACCCGGCGATCGGGCCGCCGTGGCAGACCCGCAGCGACTGGCGGGCCTTCCAGGACATCGCGGACGCGTTCAGCCGGCTCGCCGAGGGGCACCTCGGCGTCCGCAAGGACGTCGTCGCCGTGCCGCTGCTGCACGACACCCCCGACGAGATGGCGACGCCGCACGGCCGCGTCCTCGACTGGGCCAAGGGCGAGTGCGAGCCGGTCCCCGGCGTGACGATGCCGAAGCTCGTCACGGTCGAGCGCGACTACCCGGCCGTCGCGGCGAAGATGACCGCGCTCGGCCCGCTCGCCGAACGGCTCGGCGCCACCACCAAGGGCGTCACGTTCGACGTCGGGCGCGAGGTCGAGTACCTGAAGCACAAGAACGGCGTCGTGCGCGGCGGCCCGGCCGACGGGCGGCCGTCCCTGAAGCAGGACGTGCACGCCTGCGAGATGATCCTCGCCTTCTCCGGCACCACGAACGGGCACCTGGCCACCCAGGGCTTCAAGACCGTGGAGCGCCGCACCGGGACCCGGCTCGCCGACCTCGCCGCCGAGCACGAGGGCAAGCAGATCACGTTCGCCGACACCCAGGCCCGCCCCGTCCCGGTCATCACCTCCCCGGAGTGGTCGGGGTCGGAGAGCGGCGGGCGCCGGTACTCGCCGTTCACCATCAACGTCGAGCGGCTCAAGCCCTGGCACACCCTCACCGGGCGGCAGCACTTCTACCTCGACCACGACTGGATGGCCGAGATGGGGGAGCAGCTGCCGGTGTTCCGGCCGCCGCTCAACATGTCCGCCCTGTTCGGCGAGCCCGAGCTGGGAGAGACGGGGGAGCTGGGCCTGACCGTCCGGTACCTCACCCCGCACAACAAGTGGTCGATCCACTCCGAGTACCAGGACAACCTGTTCATGCTGTCGCTGTCGCGCGGCGGCCCGGTGATCTGGATGAGCGGGATCGACGCCGCCAAGATCGGCGTCCGCGACAACGACTGGATCGAGGCGGTCAACCGCAACGGCGTCGTCGTCGCCCGCGCGATCGTCACGCACCGGATGCCCGAGGGCACCGTGTACATGCACCACGCGCAGGACAAGCTGATCGACGTCCCGCGCGCGGAGACGTCCGGCCGCCGCGGCGGCATCCACAACTCCCTGACCCGGCTGCTGATCAAGCCGAGCCATCTCGTCGGCGGGTACGCGCAGCTGTCGTTCGCGTTCAACTACCTCGGGCCGACCGGCAACCAGCGCGACGAGATCACCGTCATCCGCCGCCGCTCCCAGGAGGTGCAGTACTGATGCGCGTCATGGCCCAGATGTCGATGGTCATGAACCTCGACAAGTGCATCGGATGCCATACCTGCTCGGTCACCTGCAAGCAGGCGTGGACGAACCGCAGCGGCGTCGAGTACGTCTGGTTCAACAACGTCGAGACCCGCCCCGGCCAGGGCTACCCCCGCCGCTACGAGGACCAGGAGAAGTGGCGCGGCGGCTGGACGCTGAACCGGCGCGGCCGGCTCGCGCTCAAGGGCGGCGGCCGGTGGCGCAAGCTGCTGACGATCTTCTCCAACCCCAAGCTGCCGGGGATCGACGACTACTACGAGCCCTGGACCTACGACTACGAGACCCTCACGAACGCGCCGCTGCAGGAGCACACGCCGGTCGCCCGGCCGAAGTCGCTGCTGTCCGGCAAGGACATGAAGGTCACCTGGTCGGCGAACTGGGACGACGACCTCGGCGGCTCCGTCGAGCACGGCGACAAGGACGTCCTGCTCAAGAAGATCTCCGACAAGGTGAAGATGGAGTTCGACAAGACCTTCATGTTCTACCTGCCGCGGATCTGCGAGCACTGCCTCAACCCGTCCTGCGCGGCGTCCTGCCCGTCCGGCGCGATCTACAAGCGCACCGAGGACGGCATCGTCCTCGTCGACCAGGACAAGTGCCGCGGCTGGCGCATGTGCGTGTCCGGCTGCCCCTACAAGAAGATGTACTTCAACCACCGGACCGGCAAGGCCGAGAAGTGCACGTTCTGCTTCCCGCGCATCGAGGTCGGCATCCCGACCGTGTGCTCGGAGACGTGCGTCGGGCGGCTGCGCTACATCGGCCTGGTGCTCTACGACGCCGACAAGGTGCTGGAGGCCGCGTCCACCACCGACGACCAGGACCTGTACGAGGCGCAGCGCGGCGTGTTCCTCGACCCGAACGACCCCCGGGTCATCGCGGCGGCCGAGCGGGACGGCATCCCGTGGGACTGGATCGAGGCCGCGCAGCGGTCCCCGGTGTACGCGCTCATCAACACCTACAAGGTGGCGCTGCCGCTGCACCCGGAGTACCGGACGATGCCGATGGTCTGGTACATCCCGCCGCTGTCGCCGGTCGTGGACGTCGTCCGCGACACCGGGCACGACGCCGAGGACCCGGGCAACCTGTTCGCCGCGATCGACGCGCTGCGCATCCCCGTCGAGTACCTGGCGGAGCTGTTCACCGCCGGGGACACCGCGGTCGTCGACGGCGTGCTGCGCCGCCTGGCGGCGATGCGGTCCTACATGCGCGACATCAACCTCGGCCGCGACGCCGACGAGGCGATCCCCGAGGGGGTCGGGATGACCGGCGAGTCGATGTACGAGATGTACCGGCTCCTGGCGCTCGCCAAGTACGACGAGCGGTACGTCATCCCGACCGCGCACGCCGAGCAGGCCCACAGCCTGGAGGAGCTGGCCACCGAGTGCAGCCTGGACTACGAGGGCGGGCCGGGGATGGGCGGCGCCGGGCTCGGCGGCGGCTCGGGGCCGTTCGGCGAGGCGTCCGGGCGCCCGAACCCGATCGCGGTGGAGAACTTCCACATGCTGCGCGACCGGCAGACCTCCGACAACCCGGTCGACCCGGCCGACAAGCACAAGCGCGTCAACCTGCTCAACTGGGACGGCAAGGGCATGCCGTCCGGGCTGTTCCCCGAGCGCGGGCAGGACGCGGACGGAACGGAGCCGAAGCCATGAGGACCAAGCCCCCGAAGACCGCCGGCTTCGGCGACGCCGAGCTGGCCACCGCCTGGCAGGCGGCCTCGCTGCTGCTCGGCTACCCCGACGAGGAGCTGCTCGCGCGGCGGCCGCTGCTGCGCCGCGCCGTCGCGGCCCTGCCCGCGGCCGCCGCGGAGCCGCTCGGCCGCGTCCTCGACCATCTCGACGCGACGCCGCCCCAGCGGCTCGCCGCCGACTACGTCACCACGTTCGACCAGCGCAAGCGGTGCTGCCTCTACCTGACGTACTACGCCTGCGGCGACACCCGCAAGCGGGGGATGGCCCTGCTGCGGTTCCAGCAGGCGTACCAGGCGGCCGGGCTCGACCTGGACGGCGCCGAGCTGCCCGACCACCTGGCCGTCGTGCTGGAGTTCGCCGCGACCGGCGACCTCGCGGAGGGGCGGCGGCTGCTCGTCGAGCACCGCGCCGGCCTGGAGCTGCTGCGCCTCTCCCTCACCGAGGCCGGATCGCCGTGGGCGCCCGTCCTGGACGCGGTGTCGGCGACGCTGCCGCCGCTCACCGGCCGGACCGAGGACGCCGTGGCCAAGCTCATCGCCGAGGGCCCGCCGGAGGAGACGGTCGGCCTCGCGCCCTACGGCGCCGAGGCGGCCGCTGCGGGCCCCGTCCTCCTGCCCGATCCCGTCGTTCCCGCCGTTGGAGCACGTTCATGAGCACCCTGCTGTGGGTCGTCCTGCCCTATGTCGCCATCGCGGTGTTCGTCCTCGGGCACGTCTGGCGGTACCGCTACGACAAGTTCGGCTGGACGACCCGCTCGTCCCAGCTCTACGAGCGGCGCCTGCTGCGCATCGGCAGCCCGCTGTTCCACTTCGGCATCCTGGTCGTCGCGCTCGGCCACGTCGGCGGGCTGGTCATCCCGGACGGCTGGACCGAGGCCGTGGGCATCACCGAGCACATGTACCACGTGGTCGCGGTCGTGCTCGGCACGGTCGCCGGGTTCTGCACCCTGGCCGGCCTCGCGATCCTGATCTACCGGCGCCGGACGGTCGGGCCGGTGTTCCTCGCCACGACCCGCAACGACAAGATGATGTACGCGGTGCTCGCCGGCACCATCGTCCTCGGGCTGGCCGCGACGGTCGCCGCGAACGTCGTCGGCGGCGGCTACAACTACCGCGAGTCGGTGTCCCCGTGGTTCCGGTCGGTGTTCTACCTCCAGCCGGACCCCGACCTGATGACGGGCGTGCCGATCCTGTTCCAGCTGCACGCGCTGAGCGCGCTCGTGCTGTTCTGCGTCTGGCCGTTCACGCGGCTGGTGCACATGCTCACCGCTCCGATCGGCTACGTGACGCGCCCCTACATCGTCTACCGCAGCCGTGACGAGCACCTGGGGATGCACCAGACGCGGCGCGGCTGGGAACGCGTCCAGTAGGCGACCCTTCCGAGCCCGGAACGATGACGCTCCCACCCCAGGCCGGGGTGGGAGCGCGGTCATGTGGGGGAGGGGTCAGCGGATCCAGAGGTCGGGGCCGAACACCTCGTAGTGGATGCGCTCGTCGGAGACGCCCGCGTCCAGCAGCCCCTGCCGGACGTCCCGCATGAATGGCAGCGGCCCGCACATGAACACCCGGGCCTTGTCCGGCAGCGGCAGCGCCGCCACGTCGATCCGGCCGGGCCGGACGTCCTCGCCGAGCTCGGCGTCGCCGGGCTCCTCGTACCAGGTCAGCTGCCGGAACCCGGGGATCCGGCGGCCGGCCTCGGCGGTCTGCGCGCGCATCGGGTGGGTGCGCGGGCTCCGGTCGGCGTGGACGGCGAGGACCGGGCGGTCCGGGGCCGACGCCGCCAGGTGGTCGAGGACGGCGGCGGCGGGGGTGATGCCGATGCCCGCGCTGATCAGCACGAGCGGGTCCTCCCCGTCGTCCACCACGACGTCGCCGAACGGCCGGGACATCTCCAGCACGTCGCCGGGCGCGGCGTGCTCGAACAGGTAGCCGGAGACGGCGCCGTCCGGCGCCCCGTCCTCGCCCCGCACCCGCCGGACGGTGATCTGTGCCGTGCCGCCCGCCGCCCGCGACAGCGTGTACTGGCGGGGCTGGCGCAGGCCGTCCGGCAGCGTCACGGCGACGGACACGTACTGGCCGGGGCGGTGCGCGGGGACCTCGCCGCCGTCGGCGGGCTCCAGGACGAGCGAGAACACGTCCTCGGCCTCGTCCCGCCGGTCCACGACCCGCCACGGCCGGTACGGGGCGGCCGGTCCGCAGCCGGCGTCCTGGTAGAGCCGCGCCTCCTCGGCGATGAGCAGCGTCGCGAAGAGCCAGTACACCTCGGACCAGGCCGCGTGCACCGCGGGCGTCACCGCGTCGCCGAGCACGTCGGCGACCGCGTCCAGCAGGTGGCGCCCGACGATCGTGTACTGCTCGGGGCGGATGCCGAGCGAGGCGTGCTTGTGCGCGATCCGCGGCAGCATCTGCTGGAACGGCGTCGCGGACTCGGGGCTCACCAGGTGCGCCGCGAACGCGGCCACCGAGCCGGCGAGCGCCTGGCGCTGCTCGCCGTTGGCCTGATTGCCCTGGTTGAAGACGTGCCGCAGCTCGGGGTGCGCCTCGAACATCGAGTCGTAGAACCGGCCGGTGATCTCCACACCGTGGGCGCCGACGGCGGGCAGCGTGGCCCGCACTGTCTCGGCATGGTCGGACGACAGCATCAGATCCCTTCCTGTGGGGGGTGTCGCCGCGGACGGCGGCGACGACAGGAGAGCGCGGCCGGCCCCGGGAGGGACCGGACGCACTCCCCATATCCTTATTGGCGCAGCGACAATAAGCGCTGTGACGTTGGCCACAGCGCGGCGGGGGGCTCAGGGCGCGGTGGCCGCGCCCGTCCCGATCCGGCGGCCGGTGATCAGCTGCGGCCGGATCCGGATGAAGTGGTCGCGCTCGCCCGGAGCCCAGCTGCGCAGCGGCAGCGCCGCCAGCGCGGCGGCGTCGGCCGGGTCGGCGACGTGCCGGGCCGGCCCGACGGCGACCACCGACCAGCCCGTCTCGGCGGCGGTGTCGAACTCGTCGATCTCGAACGCGACGATCGTGTCGGCGGCGGCCTTGGCCAGCCGCGACGTCCGCGACGTCCGGAACACGATGTCGCCGCCGCTGGCCGCGAAGTTCACCGGCTGGACGGCGGGCAGCGCGTGATGGGTGAACACGATCCGCCCGATCGTCGCGCCCGCCAGCAGGGCGCGGCACTCGTCCTCGCCGAGGACCTCCAGGCCGCTGTGGTCGAGCTCCATGCCACCAGGGTGCGCCGCCGGCGCCCGCCGCCGTTAGGGACCAAGGTCCCGAGAAACGGGGTGGTGCCGGAACGCCCCGGCACGGGCGGTAACGTCCCGCAGAAGGACCGACGACACCCCGCCCCAGGAGGACCCCCTTGCTCGCCCTCACCACCGCCGACGTGCGGATCTTCCTGCATGTGCTCGCCGCGACGATCTGGGTCGGCGGCCAGATCACCCTCGGCGCGCTGGTGCCGGCGCTGCGCGGCTACGAGGGCGTCACCAAGGTCGCCGCGCGCCGCTACAACATGGTCGCCTGGCCCGCCTTCGCCGTGCTCGTCCTCACCGGCGGCTGGAACATCAGCGCGGGCGACATGGGCGACGCCGCGCAGCGGACCCTGGAGGTCAAGCTGGTGTTCGTGCTGCTGTCCGGGGTCGCCGCGTTCCTGCACACCCGCGCCAAGTCCAAGGCCGGGCTCGCCGTGTGGGGCGCGCTCGGCATGGTCGGCGCGCTCGCCGCGCTGTTCTTCGGCGTCCAGCTCGGCTGACCCGGCCACCGGGGAGATCGTCTAGGTTTGCCCCATGAGTGAATCTGTGGCGGTGGGGCTGGTCGGAGCGGGCCCGTGGGCGGGGATGGTGCACGCGCCCGCGCTGGCGGCGGGGCCCGCGACGCGGCTCGCCGGGGTGTGGGCGCGGCGCCCGGAGGCGTCCGCCGAGCTCGCCGGCAGGCACGGCGCGCCCTCGTTCGAGCGGATCGAGGAGCTGTTCGACGCCTGCGAGGCCGTCGCCTTCTCCGTCCCGCCGGACGTCCAGGCCGACCTCGCCGCCAGGGCCGCCCGCGCGGGCAAGGCCGTCCTGCTGGAGAAGCCCCTCGCCATGGACCTCGACGGCGCCCGGCGGGTGGCCGGCGCCATCGCCGAGGCGGGCGTGGTCTCCCAGATGGTCTTCACCCTGCGCTACTCCCGCGCCGCCCGCGACTTCCTCGCCCGGGTACGCGACCTCGACCCGTTCGGCGGCTACGGCTCCTTCGTCTCCTCGGTGCTGAGCGGCGGCCCGTTCGCCACCCCGTGGCGGCTGGAGAAGGGCGCGCTGCTCGACCTCGGCCCCCACATCGTCGACCTGCTGGACGCCTCCCTCGGCCGCGTCGCGGGCGTCCGCGCGCACGGCGACCCGCTCGGCTGGCTCGGCCTCACGCTGGAGCACGAGGGCGGCGCCGTCAGCCAGGCGTCGGTCTCCATGGCGGGGACGGGGGAACTGCCGCCCGCCCGCGTCGAGGTGTTCGGGCGCAAGGGGCACGCCGTCCTCGACTGGTCGCAGCTCGGCGACGACGCGTTCGCCACCATGGTCGCCGAGTTCGCCGCGGCGGTCCGCGGCGGCGCCGCCCCGCCGCTGGACGCGGCGCACGGCCTGCGCATCCAGGAGGTCCTCGCCTCCGCCGAGGCGCAGCTCGCCACCTGAAGCCGCCATGATGGACCCATGGCACAGACGATCGACGACATCCTCGCCGCGGCCCGCACCCGCCTCGACCGCGTCCGTCCCGACGAGGCGCACGCCGAGGCCGGGGGCGGCGCGGTCCTGGTCGACATCCGCCCCGCCGCCCAGCGCGCCGCGGAGGGCGAGATCCCCGGCGCGCTGATCGTGGAGCGCAACGTCCTGGAATGGCGCTTCGACCCGGCGTCCGACGCCCGGCTGCCCGTGGCGACCGGCCACGACCTGCGCGTCATCGTGTTCTGCTCGGCGGGCTACACCTCCAGCCTCGCCGCCGCGTCCCTGCACGACCTCGGCCTCACCCGCGCGACCGACATCGTCGGCGGCTTCCAGGCCTGGCGCGCCGCCGGGCTGCCGACGGCCGGCGGCGCGGACCGGTGACGCCGGGCCCCCGGATCCCCGCCGCCCGCGCGACCTGATACGGCTGTTTCGGCGGGCTATATCGTATTCGCCTTAGCGTCGCCTTCCGCAGTTTTAGCGGGGTTCGATAAAACGCGATTTTATTTCGGATCGGGCCTTGATTTCCACGATCACTCGGGTAGAAAAAATGAAACCCTCTCCCCGAGGAGGAAATCCCCCGTGAAAGCTCCCATCACCAGGCTGGCCGTGCCGCTGGCCGCCGCGTCCGCCGCCCTGGCCGTGACCGCCGCCGGCGCGTCCGCCGCCACCACCACCGTCCGCGCGGAGACCGCCGCCGGAGCGCCCTACTCCGGCAACTGGCAGGTCGCCACCGTCGGCCCCCTCACCTTCTCCGTCGACTACCTGGGCTCGCAGATCACCGGCTCCTGCGACGGCGCCACCCTGCAGGGCACGGTGGTGTCCACCGGTGCCGGCGAGCTCACCGCCGCGTCGATCGGCGCCTGCCAGACCTCCAACGGCCTCAGCTCGCCCGCCTCGGACCTCGACCTGTCCGAACTCCCCGACAAGAGCGGGCAGATCGCCTACGACCCCGTCGCCGGCGGGCGCGACGGCGTCCTGTCCATCAACGGCGGCCTGCGCTTCAAACTGGAGGGCAAGGTCTTCGGCATCACCGTCACGTGCTACTACGGCTTCGAGACGGCCGGCACCCCCGGCCTCAGCTTCGACGTCTACAACCGCGACAACCCGAACCGCCCGCTCCCGGACCTGGACGACGCGCAGGGCAAGTCCGACGACATCACCCTCGTGCGGCAGTCGGGCAGCAGCCTGCTCTGCCCGTCCAACGGCACCGGAAGCGGCGCCGGGACGGCCCGCGGCGAGAGCACGCCGGGATCCGGCGTCTTCGACCGCAAGCTGTACCTGACCTCGTAGCGCGGAGCGGCGGCCGGACCCCGGGACCGGTGCAAGGGAGTGATCATCCACCCCGGGGCCCGGCCGCGCTCACTTGGTCCTCGCGGTGCTGGGTCGCCGTGTCGGAACGACCGGGGGCGTACGGCCGAAATCCTTCTGGACGAATCGCGAGGAATTAGAGCCTAACTCCACTGGTCAGCGCGACGTAATGACATCGTGCTTACAGTTGTTTCCCACCGGTGTCCGGGCCGCGCCGTGGCAAAATCACCCGAAAGCCGCCGCGCGGGCCCGCACCTCGTGCGGAACAATGGGCGCATGAGAGCGGTGGCCATCTCCGACACCCACGCGCCCCGGCGCTGGAAGTCCTGCCCGCCGCGCGTGGCCGAGCACCTGCGCGGCGCCGACGTGATTCTGCACGCCGGCGACGCGTGCACGGCCGCCGTCCTCGACGAACTCGCCGGGTACGCGCCCGTCCACGCCGTCCTCGGCAACAACGACGGCCCCGACGTCGCCGCCTGGGGCGCCCCCGAACGCCTCGAACTCGACCTCGACGGCCTCAAGGTCGCGATGGTCCACGACAGCGGCCAGGCCCGCGGCCGCACCGCCCGCATGCGCCGCTGGTTCCCCCGCGCCGACCTCGTCGTCTTCGGCCACTCGCACATCCCGCTGGACGAGACGGGCGACGGCGTCCGCATCTTCAACCCCGGCTCGCCCACCGACCGCCGCCGCCAGCCGCATGGCACCCTCGGCCTCCTCGACATCCACGCCGGCCGCCTCACCGGCGCCCGCATCGTCCCCGTCACCTGACCCGCCCTCGACCGGGCCCGGGGCGGCATGGAATCGTCCCCCTGAGACGATCCGCCACGACGGAGGAGTGCCCGGGATGACCGACCGCGTCACCGTGAGCGTCCACGAAGGGGTCGCCGATGTGCGGCTCAACCGGCCCGACAAGCTGAACGCGCTCGACATGGCCACGTTCGACGCCCTCGCCGAGACCGGTGACGCGCTCGCCGCCGACCCGTCCGTCCGGGCCGTGGTCCTGTCCGGCGCGGGCCGCGCCTTCTGCGCCGGCCTCGACTTCTCCGGCTTCGCGGCCATGGCCGGCGACGGCGTCCGCACCGGGGAGAGCGAGCGCACGCAGCGGCTGCTCGGCGACATCACGGAACGCGAACCGGGCCGCATCACCAACCTCGGCCAGCAGGCCGTCCACGTCTGGCGGGAACTGCCGCAGCCCGTCATCGCCGCCGTCCACGGCCACGCCCTCGGCGGCGGCCTGCAGATCGCGCTCGGCGCCGACATCCGCATCGTCGCGCCCGACGCGAAGCTCTCGGTCCTGGAGATCCGGTGGGGCCTCGTCCCCGACATGACCGGGACCGCCGCGCTGATCCGCCTGGTGGGGGAGGACGTCGCGAAGGAGCTCACCTTCACCGGCCGCACGGTCTCCGGCGAGGACGCCGCCCGCCTCGGCCTGGCCACCCGCGTCGCCGCCGACCCCCGCGCCGCCGCGACCGACCTGGCCCGCGAGATAGCCGGCAACAGCCCCGACGCCGTCCAGAGCGCCAAGCGCCTGCTGAACCGCGCCGCCGACCACGACCTCGCCGGCCAGTTCCTCGAAGAGTCCCGCGCCCTGGGCGCCCTCCGGGGCAGCCCCAACCAGGTCGAAGCCGTCCGCGCCTACTTCGAAAAGCGCCCACCCTCCTTCACCTGACCCCGAAGCCCCAGGCCCCCTCACGACGGCCGCGGCGCTCAGCCTCACCGCGTGCGGGGACGACGGCGACGACTCCGGCGGCGCCGCGGCGAAGGGCAAGGTCGGCGTGATCCTGCCCGACACGGCCTCCTGCGCGCGGTGGGAGAACTTCGACCGCCCCTACCTCGAGCGGGCCTTCAAGGCGGCCGGCATCCCGAGCGCCGAAGGCTCGGCCCCAGCGGTTCCAGACCGTCCCCGACCAGATGCTGACCAGCGGCGTCACCGGCCTGCTCGTCACCGGGCTCGACCCCAACTCCGCCGCCGCCGTGCAACGCAAGGCGCAGGCGCAGGCGCAGGTACGAACAGCTCTGCGCACTTCAACCAGGACGCCGCTAGGGCTGCCGCGCCCGTGAATCCAGACGTTGAGGGCACGAGGTCTCTACCTCTACGAAACTGCCCCGCTCTGGGCGGTGCGGCAGCAGGCCCGCGCCCTGGACGTCGGGCCTCGCCTCGCCCCGCGCCGCGACCGGTGCCGGGCGGTGCGGACAGCAGGTCCGCGCACTCCTTCCAGAACGCCGCCGAGGCTGGTGCGGCCGTCCAAGGCGTGGCGTCGCCGCATTCTCCGAGTCACCGCGCGGGGCCTGCTCGCTTATCCAGGGCGGCGTTCAGGCTGGTCCGCCACCGCAACCAGGCGGCACGGCTAGCAGGTCGCTGCCTTCTCCTGCGGTCCCGCGCCGAGCACGGAGCTGCGTTGAAGCAGCCGGAGATTGAGCGGCCGGGCCCGCTGAACTCTAACCATCCAGCGCAGCGCGGTGCCGGTGTAGCCGGGATGGCGGGGGAGCGGGCCCGCTCATAGCTTCCTGGGCGCCCCCCGGGTTGGTGCGCCGTGCTGCTGGGCGTTGTTGCGCGGGCGTGGAGTATTCGGGGTGTTACGGACAGTGGGCCCCTGCACTCCTTCGCGGGCGCCGCTCGGGCGGGTCCTGCCCGGCGGCGTTGCGCAGGGGCCGAGCATTCGGGTGTTACGGGCAGCGGGTCGCCTGGGCCGCCGAGGACGCCGACCACCACCCCGACATCGACATCCGCTGGCGGACGCTGACGTTCACGCTGTCCACGCACAGCGCCGGCGGCCCGTGCAGTTCCTCCAAAGCGCCACTCGGCCGGGTATTGCGAGTAACGGATGGCCGTTTTCTGACGGTGCGGTGCAGCCAGCATGGTGCGGGCAGCGGGTGCGCTTGTCTTCCAGGGCGGGGTAAAGGCTCGTCTGCCGGTGCGGCCGGGCGGCGCGGCTGGTGGGTCGCTGTCCTCCCTGCGGCGCCGCGCCCAGTGGGGCAGGGTGCCAGCGCACCTGAGGCCGGTGCGGTGTGGTGAGCGGGTCAGCTCGTAGTTTCGAGTGCGGCCTTCAGGCCTGTGTGCGGCTGCGGCTGGGCGACCCGGCTGGCGAGTCGCTGGCCAGAGGCGCAGCGCACGACGGTGCGTTGGCGCAGTCGGAGACCTGAGCGGTCGGGGGTGCGCTGAACTTCGATCGTCCAGCGCGAGGGGCGTGCCGTCCCCGCGATCGCCAGTGCGAGGACGGCACGCTGCCTGCTCAGGCCCAGAGGGACGCGATCTTCCCGGCCGCCGCCTTGCCCTGTTCGAGGCCGGCGTTCGCCGACGGGGTGCGGGTGGACGGGTCAAGCGGGTCGGCGCCGAACGCCGCCAGCGCCGCCTCGTCCGGGACGATCACCTCGACGCGCCCGCCAGCGCCCTTCACGGTGGCGATGTCGGCGGGCAGCCCCGGGTCGTCCATCGGCGAGATCAGCAGGACCCGGCCGTACCCTGCCGCGAGGTCGAGGTTGTTCACCGAACGCACCCCGCCGTCCACGTAGCGGATGCCGCCGATGGTCACCGGCGGCCAGACCATCGGGACGGCGCAGCTGGCCGCGACCGCGTCCACCAGCGAGACGCCCGAGCCGCGGTCGAACACGCGGAGGTCGCCCGTCAGCGCGTTCACCGCCGTGACCCGCAACTCCCTGGACGGCCACTCGTGCACCGGCAGGCGCGCCTCGATCACCTCCCGCCGCGCCGCCTCGTCGACGGTGTCGGTGGCGAGCGCCCGCGCCCCCAGCCCGCGGCGGATCGCCGCGGGGTCGTCGTCCTCCTGGGCGAGCCGTGCCCAGATCTCCCCGAACTCGGCGACCGTCACGCCCCCGGACGGGACCAGCTCCCGGTTCTGCAGTGCCGGATCGGCCTGGCGGGCGAGCAGCTCCCCGATGGGCAACCCGCTGCCGACCTGCGCGGCGACCGCGGAGCCAGCCGACGTGCCGAGCAGCAGGTCGGCGCCGGTGACGTCGGCCCCCTCGCCCGCGAGCCCCGCGAGCACCCCCGTCAGCCAGGCGATCCCCGCGACACCACCGCCCCCGAGAACCAGGGCGCGTCCGTTCTCACTCATGATCAAGCCTCCGTTCAGACCGTGAGAGCGTAGAGGGGCGGTGAGACATTCCCACGCGTGGCCGGCCCGTCGATTTGACGTGGCCGCGGCGACGACGTAAGTTAACCGCTCGTCCCCCTCACGGATGCAGGACGCCCGCATGGCGGTCGGCCGGACGACGGGGAAACCACCACCGAACCAGTCGACGCGGTCCTGCCGTGTCGGCCGCGCCGTGGTGGGCGTCAGAAAAGGCTTCGTTTTGACAAACGGGCCGGATCTGATGAAATAGCTCCACCGCCCGGAAGGCGCTGCGGAAGCGGAATCGGAAGGGCGTTATCAGAGAAAGCCGAAATTGACAGACCGGCCGGAACTGATAAAGTAAGACGAGTCGCCCCGGGGCGGGAAACGCGAAAGCGGGACCAGCACGGTGGGTGTCCGTTTCTTGAGAACTCAACAGCGTGTTAAAAGCCAGTGCCTTTATCGGCTCGGTGCTCTCTTCTGGGAGTCCGGGTCGCCCCGTGGCCGTCAGCCCTTCCGGGTTGATGGTGGGGATTTCTTTGAGGCAATGCGCAACTCTTCGGAGTTGTGCTTTTGCTGGGATTTTCTTCGAGGTTTGGCCGGCTGGGGTTCGCCCCCTGGTTGGTCGTTTGGACCTTAATGGAGAGTTTGATCCTGGCTCAGGACGAACGCTGGCGGCGTGCTTAACACATGCAAGTCGAGCGGAAAGGCCCCTTCGGGGGTACTCGAGCGGCGAACGGGTGAGTAACACGTGAGCAACCTGCCCCTGACTCTGGGATAAGCCCGGGAAACTGGGTCTAATACCGGATATGACCGGCCTTCGCATGGAGTGTCGGTGGAAAGTTTTTCGGTTGGGGATGGGCTCGCGGCCTATCAGCTTGTTGGTGGGGTGATGGCCTACCAAGGCGACGACGGGTAACCGGCCTGAGAGGGCGACCGGTCACACTGGGACTGAGACACGGCCCAGACTCCTACGGGAGGCAGCAGTGGGGAATATTGCGCAATGGGCGGAAGCCTGACGCAGCGACGCCGCGTGGGGGATGACGGCCTTCGGGTTGTAAACCTCTTTCAGCAGGGACGAAGCTAACGTGACGGTACCTGCAGAAGAAGCGCCGGCTAACTACGTGCCAGCAGCCGCGGTAATACGTAGGGCGCAAGCGTTGTCCGGAATTATTGGGCGTAAAGAGCTCGTAGGCGGTTTGTCGCGTCTGTCGTGAAAGCCCACGGCTTAACCGTGGGTCTGCGGTGGATACGGGCAGACTAGAGGCAGGTAGGGGAGAATGGAATTCCCGGTGTAGCGGTGAAATGCGCAGATATCGGGAGGAACACCGGTGGCGAAGGCGGTTCTCTGGGCCTGTACTGACGCTGAGGAGCGAAAGCGTGGGGAGCGAACAGGATTAGATACCCTGGTAGTCCACGCCGTAAACGTTGGGCGCTAGGTGTGGGGTTCTTCCACGGATTCCGCGCCGTAGCTAACGCATTAAGCGCCCCGCCTGGGGAGTACGGCCGCAAGGCTAAAACTCAAAGGAATTGACGGGGGCCCGCACAAGCGGCGGAGCATGTTGCTTAATTCGACGCAACGCGAAGAACCTTACCAAGGCTTGACATCGCCGGAAATCCCGCAGAGATGCGGGGTCCTTTTTGGGCCGGTGACAGGTGGTGCATGGCTGTCGTCAGCTCGTGTCGTGAGATGTTGGGTTAAGTCCCGCAACGAGCGCAACCCTCGTTCCATGTTGCCAGCACGTAGTGGTGGGGACTCATGGGAGACCGCCGGGGTCAACTCGGAGGAAGGTGGGGATGACGTCAAGTCATCATGCCCCTTATGTCTTGGGCTGCAAACATGCTACAATGGCCGGTACAGAGGGCTGCGATACCGTGAGGTGGAGCGAATCCCTTAAAGCCGGTCTCAGTTCGGATCGAAGTCTGCAACTCGACTTCGTGAAGTCGGAGTCGCTAGTAATCGCAGATCAGCAACGCTGCGGTGAATACGTTCCCGGGCCTTGTACACACCGCCCGTCACGTCACGAAAGTCGGCAACACCCGAAGCCCGTGGCCCAACCAGCAATGGGGGGAGCGGTCGAAGGTGGGGCCGGCGATTGGGACGAAGTCGTAACAAGGTAGCCGTACCGGAAGGTGCGGCTGGATCACCTCCTTTCTAAGGAGCACACAACTGGCCGGGGCTGCTTCCTCTCGGGGAAGGCTCAGGTCGGTGGCCACTGTTGACAGCGAGTGTCTGTCAGGTGGCTGCTCATAGATGTGGAGCACTGGCTACTCAGTCTGCTGGCCGTGCGGCTCAGCTAGTACCGCCCTGGGATGGGAGACCATCTCGGGGAGTGGGAACGGTGAGTCCCGGGCGGTCGGCAGGTTGGACACGCTGTTGGGTCCTGAGGAAACGGGCTCTGCCCGGTGACCTCGGACTGCGGGACCAGACGCCGCTTCGCTCGCAATGAGCGTGGCGGCGCTGGTGGGCCCGGTTGTTTTTTGAGAACTGCACAGTGGACGCGAGCATCTCTGGTGAGAGTTCGAGATCCTGCTTTCGGGTGGGGTTGAGGGTTCTCATCTGCGATTTGTTTTGATCGTTTTGTGTGTTCAAGTTTTTAAGGGCATACGGTGGATGCCTTGGCATCAGGAGCCGATGAAGGACGTGGGAGCCTGCGATATGCCTCGGGGAGTCGGCAACCAGACTTTGATCCGGGGATTTCCGAATGGGGAAACCTGGCACCCGTCATGGGGTGTCGCCGCCTGCTGAATGTATAGGCAGGTTGGTGGGAACGCGGGGAAGTGAAACATCTCAGTACCCGCAGGAAGAGAAAACAATAGTGATTCCGTGAGTAGTGGTGAGCGAAAGCGGATTAGCCTAAACCGTGCGCGTGTGATAGCCGGCAGGTGTTGCGTGTGCGGGGTTGTGGGACCATCCTGATCTAGCTGCCGCTGGGTCGAAGAGTTACAAAATATCGTGGTAGTCGAACGGCATGGGAAGGCCGACCGTAGACGGTGAGAGTCCGGTAGACGAAACTGCGGTGTCTCTTGGGTGTGTTCCCGAGTAGCACGGGGCCCGTGAAATCCCGTGTGAATCTGCCACGACCACGTGGTAAGGCTGAATACTTCCTGATGACCGATAGCGGACCAGTACCGTGAGGGAAAGGTGAAAAGTGCCCCGGTGAGGGGTCGTGAAATAGTACCTGAAACCGTGTGCCTACAAGCCGTCAGAGCGTCCTCAGGAGCTTGCTCCTGTTCGTGATGGCGTGCCTTTTGAAGAATGAGCCTGCGAGTTATGGTGTGTGGCGAGGTTAACCGGTGGCGGGTAGCCGTAGCGAAAGCGAGTCTGAATAGGGCGTTTGAGTCGCATGCTGTAGACCCGAAGCGGGGTGATCTAGCCATGGGCAGGGTGAAGCGCCGGTAAGACGGTGTGGAGGCCCGAACCCACCAGGGTTGAAAACCTGGGGGATGACCTGTGGTTAGGGGTGAAAGGCCAATCAAACTCCGTGATAGCTGGTTCTCCCCGAAATGCATTTAGGTGCAGCGTCGCGTGTTTCTTGCCGGAGGTAGAGCTACTGGATGGCTGATGGGCCCTACAAGGTTACTGACGTCAGCCAAACTCCGAATGCCGGTAAGTGAGAGCGTGGCAGTGAGACTGCGGGGGATAAGCTTCGTAGTCGAGAGGGAAACAGCCCAGATCATCGGCTAAGGCCCCTAAGCGTGTGCTAAGTGGGAAAGGATGTGGAGTTGCTGTGACAACCAGGAGGTTGGCTTAGAAGCAGCCATCCTTGAAAGAGTGCGTAATAGCTCACTGGTCAAGTGATTCCGCGCCGACAATGTAGCGGGGCTCAAGCACACCGCCGAAGCCGTGGCATTGACACGTTTGTGTTGATGGGTAGGGGAGCGTCCTGTAGCCGGTGAAGCCGCCGAGTGATCGAGTGGTGGAGGCTGCGGGAGTGAGAATGCAGGCATGAGTAGCGAGTCACACGTGAGAAACGTGTGCGCCGGATGACCAAGGGTTCCTGGGGCAGGCTAATCCGCCCAGGGTAAGTCGGGACCTAAGGCGAGGCCGACAGGCGTAGTCGATGGACAACGGGTTGATATTCCCGTACCCGCTGGTATGCGCCAACGCTGAACCCTCTGATGCTAAGACCCCGAATCCTGGTTGGGGCCTTCGGGCTTCTTCCGGGCCTAGCGGTCGACCCGAGGGGGTAGTAGGTGAGTGATGGGGTGACGCAGGAGGGTAGCTCAGCCCGGGCGATGGTTGTCCCGGGGTAAGCATGTAGCCCGCGCCATAGGCAAATCCGTGGTGCATGAGGGTGAGATGTGATGCCGAGCCGTTTTAGGTGAAGTGAGTGATCCCATGCTGTCGAGAAAAGCCTCTAGCGAGTGTACTGGCGGCCCGTACCCTAAACCGACTCAGGTGGTCAGGTAGAGAATACCAAGGCGATCGGGTGAACTGTGGTTAAGGAACTCGGCAAATTGCCCCCGTAACTTTGGGAGAAGGGGGGCCTCGTCCGGTGAAGGAACGTGCTTCCGGAGCTGGGTGGGGTCGCAGAGGCCAGGGGGAAGCGACTGTTTACTAAAAACACAGGTCCGTGCGAAGTCGTAAGACGCTGTATACGGACTGACGCCTGCCCGGTGCCGGAACGTTAAGAGGACCGGTTAGATCTCTTCGGGGGTCGAAGCTGAGAATCTAAGCGCCGGTAAACGGCGGTGGTAACTATAACCATCCTAAGGTAGCGAAATTCCTTGTCGGGTAAGTTCCGACCTGCACGAATGGCGTAACGACTTCCCCGCTGTCTCAACCACAGGCCCGGCGAAATTGCAGTACGAGTAAAGATGCTCGTTTCGCGCAGCAGGACGGAAAGACCCCGGGACCTTCACTATAGCTTGGCATTGGCGCTTGGAGCGTCTTGTGTAGGATAGGTGGGAGACTGTGAAGCCGGCACGCCAGTGTCGGTGGAGTCGTTGGTGAAATACCACTCTGGTCGTTTTGAGCGTCTAACCCGCACCCGTATATCCGGGTGGGGGACAGTGCCTGGTGGGTAGTTTAACTGGGGCGGTTGCCTCCTAAAGTGTAACGGAGGCGCCCAAAGGTTCCCTCAGCCTGGTTGGCAATCAGGTGGCGAGTGTAAGGGCACAAGGGAGCTTGACTGTGAGACGGACGTGTCGAGCAGGTGCGAAAGCAGGGCCTAGTGATCCGGCACCTACGTGTGGAAGTGGTGTCGCTCAACGGCTAAAAGGTACCCCGGGGATAACAGGCTGATCTTCCCCAAGAGTCCATATCGACGGGATGGTTTGGCACCTCGATGTCGGCTCGTCGCATCCTGGGGCTGGAGTAGGTCCCAAGGGTTGGGCTGTTCGCCCATTAAAGCGGCACGCGAGCTGGGTTTAGAACGTCGCGAGACAGTTCGGTCCCTATCCGCTGCGCGCGTAGGAGAATTGTGAGGGTCTGTCCCTAGTACGAGAGGACCGGGACGGACGGACCTCTGGTGTGCCAGTTGTCCCGCCAGGGGCACGGCTGGTTGGCTACGTTCGGTCGGGATAACCGCTGAAAGCATCTAAGCGGGAAGCCTTCCTCGAGATGAGTTCTCCCACTCCTTTGTGGGTGTAAGGCCCCCGGTAGACGACCGGGTTGATAGGCCGGAGATGGAAGCGCGGTAACGTGTGGAGTCGACCGGTACTAATAGGCCGAGTGGCTTGAACACACTGAACGTTCAAAGCGAGTCGCTGCTACGAGATTTTGTTCGCGTCCCTGTGTGGTTCTCAGGAAACAACCTGGAACCGCAGCACATAATTGAAGTATTCCGAGCCTGCCGGCTTGGACGTTGATTTGCTCACCCGTGTGCGGGTGGTGCGTTGAGACGTTCGGTGGTTTTGGCGAAGGGGAAACACCCGGTCCCATCCCGAACCCGGAAGTTAAGCCCTTCAGCGCCGATGGTACTGCATGGGAGACTGTGTGGGAGAGTAGGACGCCGCCGGACATGAATTGGTCGAGGGTCGCCCTGATTTACGGGGCGGCCCTCGACGCATGTGGGGCTCCGGCCAAAGTAGGCTGCAAGTATCCACGAACACTCAAGAACAGTGACGGACGTGATGAGCGCGGAAGAGGACGGCCGCGGCGACGACAGCCGCGAACGGCGGGGCGACAACGGGCGGCGGGGCACCCCGCCCCGTCGCGGGGGCGGCCCCCGCGGCGGCCAGGGCGGGCCCGGGAACCGCAAGGGCGGCGGCCCGCGCGGTGCGGCGCCTCGCGCCGGCGGTCCGCAGGGCGGACGCGGCCGTCCCCCGGGCGGCGGGTGGAAGGACCGGGACTCACGCGGTCAGCGTGATGACCGCAAGCCCGGCCGTCCGTTCAAGCGTTCCGATGACCGGCGCCCGGAATCCCGCGAGGGACGTCCCGACGACCGCCGTGAGGGGCGCTCCGGGGGGCCCCGCGGCGACCGTTCGGAGGGCCGCTTCGAGCGGCCGCGCAGCGGTCAGGGCAAGCCTGGCGAGCGGCGGTTCAGTGGCCCGCGTGATGGCGGGCAGGGTAAGCCCGGTGAGCGGCGGTTCAGCGGCCCGCGTGATGGTGGGCAGGGTAGGCCCGGTGAGCGCAAGGAAGGCCGCTTCGGTGGATCTCGTGGGCCCCGCCAGGGCCAGGGCCAGGGGCAGGGCGGCGGGCCCCGGCGTGAAGGGCGTCCTGCCGGTGGGCAGGGCGAGCGCCGGTTCGAAGGGCGTCCTCCCGAGCGCCGGTTCAAGGACCGCGACGACCGGCCGGGGCGCGAGGAGCGCCGTCCGGCGGGGCGCCGGTTCGAGGGCAAGCGCGAAGGGCGTCCCGGCGACCGCGACAAGGGCAGGCCGCCGTTCAAGGGGCGCGGCCCGAAGCGTTCGCAGGACGGTGGGCGGTCGTACGGGCCGCCGCGCGACCGGCAGGACCGGCGGCCACGGGTGGAGGAGCGCGAGCGTCCAGCACCCGCGCACGACGATCCGCTGCTGCCGGACGACGTCACCGGCGAGGAGCTGGACGCCGAGGCGCGCGTCGAGCTGCGCACGCTTCCGAAGGACCTGGCGGCCAAGGTCGCCCGCCACCTGGTGATGGCGGGACGGCTGGCCGAGGACGAGCCGGAGCAGTCCTACAAGCACGCGAAGGCGGCCCGGCGGCTCGCGTCCAGGGTCGGGATCGTCCGCGAGGCGGCCGGGATCGCCGCCTACCACGCGGGCGAGTGGGCGGAGGCGCTCGCCGAGCTGCGCGCCGCCCGCCGGCTCGGCGCCGGGGACGACTCCTACCTGCCGGTGATGGTCGACTGCGAGCGGGGCCTCGGCCGGCCCGAGCGGGCCCTCGACCTGATCAAGTCGCCGGAGGCCGGGAAGCTCGACCAGCCGGGGCGCATCGAGCTGCGCATCGTGGAGTCGGGCGTCCGCCGCGACATGGGGCAGTACGACGCCGCCGTCGTCACCCTGCAGATCCCGGAGCTGCGCGACCGGCGGCTCCGGCCGTGGTCGATGCGGCTGTTCTACGCCTACGCGGACGCGCTCGTGGAGGCGGGGCGCGCGGAGGAGGCCGCCGACTGGTTCGCGCGGGCCGCCGCCGCTGACCGGGACGGGGAGACCGACGCCGCCGAGCGCTACGCCGAGATCGAAGGGCTCCACATCCTCGACACCGAGGAGACCGAGGAGACCGAGGAGACCGAGACCGAGGAGACCGAAGAGACCGAGGACGGTGAAGCGGCCGACGACGTCGAAGAGGCGGCGGACGCCGGCGACTCCGCCGCGGAGGCCGAGCCGGCGGCGGCGACCGACATCGCGTTCCAGCCGCCCGAGCCCGAGGTGCTGGAGGCGCCGGAAGGGGACGCCCCGCAGGCTCCGGCGCTGTTCCTGGAGCCCGAGACGAAGGCCGGGGACGGGCCCGAGGCGCCCGGCGGGCCCGAGGAGGAGCCGCCGGCAGGGGCGTGACCACCGGTACTTGACTGGCGGGTAGGTTTCCCGGATATTCACGGGACCGCGCCGTTCGGGGGGCCGCCGGACACGTCCGGCGGAGATGGACTCCTTGAGGAGAGTCATGTCCCTGAACCGACGTACGTTCCTGCGCGCCTCCGCCGTCGCCGGCGGCACGACCGCGTTCTCCGGCGCCCTGTGGCAGCGGGCCTTCGCCGCGGGGCCCGCACAGCCCGGCCCGAGCCCGTACGGGCCGCTGCGGGCCGCGGACGGCAACGGGGTGCAGTTGCCGGACGGCTTCACGAGCCGGGTCGTGGCGCGGTCGATGCAGCGCGTCGAGGGGACGCGCCACACCTGGCATCCGGCGCCCGACGGCGGCGCGTGCTTCGCCGACGGCGACGGCTGGATCTACGTCAGCAACTCGGAGGTCCCGGTCGTCGGCGGCGTGTCCGCCGTCCGGTTCGACGCGTCCGGGAAGGTGACGTCGGCGTACCGGATCCTGAACGGCACCACGCTGAACTGCTCCGGCGGCGCGACGCCGTGGAACACGTGGCTGTCCTGCGAGGAGCACGACTTCGGCCTGGTGTACGAGACGGATCCGCGCGGGCAGAAGTCGGCGGTGGCGCGTCCCGCGATGGGCAGGTTCAAGCACGAGGCCGCCGCGTCCGACCCCGAGCGCGAGGTCGTCTACCTGACCGAGGACCAGGGGGACGGCTGCTTCTACCGGTTCCGTCCGAACACGTGGGGCGACCTGTCGTCGGGGACGCTCGAAGTCCTGGTCGGCTCCGGGACGGGCCCCGTCCGGTGGGCGAAGGTGCCGAGCCCGCAGCTGTGGTTCACGCCGACCCGCGAGCAGGTGGCGGACGCCATGCGCTTCGACGGCGGCGAAGGGTGCTACTACACCCGCGGTGTCTGCTACTTCACCACCAAGGGCGACAACCGGGTGTGGGCCTACGACGCCGCCGGCGAGCGTCTGGACATCGCCTACGACGACGACCTGGTCACCACCGGGGAGGCGCCCCTGCACGGCGTCGACGCCGTGACCGCGACCGCGTCCGGTGAGCTGTACGTCGCCGAGGACGGCGACAACATGGAGATCAACCTCATCACCAGGGACGGGATCGTGACCCCGTTCCTGCGCGTCCTCGGCCATGACGAGTCGGAGATCACCGGGTGCGCGTTCAGCCCGGACGGGTCGCGGCTGTACTTCTCGTCCCAGCGCGGCAAGAGCGGCTTCATCGCCGGGACGGACGGCTGCACGTTCGAGGTGACGGGCCCCTTCCGCCGCTGAGCGCTCAGGCGTGCCTGTTCAGGGCGTGCAGGATGCCGGTGACGTTGCTCTCCGCGCTGTTCAGGACCTCGTACTTGGCGATCAGGTCGGGGTCGGTGTCGTCGCTCATGATGGCGTAGCGGTGCCTGGTCCGGTCGACGACCATGGCGACGGCGTGGTCGAGGTCGAGGTCCTGGTCCTTGGCGTCCTGGACGGCGTCCACCCAGACGCGCAGTTCCTCCGCCGACCGCTCCAGCGTGCCGTCCACCTCGGTGACGGGCCCGTAGTGCGCGAACAGGAGCCGCTGCGGGCCCAGTGACCGGAACTTGCCGAGGGACGCGAGCGCGGTGTCGAGGTCGAAGTCCGGCGGCGGCGTCGCGGGCTTCACGTCCGCGGTCTCCGGGATGTAGATGCCGGCGGCGTCGCCCACGTACAGGTCGCCGGTCCGGGAGTCCATCAGCCCGACGTGGTGCTTGGCGTGGCCGGGGGAGTAGTGCGACTCCAGCCGGCGCCCGCCGCCGAGGTCGATGCTGCCGGTGTCCTCGACGGACCTGATCCGGGCGGCGTCCGTGGGCTTCAGCTCGCCGAACAGGGTGTCGAGGCTGTCCCCGTACACCATGCGGGCGCTGCGCATGAGCCGCGCCGGGTCGGCCAGGTGCCGCGCGCCCTTCTCGTGGACGACGACCTCCGCCCGCGGGTACATCTCCGCGATGTCGCCGACGCCGCCCGCGTGGTCGAGGTGGATGTGGGTCACGACCACGGACGCCAGGTCGTCCGGCCCCACGCCCAGCTGCCGCAGCGCCGCCTGCACCACGGGCGCCGAGCCGGACGTGCCGGGCTCCACCAGGCATGGCCGGTCGGACAGGATCAGGTATCCGGCGGTGATGCCGCTGTAGCCGGCCATCCGGGTGTCGATCTCGTAGACGTCCCCGCCGAGCGGCGTGATCGTGGTCGCGGTGTCCATTCCCCGATCATGGCCTCTCGGGGGCGTCCGGGTCGAGGAGCCGCAGGACGAGACCGGTGCGGGGCTTCGGCCCGAACGACGTCGACTTGCGCGGGACGCGCTCCCCGCCGCCCGCCACGGCGAGGACGTCCTCGACCTTGAGCGGGTTCAGGACGACCGCCGTCCCGCCCGAGTGCCGGGCGCGGGCGATGGCGGCGGACGGGTCGTCGTGCACGACCTCGATGGCGTCCTCGTTCTCCGGGACGTCCCACACGCCGCCGATCAGGACGTGGTCCAGGACGGCGGTGCCGAGCCCGCGCCAGCGCGGTGAGTGCTCGGACGGCATGCAGCGGGCGAGGACGTCCTCGTCGGGGTCGGTGAGCAGGTGGAGGGTGTCGCCTCCGCCGAGGAGGAACGCGGGGCCGTCCGCGTCGGCGAGGGCCTCCACGGCGGTCTGCTCGTCCGAGAAGGCGGTCACGCGGAACACCTTGCGGGCCTTCTCGGCCGCCTCGTCCGGGCGGAGGCCGGGCAGGACGCGGTGGATCGCGCCCAGGTGCGGCGGGTAGCGCGTCGAGTCGACCAGCAGTGCCAGGCCCGCGTCCCAGGGCCCCGGGCCGTCACCGGCGGCGTGGCGGCGGGCCTGCAGCGCGCGGTAGGTGGCGTAGCGGTGGTGGCCGTCGGCGATGAGGGCCTGCTTGTCGCGGAGGTCGGCGGCCACGCGCGCGTGCGCGCCGGGGTCGGTGATGCGCCACAGCCGGTGCGTCAGGCCGTCGTCGGCGTCGAACTCCAGCAGCGGGGCGGCCGCGGCGGCGTCGTCGACGATCCGGGCGGCGTCGCCGCCGCCCTCGTACACCAGGAAGATCGGCTCCAGGTTGGCGTTCGCGGCCGTCATCAGCGCGAGCCGGTCGCGGACCGGGCCGGGGAAGACGTTCTCGTGCGGCAGCACGACGCCGTCGGCCTCGGCGCGCAGGCCCAGCGCGCCGATGAGGCCGCGCTGCAGGACGGTGCCCTCGCGGGCCGCCTCGTAGACGTACAGGGCCGGGTCGGGGTCGGCGGCGAGCGCGCCGTCGGCCAGCCAGCGGCGGAGCCGGTCGCCCGCCGCCGCGTAGCTCTCCCCGGCGGCGCGCGGCAGGTTGAGCCGGACGATGTTGTGCCCGCCGCCCGCCAGCAGCCGCAGCGCCGCCGCCTCGTCGATCAGGTCGTAGGGCGGCATGGTCACCGCCGCCGGGTCGCCCGCCACCGCGGGGACGAAGCGGACGCCGCGGAACGGGGCCAGCTCCAGGCCGGCGCCCGTGCGCGGCCCCGCCGTCCCGAAGATCCGGGCGCTGAACTCCTCCGGCGCCAGGCCGGAGGACGCGAGGCCGGAGGAGAGGTCGTCGTCCACGCTGGGCATGGTATGCAGCGGAGGGCGCGCGGCGTCCCTGCGGGTACGGTCGTACTGATCCGAGGGGAGGTCCATATGAGTGGTCAAGGGCCTGGGCGGCCGGAGGATTCCCCGAGCGGGCACCCGGACGCGGGCCGGGGCGAGGAACCGGGTGCCGACCCGGGCGGGCACGCGGCCTCGCCGGGCGGCGGGGTCTACGAGTGGTATACACGGGGCCTGGAGCTGCTGCGCTCGGGCAGCGCCGCCGCCGCGCTGCAGCTGCTGGCCAGGGCGGCGGAGGCCGAGCCCGGGTCGCACAGCATCCGGGAGGCGCTCGGCCGCGCCCAGTTCGGCGCCCGCCAGTTCGGCGCGGCCGCCGAGAGCTTCCGCGGGATCGTCGAGGAGGAGCCCGCCGAGGACTACGCGCGGTTCGGGCTCGGGCTGGCGCTCAGCCGGCTCGGCGACTTCACGGGCGCCGTCGAGCAGCTGGCGCTCGCCGCCGCGATGCGCCCCGACAACGCCGACTACGCCAGGGCGCTGCGGCAGGCCAGGGCCACCCTCGACGCCCGGCGCTGAGCCGCCCCTTACCCGTTGGTAACAACCCCCGTACGATCGCACGCATGAGGAGCGCGATGAAAGGCAGCGACCGTCCCCTGAGCGAGGCGTACGACGTCGCCCTGCTCGACCTCGACGGGGTGGTCTACATCGGCCGCAGGCCCGTCCCGGCGGCGGCGGAGTCGCTCGCCAAGGCGCGCGCGGCCGGGCAGCGGCTGGCGTTCGTGACCAACAACGCGTCCCGGACCCCGTCGGCCGTCGCGGCGCTGCTGACGGAGGTGGGCGTCCCGGCCGAGCCCGCCGACGTGGTGACCTCCGCGCAGGCCGCGGCGCGGCTGCTCGCCGAGCGGCTGCCCGCCGGGTCGGAGGTGCTCGTGGTCGGCGGCATGGGCCTGCGCCACGCCCTGTACGCGCGGGGGCTGCGGCCGGTGTCGACCGCGGCGGGGCGCCCGGCCGCCGTCGTGCAGGGCTACGACCCGGAACTCTCCTACCGGACGCTGGCCGAGGGGGCGCGGGCCGTCAGCGCGGGCGCCCTGTTCGTCGGCTCCAACGGCGACCTGACCATCCCCGGCGGCGACGGCCCCCCGCAGCCCGGCAACGGCGCCCTGCTCCGCGTGATCACGGCGGCGACCGGCGTCGAGCCCATCGTGTCCGGCAAGCCCGAGCGGCCGCTGCACCAGGAGTCGATCCTGCGCACCGGCGCGCGGCGCCCGCTCGTGGTCGGCGACCGCCTCGACACCGACATCGAGGGCGCGTGGAACGGCGGTGCCGACAGCCTCCTGGTCTTCACCGGCGTCACCGGCCCGCTGCAGGCCCTCACCGCGCCGCCGCACCGGCGCCCGAGCCTCCTGGCCGCCGACCTGACGGGGCTGCTCGTCCCGCACGCGGAGCCCGTCCGGGCGGACGGGGCGCACCGCTGCCGGGACTGGACAGCCCGCCGCGACGGCGACGCCTTCACCGTGACCGGCTCCGGCGACCCCTGGGACGGCCTGCGCGCCCTCGCGTCCGCCGCCTGGGAGACCGACGCGCCGCCGCCCCCCGAGGCCCTCACCGGGGCCCTGGAGTCCCTCCGGCTGTAGAGCGGGCTCCGGGCCGCCTAGAGCAGCCGCCGCAGCCGCAGCAGATCGAGGAAGCTCGCCTCGATCTTGACGCGGCCGGCCGCCCACGCCTTCGCCGGATGCAGCTCGTCGCCGGCCATGGCGACGAGGTCGTCGCTGCCCACGGTGAGGCGCACCTGCGCCGACCCCGGGTCGCCGTCGGCCTCGAACGGGTCGAGGCCGCCCGCGTGGAGCCGGGTGCGGTAGGCCAGCCCGAGGTCGGTGATGCGGCAGCTGATCGTCCGCTCCACGACGTGCTCGGCGAGCCGGTCGCCGTCCACCTCCGCCAGCCGCGCCGCGATGCGCTCCAGCGCCGCCCGGCAGTCGTCCTCGTTCGCCATGGTCAGGCCGTTCCCCCCTCGTCCGGCAACGATGTCGCTCAGGGACGGTAGCGTTCGCAATGAGCCGGAGGCGACTCGTGGCGGGCGCTCCGGGACCGTTTGGGAGGTAAAAGTGATGTCCGACGAGGCCGCGGAGGCCGCGCAGGCGCCGGAGCGGGCGCCGGAGCCGGAGCCGGAGTTCCCGGCGGCGCCGCCGCCCGACCCGACCGGCGACCCGCGCGTCGACGCCGCCGTCGCGCCCCTCGGCGGGCTGGGCGGGCTGCCCGTCGCCGAGCACGTGCGGGTCTTCGAGGACGTCCACCGCCGGCTCCAGGACCTGCTCGCGTCCGCCGGCCAGGACGAGCCGGCCCCGCCGGCCCCGGCCGCGCCGCCGCGCTCCGCCTTCCCCGACGCCCTGCGCCCCCGCCCGTGAGCGCCAGGCGCAGGCTCGACGCCGAGCTGGTCCGCCGCAAGCTGGCGCGGTCGCGCGAGCACGCCGGGCAGCTCATCGCCGACGGCCGGGTCCGGGTCGGCGGGCAGCGGGCCGCCAAGGCCGCGACGCAGGTCGAGACCGGCGCGGCGATCCTCGTCGAGGACGCCCCCGGCGGGCCCGACTACGTCTCGCGCGGCGGGCACAAGCTCGCAGGCGCGCTCAAGGCGTTCCCCGGCCTGCGGGTCGAGGGGCGCACCTGCCTCGACGCGGGCGCCTCCACCGGCGGGTTCACCGACGTCCTGCTGCGCGCGGGCGCCGCCCGCGTCTACGCGGTCGACGTCGGCTACGGGCAGATCGCCTGGTCGCTGCGCACCGACGAGCGGGTCACCGTCATGGAGCGGGTCAACATCCGCGACCTGGAACCGGGGTCGCTCGGCGACCCGCCGCCCGACCTGGTCGTCGGCGACCTGTCGTTCATCTCCCTGAAGCTCGTCCTCGGGCCGGTGCGCGCCTGCGTCGCCCCCGGCGCCGACTACGCGGTCATGGTGAAGCCGCAGTTCGAGGTCGGCAAGGACCGGGTCGGCGCGGGCGGCGTCGTCCGCGACCCGGAGCTGCGCGCCGGCGCCGTGCGGGGCGTCGCCGAGCACGCCGCGACGCTCGGCCTGGGCGTCCTCGGCGTGGCGGCCAGCCCCCTGCCCGGCCCGTCCGGCAACGTCGAGTACTTCCTGTGGCTGCGCGCCGGGGCCCCGCCGCTGGACGAGACGGCCCTCGCCAAGGCGATCGACGAGGGGCCGAAGTGAGACGAGGGCCGAAGTGAGGCGAGGGGCCGGAGTGAGCGTCGCGCCCCCGAACGTGGACCGTCCCCGGAACATGCAGAGGACGTCCGAAGCGGGAACCCCCGCGGTGGGGGTGTTCGTCCAGACGTCTGCAGGCCGCAGCGCACCGGGGAGTGGGGCGAGAGCATGAGCAAGAGGTCGGTGCTGGTGGTGGCGCACACCGGGCGGCCGGAGGCCGTCCGCAGCGCGCAGCTGGTCATCGAGCGGCTCGGCCAGGCCGGGATCGGCGTCCGCGTCCTGGACGGCGAGGCCGACCAGATCGGCTGCACGGGCGTGGAGGTCATGCCGAGCACCGCGGCGGCGGCCGACGCCGCCGAGGTCGTGATGGTCCTCGGCGGCGACGGCACGCTGCTGCGCGCCGCCGACCTGACCCGCGCGTCCGGCACGCCGCTGCTCGGCGTCAACCTCGGGCACGTCGGGTTCCTCGCCGAGGCCGAGCGCGACGACCTCGCGGCCACCGTCGACCGGGTGTGCGACCGCCGCTACGAGGTCGAGGAGCGGATGACCGTCGACGTCACCGCCCGCCGCAACGGCACGGTCATGGGCGCGACGTGGGCGCTGAACGAGGCGAGCATCGAGAAGGCCGAGCGGGAGCGGATGCTGGAGGTCGTCGCCGAGATCGACGGCCGCCCGCTGTCGAACTGGGGCTGCGACGGAGTGGTGATCGCCACCCCGACCGGCTCCACCGCCTACGCGTTCTCCGCCGGCGGCCCGGTGGTGTGGCCGGAGGTCGAGGCGATGCTGGTCGTGCCGATCAGCGCGCACTCGCTGTTCTCCCGGCCGCTGGTGGTGTCGCCGCGCTCGTCGGTGGCCGTCGAGGTGCTGCCCGGCACGCCGCGCGCGGTGCTGTGGTGCGACGGGCGCCGCACCCTCGACCTGCCGCCGGGCGCGCGGGTGGAGGTGCGCCGCGGCGCGGTCCCGGTGCGGCTCGCGCGGCTGCACCTCACCCCGTTCACCGACCGGCTGGTCACCAAGTTCGGGCTGCCCGTGACGGGCTGGCGCGGACGGGTCAGGCAGCCGTCCCGGCCGTCCCCGCCGCTGGCGGATTCGCAGGTCGCGGACGCCGGCGGGGCCGGCGGCGCGACCGCGCTCCCCGGGCCGGACGGCGCCCCGGAGGGCGGCTCCGGCGAATCGGGCGGGGGAGCGGCGGGCGGGCAGAGAGGATAATCTCCACAGGCGCCGATCGGGTTCTGTTTTGCGGAGGGTTGTGACGCCGGTGCGTCCGATGGTCGATGAGGTGCGGATCCAGGGCCTCGGGGTGATCGACGAGGCCGTGCTCGATCTGTCGCCGGGCTTCAACGTGGTCACGGGGGAGACCGGGGCGGGCAAGACCATGGTGGTCACCAGCCTCGGCCTGCTGTTCGGCGGCCGCGCCGACCCGCAGCGGGTCCGGCCGGGCGCGGGCCGCGCCACGGTCGAGGGGCGGCTGATCGTCGACCCGGGCGGCCGCGTCGTCGAGCGGGTCGAGGAGGCCGGCGGCGAGCTGGACGACGGCGCGCTGATCGTCACGCGGTCGGTGTCGGCGGAGGGCCGCTCCCGCGCGTTCCTCGGCGGCCGGTCCGTCCCGGTGAGCGTGCTGATCAACCTGGCGGACGACCTGGTCGCCGTGCACGGCCAGTCCGACCAGCAGCGGCTGCTGCAGGCCGGGCGGCAGCGCGCCGCGCTCGACCGGTACGCGGGCGGCGCGCTGACCAAGCCGATGCGCGCCTACACCAAGGCGTACCAGCGGCACCGGCAGGTCACGGCGCTGCTGGAGGAGCTGACGACCCGGGCGCGCGAGCGGGCCCAGGAGGCCGACATGCTCCGCTTCGGCCTGGAGGAGATCGAGAAGGTCGACCCGAAGGACGGCGAGGACGCCGACCTCGCCGCCGAGGAGGAGCGCCTCGGGCACGCCGACGCGCTGCGCGGCGCCGCCGACACCGCGCACGAGGCGCTGCTCGGCGACCCGGCCGCCGCGTTCGAGGCCGCGAACGTCACGAGCCTGCTCGGCCAGGCCCGCAACGCGCTGGACGCCGTCCGCGACCACGACCCGGAGCTGGCGGCGCTCGCCGACCGGCTCGCCGAGGCCGGCTACCTCGTCTCCGACGTCGGCACCGACCTCGCGTCCTACGCCGAGTCCGTGGACGCCGACCCGGCGCGGCTCGCGGCCGCCCAGGAGCGGCGCGCCGAGCTGACCGCGCTGATCCGCAAGTACGGCGGGGCGGAGGGCGCGGCCGCCGAGGTCCTGGAGTGGGCCCGCACGGCCGCGGCGCGGCTCACCGAGCTGGAGGGCGACGACGACCGCATCGAGGAGCTGCGCGCCGAGCACGCCGAGCTGGCCGAGCGGCTCGCCGCCGAGGCGGGGGAGCTGACCGCGGTCCGCACGCGCGCCGCCGAGCGGTTCTCCGGCGCCGTCACCGAGGAGCTGACGGCCCTGGCGATGCCGCACGCCCGCGTCTCCGTCACCGTCACCCCCGCCGGGGAGTACGGGCCGCACGGCGTCGACGAGGTCGAGGTGCGGCTCGCGCCGCATCCGGGCTCGCCGCCGCTCCCGCTGCACAAGGGCGCCTCCGGCGGTGAGCTGTCCCGGGTGATGCTCGCCATCGAGGTCGTGTTCGCGGGCGCCGACCCCGTCCCGACGTTCGTGTTCGACGAGGTCGACGCGGGCGTCGGCGGCAAGGCCGCGGTGGAGATCGGGCGCCGGCTGGCGCGGCTCGCCCGCAACGCGCAGGTGATCGTCGTCACGCACCTGCCGCAGGTCGCCGCGTTCGCCGACCAGCACCTGGTGGTGGAGAAGTCCGACGACGGCACCGTGACCAGCAGCGGCGTCACCGCCCTGGACCGGGAGGGCCGCGTCCGGGAGCTGTCGCGGATGCTCGCCGGCCTGGAGGACTCCGAGCTCGGCCGCGCCCACGCCGAGGAGCTGCTGGCCATGGCCGCCGACGACCGGTGACCGCCCCGGCAAACGCTACAGAGCGTGCTCGATCGGACACGCCTGGACGGTCGCGCCTTCCGGCGTCCACTGCGGCGCTCTGGCAGGATGGACGGTGATGAACGACCCGTCACCCACCGCCGAGCCCGGTGCCGACCGCGGCGCCCGGCCGGCCCTGAAGCTGCCGCGGCGCGTGCTCACGCTCGGCCGCGGCCGCGACGACGGCCGGTCCGGGGTCACCGCCGCGGCCCGGCTCGACCGCCGCACCAAGGACCTGACCAAGCGGCTGCAGCCCGGCGACGTCGCGGTGATCGACCACGTCGACCTCGACCGGGTCAGCGCCGAGGCGCTGGTGTCGTGCGAGGTCGGCGCCGTGGTGAACGTCGCGCCGAGCATCTCCGGGCGCTACCCGAACCTCGGCCCGCAGATCCTGATCGACGCCGGCATCCCGCTGGTGGACGACGTCGGGCCGGAGATCTTCACCAAGCTGCACGAGGGCGACCAGGTCCGGGTCGAGGGGCCCGCGGTGCACCGCGGCGAGGACGTGGTGGCCAAGGGCACCGAGCAGACGGCCGAGACCGTCGAGGCGGCGCTGACCGAGGCCAAGGCGGGCCTCGCGGCCCAGCTGGAGGCGTTCGTCGCCAACACGATGGAGTACGTCAAGCGCGAGCGCGACCTGCTCATCGACGGCGTCGGCGTCCCCGACGTCACCACGAGGATCGCCGGTCGGCACGCGCTCATCGTCGTCCGCGGCTACCACTACCGCGAGGACATCGCGACCCTGCGGCCCTACATCCGCGAGTACCGCCCGGTGCTGATCGGGGTGGACGGCGGCGCCGACGCGCTGCTGGAGGCCGGCTACCGCCCCGACATGATCGTCGGGGACATGGACTCGGTGTCCGACGACGCGCTCACCTGCGGTGCCGAGATCGTCGTGCACGCCTACCGGGACGGCCGCGCGCCCGGGCTGAAGCGCGTCCACGAGCTGGGGCAGGAGGCCGTCGTCTTCCCCGCCACCGCCACCAGCGAGGACATCGCGATGCTGCTCGCCGACGACAAGGGCGCCACCCTGATCGTCGCGGTCGGCACGCACGCCAACATGGTGGAGTTCCTCGACAAGGGCCGCGCCGGCATGGCCAGCACCTTCCTCACCCGGCTCCGGGTGGGCAGCAAGCTCGTCGACGCCAAGGGCGTCAGCAGGCTCTACCGCAGCAGGATCTCCACCTGGTCGCTGCTGTTCCTCGTCCTCGGCGCGTTCATCGCCATCGTCACCGCCGTCGCCATGTCCCCGGCGGGGGACGTCATCAGTCCCCTGATCGCCGACCGCTGGCACGCCTTCGTCTTCTGGCTGACCGGACTCTTCACGTGATCGATTTCCGCTACCATCTCGTCTCCATCGTCGCGATCTTCCTCGCGCTGGCGCTCGGCATCGTGCTGGGCTCCACCACCCTGTCGGACTCGGTGAGCGACACCCTGCGCCAGCAGGCCAACTCGGCGGCCAAGACCGCCCAGCAGGCCCGGCTGGCGCAGCGCGAGCTCGAGCACCAGGTGAAGGGGCAGGAGCAGTTCGCGAACGTGCTGTCGCCCCAGCTCGTCGCGAACCGGCTGAAGGACCAGTCGGTCGTGCTGATCGAGACGCCGGGCGCCGGCAACGACAGCATCGAGCGGGTCAGCGAGCTGGCGAAGAACGCGGGCGCCGCCGTCACCGGCCGCGTCACGATCCAGAAGAAGCTCCTGGACGCCGACCAGCAGACCACCGTCGACGAGCTGGCCACCCAGCTGAAGGCCGACGACGTGACCTTCCCCGCCGACGCGAGCGCCTACGACAAGGCGGGAGTGGTGCTGGCGAACGCCCTCGTCACCAAGGACCCCGCCAAGTCCGGCCGCGAGGACGCCGTCGGCGGCGCCGTCCTCAACGGCTTCAAGGAGGCCGGGTACGTCACCACCAGCGGCAAGCCGGGCCAGCACGCCACGCTCGCCGTCATGGTCGCGCCCGCCGCCCCGTACAACTACTCCGGCGGCGACGCCGCGACCAAGGGCCTGATCTCGCTGGCGACCGCCCTCGACGCGGCCGGGCGCGGTACCGTCGTCGGTGGCCCGCCGACCTCCGCGCAGGAGGGCGGGTTGATCGCGGCGCTGCGCGACTCCGACGCCGGCGACGCGGTCTCCACCGTCGACGCGGTGGACACCGCGTCCGGGCAGGTCGTGACGATCCTGGCGCTGCAGAAGGAGATCGGCGGCAAGTCCGGGCAGTACGGGACGGGCGCCGGCGCGAGCGGCTACCTGCCCTCGCCCGCGCCCACGGCGGGGAAGAACGGGTGACCTGATGAGCAGAGGCATCGCGAGGGGCGCGCGGCTCGCGGCGGGCCTGGCCCTCGGCGCGGCGGCGGCGCGCGCCGCCCATGCCGCGCTGACCCGGCGGCCGCCCGGCCTGAACGGGCTGCCGGGCGAGGAGGTCTGGGGGCGCACCAACCACCGCGGCGAGCCGGTGACGCTGCTGGAGGGGCCCGCGTTCGTCGCGGGCGCCGCCGCGGCCGGGCTCCTCGTCCCCGGCGCCGCCGGCCGGACGCGCGCCGCCGCGCTGCTCGCCGGCACCGGCTCCGGCGTCCTCGGCGGCTACGACGACCTCGCCGGGTCGGGCGCCTCCCGCGGCTTCAAGGGCCACCTCACCGCGCTCGCCCGCGGCGAGGTCACCAGCGGCGCGGTGAAGATCCTCGGCATCGGCGCGACCGGGCTGGCCGCCGCCGCGGTCGCGGGGTCGCCCGCCCCGTCCCGCACCGGGCGCGCGTTCGACACGCTCGTCAACGGCGCGATCATCGCCGGCGGCGCGAACCTGATGAACCTGTTCGACCTGCGCCCCGGCCGGGCGATCAAGGTCGGCCTGCTCGCCGGCGGCCCGCTGGCGCTGACCCGCTCCGGCTCCGCGGTCGTCGCGGCGCCGCTCGGCGCCGCCGTCGCGCTGCTCCCCGAGGACCTCGGTGAGCGCGCGATGCTCGGCGACACCGGCGCGAACGCGCTCGGCGCGCTGCTCGGCCTCGGCGCGACCCGGCTCGGGCGCGGGCCGCGCCTGGCCGTGCTGGCCGGGCTCGCCGGGCTGAACGCCGCCAGCGAGTTCGTCAGCTTCACCAAGGTCATCGCGGGCAACCCGGTGCTGAACCGCATCGACATGCTCGGCCGCCGCCCGGCCGCCGTGCCCGCCCCCGCCGCCGCGGACAAGCCCGCCACGCGGGACGCCTACCGGCCGTCCGTCCCGCCGCAGGCGGGCCCGGCGGGCGACGGCGTCGCGGCGGGCCCCGCCTAGGCCGGCCCGCCGCTCCCCGGAGAACGTCCACGCGCGTGACCCCTCCCGAAACGTCCCCGCCGGCCCGGCGGTCCCCGAGCGTGCGCCGGTTCGCCGGCGGCCTCGCGGGCGCGGCCGTCGTCATCGCCGTCCTCACGGTGCTGGCGCGGCTCGCCGGGTTCGGCCGCACCTACGCCTTCTCCCAGACCGTCACCACGTCCTGCCTGAGCCAGGCGTACTTCACCTCGACGCAGTTCCCCGGCATCGTCTACGAGATCGTCGCGGGCGGTGCGCTCGCCGGCATGGTCGTGCCGGTGCTCGCCGGGCCCGCCGAGCGCGGCGACCGCGAGCAGGTCCGCCGGATCGGGTCGGCGCTGCTCACCTGGATCGTCGTGCTGATGGTGCCGTTGTCGGCGCTGATGGCGCTCGGCGCCCGCCCGATCATGCGGGCGCTGGTCGGCGACGACCTGCAGGGCTGCTCGCCCGACGAGATCGTGGACACCGGCTCCACCATGCTCGCGATCATGTCGGCGCAGATGGTGATGTACGGGATGGCGGTCGTCCTGTACGGGCTGCTGCAGTCGCACCGCCGGTTCGCCGCGCCCGCGCTGGCGCCGCTCATGTCGAGCCTGGTGGTGATCGGCGCGTACCTCGCCTACGCGCCGCTCGGCCGCGGCTTCGAGAACGACCTCGCCGGGCTGCCGACGGACGCGATGCTGACGCTGTCGGTCGGGACGGCGCTCGGCGGCGTCGCGATGGCGGCGACCGCGGGGGTCGCGGTGTGGCGGCTGAAGCTGCGGCTGCGGCCGACGCTGCGCTTCCCGGACGGGGTGGCGCCGCGGGTGCGGCGGCTCGCGGTCGCGGGCCTCGCGACGGTCGCGGCGCAGCAGCTGTCGGCGCTGCTGGTGGTGCGGCTCAGCTCCCGGGGGACGAACGGCGCGCTCGCCAACTACCAGTACGCGTGGGCGGTCTACCTGCTGCCCTGGGCGATCCTCGCGGTGCCGATCGCGACCAGCGCGTTCCCGATGCTGTCGGCGCGGATGAGCGCGGGGGAGCAGGACCGGTTCGACGCGGTGACCGCGTCCACCACCCGCGCGGTGATCCTGGTGTCGTGCGCGGGCGCCGCCGCGCTCGCCGCCGTCGCCGTCCCGATCGCGGCGGTGTTCAACCCCGGCCATCCCGACCAGCAGGAGGTGCTGTCGCGGGCGGTGCTCGCGTTCGCGCCCGGCCTGCTCGGCTACGGGCTCGTCGCGCATCTCGGCCGCGTCCTGTACGCGTGCCACCGGGGGCGGATGGGCGCCGCCGCGGTCGCGACCGGCTGGGGGGTCGTGATGATCGCCGACGTCGCGCTGGTGCTGACGGTCGAGCGGCAGTGGGTCGTCGCCGCGTTCGGCGCCGGCAACGCCCTGGGGATGACCGTCGCCGGTGTGCTGCTGCTCGGCACGCTCGTGCGCGCGCGGGGCGCGGCGGCCGCCCGCGGCCTGCCGCGCGCGCTCGCGGCCGGGGTGCTGGGCGGCGCGGCGGGCGGCGCCGCCGGCTGCGCGGTCGCGGCGCTGCTCGGCCCCGGCGGCACCGGCGCGGCCGGCGAGCTGCGCAACGTCGGGACGGGGGCCCTCGCCGCGCTGGTCGCGGGCGCGGTGTTCCTGGCCCTCGCATTCATGATCGACGGCCGCGACCTGCGCGCCGTCCTCACCCGGAAGGTGACACGCCATGGCTGACGGCCGGGACCTGGAGGGCCTGCGCGTCGCGCTCGTCCTCGGCACGAGCGCGGGCGGCGTCGGGCGGCACGTCCGGTCGGTGGCGGCGGGCATCGCCGGCCGCGGCGCCCGGGTGCTGGTGTGCGGGCCCGCGGCGACCGAGGAGCAGTTCGGGTTCGGTGCCGCCGGGGCCCGGTTCGCCGAGGTCGACCTCGCCGACCGGCCGCGCCCGGTGCACGACGCGAGGGCGGTGGCGCGGCTGCGGTCGCTGCTGCGCGGCGCCGACGTCGTGCACGCGCACGGGCTGCGGGCGGGGGCGCTCGCGGTGGCGGCGGGAGCGCGGGTCGCGCCGGGCCCGCTGCGGTTCTCCCGGGGCGGCCCGCCGCTGGTGGTCACCCTGCACAACGCGGTCATCGCGGGCGGGCGGACGGCCGCGGTCTACGGGGCGCTGGAGCGCGTCGTCGCGCGCGGCGCCGCCCGCGTCCTCGGCGTCTCGCCCGACCTGGAGGAGCGGATGCGCTCGCTCGGCGCCCGGTCGGTGGGGCACGCGCTCGTGCCCGCCCCGGCGCCGAAGGCGCAGCCGGGCCCGGCCGCGCGCGCCGACCTGCGGGCCGAGCTCGGCGTGGGGGACCGGCCGCTGATCCTCACGGTGGGGCGGCTCGCCGCGCAGAAGGGCCTGCCCACGCTGCTGGACGCCGCCGCGGTCTGGGCGGCCCGCACCCCGCGGCCGCTGGTCGCGATCGCCGGGGACGGCCCGCTGGCCGGGGAGCTGGGCGCCCGGATCGAGGCCGAGGACCTGCCCGTCCGGCTGCTCGGCCACCGCTCCGACGTGCCCGGGCTGCTGGCGGCGTGCGACGTGGCGGTGCTGCCGAGCGTGTGGGAGGGGCAGCCGCTGATCGTCCAGGAGATCCTGCGGGCCGGGCGGCCGCTCGTCGCGACGCGGGTCGGCGGCATCCCCGGCATGGTGGGCGCCGAGCCGCGGCCCGCCGGGGGGTCGCTGCTGCAGGGGCCGGAGAGCAGGGCGGCGCTGCTGGTGCCGCCGGGCGACCCGGAGGCGCTGGAGCGCGCGGTGAGCCGGGTGCTGGACGACCCGTCGCTCGCGGCGCGGCTCGGCGCGGCCGCCGCCGAGCGCGCCGCGGCGCTGCCGGACGAGGACGACGCCGTCGAGCAGCTCGCCGGCGTCTACCGGGAGCTGGCCGCCGGGCGTTAGACGCCCGAACCGGGGACAGGGTTCGGAACGGGTTCGGAAAAAGACCGCTGAACGGGGAACCGCCCCGCCGCGGCCTGCGTTCAAGTAGGCAAATGGAGGGGAGTATCCCCGCGCGCGGTTCTCGTCAATACGGTCGGCCCATGCCGGCCCGGGTTCCGCGGCCCGCATTCTCTTCAGGGCGGGAGAGACCTCCAGCGCTCGTTCGTGTCCGCTGGAGGTGTTCACGTTGTCCGTGTCCCCCCTGGTGTGGGGCCTCACCCTCGCAGGCATCCTCGCCGTCATCGCCGCCGACCTGTTCCTGATCCACCGCAACGACACGCGGGAGTTCACCACCCGCAGGGCCGCGTTTTGGTCCACGATCTACATCGGCCTCGCCGTGGCGTTCGGCGTCGGCGTCTGGATCTTCGCCGGCGGCCGGTACGCCGGAGAGTACTTCGGCGGGTTCGTCACCGAGAAGAGCCTCAGCGTCGACAACCTGTTCGTCTTCATGGTGATCCTCGCCCGGTTCGCGGTGCCGAAGCAGGCCCAGCACACCGTGCTGATGGCGGGCATCGTGATCGCGCTGCTGCTGCGCGGCCTGTTCATCGCGGTGGGCGCCGCCGCGATCTCCACCTTCACCTGGGTGTTCTTCCTCTTCGGCGCGTTCCTCATCTGGACCGCGATCGGGCTGGTGCGCGGCGACGACGAGGACGAGTTCAAGGAGAACGCGCTGCTGCGGTGGGCCAAGCGCGTCATCCCGACCTCCGACGAGTACGACGGCGCCCGGTTCACCACCCGGCGGGGCGGCCGGCGGCTGATCACCCCGATGGCCATCGTCATGATCGCGATCGGCTCCACCGACGTGCTGTTCGCGCTCGACTCGATCCCGGCGATCTTCGGGCTGACCACCGAGCCGTACCTGGTGTTCACGGCCAACGCGTTCGCGCTGATGGGCCTCGTCCAGCTGTACTTCCTGCTCGGCGGGCTCACCGACCGGCTGGTCTACCTCGCGCACGGGCTGGCGTTCATCCTCGGCTTCATCGGGGTCAAGCTGATCTTCCACGCGCTGCACGAGTACGGTGTCGCCTGGGCACCGGAGATCCCGATCTGGCTGTCCCTCGCGGTGATCGCCGGGACGCTCACCGCCACCACCGTGGCGAGCCTCGCGGTCGGCGGCGGCAAGGCAGCCAAGGCCGGCGAGGGCGCGCCGGAGGTGGCGGCGGAAACCGGCGAGGCGGAGCGGGACGCCGCCGCGACACGCGAGAGCTGAGACCCGGCTCTCTCCCCACTGATCCGAATCCTGTTCTAGAATCTCGGTCAAAAGGGTCTGAGAGAGGGTTGACGCATGGCCATCGGGCTGACCGAGGAGCACGAGGCGCTCGCCGAATCGGTGCGCGGCTTCGCCGAGCGCAACATCCCGGCGACGGCCGTCCGGGCCGTGCTGGACGCCGACGAGGAGACCAGGCCGGGCTTCTGGCCCGCCCTGGCGGAGCAGGGCCTGCTGGGCCTGCACCTGGACGAGGAGCACGGCGGGCAGGGCTACGGCCTGCTGGAGCTGTCGGTCGTGCTGGAGGAACTGGGCCGCGCCGCCGCGCCCGGCCCGTTCCTGCCGACCGTCCTCGCCAGCGCCGTCATCGACGCCTCCAGCAACGCCAAGCTGCGCGCGGAGCTGCTGCCCGCGCTGGCCGACGGGTCCAAGACGGCCGCGGTCGCGCTGGACGGCGCGCTGACGGGCCGCAGCGAGAAGGGCTCCCTCGTGGTGTCCGGCACGTCCGGCACGGTGCTCGGCGCCGCGCTCGCCGACGTCGTCGTGCTGCCGGTCGCGGCCGACGACGGGGAGCAGTGGGTCGCGGTGGACGCCGCCGACCTCGCCGTCACCCCGGTCGCGAGCCTGGACCGGGTCCGCCGCGTCGCCGCCGTCGAGGCGTCCGGGGTGGCCGTCGCCGCCGACCGCGTCCTGGACGGCCTCACCGCCGGCCGGGTCGCCGACCTCGCCGCCGCGCTGTTCGGCGCGGAGGCGGCCGGCCTCGCCGGGTGGCTGGTGGAGACCGCCGCCGAGTACGCCAAGGTCCGCGAGCAGTTCGGCCGCCCGATCGGGCAGTTCCAGGGCGTCAAGCACAAGGCCGCCCGCAGCCTGATCGCGCTGGAGCAGGCCCGCGCCGCCGCCTGGGACGCCGCCCGCGCGCTGGACGAGGGCACCGAGGAAGCCGGGTTCGCCGCCGCGGTCTCCGCGGTGATCGCGCTCGACGCCGGCGTGCAGACCGCCCGCGACGCCATCCAGATCCTCGGCGGCATCGGGTTCACCTGGGAGCACGACGCGCACGTCTACCTGCGCCGCGCGCTCACCCTGCGGGCGCTGCTCGGCCCGTCCAAGGGCTGGGCCGCCAAGGTCGCGGAGCTGGCGCTGGGCGGCGGCCGCCGCGAGGTCGTGCTGGAGCTCGACGAGGACGCGCAGCCGCTGCGCGAGCGGGTCCGCGCCGAGATCGCCGAGCTGGCGGCGATCGAGGACAAGGACGCGCTGGCCGCCCGGATGGGCGACGAGGGCTGGACCGTCCCGCACTTCCCGAAGCCCTGGGGCCGCGAGGCCGGGCCGGTCGAGCAGATCCTCATCCAGCAGGAGCTGAAGGCCGCCAAGGTCAAGGCCCCGAACCTCGGGATCGGCGCGTGGCTGGTGCCCTCCCTCGTCCGCTACGGGTCGGACGAGCAGAAGGAGCGCTTCCTGCGCCCGACGCTGCAGGGCAAGATCGTCTGGTGCCAGCTGTTCTCCGAGCCGGGCGCGGGCTCCGACCTGGCGTCGCTGTCGATGAAGGCCGAGCGGGTCGAGGGCGGCTGGAAACTCACCGGGCAGAAGATCTGGACGTCGCTCGCCCAGCACGCCCAGTGGGGCTTCTGCATCGCCCGCACCGACGTCGACGCGCCCAAGCACGACGGGATCACCTACTTCCTCGTCGACATGAAGGCGGCGGGCGTCGACGTCCGGCCGCTGCGCGAGCTGACCGGTGACGCGCTGTTCAACGAGGTGTTCCTGGACGGCGTGTTCGTCCCGGACGAGCAGGTCGTCGGCGAGGTGGACCGGGGCTGGCAGGTCGCGCGCAACACCCTGTCCAACGAGCGGGTGTCGCTGTCGACCGGCGGCGGGCTCGGCATGGGCGTGCCCGAGCTGCTGCGGTTCTTCGCGAACCGGGAGCCCGACGCCGTCGCCGCGGCCGAGGTCGGCAGGCTCGTCGCGCAGGGCCAGTCGATCGACCTGCTCGGCCTGCGCACCACGCTCAAGCAGCTGAACGGCGTGGAGCCGGGCGCGGAGGCCAGCGTCCGCAAGCTCCTCGGCGTCCAGTTCAACCAGGACGTCGCCGACTACTGCTGGGCGGCGCAGGGCACGGCCGCCGCGACCGAGGTCCCGATGGCCGAGAGCGGCATCGTGGGGCGCGCCATGCTGTTCAGCCGCGCGATGACCATCTACGGCGGGACGACCGAGGTGCAGCTCAACATCATCGGCGAGCGCATCCTCGGCCTGCCCCGCGACGCCGAGCCCGGCAGGTAGCGCCGCTACCGGCGCGGACGGAAGGTGTAGGTGACGTTCACCAGGACGACGCCGGCGATGGCGAGGGCGAGGCCGGCCAGGCCGGCGTTGACGACGCCGATCGCGCTCAGCGGGATGGCGGCGAGCAGCGACAGCACCGCCATGGCCAGGCTGTGATCGCGCTCGCCGCCGCGCCGCGGCACCGGTGCCGGACGGGACCGGGGCCGCGGCGCGGCGGCGGCGCGCGCGTCGAAGGCCTCCTCGATGCGGTCGACGACCGTCTCCAGGAACGCCTCGTCGTAGTCGGGCCCGAGCTCGCGCCGGGCCGCCATCGCCGCGGTGAGGTCCTCGCGCGGCAGTCGTGGGGACGTCATGTCCCGGTTATAGGCGGCCGGGCGCCGGGGCCGCGTCCCCCGGCGGGGCGAACCGGCCCGTACCCCGCAGGTAGCAACCGCATTACACTGCCGCTTTCGCCCCAGACCACCCGGAGGTCCGCGTGACGCGTCGGAGCGTTCTCGCCGTCTGTGCCGTCAGTGCCGCCGCGCTCGCGCTCGGCGGGTGCGGCGGCGGGGAGAAGGACGCGGCGGAGGACGGCCCGTCCGCGGCGGCCACGACGCTGGCGCCGCTGCCGGCGGTGAAGCCGTCCGACGTCAAGCCGCTCGTCGGCCGCTGGGTCGGCACGGCCGAGGACTACTTCCAGTTCAAGGCGGACGGCAGCGGAGTGTGGGTGCGGGGCGGGCAGAAGCTGTGGAGCGGCGCCGCCATCCCGGAGGGGGACGGCAAGTTCCGGTTCTCCTGGCAGGGCGGCGATCCGCGGATGGCGTCCTACTGGGGCGTCACGCTGGAGGACAAGTCCACGCTCGTCTTCGCCGGCACCAACCAGAAGTACAAGAAGGCCGTCGCGAAGAAGGGCAAGGGATGACCGACGCGATGTTCTCCTCGCCCGCCGACGTCGAGGGCAGGCTGGCCGAGGCCGGCTACCTCGCGGACGAGGCGATCGCCACCACCGTGTACCTCGCGCAGGCGCTCGGCAAGCCGCTGCTCGTCGAGGGCCCCGCCGGGGTCGGCAAGACCGAGCTGGCGAAGGTCGTCGCGGCCTCGACCGGCGCGGAGCTGATCCGGCTGCAGTGCTACGAGGGGCTGGACGAGGCCCGCGCGCTGTACGAGTTCAACTACAAGAAGCAGCTCCTCGCCATCCAGGCGGCGCCCGCCGACCGGGCCTGGCAGGAGACCCACGACGACATCTTCTCCGAGGAGTTCCTGCTGGAGCGGCCGCTGCTGGCGGCGATCCGGCGCACCGGCCCGACCGTCCTGCTGATCGACGAGGCGGACAAGGCCGACGTCGAGGTGGAGGGCATGCTGCTGGAGGTCCTGTCGGACTTCCAGGTCACGATCCCCGAGCTCGGCACGGTCGGCGCGGTGCGGCGCCCGTTCGTGCTCATCACCTCCAACGCGGCGCGGGAGCTGTCGGAGGCGCTCAAGCGCCGCTGCCTCTACCTGCACCTGGACTACCCGTCGGCCGAGCGGGAGCGCGACATCGTGCTCGCGCAGGTGCCGGGGATCGAGGCGGAGCTGGCCGAGCAGCTCGTCCGCACGGTCGGGACGCTGCGCGACCTGGAGATCAAGAAGGCGCCGTCGATCGCCGAGACCGTCGACTGGGCGCGCACGCTGCTCGCCCTCGGCCTGGACGAGCTGGACGAGGCCGCCGTCGCGCGGACCCTCGGGGTCGTCCTCAAGCACGTCTCCGACCAGCGGCGCGCCGCGACGGAGCTGGGGCTGCGGGGCTGACATGGCATCGCTCGTCGACCGGCACACCGGGTTCGTCGCGGAGCTGCGCCGGGCCGGGCTGCCGGTGTCGGTCGCCGAGGGCCTGGACGCGGTCCGCGCCATGCAGGCGATCGACCTGCTCGACCGGGAGTCGCTGCGCGCCGCCTACGCCGCGACGGTCGTCAAGCGGCCCCAGCACCGCCCGACGTTCGACACGCTCTTCGACCTGTGGTTCCCGGCGGCGGTCGGGGACGGCGCGGCGGCGCCGCCGCGGCGCCGGGAGCGGACGCTGAACGCCGACGGGCGGCCCGTGCCGCCCGCGCTCGACCCGCTGGTGCAGGCGCGCCGGGACGAGCTGGCGGAGCTGCTGCTGTCCGGCGACGACGCGGGGCTGCGGCAGTTCGCCCGGACGGCCGTCGCCGAGTACGGGCGGACGCCGGGGCAGGAGTCGTGGTTCTCCTCCGGCGTCCTGAACGCGCTGTCGCCGGACACGCTGATGGCGCGGCTGCTGAACGCCGTCCTCGGCGGCCAGGAGCGGGGCGGGATGGCCGAGCGGGTCGCGCGCCGGACGTTCCGCGACCGCGTCACCCGGTTCCAGGACCTCGTCGGCGCGGAGGTGCGCCGCCGCATCGCCGAGGACACCGGCGTCGAGCGCACCGCCCGGATCACCGTCCGGCCGCCGCTGGAGCGGCTCGACTTCGCCGGCGCGAGCCGCGCCGAGATGGCGGCGCTGCGCCGCGAGGTGCAGCCGCTGGCCCGCCGGCTGGCGGCCCGGCTGGTGCGGCGGCAGCGGCACGGCAGGCGCGGGCGGCTGGACTTCCGCCGGACGGTCCGCGCGTCCCTGGCCAGCGGGGGAGTGCCGCTCACCACCCACCACCGGCCGCCGCGCCCGCACCGGCCCGAGCTGGTGGTGCTGTGCGACGCCAGCGACTCGGTGTCGGCGTTCGCGCACTTCACGCTGCTGCTGACGTTCGCGCTGCGCGAGCAGTTCAGCAAGGTCCGCGCGTTCGCGTTCATCGACACCACCGACGAGATCACCAAGTACTTCGCGCCGGGCAGCGACGTCGTGGACGCGATGGCCCGGCTCGCCGCCGAGGCCGACCTCGTCTGGATCACCGGCCGCTCCAACTACGGCCACGCCATCAAGGTGTTCGACGAGCGGTACGGCGACGCCGTCACGTCCAAGACGGCGCTGCTGATCCTCGGCGACGCGCGCTCCAACTACGGGGAGCTGTCGCTGCCGGTCCTGGAGTCGCTGGCCGGCCGGGCCCGGCACGCGTACTGGCTCAACCCCGAGCCGCGCGGCCGGTGGGACACCGGCGACTCCGCCGCGTCCCGCTACGGCGAGCTGGTGCCGATGTTCGAGTGCCGCAACCTGACCCAGCTCGCAGCGTTCATCGAGGAACTGGGCTGAGCGGGCCGGGGGCGGGGCGGCGGTCGCGGATGACCAGGGCGAGGGCGGCGTAGGCGAGCGCGGCGACCGCGGAGACGACCATGGCGGTGTTGGTGCCGTGCGCCAGCGCGGCCGGGTCGTGCCCGGAGCCGGTCGCGACGGCCCCGACGACCGCCACGCCCAGCGACGCCCCGATGTAGCGGGCGGTGTTGTTGGCGCCGGCGCCCATGCTGGCCCGGTCGGCGGGGACGCTCTCCACGGCGAGCCGGGCGAGCATCGCGTTGGTGAGGCCGCTCGCGACGCCGGCGACCGCGAGGCCGGGGGCGAGGCGCCACCAGTGCCCGTCCGGGGCGAGGCCGGCCATCGCGAACTCGCCGACGGCGGCGAGCGCGAACCCGCCGGCCAGCAGCCGCCGGACGGGCAGCCGCGCCGGGAGCCGGTGCGCCTGCAGCGCGACGGCGAACGACAGCGCGGACCAGATCGCGAGGACGAGCGCCGCTTCGACCGGTGACAGGCCCATCACCAGGGTCATCATCGTCGCCAGGTAGGTCATGACGCCGATCACCGCGAGCCCGGTGACGAGCGCGCCGGTCACCGACAGCAGGAACGCGGGCCGCCGGAACAGCGCCAGGTCGACCAGCGGTTCCCGGCGCCGCGCCTCGACCAGCACGAACGCGGCGAGCAGGACGGCCGCCGCGGCGAGCAGCGCGAGCACGCCCGGCGCCGTCCAGCCGGTGCGGCCCCAGGTGATCGCGGCGGTCAGCGCCGCGATGCCGAGGCTCATGGTGGCGAGGCCGGGGACGTCCACGCCGCGCGGCCGCTCGGCCCGAGACTCCTCCAGCGCGCGCGCCGCCGCGACGGCGAGCAGCACGGAGGCGGCGACCGTCGCCCAGTACCAGAGCCGCCAGCCGCCGAGCACGGTCAGCCCGGCCGCGCCTATCGGGCCGAGCGCGATGCCGAGCCCGACCATCGCGCCCCACATGCCGGTGGCCCGCGCCCGGCGCGGCCCCTGCCCGAACGAGGCGCCGATGATGCCGAGCCCGGTCACCAGCAGCGCGGCGCTGGCGGCGCCCTGCGCGATCCTTCCCGCGACGAACACCAGGGCGTTCGGGGCGAGCGCGCACGCCACGCTGGAGGCGGCGAGCGCCGCCGCGCCGGCGACGAACGTCCGCTTGCGGCCGTGGTCGTCGGCGAGGCCGCCGGCGGCGAGCAGCGCCGCAGACAGCCCGAGGCTGATCGAGCTCATCAGCCAGATCTGCGCGGTCGCGCCGGCGTGCAGGCCGCGGGCGGTGTCGGCGAGCGTCGCCGCCGGCGCGCAGTAGTTCATCAGTGCCAGCAGGGTCGCGGCGGCCGGCAGCGCCAGCGCGGCGGGCGGGCCGGACGCGCGGCGCGCCGCGCGCGGTGCGGCCAGGGTCGTCATGCGGTCTCCGATCAAGTTCAGTCAACGAACCGAATGGGGCGACCGTAGCATGCGTGGTTCGGTCAATGAACTACCTGGCGGGTAATGTGGGGCGCATGGCACTCGGCAAGGACTACGCGGCGCAGGACTGCTCGCTGGCCCGCGCGCTGGAGGTCGTGGGGGAGCGCTGGACGCTGCTGATCGTCCGGGACGCCTTCTACGGCGTGCGCCGGTTCAGCGACTTCCTCGTCCACCTCGACATCCCGCGCGCCGTGCTGTCGGCGCGCCTCCAGGCGCTCGTGGAGGCCGGCGTCCTCGCCAAGGACGACCACGACTACGTCCTCACCGAGGCGGGCAGGGAGCTGTGGCCGGTCGTCCACACGCTCGCCCGCTGGGCCGAGGACCACCTGTCCGCCGAGGCGTGCCGGGTCTTCCTGCACGCCGGCTGCGGCACCCGGATCGGGCCGGACGGGATGTGCGCCGCCTGCGGGCGGCCGGTCCGGCCCGAGGAGCTGGAGATCCACGCCGGCCCCGGCCTCCGGCGCCGCACCGATCCGGTCAGCCTGGTCCTGCGCTCGCCGCACCGGATGCTCGACCCGATCCGCACCTGAGTGAGCAATCCCTCGCCGAGATCGCGCGCTCCGGACGGGGATATGCGAGTTATGACCGGATAATCTGCACGCCCATGGAGACCGAGAAGGCGACGCCTGCGCCCCGGCCCAGGCGGATCATCTTCGGTCCCCTGTGGCGGTTCATCGACGGCGCCCCCGGCGACTCGCGCACCCGGATCGCCCGCCGCGCCCGCGTCCTCGTCACGATCGCCACCGGCCTCGCCAACCTCGGCGGCGCGCTCGTCGTGCTCGCGTTCACGGTCGTCGTCCCCGACCCCGTCGGGCACGTCTCCGAGCGGCTCCGGCTGATCAACCTGAGCGTCTTCACCGCCTACGTCGCCGCGGCCGTGCCCGTCGGCCTGCTGCTCGGCGAGCGGTTCTTCCGCCGCGTGCGCCGCCTCGTCGAGCGGCACGGCGAGCCCGACCGGCACGAGCGCGCGCTGCTGCTGTACGGGCCGCTGCGGCTGATGGCCCTGCACCTCACGCTATGGGGTATCGGGACGGTCGGCTGGGTCGTCATCAACGCCCCGTTCTCCGGCCTCCTGGCCGTCAAGCTCGGCCTGACGAGCCTGCTCGGCGGCCTCACCACCTGCACGATCGTCTACCTGCTCACCGAGCGGCTGCTGCGCCGCGCGGTGACCACCGCGCTGCGCAGCGAGGTGCCGAGCCGCACCGGGCTGCCCGGCGTCGTCGCCCGCTCGGTGCTGGCCTGGGCGCTCGGCACCGCCGTCCCGATCCTCGGGCTGATCACCCTCGCCATCGGCAGCTTCCTCATCGCGAAGATCACCGTGCGGGACTTCGCGGTCGCGGTGCTCGCGCTCGGCGGCATCGCGCTGCTCGTCGGGCTCGGCGTCACCTACACCGCCGCCCGCGCCATCGCCGACCCGGTCGAGTCGGTGCGGGCCGGCCTCGCCCGCGTGCAGCGCGGCGACCTGGACGTCGAGGTCCCCGTCTACGACGCCAGCGAGGTCGGGCTGCTGCAGGCCGGGTTCAACCACATGGCCGCCGGGCTGCGCGAGCACGAGCGGCTCCAGGACCTGTTCGGCCGGCAGGTCGGCGCGGACGTCGCGCGCGTCGCCGTCGAGCGCGGCATCGACCTCGGCGGCGAGCTGCGCGAGGTCGCGGTGATCTTCGTGGACCTGATCGGGTCCACCCGGCTCGCCGCCGACCGGCCGCCCGCCGAGGTCGTCCGGCTGCTGAACGCGTTCTTCGCCGTGGTCGTCGAGGTCATCGGCGCGCACGGCGGCTGGATCAACAAGTTCGAGGGGGACGCCGCGCTCGCGATCTTCGGGGCGCCGCTGCCGCTGGAGGGCGCCCCCGGCCGCGCGCTGGCCGCGTCCCGGGAACTGGCCGCCCGGCTGCGCGCAGACGTCCCCGACCTCGCGGCGGCCATCGGCGTCTCGGCGGGGGAGGCCGTCGCCGGGCACATCGGCGCCGAGGAGCGCTTCGAGTACACGGTGATCGGCGACCCGGTCAACGAGGCGGCCCGCCTCACCGACATGGCCAAGGGCACCGACGAGCGCGTCCTCGCGGCGGGCTCGCTCGTCGACCAGGCCGATGCGGAGGAGAAGGAGCACTGGCTCATCGGCGGCGAGGTCACGCTGCGGGGGCGGACGCAGGCCACGCGGCTCGCATCGCCCCGCCAGCCTGAGCGCGTCACCGGCTAGGAGGGGCTCCGGCTAGGAGGGGCTGAGGGTGGCGCGGTTCAGCGTCGTGTAGTACGGCGACTCCGACAGCCGCGTGTCCTTCTCCTCGCCGATGTAGACGTCGGCGTGGTTCTCGCCGCCGTAGCCGGGGCGGAACAGGTCGGTGACCGTCCAGCGGGCGTTGCGGAACGCCGCGCACACCGGGCCCTCGATCGGGCGGCCGTGCGCGTCCTCGCCGCAGCCGGTGATCGCGAACCGCTGCCCCCGCGCCAGCACCGACCTGTCGGCCGCCGCCGACGCCCACGCCTTCAGCGGACGGCCCCGCGAGTCGCGCGTGGTGTCGTCCAGCCAGAACCCGACGCTGTGCGACCAGTTCAGGTACCGGCCCCGCTGCGGCCCGGCGGTGATGCGGCCGCTGCCCTCCATCTGGACGACCTTCAGGAAGTCCTCCGGGTAGGACCCGAGCGGCTCCTTGCCGTGCGAGCAGTGGAACCGCGTGCAGCCCCGGACGGCCTTGCGCTCGCCGCGGTAGAGGCTCTCAAGCGCCGTGTAGTAGGTGGTGACGCGCCACCCGCCGGGCCGCCCGAGCGGCGACGCCGGAGCGGGCGTGCTCGGAGCGGACGTGCTCGGAGCGGGCGCGGTCGGGGCGGAGGTGGCCGGAGCGGGGGTGGCCGGAGCGGGTGCGGCGGGCGGCGGGACGTAGCCCGCCGCCCCCTCGGCGTCCTGGCCGCATCCCGCCAGCGCGCCGCACAGCATCAGCGCCGCCGGTACCGCGCGCCGCATCGCACCCTCCCGGCTCGGGACGCCCGCCCACCACCGGGGACCTTATCCCGGTCAGTGCCCGCGGGCTATCCACTCGTCCAGATGCGGGGCCTCCGCGCCGATCGTGGTGGAATCTCCGTGCCCGGTGCGGACCGTCGTCTCCGCCGGCAGCGTCAGCAGCCGCTCCCGGATCGAGGTGATGATCGTCGGGAAGTCGGAGAACGACCGGCCGGTCGCGCCCGGCCCGCCGCTGAACAGCGTGTCGCCGGAGAACACCGTGCCCAGGTCGGGGGCGTGCAGGCAGACCGCGCCGGGACTGTGCCCGGGGGTGTGCAGGACGGTCAGCTCCGTGCCCGCCACCGCGATGACCTGCCCGTCGGCGAGTTCGCCGTCGGGGTCCTCGCCGGGGTGCTTCCGCTTCCACAGCATCAGGTCGTCCGGGTGCAGCAGGATCGGCGCGCCCGTGGCGGCCTTCAGCGCGGGGGCCGCGTCGATGTGGTCGTCGTGCCCGTGCGTGGACACGATCGCCACCAGCCGGCGGCCGCCGACGGCCGCCGCGATCGCCTCGGCGTCGTGCGCGGCGTCGATGACGACCGCCTCGCTGTCGTCGCCGACGATCCAGACGTTGTTGTCGACCTCCCACGTCCCGCCGTCCAGGGAGAACGTGCCGGACGTGACGACGTGGTCGATGCGGGCGCGCGGTGAGTCCGGAGCCATCAGAGCAGCACCACCGAGCGCAGCACGTCGCCGTGGTGCATCTTCTCGAACGCCGCCTCCACGTCGCCGAGCCCGATCGTCTCGGAGACGAACGCGTCGAGGTCCAGGCGGCCCTGGAGGTAGAGGTCGATGAGCATCGGGAAGTCGCGGGAGGGCAGGCAGTCGCCGTACCAGGACGACTTCAGCGAGCCGCCGCGCCCGAACACGTCCAGCAGCGGGAGCTCCAGCTTCATCTCCGGCGTCGGCACCCCGACCAGCACCACGGTGCCGGCGAGGTCGCGCGCGTAGAACGCCTGCTCGTAGGTCTCCGGGCGGCCGACCGCCTCGACGACGACGTCCGCGCCGAACCCGCCGGTCAGCTCCCGCACCGCCTCGACGACATCCGCGTCCGCGGCGTTGACGGTGTGCGTGGCGCCGAGCCCGGACGCGGTCGCCAGCTTCCGCTCGTCCAGGTCCACCGCGATGATCTTCGCGGCGCCGGCCAGCCGGGCGCCGAGCACGGCCGCCGCGCCGACGCCGCCGCAGCCGATGACCGCGACCGTGTCGCCGCGCCCCACCTGCCCGGTGTTGATCGCCGCGCCGAGCCCGGCCATCACGCCGCAGCCGAGCAGCCCCGCCACCTCCGGCTTGGCCGCCGCGTCGACCTTCGTGCACTGCCCGGCCGCCACCAGCGTCTTGTCGGCGAACGCGCCGATCCCGAGCGCGGGCGACAGCTCGGTGCCGTCCTCAAGGGTCATCTTCTGGGCGGCGTTGTGGGTGTTGAAGCAGTACCAGGGCCGCCCCCGCAGGCACGCCCGGCACTGACCGCACACCGCCCGCCAGTTCAGCACCACGAAGTCGCCCGGCGCCACCTCGGTGACCCCGTCGCCGACCGACTCGACGATCCCGGCGGCCTCGTGCCCGAGCAGGAACGGGAAGTCGTCGTTGATCCCGCCCTCGCGGTAGTGCAGGTCGGTGTGGCACACCCCGCACGCCTGCACCTGGACGACCGCCTCCCCGGGCCCCGGGTCCGGGACGTTGATCGTCTCGATCCGCACCGGCTGCCCCTTGCCCGGTGCCACGACCCCGCGTACCTGCTGCGCCATCCCTGCCGCCTCCGTCCTCTCGATCTTCCCCGACCCTATCCGCCTCCCCACCCGACCGCCCGCACGCTTCTGCTCGGCGGAACACCACCGCGGGCATGAAGACCAAGATCGTCTGCGCGCGACGCGCGTCTGGGCGGACGCGGGCCGCCCTCAGGTGAAGTGGATGGCCTGCAGCTTGTCGGCGGCGGTGCGGTCGAGGACGGTGACGCCGGCGGCGGGCGGCGGGGGGTCGCCGCCGCGGGCGCGGTCGACGATCGGCCCCCAGCGGCGGCAGTGCCGGTTGAACGTCGCGGACGTGACCACCCGGCCCCGGGCGAACTGGCCCGCGCGGGCTGTCTCCGGGGCGACGTCGATGAGGATCAGGTGCAGCCGGCCGCCGCGCCGCCGCGCCAGCCAGGCGAACAGGTACAGGATGTGCGGCCAGGTGCCGCGGGTGTGCGCGACGACGCCGTGCCCGGCGAGGACGGCGCGTCCGATGCGCCACACGTGCGTCGCGTGGACGAGCGGGGTGCGCAGCCGCACGGGCAGGGGGCGCAGGAACCGCGCCCACCAGTTGCGGGACTGCCGCGAGTCGATCACCAGCGCGCCGCCGGCGGGCACCGGCGCCGTCTCGTCGCCGCGCAGCCCGTAGATCCGGTCGAGCAGGGTGCTCTTGCCGGCCCCCGGCAGGCCGGCGACGAGCACGAGGGAGCCCGCCGGGTAGCGCAGCGCCGGCCCCGGATCCACCTCGTGGCGTTCGTGGATGGTCGTCTCCTGGTCTCGGCCCGGTGGTGAAGGGGCCAACGAACACCCCCCACCGCTTGTTCCGGGCCGGACGTCACCATCCCCGGGCGCGCCACTCCGGGAGGGAGGGCCGCTCGCGGCCGAGCGTGGAGTCCTTGCCGTGGCCGGGATAGAACCAGGTGGCGTCGGGGAGCCGGTCGAAGACGCGCTCCTCGACGTCCGCCAGCAGCTGCTTGAACCGCGTCGGGTCGCCCCAGGTGTTGCCGACGCCGCCCGGGAAGAGGCTGTCGCCGGTGAACAGGTGCGGGCGGTCGGCCAGCTCGCCGCCCGCGTCGTACAGCAGCGCGATCGACCCCGGCGTGTGGCCGCGCAGGTGGACGACGTCGAGGGACACCCGCCCGAAGCCGATCGCGTCGCCGTGCTCGACCGGCTCGGCGACCGGTTCGGGAAGCGCGTCGGCGTCGCGGGGGTGCGCGGCGACCGGGGCGCCGGTGGCGCGCACCACCTCGCTCAGCGCCATCCAGTGGTCCTGGTGGCGGTGGGTGGTGACGACGCGGGTGAGGGGGCCGTCGCCGACCAGCTCCAGCAGCCGGGACGCCTCGTTCGCCGCGTCGATCAGCAGCCGCTCGCCCGTCGCCGTGCAGCGCAGGATGTAGGCGTTGTTGTCGTAGGGGCCGACGCTCACCTTCGTCACCGACAGCCCGGGCAGCTCCCGGACGTCGGGGCGCCCGCCGGTCTCGACGTTCCCGGTGTAGGTCATGGCGACCATCTTCCCTCATCGCGCGGCGGCGCGCGCGCCGGGCCCGCCGACGGAATGAGTCGCCAGACGCAGCCGAACCGTGCGCCCGCGGACGGAAATCTCCCGCTTGCCACCGCACCATGGGAACTGGAAGATCAGGTTCGACGCGTGAGGACGGTGAAGGCGTTGGTGACCGCGTTCCGTCCCGGACCGGACAGGGAGAAGCCCGAGGAGCTCCTCGGGCACGCCTGCGAGCTGGTCCGGCTCAGCGGCAGGGACTCCGCCGTCGCCGCGGTGTTCCTCGCCCTCGTGCTCGCCGGGACCGCGTCCCGGCTCGCGGCCGGCCTGCCCGGCCTGCCCGCGCTGGCGCTGCTGCCGGTGCTCGCCGGCGCGTTCGCGGTCTCCGCCGGGTACGCCGCCCGGTCCCGCCGCACGCTGCTGGCGGTGCTCGGCGAGGTCCGCGCCCGCACCGGCTCACCCGTCGACCCGGGCGTGCCGTGGACGCCGTTCGGGTCCGCGGCCGTGCTGGAGGACCGGGTCCGCGACGCGGAGCTGCGCCGGCTGCTGGCCGCCGCGCACCGCTGCGGCGAGCTGTCCTGGCAGGCCGTCGCGTGGGCGGTGGCCACCTCCGTGCTGTTCCTGTTCTGGACGCTGGCGGCGGCGATGGCGGGCGGGTGACCGGATTGACCGACCTCGGGCAGATCGACCACGTGCCGGACGTCCGGCCGGGCAGCTTCTGGGACCGGCTCGCCCCCGCCGACCGGCAGGCCCTGCGCGCCATGGGCCGCCGCACCGACATCCCGCCCGGCGGGATGCTGTGCCACCAGGGGTCGGTGGCCCCCGCCGTGTACGTGGTGTTCAAGGCGTCGCCGCGCGCGGCCAGCAACGCGGTCGCCAAGGAGTTCGTCGACTCCAGCGACGGCGACGAGTCGATCATCGACCTGTTCGGGGCCGGGGACCTGGTCGGCGTCCTCGGCCCGTGGGGGCACCCGCAGCGCGGCAGCGTCGCCGCGCTCGACCACGTCGCGGCGCTGCGCGTGGACCGCGCCACCTTCCGCAGCCTGCTGGCGGCCAACCCGCGGGTCGCCGAGGCGATGATGCACGCGATCTCCGAGAGCGTCACCTTCGGCGGCCGCCGCCACGCGGTCCGCGCCGCCGACCACCCGCAGCGCCTCGCCTACCACCTGCTGGAGCTGGCGCACCGGTTCGGCGAGCCCGGCCCCGGCGACGGGACGCGGATCCCGCTCAAGCTCAGCCAGGCCGAGCTGGCGAACTGGGCGGGGATCTCCCGCGAGACGCTCGTGCGGTGGTTCCGGTCCTGGCGGGCCAAGGGCATCCTGCACGCCCGCCCCCGGCCGCTGACCGTGCTCGACGTCGAGCGGCTGCGGCGCGCCGCCAGCCCCTGGGGGGACGAGTGGCCCGCCGCCGGCGCCGCGCCGGCCCGTCCCGCCGAGCCCGCGGGGGACACCGGGGACACCGCCATCGCGGCGCGCGAGCCGGTGCGGCTGGAGCCGCCGGGCGGCCGCCCGACCGCGGCGCGGCTCCCCGCCGACAACGCCTTCTTCGCCGGCCGGGCGGTGAGCCTCAGCAAGCTCGACCTGCTCGTCGGCCAGTCGGTGTGGCCGCGCGCGGTCGTCGTCCAGGGCATGGCGGGGGTCGGCAAGACGACGCTGGCGCTGCACTGGGCGCACCGCGTCGCCGACCGGTTCCCCGACGGCGCCCTGTTCGCCGACCTGCGCGGCACGACCCGCAGCCCCGTCACCCCGGCGGAGGCGATGGGGCAGGTGCTGCGCGCCGCCGGCGTCCCCGGCGACCAGCTGCCCCGCACCGAGGACGAGCTGGCGGCGCAGTGCCGGTCGCTGCTCGGCGGCCGCCGGATGCTGCTGATCCTCGACAACGCCGTCCAGCCCGAGCAGGTCAGGCCGCTGCTGGCGGCGGTCGTCTCCGGGCTGGTGGTGGTCACCAGCCGGCGGCGGCTGCCCGCGCTGCTGGAGGGCGCCGACATCCGGACGCTGGAGCTGCGGGAGATGGCCACGCAGGAGGCGGTGGACCTCATCGCCAACGTCCTCGGGCCGCGCGACGCCCGCGTCCGGGACGAGCACCGGGCCGTCGAGCGGCTCGCCCGCGAGTGCGGGCACCTGCCGCTGGCGCTCGGCGTCATCGCCGGCCGGCTCGCCGAGAACCCCGGCGAGTCGATCGCCGGGACCGTCCGGGAGCTGGCCGCCCGGGACGCCCCCGCCGGCGCCCCGCCCGGGACGCCGGGACCGGGCCTGAGCGCCGCCGTCGACCCGACGTTCGACGTCGCCTACCGCAGCCTGCGCCGCGACCAGCGGGAGGCGTTCCGCCGCCTCGGGCTCCTCGCGGGCCCCGACTTCACGCCCGCCGCCCTCGCCGCCCTCCAGGACCGCACGGCCGACGCGGCCCGCGAGTGCCTGGAGGGCCTCCGGCAGGCCTACCTCGTGCAGGACGTCGGCCCCGGCCGGTACCGGATGCACGACCTGCTGCGCGACTTCGCCCGCGAGCGCGGCCTCGGCGAGGACTCCGACGGCGAGCGGCAGGCGGCGCAGCGGCGGCTGCTGGCCGGCTACCTCGCCGACGCCCGCGCGGCCGGCGCGGCGCTGCCGGGGCGGCCCCGCCCCACCGCGCACCGGGGCGAGGCGCGGGCCCGCCCGTCGGCCGCCGAGCGCGCGGAGGCGCTCGCCTGGTTCGAGGCCGAGCGGCGCAACCTGGTCGCCGCCGTCCACCAGGCCGCCCGGCTCGGCTTGCACCGCACCTGCTGGGAACTGGCCGACGCGCTGTTCGACTTCCAGGAGTTCCGCCGCTACAGCGAGGACAACATCGCCGTCCAGCAGGCGGGCCTGCACGCCGCCCGCACCGAGGAGGACTGGGCGGCGGCGGCCGTCATGCTGCACAACCTCGCGGTCGCGCACTTCGAGCTGGGCGGCTCCGTCGAGGCCATCGGCTACGGCGAGGACGCGCGCCGCGGGTTCCGGGCCGTCGACCCGCCCGACCCGTACGGGGAGGCCGTCACGCTGGCCACGCTCGCCGACGTCCACGTCGTCCTCGGCCGCTACCTGACGGCGATCGACCACGCGCGCCGCTCACTGGAGATCCACGAGCGGCTCCGCGACGACGGGGGAGTGGCCAAGAGCCGCAGCACGCTCGCCCGCGCCCACCTGGGCGTCGGCGACTACGAGACGGCGCTGGTGCACGCCGACCGCGCGCTCGCCGTCCGGCGCCGGATCGACGACCAGGCGGGCGTGGCCGAGACCCTGATCACCGTGGCCGGCGTCCACCGCCGCCAGGGCAACGTCCACGAGGCCGTGACGCACGCGCTGGAGGCGCTGTCCATCCGGCAGGAGCTCGCGGACATGCACGGCGCCGCGCAGGCGCTGACGGAGCTGGCGCGCATGAACGCCGCCCTCGGCCTGCGCGACATGGCCCAGCAGGACGCCGAGCAGGCCCTGCGCACCTACCGCGCCCTGGGCGGACGCCACGGGGAGGCGCGCGCGCTGAACACGCTCGGGATGCTGATGTGCGAGGCCAGCAAGTTCGCCGAGGCGTTCACCTACTGCGGGGAGGCGCTGCGGCTGCACCGCGACACCAGCGACCGGCACGGCGAGTCCGAGGCGCTCGCGCAGATCGGGATCGTCCACTGGCGGCTCGGGCGGTACCGGGAGGCGCGCGAGCACCTGCTGCGCGCGCTGGACATCCGCCGCGAGATCGGCGACCAGCACGGCGAGGCCCACGACCTGGAGCACCTGTCGGTCGTGATGCGCCGCCTCGGCCGCCCCCAGGAGGCGCTCGTCCTCGGCCTGGAGGCCCTCGACCTGTGGCACCGGCTCGGCGCGCGCAGCGGCATGGCCGGCACCCTCGGCAGCCTCGCCCGCACCTACTCCTGGCTCGGCCTGCCGGTGGAGGCCGAGCACGCGGCCCGGCAGGCGCTGCACCTGCGCAGGTCGGGCGGCGACTGGTACGGCCTCGGCGTCGGCCTGGACACCCTCGCCGCCGTGCTGCGCCGCGCCGGGCGCCCGGCGGAGGCCCTCGCCGAGGAGCTGGAGGCGCTGCGCTTCCTCGGCGAGGTCGGCGACCGGCACAGCGAGGCCACCGGCCTGGTCCACCTCGCCGCCATCCACCTCGACCTCGGCCGCGCCGACGACGCCCTGGAGACCGGGCGGCGCGCCCTGGACCTCGCCGCCGGGCTGGGCGCCGCCCGCGAGCAGGCGCACGCGCTGCACACGATGGCCCGCGCGTCGCAGCTGCTCGGCAAGCACGCCCGCGCGGTCGAGCACGTCGGCGCGGAGATCGTCGTCCGCCGCGACATGGACGACCGGCGCGGGCTCCGCGCGGCGCTGGAGCTGCTCGGCGACTCGCACCGCGCGCTCGGCGACCGGGCCGCCGCGGCGGACTGCGCCCGGCGCGTCCGCGCCCTCGACAACCTGCTTGAATCGGAAAGATCACTCGACACGTGACGAACGACCTGGTTCGGCGGCGGGGTGGCGCGTTCACTGGACGAGGAGTCCCGTGGACGAGGACACGTGTGCGGGTCGCGGCCCCGGCGGTGAGGAGGCGAGAGGTGGAGAGCCCGTTCTGGGACGCGCTGAGCCCGCGCACCCAGGAGGCGCTGCGCGCCGCCGGAGCACCGGTCGTGATCAGGCCGGGCGCGTTCCTGATGCGCGAGCACACCCGCGCGTCCCAGGTCTTCGTGCTGCGCGCGGGCGCCGTGAAGATCTGGGTGGACCGGGACGGCGAGACCGCGATCCTCGACGTCCTCGGGCCCGGCGACCTGGTCGGCGAGGTGGAGGCGGCCGACGGCGGCATCCGGCACGCCAACGTCGAGGCGATGACCCGGGTGGAGGCGCTCGTGCTGCCCGCCGCCCGGTTCCGCGCCGTCCTGGACGCCCACCCCGGCGCCGTCTGGGCCGTCGCCGCCGTCCTCGCCGAGCGGCTGCGCGACTCCAACGACCTGCGCGTCGCCCACTTCCCCGACGACCCCGAGCGCCGCCTCGCGAGCCGGCTGCTGCGCCTGGCCGCGCGGTTCGGCACCCCGGTCAAGCAGGAGCGGCCGGACGGCGCGCCGGAGGAGGGCGTGCACGTGCAGATCCCGATCACCCAGCAGGACCTCGGCCGCTGGGCCGGGATGGGCCGCCGCAAGGTCGCGCAGATCCTCGCCGCCGAGCCGCTGCGCGGCGGCCTGACCGTCGCGCGCAACGCGATCGTCGTGCGCTCCGCCGGCGCCCTGCGCCGCCTCGCCGGCCGCGACTGACGCTAGAACCCCGCCGGCGGGTGCGGCCAGGGCGGCGGCGCCGGCAGCGGGCCGTCCGGGCGGACGTGCACGCCCGCGCCGCCGGTGCGGCCGGACAGCCAGCCGAGCAGCGCCCGCCCCGAGCCGGACGCCTCCGGCCCGCCCGCCGTCCAGCCGAGGGCGGCGGACTCCCCAGAGTCGGTCGCGGTGATCCGGTACCCGGCCAGCCCGCCGCGGAGCCCGTCCGGCAGGGCCGCCATGTCCGCCAGCGTGGCGGCCGACGCCCACCGGACGTAGGACTCGGGCCAGTCGGCGGCGCCGTACCCGGCGGCGAGGTCGGCGTGGTGGGCCTCCACCTCGTTCCACCGGCGGTACACCGCGTACCAGGCCGGATGCGCCCAGCCCTGCATCGCCTTCACCGGAGCGTCCCAGACGTCCTCGGGCAGGCTCCGGGCCTGCCCGGCGAAGCGCTCGGCGGTGGCGCGGACGTCCGCGACCAGTTCGGCGCCGCTGCGCCCGGCGCCCGCGTCGAGGTCGGCGTTGCGCTTGTCCAGGCTCGGGTACTGCGGGATCTCCACGCCCGTCCGCGCCCATTCGAGCAGGTTCCACAGGGAGTCGGCGTTGCGGGCGATATGGGTGGCGACATGGCCCCGGCTCCACCCCGGCAGGGCCGACGGGCCGCGCAGCTCGGCCTCGCCGAGCCCTTCCAGGGTCCCGATGATGCGCTCGGTGCCCGCGTCCAGCTCCCCGATCACGTCCCGCCAGTCCATGACCCCTCCTCGGCCGGAAACGACGCTCCATCCTGTCGCACCCGCCCGTCCCGTGCCAGAGTGGTGATCATGGACCTTCCGATCTGCGCGACCTGCGGCGCCCAGTACGGCGGCCCGCGGCCCGACTGCCCCATCTGCGAGGACGAGCGCCAGTACGTCGGCTGGGACGGCCAGCGGTGGACGACCCTCACCGAACTCCGCGAGAACCACCGGGCGCGGATCGCCGAGGAGGGGCCGGGCATCGTCGGGATCGGCACCGAGCCGTCCTTCGCCATCGGCCAGCGCGCCCTGCTGCTGCGCGCCCCGTCCGGCAACGTCCTCTGGGACATGATCACCTACCTGGACGACGACCTGGTCCGCCGGGTGAACGCGCTCGGCGGCGTCTCGGCGATCGCGATCAGCCACCCGCACTACTACGGCACCATGATCGAGTGGGCGCACGCGTTCGACGCCCCGGTCTACATCCACGAGGCCGACCGCCGGTGGGTGGCCCGCCCGGACGACGCGGTCGTCTTCTGGGAGGGCGACACCCACGAGCTGGCGGACGGCATGACGCTCATCAACGCCGGCGTCCACTTCGACGGCGGCCAGGTGCTGCACTGGCGCGACGCCCGCGCCCTGTTCTCCGGCGACATCCTCCAGGTCGTCAACGACCGGGACTGGGTGAGCTTCATGTACTCCTACCCGAACTACATCCCGGAGCGCCCCCGCACCGTCCGCCGCGCGCTGCGCCTGCTGGAGCCCTACGACTTCGACCGCGTCTACGGCGCCTGGTGGAAGAAGATCGTCTACACCGGCGGCAAGGACGCGGTGCGCCGCTCCGCCGACCGCTACCTCAGCTACGCCCTGGACGACGAGTAGCCCCCGCCCTCCCGTGGGGCCGGCGGGGTTCGGGTGTTGTGGTGGCGGGGGGTGTTCGAACACGTGTACGGTCGGGTGTGCCGTCCGGACCGGTGGGGACGGGCGGGTAGCTTCATGAAATGCGGCGGCGGGCGCCGTCGTTGAAGAGTCGGGGGATTCTGTCCTACCCCGTGGCTAGCCTTGAGACGGCCCGTCTCTCTCCAGATCGCCGCGCCCCAGAAGAGGAACCGGATTCACACCGTGCATGACCGACTCATCGTGCGTGGAGCACGCGAGCACAACCTGAAGGACGTCTCGCTCGACCTCCCGCGGGACTCCATGATCGTGTTCACCGGTCTGTCGGGGTCCGGGAAGTCCAGCCTGGCGTTCGACACCATCTTCGCCGAGGGGCAGCGCCGGTACGTGGAGTCGCTGTCGGCGTACGCCCGGCAGTTCCTCGGCCAGATGGACAAGCCCGACGTCGACTTCATCGAGGGGCTGTCCCCGGCGGTGTCGATCGACCAGAAGTCGACCAGCAAGAACCCGCGGTCGACGGTCGGGACGATCACCGAGGTGTACGACTACCTGCGGCTGCTCTACGCGCGGATCGGGCACCCGCACTGCCCCGAGTGCGGCCGGCCGATCAGCCGGCAGGCGCCGCAGCAGATCGTCGACCGGGTACTGGAGCTGGAGCCCGGCACGCGCTTCCAGGTGCTGGCGCCGGTGATCCGCGGGCGCAAGGGCGAGTACCTGGAGCTGTTCCGCGAGTTGCAGTCCAAGGGCTACTCGCGGGCGCTCGTGGACGGGCAGATGATCCGCCTCGACGAGCCCCCCAAGCTCAAGAAGCAGGAGAAGCACGACATCTCCGTCGTGGTCGACCGGCTCTCGGTGAAGGACTCCGCGCGCCAGCGGCTCGCCGACTCGGTGGAGACCGCGCTCGGGCTCGCGGGCGGCACGATCGTCCTCGACTTCGTCGACCTCCCCGAGGACGACGAGCAGCGCACGCGGATGTACTCCGAGCACCTCTACTGCCCCTACGACGACCTGTCGTTCGAGGAGCTGGAGCCCCGCTCGTTCTCGTTCAACTCGCCCTACGGCGCCTGCCCCGACTGCACCGGCCTCGGGACGCGCATGGAGGTCGACCCCGAGCTGGTCGTGCCGGACGAGGAGCTGACCCTCGGCGAGGGCGCCATCCAGCCCTGGTCGAACGGGCACGTGAGCGACTACTTCCTGCGCCTGCTGTCGGCCCTGGGCGACGCCATGGGGTTCGACCTGAACACCCCGTGGCACAAGCTCCCCGCCAAGGCGCGCAAGGCCGTCCTGAACGGGCACGAGACCCAGGTCCACGTGCGGTACAAGAACCGCTACGGCCGGACGAGGTCGTACTACACCGCCTACGAGGGCGTGATCCCCTACATCCAGCGGCGGCACGCCGAGTCCGAGAGCGACTCCAGCCGGGAGCGGTTCGAGGGCTACATGCGCGAGATCCCGTGCCCGACGTGCGAGGGCGCCCGGCTCAAGCCGGTCGTGCTGGCCGTCACCATGGGCGGGATGTCGATCGCCGAGGTCGCCGCGCTGCCGATCGGCGAGGCCGCCAAGTTCCTGCTGGCGATGGAGCTGAACGAGCGCGAGAAGAAGATCGCCGAGCGGGTGCTCAAGGAGATCAACGCCCGGCTCGGGTTCCTGCTGGACGTCGGCCTCGACTACCTCACCCTCGACCGGGCGTCGGCGACGCTCGCCGGCGGGGAGGCGCAGCGCATCCGGCTCGCGACGCAGATCGGGTCCGGGCTGGTCGGCGTCCTCTACGTCCTGGACGAGCCGTCCATCGGCCTGCACCAGCGCGACAACCACCGGCTGCTGGAGACGCTGATCCGGCTCCGCGACATGGGCAACACGCTGATCGTCGTGGAGCACGACGAGGACACCATCGCCGCCGCCGACTGGATCGTCGACATCGGCCCCCGCGCGGGCGAGCACGGCGGCGAGATCGTCGTGTCCGGCACCGTCGAGGACCTGAAGAAGTCCGACCGCTCGCTGACCGGCGCCTACCTCGACGGGCGGCGCGAGATCGCCGTCCCGCAGATCCGCCGGCCGCGCACGAAGGGCCGCGAGGTCACCGTCAAGGGCGCGCAGCAGAACAACCTGCGCGACGTGGACGTGGCGTTCCCGCTCGGCGTCCTCACCGCCGTGACCGGCGTGTCGGGGTCGGGCAAGTCGACGCTGGTCAACGACATCCTCTACAACTCCCTCGCCAAGAAGCTGAACGGGGCCAAGACCGTCCCCGGCAAGCACCAGCGGGTCAACGGCGTCGACCAGCTCGACAAGGTCGTGCACGTCGACCAGTCGCCGATCGGGCGCACGCCGCGCTCCAACCCGGCGACCTACACCGGCGTGTTCGACCACATCCGCAAGCTGTTCGCGCAGACCACCGAGGCGAAGGTGCGCGGCTACCAGCCGGGCCGGTTCTCCTTCAACGTCAAGGGCGGCCGCTGCGAGAACTGCTCCGGCGACGGCACCATCAAGATCGAGATGAACTTCCTGCCGGACGTCTACGTCCCGTGCGAGGTCTGCCACGGCGCCCGCTACAACCGGGAGACCCTGGAGGTCCACTACAAGGGCAAGACGATCTCCGAGGTGCTCGACATGCCGATCGAGCAGGCCACCGAGTTCTTCGAGCCGATCAAGGCGATCCACCGGCACCTGAAGACGCTCAACGACGTCGGCCTCGGCTACGTCCGGCTGGGCCAGCCCGCGCCGACCCTGTCGGGCGGCGAGGCGCAGCGCGTCAAGCTGGCGTCCGAGCTGCAGAAGCGCTCCACGGGCCGCACGATCTACGTGCTGGACGAGCCGACCACCGGCCTGCACTTCGAGGACATCCGCAAGCTTCTCGGCGTGCTGAACGGCCTGGTCGACAAGGGCAACACGGTGATCGTGATCGAGCACAACCTGGACGTCATCAAGACCGCCGACTGGATCGTCGACATGGGCCCCGAGGGCGGCTCCCGGGGCGGCACGGTCGTCGCCGCGGGCACCCCCGAGGACATCGCCGCGGTCGAGGCCAGCCACACCGGGCAGTTCCTCAAGAAGATCCTCGGCTAGGCCGGGGCCGGTTCGAGGTCCCCGGGCCCGTCCACCAAGATGGGACCCATGGGAGAGAACGCGACGCCCCGGGCTGCCGGGGACGGGGACATCGGGCGGCGTACGGTGCTGTGCGGCGCCGGGGTGATCGGCGCGGCCGCGCTCGCCGGGTGCGCTTCGGGCGGCGAGGAGAAGTCCGCGCAGGAGCTCAAGGGCAAGGAGATTGCGAAGGCCGCGGACGTCCCGGTCGGCGGCGGGAAGATCTACGGGGACGAGAAGATCGTCGTGACGCAGCCCGCGCAGGGCACCTTCAAGGCGTTCACGGCGGTCTGCACCCACCAGGGCTGCACGGTGGGCAGCGTGAAGCAGGGGCTGATCAACTGCCCGTGCCACGGCAGCGAGTTCAAGATCACCGACGGCTCGGTGGCGAAGGGGCCGGCGGACGAGCCGCTGCGGGAGTACCCCGTCCAGGTGAAGAACGGCGGCATCGTCGTCACCTGATTTTCGTTCTGGTTTGAACCATCCGGCGCGCCCGTCCGTGCTTCCGGTGATGGACCGATCGAGAGAACCCACCGGAGGGTCGAGCATGGCAGAGGCGTCCGAGACGCAGGCGGACGGGACGGAGCGGGCGCCGGGGGAACCGCGCAGCCGCAGGACGCTGCTCATCGGCGCGGGGCTCGCGGGCGTGGCCGGGCTGGCCGCCGCGTGCGGCGGGTCCGGTGACGACGGCGGGTCCGGCGGCGCGGACACCGGAGCGGAGCCGGGGGCGAGCGGCGGCGCGGGCGGGGCGGGCGGTACGGCGCTCGCGTCCGCCGGCGAGATCCCGGTCGGCGGCGGCAAGGTGTTCGAGGACGCCAAGGTCGTCGTCTGCCAGCCGCAGCAGGGTCAGTTCACGGCGTTCTCCGCCGCCTGCACCCATCGCGGGTGCAGCGTCGGGTCGGTGTCCGGCGGGACGATCAACTGCCCCTGCCACGGCAGCAAGTTCAAGATCAGCGACGGCTCGGTGGTGAACCCGCCCGCCGACGAGCCGCTGGAGGCCCGGAAGGTCACCGTGCAGGGCGACAAGATCATGCTCGCCTGAGCCGCTTCGGCGGCGGGCCGTCCCCGGGCGGGCCGTCCCCGGGCGTGTCGGCCCGCCCGCCGTCGGGGTCCTCGGGCGCGTTCACCCCGGCCGAGGCGCCGCCCTCGGTCCGCGGGGCGGCGTCCGGGGCGGCCCCGTCGGCGGACGGCGCGGCCCCGTCGGCGACGGGGACGGACCCGACCCGGAACCGGGGGACCGCCTCGGGGTGGTGGTCGCGGATGTAGGCGATGAGATGCTCGCGGATGTCGCAGCGCAGGTCCCAGGTGCTCGCCGAGTCGGCGGCGCTCATCAGCGCGCGCAGCGTGATCAGCCCGTTCGGCTGGGTCTCCACGACCTGCAGCACCCACTCGCGCCTGTCCCACAGCGGGTTGTCCCGGAGCGCCGAGTACAGTTCGGCCCGCAGCTCCTCGACCGGCACCGTCCAGTCCACGTGCAGCTCGACCGAGCCGAGCAGGCGGCTGGAGTGCCGGGTCCAGTTCTCGAACGGCTGCTCGGTGAAGTGCGACACCGGGAAGATCATCCGCCGGTCGTCCCAGAGCCGGAGCACCACGTACGACAGGGTCAGCTCCTCGACCCGCCCCCAGGTGCCCTGGGTGACGACGATGTCGTCCAGTCGCAGCGCGTCGCTGAACGCCAGCTGCAGCCCGGCGAGCAGGTTGCCGAGGGTGGGCCGCGCCGCGATGCCGACCACCAGCCCGGCGACGCCCGCCGAGGCGAGCACCCCGGCGCCGACCGCGCGCACGCCCGGGAAGGTGAACAGCGCCGCGCCCACCGCGAGGATCACGATCAGCACGGCCGCGATCCGGCGCAGCAGCAGCATCTGGGTGCGGGCGCGGCGGGCCCGCCGGTTGCGCTCGCCCTCGATCCGCATCAGCCGCTCCAGCGGCGGGTCGCTCAGCGCGTACCCGATCCGCAGGACCAGCCAGGTGGTGGCGCCGATGGCCGCGATCCGCAGCGCGTGCCGGACGGCGCCGTCGGGCTGCCCGTGCAGCAGGTGGTAGGGCATCGCGGCGTTGGCGCTGACGACCGCCGCGAACGCGAACGCGGGCGCCGCGACGCGGCGGGCGACCCGGCCCGCGCCCGGCCAGCGGTGCGACAGCCGCCCGGCGAGCAGCCGGCGCCCGGCCTCCACGACGATCACGGACGTGGCGACGACGCCCGCCAGGACGGCCCACGCCCAGAGTGCGGACATGTGCGGGGCGACCTCCTCCGGCTGATCGGCGACCTCCGTTCGACCTTCTCTTTCCACTGGCTTTGCGGTCATCCGACCCGGAAGGGAGATCTATGTCACCCCCGCGCCGTCCCCGATCGGACCGGACGCGCACGGGAGCACGGCGTGTCGGTGCCGCCCACTAGGCTTCTGAGCGTGGCAGATCCGGCGACCTACCGACCCGCACCCGGCTCCATCCCGGAGTCCCCGGGGGTGTACCGATTCCGCGACGAGCACGGCCGGGTCATCTACGTGGGCAAGGCGAAGAGCCTGCGCTCGCGGCTGAACTCCTACTTCGCCGACTTCTCGGCGCTGCACCCGCGCACGCAGACGATGGTGCGCACGGCCGCCTGGGTCGACTGGACGGTCGTCGGTACCGAGGTCGAGGCCCTCCAACTGGAGTACTCCTGGATCAAGGAGTTCGACCCCCGGTTCAACGTCCGCTACCGGGACGACAAGTCCTATCCGTATCTCGCCGTCACCCTGAACGAGGAGTTCCCGAGGGTGATGGTGATGCGCGGCGCGAAACGCAAGGGCGTGCGCTACTTCGGGCCGTACTCGCACGCGTGGGCGATCCGGGAGACGGTCGACCAGCTGCTGCGCGTGTTCCCCGTCCGGACGTGCAGCGCCGGCGTGTTCAAGCGGCAGCACCAGCTCGACCGGCCCTGCCTGCTCGGCTACATCGGCAAGTGCTCCGCGCCGTGCGTCGGCCGCGTCTCGCCGGACGAGCACCGCCTCCTCGCCGAGGACTTCTGCGACTTCATGGCGGGCAACACCTCCCGGTTCATCCGGCGCCTCGAACGCGACATGCGCGAGGCCGCCGCGTCCCAGGAGTACGAGCGCGCCGCCCGGCTCCGCGACGACATCCGCGCGCTGGAGCGGGCGCTGGAGAAGCAGGCCGTCGTGCTGCCCGACAGCACCGACTGCGACATGATCGCATTCGCCGAGGACGAGCTGGAGGCGGCCGTCCAGGTGTTCTACGTGCGCGGCGGCCGCATCCGGGGGCAGCGCGGCTGGGTGGTCGACAAGGTCGAGGAGGTCACCACCGCCGACCTGGTCGAGAACTTCCTCATCCAGATCTACGGCGAGAGCGAGTCGGTGCCCCGGGAGGTGCTCGTCCCGGCGCTGCCGCCCGACGCGGACGCCATGGCCGAGCTGCTGTCGGAGGAGCGCGACGGGCCGGTGCGGCTGCGCGTCCCGCAGCGCGGCGACAAGAAGGCCCTGCTGGAGACGGTCGCCCGCAATGCCCACGAGGCGCTGAAGCAGCACAAGACGCGCCGCGCGTCCGACCTCACCACCCGCAGCCGCGCCCTCCAGGAGATCCAGGAGGCGCTGGAGCTGGACGAGGCGCCGCTGCGCATCGAGTGCTACGACGTGTCGAACCTGCAGGGCACGAACGTGGTCGCCTCCATGGTCGTGTTCGAGGACGGCCTGGCCCGCAAGGGCGAGTACCGCCGGTTCACGATCAAGGCCGTCGAGGGGCAGGACGACGTCCGCTCCATCCACGAGGTGATTACCCGCCGGTTCCGCCGCTACCTCGCCGAGAGCGAGAAGATGGGCGAGCTCGACCACCTCGGTGATCCGGAGGAGGAGGGCGCGCACCAGCCGATCGACCCCGAGACCGGTCGGCCGCGCAAGTTCGCCTACCCGCCCAACCTGGTGATCGTCGACGGCGGCCCGCCGCAGGTCGCCGCCGCGCAGCGCGCCCTCGACGAGCTGGGCGTGGACGACATCGCCGTGTGCGGCATCGCCAAGCGCCTGGAGGAGCTGTGGCTGCCCGGCGAGGCCGATCCGGTGATCCTGCCGCGCAACAGCGAGGGCATGTTCCTGGTCCAGCGGGTACGCGACGAGGCGCACCGTTTCGCCATCACCTTCCACCGGCAGCGGCGGTCCAAGTCCATGACGGTCAGCGAACTCGATAACGTTCCGGGTCTGGGCCCGGCGCGGCGCGCGGCGCTGCTGAAGCACTTCGGCTCGGTGAAGCGGCTGAAGGACGCGACGCCCGAGCAGGTCGCCGAGGTCCCGGGGATCGGCATGCGCAGCGCCGAGGGCATCGTCGCGGCGCTGCACGGCGGTACCGTCCCGGCGCGCGAGGCGGCGGGCGGCACGGGCGACGGGGAGCACAGGGGGAGACGGGGATGACCAGCGAGACGAAGATCCCGGACATCGTGATCGTGACCGGCATGTCGGGGGCGGGCCGCAGCACCGCGGCCAAGTCCCTGGAGGACCTCGACTGGTACGTGGTCGACAACCTGCCGCCGGGGCTGCTCGCCACGATGGCCGACCTCGGCGGCCGGGTGAAGGACGCGGTGCCCCGCATCGCCGTCGTGGTGGACGTGCGCAGCCGCGCCTTCACCGCCGACCTGCACTCCTCGATCGCGGAGCTGGAGGCGCGGGGCGTCCACCCGCGGGTGGTGTTCCTGGAGGCGAGCGACGCCGACCTGGTGCGCCGGTTCGAGAGCGTCCGCCGCCCGCACCCGCTGCAGGGCGACGGCCGGCTGGTCGACGGCATCGCCCGCGAGCGGGAACTGGTCCGCGAGGTGCGCGCCGAGGCCGACCTGGTGATCGACACCAGCGGGCTCAACGTGCACGAGCTGCGCAACAAGATCATCGGGTTCTTCGGCAACGACACCGGCGAGTCCAGCCTGCGCGCCACCGTGGTGTCGTTCGGCTACAAGTACGGCCTGCCGGTCGACGCCGACCTCGTCGTCGACTGCCGGTTCCTGCCGAACCCGCACTGGGTGCCGGAGCTGCGCCCGAAGACCGGCCGCGACACCGCCGTCCGCGACTACGTGCTCGGGCAGCGCGGCGCCAAGGAGTTCCTGGACGCCTACTCCGAGGTCCTGCGGCTGCTCGCCGACGGCTACGAGCGCGAGGGCAAGCACTACGTGACGCTCGCCGTGGGATGCACCGGTGGAAAACACCGTAGTGTGGCCATGGCGGAACAGATCGCCGCCCGGCTGCGGGACGAGGGCATCGAGGTGCAGGTCGCCCACCGTGACCTCGGCCGCGAATGAGCAGCCGCGGGTCCCGGACGAGGAGAGAAACGGCACGGTGAAGCCTTCTGGCTCGACGGAGGGCCCGAAGGTCGTCGCGCTCGGCGGCGGCCATGGCCTGTACGCCTCCCTGTCGGCGCTGCGCCGCGTCACCGACCGGCTGACCGCCGTCGTCACCGTCGCCGACGACGGCGGCTCCAGCGGCCGGCTCCGCCGCGAACTGGGCGTGCTGCCGCCCGGCGACCTGCGGATGGCGCTCGCCGCCCTCTGCGGCGACGACGAATGGGGCCAGACCTGGCGGGACGTCGTCCAGCACCGGTTCGGCAGCGAGGGCGACCTGAAGGACCACGCCGTCGGCAACCTGCTGATCGTCGCGCTGTGGGAGCTGCTCGGCGGCGCCGGGACCGCGGGCTCCACCGTCGCCGGCCTCGACTGGGTCGGCCGGCTGCTCGGCGCGCACGGCCGCGTGCTGCCGATGGCGGCCGTCCCGATGGACATCGTCGCCGAGGTCCGCGGCGCCGACCCGGCCCGCCCCGGCGAGGTCACCCGGGTCAAAGGGCAGGTGGCGTGCGCGAAGACGCCCGGCAGCGTGCTCGGGATCTCGCTCGTGCCCGCCGACCCGCCCGCCTGCCCCGAGGCGCTCGCCGCCGTCGAGGACGCCGACTGGATCGTGTTCGGCCCCGGCTCCTGGTTCACCAGCGTCCTGCCGCACCTCAAGGTGCCCGCGCTGGCCCGCGCGCTCACCACCGCCCGCGCCCGCCGCGTCGTCGCGCTGAACCTCGCGCCGCAGCCCGGCGAGACCGACGACTTCTCGCCGCAGACCCACCTGGAGGTCCTGCAGGCGCACGCCCCGGACCTGCGGGTCGACGTCGTCCTCGCCGACCGGGGCGTGGTGGACGACCCGGCCGCGCTCGACAAGGCCGTCCAGGCGCTCGGGGGGCGGCTGGTCCTCGCCGACGTCGCCGCCGACGACGGCTCGCCGCGTCATGAACCCGCCCGGCTGGCCCAAGCCTTGGTACAGATTTTCAGCGAGTGACATCCCGCGTGGTCGGCATCGGCCACACTGCTGGGAGTCCGATAGGGGGAGGGTTCATCAGATGGCGATGACCGGTGTGGTCAAGGACGAGCTGAGCAGGCTCACGGTCATGAAGCCGTGCTGCCGCAAGGCCGAGGTCTCGACGCTGCTGCGGTTCGCGGGCGGCCTGCACCTGGTCAGCGGGCGGATCGTGATCGAGGCCGAGATCGACACCGGCGTCGCGGCACGGCGCCTGATCAAGGACATCGCGGAGGTGTTCGGGCACACCTCCGAGGTCGTCGTGCTCGCGCCGAGCGGGCTGCGCAAGGGCAACCGCTACGTCGTCCGCGTGTTCCGCGACGGCGAGTCGCTCGCCCGGCAGACCGGGCTCATCGACAACAACGGCCGGCCCGTCCGCGGGCTGCCCCGGCACGTGGTCGCGGGGGCGGCCTGCGACGCCGAGTCGGCCTGGCGCGGCGCGTTCCTCGCCCACGGCTCCCTCACCGAGCCCGGCCGCTCCATGTCGCTGGAGGTGACCTGCCCCGGCCCCGAGGCCGCGCTCGCCCTCGTCGGCGCCGCCCGCCGGCTCAAGATCCACGCCAAGGCCCGCGAGGTCCGCGGCGTCGACCGCGTCGTCGTCCGCGACGGCGACGCCATCAGCGCCCTGCTCACCCGGCTCGGCGCGCACGACAGCGTCCTCGCCTGGGAGGAGCGCCGCATGCGCCGCGAGGTCCGCGCCACCGCCAACCGGCTCGCCAACTTCGACGACGCGAACCTGCGCCGCTCCGCCCGCGCCGCCGTCGCCGCCGGCGCCCGCGTCGCCCGCGCCCTGGAGATCCTCGGCGACGACGCCCCCGACCACCTCGTCAAGGCCGGCCGCCTCCGCCTGGAGCACAAGCAGGCGTCCCTGGAGGAACTCGGCCAGCTCGCCGACCCGCCCCTCACCAAGGACGCCATCGCCGGCCGCATCCGCCGCCTCCTCGCCATGGCCGACAAACGCGCCACCGACCAGGGCATCCCCGGCACGGAGGCGAACCTCACCGCGGACATGCTCGGCTAGCCCAGGGGGGCTGTGTTTATCCAGGGGGGCGACCCCCTGGAACCCCCGTCAGCGGCCGAGAGGCCGTTTCCCGAGCCGCTGGCGCGTCTCGTGAAACGGCCTCTCGGCCGGCGGGTCGGGCGGCCTCCGGGCGTTGGGCGCCCTCCGGCCGCACGACCCGTGGGCCGGCGCTGAGCTTCGGGCCCTGGGGGCTGGGGTTCGGGCCCCGGGGGTGCTGGTCAGGTCTGGGTGTGGTCGCCTCTGAGGATTCGGGGGACCAGGTCCTCTCTTAGGTGGCCGTAGCCGGTTTCGGCCCAGACGCTCTTGGTGGGGTCGGCTTCGAAGTAGGGGACTTCGCGGCCGTCGCGGCGGTCCATGAGGATGTCGGGGGTCTGCTTCGCGCGGGCGGCGCGGGCGCAGTCGCGGCAGGCGTGGACGCGGAGGCGGCGGCGGGAGCCGATGGGGCGCCAGTCGATGCGGGGGCCCGCGTCGCCGTGCAGCGGGTTGAAGAAGCAGAGCGGGCTCGGCGGGATCTCCGGCTTCCCGGCGGCGACGGCGCGGGCGGACGCGAGCGCGTCGCGGCCCTGGTCGACCAGGACGAGCACGCCGGCCAGGTCGGGGACGCCGCGCGAGCGGTCCAGGACCTTGCCGGCCGCCTGGTAGGCGTCCAGGGCCCGGGTCATCAGCTCGCCGGTCCGCTCCCCGGACACCGGCACGTCGGTGGTGTCCAGGAGCTCGCCGAACGCGATGACCTCATGGGACGCCTGCTCGCGGAGCTGGTCCTCGCTGGCGCGCTTCGCCGTGGAGAACACCGTGCGGGGCAGCAGCAGCGCGCTGCCGTCGCGGCGGACGGACGCCATGCGGCGGCGGCGCCACAGCAGCAGGCCCGCCGCCCCGGCCGCCGCGATGCCCGCGGCGCCGAGGGCGAAGGGGAGCGCGGAGGAGTCCTCGCCATCGCCGGTGGGGAGGCCCTGCTCGGAGCGGCGCTGCTTGGCGCGCTTCTCGATCGCCGCCGACTGGCGGTCGTACTCCTTCTTCGCGTTGCCCGACAGCATGAGGTCGGCGATCCGGTCGAGGCGGGTCGCGACGGACGCGTCGTCGTAGGCGCGGTCGAACGACACCGCCCACGCGGCGTAGCGGGCCTGGTGGTCGCCGCCGAACTCCTTGGCGCGCAGGTCGTCGCCGCTGTCGCTGAAGGTGATGTAGACGCCGTCCCGGCCGAGTTTCGCGTGCACGACCGTCGCGAGCTGGTCGTCGTCGCTCCACGTGCCGCCCTTGATCAGCGGGACGAGGACGACGAACACCGGCACGGGCAGCTTGCGGAACTTGGCGATGAGCCGGTCGCGGTCGGCCTTCGGCAGCGCGGACGCGAGCGACGGGTCGACGTAGACGGGGGAGCGCCGCAGCGCCGCGGCGAGCCGCTCGCCCGGGGACGGTTCACTCGACACCGAGATACTCCTGGATGCGGGGGATCATGTTGCCGTCCGCCCCGAAGCCGGTGTCCTTCCAGACCCCGGGGACGGCGTAGTGCGGGCGCCGGCCGTGGGGGCCGGGGACCCTCAGCCTCCGTTCGGCCAGGGCCGACGAGCTTCTGGCGGCGCACGCCGAGCAGACGGGGCGCCGCCTGGTGCGGCCGTCGCCCGCGTGCACCTTGCGGCGCTGGGCGGACGGGCCGTGCAGCGGGTTGATGAAGCACGGCGGCGGTGGCGCCGCGGTCTTGTCCGCCAGTGCCGCCCGGCCCTGGCGGGCCAGCACGATCACTCCGGCGAGGTCCAGGACGCGTTCGGGGTCCTCGCCGGCGTCGTCGTAGAGGATCTGCGCGACGTCGTAGGCGGACGCCGCGTACTCGCGGCCGGGGTTGTCCTCCGCGGCGTCCGGGAGCAGGCCCCGCAGGCGGTCCAGCTCCTTGGCGCCTGTCCGGCGCAGCCATTTCACGGACGGCTCGGCGGGGGCGTTGGCATGGGTCTCGACGCCCGCGGGGGCACGGGGTGTGCGGTGGCGGCGGTGGCGGCGGTAGGCGGCGGCGCCCGCGCCGGCGCCGTAGAGCACGAGCGCGCTGAGCGGGCCGACGAGCAGCAGGCCGGCGAGGAAGGGGGGCCCGGTCTCGGGCTCGACCGTCCGCAGCGTGTGCTCCTGCCCGAACGGGTCGGGCGTGGTGTAGAGGCGGGGGGTCTGCGGGGTCCGGGACGGGGCGTCCTGGATGATCCGCAGCCGGAGGGCGAGGCGGTCGGCCAGGTCGGCGAAGCGGCGCTCGGAGTCGGCGGGGCGCTGCGCGCGGTCGTCGTCGATGGCGTACATCCGGCGCGGCACGCCGAACGCCTCCTCCTCGAACCAGGCGGACGAGTTGACCAGGACGTAGAGGCCGTCGCGGCGGAGCCGGTCGTGGATCCCGTGCAGGAAGACGTCGTCCCTGCCCTGGCTCTCCGAGTCGGACTTGTTCGGGATCACCACCACGTAGACGGGCGCGCCGAGCGTGCCCGCCGCCGACTTCATGGCCGCGCGGACGCGGGCGCGCCCGGTCTCGTCGAGCGCCGAGGCCATGTCGGGGTCGATGAAGAGGGGGTCCTTGCCGAGGGCCGCGGCCACCCGGTCCAGCCGGTGCCGCGCGTACGCGGGGACGGGCTCGCTCGCGGCGGCGGGCGCGGTGACAAGCGGGGAGGCGGCCAGCAGTACGGCCGTGAGGGCCAGGATCCGGATGATGGGGTTCACCGGCGCTTCCCCTGCCTTCCGCCCTTGCTCTTCTGTTTGCGCGCCGTCGTTCGGGGCTGCGCCGTCTTTGCCGCCTCGGCGGGCCGCCGTCGGTGTCGCCACCAGCGCACCCACAGCAGCAGCAGGAGGAGAGGGACGGCGCTGAGGACCGCGCCGGTGGCGAAGGCGACCTGCTCCGCGCGGGCCGCCTCGCGCTCGGACCGGTCGCGGGCGTCGAGGGCGATGCGGACCTTGGACTTCGGGCGCGGGCCCGCGTTGTCGCTCCGCTCCTTGGCGCGGCCGGACAGGGCGACCTCCACGAACCGCTCGATCACCGCCACCGCGCCCGCGTCGCCGGCCAGCTCGGACGTCGCGGCCCGCATCGCGTCCCTCACCGGGAGCGTCGCTCCGCCGTACTGGACGGCGGAGAGGGACGTGTGCGCCGGGTCGGCCACGATGTAGACGCCCGGCTTGCCGAGGCTGTCGTGCAGGAGCGGGACCAGGTCGTCGGTGGAGTAGCGGTCGACGAGGTAGGTCGGGGTCACGGCGACGAAGACGGGCACGCCGAGGCGGGCGACCGCCTTCCTGATCCGCTGGGCGGCGTCCGGCGGCAGCGCCCGCGGGGCGTGGTCGGTGACGTACACCGGGTCGCGGCGCAGCTCGGCCGCGAGGTGGTCGACGCGGCTCACCGGCTTGGCACGCTCCAGCGCCGCCGCGGCCGCGGGCGCCGGCAGGCACGCGAGCAGGACGCCTATCACCAGAGCAGAGCACGCGCGCCACATGGTGGGCGAGTGTAGTGATGATCGATGAATCACGTGAGCTGGGGTGGAAGCGGGAGGATCCCCCGGCCGGGGGACGGCGGTCTCACCCGTGAAAACCCACACCACCGGTGTCGGGCTACTCATGAGTCATTGGATAGGGTCGAGGCAGGGGAGAACCCCGGAATCACCGTAGTTGACAGTCCGGGTTCGTGCCGGGCGATACGACGTGAGGGAGAGCCGTTCCGTGACCATCCGAGTAGGCATCAACGGGTTCGGCCGGATCGGCCGCAACTTCTACCGCGCTGTCAAGGCGAGCGGGGCCGACATCGAGATCGTGGCGGTCAACGACCTGACCGACAACGCCACGCTCGCCCAGTTGCTCAAGTACGACAGCATTCTCGGCCGTTTCCCCGAGGACGTGCGCGCCACCGCCGACGAGATCGTCGTGGGCGGCAAGGCGATCAAGGCGTTCGCCGAGCGCGACCCCGCCAACCTGAAGTGGAGCGATGTCGGCGCCGACGTCGTCGTGGAGTCGACCGGTTTCTTCACCGACGCCACCAAGGCCAGGGTGCACGCCGACAACGGCGCGAAGAAGGTGATCATCTCCGCGCCGGCCAAGAACGAGGACGTCACGGTCGTGCTGGGCGTGAACGACGGCGAGTACGACCCGGCGCGGCACACCGTGATCTCCAACGCGTCCTGCACCACCAACTGCCTGGCCCCGCTGGCGAAGGTGCTGCACGACAACTTCGTCATCGAGAAGGGCCTGATGACGACGGTGCACGCCTACACGCAGGACCAGAACCTGCAGGACGCGCCGCACAAGGACCTGCGCCGCGCCCGCGCCGCCGCGCTGAACGTCGTGCCGACCTCCACCGGCGCCGCCAAGGCGATCGGCCTCGTGCTGCCCGAGCTGAAGGGCAAGCTGGACGGCTACGCCCTGCGCGTCCCGGTGCCGACCGGCTCCGCCACCGACCTCACCGTCACCGTGTCCCGCGACGTCACGGTCGAGGAGGTCAACGAGGCGTTCCGGAAGGCCGCCACCGAGGGCCCGCTGAAGGGCTACCTCGTCTACACCGAGGACCCGATCGTCTCCAGCGACATCGTCACCGACCCGGCGTCCTGCATCTTCGACTCCGGGCTGACCAAGGTCATCGGCGACCAGGTCAAGGTCGTCGGCTGGTACGACAACGAGTGGGGCTACTCCAACCGCCTCGTCGACCTCGTCAAGCTCGTCGGCTCGCAGCTGTAACCGAAGCCGTCGCCGCCGTGGCCGCGGCGCGCCCGGAAGGGGGCGCGCGGCCACGGCGCGGCCGTGTACGGAAGGACATCGCATCCCGATGCGCACCATTGACGATCTCGACGTCGCCGGGAGGAGGGTGCTCGTCCGCGCGGACCTCAACGTCCCGCTGGAGGACGGCGCCATCACCGATGACGGGCGGATCCGGGCCAGCCTGCCGACGATCGAGGAGCTGGCGGCCCGGGGCGCCAAGGTCATCGTCTGCGCCCACCTCGGCCGCCCCAAGGGCGAGGTCAAGCCCGAGTTCTCGCTCGCCCCCGTCGCGACGCGGCTGGGCGAGCTGCTCGGCGCGGACGTGGCGTTCGCGTCCGACGTCGTCGGCGACTCCGCCCGCGCCGCCGCCGAGGGCCTCGCGGACGGCGGCGTCGCGCTGCTGGAGAACCTGCGCTTCGAGCCGGGGGAGACCAGCAAGGACGACGCCGAGCGCGGCGCCTTCGCCGACCGGCTGGCGGCCCTCGCCGAGATCTACGTCGGCGACGGGTTCGGCGCCGTGCACCGCAAGCACGCGTCCGTGTACGACGTGCCGAAGCGGCTCCCGCACGCCGCGGGCGGGCTGATCGCCGCCGAGGTCGAGGTGCTCCGCAAGCTCACCGAGGACTTCGCCCGCCCCTACGCGGTCGCGCTCGGCGGCTCCAAGGTGTCCGACAAGCTCGGCGTGATCGACAACCTGCTCGGCAAGGCCGACCGCATCCTGATCGGCGGCGGCATGGTGTTCACCTTCCTCAAGGCCCAGGGCCACGAGGTCGGTAAGAGCCTCCTGGAAGCCGACCAGCTCGACACCGTCCGCGCGTACCTGCGGCGGGCCGAGGAGGCGGGCGTCGAGTTCGTGCTGCCCGTCGACATCGTCGCGGCCACCGCGTTCGCGGCCGACGCCGACCACGCCGTGGTCGCCGCCGACGCGATCCCCGCTGACCGGCTCGGCCTGGACATCGGCCCCGAGTCCGGCAAGCTGTTCGCCGCGCGCCTCGCCGACGCCCGGACGGTGTTCTGGAACGGCCCCATGGGCGTGTTCGAGATGGAGCCGTACTCGCACGGCACCCGCGCCGTCGCGCAGGGCCTCATCGACTCCGGCGCGTTCACCGTGGTCGGCGGCGGCGACTCCGCCGCGGCCGTCCGGCGGCTCGGCTTCGACGAGGCCGCCTTCTCCCACATCTCGACCGGCGGCGGCGCCAGCCTCGAATACCTCGAAGGCAAGACGCTGCCCGGCCTGCAGGCCCTGGAGGACTGACCGATGGCCCCCGCGACCCCTTCTTCCGGCAAGCAGAGCGGCCGCAAGCCGCTCATGGCGGGCAACTGGAAGATGAACAACAACCACCTCGAGGCGATCGCGCTCGTCCAGAAGATGGCGTTCGCGCTCAAGGACGCCGACTACGACGCCGTCGACATCGCCGTGATCCCGCCGTTCACGGCGATCCGGTCGGTGCAGACGCTCGTCGACGCCGACCGGCTCGCCATCCAGTACGGCGCGCAGGACGTCTCCCAGCACGCCTCCGGCGCCTACACCGGCGAGATCGCCGCGTCGATGCTCGCCAAGCTCGGCTGCGACTACGCCGTCGTGGGGCACTCCGAGCGCCGCCAGTTCCACGCCGAGGACGACGCGGTCGTCAACGCCAAGGCCAAGGCGGCGCTCGCCGCCGACATCACCCCGATCCTGTGCATCGGGGAGGGCCTGGAGGTCCGCAAGGCCGGCGGGCACGTCCACCACTGCCTCACCCAGCTGGTCGGCGGGCTGGAGAAGATCCCCGCCGAGCATGTGCGGCGCACCGTGATCGCCTACGAGCCGGTCTGGGCGATCGGCACCGGCGAGGTCGCCACCCCGCAGGACGCGCAGGAGGTCTGCGCCGCGATCAGGACGCGGCTCGCCGAGCTGTACGACGGCGGACTGGCCGACGAGGTGCGTATCCTGTACGGCGGTTCGGTCAAGAGCGGCAACGTCGCCAAGCTCATGGCGCAGGAGGACGTGGACGGCGCCCTGGTCGGTGGTGCCAGCCTGGACCCGGGAGAATTCGTCAAGATCTGCCGGTACCGGGATCTCCCCGTCTGATCAAAACTGATCAATTCTGCGTGAACTGGGGGTTCTTGCCGAACCAGCGGGTAGTTCGTCGTACCCTTCGTAGCTGACGGGTAAACCGCCCGGCCGACCCTCCGTCCCCGACCTACAGACAAAGGCGCTGAAGAATCGTGATCATCGCAACGTCCATCGTGCTCATCGTCACGAGCCTGCTGATGGTGGTCCTCGTCCTGATGCACAAGGGCAAGGGCGGCGGGCTGTCGGACATGTTCGGCGGCGGAGTCTCGTCGTCCCTGGGCGGGTCGTCCGTGGTCGAGCGCAACCTCGACCGGCTGACGGTCGGCGTCGGGGTGCTGTGGTTCGCCTCGATCGTCGTGCTGGGGCTGCTGTTCAAGCACAAGGGCGTCGGCTGAGCCACCCGTCTGACATTTGCGATCGCCGCCGCCGTCCCAGGAGGTCACGGACGGCGGCGGAACACCGAGCGAGGAGTATTCCGTGGGTAGTGGCAACGCGATTCGGGGCAGCCGCGTCGGGGCCGGTCCGATGGGAGAGGCGGAGCGCGGCGACGCCGCCCCCCGTGTCTGGGTGACCTTCTACTGCGCCAACCGGCACGAGACCCGGCCCAGCTTCGCGACGGACGTCGCGGTCCCCGAGACGTGGGACTGCCCGCGCTGCGGGTTCCCCGCCGGCCAGGACGCGGACAACCCCCCGGCGCCGCCGAAGACCGAGCCCTACAAGACGCACCTGGCGTACGTGAAGGAGCGCCGGAGCGACGAGGACGGCGAGGCCATCCTGGAGGAGGCGCTCGCCAAGCTCCGCGAGAAGCGCGCCGCCGTGAAGCAGGCCATGGAGGCCGCGGCCCGCTAGCCGCACGCGCACCGGCGCATCCCGGCCCGGCCCCGCGAGGGAGCCGGGCCGTTCGCGTCCCCGCGCCGCCCTACGACGTCCACAGGGCGCGCGGCGCCGCGTTCACCGCGTCCGGCCGCTCCACGTGCGGGCATGCCGGACGGTCTCGAAGCACGGCTCGCGGTCGAATAATCTTCGGATGGCGGGGCATCCGGGCGTGGTTCGCGCGCGGGCGTTCGGCATCGGCGGAGATCTCGGGGAGGGGCACCGGTGGACGCGGTCGATCAGGCGATCCTGCGGCGGTTGCAGCGGGACGGGCGGCAGACCAACCGGGAGCTGGCCGAGGCGGTGGGCATCGCGCCGTCCACGGCGCTGGAGCGCACGCGGGCGCTGCGGGCGCGGGGCGTCCTCACCGGGTTCCACGCCGCCGTGGACTTCGAGCGCCTCGGCCGCGGGGTGCAGGCGCTGATCTCGATCCGGATCCGGCCGCAGTCGCGGGAGGCCATCGAGTCGGCGCGCGACGGCATGGCCGCGATGCCCGAGGCGGTCGGGGTCTTCGTCGTGACCGGCAACGAGGACCTGCTGGTCCACGTGGCGGTGCCGAGCACCGCCTACCTGCGCGACTTCGTGCTGGACCGGCTGGCGCGCCGCAAGGAGTTCGTGGACGTCCGCACCACGGTCGTCTACGACTACGTCCAGCCGGTGGAGCAGTCCGAACTTCCGGCGGCGGGCTCACGCGAGGGCCGAACGTCCTACAGCTGAGCGGCGCCCATCTCGCATCGGAGCGAAGCATCAACGGTCGAGGGCGGCCAGCCCGAACAAGTGACCGACGAACAGCCGTCACCCCCGCATGTCCTTCTAGGTTCGCTCTCATGGACCGACGAAACGATGCATCGGGGGCTCTGCTGGTGCTGGCCGCCGGGGTGCTCTGGGGGACGGTCGGGCCCGCGCAGGTGCTGGCCGCACCGGACGCGGGGCCGGTCGCGGTCGGCGGGGCGCGGATCATGTCCGGCGGGCTGGTCCTGGCGCTGCTGGTGCTCGCGCTGGACCGGCGCGCGTTCCGGGGGCTGACCCGGCGCACGTGGGCGCCGCTCGCGGCGGCCTCCGCCGCCACCGGAACCTTCCAGGCGGCGTTCTTCAGCGCGGTCGACCGCACCGGCGCCGCCGTCGCGACCGCCGTGGTCTTCGGGCTGGCCCCGGTCTCCACCGGGCTCTGCGAGCGGTTCGTCCTGCGCACCCGGCTGAGCCGCCGCTGGTGGGCGGGGACGGGGTGCGCGGTCGGCGGCGTCGCGCTGCTGATGGTCCCCGGTTCGTCCGTCCCCGTCGATCCGGCCGGGGTGCTGCTCAGCCTCGCCGCCGGGGCGTGCTTCGGCGTCTACACGGTGGCGGCCAAGGTCCTCACCGGGCGGGACGCGGGGATGGCCGCCGCCGTGTCGGTGACGCTGCTCGCGGGGGGAGCGGTGCTGCTGCCCTGGACGCTGGCGGAGCTGCCGGCCCTCGCCGCGCCCCGGTCGGCGGTGCTGGTCGGCTGGCTCGGGATCGCCGCGACGGCGGCCGCGTACATGTTCTTCGTCACCGGCCTCGGCCGGGTGGCCGCCGCGACCGCCGGGACGCTGAGCCTGGCGGAGCCGCTGGTGGCCGCCGTCCTCGCCGTCGCCGTGCTGGGGGAGCGGCTGTCGGCGCCGGTCGCCGCCGGGTCGCTGCTCCTGCTCGGCGGGCTGCTCGTCGTCTCCGTCCCGGTCAGGCCGCGGCGGGCCCGTTATGATGGCGGGCACGTGACTGGCGCAGTGAAGGTGGAGACGACCACCGGGGAGCGAAACTAGTCCGCACACCGCGCGCCTGGGTGTACGGGTCCCGTCCGCCGGGCACCCGAGGTCCCGGCGCGAGCAGCGCGGAGGCTCACGATGCACGTACCGTCCGTATCCCACCTGTCGGCCGAGGACCCGGAGATCGCCGGGCTGGTGGAGGCCGAGGCCCGCCGCCAGTACGAGAAGCTCCGGCTGATCGCGTCCGAGAACTACGTGTCGCCGGCGGTGCTGGAGGCCACCGGGTCGGTCCTGACGAACAAGTACTCCGAGGGCTACGCCGGCAAGCGGTACTACGAGGGCCAGCAGAACGTCGACCCGGTCGAGCTGCTGGCGATCCGGCGGGCGAAGGAGGTGTTCGGCGCCGAGCACGCCAACGTCCAGCCGTACTCGGGGTCGCCCGCGAACCTCGCCGTCTACCTGGCGTTCCTGGAGCCCGGCGACCCGGTGATGGGGCTGTCGCTGCCGATGGGCGGGCACCTCACGCACGGCTGGTCGGTGTCGGCCACCGGCAAGTGGTTCCGCCCCGTCCGCTACGACGTGCGCGCCGACACCGGGCGGGTCGACATGGACCAGGTCCGCGACCTCGCGCGCCGGGAGCGGCCGAAGCTGATCTGGTGCGGCGGCACCGCGATCCCGCGGACGATCGACTTCCCGGCGTTCGCGGAGATCGCCCGCGAGACCGGCGCGGTGCTCGCCGCCGACGTCGCGCACATCGCCGGGCTGATCGCGGGCGGCGCCCACCCGTCCCCGATCGGGCACGCGGACGTCGTCACCACGACCACGCACAAGACGCTGCGCGGCCCGCGCGGCGCCATGATCCTGTCGACCGCCGAGCACGCCAAGGCGGTCGACAAGGCGGTGTTCCCGGGGCTGCAGGGCGGCCCCCACGACCACACGACCGCGGCGATCGCCGTCGCGCTGAAGGAGGCGGCGCAGCCCGAGTTCCCCCGGTACGCGCGGCAGATCGTCGCGAACGCGCAGGTCCTGGCCGCGGCGCTGACCGACCGGGGCTACGACCTGATCTCCGGCGGCACCGACAACCACCTGATCCTCATCGACCTGACGAACAAGGGCGTCGCGGGCAAGCCCGCCGCGCAGGCCCTCGACCGCGCCGGGATCGAGCTGAACTACAACGCCGTGCCGTTCGACCCGCGCAAGCCGTTCGACCCGTCCGGGCTGCGGATCGGCACGGCCGCGATCACCACGCGCGGGCTCGGCGCGGAGCAGATGCCGCAGGTCGCGGCGTGGATCGACGAGGTCGTGCAGGGCGTCGCCAAGCAGGACGGGAGCGCCGCCGAGCGGGTCGCCGGGCAGGTCCGCGAGCTGCTCGCGTCCTACCCGATGCCCGGCTGGGCCCCCGCGCCCCGCGCGTAGGCCCTAGGCGCCGGGCGTGCGGCGCAGGATCGTGATCATGCGCCACGCCTCGGGGTCGGTGAGGGCCACCGCGTCCTCGCCGGCCCCGAAGTCGCCGTACCGCGCGACGGTGTCGAGCCCGCCGGCGAGGCGGATCGCGGCGTCCAGCTCGGTCGCCGTCCAGAACCGGTACGGGACGACGTCGCGGATCACCCGCGTGCCGGCCCCGTCGGTGATCGTCATCGTGACGTGGTCGTCGGCGATCTGGGTGACCGGGTCGAGCCGGTCACCGGGCTCGCCCCAGCGGACGCTCGCGCGGACGGCGCCGCGCTCGACCGTCCAGCCGGTGCTGACGCTCGGCTCGTCGCCCAGCCGGTCGCGGGGGTGCGACATCTCCACGACGTACAGGCCGCCGGGGGACAGGTGCGCGGCGGCGCGGCGCAGGTGCGCGACGAACGCCTCCAGCGTCATCAGGTGGGACGTCGAGTCCAGCATGGTGACCACGAGGTCGAAGGCGCGGCCCAGGTCGAAGCGGGTCATGTCGTCCCGGACGACCTCCAGTTCCACCCCGGCCCGCTCGGCCTCGCGGGCGGCGTAGGCGCACATCGCCGGGTTCAGGTCGAGCGCCGTCGCGGCGAGGCCGCGGCGCGCGAACTCGCGGGCGTGCTCGGCGGGCCCGGCGGCCAGCTCCAGCACGGTCGCGGGCCGCGCGCCGAGCCCGGCGCACCAGCGGAGCAGGACGTCCGCCTCGGCGGCCACGTCGCGGAACGAGCACGCCAGCTCGTAGGCCCAGGGGTCGTCGTAGATGCCGCTCACCCCGCCATCCTGCCAGCGTCCGGCGGCTCGCCGGCGCGTGTCACGCGACCGCCACGTCACCGTGTGCCCGGGGTTTCACATTGCGGACCAGGGGTTGAGCCGCCCGCGCCGACCGCCTAGCGTGCGGTAAGTGATCGACCCCGTGAGCGGTGAGGACGTCAACGATCGACCGCGGCGCGGCCCGTCCGCGACCAGGCTGCCGCTGCTGCTCCCCGGTTCCCTCAGCGACGAGCAGCGGGCCGTGTACGAGGCGGTGACGGGCGGCCCCCGCGCCGCCGGCCGCACCCCGCCGTTCGGCCTGGCCGACGACATCGGGCGGCTGCACGGCCCCTTCAACGCGATGCTCTACAGCCCGTCCGTGGGGCTGCCCCTTCAGGACCTCGGGGCCGCGCTGCGCTTCCGGACGGCGTTCACCGAGCGCGAGCGGGAGATCGCCACGCTGGTCGTCGCCGCGCACGTCCGGTCCGACTACGAGTGGTACGCGCACGAGCGGATCGGGCGCCGGCACGGGCTCACCGGCGCGGAGCTGGACGCGCTGCGCGAGGGCCGCGCGCCGATGCTCGGCGACGTCCGCGAGCGCGTCGTGCACGAGGCGGCCCGGCAGCTCGCCGCCGAGGGCGACCTCGCCGACGCCGTCTACACCGAGGCGGTCGCGACGCTCGGCCGCGGCGCCGTCGTCGAGCTGGTCGCGCTCGTCGGCTACTACAAGGCGCTCGCCCTGCAGCTGCGGGTGTTCCGGGTGGGCGTCCCGGACGGCGAGGACGCGCCCGCGTGGCCGGCCGGCGACCCGGCGGAGCAGGGCCCGGGCGGTGCGGGCGCATGAGCGACGTGCTGCGCACGGTGCGGCTGGCGCTGCATCCGGTGTCGATGCGCGACCACCGCGCGCTGCTGACGCACTGGACGGGGCCGCGGGTGCGGCGCCACCTGTTCGACGACCGGACGGTCACCCCCGTCCAGGTCAGCGAGATCATCGAGACGAGTGAGCGGGACTTCGCGACCGAGGGGTACGGGCTCTGGGCGCTGCGCCCGGCCGCCGCCTCCGGGCCCGACGCCCTGCCCGAGGCGCTGCCCGCCGCCGCTCCCGGCGACCCGCTGATCGGCGTGGCCGGGCTCAGCCACCACGAGGGCCCGCTCGGCCACGGCGTGGACGTCGAGATCCTCTACAGCCTGGAGCCGGACCACTGGGGCCGGGGCCTGGCGGCCGAGGCGTCCCGCGCGGTGCTCGACTACGCGTTCGGGGTGGTCGGGGTGCACCGGGTCACCGCCGAGATCGACCTGGCCAACCCGGCGTCCGCGGAGATCGCGTTCCAGCTCGGGATGCGGCGGTGGCGGGACGGCCCGGCCGGCCCCGACGGCGCCGCCTACTATGCCGCGGACCGCACCCGGTGGATCGGATCCCGTCGAATCATGGACGCCATCACATAGATTCCGTTGCGCGCTCTTGATTTTGCTGCGGAATTCAGCACTATGAGCGCATGAGTTCCACCTCGGGCCGGGCACCGCTCGCCCCCGGCTTCGCCAACGGCGGCGTCTCCTTCTGGTACCGGGCCGCCGGCCGGCCCGCCCCCGGCCCCCGCCTCCCCGGCCCGCGCACCGCGGACGTGTGCGTCGTCGGCGCCGGCTACACCGGCCTCTGGACCGCCTACTACCTCAAGCGCGCCCGCCCCGGGCTGCGGATCGTCGTGCTGGAGCGCGAGTTCGCCGGGTTCGGCGCGTCCGGCCGCAACGGCGGCTGGGTGCTGGGGGAGATCGCCGGCTCCCGGGAGCGCTACGCCGCCCGGCACGGCCGCCCCGCCGCGGTCGCGCTCCAGCGCGCCATGTTCGAGGCGGTGGACGAGGTCGTCCGGGCCGCCGCCGAGGAGGGCGTCGACGCCGGTCTGGTGAAGGGCGGCGTGCTGCACGTCGCCCGCGGCGCCGCCCAGCGCGCCCGCCTCGCCGCCATGGTCGACGAGGCCCGCGCCTGGGGCTGGACGGACGGCGACCTCGTCCCGCTGCCCGCCGCCGAGCGCGACGGCCGGCTCCGCGTCGCGGGCGCGACCGGGGCGGCGTGGAGCCCGCACGGCGCCCGCGTCCAGCCCGCCGCCCTCGCGCGCGGCCTCGCGGCGGCGGTCCGCCGCCTCGGCGTGGAGGTCTACGAGAGGACGCCGGTCGTCCGGATCGCCCCGCGGCGCGGCGGCGCCGCCGCGGCCGTCACCCCGTACGGCACGGTCGCCGCCGAGTACGTGCTGCGCGCCACCGAGGGCTTCACCGCCGGGCTGCCCGGCCACCGCCGCGACTGGCTCCCGATGAACAGCTCCATGATCGTCACCACGCCGCTGCCGGCCGCGGTGTGGGAGGCGATCGGCTGGGAGCGCCGGGAACTGCTCGGCGACATGGCGCACTCCTACATGTACGCCCAGCGCACCGCCGACGACCGGATCGCCTTCGGCGGCCGGGGCCGCCCCTACCGCTACGGCTCCCGCGTCGACGACGGCGGGCGCACCGCGCCCGCCACGGTCGACGCGCTCTGGCGGATGCTCGCCGCGATGTTCCCCGCCGCCGCCCGCGAGGCGCGGGTCGACCACGCGTGGTCGGGCGTCCTCGGCGTCCCCCGCGACTGGTGCGCGACGGCCGTCCTCGACCACGCGACGGGCCTCGGCCACGCGGGCGGCTACACCGGGCACGGCGTCGCCACCGCCAACCTCGCCGGCCGCACCCTCCGCGACCTGCTGCTGCGCGAGGACACCGCGCTGACCGCGCTGCCGTGGGTGGACCGGCGCGTCCGCCGCTGGGAGCCCGAACCCCTCCGCTGGCTGGGCGTCCACGCGATGTACGCCCTCTACCGGGCGGCGGACGCCCGCGAATCGGCCTCGGGCGCGGCGGGGACGTCGGCGCTCGCGCGCCTCGCCGACCGGATCACCGGCCACTGACTCCGCTCATCCGCTGACCCTGCTCACCGCCCGCTGACGAGGCGCTGCACGTCCCCGTACGACGGCGGGTGGCCGTCCCCGCCGGCGCCGGTGACGCCGAGGGCCGCGGTCACGGCGGCGTGGAGCGCCTTCCGGAACAGCAGCGACCCGGTGCTGACCCGGTGCACGCCCAGCCGCGCGAGTCGCTCGTACTCGGTCTTGCCCGGCAGGTACAGGACGTTGAGCGGCAGCTCCGCCGTCTCCAGCACGGCGGTGATGTCGGCGTCGTCCACGATCCCGGGGACGAAGATCCCGTCCGCGCCCGCCGCCGCGTACGCGCCCGCCCGCCGCAGGGTCTCGTCGCGGTCGGGGTCGCCGAGCCAGAACGTGTCGGTGCGGGCGTTGAGGAACACCTGCGGCGCGGCCCGCTTCACGGCGGCGATCACCGTCGTCTGGTGGTCGAGAGGCGCGAGCGTCCCGTCGGGGCGCCCGTCCTCCAGGTTGATCCCGGCGATCCCGAACGAGGCCAGCTCGGTGACCAGCTCGGCCACGTCGGCGACCCGGCCGGAGAACCCGCCCTCGATGTCGACGGTCACCGGCACGGGCAGCCGCGACAGGGCGCGGGCGAGGGCCAGCGTCTCGGCGCGGGTGTCCCCGGCGGCGTCGGGCTTCCCGGCGGCCGCCGCGACGCCGAGGCTCGTCGTCCCGACCGCCGGGAAGCCCGCCTCGACCAGCGCGGCGCCGCTCGCGAAGTCCCACGCGTTCGGCAGCACCAGCGGACGGTCGCCGTGGTGCATCTTCCTGAAGTCCATCTGGCCCCCTTTTCCGCACCCACCCTAGGTCTGCCCCGTTTCAGCCTCCGTCGAAGCCTCCGCCGCGCCAGGTGGGCAGGGGGCGGCGGCCGACCGCCGTCTCGAAGGCGGCGCGGGCCAGCAGGCGGGTGGAGTCGAGCGTGGGCAGCGGCGAGACGTCCGGGGTGACCAGCAGCGGGATCTCGGTGCACACGAGCGCGACCGCGTCGCAGCCGCGCTCGGCCAGCCGGCCGATGATCCGCGCGTACTCGCGCCGCGACTCCTCGGTGATCACCCCGTTGACCAGCTCGTCGAAGATGATCCGGTGGACGGTCTCCCGGTCGGCCGGTTCCGGGACCTCGGCGGCGATGCCGCGCGCGGCCAGCTCGCGCGGGTAGACGGGGCCGTCCATCGTGTAGCGGGTGCCGAGCACGCCGACGCGGGCGCGGCCGTCGGCGGCGGCCCGGTCCGCGACGACCCGCGCGATGTGCAGGCCGGGCAGGGCCAGGTCGCCGCCGGGGAGCTCCAGCGCCATGTGGGCGGTGTTGTCGGGGCAGACGAAGAAGTCGGCGCCCGCCGCCGCGAGGCGGCGGGCGCTCTCGGCCAGCACCTCCCTGACCGCGCCGTGGTCGCCGGCGTCCCAGGCGGGCATGCTGCGGGCCAGCGCGATCAGGTCGAGCGTCACGTCGGGGTGGTCGTCGGGGCCGAGCTCGCGGAACCCTTCGTGGCAGAAGGTCCGGAAGCACAGCGCGGCGCCCTCCGCGCTGTGGGCCAGGATGCCGAGATGCCTCATGGCCCCGACCCTACGGCGCGGCTACTCCAGCAGTGACGTGAGGTCGCGCAGGTCCTCGATCCCGGCCAGGCCGTAGGTGAGGGAGGTGATCTGCTCGGCCTGCGCGCCGGTGACGCGGCGGGAGGCGTTCAGCCGGAACTTCGTCGCCAGCTCCTCCGCCGACAGCGGGTTGCCGGGCCCGCCCCGGTTGACGTCCACCCGCTCCTCCAGCAGGTCCCCGGCGCGGGTGCGGACCCGCAGGACGGCCGGGAACTGGTGCGGGAAGATCTCGTCGCAGCGGGCGTCGGGGACGCAGCGGACCTTCGCGGCCAGCGCGAGCCGGTCCGGGTCGGCGGCGGCCTCGTCGGTGAAGTCCTCGTGGAAGACGCCGAGCCCGCCGCCGCCGAGCAGCGCCGCCGCGACGGTGTAGGGGCCGGAGAAGGCCGCGTGGTACCCCGACTTCGGGCGGATCTTGTCCTCGTGCGGCTCGCCGATCGTGCGCAGCACCGGCGTCGGCGCGCCCAGTTCGATCGACTCGACCGCCGCCGGGTCCAGGCCCCGCTCGCGCAGCCGCAGCGCGGCGTCGATGCCCGCGTGGGTGAAGTGGTTGCACGGGTAGGGCTTGAAGAAGATCCCGGGGAGCTCCCAGTGCTCGCCCAGGCCGGAGGTGAGGGCGTCCAGGTCGACCTGGTCGCCGCAGAACGCCTGGAGGAACCCGAACCGCCCTTCGAGGACGGTCGGCGGGCCGGTGATGCCCGTGCGGGCCAGGCCGGCGGCGGTGACGGCGGCGTGCGCGGCCCAGCCGCAGTGGATCCGCTTGACGGTGCCGCCGGTGCGGTTGGCCTCCAGGATCCCCGAGCCCATGCTCGCGGCGATGCCCATCGCGTGCGCGATGCCGGCGGCGTCCAGCCCGGACAGCATCGCCGCGGACGCGGCGGCGCCGACCGCCCCGCAGATCGCGGTGGCGTGCTGCCCGCGTTCGAAGAACACCGAGTTGCCGAGGTCGCGGTCGTACCCGGCCATGCCGAGCCGCACGGTGATCTCGACGCCGACGCCGACCGCGTCCAGCAGCGCGGCGCCGGACGCGCCCCGGGCCTCGGCCACGGCGAGCGCGGTGGGCACCACCGACGCCGACGGGTGCAGGACGGACGGCAGGTGCGTGTCGTCGAAGTCCAGGGAGTGGGCGAGCGTGCCGTTCAGCAGCGCGGCGCTCGGCTCGGGCAGCCGCGTCCCGGTGCCGATCGCGGTGGCGCGGCCCGCGCCGCCCCATTCGCCGACGAGTTCCCCGACGGCCCGCGCGGGCGGTTCCGCGGTGGCGGCGAGGCTGTTGCCGAGGACGTCCAGGACGCGGCGGGCGGCGTCGTCGCGCAGTTCCGGCGGCAGCCCGCCGGCGGCGGTGGCGGCGGCGAGCCCGGCGAGCCGCTGGACGGGGGTCCCGGCGGTCATGCCGACACCGCCGCGAGCGGGCGGACGGGGGAGCCGGTGCCGCCCCTGATCCGCAGCGGGGCGAGCACGAACACGAACTCGTGCAGCCCGGCCTCGGCGAGCGCCTCCAGGTTCAGGTGCTCCAGGATGAAGATCCCCGACTCGACCAGCAGGATCCGGTGGACCGGCAGGACCGCGTGCCCGGCGCCCTCGGGAATCTGCTCGTAGGCGGTCGTGTCGGCGCCGGTCGCGGCGATCCGCCGCTCCGCCAGCCACCGCGCGGCGGCCGGGGTCGCGCCGGGGACGCCGGTCTCCTTGCCGAGGTAGGCGGTGGTGTCGCCGAAGTTGCGGGCCCAGCCGGTGCGGATCAGCGCCACGTCGCCCTCGCCGGGCTCGGCGCCGGCGCGCTCGGCGGCCAGCTCCAGGTCCTCGACGGTGACGCCGTAGCCGGGCGGCAGCGTCGGGACGCCGTGGACGGCGGCGACGTCGAGCAGGACGCCGCGGCGCAGCAGGCCGGGCAGGTTCTCCGCCCCGTGGCTGGTGAAGGCGCCGCCGCGCTGGGCGTCGGCGGCCGAGATCCCGCCGTGCAGCTCGCCGTTGTGGCTGACATGGGAGAGCGCGTCGATGTGCGTGCCGACGTGGCCGCCGGTCACGATGATCTCGTTGGCGGCGGAGCCGCCGTCCGGGCGCTCCATGTCGCCGTGCCGCCGGATCAGCGTCATCCGGAACCCGGGGTGGTTGGGGGAGCAGGGCATGCCGGTGAAGAACGGCTGGCCAAGCTCGATCAGCCGGACGCCCCCGGCGACGGCCGCGAGCAGCGGGTCCTGCGTGGTCATTTCTGGCCTTCCTTGACGGGCCGGGCGGCGGACTCGGCGGACGCGGCGGCGTCGAGCAGCCAGGCGGCGCGCTCGACGACGGCCTTGTCCACGAACCGGCCGGCGGAGTCGATCCATGCGGCGCCGCCGCCTGCCGCGGCGCGTTCGGTGAGCTGGCTCATGAGGTCGCGGGCCCACGCGACGTCGTCGGGGTCGGGGACGCACGCCTCGTGGACGACGGGGAGCTGCGCGGGGTGGATCACCGACCGGCCGAAGAACCCGGCCCGGCGGCCCGCGAGCGTGTCGGCGCGCAGGCCGTCCAGGTCGCGGACGGCGGTCCACACGCTCTGCGCCGGGGACGGCAGTCCGGCCGCGCGGGCGGCGACCACGACCCGCGAGCGCGGCCAGGCGAGGGCTTCGCCGCCCGCGCGCAGGTCGGCGGCGAGATCGGCCTCGCCGAGCGAGATCCCGGCGACCAGCGGGTGCGCGGTCGCGAGCAGCAGGGCGTTCTCCACGCCGAGCGCCGACTCCAGGATCGGGAACACCGGCACGCCGAGCGCGTCGGCGACGCGGCGCAGCTCGCCCGGGTCCTCGCACTTGGGCACGCGGACCCCGGCGAGCGCGGCGGGCGCGGTCGCCAGCAGGGCGATGTCGTCGGCGCCGTCGGGGGTGCCGGGCGCGTTGATCCGCACGTAGGCGGTGTTCCCGGCGTCGAGGGCGTCGAGCACGTTGCGGCGCGCGTCCCGCTTGGCGGCCGGCGCGACGGCGTCCTCCAGGTCGAGGATCACCGCGTCGGCGCCGGACGCGAGCGCCTTGCCGATCCGGTCCGGCCGGTCGCCCGGCACGTACAGCCAGGACCGCGGCGTCACTTGACCACGCCCTTGCCGCGCAGTTCGGCCAGCGCGGCCTCGTCCACCCCGTAGCGGGCGAGGATCTCGGCGGTGTGCGCGCCGAGCGGCGGCCCGGCCGACTCGATCCGGCCCGGCGTCTGCGACAGCCGGAACAGGACGTTCTGCATCTTCACCGGGCCGAGCTCGTCGTCGGGGACGGTCGCGATGGTGCCGAGCGCCTGGAACTGCGGGTCGGCCATGACGTCGGCGGCGTTGTAGATGGGGGCGACGGCGGCCTGGGCGTCCTCGAACGCCTTGACGACCTCGTCGCGGTCGCGCTCGGCGATCCACGACCCGACGGCCTCGTCCAGCACGTCGGCGTGCTTGGCGCGCTCGGCGCCGGTCGCGAACCACGGCTCGTCGATCAGCTCGGGCCGGCCGACCAGCCGCATCACGCGCTCGGCGATCGACTGGGCGCTGGTGGAGATCGCGACCCAGCTGCCGTCGCGGGTCCGGTAGGTGTTGCGCGGCGCGTTGTTGTGCGACCGGTTGCCGGTGCGGGCCTGCAGCTCGCCGAGCTGGTCGTAGGTGATGATCTGCGGGCCGAGCAGGGTCAGGATCGGCTCGATGATGGCGAGGTCGACGACCTGGCCCTCGCCGGTCGCCTCCCGCGCCCGCAGCGCCGTCATGACCGCGAACGCGGTGGTGAGGGCGGCGATCCCGTCGGCGAGGCCGAACGGCGGCAGGGTCGGCGGGCCGTCCGGCTCGCCGGTGATCGCGGCGAACCCGCTCATCGCCTCGGCGAGCGTGCCGAACCCGGGGCGCCTGGAGTACGGGCCGGTCTGCCCGAACCCGGTGACCCGGGCGAGCACCAGACCTGGATTGACCTGCTTCAACTCGTCGTACCCTAGGCCCCAGCGCTCCAGCGTCCCGGGACGGAAGTTCTCGATCACGACGTCGGCGTCGGCGACCATCCGGCGGAACAGCTCCTGGCCCTCGGGTGAGCCGAGGTAGAGCGTCATCGCCTTCTTGTTGCGGCCGAGCATCTTCCACCAGAGCCCGACGCCGTCGCGCTGGGCGCCGTGGCTGCGCACCGGGTCGCCCTTCGGGTGCTCGATCTTGATGACCTCGGCCCCGAAGTCGCCGAGCAGTGTCGCGGCGAGCGGGCCGGCGAACAGCGTGGCCGTGTCGAGGACCCGGACTCCGGACAGCGCGTCGGTCATGGACGGTACCGCCTTCACGGACGATCGTTCCGCTTAGAGAAACGAATATGGATGGCTCGGCCGGTTCGCGCGGGCGCCCCGGACTTCACAAGTTGGCACTGCACGGCGAGTTACGTCAAGTTTCACCCAGATATTGACCGGATGCCGTGACGGGTGCCACGATGACGCATCAGCGACCTGGTGTTCCTCCTAGCGGAACGATCACCGGCAGAGAGGGCGGGAGAGGTGAATGTGGGCTCGTAAGCTCGCCGCCGGGCTCGGCGCCTGCGCGGTCCTGGCCGCCGCGGCCGGCTGCGGTGGCTCGGCGCCGTCCGGCGCGGCCGGAGTGGCCGCCGGGCGCGACCGGGGCCCGGTCAAGATCGGCGCGCTGCATCCGGTCAGCGGCGCCAACGCCGTCGACGGCCAGCAGATGCGCCGCGGCGCGCAGCTCGCCGTCGAGGCGATCAACGCCGCCGGCGGCATCAAGTCCCTCGGCGGCCGCAAGGTCGAGCTCGCCACCGGCGACACCCAGGGCAAGGCGGAGGTCGGGCAGAGCGAGGCCCAGCGGCTGATCTCCGAGGGCGCGGTCGGCTTCGTCGGCACCTACCAGAGCGCCGTCAGCACGAACGCGGCCGTCGTCGCCGAGCGCAACCGGGTGCCGTTCGTGATGGACGTCACCGCCTCCGACGCGATCTTCGCCAACGGCTACAAATACTCCTTCCGGGTGCAGCCCGGCAGCGCCGCCATCGCCGGCGCCGCCGCCCGCTATCTCAAGGAGGTCTCCGAGCAGGCGGGCAAGCCGGTCCGGAAGGTCGCCTTCCTGCACGAGCAGACCGACTTCGGCAGCGGCGCCGCCGAGGCGTTCACCGCCGCGGCGAAGAAGCTCGGCATCGAGGTCGGCCCGAACATCAGCTACGACGCGCTCACGGTGTCCGACCTCACCGCGCAGGTCACGCAGGTCAAGGCGTCCGGCGCGGACGTCCTCGCCGTCGCCGGCTACTACCGCGACAGCCTGCTCGCCGCCAAGGCCATCGCCGCGGTGAAACCGGACCTGAACGCGGTCTGGGGCGTGTCCAACGGCGCCTACGACCAGCCGAAGTTCGTCTCCGACGCCGGAGCCGTCGCCGAGCGGATCTTCAGCACCAACTACCACTTCGACGCCAAGAACCCGCAGACCGCGAAGCTGCGGCAGGAGTACCAGCGCCGCTACGGCGCCCCCATGCGCACCGGCGCCGTCCTCGCCTACGACGCGGTCCAGGTGATCGCGCAGGCGGTGGAGCGCGCCGGCTCCACCGACGCCGAGAAGGTCCGCGACGCGATCGCCTCCTCCAGCGTCGAGCCCCTCACGGTCGGCACCGGCCCGATCTCCTTCGCCCCCAACGGCGACAACAAGACCGCGCTGCCCGTCCTCATGCAGGTGCAGGGCGGCCAGGTCAAGCAGGTCTATCCCGCGGAGAAGGCCGAATCCCAGCCCAACTACTCGGTGACGTGGCGGTCATGAGCAACATCGGAACCAAGGCGCAGTCCCCACCCGCCCCCGCCGCCCGGCGGCGCCCGCTGCTGGGCGGCGACGGGACGGGCGCCGTCCTCAAGCGCGCCGCCGTCACCGGCGGCCTGGTGGCGGTCGCGATCGCGGTCGCCCTGATCAAGTCCGGCAGCGGCCTGGTCGTCTGGCAGTCGGTGGTGACCGGCCTGCTGATGGGCGGGCTCTACGGGCTCATCGCGATGGGCCTCACGCTGATCTTCGGCGTGCTGGACATCGTCAACTTCGCGCACGGCGCGCTGCTGGCCATCGCGATGTTCATCGCGTTCGGCGTCGTGCAGGGCACCGGCGTCCACCCGTACCTGACGCTCCTCGTCGCGGTGCCCGCGCTGTTCCTGCTCGGCGCCGCCGTGCACCGCGGCCTGCTCAGCGGGACGGGCGGCGCGTCGCTGGAGAACCAGCTCCTCATCACGCTCGGCCTGTCGCTGCTGCTGGAGAACGGCCTGCTGATGTTCTTCGGCGCCGAGCCGAAGACCGTGGCGCTGCCCGGCGACTTCCAGTTCTCGCTGTTCGGCGCGGTCGTGTCGGGCGCCCGGCTGTACGCCTTCCTCGGCGCGATCCTGATCGGCGCGGTGCTGTTCTGGCTGCTGCGCCGCACCCGGTTCGGCACGGCGATCCGCGCGGTCGCCGCCAACGGGCAGGGCGCCGAGCTGGTCGGCGTGAACGTCCGGCGCGTCCACACCCTGACGTTCGCGATCGGCACGGCCTGCGCCGGTGCCGCGGCGGTGCTCGCCGCGCCGCTGGTCACGGTCACGCCGACGCTCGGCGAGCAGTTCAACATCACCGCGTTCGTCGTCGTGGTGCTCGGCGGCATGGGCAACGTCGCCGGCGCGCTCGTCGGCGGGCTGCTGATCGGGCTGGTCGAGCAGCTCACCACGATCTACATGGACGGGCAGAGCTCGCTGCTCGGCGTGTTCGCCGTCTTCGTGATCGTGCTGTTCCTCCGCCCGCAGGGGCTCTTCGGGAGGCGGTCATGACGGACACGGGCATGACGGACACGGGCATCACCCTCACCCGCCGCCCGGACGGGGACGCCGCCCGGCCGGCGAAGGCGCCGCCGCTGCGCCCGCACCACCGGCAGCTCGCCGTGCTCGGGGTGCTGCTGCTCGTCGCGATCCCGCTGCCGCTGGTGCTGCCGCCTGCGCAGGGCGCCGTCGCCGTCCGCATCCTGATCTTCGCGCTGATGGCCGTCGGCTGGAACGTGATGAGCGGGTTCGGCGGGATGTTCAGCTTCGGGCACGCCGCGTTCTTCGGCCTCGGCGCCTACACCAGCGCCTACCTGCTCGTCGAGCACGGCGTGTCGCCGTGGATCGGGATGCTCGCCGGGATGGCGGTCGCCGCCGCGGTCGCCGTCGTCATCGGCTACTTCGCGTTCCGCTACAAGCTGCAGGGCGCCTACTTCGCGCTGGCGACGTTCGCGTTCGCCGAGATGCTGCGGCTGATCGTCACGACCAGCGACTTCACCAACAAGGCGGTCGGGTTCACCGTCCCGCTGATCCAGGGCTCCTCGTTCTGGAAGATCCAGTTCGCCGCGGACTCGCCCGCCTACTTCTGGATCGCGCTCGGCCTCGCCGGGATCGCCGCCGCGGTCAGCATCGTGTTCCTGCACTCGCGGACCGGCCGCTACGTCACCGCGATCCGCGACGACGAGCTGGCGGCGGCGTCCCTCGGCACGCCCGTGCTGCGCTACAAGCTGGTCACGGTCGCGCTGTCGGCCGCGATCACCTCGGTGGCCGGCGCCTTCTACACGCAGTACTACCTGTTCGTGAACCCCGACCTGGCGTTCGGGTCGTCGGTGTCGATCCAGGCGATCGCGACCGTGGTCATCGGCGGCATCGGCACCATCTGGGGCCCGATCGTCGGCGCGGTCATCCTCGGGGCGCTGTCGGACGTCACCGCGACGCTGCTGCGCACCCCGCCCGACTTCCTGAACTTCCTGCAGGGCCGCAGCGGCCTGGACGTCGCGGTCTACGCGGTCCTGCTGATCCTCATCGTCCGGCTGCTGCCCAAGGGCATCGTCGGCACGATCGCCGCGAGGTGGCGCCGATGAGCATCCTGAACGTGACCGGAGTGGGCAAGGACTTCCGCGGCCTGCGCGCCCTGTCGGACGTGGAGTTCCAGGTCGAGCAGGGGGAGATCCTCGGCATCATCGGCCCGAACGGCGCCGGGAAGACGACGCTGTTCAACGTCATCTGCGGCGCCCTGGCCCCCGACACCGGGCAGGTCGTGTTCGGCGACCGGGACGTCACCGGCTCCTCCCCGGACCGCATCGCCCGCGCCGGCATGGTCCGCACCTTCCAGCTCATGCGCCCGTTCGGGAGCATGACCGTGCTGGAGAACGTGAGCCTGGCCGCCCAGCACCGGCGGGCGTCGCCGCACCGGCTGCGCAAGCGGTCGCTGGACGTCGTGGAGCGCGTCGGCCTCGGCCAGTGGGCGCACCGCAACGCCACCGAGCTGCCGACGGCCGGGCTGAAGCGGCTGGAACTCGCCCGCGCGCTCGCGATGCGGCCGAAGGTCCTGCTGCTGGACGAGGTCCTCGCCGGGCTTGTCCCGTCGGAGCGCGAGCCGGTGCTGGACCTGCTGTCCGCGCTGCGCGCCGAGGACGGCACGACGCTGCTGTTCATCGAGCACATCATGGCGGCCGTGATGCGCCTGTCGGACCGGGTCCTCGTCCTGGACCAGGGCCGGGTGCTGGCGGCCGGCTCGGCCGAGGAGGTCACCTCCGACCCCCGCGTGATCGAGGCCTACCTCGGAGAGGAGCCCGGCGATGCTGAAGCTTGAGCGGCTCTGCGCCGGCTACGGGCGCATGCAGATCCTGCACGACATCGACCTGACGCTCGGCGAGGGCGAGATCGTCGCGCTCGTCGGCGCGAACGGCGCGGGGAAGACCACGACGCTGCGCGCGGTGTGCGGGCAGCTGCGGCCGACGTCCGGGACGATCACGTTCGCGGGCGAGTCCACCGCCGGGCGCCGCCCCGACAAGCTCGTCCGCGACGGGCTCGTGCACGTCCCCGAGGACCGCGCCCTGTTCGGCACCCTCACCGTCGAGGAGAACCTGCGGATGGGCGCCTGGACCCGCCCGCACGGCGAGGTCGAGGCGGCGATGCGCGAGGTGTTCGCGCTGTTCCCCGTCCTCGCCGAGCGCCGCGGGCAGGTCGCGCAGACCTTCAGCGGCGGGCAGCAGCAGATGCTCGCGATCGGCCGCGCGCTGATGGCCCGGCCGAAGCTGCTCATGCTGGACGAGCCGTCCACCGGCCTGTCGCCCAAGCTGACGTGGGCGATGCTCGACGCGGTCAAGCGGATCCGCGACACCGGCGTCGCGGTGCTGCTGGTGGAGCAGAACGCCAAGCAGGCCCTCGGCATCGCCGACCGCGCCTACGTGCTGGAGAGCGGCTCGACCGTCCTGCACGGGACCGGTGACGAGCTGGCCGGGTCGGCCGAGGTCAGGAAGGCGTACCTGGGGCTTTGATGGACGTGGACACGGGGGCCGCGACGGCCCGGCTGGGGGAGTGGGTCGCGGGACTGGACGTCGCGGACGTGCCGGGCCCGGTGCTCGACCGGCTCTCCCTGGTCCTGCTCGACGCGATCGGCGTGACGGCGCTCGGCGCCGGGCTGGCGGAGACGCGCGCGCTGCGCGCGGCGTGGGACGCCCCCGGCGGGCCCGCGCCGCTGATCGGGGCGGGGCGGTGCGCCTCGGTCGACGCCGCCGCCTGGCTGAACGCCGTGGCGCTCGTCTGCCTGGAGCTGGACGAGGGCAACAAGTACGCCAAGGGGCATCCCGCGGCGCACGGCTTCCCGGCCGTGCTGGCGCTGGCGGCCGAGCGGGACGCCTCCGGCCCGGACACGGCGGCGGCGCTGCTCGCCGCCTACGAGACGGCGTCCCGGTTCGGGCGGGCGGCCCGGCTGCGGCCGGGCGCGCACCCGCACGGAAGCTGGGGCGTCGCGGGCGCCGCCGCAGGCTGCGCGCGGCTGCTGGGCCTCGGCCCGGACGCCGTCGCGGCCGCGATCGACACCGGCGCCGGCCTGCCGGTCGCCGGGCACTTCGCCTCGGCGACGGACGGGAACCCGGTGCGGGACGCCTGGATGGGCGCGTCCAACATGTCGGGCCTGGCCGCGGCGCGGATGGCGGCGGCCGGGCTCGCCCGCAACACCGGTACCGCCGCGCTGTCGCTCGGCACCCTGCTCGGCGAGTTCGACCCGGCCGAGCTGACCGGCGGGCTCGGCGAGCGCTGGGACATCACGCGCGGCTACTTCAAGCGGCACGCGTCCTGCTCGTTCACCCATCCCGCCGCCGACGCCGTCCTCGGCCTGCGCGGCGGGCTCGACCCGTCCCGGATCAGCGGCGTGCTGGTCGAGACGCACGCGCTCGGCGCCGGGCTGGCGTCGCCGGAGTGGGACAACCGGCTGTCGGCGATGTTCTCCACGCCGTTCGCCGTCGCCGCCGCGCTGCTGCACGGCGAGGTCGCGCCCGGCGCCGACCTCGCCGACCCGGCCCTGCGGGCGCTGGCGCGGCGGGTCCGGCTGGCCGAGGCGGGCGACCTGACCGCGCGGCTGCCGGACGAGCGCGCCGCCCGAGTCACCGTCGAGCTGGACGACGGGACGCGCCGGACCCGCGAGGTCCCGAACCCGGTCGGCGACGCCGACCACCGGCCCCTGGGAGAGGGGGACGTCCTGGCCATGCTGCGCCGGTGGCTGCCGGGACGCGAGGAACTGATCGACCGGGCGGCGGCGCTCTCCCGCGAGCTGCCGGGCCTGGACCATGCCGGGGAGCGCCTGCGCGGCCTCGCCGGCGACGAGACGAAGGAGCCGAAGTGACGCGCGCCCTGGCCGTGACGCCGATCCATCTGCCGCCGGAGGAGATCCGGCGGCGGCAGGCCCGCTACGACCGGCTGGCCCCGCCGGGCCTGACCGTCGAGCTGCGCGACGTCGGCCCGGCCGCGCCCGGCGCGCTGGACGACGAGGCGGCGATCCGCGCCTCCGAGCGGGAGGTCGCCGCCGCGCTGGCGCGGGCCGGGGACGGGTGGGACCTCGCCTTCCCCGACTGCGTGCTCGACCCGGCCGTCCCGGACGGCCCGTCCGGTCCGGGCACCGGCCCTGACCAGGGCGTACGGCCGATCGGCCTGCTGAAGCTGAGTAGTATGCACCTTTCGGCGATGAATGTTCGGTTTGGTGCTGTGGTGCGGAACGAGGCGATCGGCGCGGAGCTGGGCCGCCGCCTCAAGGGCTACGGCCTGGACGAGTACGTCGCCGGGATCGCGGTACTGGAGCTGCCCTTCGACGCCGTCGCCGACGCCGCCGCCTGGAACGCCGCCCTCGGCGAGGCCGTGGCGGCGCTCGCCGCCGCCGGCGCCGCGGCCGTGATCAACGGCTGCTCGGCCGTCGACGTCGGGCAGGACCGGCTCGCGGCCCGCGTCGTCGACCCGACGGCCCTCGCCCTGAAGCTCATGACCGCGGAGGGAGCAGCGTGACCGACGGACCCGACCTCGTCGTCGCGGGCGCCGGCGGCGGCCTCGCCGGCGCGCTGCGCGCCGCCGAACTCGGCCTCAGCGTGGTCGTCGTGGAGGCCAGCGAGCACTTCCGGCGCGGCAACAACACCTCGATGTCGACCGCGATGTTCCCCGGCGCGGGCTCGCGCTGGCAGGCGGCCGAGGGCGTCTACGACTCCCCGGACCAGTTCGTCGCCGACATCATGGCCAAGACCAAGGGCAGCGCCGACGCCCGGCTCGCCCGCACCCTCGCCGAGGTCAGCGGCCCGCTCGTGGAGTGGCTCGCCGACTCGGTGGAGCTGCCGCTGTCCCTGGTGACCGACTTCAACTACCCCGGGCACTCCGTCACGCGCTGCCACTCGGTCCCGGGGCGGCACGGGTCGAGCGTGATCGACCACCTCGCCCGGCGCGTCCGCGCGCACCCCGGCATCGACCTGCTCGTCCCGGCGCGGCTCGCCGACGTGGCGACCGGCCCGGACGGGGCGGTGCGCGCCGCCGTCGTCCAGTACCCGGACGGGACGACCGAGGAGATCCCCACCGGCGCGGTGCTGCTCGCCACCAACGGCTTCGGCGCCGACCGCGGCCTCGTCGAACGGCACGTCCCCGAGATCGCCGGCGCCCACTACCAGGGCGGCGACCAGTCGCTCGGCGACGCGCTGCGCATCGGCGGCGGCCTCGGCGCCGCCACCGGCTACCTCGACGCCTACCAGGGGCACGGCGCCATCGCCGCCGGCGCCGGCACCCTCGTCGGCTGGGCCACGATCATCCACGGCGCGGTCATGGTGGACCTCGGCGGCCGCCGGTTCGGCGACGAGACCCGCGGCTACTCCGAGTACGCCGCCGAACTCGCCGCCCGGCCCGGCTCCACCGGCTGGATCGTCCTGGACGAGACGGTCCACGAGCATTGCCAGGAGTTCAAGGACTACCGCGACACCGTCGAGTCGGGCGTCCTCGTCCGGGCCGCCGACGCCGAGGCCCTCGCCAAGGCCACCGGCCTGCCGCCGGACGCCCTCGCCGCGGAACTGGCCGCCAGTGCCGCCGCGGCCCGCGGCGAGCGCCCCGACGAGCACGGACGCACCCACTGGGAGCGGCCCCTCGCCGCGCCCTACGCCGCCGTCCGGGTCGTCCCCGCCCTCTTCCACACCCAGGGCGGCCTGATCGTCAACGAGGACGCCGCCGTCGTCGACACCGGCGACCGGCCGATCCCCGGCCTGTACGCGGCGGGCGGCGCCGCCGCCGGGATCTCCGGCCACGGCGCCGACGGCTACCTGCCCGGCAACGGCCTGCTGCCCGCCTTCGGGCTCGCCTACCTGGCGGCCGGCGCCGTCGCGCGCGACCAGAGCGCCCGCGACCGGACCGCCCGCCGCACGACCACCCGCGAGAATTGAGGAGTACGCCATGGCCACGACCGAACTGCTGCTGAAGAACGTGCGGGTGGTCCGCCCCGACGCCCCCGACGGCACCGAGCCGGAGCGCGCGGACATCGCCGTCAACGACGGCACGATCGTCCGGATCGCGCCGGACCTGCCCGGCGACGACGCCGCCACCGTGGTCGACGGGGGCGGGCGCCTCGCGTTCCCCGGCGTCGTGGACGCCCACCAGCACTGGGGCATCTACAACGAGCTGGCCACCGACTCCCGCACCGAGAGCCGCGCCAGCGCCCAGGGCGGCGTCACCACCGCGCTGACCTACATGCGCACCGGCCAGTACTACCTGAACAAGGGCGGGCCGTACCGGGAGTTCTTCCCCGAGGTGCTGAGCGCCGCGCAGGGCAACGCCTACGTCGACTACGCCTTCCACCTGGCGCCGATGATGGCCGAGCACATCGACGAGATCCCCTACCTCGTCGAGGAGCACGGCGTCACCTCGTTCAAGATCTTCATGTTCTACGGGAGCCACGGGCTGCACGGCCGCTCGTCCAGCCAGAGCGACTTCCTCATGACCCCGCCGGACGAGCGCTACGACATCGCGCACTTCGAGTTCGTCATGCGCGGCGTCCAGCGGGCCCGCGAGCAGCTCGCCGACTACGCCCCGCACATCTCGCTGTCGCTGCACTGCGAGACCGCCGAGATCATGACCGCCTACACCAAGATGGTCGAGCGGGAGGGGAACCTGACCGGCCTGCGCGCCTACAGCGCGTCCCGCCCGCCGCACTCGGAGGGCCTCGCCGTCACGATCGCCTCCTACCTCGCGCACGAGACGGGCCTGCCCAACATCAACCTGCTGCACCTGTCGTCGGAGAAGGCGCTGTCGGCCGCCCTCACCATGGCGGGTGCGTTCCCGCACATCGACTTCCGCCGCGAGGTCACCATCGGGCACCTGCTCGCCGACGTCGACACCGCGCACGGCCTCGGCGGCAAGGTCAACCCGCCGCTGCGCGACCGCGCCGACGTCGAGGCGCTGTGGCGGCACGTCCTGGCCGGGGAGGTCGACTGGGTCGTCAGCGACCACGCCTGCTGCCGCGACGAGATGAAGTTCGGCGCCGACCGCGACGACATCTTCCTCGCCAAGTCCGGGTTCGGCGGTGCCGAGTACCTGCTGCCCGGCCTGGTCGGCGAGGGCCTCAAGCGCGGCCTGCCGCTCCAGCAGGTCGCCCGGCTCACCTCCTGGAACCCGGCCCGCCGCTACGGGCTGGTCAACAAGGGCACCATCGCCGAGGGCTTCGACGCCGACATCGCCCTGGTCGACCCCGACGCGAACTGGACGGTCCGCGCCGCCGACTCCGAGTCGACGCAGGAGTACACGCCGTTCGAGGGGTTCGCGATGACCGCGCGGGTCACCGACACCTTCGTGCGCGGCAACCACGTGTACAAGGACGGCGCGGTGACCGGCGACCCCGTCGGACGCTACCTGCGCCGCGGCCGGTGAACCCTAGGATCTTGGCGTGACCAACCAGACCGCCACCGCGCCGCCGTCGGGGGGAACCGAGGTCGCCGGGCGGGTCGCCGACGTGCTGCTGCTGTTCGCCGGCGGCCCGGAGTACCTCGGCGTCACCGCCATCAGCCGCGAGCTGGGCATCTCCAAGGCCGTCGTGTACCGCATCCTGCAGTCGCTGGTGTCCCGCGAGATGCTGGAGGCGGGCACGGCGGGCTACCGGCTCGGCCCGGCCGCCGTCGCGCTCGGGGTGAGCGCGCTGCGCCGGTTCAACGTCCGCAACGCCGCCGCGCCCGTGCTGCGGCGGCTGCGCGACGCGACCGGCGAGACCACCACGCTGTCGGGCCTCGTCGGGGACGAGCGGGTCTACCTCGACCAGTTCGAGAGCCCGCACGAGGTCAAGATGACGGTCGAGGTCGGGCGCCGGTTCCCGCTGCACGCCGGCTCCTCGGGCCGGGTGATCCTCGCGTTCCTGCCCGCGGAGCGCCGGGAGCTGGTCCTCGGCCGGCCGCTGGCGGCGATGACCCACCGGACCGTCACCGACGAGGCCCGGCTGCGCGCCGAGCTCGCCGAGACGGTCCGGGAGGGCGTCGCCGTCTCCCTCGGCGAGCGCCAGGCCGACGCGGGCTCGGTCGCCGCGCCGCTGTTCGGCCCGGACGGGGAGGTGCACGGCTCCATCAGCGTGTGCGGGCCCCGGCACCGCTTCACCCCGGAGGCCATCGACCGCTACCGGACCCTCGTCGTCGACGCCGCCGAGGAGATCACCCGCACCTGGACGACGCACCGCTAGACGGTCGACGCGGGACGTCGCCGAGCCGCGCGAAGGCGATCACGCCGGCGACTCCGGGGCGCCGGCCGGACCGGGACGAAGATCCGGTCCGGCCGGCCCGTCACATCGCCGTGCGTGGTTCGGGGGGCTCACCGGCGTCCTCGCCGACGAGCCACGCGTCCTCCTTGTCGACCTCGCCCACCGGGATGGTGGTGGGCACCGCCGACCAGGCGTGGAAGAGCGTCGGCGGCCCGCCCCAGGTCGGCGTCGGCACCACCCACTGGTCGTCGGCGACGTGGTTGTTGTAGAGGCCGAGGGCGTAGCCGGGGTACTGGTCCGGCACGATCTGGCATGTGCGGCTCCTCTTCGGGGGTTTCGACGTCCCCGACCCATGCCCGGCCTCCGCCATGTCGGTTACTCACCGTAAGGATTTGGATTCATGGCGTACGCGCGGGCCATGACTCACCGACCCTGGGCGTGGCGGATCCGGCCTAGGATCGGCGCATGGCCAGCAGCGTCACCCTCCTGACCGGCCCGCCGGGCGCGGGCAAATCGACGGTCGCGGCGCGGATCGCCCGCCGGTACCCCAAGGCCGTCCACCTGCACACCGACGACTTCTGGCACTACATCGCGGCCGGGGTGATCCCGCCCTACGATCCGGCGTCGCGCGCGCAGAACGAGACCGTCATGGACGTCATCGCCGGCGCCGCGTTCACCTACGCGGCCGGAGGCTTCACCACCGTCGTGGACGGGATCGTCGGCCCCTGGATGCTCGGCCACTTCCGCGAGCAGGCCCGGCTCCACCCGCGGGTGCCCGTCCACTACGCGGTCCTGCGGCCGGCGCGCGACGCCGCGCTCGCCCGCGCGCAGAGCCGCAGCGCGCCCGGCGCGCTGGTCGACCGGGCGCCGATCCTGACGATGTGGGACCAGTTCGCCGACCTCGGCGACCTGGAGCCGCACGTCCTGGACACCTCCGGCGAGGACGCCTCCGAAACCGAACGCCGCGTGGCGGAGGCCCTCGCCGAGGGCCGCCTCCGGCTGGCCCTCGGGCCTCAGGGCAGGATCGCGTCGACGTAGCCGCCGTCCACCCGGAGCGCGCCTCCCGTCGTGGCGGACGCGTGGTCGGAGCCGAGGTAGACGACCATGTTCGCGATCTCCTCCGGCTCGATGAGCCGCCGCAGCAGCGAGTTCGGGCGGTGCTCGGCCATGAAGCGGCGCTGCCGCTCGTCCCAGGGCAGGTCGTCGCCGACCATGTCGGCCACGAAGTCCTCGACGCCGCCGGTGTGGGTCGGACCCGCCAGCACCGTGTTCACCGTGACGCCCGTCCCGGCGACGGCCTTCGCGTAGCCGCGCGAGACGGCGAGCAGCGCGGTCTTCGACATGCCGTAGTGCACCATCTCCGCCGGGATCGCCACGGCGGAGTCGCTGGCGATGAACTGCACCCGCCCCCAGCCGCGGTCGATCATGCCGGGCAGGTAGCGGCGGGCGAGGCGCACCCCCGACAGCACGTTGACCTCGAAGTACCGCCGCCACTCGTCGTCGTCGATCTCCAGCGCCGGGCGCGCCTCGAAGATGCCGAGGTTGTTGACCAGGATGTCCACCCCGGGGTGCGCCTCGGCGACGGCCCGCGCGCCCTCGGCGGTGGCGACGTCCGCGGCGACGCCGTGCAGCCGGGCGTCCGGCAGGTCGTTGCGGAGCGCCCGCAGGGCCTCCTCGACGCTCCGCTCGGAACGGCCGTTGATCACTGTGGTGGCGCCGGACCGTGCCAGCCCGGCGGCGATGGCACGGCCGATGCCCTGCGTGGAGCCGCTGACGAAGGCGGTCCGTCCGGTGAGATCGATGCGCATGGGACGAACGTTCCCAGCGCCGCGACGATCACCCCTGCGGGGGCGGCCCGGCGCAGGCGCCGGTGATGGCGGACGGGTCCCAGTAGAAGGGGCGGCACTCCAGCATGCGACCGTCCCGGACCTTGATCAACTGCACGATCAGGGTCTCGGCCTCCCGGCCCGTCGACCGGGCGCGGAAGCGCACCCGGTTGCGCACCACCACGGTGTTCCCGTCGCCCCAGTGCTCCTGTTCCAGGAACTCCATCGACTCCCAGAGTTCGCTGAAGACGGCGAGGAAGCGCTCCAGGCCGTCCCGTCCCCGCCACGTCCCGGTTCCGGTGAACGGGAGGCCCGGAGCCTGGTGCAGGACGACGTCCGGGTCCAGGTACTCGGCGACCCGGTCGTAGTCGGCTTCGCCGTATCCGCCCGCGGCCACGTACGCGGCCTCGGCCGCGTAGAACTTCTCCATCACCGCCCACGCGGCATCCGCTTCCGCGACGGCATGTCCCTCTTCCACAGGGGCTCCCACGTCCATCACTCCCTTGTTCGGCGACGACCACAAGAACCCCGGTCCGCCGTACTCGGTTGCAGGCGGGTGCTAGTTCCAGTGCGGGGGCTGACGCATTGGCGGGGGCAGCGCCCAGGCCGGTGGTCTGACGCCCTCGATGGTCAAGGCCGGGTTGCACAGGCGGAGGCGGTACACCAGGTCACCGAAGTCCTTGCCGCCGCGCCCGGTGGCGTGCCTCATGGACCAGAAGGAGTGCCGCCGTTCGGGCGTGTACCTCATGCTCCGCCAGATCCGGAACTGCCCGCCCGTCCAGTGGACGACCGCGGACCCGAACCCGAGGCGCGCCCATCTCGAGACGCTGACCGCGGTGATGCTGCGCGCCTCGACGTCGACATGCTGTCCGAACCCGGTGACGAGCAGGTGGCCGCCGTCCGTCAGCACGACACGGCGCGCCGGCCCGGATCCGATGAAGGCGCCGGCGAGGGCGCTGGCCATGGTCAGCCAGAAAGTCGGCAGGCCCGCGTCCATGGCGGGGATGACGAGCGCGCACAAGGCCCCCACCACCAGCGCCAACACGAGGAACGTGATCCCTCCGGGCGGGGAGCACTGGTAGTTCAGCGAGTACCCGGACCCCTCATCGGGCTCTGTGGCCATGGGCCGCCCCGCCTTCACATGAGATGCACGCTCATATCAGGAGAGTGACCCACCCCGGGGTCAAGGGCAAGCCCCCGGCCTCCAGGGCGTGGGCCTACTGGGGGCGCAGGCCGTCGAGGATGAGCCGGGCGATGTGCGCCGAGCGTTCGGGGCTGGTCTCCGCTCCGGCGTGGCGGATCGCGGCGAAGGCGCCGGCGACCAGTGCCATCACCTCGTCCACGGTGGCGTCGCGGCGTGCGGCGCCGGCCGCGTGCGCGCGCGCCAGCAGGCCGGCGACGTGGCCGGTGAGGTCGGCCGCGACGTCCGGGGCGGCGGTGCGCAGGTCGAACTCGGCGGCCGCGAGCGCGCTCTTCACCGCGACGTTCTCGGCGCCCGTCGCGATCATCCGGGACAGCAGCGTGAAGAGGGCCGCGGGGTCACCGGTGGCGGCGAGCTCCTCCGCCTCCGCGATCAGGTGCCGCAGCATCTCGGTCGCGACGGCCAGGTAGAGCGCCTCCTTGGTGGGGAAGTGCCGGTGGACGGTGCCGGGGCCGACGCCCGCGCGGCGGGCGATCTCGTCGAGCGGGACGCCGAGGCCGTCCGCCGCGAAGAGCCGCCGCGCGGTCGCCAGCACCCGCTCGCGGTTCCGGCGCGCGTCGGCGCGCGGCGAGGGTCTGGACATCCCGGCAACCCTACAACCGGGGCGCCGCACCGGTTAGGCTGAGCGTAACCGGTGCGGCGCACCGCTTACCTGCGCCGCCCGCCACCTCCGGCATGAGGAGACGCGCCGATGATCAGCCGTGAGCACGCGACCGCCCTGGTGCGGCGGATGCAGGAGTGCTTCAACACGCGCCGGTTCGACCAGGCCGCCGAACTGCACGCCCCGGACTTCGTCAGCCATCCGCTCGGCAGCACGGGCTTCGCGGCGGGCCGGGCCGCCTGGCGGACGCTGACCGGCCGGTTCCCCGCCATCCGCGTCGTCGCCGAGGACATCCTGGTGGACGGCGACAGGGCCGCCGTCCGGTCGTCCGTCGAGGGGATCCCGGGCGGCGCGCGGCCCGTGCTGTTCGAGATCTTCCGGTTCGAGGACGGCCGGTTCGCGGAGATGTGGGGTGCCGGCGCGGGGTTCCCGGCCGCGGCGAGCCCGGAGGACGTCGCCGGCCGGCCGTGACCGGGGGAGTGGTCAGGAATCGAGAAGCGCCGGCCGGCGGGGCGCGCCTAGCGTGAACCGCCATAGACGTCACCACTTACTCGGCCTCTCCCGGGGCAGGGAGGGGTCTGGAGGTAATCCGATGGCAGAGAGCAGCAAGGCGGGCGGCGGGCGCCGCCCCGGGACGCCGGGGGCGTTCTCGCGGTGGATGCAGCACCGCGCGAACGCCCGCATGACCCGCAAGGTCCGCAAGGGGCGCGGCACGTTCATGGGCATGGACGTGCTGATCCTGAACACGGTCGGCTGCCGGAGCGGGCGGCCGCGCGAGACGCCGGTGGCGTGGTTCCCGGACGAGGGCGACGCCCGGCTGATCGTCGCGTCCGGCGGCGGGAGCCGGAATCCGGACTGGTTCGACAACCTGATGGCGAACCCCGACCGGGCGACGATCGAGCTGCCCGGTCGGGAGCCCGCCCCGGTGACGCCGCAGCGCCTCGACGGCGCCGACCGCGAGCGGGCGTGGCGGCGCATCGCCGAAGCCCAGCCGCGCATCGCCAAGTACCAGGGCAAGTCCGAGCGCGAGTACCCGGTCATCCGCCTCACCGGGCGGTGACCGGCGGCGTCAGGGCAGGAGCGCGAGCTTGCCCGCGGTGGCCCGCGCCTCCAGTTCCGCGAGCGCCCTCGGCCCCTCGGCCAGCTCATGGGCGGTGGGCCGGCCGGGGCCGAGCACGCCGGCCGCGAGGAGCGCGGACATCTCCGCCATGACCTCGCCGAAGACGTGCGGCGCCGCCCGGATGAGGACGCCGATGTTCAGGCCGATGACCTGGACCTGGTGCTTGTAGACGAGGTCCCAGTTGCTGACCGCGGCCTCGCCGCCGGGCAGGCCGTAGACGACGACCCGGCCGGTGACGCGCTTGGCCGCCGCCAGGCTCGCGCCGAAGGCGGCGCCGCCGGCCGACTCCAGGACGAGGTCGGCGCCGGCGCCGCCGGTCAGCCGCAGGACCTCGGCGGCGATGCCGGCTCCGCGGGAGTCGACGACGTGGTCGGCGCCCAGCGCCCGGACCGCCTCGTGCTTGCCGGGTGAGGCCGCGGCGATCACCGTCGCGCCGTAGTGCTTGGCCATCCGCACCGCGGCCTCGCCGGTGCCGCCGGCGGCGGCGTGGATCAGCACGGTCTGCCCGGCGGTGACGCCGCCCAGCGGTCTGAGTGCCGCCAGCGCGGTCGGCCAGTTCACGACCAGGCCCAGCGCCTGCTCGTCCGCCCAGCCCGCCGGCACCGGCACCGCGCCGGCGGCGGGCAGCGCCGCGTACTCGGCGAAGGCGCCGCCCGTGATGGCGACGCCGACGACGTGCGCGCCGGGCTGCGGGCCGGTCGCGCCCTCGCCGAGGGCGACGACCTCGCCGGCGGCCTCGATGCCCGCCAGGTACGGCGGCCGCGGGCCGTCCGCGTACGTGCCGCGGGACTGCGAGATGTCGGCGTAGTTGACGCCGGCGGCGGTGACCCGGACCAGGACCTCGCCGGGGCCCGGGGCCGGCACCGGCGCGTCGGTGACCAGCCGCAGGCCGGCCGGCCCGTCCAGGGACGTCTGCCGCAGGGCGCGCATGGTCGCGGGAATGCTCACGGCGTTCCCCTCCTTTGTTTATCGAACGACAAACAAACCGTGCCACGGCCCGGCGCCGCCGGTCAAGGTAAAGTTGATCGAACGACAAACAAGTACGGAGGCCCTCCCGATGGCCACTCGCGGCAGGCCGCGCACCTTCGACCCCGACACCGCCCTGCGCCAGGCGCTGGAGGTGTTCTGGGAGCGCGGCTACGAGGGCACCTCGCTCAGCGACCTCGCCCGGGCCATGGGCATCGCCTCGGCCAGCATCTACGCCTGCTTCGGCAGCAAGGAGGAGCTGTTCCGCAAGGTCATGGCGCTCTACGGCACGACGTCGGGCGAGCCGCCCAGGCGCGCGCTGCGCGAGCAGGCGACCGCGCGCGCCGCGGTCGGGGCCATGCTGCGCGCCACCGCCGATGAGATCACCCGGTCCGACGCGCCGCACTACTGCATGCTCATCCTCGCCGCGCCCACCGGCGCCGTGGAGAACCACCCGGTCCGGGAGTTCCTGGCCGACATCCGCCGCGACATGCACACCGCCATCAAGGAGCGGCTCGCCCGAGGCGTCGCCGACGGCGACCTCACCGCGCCGCCCGCCGCACTCGACGGCATCGCCCGCTACTACACGACCGTGGTGCAGGGCCTCTCCATCCAGGCCCGCGACGGTGCCACCCGCGCCGAACTGGAAGCGGTCATCACCTGCGCGATGGCCGCCTGGGACGCCCTCACGTCCGCCCGCGCCGGCGGGTGAGCGGCCGGCGCGAGGCGCGCGGCTCGAGTGTGCGGCGTTGAGCGATCTCCTGTTTCATGGACGGGTCCGTGAAGAGAGGAGCGGGGGATGGCCTGCCGGATCAGTGAGCTGGTACTCGACTGCCGGGACCCCGAGGCGCTCGCCGCGTTCTGGTGCGAGGTCCTCGGGTTCGTCGTGCTCCACCGGGAGGACGGCGATGTCGAGATCGGGCCGCGGGAGGGGTTCGGCGGCCTCCAGCCGACGCTCGTCCTCAGCCGCAGCGAGGCGCCGGCGCCCGGGAAGATGCGGCTGCACATCGACGTGAACGCGACGGACCAGGACCAGGACGCCGAGCTGGAGCGGCTGCTGGCCGCCGGGGCGCGGCCCGCGGACGTCGGGCAGACGGGGGAGGAGAGCTGGGTCGTCCTCCAGGATCCGGAGGGCAACGAGTTCTGCCTTCTCCGCGCCCGGCTGGGATGATCTCCGGATGTCCTTCGATGAGCTGGCGGACCGGCTGGTGGCGGCGGGGCGGGCCGCGTTCCGGGAGGCGCGCGAGCGCAACCCCGGTGAGACCTTCTACAGCTTCGCGTTCTTCTCCGACGTGTTCGCGGCCTACATCCTGCCGACGTGCGGCAGCGAGGAGGGCCTGCTGCGGGTCGCGGAGCGCTACCTCGGGGAGTTCGGCGGGACGGTGGAGGAGCAGGCCGCCACGCTGCGCTGGAGCCCGGCCGACTCGCCGTACCACATGCTGGGCGAGGAGCACTTCGCCGGCGTCCTGGAACTGCTGGACGAGCGCGGCGACCCCTGGCAGCGCGACGATGACGACGAGGAGGAGGGCGCGTTCGACGCCGAGATCGACGGGCGGTTCGAGGCGTGCTTCCGCGCGCTCGCCCGGCTGGACGAGGAGGGGCTCTTCGGGCGGGGCGCCGAGCGCGAGCGGGTGGTCGTCAACATCCTCCAGGGCGACCAGGCCGAGGAGGACCTCCTCGCGAACGCGCGGCGGCTCAACCCGGCCGCGGCCCTCGGGAGGCTGGAGCGCGACTTCGGGGCCTGACCGTCACAGGCGGGCCTCGACTTTCGCCAGGATGGCGAGGATCGCCGTCCGCGCGTCCGCGCCGACGCCGTCCAGGGCGGCCCGCGCGCGGCCGAGGTGCTCGTGCGCGAGCCCCATCGCCTCGTCCAGGCCGCCGGACGACTGGACGAGCGCGCGCACGGCCGGCAGGTCGCCGGCGGTGAAGTCCGGCGACAGCAGGAGCGCGGCCAGCGCGCCGGAGCCGTCGGCGGCGAGGGCGGCCAGCGTGGGCGCGCCGAAGAGGCCCAGCATGTGGTCGGTGCCGACGGACTTGTCGGTGTCGCCCGGGGTGAGGTCGAGGCAGTCGTCCAGTACCTGGAAGGCGATCCCGAACTCGCGGCCGAACAGCGCGAGCGCCGCGGCCTCCGGCTCGGGGCGGGCGGCCTCCGCGGCGCCCAGCAGGCAGGTCATCTGGAACAGGACGCCGGTCTTGCGCTCGGTGAGCTCCAGGTAGTCCTGGAGCGGGTAGGCGGTGTCGAAGGTCCGCTCGATGTCCAGCAGCTGGCCGTGGGCGAGCTCGCTGAGCGTGCGGCTGACCAGCATGTCGACCCCGGCGCCGAGCTCGGCCGACTCGGTCCCGGCCAGCGCGAAGGCGGCCAGCCCCGCGAGCGACGCCCGCTCGGGGCCGACGAGCGTGTGCGCGGTCGGCCGCCCCCGCCGCAGCGCCGCCCGGTCGACCACGTCGTCGTGGATCAGCGACGCCAGATGGACGAGCTCCACCAGCGCGCCCAGCCTGACCAGCCGGGACGGGTCCACGGGCGCGTCGCCCACGCAGGCCGCCAGCAGGCCCGAGCGCAGGCTCTTGCCCGGGTTGGCCGCCAGCGCCGCCACCGGGCCCCGCAGCGACGGGCCGAGGCCCGCGGCCAGCTCGTCGACGCGCGCCAGGACCCGGGAGGGGTAGTCCATCTCCGCGCCGGGTGCCGGGCTCCGGACGGCGGTCACGAGGTCGGCTCCGGCGGCATCTGCTTGAAGGGCGCGTTCAGCTCGATGCCGGCGGTCGCCTTGACGGCCTCGTAGACCTGGCTGTACACGGCGGGATTCCGCATGTACGCCAGGACCTCCCGCCGGTTCATGCCGAGCGTGGGCACGAGCGACTCCCGGTAGAGCTTGACGGCGAGCTGCGCCTCGGGCGCCTTCAGGACGCCGCTCTGCGCGAGGCCGCCGATGACGACCTCGGCGTCGTCGAGGTGCTCCTGGGTGACGACCTCCGCGGAGTCGGGGTCGTTGAGAACGCCCTCCATGAAATCGTGGTATTTGTCGTAGTACTGTTTCGCGTAAATCACTTCGGACGATTGCGGCTGCCGGTCTTTCAACCGGTTGATGAGAGCCTCGGAGTTCACATAGGTGAGTTCGACCAGCAGCCTTCCGGTCATGCTCTGCAGGAAGAACTCATCGCGCACTTTGTCGGCGATCGGATTGTCCTCGACCAGCGGCAGCCGGTAGTAATCGCTCAGCACCGGCAGAATCTTGCATTCCCACTGGGCGTCGGGGACCACATGGGTGTCGCCGTCGCCGCCCGCGAAGACGACCGACCCCGAGTCGCCGGCCGCGATGAGGAACTCGGTGTAGATCATGTCGTTGTAGGGGATGTCGCCGATCGGCGTCGTGACGACCGCTCGCACGCCGATCGCGACGATCTCGCTGGAGGTGTAGCCGGTCGTCCGCCCGACCTTCTCGACCTTCATCCCGGGCTCGGGGTCGGCGAGCCCCAGCACCGGGCCCGCGCAGGGCAGCCCGGCCTCCGACATCGCCCCCCGCTGGCCGAGCGGGAGCCGCACGTTGAGGGCTTCCAGCGTCGCGTCCATCCGGGTCAGCAGGTTGCCGCCGAAGGAGTCGCCGGCCGCGGCCATGCCGACGACCGGATGGGTGGCCGAGATGGGCGCCATGAGGTCCTTCGCGACGTCCAGGGTGTAGGCGCTCTGGTCGGTCAGCTGCGCGATCGCGCCGTCGACCCGCGTGCCCGACGGGTTGATGGGCGCCCAGCGCTTCAGCTTCGCGATCGCGTCCGCCGGCGTGCCGCCGTCGTAGGTGCCGGGCTGGACGATCGGCTCGCCGACCCTGCCGCGCCCCATGCGCGCGATCACGTGGTTGCAGGTCAGCAGGCAGACGGTGTCGTCGGTGTTGTCGATCACGAAGAGGCCGAGGGTGCCGGCCGTGATGCCGTCGACGGGGTTGGAGACGCTGACGCCCTGCCGCGGCGGCCGCATCCGGCCGGTGATCGGGTCCGACACCCCCGCCGGGGCGAGCGGTGCCCGCGCCGGCGCGAGGGCCGTCCGCGCCCCTGCCGAGAACGGCCCGGCCTGCTCCACGTCGACCTCGTAGGTCGTGCCGTCGACCTCGACGGTGCGCGGCAGCAGCCGGCGCCGCGACACCAGGGCCTCGCGGCGCTTCTTGGCGACCAGCACGACGACCGCGGGCCGGCCGGTCCACGCGCCGGCGCGGCGCCGGAAGCCGATGCCGACCCCGGTGACGTTCGGGTCGTCGCCGTAGGCGTCGTAGATCTGCTGCTTGGCCCGTTCCAGCCTGCCGTGGTCGTCCGCGCAGAGTTCCATGGTCCTCCGTCGTCGGTTCCTGGTCGCGCCGGTCAGTTGCGGCGCACGATGGGCTGCGGTTGCCGGCCGAGCCGGTGCTCCCGGCCGAGCCCCCCGAGCCAGATCTCCGCCATGGCGTCGTCGGCCGGGTCGAAGTGGGGCGACAGGGTCGCGACGCCGAGCGCCACGAACGCCCGGAGATCCCGCCGGGCCCGGTCGCCGGCCTGCGCCGCGTGCCGCCCGATGCCCGCCAGCAGCCGGCCCTGCGGCGCGCCGAACAGGCCCTGGGCGATCAGGGCGTCCGCGCCCGCCCGCGCCTGCGCGAGGCGTCCGGGGGCGAGCCGCCGCTCGGCGGCCAGCAGGCGGGCCGCGGTGACGCGGGCCCTCCCGCGGGCGGACTCGCCGAAGCCGCGGAACTCGATCGGGTAGACCGCCCCGGCCCGCGCGGCCTGCAGCAGCATCTCCCGCTGCCGGTCGAGCGGTGCCGCGGGCGGCGCGGGCGCGGCGCCGGCGTCCGGCGTGCTCGCGGCGGCCGTCCGCCCGGACGGCGCGGAGCCGGACCCGGCCGGCGTCGACCCGGCGGCGACCGCGACCGAGCCGGCGACCGCGGTCCGGCCGAGGAAGCGGCGGCGGGTGACCGGGGCGGGCGGCTCGCCGGGATCGGGCGGTGCGGGGTGTGCGGCGGAGTCCATCTGACCACCGTTTCGTAGCCGGGCGGGCGCCCGAGTCGATCATCAGGCGCACGCTAACCCGGAGATCTCTAAACATGGGAATGTTGACCGAATTCGGTCGTGCGCGCCTCGAACCGGGGTCCACTTGGCGAAATTCGCCAAGGGAAATGCGTGCCGTGACGGCAATGAACGACGAGCGCGCCACCGGCCGTTGACAGCAAGATCGTCCAATGTTCCGATCATGGCGATTGCGTCCGGGGCGTCCGCACACACCTGGTGCGCGCGCTCTTCTCCTGGCTGGGGGATGTGCATGCGGCAGCGCGGCCTTTTCATCGCGGGAACCTGCGTCGTCGCCCTCGCGGCCTCGTCGGCGGTGGCGCCGGCGGCGCCCGCCGCCGCGCCCGGCCGCTGGGTGGCGATGGGCGACTCCTACCAGGCCGGCGTCGGCGCCGGCGACTACCTGTCCGCCAGCGGCGACTGCAGCCGGTCGCCGTGGGCGTACGCCCCGCTGCTCGCCAGGGACGGCGTGCTCGGCGGGAACCTCTCCTTCGTCGCGTGCAGCGGCGCCACCATCGCCGACGTCCGCAACGGCAAGTCGGGCGAGGCGTCCCAGCTCGCCACGCTCGGCGACGACGTCTCCCACGTGACCCTGGGAGTCTCCGGCAACGACATGGGGTTCGCCGACACCGTCCAGGCGTGCATCAAGGTCTCGGCGATCAGGACCTGCGAGGCCTCCCAGGACCCCGGGCTCCAGGCGGCCTTCGCCAAGCTCGACGAGGGCACCGCGCAGAACGCCAACCTGCTGCAGGCGGTCTTCAAGCAGATCCGGGAGCGCTCCCCACAGGCGAAGATCTTCGTGCCGACCTACCCGAAGTTCTTCCCCGACGAGGGCGGGGCCGACGGCACCTCGACCGTCCCGCTCCCGGTGAAGCGCTGCCAGATGATCCGCATCACCGACCAGCTGTGGATGAACCAGTGGGTGCAGCGCCTCGACAACTACCTCGTCACCTCGGCCACCGTCGCCGGGGCCGTGCCGGTCGACATCTACCACTCGACGGACGGCCACGAGATCTGCCCGCCCAAGGGCCAGGAGCGGTTCCTCAACGGGATCGTGCCCCGGAGCATCAACGACTCGTTCCACCCGACCAGGGCCGGCTACGCCAACACCGCCTGCATCATCAAGGAGGCGTTCCTGCGGCCGGCCGCCGCGCCGCGGGTGGCGGGCGACGAGGGCGTGACCCGGCAGGCGGCGGACGTCACCGTCCCGCCGGGGCAGAAGGTCCAGGTCCCGGTGACGCTGCGCGGCGGCGGCCTCGGCGCCGGGTTCGGCGCGACCTGGGCGGCCGGGGACGTCACGGTGCGGGTGCTGGCGCCGGACGGCGCGACAGCGCCCCGCGCCAGGCACCGCCGCAACAGCACCAAGCGGGCGGTCTACGACAGCGTGTACGTGCCCGGCGCCGCGGCCGGCGGCTGGAAGGTGGAGCTGACCGGCGGTGACCGCCCGGTGAAGGTCCGCGTGACCACGACCGAGCTGGCGCGGCCCAAGAGCCCGCCGGTGGCGAAGGCGACCGTGACGCGGACCGGTCCCCGCACGGTCGTCCTGGACGCGTCCGGGTCGTCCGGCTCGGCCGGCGGCGAGGTGAAGCGCTACCTGTGGGAGTTCGCCGACGGGACGCTCGCCACGGGCGCGAAGGTCGCGCACACCTACACCGAGCCGGGCACCTACGTCGCCAGCCTGGCGGTCACCGGCGGCGACGGCCAGCTGGGGTTCGACGCGGCCGCGCCCGTCGTGATCGGCGAATGACCTGCGGTCGCGGAGCCGGGACATGGACGTGCAGACCAGGACGGCGGCGGCGCTGACGGTGCCCGCCTGCGTGCTGGTGGCCGTCGCGGGGCTGCTGGTGCTCAAGGGCGCCTACGACTGGTCCGGCCAGCCCGCCCGCGTCGCGGAGCGGCCGCTCCAGCACGACCGCGTGGTCGTCTACGCGGCCGCCGCCGGGATGGCCGCCGGCGCGCTGCTGCTCCTCCTAGGGGGAGAGCGCGGGCCCGCCCTCGCGGTGCTGGCCACCGTGCTCGTCCCCGTGCTGCTGGTCGCGCCGGGCCTCGCGGGGGGAACGGTCGCCTTCCTGCCCTGCCTGATCACGGTGCCGGTGGCCGTGGCGATGGCGCTGCGCGCGGTCCTGGCGCCGAAGACACCGGTCACGCTCCTCGCGGTGCTGGTGTTCGCCGTGGTCGCCGTCGCGGGGAGCATCCTGCTGGTCGCCGTGTCGGAGGCCGTGCCCTTCATGAGCTCGTTCAGCGAGGAGGAGGCGCATCGGCAGGCGTCCGCGCGCCTGGTGGCGGGCTTGGCGGGCGTGGCCCTGGCCGCGGCGCCGGTGCTGCTGCTCGTCGCGGGCCACAAGGCCGGCGCCGCGCTCACCGCGCCGTTCGTGCTGGCGGCGCTCATCACCGTCGTCGACACGCAGACCGCGTCGCCCTGGCTGCTGTACGCCGTCGCCGGGCCGCCGGCCTTGGGCGCTTCCGTCCACGTCCTGTTCACCGACCGATGACGGTCGCCGACACACTGGAGATGCCTGTGACCGAGCCGGTCGATGTGCTGGTCGCCGGCGGCGGCCCCGCCGGGACCGCGGCCGCCGCCGCCCTCGCCCGCCGGGGCCTGCGGACGCTGCTGGTGGACGACCCGTCCGGGGGAACGGTCCACGACGTGCTCGTCAGCGGCCCGGCCCGGCACGCGCTGACGGCGCTCGGCGGCTGGGACGAGGCTTTCCCGCGTCCGGCCGGAGAGCTCGACCTGTGGTTCGGCGCCCGCACCCGGCGCGTGATCGACGACGCCGCGATGGCCGTGTGCGACCGCGCCGGGCTGCTGGCCGCGCTGCGCCGGGCCGCGACCGAGGCGGGCGCCGTGACGCTGGCCGGGCGCGTGGCGGATCTGCGCCGCGCGGACGGCGGCCACCGTGCCGTACTCGCCGACGGGACGGCCGTCACCGCCCGCCACGTCGTCCTCGCCACCGGCCCGGCGCCGGACGGCGCGTCCGGCGGAGCGGGGGCGCGGCTGCAGTGCGCGCAGCGGTTCACCGGTGCCGCGCCGGGCGGCCGGATCGTCCTCCAGCTGGTCACGCCCGCCGGCAACGACCCCAAGGCCCAGCCGTCCTGCGTCTGGGTGCTGCCCGGCTCCGGCGGCGGGTTCACGATCGGCGTCACCGGCGGCGGCCCGGACGCCGCGTCCCTGATGGCCGGGGCGGTCGCCGGGCTCGCCGAGGCCGACCCGCGGTTCGCCGGGGCGCGCCCGGACGGCCCGCTGTCGTGGGGCCCGGTCGACAGCGGCTTCGCCCCCGAGCGCGCGGCCGAGGACGGCCGCCTGGCGGTCGGCGACGCCGCCGGCCTCGTCAACCCGTTCACCGGCGAGGGGCTCAGCTACGCGGTGCAGAGCGGCCTGCTCGCCGCCGAGTCCATCGCCCGCCACCCCGGCGACCCCGGGAAGGCGGCGCGCTCCTACCGCGCGGCGCTCACCCGCGCGTTCGTCGGCTACTTCGAGACGGCCCGGCACGCGGCCCGCCGGTACCACCTCGCCTGGCGGGTGCTCGCCGCGACCGCCGAGAGCGACCACCCGTTCTTCGGCAAGGGCCGCCGCGCCGTGCTGCTGCCCGAGGGCATCGCGGGCGTGACCGCCGCCGAGCCCCTCGACCCGGGCCCGCGCGAGTCACTGGTGCTGCGGCCGTTCCTCGCGGGCTGCGACGAGGTGTCGGTCGCGGCGGTGCGGGGCGAGTGGCCGTTCATCGCGCGGATGCTCATCACCGGAGCCGGCCCCACCCACCGCCGCCTGCGGCCGGCGGCGCTGCTGTGCGCCGGCCTCATGAGCACCGGTGCCCACCCCGACATCGGGCACGCCCCGACCGGCTCGGCGATCGAGCTGGCCTCGCTCGGCGGGCTGGCCTTCCTCGGCCCGGCGGCGCCCGCGCTGCCCGGCGGGCGCGGCGTCGACTGGGCGTCGGCCACCACCGTCCTCGCCGGGGACTTCCTCCTGGCCCAGGCGTGCACGCTGGTCGCCGAGCACGCGCCCGGCCTGTCGTGGTCGTTCTCGGACTGGCTCGCGGAGCTGACGGTGCTGCGGGCCCGGTACCTGGACGGGGCGCCGGGCACCTCGGCCACCGACGTGTTCGCGGCGATGTTCGAGTACCCGCTGCGGGCCGGCGCGCTGCTGGCGGACGCCCCCTCCGCGACCGTCGCCCCGCTCCGCGAGTTCGGGCGGCACTGCGGCCGGGTCTTCGTGCACGCCGAGGACGTCCTGGCCGTGCGCGGCCTGCGCACCCGCCTGGACACCTCGCTGGAGGCGATGCTCGACGGCCGGGTCTCGGCCCTGCCCGACCTGCTCGGCGCGCCCGGCCTCACCGCCGGCGCGGTGGCCGCCGACCCGCGGCTGCGCGGCGAGGCGCTCGCCGTCGCGGTCGCCGCCTGCCGCGAGGAACTGGACCTCGCGCGCAAGGCCGCGGCCGAGGTGGCGGAGGAGATGCCCGCGCGCATCCTGCGCGGCTTCGCCGAGGCGATGGCCGCGCCCGCCCTGGACGTGCCCGCCCCGGCCGGGGCGCGGTCATGACGGACGCGTTCGCGGTGCTGCACGCGCTGTGCGTCAAGGGCATGGCCGGGACGGCGCAGCTGAGCCTGATGACCGGCAGGCCCGAGTCCGCCGTCCTGCCGGCGGCGCGGAACCTCGCCGGCGCGGGCGCCGCGGTCTTCGTCGCCGCCCGCGAGGTGTGGCGGGTCACGGAACAGGGCCGGTCGCGGCACGCCGCGGAGGTGCGCGCGGACCTCACCCCGGACGCCGCCGCGACGCTGCGCGCCTGCCACGACCGGTTCGTCCCGCTCGACCACCGCGTCAAGGAGCTGTGCACCCGCTGGCAGCGCGGGGAGGCCGCCGAGGCGGACGTCCGGGCGGAACTGGCGGACCTGCACCGGAGCCTGCTCGCCGTGGCGGTGTACATGGCCGGCGCACGAGGCCGGTACGCGGGGTACGCGCGCCGCCTCACCGCCGCCCGCGACCGCTTCGAGTCGGGCGACGCCGGGGCGCTCACGGGCGTCCTTTGCGACTCCTACCACGAGGTCTGGATGGAACTGCACCGCGACCTGCGGCTCACCCTGGACCTGCCGTGACCGCCGGGCTCCTGGACTGGCTCGACGCGCCGTCGGAGTCCGCCGGCCTGCGCTTCCTCGCCGAGGACGGGACGTGGGAGGCCCTCTCGTACGCGGCGCTGGCCGGGCACGTCCGCGCCACCGCCCGCGACCTGCGCGACCGGGGGCTCACCACGGGGCAGACCGCGGTCGTCCTGCGCCGGACCGGGCCCGGGTTCGCCGCCGCGTTCTTCGGGATCCTCGCCGCGGGCGGCACCCCCGCGCCGCTCGCGCCGCCCGCCGCACTCGGCGCCGCCCGCCGGTGGCGCGCCCATGCCGCCCACGTGATCGCCGAGTCCGGCGCGAACCTGGTGCTCGCCGACCCGGACCTGGCCGGGGCCGCGGCCGCGGTCGCCGGGCCGGGACGCGCCGTCCTGGCGCCCGCGAGCGCCGCCGACGCCCCGCGTGGATCATGGCCACCGGCCGAGACGGCCCTCCTGCAGTTCACCTCCGGATCGCGCGGCAGGGCACGCGGCGTCCGGGTGAGCCGGGGCAACCTGGAGGCCAACATCGCGATGATCGGGCGGCGCTGGGCCGGCCGGGCCGCCGGGACCGGCGTGCCGTGGCTGCCGCTGCACCACGACCTCGGGCTGGTCTTCGGCCTGCTCACCCCGGTCGTGCGGGGCGAGCCGGTCGCGCTGATGCGGCCCGAGCAGTTCGTCCAGCGGCCGCTGCGCTGGCTGCGCGAGCACCACGCCCGGCCGGGCATGGTCATGCTGATGCCGAACTTCGGCCTGGAGTACGTCGTGCGGCGCGTCCGGCCCGAGCAGGTCGCCGGGCTCGACCTGTCCGGGGTCGAGGCGGTCGTCACCGGCGCCGAGCGGGTGCGCCTGGACACCGCCGCCGCGTTCCTGGACCTGCTGGGCCCCTGCGGCCTGCGGCCGTCGGCGCTGCGCCCCGCCTACGGGCTGGCGGAGGCGACGCTCGGCGTCACCTGCGCGCCGCTGGGCCGCGCCGCGCCGGCCGTCGCGGTCGCCCCCGGCCCCCTCCGGATGGGGGAGCCGCTCCCGCTGCTCGGCGCGGCGGAGGTCTCCCGGCGCGCGCCGGCCGGCCCCGGCGTCTGGCACGTCGGCTGCGGGACGCCGCTGGACGGGCTCACCGTGCGGATCGCCGACGACGCCGGCCGCCGCGTCCCGGACGGGAGCCTCGGCGAGATCACCGTGGCCGGCCCCTCGGTGGCGCTGGGCCACACCAGCGCGCAGGAGGACCCCGCCACCCGGTTCGAGGACGGCGTGCTGTTCACCGGCGACGCGGGCTTCATGACCGGCGGCGAGCTCTACGTCGTCGGCCGCATCGGCGACAGCCTCCAGGTGCGGGGCCGCAACGTGTACGTGGAGGAGCTGGAGGCGGCCCTGGCCGAGGAGGGCCTGCTGGCCCGGCGGCGGACCGCGGTGCTCGCCGGGTACCTGGACGACGACCCCGTGGTGTGCGTGCTCACCACCGCACCGTCCGCGGAGGGCGTCGTCGCGTGCCTCGCCCCGCTCGTGGGCCCCGACGTGGCCGTGCGCGTCGTGCGGGTGCGGGCCGCCGCGATCGAGCTGACCTCCAGCGGCAAGCCGCGCCGCCGCTCGATGTGGCGGAGGCTCCTCGCGGGCGAGATCGACGGCCCGCTGCTGTCCTCGTCCGAGCCCGCGGGGGCCGGGCGGTGACCGGGCCGCTCTACGCGGCCGGCCTCACCGGCCCGCACGTGGACGCCTTCCGGGACCGCGTGCGCGCCGCGGTCCGGGACGAGATCATGCCGCTGACGCCCGCGGCGGAGGAGGCGGGCGCGTTCCCCCGCGCGGCGCTGGCCGCGCTGGGCCGCGCCGGGCTCGTCCGGGAGCGCTGGACGCCGCTCCCGGGCGGCGATCCCGGCCGCGCCGCGATCCTCGCGGAGGAACTGGCGCGGGCGGGCGGGGTCGGCATCGGGGTCGGCGTCGTCGTGGAGACCGTGGCCGCGGCCCTGGCCCGCTACGGCCGGTCCGACCTGCTCGCCCGCACGCTGGAGGGCGTCCTCGCCGGCGACCTGGTCGGCTGCTTCGGCGCCTCCGAGCCCGCCGGCGGCTCGGACATCAACGGCATCGGCACCGCGGCCGTCCGGGACGGTGCGGGCTGGCGCGTGCGCGGCGAGAAGAAGTACCTGTCGCTCGGCCGCGCCGCCGACTTCGCCCTGGTCCTGTGCCGGACGGGTGGCTCGGGGCTCGCCGCGCTCAGCCTGGTCCGGGTCCCCGCCGAGGGCCTGCGCGAGGTGAGGCGGCTCGCCACGCTGGGCGCCGCGTCGCTGGAGACCACATGGACGGCGATCGACGCGTGGGTGCCCGACGAGGCGGTGCTGGGCCGCCCCGGACTCGGCCTGACCGCGGCGACCTGGGCGCTGAGCCACGAGCGGATGGCCGTCGCGGCGCACGCGGCCGGCGTCTGCGGGCTGGCGATCGGGCTGGCCTGCGCCCACCTGCACCGGCGCCGCCAGTTCGGCCGCCCGCTGATCGAGCACCAGGCGCTCCGGCTGCGGCTGGCGCGGCTCCAGGCCGAGCTGGTCGCGTTGCGCTCGGGCGTGCACGGCGCCGCCGCCACCGCGTTCCAGCCGGGCGGTGCCGGGGCGCGGGAGGCGGCCGCGCTGAAGGTCACCGCCGTCCGGCTCGCCGAGCGGACCGTCACCGAGTGCATGCACCTGTTCGGCGGGATGGGCTACCTGGAGGACGAGACCCCCATGGCACGGATGTGGCGCGACGTCAGGATCGGCCGGGTCGGCGGCGGGACCGACGAGATGATGTGGGAGATGGTGGCGGCCGGGCTCGTCCCCGACTTCGCCGCCTACGACGCCACCGTCGGGGACGCCTCCGTCGGGGACGCCTCCGTTGGGGACGGGGCGTGAGGCTGCTGGTGGCGGGCGCCACCGGCCAGCTCGGCGCCGGCCTGCTGGAGACGGCGGGGGAGGCGGGCTGCACCGTGGTCCCGCTCCTGCGCGTCCCGGCGCGGGGCCGCCGCGCGGGACGGCTCCAGGCGCCCGACCCGGCGGTGGCGGGCGAGCCCGTGCACGGCGACGTCCGGTCGCCCCGCTGGGGCCTGGACGACGCGGCGGTGCGGCGGCTCGCCGCCGAGGCCGACGCCGTCGTCAACCTGGCCGGCGAGACCGACTGGGCGGGCCGCGCCGCCGACCTCCACACCACCCACGTGCTGGGCGCCGAGCACGGGTACCTGCTGGCGCGCGAGCTCGCCGCGCTGTCCGGCCGCCGCGTCCCCTACCTGTACGCCGGGTCGGCCTACGCGGTCGGCGGCGCCGTCGGGGAGATCGCCGAGCTGCCCTACCGGCGGCGCGCCGACCGGACCGTCTACGAGCAGGCCAAGTGGCTCGCGGAGCGGCGGCTGGCCGAACTCGCGGCCGAGGACGCGCCGCTGCTGGTCCTGCGGCTGTGCGCGCTGGTCGGCAGCGCCGCGACGGGCCGGACGCTGCGCCGCAACTCCCTCTACATGCTCGCGGACCGGTGGGACGACCTGCCCGGCGGGATCCTGCCCGCCATGCCCGCCGCCCGGGTGGACGCGCTGCCCAGGGACGTGGCCGCGCGGGCGCTGCTGCGCGCGGTCCGCCGCCTCGCCGGCGCGCCGGACGCGGGGCGGCCGGGCACGGGCCCGCCGGACGCCGGGCCGCTGATCTGCCATCTCGGCCTCGGCGAGGCGGCGCCCAGCGTGCGCGGCCTGCTCGACGCGGCGTTCACCGCCGACCCCGAGCGGTTCCGCCGCCCGCCGCGCGTCGTCTCCGTGACGGCCCGGCAGCTCGTCTGGACCAGCCAGAACGCCCACCGCTTCCTCCCGCTGGCGCCGGCGGCGCGCAACGCGCTGATCGGGCTGCGCTACGTCGGCCTGGACCGCGTGTTCGCCCGCCCCCGGCTGGCGGCGCTGCTCGGCGGGGAGTTGCCCGCCGCCGACCCCGGCCTGCTGGCCGGGCTGCTGTTCGGCGCGCCGCCGCGCCGCCTGGACACCCCGGACGCGGGCGGTTCGATGGCGCGGTTCCCCGGATGAAGGTCCTGGTCGTCGGCGCCTCCGGCTACCTGGGCGGTGCGGTGTGCGCGCGCCTGGAGCGGGCCGGGCACGAGGTGATCGGCCTCAGCCGCTCCGGCGGCGGGCCCGCGCGGCGCGCCCTGCGGGGCGACGCGACCCGCCCGTCCCTCGCGCTGCGGGGCGACGCGCTCGACGAGGTCAGGGCCGAGGCGACCCACATCGTGACCGCCTTCGGCAGCGTCGACTGGGACGCCGGGCCGGCCGACGCCCTGGACCTGCACGCCGCCGGGGTCCGCAACGTCCTCGCGCTGGCGCGCGGCTGCGAGCGGTTCGCCGGCCTCGTCCACGTCTCGTCCCTCCTCGCGCTCGGACGGGCCTCCGGCCGGGTGGGGAACCGCGAACTGTACGTCGGCCAGAGCTTCCGGAACTGGTACGAGTACGGGAAGTACGTCGCCGAGGGCCTCGTGCGGGCGGCGCGCGACGTGCCGTCCACGAACGTGCGGTTCGGCCCGCTGCTGGGCGTCCCCGCCTCGCCGGGTGCCCTGTCGGCGCGGCACGGGCTGCTCGCCGCCGTCCGGCCGCTGCTCCAGGGGTACCCCGTCCACCTGCGCGGGGGTGGGGAGTTCCCGTGCTACGCGGGCGAGGTGGCGGGCGCGGCCGAGGTCGTCGCGCGCGCGGTCGAGGCGCCCGCCACGGGAGCGACCTGGACCTGGTTCGACCCGGACGGCCCGACACTGGCGGACGTGCTGCGGGCGGTGTGCCGCCCCCTCGGGCGCGTCCCGCGCATCGTCGACAGCGCGGCCATGGGGCGCCTGCAGCGCGCGCTCGCGTCCCGCGCCGGGGTGCCGCCGGCCCTGCTCGGCTACTGCGAGCCGTGGTTCGACCTGGACCCGGCCGTCCTGGACGCCGTCCCCGGCGGCGCGCCGCGCTGCACGACCGGATACCTGGAGGCGACGGGCCGGGAGGTCTTCGCGTGACCGCTCACTTCCCGCCGATCGACACCGACCCGCACCCGTCCCTCCCCGTCTACAGCGCCGGGAACTTCGGCGAGGTCGCGCCGGACCGGATCTCACCGGTGTCCTGGTCGCTGGTCGGCACGCCCATGGAGCGCGCGACCCGGCGCCTCGCCGCGCGCTGCTTCGGGGAGCGCCCCTGGGCGCAGGGCGGCCACTACGTGTTCCTCGGCTACTTCGCGTGCAAGCCGTACCACAACCTGTCCGCCTACACGCGGCTGGCGAGCCGGCTGCCCCTGGTCACCCCGGAGGACGTCACCGCCGCCTACTTCGAGGGAACCCGCCCGCCGAGGCTCGGCCGGGCGCGCGAGGGCGCCCTCCGCCAGGCCGCCGCGCTGCCCCGGCTGATCCGCGAGCTGACCCGGCTCGGCCCCGAGCTGCGGCGGCTGGAGGAGGAGACCGCCGACCTGGAGCTGCTCGCCCGCACCGCCGTGTCGCTGGGCGGCGAGGCGGGCCTGGTCGAGGTCCTGACGCGCGCGGCCCCTGTCCTGGACGACGCCTGGGACGCCCACATCGTCGCCACCACCGGGCTCGTGCCGCTGGGCGTCGTGCAGCGGCGGGTGAACGGGCTGATCGTCCCGCACGCCGAGGCCGTCACGCCGTGGCTGAACCGCCCCGCGGAACTGGTGTGGGAGCGGCTGCACGCCTTCACCGGCGACCTCGCGCCGGGCGAGTTCCTCGGCACGTCCTTCTACGAGGTGGCCGAGGACCGGGAGCCGTGGTCCCGGTTCGGCGCCCGGCGCCGGGCCGAGCCCGCCGCGGACCGCCCCGGCACCGACCCCGTCGTCGACCCGGCCGAGGCGGCGCTCGGCATGCTGGGGCCGGGCCGGCGCCGCCTGGCCGGAGCCCTCGCCCGGGTCATGGCGGAGACGATGGCCTCACGGGAGCATTCGAAGTCGCTGGTCATGCGGGTGCTGCACGTCCACCGCAGGGTCCTGCCGGAGCTGGCCCGGCACTGGCCGCTCGACGACGCGGACTGGCCGTACCTCACCATCGAGGAGCTCCGCCGCCTGCACCGCGCGCCCGGCCTCGCCGGCCGCGCGGCCGAACGCGCGGCGGCCTGCGCCGCGGCGGTGGACGCGCCCATGCCCGAACGCCTCGACTTCTCCGGCGGCGGGCGGCGGGGCCGGGACGCGGCCCCGGCGGCGGGCAGCGGCGTGTCGCCCGGCCGCGTGACGGGCGTGGTGGTGCGCCCGCCCGCCGACGAGATCCCGGCCGGCCGCCCCGCCATCCTGGTGTGCGAGTCGGCGGACGCCGACGCCGCCCCGCTGCTCGGGCTGGTCGGCGGGGTCGTCACCGGGCGCGGCAGCGCGATGTCCCACATCGCCATCCTGGCCCGGGAGCACCGGGTCCCGGCCGTGGTCGGCCACCCGGGCGCCGCCGCGCTGCGCCCCGGCGACGTGATCACCATCGACGGCACGACGGGAGAGGTCCATGCCGAAACGGCCTTCACCGGATGAGTTCCTCACCGTCCTGGAGGACGCCTACGAGGCCGCCAAGCGGATCCGGCGCAGCATCCGCATGGAGGACGACATCGCGCGGGGCCTCGGGATCGACTCCCTCGACGCGATGGAGCTGCTCCTCGTCCTGGAGCAGACCTACGGCGCGGCGCTGATCGACGCGCCCGCGATCGCCGACGTGGAGACCGTGGGCGACCTGTACGACCTCCTCGTCCTGCTCACCGGCCCGTCACCCTGACCGCGCCGCGGGTCCCGTCGACCTCGGCGCGCATCCCGGTGCGCAGCCGGTCGAGGGCGTCCGCGACGCCGGTGACGCACGGGACCCCCAGCTCGCGGGCGACGATCGCGGCGTGGCACAGGCTCCCGCCGGAGGTGGTGACCACGGCGGCCGCCTCCGCCATGAGCGGCACCCACTCCGGGTCGGTGCCGGCGATCACCAGCACCGACCCGGGCCGCCACGACGGATCGGCCGGACCGGACGCGCACACCACCGTCCCCTCCGCGACGCCCGGAGCCGCGGGGACGCCGGTGAGCGGCCCGCCACCGGGGGCCGGGGCCGGCACCGGCCGGGTGACCGGCCTGTACTGCACCCACGTCAGGCCCGAGTCGAGCACGGCGAACTCCAGGTCGGCCACGGTGTCCAGCGCCCGCTGCACGCCGAGGCAGGCCCGCCCGGCCGGCCCGGCGCCGCTTCCGGAGGTGCACTCCTCGGCGGTGCACTCCTCGGCGGCGCCGGACGCCCACTCCAGCCGGCCCGACTCCAGGTCCCGCCCGATCCACACCCCGGACTCCCGCGGCGGCTCGTACCGCTGGAGCACGACCGCGACCTCGACGTCCCGGACGGCGAGGCCCGCCCTCGCCTGGTAGGCCCGGACGCGCTCGCCGGCCCCCGACCGCGCGACCCGGGCGATGGCCGCCGGGAGCCCGCCGAAGCCGACGCCCAGCTCGGTGCGGAACAGCCCGGCGAAGGAGTGGACCGGATCGTCCTCGACGGAGGCGGAGCTGCGGACGGCCCACAGGCCGGGCCCGGCGAGCCCGCTCAGATCCGCCGCGCCCGGACCGGCGGTGCCCGGACCGGCGGGCAGCACCCAGGTCGCGGGGACGCGGAACCCGTGGCGCCGCAGCACGGCGAGCCCGCGCGCCTTGCCGCCCACCGCCGCCCGCGCGTCCTCGGGATCCACGTCGCGGAGCATGATCGGCTTCACGGAGCGGACGATACGCCCTCGCGGTGGCCGAGGTCCTCCGCCGGGCGCTCCAGGGCGACCCGGGGCAGGCGCCTCGCCAGCGGAGCCGGGAGCCACCAGGCGTGCCGGCCGAGGAGCTGCATCACGGCCGGGACGATCAGGCAGCGGATGACCACCGCGTCCAGCAGGACGGCGACCGCGAGGCCGAGGCCGAACTGCTGGAGCATGCGGTCCGGGCTCAGGATGAACGCCGCGAACACGACGATCATGATGGCGGCGGCGGCCGTGATGACCCCGCCGGTGGCGGCCAGGCCCTCCCGGACGGCGTGCGACGGGTCCCGCGTGCGCTCCCACTCCTCGTGGATCCGGGAGACCAGGAAGACCTCGTAGTCCATGGAGAGGCCGAACACGATCGCGAAGATCATCACGGGGATGAACGCCTCGATGGGGCCGCTCTGCGCGCCGAACCGGCCGTCCTGGAACACCAGCGTGATCGCGCCGAGCGCGGCGGCGATGGACAGCAGGTTCAGCAGCGCCGCCTTGACCGGGATCAGGACCGAGCGGAACACCACCATCAGCAGCAGCGCCGACATGCCGACGACGATCGCGACGAACAGCGGCATCCGCGCGGACACGGCGTCCGAGAAGTCCTGGGTCGCGGCGGTCGGGCCGCCGACCAGGTACTCGGTGCCGGTCCGGGCCGACAGGCCGGGCAGCACGTCCTCGCGCAGGTCGTGGACGAGCGCGGTGGTCGCCGCGTCCTGCGGCGCGGTCGCCGGGTAGGCGATGACGGCGGACACCGCGCCGTCGCGGGACGGGATCGGCGGCGTCGCCGCGGCGATGCCCTCGGTCTCGGCCAGCGCCGTGCGCAGCGGCCCCGCGTCGCCCTTGGCGACCACGATGAGCGGGCCGTTGAAACCGGGCCCGAAGCCCTCGGCCAGCAGGTCGTACGCCTGGCGGCTCGTGGTGGACGGGGCGTCGTTGCCCGCGTCGGCGAAGCCGAGGCGCATGCCGAGGGCCGGGGCCGACAGGGCGAGCAGCGCCAGCACGGCGGCCAGCAGGGCCGGGACGGGCCGGCGCTGGACGGCCGAGGCCAGCCGGTGCCAGCGGTCCGCGCCGGGCCGGGCCTTCGCCGCCCGCTTGCGGACGTGCCGCTCGATGCGGCCGCCGAAGACGCCGAGCAGCGCGGGCAGCAGCGTCAGCGACGCGGCCATGGTGACCAGCACGGTCAGCGCCACGGCGAGCGCCACGCCCTGCAGCGAGCCGAGCCCGAGCGCGATGAGGCCGAGCAGCGCGATGATCACGGTGCAGCCGGCGAAGAAGACGGTGCGCCCGGCGGCGTCCAGGGCCCGGCGGGTCGCGGTGGCCGGATCGGCGCCGCCGCGCAGCTCCTGCCGGTACCGGTAGAAGATCAGCAGCGCGTAGTCGACGCCGACGCCGAGGCCGATCAGCATCATGATCGGCGGCGTGAAGTCGGCGACGGTGAACGCGTGCGAGGCCAGCGCGATCAGCCCGACCGCGCCGCCCACCGCGAACAGCGCGGTGACCAGGGGGAGCGCGGCGGCGACGAGGGAGCCGAACAGCAGCACCAGGATGACCAGGGCGGCCAGCATCCCGGCGCCCTCGGCGCCGCCGCCCCCGCCCTCCTCGGCGCCGCGCACGGGGTCGCCGCCGAGCTCCACGCGCAGCCCGTCCCCGGACGCCGCCCGCGCCGTTTCGATGATCTTCGTGACGTGGTCCTTCGGGACGTCCTGCGCGGACGCGTCGAGGGTGACGGTGGCGTAGCCGATGGTGCCCTGCTCCGACACCGTCAGGTCCCCGACACCGGCGACGGAGGGCAGGCCCCGCACCCGGTCGAGCATCCGCCCGATGTCCCGGCGGTCGGCGGCCAGCCCGCCGCCGTCCCGCGCGACGATCTGGACGGTCGCGCCGGCCTGCTGGGAGCCGTGCTCGGCCATCAGGTCGGCCGCGGCCTGCGAATCGGTGCCGGGCAGCGAGAAGTCGTTGTGGTAGGCGCTGCCGGCGGCCTGCGAGCCCACCGTGATCGCCGCGACCACGGCGGCCCACAGCAGGAGGGCGGCCCAGCGGTGCCGCTGCGACCACGCGGCCAGGCGGCCGAAGCGGCCGGAGGGAACGGGGACGGTCACGTCAACCTCGGTTCATGCGGCGGGCGCCGACGACGGCGCCGGCGGCGGCGGACAGGATCGGCACGACGACGAAGGCGGCCAGCAGGACGGGCGTGCCGTCCACGTCGAGCGTGCGGTCAAGGACGAAGGTGAAGAACGCGCCCACGGTCTCGGTCAGCAGGAAGCCCGCGGCCCCGCCGCAGACCAGCCCGATGAGGGCGCCCGGAATGCTCATGCCCCCAGCGTCGGGAACAGGCGCCCCCGGCGGCATCGGCCGGGAGGCCGCACCCGGCCCACCCCGGAAGTTGCGGGCGCGGCGGCGCGGCTACCTCCCGGGTCGCATCCAGCGGGGGCTGACCATGCCCGACTCGTAGGCCATCACGACCAGCTGCGCCCGGTCGCGCGCCCCGGCCTTCGCCATGATGCGGCTGACGTGCGACTTGACGGTGGCGGTGCTGAGCACGAGCCGCCCGGCGATCTCGTCGTTGCTGTGCCCGGCGGCGACGAGCAGCATGACCTCGCGCTCGCGGCCGGTGAGCGAGCGCAGCCGGGGGCCCGGCTCGGGGGCGTCGGCCCGCCCGGCGAACTCGCCGATCAGCCGCCGGGTGACCGACGGGGTGATCAGCGCGTCGCCGCGCGCCGCGACCCGCACCGCGTGGATCATCTCGGCCGGCTCGGTGTCCTTCAACAGGAAGCCGGTGGCGCCCGCGCGCAGCGCGCCGTACACGTACTCGTCCAGGTCGAACGTGGTGAGGATGACGACGTGCACCCCGTCCAGCCGCGGATCGCCGGTGATCTTCCGGGCGGCCTCCAGACCGTCCATCCGGGGCATCCGCACGTCCAGCAGTGCCACGTCGGGGCGCAGCGCGCGGCAGGCGGCGACGGCCTGCTCGCCGTCCGCGGCCTCGCCGGTCACGGTGATGTCGTCCTCGTCGTCGAGGATGGAGCGGAACCCGGCCCGCACCAGGCCCTGGTCGTCGGCGAGCAGCACCTCGATCACCGGCCGGACGCTCCGTTCTCGTACGGCAGCCGGGCCCGCACGACGAAGCCGCCGCCCGGTCCGGGGCCGGCGGTCAGCTCGCCGCCGAGGGCGCGGGCCCGCTCCCGCATGCCGTCCACCCCGCTGCCCGCCGCGCCCGCGACCGCCGCCCGGCCGGTGCCGCCGTCGGCGACCTCGACGCGCAGTTCGCCGGTCCCGCGCTCGACGCTGACGGCGACCTCCGCGCCGGGGGCGTGCCGCGAGGCGTTGGTGAGCGACTCCTGGACGATCCGGTAGGCGGCCAGCCCGACCTCCGTGGGCGGGTCGGCGGCGCCGGAGACGCTGCTGCGCACGGTGAGCCCCGCCGCCCGCGCGGACTCGACCAGCTCGCCGATGCGGTCCAGGCCCGGCGCGGGCGCGGTCGGCGCCTCCTCGTCGGCCTGCCGCAGCACGCCGAGCGTCGCGCGCAGGTCGCGCAGGGCCTCACGGCTCGACTGCTTGATGGCGGCGAGGGCGGCCTCGCCCTGCGCCGGGTCCCGGTGGAAGCGGTGCAGCGACGTCCCGGCCTGGACGTTGATGAGCGACAGGTGGTGCCCGACGACGTCGTGCACCTCGCGGGCGATGCGCAGCCGCTCCTCGGTCGCGGCCTGCCGCTCGGCCTCGCGCAGGAACGCGAGGCGGCTGTGCCGGACCCAGCCCAGCGCGACCATCGCCACCACCCATCCGGTCAGCATGAACACGGCGACGCCGTTGACGTCCTCGTTGCCGAGCAGCGTCCCGGTGCCGGTGGCGATCACGGTGAGCGCCGCCAGCACCACGGCCGCCTCGACCCGGCCCTGCGCCGCGACCAGGTACAGCGCCACGATCACCGCGATCATCAGACCGCCGTCGTGGACGCTGGTGACGTAGTACACGCCGGTCGAGACGAGGACGGACGCGGCCACGGCCACCGGGAACCGGCGGGCGAAGTACAGCGCCCCGCAGGTGAGCAGGATCAGCGCCCAGCCGGCCGCCGTGCGCGCCCACGGCTCCCGCCAGGCGTCGCCGATCACCGAGTTCAGGCTGCTGACCGACACCACCGCCAGCACGCCGCCGGCGAGGGCGGCGTCGCGGAGCCGGCCGCGCGGCGGGCGAGGACTGCGCCGACCACCCATGCGAGCACCCTAACCGGGCCGCCGCCCCGGCCCCGTCCGACCCGCGGCCGAAGCCGCTCGCGCCTGCCCGCGACCAGGGGTGCAGCCGCCCGCCGCCGGCATGCGACCGGAGGATGAGTCCTAGCCGGACGGGACGAGCCGGGCGCATTCGCGGCAGGTGCGGGACGCGGTCGCGACGACGGCGTGCGAGGCCGCCGCGAAGGCGCCGGACAGCAGCATCAGCGGCCAGTCCGAGGCGAGCACGGCGGCGGCGACCAGGGCGAGCGCGCCGACGGCCATCGCCACGGCGGCGGCCGTGCCCGCCCACGCCACCGCCAGCGGCAGCCGGGGAGGGGGCGGGAGCCGGCGGGCGACCGGGCCGGTGGCCGCGAGCGCGGCGGCGGCGAGCAGCCCGGCGACGGCGGCGACGCAGCCCAGGTGGACGGCCAGCAGCCGCAGCGGCCAGCCGCCGCCGGGACCGGACGCCCAGATCAGCGGCCAGCAGCCGGCGAGGAACGGCACGGCCAGCGCGGCGGCCCGCGCCGTGCGCCGCACCTGCGCGATCGTCAGTTCCCGCTGGCAGCCGGGGGCCAGTTCCGCCGCGGTGCCGAACTCGCGCACGGCCCGGCGGACGGCGTGCCCGTAGGGGACGCCTTCGGCGGCGTGGGCGGTGACGGTGTCGGCGAACCCGTCGCGGATCTCCTCGACCATCCGCGCCTTGGCGCGCGCCGGTCCGCGCAGGGCGCCCGCCAGCGCGGCGGCGTACTCCTCGACCGGGTCGTCCCCGGTGTCCCGGGCGCTCATGTCGCCGGGTTCAGGACGGAGCCGATGGCGGTCGTGAACTCCCGCCAGGCCGTCCGCTCGTCGGCGAGGGCGCGCCGGCCCGCGTCGGTCAGCTCGTAGCTGCGGCGGCGCCGCCCGCCGCCGGAGTCCCAGCCGCTGCGCAGCAGCCCGAGCCGCTCCATCCGCTGGAGCGTCGGGTAGATCGTGCCGGTGCGCAGCTCCAGCCGGCCGCCGCTGCGCCGCTGCACCGCGGTGATGATCGCGTAGCCGTGCAGGGGGCCCGCTTCCAGCACGGCCAGCAGCAGCCCGTCCAGATGCCCGCGTACCGCGTCCGCCTTCATGAGTAGGCAGCCTACACAACGGACGTGTAGGCATGGTACGTATTGACAGCCAACATATTGGGTGCCAACACATTGGAGGCGGACGCATGACCGAGGTGCTGCTGACCGTGCACGTCCTGGCCGCGATCCTGGCGATCGGGCCGATCACCGTCGCCGCGTCGGTGTTCCCCCGCCAGGTCCGGGCCGCGGCCCCCGGCGACGGGACGGCGGCGTTCCTGCACCGCGTCTGCCGGGGCTACGGGCTCGTGGGGCTCGCCGTCCCGGTCTTCGGGTTCGCCACGGGCGCGCAGCTCGGCGTGCTCACCGACGCGTGGCTGATCGCGTCGGTCGTCCTCACGGCGGTCGCCGCGGGCGTCCTCGCGCTGGCGATCCTGCCCGGGCAGCGGCGGCTGCTCGGCCTGCCCCCGCAGGCGGCCGGCCGGGACGCGGCGGCGGCCCGGCTCACCGCGTACACCGGCACGTTCAACGTGCTGTGGGCGGTGGTCGTCGTGCTGATGATCGTCCGCCCGGGCTCGGCGACCGGGGGGTGAGCGCGGGCCGCGGCTCCGGCGGTCAGTCGTCGTAGCCGTGGACGAAGCGGGCCAGGAGGCGGGCGAACTCGGCGCGCTCGGCGTCCGTCCAGTCGCCCATGGCCTTGGCGAAGTGCTCCTGGCGGGTCTGCCGGGTGGCCTCGACGACCCGCCGGCCGGCGGAGGTGAGCTCGAGGTGGATGCGGCGGCCGTCCTCCTGGGAGGCGACGCGCCGCACGAAGCCGGACTTGACCGCCTCGGCGACGATGCGGCTGCCGCGCGAGGCGTCCACGCCCAGGCGGGCGGCGACCAGGCCGACGCTCATCTCCTGGCCGGGGTCGTCGGGGCCCTCGTCGATCACGTCCACGACGTGCAGGACCTGCACGTCCACGGGGAGGTTGTGCTCGCGGACCGCGGCCTTGCCGAGCCGCTGCCGCGACATGCCCCGGCGCAGCCTGACCATGCTCCGCTCGACCGAGTCGAGTGCCTCCTCGCCCATGCCCGCCAGTCTAGTTGGCTTGCGCGGCTCAACCATGTGCTCTTAGCATTCAATTGCCCAACGCATATGAATGTGAGGTGCACATGGTTGCGACGACCGCGCCGATGTCCCACCGGCACCGGCTCGTGGTGTTCGGCGGGCTGCTGCTCGGCGGGCTGATGTCCTCGCTGGACGCGACGGTGCTCGGCACCGCGCTGCCGGCGATCGTCGGGGACCTCGGCGGGCTCGACCGGATCGCCTGGGTGTCCACGGCGTACGTGCTGGCCACCAGCGTCACCGTCCCGCTGTCGGGGCGCCTCGGCGACCTGTTCGGGCGCCGGACGGTCCTGCTGACCGGGCTCCTCGGCTTCCTCGCCGGGTCGGCGGCCTGCGGGGCGGCGCCGAGCATGACCTGGCTGATCGTGTTCCGGGCGGTGCAGGGCGCCGCCGCGGGCTGCCTGATGAGCTCGATGTTCGCGCTCACCGGCGACCTGTTCGAACCGCGCGAGCGCGCCAGGTACCAGGGCTACTCGGCGGTCAACTTCGCGGTGTCGAGCATCGCGGGGCCGCTGATCGGCGGCTTCCTCGCCGACCACGCCTCGTGGCGGTGGGTGTTCTACCTCAACCTACCCCTCGGCATCGCCGCCACGGCCACCACCGTGCTGTTCCTGCGGCTGCCCCGGCCCGAGGGCAGGCCGCGCGTCGACTACCCCGGCATCGTGCTGCTCGGCGCGGCCGTCACCTGCTTCACCCTGTTCACGAGCTGGGCCGGAACGCGGTACGCGTGGGACTCGCCGGCCGTCCTCGCGCTGGCGGCGGGCTCCGCCGCGCTGTTCGCCGGGTGGGTGCTCGCCGAGCGGCGGGCCGCCGAGCCGATCATCCCGCCGCGGCTGTTCCGCGACCGGTCGTTCGCCGTCGCCTGCGTCGTCGCCGCCGTCGGCGGCGCCACCGGCTTCGGGCTCGCCGTCTACCTGCCGATGTTCTTCCAGGTCGTCGGGGGAGTGGGCGCCACCCGCTCGGGGCTGCTGCTGCTGCCGATGATGGCCGCGCTGCCGGCCGCGTCCGTGGCCGCGGGCCGCTACGTCCACCGGACCGGCCGCTACCACCGCCTTCCGGCGGCGAGCATGGCGATCAGCGGGGCGGGCATCGCGCTGCTGGCCACGATGGACGCCGGGACCGGACTGCTCACCGCCGGCTGCTACATGGCCGTCCTCGGCTTCGGGGCCGGGCTGTCGCAGCAGGTCGTGATGCTGATCGCGCAGAACGCGGCGCCGCGCCGCGACCTGGGCGCGGCCGGCTCCGGGGTGTTCGCCACCCGGATGCTCGGCACCGCCGCCGGGATGGCGGTCTTCGGCGCGATCGTGGCGAACCGGTTCGCCGAGGAGGTCGTGCGGCGCGTCCCGGACGGGCGGGTCCCCGCGTTCGCCGACGCCGTCCGCCCCGAGGTCCTGGCCACCCTCCCCGAACCCGTGCGGGACGGCGTCGCCGCCGCGTTCGCCGACGCGTTCTCGGCGCTCTTCGTCACCGCGCTGCCCGTCGTCGCGGTGGGGCTGGCGGCGGCGCTGCTGCTGCGGCACGTCCCGCTGGTGCCGCGCGGCCCCGGCCGCTAGTCGTCGTCGAGGGCGGCGTCGTGGACGAGGAGCGCGATCTGCACCCGGTTGTTCAGGTCGAGCTTGGTCAGCAGCCGCGACACGTACGCCTTCACGGTCGCGACGCTGAGCGACAGGTCGGCGCCGATCTCGCCGTTGGTCCGGCCCCGCCCGACGAGCGAGGCCACGGCCCGCTCGCCGTCGGTGAGCCGGGCCAGCAGCTCGCGGGCGCGGTCGCGGCGCGGGTCGCCGCCGCGCTCGGCGACGTAGGACATCATCTTGCGCAGCACCGCCGGCGACATCATCGGCTCGCCCGCCGCGACCTGCCGGATCGCGCGGACGATCTCCGGCGGCGGGGTGTGCTTGAGCAGGAAGCCGCTCGCGCCGGCCCGCATCGCCCGCAGGATGTGGTCGTCGGTGTCGAACGTCGTCAGCACGATGACCTCGGGCGGCTCGCGCCGCGAGCGCAGCAGCCCGGTCGCCGCGAGCCCGTCCACCCGCGGCATCCGGATGTCCATCAGGACGACGTCGGGCCGGTGCTCGTTGACGGCGGAGACGACCTCGGCGCCGTCGGCGACGTCCGCGACCACCTCGATCCCGGCGGCGTTCGCCAGCATCATCGACAGGCCGGCGCGGACGAGCGCGTCGTCGTCGACGATCAGCACCCGGACGGGAGGGGAGTCCATCCGATCACCCTACGGGCCGGTCAGGGCCGGGACAGCCGGCGGCCGCTGACCTCGTGCGCCGCCAGCCGGAACCACTCGTCGCGGTCGCCGCCCGGCCACGGCCGCACCTGCGCCACGTCCGCCCGCTCCTGCTCGGTCAGGTGGTGGGTGCCGCCGCGCAGCAGCACGCTCCACCCGACGTGGTCGGTCTCGTCGAACCGGTCGACCTGGAACGCCGCCCGGACCTCCCCGCCCACCACCGAGGTCAGCAGGCTGCGGTTCATCCGGCCGGACGACGACGTCCGGAAGATCACGGCGTCGCCGTCCAGGGCGTAGTTCACCGGGATCACCGTGGGGCCCTCGCCGTCGTCGAACGCGACCCGGCCGATGGTGCCGCCGTCGATGAGCCGCAGGCACTCGGCGCGGTCGAGTTCTTCCAGCACGGGCCGGTCAGTGGAGTTGGCTGCCATGCACCTCGTCCTTCCCGCCGGCCTCGCCGGCATGCGCGGTTCCGAGCGGCAGCCGGGCCCGCAGCCGGAACCGCCCGTCGCCGGTGCGGCCGTGCTCCAGCGTCCCGCCGAGCAGCGCCACCCGCTCGCCGAGGCCGACGAGCCCGGCCCCGGCGCCCGGCAGCGCCGCCGCGGGCGGCCAGGGCGGCAGCCCGTTGACGATCTCGATGTCCAGGTCGCCGCCCGCCGCGAGGACGACCCGGACGTCCGCGCCCGGCGCGTGCTTGCGCGCGTTGGTCAGCCCCTCCTGGACGATCCGGTAGGCGTGCCGCCCGACCCGGTCGGGGACCGAGCCCGGATCGAGGACGCCGTCCTCCAGCACGACGCGGGCGCCGGCCCGCCGCGACTCCCGGACGAGCCCCGCCACGTCGGCGAGCGTCGGCTGCGGCCGGTCGGACTCGGCGCCGGCCGTGTCGTCGCGCAGCACGCCGATCACCTCCCGCAGGTCCTCCATCGCCTCGTAGGCGCTCCGGCGGATGACCCCGGCGGCCTCGCGCTGGTCGGCGGGCGCGTCCGGGCGGTACTCCAGCGCCCCCGCGTGCACGGCCAGCAGCGAGATGCGGTGCGCGAGGACGTCGTGCATCTCCCGGGCGATCCGCTCGCGCTCCAGCAGCCGGGCCTCCTCCACCCGCAGCCGCTGCTCGGTCTCGGCGGACCCGGCCCGCTCCTTCAGCGACGCGATGAGCTGCCGCTGCGACCGGACGAGCATCCCCGTCGTGACCAGCACCCCGTACAGGAGCCCGAAGACCACGCTGCCCTCGCGGGCCTCCGGCGCGGTCGACAGCGCCCAGAACAGCCCGAGGATCAGCGCCAGGTTCACGCCGGCGACCGGCAGCGCGATCCGCCAGGGCCGCAGCATCGCCAGAGAGTACATCGCGACCGCGCCCGTGCCGAGCGCCGCCGTCGCCGTCCACTGCGCGAAGACCATCGTCACCGCGACCGCCACGGGGTGGCGGCGCCGGAACAGCAGGAGGAACACGCAGGTGACCGCGCCGATCAGCAGATCCCGGGGAACCGAGATCGTCTCGCCGGCGGGGAGGTCGTCGACGGTCCCCTGGAGCAGCACCCAGCCGAGCAGGAGGGCGGCGCCCGCCGCGCCGAGGTCACCGAGCCAGTCGCGCCACGGTCGTCCAAGGTCCACGTGTCCCACGGTAGCCACGCCGCCCGGGTGCGAACGCGGCCGCAGGTCGACGGCGGGACCGACTTTGGTAGCCCCGGCCGTTGCCTTATTATTTACATGTAGGATTGTGAGAAATAGGGAGTCGGACGGAGACGAGGAGCGCGCCATGACCTATGTGATCGCCGAACCGTGCGTCGACGTCAAGGACCGGGCGTGCGTGGACGAGTGTCCGGTCGACTGCATCTACGAGGGACGGCGCGCCCTCTACATCCACCCGGACGAATGCGTCGACTGCGGCGCGTGCGAACCGGTGTGCCCGGTCGAGGCCATCTACTACGAGGACGACCTCCCGGACCGCTGGAAGGACTACACCGGGGCCAACGCCGAGTTCTTCGACGACCTCGGCTCGCCCGGCGGCGCGAGCAAGCTCGGCGCGCTCGACCGCGACCATCCGCTGATCGCCGCGCTGCCGCCGGCGGAGGAGGGCTGAGATGACCGCCGAACGCTCCCGCCGCCAGGAGGTGCTGGACATCCTGCGCGACGCCGGGGCCGCGCTGGGCGTCGCCGAGGTCGCCGAGCGGCTCGGCGTCCACGCCAACACCGCGCGCTTCCACCTGGACGCCCTGACCGCCGAGGGGACCGTCGAGCGCACCGCCGAGCAGCCCTCCGGCCCCGGCCGCCCCCGCACCGTCTACGCCCCGCGCCCCGGCATGGACCGCGGCGGCGCCCGCGGCTACCGGCTGCTCGCCCAGATCCTGCTCAGCCGGCTCGCCGCGGAGGGGCCCACCGCCCGCGAGAGCGCCGCGCGGGCGGGCCGCGAGTGGGGCCGCTACCTGGTCGACCGGCCGCCGCCGTTCCAGCGGCTGAGCGCCGCGGAGGCGACCGACCGGCTCACCGCCCTGCTGGACGACCTGGACTTCGCCCCCCGCCCGGGCGGCGACCTCATCCGGCTGCGGCACTGCCCGTTCCTGGAGCTCGCCGAGGAGTACGGGCCGCTGGTCTGCGACGTCCACCTCGGCCTCATGCAGGGCGCGCTGAAGGAACTGGACGCGCCGGTCGAGGCCGACCGGCTGGAGCCCTTCGCCGAACCCGGCGCCTGCCTCGCGCACCTGCGCCGCGAGTGACCCCGGACGGGGCGGCGAGCGGAGGGCCGGGGCGGCTCAGCCCACCTTGGCGACGGTGAGCAGCACCGCCGCGTCCTCCAGGGCCTCCAGGCTGTGCCGCGCGTCCGGGACGATCAGCAGGTCGCCGGACATCCCGTCCCACGCGTGGTCCCCGGCCAGCAGCCGGACCCGCCCGTGCAGGACGAGGATGGTCGCCTCGCCGGGGTTCTCGTGCTCCGACAGGGTGGTGCCCGCCGTCAGGGCCACCAGCGTCTGGCGCAGGACGTGCTCATGACCGCCGTAGACGGTGTCCGCGCTGCGCCCGGTCGAGCCGGCCGCGGCCCGCTTCAGATGGTCACGTACCTGTGCGTCCAACGAGAGCTTCTGCATGGCCCCGAGTCTGCCCCGTGATCGCGCGCGCACACGAGGCGCCGGGCACACGAGACGCACCGCACACGGGACGCGGGCACATGAGCCACTGAGCACGCGTGGTCAGGTGAGGGGGAGACCCGTCACCGGCTTGCCGGTCGCGCTGCCCGCCAGCCAGCCGTCCCAGTCCTTCGCCCACGGCGTCGGGCCGTTGCCGAACTGCAGCTGCCGGGACGTGCCGGTCACCTTCACGATGTCGCCCCGGTTCGTGAAGTCGTAGAACCACTTGGCGTCGGACGGGGAGGCGTTCACGCACCCGTGGCTGACGTTGTCGTTGCCCTGCGCGTCGGTCGACCACGGCGCCGAGTGGACGAACGTCCCGCTGTAGGTGAGGCGGACGTTCCACTTCGTCGGGATCCGGTACTCGCCGGGGTCGCCGGTGGTCGCCGAGTCCATGACGATGTCGGCGGCCTTCTCCTGCGCGATCATCGTGCCGCTGTAGCTGTCGTGGCCCGGCTTGCCGAGGCTGACCTTCATCGTGCGGACGGTCCGGCCGCCGTCGGTCACCGTCGCCTTGTGCTTCTTGGCGTCGATCGTCGTGACGTGCCGCGCGCCCACCGTGAAACTGGCGCTGCGGTCCTTCGTCCCGTAGACGCCGTCGCCGACCTTCAGCCCCGCCAGGTGCGCGATGACCTTCACCTTCTGCCCGGACGGCCAGTACTCGCGGGGCCGGAAGTCGACCTCCTTGTCACTGATCCAGTACCAGGCGCCCTCGACCGGCTTGGACATCCGGACCTCGAGGGCCTTCTCGACCGCGACCTTCCCCGCCTTGGAGCTCACCGGCCGGGACAGCAGCAGCTGCACCGGCATGCCGACGCCGACGGTCTCGCCGTCCAGCGGCGACATGCCCGACGTCAGCTTCTTGCGCGGTGTCAGCGTCGTGAACGTCGACGTCGCGGTGACGGGCTTGCCGCCCTCGCCGGCGCCCGTCGCGGTGACCGTGTACGTCGTGGACGGCCGCAGCGTCCACGACGACTTCCACGACTTGCCGTCCGCGGCGAGCCTGCCCTCGGCCTTGGCGTTCTTCTCGCCGTAGGTGAGGGTGACGCTGGTGAGCCTGCCGTTGTCGGCGGTGACGGTGACGGGCCGGTCGGGCGCCGCCTGCCGCGTGCCGGTGGCGGGCGTGATCGCCAGCTTCACCGCGTCCGCGTCCTCGCCGCCGCCGTCCCCGCCCTTGCCGCCGCCACCGGACGAGCAGCCGGCGACGGCGACGAGCACCGCCCCGGCGACCGCCGCGATCGCCGTTCCGGACCGACCCTTGCGCACCTGAGAACTCCTCACGCTCGCCTGCCGTGCCCGTCGCGCGGGGTAATCCCGCGTTCAAGGCCCGCACAAGGTATGCACGTGCTCAGGTTATGCACGGTTCAGCGCGACCCATGCGACACCACGGCCACTCTTCGGTGTTCTCTCAGCCGGGCAAGTCCGCCGCGGCGGCGATGTCCAGCAGGAACAGGGTCCGGTCGCGCCCGCGCGCCCCGGCGGCCGGGGCGCGGGCCACGTCCGCGTCCGCCGCCAGGGCGAGCCGGACGGCCTCCGCCTTCGACGCGCCCGCCGCCAGCACCCACACCTCGCGCGCGGCGCGCAGCGACGGGAACGTCAGCGAGATCCGGGTCGGCGGCGGTTTGGGGGAGTCGCGCACCGCGACCACCGGACGCTCGTCGCGCAGCCCCGGCATGCCGGGGAACAGCGACGCGACGTGCGCGTCCGGGCCCATGCCGAGCATCAGCACGTCGAACTGCGGGACCGGGCCGCCGCCCGGCCCGGCGGCGGCGCGCAGCTCCGCGGCGTACCGCTCCGCCGCCGCGTCCGGGTCGTCGCCGTCCGGGCCGTCCGGGCCGCGCATCGCGTGCACCCGCGCCGGGTCGACCGGGACGTGGTCCAGCAGTGCCGCCCGCGCCCCGGTCTCGTTGCGCTCGGGGTCGCCGGCGGGACGGAACCGCTCGTCGCCCCACCACACGTCCACGCGGGCCCAGTCGACCGCGTCGCGCGCGGCGGACGCGGCGACCGCGGCCAGCACCGCGGTGCCGACCCCGCCGCCGGTCACGACGACCGACGCCGAGCCGCGCGCCGCCTGGGCGTCGGCGATCCGGGTCAGCAGCCGCGCCGCGGCCGCCGCGGCGAGCACGTCCTGGTCGCGGTGGACCAGGACCGCCGGGGCGCTCACGCCCCTCCCTCGGCGTCGCCGCGTCCCCCGGTGGCGCGCCGCGCCTTGGCGTGCCGCTTGGCGGGCCCGGTCTTGGCCGCCGCGTCCGTCGCCGACACCGGCTCGTCGGCCACGCCCGGCCGCGCCGTCCCGTGCGCGAGGTCCTTGGCGAACCGGGCGGCGGCTTCGCGGTACACCTCGTCGGGGTCGAGCCTGCGCAGCTCCTCGGCCAGCAGGTCGGGCATCGGGCGGCGCAGCAGCGACACCTGCCGGTCGGGCTGCCCGGGCCGGCACAGCGTCGCGACCCGCCCGTCCGGGCGGTGGATGACGATGTCGCCGCCGGTCGTGGTGAGCCGGACGCCGGTGATCCCGGGCCCCTCGGAGACGGCCCGCCCGAGCGGCACGCCGAGCCGGACCGACAGCCACGCGGCCAGCAGCTCCGCGCTCGGGCTGTCCGGCTCGGCGGTCACCTCGCCCGACACGATGTCGTCGTGGTCCTGGTCGAGCGCGGCGGCCAGCAGCGACCGCCACGACGTGAGCCGCGTCCAGGTGAAGTCGGTGTCGCCCGGCCGGTAGCCCTGCGCGAGCTGCGCGAGGGTGCCGAGCCGGTCGCGGGCCGCGTAGGAGTCGGTCACCCGGCGCTGCGCCAGCGCGCCGAGCGGGTCCTTCGCCGGGACCTTCGGCACCTTGCCGCCCGGCCACCACGTCACGACCGGGGTGTCGGGCATCAGCAGCGGGACGACCACCGAGTCGGCGTGCTCGGCGAGCGGCCCGTACATGCGCAGCAGCACCGTCTCGCCCGGCCCGGTCTCGCCCATCCGGATCTCGGCGTCCAGCCGCGACGAGCCGCCGCGCGGGTCGCGGGAGATGACGGTCAGCACCCGGCAGGGGTGCTCGCGCGCCGCCTCCGTCGCGGCGCGGACCGCGTCGTACTGCGCCGACTCGTCCGTCACGATGATCAGGGTCAGCACCATGCCGACCGCCGGGCCGCCCATCAGGTGCCGGGACTGCGTCAGCGCGTCCTGGATCTTGCGGGTGGTGGTCCCGGTGAGATCGATGTTCATTAGAGCCGCCTCCAGGTGCGCCCGTCCCGCGCCATCAGCTCGTCGGCGCTGTCGGGGCCGTAGCCGCCGGACTTGTACTGGTCGAGGCCGCCGCGGCTCGCCCAGAACTCGGTGATCGGGTCGAGGATCTGCCAGGACAGCTCGACCTCCTCCTGCCGGGGGAACAGCGGCGGGTCGCCGATCAGCACGTCCAGCAGCAGCCGCTCGTAGGCCTCGGGGGAGGTCTCGGTGAACGACTCGCCGTAGGCGAAGTCCATGTTGACGTCGCGGATCTCCATCGAGGTGCCGGGCACCTTCGAGCCGAACCGGACCGTGATGCCCTCGTCCGGCTGCACCCGCATCACCAGGGCGTTCTGCCCGAGCTCCTCGGTGTCGGTCTGGGAGAACGGCAGGTGCGGCGCCTTCTGGAACACCATCGCGACCTCGGTCACGCGGCGGCTGAGCCGCTTGCCGGTGCGCAGGTAGAACGGGACGCCCGCCCAGCGCCGGTTCTCGATCTCCAGCTTGATCGCCGCGTAGGTCTCGGTGCGGGAGTCGGCCGGGATGCCGTCCTCGTCCAGGTACCCGCGGACGTTCACGCCGCCCTGCCAGCCCGCCGCGTACTGCCCGCGCGCGGTCGCCTCGGCGAGGTCGCCGGGTACCCGCACCGAGGACAGGATCTTGGCCTTCTCGGCGCGGACCGCCTCGGCGCGGAACGAGGTGGGCTCCTCCATCGCCGTCAGCGCCAGCAGCTGCAGCAGGTGGTTCTGGATGACGTCGCGGGCGGCTCCTATGCCGTCGTAGTAGCCGGCCCGCCCGCCGATCCCGATGTCCTCGGCCATCGTGATCTGCACGTGGTCGACGAACGACCGGTTCCAGATCGGCTCGAACATCGTGTTGGCGAACCGCAGCGCCAGGATGTTCTGCACCGTCTCCTTGCCGAGGTAGTGGTCGATCCGGAAGATCGACTCCTCGGGGAAGACGCGGTGCACGGTGTCGTTCAGCTCCACCGCGGTCCTCAGGTCCCGGCCGAACGGCTTCTCGATCACCACCCGGCGCCAGGCGCCCTCCTTGCGGTCGGCGAGGCCGCTGCGCTGCAGCTGCTCGACGACCTGCGGGAAGAACTTCGGCGGTATCGACAGGTAGAAGGCGTAGTTGCCGCCGGTGCCGCGGCTCTCGTCCAGCTCCTTGACGGCCATCGACAGCGCGTCGAACGCGCCCGGGTCGGAGAACTCGCCGGGGACGAAGTGCATGCCCTCCGACAGGTGCGTCCACACGTCCTCGCGGAACGGGGTCCGCGCGTGCGCCTTGACCGACTCGTAGGCGATCTGCCGGAAGTCCTCGTTCTCCCAGTCGCGGCGCGCGAAGCCGACCAGCGAGAAGCCCGGCGGCAGCAGCCCCCGGTTCGCCAGGTCGTAGATCGCCGGGAGCAGCTTCTTGCGGGACAGGTCCCCGGTGACCCCGAACAGCACGAGCACGCACGGCCCGGCCACCCGCGGCAGGCGCTTGTCCCGCGGGTCGCGGAGCGGATTGGCTGGGTTGGTCACGTGGCCCCCTCTGGTCGGACTGCGCCTTCTCGTCTCACTGCTGCAAGCATCCTGCCCCAACTCGTGTCACGGGCCCCACTTCCTGGAACGTGCGCCTTCCGTGCGGGGCCTCATCGCCCCGCGCCGGCGGCGTCGAGCAGCCGGGCGAGTCCCGCCCAGCGGTTCTGCAGGTGCAGCCGCACCACCGCGCGCCCCGCCGCGCGCGCGTCGCGGGCGTCCCCGAGCGCCCGCGCGAGCTGCAGCATGGCCAGCCGGTGGTGCCGGCCCGGGACCGGTACGTCGCGGACGACGTTCCCGGTCACCAACAGGTATACGCCTCCGCCGGTTTGATCATTCCCGGCCGCGCGGGGCCGCCCGCCCCACCCGGTGCGCACCGGCCGGCCGCAGCGGGCGGCCAGGAGCGCGGCCAGCCGCCGCACCTGCGCGCCCTGCCCGCGCGCCTCGTCGGGATCGAGGTGGGCGGCCAGGTCCAGGTGCCCGGCCGGGCCGACCTCGGCGGCCAGCGCGTCCAGCAGCGCGGGGAGGCCGGACGCGCCGGCCAGCGCGGGCACCGTCGTGTGCGCCTCCACCGCGCGGCCGGGATCGCCGTCGGCGAACAGCGGGTCGCCGGTCCCGTCGTCCACGGTCATCGCGGCGGGCGGTGCGGGCGGCGCGAGCGGGTCGGCCTCCAGCAGGTAGGCCGCGACGGCCGCGGCGTACTCCCACACCACCAGCTGCGCCGCGAGCGGCCCCGCGACCGTGGCGTCGTCCTGGTGCGGACGGCCCCCGAAGGTGACCAGGAACAGGTCGTCGGCGGGCGCCAGCGGCATTCCGCCCTCCTGGACGACCGGGACCAGCCGCCCGCCGGTCGCCTCGTCCAGCAGGTCCGCCGCCCAGCGGGCGAGGCCGGGCCGGTCGGCCGCGTAGCCGCCGAGCACCGCCGTCCGGCGGCCCGCGCGGGCCGCCCCGCCGAGGATCGCGCCGAGGACGAGCCCCGGGTTGTTCTCCGGCCGGGTCAGCGCGGGCAGCGCCGCGGTGGCCTCGTCCAGCAGGGCCCGGACGTCGGCGCCGGCGAGCGCGGCGGGCACCAGCGCGTACGGCGACAGCGCCCCGAACGCCGTCGCGGCCGGCGCCTCCACCAGCGGGTGCCCCGCCTCGGCGGCGTGCTTGGCCGCGGCGGTGCCCGGCTCGGCGACGGTCACGAACCGCCGCGCGGCCTCGGCGGGGGACAGGCCGGCGTCCGCGAGCATCCCGGCGATCACCGACCGCAGCGTCTCGGCGGCCGGGTCGTCGCCGGCGACGGCGACCAGGGTCCGGCCGAGCCGCTCCCCGTCGTCGCGCAGCCGCAGCAGCGGGCCGGGCTCCAGGCCGTCCAGCACGCTCAGCGGCGCCCCGCCGGCGGCGGCGATCAGCTCCGCGGCGCGGGCCGGGGTGCCGCCGCCGAGCAGCACGACCTCCGTCAGCCCCTCGGCGCGGGCTCCGGCGCGCAGCTCCTCGGCACGGTCCAGGGCGGCGCGGCCCGGGCCGGGCTGGCCGGGCCAGCACAGCGGCCGGCCCGCCACCCCGGCGGTGGCGGCGGACGGCCACAGCGACGCGTCCTCGGACGCGAGCCGGACCGGCACCTGGTCGATCCACAACCGGCCGAGGACCCGCTCGGCGGCCTCCTTCAGCGGACCGCGCGCGGTGATGGCCGTCTCCCCCGAGACGACGGCGGTGAAGCTCACGGCCTGCGCGCCCCCGCCACCGCGCGGACCGCCCCGGTCAGCCGGCCGGCGCCGTCGACCGGGTCGCGCAGGTGCAGCCGGATCACCGGCAGCCGGCGCTGCCGCAGCGCCCGCAGTTCGCCGAGCGCCCGCGCCAGCCGCAGCTGCGCCAGGCTGTAGGGGCGGCCGGGCACCGGGTGCGCGGCGAGCGCGTCGCCGGGCGCCGGGTCGCCGGTGATGATGAGGAACGCGCCGTTGCCGGGGCCGTCCTTGTGCACCGGCCCGGTCGCGTGCGGGTAGCCGGGGCCCGGGCCGTAGGCGACGGGACGCCCGGCCGCGCGCGCCAGCGACGGCGCCAGGTACCGCCCGGAGAAGTCGCCCGACAGGTACGTCATCACCGACAGGTAGCCGTCGGAGGGCACCGAGGCGACCAGCCCGCCGAGGACGGTCCGCAGCTCCGCGCCGGGCGGCCACGGGAAGTCGGCGTGCACCTCGATGCCGTCCTCGACGTACACCGGGCGCTCCGCCGTCAGCGACCCCGCCGCCGCGCCGCGCAGCAGCATCGCCGCGTCGTCCTCGGCCTCCTGCACGACCGTGCTGCCGGCCTCGAACGGGTTCACGCCGAGCAGCCACCCGGCGACGGCCGTCGCGTACTCCCACAGCAGGAACTGCGCGCCGAGCGGCGCCCACACCGAGGTGTCCGCGTCGTCCTGCGCCGCCGACCGCGGGTTGATCGCCACGCCGTGCACGTCGGGGAACTCGCCGCGCCCGCCGGGCGGCTCGAACGCCAGCACGCCGCGGCCCCGCTTGCCGGTGCCGACGGCGAGCAGCTGGGAGATCCACGCGCTCAGCGCGCCCGGGCCGCCGGGCTCGCGCAGCAGCACCTTGTCGCGGGCGAGCCCGCCCTCCGGCTGCTGCGCGCAGCCGCCGATGACCGCGCCGAGCAGCAGGCCCGGGTTGTCCTCGTCCTTGGACAGCGACGGCACCAGCGACGCCGCCTCGTCCAGCAGCCGGTCGGCGTCCGCGCCCGCCAGCACCGCCGGGACCAGCCCGTACGCCGACAGCGCGCCGTAGTGGCCCGGCAGGTAGGGGTCGGTCAGCCCGATCCGGTAGCCGCACTGCCGGGCGAAGTCGTGCAGCGGGCTGCCGTGGTCGGTGACGACCAGGAACCGGCCCGCGATCTCCCGCTCGGACATGCCCCGCTCGCGGAACGCCGCGGCGAAGATCCGCCGGTAGGCGTCGCCCTCCAGCGACACGCCCGCCTTGCTCGCCAGGACGACCAGCGTCCGGTCGAGCCGCTCCATCGCGAACGCCAGCGCGGCGGTGTCGCCGCCGTCCAGCACGGTCAGCTCGCCGGTGGTGCGCTCGGCGCCGCCCGGGGGCGTGCCGGCGGGGCCGCCGGCGCCGGCCAGCGCCGGCGCGTGCGCCTCCATGATCGCCTGCGCGGCGAGGCTCTCCGCGCCGACGCCGATCAGCACGATGTGGTCGAGGCCCGAGTAGCGCGCCTCCGACACGAGCCCGCCGATCTGGTTCAGCAGCCCGCGGGAGGCGAACGGCAGGTCGAGCCAGCCGAGCCGGCTGTGGTCCACCGCGCGCCGCCCCCACAGCCGCGGGTCCTTGGCGGCCAGCGCGCCGGGGACGCCGCAGCTCACGAGGTAGTCCCGTGCCTGCAGCGCCGAGTCCAGCACGTCGCCGCGCGTCAGTACGTCGAATCCGGACACCGTTCCCTCCTGCCCCCCATCGTTTCAGGAGAGAACGGGCATTCGCGACCATCTCCATCGATCTTCTTTGTCGCGTCCCGGATCCGCGCGGTCGCGCTGCGTCCCGGCGGGCGGGCGGCGGGCGCGCGGCGGGCGGTCAGCCGAGCGCGGCGGTCAGCTGCGCGAGGCCCTCGGCCCGGTCCCGCAGGTGCAGCCGGACCGCCGGGCGGCCGAGTGAGCGCAGCACCCGCAGGTCGCCGAACGCCTGCGCGAGCTGCAGCTCGCCCAGCGTGTACGGCTTGCCCGGCACCGGCACGTCGGTCGTGACCGCCCCGGTGATCTGCAGGAACGCCCCGTTCAGCGGCCCGCCCTTGTGGTACTGGCCGGCCGCGTGCAGGTAGCGCGGGCCCCAGCCGAACGTGACCGGCGCCGGGGTCCGGCGGACCTCGCCGCCGCGCGCGGCCAGCAGCGGCCGCAGCCCGGCCGCCGCCGCGTCGCCGGAGCGGTCCAGGTAGGCCAGGACCGCGAGGTAGCCGCCGCCGGGGACGTCCGCGAGGACGGTCTCCAGCGCCTCGGTGAGCGTCTTGGCGCCGCGCAGCGCGTCCTCGGGGGCGTGCACCTCGACCGCGCCCTCGACCAGCTCCGGCGGCCGCCGGACCACCGTCGGCGCGGTGCCCTCCTCCGAGCGCAGCAGCGCGGCCGTGCTCTCCCGCGACTGGCCCGTGTCCGGCTCGTCGAACGGGTTCACCCCGATCACCCGCGCCGCGACCGCGACCGCGTACTCCCACAGCAGGAACTGCGCGCCGAGCGGGCCCGCGACGCTCACCCCCGCCTCGCGGCCGGGGCCCGGCTCGTCCGGGCGGCGGCCCAGGATGACCCGCCGCAGGTCGCCGGCCAGCGCGAAGCCGGGCGCGTCGACGCCCTCCACCACGACCGGCAGCAGCCCCTTGCCGTCCTTGCCGAGCGCGCCGCCGACCAGCTGCTCCGCCCACCCGGCGAGGCCGTCCAGGCCGGAGCCGTGGTCGGCGATCACCAGCTTGTCGCGGACGCCGAGCGCCGACGAGCCGAGCGCCGCGCCGAGCGCCAGCGCGGGGTTGTCGTAGGGCTGCCGCAGCGCCGCGGCGAGCCCCGACGCCTCGTCCAGCAGCGCGCCCGCGTCCGCGCCCGCGAGCACCGCCGGGGCCAGCGACCGCACGCCGAGCGCCCCGAACCGGTCGTCGACGTCGGGCTCGGCCGGGACGAGGTGGTGGCCGACGTCCCCGGCCGTGCGCGCGAGCGCGGAGCCCTCCTCGGCCACGATGACGAACCGGCGCGCCAGCTCGGCGCCCTTCAGCCCGGCCTCGGCGAACGCCCGCCCGAACACCCGCCGCAGCGACTCCGCCTCGACGCTCTCGCCCACCACGACGACGAGCGTCCGGTCCAGGTCGGCCGCCAGCACGCGCCCCACCTCGTGCGGGTCGGTGGTGTCGAGGACGGTCAGCCGGACGCCGGCCGTGCGGCACATCGCCTCGGCGGCCAGGGCCGTGCCCCCGGCGGCGGCCAGCACGATCCGGTCGAGCCCGGCGGCGCGGGTCTCGCGCAGCAGTGCCGCCGCCGGGCCGGCCGGCCGGTCCACCGTTGACCGCGAGGCCTCCGGCAGGTCCAGCCAGCCGAGCCGGCGGGCGGCGAGCGGGGCCGCGTCCGGCCCCCACAGCTTGGCGCTCCGGGACGCGAGCGAACCCGGCACGCCGTCGGAGACGAGACGGTCCAGGACCGTCTCGCCCTCGTCGACGACGGCGCCGCGGATGGTGACCGAGATCCCCCCGGCGGTCACCACCGAGGTCACGCGCCGGCCCTCTTGGACTCCAGCTCGCCGGTGATGGAGTCGAGCATGCCCTTCCACGAGGCCGCGAACTTCTCCACGCCCTCGTCCTCCAGGACCCGCACGACGTCGTCGTAGTCCACGCCGGCCGCCTTCAGCGCCGCCATGTGCGCGCGGGCGTCGTCGTAGGAGCCGCGGACGGTGTCGCCGCGGACCTGGCCGTGGTCGGCCTCGGCCACGAGCGTCGCCTCCGGCATCGTGTTGACGGTGCCGGGCGCGACCAGCTCGTCCACGTACAGCGTGTCGTTGAGGTCCGGGTCCTTCACGCCGGTGGAGGCCCACAGCGGACGCTGGGGGCGGGCCCCGGCGTCCTTCAGCGCCTTCCACCGGTCGGTGGCGAACTTCTCCTCGTACAGCGCGTAGGCGAGCCGGGCGTTGGCGAGCCCCGCCTTGGAGCGCAGGCCCTTCGCCTCGTCCGAGCCGATCTTGTCGAGCCGCTTGTCGATCTCGGTGTCCACCCGGCTGACGAAGAACGACGCCACCGACGCCATCTTCGACAGGTCGTGGCCGTTGTCGCGGGCCTGCTCCAGACCCGCGAAGAACGCGTCGATGACCTCGCCGTAGCGCTCCAGCGAGAAGATCAGCGTCACGTTCACGCTGATGCCCTGGGCCAGCGTCGCGGTGATCGCGGCCAGCCCCTCCCGCGTCGCGGGGATCTTGATGAACAGGTTGGGCCGGTCCACCAGCCACCACAGCATCCGCGCCTCGGCGACCGTCTTGCCCGTCTCGCGGGCCAGCCGCGGGTCGACCTCGATCGACACCCGGCCGTCGACGCCGTCGGTCCGGTCGTAGACCGGGCGCAGCACGTCGCAGCCCCACCGGATGTCGTAGGTGGTGATCGCGCGGGACGCCTCCTCGACGTCCACGCCCAGCGCCGCCAGGTCGCGGACCTGGTCGTCGTAGGCGTTGCCCTTGCTCAGCGCCTTGGCGAAGATCGTCGGGTTGGAGGTGACGCCCACGACGTGGCTGTCCTTGACCAGCTCGGCCAGGTTGCCCGTCCGCAGCCGCTCCCGGCTGATGTCGTCCAGCCAGATCGACACGCCCTCGTCCGAGAGCTCCTTCAGGATGTCGCTCATCGCTCTCCTCCTAGTTGCCCGTGGTCTCGCCGCGCCCGGCGCCGTGCACGCCGGCCTTGATCAGGCTCGCCTTGGCCGCCGCGACGACCCGCTCGGCGGTGATGCCGAACTGCAGGAACAGCGTCTTGTAGTCGGCGGACGCGCCGAAGTGCTCCAGACTCACCGACTCGCCGTCGTCGCCGACGTAGCCGCGCCAGCCGAGCGCGACGCCCGCCTCGACGGACACGCGCGCCTTCACCCCCGGCGGGAGGACCTCCTGCCGGTAGGCGTCGGTCTGCTCCTCGAACCACTCCACGCACGGCATCGACACCACCCGGGTCGGGGTGCCCTCGGCCTGCAGCGCCGTGCGCGCCTCCAGGGCGAGCTGCACCTCGCTGCCGGTCGCGATGAGGATCACCTCGGGCTGCCCGCCGTCGGCGTCGGCGAGGACGTAGCCGCCCTTGGCGGCGCCCTCCGCGGACGCCAGTTCGCCGCCGCGCTCCAGCGTCGGCAGCTTCTGCCGGGTCAGCGCCAGGCCCGCCGGGCGGTCGGTGTGCCCGAGCACGGTCCGCCACGCCACCGCCGTCTCGTTGGCGTCGGCCGGCCGGACCACGTCCAGGCCGGGGATGGCCCGCAGCGCCCACAGGTGCTCGACCGGCTGGTGCGTCGGGCCGTCCTCGCCGAGGCCGATCGAGTCGTGCGTCCACACGTAGGTGACCGGCAGCTTCATCAGCGCCGCCAGCCGGACGGCCGGGCGCATGTAGTCGCTGAAGATCAGGAACGTGCCGCCGTAGGGGCGGGTGCCGCCGTGCAGTGCGATGCCGTTGCAGATCGCGCCCATCGCGTGCTCGCGGACGCCGAAGTGCAGCGTGCGGCCGTAGCGGTGGCCGGGGAACTCCTTGGTCTGGAACTCCTCGGGGATGAAGGACGGCTCGCCCTTCATGGTGGTGTTGTTGCTCTCGGCGAGGTCGGCCGAGCCGCCCCACAGCTCCGGCAGCACCGGCGCCAGCGACGCCAGGATCTCGCCGGACGCGGCGCGGGTCGCGATGTCCTTGCCGGCCTCGAACGCGGGCAGCGCCTCGTCCCAGCCGGGCGGCAGCGTGCGGGTGGAGATCCGGTCGAACTCGGCGGCGCGGCCGGGGTTCGCCGCCCGCCACGCGTCGAACGCCCCGTTCCACGCGGCGTGGTCGGCGCGGCCCCGCTCGCACACCTGCCGGGCGTGCGCCAGCACGTCCTCGGGGACCTGGAAGGTCTCCGCCGGGTCCAGGCCGAGGATCCGCTTGGTCGCGGCGACCTCGTCGGCGCCGAGCGCCGAACCGTGGATCTTGCCGGTGTTCTTCTTGTTCGGCGCCGGCCAGCCGATGATCGTGCGCAGCGCGATGAACGACGGGCGGGCCGTCTCGGCCTTCGCCGCGGCGAACGCCGCCGCGAGCGCGGCCACGTTCTCCTCGTAGTCGCCGTTCTCGGTCCAGTCGACGCGGTGGACGTCCCAGCCGTAGGCCGCGTACCGGGCCCGCACGTCCTCCGACAGCGCGATCGCGGTGTCGTCCTCGATGGAGATCTTGTTGTCGTCGTAGAGCAGCACGAGGTTGCCGAGGCGCTGGTGGCCCGCCAGCGCGGACGCCTCGTGGCTGATGCCCTCCTCGATGTCGCCGTCCGACGCGAACGCCCAGATCATGTGGTCGAACGGGGACTCGCCCTCGGGCGCGTCCGGGTCGAACAGCCCGCGCTCGCGGCGCGCCGCCATCGCCATGCCGACCGCGTTCGCGATGCCCTGCCCGAGCGGCCCCGTGGTGGTCTCCACCCCGGCGGTGTGCCCGTGCTCGGGGTGCCCGGGGGTGAGGCTGCCCCACTTGCGCAGCGCCTTCAGGTCGTCCAGCGTCATCGGGTAGCCCGACAGGTACAGCTGGATGTAGAGGGTCAGGCTGGAGTGGCCGCAGGAGAGCACGAACCTGTCGCGCCCGGCCCAGTTCGGGTCCGTCGGGTCGTGCCGGAGGAAGCGCTGGAAAAGAAGGTAGGCGGCCGGCGCGAGGCTCATCGCCGTGCCGGGATGGCCCGAGCCGGCCTCCTCGACCGCGTCCATGGCGAGGGCGCGGATCACGTCCACCGCGCGCCGGTCCTTGTCGGACCACTCAAACGTGCTGTTGTCCCTGCTCACGGAACGCCAGGCTCCTCTCGAACCGGTGTCAAGATGACTCTGTAATGTTGTGCGCCGCAGCCCCGTGCCGCCCTGCCGCGGCCTCCGATGGCCGTAACGCCCGGCGACCCGGCGCGCTTCCCCCTGCCCCGTTCCGCCGCCGGTCCGCGGCGGGCGAAGATCATGCCGCGCCCCAGGCGAGCCTATCGCGAGGGAGGGCCGCCGCAGGCGGGACGGGACGCGCCGGGGGACACGCGCGTCCGGGGGGTCCGGGCCGCGTGCGGCGCCTCATGCACCCTTGCCCGGCGGCCCCTGCGACTAACCCCCCGCACGGGGGATCCGGAGGGTGATCCCGGACGCGTCCGGACGGGCCGCCCGGCGGGGGCGGGCGATCATGGATCGGCGCGTCCGGCGCGTCCGGCGACCCGGTGCACGGCCCCCGGAGGGGGCGGACTACAGTGATGGCGCGGCCGACGGAAAGCGGCCGCCGCAACAAGACCAGCCGAAGTCGCATCAACCGGAGGCCGGCCCGGAACGCGGGGGCACCGCCGAGGTGGACCGATTTCTCATCCCTAGTTGGACGTGGACCCGATTGTGACGGTGCTCAGTAGCAAGCGCGGGGTCGAGCTCGACGAGATGCCGGGGGCGCTCTCGCCGGCCCTCGTGCCGGACCCCGCCGAAAGCGCCGCCCGCCGGACGGTGGGGGCGAGCGTGCGCGCCTACGTGGCGCTCACGAAGCCACGCGTCATCGAACTGCTGTTGATCACCACGATCCCGGTGATGTTCCTCGCGGCCGGCGGCGTCCCGCCGCTGTCCACCGTGCTGCTCACGCTGGCGTTCGGGACCATGTCCGCCGGATCCGCCAACGCGATCAACTGCTACATCGACCGCGACATCGACGCCAAGATGCGCCGCACCCGGCGCCGCCCGCTGGCCCGCCACCAGGTCACCCCGGCGCGCGCCCTGATCTTCGGGGTGACGCTGGCCGTGCTGTCCACGGCCGGGTTCCTGCTGGCGGTCAACCCGGTCGCCGCGGCCGGGTCGCTGTTCGCGATCCTGTTCTACGTCTTCGTGTACTCGCTGCTGCTGAAGCGGCGCACCTCGCAGAACGTCGTCTGGGGCGGCATCGCCGGGTGCATGCCCGTCCTCATCGGCTGGGCCGCGATCACCGGGTCCGTCGCCTGGACGCCGTTCGTGCTGTTCATGGTCGTGTTCCTGTGGACGCCGCCGCACACGTGGACGCTCGCGATGCGCTACCGCGAGGACTACGCCGTCGCCAAGGTCCCGATGCTGCCGGTCGTCGCGTCCGAGCGCCGCGTCGTCACCGAGAGCCTCGCCTACACCTACGCCACCGTCGCGGCCTCGCTGGCCCTGTGGCCGGTCGCCGGGATGAGCCCGGTGTACGGCGCCGTCGCCGTCGTGCTCGGCCTGGTGTTCCTCGCCGAGGGCCACCGGCTGCTGAAGGCGGTGCGCGCCGGCGTCACCGGCGTCCACCTGCGGCCGATGCGGTTCTTCCACCTGTCCAACGTCTACCTGGCGCTGCTGTTCACCGCCGTGGCCGTCGACCCGCTGCTGCACTGACCCGCCCCGCCCGGTCACGCTGCGTGGCGGTCCCGGCTTAGCGCTTCGCCCCACCTGCCGTTACCCTCACGACATGGCGCGCATGGACCCGAAGGCGGTGCTCGACGGCCGGGTGCCCGGCCGGCCCCCGGTCGGCCTCATCGTCGGCATGACCGTGTCCGGGCTCTGCATCCTGGTCGCGTTCGGCGCCGACGCCGCGTTCGGCGGCGCGGGCTTCTGGGTCGGCGTGCTGCTGGCCATCCTGCCGATCCCGGTGCTGGTCGCCCTCGCGCTCACCCTCGACCGGCTGGAGCCCGAGCCCCCGCGCGCGCTCGTGTTCTCGTTCATGTGGGGCGCCGGGATCGCGGTGCTCGGCGCGCTCGTCCTCAACACCGCCGGGCTGCTGTACGTCACCGTGCCGATCTTCGGGGAGACCGAGGGCCACTTCGTCAGCGCCACCTTCGGCGCGCCGATCATCGAGGAGACGCTGAAGGGCGCCGTCCTGTTCGGGCTGCTCTGGTTCCGCCGCAACGAGATCGACGGGTTCGCCGACGGCATCATCTACGCCGCCATGGTCGGCCTCGGCTTCGCCATGATGGAGAACATCACCTACTACATGCGGGCGTTCGAGGACGGCGGCGCCCAGCAGCTCCAGGCGGTGTTCGTCCTGCGCGGCCTCATCGCGCCGCTCAGCCACCCGCTGTTCACCTCCATGACGGGCCTCGGCGTCGCCTACGCCGCCACCCACCGGCGCGGCCAGCTCGCCGCGCCGCTGCTCGGGCTGCTCGGCGCGATGATCCTGCACGGCCTGTGGAACGGCGCCGCCGGCGCGTTCGGCCTCGCCGGGCTCGGCATCGTCTACCTGCTGGACTTCGGCGTCCTGGTCACGCTGATCGTCATCGTCTTCGTCGAGCGGCGCGGCACCGTCCGCCGCATCGAGGCCTACCTGCCGCGGTACGCGGGGACGGGCCTGGTGACGCCGCAGGACGTGCGGATGCTGCGCTCCATCCCGTCCCGCCGGGCCGCCCGCCGGTGGGCCCGGTCCGTCGGCGGCCCGCCCGCCGGCCGCGCCATGACCGACTACCAGCTCGCCGCGACCGAACTGGCGCTGCTGCACAAGCGCGCCGACCGGGGGGTGGCCGACGAGCGCTGGTTCGCCACCCGCCGCGACGCGCTGCTGGAGCTGATGTCGCTGGCCCGGCAGGCGTTCCTGCGCACCCCGCCGCGCGCCGGCGCGAACTGGCCCGCGGGCCCGCCGTGGGCGGCGCAGGGCCCGTCGGGCTTCCTGCCGCCGCGCCCGCCCGGCCCCTACGGCACGTAACCGGGGGGCGAGTCGGGACCACCGGGACCCGGCCATACGATGGGGCCGTGGCAGAGCGACCGTCGACCAACCTCCTGAACCGGACCTGGAACGCCGTGTGGCGTCCGACCCATGGATCGCTGCGGCTGCTCGCGCTGCTCGGCGTCGTCGGCAACGTGCTGATCGTCGTCAGCGGCGGGGCCGTGCGGGTCACCGAGTCAGGGCTCGGCTGCCCCGAGTGGCCGCGCTGCAGCGGCGACAGCCTCGTCCCCACGCACAACCCCGAGCACCACTGGCTGAACATGTCGATCGAGTTCGGCAACCGGCTGATCACCTTCGTGGTGCTCGGTGTCGGCATCCTGGTGTTCGTCGCGGCGCTGCGGCTCGTCCCGCGCCGCAAGGACCTGGTCTGGTGGGCGCTCGCGCAGCCGATGAGCGTGGTCGCGCAGGCCGTCATCGGCGGCATCGTCGTCCTCACCGAGCTGCACCCGGCCGCCGTGTCGCTGCACTTCCTCGTCTCGCCCGCGCTGCTGGTGTTCTGCGTCGCGCTGTGGATCCGCGCCGGGGAGGGCGACGCGCCGCCGCGCCGGCTCACCGGGCCGTGGACGCGCGGCCTCGCCGCCGTGCTGCTGGCCGCGTGCGCCGCCGTGCTCGTCGCGGGCACCGTCGTCACCGGCACCGGCCCCCACGCGGGCGACGCCGAGTCCCGCCGCTACGGCTTCGACATCACCGACGTCGCCCGCATCCACGGTGAGCTGGCCTGGCTCACCATCGCGCTGACGGTGGCCGTCATCATCGCCCTGTACCGCGCCGGCGGCCCCGGCCTGCGGAGCGCGCGCCTGCGGGCGCTGGAGCTGGCGGGCCTCCTCGTCGTCCAGGGCGCGATCGGCTACACCCAGTACTTCCTCGGCGTCCCCGCCGGGCTGGTGCTGCTGCACATGCTCGGCGCGGTGCTGATGTGGATCGCGGCGTTCCGCCTCTACTTCGCCCTCCGCGACCGGGGCCCCGCCCCCATCGCGGTGCCCGCCCCGGCCCCCGCCCGCCAGGCGGAGACCCCGCAGCCCGCCTGAGACCCGCAGCCCGCCTGAGACCCGCAGCCCGCCTGAGACCCCGCGCCCGCTACGGCTTCTTGCCGAGGAACTCGCGGAGGCGGGGGAGGGGCCAGGTGTTGATGACGTCGTCGGGGGTCAGCCAGCCGCGCTGGGCGGTGCCGATCCCGTAGCGGATGTTGCGGTGGTGCGCGAGGGAGTGCGCGTCGGTGTCGACGGAGAACTTCACCCCGAACCGCTTCGCGCGGCGGACCAGGTCGGCGGGCAGGTCGAGCCGGTCGGGGAACGAGTCGATCTCCATGGCGGTGCCGGTGCGGGCGGCGGCGCGGAACACCTCGTCCCAGTCGGCGTCGACCGGCGGGCGGCGGCCGATGCTGCGCGCGGTCGGGTGGCCGATCACGTGCACGTGCGGGTTCTCGCACGCGCGGACGAGCCGCCGGGTCATGGCCGCCTGGTCCTGGGTGAAGTGCGAGTGGACCGAGGCGACGCACACGTCGAAGCCGGACAGGAAGTCGGCGTCCCAGTCGACGCCGCCGTCGGGGTCGATGTTGAGCTCGGTGCCGTGCAGCAGGACCAGGTCGCCGTAGTGCTTCTGGAGTTCGGCGATCTCGGCGCGCTGGGCGAGCATCTTCTCGTCCGTCATGCGCTGCATCACCAGGTTCGGCGCGTGGTCGGTGATCGCGTAGTACTCCAGGCCGCGGGCGTGCGCGGCGGCGGCCATGTCGGCCAGGGAGGCGATGCCGTCGGTCAGGTCGGTGTGGCTGTGCAGGTCGCCGCGCAGGTCGCCGACGGTGACGAGGCGGGGCAGCCCGTCCTTCAGGGCGGCCTCGATCTCGCCGGTGTCCTCGCGGAGCGCGGGGTGCACCCACGGCAGGCCGAGGCGCTCGTACACCTCCTCCTCGGTCTCCGACACGATCAGCTCGTCGGTCTCGGCGTCGAACAGGCCGTACTCCGACAGCTTGAGGCCCGCCTTCACCGCGATCTCGCGGGTGCGGATGTTGTGCGCCTGCGAGCCGGTGAAGTACTGCAGCGCGGCGCCCCACGACTCGGGCGGGACGACGCGCAGGTCGACCTGCAGCCCCTTGGCGGTGCGGATCGAGGTCTTCTTGTCGCCGCTCGCGATGACCTCCGCGACGAACGGCAGCGCGGTGAAGGCCGCCATGATCGGGCGCGGGTCGCGGGACGCGGCGAGGACGTCGACGTCGCCGATGGTCTCGCGCATCCGGCGCAGGGACCCGGCGTGGGCGCAGCGCTCCACCTGGGGCAGCTCCGCCAGCGCGGCGGTGATCTCGTCGGCGACGGCCGCGGCGGCGTCGACCAGGACGCGCTCCCCGGAGCTGCGCAGCAGCTCGATGCCGCGCAGGATGTTCTCCTCGGTCTTGGCGCCGAAGCCCTTGAGGCCGCGCAGCCGCCCCTCCCCGATGGCGGCGGCCAGCTCGTCCACCGAGGAGATGCCGAGCTCCTCGTAGACGGCCAGGGCCTTCTTCGGGCCGAGCGTGGGGATGGCGGTGAGCGCGCGGACCCCGGCCGGGATCTGGGTGCGCAGCTCCTCCACCTGCCGGATCGTGCCCGTGGTGTTGTAGTCGAGGACCTTCTTGGCGATCGCCTCGCCCACGGCCGGGATCGTGCGCAGCCCGGCCAGGTCGAGGCCCGCGATGTCGTCGGGGTACCCGGCGATCGCCCGCGCCGCCTTCTCGTACGCCCTGATCTTGAAGGCGTCACCGCCGGTGATGGACAGCAGGTCGGCCAGCTCCTGGATGAGCGCGGCGGCCTCGTCGTTAGCGCGTGCCATACGGCCGAGTCTAGGCGGGGGGTACGACGTTTCCCGTGCTCGGCCCGGTGCTCAGCGCAGCGGCGCGGTGGGCCCGCCGGGGCTGTCCATCCGGCCGCGGACGACCGCGTCGGCGATCGCGGAGACCTGGTCCTCGGGCAGCCGGCGGTAGCCGTCCTCGGTGACGACCGCGACCGTCGGGTAGATCCGCCGGGACGGGTCGGGCCCGCCGGTGGCGGTGTCGTCGTCGGCCGCGTCGTACAGGGCCTGGACGCACACGGTGGCGGCGTCCTCCAGGGACAGGTCGCGCCGGTACAGCTTCTTCAGTGCGCCCAGCGCGTACGGGGAGCCAGACCCGTCGGCGTGGAAGTCGCGGGCCTCCTGCGGGGCGCCGGTGATGTCGTAGGTGTAGATGCGGCTCTCCGCGGTGCCGGGGTCGTACCCGGCGAACAGCGGCACGACGGCGAGGCCCTGCAGCGCCTGGGCGAGGTTGGCCTGGATGACCGCGCCCAGCCGGCGGGCCTTGCCCGGCAGCGACAGCGGGACGGTCTCCATCTTCTCGTAGTGCTCCAGCTCGACCTGGAACAGCCGGACCATCTCCAGCGCCAGCCCGACCGTCCCGGCGAACGCGACGGCGGAGTACTCGTCGGCGCGCTGGACCTTGTCCAGCTCCCGGTAGGCGATGCGGTTGCCCTGCGTGGCGCGCCGGTCGCCGGCCATCATGACGCCGCCCGGGAACTGCAGCGCGAGGACGGTCGTGCCGTGCGGCAGCTCCGGCGCGTCGCCCTCCGGCACCCGGTTGACCGGGAGCAGCTCGGGGGAGTGGACGCGCAGGAAGTCGACGAACGAGGCCGAGCCCGCCTCGAAGAACTCCGGCGGGATGCCCTGGTCCTCGGTCCGGCCGATCACGGCGGCTCCCTTCCCCATGCTGGACGATCTGATCTTTCCACCCTGCCACACGAGCCCGCCGCCGCTCAGGCTTCGGGCGCCTCCGGCGGATCCTTCTGGCCGCGGGTGGCCCCGGCGCAGGCGGCGATGACGCAGCCGACCGCGACCCACTGCCGCCCGGACAGGACCTCGCCGAGCACGACGAGCCCGACGAGCGCCGCGACGGCGGGCTCCAGGCTCATCAGGATCCCGAAGACGCGGGCGGGCACCCGGCGCAGCGCCTCCAGCTCCAGCGAGTACGGGATCACCGACGACAGCAGCCCGACGCCGAGCCCGATCAGCAGCAGCGTCGGGTCGAGCAGGGCGCCGCCGCCCGCGGCGACGCCGCTCGCGATGCCGCCCGGCAGGATCACCAGCGTGCCGACGATGCTCGCCAGGGCCAGCCCGGTGGTGCCGGGGATGCGCTGCCCGGTCGCGGCGGTGAGCAGGATGTAGGCGGCCCAGCCGACGGCCGCGAGCAGCGCGAACCCGATGCCGACGATGTCGAGATCGCCGCCGCCCCGGGCCAGCATCAGGACCCCGGCGGCGGCGAGCGCCACCCACACCAGGTCGCGGGGGCGGCGGGAGCCGGCGATGGCGACCGACAGCGGGCCGAGGAACTCGATCGTCACCGCCACGCCCAGCGGGATCCGCGACAGCGACTGGTAGAAGGCGAAGTTCATCCCGGCCAGGGAGACGCCGTAGCCGGCGACGACCGCGAGGCTCTTCCAGGAGTGCTCGCGCAGCACCGGCAGCAGCGCCCGGCGGGCCAGGAAGCCCAGCACGAGCGCCGAGGCCAGCAGCCGGATCGACACGACCGACGTCGGCGGGAGCCGGTCGAACAGGTGCTTGGCCAGGCCGGCGCCGACCTGCACGGACACGATGCCGAGCAGGATCAGCGCGGGCGGCGGCACCGACGCGGGCGACAGCGCGCGCACGCGGCCGGGGGCGCGGCTCGCGCCGCCGAACGAGCCGGGCGCCTCAGCGAGTGCCAACGATCACTCCCACCGGAAGAAGCGGGCGGCGAGGGCGAGTCCGGCGACGGCCCACACCGCGAGGACGAGCAGGGGTTGCGCGGGGAGCGCGGCGCCGTCCCGCAGGACGTCGCGCAGCCCGCCCGCCAGCGCCGAGATCGGCAGCAGTTCCAGGGCGTCGCGCACCGGGCCGGGGAACTTCTCGAGCGGGAACACGACACCGCCGACGGCCAGCAGCAGGATGTAGACCAGGTTGGCGGCGGCGAGGGTGGCCTCGGCGCGCAGCGTCCCGGCCATGAGCAGCCCGAACCCGGAGAACGCGGCGGTGCCGAGCAGCAGCAGGACGACCACCGAGCCGGGGTCGCCGGCCGGGTGCCAGCCGAGCGCCAGCGCGACCGCGCAGATCACCGCGGCCTGCACCGCCTCGACGGCGAGCACGCTGGCGGTCTTGGCGGCGATGAGCCCGCCGCGCGGCAGCGGGGTGGCGCCGAGCCGCTTGAGGACGCCGTAGCGCCGCTCGAACCCGGTCCCGATCGCCTGCCCGGTGAACGCCGTCGACATCACCGCGAGCGCGAGGATGCCGGGGGTGAGGAAGTCGACCCGGCGGCCGGCGCCGAGGTCCAGCAGCGAGGTGGCGCTGAACAGCACGAGCAGCACCACCGGGATGATCAGCGTCAGCAGCAGCTGCTCGCCGTTGCGCAGCACGGTGCGGAACTCGTAGCGGGCCTGGGACATGACCATCCGCGGCAGCGGCACGGCTCCCGGCGCGGGGGACAGGTCCAGCGGGGCGGTCATGCGCGCAGCTCCCGTCCGGTCAGTTCGAGGAAGACGTCCTCCAGGGTGCGGCGCTCGATCCGCAGGTCCTCGGTGAGGACGCCGTGGGAGGCGCACCAGGCGGTGACGGTGGCCAGCAGTTCGGGCCGCACGTCCGCCTCGATCAGGTAGTGCCCGGCGGGCGACTCCTTGGCGGCGCTCCCCGCGGGCAGCGCCGCGAGCAGCTCGTCGAGGCCGAGGCCGGGCCGGGCGCGGAACCGCAGCTGCCGCTCGGCGCCGGTCAGCACCTCGGGGGCGCCCTCGGCGACGACCCTGCCGTGGTCGACGATGACGACGTGGTCGGAGAGGCGCTCGGCCTCCTCCATGTTGTGGGTGGTGAGGACCACCGACACCCCGGCGGCGCGCAGGTCGCCGATGAGGTCCCAGGTGGCGTGCCTGGCCTGCGGGTCGAGGCCGGTGGTGGGCTCGTCCAGGAAGACCAGCTCGGGACGCCCGACGATGGCGACGGCCAGGGACAGCCGCTGCTGCTGCCCGCCGGACATGCGGCGGAACGGGGTGCGGGCGTGCTCGGTGAGGCCGAGCCGCTCCAGCAGCGCGGCGGTGCCGAGCGGCGCCGCGTGGAAGGAGGCGACCAGCTCCAGGAACTCCCCGGCGCGGGCCGTGCCCGGCACGCCGCCCGACTGCGGCATCACCCCGACCCGCGGCTTCAGCGCCCGCGCGTCGGCGGCCGGGTCGAGCCCGAGGACGCGGACGGTGCCCGCGTCGGCCCGCCGGAACCCCTCGCAGATCTCGATCGTGGTGGTCTTGCCCGCGCCGTTCGGGCCGAGCAGCGCTGTGACGGCGCCCCGGGCGGCGTCGAGGGACAGCCCGTCCACGGCCCGCCGCTCCCGGCCGGCCGTCCCGTAGCGCTTCACGAGCGAGCGCAGCTCGACGGCGCTGTGCCGGTCGCCGCCTCCGGGGGGTGTCATGCCGACGAGTCTAGGTCTGCGGCCGGGCAGCTTCGCGCCGGGCCCCGGCGCCGCGCCGGGTGAAGGTCGGGTCAAGCCCCCGGGTCGGAGCCGGCCGGGTTTCGCGGGCCCGAGCGCGGGAATCGCGGTCGTACCGCCGGGCCGGCCCCGGCGGGCAGGGGGCGCGCGGCGACGCGGCCGCGCTCGGCGGAGGTGGGGATGTTTCACGTTGACTCGGAGGCCGGCCGGCTCCGGGAGGTCCTGCTGCACCGGCCCGAGCTGTCGCTGAAGCGGCTCACCCCGTCCAACGCGGCGGGGCTGCTGTTCGACGACGTGCTGTGGGTGCGGCGCGCGGTGGAGGAGCACGAGGAGTTCGAGGACGTCCTGCGGGCGGAGGGCGTGCGCACGCACCTGCTGATCGACCTGCTGCGCGAGACGATCGGGATCCCCGAGGCGCGCAAGCACATCCTGGACGCCGTCGTCGACCCGCACTGGTTCGGCCCGCTCGCCACCGACGCGATCCGCAACTGCCTCGACGCGATGGACGTCCACGAGCTGGGCTCCTACCTGGTCGGCGGCATCACCAAGCGGGAGATGCTGGAGCGGATGCCCGAGCCCGCGTCCATCGCGTTCCACTCCATCCCGGCGGACGGGTTCATCCTGCCGCCGCTGCCGAACCACCTGTTCACCCGCGACACCTCCTGCTGGATCTACGACGGCGTCTCGATCAACACCATGCGCAAGAAGGCGCGGATGCGCGAGACGGTGAACATGGAGGCCGTCTACCGCTGGCACCCGCTGTTCGCCGCCGGCTACGGCCGGCCCGCCGAGGGCGGCTTCCGCGTGTGGAGCAGCGGGACGGCGATGGCCCCGGCGACGCTGGAGGGCGGCGACGTCCTGGTCATCGGGAACGGCGCCGTGCTGGTCGGGATGAGCGAGCGGACGCAGCCGCAGGCCGTCGAGATGCTCGCGCAGTCGCTGTTCGCCGCCGGGTCGTGCACCCGGATCGTCGCCCTGCGGATGCCGCACAAGCGGGCGTTCATGCACCTGGACACCGTCATGACGATGGTCGACCACGGCGTGTTCACCGCCTACGCGGGGATGGGCATGCTGCCGTCGCACACCGTCGAGCCCGGCGACACCGAGAAGGAACTGAAGATCACCGATCACCCGGCGCAGGACATGCACCGGGCGATCGCCGCCGCGCTCGGCCTGGACGGCATCAAGGTCATCACTCCGACGCAGGACGTGTTCTCCGCCGAGCGCGAGCAGTGGGACGACGGCGCCAACGTCCTCGCCGTCTCGCCCGGCGTCGTCGTCGCCTACGAGCGCAACGCGACGAGCAACAACGAGCTGAGCCGCCACGGGATCCGGGTCATCACGATCCGCGGCAGCGAGCTCGGCCGGGGGCGCGGCGGCCCGCGCTGCATGACCTGCCCGCTCGTCCGGGACGCCTGACGACCACCTTCCGCGGCACCGCCCGCGGCACGACCCTCGGGAGACCGGAAATGGCGCTGGACCTGCGCGGCCGCAGCCTCGTCAGGGAGCTCGACCTCACGCCGGCCGAGTTCGAGGGCCTGCTCGGCCTCGCCGCCGAGCTGAAGGCCGCCAAGCGCGCCGGCACCGAGACCCCCGCGCTGGCCGGCCGGAACATCGCGCTGATCTTCGAGAAGACCTCCACCCGGACGCGCTGCGCGTTCGAGGTCGCCGCGCACGACCAGGGCGCCCACACCACCTACCTCGACCCCGGCGGCTCGCAGATCGGCCACAAGGAGTCGATGAAGGACACCGCCCGCGTCCTGGGGCGGATGTACGACGGCATCGAGTACCGGGGGTCCAGCCAGCGGCTCGTCGAAGAGCTCGCCGAGTACGCGGGCGTCCCCGTGTGGAACGGCCTGACCGACGAGTGGCACCCCACGCAGATGCTCGCCGACATGCTCACCATGCGCGAGCACAGCGGCAAGCCCTTGCAGGACGTCACCTACGCCTACCTGGGCGACGCGCGCAACAACATGGGCCACAGCTACGTGGCCGCCGGCGCGCTGCTCGGCATGAACGTGCGGATCGTCGCGCCGCGCACCCTGTGGCCGGACGAGGAGACGGTCGTCAGGCCGTCCATGGCCGTGGCGGCCGGGACGGGGGCGGACATCGTCCTGACCGAGGACGTCGCCGAGGGCGTCCGGGGCGCCGACTTCGTCCTCACCGACGTGTGGGTGTCGATGGGCGAGCCCAAGCAGGTGTGGGACGAGCGCATCGCGCTGCTCACGCCCTACCAGGTGAACGCCGAGGTCATGCGGGCCACCGGCAACCCCGGCGCCAAGTTCATGCACTGCCTCCCCGCCTTCCACAACAGGGAGACCGCGGTGGGGGAGGAGATCTACCGCAAGACCGGCCTGGAGGCGCTGGAGGTCACCGAGGAGGTGTTCGAGTCCGCCGCCTCCATCGTCTTCGACGAGGCCGAGAACCGGATGCACACCATCAAGGCGGTCATGGTCGCGACGCTCGGAGGGCCGGGCGGGTGAGGGGGAGCGGATGCGCGTGGTCGTCGCGCTCGGAGGGAACGCGCTGGTGCGGCGGGGGGAGACGCCCGACGCCGCGCCGCAGCGCGCCAACGTGGACCGCGCGGTGCGGTCGCTGGCGCCGCTCGCCCGCCGGCACGAGCTGATCGTCACGCACGGGAACGGCCCGCAGGTCGGGGTGCTGTCGCTGGAGAGCGTCAACGACCCGTCCCTGACGCGGCCGTACCCGCTGGACACCATCGGCGCCGAGACCCAGGGCATGATCGGCTACTGGATGCTGCAGGCGCTGCAGAACGCGCTGCCGGGCCGCCAGGTCGTCGCGATGATCAACCAGACGCTGGTGTCGGCGGTGGACCCCGCCTTCGAGGACCCCACCAAGTTCGTCGGGCAGGTCTACGACCGGGACGAGGCCGACAAGCTCGCCGCCGAGTACGGCTGGACGGTCCGCCGGGACGGGGACGGCTGGCGCCGCGTCGTGCCGTCCCCCCGCCCGCAGCGGGTGATCGAGACACGGCTGATCAGGGAGCTGGTGCGGCTCGGGACCGTGGTGGTCTGCGCGGGCGGCGGGGGCGTGCCGGTGTTCCGCAACGACGTGGGCCGGCTGGAGGGCGTCGAGGCGGTGATCGACAAGGACCTCACCGCGTCCGTCCTCGCCGAGAGCATGGACGCCGACGCGCTGCTGATCCTCACCGACGTGCCCCGGGTGATGCGGAACTACGGCACGCCGCAGCAGGAGGAGATCACCCACACCACCCCGTACGAACTGCGCGCCGAGGACTTCCCCGCCGGGTCCATGGGCCCCAAGGTGGCGGCCGCGGCGAGCTTCGTCGAGCGGACCGGCGACATGGCCGCGATCGGGCGGCTGGACCAGTGCGTGGAGATCCTGGAGGGCACCGCGGGCACGATCGTCACCCCGAACGCCACCTGGCCCCTGGAGAGCACCCTGTGACCGGGGAGCGCCCGTGACGGCCGGGACGGCGCCCGCCGCGTCGTTCGTCCGCAGCCTGCTGCGGACCAAGCCCGTCGACCGGATCGTCGCCGAGGGCGGGCAGGGCGAGGGCGGCGAGCTGAAGCGCACGATGAGCCTGCTGCAGCTCACCTTCTTCAGCGTCGGCGCGACCCTCGGCACCGGCATCTTCGTCGTCCTCGGCGAGGCCGTGCCGCTGGCCGGCCCCGCCGTCGTGCTGTCCTTCGTGCTCGCCGCCGTCACCGCGCTGTTCTCCGCCCTGTCGTACGCGGAGCTGGCCGGGACGATCCCGGTCTCCGGCTCGTCCTACTCCTACGCCTACGCCACGCTCGGCGAGCTGGTCGCGTGGGTCTGCGGCTGGTGCCTGCTCCTGGAGTACGCGGTGTCGGTGTCGGCCGTCGCGGTCGGCTGGGGCTCCTACCTCAACGCGTTCTTCGACGCGGCGTTCGGGTTCACGATCCCCGCCGAGATCAGCAACCCGCCGGGGGACGGCGGCCTGGTCAACATCCCCGCCGTCGTCGTGGTGCTGCTCGCCACGCTGCTGCTGCTGCGCGGCACCTCCGAGAGCGCCACCGCCAACACGGTCATGGTGTTCCTCAAGATCGCCGTGCTGCTGTTCTTCTGCGCGGTCGCCTTCACCGCGTTCAAGGCGGGGAACCTCAGCGCGTTCGCGCCCATGGGCTGGGCCGGGATCAGCGCCGCCGGCGGCAAGGTGTTCTTCTCCTACATCGGCTTCGACGCCGCCTCCACCGCCGGCGAGGAGGCCAAGAACCCGCGCCGCGACCTGCCGCTCGCGATCATCCTGTCGCTGGTGATCGTCACGGTCCTCTACGTGCTGGTCGGGCTCGCGGCCGTCGCCGCCATGCACTGGGACAGGTTCGCGATCAGCGGCGCGGAGGCGTCCCTCGCCGAGGTGCTGGACGTCGCGACCGGGCAGTCCTGGCCGTCGATGATCCTCGCGCTCGGCGCGGTGATCGCGATCGCCAGCGTCGTCCTCACCGTCATGTACGGGCAGACCCGCATCCTGTTCGCGATGTCGCGGGACGGGCTCGTCCCCGACGTCTTCCAGAAGGTCAGCCCCGGCCGCCGGGTGCCCGTCGCCAACACCGTGATCGTGGCGCTGTTCATCGGGATCCTCGCCGCCGCGGTCCCGCTCGGCCGGCTCGTCGACGCCACCAGTATCGGGACGCTGTTCGCGTTCGCGCTGGTCAGCGTCGGCGTCATCGTGCTGCGCCGCACCCGGCCCGACCTGCCGCGCAGCTTCCGGACCCCGCTGTTCCCGGTGACGCCGCTGCTCGGCGTCGGGTTCTGCGTGTACCTGATGGTCGGCCTCGGCGGGGTGACCTGGACGGTGTTCGCCCTCTGGTGCGCCGTCGGGCTGGCCGCCTACTTCCTGTACGGGCGCCGCCACTCCCGCCTGGCGGCCCGGCCACCTCGCGACCCCGCCCGAAAGGGGCTCTGATGAACGCTCCCGAGAACGCCGCGAACGGCATGCGGGTGCTGGTCGGCTACGCGCCCGACGAGCGCGGCGACGACGCGCTCGCGCTGGCGGCGCTGCTCGCCCGGACCATGAAGGCGCCGCTGACGGCCGTGCACGTGCACCCGCCGCCGTGGCCCACGCCGGGGCCGGGCGCGGTGGACGCCGAATGGCTCGCCTACCTCAAGGGCCAGGCGGACGAGGCCCTCGACGCGGCCCTGGCGCGGCTGGCGGAGCTCGGCGTCCCGGGGCGGGACGTCACCCCGCGCGTCCAGGCCCACCGGGGCAGCGGGCGCGGCCTCATCGAGGTCGCCAAGGACGTCGGCGCCGACCTCATCGTGGCGGGCTCGGCGCCGCGCGGCCGGCGCGGCCGGGTCGCCGTCGGCAGCACCGCCGACCAGCTGCTGCACGGCTCGCCCGTCCCGGTCATGCTGGCGCCGCGCGGCTACGCGGCGCACCCGCCGCGGCGGTTCGCGCGGATGACGGTCGCCTACTGGCGGCGCCGGGACGCCGACGGGCCGCTGTCGGCCGCCGCCGCGCTCGCCGAGCGGCTGGACGTGGAGCTGCGGCTGCTCACCCTCGTGCTGCGGCCGCCCGGCCTCGCGGCCCGCTTCCAGGTGCCCGGCGGCGTCCTGGACCGCCAGGTCGCCCAGGCCGAGGAGGACCTGCGCTACGCCGCCGGGCTGTTCGGCGGCGGGACGCCGGTGGAGCGGCTCACGGCGATCGGGACCGACATCGCCAAGACCCTCGGCACCGTCGATATGCTGCACGGCGAGGTCCTCGCCTGCCTGTCCAGCCACGACGGGCCGCTGCGCAAGGTCTTCCTCGGGGAGAGCTCCGGCAAGATCCTGCGGGCCGCGCCGTGCCCGGTGCTGCTGCTGCCGCGCGGGGCCGCCGCGCCGACCAGCGGCGAGAAGCCGCAGGTTAGGTAAGGCTTACCTGCGTGAGGTACGACATCGGCGTTCCGGTGTTTCGCGGGAAGTAATTACGGCACACTGATGTTGTGAAATACGTGAGCGAGGATCAGACGAGCGCACGGACCGCCCCCGCGCGGTCTTCCGGCGTGCCGTCGTCCGCCGGTCACACCGAGCGCGACACGCGCGCCCGGGTGGCCCGGCTGATCCTCGAGCACGGCCCGGTCACGGCGTCCACGCTGGGGGAGCGCGTCGGCCTCACGCCGGCCGCGATCCGCCGGCACCTGGACGCGCTGCTCGCCGAGGGCATGATCGAGGTCCGCAAGGCACGGGTGCCGCAGACCCGGCGCGGGCGGGGCCGCCCCGCCAAGTGGTTCGCCATCACCGACGCCGGGCGCAGCGCCTTCGTGCACGCCTACGACGACCTGGCGACCAGCGCGCTGCGGTTCATCGCCGACACGGCGGGCGAGCACGCGGTCGCCGAGTTCGCCCGGCGGCAGATCGCCGACCTGGAGCGGCGCTACCGGCCCGTCGTGCAGGACGCGCCGCCCCAGCAGCGGGTCCGCACGCTCGCCGAGGCGCTGTCGGGCGACGGCTACGCGGCCGCCGCCGCGAAGGCGCCCCAGCCGGGCGGCGGCGAGCAGTTGTGCCAGCACCACTGCCCGGTCGCGCACGTCGCCGCGGAGTTCCCGCAGCTGTGCGAGGCCGAGACCGAGGCGTTCAGCCGGCTGCTCGGCACCCCGGTGCAGCGGCTGGCCACGATCGCCCACGGCGACGGGATCTGCACCACCCACGTCAGCCCGGCCGACCTGTGCGCCGACCGGGCCCGGGATGACGACGACGCGACGTGACGAACAAATCACTCTTTGGAGTTGTTCTATGACTACGGCAGCCCACCCCGAACTCGAGGGGCTGGACAGGTACAAGTTCGGCTGGGCCGACTCCGACGAGGCCGGCGCCTCGGCGCGACGCGGCCTGAACGAGGACGTCGTCCGCGACATCTCGGGCAAGAAGGACGAGCCCGAGTGGATGCTCGACCTCCGCCTCAAGGGGCTGCGGCTGTTCAGCAAGAAGCCGATGCCCACCTGGGGCTCGGACCTGTCGGACATCGACTTCGACAACATCAAGTACTTCGTGCGCTCCACCGAGGCGCAGGCCGCGTCCTGGGAGGAACTGCCCGAGGACATCAAGAACACCTACGACAAGCTCGGCATCCCCGAGGCCGAGAAGCAGCGCCTCATCGCCGGCGTCGCCGCGCAGTACGAGTCGGAGGTCGTCTACCACAAGATCCGCGAGGACCTTGAGGAGAAGGGCGTCATCTTCGTCGACACCGACACCGGCCTGCGCGAGCACCCGGAGATCTTCCAGGAGTACTTCGGCTCCGTGATCCCGGTCGGCGACAACAAGTTCGCCGCGCTCAACACCGCCGTGTGGTCGGGCGGCTCGTTCATCTACGTCCCGCCGGGCGTGCACGTGGAGATCCCGCTCCAGGCCTACTTCCGGATCAACACCGAGAACATGGGCCAGTTCGAGCGGACGCTGATCATCGCCGACGAGGGCTCCTACGTCCACTACGTCGAGGGCTGCACCGCCCCGATCTACAAGTCGGACTCGCTGCACTCCGCCGTCGTGGAGATCGTCGTGAAGAAGGACGCCCGCGTCCGCTACACGACCATCCAGAACTGGTCGAACAACGTCTACAACCTGGTGACCAAGCGCGCCGTCGCCTACGAGGGCGCCACCATGGAGTGGGTCGACGGCAACATCGGCTCCAAGGTCACCATGAAGTACCCGGCCGTCTACCTGCTCGGCGAGCACGCCAAGGGCGAGACCCTGTCGATCGCGTTCGCCGGCGAGGACCAGCACCAGGACGCCGGCGCCAAGATGGTGCACGCCGCGCCGAACACCTCCAGCAGCATCATCTCCAAGTCGGTGGCGCGCGGCGGGGGCCGCACGTCCTACCGCGGGCTGGTGCAGATCCAGGAGGGCGCCGAGCACAGCAAGTCCACCGTCAAGTGCGACGCGCTGCTGGTCGACCAGATCAGCCGGTCCGACACCTACCCCTACGTCGACGTCCGCGAGGATGACGTGGAGATGGGCCACGAGGCCACCGTCTCCAAGGTGTCGGAGCAGCAGCTGTTCTACCTGATGAGCCGCGGCCTCACCGAGGACGAGGCGATGGCGATGATCGTGCGCGGGTTCGTCGAGCCCATCGCGCGGGAGCTGCCGATGGAGTACGCCCTCGAGCTGAACCGGCTCATCGAGCTGCAGATGGAAGGAGCCGTCGGCTGATGGGGCTCGACACCAAGCCTCTCTCGACGCTGCACGAGAAGGCGTCCTACGACGTCGCCGACTTCGAGGTCCCGACGGGCCGCGAGGAGGAGTGGCGGTTCACCCCGCTGCGCCGCCTGCGCGGCCTGCACAAGGGCACCGCCGAGGAGGGCGGCAAGGTCGTGACGGAGGCCGAGGCGGCCCCCGAGGTCACGGTGGAGACCGTCGGCCGCGACGACCCGCGGGTCGGCAAGTCCTACGTGCCCGCCGACCGGGTCAGCGCCCAGGCGTGGAACTCCTTCACCGAGGCCACCGTCGTGACCGTCCCGAAGGAGGCCGTCGCCTCGGCGCCGACCGTCCTGCGGCGGCGCGGCGAGGACGGCTCCGCCGCCGCCTACGGGCACACCACCGTGATCGTGGAGCCGTTCGCCGAGGCGACCGTGGTCCTGACGCACCGCGGCCCGGCGACCTACGCCGACAACGTCGAGTTCGTCGTCGGCGACGGCGCCCGGCTGTCGGTGATCAGCCTGCAGGACTGGGCCGACGGCGCCGTGCACGTGTCGCACCAGCACGCCCGGCTCGGCCGCGACGCCCGGTTCGTCTCGCACAACATCTCGCTCGGCGGCGACGTCGTGCGGATCTCGCCGTCGGTCGCCTACGACGGGCCCGGCGGCGACGCCGAGCTGTACGGGGTCTACTTCGTGGACGGTGGCCAGCACCTGGAGCACCGCCTCCTGGTCGACCACACCGTGCCGCACTGCCGCAGCCGCGTCGACTACCGCGGCGCCCTGCAGGACCAGGACGCGCACGCCGTCTGGATCGGCGACGTGATCATCCGCGCGGAGGCGGAGGGCACCGACACCTACGAGCTGAACCGCAACCTCGTCCTCACCGACGGGACGCGGGTCGACTCCGTGCCGAACCTGGAGATCCTCACCGGCGAGGTCGCCGGCGCCGGGCACGCCTCGGCGTCCGGCCGGCTGGACGACGAGCACCTGTTCTACCTGCAGGCGCGCGGCATCACCTTCGACGACGCGCGCCGCATGGTCGTGCGGGGCTACCTCGGCCAGCTCGTCGACCGCATCGAGGTCGCCGAGGTCCGCGACAAGGTCCGCGAGGCCATCGAGGAGGAGCTGGACCAGGGAGCGGCTCGATGACGTTCGTGAAGGTGTGCGCGCTGGAGGAGGTCCCGGCCGACGGGGCCCTCGGCGTCGAGGTGGACGACACGCCCGTCGCCGTCGTGCGCAGCGGCGAGGACGTCTACGCGCTGAACGACATCTGCTCGCACGCCGAGGTCTCGCTCTCCGAGGGCGAGGTCTACAACGGCACCATCGAATGCTGGCTGCACGGGTCGTGCTTCGACCTGCGCAGCGGCAAGCCCACCAACCCGCCGGCCACGCAGCCGGTCGCCACCTACAAGGTCAAGGTCGAGGGCGGGGACGTCTACGTCTCGCTCGGCGACGACTGACCCCACCACGAAGGACTGTACGCACTATGGCCACGCTAGAGATCCGCGACCTCCACGTCTCCGTCGGCGACGGCTCCGACGGGGCGAAGGAGATCCTGCGCGGGGTCGACCTGACCGTGAAGGCCGGCGAGACCCACGCGATCATGGGGCCGAACGGCTCGGGCAAGTCCACCCTGGCCTACGCCGTCGCCGGACACCCCAAGTACGAGGTGACGTCGGGCACCGTCACGCTGGACGGCGAGGACGTCCTCGCCATGTCGGTGGACGAGCGCGCCCGCGCCGGGCTGTTCCTGGCGATGCAGTACCCGGTCGAGGTGCCGGGCGTGTCGGTGTCGAACTTCCTGCGCTCGGCCGTGACCGCCGTCCGCGGCGAGGCCCCGAAGCTCCGCGAGTTCTCCAAGGAGATGAAGCAGGCGATGGACGCGCTGTCCATCGACCCGGCGTTCGCGCAGCGCAGCCTGAACGAGGGCTTCTCCGGCGGTGAGAAGAAGCGGCACGAGATCCTGCAGCTGGAGATGCTCAAGCCGAAGGTCGCCGTCCTGGACGAGACCGACTCCGGCCTGGACGTCGACGCGCTCAAGGTCGTCTCCGAGGGCGTGAACCGGTTCGCCTCCGGCGACACCGGCGTCCTGCTGATCACCCACTACACCCGCATCCTGCGGTACGTGAAGCCCGACTTCGTGCACGTGTTCGCCGCCGGCCGCGTCGTCGCCGAGGGCGGCCCGGAGCTGGCCGACGAGCTGGAGGAGCAGGGCTACGAGAAGTACGTGAAGGCGGGCGCCACGCTATGACGTCGAGCGAAGCGAGCCGGGGGGAGCGGGGGGCCGCCCCCCCGCAGGCAGCGGGGGGCCTGCTGCCCGAGGAGCTGAAGAAGGACTTCCCGCTGCTGCGCCGCACGGTCCGCGGCGGGCGTCCTCTGGTGTACCTCGACTCCGGCGCGACGTCGCAGAAGCCCGTCCGGGTGCTGGACGCCGAGCGCGAGTTCTACGAGCGGCACAACGCGGCCCCGCACCGCGGGGCGCACCTGCTCGCCGAGGAGGCGACGGAGGCGTACGAGAACGCGCGCGCGTCCATCGCCCGGTTCATCGGCGCGACGCCGGCCGAGATCGTGTTCACCAAGAACGCCACCGAGGGCATCAACCTGGTCGCGTACGCGATGAGCAACGCCGCGACCGCCGGCCCGGAGGCCGAGCGGTTCGCGGTGGGCCCCGGCGACGAGGTCGTGGTGTCGGAGATGGAGCACCACGCCAACCTCGTCCCGTGGCAGGAGCTCTGCCGGCGGACCGGCGCCACGCTGCGCTGGTTCGGCATCACCGACGAGGGCCGCCTCGACCTGGCGGACCTCGACGACCTGGTCAACGAGCGCACCAAGATCGTCGCGCTGACGCACCAGTCGAACGTGCTCGGCACCGTCCCGCCGGTGAAGCGGATCATCGCCCGCGCGCACGCCGTCGGCGCGCTCGTCCTGCTGGACGCGGCGCAGTCGGTGCCGCACCAGCCGGTCGACGTGACCGACCTCGGCGCCGACTTCCTGGCGTTCTCCGGGCACAAGATGCTCGGCCCGACCGGCATCGGCGTGCTGTGGGGGCGGAGCGAACTGCTGGAGGCCATGCCGCCGTTCATCACCGGCGGTTCGATGATCGAGGTCGTCCGCATGGAGGGGACCACGTTCATGCCGCCGCCGCAGCGGTTCGAGGCGGGCGTGCCGATGACGGCGCAGGCCATCGGGCTCGGCGTCGCCTGCGACTACCTCGCCGAGATCGGCATGGACCGCGTGCACGCCCACGAGGAGGCCCTGGTGGCCTACTCGCTGGAGCGGCTCGGCGAGATCCCGGGCGTCCGCGTCATCGGCCCCGGCACCACCGAGGCGCGCGGCGGCGCCGTGTCGTTCACCGTGGAGGACATCCACCCGCACGACGTCGGCCAGGTCCTGGACGACCTGGGCGTCGAGGTCCGCGTCGGCCACCACTGCGCGTGGCCGATCTGCCGGCGCTTCGGCATCCCGGCGACCACCCGGGCGACGTTCTACCTCTACAACACCCTCGCCGACGTGGACGCGCTCGCCGACGGGGTCCGGCACGCCCAGAAGTTCTTCGGAACACACTGACCGGCGGGCCGGTTGTAGCGAGAAAAGGCTTGGAAGGGACGACATGCAGCTGGAGGCGATGTACCAGGAGGTCATCCTGGACCACTACCGCAACCCCCACCACAAGGGGCTGCGGGAGCCGTTCGAGGGCGAGGCCCACCACGTCAACCCGACCTGCGGTGACGAGGTGACGCTGCGCGTCCACCTGGACGGCGAGGGCCAGGACGCCACGGTCGCCGACGTGTCCTACGACGCCATGGGCTGCTCGATCAGCCAGGCCAGCGCATCGGTGATGTCGGACCTGATCATCGGCAAGTCCGTGAAGGAGGCGATGGCGGTCGGCGAGGAGTTCCTGGCGCTGATGCAGTCGCGCGGCCGGGACACCGAGCCGGACGAGGACGTCCTGGAGGACGCCATCGCCTTCGCCGGGGTCTCCAAGTACCCCGCCAGGATCAAATGCGCCCTGCTCGCCTGGATGGCGTGGAAGGACGCGACCGCACGCGCACTCGGAGAGGCATCATGACCGACACCCCAGCGACCACAGAGGCGACTCCGCAGGAGGAAGAGGTCCTGGAGGCGCTCAAGGACGTCGTCGACCCCGAGCTCGGCATCAACGTCGTGGACCTCGGCCTGGTCTACGGCGTGAACCTCGACGGCGAGACCGCCACCCTGGACATGACGCTCACCAGCGCCGCCTGCCCGCTCACCGACGTGATCGAGGACCAGGCCCACAGCGCGCTGGAGGGCCTGGTCAACGACGTCAAGATCAACTGGGTCTGGCTGCCGCCGTGGGGCCCGGACAAGATCACCGACGACGGCCGCGACCAGTTGCGCGCGCTCGGCTTCAACGTCTGACGGACGTCCGGCGCCCGGCCGCCGCGAGGCCGCGCCCCCCGGCCGGGGGGCGCGGCCTCATACGTTCTCGCCGCGCTCGCCGTCCTTGGGCTTCGCCGGCCAGAGGGTGTGGGTGATCGGCCACAGCGACCAGACCGCGAGGACGGCGCCGAGGCGGGCGAGCCAGGCGGTGAGGGCCCGCGTGCGGTCCGGGTCGTCCACGAGGACGATCATCGCGCCGAGCAGGCCGCAGGCGATGGCCGTCGCCACGGCGGCCTTGCCGAACTCGCGCCACTCGTGGCGGACGCGCGCCGGCCCGTACTTCGGCTTGCCGCGCGGCGGCGGGCCGCCCGCGAAGCGGTGCGCGAACCGCTCGTCCGCCCAGCGGACCATGCTGTGCCCGAACGCGGCCGAGTAGCCGAGGTAGGCGGCCGCCAGGCCGTGGCCGGTGCCGGCGGTGGCGCCGCCGCGCAGGTCGATCGCCGTGGCCGCCAGCAGCACCAGGTCGACCAGCGGGACGCACAGCAGCAGCGCCGCGCCGGTGCGGCGCAGGCGCAGCGGGTAGCGGGCGAGGAGCCCGGCGGCGAGGACGACCCAGAAGCCGATCTCGCAGCCGGCTATGACGGCGATGAGCACGCTGCCCATCCTGCTAGGGGCGGCGGGCCCGGTCGTCGTCGCCAGTGGGGTTCCGCGGGTCGTCCGAAGGATGTACCCGGCATCCTCACCCGGGTGGACGAGGCACGGGCGCGAGGATGCTGAGATGGGTCCGTGCACCGGATCCGACGGCTGACCACGCGCCAGGACGCCCTGATCGCCGCGGCGTCGCTGGCCGGCGGGCTGCTGATGCTCGCGGCGCACGGCTACTCGGCGTGGGGGGACGGCTGGGACCCGTCGCGCTGGGTCCGCCTCGTCCCGCTGCTCGGGCTGTGCGCGGCCATGCTGCTGCGGCGCACCGCGCCGCTCACCGGGCTCGCGCTCGCCACCCCGTTCAACTTCGCCGACGTGGCGTTCGGCCCCAGCATCGCCACCGCCATGATCTTCGGAGACGCGCTGTACGCGGCGTGCCTGTACGGGCGGCGCCGGACGGCGGAGTGGCTGCTCGGCGCGACCGTGGCCGCGTCGCTGCTGGTCGCCGCCGGGGCCGGGATCGGGTTGCGCGGCGTCGCGGTCGGCGTGGTGGCGGGCGCGGTCGCCGGCCTGGTCTGGGTGGCGCCGGTGCTGACCGCGATGGCGGTCCGCGAGCACCGCTACCGGGCGGACGCCGAGCGGCGTCGCGCGGAGGCGGAGCGGCGTCGCGCGGAGGCGGAGCGGCAGCGCGCCGAGCAGGTCGCGCGGCTGGCCGAGCTGGACCGGCGCGCCGCGGTGAACGCCGAGCGCGCCCGGATGGCCCGCGAGCTGCACGACGTGATCGCCAACCATCTGAGCGCGGTGGCGCTGCACTCCTCGGCGGTGCTGCGGGTGCGAGACCTGGACCGGTCCGAGATCGAGCGGTCCATGGAGGTCATCCGGGAGAACAGCGTGCGCGGCCTCGCCGAGATGCGGCGGATGATCGGGCTGCTGCGCGACGGCGGCGAGGACCCGGCCGCCCGGCCGCGGCTCGCCGAGCTGGACCGGCTCGTCCGGCACACCGGCCGGGCGGACCTGGCGGCGTCGCTGGAGGTCGCGGGGGAGCCGGCGGAGCTGCCCGCGGCCGTGGAGCTGGCCGCGTACCGGATCGTCCAGGAGTCGCTGACCAACGCGCTCAAGCACGGCGGGCCGGGCCGCGCCGAGGTCCGGGTGCGGTACGGCCGGCGGCTGGTGATCGACGTGCTCAGCCCGCTCGGCCGGGACGGGTCCCGGCTGCCGGGCAGCGGCAGCGGGCTGGTCGGGATGCGCGAGCGCGCGGTGATGCTGGCCGGGGAGTTCGACGCCGGGCCGGACGGCGCCCGCTGGCGGGTGCACGCCGAACTGCCCGTGGAACCGGAGAGAACGTCATGATCGAGGTGCTGGTCGCCGACGACCAGGCGGCGGTGCGGGCGGGCCTGGTGCTGATCCTGCGCGGCGCGCCGGACGTGCGGGTCGTCGGCGAGGCGGCGGACGGGGCGCGGGCGGTGGAGCTGGCCCGCGAGTTGCGCCCCGACGTGGTGCTGATGGACGTGCGCATGCCCGTCCTGGACGGCATCAGCGCGACCCGGGAGATCGCCGGGTTCACCGACGTCCTGGTGCTGACCACGTTCGACATGGACGAGTACGTGTTCGGGGCGCTGCGGGCGGGCGCCGCCGGGTTCCTGCTCAAGGACGTGGACGCCGACCGCCTGGTGGACGCCGTCCGGACGGTCGCGGCCGGCGACGGCGTCATCGCCCCCCGGGTCACCCGGCGGCTGATCGGCGCGTTCGCGTCCCGGCCGGCGGCCCCGGCGCACGCGCCCGGCCTGGACGGGCTGACGCCCCGGGAGCGCGAGGTGTTCGGGTGCCTGGGGGAGGGCCTGTCGAACGGGCAGATCGCGGCCCGCCTGGACATGGCGGAGACGACCACCAAGACGCATGTGAGCCGCATCCTCGCCAAGCTCGGGCTGGCCAGCCGGGTGCAGGCGGCCATCCTCGCCCAGGAAACGGTCCTCGGTGGACTTTCCAGGAGTGATCCGCACGACGGCCGCCCCGAGCCGCGCTGACCCCTCAGCGCGGCTCTCAGTGCGCCCCCGTGCGCGGCTCTCAGTGCGACATGGCGCGGATCAGGTCGGCGACGCGCACGATGCCGAGGCAGCGCCCCACCTCGTCCACCACGACCAGGTCGTCGTAGACGCGGTCGTCCTCCGCGCCCGCCGCGCGCAGCGCCGCGATCGCCGGGACGGTCCGCGGCACCGGCCGGGGCGGGTCGGCCAGCCGGGCGGCGGGCCGCCGCGCGTGCAGCGCGTGCCCGTAGGCGCCGGACAGCTGGAGCAGGAACCGCGTCCGGTCGACCGTGCACCGGGGCCGCTGCCGGTCGTCGACCAGGACGACGCTGGTGACCCCGGTCTCGGCGTTCAGCACGGTGAGCACCTCGTCGGCGGTGGCGGTGTGCGGCAGCGTCACCGCGGGGATCGTGAACTCCGAAACCCGCGGCCCGAGCCCGGCGCCCGGCCGGGCCGGCTCCGGGCCCCGCGCCGCGACCGGGATGCTCACCGGCATGCCGGGGCGCCACTCCCGCGGCGCGAGCGCCGGCCCCTGGACGAGCCGCACCCCCGCGTCCCGCATGTGCAGCACCTGGTCGCGGCTCGCCATGCCGGGCGCCTGGACGTGCGTCTCCAGCCGGTGCGCCAGGTCCACCATGCTCGCGACCAGCGCCGCCCGCCGCGGCTCGGTGAGCGCCGCGCGGGCCAGCTCCGGATCGAGCTTCAGCAGGTAGGGGGCGCCGTCCACCAGCAGGTCCAGCGGCGCGTGCGCGGAGCCGAGCCCGGCGAGGCCGACGAGGTAGCCGGCGTGCCGCAGCGCCGCCAGCGCGGCGGTGAGCGGCGGCCGCTGGGCGGGCGGGAACCCGCCGCCGACGCAGAGGATGACCTCCCGCGGCCGCCGTCCGGCGTCGCCGAGGCCGTGGTGGAGCTCGTGGAGCAGGTCGTCGCCGCCGGCCAGGGTCTCGGCGCGCAGGGAGATCTGCAGGGGCAGGCGGGTGCCGGCGGCGTGGGCGGCCCGGGCCGCCTCGACGGCGCGCCGCACGTCCTCGGCCGCCGGGTCGAACCGCGGCGGGGCGCCGGACGGCCCGGCGTGCGCCTCGACGGCGACGACGGCGCCCGTGCCGAGATCGGCCACGGGCTGGAACACCGCCCGGGCAGGGAGGAGGGCATCGCGTGCGTCGACGGCGGACACAGCCCGCATCATGCCGCCCGCGACGCCGCGCGACCACCCCTGTCAGGAGAAGTTAACCCACAGTTCGCCCAGTTCAGAGGCTGCGCGTGCCGGCCAGGGCGGACAGCAGGTAGGTGACGCCGGCGACGGCCGAGAGCCAGGCGTAGGCGGTGATGTCGGAGCCGCGCAGCGCCTGGACGACGAGGCCGCCGACCACCGCGACGGTCAGCACGTCGCCGGTCATCGCGGCGGCGCGCAGGTGCGCGCGGGCCCGGGTCCCGGACCCGAACCCGTCGCTGACCGGCAGCGCCGGCTCGTTGCGCCGGTAGCCCAGGTAGCCGGCGTATCCCGCGAGCGCGGCCAGCGCGACGAGGGCCGTCCCGGACCGCCCTTCGGCGGCGAGTACGGCCCCGACCACCACGCCGGCGGCCAGGACGAGCCCCGGCACGGCCCACCGGCCGAGACCGCGGCGTTCGGGAGCGATCCACATGGTGCCCATCCTTCCGGATGCGCGCACGAGCGGGACCGGCAACGCGCCGGGCGGTATCTTCTCGCTTCGTGGCGCAATTTCGATTGAACGGCTCGAAGATGCTCGCCGTCGACCTCGCCGGCGAGACCATCAGGGCACTGAACGGCTCCATGGTCGCCTACGAGGGCCAGATGGCGTTCAAGAGGCAGGGCATGACGGGCGGCGAGGGGCTCCGCGGCGCCCTCAAGCGGCGGATCGCCGGCGAGGGCATGACCCTCATGGAGATCAGCGGCCAGGGGACGGTCTACCTGGCCAGCGAGGCGACGGAGGTCACGCTCGTCCAGCTCACCGGCGACACCCTGTTCGTGGAGTCGGAGAGCCTGCTGGCGCTCGACGGCAGCCTGCAGACGGGCGTCCAGTTCGTGGGGCTGCGCGGCATGGGCACCGGCCAGGGCCTCGCCACCACGAAGGTGGACGGGCACGGCACGGTCGCGATCCTCTCCGAGGGGCCGGCGATCGCGCTGGAGGTCACGCCGCAGACACCGCTGTGCGTCGACCCGCACGCCTACGTGTGCCATCACGGGCAGCTCCAGCAGGACGTGGTCACCGACGTCAACTGGCGGACGGTGATCGGCCAGGGATCGGGGGAGAGCGTGCAGTTCCGGTACCAGGGGCACGGGCTGGTGTACGTCCAGCCGGCCGAGCGCGGCGGGATTCTGGAGATCTGATGCCCGGATACCAGTCGATCAACTCCAAGATGCTCCAGGTGCCGATCGGGCCGGGGCAGGAGGTCTACAGCAAGCGCGGCGCCATGCTCGGCTACACCGGGCCGGTGTCGTTCGCCCCGTCCGCCACGGCCGGGCAGGGCATCGGCGGCACCATCGGCCGCGCCGTCGCCGGCGAGCGCAGCGCGATGATGCACGTCACCGGGCAGGGCAGCGTCCTGTTCGGGCACGGCGGCCTGGAGGTCACCGTCATCGACCTGAACGGCGCCGACACCCTGTACGCCGAGGCCGACCGCCTCCTCGTGCACGACGCGACCCTCCAGGTCGGGACGATGTTCATGGGCGAGCAGGGCGGCGTGCGCGGCATCGTGCGCGGCGCCGTCACCGGGCAGGGCCTGTTCACCACCACGCTGACCGGGCACGGCTCCTGCGCGCTGCTGTCGCACGGCGGCGTGATGGAGCTGCCGATCACCCCGCAGCGGGCCGTCCACGTCGACCCCCAGGCGTACGTGGCCCACCGCGGCCAGGTGCAGAACAAGCTCACCACGGCGGTCGGGCTGCGCGACCTCATCGGGCGCGGCTCCGGCGAGGGCTTCCAGCTGGAGCTGAGCGGCTCCGGCGTCGTCTATGTCCAGGCCAGCGAGAGGAAGATCTGACCCGTGAGCACGTTCGGCACGCGGACCTGGAACCCGCACAGCCTCCCGTCCAACGACAACGTCAACCCCTACGCCTTCAGCGTCGACCTCAACGGGCAGTGGTTCGCGCAGAAGGGCAAGATGATCGCCTACTACGGGCAGGTCAAGTTCGAGGCGCTGTCGGCGGGGCCGCTGGACTCCCTCGTCGCGCACACCTTCAACTCCCCGCTGTACGCCCAGGACTGGATCGTCGCGCAGGGGCAGGGCAAGCTGCTGCTCGCCGACCGGGGCTTCGACGTCAACTCCTTCGACCTGGAGGAGGGCAACCTCACCGTCCGGGCCGGGAACCTGCTGGCGTTCGAGCCGGGCCTGGAGCTGAAGCAGTCGATCATCCCCGGGTTCCTGACGCTGATCGGCACCGGGCGGTTCGTGGCGGCCTCCAACGGGCCCGTCCACTTCGTCGAGCCGCCGATCCGCGTCGACCCGCAGGCGCTGCTCGGCTGGGCCGACTGCCCCTCGCCCTGCCACCACTACGACCACTCCTACATGCGCGGGGCGTTCGGCGCGGCCCGCATGGTGTTCGGCATCGGCGGCCAGTCCGGTGAGGAGCACCAGTTCGACTTCACCGGCCAGGGCACCGTGATGATGCAGTCGTCGGAGGCCGTGATGAACGAGGACGTGCTGCTGCGCGACCTCGAAGGCCAGATCGGGCTGGTCGGCACGTCCGGGCTCCAGCGGCTGCACCAGACGATCGGGCAGCGGCTCGCCGCCGAGCGCCAGGGCTGACCCCGCCGGTCTCCGGGGGCCCGCGCGGCCGGGCCCCCGAAGAGCGGTCACGGCGCGGGTTCGGGCGCCGGCCTCATCACGTGGAAGGGCACCCCGAACGGGTCGCGGACGGGGGCCGACCGGCCGTAGGGGCTGTCGGCCGGCTCGGCGTCGACCGTGCCGCCGCCCGCCCGGACCCGGCGGACCGCCTCGTCGGCGTCGCCGACCGCGAAGTACGTCATCCAGGACGGGACCTCGCCGCCGGCGCCGCCGACCACGACGCCGGACCCGCCGGCGACGCCGCCGATGTAGCGGCCGTCGGGGCGCTTCAGGACGGTGTAGTCCATGCCGCCCGGCATCGCCTCCAACTCGTAGCCGAACAGCGTCCGGTAGAACTCGCAGGCGGCCCCGGAGTCGGGCGTGACCAGCTCGTTCCACACGAACGACCCCGGCTCGTTGACGATCGCCGAGCCCACGTGCGCGCGCCCCTGCCACAGGCCGAACTGGGCGCCCTGCGGGTCCTTGAGGATGGCCATGCGGCCGAGGTCCATCACGTCCATGGCGGGGACGACGACCTCGCCGCCCGCGTCGGCGGCCCGCTTGACCAGGCCGTCGCAGTCGTCCGCGGCGAAGTAGACGCACCACCAGTACTCGTCGGGCTGGTCGTCGGGGTTGCGCATCATCCCGGCGACGGACTCCCCGCGCACCTGGCACAGGTTGTAGTGGCCCGCGTCCGGGCCCGAGTCCAGGAACTGCCAGCCGAAGAGCGTCCCGTAGAACGTCTTCGCGCGCTCGAGGTCCGGGACGCCGATGTCGAGCCAGTTCGGCGTCCCCTCCGGCGCGTTTCCGGTGACCTGGGTCATCCGACTCACACTCCTTCATGCCGGGACCGCCCGGGCCCCGGTGCCGTTCCGCCGCACGCCGCCACCTTCATACTGGCCCCGCCGGCGGCGTTCACACATGACGTTCGCGCCGGAAAACCGATGGCCGGGTCCGGCCCCCGTTCGCCGGCCCCCACCCGCCACCGATCAACGGACGAGCTCCGCTCGGCGGGTCCCGTACACTGAGGAGATGGTTCCGCTCCCGAACTGACAGTGCGCCCGGCGCGCCCACGGTCGATGGACCGCGCGGCGCGCCGTTTCGCGCGCCTGTCCACCGAGCCGTCCGTCAGGGGAGCCCTGTCACTGTGATCATTGCGAAAGACATCGAGCTGCGCGCCGGGGCCCGGCTGCTGATCGAGGCCGCCTCGTTCCGGGTCAACCCCGGCGACCGGGTGGGCTTCGTCGGCCGCAACGGCGCCGGCAAGACCACCCTCACCAAGGTGCTGGCGGGGGAGGCGCCGCCAGCGCAGGGCGCCGTGACGTCCTCCGGCACGATCGGCTACCTGCCGCAGGACCCGCGCGGCGTCGACCTCGACGAGCTGGCCCGCGACCGGATCCTGTCCGCCCGCGGCCTGGACGAGGTGATCCGCGAGCTGCGCGCCGCCGAGGACGCCATGGCGACCGCTTCGGGCGCCGAGCGGGACAAGGCCGTCCGCCGGTACGGGCGGCTGGAGGAGCGGCTGCACGTGCTCGGCGGCTACAGCGCGGAGGCGGAGGCGGCGTCGATCGCCTCCAGCCTCGGCCTGCCCGACCGGGTGCTGACCCAGCCGCTCGGGACGCTGTCGGGCGGCCAGCGGCGCCGCGTCGAGCTGGCCCGCATCCTGTTCTCCGGCGCCGACACCCTGCTGCTGGACGAGCCGACCAACCACCTGGACGCCGACTCCATCGTCTGGCTCCGCGACTTCCTCAAGGGCCACCAGGGCGGCCTGGTCGTGATCAGCCACGACGTGGAGCTGCTCGGCGCCGTGGTCAACCGGGTGTTCCACCTGGACGCCAACCGCAGCGTGATCGACATCTACAACGTCGGCTGGAAGAAGTACCTCGACCAGCGGGAGACCGACGAGCGGCGCCGCAAGCGCGAGTCGGCCAACGCGCACCGGCAGGCGTCGGCGCTGCTGTCGCAGGCCGACAAGATGCGCGCCAAGGCGACCAAGGCGAAGGCGGCCCAGCAGATGGACCGGCGCGCCCGGCAGCTGATGGCGGGCGTGGAGGGCGAGCGGCAGGCCGACAAGGTCGCCAAGATCCGCTTCCCGGAGCCGGCGCCGTGCGGCAGGACCCCCCTCACCGCGGAGGGTTTGTCGAAATCGTACGGATCTTTGGAGATTTTCACCGACGTGGACCTGGCCGTCGACCGGGGCAGCCGCGTCGTCATCCTCGGCCTGAACGGCGCCGGGAAGACCACGCTGCTGCGCCTGCTGGCGGGCGTGGACAAGCCCGACACCGGCTCGGTGGTGCCCGGCCACGGGCTGCGGGTCGGCTACTACGCGCAGGAGCACGAGACCCTCGACGTCGACAGGTCCGTGCTGGAGAACATGCAGTCGGCCGCGCCCGGCATGGCGCCGGTGGAGGTCCGCAAGATCCTCGGCTCGTTCCTGTTCTCCGGCGACGATGTCGACAAGCCCGCCGGCGTCCTGTCCGGCGGCGAGAAGACCCGGCTGGCGCTGGCGATGCTGGTGGTGTCGAGCGCGAACGTGCTGCTGCTGGACGAGCCCACCAACAACCTCGACCCGGCGAGCCGCGAGGAGATCCTCGGCGCCCTGCGGACGTTCGCCGGGGCCATCGTCCTGGTGACCCACGACGAGGGCGCCGTGGACGCGCTCGCGCCGGAAAGAGTGATTTTGCTGCCGGATGGGGTGGAAGACATCTGGAGTGACGAGTTTGCCGATCTGGTGGCGCTCGCGTGACCTGCGCGGTGACTTCCGCAGATCTTTTCTGGCCGAGTGGGTAGCCGAACAGCCGGGAATGACTGATCATGGCGGGGGATAACGCAGCGGTCACCACATCACTACGGGAGGTACTCGTGGCCGAGACCCTTAAGAAGGGCACCCGCGTGACCGGTGCCGAGCGCGACAAGCTGGCGGCGGACCTGAAGAAGAGGTACGACTCCGGTGAGAGCATCCGCGCCCTGGCAGCCGCCACCGGCCGCTCCTACGGTTTCATCCACCGGATTCTGACCGAGTCCGGCGTCAACCTGCGCGGTCGCGGCGGCGCGACCCGGGGCAAGAAGTCCTGACCGGACAACGGCCCCCGGATGAGCGCACCGCCTGATCCGGCGCCGCGGCCGACCGAGTAGGGTTCGGTCGCGGCGGCGGACGGGCGAGCGGGTCCCGCCCCGTGGACGGCGGGGCGGGCCCGCCATGCCCCCGCCGGATCCGGCGGGGGCACGCTCATCGAAAGGAAGACCTGTGGGGGACGCGACAGCGGCCGGACGGCCGGAAACGGCCACGGGCCCGGCCGACCTGGTCAAGGCGGGGCTCCGCCTGGAGGTGGACGGCGCCGTCGCGACCGTCACCCTGAACCGGCCCGAGCGGCGCAACGCCATGACGTTCGACACGTGGCGGGGGCTCGCCGCGATCGGGCGCTCCCTGCCCGCGGACGTGCGCGTCGTCGTGCTGCGGGGCGAGGGGGCGTGCTTCTCCGCCGGGATCGACCTCGGCATGTTCTCCGGTGAGGGCGAGGGCTTCAGCGACGGCTCGGACGCCGCGGCGACCGACCGGTTCATCGCCGAGCTGCAGGAGGGCTACACCTGGCTGCGGCGCCCGGAGATCGTCACGGTCGCGGCCGTGCACGGCCACGCCATCGGCGGCGGGTTCCAGCTCGCGCTGGCCTGCGACATCCGCGTCGCCGCCGACGACGCCAAGTTCTGCATGAAGGAGCCCGCGCTCGGGCTCGTCCCCGACCTGACCGGCACCAAGCCGCTGGTGGAGATCGTCGGCATCGGGCGGGCGCTGGAGCTGTGCCTGACGGCGCGCACCGTGCTCGCCGACGAGGCGGCCCGGCTGGGCCTGGCCGAGATCGTCGTCCCGCGCGACGGCCTGGACGGCGCCGTCCGCGACCTGACCGAGGCGCTGCTCGCCGTCAACCCCGGCGCGGCCGTGGCGACCAAGCGGCTGCTGTGGGAGGCCGCCGAGAACACGCTCGAGCAGCAGTGCGCCGCCGAGCGCCGCGAGCAGATCGGCCGGCTGCGGGAGATGTTCGGCACGTGACCGCCGCGGGGCGGGCCGGGGGACGCCCGGCCCGCCCCGGCGCGGCTACTTCAGCGCCTCCCGGCCGCCGCGCGCCAGCGGCAGCAGCACCCGGCTGACACCGGGCCGCACGGCGACCTCGGTCCCGGCGGGGTAGCGCAGCGTGTAGTCGTAGTCGGTGGACAGCAGGATCACGCCGAGCCGGTGGCCGGCCTTCACGGTGTAGTCGGTGGGTTCGAGGTCCCACCGGAACGTGTAGGCCTTCCCGGCCACGACGGGCTCGCTGCGGCTGAGACCGTGCCGGTTCCGGGCGTCCAGCCACCCCCGAGTGATGATCTTGTACGGGGCGGTCCGGGTTGCCAGCTCCTGCCGGTAGGTGCAGCCGGGGTCGCCCGGCACGCTCTCCCCGAAGCACACCTGCTCGGCCGTGGTGACGCGGGAGCCGGTCGGGCGGGTGTCGGTGCCGTAGTCGACCAGCAGCGCGGTCAGGTACGGCGACCGGCCGTCCAGGGAGGCCCGCAGCGACACCGAGGGGATCCCGTCGACCCGGACGGCGCTCGGCAGCGGCCCGCTCAGGTAGGCGAGCCGGTTCGGGTCGGCCTGGTCCTCGCCGGCGAGCAGCTGCTCGGCGGTACGGGTCCTGCCCGCGTCCGTGAACGACTGGGGCGCCCCGGGCCGGGGCCGCGGGCCGAGGGTGCCCGGCTGCCCGGACGGCCCGGCGTTCAGGCTGACCGGGACGGTGCGGGTGCCGGGGACGGGCCAGTCCCGGGCGGTCTCCCACGTCCCGTCCGCGTGCTCGACGTCGACGCGCGGCTCGCGCTCGATCCCGTTGCGGATCCCGTACAGGTAGCGGTCGAACCAGTGGTGGGTCTGCCGCAGCCACTCCTCGACCCGCCAGCGGAACGGCGTGGAGTGGTTGCCCTGGTGCAGCCACAGCTTGCGCGGGACGCCCGCCTCCTTGAGCGCGTTCCACCACTGCACGGAGTTCTTGACCTTGACGTTCCAGTCGTTGAGCCCGTGCACGACCATGACGGCGGCGCGCACCTTGCGCGCCTGCCCGACGTAGTCGCGCGCGGCCCACACCTTGGAGTAGTCGCCGGTCTCGCGGTCCTGCGTCGCCTCGATCTCCTCGATGACCTTCGCGCAGACCTTGGGGTGCTCGCGGGTCAGCACCGCCTTGGCCAGGACGTCGAGGTCCTCGCCCTGGTAGCCGCCGGGCGCGACGACGCCGCCGCCCGCGCGGTAGTAGTCGTACCAGCTGGAGATCCCGGCGATCGGGACGATGGCCTTCAGCCCCTCGACGCCGGTCGCGGCGGCCATGTTGGGCAGCGTCCCGTTGTAGGACTGGCCGATCATGCCGACGTTCCCGGTGGACCAGGTCGCCTTCACCGGGGCGCCGTCCGGGGACCAGCCGCGGGCGCGGCCGTTCAGCCAGTCCACGGCGGCCTTGGCGCCCGCCTGCTCGCTGCGGTCGCCGGACGTCGGGCAGCCGGTCGAGCCGCCCGTCCCGATGCTGTCGAGGTTGGCGACCGCGTACCCGCGCGGCAGGAAGTAGTTGTCGTAGTAGCCGGGGAACACGTCGGCGAGGTCGCGCTGCGTGGTCGTCAGGGAGCGCGCCCGCGCGTCGCCGATGTCGACCGGGTGGTTCGGGACGTTGTGGATCCCGGCCCAGTAGGGGCTGGCCTCCAGGATCGTCGGGACCTTCAGGCCGGCGGTGGCGGTCTCCTTCGGGCGCATGATCCGCATCTGCACCCGGTCGCGCACGCCGTCGCGGTCGCTGTCGGCCGTGGTCTCGATGGTGACGGTCTGGGTGACGGCGTCGGCGCGGGAGAACACCGGCTGCGTCTCCCCGTGCGCCACCGTGGGGCGGGGTGCGGCGCCGTCCTTCGTGGGGACGTCCGCCGCCGCCGGGAGGGCGGTCGCGGCGGCGAGCGCGGCGGCGAGGGTGAGCGCGCCGGCGCCGCCGTGGAGGCGTCGTTTCATCTGCGGGCTCCTGGGGGGTGCGAGCCTGGGGGTGATGATCACAGTTACACCGGCGGGGCGTGTTGTCCAGAGCCGTTACGCCGTGAGCGGAGCCGGGAAGCCCGGCGGGCGGGGCGGCGTTGTCCCCGCCGGATACTGAGATGCTTACTTGATTACGTCGATGCCGTCGGCATCGACGGCATGACGCGCCGGAGGCAGATGTGGGAATGCCGGGATCGCCGGGCAACGGCTGGCAGGTGATGGCCTCGTTCCGCAAGGACAGCTCCGTCACCCGGCAGAAGCTCAAGCCCGGCACCGTCAGGCGGATCGCGGGGTACGCCCGGCCCTATGTGCGCGAGCTGGTGATCTTCCTCGCGCTGAACTCGCTGGCCGCGCTGATCGTCGTCGCGAACCCGCTGCTGCTGAAGTCGATCATCGACAGCGGCATCGTGCCGGGCCGGCAGGACGTCGTGGTCTGGCTCGCCGTCGCCGTGGCGGGCCTCGCGCTGGTGGAGGCGGTGCTCGGCCTCGTCCAGCGCTGGTACTCGGCGCGCGTCGGCGAGGGGCTCATCTACGACCTACGCAGCCAGGTGTTCGCGCACGTCCAGCGGCAGCCCGTCGCGTTCTTCATGCGGGCGCAGACGGGCTCGCTCGTCAGCCGCCTCAACAACGACGTGATCGGCGCGCAGCGCGCCCTCACCACCACGCTGTCGTCGGTGGTGTCCAACGTGATCAGCCTGATCCTGGTGCTGGCGACGATGCTGTTCCTGTCGTGGCAGGTCACACTGATCGCGCTGCTGCTGCTCCCGATCTTCATCCTGCCGGCCAAGTGGGTCGGCAAGCGGCTGCAGCGCGTCAGCCGCGAGCAGATGGTGCTGGACGCCGAGATGGGCTCGCTGATGACCGAGCGCTTCAACGTCGCCGGCGCCATGCTCGCCAAGCTGTACGGGCGGCCCGCCGAGGAGGAGGAGAACTTCTCCGGCCGCGCCGCCCGCGTCCGCGACATCGGCGTCGTCGCCGCCATGTACGGGCGGGTCTTCTTCACCGCCCTGACGCTCGTCGCGGCGCTCGCGACCGCCATGGTCTACGGCGTCGGCGGCTACCTCGTCGTCGGCGACACCCTGCAGCTCGGCACGCTCGTCGCGCTCGCGACGCTGCTGACCCGCATGTACGGGCCGCTGACCGCGCTGTCCAACGTCCACGTGGACGTCATGACCGCGCTCGTCAGCTTCGACCGGGTCTTCGAGGTCCTGGACCTCAAGCCGCTGATCCGCGACCGCGAGGGCGCCCGCGCGCTCGGCGAGGGACGCACCGCCGCCGCGAGCACGACCAAGGCGCCGTCGATCGAGTTCGACCACGTCCGGTTCGCCTACCCGGCGGCGGACGAGGTGTCGCTGGCCTCGCTGGAGTCGATCGCCCGCACCGACACCTCGCCCGGCCGCGAGGTCCTGCACGACGTGGACTTCCGGGCCGAGCCGGGGCAGCTCGTCGCGCTCGTCGGGCCGTCCGGCGCGGGCAAGTCGACGATCACCCACCTGGTGTCGCGGCTGTACGACGTGTCCGGCGGCGCGGTCCGGATCGGCGGCGCCGACGTCCGCGACGTGACGCTGGAGTCGCTGCGCGCCGAGATCGGCGTCGTCAGCCAGGACGCGCACCTGTTCCACGACACGATCCGCGAGAACATGCGCTACGCCCGCCCGGACGCGACCGACGAGGAGATCCTTGCCGCGCTGGAGGCCGCGCACGTCGGCGGCCTCGTCGCCGAGATGGCCGACGGCCTGGACACCGTCGTCGGCGACCGCGGCTACCGGCTGTCGGGCGGCGAGAAGCAGCGCCTCGCGATCGCCCGGCTGCTGCTCAAGGCGCCGTCGGTGGTGGTGCTGGACGAGGCGACCGCGCACCTGGACTCCGAGTCCGAGGCGGCCGTGCAGCGGGCGCTGCGCACCGCGCTCGCCGGCCGGACGTCGCTGGTGATCGCGCACCGGCTGTCCACGATCCGGGAGGCCGACCAGATCCTGGTGATCGACGGCGGCCGGGTCGCCGAGCGCGGCCGGCACGAGGAACTGCTGCTGGAGGGCGGCCTGTACGCCGAGCTGTACCGCACGCAGTTCGCCCACCAGCGGGACGCCGAGCGGCAGACCGAGCCGCTGGGCGCCGAGTAGGCGCCCGGCGGCGGCCCCGCCGCGGTCAGCCCTGCGCGCCGGTGCGGTAGCCGAGCCTGCGCAGCTCGGTCCCCGCGACCTTCTCGACCTGGGCGGCCTGGCGGGGGGTGAGCCGGTCGCGCCAGGCCCCGACCCCGCCGTCGGCCGCCTCGCCCGCCCGCACCAGGCCCGACAGCGCGGACCTCGGGACGCGCGCGTCGAGGTACTCCGACAGGCCCGCGGCGATGGCGCGCGGCTTGGCCAGCAGGTCCTCGTACCGGACGGTGAGCAGCTGCTCCTCGGGGACCTGCTGCCGCAGCTTCGCGCTGAGCCGCACCGAGCCGCGCCAGCGCAGCGCGCACTTGACCGCGGCGGCCGCGCGCGGCCAGCGGTTGCGGTCGGTGTGGTCCTCGACGCCGAAGAACGGGTTGGGGAACACGGTGTCGAGGTTGGCCAGGCCGGGCTTGAACCAGGCGAGGCAGCGCTCGTCGTCCAGCATGTCGGCGACCGCGTCCCGGCCGTCCCGGATCACCTGGACGAGCTGGGCGTCGGGGAAGGCGTCCAGCAGCACGTCGGCGCTGTAGATCAGGTCGGGGGAGGCGTCGGCGAACCGCTCCAGGCCCTGCGCGTCCGCGCACGCCTCCGCGGGTCCGGGCGCCGGGCCGGGCGGGCCGGGCGGCGCCGGGGGCCGGGGCGGCAGCCCGCCCAGCTCGCGGCACTCGTCCGCGCACTGCGCGCAGGCCCGCGCCGAGACCAGCCACGCCTCGGCGTAGGCGTCCCGCAGCACCCGCGCCGCGCCCTTCTCCCGGTCGGAGGCGATCGAGGGCTGCCGCGCGAACGCGTACGTGACGCGCAGCACACCGGGCCGGCCGGTCGTCAGGTGGAAGCCGGGGGTCCGCTTGACCGCGCGCGCCAGCAGCTCCGCACCCGAGTGCGGAGCCCCCAGGATGAACACCGGGCGGCGGACCTTGGTGCCGTTGACCACCAGGATGTGCGGCGTCGACCTCATACCAGGCCAAGTTTGTCACCTTTTGCGGACTGGCCGGTCCGTGACCCAGCGTAAGGGCCGGCCCGATACCCATCCGTTAACCGGAGCGGACGCGGACCTGCGCGCGGGACCTACCCTGTCAGAGTGGACGTTCCCCTGACGCTCGCCGAGCTTCTGCCCAACGTCGGCGCGATCACTGTGCCGACCGGCGCCGTGGTCTCCACCGGCAGCGGCATCCCCGACCTCCGCGGCCCGCACGGCGCCTGGACCAGGCAGCCGGCGGCGGAGGCGATGTCCACGACCGGCTCCTACCTCGCCGACCCGCCCGTGCCCCTGGACCCGGCCGTGCGGCCCGCCGCCGGGCCGTGCGCGGAGGCGCTCGACACCGGCGCCCGGCCGGTGATCATCAATGCCGGGCCGACCCCGTACGATGGGCTGGCCGACGCGGTCCTGCGGCGGCCCATCGGCGAGACGCCGCCGCGCCTCGCGGGCCTCGCGCTCGGCACGGGGCGATGATCCGCCGGCGTGGCCGTCGGCGGTGATCTGCTGGCGGTGATCTGTTGGCGGGTCGTGACCGGGCGCCTCTTCCACTGGCGTCCGGATCCTGACAAGCTCTATCCGTCGCGGTGCGAGGAGGGATCGGGTTGAAAAGCGGGGGCGCCCGCGCGGAGACGGCCGACGGGCCGCCGGCCGCGCCGGGCACCGGCATGCCCGGAGACCGCGGCCGGGCGCGACGGGCCCGCAGGTACGGGCGGTTGCGGCCCGGCGACCGGGTCGCGGTGATCGCGCCCAGCGGCCCCGCCGAACCCGCCCGCCTTGAGGCGGGCTGCGCGCTGCTGCGCGACCTCGGTCTTGACGCCGTGGTCGGCAAGCACGCCCTCGACCGAGTCAACCTCGGCGCCCCCGGGCCCGTCCGCGAGGACTGGCACCGGCTCGCCGGGGGCGACGCCGACCGGGCCGCCGACCTGCAGTCCGCCTGGTGCGACCCGCGCGTCCGCGCGGTGGTCTGCGCGCGCGGCGGCTACGGCGCGACCCGCGTCCTGGACCACCTTGACTGGGACGCCCTCGCCGCCGCCACGGCCGCGTCCGGCGCGCCCAAGATCCTGCACGGCTCCAGCGACATCACCGCACTGCACGCGGCCTTTGGAACGCGCCTGGAGGTCACGACGTCCTTCGGCCCCATGCCCGCCGGCCTCCTCGCCGACGACGATCCCGACGCCGGCACCCTCGCCGCCCTCCGCGCCGCCCTGTTCGGCGGCACCGTCACGCTGCCGGGCACGCACGCCCTCCGCCCGGGGCGCGCCGAGGGCCCGCTCACCGGCGGCACCCTGTCGCTCCTGGCGGCCCTCGCCGGCACCCCGTACGCCCCGCCGCCCGCGGCGGGCCGCATCGTCTTCCTGGAGGACGTCACCGAGGCGCCCTACCGGATCGACCGGATGCTCGTCCAGCTCCTGCAGTCCGGCTGGTTCGACGGCGCGGCCGGGGTGGCGCTCGGCACCTGGTGCGACTGCGGCGACCCCGCCGAGCTCGACGCGGTGTTCGCCGCCCGGCTCGGCCCGCTCGGCGTCCCGGTGCTGGCCGGGCTGCCCGCCGGGCACGGCCCCCGCCAGCTGACCCTCGAACTCGGCGCCCCCGCCGTCCTCACGGCCTCCCCGCAGCCCCCGCAAGATCCGCACCCCGCCGTGCCGGAACCCGGCGCGCTCACCCTCGAAGCGCCCCCGGGAGGTGCGCGATGAGCGGCCGCCATGCCCGTCCCGAACCCTGGGACGACGGGACCCTCGACTCGCTGCTGGTACTGGTCGCCGAGAGCCTCGGCTACCGCTGCACCCCCGCGCCCGGCGAGGTGATGCTGCTGGAGGGCGCGAACCGGCTGCACGTCAGCCTGCGCGACCTGCGCCAGCTCGCCCGCCTCGTGCCGCGCGACGACTGGCCGGCGCTGGTCTCCGACCACGTCACCACGATCGTCACCGCGATCGAGGAGCCGCTGGACCTCAGCGACTTCGACCTCGCCCAGCACCTGCTGCGCACCCGCATCTACCCGGCGGAGGCCGACAACGGCGTGCTCGCCGCCCGGCCGTTCGCGCCCGGCCTGATCGAGGCCGTGGTGGTCGACACGCCCACCACGGTGCGCACCGTCACCACCGACGAGATGAACGGCTGGCCCGTCTCCGGCGACGCGCTGTTCATGCTGGGCCGCGCCAACGTCCGCGCCGACGGGCCCCTCCAGCTCGACGAGCAGGACCTCGGCGGCGTCCGCGTCTCCGTCCTGCACGGCTGGACGTTCTACGCCGTCACGCACCTGGCGTGGCTGGAGGAGTACCTGCCGATCGGCCCCTACGGGGCGCTGGTGATCGCGCCGAACCGCAGCCTCATCGTCGCCCACCCGCTGCGGATCGCCGAAGGGCACCCGCGGGCGCGGTACCGGGCGGCCGTCGCGGCGGCGACCGAGCTTCAGGCGCAGGCCCACCGCGCCTACGAGGAGGGCCCCGGCTCGCTCAGCCCGCACCTGTACTGGTGGCGCGCGGGCGAGCTGACCTACCTGGAGACCCGCTACGAGGGCGACACGATGGTCCTTCCGGAGGAGTTCTCGTCCGTCCTCGCCACCCTGGCGGCCGAGCACTGATGCGGATCGTCGTCGCGCCCGACTCGTTCAAGGGCAGCCTGTCCGCGGCGGAGGTGTGCGCCGCCGTCGCGGCGGGCGCGCGCCGGGCCGTACCGGACGCCGAGGTGGCCGCGGTGCCGATGGCCGACGGCGGCGAGGGCACCCTCGACTGCTTCCTGGCCGCCCGCGGCGGCGACGCCGTCGAGGTCGCCGCCACCGACCCGCTGGGCCGCCCGGTCAAGGCCCGCTACGCGCTGTCCGGCGACGGGCGGTCCGCCGTGGTGGAGCTGGCCGCCGCGTCCGGGCTGCCGCTGGTCGAGGACGTCCCGCCGGACCCGCTGAACGCCGCCACCGGCGGCACCGGCGAGCTGATCGCGGACGCGGTGCGGCGCGGCGCCCGGGAGGTGCTCGTGTGCGTCGGCGGCAGCGCCAGCACCGACGGCGGCACCGGGCTGCTGCGCGCCCTCGGCGTCCGCTTCCTGGACGCCGCCGGGGCGGAGCTGCCGCCCGGCGGCGCGGCCCTCGCCCGGCTCGCCGCGATCGACGACTCCGGGCTGCCGGACGCGGTCCGCGCGACCCGGTTCCAGGTCGCCTGCGATGTCACCAACCCGCTCGTCGGCCCGGCCGGCGCCGCCGCCGTGTTCGGCCCGCAGAAGGGCGCGTCGGCCGCGCAGGTCGCCGAGCTGGACGCCGCCCTCACCGTCTTCGCCGACGTGCTCGCCGCGCGCGGCGGCCCCCGCGTCCACGACCTGCCCGGCGCGGGCGCGGCCGGCGGCACCTGCGGCGGCCTCGCCGGGGTGCTCGGCGCCGAGCCGGCCGCCGGGGCCGCGCTCGTCGCCGCCGCGGTCGGGCTCCCGGCCGCCCTCGCGGGCGCCGACCTGGTCATCACCGGCGAGGGCCGGGTGGACGGGCAGAGCGCGGGCGGCAAGGTCGTCTCCGCCGTCGCCGCCCTCGCCCGCGAGAGCGGCGTCCCCTGCCTGGCCTTGGCCGGCGGCGTCGCCGGGCCGCTGGACGAGCTGCACGCGCTCGGCCTCACCGCCGCGTTCAGCCTCGCCGACGGGCCCCGCACCCTGGCGGAGCTGAAGGCCGACGCCGCGCCGCTGCTGGCCGCCGCGGCGGAGCAGGCCGTCCGCCTGTTCGCCCGCTAGGCCCAGCTGTTCCCCCGCTAGGCGGGGGCGGGTTCCGGCTCGGGCGCCGGATCGGGGGCCGGGGCCTTCACCGTCAGCATCGGCAGGAAGACGTGCGTCAGCGGGCCGATCGCCAGCGCGTACAGCACCGTCCCGAGGCCGACGGTGCCGCCGAGCAGCCAGCCGGCGGCGAGCACGGCCAGCTCGATCCCCGTCCGGACCACCCGGATCGAGTGGCCGCGCGCGGCGATCCCCGTCATCAGCCCGTCGCGCGGGCCGGGGCCGAGGCCCGCGCCGATGTAGCAGCCGGTCGCGACGCCGCCGGCGAGCACCGCGACGACGAGGAAGACCCAGCGGACCGCGAGCGCGTCCGGCGCGGGCAGCAGCCACAGGAACAGGTCGGCGAACGCGCCCACGAGGACGACGTTGCTGATCGTCCCGATCCCGGGCCGCTGCCGCAGCGGGATCCAGGCGAGCATCACCACCGCGCCCGCGATGATGATCCACACGCCGATCGACAGGCCGAAGCGCCGGGAGAGCCCCTGGTGGAAGACGTCCCATGGATCGTTCCCGAGGCCGGACGACACCTGGAGGGCGATCCCGAGCCCGTACAAGGCCAATCCAACGTAGAGCTGTACGAGTCGCCGCGCCATCAAGGCCATTATCCGCCTCCAACACCATGAGTGGCCATCTTCCGGACCCACTCTGGCGTGAAGTGGACTGGTCTTTGTAGGGCCAATTATGCGAAAGTGGCTTGTATGAGCACCCGCTATGTGAGCGGCCCGCACCTGGCCCGGCTGCTGGGGGACGTCTCGCGGGACCGCCCCGTCTACGCCGCGCTGGCCCGGTCGGTGCGCGCCCTCGTCCTGGACGGCCGGCTGGCCCTGCGCACCCGGCTGCCCGCCGAGCGCGACCTCGCCGCCGCCCTCGGCGTCAGCCGCACCACCGTGACGACCGCCTACGACCGGCTCCGCGAAGAGGGCTACATCGAGAGCCGGCAGGGCGCGGGCAGCTGGACGGCGCTGCCCCCGGTGCGGATGTCGGCGGTCGAGCGGCGCGCCGACGCGCCCGCCGGCGGGCGGTACGGCAAGGCGTACCCGGTGCCGGACGACGGGTCCTTCATCGACCTCGGCTGCGCCACCCCCGGCGCCCCGGCGATCTTCGAGGAGGCCGTCGCCGCCGCCGTCGCCGAGCTGCCCCGCTACAGCTCGGGGCCCGGCTACGAGCCCGCCGGGCTGGCCGGGCTGCGGCAGGTCGTCGCCGCCGGGTACACCGCGCGCGGCGTCCCGACCCGCGACGACCAGATCGTCGTCACCACCGGCGCCCAGCACGCGTTCACGCTGCTGACGCAGCTGCTGGTGGAGCCGGGCGACGCCGTCATGGTCGAGCGCCCGACCTATCCGCACGCCCTCGGCGCGCTGCGCCGCCGCGGCGCCCGGCTCGTCCCGGTCGGGGTGAACGAGGGCTGGGACATCGAGCTCGCGGCGGGCGCGATGCGGCAGGCCGCCGTCCGGATGGCCTACACCGTCCCCGACTTCCACAACCCGACCGGGTACCTGATGCCGGCGGCGGACCGGGCCGCGCTCGTCGACGCCGCGCGCCGCGCCGACGCGTTCCTCGTCGCCGACGAGACGTTCGCCGACCTCGCCCACGACCTGGACGCGCCGCGCGAGGCGCCGCTGGCCGCCTACGACAACGGCGGCCGGGTCATCACCGTCGGGTCGGCCTCCAAGCTGCTGTGGGGCGGGCTGCGCATCGGCTGGATCCGCACGACCGCGCCGCTGGCGCGCCGCCTCGTGCTGGCCCGGGAGCCGTTCGACATGGCCAGCCCGGTCCTCGACCAGCTGATCGTCCGGGAGCTGCTGCTGCGGGTGGAGGAGGTCCGCGCCGAGCGCGCGCGGACCCTGCTGCGCGGCCGGGACGCGCTGGCCGGGGCGCTGCGCGAGCTGCTGCCCGGCTGGGAGTTCCGGCTGCCCGCCGGCGGCATGTCGCTGTGGGCGCGCATCGGCGCGCCCGTCGCGACGGCGCTGGCGGAGGCGGCCGAGCGGCTCGGCGTCCGGGTCGTCGCCGGGCCGGTGTTCGGCGCGGACGGCGTCCTGGAGGACTACGTGCGGCTGCCGTACGTGCTGCCGCCGGACGCGCTGCGCACGGCCGTCGAGCGCCTCGCCCTGGCCCACCGGGAGGTGCAGGCGGCCCCGGCGGCGCGCACCCTGCCCGCCTACGTGTGACCGCCTCCCCGCCGGCTCCCGCCGGTCAGTGCGGGGCGGCCGGGAGGGTCAGGGGGCGTTCTGGATGTAGCCCACCAGGTGCTCGCGCTCGCTCTCCAGCTCGTCGATGGCGCTCTTGACGACGTCGCCGATGCTGACGATCCCGGCGAGCCGGCCGTCCTCGACGACGGGCGCGTGCCGGAAGCGGTGCTCGGTCATGGTGCGGCGCAGGTCCTCGACCTTGTCGCCGGGGCCGCAGCTGCGGACCTCCGCGGTCATGATGTCGGAGACGGGCCGGTCCAGCAGGGCCGCGCCGCGGTCGTGCAGCCTGCGCACGACGTCGCGCTCGGACACGATGCCGGAGATCGACGCGCCGTCCGGGGAGACGACCACCGCCCCGATGTTGTGCTCCGCCAGGACGGCGAGCAGGTGCCGCACGGTGGCGTCGGGCCGCACCGTGGCCACCGTGTCGCCTTTCCGCCGAAGGATGTCGCGAATCCGCATGCCTCACGCTCCGCTGCCGGTCGCCGGGTGGCCGCCACCCGCGTCGTCCTGACAAGGTCGCATGTTCCGGCGCCGAGGAAAACCCCGCGCCGGTAAACCTACGGCGCGAGGAGGCGGCTCAGGCCCCGGAGGGCGGGGGTGAGGACGCGGCCCGCGGGCCCGGCGTGGGCGAGCGCGGCGCGGGCGGCGTTGGCCCCGCAGGCGCCGTGCACGCCGCCGCCGGGATGGGCGGACGCGGACGCCAGGTACAGGCCCGCGACGGGGGTCTCGGCCCGGCCGAGGCCGGGGACGGGCCGGAACACCAGCTGCTGGTGGATCAGCGCGGTCCCGCCGTTGAGGGCGCCGTTGACGAGGTTGGCGTCGTGGTCGGCGAAGGCGGGCGGCGCGGTGACGCGGCGGGCGGTGATCCGGGCGCGGAAGCCGGGCGCGAGGCGCTCGACGACGCCCTCCAGGCGGCCGGCCATGGCGTCCTGCTCGCGCTCGTCCCAGGCGCCGGTGATGCCGTCGGGGCCCGCGTCGGCCCGCACGCGGTGGGGGACGTGCGTGTACGCCCAGACCGACTCGGTCCCGGCGGGGGAGCGGGCCGGGTCGGCGGTCGTCATCTGGCCGAGCAGCGCGAACGGCTCGGCCGGCACGCGGCCGGTGGCGAGGTCCGCGCTGTAGTCGGTCAGCGCCTCCATGCCGGGGGACAGGTGCACGGTCCCGGCCCGCCCGGCGTCCGGGGCCGCCCAGGGGATCGGGCCCGACAGCGCCCAGTCGACCTTGAAGGTGGCGTGGTCCCAGTCGAAGCGGCGCATGTCGGCGCGCAGCGAGCCGGGCAGGTCGGACCAGCCGACCAGGCCGCCGTAGAGCGCGGGCGCCGCCACGTCCGCGAGCACGGCCCTGGCGGCGCGCACCGGCTCCCCGGACGCGGTCCGCACGCCGAGCGCGCGCCCGCCCCGGACGACGACCGAGGCGACCGGGACGCCGCAGCGGACCCGCCCGCCGCGCGACTCCAGCCGCCGCACGAGCGCGGCCGTCAGCTCGCCCGCCCCGCCCTCGGGGACCGGCCAGCCGTCCCGCTGGCCGATCATCGCGAGCAGCCAGCCGAACACCGAGCCCGCGGTCGACTCGGGGAACATGTCGGTGTGCAGCGCCGACCCGGCGAGCAGCAGCGGCCCGCCCGGCCCGGTGAACTCCTGCTCCCCGAGCGTGCGGACGGGCGCCAGCAGCCGCCGCACGGCGCGCAGGCCGCCCGCGCGGCGCAGCGCCGCCGCCAGCGGCAGCGCCGCCCGGACCGGCGGGAACGGGGTGAACAGGGCCCGCAGGACGCCGTCCCCCGTCTCGTCCCACATGGCGCACAGCCGCAGCCACGCCTCGCCGTCGCCCGCGCCCAGCGCCTCCAGGCTCGCGGCGGTCGCGTCGCGGTCGCGTTCCAGGACGGCGGAGCGCCCGTCAGGCAGCGGGTGCGCGAGGACGGCCGGCGCGTGCCGCCAGCGCAGCCCGTGCCGTTGGAGGTCCAGCGCCCGCATGACCGGGGACGCCGCGCCGAGCGGGTAGAACGCGCTGCACAGGTCGCTGACGTAGTCGGGGTGGACGCCCCGGTCGCTGCGCACGGCGCCGCCCGGCTCCGGCTGCGCCTCCAGGACCTCGACGTCCCAGCCCGCGTCGGCCAGCACGTTGGCCGCGACCAGCCCGTTGTGCCCCGCCCCGATGACCACGGCGTCCGCCATGCGGCATCCCTCCCGGTGATCACCCTAGGGGGTGCCCGGGCGGGCGGCGGTCAGCCCCGCGCCCGGCCCGGCTCGCGGCGGGCGAGCAGCCGCACCGCGCCCGGCGCGGCGCGGGCGGCCAGCCGGGCGGGCCGCGCCGCCGGCGTCACGGCGACGGCCCGGTCGCCGCGCACCGCCGCGACGATCCGCTCGGCGACCCGCTCCGGCCGCGCCCGGGGGCCGGCGCAGGCGGCGGTGACCCCGATGCCCTTGCCCTTCAGTTCGGCGCGCAGGCATTCCGACAGCATCAGCACGGCCGCCTTGCTCGTGGCGTAGGCGGGCCGGGCGCGCGACGGCGTGAACGCGGCGGCCGACGCGGTGGTGACGATGTGGCCGCCCAGGCCGCGCTCCGCCATCTGCCGCGCGAAGAGCCGCGAGCCGTGGACGGCGCCCCCCAGATTGACGTCCAGGAGGCCGCGCCAGTCCTCGGCGGAGTGGTCGAAGAACGAGCCGGCCATGTCGGCGTCCGCGGCGTTGACGACGACGTCCGGTACCCCGTGCTCGTGCAGGACGGCCTTGGCGAAGTCCTCCATCGCGGCGGGGTCGGACACGTCCACCCGGTAGGCGTGCCCGCGCGGTCCGGCCAGCCCGGCGAGTTCGGCGGTGCGCCGGGCGGACGCCAGGTCGAGGTCGGCGGTGACGACCTCGGCGCCGCGCCGGGCGAACGCCAGCGCTGTGGCGCGGCCGACGCCGCCGCCCGCTCCCGTGACGACGACGAGCGACCCGCCGAACGGCGCCCGCCCCGGCCGGACCCGCGCCCGCTCCAGGGACCGGGACTCGGCGGCCGTCAGCGGACCGCCCTCCACGGCCGTGACGTGCTCGGCGACGCAGCGCGCGACGAGGCCGGGGTGGCTGCGCGGCACCCAGTGCCCGGCCGCGACGGGCCGCAGCGACAGGTTCGGGACGCGCTCGCCGAGGCCGCCCACCAGGTGCGGCGAGACGAACAGGTCCCTGGTCGGGACGACGACCTGCGTCGGGACGTCCGTGCGCCGGTCGCGCGGCCCGCGCAGCCGCCGCAGCATGTTCGCCCGGTACAGGCCGACGCCGGCCGCGGCGTCGCGCGCCATGGTCCGCGCGGGGTGCCCCGGGCGCGGCGGGACGCCCTCGCCCAGGGCCAGTGCCAGGTTGAACGGCTTGGTCATCCCGGCCGTCCACAGCAGTTCCGGCAGGACCGGCGTCTGGAAGGCGTAGATGTACCAGGACCGCAGGCCCTGGCCCATGGCCCGGCGCAGGTTGGCCGGGGTGGGGCGGGTGAGGTTGCGCCGCATCCAGTGCCCGACGTGGTCCAGGCAGGGGCCGGAGATGGAGGTGAAGGAGGCGAAGCGGTCCGGCATGGTGCACGCCGCCTCCCACCCCTGGATCGAACCCCAGTCGTGCCCGACGAGGTGCACCTCGCGCTCGGGCGCGACGGCGTCCAGCACGGCCCTCATGTCGGACATCAGGTAGTCGAAGGTGTAGCGCTTGCGGCCGAACGGACGCGACGAAGCGCCCGCGCCGCGCACGTCGTAGCGGACGACGTGGAACCGCCCGGCGAGCCGCTCGGCCACCTCGTCCCACACCGCGTGGGTGTCGGGGTAGCCGTGGACGAGCAGCACCGTCGGACGCGAGGGGTCGCCCTGCTCGTAGACGGCGAGGTCGACGCCGTCGCCGCGGACCCGGCGCCCGCGGGCCAGGGGGCCGCCGGCCGCTTTATTGGACATCTTGGTAATAAATCGCCGAATCGCCCCGTGGTCAAGCGGACGCGGCGTGAGCCCCGCCACGGCCCGCATGGAACGAGGGCTGCATGGAACGAGGGCTGCATTGAACGAGGGCTGCATTGAACGAGGGCTGCATTGAACGAGGGCTGCATTGAACGAGGGCCCGTACGGCGCGGCGGTACGGGCCCTCGGGCTGGGGGCGGGCAGGGGGAGCGGGCGCGCTAGTACGGGTCGTAGCCCGCGGCCTTCGCCGCCGGGGACCGCGTCAGGTACTCAAGCGCGCGCGGGGTCGAGCACACCTTGGAGGGGTGGTGGTTCGGCCTCAGGTAGACGGGCGCCTCGCCGAGCAGCAGCCGGAAGATGCCGGGCACGTGGCCCAGCCGGACCGACCGCCGGTACGACCGGTACACCCGCAGGGGCGTCACCCGCTTCTTGATGGTCGGGTCGTGCTTGAGCAGGTACAGCGACCCGCCGATCAGCGCCCAGTACAGGAAGAACAGCGACACCACCCAGGCCGCGACGCGCGTCGGGTAGCGGCCGCCCATGGCCTTGTAGACGTCGAACACCACCGACCGGTGCTCGACCTCCTCGGCCCCGTGCCAGCGCAGCAGGTCCAGCATGGTCGGGTCGACGCCGGCCTTCTCGAACCGCTCGTTGTCCATGATCCACTGGCCGAGGACGGCGGTGTAGTGCTCGATCGAGGCGACCGCGGCCAGCTCGAACCGCAGCCGCCGCCGCCACGCCCGCGGGTTGCGCTCCTTCAGCGCCGCCATCTGCGCGGGCCGCTCGGCGTTGCCCTTGGCCGCCGCGTCCGTGATCCTGGAGACGTCGATGCCGCCGGCCTCCAGGATCTGGTCCAGCACCCCCTGGTGGGAGCGGGCGTGCACCATCTCCTGGCCGATGAACCCCTTGATCTCCTCCAGCAGCCGCTCGTCCTTGATGTAGGGGCGGGCGTCCTTGACGCACTGGATGAACCACTTCTCGCCCTCGGGCAGGACGATGTGGAACGAGTTGATGATGTGCGTGGCGACGGGATCGCCCGGCACCCAGTGCAGGGGCGTCGCCGACCAGTCGAAGGACACGCGCCGAGGCTTGATCGGCGGATGGCGCTCATCGATGCCGGTCGCCGGTGCGCCGCCTGTCAGGGGCCTCGTCATGCCGTCCTCGCTCTCAGCGCGCGCGTGTGTGCGTTGAGGCGACAGTCAACCCCTGGGAGGTGGACGGTTTCTTGCGCCCGAACCAACAAGTTACCGCTTGGTTTTAGGCTCGTGATGACAAGAGGCGCCCCTCACAGGGCGATGCGATCCGCACCCGCGTACACGTTCATGGTCTCGCCGCGCAGGAAGCCGACCAGCGTCATCCCGGCTTCCTCGGCCAGTTCCACCGCCAGCGACGACGGCGCCGACACCGCCGCGAGCACCGGGACGCCCGCGGTCATCGCCTTCTGCGTCAGCTCGAACGACGCGCGGCCGCTCACCATCAGGACCGTCCCGGCCAGCGGCAGCCGCCCCTGCCGCAGCGCCCACCCGACGACCTTGTCGACCGCGTTGTGCCGCCCGACGTCCTCGCGCACCGCCAGCAGCTCGCCGCCGGCGCCGAACAGCCCGGCCGCGTGCAGCCCGCCCGTCCGGTCGAACACCCGCTGCGCCTCCCGCAGCCGCTCCGGCAGCACCGCCAGCACCTCCGGCGTGATCCGCAGCGGGTCGGCGGCCACCTCGTACGGCCGGTCGGCGCGCAGCGCCTCGATGCTGGACTTGCCGCACACGCCGCACGCGCTCGTGGTGGTGAACGCCCGGGTCATCGAGTCGTCCGGCGGCGCCACACCGGGCGCCAGCGCGACGTCGAGGGTGTTCTGCTCGGCGGTGTCGGCGCAGTAGCGCATGGCGGTGAGGTCGCGCGCGTCCGCGATGACGCCCTCGGCCGCCAGGAAGCCGGCGACCAGGTCGAAGTCGTGGCCCGGGGTGCGCATGGTGATCGTGAGCGGCTTGCCGGCGACGCGGATCTCCAGCGGCTCCTCCACCGCGAGCGTGTCCGGCCGGCGGCCCCGCGCGCCGGACGTGCTCACCCGCAGCACGGGCTTGCGCACGGTGATCCGCCCCATGCCGTGACGGTACCCCGGATACCCGCCGGTAACGAAAAGTTCGGACGGCTCTGTCCCTTTTCCGGTCCCCTTCTTCTCGGGACCGGGCGCCCTGGCGCCCGGGGCGGCCGGGGACCGAGCATCGGAACGTACCAACGGCGGCCCCGCAGGGGACCCGGGGCGCCGTCTGGCCACGTGCGTACAGCCGCGCACGGGCACGCACAAGAACACGGGGAGCACGACACCGATGCGCAAGTACCTTGCCGTACCCGCCATCATCGGCGCCTTGGCGCTGACCACCGCCGCCTGCGAGGTGACCAAGACGGTCTCCGCCGACGCAGTGGAGGAGCAGATCGTCGCCAAGTTCGGCCCGCCCTTCGACGACGGCGGCATCGGCCCGGCGACGGCCGACTGCCCGCAGGACCTCAGGGGCGAGGTCGGCACCACGATCGAGTGCGTCGTCCACGACGCCAAGGGCGGCGCCTACCCGCTGACCGTCACCGTCACCGCGGTCGAGGGCGACCAGGTCCGCTTCAGCATGAAGGAGCCGCCGCAGCCGAAGGGCGCCGAGTAGCGCGGGAGGGCCGGCGCGGCGCCGGACCCGGGGCGCTCAGTCGCGGCGGTCGATGTTCCAGTTCGCCACGATCGCCGCGAACGGGGGGATGGCGAGCGCGACGACCGACATCGCGATCGCGGCGGCGTGCGACCAGTGCCGGACGACGGCCCAGGCCAGCACGAACAGCAGGAGGCACGTCCCCATCATGATCCCGTAGGCGATCTTCCGGCGCCTCATGCCTCCACGCTACGCCGCCGCCTCCACGAGGCGCCGACGTCCCCCCGCCGGGTGGCGGGGGGACGTCGCGTGGCGGAGGCGTACGGGAATCGAACCCGCCGTCCCGAGATCCTCGGGACCGTCGGCTTTGAAGGCCGGGGAGGCCACCAGGCGCTCACACGCCTCCGCCGATGATCTTAGCCCGCGCGGTCAGCCCGCGTAGAGGGCGTCGATGTCGGGCGAGTACTTGGTGTGCACGACGCGGCGCTTGAGCTTGAGGGTCGGGGTGAGCTCCTCGCTCTCGGCGGTCCACTCGGCGGGCAGCACGCGCCACTTCTTCACCTGCTGGACGCGGGCGAGGCGGGCGTTGGCGTCCTCGACGGCCTTCGCGACCTCCTCCCGCACGAGGGGGTGCTCGGCCAGGGCGGCGAGGTCGGTGGTGTCGATGCCGTGGGCGGCGGCCCAGACGGGGGCGACCTCGCCGTCCAGGGTGATGAGGGCGACCACGTAGGGGCGCCGGTCCCCGAAGGCGAGCGCCTGCCCGACGAGCGGGTGCTCCTTGAGGTGGTTCTCGATCAGGGACGGGGCGATGTTCTCCCCGCCCGCGGTGATGATCAGCTCCTTCTTGCGGTCGACGACGGTGAGGAAGCCGTCCTCGTCCAGCCGCCCGACGTCGCCGGTGCTGACCCAGCCGTCGGCGTCGATGAGGTCGGCGGTCGCGTCCGGGCGGTTCAGGTAGCCGGGGGTGCAGGTGGCGCCGCGCACGAGGATCTCGCCGTCCTCGGCGAGCCTCAGCTCCACCCCGGCGAACGGGCGGCCGACGGTGCCGAGCTTGAAGGAGTCGGCGAGGTTGGCGGTGATGGCGCCGGTCGTCTCCGTCATCCCGTAGGCGTCGAAGATCTTCAGGCCGAGGCCGGAGAAGAACCGGGCGACCTCCACCGGCAGCGGCGCCGCGGCGCTGGAGGCCTGCCGGACGCGGTCCAGTCCGAGCAGCCCGCGCATCGGGGTGAGGACGGCCTGGTCGGCCCGCTCGAACGCGGCGGTGATCTCGGGGGTGAGGGCGTTGCCGAACTCCTGGGCGGTGACGTAGGCGCGGCCGGCCTCCAGCGCGGCGCCGACCGCCTGCTTCTTGGCCTCGTCCTGCTCGGCGGACAGCACCGCCTGGATGCCCGCCATGATCTTCTCCCAGACGCGCGGCACGCCGAAGAAGGAGTGCGGCCGCACCTCGGCGAGCACGGTGGTGAGCTGGGCGGGGTCCGGGCAGAAGTGGACGTGGGACGCCAGCCGGATCGGCAGGTAGTAGCTGAGGACGCGGTCGGCGATGTGCGCGAACGGCAGGTAGGAGACCCCGGCCGGGTGCTCGGGCAGCACGGAGCTGCGCTCCACCATCTCGGCCTCGTGCAGCACCATCGAGTGGGTGATCAGCACGCCCTTGGGGTCGCCGGTGGTGCCGGAGGTGTAGAGGAGCGTGACGGTGTCCTCCGGCTTGACCGCCCGCCAGCGGCGGTCGATCTCGGCCGGGTCGGCGGCGAGCCGCTCGCGGCCGAGCGCGGTGAAGGCCTCCCAGCTGAGGTAGCGGTCGCCGTCCGGGCAGGCGGCGGCGTCCACCACGATGACCGTGCGCAGGTCCGGCAGCCGGTCGAGGACGGGCTGCCAGCGGTCGAGCTGGTCCTTGCCGTCCAGGACGGCGTACTTGGCGGCGCAGTCCCCGGCCACGAACGCGATCTGGTCGGCGGCGAGCGTCGCGTACACGGTGGTCGGGACGCCGCCGGCGTGCACGGCGCCGAGGTCGGCGAGGACGTGCTCGGAGCGGTTCGGCATCATCAGCGCGACCACGTCGCCCGGCTCCAGGCCGAGCGCGGCGAACCCGGCCGCCGTCTCCAGTGCCCGGGTCCGGGTGTCGGCCCAGGTCAGGGTCCGCCACGCGCCGTCGATCCGGTCGGCGTAGGCGGGCCGGCCGCCGTGCCGCTCGACGGTCGCCGCCAGGTTCGTGCACACCGTCTGCCCGGCAACGGCCTGATCGAGTACCGCCTGCTGTTCCCGAATCCCCATGTCGCCCCTTGAAAGTAAGTGATGACTTGCAGAGGGGAGATCGCATCATGCCGAACAGGGTTCGGACAAGGGGTTCGCGGTTTTCCGCGCTGGTCGGGCGGGATGTTCGCCGTTCGGTGACCGCCTCCGTACTGTCCGTTTCTTGATCATTTGCGATAGTTGTGCGTTAAATCGTGCGGGTGACCAGCCTCGCCCCCGTCGCCCGCCTGACGCAGTACGCCCACGGCGGCGGCTGCGCCTGCAAGATCCCGCCCGGGGTGCTGGAGCGGGTCGTGACCGGCCTCACCGGCGGGGACGACGCCCTGCTGGTCGGCGGGCCGGACGGCGACGACGCGGCCGTGCTGCGGATCGCCGGCGGCCGGGCCGTGGTCTCCACCGCCGACTTCTTCACCCCCGTCGTCGACGACGCCTACGACTGGGGCCGCATCGCCGCCGCCGACGCGCTCTCCGACGTCTACGCGGTCGGCGGCGAGCCGCTGATGGCCGTCAACCTGCTCGGCTGGCCCGTCGACGCGCTGCCCGCCGAACTCGCCCGCGAGGTGCTGCGCGGCGGCCGGGACGCCGCGGCGCTCGCCGGCTGCGCGATCGCGGGCGGGCACAGCATCGACGACCCCGAGCCCAAGTACGGGCTCGCCGTCACCGGGCTCGCCGACCCGGACCGGCTGCTGCGGCTGGACGCCGGCCGCCCCGGCGTCCCGCTGTCGCTGACCAAGCCGCTCGGCCTCGGCGTCCTCAACGCCCGGCACAAGGCGACCGGCGAGGTGTTCCCGCACGCCGTGGAGACGATGACGCGGCTCAACGCCGGCGCGGGGATCGCCGCGCTGGAGCGCGGCGCCGTGTGCGCGACCGACGTGTCCGGGTTCGGGCTGCTCGGCCACCTGTACAAGGTGGCGCGGGCGAGCGGCGTCACGGCCGTCGTCGACGCCGCCGCCGTCCCCTACCTGGACGGGGCCCGGCCCGCCGTCCGGGACGGGTTCGTCCCCGGCGCGACGCGCCGCAACCTGGCGTGGGTGTCCCCGCACACCGACTTCCGCCGCATCGGCGAGGAGGAGCGGCTGCTGCTGGCCGACGCGCAGACCTCCGGCGGGCTGCTGGTCGCCGGGGAGGTCCCGGGCGCCCCGGTGATCGGCGAACTGGTCCCCCGGGGGCGGCGCACGCTCGTCGTCCGCTGACGCCCCCCGGCCGTGTCGCCGCGCGCGACGCGGGTAGGGGAGGGGCTACCGCTCCGGCGGGGCGGGGGGAGCGAAGGAGCGCAGGCCACATGACCATCACCGGGCTCGCGGCCGCCGTCGTCCTGGGCGCGGTGATCGGGATCCTCGGACGGCTGATCGCGCCCGGGCGGCCGGGCATGCCGGTCTGGCTGCTGATGGCGACCGGCGTCGTCGCGGCGTTCGCCGGGACGGGGCTGGCGCAGGTGTTCGGCCTCACCGGCGGCGGCTGGAGCCCCTGGGAGACCGTCCTGCAGATCGTGCTCGCGGCGGCCGGCGTCTGCCTGGTCGCCGCGCTGTGGCCCAAGCGGACCGGCCACCGGCCCTAGCGCCCCGCCCGGTCGCGGGCGGTCATGACCGGCGCAGGACGGGGCGCAGGTCGTCCAGCACGCCGGGGTCCTCGATCGTGGACGGGACGGTCACCTCGCGGCCGTCGGCGATGCCCCGCATCACGCCCCGCAGGATCTTGCCCGAGCGGGTCTTCGGCAGCGCCGGGACGACCGCGACCTCCTTGAGCGCGGCGACGGGCCCGACCTGCTCGCGCACCATCGCGACCAGCTCGGCGGCCAGCTCGGCCGGCTCGGCGAGGACGCCGCTCTTGAGCACCACCAGCCCGCGCGGGACCTGGCCCTTCAGCGCGTCCTCGACGCCGATGACCGCGCACTCGGCGACCGCCGGGTGGGAGGACATGACCTCCTCCATCGTCCCGGTGGACAGCCGGTGCCCGGCGACGTTGATGACGTCGTCGGTGCGGCCCATCACCCACACGTAGCCGTCCTCGTCGATGTGGCCGCCGTCGCCGGTCAGGTAGTGCCCGGGGAACTTCGTCAGGTACGACTCGACGAACCGCTCGTCGTCCTGCCACAGCGTCGGCAGCGTGCCGGGCGGCAGCGGCAGCCGGATCGCGATGTCGCCGTCGGTGCCGGGCGGCACGGCCCCGCCGTCCGGGCCGAGGATCCGCACGTCGTAGCCGGGCACCGGCACCGAGGGCGAGCCCGCCCTGACCGGCATCGGCTCCAGCCCGCGCAGGTTCGCCACGATCGGCCAGCCCGTCTCGGTCTGCCACCAGTGGTCGATGACCGGCCGGTCCAGGACGCGCGACGCCCACCGGTAGGTGTCGGGGTCGAGGCGCTCCCCGGCGAGGAACAGCGTGTCCAGCGCCGCCAGGTCGTGCCCGGCGAGCAGCGCGCCCTCCGGGTCCTCCTTCTTGATCGCCCGGATCGCGGTCGGCGCCGCGAACAGCGCCTTCACCCGGTGCTGCGCCGCGACGCGCCAGAACGCGCCCGCGTCCGGCGTCCCCACCGGCTTGCCCTCGTACAGGACGGTCGCGCAGCCGGTGAGCAGCGGCGCGTACACGATGTAGGAGTGCCCGACGACCCAGCCGACGTCCGACGCGGCCCAGAACACGTCGCCGGGCCCGACGCCGAACACGTTCTCCATCGACCAGCGCAGCGCCACCGCGTGCCCGCCGTTGTCGCGGACGACGCCCTTCGGCCGCCCGGTCGTCCCCGAGGTGTAGAGGATGTAGAGCGGGTCGGTGGCGGCGACGGGCACGCACTCGGCGGGCTCGGCGGCGGCGACCGCCTCGTCCCACTCCACGTCCCGGGGCCGGACGAGGTCGGCGTGCAGCTGCTCGCGCTGGCGGATCACGCACCGCTCGACCTTGTGCCGCGCCATCTCCAGCGCCTGGTCGAGCAGCGGCTTGTAGGCGACGACCCGGCCCGCCTCGATCCCGCAGGACGCCGACACGACCGCCTTGGGCCGGGCGTCGTCGATGCGGACCGCCAGCTCCCGCGCCGCGAACCCGCCGAACACGACCGAGTGCACCGCGCCGAGCCGGGCGCACGCCAGCATCGCGATGACCGCCTCCGGCACCATCGGCAGGTAGATGACGACCCGGTCGCCGCGGTCGACGCCCTGCGCGCGCAGCGCCCCGGCGAACCGCGCGACGAGGCCGGTCAGCTCCCGGTAGCTGTAGGTGCGGACCGTCCCGGTGACCGGGCTGTCGTAGATCAGCGCGGGCTGGTCGCCGCGGCCCTCCTCCACGTGCCGGTCCAGCGCGTTGTCGCAGGTGTTCAGCTCGCCGCCGGTGAACCACCGGTAGAACGGCGGCGCGCCGTCGTCCAGGACCCGGTCCGGCGGGACGAGCCAGCGGACGTCGCGCGCCGCCAGCCCCCAGAAGCGGGTCGGGTCGGCGATGCTGCGTTCGTACGCGGCCGCGTAGGCGCCCATGTCGTCCTCCCGGTGGCGGGCCGCCGGCCGGTCGCTCCGTGGCCCGGGTCTGCGCTGAGGCCCGTTCCCGAAATCGGGCCGCACCCCTATAGGGCATGCCCCGGGGCCGGTTCGTCAAGAGCCCGCGCCGCCCCGCCCGTCTCCGCGCCCCCGCGCGCGGCCGCCTTCCGGGGCCCTCGACGGGGCCGTCAGTCGGGGTGGCGCAGGCCGTGCGCGACGGCGACGAGCGCGGCCGCGAAGGCGCCCGCCGCGACGATCCAGAAGCACAGCTCGTACGCGCCGAGCGTCGGCACGTCCGTCCCCGCGATCACCCGCCCGGCCAGGATCGACGCGGTCACGGCGCCCGCCACGCCGCCGCCGGTGGTGCGGACGAGCGAGTTGATGCCGCTGGCGATGCCGCTCTGGTCCATCGGCACGTGCTGGACGGCGAGCGTCCCGAGCGCCGCGTAGGCGATCCCGAACCCGATGCCCTGGATGGCGCTGAACGCGAGCATGTCGTAAACGTGCGAGTTGGACACCGCGAGCCAGACGTAGCACAGCCCGGCGAAGGCCGATCCGGTCGCGAGCGTGTAGGCCGGGCCGAGCCGCGCGGCGATCCGCCCGGCCAGCGCCGAGAACACCAGCATCGTCACCGTGCTCGGCAGCATGTAGAGGCCGACGTCCAGGACCGAGCCGTCCAGCCCGTACCCGAGCTCCGCCGACGGCGCCTGCACGAACCCGGCGATCAGCGTGAACGCGGCGAACATCGAGAACCCGAGCAGCGCCGAGGCGACGTTCGCCGACAGCGACCGCGCCCCGACCAGCAGGTTCAGCCGCACCAGCGGGGCGCGGACCCGCAGCTGCACCGCGACCCACACCGCGCACAGCGCGGCGGCGCCGCCGAACAGGCCGAGGACGCCGCCGGACGTCCAGCCCCACGCGTTGCCCTCGCTGATGCCGAGCAGCAGGCACACCAGCCAGCCGGCGAGCAGGACCGCGCCGCCGAAGTCGGGCCGGCCGCCGGCCCGGACGCCGGCGTCGCGGGCGAGCGCCGCGACCAGCGCCAGCGCGCCGGCGGCCAGCGCCGCGGTGATCCAGAAGACCGGGTGGTGGCTGTCGGTGCGGGCCGCGATCAGCCCCGTCACGATCATGCCGGCGCTGCCGCCGACGCCCATGGTGGCGCTGACGATGCCGATCGCGGTGGTGATCCGCTCGCGCGGGAACGCGTCCCGGATCATGCCGATGGCGAGCGGGATCATCGACGACGACACGCCCTGCAGCGCGCGCCCGGCGATGAGGACCGGCAGCGAGGCCGACACCGCGCAGACCACCGAGCCGGCCAGCAGCAGCACCAGCGCGAGCAGGATCATCCGCTTCTTGCCGTACATGTCGCCGAACCGCGCCAGCAGCGGGGTGGCGACCGCGCCGGTCAGCAGCGACGCGGTGAACACCCACGTCACGTCGGTGATCGGGGCGTCGAAGCGGACCATGAACTGGGGCAGCAGCGGCAGCACCAGGGTCTGCTGCACCGAGACGACCATCCCGGCCGCCGCGAGGGCGAGCAGGATGCGGCCGGTGCGCGCGGGGCCCGCGGGCGGGGGGCCGGCCGCGGTGCGCGCCGTGGCCGGGGCGCCGGTCATGCGAACCTCCCGAGGGGCGATCGTGCGTCCGGCCGGCGGCGGCCCGGCCGCGCGGCGTGCTCCCGTCCGCTCTGTACTTACTTAGAGAAAGTAAGCATAGATCGGCCGGTTCGCTCATGCTCCTTCGCGGGTGCCGCTTCCGGCGGGGCCGATTCGGCGGCGATTTCTGGTCGTTTGTGGTTGACGTGCGGTCGGTGGGCGTGTCGGCGCGTCCGCACCGGCCGGACCGGGTTCGACGCCGGGCCCCGGCGTCCCTAGGGTTGCCTTCCGTGGACCTTCGTCTGCGCAACCCCCGCGATGCATCCCCCCGCACGGCCTCCCGCGTCCCGGCACGGAAAGGACGCTGATGCAGGTCGTCACCACCGCCGGTCACGGTGGGCACGGCAAGTCGGCGCTCGTGCGCGCCCTCACCGGCAAGGAGCCCGGCGAGACGGGCGCCTGGACGGAGCTGCCCTCGGGGCGGCGCGTCGCGTTCGTCGACGTCCCCGGCGCCGGGCGGTCGCTGCCGGCCATGCTCGCGGGCGCCGCGCCGGCGCCCGCCGCGCTGCTCGCCGTCGCCGCCGACGAGGGGTGGATGCCGCAGACCGGCGAGCACCTGGACGCCCTCGGCGCGCTCGGCGTCCGGTTCGGCGTCCTCGCGGTCACCAAGGCCGACAGCGCCGACGCCAGGCTCGCGCTGCGCCAGGTCCGCGAGCGGCTCGCCGGCACCCCGCTCAAGGGCGTGGAGGCCGTCGCCGTCAGCGCCGCCACCGGCACCGGCGTGGCCGAGCTGGCCGCCGCCCTCGACCGGCTCGCGGGTCGGCTGCCCGTCCCCGACCCGGCCGCCCCGGTGCGGCTGTGGGTCGACCACGCCATCACCGCCGGGCGGCAGACCGCCGTCACCGGCACCCTCGCCGCCGGCACCGTCGCCGTCGGCGACGAACTGCTGCTCATGCCCGCCGGGGAGCGCGTCCGCGTCCGCACGATCGGCTGCGCCGGCGAGCCGCGCGAGTCCGTCGGCGGGGTGTCCCGGGTCGTGCTGACGCTGCGCGACGCCGGCCGCGTCGACCCCGGCATGGCCCTCGTCACGCCCGGCGCCTGGACCCACACCACCTGCGTCGACGTCCGCACCCGGTTCGGCGCGGCGTCGGGGCGGCTCGCGCGGCAGCTCACGCTGCACCTCGGGACCGCCGCCGTCCCGGTCCGGCTGCGCCCGCTCGGTCCCGACACCGCCCGGCTGACGCTGAACACCCGGCTCGCGCTGCACCTCGGCGACACCGGCGTCCTGCGCGACCCGGCGCGCCGCTCGATGGCCGGGGTGAGCGTGCTGGACGTCCGGCCGCCGACCCTGGTGCGGCGCGGCGCCGGCGCGGCCCGCGCCCGCGAGCTGGCGTCCTGGCCCGACCGGCCGGACGGCGCGGTCGTGCTGCGCCGGCACGGCGTGCTGCGGCGCTCGGAGCTGTCGCTGATGGGCTGCGCGCCGCCGCCGGACGCGGTCGCGCTGAACGGCGAGTGGCTCGCCGACCCGGCGCACTGGTCGGCGCTGTTCGACCGGCTCGCCGAGGAGGCGTCCCGGCACGCCGCGGGCAGCCCGCACGCGCCCGGCATCCCGCTGGAGACCGTCCGGCTGCGGCTCGGCCTGCCGGCCCGGCAGCTCGTCGCCGCGCTGGTCCGGCCGCCGCTGCGGGTGGACGCGGGACGCGTCTACGGCCCGCCGCCCGGCCCGCCGGCCGCCGCCGAGGCCCGCCCGGCCGCCCCCGCCGCGATCGCCGCGGAGCCCCCGCAGCCCTGGGCCGGCGCCGTCGACCGGCTCCGCGCCGACCTCGACGGCGCCCCGTTCGCGCCGCCGTCGGCCGAGCGGCTCCGCGAGCTCGGCCTCACCGGGGAGCTGCTCGACGCCGCCGAGCGCGCGGGCGCGGTCCTGCGCGTCCCTCGCGACCCGGGGCGGGACGGCGCCGGGCAGGACGGTGCTGGGCGGGACGGCGCCGGACAGGACGGGGCGGATGAGGACGCGGAGGGCGAGATCGTGCTGGCGCCCGGCGCGGACCTGGCGGCGCTGCGGGTCCTGGACGCCCTGCCGCAGCCGTTCACGCCCGGCCAGGCCGCCGAGGCCCTCGGCACCGGCCGCCGCGTCGCCGTCGCGCTGCTGCGCCACCTCGACCGGCGCGGGCTCACCGAACGCCGCGGCGCCGAACGGTCGTAAACCCCTCCGGGACGGGAAAACCGGTTGTACGGCGGCCGGTGTTTCTGGCCTCATGGATCGCGGTCCGGTTCCCGACGATCAAGGAGATGGCGTGCCGTACCAGACGCTCAAGGGCGGCCGCGTGCCCATCAGGATGTGGACCGCCCCCGACACCGTCGAGGACATCGCCCTCGACCAGCTCCGCAACGTCTCCGCCCTGCCGTGGGTGGAGGGCCTCGCGGTCATGCCCGACGTCCACTACGGCAAGGGCGCGACCGTCGGCTCGGTCATCGCGATGAAGGACGCGGTGTCCCCGGCGGCGGTCGGCGTCGACATCGGCTGCGGGATGACCGCGGTCAAGTCGTCCCTCACCGTGGAGGACATGCCGGACGACCTGGCCGGCATCCGGCACCGGCTGGAGAAGGCGATCCCGGTCGGGCGCGGCTCCCACAAGGAGGCCGTCGACCCGTCGGGGCTGCCGAACCTGAAGGAGCGCGGCTGGTACGGGTTCTGGAAGGAGTTCGACGAGCTGCACCCGGCCGTCCGGGCCCGCCTCGGGCGCGCCCGCCAGCAGATGGGCACGCTCGGCGGCGGCAACCACTTCCTGGAGCTGTGCGCCGACGACAAGGGCGCGATCTGGCTCGTCCTGCACTCGGGGTCGCGCAACATCGGCAACGAGCTCGCCGGGCACCACATCGAGGCGGCCCGCAAGCTGCCCCACAACCAGGACCTGCCCGACCCCGACCTCGCGGTGTTCCTGGCCGGCACCGCCAAGATGGACGCCTACCGCCACGACCTGTTCTGGGCGCAGGAGTACGCGCGCCGCAACCGCGCGGTCATGATGGCGCTCGCGCAGAACGTCGTGACCAAGCGGTTCGGCGAGAAGCGCTGCCGGTGGGGCGAGGTCATCTCCTGCCACCACAACTACGTGGCGGAGGAGCGGTACGGCGGCGAGGAGCTGCTGGTCACCCGCAAGGGCGCGATCCGGGCCGGCCGCGGCGACCTCGGGATCATCCCGGGCTCGATGGCGACCGGCACCTACATCGTGCGCGGCCTCGGCAACGAGACCGCCTACAACTCCGCCTCGCACGGCGCGGGCCGCCGGATGAGCCGCAACAAGGCCCGCAAGCGCTTCACCGTGGACGACCTGATCGAGCAGACGCGGGGCGTCGAGTGCCGCAAGGACGGCGGCGTCGTCGACGAGATCCCCGGCGCCTACAAGGACCTCGAAGAGGTCATCGAGGCGCAGTCCGACCTGGTCGAGGTCGTCGCGCGCCTGCGCCAGCTCATCTGCGTGAAGGGCTGACGGTTCGCGGGCGGCCCGGCCCCGGCGCGCTCGTCGCCGGGCCGGGCGCCCGCGAGGCGGGCCTCCCCTCAGCGGGTCGTCACGGTCAGGTCCGGGTCGGTGGTGATCGTGCCGGCGGGCACCGACGAGGCCCGCACGATCCGCGGCTTCCTGGAGGACTGGTGGTCGCGGATCCGGATCCGCCGCCCGCCCGCCAGGTAGATCTCGGGCGTCCCGGCCGGGGTCGAGCCGGTCTGCGAGCCGTCGCCGTCGGAGAACATGCAGCCGTCGAACAGCAGGTCGCCGCCGCCGGTGACGGTGACGGTCCCGCGGTGCTCGGACGGGTCCGGCAGCGCGCCGGGGTCGGACATGCCGTTGAAGAAGAACAGGTCGCGCAGCCTGATGAACTTGCCGCCGGTGATGATGAGCTGCGATCCGTAGGTGGGGTTCCCGGCCTGGGCCTCCAGGCGGGCGCCGGACACGATCAGGCCGCGGCCGCCGTCGATCCGCATCGGCGTCACCTGGTGCTTGCCGGTCACGTACACCGGCCCCACGTTGGACTTGCTCAGGTTCGGCAGCCACAGGTGGTAGCGCTCACCGGGCGGGTGGTGGGGGGAGTCGAGCAGCATCCCGTCGGGCCAGTAGTTGTTGTCGCTGCCCCACAGCTTGAACTCGGTGTCGTAGCAGTTGTTGACGTCCCAGTAGCCCGAGAACGTCACCGCCGTGTGCGCGCCCCAGATGACGTGCTTGAACAGGGAGAAGCCGAGGTTGTGCAGGTGCGACGCCCACAGCACGGTCTGGGTGTGGGTCTTGTCCACGAAGAAGGTGGACTTGGAGTCGCCCTCGAAGGACAGGTCGCGGATCGAGACGCCCTTCAGCTGGGAGCCGGACATGTCCAGCCACCCCGAGTCCCGCGTGTTGATCTTGACCTTGCCGTTGTAGCGGAACTCGCTGCCGGACGCGGGCGGCCCGGCGAGCGCGAACCCGTTGTACATCATCCGCGTCCGCCGGAAGGAGTACTGCCGGGGCTGCGCGAGCATGATGACGGGCTTGTAGGTCTGCGCGGCGGCGTACGACAGCGCGCGGGTGAGGCGCTCGTCGTCGGTGCCGCCGGCGAAGTCCTCCAGCGCGACAGAGTTGACCACGGCGGGTGGCTCCCCTCCTTGACGAAGTCGTGTACGTCAAGGGGAATGATGTCCGCGCGGCGCCCGTCCCGGTGCCGGGTTCCCGGCAAACCAGCAGGTTGGCCAGGGTTTTGTGCACCGGAGCGCGCCCTCAGGACCGGACGGAGCCGAGGGCGCGGTCGATGAAGGCGGTGACGTCGGCGAGGACCTCGTCGCGGTTGGTCTCGTTGAACACCTCGTGGCGGGCGCCCGGATAGAGGCGCTCGGTGAGGCCCGCGCCGCGGATCGCCTCGATGCCGGTGCGGGTGTCGCCCGGCCGGACGAGCTCGTCGGCGCCGCCGTGCACGTACAGGACCGGCAGCGCGCCGAGCGAGCCGTGCTCGTTGACGCGGCGCAGGGCCGCGTCGAGGGCCACGATGGTGGTCTTCTTGAACGGGCCGTGCCAGACCAGCGGGTCCGCGGTGTACGCCTCGCCCACGGCGGGGTCGCGCGACAGCGTGGAGGTGTCGATGGGCGCGTCCGGCATCTCCGCGAGGGGCAGCAGCTCGTCCACGGCGTGCCAGCGGCCGAGCACCGGCCCCGACAGCACCAGCGCGGCGAGCCCGGCGCCGTGCAGCTGCGCGTACCGGGCCGCGATCAACCCGCCCATCGAGTGCCCGATCACGACGACGGGCAGGCCGGGGTGGTCGCCGCGCGCCGACTCCACGACCGTGTGCAGGTCGGCGGCGACGTCCTCGTAGTCCTCGATCAGCACGCGGTCGCCGGCGGACCGGCCGTGGCCCATGTGGTCGGGGCCGCACACGACCGCGCCGTGCCGGACGAGGACGTCCGCGACGTGGTCGTAGCGGCCGAGGTGCTCGCCGTAGCCGTGCACCAGCACCGCGACGTAGCGCGGCTCGCCGTCCGCCCAGATCCGGGCGGTGACCGCGCCCCGCGTCCCGGCGAACTCCCACTCGCGTACCGTCGTCACTCCGGCCTCCCTGGTGCTGGACAGAACGTCACAGTCCAACGCGATGCGCCGGATCGTCAAATGCCGCAATAGGCTGGTGGGACCGACCGCAACCTCCGGCGGGCCGCGAACCCGGCCGCCGGCCAGCAGGAAGGGGCGCCCGTGCTGGTCGACACCTTCGGCCGTACCGCGACGGACCTGCGGGTCTCGCTGACCGACCGCTGCAATCTGCGGTGCTCCTACTGCATGCCGCCCGAGGGGCTGGACTGGCTGCCCAAGCCGGAGCTGCTCACCGACGACGAGGTGGTCCGGCTGGTCGGCCTCGCCGTCCGCGACCTCGGCGTCACCGAGGTCCGCTACACCGGCGGCGAGCCGCTGCTGCGGCGCGGCCTGCCCGGCATCGTCGCGGCGACGGCGGAGCTGTCGCCGCGCCCGCAGATCTCCCTCACCACCAACGGCATCGGCCTGGACCGGCTGGCGGGGCCGCTGGCCGAGGCGGGCCTGGACCGGGTGAACGTCTCCCTCGACACCCTCGACCGCGCCACGTTCAAGCGGCTCGCGCACCGCGACCGGTTCGCCGACGTCCTGAAGGGCCTGGCCGCCGCGCGCGCCGCCGGGCTGGAGCCGGTGAAGATCAACGCGGTGCTGATGCGCGGGGTCAACGACCACGAGGCCGTGCCGCTGCTGCGGTTCTGCCTGGAGCACGGCTACCGGCTGCGGTTCATCGAGCAGATGCCGCTGGACGCCCAGCACGGCTGGACCCGCGACGACATGATCACCGCGGACGAGATCCTGGACCGGCTGTCGGCGGCGTTCGACCTGGCCCCCGACGCGGCGCACGACCGGGGCAGCGCCCCCGCCGAGTCGTTCCTGGTCGGCGGCGGCCCCGCGACGGTCGGCGTGATCGGCTCGGTGACCCGGCCGTTCTGCGGCGCCTGCGACCGGGTGCGGCTCACCGCCGACGGGCAGGTCCGCAACTGCCTGTTCGCCACCGAGGAGTCCAACCTGCGGGACGCGCTGCGCGGCGGCGCCACCGACGCCGAGCTGGCCGAGCGGTGGCGCGCGGCCGTCCGGGCCAAGCGCGCCGGGCACGGCATCGACGACCCGTCGTTCCTGCAGCCCGCCCGCCCCATGTCGGCGATCGGCGGCTGAGTGGAGTTCGACGCGGTCCTGCTCGCCGGGGGCCGGGCCCGCCGGTTCGGCGCCGACAAGCCCGCCGCGCGGGTCGGCGGCCGCGCGCTCGTCGAGTGGACGGCGGCCGCGGCGGCCGGCGCCTCCAGGCTGATCGTGGTGGGGCCGCGGCGGGACGTCCTGCCGGGCGCGGTCGTCGTCCGCGAGGACCCGCCCGGCGCTGGCCCGGTGCCCGCCCTGCGCGCCGGCCTCGCCGAGGTCCGCGCGCCGCGGCTGGCGCTGCTGGCCGCCGACCTGCCGTTCCTGCGCCCCGCCCACGTCGCCCGGCTGCTGGCCGCGACGGCGGAGCGGCCCGGCGCGGTGCTGCTGGACGGGCAGGGCCGCGAGCAGTGGCTCGCCGGCTGCTGGCGGGCGGAGGCGCTGCGCACCGCCCTGGACGGCTACGGCGGCGCGTCCCTGCGCGGCGTCCTCGGGCCGCTGGGCCCGGCCGCGGTCGCGCTGCCGGCGGGCACGCGCCCCGCCTGGTACGACTGCGACACCCCCGAGGAGCTGGCCGCCGCCGAGCGCCTGCTTTGACCGTGCGAGAGTGGGCAGGTGTCGTCGTGACCATGCGTGAAGGGGGAGCCATGTCGGTGCTGGAGGACTGGATCAACGCGACGTGCCTCGAACTGGGGCTGGAGCGCGGCGACATCGACCAGGGCCTCATCCTGGACCTCGCCCGCGACGTCGCGCACGGCGTCGCGCGGCCCGGCGCGCCGCTGACGGCGTACCTGCTGGGCCTCGCGGTCGGGCGCGGCGCGCCCGCGCGGGACGCCGCCGCCCGGCTCACCGAGATGGCCGAGGCCTGGCGGGAGCGGGCGCCGGAGCCGGAGGTGCCCGGCCCGGCGGGGGAGCCCGTCCTCGACGACGCCCAGCCCGCCGGCGGCGCCTAGCCCGCCGGCGGCGGCGCGTCGCGGTCGGCGACCGGCACGACGTCCTTGAGGAAGTCGCGGCGGGACAGGAACGCCGACAGGCTCTCCCGGTGCTCGCCGCAGGCCAGCCAGATCTTCCGCCGGTCCGGCGTGTGGATCTTCGGGTTGTTCCAGCGGAGCGCCCACACGGCGGCGGCGCGGCAGCCCTTGGCGGAGCACAGCAGTTCGTCGGGGCCGGTCCCCGGGGCCAGGTCGGTCATCCGGCCACTGTGGCACAGCCGGGCGGCGGGGCCGCCGCCGCCCCGTGTTTCATCCGGTGATCTGCGGACAGGACCCCGCAGTGCGGACACGACCCGCGGACGACCCGGGACCGGACGGGGACGGCGGCCGCCGGTGGCGGGCGCTGTCGGTGTGCCTGGTCGCGGCGTTCATGACGCTGCTGGACGTCAGCATCGTCAACGTGGCGCTGCCGTCGATCCGGTCGGGGCTGGACGCCTCCGACGCGCAGCTGCAGTGGATCCTGTCGGGCTACGCGCTGACGTTCGGGCTCGTCCTGGTCCCGGCGGGGCGGCTCGGCGACGCCCGCAGCCGCCGCGCGGTGTTCATGGCGGGCCTCGCGCTGTTCACGGTGGCGAGCGCGGGCGCGGGGCTGGCGCCGACGATCCTGCTGCTCGTCCTCGCCCGGCTCGTGCAGGGCGTCGCGGGCGGCATCCTCAACCCGCAGGTCGCGGGCCTCATCCAGCAGCTGTTCCAGGGCGCGGAGCGGGGCCGGGCGTTCGGCGCGCTCGGCGCCGTCATCGGCGTCGCGACCGCCGTCGGGCCGCTGCTCGGCGGCGGGCTGATCGCCCTCGGCGGCGACGCGGAGGGCTGGCGGTGGGTGTTCTACGTCAACGTCCCCGTCGGGGTGGCCGCGCTGTTCCTGGCATGGCGGCTGCTGCCCGCCCCGATCTACGGCGAGCAGCAGGGCCTCGACCCGTTCGGCGTGCTCCTGCTCGGCGCGGGCGTCGTGTGCGTGCTGCTGCCGTTCGTGCAGGAGCGGCAGTGGCACAGCGGCCTGAAATGGCTGCTCGTCCTCGCCGGCGCCGCGCTGATCGCCGTGTTCGCCTGGTGGGAGCGGCGCGCGCGGACGCCGATGGTGGACCTGAAGCTGTTCCGGCTGCGCTCCTACGCGCTCGGCTCGGCGATCGCGCTGCTGTACTTCGCCGGGTTCACCGCGGTCTTCTTCATCTTCACCCTCTACCTGCAGAACGACCTCGGCTACAGCGCGCTCGGCGCGGGCGTCGCGATCACGCCGTTCGCGGTCGGGTCCGGGCTCGCCTCGGCGGCCGGCGGCCGGGTCGTGACGCGCTACGGGCGGCCGCTCGTCGCGGCCGGGCTGGTCCTGGTGCTGATCGGCCTCGGCGCCGCGTGGCTGGCCGTCGAGCTGCGGCCGGGCCCGGGCGTGGCGTGGGCCACGGCGGGGCCGCTGCTGGTCGCCGGGCTCGGCAGCGGCCTGGTCATCGCCCCCAACCAGACGCTGACGCTGTCGGAGGTCCACTACACCGAGGGCGGCAGCGCGGCGGGCGTGCTGCAGACCGGCCAGCGGGTCGGCACCGCGATGGGCATCGCCGCCGTCGGCGCGGTGTTCTTCGCCGCGCTGGCGAGCACGCGGGGGGAGTGGGCGACCGCGTTCCGGCACGGCCTGGTCGTCGTGCTGGGGTTCGTGGCGGCGGCGCTGGCGGCGGCCGTCGCCGACCTGGCCGCCGGCCGCCGCCTGCGCCGCCGCGCCCGCTAGCCGGCCGACCGCCGGGCGCGCCGGAGGGCGCGCAGCGCCAGCCCGAGCCCGGCGGCGCCGGCCGCGGCGGCGGCGCCGAGGGCCAGGTTCTGGCGCCTGATGCGGGCCGGGATGTCGGCGTACGGCAGCGTCGAGAACGACACCAGCTCGTAGCGGGAGACGTACCGCCCGGCCAGGCGCCGCTCCAGCGCGTGCGCCGCGGCCTGCTTCGCCCGGTACACCGGGGACGACACCCGGTCGCGCATCTCGATGAAGTTGTCCAGCGCCATCTCGGCGATCGCGTCGGTGTTGGCCTTGCGCCGCTCCTGGTAGAGCGACAGCGCGCGCCGCCAGTCACCGCCGGCCTCGGTGAGGCACCGGTCGATCTCGATGCAGTCCTCGAACGCGCAGTTGGCGCCCTGCCCGAAGAACGGGACGATCGCGTGGGCGGCGTCGCCGAGCAGCCCGACGACGGCGCCGTCGCCGTACCGGGTCCACGGCCAGCACCGGACGGTCACCAGCGACCCGACCGGGTTGAGCGCGTAGTCGGCGGCCAGGTCGGGCATCAGCTCCGCGACGTCCGGATAGTGCTCGGCGAAGTAGGCGGTGACGTGCGCCGGGGTGGCCAGCGCCTCGAAGTCGCCCTTCGGCCAGAACAGCGTGCAGGTGAACGACCGGTCCAGGTTCGGCAGCGCGATCATCATCGAGGTGCCGCGCGGCCAGATGTGCAGCGCGTCGGGGTCCAGCGCGAACTCGCCGTCGCGCGGCGGGACGGTCAGCTCCTTGTACCCGTGCTCCAGGAAGTCGGCGTCGTGGTCGAACCCCAGCGACCGGCGGACCGCGCTGTAGGCCCCGTCCCCGGCCAGCACGACGCCGGCGGGCTCGGGATCGGCGTCCTCGAACAGCAGCGCCCCGGCGTCGACGTCCACGCCGGTGACGCGCTGGGAGAACCGCAACGCGACCCCGGGCGTGGCCTCGGCGGCGTCCAGCAGCGACCGGTTCAGCTCGGCGCGGCTGATGGAGTTGATGGCGCGCTCGCCGTCGGCGCTGTAGGGCTGGAAGTTCTGCGCGCCCGGCAGCGGGTGCACCATCCGCCCGTGCATGGGCAGCGCCTGCTTGAGGGACTGGTCGCGCAGCCCCACCTGCTCCAGCGCGGCGAGGCCGCGGGCGGAGACCGCCAGGTTGATCGAGCGGCCCCGCTCGGCGCCCGCGACGCGCGGGTCGGGGCGCCGCTCGTACACCGTGACGGGGATGCCGCGGCGGCCCAGCAGCACCGCGAGCAGCGACCCCGCGAGGCCCGCCCCGACGATCGCGACCCGCTCCGCGCCACCCGCCATGGACGCCGCGTCACCCGCCATGGACGGGCGCCTCCTCGGTCTGCGAGCGGACCTCCCACAGGTCGGGGAACGCGGGCGCGAACAGCGTGCGGCGCAGGTAGTCGGCGCCCGCCGACCCGCCGGTGCCGAGCTTGGCGCCGATCGTCCGCTCGACCATCTTCAGGTGCCGGTACCGCCACTCCTGGACGCCCTCGTCGACGTCGACGAGCGCCTCGCAGACCTCGGCGGCGGCGCCGGACTCGTCGGCGTAGGCGGCGAGGAGGGCCTTCTGGACGCCCGCGTCCGGCTCCCACGGGGCGGAGGTGTCGCGGTCGAGGGCCTCGCGCGGGACGGGGAAGCCGTGGCCGTCCAGGTAGCGCAGCAGCGAGTCGAACAGCGACGGGCGGGCCACGGCGGCGCGCAGCCGCTCGTCCTCGCGCAGCACCGACGCCGGGAACGCGCGCCGCCCGAGGACGGCCTCGATCTCGCGGAACTGCTCGCTCTGGAACCCGCTCGAGCTGCCGAGCACGTCGCGGAACGCGGCGAACTGGCGCGGCGTCATCGTCTCCAGCACGTCCAGCTGCCCGACCACCGTCTTGAGGATCTTGGCGATCCGCCGCGCGGTGTGCATGGACCCGGCGCTGTTGCCCTCCTCCAGCCGGCGCTGCAGCAGCGCGGCCTCGTGCAGGATCTGCTTGAACCACAGCTCGTACACCTGGTGAATGATCACGAACAGCAGCTCGTCGTGCGCCCGGGTCTTCGGCTCCTGGCAGGAGAGAAGATCGTCGAGCCGCAGGTAGCCGCCGTACGTCATTGTCGGCGAATCCGCCATCATGCCTCCTCGCGACACAACGGATGTGAGCCGCAGCATAAGCGATCGTTCCACCCGCACCCCGAAACGGGTGCCGCCGCCGGATCCCGCCCCCTACGATCAGGACCCGGTTCGGTAGCGCGGAGGGGTCCCCGGATGGGCGAGATCGTCAGGGAGTTCGTGGGGCTGCCGTCGCCCCTGGCCGGCCGGGCGGGCGCGGGCGGCCACCCGTGCCAGGGCGTCTACCACCGGCCCGCCGGGAGCCCGCCGCGGACGGCGTTCATCGCCGCGCACTACAACGTCGACTTCTCCGAGCACTACCTCGCCGAGCACCTCGCCGCGCGCGGCTACGGCTTCCTCGGCTGGAACACCCGCTTCCGCGGCGACGAGGCGCACTTCCTGCTCGACCACGCCCTCGCCGAGATCGGCGAGGGCGTGCGGTGGCTGCGCGAGCGGGCCGGCGCCGAGCGGGTCGTGCTGCTCGGCAACTCCGGCGGCGGCTCGCTGATGGCCGCCTACCAGTCGCAGGCCGTCGAGCCGAACGTCGCGCCGGTGGCCGGGATGCGCCCGGTCGCCGCGATCGAGGACCTGCCCGCCGGGGACCTGTTCATCGCCCTCGCCGCGCACTCCGGCCGCCCGGAGGTCCTCACCAACTGGATGGACCCGTCGGTCACCGACGAGACCGACGCGCTGTCGGCCGACCCGTCCCTCGACCCGTTCGACCCGGAGAACGGCCCGCCCTACAGCGCCGGTTTCCAGGCCCGCTACCGCGCCGCCCAGCGCGCCCGCAACGAGCGCATCACCGACTGGGTCCTCGCCCGCCTGGACGCGCTGAAGGGCACCCGGGCCCGCGACGCCCTGTTCAACGTGCACCGCACCTGGGCGGACCTGCGCATGATCGACCCGTCCATCGAGCCGTCCGACCGGGCGCCCAACCGCTGCTACCTCGGCGAGCCCGCCAGGGCCAACTACGGGGTGTTCGGCATCGGCTCCACGTGCACGCTGCGCACCTGGCTGTCGATGTGGAGCCTGCGGACCTCGCAGTGCGCCGCCGCGCCGCACCTCGCGCGCGTGAGCGTCCCGTCACTGGTGATCCACGCCACCGCCGACGCGTGCGTCTACGACAGCGACGCCCGTGCGATCTTCGACGCCCTGGCGGCGCCCGACAAGACCCTCGACCACATCAAGGACACCCACTACCTGCCGGAATCGCGCCCCCGCGCCGCCTACCTCATCGACGCCTGGGTCCGCGACCACTGACTCCGGACGTCACTCCGGCGCGCCGACTTCGCCGACATCGCCCGCGGGGAGGTCGCCCGCGGGGAGGTCGCCGGCGCAGACGCGGACGGGCCGCAGGGCGTCGGTGATCTCGGTGGCCTGCCCGGCGGGCAGATCGGCGATGCCGAATCCGGACTCGTTGAGCGCCGCGGTGGCCTCCTCGGCGAGGTCGCGGCCGGCGGGGGTGATGGTGGCGAGGACGACGCGGCGGTCGCCGGGGGAGGGGCCGCGGCCGACGAGGCCGCGCCGCTCCAGGCGCCCGATCACGTTGGTGACCGAGGCGGGGTGCACCATGAGGCGTGTGCCCATCTTCCCCATGGGAAGGGTCCCGGTGCGGGCGAAGGCGAGGAGGCGCAGGGCCTCGTAGGCGGCGAACGTCAGCCCGTAGGGCTTGAGGACGGCCTCGATGCGGCTCAGCAGGAGCTGCTGGGCGCGCATCACGGACGTCACGGCCGCCATGTGGTCGGCGTGCTCGGGCCAGCGGGCGCTCCACTGGCGGTGGGCCTCGGCGATGGGGTCGGGGGTGTCGGGCACCGCCACACCGTATGCCGTCTTGACGTGTTCGCGCACGGAAACTATTTTAACTTCCAAATATTGGATGTCCAAAAGTCTGGTGGTGGGGTCGGTGACGGGGGAACTGCACACGCCGGTGCACCCGGTGCGGTTCGTGACCGCGGCGGCGCTGTTCGACGGCCATGACGCGGCCATCAACATCATGCGGCGCATCCTGCAGTCCCAGGGCGCCGAGGTCGTGCACCTGGGGCACGACCGCTCGGTCCGCGAGGTCGTCGACGCCGTGCTGGAGGAGGACGCGCAGGGCGTGGCGGTCAGCTCCTACCAGGGCGGCCACGTCGAGTACTTCGAGTACCTGTCGCGGAGCCTGAAGGAGGCCGGCGCCGAGCACGTGAAGGTGTTCGGCGGGGGCGGCGGCGTGATCGTCCACGACGAGATCGCGCGGCTGTCCGGGGCGGGCGTGCGGATCTTCTCGCCGGAGGACGGGCAGCGGCTCGGCCTCCCCGGAATGATCAACGAGCTGGTGCGCGACTGCGACACCGACCTGGCGGCCGAGCCGGTCCCGGTGGCGGACGTGCTGGCGGGGGAGCGGCGCGCCCTGGCGCGGGCCATCACCTGCCTGCAGGCCGGCAAGCTCCCGGACGCCGACCGCGCGCGCCTGGCCGAGGCGGCGGCCGCGCGGCGGGTGCCCGTGCTCGGCATCACCGGCACCGGCGGCTCGGGCAAGTCGTCCCTGACCGACGAGCTGGTGCGCCGGTTGCGCGTCGACCAGGGCGACCGGCTGCGCGTCGCGGTGCTGGCCGTCGACCCGACCCGGCGGCGCGGCGGCGGCGCGCTGCTCGGCGACCGGATCAGGATGAACTCCCTCGACGGCGACCGCGTGTACTTCCGCTCGCTGGCCACGCGCGGCGCGCGGGAGCTGCCCGACGGCATCGAGGACATCGTCGCCGCCTGCAAGGCCGCCGGGTACGACCTGGTGGTCCTGGAGACGCCCGGCATCGGGCAGGGCGACGCCGCGATCGTCCCGCTGGTGGACGTCTCGCTGTACGTGATGACGCCGGAGTTCGGCGCCGCGTCCCAGCTGGAGAAGATCGACATGCTCGACTTCGCGGACGTGGTGGCGATCAACAAGTTCGAGCGGCGCGGCGCCGCCGACGCGCTGCGGGACGTCTCGCGGCAGCTCGTCCGCAACCGGGAGGCGTTCGGGCAGCGGCCCGAGGACATGCCCGTCTTCGGCACCAGCGCCGCCACCTTCGACGACGACGGCGTCACCGCGCTGTACCGGCACCTCGGCGGGCTCCTCGGCGGGCACGGCCTGGAACTGGCCGGCGGCGCCCTGCCGGACGTCGCGACGAAGGTGTCCACCGGCGCCGCGACCGTGATCCCGCCCGCCCGGGTGGGGTACCTGTCCGACATCGCCGAGACCGTCCGCGGCTACCACGCCGGGACGGTGCGGCAGGCCGCGGCGGTGCGGCGCGTCCAGCGGCTGGACGAGGTGCGCGCCGAGCTGACCGACGGCGCCGAGGTCGAGGCCCTGCTGGAGAAGGCCCGCCGGGACGTCGAGCCGGGCAGCGCCGAGCTGATCGAGGGCTGGCCGGCCGTCGTGGAGTCCTACTCCGGCGACGAGCAGGTCGTGCGGATCCGCGACCGGGAGCTGCGCACGGCGCTGACCCGCGAGTCGCTGTCGGGCAGCCGCATCCCGCGCGTCGCGCTGCCCCGCTACACCGACCACGGCGAGCTGCTGCGGTTCCTGCGCAACGAGAACCTGCCCGGCCGGTTCCCCTTCACCGCCGGGGTGTTCCCGTTCAAGCGCGACAACGAGGACCCGGCCCGCATGTTCGCGGGCGAGGGCGACCCGTTCCGCACCAACCGCCGCTTCAAGCTGCTGTCGGAGGACCAGCCCGCGACCCGGCTGTCCACCGCGTTCGACTCGGTCACCCTGTACGGGCGCGACCCCGACGAGCGCCCCGACGTGTACGGCAAGGTCGGCACGTCCGGGGTGTCGATCGCGACGCTGGACGACATGAAGGCCCTCTACGACGGCTTCGACCTGTCCTCGCCGACCACGTCGGTGTCGATGACGATCAACGGCCCCGCGCCGACGATCCTGGCGTTCTTCCTCAACACCGCCGTCGACCAGGGCCTGGACGCCTTCTACGAGGAGCACGGGCGCGAGCCGTCCGCGGAGGAGGCCGCGGGGATCCGCGCGCGCGTGCTGTCGACCGTGCGCGGCACCGTGCAGGCCGACATCCTCAAGGAGGACCAGGGGCAGAACACCTGCATCTTCTCCACCGAGTTCTCGCTGCGGATGATGGGCGACATCCAGGAGTGGTTCATCGCCAACGGCGTCCGCAACTTCTACTCGGTGTCGATCTCCGGCTACCACATCGCCGAGGCCGGGGCGAACCCCATCAGCCAGCTCGCGTTCACGCTCGCCAACGGGTTCACCTACGTCGAGTCCTACCTGGCGCGCGGCATGGACATCGACGACTTCGCGCCCAACCTGTCGTTCTTCTTCTCCAACGGCATGGACCCCGAGTACAACGTCCTCGGGCGCGTGGCCCGCCGCATCTGGGCCGTCGCCATGCGCGACCGGTACGGCGCCAACGAGCGCAGCCAGAAGCTGAAGTACCACGTGCAGACGTCGGGGCGCTCCCTGCACGCGCAGGAGATGCACTTCAACGACATCCGCACGACCCTGCAGGCCCTCATCGCCGTCTACGACAACTGCAACAGCCTGCACACCAACGCCTACGACGAGGCGGTGACCACGCCCACGGCCGAGTCGGTCCGGCGGGCGCTGGCCATTCAGATGATCATCAACCGGGAGTGGGGCCTGGCGATGAACGAGAACCCGCTGCAGGGCTCGTTCGTCATCGACGAGCTGACCGACCTGGTCGAGGAGGCGGTGCTCGCCGAGTTCGACCGGATCAGCGAGCGCGGCGGCGTCCTCGGCGCGATGGAGACCGGCTACCAGCGCGGCCGCATCCAGGACGAGTCGATGCTCTACGAGCGGCGCAAGCACGACGGCTCCCTGCCGATCATCGGGGTGAACACGTTCCGCCCGGCCGAGGGCGGCGACGGCACCCCGCAGAAGATCGAGCTGGCCCGCGCCACCGAGGACGAGAAGCGCTCCCAGCTGGAGCGCGTCCACGCCTTCCAGGGCGCGCACCGCGACGACGCCGAGACCGCCCTGGCCGCGCTCAAGGACGCGGCGCGCGGGGGCGGGAACGTCTTCGCCGTGCTGATGGACGCGGCGCGGGTGTGCAGCCTCCAGCAGATCACCGACGCGTTCTTCGAGGTCGGCGGGCAGTACCGCCGCAACATATGACGCCGCGCGACGACACCGGCCACCCGGTCCCGGTCCCGGACCGGGTGGCCCGCGTCGTGTCGATCGTCCCGTCCCTGACGGAGACGGTCGCGGTGAGCGCGCCCGGCCTGCTCGCCGGCGCCACCGACTGGTGCGCCCGCCCCGAGGGCCTGGACGTGCCGCGCGTGCGGGGCACGAAGAACCCCGACCTGGACCGCATCGCGGAGCTGCGCCCCGACGTCGTGCTCGGCAACACCGAGGAGAACCGCCCCGCCGACGTCGCGGCGCTGCGCGCCGCCGGCGTCCCGGTCTGGATGACGGAGATCCGCACCGTCGACGGGGCGCTGGCGTCGCTGCGCCGGATGCTCGCCGAGGCGTGCCGGGTCCCGGTGCCGGGCTGGCTGGACGAGGCGTCGCGGGTCTGGTCGGCGGCGGTCCCGCGGCGGCGCCGCGCGGCGGTCGTCCCGATCTGGCGGCGGCCGTGGATGGTCGTCGGCCGCGACACCTTCACCGGCGACGTGCTGTCGCGGCTCGGGGTGTCCAACGTCTACGCCGGGCACCCCGACCGCTACCCGAAGATCCCCCTGGACGAGCTGAACGCCGCCGGCGCCGACCTCGTCGTGCTGCCCGACGAGCCGTACCGGTTCACCGCCGGCGACGGCCCCGAGGCGTTCCCCGGACTGGACGTCGCGCTCGTCGACGGGCGGCACCTCACCTGGTACGGCCCGTCGCTCGTCGACGCCCCCGCGGCCCTCGAACGGCAGCTCGCCGGGGCCCGCGCCTACTAGCCGTCCCCCCGCGCGAACATGGCCTCCACGCAGCCGGCCATGCGCTCGTCCAGCTCCTCGGGTGGCAGCCCGATCTCGCGGGCGAGGTGCTCGCGCAGCAGCGTGTACCCGTAGATCGTGGACGCGATCGCCGCCTGCACCGCCGCCACGTCCTCGACGGGCAGCTCGCCCCGCCCCGCCTCGGCGGCCAGGTCGGCGCGGCCCGCGCCCCGGTTCAGCAGGACGCGAGGCCGGTCGTCGCCGTCCAGCACCAGCAGCGTCGCCAGCCGCACCGGCTCGGGGTTGCGCAGGCTCGTCCAGAACAGCCGGGCGAGCCGCTCGCGCAGCGGCAGCCCGGCCGCGTCCACCGCGTCCTCGGCGTTCGGCCGGGACCGGTGGAACAGCGCCGAGCGCAGCAGCGACCGCCGCGACCCGAAGTACTGGTAGACCAGCCCGCGGTTGACCCGCGCCTCGTCGGCGACCTGCCGCAGGTTCAGCCCCGCGAGGACGCCGCCGCGGCGCAGCAGCGCGACCGCCGCCGCCCGCAGCGACTCCTCCGTGGCCTCCCGGTCCCGGCCGCGGGCCGCCCCCTCACGCGCGGGGACCACCCGCCACGTAGATCACCTGGCCGGACACGAACGAGGCGTCGTCGCTCACCAGGAACGCCACCGTCCCGGCGATGTCCTCGGGGACGCCGACGCGCCGCACCGGGATCTCCTTGGCGGCGGCGGCCTTGAAGTCCTCGAAGTCGACGCCGACGCGGGCGGCGGTCGCCGCGGTCATCTCCGTGGCGATGAACCCGGGCGCGATCGCGTTGGCGGTGACGCCGAACTTGCCCAGCTCGATCGCCAGGGTCTTGGTGAACCCCTGCAGGCCCGCCTTGGCGGCGGAGTAGTTGACCTGGCCGCGGTTGCCGAGCGCCGACACCGACGACAGGTTCACGATCCGGCCCCAGCCGGCCTTGGTCATGTGCTCCTGCGCGGCGCGGCTCATCAGGAACGAGCCCCGCAGGTGCACCGACAGGACCGAGTCCCAGTCGTCGTCGGACATCTTGAACAGCAGGTTGTCGCGGGTGATGCCGGCGTTGTTGACCAGCACGACCGGCGGGCCCAGCTCGGCGGCGACGCGCGCGACGGCGGCGGACACCGCGGCGGAGTCGGCGACGTCCACGCCGACGGCGAGGGCCGTCCCGCCCTCCTTCGCGATCGCCTCGACGGTCCCGGCGCAGGCGGCCTCGTCGAGGTCGCAGACCGCGACGGCGAAGCCCTCCCGCGCGAGCCGCGCGGCTGTGGCGGCGCCGATGCCGCGCGCCGCGCCGGTGACGATGGCGACCCTGGTGCCTGTCATCTTCACTGCCTCCGTCAGACCTGGATGTCCTTGGCGATGATGGTCTTCAGCACCTCGCTGGTGCCGCCGTAGATGCGGGTGACGCGGGCGTCGGCGTACAGGCGCGCGATCGGGTACTCCAGGATGTAGCCGTAGCCGCCGTGCAGCTGCAGGCACTTGTCGACGACGCGGGCCTGCACCTCGGTGCAGAACAGCTTGCAGACGGCGGCGTCGGCGGGGGTGAGCTCGCCGGCGTCCAGCGCCTCGATGCACCGGTCGACCAGCGACCGGGCCGCCTCGACCTCGGTGGCGCACTCGGCGAGGACGAACTTGGTGTTCTGGAACGACGACACCGTCTTGCCGAAGACCGTCCGCTCCTGCACGTACCTGCGGGCGAACTCCACCGCGGCGGCGGCCGAGGCGTAGGAGCTGGTGGCGATGCCGAGCCGCTCCTCGGCCAGGTTGTGGGTGAGGTAGTCGAAGCCGCGCCCCTCCTCGCCGAGCAGGTCCTCGACGGGCACCCGGACGTCGGTGAACGACAGCTCGGCGGTGTCGGAGCTGCGCAGCCCGATCTTCTCCAGCTTGCGGCCGACCGCGTAGCCCTCGCTCTTGGTGTCGACGGCGAGGATCGACAGGCCCGCGCGGCGGTTCTCCGGCGTGGCGGGGGACGTCCGCGCGACCACGAGCACCCGGTCGGCGAGGACGCCGCCGGTGATGAAGGTCTTGGCGCCGTTCAGCACGTAGTGGTCGCCGTCGCGCCTGGCGGTGGTCTGCATGCCGGCGAGGTCGGACCCGGTGCCGGGCTCGGTCATCGCGATGGCCGTCATCATCTCGCCGGACACGAACGGCGGCAGCCAGCGCTTCTTCTGCTCCTCGCTGCCGTACTTCAGCAGGTACGGCAGGACGAGGTTGACGTGCACCCCGTAGCCGCCGAAGCTCACCCCGGCGCGGGCGCACTCCTCGGAGACCACGGCCTGGTACTTGAAGCTGGTCTCGCCCGCGCCGCCGTACTCCTCGGGCACCTGGATCCCGAAGACGCCGAGGTCGCCGAGCTTGGTGTAGAACTCGCGCGGCGGGTGGCCGGCGTTCTCCCAGTCCTCGTAGACGGGGGCGACCTCCGCCTCGATGAAGGCCCGGATCGTGTCCCGGAACGCCTCGTGGTCCTCGTTGAATACGGTGCGGCGCACGCCGTGGCCCCTCTCCTGTGCCGGGGTGCAACTAACGGAACGCTAACTTAACTCGAATGTAGTTCTAGAATCAAACACGAGCGAGGTCAGCAGTCCGGTTCGCAGACGCGCCGCGACACGGCCTTGAGGAAGATGCCCTGGATCTGCCCGGGCGTCTCGGCCACGTAGGCGTCGCCGTGCGTGACCCGCGCGATCCGCCGCAGCTCATCGACGTCCACGCCGCGCCCGTAGCCGAGCATGTTGACCTGCACCGGGCGCTCCGGGTCGTACTCGCGGCGCATGTGGTCCAGGGTCTCCTCCAGGGACGGGCCGCCCGGGTCCTCGTTGCGGCCGTCGGTCCACAGCAGCACCGAGTTCACGTACTCGGGCTTGTAGGTCCGCTTCATGTAGTCGAAGGCGGCCATGACCGTCTCGTACAGCCCGGTGTCGCCGTGCGGCTTCACCCGGATCCGCGCGAACGCGCTCAGCACGAGCTGGCGGCGGGTCGCCGAGCCGAGCCGCTCGTCCAGCGGCCCCACGCTCACCAGCTCCCGCCAGTCCCGCCCGCCCTCCAGCTCGGTGGAGAAGATCCACTGGCCGAGCTCGCTGTCCTCCGGCAGCAGCGACAGCCCGCCCTGCGCGGTCCGCACGGTGGACTGCAGCCGCGTCACGCCCGGCGCGACCCGCTCGTCCATCGACCCGGACACGTCGATGATGCTGAGCATCCGGATGCTCAGCGACAGCTGCGCCCACGACTGCATGATCCGCCGCACCTCGGCGGCCGGCACCGCCGGAAGCGCCTCCGGCGACGCGGCACCACCGGGAGCCCGGAACCCCAGCCGCCGCACGTCGTCACGGACGGCCGCGCCCGACAGCTCCCGCCACAGGAGCCGCGCCGCACGTGCCTTGCCCGGAGCCAGCACGGCGACCGGATGGTCGAGGTAGACCGTCCCCTCCGCCGGATGCACGGCGACCACCGGCGCGGCGGGACGCCGGGAGTTGTAGGCGCGCACGGCCTGCTCCGGCGCGAGCGCGACCGGGTACCGGTCGGCCGCACCGGTGCGGAACGCGTCGAACTCGGCCTTGACCGACACCGCGACGCCCTCCCGGATCGTCCGCACCACACCGGTGAACCCGGCGGGGGAGCGCTTCAGCAACGTGTTCGCCAGCACCAGCGTGCCCATCCCCGTGGCGCTGCGCCCGGGGTCGGGAACCTGCAACCGCAACAGCCGCGGCGGAATCACCGAGTCGCCGGCGGCACCCTCCGCGGTCCCCGCCGCGGCGAGCAGCTCGGTCCAGGAGGGCCGCGCCGGCGCCCCGAGATTGCGCAACTGCAGCGCGAGCCCACGGGGCATCGCCACCACGATCGGCGTAGTGGCGACACTCCCGAGCACGCTCGATCTCCCCCCAGCCAGCCCGATCCACAACGACGAATCGGGGATCCAGACATCGGGCCGCTCGCTGACGCCGGCCACGCCCTTGCCGGACAGCAGCGTCGCGACGGCGGCCGGGTCGGTCGCGCGCACCCGCGCGCTGACGCAGCGCCCGTCCACCTCGTGCCGGGCGTCGTTGAACCGCCCCGCCGCCCGGACGACCGCGGGCGCGACGTCCGGCGCCACCGCCACGCTGACCGCGACCTCGCCGCCGGAGCACCCGCCGCCCGTACCGAACGCGTACGCGGCGGCCCCGGTGAGCAGCACCAGCCCGACGGCCCCCGCCAGCGGCCCGAGCAGGACGCCGCCGACCCGGCGGGGCCCGGCCTCGCGCCGCCGCCGTGGCTTCACCGCCGCATGCGCCGGCCCGGCCGCCCGAGCCCGCTCCGCCCGGACGACGGGAGGCCCGCTCGGCTCCGAGACACCGAGGAAGACGTAGGGGATGCCCCCCGGCTCCGCCGAACTCCGGGGCGCCCACTCGGGTACGTCGTCGTGTCCGCTCATCGCCGACCTCCGTCCCGGCCACCGTGCCGATGAGACACAAGACCCATCTGTCTCACACAGAAGCAGCTGTGATGTTCGTCTCATCGACGTCGTCCGTCAAGGGGGCCGCTCAGCAGTACGCACCCGAGCGCGGAACGGATCGGTGCGAAAGTTCGGACAGACCGGGTTTCGGCCACTGGCCGGACCAGGCCAGCGCCGGGGGCTTGCCGGTGTCACCCGGATGTGCGTGCCCTCAGCCCGCGAGCAAAGGCGAAGTTATGGCAGCGTCTGCCACGAACCCGGGAAGTCCCAGGAAAAACCCCGGACATTGAAAAGCGGCGCCGGGTGGATACGGGGGCAATCCACCCGGCGCCGCATCATCGGTGTTCCGACGGGGGCCCGGAACACCGGCACGGGCGCTCCGACGGGGGACCAGAGCGCCGGTACAAATCGTACACCGAAACCCCCCGCGGTTAGTCAAGAGAATGTCACGACCCGATTTCCGGTCGCTGTCCGGAATCCGGCTTCTGTCCCGGCTCCTGGCCCCCCGCGCCGAGCTCCGGCCGCGTCCGGTCCTGGAACGACGCCGACGCCGTGGGCTCGCGCCCGCCGTTGGCGACGACGACCGCGATGTAGGGGAGCAGCAGGGCGCCGACGACCATCAGCATCGCCAGCCACCACGGCGCCCCCGCGACCGCGGCGACGACCGCGCCGACGAAGCAGCCGGTCCGCACCCCCATGGAGATCAGGTACCGGCGCTGCCGGCGGCTGATGTCCTCCGACATGGGACGGGGAGCGTCGGTGACCGTGTAGACCGCCGGCTCCCGGTGGTGGCGGGGATTGACCTTCACATTTCCACGGTAAGCCCATGGAGTCCGACCTGCGACGGCAGTACGGGTCAAAACATGGGAGGAACGAGATGACCGATCGCACGTACCGGGTGACGGAGATCGTGGGGACCTCCCCGGAGTCGGTGGAGACCGCCATCCGCAACGGCGTCCGCCGCGCCGCCGAGACCCTCCGCCACCTGGACTGGTTCGAGGTGCGCGAGGTCCGCGGCCAGATCGAGGACGGCGAGGTGGCGCATTTCCAGGTGACGATGAAGGTCGGCTTCCGCCTGGAGGACACCTGACAGACCGGACGAGGAGCCGTCCACGAGTCCGCACCACTCATATGGGCCGTAGGCCCGGGGGTGTAGGGGGAACCCCCCCAGGGGGCGTGGGGGCTGGCCCCCCACCGGGGTGGCCGGAGCCTGGAGCGAGCGCCAGCGAGCGCAAGGCACCGACCACCCCGCACCGGGGGGCGTGGGGGGCGCCCCCCCACACTCAGGACGCCTGCGAGACCGTCGACATGTTGAAGTCGCCGACCCTCAGCGCCGGCATCGCCGTCCGGGTGAAGTAGTCCGACCACTCGCGCGGCAGCGTCGCCCCCGTCTCCCCGATCTCCCCGACCCGCGACAGCAGGTCCACGGGGCTCTCGTTGAACCGGAAGTTGTTGACCGCTCCGACGACTTCGCCGTCTTCGACGAGGTAGACCCCGTCGCGGGTGAGGCCGGTGAGCAGCAGGCTCTGCGGGTCGACTTCGCGGATGTACCACAGGCAGGTGAGCAGCAGCCCGCGCTCGGTGCGGGCGACCATCTCCTCCAGGGTGGCGCCCCCGTCCGGCCCGACGAGGCTGAGGTTGTCGATGGCCGGTGTGACGGGCAGCCCGGTGCGTTCGGCGGAGTGCCGGGTCTGGGTGAGGGAGGTGAGCTCCCCGTCCCGGATCCAGTCGGTGGCGGTGAGCGGGAGCCCGTTGTCGAAGACCGACGATTCGCGTCCGGAGGCGTGCGCGACGACGAACGGGGCGCTCTGCATGCCGGGCGCGGCGGGGTCGCTGGACAGGGTGAGGGGCAGGCTCGCGAGCCGCTCGCCGACGCGGGTGCCGCCGCCGGGGGCGCTGAACACGGTGCGGCCGTCGTGGGCGTCCTGCGCGCCCGCGGACCAGTACAGGTAGATCATCAGGTCGGCGACGGCGGACGGCGGCAGGATCGTCTCGTACCGCCCGGCGGGCAGGTCGACGCGCCGCTCGCCCCAGTCGAGCCGCCGCGCGAGGTCGGCGGTGAGGGCGGGGACGTCGACGCCGGCGAAGTCGCGGGTGCCGACGCCGGCCCACGCGGAGCCGCCGGTGCCCTTGGCGTTGAGTTCCAGCAGCCCGGTGGGCTGGTCGTGGCGGAGCCGCAGCCCGGCGGAGCTGCCGAGGAACGTCGAGGTGAGGACGTGGTTGGCGAAGCCGTAGAGGCGGCGGTCGGCGGACTGCGCGGCGGCGAACGCCTCGCCGAGCGCGGGCGCGAGGCCCTCGAACACGCCGATGCCGGTCTCGGCGGGGTCGTCGTCCCAGCCGGACGCGCCGGCGGGCCCGCCGGTGACGAGGGGCGCGGCGTCCTCGGCGGGCTCGTTGCCGGCGGCGTCGGCCTCGGCGGCGCGGACGAGTTCCTCGATGCCGCCGGCGCCGACCGCGGACCGCGACACCACGCCCGCGGCGACGCCGCCGGCGGTCTCGCGCAGGGCGATGACGGTGAGCCGGCTGGAGCGGGTGACGCCGTTGGTGGTGAGGGTGTTGCCCGCCCACCGCAGGTTCGCGGTGCTGGTCTCGTCGGCGATGACGACGCAGTCGTCGGCGCGGGACAGCGACAGGGCCCGTTCGACGGCCTCCTGCGGCCGCATGGTGGTCACTGGCCGGCCTCCTTCAGCGTGTTGAGGATGTTGACGCCGCGAAACAGCGCGGACGGGCAGCCGTGGCTGACGGGCGCGACCTGCCCGGGCTGGCCCTTGCCGCAGTTGAACGCGCCGCCGAGCACGTAGGTCTGGGGGCCGCCGACGGCCTCCATGGAGTTCCAGAAGTCGGTGGTGGTGGCCTGGTAGGCGACGTCGCGGAGCTGCCCGGCCAGCCGCCCGTTCTCGATCTTGTAGAAGCGCTGGCCGGTGAACTGGAAGTTGTACCGCTGCATGTCGATCGACCAGCTCTTGTCGCCGGCGATGTAGATGCCGCGCTCGACGCCGGCGATCAGCTCGTCGGTGGAGGGGCCGCCCTCGGCGGGCTTGAGGGAGACGTTCGCCATCCGCTGGATCGGCATGCTGGACGCCGCGTCGGCGAACGCGCAGCCGTTGGAGCGGCCGGCGCCGGTGAGGCGGGCGATGCGCCGGTCGGTCTGGTACCCGGTGAACAGGCCCTCGGACACGATGTCGAACGACTGGGTCCGCACGCCCTCGTCGTCGTAGCCGATGGTGGCGAGGCCGTGCTCGGTGGTGCGGTCCCCGGTGATGTTCATGACCTTGGACCCGTACTGCAAGGCGCCGAGCTTGTCGGGGGTGGCGAAGGAGGTGCCGGCGTAGGCGGCCTCGTAGCCGAGGGCCCGGTCGAGCTCGGTGGCGTGCCCGATCGACTCGTGGATGGTCAGCCACAGGTTCGACGGGTCGATGACGACGTCGTAGGCGCCGGGGTCGACGCTCGGCGCGGCGAGCTTCTCGGCGAGCAGCTCGGGGATGCGGGCGAGTTCGCCGTCCCAGTCCCAGTGGTCTCCGGTCAGCCACTCCCACCCGTATCCGGCGGGCGGCGCGAGCGTGCGCATGGTGTCGAACAGCCCGCCGGCGATGCCGACGGCGTTCACGACGGGGTGCAGGCGGACGCGCTGCTGGGTGGTGACGGTCCCGGCGAGGTCGGCGAAGAACTTGTTCTCCTTGACCTGCAGCAGCGTCGCGTCGACGTGGTCGACGCGGTCGTCGCCGAGCAGCCGGCGGCTCCACCCGGCCAGCAGCGCGACCTTCTCGCCGGTCGGCACGGCGAACGGGTCGGTCTCGTAGGACGACACCCACGTCCGCTCCCCGTGCACGGGTTCGGGGGCGAGTTCGATGGGCTCGCGGTTGACGGGCCCCGCGACGGCGGCGACCTCGACGGCCTGCGCGGCGACGCGCGCGGCCCCGTCGGGGGTGAGGTCGATGCCGGCGGCGAAGCCCCAGGTGCCGTCCTTGACGACGCGGACGGACAGGCCGACGTCGTCGGCGTCCAGCGCGGTCTCCAGGGCGGCGTCGTGGAGCCGGAGGGTCTGGCTGCGGATGCGTTCGAGGCGGAAGTCGGCGTGCTCGGCGCCCAGCTCGCGGGCCCGGGTGAGGGCCGCGTCGGCCAGCGCGCGGAGCGGCAGCGCCGTGAAGGCGGGATCGATGTCATGCACCTTCCGCAACCTACCCGCCGCGCCCGCGCGGGGCCGAGAACAAATGCGGGTCGCGGGTTCTTGTCGGTTCGGCACATCCGCAGGGCGCGGCGCGGGCCGCTAGGGTCGTGCCGAGTCTTCCGAGTACGGACGTCTTCTGAGCACGCAAGTCGACGAGAGGGTCATGATGAGTCGCTCTGTCCTCGTGACCGGCGGTAACCGGGGCATCGGCCTGGCGATCGCCCGCGAGCTGGCCGCGGCGGGCGACGCGGTCGCCGTCACCTACCGGTCGGGGGAGCCCCCCGAGGGGCTGTTCGGCGTCCGCTGCGACGTGACCGACGCCGAGGACGTCGACGCGGCGTTCGGCAAGGTCGAGGCTGAGCAGGGCCCCGTCGAGGTGGTCGTCGCCAACGCGGGCATCACCAAGGACACGCTGCTGGCCATCATGAGCGAGGACACGTTCACCTCCGTGCTCGACACGAACCTGACGGGTTCGTTCCGGGTCGCGAAGCGGGCCGTGAAGGGCATGATGCGCAAGCGGTCCGGGCGGATCGTGCTGGTGTCGTCGGTCGTCGGGCTGATGGGGTCGCCGGGGCAGTCGAACTACGCGGCGTCCAAGGCGGGCATGGTCGGGTTCGCCCGGTCGCTGGCCCGCGAGCTCGGCTCCCGCAACATCACGGTGAACGTGGTGGCGCCCGGGTTCGTCGACACCGACATGACGGCCGTGCTCAGCGAGGACCAGCAGAAGGCCATCACCGCGGCGGTCCCGCTCGGGCGGATCGCGCGGCCGGAGGAGATCGCGAAGGCGGTGCGGTTCGTCGCGAGCGAGGACGCCGCCTACATCACCGGGGCCGTGATCCCGGTCGACGGCGGACTGGGAATGGGGCACTGAACGGCATGGGCATTCTCGAAGGCAAGCGGATCCTGGTCACCGGCGTCCTCACCGACGCCTCGATCGGCTTCCACATCGCGCGGGTCGCGCAGGAGCAGGGCGCCGAGGTCGTCCTGACCGCCTACCCGCGCCCGACCCTCACGGCGCGGACCGCGAAGCGGCTGCCGACGGGGCCGGACAACCCGCCGCCGGTGATCGAGCTGGACGCCACCAGCGCCGAGCAGCTGGACGCCCTGGCCGGGAACCTGCGCGAGCAGGGCTTCGACCACCTCGACGGCGTCGTCCACGCGATCGCGTTCGCGCCGCAGACCGCGCTCGGCGGCGCGTTCCTGGAGACGCCGTGGGAGGACGTGGCGACGGCCGTGCACGCCTCGGCGTACTCGCTGAAGTCGCTGACGACGGCGTGCCTGCCGCTGATGAAGGACGGCGGCTCGGTCGTCGGCCTGGACTTCGACGCCACCAAGGCGTGGCCGGTGTACGACTGGATGGGCGTGGCGAAGGCCGGCCTGGAGTCGTGCGCCCGCTACCTGGCCAAGTACCTGGGCCCGCAGGGCATCCGGGTGAACCTGGTCGCCGCCGGTCCGCTGGCGACGATGGCGGCCAAGAGCATCCCCGGCTTCGAGGGCATGACGGACATGTGGCCGAAGGCGGCCCCGCTCGGCTGGGACATCAAGGACAGCGAGCCCACGGCCCGCGCCTGCGCGGCGCTGCTGTCGGACTGGTTCCCGGCCACCACGGGCGAGATCGTCCACGTCGACGGCGGCATCCACGCCATCGGCGGCGCGTACTAGCCGTACCGGCCCCGCACGTCCTTAAGGCCGGCGCCAGGTGCTCTCCGCACCGGCGCCGGCCTTCGCGCGTCAGCGTGTCCGCGCCGGCGGCGGGTCAGCGCGCCGCGCGCCGGCGGCGGAGGGCGCGTCCGGCGACGCTGAGGTTGAGGGCGCCGGCCGCTCCGGCGGCACCGGCCGCGGCGGCGACGAGCAGCAGCTGCCGGTCGTCCTGCCCGCCGCCGGCGCCGGAGGCGGCGACGGGGGAGATCAGCCGGGTCTGCGGCATGGCGGCGGTGCCGCCCACGCCGGTCCGGTGGGCGCTCGGGTCGGCGGCGATCTGCGGTGTCGGCAGGACGCCGGGCAGCCCCGCGGGCGGGACCTCGCCGTCGTAGGGCCGCAGGCCCGCGCCGCCGGTCATGGGGGACGGCCCGGACGGGTCCGCGGCCCGGCCGCGGCTCGGCGGCGCGGCGGGCCGGCGCGGCTTGGCCGCCGTCTTCTTCTTCGCGGTCTTCTTGGTGCTCTGCGCGGTGGTCTTCGTCGGCGCCGGCTTCGCGGTGGTCTTCGTCGGCGCGGGGGTCGGCGCCGGCGTCTTCGGGGTGAGGGCCTCGCGCAGGTTGCCGAGGTTGCACTTCCAGTTCTCGATCGTGCTCTCGGGGTCGGTGCCCTTCTTGCACTCCTGCGCCGCCGCCGCCGCGTCGGCGGGCGGTGCGGCCAGGACGAGGACGAGCGCCCCCGCCGAGACCGCCGCCGAAGCCGTACCGAGCCGCCTGAGCCCCTGGGGCATGTCGCTCCTCCACCCGATGCCGTGCCTGAAACCGCCGCCCTGCCGGGCCTTCACGCGCCTGACCCTGTTGACATCGTGTCCCATACGGGCCCGCCCGTAAACCGCGACACGGTGGTTTCTTTACCTCGCGTTGGCCTCGGTGCGCCTCACTGGCGGACGAGTGACGCAAGGCGGGTGCGCCGCGGCGGCGGGCCCCCGTCGCGCACGGCCGCGGCCAGCGCCGGCCCGGCCGCCTGCACGACCGACAGGTGCCGCGTCGCCAGCCCGAACGCGGTGGCCACCAGCGGCCGCGACAGCCCCTCGGCGGGCAGCACCGCCACGACGGCGGGGCGGCGCGTCCCGCGCGCCAGCGCGACGGGCACGGCCCAGCCGTGCCGCAGCCGGGCCGCGTCCGCCGGGGCGACGGTGGCCGGGCCGGCGGGGAAGTCGATGTCGAGGCCGTGCGGGCCGCCGCCGGCCACCGTGCCGGTCTCGCCGACCGCGGCCTGGGGGAGCGGCGCGGCCACGACGACCCGGTCGCCGGGGTCCATCCCGCCGAACGCGCCGGGCCCAGGGTTCAGCCGGGCCTTCAGCGCCGCGTTGAGCGCGCCCGCGCCCGCCGGGCCGCCCGCGGCGGGCGCGACGGCCTGGACGTCCCCGGCGGGGATGCCGAGCGCGCGGGGGATGGAGTCGGTGACCAGCTGCACGGCCCGGTGCACCGCCTCGCCCGGATCGGCGGCGGGCACGATGACGACCTCCCGGTCGGGCGCGTCCACGGCGGGCAGGTCGCCGCCGCGCACCGCCGCCGCCAGCACGCCGAGCGGGCCGGACGGCGGCGCCGCGTCGAGCGTGACGACGGGGACGGTCTCCGACGCCTCCAGGTCGTCCAGCGGCCGGCCCGGCCCGGCGGGCGGCGCGGCGCCGGGCTCGGCGCACAGCAGCAGGTGGGCGCCGTCCGGGCACGCCTCCGCCAGCGCCGCGCACAGCTCGACGTCGAGCGCGGACGCGTCCGACACCACGAGCAGGTCGAGGTCGAGGGGGTGCCGCTCGCCGCGCCCGTAGGCGACGCCGCCGGGCGCCTCCCGCGGTTCCAGGAGCCGGTGCAGGCCGGTGACCGCCGCGCCCCCGGCGGCGGGCAGCCCGGCGGCGGCGCGGTCGGTCGGCGCCGCGACGGCGGCCCGCAGCCCGGCGCCCGCGGCGGCGCCGGCGATCCCGGCGGCGGCCGCGGCGAGGCCGTCGGCGTCGCCGCGCAGGACGCTGACGCCGGTGCGCAGCGCCGCGGTGAGCGCGAGCGACCGGTCCTCGGGCAGCCCGTCGCGCAGCTCCTTGACGGCGGCGTCGTCCAGCAGCGGCGCGGCGGTGAGCGTGAGCCGCTGGAACCCCTCGGCGGCGGCCTCCTCGGCGAGCGCCCACCGCTCCGCGCCGAGCATCTCCTCGGGCTCCTCCGGCTCGGCGTCCTCGTCGAAGGACTCCTCGTCGAACTCCGGCTCCTCGGTGAGGGACAGGACCTCGGCCTCGTCCAGCGCGGCCTCCACGGCGGCGCGCGGGTCCGGGACGCGGGCGCGCTCCAGCGCCGCGACCACCTCGGCGGCGGGCGTGACGGTGTGCCCCGCGCGCGCCGCCTCGGTGAGCAGGTGCAGCACCAGCGCCCGGCCGCGCCGCGGGTCGCCCGGCCCCGCCGCGTCGCCGAGGACGGCGCGCGCGAAGTGGTCGGCCTGCGGGGGCCGGACGCCGGGGACGCGCAGCAGCCGCCACGGGTCGGCGCGCAGCCGGTCCGCGGCGTCCGGGCCGAGCCGGGCGAGGGCGCCGGCCGCGAGCGGCGCGGGCACGCCCGTCGCGGCGAACAGCTCGGACAGGGCGGCCGCCCCCTCGCGGTCGCTACGCCCGGACGCGGCCGGCAGCGGGGACGCGGCCGGCGGCGGGGAGGCGGGCGGCCCGCTCGCCGCGGGCCCGGGCTCTGGCTGGGCGCTCGCGGGCGCGCGGTCGTCCAGGGCCCCGGCGGCGGCCTCGGCCGCGCGCAGCGCCTCGGCCGCGCGCGCCGCCCGCTCGGCGGGGGTGGGGGTGTCGGATGCGGGTTCGGGGATGTCGGTCACGGGCTTCCCGTCGCGGTGTCGGAGACGTCGTCGAGCGCCCCCCGGATCTCGGTCGGCAGCGTCAGGTCCTCGCTCTCCAGGATCGCGCCGAGCTGCGCGGCGGTCCGGGCGCCGACGATCGGCGCGGCGACGCCCTCCCGGTCGCGGACCCACGCCAGCGCCACCGCGAGCGGGGACCGGCCGAGGCCCTCGGCGGCGGTCACCACCGACTCCACGATCCGGGCGCACTCCTCGTCGAGGTAGGGCGAGACGAAGTCGGCGAAGTGCGGGGCGGCGGCGCGCGACCCGGCGGGGATCCCGGTGCGGTACTTGCCGGTGAGCACGCCGCGGCCGAGCGGCGACCACGGCAGCAGCCCCGCCCCGGCGTCCAGCGCGGCCGGCACGACCTCCCGCTCGATGTCGCGGGCCAGCAGCGAGTACTCCAGCTGCGCCGACACCACCGGGGCGCGGCCCGGCCAGGCGCGCTGCCACGCGGCGGCCTTGGCGACCTGCCAGCCGGCGTAGTTGGCGACCCCGACGTAGCGGGTGCGGCCGGACGCGACCGCCTCGTCCAGCGCCGACAGCGTCTCCTCCAGCGGCGTCGCCGGGTCGTAGACGTGCAGCTGCCACAGGTCGACGTGGTCGAGGTCGAGCCGGTCCAGGGAGGCGTCCAGGGCGCCGAGCAGGTGCCGGCGGGACCCGTCGTAGCGGCCGTTCGGCCGGATCGCCGCCTTGGTGGAGACCACCAGGCCGTCCCGGTCGACGGTCTCGCGCAGCAGGTGGCCGAGGATCCGCTCGGCGACGCCGCCGGTGTAGACGTCGGCGGTGTCGATCAGCGTGCCCCCGGCGTCCACGAACGCGGCGAGCTGCGCCGCGGCCTCGTCCGGGTCGGTGTCCTGCCCCCAGGTCATGGTGCCGAGGCCCAGCCGGGACACCAGCAGCCCGCTCCTCCCGAGGTGACGCTCCTTCATAGGCGGTCAATGTAGCGGTCCGCGCCCGGCGCGCGGAAAGCGAGCGGCCGGCCGCGCGGATCCCCGAGGCCGCCGGGGTCCGGCGCGAAGATCCTGGTGAGCTCTATTGCCGGGGGCCGCCGCCGGGCTAAAGTGCGCAGCCATGGCGCCACCCCCGTTCTCCATGTACTCGCCGAGGTCGCCGGACGGCGACGGCGGCCCGGACGTGGCGCCGGTGTTCGGCGCGGGGCCGGGCGACGACCCCGGGTACCTGGCCTCGCTGCGCGCCGGGACCGAGCTCGGCCGGCTGCGGGCGATGATGCTGGTGCTGCTCGCCGCGCCCGTCCTCATCCTGGCGATCATGCCGCTGATCGTGGAGGACGGGCACGGGGACGCGCCGCCGTGGCTGTACGCGCCGCTCGCCGCCGCCGCGCTCGTCGCGCTGGCCGCCGGCCCCCGCGCGCCGCGCCCGATCCCGCCGGGCGCCGCGCCCGCCGACCCGGCGGTCGCGGCCCGCGCGGCGCTGCTGGTGTTCCGGCAGGCGGTCCTGCTGCGGTTCGCGCTGGCCGAGGGCGTCATCCTGCTCGGGCTGCCGCTGGCGATGGCCGGGCACAGCGAGGCGCTGTTCCTCGCCGGGTTCGCCGCCGGCTACCCGCTGCTGCTGTGGCTGGCGCTGCCCACGCGCGGCGGCGTGGAGCGGATGCGGCGGCGGCTGGAGGCGCGCGGCGCCGAGTCGCACCTGTGGGCCGTCCTGCTGGCCGCCCCGCAGTCCGCCCGTGACGAGGCGTCCTAGCCGCTCGCGGGCGCCGGGTCAGAGCCAGCCGCTGCGGCGCAGCCGCCGGAACAGCAGCACGCACGCGACCGCCATCACCCCGATGACCAGCGGGTACCCGAAGCTCCAGTGCAGCTCGGGCATGTGGTCGAAGTTCATCCCGTAGATCCCCGCGATCGCGGTCGGCACCGCGATGATCGCCGCCCACGCGGAGATCTTGCGCATGTCCTCGTTCTGCTGCTTGCCGAGCAGCGCCAGGTGCGCGGTCAGCACGCTGTTCAGCAGCTCGTTGTGCGCGTCGACCTGCTCGTCCACCCGCAGCAGGTGGTCCAGGACGTCGCGGAAGTACTCCCGGGTCGAGCCGCACTCGGCGACGCGGCCCTTGACGATCTCCTGCAGCACCGGGACGAGCGGGTCCTCGGCGCCGCGGAACTCCAGCACCTCCCGCTTGAGCGAGTAGATGTCGGCGGTGACGTCGCGGGCGCCCGGGTCGAACACGGCCCGCTCCAGCCCGATGATGTCGACCTCCACCTCGTGGGCGACGAGCCCGTACCGGTCGACGACCTCGTCGCACACCGCGTACAGCACGGCCGTCGCGCCGTGCGCGATCAGCTCCGCGTCGTCCTCCAGCCGCTTGCGGACGGGCCCGAGCGGGTTCCCGGCGCCGTGCCGGACCGTGACGACGAAGTCCCGGCCGAGGAAGACCATGATCTCGCCGACCTCGATGTCGGAGGTCTCGTCGAGGTAGGACAGCGTCTTCAGCACCACGAACAGGGTGTCGCCGTAGCGCTCCAGCTTGGGCCGCTGGTGCGCCGACACCGCGTCCTCGGCGGCCAGCGGGTGCAGGTTCAGCTCGTCCTTGACCAGCTCGAACTCGTCCTCGTCGGGCTCGAACAGGCCGATCCACAGGAAGCACTCGCCGTCCTCGCGGGCGAGGTCGAACGCGTCGCTGATGTCGCCGTCGATGTCGCGGCGCGTCCCGCCCGCGTAGATGGCCTTGTCCACGATCACGGCACGCATTGTCGCGCATCCGCGCCGCCCGCCGCCCGAATGCCCGGCATCTCCTAGAGTGGCCGCTGTGACGACCCTTCTCCTCGTGCGGCACGGCCTGACCGCGATGACCGGTCCGGTGCTCGCCGGCTGGACGCCCGGGGTGGCCCTCGACGGCCGCGGCCGCGCCCAGGCCGCCGCGCTCGCCGCCCGGCTCGCGCCCCTCCCCATCGCCGCCGTCGTGTCCAGCCCGCTGCAGCGGTGCGCCGAGACCGCCGAGGCGGTCGCCGCCGGGCACGCGCCGCCCATCGAGAAGGTCGAGACCGACGAGCGGTTCGGCGAGGTCCGCTACGGCGACTGGACGGGCCGCCCCCTCAAGGAGCTCGCCGAGGAGCCGCTGTGGCGGGTCGTGCAGGCCCACCCGAGCGCCGCCCGGTTCCCCGGCGAGGACGGCGAGTCCCTGGCCGCGGCGCAGCACCGCGCCGTCACCGCCGTCCGCGACTGGAACGAGCGCGTCGCCGCCGAGCACGGCCCGGACGCCCTGTACGCGGTGTGCAGCCACGGCGACATCATCAAGGCGGTCGTCGCCGACGCGCTCGGCCTGCACCTGGACCAGTTCCAGCGGATCCAGGCCGACCCCGCGTCCCTCACCGTGATCCGCTACACCGAGACGCGCCCGTTCGTGGTCCGCGTCAACGACACCGGCGGCGACGTGGCCGCGCTGGTTCCGGAACCGCCGCCGGAAGGTTCCGGAAAAGCCGGACTCGGGCCGGGTGACGCGCCCGTCGGCGGCGGCGCGTAGGGTCGGTGTCATGCCCGTCATCTCCTACGACCTGCCGGAGCGCTTCGTCGCCGGCGCCGTCGGGCGCCCCGGCGACCGCGCCTTCTACCTGCAGGCCCGCGCCGGCCGCCGGGTCACCAGCGTCGGGCTGGAGAAGTTCCAGGTGACGCTGCTGGCCGAGCGCCTGGAGGAGCTGCTGGACGAGGTGCTGCGGCGCAGCGGCGGCGACGCCCCGGTGCCCGCCGCCACCCCGGCCGAGCTCCAGGACGACGGCCCCCTCGACCAGCCGGTCGAGGAGGAGTTCCGGGTCGGCACGATGGCGCTCGCCTGGGACCCCGACGACGAGCAGGTCGTCATCGAGGCGCAGGAGGTCACCGAGACCGAGGAGGAGCCCGAGGTCGGCGACGACGACCCGGCGATCGCGGTGCTGCGGGTGCGGATCAGCGCCGCGCAGGCCCGCGCGTTCGCCGAGCGCGCGCTGAAGGTCGTCGCCGCCGGGCGGCCCCCGTGCCCGCTGTGCGGCCTGCCGCTGGACGGCGAGGGGCACGTGTGCCCGCGCCAGAACGGCTACATGGGCTGAGATGGGCCCTCATCGTGCTGGATCATGGACGCCGCGGCCGGGAGAATGAACGCATGACGCAGTCCTCCCGCGACCGGGCGCCCGCCGGCCGCGACTCAGGCCGGGGCGCCGCCCGCGGCTCCGGCCGCGACACGGGCCGCGACACGGGCCGGGGCGCCGGCCGGGACGAGCCCGCGCGCCCGGTCTCCCCCCGCGACGCGGACGCCGCCGAGCGGCTGCTGTCGGCGGGGTGCCTCGGCGTGGAGGGCCGCCTCGTCCAGGCGTCCAACGCCACCCTGTACTGCTCCATCGAGGACGGCGGCACCGCCGCCAACTGCGTCTACAAGCCCGTCGCGGGGGAGCGCCCGCTGTGGGACTTCCCCGACGGCACCCTCGCCGAGCGGGAGGTCGCCGCCTACGAGGTGTCCAAGGTCATGGGGTGGGGCACCGTCCCCCCGACCGTGCACCGCGACGGCCCCTACGGGCCCGGCATGGTGCAGCTGTGGGTCGAGCCCGACCCCGACGTCGACCTGGTCGCGCTGTCGCGCTCCGACGACGAGGCGGTCCGCCGCATGGCGGTGTTCGACGCCGTCGTCAACAACGCCGACCGCAAGATCGGGCACCTGCTGCCGCCGGGCGACGGCCGCGTCTACGGCTGCGACCACGGCGTGTGCTTCTCCACCGAGTACAAGCTGCGCACCGTGCTGTGGCAGTGGCGCGGCAAGCCGCTCACCCCCGAGGCGCTGGAGGCGCTCGGCCGGGTCGAGGCCGGCCTGCGCGGCGGCGCCCTCGGCGCCCGCCTCGGCGAGCTGCTCACCGCCGAGGAGGTCGACGCCACCCGCCGCCGCGTCGAGCTGATGCTCAAGCACCGCATCCACCCCTACCCGCCCGAGGACTGGCCCGCCATCCCCTGGCCGCCGCTCTAGCCCCCCGGCCGCCGGGCGAAACCGGCGGGATGCTCCAATTGGGGCATGTGTACGGCGATCATCAGCGTCGAGCCGTCGTCCCCGGTGCCCGTCCTCGTGGTGGGGGTGCGGGACGAGTTCGTCGCGCGGGAGTGGACCGGACCGGGACGCCACTGGCCGGACCGCCCGCGCCTGGTCGGCGGGCGGGACCTGCGCGCCGGCGGGACGTGGCTGGCGGTCGACCCGGACGCGCCGCGGGTCGCGGTGGTGCTGAACGGCCGCGGCCGGATGGCGCCCGAGGCCGCCCGGTCCTCGCGCGGGGAGCTGCCGCTGCGGGTCGCGGCCGACGGCAAGCTCGGCGACCCCGGCCTCGCCGCCTACGACCCGTTCCACCTCGTCGGCGCCGAACCGGACGGGGTGCGGCTGTGGAGCTGGGACGGGGAGACGCTCACCGAGCGCGGCCTCGGCCCCGGCCTGCACATGATCGTCAACAGCGGGCTCGAAGGCGAGGGGCAGCTGGAGGGGGAGACCGAGGACGCCTACATGGCGGCGCGGCTCGCCCACTTCCGGCCCCGGCTGGCCGCCGCGCCGCGCCCCGAGCCCGGCCCGGACGGGCCCGTGGAGCGGGCCTGGGGGGCCTGGCTCCCGCTGCTGAACGGCGACGGGCTGCCGCGCGCCGACCACCGGGCGCTGCTGCCGCTGCTCGACCTCGGCGAGGGGCGCGTGTGGGGCACCACCTCGGTCAGCCTCACCGCCCTCGGCGCGGGCGGCGTCCGGTACGACTTCTCCGCCGCCCCCGGCGACGGCGAAGCCTGGACGCGGGTGCTGTAGAGCCCGGCGGCCGGCCCCGCGCGGCATGCGGTCAGCGCCCGCGGCGCGCTCCGCGCGGGGTGGCGCGAACGCCTGCGGACGCGTGACGCTGGGTGCTAAATTGGCTACTTAATGCGATCTTCGTCGGGGGTGGCGCGGGGGAGGGCGGCCGCGGCCGGTCTCGCCGCGGTGCTCGCGCTCATGGCGGTGCCGGCGGTCGCCGCGGGCTGCGGCGGCGAGGAGCGGGGCGTCGCGGGCGGGACGCTGCGGGTCGCCGGGTCCTCCGACGTCGACCACCTCGACACCGCCGCCGCCTACAGCACCTGGAGCGGGCTGCTCAGCCGCCAGTACGCGCGCACCCTGTTCGGGTTCGCGGCGTCCAACGACTTCGCCGAGGCCGTCAAGGTGCGCCCGGACGTGGCGCTGGAGGTCCCGACCGCCGGCAACGGCGGCGTCAGCGCCGACGGCCGCACCTACACGATCCGGCTCCGCGACGGCGTCCGGTGGAACACCGACCCGCCGCGGGAGGTGACCGCCGCCGACTTCGTCCGCGGCATCAAGCGGGTCTGCAACCCGGCCGTCCCGTCCGGCGGCAGGGCCTACTACACCGAGACCATCGCCGGGATGGCCGAGTTCTGCGCCGGGTACGCCGAGGTCGACCCGCGCAGCGCCGCCGCCATGGCCCGCTACCAGCGCGGCAACGACGTGGCGGGGCTCGCCGCCAGGGACGCCAAGACCCTCGTCGTGACGCTCGAGCGGCCCGCGAGCGACCTCCCCGACCTGCTCGCCCTGGAGTTCGCGGCGGCGGCGCCCGCCGAGTACGACCGCTACGTCCCCGACAGCCCCGAGTTCCGGCGGCACACCGTCTCCGACGGCCCCTACCAGATCACCTCCTACACGCCCGGGAAGCGGTACGTCCTGGACAGGAACCGCGCCTGGCGGGCCGCGTCCGACCCGATCCGCGCGCAGCACCCCGACCGCATCGCAATCACCCTCGGGCACGACACCCCCGAGGAGGTGCAGCGGCTGCTGGAGAAGGGCGCCGCCGACCTGTCCTGGGACCAGCCCGTCCCGTCCGCGGCGATCCCGCGGCTGCGCGGGGACCGCCGCTTCGCGGTCATGGAGGGCTCGGCGCTCAGCCCCTACCTCGTGTTCAACACCCTCAGCCCGAACAACGGGGGCGCCCTCGGCAAGGCCGAGGTCCGCCGCGCGATCAGCTACGCCGTCGACAAGGCCGCGGTGGTGCGCATCCACGGCGGCCCCGACATCGCCGAGGTCCTCGACCAGGTCATCCCGCCGCGCAGCGTCGGCCACCAGCGCTTCGACCTGTACCCGACGCCCGGCGACGCCGGCGACCCCGCCGCCTGCCGGCGGATGCTCGCCCGCGCCGGGTACCCCCGCGGGCTGACGCTCCGCTTCCCCTACCGGGTCAGCGGCAACCACCCGCGGACCGCCCGGTCCATCGCCGACGACCTGGCCGCCTGCGGCATCGCCACCGAAACCCGCCCCGACACCAGCGGCGCCTTCTACTCCTCGACCCTCGCCACCCCCGCCGACGCCCGCGCCGGGAGATGGGACATCGCCGCGCCCGGCTGGGTGCCCGACTGGTACGGCAACAACGGCCGCGCCACCATCGTCCCGCTGTTCGACGGGCGCCACTACGGCCCCAACTCCACCGACTACGGCGGCTTCCACGACCCCGCCGTCGACCGCCTCATCGACCGGGCGCTCGGCGCCCGCGACGTCGCCGACGCCTCCGGGTACTGGGCGCAGGCCGACCGCCGCATCATGGAGAGCGCCCCGGTCGTGCCGCTGATCAACCCGCGGACCCCGATCTTCCGCTCCGCCCGCGTCGAGAACGCCCGCTACCTGCCCCAGTACCGCGCCTACGACCTCAACCAGGTCACGTTCTCATGACCGGTTACGCCGACCTCGGCACCCGCAGGCCGCCGCCGCCCGGCACCGCCGCGCCCCCCGGCGCGCCCGACCCGGTGCGCGGGCGCGGCCCGTCCCGGCTCGCCTGGGACCGGTTCCGCCGCGACCGCACCGCCGTCGCCGCCCTCGCCGTGCTGCTGGCCGTCATGGCGTTCGCCGCGCTGGCGCCGCTGTGGGCGCACCTGACCGGCCACCCCTACGACGCGACGTTCCCCGGCACCGGCCTGGACGCGGGCGGCCGGCCGCGCGGCCCCGGCGCCCGGTTCCCGCTCGGCGCCGACCAGCTCGGCCGCGACGTCCTGGTCCGCGCCGCCTACGGCGCGCGGATCTCGCTGACCGCCGGGATCGGCGCGGCGGTGCTCGCCTCCGCCGCCGGCACCCTCGCCGGCACCCTCGCCGGGTTCGCCGGCGGCGCCGTGGACGCGCTGCTGGCCCGGCTGATGGACATGATCCTCGCGCTGCCCTACCTGCTCGTGGCGATCATGCTGGCGAGCACCTTCCAGATCTCCTCGCCCAGCGCGAGCCTCGCCATGACGGTCCTGGTCATCGCGTTCTTCTCGTTCGCCGCCTACGGCCGCACCATCCGCGGCCAGGTGCTGTCGCTGAAGGAGCGGCAGTTCATCGAGGCCGCCCGCGCGCTCGGCGCCTCCAACGCGCGGATCATGGTCGGCGACGTGCTGCCGAACCTGGCCGCGCAGATCACCGTGCTGACCTCGCTGCTGATCCCGTCCTCGATCGTGTCGGAGGCGACGCTGTCGTTCCTCGGCGTCGGGGTGCGGCCGCCGATGCCGAGCTGGGGGTCGATGCTCGCCGAGGGCGGCGACGTGTTCCGCACCGCCTGGTGGCTGCTCGCCGTCCCCGGCGGCCTGCTGCTGGCGACCACGCTGGCGTCCACGGTGCTCGGCGACGGCGTCCGCAACGCCCTCGGCCCGCGCGGCGACCACGCCGCCGCCGGGAGGTGACCCGACCGTGCCCCGCTTCGTCCTCCGCCGCCTGCTGTACGCGGCCGTCGTGCTGTGGCTGGTGGCCACGCTGACGTTCGTGATGCTGCACGTCTCGCCCGTCCCGGTGGACCGCGTCATCGGCGGGCCCCGCGCGACCGCCGCGACGCTCGCGCAGATCCGCGCCAACCTCGGCCTGGACCGGCCCCTGCTCGTCCAGTACTGGGAGTTCCTCGCGCGGCTGCCGCGCGGCGACCTCGGCGACTCCTACGTCAACGGGACGCCGGTCACGGCGCTGATCGGCGAGCGGCTCCCGACGACGCTGTGCCTGGTGGCGGGCGCGGCGGTGCTGTGGTTCGCCGGCGGCGTCGCCACCGGCGTGTCCGGCGCCGCGCGGGCCCGCGGCCCGTGGGACCGGGCCGTCACCGTGTTCGTCGCGGCGGGCCTGTCCACCCCGCCGTTCGTGATGGCGCTGGCGCTGCTGTACCTGTTCACGGCGGGGCTCGGCGCGGGCGGCGTCCACGTCTTCGAGGCCGGCCCGCCGCTGCAGGAGCACTTCCTGCGCCGGATGGTCCTGCCGTGGTTCGCGCTGGCGTTCCTGATGATGGCCGCCTACACCCGCCTCACCCGCGGCGCGATGCTGGACGTGCTCGGCGAGGACTACGTCCGCACGGCCCGCGCCAAGGGCCTGCCGGAGGGCCGCGTCCTCCGGCGGCACGCGCTGCGCGCGGCGCTGACCCCGGTCGCCACCCAGCTCGGCATCGACCTCGGCGCCCTGATCGGCTCCACGATCGTCACCGAGAAGGTGTTCGGGCTGCAGGGCGTGGGGCAGTTGGTCTACCAGTCCATCGCGGCCGGCGACACCCCGGTGATCATCGGGGTGACGCTGCTGGTGACGTTCGCGGTGACCGTCGCGAACCTCGTGGTGGACGTCGGCTACGCCGTCCTGGACCCGCGCGTCCGCCTCGCCTGACGGGCCGGGCCGCCGGGGCGCCGGACACCGGGCCGGGCACCGGGGGACACATCACATGATCTCGGAGTAAGCGTGCGAGCTGCGCATGGATAAGCTTTCGGTATGCGATCGTGGCCCGCCTCCGAAGTCCCCAGCCTGCCCGCCGCGGGCCTGCCCGCCGCCGACCGTCCGCTGAGTCTCCACGACACCGGCACCGGCGCGGCGCGGCCCACCGCCCCCGGCGGCACCGCCCGGATGTACGTGTGCGGCATCACCCCCTACGACGCCACGCACCTCGGCCACGCCAACACCTACCTGGCCTTCGACCTCGCCAACCGGGTCTGGCGCGACCTCGGCCACCGCGTCCACTACGTGCAGAACGCCACCGACGTCGACGACCCGCTTCTGGAACGTGCCCAGCAGACCGGCGAGGACTGGCGCGCCCTCGCCGACCGGGAGATCGAGCTGTTCCGCGAGGACATGGCCGCGCTGCGGATCCTGCCGCCCGACCAGTACATCGGCGCGGTCGAGGCGATCCCCCTCGTGGTGGAGATGATCGAGAAGCTGCGCGGCCGCGACGCCGCCTACGAGGTCGACGGCGACGTCTACTTCCCGGTCGCCGCCGACCCGTCCTTCGGCGCGGTCAGCCGGCTGGACCGCGCCGCCATGGCGCCGCTGTTCGCCGAGCGCGGCGGCGACCCGGACCGCCCCGGCAAGCGCGACCCCCTCGACGCGCTGCTGTGGATGGCGCGCCGCCCCGGCGAGCCCGGCTGGGAGTCGCCGTTCGGCGAGGGCCGCCCCGGCTGGCACGTGGAGTGCTCGGCGATCTCCGTGGAGTACCTCGGCATGGCGTTCGACGTCGAGGGCGGCGGCTCGGACCTGGCGTTCCCGCACCACGAGATGAGCGCCTCGCACGCCCAGGTCGCCACCGGCGAGCGCCCCCACGCCCGCGCCTACGTGCACGCCGGGATGGTCGGCCTGGACGGCGAGAAGATGTCGAAGTCGCGCGGCAACCTGGTGTTCGTGTCGAAGCTGCGGGAGTCGGGCGCCGACCCGATGGCGATCCGGCTGGCGCTGCTGGCCCGCCACTACCGCGCCGACTGGGAGTGGACCGCCGGCGCGCTGGAGGAGGCCGCCGCCCGCCTCGCCCGGTGGCGCGCGGCCGCCGCCCGCCCGTCCGGCGCGCCCGCCGCGCCGCTGGCCGCCGCCGTGCGCGGCCACCTCGCCGACGACCTGGACGCGCCCGCCGCGCTGGCCGCCGTCGACGCCTGGGCCGCCGCCGCCGGCACCGACGAGCGGGCCCCGGCCCAGGCCGGGGCGATCACCGACGCCCTGCTCGGCGTCGCGCTGTGACGTCCCCGTGACGCCCGGGGCGGCTCACCGCAGCACGTAGCACTCCCAGTCGCCGGGGTCCGAGGCGTCGCCGCGCAGGCGCGCCTCGGCCTCCGGCCGGTACTGCGACGCGCACACCGCCGTCATCGAGATCTTGGTGTCGACGCCGATGTCGCCGCCGCGCGGGACGCAGTACCAGTCGCGGACCCGGAACTCGGCGTCGCGCTCGCGGGCGCCGCAGTACCGGGCGGGGGAGGGGGACCCGAGCACCGCGGGCGCGGGCGGCGGGTCGCCGGTGGGCGGCGTGCCGCCGCCCCCGCCCTGCCCCGGCCGCGTGCCCTGCCCGGGGCCCGGCCGGGTCGGCGTCGCGCCGGGCGCCGATGTGCCGGGCCGCGGCCGGGTCGGCTCGGTCTCCGGCGGGCCGGACGAGGACCGGCTCGCCGTCGGCGCGGTCGCGGTCACCGGGCCCTGGCCGGGGGTGCCGGCAGCGGGCCCGCCGCCGCCCGGCCGGTCCAGCAGCGCGTACCCGCCGGCTCCGGCGGCGGCCGCGACGACCGCGGCCGCCGCGCCCGCCACCGCCCCGTAGCCCAGCCGCCGCCTCCGTGTGCGCCGCCCGCGCCGCCCGCCGGGACCGCCGCCGTCGGGTTCGGTGGACGCCGGCGGCAGCGTGTCGCCGCCGCCCGAGCCCCCCGCCGCGGGCACGGCGGGCATGGCGGGCACGGCGGGCAGGGCGTCGGCCGCCACGCTGTCCCCGGTGCCGGACGTGCTCCCGCCGGCGGTGGCGGCGGCGACGTCGAAGGCGTCGTCGTGGCCGACGAGCCGCAGCAGCAGCTGCGCCGCCGTCGGCCGCCGCGCCGGGTCCTTCGCCAGCGCCGCCGCGACCAGCGCGCCGAGCTCCCCGTCCAGGCCGCCGAGGTCGGGCTCGTGGTGCAGGACCCGGTACATGACGGCGGGGATGGAGTCGGCCCCGAACGGGGGCCGCCCGGTCGCGGCGAACGTCATCGTCGCGCCCCAGCCGAACACGTCCGCGGCGGCGCCGACGCTCCCGCCCGACACCTGCTCGGGCGCCATGTAGGCGGGGGTGCCGACGGCGCGGCTGCTCACCGCGCTGGCCGCGTCCAGCACCCGCGACAGCCCGAAGTCGATCACGCGGGGGCCGTCCGGGCCGAGCAGCACGTTGTGCGGCTTGAGGTCGCGGTGCACGACGCCCGCGCGGTGGATGGCCGTCAGCGCGCTGGCGGTGCTGACGGCGAGCCGGTCCAGCGCCCCGCCGGACAGGGGCCCGTCCCGCGCGACGGCGCGGTTCAGCGCCTCACCGGGGACGTACTCGCTGACCAGGTACGGGGTGTCCCCGGCGACCTCGGCATCCAGGAGCTGGGCGGTGCAGAACCGGGCGACCTGCTTGGCGACCTCCGCCTCGCGGACGAACCGGGCCCGCGCGGTGGCGTCGTCGTCGAACTGGACCTGCAGGAGCTTGACCGCCACCCGCTCCCCGCCGGCGCCCTCCCCGAGGTACACCGTGCCCTGGGCGCCGGACCCGAGCCGCCCGAGGAGCTCGTAGCGGCCGAGGCGGGCCGGGTCGTGCGGCCGCAGCGGCTGGGCCTCCGGCAAACCTGCGCTCCCTCCGGTCCGGTCGGTCATGGCAGCCCGTCACAGCAGGCCCGCCAGCTTATAGAGGACGAGCGAGCCGGCGACGGCCACGTTCAAGCTGCTGCCATGTCCCACCATAGGGATCTCCACGGCGAGGTCGAGCAGGTCGACGGCCTCCGCGGGGATGCCGGTCTGCTCGTGGCCCAGCACGGCGACCGTCCGGACGCGGGCGGCGGGCAGGTCGGCGAGCCGGACCGCCTCGTCCGCCAGCTCGACGCCGACGACGCGGGAACCGGCCCCGCGCTGGCGCTCCAGCCAGCGCAGCGGGTCGTTCACCCAGTGGACGCAGGCGGGCCGGCGCAGCGTGTTGCCGCGTTCGAGGGCCTCCGGCACCCAGGAGAACCGGGGGACGGCCAGGCACGCGCCGACCGCGTCGCAGGTGCGCAGCAGCGTCCCGAGGTTGGCGCCGTGCAGCGGCCACAGCGGCGCGGCGAGGAGGTGGTCCCAGCAGGAGTGGGCGTGGCGGCGGCGCTGCCGGCGCAGCTCGCGCGGGGCGCGGACCCGGATCGCCGGGCCGGCGGTCCGGCGGCTCACCGGCGCGGGGCGCCGCCGCCCTCCCGGAAGAAGCAGAAGATCATGATCGGCGCACTTGGCGGCGTGCGCGGGCCATCGCCGACGGCGGGGACGCCACCGAGTGTAACCCGCCGCCGCCCGCGATCCGCCGCCCGCGATCCGCCGCCCGCGATCCGCCGCCCGCGATCCGCCGCCCGCGATCCGCCGCCCGCGATCCGGCGGCCGCTAGCCGGGGCCGCGCCCGGGGTCGCGGCGGCGCAGGTAGCGCTCGAACTCGCGGGCGATCGCGTCGCCGCTCGCCTCCGGCAGCTCGGTGGCGTCCTTCTGCTCCTCCAGCGTCCGGACGTACTCGGCGACCTCGGAGTCCTCCTCGGCGAGCTCGTTGACGCCGTGCTCCCATGCGCGCGCCTCCTCGGGCAGCTCGCCGAGCGGGACGGTGACGTCCAGGAGGTCCTCGACGCGGCGCAGCAGCGCGAGCGTCGCCTTCGGCGACGGCGGCTGCGCGACGTAGTGCGGGACCGCCGCCCACAGCGACACGGTGTCGAGGTCGGCCTTGGCGCACGCGTCCTGCAGCACGCCGAGGATGCCGGTCGGGCCCTCGTAGCGGGCGGGCTCCAGGTGCAGGGTGCTGACCAGCCCGGCCTCCGACGCGGCCCCGGTCACCGGGACCGGGCGGGTGTGCGGCGCGTCGGCCAGCAGCGCGCCCAGCAGCACGACGTTGCGGATCTCCAGCTCCAGCATCAGCCCGACCAGCTCGCGGCAGAACGACCGCCACCGCATGTTCGGCTCGATCCCGTGCAGCAGGACGACGTCCTTGCCGTTCGGCAGCCGCGCCCACGACACCCGGGTCGTCGGCCAGGTGATGCCGCGGGTCTCCCCGTCGGACATCTCCACGATCGGGCGGGTGACCTGGAAGTCGTAGTAGTCGTCGGGATCGAGCTCGGCGATGGGCACCGCTTCCCAGGTCGACTCCAGATGCGCGATCACCCCGCTGGCGGCCTCCCCGGCGTCGTTCCACCCCTCAAAGGCGGCCACGAGCACCGGATCGACGAGTTCCGGCACGCTTTCGAGCTCGACCACGCGCTGCCTCCTTCCGACGCCCAGGTACAGCGTCACCGACGGGGGCCGTCATTCCCGGGGTCGGGGGCCCCGCTCATGATCGGTGGCTGTCAGCCTACGTCCTGACAGTGACCTACCCCACCCCCGAAGGGCCAGACCCCCGCCCTGTACGCCCGCGGCGGAACTCCGGGGCGGGACGCGGCGGCGGCGGGACGCGGCGGAGGCGGGGTGCGGGACGGGGGCCGGCGCGGGGGTCACTTGCCGTCGGTGGTGTGCACGATCAGCACGTCGCAGGGCGCCCGGTGCGACAGGTTCGCCGGGACCGACCCGAGGATCCGGCCCGCCAGGCTGTTCAGCCCCCGGTTGCCGATCACGACCAGCTCGGCGCCGCGCTCCTTGGCGACCCGGGAGATCACGTCGACGGCGTCGCCCTCCACCGCCACCTGGTCGATGTCGAGCGCGCCCGCCGCGACCGCGCGCTCGCGCGCCGCCCGCAGCGCGTCGTCGGCGGGCGTCGAGCCCTGCACCTTGTACGCCAGGTCCCCGAGCCGGTCGGCGGCGCTGGCGCGCTCGCGCTCGGGCATGGGGCTGTAGGCGGAGGCCAGCAGGAGGGTGGCGCCGGTGGCGGCGGCCAGCTGCGCGGCGCGGTCCACCGCGCGGAACGAGGAGTCCGAGCCGTCGGTGCCGACGAGGATGATGCGGTACGCGCTCATGCCGTTCCTTACCCGTTGGTAGTCACTGCAGGCACGGTATCGGGCCGGTGACCCATCCGTCACCGTCTCTTTGCACACCTCGTCCAAAAGCGGCCGGTGAGGGGGCCGGCGGGCACCCGCGATCACGCGGTTATGGTGGGGATACATGAGCACCCCCACAGCGCGTCCCCCGCATCCGGGACGGCGCGCATGAGCGCCGGTACCCGCGGCGGCCTGCAGGCCGTGATGTTCGACATGGACGGCCTCCTCATCGACTCCGAGCACGTCTGGCTGGAGGTCGAGACGGAGGTCATGGCCTGGCTCGGCGGCGAGTGGACCCCCGCCCACCAGGAGCGGCTCGTCGGCGGCTCCATCGCGATCGCCGTCGACTACATGCTGGAGCTGACCGGCGCCTCCGCCGACCCGGCGGAGATCGCCCGGCGGATGCTGGACGGCATGACCGAGCGCCTCACCGCCTGCGTCCCGATGATGCCCGGCGCCAAGGAGCTGCTCGCCGCGGTCCGCGCGGCGGGCGTCCCGGCGGCGCTGGTGTCCTCCAGCCACCGCCGGCTGATCGAGCCGGTGCTGGACGCGATCGGCCGCGAGCACTTCGCGCTGAGCGTCGCCGGCGACGAGGTCTCCCGCACCAAGCCCGACCCCGAGCCGTACCTGACGGCCGCCGCGCGGCTGGGCGCCGACCCGGCCCGCTGCGTCGTCCTGGAGGACTCCCCGAACGGGGTCGCGGCGGGGGAGGCGGCGGGCTGCGCGACGGTCGCCGTCCCGGGCGTCCTGCCGATCCCGCCCGCGCCGGGCCGCACCGTGGTCGCCTCGCTGCGCGAGGTCGACGTGGACCTGCTGCGCGCCCTGGCGGCCGGCGCGCCCTCGCCCGGCTGACACCGCCCGGCTGACACCGCCCGGCTGACACCGCCCGGCTGACACCGCCCGGCTGACACCGCCCGGCTGACACCGCCCGGCTGACACCGCCCGGCTGACACCGCCCGGCCGGCGCCGCCCGGCCGGCGCCGAGGCTGATACCGCCCGGCTGGTACCGGAGGACTGGCTCCGGGGGAGCGGTCCGCAGGAGCGCGCTCCCGCCGCAGGAGGAGGCCGGCCGGGCCGGGAACCGTCCGCCGGGAGGAGCGGTTCCGCCGTCCCGCGTGTGACGATGGGAGGGAGGACCACCGTTCGGAATGAGGGGCCGGCATGAGCGACGCAGCCATTTTCGCGATCAGCCTCGGGGTGACCCTGGTCGGTCTGGTGATCAGCTGGGGCGCCTACCGCCGCCGCGGCGCGGGCACCGGCCTGCGCGGCGCGGCGCTGTCCCTGGTGCCGCTGGCGGCGGCGATGACGGGGGTGACGGAGTTCTTCGTCGACCTGGCGTTCAGCCCGGTGAAGTGGGCGGGCGTCGGGGTGGCGGGCCTGGCCGTCCTGCTCTACCTGACGTCGGGGGCGATGCTGAGCCGCCGCGCGGGCGGCGAGGACGCGGGCTCGGACGCGGGCGCGGGCCGGGCCGCCGGGGACGGCGGGCGCAAGGCCGCCGGGCGCGCCAAGTCCAAGGGCGCGGTGGAGGGGCCCGCGCGGGGCGGCGGCGACCCGGAGATGGCCGAGATCGAGCGCATCCTGCGCGACCGCGGCATCTCCTGACCCGGCCCGGCCGGCCCGGAGCGGCCGGGCGCGCGCGACGCGCCCGGCGGACCGGCGGGCCGGGGCGCCTCCGTGCGGTGCTCACGTGCCGCGGAGGCGCCCCGGCCCGCCGGTTTCCTGTGCCGCGTGTTGCTCCAGTGGGCTGACCTGCGGAGAATCGGTCTCAGATCGGACTCGGTACGGTAAAGCTTGGCGGTCTAGACCGCCGTTGAGTTGCCTGTCCGGGTGGAGTTGAACGTACTATTCGGGCGATTTGTCCGACCAGCTGTGCGGACGCGTGTGCCCCAGATGACGACGAGATCACAAGTCAGATACGGGTACTGGCGAAGCCCGCTTCACGGATGGACAGTCGTGCCCGAAGGACTACGTTTCCCTTCAGCAAACGCGGCGTAACGGGCACGGAGGCAGCGGATGATCTCCGCGGCCGCCGGCCGGACGCCGGCGGCATGGCCGAACCAGTGGCCGAACGGTAGGAGGTATGGAGCGTGGCCGCACCCATTGAGGTGACCGGGTCCGACACCGAGGCGCAGCCGGAATCGGTCCTCGTCGGTGTCGACAGCAAGAAGATCCAGGGACGCTCCCTCGGTCAGATCGCCTGGATGAGGCTCAAGCGCGACAAGGTCGCGCTGACCGGCGCCGTGGTGGTCATCCTGCTCATCCTGCTGGCGATCTTCGGTCCGTACTTCGTGCAGGACCCGCTGGCCTACCACCAGAACCTGATCGACCCGACCTACAACCGGCCGAAGAGCGGGTTCTGGCACTCGGGCATCAGCAGCGAGCACTGGTTCGGCGTCGAGCCGGGCAGCGGCCGCGACCTGCTGGCCCGCATCGTCCACGGCGCCCGGATCTCGCTGCTGGTGTCGTTCCTCGCGACGCTGCTGTCGGTGCTCATCGGGACCGTGATGGGCATCATGGCCGGCTACTTCGGCGGCTGGGTCGACTACGTCATCAGCCGCGCCATGGACGCCTTCCTGGCCTTCCCGCTGCTGCTGTTCGCGATCGCGCTGGTCGGCGTCATGTCCGACGGGGCCTTCGGGCTGTCGGGCAACGGGCTGCGCGTCTCGGTCCTGATCGTGGTCATCGGGTTCTTCAACTGGCCCTACATCGGCCGCATCATCCGCGGCCAGACCCTGTCGCTGCGCGAGCGCGAGTTCGTCGACGCCGCGCGCAGCATGGGCGCCCGCAACTCCTACGTGCTCTTCAAGGAAGTCCTGCCGAACCTGGTCGCGCCGATCCTGGTCTACTCGACCCTGCTGATCCCGACCAACATCCTGTTCGAGGCGGCGCTGTCGTTCCTCGGCGTCGGCGTCATCCCGCCCACGCCGTCGTGGGGCGGGATGCTCACGCTCGCCGTGCCGATCTACTCCTCGGACCCGATGTACATGATCATCCCCGGTATGGCGATCTTCATCACCGTCCTCGCCTTCAACCTCTTCGGTGACGGGCTGCGGGACGCTCTCGACCCTCGGTCCAAGTGACTCGGGTCCATCGGACCCGTCTATTTGAAGGGGTGCGCCTGCACATGAACAAGATGAGACCAATCGCGGTCTTCGCGGCCGGGGTGGTCGCGGCCGCGGGGCTCGCCGCCTGCGGCGGCGGCGACTCGGGCAGCGGCTCGGGCAGCGGCCCGGGATACAACGCCGGCGTGAACGAGGTCGTCAACAAGTCGGACAAGAAGGGCGGCACCCTCAAGCTCGCCGAGTCCGACGACTTCGACTCGCCGGACCCGGGCAACACCTACTACGCCTACTCCCAGAACATCGCCCGCCAGTACGGGCGGGGCCTGACGACGTTCAAGCCCGCCGCCGGCAAGGAGAGCCTGGAGGTCATCCCCGACCTCGCCACGGACCTGGGCACCTCCAGCGACGGCGGCAAGACCTGGACGTACAAGCTGCGGACCGGCGTCAAGTTCGACGACGGCACCACGGTCACCTCCAAGGACGTGAAGTACGCGGTCGAGCGCAGCAACTTCAGCAGCGAGCTGCAGTCCGGGCCGAAGTACTTCAAGCAGTACCTCGTCGACAACAAGCCCGCCTACAAGGGCCCCTACGAGGACAAGTCCGACGAGGGCCTGAAGTCGATCGAGACCCCCGACGACCAGACGATCGTGTTCCACCTGAAGGAGCCGTTCGCCGAGTTCGACTACCTGGTCGCCATGTCGCAGACGATGCCCGTGCCGAAGGCCAAGGACACCGGCCTGAAGTACGAGACCTCGATCGTCTCGTCCGGCCCGTACAAGGTCGACAACTACACGCGCGGCAAGTCCATGACGCTGTCGCGCAACCCGCACTGGAACCAGAGCACGGACCCGATCCGCAAGGCCCTGCCTGACAAGATCGAGATCCAGCTCAAGCAGAACGCCGACGACATCGACCAGCGCCTGCTCGCCGGCTCGCTGGACATGGACATGGCCGGTGTCGGCGTCCAGTCGGGCACGCAGCCGAAGGTGCTGACCGACGCGCAGAAGCCGTACGTGGACAACCCCGTCCAGGGCTTCCTGCGGTTCATGTCGCTGAACGTGCACGTGAAGCCGCTCAACAACGTCCACTGCCGGATCGCCGTGCAGTACGCGACCGACAAGGTCGCCGCGCAGACGGCCTACGGAGGCCCGCTGGCCGGCGGCGACATCGCCACCACGGTGCTGCCCCCCTCGGTCGACGGCTACACCAAGTTCGACCTGTACCCGCAGAAGCAGGCCGCGGGCGGCAACGGCCTCGACGAGGCCACGATGAACAAGGCCAAGGAGGAGCTGAAGGCCTGCGGCCAGCCCAACGGCTTCAGCACCAAGATCTCGGCCCGGTCCGACCGGCCGAAGGAAGTCGCCATGGCCCAGGCGATCCAGCAGAGCCTGGCCAAGGTCGGCATCAAGGTCGACCTGGTGCAGTTCCCGGCCGGTGACTACTTCAGCAAGTACGTCGGCGTGCCGAAGTACGTCCACGAGCACGGCGTCGGCATGATGATCATGGCGTGGGCGGCGGACTGGCCGACCGGCTACGGCTTCCTCGCCCAGATCGCCCACGGCGACGCCATCAAGCCGTCCGGGGGCAACAACCTGGCCGAGCTGGACGACCCCAAGGTCAACGAGGGCCTCGACGCCGCCATCGCCAACCCGGACAAGGCCGCCCGGATGAAGGCGTACGGCGAGGTCGACAAGCTGATCATGGGGACCGCCACCGAGGTGCCGCTGGTCTACGCCAAGGCGCTGATGTACCGGCCGAAGCGCGTCACCAACGCCGGCATCACCTACGCCTACGGCGGCATGTACGACTACCTCAACATGGGCGTGGAGTAACACTCCGCTCGTCCGTGAGTCCATCTGAAGGCAGGTGAAGGCGAAAGTCCGCCGGCCGTGACCGGGCCTACAGGCCCGGCCTCGGCCGGCGGGCGGGGCCGCGCAGTGTGTTCCCATACCTCATCCGGCGCCTCATCGGTGCCGTGCTCATGTTGCTGCTGGTCAGCCTGGTGACCTTCGGCATCTTCTTCTGGCTGCCCAAGCTGGCCGGTCAGACCACCGACCAGATCGCGGCCGGGTACGTCGGCAAGGCCCCGACGGCCGAGGCGATCCAGGACACCAAGGAGCGGCTCGGCCTCGACAAGCCGGTCGTGGTGCAGTACGGCGAGTACCTGAAGGCCATCGTCGTCGGCAAGGACTACAAGGCCGGCCCGGTGACCGACCACTGCCCGGCGCCCTGCCTCGGCTACTCCTACCGCAGCAGCCAGCCGGTCTTGGAGACGCTGCTCGACCGGGCGCCCGCGACGGCGTCCCTGGCGTTCGGCGCGGCGGTCGTCTGGCTCGTCGGCGGCATCACCACGGGCGTGGTGTCGGCGCTGCGCAGAGGCTCGCTGTGGGACCGGACCGCGATGATCATCGCGCTGAGCGGCGTGTCGCTGCCCATCTACTTCACCGGCCTGGTCTCCCTCGCGCTGTTCTCCTACACCTTCAAGATCTTCCCGGGCGGCGGCAGCTACCTGCCGATCACCACGAACCCGGTGACCTGGTTCCAGTCGCTGGTGCTGCCATGGGTGACGCTCGCGTTCCTTTACGCGGCGATGTACGCGCGGCTCACCAGAGCGGGCATGCTGGAGACGATGAACGAGGACTACATCCGCACCGCCCGCGCCAAGGGGCTGCCGGAGAAGACCGTCGTCACCAAGCACGCCCTGCGCGCCTCGCTGACGCCGATCCTCACGATCTTCGGCCTGGACCTCGGCCTGCTGCTCGGCGGCGCCGTGCTGACCGAGAACACCTTCGGCATCCCCGGGCTGGGCCAGCTCGCGATCACCTCGATCAACGGCGGAGACCTGCCCATGGTGCTCGGCATCACGCTGATCACCGCGACCTCGATCGTGGTGATCAACCTGATCGTCGACCTGCTGTACGCCGTCGTCGACCCGAGAGTGAGGCTGAGCTGATGACCGGCACCGCGCCCGCCGCGGACACCGCGGGCACCGGCGAGGCTCCCACCGCGTTCCTCGACGTCCGCGACCTGCAGATCCACTTCCCGACCGACGACGGCCTGGTGAAGTCGGTGGACGGCCTGTCGTTCCAGCTGGAGCGCGGCCGCACCCTCGGCATCGTCGGCGAGTCCGGCTCGGGCAAGAGCGTGACCAGCCTCGGCATCCTCGGCCTGCACAACAAGCGCAACGCCGACGTGTCCGGGGAGATCTGGCTGAACGGCAAGGAGCTCGTCGGCTCCTCGCAGACCGAGGTGCGCCGCCTGCGCGGCCGCGACATGGCGATGATCTTCCAGGATCCGCTGTCGGCGATGCACCCCTTCTACACCGTCGGCGCGCAGATCATCGAGGCGTACCGGGTCCACAACGACGTGTCCAAGCAGGTGGCGCGCAAGCACGCCATCGACATGCTCGGCCGCGTCGGCATCCCCAAGCCGGACAAGCGGGTCGACGACTACCCGCACCAGTTCTCCGGCGGCATGCGGCAGCGCGCGATGATCGCGATGGCGCTGTCGTGCGACCCCGAGCTGCTGATCGCCGACGAGCCGACGACGGCGCTGGACGTGACCGTCCAGGCGCAGATCCTGGACCTGATCCGCGACCTGCAGCAGGAGTTCAACTCCGCCGTCATCATGATCACCCACGATCTCGGGGTGGTCGCCGAGCTGTCGGACGACATCCTGGTGATGTACGCCGGCCGCGCCGTGGAGTACGCCTCCGTCGACGACGCCTTCCACCGGCCGCTGCACCCCTACACGTGGGGGCTGCTCGGCTCGATGCCGCGGCTGGACCGCGAGCGCAGCGAGCGGCTCATGCCGATCAAGGGGTCGCCGCCGAGCCTGATCAACGTCCCGTCCGGGTGCGCGTTCCATCCGCGCTGCCCCTACAAGGACCTCAACGGCGACAAGAGCACGACCGAGCGGCCCGAACTGGTCGAGGTCGAGCCCGGCCACAAGGCGGCGTGCCACCTCCCGCTGGAGAAGAAGCGCGAGATCTGGAACGACGAGATCCGGCCGAAGCTGTGACGAGCACGGGTGGGAACGAGACTGTGAGCACATCGAAGACCCCGGTCGGCGAGACCCCGGCCGCCGCGACCCCGGCCGCGGCCGCCGAGCCCGCGGCGGCGCGCCCCGCGGAGGGCGAGCCGCTGCTGGAGGTGGACAACCTCGGCAAGCACTTCCCCGTCACCGCGGGGCTGCTGCGCCGGCAGGTCGCGGCGGTCAAGGCCGTCGACGGCGTGTCGTTCTCGGTCCGCAAGGGCGAGACCCTCGGGCTGGTGGGGGAGTCCGGCTGCGGCAAGTCCACCACCGGCCGCATGATCATGCGGCTGCTGGACCCGAGCTTCGGGACGATCAGGTTCGAGGGGCAGGACATCACCAAGATGTCGCAGGGCCGGCTCCGGCCGCTCCGCCGCGACCTCCAGATGATCTTCCAGGACCCGTACTCGTCGCTGAACCCCCGCAAGACCGTCGGCGCGATCGTCGGGGCCCCGTTCCGGCTGCAGAACATCGAGGCCAAGCAGGGCGTCAAGAAGGCCGTCCAGGAGATCCTGGAACTCGTCGGCCTCAACCCCGAGCACTACAACCGGTACCCGCACGAGTTCTCCGGCGGGCAGCGGCAGCGCATCGGGATCGCCCGGACCCTCGCCCTCAAGCCGAAGCTGATCGTCGCGGACGAGCCGGTGTCGGCGCTGGACGTGTCGGTGCAGGCGCAGGTCGTCAACCTGCTGGAGGACCTGCAGGACGAACTCGACCTCACCTACGTGGTGATCGCGCACGACCTGTCGGTCGTCCGGCACATCTCCGACCGCGTCGCCGTCATGTACCTCGGCAAGATCGTCGAGGTGGCGGACCGCGCGGACCTGTACCAGCGGCCCATGCACCCCTACACCAACGCGCTGCTGTCGGCGGTCCCCATCCCCGACCCGAGCGAGCGCAGCGGCCGGGAGCGGATCCGGCTGCAGGGCGACGTGCCGAGCCCGCTCGACCCGCCGCCCGCGTGCCGGTTCCACACCCGGTGCTGGAAGGCGCAGGACATCTGCAAGCAGGTCGAGCCGCCGCTGGTCGAGCTCAGCCCCGGCCACCAGGCCGCCTGCCACTTCCCGGAGAACACCACGGTCAGCGCGACCGACGCGGTCGCCAAGGCCGCGGTGGCGCCCGGCGCCGGCACCGCCGACGCCGCCCCGGCCGGCACCGAGCCCGAGGCCGAGTAGCCGGCCCGCACCGGCCGCCGGGCATCCGGCGGCCGGTGCGGCCCGCAACGACAAGGACCCGGCCCCTCCACGCGGAGGGACCGGGTCCTTTCGGCTCGTGCGGGCCGCCGGTCCCGGCGGCCCGCCGCCGGCTACTCGGTGGAGATGGCCTTCAGGACGTCCATGCGCCCCGCCCGCCACGCCGGCCACAGCGCCGCCAGCACACCGATCAGCGCCGCGACCACCAGGTACACCCCCAGCGTCCCGAACGGGACGGCGAGGACCCCGAGGCCCTGGTCGGCCAGCGCGTTCTGCAGCGCCGCGCCGAACGCCACCCCGATGCCCATGCCGAGCACCGCGCCGAACACCGCGATCATGATGGACTCCAGCCGGATCATGCGGCGCAGCTGCCGCCGGGAGATCCCGATCGCGCGCAGCAGCCCGATCTCCCGGGTCCGCTCGATCACCGACAGCGCCAGGGTGTTCACCACCCCCACCGCCGCGATGATCACCGACATGACCAGCAGGATCGTCAGGAACGTCACGAACCCGTCGATCTGCTTGCGGGCGTCGTCCTTCAGCTTCGCCTGGTCGGCGACCTCCAGGTTCGGGTACGCCCGCACCGCTTGGTCCAGCGCCGACTTCGTCGCCGCGTCCGCCCGCGCCGCGTCCACCACCATGATCGACACCGTGGGCCGCACCGTGTGCCGCAGATGCGCCTGCTCGGACACCAGCCGCGGCCCGATCAGGTCGCTCTTGGCGTACACGCCCGCCACCGTCAGCCGCTCGGTCTCGCCGTCGGTGAACCGCATCGGCACCGCCGTCCCGACCTTCCAGCCCTGGTCCTGCGCGGTGCCCTCGTCCACCATGATCGACGCCGGCCCGCCGGACGCGGTGCCCGACACCATCTTCAGCCGCGCCGCCTTCGCCAGCGCCGGCAGGTCGCCGGCCAGGTAGTACACGTCCTTGCCCTTGATCTCGGCGCGGGCGTCGTAGGTCGGCGACACCGCCACCACCCCGGGCGTCTGCTCGATCTTGCGCCGCGCCTCGGCGTTCACCCCGCCGGGGCCCTGCGACTGCACCAGGTAGTCCGCGCCGAACTGCGCGTCCACCTGCTCGTCGATCGAGGCCCGCATCGTCGCGCCGAGCACGTTCACCGTGGTGATCAGCGCCAGCCCGATCATCAGCGCCGCGGCCGTCGCCGCGGTGCGGCGCGGGTTGCGCAGCGCGTTCTGCCGCGCCAGCCGCCCGGGGGAGCCCATCAGCCGCGCGAACGGCGCGCCGAGCACCTTCAGCACCGGCACGCTGATCACCGGCGCGAGCATCGCGACGCCGATGAACACCGCGAACGCGCCCGCGCCGACCGGCACGACCGGGTTGCCGCCGTCGCCGGCCAGCCCCACCCCGATCAGGCCCGCGCCGGCCAGGGTCAGCAGCGACCCGAGCGCCACCCGGATCCGCAGCGACCGCTGCGGCAGCGCCACGTCGTCGCGCATCGCCGCCACCGGCGGGACCTTCGCGGCGCGCCGCGCCGGGAAGTACGCCGACACCACCGTCACCACGATCCCGACCGCGTACGACCAGATCACCGGCGTCGCGGTGAACGTCAGGCCGCCCTGCCCGGCGTCGCCCATCTGCGTCTGCAGCAGCGACGCCAGCCCCGCCCCGGCCGCCAGGCCCAGCGTCGACCCGACCACGCCGACCGCGACGGCCTCGCCGATCACCGCCCGCGTCACCTGCCCGCGCGCCGCGCCGACCGCGCGCAGCAGCGCCAGCTCACGGGTGCGCTGCGCGACCAGCATCGAGAACGTGTTGAAGATGATGAACGCCCCGACGAAGATCGAAATCAGCGCGAACACCAGCAGGAACGTCCGGAAGAACCCCATCATCTGCGCGATGTCGCTCTTGGACTCCTCGCGGAGCTCCTCGCCGGTGACGGCCTCCATGCCCTGCGGCAGCACCTTCGCGACCCGGTCCCGCAGCTCCTCCTGCGACGGGCCCGACGAGCCCATCTCGATGTCGGAGAAGTACCCGGGCTTCAGCATCAGCTTCTGCGCCGTCGGCGTGTCGAACCCGGTGACGGTCGCGCCCATCAGGTTCCCGGTGTCGATCAGCCCGACGACCGTCATCCGCGCGGGCGGGCCCGCGGTGAGGACCTGCGTGACGTCCCCGAGCGCGAGCTCGCCCTTCTTCGCGGTCGCCGCGTCGATCACGACCTCGCCCGGCCCCCGCGGGGCGCGGCCCGACGCCAGCTCGTAGGTCCCGTCGCCGCCCGTCCAGTTCACGCCGAGCTGCGGCGGCCCGTTCTGCGCCGTCCCGACGAGCTCGCCGTCCTTGCCGACGACGGCCGCGTACCCGTTGACGTTGCCCTTGGGATCCTTGACGCCCTCGACGCCCCCGACGGCCTTCAGGACGCTCGCCGGGACCGGCTGCGCCGCGTAGCCGTCGGTGTCGCCGCCGACGACCTTCTTGGCCCGCACGTCCACGGCCACGTTCGTGCCGATCCGGCTGAACAGGTCGTCGAACTGCTTGTTCATGCTGTCGGTGAAGATCAGCGTGCCCGCGACGAACGCCACGCCGAGGATCACCGCGACCGCCGTCAGCACCAATCTGATCTTGTGCGCCGCGAGATTGCGGAGCGTGACCTTCCCCATCATCGCGCCGAGACCTCCGCGCCCGCCGCCGGCGCCGCGCCGTCGAAGCCCTTCATCCGCTCCAGCACCCGCTCCGCCGTCGGCTCGGCCATCGTGTCGACGATCTGCCCGTCCGACAGGAACAGCACCTGGTCGGCGTACGCCGCCGCCGACGGGTCGTGCGTCACCATCACGATCGTCTGGCCCATCCGGCGCACCGAGTCGCGCAGGAAGCCGAGCACCTCGGCGCCCGACCGCGAGTCCAGGTTCCCCGTCGGCTCGTCCGCGAAGATGATCTCCGGGCGGGACGCCAGCGCGCGGGCGCACGCCACCCGCTGCTGCTGCCCGCCCGACAGCTCCGCCGGGCGGTGCTTCAGCCGCGGCCGCAGCCCCACCGTGTCGATGACCAGGTCCAGCCACTCCCGGTCGGCCCTGCGGCCGGCGATGTCCATCGGCAGCGTGATGTTCTCCAGCGCCGTCAGCGTCGGCACCAGGTTGAACGCCTGGAAGATGAAACCGATCTTGTCGCGGCGCAGCCGCGTCAACTGCTTGTCCTTCAGCGCCGTCAGCTCGGTGCCGCCGATGAACACCTGCCCGGAGTCGACCGAGTCCAGCCCCGCCATGCAGTGCATCAGCGTGGACTTCCCCGACCCCGACGGGCCCATGATCGCGGTGAACCGGCCGCGGGGAATGCCGACCGTGACCCCGTCGAGCGCGACGACCTGGGCGTCGCCGCGCCCGTACACCTTCGCGATCTGCTGGGTCCGTGCGGCGAAGTCGCCCGCCCCGGGCGCGGACTCCGCGCCGGCGGTCGAAGGGGCGGTGTTCGTCACTGGAGACTCCCGGATGTGAGTGGACTGGTGTGAGTGGACTGGATGGGACCGGACCGCGCACGAGCCCCCGGCGATCCGACACCCAGAACCCTAGAAGCCCCGCGAACCCGAAGGATGCACCCCAGGAACGGACTTGCCGGTCCACCCACGGCAGGAGGCACCCTCCACCCGTCGTCCTCCGGGAGTAGTCCCCGCGGGGGCGGGCGTCAGGGTCGACTCAGGGACCGACCCTGACACCGGCCCGGGAACACCGCCCCGACCGGCCACGCGGGGGAGCGCCGGTCAGCTCTGCCCCGGCCTGCTCAGACCCGTCTCGTACGCGTACACGACCGCCTGCACCCGGTCCCGCAGCCCCAGCTTCGCCAGGACGTTCCCCACATGCGTCTTCACGGTCGTCTCGCTCACCACCAGCTCCGCGGCGATCTCCGCGTTCGACTGCCCCCGCGCCACATGCGACAGCACCTCCCGCTCCCGCTCGGTCAGCGTGTCCAGCCCCGGCGGCGGCGACTGGTCCCGCACCGCCGGCAGCCGCGTCGCGAACTTGTCCAGCAGCCGCCGCGTCACCGACGGCGCCACGATCGCGTCGCCCGCCGCCACGATCCGGATCGCCTGCACCAGGTCCTCCGGCGGCGAGTCCTTCAGCAGGAACCCCGACGCCCCCGCCCGCACCGCCTCGATCACGTACTCGTCCAGATCGAACGTCGTCAGGATCAGCACCTTCGGATCATGCGACGCCGCGCCCTCCCGGATGATCCGCCGGGTCGCCTCGATCCCGTCCACGCCCGGCATCCGGATGTCCATCAGCACCACGTCCGGCAGCAGCGACCGCGTCAGCTCCACCGCCGCCGCGCCGTCCCCGGCCTCACCGACCACCGCGATATCGGCCTCCGCCTCCAGGATCAGCCGGAACCCCGTCCGCAGCAGCGGCTGGTCGTCGACGAGCAGCACCCGCACCGCCGTCATCGCGTCACCCCGGCGCAGTACCGGCCCCGTCGCTCCATCGTTCCCGCTCCTCGCCTCACGACGCTCCTGCCTACCCTCCCGCCCACCGGCAACCGACGGCCGGGAGCACACGCCCAAGCGGGACTCACGCCTCCAGGGGGAAACGGGCCCGCACACCGAACCCGCCGCCGACCCGCGGCCCGATCCTCAACTCGCCACCGTACAGCGCCACCCGCTCGTACATGCCGACCAGACCGTGCCCCGGATTGTCCCCGTTGCCCGCCATGATCGTCGCCGTGCCGCGCCCGTCGTCCTCGACCTCCACCGTCAGGTCCGCGTCCCCGTAGTACAGCCGCACCCACGCCCGCGCCTGCGGACCCGCGTGCTTCAACGTGTTCGTCAGCGCCTCCTGGATCAGCCGGAACGCCGCCACGTCCACCCCCGGCGACGGCGGCCGCGCCTCACCCTCGATCCACAGCTGCACCGACAGGCCCGTCTCCCGCACATGGTCCAGCAGCTCCCCGAGATCCCCCAGACCCGGCTGCGGCGCCAGCTCCCGGCCCGCCTGCTCGGCGTCCCGGTCCGTGCGCAGCACCCCCACGATCCGCCGCATCTCGCTCAGCGCCGTCCGCCCGACCTCCTCGATCGTCGACATCGCCTCCCGGGCGCTCCCCGGATCCCGGTCGATGATCCGCCGCGCCGCGCCCGCCTGCACCGTCATCACGCTCACATGGTGCGCCACCACGTCGTGCAGCTCCCGCGCGATCCGCGACCGCTCCTCGATCCGCGCCGCCCGCGCGTCGGTGCCCCGCGCCCGCTCCAGCCGCGCCGCCCGGTCCTCCAGCTCCGTAAAGTACGCCCGCCGCAGCCGCAGGCTCCGCCCCAGCATCCACACGCCGATCACCAGCGCGGAATCAGTGATGATCACCACCGGCTCCGCCGACACCGGCAGCACCAGCAGATACACCAGGAAGTACACGAACCCGACCAGCCCGCCCAGCGCGCTCTGCGCCAGCCCCCGGTGCGCCGCCACGCTGTACACCGCGATCAGGAACGCCACCACGTCCGGCACGCTCGGCGGATACTGCATCACCGCCATCGCCAGCTCACCGGCGATGATGAACAGCAGCACCGGCAGCGGATGCCGGCGCCGCCACACCAGCGCCAGCGCCACCACGACGACCAGCAGCGCGTTCCACCCGTCCGGCGACCGGAACCCCGCGAACTCCTCGCCCCGCGGAAGCTCCTCCAGCCACAGCTGCGGCAGCCCCAGCAGCAGCAGCCCGACCGCCAGCACGGCGTCGGCCGCCATCGGACGCGCCTGCAGCCAGGCACGGGCGGCATGAAGACCACGGATGCGGGGTGACACGACACTCACCCTAGGAGGTCGCGGCAGGTCCCGGCCCCTCCTGAACGCGGATCCGCCGTCATCCCCAAGGATGAGCCCGCACCGCCCCAGCGGACGGCGCCTCCGCCGCCCGCAGCGCCCGGCAGCACGCGGAATCCGCGGCCGCACCCCCCCGGCGACGGACGACGCCCGGGCGGCCCCCGCGAGTCCCCTCAGACCGCCGCGCCGCCCCGCCGCCCTACAGATCCCCGTGCTCGCGCACCGCGACCTCGGAGACCTCCAGATCGGCCGGCGACGGGCGCCGCACCGGCACCTCCGGCAGCGGCGGGGGAGTGCCCCCGAACTCCGGGCACCGCTCCTTGTGATCGCACCAGTCGCACAACCGGCCCGCCCGCGGCCGCCACTCGCCGCTGTCCATCGCCCGCCGGATCGCCGCCCACAGCGCCTCCACCTTCCGCTGCGTCGCCCGCAGATCCGCCTCGTCCGGCTCGTACCGCAGGATCTCGCCATTGCCGAGGTACATCAACTGCAGCAACCGCGGCACCCGCCCCCGCGACCGCCACAGCACCAGCGCGTAGAACTTCATCTGAAACAGCGCCCGCGCCTCGAAATCCGCCCGCGGCGCCGTCCCCGTCTTGTAGTCCACGATCCGCACGTCACCGCTCGGCGCCACGTCCACCCGGTCGATGTACCCCCGCAGCTTCAGCCCCGACTCCAGCACCGTCTCCACGAACAGCTCACGCTCCGCAGGCTCCAGCCGGCGCGGATCCTCCAGCGCGAAGTACCGCTCCACCATCCGCCGCGCCTGCCCCAGCCACTGCGCGCGCTCGGCGTCCCCGGCCTCCCCGTCCCCGAACAGCCCCGCCAGCTCCGGCTCCTCCGCCAGCAGCCGCTCCCACTCCGGCCCCAGCATCTCCAGCGCCGCCTCCGGCGTCCGCCCGCCCGTCGGCAGGTCGAACAGCCGCTCCAGCACCGCGTGCACCAGCGTCCCCCGCACCGCCGCCGCACTCGGACGCTCCGGGATCCGGTCGATCACCCGGAACCGATACAGCAGCGGACACGTCATGAAATCGCCTGCCCGGGACGGCGACAACGACCCCACCACCGCGACGTCCCCCGCACCCCCGCCCCCGCCCCGCGCGGACGGAACGGACGCCTCACTACCCGCCTCGGTCGTCGTCATGGCACAGCAGACTAGGCGACACCCCCGACGAAAATCCCGCACCCGCCCCGCACGCGCAGCCCGCCCGCCCCGCACCCGCCCCGCCCCGCCCGCCGCCACCGGCGGCACCGCACCCCCGCCGGGGGCCGTAGCATCGAAGACGTGACGAACAGCGCGCCCCCGACCCAGGGCAGGACCCCCGCCGGAGGCCCCGGCCACGACGACCGCCGCCCCCAGCGACCCGGCCTGTCCATGGGCCGCGTCCTCGGCGTCCCCGTCTACGTCTCACCCAGCTGGTTCCTCGTCGCCGTCCTCGTCACCGTCATGTTCGAAGGCCAGGTCCACGGCGTCGCCGACCGCCCCCTCAGCTACCTCGTCGCCTTCACCTACGCCGTCCTGCTCTACGGCTCCGTCTTCGTCCACGAACTCAGCCACGCCGTCACCGCGCGCATCTTCGGGCTCCCCGTCCGCTCCGTCACCCTCCACGTCCTCGGCGGCGAGACCTCCATCGAACGCGAGGCCCCCACCCCCGGCCGCGAATTCCTCATCGCCTTCGCCGGCCCCCTCACCAACCTCGTCCTCGCCGGCCTCGGCCTCCTCGCCCACGCCACCCTCGCCCTCCCCGACGTCGCCCTCCTGCTCCTCGAAGCCCTCACCTTCGCCAACCTCCTCGTCGGCCTCTTCAACCTCCTGCCCGGCCTCCCCCTCGACGGCGGCCGCCTCGTCCGCGCCGCCGTCTGGAAGGCCACCGGACGCGCCCGCAGCGGCGCCATCTTCGCCGGCTGGGTCGGCCGCGCCGTCGCCATCGGCTGCCTCATCGCCGGCGCCTACCTCGCCACCTACACCACCACCGCCGCCGACGGCGGCATCGGCTGGCTCGCCCTCCTGTGGTCCGCCCTCATCGCCTCCTTCATCTGGGTCGGCGCCACCCAGGCCATCCGCGCCGAACGCGTCCGCGACCGCATCCCCCTGCTGTCGGCCCGCCGCCTCGCCCGCCGCGCCACCCTCGTCACCGCCGACACCCCCCTCGCCGAGGCCATCCGCCGCGCCCACGCCGACCACTCCGGCGCCATCGTCATCGCCGACCACGACGGCCGCCCCCTCGGCCTCGTCAACGAGAAGGCCGTCACCGCCACCCCCGAGCACCGCCGCCCCTGGGTCACCGCCGGCGAACTCTCCCGCGGCGTCCACGACGACCTCACCCTCCCCGCCGACCTCGCCGGCGACGACCTCCTCGACGCCCTCCGCCGCGCCCCCGCCTCCGAATACCTCCTCGTCGAACCCGACGGCCGCCTCTACGGCGTCCTCGCCGTCAGCGACATCGACCACACCTTCACCGGCATCTGACCCACCGGAACCCGCAGCGCGCCCGGCCCCGCACCGCACGGGCCGCCGCCGCCCCGCGGCGGCCCGACCTGCCCGCGCCCGCCGCTAGCCTTGACCACCATGAGCGAACCCCAGCCCACCGGACCCGCCCCCGCCCTCGGCCGCATCCCCCACGGCCCCTTCCGCCCCGGCGACCAGGTTCAGCTCACCGACCCCAAGGGCCGCATCAACACCATCACCCTCCAGCCCGGCAAGCTCTACCACTCCCACAAGGGCTCCATCCCCCACGACGACATCATCGGCAGCCCCGAAGGCAGCGTCTTCCGCTCCACCGGCGGCATCGAGTACCTCGCCTTCCGCCCCCTCCTCGCCGACTTCACCCTCCGCATGCCCCGCGGCGCCGCCGTCGTCTACCCCAAGGACGCCGCCCAGATCATCGCCATGGCCGACATCTTCCCCGGCGCCCGCGTCATCGAGGCCGGCGCCGGATCCGGCGCCCTCACCTGCTCCCTGCTGCGCGCCGTCGGCGAGCACGGCCTCGTCTCCTCCTACGAACGGCGCCCCGACTTCGCCGACATCGCCCGCGGCAACGTCGAGAAGTTCTTCGGCGGCCCCCACCCCGCCTGGCGCCTCACCGTCGGCTCCCTCGAACACGCCCTCGCCGAAACCGACGCCGACCGCGTCGTCCTCGACATGCTCGCCCCCTGGGAGACCCTCGACGCCGTCGCCAAGGCCCTCATCCCCGGCGGCCTCGTCTGCGCCTACATCGCCACCACCACCCAGATGTCCCGCGTCGTCGAAGACCTCCGCGCCCAGGGCTCCTTCGCCGAGCCCTACGCCTTCGAGACCATGCTCCGCTCCTGGCACGTCGACGGACTCGCCGTCCGCCCCGACCACCGCATGGTCGGCCACACCGGCTTCCTCGTCACCGCCCGCCGCCTCGCCGACGGCGTCACCCCGCCCGCCCGCCGCCGCCGCCCCGCCAAGGGCGCCCACCCCGCCCCCGGCGACGCCCCCCACGGCGACACGCCCGGCGCGGAACCCGCCGGCGGCACCACCACCGGCACCGCCGACGCGCCCGGGCACCCCACCGAGTCCTAGATCACAATCCGGCCGGCCCCGCCGCGCCGCACCGCGCCCGGCCCCCACCCCGCCCCGCGCACACCCACCGAACTCGGCAAACCCCCCGTCACGACACGCCCGACCCCCCGGACCCCCAGGTCCACACCCCGTAACCCCACGCCCCGCACCACCCCCACAGCACCCCTCCCAACCCTCCCGGAAGACACCCGCACGACACGAACACCGAATGGGCAGGTTACGGAAGCCCTCCAGATAGGTAGGGTCTCAGTAGGTCGTCGGCTCTCTTCGTGAGGAGGTGACGGGGCGTGGCCGCTCGTGACGATGCTGGGGCGCGCAGGGCGCAGCACGAAAAGGAGGTCAGGGACCTCCAAACGCAGATCTCCTTCCTGGAGGAGGAGATCTCCGTGCTGCGCCGCAAGCTCGCGGAATCCCCGCGCCAAGTACGTGTGCTGGAAGAACGCCTCCATGAGGCGCAGGCAAACCTGGCCGCCGTAACCGGCCAGAACGAGCGACTCGTAGCGACCCTCAAAGAGGCTCGCGAACAGATCGTGGCGCTCAAGGAGGAGGTCGACAGGCTCGCACAACCACCGTCCGGATTCGGCGTCTTCCTCGAAGCCCGCGACGACGGGACCGTCGACATCTTCACCGGCGGGCGCAAGCTGCGCGTGAACGTCAGCCCCGCCGTCGAGATCGACGAACTCCAGCGCGGCCAAGAGGTCATGCTGAACGAGGCCCTCAACGTCGTCGAGGCCCTCGAGTTCGAAGAGCAGGGCGAAGTCGTCATGCTCAAGGAACTCTTCGACGACGGCGAACGCGCACTCGTCATCGCGCACGCCGACGAGGAGCGCGTCGTCAAGCTCGCCGAGCCGCTGCGCGGAGTCCCCCTCCGCGCCGGCGACTCCCTCATGCTCGAATCAAGGTCCGGCTACGCCTACGAGAAGATCCACAAGGCCGAGGTCGAAGAACTCGTCCTCGAAGAGGTCCCCGACATCTCCTACAACGAGATCGGCGGCCTCGGCTCCCAGATCGAACTGATCCGCGACGCCGTGGAACTTCCCTACCTGCACGCCGACCTGTTCCGGGAGCACCAGCTCCGCCCGCCCAAGGGCGTCCTCCTCTACGGACCGCCCGGCTGCGGGAAGACCCTCATCGCCAAGGCCGTCGCCAACTCCCTCGCCAAGCAGGTCGCGGAGAAGACCGGCCAGGAGGGCAAGAGCTTCTTCCTCAACATCAAGGGCCCCGAACTGCTCAACAAGTACGTCGGCGAGACCGAGCGGCACATCCGCCTCGTCTTCCAGCGGGCCCGCGAGAAGGCGTCCGCCGGGACCCCCGTCATCGTCTTCTTCGACGAGATGGACTCCATCTTCCGCACCCGCGGCTCCGGAGTCTCCTCCGACGTCGAGAACACCATCGTCCCGCAGCTGCTCAGCGAGATCGACGGCGTCGAGGGCCTGGAGAACGTCATCGTCATCGGCGCCTCCAACCGCGAGGACATGATCGACCCCGCGATCCTGCGCCCCGGCCGGCTCGACGTCAAGATCAAGATCGAGCGGCCCGACGCCGAGTCCGCCAAGGACATCTTCTCCAAGTACATCCTCGGCGGACTCCCGCTCCACCCCGACGACCTCAAGGAGCACGGCGGCTCCGCCGAGGCCACCGTCGACGCCATGATCCAGCGGACCGTCGAGCGCATGTACGCCGAGACCGAGGAGAACCGCTTCCTGGAGGTCACCTACGCCAACGGCGACAAGGAAGTCCTCTACTTCAAGGACTTCAACTCCGGCGCGATGATCCAGAACATCGTCGACCGCGCCAAGAAGATGGCCATCAAGCAGTTCCTCGACACCGGCCAGAAGGGGCTGCGCGTCACCCACCTCCTCGCCGCCTGCGTCGACGAGTTCAGCGAGAACGAGGACCTGCCCAACACCACCAACCCCGACGACTGGGCCCGCATCTCCGGCAAGAAGGGGGAGCGGATCGTCTACATCCGCACCCTCGTCTCCGGGACCAAGGGCGCCGAGGCCGGACGGTCCATCGACACCGTCGCCAACACCGGCCAGTACCTGTAACGCCCCGCACCATGACGGCAACCGCGCGGCGGCTCCCCGGAAGGGGGGCCGTCGCGCCCGCGTCCGGCCGCACCGCCGCAGCCCGCGCCGCCACGCCGCAACCCCCGCCACACCCCGGTCCCGTGGCTCCACCCCCGCCGCCCCGATAGGCTCGACGATATGACTGTTCGGCGGGTGATGGGCATCGAGACCGAGTACGGCATCTCCGTACCGGGACAGCCAGGGGCCAACGCGATGGTGACCTCCTCCCAGGTCGTCAACGCCTACCTCGCGGCTTCCGCGGCGCGGGCCCGCAGGGCCCGCTGGGACTTCGAAGAGGAGAACCCGCTGCGCGACGCCCGCGGGTTCGACCTCGCCCGCGAGGTCGCCGACCCCACCCAGCTCACCGACGAGGACCTTGGCCTCGCCAACGTCATCCTCACCAACGGCGCCCGGCTCTACGTCGACCACGCCCACCCCGAGTACTCCGCGCCCGAATGCACCAACCCCCGCGACGCCGTCCTCTGGGACAAGGCCGGCGAGCGCGTCATGGCCGACGCCGCGCAGCGCGCCGCCCTCGTCCCCGGCACCCACCCCATCCAGCTCTACAAGAACAACACCGACAACAAGGGCGCCTCCTACGGCTGCCATGAGAACTACCTCATGCGCCGCGAGACCCCCTTCGCCGACATCGTCCGGCACCTCACCCCCTTCTTCGTCTCCCGCCAGGTCGTCTGCGGCGCCGGCCGCGTCGGCATCGGCGTCGACGGCCGCGGCGACGGCTTCCAGATCAGCCAGCGCGCCGACTTCTTCGAGGTCGAGGTCGGCCTGGAGACCACCCTCAAGCGGCCCATCATCAACACCCGCGACGAGCCCCACGCCGACCCCGAGAAGTACCGGCGGCTGCACGTCATCATCGGCGACGCCAACATGGCCGAGCTGTCCACCTACCTCAAGCTCGGCACCACCTCGCTCGTCCTCGCCATGATCGAGGACGGCTTCCTCACCGTCGACCTGTCCGTCGACATGCCCGTCGCCGCACTCCGCGCCGTCTCCCACGACCCGTCCTGCAAGCACCTGCTCACCCTCCGCGATGGCCGCAAGATGACCGCCGTCCAGCTCCAGATGGAGTACCTCGAGCAGTCCCGCAAGTACGTCGAGGACCGCTTCGGCGCCGACGTCGACGAGATGACCAAGGACGTCCTCGACCGCTGGGAGTCGGTCCTGCACCGCCTGGGCGACGACCCCATGCAGCTGTCCCGCGAACTCGACTGGGTCGCCAAGCTGTCCCTCCTGGAGGGCTACCGCAGCCGCGACGGCCTCGACTGGTCGCACCCGCGCCTGCAGCTCGTCGACCTGCAGTACACCGACATCCGCCCCGACAAGGGCCTCTACAACCGCCTCGTCGACCGCGGCCGCATCGACCGGGTCGTCACCGAGGCCGAGGTCCAGGCCGCCGTGGAGGACCCGCCGGAGGACACCAGGGCCTACTTCCGCGGCCGCTGCCTGCGCCAGTACGCCGAGTCCGTCGCCGCCGCGTCCTGGGACTCCGTCATCTTCGACGTCCCCGGCCGTGAGTCGCTCCAGCGCGTCCCGACCCTGGAGCCGCTGCGCGGCACCAAGCAGCACGTGGGCGCCCTCCTGGACCGCTGCCGCACCGCCGCCGACCTGGTCGCCACCCTGACCGGCCAGAGCTGACCGGCGAGAGCTGACCGGACAAACGAGAGCCGGGGGGCGCGAGAGCGCGCCGCCCGGCTCTCCGACGTCCCATTGGATAGTGTGACTATCGAGCCCTATCGCCCCGCTGACCTGCGCGGACGGGTGAGGTCTCGGTTTCGTGACCGCTTTGCCCGTTTCACCGCCCGGCGGACCGGCGATAACCCGAGCATGCCCCCGGCCCGGGGGGAACCGGGACGGCGAAACGGACGTTTCAAGATCCGCTAGCCGTCGAAGATCCCGGCTAGGGTCGGAGGCACCGGCAGAGCGGAGGTACGGAATGGCCACGAAGGACACCGGCGGTCAGAAGCAGACCACCCGGCGCACGGAAGAGGTCGAGGAGACCGAGGCCACGACCACCGAGGACGTGCAAGAGCGCCAGGAGAAGCTCACGGACGACGTGGACTCAATTCTGGACGAAATAGACGAAGTATTGGAAGAGAACGCAGAAGACTTTGTCCGTGCATACATCCAAAAAGGCGGACAGTGATATACAAATCGGACATTCCGTAAGTGGCAGGGAAGGCCTGCTTTAGGTGGGGCTTTCTTGATCGGCAAAGTGCAACGAAGTCATGGGCGGGACTGCTAAAGTCCCGCCCATGACTTCGAAAAGATGTTCGGACTGCGGTTCGGTCAAGTCCGTCGGAGAGTTCTGGAAGCGCAAGTCCTCCGTAGACGGCCGGGCTCCCTACTGCAAGGTCTGCTTCGGGATCCGAAACAGTCGCTCTTATCGGAAAAAGCAGACGCAGATCGGTAAGAAAGTGAGGCCATATCGCAGGCGTTCAGATGTCCCGGAGGGGATGAAGTACTGTGCGCGGTGCGATGAGACTAAAAAAATCGAGGAGTTTGGGAGTAATCGTTCCGAAAAGTCCGGGCTCGCCGCCTACTGTCGCCCCTGTCACGCGGCGGCCATAGCGGAGATCACGAAGCGTAACCACGGGAGCAGCCGCAACTACCTGCTCAAGCTGCGCTACGGCCTCACCGAGGAGCAGGTCGCGCGGATGATCGCAGAGCAGGGCGGGGTCTGCGCGATCTGCCTGCGGGCCGATGCGAAGCACGTCGACCACAGCCACCTGACCGGCATCGTCAGGCGCATCCTGTGCTTCAAGTGCAACGGCGGGCTCGGGCAGTTCCGGGACGACCCCGACCGCATGCGCCTCGCGGCCAACTACCTCGAGCTGCGGGGCCCTCATGCGCGGCGGCTGCGCATAGAGATCGGTGCTCCGCTCTTCGGCGGCCCCGACCGCGTCCGCTGGGATCCGTTCTGGAGGGCGCGGGCGAACGCCACGCAGTCGGCGCGGCACTACCACCTGCGGCAGAAGTACGGCATCAACGACGACGACACGAAGTGGCTCCTCAAGGTGCAGGTGGGGTACTGCGCGGTGTGCTCGGACCATCCGGCGGAGCACGTCGATCATGATCACAAGACCGGCGCGGTTCGCGGCCTGACGTGTGTCGGGTGCAACTCGGGTATGGGGCAGCTGCGGGACGACCCGATCGCGCTGCGCCGCGCGGCGGACTATGTGACGGAACGGCTCGTGCGGACGGTGGGGACGGACGGGGGCGGGACGCGGCTGTCGCTCACGGTTCCGGACGTCGATCCGGCCGCGGTGCCGAGGGGCGGCTGGAAGGCGTACTGGGAGGAGGACGGCCTGTTCCGCAAGGAGACGCTGCCGTTCGACGAGGAACTCGACATGCCGACGTGGGATGAAGCCAGGCAGGATCTGGTCCTGCCCGGTTGAGACGGCCTGAGAGCAGAGTCGCAGGGTGGCTGGGCGGCGGGCCGTTCAGTGCGCGTGGGGCCGCTGTGGTGCCGAGCAGGGCGAGGCCCTTGCGGTCGAAGGGTTCGCCGTGGGCTTAGGCGGGTGGGGATCGCGTGGCATGCGCGCGGGCGACCTTGAACAGTAGGGTCGTAGACGTCCGTGCCGGTGGGGTTGTCGCGCCGGTGCCATGGTGGAGGGAAGGGAGTCGCGTGGCGTCCCACGATTCGCACATCGGGCGTCTGCCCGGGTTGTTCGCGAACCCGGATACGTCGTCGTTCACCGAGTTCCTGGGGGCGTACTCCCCGCAGTCGCTGCCCGGGGGGCGGACGCCGCCGGCGTCGCGGGCGGGGGACGACATCCCGCACGGGACGACGATCGTCGCGGTGAGCTTCGCCGGCGGGGTGGTGATGGCGGGGGACCGGCGGGCGACCGCGGGCAACGTCATCGCGCAGCGCGACATCGAGAAGGTGTTCCGGGCGGACGAGTTCTCCGCGATCGCGATCGCCGGGACGGCCGGCATCGGGATCGAGATGGTGCGGCTGTTCCAGGTGGAATTGGAGCACTACGAGAAGCGCGAGGGCCGGACGCTGTCGGTGGAGGGCAAGGCGAACCGGCTGGCGACGATGGTGCGGCAGAATCTGGCGATGGCGATGCAGGGCCTGGCGGTGGTGCCGCTGTTCGCGGGCTATGACGAGGAGCGGGACGAGGGCCGGATCTTCTCCTACGACCCGGCGGGGGGCCGGTACGAGGAGCGGGACTTCCACTCGATCGGCTCGGGGTCGGTGTTCGCGCGCGGCGCGCTGAAGAAGCTGTACCGGGGCGACCTGTCGGCGGAGGACGCGGCGCTGGTGTGCGTGCAGTCGCTGTACGACGCGGCGGATGACGACTCGGCGACGGGCGGGCCCGATCTGACGCGCCGGATCTTCCCGGTGGTGGCGTCGGTGACGTCGGACGGGTATCGCCGGCTGGGCGAGGACGAGGTGGGCGCGCTGGCGCAGGCCGTTGTCGACGGACGTTACGACTCGCCGGGCGGTCCGACCGCCCCGCTGCGATAGAAGGGATCCTGACCGGTGTCCATGCCGTTCTATGTGTCGCCCGAACAGCAGATGAAGGACAAGGCGGACTATGCGCGCAAAGGTATCGCGCGTGGCCGCAGTGTCGTGGTGCTGCAGTACGACGACGGCATCCTGTTCGTGGCGGACAACCCGTCGCGGGCGCTGCACAAGATCAGTGAGATTTACGACCGGATCGCGTTCGCGGCGGTGGGGAAGTACAACGAGTTCGAGAACCTGCGGCTGGGCGGGGTGCGGTACGCCGACATCAACGGGTACCAGTACGACCGCCGGGACGTGACGGCGCGGGGGCTGGCGAACGTGTACGCGCAGTCGCTGGGCACGATCTTCACGGAGACGAACAAGCCGTACGAGGTGGAGTTGGTCGTCGCGGAGGTGGGTGAGGACGCGGAGACCGACCAGATCTACCGGTTGACGTTCGACGGTTCGGTGGCGGACGAGCACGGCTATGTCGCGATGGGCGGGCAGGCGGACGCGGTGGCGCAGTCGCTGAAGGACGGCTACCGGGAGGGTTCGTCGCTGGTGGAGGCGCTGCGGACGGCGGTGCGGGCGCTGGAGGCGCAGGATTCGGATCGGCATCTGGAGGCGACGTCGCTGGAGGTCGCGGTGCTGGACCGCAACCGGGAGCACCGGCTGTTCAAGCGGCTGACGGCGGCGCGGATCGCGGATCTGCTGTCGGCGGCGGAGGGCTCCGGCGGGGCGGGCGCCGCGTCGGGCGATGCGGAGCCGGGCGGTTCCGCGGGTTCGTCTTCTACGTCGGGGGCGGACGAGGACTGAGGCCGAGCGGGCCTGCGCGCCGCCCCCGCGCGGGGGCGGGCGCGGGTTCCGGGGTTCGGGCCCGTCGTGGCGGGGCGGTCGTGTCCGCTTCGCCGCGGCGGGCTCTGCCCTTTCCGGGTGCGGAGGGGTGCGTCGCGGGGGCCGCGGGAAACGGTGGGGTCGAGAGACTGCCAAGTGGGGGCCTGGCCGCATAGGGTCTTGGTGTGGACAGGCGCATCTTCGGGCTTGAGAACGAGTACGGCGTCACTTGTACCTTCCGGGGGCAGCGGCGGCTGTCGCCGGACGAGGTGGCGCGCTATCTGTTCCGGAGGGTGGTGTCGTGGGGTCGTAGCAGCAATGTGTTCCTGCGCAATGGGGCGCGGCTGTACCTGGACGTGGGGAGCCATCCGGAGTACGCGACGCCGGAGTGCGATTCGGTCGTGGACCTGGTGACGCATGACAAGGCGGGTGAGCGGATCCTGGAGGGTCTGCTGGTGGACGCCGAGCGGCGGCTCCGCGAGGAGGGGATCGCCGGCGACATCTACCTGTTCAAGAACAACACGGATTCGGCGGGGAATTCGTACGGCTGCCATGAGAACTATCTGGTGGGGCGGCACGGGGAGTTCGGCCGGCTGGCCGACGTCCTGATCCCGTATCTGGTGACGCGGCAGATCATCTGCGGTGCGGGGAAGGTGCTGCAGACGCCGCGCGGCGCGGTGTACTGCGTGTCGCAGCGGGCGGAGCACATCTGGGAGGGCGTGTCGTCGGCGACGACGCGGTCGCGTCCGATCATCAACACGCGGGACGAGCCGCACGCGGACGCGGAGCGGTTCCGGCGGCTGCACGTCATCGTCGGCGACTCGAACATGAGTGAGACGACGATGCTGCTGAAGGTCGGGGCGACCGATCTGGTGCTGCGGATGATCGAGGCGGGCGTGGTGATGCGCGACCTGACGCTGGAGAACCCGATCCGGGCGATCCGCGAGGTGAGCCATGACATGACGGGCCGGCGGAAGGTGCGGCTGGCGAACGGCCGGGAGGCGAGTTCGCTGGAGATCCAGAAGGAGTACTTCGGCAAGGCGCGTGACTTCGTGGACGCGCGCGGCGGTGACGCGACGGCGAAGCGGGTGCTGGAGCTGTGGGAGCGGACGCTGCGGGCGGTGGAGACCGGCGATCTGGACCTGGTGTCGCGGGAGATCGACTGGGTGACGAAGTACAAGCTGATCGAGCGGTACCGCCGCAAGTACGATCTGCCGCTGTCGTCGCCGCGGGTGGCGCAGCTGGATCTGACGTACCACGACGTGCACCGGGACCGGGGCCTGTACTACCTGCTGGAGAAGCGGGGGTCGGTGGACCGGGTGACCCGCGATCTGGACATCTTCGAGGCGAAGTCGGTGCCGCCGCAGACGACGCGGGCGCGGCTGCGGGGCGAGTTCATCCGGAAGGCGCAGGAGAAGCGGCGTGACTTCACGGTGGACTGGGTGCATCTGAAGCTGAACGACCAGGCGCAGCGGACGGTGCTGTGCAAGGACCCGTTCCGGTCGGTGGACGAGCGGGTGGACAAGCTGATCGCGGGGATGTAGCGGCGGTGCGGCGGCCCCCGGTGCGACACGCGCGCCGGGGGCTACCGGCGGGTCACCAGGGCGGTAGGGTGAGCGCGCAGTAGCGGTTCGTCGCCCCTCGGAGGACCCCCGTATGCTCCGCCGTTCCCGGTTGCTGTCCGTGGTCGTCGTGCTCGCCGCGCCGCTGGCGCTGTCGGCGGGGTGCTGGTGGGGCGGCGACGGTGTGGGCGTCACGGTGCGGGGCGATGTCGGGAAGCTGCCGGAGGTGAAGTTCCCGAAGGGTGCGCCGGACGACTCGTTCGCGGTGGAGACGCTGGCGGAGGGCAAGGGCGCGGCGGCCCGCAAGGGTGATCTGGTGGTGGCCGATTATGTGGGCTACCGGTGGAGTGAGAACGGGCGCAAGCTGCTGGCGAGCAGTTACGCGAAGGGGCAGCCGGGGGCGTTTCCGACGGGCCGGCTGGTGCCGGGGCTGACGAAGGCGTTCGTGGGGGCGCGGGCGGGGTCGCGGGTGGTGGCGCGGATTCCGCCGGAGGACGGTTTCGGCGCCGACGGGGATCCGAAGCACCAGGTGGGCGGGGACGACACGCTGGTGTACGTCCTGGACGTGCGGGCGGTGTATCCGAAGTCGGCGGGGCCGCACGGGGCGAAGCAGGCGCCGCTGAGCGAGCCGGGGCTGCCGAAGGTGGCGGAGGCGCCGGCGGGGCAGGCGCCGGTGGTGACGATGCCGCGGTCGGCGGCGCCGAAGAAGCTGCAGGTGCGGACGCTGGTGCGGGGTGACGGCCCGGCGGTGCGCAAGGGGCAGTTGATGGTGCTGCAGTACGGCGGGTACTTCTGGCGGGACGGGCGGGTGTTCGATTCGTCGTGGTCGTCGGGGCATCCGTCGGCGGCGGTGATCGGGACCGGTCAGGTGATGAAGGGCTGGGACCGGGGCCTGGTGGGGCAGCGGGTGGGGAGCCGGGTGCTGCTGGTGGTGCCGCCGTCGCTGGGGTACGGGGCGAAGGGGCTGGCGCAGTTCGGGATCAAGGGTTCGGACACGCTGGTGTTCGTGGTGGACCTGCTCGGCGCGCACTGACCCGCACCGCGCACTGACCCGCACCGCGCACTGACCCGCACCGCGCACTGACCCGCGCCGCGCACTGACCCGCGCCGCGCACCCCGTCCCGACCTGGACCTCTGCCGTGTGCCCGCCGTTTCCGTCGCGGCGGCGGTTCTAAGCGGAGTCCTCGTTGTTCTTAGTATGGCGGGGTGGAGGACATCGAGGCGATCGCGCTGCTGCAGGATCCGGTGCGGCGGCGGCTGTACGAGTTCGTGGCCGCGCAGGGGCGCGAGGTGGGGCGCAACGAGGCGGCGGAGGCGGCGGGCGTCGCGCGGACGCTGGCGGCGTTCCATCTGGACAAGCTGGTGGACGCGGGGCTGCTGGTGGCGGGCAGCCGGCGGTTGACGGGCCGGTCGGGGCCGGGTGCGGGGCGTCCGGCGAAGGTGTACCGGCGGTCGGCGGCGGAGTTGGGCGTGTCGGTGCCGCCGCGTGATTACGGGACGGCGGCGGGGGTGCTGGCGGAGGCGGCGGAGGCGGCGGGCCTGGACATGGAGGTGCAGGACGCGGCGCGGCGCCGGGGGCGGGCGCTGCGGGGCGTGTGGGGCGGTGGCGCCGGTGGGCTGGCGGGGGTGCTGGCGGAGCGGGGCTATGAGCCGGTGGCGGACGAGGGCGGGGCGGTGCTGCGGATGCGCAACTGCCCGTTCCACGCGGTGGCGGAGTTGTTCCCGCCGCTGGTGTGCGGGATGAACCTGGCGCTGCTGGAGGGGCTGGTGGAGGGGTCGGGGGTGCGGGTGCGGATGGATCCGCGGCCGGGCTGGTGCTGCGCGGCGGCGGATGTCCCGGAGCCGGAGCCGGAGCCGGAGCCGCCCGCCGCGGCGCCGCCTTCTAAAAACAATGAGCGTTGACATAGAAGAGGGCGCCGTGGTGAGGTGGGGATCATGACCGATGACGCCGCGTACCATCTCGCCGAGTTCAACGTCGCCACCCTCCTGGAGCCCCTCGACGCGCCGGGCATGGCCGACTTCGTCGCGCTGCTGGATCCGGTGAACGCGCTCGCCGACGCCGCGCCGGGTTTCGTGTGGCGCCTGGTGGAGGAGGGGGAGCCGGACGCGACCGGGATGCGCCCCGCCGGCGCGGACGTGATCGTCAACTACTCGGTGTGGGAGTCGGCCGAGGAGTTGTGGGACTTCGTGTACCGCAGCGCGCACCTGGAGACGCTGCGGCGGCGCCGGGAGTGGTTCCGGCGGCACCTGGAGGCGCATCTGGTGATGTGGTGGATCCCGGCGGGCAGGATCCCGACCGTGGAGGAGGGCCTGGAGCGGCTCGCGCTGCTGCGCGCCCACGGCCCGTCCCCGCGCGCGTTCACCTTCAACGCGTCCTACACCGCCGCCGAGGCCGCCGCAGCGGAGGAGACCGCGGCGAAGGAGGCGGCGAAGGAGACCGCGGAGGAGGAGACCGCGGCGGCGGGGGCCGCCGCGGTCCCGTGACCCGGGAAGGGCGCCGCTAGCCGAGCAGGGCGGCGGTGTGGCGGCCGGCGGCGGCCGCGGTGAGGAAGTAGGGGAGGTCCTCGTCGAGGCGGCGGCCCATGGTGGACAGCCGGACGCCCCAGTCCTTCTCGGCGGCCCTGAGGGTCGCGTGGAGGCCGTCGACGGGGACGGGGACGAGCCGGTGCCGGTCGCCGAGCGGCGCGGCCTCGGCGGCGACGCGGGCGCCGAAGGCGCCGCCGAGTTCGGGGACGGGGATGTCGGCGGCGGCGAGGGCGACGCGGCCGTAGGCGGTGAGGCAGTGGTGGGAGACGCCGATGTGGCGCTCGCGCCGGTCGCCCTCGCTGACGCGCAGGGAGCCGACGGGCCGGCCGCCGAGGACGGACGCCGCGTTGACGGCCTCGCCGGCGGCGACGCCGGAGAACCCCCAGGTCGTCCCGGTGCCGAGGTTGCCGGGGCCCTGGGCGAGGACGGCGACGTCGGCGTCCAGGACGAGCCGCGCGGCCAGGAGCCCGGTGTGGACGGTGACGGCTTCGAGGTCGCCGCCGAAGGCCTGCCCGGTGGTGATGGTGGCGGCGAGGGCCCCCGCGTCCTTGAGCCGGGCGATGGACATGGAGAACCAGGACGGCAGCGCGCCGCCGTCCGGCATGACGTACACGACGCGGGTGGCGGGCCGGGCGGCCAGCAGCGCGGCCAGGATCGGCGGCAGCGCCGAGTGCAGGTCGGCGACGATGACGGGCATGCCGCCGAGGGAGTCGGCGTCGCGGAGCAGGTCGTGGTGGGGGGAGTCCTGCTCGTCGGCGCCGAGGACGGTGGCCTGCAGGGGGGTGTAGCGGGCTTTGACCAGGTGGCCGGGGCCGGCCGGGTCGGGGGGGAGCCGGTCGGGGACCGCGACGACCATGGCGTAGCCGCCGGTGCCGAGGCCCATCGCCAAGGCCGTAGTGTTGAGCAGGACGGTATCGCCCGGTTCGGGCCGCCCGACCAGGGCGGGGTAGGCCAGGGCGCGGTGCGTGCCGTCGCCCCCGATCGAGACGGTCAGCTCGACCGCCCCCGGCCATTCGCGGCGGATGTCCTCGACTGTGCCTTTGCGCCATCGGATCACACCGGGAAACGGTAGCGTCCTGCACGACGGCTCGCGGGGACGATCGGCCCACCCGGCGGGGGCGGGGCCACGCGGGGACACGGAGGGAACGAGGTGGTGGCGGAGTGTCGCGGCGCAAGACCGAGCGCCTGCTGAATCTGGTGGTCTGCCTGCTCGCGACCCGGCGCTATCTGACGGCCGAGCAGATCCGCCGGGCCGTGCCCGGCTACCCGGACTCCGATGAGGCGTTCAAGCGCATGTTCGAGCGGGACAAGGAGGAGCTGCGCGAGCTCGGCGTCCCCCTCGAGGTCGGCAGCGACCTGCAGGGCGGCGGCGGTGAGGAGATCGGGTACCGGATCCCGCCGCAGGCCTACGAGCTGCCCGACATCCACCTGACGCCCGACGAGGCGGCGGTGCTGGGCCTGGCGGCGCGGGTGTGGCAGCGGGCGAGCATGGCCGAGGCGGCGTCGGGGGCGCTGCTGAAGCTGCGCGCGGCGGGGGTGGAGACCGACGCGGCGCCGGCGGTGGGGATCGAGCCGCGGGTGAACACCCACGAGCCGTCGTTCGCGGCGCTGTGGGAGGCGGTGCGCGACGGCCGGCCGGTGGCGTTCGACTACCAGGGCATCGGGCGGACGTCGGTGGTGCGGCGGCACCTGGAGCCGTGGGGGGTGGTGAGCCGCCGGGGCCGCTGGTACGTGGTGGGCTTCGACCGCGACCGCGACGAGCAGCGGGTGTTCCGGCTGAGCCGGATCGTGGGCGAGGTCGCGGCGGACGGCCCGGCGGGGTCGGTGGCGGTCCCGGACGGGGTGGACGTGCGGCGCATCGCGTTCGACTGGGGCGACCCGGTGAGCGACCCGCGGCCGGCGGTGGTGCGGCTGCGGCGCGGCGCGGCGCAGGGCCCGCGGCGGTGGGCCCGCGACGTGCGGCCGGTGCGGGACGCGGCGTGGGACGGCGAGTGGGACGAGGCGGTGCTGACGTTCCGGGACGTGGACCGGTTCGCGCCGTACCTGGCGCGGTTCGCCGACGACGTGGTGGTGCTGGACCCGCCCGACCTGCGGGAGGCGGTGATCCAGCATCTGAAGTCGGTGCTGGCGGGCGCGGGCGTCCGGCCGGCGCCGGAGGGGGAGGTGCGATGAGCGGGAAGGCGGCGGCGACGACGTCGACCGACCGGCTGGGGCGGCTGCTGGCCCTGGTGCCGTACGTGGTGAACCGGGACTCGGTGCTGCTCGGCGAGGCGGCGGCGGCGTTCGGGGTGACCGAGAAGCAGCTGATCGACGACCTGAACCTGCTGTGGTGCGTGGAGCTGCGGGCGCCGGACCCGTACTGCCCGATCGACCTGTCCTACGAGGGCGGGGAGATCACGGTGGCGGAGGCGGAGTCGATCGCGCGGCCGCTGCGGCTGAAGACCGACGAGGCGTCGGCGCTGCTGGTGGCGCTGCGGATGCTGGCGGGCATCCCGGACCTGGACGACCGGGACGCGCTGAGCCGGGTGATCGCGAAGCTGGAGAGCGCGGCGGGGGAGGCCGCGGCGGCCTCCAGCCAGGTCGCGGTGGAGGTGGACGCCTACGGCGGCACCGCCGACCCGGCGCGCACCGCGGTGGGGGTGCTGCGGGACGCGATCGCGCGGCGCCGCCGGGTGCACCTGACGTACTACGTGCCGGCGCGGGACGAGAACACCGAGCGGGACGTCGACCCGATGCGGCTGCTGGTGGTGGAGGGCAACACCTACCTGGAGGGGTGGTGCCGGCGGGCGGAGGCGGTGCGGCTGTTCAAGCTGGACCGGATCGCCGGGCTGGCGGTGCTGGAGGTGCCCGCGGAGGTGCCGGACGAGGCGGAGCCGATCGACGTGGACGCGGGCCTGTTCCGCCCGTCGCCGCACGACGCGGCGGTGACGCTGGAGCTGACGCCGCGGGGCCGGTGGGTGGCGGACTACTACCCGTGCGAGAGCGTGGAGGAGCTCGGCGAGGGGCGGCTGCGCGTGGTCCTGCGGTCCCCGGACGCGCGGTGGGTGCGGGGGCTGGCGCTGCGGCTCGGCGACCAGGGCCGGGTGGTGGCGCCCGAGGCCGTCGCCGCGGGGGTGCGCGAGGACGCGGCGCGGGCCCTGTCCCGGTACGGCCTGGCGTAGCGGATCGGGTAGCCTCGCCGGGTGATGTGGGTCGCGGTGTCGGTGTCGCTGGGCTTCGCCGGGCTGGCCGTGCTCGCCTGGTGCGCGTTCAAGGTGTGGCTGGGCGTGCGGCGTTTCGGCCGTGAACTGGAGCGCACGCGGCGGCGGCTGGAGCCGAAACAGTCGGCGCTGCGCGATGAACTGTCCCGCCTCGACGAATCCCGGTCGTCACAAACGCCCGGGGAGGGCGTACGATCTGCGTGAGTGCCGTCTGCTGAAGAGGATTGCCATGCCGAACATCGGGACTCCCGAACTGATCATCATCCTGCTGGTCGTCGTGCTGATCTTCGGTTCGGCGAAGCTGCCGCAGTTGGCGAGGTCGCTGGGCAAGTCCGCGCGGATCCTGAAGGCGGAGACCAAGGGGCTGCGCGAGGACGAGGACGCGCCCGCCGACCAGGCCGCCACGCCGGCGTCGGCGGCGCAGCCGACGTCCCAGTCGCAGGGTGACGCGGACGCGCGCGAGCGCGCGGCGCGGCTGCGCGAGGAGGCGGCGCGGCTGGAGCGGGAGGCGGCGGCGGCCGAGGGCGGGCAGCGCCCGCGCGGCGCGCTCGGTTCGGGTGAGCCGATCCAGGGCGTGCCGGTGTCGGACCCCGACCGGCTCCGCCAGGGCTGACGGCCCGCCGCGACGATCCCGCCCCGCCGCCCCCTGAGAGCCTGAATGGCCGCGATGAAGCTGAACAGGCGCGACGCCGCCCCCGACGGCCGCATGCCGCTCATGGACCACCTCCGTGAGCTGCGCAACCGGTTGATCAAGGCGATCCTGGCCTTCGTGGTCGGCGCGATCGCCGGCTGGCTGCTGTTCGACCCGGTCTGGGACTTCCTGAAGCAGCCGTACTGCTCGCTGCCGCAGTCCCACGTGGTCGACAAGGACCAGTGCTCCCTGTTCGTCAACGGGATCTTCTCCTCGTTCTTCCTGAAGCTGAAGATCTCCTGCATCATCGGCGCGGTGATCTCCGCGCCCGTGTGGCTGTACCAGCTGTGGGCGTTCATCGCGCCGGGGCTGTACAACCGCGAGCGCCGCTGGACGTATGTGTTCCTGGGCGCGGCGGTCCCGCTGTTCTTCGTGGGGACCGGCCTGGCGTACCTGACGGTCGACAAGGGCCTGGCGATCTTCCTGGGGTTCGTCGCCGACGACGTCAAGCCGCTGATCACCGTGGACAGCTACCTCGGCTACGTGCTGACGATGCTGCTGGTGTTCGGGCTGACGTTCGAGCTCCCGCTGTTCGTGGTGGTGCTGAACCTGGCCGGGGTGCTGAGCTCGTCGCGGATCCGCCGGTCGCAGCGGATGATCCTGTTCGGCATCTTCGTGTTCGCGGCGGTCGCGACGCCGAGCGCGGACCCGTTCACGATGCTGGCGCTGGCGCTGCCGACGGTGCTGCTGTTCGAGATCGCCGCGCTGCTGGCGTTCGTCAACGACCGCCGCCGCGCCAACCGGCCCGATCCGTACGCGGGCCTGGCCGACGACGAGGCGTCCCCGCTGGACCTGGAGGCGATCGACGCCGAGCTGGAGAAGGGCGAGCGGGCCCGCTGATTGGGTATCGGGCCGGTCGAAACCGTAGGCTCGAAGTATGACCACCCCCGACACGACGTCGGCCGAGCAGTCCCCGGCCCAGCGCTACGCGGCCTACCGCAGGCGCACCGCGGGGCACGGCCCGGCCCTGCTGGACTTCCGCACCCTGTACGACTTCGAGCTGGACCGGTTCCAGCTGGAGGCGTGCCAGGCGCTGGAGGACGGCAGCGGCGTCCTGGTCGCCGCGCCCACCGGATCCGGGAAGACCGTGGTGGGGGAGTTCGCCGTCCACCTGGCGCTGACCGGCGGCACCAAGTGCTTCTACACCACGCCGATCAAGGCGCTGTCGAACCAGAAGTACGCCGACCTCGTCCGCCGGTACGGGGCGGAGAAGGTGGGGCTGCTGACCGGCGACAACAGCGTGAACGGCGAGGCGCCGATCGTCGTGATGACGACCGAGGTGCTGCGGAACATGCTGTACGCGGGGTCGCAGACCCTGGCGGGGCTGGCGTTCGTGGTGATGGACGAGGTGCACTACCTCGCCGACCGGTTCCGCGGCGCCGTCTGGGAAGAGGTGATCATCCACGTCCCGGACTCGGTGCGGATCGTGGCGCTGTCGGCGACGGTGTCCAACGCCGAGGAGTTCGGCGAGTGGCTGCACGAGGTGCGGGGCGACACCGCCGTGATCGTGGACGAGCACCGGCCCGTCCCGCTGTTCCAGCACATGCTCGTCGGGTCCCGCCTGTACGACCTGTTCGCCGACACCGGCAAGGGCAGGGACCGGCAGGCCCGGCTGAACCCGCAGCTGACGCGGATGGCGGTGGAGGAGGTCCGCCGCGCGAAGGTCAACCAGGGGCGGCGGACGGGCCGGCGGCGGGCGCCGCGCCCGCAGCGGTTCCGGCCCCCGCACCGCCCCGACGTGATCGAGCGGCTGGAGCGCGCCGGGCTGCTCCCGGCGATCACGTTCATCTTCTCCCGCGCCGGCTGCGACGCCGCGGTGCTGCAGTGCCTGCACGCGGGGATCCGGCTGACCTCCAAGGAGGAGGCGGAGGAGATCCGCGCGCACGCCGAGCTGCGCACCGCCGACATCGCGCCGGAGGACCTGCGGATCCTCGGGTTCGGCGACTTCCTGGACGCGCTGGAGCGCGGTGTCGCCGCGCACCACGCCGGGATGCTGCCGACGTTCAAGGAGATCGTCGAGGAGCTGTTCACCCGCGGGCTGATCAAGGCGGTGTTCGCGACGGAGACGCTGGCGCTCGGCATCAACATGCCGGCCCGCACCGTGGTGATCGAGAAGCTCGACAAGTGGAACGGGGAGGCGCACGTCGACCTGACGCCCGGCGAGTACACGCAGCTGACGGGCCGGGCGGGGCGGCGCGGCATCGACGTGGAGGGCCACGCCGTGGTGGTGTGGGGCCCGAACGTGGAGCCGGCGTCGGTGGCGGGGCTCGCCGGCACTCGCACCTACCCGCTGAACTCCAGTTTCCGGCCGTCCTACAACATGGCGGTGAACCTGGTCGGCGCCGTCGGGATCGAGCGGGCCCGGACGCTGCTGGAGGAGTCGTTCGCGCAGTTCCAGGCCGACCGGGCCGTGGTCGGGCTGGCCCGGCAGGTCCGCAAGAACGAGGAGGCGCTGCAGGGGTACGCCGAGGCCGCGCAGTGCCATCTGGGCGACTTCATGGAGTACGCGGCGATGCGGCGGCGGCTGTCGGACCGGGAGGCGGAGCTGTCGCGGGAGCGGTCGTCGGCGCGGCGCGCCGAGGCGGCCAGGTCGCTGGAGCGGCTGCGGCCGGGCGATGTGATCCTGGTGCCGTCGGGGCGGCGGTCGGGGCTGGCCGTCGTCCTGGACCCGGGCGTGGGGCGCCGCTCGGACGGCCCGGCGCCGCTGGTGCTGACGGTGAACCGGTCGGTGCAGCGGCTGTCGGTGCAGGACTTCCCGCGCGCCGTGGAGCCCGTCGACCGGATCCGGGTCCCGAAGTCGTTCAGCCCCCGCAACCCGCAGGACCGCCGCGACCTGGCGTCGACGCTGCGCAACCGGGTGCCCGACGACGTGCGGGAGCGCAAGCGGTCGCGGGGCGACTCGGCCGCGGCCGAGGACGCCGAGGTGACGCGGCTGCGCGCCGAGCTGCGCCGCCACCCCGTGCACGGCTGCGACAAGCGCGAGGACCACGCCCGCTGGGCGGAGCGCTACCACCGGCTGGACCGGGAGACCGAGCAGCTGCGGCGCCGGGTGGAGGGCCGCTCGCAGGTGATCGCGCGGACGTTCGACCGGGTGTGCGCGGTGCTGCAGCAGCTCGGGTACCTCGACGAGGGCGACGCGGTCACCGACGCGGGCCGCCGCCTCGGCCGGATCTACAACGAGCTGGACCTGCTGACCGCCGAGAGCCTGCGCGAGGGGCTGTGGGACAGGCTCGGCCACGCCGAGCTGGCCGCGTGCGTGTCGGCGCTGGTGTACGAGTCGCGGCAGCCCGACGACGCGACGCCGCCGCGCACGCCGGGCGGCGCGGCGCAGGACGCCCTCGCGGCGATGGTGCGGCTGTGGGGGGAGCTGGACGCGGTCGAGCGCGACAACCGGGTGTCGTTCCTGCGGGAGCCCGATCTGGGGTTCGCGTGGACGGCGTACCGGTGGGCCAAGGGCGACGACCTGGACGAGGTGCTGCTGGAGAGCGACCTGACCGCGGGCGACTTCGTCCGCGCGGTCAAGCAGCTGCTGGACCTGCTCGGCCAGATCGTCGACGCGGCGCCGGAGAACAGCCACCTGCGCAAGACCGCGCGGCGGGCGATGGACGCGATGCGCCGCGGTGTCGTGGCGTACTCGTCCGTGGCCTGACCGGGCCCCCGGCCCGGAGGGTCAGGGGCGGCCGTCGCGGCGGCGGGCGCGGCGGGCGGACAGGGTCCGGTTCACGCGGTGGGTGGCGAGGCGGACCAGGATCGGCCGCGGCGGGCGCCGCAGCACGCCGGGCGTGACCCGGTGCACGGCGGAGGCGGTGCCGAGCAGCAGCGCGGCGGCGCGGCGCCGGCCCGGCGTCCACGGCAGCCCGTACTGCGCGCGCAGCGGCTCGGGGAGCATGGCCGCGGTGACGAGCCGGAACACCGCCAGGGCGGGGAACAGGACGCGCAGCCTGCGGGGCCGCAGGACGGCGTCGGCGACCTCGCGGGCGGTGTCGGTGACCTCCAGCGCGGCGAGGGTGTCGGCCATGTAGGCGCGGAACGCGGCCAGGTCGGCGGGCTGGGCGTCCAGGGGGCAGCCGAGGACCTCGGCGACGACGCGCGCCTGCCGGTAGTAGTCCTCGGGCAGGCCGTCGTCGTCGCGGGGCCGCATGAGGGTCTCGTGGACGTACAGGGCCGAGTCGATGAGGGTGGCGTTGACCCACAGCTGCAGGCCGGGGTCGTTGCCGGAGTAGCCCTCGCCGCGGACGGCGCCGTGGATGCCGCGGACCTTCGCGGCGATCCGGCCGACCTGGTCGGGGGTGCCGAACGTGGTGACGAGCAGGAAGTCCAGGGTGCCGAACAGGCGGGCGAGGGGCCGGTCGGCGAAGTCGCTGTGCTCGGCGACGCCGCGGGCCACGGCCGGGTGGGCGAGCTGCATGAGCAGGGCGCGGCCGGCGGCGAGGCCGACGAGGGGCTCGGCGGCGAGCGCGCGGAGCACGTCGCGGTCGGCGAGCCGCTCGGCCGGCGGGTCGGGCGCGGGGATCGGGGGTGTGGCGGGCAAGCGTGCCTCCCGAGCGGTCGGGTCGTGCCCGCCATCCTCCCGCACCTATTGACGAACGGTCAATAAGGTCGGGGCGCGGCCGGACCCCGGCCGCCGCCCCCTACGAAGGTCGGAGGCGGCTCCGCACTCCGGAGGATCCGCGCCCCGCGCCCGACGCGCTAATGTGACCGTGATCACGGAAAACGCCGCCGAACCGACCGGGACGTGTGAATGATCGAGGCGGAGAACCTCACCAAGCGCTACGGCGACAAGACCGCCGTGGACGACCTGTCCTTCACGGTCGTCCCCGGCCGGGTGACCGGCTTCCTCGGCCCCAACGGGGCCGGCAAGTCGACCACCATGCGGCTGCTGCTCGGGCTGGACCGGCCCGACCGCGGCGACGCCCGCATCCACGGCCGCCACTACCGCGACCTGAACGCGCCGCTGCGCGTGGTCGGCGCGCTGCTGGAGGCGCGGGCCGTGCACACCGGCCGCAGCGCCTACAACCACCTGCTGTGCCTGGCACAGACGCAGGGCATCGGCAGAAGGCGCGTCGACGAGGTCATCGACCTCGTCGGGCTCACCGGGCCCGCCCGCAAGCGCGCCGGCGGGTTCTCCCTCGGCATGGGGCAGCGGCTCGGCATCGCCGCCGCGCTGCTCGGCGACCCGTCCGTGCTGATCCTGGACGAGCCCGTCAACGGCCTCGACCCCGAGGGCATCGTGTGGATCCGCACCCTCATGCAGCGGCTCGCCGCCGAGGGCCGGACGGTGTTCGTCTCCAGCCACCTCATGAACGAGATGGCCGTCACCGCCGAGCACCTCATCGTCATCGGGCGCGGCCGGCTGATCGCCGACTGCTCCACCGAGGAGTTCATCGAGCGCAGCACCCAGAAGGCGGTGGTGGTGCGCAGCCCCGACGCCGAGCGCCTGGCGGGCGTCGTCGCCGCCGAGGGCGGCAAGACCGAGCCGGGCGGCGACGGCCTGCTCACCGTCACCCACATGGAGGCGCCCCGCGTGGGAGAGCTCGCCGCCGCAGAGGGGATCGTCCTGCACGAGCTGACCCCGACCCGGGGCTCCCTGGAGGCGGCCTTCATGGAACTGACCCGCGACAGCGTCGAGTACGGCGCCGGCGAGGCCCCGCCCGCGGCGCCCGGCCTGCCCGGGGTCCCCGGCGCGCTGCCGGGCGCCGGGCCCGCGCCGCAGGCCGCGCCCGGAGCCGTCCCGGGCGCAGAGGGAGAGCCGCGATGACCCAGCCCGCCACCGCCACCGCCGCCGCGCCCCGGCCCGGCCCGGACGAGTTCGCCAAGCCCGGCTTCGGGCGGCTGCTGGTCGCCGAGTGGACGAAGATCCGCACGGTCCGGTCCACGCTGTGGTCGCTGATCCTGCTGGTCGTCCTCGACCTCGGGTTCACCGCGCTGCTGGTCGGCCTCACCATCGCGCAGTGGGACAACACCAGCCCCACCGACCGGGCGCAGATCGCCGCCGACCCGGTCAGCTTCATCCTCGGCAGCGGGTTCTTCCTCAGCCAGCTGGCCATCTGCGTGCTCGGCGTGCTGGTGGTCGCCTCCGAGTACTCCACCGGCATGATCCGCGCCAGCCTGCTGGCGGTGCCGCGGCGGCTGCCGATGCTGTGGGCCAAGGCGACGGTGTTCGCGCTGGTCGTGCTCGTCCTCGGCATCGCGGTGTCGTTCGGGTCGTTCTTCATCGGCGCGGCGATCAGCGGCGACAAGATCGAGGTCTCCCTCGGCGACGACGGCGTGCTGCGCGCCGTCATCGGCGGCGGCCTGTACCTGGCGATGCTGGGGCTGTTCGCGCTCGCCGTCGGCGCGATCGTGCGGCACACCGCCGGCGGCATCACCGGCGTCATCGGGTTCGTGCTGGTGCTGGCGCCGCTGGCGATGCTGCTGCCCGGCAGCGTCGGCGACCACATCCACGCCTACCTGCCGTCGGAGGCGGGCGCGCTGATCGCCAAGGCCCACCAGGGGCCCGACGACATCCTGTCGCCCTGGCAGGGGTACGGCGTCTTCGCCCTCTGGACGGTCGCGCTCCTCGCCGTCGCCGCGTACCTGCTCAAGCGCCGCGACGCCTGAGCGCGCCCCGCGCCGCGGAGCTCAGCCGCCGGCCTCCCGCACCCTCGGGTGCGGGAGGCCGGCGGCTTTCGCATGCCCGCGACCTGGACTGTTGCACGCTGCGAGGACTCGGGTCTACCGTATTGGGCAGTTGGGCAGTTGCTTAAAGCGAGTGACCAAGAGGCGGGGGAGTGATGGCGGACGGCGAGGTGCCCACCCGGATCCGGCTGCTGGAGGCGGCCGTCGCGGTGATGGCCGAGGGCGGCTGGGCCGCGGTGACGTCGCGGGTCGTGGCCGACCGGGCGCAGGCCAACAACGCGCTCGTGCACTACTACTTCGGGTCCGTGGACGCCCTGCGGCGGGCCGCGGTCCTGCACGCGGTCGAGAAGGAGCTGGAGGGGCCGCTCGAGGCCATCCTGCGCGCCGAGGACGCCCTCGCCGGCGTCGCCGACGCCGTCCGCGGGCTGGTGGAGCGCGGGCCCGGCACCGCCGGGCAGCTGGTGATGGTCGAGGCGATGCTGCACGGCATCCGCGACGAGGAGCTGCGCGCCGAGACCGAGCGGCAGATCCGGATGTTCCGCGACCTGCTGGCCGAGCGGCTCGCCGCGAACCAGGCGGCCGGGACGCTGCGCCCCGACGCCGACCCGCGCGGCCTGGCCGTGGTGATCGCGGCCCTGCTGGACGGGCTGCTCATGCACGCCCTGATCGACCCCGGGACCGAGGCCGGCGACGCCGCGGCCGGGCTGCTGGCCCTGCTGCGCCCGGCCGGCCCGGGAGACGAGGATGACCGAGGAGACGAGGATGACGCGACACGCGAGTGAGCCCGCCCCCGCCGGCCCGGCCGGGACCGCGCCGGCGGACGCCCCGCCGGCGGTCCTGCTGCGCGGCGCGGGCAAGACCTACGGGACGGGGCACGCCGCCGTCCGCGCGCTGCGCGAGGCCGACCTGGAGGTGCGGCAGGGCGAGTTCGCCGTGCTGCTCGGCCCGTCCGGGTCCGGCAAGACCACCCTGCTCAACCTGATCGGCGGGATCGAGCCCGCCACCGCCGGCGAGGTCGCCGCCGGCGGCCGCGACATCACCCGGCTCGGCGAGGACGGCCGCACCGCCTACCGGCGCGACACCGTCGGGTTCGTGTTCCAGTTCTTCAACCTCGTCCCGTCGCTGACCGCGCTGGAGAACGTCCGGCTGGTCGCCGAGCTGACCGGCCGCGGCGACCGCGAGCGCGCGGCGGCCGCGCTCGCCGCCGTCGGGCTCGCCGAGCGCGCCGGGCACTTCCCCGCGCAGCTGTCGGGCGGCGAGCAGCAGCGCGTCGCGATCGCCCGCGCCATCGCCAAGGACCCCGCGCTGCTGCTGTGCGACGAGCCCACCGGCGCCCTCGACCTGGAGACCGGGCGCGGCGTCCTGCGCGTCCTGAAGGACCTCAACGCCGAAGGCCGGACCGTGCTGGTCGTCACCCACAACGCCGCGATCGCCGCGATCGCGCACCGCGTGGTGCGGATGCGGTCCGGCCGCATCGTCGAGGTCGCCGCCAACGACTCTCCGGCGGGCGCGGACGAGGTGACGTGGTGAGCGTCCTCAACACCAAGCTCCGCCGCGACCTGCGGCGCCGCCCCGCGCAGCTGGTGTCGGTGGTGGTGCTGGTGATGCTCGGCGTCGCGCTGTTCGGCGCGTCCTACGACGCCTACAAGAACCTGGACGCCGGATACCGGCAGACCTTCCGCGACTACCGGTTCGCCGACCTCACCCTCGCGGGCGGCGACACCGCCGCGATCGCGAAGGACGCCGCGGCCCGGCCCGGTGTGGCGGCCGCCGCCGCCCGCACCGTCGCCGACGTGCCGCTGCGCATGCCCGGCGGGGACAGCCTCGTCGGCCGCGTCGTCGGGCTGCCCGCCGGGTCCCAGCCCGAGGTGAACCGGGTGAAGGTCCTCACCGGCGCCTACCTCGACCCCGCGGCGCCCGGCGGCGTCCTCGCCGAACGGCACATCGCCGACCACGCGCACCTGGAGCCCGGCGACGGGGTGTCGGTGTGGGACGGCCGCGCGTGGCGGACGGTGCGGGTGCGCGGCACCGCGTCCTCGCCGGAGTACCTGTGGCCCGCCGCCAGCCGCCAGGACGTACTGCCCGCGCCCGGCTCGTTCGGGGTGCTTTTCGTCCCCGAACCGCTCGCCCGCAGCATCGCCGGCGCCGCCGCACCGAACCAGGTGGCCGTCTACTACACCGCCGCCGGACGGGACCGCGCCGCCGAACTGGACGCGGCCCTCACCGCCGCCGCCCGCGGGCACGGCGCCGGCGCGGCGATCACCCGCGCCGAGCAGCCCTCCAACGCCACCCTCGCCGAGGACATCAAGGGGTTCTCCGAGCTGGCGGTGATGTTCCCGCTGCTGTTCCTCGCCGCCGCCGGCGTCGCCGTGTACGTCGTGCTGACCCGCCGCGTCGCCCGCGACCGCGTCGTCATCGGCACGCTGCGCGCCGGCGGGTTCCGCCGCCGCACCCTCGTCGGGCACTACCTGGCGGCCGGTGTCGCGGTCGGCGCCGCCGGGTCCGTGCTCGGCGTCGCCGCCGGGCTGCTGCTCGCCGGGACGGTGACGCGGCTGTACGGGGACGCGATCGGGCTGCCGGAGACGATCGTGTCCGTGCGCGCCTCCACCGTCCTCGGCGGGCTCGCGTTCGGGATCGTCGCGGGCGCGCTCGCCGCCCTCGCGCCCGCCGTGTCGGCCGCCCGCGTCCCGCCCGCCGAGGCGATGCGCGGCACCGTGCCCCGCACCGGGGGAGCGGGGCCGCTCGCCCGGCTGGAACGGGCGCTGCCGTTCGCCGGGCGGCTGCCCGCCGGGGCGTGGCTGGTGCTGCGCGGCCCCGTCCGCCAGTTCCGCCGCACCCTCTACACCATGGCCGGCGTCGTCCTCGCCCTCGTGCTGATCCTGGTGTCGTGGGGGATGCTCGACTCCTCCCAGGCCACGGTGTCCCGCCAGTTCGACCGGATCCAGCGGCAGGACGCCGAGCTCACCCTCGGCCGCCCCCTGGACGGCGGCGGGCTCGCCGCGATCGCCGGGACGCGCGGCGTCCGCGCCGCCGAGCCCGCCGCGCACCTGCCCGTCACGATCACCGCCGGGGACGCCGCGTACTCCACCACCGTCGTCGGGCTGCCCGAGACGACCCGGATGCACCGCTTCCTCACCCCGGGCGGCGGCGAACGGGCCCTGCCCGGGCAGGGCGCGCTGATCGGCGCCGCGCTGCGCGGCAGGCTCGGCGTGGACACCGGCGACCGGATCGGGCTGCGCCTGCCCGGCGGCCGCACCGCCACCACGACCGTCGCCGGGTTCGTGGACGAGCCGCTCGGCACCTACGCCTACGCCTCGCTCGGCCAGGTCGCCGCGTGGGACCCCGGCGCCCGGCCCGACACCGTCCTCGTGGCGTTCGACCCCGGCGCCGACCGCGCCGCCGTCGAGCGCGCCCTGGCCGCCCGGCCCGGCGTCGTCGCCTACACCGACGCGCAGGCGCTGAAGAAGACCATGGACGAGTACATGAACCTGTTCTACGTGTTCGTCGCGGTCATGCTCGCGTTCGGCGGGCTGCTGGCCTTCACCGTGCTGTTCGCCACCCTGTCGGTCAACCTCGCCGAACGCGGCACCGAACTGGCCACACTGCGCGCCGCAGGCGTCGGGCGGCGCCGCCTCGCCCGGCTCGTCACCGCCGAGAACCTCCTGGTGGTCGCCGCCGGCGCGGTCCCCGGCCTGCTCCTCGGACGGCTCGCGACCGGCGCGTTCCTCGGCGCGTTCAACAGCGACCTGATGTCCTTCCACACCGAGATCAAGCCGGCGACGTTCGCCTGGTCGGCGCTGGCGGTGCTCGCCGTCGCCTGGCTCGCGCAGCGCCCCGGCCTGCGCGGCCTCGCCCGGATGGACCTCGCCGCCCTCGTCCGGGAGCGGGCCGGCTGACGCCGCGGACCGGCCGCCGATCATTGGCCGCCGCGCCGCCGGGTAGTGCAGGGGCATGCTGACCGACCCCGCGGCGCGGCTCGCCGCCCTGCCCAAGGCCCTGCGCGACTACGCCCTCATCGCCGACGGCGAGCGCGGCGTCCTCGTCGGCCCGCACGGCGAGCACGCCTGGATGTGCTTCCCCCGCTGGGACTCCGAACCCGCCTTCGGCGGCCTGCTCGGCGGGCCGGGCGGCTACCACGTCCAGCCGGTCGGCGACCGGTTCGTCTGGGGCGGCTACTACGAGGACCGCGGCCTCATCTGGCACAGCCGCTGGGTCACCGGGGACGGCGCGATCGTCGAGTGCCGCGAGGCGCTGGCCCGCCCCGCCCGGTCCGACCGCGCCGTCGTCCTGCGCCGCTGCCGCGCCGTCCGCGGCGGCGCCCGGCTGCGCGCCCTGCTGGACGTGCGGCCCGGCGGCGCCCGCATGCGGGACCTGCACCACCACGCCCCCGACTGGACGGCCCGCGCCGGCGGTGCCCGGATCCGCTGGCGCGGCGCCGGCGAGGCGCTCGTGCGGGAGGGCGCCGACGGCGGCGCCGTCCTCGCCGTGACGTTCGACCTCGCCGAGGGCGAGTCCCGCGACCTGGTCCTGGAGATCGCCGCCGAGTCCGCCGCGGAGCCCCCGGCGGACCTGGACCCCGGCGCGCTGTGGGAGGCCACCGAACGCGACTGGCGGGCGGCCGTCCCCTCCTGCGACGACACCGCCGCGCCCCGCGACGCCCGGCTGGCCTACGGCGTGCTGACCGGGCTGACCAGCGCCGCCGGCGGCATGGCCGCCGCCGCGACGACCGCGCTGCCCGAACGCGCCGACGAGGGCCGCAACTTCGACTACCGCTACGCCTGGATCCGCGACCAGTGCCTGGCCGGGCACGCCGTCGCCGCCCACGGCGGCCCCCCGCACGTGCTGCGCAGCGCCGCCGGCTTCGTCACCGCGCGCATCCTCGCCGACCGCGACCGGCTCCGCCCCGCCTACACCGTCGCCGGGGGCGAGGTGCCCGGCCGGCGCCGCAGCACGCTCCCCGGCTACCCCGGCGCCACCGCCGTCACCGGCAACCGGGCGAGCGAGCAGTGGCAGCTCGACGCCGTCGGCGAGGCGCTGCTGCTGCTCGCCACCGCCGCCGAGCACGACCGGACCGAACCCGGCGCCCGCGAGGCCGCCCGCGTCGCCGCCGGCACCATCGCCCGCCGCTGGCACGAGCCCGGCGCCGGCATCTGGGAGACCGAGGACCGGCTGTGGACCCACTCCCGGCTGATCTGCGCGGCCGGGCTCCGGCAGGCCGCGCGCGTCCTCGCCGGCCCCGCCGACGCCGCCGCCTGGACCCGCCTCGCCGACGCGATCCTCGCCGAGACCTCCCGCACCGCACTCGCCCCCGGCGGCCGCTGGCGGCGCGCCGCCGACGACGACCGGGTGGACGCCGCCCTGCTCATCCCGCCGCTGCGCGGCGCGCTGCCCGCCGACGACCCGCGCAGCACCGCGACCCTGGAGGCCGTCCGCGCCGACCTCGTCCAGGAGGGGTTCGTCTACCGGTACCGGGTCGGGGACGAGCCGCTCGGCGTCGCCGAGGGCGCCTTCACCCTGTGCGGGTTCGTCCTCGCCCTCGCCGAGCACCGCGCCGGCGACACCGCCCGCGCGCTCGGCACCTTCGAGCGGACCCGGTCCGGCAGCGCGACCAGCGGCCTGTTCTCCGAGGAGTACGACGTCCGGCAGCGGCAGCTGCGCGGCAACATCCCGCAGGCGTTCGTGCACGCCCTGCTGCTGGAGACCGCGAGCCGCATCGCGGACTGACCCGCGCCCCCGGCCCCGGCCGGCGCCGGGGCGGCGGCGGGGACGGTTGCGGCCGTCCCTCCGGGTATGCGTTGCCCCATGGCAGTTTCGGCAGAGCACAAGGAGTCGGCAGAGCACAAGGAGTGGGACGCGCTGCGGCGCGCTCTCACCGAACGAGTGGACGGAGAGGTCCGGTTCGACCCCGGGTCGCGCGCGGCCTACGCGCACGACTCCTCCAACTACCAGCAGCCCCCCATCGGGGTGGTGGTGCCGAGGAACGTCGAGGCCGGCGCCGAGGCCGTGCGGGTCTGCGCCGAGCACGGCGCGCCGGTCCTGTCGCGCGGCGGCGGGACGAGCCTGGCCGGCCAGTGCGTCAACATCGCCGTCGTGATCGACTGGTCGAAGTACTGCCGGAAGCTGGTCTCGGTCGACCCCGCGGCCCGCCGCGCCGTCGTGGAGCCCGGCGCGTGCCTGGACGACCTGAACGCCGAGCTGTCGGCGCACGGGCTGATGGTCGGGCCCAAGCCGTCCACGCACGACACCTGCACCATCGGCGGGATGATCGGCAACAACTCCTGCGGCGCGTCCGCGCAGGCGTACGGGAAGATGGTCGACTCCGTCGTCCGGCTGGAGGTCCTCACCTACGACGGGCTCCGGATGTGGGCGGGGGAGACCTCCGACGAGGAGTACGCCCGCGTCCAGGCCGGGGGCGGGCGCCGCGCCGAGATCTACCGGGCGCTGCGCGAACTGCGCGACGACGGCATGGAGCTCATCCGCACCCGCTACCCCGGCATCCCGCGCCGCGTGTCCGGCTACAACCTCGACTCGCTGCTGCCCGAGAAGAACTTCGACGTCGCCCGCGCGCTCGTCGGCTCCGAAGGCACCCTCGTCACCGTGCTGCGCGCCGAGATCGAACTCGTCCCCGTCCCGCCGCACCAGTCGCTCGCCGTCCTCGGCTACGACGACATCCCCGGCGCCGGCGACGCCGTGCAACGCATCCTGCCGTTCAGGCCCCTGGCCCTGGAGGGCATGGACGAGCGGCTCCTCGACCTGGCCAAGCAGCACCACCTGGCCGGGCCGCGCGTCGTCGAGGACATGCCCGAGGGCGGCGGCTGGCTGATGGTCCGGTTCGGCGGCGACACCAAGGACGAGGCCGACGAGCGCGCCCGCGAGCTCCTGGAGCACATGGAGAACGGGCCGAACCCGCCGCGGCACACCTTCGTCCGCGACCCCGCGGAGGAGGAACTGCTCTGGCAGGTCCGCGAGGCCGGGCTCGGCGCCACCGCCTACCCGCCCGGTCGCCCCGACACCCACGAGGGCTGGGAGGACGCCGCCGTCCCGCCCGAGCGGCTCGGCGACTACCTGCGCGACTTCCGCGCCCTCGTCCGCGAGTTCGGCTACGGCCCCGTCTCCCTCTACGGGCACTTCGGGCAGGGCTGCGTCCACACCCGCATCCCGTTCGACCTGGAGGACGAGAGGGGCGCCGGGAACTACCGCCGGTTCATCGAGCGCGCCGCCCGCATGGTCGCCGGCTACGGCGGGTCCCTGTCGGGCGAGCACGGCGACGGCCAGTCCCGCGCGGAGCTGCTGCCGATCATGTTCGGCGACGAGGTGATCCGGCTGTTCGAGCGGTTCAAGGCGGTCTTCGACCCGGGGAACCGGATGAACCCCGGCAAGATCGTCCACCCGCACCGGCTGGACGACGACCTCGACCACCTCGCCTACGACCCGGCCGAGCCCGGGACGCACTTCGCCTACCCCGACGACCACCACCGCTTCACCCACGCCGCCGCCCGCTGCGTCGGCATCGGCAAGTGCCGCGCCTCCTCCGGCGGCGTCATGTGCCCGAGCTACCGGGCGACCGGGGAGGAGGAGCACTCCACCCGCGGCCGCGCCCGCGTCCTGATGGAGATGATGCGCGGCATGCCCGGCGGCGAGGGACGGGACGGCGGCACGCCGAACCCCGCCGTGCCCGGTCCCGGCGGCGCCGCCGTCATCACCGACGGATGGCGGTCCAAGGACGTCCGCGACGCCCTCGACCTGTGCCTCGCCTGCAAGGGCTGCCGCAGCGACTGCCCCGTCAACGTGGACATGGCCACCTACAAGGCCGAGTTCCTCGCCCACCACTACAAGGGCCGGATCCGGCCGCCCGCGCATTACACGATGGGGTGGCTGCCGCTGTGGGCGCGGCTCGCCGCGTTCGCGCCCCGCGCCGCCAACACCGCCGCGCACCTGCCCGGCCTGAGCGGCGCCGCCAAGCGCGCCGGCGGCATCGCCCCCCAGCGCGACATCCCGCGGTTCGCGCCCGAGCGGTTCACCGACTGGTTCAAGCGCCGCCCCGCCCCCGGCGGCGCCGCCCCCGGCGACTCCGGCGGCCGGCGGGTCGTGCTGTGGCCCGACACGTTCACCAACAACTTCCACCCGCACATCGGCAAGGCCGCCGTCCGCGTCCTGGAGGCGTCCGGGTACCGGGTCGAGGTCCCGCCCGTCGCGCTGTGCTGCGGCCTGACCTGGATCTCCACCGGCCAGCTCGGCGTCGCCGCCCGCGTCCTGCGCCGCACCGCCCGGGCGCTGGCGACCCGGCTGCGCGAGGGCGTCCCGGTGGTCGGGCTGGAGCCGTCCTGCACCGCCGTGTTCCGCGCCGACGCCCCCGAGCTGATGGAGGGCGACCCCGCCGAGGACGACGTCAAGCGCCTGCGCGACCAGACCAGGACCCTCGCCGAGCTCCTCGACCAGCACCAGCGGGAGTCCGGCGGCGCCTCGCCCCTCGCGGCCCGCGGCACCGTCGCCGGGCTCGACTCCCCGGCGGTCCGCGCGATCGCGCAGCCGCACTGCCACCAGCACGCCATCATGGGGTTCGGCGCCGACCAGCGCGTCCTGGAGCGCGCCGGCGTGGACGCCGAGACCCTCGACGTCGGGTGCTGCGGCCTGGCCGGCGACTTCGGCTTCGAACGCGGCCACTACGAGGTGTCGGCCAAGGTCGCCGAGCAGGGCGTGTGGCCCGCCGTCCAGGACGCCGGGCCGGGCACGGCCGTGCTCGCCGACGGGTTCTCCTGCCGCACGCAGATCGAGGCGGGCACCGGCGCCCGGCCCCGCCACCTCGCCGAACTCCTCGCCGACCTGCTCCCCGGCGACCGGCCGGACCGGGGCGGCGGGCGGCGGTGACCGCCTGCCGGAACGCTCCCGGGCGCGTTGGCGCGCGCGGGGCCCGGCCCTGTAGAAAGTGGTCATGAACGAGGACGCGGACGCGGGCGTCGACGAGGTCACCTCGGCGCTGCTCACCGCCTCCCGGCTGCTGGTGGCGGTCTCGGCGCGGTCCCTGGCCGCCGTCGAGGACGCCGTCACGCTGCCGCAGTTCCGGCTGCTGGTCGTGCTGTCCTCGCAGGGGCCGTCCAAGCTCGTCACGCTCGCCGGGCTGCTGGAGGTCAACCCCTCCACCGCGATGCGGATGGTGGACCGGCTCGCCGCCGCCGGCCTCGTGCGCCGCGAGGCCAGCCCGCGCAGCGGCCGCGAGGTCCGCATCCAGGTGACCGCCGCCGGCCGCGCGATCGTCGACGACGTCACCGCCCGCCGCCGCGCCGAGATCTCCGGGGTCGTCGCCGGGATGCCGGCCGGGCAGCGCCGCGCCCTCGTCGCCGCGCTGCGCGCCTTCACCGAGGCGGGCGGGGAGCCGCCGGTCACCGCCGTCGCCCAGCTCGGCTGGACCTGACCCTCCGGCCGCCCCCCCCGCTCCGGGACCCGTCGCGTCGAACCCGGCGGACGGGACGCGCGTACTGCTGCCGTGACGCCGTTTCCCCCGACCGGAAGGCGGTCCCGGATGCCCCGCCCCCGACCGGCCGCCGCACCGGCCGCGGCCGCGCTGGCCGCCGTGCTCGCCGCAGGCCTGCCGCTCAGCGCCTGCCAGCCCGCCGGCCGGCAGGCCACCGACGGCGCCGCGGTCGCGCCGAAGGCCGGCGATGAGGCCGCGGCCCGGTCCACCGTCACCACCGACTGGGGCCCGCTCGGCCCCGCCGACCGCGACGTCCTCGTGCGGGTCCGGCGGGCCGCGCTGTGGGAGATCCCCGTCGCCCGCCAGGCCCAGCGCCGCGCCGCCCGGCCCGCGACCCGCCGCGCGCTCGCCGCGTCCGCCGCGCGGCACGCCCGGCTCGACCGGCTGAACCGGCAGGCCGCCGCCCGGCTGGGCGTCCCGCTGCCGGACCGGCCCGGCTCCGACCAGCAGAGCTGGATGTCGGAGATCACCGGCAAGTCCGGCAACGACTACGACAAGACCGCCGTCGCGCGGATGCGGATGGCGCAGGGCCTGCTCTACACCGAGCTTGGCGCCGTCCGCGCCGCCACCCGCAACACCCTCGTGCGGCGCTTCGCCGAGCAGGCCCAGCCACTGGTCAACGAGCAGATGAGGCAGCTGGAGGGCACCGGGTTCGTGACCGGCGACACGCTGCCCGACCCGCCCGCCGTGGCCGACCCGCCGCCGCCCGCCCCGCCCGGCGCGCGGGCGTCCGCGGCGCCCGCCGCGACGGCCCTGCCGGGCACCGGCGGCTGACCTGACGGGGGCCGGCCCTGCCGGACACCCACCGGAGGCGGGCCTACCGCCCCAGCTCGTCGAGGAGGGCCGTGAGCGTCGCGCCGAGCGGCGCGTCCACCGTCACCAGCGCGTGCTCGTCGCCGCGCGTCGCGCCCCGGTTCACGATCGCCACCGGGACGCCGTGCCGCGCCGCGTGCCGGACGAACCGGTACCCCGACAGCACCGTCAGCGACGACCCGAGCACCAGCAGCGCCCCCGCGCCCTCGGTCAGCGCGTAGCAGTCCCGCACCCGGGCCGGCGGCACGTTCTCGCCGAAGAAGACCACGTCGGGCTTGAGCGGGCCGCCGCACCGCTCGCAGCCCACCAGCCGGAACCCCGCCACGGCCGCGTCCGGCAGGACCGCGTCGCCGTCCGGGTTGATCGCCTCCGCGCGCGCCTCGAAACCGGGGTTGGCCGCCCGCAGCCGCGCCTCCAGCGCCGCGCGCGGGCTCCGCGCGCCGCACGCCAGGCACACCACCCGGTCCAGCGCCCCGTGCAGCTCGATCACCCCGGCCGCCCCGGCCGCCTGCTGCAGCCCGTCGACGTTCTGGGTGATGATCCCGGCGAGCAGGCCGCGCCGCTGCAGCTCGGCCACCGCCCGGTGGCCCGCGTTCGGGCGGACCGCCGCCATGTGCCGCCAGCCGAGATGGCCGCGCGCCCAGTACCGGCGCCGCGCCGCCTCACTGCCGGTGAACTCCTGGTAGGTCATCGGATGCGCGGGCCGCCGGCGCCCCGTCTCACCGCGGTAGTCGGGAATGCCCGACTCGGTGGACAGGCCCGCGCCGCTCAGCACCACCACCTCGCCGTCCCCGACGAGATCGGCCAGCAGCCGCGGCCCGTCGGCCCCCGCCGCCCCCGCGTGCCCCGCCTCCGCCGTGCTCCCCGTTCCCGCCGTGCTCCCCGCACCCGCCGCGTTCTCCACAACCTGCGTCACCCCTCCATGGTGCACGACCGCGGCGAGTGGGCGACGGAACGCCTGGTCGCGCTGTGGCCCGTGTCACCCGCGTGACAAAAACCGCCAGGAGAATGTGCACGGCGTGGCAAGTTCCCGCGTGCGCCGCCGCGCTAGCTTTCCGGAGCCCCGCGCCCCTGCGGGAAACCCCCGGACCGCGAGGTGACGGATGACCGCTGAGCAGCGCCCCGACGGGACGCCCCGCGTCGTGGTGACCGGGTTCGGGGTGAAGAGCCCCGCCGGCGGCACGCCCGCGGAGGTGCTCGCGACCGTCCTGGCGGGCAAGTCGCAGGCCGTCCACGTCCCCGAGCTGCTGGAGGCCGGGACCGCGGTGTCGTTCGGCTGCCCCGCCCGGCCGCTGGACGAGGACCGCTACTTCACCCGGCCCGAGCGCCGCCGCCTCGACCGGATGACCAAGCTCGGCGTGGCCGCCGCCGACGACGCCGTCGCCGACGCCGGGTCCGGCCCCGGCGGCGGCCTTCACGCAGACCCGGCCCGCCGCGCCGTCTACGTGGGGACCGCCGCCGCCGGGCTCGCCGCCACCGTCGCGCTCGGCGGCCACGAGCACGCCGGAACCCTCGACCGCGTCCCCGTCCCCGCCGTCCCGAGGATCATGCCGAACGCCGTCGCCGCGAACGTGTCCATCCGGCACGGCTGCCAGGGGCCCTGCCTCACCTTCTCCACCGGCTGCGCCAGCGGCGCCACCGCGATCGGCGAGGCCGTCCTCGCCATCCGCGCCGGCCGGATCGACGCCGCCGTCGCCGGCGGCGTCGACGCGATCCTCACCCCGTTCGCGATGGCCGCGTTCGCGCGCATCGGCGCCCTCGCCCGCCGCGACCCCGCCCCGCACACCGCCGGCCGCCCCTTCGACGCCGGCCGCGACGGGTTCGTCGTCGGGGAGGCCGCCGCGTTCCTGGTGCTGGAGCGCGCCGACCGCGCCGCCGCGCGCGGCGCCCGCATCCACGGGGAGGTCGCCGGGTACGGGTGCGCCGCCGACGCCGCGCACCTCGTGCGGCCCCGCCCGGACGGCGCCGTCGCCGCCCGGTGCATGGCCGCCGCGCTCGCCGACGCCGGGCTCGCCGCCTCCCGCGTCGGGCACATCAGCGCGCACGCCACCGGCACCCGCGGCAACGACGGCGCCGAGGCCCGCGCGATCGACCGCTGCTTCGGCGGCCGCACCCCGCCCGTCACCGCCACCAAGGGCGTCACCGGGCACGTCCTCGGCGCCGGCGGCGCCCTGCAGGCGATGGTGGCGCTGCTGAGCGCGGCGGACGGGCTCGTCCCGCCCACCGCCAACTTCGCCGCCCCCGACGCCGAGACCGCGCTGGTCGACGTCGTGCACGGCGAGCCGCGGGCGATCGCGCCCGCCGCGCCCGCGCTGTCGAACTCGTTCGGGTTCGGCGGGCACGACGCGACGCTCGTCCTCGCCCCCGCCTGAGGCCCCGGGGCGGAGGAGCGGCGGCCGGTCAGCCGCCGTCGCCGGTGTGCGGGTTCTCCAGCTGGAAGAAGTTGCTCTGCGAGCCGTCCTTCTTGTGCTCCTGGTAGATGAAGTTCAGCTCCCGCTCGTCGAACGTGAGGAACCAGTCGTCCCAGGAGATGTGCTCCAGGTTCTCGCCGCCGTAGCCGGGGAAGTCGAACAGCAGCCGGCCCGGCCGGCCGCCGTAGTCGCTGCCCGGCACGGTCGACGGCTCCGCGCCGCGCTCCTCCGCCCAGTGGCGGATGGCCTCGTGGTCGGTGGTGACCAGGCTCTTGCCGGGCCGCTCCTCGTGCTCGCGCGCCGAGCCGACCTCCTGCTCGTAGCGGTGCTCGCCCCGCACGGGACGGTGCTGCGACTCGCCCATCGCGATACCCCCTTCTCCGCGGACGGTTCTGGCCTGTCCGTGCGTCCTACCCGCCCATCCGGGGCCTAACGGGCGGCCGTGCGGCGGGTGAGCGGCGGCCGCGCGCGGTGAGCGGCAGCCCAGCCGCGGCGAGCAGGACTCCCGCGCCCGGGCCCTGCCTGGGGCGCAGCGTCGACAGGACGTGCTGCCGCTGGTCGATCGGCGCGCCCGTCCGCGGGTCCGCCCAGAACGTCCCCTCGGCCTCGTAGTAGCGGTCCACCGGCACGGCCGGGCCACCCTCGGGACGGCCGAGCAGCTCGGGCGGGACGGCGGGCAGCTCCCCGGCCGGCTTCGTCTCCGGTATGCGCTGGGTGAAGCGGTGGGCGCGGACGCCGCCGGCGCCCGGCAGGAACGCGCCGAACCGCCGGGCCCGGGCGAGGTGAGCTCCAGTTAACGCGCGGGTGACACCGGTGATCCCTCCGGGAAATACGGGCCGCCGAGCATCGGGGTTCATGGGAGCCGACAGCACACCGGACAGGCGGCTGGTCGTGGCCGGGCACGGGCCGGCCGCGCACCGCCTCGTAGAGGCCCTGCGCGCACGCGACGCCGCCGGGACCTGGACCATCACCGTCATCGGCGAGGAGCCCCGGACCGCCTACGACCGGGTCGCGCTGACGACGTACCTGGAGGGCGCCGACCTCGCCTACCCGCGGCACGGCGGCGAGGTCGCCGTCCGCACCGGCGAGCGCGTCACCGCGATCGACCGCGCCGCCCGCACCGTCGCGACCTCGGCCGGGGACGCCGTCCCCTACGACGCGCTCGTCCTGGCCACCGGGTCGGCGCCGTTCGTGCCGCCGGTCGACGGCGCGGACCTGCCCGGCGTGTTCGTGTACCGCACGATCGACGACCTCGACGCGATCCGCGCCTACGCGCGGGGCAGGGGCACCGGCGCCGTCATCGGCGGCGGCCTGCTCGGCCTGGAGGCGGCCCGCGCCCTGCAGGGCCTCGGGCTGCGCGCCGGGGTGGTGGAGGTCGCGCCGTGGCTGATGCCGCGCCAGCTCGACGAGGGCGGCGGCGCGATGCTGCGCCGCCACATCGAGGGCCTCGGCCTGAGCGTCCGCACGGGCGTGCCCATCCGCGCGCTGGAGCCGGGGGAGGACGGCGCCGTCCGCCGCGTCGTCCTCGACGACGGCACCGAGGTCGAGGCGGAGGTCGTGGTGTTCTCCGCCGGCATCCGGCCGCGCGACGAGCTCGCCCGCGGCTGCGGCCTTCCGGTGGGGGAGCGCGGCGGCGTCGCGGTGGACGCGGCGTGCCGCACCGAGGACCCCGCCATCTGGGCGATCGGCGAGTGCGCGCTGGTGGGCGGCGCGGCCGGCGGCACCGTCTACGGGCTGGTCGGGCCGTGCTTCTCGATGGCCGAGGTCGTCGCCGACCGGCTCCTGTCGGACGCGAGCACCGCCGTGTTCGAGGGCGCCGACATGTCGACGAAGCTGAAGCTGATGGGCGTCGACGTCGCCGGCTTCGGCGACCCGTCGGCCGGGCCGGAGCGGGGCGCGCTCGGCGTCACCTACACCGACCCCGTCGCCGGGGTCTACAAGAAGCTCGTCGTCAGCGACGACGCGCAGACCCTGCTCGGCGGCGTCCTCGTCGGCGACGCCGAGTCCTACGGCACGCTGCGCGCCCTCGTCGGCGGGAGCCTGCCGGGCGCGCCCGAGCAGCTGCTGTTCGGCGGGACCGAGACCGCCGGCGGCGACCTGCCCGGCGCGGCCGTCATCTGCTCCTGCAACAACGTCACCGCCGAGGGCATCCGCTGCGCGATCTCCGAGCACTCCCTGACCGACGTGCCCGGCGTCAAGGACCGCACCCGCGCCGGGACGAGCTGCGGCAGCTGCGTCCCGCTGGTCAAGCGCATCCTGGACGCCGAGCTGACCGCCGCCGGGATCGAGGTCAGCCGGGCGATCTGCGAGCACTTCGCCTACAGCCGCGCCGAGCTGTTCGACATCGTCCGCGCCGGGCGGGTCGCCAGCTTCACCCAGCTCGTGGAGGAGCACGGGACGGGCCGGGGCTGCGACATCTGCAAGCCCGCCGTCGCGTCCATCCTCGCCAGCCTCGGCAACGGCCACATCCTGGAGGGCGAGCAGGCCGCGCTGCAGGACACCAACGACCACTTCCTGGCCAACCTGCAGAAGAACGGCACCTACTCGGTCGTGCCGCGCGTCCCCGGCGGCGAGATCACCCCCGACAAGCTCATCGTGATCGGCGAGGTCGCCCGCGACTTCGGCCTCTACACCAAGATCACCGGCGGGCAGCGGATCGACCTGTTCGGCGCCCGCGTCGAGCAGCTCCCCGAGATCTGGCGGCGGCTCGTCGACGCCGGGTTCGAGTCCGGCCACGCCTACGGCAAGGCGCTGCGGACGGTGAAGTCGTGCGTCGGGTCCACCTGGTGCCGGTACGGCGTCCAGGACTCGGCGGCCATGGCGATCCGCCTCGAACTGCGGTACCGGGGCCTGCGCGCCCCGCACAAGCTGAAGTCGGCGGTGTCGGGCTGCGCCCGCGAGTGCGCCGAGGCGCAGAGCAAGGACTTCGGCGTCATCGCCACCGAGAACGGCTGGAACCTCTACCTCGCCGGGAACGGCGGCATGCGGCCCCGCCACGCCGACCTGTTCGCCACCGACCTCACCGACGCGGAGCTGCTCCGCTGCATCGACCGGTTCCTGATGTTCTACATCCGCACCGCCGACCGGCTGCAGCGCACCGCGACCTGGCTGGAGTCCCTGGACGGCGGCCTGGACTACCTCCGCGAGGTCATCGTGGACGACCGGCTCGGCATCTGCGCCGAACTCGACGCCGCGATGGAGCGCCACGTCGCGTCCTACACCGACGAATGGCGCGGCACCCTCGACGACCCCGAGCGGCTCCGCCGGTTCGTGTCCTTCGTCAACGCCCCGCGCACCCCCGACCCGAGCATCGCCTTCGAGGTCGAGCGCGACCAGATCAAGCCGCTCCCGCTGGAGGTGAAGCGATGACCGGCGCGGGAACCGCGCGGGCCGGGGACGGCGGCCGCGTCGTCGTGGTCGGCAACGGGATGGCCGGGTCCCGGCTCGTCGGGGAGCTGCGCGCCCGCGACGCCGCCGTCCCGATCACCGTGTTCGGCGCCGAGACGCAGGCCCCCTACAACCGGGTGCTGCTGTCGAACGTCCTCGCCGGGGTGACGCGGCCCGACCACATCGGCCTGGTCGACGCCGCCTGGTACGCCGCCCACGGCGTCGACGCCCGGCTCGGCGTCGAGGTCACCCGCGTCGACCGCGCCGCGAAGACCGTGCACGCCTCCGACGGCACCGCCACCCGCTACGGGACGCTGGTCCTCGCGACCGGCAGCACCGCGTTCATCCCGCCGATGCCGGGCCTGCGCGACGGGCTGCCCGAGGGCGCGCAGGTGTTCCGCACGCTGGACGACTGCCGCCGCATCACCGAGCTGGCCGCCGCGGCGCGCCGCGCGGTCGTCGTCGGCGGCGGCCTGCTCGGCATCGAGGCCGCGCGCGGCCTGGCCGGCCGGGGCCTGGAGGTCACCGTCCTGCACCTGGCCGGGCACCTCATGGAGCGCCAGCTCGACCCCGCCGCCGGGAGGGTCCTGGCGCGGACCCTCGCCGCGCTCGGCATCGGGACGCGGCTGCAGGCCGACGTCACGGGCCTGCGCACCGCCGGCGGCGCCGTCACCGGGGTCGAGCTGGCCCGGCCCGGCGGCGGTACCGAGGTCCTCGCCGCCGACCTGGTCATCCTGTCCTGCGGGGTGCGGCCCGAGGTGGGCCTCGCCCGCGGCGCCGGGCTCGCGGTCGGCCGCGCCGTGCTCGTGGACGACGAGCTGCGCTCGGTCACCGACCCGTCCGTCCGCGCCATCGGCGAGTGCGCCGAGCACCGCGACGAGGTGTACGGGCTGGTCGCGCCCGCCTGGGAGCAGGCCGGGGTGCTCGCCGGGCTGCTCGCCGGCACCGACCCGGCCGCCCGCTTCACCGGCGCCCGGCAGATCACCCGGCTGAAGGCCGCCGGGATCGAACTGGCCTCGATGGGGGAGACCCACTTCGGCGACGACGACGAGGACGTGGAGGTCGTCCGGTTCACCGACGCCGCCCGCGGCACCTACAAGAAGGCGGTGATCCGGGACGGCCGGCTGATCGGCGCGATCCTGCTCGGCGAGACCTCCGCCGCCGGCACCCTCACCCGGCTCTACGACCGCGCCGCGCCGCTGCCCGCCGAGCGCCTCGGGCTGCTGTTCCCCGGCATGTCCGCGGCGGCGGAGGCCGAGTCGCCGGTGCGGATGCCGGACGCCGCCACCGTCTGCCACTGCAACAACGTCAGCAAGGGGGAGATCCGCGCCTGCTGGCAGTCCGGCGCCCGCACCGCCGCCGGCGTCGCCCGCGCGACCCGCGCCGGCACCGGCTGCGGCGGCTGCCGGGACGCCGTCGAGGGCATCCTCGGCTGGCTCGACGGCCAGGAGTCCGCCGACGTGGCGTGAATAACTCGAACAGCACTGTTCAAGTTCTGTGCGATCCGGGCTACCCTAACTCGAACAACGATGTTCGAGTTAGGGGTCTTTTCGTGCACACCTCCTCCACGGCGCCGCCGCACCGCCACGAACCGCCCGGCGCCGCGCTCCCGCGCCCCCGGTGGGCGCTCGTCCTGCTCTGCCTCGCCCAGTTCATGCTCATCGTCGACCTCACCGTCGTGAACGTCGCGCTGCCGTCCATCGCCGCCGACCTGTCCCTCGGGCGCGGCGCGCAGACCTGGGTCGTCACCGCCTACTCGCTGTGCTTCGGCGGCCTGCTGCTGCTCGGCGGGCGCCTGGCCGACACCCTCGGCCGGCGGCGCGCGTTCCTCATCGGGCTCGCGCTGTTCACCGCCGCCTCGCTGCTGTCCGGGCTCGCCTGGGACGCCGGAACGCTCATCGGCGCGCGCGCCGCGCAGGGCGTGGGCGCCGCGCTGCTGTCCCCGGCCGCCCTGGCGATCGTCACGACCTCCTTCCACGGGCCCGAGCGCACCCGCGCGCTCGGCGTGTGGGCCGCCATCGGCGGCACCGGCGCCGCCGCCGGGGTGCTGCTCGGCGGCCTGCTGACCAGCGGACCCGGCTGGGAGTGGGTGTTCTACGTCAACGTCCCGGCCGGGCTGGCGGTGCTGGCCGCGCTGCCGCGCGCCGTCCCGGCCGCCGCGCCGGCCCGCCGCCCCCTCGACCTCGCCGGCGCCGCCACCGCCACGCTCGCCGCCGCCGCGCTCATCTACGGGCTCGTCACGGCGGGCGAGCGCGGGTGGGGGAGCGGGCAGGCGTTCGTCCCGCTGGGCGCCGCCGCCGTCCTCGCCGCCGCCTTCCTCCTCGTCGAGCGGTCCGTGCGGACGCCCCTCGTCCCGCCCGGCCTGCTGCGCCGCCGCACCATCGCCGCCGGCAACCTGCTGATGCTCGCCGCGTCCGGCCTGCTGCTGTCCGGCTTCTTCCTCATCTCCCAGTACCTGCAGAACCTGCTGGACTACTCCGCGGTGAAGACCGGCCTGGTGTTCCTGCCCGTCGCGCTCGCCACCATCGCCGGCGCGCACACCGCGTCCACCCTCGCCGGACGGGCCGGCCCGCGCCCCGTCGCCGCCGCCGGCCTCGCGCTGGCCGCCGCCGGAGCGTTCCTGCTCTCCCGCCTCCCCGCCGACGGGAACGCCCTCACCGGCGTCCTGCCGGGGTTCGTGCTGCTGGCCGCCGGGCTCGGCGCCGCGTTCGTCTGCGCGACGGCCACGGCGATGAACGGGATCTCCCACGACGAGGCGGGGCTGGCGTCCGGCGTCGTCAGCACCGGGCACGAGATCGGCGGTGCCCTCGGCATCGCCCTGGCGACCGCGCTCGCCGGGGCGAGCGTCGGCGGGCAGGCCGTGGGCGGGTTCCACACCGCGTTCGCGGTGTTCGCGGGAATCGGCGCGGCCGGCGCCGTCCTCGCCCTGCTGCTCGTCCCCGCCGGGCGGCCGGACCCGGGCGACGGCCCGGTGTTCGCCCACTGAGCCCTACCCTGGCCCCATGCCCGCGACCAGCCGCCGCCGCGCCGACGCCGAACGCAACATCGAGGCCATCCTGGACGCCGCCCTGCGGTGCTTCGCCCGCGACCCCGGCGCCGGCATGACCGAGATCGCCCGGGCCGCCGGCGTCGGCCGGGTCACCCTGTACGGGCACTTCGCCTCCCGCGAGGCGCTGCTGGAGACGCTGTTCGCCCGGTCGCTGGCCGCCGCCGGCGCCGCGCTGGACGCCGCCGACCTCGGCGCCGGCCCCGCCGACCAGGCCCTCGCCCGCGCGGTCCGCTCGTCCTGGCGGGTCCTGGACCGGTACCGCACCCTGCTCACCGCCGGGCTGCGGATCCTCGGCCCCGCCGGGGTCCGCGCCCGGCACGGCGACGTCCTCGCCCGCGTCGAGGACGTCATCGAGCGCGGCCGCGCCGAGGGCGCCTTCGGCACCGCCGTCCCCGCCGGCTGGCAGGCCGGCGTCGTCTACGCGCTCATGCACGCCGCCGCCGAGGAGGTCGACGCCGGCCGGCTGCCCGCCGCCGAGGCCGCCGACGCCCTCGTCACCACGGTCATGGGCGCCCTCGCCGCCGGGGCGGGCCGCGCCGCCGGGGCGGGCCGCGCCGGCGGCGAGGGCGGCGGGTAGGCTCCGCCGCATGCTCGATGGACGTCCGCTGATCGACGCGCACGTGCACACCGCCCGCCTCCCGACCCTGCCGCCGGCATGGCGGCGCTGGGCCGAGGAGTTCGGCGCCGCCCACCCCTGGCAGGACCTCTACGACGCCGACGGCGCCCTCGTCCCCGAGCGCGTCGACGCCTACTTCGAGGGCGAGGGCGTCGACATCGCCCTGCTGCTGTGCGAGTACAGCCCGCGGACCACCGGCACCCAGCCCATCGAGGACCTGGAGCCCCTGCTCAAGCACAACCCGCGCCGCTTCAGGCCGATCGCCAACGTCAACCCGCACCTGCACTACCCGGTCGACGCCGAGGTCGCCCGGCAGCTGGAGTTCGGCGCCGCCGCGCTGAAGCTGCACCCGGTGCACGGCCGGTTCAGCGTCGCCGACCCCGAGCTGTACCCCGCCTACCAGGTCTGCCGCGACGCGGGCGTGCCCGTCGTCGTCCACTGCGGCACCAGCTCCTTCCCCGGCTCCGCCAACCGGTACGCCGACCCGACGCCCATCGACGACGTCCTGCGGCTGTTCCCCGGCCTGACGTTCGTGCTCGCGCACGGCGGGCGGGGCTGGTGGTACGACGCCGCCGCGTTCCTCGCGCTGTCGCGCGAGGAGGTGTGGATCGAGCTGTCCGGGCTGCCGCCGCGCCGGCTCCCCGAGTACTACGCCCGGCACGACCTGCGCCGGCTGGCCCGCAAGTTCGTCTTCGGCACCGACTGGCCCGGCGTCCCCGGCGTCGCCCGCAACGCCCGCGCCATCGCCGGGCTCGGCCTCGACGAGGAGACCCTCGGCCTCGTCCTCGGCGGCAACGCCCTCCGCGTCTACAAGGGCCTGGCCCTCTAGTCTGTCCGTTTCAGCCCCCAGCTGCGGGAAAGGACCGTTTCATGACCGACCCCGGGCCGTTCACCGAGGACGTCGTCCGCCAGATCATGCGGCACATGAACGACGACCACGCCGCCGACTGCCTCACCATCTGCCGGGCGCTCGGCGGCCGCCCCGGCGCCACCGCGGCCCGCATGACCGGGCTGGACGCCGACGGGATCGAGTTCGCCGTCACCGACGGCGGGGTGGAGCAGCCCGTCCGGATCCCGTTCGGCGAGCGGCTCACCGAGCGGCCCCAGGTGCGGCACGAGGTCGTCCGGATGACCGAGCAGGCCCGCGCCGCGCTCAGCGGCTGACGCCCCGATCGGCTGGACGTTCCCGACGCCGTGTCGGTAAAGTAGCCGACATGGCGTCGGAAAACGAGCTGTTCTCCGCGCGGCTGCGCGCCGCGACCTGGGACGACCACGGCGACAACGAGGGCTCGGCCTACATGAGCGCGCTGGCCGAGGGCCGCCTCGGCCGCGAGGAGTACGCGGTCCTGGTCGCGCAGCTGCACCCCGTCTACGACCTGCTGGAGGAGGCCGCCGACCGGATGGCGGCCGACCCCGTGGCCGGCCGGTTCGACCTGCCCGGCCTGCGCCGCCGCGACGCGCTCGAGGCCGACCTCGGCTACTTCTACGGGCCCCGCTGGCGCGCCCGCGTCGAGCCGGGCGCGGCCACCGAGCGGTACTGCGCGCGGCTCCGCGAGGTCTGCTTCGACTGGCCCGGCGGGTTCGTCGCCCACCACTACACCCGCTACCTGGGCGACCTGTCCGGCGGGCAGTACATCGGCCGCCAGGTCCGCCGCACGCTCGACCTCGCCGCCGGCGACGACGGCGTCCGCTTCTACCGCTTCCCCGGCAAGCCCAAGGCCTACAAGGACCGCTACCGCGAACTGCTCGACGCCGCGCCCTGGGACGCCGCCGAGCAGGAGGCCGTCATCGGCGAGGTCAGGGCCGCCTACCGGCTCAACGCCGCCGTGACCGCCGAACTCGGCGAACGGCTCCGCCTCAGCGCCGCCTGACCCCGGCGCCCGCCCGCACCAGCGCGGGCTCACTCCGGTGCGGGCTGACTCGGGTGCGGGCTCACTCGGTGCGGGAGAAGCGGACCCGGCGCCGCGCCGGGTCCGCCTCCTCCAGCCGCACCTTGACCTGCTCGCCGAGCGGGAGGTCAGGGCCCTCGCAGCGGCCGAACACCGGCGGCGCCACCAGCTGCACCCGGCCGCCCGACCGGTCGGCGCTCACGTCCACCACCACCGCGTCGAACACCTCCCCGACGTGCTCGCGCAGCAGCAGCGCCTCGACCAGGTCGACGCAGGCGTGGTCGACGTCCGCGGCCCGCCGCAGCGCCCGCTGCATCGCCTCCGGCAGTCCCGGCAGCGCCTCCCGCACCCACCCCGGCACGGGCCGCCCCGCCGCCAGGGCCAGGCACACCTCGGTCGCGTACCGGTCCGCCAGCCGCCGGATCGGCGCGGTGACGTGCGCGTACGGGGCGGCCACCGCCGCGTGCGCCGCCTGCCCCGGCGCGGCGCCGTCGAACGCGGTGTAGCCGGCGCCGCGCATCAGCCCCGCCGCGTCGTGCAGGAACGCCGCGTGCCGCGGGACGGCCGGGTCCAGGGCGCGGACGATGTCGCCGTAGGAGGTGTCGGCCGGCCAGGCGACGCCGAGCGCCCGCGCCGCCAGCCGCAGCCGCGCCACCGCCTCGGCGGGCGCGGGCGGCATCGTGCGCAGCAGCCCCACCCCGCCGGCCAGCATCAGCCGCGCCGCCGCCCGCCCGGTCAGCAGCGAGATCTGCGCGTTCCACGCCTCGGTCGCCAGGTCCCCGCGCAGCTTCAGCGCCCAGCCGCCGTTGGCGTGCACGACCTCCTGCTCGGGCAGCGGCAGGCTGACCCCGCCGCGCGCCGCCTCCGCCGCGATGAGCCGCTCGCCGATCTCGCCGAGCAGCGCGATCCGCGGATCGCCGTCGTCGTGGCGCGCGGTGGCGTAGTCGAGCCGGGCGCGGCTGCGCACGACGGCGCGCCGCACGTCCACCCCGGTGATCCGCCCGGCGCCGTCGACGTCGATCGTCCACGCGACGGCCGGGCGGTCCCGGCCCGGCAGCAGGCTCGCCGTCCCCTCCGACATCCGCCGCGGTTGCAGCGGCGCGTTCGCGTCCGGCAGGTAGAGCGTGACGCCCCGGGCGTGCGCCTCGGCGTCCAGCGCGCCGCCGGGCCGCACGAACCCGGCCACGTCCGCGATCGCGTACCGCACCCGGTGCCCGGACCCGCGCCGCTCCAGGTGCATCGCCTGGTCCAGGTCCAGCGAGCCCGGCGGGTCGAGGGTGAAGAAGGGCACCTCGCGCAGGTCGGCGCGGCCGTCCGGGGGCGCCGCGGCCCGCGCGGCCTCCGCGAGGGCCGCGGGCGGGAACGGGCCGGGCACCGAGAACTCGGCGCGGACCCGGTCCAGCCCCGCGCGGACCGCGGCGTCGGCCTCGGCGGTGCGGAGTCGCAGCGGTCGGCGCGGCACAGCACCGAGCGTACGGGACGAACCCCCCGAACCGTTAGGAATCTACAATGTAAAGGCGCCGTCCGCGAACGCCCGCAGGCCCGGCGGGTCCAGCACCGTGATCCGGCGCCGACCGGTGCGCACCAGCCCCGCGTCCCGCAGCACCGCCAGCGCCCGCGCGACCGTCTCCCGGGAGGCGTCCATCCAGCTGCCGAGCTCCTCCTGCGACAGCGGCGGCCCGATCGGCACCGACCCGCCGGCGCCCGCCCCGCCCTGCCGCGCCGACATCTCCGCGAGCTCCGCCAGCAGGATCGCCAGCCGCCGCGGGCCCTGCGCCGACACGTGCGCCTGCAGCCGCCGGCCCGCGTCGTCCAGGCGCCGCACGAACGTGCCGCTGACCAGCATCCAGACCCCGGGATGGGCGTCCAGGAACGCGGTGAACCGCGCCGCCGGCACCAGCAGCGCCCGCACCTGGTCGAGCGCCTGCACCGTCGCCGACCGCTCCCGCCGCCCGAGCACCGCGCTCTCGCACACCAGGTCCCCGGGACCGCGCACCGCCAGCACCACCGCGTGCCCGTCCGCGCTGGACGCCACGACCTTCGCCCACCCCGACTCGATGACGATGATGTGGTCGGAGTCGTCGCCCTGGTAGCACAGCGGCGCCCGCGCCCGGTAGACCCGCGACCGGCCGGCCTCCCGCAGCGCCGCGCGCTCCCGGCCGTCCAGCGCGTCCCAGAACCGCCCGCCGCGCGCCTGTGCCCGCTCGCTCACCGCACGCCCGCTCACCGCGCACCCGCCCCCGCGCACGCCCGGGTGAACCGGCACCCCCGGCACATGGGGGGAGTGGGGCGGTGAGGCCCAGTGCCGCGGGTACCGGTCGTCTGCATGCGCCCATGACAACCCGTCACCGTCTCGCATGCTGCACGCCGCAGAACGCCGTGTCTGCGTCTTATGACACTTTTGCCGAAACTTGCAGCGAAACCCCGCCCCAGCCGCCCCGCCGCTCCGGACCTCGTTTCGGCGCGGGCTCACCCCACACCGTGGTCAGCGGGCGAGGGCGTTCAGGAGGCGGTTGACGGGGCTGGTGAGGTTCCAGCGGTCGGCGAGTTCCACCAGGGCCTCGGCGTCGCGGGGGGTGGTGGGGAGGCGGTCGTCCAGGGCCGCCAGTTCCGGGGCGTCGATGTCGGTGACCACCCGGACCACCGTCTCGGCGGCGGCCAGGTAGTCGCGGGCCGCCTCCATGCGGCGGCGGGCGCCCGCCGGGAAGCCCGTGTCGGTGCCCGCGTCCAGCGCGGCGAGGATGCCCTCGACCGAGCCGAAACGGGTGATCAGCGCGGCGGCCGTCTTGTCGCCGACGCCGGGCACCCCCGGCAGGCCGTCGCTGGGGTCGCCGCGCAGCGTCGCGTAGTCGCCGTAGCCGCGGCCCGGGATGCCGTACTTGGCCGCGACCTCCTTCTCGCCCATGATCTGCAGGTTGCGGATGCCGCGCGCGGTGTAGAGGACGGCGACGGGCCCGGCGTCGTCGACGAGCTGGAACAGGTCGCGGTCGCCGGTGACGATGTCGACCGGCCCGGCGGCGGCGCCGCGCACCGCGAGCGTGCCGATCACGTCGTCGGCCTCGTAGCCGGGGACGCCGGCGCGGGCGAGGCCGGCCGCGTCGAGCACCGCGTCGATCACCGGGAGCTGCGCCTCCAGCGCGTCCGGGGTCTGGTCGCCGCCGTCGTCGGCCACCCGGTGCGCCTTGTAGGACGGCAGCGCCGCCACCCGGAACGCCGGCCGCCAGTCGGCGTCCATGCAGCAGACCAGGCGGTCCGGCGCCCGGTCCTGGACGAGGCGCGCGATCATGTCGATCAGCCCGCGCACCGCGTTCACCGGCGTCCCGTCCGGCGCCGTCACCGACTCGGGCACCCCGTAGAAGGCGCGGAAGTACAGCGACGGCGTGTCCAGCAGCATCAACCCGCTCATGGCGCCATGCTCCCACGCGGGTCCGACGCCGCGCCGCTCCGCCGCTCCTGGGATCCTGGTACCGGCCATCGGACAGGAACTGGAGAATGGAGACGGGTGTGACAACGGAGTTGTATCCGCCGGAGCGCATCGGGCGGGTGCGGGAGGCGACGGCCGAGGCGGGCCTCAGCGCCGTGCTGCTGACCCCCGGTCCCGACCTGCGCTACGTCACCGGGTACGAGGCGCTGCAGCTGGAGCGCCTCACGTGCCTCGCGGTGCCCGCCGAGGGGGAGCCGTTCCTGGTCGTCCCGCGGCTGGAGCTGCCCGCCGCGCAGGAGTCCCCGGCCGGTGCGCTCGGCGTCGAGCTGGTGCCGTGGGACGAGACCGACGACCCGTACGCGCTGACCGCGGCCCGCCTGCCGGCGGCGGGGAAGGTCGGCGTCGCCGACCGGATGTGGGCGGTCATGGCGCTGCGGTTCCGCGACGCGCTGCCCGGCGCCGAGCAGGTCGCGGCCGGGCCGGTGCTGCGCGAGCTGCGGATGCGCAAGTCCGCCGCCGAGGTCGCGGCGCTGCGCGAGGCCGGCGCCGCGATCGACCGGGTGCACCGCCTCGTCCCCGGCCTGCTCAAGGCCGGCCGCACCGAGCGGGAGGTCGGCCGCGACATCGCCGACGCGATCATCGCCGAGGGCCACGCCCGCGTCGACTTCGTCATCGTCGGGTCCGGCCCGAACGGCGCGAACCCGCACGCGGAGCTGTCGGACCGCGTGATCCGGCCCGGCGAGCCCGTGGTGGTCGACATCGGCGGGACGATGCCGAGCGGCTACTGCTCGGACTCCACCCGCAACTACTGCGTCGGGGAGCCGCCCGCCGGCTACCTCGCCTACTACGGCGTGCTGGAGGAGGCGCAGCGCGCGTCGTGCGAGGCCGTCCGGCCGGGGGCGACGCCCGAGGCGGTGGACGCGGCGGGCCGCGACCTCATCGCCGCCGCCGGGCACGGCGAGCACTTCTTCCACCGCACCGGCCACGGCATCGGCCTGGAGTCGCACGAGGACCCCTACATCGTCGCCGGCAACCGGGAGCCGCTGGAGCCGGGCATGGCGTTCTCCATCGAGCCGGGCATCTACCCCGGCCCGCACGGCGCCCGCATCGAGGACATCGTGGTGTGCACCGAGGACGGCTACGAGCCGATGAACGTCACCGGGCGGGGTCTGGTGGTCGTGGACTGACCCCGCCCCGGCAGGGCGGGACGGCGGGGGTGCGGACGGGTTTGCGTCCGCACCCCCGCGGCGTTTCGGACAAGGCGGAACGGCCCTGAATACGGGTCGGTAACGATCTCTGCACCAAATCCGTCAGCGAGGCGCCGTGCGTATTGCGGCGAGGGTGGTCGGCCCTGTACTAGATGCATTGTTACGCGGGGGTAAATCGGGTTTCTCCCCCTTGCTGGAGCCGTGCCGTGAAGAAGAGGAGACGCCGTGGCAGAGGTCGACCTGACCAGCGTCGGGAAGGTCTATCCCGACGGCACCCGGGCCGTCACCGACCTGAACCTCCACATCGCCGACGGGGAGTTCCTCGTCCTCGTCGGCCCCTCGGGCTGCGGCAAGACCACCGCGCTGCGGATGGTCGCCGGCCTGGAGGACATCTCCGAGGGCGAGGTGACGATCGGGGGCCGCGTCGTCAACCGCGTCCCCGCCCGCGACCGGGACGTCGCGATGGTGTTCCAGAGCTACGCGCTCTACCCGCACCTGTCGGTGCGCGACAACATCGGCTTCGGGCTCTCGCTGCGCAAGATGCCGAAGACCGAGATCCGGGAGAAGGTCGACCGGGCCGCCGAGATCCTCGGCCTCACCGACCACCTGTCGCGCAAGCCCCGCAACCTGTCGGGCGGGCAGCGCCAGCGCGTCGCGATGGGCCGCGCGATCGTCCGCGAGCCGCAGGCGTTCCTGATGGACGAGCCGCTGTCCAACCTCGACGCCAAGCTCCGCGTCCAGATGCGCGCCGAGATCGCCCGCATCCAGCGCGACCTCGGCGTCACCACGATCTACGTCACCCACGACCAGACCGAGGCGATGACGCTCGGCGACCGCGTCGCGGTGATGAAGAAGGGCGAGCTGCAGCAGGTCGCGCCGCCGCAGGAGCTCTACGACCGGCCGGCCAACCTGTTCGTCGCCGGCTTCATCGGCTCACCCGCCATGAACCTGATCCACGGCACGCTGTCCGGGGACGCGGCGAACCCGCGCCTGGAGATCGGCGGCCAGACCCTGGCGCTGCCGGCCGAGGTGCTGACCGAGCGCCCGGCCCTGGCGTCCCGCCTCGGGAGCGACGTCGTCGTCGGCATCCGCCCCGAGGACATGGAGGACTCCGAGCTCGTGGAGGCGCCCGAGGGGTCCGGGCTCACCTCCACCGCCGACCTCGTCGAGGCCATGGGCTCGGACGTGCTGGTCCACTTCGCGATCGAGGCGTCCCAGGTCGTCACCGAGGACACCAGGGAACTCGCCCGCGACGCGGGGACCGACGTGCTGGGGCATCTGGAGAGCCCCCGCACGGACCTGGTCGCGCGGTTCAGCCCGCGCACCCGCGTGAAGGTGGGCGACCCGGTGGCGATCCGCGTCGACACCGGCCGCCTGCACTTCTTCGATATCGAGTCCGGCGCGGCGATCTGGGGATCGGACGCCGCCGGTCCGTCCAGGGAGGATGAGCAATGAGGGTCAGCAGAGTGATGGGGGCCGCCGTCGCGGCGGGACTGCTCCTGTCGTCGGCAGCCGCGTGCGGCGGCGACGACGACGGGGGCGGCGACGGCTCGACGCCGGCCGGCGGGGGAGCGCTCAAGGGCACCACGATCGAGGTCGCCGCCAAGTGGACCGGCGCGGAGGAGACCAACTTCCGCAAGGTGCTGCAGGCGTTCGAGAAGAAGACCGGGGCGAAGGTCAACTACGCCTCCACCGGTGAGAACACCGACGCCTACCTCGGCCCGCGCCTGGAGGCCGGCAACCCGCCGGACGTGGCGATCCTGCCCCAGCCCGGCCTGATGCAGCAGTACGCGGAGAAGGGCTCGCTGAAGCCGCTGTCCGCCGACGTCGTCACCGAGGTCGGCAACAACTTCGCGCCGTACTGGAAGGAGCTCGGCTCCTCCGGCGGCAAGACCTACGGCGTGATGGTCAAGGCCGCCTACAAGTCCATCCTGTGGTACCGGCCGGACGCGTTCTCCGAGGCCGGCGTGCAGCCGCCCGCGGCGTGGGCGGACCTGGTCAAGGCGTCCGGCACGCTGCAGGACGCGGGCACCACCCCGTTCACCCTCGCCGCCGGCCCGCAGGACTCCTGGACCCTCACCGACTGGTTCGAGAACGTCTACCTGTCGCAGGCGGGCCCGGAGAACTACGACAAGCTCGCCAAGCACGAGATCAAGTGGACCGACCCGACGGTCGGCAAGGCGCTGGAGACCCTCGCGCAGATCTGGGGCAAGCCCGACTACCTCAACGGCGGCGTCGCCGCGGCGACCAAGACCAAGTTCGACGAGTCGGTCACCCAGGTCTTCGGCCAGCAGAAGGCCGCGATGGTCTACGGCGGCGACTTCGCCGCCGCGAACATCGCCACCACCAAGGCCAAGGTCGGCACCGACGCCAAGGTGTTCGCCTTCCCGAAGGCCGGCGACACCGCCCCGGCGATCCTCGGCGGCGACGTCGCGGTCGCGCTGAAGGACGGCAAGGGCGCGCAGGAGCTGATGAAGTTCCTCGCCTCCCCGGAGGCCGGCAAGGTCTGGGCCGGGCTCGGCGGCTACCTGACGCCGAACAAGAACGTCCCGCCGGACGCCTACTCCGACCCGATCGCCAAGCAGCTGATCGGCCAGCTGCAGCAGTCCGGCGACGCCGCCCGCTACGACATGTCCGACCTGGCGCCCGCCGCGTTCGGCGCGACGCCCGGCAAGGGCGAGTGGGAGGCGCTGCGCCAGTTCGTGATGAAGCCGACCGACGTCAAGGGCACGCAGGCCAAGCTGGAGGCCGAGGCCGCCAAGGCGTACAAGTGACGCGCACGCGTAGGGCCGACAAGTAGGGGACCCCTGGATGAAGGCTCGCAATGAGGAGGTGCCGCCGGCCGCGACGGCCGGCGGCGCCGCCGCCGTCGACGTACCGGCCGCCCGGCGGCCCGGCGCCCGCCGGGGACGCGAGCGGCTGACCCCGCCGTCCTGGCTCGCGCTGACGTTCCTGCTGCCGGCGCTGCTGCTGCTCGGCTTCCTGGTCGTCTACCCGATCGTCTACTCGGTGATCCGGAGTTTCTTCGACGCCTCGGGCGACGCGTTCGTCGGCGTCGACAACTACACCGGGGTCTTCCAGGGGCACAACAACCTCGTCGCGGTCCGCAACACCGCGATCTGGGTGGTGGTGGCCCCGACCATCGTCACCATCATCGGCCTGGTGTTCGCCGTCCTCACCGAGCGGATCCGGTGGGCGACGGTGTTCAAGCTCGTGGTGTTCATGCCGATGGCGATCTCCTTCCTCGCCTCCGGCGTGATCTTCCGGCTGGTGTACCAGATGGACCCCGACAAGGGCGTCGCGAACGCGGCGCTCGTCGCCATCCACGACACCTTCGCGCAGGGCACCACCTACCCGGGCGCCGGGCCGCGCAGCGGCGGCGACGCGCCGGTCCGCGCGGAGGGCGGCTCGGTCGTCACCGTGAACTCCTACCAGGCCGGGCAGAGCGCGCTCGTCCCGCTGCTGAAGATCAAGCAGGAGTACCTGCCGAAGGACGCGAAGCCGGCCGCGCGGCCCCCCGCCGCCAAGCCGGGGCAGCTGACCGGGACGGTCTGGTTCGACTTCACCCGCGGCGGCGGCGGGCAGCAGAACACCCCCAACGCGGGGGAGTCCGGCCTGCCCGGCATCAAGGTCGAGGCCGTGAAGGACGGCAAGGTGGTCGCCAAGGCCACCACGGAGGCCGACGGCACCTTCACGATGAAGGACGTCCCCGACGGGACGTACACGGTCCGGCTGCCCGAGGGCAACTTCACCGGCGCCTACCGCGGCGCCGAATGGCTCGGCAGCACCCTGATCACCCCCGCGATCATCGGGTCGTACCTGTGGGTGTGGTCCGGGTTCGCGATGGTGCTGATCGCCGCCGGGCTCGCCGCGATCCCCCGCGACGCGCTGGAGGCGGCCCGGGTGGACGGCGCCACCGAGTGGCAGGTGTTCCGGCGGGTGACGATCCCGCTGCTGGCGCCCGTCCTGATGGTGGTGCTGGTGACGCTGGTGATCAACGTCCTGAAGGTCTTCGACCTCGTCTTCATCATCGGCGGCGGTGATCCGAACGCCAACGTGCTGGCGCTGCAGATGTGGACGGTGTCGTTCGGCGGGGGCGGCGACCAGGGCGCCGGCAGCGCCATCGCCGTGCTGCTGTTCCTGCTGGTGCTGCCCGCCATGCTGTTCAACATCCGGCGACTGCGGCAGGAGCGCAAATGAGCACCGCGGTGGAACCCACGAAGGAGCAGGCGGAGGGCGGCGGCGCGGCGGGCGCGCCGCGCCGCGGCGTGGCCGCCCGGATCGTCGGCCGGGTCGGCGGCGGCGCCGCGCAGGCGCTGCTGGTGCTGATCGCGCTGTTCTGGCTCGTCCCGACGCTCGGGCTGCTGGTGGCGTCGCTGCGCTCCAACGAGGACAACAGCGCCGACGGCTGGTGGAACGCCTTCACCAAGCCGACGCAGCTGACGATGGAGTCCTACAGCGCGCTGCTGGACAAGGGCGACTTCGTCGACTCGTTCTGGAACACCGTGCTGATCACCGTCCCGGCGACGCTGCTGGTGGTGCTGATCGCCTCGCTGGCCGCCTACGCGTTCGCGTGGATGGAGTTCCCCGGGCGGGACTGGCTGTTCATCATCGTGGTGGCGCTGCTGGTGGTGCCGGTGCAGGTCGCGCTGATCCCGGTCGCCAAGCTGTACGGGGCGATCGAGTTCGGCGGGTTCCAGATGTTCGGGTCGGTCACCGGCGTGGTGCTGTTCCACGTCGCGTTCGGGCTGCCGTTCGCGATCTTCCTGCTCCGCAACTTCTTCGCCGCGATCCCCCGGGACCTGCTGGAGGCGGCGCGGATGGACGGCGGCTCGGAGTGGACGATCTTCCGTCGGGTGATCTTCCCGCTGGGCGGCCCGGCGATCGCCTCGCTCGGCATCTTCCAGTTCCTGTGGGTGTGGAACGACCTGCTGGTCGCGCTGGTGTTCGCCGACACCGAGTCGCAGCCGATGACCAAGTGGCTGCAGTCCCAGATGCGGCAGTTCACCGGCAACATCGACATCCTCGCGCCCGGCGCGTTCCTGTCGCTGATCGTCCCGCTGGCGGTGTTCTTCGCCTTCCAGCGGTACTTCGTGCAGGGCGTCCTCGCGGGCTCGGTGAAGTAGCCCCGGCGGCCCCCCGGCTCGCGGGGAGCACGACGACGCCCCCCGGCCCGCGCGGGCCGGGGGGCGTCGCCGGGTCCGGCGCCGGGTGTTACTTGCGCAGGTCCGCGGCGCCGTGCCGGGCCGCCGCGTCCGGGTGGCCGATCGCCAGGCCGCTGGAGGGGTCGAAGAAGTGCAGCCGGCGGGTGTCGACGGCGAGCTGCACGTCCTGCCCGGGCCGCACGTGCGAGCGGGAGTTGACGCGCGCGGTCCACAGCGCCTTGTTGTCGACCAGCGGGATCGCCATGTCGCCGTCGGCCTCGGCGTCCTCGGCCAGGTCGGCGGTGTCCTTGTGCTCGACCGGCGGGGCGTCGATGGTGAAGATGACGTTGATCTCGCTGCCCAGCTCCTCGGTGACGCTGCTGCGCACCGGCATCGGCGCCCACTCGGGGCTGGCGTGCGCGGCGTCCTCGAAGTCGGACGGGCGGATGCCGAGGATGACCTTGCGGCCCAGGTAGTCCTGCAGGCCGGGCTTGTCGTTCAGGACCGACGCGGGCACCGGCAGCTTGTACCCGGCGAAGGAGACGCTCGCGCCGCCGTCGCCGGTGCCGAGGTCGGCGAGGACGAAGTTCATCGCGGGCGACCCGATGAACCCGGCGACGAACAGGTTGACCGGGCTGTCGAACAGCCGCTGCGGGGTGTCGACCTGCTGCAGCACGCCCTCGCGCAGCACGCACACCCGCGTCCCGAGCGTCATGGCCTCGATCTGGTCGTGGGTGACGTACACGGTGGTGACGCCGAGCCGCTCGTGCAGCTGGCTGAGGGAGGCGCGCATGGACACGCGGAGCTTGGCGTCCAGGTTCGACAGCGGCTCGTCCATCAGGAACGCCTGCGGCTCCCGGACGATCGCGCGGCCCATCGCGACGCGCTGCCGCTGGCCGCCCGACAGCGCGGCGGGCTTGCGGGACAGGAACTGCTCCAGGCCGAGCATCTTGGCGGCGTCGCGGACCTTGGTCTTGATCTCCGCCTTGGGCGTGCCGCGCAGCTTGAGGCCGAACGCCAGGTTCTGCTCGACGGTCATGTGCGGGTAGAGCGCGTAGTTCTGGAAGACCATCGCGATGTCGCGGTCCTTCGGGGCGAGGTCGTTGACGACCTGGTCGCCGATGGAGATCTTCCCGCCGCTGATCTCCTCCAGCCCGGCGATCATCCGCAGCGCGGTGGACTTGCCGCAGCCGGACGGGCCGACCAGCACCATGAACTCGCCGTCCCGGATCTCCAGGTCGAGCCCGTCCACGGCCTTGACGCCGCCGCTGTACACCTTGTCGACCCGGTCCAGCACGATCTTGGCCATCGGATCCCCTTCATGGAAACGTTTCCATTACCCCCTGCCGAACAGGGGTTTCGCATCACTGGAAGGAGTAAACATCATGGAATCGTTTCCATGGGAGCGCGGCACCGGATAAGATCATCGAAAACCGGCGAATCGGGAGGTGGCGGGCGGTGCGGCAGGGTCCGGCGACGATCAAGGACGTGGCCGCGGCGGCGGGCGTCGGCATCGCCACCGTGTCGCGCGTGTTCTCCGGCGGCTCGGTGAGCGCGGCCACCCGCGAGCGGGTGCTGGCCGCCGCGGGCGAGCTGGACTACCGGCCGAGCGCCCTCGGCCGCGGCCTGAAGCTGCGCCGCAGCGGCGGCATCGGACTGATCGTCCCGGACGTCACCGACCCGTTCCGCGCCGAGCTGGTCGCCGGGGTGCTCTCGTGCGCCCGCAGCCTCGGCGAGCACGTCATCGTCGACGCCGCGCACGGCGACCCGTCCCGCGAGGCCGAGATCGTGGAGCGGCTCGTCGCGCAGCGGGTGGACGGGATCATCGCGGTCCCCGCCGGGACCGAGGCCGACTGGCGGGGCGCCGCCCGGGTGTGCTCCAGCGTCGTGTTCGCCGACCGGGTGCTGCCGGGCATGGCGGACGTCCCGGCCGTGCTCGCCGACGACGCGGGCGGCGTCCGGTCCCTCACCGAGTACCTCGCCGGGCTCGGGCACCGGCGCATCGGGTTCCTCGGCGGCGCCCCCGGCACGCCCGCCGGGGTGCGCGAGCGCGCGTTCCGCGACACCCTCGCCCAGCTCGGCGTCCCGGTGGAGGAGGACCTGGTCGTCGCCGCCCGCCCGGCCCGCGACGCCGCCTACGCCGCCGCGGCCGGGCTGCTGCAGCGCCGCGCCGACGTCACCGCGGTCCTGGCCGCCGGGCACCTGCTCGGCGAGGCGGCCGTGCTCGTCGCCCGCGAGCTGGACCTGCGGGTCCCCGCCGACGTGTCGATCGCGATGGTGGACGACGTGGCGTGGGCGGAGCTGTGCGACCCGCCGCTGACCGCCGTCGCCCGCTCCGGCCACGACATCGGCTACCGCGCCTGCGAGCTGCTGCTGCGCGAGCCCGCCCGGCGGGGCAGGGGCGGCCCGGTGCTGCTGCCGACCGAGCTGGTGGTGCGCGGCAGCTGCGGCCCGCTGCGGCCCGCCCGCCGCTGACCGGCCGCCTCCCGCCGGAAATCGGCCGATGACGGCCGATCCGTGATCTATGGGGACGCGCGGACGGCCTCCGGCGCGCTAGATTTCCCGGGTGGAGGAGATCGATCGTCAGATCATGGCGCTGCTCGCCGACGACGGGCGGATGAGCTTCACCGACCTGGCCAAGGAGACGGGGCTGTCGGTGTCGGCCGTGCACCAGCGGGTGCGGCGGCTGCAGAAGCGCGGCGTCATCCGGGGGTTCGCGGCGCAGCTGGACAGCGGGCAGATCGGCCTGCCGCTGACGGCGTTCGTGTCGATCAAGCCGATCGACCCGGCCGCGCCCGACGACGCCCCCGACCGGCTGGCGCACCTCCAGGCGATCGAGGCGTGCCACTCGGTGGCCGGGGACGAGAGCTACATCCTCAAGGTGCGGGTCGCCTCCCCCAACGAGCTGGAGGACCTGCTCCAGAAGATCCGCGCCGCCGCGAACGTCGCGACCCGGACCACCGTGGTGCTCAGCACCCCGTGGGAGGCGCGCCGCCCGCCCCTCTAGCCGCCGCGCCCCTCAGCCGCGCGGCGCGAAGACCTCCAGGGCCTCCAGGGCGCGGTCGAGGGAGGCGCCCGGGTCGGCGTCCGGGCCGGTCACCTCGGGGTCGAAGTTCAGGTCGACGAACGCCTCGGTGACGCCCTGCGCGGCCAGCGCCTCCAGGTCGGCGGCGATCTCCTCGTAGGAGCCGGTGAGGGGCCGCCGGCCCGCCCGCCCGGCCGGGCGCAGCCGCACCGCGCCCCGGCACACGAACCGCAGCGCGCCGGCGTCCCGCCCGGCCTCCTCGGCGGCCTCCCGGACGGTGCCGATGGAGCGGCCGATCACGGCGAGGTCGGCGCGGCTGGAGCTGACCCAGCCGTCGGACAGCCGCCCGGCGCGCCGCAGCGCCGGCTCGGCGGCGCCGCCCAGCAGCACCGGCAGCGGCGACTGCACGGGCGGCGGCTCCATCACGACCGGCGGGACGTCGTGGAACTCGCCGCGGAACTCGGTCGGGGCGCCGCTCCACAGCCCGCGCAGCACGGCGAGGTACTCCTCCGCGCGGGCGCCGCGCCGCTCCATGGGCGCGCCCGCCGCGGCGAACTCCTCGGGCATCCAGCCGAGCCCGAGGCCGAGGTCGAGGCGCCCGCCGCTGACGCGGTCGAGGGTGGCGGCCTGCTTGGCGAGGACCGGCGGCGCGTAGAACGGCAGGTTGGCGACCGCCACGCCGAGCCGCGCCCGGGCGGTGTGCCCGGCGAGGTAGGCGAGCGTGACGAACGGGTCCGGGACGCCCCGGTAGGTCCGGTCGGGCGACCCGGCGGGGTTGAGGACGCGCTGCAGCGTCCACAGCGAGCGGTAGCCGAGCTCCTCGGCCCGCTGCGCCACCGTCACCTGGTTGCCGGGCGTGGCCCACGCCCCCGAACCCGGCACGGCGAATCCGATCTGCATGCCTCTGCCCTCCCCGGCCGAACCTTACAACGTCAAGGCCGGCGGCGGCGGAACGTGGCCCGGAGCGTGTCGTGGGCGGCCGGCGGCGCGCCGACGTGGTCGAGGGCGAGCAGCGCCGCGCCGAGCAGCGGGGGGTCTTCGGGGACCAGGAGCCGGGCGCGGGGGGCGAGGTCGGCGTAGCGGGCGGCGACGGCGTCCATCAGCGGCGGGCGGCGGGCGGCCAGGACGCCCCCGCCGAGCACCACGTCGGCGGGGGTGTCCAGCAGCCCGAGGCGCCGCAGCGCCACCGAGCCGAGGACGGCGACCTCCTCGGCGAGCCGCGCCGCGACCCGCCCGGCGACCGCGTCCCCGGCCTCGGCGGCGTCCAGCAGGACGGGCGCGAGGCCGGTGAGCCGGCCCTGGGCGATCTCCCCGAGGTGGATGCCGAGGCCGACGTCGAGGGCGCGGTCCACGCCGAAGTGCGCGGCGACCGCCGCGGTCAGCGCCGTCGCGGGGCCGCGGCCGTCCTCGCCGCGGATGGCGTGCCACAGCGCGGCCCGGCCGAGCGCGGCGCCGCCGCCCCAGTCGCCGGTGTGGTCGCCGAGGGAGGGGAACCGGGCGGTGCGGCCGTCCGGCGCGACGCCCGCGCAGTTGATCCCGGCGCCGCACACCACGGCGACGCCCCACCCCTCGGTGGCGGCCGTGCGCAGCAGCGCGAAGGTGTCGTTGCCGACCGTGACGCCCGGTGCGGCGCCGCGGGCCAGCAGCAGCTTCTCCAGCCGCTCCTCCTCGTCCGGCAGGTCGACGTTGGCCATGTAGGCGGCGAGGTGCGCGACGTCGCCGGGCCCGGCGCCCGCGTCGCGCAGCGCGGCGGCGACCACCGCGTCCAGCGCGTCCAGCGCGGCGTCGAGCCCGCCCGCCTGCGGGTGGAAGCCGCCGCCGCGCGCGGTGGCGAGCAGTTCCCCGCCGGTGCTCAGCACCGCCGCGTCGGTCTTGCTGTTGCCGCCGTCCACGGCGACGAGCACGCCCGGGGCTGCGGCCATCACGCGGCCCACGGCAGGTGCGCGCGGTTGGCGGCGACCAGGTCGCGGGCGAGCCGCTCGGCCGGCTCGCGCTGCCCGACGAGGGGGTGCGCGAGCAGCGCGGCGGCGACCCGGTCGACGCCGCCGCGCAGCGCCGCGTCCAGGGCCAGCTCCTCGTAGCCGGACACGTGCGCGATCAGCCCCGCGAACAGCGGCTCGACGGCCGGGACGGGCAGCGGCACCGCGCCGGACGCGGTGATCCGCGCCGGCGCCTCGATGACGGCGCGGTCGTCCAGGAACGGCAGCGTCCCGTGGTTGCGGACGTTCACGACCTGCACGTCGCCGCGGCCGGCCAGCAGCGACACCGCGAGCCGCACCGCCGCCTCGGAGTAGAACGCGCCGCCGCGCTCGGCGAGCCGGGCGGGCTTGGTGTCCAGGGCGGGGTCGGCGTACTGGGCGAGCAGGTCCCGCTCGAGCGCCGCGACGTCCTCGGCCCGCGACCGCGCGCCGCGCTGCTCCTCCACCACGCGGTCGTGGTCGTAGAAGTAGCGCAGGTAGTAGGACGGGACGGCGCCGAGCCCGCGCAGGAACGGCGCGGGCAGCCCGGAGATCGCGGCGAGCTCGCCGGGGAACCGGTCCAGCAGCTCCGGCAGCACCTCCTTGCCGTCGCGCCGCACCGACCGCACCCAGGTGAGGTGGTTGAGCCCGGCGTGCCCGAGGCCGATCCGGCCGGGCTCGACGCCGAGCAGCGCCGCCGCGCGCCGCTGGAACCCGATCGCGACGTTGCACAGCCCGACGGCGCGGTGCCCGGCGTCCAGCAGCGCGCGGGTGACGATGCCGACCGGGTTGGTGAAGTCGATGATCCACGCGTCGGGGGCGCGGGCGGCGACGCGCGCGGCGATGTCCAGCACGACCGGGACGGTGCGCAGCGCCTTGGCCAGGCCGCCGGCGCCGGTCGTCTCCTGCCCGACGCAGCCGCACGCCAGCGGCAGTGTCTCGTCGACGTGCCGGGCGGCCTGCCCGCCGACCCGCAGCTGCAGCAGCACGACCGCCGCGTCCGCCACCGCCGCGTCGAGGTCGCCCGCGGTGGCGACCTCCGCGGCGACGACCCGCGCGGGATGCCCGGCGCGGGCCAGCATCCGCCGGGTGAGGCCGCCGACGAGCTCCAGCCGCCGCGCGTCGGGATCGGCGAGCACCAGCTCCGACACCGGCAGCGCGGCCCGCGCCGCCGCGATCCCCTCGACCAGTTCGGGGGTGTAGGTGGACCCGCCCCCGATGACCGTCAGCTTCAACCCTTCACTCCCGTCAACGTCACACCCTGGATGAACACCCGCTGGGCGAGCATGAACACCACGAGCACCGGCAGGATCGTCAGCAGCGTCGCCGCCATGGTGAGGTTCCACTCCACGTGGTGGGCGGCGCGGAACGTGGCGACGCCGATCGCGAGCGTCCAGTGGTCGGGGTCGGCGTACACCAGCGGCCGGAAGTAGTCGTTCCAGCAGTAGAAGAACTGGAACAGCGCGACCGCGGCCAGCGCCGGCTTCGCCATCGGCAGCACGACCCGCAGCATCGTGCGCAGCTCCCCGCAGCCGTCCACGCGGGCGGCGTCGGCGTACTCGCGGGGGATCGTCACGAGGAACTGGCGCAGCAGGAAGATCGAGAACGCGTCCCCGAACAGCTGCGGGATGATCAGCGGCCACAGCGTGCCGGTGAGGCCGAGCCGCGCCCACACGATGTACAGCGGCACCATGGTGACCTGCGGCGGCAGCATCATCGCCGCGATCACCACGACGAACGCGGCGTTGCGGCCCCGGAACCGGAACCGCGCCAGCGCGTACGCCACCGGGACGCTGGACACCAGCATGAACACCGTCGACAGGGCCGCGTACACGGTGCTGTTGACCGTCCAGCGGACCATGTCGCCGCTGAACACGTCGGCGAAGTTCGCGAGGTGCCAGCCGTCCGGCCACAGGTCGCCGCTGAGCGCCTGCCGGTCCGACATCACCGCGGTCAGCAGCATGAACGCCGGCGGCGCCAGGAACATCACGGCGAGGGCGACGGCGACGGCGTGCACCGCGACCCACTGCAGGGCGCGGCGCGCCCGGCCTCCGCGGGTCATCGGGCCTCCTCCCCGCTGAACGCGCGGAACCGGCGCAGCAGGACGAGCGTGAACAGCATCGCGGTGGCGAACATGACCAGCGCGAGCACGCACGCGTAGCCCATGTTGAACTGCCGGAACCCCTGGTCGTAGAGCCACTGCGGGAACGTCAGCGTGGACCCGTCGGGGTAGCCGGGCGCGTACTGGGTGCCGGGCAGGTCGGCGCGCCCGGAGGCGACCTTGCCCGCCACCATCGGCTGGGTGAAGTACTGGAGCGCCTCGATGACGCCGGTGACGGCGGAGAACGCCAGCACGGGGGAGATGGACGGCAGCGTGATGTGCCGGAACCGCGACCAGGCGCCGGCGCCGTCGATGGCGGCGGCCTCGTACAGCGAGGCGGGCACGTTCAGCAGCGCCGCCAGCATGATGATCATCACGTCGCCGACCGCCCACAGGGCGAGCAGGGTGAGGCCGGGCTTGGCCCAGGCGGCGTCGTTGAAGAAGTCCGGCAGCGTGAACCCGAGCCGCTCGGCGAGGGCCGGGAACGGGCCGGTGCCGGGGTTGAGCAGGAACACGAACGCGACCGTGGCCGACACCGGCGGGATCAGGTACGGCAGGTACAGGACGGCGCGCAGCAGGTTCCCGCCGCGCCTGATCCGGGTGAGGAGCTGGGCGACGCCGAGCCCGAACAGCACCCGGAGGGGGACGAGCACGGCCACCAGCCACAGCGTGTTCCGCATCGCCGTCCACGCCTCGCGGTCGTGCAGCAGGTAGGCGTAGTTGTCCAGGCCGGTGAACTCCAGGCTGAACAGGTCGTAGCGGGTGAAGGAGAAGTAGACGGTGGCGGCGAGCGGGTAGGCGAAGAACAGCCCGAACCCGGCCAGCCAGGGGGACAGGAACGCCAGGACGCGCAGGCGCCGGCGGCGGCGCGCCCGCGCCGCCGCCGTCCCGGTCCGCGCCCCCGGGAGCGGGAGGCGCAGCGAGCCGGGGGCCACCGGTCAGCCTCCGGCGAGCTTGAGGGAGCCGTCGACCTCGCCGTCGAGCCGCTTCAGCGCGGCGGGCAGGTCGCCGACCTTGCCGGGCTCCCATTCGTCCTGGACGAACTTCTGGAACCGCACGATGTAGTCGTTGCCGTTGGGCGTCGGCGGCGCGGTGGTGCTGTTGGGGTTCTTGAACACGTCGAGGAACGTGCGGAACTGCGGCGGCAGCTTCAGCTGCGGCGACGACAGCGCCGGGATCGTGGACGGCACGTTGCCGAGCGCGTTGGCGAACGTGACCAGCGCTCCGGTGTCGGTGCTGAGGTAGCGGACGAACTCCCAGGCGGCCTGCGCGTGCTCGGCGCCGCGCGGGATGCCGACGACGGTGCCGGTGAGGAACCCGCCGCCGTAGGCGGCGGCGCGGTCGTCGGAGACGGGTGCGGGCGCGGTGCCGTAGTCGAGGCCCGGAGCCTCCTCCTGGATGAACTTGGTGCGCCACTCGCCGTCGACGGCCATCGCGACCTTCCCCTTCTGGAAGGGGTTGGACGACTCGAACTCCTGGCCCATCGAGCGCAGGAACTTCTTGACGTTGTCGTAGCCGTACCAGTCGATGAGGCTCTTGTTCCACTTCAGGTACGCGGTGACGGCGGGGTCGGCGGCGAAGTTCGCCGTGCCGCCGGGCGTCAGCCACGTCACGCCGAACTGGGGCGCGAGGTGCTGGGTCTGGTGCTCGTAGTACTGGACGGACGGCATGAACCCGGCGACCTCGATGGTGCCGTCGGGGGCGCGGACGGTGAGCTTCTTGGCCAGCGCGGTCAGCTCGCCCATCGTCTTGGGCGGCTGCTCGCCCTTCATCAGCTTCTTGTTGTAGTAGAGCCCGTAGGCGTCGGCCAGCAGCGGCATCGCGCACCGGACGCCCTTGTACTGGGTGTACTGCTGCACGGCCTTGGGGAACTGGTTCAGGTCCAGCTCGGACTTGGCGATGTAGGGGGCGAGGTTCTGCCAGGCGCCGCTCTGGCACCACTGGCCGACGCTGTCGGTGGTGAACGACGACACCACGTCGGGCGGGTTGCCGCCGCGGATGGCGTTGGTGATGCGCTCGTCGGTCTGGCCCTTGACGAGTTTGACGGTGATGTTGGGGTGGGCCTTGTTGAACCCGGCGACGGCGTCCTCGAAGGCCTTGACCTCGTGCGGGGCGCTCCAGCCGTGCCAGACCTCGATGGTCTGCTTCGCGTCGGCCTCGGGGCCGCCGGAGGAGTCGCCGCCGGCGGTGCAGCCGGCGGCGAGGAACACGGTGGCGAAGGCTGCGGTGAGGCGGCGTGGGAGGGTGGTGGGCACTGCGGTCCTCCTTGGGGGTGGGGGAGGGCGTGCGGTACGGGGGTCAGGGGACGGTGGTGGAGAAGACCTCGTCGCGGGTCTCCGTGAGTGCCTGCTGGAGCGCCCCGGCCAGGACGGGATTGCCCTCGACGGTGCTGAGCCGCACCCGGGGACGCGGCATCGTCAGGCTGTGCAGGTGCTGTTCGACGCGCGCGCGGAGCGGTTCCCCTCCGGCGCGCAGGACGTCGCCGGTGAGGACGACGAGTGCGGGGTCGATGACGGCCACGACGGTGGCGAGGGTGGCGCCGAGCCGGGTCGCCAGTTCGGTGAGGGCGCGTTCCGCGCGCGCGCCCGCGTCGCTGGCGGTGCGCTTGCCGGTGGCGGGGCCGGACTCGACGTCGGCGGCGGCGCGTCCGAGCGCGGTGGTTGCGTCGCGCCCCCGGAAGCCGTGCTCGCGCATCAGCTTCAGCACGGCGCTGCCGCCGGTGAGGCTGTGCACGCCGCCGGTGTGGGTGCGGCGGACGCCGCGCATCAGCGGGGCGCCCACGGCGGGCATGTAGCCGATCTCGCCGGCGCCGCCGGTCGCGCCGCGGTGCAGCGCGCCGTTCAGCACGACGGCCATGCCGACGCCGTCGGCGACCCACAGCAGCACGAAGTCGCGGGCGCCGCCGGCCCGCGGCGCCGCCTGCCCGCGGGCCTGCTCGGCCAGCGCGGCGAGGTTGACGTCGTTCTCGATGGCGACGGGCACGCCGAGGCCGTGGCCGAGGACGGCGACCAGGTCGGGGATGTGCCAGCCGGGGATGTGCGCGGCGTAGCCGAGCCGCCCGGTGGCGGGGTCGACGGCGCCCTGGATGCCGATGACGGCGCGGGCGAGCGCCGTGCGGGCCAGCCCGGCCGCGGCGGCGGCGCCGTCGAGCGCCTCGGCGGTGCGGGCGACGGCGTCCACGCCGGTGCGCGCGGGGGTGGCGAGGGTGTGCTCGCCGACGACGGTCCCGGCCAGGTCGGCGACGCTGGCCCGGATCCGCGCCGGGGTGACGTCGACGCCGGCGACGTGCGCGGCGGCGCCGTTGATCCGGTACAGCTCGGCGGTGCGGCCGGGCAGGCCCTCCCGGATCCCGTCCCGGACGACGAGGCCGGCCGCCTCCAGCCGGGCGAGCAGCTGCGAGGAGGTCGGCTTGGACAGCCCGGTGAGGTCGGAGATCTGCGGCCGGGTCAGCGGTCCCCGGGCGAGCAGCGCCTCCAGCGCGGCGCGGTCGTTGATGGCCCGCAGCAGGCTGGGGGTCCCCGGGACGGACGGGCTGGGCACGGCGGCTCCTCCGAGTTAAGAAGGTTTCCTAACTTGGAGGAGAAAGTAAGGACTTTTGACGAAGACGTCAAGACCCCGGCCGGTCCCGGACGGCCGGCGGCGGGGAGCGGCGGCTCGGGAGTGGGGGCGGGGGCGTCGGGGAGCGGCGCGTCAGGGCGCGGTGGCGACGAAGCTGGCGTTGCCGAAGCCGACCTCGTCGCCGGGCCGCAGCCGGACCGGGCCGGTCAGCCGCCAGCCGTTCACCCGGGTGCCGTTCATCGACCCGAGGTCGGAGATCATCCAGCCGTCCCCGGCCCGGTAGATCTCGGCGTGGAACCGGGAGACGGTGAGGTCGGTGAGGATGAACTGGCAGGCGGGGGCGCGGCCGACGACGATCCGCTTCAGCTCCGCGGGCGGCAGCATGAAGCGCGGCAGCCGCGGCGCCCGCCAGGCCGCCTCGATCCGCGCGGTCACCTGCGACACCGACGACACCAGGCCGGTCAGCCGGTCGAGGACGCGGTTCTGCGGGGGGAGGTCGTGCACGATGTCGGCCAGCTCGGCCTGGCTGCGCGCCCGCAGCACCTGGTCGACGCGGCGCTCGAACGTCTCGTCCGACATCCGGCCCTCGGCCACACGGTCGCTCAGGACGCGCAGGGCCCGGTCCCGCTGCGTGTCGGACGCTCTCACCGGGAATGAGCCCTGACCGTCCATGGCTGTGAGTATCCAGTCCCCATCGTCGGCTGTCCAGAAAGGGCCACCGGCCCTGGGGGGCGGGCGATCGCCCTCGCCCGCCCCCCACCTGTCCGATGCCGGCGCCGCCGCGGAAGTTCGCGGCGGGAGCCGTCTTTCCGGTGCCGGACGCGCGGGGTCAGCGCGACAGCAGGTCGCGGGCGATGTGCGTCACCTGGATCTCGTCGGTGCCCGCGTAGATCTGGAACGACTTGGCGTCGCGGGCGAGCTGCTCGACGCGGTACTCGCTCATGTAGCCGTTGCCGCCGAACAGCTGCACCGCCTCCTGCGCGACCTCGCTGGCGGCCTGCGCCGCGTACAGCTTCATCGCGGACGCCTCGGCGAGCGTCATCGGCCGCCCGGCCCGCTGCATCTCGATGTGCCGGAACACCAGGTTCTGGACGTTGAGCCGCGCGACCTCCATCTTGGCCAGCTTCAGCTGGATGAGCTGGAAGTCGCCGATGCGCTGGCCCCACAGCTCGCGGGTCTTGGCGTACTCGACCGACAGCTTCAGGCACTCCTCGATGACGCCGAGGGCCATCGCGGCGACGCCGGCGCGCTCGGTGACGAAGTTCTGCTTGGCCGACTCCTTGCCGCCCTGCGAGCCGGAGGTCAGCAGGCGGTCGGCGCCGGCGCGGACGTCGTTGAGGAACAGCTCGCCGGTGGGGGAGGAGTGCAGGCCCATCTTGCGCAGCGGCCTGCTCTGCTCCAGGCCCTCCATGCCCCGGTCGAGGACGAACGTCAGGATCTCCCGGTCGCGGGGGTCCCGCCCGTCGTCGAGTTTGCAGTAGAAGACGATCGTGTCGGCGTAGGGGCCGTTGGTGATGAACGTCTTACCGCCGTTGATGACGTACTCGTCGCCGTCCTTCCTGGCGGTGGCCTGCATGCCGCCGAAGGCGTCCGAGCCGGAGTTGGGCTCGGTGATGGCCCAGGCGCCGACCTTCTCCATGGTGAGCAGCGGCAGCGCCCAGCGCTCCTTCTGCTCGGGGGTGCCGCGCTTCATGATCGTCCCGGCGGCGAGGCCGAGCCCGACGCCCATCGCCGACACCAGGCCGGGCGCGACCTTGCACAGCTCGATGACCGGGATCATGGTCATCGCGGCGCCGCCGCCGCCCGGGCGCTCCTCGTCCCCGGACTCCCGCGCCGCGCCCTCGCGCTCCTTGGCGATGCGGGCGTGGAAGGACGAGCGCGCCATCTCGTCCATGCCGAACGTCTTGTACAGCCCCCTCAGCAGGTCGTAGGGCGGCATCTCGCCCGACTCCAGCGCGTCCAGGTTGGGCCGGACCTCGGCGTCGATCCAGCCGCGCACGGCGTCCCGGATCATCAGGTCTTCCTCGGACCACTCGATCATGCTCTCGTCCTGCCCCTTCGAACTCCTGCCGGTTGCAGGGCCATCCAAGCAGATGAGGCAAGCGAGCGCTTATTCGGGTAGCGCGACCACGTCGGCGAGCACGCCGCCGCCGGCGGTGAGCCGCGCGGGGGAGGGGCTGTCGTAGACGACCAGGACGCGGGTGCCCGGCTCGTCCAGCACGGCGATGCCCTCGGCGTGGTCGTCGCCGTCGCCGTAGGGCAGGTCGCCCAGCGTCTCCAGCTCCCCGGCCGGGACGATCCCGGCGGCGTCCGCGCGGGCCGCGCCGCGCCAGCGCACGACCCGCACCGGGCCGTCGAGGTCCATGCTCGGCCCGGTGAGGACGAGCAGGTCGTCGCCGTGCGGGCACAGGTCCCGGATGCCGAGGCCGCCGAGGTCGAGGAAGTGCGTCCGGTACAGGTCGCCGCCGTCCCCGTCCCCGTCGTCCCCGTCGTCCCCGCCGTCGCCGCCGAGGGGGAGCGGGCGCAGCCTGCGCGGGTCGCGGGGGTCGGTGCCAGGGCGGATCTCCACCAGCACCGCCCAGCCGCGCAGCACCGGGCCGCGCAGCCCGATGTAGAGCCGGTCGCCGTGCGCGGCGATGCCCTCGATGTCGATGCCGTTGTCCTTGCTCGGGATGCCGAGGAACGGCGCGAGGTGGGGGTCGTCCTCCAGCAGGTCGGTGAGGGAGTCCTTGTCCAGGCCGAGCACGGCGGCGGTGCGGCCGCCGTCCTCGCGGACGACGGCGGGCAGCCCGTCCTCGCCGGTGACCAGGGGGAGGCGCGCCAGGATGAAGCGGTTGTCCTCGCGGACGACGGTGGCCAGCCGCTTGCGGGCCTTCGCCGCGCTCTGCCCCGGCTTGACCTTCTTGCGCTTGAGGCTGTGCGACCCGATCGCCCACAGCCAGCCGTTGGCCCGCGCGAGGCCCTCGATGTCGGCCTCCTCGTCGGGGCCGGCGGGCAGCGGGACGAGGTCGGCGAGCGCGACCGTGGCCTGCCCGTCGTAGCCGGTGACGCGGCCGTCGCCGTCCAGCACGGCGGTGAGCCGCTCGATGGTGGCGGTCTCGTCGCCCGCCACCCACAGGCAGCGGCCGTCCTGCCGCACGGCCGACAGGTTGGTGTGCGTCCCGGCTTCCCGGCTTTCCGCTCCGAAGCGGAGTTCGACCCGGCGTTCCACGATCATGGGCGACATATTTCCATATCCGGAGTGCCCGTATGCCGGGGAAACGGGGCCTGAACTGGCCTTCAGCGGTCCCAGCGGACGTCGAGGCGCGGCGGCTTGCGGAACACCAGCCCCTGCGCGCGGGCCGGGCGGCCGGGGTCCAGGCGCAGCCCGGGCAGCCGGCCGAGCAGCGCGCCGAGCGCCGTCCGGGTCTCCAGCCGGGCCAGGTGGGCGCCGAAGCAGAAGTGCGGGCCGTGCGCGAACGCCAGGTGCTCGGCGGCGTTGGCGCGCCGCACCTCGAAGCGGTCGGGGTCGGGGAAGACCGCCGGGTCGCGGTTGGCGGCGGTGATCGACACCCGCACCAGCTCGCCCGCGCGGATCGCCGTGCCGCCGAGCTCGGTGTCGCGGACGGCGTACCGGTCGACGACGGCCGCGGCGGGCTCCAGCCGCAGCGACTCCTCGATCGCCGCCGGGAGCAGGCCCGGGTCGTCGCGGACGAGCCGGAGCTGGCCGGGGTGCTCGAGCAGGTGCAGCACCGCGTTGGCGATCATGCCCTCGGTGGTGTCGATGCCGCCGAACATCAGGATCGCCGCGTTCGCCACGACCTCGGCGGTGGCCAGCCCGGCCTCGTCGCGGGCGGCCTCGGCCAGCAGCGACCCGGGGCGGGACGCGGTGATCGCCTCCTCGACGGCCGCGGTGAGCAGCCGGTACGCCTCGGCCGCGGCCATCGGGGCGGTGCCGCCCGCGGTGATGGCCGACACCGCGTCCACGAACGCCCCGTACCAGGACCGGACGGTCGCCGCGTCCACGCCCTCCAGGCCGAGCGCCTCGGTGACGACCGCGACGGCCAGCGGCCCGGCGAGCGCGCCGCGCAGCTCGGCCCGCCCGCCGGGTGCGAGGCCGTCGACCAGCCGGGCCGCCTCGGCCTCCACGAACGCGGTGAACCGCTCGCGGGTCCGCGCCGGGCGGAACGGCCGCGCGAACGGGTCGCGGTGCCGGGTGTGGGCGGGGCCGTCCAGCGACAGCATGCTGGGCCCGACGACCTGGGCGGTGGAGAAGCGCGGGTCGTCCACGGTGAAGGTCGCGGGGTCGCGCAACACCCGCAGGGCCAGCTCGCGGGAGGTCACCAGCCGGCCGCCCAGGGCGGGGACGAGGGCGACGGGGTCGCGCTCGCGCAGCCGCGCGAGGTGCGGGTGCGGGTCGTCCGCCAGGTCGGCGGCGGTCAGCGCGGCGGCGGCGGGCTCGGTCGTCATCCGTCCGAGGATACGGCCCGGCATTCATGATCTACAACGTAAAGGCGCCGGGCCGGTCACGCGGCACCCGGTCACGCGGCGCTGGAACGTTCCCGCCACCATGCCCGGCCCGCCTCCGGCAGCGTGTGGATCGGGTCGTGGTACTCGTAGCGGCGCTCCAGCGCGTCCGGGTCGGACAGCTCCAGGCCGGTGCGGTAGTTCTTCGTCCAGTAGGAGACGCCGCGCTCGCGGTCGTAGTCGGCGAGCTGGTGCACCCACCGCTTGCCGACGTAGGGGACGTCGCAGACGATGCGCGGGGTGGCGAAGCCGGGCAGGTAGCCCATGATCGCGTGCTGCAGCTCCTGCGCCTCCCAGACGGCGAGCCGCCAGTGCTCGCTGTTGGGGATCATGTCGCACATGTACAGGTAGTACGGCATGATCCCGGCCTCGTCGAGCAGCGCGAACGACAGGTCGAGCAGCGCCTCCGGCGTGTCGTTGACGCCGCGCAGCAGCACCCCCTGGTTGCGGACGTCGCGGATGCCGGTGTCGAGCATCGCGCGGGCCGCCCGGGCGACCAGCGGCGTCACCGACTGGGCGGCGTTGACGTGGGTGTGGATCGCGATCTGCGCGCCGCGCTCGTGCGCGGTGGCGGCCAGGCGCTCCATGCCGGCGCGGACGTCGTCCTGCAGCCAGTGCTGCGGCAGGCCCATGAGCGCCTTGCTGGCCAGCCGGATGTCGCGGATGCTGTCGATCTCCAGCAGGGACGCGACGAACGACTCCAGCCGCGGCCAGGGCAGGTTGGCGACGTCGCCGCCGGACACGACCACGTCGCGGACGCCGGGGGTGCGGCGCAGGTAGTCGAGCATCGCGCCGAGCCGGTCCGGCGGCTTGATCGTGAACTTGTGCTTGTCGACGTTCGGCGTGGAGTTGCCGACCAGGTCCATCCGGGTGCAGTGGCCGCAGTACTGCGGGCAGGTCGGCAGGAGTTCGGCCAGCACCTTGGTGGGGTAGCGGTGGGTGAGGCCCTCGACCGCCCACATCTCGGCCTCGTGCAGCGAGTCGCGGGTCGCCAGCGGGTGCGACGGCCAGTCGGTGCGCCGGTCGCTGAGCACCGGGAGCATGTAGCGCCGCACGGGGTCGGCGTAGAAGGCGTCGGTGGAGGAGGAGTCCATCGTGTTGAGCATCTGCGGCGGCAGCAGCATCGACATCGTGGCGCGCTCGGCGTGGTCGCGCTCCAGGTCGGCGTAGAAGGACTCGTCCAGCCGGTCGCCCATGACCTGCCGGAGCTGCCGCGCGTTCTTCACGCAGTGGGCGCGCTGCCACTGCGCCGACTCCCACTCGGCCTCGGTGACGTCCCGCCAGCCGGGCAGGCGCCGCCAGTCGGGCTCCTCCAGGGGCCGGCGCCGGTAGGCGTACGGCTGGCGTGCGGTGCCGTCGGACGTGCGGGCGCCGGCCGCGTCCGGGTGCAGGGCAGTGGTCATCGTCGACCGCCTCCTAGCCTCACATTGATCGCGCAAAACTCTTGTATGGGCCCGACGTTACGGGAAGACTTTCGTTGAAACTAGTGGTGCCCTGAACATCTTGCGCTACACCGGGCGTTTTCGGGAGAGAGGCGGGACGGCGATGACCGACGGCGGGACGGCCCTCACGGGCACGGGCACGGGCGGGGGCGGTGCCGCGGGCGGGGGCACGGCGGTGGGGCTGCACCGGGTGCTGGAGCCCGCGGGCGTGCTGCCGCAGGCGGCGCACCGCCTCGACACCGACCCGCGGATCCGGCCCGACGAGGTCCGCATCGGCGTCGAGCGGCTCAACCTGGACGCCGCGTCCTACCGGCAGCTGCACACCGCGCACGGCGGCGACCCCGGCGCGATCCGCGCCGAGGTGCTGCGGATCATCGGCGAGCGCGGCAAGATGCACAACCCCGTCACCGGGTCGGGCGGCATGCTCGTCGGCGTGGTCGAGGAGGCCGGGCCGGAGTCGCCGCTCGGCCTGGAGCCCGGCGACCGCGTCGCCACCCTCGTCTCCCTCACCCTCACCCCCCTGGCCGTCACCGACGGCCTCGCCGGCTGGGACGGGCTGTCGGAGCAGGTGCCCGCCCGCGGCCACGCGATCCTGTTCGCCCGCTCCATCGCCGCCGTCCTGCCCGGCGACCTGCCGGTCCCGCTGGCGCTCGCCGTCATGGACGTCTGCGGCGCCCCCGCCCTCACCGCCCGGGTCGTCGCCGCCCGCAGCGCCCCGGCGGTCGCGGTGCTCGGCGCCGCCGGCAAGTCCGGCTGCCTGGCGCTGGCCGCCGCGCGCCGCGCCGGCGCGTCCCGCGTGATCGGGCTCGTGCCCACCGCCGAGGAGGAGGACCGCCTCACCGCGGCCGGCCTCGCCGACACCGTCGTGCGCGCCGACGCCCGCGACCCCGTCGCCGTCGCCGCCGCCGTCGGCGAGCCGGTCGACGTCACCGTCGTGTGCGTGGACGTCCCCGGCTGCGAGCACGGCGCGATCCTCGCCACCGCGCCCGGCGGCACCATCGTGTTCTTCTCCATGGCGACCTCGTTCCCCGCCGCCGCGCTCGGCGCCGAGGGCCTCGCCGCCGACGTCACGATGCTCATCGGGAACGGGTACGTCCCCGGGCACGCCGAGACCGCCCTCGACCTGGTCCGGACGGAACCGGCGGTGCGCGCGCTGTTCACCTCCCGGACGGGTCCGGATTCGGCACAATGACCGGGAACGCCCCGGCAGCGGCGGGGGTCACCCGATCATCGAGGGAGAGAGAATGGCGAGCATCACCGAGGAGCTGCGCGGGCGCGACCCCAAGGAGCGCCGGGCGCAGATCGTCGACGTCCTGGTCGACGCGTTCTCGGACCTGATGGAGCGCAGCCCCGCCGAGTTCCGCCGCCGCTTCCGCAAGATGGCCTCCGACCCGTTCGCGTTCTACCGGGGCAGCGCCTGCCTGTTCTACGCCGACATCGCCGGCGACGACGACCCGTGGGCCGACGAGCGCACCTCCCGCGTATGGATCCAGGGCGACCTGCACGCGCAGAACTTCGGCACCTACATGAACGACGACGGCGTGTTCGTGTTCGACGTCAACGACTACGACGAGGCCTACGTCGGGCACTTCACCTGGGACGTCAAGCGGCTCGTCGCGAGCCTGGCGCTGCTGGCCTGGCAGAAGGCGATCTCCGACGCCGACATCCGCCGGCTCATCGAGGCCTACGTGCGCGCCTACGTCGACCAGGTCCGGCACTTCGCCGCGCACGAGGGCGACGAGAAGTTCGCGCTGACCCTCGACACCACCGACGGGTACGTCCGGGACGTGCTCGTCGCCGCGATGGGCGGCACCCGGATCGGGCTGCTGGCGGAGATGACGGTCGTGGACGGCGCCGACCGCCGCTTCCGGGACCGGCCCGGCGTCCGCCGCCTCGGCGACGCCGAGCGCGCCGAGGTCGAGGCCGCCTACCGGGAGTACCTGGCGACGATCCCCGCCGAGAAGCGGTTCGGCAGCCTCACCTACCAGGTCAAGGACATCGTCGGCGCGTCCGGGTTCGGCATCGGCTCGGCCGGGCTGTCGGCCTACAACATCCTGGTCGAGGGCAACACCCAGGCGCTGGAGAACGACGTCGTCCTGTCGATGAAGCAGGGCAACGTCGCCGCGCCGAGCCGCGTCGTCCACGACGAGCGCATCCGCGCCTACTTCCAGCACCACGGGCACCGCACCGCCGTGTCGCGCCGCGCGCTGCAGGCCAACAGCGACCCGTGGCTCGGCCACACGCAGATCGGCGGCGTCGGCTACGTCGTGCAGGAGCTGTCCCCCTACGAGGAGGACCTCGACTGGGGCGGCCTCACCGAGCCCGAGGACATGCTCTCGGTGCTGGACGACCTCGGCCGCGCCACCGCCAAGGTGCACTGCGTGTCCGACACCGACTCCGACCACACCCTCGTCGGGTTCCAGGTCGAGGACGCCATCAACGCCGTGATCGGCCCGGACGAGTCGGCGTTCGTCGAGGCGATGGTGGCGTTCGGCACCCGGTACGCCGAGATCGTCCGCGACGACCACACCTACTTCGTCGACGCCTTCCGCAACCACGAGATCCCCGGCCTGTAGGACCGGGCGGGCCCGGCGCCGGGTGCTCGGGGTCAGGTGCTCGGGGTCAGGGCGCCGGGCGGATCAGGAGCAGCGCGATGTCGTCGTGGCCCTGCTGGTCGGACAGCAGGGCCAGGACACCGTCGGCGGTGTCCTCCAGCGACTGCGACTGGGAGGCGACCAGCGCCGACGCGAGCCGGGCGATGCCCTCGTCCACGTTGCGCATGCGGCTCTCCACCAGCCCGTCGGTGTAGAACGCCAGGGTGGCCCCCGCCGGGATCTCCGCCGCCAGCTGCTCGTAGGCGGGCGGGTGGTCGCAGTCGGACACGCCGAGCGGCAGCCCGTGCGGGAACGCGAACCGCCGCGCCGTCCCGTCGGGCAGCGCCAGCAGCGGGGGCGGATGCCCCGCGCACGCCACCTCGCAGCGCAGCGTCGCCGGGTCGCACACCATGCACAGGCACGTCGCGAACTGGGCGGCGTCCAGGCCCTGGGCGATGGAGTCGAGCCGCTCCAGCACCTCGGCGGGCGGGAACTCGCAGCTGGCCAGGGTGTGCGCGGCGACCCGCAGCTGCCCCATCGCGGCGGCGGCGGTGACACCGTGCCCGACCGAGTCGCCGATGACGACCGCGACCTTGTCGCCGGGCAGCGGGACCACGTCGTACCAGTCGCCGCCGACGCCGCTGCGCGCCGGCCGGTAGCGGTGCGCGATCTCCAGGCCGGGCGGGACGGTGATCCCGGCGGGCAGCAGCCCGGCCTTCAGCGCGGTCGCGGTGCGGTGCTCGCGCCGGTACTGGCAGGCGTTGTCGACGCAGGTCGCGGCGCGCCCGGCGAGCTCGGCGGCCAGCGCGGTGTCGGCGGCGGCGAACGGCAGCCGGCCGCGCTTGCGGCTGAACACCGCGAACCCCAGCGCCCTGCCCCGCGCCACCAGCGGCACCGCCAGCAGCGACACGTGGTCCAGCAGCCCGTCGATGACGCGGCCGGTGTGCAGCGCCATGGTGTCCTGGATGGCGTCGCCGCCGAACTCGACCATGGCGCCGGCGGTCAGGCAGCGGGCGTAGGGGGTGGACGGCGGGTAGACGATGACCTCGTTGACGGGGAACTCGCGGGCCCACTCGCTCGGGTCGTCCTCGGCGAACGCGACCGCGAGGCGCCGCACGACCGCCGAGCCGTCGGCCTCCGCGGCGGGCTGGTCGTCGTCGGCGAGGAGCCGCTCCAGCACGTAGATGGCGCCGGCGTCGGCGAACCGGGGGACGGTCACGGCGACGATCTCGCGGGCGGTGCGGTGCAGGTCGAGGGTGGAGCCGATGCGGCGGCCCGCCTCGTTGAGCAGTTCCAGCCCGTCGGCCCAGGGCGGCGACACCGTCAGCACGGCGGCGGTGCCGCCGTCCGCGCACGCGATCGGGGCGCAGGTGACCGAGACGCCGTCGCCCGACAGCGGCAGCACCCCGGACCAGGGGCGGCCGGAGGCGGCCATCTTCAGCGCGGCGGCGAGCGGCTCGGCGGCACCGGGCCGGCCGAGCAGGCCGGGCAGCGCGGCGCCGACCGCCTCACCTGCGCCGCGGGCGAACAGGCGGGCGGCGCCCTCGCTCCACCCGGTGACCCTGCCGTCGGGGGCGAGCAGGACGGTCACCGGCTCCGGTCGTGCGGGCTGTTCGGACATCGGTCCTCGCTGTCCCGGTTACGGGCGCTCGGCGGAGCGGCTCGGGTTACGCTGAGTCCGCCCCGCGACGGCACCCCTCGGTCATTAGGGAGACGATGCATGGACTCCGAGTGGATCCCACCCGAGGTCGACAGTCGAAGACCAAGCGTCGCACGGGTCTATGACTTTCTGCTGGGCGGAGCGCACAATTTCGCGTCGGATCGTGACCTTGCGACGGGGCTGCTGCGGGTGGAGCCGCAGGCCCGGGAGCTGGCGCGGGCGAACCGGGCGTTCCTGCGGCGCGCGGTCCGCTCTTTGGCGGCGTCGGGTGTGGCGCAGTTCGTCGACATCGGGTCGGGCATCCCCACGCAGGGCAACGTGCACGAGGTCGCGCAGAGCGTGAACCCGGACGCGCGGGTGGTGTACGTCGACAACGACGACGTCGCCGTCGCGCACAGCCGGTCGATCCTGGCGGGCAACGACCAGACCGCGATCCTGCAGGCCGACATGCGGCGCCCGGCCGACATCCTCGCCGACCCGGAGCTGAAGCGGCTGGTCGACCTGTCCGAGCCGGTGGCGTTCCTGCTGGTGGCGGCCCTGCACCTGGTCAAGCCCGAGGAGGACCCGGGCGCGATCGTCGCGGCGTTCCGCGACGCCGCGGCCCCCGGCAGCCACCTGGTGGTCTCCCACCTCACCCATGAGGCGCAGCCGGGCAAGACGGCCGCGATCGGCAAGCTCTACGACCGGGCCAGCTCCCCGGCGGTCGCCCGGTCGCACGCGGAGATCCTGCGGTTCTTCGACGGCTGGGAGCTGCTCGACCCGGGCCTGGTGTACGTGCCGCTGTGGCGCCCGGACGAGGGCGAGACCGTCGACGACCCGGAGCGGTTCCTGGTCTACGGCGGAGTCGGCCGCCTCTCCTGACGCCCCGCGCCGCCCGCCCCCCCGGCGCCCCGCCCGTCGCGCCCGTTCGCGGGCGGCTCGGCGGGCGGCTCGGCGGGCGGCTCGGCGGGCGGCTCAGCGGGCGAAGGCGATCGCGGTGCCGGCGCTGATCACGACCGCGAGGACGACCAGGACGAGCGAGGTGTCGAGGGGGTCGCGGCGGCGCGGCGGCGCCTTCGCCGCGCGCGGTGCCGTGTGCGCCGGTTCCGGGGACGCCTTCTCGGGCTTTGGCGCGGGCGGCGGCGGGGCCGGGCGCGTGCGCGGCGCCGGCGGGGCCTGCGCGGCGACCGGCCGGGGCGGCGGCGCCGCCGGATGCGGCGCCGGCGCGGGGGAGTGGCCGGCCGGCGGTGCGGGTTCGGCGGGCGGCGCGGGCACCTCGGGCGGCGGCGGGGGCTCTTGCGGCGGGGGCGGCGGTTCCTCCGGCGGGGCGGGCGGTTCCTGCGGCGGCGGGGGAGCCGGGGTCTCGGGCGGGGGCGGCGGCGGGGGCGTGTGCGGCTCGCAGGGCGAGCCGCCCTGGCCGGCGCCGGGGCCGATCTGGATGTCGATGCACACGCTGATGACCGGGTGCGGGGTCGGGTCGGCGAGCGCGGCGGCGGGGAAGGCGAGCGCGCCCGCGACCGCGGCGGGCAGCACGGCCGGCAGCGCGGCGGGCCGGAACGGCAGCGGGCGCATCTCAGCCGCCCGCCCCGACGCGCTGCAGCTCGGCCTGCAGGTGGGTGAACGCCTCCGGGCCGACGGCGAGGGCGCCGCCGAAGACATGGGAGATGTCGACGGTCAGGTAGGCCCCGGCGGCCAGCAGCGCCGCCATGATCGACAGCGGCACGAGCGTCGCGCCGCGCGGGCGGGCGCCCGACAGGAACGGCAGCAGCAGGACCGCGACGCCGGTCAGCAGCGTCATCGCGAGCAGCCCGGTGGGCGGGGTGGTGCGGGCGTCGGCGGCGCGCTGGTTGCGGGCGCCGGAGATCTCGCTGAGGTGGTCGAGCACGGCGTTGCGGGCGTCCTTGAGCTCGTCGGAGTCGGCCTTGACGGCGATGACGTAGCGGCGCAGGTCGTCCAGGTCGCGCTGGCCGTCGGAGCTGAGGCGGCCGTGCTCCATCAGCCGCCACTCGGGGCCGCGGACCAGGCCGACGTACCGGCTCAGCTCCGCCTGGACGTGCCGCGCGTCGGACGCGGGCAGCCGGTTCGCGGCCCAGTAGGCCTCGGAGATCGCCTGGCTCTCGGTGTAGGTGTTGGAGCGCGCCGCGTCGGCGGTCGTCCACGGCACCACGATGGCGATGGCGAACGCCAGCAGGAACAGCGCCGAGAGCATCGCGCCGGCGTGCGCGGTGGTGGGGCCGTCGGGGTCGGGGTCGTCCACGCCCTTCAGGCGGCGGACGAGCCGGCTCGCCACGAGCACCACGCCGATCGCGCAGGCCGCGGCCGCACAGTAAAGGATCATGCCACCTCCGCGTTGAGGGCGTTATCACTGAGGGTGAGTTTAATTTCACGTACGGTCGTTACCGGTGGGTTCGGCGCTGACCGTCACCTGAAGGTGACATGACCGCCCGGACAGGGAAGGTGATCGGCACGGGCGCGGCCAGGTCGGACGAATGTGCCGCGACTTCTTGTGAAATACGCTGTTCATGCCGGAAGATCTCCCGTAGAGCACCCGGTATGAAGGACGATTGTTCGGACCGGCCTGAGAGGGGCGGCTGCGTGAGGGGAGACGGCGATGGCGCCGCAGGGAAAGCTGGACCTCGACCCGGAGGCGGTGCGCACCGCCCGGCGGCTCGCCGCCCGCGCCGCGGAACCGATCATCGAGATGGCGCGCTCGCACACCACCGTCTCGGTTGAGCGGGCCCTGCTGCGCCTGGCCGGCCTCGCCGGCGCCGACGACGGCGGGCGCCCCTGGGCCAACCACCTCGCCGACGCCGTCCGCGACCAGGTCGGCCTGGAGCACGGCCTCGCGCTCCCGGTCTGGGACGCGCTGCTGACCGGCCCGCACGGCTCCCTGCACGACCTCGCCCAGGCGGCCGCCGCGGGCCGGGTGTCGTTCCGGCTCCCGTCCGGCGCCGACGCCGGCCACGCCCGCAAGGCCGCCGCCGAGGCCGCGCGCGGCGGCATCGCCCGCATCGACCGGCGCCGCGCCGAGCGCGACCGGCTGCTGGCCGAGCTGCCCGCCCCCGACAGCGCCGACCCGCCGCAGCCGCTGGTCTACCTGATCGTGGCGACCGGCGACATCTACGAGGACATCCCGCAGGCGCAGGCCGCCGCCCGCGAGGGCGCCGACGTCGTCGCGGTGATCCGCTCCACCGGCCAGTCGCTGCTGGACTTCGTCCCCGAGGGCGCCACCCGCGAGGGCTACGCCGGCACCTACGCCACCCGCGAGAACTTCCGGCTGATGCGCGCCGCGCTGGACGACGTCTCCCGCGAGCTCGGCCGCTACGTCCGGCTGACCAACTACGCCTCCGGGCTGTGCATGCCGGAGATCGCCGCGCTCGCCGGGCTGGAGCGCCTGGACATGATGCTCAACGACTGCATGTACGGCATCATCTTCCGCGACATCAACCCCCGCCGCACCTTCATCGACCAGCGGTTCTCCCGGCAGGTCCACGCGCGCGCCGGCATCGTCATCAACACCGGCGAGGACAACTACCTCACCACCGCCGACGCGGTCGACGCCGCGCACACCGTCGTCGTCAGCCAGCTGCTCAACGAGCGGTTCGGGCACGAGGCCGGCCTCGCCGACGCCCAGCTCGGCCTCGGCCACGCCTTCGAGATCGACCCGGCGGTGCCCGAGTCGTTCCGGCTGGAGCTCGCGCACGCCCAGCTGGTCCGGGAGCTGTTCCCCGGCGCGCCGCTGAAGTACATGCCGCCCACCAAGCACATGACCGGCAACATCTTCGCCGGCTACCTGCTGGACGCCTTCTTCAACCTCGCCGGCGTGATGACCGGCCAGTCGATCATCCTGATCGGGATGATGACCGAGGGCATCCACACCCCCTGGCTGTCGGACCGCGACCTCGCGCTGGAGAACGTCCGCTACGTCCGCGACGCCTGCGGGAGCCTCGCCGAGGACTTCGTGCCCCGCCCGGACGGGATGATCGTCCAGCGCGCCCGGCAGGTGCTGGCGGAGTCGGTGGACCTGCTCGAGCGCATCGCCGACGACGGGCTCCTCGACGCGATCGCCGAGGGCACCTTCGGCGTCACGCGCCGACCGCCGGGCGGCGGCAAGGGCCTGGACGGCGTCGTCCCCCGCGCCGACGGCTACTTCAACCCCGCCATCGACATCCTCGACACCGAGGACCCGCACGCCGGCCGCGCCGGCAGCGCCGCCCAGCAGGAGGTGCCCGCATGACCGTCGAGAGCCCCGGGACCGGAACCCGGACTCCCGCCGAGCCCGCCGACACCCGCCAGGTGATCCGCCCCTACGGCGACACCACCGGCGACGGCATGGTGCAGATGTCGTTCACCCTGCCCGTCCCCGCCGGCAAGCGCGCCGAGGCCGCCGCCCTGCAGCTCGCCGGGAAGATGGGCCTGGACCCCGCCAGCGTCGTGCACGCCAAGCCGATGGGGCCCGACTTCACCTTCTTCATCGTCTACGGCAGGGTCCGGCACCCGATCGACTACGCCTCCATCCCCGCCCCCGAGGAGCGCGCCTACCCGCTGCTGACCTCCCAGGAGGTGAACCTGGCGATCCGCGGCGCGCTGAACCGGCGGCTGGTGGTCGTCGGCGCCTGCATCGGCACCGACGCCCACACCGTCGGCATCGACGCGATCCTGAACGTCAAGGGGTTCGCGGGGGAGAAGGGCCTGGAGTACTACCGGGAGATCCAGGTGGTGAACATGGGCGCCCAGGTCACCGTCGAGGAGCTGGTGGAGCGCGCCAAGGCCGAGGACGCCGACGCCGTCCTGGTGTCGCAGGTCGTCACCCAGCGCAACGCGCACCTGCACAACACCAAGCAGATGGCCGCCGCGTTCCACGCCGAGTACCCGACCGCCGTGGCCGGCGGGATGGGGCGGCCGCTGCTGGTGGTCGGCGGCCCCCGCTTCGACACCGTCACCGAGGCCGACCTCGGCGTCGACCGAATCTTCGGCAGGGGCACCACGCCCGCCGAGGTCGCCAGCTACCTCGTCCACGCCCTGCTGCCCGACCAGCCGACCGACCAGCCGACCGACCAGCCGACCGACCAGCCGACCGACCAGCCGACCGACCGCGGCGGAGACGACCACGGAGGAGACGACGATGAGTGATCCGCGCGAGGGGACGACCGTCACCCACCGCCGCTACGTCCCCTACTCCCACGCCCACTACGCCGGCGACCTGGTCGACGGCGCCTACGTCCTCGGGCTGTTCGGCGACGCGGCCACCGAGCTGTGCGTGCGCACCGACGGCGACGAGGGCCTGTTCGCCTCCTACTCCGACGTGCAGTTCCACGCCCCGGTCAAGGCCGGGGACGTGCTGGAGACCACCGCGGTGCTGGTCCGCGCCGGCACCCGCAGCCGCGCGATGGAGTTCGAGGCCCGCGTGGTGTGCCGGGGCCGCCCGGACAAGGGCGAGTCGGCCGCCGAGGCGCTGGCGGAGCCGATCGTGGCGGTCACCGCGACGGGCACGGTGGTGGTCGCCGCGCCCGGCGGCTGACCCGCGCCCCCCGGCTGCCCGCCCGCCGCCCGGCCGGTGTCCGCCACGCCGCTCGCGGCGATCTTCGCAGCCGATTTCGCGGACGGCTGATCATGTCCCTGACCTGCGACGACGTGAGTCCCCGCAGAACATGCGGCGGTTGACATGAGGCCGGAAGCCGGTAGTTTTGCTGCAGTCCAGCACGGGACTCACCGATCGGCCGCCCGAGGCGCCGCCGGGCATCGCACCACGACGGGGACGGGGACCACGCGAGTGGTCCGGTTTCGTGTCCGCCTCAGCCAGTGCGGTGTTCCGGGAGCGGGCCCGGGCGGAGCCGCCCGATCGCGCGGGGGGTTGGACCCGGGAAGGGCCCGGACATCCAGTAGAAAACGGAGGCTCGCTCTCACCGCCTGTGGGACGGCTCCGGCCCGACGGATGTCGCGGGCCCTCTTCCGTGTCCGGACCTCCGCGCGCCTGCGGACCCCCGCACCGGTCTCCCCCAGCCCTCCCGGCGGCCCGGGCGTGGTCGCCGCGGGCGCCCGCGCCCGGTAGCGTTCCGGGCAGGGAACGAGCGAACGAGGTGGGGACGTGGCCCAGGAGACCCTGCGCGACCGGTCGCCGGCCGGGGGCCCCGGCGAGGGCCGGGACGGCGCGCCCGGCGCCGCGGCACCGCGCGGGCGGCTGAGCCGGCTGCGCGGCGCGGTGCGGCGCGGCGGCCGCGCGGGCTGGCCCCGCACCCTGCTGGCCGTCGCCGCCGGCCTCACCATGTGGCTGGCGTTCCCGCCGCTGGACCTCACCCCGCTCGCCCCGGTGGGCGTCGCGCTGCTCACCCTCGCGCTGCGGGGCCTGCCCGCCCGCACCGGCGCCTGGGTCGCCTTCGTCGGCGGCGCCGCGTTCTTCCTGCCCGTCCTGGAGGGCATCTCCGCGATCGGCCCGGACGGCTGGATCGTGCTCAGCCTCGTCCAGGCGCTGTACTTCCTGCCGCTGGGCGCCGGCATCGCGGTCGTCACGCGGCTGCCGGCCTGGCCGCTGTGGACGGCCGCGCTGTGGGTCGGTGAGGAGCTGATCCGCGGCCGGGTCCCGTTCGGCGGGTTCCCGTGGGCGCGGCTGGCCTTCAGCCAGACCGCCACACCGCTCACCCCGTACGCGTCCTACGGCGGCGCGCCCCTGGTGACGTTCGCGACCGCCCTGATCGGCGGGCTGCTCGCCTACGCCGCGCTCGCCGCGTACCGCGCCCGCGCCGCCCGCCGCGCCGCCGACCCCGGCGAGGGGGAGGAGCGCCCGCCGCGGCTGCGCCGCGCCCTGGTCCCGGTCGCCGGCGCCCTCGCGCTGATCGCGGCGCTCGCCGGCGGCGGGCTGCTGATCCCCACCCCCGCGTCGGGCCGCCCGGTCACCGTCGCGGTGATCCAGGGCAACGTCCCGCGCCTCGGCCTGGACTTCCTCGGCCAGCGCAAGGCCGTCCTGAACAACCACGTCAAGGCCACCCACGAGCTGGCCGCCCGGGTCCGCGCCGGCGAGCTGCCCCGCCCCGAACTGGTGGTGTGGCCCGAGAACGCCAGCGACCTGGACCCCTACGCCGAACCCGACGCCTACACCGCCATCGACGGCGCGGTGAAGGACGTCGGCGTGCCCGTCCTGGTCGGCGCGCTCACCGACACCCCCGACGGCGAGAAGGTCGAGAACCGCGGCATCGTCTGGGACCCGCGCAGCGGCCCCGGCGACTACTACGTCAAGCGGCATCCCGTCCCGTTCGGGGAGTACCTGCCGTTCCGCGACATCCTCACCAAGCTGATCACCCGGTTCGAGCGGATCCCCCGCGACTTCGCCAAGGGCACCCGCTCGGGGGTGATGCGGCTCGGTCCGGTCACCGTCGGCGACGTCATCTGCTTCGAGGTCGCCTACGACGAGGAGGTCCGCGACGTGGCGGCGGGCAACCTGCTGGTCGTGCAGACCAACAACGCCACCTACGGCCGCACCACCCTGCCGCCGCAGCAGATCGCGATGTCCCGGCTGCGCGCGGTCGAACATGGCCGTACGATCTTGGTTGCCGCGACCAGCGGGATCAGCGCGATCGTCGCCCCGGACGGCCGGATGCTCGACGAGTCACGCGAGTTCGTCCCCGACATCCAGGTCCGGACCGTCCCGGCGCGCACCGCGCGGACGCCCGCGGACCGGGTGGGCGCGGCGCCGGAGTGGGCGCTGGCGGCGCTCGGGCTCGGCGCCGTCCTCGCGGCGGCATGGACAGCCAGGAAGAACGAGGGGAATTGACACCGATGGAGATCCCAGCCGGCCTGGGCCGGGTGCTCGTGATCATCCCGACCTACAACGAGCGGGACAACATCGAGCGCATCACCGGCCGGGTCCGCGCGGCCGTCCCGTCGGTGGACGTCCTGGTCGTCGACGACGCCAGCCCCGACGGCACCGGCGAGGTCGCCGACGCGATGGCCGCGGCCGACGAGCAGGTCCAGGTCCTGCACCGCCAGGGCAAGGACGGCCTCGGCCCCGCCTACATCGCCGGGTTCCGGTGGGCCGCCGAGCACGGCTACGACGTCATGGTCGAGATGGACGCCGACGGCTCCCACCAGCCCGAGGAACTGCCGCGGCTGCTGGCCGCGCTGGAGGACGCCGACCTGGTCATCGGCGCCCGCTGGGTCCCCGGCGGCAAGGTGCGCAACTGGCCCAAGCGGCGCGAGGCGCTGTCGCGCGGCGCCAACACCTACGCCCGGCTCATGCTCGGCATCCCGCTGCACGACGCCACCGCCGGCTACCGCGCGTTCCGCGCCGCGACGCTGGCCAAGATCGGGCTGGAGGAGGTCGACTCGCGCGGCTACTGCTTCCAGATCGACCTGGCGCTGCGGGCCGTGCGGCAGGGGCTGCGCGTGGTGGAGGTGCCGATCACGTTCGTCGAACGCGAGCACGGCACCAGCAAGATGAGCCGGGACGTGATGGCCGAGGCGGCGCTGCGCATCACCCAGTGGGGGATGTCCGACCGTGTCAGCAAGATCCGCCCGCCCCGCTGACCCCGGCGCGGGAAACGTTCGGGCCCGTCCCGGCGTTGTTGTAGGGGAGAGGCTCACCCCGACCCGAAGATGAGGCCATGCCGCTGCTGCTGATCGTCCTGGGAATCCTGGCCGTGCCCGTGCTGGAGATCCTCGTGATCCTCCAGGTCGGCGCCGCGATCGGCGGCTGGGCCACGGCCGGGCTGCTGGCCGCCGAGGCCGTGCTCGGCGTGTGGCTCGTCCGGCGCGAGGGCCGCCGGGCCTGGGGCGCCCTCAACGACACCCTGCGCAGCGGCGTCCTGCACGACCGCGAACTCGGCGACGCCGCGCTGGTCATGGCCGGCGGCATGCTGCTGCTGTTCCCGGGCTTCCTCACCGACGTCCCCGGGCTGCTGCTCGTGCTGCCGTTCACCCGGCCCCTGGCCCGCCGTGCCCTGTCCCGGTTCGCCGAGCGGCGGATGCGGGCGGCCGAGGAGCGCGCCGCCACCGTGTTCCCGCCCGGCCTCGGCGGCACCGGGTTCGACCCGTTCGGCCGCGGCCCCGGGCCCGGGCGCGTGGAGACCCCGCCGGGACCGGTGGTCCGCGGCGAGGTCATCCGCGAGGACGGTGCCGGGGATCGCGAGGCCGGGGGGCAGGTCGTGCGCGAGGACGACGACACGGCCTCCCGCGCCTGACCGCACCCGCCCGCCCGACCGCATCCGCCCGACCGCGCCCCGCCTCGGCCCGCGCCGCTCAGGCGTCCCGCAGCGCGAACAGCGCCCCGCCCGCCAGCAGCGCCGCCGCCGCGTAGCACGCCAGCACGCCCAGGCCCTGCCACGGCCCGATCGGCAGCCGGTCCAGCCCCCGCGTCGCCTGCACCGCCAGGCCCGCCGTCATCGGCGCGGCCTTCTCCAGCCGCTCCTGCCAGACGCCGGTCGCGGTGAGCCGGGTGAGGACCGGCACGATCCACAGCAGCGCCAGCACCGCGGTGATGGCCGCCGCCGGCTCCCGCAGCGCCGTCCCCGCCCCGAGCGACAGCAGCGCCACCAGCACCAGGTACAGCACCGTGCCGGCCGCGGCCCGCGCCGTCGGGCCGTCCAGCGGGGACAGCGGCGGGTACCCGTTCGCGGCCGTGAACCCGTTCCCGGGCAGCAGGCCCCGCCCCGCCGCCAGCGACGCCAGCACTCCGGCCGTCCCGGCGGCGGCCACCGCGCCCGCGACCACGGCGGCCTTGGCGGCCAGCACCGCGGTTCGCCGGGGCACCGCCGCCAGGGTCGCCGCGATCGTCCCGGTGGCGTACTCGCCGCCGACCGCCAGGACTCCGAGCACGACCGCCGCGACCTGCCCGATCTGCACGCCCGACAGCGCCAGCTTGGGCGTGTCCTCCATGCAGCCCGCGGGGCTGGTGCAGTGCGAGGTGTCCACCGACCCCGTCACGGCGGCGCCCACCGCCGCCGTGAGGCCCGCCAGCGCCAGCAGCATCCACCAGGTGCTCGGCAGCGTCCGCAGCTTCGTCCACTCCGCGTGCGCCGCCCTCACGCACACCGCCCTCGTGCACACCGCCCTCATGCGTCTCGCCGCCTCAGCAGCCACGCCGCGAGCGCCAGGGCCGCCGCCGTGTACGCGCACAGGACCCCGAACCCGGCCCACGGCGCGATCGCCCGGTCGAACCGCGTGACCGTCTGCTGGATCGCGAACCCGGCCGCCGGGGTGAGCCGCTCCAGCCACCGCGCCGCCGACAGCGGCAGCGCCGTCGCGACGATCTGCGGGACGAGCAGGAGCAGCAGCACGAGCGTGATCGCGGGCGCGCTGCGCCGCACGACCACCGCGACCGCCAGCGAGCACACCGCGATCACCGCGAGCAGCGCCGCCGTGCCGAGCACCGCCCGCAGCACCGCGCCGTCCGACAGCGGCGGCGGCGACATGCCGTGCGAGCGCAGGATCGGCCCGGCCAGCAGCACCGCGCCGAACGCCGCCGCGAGCCCGGCCGCCAGCGCCGCCAGGCCCGCCACCACCGCCTTGGCCGCCAGCACCCGGCCGCGCCGGGGGCTCGCCGCGAACGTGGTGCGCAGCATCCCGCGCCGGTACTCGGCCGTCATGAACAGCACCGCGAGCGCGATGATCGCCGCCTGCCCGACCAGCACGCCGGTGAGGGTGGTCTTGGTGATGTCGTCGGCGAACAGGTCGGGGCCGATGTCGCCCGTGCCCTTCAGCGTGAACGCCCCGCCGGCCCGGGTGCGCCCGTCCGCGTCCGGGTCGGCGGCGGGCCCGCCCGGCGCCCCCCGGTCCCGCCAGGACGCCCCAGGGACCGCCGGCGACACCGCCACGTGGTCGAACGTCGCCCGGGTGTCGCCCGGCGTCCCTGAGACGCTCTCGCCGCCGAACTGGCGCTGCACCTCGACCTTGTCGGGGACGGCCACGACCATCCCCGCCAGCGCCTCCCGGGGCAGCCCCTCCAGCCGCACCGACCCGACGCGGTGCCAGGCCCGCCCGTCCGCCGAGTCGTAGCCGGTCACCGTCGCGCCGGAACGGGCCAGCTTCAGCCAGCGCGGCGCCGCGGCCGTCCCGCCGCCGGCGCCGCCGCTCTCGTAGCCGGTCTGCAACCGGACGCCATGGCCCGGCGTCACCACCAGCGCCGCGTACGGGGTGCCGCGCTCCGCGCTGCCCCGGACCATCAGCCCGGCCTTCGCCCACGCGCCCCCGCCCTCCTGCGCGGCGACCCGCGCGACGACCGCGCCGTCCCCCGCCATGGGCAGGTAGGTGAAATGCCCCAGGTCGAACGTCCCGGCCGCGTGCTCGGCCGCCGGCCCGCAGCCCGGCCCGGACGACTCGCTGCCCGCCCCCGACAGCAGCGCCACCAGCACCGTCAGCAGCACCGCCGCCGGCAGCGTCCACATCCACCGGGGGACGGTCCGCAGCTTGGTCCACTCCGCCAGCAGCAGCCGCCCGAACCCGTCGCGCGCCTCCGCCTGCACGGTGCTGCGGTACACCGGGCCCGCCGCGGGCGCCGGGGCGCTCACCACGCCTCCCGCCCGGTCAGCGCCTGGAACTCCACCGCGTCCCGCGTCAGCTCCATGTACGCCTCCTCCAGCGACGCCCGGTGCTCGGAGACCCCGCTGAACCCCACCCCGGCGCCGGTCAGCAGCGCGATGATCCGCTCGGCGGGCACGCCCGCGACCGTCACGGTGTCCCGCCCCGCCGCCGTCACCGTGGCGCCCGCCCGGGCCAGCACCGTCATCGCCTCCTGCCGCTCGGCGGTGCGCAGCTCCACCCGCCCGCCGGACGCGGCCGCCAGCAGGTCGGCGACGCTGGTGTCGGCGATCAGCCGGCCCCGCCCGATCACCACCAGGTGGTCGGCGCCGCCCTCCAGTTCGCTCATCAGATGGCTGGACACCAGCACCGCCCGCCCCTCGGCGGCCAGCGACCGCAGCAGCCCCCGGATCCAGGTGATCCCCTCGGGGTCCAGGCCGTTCACCGGCTCGTCGAACATCAGCGCCGGCGGATCGCCGAGCAGCGCGGCGGCGATCCCGAGCCGCTGCCGCATGCCGAGCGAGAACCCGCCCGCCCGGCGCCGCGCCGCGCCGCCCAGCCCGGCCAGCTCGATCACCTCGTCCACCCGCCGCGCCGGCAGCCCGTTGGCGTGCGCCAGCCAGCGCAGGTGGTCGCGGGCCCGCCGCGCCGGATGCACCGCCGCCGCGTCCAGCATCGCCCCGAGGCGGCACAGCGGCGTCCGCAGCGACCGGTACGGCCGGCCGCCGACCAGCGCCGCGCCGGCGTCCGGCCGGTCCAGGCCCATGATCATCCGCATGGTGGTGGACTTGCCGGCGCCGTTCGGGCCGACGAACCCGGTGACCTGCCCGGGCGCGGCCGTGAACGACAGGTCGTCCACGGCGACGGCGGCCCCGTACCGCTTGCGCAGGCCCCGCACTTCGATGGTTGCGTCCATGACCCGGCAGGCTACGGACCGCCGGGCCGCCGCGTCGTCCCGCCGCGGAGCCGTCCCGGCCGGCGGGGGACGGGGGAGGCGGGGTCCCCCTCGGGAGGGACGCCGCCGCGCCGCGGTCCACGCCACAATGGCGTGCGTGGGGGAGACCGACGGGCGGCCGGTGTGGCCGGCGGCCGGCGCCTGCCTGGCCGCGGCGGGCGTGGCCGAGGCCGTCCTGCGCACGCACGGCTCCGGTGTGGTGCCGTCCCTGGCGATCGCCGTGGACGTGTGCGCGACGCTGCCGCTGGCCGCCGTCCGCGACCGGGCCGGCGCCGCCGCCGCCACGATCACGGTCGCCGCCGCCGCGGCGTGCGCGCTGCACCGCGGCGCCGCCGTCGCCGCGCTGACCGCCCTGGCCACCGTCTGGACGGTGCTGGCGCTGCGGCGCATCCGGCGGCGCCGCGCCGCCGCCGGCGCGCTCGCCGCGTCCCGCCGCGCGTTCGAGAGCACCCTGCTGGAGCACACCGCGCGCGGCGAGCGGGCCCGCATCGCCCGCGAGCTGCACGACGTCGTCGCCCACCACATCTCGATGATCTCCGTGCAGGCCGAGACGGCGCGGCTCGCCGTCCCCGGCATGCCCGCCGAGGGCGCCGACCGGCTGCTGGCCATCGGCGACACCGCCCGCACCGCGCTCACCGAGATGCGCCGGCTGCTCGGCGTGCTGCGCGAGGACGCCGGCGCCGAACCGGACCGCCGCCCGCAGCCGGGCCTGCGGCAGCTCCTCGACCTGGTCGACCAGACCCGCGAGTCCGGCGCCGGCGCGGTGCGGCTGATCGTCCGCGGGGACGTCGCCGCCCTCGACCCCGGCCTGGAACTGGCCGCCTACCGGATCGCCCAGGAGGCGCTGACCAACGCCCGCAGGCACGCGCCCGGCGCCGCCGTCGACGTGGAGATCGACTACGGGCCGGACGCGCTGCGGGTGGCCGTCCGCGACAACGGCCCCGGCCCCCGGGACGCGGGCGGGCCCGCCGGGCACGGGCTGCTCGGCATGCGCGAGCGCGCCGCCGCCGCGGGCGGGGACCTGCGCACCGGTCCCGGGCCGCTCGGCGGGTTCCTGGTCGAGGCCGTCCTGCCGGTGGCGGCGCCGTGAGCGTGCGCGTGGTGGTCGCCGACGACCAGGAGGTCGTCCGCGCCGGGTTCGGGGCACTGCTCGGCACCCAGCCGGACCTGGCCGTCGTGGCGACCGCCTCCGACGGCGCCGAGACGCTCCGGGCGTGCCGCGAGCACCGGCCCGACGTCGTGCTGATGGACGTGCGGATGCCCGTCATGGACGGCATCGAGGCCACCCGCCGCGTCACGGCCGAACCCGACCCGCCGCGGGTGCTGATGCTGACCACCTTCGACCTCGACGAGCACGTCTACGCCGCGCTCGTCGCCGGGGCCAGCGGCTTCCTGCTCAAGGACGTCACCGCCGAGCGGCTGTTCGACGCCGTCCGGGTCGTCGCCGCCGGGGAGGCGCTGCTCGCCCCGGCCGTCACCCGCCGCCTCATCGGCGAGTTCGCCCGGCTGCGGCCCCGCCCGCCCGAGCTCGACGTCCTGGACGCCCTCACGCCCCGCGAGACCGACGTGCTGCGCCTGGTCGCCGCGGGCCTGTCCAACGCCGAGATCGCCGGCCGCCTGGTGGTGGGGGAGGAGACGGTGAAGACCCACGTCAGCCGGATCCTGCGCAAGCTCGGGCTCCGCGACCGGGTGCAGGCCGTCGTCGCCGCCTACGAGAGCGGCCTCGTCCGGCCCCGCACGGGCCGCTGAGCACCGGACACGGGACGGGCCCGCACCGGTCGCCCGGTGCGGGCCCGTCCCGCCGAAACAAATCCCCCGCCCGCTAGGCGGACCTCCTTCGTCCCGCCCGCAGGATCTCCAGGCGCTCGGCGAGGACCTCCTCGAGGTCCTCGACGGTCCTGCGCTCCATGAGCATGTCCCAGTGGGTCCGCGGCGGCTTGCCCTTCTTGGCTTGGGGCAGCTCGCCGTCGACCCGCAGGGCGGTCACGCCGCAGTTGCGGCATTCCCAGGTCATCGGCACCTCGGCCTCGGCGGCGAGCGTCACGGTGAACCGGTGGCCCTTCGTACAGGTGTAGTCCACCTCTTGCCGAGGGGCCAGATCGGTGTTGCGATCATTCTCGTAGCTCGTCGCTCCGAGTCGGGTGCCGCGAAGTGCGCGCTCGGCCATCGTCACGTGCCTCCCAGACGGCTTGCGGTCTTGCCCTCACCAACGCTGAACACCGTGACAAGATTCCCCTCGCCGGGGTGATCCAACCCTGCCGTTTCCGGTCGCGGCCCGCCGCGGCCGCGCCGACCGCGGCCCGCGGCGCTACCCGCGGCCCGCGAGCACCGCGTCGATCAGCCCGTACTCCTTGGCCTGCTCGGCGGTGAAGTACCGCTCCCGGTCCAGGTCGCGGCGCACCGTCTCGGGGTCGCGGCCGGTCGCCTCCGCCAGGATCGCCTCGGTCTGCGCCCGCAGCCGCAGCACCTCCCGCGCCTGGATGTCCAGGTCGGTGGTGTAGCCGCGGGACACCTCGACCGCCGGCTCGTGCAGCAGGATCCGCGCGCCCGGCAGCGCCTGCCGGCGGCCCGGCGAGCCCGCCGCCAGCAGCACCGCGGCCGCCGACCCGGCCTGCCCGACGCAGGTCGTCTCGATCTCGGGGCGGACGTAGCGCATCGTGTCGCAGATCGCCAGCATCGCCGTCAGCGACCCGCCCGGCGAGTTGATGTAGAGGGAGATGGGCCGGTCGGCGTCCATGCCCTCCAGCGCCAGCAGCTGCGCGGTGACGTCGTTGGCGCTGGTGTCGTCCACCGGCGCCCCGAGGAAGACGATCCGGTCCTCGAACATCCGGTTGTAGGGGTTGGTGTCCTTGCGGCCGTAGCTCGTCCGCTCCTCGTACTCGGGGACGAGGTACCGCCGTTCCGCCCTTGTCATGTGCCCACCCGGTCGGTGCTGTCGATGACGTGGTCGACGAAGCCGTACTCGCGGGCCTGCTCGGCGGTGAACCACCGGTCCCGGTCGCCGTCGGCCTCGATGCGCTCCAGCGGCTGCCCGGTGTGCACCGCGGTCAGCTCCGCCAGCGTCCGCTTGAGGTAGAGCGACTGCTCGGCCTGGATCTTGATGTCGGACGCGGTGCCGCCGATCCCGCCGTGCGGCTGGTGCATCATCACCCGCGCGTGCCGCAGCGCGTACCGCTTGCCCGGCGTGCCCGCGCACAGCAGCGTCTGCCCCATGGACGCCGCCATGCCCATCGCGACGGTGGATATGTCGTTCGGGACGAACTGCATCATGTCGTAGATCGCCATGCCGGCGTCCACGACGCCGCCGGGCGAGTTGATGTAGAGCGTGATGTCGCGCCGCGCGTCCTGCGCCGCGAGCAGCAGCAGCTCGGCGTTGATCCGGTTGGCGACCTGGTCGTCGACCTCGGTCCCGAGGAACACGATCCGCTGCGCCAGCAGCCGTTCGAACAACTGCGCGTCCGCCGGCCCCGGCATCTCCGCCACGGCCGCCCGCGACCTCCCCGTGAACGTCTCCACCCGCTGCCGACCGTTCATGGGCCCTCCTTGGTCATCTGTACAGTACGTACAGATGGACAGTAATCTCGGGGAAGAGGGGCCGCCAGGCGGGGACGGTGAATTTCGCTATACGATGAATCACGTGGAAGTTCCGGTGACCGAAGCACGTGCCGAGTTCGCGGACCTGGTGAACCGGGTCGCCTACACGGGCGAGCCCGTCAGGCTGACCCGGCGCGGCAAGGTGATGGCCGCGCTGGTCTCCCCGGAGGACCTGGAGCTCCTCGAGGCGATCCGCGCCCAGCGCCACGACCTCCAGGTCGGCGGGACGGTCCCGCCGGGCCAGCCGTCCAGGCCCGCGGAGCACCCCCGGCCGCAGCCGCCGATGCGCATCGCCGCCGAGTACCGCCCACCCGGCTTCAGGCACTGACCCCCGTTCGCGGGCGAGCCTGCGCGCCTGCGCATTGACCTCGCCCGGCGCGTCCTCGGCGGACAGCGGCGGGATTCCCCATCGAGCCGGCCCTCGCCGGTGTCTTCCGGCGCGGTCTGGAGGCTGCCAGACGGGAGGCGGTGCTGGATGCCAAGCGGTCGGAGGCCGCCGCTCGGTCGCCTCGCGTGACCTGGGGCGTGGTGGTCGGGAGCAGCGGGCTGAGGGGCTCAGGCGGGGCGGCCGAGTTGCTTGCGGAAGAGGTGGTGGACGTTCTCGCCGAGGATCTTGCGGATGTCGGGCTCGGTGTGGCCGCGGCGGAGCAGGGCCTCGGTGACCAGGGGGAGGCCGCGCGGGCCGTCGAGGCCGGGGACGACGGCGTTGACGTCGAAGCCGGCCAGGGCGCTCATGTCCTCGCAGCAGGGCGGGGTGAGCTCGAGGCTGACCTCGCGGATGAAGTCGGGGCCGAGGCCGACGTGGTCGATCCCCGCGACGGCGGCCACGTGCTCGATGTGGTCGACGGGGCGGTCGACGGTGTGGCCGGCGGGGTCGGCGCTGAGGAAGCCCGCGACGAAGTTGACGCACACCACTCCGCCGGTCGCGGCGATGCCGCGGAGCTGGTCGTCGGTGAGGTTGCGGTGGTGGTCGCGCAGGGCCCGGGCCGAGGAGTGGGTGGCGATGACCGGGCGGGTGGCGAGTTCGAGGACGTGGGCGACGCCGGCGGCCCCCAGGTGGGAGACGTCGAAGATCACGCCGAGCCGCTCCAGTTCGGCGAGCGCGTCGCCGCCGGCGGCCGTCAGGCGGCTGCCGGCGGCGTCCTCGCCGCTGCCGTCGGCGAGCGGGGTGCGGCCCCAGTGCGCGATCGAGGCCACCCGCACGCCCAGCCGGTGCAGGGTGGAGAACAGTTCCACGTTCGCGTCGAGGCCGGGGGCGCTCTCCAGCGCCAGGACCAGGGCGATCCTTCCGTCGGCGAGGGCCTGGTCGATGTCCTCGCCGTTCCGGCACAGGCTGACCTCGCCGGCGTTGCCCTCGGCGAGCACGTGGGCGGCCTCGACCATCCGGAGGGTCTCGCGCAGCGCGCCCTCCGGACGGAACCGGTCGTCGATGAAGACCGGGAGGACCTGCAGGTCAACGCCTCCGTCGCGGAGCTGGGGGAGCCAGCGGTCCCGGAAGAACCCGGCCCACTGCGCGGGCGGGCGGGCCGCCACGGCCATCAGCAGATCGTTGTGGGTGTCGGCAACGACGGCGCGGCGGTGGAGGTCGGCGGACATCTCGATCCCTTCTGTGCCGGACATGCGCAGCTCATGGCCGGTCATGGAGGCGGCGGGCCGGGGGGCTCCGGGGGCGGCAGGTAGGGGTGGAAGTGGGCGGCGACGAGGTCGGTGACGGCGGTGGCGTCGCGGGTGCCGTCGACTTCGATGACGCGCACGCCGAGGCGGCGGGCGGAGCGGACGGCGTCCGCGGCGACGAGGCGGTCGCGCTCGAGGCGGTTGGCCTGGGCGCGGGCGGGGTCGCTGAGGCCGCGGCCGAGGGCGGCGGCCCGGGTGAGGGTGCGCCGCTGCCGGTCGCGGAACTCCTCGGTGGGCACCATGACGACCATGCGGCGCGGCGAGCCGGCGACCGGGACGACCAGTTCGGGGCGCAGCCCCCAGCCCTCGGCGATCACGGGGCGCCCGCAGACCAGGGCGCGCAGGTCGTCCAGGGCCCAGCCGAACCGGACGGGGAAGCCGGCGAGGGTCTCGGCGGCCATGGCCTGCGGGGTGGTGTCGACCCAGGCGGCCTCGGGGTCCGGGCCGGCGGGCGGTTCGCCGCGGCGGACGCGGCGGGCGACGCGGCGGTCGTCGTGGCCGCGGGCGTCGTGGTAGTCGTAGCGGTAGGCGGTCAGCCCGTAGCGGACGGCCAGCAGCCGGGCCACCGTGGACTTGCCGGCCCATTGCCCGCCGCCGATCCACAGGGCGCGGGCGAGCGTGCCGGACGGGTCCCGGGCGTCGTCTCCTGCCACGGGGGCCTCCTCAGGCGGTGGCGTGGGGCCACAGGCCGCGGGCGGACATGATGCGGCGCAGGGGCAGCAGCTCGTCGGTCATGATGCCGTCGATGCCGAGGTCCAGGAGCCGCTCCATGGCGGCGGGGTCGTTGACCGTCCAGGCGTGGACCTGCAGGCCGAGCCGGTGGGCGTGGTCGATGAACGCCTCGGTGACGAAAGGGACGGGGCCGAGGCCGTAGGGGACCTGGGCGCAGGCGACGCCGGTGGCGGCCAGCCGGACGAGCTTGGCGGCGGGGCCGCCGTAGGACCGGGCGCGCAGCGCCATCACGCCGCGGGGGCCGAGCGCCATGCACACGTCGCGGTCGGTGAACAGGGGCAGGCGGGCGCGCATCTGGGCCAGGCGGCGGGTGGAGAAGGAGGTGATGCAGACCCGGTTCCAGGCGGCGGTGCGGTGCAGCGTCGTGGCGAGCGGGCCGATGACGTGGGCGTCCTTGAGGTCGATGTTGACGCGGGCGTCCGGGAAGGAGCCGAGGAGGTCCTCCAGGCGGGGGATGGGCTCGGTGCCGGCGATGCGGGCCTTGGCGACCTCGGTGTAGGGCAGCCGCGAGATGGTGCCGGTGCGGTCGGTGACGCGGTCGAGGGTGCGGTCGTGGAAGGCGACGACGACGCCGTCGGCGGTGGCGTGGGCGTCGGTCTCCAGGTACCGGTAGCCGAGGTCGGCGGCGCGCTGGAAGGCGGCCATCGAGTTCTCCGGCCGCCCGGCCGCGCCGCCGCGGTGGGCGAAGGGGATGGGGCCTGGGTGGTCGAGGAACTCGTACGAGCGGCGCACCCCTCCGATTATGGCGGACGCGGCGATCACCCCTGACCTTACTGCGTAAAGGGCGGGGGTGATCGCCGCGGTGCTACCGTCGCCCCGCAATCGATCTGCGAAGGAGCGCCGGCATGGCGGACGTGAACGACTACAGGGCGACGTTCGAGCTCGTGGACGTCGACGGCGATGGCTACATATCCACGGCGGAGCTGAAGAACCTGATGACCAAGCTCGGCCAGGACGTCACCGACACGCGCGCGGTGGAGGTGGTCGTGGCCGCCGACGCCAACCGCGACGGGAAGATCTCCCTGGAGGAGTTCACGGCGCTGATGGAGCGCACCGCCCGCCGCTGACGGGTCAGCGCAGCCGCCTGATCTTCAGGGCGTTGTCGGTGCGGGTCATGGTGCGTCCGTCCGGGGCGGTCTGGACGCGTTCGTGCTCGCCGCTGAGCAGCACCTCCCACGCGCCGTCCGGCAGCTCCAGCGAGGCCAGCACCTCGTCGGGGGTGGGCAGGTGCACGTCGGGGTGGGCGTCGGGATCCCAGGGCGGCGGACCGGCGTGCCCCACGACCAGCAGGACGCCGCCGGGCGCGACGGCCGCGGCGGCCGCTCGCAGGACGCGCTCGCGGGGCATGTCCGTGGGCGTGTGCAGGAACTGGGCCGAGACCAGGTCGAACTCGCCCTCGGGGAAGGACTCGGCCAGGTCGCGGCGCTGGAAGTCGGTGCGGTCCGCGACGCCCTCGTCGCGGGCGTGGCGCGCGGCGCGTTCGACCGCGACGGCGGAGATGTCGACGGCCGTGACGCGCCAGCCCCGCCGGGCGAGCCAGATGGCGTCGGCGCCCTCACCGCAGCCGAGGTCCAGGGCGGTGCCGGGGGCGAGATCGGTGACCTCGCGGACGAGGGCGGTGTTGGGGTTGCCGCTCCAGATGCGGTCGCTCTCGGCGTAGCGGGAGTCCCAGAACTCCTGGCCGGTGGTGGTGTCGTCCATGGGTCGATGGTGCGCGACGGCGGCGGGTTCCGGCGAATCCCTTTGCCGTTCCCGCAAAAGGGGCAGGAGTGCGGCGGCGGCCAGGGCGGGGGCGGCGGCGAGGGCGTAGCAGAGCGGCAGGGGCAGCGCGTCCAGGTACACGCCGGTCGCGGCCGTCCCGCCGGCGGCGCCGAGGTTGAGCGCGGTGTTGACCCAGGCGGCCGCGCGGGCGCGGGCGGTGGGCGGGGCGGTCGCGTCGGCGAGCAGGTAGGCGGCGGTCAGGACGGGGCTGATGAACAGCCCGGCGGCGCATGCCGCCGCCGTCAGCGCGAGGGTGGACGGGGCGAGGCCCGCGGCGGCCAGGGCGGTGCCGAGCGGCAGGAGGAGCACCGCGAGCCGGCCGCGGCCGGGCCGGGTGCGGCTGAGCGCGCCGTAGGCGAGTCCGCCGGCGGCGCTGCCGGCGGCGAGGGCGGCCTCGACCCAGGCGACGGCGGCGGGCTGGTGGTGCTGCCGGGTGAACGCGACGGCGAGCAGGGCGGTGGAGCCCAGGACGACGCCGGTGGCCGCGGCGGCGAGGCACGGGGCGAGCGGGATCGCGGGCCGGCGGCGGCCGGGCCGGGTCCCGGGCGGCCGGGGCCGCACGGCGGGGGAGGTGATCAGCCCGAGGGTGCCGGCGGCGATGAGGGCGGCGCTGAGCGCGATGCCGAGGGCCGGGTGGGCGGCCGCGGCCAGCAGCCCGGCCAGCAGCGGCCCGGTGACGAACACGAGTTCTTCGCAGACGGTGTCGAGGCTGTAGGCGCGGCGAAGGAGCGGTCCGTCCGGCAGGAGGGTGTTCCAGAGGGTCCGCATGACCACGCCGAGCGGCGGCATGGTGGCGCCGGCGGCGAGGGTGAGCGCGGTGAGCAGTGCCAGGGGCGCGCCGGGGCGCCAGGTGAGGGCGGCCAGGGCGAGCAGGGCCAGGCAGTAGCCGGCGGCCATGGGCGGGAGGGCGCGGCGCGGGCCGTGCCGGTCGATGAGCCCGGCGCGCAGGGGCGACAGGACGGAGACGGTGAGGCCGTTGAGGGCCATGAGGGCGCCCGCGCGGGCGTAGGAGCCGGTGGAGGCGGTGAACGCCAGCGTGAGGGACAGGAAGACCGTCCCGTAGGACAGGCGTCCGATCAGGGCGAGGGAGAAGGTGCGGAAGGCGTGGGGTGCGCGCAGGACGGCCGCGTACGACGGTGCCACGGAGGGTGTTCCTCATCGGGAGGGCCCGCTAGGGGCGGTTCATGGGGACGCCGGAGGCCGCCGCGCCGGGGCGGCGGCGTTGGGGCGTCCTACGCACGGATGAGGAACTGCACGGGTTGATCGTAGCGTGCCGACGCGGGGGTGCGCCGGTTCAGGTGCGGGCGAGCCGCCAGAGGTCGGGGGACCGGCAGGCGCGGGCGAGGCCGCGGATGGTGGCGCGCGCGGGGTCGCGGGCGATGGTGACGGTGAGGCCCATCTCGGCGGTGAGGCGGCCGGGCAGGGACGGCAGCCGGGCGCCGCCGCCGGTGAGCAGGAGGCCGCCGTCGCGGGCGGTGCGGCGCAGCGGGGCGGGCAGGTCGGCCAGCAGGTGCCGGACGCCGTCGGGGAGGCGCTCGCGGACGTACTCGGGCAGCCGGGGCACGGCGTGCCCGGCCTGCCGGTCGGGGACGTACTGGATGGAGCGGGCCAGGTGCACGCGGCCGCGCATGATGACGGCCATCTCGACGATGCCGGCGCCGATGTCGAGGGTGAGCCGGGGCCGGGGGTCGTCGACGGCGATGCCGGCGCCGAGGGCGGCGGCCAGCGGCGCCTCCATGGTGCGGACGGGGCAGCCGGCGGCCGCGCGGACGGCGGTGGCCGCGCGGCCGAGCTGGGTGCCGCTGGCGGCGGCGGGCACGGCGAGCAGGATGTGCTGGAGCCGCAGGCCGGGGCCGGCCTCCTGCAGGGTGCGGCGGGTGAGCCGGGTGCAGGCGCCGGCGTCGGCGACGATGCCGTGCTCGACGGGGCGTGCGGGGGCGGTGCGGCGGCGTCCGGCGGGGGCCGGGGCGTGGTCGCCGGCCGCGGAGGGGCGGTCGACGAGCACGTCCAGGGCGGGCACGCTGGCGCGGATGCGGCTGGTGCCGAGGTCGAGGGCGGCGCGGCCGCCGCCGGGTGCCGCCGCGGCGGCGGTCATCACCGCCGTCGCTGCTGGCAGGCCACGCAGCGGCGGGCGTAGGGGATGATCTCCAGGCGGCCTTCGGGGACGGGCTTCCCGCAGTCCTCGCACAGGCCGTAGGTGCCGTCGTCAAGGCGGGCGAGGGCGGCGTCGATCTCCTCCAGGTTGCCCTGGAGGGTGCCGCGGCGGGCCATGGCGGCCTCGTCGGGGGCGCCGGGGCCCTCGCCGTCCAGGAGGCCGAGTTCGGCGATGCGGTTGCGGCGCTCGCGCTCCAGGAGCTCGCGGGCCTGCCGTGCCGCCGCGCCGCCCGGCGGGTAGCCGCCGGAGGCGTCGCCGACCGCGCTGTTGACCGCGCCGTTGACCGTCATCGCAAGGGGCTCCCTTCGGTCGCCTGGGGAATGTACGTGGCGAACCTCCACCATGCGGCAAGGGGGCGCCGCCCGCCATGGGTGCCGGTACCCATTTACGGGGGGTGCGGGGGTGCAGGCGGCGGGGCTGGGGCGCGGGCCGGGAGGCGCGGGTCAGGCGCTCCATTCGCGGCGGCGGGCCTCGGCGAGGGCGATGGCGGTGGCGACGGCGACGTTGAGGGAGCCGACGCGTCCGATCTGGGGGATGTAGGCGACGGCGTCGGCGGTGGCGAGCAGGGCGGGGGAGCAGCCGTGGTCCTCGCCTCCGACGGCGAGGCAGACGTCGCCGTCGAGGGGGGCGTCGTGCAGGGGGACGGCGTCGGCGGTGAGTTCGACGGCGATGAGGCGCAGGCCCTCCTTGCGGATCGCCGCGGCGGCCTCGGCGGGGGTGCCGGCGTGCTCCCAGGGGACGAGGCGGTCGGTGCCGAGGGCGGTCTTGGCGACGCCGCGGTGGGTGGGGGGAGTGGCGTTGCCGGCGAGCCAGAGGTGCTCGACGCCGAACACGGCGGCGCTGCGGATGATCGAGCCCATGTTGAACGGCTGGGTGACGGACTCGACGAGCAGGCCGAGGCGGGCGCCGGTGCGGCGGCGCCAGTCGCGGTTGAGGCGCTTGACGTCGGTGGCGCGCAGCTGCCGGCGGCCCGGGGCGGGTTCGGGGGTGCTCTTCGGGTCGCGGGTGGTCATCGGGTGGTGCCTTCCGTGCGGGACGTGACGCGCAGGACGCGGTAGGCGGACCGGGAGGCGATCCGCTCGGTGGGGAAGCCCTGGCCGGTCAGCCACCGCTGGAGGGAGTCGGAGCCGAGGTGCTTCTGGACGACGAGGTGGGCGGTGCCCTCGGGGGTGAGGCGGGGGAGCCAGGTGAGCAGGAGGTCGTGGAGGGCGGCCTTGCCGATGCGGATCGGGGGGTTGGACCAGAGCGCGGTGAAGCGCAGCGCGGGGTCGATCTCGTCCGCCAGCCTGAACCTTACATTGTCAAGGCCGGCGGCTTTGGCGTTGTCCTCGGCGATTTCCAAGGCTCTCCGGTTGACGTCCACGCCCCAGACAGTCCCCAACGGGGACCGCTTGGCCAGGGTGAGGGCGATGGGCCCGTAGCCGCAGCCGAGGTCGAGGAGGTCGCCGTGCTGCGGGGGTGGCGGGACGGTCTCCAGCAGGACGCGGGTGCCGGGGTCGACGCGGTCGGGGGAGAAGACGCCGCTGTCGGTGTCGAGCCGCAGGTGCAGGTCGGGCAGGACGAGGTCGACGGTGCGGCGCCGGCTGGCGGCGCCGGGCCGCTCGGCGAAGTAGTGATCCCCCACGTCCGACGACGCTATCAGTGCGCGCGCGGCGCCCGGGCCGCTCAGACCGGCGGCCCGGGCGTGCGGAGGAGCGTCAGGGCAGGCGGGAGAACCAGGCGAGGGAGGCGCCGCCGGCGGCGAGGGCGAACAGCAGCGCGATGCCGATGTAGCGGGCGGCGATGTCGCGGTGCTCGATCCGGAAGCCGAGGGAGGTGCCGATGTTGCTGTACACCTCGTCGAGCTGGCCGGCGTCGGCGGCCTCGTAGGCCTTGCCGTCGGTGCTGTCGGCGAGGGTCTTGAGGGTCTCCTTGTTGACCGAGACGCTGGTGGTCTCGCCCTCGATGTCGACGGTGCCGTAGGGGGTGCCGAACGCGATGGTGGAGACGGGGATGTGGGCGACGCGGCTGGCGTCGACGGCCTCCTGGACGGAGCGTCCGGTGGTGTTGTCCCCGTCGGACAGCAGCACGATGTGGGCGGGCGGCGGGTCCTGGCTGGCCTCGGCGTCGAAGGACCGGACGGCCTGCAGGGAGGTGAAGACGGCCTCGCCGATGGCGGTGCGCTTGGCCAGGGCGAGCTGGTCGAGGGAGGCGATGGCGGCGGCCCGGTCGGCGGACGGCGCGGCGACGAGGTTGGCGTTGCCGGCGAAGGCGACGACGCCGACGTTGAAGCGGCGGGGCAGGTCGCCGATGAACTTCTTGGCGGCGGCCTTGGCGGCGTCGAAGCGGCTGGGGGAGACGTCCCTGGCCATCATCGACAGCGACACGTCCACGGCGACCATGATGGTGGCGCGGTCGCGGGGGACCTTGACGGAGGAGGCGGGCCGCGCGAACCCGACCATCATCAGCAGGATCATGATGAGGAACAGGCCGGCGGCGACGTGCCGGCGCCAGCCCGGCCGCCTGGGCGCGACCTGGGACAGCAGCGCGAGGTTGGTGAAGCGGACGGCGTAGCGGCTGCGGCGCAGCTGCAGGACCGTGTAGGCCGCGGCCAGCAGCGGCAGGAGGCCGAGGAGCCAGAGGCGTTCGGGTGACAGGAAGGTCATGGGCGCACTCCCGCGGTCGTGAAGGGCCGGCCTGCGGCACGGCGCTGGCGGAGGGCGAAGCGTGCGACGTCGGCGATCCAGTCGCGGTCGGTGCGCAGGACGAGATGGTGGGCGCCGCAGCGGCGCAGGGCGGCGCGGTTGCGCTCGCGCTGGGCGGCGGCCGCGGCGGCGTACCGCTCGCGGGTGCGGCGGCTGAGCACGATCTCGTGGACGGTCCCGGTCTCGGGGTCGGCCATCTCGACGAGTCCGACGTCGGGGAGGTCGAGTTCGCGGGGGTCGATGATCTCGATGGCGAGGACTTGGTGGCGGGCGGCGAGGCGGCGCAGCGGGCGTTCCCAGTCGGGCTGCTGTCCGTGCGGGCCGGCGGCGGTGGGGGCGGTGAGCGGGTCGGTGCCGTCGTTGGCGAGGAAGTCGGAGATGACGACGCGCAGGCCGCGGCGGGTCTGGCCGCGGTCGAGGGAGGTGATGGCGGCGGCGAGGTCGCGGGGGGCGGCGGGGCCGGTGCGGGAGCCGGGGCCCTGCCCGGCGGACTGGGCGTCCAGGACCGACTGCAGGAGGGCGTAGAGGGCGGCCTTGCCGGTGCGGGCGGGCCAGCGGCGCATGCCGTCGGTGTGCAGGAGGTAGGCGCCGGCGCGGTCGCCGAGGCGGACGGTGAGGAAGCCGACGGCGGCGAGGGCGGCGACGGCGAGGTCGCGTTTGATCATGGTGCCGGTGCCGAAGTCCATGCTGGGGGTGAGGTCGACCAGGGACCAGGCTTCGAGTTCGTGGTCGGCGACGAGGTCGCGGACGTGGGGGGTGGTGGTGCGGGCGGTGACGGCCCAGTCCATGTGGCGGACGTCGTCCTCGCCGGGCTGGTAGAGGCGGGCTTCGGCGAGTTCGGTGCCGGGGCCGGGGATCAGGCCGAGGTGCTCGCCGTTGAGGAGGCCGTCGAGGCGGCGGGTGACCTGGAGTTCCAGGCGGCGCAGAGTGCGTTCGGGGGCGAGGTGGGCGAGCTTGCCGCCGCCGCCTCGGCGGCGCCGTCCGGCGGCGGGGCCGGCGGCGGGGTTCCCGTGGTCGGCGCGCCGCGGGCTCATGCGGTGGTCACCGCCGCGGCTCCGTGGTTCCAGACGACGCGGGGCGGGGGGACGGCGGCGAGGATCTGGGTGATGACCTCGCCGGGGTCGATGCCGTCGGCGAGGGAGTCGAAGGTGAGGACGAGGCGGTGGGACATGACGTCGCGGGCGACGGCGCGGACGTCGTCGGGCAGGACGTAGTCGCGTCCGGACAGCAGGGCGAGGGCGCGGGCGGCGGAGGCCAGGCCGAGGGTGGCGCGGGGGCTGGCGCCGATCTCGATGACGCCGCGCAGGTCGGGGAGGCGGTACTGCTCGGGTTCGCGGGTGGCCATGACGAGCCGGACGATGTAGTCGGCGATGAGTTCGTGGACGGAGACCTCTTCGGCGGCGCGCTGGAGGCCGGCGAGGCGTCCGGTGTCGAGGAGCTGGGCGGCTTCGGGCGGGTCGACGCTCATCCGCTGGAGGATCTGGAGTTCCTCGTGGGCGGCGGGGTGGTGGACGTCGATCTTCATGAGGAAGCGGTCGCGCTGGGCTTCGGGGAGGGGGTAGACGCCTTCGGACTCGATGGGGTTCTGGGTGGCGAGGACGATGAAGGGCTTGGGGAGGGGGTAGGTGCGGCCGCCGAGGGAGACCTGGCGTTCGGCCATGACCTCCAGGAGGGCGGACTGGACCTTGGCGGGGGCGCGGTTGATCTCGTCGGCGAGGACGAAGTTGACGAAGACGGGGCCGAGTTCGACGTCGAACTGCTCGGTGGAGGGGTGGTAGATGCGGGTGCCGACGATGTCGGAGGGGACGAGGTCGGGGGTGAACTGGAGGCGGGCGAAGGTGCCGCCGACGACGCGGGCGAGGGTGCCGACGGCCAGGGTCTTGGCGACGCCGGGGACGCCTTCGATGAGGCAGTGGCCGCGGGCGAGGAGTGCGACGATCATGCGTTCGACCATGTGGTCCTGGCCGACGATGACCTTCTTGACCTCGGTGAGGGTGTCCTGCAGGAGCGCCGCGGCCTCGTCGACGTCGGTGGCGATGGTCATGGTGGGAGTCCCCTCGCTGTCCCTGGTGGGCCTGTCCGTCGGGTGCCGGTGGGCGTGTTACGACCCTACGCGATCACTTGTACCCGTTCGTTCGGGATACGTGCGCTCGGGCGATGATCGGTTCAGGGGGGTGCGGGGCGGGCTGCCTGGTGGGCGTGTGGGTGGGCGTGTCGGCGTCCTGGGGTCGTTGGCGGGGCGTGGTTGTTAGTGTTGCGGCCATGTCGAGGCCGTTGCCGCCGGGTGATCCTGTTCAGCTGGGGCCGTTCCGTTTGTCGGCGCGGCTGTCGGAGTCCGCCGCGGGGATCGTGTTCCTGGGGGTGGACGGTGAGGGGCGGCGCGCGAGTGTGGCGGTGCTGAACCGGGGTGCGGCGGGTGATGCGGCGGCGCGGGACCGGTTCCGTGCGGCGATCAACGCGGCGGTGCCGGCGGCGGGTGGTGTGCCCGGCCGGGGGGCTGGTGAGGCCGCGGGTGGGCCGGGTGGGCCGGGTGGGCAGGCGCCGGTGGTGGCGGCGCATCCGGATGGTCCGGCGCCGTGGGTGGCGACGTTGTACGAGCCGGATCGGGTGGGGGCTGAGCGGTTCCTGGAGCCGGTGGTGTTCCAGGGGCAGGAGCGTGCGTGGTGGGGCGGGCGGCGGCGGGGTCCGCAGTTCCAGCCGTACTGGCTGGGGTCGGGGGAGCCCGCGTTGGAGGCGCCGCGGCAGGGTCCGCCGGTGGTGCCGGGTGGGGTGCCGGCGGGGGAGCGTCCGCCGGAGCGGAATCTGGTGGCGGCGGTGGTGGCGTTGGCGGCGGCGCTGCTGGTGCTGGCGTTGCTGATGGCGGTGCTGTTCGCGTGCCAGCCGTCGGCGGAGGAGCCGCCGCCCGCGCCGCCGGAGCCGACGCCGACGTTCCAGCAGCCGTCGCGGTCGCCGTCGCCGTCGCGTTCTCCGTCGGGGCCGCCGCGGTCGCCGTCGAGTCCGCCGACGCCGTCGCCGTCGGGTACGGGAGGGGATGACGGCGCGCCGCTGTGACCGCCGGTCCGGCCGGGGTGCGGGCGGCCGGGTGCGGCCGGGTGGCGTGGAACGGCGTTGCGCGGGCGGGTGCGGGTTGGCGAGCATGGGCGGATGGTGGAGAGTCTGCTGGCGTTCGCGGGTGCGGCGGTGCTGATCGCGATGGCGCCGGGGCCGAGCACGGTGGTGATCATGCGTGAGTCGGTGCGGTCGGGGCGCCGCGGGGGGTTCGCGGTGGTGCTGGGGAACGAGGCGGGTGTGCTGGTGTGGGGTGCGGCGGCCGCGGTGGGGTTGTCGGCGCTGCTGGTGGCGTCGCGTTTGGCGTATGAGGGGTTGCGGGTTGCGGGTGCGGTGGTGCTGGTGTGGTTCGGGGTGCGGGCGTTGTGGGGGGCGCGGCGGGGCGGGCCGTCGGGTGGGCGGTCGGGCAGGGTGCCGGAGGCATTGGACGGTGCGGCGGGTTCGGACTCGGACTCGGACTCGGACTCGGGTTCGGGGTTGTCGGGGTGGCGGTGTTTCCGGTTGGGGCTGGTGACGAACTTCGCCAATCCGAAGGCGGGGGTGTTCGCGGTGTCGTTCCTGCCGCAGTTCGTGCCGGACGGGTGGCCGGTGGGGTGGACGCTGGTGGGGTTCGCGGTGCTGTGGGCGCTGATCGACTTGGCGTGGTACGCGGTGGTGGTGTGGGTGGTGGGGGCGGCGCGGCGGGTGCTGGGGCGGCCGGTGGTGCGGCGGCGGTTGGAGCAGGTGTCGGGTGTGGTGCTGGTGGGTCTGGGGGTGCGGTTGGCGGTGGAGGCGCGGTGACGGGCGCTGGGCGCTATGCCGTTTTTTGGCACTTTTTCATGATCAGTTTTGGTGGTGCGGGTCGTAGCCTGGGGCGATGACCGCACTGGATGACCTTGCCGGCCGGTACACCGACGAGTTCGCCGCGCTGGATCCGTGCCGCGCGGCGATGATGGGGATCGCGGGGCAGGACGCGCGGCTGACCGACTACGGGCCGGAGGGGGCGGCGGCGCGGGCGGAGCTGGTGCGGCGGACGCTGGCGGAGCTGGCGCGGGTGCCGGTGGAGGGGGAGGCGGGCCGGGTCGCGGCGGCGGTGCTGCGGGATCGGCTGGAGGTGGAGGCGGCGCTGGACGAGGCGGGGGTGCGGGAGGGGTTCCTGGACACCATCGACGGGCCCGTCCAGCGTTTGCGGATGGCGGTGGAGCTGCTGGATCAGGGGGCGCGGACCGATTGGGAGGCGGTGCGGTCGCGGGTGGCGGCGCTGCCGGGTGCGCTGGCGGGGCTGCGGGTGTCGCTGGAGGCGGCGTGCGGGCGGGGGCGGGTCGCGGCGCGGCGGCAGGTGCTGCGCAGCGCGGGGGAGTGCGCGGAGTTCCCGGCGTATCTGGAGGGTCTGGCGGCGCGGTACGGGGAGGGGCCGCTGGCGGGTGCGCTGGGGGAGGCGGTGCGGGCGGCGTCGGCGGCGCTGGCGGAGTTCGCGGGGTTCCTGACGGGGGTGGTGGCGGCGCGGGCGCCGGAGCGGGACGCGCTGGGCGCGGACCGGTACGCGCTGGGGGTGCGGGAGTTCCTGGGGACGGAGCTGGATCTGGCGGAGACGTACGCGTGGGGCTGGGAGGAGCTGGCGCGGATCGAGGCGGAGATGGCGGTGGCGGCGCGGGAGATCCTGCCGGGTGAGCCGCTGCCGGCGGTGATGGCGGCGCTGGACGCCGATCCGGCGTACCGGGTGGCGGGCGCGGAGGCGTTCCGGGGGTGGATCCAGGAGCTGGCGGACCGGGCGATCGCCGATCTGGACGGGGTGCATTTCGACATTCCGGCGCCGTTGCGGCGGATCGAGTGCCGGATCCCGCCGGTGGAGACGGGGATCTACTACCTGGCGCCGGCGGAGGACCTGTCGCGTCCGGGGACGGTGTGGTGGACGGTGCAGGATCCGGCGGCGGAGATCGTGACGTGGTCGGTGCCGACGACGATGTTCCACGAGGGGGTGCCGGGCCATCATCTGCAGTTGGGGGTGACGGTGCTGAACCCGCGGCTGAACCGGTTCCAGCGGGTGTCGAGCGAGTTCCACGCGGGGCATTGCGAGGGGTGGGGGCTGTACGCGGAGCGGTTGATGGACGAGCTGGGGTATTACGCGGATCCGGCGCACCGGCTGGGGATGCTGGCGGGCGGGCAGCGGTTCCGCGCGGCGCGGGTGATCTTGGACATCGGGTTGCATCTGGGGCTGCCGATCCCGAAGGGGGCGGGGTTCCATGAGGGGGAGCGGTGGACGCCGGAGCTGGGTTTTGAGTTCCTGCGGTCGCGCAAGGGCCCGGATCCCGATTCGGTGGTGGCGTTCGAGATCGACCGGTATCTGGGGTGCCCGGGGCAGGCGATCGCGTACAAGCAGGGGGAGCGGGTGTGGCTGGAGGCGCGTGAGGCGGCGCGGCGGCGGGCGGGTGCGGCGTTCGAGTTGAAGGAGTTCCACCGGCGGGCGCTGGATCTGGGGCCGATGGGCCTGGACCGGTTGCGGGCCGAGCTCGCGGCGTGACGCCCTGCCGTGACGCCCTGCCGTGCGGCCGTGGCGTGCGGCCGTGGTGTGGGGGCCGGGGTCAGACGGGTTCGGGTGGGTTGACGCGGGGCTGGGCGGGGGTGCCGAGGGCGTCGGCGCCGGTTTCGCGGAGGCGGCGGCAGCCGCCGCCCACGGTGGCGGGCGTTTCGCCGGGGGTGTCGTCGGGGGTGCGGGCGATGTGGCAGGCCTTGGGGTCGCCGGTGTCCAGGACGTTCTTGGCGTAGTGGGGCGGCCAGCGCAGCAGGATGCGGCGGCCGCAGGTGGGGCAGGCCCATTCCTCCAGTCCGGACTCTTCGGTGCGGACCATCCGCATCTCGTGGGTCCTGTGCAAGGCGGTGGGCCTCCCTCGACGGTCGGCGGCGTTTGCGGAAATCTGACCTGCTTGTGTGATTTCCCACGTCAAGGGGGTTAAACGGGGTGGGCAAGCGTCTTTAAGGACGGGTGGTCAGGCGGTCGCGGGGCCGTCCGGAACGGCGGTGAGGGCGCGGTGGACGGCGGCGCCGATCTCCGCGACGGCCTCGGCGGGGCGGCGCGCGAACGCGCCCCAGCCGAGGAAGCCGTGGTCCAGGCCGGTGCCGGCGATCAGGGTGACGGGGACGCCGGCGGCGCGCAGCCGGGCGGCGTGCCGCTCGGCCTGCGGGCGCAGCCGGTCGTGCTCGGCGGTGGCGATGACCGCCGGGGGCAGGCCGGCGGGGTCGGGGTCCAGGAGCGGGGAGACGTCGGGGCGGGTGCGGTCGGTGCCGCGCAGGTAGGCGCGCAGGGCCCGGTCCACGCCGTCGCGGGGCGGGGCGAGGCCGTCCGGGTCGGGCAGCGGCGGCGGCATCTCGCGCAGGTCCAGCGCCGGGTACAGCAGTACCTGCAGCGCGGGCCGGTCGGGGCCGGCGGCGCGCAGGGCGCCGGCGGCCGCGGCGGCGAGCTGCCCGCCGGCGCTGTCGCCGGCGACGCCGATGCGGTGCGGGTCCAGGCCGAGGCGGGCGGCGTTGCGGACGGTCCAGCGGACGGCGGCGACGGTGTCCTCGAGCGCGGCGGGGAAGGGGTCCTCGGGCGGGCGCCGGTACCCGACCGACAGCCACGCGACGCCGCTGGCGGCGGCCAGGGCCCGCACGACCGGGTCGTAGGAGTCGACGTCGCCGAGCACCCAGCCGCCGCCGTGCAGGTACACCAGCGCGGGCGCGGGGCCGTCCCAGGCGGGCCGGTAGAGCCGGGCGGGCAGCGGCCCGGCGGGGCCGTCGGCGGCCAGGTCGGTGACGTCGCCGGCGGGCGGGCGCGGGGACCGGGCGAGGTCGGCGGCGTGCGCGCGGCGCGCGTCCTGGACGCTTTCTCCCCCGCCGGCGCCGCCGTCGCCGGCGGGTTCGGCGCGGCGGCGGCGCAGGAACGCCAGGTACTCCGGATCGCGGCCCGTCACACCGCGCAGCCTACGGCGTGCGCCCGGGAGGGCGGCGGCCCGGGGGAAAACCTGTTGGGGCGGGCGGCGCGGGTCCCTAGGATCGGGCGCATGACCGCCGTCACGGACTGCGCGGCGCGGGTGATGGCCGCCGCCTACGTCCGGCTCCGCGGCCGCCGCCCCGTCCTGGACCGCCGGGTGCGCGCCGCCTGATCCTTCGCCGCCGTGCGGTGCCGCGCAGTGCGGTGCCGCGGCCGCGGTATGCGCTCCGGCCGTCCAGGGCACGCCGACGCCCCTGACGACCCTGGACGGGCCCCGCCGCGCCTCCCGGCGCCGCCTTCTCTGCCGCTCTCTGCCGCTCTCTAGCGCTTTATCGTGCTTTATCGCGGCAGCCGTGCCGCCGTGCGCGTGCGCGGTCCGTCCGCCGGCCCGCCGTGGCCGGGAGCCGAGGACGGCCGCCATCCCTTCCCGAGACCGATCCACCGCTCGCGGGCGCGCGCGCCGCGAGCTGTCCCAGAACTTCCTCGCCGACCCGGGCGTGATCGCCCGGTACGCCCGGCTGGCCGCGCCCGGCGGGCTGGTCGTGGAGGCCGGCGCCGGCGACGGCCGCATCACCGCCGCGCTCGCCGCGCACGCCGACCGGGTGATCGCCTACGAGATCGACCCGGTGCACGCGGCGCGGCTGCGGCGCCGGCGGCTGCCGGGCGTGGAGTGCGTGACCGGCGACTTCCTGGCCGCGCGGCCGCCGCGCGGCCGGTTCCGGCTGGTCGGCGGCATCCCGTACGCGGCGACGTCGGCGATCGTGGCGTGGGCGCTGGACGCGCCGGCGCTGGAGGCGGCGACGCTGATCACGCAGCGGGAGTACGCGCGCAAGCGCACCGGCGACTACGGGCGGTGGAGCCTGCTGACGGTGCGGACGTGGCCGGTGTTCCGGTGGGGGCTGGGCGAGCGGATCCCCGCGAGCCGGTTCCGGCCCGTCCCGCGGGTGGACTCGGCCGTGCTGCGCCTGGAGCGGCGGCCGCGGCCGCTGCTGCCGCCCGGGGCGCTGGAGGCGTACGCGCGGTGCGTGGAGCTGGGGTTCACCGGCCGGGGCGGCAGCCTGTACGCGTCGCTGCGGCCGGCGTACCCGCGGCGGCGGGTGGACGCGGCGTTCCGCGCGGCGGGGCTGCCCCGTAGTGCGGTCGTCGGGCACGTCCACCCGGAGCGGTGGATCGACCTCGTGCGCGTCCTGCACGGCCTGGCGTGAGCCTGCACGGGGGCGGGGGGGAAATTGCGTTGCGGCGGCGCCTGGGCCGGGGCAGGCTGATCGGGCGGCCGCTCCGGCGGGCGCCGCGGCGGCGCACCGGGCCGCCATCCCCTCGCGGGTTCGATTCCCGCCGGCGTCTCCGATCCCGTCCCCGCTGTCACCCTGGGGACGGGATCCCGCGCGTTCAGCGGGTGTTCGGCGGGGGCGCGCGTTCAGGGGGCGGGGAGGACGCCGCCGACGCAGTCCAGGACGCGGTCCAGGCCGTAGCGGAACTGCTCCTCGGCGTTCATGTGGGGCAGCCGCGCGTCCATGACGATGCGCTCGAACATCGGGTACCGGCCGGTGCCCAGCAGCTCCTGGACGTAGGGGGCGCTCTGCAGCATCCAGCGCTCGGGGGTCATCCCGCTCTGCCGCATCTCCCGCATCCACTCGATCTCGCCGCGCACGACGCGCTCGACGTAGCCGTTCAGCATCTCCAGGAGCGTGAACATCTGGTCGATGGGGATGCCGACGTCCAGCGCCCCGAAGGCGAACTCCAGCAGCCGCAGCCGGTTGGGGCCCATGGCGGGACGGGGGCGGTGCAGCCCCGCCAGCCAGGGGTGCCGCAGCCACACCGCCCGGGTGTTCTCGGCGATCAGCGTCAGGTCGGCGCGCCAGTCGCCGGAGGGCCGGTCGGGGATGTCCATCTCCAGCAGCGCGTGGTCGACCATCAGCTCCAGCAGGTCGTCGCGGGAGGGCACGTACCGGTACAGCGACATGGCGCCGGTGCCGAGGTCTGCGGCGATGCGGCGCATCGAGGCCGCCTCCAGCCCGTCGGCGTCGGCGATGCGGATCGCCGCCTCGGTGATCTGGACGCGGCTGTAGGCGGGGCGCGGGCCGCGGCCCTGCCGCTCCGGGACCGACCAGATGCTGACGTGCTGCTCGCCGGCTGCCACCGAACCTCCTCGCGGGTCTTTCCGAGCATCCTAGTTGCGTACGACGTACCCAGTTGTCTACCGTGAGATGCGTACACCGTACCCAGAGGAGTTGCCGTGACCGGTGAACCGATCGTCGCCGCCGAGGCGCTGCGCAAGCGCTTCGGCACCACCCAGGCCCTGGACGGCCTCGACCTCGCCGTCCCCGCCGGGACCGTCTGCGGGGTCCTCGGCCCCAACGGCGCCGGCAAGACCACCGCCGTGCGGATCCTGGCCACCCTGGCCGACGCCGACTCCGGGACCGCCCGCATCGCCGGGTTCGACGTCGCCCGCGACCCCGACCAGGTCCGCGCCCGCATCGGACTGGCCGGCCAGTACGCCGCCGTCGACGAGAAGCTCACCGGCCGCGGCAACCTGCGCATGTTCGGCCGCCTCTACCACCTGCCCCGCCGCGAGGCCCGCCGCCGCGCCGACGAGCTGCTGGAGCGGTTCGGGCTCGCCGACGCCGCCGACCGGCAGGTCGCCGGCTACTCCGGCGGCATGCGCCGCCGCCTCGACCTGATCACCAGCCTCATCCTGCGCCCCCAGGTGCTGTTCCTGGACGAGCCCACCACCGGCCTGGACCCCCGCAGCCGCGGCGAGATCTGGGACGCCGTCCGCGGCCTGGTCGCCGACGGCACCACCGTCCTGCTCACCACCCAGTACCTGGACGAGGCCGACCGGCTCGCCGACGACATCGCCGTCGTCGACCACGGCCGCGTCATCGCCTCCGGCACCCCCGACCAGCTGAAGTCCTCCATCGGCGACCGCCTCGACGTCGTCCTGGACGACCCCGCCGACGCCGGCGCCGCCGCCGGCGTCCTGCACGCCCTCACCGGCGCCCACCCCGCCCTGGACGGCGGCCGGCTCTCGGTCCCGCTGCCCGCCAGGGCCGTCCGCCTCGCCGACGTCGTCCGCGAACTCGACCGCGCCGGCGTCGCCGCCGCCGACGCCGGACTGCGCCGCCCCACCCTCGACGAGGTGTTCCTGCGCCTCACCGCCGCCCCCGGCACCGACCCCGAAACGCCCGACCCCGCCGCACCCGCCTCCGCCGACGGCGCGCCCGTGAAGGAGACCGTCCGATGACCGCCCTCACCGCCCCCGCCGCGACCGCGGCGCCCGCCGGCCGCGCCGCACGGGCCCGCTGGGCCGTCACCGACGGCCTCACCCTCATCGGCCGCGAACTGTCGCGGATCCGCCAGGAACCCGGCGAGCTCATCGCCGCGCTGATCTTCCCCGCCGTCATGGTCGTGCTGTTCGGCTACGTGTTCGGCAGCGCCATCTCCGTCCCCGGCGGCGGCGACTACCGCGAATACCTCATGCCCGGCCTGTTCGCCATGGTCACCTTCACCTCCACCATGGCCGTCACCCTGCGCGTGGCCACCGACGCCTCCCGCGGCGTCATGGACCGGTTCCGCTCCATGCCCATGGCCCGCTCCGCCGTCCCGTTCGGGCAGACCGGCGCCGAGATCCTCAACGGCGCCCTCGGCATGCTCATCATGGCCGCCGCCGGCCTCGCCGTCGGATGGCGCGCCCACCACGGCCTCTGGTCCACCCTGGAGGCGTTCGCGCTGCTGGCCCTCATGCGGTACGCGCTCAGCTGGGCCGGCTGCTACCTCGGCCTGGTCGTCCGCAACGAGCAGACCGCCGACCAGCTCATCCCGCTGGTGTTCCCGGTCACCATGCTGTCCAACTCCTTCGTCCCCACCGGCGGCATGCCCGCGCCGCTGCGGATCATCGCCGAATGGAACCCCGTCAGCGCCCTCACCGCCGCCTGCCGCGACCTGTTCGGCAACCCCGGCGCGCCCGCCGCCGACGCCGCCTGGCCCCTCGCCCACCCCGTCGCCGCCACCCTCGGCTGGTCGCTGCTGCTGCTGGCGGTGTTCGCCCCGCTGTCGGTGCGCACCTACCGCCGCCGCGGCCGCTGACCCCGCCGGCCCTCCGGCGGGGCCCGCGGCCCGCGGCGGGTGTCCGCCGCGGGCCGCGGGCGGCTCTCACACCCCCAATGGCCGCCGGGCGCCGCCGGGGCGCTCCGGCCCCGCCGCCCGCCTCACCGGTCCCGCCCACGCTCCCGGTACATCCGCCGCTGCTCCTTCTTGAGCCGCTTCCAGCGGTCCTCGTGCTCGGCGCGCAGCCGCGCGTCGGTGCGCGAGGCCGCCCACGCGTTCTCGCGCAGCAGCCGCCGGTAGCTGTCCAGGCGCCGCCGCGGCAGCGTCCCGTCCTGCACCGCCGCCAGCACCGCGCAGCCCGGCTCGCTCTCGTGCGCGCAGCCGGCGAACCGGCACCCGGCGGCCAGCTCCTCCACGTCGGCGAACGCGCGCTCCAGCCCGGCCGACGCGTCGACCAGCCCGACGCCGCGCAGCCCCGGCGTGTCGATCAGGACACCGCCGCCCGGCAGCGGCAGCAGCTCCCGCCGCACGGTGGTGTGCCGGCCCTTGCCGTCGGCCTCCCGGACCGCGCCCGTCGCCAGGGCGTCCGCGCCCAGCAGCGCGTTGCCCAGCGTGGACTTGCCCGCGCCCGACGGCCCGATCAGCACGACCGTCCCCGAAAGGACGGCCCGGACCGCCTCGACGCCGTCGCCGGTCGCGGCGCTGCACGCCACCACCGGAACGCCCGGCGCGGCCGCGGCGGCGTCCGCCTCGGCGGCGGCGATGTCCGCGGCCCGGTCGGCCTTGGTCAGCACCACCACCGGACGCGCGCCGCTCTCCCAGGCCAGCGCCACCAGCCGCTCGATCCGGCCCGGCGCCGGCCGCGCCGCCGTCGACACCGCGACCGCGACGGTGTCGACGTTGGCGGCCAGCACCTGGCCGCGTGAATCACGCCCCGCCGACGCCCGCGTGACCGCGGTCCGGCGCGGCAGCAGCGCCGCCACGACCGGGCGCCCGTCCGGGCCGCCGAGGCGCAGCGCCGCCCAGTCGCCCGTGCACGGCACCGGTTCGCCGGCGGACGCGGGACGCGGCACCGACGCCCGGACCGGGCCGTCCTCTGTGACCGCGTCGCACAGGCCGCGGTCGACCGCGGCCACACGCGCGGGCACCAGACCCGACGCGCGATGACAGGTGAACTCGTTCTCCAGGTCCTCGTCCCAGCCGTAGGCGGCGAGAGGGGACGAGTCCGCGTATGCGCAGGACAATGCAGTGGAACCCTTCACGTGAATGCAGGGCCCCGGCGGGCGGACGCCGCGACTACGACGAGTGCGGTCCAGGTCGGCTCAGCCGGCGGCCCAGGGGATGAGGACGGGCTGAATGCCGCGGGCAGCGGCAACCGCGGCGACGGCCATACGTCCCCACCTCCCTCACGCTCACGCGCGACACTACCGCCCCCGCCCCGGCCGCACCACCCGATAAACCTCCCCCGGTGCACGCGGCGGGGCGGGCGGCGGGGGACCGGCACCGGCCCGCGCCGGTTATGGTGATTTCGGGGCGGATCGCGGATGAGGGGCATGGCCGTGGACGACACAGACCACCGGGACGGCAAGGACCACCGGGACCACCAGGACCGGGCGGACGGCCCGGACCGGCGCGGCACCGGCGACCTGCGCGGCACCGGGCTCGCCGGGCGCGCGGGACGGGCCGACCGCGCCGCCGCGCGGCGGCTGGAAGAGGTCTTCGACGCGCTCGCGCCCGCCGCCGAGTCCGCCGCGCGGCTGGCCGCGCAGGCCGGCGAACCCGTCCGCGACGCCGCCCGGGACGCCGCCGCGCTCGCCGCCGCCCGCATCCTGGAGCAGGCGTCCGGCACCCCCGCCATGCGCGCGATCGAGACCGCCGCCCGGGACGCCGCCCTGCGCGCCGCGCGCGGCGCCGCCGAACGCGCCGTCACCGAGGCCCGCGCCGCCGCCGCGGCCAACCCCGCGACCGCCGGCGCGTTCGAGGCCGCCACCGCCGCGATGACCCTCGCCGAGCAGGCCGTGCGGCACCCCGCCGCGGCCGCCGCGCGCCGCTTCGCCGTCCGCAGCCCGCTGGCCCGCGACCTCGCCGGCGCCGCCCGCGACCTGGCCGGGCGGACCGCGTCCGCGCCCGCCGTGCAGATCGCCACCCGGGCCGTCGTGGACGCCGCGATCGACACCGCCGCCGACGCCGCGGCCGACGCCGCGATGACCGCCGGCCGCGACATCGTCGCCCGGGTCGTCCGCGACACCGCCGAGCAGGCCGCCCGCGACCTCGCCGCCGCCCTGCGCGACACCGCCCGCGACACCGGCCTCACCGCCGAACTCGGCCCGCTCGCCGGCGCCGCCGGCGACCTGGCCGCCCGCGCCGCCGGATCCGGGACCGCGCGCGCCGCGACCGACCTGCTCACCGCCGCCGCCGGGAGCCACCTCGCCCGCACCGCCCGCGACCTCGCCGCCCGCGCCGCGACCCGCGCCGCCACCGCCGCGATGGAGGCCGCCCTGCGCGAACTGCTCCGCGACGCCCTCCGGCTCGCCATGCGCGAACGGCTGCGCGGCATGATCCTGGAGATCTCCCGCGACGTCGTCGTCGACGTCGCCAAGACCACCTGGACCACCGCCACCCGCCCCACCACCACCACAGCCACCGCCGCTGCGGAGGTCGGGAAGGTCGGGGAGACGACCGTCGTCACCGCGACCGTGGTCGTCGAGACCGCCCCCGCCACCGAAGCGCGCGGCGCCGAAGACCGCGATGCCGAAGCCCCCGATGCCGAAGCCCCCGATGCCGCGGTACGCGAGCCCGGCGACGTGTGGGCCGAGGCCACCGCCGAAACCGCCGCCGACACAGCGGCCGGGGCCCCGCCGCGCGCCTGAACCGCCGCTCAGAAGATCCTGAGAGAACCATGAGAAACCACCGCCGGTGCGCGGCCCGCCACCGGCGCTGTTTACGGTGAGTACATGGAGCCCGACACCCCGGAGACCGGACCCGCGCGGATACTGGTCGTCGACGACGAACCCGCCGTCCGCGAGTCGCTGTCCAGCAGCCTGGAGTTCGAGGGCTACCGGGTCGCCGGCGCCGCCGACGGCGTCACCGCCCTCGACCGGGTCCAGCGCGACACCCCCGACCTGGTCGTCCTGGACGTCCTCATGCCCCGGATGGACGGCCTGACCACCTGCCGGCGGCTGCGCGCCCTCGGCGCCACCATGCCCGTCCTCATGCTCACCGCCCGCGACATGGTCGGCGACCGCGTCACCGGCCTGGACGCCGGCGCCGACGACTACCTCGCCAAACCCTTCGAACTCGACGAACTCCTCGCCCGCGTCCGCGCCCTGCTGCGCCGCGCCGCCATGAGCGCCGCCCCCGCCGCCGGCGGCCACGGCGCGGCCCGGCAGGACGTCCTGGCGTTCGACGACCTGCGCATGGACACCCGCACCCGCGAGGTCACCCGCGCCGGCCGGCCCGTCGAGCTCACCCGCACCGAGTACATGCTGCTGGAGATGTTCCTCGCCCACCCCCGCCAGGTCCTCACCCGCGAGCAGATCCTGGAGACCGTCTGGGGATTCGACTTCGAACCCGCCTCCAACTCCCTGGACGTGTACGTGATGTACCTGCGGCGCAAGACCGAGGCCGGCGGGCTGCCGCGGCTGGTCCACACCGTCCGCGGCGTCGGTTACGTGCTGCGGACGGCGGCGTCCCCATGACCCGGCCCGCCGGCGGCGGGACCCGCGCCCGCGTCGCCCGGCGGCTGACCCTGCGCGCCCGCATGGCGCTGCTGACCGCCGCGGCCGTCGCGCTCGCCGTCGCCGCCTGCGCCACCGCCGGGTGGCTGCTCACCCGCAACCAGCTGTACCGGGAACTGGACCGGCGGCTGGCCGTCACCTCCGGCGGCCCGCCCGAGGCGCCCGGCGGGCCCGACCACGACGGGCCGCCGCGCGGCCGCACCGCCCGGCTGGTCCAGGCCGCCCTGGCCGACTGCACCGCCCGGCCCACCGCCGCGCTCAACGCCCTGCCAGGCCCCTACGAGATGATGCAGGTCGTCGCCGCCGACGGGCGCCGCTGCACCGTCCCCGGCGCCGGCGCGATCCGCGTCACCGGCGCCGACACCGCGGTCGCCCGCGGCGAACGCGGCCACGTCTACCACGACGGCACCGGCGTCACCGCGACCGGCGCCGACGACCACGTCCGGGTCCTCACCCGCGGGTTCCGCGCCCCCGGCGGCGGCACCGCCGCCGTGTCCTACGCGCTGTCGCTGGACGAGGTCGAAGGCCCGCTGGACAACCTCGCGCTGCTGCTCACCGCCGTCACCGCCCTCGGCGTGCTGGTGTCGGCCGCCGCCGGGCTCATGATCGCGCGGGCGTCGCTGCGGCCGGTGGACGAGCTCACCGGCGCCGTCGAGCACATCGCCCGCACCGAGGACCTCGCCACCCGCATCCCCGAGGAGGGCACCGACGAGATCGCCCGGCTCAGCCGCTCCTTCAACAGCATGACCGCCCAGCTCGCCGCGTCCCGCGAACGCCAGCAGCAGCTCATCGCCGACGCCGGCCACGAACTGCGCACCCCCCTGACCAGCCTGCGCACCAACATCGACCTGCTGCTGCGCGCCGAGGCCACCGGCCGCGACCTGCCGGCCGCCGCCCGCCGCAACCTGCTCACCAGCGTCAAGGCGCAGATGCTGGAGCTGTCCAGCCTGGTGGGGGACCTGCTGGAGCTGGCCCGGCCCGCCGAGGCGCAGCCCGTCCACGAGAGCGTCGCGCTGCACGACGTCGCCGGCCGCGCCGTCGAACGCGCCCGGCTCCGCGGCCCCGGCCTCACCGTCGACGCCGCCATCGACCCCTGGTACGTGCTCGGCGACCCCGCCTCCCTGGAACGCGCCGTGGTGAACCTCCTCGACAACGCCGTCAAGTTCTCCCCGCCCGGCGGCACCGTCGCCGTCGGCCTCGCCGGCGGGGAACTGACCGTCCGCGACCACGGGCCCGGCATCCCCGCCGCCGACCTCCCGCACGTGTTCGAGCGGTTCTGGCGGTCCCCGTCCGCGCGGAGCCTGCCCGGCTCCGGCCTCGGCCTGTCCATCGTCGCGCGCGTCGTCGCCGAATCCGGCGGCACCGTCGCGCTGGACCCCGCCCCCGGCGGCGGCACCCTCGCCCGCGTGAACCTCCCCGGCACCCCCCGGCCCCCCGACTGACCCCCCGCCCCGCCGGGCCCGGCCGGGCGGGGATGAGAGGGCGCCGGGCGCATTCTCATGCCGCCTTCATCGGCGGCTCACCGGCTTCCCACGGCCGCGCCGCAACCTCGGTCCCATGAGTCACCTCATCACCGAACAGGGCACGCCCCCCTCGGCGACCTCACCGCCGCCGCCGTCACCGCCCGAGCACGCGGGACGGGGACGGCTGGTCGAGGTGGTCGTGCCCGTCCACAACGAGGAACGCGTCCTGGCCGCCAGCGTCCACCGCCTCCACGGCTACCTGGCCGACACCTTCCCCTACCCGTTCCGCATCACCGTCGCCGACAACGCCAGCACCGACGCCACCTGGACGATCGCCGCCGCGCTCCAGGCCCGGCTCCCGCACGTGCGGGCCGTCCGGCTGGAGCGCAAGGGCCGCGGGCGGGCGCTGCGGCACGTGTGGAGCGGCAGCGACGCCGACGTCGTCGCCTACATGGACGTCGACCTGTCCACCGACCTGGACGCGTTCCTGCCGCTGGTCGCGCCGCTGATCTCCGGGCACAGCGACCTGGCCATCGGGTCGCGCCTCACCCGCGGCTCCGCCGTCGTCCGCGGCCCCCGCCGCGAGGCCATCTCCCGCTGCTACAACCTGCTGCTGCGCACCGCGCTCGCCGCCCGCTTCACCGACGCCCAGTGCGGGTTCAAGGCCGCCCGCACCGAGATCGTCCAGGCGCTGCTGCCCGCCGTCGAGGACGAGGCGTGGTTCTTCGACACCGAACTGCTGCTGCTCGCCGAACGCAACGGGCTGCGCATCCACGAGGTCCCCGTCGACTGGGTCGACGACCCCGACTCCCGCGTCGACGTGCTCCGCACCGCCCGCGACGACCTCCGCGGCATGGCCCGCGTCGCCCGCCGCATCCTCACCGGCGCGTTCCGCGCCCCCGTCACCCGCACCGCGCCCGCCCACACGCCCGCCCACACGCCCGCCCACACGCCCGCCCACACGCCCGCCCACACGCCCGCCCACACGGCCGGGCAGGCGGCACAGGCGGCCGGGCTGCCCGCCGGGATGCGGCGGCAGCTGCCCGCCTTCGCCGTCATCGGCGTCCTCAGCACCCTCGCCCAGCTCGCCCTGTTCCTGCTGCTGCGCCTGGCCATGGGGCCGCTGTGGGCGAACGCGGTGTCGCTGACCGCCACCACGATCGCCAACACCGCCGCCAACCGGCGCTTCACCTTCGGCGTCACCGGCACCCGCCGCGCCCTGCGCCACCAGCTCGAAGGCGGCGCCGCGTTCCTGCTCGGCCTCGCCCTGTCCACCGGCGGCCTGGCGCTGCTGCACGCCGCCGCGCCCGGCGCGGGACGCGCCGTGGAGATCGCCGCGCTCGTCACCGCCAACGCCGCCGCGACCCTCGCCCGGTTCCTGCTGATGCGCGCCTGGATCTTCCACCCCCGCCGCCTCGACCGCGACGGCCCGCACGACGGCCGGCACGGCGGAGAGCAGGGCAGCGGCGGGCGGCGGGGCGGGCGCGTCCCCGCGGCCGGGGACGGCACCGGAGGGAGCACCTCATGACCGCCCCCGCCACCTCGCCCAACGCAGCGCCCACCGCAGCGTCCACCGCGCCGCGCGGCCCCGCCGCGACCCGCCGCGCCCGCCGCCTGCTCCTCGGCCCCGACGAGGACCCCCGCTGGGCACGGCCCGCGCTGTGGGCCATCCTCATCGCCGCCGCGGCCCTGTACGCGTGGGGGCTCAGCGAGTCCGGCCACGCCAACTCCTACTACTCCGCCGCCGTCAAGAGCGGCACCCAGAGCTGGAAGGCGTTCTTCTTCGGGTCCCTGGACGCCGGGTCCTACATCACCGTCGACAAGCCCCCGATGGCGCTGTGGGCCATGGGGATCTGCGCCCGGATCCTCGGATTCGGGACCTGGAGCCTGCTGCTCCCGCAGGTCATCGCGGGCGTCGCCGCCGTCGCCGTCGTCCACGCGACCGTGCGGCGGGCGTTCGGGCACGCCGCCGCGGTCACCGCCGCCGCCGTCCTGGCGCTCACCCCGATCACCGTCGCCATCAACCGCGACAACAACCCCGACACCCTGCTCGTCCTGCTCATGGCCGCCGCCGCGTGGGCCTGCCAGCGCGCCATCGCCACCGGCCGGGCGCGGCCGCTGCTGCTCGCGGCGTTCCTGGTCGGGTGCGGCTTCAACACCAAGATGCTGCAGGCGTTCCTCGTCGTCCCCGCGTTCGCGGCGGCCTACCTGCTCGCGGCGCGGCCCGGGACCGGCAGGCGGGTGCTGCACCTGCTGGCCGCCGGCGCCGTCCTCGCCGCGTCCTCGCTGTGGTGGGTGCTGGCCGTCGACCTCGTCCCCGCCCGCTCGCGCCCCTACATCGGCGGCAGCACCGACGGCACCGCCTGGGACCTGGTCGTCGGCTACAACGGCCTCGGCCGCATCCTCGGCGAGACCGGCGGACCCGGCGGCCGCGGCGGACCCGGCGCGGGCCCCGGCGGAGGCGGCGGATTCGGCGGGCAGCCCGGCGCCGGACGGCTGTTCAACGACATCATCGGCGGCCAGATCTCCTGGCTGATCCCCTTCGCCGTCCTCGCCCTCGCCGCGGGACTGGTGCTGCTGCGGCGCCGGCCCCGCACCGACACCGCCCGCGCCGCGCTGATCCTGTGGGGCGGATGGCTCGCCGTCCACTACGCCGTCTTCAGCTTCGCCCAGGGCACCTTCCACCCCTACTACACCACCGCCATGGCCCCCGCCGTCGCCGCGCTCACCGGCGCCGGCGCCGTCCTGCTGGTGCGCGCGCACCGGCGGAGCGCGGCGTGGGCGTGGGCGCTGCCCGCCGGGACCGCCGCCACCGGCGCGTGGGCGTTCGTGCTGCTGGACCGCACCCCCGGCTGGCACCCGTGGCTGCGGTGGGCCGTCGCCGCCGCCACCGCCCTGGCGGTCGCCGCGCTCCTGGCCGGACGCCTCCTCCCGCGCGCCCGGGCCCGCGTGATCGCGGCCGGGCTCGTCCTGGCCGCCGCCGCGGGACTGGCCGGGCCCGGCGCCTACGCCGTGTCCGCCGCCTCGACCGCCGTCAACGGCACCAACCCCCTCGCCGGGCCCGCGACCGGCGGCGGCTTCGGCATGCCCGGCGGCCGCGGCGGCCCACCCGCGACACCGGACGGGCGCGCAGGCGCACCCGGCGGGTTCGGCGGACCCGGCGCGGCGGGCGGGCGGCGTCCCCCGGGGCAGCAGAACGCGACCACCGGGCAGGACGGCGGGGGCCGCGACGCGCGCGGGTCCCGGTCCCCGGGTCCCGGCGGGTTCGGCGGCGGGCCCGGCGGGCGGGTCGACGAGCAGATGATCGCCTACCTGGAGAAGAACCAGGGCGGCGCGACCTGGCTCGTCGCCGTCTCCTCCGCCCAGGAGGCGTCCTCGATCATCCTGGCCACCGGGCGGCCCGTCATCGCCATGGGCGGCTTCACCGGAAGCGACCCCGCCATGACCACCGCGAAACTCCGGTCCTACGTGCGGGACGGCAAGCTCCGCTACATCCTGCTCGGCGGGCGCATGGGCCCCGGCGGCGGCAGTTCCGCCGTCACCGCCTGGGTCCAGCGGCACGGCACCCCCGTCGACGCGAGCGAGTACGGCGGGTCCGCCACCGCGCGGAACGGCGCCGGGGCCTCCGGCGCGCAGCTCTACAAGCTCGGCTGACCGTCTCGGCTGACCGTCCACGACCACGGGAAACCACCACATGAGCTCCACCAGCCAGGCCGCCCCGCCCCGCACCCCGCGCGGGCGGGGCGGCCCCCCGCGCCGGCTCCCGCACCGCCTCTGGCGCGGCTCCGGCCGCGACCCCGCCTGGGCCCGGCCCGCGCTGGCGGCCCTGCTCGCCGCCACCGCCGTGCTGTACCTGTGGGGGCTGGGCGCCTCCGGATGGGCCAACGCGTTCTACTCCGCCGCCGTCCAGGCCGCCGCGACCTCCTGGAAGGCGTTCTTCTTCGGCTCCTCCGACGCCGCCGGCGCGATCACCGTCGACAAGCCCCCGGCCGCGCTGTGGCCGATGGCGCTCACCGCCCGCGTCTTCGGCGTCAACCCCTGGAGCATCCTGGTCCCGCAGGCGCTGATGGGCGTCGCGGCCGTCGCCGCCGTGCACGCCGCCGTCCGCCGCCACGCCCCCGCCTGGGCGGCGCTGCTGGCCGGGGCCGCGCTCGCGGTCACGCCCGTCGCCGCGCTGATGTTCCGCTACAACAACCCCGACGCGCTGCTGGTGCTGCTGCTGACCGTCGCCGCGTACGCGCTGCTCCGCGCGCAGGAGACCGCGAGCACCCGCTGGCTGCTGCTCGCCGCCGCCTGCACCGGCACCGGGTTCCTGGCCAAGATGCTGCAGGCGTTCCTGGTCGTGCCGGTGTTCGCGGCCGTGTACCTGGCCGCCGCGCCCGGCCCGGTCCGGCGGCGGCTGGCGCAGCTGGCCGCCGCCGGGGGAGTGCTGCTGGCCTCGGCCGGATGGTGGGTCGCCGCGGTCGCGGCCGTCCCCGCCTCCCACCGCCCCTACATCGGCGGATCCCAGCACGACTCGGTGCTGGAACTGGCGCTCGGCTACAACGGGCTCGGCCGCCTCAACGGCGAGGAGACCGGAGGCCTGGGCAACCTGAACCAGGACGCCGGGTGGGGCCGCATGTTCGGGCCCGTGATCGGCGGGCAGGTGTCCTGGCTGCTGCCCGCCGCGCTGGTGCTGCTCGCCGCCGGGCTCGCCGCCGTCCGCCGCGCGCCCCGCACCGACCCCGCCCGCGCCGCGCTGGCGTTGTGGGGCGGGTGGCTGCTGCTGACCGCCGCGGTGTTCAGCTCCATGCAGGGGATCTTCCACGAGTACTACACCGTCGCGCTGGCGCCCGCGATCGCCGCGCTCACCGGCACGGGCGCGGCGCTGCTGTGGGAGCGGCGCCGCGGCCCCGGCGCGGCCGCGGCCCTCGCGTCCGCCGCGGCCGTGACCGCGCTGTGGGCGTACGTGCTGCTCGGGCGGTCCCCGGACTGGCATCCGTGGCTGGCGCCCGCGGTCGCCGCCGCCGGCCTGGCCGGCGCGGCCGGGCTCGCCGCGGCGCGGGCCCTGCGGCCCCGGGTCCTCGGCGGCGCCGCCGCGCTGGCGGTCCTGGCCGGCCTGGCCGGGCCCGCCGGCTACGCCGCCGAGACCGCCCGCACCCCGCACACCGGCGCCATCGTCACCGCCGGGCCCGCCGTGTCCACCGGCGCCGGGCCCGGCGGGCGCGGCGGGCGCACCGGGCGCGGCGGTCCGGGTGGCGGGAACCGGGGTCCTGCGGCCGGGCCCCCGCCCATGGGCGCCGCCCCCGGCACCGGCCGGCAGCGCGACGGGCAGCGCACCGGGCAGGGGCCCGGGCAGGGGCCCGGGTGGGGCGGCGGGCCGGGGCGCGCGCCCGGCGGCGGGGGCCCGGGCGGCCTGCTGGACGCCGGCGCACCCAGTGCCGCCGCCGTGTCCGCGCTGAAGCGCGACGCCGGCTCCTACACCTGGGCCGCCGCGGCCGTCGGGTCCAACACCGCCGCCGGGTACCAGCTCGCCACCGGTCTGCCGGTGATGGCCGTCGGCGGGTTCAACGGCACCGACCCCGCCCCCACCCTCGCCGGGTTCCAGAGCCTGGTCCGCCAGGGCAGGATCCACTACTTCATCGGGACCGGACGCGGCGGCGGCCCGGCCATGCGCGCGCGGAGCGGCAGCGACGCCGCCCAGCGGATCAGCGCATGGGTCGCCGCGAACTACACCCCTACCACCGCCGGCGGCACCGTCCTGTACGACCTCGGCGGCGGGTGACCGGCGTGATGTAGTGGGAAGGGAGAACACCGCCGACACGACAAGGGGAGTGGGCCCATGGCCGACACGCTCGACGACGCCGCCGTCGCGGAACGACTGCGCGGCCTGCCCGCCTGGCACCGCGACGGCGACGCCATCCGCAGGCGCGTGCAGGCGCCGGCGTTCCTGGCCGGGATCGACATCGTCGCCGACGTCGCCCGCGCCGCCGAGGACGCCGACCACCACCCCGACATCGACATCCGCTGGCGGTCGCTGACGTTCACGCTGTCCACCCACAGCGCCGGCGGCATCACCGGCAAGGACTTCGACCTCGCCGCGGTGATCGACGGGATCGCCGCCCGGCACGGCGCCGGGTAGCCGCGCCATGGCCGTGCAGGTCGCGGTGTGCGGGCCCGGCGAGTGCACCGAACGCGAATGGGACCTGGCCTACGAGACCGGGCGGCTGCTCGCCGCGCGCGGCGCGGTCGTGGTGTGCGGCGGGCTCGGCGGGGTGATGGCCGCCGCCGCGGCCGGTGCCCGCGCCGGCGGCGGCATCACCGTCGGGGTGCTGCCCGCCGCCGACCGCGCCGCCGCCGGACCCGACCTCACCGTCGCCGTCCCCACCGGCCTCGGGCAGGCCCGCAACAGCGTCGTGGTCAACGCCGCCGACGCCGTCATCGCGGTCGGCGGGTCCTGGGGGACGCTGTCGGAGATCGCGCTGGCCATGCGCGCCGGACGGGTCCCCGTGGTGCAGCTCGGCGGGTGGCGCGTCCACGACGGGGACGGGCGGCCCGCCGGCGGGATCGTGCACGCCGCCGACCCGGCCGCCGCCGTCTCCGCGACCGGCCTGTGGGCCTGAGCGGCCCGCCGGCCGGTGGAGGGGGTCAGTGGGCGGAGAAGCCGCCGTCCACGAAGATCGACTGGCCGGTGACGTAGCCGGACGACGCCGACGCCAGGAACACCGCCGCGCCGGCGAAGTCCTCCGCCAGGCCGTTGCGGCCGGTCATGGTCCGCTCGGCGAGCGCCTTCACCTTCACCGGGTCCGCCGACAGCCGCGCGTTCAGCGGCGTCATCACGAACCCCGGGACCAGGGTGTTGGCGGTGACGCCGCGGCCCGACCACGCCTCGGCCTGCGACCGGGCCAGCGCCACCACGCCCGCCTTGGACACCCCGTAGGCGCCGCTGGTCACCGACGCGCGGAACGCCTGCTGCGAGGCGATGTGGATCAGCCGCCCGAAGCCGCGCTCGGCCATCCCCGGCCCGAACCGCTGCCCGAGCAGGAACGGTGCGTCCAGGTTCACCGCCATCGTGGCGTCCCACACGTCCGCGCCGAGGTCGTCCATCGGCGGGCGCAGGTTCACCGCCGCCGCGCTGACCAGGATGTCGGGCTCCCCGAACGCCGCCGCGGCCGCGTCGGCGGCGCGGGCGACCGCGTCCCGCGAGGCCAGGTCGGCGCTGACCGACGCCGCCCGGCACCCGTGCCCCTCCAGCTCGGCGACCGTCGCGGCCAGCTCCGCCTCGCGCCGCGCGACCACCACGACCGACGCGCCGGACCGGGCCAGCGCCACCGCGATCGCCCGGCCGATCCCGGAGCTGCCGCCGGTCACCACCGCGACCCGGCCCTCCAGCGAGAACAGCTCCGACAGGTACCCGGCAGGGGAGGTCCGCTCGCTCATGGCCGCCGAGTCTACGGCCGCGGCGGCGCCCCGCCCTCCCCGCCGCCGTCTTCGTTGTCGTCGCCGGTGCTGCGGCGGCGGTCGCGCCACACCACCACGGCGATCACCGCGACGACGACGAACGTCGGCACGAAGAACGGCACCGCCGTGATGAGCGGGTGGGCCGCCAGGACCCCGCCGGCGGCGCTCACGCGTCCCGCTCGGCGGGCAGCAGCCGGGCGATCCGCGCGACGCCCCAGCCGAGCGCCGGGACCAGCGACAGCGTGCACGCCAGCACCACCGGGGCGGGCGCGGCGGCCCTCCCGCTCCAGGACCATCATCGCCACCAGCGACAGCCCGGCCCCGCCGATCAGCCTCAGGTGCGTGGGGCCCACAGCGTCACGTCCTGCCCGAAGATGCGGTGCCAGACGTCGTCGAGGGGGAAGCCGAGCAGCGCGTAGAACCCGGCGCCGGCCAGCAGGACGCCGTCGGCGGGCGCGTACCGGCCCCGGGTGATCCGCACCGACGCGGCGCCGGGCCGCGTGCCCTTGGGCAGCACCACCGCCAGCACCGGCACCCGGAACCTCACCGTCGCCGGGACCGCGCGGGGCGCCCCGAAGAGCGAAGGCGACGTAGGGGAACGTCGACGACCGGGGCGCGGCGGTCAGGTCGCGAAGCGCCAGCGCGCCGCGCCGTACGGCTCCACCGTGCTGAGCGCCACCACCGTGTCGAACACCAGCCGGTACAGGTGCCAGGGCGGCGGGCCCGCGCTCTGCGCGCTGTAGGGGGCGGTGAAGGCGTCCCCGTCGACCCGTGCGGGCCAGCCTCCCTCCCGGTAGGCGGCCGCGACCGGCTCCAGCACCGCCGGGTCGGTGACGCGCTCGGCCGTCCCCTCCAGCACCACGTCCCCGGACGGGGTGCGCACCGACAGGGTGCAGGCCGGGTTCGCCGCCAGGTTCCGCGACTTGCGGGTGCCCGGCCCGCTGACGAAGAACACCTCGCCGTCCCGCCACAGCGGGCCGATGCCCGCCGCGTGCGGGCGCCCGTCCGGGCGGACCGTGCCGAGGAACGCCGCCGTCTCCGGCTTCGGCATTGCCGCCACGAGCGCGTCGCGGACGTCCTCCCACACCAGCTCGGGGCTGCCGTAGATGTCGAGGTTGCGGGCCTCGACGGGCCCGCGGTCGCCGGTCATCGCCGTCCTCCTTCCGCCCGGCCCGCCGTCCGGGCCGTCTCATGGTGCAGACCGCGCGGCGCGCGCGAACTCATCGGCGCCCGGTTCCCTAGGGTGGGGGCCATGACCCCTTCCATCGCCACCGCGAACCGCGTCGCCCGCGCCGACCTGCTGGACTTCCTGCGGCCCCGCCACCGCGCCCTGCTGTCCACCGCCCGCGCCGACGGGCGCCCCCAGCTGTCCCCGGTGACCTGCGGCGTCGACGAGCAGGGCCGCATCGTGGTATCCACCTACCCCGAGCGCGCCAAGGCCCGCAACGCCCGCCGCGACCCGCGGGTGTCGCTGTGCGTGCTGTCGGACGACTTCAACGGCCCCTACGTCCAGGTCGACGGGACCGCCGAGGTCATCGACATGCCCGACGCCGCCGACGCCCTCGTCGACTACTACCGGTGCATCGCCGGCGAGCACCCCGACTGGGATGAGTACCGCGAGGCGATGCGCCGCCAGGACAAGTCGCTGATCCGCGTCGCGATCGACCGGTGGGGCCCCATCGCCACCGGCGGGTTCCCCGCCCGCCTCGCCTCCGGCGACTGACCCCGCGCCCCCACCGGGCGGGTCACCCGGCGGCGGGCGCGGTCTCGCGGCGCAGGTACTCCGCCGTCGCCGAGCCCGGCGCGTCCAGCAGTTGCGCCGGGGTGCCGGCGAACACGACCCTCGCCGCCGTGCCGGCCGAGTACGCGTGGGAACCAAAGCGGTCAGGACCTGGCCTGCTTCGCCCGCATACTGGGGGGGCATGTCGTCCGAACGGCTGCTGCGGCTGCTGTCGCTCCTGCAGGCCCGCCGCGCATGGAGCGGCCCCGAGCTGTGCGGGCGGCTCGGCGTCAGCGCCCGCACCGTCCGCCGCGACGTCGAGCGCCTGCGCGGGCTCGGGTACCCCGTGCACTCCACCCTCGGCGCCGCCGGCGGGTACGCGCTGGAGGCCGGCGCGGCGATGCCGCCGCTGCTGCTGGACGACGAGGAGGCCGTCGCGATCGCCGTCGGGCTCCGCGCCGCCGCCGGGGGAGCGGTCGAGGGCATCGGGGAGGCGTCGGTGCGGGCGCTGGCCAAGCTCGAACAGGTCCTGCCCGCGCGGCTGCGGCGCCGCGTCACCGCCCTGCACACCGCGACCACCCCGCTGACCGGGCCGCCCGCCGGGCCCGCCGCCGACCCGGCCGTCCTGACCGTGCTGGCCGCCGCGTGCCGCGACCGCGAACGCGTCCGCTTCGCCTACCGCGACTCCGGCGGCGCCGAGACCCGCCGCCTCGCCGACCCGCACGGGCTGGTGTCGGCCGGGCGCCGCTGGTACCTGGTCGCCCACGACACCGGCCGCGGCCAATGGCGGACCTTCCGCGTCGACCGGGTGGCGGGCCCGCACCCCACCGGCGTCCGGTTCGCGCCCCGCGAGCCGCCCGCCGGCGGTGCCGCCGCGTTCGTCACCCGGTCGCTGGCGCGGTCGCGGCCGCTGCGGCGGGCGGTGCTGCTCGTGCACGCCCCCGCCGCCGAACTCGCCGACCGGTTCCGCGTCACCGCCGACGAGGTCGAACCGGTCGACGAGCGCACCTGCCTGCTGCGCACCACCGCCGACTCCCTGGAGTGGACGGCGCTGCGCATCGCCTACCTCGACATCGACTTCGAGGTCCGCGAACCGGCCGAGCTGCGCGAACGGCTCGCGGCCATGGGGGAGCGGCTGACCCGCGCCGCCACCGGCCCGCCCGCCGGCTAGGTCCGGGCGGCACGCCGCCGACGGCCTTCCGTGCGGGGCCGCCGGGGCGGGGGCTGGGAGGCCGCCGGCCCGCGATGGCACGCCCCCGCCGGTCCCGGCGCGGGGCGCGGTGGGAGGATGGGAGCCGTGACGGACGACAGCGGCGCCGTCCCCGGCGGACGGGCGGACGGGACCCATCACCCCAAACCGGGAACGCAGACCGTGGACCGGTCGGTGGCGGTCCTGCGCTCCTTCGAGGACGCCGCCCGGCAGACCCCCACCGAGATCGCGCACCGGCTCGGGCTGTCGGTCAGCACCGCGCACCGCATCGTGCACGCCCTGCACGCCACCGGGATGCTCGCGCAGGACCCGGCGACCGAGCGGTACTTCCTCGGCCCCACCACCGCGATCCTCGGCCGGCTCGCGCTGGAGCGGATGGGCGCCACGCTGCTGCAGCCGGAGCTGACCGCGCTGCGCGACGGCACCGGCGAGGCCGTCAGCCTCGGCGTCCGCGCCGGCGACGAGGTCGCGGTCCTGATGCACCTGCCGTCGCTGCACCCGCTGCGCTACGACCAGCCGCCCGGAGACCGCAACCCCATCCACACCTGCGCGATGGGCAAGGCGCTGCTGGCGTTCGGCGGCGGCCCCGTCGCGATGCGCGAGCCCTACGCCCGCTACACCCCCGCCACCCTCACCACGCGCAGCGGCCTGGAGGAGGACCTGGCCCGCGTCCGCGCCCGCGGCTACTCCGTCAACGACGAGGAGCGCCTGGCCGGGGTGCGGGCGGTGGCCGCGCCGGTCCGCGACGGCGGCGGCCGGGTGATCGCGGCGGTCGCGCTGCAGGGCCCGTCGGTGCGGTTCGGCGACGACCGGCTGCCCGGCCTGGCCGAGGCCGTCCTGGCCGCCGCCGGGCGCCTCACCGCCCTGCACCGCCACCTGTCCTGACCCCGGCCCCCCTCAGTCCGCCACGGCCTGCCCGACGGCGGCGGTCGAGACGGTGGAGACGGCGGTGAGCTCGTCCAGCAGGGCCGCCACCGCCGGGGGCCGGGGGCCCGCGGCGACGACCGCGCTGATGCGGCGGGTGCCCATCGCCGGGACGTCCGGGACGGCGACGCCCGGCTCGGTGTGCAGGCCCAGCGCCAGCGCCGGCAGCGCCGTGACCGCCAGGCCCCGCGCGACCAGGCGCTGGACTGCGACGTGGTCCTCGGTCGCGAACGCGATGTCGGGGACGAACCCGGCCCGCCCGCACGCCCACCGCAGATGGTCGCGGCACCGGGCGCAGCCCGACGCCCACCGCTGCCCCGCCAGGTCCGCCAGCCGCGGCGCGGCCGCCGCCGCCAGCGGGTGCCCCGCCGGGACCAGCAGCCGCAGCGGATCCTCCGCCAGCGCCACCTCCCGGAACCGGGCGTCGGCGTCGGGCGGGGTGTGCTCGTAGCGGAACACCACCGCGATGTCGGTGTCGCCGGCGCGCAGCAGCGCCAGCGCCTCCGGCGGCTCGGCGTCCACCAGCGTCACCGACACCCCCGGCGCCCGCCCGGCCAGCCGCGCCAGCGCGTCCGGCAGCAGCGCCCCCGCCGCCGTCGGGAACACCGCGACCCGCACCCGGCCCGCCCGCAGTCCCGCGATCGCCGCGATCTGCTCCTGCGCGTCGTCCATCCGGGCCAGGACGTCCTCGACGTGCTCGACCAGGATCCGGCCCGCCTCGGTCAGCCGCACCCCGCGGCCGTGCCGCACCACCAGCGGTGTCCCGGCCTCGGCCTCCAGCCGCGCGATGTGGTGCGACACGGCCGGCTGGGTGTAGGACAGGGCCCGCGCGGCGGCGGTCATCGAGCCGAGCCGCGCCACCTCCCGCAGGATCCGGCCCCGGTGCAGGTCCAGCATCCCCGCAAGGTATCAACGATGTTGATGGGACGCCCAGAAAACCGTACTTTGCGCTATGGGACGCGGGTGCCCGACGATCGGACCATGACCCTCTCCATCACCGCGGCGCAGCGCGAATTCACCGCCGGCGCCGCCTACCTCAACACCGCCACCTACGGGCTGCCGCCGCGCGCCGCGCACGAGGCGATGCTCGCCGCCGAACGCGACCGCGCCGCCGGGCTCATGGTCCCCACCGACCTGGACGCCGCCGTCACCCGCTCCCGGGAGGCGTTCGCGCGGCTGCTCGGCGTCCCCGCCGCACGGGTCGCGTGCGGGCCGCAGGTGTCGTACTACGTCGGGCTGGTCGCGGCGTCGCTGCCCGACCGCACCGAGGTCCTGGTCGCCGACGGCGACTTCACCTCCCTGCTGTTCCCCTTCGCCGCCCGGCCCGGCCTCACCGTCCGGTCGGTGCCGCTGGAGCGGATCGCCGAGCAGGTCACCGCCCGCACCGGCGTCGTCGCGGTGTCGGCGGTGCAGTCCGCCGACGGCCGCATCGCCCCCCTCGGCGACCTCATCGACGCCGCCCGCGCGCACGGCGCCCGGATCCTGCTGGACGCCACCCAGGCCGCCGGATGGCTGCCGCTGCCCGCCGACCGCGTCGACTGGCTGGTGTGCGGCGGCTACAAGTGGCTGCTCGGCCCCCGCGGCACCTGCTTCCTCACCGGCACCGCCGAGGCCCTGCAGGCGCTGCCGCCGGTCGGCGCCGGCTGGTACGCCGGCGCCGACATCTGGGACTCGGTCTACGGGCTGCCGCTGCGCCTGGCCGCCGACGCGCGCCGCCTGGACCTGTCCCCGGCGTGGCAGTGCTGGGCCGGGCACGCCCCCGCCCTGGAACTCCTCGAACGGGTCGGTACCGCCGCGATCCACGACCACGACGTCGCGCTGGCCCGCCGGTTCCGCGCCGGGCTCGGCCTGCCGCCCGGCGACTCGGCGATCGTGGCGGTCGACGTCCCCGACGGCACCGCCGGCAAGCTGCGCGGCGGCGGGGTGATCGCCGCCGTCCGCGCCGGGCGGCTGCGGTGCGCGTTCCACCTCACCACCACCGAGGACGACGTCGACAAGGCCGTCGAACTCCTCGCCCCGCTCGTCACCCCCTGACCCCCGGACCCCCTTTGACCCCGCCCGCCCCGGGGTCTGGCGGGTGAAGTTCTTACAAGGTTGAAACAAGGTGGCTTGACCGGGCCGTGCGCGCCGTCCCCGCCGCGCCGCGCGTCCTACCTTCGTCGCCATGAACGTACTGCTCACCGGATCGGCCGGGTTCATCGGCTCGCACATCGCCGAGGCCCTCACCGCCGCCGGGCACCGCGTCCGCGGCCTGGACGCCCGGCCCGACGGGCTCGGCGGCGCGCCCGCCGACGTCGCCGACCCCGCCGCGGTCGCGCGGCGGCTGGCCGGCGTCGACGCCGTCTGCCACCAGGCCGCCAAGGTCGGCCTCGGCGTCGACGTGTCCGACCTGCCCGCCTACACCGCCGCGAACGTGCAGGGCACCGCCGTGCTGCTGGCCGAGATGGCCCGCGCCGGCGTCGGCGCCCTGGTCCTGGCGTCCTCGATGGTGGTGTACGGGGAGGGCGCCTACACCTGCGCCGCGCACGGGCCCGTCCGGCCCCGGCCCCGCCCCGCGCGGGACCTGGCCGCCGGCCGGTTCGAACCCGGCTGCCCCGCCTGCGGGCGGCCCCTGGCGCCCGGCGCCGTCGCCGAGGACGCCCCGCCCGACCCCCGCAACGCCTACGCCGACACCAAACTCGCCCAGGAGCACCTGGCCGCGTCCTGGGCCCGCGCCACCGGCGGGTCCGCCGCCGCGCTGCGCTACCACAACGTCTACGGGCCGCGGATGCCCCGCGACACCCCCTACGCGGGCGTCGCGGCGATCTTCCGGTCCGCGCTGCTGGACGGCCGGCCGCCGCAGGTGTTCGAGGACGGCGCGCAGCGCCGCGACTTCGTGCACGTCCGCGACGTCGCCCGCGCCAACGTGCTCGCGCTGGAGCGGCTCGCGGCCGGGCCGCCCGAGCCCGGCGGGCTGCGCGCCTACAACATCGCCAGCGGCGAGCCCCGCACGATCGCGGACATGGCCGCCGCGCTCGCCGCCGCGCTCGGCGGCCCGGCGCCGCGCGTCACCGGCGGCCACCGGCTCGGCGACGTCCGCCACATCGTCGCCCGCCCCGACCGGGCCCGCCGCGAGCTGGGGTTCTCCCCGGCGGTCGCGTTCGCCGACGGCATCGCCGAGTTCGCCGCCGCGCCCGTCACCACTTCGTAAGGGTCGCCGACCCGTCACCGAAAGTAGCGTCGGACCGTGATCGATGTGGTTCTCCCGTGCCTCAACGAGGCCGAGGCACTGCCCTGGGTGCTGGACCGGATGCCTCCCGGGTTCCGGCCCCTGGTGGTCGACAACGCCTCCACCGACGGCTCCGCGCGCGTCGCCGCCGCCCGCGGCGCCCGCGTCGTCGACGCGCCCGAACGCGGCTTCGGCGCCGCCTGCCACGCCGGGCTCCTTGCCGCCGGGAGCGAGGTGGTGTGCGTGATGGACGCCGACGCCTCCCTCGACCCCGCCGAACTGCCCCGCCTCACCGCCGCGCTCGCCGCGCTGCGCGCCGCCGCACCCGCCGGCCCGGGCGGCGCGGGCGGCGCGGGCGGGCCCGCGCCGGGCGCCGGGCTGGTGCTGGGCCGGCGCCGCCCCGCCGGGCGCGGCGCGTGGCCGCCGCACGCCCGCCTCGGCAACGCCGTCCTGGCCCGCTCCCTGAACCGGCGCGCCGGCACCCGCCTGCGCGACCTCGGCCCGATGCGCGCCGCGCCCCGCGCCGCGCTGCTCGGCCTCGGCCTGGCCGACCGCCGGTTCGGCTACCCGCTGGAGATGGTGCTGCGCGCCGCCGCCGAGGGCTGGGCGGTCGCCGAGGTCGACGTCGCCTACCGGCCCCGCACCGGCGCGTCGAAGGTGACCGGGACGCTCGGCGGGACGGTCCGCGCCGTCCGCGACATGCGCCGCGTCCTGGCCGAGGCCGCCCGATGACCGCCCCCACCCGCACCCCCGCCCCCGCCGGAGCCCCGGCCGCGGATCTCGTGGTGATCGCCAAGGAGCCCGTGCCCGGGCGCGTCAAGACCCGCCTCACCCCCGCCTACACCCCCGCGCAGGCCGCCGCGCTCGCCGAGGCGGCGCTGCGCGACACCCTCGCCGCGGTCGCCGCCGCGCCCGTCGGGCGGCGGGTCCTGGCGCTGGACGGCGCGCCCGGCCCGTGGCTGCCTCCCGGGTTCACCGTCGTGCCGCAGCGCGGCGGCGGCCTGGACGAGCGGCTGGCCGCCGCGTTCACCGACGCGTGGGCCGGCCGCCCCCTGGTCCTCATCGGCATGGACACCCCGCAGGTCACCCCCGCGCTGCTGCGCCGCGCCGCCCGCGGCCTGCGCGAGCGCGGCGCGGTGCTCGGGCCCGCCGCCGACGGTGGGTTCTGGCTGCTCGGCCTGCGCCGCCCCGACCCGGGGCTGCTGCGCGGGGTCCCGATGTCGCGGGCCGACACCGGCGCCGCCCAGCTCGCCCGGCTGCGCGGCGCCGGGCTGGAGGTCGCGCTGCTGCCCGAGCTCACCGACGTCGACACCCCCGCCGACGCCCGCGCCGTCGCCGCGCTCGCCGCCGGGACCCGGTTCGCCGCCGCGCTGCGCGGCCTGCACGCCGGGACCGTCCCGGCATGATCGGCGCACTGTACGAGGAGGCGCTGCGGGGCCGCGCCCCCGTGGAGATCGAGCACGCCGACGGCCGCCGCCGCCCACTGCCGGTGCAGGACTGGCTCGCCGCCGCCCGCCCCGGCGACGCCGGGCTGCTGGCCCGCTGCCGCGGCGCCGTCCTGGACGTCGGGTCCGGGCCGGGCCGCCTCACCGTGGCGCTGGCCCGCCGCGGCGTCCCCGTCCTCGGCATCGACCTGGCCCCCGCCGCCGTCGCGCTGACCGTCGCGGCCGGCGCCCCCGCCCTGTGCCGGGACGTGTTCGGGCGCGTGCCCGGCACCGGCCGCTGGGGCACCGTGCTGCTGGCCGACGGCAACATCGGCATCGGCGGCGACCCCGCCGCGCTGCTGCGCCGCGTCCTGGCGCTGCCGGCGCCCGGCGGCCGGGTCCTGGTCGAGGTCGACCCGCCCGGCGCCGGGTCCCGGGTGGAGCCGCTGCGGCTGCGGTCGGGCGGCGCCGTCGGCGAGTGGTTCACCTGGGCGCGGGTGTCGGCCGACGCCGCCGGCGGCCTGGCCGACGCGTGCGCGGCGACCCTGACCGAACTGTGGGAGGAGGCCGGACGGTGGTTCGTCGACCTGCGCACCCGACCCGCGCGCGCCTGACCGCGCGCCTGACCGCGCGGCTGGCCCCGCCGCCGCTGCTGCCCGGCCTGTCGGGGCGGTTCACCAGCCGGCTGCACGACACCCGGGTCGCCTCCTGGCTCGGCGCCGCGCTCGGCGTCTCGATCGCGGTGTCGTTCGCGACGGGCCTGGTCAGCCACTTCATGCAGCACCCGGCCGGGTGGATGCAGTGGCCGTCGCGGCCGGTGGGCCTGTACCGGGTCACCCAGGGCGTCCACGTCATCGGCGGGCTCGCGGCCGTGCCGCTGCTGCTGGCCAAGCTGTGGACGGTCTACCCCCGCCTGTGGCAGTGGCCGCCGGTGCGCTCCGCCGGGCACGCGGTGCAGCGGGTCCTGGTGTTCGTGCTGGTCGGCGCGGCGCTGTTCCAGTCCGTCACCGGGGTGCTGAACATCGGCTACTGGTACGCGTTCCGGTTCTTCTTCACCACCGCGCACTACTGGACGTCCTACATCCTGGTCGGGGCGCTGCTGGTGCACATCGCCAACGAGGGCGGCACCGCGCGGCGGGCGCTGATGGCCCGGCCCCGGGACGCGGTCGGCCGCCGCGGGTTCCTGCTCACCGTCGCCGCCGCGGGCGGCGCCATCGCCGCGACCACGGCCGGGGAGGCGGTGACGCCGCTCGCCCGGCTGGCGGTGCTGGCGCCGCGCCGCCCCGGCACCGGTCCCCGGGACGTCCCGGTCAACAAGTCCGCCGCCGCGACCGGCGTCACCGCCGCCGCCCGCGACCCCGCCTGGCGGCTCACCGTCACCGGCCGCGCCGCCCGGCCGCTCACCCTGTCCCTGGACGCCCTGCGCGCCCTGCCGCAGCACACCGCGCGGCTCCCGATCGCCTGCGTGGAGGGCTGGAGCGTCGAGGCGGACTGGACGGGCGTGCGGCTGCGGGACGTCCTGCGCCTGGCCGGCGCCCCCGCCGGCGCGCGGATCCGCGTCGAGTCGCTGGAACGCGGCGGCCTCTACCGCACCTCCACGGTCGACCCGCCGCACTGGAACGACCCCCTCACCCTGCTCGCGCTCGGCCTCAACGGCGCGCCCCTGCCCCTGGACCACGGCTACCCGTGCCGGCTGATCGCACCGAACCGGCCCGGGGTCATGCAGACCAAATGGGTGCACCGGCTGGTGGTGGCATGACCTCCCGGATCGGCGTGTGGGCCGCCTACGCGGCGGGGCTGGCGCTCATCGGCGTCGGCGCGCGCGGGATCGCCGCCGAGGTCCCCGCCGCGCGGTGGGCGGCGTGGTTCGCGGGCGCGGCGGTCCTGCACGACGCCGTGCTGGTCCCGCTGGTGCTGGCCGCCGGGCTGGCCACCGCGCGGCTGCCGGCCGCGGCCCGGCGGCCCGTGCGGGCCGCGCTGGTGGTCGCCGGATGCGTCACCGCGGTCGCGCTGCCGCTCGTCCTGGGCTACGGCCGCCGCGCCGACGAGCCGTCCCGGCTGCCGCTGCCCTACGGCCGCAACCTCGCGCTCGTCCTCGCCGCGATCGCGGTGATCGCCGCCGCCGCGGTGGCGGTGCGGCTGGTGCGGCTGGCGCGGCGGCGCGAGGGCGGGCGGCGTCAGGGCGGGCGGCGGTGACGCTCACCGGTGCCCGGCGGCGGGCCGCGGCCGGGCGCGGCGGCGGCCGGACGCACGGGCGGTACGGGCGGGCCGCGGTCGCGGTGTGGGCGGCCGGGATCGCGGCGGCGTTCGCGGCCGGGTGGTACCTGCGCCGCGCCGGGCTGGCCACCGAGGACCAGCTGCCGCCGCTGCACGCCCGGGTACGGGAGCGGCCCCTGACCTGGGAGCTGCTGCCGGCGGCGGTGTTCGCGGCGGCGGCGGTCGCGGCGCTGCCGGCGCTGGCGGCGCGGCTGCCGTGGCGGGCGGTGCCGGCCCTGGCGTGGGCGGGGTCGGCGGCGTGGGCGGTGGCGCTGGCGGCCGGCGACGGCTGGGGCGCGCTCGCCGCGCCGCTGGACGCGCCGACCGAGTACCCGGCCGGGCTCGCGCAGGTGCGGCCCGACCCGGCGGAGTGGCTGCGGACCTTCACCGACCGGCTCGGCGGCTACACCACCCACGTGCGGGGGCATCCGCCGCTGCCGACGCTGGCGCTGTGGGCGCTGGAGCGGGCCGGGCTCGGCGGCACCGGCTGGGCGGCCGCGGTGATCGTCGCGGCGGGCGCGTCCGCGGCCGCCGCGGTCGCGGTGACCGTGCGGTGCGTCGCGGGGGAGCGGGCGGCGCGCGCGGCGGTGCCGCTGCTGGTCCTGGCGCCGCTGGCGGTGTGGATCGCGACCACGATGGACGCGTTCTTCCTGGCCGTGGCCGCCTGGGGCACGGCGCTGCTCGCGTCCGCCGCCCGCCGGGACCCGCCCCCGCGCCGCGCGGGCGTGCTCGCGGCGGGCGGCGGGCTGCTGCTGGGATCCCTGCCCTACCTCAGCTACGGGCTGCTGCCGCTGCTGGCGGTGCCGCTGGCGGTGCTGCTGCTGGCCCGTCCCCGCAGGCCGGTGCTCGCGGCGCTCGGCGCGGGCCTGGTCGTGGTGCCCGCCGCGTGCACGCTGGCGGGGTTCTGGTGGCCCGACGGCGTCCGCGCCACCCTGGACACCTACCTGGTCAGCCGCGGGTCGGCGCAGCGCTCCTACGCCTACTTCGCGGCGGCGAACCTGGCGGTGCTGGGGCTGCTGACGGGCCCGGCGGTCGCGCACGCGCTGCCCGCCGCGGCCACGGCCCTGCGCGACGCCGGCGGGGCGCTGCGGGGGGCGGCGCGGGCGCGGGCCGTCCCGCCGGCGGCGGCGGTCGCGGCACTGGCGGCGGCGGCGCTGGTGGGGGTCCTGGTGCTGGACGCCTCCGGGGTGACGCGCGGCGAGGTGGAGCGGATCTGGGTGCCGTTCGCGGTGTGGCCGCTGGCCGCGGCGTCCCTGCACGGGCCGCCCGCGCGGCGGTGGCTGGCCGCGCAGGCGGTGACCGCGCTCGCCGTGCAGGCGCTCGTCGCCTCCCCCTGGTGACCCCCCGGTGCCCCCGGTGCCCCCACGGCGGCGGCCGGGCGGCTACCAGGGGACGGGGCCGTCGTCGTGGAAGAACCCGCCGGTGGGGCCGCCGTCCTCCAGGACGGCCAGCCGGACCGCGATCGCGGCGCCCTGCTCGGCGGTCCGCTCCACGACCCGCCCGTGCGCGCGGACGAACTCGGCCGTGAAGTCGGTGGCGCACGCGCCCGGCGCCGCGGCGTTCACCAGGATCGGGGTGCCGCGCAGCCGCTTGGCGTACTGGATCGTGAGCATGTTCAGCGCCGCCTTGGACGCCGGGTAGGCGGCGGAGGCGGGGGTGTCCCGGAAGTAGTGGCCGGGGTCGGTCATCGCGGCCATCGACGCCGTGCCGCTGGAGACGTTCACGATCCGCCCGGCCGGGGCCCGGCGCAGCAGCGGCAGCATCGCGTTGGTCACCCGGATCACGCCGAACAGGTTGGTGTCGAACACGCGCCGCACGACGTCCAGGTCGGCCTCGTCGGGCAGGTGCCGGGCGCCGCCGGAGATGCCGGCGTTGTTGACCAGCACGTCCAGGCGCCCGGTCGCGGCGGCGACCGCCGCGGCCGCGGCGCGGACCGAGGCGTCGTCGGTGACGTCCAGCGCGACGGCGCGGGCGTCGTGGCCGGCGCCGCGCAGTTCCGCCGCGGCCTTCTCGCCCAGGCCGGGGTCGCGGGCGCCGAGCAGCACGGTCATGCCGCGCTCGGCCAGCCCCCGCGCGATGGCGTTGCCGATGCCCTTGTTCGCCCCGGTGACCAGGGCTGTCTTGGTGGTGTCGTCCATGCCCCCCACTCCACCACCGGCGGCGCCGCGCGCTCCAACACCGATCGTCCCCCGATCAATACCCTGGAGGTATGGCTGGAGGTATGGACCGCATGGACGTGGTGGAGACGCGGGAGCTCGCCTACTTCCTGGCGGTGGCGCGGGAGCTGCACTTCGGCCGCGCCGCCGAGAGCCTGGGCATCGCGCAGCCGCCGCTGTCGCGGGCGATCGCCCGGCTGGAGCGGCGGCTGGGCGTGGCGCTGCTGGAGCGCACCAGCCGCCGCGTCGCGCTGACCCCGGCGGGGGAGACGCTGCGGGCCGAGGGCGAGGCCGCGCTCGACGCCGTCGCGGCGGCCGTGCGCCGCACCCGCCGCGCCGGCGGCGCCGGGCCCCGCCTGGTCCTGGCGATGAAGCCCGGCGGGGACGGCGGCGGGCTGCTGCCGGCGATCCTGGCCGCCTACGAGCGCGCCCCGGACGCGGTCCCGGTGGAGATGCTGTTCGGGTACGGGGCCGAGCACGCGCTGCGCGACGGCCGCGCCGACGCCGCGCTGCTCTACACGCCGCGGCAGGACGTCACGGGCCTGGCCACCGAGGAGCTGAAGCGCGAGCCGCAGATCGCGGTCGTGCCGGCCGGGCACCGGCTCGCGGGCCGCGCCCAGGTGTCGATGGCGGACCTGGACGGGGAGGTCCTGCCCTACGGGCGGGGCCCGGGGGACGGGCCGCGGATCCACGACGGCGGGCAGCTGATGCAGCTCATCGCGCTCGGCCGGGCGGTGGCGGTGCTGCCGGCGTCGATGCGGGGGCTGCTGCGCGACGACCTGGCGGCGGTGCCGGTGCGGGACGCGCCGCCGACCACGCTGGTGCTGGCCTGGCCGGAGGCGTCCCGGTCGCGGGCGCTGGCGGCGTTCGTGCGGGCCGCGGCCGACGCCGCGGCCGCCGCCCGGGCGGGCGGGGTCAGTCGGGCGGCCAGGTGATGAGGGTGTGGCCCCAGGTCACGCCCGCGCCGAACCCGGCGAGCAGCACCTGGTCGCCGGGTGCGAGGCGGCCGCCGCGGACGGCCTGGTCCAGGGCGTAGGGGATGCTCGCGGCGCCGATGTTGCCGACGTCCTGCCCGACGATCGCCAGCTGGGCGGGGTCCAGGCCGGCCTCGGGGGCCAGCGCGGCCACCAGCCGCGGGTTGGGCTGGTGGGGGACGACCAGGGCCAGGTCGGCGGGTTTGATCCCGGCGGCCTCGGTGGCCTCGGCGACCAGCCGGGGGAAGATCCGGGTGATGAAGCCGCGGACGGCGCGGCCGTCCATGCGGATGGTGTGGCCGAGGGAGGCCAGGGTGTCGGCGCTGGCGGGGGTGCGGCTGCCGCCGGCGGGGATGAGCACGTCGTCGGCGCCCGACCCGTCGGACCCGAGCGTGACCGGCCCGATCCCGTAGGGCGCGGCGGCGGGGCCGATCACCGTGGCGGCGGCGCCGTCGCCGAACACCGCGACGGTGCCGCGGTCGGCGGGGTCCAGGAACCGGGAGTACACCTCGACGCCGACGACCAGCGCGTGGACGGGGCCGGGCTGGGCGGCCAGCCAGCCGAGCGCGGCCTGCAGCCCGAACACGTACCCGGTGCAGGCGGCGGCGACGTCGAACGCGGCGGCGCGGCGGGCGCCCAGCAGCGCCTGCACGCGGCAGGCGGTGGACGGGGCGATCAGGTCGGGGGTGGAGGTGCCGAGGACGATCAGGCCGAGGTCGGCGGCGTCCAGGCCGGCGGCGTCCAGGGCGCGGGCGGCGGCGGCCGCGGCCAGGTCGGAGGCGGCCTGCCCGGGCGCGGCCAGGTGCCGGCGGCGGATTCCGGTGCGGTCCTCGATCCAGGACGGCTCCAGGCCGAGCGAGCGCGACAGCTCCTCGCTGGGCACGCACCGCTCGGGAAGGCAGGCGCCGGTCCCGCGGATCGCCCATGCCGGGCCTTGCCTCAGGGACATGCTCGGTTCCCCCTCGCGTCACAACGGTTGTCAGGCCCAACCCACGAGTGAATAATCCCATTTCACGGTTTATGTTCCATACCTATCCGTAAAGCGGCCTTTAACCGAATGGGAAAGTGAGCCTTCCTTCCAGGTAAGGAGACCCCCGCGTGCCCTCCACCGCCTTCCCCCCGGCCGAAGCGCTCAAGCCCGACGACAGCTGCGCCTTCCTGTTCCCCGGCACCGGCTCGACCGGCGTCCCCGACCTGCCCGCCCTCGCCCGCACCGGGCCCGGCGCCGCCCGCGCCGTCGCCGACGTCCTGGACGCCGTCCAGGAGGGCCTGCCCGCCACCGGATGGCCGTCGCTGCGCGCGGTCCTGCTGGAGGACACCGCCGGCTACCGCGCCGCGTCCGCCACGCCCGGCGTCGCGCAGCTGTGCTCCTACGCCGCCTCCGTCGCCGTCGACCGCGCCCTGCGCGCCGCCGGCGTCCACCCCGCCTTCGCCGTCGGGCAGAGCTTCGGCGAGATCGCCGCACTGGTGTGCGCCGGCGCGTTCACCATCGCCGACGGCGCCCGGATGGCCGTCTCCGCCGTCGGCGTCCTGGCCTCCCGCGGCCGCGGCGGCGGCATGGCGCTGCTGGAGGCCGGCGAGGACGGCGCCCAGGCCTGCATCGACGCCGCCGGCGCCCCCGAGGTCGTCGTCGCCTGCCTCAACGCCCCCACGGTCACGATCGTGTCCGGACCCGGCGGCCCCCTGGACGCCGTCGTCGCGGCCGCCCGCGCCGCCGGCGTGCGCGCCGTGCGGCTCGCCGTCCCCTACCTGTCGCACCACCCCGCGATGGCCGGCGCAGACGACGAGTGGTACGCCATGATCCGCCACCTGCCCCAGCGGCCCCTGGAGGTCCCCGTGCACTCCCCGGTACGGGGCCGCGCCTACAGCGACGGCGACGACCTGCACCGCGCCATGGCCGACTGCATCGTCAAACCCGTCCGCCTTCCCGACGCGCTGCGCGCCGTGCACGCCGCCGGGGCGACCGTGTTCACCGAGGCCGGCCCCGGCGACGCGCTGTGCCAGTGCGCGCGGCTGGCCGTCCCCGGCGCCCGGACCCTGGCGCCGCTGCGCGACCGGCCCCGCGACGGACGCACCGGCAAGGCCTCACCGGGCGCCGGGGGAGAGGACCGCTGATGGACACCGCACCCGACACCACACCCGACACCGCCCCCGACACCGCGCTGGCCGCGTTCGTGCGCGGCGGGTCGCTGGACGCCAAGACCCGGGCCCGGCTGCACGACGCCGTCCCCGAGGAGTTCTTCACCTACCCCGGCGGGCTCACCGCCCGCGAGCACCAGGCCCTCACCTACGCGCGGCTGCGCAGCGCCGGGCTCGCCGCGCCGCCCGCCGCCGAACTGCTCGCCGACCCGCCGGCGCTGTGCGCGCTGCTGGACCGCGCCGCGATCGCCGACCCCGCCCTGTTCCACGTGATGCTGCTGCACTACACCCTCGCGCTCGGCCCCATCATCCGCTTCGGCGCCGGCCAGGGCGGCACCGACGGCGAGGACGCCGAGGACGGCGCGGGCGGCGCGCGGGAGTCGCTGGAGTCGATGGAGGCGGCCGGGACCCTGCTGATGACCGAGGTCGGCCGCAGCAACAGCCACCTGTCGCCCCGCACCACGGCCCGCCACGACCCCGCCACCGGCGGGTTCGTCCTCACCACCCCCGACACCCGCGCCGCCAAATTCCCCACCAACACCGCCCACCCCGGCGTCGCCAAGACCGCCGCCGTCTACGCCACCCTCGTCCACGAGGGCCGCGAGCGCGGCGTGTTCGTGTTCGCGGTGCCGCTGCGCCGCCCGGACGGCACCGTCCCGCCCGGCGTCCGGATCGTCCCCGCCCCCGAGACGACCGGGCTGCAGATCGACTACGCCGCCGTCCTGCTCGACGACGTCCGCGTCCCGCATGCGGCGTGGCTGCGCGACGGCGCCCGCATCGACCCCGACGGGAGCTTCCACGACCCCGCCGGCGACCCCGCGGCGCGCCTCACCCGCTCCATGGGCGTCGCGCCGCCGGTGTGGCGGGCCGTCATCTCCGCCTCCGCCGCGATCACCCGCGCGGCCGCCGGGATGCTGGCCGCGCACTCGGCCGGCCGCACCACCCTCGGCCGGCTCGCGCCCCGCCGCCCCCTCACCGACTACCGCAACCAGCAGGAGGCGGTGCTCGGCGCGCTCGCCGCCGGGTACGCGCTCACCGCCGTCGCCGCGCACGTCACCGCGCCCCGCCCCGCCGCCCCGGGCGCCGCGCCCGCCGGGGACGGCCCCGACACCGCGTGGGCGCCGTGGTCGGCGGTCGACCGCGACCTGGCGCTGCTGAAGGCCGCCGCGACCGCGCAGGCGCAGGAGACGGTGTCGGCGTGCCGGGTGCACAGCGGCGCGCCCGGCTTCGCCGCCGTCGAGCGCCTCAACGCCTACCGCGGCCTCACCCACGCCTACCAGAACGCCGGCGGCGACAACGAGCTGATCCTCTACGACACCGCCCGCGCCATGGCCGCCCTGGACCGCTACACCCCGCCCGGCCCCGGCGGCGCCGCGCCCGGTGCGGGACTGGACTCGCCGCGAACACCGCTGCTGCTGCTGCGCGAGGCCGAACGGCGGATGCGCGACCGGCTCCAGGACCGCGTCGACACCGCGCTGCGCGGCGGCGGCGACGCCTTCACCGCCTGGAACGGCAACCTGGCCCTGGCCGCGCGGACCGCCTCCGCCTGCGCCGACCGGATCGTCCTGGAGGTCTGCGCCGCCGCCGCGGCCGCCGGACCCGCCGAGCTGGCGGGGGTGCTGCACCTGCACGCCCTCAACGTCGTGGAGCGCCGCGCCGCCGATCTGCTCGACGAGGGCGCCGCCGCGCCCGGCCTGCTGGAGGACGTGCGGGCCGCGCGGCGCCGCGCCTGCGACGCGCTGGCGCCCGCGGCCGGGGACCTGGCCGCCGCGTTCGCGCTGCCCGCCCCCCTCACCGCGCCCACCGCGTTCCTCACCGGCCCCTGACCCCCGTCCCCTACGCTTCGATCATGCGAAACGGCACGCCGCGCCGCTAATTCTCCAAGGACCCGGGGGAACCGGGCGGGGATGGCTACCGTTCTCGTAAGACAGACCGATCGCGGGCGCATCCGCCCGCAGTCCGATACGGAGGTAGACAACAGTGGGAGTCAGTCTGAGCAAGGGCGGCAACGTCTCGCTGACCAAGGAGGCCCCCGGACTGACCGCCGTCGTGGTCGGTCTGGGCTGGGACGTGCGGACCACCACCGGGACCGACTTCGACCTGGACGCCAGCGCCCTGCTCGTGTCGGCGGAGAACAAGGTGCTGTCGGACCAGCACTTCGTGTTCTTCAACAACCTCAAGAGCCCCGACGGCTCGGTCGAGCACACCGGCGACAACCTCACCGGTGAGGGCGAGGGCGACGACGAGCAGATCAAGGTCGGCCTGAGCACCGTCCCGGCCGAGGTCGCCAAGATCGTGTTCCCGGTGTCGATCTACGACGCCGACGGCCGCCAGCAGAACTTCGGGCAGGTCCGCAACGCGTTCATCCGCGTGGTGAACCAGGCCGACAACAGCGAGATCGCGCGCTACGACCTGTCGGAGGACGCCTCGACCGAGACCGCCATGGTGTTCGGCGAGCTGTACCGCAACGGCGCCGAGTGGAAGTTCCGCGCGGTCGGGCAGGGCTACGCCTCCGGCCTGTCGGGGATCGCCTCCGACTTCGGCGTGAACGTCTGACCGTCCGGTCCCGAACGCGGCGGGGCGCCCCGGATTCCTCCCGGGGCGCCCCGTTCCGCGTTCACGGACGTTCGCTTCGAGGCGGTGCGGCTCAGGCGCCGGGCGGTGCGGCGGGGACGACGGCCAGGGCCTCGATCTCCACCAGCAGGTCGTCGCGGACCAGCCGGGACACCTCGACCAGCGACGCCGCCGGCGCCACCCCCTCGGGCACGAACTCGGCCCGCACGGCGCGGACCACGCCTACCCCGCCGGCGTCGCGCAGGAAGTAGCCGAGCCGCACCACGTGCTCCCAGCGGGCGCCGGCGGCGGCCAGCGCCGCCTCCAGGTTGGCGAACACCTGCCGCGTCTGGGCCTCCAGGTCGCCGGGCCCCACCAGGTTCCCGGCGGCGTCCAGGGCGATCTGCCCGCTCACCGCCACCAGCCGCCCCGGCAGGTCCGCCGAGACGGCGTGGCTGTAGCCGGGGCCGGGCGCCAGGCCCGGCGCGTCGACCTGCCGGATGCCGGGCCGCGGATCGTCGCTCATCACAAGATCACCCTACCGGCGGCCCGGCCGGGGGACAGGGGGCGGGGCGGCGGGGGCGGTCAGGCGAGCAGTTCCTCCCGCAGCCGCCGCTTGAGGATCTTCCCGCCGGGGTTGCGGGGCAGCGGCTCGTCCCGGAACCACACGTGCGCCGGCACCTTGAACGCCGCGATCCGCCCGCCGGTGAACGCCCGGATCTCCGCCTCGTCGACCGCCGCGCCCGGCCGCGGCACGATCACCGCGCCGACCTCCTCGCCCAGCACCTGGTGCGGGACGCCGATCACCGCGCAGTCGGCGACCGCCGGATGCTCGTACAGGGCCGCCTCCACCTCGGCGCAGTAGATGTTCTCGCCGCCGCGGATCAGCATGTCCTTGGCCCGGTCGACGATGTAGACGAACCCGTCCTCGTCCACGCGGGCCAGGTCGCCGCTGCGGAACCAGCCGTCCTCGAACGCCGCCGCGGTCGCCTCCGGCCTGTTCCAGTACCCCTTGATGACGTTCGGGCCCTTGATCAGCAGTTCGCCGACCTCGCCGGCCGGGAGGTCCTCTCCGCCGGGGCCCGCCACCCGGACGTCGCAGACCGCGACGGGCGGGCCGACGCTCTCGGGCCGCTCCAGGTAGTTGACGCCGCCGTTGTAGGTGGTGACCGACGAGGTCTCGGTCAGCCCGTAGCCGTTGCCGGGCACCCGCTCGGGCAGCCGCTCCTTGATCTTGTCGACGAGCGCGGGCGCGGCCGGGGCGCCGCCGTAGCTGACCCCGGTGAGGCTGGAGGTGTCGTAGTCGCCGAAGTCGGGGGAGGTCAGCACCTGCCACGCCATCGTGGGGACGCCGCCGAACCCGGTGACCCGCTCCCGCTCGATCAGCTCCAGCGCCCGCCGGACGTCCCATTTGTACATCAGCACGGCCGTGCCGCCCTGCAGCGCGCTGCTGACCAGCACCGAGTGGCAGCCGGTGGCGTGGAAGAACGGCACGCTCAGCAGCGTCACCCGCCGCTGCGGCACGGCCAGCTCCTGCACCGTGCGGCCCGCGCGGACCCCGGCCGACATGATCCCGTAGGCGAGGCTGACGGGGTTGGTGGTGATGTTGCGGTGGGTGCCGAGCGCGCCCTTGGGCCGCCCGGTGGTGCCGGAGGTGTAGAAGATGGTGGCCTCGTCGTCGGGGTCGATCGCCACCTCCGGCAGGGACGCCGCGGCCGGGTCGCCGGGGTCGCCGAGGACGTCGCCGAACGCCTCGGCGCCGGCCGGCAGCGCGCCGCCGGGCCGCGCGACCAGGCACGCCACGCCCAGGCCGGGCAGCGCCCCGGCGAGCCGCTCGGCGCGTTCGGCGTCGGCGACGAGGACCTCGGCGCCGCTGTCGGCGAGCCCGTACTCCAGTTCGGCGGCGCTCCACCAGGCGTTCAGCGGCACCACCACCGCGCCGGCCGCGGCGGCGCCGAAGAACGCCACCGACCATTCGGGGTAGTTGCGCATCGCGATCGCGACCCGGTCGCCCTTGGCGACCCCGTACCGGCCGGTGAGGACGCGCGCGAACGCGGCGGCGCGGGCGTAGTGGGCGGCGAAGGTGAGCCGGTCCTCGCCGTAGACCAGGAAGTCGGCGTCGCCGTGCGCGCGGGAGATCTCCAGGACCTCGCGCAGCGTGCCCGGGGCGTTGCGCCACACCCGGGTCCGCACGCCGCGGATCTCCACCTCGTCCATCTCGAACGGCTGCCCGGGCGCGGTCATCGCCGCCCTCACCTCGGCGATCCCCGGCAGTGTCCCGGCCCGGCCCGCGCCGCCGCCCCCCTGCACGTCCCGGTCCTGTGCTTCACGCTCGTGTGCTCGGCGGTCCTGGGCTTCACGGTCCTGGGCTTCACGGTCCTGCACGTCGCGCCTCCCGCGGGGTGACGGCGCGCCCGCCGCGCGGCCCGACCGCCGAACACGGTTCGGTGCGCCGTGCCGAAAATCTATGATCCACCTCACCCGCAGGTCAACGCCCCCGGCGCGGGCGGCGCCCCGGGACGGGGCGGCGCGAGCGAAGATCCTCACCTGCGACAATGGGGACATGACCGAACGCAGGCCGATCGAGTACTGGCTGTCGGACATGGACGGGGTCCTGGTCCACGAGGGCCGCCCCGTGCCCGGCGCCGAGGAGTTCATCCGCCGGCTGTCGGCGTCCGGCACGCCGTTCCTCGTCCTCACCAACAACTCGATCTACACCCGCCGGGACCTGTCGGCCCGGCTGGCGGCGTCCGGCCTGCAGGTCCCGGCCGAGTCGATCTGGACCTCGGCGCTGGCGACCGCGCGGTTCCTGGCCGACCAGCGCCCCGAGGGCACCGCGTACGTGATCGGCGAGGCGGGGCTGACCACGGCGCTGCACGAGGCCGACTTCGTCCTCACCGACATCGACCCCGACTACGTGGTCCTCGGCGAGACCCGCACCTACAGCTTCTCCCAGATCACCCGCGCGATCCGGCTGATCGAGGGCGGCGCCCGGTTCGTGGCCACCAACCCCGACCCGATCGGCCCGTCCCCGGAGGGGTCGCTGCCCGCGTGCGGCGCGGTCGCCGCGATGATCACCCGGGCGACGGGGGTGGAGCCGTACTTCGTGGGCAAGCCCAACCCGCTGATGATGCGGACCGCGCTGAACGTGGTCGGCGGGCACAGCGAGTGCACCGCGATGATCGGCGACCGGATGGACACCGACGTCGTCGCCGGCATCGAGGCCGGGCTGGAGACGATCCTGGTGCTGACCGGCGTGACCCGCAAGGAGGAGATCGCCCGGTTCCCGTTCCGGCCGAGCCGCGTCGTCCCCTCCATCGCCGACCTCGTCGACCTGGTCTGACCCGCCGCCCGCCCCACCGCCCGGCCCCGGCCCGGGGGCGGGCGTCAGCCGAGGGCGCCGAGCGCGGTCATCATGCCGAGCGCGTCCGAGACGACCCAGTACTCGGCGAACCGGCCGTCCTCGGCGCGGAAGATGTCCTGCCCGCGAAACGACACCGGCGTGCCGGGCGCGGCGGTCGCGCCCGGGATGCCGCCCCGGTAGGCGCCGTGGAAGCTCCACGCGGCGGCGACCATGCCGCCGCCGACGACCGGTCCGGCGTCCAGGGAAGTGCGGACGCCGGAGAAGTAGGCGTGGGAGCGGCGGACCTGCTCGGCCGCCTCGGCGGGCCCCCGCACCTCCAGGTCCGGCCAGTGCCCGGTGAAGCCGGGGGTGAGGATCTCCTCGGCCACGGCGTAGTCGCCCTCCCACACCTCGAACAGCCAGCGCCGGTACAGCGCGTCCAACGGGTCCATGGCGGGCACCCTTCCCCCGCGGGCGGCCCGGCGAACCTACACTCGGGAGCGCCATGCGCATGATCAGACAGGGCGGGTCCCGCGAGCTGGAGATCCGCAGGTCCCGGTTCGTCTGCACGCTCGCCCGCGTCGCCGACGAGGCCGAGGCGGCGGCGTTCATCGCCGCGCACCGCCGCGCGCACCGCGACGCCACCCACAACTGCACCGCCTACGTGGTCGGCGAGCACGGCGAGATCACCAAGAGCAGCGACGACGGCGAACCGGCCGGGACGGCGGGCGTGCCGATGCTGGAGGTGCTGGTGCGGCGCGGCCTAACCGGCACCGCCGCGGTCGTCACCCGCTACTTCGGCGGGGTGAAGCTCGGCGCGGGCGGGCTGGTCCGCGCCTACGCGCAGGCGGTCGCCGGCGCCGTCGACGCCGTCGGGGTGGTGGAGCTGCGCCCGGTGGTGACGGTCACGGTCGGGGTCGGGCACGAGCTGGCGGGCCGGTTCCTCGGCGACCTGCACGCCGCCGGGCACCAGCCCGCCGACGTCCGCTACGGGACGGCGGTGGAGGCCGACGTGGCGGTGCCCGCCGCGGACCTGGCCGAGTTCGAGGCGTGGGCCGCGGCGGCCACCGCCGGGCGCGCGTCGCTGCGGCGCGGCGCGCCCGGCCACATCGAGGTCCCCGTCACCTGACCCCGCCCGCCCGGCGCCTGCCGGCACCTGGGCGGGCGGGTCTCGGCGGGTCAGGTGAGGAAGCCCGCCAGGACGGGCGCGAGCGCCTCGGCCGCGACGTCGTGGGTCTGGCCGTCCAGGACGCGGTGGGTCCCGGCGGGCAGCAGCTCGGCGACGCGGCGGGCGGTGTCGCGCATCCAGGCGGGGCTGTCGCCGCCGGCCAGCACCAGCGCGGGCACGGTGACCCGGCCGATGAGGTCGGTGGGCATCGCGCCGCCGCCGGCGTCGTCCATGACCGCCGAGTCGTAGGCCAGCGTCGGCGCCAGCGCCTCCAGCGCGGGCCACATCGGCGCGTTCCGCGCCTGCGCGACCATCTGCTCGGGCATCCCGACACTGGCCATGAACAGCGCGAGCGCGTCGCCGCGGCGGCCGTCGGCCAGCAGCCCGGTCAGCTCGGTGTTGTAGGCGCGGGAGCGGGTGAGGCGGTCGTCGTGCCCGGAGTGGAACGGCGGCTCGAACAGCGCGAGCCGGGTGATGGGCAGGCCGCGGGCGGCGGCGCGCAGCGCCAGCACCGCCCCCGAGGACATCCCGTAGACGGCGGCGGAGCCGCCGGCGGCGTCCAGGACGGCGGCCAGGTCGTCGATCTCGCGGTCGACGGCGTAGGGCGGGGTGTCGCCGCTGTCGCCGCGGCCCCTGCGGTCGTAGGTGAGGACGGTGTGCCCGCCCGCCAGCAGCGCGGCCAGGTCGGCACCGGAGCGGCGGTCGTTGAGCGCCCCGCCGACCAGGACGACGGCGGGCCCGCCGCCGGTCCGGTCGCAGGCGATGGGCGTCCCGTCCTTGGAGTGCGCGGTTTCCATGAGGGTGTCCTTCCCAGATCGGCGGCCCCGGTGGCCGGTCTCGTCCCACCGACGAACGGGCGGGCCCCCGGCGGACACTCCGGCGCCGCCTTCCCCTCCGGCTCCTCCGGCTCCGCTGCCTCCTCCGGTGGACGGGGGCCGGGTGAGTTCGTCCAGGCGGCGGGCCAGGTGGCGGCGCTCGGCGTCGTTGGCGGCCAGGTCCAGCGCGCGGCGGAACGCGGCGGCGGCGTCGGCGCGGCGCCCCAGGCGCCGCAGCAGGTCGCCGCGGACGGCGTGCAGCAGGTGGTAGCCGTCCAGGTGCCCGGCGCGGTCCAGGTCGTCGGCGAGGGCGAGCCCGGCGGCGGGCCCGTCCGCCATGCCGACCGCCACGGCCCGGTTCAGCCGCACCACCGGGGACGGCACCAGCCGCTCCAGCCGCTCGTACAGCACGGCGATCTGGGGCCAGTCGGTGGCGGCGGCGTCGGGTGCGGTGGCGTGGCAGGCGGCGATGGCGGCCTGGACCAGGTACGGGCCGGGCGGGGGACGGCCGGGCGCGGGCGCCAGCGCGTCCTCCAGCAGCGCGACGCCCTCGGCGATCCCGGCGGCGTCCCACCGGGACCGGTCCTGCTCCTCCAGGACGACCAGCGCGCCGCCGGGGCCGGTGCGGGCGGCGGCGCGGGCGTCGTGCAGCAGCATCAGGGCCAGCAGCCCGCGCGCCTCCCGCTCGCCGGGCAGCAGCGCGGCCAGCAGCCGCGCGAGCCGGATCGCCTCCCCGCACAGCTCGGGGCGGGCCAGCCCGTCACCGCCGGTGGCGGTGTAGCCCTCGTTGAACAGCAGGTACAGCACGCCCAGGACGCCGGTGAGGCGTTCGGGCAGCAGGTCGGGCGGAGGGACGCCGAAGGGGACGCCGGCGTCGCGGATCGCGCGTTTGGCGCGGGTGAGCCGCTTGGACATGGCGGCCTCCTCGACCAGGAACGCGCGGGCGATCTCGCCGGTGGTGAGGCCGGCCAGGGTCCGCAGGGTGAGGGCGACGCGGGCCTTGAGCGGCAGCGCGGGGTGGCAGCAGGCGAACATCAGCCGCAGCCGGTCGTCGCCGAACCCGTCCGGCCCGTCCTCGGCGGGGTCGGCGCGGGGCGGGGCGGTGCGGGCGGCCTCGGCGAGCTTGCGGGCGCCGGCGGCGTCGCGGCGCAGCCGGTCCACGGCGCGGTTGCGGGCGGTGGTGGTCAGCCACGCGCCGGGGCGGGACGGGACGCCGTCGCGGGGCCAGCGTTCCAGCGCGGCGGCGAAGGCGTCCTGCGCGCACTCCTCGGCCAGGTCCCAGTCGCCGGTGAGGCGGATCAGCGTCGCGACGAGCTGTCCCCACTCGGCGCGGAACGCGCCCGCGACCGCGGCGGCGACCGTCCCGGGAGCCGCTCCGGGGGCCGCGTCGGGGGCCGCGCCGCCGGGCGGGGGCGCGGGGACGGGGGTCACGCCGTCGCGGGGCCCGGTTCCTCGACCGGGCGGATCTCGATCTGGCCGAGCTCGGCCCACGGGTGCCGGGCGGCGATCTCCACCGCCTCGGCCAGGCCGGAGCACTCGATGACCGTGAACCCGCCGATCTGGTCCTTGGTCTCGGCGAACGGCCCGTCGGTGAGCAGCACGTCCCCGCCGCGGACCTTGACGGTGGTGGCGCGGTCGGCGGGCGCGAGGCCCGCGCCGCCGCGGACCACACCGCGGTCGGCCATCTCCTGCGACCAGCCGCCGCAGCCGGTCGCGGCGGCCCGCTCGGGATCGGTCCCGGCGGTCTCGTCACTGCAGATCATCAGCACATAGCGCACCCGCGGCCTCCCCCTCGGCTCGGCGGCCGGGCCGCTCCCGGCCGCCGGGCCAGGATGCCAGATCCCCGGCCCCGCGGTCACCGGCCCGGCCCCGGCCGCTCCCCGCACGCGGCGCCGGGTGCGGGGAGCGCGGTGTAGCCTTTCCCGCGATGAGCAGGGGCACGATCGTCGGCGACCAGGTGCGGGCGCGGATCCTCCGCGCCGCCGCGGCGATCCTGGCCGAGCGGGGCGGATCGGCGGGCATGCCCGACGTCGCCGCCGCCGCGGGCGTGGACCGCGCCGACCTCGACCGCTGCTTCCCCAGCCGCGAGGCCCTGCTGTCCGCGCTGTACGAGGACGCCCTGGCCGACCTGGCGGACCGGCTGGAGGAGGCCCGGCTGGACACCGTCCCGATCGAGGAGGCCGTCGCGCGGATGACCCGCGCGACGATCGCCGCGGCCGCCCGGCACCGGGCGCTGGGACTGCTGGAGCGGACCCCGCGCGAGGCGCGCCGCGTGGAGCGGCAGCTCGCCGGGCCGCTGCGCGCGGTGTTCGAGCGCGGCGCCGCCGGCGGGCACTTCCGCCGCGACATGCCCGTCCACACCCTCGCCGAGCTGTACTTCAGCCTGCTGGAGGGCGTGGTGTCGCGGGTCGCGCGCCGCAGCCTGGACGTGGAGGAGGCCGGCGCCGCCGTCACCACGCTGTTCCTGTCGGGCGCGCTGGCCCGGCCGGGCGGCCCGGGCGGCGGCTGACCCCCGCGCCGGCGGGACGGAGCGGGACGGGCGAAGGCGAGGTGGCGGCCGATGGCGGGACTGGAACCGGTGGTGGCCGCGGCGCTGGTCCTGCTGGGGCTGGCGGCCGGGGTGGGGATCACCGCGGTCGGGCCCGGCGGGGTCCTGATCACCGTGGGGCTGTTCGCCTTCACCGACCTGACGCCGGCGCAGGTCGCCGGGACCGCCATCGTCACCAACGTCGCGACCGGCCTGGCGGGCACGGCGGTCTACACGCGGTCGGGGCAGCTGCGGGATCCGGCGACGCGCCGCACCGCGGTGCTGCTGGCGGCCGGCGCGGTCGCCGGGACGCCGCTGGGGGTGGCGGCCAACGGGCTGGTCGAGGGCCGCGTGTTCGGGGTGCTGCTGGGCGCCTTCGTCGCGCTGACCGCCGTGCTGGTGCTCTGGCGCCGCCCCGGCCGCGCCGCCGACGACGCCCCCGCGCCCGCCGCGGCCGGGATCGGGGCGCCGACCGCGGTCGCCGTGGGCATCGCGGTCGCGGCGGTGGGCGCGATGTTCGGCGTCGGCGGGCCGCTGCTGAGCGTCCCGCTGCTGGTGGCGCTGGGAACCCCGGTCCTTTCGGCGCTGGCCGCCGCGCAGGCCCAGTCGGTGGTGATTGCCGGCATCGGCACCGCCGGATACCTCGCCGCCGGCGCCGTCGACTGGCGGCTGGCCGCGCTGATGGGCGTCCCGGAACTGGCCGGCGTGCTGGCCGGATGGATGATCGCGCGGGCGGTCCCGGCGGCGGCGCTGAAGGCCGCGCTGGTGGTGTGCCTGCTGGTCCTGGCCCCCTACGTGGCCCTGCACGGCTGACCCCCGCCCCCGAAAGGATCTTCGCCGCGGGCGGGAGGGGACGTCCTGGACGGGCATCCCCCCGGGACGGGTGCACACGAGCGAGGGGGCGCCACATGGACCATGACCGCATGGACCGGGACCGCATGGACCGGGACCGCGCGGCCGTGCCCGGCACGATCGGGGTGGAGGAGGAGTTCGTGCTGGCGGACGCGGCGACCGGGCGGTGCGTCCCGGACGCCGGCCCCGTGCTGGCCGCGGCCGGCCCGCACCGGTGGGCGCGCGCGGGCGGCTCCTTCCAGCCCGAACTGCTGTCCACGCAGGTGGAGGCGGCCACGGGCGTGTGCCACGACCTGGCCGGGCTCGGCGCGCAGCTGCGGTTCGGGCGCGAGCGGCTGGCGGCGGCGGCACGGGCGCGCGGCGCCCTGCTGGTCGCCTCGGGCGCCCCGGTGCTGGAGGGGCCCCCGCCGCCGCCCGCGCCCGGTGCCCGGTTCGCCGCGGTCATGGCCGCCTACGGGGACGTGGTCGAGGACTACCAGGCGTGCGGCTGCCACGTCCACGTCGGCGTCCCCGACCGCGACACCGCGGTGGCGGTGGTCAACCACCTGCGGCCGTGGCTGCCGGTGCTGCTGGCGCTGTCGGCCAACTCCCCGTTCGACCGCGGCCGCCTCACCGCCCACGCCTCCCGCCGGGCCGTGGCGATGGCGCGGTTCCCCGGCGCCGGCGTCCCGCCGTGGACCGCGTCGGCCGCCGCGTGGGACGCGCGGGTCGCGGCGCTGGTGGAGGCGGGCGTGCTGGTCGACGAGGCGATGACGTTCTGGCTGGCGCGGCCATCGACCCGGTGGCCGACGGTCGAGGTCCGCGCCGCCGACGCGGCCGGGACCGCGGCGGAGGCGGCGCTGCAGGCCGGGCTCGTGCGGGGCCTGGTCGGGGCGGCGCTGGCCGACCTGGCGGCGGGCCGGGAGGCGCCCCGCGCGGACGCGCAGCTGTGCGCGGCGGCGCTGTGGAACGCCGCCCGCGACGGCATGTCCGCGGCGCTGGCCGACCCCGCCACCGGGCGGCCGGTCCCGGCGTGGCGGCGGGTGGAGGCGATGGTCGCCCGCGCGGCGCCCGCGCTGGCCGCCGCCGGGGACCTGGACACCGTCCGCGCGCTGCTGGCCGCGGTCCGCCGGGCGGGGACGGGCGCCGACCGGCAGCGCCGCGCCGCCGCGGACGGCGGCCCGCGCGCGGTGGTGGAGATGCTGGCGCGGCAGACCGAGTCGGGCCGGCCGCCCGGCGCAGCGGAGGCGCCCCCCGCACCACCTGGGGAGGAACCGGGCGTATGGGACGCGTGTGAGCGGGTACCGGAGCCGGACGCCCCCTGACAACGGAGGACCGATGACCGCTCCGCAGGCCACGGCCGCGCGAACCACGGCCGCCACGGACGCACCGCCGGCGCCGCCGCCACCGCGCGGCCCGCTGTCGCGCGCCGTGACCCAGGCCCTGCGCGCCGGCCCGCCGCCCGGCGACGCCGGCCGCCTGCCCGGCCCCGCCGCCGCCGCGGCCGCCGACCCTTACGGGGACGACCTCCAGCTCGCCCTGCACACCTGCTACGAACTGCACTACCAGGGCTTCGCCGGCGTCCACCCCGACTGGGAGTGGGACCCGGCGCTGCTGCGGACCCGCGCCGCCCTGGAGAACGCGTTCCTCACCGCGCTCCGCCGCGACACCGCCACCGCCACCGCCACCGGCACAGGCCCGGACACGGGCCCGGACTCCGACGTGGACGCCGCCCTGGACGAACTGCTGGTCGAACCCGTAGGCGCCGGCGGCGTCACCCACCACCTGCGCGACGACGCCCCCGCCTGGCAGCTGCGCGAGCACGCGGCACTGCGGTCGGTGTACCACCTGAAGGAGGCCGACCCGCACGCCTGGGTCATCCCGCGGCTGCGGGGCCGCGCCAAGACCGCGCTGGTCGCCGTCGAGAACGACGAGTTCGGCGGCGGCCGCCCCGAGATGACCCACCAGGGCCTGTACGCCGCCCTCCTGGACGACCTCGGCCTGGACCCCTCCTACGGCGCCTACGTCGACGCCGCCCCGCCGCAGATGCTCGCCACCGTCACCATGATGTCGCTGTTCGGGCTGCACCGGTCGCTGCGCGGCGCGCTGGTCGGGCACTTCGCCGCCGCCGAGATCACCACCGCGCCGTCCGCGCGGCGGATGGCCGCGGCCCTGCGCCGACTGGGCGCCGGCCCCCGCGCCGTCCTGTTCTACACCGAGCACATCGAGGCCGACGCCGTCCACGAGCAGGTCCTGCGCCACGACGTGATCGGCGCGCTGCTGGCCGCCGAGCCCGGCCTGGCCGCCGACGTGGTGCTCGGCGTGCGGGCGACCGGGCTGCTGGAGGACCGCCTGGCCGGCCATCTGATGGCGCGCTGGCGCGCCGGCCGCCCCGCGCTGCGCCGCCCCCTGCCCGACGCCCCGCCCGGCTCGCCGTCGGCCGGTGGGGGAGAGGAGGACCGGCGATGATGCTGCTGCGCCCGCCCGGGGTGTACCGGCCGCAGACCGACACCTCGCTGCTGACCGGCGCGCTCGCCCGGACACTGGCCCGCGCCGGCGCACCGCCGGGCGCCCGCGTCCTGGAACTCGGCACCGGCACCGGCGCGGTCGCGCTGGCCGCCGCCCGCGCCGGCTGCGACGTCGTCGCCGTGGACGTCTCGGCGCCCGCGGTCCTCACCGCGCGGATGAACGCCCGGCTGCGGGGCCTGCCCGTCCGGGTGCTGCGCGGCGACCTGTTCGCCCCGGTCGCCGGCGAGGTCTTCGACGTGATCGTCGCCAACCCCCCGTACGTGGCCGGGGACGCCGACCCGGCGGCGGTGCGGGGCAGGGCCCGCGCCTGGGAGGCCGGCCACGACGGCCGCGCCCTGCTGGACCGGATCTGCGCGCTCGCCCCGCGGCACCTGGCGCCCGGCGGGACGCTGCTGGTGGTGCATTCGGCGCTGAACGGCGTCGCGGCGACGCTGGTGGCGCTGCGCGCCGCCGGGCTGCGCGCGTCGGTGGTCGCCCGGCGCCGCGAGCCGTTCGGGCCGGTCATGCGGCGCCGCGCGGCGCTGCTGGCCGCGCGGGGCCTGCTGGGGCCCGGGCAGCTGCACGAGGACCTCGTCGTGGTCCGCGGCGAGGTCGCCGCGGCCGGGATGACCGCCTGCGGTGAGGACGGTGAGGAGGGCCATGAGCACCGGCACCAGGCCGCCTGACCCCGCCCCCGGCCCCGAGGAAAGGGAGGGGGAAAGGCACGGGGGAGGGCATGCGTCCGCGCCGGGGGAGCGGCGGCGGGTGCGGATGGTGCCGGGCGGCCCGGTCCTGGTGGAGGGCCCCGTCGAGGTCGTCCTGGAGGACGGCTCCACGGTCGTGTCGGACCGGTGGCTGGTCGCGCTGTGCGCGTGCCGCCGCAGCCGCTCCTACCCGTTCTGCGACACCAGCCACCGCCGCCGCGCCCGCGGCTGACGGGCGCGGCCGGCGGGCCGGCGGTCAGCCGCCGAGGCTCTCCAGGGCGACGTCCAGCCGCTGGGCCAGCGCCTCGATCTGCTCCTCGTTGGCGCCGGTGTCCAGCTCGGCGATCACCGCGTCCCGCGTGGTGATCACCAGCGCGTCCTCGGGGCCGCCGCCGCGGCTCGGATCGGCCGGCACGACCGCCGCGCGGCCCCCGACCACGACGAGCGCCGCGTCGCGGTCGGCGGAGGCCAGCAGGGTGTGCAGGTGGTCGGAAGTGATCGTCGGCATCGGGTGACCTCCGGTAGCGCGGTGACAGGTGTAGCGCGGTGACAGGTGTACTGACAGGTGGACGAGGTGGCCGCGGACGGACGGTGCGGGGCGGGGTGTTCGGCCTTCAGGGGCGGCGGCCGACGCCGGTGCTGAACTCGCGGGCCCGGCCGGGCCCGGCGTTGCCGGGCGCCAGCGGCGGCGTGTCGCGCCCGGCACCGGCCCGCAGCCCCTCCAGGAAGTCGGTGAACGCCTCCCGCGCGGTGTGGCGCGGCGTCCAGCCCAGCTCGGCGCGAGCCCGCGCGGTGTCCATGACCGGGATCTGCATCGCCAGGTCGAACAGCCCCGGCGACGCCGGCACCAGGTGCAGCCCCCACGCCGCCGCCAGCGCCGCCCGCACCGCCGGCCGCGGCACCCGGACCGTGCGGGCGCCGAGCACGTCGGCGAGCTCGGCCGCGTCCATCACGGGGTCGGCGGCGACGTTGAACGCCCCGCGCGCCGCACCCGTCGCCGCCAGCCGGAACGCCTGCCCCGCGTCCGCCGCGTGCAGGAACTGCATCCGCAGCCCCGGCATGTCCGGCACGAACGGGATCCCGCCCGGACGGGCCAGCCGGCCCGGCAGCAGCGGCCCGGCGAACAGCCGCCGCTGCTGGCTGGCCGACTGCCGCTGGAAGACGAACCCCGGCCGGATCCGCACGACCCGGCACCGCGGGTTGGCGGCCTCGAACGCGTCCAGCAGCCGCTCCACATAGGCCTTCTCCCGCGAGTAGGCGGCGCCCGGCCACCCGTGCGTCGGCCACGACTCATCCACCGGGCGGTCCTTGGGCCCGGGGGAGTACGCGCCGACCGACGAGGAGTGCACCAGCGCCGGCACCCCGGCCTCGGCGACCGCGTCGAACACCCGGCCGCTGCCGACCACGTTGGCGTCCCACGTCACCGCGGGCCGGTGGGTCGGCTGGAACAGCCACGCCAGGTGCACCACCACGTCCGCGCCCCGCAGCAGCGGCACCAGGTCGCTGTCGGTGACGTCGGCCCGCGCCCACTCGATCTTCCCGCTGCCGGCCGGGTCGGTCTCCCGCGCCGCGTCCGGCCCCGGCGCGCGCCGCGCCAGCCCTGTCACGGCGGTCACGGCGGGATCCTCGGCGAGCTCGCGCAGCGTGCTGGTCCCGATGTTGCCGGTCGCGCCGGTCACGACGACGCGCATGGCGGTCTCCCTCTCCTCGGCGGTCCGCCCGCGGGCTCGTCCCCGCAGGTGGACGGCCCCATTCCCGGCCTGCGCCGAACTATGCCCCGCCCCCAGACCCGCCCCAGCCCGGCCCCGGCGGCGGCGCCGCGAAGGGTCAGGCGGGGCGGCAGTGCAGGCACGGCCGGTACCCGGCCGCCTCCGCCGCCGCCAGGCCCGCGAACCCGCGCCGGTGCCCCGGCGCGATCCGCCGCGCGTCCGCGCACGTCGGATAGCACACGATCCCCGTCGTGTCCGACCCCACCAGCCGCACCCCCCGCCGCGCCAGCTCCGCCGCCTCCTCGACGTCCACGTCCTCGGCCCGCAGCAGCCGCTCCTTGGCCCCCGCACCGAACACGTACTCGCCCAGCGACCCGTCCGACCGCGTCACCCGATGGCACGGGATCAGCAGCGGCACCGGATTGCGGCCCAGCGCCGAACCCACCGCCCGCACCGCCCGCGGCCGCCCCGCCCGCCGCGCCACCCACGCGTACGGGCGCGTCTGCCCGCGCGGGATCGCCGCCGCCGCCTCGAGCACCGCCGCCTCGAACTCGCTCAGCCCCCGCAGGTCCAGCCGCAGCCCGCCCAGCCGCCCCGACCGCAGCGCCGGCACCAGCCCCGCCGGAGGACGCTCCGCCGGCAGCAGCGGCCGCGCGAACCGGTCCCGGAACGCCTCGGCGAACTCCCGCTCGCCCATCCCCGCCCGCACGTAGGCGACGCCCCGGTCGGTGAAGGCCACCTGCAGCCCCGCCAGCGGCCCGTCCTGCACCGGCCCGGGAACCCGCACCCGCCGCGCCGCGATCCGCTCCAGCAGCCCCGCCGGCGCGTCCGCGGCCAGCCCCGCCAGCTCACCGACCACCGCGTCCACCATCGGATCCACCGCCGGATCCACCGGATCCGCCCCGCCGAAGGCATCGGCACCGGTCATCACCGGCCTCCTTCCCGCCGCTCACGCGGCCCCTCACGCCCGTCCGGGACGCCGCGCAGCCTCCGCAGCCGCGCCAGCCCCCGCGACACATGCGACTTCACGGTGCCCTCCGGCAACTCCAGCACCGCCGCCACCTCGGCGACGGGAAGACCCGTCACATGCCGCAGCACCACCGCCGCCCGCTGCGCCTCCGGCAGCTCGGCCAGCAGCGCCGCCAGCTCCCGGCCCGTCTCCCGGCGCGCCGCGGCGTCCTCCACCCCCTCACCCGGATCGGGCGGGTCCGGCGCGTCCTCCATCGGCGCCGCCACCGGACGCCGCGCCGCCGACCGCAGGCTGTTGCGCCACACGTTCGTCAGGATCGCCAGCAGCCACGCCCGCGGCCGCAGCCCCTCGATCCGGTCCGCCTCGTACCCCGCCAGCGCCCGGTAGGCCCGCAGGAACGCCTCCGCCGACAGGTCCTCGGCCTCGGCCCACCGCCCGCACAGCCGCAGCGCCGTCGAGAACACCGCACCCCGGTACGCCTCGTACAGCGCCGCGAACCCGGCGTCCAGGTCCCGCGCCAGCTCCGCCGCGACCGCCGCGCCCGCGTCATCACCGGACCCGGCACCGGCCCCGGGCCCGCCGCGATCGCGGGCGCCGCCCGGAGGGCGGGGGAGCGCTTCGTCCGTAACCGTCACATCCCGTCAACACCGGCCCCCGCCGGCCGGTTGCACCCCGGCCCGCGCCGGCCCCCGCTCAGCCGAGCCATCCCGGCCGGATCACACCCTTCTCATACGCCAGCACCACCAGCTGCGCCCGGTCCCGCGCCCCGAGCTTGGCCAGGATCCGGCTCACATGCGTCTTCGCCGTCGCCGGCGACAGCACCAGCCGCCCCGCGATCTCCTCGTTCGACAGGCCCGCCGCCACCAGCTCCAGCACCTCCCGCTCCCGCTCGGTCAGCGCGCCCAGCTCCGCCGCCGGCGGCGGAGCGGTGATCCGCGACGCGAACTCCGAGATCAGCCGCCGCGTCACCGTCGGCGCCAGCAGCGCGTCCCCCCGTGCCACCACCCGCACCCCGTGGATCAGCTCCGGCGGCTCGGTGTCCTTCACCAGGAACCCGCTCGCCCCCGCCTTGATCGCCTCGTACACGTAGTCGTCCAGATCGAACGTCGTCAAGATCACCACCCGGACGCCGCCCAGCCGCGGATCGGCGATGATCCGCCGCGTCGCCTCCAGCCCGTCCAGCACCGGCATCCGGATGTCCATCAGCACCACGTCCGGGCGCACCTCGACCGCCCGCGCCACCGCCTGCGCCCCGTCCCCGGCCTCGGCGACGATCTCGATGTCGTCCTCGCCCTCCAGGATCGACCGGAACCCCGCCCGCACCAGCGTCTGGTCGTCAGCCAGCATCACCCGGATCACGCGATCTCCTCCATGCTCTCCACCCGGCCGCCACCGCCCCCCGGCCGGGCCACCCGCCAACCGTAGTTCAGCCCGCCCCCCTCCCGCCGCCCTCCCGCGATCTTCACCGCCCCACCCCTGACTTTCGACGGTAACCCCGCACGTCACCGGCCAGTAGCGTGGACCCGTGAACCACTCCGCAGCCACCCGGGAACCCGGCGGCGCCGCCCGCGCCCACGCCCGGGCCGCCGCCGGCGCCGCCGCCCGGGCACTGCGCACGGCCGCCGACGCCGCCCGCCCCGCCGCGCTGCGCGCCGCGGTCCGCCGCCCCACCCGCGCCGCCCGGATCAAGGACACCCTCCTCTACGGCGCGCTGGCCTTCCCCATCGCCGTCGACATGGTCTCCCCGCTCGAGCCCCACCTTGCCTCCTGGTGGCTGCGCGGAGCCGGACTCGCCGCCCTCGCCGCCGCCGTCGCCGTCTGCCGCGCCCGGCCCGCCACCGCACTCCTCATCGCCATCACCCTCAACCTCGTCCACGGCAACTTCGTGTTCGCCATGCCCGTCCTGGCCTACCTCGCCGGCCTGCGCACCTCCCGCCCCCAGCCCCTGCTGTGGGGCTTCACCGCCGTGTTCATCGGCGGCACCGCCCTGGCCACCGCCCGCGGCCTCGACGTCGCCGTCTGGTTCCCCTCCACCGTCTGGCTCGTCCTGCTCGGCGTCCTGCCCTGGCTCATCGGCCGCTACTGGCGCCAGCACCAGGAACTCCTGCACGCCGGCTGGGAACGCGCCGAACGCCTCGAACACCAGCAGCGCATCATCGCCGAACGCGAACGCCTCCGCGAACGCGCCCGCATCGCCCAGGACATGCACGACTCCCTCGGCCACGAACTCGCCCTCATCGCCGTCCGCGCCGGCGCCCTCCAGGTCGCCCCCGGACTCCACGACCGCCACCGCGACGCCGCCGCCGAACTCCGCACCGGCGCCGCCGACGCCACCGACCGCCTCCGCGAGATCATCGGCGTCCTCCGCGACGACACCGGCCCCGCACCCGACGCAGGCCAGGGCCCGGCCGCACCCGTCAGCCCCGCCCGCGAAACCATCCCCGACCTCGTCGACCGCGCCCGCGCCTCCGGCATCCCCGTCCACCTCACCGGCGCCGCCACCCTGCACGGACTCGCCCCCATGGCCGCCCTCACCGCCCACCGCATCGTCCAAGAGGCCATCACCAACGCCGCCAAACACGCCCCCGGCGCCCCGATCACCGTCACCCTCACCCACCCCAACGACGCCCTCCACATCACCGTCGCCAACGACCCCCCGCCCGCCCGCACACCCCTCCTCCCCGCCGGCGGACGCGGCCTCACCGGCCTCACCGAACGCGTCCGCCTCCTCGGCGGCACCCTCGACGCCGCCCCCGACCCCGCCGGCGGCTTCACCCTCACCGCCCGCCTCCCCGACACCCCGCCCCCCGCACCCGACGCACCCCCCGACGCGCCGCCCGTCCCACCGGGGGAGTGGCCCTCCGAATCCGCCCTCCACCTCGCCCGCGAACGCCTCCAGGTCCGCCGCGGCCTCATCACCGCCATCACCGTCCCCATCGCCCTCATGGCCGCCCTCGGCGCCGTCATGGCCGGCTACTACATCTACGTCACCCTCAACTCCGTCCTCCCACCCGCCGACTACGCCGCCCTCCGCGTCGGCACACCCCAGCACCAGGTCGAACAGACCCTCCCGCGAAAGCAGACCCTCGACGCCGGCGCCGTCCACGCCGCCGTCCCCGAACCCCGCGGCGCCGAATGCCGCTACTACCGCCCCGACGCCAACCTCCTCGGCGCCGCCCGCGTCTACCGCCTCTGCTTCACCGGCGGACACCTCACCAGCAAGAACAGCTACGCCACCGACAGCCTCGACCCCGACCGCAACGACCGCGACAACCCCGACCAGGAGCACGAGTGATCCGGGCCCTCCTCGCCGACGACGAAATGATGATCCGCGCCGGCGTCCGCGCCATCCTCACCGCCGACCCCGGCATCGACGTCGTCGCCGAGGCCGCCGACGGCCACGAAGCCGTCGAACTCACCCTCCGCCACCGACCCGACGTCGCCCTCCTCGACATCCGCATGCCCCGCCTGGACGGCCTCGCCGCCGCCGCCGAACTGCGCCGCACCGCCCCCGCCACCGGCGTCATCATCCTCACCACCTTCGGCGAGGACGACTACATCGCCCGCGCCCTGTCCGGCGGCGCCAGCGGCTTCCTCCTCAAATCCGGCGACCCCCGCGAACTCATCGCCGGCGTCCGCGCCGTCGCCGACGGCGCCGCCTACCTGTCCCCGAAGGTCGCCCACCGCGTCATCACCGAGATCGGCGGCGGCCGCCTCGCCGGCGGCGCCCGCGCCCGCCGCCGCATCACCGCCCTCACCCCCCGCGAACACGACGTCCTCGCCCTGCTCGGCGCCGGCCTGTCCAACGCCGAGATCGCCAACCGCCTCCACCTCGTCGAAGGCACCGTCAAGGCCTACGTCAGCGCCATCCTCACCCGCCTGGACGTCCGCAACCGCGTCCAGGCCGCCGTCATCGCCTACGAAGCCGGCCTCGTCGGCGACGACACCGCCCACTGACCCCCCGAACACCAAACGGGCCGCTCCCGGTGGCAGCACCACCCGGAACGGCCCGTCTTCGCACGTCCGTCTTCGCACGCCCGGCTAGCCCAGAGGACCGCGGCGCGTCACACCGCCCATCACGTCCGGCATCGTCACCGACGCCTCGTCCACCGACGCCGCACCGGCCACCGCGCCCCGACCGGCCTGCGGCTCCGGCCACCCCGGCCCACCCGGCCCGGGCGGATCCGCGGCACCCGCACCCACCGGACGCGCACCCAGCAGCACCGCACCCACCGGCACGCCCCGCAGCCCGTCCACCAGCGGCCGCAGCGCCCGCACCAGCACCAGCGCCACCAGCGGAGCCACCACGACCCCCACCAGGAACCCCGCCGCCACATCATGCGGATAGTGCACACCCACGAACACCCGCGAGAACGCCATCAGCGCCGCCAGCGGCAGCACCAGCGGCGCCATCGCCCGCCACGCCACCACGATCGCCGCCGCCGACGCCGCCGCGATCGTCGCGTGATTACTCGGGAACGACCAGTCGCCCGGCGCCGGACACGCCGCGATGTGCACCGCGCCCGCCACCGCCCGGCACGGCCGCTCCTCCTCGATGAAGCTCTTCGACACCTCGCTCACCAGATACGCCGACACCACCGCGAACGGCGCCGCCAGCGCCAGCCCCATCGCCCGCGCGTCCAGGCCCCGGGCCCGCCACCAGCCCGCCACGAACAGCACGGCGAACAACAACAGCCCCGCATCCGTCCCGACATCCGCCACCTCATGCACCCAGGACGGCGTGCCCTGCGCGAACTCGGTGATCTCCCGGTACAGATCGGCGCTGAAATCCGGCGCTCCCATACTCTCCCTCACGCTCACGGGCAGCCCATCGCCCGACACCCTTGAGACACCGAACGGACCGCCGGAGTTCACCCTACGGCCACGATCGTGCCAAGCCGGTCACTTTCCCCGATCACCCCGCGGATCGGCCCGATCGCCCAGCATCACCGCCCGGGCGCCGCACCCGACGCCTCCACCGGCGCCTCCGCAGTCCCCGCGGCCTCCCCGGCCTCCGCCCGCCCACGCCGGCGCCCCCGCACGAAACGCACCCCCTCCACCACACCCGTCACCGACAGCGCGAGCCCCAGCCCCACCGCCACACCCTTGATCGGGTCGTCCTCGAACGCCTTCCCGCCGACATACCCCAGCACCGTCCCGTACAGCGCCCACGACACCGCGGCCACCGCCGCGAACCCCGAGAACCACCGCAGCCGGTACCCCACCGCACCCATCGTCAGCGTCACCGCCGTCCGGCCGCCCGGCACATACCGCGCCACCACCAGGATCAACCCGCCCCGCTCGGCCATCGTCCGCCGCGCCCACGCGAACGCCGCATGCCGCCGCGTCCCCGGCCGCAGCCCCCGCACCAGCCGCCCGCCCGCCCGGCGCCCCACCAGATACGACACGTGATCGCCCAGGAACGCGCCCAGCGCCGCCAGCGCCACCACCGCCACCGGCTCCGGACTCCCCGACGCCGCGTACACCCCCGCCGTGATCACCAGGCTCTCGCTCGGCACCACCGGGAAGAACCCGTCGATCATCGCGACCGCGAACAGCACCAGGTAGAACCACGGCGACGTCACGGCCGTGTCCACCACACCAAGAATTCCGTCCATGCCCACGACGCTAGAAAACGATCACCCCCCGGCGGATCCCGCGAACGGCCACCACCACCCCCGACTTCCGGCAGGGGTCCCACCCCGCGTCCTGCGAACGATGTACCGCCCATTCCTCATACCGGAGGACGACCCGCACCCCCTCAGCCCGCCACCCTGGAACCACACCACCTGGGGGAGCCCGCCATGGAACACCGAACCGAACACCCGGCCGCCGACCACCACGTCCGCGCCTCCGACCACGACCGCGACACCACCGCCCAACGCCTCGCCGACGCCCTCACCGAAGGCGCCCTCGACCCCACCGAACACCACCACCGCCTCCAGCGCGCCCTCACCGCCACCACCCGCGGCGACCTCCACCGCCTCACCGCCGACCTACCCCCCTCCCAGGCCGCCACCACCCGAGCCCACGACGCCGACCGCGCCGCCAAGGACCAAGCCGACAAACGCGCCTGGGCCGCCGAATGGCGCTACTGGGCCGGCGGCGCCGCCATCATGACCGCGATCTGGGCCGTCAACGCCCTCCGCGAGGGGGAGTGGACCTTCTTCTGGCCCGCCGCACCCCTCGGCATCTGGGCCGCCGTCCTCATCTCCTACGCCATCTGGCCCTCCGACGACGACTGAAAACCACTCGCGCCCCACCGCACCACTCCGGCACACTCCACCTACCGTGGGACACCTGCACATCTTCGACATGGACGGCACCCTCCTGACCGGCACCACCGCCAACCTGGAGATCGCCCGCCACCTCGGCACCCTCCCCGAACTCCACGAACTCGAGGCGCGCTTCGCCGCCGGCACCCTCGACACACGCGGCTTCTCCACCGAGATCCACCGGCTCTGGCGCCACCTCACCCCCGGCATCGTCGCCACCGCCTACACCGCCGCCACCTGGCTCACCGGCATCGCCGACGTCTGCGCCGACATCCGCGCCCGCGGCGAGCACTCCGCCGTCATCACCATGTCACCCGACTTCTTCGCCCACCGCCTCCTCGACCTCGGCTTCGACGACGTCATCGCCTCCCGCTTCCCGCCCATGCCCTTCACCGGAACCCTCGACCCCGCCGGCATCCTCACCCCCACCGACAAGGTCCGCATCACCGAACGACTCCGCACCCGCCACGGACTCACCCTCGCCCAATGCACCGCCTACGGCGACTCCATGTCCGACGCACCCCTGTTCCGCCACCTCACCAACACCGTCGCCGTCAACGCCGACCACCACCTCGCCGACATCGCCGCCCTCGACTACCGCGGCACCGACCTCACCGAGGCCTACACCCTCGCCCGCACCCTCCCCACCACCTGACCACCCCCGGCCGGCTCGCGCCCCGCCGCCCGCCCGCCCAGGCCAGCGGACGGGCCAGCGGACGGGCCAGCGGACGGGCCAGCGGACGGCCACCGCCACGAGCACTCACGCCACAGCAGTGACGCGACCCCCGCGTACTCGCCGATCGCCGCAGCGCACCGGCAATCGCGCCTCAGCCGCCGCGGCGGCCGTCCACCGGGCCCAGCAGCGGATGCACCCGCATCGCCGCCTCCAGCTCACCCGGCAACTCGTCCCGGTACCGGCCCAGCGTCGACAGGTCCGCGTGCCCCAGCACCCGCCGCACCGCGTCCATGTCCGTCGCCGCCGCCAGCAGATGCGTCGCCGTCGTATGCCGAAGCCCATGCGGCGTCACACTCCGCCGCCGCACCGGCTCCACCCGCTCCAGCACCCGGTCGATCACCCCCTGCACATCACCCCGCGCCAACCGCCGCCCCCGCCACGACAGCAGCAGCGCCTTCGGCTCCCGCCCCCGATCCAGCAGCCGCCGCCCGTCCGCCAGATACGCGTCCAGCACCTCCACCACCGGACGGGGGAGCGGCACATCCCGCGTCCGCCCGCCCTTACCGAAGATCCGCCAGTACCGCGTCCCCCCGTTGACGAAGAAATCCTCCGAGTTCGCCGCCGTCAGCTCCGACACCCGCGGCCCCACCGCCGCCAGCAGCAGCACGATCAGCCCGTCCCGCAGCTCCGTCCGCTGATCCGCCCGCCGCCGCGGCGCCGGCACCGGCCCCTCCGCCAGCTCGCGCGCCGCCCCCAGCAGCCCCTCCGCCTGCTCCACCGTCAGCGCCCGCCGCTCCGCCCGCAGCCCGCCCCGGTGCTTCGGCCGCACCGTCACCGCGTCCATCGGGTTCAGCTGCACCCACCCCGCCACCACCGCGTACCGGAAGAACGCCGACACCGAACGCCGGAACCGCGCCTGCGACGCCGCGCTCTGCACCGGACCGCCCCCCGGCTCCACCGCCCGCACCCGGCGCCGCTCATCCGGCTTGCGCGCGAACCGAAGCAGCACCTCATCGACGTCCTCACCGGTCAGATCGTCCAGCACCCGCTCCGCACCCGCCAACGCCGCGAACGTCACCACGTCCCGCGCGTACACCTCCGCCGACGCCGGCGCCAGCGCACCCGTCGAGGTCTTCGCCCGCACCATCTCCCCGTACCGGTCCACGCACTCGGCCACCGTCAGTCGCTGAACATCGGAAGGACGCACCCGACGGACGCTACCGCCCGCCACCGACACCAACCCCCGTACCATCGGCACCGTGACGGACCGCGCACTGTTCGACCAGGTCGGCGAGATCGTCCGGGCGGCGACCCCGCCCGGCCTCGGACGCCCCCACGTCCAGGTGCGCCACAACGGCGTCAAGGCCTGGTTCGGCGACCCCGAACCCCAGCGCGAGCACTACGAGGCCCAGGTCATCCCCGCCGAACTGGCCCCCGGCGCCCGCACCCACGCCGTCGAGATCGGCTTCCACGCCGAGCACCGCGACGAATCCGCCAACGACGCCGCCCTCACTCGCCTGCGCACCACCGAGCCGCGCTGGCGCGCCGACCTCGGCGCCGACCCCGCCACCGGCCCGTTCCTCGGGCGCGGCACCTGGCGCCGCGTCTCCGAGACCTGGCCCGCCCTCGACCTCGACGCCCCCGACGCCCCGTTCGAGATCGGCGTCCGCCTCGTCGACTACATCCGCGCCCTGGAACCCCACCGGCGGGTATGACCACCGCCGAAGGCACCGCCGGACGACGGGGGAGGGGCCGATGCTCATCGGCACATCGGGCTGGCAGTACGCCGACTGGCGCGGCGTCCTGTACCCGCCCGGCCTCCCGCAGCGGCGCTGGCTGCGGCACTACGGGGACGTCTTCGCCACGGTGGAGAACAACAACGCCTTCTACCGGCTGCCGGGGCGTGAGACGTTCGAGCAGTGGCGGGGGAGCACCCCGCCCGGTTTCGTCATGGCGCTGAAGGCCAGCCGCTACCTCACCCACATGAAGCGCCTCACCGACCCTGCCGAACCCGTCGCACGGCTCATGGGCGCCGCCGCCGGGCTCGGCCCCAAGCTCGGACCGGTCCTGCTGCAGCTCCCGCCCACCCTGCGCGCCGACCCGGACCGCCTCGCCGCCTGCCTGCGGCGGTTCCCGGCGGACGTGCGCGTCGCCGTCGAGCCGCGCCACCCCTCATGGTGGACGGACGAGACCCGCCGCGTCCTGGAACACCATGGCGCCGCCCTGTGCTGGACCGACCGCCTCGGCCGCCCCCAGACGCCGCTGTGGCGGACCACCGGCTGGCTCTACCTGCGCATGCACGAAGGCCCCGCCGAGCCCTGGCCGCACTACGACGACGAGACGCTGCGGGGCTGGGCGGACGAACTCGCGGGCGACGGTGACGCCTACGTCTACTTCAACAACGATCCGGGCGGGGCCGCCGTCCGCAACGCGCTGCGCTTCGCGGACCTCACCGCGCACAGCAAAACGGATTAAGTACGACAAACTACGCAAACCGGACAGAATCCAGCTTCTGTCCGGTCAACCACACCAACCACAGGGGAGCGGCGCGGCGGCCGCGGAGGGGAGGGGCGGCGACCCGCGCCGCCCCCGCCCACCATCACTTCTTGTACGGGGCCGCCTTCTCCCGCAGCTCCTGCATCGTGCCCTGCAGCAGCTGCCGGAGCCGGTCGCGGTCGGCGCCGTCGGCGTCCGCGTAGTCGTCGATGTCGATCAGCTGCTTCTTCGTCGCGGTGATCGAGTTGAGCTGGTGGTCCAGCTTGATGTCGCCGAACCACGGGCTGCGCAGCATGTTCGCCATGTCGGTGCGGAACATCGCCACCAGGTCGTCGGGGTCGGCGATGTGGTTCTTCACCTCGGCCACGAACGTCAGCGTCGCCTTGCTGCCGAGCACCGCCTGCTGCAGCACGCCGTCACCGGTCTTGCGGTCCAGCACGATCGTGAAGCTGTACAGGACGGGGTCGCCGACCGGCTTGAACCGCACGTACTGCAGGTCGCCGCCGGACTTGATCCCGATGACGGGGCACCCCAGGTGCGCCATCGTGAACACCATCTCACCGATGAGCGCCTCGTCCTTGCTCTCGCGCGCCTCGGCGTTGTTCTTGAACTTGTTGATCATCGAAAGCATGGGCGGTTCTCCGGTTCAGGCGGCGATGCGGCCGTGCAGGTACTTCGCACAGGCCTGGGCGACGGCGGCGATGTGCTCCTGCAGCACCGGGTACTTCACCGTGTACTGGTCGGCGAAGTACTGGTCCAGGTCCAGCAGCAGGGGGACCTGGACGTACACGTATCCGGTGCCGAGGTCGGCGTCGACGGTCAGCACGCCGGGTTCGCCCACGTCGAGGAAGCCGCTCTTGACCTCCGACTTCAGCGCCTGCCAAACCGTCCGAGCGTCCTGGACGTACTCGCCGTAGGCCATCGTCACGGAGGCGTGCTGGCCCAGCGTCTTGGCGGCCGTGACGCTGCCGGCCAGGTGCGTCAGCTGGAACATCAGCCGGTGCTTGCGCTCCCGGTGCTGGAACCGCAGGTAGTGGTGGTTGCCGTCGGAGTTGAGGTCGATGAGGGCGTTGCCCTGGGCGACCGCCGCGGTGATGACGGCGCCGACGAGCAGATCGTCGATCTCGCGGGTGTGGAGCTGTTCGGAGAACCGCTCCCAGCTGCGGTTGACGAGCCGGCCGAAGACCTGGTCGAGGTGCTCGCTCACGATCACCTTTCGTCGTTGCGGATCGGGGGACGGGGCTGAGACTCCCGCGCCGCCGCCCCGGTTCCCGGATCCGGGCACACCGCCCGGTCGGAGACACTGGACGTATGAGCCTCCCCGGCGCGGCCCCGCGCCTGATCGCACCCACCACGGCGGTGCGGAGTTCGTTCCTAGCCGGGGAGTGGGCCGACCACCAGGCGACGGGCGACCCGATGGACTGGCTGGACGAGGCGTACCGCGATTTCGGCGCGTTCGTCGCGCGGCGCCGCGGCGTCCAGCAGCGATGGGGTGTGCCGTGCACGACGTTCTGGTACGTGGCGGGCGAGCAGTATCTGGGGACGCTGATCGTCCGGCACCGCCTGACACCGGAGCTCGCCGAGGACGGCGGCCATATCGGCTACCACGTCGTCGCGCCATGGCGGCGCCGCGGGCACGCCACGCGGATGCTCGCCGCCGGACTGGTGGAATGCCGCCGGCTCGGCCTGGAGCGCGTCCTGCTGACGTGCGCGCCCGACAACGAGCCGTCACGCCGGGTGATCATCGCCAACGGCGGTGCGCACGACGGCCGGGACCACGGCCAGGACCGTTTCTGGATCACGCTCGACCCGGCGGGCTGAGCTCTCGCCCGGCACGGCCGGCGCGGCGCAGCGTCAACGGCGCGCACGGAACCCGCACACGCGCGACGAAAGAGCTCGCGCATCGCGTCCCGATCGCCCCTTTCCACCTGGCCTGATCGCTGGTCGATAATGCACATTATGTTAAGTAAGCCGGTTTTGCCCCTCCTCCGCCCGATCGACCCGCGCATCCGACACGGCCCGGCGTACGCGCAGCGCTCCACGTGGGGCAGCTCTGGCAGCGCGGCGGTGTCGGGTCTCAGGCCGGCCTGGGCGTCGTCCCGCCCGAATCGTGCAGTGCAGAACTTCACGGCTTCGGGGACGCCAACTCCGCACCCGTCGCGTCAAACCGGATTCGCGAAGTCCGGGTGAAGCCCTACGCGGCCAAGGGACATACCGTGGCGCCGTTCCGCACCGGCTCCGCCGGCCGCTGGTCGGTCGGCGCGTGCCCTAGGGAACTCGTCCCCGAACTCCCCCGGCCGACGCCATGCTGGCTACGGCCGCCGAGCTTCCCGCGAGCATGCCGCTGACACCGCCACTCCCCCTTGCTGCTCATTGCCCTTGACATCGCGTCGCGATTCCACCAGGGCGGGCCCTGACGCATTTCTTTAGAGAAAGGGAGCAGCGTGCGGGGCATCTGGGAGATCGGCAGACGATCACCACGGAAAAGGTGCGACGCGCGCCGGGGTGATCGTTAGATTGGCGGGGTCCGCATGACGGTTTTCCGGCCCGACGAGGTGATGGTGGCGTGGTCCCTGAGGGGTTCGTCCGTGCGCTGGACGCGTTCGAGGCGGTGATGGCGGCGGTGCCGCCGGACCGGTGGCTGTCGCCGTCGCCGTGCGAGGGGTGGGCGGCCGTCGACGTGGCGGGGCATGTCACCGCCGGGCTGCTGGTGATCGAGATGCGGGCGGCCGGGCGGCCGCTCCCCCAGGACGATCCGGACTGGCGGGAGGTCGCCGGCACGGACCCGCTGGCGTCCTGGCGGGATGTCCGTGCCCGGATGACGGCGGAGCTGACGCCCGCGGCGCTGGATCGGCGGGTTGAGCTGGCGATGGGCATCGAGATGACGGTGCGCGAGTGGGTGGAGCAGTATCCGCTGGAACTGCTGGTGCACACCTGGGATCTGGCGCGCGCGACCGGGCAGACGGTGGTGCTCCCGGCGGATCTGGCGGAGGCGGCGCTGGAGACGGCGAAGGCGATGGCGCCTGGTGGCCGTGAGGCGGGCATGCTGGGCGCCGAGGTCGCCGTCCCCGGCGATGCCGGTCCCCAGGCGCGGCTGCTGGCGCTGTTCGGCCGCGACCCTGCCGCCTGACCGGGTCGCCTCTTCCGGGCCTCTCCCCCGCCCTGGATACGGGGCTTGAGCAGCAACCGGCCGACGGCGATAGTGAGCCGGGCTGAGCGGAGTTACCGCCGTCCACCGTTCTGATGTGGGTGGGCCTGGATAGGGACTGTACGTGGCCGGCGCCCTGCCGCTACCGCTCGGCGTCGCCGACCATGAAGGCTCCACTGTCGTCTGGCTGCTCACCGAGGGCACCTGGCGCCGCGCCACCCGCCCCACGTCCTGACCTCAGGCGCTGCCCCGGTTCCGCCCCGAGGAGCCGGACCGGTGAACGAGCACCCCCGACCGCGGTTGCCGCCTTCCCCGCCGACAGCACCCTCACCGGGCTCGGCCTGACCCTGCGGGAATGGACCGACACCGCGGTCACTCCGCTTGGCCGGTCGGTTGCTGCTCAAGTCTCGATACCGGGGTGCGCGGACGGCGGTGCGGCGGTTAGGGTGCGGGTATGCGCCGACGACATTGATCTTCACCTGAGGCGGGGCTCGCGCGGAGGCTGTACGCCTACGCGTTCCTCGAGGATTTCGTTCTTCTGTACCCGGTGTACGCGCTGCTGTTCGCCGATGCCGGGTTGTCCCCCGCTGAGATCTCGTCGCTGTTCGTGCTGTGGTCGGCCACGGCGTTCGTCTTGGAGTTGCCGTCCGGTTTGTGGGCGGATGTGTTCTCGCGCCGGTTGCTGCTGGTGGTCGCTCCCCTGCCGGCTGGTGCGGGTTTCGTGTTGTGGGCGTTCTTTCCGTCGTATCCGGTGTTCGCGGTGGGTTTCGTGCTGTGGGGTGCGGGGTCGGCGCTGCGTTCGGGGACGATGCAGGCGCTGGTGTACGAGGAGTTGGAGCGGGTCGGCGCGGCGGGTGCGTACGCGCGTGTGATCGGGCGGTCGGAGGCGGTGTCGCTGCTGGCGGTGGTGGCGGCGTCGGTGGTGGCGTCGCCGGTGCTTGCGGTGGGTGGTTACCGGGCGCTGGGGGTGGCGAGTGCGGTGGTGTGCGTGGCGTGTGCTGTGGCGGGGTGGTTCCTGCCGGAGGTGAGGGGGCCGCGCGGGGGTGGGGGTGGGCCGTCGCTGAGGTCGGTGGTGCGGGACGGCTGGGTGCAGGTGCGGCGGGAGCCGGGGGTGCGGTGGGCGCTGGTTCTGGTGGTGGTGCTGGAGGGGGTGGCGTCGCTGGACGAGTATGTGCCGCTGCTGGTGCGGTCGACGGGGGTGGCGGTGGCGTCGGTGCCGTTGCTGGTGGCGGTGGTGACGGTGGGTGATGCGGTGGGCGGTTGGTTGGCGGGGCGGGGTGTGCGGTGGCTGTCGCCGGTGCTGGTGGTGGGTGCGGTGTGCTTGGCGGTGGGGGCGTTGAGTGGGCGTGCGGGCGGGTTCGTGCTGGTGGCGGTGGCGTTCGGGGTGTTCCGGTGGGCGATGGCGGCGGCGGACGCGCGGTTGCAGGAGCGGATCGGTGACGGGGCGCGGGCGACGGTGACGTCGGTGGCGGGGTTCGGTGCGGAGACGGTGGCGGTGCTGGTGTACGCGGGGTGGGCGCTGGGGTCGCGGTGGGCGGACGCGGGGGTGCTGATGGGGGCGGCGGCGGGTGCGTACGCGGTGGTGGCGTTCGTGCTGGGGGTGGGGGCGCGGCGGGGGCGCGTACATCGGGAGATGTAGGCGGGGCGGGGCGGCTACGCCAAAGGCGCATGGCGGTTGCACGCTCGCGCCCGATTCGCCAGTGGTGGGTGCGGGCCGAGGATCGTGGGGTCGTTGCGGGGCGATCCTTGGAGTGTGCGCTGATGGGTGTGGACGCGCTGATGCTGGCGCGGGTGCAGTTCGCGTTGACGGCGGGAACGCATTTCCTGTTCGTGGCGCTGACGCTGGGTCTGGCGACGCTGGTGGCGTTGACGCAGACGCGGGCGGCGGTGTCGGGCAGTGCGGTGCATGCGCGGATGGTGCGGTTCTGGGGCCAGTTGTACGTCGTGAACTATGCGGTGGGGATCGTTACGGGGCTGGTGATGGAGTTCCAGTTCGGATTGAACTGGTCGGGTCTGTCGCGGGTGTCGGGGAGCGTGTTCGGGGCGCCGCTGGCGCTGGAGACGATCATCGCGTTCTTCGTGGAGTCGACGTTCCTGGGGTTGTGGATCTTCGGGTGGGACCGGTTGAACCGGTGGGTGCATCTGGCGCTGATCTGGGTGGTGACGCTGACGGCGTACCTGTCGGCGTATTTCGTGCTGGTGGCGAACGGGTGGCTGCAGCGTCCGGTGGGGTTCGAGATGGTGGACGGGACGGCGCGGCTGACCGATGCGGGGGCGCTGCTGGCGAATCCGACGGCGGTGCTGGCGTTCTTCCATGTGCTGTTCGGGGGGTTGCTGACGGCGGGGTTCTTCATGGCGGGGGTGAGTGGTTTCCATCTGCTGCGGCGGACGGCGGAGGTGGAGTTCTTCCGGCGGTCGATGCGGATCGGGTTGCTGACGGTGGTCGTGTCGGTGATGCCGGTGGTGGTGTTCGGGGGGATGCAGTTCCAGTACACGCAGCCGACGAAGACGGGTGGGGACCGTGCGGCGGAGGCGGTGGCGGACTTCACGGCGCGGTTCGGGCCGGGTGACTACATGGCGCCGGGGCCGGCTGCGGTCGGTGAGGCGCTGATGGTGATGATGTGGTCGCTGATGGTGCTGGTGGCCGGGGTGGCTTTGGTGAAGTTGCCGTTCGGGCGGTGGCTGGTGCGGGGGCGGGTGTTCCACGTGCTGATGATCGTGTCGGTGCCGCTGCCGTATGTGGCGATGGTGTCGGGGTGGGTGTTCCGTGAGGTGGGTCGGCAGCCGTGGATGGTGTATGGGGTGCTGAGGACCGAGGACGCGTTGTCGCCGGGGGTGGGTGCGGGGACGGTGGCGGTGTCGTTCGCGGCGTTCTCGGTGCTGTTCGCGGTGCTGTTCGGGGTGAACGCGTGGCTGCTGGCGCGGTTCGCGCGGCGGGGGCCGGAGGGGGCGGGGCTGGGGGCTGCTCCCCCGGCGGAGCCGCCGGTCCCGGCGATGAGTCCGACGTTCTGACGAGCCCGGCGTTCTGATGCGCGGTGTCCCGGTGTACGACGTTTCGACTGGAGCCTGATCATGGATTCTCTCGCGGTGCTGTTGCTGGCGGTGTTCGCCGGCGGGTATCTGGTGCTGGCCGGCGCGGATGTCGGGGTGGGGATGCTGTTGCCCTGGCTGGGGCGGGATCAGCGGGAGCGGCGGTTGGTGATCGCGTCGTTCGCGCCGTTCTTCCTGGGCAACGAGGTGTGGCTGGTGGCGGCGGCGGGGCTGGTGGCGGGTGCGTTCCCGGGGTTGGAGCACCGGCTGCTGGAGGAGTTGTATCCGCTGGTGGTGGTGCTGCTGATCGGCTGGGTGGTGCGGGACACGGGGTTGTGGCTGCGGGGGCGGGTGGACGCGGCGGCGTGGCGGTCGCTGTGGGACGGCGCGATCGTGGCGGGCAGTTGGGCGCTGGCGCTGGCGTGGGGGTCGGTGCTGGGTTCGGTGGTGGCGGGCGGCGGGTTGAACGCCGGGAGTGTGCTGGGGCTGCCGCTGGCGGCGCTGTTCGCGTGGCATGGTGCGGGGTTCGCGCGGTGGCGGCTGCCGGCGGGGCCGGCGGCGCGGGCGGCGCGGTTCCCGTCGCGGTACGGGTTGTCGGCGCTGGTGATGGCGGGTGCGCCGGTGGTGGCGGGTGTGGAGGTGCCGTGGTCGGAGGTGGTGGCCGCGGGTGGCGGGCTGACGTTGACGGTGGTGGGGACGGTGGTGGTGCTGCCGTTCCTGCTGGGGTCGCAGGCGTTGGTGTGGTGGACGTTCCGGGGGCGGGTCGAGGCCCCGTCGTACCTGTAGGCGGTGGCGGGCGGTGAAGGCGGTCGAGCGGCGTCTGCTGGGGTTGCTGCCCCGGCGGGTGGTGGCGGTGCTGGGTGTGCTGGCGGCGGGGCAGGGTGTCCTGCTGGTGGTGCAGGCGGAGTTGCTGGTGCGGGCGGTGGCGGGGCTGGAGGCGGGTCCGCTGCCGTGGCTCGCGGGTGCGGTGGCTGTGCGGGCGGTGCTGGCGTGGGCGGTGACGGTGGTGGCGGGCCGGGCGGCGGCGCGGGTGAAGCGGGGGCTGCGGGCGGGTCTGCTGGGTGTTCCGGCGGGTGATGCGGGGGCGCGGGTGACGTTGCTGACGCGGGGTTTGGACGCGGTGGATCCGTTCTTCACCGGGTATGTGCCGCAGTTGCTGGCGGTGTGTGTGGTGCCGCCGCTGGTGCTGGTGCGGTTGTTCACGGTGGATTGGGCGTCGGCGCTGGTGGTGGCGGTGACGTTGCCGCTGGTTCCGGTGTTCGGGGCGCTGGTGGGGATGCGGACGGCGGCGTTGACGGGCCGGCAGTGGGGGCTGCTGCAGCGGTTGGGCGGGCATTTCCGGGATGTGCTGGCGGGGCTGGGGACGTTGCGGGCGTTCGGCCGGACGGGGCATCAGTCGGTGGTGGTGCGGGAGCTGGCGGGTGAGCATCGGCGGGCGACGGTGCGGGCGCTGCGGGTGGCGTTCTTGTCGTCGCTGGTGCTGGAGCTGGTGTGTGCGTTGTCGGTGGCGCTGGTGGCGGTGCCGGTGGGGTTGCGTCTGCTGGACGGGCGGATGGTGCTGGCGTCGGGGCTGCTGGTGCTGGTGTTGACGCCGGAGTGGAGTCCACCGGGTTCGATGAAGTCCTTCAAGCCAGCGTGATCTTGGCTGGCAAGGAGGAGAATCACCGCGATGGCAGCACCACGCAAATACCCCCAGGAGCTCCGGGACCGGGCCGTGCGGCTGGCGCTGGAGTCCGATCGGCCGATCGCGCAGATCGCCGCCGATCTGGGCATTCACCGCGAAGCCCTGCGCACCTGGGTCCGCCAAGCTCAGGCCGACGCCGGAAAGCGCCCCGAGCAGCTGACCACCGCCGAGCGTGACGAGCTCAAGCGGCTGCGCCGTGAGAACACCGAACTCAAGCGGGCCAACGAGATATTGAAGGCCGCCAGCGCGCTTTTCGCCGCCGAGCTCGGCCAGCCCCGGACGAAGTAGTCATGCTGGTCGACCACCTGCGTGACCGCTTCGGGGTCGAGCCGGTCTGCCGGGTCCTGGACCTGTGCCCGGGCACCTACTACGGCCGCAAACGCCGCCCGCCCTCAGCCCGCGCCCAACGCGATGCTGTACTGACAGAGCACATCGAGGCCGTTCATCAGGCCAGTTATGGCACCTACGGTGCCTACCGCGTGCACAGGCAACTGCGCCGACAAGGCGTCCAGGTGGCGCGCTGCACGGTGGAACGGCTGATGCGCGCCCATGGCCTGCAGGGCGTGCACCGCCGCGACCGGCGGCGCACCACCACACCTGACGAGTCTGCGCCGCGACCGCCGGACCTGGTCAATCGGCAGTTCACCGCCGACCGGCCGGACCGGTTGTGGCTGGCCGACATCACGTATGTGCGCACCTGGGAGGGGTGGGTGTACGTGGCGTTCGTGCTGGACGCCTTCTCCCGCCGCATCGTGGGCTGGCAACTGGCCGACCACCTGCGCACCGACCTGCCGCTGGACGCACTGGAGATGGCACTGTGGCAACGCGGCCGCGAACGGCCGGTGCAACCGGGCACCCTGATCCATCATTCCGACAGGGGCTGCCAATACGTCAGCTTCCGCTACACCACCCGGCTGGCCGACCTGGGCGTGACCGCCTCGGTCGGCTCGGTCGCCGATTCATATGACAATGCGATGGCCGAGTCGCTGAACGCCACCTTCAAGACCGAGCTGATCCACCGCCGCACCTGGCGAACCCGCGACCAGGTCGAGTACGCCATCGTCGAATGGGTCGGCTGGTACAACCACCGCCGGCTGCACACCGCCATCGGCGATGTCCCACCTGTCGAGTACGAGACCGCGTACTACCGTTCCATCAACACACCAGCGCCGACCGGCGCCAGGTAAACCGGACTTCATCGAACCCGGTGGACTCCAGAGGTGTATGCGCCGTTGCGGGGGTTGGGTCAGCGTTTCCACGCGAGTGCGGAGGGGGTGGCCGCGGCGGAGGCGGTGTTCGGGGCGCTGGAGGTGCCCGCTCCCCCGCCGCCGGGGCGGGTGGTTCCGGGGGGCGGGGTGCCGGAGATCGTGCTGGAGGAGGTGACGGTGCGGTATCCGGGGTCGGCGGAGCCGGCGCTGGACGGGGTGTCGTTGCGGGTGGCGGCGGGTGAGCGGGTGGCGGTGACGGGCCCGTCGGGTGCGGGCAAGTCGACGCTGCTGCTGGTGTTGGCGGGGCTGGTGGTTCCGGAGTCGGGGCGGGTGCTGGTGGACGGGGTGGATCTGGCGGAGCTGGACGCGGCGGCGTGGCGGGCGCGGCTGGGGTGGGTGCCGCAGCGCCCGCACCTGTTCGCGGCGTCGGTGGCCGACAACATCCGGCTGGGTGATCCGGGGGCGGGGGACGCGCAGGTGCGGGCGGCGGCGCGGGCGGCGGCCGCGGATTTCGTGGAGGGTCTGCCGGAGGGGTTCGCGACGGTGCTGGGTGAGGGCGGTGCGGGGGTGTCGGCGGGGCAGCGGCAGCGGCTGGCGGTGGCGCGGGCGTTCCTGTCGGGCGGGCCGGTGATGCTGCTGGACGAGCCGACGGCGCGGCTGGATCTGGGGAGTGAGCGGGTGCTGGTGGAGGCGGCGGGGCGGTTGCTGGCGGGGCGGACGGCGGTGGTGGTGGCGCATCGTCCGGCGCTGCTGGGGCTGGTGGACCGGGTGGTGCGGCTGGAGGGTGGCCGGATCGAGGCTGCGCGGGAGAAGAAGGAGGAGGCGGCGTGACCGGGACGGGCGGGACGCGGGGCATGCAGGGGGCGCGGGGTGTGTGGGGTGCGGTGCGGCCGCATGCGGTGCGGCTGGTGGCGGCGGGCTTGGCGGGTGCGGCGGCGGAGCTGTGCGGGCTGGGGCTGATCGCGGCGGCGGCGTGGCTGATCGCGCGGGCGGCGCAGCGGCCGGAGCTGGCGGCGCTGTCGCTGGCGATCGTGGCGGTGCGGGGGTTCGCGCTGGCGAAGGGGTCGCTGCGGTATGTGGAGCGGCTGGCGGGTCATGACGCGGCGCTGCGGGCGCTGGCGGAGTTGCGGGGGCGGGTGTTCGACGCGCTGGCGGCGTCGCCCGCGGCGGTGCGTGGGCGGGTGCGCGGGGGTGCGGGGGTGCGGGACGGTGAGGCGCTGACGCGGATGGTGTCGGATGTGGACGCGGTGCAGGATCTGCTGCTGCGGTGCGTGCTGCCGGCGTTCGCGGCGGTGGTGTGCGGGGGTGCGGGGGTGGCGGTGTGCGCGGCGGTGGAGGTGGAGGCGGGGCTGGTGGTGGCGGCCGGTGTGCTGGTGGCGGGTGTGGCGCTGCCGGTGGCGGCGGCGGTGGCGGGTGGCCGGGCGGCGGCGCGGGCCGCGGCGGGGCGTGAGGCGTTGGCGGTGGCGTCGCTGGACGTGCTGGAGGGGGCGGCGGATCTGGCGGTGTTCGGTGCGTCGGGCCGGTTCGCGGCGCGGGCGGGGGACGCGGCGGGGCGGCTGGAGGCCGCGGAGCGGTCGGGGGCGCGGGTGGCGGCGCTGGTGGCCGGGGCGGGTTTCGCGGTGCAGGGCGCGGTGGTGGCCGCGGCGGTGTGGGCGGGGCTGGGTGCGGGTGTGGACGAGGTGGGTGCGGCGGTGCTGGCGTTGACGGCGCTGGTGGCGGTGGAGTCGGTGCTGCCGCTGGCGGGGGCGGCGCAGCGGTTGCGGGAGGTGTGGCCGGGGGTGCGGCGGGTGGGTGCGGTGCTGGCGGCTCCTGCGGAGCCGGCGGTGTCGTGTCCGGTGGCGGTGCCGCGGGGTCCGCTGGAGGTGGAGCTGCTGGGGGTGCGGGTCAGCTATGGCGGGTGTGTGGCGTTGGACGGGGTGGACCTGCGGGTGGGGCGGGGCCGGCGGGTCGCGGTGGTGGGGGCGAGCGGGGCGGGTAAGAGCACGCTGCTGGCGGCGGTGTCGGGTGAGGTGCCGGCGGTGTCGGGGGCGGTTCTGCTGGGCGGGCGGGCGGTGGCCCGGTACGCGCCCGGGGATGTGCGGGCGGCGGTGCGGGGGCTGGCGCAGGACGCGCACGTGTTCGCCGGGACGGTGCGGGCGAACCTGCTGCTGGCGCGTCCGGGCGCGGGTGAGGCCGAGCTCGCGGCGGCGGCGGCGCGGGCGCGGTTCGCCGAGGTGGTGGAGGCGCTGCCGCAGGGGTGGGACACGGTGGTGGGCGCGGGCGGGCGGGGCTTGTCGGGCGGGCAGCGGCAGCGGCTGCTGCTGGCGCGGGCGCTGCTGGCCGATCCGCCGGTGCTGGTGCTGGACGAGCCGGCGGAGGCGCTGGATCCGGTGGCGGCGGACGCGTTGACGCGGGATCTGCTGGAGGCGCCGGGCGGGGGGACGCTGCTGCTGGTGACGCATCGGCTGGCGCCGCTGGGTGCGGCGGACGAGGTGGTGGTGATGGATCGGGGGCGGGTGGTGCAGCGGGGCCGGCATGAGGAGCTGGTGGCGGTGCCGGGCGCTTACCGGGATCTGTGGGAGGCGGAGCTGCTGGCGGCGTAGGGCCCCGGGGGGGGCGGCGTAGGGCCCCCGGGGGGGTTGTCAGGTGAGGGTTTTGAGGGCGCGGCCGAGGGCGGCGATGCCGTCGGTGATGTCGGTGGCGGTGGCGGCGGCGTAGCCGAGGACGAGGCCGGGCGGGCCGGGGCGCTGGGCGTGCCACGACAGCGGCTGCGCTTTGACTCCTTCGCGGAGGGCGGCCGCGGCCAGGGCGGTGTCGTCGGTGCTCGGGTGCAGGGTGAGGGTGAGGTGCAGGCCGGCGGCGGCGCCGTGGACGGCTGCGCCGGGCAGGTGCGCGCGGATCGCGTCGATCATGGTGTCGCGGCGGCGGCGGTGCCGGGTGCGCAGCGGCCGCAGGGCGCGTTCCATGGCGCCGGAGGCCATCAGTTCGGCGAGGACGAGCTGGGGCAGGGCGGCGTTGCCGAGGTCGGCGAAGCGCTTCTCGGCGATGACGGCGTCCAGGAAGGCGGGGGGCGGCAGGAGCCAGCCGGTGCGCAGGGCGGGGGCCAGGAGTTTGGAGACGCTGCCGGCGTAGAAGACGCGGTCGGTGAGCAGGGAGCGCAGGGCGGGGACGGGCGGGCGGTCGTAGCGGTGCTCGGCGTCGTAGTCGTCCTCGATGATCAGTCCGCCGGCGGCGGCCCAGGCCATCAGGTCGCGGCGGCGGTGCCCGGACAGGACGGCGCCGGTCGGGAACTGGTGGGCGGGGGTGAGCAGGACGGCGGGCGCGGCGGTGGCGCGCAGGTGGTCGACGCGGATGCCGTCGGCGTCGACGGGGACGGGCGGGGTGTCCAGGGCGCCGTGGCGCAGGTGCTGGCGGACGCCGAGGGAGCCGGGGTCCTCGACGGCGACGGTGCGGGTGCCGGCGGCGGTGAGGACGCGGGCGATCAGGCCGAGGGCCTGGGCGGTGCCGGCGGTGATGACGATGGCGGCGGGGTCGGCGCGGATGCCGCGGTTGCGGGCGAGCCAGTCGGCGACGGCGGTGCGCAGGGCGGGGGCGCCGCGGGGGTCGCCGTAGCCGAGGGCGGCGGCGGGCAGGTCGCGCAGGACGGTGCGTTCGGCGCGCTGCCAGGCGGCGCGGGGGAAGGCCGACAGGTCGGGGACGCCGGGGGTGAGGTCGATGCGGGCGGGTGCGGCGCGCAGGGCGTCGAAGGCGTCGGCGCCGGGTGCGCCGTGGAACGGGGCGGCGAGGGAGGGGCCGGCGGGGTGCGGCCGCGTGGCGGGCGGGGCGGTGAACGGGGTGAGGGGGGCGGCGACGACGACGGTGCCGGCGCGGCCGCGTCCGGCGATGTGGCCTTCGTCGGTGAGGCGCTGGTAGGCGTCGGTGACGACGCCGCGGGAGACGCGCAGGTCGGCGGCGAGGGTGCGGGTCGGCGGGAGGCGGGCGCCGACGGGCAGGCGGCCGTCGGCGATGGCGTCGCGGAGCCGCCGGGCGAGCCAGTCGGCCAGGCCGCCGGGCGGGGCATCGGCGGGGTCGAGCTGCAGGAAGTCCGACCCGCGAGTTATGGCCCGGTGGGTTTCGTCGTCATTGGACCTGTGCACCGGACCATTGTGGACCCCAGGGTGGTCCCATGGAGACAACGACGACGACGGCCGGGATCGGCGCGCAGCCGGCCGGCTATGTGCACGGATATTCGGTCCGGGAGGCGCGGCGGCTCGGCGACCAGGCCGACGCGCTCGCCGAGCTGCTGCACGGCGGGACGTCCTACCCGGCGGGCAGCAGGGTGCTGGAGGCCGGCTGCGGGGTCGGCGCGCAGACGGTGCACCTGGTGGCCCGCTCCCCCGGCGCCCAGGTGACCGCGATGGACGTGTCGGCGGCGTCGCTGGCGCGGGCCCGCGCCCGGGTCGCGGCCGAGCATCCCGGCGCGCGGGTGCAGTGGTGCCGCGCCGACCTGTACGACCTGCCGTTCGGCGACGGCGAGTTCGACCACGTGTTCGTCTGCTTCGTGCTGGAGCATCTGCCGGATCCGCGGGCCGCGCTGGCGGGGCTGCGGCGGGTGCTGCGGCCCGGCGGGACGCTGACGGTGGTGGAGGGCGACCACGGGTCGGCGTTCCTGCACCCCGACAGCGCCCACGCCCGCGCCGTGATCGCGCACCAGGTGGCGTTGCAGGCCGCGGCGGGCGGGGACGCGCTGATCGGGCGGCGGCTGCGTCCGCTGCTGGCCGACGCCGGGTACGCGGGGGTGGCGGCCGGGCCCCGCACGGTGTACACCGACCGGGACCGGCCGGGCCTGGCGGAGGCGTTCACGCGCGCCACGTTCACCGCGATGATGGCGTCGGTGCGGGACGAGGCGGTCGCGGCGGGGCTGGCCACGCCCGGCGACTGGGACCGCGGTGTCGCCGACCTGCTGCAGGCCGCCGGGCCGGAGGGGACGTTCCATTACACGTTCTTCAAGGCGACGGCGGTGAACCCGGGCTGACGCCCGGCCGGTCTTGTGCGGCGGCGGGTCAGTCGTCGGGCAGGAGGGGGCCGAGGGGGCCCAGGTCGAGGTTGAGGTCGTGGTCGTCGAGGCCGAAGTGGTCCTTGAGCCGGGTCATGGCCTCCTCCAGCCGCATCAGCGCCAGCCCGAGGTCCTCGATCTGCCCGTCGGTGAGGTCGCCGCCCTCGGCGCGGCGCAGCGCCTGCCGCTCCATGAGCTGCCGGATCAGCTCGACCAGGGTGAGGACGAGCTTGACCAGGTCCCGCTCGACCGTCTCGGGGTCGGACCGCAGCCGCTGCATCGTCCGGGACGACCGCTCGCGCAGGTCCCGCTCCCGGGCGGGCGCCGCCCGTACCGGACCGGCCCCGGCGGGGCCGGTGCGCAGGTCGTCGGTGAACGGGGCGCCGGGGGCGGGGTCGTGCACCGACACCTCCCCCGTCACCGGCTCCCGGCCCCGGTACCGGTGGTGATGGTGGTCGTGCTGGTCGTGGTGGGGGGCGTGCTCGGTCACGGGCGGTCCTCCTCGGGCAGCAGCTCGTCGCGGACGGTGGTGATCAGCGCCCGCAGCGACACCTGCACCAGGTCGACCCCCGCGATGGAGATCACCAGGTCGCCGGCGATGACGACGCCGCCGGCCAGCAGCCGGTCGAGCAGGTCCACCAGCACGATCCGCTCCAGCGGGGCGTCGGCGCCGTGGTCCAGGACGGCCGTCACGCGTCCCCCGGCGTCCGGGCGGGCGCGGCGGCCTCGATGAAGGAGTACGGCGGCCAGGGCCCCGTCACCTCCACCTCGATGCCGGGCAGCCGGTCCCCCGCCGCGCGCGCCACCGCCAGGAACCCCGGCGCCTGCTCCTCGTCCAGCAGGTAGGCGGCGTTGAGGATCTGCGTGCCGGCGCGGCCGGACAGGCGCGGGTCCTGCGGCGGGTGGTGCCGGGACGCCACGGCGTGGTCGGTGAGCTCGGCGTGGACGGCGGCGGCCTGCTCGGCGGCCCGGCGTCCCGCGTCGGCGCGCCGGCGGCGCTCCTGCTGCCGGCGCTGCAGGTACGCCGTGCCCGCACCGGCGGCCGGTGCGCCGCCGGCGTGCGGGCCGGCGTGCGGGCCGGTGGGGTTGGGGCCGGTGAGGGGCTCGGCCGTGGGCTCGAGCCCCCCACCGGGGTCGGTGCCGCCGCGCAGTGCGGCGGGGTCGGCGTAGGCCTTCACGCCCCATTCCGCGCGGCCGGAGACCAGGTCGAGGATCTCGGCGAACCGCTCGCCCTGCGCCGCCAGCACCTCGGCGACGCGGCCGTCGTCGCGGTAGATCGTGGCGATCCGCACCGGGGCGGTGGGGGCGGTGCGCGCGGCGCGGTCCACCACGTCGTGGTGGGCGCGGGCGGTGGCCTCCAGCCACGCCAGGTCCTCCAGGTTGGCGCGCAGCGCGGCCTCGCCGTAGTCGGCGAGCGCGACGGTGCTGACCAGCGCGGTCAGGCCGCCGGCGGCGACGCCGCGCACGGGTGCGCCGCCCACCCCGGCGGCGCCGCCGAGCGCGGCCGGGTCCAGGCCCCGCGCCACCCCGTACAGGTAGACGGCGCTGCCGCCGCCGGTGTCGGTGGTGCCGGTGTCGGTGGTGCCGGTCATGATGTGGACTCCTTCCCGGCCTCCAGGGCGGCGAGGCGTTCGCGCAGCCGCCGGTTCTCGGCGGCCAGCTCGTCCGCGTCGCCGGCGTCCACCGCGTCGTCGCGGCGGGCCTTGGACGACAGCGACGGGTCGTGCTCCCACCAGTCGATGCCCATCTCCTTGGCCCGGTCCACCGACGCCACCAGCAGCCGCAGCTTGATGGTCAGCAGCTCGATGTCGAGCAGGTTCACGCGCACGTCCCCGACGATCACGATCCCCTTGTCGAGGATGCGCTCCAGCAGGTCCGCCAGGTTGGCCGAGGTCCGCTCGCCGGACATCGACCGCGCCGGGGACCGGGCGCCGGTCCAGGAGATCTCGCTCACGGTGCGTTCAGTCCCTCTCCACTCGTCCGCGGGGGTAGCGGCGGGCGCGGCGGTAGCCGACCAGCTCCCCGTCCGCGTCCACCTCGGTGTCGTAGGCCGCGAGGATGTCGGCCGAATCGGGGATGCGGCGGGTCTCCACGACCTCGACCGTGACGCGCCAGCCGCCCTCCCCGGCGCGCTCGATCCCCACCACGCTCTCGGCGGCGCGGCCGGTCATCGCGGTGACGTGCTCGACCGCCCGCTTGGCGGCCTCGGACGCGGACAGCATCGCGGCCTCCCGCTACCCGCCGGGCCGGTAGCCGCGGGCGCGGCCCTCGTTGAGCCGGCGGATCAGCTCGTCCTCGCGGGCTGCGGCCTCCTCGTCGGTGATCTCGCCGGCCGCGGCCTCGTCGGCGACCTCCTGCATCTCCGCGGCGATCCGCGCCGGGTCGTACAGCTGCGCCTCGGCCTGCTCGGTGAGGGTCTCGGCCAGCCACATCACGCCCCGCACGGGCGCGAGCGGCAGCGTCACCAGGCCGGTGAACAGTCCCATCGCGCTCACGCCTCCGGGACGAAGTCGTAGGGCGGCAGCGGCCCGATCAGCCGGATCCGGATCCGGTCGGCGTGCTCGCGGCCGAGTTCGTCCACCGCCTGCTCGAACGCCTGGCGGCGGTCGGCGCGGACCAGGAACGAGACGTCCAGGACGTCCTCCTCGCGGGCGGGCGTCTTGCGGGCGAACGCCTCCGCCGCGGGGGCGGCGCGGTCCAGCAGGGCCTGCCCGTCGCGGCCGCGGCGCCGCTCCATGGCCTGCGCGATCAGTTCGCCGAGCCGGATGCGGTCGTAGTAGACGGCGTCGGCGGCGTCCGGGGGGACCTCGCGCAGCCGCCGCGACAGCTCGGCGATCTCCGGTTCGGCCGCGATGATCTCGCCGAGGACCTCGTCCTGGACGTAGGTGGCCTTCATCCGCAGCTCGATCCGGCCCTCCAGTCCGTCCAGGACCTGCGCGAAGCGGTCGGAGTTGCCGGCCAGCAGCTCCTTCTCCACGGCGGCGCGGTCGGCGAGCGCGGCGCCGAACCGGAACGGCAGCACCGCGGTGCCGGCGTCCACCAGGGCGTTCAGGACCCCCTGGTGGGAGACCAGGTCGGCGCGCTCGCCGAGCGCGCGGCCGGTGGGCAGGTCGCTGACGACGGCGGCGCAGGCGCCGCCGTCGCCGACCAGGCTCACCGGCGCCTCGTCCAGGCCGGTGAGGCCCTCGGGCAGCCGCGCGTCGGCGCGGGTCACCCCGTAGACGTACTGCGGGGCGGGTTGCGGCGTGCTCATTCGTCCTCGTCCTCCTTCTTGCGGGACGAGCGGCGCCGCGCGGGCTGCCGCTCCTCGCCGGAGTCCTCGGAGTCGGAGTCGCCGCCGAAGGTCTCCTTCAGCCGCTCCTGGGCGCCTTCCAGGGCGCCGCGGGTCTTCTTCTTGGCGCCCGACTCCTGCATGCCCTCGACGAACTGCGGCAGCCCCTGGGAGGTGCCGTCGTGGGCGATGTCGAGCCGGTTCACCGCCTCGGCGAAGCGCAGGTAGGTGTCGACGCTGGCGACGACGATCCGCACGTCGATGGTCAAGATCTCGATCCCGACCAGCGACACCCGCGCGTACAGGTCGATGACCAGGCCCTTCTCCAGGATCAGGTCGACGACGTCGGCGAGGCTGCTGCCGGATCCGCCGCGCTGGACGTAGTTGCTGCCCGAAGTCTGCTGGGCGATCGGCCCAGTCATGTCATCTCCTCTGCTGGGGGTTTTGTATGGGGTTGGGGTTTTGCATGGACCCCGGTGTACCCACTCCGATCTCTCTAAACGGGGGGTCTGGTTTCGGTCACGGGCGGGCCCGGCGCGGCGGGGTGCGGCGGGGGGCGGGCGTGCGGACGCCCCCGGGGCCTGCCCGGGGGCGTCCAGTAGGGGCCGGTGGCGGGTGGCGGGAGGGTCAGCGCCTCCTGGCGGTGAGGCGCCCGACGGCCACGCCGGCGACGGCGGCCGCCGCGAGCGGCGCCGCGCGCAGGAACCGCCGCAGCGTCACCAGCCTGGCCAGCGCCTTCGCGCGGCCGGGCAGCGCCGTCACCGGCCGCGCCGCGGCGTGCGCGGTGGCGCCGGCGGCGTTCCCGCCGGTCCGGGCCGCGTTCTCGCTCACCTGTCCGGACCCGTTCCCGGGAACCGAGGGGGTTTGCATCGTCCGTCCTTCCTTCGGGGATGATGGGCAGTGGTCGCGGGTGTCCGCGACGGGGCCGGCGGGGTCAGCCGCCGCGCAGCCGCGGCAGCACCTCGCCGGCGTAGAACTCGAAGAAACCGTCGGCGCGGGGCCCGATCTGCGACACGAACACGTCGTCGTAGCCGGCGTCGGCGTAGGCGCGCAGGGCCCGCTCGTGCACCGCCGGGTCGGGGCCGCACGGCACGGCCTCGGCCACCATGTCGTCGGTGACCAGCTGCGTCAGCTGCCGGAACTGCCGCGGCAGCGGCAGCAGCTGGTTGGCCTCGCCGGGCAGGTAGTCGCTGCCCCAGATCCGGCGGGCGGTCTCGCGTGCCTCGGCCTCGTCGGGTCCCCAGCACGCCTTGAGGCCGCCCTGCACCGGTTTGCCCTCGCCGCCGCCGTGGCGGAACACCTTCACCAGGTCGGCGTCGGGCATCATGCAGATGAAACCGTCGGCCAGCCGCCCGGCCAGCGTCGCGGCCTTGGTGCCGAACCCGGACATGTGGATCGGGGGCGGCCGGTCCGGCAGCGTGTACAGCCGCGCGGTGTCGAGGCGGTAGTGCTCGCCGCGGTGGGTGACGAGCGTGCCGGTGAACAGCCGCCGGATCAGCTCGACGGCCTCCTCCAGCATCTCCAGCCGCTCGGCGGCGGGCGGCCACCGCGAGTCCAGGATGTGCTCGTTGAGGAACTCGCCCGTCCCGACGCCGAGGGTGAACCGGCCGCCGGTCAGCACCGCGCTCGTCGCCGCCGCCTGCGCGACGATCGCCGGGTGGGTGCGCACCAGCGGGCACGTCACCGCGGTCCCGATCGGCAGCGACGTCACCTGCGACAGGGCGCCGATCACCGACCACGCGAACGGCGCCTGGCCCTGCTCGTCCAGCCACGGGTGGAAGTGGTCGGAGATCCACAGGGCCTCGAACCCGGCCTCCTCGGCCGCCCGCGCCTGCCGGATCAGCTCGGCGGGCTCGTGCTCCTCGGTCGACAGGAAGTACCCGTACCTGGTCATCCACGCCTCCCCCGTGCCGCTGGGATTCGCCGTGCCTGCGCCTAGCGCGCCCTACCCCGGCGGAACCCGCCAAACATCGGCGCCGCCCGCGGCCGGGCGCCGGGGCAGGCGGGCGGGGCCCGTGGTCGGGGCCGGTGGTCGGGGCAGGTGGGTGGGCGGACGGTTGGAATCGTCGGTCCGGGTATGGCGGAGGTCATGTCCGCCCCAACACTCCCCCATGCGACCGGCGGCGCCCGCCGGGCCGCCGAGCCGCTCGGCTGGTGGACGGCGCTGCTGGCGGCCTACCTCGGGCTGGCGCCGGCGATCTCCGCGACGGAGATCGCGGTCGGAGCGGCGGCGGCCGCGGCCGGCGCCGCCGCGGCGGTCGCCGCCCGCCGCGCCCTGCTCACCGGCGGCGTGCTCACCGGCGGCGAGCGGGGCCCGCGCGCCGTCCCGGCGGCGGGGCCCGTCGCGGCGGCGCTGGCGCGGCTGCCCGTCCAGATCGCCGCCGACACCGCCCGGATCACCGTGCGCGGCGCGTCCGGCGGGCACTGGACGCGGCTGCCCGCCGCGCCCGGGCCCGCCGGGCTCGGCGCCGCCACGCTGCTGCTGTCGGCCTCCCCCGCCTCCTACGTCGGCGGTATCGACCCCGAGCACGGCCTGGTGCGCGTGCACCGCCTCGCGCGCGGGCCGTCCCCGTTCGAGCGGAGCCTGCGCGCGTCCGGGCTCCTCGGGCCCGGACGCGACGGCGGCGCGCCGTGACGGGCGGCGCGGCCGGCACCGCGGTCCCCGCGCTGGTGCTCATGCTCGGCGGTCTCGCGCCGGCGCTGCCGGCCATGCTGCGCGGACGTCCCGCGACGCGGCTCGCCGGGCTCATCGTGACCGGGCCGATGGTCACCCTCGTGCTGGTGCTGCTGGCCGCCGCCTACGGCCGCCCCGCCTACCTGGACGTGGCGCTGGTGCTGGCCCTGCTGTCGTTCGCCGGGTCGCTGGTGTTCGCCCGGTTCCTGAACCGCACCCTGTGAGCCCCCGTGAGCCCCTCGGAGCCGTGATGAGCCTGGACCTGCTCGCCGACGCGCTGACCTGGGCCGGCGTCGCCGTCGCCGTGGCCGCCGCGCTGCGGCTGCCCCTCACCCGCGGCGCCGCGGCGCGGCTGCACGCCGTCGCGCCCGTCACCGCGCTGGCCGCGCCGCTGCTGGTCGCCGGGGTGGCGCTGCGGCCCTGGTCGTCCTGGCACGACGTCGCCAAGCTCGCCGCCATCGCCGTGCTGCTGACCGCGACCGGGCCGCCCGCCGTCATCACCGCCGGGCAGGCCGCCGAACGCGCCACCGGGCGCGCCGCCGGAGGAAGGGAGTGAACCGCCGTGACCACCGCCGCCGCGGACGCGCTGTCGGGACCGCTCGCCGACGCGCTCATCGCCGCCGCGCTCGCACTGACCGCCGCCATGGCCACCGCCGTCGTGCTGACCCGCGACCCCGTCCGGCAGGCGATCGTACTGTCGGGGTACGGGACGACGCTGGGGCTGCTGTTCCTGATCCTGCAGGCGCCCGACGTCGCGATGTCGCAGCTGGGCGTCGGGACGGTCCTGCTGCCGCTCATCGTCGTGCTGGCCCTGCACGCCGCCCGCCGCCACCACCGCGACGACCACCGAGACCGCCACGGCCACGGCGGCGGCGGTGAGGGGGCCGGGGGCGGGCGGGAGGCGCGCCGGTGACGCCCCGCGCCCGCCTCCCGCTGTTCGCCGCCGGCGCCGCCGGGACCTTCGCGCTGTTCACCGCCGGGGTGCTCGGCCTGCCCGCGTTCGGCGGCGCGGTGCACCCCTACGCCGACCGCGCCGTCCGGGAGGCCGTCCGGCAGGGCACCCCCAACGCCGTCGCGTCGGTCACCTTCGACCAGCGCGCCTTCGACACCCTCGGCGAGGAGCTGATCCTGCTGGCGGCGGCGCTCGGCGCCGTCGTGCTGCTGCGCACCGTCGCCGGGGAGCACCGCGACGCCGGCGCCGCGCACCGGCACGGGCCCGCCGAGGTCCCCGACGCGCTGCGCCTCACCGGGTGCCTGCTGCTGCCCCTCACCCTGGTCGCCGGCGTCTACATCGTCGCGCACGGCCACCAGTCCCCCGGCGGCGGATTCCAGGGCGGCGTCGTCCTCGGCACCGCCGTCCACCTGCTCTACCTGGCCGGCGACTACCCGGCGCTGCGGCGGCTGCGCCCGGTCGCGCCACTGGAGTCCGCCGAGGCCGCGGCGGCCGCCGCGTTCACGCTGCTGGCCCTGGCCGCCGCCGGGCAGGCCGCGACCGGCCGCGTCCCCGCCCTCAACGGCGCCGTCGGCGCCGAGGTCGGCTGCGCCCTGGTCGTGCTCGTCGCCACGTTCTTCGACCAGGCGCTGCTCGTGCACGGCACCGCCCGGACGCGGGAGGGGCCCGCGTGAGCGTCCTGCCCTACCTGACCGCCGGATGGATCATGCTCGCCGGCGTGTACGGGATCGTCACCAGCCGCGACCTGATCCACGCCGTGGTGTGCCTGTCGGTCACCCAGTCCGGCACCTACGTGCTGCTGCTGGCCATCGGGCACCGCTACGGCGCCACCGCGCCGGTGTTCTTCGACCGGCCCCCGCCGCCCGCCGGGCCGCCCGTCACCGACCCCGTCGTGCAGGCCATGGCGCTCACCGACATCGTCGTCGGCGCCACCGCCACCGCGCTGCTGCTCGCCCTGGCCGTGCAGGTCGCCAAGCGGCGCGGCACCCTGGACCCCGACGCGCTGCGCTCGCTGGAATCGTGATCCCCTCCACCGCGGTCGCGCTGCAGGCCGCCGTCGCGCTGCCGGTGCTGGCCGCGGCGGTGCTGGCCGGGGCCGGGCGGTGGCTGCCCCGGCCCGCCGTCGACGCGGCCGCGCTGGCCGCCGCGGCCGCCGTCACCGCCCTGACCGCGCTCACCCTCGCCCGCTCCGGCGGCGGCGCCCAGGTCGCCTGGCTGGGCGGCTGGGGACCCGGCACCGGCGTCGGCATCCCCCTGGTCGCCGACCCCCTCGCCGCCGGGCTGGCCTGCGTCACCGCCGCGCTCACCCTGGCCGCGCTGGCGTTCTCCTGGCGGTACTTCACCGAGATCCAGGCGATCTTCCACGCGCTGGTGCTGCTGTTCCTGGCGTCGATGTGCGGGTTCGTCTACACCGGGGACCTGTTCGACGCGTTCGTGTTCTTCGAGCTGATGAGCGTGGTCGCGTTCGCGCTCACCGGATACCGGGCCGAGGAGCCCGCGACCGTGCACGGCGCCCTGAACTTCGGGGTCGTCCAGTCCATCGGCGCCTACCTGTCCCTGGCCGGGATCGCGCTGCTGTACGGGCGCACCGGGCAGCTCGGCCTCGCCGCCATCGGACGGCACCTGCCCGGCGGCGACACGGGGGCGGGCTCGGGCGGCCCGGGCGGCTCGGGCGGCGCGCTCGTCACCGCCGCGTTCGTGCTGGTGTGCACCGGCTACCTGGTCAAGGCCGCCGCCGTCCCCTTCCACTTCTGGCTCGCCGACGCCCACGCCGTCGCGCCCACCCCGGTGTGCGTGCTGTTCTCCGGCGTCATGGTGGAACTCGGCGTGTACGGGGTGGCGCGGACGTACTGGGCGGTGTTCGCCGGGCTCGTCCCGCTGCGCGGCATCGCCGTCCTGGGCGCCGCCGCCGCGCTGCTCGGCGCCGTGATGTGCCTGCTGCAGCACCACGTCAAGCGGCTGCTGGCCTACTCCACCATCAGCCATGTCGGGCTGCTGCTGGTCGGCGCCGCCGCCGGGACCCCCGCCGCGCTCGGCGGCGCCGCCTACTCCCTGGCCGGGCACGCGGGGGTGAAGGGCGCGCTGTTCGTGGCCGCCGGGGTGCTGCTGAACCGGCACGGGAGCATCGACGCCCGCGAGCTGCGCGGCCGCGGCCGCGGCATGCCCTTCACCGGAGCGGTGTTCCTGGTCGGGGCGCTGTGCCTGGCGGGCCTGCCGCCGTCCGGGCTGTTCGCCGGGCACGCCGTCACCGAGCACGCCGTGCTGGAGCTGGGCTGGTGGTGGTATCCGCCGCTGTCGGCCGCCGCGTCCGCGCTCACCGCCGGCGCGGTGCTGCGGGTGTGGCTGACGGTGTGGCGCGGCACGCCCACCGAGCAGGAGGCCGGGTCGGGCGGGCACGAGGACCCCGAGACGCCCGGCGGGCTGCGGTCGGTGCCGTGGACGATGCTCGGGCCGGGGGCCGCGCTGCTGGCCGCCGGGCTGCTGGCGGGGCTGCTGCCCGGCGGCGCGGTCGCCGCCGCCGCGCACGCGTTCGCCGACCGCGGCGGCTACGCCGCGCTCGTGCTGGACGGGCGCGCCGCGCACCCGGACGCGGTGCCCGCCGACCCGTGGACCGCCGCGGGCCTGGCCGGGTCCGCCGTCGCGCTGGCCGCGGCGGTGGCGGTCGCCGCGGCGGGCGTCCGCCGCCGCACCCCCGACCGGTCCGCGCCCCGCCAGGACCGAGACCGGCAGGACCGGGCGGGGCGGTGGTGGGGCGCGGTCGCCGCGCGGCTGCACGCGCTGCACTCGGGCCACGTCGGCGACTACGCCGCCTGGCTCACCGCCGGCGTCGCCGTCCTGGCGCTGCTCACCCTCCCCTGGTGACCCGCGCTCCCCGATGACCCGCGCCCCCGGCGACCCGCGCGCCGGCGGTCAGGTGCTCCACAGGCGGCGCTTGCGGTAGCGGGGCTCCCACACCACGCGGTTGCGGTCGCGGACCGGGCCGGGCAGCGCCGTCAGGAACCGCGACCGGTCCACCGGCGCGATCCCGTCCACCACCCACGGGACGAACAGCGCCGCGCCCGGTGCGCAGCGCCGGGCGGCCTCGTCGGCCAGCGCCCGCCACTGCCCGGCCTCCAGCACCGACTCCGCCAGCGGCAGCACGGTCGCCTCCTCGTGCCGCAGATGCGCGTCCAGCGCCTCCCGCAGCGCCCGCACCGCCGCCACCGCGCCACCACCGGCGGTGCCGGTGGTGGCGCGGCCGGTGTGGGCGGCGGCGAGTGCCGTGTTGACGCCGGCGATCAGCGGCCCGAGCCGGGCGCGCTCGGCGCGGATCTCCGCCAGCACCGCCAGCTCCGCCGGGCGCCCGGCCACCGCGCGCTCCACCCGCGGCCACAGCGTCCGGTCCTCCAGTTCGTGGTGCATGTCCAGTTGCTGGGTGAGGTTGTCCCAGCCCGCGCGCACATGCGCGGCGCCGCCCTTGCCCGCCGCCACCGCCGCCGCGAGCCGGTCCAGGTCCCGGCGGAACGCGGCGTGCGCGGCGTACAGGAGGGTGCGGCACGTGGTGTCGCGCGTCCCGACCGCGAAAACTCCCATGCACATATGAGGGGTCCCGCGCCCGCGGACGTGACATCTTCCGGCGCGGAAGAGACGCACCTCACAACCGTGCGGGACCACCCGGAGGCGGGGGACGCGGGGGGCGCGGTCAGCGCGGCTCGGCGGCGGCCAGGACCTCCAGGTAGTGCGGGTTGGTCATCACGCCGAGCACGTTGCCGAACGGGTCGACGACCGACGCGGTCACGAACCCCGTCCCCGAGCCGCGCTCGGTGATCTTCTCGTGCTCGCGGGCGCCCATCGCCAGCAGCCGCGCCACGGCCGCCTCCAGGTCGTCGACGTGCCAGTACATGATCGCCCCGCCCGGCCCGGCCGCCGCGGGGCCGCCGGGGCGGAACCGGGCGTCGACCAGGCCCAGCTCGTGCTGGTAGTCCCCCGTCCGGAACTCGTAGTAGCCGGCGCGGCCGTCGGGCCCCGGGACGCTGAAGTAGGGCTGGACGCCCAGCAGTTCGGCGTACCAGTCCTTGGCGGCCTCCAGGTCGTCGGCCCACAGGTTGATGGTGGCGAATCCGCGCAGCATGACGCTCCTCCGTCCGAGACCCGGGAACCTCCCGGCCTCGGTACCGACGCTAAACCGCCATCAGGTCATTGAACGTCCGCTTTGGGCGGCAGGATGGGGACATGCGCGATCCGTCCGGGCGGCTGCTGCGGCTGCTGTCCCTGCTCCAGACGCCCCGCGAGTGGCCCGGCCCCGAGCTCGCCGGGCGGCTCGGCGTCACGCCCCGCACCGTCCGCCGCGACATCGACCGGCTCCGCGAGCTGGGCTACCCCGTGCGGGCCGCGCGCGGCGCCGCCGGCGGGTACCGGCTCACCGCCGGCACCGCCATGCCGCCGCTGCTGCTGGACGACGACGAGGCCACCGCCGTGGCGATCGCGCTGCGCACCGCCGCCGGCGGTGCCGTCGCCGGCGTCGAGGACACCTCGCTGCGCGCCCTGGCCAAACTCGAGCAGGTCCTCCCCCGCCGGCTGCGGCCCCGCGTCGCCGCGCTCTCCGCGGCCGCGGTGGCGCTTCCGCCGCAGGGCGGCGGCCCGCCGCCCGCCGACCCCGCCGTGCTGGCCCTGCTCGCCGCCGCCTGCGCCGCCCGCGAGCACGTCCGCTTCACCTACACCGCCGCCGGCGGCGCCGCCACCCGGCGGCTGGCGCAGCCGCACCGCCTCGTCGCCGCCGGGCGCCGCTGGTACCTGCTCGCCCACGACGAGGACCGCGGCGCCTGGCGGACCTTCCGCGCCGACCGCATCACCGGGCCGCACCGCACCGGGGTCCGCGGCCCCGCCCGCGAGCTGCCCGGCGGCGCCGACGCCGTCTCCTGGACGATGGACGCCCTGGCCGGCGGGTCCGGGCAGATCCGGGCGCGGCTGCTGCTGCACGTCCCCCTCGCCGAGGCCGCCGGGCACGTCACCGCCTGGCACGGCGTCCTGGAACCGGCCGGCGACGGGGCCTGCGTGCTGCACACCCGCGGCGACTCGCTGCGGTTCCTGGCCCACCGCGTGGCGCTGCTGCCGGTCGACTACACCCTGCTCGACCCGCCCGAGCTGGCCGGGGAGCTGGCCGCCGTCGCCGCCCGCGTCTCCCGCGCCGTCCGTGACTTCCCGTCCTAGCCGGGTGAGGTGTCGCCGAGCGACTCCAGCAGCGTGCGCAGCGCCGACGCCAGCCGCGCCCGCTCGGCGGGGTCCAGCGCGGCCAGCAGCCGGTCCTCGTTGGCGGCGTGCTCGGCCACCAGCCCCTCCACGGTCTCCAGGCCGCGGGGCGTCAGCCGGATCAGCACCGACCGGCGGTCGCCGGTGTCGCGGATCCGCTCGACCAGGCCCTTGGCCTCCAGCCGGTCGATCCGGTTGGTGATCGCCCCGGAGGTCACCATCGCCGCGGTCAGCAGCTCCCCCGCCGTCAGCTCGTAGGGGGCGCCGTGCCGGCGCAGCGTCGCCAGGACGTCGAACTCCCAGCTCTCCAGGCCCCGCTCGGCGAAGAACCGCTTCAGCTCCCGGCCCAGCAGCAGCTCCGCGCGCGAGATCCGCCCGATGACGCCCATCGGGGACGCGTCCACGTCGGGCCGCTCGCGCGCCCACTGCGCCAGGATCGCGTCCACCGCGTCCGCCACGGCCCCTCCCCGCGTTCTGCGACCCGAGTTCTCTCAACGTTGAGATTATCAATCGTGGAACACCGGCGCGCGGGTGGCCACAACCGGCACGCGCCCTCGACAGCCCCGGCGGCGCGCTGGGATAAACGGAGGCACCGGCCGCTGTCAACCAGTAATGGTGTAATCATGGAGGCCCTGTCATGGAGACGCTGTACGAGCACGCCGGCGGCGACGAGGGCCTCCGCAGGTTCATCGGCCTGTTCTACGCCTCCGTCCTGGCCGACGACCTGCTCCAGCCGCTGTTCGGCGAGGGCCGCCCGACCCACGTCGACCACCTGACCGCCTTCACCGCCGAGACCTTCGGCGGCCCGGACGCCTTCACCCGCGAGATGGGCGGCTTCGCGCACCTCATCGACGTGCACCGCCACCTGAGGATCACCGAGGAGCAGCGCGTCCGGTTCGTCGAGCTGTACATGGCCGCCGCCGACGCCGCCGGGCTCCCCGCCGACGCCCCGTTCCGCCGGGCGCTGCGCGAGCACGTGGAGTTCGGCTCCGAAGTCGCCAAGCAGAACTCCAACGCCGCGACCGACGACGAACTGCACCCCCTGCGCGAGGTCCCCCACTGGGACTGGCCCGCCCCCTGACCCCCGAAGACCGGGCGCCGGTGCCCGCAGGTTGAACGGCGGGTTGAACGGCGGGTTGAAGGTCGCCGCCCGCCCGGCCCTGATGGCCGGGGGCGTGAGCGGCGCCAAGTCTCCGGGACGGCTTCAACGAAACACTTGAAGCCATGGATGTCGCAGAGAACGAACCGCAGGTGGGGCAGGGTGCCGGCACGGCGCCCGGCGACGGGCCGGGGCACGCGCACAAGCGCCGGTGGTGGACGCTGGCGGTGGTGAGCGCGGCGCAGCTGCTGGTGGTCCTGGACGGGACTATCGTGAACATCGCGCTGCCGTCCGCGCAGCACGCGCTCGGGATGTCGGACGCGAACCGGCAGTGGGCGATCACCGCCTACGCGCTCGCCTTCGGCGGGCTGCTGCTGATCGGCGGCAGGGTCAGCGGCGCGGTCGGCCACCGGCGCACGTTCCTGATCGGGCTCGCCGGCTTCGCCGCGTCGTCCGCGCTGGGCGGCGCCGCGACCGGCCCGGCGATGCTGTTCGCGGCGCGGGCCCTGCAAGGGGCCTTCGCCGCCGCCCTCGCCCCCGCCGGCCTGTCGCTGCTGGCCCTCACCTTCACCGGCGCCCGCGAACGCGGCCGGGCGTTCGGGGTCTTCGCCGCGGTCGGCGCCGCCGGCTCGGCGGTCGGCCTGATCGCCGGAGGGCTGCTGACCGAGTACGCCACCTGGCGGTGGTGCCTGTACATCAACGTGCCCATCACCCTGCTCGCCGTGCTCGGCACGACGCTGGTACCCGCCGACCGGCCCGTCGCCGGCCGGGGCCGCCTCGACGTCGCCGGCGCGCTGCTCAGCCTCACCGGATTCGCCGCGCTGGTGTACGCGTTCACCCGCGCCGAACCCCTCGGATGGGGCTCGGCCGAGGTGCGGGCACTCCTGGCCGGCGGCCTCCTGCTGCTGGCCGCGTTCGTCGCCGTCGAGACCCGCGCGGCGCACCCGCTGCTGCCGATGCGGATCCTGCTGCACCGCGCCCGCGCCGCCGCGTTCTGCGCCATCACCCTGATGTTCGCGGCGATGTTCGGCTTCTACCTGTTCATGAGCTACTACACCCAGACGGTGCTGGGCTACTCGCCGGTCCAGGCCGGCCTGACACTGATCGTCAACGCGCTGGCCACGCTGGCCGGGTCGGTGCTCATCGCCGGGAGACTGCACGGCCGCGTCCAGCCCGCCGCGCTGATCGTGCCGGGCCTGCTCACCGCCGCCGCCGGGATGCTCGTCCTGACCCGCCTGTCGGCCGGGGCCGCGGACGTCCTCGGCCTCTACCTGCTCCCCGCGCTCGTCCTCACCGGGCTCGGCCTCGGCTGCGTCATGCCGCCGACCGCCGGCCTGGCCACCGAGGGCATGCGCGGGCACGACATCGGAGCCGCGTCCGCCGCCTACAACGCCGCCCAGCAGCTGGGCGCCGCCCTCGGCACCGCCCTGCTCAACACCCTGGCCGCCTCCGCGACCGCGGCCTACCTGGCCTCGCGCCCGCACCCCCGGCCGGACGCGGCCGTGGTGCACGGCTACACCACCGCCCTGACGGTCGCGTTCGCCGTCCTGCTGGCCGCCGCGTGCCTCACCGGCCTGCTGCTCATCACGCGGCGCGCACGGCCGAGCGGACCCCGGAAGGAGGAGCCCGCGCCCACCCGCGGCTGAGAGGCCGCGGTCTCGATGGGACGCGGCCCGCCCGGTGCGCAAACCCGCACCGGGCTGGCCGCGTCCCATCGAGACCGCGCGCAGCCGGAGCTCCCGCCGGACACCCGGGCACACCCGCACGCGCTCGTAGCGCTCGGACAGCTGCGCCGCGGTCTATCGCCGCCACCGTCCCTGCGGCGGTCCCGGCGGCGGGTTCGTCCACGGCCCCGCGGCGTGTGGGACACTGGGGCGTTCGCCGGCGGGATGCGAGGACTGGAGCGTTCGTGGGGGGTGTGCTTCGGGTCTCGCGACCCAACGCGCGGTTCCAGCAGTGGGAGGCGCTGCTGCGGAACCGGACCAAGCGGCAGCGGGCGGGGGAATTCCTCGTCCAGGGCGTCCGGCCGATCACCCTGGCGGTGGAGCGCGGCTGGCCGGTGCGGGCGCTGATCTACGACGCCGAGCGGCCGCTGTCGCGGTGGGCGAACGGCATGCTGGAGCGCGCCGGCGCCGAGCGGGTGGCCATGGCGCCCGACCTTCTGCGGGAGCTGAGCGGCAAGGACCAGGACGTCCCCGAACTGGTGGCGGTGGTGGCGCTGCCGGGCGACGACCTGTCGCGGATCGCGGTGGGGCCGTCGTTCCTGGGCGCGGTGTTCGACCGCCCGTCCGGGCCCGGCAACATCGGCACGATGGTGCGGTCGCTGGACGCGTTCGGCGGCGCCGGGCTGATCGTCACCGGGCACGCCGCCGACCCCTACGACCCCAAGGCGGTGCGCGCCTCCACCGGGTCGCTGCTGGCGGTGCCGGTGGTCCGCGTCCGCTCCCACCGCGAGGTGCTGGACTGGGCGGCGCGGGAACGGGCGGCCGGACGCCCCCTCACCGTGGTCGGCACCGACGAGAACGGCCCCGCCGACATCGCCGAGGTGGACCTGACGGGCCCGGTGCTGCTGGTGATCGGCAACGAGACCGCCGGGCTCAGCGCGGGCTGGCGCGAGGGCTGCGACACCATGGCGCGGATCCCGATCGGCGGCGCCGCCAGCTCCCTCAACGCCGCCGGCGCCGCCACGGTCGCCCTCTACGAGGCCGTCCGCCAGCGCCTCCACCGCCCCTGACCCGCACCGGACGGGCAACGGCCAGGCCCCGACCGCCCCGACCAGCGCGATCCCGACGTCGGCGCACTCGTCGTCCTGCTCCGGCATGCCCCCGCTGACCGCGATCGCGCCGACTCCAAGGTCCAGGACGACCTGCTCAACGCCCTCTCGGCCGCCGAGCGCGACCGCCTCGCGGCGCTGCTCGCCCGCGTCCTCGATTCGAACCCCGATCGGCCATGACCGTCGCGCGGCGTGCCGCCCCGCTCCTCGGCCGCTAGTGACGGACCGCGTATCCGCCCAGCCCGTTCTCCACCAGACCGAAGACCTCCCGCGCGAGCGCGACCATGGTCGGGTAGATGTCGTCGACGCTCTCGCCCTCGCTCCGGCGCCGGTGGATCTCCTCGTAGAGGGAGATGCGGGCTCCGGCGATCTGCATGGCCGCGCAGTGCGCGAGCGCCTCGTCCGCGCTTCCCCGTTCCGGGCCCGCCTCGGCGATGAGTTCGTCCGCGAGCAGGCGCGTGCCCCTGGCGTTCCAGGCGTAGGTTCGGGCCAGCAGCGACGGTGTCGCCAGGATCAGTTCGCGGACACGCAGGTTCAGCGGGTCGGGGCTCATCCCGATCGACGCGTCGCGAGCCGCCAGATGCTCGAGGAACTGCCCGTGCACGGCAGCCACGGCGGACTCCCCCGGCGGCCGCTCGCGAACGGCGCGGGCCAGGTCGCCGGTGTGCTCCTCCATGGGTTTGAAGACCAGGTCTTCCTTGGTGCCGTAGTAGTTGAAGACCGTCATCTTCGAGACGTCCGCGGCGTCGGCGATCTCCGCCACCGACACCTTGTCGAAGCCTCGCTCGATGAACAGGCCGATGGCGATCCGCCAGATCCGCAGCGCGGTGTCCCGCTTCTTGCGCTCGCGCAGTCCCATGGGTTCGGCCATGGCCTCGACTTTACCAGGACGAAATTTGATCCCGGATGAAAAGTTGACTCGGTACACGAATGCCTGCGACCGTGGAGCGCATGGCCCCTTCCCCCATGACGCCCTCGCAGCGGAACATCGCCCTCGCCGCCTGCCTGGCGACCGTGCTCCTCGCCGTCCTGGACATGCAGATCGTGTCGGCGGCGACCGTGCCGATCGCCCGGGATCTCGACCCCGTCCGTGGGGTGGACCGCGTCCCCTGGCTGATCAGCGCGTACAGTCTGGCGGCCACCGTCGCCCTGCCGCTGTACGGCAAGCTCTGCGACGTCATCGGCGCCAAGCGCGTCTTCCTCGGCGCCGTGGCCGTCTTCCTCGCCGGCTCCGGACTCTGCGGCGCGGCCCAGAGCATGGGCCAGCTCATCGCCTTCCGGGCGCTCCAAGGCATCGGCGGCGGCGGCCTGATGAGCGTCACCCTCGTCGTCCTGGCCCAGCTCATGGCCGCCGCCGGGAAGCAGGGCTCGAACGGCGGCAACATGGGAGGCCTGATCGCCGGCACCGGCATGGCGCTGGGCCCGGTCGTCGGCGGCGCCCTCGCCGACCACGCCGACTGGCGCTGGATCTTCTACATCAACCTGCCGCTCGGCGTCGCCGTCCTCATCGCCGCCGCCTGCACCCTGCACCTGCCGCAGCACACCATCGCCCGCCGCATCGACTTCCCGGGCGCCGCCCTCGCGGCCGCCTTCGCCGGCGCGCTACTGCTGGTGACGGAGTGGGGCGGCACCGACTACGCATGGTCCTCGGCCGTGATCCTCGGGCTGACCGGCGCCGCGGCCCTGCTCCTGGCGCTCTTCCTCTGGCGGCAGGCGACCGCCCCCGAACCGATCCTGCCGCTGTCGCTGCTCCGGCACCCCGTGCTGCGCGGCTCGTTCGCCCTCCAATTCCTGCTCGGTACGGCCCTGACCGGCTCGATCGTCTACATCCTCATGTACCTGCAGCTCGCCCGGGGCACCGCAGCGACCCAGGCGAGCCTGTACCTGATCCCCATGGCGATCGGCATGGGGACCATCGGCCTCGTCTCCGGCCAACTGGCCCGCCGGGGCTGGAGCACCCGGACCTTCGTGGTCTCGGGCACGGCGACCGCGACACTCGCCCTGGCCCTGCTGGCGACGAGCGGCACAGGCACCAGCCTGTGGCTCATCCGCGGCGAGATGCTGCTGCTCGGCCTCGGCTTCGGGCAGCTGATCGGCCAGCTCATCCTGCTCGCCCAGGAGACCGCCCCGGCGCACCAGCTGGGAGTGGCCACCACCGCCACCCGGTTCTTCCAGACGCTGGGGAGCGCGCTGGGCACCGCGCTCTTCGGCACGGTACTGGCCCGGGTGTACGAAGCGCACGGGCCCGGCTCGACGACGAGCGCGATCACCCGCCTCAAGGGCACCGCACGGACCGAGGCGATACACGGCTTCGTCACGGCCACCCACTGGGTCTTCCTCTCCGCGGCCGGCGTGATGGCGCTCGCCCTGCTCCTGTCCGTCCTGCTCCCGAAGCAGCCCGGCCCGACCCCGCCGGAGCCACAGCACGAGCACGCCAGAATGGTTTCGGCCGAAGACGGCTAGAGCCACCCCGCCTGGGCGAACGCCCCACCTTTGAAGGAACGCGGACACCCGCCCCCGCGCCATTCCCCGTCGCGCCGCGGCGACCGCCTACCGGCACTTTTCGTGCGTCGATATGCGGTTCAGCGTCGCAATGGCCAGTGGGCGGGTCTGCGGTTTTGGGAACCGGTGCGGTGGCGGGAGTGGCCGTATCTGGCCTCATGGCGCTGGCCTCTCTGGCGGGCGAGTAGTTTCAAGATCGTCTGTTCCGCCATTCCCCCTCCCCGCTTTTCGAGGTCTCATGTCCTTGCCATTAGGTACCCGTGTACGCGTCTGGGCCCGTATCGCCCTTTCCCGTCTCCTGAGGATCGTGCCGATCAAGGCCGTCATCGCGGTCCGGGACCGCAACCTTCGCTCGAAGGCCCCCGCCCGGCGGGTGTGGGGGCTGCTCGCCGCTGTGCTGCGGCACAGGCGGCTCACTCCCCTCACTGACTTCGTTCTGCCGGATAACCCAGAAATCCGTCTGACCGTCACCCATTCCCGTCTCGTCCAGTTGATTTTCTGGTACGGGGCGCGGTACGAGGGCGCGGAGACGTTCTGGTGGCGGAAGCTCTGCGGCCAGGCCACCCGGATTCTGGAGGTCGGCGCGAACGCGGGCTATTACACGGTGCAGGGCGCCCACGCGGCGCCGAGCACTCCGTACATCACCGTGGAGGCCAATCCCGAGGCGGCCGCGATCGTCGCCGCCAATGTCGAACTCAACCGGTTGGGCAACGTCGAGGTCGTCCAGGCCGCGGTCGTGGACGACGACGCGCCGGCCACCATGCAGCTGTCGCTGCCCGACCAGGAGCGATACGCCGCGCCGACCGGGGCGTATCTCGCGGAGGGCGGCGAGGGCATCGCCAACCGCCCGGCCGCCACCTCCGTCACCGTCCCGACGAGGCCCATGAGTCAACTGGTCGACGGCGTCGACCTCCTCAAGCTCGACATCGAGGGGTATGAGGCGACGGTGCTGGAGTCCGTCCTCCCGTGGCTCCTGAGCGAGCGGCCCACCATCGTGGTCGAGGTACTCCGGGACGTCCCCCGGCTGCGCAAGCTCATCGTCCAACTACGGGAGGAAGCGGGCTACGAGGTCCGCGCGATCGGCGAGACGGAGCTCCACGTCATCACCGATGACGAACTGTCCGCCGACGTGCCGCTGCCTCGCTACGGGTCCCGTGACGTCATCCTCATCCCGCCCGAGCGGCTCCAGTCGCTGTGATGGCGTGAGCCCGGCGCGGCCCTGCCGGGCTCACCCAGGGCCGGCGAGGACGCGCCGAAGCGTGGCGTTGGAGATGGCGGCGCGCACGGGGCCGGGGCGTTCGCCCGCGGTTCGTAAGAAACTCCGCGCAGCGGCCGGGACCCCTCGACCAGGGCGCGTTTCGCCGCGGCAAGCGCGGCGAGGGGACGGGACGCCATGCGGCGGGCCAGTCGCAGCGCCTCCGGCTGGAAGGCGGGGCGGGGAGGACCTGCTCGACGATTCCGGCGGTCCTTGCCTGCTCGGCGGTGAGAACGCCGCCGGAAAGGACGACGTCAGCGGCCCGGCCCGGGCCGATCAGCCTGGCCAGGCGCTGGGTGCCGCCCTGGGGATGACGCCGAGCGCGGTCGCCGGAAGGCTGAAGTGGGCGTCGGCCGAGGCCCAGCGCAGCGTGCACGCCAGGGACAGTTCGAGGCCGCCGCGCCAGCAGGGCGAGTTCCGCGTCCAGTTCTTCGAGTGCGGTGAAGGTGAGGAAGTTGCGGGGCGGGTTGCGGTAGGTGAGGACGGCGACGCCTTCGCCGTCCTCCCGGGCCCACATCGTCATGTCAGTCCCTGGGCGAGTCGAGTCCGTGCTCGGCGAGGAAGCTCAGCACGGCGCGGTCACTTCTCTCCCTCGCCGTCCGGTTCGCCCGCCAGGGCTCGCGCGGCCGTGACGTCGGCGTCGTCCCAGCCCCAATGCCCGGGGTCGTCCTGCCGCCTGGCCTGCTCGTCGATCCACCGGTTGTGGGTCTCCCAGGCCGCCTGCTTGCTGGTCCCCAGGGCGGCGCCGATCTGGGCCCACGATGCCCCGGCCCGGCGTGCCGAACGGACGGACAACTGACGGCCGTAGCCGGCCTTCCGCGCGACCACCTCGCCGAGCGCGAGCATCTCCAGCGTCTCGGCACGCGTCAGCGGCACCGCGCCGGCCGCGCCGTCGTCGTGGTCATCCGGTGCCGCGAGCGCATCGCGCGTCCTCAATGCCTCGTAGCGAGCGACAGCGGTCAGCAGCGTGAATTGACCTTCGAGGTCGTCGGGAGTCGCCATGACCCGAGTCTGACGTCAGATCACCTTGACGTCAAGTTCCCCTGACGGCGGGAGGCCTCCCCCGGGCCGCCCGGACGCGGGGTCCTCCTTCGGAAGAGCGGCTGTTGCGCCGGTAGCGTCCGGGCGCGAGATTGAATTCGCGTTTGAACGCGTTGGCGAAGGCGAACTCCGAGCCATATCCCACCTGTTCTGCCACGACGCTCAATGGGGCGTCGGAGTCGCGCAGCAGCCGCATCGCGGTCGTCAACCGCCACCAAGTCAGGTAGGCCAGCGGTGGCCGCCCCACGAGCGCGGTGAACCGACGGGAGAAGGCGGCCCGCGACAGTCCGCGTGCGCACCCAGGCCGGCGACGCTCCAGGGACGCGCGGGATCGCGGTGGATCGCCTCAAGAGCGGTGCTGATGGCCGGGTCGGCGAGCGCCGCCGCCCATCCGGTGGCCCCGCCGCCCGCCGGTTGCTCGGTGAGCCATGCCCGCAGGATGTAGAGCAACAGCGTGTCCAGCAGGGCGGGCACGAGGGCGCCGGTGCCCGGCTGGGGTTCTTCGAGTTCCGCGCCGAGCAGATCGACGGCGGCGCGCAGCCGGGGATGGCGTCCGAGCCGTGCGGGCAGGTGCAGCAGCGGAGGCAGGTCGTTCAGCATCGGGTGAGCGCGAGCGGCGTCGAGTTGGTAGGCCCCGCACAACGTCACCGTGGCCGGGGATCCAGCGCGCGCCCGGCCGGCCGGTGCGGCGGCATATCTGCGTTCGAACCTGACGTCCTCCTGCGGGTCGCAGGTGTGTTCGGCCAAGGGTGTGGTCGGAGCATCGGCCAGGCCGTGCCGGCTCTCGTGCGGAAGGAACACCACGTCGCCGACGGCCAGCGGGAAGGGGGCACCGTCTTCGGGGATGAACCAGCAGGGGCCGCGCAGGACGATCTGAAATCCCGCCGCTCCCGGCACCGTCCGGAACCGCTGTCCCCACGGCACCGACCATTCGACCAGAGCCGATCGCGGCTCACCGGTGCGCATCACGGCGATCACATCGCTCAGCACATCCATCACCGGATCCTAGCGATGGGCCTCACTTCGAAGACGCTCGCTTAAAAATCCGAGATGGACGCGCATTGTCCGTCTCAGGCATCCGCCCTACGGTCGAATCACTCCAAGGTCACCAAGTAGCCGCACCGGTGCGGGGCGAGGGCCTGGTACCGCATCAGACAGGAAGACTCATGACAGCAGAACCCGTACCGGGCCGGCGCGCCAAGAGCCCGAGCGCGTCGATGATGGCGGCGCGCGTCCACGCCTTCGGCGGGCCCGACGTGATCCGCTATGAGCAGGTACCCCGTCCGGACCCGGGACGCGGCGAGGTGCTGGTGCGTGTGGCCGGCGTCGGGTTCAACCCCTCTGACGTCGGCTTCCGCGCCGGCATGATGCAGAACGCCGTCCCGCAGGACCTGCCGTTCACTCTCGGCTCCGAAGCCGCCGGGACAGTCGTCCGGACCGGAGACGGTGTCGAACGCTTCACGATCGGCGACCACGTCGTCGGCCGCCTTGACGAAGGCGGCGCGGCGGCCGAATACCTCACCGCCCCCGCCGCCAGGCTGGTGACTGCTCCTTCCAGGCTCCCGCTCGCCCATGCGGCGGCGATCCCGGTCGCAGGCCTCACGGCCTGGCAGGGGCTGTTCGAGCACGCCCGCATCGAACCGGGCACCCGGATCCTCGTCCACGGCGCGGGCGGCGGCGTCGGCATGTTCGCCGTCCAACTGGCCCGCCATGCCGGTGCGCACGTCATCGCCACCGCCGGCCCCCGCAGCGCCGAACGGGTCCGCGCCTACGGCGCCGAGCAGATCATCGACTACACACGGGGCTCGCCGCTTCAGGTGCTGGACCGCCCGGTGGATCTGGTGTTCAACCTCGTCCCGATACCGCCCGAGGCCGCGGAAGCGCTGTGCCGTGCCGTCCGCCCCGGCGGTTCGATCGTCTCGATCACCATCCCGGTGAAGCCGCCGGCTGGAGCCGGCGTGACGGCCGCGCACTTCATCGCCCGCAACGACCCCGCCCAACTCACCGAACTCATCACCCTTGCCGACAGCGGCATGGTGCGCGTGGACGTCACGGCGGCCCGCCCGCTCACCGAACTGGCGGCGCTGCACCGCGACGCCGAAGCCGGCCGCACAAGCGGCAAGACCGTCCTCATCCCCTGAAAGAGTGCTCTGAGACCACCACCTTCACCCGTCCGGCCGCCCCGGGCCTCCGCCGCCACGCCTACGCGGTCGGCGGTACCGTCCTGGCGACGGCCCTGCTGTGGGCCGCCGCCCGCCGCCTGGGCGTGGAACCTCACGTTGATCCCGGCGACGGACGGCCGGCCCAGGTCGTCGGCCTGCCTCTCACTGCCGGCGTCACGCTTGTCGTCTCCTTGCTCGCCTCAGCGACGCGAGCGGTGCTGGATGGGGGGCAGACCAATGAGCTCAAGGGGCACGGGGCCGGTGTCCCCGGTGAGGAGGATGGCGATCAGGCGGGAAGCGTGTTCACGACCCCTGTTCGGGTTGCCGCTGCTCAGCCGGTCACCGACGGCCGGGATCGGCGCGATGTGATCAGAAGCTCACGTCGATCAGCTTCAGCGCCTCCTCCCTGAGTCCGCCCAGCGTCTGCATGTCGTACGGCGGCTGCGGATCGTATTCGATCGCCAGCTGTACGGCTTGCGCCGTATGCTCCCCCGCGTCCCGGGCGAGCAGCTCCAGCGCCATATCGATGCCCGAGGAGACGCCCGCGGCAGTGACGATCTTCCCGTCGAAGACGACCCGCTCGTTGACCGGCTCGGCGCCCAGCCCAGCCAGGTGCTCGACCCAGCCCCAGTGCGAGGTGGCCCGTTTGCCGGCTAGCAGTCCCGCTGCGGCCAGGACAAAGGCGCCGGAGCAGACCGAGGTCGTCCACGTGGTGTGCTCGTGCGCACTGCCGAGCCAGTCCGTCAGGGCCTTGTCGTTCATCGCGGGCACGGTGCCCGGCCCGCCCGGCACGACGATGACGTCCGGCCGCGGCACCTCCTCGTAGGAAGCCGTGGCCATCAGGGACATCGTGCTCTGATCGTCAATGACGGGACCGGGCTGCCCGGCGACCAACGTGACCGTCCAGCCCGGCGCGAAGGCCAGGGCTGTGTACGGACCAACGACGTCCAGTGCCGTGAAACCTGGATACAGGAGAATGGCAACGTCCATTTTCAGCCTTCGTTCGAACGGAACCGGCGACGGTAGTCACCGGGTGAGACCCGCCAGTGCCGGCGGAAGACTCGGTACAACGTCTCCGGAGCACCCAGACCGGTGAGCCTGGCGACGGTGTCCTGCGAATGATCGGTGGCCTCCAGCAGCCTCCTGGCCGCCTCGGCACGTGAACGTTCCACATAACGGCCGGGAGACAAGCCGCTCTGCTCGGTGAACACCCGCGAGAAGTGCCGCTCGCTCATCCCGGCGCGGTTGGCGAGGGCCGGAACACTCAGGTCCTGGGCCGGGTGCGAGTCGATGTAGGCCAGCAGATCACGCAGCGGTTCACGGGTAGGGGCCCGTACCTCCATCGGTGTGCTGAACTGGCTCTGCCCACCCGGCCGGTGCAGGTAGACCACAAGACCGCGGGCCACGTCCCTGGCCACCTGATGGCCGTGATCCTCCGCCACCAGGGCCAGCGCCAGGTCGATCCCTGCCGTCACTCCGGCTGATGTCCAGATGTTGCCTTCCTTGATATAGATCGGATCGGCGTCAACCTGCACTGCCGGATGCCGCTCGGCCAACTCCCGGGCGGCCAGCCAGTGCGTGGTCGCGCGCTTGCCGTCCAGCAGGCCCGCCTGCGCGAGCAGCAGGGCCCCGTTGCATACCGAGGCGACCCTCCTGGCCTTTCCCGCCAGCCGTACCAGGCCCCTGATCAGGGCGTCGTCGTGCCGTACTTGCGGGACCGACAGGCCGCCCGTGACCAGCAGAGTGTCGATCTCGCCGCCCAGTGAGTCGAGCGTGTGCTCGGCCATCGTGGTGATACCGCCGTGCGCCTTGACCGCGCCTGCGCTGGGTGCGGCCACCTCTACCTGGTAGGCGTCACGACGGAACAGGCTCGCTGTCGCGAACACATCGGCGGGACCGGCCATGTCGAGAAGCTGGAAACCTTCGTGGACCACGATGACGACTCGCACGGCATTCATGCTGGTCGCAGCGGGCTATGGCGTCAACGACAAGAATCTTGCAAATTACGCCATCGCAGCCGAAGGGCGTCCTCTGCAGCCCACGCTCGCGCGGCTCCGGGTGTCGGTAAGACTGGCGCAGCCGGGTACAGGGGTTTGAGTTAGTCCAGGTCGGCAGGGGTTCAGGGAATTTCGCGGTTCGGCTGACGGGCCGGATCTTGTGCGGTCAGTATTGGCCGGGATTTGCGGCGGCCGGTGGAAGGGTGGCCACGGCTTGCGAGAGAGCCGGATGCCGTGGCGCGCACATTGGTCGGGGACGAGCTGACGATGTTGTCGGATCGGCGGGCGCCGACCAAGCCAGCGTTCGCGTTGATGCTGCGCTTCCATGCGCTGCACGGCCGGTTCCCCAAGGACCGGCACGAGTTGCCGGACCAGGCCGTCGGGTATGTAGCGCGGCTAGTGAAGGTCGCCGAGGCGGACCTGAGCCTGTATGAGTGGGACGGCCGGACGAGCAAGGGACACCGCAAGAAGATCCGCGAGTACCTCGGGTTCCGCGAGTGCGGGCTGACCGACTCGGACAAGGCGGCGCTGTGGCTCGCCGCGAACGTATGCGACAAGGAGCGGCATCTCGACCGGGTGCGGGAGGCGCTGCTGGCGCAGCTATGGGAGGAGAAGCTCGAGCAGCCCGCCCCGGACCGGATCCGGCGCATCGTCGGCTCGGCGATCAGCCAGGCGGAGAAGGCCCAGACCGCGCTGATCTGCAACCGAGTATCGAAGGAATCGGTGGTCCGGATGGTCGCGCTGATCGCTCACAGTGCGGACCGGGCGCCGAGGAGGACAGCGACGGCCGGGATGAGGACGCGCTGTTCGACGCGGCGGAGGTGACCGGCGTCGACCTGTTCACCACGATCCGAGAGGAGCCTGGGAACGTAGCGTGAAGACGATCGAGCGGGAGGTGTCCAAGCTCCCGACCACGCTGCGCGTCAATGGCCGCGCCTGTGTCTCGGTGCGGCCGGAGCTGCTCACCCAGCTCGGCCCCGTCGGCAGACCGCCGGGCGCGGCGATCGTGGTGCACGTCGAGCAGGTCTATCCGCACTGCCCGAAGTCGCTGATGCGCGCCAACACCTGGCGGCCGGAGCAGGGGGTGCCTGTCGATGCCCAGCCGACCAGCGCCGAGGTGACTCTGGCGCGACTGGACCAGCCGGGCCCGACCGTCGACCAGGTCGAGGAGGCCGAACGCGAGTCGCTGCGCCTTGCGTTACGAGTGAACGCGGGCTGAGGCCCTCCTCGGGCAGCACATGTGTGATCTGGGTTACCTCCGTTCATGTCTCGCGGGGGCGTTTCGTCCTTGTTGATGAGCGACGAACGGAGACGTCATGAAAGTCCTCATCGCCGGAGCATCCGGCGCGATCGGCAAGCAGCTCGTCACCCAGCTCGTGGAGGGCGGGCACGAGGTCGTCGGAACGACCCGCTCGCCGGCCAAGACCGGCATGCTGCACGCGCTGGGTGCGGAGCCGGTCGTCGTCGACGCGCTCGACCCCGACGCGGTGGCCGACGCGGTCGCCAAGGCCGAGCCGGAGGTGATCGTCCACCAGCTCACCGCGCTGGGCGGGGAGACGAGCATGCGGAACGTGAGTCGGATGGCGGCCGCCACCAACCGGCTGCGCACCGAGGGCACCGACCACCTGCTGTCCGCGGCGCGCGCGGTCGGCGTCCGTACGTTCGTGGCGCAGAGCAACGCCATGTGGATGGAACGCACCGGCGGGCCGGTCGCCGACGAGAACGGCCGGATCGAGCCGCATCCCCCCGAGGACGCCGCCCCGTCGGTGGCCGCACTGCGCCATCTGGAGGACGCGGTCACCGGCATCACCTGGGCCGATGGAATCGTGCTTCGCTACGGTGCCTTCTATGGGCCCGGGACCGGTCTCAGCGCCGCGCCGGACGCGGTCATGACCCGGCAGATCCGCAAGCGCCGGTTCCCGATCGTCGGGGACGGCGGCGGGGTGTGGTCGCTGGTGCACATCGCCGACGCCGCCTCGGCCACGGTCGCGGCCATGGAACGCGGCAGGCCCGGGATCTACCATGTCGCCGACGACGACCCGGTACCGCTGCGCGACTGGCTGCCCCACCTGGCCCGGACGCTCGGCGCCGGACCGCCGCGCCGCGTGCCGGCCTGGCTCGCCCGCCGGCTGGCCGGCGAGGGCGCGGTCGACATGATGACGCGGGCCCGCGGTATCTCCACCGAGCAGACCAAGCGCGAACTGGGCTGGGAGCCGCGGTACCCGAGCTGGCGCACCGGTTTCACCGACGGGATGAGCTGACCTGATATGTCCACCTCCGACCCCTACGTCGATCTGCGGTCGCGGGCCTTCGCCATCGCCTACCAGATGCTCGGCAGCGTCGGCGAAGCCGAAGACGTGATGCAGGAGGCGTTCCTGCGGCTGCACCGCACCCAGCGCGACGGCGAAACGATCGCCTCGCCGCGGGCGTACATCGCCACCTTGGTCACCCGATTGGCCATCGACCAGTGGCGCTCGGCACGGGCCCGGCGGGAGCAGTACGTCGGCGAGTGGCTACCGGAACCGCTGGCCGCCGACCCGTCACCGGGCGAGCACGCCGAGACCGCCGACTCGCTGTCGCTGGCCGTCCTGGTGCTGCTGGAGACCCTGACGCCGCAGCAGCGGGCCGCGTTCCTGCTGCGCGAGGTGTTCGACTACCCCTACACCGAGGTCGCCGAGATCATCGGCACCGACGTGGACACCACGCGGCACCTGGTCGCCCGCGCCCGGCGGCGCGTCCGGGAGCGCCGACCGCGCTACCACGCCACCCGGCAGCAGCAGCGGCGACTGGCCGGACGCTTCTTCGCCGCCGTCGAGCACGGTGACCTGCCGGCGCTCGAGGAGCTGCTGGCACAGGACGTGGCGATGCACGGGGACGGCGGCGGCAGAGTGCCCGCGCTCGGACGGCCCCTCAACGGGCGGCAGCCGGTGGCGCGCGTCCTGGCGGCGATGGCGCCCCTTCTCGCGCGGGCCGGTGGCGTGCGCTTCGACCTCACCAAGGTCAACGGCCAGCCGGGCGCCCTGGTGTTCGACACGCGCGGCCTGCTGGTCGCAGTGATGGCACTGGACATCACCGACGGCCACATCCAGACGATCCATTCCATCGTCAACCCCGACAAGCTGCAGCACTTCGGCCGGGTCGGCAACCTCGGCGACCTGGTGCGCGCCGACCCCGACCCCACCGGCGACGCCTGAACCACCCGCCCCATCGGGCCATCCGCAAGCCGCCGGAGCGCCCTGCGGGCGGCAGCACGCACCCACGAGCGATGCCCGGCGCACGCGCGCCCGGAAAACGCCATCCCTCGATCATCTCGGACGCGACCTGACGGAGCCATGCGGCCACGGCCAGGGGCTGGCAACCGAGATCCCGTTCCCTTTCAGACTCCGAGCACGGTCACGACGCCCGCGCTCAATATCGCCATTGGAGATATCCCTCATGAACCTCGCACTGTGGATCGGCGCCGGACTCCTGGCCGTCGTGGCCCTGGCCGGCGGCATCATCAAGGCGTCCACACCCCGGGAGAAGCTGGCCGCCTCCCCCGGCGGGGAATGGACCCAGAACGCCGGCGCCGGCTCCGTCAAGGCCCTCGGCGCCCTGGAGATCCTGGCCGCCGTGGGGTTGATCCTTCCGGCCGTGGTCGATGTCGCACCGGTCCTGGTGCCGGTGACCGCCCTGTGCTGGATCCTGCTGATGGCCGGCGCGATGATCGTCCACAGCCGCCGCGGCGAGTTCCGGTTCGCCGCCCTGAACCTGCTCTACCTCGCACTCGCGGCGTTCATCGCCTGGGGCCGCCTCGGTCCCGAGTCCTTCGCCGGCTGACCGTTCGCAACGGCCTTCGCACGGTTGAGTTCGGCGAGGCGGAAGCAGACGCCAGGTGGGCGTGGCGGGGCTTGGAGTTCGGCGGCGGTGCCGGCGACGGCGACCAGGCCCTGCACCGCCGCAGCTGGTGGAGTGTCCATCTCTTGCCGTGTGGGTCGAGTGCGCCCATGTGCCGCTCGCCGCTGCTGCGGGGGAACAGGGCCGACCGAAGCTTCGCTGTAACTGTGCTTATTGCATCAGGGGGTGAGGGTCATGAGCGCGAATAGCAGGATGACGGTCGCCGTCCATGCGCTGACCTGGATGGCCCTGGTGCACGGCCGTGGGCGTGACGTGGTCACCTCGGACCAGATTGCCGTGAGTGTGGGCCACCAACCCCGTCGTGATCCGGCGCAGCCTGGCCGATCTGCGGAAGGCGGGGCTGGTGACGGTCCGGCATGGCGTCGGGGCCGGGTGGACGCTGGCGCGCGCCCCGGAGTCCATCGCGCTGCTCGATGTCTTCCGCGCGGTGCACGACGGGCCGCTGTTCGCGCTGCATCACGGCGAACCGAACCAGGCGTGCCCCGCCGGCCGGGGCATCCAGCCCGCGCTGCGCCGTGTCTACGCCGACGTGGAGGAGGCCGTCCGGCGGGAGTTCGCCGGGGTCTCGATCGCGGACGTCCTGCGGGACACCCTGGCCGCCCGCTCCGGCTGAACGGCCGAGCGGGGCCGGCCGACAACACCATCAGGGCAGGGCACATGGACTCCTCCCTGCACCAGCCGCCGCCGCACATACCCGGCGGCGGCGCGGTGGGGCGGATCATCGACCCCGGGGCGACCGGCCTGGCGGACGGGGGCGCGCGTCGTGGCCGGCGGCGGGCTCTGCTGGCGCACCGACGGCACTTGGCGCGAGCAACTGATCGCCGATGCCGACCAGCTAATACCCGTCCCCGACGGAGTGAGCGACGAGCCGCCCGCGCGCTGTTCGCCGGTGCCGGATACAGCACCACCTACCTCGTCCTGACCCGGCTCGCCGGGCTGTAGGCTGGCGGTACCGTCCTGGCGCCGGGCATCGGCGGCACCGAAGGCACGGTGAACATCACCGACCTGATGTGGAAGAACGCCACCGCCTACGGCTACACGTTCACCAGGACCCCGCCGGACGCCGCCTGCGCCGCCCGCGTGACCCTGCTGGAATGGCTGGACGCGGGCCGCATCAACCCCGCCGTCGCCCGCGTGTTCCCGCTGGAGCAGGCGGCCGAAGCGCAGCGTCACCTCATCGAGGATCGGCCCTTCGGCCGCGTCCTGCTCACTCTGGCCCGCTGAACCGGCCGAAAGAAAGCGGAGTCCAAAACGGGCTCGGATCCACCGCCACGGGACACCTTCCGGGCAACCCGGCGACCCAACGATGATCCTCGTCGCCGTACCCGGACTGCTACGGGTCTTCCGGGGTACCGTCGTGCGCCCACCTGTCCGCGACCCCGAGCACCGGTATGCCTGGCCCTCAGTTCGTCCCGGGAGGGGTGCCGGTACCGGTCGGCTCGCTGCCTGCGGGACCGCTCTGCTGGCCGGGGCTGCTACTGGCCTGGCTGGCTGAGGCCTCGGCGCGGACGGCGCGTTCACGTTGGGCTGCGGCGTCGGCGCGGGCGGCCGCGAGGTCGGTTTCGAGTCGGTCGCACAGGGCCTGGCAGGAGGCGAGAGCCCTGTGCGCGGCGGCCTGTTCGGTGGCGGCCTGCTCAGCGGCGGCCTGCAGGTCTTGCTGCCGGTTCTCGGCCGCGTCGGCGCGGGCGGCGGCCTGGCGTCCGTGGCGTATCGCCTCGTCGCGGGCCTGTTCGGCGGCCTCGGCCCTGGTCTGCTGGGCGCGTGTCTCGCCCTGGGCGGTCGCCAGTGCCTCCCGGGCGGCCGCCAGTGCCGCGGTGGTGTGCGCCAGGTCGTCTTGAAGGGCATGCATCCGGTCGGCCTGGGCGCGGGCGGAGGTCTCCATGCGGCGACGTTCCAACTCGTGGGCGTCGCGGGTTTCGCGGAGTTCGGCGGCCTTGGCGTCGCGGGCGGTCTCGGCGGCGGCCTTGGCGTCGCGGGCGGCGTCGCGCGCCTGCTGGTGCGCGGCGACCATCTCGGCGGCGTCGGCGCGGACCTGCTCCAGGGCGGCGCGGTCGCGGGCCGCGGCCTGTTCGGCGCCCCGCTGGGCAGTGCGGGCGGTCTCGGCGGCGGTGACCGCTGTCTCAAGTGCCTGGTCGGCGGCCAGCGCGCGGGCTTCGGCGTCGGCTTCGGCCTGCGCGGCCGCGGTCGCCTCGGCCTCGGCGCGCCGGACCCGGGACAGTGCTCCGTCCTGGGCTGCGGTGAGGAAGTCCGTCAGTGCGGTCAGCTGGTCTTGCAGGGCGCTGATGGCCGTGGGCACCTGCTGGGCGAGCGCCTCGGCCTGGCGGAGCGGTTCGTCGACTGCGGCGGCGTCGGCGGCGCGGCGGTCCCGGCTGGCCTGGTCGGCGTGGGCCTTGCTGCAGTACTTGGGCGGACGGCCACGGCCGCGGGTCGGCAGCGGTTCGGAGCAGCCGGCCAGGGCGCACTCCCCCGCCGCCGGCGCCGGTGCCTCGTCTGCGGCTTCTGTGGTCTCCGCGCCTTCTCCGTCGTCTGCGCCGTCAGCGGCGGGTGCGGCGCCGCTTCCAGCATCGGCCTCGCGGGCGCCCTCGCGTGCAGGCGGTCCCCCGGCCGCCGAGCGCGTTGGGACGGTCGCGCCCGTTGCCGCCGGTGGAGGCGTCGGCTGCTCGGTCACCGGCTCGGTCACCGCGGTGGCGTCGGCGGTGGTGTCCACAGGCTCGTCGGTGGCGCTGTTCTGGCTGCTCGTCTCGCTGCTCACCCCGCAACCGTAGAGGATCTTTTCGCTGCACGCCGCGCGAAACATAAACACGTCACGCGAAACGCTTAACTGGTGTGGGGTTGAGGCTCCGGGATAATGACCCTTATCCTGGTGATCATGGCTCGGGAGCCGCCGAGAGCGATCACCGTCAGGGAGGCGCGCGGCGGCCACGCGCGACACAAGAACACGTCCGTGCGAACCTCGGCTTCGAGGCCGCCGGGCCGACGGGCGCGGCGGGAGACGGAAGGCGGAGACATATGGGCGAGAAGGTGCGACTCTGCAGAGTTTTGTCTAGGAGCTTCGCCACCCCCTGCCAGTTGACTCGTCAGGGCATGTCAGTGACCTAGAGCACACTCTATCCAGTGGAGCTTCTGCCTCCATGCTCGCCGACGGGCTGTGAACGTATAAGCCAATGGCGCCGTAAGGATACTCAATATTCTCTTCTCAAGAAGCACCGCTTAACGCGAAGTTCGCAATTCACTATACCTCACCACACGCCGGCGATGCTATCTTCCGCAATGTTCTTCAGGTGGCGGCCATCTGTGATGGTGACGTTAGATCTGGTTGTTCTCGCTCGCCTCAGAGCATCGCTGTGAAGTTGGCGGCTCGGGTTCTGATCGCTCGGCTGCGGCGTAGGAGGCAGGGTCGCTTTTCCTCTTTGGCCGGAGAGATCCTTTTGGTGCAGGCGCGGTCCTTGCCGTGTGGAGCGGGTCGGTGGTCGTGCTTGAGCGAGTGTCGCTGCGTAAGGTCGGTCAGCAGCCGCACGGTGTAGGCGGTAGCGCCAGTTGCCTGCGGGCTCTTGCGTCCGCGTTCGGCAGTGTCGCGTGCTCTTCACCTTGCCATAAGCGTGTGGCCGCGCTTCGCCGCGAGCCTGATCGTCGGCGCGTCTACCTACCGTCGAGCCACCAGGTGCGATGCCATTGGTCGTCGGGGACGGCCGTGCGGGCCCAGTGCTGGTAGTCGGGGTGCTCGGTGTCGATGCTGAAGGTCAGGTGTGGTTCCCACCAGTATGGCTCGGGGAGCAGCAGTTGGCCGTCACGCAGGCGAACGGCGAAGTCGCGTACCTGTTCCGCCCTCTCCCGGGCGCACAGGTAGGCGCGGGCACGGACGTTGGCGGGATGGTCCGGATTGGAGCGCTCCGCCCATGTTGCTTCGTCGACGGTGGTGGGGAGCAATTCGTCGTACTCGGCGTCGCCGGGGACGACGGTGCGGGCGCCGCAGCCGATGATCCCTTCGTGCTGCACGCTGAACCTTACCAGCAGGGTCCCGTCTGCTTGGCGTATGACCGTCATCAGTGCCTCCGGCGGGTCCAGATGTCAGCGAACCAATGCTGCCCCGCCGCCAGGTGAGAACTCGTGGCCGGGACATGCGGCCTGGTCGGGTCAGCGTACCTGCGGATTGGAACGTTCCCCTCAGGTGCTGGTGCTGCCGCGGCCTTCGTGGCCGCCGTGGCCCTGCGGGTCGTGAGGGGGCACGGGGGGCTCAGTGCGCCGCTGCGCCCGACAGCGCCGGCCGTAGCCCCCCTTTCCGATGTTCCCAGGCCGAATTGTGGGGTGGCTGGCCAGTTCGCCGAGATGGCGCGCGGCCACTGTGCGGTACCTCTCCCCCCGGTGTGCCTCGTGCTGCGGGCGAGCCCTTGCGGAAACTGCACCATGAGAGCACCGGGCGGCTCCGGGCCAGTGCTCTTGGCGTCATCGTCATTGTCCTGCGGCCGGTTCGCGCGGCTGGCTCGGCCGGCGCACCGGTTGGCCCTTTGGGTGCCAGCCCGTCGACTGACGGCAAAACCCGGGTCTGAGTCCGGACCTGCACGATGGTGCATGGTCGTCGAGCCCCCGGCGGCCCGGCGTCGGTTAGTTATGGGGGGTGTGGTGTCGGGGCGGGGCCGTCTGATGGCTCATGGCAGGGTGCGGCTGGATGCCGGTAAGCTCCGCCGGTTGCGGCTCAGTCGGGGGCTGACGGTGGATGGGCTGGCGGCCCTGACCGGGGGGCGGGTGCCGGCCCGGCAGCTGTTGGAGTACGAGGCGGGTCGGCGCCGGTGCGATCCGGCGCGGTATGCGCAGCTGTGCCGGGCGCTGGGGGTGGCGCCACCGGAACTGTCGGAGGTGGGGATCGCTGAGGCCGCGTTGTCGGATCTGCGGCATTGGGCGGGGTTGACGGCTGATCGGGCGGCCGAGCTGCTGGGGTTGTCTTCGTGGTCGCTGCTGCGTGTCGAGCGGGAGGGGCGGTTACCGCGTGGGGTGGGGCGTGTGGCGTTCGTGGTGGCGGCAGCGCGGGTCTACGGGTATCCCGCGAGGACGCTGAAGGAGGCGCTGCGCCGGGCGGAAAGCCGGACAACCGCCCGCATTTAGCCCTGTGACCTGCAGAAATGTATTCGATCATGGGAGAAGTGGGTAGTGGCCCGGTGATCATGTCGCTCGCTTAACGGCGGCTGCCAACCGGGAAGGTGACGTGTGGTGTTCGATCAGCGTTTCATCGTGCTGGCGAATCTGCTGAAGCTGTTGCGCGACGGGGAGTTGGACATCGTGCAGTTCGGCCGCCCGTTCCAGCGCAACGCCCAATGGGGGGCGGAGGTGTGGGCGTCGCTGGCGCGGGAGCCGCAGCGGCCGATCAACGGGTTCGTGTGGTGGCTGCCGCCGCCACAAGAGGCTCCTTCCTCTGGTCGCTACCGGGAGTTCACCCGCGCCAAGGTCTTCTTCGTCGACGGTCAGCAGCGCGGCACCGCGCTGGCCGGCGGCGCCGGTATCCGGCCGGCGTGCTATCCGCTGGATGTGTGGGCCGAGCTGGGCGGCCCGGGCCTTGAGGTGGGGGTGGTGCTGGAGTCGGCTCGCCGGTTGCGGATCCAGCCGATGCGGGCCCGCCGGCATCCGCAGATCCGGTTGGGCGACCTGCTGCATGCGGCGCCCGCCGAGGTCCCCCAGCTGGTCGCCGACGCCGGTGCCGGTGCCCGTACCCATGAGGCAAGCCAGCTGGTGGCCGAGCTGACCGACCTGCGCAAGCGGCTGCTGGACACCGAGATCCCGGTGATGTGGCTGCGGGGCGGGGCCCTGGACGCGGCCGAGTGTTATCAAGTGCTCAACCAGGCGTCCTCGACGCGGGTCGCGCACGCCTCGGAGATCGAGACGCTGTATCTGGACCTGGCCCACCCCGGGGTGCGCCGCGAGATGCTGGATCCGCTGTGGCGGCACGCCCAGCGCGAGGGGTTCGGCGCCGCGGTCACCTTCCCGGTGATCAACGAGCTGGTGCAGCGGCTGCTGCCGCCTGCCGCGCGGCGGCGCACCGCCCTCAAGGCCGGCTCCGCCGCGGTCGAGGCGGCCGCGCGGCGCGCGGTAGCCGGCTGCACCGCGATGATGGACTGCCTACGGCGATGGGGGCTGTGCGATGCCTCGTTGCTGGCGATGCCGGCGGCGCTGGGCGTGCTGTTCCACCTGGGCGCGCACTTCCCCGAAGCCGCACGCGACGACTTTCCGCGGCGCTGGCTGGTGCATGCGCTTGCCACCGGCCGCTACAACGGCGCGCCATACCGGGCCAGCGGGGACGTCTCGGCGATGCTGCGCGCCGGCGACTACGCCGAGGCGCGGACAGTGCTGGCGCAGCTGATGCTGCCCGCCGGGCCTCCCCCGCCGCTGGCACCGGCGCAACTGCACGGCCGGCGCGGCGGGTTCGGGGCCGTCACCAGCCTGTATGCGATGGCCGCGGCCAGCCCGTCGGGACTGGGGGTGCCGGATCTGACCGACCCGGACGCGGTCTTTCCTGAGGCGGGCATGGCGCTGGTGCCGCTGTGGCGGGGGCGGCTGGAGGCCTCGCTGGGCGACTTCGTACTGGCCACTCCCGCCACGGCGCAGGTGCTGGCCCGCACCGGCGGCTGGGGCCGCGAGGCCTATGAGCAGCTGCGGTGCGGGGATCAGGTGCTGGCCGCGCACTGCCTGCCGGTCCCCGCCGGCACCGGGCTGGGGCCGGCGCAACTGGTGAAGGCCCGCGAGCAGGACTTGCTGCACATGATCAACGGTTTCCTGGCGCGGACCGGCCCGCTGCAGGCACCCGGCCCCGCCCACACGGCGCGCAAGACCCTCGGCCCGACCGACACCGCCTAGAGCGCGAGATCGAGCAGCCCACCGGGCAGCCAGCGGCCGCCCGGCCGCGGCCCGTTCCGAACCGGCCCCTGTCCAGACCCGGCCGGAAGATCCAGGGAGTGACGATGACGACTCTCTCACCCGACACCGCACCGCCCGACACACCCGCGCTCGACGGCACAACACCCGACACGACCGCCCCCGACGGCACGACGTTCCTGAATACCGGCGACGAGACCGTGGCTGCGGGCTTGGCCCGGTGGCTGGTCGCCACGGCCGGCCGCCGGCCGGCCCGCGTCATGCTGACGACGGGGTTCGTCACCATGCAGGGCCTGCTGGAACTGCTCGAGCCGCTCACCACCTTGACCGCGCGGGGCCACCAGGTGCGGCTGCTGCTGGGGGTGGCGCCCCCCGAAGGCGCCCGCATATGGCGCCGTGCCCAGATCCCCTTCGGGCAGGCCCTCGGCGACGACTCCGGCGCCCCGGCGACGGGCCGCCGCGACGATCATCCGGGTGACGACCATGCTGCTGACCCCGATCCGCAGACGGTGGCACGCGTGTGCGCCCAGACCGACCGGGCGCTGCGCGCCGATCTGGCCGGGATGCCGCTGACCGCCCGGCAGATGCGGCGGCTGCAGGGTCTGGCGGCGCTGCTGGCCGACGACCGCATGCAGGTGCGCCGCTACCAGCGCCGCTTCCTGCACGCCAAGGCCACCGTGGTGGACCGCGGTCGCCGCGTGCACGCGGCGACCGGCTCCTCCAACCTGACCCTGGGCGGGCTGATCCGCAACCAGGAGTTCAACGCCGTGCTAGGCCGCAGGGGGGCCCGCGCCGCGGTCGCCGAGACACGGTGCTGGTGGGACCAGGCCCGCCCCTACGACCTGGGCGCTTTGATCACTGAGCTGTTCTGCGCCTATCCGCGCGAACTGGTGTACCTGCGGATGCTGGCCGAGGCCTACGACGATGAGGTCAACGCCGACCCCAGCCCCTGCATGAACCTGACCGATTACCAACGCGACGGCGTCGCCCGGGTCCGCGCGATCCTGCGACGCTTCGGCGGAGCGCTGATCGCCGATGAGGTCGGCCTCGGCAAGACGTACATCGCCGGGGAGGTCGCCCGGCTGGCGGTGGCCGAGGGCCGTGGCCCGGTCACGGTCGTCGCCCCGGCCAGCCTGCGCCGCATGTGGCGGCGCCGCCTGGCCGAGTGGGGACTGAACGGGATGCGGGTGCTGTCGTATGACCAGCTCACCAAGCTGTACCGCGGCGTGCTTGAGGACGGGCACACCTGGCAGCGGTGCGGGCTGCTCATTCTCGATGAGGCGCACGCGGTCCGCAACCCCCTCACTGCCCGGATGGAGGCCCTGCGGTCGCTACTGGCCGCCCAGCCCCAAGACCCCGCGCCGCCGCAGGTGCTGGTGATGAGCGCCACCCCGGTCAACAACACCGCCCGGGACCTGTTCGAACTGCTGGTGCTGGCCGACCGCGGCCTGGAACCCAACTGGACCCCCGCCGCGATGCTGCAGCGCTCGCGCACCGCCGCACGCCCCGACGAGGGGCGGCGGCTGGCCCAGGTGCTGGCCGACCCGCTGACCGTCCCCGCGCAGGAGAAGGCCTGGTACTACCAGATGGCCCACGACCGGATGCTGCGCCGCGACCGGCCCCTCATCCGCCGCGCCTACCCCACCGCCGCACTGCGCTTCCCTGACATCGAGCAGATCCGGGTGGACGTGCCGATGCCGCCGCCGATGCAGGAACTGTTCGTCGCAGTGCTGGACGCGGTCGGCTACACCGACCATCCAGCCGGGCTCAGGACCGGCCCGCAACCGCCCCCAGCGCAGCCTTCCGGACAGCTTTGCGAGCAACTTTCGGAGCCGTCCGGGCGCCCTGGCCGGGACCCGGCCGCGCTGCTGGCGGCGCTGGCCCCGGCCTTCACCGCCGTCCGCGCAGCGCACGGCGGCCAGGCCGCCTCGCTGACGCTGGCCGCGTACCGGCGCGCCTGCTACCGGCAGCATGACCCCAGCCCTGCGCTGCCGATCACCGGGCTGCTGCGCAGTCTGCTACTCAAGCGGATGGAGTCCTCCCCCGCCGCGCTGACCGCCACCGCACGCCACATGGCCGCCACCGCCCGCGGCGCGCTGGCCGACCTGGACGCCGGCGTGGTCCGCACCACGACCGGAAACGGACGCCGCCTCACCAGCCGGCGCCTGGCCGCGTTGAGCGACGACGCCGATGACAGCGAGACGATCCTGACCGACCTGGCCGCCGACACCGACACGACCGAACCGGCCGACCAGTACCACCAAGCAGCGCTGCGCGCCGACCTGCAACACGACCTGACGATCCTGCAGGACCTGGCCGCCCGCGCCCGCACTGCCGTCGCGACCGACCCCAAGAAGGAGGCCCTGCTCGGGCTGCTGGCCACGGCGCTGGCCGACCCCCGCGGCCCCAAGATCGTGATCTTCGCCAGCGCCCGGGAGACCACCCACGACCTGGGCCGGTGGCTGAACCAGCGCGTCAACGACGATCCGCGGCTGGCGGCCCTGCGCGGCCGGGTGGCCAACCTCGGGAGCCGGCGCGAGCCCCCCGACACCGAGGCGATCCTGGCGGGCTTCGCGCCCGCCACCGCCTCCACCGCCGTGACCGAGGCCACCTTCCCACCCGAGGCCGACCGCTACGACGTGCTGATCTGCACCGACAAGTTCGCCGAAGGCGTCAACCTCCAACAAGCCGCCCTGTGCATCAACTACGACCTCACCTGGAACCCCCAGCGGCTCGGGCAACGCGTCGGACGCCTGGACCGCGTCGGCTCCACCCACGACCTGGTGACGTGCTGGACCATGCTGCCCGCCCCGGCCACCGAGGCCGTGCTGCGCATCATGGACATCCTGCACACCAAAGCCCGCCTGGCCGCCGAAACCGTCGGCGTGCCGACCCCACCATTCCCCGACTCCCCCGTCCGCACCTACACCGACCTACTCGACCTGTGGCAAGTACCGCACACCGATCCCACCTCGCAGACGCCAGCCGACCACAACCCCGCCCACAGCGCCGGCCACCAACCCGGCGCCGTATCCGGCAGCGCAGAGACCGAGCCCATTCGCGACCACGGCTGGGCCACCACATGGGTGGGCAACGCCCGCCGAACCCCCCGCCTGAACACCGCCCTGAACCGGCTGCCCCACGGTGCCGGAGCCGTCCGCTTCGGCCCTGATCCCGATCCCAGCGTCGTCTTCTGCTTCCGGCTGGACACCGGCCGCACCACAGCCCGCACCACGGCCGGCCCCGCCGGGCCCACAGCGGCGTTCGCCCAGGTGTATGCGGGCGCGCGGCGGGCGGGACACATCACCTTGGACACCGACCGCTGCCTGCGCCACGCACGCATCGACCTCACCGACTACATCACCGACCACCTCACCGCCCCCAGCCGGCCCGCCCCACGCGGCCGCGACCCGAAACGTCCGCTGCGACGCGAACACCTCGACCTGGTGATCTCGCTGCTGGACCGCGCCCGCGGCGCAGTCGCCCAAGCCCACGACATCCCCGCCGGCGCAGCGACAGAACGCATCCAGCTGATCTGCTGGATGCTGCTCACCCCGGCCGGTGCCCCGCCCCTCTCCCTGCCGGGCGGCCTGAGATGACCGGCCCACCCGACGCCGCCACCGGCACCGGCGGGCGGCGCCGATCTGGGCCGGCGATTCCCGCGCGGCTGACACCGCAGACCCGCCCCACCCCCACCCTCGGCGAGGCCGGCGCGCAGACCGCCGCCTTGCGGGCCCGCCTGCTATCGGTGTGCCCCGAGCACACCGATGCCGCCGCCGACCGCGGCCGCGACGGCCCCCTCGGGGCCGCGGCGGTGGTCGGGGCCATCCTGGCCCCCGGCGGCCTGCTGGACCGCTACCAACGCGCCGCCTGGCATGCCGCCCACCCTCCGCACGGACTGGAACAGGCATGGGGCCTGGTCGCCGCCACCCTGGCGGACGTGGTCACCGACCTGGCGGGCCCGTGGGCGAATCATCCCGACTCCACCCCCGCCAGACCACCCTGACCTGCGATCCTGAACTATCGTTCATGGTGCCGGTAATGGTACGGCTGCTGGCATCGCTGAGTGCCCGCTGCCGCTCCCGACCCGCGACTGCAAGCCTTCGGCTTCGCCGTCCGCGACGCCCGCGAGCACAGCGACATGTCCCTGGAAGCATTGGCCGAAGCCGCCGGCATCTCCGCCCGCATGCTGATCGGCATCGAACACGGCCGCCGCAACCCCTCCCTCCTGACGATCCTGGCGATCGCAGAGGGCCTCGATCTCGCCCCCGCAGACCTGGTGGCCAAGGGCAGCCGACGCGACAACTCCGCCTAGTGCTGCGCGTACTGAAATCTGCTGTGTAATTGCTTGCTGGACCGATGGCGAGGACGGCACGGGCCGGTGGCGGTTTTCCGTGACCGCGGCGGGCGGACTCGGAGCGCGGGGTTTCAGGCCAAACTCGACACCGTCGGCTTTACGGTGCCTGATCATTGCGCTTCTCGTGGGCCGCGCCGCAGAGATGGCCACCCGGAACCGCGGGGAGGCGCCCCTGACCATCGGCCAGTCCCAGACGCAGGCGGGAGCCGTGAGCCCCGGGAGCGCCGCGTTCGCCATCGCGGCTACTCCTCCTCCGTCGCCTGTCTCGTCGAAGCCAGCTCCGATGAAGCGGACTCGATCGTCTTCTCGACACCCCTTCGCAGCGCGGCCTTGTGGGCTACCGTGCGAGGAGACCTTTAACGAGGCCCACACGCTAGCTCCGCAAGAGTGTCGCAGGCTACGGGTTAACTGGTCTCATGGACGACACCGGACCGCAGGAGGACCCCATGGCCACGGTGATCAGTAGGTCTGCCGAGGAGCTGAAGCAGGAACGCCAGCACCTACTCCGGCGTGCTGGTCTGTCCGAACATGAGCTACGTGATCGTGCCCAGACCTACCAGCTCACTGCCGAGCAGATGGACATCCTCGACGCGATCAACAACATCGATTACCTGCTCAACGACTGATGCTTGCTGAAGACGAGGAACAACTCACCCGCCAGGCAGATACCTTCGCCAGCGACCTCACGCGGACCGTGCAAGGCGTCCTCGGGCCGGACGTGCCCGCCTTCGAGGCGGTATACGAACGCGGCAAGCGTGGGGCGCGGCGACTGCTTGTCCGGTCGCGGACTCCTGAGGGGGAGCCCTCTCCCCCGATCCCCATCAAGATCGACGGCAAGTGCCGACTGGAGTTGATCGTGCAACTCCAGTGCACCTGGGACGGACACCGCAGCTTCCTGGCCATCGAGGACTCCAAGGCGCACGTACGCATGATGCGCAAGCCTGAGCCTCTGTTCCGCTGGGAGTACCTGCGCCACCCCGAGAGCAATGTGCCCTGTGCCCATTTCCACGTGCACGCGCACCGCGACGAGGCCGTCTACCTCCTACTCACTGGCAAGGGCGACAATGCCCGCATCCGTAAGCGTGCCGCCCAGCTCGACGCAGACACACCCGTCATCCCCCAACTCTCCGACCTGCATCTTCCCCTTGGGGGCCCTCGATTCCGCCCCTGCCTGGAGGACGTCCTCCAGTTCTTGGTGGAGGAGTTCGGCATCGACTGTGAAGTCGGCTGGAAGGACGCGATCCACAAGGGGCGGCGAGCCTGGCGCAGGCTCCAGACCGGGGTGGTCGTCCGCGACTGCCCGGACGAAGCAGTCAGGGTCCTGAAGGACCTTGGTTACGCAATCGAGCCGCCGACAGAACCACGCGCCGAAAGCAACAAGATCACCTTGTACTGAGAGCGGCCCACCCCCTCATTCTCGTCTTCAGGCATAGGAGTGGTGTACCAGCGCGCTGGCCAGGGCGGGCCCGACTGACCCGCCTCGGCCTGCTTCGGACTTCCTACCGGAGGGCCGCGTTGTTGCGCCATCAGTCCTCGGCAGCGACCGCGCCCACCGTTCTCGGTGAGCGCCAGGGCACTACCAGTCCGATCCCTCGGACGCCTCCGCAGGACCAGACCAGTCCGCTGGCGCGAGCAGACCTCGGTCGGCGGGGCGCCATGTGCGGGCCATTGCCGTCGCGCTTCGGGCGAGTCAGCGGATACCCGGTGTGCGAGTCTATCGCCGTGTTGGCGCCTGCCCGACAAAGACCTCACGGATCCTTCCGGCCTGACCGATGGACCGCCTGTCACACTGGTCCGACCCGACCGCTACGTAGCGGCTACCGGCAGCTCTCCGGAATCCGCCCTTTCGGAAATGGATGCTCCGCTGCCCCTGAGCCGAAGGCTGTAAACAGGTGCACTCCCCTGGAGGGCTATCGACTCCGGTGATGGCCGACATCAGGACCTGGACGCCTTGTCGCGACCCGCGCGAACACGTGTATGTACTTGGCCGTCCCGTACTCCAGCATTTGATGAACGCTAATCAGCCCGCGTTGTTCAGCTGGCTGCCAGAATTGCCCGACACTGACCGCACGTGAAGGACATCGGGGTCACCGTCCGCCGGCAATCTGATCCTGCTGGCTGCCGTACTTCACTACCTGACCAGCGGGTTGGCCTCGCACCCCTCGGCCTGCGAGGAGGCCGAGTGCAAGATCTAGTGCGAGGAAGCTGATCTTCGTTTCGGTTCGGTGCCGGGCCGGGGCCGCCCCGGTGCTGGAGCTTCCGGCAGCCGCCCGACGAAGCCCGGCTGGGCGGTGCGGTGCGCAACGGTGCTGATGCTCAGGGTGTTCCTGGCTAGGAAGCCCACCGCAATCCCGGCCAAGGTGGCGAGGTTCGTCGATGAGCAACTCGGCGTCGATTCCGACGAGTTCGTCGAGCACGGGCGGCATGCGTGGACGTACGAGCACGGGTGGGAGATCCGCGGGTTGCCTTGCGGTCAGGCGGGGCGTGCCGGGGGACGGCGCCCTTGCTGGACGAAGGTGTCCGCTCGGATCCGGTGGACACCGTCGTCGTACAGCCTGCGGCCGCGCCGGGAATATTCGTCAGTGCGAGTCCGCGGACGAGATATAGCCGCCGGTGTCAGTGATAAAGACTGGCGTGCCATCCTGCTGATTACGACGTCGTCTCATTCGGTATGGTGGCGGTAACTGGTGGGGCTGGCATGATACCGGGGAAGGTCAGGAACTGCTCGGCTTTGCGCCCGCAGCGATGGGTGCAGGCGGTCGGCAGCGATTCATCCGGACACCGTGCCCTTGACGACCCTGGAGTACCGCCAAGCCAGCTTCTCGACACTGTGGCCTGCGATGCGCGGCGCGATATTCTGGCCGCTCTCCGACGGACTGGCCGTGGAATGCGGGGCCGGAGTTTCTGCGACCGTGGCCGGGAGTGTTCACCGTTGATGGTTAAGTCCGTCCACCAGATAGGGAACCAGTTCCCTGAATACGGCGGCCGCGTTATCTGCGGCAATTTGGTGATGGGTGTCGTCCTTATTTTCGTCGGCATTGTCGGATATGCCGCGTATGGTTAGCCAGCCGCTCGTTTTCGGTTCGCCTGTTTGAGTGTGGAAGGCCAGGGCCAGACCGCCGGTCTCCATGTCCAGAGCGAGGATCTTATCGTTGACGACTGCCAGATGGTGGCGGATCTGGGAGTCGCTGTGCGCGACGACTGCCTCGCCCGAGCCGAGCGGGCCCGCGAGGGCCTTCGCCGCAGTACCTGGGAGGGTGTAGGGCTCGCCGTGGTCGGTGAAGAAGTCGTTCACCTCGCGGCGCACCCAGGCCGGCACCTGATGGCCTTCGCTGCGGCGCAGCACTCCAGTCGCGGTCTCCTTGCGCAGGTCGTAGTACACGATCTCTTGGCCGATGACCACGTCACCGGGTTGCACGTCGGAGTGGATGCCACCGCCGATGCCCATGACCACGATCACGCCCGGGCGGTAATGGGTGCGCAGCAGTTGGAAGGAGGGGCCGGTCGACCGGTTGCCCTGCCGCTCTGCGCGAGTCACCACGACGGCGGCGTTTCCAATGTGTCCGCGGTGCACCCGCACGCCGTCCGCTCGGGCCGTATAGGCGTCGTCGAGGACGCCGATCGCCGCGCTGGCCTCGGAGGACAGGACGGTGATCACGCCGATGTCGGCCTGCCCGGCGATGGTTTCGTCGTGGTCTACTGTACTGCCGATGCGGTTGCCGTCGCCGATGGTCAGGTTGCCGGTGCCGATGTTCTGCACTCCACTGTTGATGTTCACGCCGCGCTCCCTATCGTGTTGGCGTTGCCGATCTGGACATCCCCCGACCCCATGTTGAGGACTCCGCTGTTGAGGATGTAGGTGGCGCGTTCCTCGAATTCAGTTGTGAGGACTCGGCCATGGAGGAATTCGCCGACTGCGGAGATGATGCGACGCTCGATGATCTTGCTGTGCTTGGCGACGTCCATTGCTTGGAAGTAGGAGCGGTCGCGAGTGGCGGCCAGGTGTTCCCGTACGCTCACCCGGACGCCGATGTTGAGCCGCGGGTTGTCCGTTCGGTCTTTCGGGGAGGTAAGCACGCACCCCGCCGTGCGAACCGCGTTCCACAGATCGCGGGGAGCCCGCAGGGCGCGGGGTGCCGACAGCAACTTGCCGAGGAACACCTTGGCCGCGGCATTAAAGCTGGCGTTCCCCATCTCGTTGATCACCTTGAAGCGTTCGGGTATGGGGGTGAGCGCGTAGATCGTGTACTTCAGGTAGAGCAGGCCGCCTTGTAGCGAGGTGTGCAGGTAGACCGTCGTGACGATCTCGCCATCCCAGGAAGTGATCTGGCACGCCAAGTGGTGTCGCCCCGGGGCCAGGCTGTCGGCCATGAACTCCTCGAGCTCCTCGAGGCGCGGCCTATGGTTGAGGAGCGAGCGGTAGCGCCCCAGGTGCCGTCCCTCAACGAGGAGCAGATCGCTCACCCGTAGCCCGGGAAGTTTGGTCTCCCTGCCTCGGTCCCGGGCGAGCCGGTTCAGGCTCTCGCGGATGTGCCGTACGAGCTCACTGGTCCGGAACGGCGGATCGGCGAACTCACTGCCTTTCCGTCCTCCGGCATCGTCGCGCGGGCGCAGCAGACGCTGCGTGAACTCCCAGGTGTGCACGATCTGACCACTGCCGATGAAGGGATCGTCGACATGGGCGACGACGGGGCTGCGCTGCTGCACGTCGATCGCCTTGAGCCTACGGTTCAGCGGCACCGGCTCGAAATCACTCCACAGGGCACGCAGGCTCCGACGGCGGGCGAGCTCGGCGAGGCCTAACACGAAACCGGTCACACCAATGATCACGACAGCGCCAAGCGCGACGTCCACAATTCCCCAGCCTCGCCAGAGCGTCACCGCAAACGCCCCTGCGGTCAGCGGAAGAAGGAACACCGTGCTGTCACGGATGCGGCGCCTTTCCTCCTTCAAAATCAGGGATTCCTGCGGGTGAGGCTTGCGGTGCGGAAGGCGGAAGAAGCGCACCGTCCACTGCTTGGCGTAGTCTCGGACGTTCACGAGCAGGAACCACAAGTACGCCAGTGTGCACAGAAACGCCGTGGACGGCGTCAGGTACCAGCCCGCGAAGACCAGCAGGGCCGTCAGGATCGCATCCTGTGCGGCGGCGATGCCCCAGGCCCGGCGGGCGTGTGCGACGACGGGCACGACGTCGAACCCGTACGAGGGCGCAACCCGGCTGGCGGTGTTCCCGTAGACCTGTGTCAGGACCCAGCCCCGGAACCTGTCGTCGAGATAGGTGCCCGCGCAGAGGTAACGCGTTGCGGCTGTGTCGAAGACGGCCCCGTCGTGCTGTGGCTCCTCAGGGGGCGGTTCTTCGGCTGGAGGGCGTTCGGTTGGTGGAGCATCGGTCAGGGACGAGCCGACGGGTGCGCCGGCCTGCGTGGTCGCCATGGCGACCCCCTTGTTCTCAGCGGACTAGAGTGACGAACCGGGCGGCGAGCGCCGCGATGACGGCGAGTTCCACGGCAATCGCCAGGTGCAGCGGCGGCGGGATGGCCGAGTCACACCAGGCGGTCACCAGGGCGACGACCGCCGTGCCGCAGAACAGCAGGAGGTCGACCAGCAGTTGGCATGCCTTGCGGAGTGGGCGTCCGCCGCTTTCTCTGTGCCGACGCTCCCAGGCGAACAGTTCGGTCTCGGCCGAGGACAGCCGGGAGAGCTCCGGGCCGAGAACGTTCCCGACGTAGACGCCGATGGCCGTGATCCGGTCGTCGTTGGCGAGATACGTCCAGCCCAGGGTGACACAGACGGGCGGGGCAAGGAGGAGGAACACGGTCGAACCCGACTGGATGACCGCGCCGACGATCAGAGCCAGGGCACCGATCGTCGCGTAGACGAGGTTGTCGCGCGTGCCGATGCGCAACCTCTGTTCCTCTTTGAGCTGCTCATACTCCAGGGCGAGCAGCGACGGAGTCTCGTCGGACGGCATCTCCCGACCTCCCTTTTAAGTCACACTGACAATAAACATGGGCCCACTTCTGGTCAAGGTGACTTTTTAGGGTGGTGCTATCGAAGTAGCGGCGGGGTGAGCGTCGTCGCACCGCCGCGGCGGTACAGCGCGGCCGGGCGACCAAGATCCGCGGCGCGGTGCCGTCCGGCCGGCACCAGGAACCCTTCGGCACGCGTCACCTTGCGATGGAAGTTGCTGGGCTCCAGCTTCGCGTCCCAGACCACCTCATAGACGCGCCTGAGGTCTGCAACCGTGAACGGTTCTTGGCAGAACGCGGTCGCGACCGTGGAGTACTCCAGCTTCGCGCGGGCCCGTTCCAGGCCGTCACTGAGAATCACCGCGTGATCGAAAGCGAGCTTCGCCGACTGTGCCTTCTTCACCGGCATCCAGAAGGCCGTCGCGGCGTCGGTTCCCGCGACAGGCGATGGCAGGTCGGGCCCTAGCGCCAGGTACGCGACGCTGAACACGCGTCCCCTCGGGTCCCTTTCCGGCTCGCCGTAGGTTCGCAACTGCTCCAGGTGGAGGCGTGCGGGGTCCACTCCCGTTTCTTCGAACAGTTCGCGGGCGGCGGCGGCGTCCAGCCCTTCGGCGCCCCGGACGTACCCGCCGGGCAGCGCGAGCCCACCCAGAAAGGGCTCCTTGCCGCGCTCGATCAACAGGACCTGCAGCGCACCGTCCCGCACCGTAAAAATGACCAGGTCCACGGCCACGGAGACCTCATCGGACTGCTCCTGCGACGAGAACACACACACCATGGTAACTAATTGTCCACATGACTAGAAGCAACGACCGGTCCCATCGGCCAACAGCCTGCAAGGAGCCGTTCGTAGCCTGCCGCACGTCGGCACTGTGCCCGCACCCACGATTGAAGTCGCGAGCCTCTTGGATCGGTGGCTAGGTGCCCGCGCAGAGGGCTTCTGGCCACCGGGCCGGCATGACTGCCCCCTGTCGAATTCATACGAGGTCGTCGGCTCGACCCGCTCGCCGGCCAAGACCGGCATGCTGCACGCGCTGGGTGCGGAGCCGGTCGTCGTCGACGCGGTGGCCGACGCGGTCGCCAAGGCCGAGCCGGAGGTGATCGTCCACCAGCTCACCGCGCTGGGCGGGGAGACGAGCATGCGGAACGTGAGACGGATGGCGGCCGCCACCAACCGGCTGCGCACCGAGGGCACCGACCACCTGCTGTCCGCGGCGCGCGCGGTCGGCGTGCGTACGTTCGTGGCGCAGAGCAACGCCATGTGGATGGAACGCACCGGCGGGCCGGTCGCCGACGAGAACGGCCGGATCGAGCCGCATCCCCCCGAGGACGCCGCCCCGTCGGTGGCCGCACTGCGCCATCTGGAGGACGCGGTCACCGGCATCACCTGGGCTGATGGAATCGTGCTTCGCTACGGTGCCTTCTATCGGGGGCGGGGACATCGGTGGAGTCGTCTGCCTCGGCGCCCATATGGGCCGCCAGCGCGACCGCGTCGGCGGTGAGCGCGCCGACCCGTAAGGCCGCGGCGATCCCGGCGGCGATGTGCTCGTGGTTCATCTGCCGGTTCAGCAGCACGTCGATCAGGGCGCGGGCGCCCTCGCGGTCGCCGTGGAGCTTGCTGGCCGCTGCCCACCGGGCGTCGTCGACGGGGGTGAACTCGCCCGCGGCGCGGGCCTGTTCCAGCGCGGTCGCGCCCGGCAGCGCACCGGGCTTGCGGACCAGGGCCTCCAGGTAGTGGTCCAGGTCCACCTGCCGGCCGCCTTTGGCGCCCAGCCGCTCGTGCCGGGCGACTACCTCGCGTCCGTCAAAGACCACCAGCTCCGAGGTGTGCAGCACGACCTGGACCATCCGCCGATCAGCCGGACCGGCACCGAGTGGCGGTTGGTGCGGACGCTGATCTGGCTGTGCCGGTCGACCCGCAAGGAGAAGTGGCGGCCGCTCGGCGTCGAACAACTCGCCGATCGTGCGGGGACGTGACCTGATCCGCCGCGCCTTGCCTTCCTCGTCCCAGCGGTCGATCATCTGGTTCAGCTCCAGCGAGTCGACCTCGGGCACCGGCACGAAGTGGTTGCGACGAAACCAGCCGATCTGCCCCTCCACCCGCCCTTCTCGTGGGCGCCCTCGATCCCCGGGAAATAGAAGCTCTCGATGCCGCATTCTCAAAAATGGGCAGGCTTTCCCAATCAGAGGTTTGAGGCGTCCGAGCTTGCTCCTCACTCAGTAAGCATCCAGTCCAGGATTGTGTGGTTTCGTCAAGTTCCATTTTGTTCCCGGCCGAGCCGGTCGATATCGGTGGTCTTGAGGAGACCGGTGGCGATGACGTAGTCCGCAAGTTGGGCAACCGCGTTGTAGCCCGTCATGTTGGGCACTCCGGCCCGGTGCAGTCTCATGCGAAGGTATTCGATCCGTTTGACCAGGGAAGTCCGGGGCCAGCCGAGCCGAGCCGCCGCCGCGGCGTAGGTCCGCGGAAGCCGATCGGGTCCCAGGGGGTCCCGAAGCGTAGGCTCGAAGAGTGCGGCCAGCGCCAGGCGATCCGCATCTCTAAGGACGATCGTCGCCGAGCCGTCATCTGTCTCGATAACAGCGTTCAGGTCATCCGTCCCGGGCACCATGTCGACGCGGGTCCTGGGCGGCCGTTCGGTCGGTAGATAACTTGCGCTAACAGCATTGAGGGGTGGTGGTCGCTCGTCCTCTGCATAACGAGCGGCCACCCAGAGAGCTTTGAACTTGGGGCCGTCGCCCTCCAGGGCCTCGACGACGAGATCCAGGACCGGCCATCTGGGGACTCGGGGGCCGCGGAGGGCTGCATGGACGGTGGCGTGGCTGAGGACTCCTTCTCCAATCGTCGCGGCGATCTCACGAACACTGGGCTCGCCCGCGAGTCGATGGAGACGGCGCAGTTCCTCGAAGAGATCCGCGATCGGACCTGGCGGCAGCTCAACTCTGCCGATCTTGCCCATGACTCGACTCCTGAGGTCCTGGTCGCTCTCGCCTGTCCATCCTCGTAACTCTACGTCAAGGCGGCTCCCTAAGAGGCTTGTCGACCTCTCGCCGCCTAGGACACCTCGTATTCATCGAGGTCCTGGCGCTTTCTGTTCAAGTTTGTCAAACTGGGTCCCCAATGCTGCAGACTAGAGCTCCCTAGGGAGAGTCCCGAGGTGAAGGAAGGTGAGCGGGTGGTGGGGATGGTGCCGTGGTGGGCGTGGTTGCTTCCGTTGGCTCGGACCGGATTGCTGATCGCGTTCGTCCTGGTGGTCGGCGTGATCCAGGGACGTTCAACGGGGGTGTATCCGACTCTGCAGGAGTGGAGTGAGGCGCTGCATCGCCTGACATGGTGGTCACGGCTCCTCCGCCGTGATCGCGGGGATGCCCAGGTCGATGGCGGGTCGGCGGGGTGAGCGGCGGTGGTCCAGCCGGCCGAGTCTGCGGCCGCCGTTCGGCGATGTAACGCCGCACGATGCCGTGGGACACCGGCGCGTCGTGTTCGTCGGCGGGCTGGTCGATGATCCGCCTGGAGGGGTGGGCGCTGCTTGCGGGGTGCGTCCAGATCGGCCCGCAGCATCGCGTCGATCACCTGCTTGAACGGCTCCGGCCCGGTCGCGCGCGGCTCCATCTTCCTGCGCGGCTTCGGCCACGCCGAGTCCAGCGACTGACGCACCGTCGGGTGCGAGACACCGTGCTTGCGCATCACCGCCCGGATCGGCAGCCCGTCCCGTATGTCACGGCGGATGGCGGCGTACAGTTCGGTCTTGGACTGCCGCGCCATCCCGGCCCTCTCGCGGTGGGTGACACAGCAGGTACTCCCACCGCAACCTGGGGTGTTTCAGGCGCAGAACACTAGTCGCCCGGCAGGCACGACGCCCGCAACCACGCGCACACCCACAACCCCCCGCCCGCGTCCCAGACCGGGCGCCGGATCGGGCCCGCGCCAGCGTGCCGGCCGCTCGACGGGTGCCGCGGAGCTCTTCCCTGGCCGAGGCGGTGATGCGGTTCCTGGCCTCGGTCGCCGACCAAGACGGCGTCGTCCGGCTGCCGCGCCGGCAGGTCGCCGTGGGGTGCGGCTACGTGACCGCGACAAGACCATGGGACAAGACCCGCCGGGCCAGGATGGCGGAGGTGATGCGCCAGCTGTGCCTGAACGGCCAGCTGCGGGTGCTGGCCGCACCGGCCGAGCCGGGAGGATCCGAGACCTTGCAGATCAACCGCAGGCGGAACCGGCGCAAGCGAGGCGGTGACCTCACCCAGACCGCCCGGCCCGAACCTCCGCCGGCGCCGGTGCCAGCGGCCAGAACACGGATCGAGCTGACCAGTGATCCCCGCATGCGGGCATTCGACGAACGCGCCGCCCGCTGGCCCGAGGACCGCCGCAGGACCTGGCGAAGCGTCTGGACGGCGGTACTCACCCAGACCACGGGCGGATGCTTCGACGGCGACGCCGAAGCCCTGGCCGCCTCGGCCAGCGACCACCTTGGCAGGCCAGTGACGCCGCAGACCGTCACCCAGTTCCTGCGCTGGAGCATCGCGACCCGCCTCACCGACCAGATCCGGCAAGGTGACGCAAACCGGTTCCAGATCCGCCCCCTCGCCGACGACCAGCGCGGGTAACCGGTGCGACGCAGGCGATCGGGATGTCTAACTTCAGTGCCGCGCAGATCTTGGAACCGACCGTGGCGGGTCTCCCGCTGCCGCACGCGGATCAGGTTCGCCTGCACCCGTGGTCCCCAACGTCCGGCCACCCAGGTTTGCCGCGATGATCCCACCGGCAACCGGGCGCTGCGGTAGTGCCCACCCAGCCGCTCAGGGAGCGAGACCGCGGCTCGCCGATGATCCTGAGATGTGGCGTTAACCTGGGGCTTCACGCAGGCGGCCGGTTGCCCTGTCTGCCCGGCTCAGTGGACGCGCAAACAGCGCACCCGATGGAGTGTTGTCGCTGGTGGAGCGGATTGCGACGTCCTTGAAGCCCTGGCGACGAAAGTAGTCGTGGAGTTCAGAGTTGTCGGTCCAGACCGCGATCCGGATCAGCTCGGTGCTGGGCAGTTGGGACGCGCCCTTGTCTCCCGCCCAGTCGATCAACTCGGCGCCCAGGCCAATGCCCGCGTAGGCGCGGTCGATGACGAGGCGGTCCAGGTAGACGGCATCGGTCTTGCGCTCTTTCGGCGTCCAGAGTTCTTCGTCGCCGAGCAGTTTGATGGTGACGGTGCCGATCGGACGCTCCGCGTGGAATAGCACCCAGGTCGCCGCGTTGACGAGGTCCTCGTAGACGCGTCGCCGCCTGCCCTCCGGGCTCGGCCAGGGCTGGGCCCACTGCGTCGTCTGCTTCACGACCCGCAGCCACTCGGCGGCCTGATCGATGAGCCCGAGGACGACGTCGATCTCGTCGTTGCGGGCGACGCGGAGCTTGTAGTCGGTGCGGGACAGCCGATTTCGAGGCTTGGCCCGTGCCGGAGGGTTGGTCCGCCCCATTATGGCTGCGAGTTCGGCAGCAACAACGCCCGGGCCGGCGGCATCCCGCTCGATCTGGGCCTCTTCCTCAAGAACGGCGTTCAGCTGCCGCCGCAGGGCAGAGTCGGTTCGGTGCTGGTCATCAGAGCGATCAGTCATGGGTTCCTCCCTCCTGCCCGTCGGACACACCGAGGATGGCGCGCAACTTCCTCAACGCGTTCCTTCGATGTACCCGCACCGTACTCGGGCTGCCCATCTTGAGTTGTTGGGCGATCTGTGTGGCATTCGGCGAAGGCTCGGTCGTGGCCCACGTCAGCAGGACCAGTCGCTCTGTGGGCGTGAGCTCGCGTACTGCGGCGATGAGGTGCGGATGGGTCAGCAGCACCGGTTCACCCAGGTCGTGCTCAGTGATCTCAGGACTGGTGCTGCGGGAGTCACTGCCATGCTCTGGATGCGGCAGGCGATCCAGGTCATCGGGATCGAGCAGCAACTCGCCTCTCTTCCGCAATGCGTCGATCGCCGCATGTCGAGCACACTGAACCACATACGCCTTGGGCGCCTCCACCACCGGACCGTTCTTGCGCCAGGTCCCCCAGAGTTGAGTCCACATCACCTGCGCGATGTCGTCGGAATCAATTCCAGTGCCGGACAGCAACACACGCAGCGTGGTCAATGTGATCGAGCGGTGCTCCTGATAGAAGAGGGCGAAGCTTTCTTCGGCTGCCCTTCGGTCTGGTGAAATTGAATCCGGTGTGGATTCAGCCGTCATCGCCGGGCACCTGCCTGGGCACCGTGATCCACCAGCCACCGTTCCCGTACCATTCCCCGATCTGGCTTCCCGGCGGCAGCTCAGCGGCCGTGGCCATGAGCCGACCACGCTGCTGACGGCGACTCCACCGGTCGAGCACGCGGTCGATCAAGGCGGCTGCACCTACCGCCATACCGGGGATGAGGGGATCCATATGGGAACTCCTGTTGAAGATGAGCCGTGGCCTCACCGAAGCCGCGACGTAAGCATCTAGCCTGACATCTACTTGAACGGAGCGGCGTTTAGACGCTGTGAATCACTGGCGGCTTTCAGGCCGGGCCTGGACGGCGGTCCAGGCCAGGGTGGACCGCCCCAGAAGCATCAACCGGGTTTGGGGTCCAGACAGGGGGCCGCGCGACCGCACTCCAGGGGGTCGGAACGGTCCTGACGGCGGTCTCGGGCGTACTGGCCAAAGCCCGGTGAGTGAGGCGTCCGTGCCGGTGGCCGTGCTACGGGGTGGAGATACCAGCAGCCATCGCGCCGACCTGGTGAGGGCGACGCAGTCCGTGTAGTTGGGGTCCGCCCATGACAAGGCGCGGCGGGTGCCCCTCGCGGTCCCGCCCGAACAGGAACCATCCCCCGTGGCCATCAACCTCCAGGAACGTCTCGTCGGGGGCAGCATGCGCGGCGGCACGACCGGCCAGTGCCACCACCTGCCCGTCAACCTCAACCTCCCGCAGACCGTACAGGAGCGGCCCCCATGCCTGGATAGTGTGCGCGGCGGCGCGTGCGACCAGCGCGACCCATCTGTGCTCAACAGCCCTACCTTCCGCAATTGATGGCGGCGCTCAGCAGCAGGGTTGCGCCCATGATGGGTCCGGCCGATCTGCTGGTCCGTGCGGTGGTGTGGCGCGGGCGCGGCGCCACCGAGCAGAGCGCGACCAGTTGGACGACGCCCACGACTGCCACTCCGGCGTCTTCCAGTAGCTGCGCCAGTGGGAGGAAGTGCGCCGCGACGACGACCGCCACCCACCATGCCATCCATCGCGACGCCGCACGCCTGGCCAGGCTCAGGCAGCCGGCACCCGCCGCAATGACCTCGGTGGCCACCAGGGCGCCGAACCAGGGGTACCGGCCCTCCAGCGCAGTCGGCTCATCCCAGTTCGCAGCCGTCTGCACTTCGAACACCACGGCGAGGCCGATGCCCAGCACCGTTCCCGCGCCCAGCCAGGTAGCCGAGCTGGAGCAGTTCTTCCGGTTGGACCGGGTCGCGCTGGAGCAGGTGGGCAAGCGGCGGCGGCCGTCGACGAGGCTGGGCTGGGCGGTACAAGTGGGGCGAGTGCGGATGCTTGCTTGGGGCGGCAGGACCACCCGCGCCGCCAGCTTCACGCAGCAGGCGCACCCGCCATCCACGCTGGTCAGTCATACCCGCCCCCAATTCTTCCCGAGTACGACGGCGGCCTCGGCTTCTGGCGGATCATCGAGCACTACCGGGTGACCAGCTTCTCGGATGTCCCGACGGTCAACGCGGCGCTCCCCACCGATCCCGGAGACGGCGTGGACCTGTGAAGCCTGCGCGCGGGGGCCGTCGGCACCGCGCCGCTGCCCAGCGCCGTCCGCAGCGCGTTCGAGGCTCGGCGAAGGTGCAGATGTTGGAGGGGTACGAGCTGACGGAGGCGACCTGCGTCACCGCGGCGACTCCGGCGCTCGCGCCCCGTTCGGACACGGTCGGCCTGCGGCTGCCCTACCAGCGGATGGTTGTGGGCGTACATCTCCACCGCGAGTTCGGCGAAGACATTGGCTGGCAGCGGCGCTTTGGGCACCTCCGCGGCTGCCTGGGCACGCAGCGCGTCCCGTACCCCGGCGGCGTCTCGTCTGGCGTGGTTGCACTACCGCTGCATTCCGCCCGGCCGCATGTTCCCGGCAAACTCCACCAGTGACCAGCCGTTCTTGCGCCCCGCCCCGGCAGATACCACCGGGCTCGCACCCTGGGCTCCCGATGACCGAATAACGAAGCCACCACCAGCGCGAATAGCTCACCGAACCCATCGGCCCGTCCGGCCGGGTCGCCATCCTTCTACAGTAGGCGGCACAGCCACTGCCGATCGCCTGGTAAATGTCGCGAGCAGAGGAGATGCAGAGGCTCTATTAAAGTCGGCAGGTGATCAGGTTCTCAATGGTTTTTAACACGGCTACCACCCCGCACCAACACACCCCAAAGCAACTTGATGATCACGGGGGGTAGTAAGCAAAGGGCTGACCTCGGTGATCTATTCCTGCAATCGGACCACGTGAGCGCACGTGGCCACATTCGGACAACTAACACAACTGGCTCGCAGTGATCACCATCTGTTAATACTTGCTTGAAGTCCGAACCAGACTCTGTGAGGACACTCAGGGGCAGAGGTCAGCACTACATGCCCTTCAGATCGACGCATTACCGATGGAGGTACATATGCATAAGCGAGGCAGGATCAGCACGATATTCCTTGCTTTTGGTCTGACCGCAGGAGCGTCGACTTCTGCGATGGCTGCCCCAATGCCACCTCCGCCCAACTTGTCCGTTATGACGATAAATAATCTCGCGAAGCAGCAGGGAACTGCCATCCCTGATGATGGGAACTGCGATGAGGTGAAGGAAGCACTCAAAGGCCTATCGCCTAATGCGGGGGCAGACAAGGCCCTCTGCATTGAAACGGTGTCGGTGCGGCAAGGACGGTCCATTCCAAGTGCCAAGAAGGCGAAGCTTGCGGAGATCCTCGCCTTCCCTCAGTGGTGTTGGGATAACGCCTACGGCGATTTGTGGAAGATGATGGACCGGCGCCTCGCTTGCCGGTGGTCGACCAAGGGGGTGAAAATCGTTGACAGCAAAGGCAAAGAACATGGACATAGCACGTTCGACCGGTTCGATCTGATAAGCGCGCACAGCACCGCACCGCAGTTCAGCCACCAGCAGGCCCTCATGCCAAGCGAAGTGGACATCCCGAATAACAAGATTACCGTGGCGGGCGGCTTTAGTTGCGTGGGATGGTGCAGTTACGGCGACCAGGACTATCCCCTCCAGACTCTTGACACCAACGACCTTGTTGAAGGATCTAGGGTTTTCTACACCACTGTCAAGAATCAAGGCGAGGTAGGCACTATCGACACCCGGCTCGATATGGTCTTCGGCGCTCCCGGAGTGTTGACTCTGGTAGTGCCTGTGCACGGATCGCAGGTTCGCTGCGACAATGCCGTGCCTGGCATGAACAGCGTCGGCTGTGTCAACGCACTATTCCCGCCAACGTTCCAGTACAGCAAGTCCGGCCCCTACTCGGAACTGGCGAAGCACATAGAGCTGGCACAGGAATCTGGGATTCCCGGAGCTCCTGGAGGGGTACCACTGCACCGACTGGTCAACCCAAAATTGCAAGTCAAAAACCGTAACCAGTCTTGCCCCGATCGCTTCAATCGGCCCCCCGGTAACAGCTGCGACGAGTATCCGATGGCAACAACCTACGAGGGCGGATGGACAAAAGGCGACCTTACGGTTACCGAGAGTTCGCCGATGCCGAGCTGGCCATGGACCAAGCGCACCTTCCCCATGTGCGCCACCCCGGGAGTAACCTGGCCCCTCTACAACGGCATACCCGAACCTGACGGATTGAGCGCATGCATGATCAACGAAACCCACAATAGCCAGGGCGGAAATGCGCTCAACAATGAGCTATACAGGCCTCAGCGGATCATCAATATGGACCCCTTCTTCATCGAAATCGTCCCCTAGGGCGATCCGGTACAATGAAAGACATGGCAGCACACCCCGTGGCAGCACAGTTCAACCTGCGAGTGGACTACCACCTGTTTTTCCTGGCAGAAGAGAACGAGCGTCCCGAAATCCCTGGCTTCGCCAACCGTATGGTCGCGGTTGCTCCAGGATTCGCGGCTGTCAAGACTGGCATCGCGCAAGGTGACGTGCGCCTCTCCGTGGAGGTTCACAAAGAGGCGCCGCCCGTGGAGATCGCTGACTGGGAGGAGGCAGTGGAGGTCACGCTAGAAGCTACTATCGGCCGCATCCAGGTTGCGGCAATGATGGACTGGGCTCCACCCTTCCCGGTACTTACTCCGAATGGTCCCGGCGACTACAGAGTTCGCGTTCATGCCCGGGGCAGAGACAATGCAATCGATCTAGCGGTCACAGAGCCCGTAGAGGAATACCTGGCGCAAATTTGGCCCGCACCCCCAGCCCATCAGGTAATTTACAAGCAAAGTGATCGATATGGCGCACAATGGGTGCTGCCGTCTGGCGGAGAGGACTCAGAGGAAGGCGAGGATCTCTCTGCAAGCGGCTAGCGTATCGAGGAGTTGGCGGCGGTAGATGGTAGAGCGCTTTGAGGAAGTGGGTCTTGCCGGTTCCGCTGGGCTTGGACACACAGTTCTCGTGGAGGCCGATCCATTCGAGGGTTTAAGGCGCGTTCTGAGTCGGGTCGGGGATGGACGACAGTTCCCTCTTCCAGGAGTTGAGGGTCTTGCCGTTGGGCAGATTGGCGCTCTGGCGGCGGGCCCGGCGTCTGGCGGCGTCCCGGCCGAGGGCCTGTTCAGCGAGAAGGACGCGGACGACTCCGGCGGGGCCCAGCGTTGGGCGCGGGCGGTGGCCAGCACCTCGGGTGCGGCCTTGCGGGCGCAGGGGAACCGCATCCGGGTGAATACCCTCTAGTTCGTTGGGGATGATTGCGAGCTTGGGCAGGGTCACGCTCATATGCTTGGTCTCCAGAAGGATTACCGGTGGTTGATGTGGGCGGCGGCGGTCCCGGTGGCAGGGACGCCGCCGGTGATCGGTCAGGAGCCGCAGACCGCGGTCCAGGATCCGGTGCCGGGCTGGGCCGAGTGCTTCTCATCGACGAGGTGGGCGGGGCCGGCGGCGGTGCCGCTGTGGGCCAGACGGTCGCAGATCGAGGCCAGGTCGGATTCGCCGAACCGGCCGTGGATGACCACCAGCCCCAGCGGCTGTCCACTCGCTGGTCGCCGACGCCAGTGAGACCAAATCGATCGCGCGGCCATCTTGGAGCGGATCCGGGCGACTCCGGTCGTAGCGGTCTCCACCAGCCACGCCTCGGCTCCCGGGCCGATGGCCAGAAAGTCACGTTCGGCCTTGGACTGCGGGCGCGGCTTGGGAGCCCGGGCCCATTGCCGCCGGGATGGTCCCGGTAGTGCGCCTCGACGATCCGCGGACGGCCGGGCGTTGAGAGCTCTTGCGCCGCCACAACTTGGTCAGACCGGCGGGCCCAGCGGCCTCGCCGGCGGTGTCGCGGGGCCGGATGATGAACCGTTCATCATCACCGTGGCTCCGGCACCAGACCTTACGGCCCTCGTGACCGGGCGGCACGAGTAGCGCACGTGTCTCCCCACGGGAAGGTGCGGTCGTCACCGACCGGCCGCTCCTCGCCCAGCAGGAGCGCATACGGTTGCTCGGGCACCGGATACAGAGAGTCTGCTCCTCGGCCAGCATTGCCACCGGTGTCTGGTCGGTGGCGCAACGAGTGTGCAGGTTGACCTGTTCGCACCAGGTGATGCATGCCTGACCAGCCGACGACGGCGCGTGAGCGGACGTGCAATACGAACGCGACGTAGACGACCTCGGCCCAGGATGTGGCCACGTAGGTAAATCTGCGACCCACCGCTGGTCGGCGCGGGCTGCGGTGAAGTCTCGCTCCAGCAGGTCAGCGGCGCGCTCGTGACCGGCGTCCCGAACCGTGGTGCGGACCGGGTCCCGCTTCAGGCCAGGCGACCGTGCAACGGGCCACAGTGATCCTTCGCGATGGGCCCGCCCACTAACCCCACCGTCATGACAAATTAACCTTGGCTAGCAGGAACTTCACTCATGCTCAGCCCACATCTGCCACTCTCAGCCAGGGTAGCCAACATACTCAAGCTGAAATTGCCTCATTTATCCAGGTCACACCGGCGCAGCAGTGGCTTCGTCGATTGTCGACGACCCACGGGAATGGCGGAAGAGCCATGCGCATTGCTTCCTTCGGTTGAGTGGGTGGCCGATCAAGGCAGTGGGAACATACCAATGCGGCCGTGGTATTCGTGGCCGAGTTCGTCCGTGTCGCTGCCTACGATCAGGCCTTCAGGGACGGCCACGAATGCCTCGACTCCAACACCCAAACTGCGCGTCGGATTCCAGGAAATGTCCTTGGCCAGGCCGGTTTCTGGATGAATTGCTCCGATTCCAGGACGCTCGACAGCACCAGGGCCAGGGCTGTTGTAGCCCTGTGGATTGTCCAACCAACGCTGGTGTCCACCTACGTAAACGGCTGCGCCGGTCACCGCCACCGCCAGTAGAGTGTCCCCTCCGGTGTAGTTCACCCACGTTGGGCTCTGCCTGGGGCCAGTCCGGTTGGTCTCCCACCTGGCAGCGCTGTCGCAAAGGCGTGTGATCCCATATCCAGGGCCGCCGGTGGTGACAACGACAAAGTAGGAGCCATCGGGCGAGAAGTCCATGTCCCGCATGTAGGTGTAATAGTCCGGATGGCATTTACCCGAGTAGTCGTCGGTGGCCCAACTCGACAGTGTCGGGGTGGAAGCTAGATCGATCATGGCGATCTGTGGCCGCGACTCACCGTTGACCTGGGTGAAGGTTCCATTGATCAGTAGTTTGGTATGCGCTTGATCGACGGCCATGTTTCGCACGTTGAGCTTTGCCGCTTGGTCTCGTTTCTCGGACACGATGATGTTGAAGGCGGGGTCTAGCGCCCCGGTATTGGGGTCCAGGCGCGCGAGATTGGACCGGCGCTCGTTCGTGACGGTGTCGGTGATCGTCCCGAACTCGCCGCTGACATAGAGAAAGCCTCCGCGCGAGACGAGCGAAGTGATGGCGCCAAAGTCGATAGTTGACCGGTTGAATCTGCTATCGACCACTCCGGTGGAAACGTTAAGGCGTGCGAGCCTTTTGGCAGTCGTTCCGTTGATGGTCTCAAATTTTCCGCCAATGAAGACGGTGTTGTCCGGCCCCGGTGCCACGGCGTAGATGACAGGGGAAGTCTCAGGCTTGAAAACGATTTGTGGCCTGAAGTCCTCTTCGATCAACCCCGTGGTCTTGTCGTAGGCGAATAGATGACTTTGCTCAATTATCGGTGATCCAGTGGCGGCATTCTGGATTTTACTAAAATTACCTCCGACGATGACTTTGTCGCCAATAACGGCAACCCCTCGCACCGTTCCATCAAGAACGTGTGGAGTATTGTCCACAGGATTTTCGCCGACGACATGGCCGTGTTGAATATCTGCTCTCGCGGTCGAGGTGGCGACTGCCCCCTGTACGAACACTGCCAACGCCGTGACGGCGGTAACTGTGATTTTCCTTTTTAGCGATGGCATTGACATTCTCCTCGGAGTATCGTCACGCTGACGTATGGCGGGTCGTCAAACTTTAGTCGGAATGGCTCGGCGCCGACTGACATGGGTTGATCGCGCCGCATGAACACCGCAAGGTTCACTGAGTGCCGCGATGGCTCATCGCAACTTCTGTACACAAGATCAATAACAAATATTTTGATCACGCGTCTAGGGAGTGATTGTGGCCGACTTTGGCCATCATGAAAGATGCGGAGGCCGTTCGGCTAGTTGATCGAGTTTACCGTGCCTTTTGAACTCCAGGTGATCATCTTGCTACTCACGGCAAGTTGCATGTCAGGATCGGTGATGTTACACCGCCTTCATTCGATTCTCGGGAGAGTTAAGGAGCGAATCCGCCGGCGGTGCGCAACACGCCCGGCCGCATGTTGCCCCAAACAGGCCACGCCGCCATGTCGTCCGAGAGCCGCGCCGCGAAAGAACGGCTGGTCGTTGGCGGAGTTCGTCGGGGACACGCGGCCGGACAAGATGCAGCGGCTGTTCAGCCACGCCCGCTGGGACGCCGATCAGGTGCGGGACGCGCTGCGTGCGCAGGTGGCCGAGCGGGTCGGCGATCAGGCGTCTTCGTGGAGGCGGCCGACACCACGCCGGAGATCCTCGGCTCCTCGAACACCAACTCGGCGTTCGAGGAGCAACTGAACCCGGCCTCCCGCCACCGGATGAGCCGATGCCGACCATCGCGGAGAACAACCTGTTCGCGCAGCTGGCGCTGCGCAGCCGCCCCGGCTTCCCGGCACGGGCACCATCCCAGGCGGTCAACCCCTGATCCGCGGCCCGGCACGGATCGCCGCCCCCAAGGACGGTGTGGTGAAGGACTTCGACCGCCTCAGCCGCAGCGTCTCCTGCCCCGATAGCCTCCCCAGACCGGACGGTAAGACCTGCGACGAGTACCTTTCGCCTCGACATGCAGAGCGCCGAATAGGTACCGGTCGGCCAGTGGAGCTGCCGGTTCGTCCCCAAGACCGAACAGGACTGCCAGGGCGCCGACAACCGCAGGTTCCACGAGCGGAACCGGCTGTGGCGCAACTCCACCGGCAAGGTCACCGACACCACGGGGCGTCCGCAGGGCTCCTACTGGGTGTGGGTGTCCAACGCGCCCACCACACCACCGACCTTCACCCAGTGCCAGAACCATATGTGACGACAACCCGCTATCCCGACCGGCGGGCACGTACTCCGTCGGCCGGCCATGCACCGAGGGAAATACGATCTCCGAACATGAACGACCTCTATCCGATGGATGTCAGCCTCAAGGACCGTCATCGCCTAGTCGGTCAACTGGACAACAGCAGCCAGTCCCTGCGTGAGGGCGGCGACCCGGCCGAAGCCGACGAATACAGTGCGATCTTCTACGAGCTGTGGGAGCACACCAGCCACCGCACCATCGAATTGCCCGAGGAAACCACCGTCACGGTGGCGCTGACGCCCGATCACTGGTTTCTGCTCGCCGAACTTCTCGACGTGTCGGCCTTCCAACGCGCCGGCCGAGATCCCCAGGACGCAACGCTCGCCCGGAGCCTTCGTGACCGCATCCGCGAAGGGCTCGGCGACCACCTGCCCGCGCCCCCGCAGCCTTCAGCGCCGCAACATCACACCACCAGCGTCCACATCGACGAACTGGGCTGCTATGCACTGTTCGCCGCACCAGGCACCGATCACCCTTTCCCGGTCAGCGCATACCGCCTCGACGACAACGCCTGGCTGGACGAAGGCAACGGGCTCGCCATCCGCTCCCACATCCTCACCGGCACCCGCAACGGCGCCGTCGACCTCACCGCCGAACTCCTGGACGGCCCCCCACCACTGGAGACCGACCCCTGGGACGACATCGCCGAATACTCCTGGCCGTTCCACACCATTGATGTCCCCGGCCCCCCGCCCACGACGGGCACACTCCGGGCTGCCGCCCCCGGACACCAGGCCGTCACAATGATCGAGTTCGACCGGGTCTGGCCGTCCACGTGCATGTACCGAACCCGGGTAAGCGTCCAAGGCCGCGACGCCGGTACCGACGAACAGCACCTGGTCCAACTGTGGCGCGCGCCATCAGCACCCGAAAAGCTGATCAAAGCAACCGACCTGACCGGCCACCGCCGCCACGCCGGCAAACCATAGGCAAGCAGCAAGACCGGACATCCGGCGGCCTCGGCGGCCACCGATGGCGCGACGTCCGGCCGGGTGGGCGGCGCGACCTCGCGCCTGAGGGGATGGTCGGCGGCGACTTGCTCCTGGAACTCAGCCCTTGGGTCCGACCGCGCTGCACCAGGATCGAGATCAACTGCTTGTCCGAGGCCACGCCCGAAGGTCCTTGGATCGGCTACTCCACTGACTCGTCCTCAACGACGGTGGCGGACACCTGGCGTCTCCTCGATCATCAGATCCGCTGTTCATTGGGCGCTCCCCGACCGAATCGATGTTCGCGGCGGGCCTGCGTTGCCGGAGGTGGCGGCGCCGCGGCGGGCTAGGGGCATCCCTGACAGACACCATGGGCACCGCGCCCTGCCTACTGCGGCCGGGACCGCCTCCTGGGACGGCCGCGGGGCCCGCAGCGGGACTGATGCCCCTATGGATGTCAAGCCGCCTTCTGTGCTGTGGCGCTGGGTGAGCGGGTGATGATCTGGTAGATCTCGCGGGCGACGTAGCGTTTGAGGCACCTGATGGCTTCCCGTCGGGTTTTGCCGTCGGAGGTGCGTCGTTGGACGTAGTCGCGGGTGCGCTGGTCCCAGCGCATGCGAGATAGCACGATGGTGTGCAGGGCGCAGTTGGCCTGGCGGTCGCCGCCGCGATTGAGGCGGTGGCGTTGGGTCCTGCCGGAGGATGCCTCGATGGGGCTGACGCCGCAGAGTGCGGCGAAGGAGGCCTCGGTGCCGAGCCGCTCGGGGTTGTCACCGGCGGCGATGAGCAGTGCCGCAGCGGTGTCGGGGCCGACGCCGTAGGTGCTGAGGAGCTGTGGGTTGTGGTCGGCGAGGATGGCGCTGATCTGGGCTTGGAGGTCGGCGATCTCGCGGGTGAGCTGGTGGATGCGGCGGGCGAGCAGATGCAGTGTGTAGATGGCGGCGGTGGCGCCGTCGATGGCAGCGGCGGGGGTCATCTGGACGCAGTGCTTGACGAGCTTGTCGGTGCTCAGACCGCGCAACTGGTCCCGCAGCTTCGGATCGGCCGCGACCAGGATGGCCTTGAGCTGGTTGATGGTCTGGGCGCGGGCCTTGGTCGCTGAGCTTTTGGCCATTTTGAACAGGCGCAGCATCTCCACCGGGCCGGTCCCGGTTTTGGGCAGGGCGTGGGCACGGCCGGCCAGGACGGCGCGAGCGGCGGCCTCGGCATCGATGGTGTCGTTCTTGCCGCGGCGTCGACGGTTGGCCTTGTCGGGCTGGTTGACCTCGAACACCTGGATGTGGGCGGCGGCCAGGTGGCGTGCGAGCGCGGCCCCGTAGGACCCGGTGCACTCCACACCTGCGCGGCGGACCGAGCCGAACCCGCGAGCCCACGTCACCAGTGCCCGATAGCCGGCCTGGGTGGTGGGGAAGGTCTTGCTGCCCATCAAGACGCCCAGCGTGGTGATGGCGGCGGCAACATGGAAGTCCTTGTGGGTGTCTACTCCCACGATCACTTCCTGGCCATCGATGGAAGGGGGGTGGAGACGAGTTCGGGGGTGCCGAGCATGGTTTCTCCTGATCAAGGCGCGGACGGGCTTGGCCGTCGCCGGGCCGATCAGGCGGTCAGTACTGTGATGATGCTCGGTGCGGCAAGGCCCCTATCGGGACACGTCTGATCGGTCCGGCGGCAGCAAGCACCGCCCCGGAGCTGCAGCCGACAGATCAGTCCGAAGGCACACAGGAGGGCCAAACGGTTTTCGGGTCAGACCGTGCCCGAGGCGGCACCCCAAGATCCTCACAGTACGGTTTCCGGCACCTCTCTGTGTCAAGCGGCGGCGAGCAGAGAGGTATCCGTGTCTTTGATCATGGTCCGGTAGACGACGTCGCAGAGCCGTCGTTTGAGGCAGCGCAGGGCTTCTTTGTGGCTCTTGCCTTCGGCGCGTTTGCGCTGGTAGAAGTCCCTCCCGGCGGTCTGGCGGCGGATCTGAGTGATGGCCATGATGTGCAGGGCGCAGTTGAGTTGCCGATCACCGCCCCGCGACAGCCGGTGCCGTTTGACGTCTCCGGAGGAGGCGTCCAGCGGTGCAACGCCGCAGTAGGAGGCGAACGCGGCGGCTGAGCGGAACCGGTCGACGCCCGCCGTCCGAGCAAGGATCTTGGCGGCCAGCAGGTCACCGATGCCGTGCAGTTCGGTCAGGGTCGTGCCGGATTCGGCGACCGCCGCACAGATCTGGTCGGCGACTGCGGTGATCCGGCGGTCCAGCCGCCGGATCTCGGTGACCAGGTCCACCGCCAGGGCCCGCAGCGTGCGGCCCAGGTCGGCCCGGGGACGCACCCCGCGCAGGGTTCTGGCGGCGATGTCGGCGGTCAGCTTGCGTGGCAGGCCGGCCGGGACGAGCTTGGTGAGCAGGGCGTGCAGCCGGTTGATGGTCTGGGTTCGGGTGCGCACAAGGTCCTCGCGGTGCTCGATCAGGGCGCGCAGCGCGGCGATGCTCTCGTCCAGGCGGGCCACGTGCAGTCCGGTGGCGGTCTGAGCGGCGATGCCGACCGACAAGGCGTCGGCTTCGTCGGTCTTGCGGCCGTGGCCGGTGGACAGCAGCCGCACGCGACGGGCGAGCTTGGCCGGTACGTCCAGCACGGTGATGCCGTCTTCGGCCAGCCGCGCGGTGAGCGGTGCGCCGAGACCACGGGCGCCTTCGATGGCCCAGCGGGCCTGCGGCCATGCCTGGGCGAAACGCTGCAACTGCCGGTAGCCGGCCTTACTGACCGGCGCCCGCACGGCGCCCAGGGGCTGCAGCCGGGCGTCAACGGCCACCGCGGTCCAGGATGCCTTGTGCGGATCTACCGCGATGACGACCTGATCAGCGGTGTCGGCAAGCTGGCGGGATGACGGCATGGTGCTCCTCGAAGATCCGGGCAAGGCGATGACCGGCGAGGAGGGCAAACCAACTTGGGGCGGTGCAGACCTCTCTAGAGCCACTCTCGCCGGCGGCTGCGGCCGGCACGCACGCCGTTAAATGAGCCAGCCAGAAGGGGCGGCAGGTGTAACTAGAGCGACCCCGGCCACAGCCTTGTTGATCATGGCTGCAGACCGCGATCAACGCCACCGATCCAACAAGTTGGATACCTCTCTGCTCGCCGCCGCTTGACACAGAGAGGTGCCGTTAACTGGACAGACCCCCCGCAGCCAGACGCGCCTTGCTTTCCGGACGTGGTCGCCTTCCCGGGCGAAGTGCCCGGTTGATTGGTTCAGGGCCGGACGCGTAGTTCGGGGCAGTAGTGCGCGAGCAGCACCCTGGTGAGTTGCTCGCCGCGAAGGGTCAGGTGGCGGAATGCCTCAGCCGGGACGGCACGGAAGTTCGTCGGGTAGGAGATCACCTTTTCGCGGGGTATCCAGTCTGCGACCGGTACGGGCAGGGTGCGGTCCTGCATGGCGAGGTAGGCGTGCATGAAGCCGCGAATGGTGCCGTGCTGGGCGGCCAGGTTCAGTTGTGCCCGGCCGGCGTCCTGGGTCTTGTTGTAGGTGATGTCGAAGCTGCGGGCCAGCCGGGGCAGAAGGTAGGGAGCGCCGTGTTTGGTTTTGCGGCCTCGTCCGGCGTCGATGGCGAGTACGTAGTCGAGGTCGTAGACGTGTTCGGTGTGGGCGCGGGAGCGCCCTGGCTGCAGCGGGCTCAGCCCTAGATTGTCGTAAACACCTCCGTCGGTCATCGCGACGGTGTGGGAGCTGATGCCTCCGCGGCGGTCTTGGAAGTTGTAGGACCTGACGAGGGAGGGCAGGAGGATCGGGAAGGCTGCGGAGGCGGCCACGGCGTCGGCTACGGGGATCGGCCCGGTGATGCGTCCGATGGCCGAGCAGGCGCTGGCGCGGCTGCCGAACCGGACGGTGTTGGTGGTGATCAGGTCGGTCGCGGTGATGACCGTGGCCAGGTTCGGGTGCGTGACGTCGGTGATGTCTCGTGCGCCGAAGGGGCGGGTCTTGAGCGCGGCGACCAGCGCCTCGGTTCTGGGGTGCGTGCGCAGCCGCTGTCCGGGGAGTCCAGGGGCGGCCCGGAGTTTCCCTGCGACACCGTTGATCATCCGCCGGGGTGCGAGTGCGCGTTTGGCGAGTTCTCCCTGCAGCCCGCTCCTGACCAGGGTGGTGACGCTGTCGTCGAACTCCTCGAAGTCGGCAGGGCCGTAGGCCCACATCGCGGCCAGCAGGCTTCCGCCGCTGATCCCGGAGACGATGTTGATCTGGGCGAGCAGCCCGCAGTCATGCAGGGCGCGCAGGGCGCCGAGGCCGAAGGCGGTGGCACGGAAACCACCGCCGGACAGGGCGAGGCCGATGGATGGCGGGGTGTTCACCGGCGCCTCCGTAGCCATGTGCGGCGGCGGCGCCGGGACGGCAGGCTGGTCTCGTCTGAGGGGTAGGCGTAGCCGCCGGAGAAGTATCGGCCGGGAGGCGGCGCCATCGCGCCACCTGCGGCGGTGGCGTCAGCCGATGGGCGGTTCTCGACGATCCTGGCGTAGAGGTGCGGGGCGTCGGCGCCGTCCCTCCAGGCGTTCCAAACCGGTTCGGGGCCGCCGAGGATCAGCATCAGGGCGCGTCGGCTGCCTTGTGACAGGGAGGTGATCGTTGTCATTCCGGCTTCGTCGGTGGCGCTTGGGCGCGCTGGCCCATAGGGGTGGGTGTGCCACATCCCGGCGAAGGCGGTGAGCCCGTTGGTGCGCCGGTTGTGATGGTCGAGGAGTTCCTGGGCTCCGGCGACTCCGTGCTCGAAGTAGGTCTGCGACAGCAGGCTGTCGGGTGGAGGGCCGGTAGCGGCGTCGATGTGGACGACGCCGACCGCGTCGTCGAAAGCGCCGAGGAGCATTCCGCCGGTTTCGATCTCGGGGCCGCGCACGCGGGCGCCACGGCGGGTCTCGATCCGCATCTGGGTGAGGGCATCTGCGCAGATCCTCACCTCATAGCCCGATTCGGGGTCGATACAGACCAGGTCGTCGTCCCAGATCAGAAGCGGAGTGGCCGGGGTGGGGCGTGCGTTGGCGGACGGCCGGCGCACCGCCGCAGCCGTCATCGCCGCCTGGTGGCCGGGGCCGGCGGAGATGATCTGCACGGCCTGGATGAGCATGCTCGAGGCCAGGTTGCCGAGTTCTGCCGCCGAGCCCACGAAGGTGGGCGCTGAGCAGCCCGGCTCGGGGAAGAACATCTCGGTGCGGGGCGGGTCGGGAAAGAAGTCGTCGGCGATGTCGTTCCAAGTGCTCGCCTGCGGCCCGCGGGCGCGGATCGAGGTCCTGCGCAGCACATCGTGTCCCGCGCCCGCGGCGCCTGGAGCCGACACGGCCAGCAGACCGTGATCGGCCCGATGGCCGATGATCATCGTGGCAACCGGCGGCCAGTCGTCCCGTCGGCTCTTGCGGGCGTGTTCCAGGGCCGAGCGAACCCCGATGTCTGCGGTCGCGTCGATGATCAGGTCGAAGTTCTCCGCGGGGAACGAGCCGCCTGCGAAGACGGCGACGGCGTCGCGGTGGGCAGCCGTGGTGGCGAAATTCGGGGTGAGGGTGTTCAGCCGGGCTGCGAGAGCGTGGGCCTTGGGCTGCCCGATGTCGTTGTAGGTGTAGGGCTGGCGGACCAGGATCCCGGGGTTCACGGTCCCCCGGTCGACGACGCTCAGGGCCTTGGCGCCGGCGCGGACGCAGTGCTCGGCGACGGGGGCGCCCACTGCCCCCGCTCCCAGGACGAGGATTCGCTTGCCGTGGATCCAGGACAGCGCCGTGCCTTCGTCGCGGCGGCGGGCGACCTCGGGGCGTGCTTCGTGCACGGTCATCCATCGCACCGTGGCGGTATCGAGCCACTGGTGAGCCCGGTCGAGGACTCTCCCGGTGATCTCCTTGTCGTCGAGTACCTTGGCGCGTCCGAGCATCGAGGCGACCTCGGCTCCGAAGGCGTCGAGGTTCCAGGCGACCAGATGCGCCAGCCGCGTGTCGCCTCCAACCCGGCGGGACGGGGTGCCCAGCAGCATTACCACGGGATCGGTGTCGGGATCCTCGGTGTCGGGATTCTCGGCCCAGCGCAGCAGCCGGTTCAGGCTGCTGGCCCAGGTCAGGTCCTTCAGGAGGCGATCGCGCGGGTAGCCGACGCCTTCCAGGCCCGCGGCGAGTTCGCGGGCGCTGGACGGATACTCCCAGGTGATGTGGTCGTTGACCAGCATGGCAGGGATGAGGAGATAAGGGCGTCCCTGCTCGTCGACCGCCTGGACATCGTCAGCCAGAACGCGGTGGAAGGCGTCGAGTTCGTCGAGCCATTGCAGGACCTCGATGCGTCCGTGGCCGCTGACGCACCAGGCGTAGGAGATCGACGGGCCCGGGGCGGCGTGCCGCCTCCAAGGCGCGCGGGCGCCCAGGTCGGGGTGGACGATGAGGTGCCCGGCCTCCGCCGACGGGAACGCCGCTGGCGGGTGGAGCGGCTGCCCGTCGGGATCGAGGGTGCCAGCAGCGGCCCTTTCCAGCCAGGTGACCAGCCGGTCGAGGAACCCTCGGATCCCATCGGAGGGGTTCCACTCCACCGACGCCGCGGCGTATAGGCACAGGTGGCTACCCCAGTTGACGTGGGGCGTCCCCCTCCAGCGGTCGTGCAGGACCGCGACCGCGGGCGGCGCGAACGGGAACGTCTCGGGGATGGTCAACCGGAATCGTTCCCGGCTGCGCACTTTGATGCCCGGCCCGCGATGGATATCGCGCAGGTCCAGGGCGATCACCAGGTCGTTGGCGTCGTTGGCGTGTTTGGGCAGCACTTCTACAACGCCGTTGCTCACCGCGGCCAGGGCGGCGAGCTGGCGAGCGGCCAGCGCGTGGCCGGCATGGCTCACCGGCCGAACCCCACCGGGGGCGGTGCGACGGTGCTGGCGCCGCGGTCGGCGGTGATCGCGGCGCGGATCCGGTCGGTGCCGCCGGAGTCCTGAGGTCGGGTGGCGGCGAGGTCGCGGCCGACCGCGGCGGCGGCCGACGCGACGATGGCCAGGCGGCGGCCGTGCCGCAGCGCCTTGGCCTCGGCAGCGGCGCGAGGACTGGGAACGGCCGCTTCTCGCAGGACACGGGCGCCGTCGGCGTCGACGGCGAACACGACCGGGGTGGGGGCGTCGGCGTCGCGCCATTCCATCGTGCAGATCAACTCCTCGACGATGTCCTCGTACTCGTCGGCCGCCTTGCGATGCGGAGGGTTCTTCCCGGGTTCGTCGCTGGAGGGGATCACGCCGCTGCTGGAGACGACGATGGCGCCGTCGCGGGCGTGACGGGCGAAGGCGTCCATGATGTCGTTCTGCAGGACGTCCTCGCCGTCCTGGGGCAGGAACATCACCTTCTTGGAGCAGTGGTGGGGGGCCAGGAGCACGTCCCATTCCAGGCGGTGCTCGCGGTCGTGCTTCTCGCTGTAGGTGAAGATCTTCATGATCGTCTCGTGGGCGAGGTCGCCCAGCAGGAGGATCTTGCCGGTCTCCCCGTCGGTCTCGGTGAGGGTGACCTGCATCGCCACCGAGGTGTCGTTGCGTTCGGCGGCGCAGTCGGCCGCGAACGGAGCGTGGATGAACGCCTCGAACCGCCCCGCGCACGGGTGCTGGTCCAGTGTGGTGATCGACTTGCCGGGGCCGGACTTGTACTGCTCGGGCAGTTCGTCGTAGGCGTGCTTGTCGTGGTCGGTGTCGTAGCCGATCACGACGACCCGGTCGCCGCTGGTGGGCTCCATGCCCTCCTCGATCGCCTTCTTGACCGCCGTGACGCGTCGTTCGGCCTCGGTCTGGAACGCCTTGGCGTCCTCGCAGAGCTTGTCGTCGTCGGCCTGCTCGTACTCGCGCCACAGCCGCGGGGTGGCCCACAGCTCACCGATGTCGACCTTGTCCAGCAGGTCCGCGAAGCCCAGGCAGTGGTCCTTGTCGGCATGGGTCAGCACGAACACCGCGAGATAAGGCCGGCCGCCGACGGTGGGCAGCGCCTCCACGAGCCGGTCGACCACCGGTACCTCGGGGTTGGCGTCGTCGTCGGCCTTGGCCATGTCGCGCAGGTCGACCTGGACGACGACGTTCTCGCTCACCACGATCGTGGTGCTGTCCCCGGTCCCCACGGGCCAGAACACCACACCCATGTCCGGCAGATCTTCCGCCACGCGCTCAACCTCCTCCGAACCCGCCGATCCTCGCGTGCCGCCGGCCGAACCCCGCCGTCCCGGGCACGGCCGACCGCCCGGGACGCGGCGGTGGGCGCCACGACCGGGCACGCGATGGTCGAACGCTGTTTGACTTGTCGAACATGGACCCTAGCGGCTGGTGTTCGAGAAGTCGAACGGTGATACAAAGGAGGGACACGCCGAAACAGGAGCACGACACCATGCCGCGAACCCGAATCGACGTGCCGAAGCTCTACGCCGCGCTCGACGTCGCCCGCCGCGAGCGCGACACGTCTTGGCGGCAGCTGGCATCGGAAGTCGGGGTCAGCCCCTCGACAATGACCCGGCTGGCCAACGACAACCGGCCCGACGTCGACGCCTTCGCCGCCCTCGTACGCTGGCTGGGCTCACCCGCCGAAGACTTCATGACCGACGACGCCGACGCCCCACGGCACGAACCCGAACTCCTCGTCCAGCTCGCCCCTCTGCTACGGGCGCGCAGGGACCTGCGCGAGGAAGATGTGCGCTATCTCGAAGAGGTGATCAGCGCGGCCATCCGCAGGTTCTCCGCCGAGCGCGACATGCGGGCCCGCTGACCGTGCCGCAGCGCTGGACGCAGAAGGCGATGCAGGCCCTCGCGCTCGACCTTCGCGCCGAGGTGGGCCTCACCTACGACGCGCCGTTCGATCCCTACCGGTTGTGCTCCGACTACGGAGTGCCGGTGTATCCGATCGAGGGCCTGTCGGAGTTCGGATGCCCCGCCGACGCGATCGAGTACTTCACCCTGCTGCGGCCGGGCATGTGGTCCGCGGCGCTCATCCCCCACGGCACCGCGAGGTTCATCGTGGAGAACACCGCGCATGAACCGGTCCGCCGCCGCTCCAACGTGACCCACGAGGTCGGCCACCTTATTCTCGAACACGAGTTTGATGGGGCTCTGCTGACCGACGAGGGCTGCCGGAAAATGAACCCGCAGGCGGAGAAGGAAGCGGTCTACCTCTCGGCGGAGCTCCTGGTACCGAAGAAGGCCGCCATCAGGGCAGCGTTCGCCGGCCACGACAACGCACGCGTCGCCCGGGAGTTCAACGTCAGCGAACGGTTCGCCCAGTGGCGCATGGACGCCTCGGGAGCCCGGCGCATCGCTCAGCGGTCGAGGGCCCGATCATAGAGCGCGGAGTCGCTGCTGGCCGCGCGCATGTCCGCGCCGTCGCTTCCGCCAGGGCCCGAGCGCCGGTCATGAGGTTCGGCGTCACAGTCCGATCTCGGCTTCGATTTGGCGGCGCCAGGCGGCGCCGTCGCGCCAGTACTGCATGACCATCAGCAGGCTTTCCAGCGGCCGCGTTCGCCGATGGCGGTGGGCGATGGCTTCGCCGCCGCTGGTGGTCACCCGGCGCGCAGTCCGTGCCAGGAGTAGGCGCTCGGGTCCTCCAGTGGCGCGGGCGACTGCGGCGTCGTTGATGCTGGCACCCGACGCCCGCACCAGGGCGTTGAGGGAGCTGTTGCCGATCCGAGGCACCCCGCCCCACGGGCGGCGCGCCGCATATCTGGGGGTACCGGCCAGCCGGTCGTACTGGTCGACAGCGCGGATCAGCGGCCCGTCGGTGATGCCGTGCGCGGCCAGGGTGTCGATCCAGACTTGAGTGAGGCGAACGGGGCATGCGCGGTGCCCCTCACCGGCGAGCGCGGCCGGACCGGGGCGGGACCGCGGTCCCGGCGCCGGTGGCCCGGGTGGGCCGCGGTCGCGGCGCAGAGGCCGAAGATGAAGCAGATTCAGCATCTCCGCTAGTGTCCGACAGATCAAGATCTGTCGGAGACGCCCTGGTTTCTCCGGCAGGCGCTCGGCAAGACGGTGGAGGTCGCCAAGGATCTTCCACCCCAGGTACGAGACCGGGTAGGCCCACTTCGCCGATCTTCGCGAGGTACTCGTGCTCCGGGAGCGCGGCTTGCGATCGCACGTGGATCAGCCTTCGGCGCGGCGGCGGTTGGACGGGTGGATGCGCGCCTCGGAGATCTGCTCGATCTCATCCTTCGAGAGCAGATAGTCCATGCGACCGTGCCCGCGCTCGCGGGCGTCCATGATGCGGCGGAACTCGGACAGCATCCGCAGATAGGTGTCGAGCATGAGCGCGTGCGAGTTGCCGTCGTCATTGCGCTTGACCTGGGGCTGCAGCTCGGCCCAGCGTTCGCCGCCGCGCATGAGGAACTCGACGTAGCTCGCCATGTGGCCCTCGAGCGGGTCGTTGTGGTCGAAGCCGCGGAACTCGAGATCGTAGGAGAGCTGTTCGTCGAGCTCGACGCCGTCTTTGGCGAGGCGGTCGATGCTGAACGTGATGATGCGGAACATCTGGAGGATGTCGGAGACGCGGTCGCAGTCGCGCTTCGACAGCTCCCTGCTGAAGCCCGCGGTCTCGTACCAGTACTGGCCGGTGTAGCCCTCCTCGAGGATCTTCGCCCGCATCAGCTGGTACTCCAGGTCGCCGTCGACGTCGTTCGCGTCCTCTGGCAGCACGCGGGCCAGGATTCGGTGGAGTAGCGAGAGCACCTGCCGGTCCGCGATCCGCATACTCTCGGCCGGAGGCTCGCTGCCGTGCTCGACCTCGTTCTCGTAGACGGGCACGACCGCCTCCATGAGCAGATCGCGGACGTACTCGCTGAGAGTGATGCCCTGGCCGTCCGCCAGCTCCTTGAGCTGGTCCCGGACTCGATCGTCCACTCTGATGTTCAGAACAGCCATGACAGATTCCTTTCGTATGCGTGTATGACGATAAGCGTAGCACTGTCATACACCTTCCTGGAAGAGGTGGCCCACGCCTATCGCCTCATCACGCAGAAGGCCCCCGGAGCATCCGCTCCGGGGGTCTCGTGTCGTCTTCGCCCGTCTACGGGATGCTGGCCGCCGACGCCTGGGTGATCATCGCCCGGCGGACCAGGATCGACTCGTGCCTTGCCCCGCCGGATGATCTGCAGCAGCCGTGGCGGGTGCAGCCTCCTGCGCATCGATCGATGCCGGCGGCAGCCTCTCGGGCGCCGGTGCGGCTGTGTCGTGGAGCAGGAACGCGGCATCGCGTCCAGTGCGGACCGGTCTCGCTAGTCGGCGGTGTCGGCGAGGCCCATCCGCAGCGTCCGGGGGGTGCGGCCGAGTTGGAGCGCCGCGACCCGAGGCACAGCAGCAGGCCGCCACAGGCCAAGCCAAGAACTGACTCCCCTGGTCTTGTTCGCCTCCACCAGCAACGTTTCTTCATGAGTTCCGTTCCGAAGAAGGCGGCGGGGCTGCCGTACCCGTACGGTCTGTAGATCGGTGGGTCCCAGTGGCCGTTGACTCTGGCGTTTGCTGACAGCGTTGAAGGCATGGCGGAGACACCTGATAGCCGGAGACGACGCGGCCACCTACGAGGACCTGATGCGGCAAACCCAGGCGATCTACCGGAAGCTGCACCGGTCCGGCCTGATGACCTCGCGCCAGTTCATCGAGGAGCGGGACACCGTGGAGGCCGCGATGGAGTCCACCGGGTTCGATGAAGTCCGGTTTACCTGGCGCCGGTCGGCGCTGGTGTGTTGATGGAACGGTAGTACGCGGTCTCGTACTCGACAGGTGGGACATCGCCGATGGCGGTGTGCAGCCGGCGGTGGTTGTACCAGCCGACCCATTCGACGATGGCGTACTCGACCTGGTCGCGGGTTCGCCAGGTGCGGCGGTGGATCAGCTCGGTCTTGAAGGTGGCGTTCAGCGACTCGGCCATCGCATTGTCATATGAATCGGCGACCGAGCCGACCGAGGCGGTCACGCCCAGGTCGGCCAGCCGGGTGGTGTAGCGGAAGCTGACGTATTGGCAGCCCCTGTCGGAATGATGGATCAGGGTGCCCGGTTGCACCGGCCGTTCGCGGCCGCGTTGCCACAGTGCCATCTCCAGTGCGTCCAGCGGCAGGTCGGTGCGCAGGTGGTCGGCCAGTTGCCAGCCCACGATCCTGCGGGAGAAGGCGTCCAGCACGAACGCCACGTACACCCACCCCTCCCAGGTGCGCACATACGTGATGTCGGCCAGCCACAACCGGTCCGGCCGGTCGGCGGTGAACTGCCGATTGACCAGGTCCGGCGGTCGCGGCGCAGACTCGTCAGGTGTGGTGGTGCGCCGCCGGTCGCGGCGGTGCACGCCCTGCAGGCCATGGGCGCGCATCAGCCGTTCCACCGTGCAGCGCGCCACCTGGACGCCTTGTCGGCGCAGTTGCCTGTGCACGCGGTAGGCACCGTAGGTGCCATAACTGGCCTGATGAACGGCCTCGATGTGCTCTGTCAGTACAGCATCGCGTTGGGCGCGGGCTGAGGGCGGGCGGCGTTTGCGGCCGTAGTAGGTGCCCGGGCACAGGTCCAGGACCCGGCAGACCGGCTCGACCCCGAAGCGGTCACGCAGGTGGTCGACCAGCATGACTACTTCGTCCGGGGCTGGCCGAGCTCGGCGGCGAAAAGCGCGCTGGCGGCCTTCAATATCTCGTTGGCCCGCTTGAGTTCGGTGTTCTCACGGCGCAGCCGCTTGAGCTCGTCACGCTCGGCGGTGGTCAGCTGCTCGGGGCGCTTTCCGGCGTCGGCCTGAGCTTGGCGGACCCAGGTGCGCAGGGCTTCGCGGTGAATGCCCAGATCGGCGGCGATCTGCGCGATCGGCCGATCGGACTCCAGCGCCAGCCGCACGGCCCGGTCCCGGAGCTCCTGGGGGTATTTGCGTGGTGCTGCCATCGCGGTGATTCTCCTCCTTGCCAGCCAAGATCACGCTGGCTTGAAGGACTTCATCGAACCCGGTGGACTCCACGATCTGTGTAGCGCTGGAAACCAGGAAGACCGGTCAGGCCGGCGGTCGGGCGCGCCGCGCTGAGTGCGGCGCGGGTGCTACAGGCCGAGTGGCTGCCCGCCGATCAACCGTCGAGGCAGGTCACGCCCCGTCGACCTGGACGATGGCATGGCAGGACCTGCAGTAGCCGAGTGCGTCCTCACCAAAGGTGGTCGCCAGCTTTCACGGCCCACGCCAGCCAGCCTGATCACCCTTTTGCGTGCCGAGGCTGCTAGGAGGTGGTGTGCTCTCCGGGAGCAGTGCGGAGCCAGTCGGGTAGCAGGTCGGCCAGGAGTTGTTCGCCGGTGCGGGCCAGTTGGGCGTTCTTGGCGGCTTTGGAGCGGCGGATCCAGTATCGCAATGTTGTCTTGGGGTCCTTGTGGTTGGCGTAGATCATGACATGGTGCAGGCCGGCTTGGACGCGTTCTTCGCCGCCTTGCTGTTCCAGGGCGTCGAGCAAGTGGGTGATCCGGGAGGCCCGCCATACGTGCGGGGTGAGGTCGGCGCCGTCCAGCACGCCTGCGGCGTGGCCCAGCCGGGTGCTGATGCGGTCGGCGTCGTGGCGGTCCAGCCGGCGGCCGGCGTCGTCCAGCAGCAGCGGCCCGGTGGTGCGGCCGTCCAGGTAGGCGTGCAGCAGCCGGGCGACGGTGGGCGGGACCTCCAGGTCGCGGATCTGGTGGCCTTTGCGCCGCGCCCGCAGCACGGTGCGCTCCGCCGTGGTGCGGGCGCCGGTGGTGCGCAGGTCGGCGGCGTCGGCGGCGCAGATCTCGCTGACCCGGCCGGCCAGCATGTACAGCAGCGTGACCAGCACCAGGTCGCGCAGCGCGGCGTCACCGGCGGCCGGGCCCCGGCCGGTCGGGGCTAGTGGACCGGCGGGCCGGGCGGCGGTGAACACCGCGGAAACCTCGGTCTCCTCCAGGATCGGGGTCGCGGTGGAGGGGTCCTCTTCGTCGATGACCGGTCGGACGTCCTCGGTGACCGGGTTGGGCGGCGCCGGGTCCAGCACCTCGGCCGCGTAGGCGTGCAGGCTCGACAGCGTCTTGACATAGCGGGCGACGCTGCGCGGGGTGAGCGGCTGGGCGGTCCGTGCGGTCACCCGGGACCGCCACAGCTGCAGGTGCGCGGTGGTCAGGCAGCCGAGAAAGAAGCGGTCGTGGCCCAGTTCGCGGGCCAGCGGCGCCCAGATCGTCAGCAGGTCGTCGCAGTAGCCGCGGCGGGTGGCCACCGAGGTCCGCTTCGCCGATGACAGCCAGCCCAGCACCACCTGGAATGCGACCGGGTCCAGCGCCTCGGCCAGCAGTTCCAGCCGCCGCCGGTAGATGCGCTCCTTGCGGGGGCGCCGGGCCTGCGGCCCGGCTGGCGCGGCGGAGCCGCCAGCCGCAGGCAGCGCGGCCGGGCCGGGTGGTGCGGCCGGTGGGGACTGTGGGGACAGGGCCCAGCCCAGGCACCGCTCCCCCAGGTCGGCGTCCAGGGCGGTGAGCGCGTCGTGCAGCAGCGGCGGCACCCGCACCGCAGGCGCGGAGGCCCGGGGCGCGGGCATCAGCGCGCCGCCGGGCGGCTGTCCGGACGCGCCCCTGGACGACCCGGTCGGTGGGGCGCCACCGATGCCGGTATCGCCGATGTCGGCGGTGTCGCCGGCGGTGCCGGGACCTGTCATCGGGGGTCGTCCTTCCTCTTCGGGCGGCGCGGCGCGGGGTGCGCCTCCCGCGGCGCCGATCATGCTAGCAGGAGCGCTTAACGCCAGTTAAGCGCTCCATTCAAACACATCAAGCAAACGTTTCACGAAACGATTCACTGATGTGATTCCTGCTATCGTCGGGGCGTGACCGACCAAGACGCTGAGCACGAGGACGAGCTCGAGACCACCGCCGACGGGCGCACCGCTGCCGGGCCGCCGCCCGATGCCGGCTCCCCGCCCTCCCCGGTTCCGCTCGCCGCTGCCACACCCGGCGCCGACGCCGCCTCGGGCGCCCGGCGACCTGCGAACGCGGGCACCAGCGCGGACGGCGACACCGGCCAGGACACCGCGCACGGCACGGACGCTCCCTACGGCCGGTGTGTGCACTGCGACGACCCGCTGCCGGCACCGCTGCCCGGCGGCGGCCGTCGGCTGCAGTACTGCCCCGACCCCGACAAGAGGTGCCGCAGCAAGCACAACAATGCCCGCCGCGGCGCGACCGGCCGCCGCGTCGCCGCGGTGCTGCGCTCACACGACCAGGTGGAGACCCGGGCCACGCCCGCCTTGGCCGACCTGGGCCAGCTACTGATCGACCACGCCGCCCGGCACCAGGCGCTGCTTGACGAACTCGACGAGCGCGCGGCCCTGGAGGCCCAGATCGACACGCTCACCGAGCGCAACACCGTGGTGGAGGCAGATGCCCGCCGCCGCATCCGCGAAGCCAAAGCACTCGCAGAGCAACGCATCGCCACCGCGCTGACCGAGGCCGAGCAGGCCATCGCTGCCGCCAAACAGCGCGCCGACGAGGCCGAAAGCCGCGCCGATCAGGCCGTACGCGACGCCGAGCAACGGGTCGCCGAGCACGCCCGCGCCCGTGGCCACGCCGAGACCAGCGCCACAGCCGCCCAACAGCAAGCCGCCGACGCGACCCGCCAAGCCGAGCACGCGCATCAGGCCCGCATCGCGGCGGAGAACGCCCACCGCGACCTCGCCGACCAGCTGACCGCCGCCGAACTCGAGCTGGACCGGCTGCGCACCACGCTGCGGACCACCAGGACCGACCTGGACGACACCCGCCACAAGCTGGAAACCGAGCGGAGCCGTACTGCGGCCGCCGAACAACGCGCCACCACCGCCGAAGATGTGCTCACCGCCGCCACCGCGGCCACCGCCCGCGCGGAAACCCGCGCCGAACGCGCCGAAGAACGCGCCGACGCCGCCATGTCGCGCGCCGAGCAGGACGCCCGGCGCGCCGACGAGGCGAGCACCCGCGCCGACCGCGCGACCGACCGCGCCGACCAGGCACGCGCCGAAACGGACCGGCTGCGCGCCGCGCTGACCCTGCCCACGGTCGGCGACATCGGCGACGCCACTGGCACGCCGGGCGTGCGCACCGGCACCGCGACCGTCACCGCCGCTGCCGGGCGCCTGTGCCTGGCCGGAGTGGGTGAAAGGTTCACCCCCGACGCCGCCGTCGACCTCGCCCGCGCCCTGCTGGCCGTGGCCACGCACCCCACCACCCCAGAACCGGCCGACTCCGACGCCCAGACCCCTGACGCTCAGCAGAACCGATGACATCCCGGCTCACTCAGGTGCAGGTGCCCGCCCGGGGGCGCAAACCGCACGGCGGATGAAGCGATCGACGCGTATGAGTAACGTGAGGCGCGTGTCCCGCGTGGGCGAGGACGGGGTCAGGCAGCGGGCGGCCGACACCGGGGGCGCTGGACTGGGCGGCCTGGTGGGGTGTGGTGGCCGACGACCAGGTGCTCGGCGCGAGGGCGCGGTGCCGTTTCGTAGTGTTGCGCGACCCGCACGACCCCGCTCGTAGGCGCTCGGGAGCGTCGGAGCAGCCTGAGCGGGTCCGGCCATCTCGATGTGGGCGGGGCGGCGGCGCACGCTCCGCGCTTGGGGCGGGCGGGAGCCGTGCGCCGCATCGCGGTTCAGCCTGGGGTGGTGTGCCTTCGGACCCGCCGTGCGGCGGTGACCAGGTTGCGCAGGGCCGCCTCGGTCTCGGGGTAGGCGCGGATCTTCAGGCCGCAGTCGGGTTGGCCCACTCGTGCGGGCGGGGCCGTGTCATGCGCCGCGATGATCGCCATGGCGGGGGCGAAGGCGAACGCGCCGCCGATGCCCTGGACGGCGCGCAGCACGTCCAGCATGACGACGCCGGTGGACAGCCCGCAGCCGAGCGACCCGAGGGCGGGGCGGGCTCCTCCGCGGTCAGTTCGCCGGGTCCGCCATGGCTCTCGTCATGGCGGACCCGGCGAGCGGACGCTCTGCAGCCGCGGCCAGGACGCGCGTTCCGGTGCGCTTCGAGCAGCAAGATCAGCCGCGCACGGCTTCGTTTCGTAGTCCAGCCTTACCGGCCTCGTTATGGGCCTCATCTGTCTCCGAACGAGTCGGTCTGGTGCACCGTCTCCCCCTCATCGCCGTGCGGGGCGGGCCATACACAGATGAGATGGTGTTCGGGCGGTTCTTGGTCGCTTCGGAACTGTCCTTCGGTGAGGTGGCCGACGTTGCGGCCTCGCGCGTGCGCGCGAATCCTGTATTTGCCGGGCACTCCCCGCATGGGGCTGCGGCCGCGCAGGTCAAGAAGTTCCTCGCCTTCAGAGTTGGTGATCACTGCTGCTCCCCGCGGACTGAGGTAGGTGAGGTCGACCACGATGTCCCAGTCGCTGAGATTGAGGGGTGGTTCGCTGTCGGAAGCAGTGAGTGTGAGGGTGATGTCTCCGGTGTGTGTTCCGGCCATGAAGGCGGCGTGACCCTCACCAGTGACGGTAGCGAGGGTGTTGGTGTCGAAGATCCGTTCCACTCCATGGTCTCCCAGAGGGCTTTCCTCCTCGGCGAGGAAGTAGGAGCCGAAGCTGACTGGGAGACGGACCGTGATGCTGAACGGTGCGGGCCTCATATCGGTCGGAGCATAACGAGGACCGCTCCGCTTCGCTAGGAAGCGGAGCGGGCCCGTTGTCCGCTCGGCGGTTCAGCCGATCACGGGTCGATGCGTACCCAGAACCAGTCGCTGTCCAGAATGTGGTCGTTCCTCATCCAGTTCTTGTAGGCGTTTCCTGCGCTGCGGTTCTGGCTGCGGCTCAGGGGTCTGGCCGAATACCACCGGCCCGTTGAACCGATGGTGGCCGCGTTCTGGTAGGTGGCGGCCATCGGATACTCGTCACAGTCCCTGGCCTCGCCGTTCGGTCCGACGGTGTAGGGCTGGGTGTAGTACTGCGGGTCGGAGCAGATCCTCACCACCTGTGCCCGGGACTTGTCCTCTAGGCTGCCGTTACCTGCGACAGCGTGTGTCTGGTAGTAGTTGCGTGAGAGTTGCTGTCCGGAATTCTTCCCGCCGGGAATGATCACCCCGACCGCAGGTGGCTTGGTCTTGGAGCCTTGGCCGGACTGCGCATCGTCGATGTGCTGGATCACCTCAGAGATGTTGGCGTTCTTGGTGCGCGACAGGGCGAACGTGGCGGGTACTTCGTGGTAGATGCAGCCGTAAGGCTTCTTGGTTGATCCGCCGCCGACGTAGACGTAGTTGGCTCGGTCACATCGGAACGGTACTTTGTACCCGTTCTTGTTTGTCGGCCGCAGCCCGTCGGGCAGGTTGATTGACGGGGACGCCTCATAGTAGGAGACGGCGTCCTTGTCGTTGTGCTTTCCGTCGCCGCCGCCGATCGCGTTTGAGGTATCGAATGTCCAGGTCAACGGCTTGTTGTTGTAGGTGGACTTCCACTCCTTGCGCGGATGGGATTCCCACCTGCTGTTTGGCCGGCAGTCGGCCCGCGGTAGTGCGAAGCAGAAGATGTCCAACTGGAACCGGTAGTCGTTCCACGCCCGGGGGTGGGACGTCCAGTTGTCGACGGCCGCCCAGAACTTCATCTTCTGGTCACCGGTGATACCCTCGCCGGTAATGGTGAGCCGGAAGGTGTCGACGCCCAGTGTGATGATGTTGCCGTCTTTGTCGCGGCCCCAATCGGTGATGGAGCCGGTGCCGACGTAGCAGTAGGCGAAGTGATTCTTGAACTTCTGGAAGTCGATGTTGCCGCCCTGCAGTGCTCGGCAGGTGTCGAGGGTGTAGTAGTCGTAATTGGGGGCGAACTGCTTGGCGCCAGGTCGGGTGTCGACCGGCATCGGCGTCGGGTCCGCGGCTGGGTTGGCGGGATCGTTGCTGGTGGCGTTGCGCTTGGTTGCCTCGGCTGATTGTGTGGCGTACTGCTTGAGGTCCGTGCCGGGCTTGACGGTCTTGGGGAGCGTCGACCAGCCTTCCAGCTTCAGTGTGGACCAGCCTTGTGCCGGGTCGAGCGGCGCGGCCAGGGCGGGGGCGGTGAGGCTACCGGTGGCCACCGCGAGTGCGGCGGCCGTGCCGATCGCTGCGAGTGCGCGGGTGAAGCGGGAGCGGGTCACGAGTGCCTCCTCAGCCACACTCGGTGTAGAACAGGTCGGCTCTGTTATCGGCGGAGGCGCCGACGAAGGAGGAGCTGGAGCTCGCTGTCATGCCCCACAGCGTTGTCCACGGGTCGGTATCGCGATCGTAGACGGTCACTTTGTTCGTGGAGTTGTTGTGCCAGGAGGTTGCCTGGTTCTTGAATCCGTAATCTTCGAGGGACTGAGTGCCGCCGCAGTCCTGGAACTGCAGACGCCGATCCTCCCAGTTCTTCTGCTGGTAGAAGCAGTACCAGCCGCTTGGGCAGTTTGGTGTTCCGGCGACGTTCTTCTGGAAGACGACCTTGGCGGCTCCGTTGCCATAGGTGACTTCCGTTGGGCCGGTCTGCGTGCCGCCGAAGCGTGTGATTTGGTCATTGACCTGGTCTTGCACCGACGTGCCAGGTGCGGCCGACGCGGAGCTGGCCAAGGCCGTGCCAGCCATTAGCGTCCCGAGGGCCATACAAGCGACAGTCAATGCGCGGTCGGTTCTCATGCACGTCCTTTCGACGACTTGAACGAATGCACTAACCGCGGGGTGCGACCAAGACCGTAATACAACGCGATGGGCGTGTCGAGAATATTGAGGGTGATAGAAGAAACACTGAGCGACTACCAGGGCTGGTAATATGTGGTCACCATCGGCTGTAAACCCCGGGATGGGTGCACACGTCGTCAGGCCAACTCGCCGCCGGCCCCTTGTCGGCGGGGCGCTCGCCCTCCATGGCGGCCTCCGGCGACGGGACCTCTGTGTTGCTGTACCGCAAGTACTTCGACGACCAGGTCGCGGCCGCGCTGCTCATGGGGCGCCCGCGACTGACGAAGCAGGTCACGGGCACCGATCTTGCTCCGAAGCCGTGACGGTCGCAGCACGCGGCGGCGGGCGGCGTGTCAGCCGCGCGTCCGGGCGGGGTACCTGGGCTCATCGTGCTGCGAGGCCGCGTCCGACTTGGCCGCAACATCCAGGCCAGCCGGTTGCGGGCCGGGAGTACCTCGGGAACCGCCCGGGGCGCGTTCATCGTTCCCAAACGACCACGCTGCGGATGGGGCCCAGCGTTCGCTGACGGTGCTGGCTCAGGGCTGCCGCCTGAGGGACGCTAGCGTGCCAGGGCGACAGGACACAGCCGCCCGACCGGGCACGGCCGCCGGAGACGCCCCATCCCCGCACGGCCCGTTGTCTGCATGTCGGCCCGTAGTGAGTGGCGCTCTGAACCGCGCCCCAGGCCCTGCGGGCGGGTGCATCGCCCGCACAGCCGAGCTCACGGGCCATAGCAGCAACGGCCGATGCGGGACCTAACGGTACCTTGTGCGCATCGCCGTCCTGTCGACCTGGTCCGGCGGCATCGGTAGGCACTGAGCCAGCACGACACTGCCGTTAGCCGGGGGGCCGGAGGGAAGAACGGCGAGGGGCACCACCCGGACCTGCTGAGCCACCCTCACGCCATCGCTTGGCACGCGCACAGCGGCGTTGTCCTCACGCGTCTCCCCTGACGCTGAGGATCGCCGCGTCACGTGCCAGCCTCAGGGGGAAGGGTTGTCCGGGCTGGTTGTATCTGACCGTTGGTGCCAGGCCGCCAGGAGCCTCGGTGTCGATTCCGTCGCTTCGATGGTGGCGGGGACGGAACAGGACTCGTCGACGGTGTGGGCTTGCTACGGGTCGCCCGGCCCGTAGAGGATCACTGCGGGTGAGCCCAGTTTCGCGGTGAGAACCGACGCGTCGGTGAAGTATGTGGCGTACTGTGCGCTCTGGCCGGAGTCAGCTGGCCGGAGGGCCTCGGCGAGGGTGTGGACGAGGCTGTCGTCGGGGTCGGTGGCGACGCTGGAGAGGTCGAGAACCGCGTCGACGTCGATGTCGGGGCCGGCGAGTTGTCGAATCGCTGATATCGCTTGGTGCGAGGTGAAGCCTGGAACGGTCCTGATGTCCAGTTCGGCGTGGTCAGGGACGAGGTTGGGCTGGGTTCCGGCGCGGAAGACCCCGACGTTGACGGTGGCCGCACCGTGGGTCTCGCTGTGGGGCCAGTCGTTGTATCCGTGGATGCGTACGGCGGCGTCGGCGAGTCTTGCCAGTGCGTTGATCCCAAGATCGGGTCGTGACCCATGGGCACTGCGGCCTTGCGCGGTCAGGCGGAGCCAGGGCGCGCCCTTGTGCCCCAGGAGGACCTGGTTGCCGGTGGGGTCGGCGACCATCAGGACGGGGCTGGGGGGCCAGGTCGTTGAGTTCAGCGGCGCCTAGGCAGCCTGTCTCCTCACCGAAGGTGAGGACCAGTTGTGTGCTGTGCCGGCGAAGCGGGAGGCGTGCTCGGTTGCGGCAGCGACGATGCAGGCCAGACCGGCCTTCATATCGGTGCTGCCGCGGCCGAGCAGCAGGTCGCCACGGATATCGCGGCTCAATGGGTCGAAGGACCATCCGGTGGCGTCGGCAGGGACGGTGTCGAGGTGGCCGGTGAGGGTGAGAGGCCTTCCAGTGCCGATGCGGGCAATGAGGTTGGCCCGCTTGCGATGATGCTCCTTGATGCGCACCGCGAAGCCCGCTTCGCCGAGAAGGGCCGCGAGGAGTTCGGCGGCAGGCTTCTCGTTGCCTGCCCTGGTGTCCAAGGCCGATGCATCGGGTCGAGTCGACCTCGCCCGCCAACGCGTCCAGCCCGCGGCCGCCATACGTGAGGGCCTGGTCGAGCTCCGCCGGTCCTGGTGCAGGTAGGTGAGGCCAGCGGTACGTTGCGCTGGGCGCCTTCCCGGAGGTACCACGAGTCTTGGTGACGCAGACCGTTGGGCAGGTGGTGCGGACCCGGGCGTGCGCCTGGGCCTCGTCCATCCAGCAGCACCAGTTCGGTGGCCTGCATGAGCCGGGCGTGGCGGCGAGGGCGTCGAAGGCGGCGTCGATCGCCCGCCGGGCTTGGGTGGCGGCGTGGTCGCCTGCGTGGGCCTCGGCTGGCTCACGCTGCTGGTCGGCGACGATGCTGAGACGTTGCGCATCATCGACATCCTGTGGACGGGGTAGCGGCCTTTAGGCATCTGCATCGCGCCTCAGCGACCTCAGCAGTCCTTCCGGGGGCTGGCCGGCCCGGGCGCCGTCCGCACGTTCGGGGGCTCAATACACGATTCCACCGCCCCCCCCGGTGAGCGATCACCTACGCGCCGCTCAGTGCCGCGCCTCGCCCTCAACAGCCCAATCGGCACTCTGAACAGCGGTAGAACGTGCCGCAAACTCGGCAGTACACCAGACCTTCGGCCCGGTGCCATCTTCGCGTCCACGCCGCCGGGCGAGCCAGCACCGCTTATCCGCGTTCCGTGCCCAGCCCGCGCAGAAACCGACTGCCACTCCCCCGTGGCCACGCCATCACCATCGCAGACCACAATGAATTCACAATCGGCACCATGTGGCATGAAATGGTCCATGAAAGCAATAATATTGCACCTTGTCGTCCATTCTCCGGCAAAGCGGATCCGCCCATTCAATCGCCGACAGGGATGCCATCAACGCGAACCCGAAAAAGCGTGGAACGGGTACGGGATTTCCACGATGGCCCGAAGCGGCAGCACCGATTAAATTTCACCTTGCCTTGTTCTCCAGGTCACGGAGGTTACTTTGAAACGCCAGCGAATCGGGACAATTCTTGCGGCCGGCGCGGCCGCGATCGTAGCGGTCCCCGGCACCGGGGCCATGGCCAACGCCGCACCTGACCCCGGCGAGCAACTCCAGGTCGTCCTCTCCCCTGCCCGCCCGCGGGCGGCCGCCGCCGGCGGGGTGAACGCGGCGGCGGCCTGCAACCGCTACAACCGCACGCAGGTCTGCCAGAGCATCACCTTCCGGGTGAACGTGCTGCGCAACCGCCGGCCCGTCGGATTTCTGACCGGCCAGATCACCCAGGCCATCGTGTTCAGCACCAAGTCCCGCTCGTTCCGGGAGAGCTTCGCGCTCACGACCACCGGCGTACACGGCCGGGCCGGCGGTGTCCGCGAAACCCTGGCCGTCTCCTGCGGCGGCGGCTGCAAGACAAGGAGCGGCGTGCCCAAGGGTCAGGTGCTGCGCAAGGGCGCCACGATCAAGGGCAGGATCACCTACACCGATGGCGTCCGCCCCGGCAAGGTTCACTCCACCGCCAGCCGGTACGCCCTCACCTTCACCAAGCCCGGCTACACCCCCGGTGCCGTCTCCTGGAAGTCGATCGGGTACCGCTGCGACGACACCATCAAGACCCAGCGGCCCGGGTGCGTCATCCCGCGCTTCGCGCCCACCATGACCGCGATGAGGAAGCTCCCGCACATCGCCGCCAATATCCGCCGTATCCAGACCCGCGGCCCCGGCCATTACGGCCGCCCCGGGTCCGGCCACCCGCTGCACCGCCTCACCGACAAAAAGCAGCAGGACAAGAACCGGCGCGCGGTTTGCGGCCGCAAGGTCGTCGGCCCGCCGCCGCGGCCCGGCGTCAGTTGCGACGAGTATCCCTTCGCCAGTACTCGTGAGGGCGGCACCAAACTCGGCAAGAAGGACCGCGGAACCGCCTGGGTTCCCAGCAGCGAGCAGAACAAGCAGGCCGGCTACATCACCTCTTCGCACAACACCCAGCGCGTCCTGAACGGCGACGCGTTCTACGTGTCAGTCTGACCCGATGACGGCTTCGAACCTGCGGGTCAGCGTCGGCTACCACCAGTACTGGCTGGAGTGGGCCGCATGGGACCCCGGCGCCATACCGTTCACCGGCGGCAACGGCCTGGTCTGGGTCTCGCCCGGACGCATGGTCGTCATGACCGGCACCGACTCCGGCGACATCGGTGTCGAGATCGAGGTCACCGACCACGCACCACCACCAGACCTCGACGACTGGGACGACGCCGTCGAGGTCAGCGCCGACATCACCGGCACCACCGTCGAACTGTCGGCCCCGGTCGGCATCTCCGTCACCGAACTCCGCCTGCCGGCCCCCGGCACCTACCGCTTCCGGGTCCACGCCCGCGGCCGCGACGCCGGCCACGACGCCGAATACATCGACGCCGACGAAGGCGACACAATCGTCGAACACCACAAGATCCAGATCTGGCCGGCCCCACCCACCGCCGAGACCACACTCAAACTCACCGACAACGTCGGCACCGACAACCGATCCCACACCTGAACCCGACACAAGGACACAAGCAGGGGACGCTCCATCGATCTGGTGGAGCGTCCCCTGCCTCCGTGCTGCGCGCGCCGCGATCCAACGAGCGTCGGGCGCCCGTGACCGGTGGGGGTACGGACGAAAGTCGTAGCCCCACAGTGACGAAACGACCCCGGAACAGGCAAGCTCCGGGGTCTTCGTCGTTACGGAGGCCAGTCTCCTGTGACCGCAGGGAGCGAAGGGGAAGACGCGCAGCAGAGCGTCCCGGCCCTCGGGCCCGGTTTGTGGTGATGTGTCGGCGTCGTGGGCGCTGGCGGCCCAGGCTGCGGGCGGCCTGATGTGTCCGGTGGGTGTCCAACTGCTCCTGCCACCGACCCGGCCCCCGCGGGTAATCGGCGGTGGACAGGTTCGCGGACGCGAGCCCGCCCGCGCTCGATCGTGTCCAGCAGGTCATCCGGCGAGACACCGGGAAGAGGCCGGACTAACACAGAGTGATCGTCCCAGGTTCCGCCACTTCAAGCAGCTCGATTGCTGATGCGCCGCTCCCATGCGCAGCCGAGCGAGCGGTCGTTGCACAGAGGACGCCTACGACCAGCTCGTGTGGGGAAAACGGTCACGCCCACTCCCCAAGGCACGCCCGGAATAGATGGGTAGATGAGTCGCTGCTCCCGCGCTCAGCACCGAAGTCGTTCTCCCCAGCTAATCAGAGGTTGGCGCAGACCATCCCGTCGCGGATCGTCTTGGCGACGACGCGGCCGAAGAGGAGGACAGGGCGGTCTTCGAGTTTGCCGAAGGCATGGTTCGCTGACCCGCATCACACACCACGGCCCGGTCCGGGCGCTGGTCAGGGGCACGCTTGTGGTCAGGGACCGGTGCGTGCGGCAGGTGCGGGACCAGGATGGTGTGACGGCCGGTCCGGCGGGCTTGAGGTATCAGGTTCGCCGGTCAGAACAGGAGATCTTCGTCAGGGTCGTACTCCTTCGTATTGCCCGTGAAGCCGGGGTCTTGGCCTGCTTGGTCGGGGCGGATGGACTGGGGCGGTCTGGTCCGACGCAGGGCGGCAAGGCTCTCCTCTCTGGCGATCTCTCTGGCGCGCAACGCCTCCGACCACCGGACCAACGCCGACCTCCACTCTTCTCGTAATCGCCTCACCTGCTCCTCTGGCGCGACGGCCCGGCTCTGCCGGTACGCGGCATAGGCGCGGTCGGCGAGAGTCCTCGCCTCCCGTAACTTCTCGCTGGCCGCTTTGAAGCCGTCTTCGGACCTGTTGATCCTCTTCCTCAGCGGCTGGTCGAGTTCATCGATGACGACGCCGAGGGGCTGCGGCATGTCCCCGTCGAAATCTTCCTCCAGGGAACCAGCGGACGACAGGTCGCCCTCGCTCTTGGTGGACGCTGCGGGTATGAGGCCGGCGTCACGGTCAAGGAGCAGCGCTTTTTCCAGCGCTTCTTCCAATGTGACGGCCTTGGCGATCCAGTCGATCACACCGAGGTTCCACTTCCCGCGAGCCTGGATTGACCAGCTGCTGCGGGGCGCCTTGTCGCGGCACCTTTCGTACGTGCGAGCCGCCGACCGCACATCGCGGCGCGCCTTGTTGAACTCGCGTTCCGCCTCCCGAACCAGCGACTCGGCCGCATAGCGTTCTTTCGAGGTCATAAGCCCAGTTATAGGGAGAAAGCTGACCGACCTGCGTCACCCGTCCGCAATCGGCCACATAGTGCGGGTCGCTGGTTTATCGAGGGAGGACCGGCGACGAGGTCCGTTTCGACACGGCAGTGCTCCGCCCGGTTCGGAAGTACGGGATCTCAGATCGGACCGGCCCAGCCGCTTTACCCGGTCGCTGACGGCGACCACGAACTATAGGCGGTTCGTGGTTGGCCGAGAGCGGACGCTCCACGGCCCTTGTTTCTGAACCCGCCGCGCCCGTAGAGGTTCCGGTGAGCCGTGACTCGTGTGGAGACTCGCGCGATTCCTGGCCGCCGAAGGCGGCCTCAACCCGGGCGACCCGAACCTGGGCGGCTCGGTGTGCACCCAGACAGTGGCGGCGTTCAAGAGCGGGGCCGAGCGGTTCATAGACGACACCCGCTACGACCCGCCGAAATGGCCGACCATCTGCGGCCGGTCGTCGATGTCCACCAGGATCAACAGCGGTGCCATGAGCGGGTTCGGTTTGCGGTTCGCACCCGCCTTCCGCATGCTCGATACGCCCCCTACTGGGTCGACCCCGGCAACCAGTACTTCACGGACTGCGACCCCGCCAAAGTAGAGATCAAATGCACGATGAAGTGTGCAGGCCGCCGAACCTGACGGCACGGGGCGCGCCCGGAGACAACCCGGGCGCGCCCCACTCGCGCGAAAGCGCGGACATCGACGGCCAGGACCCGCTACAGGTCATGGACTGGGTGAACCTGTTCGCCTTGGCCGTCAACGAGGAGAACGCCTCCGGCGGCCGTATCGTGACCGCTCCGACCAACGGGGCGGCGGGCATCGTGCCCGCCGTACTGCACTACTACGCCCGGTTCGTGCCCGGAGCCAATGACGACGCCATCACGCGCTTCCTGCTGACCGCCGGCGCGATCGGCATCCTGTTCAAGGAGAACGCCTCCATCTCCGGGGCCGAGGCCGGCTGTCAGGGCGAGGTCGGTTCGGCCTGCTCCATGGCGGCCGGTGCGCTCTGTGAGGTCCTCGGCGGAACCCCCGCGCAAGCCGAGAACGCCGCCGAGGTCGGCATCGAGCACAACCTGGGCCTCACTTGCGACCCGGTCGGCGGCCTGGTCCAGATCCCCTGCATCGAGCGCAACGCCGTCGCCAGCGTCAAGGCGATCAATGCGGCGCGACTCGCCCTGGCCGGCGACGGCAGCCACAAGGTCAGCCTCGACAAGGCGATCAAGACCATGTGCAACACCGGCCGGGACATGAAGGTCAAGTACAAGGAGACCGCACGCGGCGGCCTCGCCGTCAACGTGATCGAGTGCTGAGGCCCATGACTGATTTCCCCCTCTTCCGCCGTTTCCACCGACCGTTCACCGGTCAGCCGCCATGCCCCGGTCGAGTACGTACTCACCCTCGACTGCCCCGAGGCTCCCGGCATCGTTCACACCGTCTCGTGTTTCCACCTCGGGCGCGACTGCGACATCACCGACAACCAGCAGTTTAGCGACCGCCGTGCCGGTCACTTCTTCATGCGGGTGCGCTTCGCTTCCACCGGCGCCGCAAACACCGCGCAGGCTCTGCGCCAGGACTTCGCCACCGTGGCATCACCGTCCGCCATGCGGTGGCACCTGGACCGGGCCGACACCCGCCGCCGCGTGCTGATCATGGTGTCCCGCGATGGCCGCTGCCTCAATGACCTGCTCTTCCGAGCCCGCAGCGGCGACCTGCCGGCCGACGTGGTCGCCGTGGTCTCCAACCACCCCAATCACGAGGCACTCACCGGCTGGTATGGCATTCCGTTCTTCCACATCCCGGTCACCGCTGCCACCCGGCAGTCCGCCGAGGGGCGGCTCGTGGAGATCGCGGACGCCTGCGACGCCGAACTGGTGGTCCTGGCCCGCTACATGCAGATCCTGTCCGCCGACCTGTGCGCCCGGCTCGCCGGCCGGGCGATCAACATCCACCACTCCTTCCTCCCGAGCTTCAAAGGCGCCAAGCCGTATCACCAGGCGTACGAGCACGGGGTCAAGGCGGTGGGAGCGACCGCCCACTACGTCACGGCCGAACTCGACGAAGGCCCCATCATCGCTGCCGGAGCCGGCGGGGCTGTCCTGCGAACCGACGCCCGAGCCGGCCTTCGCACTAACTCGCGATCGTCGACTTCGCTGTGGTCCCCTCGCGGTTCCTCCATGATGTACCCCCTGTTGCGCTCGTGCGGGCGGGGCCGCCCCGGGGCCTTGAGGGGGCAGCGGAGAAGCTGATCGGCGTGCTCAAGGCGACAGCGTGCGGCCCCTCGGGCGGCTCCTGAGGCACACCTTCTCGCCACGATGCCGCAGCCCTGGCCGGCCCGGCTCGCCGGCACCGCATGTGGGATGACTCGACCCGGGCCCACCACGGCCGGCGCTGCCCTCAGCCCAGTGACCCGAAGCCGTGATCCGCCCCGCGCCCTGGACCGACCTGGCACCCAGGGCGGGCCGACGTACCCATACTCGCCGTCGACGCCAGCTCGATCGCCGCAGAGCGGTCGCCGGCCTGCTGGCGGTGAGAGCCGCGGGGCGTACCGTGGAGGCACAGCCCCGCTGCGGTGCGGACCGAACCGACCGGCCTCTGATCAGGCACTCCGACAGACAGCGATCTTGCAGCGACGGCCCGGTGGCACGCGCTGTGGCACATGGCGCGGGCACGGGCGCCGTGCCCTTCGCGCCGCGGGTGAACTGGAAGCCCGCACCGCAGGGGCGACCACCGACAGTGTTGCGATTTTCGCAACGCTCGCCTAGTCTTTTCGCATGGGGACCGCAGAAGAGATCGTCCGCGAACGAGTACGTCAGGTGCTCAGCTCTTCCGGGGTGTCTGCAGCACAGTTCGCCAAGCGGATCGGCCTGGAACCGAGCAAATTGTCCAAGTCACTGGCCGGCACACGACGCTTCACTTCCCTGGAGTTGGCGTCGATCGCGGACCAGGGAAACACCACCATCGACTGGCTCTTGGGCGGCACGGAGCCCAAGGCCATGGTCGCCGCACGCTGCGAGCAGGGCGTCGAACCCGTGATCCAGGCGGCGCTCGAACGCGCCTGGATCTACGCCGAAGCCGACTTGACGCTGAGACGTCTGAGTGAAGGCCCCCACCACCTGCCGCCCCTGCCTCCACCGCCCAACGATGCGGACCCAGCCATCGAGGCGGGCCCGCGCCTGGCCGAGCGCGGCTTCTCCGCCGTGCTCCGCGCCGGTCGCAGCCTCCACCAACTCCGCGCAGACCCGGCGAAGGTCGTCGAACACGTCTTCGGCATCAACGTCGCCTTCGAGCCCTTCGACGACACGCTCGACGGGCTGGCCTTCGCCCACGACGGCTTCCGGCTGGTGATGATCAACAGCAATAAGTCCTGGAGCCGGCAGCGCTTCACCCTGGCGCACGAGTGCGGTCACATCCTCAGCCGGGACGGGGTCGACACCGAGGGAGCCCGGATCGACCGCGATGTCATGAAGACCGGGTCGGGACCGCGCCGGCAGGCCGAGGTACGGGCAAATGCGTTCGCGGCGGCGGTCCTCATGCCCGCCGACAGCGTCCGCCACCGCTTCCGCGACGGCGTCACTGAGAAGGGGTTCGCCAAGGCAGTCGGGACCTACCTGGTCTCTCCCTCCGCCTTGGCGTGGCGGCTGGTGAATCTGGGGCTGCTGGCACGAGCGCGAGCCGACCCGTTTTTGAAGATGCCAGCGGCGCGAGCCGCCTGGCTCGGCGACTGGGCGGACGCCTACGACGAGATGACCGTCCAACATAGCCGCTCCCGCCGCCCCGAGTCCCTGAGCACGCGCGTGGTGAAGGCTTTCATGGCAGGCAAGATCAGCGCAAAACCGGTGGCCGCCGTCCTGAACGTGCCGTTGGACACCATCCTGTCCCTGCCGTGCGCGGACCTGACCGAGAAAGAGCCAGTGTTCGCACCGTGACCCCGATCGTCCTGCTCGACACATGCTCTATCGCCAACTTCGGGGTCGTTCACCGCCTCCCCCTGCTGATGGGGGTACTGGCCGGTCAGGGGCGTTGGACCGAAGCGATCGCCTGGGAGACCCGCAAACTCGAGCTCCCCATGGGCTCACTGCCTCAACTCCAGGCCGCTCTCGGGGAGCCCTACATTTTCGACGACCTGCGCGACATCGACCGGATCGACACCATCCGGCGGGCCCTGGGCGGAACAAGCCGCAAGGCGACCGAGCATCTCGGCGAGGCCCAGACCATCTTCGCAGTCGCCCATGTGCCAGAACTCAAAGGGGCGCGCGTCCTGACCGACGACGCCAACGCCGCGCAGTATGCGCGCAGCCAAGGAATCCGGACCATGAGCACGCACGGGGTGTTGCGCAGCGCCTATCAGCAGAACCTGCTTCAGTGTCCCCAGCCCTTCGACATCCTCATCGAGATGCAAGGGCGGGGCCGGTGGGTGAGCGTCCCATCAGACCACAGCGGCATCTGCCCCTCACGGCTCTAGCTGGGCTGCCCGTGTGCGAGCGGTCGCGCCAGGGGCCAGGGCAGCCCACCGACGCAGAACCCGACGCCCGCGCCACCACCGGCGGGCGGAGTTCGGGTCGGCCGAGAGGTGCGCGGCGGCGCGAGCACGCGCGTTGGGTCACGGGGAAAGCGCACGCGTCCACAACGTCATCCGGACGTGGCGCTGCCGAGGCAGCTTTCCCCAAGCCGCCGGCACGATCGGCATCGGCGCAGCCAACCTTGCCTTCTTGGCGGCCAGTCTGGGCATGCCCTCCACGGCGTTCATGACCTGGGGATGGCGGCTGCCCTTCCTGGCCAGCGCGGTGCTGATCTCAGTGGGGATCTGGATCCGGCGTCAGGTCCCCGAAACCAAGGATTTCAAGACGGCCACCGAATCGGGCTCGATCAAGAAGGCTCCCGTGGCCGAGGTGCTACGCAGCAGCCCGGTCGAGATTGGCTTGGCGGCCTTCCTGAAGTCCGCCGAGATGATCCCGGTCTACATCTTCATCGCGTTCATCCTGTCTTACGGCACGGACCAGTTGTCCTACGGACGTAACACCCTCCTGCTACTGGTTTCCGCTGCCGCGTTCATCTCGGCCGGCACGATGATCGCTGCAGGCCACTACTCGGACCGAATGGGCCATGCGCGGATGTACACGCTGGGCGCTCTGGCGATGAGCGTTTTCGGCTTCCTGTACTTCGCGGTCATCGACTCGGGCTCGACCGTCGCGGCCGGCCTCGTCATTCTGATTTCCTTGATCCCCTACGCGCTCATGTTCGCACCGGAACCAGTGCTGATCGCCCAAAACTTCCCGGTCGAAACGCGGTACAGCGGCTCATCCCTCGGGTTCAATCTCGCCGGGATCATCGGCGGCGGTCCAGCGCCCTTCATCGCGACCTGGGTGGTGGTGCGCTTCGGAAGCATGGCCGTCGCGGCCTACATCGCGCTGTTCTGCCTCATCGGAGTCCTCGCGGTGAAGGCTTTGGTCGCCCGCGGACGTGCCCGCGAACACCGATCCGTTGACCAGACATCCAATCCCCGCGTCATCCGGGAGATCGCATGACCACGATCGGCACCAATCCGGCACAACACCGCACCCATACCGCGCAGAGCCAGCCGATGATGGGCGTCGTCACTCTCGGTCACATCGATCCTGTCCAAGGGACCGCTGCTCACAATGAATCGTTCCCCTGGCCCACACGTTGGCGAGCCCTCACCGGGGAAAACCTCATCGCCCAGGCGCTGAGCGCAGATCCGACGCTCTACCCCGACGTTCTCCAATCCGCCCGGGACTTGGTTGCTCAGGGTGCCCAGAGCATCCTGACCACATGCGGCTACTTCACCCCCTATCAGGCGGATCTCGCAAAGGCTTTGCCTGTGCCCGTCCTAACGTCCAGCCTCCTTCAGCTACCTGGCATCCTGGCCGTGATCGGCGAGAAAAAGGTCTTGGTCCTAGCCGCCAACGCAGCCGCCGTCGATGCCCGCTGCCTGGCCGGCTCCGGATTGAAACAAGACGAACAAGACCGCCTGGTCATCCGGGGCCTGGAGGGGCCGGGCCCCTTCCGGGAACAGGTCCTGAAGGCGGATGGCCTGCACGATGTTCCGTCTATCATCAAGCAGGCTAGCCAGGTGGTATCACGCACCGTGGCCGCTCACGGCGCCATCGGCGCCATTCTTCTGGAATGCGGCGACCTATGCCTGGCAGCACAGCCGCTGCGGGCTGTCACCGGACTGCCGGTCTTCGACTACATCACCGCAGCATCGTGGTTGCAGTCGTCAGTTCCCGTGACCACTGGCCCTCGGCGTTGATTTGCTTCGACGCCGTGGTGACCTGCATCCCCACCGGCCGGACCGGTCGGGGGTGCTGCTCGGCGGGAGCACTCGAGCGGAGCGGCCTGCGCATCACGACCCTGCGCAGGAGGGCATCGAACCTGCCCCGCATCTGCTCCAGTCCGGCCGGGAGGACGATGACGAGAGCCCGACACACCTCCGGGCCGATGGCGCTGGTCGTTGTCGGCGACCAGCGCGCTGGAATACGCGCGGTTAGGGCTTATAGGCGAGGAGGGAGAACTGGTCGATTGGCTCAGGCGCCCCGAACGGCGTCGCCTCCGGCCGCCACAACGAGGTGGACACCTCCTGTCGCGATGGCCTCCGTTGTGTACGAAGGTCCTCCTGTCGTATCGAGTTGCGACTGCCCGAAGCCGCTTGAACTTGCTGATGCGGCGTTCGACGACGTTGCGGTCCGCAGGTCTGATCGGCGGCGGGCCGTAGTGACCTTGTCGAAGGTCGGCCGCAGTTGACGGCCGGTCTCGGCTACGGGCGGGATGGGTGAGAGTTGTTGCCGCTGCGGAGGTCAGCGTTCCAGCCACTGATTGAAGGATGCGCGGTCGTGGACGCGGGGTGGCCTGCCTCTCCCGAAGTCGCCGAGGGTCTGGACATATGCCCAGAGCCTGTCGTGGTCGACGTACTTCACATGCCCGGCCAGGCCCAGCAGGTCCCAGGTAATGATGGTGTCGATCTGGTGTTCCCGTGCCAGCACAGGGACGCTGGTGTCATCGGTGGCGAACACCAGGCCACGCTCACCGTTCTGGCCGCAGCCATCACCGCCCGCAAGGCCTCCGCTGCGCACCGGGCGGCGGTCACCGAGCACCAGGCGGCACAGCACGCGCTGCCCGGCGTGCGCGAGGCGCTGGCTGACGCCGACGCCGAGTTGACCACGGCGACCGACAAACACCAAGCGGTCGTCCGCCAAGAAGCCGCGCACACCGCAGGCCTCGGTCTCAGGCCCGGTGACGGCTGCCGCGTCTTCTCCCGCCCACTCTCCGAGGACTACCAGACACCGGCCGCTCTAGACCCCGACCGGCTCGCCCGCACCACAGCGGCCCTCGGCCGGGCACACCAGGCACGCGGCCGAGCCGAGGGCGCCCACGCGAGCGCGACTGCGACCGAAAAGAAGGCCCTGCGGCAGGTCACGGCCGCCGAACAGGAGCGGGACCGGGCTCGGCGACGCCTCAACGAATCGATCGCCCAGGCGGCACAAGCGGCGGGCTCGCCCGACCTGCGTCCGGCCGCGGCACAGCCGCACCCGTTCGACGCCGAAGCCTTCCTGCGGGCACTGCACCGCGCTGTGGAGCTGAGCCAGCAGGACGGCGGTGTCGACGCACCCGAACCCCCCGACCAGGTCGCCACCGCCCGGCGGCTGTGCAGCGATGCCGCAACCCACAGCGAGACCATCGCCGCCAGCGCCTCCCAGGCACTGTCGGACGCTCAGCAAGCAGCCAACGCGGCCGAGGCAGCCACCACCCTCCTTTCAAACCAACGGCAAGACCTCACCCAACGCGTCACCGCCCACCAGGCGGAACAGACCGCACACACGCACGCCGCCACGGCACTGCAGGAACGGGCTCAAGCCCTCCCAGCGGCTGTCAGGTCCGCCCTCCCCACCCCGCTCCAGGCGATCAGGGCCGACGATCTCACCGGCATCCGACGCCTCTTCGGCGAGCTCACCGCCGAGATCGACACCGCCGCCCAACAGCGCCATCACGCCGCCACCGATCTGACCGCGGTCAGCAAGGAACGGCTCCGGCTGGAACGGCAGCGCCAATCCGATCTCACCGAGCCGCTGCTGGGCCTGCTCGCCACCGCCACCAGCGACCTCACCAGCGCCCAAGCCGCCCGCACCGTCCTGTCCGCCCCGCCCCTGCAGGCACTCGATCCCCCCGACCCGGTCACCGTCGAGGCAGTCCACGCGTGCTGCAAGACCGCCGCCGAAGCCGTCGAGGAACCACGCGACCGGCTGACCCGCGCCCGCACCGACGCGCAAACCCGGCGATCTGGGCTGCTGGCCGACCTTCACACGCAGGCCCAGCAACTGCGCAGCCTGGACGCCGGCGGACCTCTGGCCGCCTTCGGTGACGGGCTTGCCCTGGAGGAACCGCGGTCCCTGGAACCGCCCGTCCGCGAGATCGGCATCGCCCGCGACACCCGTACCCGCCAGGCCGCTCTGGCGGCCACGGCCGAGGCACAGATCGAACCCGCCCGCGCGCTGGACGCGGCCATCAGCGCGGGCAAGGCCCGTCTGGCGACCCTCACCGCGCTCCACCGACACCTGGCCCCCGGATCGTTCCCCAGCTACCTCACCCAGCAGCGCACCAAGGCACTGCTCGGTCTGGCGGGAACTCTGTTCGAACGGCTCACCGCGGGCCGCTACGGGTTCAGCGACGAGTTCCGTATCGTGACCATGGACAGCAAAACAGTCCGCAGCCCCAAGACCCTGTCGGGCGGGGAGACCTTCCTTGCGTCACTGGCACTGGCACTGGTGGAGCTCCACAGTCGCAACGGTGCCCGGCTCGGATCGCTGTTCCTCGACGAGGGGTTCGGCGCCCTCGACTCCGCCGCCCTGGCCTCGCACTCAGCGTCCTGCGCAGCGAGAGCAACGACGACAAACTGGTCATGGTGATCAGTCACCTGCACGCCGTCGCCGAAGCGGTCGACGACGTCCTGTGGGTCCAGCGCACCGCCGCCGGCTCACAGGCGCGGTGGCTGACCCGCGAGCAACGCCGCGCCCTCATCGAAGACCATGCCCGATCAGGGCTCCTCGGCCTCGCCGACACCCTGTAGAACACCAACATAGAGCAGCAACCGCCCACGCCTGCCGGACCTGCACAAAATCCCGCGGGCCGGGTTCCGAAATCGACGCACCATCCGACAAATTCGAACTGGCGTTCCATTCGGGCTGCATTGGCGAAGAATGTCGGCCCGCCCGGCTAGCGTCTCCCCCGCCTGTTGTGGTGCACCTGATGATGCGGCGCACGTGGTAGGGCCGGTCCCGAATGAAAGGATCCCGGGTGAGCGAAATCGAAGGGGAACTCGCGCGAGTGCGCGGCGCGTTCGATAAGCCGACGCTGCGGCTACTGGAACGCACCTGGGCCCCGTTCGTGATCGCAGTGTTCAAGTCGTCGTTCAGTCGCGAACGAGACAGCATCCCCGCCGACAGGCTCCACACCCGGGTCGATGCGCTCCTGGCGGAGCTGCAGCGGTCGGCGAGCCCACTCCGCCGGGCAACGGCCGCGGATTGTGCGTGCAGTGGATGAACCAGCAGTGGCTGGTGCGCACGATGGGCGAGGGCCGCGAGGAGGAGTACGCGCTCACCTCCCATACGCTGGAGGCGATCTCGCTCGTCGACAGCCTGATGCGTGACCGTGCCCTGATCAGCGAATCCCGCCTGAAAATGATCCTGCACACGGTTCGGCAATGGGCCGCAGAGGCCAACGCCGAACGCGAAGACCGCATCCGGCGGCTGGACGCGCAGATCAGCGAACTCACCGCGGAGCGCGACCGGCTCGCCGGCGGCGGTGACATCGCCGCCGCCTCCGACGACCGGATGCTGGACGGGTACTTCAACCTGATCGACCTGATCGCCCAACTCCCCGGCGACTTCAAACGCGTCGAAGAAGCCGTCACCGGAATGCACCGGAAGATCATCAACGACTTCCGTGAAGAGAACCGGCCGGTAGGCGAGGTGCTGGACGAATACCTCCACAAGACCGACCAGCTCATGTCCGCCACCTCCGAAGGCCGGGCGTTCGAAGGAGCACTGGAACTGCTGCGCGACGACGGCCTTCTCCTAGACCTCAAGAACGACCTGCAGACCATCCTCGGGCACCCCTTCGCAGCGGCCCTCACACCCGCCGAACAACAAGAGTTCCGCGGGACCGTCACGCTGATCCGCCGGGGCATCGACGACGTCCTCACCCGGCGGACCCGGCTGTCGACCACGCTGCGCGAACACATCGAGAACCACGACCGCATCAAGGATGCGTGAGCTCGAAGAACTGCTGCGCGCCGTCACCAGGGAACTCGCCGCCTGGATGCAGTACGCCCGGCACCACGGTCCCCGTCGAGTTGATGCCCGAGACCCTCGACATCGTCCACCTGCGCGAGCGGTTCCATGACCCGGCCGCCCACATCCCGCCCTCGCCGCTGCAAGACATGTCCTCCCAGGCACCCGCGCCGCCCAGCCTGGAGGAACTGCGCACCCACGGCGGGCCCTTGCTGTCCAAGACCCGCGACGCCGTCACCCGGCACCTCACCAACGCCCCGGACGCCTCACTCGGGCAGGCGTTCACCGCCATGGGCCCCGACCTGAGGCGCCCGGTGGAGATCCTCGGCCTGGTGCATCTGGCCAACCGCGCCGGCGCCCTCGACCCGCAACAGCCGGCGGAACCCTACGACACCCTGCGCCCCGACGGCAGCCGACGCACCTTCGAGGTTCCCCGGGTGACCTTCGACGAGACCGCAGCGGCCCGGTTCGCTGCGCTGGAAACCGGGCAGGACACACCGACGGCACCAGCCACGACCTGCACAACGAGCACGATCCGGCCACCGCGAGCCGAAGCGCTCCAGCAGAGCGCGGATGGCCGGGGTGGTCTGTTGCGCTGGTCCGGACTGATGACCGCGCGCCAGTTCTTCACGCGCGAGATCGCTTGACCGCGACGCCGACACGCCGCTGTGCGGCGGTGAGTGCAGCTACATCGGCCCGCCCCCCTTGCTGCGCTAATACGAGCGCCAGGCGGCCCAGTGAGGAGAGCCGATCCTCCTCGCGAGCCTGCCGACGCAGCCGTCCGTGCCGGCTGCTGCGGATGAACCTTCGATATGACGGGGGTGCGCGTATTAAGCGCCCGCGTGCACGTATGCGGCCCACACCGACGGCAAGTTCGGAAACCTCGTCCTGAGCTGTCTGACCGCGCGATGGACCGCCGCTGACGCGCGCAACGGCCCGGATCGATCCGCGATCAACTCCCTGTAGATCTGTTGGCTGAAGGCTGGTGCCACGGCATCGTCGACGCGCCAGAGTGTGCCGACCACCTGGGAGAACCCGGCTATCTGAAACGCCGCCAACGGGTGGATCGCCTCATCGGACAGGCGCGCGGTAGTGCGGGCCGTGTCACAGGCGGACAGAAGCGCGAACTCCGCGTTCCGCAGGCGCAGCCGGGAAATGTCCAGCACCCGAAACGGCGCGTGGTCGTGGTCGTGCAGTGCGAGGTGGCTGTCCGAAGGGTTGTCCGGGTTGCTGTACGCGTGGCAGGCGAAATGCGCCCAGCCACTGGCCGGCAAGGCGTCGAGAACGGCGTCACGAGTCGCGTCCGCGCCGACCAGGACAGTAGCACCGGGTATGAGAGCGGTCAGGTGGTCGGCTTCGGCCTGTGCGCCGGGCAGGTCCGGGGCGTCCGGAGTGTGCGGCATCGCGACCACCAGCGGCCGCGGCTCGTTCCGGTCATCGCGGCGAGCCGCGCGGGCGTGGCCTAGAGCGCGAATCGTCGGCGTAATCGAGGAGACGACATGGTCGATGAGCACAGGTCCACCGGCGCGGTAATGGCCCGCCGCGTGCAGGGGAAGCAGGCTGAGCAACCCGACCGGGGCCCACCAGATCCTCGGCCACGGACCGTTCGCCGCCGGTTCCGCCGTCAACCCCAGTTCGCCGAGCACAGGGCCCGCGACGGTGTCCCACAGCCACTCGAGTGTGTCGTGGATCGTCTGCTCGGCCTCCAGCCGCCCCTCCGTGAACGCGGTGTGCAGAGCGCCCACGTGGTGACTCACGGTCTCTTCACTCAGACCGTCCAGCGCGCGTGACCGGACCCCGTCCGGCGTGACAATCAGCGCGTCACACCCGTACCGGCTGACGTTGACGTACACGATCGGGCCCTCGTGCGCCTGGGCGGTGAGATCGGTCAGCAGTGGAGGCCGCAGGAAGCGCTCCATCCCGGGCAGCGCGCGGATTCGATCGGTCACCGCGTCGAGTTCGTCGGCGAGGGCCACGCGGTCCCTCGTGGTATCGGTTTCGAACTCCGCGGTGAGCGTCCGGAAGCGCTCGGCCAGCTCGGGTGCCCGCTCGTGCAGGTCGGCAAGATCGCCGCGGCTATCGAGGGCCTGGGCGGCGAGCACGCAGCGCCCGGATTCGAGCAGGGTCACCGCGCTCACCTCGTGGCCGCCGATCAGCGCGCACGCGGCCGCGTCGGCGGCGACCCCTGCGAACCGGCCGAGCCAGTACTGGGCGTCCTCGCGGCCCAGGCGGCGTCCGGCGAGCCGAGGCAGCAATCGGACTGCAGCGGCGTACCCCTCGGCGGCTACGTCGAACTGCCCGGCTTCGGCGGCCAGATCACCCCACCGTCCCGCCCCTTCCGCCCGGCTCCCCGCCGGCGATCCCGCGGAAGACGCGGCCTGCTGGTAGCAGTTGAGCGCTTCCATCAGCGCGTCTGCGTCACCGAGGTGCCGGAAGCCGAGCACTAGGACGTTGGCGACCCGGGTCAGGAGACCCGCCCGGGAATAGGCATCCTGCTCGGTCCCCCGCCCCGCACTGCGGGCCAGCCCGACCGCCTCGTTGAGGACTTGCGGATCCGGCGGCTCCCGTCGCACGGTGGCGGGTGCGACGGGGTTCGTGCACCAGTCGCCGAGCGCCGCGGCCAGGTTCGCGGCGTATCCGGGCCAGTCCGGGCTGTCCTCCGGAGTCGCGGCCACGGACGCGCGACGCGCGGCGATCGCCTCCCGCAACGCGTTCCGATCACCGAACCATTCGTACGCCAGCCCCAGCACACCGCCGAGGTTGGCCAGCCGCACCGCCCGGTCCGGGTCGTCGTCCGGCGTCACATCCGCGGCCGCGCGGTGCGCGGCGATCGCCTCGTCGAGCACGCTCGCCTCGCCCGTCCTGATGAACCAGTCGGACAGCATGACGCCGAGGTTGGAAAGCCGCTGGGCCTGGCCGGCGGCCAGGCTCGCGCCGAAGCGGACGGACTCTCGCGCCCGGTCGACCGCATCCGACAGCACCTCCAGCTCGCCGGTCACCAGGAACCGGTCGTGCAGAACGACGGCGAGGATGCCGAGCGAACGCGAGTGGCCGCCCTGCCCGGCGGTGGCCTCTACGGCACGGCGAGCGACGTCGATCGCTTCCATGACGTGGGCCAGGTCTCCGGTCGCGTGGAACAACGCGTTCAGGTTGACGGCGAGGTTACCCATGAACTGGGCCCGCAGCGGATGGCCCGCCGACGTGCACGCGACCGCCTCCCGTTCAATGGTGACGGACTCCGCCAGCGCGGCGCGGTCCCCCAACTCTTCACCGCGGGCGGCCAGCGCCGCGGCGAAGTGGTCCAGCCGGACGCTGCGGCGTGGGTGCCCGACGGGGGTCGCCTCCGCCACCGAGCGCCCGAGCTCGATCGCCCGCTCGAGCAGGGCCGAGTTCCGAGTCTGCCTGAACTCGGCGGCGTACCGGCCGCACGCTTCGGCGTCGGTGTCGGCGCGTTCCCGGTCGCCGGCTGATTCCGAGCGCTCGCCGGTGAGCGCGGCCCAGTCTCGTTCCGTGGTGGTCAACTCGACGAGGTTCTGCGAGTGCCGCGGATCGGTGACCGGGGTGTGGGCCACCAGTGTCTGCCGGACCCGGAGCAGTTCGGCCAGGTCATCCCGCGCCCTGTGAGCCTGGTAGCGGTCGTCGAGCAGGTAAGCAAGGCTCTGCAACCGGTCGAGCACGTCGAGCGACCCGGCAGACGTGAGCTCCACAGCTCGCCGCGCGGCGTCAGCGGCTTCCTCCATGACACCGGTCTCCCCGGTGTCACGGGACCAGTCGTGCAGGACGACGGCGAGATGGTGCAGGCTCCTCGCGCTGATCACATCGTCGGAGGAGCACTGGACGGCGGCCCGCGCGTGCTCGACGGCTTCCGCCAGGAGGTCGAGATCCCTCGTCACGGTGAACGCCGTCCGCAGTGCGACGACGAGGTTATCCAGGTAGGGCGCCTTCTCCGTGGACGGTTCCTGGTCGACGGCCGTCCGGCTCCAATCCAGCGCCTCGGCCAGGGTCCCGGGGTCCCGATTCTGCAGGAACGCGGTGTGCAGCAGCACCCCGAGGTTGCTGGCGTAGCTGGCCGAATTCCCCGGGCTTTCGGACGCCAGGAGATAGGCCTCCATGACTGTCCGGACGGCTTCCCGCAGGAACTGCAAGTCGCCGGTCTGGCGGTAGCGGGTCTGCAGCAAGCCCCCGAGATTGGACAGCACTGCTTGACTCTGGGCCACGTCCTCCTCAGCCGGCTCCTCGGCCAGTAGGGCACGGCCGAGATTGATCGCCTTCTCGACCGACGCCTGGTCCGCGCTGTGCCTGGCGACCTTCAACGCCTCCCAGAACCGCTCGGCCAAGCCGTCCGCCGACCCGCTACCCACGGGTCAATCCTCGTCGCCTTGCGAGGTGCCGGCCGGTCCACCAGGCGCCTCGTCCGGCTCCGCAACATTGCGCTTCGGGGTGTAACCGCGTTCCGCGGGCCTCCTCCAGCAGTGCCACCTCTTCGGGCGAGAGCTCGGGTTCGTCCGCCACCACCGCTCCTCTCCCGGCACAGCCACCGGTTCGGATCTCCGCCTTCGACGAGCCTCAGCGCGTCGAAGTCCTCCACCCGCAACCGCAGCGCCCGCCGTCCCGTGTACGCACCCCCAACGATCCGTTTGCCCCCTCACGCGCGCCGATTCGAGGTACAGCTCGGCCAGCCGCGGTACGAGGAGGCGTACGACCGGTTGCCATACCAGCCGGCCGCCCAGTTGCCGTCCTTGAGGCGCACGCGCACTTAGCACGGTTCGCGGTCGCGGAACGCGTGGTCCCAGGCGCTGGGCGTGCGCAGAAACCGAGCCTTGCGCCCGACGAGGGTCAGCACCACGGTGACGAAACCGACCACCCGCGACCGCTCTACGAAGCCGTCCCAGCCACCGCCGGTGCCACGAGCCATGCGGATCAGCGCAGGCCCCGCGCCCCGCCACCACGGCGTACAGAGCGTCCAGCGCGATTGACGCGACGATCGCCCGCAGCACCCGCTCACCGAGATCACGCTCACCGGGCACAGCCCCCCGGCAACGTTCCCGGACAAACTGGTAAGTGATCCCAGGCAGCACCAGAAAGACGAGCAGAGCGAGCTGCACGACGGTCGCGAGCGCCTGCATTCACCACTCCCAGTGCTTCACGGACCCCGTCCGATCACGCTACTGGCTCCGCGGTCGGCGGAACACCCCGTTCCTGGATGCTGGAGCAAAGTAGGCGGCGGGTCTCGCCGGTCGGGGCCGGGCGCGCCGGTTACCGCCGTTTGCCTGGTGTCTGCTCCGGTGCTGCCACGCGTGAGAGTGTGGCGGGTCTGGATCCTGCTTCACCGGAGACCCGATGCCAGGTGGCTGTGTTGCGGCATTCGAGCTCGGAACTCGTCAACAGGGCCGCTGCCGGTGTGGGAACTGGTCGCAGGACAGGCGGTGCTAACGGTCCAAGGCCGGTCGACCACGGTGACGGCGAACGGCGACGTCCAGGCACTTCGGATCGACGCCCATGACTTCGCCGCCTTCCTGGAAGGCCGCCCGCGCCTTTGGGCCGTCATCGAACAGCAGGTCTACTGGCGGCAGACCGAGCGGCGCGTTCCGCCGGTGATGCTCCAAGGCGGGCTGGGGAACTGCTTGATCCTCATCACCGACGGGCACCGTGTGCTGAACCGGCTGATGCACCAGGCCGAGACGACCGGGCCCGGTCAGGTGGCTGAGCTGGCCGACCGGGCCGGCGCCGCGGTCGGCTTACGCCAGGCGACGATCTACCTGACCGACCTGCGGCGGGAACTGCTTGTTCCGGTCCCCGGCTCCGTGGCCGCCCGGCAGCAGAGCTTGCCGATCGACGACAGCGTGCCCGGGTGAGGCTACCGCACCACCACCGTTCGCATCGCCGGGGCCGACGACCGCGGGCTGGTGATGTCGGCGCCGATGCAGGACGGCATCGAACGCATCGGCGTCCTGGGCATCAAGTGCGACCATCTCGACGGCCCACCCTGATGTTCTGTTCTTCCCCGCCGGAACTGCTCACCCTGATCGTGCTGGCCAAGACCGACCACAGCGACAGCCTCATCCGCCTGTAACGCACCCAGCCGATGACCCTGACCGCGGAAATGGTGTGGGCGTTCATGCCGCCCCGCACCCTCAAAACCCCGGACGTGGTGTCATCAGCGGTACTGGAGCCGGCCCTACGAGATCGGCGGGAGCGCCTTCGACCACACCCTGATCGATCACACCTTGCACGCCACCATCATCGACGCGATGGACCATGACCTACGGGACGGGTGTAGCGCATGGCGGTACGCGGATTCTTGTGCCGGGGTCTTGATCACGATGCGTTGCAGCGGCACCTTCTGCTCGCCGAGGTGGGTGGCGGCGGAATGTCGGAGCCACTTCGCCCGCATCGACCACAGGCCGTTCCTCTAGTCGTTAGCGGATCAACAACCGCGCGCGGCAGCCCACGGCTGCAGATCCAGGACCGTGTTCCGGGCTGCCCATAGCACCCGGGTGAGGGTCGGATGTGCGAGTGGCCGGTCCGACCGGCCGCGAAGCTCGATCACCGCCAGCAGGACCGATGTCAGCACGTTGTCGACTCTGCGGTTTCGAAACGAACCATCACGCGGCGGCATGGGGGCAGCACGCGAACAGGGCGGCCAAGGTCGCCGAGACTAGGAGCGTCTTTCACACCGCTTGCAGCAACGGCCTCCGTGCCGGGTCGGGGCCGGCCGCCGCTCCGGGTCGCCGTCGACCTGCCAGGCGTGGTCGTCCCACTCGATCCGGTCGGTCGCGACCACGTCGGTGCCGGCGTGCAGCCACACCCGGATCCGCGTGGCGACCCGGTCGCGGCCGCCGTCGGTTGCCTCGCTGGTCCCGGCGGATTGACGTTCGCCTCGACCGTGGTCCAGGATGCCGCCGCGCCCCAGTCCACGACGATCGCGTTGCCGTAGCCGACCGAGGTGGTGGCGCGGTCGATGGTTACCAGCGCGGCCCGGGTCTGGCACAGCTGAGGTGTTGCTAAATGCGAGGCGTCGGCGTAGTACAGCGCTCTACCCTCGCCTCGTGAGTCAACAGCCTCCTCCACGAGAGGAAACTACCGGGGAACAGCCGACCTCCCTGCGGGGCATGCTGCCCTGGTACTTCCAGCCGACGCATGATCAGCTTCACAGGCACCTGAAAGAGGGGCTGGTGGTGTTCGACACCAACGCCCTCTTCGATGCCTACCGGCTGAACCCCCACGGCCGCACCGAGTTCCTCCGCACCCTCGGCATGCTCGGCGAGCGGTTGTGGGTGCCGCACCGCGTCGCCGAAGAGTTCCTGCAGAGACGGCTCGAAGTCATCAACGAGTGCGCCGGCGCACTCAGGTCTCTGAAGAAAGTCTTGGACAGCCCGTTCAGTGGCGTGGAGAAGGCACTGCGCAACTTTGGGACCAGCCGCGGCTTGAGCAAGGAGCAGGCTCGCGAGCTCGCGGCCATCATCCGCCAAGCACGGATCAAGGCGATGGAGAAGGCCACCGAGTTCTACCAGTTCGACCTGAAACCGGCCGACTGCCAGGACCATGACCCGATCCTCCGCGAGATCGAAACGATCTTGGATGGCCGGATCGGACCTCCGTTGAAGGACATGCGCAGGGCCCGCCAGGAGGCCGCGTACCGGTTCGAACGGCGCATCCCCCCGGGCTACGGCGACGATGACAAGCCTCCAGAACAGGCCATCGGCGACTACGTGCTGTGGGCCCAACTGCTCGAAGAGGTGGAGCGGCGCCCTCGTCCGGTCTTGCTCGTCACGAACGAGAAGAAGAGCGCGCAGGACTGGATCGTCCCGCAGTCGGACGAACGGGCGTCGCTACCACGCCCGGAACTCTCGGCCGAAGTGTGGGAGCGAGTGCACCAGCCATTCCATCTGGTCAACGTTCAGGGCTTCCTTCGCCTCGCCAACGAGCACATCGATGCGCAGGTCAGCGTTCAGACGATCGATCAGGCCCAGACGATCGAGGCGGCGCAGGAAATCGTGCCCATACTCGGGTCGGAAATATCGGCGTTGGAGAGACGGTTTCGAGGAAGGTACGTCGAATCCGAGCTTGAACGTGCCACAACACGGATGCATGCTATGCATGCTGAGCTGAACGACCTCAGGCTGTCTCTATCCAACACGCCCGGAGAGAGCCCTGGCGCACGCCGCCTGCGTGACGAAATTCGCCAATCCGAGCTGCGTGTCATCGCAGCCAGGCGGGCCGTTCGCATAGCGACCGACCGACTCGCTCACGAAAGGGTCGAAGCAGCGGAGGAGCCAGGATTCGAAGGTCAGTAGGTTCGTGCGTTGATTGGCAGGAACTGCTCCGTCTTTTAGAATCATGAGGGTCCGGTCGGAGTGCTCCGAGGGCTTCCGCGCCTTGAACCCGGAGATGAGGCGGTTGCGGGCGTAGCCCATCGACCCGACGTTCACGCTGGTGAGCCAGAACTTGCCGCCGGTTTCCTCGGCGCCCTGTTCGAGCCTTTCTTTGTGGGCCCCGCAGGGTGTGCACCCGGCAGGGACCGGGCCCTGTGGGGCCCTTCACGCTTCTCCTTTCCCCTCTCGACCCGACAACAGACCTCAGCCAGTGGCGTACGGGTTTTGTCAAAGGTGGCCGTGGGCCATCGCGTAGCGATGCCGTAGCCGCCCTTGAGGGGTTCCGGGCGCCACGTACCCTCTGGCCTCGGGTCGGGAGGAGAAAAGGGGGAGCCCCGGCCGCAGGCCGGGGTCTTGTCCGGCCTGCGCGCCGTCTGGTGGGTGGGCGGTTCTACTGGGTGGGGTGTTCCACGAGCGCGTGGAGCAGGGTGAGGACGGCTGCGCCCACGGTCAGGCCGAGGGCGAGGCGCGGGTGGAAGACCGCCGCGACGGCTGCGCCGCTGGCCAGGGCGATGAGGACTAGAGCCCGCAGGGAGATCAGCGGCCGGGCGGGGACGCCGCTGTTCTCGGATTGGTTCTGGCCAGATGAGCGGCCTACGCTCATGGTGGGCCTCCGTTCTCATTCGTGGGCACGAGTGGTGGTCTGACTCACTCAAGGTGGTGGGTGCTACCAGCCTGGATGCTGCATGGCATTCCGGGACTTGACACCCCGCTTGCCGCCACTCCGCCACCTGCCTGGGCCCATGGGACCTTCGCTCCGCGCGCAGATGCCGCCATAAAGCCCAAAAGTCGCATTGGAAGCCGCCAGACTGCTGCATACCGCTCGACTATGTTGTTATGCGCTACATAGCACTCTTACACCTGGGCTGTAGCGTTTTGCCTGTTCACGCGCGTCCCCTCGTCACTAAAGGCTGTCCCGTAACGATGGACGACCAAGATCGTTGATCTTGGTGTGGAGCAGGTGATCAGAGCCGATCGGGACGAGTGGGTGCCGGTGTTCACCGGCCTGTCGGTGCGGCAGTTCCGCCGTCTGGTGCGGATCGTCGCAGGTCGGGGCGGTGAGCAGACGGGAACCGGGCGACGCTGGAGTCTGCCGTTGGCCGACCGGGTACTGCTGATCGCGCTGTATTACCGCACCAACCTCACGCTCCGGCAGGTCGCGCTGCTGTTCGGAGTCTCCAAGTCCGCCGCGCACCGTATCGTCGACCACCTGGCACCGCTGCTCGCACTCGCCCCGGTCACCCGCCGGCCCAGCCCCGACACCGTGTTGATCGTGGACGGCACACTCGTGCCCGTCCACGACCGGACGATCACTGCCTCGTCCAAGAACTACCGCTACTCGGTGAACATGCAGGTCGTCATCGACGCCAACACCCGCCTGGTGGTCGTGGTCGGGCACCCGGTATCGGGCAACCACAACGACTGCACCGCCTACCGCGATTCGGGCGCCGAGCCGGCATGCCGGGGCGCGCACATGATGGCCGACGGCGGTTATCAAGGAAACCGGCAGGTAATCATGCCCTACCGGCGGCCGCGCGACGGCAGCAAGCTGCCTGCCTGGCAGCACGAGCTCAACACCGTCCACAAACGGGTGCGCGCCCGCGTCGAGCACGCCTTCGCGCACATGAAATGGTGGAACATCCTGCGCAACTGCCGCCGCAAACGCGACGGCGTCCACCACGCCACCCACGGCATCGCCCTCATTCGCAACCTTGCGATGGCTGGCTGACCCGGCCCTGGGGAGGTAGGTCACCGGCAGCGCGTCCGGCGACATCCCTCCACCATTACGGGACAGCCTTTAGCGGCGCAATCTCGATGTCACGAAATCAGTGTTTATCCTCCTGGAATTCTCACCGGTGCATGACATCGTTTTCCCTGATTTCCTGCACGCGTGGCGAGCCCCAGACGGCAACCCGCAAGGGACCGTCTGAACCGAATTCGATCCAGGAGGTCGAGCTCACTGTGAGTGTACGTCAAGTGCTGGCTGGTCAGCAGCCGGTCGAACCCGTATCGATCAGCTCCTCCGCCATGCTGATCATCCTCGTCCTCACCATCGTCGCTGTCGCGGCCTACCGGGATTCGAAGATTGCGGTCGCCGTCGGGGCGGCGTGTGCGGTTGGCGCACTGCTGACGGTTGTCATGACTGCCTGACGCCCGCCCCCTCGCTCGGGCATTGGCACGTTGTCCCTGCCGGGCTGCCGAGGACTCAACTCGGCTCCGGCAGGGACACACCTGCGTGGCGCCGCCCCCTGGGCATCCGCCGGGATCGCCGCCGGAGGCCACGCCCTCCGTGCCCTGCCGGCTGTGGCGGCGTAAGCGGTCAACCGCCGTGCGGTCCGCCGATGATGATCCACACGAGCCAAGCGGCGCCCTTCACCAGCTCAATGACTGTCCGGATCTGCCAGTACCGGACTCGTTCGTCGCCACGGCGGGCGGTACGTTGCGTCTGCATCGCGTCTCCTCTGCTGCTGCAGGAACGGTCTTGCAATGTGCTAGATGGCAGACACACAGACGCCGAAATGCGACAGCACTCGGCAGACAGACCGCGTTTGTGCACCCGACTGCCCTTGCAGGACGCTCCCTGAGCAGTGCAGGACGCCCCCTGAGTAATCAGGCACAAGATCACAAGCGGGCCGCACGTCGCCTGGTCAGGGCCGCACGTCGCCTGGGCAGCAGAAACGAAATCTGCGGACTCACCCAGTCGAACCGCAAGGAGGAACGGAACGACCAGAAGACCGATCAGAACCCCGGAACTTTGATCATGTCTTGCCGTGCCGTGCCCGATGTGGGCGCGATGGGCCAGACCAGGCCTGGGAGTAGTTCCGGTGGGCAGGAAGGGATCCGGGAGCGCTCAACGCCTGTGTCGGCGCTGTGGCGTCCGGCAAGCGCGTGATCCTCATCGTCACCGCCTGGGATGACCTCTCCGAGCACGCTGAGAACCTGGCCGCCGGGCGAGCAGGGTCGACCTGACCGACACCGACCGTGAGACCGCCGTCAGCCGGCTCAAAAGCTGCTCCGGCCCGTCCACCGACCCCTCTTGGTCGCCGAGATGCCGCCGTTCCCCGTCGAATAGCGCCTCGTGTCCCGCTCGCCAGGTTCTCGATCGGAGGCGCCGACCGGCACCAGGCCACCACCGAACGGGGCGCCTCGAAGAGCACCGCCGCGGATGCGCGCGGCCGCCGTCGCGCATGGGGTCGCGGGCCGACGAGCAGGCCGGCGGCCAGCGAGCGCATCCTGGACCTGTCCGGGCAGTTCGCCGAGTACCGCGCCCGGATGGAGCGGCACGCCCTTGCATAGCGGTCAGCCGAGCCGTGCCCCCGCCGAAGAACCGCGCGGCCGGCGACAGCGCTGCGCGGCGACAGCGCCGCCGCACGCTCGTCGCACTCCGATCGGGGGAGTTGCGTCGGTCAGGGGCTGGGGCGGGCCGGGACGCAGGGATGGTCGGTGTCGTCGAACAGCCGCACAACGAGGCGGTCCAAGTCCTCCAGCCGTCGTCGGATGCCCCGGGCGTGATCTGCTAGCTGGCGTGACTCGTTGTACTCGGTGATGGAAACGGCCAGGCCCACGCAACTCGCCATTATCTCGGATGCCTTTTCCTGCTCCAGGGTCCGCTCCGTCAGTCCCTGCTGAAGTCGGTGCACCTGCTCTAGGAGGCGTTCGGCGAGCACAGCGACCTTACTGTCTTGGCTGGATCGCGCCCAGCGTCGCGCGGTTATGCCCTGATGGACCTTGACCTGAAGGACCTTGACCTGGGATCCAATATCCTGGAGAAGGGCATCGATCCCGTAGGGAAGTCGGCTCTCTCCCAAAATAAAGAGCACGTTCTCGCAAGGGACAGCAGCCCAAGCAGTGTCGAGCAGTTCGGGCAGATCCGGCTCGCTGGGCGGATCTGCCTGCCCCAGGTATCCTTCCTGCAACGTGCTCGCACAGGCGCGGTGGATGATCTCCTGCCAGCCCTGGTCCACGTCGATAGCGCCGTTCAGCGCGGCGGTCAACTCTTCGTCCCCGTCGGGCAGCGGGAATCCTTCGAACTCGCGGTCCGGATCGTGGCGCGTCATGATGCTTCCTCTGTGTGCTGGTTCAGCGCCTTCACATTGCGGCGGGCTTTGGCGAGGTTTTGGCGGACGGCGGCTGGTTCCTGCTCCAATATGGCGGCGATCTCCACTGGCTTGAATCCGTCGTACAGCCAGGCCAGCGCCTCCCGCTGCTTGTACGGCAGCTCCTGCAGGGTGGCGATGACCAATCGCTGCTGGCGGCGGCGCTCGGCGGTGCCGGCCGCGTCGTCGGGTCCAGTGCGCTCGGGGATCTGCTCGACCGGGAGGTGAACCGGCCGCCGGAAGAATTCACGGACGGCGACCTTGCGCAGCCAAGCGCGATGGTGGGTGACATCCCCCCAACGGGGCAACAGTTTCACGAACGCTTCTTGGGCCGCGTTCTTGGCCTCGTCGAGGTCGGTGCTGCCGGTGGCTCTCAACACGTGCCGGACCAGCGGGAGAAACTCGGCCTTGTAGAAGGCTTCCTGTTCCGCGCATGGCACTGTCTCGGCCGGCGGAAGGCTCGGGCGACCGGGTGACCACGTCAGGTCAGCCTCGCCGAAGACGCGCCCCACGTTCTCACTGGTCACCGCAGTCCCTTCCCCGGATCGGCCCGGTACTCGGTGACGGTGATCACCACGACCGTCCGGACGGTACAGCCGACCGGAGCGGGGAGCCCGCGCGCCGGATCGACGGTACCGCCGGGAGCGGCTGCGGAGCCCGCAGTATCGGCGGCCTGGCCGCAGTCACCGGCTTTTCGGCGCTGGGTGACCAGCTGCGCCAGGGCGGCCGCCAACGCCAGCACAGGGGGCGCCAGCCCGGCAGCCGTGTCCAGGATGCTCAAGATCATGGGGATCGTCGTCCGTTCGGTGAAAAGGGGTCGGCGACAGGGGACACCAGGTAGAGCGCGGCCACCCCGAAAACGTGACCTCGGCCGACGAACAATCTCTCGACGGCGCACCCGCGCACTACGCGACCACCGCCGAGCCGCAGAGGCGCGGGGGACAGGGCTGTGAGAGTCTGCGTGAGCTGTGGGGCCCGGTAGAGGACTCGGCCGAGCACCGCCAGGCCGACGCGTGGGCGCGGCGCTCGCTTGGCGTGGCCGCCGCCCCCGGCGACGCTGAGCTGTTGGCGGAGGTCGACGCCGCGACGGCCGACAAGTACGGCGTGCGTCTCCGCGCTTCGTGAGGGGCCACGTCCTGGACGTGGCCGCGCTGGTCGACGTGACGACCGGTCGAACCGACTTCACCCGGGCACTCGTCGCGACGCCACTTGAGCAGGTGATCCCGCTTGCGGTGCCCTCGACGGCGCTCACGTTGCCCGGTCACAGGTCCCTGCACAGGGACGCCTCAGTCTCGCCGCGGCGACGCCCATGTGGTGAACCGTACGACCGGGGGAAGCTGCGCGGGAGAAAAGTAAACCCGGCCCTCAAAGGGGCCGGGCGGTATCTCCGCAGTCTAGCCCATCGCCAGCCGTCCGGGCGAGTAAGCGGCCCGATGATGGCGGGTAGCTGCGCGGAGGTGAGATCGTCGGCAGTCAGCTGGTACCACCAGTGCTGGCCGGGCCCTCGGTCGGGGCGGTCGTTGAGTGCTCTGGCCGGGTAGCCGCGGGTGGGGTTGACCAGGCCCACCGGCACCAGGTTGCGTGCCTGGGCGACGGGGAAAGCCAGACACTGTCGTTGCTGGTCACCACCGCCGCGTCAATGCGCTGGTGCAGCAGGTCCAGTAGCAGGTGCGCCGCGACGTTGACGTCAGCCCCCTTCTCTTCCCGGCGGGCTACCGACACCATGAACCGGGCGCCAGCGACCGGGCGGGCATCGGCATCTTGGGCCATGACGGGCCAGTGCGGGGTCGTCAGCACTGGCCGCCCCCGGCGGTCGCTGACCGCAAGCGAGGAGCACGCCACCCGGTGGACGTAGGCGCCGAACTCGATGACGTCGACGGCGCCGGCGGCGCGCAGTGCTCTCAGGTACACGTATTGGTCCCGGGCGCCTCCGGAGTTGTCCGCTCTTTCTCTGAACTTAGAGTCGATCATGGGACTCTGCCGATGTCGCTCTCGTCGAGGCGCCGGAGGATGTTGGCGAGCAGGATCACGGTGTCGGCGGCGATGCCGGCGTCACGGCGGGTGGAGGTGGGGCTGTGCTTGACGCGCTGGGCGAGCTCAATGGCAGCCCGAGCCAGTTTGCGCAGGTCAGCATTCTCCGGACCTGAAACGGCGTCCTCGATGTAGCGCTCGATGCGGATCTTGGTTTTGGCGACTGGAGGCTCGTCTTCGCCATCGCGGAGATGAGTCTGCGGGTCGTAGAGCTGTCGGCTGAGCTCCTCGGTGACGATGACACAGTCGTTGCCGACGTTGCGGTAGTCCTGCTCGGTCCGCGCGTTCTGGAAGTGCCGCCGGAGTTCGGCGAGTTCGGCGTCGACTCGCGACCAACCGGTCACCGGGCGCGGGCTGACGGGCTGCGCGAGCGTGGATGACAGAGCCCGGGTCTCCATCTCGACGAGCTGATCGTGCAGAGGGCCGAAGAGGTTGTTCAACATGTCGCGGCGCTTCTGATACGAATTGGTGCAGCCGTTGCGCTTCCAGTGGGACTTGAAGGTGCCGTAGTCGCGGAAGGGCACGTCGAAGGGGATGCCGATCCGCCTGACCACCGCGTGCAGGGCCACCAAGGCCTCACGGATCTCCTGTTCCGTCAGCTCCTCACCGCCACTGGTTCCGTACTTCTCCAACTCGTCATGGACCAGGCGGGCCAGCCCGGCGGCGGCTTCGAGGTCGCTGTGGCCTTCGAGCGGGCCCGCCCGAAGCCCGGCCAGCAGGGTCCTGTCGAGGTTCTTGCGCGAGCTGACCAAGGGGCCCCACGGGTCGTAGGACACAGACTGGTCAATGAAGAAGTCGTCGGGCCGCATAGGCCTCACCACCTCAGACAGCTGAAGGCATTCTCGCGGGGCGGTCCCCGCCGAGGATCAGATTGCGCTGCTGCTCTGAACTACTGCCCGTCCGGCTCGTTGTCCGGTTCTGGGTCGGTCAGAGCTGACGAGTAGGAGCTCTCGGTCCCCAGCGCCCGAAGGAGAGGACCCGTGAGCCGGCGGGTGATCGCTCCGGGCGACTGGTTGAGCTCGGCCCAGGTGGTCGCTGTGCTCACGGAGTAGGTATCCCGGTCGTAAGGGGGGCCGTCTCCCCAGGAGTTGCGTCCGGGAGCCGCTCGCAGCCCCCGAAGCCCGGTGGCGCCCAGAGCCAGCGCCCAGTTGCCGAAGTAGCCCGCCTGCTCGCCGGCTGCGACGACCAAGGCGAGGAAGCGCCGGGTGTGGATGACGGCGGCGGCGTCGATGATCACCTGCTCGTCCGGCCTGCTGCCCTGGCCGCGGACGTCGGACAGGCGGCTGAAGAACAGGCGCAGACCTCCGTCCTCGTGGACCTGCAACTCCAGCGCGTTCTCGGGGTGGTAGCTGGTGGTGGGATTGAAGGCGCTGCGGTCGGCGAGGTTGGGCGTCGCGCGCGCGATCCCGCGCGAGCGGCGGAAGCCGTTGCCGATCTCGCCGAGCGTGGGGGAAACGACGTCGCTGCCGACGGCGGCTTGGACGTCGGGCGCGTAGGCCTTCTGGATGAAGTGATGCAGGTCGACGTTCCAGCTCGAAGCGCTGGTGAACTCCAGGAGCAGGTCCGGGCGGCCGGCCAGCGGCTGGGCGACGAGGAACAGGTGGGCCTGCTTGTGAATGACCTCGGGGATCGGGTCGTCGTCGATCTCCTCTTGCAGCAGCGCCAGTGCGTCGCGGTCGGCGATGCGGCGGCGTTCGTGCAGGCGGACGACCTCGGCGTCGGCAAGCTTGTACTTGGTCTTGTCTCCGCGGCCCCAGTAGTGCCCGTCGACCATGTGGGGTGCGGCGGGGCTGGCCGGGATGTGGATGATCAGGTAGCCCATGCCGGGGTCCGCGCCGGACTCGATCTCCCGGGTGACGACGTTGAGCGGCGGGTCGGGGATGCTGCGCGCGATCTGCTCCATCTTCTCGGCCAGGCCCTTGAGCGGCTGCGGGGAGAGGGTGAAGACGCGGTTCTCCTTGTCCTCGGCGATGCCGACGATGAGCGTGCCGCCGTCGAGGGCGAAGGAGGCCATGTCCCTGGCCGACTCCTTGTTGCCCCCCTTGCTGGAGGGCACCTCCTTGAGGTCGATGTAGTGCGACTCCCCGATCAGACCCCCGTCGAGCGCAGTCTGGAGATCGGCCTCGCACTGAGGAGTCCAGCGCGGCTGGCTCGCCGATAGGTAGATCGATGTCACAGGGCCTCACAGGTTGATCGTCACGCAGATGCCGGATCGAGTATGGCCGCACCGGCGTGATCATCTCTCCTGCTTTTCTGGGAAGACAGCGGTGCCGCAGGCGACCTCGCTGAAGGCCGAGATGCCCCGGCTGATGGTCCTGGCACGACGGGTGTGCTCGTCGAGTGGGGCGAGTTCTGCCTTCGGCAGAGGTGAGGCTGACCCGCGCAGTCTTTGGGCTTCACCGAATCAGTGGGCTTCAGGACGTCGCGTGGGGACCCGCGGAACGGGAGCCAGGCCACGACAGCCCAGCCCCCGTTCGCAAGAGTTGGCGCTCGGCGGCTAGACCGTGCGCCTGTTGCGTCGTCTTCTTGTGCCTGGGTGGGACACGGAACGAAGGGGACGCTTCGCGCTTCCCTCGCTGGACGCGAAGGCTTGCCCTCATAGAGTGCCCCGACCATCGAGAAAAAGAGAGGCCACCAAGTCCTACTTGCATTTGTTGACACTTTCTTACGGACTTTTACAGCACCGTACGCCTGCTGACGGCAGCACACGCACGCGGACGACTTCAAACATCTAATGCCTTATGGGCCCTCCTTAATTGATCTTTGTGATCACTCCGCCGACTTTACCGCTCCGTTGCCATCGGGCAGAATGGGCGCACACACACCCGAAGAATGTCCGCTTTTGGTCGGCTAGGGCCAAAAAGGGGAAGTGTGGCGTCTTTCTGTGCCTGGGGAACCGAGAGGAACGATGTGAAAATCAAGATCACTGGCGAGATCGCGCTGAACGCCCGTCTGCTCGCCGTTCTCGCCACGATGACCGCGATCGCGGTAGTGCATCGTGGCGCACACATCGAGGACATCGAGGTGGCGACTAACGCACTGATGCTGGCCGCAGGGCTGGTCATCGGCGCGAGCACGCAAGGGCCAGGCCCTATCGCCCGAGCCTGACCAATGACGGCCACCATGACTGCATACGACAAGGCCAAGGCAGAGTTCGCGCTCGCTCTCGGGGCCGCCATCGGCGGACGGCAATGGACAGAAGTTGCCAAGACCTCAGGAATCCCCCGGGAATCCCTATACCGGTACATGTCGGGATCCTCCATCCCGAATGGGGACACCCTGTGGCGGCTGCTCAGTGTGCTTGATCTGAGCCCTGACCAGAGGTCCGAGATCCGAAAGCTGCGCACCGCGGCGGTCGCGGAGCGGAGCACCACACCACATCAACAACAGGAGAGAGCGGGGTTTTATACCCGGTGGAACATCGACTGGTCCCCTGAGCCCCCCAAGGACGCCGTGGGGAGTGGGAGAGACTGGACCGCTCAACAACCACAGGAGAAGGACACCGGACCGCCACCCCTTCTACGGGACGCCGCCGGCCAGGAAGGTAAGCCGGACCCTTCACAGGCCACCACTCGGGAAGAGTTTCTGGCTTCCTTGCGAGACTTCTGGCAGTGGGCGGGCGGGTACTCCCCCCGTCGACTCAGCGAGTGGTCACGAAAAAGCCCACAAGGCAAGGTCTCACACACCACGCTCAACGCGCTCCTGGCTGAGAGGCCTCGCCAGCGGCCGCCGGTGACGATGCGTTATGTGCAGACAATCATCATCTGCTGCGGCGGAGACGAGGTGGAGGTACGGGCGTGGACGACCGCCTGGCGTCGCCTGTACCTCAACTTCCCACCCGGCTCAATCGATTGATCGAAGAAGCGCGAGCCGAACCCGCTCATCTGCATAGCTGACATCACCGCCACCCGGCCCCGGACCGCCCGCACGGCCTGGGGCCGGATGGTGTCATCCACCCGGCCCAGGCAGTTCTGCCCAGACACCTGCTCGAAAATTGAGCACCGCGTCCGAACCTCATGTGTGAGGACGGGATGAGGGGCGCGAGAAAGTACGCCGATTTCGACGTCACCAGGGCCGCACATGGACGAAGGTACGGCACGGCGTCCGCGAACCCCGCGCCCTGGATCTGCCGACCTCCTGCATTCGATCCCACCGCCTCGTCCACGCCCTCACCGCCGGCATGTCACCCAACCGTCCGGCCGAACGCACTACGCGGCTGGATCGCCGTATGCAGCACCGCGGGCTGGCGAACGCCCCACGACGCATCCGCCTCGGAAAACCTACTCGCACACCACGCCGTCATGGTCGCGGTCCTGGTACCAGGCGTATTCCGGGTCGACGCCGCGCGCGTAGGGGCCGAGGCCTCGGCGCTTGGCGGCCGTGCAGGTCGGGTAGCGCGGATCGGTCGACGGAGCCTTCGTCGTCCTCCGGGGCCTGGGCGCAGCGGTCCGAGGCTTGGCCGTGGTGCGTGGCGGCGTCGGGGTGGCCGACCGCCGGGTGCGCCGCGAGGTCGGCGTCGTCTTGGCCTTCGTCGTCTTGACCTTCGGCCCGGCGGACGTCGTCGACGGCCGCGCGCCCGTACTCGCCGAACTGCTCGCCGCGACGCCAGCGCCGGGACCGGGGCCGGGGCCGGAGGCGATCGCGGCACCGCCGATGCAGCCGGCTAGCAGGCAACCGAGACCGACCAAGACCACACCGAACGCAGGCATGCCGTGCCGCGGGCGCATCGGCGGGCGCATCTGTGGGCGAGGCAGCGGCGGCTGCGGCGGCGGTCCGTACATGGGCGTGTCCTGTCCTGTCCGACGTGCGGCGGGGGCGCGGCTGTCCTGGGACGCGCGAGCCCCATGGGACCGTTCACCCCCTGGCGGGATCCGGCCATCGCGCAGCCGCATAAATCTCTCAACCGCACCAGTCCCCCGGGGGAGCCGGCAGGTTGGGATGAGCAGGTCGCTCCTGGCACCCACACTCCTTGCACCCGAACGCCTGGCCCCCGCACTCGCCCTCGGCTCCAGGCTGGGTTCCCCGCCCAGACTCCTCCGCGTCACCGACCCCAGGATGTGAGGTCCGGCTAGCTGAAGGGGCACGCCGCGCCGCTGCGCTGCTGGCCAAACCCGATCAGAGCCTGCACGATGACCAGCGAGGACACGTGTGTGCCGCGCCAAAGTAGGCACAGGGGAGATATCGGGGCATCGCGGAGGGGAACAGAGTATGCGCGGTCGGGGATCGCGGCGACGCTACCGTCAACGCTACGAGCGGGACTTGCGGCAGCGACACACCGGCGCCATCGCCCGCATCCGCGGCCTGGCCGACCGGGACCTGGATGACCATGATCTGTGCCGGGATCTGGCCCTGTGGGTGCGCGCCTACCGGCATGACCATGACGGGCAGGGCCCCTGCTGGTCTCTCATCGCCCTGCGCGCCCGACCGGATCTGTCGGATCCGCAACCACAATCCGATCACCCCGCTCCCGCCTTGATGCTGCAGCGCGTCTACACCGAGCGGCTCCTCACCGGACTGAAGAACCGCCGCTGGCTTTACCACGACCACCGCCCGGGCTCGACGCGGCAGGGCCCTCGCCTGTACGAGGAAGGAACCCTCCCCCGCACTGCAGCACGACGCCCGCCACGACGCCCGGCACGGTCCGTGGCAGGGCCTGCGCAGCAGCCTGGCGCTGGCAGTGAACCGCTTGTCGGCAGCGGCAGCCCCGGAGGTGGCTCTGGCCACCGGGCGGTGCCCGGACCCGGAACTCGCAACACGGCCACCTCGCCTTGATACGCGACGGAGTAGACGATGCGATGACCAACGGCGGCCCGAGCGGCCGCGTCGGCCTGCTCGGGACCCGCACCTAGAGGGCGCCGCCCCGGGCCTCCGAAAGGGCCCCTTCCCGAGCTCGCTCCAGGCGCGGTGGGCTGCCCTCGCCGGACTCGTCCCGACCCGCCGCAGGTCAGGACGGGCATCGTTGCGACGAGGTGGCCTGGTCGACGGGGGCGGCCGGCTCTGCGGGGGCGCGCCGCCGGTGAGCGCGCGCCCGCTTCAGGGACTCGGCGTCGAGACGGAGGCCATGGCTTTGGGGACGTGTCATCGTCTTGTATGCAACCACAGACATTCGCGGATCCGACGCACACAACAAGACGAGATCCGCCCATTGCTCGAATGCGGCCCGCCAAGGCCAGCTCGGGCATTGACGGTAGGCGCGGACGAATGCCGGAGCGGCTTCGTGTCGTTGCCGAGAAGGAGGGAAGTCTGCCAGGACTACAAGGTCCGCGCGGCCCGCGACCCGGGGTTACGGAGACACAACGCCCCATGAACCCGCGGGCCAATCAGGGCTGCCACGTCGGCAATTCTATTCTGGAGGCATCGCGGGTTGTCTCCAGGCGGTGGCGGGAAGGGCCGTTCTGACCGCTGGGCGAGAAAGGATCAAGAAGTGCTGATACTTGCGGAGACCCACCCCCATACGATCATTGAATTCTTGTCGTGACCAGGCACGATGACCCGGCAGTGCTGGAAGCGCTCGACGGCGCCTGGGGATGAAGAGTCAGATTACCTCGGGATACTGAAGTATGGGTGGCGATAAACGCCTGGCAGGCTCCGAGCCGGTTCATGCGCTTCCTCGAGGACATCAGGTGGCCGCCTGCGGCCCCGGGCCAGCAGAGCGCCCCGGCCCTCGGTCCGGTTTGTGCTACAGGACACGGGGGGTGCCCATTGGGGAGGTCTCTCTATCACTACTGGCTAGCGCGCCTTTCGATGGACTTTCTCACACCAGATTCTGCGCAGTCGGCTCGCCGCTATGGCAAGGCAGTGGCAGCCGACCGAGCCGTCACCGAGTGTCCGCGATGCGCCCACCCGGCTCGACGCCGTACCGGACGAGCCGTTCGGCCTCGCCGTCGCGTCCGGCGTCGCGCAGCATTCGCGCGGCCTGCGCGAGGGCGCCTGCGTCCGGGGCGTCGGTTTCGGGTGCGGCCCGCCCCGATTCGGCGAGCTGAAGGTAGTAGGCGAGGGCCTCCTGTGTGTGGCCCTCGTCGCGGAGGAGGTTCGCTAGCCAGCCGAGCGCGTCGACGTCGCCTTCGAGGACGCGTTCCCTGAGCCAGTTGGTCGCCTCGTCCGTCCGGTCCTCACCTAGGAGGAGATCGATCGTCCAGCGCAGGGCGACTTCCCCAGCGCCCGCTGCGACACGTGCCCGCGTCCAGACGATCGCCTCCTCGGTGCGGCCCTCATCCCGTTCCAGCGTGGCGGCCAGGCCGATCGCCTGCGCGTCGCCCAACTCCGCTGCCTCCCGGTAGCAGGCGATCCCTGCCATCTTCTCGCCCCGGTGGACGAGCAGGTCACCGCGGTGCCGGAGGACGGCCGCCGAATCGTGCCCGGCGCACACCGCGATCGCCTCGTCCGTGCACCCGATGCCGTGTAGGACGCGCGCCAGGCTCAGGACAGCAGCGGAGTCGCCGGCCTCGGCGCGCGGGCGCAGCCACGCGATCAGCATGTCCTCCGCTTTTGCGCGCACGGCGAGCCGTTCCGCTTGGGCGAGGGCCACGGGATCACCGTGTTCGGCCAGTGAGAAGAGCCAGTCGAACGCCTCACGCGTGCGGGCCATGCCGTGCAGCAGCTCCGTCGCGTTCCGCACTGCGGACTCGCGGACGGTCGCCTCGCGCGGAGTCTTCGCACCGCTAGGCGCGACGACTCGCTGGTACAGGGCGATCGCCTCGTCGGTCCTGTCCGCCGCGACGAGCCACGGGCCCGCGAGCCGCACGAGCGCCGGATCGTTCTCGCACAGCGGGAGCACGGCGCTAATGGCTCCGGTATGGTCTCCTTTGGCGTGGCACAGTTCTGCGATGACGGCCGTGCCGTCCGGCGTCTTGCGGAGCCACGCGACGGCGGCGTCCATGCCCTCCTCTTGGAGCAGCCGTTCGGCGACGATCCGCAGTGCGAACTCGTAGCCGCCTTCGGCGGCGATCCGCAGATAGCCGATCGCGTCCGGTTCGGGCTCGCTGTCGTTGAGTATCTCCCCAATCCGTGCGGCTGCCTCGGCCGACCCCGCGTCCGCCACACGGCGCAGGATCTCCGTGGCCGTGAGTTCGTGACCGGCGTCGGCGAGAAGGTCCGCCGCCTGTGACGCCGCGCCCGACGCTTCCACCCGAACCGCCTCGTCGGACCACCGCACCGCCTCGTCGATCCGGCCCACCTCCAGCAGCAACCGGACGCCCTTGACCCATCCGTACTCGTCGAGGTTCTCGGCAGCGCGCCGGTAGCAGAGCAGCGCGTCGTCCAGGCGGCCGGCGACCGCGTGCAGGTCGCCTGACCACAGCATCGCGTCGGTCGCCCGCGGATCAGCCTCGAACGCGTCGGCGTAAAACCGCAGCGCGTACCAGTACAAGCCACGTTCCTGCGCCTGCCTGCCCAGCTTGACCAGATCTGAGCCCCGTGCGTGACGCAGCAGACCGTCCCACAGCGCCTTCGGTACGGGCTGCGTGCGGCGCTGGTTCCGGCCGAATTGCTCAAGGTAGTCGGCGAGCCGGACGCAGCAGTCCCACTCCCCCTCTTCGTCGGGCAGAACCCGTACCGGGGTCAGCGGCGCCCGTGCGCCCCGGCACGGCCGGTCGTCGGTGACGTAGCGGAACGCCCGCTCCTGCCAGGCTTCGGTCAGCCTGTCCCACTGGGGGCGCGTCAGATAGCCGTGCACCGCCTCGCTGAGCAGCGCCTTCGGCAGCATCGGGCCGTGGCCGAGGCGCCGCGCGTCGATCGCCGCATCGATGAGCGCGCGGGCGGCGGGGTCGGGTGAGTGCAGGTACACGGCTTTCAGGGCGGGACCGCCTGCGAGGTACTGCGTGAGGTGTCCGTCCTCGGCGTACTCGACGGCCTCCGCCAGCCGGGGATCGTCCGCGGCAGCCGCCCTCACCCGATCGAGGTCGGGACGCGGGAACGTGGCCGGCACCGGGATATCCCGCTGCGACAGCAGCGCTCGCGCCTCCGCGTACGGATCCTCGTAGGGCGAGGCGTAACCGAACAGCGTGGTCCAGTCGCCGGGCCAGATCGTCCCCAGGACGAGGACCGGCCCGCGCCGCCGGTCACCGAGAAGCACGCTCAGTCCAGCGGCCACACGCTCGCCGTCATTTTTCCCCGGGGTCAGCAGATGGCGCTGGAGATCGTCCAGCCATACCACTGTGCGCGGCCCGACGTCGGGCAGGCCTCTCAGCACGCTCTCTGGACGGTCCGGGCCGACCGGGAACCAGAGGCGCCAGTCGTCCGGCAGCGCCTGCAGCACTTCCCACAGAGCCCGGGTCTTGCCGGTCGAGGCGTCTCCCACCAGCACCGCCATCACCGAGGCGTCCTCGACGGTGGCGACGAGCCGCTCAAGGGCGGCGTCGTGCGCTCGGCGCACGTAGGCGGGCAGGAACGGCAGCGGCGAAGCGGTCCCCTCGATGGCGGGGTGGACATTCAGTTCTCGCGGCGTCCACTCGCGGATCGGACGTCCGGGTCCTGCGTGCCGGGATGGGCGAGCGGCCGGACGGCGGGGCTGTGCGGCCTCTACCAGAGCATTCCAATTCTCGCGCTCCCTGGGCTCGGGCTTCTTCCCCTCCCAGGCGCGCCAGACTTGGACCAGGGCCCAGACTTGATCCGGGTCGTGGGGCGCCCGGCCGTCCCCGGGATTCAGCCAGTCGCCGATGCGGCGCGCGTCGAGCCTGGTCCCCCGCTTGCTCGCCTGGCGTGCGGCCTCCCGCCGCGACGCGTGCAGCCCTCGAGACCTTCGAGCAGTGACCGCGCTCCTCTCCAGAGCGCCCAGGGCCTGCTGGAACGCAGACAGCCCCTTCCGCTCGTCGGCCACGCGCCCTCCCGCCCCTGCCCGCTAGCCGCAGTGCCCGCAGCGGGCACTGCGGGCACTCGCGCGACCTGCGCCTTCCTCGCCGCCGGATGCCCGGAGCCGTCTTCCCTGGTCCCACCGGATTGCCACCACCCAGGCTGCGGGTGCACCTCCGAAAACGGAGGCCGCGACCCGGAGGAGGACATCGTGCCCACCAACGGCAACTCCCGCCGCCATCTCGCCCGGAGGCTGGCCGGCATGGCCGCGTTTGCCTTCGTGCGGGGTGCCGCCGCAGCCTGCGGCGGCGGCCTCGTCGCGCTGATCATCTGGTGGATCCAGCACCACTGAGCGGCACGCCGCCGCGTGCGCGTCCACCATCAGTCCCGCCGCCGCGCGGGAGCCGTCCGCCCGGAGTCGTCCGGGGCCGGCTCTCGTGGGGCGGGGCGAGTCAGGTCCGCGGTGCGGTACCCGCCTGGGTCCCGAAGGACGTAGCCGCCCAGAGAGCGCCCCTTCACTTGAAGCCTCACCGGCTCGAACGCCGACGGGGATAGGCCGGATAGACCAGTCGCCACCGCGTCCCGATAGAGAGACTCCGACACGACGCACGCCAGATCCAGATCTGGCTGCTCGCGTAGCACACGCCGCAAGGGCTCGGAGTCCAAGAGCCGTGACGTGACGATCATGGTCTGCCCGGCGGGACCGAAGGCACCGTGCGCCACGGCTCCGTAATGCACCGCCAGCCGCAGGCGGATCCTGTCCTCGTGGAGGCGATCCTCGTTCACCTCTCCCAGCACGGTCGTGAGAGCCCGAACGAAGTCGCCGACAACCCGGGTGACATCCGCCTCCGGGGGGAGGACGACAATCTCCCCGTCACCGCCTGCCTGCTTGAGCCACTGGTCCCGTTCCAGCCCCACGACGCTGGCGGCGGAGTCGAGAACCCGGGGCAGAATCTGCTGCTTCCGCAACTGGTGCCGCGTGCTGAGGCTGCTGTACCCCTCTATGTCCACGGCGAGGACGAGGCGGTAGCTCAGCCGCCCGTGAATCTCTCCGTCCAGCGCCTTCCCCTTCCACGCGGCGGGACGTCCGATTCTCCAGAGTGCAACATCGTGGGCCGGTTGTCTGCCCCTCGCGGGACGCCGCCCTGGTGTGACCTCCAGCTCGCCGGTCACCAGGAACCGGTCGTGCAGAACGACGGCGAGGATGCCGAGCGAACGCGAGTGGCCGCCCTGCCCGGCGGTGGCCTCGGCGCTACGGCAAGCGACGTCGATCGCTTCCATGACGTGGGCCAGGTCTCCGGTCGCGTGGAACAACGCGTTCAGGTTGACGGCGAGGTTACCCATGAACTGGGCCAGCAGCGGATTGCCTCGTCCGTCGCGCGGTCCAGGCCGCTAGCCGAGCCGCTGTCCAAGCCGCCGTCCGGGACGGCGGCGCCGGAGGCGTTGCGCGGTCGAGCGGCGGCCGGCGGGGGCGGGGGGCGCTCCGGAGGCCCTCGATCTCGGCGATCGCGGCGCGAGCCTGCGGGCCAGGGGCGTCGATGTCGCGCAGGCCGTGCGCGGCGGCCTCGGCGCCTGTCGTCTCCATATCCGGACGGCCGATTATGTTCAGGTCATGGTCCTCCAGCGCCTCAACCCCCACGCCCTCCGGGTGGGGCGACTCGGCGATACCGTCGTCCGAGAACGCGTTGAATGTGGAGATGTTGCGGTCGAAGAACTCGGCGTAGACGTCTGGGTCGAATGCCTGGGGTTTCGCCAAATAGAGGTGTTGGGTGACGCTGTGCACGATGCGATGGGGAGCCGGGAAATGTCGCAGCGGCGTTGTACCTTCATCCCGTGACAGCATCAGACGTAACGGCGGATCGCCATGATGATACGAAATCGCGGGAGCCTCCCGGTTCGGGAGGCGTTGGGAAGTTGACGCCAGGCCCCGCTGGAGCGCCTGTGAGTGGCGTTCATCACCGCTACCTGCGAATCAGCTTTCAGCTGGGACGAGCGAAGCGTTCTCGTCATAGGACCGCAACATCACGGTGTCGCGGCTTGGCGATGGGTACCGCTGCCGGCACCGTAGCGAATTCTCCGCTCCTCAGACGGAGCGGCCAGATCGAGGTCTGTGCCTGCTCGGCGCTTGTGATATCGCCGAGAAGGTCGCCTCTGCAGTCCAGACCAAGCAGGCCACTCCGGTGGACGTCGACCTGCTCTTCTCATTCTCGCAGGTGATGCTAGCGCCCACCGCCACGGTCCCGCACCAGCAGCATCGAGCCGAACCCGAACTCATCGGCATTCCCCCCAAGCGCGTAAACCGGAGACGACCATGGATCATTCCTCTCCTATCGAACCGCGAGAGACCTCGATCGTCCGGACAGTGCTGGTCACGACAGGTATCGCCTTCGGTTCGCTGCTCGCTGGTGCGGCAGGGATGTGGCTGCTGGTGACCGCCGTTCGTGTCCTGATCCACTTCGTGCAGGACTCCTGGCCGTGGCTCGTGGGCGTCCTGGTCTTGCTGATCGTCCTAGTCGGCGCGATCGCGGTCCTGAAGGAAGTCGCCGAGCACGAGGCCGACCAACGTGAGGAACGGCTGAAGAGCATCGCCAGGTTCGAGCGCGTCGACGTGATGACCGGCACGGAATTCGAGGAGCTGATCGCAGAGCTCCTCCGTCGCGACGGATACCGGGACGTCGCGGTCATCGGCCGAAGCGGAGACAGAGGCGTGGACATCACGGCGCGCACACCCGATGGACACAAAATCGCCGTCCAGTGCAAACGGCAAGCCAGGAACGTGCCTGCCGACCGCATCCGCAACCTCATCGGAGCCGTGCACAGCACATATACGGGGCACCGCGGAGTTTTGGTCACCAACTCTGGATATACCGTGCAAGCGCGGTCAGAGGGGCGAGGCAGGCTCGTGATGATTGACCGAGAGGAACTCGGCTTTTGGATGGCCGGAACCTCACTAGAGATATGACGGGACTGTCTGAAGGTCCGTTGGCGAGATGGTGATCGGCGTTCAGTTCGGGGTGATGCGGTCTCCGTGGTGCAGCGGCAGCATGTTCAGCGCTGCTTTCCACCCGGAGTTTTACCGGTAACGTGGGTTCGGCCTTCCATTGAGGAAATTCCGACCTGAGTCAGCAGGTCACGGACTGGCTGCGTCATGCGCGGCATAAGCGACAACGAGAGAGATCCTGGTAGATCGAGATTTGCGACGATCTCGATCACCAGGTGCCTCGATGACGATGTCAAGCCGCCCGCTCGGCCGGCTGGGTGGGCTGAATACCCGTCCGCCGCCCAGCAGGGCGCACTGGACATCGACCCGTCGGCGGGCCAGGGCGATGATGGCTTGGGTGTGTTAGAGGCCTCGGGCTCGCTTCTTGAGCTAGAAGTCGCGGTTGGAGCCGGGCCTGATGATGCTGGTCCGGGCGGACGGGTAGGCCACTCGCCGCAGGCGGCGGTTGTAGCCCTCGGGCCGGTACAGCCTGCCGGGACGGCGGCCCGAGTCACGCGACACTGGCACCAGCCCGGCCGCCGAGGCCAGGCATCCGGTGTCGGCGTAGGTAACCAGATCACCGGCGGCGGCGACGAACTCGGTGCCCAGGACCCGGGCCGATGCCGGGCATCGACTCGATGATCTCGGCCCGCGGATGGCTGCGGAAGGCCTTGGTGATCTGGGCGTCAAGGCGTTTGAGCCGGTCTTCCAAGGCCAGCAGCTGTGTGGGCAGGTCGGCGGCGATCTGCGCTGCCACCGCCTGGCCGGGCAGGGCGGTGTACTGGGCATGTGCGGTCTCCAGCGCGGTCGCGGCGACCTGGCCGGCGTTGCGGACCGCGCGCTTGCGCAGCCATGCCTCCAGCCGTGCCGGGCCGTGGCGGCGCAGCGCAGTCGGGGTCTGTAGCCGGTCAGCAGTATCGGGTGCGCCCTCGTGCGCCGAGTAGTCGAACACCCGCCCCGACGCTGGGACGCGCCGGTGAGCACGTCCCGCAACCGGGTGATCATGCGGACCCGGTCAGCGACCAGGTCGGCGCGGTCGGGGCAGCAGCGCCAGGTCGGCGACGAGGTAGGCGGGCACGTCGATCGTGGTGAAGTCGCGGCGCAGCCGGAAGGTCTCGGCGACCACATAAGCGTCGCAGACATCGGTCTTGGCCTTGCCCTGATAGGCGCCCAACATGCGGTGCTCTGTCCGGCCCGGCACCTACACCGGCTTGGCGCCGTGCGCGGCCAGCAGAGTCAGCAGCAGCGCCGAGGACGTCCCGGCGATGTCCACCGCCCACTCGACGGCCTGTGCCAGGGCGAACGCCTCACCGATCGTGTCCAGGGTCGCCGCCTCATCGTTGACGATCTTCTTCGACCACACGGTTTAGACGCTCTACGCGGATGGGCCACCGCATACTGCCGGGCAGTGCGATGTCCGCTCGTTCACCCTGCAGCGGATGAGCCTGCCATCCAGCATCGACGTGGCCGGGTTTGTGGGCGATGCCGGAGTCACAGACGAGGCTGATGGGATGAAGCCTTGGTCGGAGCCGGGCGTCGACGTCGCCGCGCTGCTGCCCGGCGCCGCCGACGGCACCGCCACCAACACCAACCTGGTCACCGCGATGCTGCAGCGCGCCGACCGGCTCGCCCGCACCGCCGAGTCCTCACGCGGACCGAGCAGCGTGAGCAGGTACGCGCCCAGGAGCCGAGGGAGCGGCCGTCACTGTAAGTCACTTGCAGGTGCGGCCACCTTTGGTTCACTCCTGGGTGTCGCGTTCTGGGGGCTGGATCATCACCACGTTGGAAATACCGCCCTGGTTCACGCAGTCCTGGGCGAGGTCGTGGACATGCCAGACGTAGTCCTGTGCGGGTTCGGCTGCGTTCACTGTGGTCTCGACAGGGGTGTAGCGGTGCAGAGGGATGGAGGAGCCGCCGTAGGTGAAGCCGTTGTTGTCGGTCGTCAGGATGGTCAGCGGTTGCTCGCCGGTCCACTCGATCCCGACACGCACGTCGTACTCGTCGTTGTCGGTCTCCTCAGCGGTAGCGCGGAGGAGGCCCATGAAGTCGGCGATGCCACATTCGACCGCTGCCGACTGAACCTGCGATCCCTCGAAGTAGTGGTCGCCGCTCATGCGGTGCCCACCGACCGCGGCCGCCAGGGTGACCGAGCCGTCGTGGTGGATGCTTGCCCATGCCTGCTTCCAGGTTGATCGCTGGTCAGTCGCGGTGTTGACGGCGACCCAGCGGCGCAGACCCGGTCGGGGGTTGCGCCGGTCCACGTTCTCCAGCGGGTGAATCCCGCCCCGGCCGGCGTAGTTGAGAGCCAGGCCCTCAGTTCTGACGAGCACGTCGCGGGCCTGGTCACGCGTGAGGCGGTCGCGGAAGCGGGGAACACGGGGATGGGCGACGGCGATCAGCCATGCGCGTGTGTCAACATCGCGCCCGCCTGCAGTTTCGGTGAACAGATTGTCCAGCGCCTCGGTGGCGTGGCGTCGCTCATCGAAGCGTGCCCGATACATCGCCTCGATCTGGCGTTCCTTCATCCACACGGTGTCGGAGTCGTTGCGCACGGGTGCGCCGAAGTAGTCGTTCCTGTAGATCAGATGCGGGCCGTCGATACTCGCCGGGACCTCCACCACCACGGCACGTTTGCCCTGGTCTCCGAGCCGATGCACGCTCAGGCCGAACACGGGCGGTGAGATGGCGGTGATCGCAGCACTGCGCAGCGAGCGCTCGTACACCTCATCGAACCCCCCGACATCGACGCGCTCGGTCGCAGCCTTCTGCCGTTCCCGGACGCCGAAGACGATCACTCCGCCACCACTATTGGCCATCGCGGCAACATCCTTGGGGAAATCGGTCTGCGGTAGCCCTTTCACCGGCGGCAACTCCGACTTCCAATCCAGGTCGTCCGTCTCCATCACGCCGCTGCTCACCGCCGCATCAAGCAGCCCATCGGTCAACGGCCCCGGAGCGACCCCGAGGGCGCGATGCAACGCTGTGAAAGTCATACTCCAGAGCGTAGGGATCACCTACGACCATCACCCCCTAGGCGACGAGACTCAACGCACGGTCTGCCCGCATCCGCCGCGCTCGGACTTCACCGCCTTGGCGGGCTTCACCGGTCCCGGTGCTATCGCCGCCGACACCGCCGACACCGCCGACACCGCCAGCGTGCTCACCCTGCACCGGTGACGGCCTGACCTCAACGCCGTCGGCCGCGGCGTTCCCGTGATCTTGATGTCTTTGACGGTGATCGGGATTGGTTTGACCTCTGGGTCGCCGCGGCCGTCCGGCAAGTCGATGTCGTCGGCGACCTCGGCGGCCTCCTGCGGGGTCGAGCCGGTGTGCCGGGTCTTGGACCTGTGCCCGAGCACCTACTACGGCCGCAAACGCCGTCCGCCCGCGCCCAGCGCGACGCAGTGCTGATCGAGCAGATCACCGACGTCCATCAGGCCAGTTACGGCACCTACGGCGCCTATCGGGTGCACAAGCAGCTGCGCCGCCAGGGCGTGCAGGTGGCGCGGTGCCGCTGGAGCGGCTGATGCGCGCCCGCGGCCTGCAGGGGTGTGCACCGGCGCGACCGTCGGCGCACCACCACCCCTGACGAGTCGGCGCCGCGACCGCCGGACCTGGTCAATCGGCAGTTCACCGCGGACCGGCCGGATCGGTTGTGGCTGGCCGACATCACCTGTGTGCGTACCTGGGAGGGGTGGGTGTACGTGGCGTTCGTGCTGGACGCCTTCTCCCGCCGCATCGTGGGCTGGCAACTGGCCGACCACCTGCGCACCGACCTGCCGCTGGACGGGCTGGAGATGGCGCTGTGGCAACGCGGCCGCGAACGGCCGGTGCAACCGGGCACCCTGATCCATCATTCCGACAGGGGCTGTCAATACGTCAGCTTCCGCTACACCACCCGGCTGGCCGACCTGGGCGTGACCGCCTCGGTCTGCTCGGTCGCCGATTCGTATGACAACGCGATGGCCGAGTCGCTGAACGCCACCTTCAAGACCGAACTGATCCACCGCCGCATCTGGAGAACCCGCGACCAGGTCGAATACGCCATCGTCGAATGGGTCGGCCGGTACAACCACCGCCGGCTGCACACTGCCATCGGCGACGTCCCACCCATCGAGTACGAGACCGCCTACTACCGTTCCATCAACACACCAGCGCCGACCAGCGCCAGGTACACCGGACCTCACCGAATCCGGTGGACTCCACCTGGTCCAGCCCGCCGCGGTTGCCGCGGGTGGTCCCGGAGAAGCCCGGTCGATGTAGATGCGTTCGGCGGGCACGCCGAGCGCAGGGCAACTGCTCGGTCTGGACGACGGCTCGTGCCGGCCGGCACCGGCCCGTCGCGTTCTGGCCCCGGCCGGTGCGGGCATCAGCGCGTGAACGGCCAGTGCCGCCGCGCCAAGCGTTGCCCCGTTCGCCGCGCGGCGGCGGCCGTCGTGAGGGACTCCAACCCTGCGGGCTGTAGCGGCCTTCAGCCGCCCCCTTTTCCCTCCCAGCCCGGGGTGGGATGGAATGTGGGCCGCAGAACCCATCAAGGGCGCCTATGAGCACCAGCACCCGCGCCCAGGGCAGGCAAGGCGGATGTCTCACGCAGCGGCTTCCGCAAATTGCCATGGACCCAGTGCCATCGGTCGAGTCGAAGGCCGCGCATCTGAAGAACTGCAGCCCCCCGGCAGGGAACTGCCATCGATAGGCACGCAGGATCCAGCAACGGCTGGCTGCTGCAGTTCGGCAGGTCGGGTGTTCCCTCAGCGCTCCAAATCAGCATGACAGGCAGGATGCGACCAGAACAATGTGCTCGCTGGTTCGATCAGCGGCAGCGTCGGCGGGTGCTGGGGACACGGCTCAGCTGATTCGGCGATGAATTTGCTGCTCTCGATGTCGTCGCGGATCCCCGTTGCTTTCGAGGCGCGCCACAGCAGCCGGTTGATGCGCTCAGCACAGTCCGCCCACGGCGTGTCGTCTCCGGTGTCCTGCCCGGTGCACAGACGCTGGTCCGAGCCGGACTCTGCGGGATCGGCTGCAAACAGTGGGCCGTGAAGCAGTCGCGGGTCGGTGCAGTGCCGGGCGGCGCGTAGGAACAGATAGCGCCGCAGCGGCACGCTGACCGCGGGTGGCACCGGCAGCAACCGCGGGGCGGCATTCGGGTCGTCGAGCCACAGGGTCATCGGGTCGTCGGCGTCGGTGGACGCGCCCACGCCGGTCAGATGCTCCAAGCCCAACTTCACCAGGTCCGCGACCGGCCGACCCAGGTAGAAGGATGCGGCCAGCACGGCCGCGATACGCCAGCAGGACTCGTAGCCGCCGTCGTGCGCCTCTTGCAGCGCGAATTCGACGACGACGGCGAAGGCGACGGGCTCCAGGGGCCTGGGCCGGTAGGGGCCGACCAGGTCGATGTCCAGGTGGTCGCCGCTGGCTGGCGGGCGGGGGCGGCGCAGCCCGACGGCCGGATTGCGCCGGCACAAGCGGTGTTCGTGCAGGATCCGGTACCAGGAGGCCAGGACCCGCAGTCTCCGCTCGACCACGAACAGCTGTATCCCCCTGTCATGGGCGCCATCGTCGGTGGTGGCGTGCAGCCAGTCCAGGATCTCTGCGGGGTCGGCCGACAGTGGGTGCTCGCAGCGGTCGAGCCACTCGGCCAGGTCTCGCAGCAATTCGGGGCGATCTTCGGTTCTCCTCGGCAGCGCCCAGCGGGTGGTGAGCTCGATCAGCAGTGAGTGCGTCTGCTGGCAAAGCCCGGATTCCGCATCAGGCAGGTGATCACGGGCAGTCGAAGCGACCTGGCCTGCGACCGCGCGATCGAGTTCGATGAGCCGGCCGCCCAGCGCCACCTGGATCTGCTGGCGCACCTGCTGCTCGAGGGCCGATGACGGTTCAGGCAGGGGTGCGGGCGCAGGAGTGCGAGCCGACATGGTGGCCTTCTTCTCGACGCCGATGGGTCGTTTCCGCAGGCGGGGCGTTACAGCCCGGGCCCAGCCCAGGGTGTGCTCGAGGATGCGGTCGCAGGCCTCGCTGATGCGGGCGGGGCGGCGCCTCATCAGCGGCACTTCGTGCGCTGCTGTCATAGGTGCCGTCACGGCGCCTGGGCGCGGTCGGGTGGCGTCGGGTGCAGCCGGAGCGCAAACATCAGGTCGTCGTGGGGAACCAGCCGTGCCGGCCGTCCGGGCAGGGCACGGGCGTCGGGCGGCCGGGCGGCTCCTTGCCGGGCGAGTGCGTCGACAACGGGGCGTGGGACCATCGGCGGCCCGGGGTAGGGGCCCAGGGCGTGCGCACGGACCGCGGTGACCAGGAAAGGCGCATACTCCTCGGCCAAGGTGACGCTGTCGTTGGTCAAGTCGGTCAACCGCCACTGGGCGCCGCGCGGAAGGGCCTCGATGGCGGGTTCCAGGATGACCCGGTCTCCCTGCCGTATCGGGGTGACGCCTTTGCCGTCCAGCCGCTGCGCCAGCACGGTGATGGTGTCCTCCAGCCGCTGCGGCGTCCATTTGAACGCGCTGCACAGCGCGTGCTCGCTGAGGCTCCCGAACTGGGCCAGGGCGGCGTGCAGCGCGTCGGCGTCCAGGCTGGGGAAGTCACGGTCCTCGCCCTGCAGTTCCGCCTCCCAATCCCCCAGCGGTGGGGTGAGGAGTTCATCGACGGCGACCTCGAGCACCTCGGCGAGGATGACCAGCTGTGCGGCGCTCATCCGGGAGAAGTCGGCGAGGTTGGCCCGGGCGGGTCCGTCCTGATTGAGGGGAAGACGGGTCCGGTCGGCGACCATGTTGGGGTCGAGGTGACGCTGGTCCATGATCCGCTGTATTCGGCGCAGGTCAAGCCGGCGGAACATAGGTTCCCACCTGCCTTCCCGGTGAGAGGTGGAGGTTGTCGTGCAGTGGATCGGCGACCCAGGCGCAGCGCAGGTGCAGATGCCAGTAATCGGGTCGGTCGGGACGCTCGCCCATGGGCGGCCCCCACCGGTGCGATCTGCGGAAACCCAGACCGCACGCCTCAGCGGTCGCCCACACCTCCTGCCCGTGATGACCCAGCCCGAACGGCAGCAGCGGTTCGCCGGGGTCGCCTCCGTCCAGGGCGCTGTAGGCGCGGGCCGCGGCCAGCAGGTCCCGGGCGTGTCGGGGGACCGGAAAGCGCAGCGCGGTACCGGATGAGCGCCATGGGTAGGGCCCCAGCGCAATGGTGGAGGCGTCATTGGCCAGGTCCTGAGCCCGGACGGAGGCCAGATCCGCTGGATCAAGGCCGGTGGCGAGGGTCAAGGCCAGCGCGGCGGACCGGACTGGATCCTGCATTTCGGCCCGAATCTGCTCGGCCACCTGCACGCTGAATGGAAAACCGCCAAACCCTGGGCCGCCCAGGCGTCCCGGGTCGGCGGGTACGGTCAGCAGCAGGCCGTGCAGCAGGAACCCCGCTTGCGCCCCGCGCAGCAGCACCATGCTGTGTGCGGGAGAACTGCTGATGCTCAGCAGCGCCAGCAGGAACTCATCCAGCGCGTTGGGATCTGGCCAAAGCATCGGAAACACAGCCAGCTTGCCGTTTCCTCGCCGGTCCGCGCCCTCGTCCGCACCCTCCGCGCCGCGCGCGTCATCGGTGTCGTCGGCCGCAGCGGCGGACGTCTCCTGGCACTGCCGGGCCTGCACCATGCCGTCCTGATCGGCGCGCCCCTCCTCCTCGCCCGGCCGCCCAGGACACGGGCCGGCCTCCGATGCGGTGCCCGCGTTCCCCTCCTGGACGGTGACCTGGGCGGTGACCGCCTCGGCCACCGAGTCAGGGTCGGGCTGGAGGTTCACCGGATCGGCGGCGGGGCGGTGGGAAGGCGAGGCACCCGCCCGCCCTGCAGATGAGGTCAGGGGCCGGACGTGGTCGCGGTGATACCACTGGCTGCCGGTCAAGAACCCGCACACCGCGTCCATCGCAGCCGCGTACAATAGGTCGGCCTGTGTGAACTCATCGGGCCCAAGGAACCTGCTCAACTGGGCGCGGAAACCGGCCAGCGGCGTCGCCTGCAGGGCGGGCAGCGGCGCCTGCAGGGCGTGCGCCAGCGCCGGACCGGCGTCCGCGGGCAGCTGCGAGGTGCAGTACAGCGGCACCACCGCGGGCGGCGCCGGCCGGGGCCGAAAACGAGCGCGGGCCTTCACGAAGGCTTCCTGCGCGTCTTCGAGCACTGCCAGTGTGGCGGCGGGCAGTACCTGGCGCCAGTCGGCAGGAGGCCGTTCATGCCATACCAAGATCAATGCGGCGCCGGTGTCGGCGGCCAGTTGCACCAGCCGCGCCAATGCGGGCCGGGGCAGCAGATGCCCCCGCAAAACCACCATCTCGCTGATACCCGAACCGCAGATCCAGGCTGCGGCCTGCAGCCAGATCTCCGCCGCGCTGCGCCCATCGTTGCGCGCAGCGGCCGACTTTCCCAATGCGCCCATGAGATCATGGGCCAGGGTGAGCATGCCGCCCACCGCTGGAGTCGGGTGGACCACGATCCGGCCCGCAGCGGGATCATGCAGACTCATCATCGCCTTGACATTGCTGTGCTCGTCGGCGGCGTCCAGGGCGATCGTCACCACCGGCCGGTCGGCTGCCCGCCTCCAGGCGGTCGGCGCCTGCGGCCCGCCGGGGTCGGCCCGCAGCGCCGACTGTGCCCCGGTCTCGGCGGCAGCCGCCGCGTAGACCGCATTCTCCACCACGGTGAACCTCCCGTCGTCCTGGCGAGCCGATCGAAGTCCGGCAGCCGATGCCCCCTCCCCGACACCAACCCCGGGCACTGACCCAGGCACGCACCCGGCAGCGACCCTGACCAGGGATTAGTTCCTGTCCTTGCTGAACACCCACTCCAGCACACCCTCGTCGAGAACGCCGCTGTCCCGACTCTGCATTTCTTCGACCGCCAGGGACGTTATTTTCGCCCAGTCACGGAAGCGGCCATGAGCAGCCCGCTTGTTGATCACGTCGATGTCGGCGGCGGAGACCTTCTCCCACAACGGATGAAAGGCCGGGATGGCGCTTTGCACCTGCTCGCGGGACATGCGGGTGTACTCCTGCCAGATGTAGATCCGGGAGGCCAGCATCGGCTCATTGCTCAGGACCTGGTAGCAGCCGGCGCCGCCGACGAACACGATCGCGATCTGGGTGGTTTCGTGATCCCACAGATGCCGGTAGAGCTCGAAACACTCTCTGGAGAGCCATTGCGCCTCATCGCACACCAGGACACGGAACTGCCGCGACAATTCTTCCTTCAGCAGCCGCGTGAACTCATATGGGCGACGGGGCGGCCGCCCCGGCAAATCCAGTGCCTCAAAAAGCGTATGACGCACGTCCCGCGGACGCGGGTATTCACCGAACGCCATCCGCAAAGTCTGCTGCGGAGCGACGTCGGCAAGGCATTCATTGACCGACAGGGTCTTGCCCACACCGGACTCGCCGTAGACGCACATCATCGCCTGCTTCTCGATCACCCGGGCAAGGTTCTCCTTGGTGACCAGCAGGGCATCGGTGGCAACCACGTTCGCCCCCGGAAGCTTCAGATAGTGGTTTCTTCCCGAAGCTCGCAGCGAGGTCACATGCCCCGGCCTCATCGCCGGCCCCTCTCATCAGACCCAACGTCGTCGCTCTGCTCGCCCGGCCCCTGCTCGCCCGGGTCTTGCCCGCCCGGTTCTCTCTCGTCGGCTTGCTCGGCCGCCGCGAGCACGGGCCTACCGCCGGATTCGGCCTCGGTCCCACGCTGGACCGGCAACACCCAGCCGGGAGCGGGCTCGGGCAACGCGGCCGTACGCGGACGTGCCGCCTTCCGCGGCCGGCCGGTGCCAGCATCGCGCAACCGCACCTCGGCGTCGGCCTCCGCCGACGTCAACGCTCCCAAGCGTTTGGCCGGGCCAGGAGCAGTAAGAGCTGCGAAGCGTTCACGGCGCAGCCGCGCGGCGGCCTTCAATGTCCGCTCCAGCTCGGCAGCTGCCTCGCGACGCGCGCGCAGGATCTGGCGGACCTGTTCTGCAGACGCCTGATCGGACAGGAACGCCCGTCCCAGATGCTCACCCGTGGAGGCGTCGAACACCTCGATCTCATGATCGTGATGGGGCATGTAGCGGATCCTGACCCACTTACCGACGTAATCGCCCATCCAGGGTTCTTCGCTGACATAGTGCCGGCGCTTCCACTTCACGCCCTGGTTGGACACCTTGCGCGGACGGCCGTCATCCTCCAGCAGCATCAGGCTGAGATCCTCGGCCTCAACATGCTCCAACGGAGTGGGGTCATCACGCCACACCTGCTGGGGAGTGCGGTCGCCCAGCACAGGTTTGGGAAGCAGCTCGTTCCACTCGGCGACCCACTCCAACAGCAACTCAACGAACCCCGAGAACGACAGGAGCGGCTCGCTCGGATCGACCGGTTTACCGCCGAGCCGCTTGGGACCGTGCGTGAAGCCCGGCAGTGCGGCAAAGAACATCTTCTCCACGGCACCGTTGACCATCTCCACCGTGCCCTTCAGCCAAGGGCAGTATCCGGGCAGCACATCGACCGGGATCGCGAAGCGTCCCAGTGCCGCCCGCACCGTCCCGCTCAAGAAGTCCTTACCCTGGTCGATCCGCACCGCGTCAGGCAGGCCGCCGAACTCTCCGTAGCGGTCGTTGCACAGAATCGAGGCCCGCGCCGACGCCAAGATCGACTCACGGCTGGGAGACCCCGCTGTGACGGCCAGCCCGCACACCGCGCAGCTGTAGCAATCGATGAACCAGGTGATCCACGGCTGCACCGGCGTCCCATCGACCTCTACCCAGACCGGCGCCTTGACATGATCGGCTTCCCACACCTGGTTTCGGTGGCCCTCGCTCTTGTCCGGTCGCCGCAACCGGATGTCGAACGCCCGTCTGGCCTGTTCGCCATCCCGGATACCGGCACGTATCCCTTGGGACACGTCCCGCCGGATCGCCCGATGCAAGGTTGCCAGGCTAGGCGCCTCCACCCCGCCGCTCCTCTGCTCAGCAACCAGCTCACGATGCAGCGCCGAAGCGTTCCCGCCCCAGAAGGCCAGCCGGGCACGAAGGTCTTCGGTGAGGGTGAACCGGGCGACCGGCAGTCGCTCACAGCGGCCGTCGGCATGCGCCTGCTCCAGCCACCGCCAAACCGTACGCTCGTGCACCGCCACACAAGACGCGACGACCCTCACATGCTCGGTACTCAGATCGCCGCGCTGATCCAGCATCAGCAAACGCCGCACCGCAGCCCGACGCACCTGAGCCAAGGAACCCAGCCTCTCGATCGCCTCAGGGACATCTTGCTCCAAGTCACCCATCGACCTCTCCTGCTGGCGTCTCAGCTACTCCCTCGAAGCACAAGCACCTCCACGATCAGGACAACCGGCCGTCCCGGCCAGTTACCAGAAGGCAATAAAAAACGAACCTCCAATCGCCGTAACATTCGATCAAGATCTCAAAAGGAAGATCATTTCGATCCCGAGATTACTGGCATGGCGTGAGGAGGCGGACGCTGGCAGTCTCATGCAGATCGCCCCTGACTTGCCGTTTCGTCAACCCCGACCAGTAGATTCGTCACGTGTTGCCAGTGGTTTTCGCCACAAGCGCCAGCGCGACCATGCACACTATACATCGGGCGAACATTCCATAAGTACACATAGAGATTTTTTCTGGCCAATATTCGTAAATAGGTATATTCACCCCCCTCGTGTATCGCTCACCCGGCTCGCGTGCTACCGGCGTCGCTCTCACAGCAAGCGCCGCTGTCGCCTCCGGCCCGTCGCTCGGAGAGGGGCGATCATCCGAACGCGCTGTCTTTGCCTGTCTCCGACCACACAACCGGGAGCCGAAGCCCTGGACGTTCATCCGAAATAGTGCGGTTTACCAGGCGCGCGTTCCTCGCGGGAACTCCCTGGACGAAGATGGCTGTGACCTGCTGCCTGACACTCGATGACGAATCGCTACTGGCAGAACGATGCATAGTCGCAGAAGGCCTCGTACGGGTCGCCGACGGCCGCGCGCATGAGCGCGACGCCGGTGCCGCCGACGCCGGAGCCCACAGTCGTCACGCTGGTGGGGCCGGTGGTCGGCGCGGCACCCGGGGACGGTGTGGAGGACGCCGATGCGTTCGGTCCCTCCGACCCGTTCGCGCAGGCGGTGGCGCTGCTGCCGGCGCTGCCGCCCGACGATCCCGGCGACCGCTACGGGCTGCGGGTGCTGACCGCCGCGTGGCTGCGCGGCCAGCGCAGCGACGCCACCCGCCGCGGCTACTACCGCGACCTGGCCGGCTGGCTGGACTACTGCGCGCGCACCGGGCTCGACCCGCAGGCGGCGCGGCGCGCCGATATCGACGACTGGTCGGCGTCCATGACCGTCACCGTCAACGGCCGGTCCCGACCGCCCAGCGCCGCCACCCGGGCGCGGCGGCTGGCGGCGGTGTCGTCCTGGTACACCTACCTGCAGTCCAACGACGCCACCGACCGCAACCCCACCCTGCTGACCAGGCGGCCGAGCAGCGCGCAGATCGCCGCGTCCGCGCGCAAGGCGCCCACTCTCAGCCCCGCCGAGACCGCACGGCTACTGGACACCGCCGAGGGCCGCGGCGTCGAACTGGGCACCGAGGCGGCCTGGCGCGACGCGGCCGTGATCGCGCTGCTGTTTTACACCGCGCTACGCGTCTCGGCGATCACCGGTGCGGACCTGGCGGACCTGGACACCGAGGCCGGATACCGGGTACTGCGCTACAGCGCCAAGGGCAAGGGACCCGACGGCCGCGACTACGTGCGCCTGGACGGCGAACTCTGCCGCGTGCTGGACGCCTACCTGGCCGTCCGCGCCGACCGGTCCCCCGACGGCCTCTGCCCGCCCGGGGCGCTGCTGGTCACCACCCCGCACCCCTACGACGCGGCCAAGCCCGGCGGCAAACGCCTCACCCAGCGCGACGTCACCAACATCCTGCGCCGGCAGGCCGCCCGGGCCGGGTTGCCCACCGCGTCCCGGCTCAGCCCGCACAGCGGCCGCCGCACCGTCATCACCACCCTGCTCGGCAACGGCGTTCCCCTCGCGAAGGTCCAAGACCTGGCCGGGCACGCCGACCCCCGCACCACCCGCGGCTATGACGACACTAACCACAAACTCGCCTCCTCCCCGGTCACCGACCTCACCCGAATCCTCGCCACACACCGCACCCGCGCCGGATCCGGAGATCCGACCTGACCGGCCGTGGACCGACCCGGGCGATGGACGCGGGCTGCCGGGATCACCGACCGCATGCGCGCCAAGCTGGTGATCGGCACCCGGCAGTTCTGGCCGCCACCGTCACCCCGGAGACCGGAGACCGGAAGGAGTCGTTGACCGAGTGACTGATCGCCGGTCAAGAGCGGCCCTCACCACATCGAGGTGACCATGGCTCGTCCGACGCCGCACCCGGCGGCGTCCGGACCGGCTCCTCAGCGGACTCGTTCTCGACGGCGGTGTCGGTCACCTGGCGTCTCCTTGATCATCGGATCCGCCGTTCATCAGACACTCCCGGTCCGGATGATGACCTGTTCGTGCAGGCGGGTCAGGATCTGGTTGAGGGCGAGGAGGCCTGCGGCGATGTGGTCGGCGGCGGGGTAGGACCCGGCGTTGCCCGGCCGCAGCACCAGCGCGGCGGCCGCACCGGTCCCGCCCGGGCCGTGGTCGATGAACGCGGCCCGGGCGGGACCGCGATATCGGGCAAGGGGCGCGGCCGACGCCAACATCACTGCCAGGTCCGCGACGACCTTGCCCGGATCGTGGGGCCTGCGGAGTGCCCCACCGCTTCAACCCAGCGGGAGAGAACGTCAGAACCTGTGGATCGGTTGAGGGGAGCTACTTGTCCGCAAGTGCCAGCTTGATTCCGAAGCTGACCAGGACCGTCCCGGTGATCGCGTCCATGACGCGGTGAACTCTGCCTTGGCGGAGCCAACGGCGGACGATGTGGGTGCCGAAGATCAGCAGGGCGAACCAGGCCAGGCCTTCCAGGTCATGCACGATCGCGAGCGTGATCCCCATGAGCAGGTGAGGGGCGTCCTCGGGGATGAACTGGGGCAGCATCGCCATGTAGAAGACGCCGATCTTCGGATTGAGCAGATTGGTGGTCATTCCCTGCCGCCAGGATCGCACCAGGGTGTCATCGGAAGGTATGGGTCCGGGCTGGTCGAGCGCGTCGCTTGACGTGGTCGAGTCGTGACGCCGGAGACTGCGCCAGAGCATGTCGGCGCCCAGCCAGAGCATGTAGGCGGCGCCGGCCATCTGCAGGGCGGTGTAGATCAGGTGAGACGCCGTGAGCACGGCAGCGGCGCCGACCGAGGCGGCGACGCCCCAGACGAGAGCGCCGGTGTTAACGCCCAGGGCGGTGGCGAAGGCGTGGCGCCGGCCCCGGGTGACGGCGGCGCGCAGCACCAGGGCGGTGTCCATCCCGGGGATGATCGTCAGTATCCCTGCCACGAGGGCGAAAGAGGTGATGGCGGAGAAGGTGGTCACGGGAGGCATCCTTCCGCGCCCGTGGGCACCTCCTGCCGGACGGGGGCGGTGCTCGACTGGTCGGTGATGTCAGGCTGCGGCTTTCTCGGGGCGTTCGAAGCGGGCTCCGGCCCGCACCGGCGCGACGAGGTGGGGTGCGTTGACGGCCCGCCAGCGAGCCCGGGACGGACTGGGAGCCATCGACCACGGAAGGTCGTCCCGGGCACGGGCGTGTTTCCCGGCCTGCGCCCGTCCCGCGAGTTGATCGGGTACGGGGAGACGCCGGCCGCGCCGGGCGCGTTCACGTCCGGCGCCCACGCGTGCCCGGCGGCCAGCGCGGCCGCGGCGAGCGCCCCGTCCGCCCCGCCCCAGCGCTCCCGCGGCATCCGGAAGATCGGGGTCGGCCCGCCGCGCCCGTGGTAGGGCTCGGCGCCGAACTCCTCGTCGTCCTCCAGCCGGGCGAAGTAGGGCAGGACGTCCTCGGGCGACCAGCCGCCGCATCCGGCGGCGGCCCAGTGAGCGAAGTCCTCCACCGGCGGGAGGATCGCGATCTGCCCGTTGACCGACGAGCTGCCGCCCGCGCCCCGGCCGCGCCAGTACGGGGCCTGCGGCTGCTCGTCGGTCCGGGACGAGGTGACGCCCTCGGCGACCGGAACGCGCTGATCGACGACTTCGGCCTGCACATCGGCCGCGCGATGGGCTGGCCTCCGATGGCCGGACGCGCAGCCGCCGTCCTCATGCTCAGCGAGGCGCCCATGACCATGGCGGACCTGCAAGACGCGCTGGAGGCGAGCAAGGGCTCGATGTCGGAGATGACGCGCCTGCTGGTGGAGAGCGGGACCGTCCGGCGGTTCAAGCCGCCGGGCTCGCGCCAGTACGTCTACGAGTGGCGCGACGACGCCTGGGCGGGCTGCCTCCAACATCAACTGGACGCGACGACCGACCTGCTGGCCCTCGCCGAGAGCGCGCACGCCCGGGGCGCCGGCCTGCCCGGACGCCAGCAGGAGCGCCTCCGCGAGATGCACGAGTACTACACCTTCATGGTGCGCAGCCTCGAAGCCCTCCTCGGCCAATACAAGGCATCCCGATAGCGCCCGCCCCCCGCGCCGGTCGCCATCGCCGCCACCGGCGCCGGCCTCGGCCCGGCCCGGACGCTCTCGACGGGCACTTCGCCACCGATCACTTCCGCCACATCGAGAAGGTCCTGGAGTTCATCCTGGCCGAGCCGATGACCATGGCGCTCCTGGATCGATGAAGCGGGCGCGGGCGGCTCCGGCGACGACGAAGGGAGCCGGGCGCCCAGCGTCAGAGCCGAGCCGTTTCTGCTCCTGAGGACTCCTGCTCTCCGCCGTCCGAGAACCTGCCTCGAAAGCGCTTGCCATCTCACGCTTTTCCAGCAGTAGCGGATTCGGGATCTGCGATTTTTGGAGGGCGAGGGACAAGGCGCGCTCGCCCGCGCGAGCAGGACGTGGCGGGTCAAGGGCGGTGGGCGGCTGTGCTTTACGTGACACGGAGTCAACGCGGGATTTTGTTCCATGTCAATGTCCGGCCAGCCGGGGGAACGCGTCGGCAGAGGTTCGCGGGGCCGCGTTCGGCCATTGACATGGAATGGAGGTGCGGCTCTACTTCGGGCAGATGGAATGACGTTCCATGTTGGGAGGGACGAATGGTCCGAATCAGAGCACGGCTCGCCGCGGCCGGTGCCGCGGTGGTGGCGGGCGCCATCCTCATGCCGGCCGGCGCGGCCGCCTCGCCGGCGTCTCCGGACGAGCCGGACGTGATCGTCGCCGGGCCCGACGGCGACCAGAAGGCCTGGTTCCCGGACATCACCCGGCTCCACGACGGCCGGCTCGTCACGGTCTTCTACCAGGCCACGAGGCATTCACGCGACGACGGCCGGTACATGTGGACCGAGAGCGCCGACGACGGCCGCAGCTGGTCGCGGCCGCGGGTCGTCATCGACACCCCGCAGGACGACCGGGACGCGCAGATCACGCAGCTGTCCGACGGCACCATCGTCATCAACTGGTTCCGCACCGACTGGACCAACGAGGGCACCACCGGCGCGGTCATCCTCGGCTCGTTCGTGACCCGGTCCGCCGACGGCGGGCGGACCTGGTCCGAGCCGGTGCTGGTCGGGTCGCGGATGTCGTGCGGCTGCGGGCCGGTCCACGGCGCCTATCCGCTGGGCTGGGCCGCCACCACCGGGAAGATCGTCGAGCTGGACGACGGCGACCTGCTGCTGCCCCTCTACGGGACCGTGTCCGACTCGACCACGGGGCGGGCCAGCGTCGTCCGGTCGACCGACGGCGGGCGCACCTGGCCCGTCGGGAACGAGGCCATGATCCCCGTCCCGGACGGCGTCTCCCTGTCGGAGATGGCGCTGGCGGCCACGCGCGGGGGCGTCACCGCGCTGCTGCGCACGGCCGGTGGCGGCGGCGTCTCCCGGCAGACGGACTCGGCCGACGGCGGACGCACCTGGAGCACGCCGGTGGCCACGCCGATGAAGGGGCAGGCCCACCACATCCTGGCGCTTCCCGGCGGGAAGCTGCTGGCCACCTACGGGGACCGGTCCGGGCAGTTCGCGTCCAACGAGCCGACCGTGGGCCGGATCCGCATGCCGGGACGGGAGTGGAGCGATTCGAGCGACGTCCTGCTGTACCGGGCCGGACCCAACGTCGACCAGGCCGACCCCAGTACGGCGGTCGTCCGCGGGCACCACTTCATCACCGTGTCCTACGACGAGGCTCGCGGCAGCATCATCGGCACCTTCAGCAAGCTGTCCGACTTCGTCCAGGCCAGGCCGCCGGAGGCCACCGAGCCCGAGGCGGGCGACGTCCTGGACCTCCCCGCGATGGTCGCCGCCGGTGCGGCGACCTTCGAGACCGACCTGACCAGCGGCCACCGCAACCACCCCACCGCGCGGCCGGCCGGTGCCGTCGACGGGGTGGCGGAGTACTGGTATTCGGCGCTCGGTCCCGTCGCGACGCCCGAAGCGCCGCGGCAGTTCACGCTGAGCTTCGCCGAGGCGCAGCGGGTGTCGTGGATCGGGCTGAACCTCAAACCCGGATACGCCGAGACGGCGTCGGTCTACCTCTCGGCGGACGGCCGGGACTGGGGTGAGCCCGTCGACGTGCGCACCGGCCACATCTCCGCCGCCGGGCAGATCGCCTGGGCCGAACTCGACCGGGCTGCCACCGTCGGGCACGTCAAGGTGGTCATCTCGCAGTCCGATGGCGCGTCCATGCTCGCCGAGTTGATGCTCGCGCGCTGAGCCGTTCCGGAAATGGGAAACGGTGGCCGCTCCGCACAGCGGCCACCGTTTCCCGTCGTCTATTCGGCGGGGGTGAGGATGCCGTCGTCGCGGATGGAGCGCAGGACGTCGCGGGCCGCGTCCAGGGTGCGGTCGATGTCCTCCTCGGTGTGCGCGGCGGAGATGTGGTTGCGCTTGAGGGTGAGCGGCAGCATCAGGAAGCCGCGGTCGGTCATGCGGCGGTGGAAGGCCACGTAGGCGGCGTGGTTGTTGCGCATGAGGTCGCGGTAGCCGCGGATCGGCCCGTCGGTGAAGTAGAGGCTGAACACGCCGCCGAAGCCCGCGGCCGTGGCGGCGATGCCGAGGTCGGCGCAGATGCCGGTGAGGCCGGTGCGCATGCGGTCGCCGAGGGCGTGGGTGCGCTCGTAGAAGTCGGGGTGCTCGCGCAGGTAGGTGATGGTGGCGATGGCGGCGGTGGACGAGACCGGGTTGCCGTTGAAGGTCCCGGCGAGCAGGACGTCCCCGCCCGCCGAGCTGAAGTGCTCCATCAGGCGCCGCGGGCCGGCGAGTCCGGCGATCGGGTAGCCGTTGCCCATCGCCTTGCCGAAGGTGGTGAGGTCGGGCAGGACGCCGCAGACCTGCTGGTAGCCGCCGGGCGCGTGCCGGAACCCGGTGATCACCTCGTCGAAGACCAGCAGCGAGCCCTGCTCGGCGGTCAGGGCGCGCAGCCCGGTCACGAAGTCCGGCGTCGGGACGAGGGCGCCGACGTTGTGCGGGATCGGCTCCATGATCACGGCCGCGATCCGGTGCGGGTGCGCCTCGTACAGGGCGCGGACGGAGTCCAGGTCGTTGAACTCGGCGATCAGCGTGGCGTCCAGGGCCTCCGGCAGGATGCCGCCCGACAGCGGGTCGGTGCCGTAGGCGCGGTCCGGCGCGGAGATGACGTTGCGGGCGACGGCGTCGTGCCAGCCGTGGAAGCCGCCCTGGAACTTGACGATCAGCGGCCGGCCGGTGACCGCGCGGGCCAACCGGACCGCCTGCGCGGTGGCCTCGCTGCCCGACATCGCCGAGATCATCTGCTCGGCGGACGGGATCGTCTCGGTGACCAGCCGGGCCAGCTCGATCTCGGGCTCGGTGACCCCCCAGCCGACCAGGTCCACTCCCCCGATGGCGGCGCGCACCGCGCCGTCGACCTCGGGCGCGGCGTGGCCGAGCAGGATCGCGCCGAACGCCGCGTGGTAGTCGAGGTAGCGGCGTCCGTCGGCGTCGGTGACGTACGCGCCGGACGCGGCGGTGATCGCGTGCGGCACGCCGACCAGGCGGGTGGCGGAGTTGACGCCGCCGGGGATCACGGCCTGCGCGGCGGCGAGCAGTTCCGCGCCGGACCTGCGCCCGGCCAGCTCGGCGGTGGTCATTCTGGGAGCCCCCAAGAGATTGGCGAGTGATGGGTGACGCTGTCGGCGAATAGTTCATGGAAAGGCGTTCCATGTCAACCCTTCGATGGTCGGACCGCCGGATGAGCAGGGAGCTCTCAAGTTTTTCTGCCGCCAACCCTTGACACGTGAATGACCTGGGGATCAGGATCCGTCGACATGGAATCCCATTCCGTGCCGCTTCGGACGCTGGTCGTCGGCACCGGTTTCATCGCCGCGCAGCACGCCGCCGCGATCCATGCCGAGCCGCGGCTGGAGCTCGCCGGCGTGGTCGACATCGACCCCGGCCGGGCCGCCGCCGCGGCCCGCGCGAACGGCGGCGTGCCGGCCTTCACCGACCTGGCCGCGGCGCTCGCGGAGACCGGCGCCGGCGGCTGCGTCGTCTGCACCCCCAACGACACGCACGCGGACATCGCCCTGGAGGTCGCGGAGGCGGGCGCGCACCTGCTGATCGAGAAGCCGCTCGCCACCGGGGTGGCCGGCGCGCGCCGGGCGGTCGAGGCGTTCGCGGCGGCCGGGCGGGTGCTGATGCCCGCGCACAGCCACCGCTACTACGACTACGCGCGGACGGTCCGGGACGTGCTGCGCTCCGGTGAGCTGGGCACCGTCGGCCTCGTCCGGCTGGCCATCCTCGGCGGCTGGATCTGGCCGGACTGGCGCGGCTGGATGCTCGACCCGGCCCGCTCCGGCGGGCACGCCCTGCACAACGGCGTCCACCTGCTGGACCTGGTCACCTGGTGGACGGGCGACACCCCCGAGACCGTGTACGCGCGGGGCCGCCGCCAGACCGCCGCGGAACTGGGCATCTACGACTACCTGGAGATGACGGTCGGGTTCGCGGGCGGCGCGACCGCCGTGTGCGAGATGAGCCGCGGGCACCGCCCGGCGTCCTTCGCCCGCCGCGACGTCATGGTCGCCGGGACCGGCGGGATCCTCACGCTCCCCTGGGACGCCGAGTCGGGCACCGCCACCGACGAGACCGGCACCGCGCTGCTCCCGCCCGGCGGCGCCGACGGGTTCGCCCTGCAGATCGCCGCCTGGGCCGACGCCGTCACCGGCGAGCCGGCCCTGGTGACCGGTGAGGACGGGCTGCTGGCCGTGGCGATGGGCGTCGCCGCCGAACGATCGATCGCGACCGGCGCGCCCGTCCGGGTCGCCGACGTCCTGAAGGAGGCGTCCTGATGCGCGTGCTCAAGGTGCTGGCCTGGGGGTCGGGCGGGTTCGGGACCCAGGACCACCAGCACGACATGTACCTTCCCGCGTTCCGGGCGCATGCCGGGTTCGAGGTCGTGGACAGCGACCGGCCCGGCGTCGGCGAAGCCGTCCGCGCGACGGGCGCCGAGGTCGTGTGCGTGTGCGCGCCGCCGGACGAGCGCGCCGACCGGGTCGTCGAGGCACTGCGCGCCGGCTGCCACGTCCTGGCCGACAAGCCGCTCGCGCTGGACGCGGCCGGCGTCGCGGCGATCGCCGCGGCCGCGGCCGAGACCGGCCTGGTCTGCATGCCGGCGCACCACCACCGGTTCGGCGCCGCCGTCCAGGCCGCCAAGGGGGCGCTCGCCTCCGGACGCGTCGGGCTGCCCTGGAACGTCCAGGCCGACTTCCTCGTCGACGGCGGCGACCCGTGCCCGGACGGCGAACTGGTCAACTTCGGCCTCTACCCCGTGGACGTGGTGCGGGCCCTCACCGGGCAGGCGGTCCGCCGCGTGCACGCGCTGCCGGGCCGCGAGCCGGGCCGGTTCACCGTCCTGCTGCTCGACCACGAGCACGGTATGACCAGCACCATCACCGTCGGCCGGCTGCGCGGCACGATCGACGCCCCCGGCATGGCGCTGCACCGGTACCGCATCAGCGGCTCCGGCGGGGTCATGGACGTCGACGCCGCCAAGCCGGGCGCGTCCGTCCGGACGGTGACGGGCAGCCGCACCGCCTGGCACGGCCCCGGCACCGTCGACCGGATGCTGACCGCGCTGCACACCGCCGTCGTCACCGGCCGGCCGCCCGAGGCGGGCCCGGCCGACGCCCTCGCCGCGCTGCGCGTCACCGACGCCGCGGCCCGCTCCCTCGCCCTCGGCACGCCCGTGCCGATCGACTCCCCGGAGGTCTGATCCATGAAGCTCGCGACGTACCGCCTGCCGGACGGCGCAGTCCGCCACGGCGAGATCGTCGAAGGCGGCCGCGTCACCGACCTCGGCCCCGGCGACCTCTCGGCGCTGGTCGGCGGGCTCGGCCCGGCGCCGTCCGGCGGGGCGGCGCACGCGCTTGATGAGGTGAGGCTGCTCGCGCCGCTGCTGCGTCCGGGCAAGGTCCTGGCGGTGGCCGCGAACTACCAGGAGCACGTGACCGAGACCGGCGGGGACGCGCTCGACAAGTCGCGGATCTCGCCGCGGCTGTTCATCAAGCCCGGCACCGCCGTCAGCGGCCCCGGCGAGGACATCGCGCTGCCGTCGGTCAGCCCCAGCATCGACTGGGAGGCCGAGCTGGTCGCGGTGATCGGGCGCGGCGGCAAGGACATCCCGGTCGAGGACGCGCTCGGCCACGTCGGCGCCTACACGATCGGCAACGACGTGTCGGCCCGCAGGATGGACTACGGCCACGACCGCGACACCGAGGACTCCGCGGTCGCGTTCTTCGACTGGCTGAACGGCAAGTGGCTCGACGGGTTCGCCGCGCTCGGCCCGTACCTCGTCACCGCCGACGAGGTACCCGACCCGCAGAAGCTCGAGGTGACCCTGGAGGTCAACGGGCGGGTCCGGCAGCACGGCGACACCGGTCAGATGATCTTCAGCGTCGCGGAGCTGGTGGCGTTCGCGTCCCGGCTGATGACGCTGGAGCCCGGCGACGTGCTGTACACCGGCACGCCGTCCGGGGTGGGGATGGCATCGGGGGAGTTCCTGTCCGCAGGCGACGAGATGACGGTCCGCGTGACCGGGCTCGGAAGCCTGGTGAACCGCGTCCGCTGAGCGGACCAGTGGCCGGGCGGGCGCCCGGCCACCGCCGAGAAGAGGCAAGTCAATGACCATTCGCTCCGGCAGAACGAGGGCCCGCGGCCCCGGGCGGAGGGCCGTCGCCGCCGTGCTGGGCGGCGTGCTCGCGGCGGGCGCGCTCGCCGCCTGCAGCTCCGACCCCACCCAGAAGTCCGCCGGCGGGGACGCGGGCGTCCTGAACATGTACCTGTACCAGAAGCCGAAGACGTTCAGCCCGCTCGCGCCGAACAACGGGCCCGACCAGCTCGTCATGTCGTTCATCTTCGACTCGCTGTACGGCTCGGACGGGTCCTACGGGCTGAAGCCGCACCTGGCCGCCGCCGCGCCCGAGGTGTCCGGCGACGCCAGGACGATCACCGTCAAGCTGAAGCCGGGCCTGAAGTGGAGCGACGGCAAGCCGCTCACCGCCCGGGACGTGGTGTTCACCTACACCGCGCTCGCCGACCCGGAGACGGGCAGCGCGCAGGCGGGCAAGTTCGCCGCGGTGGCCGGCGCCAAGGAACTCGCCGGCGGCAAGGCCGACTCCCTCACGGGCGTGACCGCGCCCGACGCCACCACCGTGAAGATCACCACGACGCGGCCGGCGGCGGGGCTGCCGGGCCTGATCGGCAACACCCCGATCCTGCCCGAGCACGTCCTCGGCGAGGTCCCGGCGAAGGGGCTCGGCGACAACGCCTTCTTCACCGAGCCGACCGTCGGCTCGGGGGCGTTCACGTTCGTCGACTACAAGACCGACCAGTACGTCGAGCTGAAGGCGAACCCGAACTTCCGCGAGCCGGTGTCGGTCAAGAAGGTGTACCTGAAGCCGGTCACCTCCGACGTGGCGACCGCGCAGCTGCGCACCGGCGAGATGGACCTCACCCAGGTCTCCCCCACCGACCTGCCGACCGTGAGGAAGATGGACGGCGTCAAGGTCGTGTCCGCCCAGAGCCCCGGCTTCACCCGGATCGCCCTCAACCAGTCGCAGAAGCGGTTCAAGGACGAGCGCGTCCGGCAGGCGTTCCTCACCGCGATCGACCGCAAGGGACTGGTCGACAAGGTGCTCGGCGGCGCCGGCAAGGTCGTGAACTCCAGCTTCTACGGAGAGCTCGCCACGTCCGCGGCCAACGACTACGCCTACGACCCCGCGAAGGCCAAGAGCCTGCTCGCCGCGGCCGGCTGGGACGGGTCCGAGCCCGTCACGCTGTCGTGGATCCCCGGCCAGCGCGACCGCGACACCGCCGTGACGGTGATCCAGAGCCAGCTCAAGGCCGTCGGCGTGAACGTGGAGCTCAAGCAGGTGCAGGCGGACGAGCTGCTGTCGTCCTACGAGAAGAAGTCCTACGACATGGCGCTGTTCGGCGGCGGCAACTACGCCACCGAGCCGTCCACCGTCGCGACCATCGACGCCTGCGACCAGGCCTACCCGGCGGGCGGCAACGTCGCGCACTTCTGCGACCCCGAGCTCGACGAGCTGCTGTCCAAGGCCGACTCGGTCGCCGACGCGGCGCAGCGCACGAGCCTGTTCCAGGAGGCCGCCAAGGTCGAGAACGCGCAGGTCCCGTACCTGTGGCTCTACAACCCGGACGCGGTCTGGGCCCACCGGACCCGGCTGTCGGGCTTCGAGCCGGCGGGCCTGCCGACCAACGAGGTCGGGACCTGGGACTTCGCGAACTGGAAGCTGAGCTGACCCGGCCGGGCCGGGGGCGCGCCCCCGGCCCGGCCGCCGTGCAAGGAAGGAGGTGAGGCGTGGCGGCCTACGTCATCCGGCGCCTGCTGGTGAACGCGTTCGTGTTCCTGCTGATCAGCGTCGGGATCTTCGTGCTGGTGCGGGTCGCGCCCGGCGACCCCGTCCGCATGATGGTCGACCCCGAGCAGATGCGCGGCGGCGGCCAGGCGTTCATCGAGGCCAAGCGGCACGAGCTGGGGCTCGACCGGTCGATCGTCGTCCAGTACGGGAACTGGCTGTCGGGGGCGCTGCACGGCGACTTCGGCTACTCCTACGTCGGGCACCGGCCCGTGTCGGCGGTGCTCGGCGAGCGGGTCGGCCCGACGCTGCAGCTGATGGGCGCCGCGCTCGCGGTCGCGCTGGTGGTGTCGGTGGCGCTCGGCCTGGCCGCCGCGGTGCGCCGCAACACCTCCGTCGACTACGGCGCCACCGTCCTCGGCCTGGCCGCGGTCTCGGTGCCGCCGTTCTTCCTCGGCATCGTCGGGATCTACCTGTTCTCCCTGAAGTGGGGGGTGCTGCCGTCGGCGGGGATGACCACGCCGGGCGGCGGCGGCCCCGCCGACCAGCTCCGGCACCTGGTCCTGCCGGGGCTGATCCTGGCGTTCGTCACCGCCGGGCCGTTCACCCGCTACGTGCGCGGCGGCCTGGTGGACGAGCTCGGCGCCGACTACGTCCGCACGGCCGAGGCCAAGGGCGCGTCGCGGGCCCGGGTCGTGCTGCGGCACGCGCTGCGCAACTCGCTGATCCCGCTGATCACGGTGGTGATGTACCAGATCCCGCAGATGCTGGCGGGCGCGGTGGTGATCGAGCAGGTCTTCGCCTGGCCCGGCATGGGGCAGCTCGCGGTCAGCTCGATCGGCCAGCACGACTACCCGGTCATCGTCGGGTTCGCGTTGTACGTGGCGGTGCTGGTGCTGCTGTGCAACCTGATCGCGGACGTCCTGTACGCCGTCGTCGACCCGAGAGTGAGCCTGCGATGACCACGGCGCAGAAGCGGACGAAGGTGCCGCTGGAGAAGACGCCCGCCGGCGGGGCGGCCGCCGCGTCGGCGTCGCCCCGGGCGCGGGCGGTGCGGCGGTTCCGCCGCAACCGGCTCGCCGTCGCCGGGAGCGCCGTGCTCGGCGCGGTGGTGCTGGCGTCGCTGCTGGCGCCGTGGATCGCCGGGCACCCGAACGCGGTCGACCTGGACGCGGTGCGGCAGGGGCCGTCCGGCGCGCACTGGTTCGGCACCGACACCTCCGGCCGCGACGTGTTCGCCCGCACCCTGCACGCGGGCCGGGTGTCGCTGCTGGTCGGGCTCGCCGCGGCGCTCGGCGCCGTCCTCGTCGGCACGCTGTTCGGCTCGGTCGCCGGGCTGTTCGGCGGCATCGTCGACAACGTGATCATGCGGGTCGCCGACATCGTGATGTCGTTCCCGACCGTGGTGGTCATCCTGGTGCTCGCCGGGATCGTCGGGCCGAGCGTGACCGTGCTGATCGTCGCGATCGGGCTGACGCAGTGGCCGGTCGCCGGCCGGGTGGTGCGCGGCGTGACGCTGTCGCTGCGCGACCGCGAGTACATCCAGGCCGCCGAGGCGTCCGGGGCGAACGCGTGGTGGCTGATCCGCAAGCACATCGTCCCCGCGGCGCTGGCGCCGGTCACGGTGACCGGCACCCTCGCCGTCGCGCAGGCGATCATGCTGGAGACCACCGCGTCCTTCCTCGGGCTCGGCGTCCGGCCGCCGCAGGCCAGCTGGGGGAACATGCTGAACGACGCGCAGAACCTGACGCTGATCCAGACGATGCCGTGGCTGTGGATCCCGCCGGGCGTCGCTATCGCGGTGACGGTCCTGGCCGTCAACTTCGTCGGGGACGGCCTCCGCGACGCCGTCACGCCGGGAGGACGCACATGACCGCGCGCACCGGGCCCGGGAGCGGGCCGCTGCTGGAGATCGAGGACCTGGTCGTCGAGTTCGCCGGCGACGAGGAGACCGTCCGGGCCGTGGACGGCGCCGGGTACACGGTCGCGCCCGGCGAGACGCTCGGCGTGGTCGGCGAGTCGGGCTCGGGCAAGAGCGTCACCGCGATGTCCGCGCTCGGGCTGATCCGCCCGCCGGGACGCGTGGTGTCGGGACGGGTCGTGTTCGACGGGTCCGACCTGCGCGCGATGCGCCCCCGCGAGCTGCGCAGGCTCCGCGGCGGCCGGATCGCGATGATCTTCCAGGACCCGATGACCGCGCTGAACCCGGTCGTCACCGTCGGCGCGCAGATCCGCGAGGCGCTGCGGCTGCACCAGCCGGGCATGTCCCGGGCCGCGGCCCGCGCGCGGGCCGCCGAGCTGCTGACCCTGGTCGGGGTGCCGGGCGCGGAGCGGCGGCTGAAGCAGTACCCGCACGAGTTCTCCGGCGGCATGCGGCAGCGCGCGATGATCGCGATGGCCATCGCCAACGACCCCGACCTGCTGATCGCGGACGAGCCGACGACCGCGCTGGACGTGACCGTCCAGGCCCAGGTGCTGGACCTGCTGCGGCTGACCCGGCGCGAGACCGGCGCCGCGACCGTGCTCATCACCCACGACCTCGGCGTGGTCGCCGAGCTGGCCGACCGGGTCGTGGTGATGTACGCGGGGCGGGTCGTCGAGCACGGCACCGTCACGGCGATCTTCGACGCGCCCCGGCACCCGTACACGCGGGGGCTGCTGGACAGCCTGCCCGCGCTGGACGGCGACGCCGGCGAGCTGACCCCGATCCCCGGGTCCCCGCCGCTGCCCGGCGAGGTCGCGCGGGGCTGCGCGTTCGCGCCCCGCTGCCCGATGGCGCGGGACCGGTGCCGCGCGGAGCGCCCGGAGCTGACCCCGGCCGGGCCGGGACGGGCGAGCGCCTGCCACTTCCACGACGAGATGGCCGAGGAGGAGACCGATGACCGAGCTTGACGCGGCACCGCCGGACCGGGCGCGGCCGGACCGGGCCGGGCCGGACGAGGAGGTCCTCGCCGTCACCGGCCTCGCCAAGCACTTCCCCGTCCGGTCGGGGCCGCTGCGCCTGCGGACCGGCAGCGTCCACGCGGTCGACGGCGTCGACTTCTCGCTGCGCGCCGGACGCACCCTCGGCCTGGTCGGCGAGTCCGGCTGCGGGAAGACGACCACCGGGCGGATGGTGGTGCGGCTCCTGGAGCCCACCGCCGGGCGGATCGTCGTGGCCGGGCGGGACGTCACCCGCGTGCGCGGCGCCGACCTGCGCGCGCTGCGCCGCGACCTGCAGCTGGTGTTCCAGGACCCGTACGCGTCGTTGTCGCCGCGGATGACCGTCCACGACATCATCGCCGAGCCGCTGCGCGTGCAGGGCCGCTACGACGACGGCGGCCCCGAGCGCGTCGCCGAGCTGCTGGACATGGTGCGGCTGGCGCCCGCGCACGCCCGCCGGTACGCGCACGAGTTCTCCGGCGGGCAGCGCCAGCGCATCGGCATCGCCCGCGCGCTCGCCCTCGACCCGAAGGTCCTGGTGCTGGACGAGCCGGTCAGCGCGCTGGACGTGTCGATCCAGGCGCAGGTCGTCAACACGCTCCGGGAGCTGCAGCGCGAGCTGGGCGTGGCGTACCTGTTCATCTCGCACGACCTGTCGGTGGTGCGGCACGTCTCGCACGAGATCGCCGTGATGTACCTGGGGACGATCGTGGAGCGCGGCACCCGGGACGAGATCTTCCGGAGCCCGGCGCACCCGTACACGCAGGCGCTGCTGTCGGCCGTGCCGCGCACGCGGCCCGGCGCCCGCGAAGGCCGGGAGCGGATCATGCTGACCGGGGACGTGCCGAGCCCGATCGACCCACCGTCGGGATGCCGGTTCCGGACCCGCTGCTGGAAGGCGCGCGACATCTGCGCCACCGAGACGCCCGCGCTCACCGACCGCGACGGCGTCGGCCACCCGGCCGCCTGCCATTTCGCCGAGCCCGCCGACGTGCTGGCCACCGCCTGACCTAAGGAGCCGTAGTGCACGACGCAGACCAGCGACTGGCCGCCTCCGCCCTGGAACCGGGGCCCGCGGGGGAACGGCCGTCCATCGCCGCCGCGCGCCGTTGCGGCGCCGTCCTGATCGCCTCCGGCCAGGTCGCCGCCCGGGACGGCAAGCTGATCGCCGCGGGCCGCGTCGGCGACGACGTGTCGCTCGACACGGCCCGTTCCTGCGCGCGGCAGTGCGCCCGCAACGTCCTGACCGCCGTCCGCGACGAGCTGTCCGGGCTCGGCGCCGTGGAGCACGTCGAGACCGTGTCGGTGTGGGTGGCGTCCGCGCCCGGGTTCACCGACCAGCACCTGGTCGCGGACGCGGCGACGGCCCTGTTCACCGAGGTGTTCGGCGACGGCGCCGGACGGCACGCCCGGGTCGCGCTCGGCGTCGCCGCGCTGCCGACCGGCAGCCCGGTCGAGGTGCAGGCCACCTTCCGGCTGCGCACGCCATGACGGACCTGCTCATCACCGGCGGGACGCTCGCCGACGGCACCGGGTCGGCGCCGCGCCGCGCCGACGTCGCCGTCGAGGGCGGCCGCGTCGAGGCGGTCGGCGACCTGGCGGGACGTCCGGCCGCGCGGACGATCGACGCGTCCGGGCAGATCGTGGCACCCGGGTTCGTGGACGTCCACACCCACTCCGACCTGACGCTGCTGTCCGACCCGCGGGCGCACAGCGCCGTGCGGCAGGGCGTCACGACCGTCGTGGTCGGCAACTGCGGCCTCGGAGTCACCCCCGTCGCCGACCCGCCTCACTGTGAGGGGACGACCCCCCGCACCCACATTGAGGCCCTGCGCGCCGCCGCCGGCTACCTGGACCTGGACCCGTCCGTCCGCTGGGACTGGACCGACCTGCCCGGCTACCTCGCCGCGCTCGGCGCCGCGCGCCCGTCGGTGAACGTGGCCGCGCTCGTCGCGCACACGCCGCTGCGCGCGGCGGCCGTCGGGTTCGGCGACCGGCCGGCCGACGCGGCCGCGCTCGACCGGATGCGGGGCCTGCTCGGCGACGCGCTCGCGGCGGGCGCCGCCGGGGTGTCCACCGGCCTGGTCTACGCGCCCGTCTGCTACGCCCGCGAGGACGAGCTGGAGGCGCTCGGCCGCACCGCCGCCGCGTACGGCAGGCTGTTCGCCTGGCACGTCCGCGACTACGCCGACGGGCTGCTCGACTCGGTGCGGCAGGCGCTGCGGGTCGCGGCGGCGACCGGGTGCCGCACGCAGATCTCGCACCTGGTCGCGGTCGGGCGGCGCAACCACGGCTCGGTCGCGCGGGCGCTGGAGCTGATCGACGACGCGCGGGACGCCGGCCTGGACGTCGCCTTCGACATCTACCCCTACCTGGCCGGGAACGCGCCGCTGTCGCAGCTGCTGCCCGCGTGGGCGCAGGAGGGCGGCGAGGGGCCGATGCGGGCCCGGCTCACCGAGCCCGCCGTCCGCGCCCGCGTCCGGGACGAGTGGCGCGGCATGCCGAACGCGTGGGAGGACATCGCCGTCGGCGGGCGCACCCTGCCCGATCTCGCCGCCGAGGCCGGCACCGACCCGCCGGAGGCCGCGCTCGACCTCGTCGCCGAGCACGGCAACGGCGTGCAGATGGTGGCGGGCGGGCGCAGCGAGCGCGACCTCGCCGACGCGCTCACCCATCCCGCCGCCGTCATCGGCTCCGACGGCCAGGCCCTCGACCCCGACGGGCCGACCGGGCGCGGCACGCCGCACCCCCGCTCGTACGGCTGCTTTCCGCGGCTGTTCGCCGACCACGTCCGGACGGGCAGGATCGGGATCGCCGAGGCCGTCCGGAAGTGCACGTCCGCCGCCGCCGAACGGGCCGGGCTCGCGGGGCGCGGGGTGCTGCGCGGCGGGGCCCACGCCGACATCGTCGTTTTCAACCCCGCCCGCATCGCCGATCGGGCTACGTTCGCAGCACCACAGCGGTATCCGGAGGGGATCTCCGCGGTCGTCGTCGGCGGCCGGACCGTGGTCGAGGACGGCGCGCACCGCGGCGCCCGGCCCGGCGAGATCCTCCGTATCCCCTGACCGGGCATCCCCCGCAGCGCGCATTCCCCGAACGGAGACGAGGCACCGATGGAAACAGCCAGAGGGACGGGATCCGGGACGCGTCCCGCGGCCCGCCGCCGCAACGTGGACGACGACCGCCCCGCGGCCGCCAACTACCACGCCAACGCGCTCGCCCGCGGCCTGGCGCTGCTGGAACGGCTCGCCGCGCGCGGCGGCACGCTGACCCTGAACGACTTCTCGACCGGCACCGGCCTGCCCAAGAGCACGCTCGTCCGGCTCCTGGCCGTCCTGGAGGAGATGGGGTACGTGGTCCGCGCCGACGAGCGTCCCGCCTACCGGCTCGGCCACAAGACCCTCACCCTGTCCACCGCGTACCTGACCGGGCTGGACCTGTCCCAGGTCGCGGGCGGGCACCTGGCGAAGGTGGCCGAGGCGACCGGGCAGACCGCCAACCTCGGCGTGCTGGACGGGCGCGAGGTCCTGCACGTGTGCGTCCGCGAACCCGACCGGCCGATCCGCTTCCACACCACGCCCGGCACCCGCGACGCCGCGTACTGCACCGGGCTCGGCAAGATGCTGCTCGCCGGGCTCGACCCGGCCGACCTCGCCCCGCACCTGCCGCCCGAGCCGTTCCCCGCCCGCACCGAGCACACGCTGACGACCGCCGCCGCGCTGGCCGCGGAACTGCGGGACACCGCCGAGCGCGGCCACGCCCTGGACGACAACGAGGGCAGCGTCGGGCTGCGCTGCGTCGCCGCGCCGGTCGAGGTGGACGGCGCCTGCGTCGCCGCGCTCAGCGTGTCCGGGCCGTCCGCCGAGTTCGACGGCGACCGCCGCGGCCGCTACCTGGACCTGCTGCGCGCCGCCGCCGCCGATCTCGCCGCCGACGCCGACGTCGTCGCCGCCCTGGAGTACCTGCACTCGTCCCTGCGCTCCGACCTGCCCCGTCCCCGGGAGGATTCTTGATCGACTTCCACACCCACTGCCAGCGGCCCGAGCACTGGGGCCACGAGTGGGACGACCACTGGAAGCCCGTCTACGGGCGCGGCGCCCACGAGTTCACCGCCGCCGACTACGACCGCGCCATGGCGGACGTGACGGCCGCGTGCGTGTTCGGCATCCGCGCCACCGCCGCCGGGATCCTCACGCCGAACGCCCACACCGAGGGGTTCTGCGCGGACACCGCCACCGAGACGATCGGGTTCATGGCGCTCGACCCCACCGACCCCGACGTCCTGGACCAGCTCGCCGACGGCGTCGCGCGCGGCCTGCGCGGCATCAAGCTGTACCCGGTGCTGGCGCTGTTCGACCCGCGCGACGCCCGCCACGACCCGTTCTACCGGGCCGCGGCCGACGCGGGGCTGGTCGTCCTGTGGCACATGGGCGCCACCCCGAGCCCGGCCGGGGACCTGTCGGTCAGCAACCCGCTGGTCGTGGACGACGTCGCCCGCCGCCACCCGGACCTGGTGCAGATCATCGCGCACCTCGGGCACCCGTGGCAGCGCGAGACGATCGTGACGCTGCGCAAGAACCGCCGCGTGTACTCCGACGTGTCGGCGTCCTGGGCCCGGCCGATGGACGGCTACCTCGCGCTGGCCCGCGCGCAGGAGTGGGACGTGGTCGACAAGCTCGTCTTCGGCTCGGACTTCCCGCTCTGGACGCCCGCCGAGGCCGTCGCCGGACTGCGCGAGATGGTCGGGCAGCGCCCCTCCGGCTTCCCCGAGATCAGGAAGGAGACCGTCGAGTGGCTGCTGGACGGCGACCCGCGCCCGCAGATGGGCCTCGCATGACGCCCCTGGACGAGCTGCCGACGCCCGCCCTGCTCGTCGACCGCGCCCGCATGGAGGCCAACCTGGCCGCCATGTCGGCCGCGATCGGCGCCGCCGGGGTCGCGCTGCGCCCGCACTTCAAGACCTCCAAGTGCCTGGCGGTCGCGCGCCGCCAGCTCGCCCACGGCGCGGTCGGCTTCACCTGCGCCACCCCGGCCGAGGTCGGGCTGCTCCAGGACGAGGGCGTCGGCGACGTCCTGTGGGCGCACCAGCCCGTCGGCCCCGCCAAGGTCGCCTTCGCCGTCCGAGCCCTGCGCCGGGGCGGGCTGACCATCGCGCTCGACTCCCTCGAAGCCGCGGCACCGCTCGCGGAGGCGGCCGCCTCCGCCGGCGTCGCCGTCCCGTTCGTGCTGGAGGTCGACACGGGCCTGCACCGGGCGGGCGTCGACCCCGACCGCGCCGTGGCGGCCGCCGCCGCGCTCACCGCCCTGCCCGCCCTGGAGCTGCGGGGCGTCCTCACCCACGAGGGCCACCTGGCCGCGCACGGCCCGGACCGCGCCGGCCTGGAGGCGGCGGGCGACCTGGCGGGTCGCACGCTCGCGCAGGTCGCCGAGGCGCTGCGCGCCGCCGGCCACGCGTGCCCGCTGGTCTCGGTCGGCTCGACGCCCGGCGCGACGTCCGCGCCCTTCGCCGCCGGGGTCACCGAGGCCCGTCCCGGTACGTACGTCTACTTCGACGGCAACCAGGTCGGCCTCGGCAGCGCCCGGATCGAGCAGTGCGCGCAGACCGTCCTGGCCCGCGTCACGAGCGCCCAGCGCCCGGGAACCGTCATCATCGACGCGGGCATCAAGGCGATGAGCTCCGACACCATCGCGACCGCGGGGATCCTGGGCATCGTGTGCGACCCGTCCGGCCGTCCCCTGGACGGGGTCGAGTTCGCCGCCGGCAACGAGGAGCACGGCTACCTGACCGGCCCGGGGACGTCCGGTCTGCGGGTCGGCGACCTGGTCCGGATCGTCCCCAACCACGCCTGCGGCACCACCAACATGTGGAGCGCGCTGCATTTCGTCGAGGGCACCCGGGCCATGGAAAGCCACCCGATCGAGGCTCGCTATTAAGCGCCGTTCGAGCGTTGACATGGAATGGTATTCCGTGTTGCATCCCGGAAGTATGCGACTCCGTCGAAGTACCGCCATCGCCCTGACCGCGCTGCTCACTCTCGGGTTTTCCGGGGCCGTGGCGAACGCGGCACCGTCCATTCCCTCGTCTCCGGACCGGCCCGACGTGATCGTGGCCCAGGCCGCCCCGGGCAAGAAACTGCATTTCCCGAACATGGAGCGGCTGAACGACGGGTCCCTGCTGGCGGTGGCGCGCGAGGGCGCCGGCCACACCGGGCAGGACGGCCGGCTGCTGATGCTGGCCGGCGGGGACGGCGGCCGCACCTGGTCGGCGCCGCGGACCGTGCACGACTCCCCCTACGACGACCGCGACCCGATGATCACGCAGCTGCGGTCCGGCCGGCTGCTGCTCAGCTGGTTCCAGATCGACTACTCGGTCTCCCCGGCCGAGCCGATGGGGGTGTTCGTCCGGCACAGCGACGACGGCGGCGCGACCTGGTCGGAGCCGGTCGCGGTGGGGACCTCGCTCAGCGGCGAGTCCGACATCGTCGACACCTATGAGCTGGGCTGGGCGGCCAGCCACGGGCAGATCAAGGAACTGCCCTCCGGCGAGCTGATCGTCCCGCTCTACGGCACCGTCCCCGACGACCGCTGGCAGCGCGCCACCGTGGTGCGCAGCCTGGACGGCGGCGCGTCCTGGCACGCGGGCACCGAGTCGCTGATCGCGTCCGCGCAGGGCACCCACTACCAGGAGCCGGTGCTCACCGTCCTGCCGGGCGGAACGGTCCACGCCCTGCTGCGCGTCGGCACGGCGGCGTCCACGATGGGCGCCGTCAACTCCCAGGAGTCCTGGTCGCGCGACGGCGGCCGCACCTGGACGGCCCCCGCCGAGATCGACCTGGTGACCTCCTCGGCCCACACCGAGGTCCTGCGCAACGGCGACGTCTTCCTCGCCTACGGCGACCTGTCCGGCCACTTCACCGAGCGGCGCGGCACCGTCGGAGCCGTCCTGCGCGACCCCGGCCGCCCGTGGACGGGCGCGCCGCGCGCACTGGTGTACGACTCGGGGACCGGCGACCAGGCCAACCCCGCCGTCGCCGAGGTCCGTCCCGGCCGGGTCCTCGTCCTCGGCTTCGACTCCGCCGAGAGGCGGCTGGTCGGCGACTTCGTCGACGTCGCCGGCATCCGCGACGAGCCCGCCGACCCGCGCCGCGTCGACCTGGCCGCCCTGCACGCCGCGGGCCGCCTCACCATCGACACCGACCTGACGTACACCGCCGCCGGCCGGCCGAACGTGGGCCCGGCCGGCGCGATCGACGGCGTGGTCGGCTACCACGACGCCGCCTGGAAGGCCGCCGCCGCACCCGCCCGGTACACCGTCGCCTTCGACGAGCCGCGCCGCGTCCTGGAGGCCGGCGTCGCCCTCAAGCCCGGCCACGCCGAAGCGGCGACGATCAAGGTCCGCACTCCGGACGGCACCTGGCGGACCATCGGCGACCTCGACGACCGCGTCCGCTACGGCGACGGCCTCGCCTGGTTCCGGGTCGGCCCCGGCACCCCGATCGACGCCGTCCGGGTGGACATCACCCACTCCGCCGGCTGGGCCGTCCTCGCCGAACTGGGCCTCCGCTCCCCCGCCGCCCGCTGACGAGCGGACCTCGCCCCTGCCCACGGGGACTCGGCCTCGCCGGCCCTAGCGGCCGGCGAGGCCGCCGCCCTTCCACGATTCGCACCGGGACCGCCGAGTTCACCGCGAACCGGCCGGGCAGGACGACGCCATCTCCTTCTCAGGCCCCGAGCGCGGCCAGGAGCGGTGCGGGGGCGTTGAGGAAGACCTCCAGGCCGAGCAGCCGGCCGTCCTCGACGTGCCAGACGTGCAGTTCCCGGACGGTGGTCGCCGTGCCGGTGCCGCGAGGGGTGAGGCGGGCGTCGCCGACGACGACGATGTGCTCCCGGCCTTCGATGAACTGGGCCGGTTCGTAGGTGGCATCGGCGCGTTCGGCGACCTTGCCGAACATCTCCCGCACGCCTTCGTGCCCCCGGTACGTGCCGCGCCAGGGGGCCGCCTCCGACTGCCGGGAGACGAAGCCGGGGTCGAGCGACCCGACGAACCGGTCGAGGTCGCCGTCCGTGAACGCCCGGTAGGCGGCCCGGACCGCTTCCATGTTGCGCATGGGCACCTTCCCTCACGTCTCTTACTGGTAAGATACTGCTAAGAGATTAGCAGGAGGGGTGCGGGATGGGTGACGCCGTGGACGCGGTGATGGACGCCTGGCGCCGGGAGCGTCCCGACGTGGACGTATGGCCGGTGGGGGTGGTGGGCCGGATCCAGCGGCTCGCCCGGCTGCTGGAGGCGGAGATCCAGGACTTCTTCCGCCGGCACGGTCTGGACAGCAGCGAGGCCGACGTTCTGACCACGCTGCGGCGTTCGGGCGAGCCCTGCGAACTGACCCCGGGCCGGCTCGTCAAGGCGTCCATGGTCACCTCGGGCGCCGTCACCAAGCGCATCGACCGCATGGTGGCCAAGGACCTCGTCGAACGGGTCCCCGATCCCGTCGACCGCCGCACGGTGCGGATCCGGCTCACTCCCCACGGCCGCCAGACCATCGACGGCCTGTTCGCCCTGCACATCGCCAACGAGGCACGCCTGCTCCAGGCCCTCGACCGCGACCAAGCGGACGGTCTGGCCGACGCGCTGCGCACCCTGCTGCAGTCGCTCGGCGACACCTCCCTCACCTGAACGAGCGGGCTCGCGCTGGGACGGGAAGCAGGATTCACCGTCTTCACGCCCTGAAGAACGGGCCGGAGGCACCCGCCGCGGCCTCGGTCGCGGCGGGTGCCTCCGGAAGGATCAGTCCTGCTTCGGGTGCTCGGAGATCACGGTGCCGTGTCGGCGGGTGTTCTGGCTGCCTGCTGTGTCGCGGAGGGGTGTTGGAGCCTGCGGGGCAGCAGGGCCGTCAGTGCCAGCAGGACGGCGGCGGCCGGGGCGCCCCAGAGCAGGACGTCCGGGATGGCGGCGGTGGTCGTCTCCGGGCCCGGGGCGCGGCCCTGCGTCTCGCGGGCCAGGAGGGTTCCGAAGACCGAGACGCCGAGCGACAGGCCCAGCCCGCGGACCGACACCGCGGCGGAGGTGGCGGCGGCCAGGTCCGCGGGTGGGACGGCGTTCTGCGCCACGACCACCAGGTTCTGCATCAGCAGCCCGAACCCGAGGCCCAGCACCGCGATCTCCACGGCCAGCACGGCGTAGGGGGTGCCGGGCGTGAGGCGGCTCAGCAGGGCGAACCCGAGCACCGCGACCGCCGACCCGGCGACCAGGTAGGGCTTGTACCGGCCGTCGGCGCCGATGCGGGCGCTGGCGAGCGAGGACACCGCCATGAACGTCAGGACGTAGGGGTTGAGCGCCAGGCCCGCCTCGGTGGCCCCCATCCCGTACGCGGCCTGCAGGTAGGTGGGCAGGTAGACGATCGAGCCGCCGAGCAGCGCGCCGAGCAGCGCGGTGGCGGGGAGCGCGACGCGCAGGACGGGGTCGGCGAACAGCCGCGGCGGCAGCAGCGGGTCGGCCGCGCGGCCCTCCCGCCACACGAAGAGCACCGCCAGCGCCGCCACCGCGCCGATCAGGGCGAGGATCGTCCGGGACGTCCAGGCATGGGTGCGGCCGCCCCATTCGGCCACCAGCAGCAGGCTCACCACCGCGCCCGCGATCAGCGCCGCGCCGGGCAGGTCGACCCGGCCGCCGCCGCCCGGCCTGGGCAGCCGCAGCCCGAGCGCGGCGGCGCCCATGGCGAGCAGGCCGAGCGGCAGGTTGACGTAGAAGATCCAGCGCCACCCCCAGGCGTCGGTGATCGCGCCGCCGGCGAGCGGGCCGCCCACGCTGGCCAGCGCGAAGACGCCGCCGGTGTAGCCCTGGACCCGGCCGCGCAGCCGCTGCGGGTACAGCTCCGACAGCGCGATCGTGGGCAGCACGAACAGCGCTCCGGCTCCGATGCCCTGGAAGGTCCTGGCGGCGATCAGCTGAGGGGTGGTCTGGGCCAGACCGCACAGCGCCGAGCCGGCGATGAAGGCGGCGACGGCGGTGAGGAACACCGGGCGCCGCCCGAACCGGTCGCTGACGCGGCCGTAGAGCGCGCCGGTCGCGGTGGAGGCCAGCACGTAGGAGGTGACGATCCAGCCGATGGAGTCCATGCCGCCCAGGTCGGCGGCGATGTCGGGCAGGGCGATGGCCACCACCGTCTGGTCCAGGACCGACAGCAGCATGCCGATCAGCAGGCCGGCCGTGGCGAGCGGCACGTTGCCGCCGCGCTCGTTCAGGGCGGTGGAGGCGGTCTTCGGGGAGTCTGCGGACACCATGGGTTCAGCTCCCTGCCCGCGCGAGGGGGTCGGGCAGGCCGAAGTCGGCGCTGAGCAGGTCCTGGTCGAGGACGGCCGCGGCGACGGTGCCGCTCGCCGCCGCGGCGATGACCGCGGCCAGCGGCACCGGCACACCGGCCCGCCGCGCCATGTCCCCGGCCGCGTACACGCCGGGGACGCTGGTCCGGGCGAACTCGTCGACCTCCACGCAACCGTCGGCGAAGGCGGCGCAGCCGAGCCGGCCGGGCAGGTCGGAGCGCTGGCGCGGCACGTTCACGACGAACACCGCCTGCCGGGCCAGGGACGTGCCGTTGTCGAAGACGATCTGCTCCAGGCGGCCGTCCGTCCCCTCCAGGCGGGCGACGGGCTCGCAGCGCACGGCGACACCGTGCTCTTGCAGCGCGGCCCGCGCCGCCGGGTCGAGCGGCTCGCCTCCGGTGCACAGGGCGACATCGCCGGCGAAGCGGCTCAACTGCAGCGCCAGCCGTATCCGGGCCGGTCCCGCGCCGAGCACGGCGACCTGTTCGCCGGTGCGTTCGTAGCCGTGGCAGTAGGGGCAGTGGAACGCCGAGCGGCCCCACAGCTCCTCGGCGCCGCGCGGTCCGGGGATGTCGTCGGCCAGGCCGGTGGCCAGCAGGAGGCGCCGCGCGGACGCGGTCCCGCCGTCGGACAGCTCCAGGTGGAAGCCGGACCCGTCCAGCGGGCGGGCGCCGGCGACGTTCCCCGTCCTCGTCCGGACGGCCGGGTAGGCGGCCAGTTCCTCGCGGGCGAGCCGCCGCAGTTCCGCGGGGGGCGTGCCGTCCCGGGTGAGGAAGTTGTGCACGTTGTCGGCGGCGGCGTTGCGGCCCTCCCCGCCGTCGATCAGCAGCACCGGGCGGTGGACCCGGCCGAGGGCCAGCGCGGCGGCCGTACCGGCCGGGCCCCCGCCCACGATGGCGACGTCGTACATCTCCTGCCTCCGTTGATCGGTCGTCACTTGACGTGCGGCCGATTCTGCAAGTTAATGTCAACATGAAGTCAAGTGACTCGATGCGGATCGGGGAGCTCGCCGAGCGGTTCGGCCTCGCCGCGCACGTCCTGCGCCACTGGGAGGCCATGGGCCTGCTGACCCCGGCGGCCCGGGTCAACGGCCGCCGCCGCTACACCCGCGACCACGTCGTCCGGGTGATGACGATCATCCGCGCGAAGGCGGCGGGCATGAGCCTGGAGCAGATCCGCGACGTCCTCACCGTCTCGGGCCGGGCCGAGCGGCGGGCGCTGCTGGAGCGCCACCACGCGGAACTGGAGCGGCGGCTTCACGAGATCGCGGCGTCCAAGGCGCTCATCGAGCACCTCATGCGGTGCGGAGCCGACGACTTCACCCAGTGCCCCGACTACCGGCGTCTGGCCGAGAGCGGAGTCGTGCCGCAGCACCTCCGCGAGGACGGGTGCGTGGTCGCGGACGCCGCCCCCGCCGACGGCCGGGGGCCGGTCGCGGTCACGGGCGAGGCCCGCTGACCGGCGAAGACACGGGGCCGGCGGCGCCGGAGCAGGGACCGGCCCCTCTGGTGGTGCGGGGCGCGGGCGTCGGCCGCGCCCGCCGGTGGTGCGGCCGCGGCGGGACGGTCGCCCGCCGCGGCCGCGGCCGCGCTAGTCTCCGGCCGGCACGGTGAAGGTGAATCCCGTACTCGTCGGACGGCGCGGCGGGACGTCGCACTTGACCCGGCGCCGGACCTCGTTCCTGCTGAGGCCGAGCCCGCGGGCGATGAGCCGTTCCGGCCGCACCGGCACCGGGTCCTCCAAGGCGACCCGCACCCGGAGCGGCCACGCCTCGTCGGGCCGCTCCGGTGGGGTGTGCAGCCGCCAGGCGCCCGTCCAGTCCAGGGTGAAGCGGTTGCGGCGGGCCAGCAGCGGGTCCAGCAGCGTGGACGCCACCAGGTCCGGATCGTTGGCGCGGTAGCCGCGCAGGTCGGCCGCCGCGAAGGAGGCGACCGGGGCCCGCTCGTGCACGGTGAGCTTGCGCGTGCGGTCGCAGGACGCGCAGCGGACCAGCAGCCACACGTCCAGCAGCTTGCCGTTGGCGTTGACGCGGAACCTGCCCTCGCCGGCGGTCGCCGACTCCGACCGGCAGCCGGGGCACCGCAGCGACAGCAGCGGCAGCCTGGTCCGGCGGACGATCCAGGGCAGCACGGTATGAGGTTGTGAGGACATGGGCTCTCTCGACCTGACACGAGGCCGATTGCGCGCGGCCTCGGACGCTGCAGGGCCGGGCGCGCGAGGGCAGCCCGGCGGAACCGACGGGAGCGTCGGCTACAGGTGAGCGGAAGAAGGTGTCAGGTCTGCAGAGCAGGCGGGGTCACGCGGTGTCGTCCTTTGTCCTCACGGCGGTGGGCCGCAGGCAACCTACGGGGCCGCGGCCGGGACGCTCAACCGGTTTTGCGGCCGGGGCTCCGCCGGTGCCGTGCGGCCGGGGCGCGTCTAGGCGTCGGCGCCGGGGAGTTCGTAGCCGGCCTCCTCGACCGCGGTGCGGACGTCCGCGGTGTCGAGCGGCCCGTCGCCGGTCACCGTGACCCGGCCGGCGGCGACGTCGACCGTCACGGCGGTGACGCCGGCGATGCGCTCGATCTCCTCGGTGACGGCGGCGGCGCAGTGCCCGCAGGCCATGCCGGCGACGGTGTAGGAGCGGGTCATGCCGGTTCCCCCCGGTCGGCGGGGACGGTGCGGGTGAGCATGTGCGCGGCGCGCATCCGCCCGTCGTCGGCGAAGCGGCCGAAGAAGCAGACCTCGATCCGCAGTTCCTTGCCGCGCCGGCGGACGTGCAGGGTGTAGCGGGCGGCGATCCGGTCGCCGTCGGCGATGGCGTCGTGCACGTCCACGCGGCCTTCGGGCCGGTTCTTGCGGACGGGCCGGGTGTGGGCGATGAGGGTGTCGCGGTCCATCCGGTGGCCGTCGGCGACCTGGACGATGTCGGGGGTGTGGTAGCGGTCGACGATCGCCGCCGGATCGTCGTCGGTGTCCAGCAGCTCCCGGTTGAAGGAGGTGAAGAAGTCGGCGATGAACCGCTCGGGGTCGGTGCCGGCGAGTGCGCGCATGGTGCTCCGCTGGTCGGGATCGATAACTCTTACGCGCTGTAAGATATACATGCCCCGATAATTCTGACAAGGTGTAAGAGATGAGTGCTTCTCCGGTTCCCCGCCGCCGCGCCGACGCGCGCCGCAGCAGGGCCGCCATCCTGGACGCCGCCGTCCGGGTCCTGGACGAGCGGCCCGACGCGAGCCTGGAGGCGGTCGCCGCGGCGGCGGGCGTGACGCGCCAGACCGTCTACGCCCACTTCTCCTCCCGCGAGCGGCTGCTGGTGGGCGTCGTCGACCGGATCACCGAGGAGGTCGCCGCCGCGATGGACGCCGCCGGCCCCGACGACGGGCCGGCCGCCGGCGCCCTGCTGCGGGTGCTGGACGCCGCCGAGCGGGCGGCCCGCCGCTCCCCCGCGCTGCTGCGGCGCATCGGCGAGCTGCCCGTCGGCGCGCGGGCCGACCGCGACCGGCACCTGCCGATCACCGACCGGATCGCGCGGGTGGTCGAGCGGGGCCGGCGCACCGGGGAGTTCGACGACCGGCTCCCGCTGGACTGGCTGGTGTCGGTCACCGTCAGGCTCGCCCACGCCGCCGGCGAGGAGCGGGCGGCCGGGCGGATGTCGGACCGGGACGCCGGGGACGCCCTGCGCACCAGCGTGCTGCGGGTGCTCGGCGCGGCGGCCCCGGCGGAGCCGCCGCCGCGGTGAGGGGCGGGCGGCGCCCGGCCGTCAGCGGGCCCTGAGGGGCCTGGTCACCTGCTTCTCCAGGCACGACGGCATGCCGACCGGCATCCCCGCCGCCGTCTCCGCCGCCGTGCCGGGCGTCGTGCCGGGCGCCGCGCCCGTGACGCCCGCCGTGTTCGCGGTGTCGGCCGTGTTCGCCGTGTCGGTGGTGTTCGCTGTGCCTGCCGTGTCGGCGGTGCGGCGGCGGTAGGCGCTGGGCGGCATCCCGACCAGTTCGGTGAAGCGGGTGCTGAAGGTGCCCAGGGACGAGCAGCCGACCGCGAAGCACACCTCGGTGACGGTGAGGTCGCCGCGGCGCAGCAGCGCCATCGCCCGCTCGATCCGCCGCGTCATCAGGTAGCCGTAGGGCGACTCACCGTAGGCGAGGCGGAACTGGCGGCTGAGGTGCCCGGCGGACATGTGGACGCCGCGGGCGAGCGCCTCGACGTCCAGCGGCCGCGCGTACTCGCGGTCGATCCGGTCGCGGACCCGGCGCAGCCGCGCCAGGTCGCGCAGGCGCTGCGCCGGATCGGTACTGCTGCTCACCTGGGAAATCCTGCCACACGGCCCCCGCGTGGGGCAGGCGCCGGTCAGTCGGCGACGTAGGCGGCCAGGTGCCGGCCGGTGAGGGTGGAGCGGTCGGCGACCAGGTCGGCGGGCGTGCCCTGGAACACGATCCGGCCGCCGTCGTGGCCGGCGCCGGGACCGAGGTCGATGATCCAGTCGGCGTGCGCCATGACGGCCTGGTGGTGCTCGATGACGATGACGGACTTGCCGGAGTCGACGAGCCGGTCCAGGAGGCCGAGGAGCTGCTCGACGTCGGCGAGGTGCAGGCCGGTGGTCGGTTCGTCCAGCACGTAGACGCCGCCCTTGTCGCCCATGTGGGTGGCGAGCTTGAGGCGCTGCCGCTCGCCGCCGGACAGCGTGGTGAGCGGCTGGCCGAGCCGCAGGTAGCCGAGCCCGACGTCGGCCATCCGCTGCAGGATCTTGTGCGCGGCGGGGATCCGCGCGTCGCCGGCGCCGAAGAACTCCTCGGCCTCGGTCACCGGCATCGCCAGGACCTCGGCGATGTCGCGGCCGCCGAGGTGGTGCTCCAGCACCGCGGCCTGGAACCGCTTGCCCTCGCACTCCTCGCAGGTGGTGGCGACGCCCGCCATCATCGCCAGGTCGGTGTAGACGACGCCGGCGCCCTTGCAGTTGGGGCAGGCGCCCTCGGAGTTGGCGCTGAACAGCGCCGGCTTCACCCCGTTGGCCTTGGCGAAGGCCTTGCGGATCGGGTCGAGCAGCCCGGTGTAGGTGGCCGGGTTGCTGCGCCGCGACCCCTTGATCGGGGCCTGGTCGACCGACACCACCCCGTCCCGGCCGGTCACCGACCCGTTGATCAGCGAGCTCTTGCCGGACCCGGCGACGCCGGTGACGACGACCAGCACGCCGAGGGGGATGTCGACGTCGACGTCCTGGAGGTTGTGGGCGGCGGCGCCGCGCACCTCCAGCACGCCGGACGCCTCGCGCACCGCCGGTTTGAGGGCGGCGCGGTCGTCCAGGTGCCGGCCGGTGAGGGTGCCGCTGGCGCGCAGGCCGTCCACTGTCCCCTCGAACATCACCTCGCCGCCCTCGGTGCCGGCGCGCGGTCCGAGGTCGACGACGTGGTCGGCGACCGCGATCGCCTCCGGCTTGTGCTCGACGACCAGGACGGTGTTGCCCTTGTCGCGCAGCTGCAGCAGCATGCCGTTCATCCGCTGGATGTCGTGGGGGTGCAGCCCGATCGTCGGCTCGTCGAAGACGTAGGTGACGTCGGTGAGCGAGGACCCGAGGTGGCGGATCATCTTGGTGCGCTGCGCCTCGCCGCCCGACAGGGTGCCGGACGGGCGTTCCAGGCTGAGGTAGCCGAGCCCGATCTCCACGAACGAGTCGAGGGTGTGCTGCAGCGTGGTCAGCAGCGGCGCGACCGACGGCTCGTCCAGCTCCCGCACCCACTCGGCGAGGTCGCTGATCTGCATCGCGCAGGCGTCGGCGATGCTGATCCCCTTGATCTTGGACGAGCGGGCCGCCTCGGTGAGCCGGGTGCCGCCGCACTCGGGGCAGGAGGTGAAGGTGATCGCCCGGTCCACGAACGCGCGGATGTGCGGCTGCATCGCCTCCCGGTCCTTGGCCAGGAACGACTTGCGGATCCGCGGGATCAGGCCCTCGTAGGTGACGTTGATCCCGTCGACCTTGATCTTGGTGGTGTCCTTGTGGAGCAGGTCCCGCAGCTCGTCGGCGGTGTAGTCGCGGATCGGCTTGTCGGGGTCGAAGAACCCCGACCCCATGAAGATGCGGCCGTACCAGCCGTCCATGCTGTAGCCGGGGATGGTGAGCGCGCCCTCGCGCAGCGACTTGGAGTCGTCGTACAGGGCGGTCAGGTCGAAGTCGGTGACGGCGCCGCGGCCCTCGCAGCGCGGGCACATGCCGCCGGTGATGCTGAAGCTGCGCTTCTCCTTGACGGTCTTGCCGGCGCGTTCCACGGTGACGGCGCCGGCGCCGCTGATGGAGGCGACGTTGAAGGAGAACGCCTTGGCCGTGCCGATGTAGGGCTTGCCGAGGCGGCTGAACAGGATGCGCAGCATCGCGTTGGCGTCGGTGGCGGTGCCGACGGTGGAGCGGGGGTCGGAGCCCATCCGCTGCTGGTCGACGATGATCGCGGTGGTCAGCCCTTCGAGGACGTCGACCTCGGGCCGCGCGAGCGTCGGCATGAAGCCCTGCACGAAGGTGCTGTAGGTCTCGTTGATCAGCCGCTGCGACTCCGCGGCGATCGTGTTGAACACCAGCGAGCTCTTGCCCGACCCGGACACGCCGGTGAACACCGTCAGCCGCCGCTTGGGGATCTCGATGCTGACGTCCTTGAGGTTGTTCTCGCGCGCCCCGTGCACGCGGATCAGCTCGTGGCTGTCGGCGGCGTGCTCCGCCGGAGGCTGGGCGTCCGTCGTCGTGGCCTTGCTCATCGTGTCTCCATCTGGTTGGCGCCGCGTCCGCGTTCCCCCGTCGGGTCGCCCGGCTCGATCAGATCAGCGCGAAGGATATGTCAGACCGGCCTGCCGCCACGCTATCCGCGGCCACCGACAGACCGCTTCTCGATTCCTGACCGGCCGCCCGCCGGCCCGCCACCGGGCCGTCCTCGGGCGGAGCGGCCACCGACTTTGGTCGGTGCCGCCGCCGGGCGGCCCGCGGCTAGCCTGTGCCCGGTGAACGAGGTGACGTTCGGGCAGGTGGACGACGGTCCGCGGCCGAGTATGCGGGGCGGGGCCCTGATCGTGTTCGCGGTGTCGGCGGCGCTGACCGCCCTGACGCTGTGGGGGCGGCCGGGGACCGGCGGGAGCCTGGCGGTGGACGCGGCGGTCGGCGCGGTGTCGTGCCTGGCGGCGCCGCTGCTGCTGTGGCGGCCGGTGCCGGCCGCGCTGGCGCTGAGCGTCCTGGCGGCGCTGTCCCCGGCGGCGACGCCGGCGGCGAGCATGGGGGTGCTGCAGGTCGCGCAGCGGCGCCCGTTCCCGGTGGCGGCGGCGGTCGGCGCGGCGGGGATCGCCGCGCACGTCGCGCAGGGGTGGTGGCGGCCGAGCGGCGGGATCTCCTTCGGCTGGTGGACGCTGCTGGTCGCGCTCGCCTACGGCGCGCTGGTCGGGTGGGGCGCGCTGGTGCGGGCGCGGCGGCAGCTACTGGCGTCGCTGCGCGAGCGGGCCCGCCGCGCCGAGGCCGAGCAGGGCCGCCGGGTCGCCGAGGCGCGGATGGCCGAGCGGACCCGGATCGCGCGGGAGATGCACGACGTCCTCGCGCACCGGCTGTCGCTGCTGGCCACCTACGCGGGCGCGCTGGAGTACCGGCCCGACGCGCCGCCGGACAAGCTCGCGCAGGCCGCCGGGGTGGTCCGCGCGGGAGTGCACCAGGCCCTGGAGGAGCTGCGCGAGGTGATCCTGCTGCTGCGCACCGACCAGCCCGGCGGCGACGCCGACGGGGAGGGCCGGCCGCAGCCGGCGCTGGCCGACGTGCCCCGGCTGCTGGAGGAGTCGCGGGCCGCCGGCGGGCGGGTGGAGCTGCGCGACGAGGTCGCCGCGGCGGCGGCCGCGCCGCCGGCGGCGGGCCGCGCCGCCTACCGGGTGGTGCAGGAGGCGCTGACCAACGCCCGCAAGCACGCCGCGGGCGCGCCGGTGCGGGTGGTGCTGGAGGGCGGTCCGGGCGCCGGGCTGGTCGTCGACGTCCGCAACGCGCTGGCCGGGGGCGGCGCCGCCCCGCCGCCGGGCAGCGGGACGGGCCTGGTCGGGCTGACCGAGCGGGTCCGGCTGGCGGGCGGCCGGCTGGACCACGAGGCGGCCGCGGGCGAGTTCCGGCTGCGCGCCTGGCTACCATGGCCGGCGTGAACCGTCCCCTGCGCGTGCTGATCGTGGACGACGACGCGCTCGTCCGCGCCGGGCTGTCGATGATGCTGGACGGGGCGGGCGGCATCACCGTGGCCGGGGAGGCCGCCGACGGCGCCGAGGTGCCCGCGGCCGCCGACGCGCACGCGCCCGACGTCGTCCTGATGGACCTGCGGATGCCCCGGGTGGACGGCATCACCGCGACCCGCCGGCTGCGGGCCCGGCCGAACCCGCCCGAGGTCATCGTGCTGACGACGTTCGACTCCGACGAGGACATCCTGCGCGCGCTGCGCGCCGGCGCCGGCGGGTTCCTGCTGAAGGACACCCCGCCCGGCCGGATCGTCGACGCGGTGCAGCGGGTCGCCGCCGGCGACCCGATCTTGTCGCCGAGCGTGACCCGCCGCCTGATGGACCGCGCCGCGACCGAGGCGGGCGCGCACCAGCGGGCCCGCGCGGCGCTCGCCCGGCTCAGCCCCCGCGAGAACGAGGTGGCGCTGCAGCTCGCGCGGGGCCGGTCCAACGCCGACATCGCGGCGGAGCTGTTCATGAGCCTGGCGACGGTGAAGGCGCACGTGTCCAGCGTCCTGACCAAACTGGGCCTGGACAACCGCACCCAGATCGCGCTGCTGGTCCACGACGCCGGCCTCGTCTGACCGGCTCCCGGGCACCGGCCCCCGGCACCGGCCCCCGCGGGGACGGTTCGGGCCGCGGCGAAACGTCCGGGGCCCACGGTGGAGTCATGGACACCACCACGACCGACACCCCCGGCCGCCCCGGCGGGACACGACCGGTGCCCCGGCGCGGCGCGGCGCTGGCGGTCCTGTGCGCGGGGATGTTCCTGGTGCTGCTGGACGTGACGATCGTCAACGTCGCGCTGCCCGGCATCGGCCGGGCGCTGGGCACCGGCCTGCCCGGGCTGCAGGGCGTCGTGGACGGCTACGCGGTCGCGATCGCGGGGCTGCTGCCGGCGGGCGGCGCGCTCGGCGACCGGATCGGGCGCCGCCGGATGACGCTCGCCGGGTTCGCGCTGTTCGGCGCCGCGTCGCTGGCGTGCGGGGCGGCGCCGGGCGCGGGGCCGCTGATCGCGGCGCGCGCCGTCCAGGGCGCGGGCGCGGCGCTGCTGCTGCCCGGCAGCCTCGCCCTGGTCACCGCGCTGTATCCGGGGGCCGCCGAGCAGGCGCGGGCGCTCGGGGCGTGGGCGGGGATCTCCTCCACGGCGCTGCCGGCGGGACCGCTGCTGGGCGGGCTGCTGGTCGACACGGCGGGGTGGCGGTGGATCTTCCTGCTGAACGTGCCGGCCGCCGCGGCGGCGATCGCCGGGGTCCGCGCGCTCGTCCGCGAACCGGGCCGGGGGACGCGGGCCCGCGTGCCGCTGGACCGCGCCGGGATGGTGCTGGCGCCGCTGGCCCTGGGCGGCCTGGTAGGGGCGGTCGTCGCCGCCGGGCACGGCCACCGGGGCACCGCCGCCGGCGCCGCCGCGGTCGCGGTGGCCGCCGGGGCGGGGCTCGTCCTGGCCGAGCGGCGCGCGGCGGCGCCGATGCTGCCGGGCGGGCTGCTGCGGGCGCGGGCGTTCCTGGGCGCGAACGCCATCTCGCTGATCATGAACCTGGTCACCAACGGGGTGCTGTTCACCTCGACGCTGCTGCTGCAGCAGGCCGGGCACCGCTCGGCGGCGGCGGCCGGGGCGCTGCTGCTGCCGATGGCGGTGCCGCTGGCGGCGCTGGCGCCGGTGAGCGGCCGGCTGACCGCCCGGTTCGGGACGCGGGTGCCGCTGGCCGCGGGCGCTGCGGTCGCCGCCGCCGGCTCGCTGTCGCTCCTGGCCGCGCGGCCCGGCGGCGGGTACGGGCCGCTGCTGCCGGCGCTGGCGGCCATCGGGATCGGCGACGGGTTGATCGTCACGGCCGCGGTGGCCGCGGCGATGCGCGCGGCGCCGCCCGCGCACGCCGGTCTGGCGGGCGGGTTCAACAACGCCGCCCGGCAGGTCGGGACGGCGCTGGGCGTCGCGGTGTACGGGGCGGTCGCCGGGCCGGCGACGGGCCCGGCGTTCGCGTCCGGGCTGCACGCCCTGGCCTGGGTGAGCGCGGCGCTGTGGCTGGTGGCGCTGGCCCTGGTCCGCGCCGTCCCGGCCCGCTGACGGCCCGGGGGAAAACCTGTTGGCGGGACCGGCGACGGTCCCCTACAACGGTCGGCATGCTCCGCAAATACCCCCGGACCCCGCACATCGCGGGCTCGCGGCTCCAGCCCGGCGACCACGATCTCGCCGCGGCGCCGTTCGCGGAGATCGCCGGGCGGTACCTGGTGGTGGAGGAGAAGCTCGACGGCGCCAACGCCGGCATCAGCTTCACCGCCGATGGGGAGCTGCGGCTGCAGAGCCGCGGCCACTACCTGACCGGCGGGCCCCGCGAGCGGCAGTTCGGGCCGCTGAAAGCGTGGGCCGCGTCGGTCCAGCACGTCCTGCGCGAACGCCTGCGGGACCGGTACGTCCTGTACGGGGAGTGGCTGTACGCCAAGCACACCGTCTTCTACGACGCGCTCCCCCACTACTTCTGCGCGTTCGACGTCCTGGACCTGGCCGACGGGACGTTCCTGTCGACGCCGCGGCGCGGGGAGCTGCTCGCCGGGACGCCGGTGGTGCCGGTCCCGGTCCTGCACGAGGGCCCGCTGCCGGACCTGGCCGCGCTGACGGCGCTGGCGGGGCCCTCGACCTGCCGCACCCCGGGATGGCGGGACGCGCTGCGCGCGGCGGCCGCCGCGGGCGGCGCCGACCCCGATCGCGTCGCCGCGGAGAGCGACTCCCGCGAGGAGATGGAGGGCCTCTACATCAAGGTGGAGGAGGGCGGGCGGACCGTCGGCCGCTACAAGTGGGTCCGTCCGAGCTTTCTGACCGCGATCCTGGACGCCGGCACCCACTGGCTGGACCGGCCCATCGTCGCCAACGGCCTGGCAGATCCGGAGGTGCTGTATGCGGGTGTTCGATGAGCTGTGCCCGGCGCCGCCGCACTGGAGCGTCCCCTGGGACCGGATCCGGGACGCGTTCGGCTGGGTGCGGGACCTGGCCGACGTCCCGCAGGACCCCGTCCACCACGGCGAGGGCGACGTCGCCACCCACACCCGGATGGCGTGCGAGGCGCTGGCGTCGCTGCCGCAGTGGCGGGCCCGCCCGGCGGATGAGCGGGTGCGGCTGTTCACCGCGGTGCTGATGCACGACGTCGCCAAGCCGCACTGCACCGCCCTGGACGGCGACGGCCGCGTCACCGCGCGCGGCCACTCCCGCCGCGGCGACCTGATGGTCCGGCGGATCCTGTGGGAGCTCGGCGCGCCGGTCGCCTGGCGCGAGCACGTCGCGGCGCTGGTGCGCCACCACCAGGTGCCGTTCTGGGCTCTGGAGCGCCCCGACCTGCAGCAGATCGCGTTCCGGGCGAGCCTGCTGGCCCGCAACGACGACCTGGTGCTGCTGGCGTCGGCCGACATCCTCGGCCGGATCTGCTCCGACACCGCCGAGCTGCTGGACAACGCCGCCCTGTACGGGGAGTACTGCGCCGAGCAGGAGTGCCTGGACGCGCCGCGCGCGTTCCCGTCCGACCATGCCCGGTTCTGGTACTTCCGCAAGCCCGGCCGCGACCCCGGCTACGCCGCGTTCGACGACACCCGCTGCACGGTGACGGTGCTGTCGGGGCTGCCGGGCGCGGGCAAGGACCACTGGATCGCCGCGCACCGCCCGGACGTGCCGGTGGTGAGCCTGGACCGGCTCCGCGCCGAGATGGGCGTGTCCCCCTCGGGCGACCAGCGGGCGGTGGCGGCCGCCGCGCACGAGGAGGCCCGCGGGCACCTGCGCGCGGGGCGGTCGTTCGTGTGGAACGCCACGAACGTGTCCCGGCAGCAGCGGGAGGCGTGCACGGGCCTGGCCGCCCGGTACCGGGCGCGGGTGGAGATCGTCGCGGTGGAGGCGCCGCCCGGCGTGGTCCGCGACCGCAACCGGGCGCGGCCGGCGCCCGTCCCGGACGCGGTCCTGGACCGGCTGGTGCGCCGCTGGGAGACCCCCGACCCGACCGAGGCGCACCGCGTCCACTGGCTCACCACCGCCTAGCCCGCCCAGGGCCGCGCGGCGGCACGGCCCGGCACGCCTGTTCACCCTTTGTCGGGACCCGGACACGTTTAGCCTCCGCCAAGGGGGAACGCCACCTTCAAGCGTCCAGACAACGCGGAGGGGGCCTGAAGGCGATGAGCATCGTGCGGCAGACGCATGACGGCGAGGCGGCGGCCGAGGGCATGGGCGCGCACCGCGTGGACCAGGCCCGGGCACCGGAGTTCGGCTCGCGGCGCCCGGAGGCGGGCACGGGCGAGCTGGTGCGGCAGGCCGCGCAGCAGGTCTCGGACCTGACCCGCGCCGAGCTGCGGCTGGCGGTCGCCGAGCTGAAGGGCAAGGCGCGCCACGCCGGCACCGGCGCCGGGATGTTCGGCGGCGCGGCGCTGGTCGCGCTGTACGGGCTGGCGGCGCTGCTGGCCGCGGCGATCGCCGCGATCGCGCTGGCGCTGCCGGTGTGGGCGGCGGCGCTGATCATCGGCGGGTTCCTGATGCTGGTGGCGGGGGTGCTGGCCCTGATGGGCCGGTCGCAGACCAGGCGCGCCGCACCGGCCAAGCCCGAGGCCGCCATGGACGGCGCGCGGCAGACCGTGGCCGAACTGAAGGAGAGGGCGACGCACCGATGACGGTTCAGAGCAGGCACGGCGCCGAGGCCGGCACCGAGGAGCTGCGCCAGGAGGTCGACCGGGCGCGCCACGAGCTCGGCGACACCGTCGAGCAGCTGGCCGCCAAGGCGGACGTGAAGGCGCTGGCCCGGGAGAAGGCCGAGTACGCCCGCGGCCGCGCGCGCGACGCCGCGGCGTCGGCGTGGCAGGCGGCGGGCTCGGAGGAGACGATGGCGCGGGCCCGGCAGGGCGGCGCGGTGGTCGTCTCCGCGGGCGCGCTGGCGGCGGCGGCGCTGTGGATGCGCCGCCGGCGGACGTCCTCGCGGCGGGTGGGGCCGGTGCGGTTCCGGATCGCCGCCGGGCAGCGGCGCGCGGTGAAGGTGCGGCGCGGCAAGGGCCGCTGAACCCCGGGAACGGGCCCGCCCCGGGACCGGCCCCGGTACCGATCCGGTGAGAGGACCTGCATGCGTGTCCCCGGTGCGATCGCCGACCCCCCGGCCACCTCGTGGCGGGGGGCGCTGAAGCGGACGGTCGGCGAGTTCAAGGACGACAACCTCACCGCGTGGGCGGCGGCGCTCACCTACTACTCCATCCTGTCGATCTTCCCGGCGATCCTGGTGGTGGTGTCGCTGGTCGGGCTGGCCGGCCGGTCCACCACCGACGACCTGATCAACAACATCGGGGACCTGGCGCCCGGCGCGGTGCGGGACCTGCTGGTCAGCTCGGTGCGGCAGCTGCAGGACAGCGGCGGCGGCGCCGGGGTGATCGCGGTGGTGAGCCTGCTGGGCGCGGTGTGGTCGGCGTCGGGGTACGTCGGCGGGTTCATGCAGGCGTCCAACATCGTCTACGACGTCCCCGAGGGCCGCCCGATCTGGAAGACCCTCCCGGTGCGGATCGGGGTGACGCTGGTGACGCTGGTGCTGCTGTCGGCGTCGGCGATCGCGGTGGTGGTGACCGGGCCGCTGGCCCGCAAGGTCGGCGACGTGATCGGCGCCGGGTCGCAGGCGGTGACGGTGTGGAACATCGCCAAGTGGCCGGTGCTGCTGGTGGTGGTGGCGTTCCTGTTCATGCTGCTGTACTGGGCGTCGCCCAACGCCAAGCGCGGTTTCCGGGGGCTGGCGCCCGGCGGGGTCCTGGCGCTCGTGGTGTGGCTGGTGGCGTCGGCGCTGTTCGCGGTGTACGTGGCGAACTTCTCCTCCTACAACAAGACCTACGGCAGCCTCGCGGCGGTCATCGTGTTCCTGGTGTGGCTGTGGATCACGAACCTGGCGATCCTGCTGGGCCTGGAGCTGAACGCCGAGCTGGAGCGGGGACGGGCGATCGCGGCGGGCACTCCCCCGGGCCGGGAGCCGTACGTGCGGTTCCGCGACACCCGCGCCTTCGACGAGGAGGACCGCCGCGAGACCGGCGTGGCCGACGGCGGCGGGGACGGCGGCCGGGGCGGCGGCGGTGCCCCTCGGGAGGGGGGCGGCGGGTCGGCGGCGCCGGGGCCGGGAGCGACCCGCGGCCGTCCCGGGCCGGGCCGCTCCTAGCGGCGCGCGGCCGGAGCCCGCCGCGCTCGGGGTTACCGGGGAATCACGGTCGCACGAGGGCGAACACGGTGAATAGGATCGCCCCATGCTCCGTCCCGTGTACCCGATCGAGACCGAGCGTCTCACCCTGCGGCCGTTCCACGAGGGCGACCTGGAGGGCCTGTACGCCTACCAGTCCCTGCCGGAGGTGGCGCGGTTCCTGTACTGGGAGCCGCGGACGCTGGAGGAGTCGCGGTCGTTCCTGAAGCAGAAGATGAGCGCCGCCACCGTGGAGAGGGAGGGCGACTGGCTGGTCCTGGCGGTGGTGTGGCGCGAGACCGGCGACCTGATCGGCGAGGTCAACCTGCAGTACCGCAGCCGCGAGCACCGGCAGGGCGAGATCGGCTACATCTTCAACCCGGCCTTCCACGGCCGGGGGTTCGCCACCGAGGCCGCCGAGGTCGTGCTGCGGCTGGGGTTCGAGGGCCTGGACCTGCACCGGGTGTGCGGCCGGCTGGACGGCCGCAACGCCGCGTCCGCGCGGGTGCTGGAGCGGCTGGGGATGCGCCGCGAGGCGCACCTGGTGCACAACGAGATCGTCAAGGGCGAGTGGAGCGACGAGGTCGTGTACGCGATGCTGCGGCACGAGTGGGACGCCCGCACGCGCGCCTGAGGCGCGCCGCGCTCGCCCGGGGCGCCCGCGGCGGTGCGGTCACCGGTCGGCCTGCTCGGCCAGGTCGCGGGCCAGGTCGCGGACGTGGCCGCGCAGTTCGGCGGGGCGGCGGACGATGAAGGGGAACCCGAGCCCGGCCAGCATCCGGGCCATGCCGTCGAGCCGTTCGGCGCGGGTGGTCATCAGCACTCCCCCGCCGTCTGCGCCGGTATTGTCGGCCAGGGTCGCGACCGCGGCGGGGACGCGGCGGCGGGCCTCGTCGAGGGTGGTCTGCAGGACGACCTCGACCTCGTGGGCGTAGGGGACGCGGGCCAGTGACCGCAGGACGTCGCGGACGGGGTCGGCGTCGCCGGGCGCCTCGAACCGCTCGGTGCCGGGTTCGGCGGAGGCGATCCGGTCGACGCGGAACGTGCGGGTCTCGCCGCTGCGGTGGTCGTGGCCGGTGACGTACCAGCGCCCGGAGTGCAGCACCAGCCCGTGGGGGTCCAGGTCCCGTTCGGTCTCCTCGCCGCGCCAGGACCGGTACCGCAGCCGGACGCGGCGGCGCTCGCGGGCGGCGGAGGCCAGGGTCAGCACGGCCCCGGTGTCGGGAGCCGTGCCGGGCGCCGTGCCGGGCGCCGTGCCGGTTCCGGCGCCGCCGCCGGCGGTGCGGTCGGGGCCGGTGAACCCGAGGGTGTCGCGCAGGGCCTGGACCCGGTCGCGCAGCGCGGCGGGCAGGACGCGCTGCACCTTGGCCAGGGCGCTCTCGGCGGCGGGCCCGGGCAGGCCGGTGCGGCGTCCGGCGAGCAGGCCCAGGACGACGGCGACGGCCTCGTCGTCGGTGAGCATCAGCGGCGGCAGCTTGTAGCCGGGCATGAGCCGGTAGCCGCCGTAGCGGCCGCGGTCGGCGACGACGGGGACGCCGAGGTCGTCCAGGCGGGCGGCGTAGCGGCGGACGGTGCGCTCGTCCACGCCGAGCCGGCGGGCGAGTTCGGCGCCGCCGAGGCGGTGCCCGGCCTGCAGCAGTTCCAGCATCGCCAGGACGCGGGTCGTCGGGTGGGACGAATGTGGCACGGGTCACTCACTTAATCCGGGCGGGTCCTGTCCGGTATCGACCGTAGCGTGGTGCCGTACCGAAGAGGAGAGGACGGCGCGACATGGGCACCGAAGCGAGCACCGGCGGCCGGAGCGAGACGACCCGGACGGCCGGGACGACCGGGACGACTGAGACGGCCGGGGCGGCGAGGGCGGGGACGTTCGTCCTGGTCCCCGGGTACTGGCTGGGCGCGTGGGCGTGGGACGAGGTCGCGGCGGTGCTGCGCGCCGCGGGCCACGAGGTGCACGCGGTCACGCCGTCCGGGCAGGCCGAGCGGGCGGGCGGCGACGTGTCCGGGATCGACGTCGACACCCATGTCGCCGACATCGCGCGGGTCGTCGAGGACGGCGGGCTGGAGCGGGTCGTCCTGGTCGCGCACAGCGGCGCGAACATGGCGGTGACGGCCGCGGCCGACCGGATGCCCGGCCGGATCGCGCGCGTGGTGTACGTCGACACCGGGCCGATGCCGTCCGGGATGGCCGCGATCGACTTCCACGAGCCGGCCGAGCGGGCGGAGCTGGAGCGGGCGGTCGCCGAGGAGGGCGGCGGCCGGGTGATCCCGGTGCCGCCGTTCGACCCGGCCGAGGACCCGGTGAACCTGGCGGGGCTGAGCGCCGCGCGGCTGGCGGAGATGCGCGAGCGCGCCACGCCGCAGCCGTTCGGGACGGCGACGCAGCCGGCGGCGCGCCCGGACCCGCCGCCGGCGACGCCGCGGACGCTGATCGCCACGACGATCCCGCTGGCGGTGGTGCGGCGGCTGGGCGAGGACGGGCATCCGGTGTTCGCGGCGATGACCGGGCCCGGCTGGCGGTACCGGGAGCTGGCGACCGGGCACTGGCCGATGCTGTCGGAGCCGGCGGCGCTGGCGGCGCTGCTGGCCGAAGCGGCCGGCTGACCGGAGCGGCGCGACGGCCCGCCTCCCCCGGGACGGCCCGCCCGCCCCGGGGATGACTCACTTCTCCACAGCGCCGCGCGCTTTTCTTGTAACCCGCACATGTAGATCATTTCGGCGGGGGCGAGGACACTCTCCCGGAGTCGCGCGGCCGCCGGGGGTCGGGCCTGATCCGCGAGGTGAGCAGATGACACCCTCCGTCCGCCGTCGGTCACACCGGGTCCGCTGGCGGCGCTCGCTGGCGTCCGGCGCCATCGGCGCCGTGCTCGTCGCCGGGATCGGCACGGCGGGAACGGTCCCGGCGCAGGCGCGGGCGCTGGCCTTGGCGGGGCCGTCGGCCAAGGCCGACGACGGCGCCCGCATCACCGCGGAGACCAAGGTCGGCACCCGCGAGGTCGACATCACCATCGACTCCCCGGCGCTGGGCAAGTCGGTCAAGACCCGGATCCTGCTGCCGAAGACCTGGACGCGGGACTCGGCGGCGACGTGGCCGATCCTGTACGCCTTCCACGGCGGGCAGGACAACTACACCTCGTGGACCAAGAACACCGACATCGAGGCGTGGGCGGCCAAGTACAACGTCATCGTGGTGATGCCCGAGGGCGAGAACGGCTCGTACACCGACTGGTACAACTACGGCAAGGGCGGGTCGCCCAAGTGGGAGACCTTCCACACCGCCGAGGTGCGCCAGCTGATGGAGCGCAACTACCACGCGGGCGCGCTGCGCGCGGCGATCGGGAACTCCTCGGGCGGCGCGGGCGCGATGGCGTACGCGGCGCGGCATCCGGGGATGTTCAAGTACGCGGCGTCGCTGAGCGGGATCCTGTCGATGCGCTCGATCGGGATGCCGGCGATGCTGATGTTCACCAACGCCGGCAACGGGCAGGACCCGTTCGCGATCTGGGGCGTCCCGTGGCTCGACGACGCCAACTGGGCGGCGCACGACCCGTACTCGCTGGCCGACAAGCTGCGCGGCACCCAGCTGTTCTTCTCGGCGGGGACGACCGGCCGGCCGGGTCCGGGCGACCCGGACGTGGCGCCGTGGGACATCGGGCTGCTGAGCGAGATCGCGGTCGGCGCGAACAACAAGGACTTCAAGAAGCGGCTGGACGAGCTGAAGATCCCCTACACCGCGCACATCTACGGCGACGGGCGGCACAACTGGCCGGCGTGGGTGCGGGAGTCGCAGTCCATCTGGCCGGGGCTGATGAAGTCGATCGGCGCGCGGCAGGCGTGACGCGCGCCTGAGCCGCGCCTGGAACGCGAGGTTGGGGCCCGGTGCGGGCGGCTGCCGCCGTCCCGCGCCGGGCCCGCGGTCTTTCCGGCCGGTCCGCGCGGCCGGTTCGCGGCCGCGCGCGGTGAATGCGGGGGTCAGTAGCCGAGGCCGTGCCCGAACGGGTAGAGGACGGTCGCGGGGTCGTCGCGGGCGGTGATGGCGACGGGCAGCCGCCCGCGCGGGTCGATCTCCCCGAACAGCGCCTTGGCGGCCGAGCGCAGCGCCTCGGCGGTGTAGGAGTAGGTGGCCAGGTAGGTGGGGGCGCCGGGGAACCAGGCGATGTCGTAGGGGTCGCGGACGGCGATGACGACGACGGGGGTGCCGGTGGCCAGGAGGGCCTTGACGAGGTTCATCTGCCCGGGGCCGTTGTGGCCGTTTTCTTCCTTGATGTCCCAGGCGCGGTTGGTGACGGCGACGACGAGGTCCTTGCCGCGGGCGGCGGCGACGGCCTGGTCGATCTGCGCGGGGCCGGGGCTGATGCCGGTCTGGCGGACGGTGGCGGTGGCGCCGCGGCGGGCGAGTTCGGTGCCGAGCGCGGCGGTGGTGGACACGCCCCATCCGGTGACCAGGACGTCGCGGGCGCCGGGGCGCAGCGGCAGGACGCCGGCGTCGTCGCGGACCAGGGTGGTGGTGCGGTCGGCGGCGCGCTGCGCGGCGGCCAGGTGCGCGGGCGTCCCGACGCGCTCGGCGACCTTCGACGCGTCGGCGTAGGGGTCGCGGAACAGGCCGCGGCGGCGTTTGAGGTCCAGGATCCGGTAGACGGACTCGTCGATGCGCCGTTCGGTGAGCTCGCCGTTCTCGACGGCGGCGACGACGGCGGCGAGCTGGCGGGGGAACACGCCGTCGCCGTGGTCGTCCAGCGGCGGTTTGAGCAGGACGTCGGCGCCGGCCTTGAGGGCCAGGACGGGGATGTTCTCGTCGCCGTACTTGTCGCGGACGCCCTGCATGTCGAGGGCGTCGGTGACGATGACGCCGCGGTAGTGCAGGCGGTCGCGCAGGATGCCGGTGAGGATGGGCCGCGACAGGGTGGCGGGGTCGCCGGAGGGGTCCAGCGACGGCACGACGATGTGCGCGGTCATGATCGCTTCGACGCCGTGCCGGATCGCGGCGCGGAACGGGGGCAGGTCGAGCCGCTCCCATTCGGCGCGGGTGTGGTCGATGCGGGGGACGCCGGTGTGGGAGTCGGTGGTGGTGTCGCCGTGGCCGGGGAAGTGCTTGGCGGTCGCGGTGACGCCCGCGGACCGGTAGCCGCCGATCTGGGCGGTGACCATGTCCGACACCAGGGCGGGGTCGGATCCGAAGGACCGGACGCCGATGACGGGGTTGGCGGGGTCGGTGTTGACGTCGGCGTCGGGCGCGTAGTCCTGGTTGATGCCGATGGCGCGCAGTTCGCGGCCGGTGATGGCGGCGAGGGCCCGGGCGTCGCCGGTGCGGCGTCCGGCGGCCAGCGCCATCGCGCCGGGCGACTGGGTGGCGGGCGGCTGGATCCGGGCGACGATGCCGCCCTCCTGGTCGGTGGCGATGGTGGCGGGGATGCGGTGCGGCTGGGCCAGGGCGGCGCGCTGGATGCCGTTGGAGAACGCGGCGACCTGCGCGGGGCCGGTGACGTTCTCGCCGTAGTAGATGAACCCGCCGGGGTGGTAGCGGGCGACGACCTGGGCGGCGTTGTCGACGCCGTAGAGGCGGCGGTTGGCGGCGACGGCGGCGGGGTCGCCGGTGGTGGCGCTGGTGCCGTGGACCTGCAGGACGAACAGCTGCGCGGCCTTGTCCCGCAGGGACATCGACCGCAGGATCCGCAGCAGCGCGGGGTCCTTGCCGCCGTGCGGCGGCGCGGCCTGCGCGGCGGCCGGGCCGATGGCGGCGGGCCCGGCCGCGGGCAGGCCGGCCATGGCGAGGCCGGTCGCGGCGAGCGTCCCGGCGGTGAGCCCGGCGAGCCACCGGCGGCGGCGCGTGCGGGGACGGTACATGACGGCTCCCTCCCGCCCCCGAGCTGCCCGATGATCAAGGTTCCTTCTGGCACGGTAGACCGGGCGGGCGGCGCCGTCCACGGCAATGCTCGACGATCCGCCCCACGGTCGGGTAAAGGACGCCCGCGCGGGCGGGGTCAGTTGCGGCGCAGCCACCGCCACCAGCGCCCGGCGGGGGCGTCGGGTTCGGTCAGGGGGTGCTCCTCGACGTCGTAGCGGCGCACGTAGGCGCCGGCGAACGCCTGGAGGCTGGCGCCGAACGGGATGGCCAGCAGCACCCCGACGGGCCCGGCGACGGCGGCGCCGGCGAGGATGAGCCCGAACGCGACGGCGGGGTGCATGTCCAGGGTCCGGGCGGTGATGCGCGGCTGGAGCAGGTAGTTCTCCAGCTGCTGGTAGGCGAGGATGAACAGCAGCAGCCACAGGGCGGTGGCCGGGGAGTCGGTGAGCGCGATCAGGACGGGCACCGCGCCGGCGAGGTAGGTGCCGACGGCGGGGATGAACTGCGACACCACCCCGACCCACAGCGCGAGCGTCGCGGCGTAGGGGACGCCGAGACCGGCCATGGCGGCGTAGTGGGCGACGCCGGAGATGAGGGCGAGCAGGCCCCGCGAGTAGATGTAGCCGCCGGTCTTGTCGACGGCGATCTCCCAGGCGCGCAGGACCTCGCGCTGGCGGTGCGGCGGGAGCAGGGAGCAGACCGTCCGGCGGAACTGGGGCCCTTCGGCCGACAGGTAGAAGGTGAACAGCAGCACGCCGAGGGCGTTGAAGATGACGCCGAACGCGGTGGTGCCGATGCCCCACACGTTCCCGGCGAGGCCGGTGATGTGGCGCGACAGGGTGTCGGTGACGGTGGGGAGCCGCTGGAACAGGGTCTGCTGCGACAGGTTGGTCCCGAAGGTGGAGTTCACCCATCCGATGACGTCGCGGACGTAGTCGGGGAACCCGCCGATCAGGTGGGCGGCCTGGGTGGCCAGCAGCGACCCGATGCCGCCGAGGAACCCGGCGAGCAGCACTCCGACGACCACGAACATCGCCGCGGTCGCCAGCCCGCGCCGCCAGCCGCGGCGGGCCAGCCAGTTCACCGCGGGCTCGATCGCGAACGCCAGGAACAGCGAGATCAGCAGGAGCACCAGCAGGTCCCGCAGCCGCTCCAGCAGCCACAGCCCGCCCATGAACGCCAGCACGGTCGCGCCGGCCAGGATGAACGCCTTGGGCAGCCAGGGCGGCATCCGCTGCGGCCGCTCCCCGCCGGGCCGGCCGTCCGCGCCGGGGCCGCCGGGGCCGCCGGGCGGGCCGGGCGGGGCGTCGGGCGGGATGTCGGCGGGCGCGTAGGCCGGCGTGTCGCCGGGCGGCGGGCCGGGCGTCTGCGGCATTCCCGCACGTTAACGGCATCCGATCGGGCATTGCGGACGTCCCGCACCGCGCCGGGCCCAATCTTTGCCGGGATTTCAGCTCCGCACCGCGCCGCCCGGCCACGCCGGACCAGCGGCCGGCCGGGTGCGGGGCGAGCGGGCCGGGGCCGTGGGAGGCCCGGCCGTAGGGGTGGCGGTGGACGTGCGGCGCGCGGGCCCGGCGCGCCGAGCTCGCGCACGAACCGCTCGCGCGCCTTCGGGTCGCGTGCGGCGTGGGCGCGCAGCAGCTTGACGGCCGCCTTCCCGCCGTCCGGGCCGCGCCCGGCGTAGACGACGCCCTGTCCGCCCTCGCCGAGCCGGCCGGTCAGCTCCTACCGTCCCAGCCGTTCGGGGCCGCCGGGTCCCCGTTCTACAGCCATGGTCGTCTCGTTGACCATGGCGGAGCGCCCGCCCGAGCGGAGATCGCCCCCCGCCGCGGGCGCCGGCCGCCGGAGGCCGCGGGTTAGGGGGTGGTGCCGGGCGGGAGGAACTCGGGCTGGTCCAGGACGCGCAGCCAGGAGCCGTCGGGCTGGCGGCGGGCGACCTGGGCGCGGGCTCCGGCGCCGTCGCGGGGCGGGGTGGCGGTGAGGGCGAGGTCGCCGCTGACCAGGGTGGGCAGGGGCTGCTCGGGTTCGAAGCGGGGGCGGGCGGCCAGCACCTTCTCCCACAGCCGGCGGATCGCGTCACGGCCGGTGGTCCGCGAGCCGGGCGGGTAGGCGATGACCGCGTCCTCCTCGTAGAGGGCGGCGACGCCGGCGGCGTCCCCGGCGTTGGAGCGTTCGACGAACAGGCGGGTGATGTCCTCGGGCCGCATGGCCTTCTCGTGCGCGGTCACGGTCGTCCTTCGTGGTCGGGTCTGCTTCGGCTCCCAGCGTGGCCGCCGCCGCGCCATAAGTCCAAGAGATGGCTCTTCTAGCTCCCAGAAGTACCCGTTATGGAAATCGGGTGGCGGGCATGTCGAGGTCGGGGGGGCGCGGGGGCGGGCGTGATGGGGCAGGATGCCCGGTATGGGTGAGGTGTTCACGCATCGGCTGCGGGTGCGGTACAGCGAGTGCGATCAGCAGGGCGTGGTGTTCAACGGCCACTACCTCTTCTACTACGACGTGGCGCTGACGGAGATGTGGCGGGCGCTGATCGGCGACTACGGGGAGATGGTGGGCGAGGGCTACGACCTGGTGGTGGCCGAGGCGCGGGTCCGGTTCCGGGAGGGCGCCCGGTTCGACGAGCTGCTGGAGGTGTCGATGCCGGTGGCGCGCCTGGGGACGACCAGCATGGTGGTGCGTCCGGTGTTCCGGGCGGGCGGGCGGCTCATCGCCGACGGGGAGGTGCGGCACGTGTTCATCGACCCGGCGTCCAAGGGCAAGCGGGAGATGCCGGAGCGGGTGAGGTCGGCCCTGGCGCCGTTCCTGGACGGGGCGGCGCAGGCGCCGGGCGCCGCGCCGGCCTGACGCACGCCGCCGGGCGGGGCGGTCAGGCGGCGAGGCGGGCGGTGAGGGCGTCGGCGCGGCGTTCCAGGTCGTCCAGGCGGGCGTGCAGGGCGGCGTGCAGCCAGGGGGCGCCGGCGGCGCAGTGCCCGAGCAGCCACGGCAGCGGCCCGGCGAGGTCGTCGCGGCGGGGCCCGTGCGGGGCCGGGGCGCGGCAGAACACCACGGGGGCCGCCGCGGGGAACGCGGTCGCGGCGTGGGGGCCGCCGGGGCCGCGGGTGAGGACGGCGACCAGGTCGGGGCCGGCGGCGAGCGCGGCCGTGACGGCGGCGGCCGGGCCGCCGGCGCCGGTCTCGATGACCTCCAGCCGGTCGCAGACCCGCGCCAGGGCCGCCCGCAGCGCGGCCTCCTCGGGGCGGGCGCGGCCGGGCGCCGGGGCGTCCAGCACCAGCGCGACGGTCCCGGCGAAGCGCGGGAGCGCGCCGGGCCGGTCCAGGGGGCGGTCGAGGGGCAGCGCCGGCTCCCCCGGCATGTCCGGCGGCGGCGCGGCGGGGTCGCCGGGCCGGTAGAGGGCCTGGACGCGGGCGGGCGCGGCGGCGGGGTCGGTGAGGAACCGCAGCAGGCGCCGCCGCAGGTAGTCCGAGCCGGTGTCGCCGGCGGCGATGCGGCGGGCGCAGCCGCGGGCGGCGGCGGCGCCGAGGGCGTGCTCGAAGCAGTCACGCAGCGCGGCGCGGCGCGCGGCGATGAGCGCGTCGGCGCCGGGGTGCTCCAGGACGAACCGGAGCGCGGCGCGGGTGGTGTGCTTGTGGTTGGCGCGCAGCCGCCGCAGCGCGAGCAGGACGGTGACGACGTGCGCGGGCGGCAGTCCGAGGGACAGCACCCGGGCGGCGCGGGCCTGCACGGCGCGGGCGCCGTCGCCGAGGCCGGCCTGGGAGGCGGCGAGGACCTGCAGCAGCACGCGGGCGCGCTGCCAGGGCGCCGCACCGGGCACCAGGGCGAGCAGCGCGTAGCGTTCGGCGTCGCGGGCGTGGGCGGCGCGGTGCAGTTGCGCGTCGTCCCAGCGCAGGGGTGCTCCCGGGGGCAGGGTGAGGGGCGCGCCGTGGCGGCGCAGGTGGGCGAGGAGTGTGGGGGTGTCCATGGTCATCGGCCTCCGCAACCATGGAGTCTAGGAACGATCTCGAGTGCCCCGGCACTCATTTTCCGGCGGCGGGCTCCCCGCGGCCGGTGCCGTCCCCGGTGCCGCCCCCGGTGCCGTCCGCGGGCGCGCCGCCGGGGTCGGGCGGCGCGGCGGCGTACCCGCCGAGGCCGTGTTCGAGGAGGTCGAAGGCGCGGGCGGCGGCGGCGTAGACGTCGTCGCGCATCTCCTCCAGGGTCTCCCCCGCGCTCCTGCGGTCGGCGATCTCCTCGACCAGGACGGTCTGCACGGCGAAGATCATCGCGGCGGCGGCGCGGGGGGCGATGTCGCCCGGGCCGGCGCCGGTGTCCTCGGCGATGCGCGCGGCGAGGCGGTCCTTGGCGCGGCGGCCGATCTCGCGCTGGCGGGCCCTGAGGGCGGGGCTGGCGCGGACGGTGCGGACCCAGTCCTGGGAGCCGTCGTTGAGGCCGGTGCGGTGGCCGCGGGCGTCCAGGTCCTCGAAGAACCGGCGGCGGAACAGCGCGGCGGCGCTCTCGCCGGGCCGGCGGGCGAGGAAGTCGCGCGCGGCGGACTCGACGGCCTCGTCCTGCCGGTCGAAGAACAGGTCCTCTTTGGTGCGGAAGTAGTTGAAGACGGTGTTGACCGACACGTCGGCGGCGCGGGCGACGTCGGCGATGGTGACCTCGTCGAAGCCGCGCGTCAGGAACAGGCCGGTGGCGATGTCGGAGATGCGGCGCCGCGTCTGGCGCTTCTTGCGTTCCCGCAGCCCCGGTTCGGGCCCGCCGAGCTCCTCAGCCATGCCATGAACATACCCGCACTGGAGTCACTGAAAATTTGGTGTCACTGCAAAATTGGGGTTACGCTACCGGGGTTGTCACCGAGGAGGAGCACATCGTGATCGAGGCGCGCGGGCTCGCCCGCACCTTCACCGGCGGGCACGGGACCGTCGAGGCCGTCCGCGGCGTGGACCTGTCGGTCGCGCCCGGCGAGATCGTCGGGTTCCTCGGCCCCAACGGCGCCGGGAAGACCACCACGCTGCGGATGCTGGCGACGCTGCTGGCGCCGACCGCCGGGACCGCGACCGTCGCCGGCCGCGACCTGCGCGGCGACCCGGCGGGCGTGCGCCGCCGCATCGGCTACGTCGCGCAGGGCGGCGGCACCGACCCCGCCGTCCCCGCCGCCGAGGAACTGGACCTGCAGGCCCGCCTGTACGGCGTCCCCGACCGCGCCGCGCGGATCGCCGCGCTGTGCGCCCGCCTGGACCTGGCGGACCTGCGGGCCCGGCCGGCGGGGTCGCTGTCGGGCGGGCAGCGCCGCCGCCTGGACATCGCCCTGGGGCTGGTGCACCGCCCGCCGCTGCTGTTCCTGGACGAGCCCACCACCGGCCTGGACCCCAAGAGCCGCGGCGACCTGTGGGACCACATCCGCGCCATGCGCGACGGCGAGGGCACCGCGGTGTTCCTGAGCACCCACTACCTGGACGAGGCCGACGCGCTGTGCGACCGGATCCTGATCATCGACCGGGGCCGCATCGTCGCCGAGGGCCCGCCCGCCGACCTCAAGCGCCGCGTCGCCGGCGACGTCGTCACCCTGGAGCCCGCCGCCGCGGCCGGCTGCGAACCCGCCCGCGCGGCGCTGGCGGACCACCCGGGCGTCCGCGAGGCCACCGTCGCCGGCGGCCGGGTGCGCCTCACCGTCGAGGACGGCGAGAAGGCGCTGATGCCGCTGATCCGCGCGCTGGACGGCGCCGGGGTCGAGCTGGCGTCGCTGAGCCTGGCCCGCCCCACCCTCGACGACGTGTTCCGCGCCGCCACCGGCCGCGCCCTGCGCGACGCCGCCTGACCCCGTTCCCCCTCCCCCGCACCAGCAAGGAGTCCTGCCATGCCGCTTCCATCGCCCGAACCGTCCCCGCCGTCCCCGCCGTCCACGCACCGGCCGGCCGCACCCTGGCCGCCGGCGGCGCCGCCGGCGGCCGGTCCGGGCACGGCACTGGCGCGGGTCGTGTCCGACACCCGGCTGATCTTCCTGCGGTACCTGCGGCAGACGCTGCGCAGCAAGGTCGCGGTGGTGTTCGGCGCGGTGCAGCCGCTGCTGTACCTGGTGCTGTTCGGGCCGCTGCTGTCGGACCTGGCGGACGTGCGCGGGTTCGGCGGCGGCGACGCCTGGCAGGTGTTCGTGCCCGGGATCTTGATCCAGCTCGCGCTGTTCGGCGCCGGGTTCGTCGGGTTCGGGCTGCTGGCGGAGATGCGGTCGGGGGTGGTGGAGCGGCTGCGGGTCACCCCGGTCAGCCGCACCGCGCTGCTGCTGGGCCGCGTCCTGCGCGACACCGCCGTCATCGCGGTGCAGGGGGTGCTGCTGGTCGCGGCGGGGCTGGCGCTGGGGCTGCGCGCCCCGGCCGGCGGGATCGCCGCGGGGCTGGCGTTCGCGGTGGCGCTCGCCGTCAGCGTCGCGTCCCTGTCGTACGTGCTGGCGATGCGGACCCGCTCGGAGGACGCGTTCGCGCCGCTGCTGTCGTCGGTGACGCTGCCGCTGATGCTGCTGTCGGGGATCCTGCTGCCGATGGGCCTGGCGCCGGGCTGGCTGGACGCGGTGTCGCGGTTCACCCCCTTCCGGTACGTGGTGGACGCGGCCCGCGCGGCGTTCCTCGGCGACTACGCCAGTGCGGCGGTCGCGCAGGGGACGCTGGTCGCGGCGGCGCTGCTGGCGGTGTCGGTGGCGCTGGGCGTCCGCCGGTTCCGCGCCGAGAACCCCTGACCCGGGGCCCTTGACCCGGAGGCCTCGGCACGGGCCCTCGGCGCGGGTCTCGGCGCTGCCGGGGGTCAGCCGTCCAGGACGGGCTCGCCGAGGGCGCGGCCGGGGCGGCCGGCCCCTGCCGGCGGGGGCGGGCCGCCGGGGCGGGCGGGCGCGGCGCGCTGGGCGAGGTAGGCGCCGGTCAGCACGATCGCGCCGCCGGCCAGCTGCGGCCCGGTGAGGCGCTCGCCGAGCACGGCCCAGGCGATGAGCGCGGCGGCCACGGCCTCGGTGTAGCAGATCGCGGCGCCGACCTGGGCCGACAGCCGCTGCAGCCCGGCGACGCCGGTCAGGTAGGCCAGCACGGTGCTGACCAGCGCGATCCAGGCGACCAGGGTCCAGCCGGGCGCGGTGTGCCCGGCGACGGGCACCGGCGCGGCCAGCACGTCCCACGGCAGCGCCCACGGCGCGGCGAGGACGCCGAGCGCGGCCGCGGCGACGACGCTGCCGGCGGAGGTGATGACCAGGGGGTCCACGCTCCCGGTGAGCCGGTCGACGATGAGGAAGTAGCAGGCCTGGCAGGCGGCGGCGCCGAGCCCGGCGGCGAGCCCGACGGGGTCCAGCGACAGGCCCGTCCACACCTGCACGACCAGGGCGAGGCCGGCCATCGCGACCGCGACGCCGACGGCGGCCGTGCGGTGCACCGGGACGCGGCGCACCAGCCGCAGCCACCCCAGCACGATGAGGGGGCCGCTGAACTCCAGCAGGATCGCCACGCCGACCGGCAGCCGCGACGCCGCCACGAAGTAGCAGGCCTGGCACCCGGCGACGCCGGTCAGCCCGTACAGGACCAGGACGCGCAGGTGCGGGCGCAGGTTCCGCAGCGCGGCGCGGCGCAGCAGGACGGCGAGCGGGACCAGCACCAGCGCGGCGGCCGCGATCCGCAGCCACACCGCCTGCAGCGGGCCGAGCCCGGCCTCGATGAGGGCCTTGCCGAACGGCCCGGACGCGCCGAAGCACACCGAGGACAGCAGCGCCAGCCCGAGCCCGGCCGCCCGGGTCCGCGCCGCGCCGCCGGTCCCCGCCGTCCCCGCCGCCATGCCCGCCGCCTCTCCGCCGCGTTGCCCGAATCCGCCCGAATCCGCCCCCGCGCGCCGCGCCCGCCCGGACGCGCCCGCACGCCCGCGCGGCGGCTAAGCAGCATCCTGCCAGAACAGTCCTTACATGCCGAGGGGAGGATACCGGCCCGTAATTCGGGCGATGCCGGACGGCCCGCACCGGGCGACTACTATTCGCCGGATGAGCTGGCAGGCGGCCGGGGCGGGGCCCGGCGGAACCGGAGGCGGCCCGAGCGGCGACCTGTTCGCCTCGGTCGAGGGCAACGTGCGCGAGCTGGTGGCCTCGCCGTGGTGGCAGACCGCCCAGCCCGCCGACCGCGCGGCCCAGGTCGCCGCGCGGATGCTGTGGGGCGCCGGCGAGTGGTGGCTGTACGGGGCGTGGGGCCGCTGGTACCGGTGCGGCCTGGACGGCAGCTGGCACCCCTGCCCGCCGCCGGCGGCGTTCGAGGACCGCCGCGTCGCGGTGCCCGCGCCGCAGGGCGCCGGGACCCCGCCGGTCCCGCCGCAGCTGTTCCCCACCGGCCCCGACCTGTCGGCGGGACGGGTGGCCTCGACGGGGTTCCTCGGGCCGGTGCCCGACACCGCCGTGGTGGCGCGGATCTCCCAGGCGCTCACCACCGCGCTGGCGGTGAACCCGCAGCAGTTCGCCCACCGCGACCCGATGTTCCAGCCGGGCACCCCCAGCACGGTCGCCGCCGCGTGGGGGGCGCTGCTGTGGTGCGCCGGGTCACCGGTCGCGCTGACCGAGCACCCGCTGATCGAGTCGTTCATCCCGTTCCTGACCACCTCCGCCGACCGGCTGCACTGGATGATGCCGCCCGACTTCGCCACGCTGGCCGGCTACTACATCCACCGGCTCGGCGCCGGCGACGGCGGCGGCGCCGCCCATGTCGCCCGCGTGATGTACGAGGTCGCCGCGGGCCTGCAGGCCGACCCCCGGTTCCGGCCGGGCGCCGACGCGCTGGCCGCGGTGACGGCGGCGTCGCTGCGGATGGTCGGGCAGGACATGGCGACCGTCCGGTACGGGCCCGACGCCGTCCTGCAGGAGTGGCGCCGCCGCTGCCCCGCCGAGTACGCCACCCCGATGCTGCGCGACACCGCGCCCGGGGAGTACCTGCGGCTGGCCCTGTACGACCTGCAGCAGATCGTCGCGGGGCTGACCGGGACGCGCCCGTCGGCGCCGGGCCGCGGCCACGACGAGGTCCGCCGCGCCGGGATCGCGGTGCTGGCCGCCGACCTGCAGGCGGCGCCGGGCGCGCTGGCGGCGCTGCAGCGGTGGCTGGACCCCGACAGCGTCCGCACGCTGCAGACCGTGCTGTCGGATCCGGCCAGCCCGCTGCGGGAGCTGTGGCCGCGCGAGGGGCGGCTGCCCGAGGCGCTGCGCGGCGACGACGCCGACGCGCTCGCCGCGCTGCTGGCCACCACCTACGCCCTCGGGCTGACGTGGTGCCGGCTGGCGCAGGTCGCGCCGCCGGCGACGGGGTTCGCGGTGCCGCAGGCGGTCGCGGCGGAGCTGACGTCCCCGGCGATGCACACCCCGCCGTCCACCGACGAGCTGTCGGCGTGGGACATCATCAAGGCGGCCCGCGCCCACATGGCCGCCGAGCGCGCCGGGTCTGGCGGCGACCAGCCGGTCGCGCCGGTGCCCGAGCCGGCGCAGGACGCGCCGGGCCCGCCGCCCGCGGTGGCGCCCGCCCCTCCCCCGGCCGCCCCCGAGCCGCCCGCTCCCGGACCGCCCGGCGTACCGGAGGCGTCGGCCGCGCCGGTGCCGCCGCCGGCCGATCCGTTCGCGGCGGACGCGCCGCCGCCGCGGATCGCGCCGCCTCCCCCTCCTCCCGCGCCCTCCCCGCCCGAACCGGTCCCCGCACCGGAGCGGGCACCGGACCCGGTGCCGCCGCCGCGGGCCGCGGAGCCGACGACCGCCGACGCGGCGGGGGACGCGGCGGCCGGCCGGCCGCCCGCGCAGGTGCAGTACCCGCCGCCGGCGCCCGACCCGGTGTGGCCGTCGGAGCCGCAGCGCACGCAGCTGGACACCGACGCGTTCAAGACCCAGCTCGACCCGGGCCCGGCGTGGCCCGGCGCCGCCGCACCGCCCGCGGCCCCGCCGCCCGTCCCGCAGCCGCCCGTCCCGCAGCCGCCCGTCCCGCAGCCGGCTCCACCGCCGGGTCCGGTGGCCGAGCCGGCGCGGCCCGCGGACCTGCCGCCGCCGCCCGAGCCGCCGCCCCCGCCGCCGGCCGCACCGGACCCCGGACCCGACCCGCGGGTCGCCGAGGCGTACGGCATCCGGTTCCTGTGCGGCGCCGACGACATCGAGCGCGTCGTCACCGAGGTGCGGCGGCGCGGCAAGTGGGCGCGGCGGCTGCGCGGGCAGGAGGTGTCGAGCGCGTCGGCGCCGGCGCTGCTGCTGATCGGCGCGCCCTCCAGCGGGCAGCGGCGGCTGGCGCGGATGGCGGCGCGCGCGCTGGCGGAGGTGGAGGCCTCCAGCGGCGAGGTCCACTCCGTGCACGCCGAGGACCTGCGCGAGCACGGCCCCGACGGGCTGCGCGCCGCGCTGGAGGACCACGCGGGCCACGTGCTGCTGCTGGACGGCCTGGACGGCCTGATCCTGGACGAGGCCGACGGCGCGGCGTACGCGTCCGTGCTGTACCGGACGCGGCTGGAGGGCGTCAACGACACCGCGCTGCTGGGCACGTGCGAGCCGGACCGGGTCGGGGAGCTGTCGGCGGCGTCGCCGGAGCTGACCGCGGACCTGCGGGCGGTGCGGCTGCCGGACCTGTCGGCGCCGTCCGCGCGGGCGGCGCTGGTGGGGCTGCTGGCCGAGGAGCGCAGCCTGCGGCTGGGCGCGGACGCGTGGGCGGTGGTGAACCGCGAGGCGGGGTCGCTGCGGCCGCGCGGGCGGCTGACCGGCGCCCGGCTGGTGGAGGCCTACCTGGACCGGGCCGCGACGCGGCATCTGGGCAGCGCGGAGGCGACGCAGGCGATCGGCAGCGCGCTGTCGCTGACGGCGGCCGACTTCGCGGGCCTGGCGGCCGAGCTGTAGCCACCCGGCCCGGGGGCCCGCGGCCCGGTTCGGCCTGCGACCCCGTTCGGCCGGGGGCCCGGTCCAGCGGGCCCAAGCACCCAGAGCCCCGCGCGATCCAGGGCTGCCGTGCCTGGGTCTGCCAGGACCGGGCAGGCGCACACGGCCATCCCGATACCGGGCACGTTCGGCCCGCGGGCGGCGAGGACGGTGAAGGGCTTGGGGAGGGGGTAGGTGCGGCCGCCGAGGGAGACCTGGCGTTCGGCCATGACCTCCAGGAGGGCGGACTGGACCTTGGCGGGGGCGCGGTTGATCTCGTCGGCGAGGACGAAGTCCACCGAAGAACGGGGTAAGGGTTTTGGGTCCCCGCGGGGCGGTGGATTGTCGGTGCCGCGGGTCACGATGGGGGCGTGGATCGCGTTGACCGGCTGCTGGCGCTCGTCGCGGAGCTGCGGGCGGCCTCGCCCGAGCCGCTGGACCCGGCGGTCCTGGCGGCGCGGCTGGAGGTGAGCGAGCGGACCGTCCGCCGCGATCTGGAGCTGCTGGCGCACGGCGGCCTGCCGGTGCGGGCGGGCAGGGGCCGCGGCTACGCGCTGCCGGCGGAGCCGGACCCGGCGCCGCTGGGCGAGGCGGGGTCGCTGACGGGCCCGGTGCGGGGCACGCTGACCGAGGCGGTCCGCACCCGCCGGGTGGTGCGGCTGGCCTACACCGGCCGGTCGGGGGCGCGCAGTTTCCGGGACGTAGAGGCGCACGGCCTGGTCATCGCCCCCTACGGGGAGTACCTGGTGGGGTGGTGCCGGATGCGGGACGGGCCGCGCATGTTCCGGCTCGACCGGATCGGCGCGGCGTTCCTGTCGGGGCGGGGCGCGCAGGTCCGCGACCTGGACGGGCTGCTGGCGGCGCTGCGGGTGCCGGTGCCGCGCCCGGCGGAGGCGGCGGGCGCGGGGCCGCGCGGGCCGGCCGACCCGGCGCGTGCGCGGGCGTGGACGCTGGACCGGCTGGAGCATGTGCGGTCGCGGCTGCGGGACGCGGCGGCCGAGGCGCACGGCCCCGTCCGCGGGTCGGCGGGCGGGCCGGCGGGCGGGTCGGGTCCGGGGGCCCGCGCGGGCCCGGGTGCGGGCGCGGCGGCGCTGCGCGCGGCGCTGGGGCATCTGGCGGAGTGGAGCCGGTGGCAGGCGGCGGCGATCCGGTCGGCGGCGACGGGCGAGGAGCCGGTCCTTGCGGGCCGCCGCCCCGACTTCCCGCCGGTGTTCGGCCGGGACCTGCCCTACGAGGCGCGGGAGCGGGTGATCCAGGACGCGATGGCGCCGCGGTCGCTGGGCGAGCTGGTGCGCGACCTGGAGGAGGTGCTGGCGTCGGTGGGGCACTGGGCGGCGGGCTGCGACGACGCGCTGTGGGTGGGCGAGCTGCCCGATCCGCGCCCGTACGGGCCGCCGGGGCCGCCGCGCCCGCTGGCGGATCTGCTGGCGGGCTGGCGCGGGCCGCTGGCGCACGTCGAGTGGCATCTGGACCGCCTCACCGACGAGCCGCCGCCTCCGCCGGCGGGCGGTGAGGAGGAGGCATGGGTCATCGACCGCTGCCCCCTCCAGGCCTGAACCGCCCCCCGGCCCGGCGGCGCCGCCCCCGTACCCGGTTCGTGTGCCCGGTGGGCGCGGTCCGGGGGCGCGGCAAGGACGGGCGGGTGAGGACGGGTGGCTCAGGCGCGGCCGGGTCAGGGCGCGGCGGTGTCTTCGCGGGTGACGGGGTGGGCGGGGGCGGTGCGGCGGGTGAACCAGACGGTCTTGCCGGGCGGGTGGGGCCGGGCGCCGTGGTCGGTGGCGAGGGCGGCGACCAGGAGCAGTCCACGGCCGGCCTCGGCCCAGTCCAGGACGCGGGGCGGTGCGCCGGGGGCGGTGGGTGCGGCGGGGTCGGCGTCGCTGACCTCGGCGGTGAGCAGGGCGCCGCCCGGTCCACCGCCCGGGCGGCTGTTCGGGCCGCCGTGCGGGTCGCCGTCCAGGCGCAGGGCGAGGTGGACGGGGCCGGTGCCGTGCACGACGGCGTTGGTGACGAGTTCGTCGACCATGAGGACGATGTCGGCGGTGTCGTCGGGGTCGGTGACGTGCCAGCCGCGCAGGGCGCGGGCGGTGAGGTCGCGGGCGCGGGCGGCGGCGCGGGGCTGGGCGGGCAGGTCCCAGGCGGCCGCCGCGCGGCCCCCGGCGGTGGGGTCGGTCTCCTGGTCGCGGGCGGGCGGGGTGCCGGGCGGTGCGGCGGCTGCGGGCCGTGTCGTCCCCGTGGTGGTCATGGTGGTGTCCCCCGGTTCGGTGCGCCTTGCGCGGTGTGCGGTCATAGTCAGGACGCGCCCGCGCGCGGGGCGGTGCACGGGCGTAGACAACCCTCACTGCGGGGTGAGGTGGACGCCGCGCGGGGGTGGCGGTGGCGGAGGCACGGGCAGGGAGCCGTTACAGTGGAGGGGTCGGTGTGGCATGTGTCCCCCGGGCTCTACCTGATGCCTTCGGGGAATACCGCCGGTCCCATGCGGTCCGGGCTGGAGCTTCGTTGTGCCTTTCGCCGTGAGGCGACCTCCACACCGGCTTGAACGCCGAGGCCCCGGTGAGATCGGATCTCGCCGGGGTCTCGGCGTTCGCGTGCGCGCGGGCTGGGGCTGGGCGGGTGTTACAGGACGGCGGCGGCGATGCCGGCGCCGACCGCGGCCAGGACGATGATGACGGCGGCGGCGGCGAGGACGATGGTGCGGGTCCGCCGGCCGCGGGGGGTGCCGTGGCGGGACAGGCGCTGGGCCAGCCGCGGGTCGTCCTCGCTCAGGCGGACCTCGATCTGGGTGAGGATCCGCTGCTCCTCCATCGACAGCGCCATGCTTCAAACCTCCGGGGGGTGGTCAGGTGACTGGTTCCTCCCCAGAGATCATGATCATTATCCCTTCGCGGCGGTGGCCGTTGCGCCGCGGCCGGGGGCGCTCTCGCGGTGGAGGCGGTCCAGCGCGGTGACGTAGTAGGTGTAGGCGCGGCCGGGCTCGGCGGTCGGGTCGATGATGCCGCCGCCGCGGACGGCGGCGATGAGGGTGCGGGGGTCGACGGGGGCGCAGCCGGGGCGGGTGCCCTCGACCCGGTAGACGGCGTAGGAGGCGGCGCCCTCGGCGGGCTGCCAGGTGACGCGGACGCCCTTGCCGCCGGGGGCGGCGGCGGTGCCGCGGACGGCCGGCGGCGCGGCCGCGGTGCCGGTGCCGCCGTCCGCGCCGGTCTTGCCGCCGCTGCCGCCGGCCGAGGTGCCGGCCGGGGCGGGGGGCGGGATGGCGGGGCGGGCGTAGTGGTCGTCGCGGAGCCGGGCGGCGAACCCGCGGCGGTTGGCGGCGATGTCGGAGGCGCTGAAGAACACGTCGCCGCGGACCTGCGGGTACTTGGCGTTCAGGGTGAGGTGGCGCGACAGTTCGGCGGGGTTCTTCCAGGCGCTGTCGGCGCCGACGCGGTAGGCGGCCTGCCCGATGGTCAGCTGCACGCCGGTGCCCTTGACCTGCGCGGCCCACCAGGCGACGAGGTCGGCGTAGTCGGCGCGGGGGTCGCCGATCGGCCAGTACAGCTGCGGGGTGATGTAGTCGATCCACCCCTTCTTGATCCATTTGCGGGTGTCGGCGTAGATGTCGTCGTAGCTCTGCAGGGCGCGGGTGGGGGATCCGGCGGGGTCGCTGCTCTTGTTGCGCCAGACGCCGAAGGGGCTGATGCCGAACCGCACCCAGGGCTTGGCGTCGTGGATCTTGCGGGACAGGGACTCCACGAGGGTGTCGACGTTGCGGCGGCGCCAGTCGGCGCGCTTCTGGCCCTTGCCGTAGGCCTTGTAGGAGGCGTCGTCGGGGAAGTCGCCGCCCTCGGGGTAGGGGTAGAAGTAGTCGTCGAAGTGGACGGCGTCGATGTCGTACTTGGTGACGACGTCCATGACGGCCTTGGCGGCCAGGTCGCGGACCTGCGGCAGGCCGGGGTCGTACCACAGCCCGGTCCCGTACTTGCGGACCCAGTCGGGGTGCTGCCGGGCGGGGCTCTTGGGGTGCAGCTTGCCGACGTCGTCCTGCCGCGACACCCGGTAGGGGTTGAACCAGGCGTGGAACTCCAGGTTGCGGGCGTGGGCCTCCTTGAGCATGAACGCCAGGACGTCGTAGCCGGGGTCCTTGCCCTGGGTGCCGGTGATCCACTGCGACCACGGCTCGTAGGGGGAGTCGTAGAAGGCGTCGGAGTTCGGGCGGATCTGGACGAACACCGCGTTCATGTTCATCGCGGCGGCGGTGTCGAGGAGCTCGGTGAACTGCTTCTTCTGCGCGGCGGCGGAGCCGCCGGCGTCCTTGGGCCAGTCGATGCCGCCGACGGTGGCGATCCACATGCCGCGCAGCTGCCGGTGCGCGGAGTCGCCGGGCGCGGCGACGCGGGGGCACTCGGCCGCCGCGCCGGGCGGGGGGACCGCGCCGCGCCCGCCGCCCTCGCGGTCGCCGAAGGCGGGGATGCCGCAGGCGGCGAGCGTGAGCGCCGACACCCCCGCGGCCGTCGCCGCCGCCACTGCCCGGATCTTGGTTCGCCATGCCATAGCGGCCCATTGTTACGCACCCGTTGCGATGCTCGGGCCGGAACCACGATGTCCGTGTCCTACCCCACCGTCCCGTTTCACCCGCCCTTCACCTTGCGATCTTCGAACACCCGTTCCATACTGGCCGGACGCGCTGATCGTTCACGTGTTCGAATACGGCTCGGAGGGGGCGGAGTGCGCTGGGACCATCTGCGGCTGGACGACGCCACCGCCGCCGGAGCCCCGCGGCAGCAGCCGCTGATCGAGCGGCGGGCCGTCGCGCGGACGATCGACACCCCGGGCTTTCGCGGCATGACCTTCTACGAGGTCCGGGCCCGCACCGTCATCAACAAGGTCCCGGAGGCCTCCCGCGTCCCGTTCCGCTGGACGGTCAACCCCTACCGGGGCTGCTCCCATGCCTGCCTTTACTGTTTCGCCCGCAAATCTCACGAGTATCTCGACATGGACGCGGGTGCGGACTTCGACTCGCGGATCGTGGTGAAGGTCAACGCCGCCGAACGCGTCCGCGCCGAGCTGGCCGCGCCGCGGTGGCGGGGCGAGCCCATCGCGATGGGCACCAACGTCGACTGCTACCAGCGCGCGGAGGGCCGCTACCGGCTCATGCCGGGCATCCTGGCCGCCCTCTCCGACGCCGCCAACCCCTTCTCGATCCTGACCAAGGGCACGCTCATCCTGCGCGACCTGCCGCTGCTGCAGGAGGCCGCCGCCCGCACCCGGGTCGGCACGGCGGTGTCGGTCGGCACGGTCGACCCCGACCTGTGGCGGCTGACCGAGCCGGGCACCCCGCCGCCGCGGCGCCGCCTGGAGGCCTGCGCGGCGCTCAACGACGCCGGGATCGACTGCTCGGTCCTGATGGGCCCGGTGCTGCCCTACCTGTCGGACTCCCCCGCCCAGCTGGCGGCCGCGGTCCGGCAGATCGCCGACGCGGGCGCCACCTCGGTGTCGGCGATCACGCTGCACCTGCGGCCCGGCGCCCGCGATTGGTTCCTGGGGTGGCTGCGCGAGCACCGGCCCGACCTGGTCGCCCCCTACGCGCGCCTGTACCGCGGCGGCGCCTACGCCCCCCGCGACTACCAGGAGGCGATCGCCCGCCGCGTCCGCGGCCTGGCCGCCGAGTACGGCATCGGCCGCCGCGCCGGGCACCGTCCCGCCTCCGCCGCGCCGCCCCGGCGCCCGCAGCAGCTCACCCTCCTGTGACCCGCCCCGCGCCGCCGGGCGGGGCGGTCACCCGGCGGGGCCGGAGAGGTACAGGAAGGCCTCGACGGCGGTGCGGGCCAGGTCGTCGAGCGCGGTGTCGCCGATCGGGCGGGTGCCCATCCGGGTGCGGGCCTCCAGCGGGCCGGTGAGCAGGGCGAGGAACTGCTCGGCGGCCAGGTCGGGGTCGGTGACGCGGAGCCGGCCGGCGAGGGCGAGGCGGGCGAACCGGTCGGCGAGCGCCTGGGTGAGGCGGTGCGGGCCGCTCTCGGTGACGATCTCCAGGATGTCGGGGACGTGGGTGATCTCCGAGTAGAGCAGGCGCCGCAGCGCGCAGGCGCGGTCGTCGGTGTGCAGCCGCAGGAGCCGCTGCGCGACGTCCCGGAGGGTGGCGGGCAGGTCGCCGCCGGGGTCTTTGAGCGGGTCGAGGGCGGCGAGCCGCTCGTCCAGGGCGGTCTGCGCCGCGGCCTGCATCGCGTGCCGGAACAGGGTCGCCTTGTCGTTGAGGTGGTTGTAGACGGTGGGCTTGGCCACGCCGGCCTCGGCGGCCACCTCCTTGACGCACGCCTGGGCGTAGCCGCGGCGGGCGAACACGGTGAAGGCGCCCTCGAGGATCGCCTGCCGCCGGTCGCCGCCTCCGCGTGTCGTCGCCATGACCCTGATTGTACCCGCGGGTTCAACTCAATGGACTCCAGGGTTGAACATGGACTCATGAGACCATTAACTTGAACCCATGAGTTCAACAGATGTGGATGACCGGCTGGACGCGGGGCTTGAGCAGCAACCAAACGGCCAGTCACGTTAAGGAGCCCGGCGGGCTCGTCTCGTCATGACTGGCCGTTTCGATGCGGGTGGCTGGGGGCCGGGGTCAGTCGATGAGGCCGGGCTGGTCGGTGGGGTTGCCCTCGGCGGGCTTGAGGGTCTTGTGGACGACGCCGACGGAGACCTTCACCCCGGCGGCGATGGTGCGGATGGATTCCCCGCGCCGGCGGCGGGCCAGGATCGCGGCGCGTTTGTCGTCGTCGACGACGGGCCGGCGGCCGCCGACCTTGCCTTGCTTGCGGGCGGTCTCCAGGCCGTTCTTGGTCTTGCGGACGATGTCGCGGCGGCGGTCCTCGGCCAGGGCGAGGGCCAGGTCGAGGATGAAGGAGCGTTCGGTGTGCTCGCCGGCGGCGATGCCCTCCAGTACCTTGACGCCGATGCCGCGCTGGAACAGGTCGTTGAGGACGATCAGGCCTTCCAGGAGGTTACGGCCGAGGCGGTCGACCTCTTGGACGGTCAGCAGGTCGCCGTCGCGGATGTAGGACAGCGCGTTCAACAGGTCGGGCCGGTCGTCGGTGGCGAGCTTGCCGCTGATCTTCTCCTCGAAGACCTTCCAGCAGATGGGATCGAGGGCGTCGTGCTGCCGCTGGGTGTTCTGCTTGTCAGTGCTGACCCGGACCAGGCCGATGAGCGCCATCGAAGAGCGCCCTCCGTTCATCAAACGTGCCGTGAGAGGTAGCTGAACGCTAGCGGAAAATGAACGGCCAGATGAAGGGTTTGGCGGGGTACGGCGGCGTGTTCCGACGGGTTTCCGTTCGCGTTCGTCAGACGTTCGTTAGATGAACGCGATTCCTCCGGATTTTGTGCGCTGCTGGCGGAGTACGGCTGGTCGGATCGGCCTCGCGGCCTGAGACGTGGTGAGTTCGGACCCACGCCCCCGGCGGGGCGTATGTCAGACGGTGACGTCGGCTTCGTGATCCGGCACCGCCATGGCCCAGGCCCCCATGGCCTCCAGGACGTCGCGCAGCCCCTCGCCGAGAGGGGTGAGTTCGTATTCGACGCGGGGCGGGATCTCCGCGTAGGTGGTGCGGGTGACGATGCCGTGCCGCTCGAACTGGCGCAGCCTGCTGGTCAGGGTGTGGGGGCTGATGCCGGGCAGCGCCTCACGCAGTTCGGTGAAGCGGTGGGGGCCGTGCAGCAGTTCGCGCACGATCAGGGTGGCCCACGGGCCGTTGAGGAGGGTGAGGAATCGGGCGACACCGCACTCGGGCAGACCGGGATCAATCACATTTTGGATTTTACCCCATTAGTGCAGTTGATGTAACCGGTGCATCGTATGCACTAATGGCGTCATGACCTACGTGATTCATGGCGCCACCGGCGCCCAGGGTGCCCCCGTCGTCGCCGCTCTCGCTGCCGCGGGCAAGCCCGTGACCGCTGTGACCCGCAACCCGGACGCCGTCGTGGACGGCGCGCGCGTGGTGGCCGCCGGATACTCCTCCACGGAGGAACTGACCAAGGCATACCGCGGCGCCGACGGGGTGTTCGTCCACCTGCCGGTGGTCTCCGAAGAAGACCGCCAGACCTACGCGCGCAACATCGTCGCCGCTGTCCGCGAGGCTGGCCCGGCCCGCGTGGTGTTCTCCACTAGCGGTTACCCGACCGACCACGACACCGGCGGCGCGGCCGCAATGCTGGTCAGCGGCCTGGCGGACCTCGGGGTGTCGTACGCGGTGATCGAGCCTACGTTGTACCTGGAGAACCTGCTCATGCCTTACGTCATCGACGCGGTCCGCGAGCGGGGTGTGCTGCCCTACGCGATCCACGCGGACTTCGCCGTCTCCTGGGCGTCGCACCTGGACATCGCCGACGCCGTCGTCGCCCTGCTCGACCGCCCGGACATCACCGGCGTGGTCTCCGTCGGGCAGTACCCGGCGATCACCGGACCGGACCTAGCCGAGGCGTTCGGCGCCCACTTCGGCAAGAACGTGGTCTTCGAGCAGATCACCCCCGAGCAGATGCGCAGCTCCATCGCACCCCTGATCGGCGAGGGCCCCGCCGCCGACGTGGCCGGGGCCTACGCGGCCATGAGCACGCTCCCGGACCGCTCGATCGCGCCCGAGAACTCCGCCCAGAAGCTGCTCGGCGTCACCCCCCGCACCACCGGGCAGTGGCTAACCGACATCGGACTCTGACAACAACCACCGTCGGCCTCGGCCGAGTCAGGCAGGACTTGGCAGAGCGCCGTACTCCAAGGGCGGCCTGCCAAGTGTTCGAGAACCGGCCCTTGACCAACAACCGAACGGGCCAACGGCGATAGCGAGCCGGTTCGGGCGGAGTTACCGCCGTCCACCGTTCGGATGCGGGTGGCCCATCTCTCGATCAGGACTGAGGGGGGATCCTCGGGTCGGGCAGCAGGTCGGCCAGTGCGCGCGTGCCAGACCGGCGATCGAGGCGCCCTCGTCACGGAACGCCGCCCGCACGTCCTCAAGCTGGTCTCCGGCGAGTGCGGGTGGCCGGCCGCGGTAGCGGCCCTCGGTTCGGCCGCGGCGATCCCTTCACTGGTCAGATCTCGTCGTCGTCCTCGGCGCCATCTGGGTCGCGCAGGTCGCGGATGGCGCCGGGGGCCAGATCGGGCAGGGCGAAGGTGTAGGTGCCGTGGACGCCGAGGTGGGAGTGGACGAACGGCGAGAGCCGGGCCATGTCCTCGTCCCGGACGGGGTAGCCCTGGGCTTTGAGCTGGCGGACGGCGGCGTCGAGGTAGACGGTCGTCCAGAGGGTGGCGCAGTTGAGGACCAGGCCGAGCGCGCCGAGCTGGTTTTCAAGTCCGCGTTCGTACCGGTGGTAGAGCTCACCCTTCTTGCCGTGGCAGATCTTGCGGGCGAGGGAGTGCCGGTTTTCCTGGAGGTTGCGGATGTCCTTGATGTCGCGGCGGTAGGTCTCGTCGACGTCGATGAACTGGAGGATGTGCAGGGTCTTGAAGATCCGGCCGTAGGAGGCGATGGCCTCGCCGAGGGCGGTGGGGTGGCCATCGCGCTGGAGCATGGTGACGACGTCGTAGGCCCGCACGGTCCCGGTGTAGATCGAGGAGACGACCCGAAGGATGTCCTCCCAGTTCCGGCGTATCTTGCGTAGGTCGATCTTGCCTCGGGCGAAGGTGTTCAAGGGCCCGTAGTCGGCGGAGGCGTTGATCCGCCAGCCCTTCTGGTCGGGCAGGTCCGCCAGGGCGGGCCGGTAGGAGATCCCCAGCAGTTCCAGCAGCCCAAAGACCAGGTCACTGTAAGACCCGGTATCCGAAACGACGATCTCGGGGAGATCGCCGCCGTCCAGGCCGAAGATGACGTCGACCATGTGCAGGGAGTCCCGGATCGTTCCCGACACGACTTTCGCGCCGCGACCCATGCCGCGGTCGTTCATGGCGTTCAGCCAGGTCATACCGCGTCTCGATCCGAAGAACTTCCTGTTGGGACGGGCGAACGCGGCCGGGACCGGAACGACGAACCGCATCCCGTCGACCGCGGCGACCAGCCCACCGCCCCACGCTTGTGCCAGCGGCAGATTCGCCTGCATCTCCACCAGCGGCACGTTCGCCAAGCTCAACGTCTCGGGCCGGAAGTAGTTCTGGTAGACGTGCGACAGCCGCGATCGTTCCAGGGCCTCCACGCCCTTCTTCGCGATCGGCCGGTACCCGACGTTCAGCGAGTGGGCCGTTAGGCAGGCGGCGATCGAGATCGGCAGGTCCTTCAGCCGCGACCGGCCGCCGGACACCGCAGTGAACGCCTCGGCGAGTTCCGGCACCCACGACATGACCTCGAGAATCACTTCGGGCAGCTCCACGCGCGGGAGCATCGCCGTGGTGCGGGCCCGCAGGTCGACCAGGGACGGCGGTTCCTCGATCGCTTTGACCCCGGTCAGGTGGATCTTCCCTGCGCCGTCGACCCGGACGTCGGGGTTGGCGACCAGCCGTCCACCGACCTCCATGAGAGCGGCGTCCAGGGTGGCCGAATGCTCGGCCAGCAGCGCATCAGGGTCCGCGGGGAGGCTGAGCGCGGTCAGCGCGTCGGGCCGGACCGCCTCCCACGGCGGGCCTTCCAGCAGCTCGGCTTGGGGGTTGCGCCACTTGGTGGAGGCCTCGGCGTAGATCTCCCGGCGCTTCAAAGCGCGCCAGAATCGCTCCAGCACGCAGAAGGCGTAGGCGTGCCGGTTCACCGAGCCGTCGTCGCGGACCGGGTGCCCGAACACCAGGCGCTTCCACGGGCCGTTCACCACCCCGACCTCGACCAGGCGCCCGGGGATCAGCGGGGCGGGCAGGCGGCTGCGGTAGGCCAGCACGTCCGGCAGCGCCTTCATCGCCTCCAGCACCGGCGCACCCTCGACGTTCGCACCGAACTCGATCACCTCGGCCAGCACCTTCAAGAACCCCGACACGGTGGCGTAGCGCCCGACCAGCTCACTGCGCCAGTCGTCGGGATCGGCGGCGTCCGCCGGCGGCACGCTGTCGTTCACCAGCACCAAAGCGGCGCGCGGTTCGGCGCGGGAGATGACCGCCTCGATCGCCTCCCACACCTCCGCCACGCGGGGCTCGGAATCCGGACCGCCGCCCCACCCGTCGGACTCGAACAGCGCCTCCACAGCGACCGCCAACCGGGCCGCGGACTTCGCCAGCTTCGGGTGCTTGCGGACCGTCTCCTTGTTGGAGGCGTTCTGTGCCTTGTTCACCAACTCGGTCGCCATCAACAGATCCAGCAGCTCCAGGGAGTCATCGACCGACTTGCCCTCCAGGAACCGGACCGTGGCCAGCAGCGTCGCCAGCCGCCGGCCGTCGCCATGGCGCCGCAGCGCCGAAGCGTCCGCGCGCATCCCGTACTTGGCCAGCTCACCCAGCCGGCGCTGCGGCACCAGCGCCTCGGCGCCCAGCTCGGCCAGCTCCAGGCCGCCGATCTCCGACACCTGGTCCAAGGCCTTGACGATCGTCGGGCCGGACGCCCGCGGCGCGACGCCCTTGCGCCACCGCTCCAGATCCGACACCCGCGCCCCGGGCGGCACCTCCAGCAGCTGGTCCAGGACGTACCGCTGACCGACCGTCAGCAACCCCTCCAGCACGCCCCACAACCGCTGCGTCGTGTCGTCCCGGACGCTCGCGACCAGCCGGGCCAGGGTCGTCACGCCCGGCAGCAGCACCTTGCGCTCCCGCAGCCACCCCACCCCGTCAGTGAAGATCGCCTTCGGGCCGTCCCCGGACGTCCACGACCGGGCCGCCACCCACGCCACGAACTCCGGCTCGACCGAGCCGAAGTCCTTCCACTGGTAGACCTGCCGGATCTCCTGCTGGTGATCGAACGGCGTCGTCCGCCGCTCGGTGTACCGCTTCACCTGCGACGGGTCCTTAACCCCCAGCTGCTCAGCGACGAAGTCCAGCACCACCGTGGGCACGTCCAGCGGATCTTCCAGGAACGTCCCCAGCCACCGCACCGTCACCAGCTGGAGCGCGAACCCGAGCTTCATGTGCTCGCCGCGCCGCCGCCCCACCAGCGCCCGGTCCTCGTCATCGAGGAAGAACACCCGCTCCAGATCAGCCTGCGACGGCGGCCCCACGAACCGCCCGTACGCGGCCGCCTCATCATCAGTCAGAAAGTCCACCACCGGCATACGCCGCAAGGTAGGACCGACCAACCAGTAGCTCACCCACAGCGACCGAACCGTTACAACATCCCTGTCCCTCGAAGCCCCGCCCGCATCGAAACGGCCAGTCACGGCAAGACGAGCCCGCCGGGCTCCTTAACGTGACTGGCCGTTTGGTTGCTGCTCAAGCCCCGACGCCCGGCTGCCGGCCACGATCGGGGTGGTCCTGCTCGGCGGGCTGCTGGGCATCCTGAACAGCTCGATGGCCGCGGTGGCGACCGACACCCTGGCCGCCGAGCTCGGCGCCTCGCTCAGCACGGTCGGCTGGGCCTCGACCGGATTCCTGCTCGCGGTCACCGCGACGATCCCGTTCACCACGTGGGCGGTCGACCGGTTCGGCGGCCGGCGGCTGTGGCTGGCGGGCCTGGCGGTGTTCGCGGCCGGCGCCCTGGCCGCGGGCCTGGCCTGGGACATCGGCAGCCTGATCGCCTTCCGCGCGCTGCAGGGCGTCGGCGCCGGGCTCCTGGACCCGCTGGTGCTGATCCTGCTGGCCCGTGCCGCCGGCCCCGCGCGGGCCGGGCGCGTGATGGGCCTGATGGGGGTGGTGCTCTCGCTCGGCCCGGTACTCGGCCCGATCGCCGGCGGCGCCGTCCTCGACGGCCTGTCCTGGCGCTGGATGTTCCTGCTCAGCGTGCCCGTCGGCCTGGCCGCCCTCGCGCTGGCGGTGCGCGTCCTGCCCGCCGACCCCCCGGCCGGCGGACCGCGCCCGCGGCTGGACGTGCTCGGCCTGGCGCTGCTCGCCCCCGGGTTCGCCTCCATCGTCCTGGCACTGTCGCAGGCGGCCGAGCAGTCGGCCTTCGCCGCCTGGCAGGCACTGCTCCCGCTGGCGGCCGGCGCGGCACTGCTGGCCTGCTACACCGCGCACGCGCGCCGGGCCGCGGGCGTCCCGCCGCTGATCGACCTGCGGCTGTTCACCAGCCGCGGCTTCACCGCGAGCGTGACGATCATGGGACTGGGCGGGCTGGCGAACTTCGCCGCGCTGTTCGTCCTGCCGCTGTACTACCGGCAGGCGCACGGGCACGGCGTGCTGGCCGCCGCGCTGCTGATGGCGCCGGTGGGGCTGGGCGGCGCGGTCTCGATGCCGCTGGCCGGACGGCTCTCGGACCGGCTCGGCGCCCGCGGCCTGGCCGCCGGCGGCGCGGCGCTGGCCCTGGCCTGCGCGCTGGCCTTCACCCGCGTCGGCGCCGGCACGGCCGAGGCGTGGCCGGCCCTGACCGCGCTCGCGCTCGGCGTGGGGATGGGGTTGTTCAGCGCCCCCACGATGGGGTCGCTGTACCGCAGCCTGCCCGGCCCGATGGTCGCCCAGGGCAGTTCGGTGCTCTACATGCTCAACCAGCTCGGCGCGGCGCTCGGTGTCGCCGTGGTCACCCTCATCCTGCAGACCTCCGCCGACCCGGTCACCGGCGTGCACGGCGTCTTCTGGCTCACCGCCGGGGTGCTCGCGGTGATCCTGGCCGCCGTCGCGCGGCTGCCCGGCCGCCCGCCATGTCCGAAGGGACGACCCGGTGAACCACCCCGCACGCGCCTCCGCCAAGACGATCGTGATCACCGGCGGCACCGACGGGATGGGCCGCGCGCTCGCCCGCACCCGCCTGGACCGCGGCGACACCGTCATCGTCGTCGGCCGCGACGCCGCCAAGGCCGCCGCCCTCCCCGGCGCCGAGTTCATCGCGGCGGACCTGAGCCTGGTCGGCGAGAACCTCCGGGTCCTGGAGCGGATCAACACCCGGCACCCGGCCGTGGACGCCCTGGTGCTGTGCGCCCGCTACTTCCGCTCGGACCGGTTCGTCACCGCCGAGGGCGTCGAGGGCACCTTCGCGCTGGAGTACCTGAGCCGGTTCCTGCTCAGCCACGGCCTCGGCGAGCCCGGCGTCATCGTCAACGTGTCCGGGCCCGGCGTGCCGATGGGCCGCCTCCACTGGGACGACCTCATGCTCGAACACGGCTACGACGGCGTCGCCGCGCAGATGCAGGCCGGCCGGGCCAACGACCTGCTCGGCGTCGCCTACGCCGCCCGCCACGCCGGCACGCGCACCCGGTACGTGCTCATCAACCCCGGCCCGGTCGCGACGAGCTTCGCCGGCCAGTACGACGCGGCCACCGCCGCCCACGTCGCCGCCCTCAAACGCAGCGGCCGCCCCGTCCGGGACGGCGTCAAGCCGATCGCCGCCCGGATCGACGCCCCGCCCGCCGCCTCGACGACCTCACCCGCCGCCTGCTGCACCGACTGGAGAACTGACCCCGTGACCTCCCGATGGACGGCCGCGTTCCGCCGCCCCCGTCAGCCCCCACGAACCGATGACCCTCATCCACCCGCCGCGCGGCTTCCACGACCAGACCCTCCGCCAGGTCGTCCGCCTCAGCGGCGCGGGAACCCGGCTGCGGATCCGGCTCGGCAACCTCTACGGCAAGGAACCGCTCGCCATCGCCCGCATCCGGGTGGCGGCACACCGCACCGCGGCGGCGATCGTGCCCGGCACCGACACCGCGGTCACCTTCGGCGGCGCGCACCAGGTGACGATCCCGCCCTGCGGGGAAGCGATCAGCGACCCGGTCGACCTCGCCACGACACCCGGCACCGACCTGGTCATCAGCAGCTACCACACCGCCACCGGACCGGCCGACTACCACCCGTTCGCCCTGCAGACCGGCTACCTCAGCCCGGGCGAGGCCGTCTCCCGCCCCGACCTGCCCGAGCCCGAGCCGGTGGAGTCCCGCTTCCTGCTCACCGGCATCGATGTCCTCGGCCCGGCCGGCCGGCCGGTGGTGGCCGCCTTCGGCGACTCCCTCACCGACGGGGTCGGTACCACGCCCGGCGCCCACCGCCCCAGGGGTGACCCACGTCGTCGTCCAACTCGGCCTCAACGACATCGGCCTGCCCGGCATGCTGGACCAGCCCCCGCTCCCGGCCGCCGACATCATCGCCGGGCTGTCCGCACTCGCCGCCCGCGCCCGCCGACACGGGATCAGGCCGGTCATCGCGACCGTCACCCCGTTCGCCGGCGCCGCCGCGGCCGGCCCCGGGTTCGACACCCCCGAAGCCCAGAGCACACGCCGGCGCCTCAACCAGTGGATCCGCACCAACGACGCCTACGACGCGGTCGCCGACCTCGACCGGGCACTCCGCGATCCCACCGCACCCGCCGCCCTGCACCCCGGCTATGACAGCGGCGACCACATCCACCCCAACGACGCCGGAGCCCAAGCCATCGCCGACACGGTCGCCGACGCGCTCCCGGCCTGACCACCGACCCGGCCGGCGCCGCCATCGCACAGGTGTTCCTCAGCCCAGGGGTGTGAGCGGGCCACGGCGGACACGACGCGGGAGCAGCCGTCCAGCGCGCCGGCGGGCGGCTGCTCCCGCCGCCGCGGGTCAGGGCGGCGGGTCGGTCCGCAGGACGCTGTACAGCACCTCGTCGCGGTACCGGCCGCCCAGGAACGAATAGCCGCGCATCACGCCCTCCCGCGTGAACCCCGCCTTCTCCAGGGCGCGCTGCTCGGCGATGTTGGCGGCATCGGTCTCGGCCTGGATCCGGTGGACGGGGGTGTGCGCGAACAGGTACTCCACCAGCAGCCGCTGCGCGCGCGTCCCCGCGCCGCTCCCCCGCGCCTGCGGCATCAGCGAGATCCCGATGCTCCAGCACCACGTCCGAAATGCCGCCACGCGCCGGTACGACACCAGCCCGACCGGCCCGCCGCCGCGCACCACCAGCAGGTTGCCGTTCTCCTCGCCCAGCATGCCGTCGGACTCCCAGCGGCGCCGGAACCGCCGCGGATCCGACCACCCCTCCCACAGGAACGGCCCCGCCAGCTCCGGATCGGTCCGCAGCCGCTCCACGAACGCCAGGTCGCCCTCGGCCACCGGCCGCAACACGAGATCGTCCACGACCGCCACGCTAGGACGGCCACCGGGCCGCCGCCACCCGGTCTCCCCCTACCGCAGCGTGGACAGGCCCCCGTCGACGTGGACGACCTGCCCGGTCACATAGGACGCCCGGTCCGACAGCAGGAACACCGCCACCTCCGCGACCTCCCACGCCGTCCCCTGCCGGTGCATCGGGATCAGCCGCGCGACCCGGTCCCGGTCGGCGTTCCCGGCCGCGGCGTCCCGGCCCATCACCGTGTCGATCAGGCCCGGCGCCACCACGTTCGCGCGGACCCCGCGCGGCGCGCCCTCGGCGGCGATGTGCCGCACCAGCCCCGTCAGCCCCGCCTTGGACGCGTCATAGGACGGCGACCGCGACCCCGGCTTGGTCCCCGCCAGCGACCCGATGAACACCAGCGACCCGCCCGCCTCCAGCGCCGGCATCGCGGCCTTGCCCACCAGGAACGGCGCCCGCAGGTTCACGTGCAGGACCCGGTCCCAGTCGGCCAGCGCCGTGCCCGCCAGCCCGTACCCGGTCCCGATCCCGGCGTTGAACACCACCCCGTCCAGCCCGCCGAGCCCCTCGGCCGCCTGCGTGACCACCCGGTCGCACGAGGCGGGATCGGTGACGTCGGCGACCACCGTGCACGCCGTCCCGCCCCCGGCCGCGATCATCGCCGCGGTCTCCCCCGCGGCGCCCTCGTCGACGTCCGCGCACGCCACCGCCGCGCCCTCGCGGGCAGCGGCCACCGCGATCGCGCGGCCGTTGCCGACCGGCGCGGCGGGATCGGCGCTGGGCCGCGTCCCCGCGCCGACGACCAGGATCCGGCGCCCCGGCAGCAGGCCGCCGGGCGAAGCAGGCTCGGGCATGCCCGGCACCGTAGCCCACACCGCCCCGTCCCGCCCACCCCCGGCCCCGGCCCCGCCTGGCCGCACCCGGCCGGGGGCGGGGCGGCTAGGGTGCGGGCATGGAAACCGCCGCGTCCGCACAGCCGGTGGTGGTCGAGCGCGCCGCCGGGGCCGGCGGCGAACTGGTCCTGCGCCGCGCCGGCGACCACTACGAGATCATCAGCAACGGCGTGTTCCTCATGGACACCCGCAACGGCGAGTCCGAGCGGCTCCTGGTCCGCACCGCCGTGGACGGCCTCGACGCGCCCGTGCGGCTGCTCATCGGCGGGCTCGGCGTCGGGTTCTCCCTCGCCGAGGCCCTCACCCTGCCCGCCGTCGCGCACGTCACCGTCGTCGAACGCGAACCCGCCGTCATCGCCTGGCACGGCACCGCGCTGCGGCCCTGGTCCGGCGGCGCGCTCACCGACCCCCGCGTCACCGTCCGCGAGGCCGACCTCCTCGACGTCGTCGCCGACCCCGCCGCCGGCCGCTTCGACGCCCTGTGCCTGGACATCGACAACGGCCCCGACTGGACCGTCACCCCCGGCAACGCCCGCCTCTACGCCCCCACCGGCCTGGACCTGCTCGCCCGCATGCTCACCCCGCGCGGCGTCCTGGCGGTGTGGAGCGCCGGCGTCGCACCCGCGTTCGAGGCGCAGCTGCGCCGGCGGTTCGCCCGCGTGCAGGCCAGAGCGGTGCCGGTGCCGCGCGGCGAACCCGACGTCGTGTACCTGGCGGCACACCCGACAAAACCGGACCGCCCGTTTCTGTAGCCCGCGCTGTTCGCCCCGGAAAGACCATTCGCTAGGTTTCGGCCTGACAAAACCTTTTTGGGAGGATCTGTGGCTACTGCCCACGCAGCCCAGCGGCGCCCCGCCGTCCTGGGCGACCTGCTGCCCGGTGCCCTGGCCCGCGACACCGCCCTCGTCCTCGGCGCCGCCGTCATCACCGGCATCGCCGCGCAGATCGCGGTACCGCTGCCCGGCACCCCCGTCCCCGTCACCGGGCAGACCTTCGCGGTGCTCCTCGCCGGCGCCGCCCTCGGCCCCGGCCGCGCCGCCCTCGGCATGCTCGTCTACCTGCTCGCCGGCCTCGCCGGCGTCCCCTGGTTCACCGACGGCGCCTCCGGAGCCGGATTCGCCAGCTTCGGCTACATCCTCGGCTTCATCGTCGCCGGCGCCGCCGTCGGACACCTCGCCCGCCGCGGCGGCGACCGCACCCCGCTGCGCACCGTCGCGACCATGCTCGCCGGAACCGCCATCATGTACGCCGCCGGCGTCCCCTACCTGATGGCCTACCTGCACGTCGACCTCGCCACGGCACTCGACCTCGGCGTCACGCCCTTCCTGGCCGGCGACGCGCTGAAGGTCCTGCTGGCCGCCGGGCTCCTGCCCGCCGCCTGGAAGCTCACCGGCGCCGCCCGCCGCTGACCCGCCGCTGACCCGCCCCCCACGCGGGCTCCGCACGCGGGCCGCCGCGTTCGTCCCGTCCCCGCACGCATGGGGACGGGACGAACGGGCACCCAACCCCCAGACCCCGCGCCCGGCCGGTGTGGCGCACATCATCACCCACCCCCGCCCCCACCGTTTGAACAGGTTCAAATCTGTCGTACAGTGGCCACGTGAAGCTCGCCGTGACAGCACCGGACCGACTCACCGTCCGCACCGTCCCGATCCCCGACCCGGGCGACCTCATCGCGCGGCTTCCGCACCCCTCCGCGCTCGCCTGGATACGCCACGGCCAGGGCATCGTCGGCTGGGGCGAAGCCGCCCGCCTCACCCTCCCCGGCGGCGGCGACCGCTTCACCACCGCCGCCCGCCACCTCCACGACCTCTTCGACGCCGCCGACATCGACGACCCCGTCGCCCTCCCCGGCACCGGCCCCGTCGCCTTCGGCTCCTTCGGCTTCGACCCCAAATCCGGCGACTCCACCCTCACCATCCCCCGCCGCGTCCTCGGCCGCCGCGACGGCCGAGCCTGGCTCACCACCATCGGCGACACCGCCGACCCCCTCACCCTCGCCAACCCGCCCCAACCCCCCACCGGCCTCACCTGGAACCAAGGCGCCCTCCCCGAACACCACTGGAAGGACGCCGTCGCCGCCGCCGTCGACCGCATCCGCGCCGGCCACCTCGGCAAAGTCGTCCTCGCCCGCGACATCACCGCCCGCGCCGCCGCCCCCATCGACGCCCGCGTCCTCCTCCAGCGCCTCGCCGACCGCTTCCCCGCCTGCTACACCTTCTCCTGCGCCGGCCTCGTCGGCGCCACCCCCGAACTCCTCATCCGCCGCACCGGCGACGACATCGAATCCCTCGTCCTCGCCGGCACCACCCCCCGCGGCGACACCCCCGCCGACGACCACGCCCGCGCCGACCGCCTCGCCGGCTCCGCCAAGGACCGCGAAGAACACCGCTACGCCGCCGACATGGTCCGCGACGCCCTCACCCCCCTCTGCTCCCACCTCACCGTCCCCCACCAGCCCGAACTCCTCACCCTCCCCAACGTCATGCACCTGGCCTCCCCCATCCGCGGACGCCTGGCCGCCGACCGCTCCGTCCTCGACGTCGTCGCCGCCCTCCACCCCACCCCCGCCGTCTGCGGCACCCCCACCGACACCGCCCTCGACCTCATCCGCGAACTCGAAGGCATGGACCGCGGCCGCTACGCCGGCCCCGTCGGCTGGGTCGACGCCCGCGGCGACGGCGAATGGGGCATCGCCCTGCGCTGCGCCGAGATCGACGGCACCCGCGCCCGCCTGTTCGCCGGCTGCGGCATCGTCGCCGACTCCGACCCCGCCGCCGAACTCGCCGAAGCACACGCCAAATTCCGCCCCATGCGCTACGCCCTCCACGGCTGACCCACCCCGCCGTCCCCCCACCCCCCCACACGCTGCGGCAACGACCCGCACCCAGCGACCACGCACCCCACCGCCACCGGTACGGTCATCAACGACCCCAGCACACGGAGACGGAGGACGAAGCACCGTGGACGTCGAACGGACCGCTTTGCCCGGCATCGGCCTGCAGCACATCATGACCACCGGCCGCGGCCGCCAACTCGGCGTCATCTCCCACCGCACCGGCCGCCGCGACCTGGTCATCTACGACAAAGAAGACCCCGACAGCTGCATCGCCACCGTCGCCCTCACCGCCGAGGAGGCCAACGCCATCGCCGAACTCCTCGGCACCGGCCGCATCGTCGAACACCTCGCCGAACTCCACCGCCAGGTCGAAGGACTCATCACCGAACAAGTCCCCATCCCCGCAGGCTCCCCCTACGACGGACGCCCCCTCGCCGACACCCGCGCCCGCACCCGCACCGGCGCCTCCATCGTCGCCGTCGTCCGCGACGGACAAGTCCACGCCAGCCCCCGCCCCGACTTCACCTTCACCGCCGGCGACACCGTCGTCGTCGTAGGCACCGGAGAAGGCACCAACGCCGTCGCCCAGATACTCGCCCACGGCTGACCGCGCATGCACTCAGCCGTACAGCTCATCGAACTCGGCGCCATCATCCTCGCCCTCGGACTCCTCGGCGCGGTCTCCGTCCGCTTCTCCATCTCCCCCATCCCCCTCTACCTCATCGCCGGCCTCGCCTTCGGCTCCGGCGGCATCCTCCCCCTCACCACCAGCGAGGACTTCGTCTCCATCGGCGCCGAAGTCGGCGTCATCCTGCTGCTGTTCACCCTCGGCCTCGAATACACCGCCGGCGAACTCGTCGGCACCCTGCGCACCTCCGCACCCACCGGCCTCGCCGACCTCGCCCTCAACGCCGCCCCCGGCGTCGCCGCCGCCCTCCTCCTCGGCTGGGGCCCCGTCGCCGCCGTCGCCATGGGCGGCATCACCTACGTCACCTCCTCCGGCATCACCGCCAAAGTCATCGGCGACCTCGGCTGGCTCGGCAACCGCGAAACCCCCGCCGTCCTGTCCGTCCTCGTCTTCGAGGACCTCGCCATGGCCGCCTACCTCCCCATCCTCACCACCCTCCTCGCCGGAGCCGGCCTCATCGGCGGCGCCACCGCCCTCGGCGTCGCCGCCGCCACCATCACCGTCATCCTCTACATCGCCCTCCGCCACGGCACCCTCGTCGAACGCTTCGTCGCCTCCCCCAGCGAAGAAGTCCTCCTCCTCAAAGTCCTCGGCCTCACCCTCCTGGTCGCCGGCATCGCCCAGCAACTCCAGGTCTCCGCCGCCGTCGGCGCCTTCCTCGTCGGCATCGCCCTGTCCGGCACCCTCGCCCACACCGCCCAGAAACTCCTCACCCCCCTCCGCGACCTCTTCGCCGCCGTCTTCTTCGTCTTCTTCGGCCTCCACACCGACCCCGGCGACCTGCCCCCCGTCCTCGGCATCGCCGCACTCCTCGCCGCCGCCGGCATCCTCACCAAGATGGGCACCGGCTGGATCGCCGCCCGCCGCGCCGGCATCGCCACCACCGGACGCCTGCGCGCCGGCGCCGCCCTCATCCCCCGCGGCGAGTTCAACATCGTCATCGCCGGCCTCGCCGTCAGCGCCGGAACCAACCCCCGCCTCGGCCCCCTCGCCGCCGCCTACGTCCTCATCCTCGCCGTCGCCGGCCCCATCATCGCCCGCGGCACCGAACCCGCCGCCGCGCTCCTGCGCACCCGCCGCGCACGCCGCCGCGCCCCCCAGACCGACGACGACGTCCCGATCATCCCCCGACCCAGCCCCACCGGCACCGGCGACACCGGCCCCACACCCACCATCACCTGACCCGCCCCCACCGGCCGCGGCCGTACCGGCCGGGCACGCGCGGATCGGCTACACCCGCGCCTCCACCCTCCGGCAATCCAGGGCATCGGGCATCGGCTTGAAGTTCCTCACCCTGGAGGGGCACGGGTCCGCCCGCGCGGCGTGGGCGGACCCGCCGCCACGGATCGCGCTCCATCTGTCCGGGCTGAGCACTTGCGACTCCTCCGGGCTGAACGTGTTCGTGCGCGGCTGGAAACGCGCCAACGCGCCCCAAATGAGCGGATGTAAGGGCTCGGCTGCTGTGACGCGGGTGGCGTACACCTGGCGGAGCCTGCGCGAACAAGCGGGGGTGGGTGACACGGAGGGGGCTACTTCTCCCGGGGCCCCGTAGCAAACAGCGAACATCCAACGGATATACGCCCGAGCTGCGGTTACTCAGGCTTCCAGGACGGTTGTCGATCTCCTCAACCACGGCTCGCCATGGTTCGTGTGTTCTGAGACGTCCGGGTTGGAGCACCGCTCCAGCCTGGTCCTGGCGACGGCCTCGGTGTCGAGCGGACTGCTGCCGGCCTCGGAGCCGACGACACTCATTCCCGAGAGGGAGGCGGGTGAACCCACCGGGGGAGGCGCGGGGAACGTCCGTGGCGTGAGGCTTGTGGCATGACGATCACGAGACGGGCACCGTCGGTGGCGCCCCTGTGGATCTCGGCCTACTTGGCGCTGCGCGTGTACTGGGCCGCGACCGGGACGCCCAGCGGGCTGTCCCCCGTGGAAAGCGACCTGGTGGCCTTCACCGGCTGGGGCGCGGCCGTGCTCTGCGCCGTCGCGGCCGCCGCCGGGTTCGTTCTGCTCCACACCGACCTGGACGGAACGCCGCGCCGGCTGCTGCTCGGCACAGCTTGGGCGGCGAGCCTCGCGCTGGTCGCCTCGTCGGCGCTGCTGCTGCTCGACGTGATCGGCGCGGTCTTCCCAGGGCTCGGGATCGAGTTCTATCCGCTGGGCGCGCTGAGCCGCGCGGCGTGCGCGGGCGGCGGAGTACTCCTCGGCTTGTTGACGCTGGCCTACCAGCGGCGGAAGGGCCGGCGCGCGCCGGTCGCCTACACGCGGACACCCCTGTGGGCTTATGCCGCCGCGTACGTCTCGGTGGCGGGATGCGTCGTCCGCATCGCCGCCCAGGCCGTGGTCGGGTTCGGCGAGTCACCCCTCGCCACGGGCTCGGCACTGCTGTTCGAGGCCGCGTTCCTACTGGCGGGGACGGTGCTGCCGCTGTCGCTCGCGCACCGGTGGGGAAGGATCTGGCCGTTGTGGATCCCGGTCCTACGGGGACGACCGGTCCCCCGCAGGCTCGTGCTCTGGCCCGCCGTGGGCGTCGCGGCGGGGATCAACGTCTACTTCGGGCTGATGCTGCTCCAGATGTTCTGGGAGAGGCTCCACGGCCGCAACCCCTTCCCACCCGACGGCGACATGGCCCTGCCGGAGACGTTCTTCTGGGTCGCCGTCCCCGCCTACTGGGTGTGGGGGGCGGGACTGGCGGCCGCCGCCCTCGCCTACGCGCGCCGCACCCAGACGGCCCCGCCGGAGGGCAGCGGCGAGGGCGACCCGGCGGGGCCCGGCCGTTCCACCAGGGTGAACAGCGCCGACCCCTGCGAGCGGTAGTGCTGTCCAGCAGCGGGACGCAGTTGTTGCCGTGATGCGCCGACACCGCCTCGTGCCCGGCCACCCCCCACCCCGGCCGGGCCGCACCGCGCCTCACACGGCGGACGGCTGGCACCCCGGACACCAGAACAGGTTCCGCCCCGCCAGCACCGCCGCAGCCACCGCCGTCCCGCACACCAGGCACGGCAACCCCGCACGCCGGTACACGTACACCTCACCACCATGATCGTCCACCCGCGGCGGACGCCCCATCGCCTCCGGCGTGTGCTCCGGACGCACCGTATCGATCCGCCCCACCCGCACCCCCTCCGCCATCAGCACCACCAGATCCGCCCAGATCCCCGCCCACTGCGACGCCGACAACCGCCGCCCCGGCAACCGCGGATCGACCCCCTGCCGGAACAGCACCTCCGCCCGGTAGATGTTCCCCGGCCCCGCCACCACCGACTGATCCATCAGCAGCACCCCGATCGGCGTCCGCGCCCGACCGACCCGCCGCCACGCCACCTCCGGATCGGCGTCCGCCCGCAGCGGATCCGGCCCCAACCGGTCCCGCAGCAACTTCACCTCACCCGGCTCCAGCACCTCGCACCGGTTCGGACCCCGCAGATCCGCGAAATGCGCCCCGCCCTCCAACCGCAACCGCACCAGCCCCACCGGCGCCGGCGCCGGCAACTCCCCGAACCCGAACTTCCCGTAGATCCCCAGATGGACGTGCAACGTCAACTCATCGTCGAACCCCAGCAGCAGATGCTTGCCATGCGCGTCCGCCCCCGCCAGCACCCGCCCGTCCAACCGGCCCGCCCCCTCGGCGAACCGCCCCTGCGGACTCGACGCGGAAACGGCACGGCCGCCGAACATCCGCTGATGCTCGGCGGCCAGGCGATGAATCGTGTGTCCCTCGGGCATGGCCCGGAGCCTATCCCCGCCCCTCCCGCAACGGCTCACCGATCTCCCGCATGTGACCGAGAGCCTCCCGGTACGACGCCACCAGACCCGTCTCGGTGTACGGCAGGCCCACCGCCGCGCAGTGCTCCATCACCAGCGGCCGCACCCGCCGCAGGCTGCACCGCGGGATCCCCGGGAACAGGTGGTGCTCGATCTGGTAGTTCAGCCCGCCCATCAGCCAGTCGGTCACCGCGCCGCCCCGCACGTTCCGCGACGTCAGCACCTGACGCCGCAGATGCCCCCACCGCTCACCCGGCCCCGGCATCGCCATCCCCTTGTGGTTCGGCGCGAACACCGCCCCCAGATGCACGCCGAACAGCGCGTGCTGCACCGCCATCAGCACCACCGCCTGCGCCGGCGGCAGCAGCGCGAACGCCAGCGACAGGTACCCCACCGCGTGCGCCAGCAGCAGACCGCCCTCCACCAGCCGGTCCCGCCGCGACCGGCCCCGCAGGAACATCAGGCTCCCCACCTTCAGGTTCACACCCTCCAGCGTCAGCAGCGGGAAGAACAGCGCCGCCTGGTGCCGCGCCACCCACCGCAGCACACCGCGCTGCCCCTCGGCCTGCTCCTGCGTCCACGCCAGCACCCCCTCACCGACGTCCGGGTCCTTGCCCACATGGTTGGGATTCGCGTGATGCCGGTTGTGCTTGTCGTTCCACCACCCGTGCCCCATCCCCAGCAGCAGGTTCCCCAGCAGCAGCCCCAGCCACCGGTTCCCCCGCGCCGACCGCGCGATCTGCCGGTGCCCCGAGTCATGCCCCAGGAACGCCGTCCGCGCCGCCACCACCGCGAGCGGAACACCGAGCAGGACCGTCCACCACGAGTCCCCCGCCCACGCCACCGCCGCCCACAGCGCCGCCGTCGCCGCCAGGTTCAGCCCGATCGCCCGCGCGTAGTAGCCGCGGCGGCGCTCCAGCAGCCCGCTCTCACGCACCCGCCGCGCCAGCGGGGCGAAGTCGCTGCCGGCCCGCCTGTCCGCCGTCGCGGGGGCGGCGGCCGGGGCGGGGGGAGCGTGCAGGGTCGCGGGCATGGAACCTCCAGGACGAGCAGCGGAAACCGACTCCACGCAAGCTACGGAGCGTGACACCGGGCCGTCGCCCCGCTGGAGAGCCATCCCTCCCCTGGCTCGCAGGTCCCGGTCGCCCCCGCCGCGCCTCGCTCCCCGGGGCGATCACCTCCCGCATCCACCGCAACCCGACCCTGCGCAAAAGCGGGGACACCCCACCCATATAGGGTCACAAGTCATGGACGATGGCACACGGTGGATCGAACTCGACGGTGCGGTCAACGCCCGAGACCTCGGCGGCCTCCCCACGGCGGACGGCCGCACCACCCGGCGGGGACGCGTGCTCCGCTCCGACAACCTCCAGGACCTCTCGGTCGCCGACGTCCGCCTCCTCCTCGACGACTACGCCCTCAAGAACGTCATCGACCTGCGCGGCGACGCCGAGGTGCGGCTCGAAGGACCCGGCCCCCTCACCCGGATTCCGACGGTGACCGTCCACCAGCTGTCGCTGTTCCCCGAAGGCGGCCGCCACACCGACGTCGCCGCCGACGTGGACGTGGACAAGGCGCTTCCCTGGCAGGACCGCTCGACCGGCCACTACCTCGGCTACCTCACCGACCGCGGCGACTCCATCGTCGCCGCCCTGCGCGTCATGACCCGCACCGACGGCTCAGCGCTGGTGCACTGCGCCGCCGGCAAGGACCGCACCGGCGTCGTCTGCGCCCTCGCCCTCGACACGGTCGGCGTCACCCGCGAGGCCATCGTCGCCGACTACGCCCAGACCGGCGAACGCCTGGAGGCCGTCCTGCGCCGGCTGCGCGGCAGCGACACCTACGCCGCCGACCTCGACTCCCGCCCCGCCGACACCCACCGCCCCCACGCCGCCATCATGGAGAAACTCCTCACCCGCGTCGACGAGGAGTACGGCGGAACACTCGGCTGGCTCGGCGGGCACGGCTGGACGCCCGAGGACACCGACGCCCTCCGCGACCGCCTCCTCTCCCCCTGAGCCCGGCTTCCCCTTCGGAGAAGGTTGTCTTTTGAGTTGGGGGTTGCATGCAACCTGCCGGGCGCCTTTACGTTGTAAGTTCAATACCGGACGGCCCGACAGGCATGGCCGGGTCGGCCGGGTCTTTCCAGGTCAGGCCAGCGCCGCGCGCACGGCCTCCTGCGCCGCCTTGCGCATCTCCGCGTGCAGCGCGGCGTTCGCGTCCCTGTCGGTGCGGGCCTCCACGATCCGCAGCCCCTCCCCCGTCAGCGCCTTCGGCAGGTCGGCCGCCGCCTCCAGCCGCCGGTACGGGACACCGTGCGCCGCCGCCACCGCGCTCACGTCCACCTGGTGCGGGGTACCGAAGACCCGCTCGAACGGGCCGCGCAACGCCGCCTGCGGCAGCAGCGAGAAGATCCCGCCGCCCTGGTTGTTCACCACCACGACCGCCAGGTCGGGGCGCCGGTCGTACGGGCCGATGACCAGCCCGTTCTGGTCGTGCAGGAACGCCAGATCGCCCAGCAGCGCGTAGGACCGGCCGCTGTGCGCCAGCGCCGCCCCGATCGCCGTCGACACCAGCCCGTCGATGCCGCTCGCCCCCCGGCTCGCCATGATCCGGATCCCGCGGCGCGGCCGCATCACCTGGTCCAGGTCCCGGATCGGCATGCTCGCCGCCGTGAACAGCAGCGACCCGCCCGGCAGCCCCGCCACCAGGTCGCGGGCCAGCCGCGGCTCGGTCACCTCAGGCACCGCGTCCAGCACCGCGTCCACCGCCGCCGCGGCCGCCAGGTCCGCGGTCCGCCACGACTTCAGCCAGGCGTCGTCGCCCGACACCACCGGGATCTCCACCTCCGGCGCCACCTGCGTCGCCGACCGGACCGGGTCCGGCCAGTGCGACAGGTCCGGCGCCAGCACGATGTGCTCCTCCGCCCGCCGCAGCAGCGCCAGCAGCGGCCGCGACAGCCCCGGCTTGCCCAGCGTCACCACCACCTCCGGGCGGTGCCGCTCCACGAACTCCGGCACGCCCAGCAGGAAATGGTGCGACGACAGCGCGTGGTCGCCGTACCGGGCGTTGCCGTTCGGCTCCGCGAGGACCGGCCAGCCGGCCATCGACGCCGCCGCCACGTACCGCTTGACGTTCACCGCGCCGTCGCCCACCACCAGGACCCCGCGCCGCGTCGGCGGGACGTGCAGCACCGAGCCCGGCGTCGCCGCGCGCACCTTCGTCCACGCGCCCGTCGCGTCGCCGTCGAGGGGCTCGCACCACGACTCGTCCCCGTCGGGGATCAGCGGCTCCCGGAACGCCGCGTTCAGGTGCACCGGCCCCGGCGACGGCGCCTGCGCCACCCCCCACGCGCGGCTCACCAGCGACCGCCAGTACGCCACCATCCCCGGGCGGTTCTCCGGCACCCCGACCTCGGTGCTCCACCGCGCCGCCGTCCCGTACAGCTTCACCTGGTCGACCGTCTGGTTCGCGCCCGTGTCGCGCAGCTCCGGCGGACGGTCCGCGGTGATCACGATCAGCGGGACGCCGGACTCGTGCGCCTCGATCACCGCCGGATGGAAGTTCGCCGCCGCCGTCCCCGACGTGCACACCAGCGCCACCGGACGTCCCGACCGCTTCGCCAGGCCCAGCCCGAGGAACGACGCCGACCGCTCGTCGATCCGCACGTGCAGCCGGACCCGGTCGGCCTCCTCGGCCGCCTGCAGCGCCAGCGCCAGCGGCGCCGACCGCGACCCCGGCGCCAGCACCGCGTCGGTCATCCCGCAGCGCAGCAGCTCGTCGACCAGCACCGCCGCCAGCGCGGTCGCCGGGTTCACGGCGCCGCCCCGATCACCGCCGGGCCGCCCATATGCTCCTGCGCGGCCAGCGCCCGGTCGCGCCACGCGGCCTCCGGGCCCGCCCACCGGGCCAGCGCCTCACCGTCCACCACCGGCCGCCGCACCTCGATCTCCCCCGCCACCGGCCGCAGCGGGTCGGCGACGACATCGCCCTCCAGCAGCGACAGCGTCCCGAGGCCGCACGCGTACCGCAGCTCCGGCAGCGCCGCGGCCAGCGCCGCCCCCGCCGCCAGGCCCACCGACGTCTCCACCGCGCTCGACACCACCACCGGCAGCCCGCACGCCTCCGCGACCCGCAGCGCCGCCGCGACCCCGCCGAGCGGCTGCACCTTCAGCACCGCCACGTCCGCGGCACCCGCCGCGCGGACCTTCAGCGGGTCCTCGGCGCGGCGGATCGACTCGTCCGCCGCGATCGGCACGTCCACCCGCAGCCGCACCCGCGCCAGCTCCTCCAGCGTCGCGCACGGCTGCTCGGCGTACTCCAGCTCCCACCGGTCCAGCGCCCGGATCATCCGGGCCGCGCGGTCGACGTCCCAGCCGCCGTTCACATCGATCCGGACGCGGCCGTCCGGCCCGATGGCGTCCCGGACGGCCTCGACCCGCGCCATGTCGTCGGCGTCGCTCTGGCCGCGCTCGGCGACCTTCACCTTCGCCGTCCGGCAGCCGGACTCCTTGGTCATCGCGAACGCGCGCTCAGGCCCGACCGCCGGGATCGTCGCGTTCACCGGGATCCGGTCGCGGACGGGCGCCGGCCAGCCCTCGAACGCGGCCTCCCGGGCGGCGGCCAGCCAGCGGGCGCACTCGGCCGGGCCGTACTCGGCGAACGGCGAGAACTCCCCCCAGCCGGCGGGGCCCTCGATCAGGACGCCCTCCCGCCGCGTCACACCGCGGAACCGCGTCCGCATCGGGATGGAGTACACCCGCACCCGCCGACCCCCTGACCTGCCGATGATCTGCCCGCCGAATCACGGTATTCCGGAGCACACCGTGCGTTCGGACCCTTAGTAGTACCACGGGAAACGCGACCAATCGGGGTCGCGCTTCTCCAGGAACGAGTCCCGCCCCTCGGCGGCCTCGCCGGTGCCGTAGGCCAGCCGCGTCGCCTCGCCCGCGAACACCTGCTGCCCGACCAGCCCGTCGTCGACCAGGTTGAACGCGAACTTCAGCATCCGCTGCGCGGTCGGGCTCTTGCCGTTGACCTTGCGCGCCCACTCCAGCGCCGTCGCCTCCAGCTCGGCGTGCGGGACGACGGCGTTGACCATGCCCATCCGGTGCGCGGCCTCGGCGTCGTAGGTGTCGCCGAGGAAGAAGATCTCGCGGGCGAACTTCTGGCCGACCTGCCGCGCCAGGTACGCCGACCCGAACCCGCCGTCGAAGCTCGCCACGTCCGCGTCGGTCTGCTTGAAGCGGGCGTGCTCGCGGCTGGCGAGGGTGAGGTCGCACACCACGTGCAGGCTGTGCCCGCCGCCCGCCGCCCAGCCCGGCACCACGCAGATGACGACCTTGCCCATCATCCGGATCAGCCGCTGCACCTCCAGGATGTGCAGCCGCCCCGCCCGCGCCGGGTCGATCGTGTCGGACGTCTCGCCCTCGGCGTACTTGTAGCCGTCCTTGCCGCGGATGCGCTGGTCGCCCCCGGAGCAGAAGGCCCAGCCGCCGTCCTTGGGCGAGGGCCCGTTCCCGGTCAGCAGCACGCAGCCGATGTCGCTGGACATCCGCGCGTGGTCCAGCGCCCGGTACAGCTCGTCCACCGTGTGGGGGCGGAACGCGTTGCGCACGTCCGGCCGGTCGAACGCCACCCGCACCGTGCCGTGGCCGACGGCGCGGTGGTAGGTGATGTCGGTGAAGCCGAACCCCTCGACCTCTTTCCACGCGTCCGCGTCGAACAGCTCCGAGACCATGTGTTCCCCTCTGTGAAGCGCCCGCGCCGCCGGGGGGCGGGCGGCCGGTGACCCATTCAACCCGCTCGGCGTTTGAACGCGTTCAGCGGGGTCGTCTACGCTGATGAGATCATGGATCGCCCGCTGCACGCCGCCGTCCTGCCGCCCGGCCCCCGGCTGCTGCGGGCCCTCGCCGACGCGCTCGACGGCGGCCCCGCGCTCTGCCCGCTCCCCACCGGCCTGCCCGAACCGGCGCTCAGCAGCCTGCTGGACGCGCTGGCGCCCGACGCGGTCGACACGCCGGACGGCCTGGTCCCGCACTCCCCCGGCGCCGGCCGCGCGCCCGTCGGCCCCGGCACCGCCGTGCTGATCGCCACGTCCGGCTCCACCGGGGCCCCGAAGTTCGTCGAGCTGACGGCGGACGCGCTGCGGCACTCCGCCGCCGGCACCCTCGCCCGCATCGGCGCCGCGCCCGGCGACCGGTGGCTGTGCTGCGTGCCGACCAGCCACATCTCCGGCGTGCAGGTGCTCGTCCGGTCCCTGGTCGCCGGCACCGGCCCGGTCATCGCGCCGCGCTTCGACGCCGCCGCCGTCGCCAAGGCCGACGGCTTCCACGTCTCGCTCGTCCCCACCCAGCTGCGCCGCGTGCTGGACACCGGCGCCGACCTGTCCCGGCTCGGCGCGGTCGTGCTCGGCGGCGCCGCCGCCGCGCCCGGCCTGCTCGACGAGGCCCGCGAGCGCGGCGCCCGGGTCTTCACCACCTACGGGATGAGCGAGACCTGCGGCGGCTGCGTCTACGACGGCGCCCCGCTGGACGGCGTGCGCGTCGCGCTCGGCGACGGCGGCCGGATCCGGCTGGCGGGGCCGTCGCTGTTCTCCGGCTACCGGCTGCGGCCCGACCTGACCGCCGCGGCGCGGGACGGCGACTGGTTCGTCACCCAGGACCTCGGCGCCCTGGAGGGCGGCCGGCTCCGCGTCCGGGGCCGCATCGACGACCTGATCAACACCGGCGGGGAGAAGGTCGTCGCCGGCGAGGTCGCCGCCGCGCTGTCGCGGCACCCGGCGGTCCGCGACGTCGTCGTGGTCGGCCGGCCCGACCCCGAGTGGGGCGAGCGCGTCACGGCCGTGGTCGTCCCCGCCGCGCCGGCCGTGCCGGAGCTGGCGGACCTGCGGGCCCTCGTCCGGGAGACGATGCCGGCCTTCGCCGCCCCCCGCGAGCTGGAGCTGGTGGACGCGATCCCGCTGCTGGCGTCCGGCAAGCCCGACCGCGCCCGCCTGCGCGCCCCGGCCGGACACCCCGCCCGCTGATCCGCGCCCGCCCTCCCGCGCATGACCCGGCGATCAAGCGGGGAGAGGAGGACCATGGCCGAGGGCAAGGGGGACGAGAGCACCCTCACCGTGCTGCTCGCGTTCGGCGCCAACCTCGGCATCGCCGTCGCCAAGGGCTTCGCGGCGCTGGCCACCGGCTCGGCGTCGATGGCCGCCGAGACCGCGCACTCGGTCGCCGACACCTTCAACGAGGTGCTGCTGCTGGTCGGGCTGCGCCGCAGCGGCCGCCCCGCCGACCGCCGGCACCCGCTCGGGTACGGCAAGGAGCGCTACATCTGGACGCTGCTGGTCGCCGTGGCGATCTTCGGGATGGGCGCGCTGTTCTCCTTCTACCAGGGCGTCCAGCGGCTCACCGGCCACTCCGGCGAGGGCGCCGAGGAGTCCTCCCCCGCCATCGCCTACGCCGTCCTCGGGGTGGCGTTCGTGCTGGAGGCGGTCTCCTGGCAGCAGGCCGCCCGGCAGGTCCGGGACGCGGCGCGCGCGGAGCGGCTGCCCCTGATCGCCTACATCCGCCGGACCGACGAGCCCACCTCGGTCAGCGTGCTGCTGGAGGACTCGGCCGCCCTCATCGGCGTCCTCATCGCCTTCGGCGGCCTCGGCATGCACCAGCTGACCGGCTCGGCGGCCTGGGACGCGGCCGGGTCGCTGCTCATCGGCGTGCTGCTCACCGCCGTCGCGCTCGTCCTCGGCCGGATCAACGTCAACCTGCTCACCGGTACCCAGGCCGACCCGCGGATCGTCGCCGACGTGCGCGAGCGGCTCGCCGCGGCGCCCGAGGTCGACTGGGTCGTCGACATCATCACCGTCACGTTCGGCGCGGACCAGGTCCTCGTCTGCGCCCGGTTGGACTTCGCCGAGTCCGCCGGCTCGGGCGACATCGAGCGCGCCTGCGTACGGATGGCGCGCGAGCTGCGCGAGGCGCACGAGGAGATCAACGAGGTCTTCCTCGAACCGGTCCCCCGCGACGATCCTGACCTGCGGGAACGGGTCATCGCGCGCTACGGTCGGAGCCTGCGTCCGAAGGAGTCGGACGGGTAGTGGCCTTCGTCACGTCGCCGCGGCCCGGCGCCTTTACGCAGTAAGGTGATATCGGTTCAGGTCAGGCAGCGCGAAATCGTGTGAACCCACCCATTCCGGGCACCAGTTCGTTCTGGATCGTTCCTCCGCGATCCCCGGGGACGGGCCGTCGTCCCGCGGCCCTGGGAACAATGACCCGGCCGTGCGACGTTCCGTTAAGTGCGTGCGCCACCAGCGAACACACAATCCGCGCCGCACTCACACCGAAGGGAGGGGGGTGTCCCCATGCCGCGAAGCGCCGTCGAGACCCCGCTCACGGAGTCGGCGGGCCCCGCGCTCAACGACCTCCTCAAGCGGGGCCGCGCCCAAGGGCGCCTCTCGCTCGACGAGGTGCGGGGGGCCTTCGAGGCCGCCGGGATCAGCCCGGCCCAGGGCCGTTCCATCCTGCGCGAGCTGTCCGAGGCCGGCATCAGCCTGGCCGGCGAGGCCGACACCGTGCGCAAGCTCGCCGCGGCCGCCGACCACGACGGCGGGGAGACCGCCCAGGCGGCCGCCGGGCCCGCGAACAAGCGCACCCCCCGCAAGGCCGCCAAGCCCGCGCGCAAGGGCGCCAAGGCCGGCGCGGACACCCCGGACGCAGCGGGCCCCGCGGGCCCCGCGGACGCCAAGGACGCCCCCGCCGACGGGGGGTTCGAGGTCACCACCGCCGAGGCCGAGGCCGACACCGGGGCCGACCTGGACGACCAGTCCACCACCATGGGCGACTCCGTCCACACCTACCTCAAGGCCATCGGGCGCCGCCAGCTGCTCACCGCCGAGCAGGAGGTCGACCTCGCCAAGCGCATCGAGGCCGGGCTCTACGCCGAGCACAAGCTGGAGACCGAGAACCTCTCCCCCGGCGTGCGCGCCGACCTGGAGTGGGTCGCCGCCGACGGCCGCCGCGCCAAGGCCCACATGCTGGAGGCCAACCTCCGGCTCGTGGTGTCGGTCGCCAAGAAGTACTCCGACCGCGGCCTGTCGCTGCTGGACGTCGTCCAGGAGGGCAACCTCGGCCTGATCCGCGCCGTGGAGAAGTTCGACTACTCCAAGGGCTACAAGTTCTCCACCTACGCGATGTGGTGGATCCGGCAGGCCATCCAGCGCGGCTTCGCCGACTCGGCCCGCACCATCCGGCTGCCCGTGCACGTGCTGGAGATGCTCAGCAAGCTGAGCCGCGTCGAGCGCGACATGCACCAGCGGCTCGGCCGCGAGCCCACCCCGGAGGAGCTCGCCGCCGAGCTGGACAAGAGCCCCGAGCAGGTCCGCGAGCTGCTGCGCACCAGCCGCCAGCCGATCAGCCTGGACTCCACGATCGGCGAGGACGGCGAGACCCGCATCGGCGACCTCATCGAGGACACCGACAGCCCCGAGGCGTCGGAACTGGTCGACCGGCAGCTCATGGCCGACCAGCTGCGCCGCACCCTGGACATCCTGTCCCCGCGCGAAGCCAAGATCATGGCGATGCGGTTCGGGCTGTACGACGGGACGCCGCGCACCCTGGACGAGATCGGCAAGGCCCTCGGGCTGACCCGCGAGCGGATCCGCCAGCTGGAGAAGGAGTCGCTGTCGAAGCTGCGGCACCCCAGCAACGCCCGCCCGCTGCTGGACTTCGCCGTCTGACCCGTCCCCGCACGGGCGCGCAGGGCCCGCCGGACCGCACCGTCCGGCGGGCCCTCGCCTGTCCGGGGTCAGCAGCCCCGGACGGCGAACGCCAGGAACTCGGTGATCTCCTGCCGGTCGAAGTTGTCGTCGGAGGCGGCGATCAGGGTGCACTCCCCCGACCTCAGCCGCGGCCCCCACGCCAGCGCCTCCAGGTTCTGCGCCGGGGACGCGAACGCGCCGAGGTCGGCGACGAACCGCTTGCGCACCGGGCGGAACGGCGCGCCCTCGGCGAGGGAGTCGCGGCGCAGCACGTCGGTGGCGCCCCGCACGTCGAACTCGTACAGCCGGACCTTGTAGCCGACGCCCTCGAGCCAGGACCGCTCCAGCGCCAGGAACCGGTGGCCGCCCACGGCGAGGATCTCCGACACGCCGCTGTCGGCGGCGCCGGTGGCCGGCCGCGGCGCGGCCGGGAGCCGGTCGACCGGGTAGGCGTACTGGGCGCGGACCCGCCCGGCCCGGTCCCACAGGGTGAGCCGGGTCAGGGCGCCGTGCCGCACGGTCGGCGGCTCGCCGTCCTCGTAGCGGGGGCCCTCGACCATCGCGGCGATGCCGCGCGGGGTGAACGTCAGCGCCTCGAACCCGGAGTTGCGGCGCGGGCCCCGGTCCTCCTCGGTGAGCCGCAGCGTCGGCGGGACGCGTAGGTCGCCCGCGTGCCGCCCGTCGGTCCCCGCCCAGCTCAGCGACATCTGCGACAGCGGGATGCCCTGGCCGGCCGCGTCGGGCCGGTCGCCCTCGCTGCCCCACAGGAGCCGCCGGCTGCGGGGGTCGAAGCGGATCGTCTCGGGGTCGGTCGACCCGGGCTTGCCGAAACCGGGGTAGGGCTCCCCGCCGGGGCCCCGCAGCGTGACCGCGCCCGTGACCCGCACCCCGGTGAACCTCCCGGTGGCGGGGTCGATGTCGAGCCGGCCGGTGTAGAAGCGGGCCGGGTCGTAGCGCCACCGGTCGTCGGAGATCAGGTACCAGGTGCCGGTGCGGGGATCGCGGTCGATCCCCGAGACCCCGCCGAAGGTGGTGCCGCCGACCTTCATCATGTGCGGGAGCCGCCGCTCCCCCAGGAAGCGCGTGATCCGCACCCCCGCCGCGTCGGCCCGGGGCGCCGCGCCGCCCGCGGCCTGCGCGCGGGGCCGCCCGTCCGCGAGCGCCGCGCCCGCCACCGCCGCCAGGACGGCGGCCGTCGCCGCCGCCCCCCGCCACATCACCCTGTTCACGTCCACAATCCCCGTCACCCTCCGCACTCGGACGAACGCGCTTCGTGCGCAGGGCAAGTATGCTGCAGCGCGGCCTGGCGCGGAGGTGACTTCTCAGTCGGCGCGGCGGAACTCCACGATGGCCACCGCCATCAGGCCGAGGCCCATCCCGAGGACGATGACGATCTCCAGCCAGACCGGGACCGTCCAGCCGCCCCAGGTGACGCCGGGGTCGAAGGTGCGCAGCAGCCGGTCCGAGACGTCCAGGTGCGCGAACACCACGTGCCGCATCGGGTCGACCGCGTAGGTGAGCGGGTTGAAGCGGGTCAGGACGCTCAGCCACGTCGGCAGGCCGTTCAGCGGGTACAGCGCGCCCGACAGGAACATCATCGGCATCATCGCCATCTGCATGAGGCCGAAGAACGCCTGCATCTGGGTGATCCGCGCCGCCATCATCACGCCGAACCCGGTGAGCGCGAACGCCCCGATGAACATCAGGCCGACCAGCTGCGCCATCAGCGCCGGGTCGTAGGGGACGCCGGCCAGCGGCGCGAGCAGCACGATCACCACGCCCTGCAGCGTCGCCACGACCGCGCCGCCGACGCACTTGCCGATCACGATGGCGCTGCGGCTGACGGGCGCCACCAGCATCTCGCGCAGGAACCCGAACTCCCGGTCCCACACGATCGAGCCGGCGGAGAACATCGCGGTGAACATCACCGACATCGCGCACACGCCGGGATAGATGAAGGTCTTCAGGTCGACGGCGCCGGCCGGGCCGCCGCCGCTGGTCACCAGGTTGGACAGGCCGGTGCCCATGACCAGCAGCCACAGCACCGGCTGGACGAGCCCGGACACCATCCGCAGCTTGTCCCGCCAGAACCGGATCAGCTCCCGGTGCAGGACGATCTTCACGGCGCGCAGGTCCTGCCGCAGGCCCCGCTCGGGCACCCGCACCCGGACGACGGCGGCGGCCGCCGCCGGCTCCGCGGTTCTCCCCATCGTCATCTCCTCCCCGCGCGCATCGCCATCCGCATCCGGTCGCTGCCCGTGGCCTCGGCGTCCCGGATGGTGGAGCCGGTGAAGCTCATGAACACATCGTCCAGCGACGGCCGCGCCACGTTGACCGAGCGGATCGGGACGCCCAGCTCGGCGAACAGCCGCGGCACGAACGACTCCCCGGCGGCCACCGAGAAGGTCACCGCGCCCTCCGACACGACCGCGGGCAGGCCGAACCGCTCCTTGATCGCGGCGATCGCGGCCGCGTCGTCGGCGGTCTGGATGCGGACCCGGTCCTCGCCGACGCCCGCCTTGAGGGCCTCCGGGGTGTCGAGCGCGACGATCCGCCCCGAGTCCATGATCGCGATGCGCTCGCAGAACTCGGCCTCGTCCATGTAGTGCGTCGTCATGAAGATCGTGATCTCCTCGGCCGCCTGCAGCTGCCGGATGTACTCCCAGATCGACGCGCGGGTCTGCGGGTCCAGGCCGACGGTCGGCTCGTCCAGGAACAGCACCCGCGGCGAGTGCAGCAGGCCGCGCGCGATCTCCAGGCGGCGCTTCATGCCTCCGGAGTAGGTCTGCACCAGGTCGCCGCGCCGGTCCCACAGGTTGACCATCTCCAGCACCTGCCGGATGCGGTCGGCGGTCACCGAGCGCGGCACCCCGTACAGCTCGGCGTGGAAGCGCAGGTTCTGCTCCCCCGACAGGTAGCCGTCGAGGGTGGGGTCCTGGAACACCAGCCCGATGTTGCGGCGCACGCTGTCGCGTTCGGCGGCGACGTCGTGCCCGGCCACGCGCGCGTGGCCGGCGGTCGGCCGCAGCAGGGTGCAGAGCATGTTGATCGTGGTGGACTTGCCGGCGCCGTTCGGGCCGAGGAAGCCGAAGATCTCCCCCGGCCGCACGGCGAAGTCGATCCCCCGCACGGCCTCGACCTCGCCGAACCTCTTGATCAGGCCGTCGACCTCGACGGCGGGTCCCCCGTCCGGCATGGGGCCTCCCTCCGCATGGAGCACGCACACCCACCTTTTGGGCCCTCCAACGGTAGGAGTACCCTATATCTCACGTCAAGAGAGATAGGTCGTTCCAAACAATTCCGAGGAGCCGGACGTGACGGACCAGTCCGACCCGATGTTCGAGTCGCCCAGCTACCTGATGTTCGAGATGGTGCGGCTCGTCCGGCGCACCGCCGCCCGCATGCTCCCCGGCCAGCCGCGGCTCCCGCACCTGCTCGTGCTGTGGTGCGTGGCGCGCTCGGGCCCGCTGTCGCAGCGGGCCGTCGCCGAACGGCTGCGGATGGACGCCGGCGACCTGGTCGGCATCGTGGACGCCCTGGAGGAGGCCGGGCACCTGGAGCGCCGCCGCGACCCCGAGGACCGGCGCCGGTACGCGCTGGAGGTCACCGAGGCCGGGCGGCTGTTCCTCGGCGCGGGCCTGGACGCCCGCGTCCGCCTCAACGAGGCCCTGTTCGCGCCGCTGTCACCGCAGGAGCGGGCGCTGTTCAAGGACATGCTGCTGCGGGTCCTCGCCCACCACGACGACCGGTTCGCCGGTCAGGACACTGGTCGGGACACCTGCGCCCGCACCGGCGCGGCCGCCCCCGACCGGGCCTCGTCGTAGCGGCGCAGCACCAGCCGCGCCGCGGCGGGGTGCGCGCCGATCGGCGGCGCCGCGGCATCGGCGCCGCAGGCCGCGATCCGGTCGTGGAACCGGCCCGGGGCCAGCAGGTAGGACGCCACCGCCACCCGGCGCGCGCCGCCGCGGCGCAGGTCCGCCACGACCTCGTCCAGCACGGGCCCGCCGGCGGCGACGAACCCGTGCCGGACGGGCCGGCCCAGCCGCCGCGCCAGCAGCCGGGCGGCCTCCCTGGCGTCGGCGGTGCCGGCCGGGTCGGCGGACCCCGCCGCGCCGAGGACGACGGCGTCCGGGCGCGGCGGGATCCCGATCGGGGACCGGCCGCTCAGGCAACCGGTCAGGCGGCCGGCCAGGCGGTCGGCGAGCGCGTGCGCCAGCAGCGGGTCCGGGCCGAGCGGCCGGGACGCCACCGCGCCGGGCAGCAGCCGCGCCGCGCGGCCGGGGAAGTCGGCCAGCGCGTGGTAGCCGCGCGCCAGCAGCAGCGGCACCAGGACCACCGGGCCGCCGCCGAGCGCGGCGGCGGCGTCCTCCAGCGACGGCTCCGCCAGCTCGCCGTAGGCCTCCGCGACCCGCAGGCCCGGCCGCATCGCCCGCACCCGGGCCAGCAGCGCCCGGACCGCGGCGGGCCCGGCCGGGTCCCGGGTGCCGTGCGCGACGGCCAGCAGCGCCGGCTCAGCCACCGGCGCCCGCCGCGAGCCGGCCGGCGGGCCGCGGATCGCACGCCAGCCGGTAGCCGCGCTTGACGACCGTCTCCACGATCCCCGGCCGGCCGAGGCCGCGGCGCAGCCGCGCCACCGCCATCTCGACCGCGTGCTCGTCGGCCTGCGGGCGCGCGTCCCGGCCCCGGGCCGCGCCGTTGCCGGCCGGGCGGCTCGGCAGCGCGCCGCACAGCTCCGCCCGCGACACCACGTGGCCGGGGCGCCGCGCCAGCGCCCGCAGGATCGCCATCGGCGCCGGCGCGATCGGCCGCAGCTGCCCGTCCAGCACGACGGCGTGCCCGCGCAGCTCCAGCGACGCGCCGCGCACCGACAGCCGCCGCGACCGGCGCCGCGGCAGGTCCGTGACCAGCGCCCGGACGAGCGCGCCGAGCCGGGCCCGCTCCGGCTGGACGGTCGGCACGCCGCGGTCGGTGAGCGCCCGCGCGGTGACCGGCCCGACGCAGGCCGCCACGACGGGGCCGCGCATGGCCTCCAGCAGGGCGTCCTCCAGGCCGTCCTCGGCGGCGACGGCGAGGGTCGCGGCGACCGCGGGCGCGCTGGTGAAGGTGATCGCGTCGACGGTGCCCGCGACCGCCTGCCCGGCGAGCCGGCGCAGCGGCGTCGGGTCGTCGGCGCGCGACCACCGGTACACCGGGACCTCGATCACCTCGGCGCCCGCGGCGCGCAGCGCCCCGGTCAGCTCCGGCTGCCGCTCCCCGTACAGCTGCACGGCGACCCGCGCGCCGGCCAGGTCCCGCGTCAGCAGGTGCGCGGTCACCTCGGCGCAGCCCTCCGACTGCGGCGACCACGCCTCCCGCAGCCCCTCCGACCGGATCGCGCCGCGCGCCTTCGGGCCGCGGGCCACGATCCCGGCCCCGGCGAGGCGGGCGACGAGCGCGTCCCGCAGCCCGTGCCCGTCCGCCGCCTCCAGCCACGCCCGGAACCCGATCCCGGTCGTGACGACGAGGTGGTCGAGCGGCCCGGCGGTGACCGCGCGGGTCGCCTCCAGCAGTTCGGCGTCGTCGGCGAGCGGGACGAGCCGGATGGCGGGCGCCGCCACGACCCGGGCCCCGCGCCGCTCCAGCAGCGTCGCGAGCTCCTCGTGCCGGCGGGCCGCCGTCACCCCGACGGCGAACCCGGCCAGCCGGCCGGTGGCCGCGGCCTCACTGCCGGTGCTCATCGGTGAGCGCCACCTCCACCCGGTCCCCGGCGCGGCGCACCGGGAACGCCGGCAGCGCCACCCGCGGATCGTCCAGGCACGCCCCGGTCCGCAGGTCGAACACCTGCTTGTACATGGGGGACGCGACCGTCGGCGTCCCGTCGCGGGTGCCGAGGATCCCGCGCGACAGCACGTAGGCGCCGCTGAACGGGTCGAGGTTCGACAGCGCGTACAGGGCGCCGTCGTAGACCCGGAAGACCGCCACCTGGACGCCGTCCACCATCGCGCAGACCCCGCGCTCGGGGATCAGGTCGGCGTAGGAGCAGATGTCGGACCAGCGGGCCGTCCCGCGGCCCGCCGGGTCCCTGGTGATCGTCGCTTCGGGTGTCGTGGTCATGGTCCGAATCCTCCGTTCGGGCGGTTTCGCGGCGGGGTCCCCTTTGTCACCGCCGTGTTAAAAGGCGCTCACGCCCGCCGTGACGCGGACGGCGCAGACCTTGAACTCCGGCATCCGCGACACCGGGTCCAGGGCGGGGTTGGTCAGCAGGTTCACCCGCTCCTCCCCCGCCCAGTGGAACGGGACGAAGACGGTGTCGTCGCGGATCGCGTCGGTGAGCCGCGCCCGGACGGTCACGGTGCCGCGGCGGCTCTCCAGGCGCACCTCGGCGCCGTCCTCGACGCCCAGGCGCTCGGCCAGGTCGGGGTGGAGTTCGGCGAACGGGCCCGGCGCCGCCTCGGCCAGGGCCGGGACGCGCCTGGTCTGCGCGCCCGACTGGTACTGCGCGAGGACCCGCCCGGTCGTCAGGTACACGGGGTGCTCGGCGTCCACGTCCTCGGCGGGGCCGTGGTGCTCGACGGGGACGAACCGGGCGCGGCCGTCCGGCGTGGGGAAGCGGTCCAGGAAGGGGCGGGGCGTGCCGGGGTGGTCCTCGGACGGGCAGGGCCAGAACACCCCGCCCTCGGCCTCGATCCGCGCGTAGCCGATGCCGGCGTAGTCGGCCGCGCCGCCCGCGCTCGCGCGGCGCAGCTCGCCGAACACCTCCTCCGGGTCGGCGCTCCACTCCCCCGGCGCCTTCAGCCGCTCCGCGAGCGCCGCGATGATCTCCAGGTCGGTGCGGGCGCCCGCCGGCGGTCGGACGGCGCGGCGGCGGCGCAGCACCCGGCCCTCCAGGTTCGTCATCGTGCCCGACTCCTCCGCCCACTGCGCGGCGGGCAGCACCACGTCGGCGCGGCGCGCCGTCTCCGAGGGGACGAAGTCGGCGACGACGAGCAGGTCGAGGGCGGCGAGCCGGTCCTGCACGTGCGCGGCGCGCGGCGCCGACACCACCGGGTTGGACCCGAACAGCAGCAGTGCCCTCGGGCCGCCGGCGGTGCCGAGCGCCGACAGCAGCTCGTACGCCGACCGGCCCGGGCCCGGCAGGGCGGCCGGATCGACCCCCCACACCCGGGCGACGTGCGCGCGGGCCGCCGGGTCGTCGATCCTGCGGTAGCCGGGGAGCTGGTCGGCCTTCTGCCCGTGCTCGCGCCCGCCCTGCCCGTTGCCCTGCCCGGTGATGCACCCGTACCCGGAGCCCGCGCGGCCGGGCAGGCCGAGCGCGAGCGCCAGGTTGATGAAGGCGGTGACGATGTCGGTGCCGCGGGCGTGCTGCTCGGCCCCCCTTCCGGTCAGCACGTGGGCGCGCGGGGCGCGGGCCAGCAGCCGGACGGCCTCGCGCATCGCCGGGACGGGGACGCCGGTGATCCGCTCGGCGCGGTCCGGCCACCAGGCGTTGGCGGCGGTGCGGACGGCCTCGAACCCGCTCGTGCGGGCGGCGATGTAGGCGTCGTCGGCGAGCCCCTCGGCGAGCGCGAGGTGCAGCAGCCCGCAGGTGAGGGCGGCGTCGGTGCCGGGCACCGGCTGCAGGTGCAGGTCCGCCCGCCGGGCGGTGGCGGTGCGGCGGGGGTCCACGACGATGAGGGCCCCGCCGCCGTCGCGCATCTCGGCCAGGTGCCGCATGAACGGCGGCATCGTCTCGGCGGGGTTGGCGCCCGCGAGCAGGACGGCGCCGGACGCCGCCAGGTCCGTGACCGGGCCCGGCAGCCCGCGGTCCAGGCCGAACGCGCGGCCGGACGCCGCCGCGGCCGACGACATGCAGAACCGGCCGTTGTAGTCGATCTGGGACGTGCCGAGCGCGACGCGGGCGAACTTGCCGAGCTGGTAGGCCTTCTCGTTCGTCAGCCCGCCGCCGCCGAACACCGCGACGGCGTCCGGGCCGTGCAGCGCGCGGAGCCGGGCGGCCTCGGCGGCGACGCGGTCGAGCGCCTCGTCCCAGCCGCAGGGCCGCAGCGGCGCGTCCCTGCCGGTCCGCATCAGCGGCGTGGTCAGCCGGTCGGGGACGGTGAGCAGCTCCGCGGCCGTCCAGCCCTTCTGGCACAGCCCGCCGCGGTTGGCGGGCACGTCGTCCCGCGGCGCCACCTGGACGCCGCCGCGCCCGGTCCCGCTCAGGGTCATGCCGCACTGCAGGGCGCAGTACGGGCAGTGCGTCGGAGTCGCGTTCATGCCGCCGAGGCTCGGCGGGCGCCGTTTCGCGGCCGAGTCCCCGGTGTGACCCCGGTGTTAAATGCCCTTCACGCCCGCCGCGCCGCGTCCGCCGAGGTCAGCGGCGCGGCGCTGGGGGCGCGGACCGGCTCCGCAGGTCCTTGACGCGCGCGTGTCAAGCGTTGTCGATCCTTGTCATGCCCTATTCGTCGTATTTTGCCGCTTTATCGAACGGATTCGTGGCGCCCCGGTGATCTCGCGGACGAATGCGGCCCCCGCCGCCGCCCCGCCCCGATCGCCCCGCGGTGATCACGCCTAACCTCGGTACATGCCCGACCTTGCTTACTACGCCTCCCTGCCGCGCGCCCGCGGCGCCGCGGCGGCCCTGCTCCTGGACGACCTCGGGCGGGTCCTGCTGGTCAAGCCCACCTACAGCGAGGGCTGGTATCTCCCCGGCGGGGTCATCGAGGCCGACGAGTCCCCGCTGTCGGCGTGCGTGCGCGAGTGCGAGGAGGAACTCGGCCTCGTCCCCCGCCTGGACGGCCTGGCGTGCGTCGACTGGGGCTCGCCCCGCGACGACGGCGTCGACGCCGTCAACGTGTTCGTCTTCGGCGGCACCATCACCGGCGCGGAGATCGCCGCCATCCGGCTGCCGCCCGAGGAGCTGTCCGACCACGTCCTGGTCGCGCCGGAGAAGGTCCCCGAGCTGGCGCCGCCGCACGTCTCCCGCCGGATGGACCCCAGCCTGCGGGCCATGGCCGACGGCCGCGCCGTCTACCTGGAGGACGGCCGCGAGCAGCCGTTCGGCGCGGCCCGCGCCTGACCGGGCCGCTCGCGGCCGCTCCCGGCCCGCCCGCACCGGCCAGCCGCGCACCCCCGCGCGGCCGCCGGACGGTCACACCGGGACCGCGTCCTTGATCTGCCGGGCGCCGTCCGGGTCGACGGCGCGGGCGCAGTGCGCGCAGCAGTAGAAGTGCCCGCCCACCTCCACGCCGTGCCCCATGATGCGGCACTGGCAGTGCTCGCAGATCGGCGCCATCCTCGTGACCGCGCACTCGAACGAGTCGAACGTGTGCACCTCGCCCTGCGCGTGCACCTCGAAGGCCATCGCGTAGTCGTTGCCGCAGACCTCGCAGGTCGCCATCGCTCTCGTCTCCGTTTCCCCCGCCGCACCGCGATCACTGCCTACCCGGCACCGCCCGGGTCTACCCCGCCCCACGGCCGGCCCCTCACCGCCGGCGGGGACGCGCTGTGCGGCGGAGTTATCACCGGCGTATGACGGGTCATACGCGCACGAAACCCCGCCTTCCTACGGTCGGGCATCCGACCCGAACCGAGGAGAGCGCTCCATGACCGTCACCACCCGGACCCCGCGCGGCGGCCGCGCCCGCCCGCCGAAGGGCCGCTGGATCGAGGACTGGCGGCCCGAGGACCCCGCCTTCTGGACGGCCCGCGGCGCGCGCGTCGCCCGCCGCAACCTCGCCTACTCGATCTTCTCCGAGCACATCGGGTTCTCGGTGTGGACGCTGTGGTCGGTGCTGGTGCTGTTCCTCGGCCCCGGCTACGGCGTCGACGCTGCGGGCAAGTTCACCCTCACCGCCGTCCCCGCCCTCGTCGGCGCGGCGCTGCGGCTGCCCTACACCTTCGCCGTCGCCCGGTTCGGCGGCCGCAACTGGACGGTGTTCAGCGCCGCGCTGCTGCTCGTCCCGGCGGTCCTGGCCGCGTTCCTGGTCAAGCCGGGCGTCTCGTTCACCACGCTGCTGGTCCTCGCGGCCGTCGCGGGCGTCGGCGGCGGCAACTTCGCGTCGTCGATGGCCAACATCAACGCCTTCTACCCGCAGCGCCTCAAGGGCTGGGCGCTCGGCGTCAACGCCGGCGGCGGCAACCTCGGCGTCGCCGTCGTCCAGCTCGTCGGGCTGCTCGTCCTCGCCACCGCCGGCAAGGACCGCCCCGGCCTCGTCGCCGGCGTCTACATCCCGCTGATCGTGCTGGCCGCCCTCGGCGCCTGGCACCGCATGGACAACCTCGCGCAGGCCCGCAACGACCGGCGCGCGATGCGGGACGTGTCCCGGGACCCGCACACCTGGATCATGTCGGTGCTCTACATCGGCACGTTCGGGTCGTTCATCGGCTTCGGGTTCGCGTTCGGGCAGGTCCTGCAGGTGCAGTTCGCCGCCGACTTCGACACCCCGGTCAAGGCCGCCTGCGTGACCTTCCTCGGCCCCGCGCTCGGCTCGCTGCTGCGCCCCGCCGGCGGCCGGCTCGCCGACCGGCTCGGCGGCGCCGCCGTCACCTTCTGGACGTTCACCGCGATGGCCGGCGCCGCCGGGCTCGTGCTGGCCGCGTCGCTGCGCGGCTCGCTGCCGCTGTTCTTCGTCGCCTTCATCCTGCTGTTCGCGCTCAGCGGCATCGGCAACGGCTCGACCTACAAGATGATCCCCGCCATCTTCCGCGCCCGGGCCCGGGCGGCGGCGGACGCCGGCGCGGCGGGCGCGGCGGCGGCCGACCAGCAGGCGCGCCGCCTGTCCGGCGCGCTGATCGGGATCGCGGGCGCCGTCGGCGCCTTCGGCGGCGTCCTGGTCAACATCGCCTTCCGGCAGTCGTTCCTGGCCTATGGCACCGGCGACGGCGCCTACCTGTCGTTCATCGCCTTCTACGCCGTGTGCTGCGCGCTCACGTGGCTGGTCTACCTGCGGGCCCGCCCGGGGCGGCCGGACGGCGTCTGACGGGCCGCCCGCCGGGCCCGCGGCCGTCCGGGCCGGTCGTCGGGCTCCGGCCAGCGCGGCGACCGGCCCGACGAGCGCAGCACCGCCTCCCACGCGTCGCCCGGCTCCAGCGGCAGGTGCGGGACGCCCCAGTGCCACGCCGACACCAGCAGGTCGGGGTCGCGCGGCCGGTAGTGCGCGCCGACCGCGCGGGCCATGTCCCAGGCGTGCAGATGCCACTCGACGCACGCCGCGCCCGCGTGGTCGCCGACGGTGTACTTGGTGCCCCGGTAGATCAGGTGGGTGCGGTCCCACATGTCGGGCATCAGGTCGGCGTACGCGCCGGCCGACACCCCGAACGACATGATCCGGTCGGGGCCCGGCTCCGGCGGCAGCACCGCCAGCTCGGTCGCGTTCTGCCGCGCCTGCTGCCGGATCAGCACCGCCGTCGCCGACTCCTGCGCGAACAGCGTCGCCAGCCGGCTGTCGGGCGCGTCCTGGAGGTACTCCAGGAAGTTCTCCGCGACGCACCGCAGATGGCCCGCCAGGTCGATCAGCCGCCAGTCGGCGCAGGGCGTCGGCACGTCCCAGTCGCCGACGCCCTCCGCCAGCGCGCGGATCGCCGTGACCCCGTCCTGGTAGGACTCGAGTACGCGGCACCGGTCCGGCGGCGTGCGCTCCACGTGACATCCCCCAACGTCCAGAGCACCGTGTGCCCTCCCCGCCGGGACGCGTCCGCGCGCACGCTGCGGCGGCGGGGGCGCCCCCGGCGTTCCCCGAGAGGGCAGACTCTCAAAGTTCGGTGGCCGGTGCCACCCGGTGACGCTGTGTCGCCACACGTCGTCCGGGACGTCAGCCGAGCGCGGCCGGCACCGTCTTGAAGCTCAGCCGGTGCGCCTCGCGGGCGGTGCGCAGCCGGTCGACCTCGTCGGTCCACGGGCGCACGGCCGGGCGCGCCTTGGCCTTGCGGTAGGCGATCTCGGCGGCGCGGCGGGCCTTGGCGTCCTGCGCGGCGGTCGCGTACACCTTCGGGCCCATCGCGGCCCGCTCGGACGCCTCCGCGGCGGCGAGCACCGCGGTCATCGCCTTGTCGAACGCGACCGTCAGCGCGCGCAGCTCCGCCGCGTCCGCGCCCGCGGCCTGCGCCTCCCGCAGCGCGCGCTCCGCGTCGCCGGCCGCCGCGAGCCAGCCGTCGTACTCGGCGGCCAGCCGCTGGTCGGCCTCGTACGGCTCCGCGACGTCCTTGCTCACCCGGCGGCCCAGCGGCATGGTGGTACTCCCTCGACGATCCGACTGTCCGATCCAGGTAAGCGTACTCGGGGGTTCCGGCGTGTCGGAGCGGCGGACACCCGGCCGCGCGCCTTTACGTAGTAAGGTCACTGCTCATGGTCCGGCAGCCCAGCATCAACGCCCAGCACCGCGCACCGCTGTCCACCGAGCGGATCATCGAGGCCGCCCTGCGGATCGTGGACGGCCAGGGACTCGGCCGCCTCACGATGCGCCGCCTCGGCGACGCGCTGGAGGTCGAGGCGATGGCGATCTACCACCACCTCCCCCGCGGCAAGGAGCAGCTCCTCGACGGCCTCGTCGCGCACGTCGCCGCCGCCCCCGCCGACACCGCCGCCGCAAGCCGCTGGCAGGACGCCCTGCGCGCCTGGGCCGCCGGCTACCGGGGCCGGCTGATGGCCCACGCCGGGGTCCTCCCCCTCGTCGTCACCCGCCGCAACCCCGCCGCGCTCACCGCCACGGTCGCGTCCCTGCGCGAGGTCCTGCGCAGCGGCGGCGTCGCCGAGGACACCGCCGCCGTCGCCGCGCACACGCTGCTCGGCTACGTGATCGGCCACACCGCCCTGGAGGTGCGCGGCACCAACGAGGACGGCGCCGACCGGGTCGTCGACTGGGACGCCCGCTTCACCGCCGGCCTCGACCTGATCATCGCCGGGGTGCGCTGAGCGGCGGCCCCGGTTCAGTCCTCGTCGGTCCTCGTCAGTCCTCGACGACGAGGACCTCCAGGTGCAGGGGGCCGTGCACGCCCTCCGCCCGGACCCCCTCGACGCCGTGGGTGGCGGACGGGCCGCTGATCCAGGTGAGCGGCCGCGCCGGGTCCAGCCGGGTGACCGCCTCCGGGACCGTTCCGACGATCTGGTCGGCGTGGACGACGCACAGGTGGTAGCCCGGCACGAGGGTGAGCGCCCGCCTGCCCTGCGCCCGGCCGCCGTCCAGCACCACCGTGCCCGTCCGCGCCACCGCCGCCGCGCAGCCCGTCACCACGCCGTCCACGGCGGCGAGGGCGTCCAGGTCGAGCGCCGGGGTGTCGGCGAGCGCCCGCACCCCGTCCAGCTCCGCGAGCCACCCGAACGGCAGGTCCGCCGGGACGGCGATCCGCTTGGCCTCCCGCCCCCACAGCGCGGCGGCCACCGCGGTGCCGAGCTCGTCGGCGCCGACGTGCCGCACCGCGGCCCGGTTGTCGGCGACCCGCTCGGTGAACAGCGCGACGACGTCCGCCCGCGTCGCGGCCTGCGGCCCGGTCAGCCGGCGCGCGTAGCCGCGCGGCACCGGCGGGTGCGCGCCCCGCGACCCGCCGAGCGCCTCGCGCACCCGGCGCAGCATCTCCTCCCGCGCGGTCATGCGCGGGTCCTGTCCCACCAGGCGCGGAAGCTCTCCGCCGGCGGCGCCGGCAGGTCGCGGGCCTCCGTCCACGCGCCGAGCAGCCCGGGCAGGCGGCGGATCCGCCCGCCGCGCGAGAGCAGCCGCGCCCACCGGGTGCCGCGCCGCAGCACGGCCGCGTGCCGCCGCGGGTCGCCCATCGTCCACGCCAGGCCCCGCATCAGCACCATCTCGGGCGGCGGGACGGGCCGCCGGCGGCGCGAGTCGACGACCAGGCCGCGCAGGTGGACCAGCACGTCCGGAATGTCGATCTTCACCGGGCAGACGTCCGCGCAGGCCCCGCAGAGCGTGGACGCGTAGGGCAGCGACGCCATGGCCGCGCTCTCCACGCCGCGCAGCTGCGGGGTGAGGATCGCGCCGATCGGCCCCTGGTGGACGGGCCCGTAGGGGCGGCCGCCCGTCCGCTCGTAGACGGGGCAGACGTTCAGGCACGCCGAGCAGCCGACGCACCGCAGCGCGGCCCGCCCGACCTCGTCGGCCAAGGCGCGCGTGCGGCCGTTGTCGAGCAGGACGAGGTGGAACGCGCGCGGCCCGTCGCCCGGCGTCACCCCCGTCCACGACGAGACGTACGGCGTCATCCGGTCGCCGGTCGACGCGCGCGGCAGCAGCTGGAGGAACACCTCCATGTCATCCCACGTCGGGACGACCTTGTCGATGCCCGCGACGCAGATCAGCGTCTCCGGGAGCGTCAGGCACATCCGCGCGTTGCCCTCGGACTCCACCACCACGGCCGTGCCGGTCTCGGCCACCAGGAAGTTCGCCCCGGTCACCGCGACGCGGGCGCGCAGGAACCGCTCGCGCAGGTGGGCGCGGGCCGCCGCGGCGAGGGCCTCGGGGTCGTCGGGCAGGTCGGCGCCGGCGGCGGGCATCGCGCGCCGGAACAGCTCCGCGATCCCGGCGCGGTCGCGGTGCGCGGCCGGCGACAGCGGATGGGACGGCTCGTCCTCGCCGAGCCGGACCGCCAGGTCGCCGAGCGCGGTCTCCTGGACGGCCACGCCCGCGCGGGCGAGCGCACCGTCCAGGCCGATCTCGCGGAGCGTCAGCGACGCCGCCGCCAGCACCTCCCGCGCCTCCGACGCCCGTACCAGGCCGGTGACGACGCGGCGCGCCTCGGCCGCGTCCGCCGCCCAGTGCACGGTGCCGCCCGCCTCGGTGACGGCGCGCTCCAGGTCCTCCAGGTGGACGTCGAGGTTGAGCAGGGCCTCCTCGCCGATGGCGCGGCCGGCCTCGCGCAGGTCCTCCCAGTCGGCGGGCTCGGCGGCCGCCGCGGCCGCCCGCCCCCGCAGCTGCGCGGTGGTGCCGCGCAGCGCGCGGCGCAGGCCGGTGTCGGCCAGCGCGGGACGCGCGGCGGCGGCGAACTTCGGCATCGGCAGCGGGACCGGCCCGCCCGGCGCGGCGCCGGTCCCGCCGCCGGACACGCCGCCGGTCACGCGGGCCCCGTCGCGGCGAGGATCTCGGCCAGGTGCATGGTCCGCACGCCGGCGCGCAGCCGCGACAGCGCGCCACCGATGTGGGCGAGGCAGGAGTCGTCGACCGCGCACACCACGTCCGCGCCGGTGCCGCGGACGTGCCGGACCTTGTCGGCGACCATCGCGACCGACACGTCCGCGTTCTTCATCGCGAACGCGCCGCCGAACCCGCAGCACTCCTCCGCGGCCGGTAACCCGACCAGGTCCAGGCCCTTCACCGCGCGCAGCAGCCGCAGCGGCCGGTCGCCGACCTCCAGCGACCGCAGCGACCGGCACGACGGGTGGTAGACGACCCGGTGCGGGAAGTAGGCGCCGACGTCGGTGACGCCGAGCACGTCGACGAGGAACTCGGTCAGCTCGTAGACGGCCAGGCCCTCGGCGGCACGGGCGAGCCCCGGGTCGCGGGCCGCCCGCGCGATCCGCGGGTAGTCGGCCCGGACGGCGGCCGCGCAGGACGCCGACGGCGCCACCACGACGTCCCCGCCCTCGAACGCGGCCACGTACGCGCGCGCGAGGTCGGCGGCCTCCCGGTGGTAGCCGGCCGCCCAGTGGACCTGCCCGCAGCAGGTCTGCCCGGGCGGGAATACCACCTCATGCCCCAGGCGTTCCAAAAGGACGGTCACGGCCCTGCCCGTATCAGGGAAAAGCGCGTCGTCGAAGCACGCGACGGACAACGCGACCCGCATCGGCCTCACTCCCCCCAACGCCCTCAGGGCGTTCCCCGCCGACATCGTAGGGGTTTCGCTCCCGGCGGCGTGTCGTTCTTCGTCCGTTATCGCGCGGGAGAGACGCTATGCCTGACACCTCGGAGTGAGGGTGATCACACCCGACCGGTACTCCGGTACCAAAGGACAACCGTCCCAACGGGCTATAGCCGGTCCGGGCGAACCACTCCACACTGGGGTGCGTCAATAAAGGAAAGCACCACCACCGACCAGTAGTTGAGACCGGAGGCACACGATGTGCCCGCACCAGCCGCCCTGTCCCTCGCACAACGCACCCGACCGCGATGCCGCCCGCACGCTGGCCGCGCACCCCGAGCAGGGGTGGAGCCTGCTGTGCAACGGCGTCGTGCTCTTCGAGGACACCGGTGAGCTGCTGCCCGACGGGGAAGTCATCGCACCGCACCGGCCGACGGACCTGCAGGCGCCGTCGGCCGCTTGACCGGTCTCCACGGGGGACTAGTCCAAGCGGGTGATCATTCTCGGGGCAGCACCCACCCGCCCTCGCCCTCCGGGCCCGCACCGGGCCCGGACAGAGCCGTCACTTCCGGCCCGTCCGCACCGGACGGGCCGTTCGCGTGTCCGGCACCGGTCACCGCGACGCCCACTTGCGCAGCCACGGCTCGACCGCCCGGCCGACCGCCGCGGGGTCCTTGTTCAGGTCGTGCCGCTCCCCCGCCAGGACGACGACGTGCGCCGCGTCGGCCGCGTCCGGCACGCCGAACGGGTCGCGGTCGCCGTTGACGACGAGCACCTCCACCCCGGCCGCGCGCAGCTCGTCCACCCGCGTCTTCTCCGGCCTGCCGGGCGGGTGCAGCGGGAACGCCAGCGCCACCACGCCGGCCGCCCCGGCCGCCGGCGCCGTCCGGCACGCCACCCGCGCGCCGTTGCTGCGGCCGCCCTGCACGAGCGGGACGCCCGCGAACCGCTCCCGCAGCGGCCCGACGATCTCCAGCCACGCCGCGTCCTGCTTGGCGGGCGCGCCGGGCGCGCGGCGGCCCGCGAACCGGAACGGCTGCGTCACCCGCGCGACGGCGCCGCCGAGCCCGAGCGCGGCCTCCCGGACGGCGAGCAGGTCGGGGGCGTCCACGCTCCCGTTGGACCCGTGCGTCAGGACCAGCAGGAACGCGGGGCCGTCCACCTCGTCCAGCACCACCTCGCCGGGCCCGTGCGCCGTCGTGACCTCCATGCGACCACCGTAACGGCCGCCCTGGACGATCTCTGCGGCAGACTGGGCGGATGGAGAAGATGACAGACGGTGAATGGCGCGCGTTCGTGAGCGAGGGCACCCGCACCGGCAAGGCCGGCGTCATCCGCAAGGACGGGACGCCGCACGTCACGCCGATCTGGTTCGTCCTCGACGGCGACGACCTGCTGTTCAACACGAGCCGGCACAGCGTCAAGGGCCGCGCGCTGGCCCGCGACCCGCGCCTGTCGGTCTGCGTGGACGACCAGACCCCGCCGTTCTCGTACGTGCAGCTCCAGGCCGAGGCCGCCCTCGTCGAGGACCTGGACGAGATGCGCCACTGGGCCACCCTCATCGGCGGCCGATACATGGGCGCCGGGCGCGGCGCCGAGTTCGGGGCGCGCAACGCCGTCCCCACCGAGTACCTCGTCCGCGCCCGCATCACCAAGGTGGTCGCCGAGCGCGCCATCGCGGATTGACCGTTCCGCCGGTCGCCGCCTAGCCGTCCGGCCACTCCGGGACGGGCGCGCCCGTCGCCAGGCGGAGCCGCTCGGCGAAGCTCTCGTGCAGCAGCGGCCCCCACGGGTAGCCGTCGGGCACCCGGACCGCCCCGCCGAGCACCGCGTGCGCCTCGTCGCCCCGGCGCTCGGCGTACCGGACGGCCAGCAGCGCGTACATGTGGTCGAGGGCGCCGAACGCCTCCCCGGCGAGCGCCGGGAGCGTGCCCTCCGACACGGCCTGCTCGACGACCGGCTCCCACCACAGGTCGGCGCCGCCGTCGTCCTCGCCGAAGTCGCGGCGCAGCCTGGCGCGCACCTGCGGCGCGGTGCCCGGCTCGGCGAGCCCGCGCCGCCACACCTCGCCGGCCTCGCCGCCGCGCCCGCGCAGCGGCAGCGTCCGCGCCAGCAGCTCGGTGGCCAGCGGCCCGGTCTCCGGGTCGGCGGGCTCGGCCGCCAGCGCCGCGCCGAACGCGCCGATCGCCTGGTCGAGGTAGGAGATGCCGAGCGCGACGGCGAGCCGCGCGTACGCGTACGGGGCGGCCTCGCGGTCGATCAGCCGCAGCCCGGCGGCCAGGGTCTTCTGCGCGCGCGCCGGGTCGCCGCGCTCGAGCAGCCGCTGCGCGAGGTCGTGCGCGGCGAGCGGGCCGTACTCGGCGTCGCCCGTCGCGACCGCGGCCTCCCAGTGCTCGCGCGCCGCGTCGAAGTCGCCGCCGTCGTCGGCGATCCGGGCCAGCGCCAGGTGCGCGGGCGGGAGGTAGGCGGGGTTGCCGAAGCCGACCACGGCGCGCCAGGCGGGCGCGGCCCGCTCCGGCTCACCCGCCCGCTCATGGGTGAGCGCCAGGTGGTAGGCGGCGCGCGGCCCGTACTCGGGGTCGCCGGTGGCGATCGCGACGCCGTCGGCCTCCCGGGCCCGCTCCACCTCGCCGGCGTCGTCGAGGACGACGGCGAGCCCGAGCGCGGCCTGCGCCCGCACCGGCGTCTCGCCCATGGCGAGCACCTTCTCGAACAGCAGCGCCGCCCGCCCGGCCGCGCCGCCCTCGGCCAGGCCGCGGGCCTCCTCGCACATCCGCGCCGGGTCGGCCGTCTCGTCCGGCAACTCGCTCATCGGCCCCTGCCCTCTGGGGTTCGTGGAAGTCCGCACAGAGACTAGCGACCCGGCGCCCCCGCGTCCCGCGACGACACCCCGAAACCCCCACCAAGATCACATATCCGTCCCGGCGGGGGCTCGGTCCCCGGGGGCTCGTCCTCGAACGCTCAGTCCTCGAACGCCTCGGGGGGCGGGCAGGAGCAGACGAGGTTGCGGTCGCCGTAGGCCTGGTCGATGCGGCGGACGGGCGGCCAGTACTTGCCCTCCCGCACCGACGGGACGGGGTAGGCGGCCTCCTCGCGGGTGTAGGCGTGCTTCCAGTCGTCGGAGACCAGGCAGGCGGCGGTGTGCGGGGCGTTCTTCAGCGGGTTGTCCTCGCGGTCGTAGCCGCCGTCGGCGACCCGCCGGATCTCCCGGCGGATCTCGATCATCGCGTCGCAGAACCGGTCGAGCTCGGCGAGGTCCTCGGACTCGGTCGGCTCGATCATCAGCGTCCCGGCCACCGGGAACGACAGGGTGGGCGCGTGGAAGCCGTAGTCGATGAGCCGCTTGGCGACGTCCTCGGCGGTGATCCCGGTCTCCTTGGTGATCTTGCGGAGGTCGGCGATGCACTCGTGCGCGACGAGCCCGTCGCGGCCGGTGTAGAGGATCGGGTAGTGCGGGGCGAGCCGGGCGGCGAGGTAGTTCGCACCGATGATCGCGCCCTCGGTGGCGGCGCGCAGCCCGTCCGGGCCCATCATCGCGATGTAGGCCCAGGAGATCGGCAGGATGCCCGCCGAGCCCCACGGGGCCGCGGAGATCGGGCCGACGCCGCTGTCCGGACCGTCCTCCAGCCCCCGCCCTCCGCCATCCAACGGACTCGCTCCGCTCGTCGCTCCACTGTCCCCCCGCAGCGGGTGGTTGGGCAGGAACGGGGCGAGGTGCGCGCGGACGCCGACCGGGCCGACGCCCGGGCCGCCGCCGCCGTGCGGGATGCAGAACGTCTTGTGCAGGTTCAGGTGGGAGACGTCCGAGCCGAACTCGCCGGGGCGGGCGAGGCCGACCAGGGCGTTGAGGTTGGCGCCGTCGACGTAGACCTGGCCGCCGGCCGCGTGCACGGCCGCGCACACCTCGGTGATCGTCTCCTCGAAGACGCCGTGCGTGGACGGGTACGTCACCATGATCGCGGCGAGCCGCTCACCGTGCGCCTCGATCTTGGCGTGCAGGTCGTCGAGGGCGACGTTGCCGCCCTCGTCGCACCTGACGACGACGACGCGCATCCCCGCCATGACGGCGCTGGCGGCGTTGGTGCCGTGCGCGGACGAGGGGATCAGGCAGACGTCGCGGTGCTCCTCGCCGCGGGAGGCGTGGTAGCCGCGGATCGCCAGCAGGCCCGCCAGCTCGCCCTGGGAGCCGGCGTTCGGCTGCACCGACACCTTCGCGTACCCGGTGATCTCGGCGAGCGCGTCCTCCAGCTCGCCGATCAGCTCCAGGTGGCCGGCGGCCTGGTCGACCGGCGCGAACGGGTGGATGTCGGCGAACTCCGGCCAGGTGACCGGCTCCATCTCGGTCGTGGCGTTCAGCTTCATCGTGCAGGAGCCGAGGGGGATCATGGAGCGGTCGAGCGCGATGTCCTTGTCCTGGAGGCGGCGCAGGTAGCGCAGCATCGCCGTCTCGGAGCGGTGCGCGTGGAACACCGGGTGGGTGAGGTAGGGGCTCTCCCGGCGCAGCGTGTCCGGGATCGCCTCGGCGGCGTCGCCGGCGGGGGCCGCGCCGAACGCCTCCAGGACGGCGGTGACGTGCTCGGGGAGCGTCGTCTCGTCGCAGGCGATCCCGACGCGGTCGGGGCCGTCGGGCCGCAGGTTGACGCCGCGCTCGCGGGCGGCGGCGACGACCTCGGCGGCGCGGCCCGGCACCCGGGCGAGGACGGTGTCGAAGAAGGAGCCGTGCACGACCTCGACGCCGGCGGCCCGCAGCCCGGCGGCGATCTCGGCGGCGCGGCGGTGGGCGCGCTGGGCGATCGCCGCCAGCCCCTCGGGGCCGTGGTAGACCGCGTACATGCTCGCCATCACGGCGAGCAGGACCTGGGCGGTGCAGATGTTGCTGGTCGCCTTCTCCCGGCGGATGTGCTGCTCGCGGGTCTGCAGCGCCAGCCGGTAGGCGAGCGCGCCGTCCGCGTCGACGGACACGCCGACCAGGCGCCCGGGGAGCTGGCGCTGGAGGCCCTCGCCGACCGCCATGTAGCCGGCGTGCGGCCCGCCGAACCCGTAGGGGACGCCGAACCGCTGCGACGACCCGACCGCGATGTCGGCGCCGGACTCCCCCGGCGGGCGCAGCAGCGTCAGCGCGAGCAGGTCGGCGGCCACGACGGCCTTGGCGCCGCGCTCGTGCGCCTGCGCGATCGCCGGCCCCAGGTCGCGGACGGCGCCGGACGCGCCCGGGTACTGCAGCAGCACACCGAAGAAGTCGCCGTCCGGGAGGCCCCCGGACAGGTCGGCGGTCACCACCTCGATGCCGAGCGGGACGGCGCGCGTCCGGACGACCTCGATCGTCTGCGGCAGCGCGTCGGCGTCCACGAGGAACGTCCCCGGGTCCTTGCGCCTGGAGGCGCGGTGCGCGAGGGCCATCGCCTCGGCGGCGGCGGTGCCCTCGTCCAGCATGGAGGCGTTGGCGACGGGCAGGCCGGTCAGGTCGGCGACCACCGTCTGGAAGTTCAGCAGCGCCTCCAGCCGCCCCTGGGAGATCTCCGGCTGGTAGGGCGTGTAGGCGGTGTACCAGCCGGGGTTCTCCAGGACGTTGCGCAGGATCACGCCGGGGACCGTCGTCCCGTGGTAGCCGAGCCCGATCATGGAGGTCAGCACGGTGTTGCGGGACGCCAGCTCGCGGAGCCGGGCCAGCGCGGCGGGCTCGCTCAGCGCGGGCGGCAGGTCCAGCGGGCGGGAGGTGCGGATCGCGGCGGGGACCGCCGCGTCGATCAGCGCCTCGGCGCCGGAGTAGCCGATCGCGGCGAGCATCCGGTCGCGGTCGGCCGGGCCGGGGCCGATGTGCCGGTCGGCGAACGCGGTGCGGGCGTGCTGCGGCGAAGCCACGGGGGCGAAGAACTGCGCGGTCATGGAGAGCCTCCTGGCTGCTGCGGTCGCTCAGGGCCACCGCCGGCGCGCGGGCCGGCGGCCGGTCTCCCCCTCTGTCATCGGCACCTGAGAGCTTCACCCGCGCGGCGGGGTTTCCCCTTCGGTGAGCCGCGTTCCCCGCGCGCGGGGAACGACGCCTGCTTTCCAGAGGTGCCTCGCCCGAGCGGTCCTTTTGCCTGAGAGGTTCCGGGGAGGTTGCCCCTTCGGCGCCCCGCGCTGGCGGCGCGGGGGCTCTCCCGCCCAGGGTCGACGGCATGTCCTGACCGAACCCTACCCAAAGACCGGTCCCGGCCGCCGCCGCGGCCCCCGGCGGGACGCGGCGCCCCACGCGGACACGGGGGACGTCCCCACGGTGCCGGGACGGTACCGGCCGGTACGATGTGCTGACTCACCTGGGACAAGACGGACCTCGGGCCACGGGGGCGGAGATGGGGCTGCGGGGTGCGCACGCGACCGGCCGGGGGGCGTCCCGGCGCTCGACGGCGCGCCGCCGGTTCTGGGACGCTGATCACGATGACGGACGGTCCGGGCGGTAGCGGCGTGACGCAGACCCACGACGGCGCGGCGCGCCCGCGGCCGGACGCGCCCGCCGGGGCGCCCGTCGACGAGCCCGCCCTGCCGGACCGGATCCGCCGGCCGACCGACGCGATCAGGTTCGCGGCGTCGCTGGCCGGGCTGGCGGCGGTGATGCTGCTGGTGTCGATCGCGCAGCAGACCACGCACGGCCTGCAGACCGACATCGCCCAGGGCACCGCGCACGCGCCCCGGCTGCTGCTGACGCTCGCGACGCTGGTATCCAGCTTCGGGGTGCTGGCGGTGCCGATCGCGTTCGCGGTGGAGCGGCTGTTCCACAAGGACGGGACGCGCGTCGCGATCGCGCTGCTGGCCGCCGTGATCGCGTTCGGGATCACGGTGGGGCTGGACGACCTGGTGGTGCGGGCCGCCCCCGGCGGCGTGCTGGACTCGCTGATCTGGGGCGGCACCGAGACCGCGCCCGTGCACACCGACATCGCCCCGGTGATCGCGTTCGCCACCGCCGTCGGGATGGCGGGCCGCGCCCGCTGGCAGGCGGTGACCTGGACCATGATCGGGCTGGCGGCGCTGACCGGGCTCACCGCGACCTACGCGTCCGTCGCCGCGCTCGCCGCCACCTACTTCCTCGGCCGCGCCATCGGCCACGGCACCCTGTACGCCGTCGGCACGCCGAACCCCCGGCCGTCCGGGACGGCGGTGGTCGCGGCGCTGGAGCGGCTCGGGCTGCGGCCGGAGCGGGGCGCGCGGCTGGACGAGCCCGCCGACGACACCGAGGACGGCCGCCGCTACGGCGTCGTCCTCGGCCCGTCCGCCGGCGGCGGGTACGGCGCCCGCGTCCCCGCCGGGCGCGGCGCGCACGGCGACTGGGACCTGGAGGTCCGCGTCCTGGACCGGGACCAGCAGACCGCCGGGCTGCTGTACCGGATCTGGCGGCTGCTGCGGCTGCGCGCCGCGACCAGCGGCCGGACGCTGCGGTCGCTGCGCCGGTCCCTGGAGCAGGAGTCGCTGATGGCGTACGCGGTCGACGCGGCCGGCGTGCGGACCCCGCGGCTGGCCGGCACCTGCGAGGTCGGCACCGAGGCGGCGCTGCTGGCCTACGAGCACGTGCCGGGCCGGCGGCTCGGCGACGTGCCGGACGACGAGGTCACCGACGCGCTGCTCACCGACGTCTGGCGGCAGTTCCGCGCGATGCAGGGCGGCCGGCTCGCGCACCGGCGGCTGGAGGACCGCGCGCTGCTGATCGGCGAGGACGGCCTCGCCTACGTCACCGACCTGCGGGCCGGGGAGACGGCGGCCGGCGACCTGGTGCTGCGCCTGGACCTGGCGCAGCTCCTCACGACCCTCGCGCTGCGGGCCGGCCCCGAGCGGGCGGTGCGGACGGCCGCGTCCGTGCTCGGCGAGGAGGCCCTGGGCGGGGCGGTGCCGCTGCTGCAGCGCGTCGCCCTGTCCCGCACGACCCGCGCCGCGCTGAGGCGCGACCGGGACCTGCTCACCCGCATCCGGGAGCAGATCGTCCGGCTGAAGCCGGAGACCGAGGCGGCCCCGGCCCGGCTGGAGCGCTTCCGGCCGCGGACGATCTTCAGCGTGGTGGCGCTGTCGATCGCCGCCTACATCGTCATCCCGCAGGTGACCAGCCTGGACGTCGGGTACCTGGCGGCCACGGCGAGCTGGCACTGGGTCGCCGCGGCACTCGGCGCGGCGGCGCTGAGCTACGTCGGGGCGGCGCTCATGCTGATGGGGTTCGTCCCGGAGCGGCTGCCGCTCGGCCGGACGGTGCTGGTGCAGCTCGCCGCGTCGTTCGTGAAGCTGGTCGCGCCGGCGGCCGTCGGCGGCGTCGCGGTCAACACCCGCTACCTGCAGCGCTCGGGAGTGCGGCCGGCGCTGGCCGTCGCGAGCGTGGGCGCGTCGCAGCTCGTCGGGCTGGTCGCGCACATCCTGCTGCTGGTGCTGTTCGGGTTCCTCACCGGCTCGACGACCAAGGCGACGCAGGACCTGGCGCCGTCCCGCACGATCGTGATCGCGGTGCTGGTGCTGGGCCTGGTCGCCGGGCTGGCGCTGACCGTCCCGCGCGTCCGGCGGGTGGTGGCCTCGCGGCTGCGGAGCATGTTCTCGGGCGTGGTGCCCCGCCTGGTGGACGTCCTGCAGTCCCCGACGAAGCTGTTCACCGGGATCGGCGGGAGCCTGCTGCTGACGCTGGCGTTCGTCCTGTGCCTGGACGCGTCGATCCGCTCGTTCGGCGGTTCGCTGCCGTGGACGACGGTGGTGCTGGTGTTCCTCACCGCGAACGCGGTCGGATCTGCGGCGCCGACGCCGGGCGGTCTCGGCGCCGTCGAGGGCGCCCTCACCCTGGCGCTGACGATCTCCGGGCTGTCCGCGGAGACCGCGACGTCCGCGGTGCTGCTCTACCGGCTCTTCACGCTGTGGCTGCCCGTGCTGCCGGGCTGGGGGGCGTTCGCCTTCCTCCAGCGCAAGGAGGCGCTCTGAGCGTCAGCCGGTCCGGCGCGCGCGGCGCCGGTTGGCGAGCTCATCGTGGGGGTGCTCGATAGGGTCCGCGGCGGCGCGTTCACCGGGAAGCCGCGCGAGGCTCCCCTCCACCTCCTGCCACACCCGGCCGAGCGCTATGCCGAACACGCCCTGCCCGCCCTGCAGCAGGTCGACGACCTCGTCGGCGGACGTGCACTCGTAGACGCTGACGCCGTCGCTCATCAACGTGATCTGCGCGAGGTCCTGGACGCCGCGGTCCCGCAGATGGGTCACGGCCGTCCGGATCTGCTGCAGTGACACTCCCGTGTCCAGCAGCCGCTTCACGACCTTCAGCACGAGGATGTCGCGGAAGCTGTACAGCCGCTGGCTGCCCGATCCCTGCGCCGCGCGCACGCTCGGCTCCACCAGCTTCGTGCGCGCCCAGTAGTCGAGCTGCCGGTAGGTGATCCCCGCCGCGGCGCACGCCGTCGGGCCCCGGTAGCCGACATCCTCCGGCGGCGCGGACACCTGCGTGTCGAAGAGCAGCCCCTGCTCTCCGGCACGGCGTGACGCCACGTGCCTGTCGGGGGTCGCCTTGCCCTCGCCGCTGCTCACCGCCACGCGGACCTCCGGCTTCTATCATCCCGTGGCGCTTCGTCAAGGGGGTTTGACGAATTACACCACGGGTGTTCCACCAGCACGGTAGGTGCCGGTCAGGGTGTGGTCAACGTTCATCGTCGGCGCGTCGCATGCCCGGATGAACCGGCTTCACGTGGGCAAACTGCGCACCTCCGCCACCCACCGACTCCTACCCCGAAGCACGGCCCCCAAAAACCGCCAGGTCCAGGACGATGCGGCATTTATCACTGCCCTTCACCACACCTACCCGCCCCGCACCAAGCCCCGGCCCACCCCACCCCACGAACCACCAAACAGTGACGCACGGTAATCGACCCACCCCTCAGAAATCCCGCCCAACCCGGTGGGAGACACAACGGTCGGCCCCCTGGGAGACACAACGGCGAGGGCCGCGGGGAGCAGGCTCTGCTTGCGACCACACCCGCCCGACCGGGGCGAGCTAGCCGGCTCGGCCGAAGTCTTCGGGGGAGATCGTGTCGAGGAATTCGCGGAACTTCTCGACCTCGTCCTCCTGCTCGTCGGGGATGGCGACGCCGGCCTCTTCGAGGACGTCCTCGCTGGCGAAGATCGTGGCGCCGGTGCGCAGGGCCAGGGCGATGGAGTCGGACGGGCGGGCGCTGACCTCGACGCCGTTGGAGAAGATCAGGTCGGCGAAGAAGATGCCCTCGCGCAGGGCGGTGATGTTGACGGTGCGGAGCTGGACGCTGAGCGCGTCCAGGACGTCGCGGAACAGGTCGTGGGTGAGCGGCCGCGCGGGCAGCACGCCCTGCTGCGCGAAGGCGATCGCCGTCGCCTCGACCGCCCCGATCCAGATGGGCAGGTAGCGATCGCCCTCCGTCTCCTTCAACAGGACGATCGGCTGATTGGAGGGCATCTCGACCCGGACGCCGACGACCTCCATCTGCTTCACTGCGGCTCCCTGCTGGTTCTCGCTGTCTCGATCACCACGTGCAGCGGATCGATTCCTGACCGAACCATGTAGCCAACGTACACCCAGGCCCGGACAGCTCGTCGCGCCGCGGGTGGGGGAAAATCCTCCGCGGCGCCCATGGTCAGTGGTCGAGGCTTTCGCGCAGACCCGCGCTGACCAGGGCGGCATGGAGCCGGACCGACAGCGCGGCGATCTCGCGGGCGGTCTCGGCGGCCTCCTCGTGGGCGCCGCGGCTGCGGCGGCGCAGCTGCGGCGCGACCATCTGCTCGATCAGGCCGACCTGGCGGTCGGCGGCGGCCTTCACGGCGCGCAGGTGCCGGACCTCGAAGCCGTACTCCTCGAGCTCGGCGGCGACCCGGCAGATGCCGAGGGCCTCGCCCTCGTAGTGGGCGCCGGTGCGGTGGACGAGCCCGTACTCCTCCAGGCGGGCGAGGAGCGCCTCGTCGATGCCGGCGCCGTCGAGGAGCTGGCGGCGGGTGAGGCGGACGGGCGGGTCGGCCGCCGTGGTGTCGGCGGCGACCAGGGTGCGGGGGCGCCGGCCCGGTTCGCGGGCGCCGAGCGCCGGGACGCTCTCGCCGCGGTCGCGGGCCTCCAGATGCCGCCTGATCACGCGCAGCGGCATGTAGTGGTCGCGCTGCGCGGTGAGGACGAAGCGGAGCCGCTCCACGTCGGCGGAGCCGAACTTGCGGTAGCCGGCGGGGCTGCGCTCCGGCTCGACGAGGCCCTCCGACTCCAGGAATCTGATCTTGGAGATGGTGATGTCGGGGAAGTCGGGCCGCAGCAGCCCGAGCACGTCCCCGATCGTCATCTGGGACCGGGCCGGCTCCGCGTTCAACGCCCCTCCCGTCAGCCGTGCGCCGGGTTGGTCAGGAACACCAGCCGGAACTTGCCGATCTGCACCTCGTCGCCGCCGGACAGGCCGGCCTGGTCGATCCGCTGCCGGTTGACGTAGGTGCCGTTGAGGCTGCCCACGTCCCGGACGGAGAAGGTGCCGCCCTGGCGGGCGAACTCGGCGTGCCGCCGGGACACGGTGACGTCGTCCAGGAAGATGTCGCTCTCGGGGTGCCGCCCCGCGGACGTGCGGTCCTTGTCGAGCAGGAAGCGGCTGCCCGCGTTCGGCCCGCGCTTGACGACGAGGAGCGCGGTGCCCGGGGGCAGCGCCTCCATCGCCATCTGGTCGGGGCCGGCCTGCTCCTCGGCGCCGGTGTCGGTGTCCAGCGCCTCGAACCCGCCGATGGAGATCGTGGACGTGGACTCGCCGGGCGACTCGCGGTACGGCGGCGGCGCGGCCGGACTCCGGGTCAGCGGAGTGCCGCAGTTCGAGCAGAAACGGGCATCATCCGGGTTGGCGTGACCGCACTGCGTGCAGTAGACGCTCGGCATCGATCGGCTCGGCCTCCTACCATCGGCGTGCCGCACGCGGACGCCCCGCCGCAGCGGGAGCCGCCTGCGCCACGCGCATCCTTCACCCAACCCATGCCGGGGACCCGCCCCCGACCACGGTCCAACTCACCGCCCGTTCACGCGACGGTCGCCGCAACTTACGCGGCTATCACCCGAGGGGTCAACCGGGGCGGTGAACCGACCGCACCAAACTACATTCGTCGATGATCGCAGGTCTACGCCGCCGCGCGGACCGCCGCCATCGCGACGCTGGATGCGGGCCGCCCGGTCCCCCCGTTCGTTCCCTCTAGGGAGACCGTACCGCGCCGACGGCCACTTTCGCGCGCGGGGTGATCAGGACGGTGGCTCCGGCGCCCCGCAGCGTCCGCACGAGGCCCCCCGGGATGTTGAGCGCGGTGGCCATCGTGTGGGGGTCGCCGATGGCCAGGAACCGGTAGGGGGCGGTCAAAAGCCGCCCGTCGACCCCGACACCGCCCCGGTCGTCCAGGAAGTAGGTGTCGACGCCGACGCGGACGTCGTTGATCTGGACGACCTCGGCGCCGGCGTCGCGCAGCTCCTGCAGCGCGTCCAGCAGGTTGACCGCCCTGACCCGGTGCCCGGGGTCCTGGATCAGCAGCTCGATGCCGGGCCCCTCGGCCGGGAGCGTCCCGGCGAGGATGCCGTAGGCCGTCGCCCGCTCCCGGGCCTCCTCCAGCGCGGTGCCGCCCTCGGCGTCGCGCTCCAGCCGCGCCCTGGTGGCCTCCAGGTCGCCGAGGTCGCTGCGCAGCCGCTCGGACCGCTGTCCCAGATCGGCCAGGATCTCGACGAGCTCGTCCTGCCGCGCGGTGGCGAAGGCGGTGTCCCGGCGCGTCGAGCGGACCTGCGCGACGGCCGCGAAGCCGAGCACGAGGCACAGCAGCCCGGCGGCGAGGCGGCGGGCGCGGGGCCGCAGCGGGCCGCGCGGCGACGCGGTTCCCTTCCGCGGCTCGTCCGGGTGCTCGCCGGTCATGCGCCGAACAGCTTCCGCCGGATGCCGGCCGCGTTGGCGAAGATCCGGATGCCGAGCACGACCACGACGCCGGTGGACAGCTGCGAGCCGACGCCGAGCTGGTCGCCGAGCAGGACGATCAGCGCGGCGATGAGGGTGTTGCCGACGAAGGAGACCACGAAGACCCGCTCGTCGAAGATGCCCTCCAGCCGGGCCCGGACGCCGCCGACCATGGCGTCGAGCGCGGCCACGATCGCGATCGGCAGGTAGGGCTGCAGCCAGAGCGGCACGTCCGGCCGCAGGACGAGGCCGAGCGCCACGCCGATGACGAGCCCGATCAGCGCGATCATCCCCGCCCCCTCCCGCTCACTGGCCGTCCTCCGGGCGGGGGCCGGCGTACCGCGGCCGGACCGTGCCCGCCGCGGGCAGCCGGGCCGCGGACGTGCCGCGGACGCCGTACCGGAGCCCGAACCGCGCGCGGAGCGCGGCGAGCCGCCGGTCGGCGGCCGAGCCCGCGAACGCGTCCCGCAGGCGGTCCGGGTCGCCGAGCGCCGTGACCTCGTAGGGGCCGGTCAGCGGCCGGTAGTCGACCAGGATCGCCTCACCGGCCGAGCGGATCGCGGTGGTCGGCGCGAGCCGCCGGCCGTTGACGCCGATCGCCGCGGCGCCCGCCGCCCAGAGCCCGTTGACCAGCACCTGGAGGTCCTGATCATAGACCCGTCCGGCGTCGGCGGCGGGCCGCCGCGCACCGGGCGCGCCGGGGCCGGGGCGCGGGGCGTCGGCGAGCGTGACCACGATCCCGGCGCCGGCGGCGGGCAGCGCGGCCGCGGCGGCGCCGGCCCGGGCCAGCCGCCGCCGGACGCGGCGCCCCTCGTCGCTGCGGGCGAGCGCGGCCTCGCGGCGCCGCTCGGTGTCGGCCCGGACCCGGTCGAGGCGGCGCTGCAGGGCGTCGGTCTCGGCGGTCCGGGCGCGGATCTCCCCGACCAGCCGGGACCGCCGCTCGGCCGCGCCGGGCTCGCCCTCGCGCACCTGGACGCCGGCGACGGCGATGAGCGTCCCGGCGAGGACGAGCACGAGCAGGACGCCGGTACCGCGCAGCGGGCGCCGCCGGGCGGGGCGGGGGCCGGCGGCGCGGCGGGCCGCGGCCTCGGCGTAGCCGTGGTCGAGGAGCTTGCCGGCGATGAGGTCGGCGAGGAGCGACATGGAGGCGTCGGGGCGCCGCCGGCCGCCGGGGCCGTCCCGTCGTGCGATCACCGCCCCATCATGGCAAGGGACGGCGGGCCGCGGCAGCCGGGTCAGGCGGCGGCGGGCCGGTGGAGGCCGATGTGGACGGCGAGCCCGGCCAGGGCCGAGCCCATCAGGTAGCGCTGGACGCGCCGCCGGCCGGGGCGGCGGGCGAGGAAGTCCGCGATGCCGCCGGCGCCGAGCACGATGAGGCCGTTCACGGTGATCGCGATGGTGATCTGGATGAGGCCGAGCAGCATGATCTGGAGGGCGATGCGCCCGCGCGCGGGGTCGGCGAACTGCGGCAGCAGTGAGACGTACAGGATCGCGATCTTCGGGTTGAGCAGGTTGGTGACGAGGCCCATGGCGAACAGCCGGCGCGGCGGGTCGGCGGGGAGCTCGCGGGGCGCGAACACGGCCGTGCCGCCGGGCCGCACCGCCTGCCAGGCGAGCCACAGCAGGTAGGCGGCCCCGCCGAGCTTGATCGCCGTGTAGAGGGCGGGGACGAGCGCGAAGACGGCGGTGAGCCCGGCGGTGGCGGCGGCGACGTAGAGCAGGAAGCCGGCCGCGACGCCGCCGAGCGAGACGAGCCCGGCGCGGCGGCCCTGCGTCACCGTCCGCGACACCAGGTAGATCATGTTCGGCCCGGGGGTCAGCACGAGCCCGAGGGCGAAGGCGGCGACGGCCGCGGCGGCGGTGAGCGAGATCATTGCACCGATACTAGATCCGGGCATTACTCAGTACAATAAGAGGAATTGATCTCGGTGCAATGTAAGGGAGAGGCCGTGGAGGACTTCCGCCGGGTCGCCGACGAGGTGGCCGCCGACATCACGGCGGGGCGGCTGCGGCCGGGCGACCGGCTGCCCCCGCAGCGGGCGTTCGCCCGGCGGCGCGGCATCGCGGCCTCCACGGCGGGCCGCGTCTACCGGGAGCTCGGGCGGCGCGGCCTCGTGGTCGGGGAGGTCGGGCGCGGCACGTTCGTGCGCGCCGCGCCGCGGCCGGCCGACCCGGCGCTGGCCGAGCCGGCGGGCGCCCGCATCGACCTGGAGCTGAACTACCCGCTGGTGCCCGAGCAGGGCCCGCTGCTCGCCGCCGGGCTGGAGCGGCTCACGCGCCGGGACGTCGCGGCCGGGGCGCTCGGCCCGGTCGGCGTCGCGGGGACCGCCGCCGCCCGGGAGGCCGCCGCCGCGCTGCTCGCGGCGCCCGGCCTGCGCCCCGACCCGTCCCGCGTCCTGTTCGCCGGGAGCGGGCGGCAGGCGGTCGCGGGGGCCGTGGCGGCGCTCGTCCCGCCCGGCGGGCGGATGGCCGTGGAGGCGCTGACGTACCCGGTGGTCAAGGGCATCGCGGCCCGGCTCGGCGTCACGCTCGTCCCGGTCGCGGCCGACGAGCACGGGCTGCGGCCCGACGCGCTCGCCGCCGCGCACCGCGCCGCGCCGGTCGGCGCGCTCTACGTCCAGCCGACCCTGCACAACCCGTGCGGGACGACGATGCCCGCGCACCGCCGCGCCGAGCTCGCCGCCGTCCTGGAGCGGCTCGGCCTCCCCGCGGTCGAGGACCGCGTCTGGGCGTTCCTCGACGCGGACGCGCCGGAGCCGCTGGCGGCGCTGGCGCCGGAACGCACCGTGCTGGTCGACAGCCTGTCCAAGCGCCTCGCACCCGGCCTCAGCGTCGGTTTCGCCGTGCCGCCCGCCCCGCTGGCCGGACGGGTCGCGGCGGCGCTGCGGTCGGGCGCGTGGGGGCCGGCGCGGTTCGCGCTGGAGGCGGCGACCGGCTGGATCACCGACGGGACGGTCGCGGCGGTGACCCGCGCCAAGCGCGCGGACGCCGCGGCCCGCGCCGCGCTCGCCGCCGAGCGGCTCGCGGACGCCGCCCCCGCCGGGCCGCCCGCCTACTTCCGCTGGTGGGACCTGCCGCCGCGGTGGCGGGCGGAGACGTTCGTGGCGGCGGCCGCGCGGCGCGGGATCGCCGTCACCCCGGCCGCGGCCTTCGTCGTGGGGACGGGCGCGGCGCCCCGCGCGGTGCGCGTCGGCCTGGCGTCGCCGCCCCTGGAGACCCTGGCGCGCGCGCTGGACGTCCTGGCCGAGATCGCCGCCGGGAGCCCCGACGACACGCCCGTCGACTGACCCGCCCCCAGGAGCGCGCCGTCAGGAGCCGGCGCGTTCGACGACCGCGGCCCATTCCTCCAGGAGCGCCTGGGCGGCGTCCGCGTCGGGGCCCTCGGCCCACAGGTGGGTGACCGCCTCCGCCGGGTCGGGCAGGACGAGCACCCAGCGGCCGTCGTCCTCGACCACGCGGACGCCGTCGGTGGTGTCGATCGCGCGGTCGCCGGCGGCCTCCACGACGTGCCGCATCACGCTGCCCTTGGCCGCCCACGGGGTCGGGACGGAGCGGCGCAGCAGGTGCGCGCCGGGGATGCGGCGGTCGATCTGGGACAGCGTCAGCCGCGTCCGGGCGACGAGCCCGACGAGGCGGACGAACGCCGCGATCCCGTCGACCGTGCCGCTGAACTCGGGCATCAGGAAGCCGCCCCGGCCGTCCCCCGCGAAGATCACGCTGGGCTGCGCGGCGGCCTTGGTGAGGACGTCCTGGGACGTGGACGTCCACTCGACCTGCACGCCGTGGAACCGGCAGACCTGCTCGGCGACCCGCGTCGTGGTCACCGGCAGCGCCACCCGGCCGCCGCGCCGCTCGGCCGCGACCAGGTCGAGCATCACCAGCAGGGCCCGGTCGTCGCCGACCAGCTCGCCGTTCTCGTCCACCAGCGAGATCCGCTCCCCCACCGGGTCGAACCGGACGCCGAACGCGGCCCGCGACGAGGACACCAGCTCGCCGAGCCGCTCCAGGTCGCGCATCCGCTCGGCGAGCGTCTCGGTCGGGTTCGCCTCGTCCAGCCCGGCGTTGCGGGTGAGGACCTCCACGCCGACCTTGCCGAGCAGGTTCGGCAGGACGAGCGAGGCGACGCCGCCCGCGCAGTCCAGGACGATCTTCAGCCCGGCCTCGCGGACGCCGCGGATGTCGACGCGGCGCAGCAGGTCGCGGGTGTAGGTCTCCACGACGCGCGGCGGGTAGGTGAGCTCGGCGATCTCGCCGGGGAACGCGCGGCGGTACTCCTGGCGGCCGAAGACGCGCTCCAGCTTGCGCTGCGCCGCCTGGGACAGGTCGGCGCCGCCCGCGTCCAGGAACAGGATGTCGACGCCCTGCGGGTCGCCGAGGGTGGTGCGGATGTAGATGCCGCCGACGGCGTCCTCGCGGCCGGTCTCGAACCGGGCGACGGTCAGCGGCGTCGCCTCCAGGTCGTTGACGTTGATGGCGCCGGCGGTCAGCGCGCTGTTGACGGCGCGCTTGAGGGTGCGGGCGGCGCGGGAGACGTCGCGCCCGGTGACGACCGTGGTGCCCTTCTTGAGCGTGGTCGCGTAGGCGCTGGCGAGCCGCACCGCCAGCTCGGGCGTGATCTCCACGTTGACGAGCCCGGACACGCCGCGCGGCCCGAACAGGTTGCGCTGCCCGCGCGACTCCCAGATCACGCTGGTGTTGACGACGGCGCCGGCCTCGATGGTCTTGAACGGGTAGACCTTCACGCCGCTGGAGACGTACGCCTCGGCCTCGATGACGCACTCGTCGCCGATGACCGCGCCCTCCTCGACGCGGGCGCCGGCCATGATGTCGGTGTTCTTGCCGACGACGCAGCCGCGCAGGTTCGTCGACGGCGCGACGAACACGTTGTCGTGGACGACGGCCCGGTGCAGGAACGCGCCCTCCTTCACCACGACATTGCTGCCGAGCACGGTGTACTCGCGCAGTTCGACGCCGGCCTCGACCTTGGCGTAGTCGCCGATGTAGAGCGGGCCCTTGAGGACGGCCTCGGCGTCCACCTCGGCGCCTTCGGCCACCCACACGCCCGGGGACATCTCGAAGCCGTCCAGCTCGATGCCGACCTGGCCCGACAGCATGTCGGCCTGGGCCTTGAGGTAGCTCTCGTGGGTGCCGACGTCCTCCCAGTAGCAGTCGGCCACGTACCCGAACAGCCGGGCGCCCTCGGCGAGGAGCTCGGGGAACACGTCCCCGGACCAGTCGACGGACTCGCCCTCCGCGACGTGTTCGAGGACCTCCGGCTCCATCACGTAGATGCCGGTGTTGACGGTGTCGGAGAACACCTGGCCCCAGGTGGGCTTCTCCAGGAACCGCTGGACCCGGCCCTCGTCGTCGACGATGATGATGCCGAACTCGAGGGGGTTGGGGACCCGCTTCAGGCCGATCGTGACGAGCGCGTCGTTCTCCTTGTGGAACCGCACCATGTCGGTGAGGTCGATGTCGGTGAGCGCGTCCCCGGAGATGACGAGGAACCGGTCGTCGCGCAGCGCCTCCTCGGCGTTCTTGACGCTGCCGGCGGTGCCGAGCGGGATCTCCTCCGTGGCGTAGCTCAGCGACATGCCGAGCTCCTCGCCGTCGCCGAAGTAGTTGCGGATCAGCGCGGCCAGGAACTGCACGGTGACGACGGTCTCGCTGAACCCGTGCCGCTTCAGCAGCCGGAGCACGTGCTCCATGATCGGCCGGTTGACGAGCGGCAGCAGCGGCTTGGGCTGGTTGGCGGTCATCGGACGCAGCCGCGTCCCCTCGCCTCCCGCCATCACGACGGCCTTCATCGGGGGGTCTCAGCTCCCTTCTGGTCGCCGGCCGCCGGTTCCGCCCCCGGACCGGCCCCGCCCGGCGCGGGGCCCGGCCCCGGCTCCGCTCCGGAGGCCGGGGGCGCGGCGCGGCCGGCCAGCACCAGTTGCCGCGTCTGCGCCCAGTAGAGGACGGCGGCCCACCAGTACAGGCCCGTCCCCCAGATGGCGAAGGACCATCCGGCGACCTTCGCCGCCGTCCCCGCGCCGCCGTCGTGGTCGCCGAGCAGCAGCAGCGGGAACGCGTACAGCAGGCACATGGTGCCCGCCTTGCCGATGAAGTGGACGGGCAGCGTGCCGCCGTACCCGAGCCGCCGGATGATCGGCGCGATCGGCAGGATCGCGAACTCCCGCGCGACCAGCGCGACCACCAGCCACAGCGGGATGATGTCGCGGATCGTGAGCCCGACGAGCGTGGCCAGGATGTAGAGCCGGTCGGCGGCGGGGTCGAGCACCATCCCGAGCCTGCTCGTCTGGTTCAGCGCCCGCGCCAGCTTGCCGTCCAGCCAGTCGGACAGGCCGGCGAACACCAGCACGCCGAGCGCCCACCAGTCCGCCTCGACGAGGACGAGCCACAGGAACAGCGGGACGCCCACCAGCCGTGCCATGCTGAGGACGTTGGGCACCGTGAATATCCGGTCCTGCGGGGCCTCTCGCAGTGTGCTCACCGACGCGTTCGCCTCCCCTGGTCCCCTTGATCCTGACCCTACCGGTAAGGGATCGCCCGGTGCCTGTCACCGCGGGCTGACGACGTCCGCCAGCGGAAGGAGGGCCGTGACGACGAACCCGCCGCCCTCCCCCGGCCCCGCGTCCAGCGTGCCGCCGACGCTGCGGGCCCGCTCGATCATCCCGAGGATGCCGAACCCCTCCGGCGCGCCGCCGGACGGCCCGCGGCCGTCGTCGGCGACCCGGACGGCGAGGCCGCGGGCGTCCCGCTCCAGGGTCACCGTGGCGCGCCCGGCGGCGGCGTGCTTGACAGTGTTGGTCAGGGCCTCCTGGACGATCCGGTACGCGGCGACGCCGACCTCCGGCGGCAGCGCGGTCGCGAGGCCGCCGTCCGACAGCTCCACGTCGATGCCGCCGGCGCGCGCGGCCCGCACGAGGTCGGCGATGCCGTCCGGGCCGGGCAGCGTCCCGGTGGGGCCCACGTCGGTGCCGCGCAGGACCTGCAGGGTGCCGCGCAGCTCGGTGCGGGCGTCCCGGCAGGTGGCCGCGATCGAGCCGAGCGCGTCGGCCAGCTCCGCCCGGTCGAGCGGCCGGTCGCCGCGCACCAGGTGGGCCGCCGCGCCCGCCTGCACGCCGATCAGCGTGATGCTGTGCGCGAGGAGGTCGTGCAGGTCGCGGGCGATCCGCAGCCGCTCCTCGGCGACCCGCCGCCGCGCCTCCTCCTCGCGGGTGCGCTCGGCCCGCTCGGCGCGCTCGGTGATGGTCGCGAGCCGCGCCCGGTGCACCCGCCAGACCTGGACGGCGATCACCACCGACACCGCGGCCTCGATGACCGCGACCTGCTCGCGGACCGAGCTGCCGCCCGCCCGCATCGCCATCCCGATCACGCACACGGCCAGCAGGAACGCGACGACGCTGAGGACGACCCGCACCCGGCGCCCGAGCACGGCGTAGGCGAACAGCGCGACCACCTCGGCGGGCACCAGCGCGTGGTGCTGGTACTGCGCCAGGTGGTAGGGCAGCACGAGGACCACCAGGGCCGCGAGCGCGGGCGCCGGCCACCGCCTGATCACCGCGAGCGGCGCGTGCGCCGCGACCAGCAGCAGCGCGCCGGGCGCGTCCAGCTCCCGGACGCCGGGCCACACCGCCGCCGCGGCCAAGGCGACCGCCGCCAGCACCATCGCGAGCAGGGCGTCCGTGACCGTCGCATTGACCCGGGGCAGCGTCACCACCCGTCCATCTTCCCCGACCCCCGCGATCACTGCGCACCGCCCCCGCCGCGGCCGGGCCGGGTTCGCGCGGGCGCGTTCTACCCCGGCGGGCGCGGTTGCGGCAACGGGGGCGGTCCGGGTTAGCGTCGGTGGCGACAGATCGCGGGGGTCCGGCGAACCGGGCTGAGATAGCGGCTGAGACGGCCGCTGACCGCATGAACCTGACCGGGTAATGCCGGCGTAGGGAGAGATCGGGTCGTCATGACACAACGTGTGGTTCCAGCTGCCCGCAAGACCTACCTGCAGGGCTCGCGCCCGGATGTGCGGGTCCCGATGCGGGAGGTGCCGCTCACCAACGGCGATGTCGTCGTCCTGTACGACACGTCCGGGCCGTACACCGATCCGTCGCGGCGGACGGACGTCCGCCGGGGGCTGCCCGCGCTGCGGGAGGCGTGGATCGCCGAGCGCGGCGACACCGCCCCGTACGAGGGGCGGGCGGTGCGGCCCGAGGACGACGGCCGCAAGGCGGCGCCCGTCCGGGAGGACGTCCCGCCGCGGCGGCCGCGCCGCGCGTCCGGCGGCGCGGTGACGCAGCGCGCGTACGCGGCGCGCGGCGAGATCACGCCGGAGATGGAGTTCGCGGCCCTGCGGGAGGGGGTGCGGCCGGAGTTCGTCCGGGACGAGCTGGCGGCCGGGCGGGCGGTGCTGCCCGCGAACGTCAACCACCCGGAGGCCGAGCCGATGGTCATCGGCCGGAACTTCCTGGTGAAGGTGAACGCCAACATCGGCAACTCGGCGGTGGCGTCGTCCATCGAGGACGAGGTCGAGAAGATGACGTGGGCGACCCGGTGGGGCGCCGACACGATCATGGACCTGTCGACCGGGAGGGACATCCACACCACGCGGGAGTGGATCCTGCGGAACTCGCCGGTCCCGGTCGGGACCGTCCCGCTGTACCAGGCGGTCGAGAAGGTCGGCGGCGACCCGGCGGAGCTGACCTGGGAGGTCTTCCGCGACACGGTGGTCGAGCAGGCCGAGCAGGGCGTGGACTACATGACCGTGCACGCCGGGGTGCTGCTGCGGTACGTGCCGCTGACGGCGCGCCGCAAGACCGGGATCGTGTCGCGGGGCGGTTCGATCATGGCGGCGTGGTGCCTGGCGCACCACGAGGAGAACTTCCTCTACACCCGGTTCCGGGAGCTGTGCGAGATCTTCGCCGCCTACGACGTCACCTGGTCGCTCGGGGACGGGCTGCGCCCCGGCTCCATCGCCGACGCCAACGACGAGGCGCAGTTCGCCGAGCTGCGCACGCAGGGCGAGCTGACGCGGATCGCGGCGGAGTACGGCAACCAGGTGATGAACGAGGGGCCCGGCCACGTCCCGATGCACAAGATCAAGGAGAACGTGGACCGGCAGCAGGAGTGGTGCGACGGCGCGCCGTTCTACACGCTCGGGCCGCTGACCACCGACATCGCGCCCGGCTACGACCACATCACCTCGGCGATCGGCGCCGCGATGATCGGCTGGCACGGCACGGCGATGCTCTGCTACGTCACCCCGAAGGAGCACCTCGGGCTGCCGGACCGCGAGGACGTCAAGGCCGGCGTCATCGCCTACAAGATCGCGGCGCACGCCGCCGACCTGGCCAAGGGGCATCCGGGGGCGCAGGCGTGGGACGACGCGCTGTCGGACGCGCGGTTCGACTTCCGCTGGGAGGACCAGTTCAACCTGTCGCTGGACCCGGACACCGCCCGCGCGTTCCACGACGCGACGCTGCCGGCGGCGCCGGCGAAGACGGCGCACTTCTGCGCGATGTGCGGCCCGCACTTCTGCTCGATGAAGATCACCCGGGACGTGCGGCGGTACGCCGACGAGCGCGGGCTGGACGGCGAGGCCGCGCTGGCCGCGGGGATGCGCGAGAAGGCGGCGGAGTTCCGGGCCGCCGGCGGGCGGGTGCAGCTGCCCCTGTCGCCCGGTCCGTCGTGACGTAAGCGCAGGTCGGCGCGGGCCCGGCGCGGACGGTTCCGCGCCGGGCCCGCGCGGCCCGGCGGGGCCCGGGGTGCGCGGCGCGGCTAGTATCGAGGGACCGTTCCAAAGCCGCGGATCCCCCCGAATCGCCGCAGGCCCGTCCCCGCCGGGAAAGGACCGACGACTACGTGACCAGCGACGACACGCCGACGGCCCCCGCGCGCGCGATGCGCGCCGACGTGCGCCGCAACCGGGCGCGGCTGCTCGCCGCGGCCCGCGACATCTTCCAGCGCGACGGGGCCGGGGCGTCCCTGGAGGCCGTCGCCCGGCAGGCCGGCGTCGGCATCGGGACGCTCTACCGCCACTTCCCGACCCGCCGGCACCTGCTGGAGGCGCTGCTCGCCGACGGCTACGCCGAGCTGGCCGCGGCGGCCCGCGAGCTGCTGGCCTCCCCCGCGCCCGGCGAGGCGCTGCTGACCTGGCTGAACGCGTTCGCCGCGCAGGTGGCGGCCTACCGCGGGCTGGCCGCCGCGGCCGTGGCGTCACTGCGGGACGAGGCGGTGCTGCGGGACGAGGCGGTGCTGCGGGACGAGGCGGCGCTCACGGAAGAGGCGGCGCTCAAGGAGGAGGCGGCATCGCGGGACGAGGCGCCGCCGACGGCCGGGCGGCCGGAGCCGGCGCCCTCCCGGCGGGCGATGTGCGAGGCGGCCGAAGCGCTGTTCGCTCGCGCGCAGCGGGCCGGGGACGCGCCGGCGGAGGCGGCGTTCGCCGACGTCCTGTGGCTCACCGGCGCGATCGCGGCGGCCACCGAGCGGGAGCCGGAGGCCGCCGGGCGGCTGCTGTCGCTCGCCGCCACGGGCATGGCGCCCGGCCGGCCGTAGCCGGTCCCGCCGGTCAGCCCGTCTCCGGGACGGGCAGGATCCGGCGCGGCCCGCGCGGAGCGCCGCTCCATCTGCGCCATTCGCGCGGGTAGCCGACCGAGACCTCGATGTGCGGGACGCCGCCGGCCCAGATCGTCCGGGGGATGTGCAGGTGCCCGTACACGACGGACACCGCGCCGAACCTGGCGTGCCAGTCGGCGGTGCGCTCGGTGCCGCACCACTGCGCGAACTCGGGGTACCACAGGACGCGGGTGGGCTCGCGGATCAGCGGCCAGTGGTTGACGAGCACGGTCCGCGTCCCCGGTTCCAGGGCCGCCAGGCGCTCCTCGGTGTAGGCGATCCGGGCGTCGCACCAGGCGTCCCGCGTCGGGTGCGGGTCGGGGTGCAGGTAGACCTCGTCGGTGCACACGACGCCCGCCTCGTGCGCGATCTCGAGCGCCTCCTCCTTGGTGGACGCCCCGTCCGGCCGGAACGTGTAGTCGTAGAGCAGGAACAGCGGCGCGATCGTCACGGGGCCGCCCTCGCCGTCCCAGACCGGGTACGGGTCCTCGGGGGTGAGCACGCCGAGGCCGCGGCACATGTCGACGATGCGCCGGTAGCGGGCCTCCCCGCGCAGCCGCACCGGGTCGTCCTTGACCGTCCACAGCTCGTGGTTTCCGGGGACCCAGAGCACGCAGGCGTACCGCTCGCGCAGCGTGCGGAGCGTCCACTCGATGTCGGCGAACCGCTCGGCGACGTCGCCGGCGACGATCAGCCAGTCGTCCCCGGACCCGGGCCGCAGCCCGTCGACGAACGCGCGGTTCTCGGGGAATCCCACATGCAGGTCGCTGATCGCGTAGACGCCGCCCATCCGGCGATCGTAAGCCCCCGGGCGGGCGCCGCGCCGGGGCCGGCTCCCGCCGCCGGGGAGTGACGCCGGGGTCTGGGGGTGCTTGCATGGCGTGATCTGCGTCTCACGAGCCACCGAGGAGTCCGCATGCGACGACCGTTGACGGCCCTGCTCACCGGCGCGGCCGCCGCCTGCCTGCTGTGGTCGGTACCGGGGGCTGCGGCCGCCCGGCCCGTCTCCGGGCCGTCGGCCCCCGGGCCGCTGTACGCGCAGGTCGAGGATCGCGACACCCGCCTCCAGCTGCAGGTCCTCGGGCGGCCGGACGGCCGGGACATGCTGTACCGGATCTCCGGGTACGTGTACGCCGACGTGCCGGGCGACGCCCTGGCGCCGCGCCTGCGGCACGGGACGCGGCTGTTCGGGTTCGAGGGCTACAACATCCGGCGCCTCTACCGCGAGCCCGGCACGAACAAGCTGTACCAGCTGAGCCGCGAGGTCGTCTTCTACACCGACCCGCAGGACCCGGCGAAGGTGCTGAGGCAGTGGCGCAACCCGCTCGACGGGAAGACGTACCCGCTGGTCCCGGTGAACAACGACGACGTCGACTTCGGGCCGTTCCCCATCACGCCTCAGTTCCGGCTCGGCCCGCTCAAGGACGTCGGACGCAACCTCGCCCAGGTCTCCGACATCCCGCCGCGCACCGACATCAAGGCCCTGACCGGCGACGGCTTCGGCCTCCCCGGCGGCGTCTACACCGCCTGGGAGATGTTCGACTTCCACATCGGCGAGCGGGAGGCGGCGCGGCGGGCGCACGGCGTCCCGAAGGGGGCGATGGAGGTGGCGAACAGCTGGACGCGGTCCAGCCCGTTCACCCCGTCGATGTGCGTGCCGGAGGAGGACACCCGCGCACGGCTCCTCTTCCACGCCCGGAGCTGGACCCTGGACTCGTGGGACGACCTGGAGCCCTGGCTCAAGGCCGAGGTCGAGCGCGATTACCCCCTCTACAAGAAGGCCCCCGGCGCGCCCGCGCCGTCGGAGACCTCGTGGACGTCCTTCTACCGCAAGCAGCTCCGTAACGGCGCCCTCACCTGGGCGGAATGGTGCGCGCGGAACGGCAGGTAGAAACGGCGAGGCGGCCCGCGCCCCCTTCCGCAGGGGCGCGGGCCGCTTCAGCGTCCAGTCGCCTTGGTGTCCTGGTGCTCCCGCGTTCAGTTGTTCTTGCCCCAGAAGTAGACGCCCAGGCTCATCGCGAGCACGCTCGCCCAGCTGAACACGGCCCGGACGGTGTTCCAGGCGGTCCAGCGGCCGGAGTAGTCCGACCAGAGCTTCGCCGCCTCGGCCATGTCCTTCGGGATCGACGCGGCGTCCAGGTCGTTGTTCATCGGGATGTTCACGGCGAAGCTCGGGACGAGCGCGCCCAGGAAGTAGACGCCCGCCGCGGCGAAGAACAGGATCGCGGCCGACTTCTGGTCCAGTGTGAGCAGCAGCACGCCCGCCGCGGCGGCCAGCACCGGGACCAGCATGAACATCGCCACGAACAGCGGGTTCTGGATCTTCTGGTTGATGCCCTGCATCGCGTCGATCGCCGATCCCGGTCGCGCCGCGTTCAGGCCGGGCATCACGCCGGTCGAGAAGCCGAAGAACGTCCCGGCCATGCCAGCCGCCATGATCAGGGAGAGCGTCACCGAGACGCCCGCGAGTGCGGATTTCACCGTCATTCCACCTTCAGGTCAGAGGTTCTAGCGGGTCAGCGGTTCCAGCCGGTCAGGGGGTCCAGATCCCGCTGTCCGCTGTCTCCCGCGCGTAGTCGGCGAAGTCGCGGGGCGCGCGGCCGAGCGCCCGCCGGACGCCGTCGGCGGGACGGGCGTTGCGGCCGTCCAGCACGGTGGTGAACAGGTAGGTCAGAAAGCCGATGACGTCGCCGGGCAGGCCGTGCTCCTTGAGGGCGGCGGCGTAGTCGTCCGCGCTCACCGGGACGAAGGCGATCTCCCGTCCGGCCGCGCGGCCGATCTCCGCGACGGCCTCGGCGAAGGTGAGCGCGCGGGGGCCGGTGACCTCGTAGACCTCGCCCGCGTGGCCGTCCCGGGTGAGCGCCGCGACGGCCACGTCGGCGATGTCGCCGGCGTCCACGAACGGCTCCGGCACCTCGCCCGCCGGGAGGATGACCTCGCCGGCGCGGACGGGGTCGAGGAGGTAGTCCTCGCTGAAGTTCTGCGCGAACCAGCTCGCCCGCACGACCGTCCACTCCAGGCCCGACGCCCGGACGATCCCCTCGCACTCCGCCGCCTCGGGCTCGCCCCGGCCGGACAGCAGGACCACCCGCCGCACGCCGGCCGCCACCGCCTTCGCCGTGAACGCGGCGATGGCCTCCGGCGCGCCGGGGGCCGCCAGGTCCGGGTAGTAGGACAGGTACACCTTCTCGACGTCCCGCAGCACGGGCGCCCAGGTCGCCTCGTCCGCCCAGTCGAAGGCGGGCGAGGCCGCCCGCGATCCCATCCGGACCGGGACGTCCAGGGCCTCCAGCCGCTCCACCACGCGCCGGCCGGTCTTGCCGGTGCCGCCGAGGACGAGGGTCAGGCCGTTCTCGATCTCCGTGTTCGTCATGCCCTCAAGTCAACCGGCGGGCGGCTTCGGCGACCATCGTCGAGAAGCTCGCCCGCATACGCCAGCGTCTAGGCTGGCCGCCATGGACGCGCTCACCGACCTGCTCGACGGCCCGCGCGCCCGCGGAGCGTTCATGCTGCGGGCGACCCTCGACCCGCCCTGGTCGGTCCGCATCCAGGACGAGGCGCCGCTGACGCTGCTGTCCATGGTCAGGGACGACGCGTGGCTGATCCCCGACGAGGGCGAGCCGCAGCGCGTCGGCCCCGGCGACATGGCCGTCTTCCGGGGCCCCGACCACTACACGGTCAGCGACGACCCGGCCACCGAGCCGCAGATCGTCATCCATCCCGGGCAGCGCTGCACCACCCCCGACGGCACGAGCCTGTCGGAGGCGATGGACCTCGGCGTCCGCGCCTGGGGCAACGACCCGGCCGGGACGTCGGTCATGCTGATCGGCACCTACCAGATGCGCGGCGCCGTCACGGGGCGGCTGCTGTCCGCGCTGCCGCCGATCGCGGTGGTGCGCGCCGACACCTGGAAGTCGCCGCTCGTCGACGTGCTGGGCGAGGAGATCGGCCGGGACGAGCCCGGCCAGGAGATCGTCCTGGACCGGCTCCTCGACCTGCTGCTGATCGCGACGCTGCGCGCCTGGTTCTCCCGGCCGGACGCCGCGGCCCCCGGCTGGTACCGCGCCCACGGCGACCCCGTCGCCGGCCCCGCGCTGCGGCTCCTGCACGACGACCTGTCGCACCCGTGGACGGTCGCGGGCCTCGCCGCCCGGGTCGGCGTCTCCCGGGCCGCGCTCGCCCAGCGGTTCGCGAAGCTGATCGGCGAGCCGCCGATGGCGTACCTGACCGGGATCCGGCTGGCGCAGGCCGCCGACCTGCTGCGGGAGAGCGACGCGACGCTGGACGCCATCGCGCGCCAGGTCGGCTACGGCACCGCGTTCGCGCTGAGCACCGCGTTCAAGCGCGAGCACGGCGTCAGCCCGCAGGAGTACCGCGCGGGCGCCGGCGCCGCCCCCGCCTGACCGGCCGGGGGCGCCCGGGGCGGTCAGTGCTCCTCGCGGAGGGTGGGCTCGGCGCGGACGGGCGAGTCGTCGGCCGCGTCCGGGATGAACGGGACGACGAACGCGTACTCGGCCAGCACCGACTCCGGCACCTCCGCCGACTCGCCGAACGCCGCGATCTCGCCCCAGCACGGCGAGCCGAGCGAGCCGCTGCGGTGCCGCACCGACAGCCCGGCGCACAGGTTGGCGAACCGCAGCCGCTCGGCCAGCGGGAGGCCGGCGAGGGTGGCGAACACGAACCCGGCGGCGAACACGTCGCCCGCGCCGGTCGGGTCGAGGGCCTCCACCGGCAGCGCGCCGACCTCGGCCCGCTCCCCCGACGCCGAGTCGATCGCGATGGCGCCGTCGCCGCCGCGCTTGACCACGACCACCGGGACCCGCTCGGCGAGCGCGGCGGCCGCGTCCGCCGGGGTGGCCGTGCGGGTGTAGGCCATCGCCTCGGCCGCGTTCGGCAGGAACACGTCGACGTGGGCGAGGCGGTCGAGGACCTCGGCCGGCCAGGCGCCGGTCTGGTCCCAGCCGAGGTCGCCGAACACCAGCGCGCCCCGCGCGCGCATGCCGGCCGCCCACGGCGGCACCGGGCGGTCGACGTCGACGAAGCAGGCCCGCGCGTCCGGCGGCGGGGCGCCGAGGTCGTCCAGCGGGGCGGGGACGGGCCTGGCGAACGTCACCATGCTGCGGTCGGAGTCGTAGGCCATCGACACGGTGACCGGCGTCGACCAGCCGCGCACGCGGCGCGACAGCCCGAGGTCGACGCCCTCCTGCTCGGCGAGGGTCCGCCAGAGGTAGGCGCCGAACATGTCGTCGCCGAACGGCGCCGCCAGCCCGACCCGCAGGCCGAGCCGGCTCATCGCGACCGCGATGTTGGCGACCCCGCCGGGCGCCGAGCCGAGCCCGTCGGTGACGATCTCGGTGCCGGGCGGCGGCAGCCCCGGCAGCCCGGTGAAGATCATGTCCATGAAGACCTGGCCGGACAGGAACACGTCCAGGCCCGGGCCGGCCCCGCCGGCGCGCAGCCGCTCCCCCGCCGGCTCCCGCTCCGCGCAGGGGTCGGCGAGGGACGGCTCGGGCGCCCGGCCCGGCGCGGTCTGCGGAGTCACCGCGGTCTGCTGAGTCACGAGGCCCCCCGTGGCGAGGCGTGGGCTGGGTCCCCCGGACCCTAGCCCCCGCCTCCGACATCGACTGCTACTCCGGAACGTACAACCGGATGTCGTCCACCTGCGCCTTTCCCTCGTAGAAGTTCATGTGCGGGTCACCGATCATGAACCGGTCCGGGTAGGCGGACCCGGCGGGCCAGGTGCCCCGGTCGACGAGCGTGCCGCCCGGTCCCGTCCAGGTCCAGTCGGCGTCGAACCGGCCGTCGTACTCCTGCGGCCGCTGGTTGTAGTGCCAGATGGGCTCGCCGTCCTGGACGAACGCGCGCGTGTACCGGAAGGTGGCGCGGCCCACGTGCGCGAAGACGCCCGTCATCTCCATCGTGTAGGCGCCGTCGCGGCGCTCGATCGCGAACGTGTAGGGCTCCTGCGGCAGCAGTTCCGGCCGCAGGTCGACGGTCGAGACGATCGCGCCGCCCTTGCGGTGCCCGCACTCGCTGTCCATCAGGTACTCGGTGCCGGGCATCGCCGCGTACCGGCGGTCGTCGGTCATGAAGATCGCGTTGACGCCGTTGCCCGTCCCGGCGGAGTAGGGCTCGTACCGGCCGGTGGCGGGGTCGCAGTACAGCAGTCCCTTGCCGGTGTACTTGTAGCGGTTGTAGCCGTCCATGGCGACTTTCCGGTGGCCGTGGACGAAGACGTTGTTGTGCGGGGCCACTTGCCGGTAGTCCATGATCGACATGTAGTAGAAGCCGTTGGAGTCGGTGCGGACGTCGGCCCACTCGCACTCCGGCCGGGAGAAGTCGCCGCCCGACGCCCACGGGAAGTTGGTCTTGCAGCCCTCGGGCGAGTACCCGTTGACGCGGCCGTCCGGGTAGTCCCACAGGCCGCCGCGCTGCCCGCCGAAGTCCAGGCCGCGCAGCGTCATCTCGACGCGGTACTCGGCGGGCAGGTCGCGGGTGGAGCGGATGACGACGCCCGCCTGGTGGGCCGGCTCGTCGATGCGCGCGACGCCCTTGCCGGACGTGAGCGTCGGCGGGCGGTCCGGCCGCCCGTCCCCGTCGGTGTCCCGCGCGGCGAGTTCGGCGGTGAGCCAGCCGCGCTTCCCGAACGTGAACGACTGCCGGTAGGTCTTCATCTTCGCGAGCTGCTGCCGGAAGGCGGGGCCGCCGACGGTGTCGAAGTAGGCGCCGTCGTTGTCGTACATGTCGACGTTGTAGGGGCTGGACGGGCCGTCGCCGTCCGGCCGCCACGGCGCCTTCGCGCTGTCCAGGTGCCGGTTGAACGGTTCGGCGGCGACCAGCCGCCACCCGTCGCGGGCGGCGGGCGGGCCGGTGCCGGGGCCTCCGGCGGCGTGCGCCGGCGCCGTGCAGAGGGCCGCGGGCAGGACCAGGGGCAGCGCCATCGCCAGGGCGCCGCGTGTGAGTTTCCTCATGGCCACGACCGTCGCACGGGCCGCCCGACCACGACCAGGGCAAACATCGCCAAAGTGGTATTGACCAGTCGCCACAATCGGACATACGGTGTGCAACGACAGGAACAACGTCAAGAGGAGGTGAACGGCGTGCCATCCGCCGGTGGATCCCGCTCCGGGAGCACGAAACGGCAGGCGGTGCGCCGGGAGCTGCTGGCGATGCTGGACGGCCTGGACGTGGGGGACGCCCTGCCGTCCGAGCGCCGGCTCGCCGCGGACCTCGGCGTCTCCCGGCCGACGCTGCGGCAGGCCATCGACGGCATGGTCGCCGAGGGCCTCCTCGACCGGCGGCACGGGAGCGGCACCTACGTGGCCGAACCCCGGATCGCGGTGTCGCTGACCATGACCTCGTTCACCGAGGACATGATCAGGCGCGGGATGAAGCCGGGCGGGCGGGTCCTGTCGTTCCGCACGGAGACGGCGGGGGCGCGGATCGGCAGGCGGCTCGCCCTCTCCCCCGAGGAAGAGGTATTTACCATTCGGCGGCTCCGGCTGGCCGACGAGGCGACCATGGCGATCGAGACCCTCTACATGCCGCGGTCCCTCATGCCGGGGCTGCGCAGGCACGACCTGGAGGGGCGGTCGTTCTACGACCTGCTGCGCGGCGCCGGCATCGTGATCGCCTCGGGCACCGAGACGATCGAGCCGACCGTCACCACCGCCGAGGAGGCCGCCGAGCTCGGAGTGCCGGTGCACATGCCGGCGTTCCTGTTCGAGCGGATCACCAGGGACCCCGGCGGGCGGCCGCTGGAGTACGTGCGGTCCCTGTACCGCGGCGACCGGTACCGCCTGGAACTGGACCTGCGACCACCGAACCACTGACCAACCGGACGATCGTCCATCGCGCTGACGGGGGCGACAGCGCACCACCACCCCCCGGGAAGTGAGGCGACTTCACCATGGACGTCATCAAGGACATCCTCACCTTCCTGGCCGACAACGTCTTCGGCCAGGTGCCCATCCTCATCGGTCTCATCACGCTGATCGGCCTGGTCCTCCAGCGCAAGCGCTTCGAGGACGTGTTCGCGGGCGCGCTGCGCGCCACGATCGGCGTCGTCATCCTGTTCATCGGCGTGGAGGTGTTCACCGGCGGGCTGACCAGCTTCCAGACCGTCCTCGCCAGCGCGATGGACACCACGCCGCCGAAGGCCGACAACACCCTCGCCGACTTCCTCACCAAGCAGGGCGGCACGGTCGCGCTGGTCATCACGGTCGCGTTCCTCGTGCACGTGCTCGTCGTCCGGCTGTTCCCGGCGGCCCGCTACCTGTACCTGACCGGGCACCTGATGTTCTGGGTCAGCACGGTGACGGTGGCGTCGCTGGTGACGATCGCGCCGGACGCCGACCAGCTCACGCTGGTGCTGTGCGGCGCCGGGTTCGTCGCCGCCTACTGGACGCTCCAGCCGCTGTGGATGCGGCCGCTGATGCGCCGCGTCATGCCGGACGACCGGTTCGGGTTCGCGCACACCAGCTCGCTCGCGTGCCTGGTGACCGGGTACGCCGCGCGGCCGCTCGGCAGCCGCGACAAGCACGACACCGAGAAGCTGAAGCTGCCCCGCCAGCTGTCGTTCTTCAAGGACGTCAACGTCAGCACCGCGCTGATCATCACGGTGATCATGCTGGTGGGGGTCGCGCTCGCCGACGACGGCGTGGTGGCCAAGGCCGCGGCCGAGATGGACGAGAAGCTGTCCCCGTGGGTGTGGGCGATCCTGGTCGGCCTCCGGTTCGCGGGCGGCATCGCGATCCTGCTGTTCGGCGTGCGGATGTTCCTCGGCGAGATCGTCCCGGCGTTCAAGGGGTTCAGCGACCGGGTCATCCCCGGCACCCGCCCCGCGCTGGACGCGCCGACCGTGTTCCCCGTCGCGCCGACCGCCGTCATGATCGGTTTCGTCTCGTCCACCGTCGTGTTCCTGGTCTGCCTCGGCGTGTTCGCCGGCGCCGGCTGGTTCACCCTCGCCCCGCCCATGATCATGCTGTTCTTCGTGGGCGGCGCCGCCGCGCTGTTCGGCAACGTGGTGGCGGGCTGGCGCGGCGCGGTGCTGGGCGGTGTGATCTCCGGGCTGATCCTCGCGGTCGGGCAGGCCGTCACCTGGGGCCTGTACGAGAAGACCGCGCCGGAGCTCGCCACCCTCGCCGACCCCGACTGGTACGCGATCGCGTGGCTGCTGAAGGCGGTGGAACCGGTCGCCGGCGGGAACGCGGTCTGGGCGGTGCCCGCCGTCGCGCTCGCCGCGATGGTCGCCTCCCTGCTGCTGCTCGGCCGCGCCGAGAAGCGGCGGGGCGGCCCGGCGGACGGGGACGCCGCGCCCGAGGGCGAGGCCGCCGCGGCGAAGGCCTGACCGAACCGACTAGAGAGCCGATCGAGAGAGAAGGACCGACATGGCACTGGACCGGCAACTGGAGATCCTCGCGGTCTGCGGCGTCGGCATGGGCTCCAGCCTGATGCTCAAGATGACCGCCGAGGACGCGCTGCGCTCGCTCGGGGTCGAGGCGCGGGTGGAGAACACCGACGTGTCCACGGCGCGGGGGATGTCGCCCGACGTGGTGATCGGCCAGGGCATGCACACCAGCGAGATCGCCGACCTCGCGCCCGTCGTGATCACCGTCAGCGACTTCCTCGACAAGGAGGGCCTCGAAGCACAGCTCCGGGAGCGCCTCACCGAGCAGGGGTGGCTTTCATGACGTCTCATTCTGAGGGGGCGGCCCCCCGGACCCCCCGGCAACCGCCCGTGGTGATCGCCGCCACCGACGGCGTCGTCGCGGCGGACTGGCGGGAGGCCGTCCGCAAGGCGGCCTCCGCGCTGGTCGACGCGGGCGCGGCGGGCGAGGGCTATCCGGACGCGTGCGTCCGCGTGGTGGAGGAGAACGGCCCGTACATCGTGCTGACCAAGGGCCTGGCGCTCGTCCACGCCCGCCCCGAGGAGGGCGGGCTGGCGGTCGGCGTCGGCGTGACCCGGCTGGCGTCGCCGGTCGAGTTCGGCCATCCCGACAACGACCCGGTCGACCTACTGCTCGCGTTCTGCACGCCCGACCCCGACGCGCACGTCGGCGTCCTCGCGGGGCTGGCGCGCGCGCTGTCGGGCGGCCTGGCCGACCGGCTCCGCGCCGCGTCCGGCCAGGACGATCTGGCCCGCATCCTGAAGGAGGCCGTGCCCGATGCCTGAAGCCACCCGGACGCAGCTCCCCGACCGGGTGCGGACCCTGCTGGACGACCTCGACGAGACGTCGGGCAAGGCGGTCGACGCCGCCGCGGCGCTGCTCCTGGAGTCGGTCGAGGCCGACGGGATCGTGCACGTCGCCGGGGCGGGGCACTCCCTCGCCATGGTGTTCGAGACGTTCTACCGGGCGGGCGGCCTCGCCGCCGTCCGCCCGGTCTGGGACCCGGGGGTGTTCCCGCTCGACAACGCGGTGCGCAGCACCCGCGTCGAGCGGGAGGCGGGGGTGGGGCGCGCCGTGGTCGCGAAGGCGGCGCCCGCCCCGCCGGACGTGGCGGTGGTGTTCTCCACCAGCGGCAGCAACCCCTACCCCGTCGAGGTGGCGGCGGAGTGCCGGGCGCGGGGCGTGCCGGTCGTCGCGGTGACCTCGGCGCGGGCCGCGCGGGGCGCGGCGGCGCGGACGGCGACGTCGCTGGCCGACCACGCCGACATCGTGCTGGACACCCGCGTCCCGCCCGGCGACGTACTGCATCCGGCGGCGGCGCCGCGGACGGCGGCGGCCTCCACGATCCTCGCCGCGTACGCGTGGTCGCGGGTGCTCGCCGCGCTGGACGACCTCGCGGCGGCGCGCGGCGCGCAACTCCCCCGCTGGACGAGCGCGAACGTCCCCGGCGGCGACGAGGTGAACGCCGCGCTGTTCGCGCGCTACCGGCACCGCATCCCCGAGCTGACGGGGGATGAACAGCCGTAAACCAGGGCTCTTCCTGCGGCGTTTCGCATATGGCCCGGCTCGCTCCCTATGACATGATGCGTGGCTACCATCGGACAGAACGAGGAGCGAGATGACGACACGACCGACCGAGGACGACCTTCTTGCGCTGTTCACCCGCGCGGACCTCGGCGGCGACCGGAAGCTCGACCTGATGGAGTTCACGCTCGTCCTGGACGAGCTTGGCCTCGCCTGGACGCGCGCCGAGACGCAGGACAGGTTCGAGCGGGCGGACGGCAACCTCGACGGGTTCATCTCCTACGAGGAGTTCCGCGCGATCATGAAGTCCCAGGGCTGGGCCGAGGGGCCGCTGCCGGGCGCCCGCGCCTGACCCGCGGCGAACGCGACGGGGCCCGCCGGCCTGGCCGGCGGGCCCCTTGACGTCTGCCGCGCAGGGGCGGACCCGGCGGAGGCCGGACCCGGCGCGGGTCAGCCCCGCCGCGGGTCAGACCAGCCGCAGGTCAGACCCGCCGGTCGCGCAGCTCCCGGTAGCGGCGCACGAGCGCGGCCGTGGACGGGTCGGGCGCCTGCGCGGGCGGCTCGGCCGAGGTGAGCGCGGGCGCGAGGTCCATCGCCATGACCTTGCCGAGCTCGACGCCCCACTGGTCGAAGGAGTCGATGCCCCAGATCGTCCCCTCGACGAACACGATGTGCTCGTAGAGGGCGACGAGGGACCCGAGGGTCTTCGGGGTGAGCTTGGGCGCCAGGATCGTGCTGGTCGGCCGGTTGCCCGGCATGACCTTGTGCGGGACGACCGCGGCGGGCGTCCCCTCGGCGGCGATCTCCTCGGCGGTCTTGCCGAACGCGAGCGCCGACGTCTGCGCCAGCATGTTCGCGGTCAGCAGGTCGTGCATCCCGGCGGGCCCGTCGACGGCGGGGTCGGCGAAGGGCTCGGCGAACCCGATGAAGTCGGCGGGGACGAGCCGGGTGCCCTGGTGCAGCAGCTGGTAGAAGGCGTGCTGGCCGTTGGTGCCGGGCTCGCCCCAGAAGATCTCGCCGGTCTGCGCGACGACGGGCGCCCCGTCGGCCCGCACCGACTTGCCGTTGGACTCCATCGTGAGCTGCTGGAGGTAGGCGGGGAAGCGGGCCAGCCGCTGGCTGTAGGGCAGCACGGCGCGGGTCTGCGCGCCGAAGAAGTCGGTGTACCAGACGCCGAGCAGGCCCATCAGCACCGGCATGTTGGCCTCGAACGGCGCGGCGCGGAAGTGCTCGTCGATCTCGCGGAACCCGGCGAGCATCTCGCGGAACGCCTCGCCGCCGATCGCGATCATCAGGGACAGGCCGATGGCGCCGTCGAAGGAGTACCGGCCGCCGACCCAGTCCCAGAAGCCGAACATGTTGGCGGTGTCGATGCCGAACTCGGCGACCCGCTCGGCGTTGGTGGACACGGCGGCGAAGTGCCGGGACACGGCCGCGCCGTCGCCGAGCCGGTCGACGAGCCACTGCCGCGCGACCTTGGCGTTGGTGAGGGTCTCCAGCGTCCCGAACGTCTTGGAGCTGATGACGAAGAGGGTCTGCTCGGGGTCGAGGCCGGCGAGCTTCCCGACGATGTCGGCGGGGTCGATGTTGGAGACGAACCGGCAGGAGACGCCCGCGTCCGCGAAGTCGTGCAGGGCCTCGTAGGCCATGGCGGGGCCGAGGTCGGAGCCGCCGATGCCGATGTTGACGACGGTCGTGATCCGCTTGCCGGTGAACCCGGTCCACTCGCCGGAGCGGACGCGCCCGGCGAAGTCGGCCATCTTGTCCAGGACGGCGTGCACGTCGCCGGCGACGTCCTGGCCGTCCACGGTGAGGGCCTCGCCGGGCGGGAGCCGCAGCGCGGTGTGCAGGACGGCGCGGTCCTCGCTGACGTTGATGTGCTCCCCGGTGAACATCGCCTCGATCCGGGCGCGCAGCCCGGCCCGCTCGGCGAGCGCGGTGAGCAGCGCCACCGTCTCGCTCGTGGCGCGGTGCTTGGAGTAGTCCAGGTGGAGGTCCCCCGCGGTCACCGTCATGCGGTCGACGCGCCCCGGATCGTCCGCGAACAGGTCGCGCAGGTGCCGCCCGGCGAGCGCCGCGTGGTGCTCGGCCAGCGCGGACCACTCGGGCGACTCGGTGATATCTGCCATTGCCTCTCTCATCTCCTCGCGGGGCGGGCGCCGATCCCCCTGGGCGCCGTCCCCACGGCGATCATAGGTCGACCGCGCGTGACCGTATCAGGGTCGTCCCCCGCCGCGCAGGGGACCGCCCCGGATGCCGGCGGGCGCCCCGTCGCCGAGTAGGGTCGCGCCACGGCGCCGGTCCCCCACGAGGAGCACGATGAGCGACGGCATCACGCGGATGTTCGAGCTGACACCGCTCGGCGAGGACGCGTTCCTCGCCACCTCGCCGCCCGTGGGGCGGCCGCGGCTGTTCGGCGGGCAGGTGGCCGGGCAGAGCCTGCGCGCCGCGTGCCTGACCGCGGACGGGCGCCCGCCGCACTCCCTGCACGCCTACTTCATCCGCCCGGGGACGCCGGACGAGCCGCTGCGCTTCGACGTGGCCCGCACCCGCGACGGCCGCTCGTTCTCGACCCGGCACGTCACCGCGAGCCAGGGCGGCAAGCCGATCCTGGAGCTGATCGCCTCGTTCCACGCCCCCGAGGACGGCTTCGACTGGCAGCTCCCCGGGCCGGCGGACGCGCCCGGGCCGGAGGGGTTGCCCGCACCGGAGCTCCCGTCGTTCTTCAAGCATCCGGTCGGCTTCGACATCCGGGTCGTGGACCCGCCCGCCGACGGCGAGTTCCCGATGCCGCACCCGTTCTGGATCCGGGCGTCCGCGCCGGTCGGCGACGACCCCGCGCTGCACGCCTGCCTGATCGCCTACCTGTCGGACATGGCGGTGGTGAGCAGCGCCCGGGCGCCCGGCTCGCCGCGGCGGCTCGCCACGGCCGTCACCCTGGACCACGCCATGTGGTTCCACCGCCCGCCGCGGGCCGACCAGTGGCTGCTGTACTCGGTGGACCCGGTCACCAACCACGGCGCCCGCGGGCTCGCGCGGGGAACGCTCCACACCCTCGACGGCACCCTGCTGGTCTCGGTGGCCCAGGAGGCGCTGCTGCGCCCGGAGTCCTGACCGGCGTCAGGCGTCGGCGAGGGCCGGGACGGGCTGCGCGGCGGCCGGAGCCGCGGCGGGAGCGGCCGCGCGGGCGCGGCGCAGGCGGGCCAGGCCGTAGGCGGCGGCCAGCGCGGCGGCGAGGCTGACGGCGCCGGCGAGGAGCAGGGCCGCGCGGGGTCCGAGGGTGTCGCAGAGCGCGCCGAGGGCCGGGCCGCCGAACGCGCCGGACGCCGCGCCGACCATGCCCTGCGCGGCGATCACCCGGCCGCGCAGCCCGCCGGGGCTGTCCAGCTGGACGCGGGTGGCGACGGTGGTGTCGAACACGACCGCGCAGGCCGCGATCGGCAGCATCGCGGCGCCGAACAGCAGCAGGTCCGGGGCGCCGCCGCTCAGCATCTGCCCGGCGCCGCACAGCGCCGCGGTGACCAGCAGCAGCCGGAGCGGGAGGCGGGCGCGGGAGGCGGCGTAGACGCCGCCGAGGACGGTGCCGACCGCGAACGCCACCGACAGGGCGCCGTACCCGGCGGCGCCCGCGCCGAGCGGGCCCTGGCTCATCGCGGCCATGGTGACCTGGTAGTTGCGGCCGAGGCTGCCGAGCACGAACGCCAGCCCGAACATGATCAGGAGCCGGGGCGAGGCGAGCACGTAGCGCAAGCCCGCCGCGATGCCGCGCTCCCCCGGCTCGGCGGGCGGCAGCCGGTGCAGCTCGCCGCCGCGCATCAGCGCGATCGCGCCGAGCACGCCGAGGAAGCTCACGGCGTTCACCGCGAACGCGCCCGGCACCCCGGCGAGCGGGATCACGATCCCGGCGAGGCTCATCCCGAGGATGCGGCCGCCGGAGCTGAGCACCGAGCCGAGCGCGAGGCCGTTGGACAGGTCCTCGGGACCGACCACCTCGGCGCCGAACCGGCCGAGCGCGGGCGAGGTCAGCGCGGTGGCGACGCCGGAGACCAGCGTGATCGCGTACAGCCCGCCGGTGCCGCTCGGGTCCCCCGCCGCGATCACCGCGAGCAGGGCCGACAGCACCGCCTGGACCACCTGGCCGGCCGCCACGATGTACCGGGCGGGCAGCCGGTCTGCGATCACCCCGCCCCACGGCCCGATCAGCATCGTCGGCAGGGCCTGCAGGACGAGGCCGAGACCGACGCTCGTCGCCGAGCCGGTGATCGACAGGATGAGCCAGTTCAGCGCCAGGACCTGCATCCACGTCCCGGTGATCGAGACGAAGTCGGCCACGGCCCACAGCCGGTAGTTGTGATGGCGCAGCGAGCGCAGCATCACCGGGAACGCCAAGGTCTTCTCCCCCCAAAGGTCACACCAAGTGACCTCCAACGCCGGGTATGCCGGACGCGTTCCAAACCTGCGCAGTGTGCGAGATACATCACGTTTCCGCAGGTAGGCGGGGGGAAGCCGGGCGCCGCGCCGGATCCCCCGGCCCGCCGGGGCTAGGCTCGCCTTCGGCCGCCGGCGGGCGGGAGGATCGTGAACGGAGTGGGACCGGGTGAGCGAGCGGGCGTTCTGGGTGGGCACGTACACCGGCGAGGCGGGCGCCGGCGCCGGGATCTACCGGGTGGTGCGGCGCGCCGACGGGACGCTGGAGGCGCCGGAGCTCGCGGCCGAGGCGGTGAACCCGTCCTACCTGGCGGCGCATCCCGGCAAGGGCGTCCTCTACGCCGTGCGGGAGGAGGACGCGGGCGGTGTCGCCGCCTACGCGGTCGACGGCGGGCGGCTGCGGGAGATCGGCCGGCGGCCGGCGGGGGCGCTCCCCTGCCACCTGTCCGTCACGCCGGACGGCGGTCACCTGGTCGCCGCCGACTACGGGTCCGGGACGGTCCGCGCCTACCCCCTCGCGGGCGACGGCGGGTTCGCCGGGGACGCCGCGGTGGCGGCGGGGCACGGCACCGGGCCGCGCGCCGACCGGCAGGAGGGCCCGCACGCCCACATGTCCGCGCACGCCCCGGACGGGACCGTGCTCACGACCGACCTCGGCGCCGACCTCGTCCGCTCGTTCCGGATCGAGGGCGGGGCGCTGCGCCTCACCGGGGAGACGCCGCTGCCGGCCGGGTACGGGCCGCGGCACCTGGCCGTCCACCCGAGCGGGCACGTGCACGTGCTGGCCGAGCTGGCCGCGGCCGTGCTCGTGCTGCGGCCGCTGGACGGGTACGCGCGGCTGGAGGTGGCCGCCGAGTCGCCCGCGACGGCCGGCCCGGCGGGCGGCACGGCCCAGGGCGCGGCGATCAGGCTCGGGGGCGGCGGCCGGTTCGTCTACACCTCGATGCGCGGCACGGACGTGGTGACGGCGCACCGGGTGCTGGACGGCGGCGCCGCGCTCGCGCCGGTCGCGGACGTCCCGACGGGCGGGCACTGGCCCCGCGACCTGCACGTGGACGGCGAGTGGATGCACGTGGCGAACGAGCGCGGCGGCACGATCGCGACCTTCCGCATCGGCGGCGACGGCGTCCCGGTGCCCGCCGGGCCCCTCCTCGACGTCCCCTCGCCCGTCTGCGTGGTCCCCGCCTGACCGGCGTTTCCCGGGAGGCCCCACGGGCACGTGCCGGTCAGTAGACCGGACGATCAGGGAGCATCCCGACATGACGACGATCGCGACGACCAACCCGGCGACGGGCGAGGTCGAGAAGACCTTCGACGCGTTCACCGACGCGGAGGTCGACCGCCGCATCGCGCGGGCGGCGGAGACGTTCGCCTCGTACCGCAGCACCCCGCTGGAGCGGCGCGCGGAGTGGATGAACGCGGCGGCGGACATCCTGGACCGGGAGTCCGAGCAGATCGGCGCCATGCTGACGACCGAGATGGGCAAGACGCTGAAGGCGGCCGGGGCGGAGGCGCGCAAGTGCGCGAAGGCGTGCCGGTTCTACGCCGGGCACGCGGCGGAGTTCCTCGCCGACCGGCGCCCCGCCGCGCCGGGCGACGTCGGCGCGTCCGACGCCTACGTCCGCTACCAGCCGCTCGGCCCGGTGCTCGCGGTCATGCCGTGGAACTTCCCGCTCTGGCAGGTGATCAGGTTCGCGGCGCCGGCCCTGATGGCGGGGAACGTGGGGCTGCTGAAGCACTCCTCGAACGTCCCGCAGACGGCATTGTTCCTGGAGGACCTGTTCCGCCGCGCCGGGTTCCCCGAGGGCGCGTTCCAGACGCTGCTGATCGGCTCGGCGAAGGTCGAGCGGGTGCTGCGCGACCCGCGGGTGAAGGCCGCGACGCTGACCGGCAGCGAGCCCGCCGGCCGGTCGGTCGCCGCGATCGCCGGGGACGAGGTCAAGCCGAGCGTGCTGGAGCTCGGCGGCAGCGACCCGTTCGTGGTGATGCCGTCCGCCGACATCGGGGCCGCGGCGCGGACGGCGGCGGAGTCGCGGTGCCTCAACAACGGGCAGAGCTGCATCTCGGCGAAGCGGTTCATCGCCGACATCGGCTGCGCCGACGAGTTCGAGCGGCTGTTCGTGGAGCACATGCGCGCGCAGCGGGTCGGCGACCCGATGGACGACGCGACCGACGTCGGCCCGCTCGTCAGCGAGCAGGGCCGCGCCGACGTCGAGGAACTCGTCGCGGACGCGGTGGAGAAGGGCGCGACCGTGCTGTGCGGGGGGCGGCGGCCCGACGGGCCTGGCTGGTTCTACCCGCCGACCGTGATCGGCGGGGTGACGCCCGAGATGCGGATGTACCACGAGGAGGTCTTCGGGCCGGTCGCCTCGCTGTTCCGCGTCCGCGGCGTGTCGGAGGCGGTGGAGGTCGCGAACGCGACGGGCTTCGGGCTCGGCTCGAACGCCTGGACCCGCGACGACATCGAGCGGGAGCGGTTCGTCCGCGAGCTGGACGCCGGGCAGGTGTTCATCAACGGCAAGACGACGTCCTACCCGGAGCTGCCGTTCGGCGGGGTGAAGCGGTCCGGCTACGGCCGCGAACTGTCGGCGGACGGCCTGCGCGCGTTCTGCAACGCCAAGACCGTCTGGGTCGGCTGACCCCGCGTCACAGCTCCACGTGCCGGCCCGCGCCGGCCTCGCGGGCGCGTTCGACGATCACCGAGGCGGCGGCGGTGTCCTGCACGCCGATGCCGACGCTGTTGTAGAAGACGATGCCGGCGGCGTCCTCCCGGCCGGGGGCCAGGCCCGCGACGACGGGGCCGAGCGGCCGCACCTCCTCCGGGCTCAGGTGCCCGGCCCGGACGGCCGCCACGACGGGGCCGGCGTGGTCGAGCGCGGTCGGCACGTCGTCCACGACGACGGCGGCGGCCCGGGTGAGGACGGCGTCGTCGACCTCCGCCCGGTCCGGCGCGAACGACCCGACGCTCAGGACCGTGCAGCCGGGATCGAGCCACGCGCCGAGCACGACCGGTTCGGCGCTGGTGGTGGCGGTGACGACGATCTGCGCGCCCTCCACCGCCTCCCGGACGGACGCCGCCCGCTCGACCGGCGCGCCCAGCTCGTCCGCCAGCTCGGCGGCGACGGTGCAGGTATCGGGGTGCCGGCAGGCCACGGCCGTCCGGGCGATCGGGCGGACCGCCGCCATCGCGCGGGCGTGCGCGCGGCCCTGGACGCCGCAGCCGACGACCGCGAGCCGGGACGCGTCCGGCACCGCGAGGTGGTCGGCGGCCACCGCGCTCGCCGCCGAGGTCCGCAGCGTCGTGACGGCCTCGCCCTCGATGATCGCGACGGGCCGGCCGTCGACCGGGTCCTGCACGGCCACGAGCGCGGCGACGGTCGGCAGCCCGCGCGCCGCGTTGCCGGGGTGCACGCTGCCGAACTTGGCGACGGCCCCGGTGCCGGGCAGCCGGGACACGTAGCAGAACGCGACGTCGCCGTCCGGGCCGTCCAGCAGCAGGCGGGGCGCGAGCCGCGCCTGCCTGCGGCCGAGCGCGCCGAACGCGGCCCGCTGGGAGGCGATCGCCGCCGGGAGGTCGAACACGGCGCGCACGTCGGCGGCGGACAGCAGCAGGACATCGGCCATGGGGTGATCTTCGCGAGCCCGCCGCCGCGCTGTCGAGTGCGGAAGGGCAAGCGGTTCTTATCGATCACTACATGAGATCGCATGCTCGGCCGCCTCGACGGCCGTCCCGCGACGTTCCACGCTTTCACCATCCGCACCGCGAGCGACGGAGAGGCGCCGATGACCCCACTGACACCGCGGGACCGCCGCCGCCGGACCCGCCTGCTCGCCGCGGCCGGCGCCGGCCTGCTGCTGGCCCCGCTCGCCGCCGCGTGCGGGTCGGACGACCCGGCCGGGTCCGGGCCGATCAAGATCGGCGTCCCGGCGCCGCTGAGCGGGGACTCCGCCTCCGCCGGGCAGGACATCCTCGCCGCTGCCAAGGTCGCCGCCGCCGAGATCAACAAGGCCGGCGGGGTGGACGGCCGGAGCGTCGAGATCGTCGAGGCCGACGACCAGTGCAGCGCCCAGCAGGGCGCGCAGGCCGCGCAGAAGCTGCTGAACAGCGGGGTCGTCGCCGTCGCCGGCGGGTACTGCTCGGGCGCCGCGGTGCCGGCGATCCCGATCTACGGCCGGCGGAGCGTCCCGTTCGTGATGGACGCCTCCACCAACCCGTCCCTCACCGACTCCGGCAAGGGCAAGGTGTTCCGCACCTGCGGGCGCGACGACAACCAGGGCACCGTCGCCGCGAAGTTCATGACGGGCGAGCTGCGCGCGCGCCGGATCGCGCTGCTGCACGACAACACCACCTACGCCAAGGGCCTCGCGGACGCGGCGGGCGAGTCGGTGAAGCAGCTCGGCGGCCAGGTCGTCTACGCGGACGCGCTGCAGCCCGGCCAGTCCGACTACAGCCCCGTCCTCACCAAGATCGCCTCGACGCGGCCGGACGTGCTGTACTTCACCGGCTACTTCGCCGAGGCGGGCCTGCTGATGAAGCAGCGCGAGCAGCTCGGGCTGAAGTTCACGCTGATGGGCGGGGACGCGACGACCGACTCGACCGTCCTGAAGACGGCGGGCCGGGCCGCCGCGGGCTACATCGCCACGACCGCGCCGCTGGCCAAGGACCTGCCCGCCGCCGGGAGGTTCGTGTCCGCCTACAAGGCCGCGACCGGCGCCGACCCCGGGCCGTTCTCGGTGTACGAGTACGACGCGGTCAAGGTCGTCGCGAAGGCCGTCGACGACGCCGGGTCCACCGAGGGCGCGGACATCACCGCCGCGCTCCACAAGATCAAGGACTTCCCCGGCATCACCGGGCCCATCACCTTCGACGACAAGGGCGACCGGACCGACCCGCTCTACATCACCGTCCGCGTCGAGGACGGCGCGTTCACCGCCTACAAGAAGCTCGACAAGAGCGGCGCCACCTGGGTGGACGCCAAGACCTCGTGACGAGACCCCTGCCATGAGCGAGTTCGTCCAGTACCTGGTGAACGGGCTGACGATCGGGGCGTTCCTCGCGCTGATCGCGCTCGGCTACTCGATGATCTACGGGGTGGTCCGGCTGATCAACTTCGCGCACGGCGACGTGTTCATGATCGGGGCGTTCGCCGGGTTCGGGACGCTGACCACGCTCGGGGTGACGGGCGGGATGGCGCTGCCCGCCGTCCTCGCCGCGGTGGCGGTCGGCGCGCTGACCACCGGCGTCGTCGGCACCGGGATCGCCAGGGCCGCCTACGTCCCGCTGCTGTCCTCGCCGCGGCTGGCGCTGCTGATCTCGGCGATCGGGGTGTCGCTGGCGCTGGAGGAGGGCGTCAAGGTGCTGACCAGCGCCCGGTTCAAGTCCTACCCGAACGCGCTGGACGGCGGGCGGCTCCTCAGCGGCGCCGTCCGCGTCACCTACGGCCAGCTCGCCCTCGTCGTGCTGTCGGTGGTGCTGATGGCGGCGCTGTGGCTGTTCGTCACCCGGACCGTGACCGGGACCGCGATGCGCGCCCTGGCGATGGACCGCGACGCCGCCCGGCTCCAGGGCGTCAACGTCGAGCGGCTGATCCTCGCCACGTTCTTCGTCGGCTCGATGCTCGCGGGCGCGGCGGGCGTCATGTACGGGCTCTACTACGTGCAGATCAGCTTCGGGATGGGGTTCCTCATCGGGCTGCGCGCGTTCACCGCCGCCGTGCTCGGCGGCATCGGGAACCTGCCGGGGACGATGGTCGCGGGCGTGGCGATCGGGCTCGTCCAGTCGTTCTCCGCCGGGTACGTCTCGTCCCGCTGGACGGACGTCATCATCTTCGGCCTGCTCATCGCGGTGCTGGCGCTGAGACCGACCGGCCTGTTCGGCGAGCGCGTCGTGGAGCGGGCGTGAGGCGGCGCGCGGGCGCGGAGACCGCGGCCCGCCACGGCGGCTGGCCGCTGCTGATCGCGCTGGCCCTCGCCGCCGGGCAGGTCCTGGACGACTACGCGCTGACCGTCGCCGGCACGATCCTGATCTACGCGATCCTCGGGCTCGGGATCAACATCGTCGTCGGGTACGCCGGGCTGCTCGACCTCGGGTTCGCGGCGTTCTTCGCGATCGGCGCCTACACGGCCGGGCTGCTGATGCTGAAGCTGGAATGGGACTTCTGGCTGACGCTGCCCGCCGCGATCGCCGCCGCCGCGGTCGCCGGGGTGGTGATCGGGTATCCGACGCTGCGGCTGCGCAGCGACTACCTCGCGATCGTCACGCTCGGCTTCGGCGAGATCATCCGGATCACGGTGGTGAACCTGGAGGTCACCGGCGGCCCGAACGGGCTGACCGGGATCCCGCCGGTGGCGGTCGGCGGCCGGGAGATCGTCCTGCCGCAGGACTTCTTCTACCTGGCCCTCGCGTTCTTCGCCGTGGTACTGGCCGCGACGGCGCTGCTGGCGCGGACGCGGCTGGCGTTCGCGTGGCGCGCGATCCGGGCCGACGACACCGCCGCCGAGGCGGTCGGCGTCCCGGCCCGGCGGGTGAAGCTGCTCGCCTACGTGCTCGGCGCCATGACCGGGGCCGTGGCGGGCCCGCTGAACGCCGCGCAGCTCGGCACCGTGGACCCGTCCAGCTTCACGTTCCTGACCTCGCTGATGATCCTGCTGGTGGTGATCATCGGCGGGATGGGCAGCCGGCCCGGCGTCATGGTCGGCGCGATCGTGATCGTCGCGCTGCCGGAGGTGCTGCGGAGCGTCCAGGAGTACCGGGGGCTGTTCTTCGCGCTGCTGCTCATCGTGATCGTGATCCTGCGGCCGCAGGGGGTGTGGCCGTACCGGCCGCGCCGCCTCCGGCTCCCGGCGCAGGCCGGCCCGGCGCCGGAGCCGCCGGCCGCCGCCGGGACCCTGCTGGAGGTGGACGGGCTGTCCCGCGCGTTCGGCGGCGTCACGGCCGTGGAGGGGCTCGCGCTGCGCGCGGACGCCGGGCAGGTGGTGAGCGTGATCGGCCCGAACGGCGCGGGCAAGACGACGGCGTTCAACTGCATCACCGGGATGATCCGGCCGTCCGCCGGCTCCGTGGCGCTGGCCGGGCGGAGCGTGCGCGGCCTTTCGCCGCACCGGGTCGCCGCCGCCGGGCTCGCCCGCACGTTCCAGAGCATCCGGCTGTTCGAGGAGATGACGGTCGCGGAGAACGTCCTCATCGGCCGGTTCGCCCGCGACCGGGGCCTGCTGCGCGCGCCGTCCCGCGCCGACCTGGAGGCGGTGCGGCGCTGCCTGGAGTTCACCGGCCTGCTGGAGGCGGCCGACCGCCCGGCGGGCGGGCTCCCCTACGGCGGCCGGCGCCGGCTGGAGATCGCGCGGGCCCTCGCCGCCGAGCCCCGCGTCCTGCTGCTGGACGAGCCGGCGGCGGGCGCGAACCCGACCGAGAAGCGGGCGCTGATGGAGCTGATCGCCCGGATCGGCGCGCTCGGCACCGCGGTGGTGCTGATCGAGCACGACGTCGCGCTGGTCATGTCGATCTCCGACCGGGTGACGGTGCTGGAGCACGGCCGGGCCATCGCCGCCGGGCCGCCCGCCGAGATCCGCGCGGACCCGCGGGTCATCGCCGCCTACCTCGGCGTCCCGGACGACCCGGAGTCCGGCCTCGTCACGGAGGTGCTGCGATGACGCTGCTGCGGGTGAGCGCCCTGCACAGCCGGTACGGGGCCGTGGCGGCGCTGGCGGGCGTCTCGTTCGAGGTCGGCGAGGGCGAGATCGTCGCGCTGCTCGGCAGCAACGGCGCCGGGAAGACCACCGCGCTGCGGACCGTCACCGGCCTGCACCGGGCCCGGTCGGGCCGCGTCGAGTTCGGCGGGCGCGACGTCACGAGGCTCGCCGCGCACCGGATCGTCGCGGCGGGGCTCGGGCACGTCCCGGAGGGCCGGCGGGTGTTCCCGGCGCTGAACGTCGCGGAGAACCTGCTGCTCGGCGGCTACCTGCGGCGCCGCGACCGGGCGGCGGTCGCGGCCCGCCGCGAGGAGGTCTACGCGATGTTCCCGCGCCTCGGCGAGCGGCGCGGGCAGCTCGCCGGGCTGCTGTCGGGCGGCGAGCAGCAGATGCTCGCGATCGGCCGGGCGCTGATGCTGCGGCCCCGGCTGCTGGCGCTGGACGAGCCGACGATGGGGCTGGCGCCGCGGACGGCGCAGCAGGTGCTGCGGGTCGTCCGGGACATCCGCGACCAGGGCACGACGGTCCTGATCGTGGAGCAGAACGCGCACCAGACGCTGCGGCTCGCCGACCGCGCCTACGTGCTGGAGACCGGCCGGATCGCCCTGGAGGGCCCCGCAGCGGCGCTCGCGCGCGACGACCGGGTGAAGGCCGCCTACCTCGGCGGCGACCCGGTCATCGAGCCGACCTGACCAGGGCCTCGGCCGCGTCCTCGATCGCCCGCTCCGACAGCAGGACATGGGCCGCGGCGTCGCCCAGCGGGATGAAGCTGTCCTCGCTCGCGACCCGGGCCGCGCGCCCCTCGAACCCGGCGTCGGCGAGCGCCGCGAGGACGCCCTCGGACACGCCGCCGGTGCGGCGCGTCTCGTCCGCGACCAGCACGGCGCCGGTGGCGCGCGCCTCGCGGAGCAGGTCCGCGACGGGCAGCGGGGCCAGCCACCGCAGGTCCAGCACCCGGCACGCCACGCCCCGGGCCGCGAGGCGCCGCGCGGCCCGCAGGCTCATCCGCACGCCGTTGGCGAACGTGGCGATGGTCAGGTCGCGGCCGTCCCCGTAGGTGCGGGCGCGCCCGACCGGGACCGTCCCGCCGGCGGGGGCGAGCCAGCCGCCGTCGCCGTCCTCGTGCAGGTCGCGGACGTGGTAGAGCGCGATCGGCTCCAGCACCGCGCACACCCGGCCGTCCCGTTCGGCGGCGTCCGCGCAGGCGCGCAGCATCCCGGCGGCGTCGTCGGGCCGGGCGGGCGAGGCGATCACGAGGCCGGGTATGTCGCGGAGCGCGGCGACCGCGTTGTCGTTGTGGAAGTGGCCGCCGAAGCCCTTCTGGTAGGCGTAGCCGGCGATCCGCACGACCATGGGGTTGCGGTACCGCCCGGCCGAGAAGAACGGCAGCGTCGCCGCCTCGCCGCGGATCTGGTCGGCGGCGTTGTGCAGGTAGGCGAGGTACTGGATCTCCGGGACCGGCAGCATCCCGGCGAGCCCGAAGCCGAGCGCGAGGCCGAGGACGGACTGCTCGTCCAGGATCGTGTCGAACACCCGCGCCGCCCCCGCCCGCCTCAGGAGCCCGCGCGTGACGCCGTAGACGCCGCCCTTGCGCGCCACGTCCTCACCGAAGACGACCATGCCCGGCCGCTCGTCCAGCAGGGCGCCGAGCGTCCGGTTGATCGCCTGCGCCACCGTCACCGGCTCCCCTGCGGGGGGCCGCTCGCGCCGGGAGGGGCCGGCGGCGCGGAGCGGTGCCATGACCTCGGCGGCGGACGAGAGGCGGGGCGCGCCGGCGGCCTTCTCCGCCAGGGCCGCGACCTCGGCGCGCTTGGCCTCGTAGCGGTCGATGATCCCGGCTGGGGTCGCCGCCCCCAGGCCGACGAGGAGCCGCGCGGTCGCCAGGAGCGGGTCGCGGCCGAGGCCCGCGGTCAGCTCGGCGGGCGTCCGGTAGGACGACTCGACGTCGGAGCCGGCATGGCCCATCAGCCGGACGGTGCGCAGGTGCAGGAACGCCGGACGGCGCTGCTCGCGCACGTACGCGGCGGCCTCCGCCGAGACGGCGAACGCGTCGGCGAGGTCGCAGCCGTCCGCGTGGAAGTAGGCGAGGCCGGGGCGCGACCCGTAGGCGGCGTGGATCCAGCCGGGCGCCGTCCGGACGCTGATGCCGAGGCCGTTGTCCTCGCAGACGAGCAGGAGCGGCAGCGGCAGCCCCTGGAACGCGCAGTTCACGGCCGCGTTGACGGCGCCCGCCGCGGTCGAGTGGTTGGCGGACGCGTCCCCGAAGCTGCACACGACGACGGCGTCGCGCGGCCACGGCGTCGCGAGGCCGAGGCGCGCGGCGCGTTCGATCGCGAACGCCAGGCCGAGCGCGCGCGGGAGGTGCGAGGCGATCGTGGACGTCTGCGGAATGACGTTCAGCGGGCCGCTGCCGAACACCTTGTGCCGTCCGCCGGCGATGGGCTCCTCGGCTGCGGCGACCAGGCCGAGCAGCACGTCCCGCAGGGGTGTCTGGCCGGGGACCTGGCGTGCGCGCTCCAGGAAGAACGCACCGGAGCGGTAGTGCAGCAGCGCCGGGTCGTCGGGGCGGAGCGCGGCGGCGACGGCGGCGTTGCCCTCGTGGCCGGACGAGCCGATCGTGTAGAAGCCGCGGCCCCGCGCCCGGAGCCAGCGGGCCGCCAGGTCGAGATGGCGGCTGCCGAGCTGGGCGTCGAACAGCTCCAGGCACCGCTCGCGGCTCAGCGGGCCGGGCGCGGCAAACCCGCCGGAGGGCGGCGCCAGGGACGCCGCCGCCTCCAGGAAGTGCGCGTCGGTGGGTTCGGGCATGCGTCGAGCATCGGCCGGGGCGGCCCGCGTTCCCAAGCCCCGCGAGGCCGCGAACCGGTGGGGACTTGGCCAAGGATCGCTTAACGCCCCGCCGGGCGAGAGGCTCAGCCGGGCTTGGCCTGGCGGTAAGGAAGCCGCGCTCTGCCCGATCTTGGCGCGGCGCGGCGGCCCGTTCACGCTGGGACCGTGCTCTCCTCCGTCATCGGCGGCGCCCGGATCCCGGCCGGCCCGCGCGTGTACCGCTCCACCGACCCGTCCCGCACGTCCGAGACCGTCGCCGAGGTGTCCCTGGCGGACGCCGCCGACCTCGTGCGCGCCTGCCGGACCGCCCGCGCCGCGCAGGACGCCTGGCGGGACGTGCCGCCGCCCGTCCGCGGGCAGGCCGTCGCCGCGCTCGGCCGGCTGGTCGAGGCGAACAAGGCGGCGCTGGCCCGCGTCGTCGTCCGCGAGGTCGGCAAGCCGTACGCCGAGGCCCTCGGCGAGGTCCAGGAGATCGCCGACACGTGCGCGTTCTTCCTCGGCGAGGGGCGGCGGCTGTACGGGCAGACCGTTCCGTCGGAGATGCCGGACAAGCAGCTGTTCACGTTCCGCGACCCGGTCGGCGTCGTCGCCGTCGTGACGGCCGGGAACTTCCCGGTCGCGGTGCCGTCCTGGTACATCGTCCCGGCGCTGCTGTGCGGGAACACGGTGGTGTGGAAGCCGGCGGAGTACGCGGCGGCGTGCGCCGAGGCGTTCTCCGCGCTGCTGGCGCACGCCGGCCTGCCGGACGGCGTCCTCAACGTCGTGTACGCCGACGGCCCCGAGACGTTCGCCGGGCTGGAGCGGGCGCTGGGCGAGGGGCTCGTCGGCAAGGTCGGCTTCACCGGCTCCACCGAGGTCGGATCGCGGATCGGGGAGCTGTGCGGGCGCCACCTCCAGACGCCGTGCCTGGAGCTCGGCGGCAAGAACCCGATGGTCGTCACCGAGGACGCCGACCTTCCGCTCGCGGTCGAGGGCGCGCTGTTCTCCGGGTTCGGGACGGCGGGGCAGCGCTGCACGTCCCTCGGCACGGCGATCGTCCACGCGTCGGTGCACGGCGAGTTCGTCCGGCTGCTGGACGCGGCGGTGCGGGCCGCGGCCGTCGGCGACCCGGCGGGCGACGTGCTGTACGGGCCGCTGATCAGCGAGCGGTTCGCGGACGGGTTCGAGAAGACCCTCGGCTGGATCGGGCCGGGCCACGCCCTCCACGGGTCGACCGGCACCGGGCGGATCACGGCGGCGAACCCGCGCGCGGGCTTCACCGGCGACGCCGCCGCGGGCCTGTACTACCACCCGGTGGTCGTGGACGGGGTCGGCCCCGGCGACGAGCTGTTCATGAACGAGACCTTCGGCCCGATCATCGGCGTGGCGTCCTACCGCACGCTGGACGAGGCGGTGGAGCTGGCGAACGCGCCCGGCTACGGCCTGTCCGCGTCCGTCTACACGGCCGACCCGGCGAAGGTGTTCGCGTTCCGGCGGCGGATCTCGGCCGGGATGGTGAGCGTCAACAACTCCACGTCCGGCGCGGAGGCGCACCTGCCGTTCGGCGGCAACGGGCGGTCGGGCAACGGCAGCCGCCAGTCCGGCGCCTGGGTGCTGGACCAGTTCACCCGCTGGCAGTCGATGAACTGGGACTACTCGGGACGGCTGCAGAAGGCGCAGATGGACGTCGTGGGGATCGAGCCCGACCTCGGTTTCCGGCTCTAGGGGCGGCGGGTGGAGACCGAGGCGGAGGTCGTCGTCATCGGCGGCGGCGTGATGGGGACGAGCATCGCGTTCCACCTCGCCGAGGCGGGGGTGCGGGGCGTGGTGCTCGTGGAGCGGGACGAGCTGGGCTCCGGTTCGACGTGCAAGGCGGCGGGCGGCGTGCGGGCGCAGTTCTCCGACGAGGTGAACGTCCGGCTCGGCGCCCGCAGCCTGGAGGCGTTCGCCCGGTTCGGCGAGCGCCCCGGCCAGGAGATCGACCTGCACCGGGTCGGGTACCTGTTCCTGCTGTCGCGGCCGGAGGACGTCGCCTCGTTCGAGCGGGGCGTCGCCCTGCAGAACGAGCTGGGCGTGCCCAGCCGCATCATCTCGGTCGCGGAGGCCCGCCGGCTGTCCCCGCTGATCAGCGCGGACGGGCTGCTGGCCGCCGCGTTCTCCCCCGACGACGGGCACTGCACGCCCGAGTCGGTCGTGCTCGGCTATGCGACGGGCGCGCGGCGGCACGGCGCGGCGATCCGCACGCACTGCGAGGTCCTCGGCATCGAGGCGGACGGCGGCGATGTCACGGCGGTCGTGACGTCGCGGGGCCGCATCGCGACGCCCGCGGTCGTCTGCGCGGCCGGGCCCTGGTCGGCGGCGGTCGGCGCGATGGCGGGCGTCGCGCTGCCGGTGGAGCCGCTGCGCCGGCAGATCGTGTTCACCGAGCCGATGCCGGGCCTGCCGCGCCCGGTGCCGATGACGATCGACTTCGCCTCGTCGTTCTACTTCCACGCCGAGGGCGCGGGGCTGATGCTCGGGATGTCGGATCCGGAGGAGGCGCCGGGGTTCCGGCTCGGCCGCTCCGACGCGTGGCTGCCCCGGCTCACCGCGGCGATCGGCGCCCGCGCGCCCCGGCTCCTGGACGTCGGGCTGACCGGCGGCTGGGCGGGCCTGTACGAGGTCACCCCCGACCACAACGCGCTCATCGGCGAGGACGAGCACGTGTCCCGGTTCCTGTACGCGACGGGCTTCTCCGGCCACGGGTTCCTGCAGGGGCCGGCGGTCGGCGAGGTCGTCCGGGACCTGTACCTCGGGCGCGCGCCGTTCACCGACGTCGGCCCCCTGCACGCCGCGCGGTTCGCCGGCGACGCCCTCCGCCCGGAGGCCAACCGTGTCTGACGTGCTCGCGCTGATGGACGAGTGGGGCCCCGAACGCGTCGTGTGCGTGTCCGACACCCGCACCGGGATGCGGGGCGTCCTCGTCATCGACAACACCGCCCGCGGGATGGGCAAGGGCGGCATGCGGATGAGCCCGGCGGTGACGGTCGCCGAGGTGGCGCGGCTGGCGCGCGTCATGACCTACAAGTGGGCGGGCGCCGACCTGTTCTTCGGCGGCGCGAAGGCCGGGATCGCGGCCGATCCGGCGGCGCCCGATCGGGAGGCGGTGCTGCGGTCGTTCGTCCGCGCGCTGGCGCGGGAGATCCCGAGCCGGTACGTGGCGGGGCTCGACATGGGGCTCACCGAGCGGGACGCGGCGGTCGTCCAGGACGAGCTGGGCGACCGGGGCGCGGCCGTCGGCACCCCGCACGCCCTCGGCGGCATGCCCTACGACGAGCTCGGCGTCACCGGGTTCGGGGTCGCCGAGGCCGCCGACGCCGCCGCCCGGCACGCCGGGACGTCGCTGCGCGGCGCCCGCGCCGTGGTGCAGGGGTTCGGCGCGGTGGGGCACGCGGCGGCCAGGCGGCTGGACGAGCTGGGCGCGGCCGTCGTCGCGGTCTCGACCGTGCACGGCGCCCTGCACGACCCCGACGGCCTCGACGTCGGGCGGCTCCTGGCCCTGCGGGCGGAGGCGGGCGACGCGGCCGTGAAGGAGTACGGCGGCGGGCGGCTGCTGGACGTGGGCGCCGAGCTCCGCCTCCCCGCGGACGTCCTCGTCCCGGCCGCGCTGCAGGACGTCATCGACGCGCGCACCGCCGCGGACGTGAAGGCGAAGATCGTGGTGGAGGGCGCGAACCTGCCCACCGGCCCGGCCGCACAGCGGGTCCTCGCCGCGCGCGGGATCACCGTCGTGCCCGACTTCGTGGCGAACGCGGGCGGCGTCGTCGCGGCCGGGTTCGCGATGGACGCCCGGTACTCGGCGTTCCGCCCCGACCCCGGCGCGGTGTTCGCGGCGGTGTCGGCGAAGATGCGGGAGAACACCGCGAAGGTGCTCGCCGCCGCCCATGCGGACGGCACGACCTCCCACGAGGCGGCGGTCGCGCTCGCGCAGGAGCGGGTCCGGGCCGCGATGGAGCTCAAGGGCCGGTGGCGCCGCTGATCTCCGCCTCGACGCAGCGGGCGACCTCGGTGAGGCCGCGCATGGCGTCCTTGACCAGCGGGTTGGTGTTGGTGGAGCGGCGCAGCACCGTCACGTGCCGGCGCGGCGCGCGGCGGCTGAGCCGCAGCATCCGCAGGCCCGGCGCGGGCACGCAGCCGAGCGCCGGGACGAGCGCGATGCCGAGGCCGCACCCGACGAGCCCGCACACCACCGCGTAGTCGTTGCTGCGGAAGGCGATGTTGGGGGTGAACCCGGCGGTGCCGCACAGCCGCAGCAGCGCCCGCGCGCCGGAGCTGTCGGGGCGGCTCGCGATCCACGTCTCCGACCGGAGGTCCCGCAGCCGGACGGTCCGGCCGCCGGCGAGGGGGTGGTCGCCGGGCATGCACAGCACGAGGCTCTCGTCCATCACCGGCGTCTCGACGACCTGGTCGGGCCAGGTGCGCGGGAACAGGTCGTACCGGTAGACGAGCTGGAGGTCGAGGTCGCCGTCGAGCAGCTCGGGCAGCAGCTCGTCCGGCTCGCCCTCCGACAGGGTGATCTCGATGCCGGGCCGGATCCGGGACAGCTCCGCCAGCACCCGCGGCAGGATGCGGGCGCTGGCGGTCGGGAAGCTGCCGAGCTGCAGCGCGCCGCGCTCGCCGCTGGCGACGGTGCGCAGCTCGCGCTCCAGCGTGGCGAGCGCCGACAGCACGTCGTTGCCCTTGCTGACCAGCAGGAACGCCGCGCTGGTCGGCCGGACGCTGCGCGCCCGGCGCTCGAACAGCAGCAGGCCGCAGGCCCGCTCCAGCGCGGCGACCTGCTGGGACACGGCGGAGGCGGTGTAGCCGAGGTTGCGGGCGGCGTCCGCGAAGGACCCGGTGCGCACGACCTCGCGCACCGTCTGGATGTGCAGGGGACTGATCATGGGCGCACCCCGTTCAGCTCCGTGAGCGTCGCCCCCGCCGACTCCTCCCGACCGTGTTATCCCCTGGGGGGCGGCCTCCAGACCCCCGATGGAGGCTTCCGCTCCCCCTGGGCCCGGTCAGTGTCACCCTCTGGGGGAACCCCAGACCCCCGACGGAGACTGACCGTCGCCTTCCGCTGCGCTCCAGGCGCCGGTCAGTCGTGTTTGGGCCTCTTCGCCACCAGTGTCAGCACGTCGTACTTGGCGACCGAGGCGCCTTCCTGGTTGGTGACGTCGGTGTCCCAGCGGACCTCGCCGTACTCGGCGCCCTCGCGCGGGCTGATCTGCTTGGCGGTGAGGGTGACGGTCAGCTCGTCGCCCGGTTTGACGGGCGTGAGGAAGCGCAGCCGCTCCAGCCCGTAGTTGGCGAGCACGGGGCCGGGCGCCGGCTCCACGAACAGCCCGGCCGCGAACGACACGACGAGGTAGCCGTGCGCGACGCGCCCGCCGAAGAACGGGTTGGCCTTGGCGGCCTCCTCGTCGGTGTGGGCGTAGAAGGTGTCGCCGGTGAACTCGGCGAAGTGCTCGACGTCGTCGAGGGTGACGGTGCGGGGGCCGCCGACGGCGGTGTCGCCGACGCGCAGGTCCTCCAGGTACCTGCGGAACGGGTGCTCGCCCGTGACGGTCCGGTCGGTGCCGGGGACCCAGCGCCCGGTGATCGAGGTGAGCATCGCCGGCCCGGACTGGAGCGCGGTGCGCCGCATGTGGTGCACGACCCCGCGGACGCCGCCCAGTTCCTCGCCGCCGCCGGCGCGGCCGGGGCCGCCGTGGACGAGCGGCGGCAGCGGCGACCCGTGCCCGGTGGACTCCTTCGCGTCCTCGGCGTTCAGCACGAGCAGGCGCCCGTGCCAGGGCGCGAGCCCGAGGACGACGTCGCGGGCGAACTCCGCGTCGGCGGTCACCACCGACCCGGCGAGGCTGCCGCGGCCGCGCGCCGCCAGCTCGACCGCCGCCTCGGCGCCCTCGTACGGCAGCAGGGTGCTGACCGGCCCGAACGCCTCCACCTCGTGCGGCTCGGCGCGGCCGGGGTCGTCGGCGCGCAGCAGGATCGGGGACAGGAACGCGCCGCGCTCGGCGTCGGCGCCGACGACGTCGACGTGCAGGGGGTCGCCGAAGACGGTGCGGCCGGCGTCCATGAGGGCCTTCAGGGACCGCCGCACCTCCTCGCGCTGGTCGAGGGTGGCGAGGGCGCCCATCCGGACGTCCGGGTCGCCCGGGTTACCGACCGTGACCTTCGCGAGCCGGTCGCGGACGGCCCCGGCCACGTCGTCGATGAGCGCGGCCGGGACGAGCGCGCGCCGGATGGCCGTGCACTTCTGGCCCGCCTTCACCGTCATCTCGGTGACGAGCTGGTCGGCGAACAGGTCGAACTCCCGGGTGCCGGGCGCGGCGTCCGGTCCGAGGATCGAGCAGTTCAGCGAGTCGGCCTCGGCGGTGAACCGCACCGAGTTGCCGACGATCGCGGGGTGGGTGCGCAGCAGCCGCGCGGTGGCCGCCGACCCGGTGAACGCGACGATGTCCTGCTCGGTGAGGTGGTCGAGGAGGTCGCGCGGGGCGCCGCAGACCAGCTGCACCGCGCCCTCGGGCAGGATGCCGGACTCCACGACCAGCTCGACCAGCCGGGCGGTCAGGTAGGCGGTCTGGCTCGCCGGCTTGACCAGGCTCGGCACCCCGGCGAGGAACGCCGGCGCGAGCTTCTCCAGCGGCCCCCACACCGGGAAGTTGAACGCGTTGACCTGCACCGCGACGCCGCGCGAGGGGGTGCACAGGTGCTGGCCGACGAACGTGCCGCCCTTGCCGAGCGGCTCGACGTCGCCCTCGATCAGCACCTTCTCGTTCGGCAGCTCGCGCTTGCCCCGGCTCGCGTAGGCGAACAGGACGCCGATGCCGCCGTCCACGTCGAACCTCGCGTCGTTCAAGGTGGCGCCCGTCCGGGCCGACAGCGCGTACAGCTCCTCGCGGTGCTCGCGCAGATGGGACGCCAGCGCCTTGAGCAGGGCCGCGCGCTGGTGGAACGTCAGCTCCCGCAGCACCGGGCCGCCGACCGCCCGCCCGTACTCCAGCGCGGCGCCCATGTCGACCCCCGCCGAGGAGATCCGGGCGACCTCCTCCCCCGTGACGGCGTCGTGCAGCGGCGCCCCCTCGTCCTCCGGAGCACGCCATGAACCCGACACATAACTGCGCAGCACGACCACCGCGACCTCCTCGTCCTTATCTCTGAGTCTTCTTGCCACCGACGAGCCTCGTTCACGCGTCGCAGAGATGACAGCCGGGAGCCGTTCCGTTTGTGTACTCGTGGGCGTTGTGAGGCGAATCAGAGGAACAATTCTTGTGGATCTGTTTCCCGGTTCACTACGCTTCCGGCATGCTGCCGCACACCCGGATCACCGCCGAGCTGAGCGCGGTGCGGGCCGCCGCCCGCGCCGGGATGATCGGCCCGATGCCGCCGCGCGCCCTCGCCGCGACGGCGCGCGCCATGCGCGCCTACGGGCCGCTCGGCGCCGCCACGGCGGTGCCCGCGCACCGCTTCCCCGGCCGGACGGGGCTGGTCGACGACCGGGGCGGCCTCACGTTCGGCGAGCTGGAGCACCGCTGCAACGCCCTCGCGAACGCCCTGCTCGCGCGCGGCACCGGCCCGGGGAGCACGGTCGGCGTCCTGTGCCGCAACCACCGCGGCCTGCTGGAGGCGATGTCGGGCGCGGCGAAGACGGGCGCGTCCGTCCTCTTCCTGAACACCGACTTCGCCGCGCCGCAGCTCCGCGACGCGGTGGCGCGCGAGGGCGTCACAATCCTGCTGCACGACGACGAGTTCGCCCCGCTCGTGGACGGCCTGGACCTGCCGCGCTACTCCGAGTCCGACCTGGAGGACCTCATCGGCGGCGCGGACGGGACACCGCCGCCCGCCCCGTCCCGGCACGGCTCCATGGTCATCCTCACCAGCGGCACGTCGGGCCGCCCCAAGGGCGCGCCGCGCGCGCAGCCGCGGTCGCTGGCGCTGCCGGGCGGGATCCTGTCGAAGGTGCCGTTCCGCGCCGGGGAGGCGATGTTCGTCGGCCCGCCCCTGTTCCACGGGCTCGGGCTCACCTCGGCGCTCCTCGCGCTGGGGCTCGGCTCCACGCTGGTGCTGCGGCGCCGCTTCGACGCCGAGCAGGTGCTGGACGACCTGGAGAAGCACCGCTGCACCTCGTTCGTCGCCGTCCCGGTGATGCTCAGCCGCATGCTCGCCGTGCCCGGCATGCAGACCCGCGACCTGTCCCGGCTGAAGGTGGTCATGACGGGAGGGGCGCGGCTGGACGCCGGGCTCGGCGGCCGCGTGCTCGCCGCGTTCGGGCCGTCCCTCTACAACTTCTACGGCTCCACCGAGGCGTCCTGCATCACGATCGCCACCCCGGACGACCTGGCCGCCGCGCCCGGCTGCGTCGGGCGCCCGCCCGCCGGCACCCGGGTCGCGGTCCTCGGCGACGGCGGCCGGCCCGTCCCGCCGGGCGCCGTCGGCCGGATCTTCGCCGACACCCCGGCCCGGTTCGGCGGCTACACCGGCGGCGGCAAGCAGGAGGCCGGCGGGCTGATGGCCGTCGGCGACCTCGGCCACTTCGACGCGGCCGGGCGGCTGCACGTCGACGGCCGCGCCGACGACATGATCGTGTCGGGCGGGGAGAACGTCCACCCGGGCGAGGTCGAGGACCTGCTCGCCGCGCACCCCGGCGTCGACGAGGCCGCGGTCGTCGGCGTCCCCGACGCCGAGTTCGGGCAGCGGCTGCGCGCCTACGTGGTGGCCCGCGGCCTCACCGAGGACGACCTCAGGGCCCACGTCGCCGCGAACCTGGCCCGCCACAAGGTCCCGCGCGAGGTGGTGTTCCTGGACGCCCTCCCCCGCAACCCGGCGGGCAAGGTCGTGAAGCGGGCCCTGGGATAATCACCACCATGACTTATACGGCGGACGGCGGACGGTACGAGCGGATCCCCTACCGGCGGTGCGGGCGCAGCGGGCTGCGCCTCCCCGCCATCTCGCTGGGGCTCTGGCACAACTTCGGCGACGACCGCCCCCTGGACGTCCAGCGGGCGATCCTGCGGCGCGCGTTCGACCTCGGCGTGACGCACTTCGACCTGGCGAACAACTACGGACCGCCCTACGGGTCCGCCGAGACCAACTTCGGCCGGATCCTGCGCGAGGACCTCGCGCCGTACCGGGACGAGATCATCATCTCGACCAAGGCCGGCTACGACATGTGGCCCGGCCCCTACGGTGAGTGGGGGTCGCGCAAGTACCTGCTCGCCAGCCTCGACCAGTCGCTGCGCCGTATGGGCGTCGACTACGTCGACATCTTCTACAGCCACCGGTTCGACCCGGAGACCCCGCTGGAGGAGACGATGGGGGCGCTGGACCGGGCCGTCCGGTCCGGGAAGGCGCTGTACGCGGGCATCTCGTCCTACTCGCCCGAGCGCACGGCCGAGGCCGCCGCGATCCTGCGGGAGATGGGCACGCCGCTGCTGATCCACCAGCCGTCGTACTCGATGCTCAACCGCTGGATCGAGGGCGGGCTGCTCGACACGCTCGGCCGCGAGGGCGTCGGCTGCATCGCGTTCTCGCCGCTCGCGCAGGGCATGCTGACCGACAAGTACCTCGGCGGGATCCCCGAGGGGTCGCGGGCCAGCAAGGGCACCTCGTTCGACGCCGGGCTGCTCACCGAGGAGAACCTGCGGCACGTCCGGACGCTGGACGAGATCGCCAAGGGGCGCGGGCAGTCCCTCGCCCAGCTGGCGCTGGCCTGGTCGCTGCGGGACGGGCGGGTCACCTCCGCGCTGATCGGCGCGAGCAGCGTCCGGCAGCTGGAGGAGAACCTCGCCGCCCTGGACCGGCTCGACTTCACCGCGGACGAGCTCGCCGCGATCGACCGGGACGCCGTCGAGGCGGGGATCAACATCTGGGCGCAGTCCAGCGCCCACTGATCTCCTCCGCTGCGCGGTCCGGGCGCATCGACGCGCCCGGACCGGGCACGACCAGCGCATGGAAGAGATGATGCTGCGGAGCACCGCGTTCAACGACCACACGCTCATGCCGTCGGAGTACTCGCACGACAGCGGGGACGTCTCGCCCCCGCTGGAGTGGTCGGAGCCGCCCGAGGAGGTCGTGGAGCTCGCGCTCGCCTGCGAGGACCCGGACGCGCCGGCCGGCACGTTCGCGCACTGGCTGCTCGCCGGGATCGACCCGGTGACGACCGCCCTGGACGCCGGGGAGCCGCCCACCGGCGCCGTCGCCGGCCGCAACGACTACGGCACCGCCGGGTACGGCGGGCCTAAGCCGCCGGCGGGCGACGACCCGCACCGGTACTTCTTCCGGCTCTACGGGCTGTCGGAGCCGTCCGGGCTCCGCGACGGCTTCACCGCGGAGGACCTGCGGGACGCCCTGCAGGAGAAGGTCGTGGCGACGGGGACGCTCGTCGGCACGTTCGTGCGGTGACGCCGTGGGCGCCCCCGAACGGCGGGACCCCGAGGAGGAGCCCCGGCAAGAGCCCGGCGAGGGCGAGTACGAACCGTACGGGCCCGACTGGCGCGGGCCCGGCTCGCACGGGCCCTACCCGCACGAGCAGCCGCGCGGCAGTGAGCCGCTGAACGCCCGCAGCCCGCTGCGGCTGCGGGCGATCCTGTCCGGCGTCGCGCTGGTCATCGCGGTCGCCGCCGCGATCCTGTTCGCGCTCGGGGCGCAGGGCGACGGCGACGGGGACTGGGCCGCGGCCGGGATCTGCGCGGCCGTCGCCGTGATCGCCGCGATCGACCTCATCGTGATCGCCCGGCGCGCCCGGTCCTGACCGGCGCGCCCGCGCCCGTGCCGGCGAGGCCCGCGCTGACGAGATCAGCCCCGGCGGGGTCAGTGCCGGTGCTCGGCGGCGTCCGGGCGGGCGAGCAGCCAGCCGATCCGCTCGCGGCTCTCCTCGTCGGTCGGCGTGTAGGCCACCAGCCGCGAGCCGGGCGCGGCGCTGAGCTCCATCGCGGTGGTGCGCGTCCTGATCTCCCCGTCGACGGCGCGGTGCCGGAACACCTTGAGCGCGGAGTGCGTCAGGGCGACGTCATGGGAGGCCCACAGCCGGGCGAACTCCGGGCTCTGCGCCTGCAGCCGCCGGACCAGCTCCTTCCAGCCGGGCTCGTCGAGGTGGCGGCTGTAGCGGTGCCGGAACGCCGCGACGAGCCCGGGCGCCGTCTCCGCCACGTTCGCGACCGGGTTGCAGCACGGCGGCAGCGTGAACGACAGCCACATCGTGTTGCGCTCGCACGGCCGCGCGGTCACGACGGCCGGGAAGATCGCCGCGTAGGCGTCGTTCCAGGCGAGGACGTCGCAGCGGCCGTTGGCGACCGAGGCGGGCATGGGCGACAGGGCGTCCAGGATCGCCTGGACGTCCTCGGGCAGGGCGTCGGCCTCCTCCTCCCCCGCGGCCCCGGGGACGTCGGCGAGCCGGTACAGGTGCTCGCGCTCGGCGCCGTCGAGGCGCAGCGTGCGGGCCACCGCGTCCAGCACCTGCGTGCTCGCGTTGATGGGGCGGCCCTGCTCCAGCCACGTGTACCAGGTCACGCCGACCCCGGCGAGCTGCGCGACCTCCTCGCGGCGCAGGCCGGGGGTGCGGCGCCGGGGCCCGGGCGGCATGCCCACGTCCTCCGGCATGATCCGCGCCCGCCGGCTGCGCAGGAACGCCGCCAGCTCGCTGCGGCGGCGCGGCCGCGCCCGGCCGCGCGCGGGGGCCGCGGGCCCGCCGGCCGTCGTCCGCGTGCTCGTCATCGTCACGTCCCCCAGACTGCCTCCGGCGCGCGCGCCGTTCCAGGTGCTGTCAGTACCAGTATCGACAGGCTCTCGTTACCGGTACCGGCGCGGGCCCACGCTCGTACACATGACACAGACAACCGATCTGCGGGGAGTTGTTCCCGAACGGGGGTCGCGGACCGGATCCGGCGGCGCGCTGCTCGCCGTCATCCTGCTCGGCCAGTTCATGGGCATCCTCGACGCGAGCATCGTCAACGTCGCGCTCCCGACGATGCGCACGGAGCTGCACGCCTCCGGGGCGGGGCTGCAGCTCGTCGTCGCCGGCTTCATCGTCTCCTACGCCGTGCTCCTCATCACCGGCGCGCGGCTCGGCGCGCTCGGCGGCCACCGCCGCATGTTCCAGCTCGGCCTCGCCGGGTTCACGGCCGCGTCCCTGGCGTGCGGGCTGGCGCCGACCACCGGGTGGCTCGTGGCGTTCCGGTTCCTGCAGGGCGCCACCGCCGCGCTGCTGACGCCGCAGGTGATGTCGATGATCCAGCAGAACTTCAGCGGTGCGGCGCGGGCCCGCGCGCTCGGCTACTACTCGGCCGTCATCGCCGGCGGCGTCGTGGTCGGGCAGGCGGCCGGGGGCCTGCTGGTCAGCGCCGACCTGTTCGGCACCGGCTGGCGGGGCGTCTTCCTGGTCAACGTGCCGATCGGGGCGGCGCTGCTGCTCGCCGGGCCGCGCGTGCTGCCCCGCGACGAGCCGCGCCCGGCCGGCGCGGCGGCGCGCGGGCAGCTGGACCTGCCGGGGCTGGTGACCCTCGCCGCCGCCGTGCTGCTGTTCGTCGTCCCGCTGATCATGGGGCACGAGCTGGGCTGGCCGGTGTGGGGCTGGGCGTCGCTGGCCGCGAGCCCGGTGCTGCTGGCCGCGTTCGTCGCGGTCGAGCGCCGCACGGGCGCGGCCGGGGGCCGGCCGCTGATCCCGGCGCGGGTGCTGCGCGCGCCGCTGCTCGTGCCGGCCTGCGTGGCGATCATGTTCGGGCCGGGCAGCTGGGGGGCGTTCCTGTTCACCACCACCCTGCACCTGCAGGGCGACCTGCGGATGTCGCCGCTGGAGTCGGGCCTGGCGTTCGTGCCGTGCGTGACGGCGTTCGCGCTGGTCGGGCTGAACTGGCAGCGGCTGCCGGCGCGCTGGCACCGGCGGGTCATCCCGGCCGGGTTCGCGGTCGCGGCGGCGGGCTACCTGTGCGTCGGCCCGCTGGCCGGCGGCGGCGCGGGCTACGAGGCGCTCACCGTCGTCATCGGGTTCGGCCTCGGGGTGATGCCGATCATCATGACGACCGCGCTCCAGCACGTCCCGGCCGAGGACGCCGCCGACGCCAGCGGGCTGCTGCTCACCCTGATGCAGCTGGCCCAGGTGATCGGCATCGCCACCGCCGGCACGCTGTTCCTCGGCCTGGCGGAGTCGAGCGGCTCCACCCGGCACGCCGAGTACGGCACCGGGTGGGCGCTGGCCGCCGCGACCCTGGCGGGCGCCGTGTGCGCGCTGTCGCTGGCCCGCGCCCGGACCGCCGCGCGCGGCTGACCGCTCAGTACCCGGCGAGCCGCGCCCGGTCGGCCTCGACGGCGGGCGGCACGGGCCGCCGGGCGCGGGCGACGGAGGGCAGCACGCGGCACGCCGCGGCGAGCCCGGCCCGCCCGTCCCGGCTGGCCAGCGCCGACGCGGCCGTCCGGGCGACCGTGGGCAGCGGGCGGCGCAGCCACGCGGTGAGCAGCCGGTTGCGGACCTCCCGGCGGCGCCGCGCCGCCGGGTCGCGGCCCGACCGGGACGGGTGGTGGTGCACGACGAGCTCGGGCACGTAGGCGAGGCCCCACCCGGCGGCGGCGAGGTCGAGCGCGAGCAGCTCCTCCTCCCCCGCGAAGTGCAGCACGTCGGAGAAGCCGCCGGCGTCGAGGAACGCGTCCCGGCGCACGACCGCCGAGCAGGCGAGGAACCCGAGGACGGCCGGCCCCGGCAGCCCCTGCGGCCGCCCGAGCGGCGCCTCGGCCATCTGCGCGGAGACGGGTTCGAGCCGCTCCTGCGGCCCGACCAGGACGCGGGCGGCCAGCAGCGCCGTGCGCGGGTGCGCGTCGAGGATCTCCACGGCCCGCTCCAGCGCGCCCGGCGCCCACCAGGAGTCGTCGTCGGCGAAGGCGACGTAGCGGGTGCCGGCGCGCTCGGCGCCGGCGTTGCGGGCGGCGGCGCCCCGGTTGCGGGGCAGCCGCAGCACGGTGGCGCCGGCCTCCCGGGCGACGGCGGCGGTGCCGTCGGCGGAGGCGTTGTCGGCCACGATCACCGGGGCCGTGTGGTGGCGGAGGCTGCGGCGCAGCTCGGGGGCGCGGTCGCGGGTCGCCACGACGACCGTGACATCGGGCATGGGTGCTCCCTTCGGCTCACGTAGCGGCTCAGCTCACGTAGCGGCGGGCCGCGGACTCGCGCTGGGACGTCTCCAGGCTGCGCAGCCGCTCCTCGACGTCCGGCGGCAGCGTGCGGCGCTCGCGGGCCACCCAGCCGAGCCCGGCGGCGGCCTCGGCGAGCGCCCGGGCGGTGACGCGGTCGCGGGGCAGCGTGCGCAGCAGCCGGGCGGTGCGGCGGGCGGCCGCCGGGAGCGGCCGGCGCAGCCAGGTGAACCACAGAGTGTTGCGGATGCCGTGCCGGCGCCGCAGATGCGGCTCGCGGAGCGGGGACGGCGCGTGGTGGACGACGACGTCCTCGGCGTAGCACAGGTGCCAGCCGAGCGCCATGAGGTCGGCGCTGAGCAGTTCCTCCTCGCCGCCGAGCCACAGCCGCGCGGAGAACCCGCCGGCCTCCCGGAACGCCTCCGTCCGCAGCATGGAGGCGCCGGCCAGGAACGAGCCGAGGGCGGGCCCGGGCAGCCACGCCGGCCCGGGGACGGGCGAGTGCCGCAGCTCGGGCACGATCGGGTCCTCGCGCCCGCCGGGCTCCACCAGGATCCGCCCGGTGACGACGGCGAGCCGCGGGTGCGCGTCGAGCAGGTCCGCGGCGCGGGACGGCGCGCCGGGGTCCCACCAGGTGTCGTCGTCGGCGAACGCGATGTAGGGGGTGCGGACGTGGTCGGCCGCGAGGTTGCGTCCGACGGCGCCGAGATTGCCCGGTGCCCGGATGAGCTCGATGTGCGGGAATCGCGCCGCGACGGCCTCGGCCGTTCCGTCCCGCGAGGCGTTGTCGACCACGATGACCGGCGCGTTCTCGGTGATCTTCCGCGTGCGCGCGAGCATGGCGAGCAGCGACTGCCGCCGGTCCCGGGTGATGACGACGACAGTGAAACGCATGAACCGGCCAGTACCCGGCCTCTCCCCCTCTATGTGCCCTCTATCTGCACGGATGGGCATCTAGCTCGCACTTCGACTACCAGCGACTTTTCTGACTTCAGGGTTTAGGTCCACCGTTATGGGCTATGTCGAATCACCTATAGGGGATTCGCTCTCCGGCGATGACGCCGAGCGACCGCCCAGAGCCGATGTCTATGACGACGTCATCGGCACCTCACCGAATGATGCGCCGAAACGGGGCTCATATGCGCGTGCTCGGAATCAACGCGATCTTCCATGACCCGGCCGCCGCGCTGGTGGCGGACGGCAGGATCGTCGCGGCGGCGGAGGAGGAACGCTTCAGCCGCCGCAAGCACGGGAAGCGGCCCGTGCCGTTCTCCGGCTGGGAGCTGCCGGAGCAGGCCGCCCGCTGGTGCCTGGCGGAGGCCGGGCTGGAACCCGGCGACCTCGACGCCGTCGCCTACTCCTACGACCCGGCCCTGGTCGAACCCGGCCTCGGCGGGCACGACGAGCAGTGGGAGCGGCTGCGCACCCTGTACGCGCGGCGCGCCCCGAACTTCCTCGCGACGGCGCTGCCCGGCCTCGACCCGGGGATCGTCCGGTACGTCCCCCACCACGTCGCGCACGCCGCGTCCGCCGCGCTCGCCGCGCCGGCGCCCGGCGACGGCGACGTGCTGGTCCTGGACGGCCGGGGCGAGTCGCACTCGCACCTGGCCGGCACCTACCGGGACGGCGTGCTGACGGCGCTGCACGCGCAGCGGCTCCCCCACTCGCTCGGCCTGATGTACGAGGACCTCACCGAGCACCTCGGCTTCCTGCGCTCCAGCGACGAGTACAAGGTCATGGCGCTGGCGTCCTACGGCGAGCCGCGCTTCCTGGACGAGCTGCGCGAGCACGTCCGCGCGACCGGCGACGGCGGCTTCGCGGCCGCCGCGATCGACTGGGGCTCGCTCGCCAAGGCCCGCAAGGCCGGCGGCGAGTGGACCCGCGACCACGCCGACCTCGCCGCGAGCGTCCAGGCCCGCCTCGAGGAGGTGCTGCTCGACCTCGCGGCGTGGCTGCACGGCGAGACGGGATCCCGGCGGCTGATGCTCGCCGGCGGCGTCGCCCTCAACTGCGTCGCCAACTCCCGGCTGGCGGGCGCCGGCCCCTACGACGACCTCTGGGTGCAGCCCGCGGCGGGCGACGCCGGCACCGCGCTCGGCGCCGCGCTGCACGTGGCGCAGGGCGGCGGCGACCCGCTCACCGGCATGCCCGGCGCGGACCTCGGGCGGCAGTGGACCGACCGGGAGATCGCCGCGCGGCTCGACACCGCGAAGATCCCCTACGAGCGGCCGGACGACCTGGCCGCCGCGGTCGCCGAGGCCCTCGCCCGCAACGAGATCGTCGCGTGGTTCCAGGGCCGCTCGGAGTTCGGGCCGCGCGCGCTCGGGCACCGGTCGCTGCTCGCCCACCCCGGCCACGCCGGGAACGTCGAGCGGCTCAACGACGTGAAGGGCCGCGAGCAGTTCCGGCCGATCGCCCCGATGGTCGCGCTGGAGGACGCCCCCGACATCTTCGAGGGCCCGCTCCCGAGCCCGTACATGCTGTTCGTCCACGACGTCCGGCCGCGGTGGCGGGAGCGGATCCCCGCGGTCGTGCACGTGGACGGCACCGCCCGCGTCCAGACGGTCGCGGCCGGCGACGAGCCGCTCGTGGCGCGCCTCCTCGCGGAGTTCCGCCGCCGGACCGGGCTGCCCGTGCTCGTCAACACCAGCCTCAACACCGCCGGGCGCCCGATGGTCGACGACCCGCGCGACGCGCTGGAGTGCTTCGGCTCCGCGCCGGTCGACCTGCTCGCCATCGGGCCCTTCACGGTGCGCCGCCGGGAGGTGCGCGCTTGATGGACTACACCGTCGTCGTCCCCACCATCGGACGGGAGAGCCTGCGCGGCACGCTGCGGGCGCTGCTCGCCGCGCTGGAGGGCGGACCGGAGCGGGGCCCGCACGAGATCATCGTCGTGGACGACCGGCCCGCGCCCGGCGCGCCGCTGCCGCTGCCCGCCGCGCCCGGCCCGCCGGTCCGGGTGCTGCGCTCGGGCGGCCGCGGGCCCGCCGCCGCCCGCAACGCCGGCTGGCGCGCCGCCGCGACCGAGTGGGTGGCGTTCCTGGACGACGACGTCGTGCCCGCGCCGGACTGGCCCGCCCGGCTGGCCGCCGACCTCGCGGACCTGCCGCCCTCGGTCGGCGGGTCGCAGGGCCGGGTCGCCGTCCCGGCGCCGGACGGCCGAGCGCCGACCGACTGGGAGCGCGGTACCGCCGGGCTCGCGAGCGCCGACTGGATCACCGCCGACATGGCCTACCGGCGCGGCGTCCTCGCCGAGCTGGGCGGCTTCGACGAGCGCTTCCGCCGCGCCTACCGCGAGGACGCGGACCTGGCGCTGCGCGCCCTGGACGCCGGGCACGGGCTCGTCCTCGGCGACCGGCGCGTCGCCCACCCCGTCCGGCCCGCCGGGTTCTGGGCGTCGGTGCGGGCGCAGGCCGGCAACGCCGACGACGTCCTGATGCGGCGGGTGCACGGGCCCGGCTGGCGCGCCCGCGCCGGCGAGGGCCGCGGCCTGCTCGCCCGGCACGCGCTCACCACCGCCGCCGGGCTCCTCGCGCTCGCGGCGCTGCCCGCCGCCCGCTCCCGGCGCGGCGCGGCCGTCGCCGCGGCGGCGGCCGGCGCCTGGGCCGCGCTGACCGCGCGGTTCGCCTACGAGCGGATCAAGCCGGGCCCGAAGACTCCCCGGGAGGTCGCGACGATGCTCGTCACGAGCGCCGCCATCCCGCCCGCCGCGGTCCGGCACCGGGCCCGCGGGCTGGCCGTCCACCGGCGGGCGCGGAGCTGCGGCGGCCCCCGGGCCGTGCTGTTCGACCGCGACGACACCCTGATCCGGGACGTCCCCTACAACGGGGACCCCGCGCGGGTCGAGCCGATGCCGGGCGCCCGCCGCGCCCTCGACCGGCTCCGCGACCACGGCGTCCGGATCGGCGTCGTCTCCAACCAGTCCGGCGTCGCCAAGGGGCTCATCGGCGCCGGGGACGTGCGGCGCGTCAACGCCCGCGTCGAGGAGCTGCTCGGCCGGATCGACGTGTGGGAGTTCTGCCCGCACGACGACGGCGACGGCTGCGCGTGCCGCAAGCCCGAGCCCGGCATGATCGAGCGCGCCGCGCAGCGGCTCGGGATGCTCCCGTCCGACTGCGCCGTCATCGGCGACGTCGGCGGCGACGTCGCCGCCGCCGCGGCCGCGGGGGCGCGCGGCATCCTCGTCCCGACCGGGCGGACCCGGCCGGCGGAGATCGCGCGGGCGCCGGAGACGGCGCCGACGCTGGACGCCGCCGTCGAACTGGTCCTCGGCGGAAGGCGGCGCCGATGAGGGTCCTCGTGGCACGCCAGGACAACCTCGGCGACGTGCTGCTCGCCGGGCCCGCGGTGCGGGCGGTCGCCGCCCGCGCCGACGAGGTCGTGCTGCTGTGCGGCCCGCGCGGCCGCGCCGCCGCCGACCTGCTGCCCGGCGTCGACCGCGTCATCGAGTGGTGCGCCCCCTGGATCGACCCCGACCGGGTGCCGGTGAAGCGGGCGGCGATCGACCGGATCGTCCGGGAGCTGCGCGGCTTCGACCGGGCGCTGGTCCTCACCTCCTTTCACCAGTCGCCGCTGCCGCTGGCGCTGCTGCTGCGGCTCGCCGGGACGCCCTGGATCGGCGGCATCAGCGAGGACTACCCGGGATCGCTGCTGGACCTGCGGCACCGGCCCGACACCGACGTCCCCGAGCCGCTGCGGATGCTGGCGCTCGCCGAGGACGCCGGGTTCCCGGCCCCGGCCGACACCCGGCTGCGGGTCCGCGGGCCGCTGCCCGACACCGACCACCTCACCGGCGGGCCCGGCTACGTGGTGGTGCACCCCGGCACGTCCGTGCCGGCGCGCGCCTGGCCGCCCGGGCGCTGCGCCGAGGCGGTCCGGCTGCTGCGCGCCTCGGGCCGCCGGGTGGTCGTCACCGGCCACGGCGACGAGAAGGAGCTGACCGCGCTCGCCGCCGGCGAGGACGGCCTCGACCTCGGCGGCCGCACGTCGCTGCCGGAGCTGGCGTCGGTGCTGGCGGGCGCGTGCGCGGTCGTCGCCGGCAACACCGGCCCCGCGCATCTCGCGGCGGCCGTCGGGACGCCGGTCGTGTCGCTGTTCGCGCCGACCGTGCCCGCCGCCCGCTGGGCGCCGTTCGGGGTGCCGCTGGCGCTGCTCGGCGACCAGCAGGCGCCGTGCAAGGACAGCCGCGCCCGCGAATGCCCGGTCGACGGGCACCCCTGCCTGTCGACCGTCACCGCCGACGAGGTCGCCGCCGCCGTGGAGGTCGTGGCGACCGTGGAGGAGGCGCCCGCCCGATGAGAGTCCTGATGTGGCACGTGCACGGCTCGTGGGCGACGTCGTTCGTGCACGGACCGCAGACCACGCTCGTCCCCGTCGTCCCCGGCCGCGGGCCGGACGGCCGGGGGCGGCCCGACACCTTCACCTGGCCCGACCGGGCGGTGGAGGTGCCGCCCGAGCGGCTCCGCCACGAGCACGTGGACGCCGTCGTGCTCCAGCGCCCCCACGAGCTGCGGCTGGCGGAGGAATGGCTCGGCCGGCGCCCCGGACGCGACGTCCCCGCCGTCTACGTCGAGCACGACACCCCGCGCCGGACGCCCGCCGACGCCGGGCTCCCCGAGGAGGTCGTGCCCGACAGCCGGCACTTCCTGCACGACCGCGCCGACATCCCGGTCGTGCACGTCACCCACTTCAACCGGCTGTTCTGGAACTGCGGCCGGGCCCCGGCCCTGGTCATCGAGCACGGCGTCGTCGACCCCGGCTACCGGTGCACCGCCGACATGCCCCGCGCCGGCGTCGTCATCAACGACCCGCTGCGCCGCGGCCGCGTCGCGGGCACCGACCTGCTCCCCGAGCTCGCCGCGGCCGTCCCCCTCGACCTGTTCGGCATGAACGTCGCCGGCGTCCCCGAGCGCCTCGGCATCCCCCCGGAGTCGCTGTGGACCTTCGAGGACCTGCCGCAGGCGAGGATGCACGAGGAGCTCGCCCGCCGCCGCGTCTACGTCCACCCCTACCGGTGGACCTCGCTCGGCCTCGCCCTGATCGAGGCCATGATGCTCGGCCTGCCGGTGGTGGCGCTGGCCACCACCGAGGCGGTCGAGGCGGTGCCGCCGGAGGCCGGGGTGCTGTCCACGCGGGTCGCCGCCCTGGCGGAGGCCGCGCGGACCCTGGCCGCCGACCCGCCGCGTGCCCGCCAGATGGGCAAGGAGGCGCGGGCCTACGCCGTCGAGCGCTACGGCCTGCCGCGCTTCCTGCGCGACTGGCGGCGAACTCTCCAGGAGGTAACGCGATGAGAATAGCCATGATCTCCGAGCACGCCAGCCCGCTGGCCGCCGACGGCGGACTGGGCGGGGCGGACGGCGGCGGGCAGAACGTGTTCGTCGCGGAACTGGCCACCGAGCTCGGCCGCCAGGGGCACTACGTGACCGTCTACACGCGGCGCGACGCCCCCGGCCCGCCGGACCGGGTGCGGCTCGCGCCCGGCGTCGCGGTCGAGCACGTCCCGGCGGGGCCGCCCGAGCGCATCGCCAAGGACGAGCTGCTGCCGTGGATGCACGACTTCGGGACGTACCTGGAGCGGCGCTGGGCCGCCGACCCGCCCGACGTCGCGCACGCCCACTTCTGGATGAGCGGCCTCGCCGCGGTCCAGGCCGCTCAGGCGCCGGGGGCGCGGCGCCTGCCGGTCGTGCAGACCTACCACGCGCTCGGCACCGTCAAGCGCCGCCACCAGGGCGGCAAGGACACCAGCCCCGCCTCCCGCGTCCGGCTGGAGCGCGCGATCGGGCGCGCCGCCGAGGCCGTCATCGCCACCTGCTCCGACGAGGTCGCCGAGCTGGCCGCGATGGGCGTGCCCCGCGACCGGGTCCGGGTGGTGCCGTGCGGGGTGGACCTCGGCCTGTTCGCCCCCGGCGGCCCCGGGGACGGCGGGGACGCCGGCGCGGACCGCATCGTGGTGCTGTCCCGGCTCGTCGAGCGCAAGGGCGTCGACACCGCCGTCCGCGCGCTCGCGCACCTGCCCGGCACCGTGCTGGCCGTCGCCGGCGGGCCGCCCCGCGGCGACCTGGACGGCGACCCCGAGGTGCGGCGGCTGCGGCGCGTCGCGCGGGACGCCGGCGTGGCAGACCGGGTGGAGTTCCTCGGCCGGCTCGGCCGCGCCGAGGTGCCGCCGCTGCTGCGGTCGGCGGGCCTGGTCGCCACGCTCCCCTGGTACGAGCCGTTCGGCATGGTGCCGCTCGAGGCGATGGCCTGCGGGGTGCCGGTGGTGGCGAGCGCCGTCGGCGGGCACCTCGACACGGTCGTCGACGGCGTCACCGGCACGCTCGTCCCGCCGCGCGACCCGGAGGCGGCGGCCGCCGCGGTCCGGGCGCTGCTGGACGATCCGGCCCGGCGCGCCGCGATGGGGTCCGCCGCGGGCGACCGGGCCCGCGGCCGCTACTCGTGGGCGCGCGTCGCCGCCGACACCGCCGAGGTGTACCGGCACGCCGCCGCGCTGACGGAGGTGGCCGCGTGACCGCGCAGCCGGGGATCGGGACCCGCACGTCCACCGTCCACGACCGGCGGCTGGAGGCGCTCGCCGAGGCGGCCCTGCTGTTCCGCGACCAGGTGCCCGTCCTCGACGGCTGGGGGCGCCGCCTCGCCCGCGTGCTGCGCGGCGGCGGGCGGCTGCTGGCCTGCGGCAACGGCGGCAGCGCCGCCGAGGCGCAGCACCTGACCGCCGAGCTGGTCGGCCGGTTCGAGAGCGAGCGGTGCCCGCTGTCGGCGATCCCGCTGCACGGCGACACCTCCTCGGTCACCGCGATCGGCAACGACTACGGCGCGGTGAACGTCTTCGAGCGGCAGGTGCAGGCGCACGGCCGCCCCGGGGACGTGCTGGTGTGCCTGTCGACCAGCGGCCGCAGCCCCAACGTGATCGCGGCGGCGCACCGCGCCCGGCGGCTCGGGATGGCGGCCTGGGCGGTCACCGGGCCCGGCCCGAACCCGCTCGCCGCGGCGTGCGACGACGCGGTCACCGTGGAGGCCGGGACCACCTCGACCGTCCAGGAGATCCACCTCGCGGCGATCCACCTGCTGTGCGGGGTGGTGGACGAGGCGCTCGGAGTCAGCCATGCCTGAGCGGAAGGAGGCGCCATGACCGCGCCACTCGTGGTGGTCGGCGACGTCCTGCTCGACATCGACATCGTCGGCACCAGCAGCCGGCTGTGCCCGGACGCGCCCGTCCCCGTCGTGGAGGGGGCCGAGGAGCTGCCCCGCCCCGGCGGCGCCGGCCTCGCCGCGCTGCTCGCGGCCGCCGACGGGCGGGAGGTCGTGCTCGTCACGGCGCTCGCCGACGACGAGCCGGGGCGGCGGCTGCGCGCGATGCTGGAGCGGCACCTGGAGGTCGCCGCGTTCCACCTGCACGGCGGGACGCCCTGCAAGCTGCGCATCCGGTCCGGAGGGCAGTCGGTGGCGCGCCTGGACGCCGGGGAAGGGCAGGCCCTCGACGGGCCCGTCGGTCCGCGCGTCACCGACGCGATCGCGGGGGCCGGCGCCGTGCTGGTCGCCGACTACGGCCGCGGCGTCACCCGGCACCGGGCCGTCCGGTCGCTGCTCGGCGCGCTGCCGGCGGACGTCCCGGTCGTCTGGGACCCGCACCCGCGCGGGGAGCCGCCGGTCCCCGGCGTCCGGCTGCTCACCCCGAACGAGCAGGAGGCGGCGCGGCTGGCCGCCGCGGACGGCGCCGACATCGCCGGGTTCGGGCTGGCGGCGGCCGGCCGGCGCGGCCGCCACCTCGGCCGCGCCTGGGGCATCGAGGGCGTCGCCGTCACGCTCGGCGCGGACGGCGCGCTGCTGTGCGACGGGTCCGAGGCGCCGTTCCTCGCGCCCGCCCGGCCCGCGCGGGGCGACTCGTGCGGCGCGGGCGACAGCTTCGCCGCCGGGGCGGCCGGCGCGCTCGCCGACGGCGCGGCGCTCACCGCCGCCGTCACCGAGGGCGTCAACCGGGCGTCGGAGTTCGTCCGGGCGGGGGCCGCCGCGGCGCTGTCGGCGCAGCTGGCCGAGACGGGGACCGCCCGGCTCGTGCCCGAGCGCGGCGAGGACGCCTGGGACATCGTCGAGCGGACGCGGCGCGCGGGCGGGACGGTGGTGGCGACCGGCGGCTGCTTCGACCTGCTGCACGCCGGGCACGTCAGCCTGCTCCAGCAGGCGCGGCGGCTCGGCGACTGCCTGATCGTCTGCGTCAACTCCGACGCGTCCGTCCGGCGCCGCAAGGGGCCGACGCGGCCGGTGACGCCGGCCGCCGACCGGGTCCGGGTGCTGGAGGCGCTCAGCGACGTCGACGCCGCGGTGGTGTTCGACGACGACACCCCGGCGCCGCTGCTGGAGCGGCTGCGCCCCGACGTGTGGGTGAAGGGCGCCGACTACGCCGGGACCACGCTGCCCGAGGCCGAGACGGTCCGGGCCCACGACGGCGAGATCGTCCTGCTGCCCCTGCTGGAAGGGCGCTCCACCACGCGCCTGCTGTCCACGAAGAAGGGAACCGCGTCATGAACGTGCTCATCACCGGAGGCGCATCCGGGCTCGGCGCGGCCGTCGCGCGCAAGGTCGCCGACGGCGGCGGACGGCCCCTGATCCTCGACCGGCACCCCCCGAAGGACGACTTCGAGCACATGCAGGCCGACCTCGCCGACCGGCGGTGCGCCGAGCGCGCCGTGCACGGGCTGGCGCGCGCCGCCGGCGGGCTGAACGCCGTCGTGACCGCCGCCGGCATCGACGCGTGCGGGACGCTGTGCGAGGTCCCCGCCGAGGACTGGGAGCGGGTCGTGCAGGTGAACCTGCTCGGCACCGCCGCCGTCGCCCGCGCCGCGCTCCCCTACCTGGAGAACGAGCCGCACGGGCGGATCGTCACGGTCGCGTCCACGCTCGGGTTCCGGGCGCTGCCGGACGCCACCGCCTACTGCGCGTCCAAGTTCGGGGTCGTCGGGTTCACCCGGGCGCTCGCCGCCGAGACGGCCGGGCGCGTCGGCGTCACGATGATCGTGCCGGGCGGGATGGACACCGCGTTCTTCGACGGCCGCCCCGACCAGTACAAGCCGGGCGCGGACGCCAAGCTGAACCGGCCCGAGAACGTCGCGGAGGCGATCGCGTTCGCACTCGCGCAGCCGGCCGGGTGCGAGGTGCGCGAACTCGTCGTCTGCCCCTCGCAGGAGCCGTCGTGGCCGTGACGGCCCGCCGCGCGCTGGTGCTGCGCGCCCTCGGGCTCGGCGACCTGCTCACCGCCGTGCCCGCGCTGCGGGCGCTGCGGCGCGGGCTGCCGGACGCCCGGATCACGCTCGCGGCGCCCGCGGTGCTCGGCCCGCTGGCCCGCGCGACCGGCGCGGTCGACGACGTCCTCCCGGCGGACGGCCTGGACGCCCCGCTCCGCGCCGCCGGCCCGGTGGACGCCGCCGTCAACCTGCACGGGTCAGGGCCGCGGAGCCACCGGCTGCTCGCGGCCCTGGAGCCCGGCCGGCTGCTGGCGTTCGGCTGCCCCGCCGCGGGGCACGCCGGCGGCCCGGCGTGGGACCGCGCCGAGCACGAGGTGGCGCGCTGGTGCCGGCTCGCCGCCTGGTACGGGTTCCGCGCCGACCCGCGCGAGCTGGACCTGCCGGCCCCGGCCGCGGCCTCGCCCGCGCCGGGCGCCGCCGTCGTCCACCCCGGCGCCGCGTTCCCGGCGCGGCGCTGGCCCGCCGAGCGGTTCGCGGCGGTCGCGGCGGCGCTGCGGGACCGCGGCGAGCGCGTCGTCGTCACCGGCGGCCGCGGCGAGACCGCGCTCGCGCGCCGGGTGGCCGGGCTCGCCGGGCTGGACCCGGCCGCCGACCTGTCCGGCCGCACGTCCCTGCCGGAGCTGGCCGCGCTCGTCGCGGGCGCCCGGCTGGTGGTGTGCGGCGACACCGGCGTCGCGCACCTGGCGACCGCGTTCCGCACGCCGTCGGTGCTGCTGTTCGGCCCGACGCCGCCCAGCCGGTGGGGCCCGCCGGGCCGCGCCGAGCACCGCGTCCTGTGGGCGGGCCGCCGCGGCGACCCGCACGGGCGCGAGCCCTGCCCGGGACTGCTGGAGATCTCCGCGGACCAGGCCGTCGAGGCCGCGGCGGCGGTGCTCGCCCTCAGTGCTCGCCCACAGTGCTCGCCCGCACGGCCCGCCCGCACGCACCCGCGTGAACTGATGAGGAGGCAATGATGAGACATCCACGCGCCGTCGTCACCGGAGGGTCCGGCTTCCTCGGCTCGCACCTGTGCGAGGCGCTGCTCGCCGAGGGGATCTCGGTGGTGTGCATGGACAACCTGCTCACCGGGACGTCCCGCAACATCGCGCACCTGGCGGGCCGGCGGGACTTCCGGTTCCTCAAGCGCGACCTCACCGAACCGGTGCGCGTCCCCGGCGAGGTCGGCTACGTCTTCCACCTCGCCTCGGCCGCCTCGCCGGCCGACTACCTGCGGTTCCCGATCCAGACCCTGGAGGTCGGCAGCCAGGGCACCCGCCACGCGCTGGACCTCGCCGAGGCCAAGGGCGCCCGGTTCGTCCTCGCCTCCACCTCGGAGGTGTACGGGGACCCGCTGGTGCACCCGCAGCCCGAGTCGTACTGGGGCAACGTGAACCCGGTCGGCCCGCGCAGCGTGTACGACGAGGCGAAGCGGTTCGGCGAGGCGCTGACCTCGGCGTTCCGGCACGCCCGCGGCCTGGACGCCGCGATCGTGCGGATCTTCAACACCTACGGGCCGCGGATGCGCCCCGACGACGGCCGCGCCGTCCCGACGTTCCTGCGGCAGGCGCTGACCGGCGAGGACCTCACCGTCACCGGCGACGGCTCGCAGACCCGCTCGATCTGCCACGTGGACGACACCGTCCGCGGCATCCTCGCGCTCGCGCTGTCCGGGCACCCGGGGCCGGTGAACATCGGCAGCCCCTACGAGGTGTCGATGGCCGACCTCGCCCGGCACATCATCGACCTGACGGGCTCGGCGTCCCGGATCCGGTTCATCGACCGGCCGCAGGACGACCCGCGCGTCCGGCGCCCCGACACCGCCCTCGCCGAGGACGTGCTCGGCTGGCGTCCGAAGATCACGGTCGAGGAGGGGCTGCGCGGCACCATCGAGTGGTTCGGCCGGGAGCTGCTCGTCGCCCGCCCCGCCTGACGGGCCGCACGCGCGAGACGGCCGCGGGGAAGCGGAGTCCCCCGCGGCCGTCTCGCGGGCGTGCGGGCCGGGCCCGGCGCTCAGCCGTTGTGGCCGGCCGCGACCAGGTCCCGCAGATCCGCGGGGAGGCTGTGCCGCACCTTGTCCGCCACCGCCCCCTCGGTCGCCTCGTCGGTCACCTCCAGCACGACGCGGGCCAGGTAGGCCGAGCGCGGCTCGTCGGCACCGGAGCGGACCGCGATCCGCTCGATGAAGTCGTGCCGGTCGAACCGCTCGCCGCTTCCCGCGCCGCCGTAGACCTCCGTCCGGCGCAGATGCTCGCCGATCTCGTGCGGCAGCTGCGCCGCGAGGTTGTCGGCGAGCCCCTCGGGTATCCGTTCGCCGAGGGTCTCCAGGACGGCCCGTGTCGCCCGCTCGGCCTCGCCGTGCCCGGAGAGGTGGGCGCGGTGCTGGACCTGTCCGATGAACTCCTCATGCCGCATGGCGGACGCTCCTTCCTGCGTCTGAAATGCAGAAACTGCCCGAAATATCCGGTCCTTAACGCGCGCCGAGCACGTCCAGCAGCTCGCCGATCATGCTCCCGTCCGCCCGGACCGCCGCCGCCCGCCCGGCCCCCTCCGGCGACAGCGCCCACGCCCACCACCGGTCCAGCTCGGCCGCGTCCAGCAGCGGCTCCTCCTCCCGGCCCGGCCCCGCCGCCGGCTCGGGGACGGTCAGCACGGCGGGCCACGACCAGGCCCGCGCCTGCGCGGTCACCTTCGCGCCGCCGCCGACCGGGTCCACGGCCAGCGCCGGGACCCCGTTCTTCAGCGCCAGGACGAGGCCGTGCAGCCGGGTCGTCACCACCAGGTCGAGCCTGCGCAGCACCGACTCGAACTCGGCGGCCGTGCCGAACGTGCGCCAGTCGCGCGGATCGAGGCGCGTGTCCAGCGGCAGCCGCGCGCACCCGCGCGCGCCGAGCCAGCCCGTCAGCTCCCGCGCGAGGCGGTCGTGCAGCCGCCGCGGCCCGTACTCCCGCTGGCCCGGCGCGAGGACGACCCCGACGACCGGCACCGACGGGCTCTCCGGCAGCGCCGCCAGGTCGTGCCGCGGCGCCGCCGCCGGCGTGTCGCGCGGCAGCACGGCGTCGAACCCGGTGACCGCGGGGTCGTCCGGGTCGACGACCGAGACGCCCGCGGCGACGCGGACGCAGCGCGCGTAGCGGCGGTGCAGCTCCTCGATCTGCGGCCCGCGCAGCGGCCCGCACGCGAACACCACGTGCGTGTAGCCGGCGGGGTCGGCGTGGTCGAGGTCGAGGCCGCCCGGCCGGAAGACGGGACTCCACGCCAGGTCGCACTCCACCCCGGCCGCGGCCAGCCCCTGCCGCACCGCCTCCATCGCCAGCACGTCGCCCGCCGTGGCCTCACCGTGCAGGAAGCTCGGCCACCCGGCCACGAGGACCCGCATCCGCCGCCCTGAGCTCGCCATGGCCACCTGCTACCCGGGGCGGTCCCGCCCATGCCGGCACGGCCCCGGCCATGCCCCGCACGGCATGCCGTGCTGCCCTCCGCGTGACACTTCAGACACCTTCCGGTTTACGGTCACGGCCCGCGGGGCAGAGTCACCTCGCGGCCCACTCGTCGGCTCGGAGCCAAGTGCCCTGAACTGCGAGCCTGGGCCGCACCAGCTTTCTGCCCCCGTTCCGCCCCGGCGAACGCACATGCCGGGGCGGACTCACGTACCGGGGAGCGCCTGCGCCACGACCATGCCGCAGTAGGCGGCGCCGAGGCCGGCGGCGATACTGGCCGCGGCGTTGAGCAGCGCGTAGGAGCGGGCACCGGTCTCGGCCAGCCGCAGCGTCTCGTAACCGAAGGTGGAGTACGTGCTCAGGGCGCCGCAGAAGCCCGTCCCGGCGAAGGCCATCGCACCGCCGTCCACCGGGAGCGCCGCGAGCAGGCCGAGGATGAACGATCCCGCCACGTTGACGGTGAACGTGCCCCAGGGGAACACCGAGTCGTGCCGGGCCTGCACCGCCCGGTCGGTCAGGTAGCGCAGCGGGGCGCCCAGCGCGGCGCCGAGCGCGATCAGCAGGATCGTCACGCGGCGTCCTCGGGGGCCCGGCGGCGGGTGAGCGCCCGGGTCAGCCGCACCCCCGTGAAGACGGCGGCGAGGGCGGCGGCGAGCGTCAGCGCGAGGTAGGCCAGCCCGACGCGCGGCGCGCCGTGCTCCACCGCCCGCTGGATGTCGACGGTGTAGGTCGAGAACGTGGTGAAGCCGCCGAGCACCCCCACCCCGAGGAACGGCCGGACCAGCGGGTGCGCGGGACGCACCTCGGTGATCAGCACCATCAGCACGCCGATCAGCAGGCAGCCCGACACGTTGACCCAGAAGACCGCCCAGGGGAACTCCCCCGGCCCGCTCGGGAACGCGGTGCCCAGCCCGTGCCGGGCCAGCGCGCCGAGCACGCCGCCCGCCGAGATCGCGCCGAGCGTCCCCCAGGGCGCCCGGGGCAGCTCCGCGCGCTGCCGCGGGTCGTGCAGATCGACGTCCGGGTCGACGGGAGGGGAGGGCATGGCCTCCCCATCCTAGCGGCGGTCAGTTTCCGGGGCGGTCGGCCTTCGCCGCGCCGGCCGCCGGACCGCTCCGCGCGCCGCGCGCCTCGATGAAGGTCTTGAAGCGGCGCAGGTCGCCCCGCACGCGGTGCGTCAGCGCGCCGGTCCGGTCCCCGGCCCGCCCCGCGAGGCCCTCGGGGTCGAGCTCCAGCTGCGCGGTGACGCGGGTGGTGGTCTCGTCCAGGCGGTGGAACGTCACCACGCCGGCGAGGGTCGGGCCGTTGCGCGTCGTCCAGCGCAGGGTCGTGTCGCCGAGCCGGCGGATCTCCTCCACGCCGTCCATGGAGCGGGGGAACGCGCGGAACCGCGTCCACTGGTCGTAGGCGGTGCGGATCGGGACGGTGACGATGACCGATTCGGTGATCGTGCTCACGGCTCCACCTCCTGCCTCACCGCCCGGTTACCCGCCTGAGGTGCCGCTACCCGCGCGGCTCCCGCGGATCCGTGTGATCGCTTTTCTGGCGGGTAGAGGGACGGCACCGAGCGACAGTCCCCTGCCACTCGCCGGCCTCGTCCGCGAAGGAGAGCACCGTATGACGTCGGCGCAGACCACCCGGTTCAACGACGGCCAGACCGAGATCCTGCTCGCGGAGATGAACCGGCTGGCGGAGCACGACCCGCGGCGGGAGCGGCTGCGGGCGCGCATCGTCGACATGCACGCCCCGCTCGTGCGCGGCGTGGCACGCCGGTACGCCAACCGGGGCGAACCCCTCGACGACCTCCAGCAGGTCGCCTACCTGGGCCTGGTGAAGGCCATCAACCGGTTCGACCCGGGGATCGGCGACCGCTTCGTCACCTACGCCTACCCGGTGGTGACCGGGGAGGTGAAGCGGCACTTCCGCGACAAGACGTGGGGCATCCGGGTGTCGCGCCGCATCCAGGAGCTGCGGCCGGTCCTGCAGCGCACCGTGCAGGAGTACACCCGCGAGCACGGCCGCTCCCCGACGACCGCCGAGATCGCCGGGCTGATGGGCATCGACGAGGAGGAGACCGTCGAGGTCATCATCGCCTGCGACGCCTACCGCCCGCTGTCGCTGGAGGCGCCGGCGGACGGGTCGCCGAGCGGCGAGAACGGCACGGTCGGCGAGTACCTCGGCTCCGACGACCCGGCGCTGGAGGCCTTCATCGACGGCCACGCCCTCGGCCCGCTCATCGACGGCCTCCCCGAGCGGGAGCGCACGATCCTGCTGCTGCGGTTCTTCGGCAACAAGACGCAGACGCAGATCGCCGAGCAGATCGGGCTGTCGCAGATGCACGTCTCCCGGCTGCTGCGCGCCACCCTCGACCGGCTGCGGATGGGCCTGCTGGCCGAGGGGTGAGCCCACCCCCCGGCCGCTCCGTCACGGCTTGGGCGTCACGGCTTGGGCGTCACGGCTTGGGCAGGGTGCACGCCTTGCCGAGCACGACGTCGTTGCCCGCGCCGAGGCAGCGCGCGAGCCCGTACGTCTGCTGCCCGTAGTGGCTGCCGTGGCGGACGGTGATCTCGCCGTCGCGGGCGACCTCGCAGGGGTTGTCGAGGGTGCAGCGCTCGCCGTCGTCGTTGCCGGTGTTGTTGACGCCGACGACCTGCCCGGTCCGGGTGCTGATGACCGGCGAGCCCGACGTGCCGTGGATCGTCTCGCACTCCGGCGTGTAGCGGAGGGAGTCCCGCCACGTCCAGCCGGCCTCGCGCAGCCGGTACACGGTCGCGTCGATCCGGCAGCCGTAGATCTTCCGCCAGTAGCCGGACACGACCCGGATGTCGGTGCCGTCGTGCGGCCTGGCCGTGGACAGGCGCAGCGCGGACACCCCGTACCTGCTCTTGATCGCGGCGTAGCTGGTGTTCAGCCGGTAGACGGTCACGTCGGTGTCGGTCATCGTGGCGTACTCGACCCTGGTCGCGGTGAGGGTGCCGAGGTCGCCGCGGCCCGTCCGGTCGAGCAGGCGGAACGTCCGGGACGAGGGCCGGTCGACGACGACCTCGCCGGCCTTCGGCATCCCCGACTCCAGGCAGTGGCCGTTGGTCAGGACGAGCGCGGCGTCGCCGTCGCGGGACCGCGGCCCCCGCACCAGCGACCCCGAGCAGTTGCTGAGCGCGACGATGCCGGTGAAGTCGACCTCCGCCCGGCCCTGCTGCGGAGCGGGCTGGAGCGCGGCCGGAAGCGGGACCGGGAGCGGGGCGGGAGCGGCCTGTGCGGCACCGGCGGCGAGCGTCGCGGCGCCCCCACCGGTGAGAACTGCTGCGGCGATGACCGCGGCGGCGAGGCGTCTGGGCATGCGGGGTCCTCTCGGCGGGCCGGAGCGCACTCCGGTCGGTGACGGCGCTGTCACCGACCGGATGCTAGGTCATCGGCGGCCCGTTGAGAAGGACCCCGCATGCACCGGTCAGGCCTGCGCCGTTCAGTCCACGTCCACCCACCCGTAGGTGCGCTCGACGGCCTTCTTCCAGCCGGCGTAGCCGGTCTGGCGCTGGTCGTCGTCCCAGGTGGGGTGCCAGCGCCTGTCCTCGTTCCAGTTCTGGCGGAGTTCGTCGGTGGTGTTCCAGAAGCCGACGGCGAGGCCGGCGGCGTAGGCGGCGCCGAGGGCGGTGGTCTCGGCGACGACGGGACGTGACACCGGGACGCCGAGGATGTCGGCCTGCAGTTGCATGCACAGCTCGTTGGCGGTGACGCCGCCGTCCACCTTCAGGACGTCCAGCGAGACGCCGGAGTCCTGGCGCATCGCCTCCACCACATCCCGCGACTGGTAGCAGATGGCTTCGAGCGTGGCGCGGGCCAGGTGGGCGTTGGTGTTGAAGCGGGACAGGCCGACGATGGCGCCGCGGGCGTCCGAGCGCCAGTAGGGGGCGAACAGGCCGGAGAAGGCGGGGACGAAGTAGACGCCGCCGTTGTCGTCGACCTGCCGGGCCAGGGACTCGCTCTGCGCGGCGCCGGAGATGATGCCGAGCTGGTCGCGCAGCCACTGCACGGCCGACCCCGTCACCGCGATCGACCCCTCCAAGGCGTACACGGTCGGATGGTCGCCGAACTTGTAGCAGACGGTCGTGAGCATCCCCGCCTTGGAGCGAACGAGTTCCTCACCGGTGTTGAGCAGCAGGAAGTTGCCGGTGCCGTAGGTGTTCTTGGCCTCGCCGACCGCGAAGCACACCTGCCCGACCGTCGCGGCCTGCTGATCGCCGAGGATGCCGGTGAGCGGGACCTCGCCGCCGAGCGGGCCGTCCGGACGGGTCATCCCGTACGGCTCCGGAGCGGACGACGGCTTGATCTCCGGCAGCATCGAGCGGGGGACGCCGAAGAACGACAGGAGCTCGTCGTCCCAGTCGAGGGTCTCCAGGTCCATCAGCATGGTGCGGCTGGCGTTGGTCGGATCGGTGACGTGCACGCCGCCGTTCACCCCGCCGGTCAGGTTCCACAGCACCCACGTGTCGATGTTGCCGAAGACCGCGTCGCCCGCCTCGGCCGCCTCCCGCACCCCGTCGACGTTCTCCAGGATCCACTGGATCTTCCCGCCGGAGAAGTACGTGGCCGGCGGCAGCCCGGCGCGGTGCCGGATCGTCGTCCCCCGCCCGTCGCGTTCGAGCGCCGACGCGATGCGGTCGGTGCGGGTGTCCTGCCAGACGATCGCGTTGTAGTACGGGCGGCCGGTCCGCCGGTTCCACACCACGGTCGTCTCGCGCTGGTTGGTGATGCCGAACGCGGCCAGGTCGGCGTGGCCGAGGTTCGCCTTGTTCAGCGTGCTCTGGACGACGGCGCGGGTCCGCTCCCAGATCTCGGTCGGGTTGTGCTCCACCCAGCCCGCCCGCGGCAGGATCTGCTCGTGCTCCAACTGGTGGCGGGCGATCTCGTTCCCGCCATGGTCGAAGATCATGAAACGGGTGCTGGTCGTGCCCTGGTCGAGCGCTCCGACGAAGTCGGCCATTACTCTGCCCTTTCTGCCGGCGGGGCGGGTCCCCGTCAGGAATCGTCCTCGTTCAGGCGCGGCTCGAGCGTCTCGGTCACCTCCTGCTCGGGCGGGATGTTGCGCCCGATGAGCAGGACGTAGAGCGCGGCGCCGAGGAGTCCGCCGATCAGCGGCGCCGCGATGGGCACCCAGAAGTAGAAGTCCCCGTACTGGTCCCGCCACGCGCTCTCGTATCCGGTGATGTACTGGGCGAGCCGCGGACCGAAGTCGCGGGCGGGGTTGATCGCGTACCCGGCGGCGGACCCGAACGCCATCCCGATCGCCACCACGACGAACCCGATGATGAGCGGCGCCATGTTCGCCAGCGGCGGCGAGTTGCGCGGGTCGACGAGCGCGAGGACGAGGAAGAGCAGGATCGCGGTGCCGATGATCTGGTCGCGGAAGGCGCCCCAGGTGTGGATCGGCAGGGACCCGTTGCCCGGCATCGTGGAGAACACGAACTGCGTCTTGGCGGTCAGCCCGGGGTCGAACGCGTGCAGGATCTCGGTGTAGTTCCACCGGACGATCAGCGCGGCGACGAAGGCGCCGAGCACCTGCGCGAAGCAGTACGGCAGCACCTTGCGCCACGGGAAGCCCCAGAAGACCGCGAAGGCGACGGTCACCGCCGGGTTGATGTGGCCCCCGCTGATCCGCGCGCACGCGTAGACGCCCAGCGTCACCCCGAAGCCCCACGCCCAGGTGATGGCGTCATGCCCGCCGAGGCTCTGCGGGTCCCCGAGCCCGCTCCCCGCCACGACCTGCGCGACGACGCCGACGCCGAACAGGATCAGGATCATCGTGCCCGCGAACTCCGCGATCATCTCCCGGGCGAGCTCGGGAATCGGCCATCGCGACATCTCTCCTCCAGGACCTGTGGCGTAGGGCACGACCACCGCGAACGCGGGCGCGCCCGGCCGGACGGGCCGGCGGCTCCCCCCACGGCGATGCCGGCGCGCCGCGCCGTTCCGCGCACACGCTCATGATCGTGATGGCGGGATGTTTCCCAGCGAGAGCGTCCCTACACGGTCAGTGACCGCGAAATGCCTCCGCCAGCCACCAGGAGGGGCGGTCGCGGGTGACCTTGGCGTCCACGACCATCGGCCGGTCCCGCGGGCCGGCCAGCCAGTCCGCCACGGCGGCCAGGTCGTCGCGGCACCGGACGGTCGCCGCCGCGCAGCCGAAGCCGCGGCCGATGGCGGCGAGGTCCGCCGGCGGGAACGTGACGGTGTCCAGCGGGTGCCCCTCGGGGCCGAAGTGGTGCACCTCGGCGCCGTAGGCCTCGTCGTCGTAGACGACCACGAGCAGGTCCAGCCCGAGCCGGACGGCGGTCTCCAGCTCCGCGACCGACATCAGCGCGCCGCCGTCGCCGAGGGCGGCGACGGTGAGCCGGTCGGGGCGGGCCACCGCGGCGCCGACCGCCGTGGCGAGGCCGAGCCCGACCGACTGGAACGCCTGGGTGAACACCAGCCCGTCGGCGTCGGGGACGTCCAGGAACATCGCCGGGTAGCCCATGAAGTTGCCCGAGTCGACGGCGACGGTGCGCTCGCGGGGCAGCATGCCGTCGAGCGCGATCGTCAGCGTCCGGGGGTCGATGCGGGGCCGGCCGTCGTCCTCGGCGTCGGGGTGCTCCTCGTACGGGACGTCCTGCCAGCGGCCCTCGCGGGCGAGCCGCTCCCCCACCTCGGGCGTGCGGTAGCCGGTGGCCCGGTGGCCGCGCGCCGCCAGCGCGGCGAGCACGGCCCGCGCCGTCTCGGCGGCGTCGCCGATCAGCCCGAGGTCGACCGGGCGGTGCGCGCCGAGGGCGCGCGCGTCGAGGTCGACCTGCACGACGGTCGCGCCCGGGGCGATGAGCGCGCCGTGCCGCGTCGTCCACATGGTCAGCGAGCAGCCCCAGCCGACGACCAGGTCGGCGCCGCCGATCAGCTCGGCGGCGGCCGGGGTGGCGAACCCGCCGCTGACGTCCAGCGCGAACGGGTCGCCGGCGAACAGGCCGCGCGCGACGGCCGACGTCGCGGGCAGCGCGCCGCAGCGGGCGGCCAGCTCGGCGAGCGGCTCGCCGGCGGCGGACAGCCGGGCGCCGCGCCCCGCGATGAACACCGGGCGGCGCGCCGCCCGCAGCGCGTCGGCGAGCCGGGCGACCGCCGCCGGCGGCGGCACCGGCAGCGGCGGCACCTGGGACGGCCGCGGCCGGTACCCGGCGGGCGGCGCGCCGGACCGGCGCCCCGCCCCGTCCGGGAGCTCGGCGCCCTGCACGTCCAGCGGCAGGCCCAGCAGCACGGTGCGGCGCTCGGCGACCGCCGTCCGGCAGGCGCGCGCCACGTCGTCGAGCGCGGTCTGCGGCGAGTGGACCCGCTCGGGCACCGCCCCGACGGCCGCGGCGATCGCCGCCTGGTCGACCCGGAAGTTGGAGCGGACCGCGGCGGCGGCCACCTCGCCCGCGACGACCAGCAGCGGCGTGCGGCTCTTGGCGGCCTCGGCCATGCCGGTGACCGCGTTGGTGAGGCCGGGCCCCTGGTGGACGCTGACCACGCCGAGGCCGCCGCTCACCCGCGCGTACGCGTCCGCCATCGTCACCGCGCCGCCCTCGTGCCGGGCGGCGACGTACCGGGCGCCGTGCGCGGCCATCGCGTTGGTGACGTGGAAGTTGCCGCTGCCGGCGACCCCGAAGACGGTGCGGGCGCCGAGCCGCGCGAGGGCCTCCCCCACGGCCGCCGCGACGATCATCGCTCGATCAGCGCGAGGACGCGGGCGGGGCTGCCGGAGCCGCCCTCGATCGGCAGCGGCGCGGCGACGAGCACGGCCCCGCTGACCGGCAGCCGGGCGAGGTTCTGCAGCTGGGTGAGGCCGTACTTGCCGGCGCCGAGGAAGTAGGAGTGGCACGGGAACGGCGGGTCGAACCCGTGGGCGGCGCCCGCGTCGGTGCCGACGGTCTCGGTGCCGAGGCCGATCACGGGGGTCTCCTCGGCGAGCCACCGGGCGCACTCGGCGGAGATCCCCGGCGTGTGGGGGCCGTTCTCGTCGGCGTTGAGGAAGGCGCCCTGGTCGCCGGACCGGGCGTCCCAGCCCGTCCGGTACAGCAGCCAGCCGCCGTCCGGGAGCGGGCCGTTGGCCGCCTCCCACTCGCGGACGTGCTCGATCTCCAGCAGGAAGTCGGGGTCGGCTGCGGCGCGGTCGGACACGTCCAGCACCACGGCCGGGGCGACCAGGCGCGCGGGCGGGACCTGCGCGACGTCCTCGCCGTCGCGCCCGGTGGCCCAGTGCACGGGCGCGTCGAAGTGCGTGCCGACGTGCTCGCCGGTCTCGATGTCGTTCCAGTACCAGGCGGGGCCGCGGTCGTCGTAGCGGCTGATCTCCTTGAGCCGGAACGGCACGGTGTTGGCGAACGGCTCGGGCAGCTGGAGGATCGGCGTCCGCTCCGACAGCGGCGCGGTCAGGTCGACGATCTCCACCGAGCCGTCGGCGACGGCGGCGAGCAACTGGGCGAGCAGGGGCATCCGGTCCTCCGGCGGCACGGGTGGCTGAGGGGGTGCGCGAGGCCCCCCGAACGTACCGCAGATGGCCCCGCCCGGAGGGCCCGCCGCCCCAGGTCGGGGCGGCCGGCGGTCAGCCGTCCGCGAGCCAGGGGTAGCGGGCGGTGTCGGCGCCGGCGTAGTCGGGGTCGAGGTAGATGAACACCCGCTGGATCCGCCAGTCGCGGATCTCGAACACGTCGCACCACCGGCCGGCGCCCCACTCCGGGACGCCCGCCCGCCACGGCCCGTCCCGGTGCTCCCCGTGGCTGGTGCCCTCGCACACCAGCGTGTCGCCGCCGGAGAAGATCCAGTTGAACGACGCGTAGTGGTGCCGGATCGCCTTGATCGTCGCGCCGACGTCGCCGAACAGCCGGCCGATCTCGTCCCTGCCGGTGGCGAGGCCCCACTTCGGGAAGTACACCTGCGCGTCGCCCGCGAACAGGTCGAGCAGCGGCGCCCCGTCGGAGGTGACGCCGCCGTTGTCGAACCCCTTGAGGTACTCCAGCGCCACCGACTTGCGCTGCTCGTCCGTCATCGTCTGCCTGCTGAGCGCCAATGCCATCACCGTCCGCGTCGCCGGGGCCGCCCAGCCGACGGTAACCCGGCGCCGCGCCCGGGTTCGAGCTTCTGGAACAAAGTGGACAGCGGCACGGGTTAGGGTTACCTAAGTACCGCGGATCATCGGAGGACGCATGGCGACGGAACCGGCACGCGAACCGGCACGCAAGGGACGCACGCTCCACCGGGGGACGGTGCTGCGCACCGAGCGCCTCACCCCGCACATGATCCGCGTGGTCCTCGGCGGCGCCGGTCTCGCGGAGTTCGGCGCCGGGGAGTTCACCGACCACTACGTGAAGCTGCTGTTCCCGCGCCCGGGCGTCGCCTACCCCGAGCCGTTCGACATGGAGCGGGTGCGCGCCGAGCTGCCGCGCGAGCAGTGGCCCACGACCCGCACCTACACCGTCCGCGCGTGGGACGAGCGGGCGCGCGAGCTGACGATCGACTTCGTCCACCACGGCGACAAGGGCCTCGCCGGCCCGTGGGCGGCGGGCGCCCGGCCGGGCGACGAGATCATGTTCAACGGCCCCGGCGGCGCCTACGCGCCCCGTCCGGGGGCGGACTGGCACCTGCTCGCCGGCGACGAGAGCGCGCTGCCCGCGATCGCCGCGGCCCTCGAGCGCGTCCCGGACGGCGCCCCCGCCCGCGCCTTCATCGAGGTCGCCGGCCCCGAGGAGGAGCAGCCCCTGCGCGGCGCGGCGAACACCGAGGTCGTCTGGCTGCACCGCTGCGCCGGCGAGGTCGGCGAGCTGCTGGTCGAGGCCGTCCAGAAGCTCGACTTCCCGGACGGCGAGGTGCACGCGTTCGTGCACGGCGAGGCCGGCTTCGTCAAGACCCTGCGCCGCCACCTGCGCGTCGAGCGGGGCCTCCCCCTCGACCTGCTCTCCATCTCCGGCTACTGGCGCCGCGGCCGCGACGAGGACGGCTGGCAGTCGAGCAAGCGCGACTGGAACCGCCAGGTCGAGCAGGAGGAGGCCGAGGCCCTCGGCTGACCCGCCCGGGGTCAGGCGGTCGCCGGCGCCTGGTCGTCGAGGCCGGGGTCGTCGAGGTCCCCGGGGCCCTCATCGTCGGCGAAGCCCGGGAGCCACCGCTCGGCCTCCGCGCGGAAGGCGCCTTCGGCCTCCAGCTGGCACAGGACGCCGCCGCAGCCCGACAGGGCGCGGCTCACGGCCAGGTACTGCGGCGGCAGCCGGAACGCGCGGGCGAGCGCGCCGGGGCGCATGTCGGAGGCGAGGCCGAGGCCGCGGGCGGTCTGCTCGCGCAGCCACTCGCGGGAGTAGCGGAAGCGCTCCACCGCGAACGGCGCGGCGTGCGGGGCGACGAGGTCGGCGATCTCCTCCGGGTCGACCTCGGCGTCGGGGACGAGGAAGCCCTCCTCGCACAGCGCGTCGACGATCTCGTCGGGGTCGCCGAGGGTGCCGATGCGCAGCAGCCGCCCGATCGACCACTGCAGCTCGGCCGGGACGCGGGCGGCGCCGCCGAAGTCCAGCACGCCGAGGCGGCCGTCGTCCAGCAGCCGGAAGTTGCCGGGGTGCGGGTCGATGTGGATCATCTCGCAGCGGGCCGGGCCGGACAGCAGGAAGCGGAACAGCAGCAGCCCGGCGCGGTCGCGGCGGTCCTGGCCGCCCTCGGCGATGACCTTGGCGAGCGGGGTGCCGTCCAGCCACTCGGTGACCAGCACGTTCCCGGCCTGCGCGACGACGGCGGGGACGGCGAAGTCGGGGTCGCCGGCGTAGGCGTCGTGGAAGGCGGTCTGGGCGCGGGCCTCGTCGACGTAGTCGAGCTCCTTCTCCAGGCGGCGCTTCAGGTCGGCGACGACCGGCTTGACCTCGACGCCGGGGAACAGCGGGGTGAAGAGCCTGCTGAGCCGGGCGATCTGGTTGAAGTCGCTCATCAGGGCCTGCGCGGCGCCGGGGTACTGCACCTTGACCGCGACCGTGCGGCCGTCGTGCCAGACGGCCTTGTGGACCTGCCCGATGGACGCGGCGGCGGCCGGGCGGTCGTCGAACTCGGCGAACAGGTCGCGCCAGTCCTCGCCGAGGCCCTCGGCGAGGACCTTGTGCGTGGTGGCGGCGGGCATCGGCGGCGCCGACTCCTGGAGGCGGGTGAGGCTGGCGCGGAACGGGCCGGCGACCTCCTCGGGCAGCCCCGCCTCGAAGATCGACAGCAGCTGGCCGACCTTCATGGCGCCGCCCTTCAGCTCGCCGAGCACGGCGAACAGCTGCTCGGCGGTGCGGCGCTGGACCTCCAGCGCGACGGCCTCGGCGGGGCGGCCGAGGGTCCGCTTGCCGAACCCGAGGGCGGTGCGCCCGGCGAAGCCCAGCGGGAGGGTCGCCAGCTTGGCGGTGCGCGTCACCGCGCGGCGGGGGATGTCACTCACGGCCCGGCCGTCCCTTTTTCGACGATGCGTCCAATGCCTTAGCCTCTCATGGCGGACGAAGGCCACAAAGTGGTCAATCGCCGTCCATTGTTCAGCGTTCGGCGGGGCCCGGAGATTCCCGGCCGCCGGCCGCGGCCGCGCGGTCGCCGGCCTCCGGCGCGCGGTCGCCGTTCTCGGGCGCGCAGGGGCGCAGCAGCAGCTCGACGACCTCCAGGGCCCGGTCGATCTCCGGCCGGTTCCCGCCCAGGTAGTGGGCGTACATGAACGCGTCGGCGACCCGCACGATCGCCTGCGCGAGCGTGGCGGTGGGCAGCGGGACGCGCAGCGCGCCGCGGTCGGTCTCCGCCTGCAGCTCGCGCGCCAGCAGCTCGGCCGCGCGGTCCTCGATGGTGCCGGGCATGGTGGCCAGCCGGATGAACAGCCGCGGCTCGCGCTCGGTGAACGCCTTCAGCGGCGCCGCGTCCACGACCGCGCGCATGAAGCGCTCCAGCAGGGCGAGGATCCGCGGCGCGCCCGAGCCGCCGACGCCGCGCACCGCGTCGCGGTAGGTGCGCTCGGTCATCTCCGCGAGGACCGCGCCGAGCAGCTGCTCGCGGCCGCCGACCCACCGGTACAGGGTCGCGCGCCCGACGCCGAGCTCGGCCGCCAGCGCCGACATGTCGATCGGCTCGCCCCGCAGGTAGTGCGCGGACGCGGCGGCGAGCGCGGCGGCCGGCCCTGCCGCGGGCCCTGCCGCGGGCCGGGCGGGGACGTCCGGGGGAACGGGGCTGCCGCTCATCCGCACAGCATGGCACAGCGGCCCGGCCGGCCCGGCCGGGACTCCTCGCGATCGTGCGACTACCACACGTGATCAAAGGGTAGTCAGCTCAGTGTGAAGGTCAAACATGCAGGTGTCGGACGCAAGGGCCGGCTGCTGATCATCGGTGGGGCGGAGAACCGGACCTGCGGGGCCGGGCCGCTGGAGACGTTCGTCGAGCTGTCGGGGGCCGAGGACGCGCGGATCGTGGTCGTGACGACGGCGACGGAGGTGCCCGAGGAGGTCGCCGAGGAGTACACGGCGGTGTTCGGGCGGCTCGGCGTGTCGTCGGTCCGGGAGCTGCGGCTGCTCGGCCGCGCCGCAGCCGACGACGCGGCGACGCTGCGGGCGCTGGACAACGCGACCGGCGTGCTGTTCAGCGGCGGCGACCAGTCCCGGATCCGGACCCTGGTGGGGTCCAGGACCAACGAGCTGCTGAAGCGGCGGCTGGACCAGGAGGGCCTGGTCATCGCCGGGACGAGCGCGGGCGCGACCGCGATGGGGCATTGGATGATCCTGGGCGGGCACGGCCACGAGGTCGCCGCCTCCAGCGTGAAGGTCGGCCCGGGCCTCGCGCTGCTCGACAACGTGCTGATCGACATGCATTTCAACGAGCGCGGGCGGCTGCCGAGGCTGATGAGCGGCATCGCGCTCGACACCCGGCTGCTCGGCGTCGGGATCGACGAGGACACGGCGATCGTCGTGGGCGACGGCCAGTTCGAGGTCGTCGGGACCGGGGTGGTGACGGTCGTGGACGCCGGGCAGTCCACCATCGCCTACGCCGCCTCGGACGACGAGCCGATGGCGATGTTCGACGTGTCGCTGCACCTGCTGCCGGCCGGCTGCGCGTTCCAGATGAACGACAAGCTGCCCGCGATCGGCAACATGCGCGGCCCGGACGAGGAGGACTGAGCCGTGCGGCTCGATCATGTGCGCCGCCTGAGCGGCCCGAACACCTACCTGGCCCGCCCGGTCGCGATCGCGCGGCTGGACCTGCAGGGCCTGACCGGACACGAGACGACCGACCACCCCGGCTTCGCGGAGCGCCTCGTCGCGGCGCTGCCGGGCCTCGCCGGGCACCACTGCTCGGCGGGCCGCCCCGGCGGCCTGCTGGACGCGATGGCGCGCGGCACCTATTTCGGCCATGTCACCGAGCACGTCACGCTGGAGCTGTCCGGGCTCATCGGCCGCGAGGTGTTCTTCGGCCGCACCGTCCTCGCGGGCGGGCCGGGCGAGTACGAGGTGATCCTGGAGTGCCCGCGGGACGAGCCGGCCGGCAGCACCGTGGTGGAACGGCTGATCATGCTCGCCGTGCGGGCGGTGACCGGCGCGCTGGAGGGGCAGGTGCCGGACCTGTCCGCCGGCCTCGCCGAGGTCGCCGCCGCGCACGAGGCCGAGCGCCTCGGGGTGAGCACGGCGGCGCTGGCCCGCGCGGCGCGCGAGCGGGGCGTGCCGGTCCGCCGCGTCGAGGGCCTCAACCTGCTGCGGCTCGGGTACGGCCGGTACCGGCGGACGGTGTGGGCGGCGATGACCGACGCGACCTCCGCGATCGGGATGGAGGTCGCGGGCGACAAGCGGCTCGCGCACCGGGTGCTCGCCGACGCGGGCGTCCCCGTCCCGGAGGGGCGGGTCGCGGCGTCGCCGGCGGAGGCGCTGGCGGCGCTGCGCGGCATCGGCGGGCCGGTGGTCGTCAAGCCGCTCGCCGGGCACCAGGGCGAGAACGTCCACATCGAGCTGACCGAGCCGCCGGAGGTGGTGGCCGCGTTCGCGGCCGCCGCCGGGGAGGAGGGCGAGGTCCTCGTCGAGTCCTACATCCCGGGCAAGGACTACCGGGTCCTGGTGGTCGGCGGCCGGGTCGCGGCGGCGGCCGAGCTGACCGCCGCGCACCTGACCGGCGACGGGGAGGCCGCGGTCGCGGCGCTGGTGGAGCGGGTCAACGCCGACCCGGCGCGCGGCGAGGGCCACGACCGGCCGCTGACGCGGCTGGCGCTCGGCCCGACGGAGCTGGCGCTGCTGGCGCGGCAGGGGCACGGCCCCGACTCGGTGCCCGGCGACGGGGAGCGGGTGTGGCTGCGCCGCAACGCGAACCTGTCCACCGGCGGCACCAGCCGCGACGTGACCGGCGAGGTGCACGCGGAGGTCGCCGCCATGTGCGTGCGGGCCGCCGCGGCCGTCGGCATGGACGTGTGCGGCATCGACCTGCGGCTGCCCGACATCGCCTCCCCGGTGCCCGCCGAGCGCGGCGCGGCCGGGATCCTGGAGGTCAACGCCGCGCCGGGGCTGCGCATGCACCTGGCGCCGCACGAGGGCGCGGGGCGCGACGTCGCCGGCGACGTCATCGACCTGATGTACCCGGCGGGCACGCCGTCGCGGGTCCCGGTGGTGTCGGTGACGGGCACCAACGGCAAGACGACGACCGTCCGGATGATCGCGCACATGCTGGAGCTGGACGGCCGGCGGACCGGCATGACCAGCACCGAGGGCGTGCACGTGGGCGGGCGCCTGGTCCACCTGTCGGACGCGTCCGGGCCCCGCTCGGCGGAGATGGTGCTCGGCGACCGGTCGGTGGAGGCGGCCGTGCTGGAGACGGCGCGCGGCGGCATCGTCCGGCGCGGCCTCGGCTACGACCGCGCGGACGTCGCGGTCGTCACCAACGTGACCCGCGACCACCTCGGCATGGACGACACCGAGTCCGTGGCCGACCTGCTCGACATCAAGGCGCTGGTCGCCGAGGAGGTCCGGCGCGGCGGGCACGTGGTGCTGAACGCCGAGGACGAGCCGTCGGCGAGCCTGGCCGAGCGGCCCTCGGTGCGGCGCCGCGACCCGGTGCTGCGGTTCTTCGCGCTGTCGCCGGACGCGCCCGTCCTCGCCGCGCACCTGCGCGGCGGCGGCCTCGGCTACTACGTGGCCGACGGCTGGCTCACCGAGGCGCGCGGCGAGCGCCGCACCCGGATCCTGCCGGCCGCGGAGGTGGCGGGCGCGTTCGGCGGGCACGCCGCGCACGTGCTGGCGAACGCGCTGGCCGCGTCGGCCGCCGCGCGGGCCCTCGGCGTCGCGGTGGACGTGGTGGCGCGCGCGCTGCGCTCGTTCGACCCGCACACCCGCAACCCCGGCCGGGGCTGCGTGTACCGGGTCGGCGAGAACCCGGTCCTGGTCGACTACGCGCACAACCCGGCGGCGGTCGCCGCGATGGGCGCGTTCGTCGGGCGGCGCTGGGGCACCGGGGGCGTCGCCGCGGTCACGCTGCCGGGCGACCGGTCCGACGAGCTGGTCGGCGAGACGGCGCGGGCGCTCGCGGCGTCCTTCGGCCGCGTCGTCGTCTACGAGGACGAGGACCTGCGGGGCCGCCGCTCCGGCGAGATGACCCGGCTGATCGTCCAGGGGCTGCGCGAGGAGCGCCCGGACGTCCTGCACCATCCGGCGGGCGACCTGAAGGGGGCGCTGGCGTCCGCGCTGGACCTCGCCGCGCCGGGCGAGCCGGTGCTGCTGCTGTACGAGAAGCTGGAGCCGGTGACCGAGCTGCTGGAGACGCTGGACGCCGAGCCGGAGGGGGAACCGGAGGCGGACCCGGCGGGCTAGCCGGGCGCCGCGGCCCGTCCGGCGGCGGGCGGGCGCAGGAGCAGGACGCTGACCGCCAGCAGGGCGAGCACCACGATGCCGTCCAGCCAGTAGTGGTTGGCGGTGCCGACCACGACCGCGACCGTCACTGCGGGGTGCAGGAGCCACAGCCAGCGCCAGCGCGTCCGGGACGTGACGATGAGGCCGAGCGCGATGACGGCCGCCCATCCGATGTGCAGGGACGGCATCGCCGCGTACTGGTTGGCGACGGTGTCGGTCTGCGGCGGCCCGTACACGGCGGGGCCGAACCGCGCCGCGGTGTCGATGAGCCCGGTGGCGGGCAGCATCCGCGGCGGGGCCAGCGGGACGAGCAGGTGCAGGACGAGCGCGACGCCGGTCAGCGCGACCATGACCCGGCGGACCCACCGGTAGTGGGCGGGCCGCCGCAGGTAGACCCAGAGCAGGAAGGCGATCGCCGCCGGGAAGTGCACGTAGGCGTAGTAGCTGTTGGCCGCGTGCACGAGGAACTGGCTGTTCAGCAGGCCCTCCTGGACGCCGGTCTCGCTGGGCAGGCGCAGCAGGCGCTCCAGGTGCCACACCTCGCGGGCGTTGGCGAACGCCTCCCCGACCCGCCCGCTCGCCAGCAGCCGGCCGAGCTTGTAGACCGTGAACAGCAGCACGATCAGGACCAGCTCGCGGACGGCGTGGGGCCGCCCGCCCGGGCGCTCCCGGCCGGGCCGTCCCGCGTCGGGCGTGTTCCGACGTCCCGGCCGGCGCAGCCGCGTCAGGGCGCCGTCCGGCCGGGCCGGTCGGTCGAGGAGGCTCACATCGCTGTCCTTCTGTGGGGGTGGGGGACGGGCCGGTTCAGCTCCGCGAGGCCGCGGGCTCCCGCTCGCGGGCGCGCTCGCCGGGCTCGTCGAGCAGATGCCGAAGCCTCTCACCTTCGACGTCCACGTTGGGCAAGGCACGCGCGAGCCACCGGGGCAGCCACCAGGCGGCGCGGCCGGACAGCGCCATCACCGCGGGGACGAGCGTCATGCGGACCACGAAGGCGTCGAAGGCGACGCCGGCCGCGAGCGCGAACCCCATCATCTTGATCATCGACTCGGAGGAGGCGACGAACCCGGCGAACACCGCGATCATGATGACGGCGGCGGCGCCGACGACGCGGGCGCCGTGCCGGAACCCGGTGACGACGGCCTCGGTCGGGGCGGCGCCGTGCACGTGCTCCTCGCGCATCCGGGTGACGAGGAAGACCTGGTAGTCCATGGCGAGGCCGAACACGACCCCGATCAGGAAGATCGGCATCATGCTCATGATGGGCCCGGTCTCCTCGACGCCGAGCAGCCCGGCGAGCCAGCCCCACTGGAACACGGCGACGACCGCGCCGAAGGTCGCGGCGACGGTGAGCAGGAACCCGAGCGTCGCCTTCAGCGGCACGAGCAGCGACCGGAACACCAGGAGCAGCAGGATGAAGGCGAGTCCGACGACGACGGCGAGGTAGGGCGCGAGCGCCTGGCCGAGCTTGGCGGACACGTCGATCGCCATCGCCGTCTGCCCGGTCACCATGGCCCGGACGCCGGCGGCCTCGCCCCCGGCGCGGATGTCGGCGACGAGGTCCTCGGTCTGCGGCGTGCTGGGCCCGCTCTTGGGCACCACGCTGAGGACGGCGGTGTCGCCGGCGGCGTTCGCGACCGGCGGGGTCACCGCGGCGACGTCCGCCATGCGGCCGACCTCGCCGCCGAACCGCTGCGCGGCGGCCTGCGCCTGGCCGGCGTCCCCCCGCACGACGACCATCAGGGGCCCGTTGGAGCCGGGGCCGAAACCGTCGGCGATCAGGTCGTAGGCCTTGCGCTGGGTCGTGTCGGGCGCGGAGACCTCGTCGCCGGGCAGCCCGAGCCGCAGGTCCAGGGCGGGCGCGGCGATGACGCCGAGACCGGCGACGGCGGCGAGCAGCACCGGCAGCGGGCGGCGGACGACGAACCGGGCCCACCGCTCCCCCGCGGGCGCGCGGCCCTGGCCGGAGCGGTTCGCGCGGCGGCCGCCGCGCAGGCCGGGGAGCCGGCCGCCGAGCACCCGGCGGCCGGCGAGCCCGAGCAGCGCGGGCAGCAGGCTGAGCGCGATGAGGACGGCGACGACCACGGCGAACGCGGCGGCCAGGCCCATCTCGGTGAGCAGCGGGATGCCGACGACGGCGAGCCCGGCGAGGGCGATGACGACGGTCAGGCCGGCGAACACGACCGCGGACCCGGCGGTGCCGACGGCCCGGCCGGCGGCCTCCTCCCCGGACCGCCCCTCCTGCAGTTCGTGCCGGTAGCGCGAGACGATGAACAGGGCGTAGTCGATGGCGACCGCGAGGCCGAGCATGAGCGCGAGCGTCGAGGTCATGGAGCTCATCTCGAACAGCCCGGTGGCCGCGGTGATCGCCGCCATCGCGATGCCGACGCCGAGGAGCGCGTTCAGCAGCGGCAGCCCGGCGGCGACCAGCGACCCGAACGTGATGACCAGCACGACCGCGGCGACCGCGACGCCGATCACCTCGGCAGCGCTCTGCGCGGGCATGCCCTCGGTGGCGGTGCCGCCCATCTCGACCTGGAGCCCGGCGGCGCGGCCGGGACCGGCCGCCGCGGTGAGCGCGTCCCGCGCCTCGTCGGTCACCTCGATCGGCGACACCTCGTAGGTGACCTGGGCGTAGGCGATCCGGCCGTCCTTGGACACGGCGCCCGCCTGGTAGGGGTCGAGGACGGAGGCGACCTGCGGGGCGGTCTTCAGCCGGCCGACGACCTGCTCGACGGCGGCCTTGCCGGACGGCCCGGTGACCGTGGACCCGGCGGGCGCGGCGAACACGACCCGGGCGGTGGCGCCGTCCGCGGACGCCTGCGGCATCTTCTGCTCCAGCAGGTCGATCGCCTGCTGCGACTCGGTGCCGGGGATCGAGAAGTCGTTGGACGTCGGCCCCTTCAGCGCGGCCGCGCCCACACCGGCGAGGACGAGGAGCGCCGCCCACAGCAGGACCACGAGGCCGCGGCGGCGGAACGAGAACCGGCCCAGCCGGTACAGCAGCGTGGCCAAGGCATCCCCCAGTCGGTCGCGACGCGCGGACCACCCGCGACCCGTCCACGCTAAACCGAACTTGCCCAAGCGGCAAAATTTCAGGCACTGCCAATTCGCGTGATGTGCATCTCACTGCGCCGCGCGGGCACCGGAGTCCTCCGGTGGCGGGGAGCCGCCCGCCTAGAAGATGGGGAGGCCGGTGTAGTTCTCCGCCAGGGACGTCTTGGCCGCCTCCGACGACGCCACGTAGTCCAGGTGGGAGCGCTGGAGCCGCCGCTCGAAGTCGGTCGCCGCCGGGTCGACGTGCAGCAGCGTCGTCATCCAGTAGGAGAAGTGCTCGGCCCGCCAGACCCGCCGCAGGCACGCGTCCGAGTAGCCGTCCAGCAGCGTCTCCGACCCCGAGGCGTACCGCTCGGTCAGCGCCCGCGCCAGGACGATCACGTCCGAGACGGCCAGGTTGAGGCCCTTGGCGCCGGTCGGCGGGACGATGTGCCCGGCGTCGCCGGCGAGGAACAGCCGGTCGTGCCGCAGCGGCTCGGCCACGAAGCTGCGCATCGGCGTGACCGACTTGTCGGTGATCGGCCCCTCGTGCAGCTTCCAGCCGTCGTCGGTGGCGAACCGGACCGCCAGCTCGTCCCAGATCCGGGCGTCGGACCACGCGGCGATGTCCTCGTCCGGGCCGACCTGGAGGTACAGCCGGCTGACCTGCGGCGAGCGCAGGCTGTGCAGCGCGAAGCCGCGGTCGTGGTTGGCGTAGATCAGCTCCTCGGTGGACGGCGGGACGTCGGCGAGGATGCCGAGCCAGGCGAACGGGTACTCGCGCGAGAACGTCCGCAGGCCCGGCACCGCCGGGCGGCTGACGCCGTGGAACCCGTCGCAGCCCGCGATGTAGTCGCAGTCCAGCGTGCGCGTCTCGCCGCCGCTGCGGAACGTCACGCTCGGCGCGGACGCGTCCAGGGCCACGACCTCGGTCTCGAACCGCACGTCGCCGCCGTCCGCCAGCCGCCGGGCCACCAGGTCCTTGACGATCTCGGTCTGCGCGTACACGGTGACCGTCCGGCCGGTGAGGTCGGTCAGCGGGACGCGGTGCCCGGCGCCGCCGAACCGCAGCTCCAGCCCGTGGTGGACGAGCCCCTCCCGGTCGAGCCGGTCGCCGGCGCCGCTCTCGCGCAGCACGTCGGTCGTGCCCTGCTCCAGCATCCCGGCGCGCTGCCGGTGCTCCACGTAGTCGCGGTCCCGGCTCTCCAGCACCACCGACTCGATCCCCCGCAGATGGAGCAGGTGCGACAGCAGCAGTCCGGCGGGGCCGCCGCCGATGATCGCGACCTGGGTACGCATCGAGCCTCCTCGTCGTCGGTTCACCCGGCGATGCTGGCGCGCATCGCCGCTGGTTCAAGCCCCGGTCTTCCGCTCAGCGGAAAACAGGTCGGGATCGCCGCCCCAGTGCGCGGCCACGTCCCGGGACAGGGCGCGCGCCGCCGTCGTCAGCGGCGGCAGCAGCCGCCGCAGGTCGGCGCTGCGCGTGGCCGACACCAGCGACAGCGCCGCGACCACCTCGCCCGCCGCGTCCCGCACCGGCGCGCCGACCGACGAGGCGCCGAGCGTCATCTCGTCGCGGGTGAGCGCGTACCCGGAGCGGCGGACCTGCTCCAGGGCGCGCCGCAGCTCCCCGGCGGCGGTGATGGAGCGCGCCGCGTGCCGGGCCAGCTCCCCGGCGAGGACCTTCTCCCGGACCTCCGGCGGCGCGTAGGCCAGCAGCACCTTGCCCACGCCCGTGGTGTGCAGCGGCAGCATCGCGCCGACCTGCGTGACCACCGGCACCGAGCGGGTACCGCGCAGCCGCTCGACGATCAGCACGCGGTCGTCGCGCAGCACGCCGAGCTGCACGTTGTCGTGGGTGGCCTCGTACAGGTCCTCCATGTGGGGCAGGGCCAGCTCGCGCAGCCCCGTGACGGCCGGGGCCTGGCTGCCGATGCGCCACAGCCGGGTGCCGATGCGGTACGTGCCGTCCGGGACCCGCTCCAGGAACCCGCCGCCGACCAGTTCCCCGACGAGCCGGTGCCCGGTCGCGAGCGGCAGCCCGGAGCGGCGGCAGATCTCGCTCAGGTTGAGCCGGACTCCGCCCTGGGCGAAGGCGTTCAGGATCGCCATCACCTTGCCGGCCACGCTCACCGGCCGCGCGCGCTCCGCTCCGTCGCCCGCCACCTGCCACCTCCCGCGCGGCCCGCCCTCCGGGCCGGCCGCCCGGAACCCGCCCGTCACTCCCCTTCGTCGAGGACCCGCTGGGCGACGGCGAAGGCCGAGTTCGCCGCCGGTACCCCACAATAGATCGCCGTCTGCAGGAGCACCTCTTCGATCTCCTCGTGCGTCAGCCCGTTGCGGACGGCGGCGCGGACGTGCATGGCCAGCTCGTCCAGGTGGCCGCCGGCGACCATGGCGGTGAGCGTGATGCAGCTGCGGGTCTTGCGGTCCAGGCCGGGGCGGCTCCAGATCTCCCCCCAGGCGTACCGGGTGATCATGTCCTGGAAGCCGGCGGTGAACGCGTTCTTGCGGGCCTCGGCGCGGTCGACGTGCGCGTCCCCGAGCACCTCTCTGCGCGTCCGCATGCCCTGCGCGTGCCGCTCCCCGTCGGTCATGCGCTCCCCGCTCATCCGTCCTGCCCCTTCCATGTGCGCGCCAGGTGCGCGGTGATCTCGTCGGTGACCTCGGCCGGGCGTTCGACGTTCGCCAGGTGGCCGGCGCCGTCCAGGACGGCCAGCCGTGCGCCGGGGATGCCCGCGGCCAGCCGGTCGGCGTGGCCCGCCGGCGGTGTGGGGCCGTCCTGCGCTCCGGCGATCACCAGGGTCGGCGCGGAGACCGCGCCGAGCCGCGCGGTGGCGTCGAATCCGGCGAGGGCGTCGCAGCAGGCGGCGTAGCCCTCGGCGTCGGTCGCGCGGAGCATCGCCACGTAGGGCTCCGCGCCGGAGAAGGCCGGGGTGAACCAGCGCGCCGCCGCCGAGCCGGCCACCGGGCCGACCCCTTCGCGGCGGACGAGCGCGGCCCGGTCCCGCCACGGCCCCGGGTCGCCGAAGCGCGCGGACGTGCAGCACAGGACCAGGCTCGCGACGCGGCCGGGGGCGCGCAGCGCGAGCGCGGTGCCGACCGCGCCGCCGAGCGACACCCCGGCGTAGGCGGCCCGCTCGGCGCCGAGCGCGTCCAGGAGGGCGAGGACCCCGCCGGCGAGGTCGTCGACGGTGAACGGGCCGTCCGGGACGGGGGCGCCGCCGTGGCCGGGCAGGTCGTAGCGCAGCACCCGCCACGCGCGGGTGAGCGCGGGCAGCTGCGGGAGCCACAGGTCCATGGTGGTGCCGAGGGACGGGCCGAGGACGACGAGCGGCGCGTCCTCCGGGCCGTCCAAGCGGTACCGGGGGAGCAGGCGGTCCTGGGGGGCGGTCACGGGCGGCTCCTCCGGTAGGCGTCGAGGGCCCGGCCGACGAGCGCGGCGGCGTTCCCGGTGCCGGGGTCGCCGCCGAGCACGTCGAGCAGGCCGTCCAGGTCGGCGCGCATCCGCTCGGGGGACACCTCCAGACCCTCCAGCAGCTCGGCGGCGGTCTCGGCGGCGCCGCCGGTGAGGCGCAGGCACTCGCGCAGCGGCTGCCACTCGGCGTGCCACTCCCCCGCCGGCCGCTCGTGCGGCGCGGCCTGCGCGGCGAGGACCACCTGGGCCTGCGCCGGCACCTGCAGCGCGGCCGAGCGGACCAGGGCCGACAGCGCGGGGTTGCGCTTGTGCGGCATCGAGGACGAGCCGCCCCTCCCGGCGCCCGCGGCCTCGGCGGCCTCGCCGACCTCGCTCTGCGACAGCAGCCACACGTCGGTGGCGATCTTGCCGAGCGCGCCCGCGGCGACCGCCAGCGCCGAGGCGAGCCCCGCGACCGGCGCCCGGCGGGTGTGCCACGGCAGCACCGGGCACGCGAGCCCGGTCTCCTCGGCGTAGGCGGCGACCAGGTCGAAGGCCTGCCCGCCGAAGGCGTCGAGCGTCCCGGCGGGGCCGCCGAGCTGGACGGGCAGCGGCGCGGCGGCCAGCCCCTCGCGGGCCTCCAGGCAGCCGAGCAGCCAGTTCGCGGCCTTGGCGCCGAACGTGGTCGGCAGCGCCTGCCGGCCGAGCGTGCGGGCCGCCATCGGGGTGTCGCGGTACCGCGCGGCGAGCCCGGCCAGGGCGTCCAGCGCCCGGTCGAGATCGGCGAGGACGGCGCGCCGGGCCCGGGCCGCGACGAGCATCGCGCCGGTGTCGGCGATGTCCTGGCTGGTGGCGCCCTTGTGCACGTGCTCGCCTGCGGGCCCGGCGAGGTCGCGCAGGTCGGCGACCAGCGGCACCACGGGGTTGCCGGAGCCGCGCGCCCGGCGGGCGATCGCGACGAGGTCGAACCGGCCGGGGTCGGCGGCCGCGGTGATCGCCGCGGCGGCCGCCGCGGGGACGATGCCGAGGCGGGCCTGCGCGCGGGCCAGCGCCGCCTCGGCGTCCAGCATCGCGGTCAGGTAGGCGAGGTCGCTCGTCGCGGCCTCCGCCGCCGTCCCGGCCCGGACGGGCGACAGCAGCCCCGCGTCCGGGGCCGCTCCCCGGTCGGCAGAAGGCGGCCGTTCGTCAGAAGGCAAGGAAGACCGTCTCCCCTTCCCCTTGCAGCCGGACGTCGAAGCGGTACTCCCGCTCGCCCTCGCGCGCGGCGACGAGCGTGCCGCGCCGCTCCGCCGGGACCTGCGCGAGCAGCGGGTCGCCGGCGTGGGCGGCCTCGTCCTCGGGGAAGTACAGCCGGGTGAAGACGGGCTTCAGCAGGCCGCGGGCGAACACCAGCACGGCGATGTAGGGGGCGCCGCCCCCGGCCGCGCCGGGCTTGAGGGTGCTGAACCAGTAGCCGCCGGCGGCGTCGGTGCCGCAGCGGCCGAAGCCGGAGAAACCGTGCCCGGCCCGGACCAGCCCGCCGGGGGCGCGCGGGACCGCGCCGTCGGCGTCCGGCTGCCAGATCTCCAGCAGCGCGTCCGGCACCGGCTCACCGGCGCCGTCCAGCACCCGGCCGCGCACCGTGATCGCGTCCGGCCGCCACGGCGGCACGACCTCCGGACCGCCCGCGTACGGCAGCGCGTAGCCGAAGAACGGCCCGACGGTCTGGGACGGAGTGGTGAGGGGCGCGGTGGTGAGAGGCGGCGTGCTCATCAGGCCTCCATCGGGGTGTCGCCGAGGACGATGTCCCACTGGTAGCCGAGCGCCCACTCCGGCGTGGTGGTGTCCATGTCGAACCGGGAGATCAGCTTCTCCCGGTCCCGCTCGTCCGGAATCGACTGGAAGATCGGGTCGTAGCCGAACAGCGGGTCGCCGGGGAAGTACATCTGGGTGACGAGCCGCTGGGTGAACGCCGTCCCGAACACCGAGAAGTGGATGTGCGCGGGCCGCCAGGCGTTGTGGTGGTTGCCCCACGGGTAGGCGCCCGGCTTGATCGTGACGAACCGGTAGCGGCCGTCGCCGCCCGTGAGGCAGCGCCCGGCGCCGGTGAAGTTCGGGTCGAGCGGCGCCGGGTGGATGTCGCCGAGGTGGTGGTAGCGGCCGGCCGCGTTGGCCTGCCAGATCTCCACCAGCGCGCCCCGCACCGGGCGGCCGGCGCCGTCCAGGACGCGGCCGGTCACGACGATGCGCTGGCCCTGCGGCTCCCCGGAGTGCTGGACGGTGAGGTCCTCGTCCAGCCGGCCGAGCTCCTGGTGGCCGAAGACCGGCGAGGTCAGCTCGACGCTGTCCGGACCGAGCTTCGGCATGATCAGTTCCTGTGCCGGGGCGCGGAGCACGGTGCTCTTGTAGCCCGGGTACAGGTACGGCGGGTGCGGCGAGCGCTCCTCCCCGCCTCCGCCGGTCTCTGCGCGGTCCATAGGCCTCCCCTTCCCACGTCGCGGACACCGTGCACCCACCCTGGCAGCCCGTGCCGGGTGCGCCGGAACGGGGTTTCCGTCCAATGGAAACGGGGCCGGGCCGCTCAGAGGTGCTCGGCCAGCCCGAACAGGGGGAACAGGCTCGTGTCGAAGAACACCGAGGCGTGCGCGACGCCGTCCGCGGTGACGCTCAGCACCTGCAGCTGGTAGGCGCGGTGGACGCCGTCCTCGGCGCGCTTGTAGAGGCCGAACGCGGGCTGCCCGTTCGCGGCGGCCGGGACCATCCGGATGTCGCCCGGACCGGGCGCGCACTGGGCGGCGATGAGCCGCACCACGGTCTCGGCGCCGACGAACCACTCGGGGAACGGCGGCATCTCCCAGACGACGTCCTTCTTGAACAGCTCGATGAGCCCGGCGATGTCGGCGTCCTCGAAGGCCTTGGCGTACCGCTCCAGCAGCTCCCGCTGGGCGGGGTCGGTCGGCTCGACCAGCTCGTCGCGCATCGGCGCGTCCTGCTCCAGCTGGGCCCGCGCCCGCTGCAGCGCGCTGTTGACCGCCGCCGTGGAGGTGCCGAGCAGCTCGGCGACCTCGGCCGCCCGCCACTTCAGCACGTCCCGCAGGATCAGCACGACCCGCTGCTTGGCGGGCAGGTGCTGCAGCGCCGCGACGAACGCCAGCCGGGTGCTCTCGCGGGCCGCGACGATCGTGGCCGGGTCGGCGGCGTCCGCGCCGAGGACCGCGTCGGGCGCGGGCTCCAGCCACGGCACCTCGGGCGAGGCGACCACGGGCCGCTCCGGCTCCTCGCTCGGCGCGCCCAGCCCCGACGGCATGGGCCGCCTGCCGCGCTGGTCGATCGCCGTGAGGCACACGTTGGTGGCGATCCGGTACAGCCACGTCCGCAGCGACGACCGGCCCTCGAAGTCGCCGTAGGACCGCCACGCCCGCAGGTAGGTCTCCTGGACGAGGTCCTCGGCGTCGTGGATGGAGCCCAGCATCCGGTAGCAGTGCGCGAGCAGCTCCCGCCGGTACGGGTCGGCGAGCTGCTGGAAGTCGCGGTCTGACTCGATCGTGGTGTTCGCCATGGTGATGGTCACCTTCGCGTTCGGCGGCATCGCTCGGACGGCGCGGCCGGACGGCCCCGTCTCCGGCGACCGTAGGCGACCCCACCGACAGAACGCGTGCAACGCCTTCATCCTACGCACGGCCCCCCGGCCGGGAGGGGTGCCGCGCGGATCCGCCGGCTAGGACTCCCGGTGCGGTTCGAGCACCGTGATGCCGGGGCCGGACGGCGCGGTGAGGGCCCCGGGCGCGTCGCCGAGCGGCAGCACGCGGGCGACGAGCAGGTCCGGGCGCAGCGCGCCGGCGCGCACCAGCTCCAGCATCGGGCCGTAGGCGTGCGCGGGCATCCCGTGGCTGCCGGCGATCTCCAGCTCCCAGGCGATGACGCGGTCCATCGGGAGGTCGGCGCGGCCCGCGCCGGGCGGCAGCAGCCCGACCTGGACGTGCCGGCCGCGGCGGCGCAGCGAGGCGACCGAGGCGCGGGCGGTGGCGGGGCTGCCGAGCGCGTCCAGGGACAGGTGCGCGCCGCCGCCGCTGGCGTCGCGGACGGCCGCGGCGACGTCGTCGTGCCCGGCGGCGTCGACGACGGCGGCCGCGCCGCAGCGCCGCGCCAGCTCCAGCGCGCGCGGCGAGACGTCGACGGCGACGACCCGGGCGCCCGCCGCCGCGGCGATCATGACGGCGGACAGGCCGAGGCCGCCGCAGCCGTGCACCGCGACCCACCGGCCGGGCGCGGCGCCGCCCTGCGCGGTGACGGCCCGGAACGCGGTGGCGAACCGGCAGCCGAGCGCCGCCGCGGTGGTGAAGGGCATCCCGTCGGGCAGCCGCACGAGGTTGACGTCGGCGTCGTGGACGGCGACGTACTGGGCGAACGAGCCCCAGTGCGTGAAGCCGGGCTGGGTCTGCTCCTCGCAGACCTGCTGGTCCCCGGCCGCGCAGGCGGGGCAGCGGCCGCACGCGCACACGAACGGCGCGGTCACCCGGTCGCCGGGCCGGTGGCGGGTCACTCCCGCGCCGACCTCCTCGACCGTGCCCGCCAGCTCGTGGCCGGGGACGTGCGGGAAGGACCGGATGTCCGGGTCGTGGCCCTGCCAGCCGTGCCAGTCGCTGCGGCAGGCGCCGGTGGCCTCGACCCGGATCACCGCGCCGCCGGCGGGCACCGCCGGGTCGGGCAGGTCCCGGACGTCCGGCGGCGCCCGGAAGGCGTCGTAGGCGACGGCTCGCACCCGCGGCCCGCTAGAACTCGAAGCCGCCGGGGCGGCCGTTGCGGTCGGCGATCAGCCCGGCGAGCGCGGCGATGGCGATCTCCGCCGGGGTCTTGGAGCCGATGTTGAGGCCGATCGGGCGGTGCACCCGGGCGATCTCGCTCGCGGGGACGCCGAGCTCGGTGAGCGCGGGGATGTGCGGGGCGGGGTGCCGGGGGTTGCCCATGACGCCGACCCACCGCACGGGCTGCGTGAGCACGTCGCGCAGGACGGGCCCGAGCTCGGGGCGGTGGTGGTCGGTGACGACCACGTCGGCGGTGCCGTCGAGCGGCGGCAGGTCGGCGGCGCCGCCGCGCTCCTTGTCGGGGTCGACGAGGAAGGTGCGGTAGCCGAGGTCGGCGCCGTAGCGCAGCAGGTGGTCGGCGACGGGGCCGGCGAACACCGCGACCAGTGTCCGCTCCGGCGCCTCGGGCGGGACGTCGCCGTGCGCGACGGCGCAGGACGGGTCGTTGTCGTGCGGTGCTCCCATACCCGAAGTGTGCCGCGCGCGGCGGCGGCCGGTCCAGGGGCCACGCCTTCCAACGCAAAACACCGTTTCCGCAATGTGGCACTCCCCGCGGCGCAGGGGGTATGCCTAAACTGCTGGCACCCGGCGCACAGGAGGGGTCGTGATCGCGAGACCGGAGGGCGGTCCCCGCATCGTGGTGGGGGTGGACGACTCCGCGGGCGCCCGCTGCGCGCTCTCCTGGGCGATCGGCGCGGCGCGGCTGCGCCGGCTGCCGCTGCTCGTCGCGCACGCGGCGCCGCTGCCGCCGCACGTGTCGGCGGCCGGGCAGCTCGGCTGCGGCATCACCGAGGCGCTGCGCGCCTCCGGCGCCGAGCTGATCGCGCGGCTGCTCACCGAGGTGTCCGGCGGCCCGCCGGGCGGGGTGGAGCTGACCGCGCTGGCGCTGGTCGGCGAGCCCGGCGCCGCGCTGGTGCGGCTGGCGGGCGACGACGACATCCTGGTCGTCGGGCACGGGACGCGCGGCCCGTTCTCGCGGCTGCTGCGGCCGTCGGTGCGGCTGCACTGCGCCCGGCGGGCCCGCGCGACGCTGGTGTGCGTCCGGCAGCCCTCGTTCGAGACGCTGCTGGCGGGCCTGGCCGTGGCGGACGAGTCGCCCGAGCACGCCCCGGACTCGCGTTTCCGCAGGCTGGGACGGCGGCTCCGGCTGCCGCTCTGAGCGGCGCCGGCCCGGCGGTTTCCCGCCCGGCCCGCCGCATAGGCTTGCCGCATGCGCAAGTACGTCATCATCGGCGCCATCGGCAGCGGCAAGGGAACGCAGTCGGGACTGCTCGCGCGGGATCTGGACATCGTGCACATCAGCGTCGGGGACATCTTCCGCTGGCACGTCAAGAACCACACCAAGCTGGGCGCGCAGGTGCGCCGGACGATGGCGGCGGGCGAGCTGGTCGGCGACGACCTCGCCGAGAGCGTCGTCCGGCAGCGGCTGGACCAGCACGACTGGAACTACGGGTTCATCGTCGACGGGTTCCCGCGCAGCCGCCGGCAGACCGAGTTCTTCCTGGAGAGCTACGACATCGACGGCGTGATCCACCTCGACCTCCCGGACGCGGAGGTCCGCCGCCGGGTGCTCGGCCGCCGGCTGTGCGCGCGGTGCGGGATGGACTACAACCTGATCGCGGACCGCCCGACGCACGAGGGCCGCTGCGACGTGTGCGGCGGCGAGCTGGTCACCCGCGAGGACGACACGCCGGAGGCGCTCGCGGAGCGGCTGCGCGACTACCACGCCAAGACCGACCCGATCCTGGAGCTGTTCGGCCGCAAGGAGTACGTGGTCACCGTGGACGCGCGGCCGGGCATCGACGAGGTGCAGCGGACGCTGCGCGCGGAGCTCGGGCTCCCGGCGCCCCGGTGACGTCCCCGGTCCCGGCCCTGCCCGCGCCCCTCCCGGCGTCCCCGGTGGTGGAGCTGGCCGACGACCGGGCCGCGCGGCGCGGCGTGCGGCTGTTCCTGAAGCGCGACGACCTCGTCCATCCCGAACTGCCCGGCAACAAGTGGCGCAAGCTCCGGCACAACATCGGCCCGGCCCGCGCGCGGGGGGCGCTGCTGACGTTCGGCGGCGCGTACTCCAACCACATCCGGGCCGCCGCCGCGGCGGGGCGGCTCTTCGGGTTCGCGACGATCGGGGTGATCAGGGGCGAGGAGCACCTGCCGCTGAACGACTCGCTGGCCTACGCCGCGCGGATGGGCATGCGCCTTGCCTACCTGGACCGCGCCGCCTACCGCCGCAAGCACGACCCCGACGTCATCGGCGCCCTGCGCGAGCGGTGGGGCGGCTTCCACCTGCTGCCGGAGGGCGGCAGCAACGCCCTGGCCCTCCAGGGGTGCGCGGAGCTGGGCGCCGAGGTGCCGGGCTTCGACGTGGTGTGCTGCCCCTGCGGGACGGGCGGGACGCTCGCCGGCCTCGCCGCGGGCCTGGCCCCGGGCCAGCGGGCCCTCGGATTCTCCGTGCTGAAGGGCGGCTTCATGGACGGCGAGGTCGAGCGGCTCCAGCGCAAGGCGTACGGGGAGCGGCGGGGGGACTGGCGCGTCGAGGACGGCTTCCACTTCGGCGGCTACGCCAGGCGGACCCCGGAACTGGACGCGTTCATCACCGGTTTCACCGCCCGCCACGGCGTCGTCCTCGACCGGGTCTACACGGCGAAGATGATGTTCGGCGTGCTGGCGCTGGCCGAGCGGGGCGCCTTCCCGCCGGGGACGCGCGTGCTCGCCGTGATCACCGGCTGACCGCGATCACCGGCCGGCCGGGCGGCTCCCGGTGCGGAGCCGCCCGGCCCGGTGTCACGCCGGGGGCAGGTCGACCAGCTCCGCCAGGGCGGCGCGGTGGTGGTCGGCCGTCCCGAGGGCGATCGAGTCGGCCTTGGCGCGCTTCAGGTACAGGTGCGCGGGGTGCTCCCAGGTGAAGCCGATGCCGCCGTGCATCTGCACGCATTCCTCCGCCGCCTTGAGGGCGACGGCCGAGCAGTGCGCCTGCGCCACGGCCACCGCGATCGGCGCGTCCCCGTCCCCGGCGGCGACGCAGGACGCCGCGTGCCGCGCGACGGCCCGCGCCTGGGTGATGGACGTCCACAGGTCGGCGAGGCGGTGCTTGAGGCCCTGGTAGGAGCCGACCGGGCGGCCGAATTGGTAGCGGGTCTTGACGTAGGCGACGGTGTCGTCCAGGCAGCGCTCGGCGAGCCCGAGCTGCTCGGACGCCAGCATCGCCGCACCGGTCAGCAGCGCCGCCCGGACCGCGTCCAGGTCGCCGGCGACGCGCCGGGCGGGCGCGCCGGAGAAGGCGACGTCGGCGAGGCGCCGGGTCATGTCGAGGGAGGTCACGGCGGTGCGGCGGGCGTCGGCGGCGTCCACCGCGTACAGGCCGCCGGAGGCCGGGACGAGCAGGACGTCGGCGGCCATGCCGTCGGCGACGCTGGTGACCTCGCCGGTCAGCGCCTCGTCGGCCGCCCGCACGGTGGCGGCGGCGCCGCCGGGCGGGGTGCTGAACGGGACGGCCAGGACCGCGATCCGCTCGCCGGCGGCCAGCTCGGCGAGCAGCTCGCGCTCACCGGCGGCCAGCAGCGCGGCGGTCGCGACCACGGCGCTGGTCAGGAACGGGACGGGCGCGGCGGAGCGGCCCAGCTCCTCCATCACCACCGCGGTCTCCCGCCAGGTGGCGCCGGCGCCGCCGAGGTCCTCGGGGACGGGGAGCCCGGCGCAGCCGAGCTGCCCGGCGACGGCGCGCCACAGCTCCGCGTCGTAGGGCGCGTCCTTCTCGACGCCGGCGAGGACGGACGTCCAGGGCGCCTTGTCGTCGAGCAGCCCGCGGACGCCCGCGCGCAGGTCGGTCTCGATCTCGGAGTACAGCAGGTCGCTCATTTGGGCAGGTCCTTCCACGCCACGTCCTTGTCGACGCGGATCTCGCCGGGCAGGCCGAGGACGCGCTCGGCGATGATGTTGCGCAGGATCTCCGAGGTGCCGCCCTCGATGGAGTTGCCCTTGGCGCGCAGGTAGCGGTAGCCGGGCGAGCGTCGGGTGAAGTCGACCTCGGTGGGGCGGCGCATCGTCCAGTCGTCGTAGCGCAGGCCGTCCTCGCCCAGCATTTCCAGCTCCAGCCCGGAGACCTCCTGGTTGAGCTTGGCGAAGGCGAGCTTGGCGCCCGAGCCCTCGGGGCCGGGCCGCCCGGCGGCGAGCTGCTGGCGCAGCCGCTCCCCGGTGAGGCGGGCGGCCTCGGTCTCCACCCAGGCGCGCAGCAGCGCGTCGTGCAGGCCGGGGGTGCGCAGTTCGGGGCGGTCCCGCCAGAGCGCGGCGACCACGCCGATCATGCCGCCCTCGCGCGGCGCGGCGTTGCCGCCGATCGCGACCCGCTCGTTCATCAGCGTGGTGGTGGACACCTGCCAGCCCTGCCCGACCTCGCCGAGCCGGTGCGCGTCGGGGATCCGCACCCCGGTGAGGAACACCTCGTTGAACTCGGCCTCGCCGGTGATCTGCCGCAGCGGGCGGACCTCGACGCCGGGCGCGGTCATGTCGCACACGAAGTAGGTCATGCCGCGGTGCTTGGGGACGCCGGGGTCGGTGCGGGTCACGAGGATCGCCCAGCGCGCCTCGTGCGCCATGGACGTCCATACCTTCTGCCCGTCGACGGTCCAGGCGTCGCCGTCGCGGACGGCGCGGGTGGCGAGCGCGGCGAGGTCGGAGCCGGCGCCGGGCTCGCTGAACAGCTGGCACCACAGCTCCTCGCCGGTCCACAGCGGGCGCAGGAAGCGGCGCTTCTGCTCCTCGGTGCCGAACGCGAGGATCGTCGGCGCGGCCATGCCGAGGCCGATGCCGTTGCGCTCGGGGTGGTTGGTCGGCGCGCCGGCCTCGGCGAACGCCCGGTCGACGGCGGGCTGCAGGTGCCGCGGGGCGCCGAGCCCGCCGAGCCCCTCGGGGTAGTGGACCCAGGCGAGCCCGGCGTCGAACCGGGCGCGCAGGAACTCCAGGGGCTCGGTGGCCGACGGGTCGTGGGCGGCGAGGAACTCGCCGACCTGGCGGCCCAGCTCGTCGGCGTCGGGCGGTGCTGTGCTCACAGGGCGGACCTCCGCGCGGGGCGGCGGGCGGCGGCCGGGCCGCCCGCGAACGGACATACCAACCGGTCGGTATGGCGCGTCCAGCCTAGGAACCGCCCGACCCGCGAGTCAACCGCGGGGCCGGCGCGGCCGGTCAGGCGCCCGCCGCCAGGCCGAGCCCCGCGTGGTCGTGGTAGTCGCGGGACTCCACGATGTGCCCGTCACGGACCCGCATGACCACGATGTTCGGCAGCAGGAACTCCCGCCCCGTCGCGGTGTTGCGCCCCGCGTACTCGAACTCCGCGACGATCACCTCGGGATCGGCGGTCTGGTGGACGGTGACGTTGCGCGCCGCCATCTCCAGTGGCAGCGTCTCCAGCCGGGCGAAGTGCTCGCGCAGCGCCGCGCGGCCCTCCAGGCGCGCGGCGGGGCGGGCGAACGGCTGCACGACCACCGCGTCCTCCGCGTAGAGCCGCGGCAGGTCGCCGGGATGCCGGGCGGCGATCCCGTCGAGCAGCCGCTGGAAGACGGCCCGGGGGGTGGCGAACTCGGACATGGCTGACTCCTCTACAATCGGAGTTTCTACTCCGTATGCAAAATATGGAGTCAAGACTCCACTTGTCAATGGAAGGCCGCGATGACCTCTCCCCCGTCCGGCAGGCCGCTGCGCGCCGACGCCCTGCGCAACCGCGCCAAGGTCCTCGCGGCGGCCGAGGAGGTCTTCGCCGCGCAGGGGACCTCCGCGTCCACCGAGGAGGTCGCGCGGCGGGCGGGCCTCGGAATCGGCACGGTGTTCCGGCACTTCCCCACCAAGGAGTCGCTGCTGGAGGCCGTGCTGGTCGCGCTGCTGGAGCGGCTCGCCGGCGAGGCCCGGGAGCTGCGCGCGGCCGCCGACCCCGGCGCGGCGTTCTTCGGGTTCCTCTCCCGGGTGGTCTCCCAGGCGGCGACCAAGCAGGCCGTCACCGAGGCGCTGGCCGAAGCGGGCGTCGACGCCCGGTCCGCCACCGGGCGCGCGGGCCCCGGCCTGCGGGCGGCGCTGGCCGCCCTGCTCGAACGCGCGCAGGAGGCGGGGGCCGTCCGCGCCGACGTCGGCCCCGAGGAGGTCATGGCGCTGCTGGTCGGCATGTCGTACGCGGCCGGGCACGCCGGGGCACGCGAGGACGTCCTGCGGATCGCCTTCGACGGCCTGCGCCCCCGCGCGCGCCCGGAGGGGGCGGCCGCGCGCGGCTGACGCCCTCCGGCCGGCCCGTCAGCCGCCCAGCTCGGCGGGCAGGTCGTCGCGGTGCAGGACGGTCAGCGAGGTGACGGCGCGGGTCAGCACGACGTACAGCCGGGCGAGGCCGCGCTCCTCCGCGGCGGCGATCGCGGCGGGCTCGGCGACGATCACGTGGTCGTACTCCAGGCCCTTGGCGAGGGTCGCGGGGATGACCAGCAGCCGGTCGGCGCCGTCGGACTCCGGGCCGAGCACGGCGTGCTCCAGCCCGGCCTCCGCCAGCGCGGCCGCGTGCGCGGCGACGGCGGCGTCCGGGACGATCAGGCCGATCGAGCCGGGGCGGGCGAGGGCCGCGCGGGCGGCCTCGGCGGCGGCCGGGACCACGCCGCCGACGCGGCGCACGTCCAGGGCGCCGGCGCCGGGCCGCAGCGAGCGCGGCCGCTCCAGGCCGGGCGCGACGTGCGGGAGCAGCCGGGCGGCGTAGTCCAGGACGGTGCCCGGGACGCGGAACCCGAGCGTCAGCTCGGTGACCTCGCCGTCCTGCCCGAGGTGGCCGAGGACCTCCGTCCAGGAGCGGGCCGACCAGGCCGTGGTGCCCTGGGCGAGGTCGCCGAGGACGGTCGCCGAGCCCGTCCCGCAGCGGCGGCCCAGCGCCCGCAGCTGCATCGCCGACAGGTCCTGCGCCTCGTCCACGACCAGGTGGCCGATCGAGGGGGTCCGGTCGATGAGGCCGCCCAGCTCGTCGAGGAGGGCCCGGTCGGCGGCGGTCCACTTGGCCGACCGGTGCGAGCGCGGCGCCTTGGGCCATAGGAGCGCGGCCTGCTCGTCCTCCCGCAGGACGCCCTTGGCGGCCCGGGCGAGGAACGCGGCGTCCGACAGCAGCCGGTGCAGGACCTGCTCGGGGGTCACCTTCGGCCACACCGCGTCGAGGACCTCCCGGACCGGCCGGCTCCGGGCGACCTGGTCCTGGACGCGGTCGTCGGGCGCCTCGCCGCGCTGCTCCATCAGCACCAGGACCCGGTGCGCGAGGCGCTGCGCGAACGCGGCGCGGCCCGCCCCGTACCGGGTGGTGCCGCGCAGCCCGGCCGCGATCTCCCGTACCTCGTGGTCGGCGAGCCGGAAGCGGACCGAGCCGCGGGTGACGACGAGGCCCTCCTCGGGCTTGCGGACGTGCAGCCACAGCGCCCTGCGCAGGACGTCCGTTATCCGGGGGTCGCCCTTGGCGGCCGACACCGCCGGCGGCTCCGCCCCGAGCGGCGCGCCGAGCAGGTCGTCGATCGTGGCCTGCTCGACCCGGACCTCGCCGAGCGCGGGCAGCACCGCCGAGATGTAGCCGAGGAACGCCCGGTTCGGGCCGACGATGAGGACGCCGGACCGCGACAGCCGCTCCCGGTGCGTGAACAGCAGGTAGGCGGCGCGGTGCAGGCCGACGGCGGTCTTGCCGGTGCCGGGCGCGCCCTGCACGCAGACCGTGCGGGGCAGGTCGGCGCGGACGATCACGTCCTGCTCGGGCTGGATGGTGGCGACGATGTCGCGCATCGGCCCGGTGCGGGGCCGCTCGATCTCCTCGGTGAGGATCCGGGACGGCCCGGCGCCGGTCCCGCCGTCGAGGGGCTCGTCCTCGAAGGCGGTCAGCTCGCCGGCCTGGAACCCGAAGCGGCGCCGCAGCCGCCAGCCCATCGGCTCGGCGGGGCCGGCCTGGTAGAAGGCGCGGGAGACGGGGGCGCGCCAGTCCAGCACGAGGGGGCGGCCCTCGGCGCCGTCGTGGACGTGCCGCCGCCCCACGTAGATGACCTCGGGCAGTTCGGGGTCGCCCGCGGCGGCGCGGTCCATCCGGCCGAAGAACAGCGGTGTGCCGGGGTGGTCGGCGAGCGCGGCGACCCGCTGGTCGAGCATCGCCTCCAGGATCTGCCGGCTCACCCAGTCGGCGGCGACGTCAGCCGACAGGCTCGCGGCGTGCTCGCGCATCCGGCGCAGCGCGGCGCGCGACTCGGCCAGGTGCGCGCGTTCGGCGGTGAGTATCTCCGTTTCGTCGGATCCGGCGGGTTCGGCGGGCATGCGGGCAGACCTCCGGCGGTGAGGGGCGACAAGGGAAACCCACTACCTTACCGGCCGCTCACCCGCCGCCGGGACGGCATGCGATGACTTCGACCCGGCGGCGGCGCTTCGCCTTGCCGGGCCGGGAGGGCGTGTGTGACGTTGGGCGCCATGGTGACTTCGACGGGACAGGTGACGCTGACGGGACGGTCCGCGTTGGTCACGGGGGCCTCGTCCGGCATCGGCGCGGTCGTCGCGGAGGCGCTCGCCGCCGCCGGCGCCCGCGTCGGCCTGGTGGCGCGCCGCAAGGACGCGCTCGAGCAGGTGCTCGCGCGCTGCCGCGAGCACTCCCCCGACTCGGCGATGTGGACCGCCGACCTCGCCGACCTCGACGGGATCGCCGAGCTGGCGGCGGCCGCCGAGCGCGAGCTCGGCGGCGTGGACGTGCTGGTGAACAACGCGGGGATGCCGAAGCGCCGCCGCGTCCAGGACCTCGCGCCCGCCGAGGCCGAGGAGGTGATGCTGCTCAACTACGCCTCCCCGGTACGGCTCACACTGGCGCTGCTGCCCGGCATGGTCGCGCGCGGGCACGGGCACCTGGTGGCGGTCGGGTCGGTCGCCGCGCGGCTCGGGCCGCCGCACGAGGGCGCCTACGGGGCGTCCAAGGCGGCGCTGACGGCGTTCTGGGAGAGCATGGCGGTCGATCTCGACGGCACGGGCGTGCAGGTCCATCTGGTCCAGCCCGCGCTCATCGCCGGGACCGAGCTGTTCACGCTGCCCGGCAACGAGCCGCCGCTGAGCGACGTGTCCGACGCGCTCCCGCCGGAGCGGGTCGCCGACGCCGTCCTGGCCGCGCTGGAGACCGGGAAGTTCGAGCAGTACGTGCCGGACTGGTTCGACGAGATGGCCTCCGGCAAGGCCGCCGACGTCGACGCGTTCGTCGCGGGCGTCAAGGAGTGGACGCGGGACCGGCTGGAGCCGCCCGCGCCCTGACCGCGAGGGCGTTGCCGCCGCCCGCGCGCGTCAGTAGGGTGTGGATCCGCCAGTGATCCACATCACAGTGAGCCGAGGTGCGGATGGGCATGACCGCTCCAGCGGGGCTCCGCGTCCGCGACGTCACGGTGCGGTTCGGCGCGGTGACGGCCGTGGACGGCGCCGGGCTCACCGCGCCGCCCGGCGCCGTCACCGGGCTGATCGGCCCGGACGGCGCGGGCAAGACGACGCTGTGCGAGGTGATCGCCGGGCTGCGGCGCCCCGCGGCGGGCACCGTCCACCTCGGCGACGCCGACCTGACCGGCAGTGCCGCGCGCGAGCGGGCCCGGCGCGGCATCGCCCGCGCCGCCCGGCGGCCCGGAGGCGCCGGCTCCCGCACCGTCCGGGAGGCGGTGCGGGCCGCCGCCGCGCGGCACGCGCTGACCGCGGAGGTCGCCGGCCGGACGGCGCGCGACCGGTGGCGGCGCCGGCTGGACGCCCGCCGCGACGCGGGGCCGCGTGCCGACGAGGTCCTCGCCCGGGTCGGCATCGCCGAGTACGCCGACCGGTGCGCGCGGGAGGCCCCGCCCGGCGTCGCGCTGCTGGCCGACCTGGCGCGGGCCCTGACCGCCGAACCGGCGGTGCTGCTGCTGGACGAGCCCTGGGACGGCCTGCCGGTGCGGTACGCGCGCGCTCTGGAGGTGCTGCTGCGCGACCTGGCCGCCGAGGGGCTCGCGGTGCTGGTGGCCGGGCGGGAGCTGGAACCGGTGCTGGGCGTCTGCGACGTCCTGCACGTCCTGGACGGCGGCCGGGTGATCGCGGCGGGCGCGCCCGCGGAGGTCCGCGCCGACCCGCTGGTGCGGGACGCCTACCGCGCCGGCCGGCCGGTCACCATGTGTCGATCCACGGCCGGGGACGGTCCGGCACGGGCGGCGCTCCGGCGAGCACCGCGGTGATCCAGCGGCGGGTGTCGGCGGGGTCGATGACGTCGTCCAGCTCGAACACCGTGGCCGCGTGCAGCGCCTTGCCGTACTCGTAGGCGGCGGCGACCATCTGCTCGAACAGGGCCTCCGGGTCCTCGGCGGCCTCCAGCTCCTTGCGGAACCCGAGCCGGACGGCGCCCTCCAGCCCCATGCCGCCGATCTCGCCGGTGGGCCAGGCGACGGTCGCGAGCGGCGCCTTGAACCCGCCGCCCGCCATGGCCTGCGCGCCGAGCCCGTAGCCCTTGCGGAGCACGATCGTGATCACCGGGACGCGCAGGTTGGCGCCGATGACGAACAGCCGGCCGAAGTGCCGGACGGTCGCGGTGCGCTCGGCGTCCGGGCCGACCATGAAGCCGGGGGTGTCGCACAGCGACACCACGGGCAGGCCGTGCGCGTCGCACAGCTGCAGGAACCGGGCGGCCTTGTCGGCGGCGTCGCGGTCGATGGCGCCGCCGAGGTGCGCGGGGTTGCTGGCGATGAGGCCCATCGGGCGGCCCTCGATCCGCACCAGCGCGGTGATGATCCCGACGCCGAACGCGCGGCGCAGCTCCAGCAGCGACCCGGTGTCGGCGAGGTGCCCGGCGGCGCAGCGGACGTCGTAGGCGCGCATCCGGTTCTCGGGGACGAGGTGCCGCAGGGCGCGCTGGTCGCCGCACTCCCACTCCTCGCGCGGGCCCTGGAAGTACGACAGGTAGCGGCGGGCGGCGTCCACCGCCGCGGCCTCGTCGTCCACGACGATGTCGACGACCCCGTTGGGCTCCTGGTCGGCGATCGGGCCGATCTCCTCCGGCGCGAACACGCCGAGCCCGCCGCCCTCGATCATCGCGGGGCCGCCCATGCCGATGTTGGCGTCGCGGGTGGCGATGATGGCGTCGCAGCAGCCGAGCAGGGCCGCGTTCCCGGCGAAGCAGCGCCCGGACGCGATCCCCACGGACGGGACGACGCCGCTGAGCCGCCCCATGGCGTGGAAGGTCGTCACGTCCAGGCCGGACACGGTGGAGGTGTCGGTGTCGCCGGGCCGTCCCCCGCCGCCCTCGGCGAACAGCACCAGCGGGAGGCGGCGGCGGTGGGCGATGTCGAGCATCCGGTCGGTCTTGCGGTGGTTCTGGTGGCCCTGAGTCCCGGCCAGGACCGTGTAGTCGTAGGACATGACGACGGCCTGCGCGCCGTCCACGTCCCCGATGCCGCACACCATGCCGTCGGCCGGGGTGCGCTCGATGAGCTCGTCCAGGGAGCGGCGCTGCCGCTGCGCGGCGATCGCGAGGGCGCCGTACTCGACGAACGTGCCGGGGTCGCACAGGTCGGCGATGTTCTCGCGGGCGGTGCGGTGGCCGCGCGCGTGCCGCTTGGCGACGGCCTCGGGCCGCGCGGCGTCGAGCCCGATCGCGTGCCGGCGAAGCGTCTCGGCGAGGTCGGCGCGGATCGCGTCGAGGTCGGCCTCGTCCTCCTCGGCGGCGTGGTCGCCGCCGGCGTCGGCGGGTTCGGTGAACAGCAGCGGCGCGCCCTCGGCGACCGTGTCCCCGGGGGCGGCGGCCAGCATCCGGACCACGCCCGCCTCGCCCGCGCGGACGACGTGCTCCATCTTCATCGCCTCGAGGATCACCACCGGAGCCCCGGCCCGCACCAGGTCGCCCTCGGCGGCCTCGACGCTCACGACCGTCCCCTGCATCGGCGCGGGGACGGCGACCGTGCCGGGCGGCGCGTCCGGCACGGCGGCGGCCTCCGGCTCGGCGGCGTGCGCGGCGGTCTCGGGGTGGTAGCGGCGGTGCTCGCTGTCCAGCAGTTCGGCCAGGTGGCCGCCGACGAAGGAGGTGTCGGCCCGGCCGGCGGTGAACTCCGGGTGCCGCAGGACGCCCTGGAGCAGCGGGATGCTCGTGGACACGCCCGCGACCTCGAACTCGCCGAGCGCCCCGTGCGCCCGCGCGGCGGCGGACGGCAGGTCCTCCGCGCGGGCGATCACCTTGGCGAGCAGCGGGTCGTAGCGCAGGCTCGTCCGGTACCCGGCGTAGCCGCAGGTGTCGACGCGGACGCCGGGCCCGGACGGCGGCGCGAACGCGGTGAGCGTCCCGGCGCGGGGGTGCGGCGCGCCGTCCGGGCCGATCGTCTCGGTGTTGACCCGCACCTGGACGGCGCAGCCGGACGCCGCCGGCGGCGCCGCCAGGCCCACGCCCGCCAGGTCCTCCCCCAGCGCGAGCCGGATCTGGGCCTTCACCAGGTCGACGCCGGTGATCTCCTCGGTGACGGTGTGCTCGACCTGCAGCCGGGGGTTGGCCTCCAGGAACCAGAACTCCGCGCCCGCGACGAGGAACTCGAACGTGCCGAGGCTCTCGTAGCGGACGCGGGCGGCCATCCGCAGCGCCGCGTCCAGCAGCGCGTCCCGCGTCCCGGCGGGCAGCGCGGGCGCGGGCGCGACCTCGATCAGCTTCTGGTGGCGCCGCTGGACGCTGCAGTCGCGCTCCCACAGGTGGGTGACGGCGCCCGTCCCGTCCCCGGCGACCTGCACCTCGATGTGGCGGGCGCGCGGCACGTACTTCTCCGCGTACAGCTCGCCGGAGCCGAACGCGGCGAGCGCCTCCGACCGGCACCGCTCGTACGCGGCGGCCATCTCGGCCGGGTCCGCGACGACGCGCATGCCGCGCCCGCCGCCGCCCGCGAGCGCCTTCAGCATCACGGGCCCGTGCTCGCGCGCGAACGCCTCGGCGCCCGCGAGGTCCACGGCGCCGCCGGTGCCCGGCGCCACGGGCACGCCCGCGGCGCGGGCCAGGTCGCGCGCCCGCGCCTTGTCGCCGAACAGCTCCAGCAGTTCGGGGCGCGGGCCGACGAACGTGAGCCCGGCCGCGGCACAGCCCGCGGCGAAGGCGGCGTTCTCGCTCAGGAAGCCGTAGCCGGGGTGGACGGCGGCGGCCCCGGCGTCCGCGGCGGCGGCGATGAGCGCGTCCGCGTCGAGGTAGCCGGCGACGCCCTCGCCGGGCAGCGCCCGCACCTCGTCGGCGCGCCGGGTGTGCGCCGAGGCCGCGTCGTCGCGGGTGCGGACGGCGACCGTCCGCAGGCCCAGCTCGGCCGCGGCCCGCACGACCCGCAGCGCGATCTCCCCCCGGTTGGCCACAAGGATCCCGCCCACCCGGCCTCCTCACCTCGCCTGCGCCGATGGGCCCTCACTCTAGAGAGCCGCCCGCGCGGCGGCGCGGGCGAGTGGGGGGGCGCACGGCGATGCGGGGCGGCTGGATGGCCGGGCCGCCCGGCGGCGCGCGATAATGGTGGCCCGACCAGCACCCGGAGGAACGACGACACCATGGGCACCGCCGGACGCACCGTGCGCGAGTCCCTGCTCGACGCCGCCGCCGGGCTGCTGGTCGAGCGCGGCTACCGGGCCGTCCGCATGCGGGACGTCGCCGAGGCCGCCGGGGTGAGCCGGCAGACCGTCTACAACGAGTTCGGCGACAAGTGGGGGCTGGCCCAGGCGGTCGTGGTCCGCGACAACGAGCGCTACCTCGACGGCGTCGACGCGGCGCTGTCCCGGCACGACGACGTGTACTCCGCGGTGGTCGCCGCCGTGATGTACACGCTGGAGACCTCGGCGGACGACCAGCTGAAGAAGGCGGTGCTGACCGGCGCGGGCGGCGACGAGATGCTGCCGCTGCTCACCACGCAGGCCGAGCCGGTGGTGTTCGCCGCCAGCGCCCGCATCGCCGAGCACGCGCTGCGGCACTGGCCGCATCTGGACCGCGACGCGCTCACCGAGGTCGCCGACGCGGCGGTGCGGCTGACGATGAGCCACATCATGCTGCCGTCCGGCCCGCCGGAGGAGTTCGCGCACTTCGTGGCCCGGCTGGTGGCCCGCTACCTGTCCGTCCCCGCGAAAACCGGTGGCCCGGGCGGCTGACCCCGCGCTACCGTCGGATCCTCCTCGCGGCTGCTGAACCCGAGGACGAGCGGCCCCGCCCGCTCCCCCGCCGTCGCGCCCTCCGCGCGGACGGCTCCTTTCCGCGCGCCGGCGCGCGCTCCCAGCAGCCCTGAAGGATGTACCGTGTCCGCACGTCAAGACGCCCGTCTCGCCCGCTCGGGCGAGCACTGGCTCACCCTCCCCAACCCGCGGGGCGTCCCCGTCGAGATCTGCGCCGGGGCCGGCGTCCCGCTCGAACCCGCCGCCGTCACCGAGGCGCTGGCCCTGCTGGAGACCGCCGGGACGCTCGAGCGGCTCGCCGAGGCCACCCCCGGCTACACCGGGCCGGAGCCGCGCGTCACCCGCGCCGCCCTCACCCCCGACTTCCACAAGGGCGCCGGGATTCCGATCGGGACCGTCCTGGAGACCGAGCACGCGCTGCTGCCGCAGGCGGTCGGCAGCGACGTCAACTGCGGCATGCGGCTGGAGGTCACCGCGCTGCGCGCCGGCCGCGTCCGGGCCCGGCTGGACGCGCTGGAGCGGCGGCTGCGGCATCTGTTCTTCGAGGGCGGCCGCGGCATCGCGCTCACCCCCGTCCAGCGGGAGGCGCTGCTGCGCGACGGCCTGCCCGGCCTGCTGCTTGCGGGCGGCACCCCGTGGCGGGGCTTCCGGCCGGAGGACGCCGACGACGCCCTGGACCGCGCGCACGCGTGCGCGCATCCGGCGGCGACGGCCGCGGCGTTCGCCGACTGGATCGGCAGCGCGGGCGGCGCGAGCCACGACAGCGTCATCGGCGGGATCGGCGGCGGCAACCACTTCGCCGAGCTGCAGTACGTGGCCGAGGTGCACGACCCCGCCGCCGCGCACGCCTGGGGCCTGGCCCCCGGCACGGTCGTCACGATGGTGCACAGCGGCTCGCTGTCGCTCGGCCACCAGGCCAACGCCACCGCCCTGGACGCGCTGCGCGCCGGGTGGCCGGCCGAGCTGCCCCGGCCCCGCAACGGCGTCCTGCCCTTCCTGCTGGACGAGCGGTCCGAGCCCGCCCGCCGCCGGTACCTGGACGCGTTCGGCAACGCCGCCAACTTCGCGGCCGGCAACCGCTACTTCCTGTCGCTGGCGATGCGCGCGGGCCTGGCGGCCGAGTGCGGGGACCCGCAGGCGCGGCCGCTGTACGACGCGCCCCACAACCTGTTCTGGCGGGACGGCGACCGGTTCGTGCACCGCAAGGGCGCCACCCCGGCGGGCGGCCACGCCGAGATGGCCGGCGGCCCCTACGCGATGTGGGGCGAACCGGTCATCGTGCCGGGGTCGATGGGGGCGTCCAGCTTCGTCCTGCGCGGGCACGGGAACCCGCGCACGCTGGCCAGCGCCTGCCACGGCGCCGGGCGCCGGGTCCCGCGCGGGGCGTCGGCGCGGGGCGGGGACGCCGAGCTCGACGCCTTCCTGCGCGAGTTCCGGGTCGTGACGCCGCTGGACCACCGCGACCCGCTGACCGCGCGCAGGCGCGACGTGATGGCGGCGTGGCGGCGCGACCTGAAGCAGGAGGCGCCGTGGGCGTACAAGGACATCGGCCCGGTCGTGTCGAGCCTGGCGGGCGGCGGCGTCGCGTCGCCGGTCGCGGAGCTGCGGCCGCTGCTGACCGTCAAGGGCTGAGCGGCGTCAGGGCCGGAGGCGGTCAGGGGACGTCGGTCTGGACGTGGACGGCCTTCACCTTCGTCATCTCGTCGAGCAGCTCGGGGCCGTAGCCGAAACCGCGGCCGCTGCCGCGGCGCGGTTCGGCGGCGCCGCCCGGGGCGCCGCCGAACACGGCGTTGATCTTCACCGTGCCGACGTTCAGGGTGCGCCAGGCCGCCTGCGCGTGCGCCATGTCCCGGGTGAGGACGGTCGCGGCGAGGCCGTGCCGGGAGCGGCGCGCGGCGTCCAGGGCGTGGTCGAAGGAGGCCACGGTGCGGACGGGCGCGACCGGCCCGAACACCTCCTCGGCCATGATCGGCATGTGGTCGGCGCAGCCGGCGAGGACCGTGGCCGGGTAGAACGCGCCGGGCCCGTCCGGGATCCGCGCGCCGGTCAGGGCGCGCGCGCCGTCCGCGATCGCCTTCTCCACCTGCTGGTGGACGTGGGTGCGGTGCCGCTCGTCGACGAGCGGCCCGAGCTCGGTGCTCACCTCCGCGCCCGGCCCCATCCGCAGGGCGCGGGCCCGGTCGGCGAGGGCCTCCAGGAAGGGTTCGGCGACGGCCTCGTGGACGTAGACCCGCTCGACGGACGTGCAGATCTGGCCGGCGTTGGCGAAGCAGCCGAGGGCGGCCTGCTCGGCGGCCCACCCGGGGTCGACGTCGCCGTCCACGACCAGCGGGTCGCAGCCGCCGTTCTCCAGCAGGGTGCGGGCGCCGGTGCGCAGGGCCAGTTCGGCGACGCGGCGGCCGGCGGCGGTGGAGCCGACGTGCGCGACGACGTCGGTGTCCGGGTGGCCGGCGAGGGCCTCGCCCGTCGCGCCGTCCCCGGTCACCATGTTGAGGACGCCGTCGGGCAGGCGGTCGTCGAGCAGTTCGGCGAGCATGGCGCCGGTGTGCGGGGTCCGCTCGGAGGGCTTGTGCACGACGGTGTTGCCGGTGGCCAGCGCGGCGCCGATCAGGCCGCAGGCGATGGCGACCGGGTCGTTCCACGGGGTGATCACGGCGACGACGCCGCGCGGTTCGCGGACCATGAAGTCGGCGGCCCGCCAGCCGCCCTGGAGGCTGCGGCCGCCGTGCAGCGGGCCGAGCTCGGCGTACTGGCGCAGCGTCGCGATGCCGGCCTCGACGCCGCCGAGCGCGTCGCCGGACGGCTTGCCCATCTCGGCGGTCACCAGCGCGGCCAGCTCGTCCACCCGCTCCTCCACCGCCCGCGCGGCGGCGTGCAGGGCCGCGCCGCGGTCGGCGGCCGGGGTGGCGGCCCAGCCGGGGGCGGCGTCGCAGGCCGCCGCGACGGCCGCGGCCACGTCCGCGGGCGCGGACACGGCCACCACCCCCAGCGGCTCGCCGGTCGCCGGATCGGTCATCGTGTACGCGTCCTGCCCGGTGCCCTGGCTCCACCGTCCGCCGGCCAGCATCCACCTGTCGCGCGGCCGCATGGGCGCCCCCTCCCGAATCGGTGTCCGCCGGTTCGCCTACCCGGTGCGGCGCGCTTCAATGACCGCACCCCCCGCGTCAGTGACCACTTACTGAAATCGGCTACCGTGGTGCGGACGCGAATTGAGGGAGGCGCGGTGGACTTCGACCTGCCGGAGAGCGCGGCCGCGGTGCGCGAGGGCGTGCTGGCGATCGCCGGGAAGTACGACCAGGACTACTGGGGCCGCTGCGACGCGGACAAGCGGTGGCCGGAGGAGGTCTGGCGGGAGCTGGTGGCCGGCGGCTGGCACGCGCTGGCGGTCCCCGAGGAGTACGGCGGCGGGGGCCAGGGGCTGCTGGAGCTGGCCGTCGCGCTGGAGGCGCTGGCCGAGGGCGGCGCGGGCGGCGCCGCGTCGTTCATGTACCTGCTGACCCCCGCGTTCGGCGGGCTCACGATCGACCGGCACGGGACCGACGCGCAGAAGCGCGAGCTCCTGCCGGGGATCGCCGCCGGGGAGCTCGAGACCTGCTTCGCCATCACCGAGCCGGACGCGGGCAGCAACGCGATCGACATCTCCACCCAGGCCCGCCGCGACGGCGACCACTTCGTGGTGAGCGGCCAGAAGATCTGGATCTCCGGCGTCGAGCGCGCCGACCTCCTCGTCCTGGTCACCCGGACGATCCCGGCCGCCGAGGCCCGGCCCCGCACCGCCGGGTTCACCGTCCTGCTGGTGGACGTCAAGCAGGCCGTCGCCGACGGCACGCTCACCTACCAGCCCATCCCCAAGCTCGGCACCAACACCGTCGCGTCCAGCATGGTGTTCCTGGACGAGGTGCGCGTCCCGGCCGAGCGCGTCCTCGGCGAGCCCGACCAGGGGTTCCTCGTGCTGTGGGACATCCTCAACCCCGAGCGCATCCTCGCCGCGGCGGGCGGCGTCGGGTCCGGGGGGCTGGTGCTCAAGCTCGCCTGCGAGTACGCGACCGACCGGGCCCCGTTCGGCAAGCCGATCGGGACCAACCAGGCCATCGCGTTCCCGCTCGCCAGGGCCAAGGCGCAGCTGGAGCTGGCGCGGCTGATGACCTACAAGGCCGCCTGGCTGTGGGACCGCGGCCGGCCCTGCGGCTCGGAGGCCAACATCGCCAAGCTGACCGCGGCGGACGCGGCCTGGCAGGCGGCCGACCGCGCCTTCCAGACCTACGGCGGGATGGCGTACTCGATGGAGTACCCGATCGCCCGGATGTTCCGCGACGCCCGCATCGCCAAGAACATCCCGGTCGCGGAGGAGCTCGTCCTCGCCCACATCGCGCAGCACGAGCTCGGCCTGCCCAAGTCGTACTAGGCCGCGGTGGTACCAGGCTGCGCCGCGGTGGGCGAGGGCCCCGAGCAGCATGCGCCCGATCGTGCCGGATCGGATTCGGCACGGTCGAGGTGTTGCCCGCGTCACAGCGGCCGGGCCAGCATGAGGGTCCGCCCACCATGAGGAGAGCCCATGCCCCGGTCCTACGCCAGCGCCGTGTTCGCCAGCACCGCCGACGAGGTCTGGTCCTACCTGCGGGACTTCGGCAACCTCGCCGACTGGATGCCCGGCGTGCAGACCGGCGTGATCGAGGACGGCGGACCCGGCGACCGCGTCGGCTGCGTCCGCCGGCTGATCGGCCCCGGCGAGACGGTGTTCCGCGAGCGGCTCACCGCGCTGGACGACGCCGGCCGCGGCTACCGGTACGAGATCCTGGAGTGCCCGCTGCCGGTGCGCGACTGCCGCGCCGAGCTGCGCGTCGCCCCCGTCACCGCCACCGGCCACGCGTTCGTCGAGTGGCGGGCCGAGTTCTCCGCGGACGCCGCCGACGAGGAGGCGATGACCAAGACGCTCGCGCAGGGCATCTACGCGACCGGCCTCGGCGCCCTCGCCGAGCGCTTCGGCTGACCCCGGGCGGACCGGCTCCGCCTCAGCCGAACCTGGGCGGGCGCTTCTCGCGGATCGCCGCGACGCCCTCCCGCACGTCCGGGCCGGTGAACCCGAAGAACTCCATCGCCAGCGACGCGTCGAACGTCGGGCCCGCGAGCCGCAGCCAGTTGTTCAGCGCGTGCTTGGTCAGCGACAGCGCCTCGGCGGGCCCGGCGGCGAGCCGCCCGGCGATCTCCAGCGCGCGGTCGTGCACCTCCGCGTCGTCCACGCACAGCGACACCAGGCCGATCCGCTCGGCCTCCTCGCCGGTCAGGACGTCGTTGAGCAGCAGGTAGTACTTGGCCTTCGCCAGCCCGCACAGCAGCGGCCACACGATCGCCGCGTGGTCGCCCGCCGCCACGCCCAGCCGCACGTGCCCGTCGATGATCTTCGCGGTGCGGCCGGCGACCGAGATGTCGGCCAGCAGCGCCACCGCCAGCCCCGCGCCCACCGCCGGGCCCTGCACGGCGCTGACCACCGGCTTGGAGCAGTTCAGCACGTTCATCACGATGTCGCGGGCCTCGCGCATGATCCGGCGGCGCGCGGCGTGGTCGGCCATCATCTCCTCGATCATGGCGATGTCGCCGCCGGCGGAGAACGCCGTCCCCTCGCCGCGCACCAGGATCGCGCGGACCGCGTCGTCGGCGTCGGCGTCCCGCCAGATCTCCGCCAGCTCGCGGTGCCCCACGGTGTCGACCGCGTTGAGCTTGCCCGGCGTGCTGATCGTGACGCGCAGCACCCCGTCCGCGGCCCAGTCGATCCTCAGCCGCTCGTACCCGTCGTACATGGCGCGCCGCCCTCCCGCTCGCGATCACCGAATGCCGCGCGCAATCGTCGCACAGCGAACGCCATCGCCTCGGCACCGGCGTCGAAGATCTCCGGCAGCAGGAAGAAGGAGTGCACGACGCCGTCGTAGCGGCGCAGCTCGACCGGCACCCCGGCCGCCGCGAGCCGCCGGGCGTACGCCTCCGCCTCGTCGCGCAGGATGTCGCACTCGGCGGTGATGACGGTGGCGGGCGCCGCGCCCGACAGGTCCGGCGCGCGCAGCGGCGCCAGCCGGAAGTCCGCCGGGTCGGCGCCGCCCCGGTACAGGTCCATGAACCGGGCGAGGGTGCCCGCGTCCAGCCCGTACCCGGACCCGTACTCCCGCCAGCTCGGGGTGTCCATCGCCGTGTCGGTCACCGGGTAGACCAGCAGCTGGTGGGCGAGCGGCAGCCCGCGGTCGCGGGCCAGCAGCGCGGCGGCGGCGGCGATGTTGCCGCCGGCGCTGTCGCCCGCCACCGCCACCGCGCCGGGCGCGATCCCGTGCCGGGCGAGCGCGGCCCCGCGGCGGCCCGGCTCCCCCGCCGCGGCCGCGACGACGGCCCACGCGTCCTCCACGGCCGCGGGGAACGGGTGCTCGGGCGCCAGCCGGTACCCGACGCTCAGGACGGCGCATCCGGCGGCGTGCGCGAGGTCGCGGCACGCGGCGTCCACGTTGTCGACGCCGCCGAGCACCCAGCCGCCGCCGTGCAGGTACACCACCGCGGGCAGCGGCCCGCGCGCGAGCGGCACCGGGCGGTACAGCCGCACCGGCACCGGGCCGCCCGGGCCGGGCACCGCGATGTCGCGGACATAGGGCAGCTCCCGCCGCTCGACCGGGAACGCCGCGCCGATCCGCTCCCGCATCTGCGCGATCGTGGGCTCGGCCCCGTCCCCGGCGCCGGCGGGCGGGGCCGTCCAGGAGGCCAGCAGCTCCAGGAAGCTCGCGGTCTGCGGATGGACGGGCATGCGGCGGCCTCCCCGTGGGTCTGCGGCGGTTTCCACCGGATCGCCTTCCCCCGCAACCGGGACGCCAATCCCGGTTCAGCGGCCCGCGGCCTCCGCGACCAGGGCCTCGAACAGGCGCTTGTCCTCGCCCTCCTCGGGATGCCACTGCACGGCGAGGCCGAAGCGGTGGCCCTGCAGCTCGATGGCCTCCACCACCTGGTCCTCGGCCCACGCCACGGCCGACAGCCCCTTGCCGAGCCGCCCGACCGCCTGGTGGTGGTAGGTCGGGACCTCCGCCGCGTCGCCGAGGATCTCGCCGATCCGGCTGGCCGGGCTGATCCGCACCGGGTGCGAGCCGACCAGGCCGGCCTGCGCCGCGTGCCCGCTGTGGCCGACGGCCTCCGGCAGGTGCTGGATGAGCGCGCCGCCCCGCGCGACGTTCAGCACCTGCATGCCCCGGCAGATCGCCAGGAACGGCAGGTCCGCGGACACGGCCGCGCGGACGAGCGCCAGCTCGAACCGGTCGCGCTGCGGCTGCGGCGGTCCCGTCTCGTGGTGCCGGGCGGCGCCGTAGAGCTCGGGGTCGACGTCGCCGCCGCCGGCCAGCACGATCCCGTCCAGCCGGCCCATGAGCAGATCGACCCCGCGCAGGGTCGCGGCCGGGGGCAGCAGCACCGGGACGCCGCCGGCCCGCTCGACCGAGCGCGCGTACGGCGCCGGCAGCAGCGCGGCCTCGCGCACCCAGGTCCCCCAGCGGGCCGGCTCCTGGTAGGTGGTGATCCCGATGACCGGCGGGCCGCCGGCACCGGTGGCGGGGCCCCGGGCCCCGCGGACGGCCTCTGACATGCGTGTTCCCCCTCTGCTGAGCACTGGCCACCGGACCGGCGCGCACGGGTGCTCGCCGCACCCGCCCCCTCGCGCCGTCCCGCCCCCGGCCTTCTCCCCGGCCAGCTTGCCGCAGGCGGCGGTTCCGCGCAGTCCGAAGCGGTCAGATCGCCGCCGCGCGGCCGATCTTCCACCGGGGAGTGCTTTCCTCCTCCACCGCCGCACCGGCCGCCGCGGCCCGGCCACGCCATCCGCCGATACCGATCAGTATCCGTGCTCATTCAGAAGCTCCACCGGTCACCGCGGCCACATGAGCGCTCACACTGCGCAGCGGAGGGTGCCCCCGCTCGACCGCCCGGTTGAGTACGCACCGCGTTCGGCGAGAGAATCTCACCCAGCCGGGCACCCGGACCCGCCGCGACCGCCGGTGCCAGGCCCGAAGGCCAGGGAGTGAGCCCGGACATGCCACCGGAACCCCGCACCGCCGCCGACTGCTTCGCCCGCCTCGAAGCCGACCCGGCGGGCGCGACGAGCTATTTCTACGGCCGCCTCTTCGCGGCCGAGCCGCAGCTGCGCGCCCTGTTCCCGCCCGCGATGGGCCATCAGCACGACCGGTTCTTCCACGCGCTCGCCCGGATCGTGCGCGGCCCGGACGACCCCGCCGGCCTCGCCGCCCACCTGTGCCGGCTCGGCCGCGGCCACCGCAAGTACGGGGTCCGGCCCGAGCACTACGCCGCCGTCGGCGCCGCGCTCACCGCCACGCTGCGGGTCTTCGCCGCCGACTGCTGGACGCCCGCCGCCGAGGCCGCCTGGACCGCCGCCTACACGCGTGCCGCCGAGGCCATGATCGGCGCCGCCGAGCGGGACGCGGCGCAGTCCCCGCCGTGGTGGGCCGCCGAGGTCACCGCCCACGACCGCCGCGCCCCCGACCTCGCGGTGCTCACCCTGCGCCCCGAGCGGGCGCTGCCCTTCGCCGCCGGGCAGCACGTCAGCGTGCAGACCGCCCGCTGGCCCCGGCTGTGGCGGCCCTACTCGATCGCCAACGCGCCCCGGCCGGACGGCACGCTGCGCCTGCACGTCCGGGCCCGCCCCGGCGGCTGGGTGAGCGGCGCGCTGGTCCGGGCCACCGCCCCCGGCGACACCGTGCTGCTCGGCCCGGCCGAGGGCGAGATGACCCTCGACCCCGACCCCGGCCGCGACCTGCTCCTGATCGGCGGCGGCACCGGCCTCGCCCCCGTGAAGGCGCTGGCCGAGCAGGCCGCCGGGTCGGGCCGCGACGTCCGCCTCCTGGTCGCCGCGCGCACCGCCGACCACCTCTACGACCTGCCCGACCTGCGCCGGCTGGAGGCGGCATCCGCGCGGCTGCGGGTCGTCCCCGTCCTGTCGCGCTCGGCGGGCCCCGGCGCGCTGACCGGCCACGTGCAGGACGTCCTGCCCGGCCTGCTGGACTGCGTCCGCGACCACACCGCCTACGTCGCGGGGCCCGCCCCGCTCGTGCGGGCCGCGGCCGCCGCGCTGCGGCGGCTCGGCGTGCCGGCGCCCCGCGTGCACCACGACCTGCCCGCGCGCGGCGGGCCGGTCACCAGCCCGCCCGCTCTCGCAGGTACTCCGTCGTCGGCGCGTCCGCCGGATAGAACGACTCGATCGCCAGTTCCGCGACCGTGATGTCGACCGGCGTGCCGAACGTCGCGATCGTGCTGAAGAAGGACAGCTCCCGGCCGTCGAACCGCATCCGCAGCGGGACGAACACCTCGTGGCCGGCAGGCGGCGCGATCGCCTCCCCGACGTCCCCCGGGAAGCTCCGCAGCTCCCGGTAGAGCTCGGTCAGCGCCGCGTCCGCGGTCAGCGCGACGTGCCGCCGCACCCGGTCGATCATGTGGGCGCGCCACTCGGCGAGGTTCAGGATGTTCTTCGCCATCCCGTCCGGGTGCATGCTCAGCCGCAGCACGTTCAGCGGCGGCTCCAGCAGCTCCGGCGGCGCCCCCTCCATGAACAGCGCGGCGGCGCCGTTGGCGTCGATGAGGTTCCAGAACCGGTCGACGACCACCGCCGGGTACGGCTCGTGCCCGGCCAGCACCTGCTTCAGCGCCGCCCGGACCGCGTCCATCCTCGGCTCCTCGATCGGCGTCTCGTCGAACACCGGCGCGAAGCCCGCCGCCACCAGCAGCAGGTTGCGGTCGCGCAGCGGCACGTCCAGGTGCTCGGCGAGCCGCAGCACCATCTCACGGCTCGGCGCGGAGCGCCCGGTCTCCACGAAGCTGAGGTGCCGGGTCGACACGTCCGCCTCCGACGCCAGCTCCAGCTGGCTGAGCCGGCGCCGCTGCCGCCAGGCGCGCAGCTGGTCCCCGATGGGTCGCATGTCACTCAACGCCGTCGTCACGCCCCGGACGCTACCGGCCGCCCGGTCACGCCCGCGATTACGTCCCGGGTAATGGACGCCGCGACGGCCCGGGACCAGGGTGGACCCGACACGCTCACCGAGGAGGCCCCATGACCCCTGACCAGCTGACCGACGCCATGCCCTTCGCCCGCGCTCTGGGCGTGCGCATCGACACCGCCGGGCCCGAGGAGGTCACCGGCCGGCTGGACTGGGCCCCCGAACGCTGCACCGCCGGCGGCGTCATGCACGGCGGCGCCCTCATGGCGCTCGCCGACACCCTGGGCGCCGCCTGCGCGTTCCTGAACCTGCCGCCGGACACCTCCACGACGACGCTGGAGTCCAAGACGAACTTCTTCCGCGGGGTCAGGGAGGGCCGCGTCACGGGCGTCGCGCGCCCGCTGCACGCCGGGCGCACGTCGATCGTCGTCCAGACCGACCTCCACGACGGCACCGGCCGCCGCGTCGCCCAGGTGACCCAGACCCAGGCCGTCCTGCGCCCCTGACCGCCGGCTCGGCCGCCCGGCGCCTTTACGTTGTAGATTTTTTAGTGAGGTACTCGCCGAAGAAGGCGAAGATCCGCTCCCACCCGTCGGCGGCGTTCTCCCGCCCCCTGCCGAGTCCGAAGACGATCTTCGCGACCGGGCCGAGCGGCGCGGGCGGGGCGAACCCGGTGAGGAAGGAGTGCCCGGTGCCCGGGTACTCCTTCACGTCGTGCGGGACGCCGGCGCTCATCAGGGCGCGCTCCAGCTTCCCCGCCGCGCCGCGCAGCGTCGGGTCGGCGGCGCCGTAGCTGCCGACGACCGGGCACGCGCCGCGCAGCGACTCCGCCGGCCGGCGCGGCAGGATGCCGTAGTTCGCGGCGGCGGCCTTGAAGTCGTACTTCGCGGCCGCCACCAGCGCGAACCCGCCGCCCATGCAGAACCCGCACACGCCGACGTCGCCGGTGCAGTCGTCCCGCCCGGCGAGCCACGCCCGGGACGCCTCGATGGCGTCGTAGGTGGGCCCGCGCTGCGCGCGCATGTCGCGCATCGCCTTGCCGACGCACCGCACCCACGGCGCCCCGTTGTAGAGGTCCGGCAGGACGGCCAGGTACCCCCGCGCGGCGAACCGGTCGGCCTGGGCGCGCATGTCCGCGTTGGCGCCCATCGCCTCGAAGACGATGACGACGCCCGGCCAGGGCCCCTCCCCCTCGGGAACGGCGAGGTACCCCGGCACCTCCCGCGCACCCGCGGGAATCATGATGTCAGACATACCGTCCAATAATGCCGCAGCGTCCGCCGCGCGCCTAGACCCGGCCTCAGCGGCCCCTGGGCGGAGTCAGACCTTCCGCCACTCGGGGATCCACGAGCCGTCCTCGACGACGTAGTCGCCGAACAGGTCCGGGGCCTCCGCGCGCATCACCTCGCCGATCTTGCCGAACAGCAGCCGGATCTCCTCCTCGGCGCCCGGCGCGGTGCGGTTCTCCAGGGTGTGCCGCAGGGTGCGGACGTTGGCCGTCCAGACCAGGCCGGTGCCGACGCCCTCGGGGGCGAAGCGGCGCATGAACGAGGTCTTGTGCTTCTTCTCCTTGAACGGCACGCCCTCGTCGTCGAGGCCGAAGTGCCCGGCCATCCAGCCCTGGAACTCCTCCATCTGCTCCAGCATCGCCGTGGCGCGCTTCATCAGCTCGGGGTCCTCGCGGGCCCACTCGGGGAACCAGAACGGGATGTCCTGGAGCCGGACGAACCGGAGCGACTCCTGCGAGATCGCCACGCCGGGGCGGTGCCGGACGAGCTCGTGGGTCAGCACGCGGCTCACGTTGTGCAGGACGAAGCTGAAGCTGACGTGCTCCAGCACCGAGCCGTGCAGGCTGCGCAGAATGTTCTGCAGGTACTGGCCCGAATCGGTGCGGATCTTGGTCACGTTGGGGTTGAGGCCCGGCTCCCAGGAGCGGTAGCAGAGCCGGCCCGCGAACTCGGCGAGGTTCTGCGGGTCGTTCAGCTCCGCGTCGAGGTCGCCGCGGTCGAGCCGCTCCAGCCAGCTCTCGCCGCCCACGTCCCGCAGGTACCGGGCGACCTCGTCGTAGTCCAGTTCGGGCTTCGCGACGAGGAACACCTCGGGCTCGACGCTCTTCACTCTCGTATCCCCCCACCGGTCGTTTGCATCGCCTCTTAGGAAACCACCCCGCCGGTGCCGCCGCGACCTGGGACGGCCCCTCCGCGACGGCCGGGACCGGTACGGTTCGGGGCGGAGGGTTTGATGATGGTTCAGGGGGATCCCGGCGCTCTGCTGGAGCGCGCGCGCAAGTTCGAGCGGCAGGGGCGGGCCGGGGAGGCCGCGGCCGCGTTCGCGGAGGCCGCCGGGGCGATGGAGGCGCGCGGCGACTGGCCGGCCGCGGCGGCGGTGCGGGCGCGGTACGCGCGGGCCCTCGCCGCGGCGGGCGACGTGGCGAAGGCGCAGCGCGTCGTCGACACGCTGGACCGGGGCGCCGCGTCGCTGCCGGCGGAGGTGCGGGCGGGGCTGGACGCGCAGGCCGCGCACGTCCTCGCGGCCGCGGGGCGGACCGGCGAGGCGGCGCGGCGGGCCTGGGCCGCGATGTCGGCGTTCGGGGCGCTGCACGACGCGAAGCGGTCCGGCGCCGCCGGCGTGCACGCGGCCCGGCTGATCCTCAAGGACGCCGGGCCCCGGGACGCGCTGCGGCCCCTGCGCGAACTGCTCGCGCAGATGCCGCCGGGCGGCGACGGCCACCGGCAGGTCGCCGCGCTGCTCGCCGACGCCGAGCGGCGGCCCGACCGCGACCACGACGTCCTCGTCACCGACCCGGACAGCGCGCCGTGGGGGCGGCTCGCGGCGGCGCTCGCCGTCGGCGCGCACCTGGCCGTCGGGAACGGGACCGCCTGGAACGCCCTGCGCGGCCAGCCCGGCGACAAGGAGCTGCTCGAACGCGACTGGGGCGTCACCGACGCCGACGGCTGGCGCGAGCAGATGGACGGGCTGCTCGACGCCCGCAACAGCGACCCGGCGATCCAGATGGTGCTCGACCAGCGCGGCCGGGGCACCGGGGAGCGGGAGTGGCGCGCCGCGATCACCGCCTGGTGCCGCGAGCGCGACATCGCGGAGGAGACCGTCCGGGAGGTCGTCGAGCTGGCGGGCACGGTCCTGCGGTACGAGGCGCGGTTCCGCGCGGACGGCCTGCTCCCGCCCGACGGGCGGGTCGAGAGCGTGTACGGCTACGACTTCGGCCGCGCGGTGAACATGGCCCGCTGGGGCCTGGCCGCCGGGTACTGCGACGCCGACGAGGCGGAGAAGCGCGTCCTCACCGCCGGGCACCGGGCCCACCAGGTCTACCCGTCGTGGGGGTCGTTCTCCGCCGGGTACGTCCTCGGCCGGATGCTGCGGTTCGACGAGGGCGAGTTCGGCGAGTGGTACGACCGCTCCCTCGCCGGCCACCGCGTCCTCGCCGAGGACCCCGGCAGCCCGTGGCGGCGCATGGCCTGGGGCTAGCGCCCGGCGGTCACAGCAGGGCGTCGATGTCGTCGGTGATCGCCTTGCGGTCGGCCGCGCCGAGCGAGGAGGCGGCGACCGCGTTGCGGGCCAGCGCCGCCAGGTCGGCGGGCCCCAGCCCGAACACCTCGGCGGCGACGCGGTACTCGCCGGTCAGGGTCGTGTCGAACATCGGCGGGTCGTCGCTGTTCAGCGTGACGAACAGGCCCTCCTCCAGCATCCGCGGCATGGGGTGGGCGGCCAGGTCGGCGACCTGGCCCGTGCGGAGGTTGGAGGTGGGGCACACCTCCAGCGGCAGCTGCGTCTCGCGCAGGTGGGCGATGAGGCGCGGGTCCCGCACGCAGCTGGTGCCGTGGCCGATGCGCTCGGCGCCGAGGCCCTCGATCGCCTCCCAGATCGTCTCCGGGCCGGTCATCTCGCCGGCGTGCGGGAGGCTGCGCAGCCCGGCGTTGCGGGCGGCGGCGAACGCGTCGCGGAACGCGTCCCGGTGCGGGGTGCGCATCTGCTCGATGCCGCCGATCCCGAACCCGACGAGCGCCTCCGGCGGGTGGGAGAGCGCGTGCTCCAGGGTGCCGCGGGCGCCGTCGGCGCCGAACTCGCCGGGGATGTCGAAGATGTAGGCGACGCGGACGCCGAGCCTCTCGCGGGCCTCGCGGACGGCGTGGTCGAGGGCCTCGGTCACCGCGGGCATCGGCATCCCGGCCCGCTGGTGGGTGTAGGGCGTGACGGTCAGCTCGACGTAGCGGACGTTCTGCGCGGCGAGGTCGCGGGCGACGCCGAAGACGAGCGTGCCGACGTCCTCCGGGGTGCGCACGAGGCCGGACACCGCCTCGTACACCTCGGCGAAGTGCGGGAAGTCGCGGAACTCGTAGAAGGCGCGCAGCTCGCGCTCGTCCGCGGGAACGGTCCCGTCCGGGTGGCGGCGGGCGAGTTCGAGGACGGTGGGGACCGAGGCGGAGCCGACCAGGTGGACGTGCAGCTCGACCTTCGGCAGGGCGTCGATGAACGCCTCGATGGAGGTGGTCTCGGTGGAAGTCACGCGGCGAAGCTAACAGCGACCGCGCCCCGTCCGACAGGCGAAGACGGTGAACCTGCCGGAAAATTGTCAGGAACGCCGTCCCGGGCCGCCGGCGGGGTCCGCGGTGCGGCAGGATGGGCGCGTGCGCGCGGCCCGGCTGATCTCGACGGTGCTCCTCCTGCAGTCGCGGGAGGCGATGACGGCGGGCGAGCTGGCGCGCGAGCTGGAGGTGTCGGAGCGCACCGTCTACCGGGACATTGAGGCCCTGTCGGCGGCCGGGGTCCCGGTCTACGCCGACCAGGGGCGCGGCGGCGGGTACCGGCTCGTCGGCGGGTACCGGACGCGGCTGACCGGCCTCACCCGCGAGGAGGCCGAGGCGCTGTTCCTGTCCGGGCTGCCCGGTCCGGCCGGGGACATGGGCCGCGGCGGCGCGCTGGCGGCCGCCGAGCTGAAGGTCCTCGCGGCGCTGCCCGCCGCGCTGCGGGACGCGCCCGCGCGGGCGAGCCGGCGGTTCCTGCTGGACGCGCCCGGCTGGTTCGGCGAGTCCGGCCCGCCGCCGCTGCTGCGCGAGCTGGCCCGCGCGGTGTGGCAGGACGAGACCGTCGAGCTGCGCTACCGCCGCAGGGGCGCCGAGGTCGTGCGCACGGCCGACCCGTACGCGCTCGTCCTGAAGAACGGCACCTGGTACCTGGTCGCGCGGGTCGGCGACGGGTACCGCACGTACCGGGTCGACCGCGTCACCGCCGTCCGGGGGGACGGCGCGGTCTTCGAGCGGGACGAGGAGTTCGACCTCGCCGCGCACTGGCGCGGCGCGGCGGTGGAGTTCGTCCGCTCGATGCTGCGCGAGGAGGCTACCGTGCGGCTCTCCCCCGCCGGGATGCGGCTGCTGCGGTACGCGGTGGAGCCGCACGCGGCCCGCCGCGCGGCGGAGGCGGCCGGCGAGCCCGACGCGCGGGGCTGGGTGGTGACGACGCTGCCGGTCGAGTCGGCGGAGATCGCGGCGTCGGAGCTGCTGCGGCTCGGCCCGGAGGCCGAGGTCCTCGCGCCGCCGGAGCTGCGGGAGCGGATGGCCTCCAGCGCCGCGCGGCTGGCGCGGCTGTACGGCGCCTAGTCCTGCTTGCGCGCGATCGCCGCGGCCAGCTGCTCCTTGCTCATCGTCGAGCGGCCCTGGACGTCGAGGCCGGCGGCGCGGTCGTACAGCTCCTTCTTGGTGCTGCCCTCGACGTCCACGCCGCCGAAGCTCCTGCCCTTGCCGCGGCGGGCGTCGGGGTTCTTGGCCCGCGGGTCCGACGGCCCCTTGCGGCCCTTCGGCTCCCAGTGGTCGCCGCGCTTCTCGAACTTGTGCTTGAGCGCGGAGTAGGCGGTGCGGTGCGCCCGCTGCCCCTCCCCGTAGGTCTCGACCGCGGAGTCGTGGGCCTTGGCGAAGGTCTCCTGGGCCTCCCGGGGAGAGCGCTGGAGCGTGCCGGGAAGCTCCTGCTTCCGGGGCTTGCCGCTCTTGTCGGTCATCGGCATGGCTCCTCCTTTCTCCTCTTCACGCCATAACCGGACAGATCTTCCTCAAACAGCCCCGGGGACGTCCCCGGGGGCCGTTCGAGGACGAGGGCGAGGCTCAGCGGTAGCCGGTGACGTCGGCGGGACGCCCCGCGTCCACGACCTCGGTGATGTAGCGCCACGCGTCGGGGCGGCTGCCGTCGGCGTCGGTGAAGCCGTAGACCCGCGCGAGCCCCCCGCTGGTGAGCGACCGCCCGTTCCAGCGGGCCCGGTCGGGGTCGGCGGCCAGCGCCGCGACGGCGCGGCCCACCAGGGCGGGCGACTCGGCGATGGCGAAGTGCGGGTTCTTGGCGGCGCCGTCGCGCCAGGTCTCCTCGGTGACGCCGAAGTGCTCCAGCATCGCCTCCGAGCGCAGCCATCCGGGCGTGAGCGCGACGGCCGCCGCCCCGTACGGCGCGATCTCCTCGGCCTGGGCGAGGGCCATCCGCAGCACGGCGGACTTGGCGATGTCGTAGAAGTAGCCGCACTCCCGGCGGTACTTCGCGTTGTACTCGGCGGTGCCGTCGGTCACCTCGACGACCAGCCCGCCCGGCTCGCGGATCAGCAGCGGGAGGGCGTGGTGGCTGGTGACGGCGTGGGTGTCGATCGCCAGCCGGAACATCCGCAGGCCGTCCTCCAGGGACTGCTCCCACATCCGCTTGCCGAACTGGAAGAGGTGGTCCGACCCCCAGATGTCGTTGACCAGGACGTCCAGCCGGCCCCGCTCGGCGTCGATGCGGCGCACGAGCGCGGCGACCTGCGCCGGGTCGAGGTGGTCGACGCGGACGGCGATGCCCTCGCCGCCCGCGTCCGTCACCCGTTGCGCGGTCTCCTCGATGGTCTCGGGGCGGTCCATCTCCGACCGCCCGGAGCGGGTCGTCCGCCCCGTCACGTAGACGGTCGCGCCCGCGGCGCCGAGCTCGGTGGCGATGCCCCGGCCCGCGCCGCGCGTCCCGCCCGCGACCAGTGCGGTCTTTCCTGTCAGTGCACGGCTCATGGAGACGATGCTGGCAGGCGAACCTGACACCTGACGTCAGGTTTCCGGGCGGGCCGTGCGGTTTTTCGGTCAGGTGAAGATGCTCACGCCGCCGGGGCCGACGAGGAGCCCGACCACGATGAGGACGATGCCCCACAGGAGGTCGCGGCGGGCGAGGATCACATAGATGCCGGCGATCACCAGGATCACCGCGATGAGCCACAGGATTGTCATCATGGCTTCCGGCGTCCCCCGAGAGAACGCCAAGAAACGGCAATCCCGTTTCGGATGACCGAATTTTCCGTTTTGTACGGGGAAGAGGATGGCGCCCCTCAGTCGTCGGGACGGCTGAGCCGGAGCACGTTGGCGACGATCCGGTGCCCGGCTCCGCCCGCCGCGGTGAGGATCGACTCCGGGTGGAACTGGACCGCCCAGCGCCGCCGCGGCGCGTCCTCGATCGCCATCACCACGTCCCCGGTCAGCGCCGTCACCTGGAACCCCTTCACCCGGTCGGGCGTCGCGTGCAGCGAGTGGTAGCGGGCGGCGGTGAACTCGTCCGGCAGCCCCTCGAACAGCCCGCCGCCGGTGACCTTCACCTGGCCGGGCTTGCCGTGGGACGGCTCGGGCAGCAGCGCCAGCTCCCCGCCCGCGTGCTCCACCATGGCCTGGAGGCCGAGGCAGACGCCGAAGACCGGCAGCTCCCGCTCGGCCAGGGCGTCCAGCAGCGCGCGGGTGCCGAAGTCCTCCGGGCGGCCGGGGCCGGGCGACAGCACGACGAGGTCGGGGGCGTACTCGTCCAGCATCCGCGGCGGGAACCCGTGCCGCAGCGTGACCACGCCCGCGCCCTGCTGGCGGAAGTAGTCGGCGAGCGTGTTGACGAACGAGTCCTCGTGGTCGACGAGCAGCACCGTGAGCCCGTCCCCGGGCAGGGCCGCGAGCGGCGCCTCCTCCGGCGCGCCGTCCTCGGCGCCGTCCTCGACCGCGGCGAGCGCGCCGAGCAGCGCGCTGGCCTTGAGGTGGGTCTCGCGCTCCTCCTCGTCGGGGTCCGAGTCGTACAGCAGCGTCGCCCCCGCGCGGACGGTGGCGACGCCGTCGCGAATCTGCGCGGTCCGCAGGGTCAGGCCCGTGTTCATCGACCCGTCGAAGCCGACGCAGCCGACCGCGCCGCCGTACCAGCGGCGCGGCGACTCCTCGTGGTCCTCGATGAACTGCATCGCCCACGCCTTCGGCGCGCCGGTGACGGTGACCGCCCACATGTGGGTGAGGAACGCGTCCAGCGCGTCGAAGCCGGGCCGCAGCCGGCCCTCGATGTGGTCGACGGTGTGGATCAGCCGGGAGTACATCTCGATCTGCCGGCGGCCGAGGACGCGGACGCTGCCGGGCACGCAGACCCGCGACTTGTCGTTGCGGTCGACGTCGGTGCACATGGTCAGCTCGGACTCGTCCTTCGCCGACGCCAGGATCGCGCGGATCTGCTCGGCGTCCTCCAGCGCGTCGCCGCCGCGCTTGATCGTCCCGGCGATCGGGCAGGTCTCGACGCGGTCGCCCGACACCCGGACGAACATCTCCGGCGACGCGCCGACCAGGTACTCGCCGTCGCCCAGGTTGAACAGGAACTCGTACGGGGCCGGGTTGGTCTCGCGCAGCCGCTCGAAGAACGCGGCGGGCGCGTCGCACCGAGCGTACATCGCATGGCCCGGCGTCACCTCGAACAGGTCGCCGCGGACGAACTTCTCCTTGGCCTCCCGCACCATCCGCGCGTACACGCCGGGGACGGGCTGCGCCGGCAGCTCCGCGGCGCGCGGCCGGACGGGCGTCGGCTCGGTGGCCCGCGCCAGCCCCGCCGTGCTCTCGCCGCCGACCTCGAACTCGTAGGAGATCCGGTGCGAGGTCTCGCGCTTGCGGTCCACGACGACCATCTCGTCGGCCAGGTGCAGGACGAGGTCGCGCTGGTCGTCCGGCCGCTCCAGCCGGGTGCGCAGCGGCTCGAACTGCAGCGACAGGTCGTAGCCGAACGCGCCGTACAGCCCGAGGTGCGGGTCGGCGCAGCCGAACAGGCCGACGACGGCGCGCAGGGCGGTGAAGACGGTCGGCTGGCGGCTGCGCTCCTCCTCGGGGAAGAACTCCTCGCCGGGCGGGACGAAGACCTCGAACAGGTCCGCCCCGTCCGCGCGGACCTCGCCGGTGCCGCGCAGGACGGCGGCCACGGCGGGCAGGACGATCCGCCCGCGCTCGTTGAGGGCGCGCACGGCGACCGCCCGCCCGCGCGCGACGATCTCCAGGCAGGGGTCGGCGTAGGCCATGTGCCAGCGGCTGTAGCGGCCCGGGTACTCCATGCCGGAGCTGAGCACGCCGCCGCGCCGCTCCCCCACGGCGCGGACGAGGGCGTTCAGCACATCGGACTTGCGCTCGGAGTCGACCGGGACGGCGGTACGGGTCACCCGTACGCCCCCGGCCGTGACGAACTCGCTGGTCAGCGGCTGCTGTGAGACGGTCTCCACCGCGGTGGCCCCTCATGTCGGGCCCCCACCGGACGGCGCCCACGAAAAAACGACCGCCGGTGAGGGCGGTCGCCTGGTCTGAGCATGCAGGAACCGGCGCCGCCTCAGCGGCGCCACCACCACCGGGCGGCTGCGGTTCGCATGCGGCGAGGTTACCACGGACCCCGGCCGCAAGGGCTCGCTTACCTCCAGAGCGGCGTCGTGACCAGGAAGAACACCGAGTTCGAGCTGCGCAGGGTCGACCGCCTGGCGCTGGTGTGGAGCGACATGGAGCGGACGGTGGACTTCTCCGAGGGTGTGCTCGGCATGCCGCTGATCAAGACGCTGTCGGCGGCCGGGTCGGACCGGACCGTCTGACCACCCCCTGACATCGGGTCGGACATGTCCTGACCTGCCCTCCCGCGTACTGGAACGATCCATCCAAGTCGTGCCGTGACCGATATCACACCGTGATCGTCGGATGTGTACTCTCGCCCGGCTGCTCCACCGGGACGGCCCTCCGCGATCCGGACGGCCGCTCCCGCGACGCACGACGAGGAGGACTCCCCCTTGACTCCCGACACCCCCGAGGAACCGGCCTCGGCGACCCCGCCACCGCAGACCCGCTCGGACCGCAGCGCCTGGAACTGGCTGCTGGTGGTCCCGGTCGTGGTCCCGCTGCTGACGTTCCTGTTCAACAGCGACTCCCCGCGGCTCGCCGGCTTCCCCGCCTTCTACTGGATCCAGCTCGCCTTCATCCCGCTCGGCGTGGCCTGCACGGTCGTCGTCTACCGGCTGACCAGGAAGCGGGGCTGACCGATGGCGAGCGACCACATCACCGAGATCGTCGTCTTCACCGTGCTCTTCCTGCTGGTCAGCGGGATGGGCTTCGTCGCCGCCCGGTGGCGGCGGCCGGACAGCATGCACAGCCTGGACGAGTGGGGCCTCGGCGGCCGCAGCTTCGGCAGCTGGATCACCTGGTTCCTGATCGGCGGCGACCTCTACACCGCCTACACCTTCGTCGCCGTCCCCGCCCTGGTGTTCGGCGCGGGCGCCGCGGGCTTCTTCGCGGTCCCGTACACGATCATCGTCTACCCGCTGGTGTTCCTGTTCCTGATCCGGCTCTGGTCGGTGTCGCACGTGCACGGCTTCGTGACCCCGGCCGACTTCGTCCGGGCCCGGTCCGGCTCGCCGACGCTGGCGCTGCTGGTGGCGGTCACCGGGATCGTCGCCACGATGCCCTACATCGCGCTGCAGCTCGTCGGCATCGAGGCCGTGCTGAAGGCCATGGGCGTGAACGGCCACTGGCCGCTCATCATCGCGTTCGTGATCCTCGCGGCCTACACCTACCAGTCCGGGCTGCGGGCGCCCGCGCTCATCGCGTTCGTCAAGGACGTGCTGATCTACCTGGTCATCATCGTCGCGGTGCTGTACATCCCGGCGAAGCTCGGCGGCTGGGGCGACATCTTCGACTCGGCGAAGGCCAAGTTCGACGCGACGCCCGCGCCCGGCGACGGCATCACGATCGCCGGCAGCGGCCAGCTGAACTACGCGATGCTCGCGCTCGGGTCGGCGATGGCGCTGTTCCTCTACCCGCACAGCGTGACGGGCGTGCTGGCGAGCCGGAACCGCAACGTGATCAAGCGGAACATGGCCGCGCTGCCCGCCTACAGCTTCGTGCTGGGCCTGATCGCGCTGCTCGGCTACATGGCGATCGCGGCGGACGTGAAGCCGATCACCACCGACGGCAAGCCGGACGGCAACACCGCCGTCCCGGTGCTGTTCGACCACATGTTCCCGGACTGGTTCGCCGGGGTGGCGTTCGCCGCCGTCGGCATCGGCGCGCTGGTCCCGGCGGCGATCATGTCGATCGCCGCGGCGAACCTGTTCACCCGCAACATCTACAAGGAGTACATCCGGCGGGACGCCACCCCGAAGCAGGAGGCCACGGTCAGCAAGGTGGTCTCGCTGCTGGTCAAGGCCGGCGCGGTGGCGTGCATCCTCGCGCTGGACCCGCAGTTCTCCATCGACCTGCAGCTCATCGGCGGCGTGATCATCCTGCAGACGCTGCCGTCGGTCGGGCTCGGGCTGATGACCCGCTGGTTCCACCGCGGCGCGCTGATCGCGGGCTGGGCCGGCGGCATGCTCGCCGGGCTGTGGATGCTGTACCAGATCCCGAACCCGGCGAAGGGCAAGGAGCACTTCGGCGGTTCGGCCTACCCGCTCAGCGACCTCGGCCTGGACACCAACACGACGATCTACGCCGGCGTGCTGGCGCTCGTCGTCAACGTCGCGGTCGCGGCGGTCGGCACGCTGGTGTGCCGGGCGGCCAAGCTGGCGGACGGCGCGGACGCGACCCGCGCGCACGACTACTTCGCCGACGAGGGCGACCCGAAGGTCAAGGAGCTCGACCTCACCGGGACGACCTGACCGGCCGTCCCCGGGCACGCGGCCCGCGGCGGCGCCTCCGGGGCGCCGTCGCGGGCCGTCGCGCGCCCGTCAAGTTCCACGCGCTGGCCGGAGGCGGCCGGACGGCGCGGCCTGCGGCTACGCCGGTGACCGGATCAGGCGCCGGGGCGCATCAATCTTTTAGGTTACTTTCCTATCCATTGGCGCGCCGACCCGGCCCCTGCCGGTTCCCCCCACCGTCCCGTGGAGAACGGTATTCGCAGCATGAACCCGAGACATCGATACGCGGCCGGGCTGTCGGCCGCCGCGCTCACCGCCGCGCTCGCGGCGCCCGCCGCGCCCGGCCCGGCGTCGGCGGCCTGCCGCCCGGCGGCGCGCGACCTCCTGATCACCTATCAGCCGGTCGACCACACCGTGGCCGACGCGCAGTACCACCTCGCGCGGCTCACGATCGCCAACGGCGACGACCGCTGCGCGTTGGGCGCGGACGGCTGGGCGATGTACTTCAACGCCGTCCGCCGTCCCGCCGCCGTGCTCGACGGCGCGGCGGGCGACACCGCCCGCGCGCAGCTCGCCGGCCAGGGCCTCGCCGTGGCCCGCGCGGACGCGGCGCGGAGCGGCGACTTCTACACGCTCGAGCCGGCCGCCGGGTTCGCGCCCGTCGCGCCCGGCGAGCGGCGCGAGATCGACATCAATTTCGAGCTGTGGGCGGTGCACAAGTCCGACGGGCCCGCCGGATGGACGATCCGGTTCGGCGGCGGCCGGCCCGCGTGGGTGCCCGCGCGCAACCTGCTCGACCCGGCCGACCCGAAGCAGACCACCGCGTTCTCCGGCGACCACCGGCCGGTCGAGACGGCGGCGACCCGCTACGCGGCGAACACCTCCCCGAAGACCGACCTCACGCTGCGGCAGAGCCTCGTCCCGCAGCCGCTGTCGGCGGCGGAGTCGGGCGGGACGGTCGCGGTCGGCGGCCTCTCGCACGTCTCGGCGCCGCGCTCCCTGCGCGGCGAGGCCGGCTACCTGCGCTCCGCGCTGCGCGACGTCGCGCGGGGACGCGGCGCGCCCGTCTCGCTGCGCGTGGACCCCCGGCTCGACGTCGACGACGACGGCGCGCCCGACCCCGAGGGCTACACGCTCACCACGACCCGGCACGGCGTCCGGATCGTCGGCACCGACCGGGCCGGGGTGCTGTACGGCATCCAGACGCTGCGGCAGCTCGTCCCCGCGGCCGACTACGAGGCGGCGGCGGGCGGCCACCGACCGGCCACCGTGGACGTCCCGCGCGCCCGGATCGCCGACGCGCCGCTGTTCGGCTACCGGGGCCTGCAACTCGACGTGGGGCGCCACTTCGAGACCAAGGCGACCGTCCAGAAGTTCCTCGACCTGATGAGCTTCACCAAGCTCAACCGGCTGCACCTCGGGCTGACCAACGACGAGGGCTGGCGGCTGGAGATCCCGGGGCTGCCCGAGCTGACCGGCTTCGGCTCCAGGCGGGAGTTCGACCTGGCGGAGACGGGCGCGCTGCACCAGGGCATGGGGTCGGCCGGCGACCTCGGCCCCGGCGACGGGATCACCGGGAAGGCGCGCGGCGAGACCGAGGCCAACCTCGGCGTCCGGCCCGCCCACCAGGGCTACGAGCAGAGCACCGCCAACTTCGTCGGCAAGGGCGGCGGCTTCTACTCCGTGCGGGACTTCGAGGAGATCCTGCGGTACGCGGCCGAGCGGCACATCGAGGTCGTCCCCGAGCTGAACTTCCCGGCGCACGCCCGCGCCGCCGTCCAGTCGATGGAGCGCCGCTACCAGCGGACGCACGACGCCACCTACCGGCTGCTCGACCCGGGCGACACGAGCCGGCACGTCAGCGTCCAGTACTACGACGACAACCTCGCCAACCCGTGCCTGAGCAGCACGTACGCGTTCCTGGACAAGGTCGTGTCCGAGGTGTCGAAGATGTACCGGAGCGCGGGCGTGCCGCTGAACCGGATCAACCTCGGCGGCGACGAGCCGCCCGGCCCGCCCGAGGGCTGGTGGTCCGGATCGCCGGCGTGCGCGAGCGACCCGGCGACCGCCGGAAAGTCCGGTGAGGAGCTCAAGGAGCTGTTCTTCACCCGCTGGAACGGCATCGCGCACAAGTACGCGCCGCACACCGCCGGGTGGGAGGACATCACCGACCCGACCCGCGCGTTCCGCCTCAAGGGCTTCAGCCCGCTGCCGTGGCAGAACGTCTGGGGCTGGGGCCGGGAGGACTGGGCGTACCGGTTCGCCAACGAGGGCACCCCGGTGATCCTCGCCCACGCGACCAACCTCTACATGGACCTCGCCTACAACAAGGACCCGGACGAGCCCGGCTACTACTGGGCCGCCTACGTGGACGAGAAGTCGACGTTCGCCTACCAGCCGTTCAACGTGTACGCGAACGCGACCGAGGACCGCTGGGGCAACCCAGTGACGCCGAACCCGTCCTGGACGAAGCTGACGCCCGAAGGCCGCGAGAACATCCTCGGCCTGGAGGCGCAGCTGTGGGGTGAGAACGGCAAGACGCCGGAGATCCGCGAGTACCAGGCGTTCCCCAAGCTCCTCGGCGCCGCCGAGCGGGCCTGGAACCGCGACACCCCCGCCCCGGCCGAGATGGAGGCGGCCTGGAACGTCTTCACCAACACCCTCGGCCAGAAGACGTTCCCGCTCCTGTCCTTCTACCAGCCGGTCGGGCTGGACGGCACGGGCGTCAACTACCGCGTCCCGCCGCCCGGCGCCAAGGTGTCAGGCGGGACGCTCGCGGCGAACGTCCGCGACCCGGGCATGGCCGTCGAGTACTCGACGGACGGCGTGCGCTGGCGGCCCTACACCGGCCCCGTGCGGGTCGGCGAGTACGCGCTCACCCGCACCCGCAGCGCCGACGGCCGCACCAGCCGCATCTCGCAGGCCGGCGTCCCCGGCTGGCGGAGCGGCGCCTCCTACGAGCCCGGCGCCCTGGTGACCCACCGGGGCGAGCTGTTCCGGGCGACGCGTCCGGGCACCGGCGGGGAGCCCGGACTGCCGCGCGGCGGCTGGACGCTCCTCCGGTAGCCGCGCGGGCCCGCGGCCCGGCCGTCTCCTCAGCGGACGGCCGGGCCGCCGGGCACGTCCAGGCCGGGCGCGTCCATGCCGGGCACGTCCATGGGGGCGCCGTGCGCGCGGGCGCCGGACGCGGCGGCGGGCAGCCCGCCGAGGACCAGGTCGACGAGCCCGTCCACGACGGCCTCGCGCGGCACCTCCGCGGCGTGGTCGAGCCACCAGTCGCCGGCGGTCTGCACCATGCCGACGATCGCGTGGCCCCACACGTAGGCGCGGGTGCGGTCCGCCATCTCGCCCTCGGCGATCATCACCTCGGCCAGCTCCCGGCTCACGTCGCGGATCATTGTGCTCATCGCGCTGTGCGTGGCGGTGTCCTCGGCGCTCGCCCGGTGCATCAGGAACCGGTACAGGTTGAGGTTCTTGGAGATGGTGGCCAGGTAGGTGTCGATGGTGGAGCGGGTCCGGTCGCGGACCGGCTCGTCGCGGGAGAACTCGTCCCGGATGCCCTCGATCAGCTTGCGCGTGTGCCGCTCGGCGAGGGCCTGGTAGAGGCCGCTCTTGTCGCCGAAGTGGCGGTAGAGGATCGGCTTGCTGATCCCCGCCTCGGCGGCGATCGCGGCCATGGACGCCTCCGGCCCCTCCCGCTGGATGACCCGGTCTGCGGCCTCCAGCAGGGCGCGGCGGCGGCCGGGGTCGCGCCGCGCTCCCGGCTTGCCCGCCGCAGTCGTCATGGAAGGCACGCTATCGGGGGTGTTACCCGGTGACAACACCGGTGTCACCGGATGACAACGCGCCCCCGCCCGGCGGCGTCCCGGCGGGGCCGGGACGCCCGCCGGGCGCGCGGGCCGGCCACTAGCGGACCGGGAGGCCGGTGACGGTGCGGCCGATGACCAGGCGCTGGATCTCCGAGGTGCCCTCGAAGATGGTGAAGATCTTGGAGTCGCGGTGCATGCGCTCGACCGGGTACTCGCGGGTGTAGCCGTTGCCGCCGAGGATCTGGATGGCCTCCTCGGTGACGTGGACCGCCATCTCGCTGGCCATCAGCTTGGCCATCGAGCCCTCGGCGTTCGCGAAGTCCTTGCCGGTGCGCGCCATCCAGGCGGCGCGCCAGACCATGAGGCGCGCGGCGTCCAGGCGGGTCTTCATGTCGGCGAGCTTGAAGGCGACGGCCTGGAAGTCGCCGATCTTGCGGCCGAACTGCTCGCGCTCGCGCGCGTACTGCAGGGCGTAGTCGTAGGCGGCGCGGCCGACGCCGAGCGCCATCGCGCCGACGGACGGGCGGGTCGTCTCGAACGTCTTCAGCGCGGCCTGGCCCTTGGAGCTCTTGCCCTCGCGGGTGCGCGCGATGCGCTCGTCGAACTTCTCCTTGCCGCCGACGATCAGGTGCGCGGGGACGCGCACGCCGTCCAGGATGACCTCGGCGGTGTGGGAGGCGCGGATGCCGTGCTTCTTGAATTTCTGGCCCTGCTTCAGGCCGGGGGTGTTCGGCGGGATGATGAAGCTGGCCTGGCCGCGGCTGCCCAACTCGGGGTACACCGACGCCACGACGACGTGGACGTCGGCGATGCCGCCGTTGGTCGCCCAGGTCTTGGTGCCGTTCAGCACCCACTCGTCCTTGGCCTCGTCGAAGACGGCGCGGGTGCGGATCGAGCCGACGTCGCTGCCGGCGTCGGGCTCGGAGGCGCAGAACGCGCCGAGCTTGACGTCGTCGGCGCTGCCGAACATCTGCGGCACCCACTCGGCGGTCTGCTCGGGGGTGCCGACGGCGGCGACGGACGCGGCGGCGAGGCCGGTCCCCACGATCGACAGCGCGATGCCCGCGTCGCCCCAGAACAGCTCCTCGAACGCCACCGGGATGCCGAGGCCCGTCGGCTCCAGCCACTGGGTGGCGAAGAAGTCGAGGGAGTAGATCCCGACCTTGGACGCCTCCTGGATCAGCGGCCAGGGCGTCTCCTCGCGCTCGTCCCACTCCTGCGCCGCCGGGCGGATGACGTCCCTGGCGAACTCGTGCACCCAGTCCCTGACCTCGCGAACGTCCTCGCTGGGCTCCAGCGAGAACGGCGCCTGCTCCGCGCTCGTCATGTTAATTCGACCCTTTCTCCAATATCGCTGTTACCAACGGTAGCACCACCGGCCGTTACCGCGGGTAACACCGTGGCCGGAGTCACAGGCCTACCGGGTGCCCGGCGAGAAGGAGCGGGCGGCGGCGTAGCCGGGCACCTCGATCATCGGCGGGCGCTCCCCCACGGCGACGTCGATGGTGCGGGCGTCGTGGCCGTCCGCGCCGCGGTGGAAGCGGGTGAGCGCGGTGGAGGGCGCCTCCAGCGGGATCATCCGGCCGTGCCGCTCCAGCCGCGACCAGGCCGCCTGCATGATCTGCCCGGACATCGCGCCGAGCGCCTCGGTGGACTGGTGGGCGTGCACCCGGCGGCCGAGGTCGACCTGCGCGATCGCGTCCAGCCCGGCGTGCTGGTAGACGTCCAGCAGCAGGCCGAGCTCCACGCCGTAGCCGGTGACGAACGGCAGCCGCTCCAGCAGCGCGCGCCGGCCCGCGTACTCGCCGCCGAGCGGCTGCATGACGCCGGCGAGCAGCGGCCAGTGCATGTTGATCAGGGGGCGGGCGACCAGCTCGGTGACCCGGCCGCCGCCGCCCTCGACGCGCCGCTCGCCGTCCACCAGCGGGCGGTCGTAGCAGCCCTTCACGTAGCCGACCGCCGGATCGGTCAGCAGCGGGCCGAGCAGCCCGGTGACGTAGGACGAGGTGAACTCGCGCAGGTCGGCGTCGACGAACACCAGCAGGTCGCCGGACGTGGCGTACAGCGACTTCCACAGCGCCTCGCCCTTGCCGGACATGCGGCCGAGGCCGGGCAGGACGGCGTCCTGCGCGACCACCCGGGCGCCCGCCGCCGCGGCGACGGCGGCGGTCCGGTCGGTGGAGCGGGAGTCGACCACGACGATCTCGTCCACCAGCGGGATCCGCTCGACCAGGTCGGTCCGGACGGCCGCGACGATCGCGCCGACCGTGGCCTCCTCGTCGCGCGCGGGCAGCACGACGCTGATCGCGGTGTCGCCCTTGGCGTCGAGCAGGAGGCGCGGCGGCCAGTCCCCCGCCGTGCCGGTGCGGCGGGCCAACCACGACGCGACCTCGGGCAGCACGCGCTCCCCCTCCCCTCTGGCCGTCCCGGACGGAACGCCCCCTCACTAACAGGGAACGCCAAATCCTCCCAGATCATTCACCGGCGGGACGGGAGGGAAGGAACCGACCCGCAGAGTTGACGCGGGCGCAACACACCCGTCATTCGGCGGCGTGCTTGTCGAGGAACTCGTACACGTCGGCGTCGTCCACGCCGGGGAAGGCGCCGGGCGGCAGGACGGACAGGACGTGCGAGTGCGCGCGCGCCGACGGCCAGGCCATGCCCTCCCAGCGGTCCGACAGCTCCTTCGGGGGCCGCTGGCAGCAGTCGCCGTCCGGGCAGGCCGACTTGACCCGCCGGGTCGTCTCCCGGCCGCGGAACCAGCGCGAGTCCTCGAACCGGACGCCCAGCGTGATCGCGAAGTCGCGCTCGTGGCTCGGGTCGATGTGCGACAGGCACCAGTACGTCCCGTTGGGGGTGTCGGTGTACTGGTAGTAGACGGAGAAGCGGTCCGCGGCGCCGAACACGTGCCGGCCGGCCCACTCGCGGCACATCCGCTGGCCCTCGATCGCGCCGTCCTCGTCCTGCGGGAACGCAAGGCCGTCGTTGGCGTAGGCCTTGTAGATGGTGCCGTTCTCGTCGTTCTTGGTGAAGTGCAGCTGCAGCCCGAGATGGTGGGTCGCGACGTTGGTGAAGCGGTGCGCGGCCATCTCGTAGGAGACGGAGAAGACGTCCGCCAGGTCCTCCACCGACAGCTCCCGGGCCGCCTTCGCCTCCTGGAGGAAGGGGACGACGCTGCGCTCGGGCATCATGATCGCCGCGCCGAAGTAGTTGGCCTCGACGCGCTGGCGGAGGAAGTCGGCGAAGTCGCGCGGCTGGTCGTGGTCGAGCGCGATGTGCCCGAGGGTCTGCAGCAGGATCGTCCGCGGCGTGTGCATGCCGAGCTGCTCGCGCTCCAGGTAGATCCGCCGGTTGCGCAGGTCGGTGACGGACCGGACGGAGCGCGGCAGGTCCTGCACGTACTGGAGGCTGAAGCCGAAGTGGCCGACCAGCGTCATCAGCAGGCCCTGCGAGACGGCGCCGCGCCGGTACCCGACCGCGTCGAGGGTCTGCGCGGCGACCCGCTCGATCTCCGGGAAGTGGTTGCCGCGCTCGTGCATCTGGCGGCGCAGCTCGGCGTTGGCCTTGCGCGCCTCCTCGGGGCTCGCGGTGGGCTTGGTGCGGCTGCGCCGCAGCTCCCCGTACAGCGCGAGGATGTGCTCGATCACCTCGTTCGGCATCCGCTTGCCGACCTTGAGGTGCGACAGCCCGAGCGTCCGGTACAGCGGGTCGCGCTGGGCCTCCTCCAGCTGGATCTCCAGCTGGGCGCGGCGGCTCGGCGGCTGCCGGCGCAGCAGCTCCTCCACCGGGCACTCCAGCGCGGCGGCCAGCGCCTGCAGCAGCGACAGCTTCGGCTCGCGCCGCCCGTTCTCCAGCAGCGACAGCTGGGACGGGGCGCGGCCGACCCGCTCGCCGAGCTCCGCGAGCGTCAGCCCGCGGCCGCGCCGCAGGTGCCGGAGCCGCTGCCCGAAGGTGACGAGGTCTACGTCGCTCGTCAAGTTGAGGGGTTCTTCTTGTCGCAAGGTCGTCACGGCTTCATCGTAGCGGAAATTTCGCAGTTCTTTCGTTACTCGCCAGTTCATTAAGGGGTTGCGACCGGGGCATAGTCGTTGCAAGCACCCAGGGGACGACACGGAAGGGCACATCATGAGCGACAGTCGCCTCAAGGGCGCAGCCGAGGAGCTGCAGCGACAGTGGGAGACCGACCCCCGCTGGAAGGGCGTCGAGCGGACCTACACGGCCGAGGACGTCGTGCGGATCCGCGGTTCGGTCCAGGAGGAGCACACCCTCGCGCGCCTCGGCGCCGAGCGGCTCTGGAAGCTCCTGCACGAGGAGGACTACGTCCACTCCCTCGGCGCGCTGACCGGGCTGCAGGCCGTCCAGCAGGTCAAGGCCGGCCTCAAGGCCATCTACCTGTCCGGCTGGCAGGTCGCGGCGGACGCCAACCTGGCGGGCCAGACCTACCCGGACCAGAGCATCTACCCGGCGAACTCGGTCCCGGCCGTGGTCCGCCGCATCAACAACGCGCTGCTGCGCGCCGACCAGGTGCAGTGGGCCGAGGGCGAGGGCGACACGCACTTCCTCGCCCCGATCGTGGCCGACGCCGAGGCCGGCTTCGGCGGCGTGCTGAACGCCTTCGAGCTGATGAAGGGCATGATCGCCGCGGGCGCCGCGGGCGTGCACTGGGAGGACCAGCTGGCCTCCGAGAAGAAGTGCGGCCACCTCGGCGGCAAGGTCCTCATCCCGACCTCGCAGCACATCAAGACGCTCAACACCGCCCGCCTCGCGGCGGACATCTCGGGCGTGCCGTCCCTGATCATCGCGCGGACCGACGCCGAGGCCGCGACCCTGATCACGACGGACGTGGACGAGCGCGACCGCGAGTTCACCACCGGCGAGCGCACCGCCGAGGGCTTCTACCGGGTCCGCAACGGCATCGAGCCCTGCATCGCCCGCGCCAAGGCCTACGCGCCGTACTCCGACCTCATCTGGATGGAGACCGGCACCCCGGACCTGGAGCAGGCCCGCAAGTTCGCCGAGGCGGTCAAGGCCGAGTACCCCGACCAGATGCTCGCCTACAACTGCTCGCCGTCCTTCAACTGGAAGGCGCACCTGGACGACGCGACCATCGCCAAGTTCCAGCGCGAGCTCGGCCACATGGGCTTCAAGTTCCAGTTCATCACGCTGGCCGGCTTCCACGCGCTCAACTACGGCATGTTCGACCTGGCCCACGGCTACGCCCGCGAGGGCATGACCGCCTACGTCGAGCTGCAGGAGCGCGAGTTCGCGGCGGCCGAGAAGGGCTTCACCGCGGTCAAGCACCAGCGCGAGGCCGGCACCGGCTACTTCGACATGGTCAGCACCGCCATCGCGCCCGACTCGTCCACCACGGCGCTGAAGGGCTCCACGGAAGAGGGCCAGTTCCACTGATCCGCCCGGGCCGGCCGCGCCCCCGGCACGGCCGGCCCGTCCTTCCCGATCCACCCCCCTAGGCCCCGAAGGCCCCCGCGTCCCTACACCCGCGGGGGCCTTCCGGTGTCCAGGGGCCCGCGCGGGCCCCTCCGGTCCGCCCCCGGCCGCCCCGCCCATCCGGCCACATGCGGCAAGGCACCTCGACAACGGCCGATAATCGGCGCATCGTGAGCGCGCTAGTCGATCACTCTCGGAGAGGATCCCTGATGGCGCGTCACCCCCGGTCCATCCGGTCCCGGGCGATCCCCGGCCGGATGCTGCCGATCGCCGTCGCCGCCGTGAGCGTCGTCGCGCTGGCCCCCGCGGCCGCCGCGGACGCCGCCGGCCGCCACCACGGGCGCTTCACCCCCGGCGCCCCCGGAGTCGGCGACCCCTACTTCCCGCTGGAGGGCAACGGCGGCTACGACGTCCGGCACTACTCGCTGGACCTGAGCTACGACCCCGACCACGACCAGCTCGACGGGACCGTCACGATCACCGCGCGGGCCACCCAGAACCTGTCGCGGTTCGACCTGGACCTGTCCGGGATGGACGTGGAGCGGATCTGGGTCGGCGGGCAGCGGGCGCACTACCGGCGGCAGGGCCAGGAGCTGATCATCACGCCGCGGCACGGCCTGCGGCGGGGGTCGGTGTTCCGGACGGTCGTCAAGTACGGCGGCGTCCCGCAGACCATCGTCGGCTCCCCCATCGTGTTCGGCTCCCCGTACGGGTTCCTGCACACCCCCGACGGCGCGTTCGTCGGCGGCGAGCCGAACGGCGCCCGCACCTGGTTCCCGGTCAACGACCATCCGAGCGACAAGGCGACCTACGACTACACGATCCGGGTGCCGGAGGGGCTGACGGCCGTCGCCAACGGGCGCCTGACCGGGCACCGCGGCGCCGCCGCCACGTTCAGCCGGCGCCCCGGCAAGACCCGGGCCGAGGTGTTCCGCTGGCGCGAGGACAGCCCGATGGCGAGCTACCTCACCACGATCGACATCGGCAAGTGGGTCGTGAAGCAGGGCCGCACGCCGGGCGGCGTGCCCAACTACACGGCCGTCGACCCCGTCCTGCTGCAGAACCAGCCGGACGCGGTCGACTTCTTCTACGGCACCACCGGCGAGGTCACCGACCTGTGGTCGAAGGCGTTCGGCCGCTACCCGTTCGGCGGCACCGGCGCGATCGCCGACGACGCCCGCTTCGAGGGGCAGCCGCTCGGGTTCTCGCTGGAGACCCAGAGCAAGCCCGTCTACTCGGCGGTGCGCAGCACCGGGACGATCGCGCACGAGCTGGCGCACCAGTGGTTCGGCGACGCGGTGTCGCCGGCGCAGTGGAAGGACGTCTGGCTCAACGAGAGCTTCGCGACCTGGGCCGCCTGGTACTACACCGAGCTGAAGGGCGGGCGGAGCGTCCACGACGCGGCCCGCGCCACCTACGCCGCGCGCCCGTTCCCCGACCGCGAGGGCCGGCCGTTCTGGTCGGTGCTGACGGCCGACCCGCAGCGCGACACCATGTTCAACGACCGCGTCTACAACGGCGGCGGCATGATGCTGCAGTTCCTCCGGGAGAAGATGGGCGACGACGCGTTCTTCACCCTGCTGCGCACCTGGTACGCCACGCACAAGTACGGCAACGCCCGGACCGCCCAGTTCACCTCCATGGCGCAGCGGATCGCCGGGCAGGACCTGAGCGCGTTCTTCCACGACTGGCTCTACTCCCCCATCAAGCCCGAGATCCCGCAGGACTGACCGCCCCGCGCGGAACCGGCCCCCGGCGCCCCGCCGGGGGCCGGTTCTGTGGCGGATTACGTGGTAAGCGGTGTCCCGCCGCCCTAGGATTCCGGCAAGTGGGGGTTCTTCCGTGGGTGTGGTGGTACGGCTTCCGCCGGCACACCTCGTACCCGCTCGGCTCGCTGACCGAGTCGCTGACCAACACCCTGTTCGGCTTCATGCGCGCCTACGTCCTGCTCGCGCTGTGGGACGTGCGGCCCTCGCTCGGCGGGTACGACGCCGCCGACGCCGTCACCTTCTGCTTCCTCACCCAGGCGCTGATCGGGCCGGTGCAGGTCTTCGGCGGGATGGACCTCACCGAGCGCATCCGCAACGGGGACGTGGCGATCGACCTGTACCGCCCGGTCGGCCTGCAGGGCTGGTGGCTCGCCGACGACCTCGGCCGCGCGGCGGGCTCCCTGCTGCTGCGCGGCGGCCCGCCGCTGGTCGCCGGGGCCCTGGTGTTCCCGTTCCGGGCGCCCGCTCCCGCGAACCTCGCCGCGTTCGAGGTGGCGCTGGTCCTCGCGGTGACGGTGGGCTTCGGGCTGCGCTACCTGGTGGCGCTCGGGATGTTCTGGCTGCACGACGACCGCGGCCTGCAGGCCGTCACGCTCGTGATGTCGCTGTTCTTCTCCGGCATGATCCTGCCGCTGGTCGTCTTCCCGGGGCGGCTCGGCGACGTGGCGCGGGCGCTGCCGTGGTCGGCGCAGATCCAGGTGCCGGCGGATGTGTTCCTCGGCCGGCACACCGGCGCCGGGCTGCTCGGCGCGCTGGCGTTCCAGGCGGCCTGGGCCGCGGCGCTGCTCGGCGCCGGGGCGCTGCTGACGCGGGCCGCCCGGCGGAAGCTGGTGGTGCACGGTGGCTGATCCGGCCGGGGCCGGCGCGGTCCGCATGTACGGGCTGCTGGCCTGGACGTGGATCCGCGCGGCGGCGCAGTACCCGGTGTCGATGGTGCTGCTGTCCCTCACCACCGCGGCCGTCACCGGGCTGGACGTGGCCGCGATCGTGCTGCTGTTCGCGCACGCGCCGCGCATCGCCGGGTTCGGCGCCGCCGAGGTGCTGTTCCTCTACGGCACCTCCGCGCTGGCGTTCGGGATCTCCGACATCCTGCTCGGCACCACCGAGCGGCTCGGGCACCACGTCCGGCAGGGCACCCTCGACGCGATGCTGGTGCGGCCGGTGAGCCCGCTCGTCCAGGTCGCGACGGAGGAGTTCTCGCCCCGCCGGTTCGGCAAGCTCGTCCCGGCGGTCACTGTGCTGGTGTACGCGGTCGGCGCGGCGGACATCGCGTGGACGCCGGGCCGGACCGCGATGGTCCCGGTCATGGTGCTGTCCGGGGCGGCGATCTTCGGCGGGCTGTGGGTGCTGACCGGCGCGGTCCAGTTCGTGGTGGTCGACGTCCACGGCGCGAGCAAGTCGGTGACCTACGGCGGCGCGTTCCTCACCCAGTACCCGATGACCGTGTTCGCCCGCGACTTCGTGCGCGGCGTGACGTTCATCGTGCCGCTGGCGTTCGTCAACTGGCAGCCCGCGCTGTACGTCCTGGACCGCCCCGACCCGCTCGGGCTGCCCGCGGCGGCGCGGTTCGCCTCGCCGGCGGTCGCGGTGCTGGTGTGCGCGCTCGGCGCGGCGGCGTGGCGGGCGGGGCTGCGGCACTACCGATCGACAGGGAGCTGATGCCGGTGCCGATGATCGAGGCCGCGGACGTCGTCAAGTCGTTCACCGTCCGGGCGCGCGCGGGCGGCCTGCGCCGGACCCGCCGGACCGTGCGCGCCGTGGACGGCGTGTCGTTCACCGTCGAGCCGGGCGAGTTCGTCGGGTACCTCGGCCCGAACGGGGCCGGTAAGTCCACCACGATCAAGATGCTGACCGGCATCCTCACCGCGTCGTCCGGCCGGCTGCGGGTCTGCGGGCTGGACCCGTCGCGGCGCCGCACCTCGCTCGCGCGCCGGCTCGGGGTGGTGTTCGGGCAGCGCACCACCCTGTGGTGGGACCTGCCGCTGCGCGACAGCCTGGCCCTCGTCCGGCGGCTGTACCGGGTGGAGGCGGCGGCGCACCGGGCCCGGCTCGCCGAGCTGACCGGGCTGCTGGAGCTGGAGCCGTTCCTGGACACCCCGGTCCGGCAGCTCAGCCTCGGCCAGCGGATGCGCGGCGACCTCGCCGCCGCGCTGCTGCACGACCCGGAGCTGCTCGTGCTGGACGAGCCGACGATCGGCCTGGACGTGGTGAGCAAGGCGACCGTCCGCGACTTCCTGGCGCGCATCAACGCCGAGCGCGGCACCACGATCCTGCTGACCACGCACGACCTCGGCGACATCGAGCGGCTCTGCCGCCGCGTCATGATCATCGACCACGGGCGGCTCGCGTTCGACGGCGGGCTGGACGCGCTGCGCCGCACCGTGGCCGCCGACCGGCTGCTGGTCGTGGAGCTGGCCCGGCCCGGCCCGCCGATCCGGCTGGACGGGATCGAGGCCGAGCGGGTCGAGGGGCCGCGGCAGTGGCTGCGGCTGCCGCGCTCGGCGAACGCGGCCGCGGTCATCGCCGAGCTGGCCCGGGTCCACGAGGTCCGCGACATCGCGCTGCGCGAGTCCGGGATCGAGGAGGTCCTCGCCGCGCTCTACCGCGGCGACCACGCGTACTGGTGCTCCGGGCGGCCGGTGGCGCCGTAGCGCAGCGTCACCACGACCCGTCCGGACTGCGCGAGCGCGGCCAGGTACCGCTGGGCGGTGGCGCGGGACACCCCGACCTCGTCGGCGATCTCGGCGGCCGAGCGGGGCGCGTCCGCGCGCCGCAGCGCGTCACCGACCAGCCGCGCCGTCACCGGCGACTGGCCCTTGGGCGGGGGCGCCTGCCCGTGCAGCGGCGCGTACAGCGCGCGGACGGCGCCGTCCAGCGCGGCCTGGGTCAGCTCGCCGTCCCCCGACAGCGCCTCCCGGTAGCGGGCGTAGGCGGTGAGCCGCGCGCCGAGCGCGGCGGCGGTGAACGGCTTGACCAGGTAGTGCAGGGCGCCGCCGCGCAGCGCCTCCCGGACGGCGCCGGGGTCGGCCGCCGCCGTCGCCATGATGACGTCGGCGTCCAGCTCGGGCAGCAGGGCGAGGCCGGAGGCGTCCGGCAGGTAGACGTCCAGCAGGACCAGGGCGGGCGCCAGGTCCGCCGCCATGGCGCGGGCCTGGGCGGCGGTGTGCGCGAGCCCGGCGACGGCGAAGCCGCGCACCGCCGCCACGAACTTCGCGTGGACCTGCGCCACCCGGAAGTCGTCGTCCACCACGAGAACGTCGATCACCGCACCGCCTCCGCTCATCTCACCGCACCGCCTCCGCGCCCAGCACCCCGGGGATCCGCGCCACCGCGACGGCACCGCCGGGCCCGTCCGCCCCGGCGGCCACGAACGCCACGTCGCCGCCGCGGGCGCGGGCGGTGCGGCGCGCCAGGCCGAGGCCCAGCCCGCGGGACCGGCCGGCCGGGGCGTCGCGGGTGGACACGCCGTCGTCGAACACCGCCTCGCGCAGCCCGTCCGGCAGACCCTCGCCGGAGTCGGTGACGGTGACGTGCAGGTCGGCGCCGTCGCCGAGCAGCTCGACCTCGACGCGGGCGGGCCGCCGGCGGCCGAGCCGGGCGGCCTCCACGGCGTTGTCGACCAGGTTGCCGACGACGGTCGTCACGTCGAGGGCGTCGGCGACGCGGCCGGGCACGTAGCTGGCGGCGCCGATGTCGAGCCGGACGCCCTTCTCCGCGGCGACCGCGGACTTGGCCGACAGGAACGCGCGCAGGTAGGGGTCCGACACCGGGTCGGGCAGGGTGTCGGGCGCGGGCGCGCGGCGGGCCGCGTCCTCCATCAGCGCGCCGATGTAGTCGGCGGCCTCCGCGGCGTGCCCGAGCTGGAGCAGACCCGACAGCGTGTGCAGCCGGTTGGCGTACTCGTGCCGCTGCGCGCGCAGCGCGTCGAACAGGGTGCTGACCGAGTCCAGCTCGCGGGCGAGGGTCTCCAGGTCGGTGCGGTCGCGCAGCGTGACGACGGCGCCGAGGTCGCGGCGGTCGCGGCGCACCTCCCGCCGGTTGACGACCAGGACCCGCTCGCCCGCCGTGACGAACAGGTTCGCGGCCTCCCGGCGGCCCGTCAGGACGTCCCGCAGCGTGCCCTCGGCGGCGAGGTCCCCGGCGGGCGCGCCGCGCTCGGGCGTGACGCCGAGCAGCCGGGCCGCCTCGTCGTTGCAGACCGCGATCCGCCCCGCGGTGTCGACGGCGACGACGCCCTCGCCGACCCCGTGCAGCACCGCCTCCCGCTCGTGGACGAGCTCGACCAGCTCGTAGGGTTCGAGGCCGAGCGTCTGCCGCTTCAGCCGCCGCCCGATCGCGGCGGACGCGGCCACGCCGAGCAGCACGGCGCCCGCCACGAACAGCGACATCTCGCGCAGCACGTGGCCGAGCTCGCGGTCGATCGCGCGGGCGTCGAACCCGACGCTGACCTCGCCGAGGACCCGGCCGTCCCGCCCGTAGAGGGGCACCTTGCCGCGCGCGGACAGGCCGAGCGTGCCGCGCTCGACGCGCACGACCTCCCGCCCGGCGAGCGCGTCGGACGGGTCGGTGCTCACCCGCTCGCCGAGGCGGGCCGGGTTGGGGTGCGACAGCCGCAGGCCCCGGTGGTCGGTCACCACGACGAACAGCGCCCCGGTGCGGCGGCGGACCCGCTCGGCCCGGTCCTGGACGGTGCGCCCGGGGTCGCCGGCCGCGACCGCGTCGCGGATCTCCGGGTCGGCGGCGACGGACCGCGCGACGGTGAGCGCCCGCTGGCCGTACTGGTCGCGGAGCCGGCCGTCCAGCATCCACGCGACCAGGCCGTAGCCGAGGACGGCCACCACGACGACCACGCCGACCTGCAAGATCAGCACCTGCCGGGCGAAGGAGATGCGGGGCCGGACGGACATGACGTGTCACCGTAATCCATGCCGGCCCGGCCGCCCAGCCCCCGCGGACGGAACCGTGAGCAGAACGCGCGGAAGTCGCGGAAACGCGCGCAACATGGGGATTCGCGGCTTGCGAGCACATCGCGGGCAAGGGTTCCGGTGACGCGCGCCACATCCGTACGGTGCCGCCGTGTCCGAACGAACGAGCGTCCCAGAAGAGCGCACCGAGCGGCCCGGCGGGCCCGTCATCGAGCTGGACGGCGCCACCAAGCGCTTCCGGTCGGCGGGCGGCGTGCACACGGCCGTCCGCGACCTGCACATGAGCGTGGGGCCCGGCGAGTTCGTCGCCGTGGTCGGCCCCACCGGCTGCGGCAAGTCGACCACCCTGTCCCTGGTCTCCGGCCTCGAACCGGCGTCCGCGGGCCGCGTCCTCGTGCAGGGCCGGCCGGTGGACGGCATCCCCGACGGCGTCGGCTACATGTTCCAGAACGACGCCGTGCTGCCCTGGCGGTCCGTGCTCGACAACGTCGCGGCCGGCCCCCGCTACCGGGGCGCGTCCCGCCGGGCGGCCCGCGACCGCGCCCGCGACTGGGTCGCGCGGGTCGGCCTCGCGGGCTTCGAGCGCTACTACCCGCACCAGCTGTCGGGCGGCATGCGCAAGCGCGTCGCCCTCGCCCAGACCCTGGTGAACGAGCCGTCGGTGCTGCTGATGGACGAGCCGTTCTCCGCGCTCGACGTCCAGACCCGCGGCCTGATGCAGGACGAGCTGCTGCGCCTGTGGTCGGGCTCGGGGGCGGCGGTCGTGTTCGTCACCCACGACCTGGAGGAGGCGCTCGTGCTGTCCGACCGCGTCGTGGTGATGACGGCGGGCCCCGCCACCATCAAGGCCGTGTTCGAGGTGCCGCTCGACCGGCCGCGCGACGCCGAGGAGGTCCGCCTGACCGGCGCGTTCCTCGACATCTACCGCGAGGTGTGGGACTCGCTGCGCGAAGAGGTCCAGATCACCCGGGAGAGGGGCGCCGGCCATGCCGCGTGACGCGCAGACCATCGAGCAGGCGCCCGCCGCGGGCCCGGCCGAAACCGGCGACGGCGACCGCGCGGCGATCGCGCGGGCCCGCACCGCGGGGCTGCGCCGCGCCGCCGGCATCAACGCCGTCCGGGTCGCGCTGGTCGCGGTCTGGCTCGGGTCGTGGGAGCTGGCCGCCCGGCACTGGATCGACCCGTTCTACTACTCGATGCCGTCCAAGATCTGGGAGCGGCTGGCCGGCTGGTTCACCGACGGCACCTCGCAGGGCTCGATCTGGGAGCAGATCTCCGTCACCCTGCAGGAGGCCGTCGCGGGCTTCGCGCTCGGCGCGGCGGGCGGCGTGGTCCTCGGCATCGTGCTCGGCCGCAGCCGGTTCCTGTCGGACGTCTGCGCGCCGTTCATCAAGGCCGTCAACGCGATCCCGCGCATCATCCTGGCCTCGCTGTTCATCATCTGGTTCGGGCTCGGCATGCAGTCCAAGATCGCGACGGCGTTCGTGCTGGTGTTCTTCGCGGTGTTCTTCAACGCCTTCCAGGGCGCCCGCGAGGTCGACCGGAACCTGGTGAACAACGCGCGGATCCTCGGCGCGGGCCGGCTGCAGGTGCTGTGGACGATCGTGGTGCCGAGCGCCACGTCCTGGATCCTCGCCTCGCTGCACTCGGCGTTCGGGTTCGCCATCATCGGCGCGATCGTCGGCGAGTACACCGGCGCCGACAAGGGCCTCGGCCTGCTCATCAACCACTCCCAGGGCACCTTCGACGCGGCCGGGATCTACGCCGGAATGATCATCATCACGGTGCTGGCCCTGCTCGCCGAGTGGCTGCTCACGCTGCTGGAGGGCCGGCTGCTGCGCTGGCGCCCGTCCGTCTCCGGCCACGACGTCCAGATCTGACCGCACGACCGGGAGAACCGCCATGCCCAGCACCACCACGCCCAGCACCACCATGCCCAGCACCACGGTCCGGGCGGGCGCCGCCGCGCTCGCCGCCCTCACCGCGCTGTCCTGCCTGTCCGCCTGCCGCGACTCCGGCGGCGGGGACGGCGGCTCCGGCGGCACCGTCAAGATCATGGTCGGCGGCATCGACAAGGTCATCTACCTGCCGGCCAAGCTCACCGAGCGGCTCGGCTACTTCAAGGAGCAGGGCCTGGACGTCCAGTTGCTCACCGAGCCCGCCGGCGCGCAGGCCGAGAACGTCCTCATCTCCGGCGACGTGCAGGCCGTCGTCGGCTTCTACGACCACTCCATCCACCTGCAGACCAAGGGCAAGTGCGTGCAGAGCGTCGTGCAGATGGCCGACGTCCCCGGCGAGGCCGAGATGGTCTCGACGTCGAAGGCGGGCACGCTGACCTCACCGGCCGCGTTCAAGGGCAAAAAGCTCGGCGTCACCAGCCCCGGGTCGTCCACCGACTTCATCACCCGCGCGCTGGCCGTGCGCAACGGCGTGAAGACGTCCGACTACACGACGGTGAAGGCGGGCGCCGGGCAGACGTTCATCTCCACGATGGACAACGGCGGCATCGACGCGGGCATGACGACCGACCCGACGATCGCCAAGCTGGTCAGCACCGGCAAGGCGAAGGTGATGGTCGAGATGCGCACCGAGGAGGGCACCCGCGCGGCGCTCGGCGGGCTGTACCCGTCCAGCTCCCTCTACATGGACTGCGCGTACGTGGAGTCGCACGGCGAGACCGTGCAGAAGCTCGCCAACGCGTTCGTCAAGACGCTCGGCTGGATCAAGGCGCACGACCCGGCGGAGATCGCGGCGAAGATGCCGGCGGACTACGCCGGCGGCGACCCGAAGCTGTACGAGAAGGCGATCGGCGACTCGGCCGGCATGTTCAACGGCGACGGCGTCATGAAGCCGGACGCGGCGGAGAACGTCCTGAAGGTGCTCGCGCAGTTCTCGCCCGAGGTCGGCGAGATGAAGGACCGGATCGACCTGTCGAAGACCTACACGACCGAGTTCGTCACGAAGGCCGAGCAGTGACGAGGGCCGGGCAGTCGTGAGCGCGCGCGGCGGCCGGGCCTCAGCGGGCGCGGCCGCCGCGCTCCATCGCGTTGTAGAAGTCGAGGTCGGCGGCGTCGTCGTCGCGCTCGGAGCTCCAGCGGCGCGGCGCCCAGGCCGGCATCAGCAGCGCGAGGCCCATCATCGCGTAGAGGCCGGAGCCGAGCAGCATGCGCAGCCCGGCGTCCAGGTCCCCCGCCGGCGGCACCCGGCCGGGCAGGTCGAGGACGGCGCCGGGGTCGGCCAGGAACCAGCCGGACAGCCCGAGCAGCGCGAGCGCGGGCACCAGCGAGACCAGCGGCGACGCCCAGCGCGCGACGATGACCACGCCCATCACCAGGCCGACTGCGGCGAGCAGGGCGAACGCGCCGTAGATGCGGGTGCGGTCGGTGATCTCCTGCCCGGTGCCGTCGAAGGACCGGCCGGCCTGCACGTAGCCCCAGGCGGCGCCGTACAGCAGCGCCGGGGTCAGCAGGAGGCCGAGGACGAGGCCGAACGCGTGGCGCACCGCGCATCACATCCATTCGCACGCGCCCGCCGCAGGGCGCGCATCATTCCGGTAGCGGCCCCAATCACAACATGCGAGTCGGGCATAGCGCAGTAAATCCACTCAGATGACCTTGTCTCGCACCGCAGCTCGCCCGGCGCCGCGAGCGGCTCCGGGGCCTGACCGTTTCTTGGTGGTTCGTTTTGAACGCCATTGACCGGGCATCGCGGTCTCATCCTGATCCGACGCACGCTGGAGGAGACCATGTCGACCGCGATATGGGTCGTCATCGCCGTAGTCGTCGTCGCCGCCCTCGCCGCGGCGGCGCACCTGGCCCGCACCAGGTCCCGGACGCGGCGGCTCAGGCGGCGGTTCGGCCCCGAGTACGACCGGGCCGTGCGGGACGCGGGCGGCCGCGCGGCCGCCGAGCGGGAGCTGCTGTCCCGCGAGCGGCGCCACGAGGAGCTGGAGCTGCGGGAGCTGGACCCGGCCAAGCGCGAGCAGTACCACGAGCAGTGGGTCCGCGTTCAGGAGCGGTTCGTCGACACGCCGGCGGCGGCGGTCGAGCAGGCCGACGGGCTCGTCACGGTCGTGATGGGCGAGCGCGGCTACCCCACGCACGGGTTCGAGGAGAAGGTCGCCCACCTGTCGGTCGAGCACGGCCGCACGATGGAGCACTACCGGCGCGCCCACGCGATCGGCGGCAGGGCCGCGTCCAGGGAGGCGTCCACCGAGGACCTGCGGCAGGCCATGGTGCACTACCGCGCGCTGTTCGAGGAGCTGCTCGCCGCGCCCGGCCGCGAGCGGGCCGGGCGGCACGCCGCGGACGGGCCCGCGCCCGAGGCGCCGGCGTCCACCGAGACCCCGAGGAGCTGACCCCCATGGAGCACAGGCGGCACGCCGAGCGAGTACCGGCCCCGGGCGTGCCCGGCGACACCCGCGTCGCCGGTCCCGTACCGGACCCCGCGGCGGACGCGCCGGAGCCCGTCCCGGACACGGCCCCGGACCCCATGCCCGCCGCGGAGCCCGAGCCCGCAGCGGAGCCCGAGCTCACCACGGCCCCCGGATCCGCCGCCGCTCCCGGGACCGCCGCGGCCCCGGACGGGCTGTTCGACCCGGCCGAGACCGAGCGGTTCCGGGAGCGCTGGCGCGAGGTGCAGTCCGCGTTCGTCGACGACCCGGGCGGCGCGGTCCGCCGCGCGGACGCGCTGGCCGCCGAGGCCGCCGAGGCCCTCGGCCGCGCGGTCGCCGCGCACCGGCGGGCGCTGTCGGACGGCCTCGGCGGCGGCGCGGGCGCCGACACCGAGCGGCTCCGGCTGGCGCTGCGCGGCTACCGGGACCTGCTGGACCGCGTCTGCGCCTCGTGAGGGCTCAGCCGTTGAGGAAGCGGTAGACCGCCTCGCGCCCCTGCGTTCCGCGCTCGCGGTTCTGGATGGAGTGCGAGGCGCCCTTCACCACGACGAGCCGGCCGCGCGGGGCGTGGCGGAGTTCCTCCCGCGCCCATTCCAGCGGCGTGGACAGGTCGCGGTCGCCGTTGAGCAGCAGGACCGGGACGGAGAGCCTCGTCCGGTGCGGTTCGGCGGTGTGCCGCGACCACGGCCAGCGCAGGCACTCCTGGACGAACCCGTTGCCGACGGCCGTGTCGGCGGTGAACGGCCAGGTGGCGCGGGCGGGAAGGTGCCTGCGCACCCGCTCCAGCGCGGCGGGGCGGGCGGCGGGCGGGGTCTCCGACGTCCCCCACGGGAAGTGTCCGTCGCCACAGATCGTCGCGATGTGCAGGCCGGAGCTGTACCGGGTGACGTCGTCGCCGCCCGAGTTCAGCATCCGCAGCAGCCCGTCGAGCCGCGCCGGGTCGCCGCGGCGCGCCTCGTGGAGGGCCGCCACGGCGTCGCCCGCACCACCCGGCAGGGAGTTCTCGTCCCGGTAGGTCGGGTCGAGGAACTCGTAGGTCACCAGCATGTCCCAGATGAGGACGGCGTCGTCGCGGTGCCGGGCGAGCCACGCCAGGTCCTGCGCGGGGTCGAACCCGCAGGCGGGCGCCGCCGCGCAGGCGTCCCGCAGGACGCGCGCGGTGGCGCGCAGGCCCGTCAGGTAGAGCATGTCGTCGCCCTGCGGGTCGACGTGCGGGAGCACCGAGTCCAGGACCAGCCTGCTCACGTGCTGCGGATACCGGACGGTGTAGCTCGCGCCGGTCATGGTGCCGTAGGAGACGCCGTCCACGGTCCACTTGCGCGCGCCGAGGGCACGCCGCAGCAGGTCGAGGTCGCCGACGGTCTGCTCGGTGGTGAAGTAGTGGCGCCGGTCCCCGAGGACGCCGGCGCACTCGGCGACCGCGCCGGGCGGGGGCGGCTCGATGTCGCTGCTGCCGACCCCGGCCTGCAGCTTCGGGCAGTCGATGGCGCCGAAGTCGCCCGTGCCGCGCTGGTCGACCATGACGAACCGGTAGTTCTTCGCGAGCTCCGGCATCCGCGCGGAGATCCCGTCGATGAACGGGACGCCGGGCTGGCCGGGCCCGCCCGTCAGGAACAGCAGGACCCCCTTCGGCGCGCGGGCGTTGTCCGAGGCGGCCACCTGGAGCCTCAGGGTGCCCTTGCCGGGGCGCCGGTGGTCGAGCGGGACGGTCAGGAACGAGCAGGTGAAGCCGGGCTTGCCCGCGCAGGGATGCGGGTCGGCCAGCCGCGGCGCGGACGGTGCGGGCGGGGACGCTGTGGGTGCCGCGGCCGCCGTCGCCCCGCCGGATGCGGCGAGGGCGAGGGTGAGGGCGAACACCGCTGTGAGACGTGGTCGCATGTGGTGATCATCACTCCGTTCCGCGCCGCCGGCGGGGATCTCGCCGCATCCGGCCATCGGCGCGCCGTCCGCGCCGGGCGCGGTCCGGGGCGCGGCACGTCTCGTCAGACGGGCCGCGAAGGTGAATACTGAATCTCGTTCGGTAATCCCCTGAGCGGAGGATCAACGGTGTCCGAGACCTTCTCGATGACCATCGGCGGCGCGGCCGCGGACGCGCCCGGCACCTTCGGGGTGATCAATCCGGCGACCGGCGAGGTGGCCGAGCAGGCGCCCGACGCCTCCAGGGAGCAGCTCGACGCGGCGATGGCCGCGGCGCAGGCCGCCTACGCCGACTGGCGCCGCGACGAGCCCGCGCGGCGCAAGGCGCTGCTGGCGGCGGCCGACGTCATGTTCGCCCGGTCCGAGGAGATCGGCCGCATCCTCACCCTGGAGCAGGGCAAGCCGCTCGCCGACGCGACCATGGAGGTCGTCGGCGCCGGCGTGTGGCTGAAGTACTTCGCCGACCTGGAGCTGCCCCGCGAGGTCATCCAGGACGACGACAGCGCGCTGGTCGAGGTCGTCCGCCGCCCGATGGGCGTCGTCGCCGCGATCACCCCGTGGAACTTCCCGCTGCTGCTCGCGGTGTGGAAGATCGCCCCGGCGCTGCTCGCGGGCAACACCCTCGTCCTCAAGCCGTCCCCCTTCACCCCGCTGTCCAGCCTCAAGCTCGGCGAGGTGCTGCGCGACGTGCTGCCGCCCGGCGTGCTGAACGTCGTCACCGGCGGCGACGACCTCGGCGCCTGGATGACCGCGCACGACGTCCCGCGTAAGATCAGCTTCACCGGCAGCGTGGCGACCGGCAAGCGCGTCGCCGCGGCGGCGGCCCCCGACCTCAAGCGCGTCACGCTGGAGCTCGGCGGCAACGACCCGGCGATCCTGCTGGACGACGCCGACCCGGCCGCGGTGGCCGACCGGCTGTTCGGCGCGGCGTTCCAGAACAACGGCCAGGTCTGCTCGGCGATCAAGCGCGTGTACGTGCCGGACGCGCTCTACGGCGACGTCGTGGACGCCCTCGCCGAGCGGGCGAAGGCCGCCAAGGTCGGCAACGGCATGGACGAGGGCGTCCAGTACGGGCCCGTCAACAACCGGCCGCAGTACGAGCGGGTGTCGGAGCTCGTCGCCGACGCGCTCGCGGGCGGCGCCCGCGCGGCGGCCGGCGGCAGGCCGATCGACGGCCCCGGCTACTTCTTCGAGCCGACGATCCTCGCCGACCTCTCCGACGGCACCCGGATCGTGGACGAGGAGCAGTTCGGCCCCGCGCTGCCCATCGTGAGGTACAGCGACCTGGAGGAGGCGCTCGCCCGCGCCAACGGCACCCACTTCGGGCTGTCCGGCTCGGTGTGGGGCACCGACGCCGACCGCGCCGCCGAGGTCGCCGGCCGGCTGGAGTGCGGTACCGCGTGGGTCAACACCCACCTTGCGCTGTCGCCCAGCCAGCCGTTCGGCGGGTTCAAGTGGAGCGGCGTCGGCGTCGAGAACGGGCCGTGGGGGCTGTACGGGTTCACCGAGCTGCAGGTGATCCACCGCTCCAAGCGCTGAGCGGTGCCGGACGGGCCCGGCGGCGGCCGCCGCCGGGCCCGTACCCGTCTCCACCGCGTACTACATGAGCGGAAAGTCACGACTTCGAGTCCGGAAAGTGACATGGCCACTACTAGCGGTCGGCGACCGGAATGGCACATTCTCTGTGCGGGGGCGTGGAGTCCGCACCGCGACCTGTGAGGGAGCCGCATGCACACCTGGGACGTCATGCGCCAGGACGACCTCGGCAACACCTTCCAGGTGGCCGGCCACGACTCGCGCATCGCGGCGCTGGCGCAGGTCCTGGTGCTGGAGAGCGGCGTCCAGCACAAGCAGTCGTACTGGGTGGAGGGGCCGCCGGAGCCGGCCGTCCGCACCAACCGCGACCTGTACCTGGTGTTCCTGCACCTCGGCCAGGAGGCCCGCGCGGCGTCCTGGTCGCTGTCGGCGTTCCTGCGCTCGCTGTGGAAGGTCGGCGCTCCGCTGAGTGACCGGTCCCGGCTGGAGCCCGACGACGTCGCGGCGATGTTCGCCGCCGCGTCCACCACCCCGCCCGCGGCCTTCGACCCCGCGTGGGCGGGCAAGGACCTCTCGCTCCCCGGCTCCGAGCCGGAGTGCTACGCCGACTGGGAGCGGGTCCTGCTGTCCCAGATCGCCGACCTGGAGGACTTCCTCGCCCACCCGCCGGGGCCCCGGGCCCGGTTCGGCGCGGACGCGCCCCGGCCGCCGGGGTCGGGCCCCCGAGCCACCCCCGCCCGCTGGTACAACTTCGACCCGGCGACCTACCTGGAGTGCGCGGTGGCCGGCAGCCTCGGCGGCTGGGACGCCGCCGACGGCGCCCGGGTGCCGCTGCCGCCCCGGCCCGGGGAGCCCCCGGCCCGCTCCTACGTCCGCCCCGTCACGACCATGACCTGGGCCGACCTCGCCCGGATCGCGGTGTGCGGCCAGATGTACGAGTAGCCGGTTCCGTCGGTCCCGCGTGGTAGGACTGGGAGCATGGCCGACAAGCCCGCCGCGGTCACCGGCAGGCCCGTCGCGGTCACCGACCGGGGCGGCTGGTACCTGGCGCAGGGGCGCCCGCACCCGGCGCTGCGCCCGTTCCTGCGCTCCTACGACGGCTACTGGGAGACGCTCGCCGTCCCGAGCCGGATGCGCACGCTGCCCACCCGCACCACCGTCGTGATCCTCAACCTGGGTCCGCCGCTGTACCTGGCGGTCCCCGACCCCGGCGTCCGCGACCGCGCGTACGGGTCGTTCGTGGCCGGCATGCACGACGGGCACGGCATGTACCTCAGCCCCGGCGGGCAGCGCGGCATCCAGCTCGACGTGACCCCGCTCGGCGCCTACTCGCTGCTCGGCGTCCCGATGGCCCGCCTCACCAACGCGGCCGTGGAGCTGCCCGACCTGCTCGGGAGCGAGGCGCGGGTGCTGGTCGAGCGGCTCGCCGAGGCCCCGTCCTGGGCCGCCCGCTTCGACCTGCTGGACGCCTTCCTGCTGCGCCGCCTCGACGCCGGCCCCGCCCCCGACCCGGAGGTGGCCCGGGCGTGGCGGCTGCTGGACGGCGGCGCCGGCGTCACGGTCGGCGACCTCGCCGCCGACGTCGGCTGGAGCCGCAAGCACCTCACCCACCGGTTCCGCGAGCAGGTGGGGCTGCCGCCCAAGGTGATGGCGCGGGTGCTGCGGTTCCGGCGCGCCGTCGAGCTGCTGGCCGGCGGCGCCGCGTTCGCCGACGCCGCGGCCGCCTGCGGCTACTACGACCAGGCGCACCTCAACCGCGAGTTCCGCGCCCTGTCGGGCTGCACGCCGACCGAGCTGGTCGGCGGCCAGCTGGAGCAGCAGCGCACCACCACCCTCGCCGAGCCCGCCTGACCCGGGGCACGGGCGGGCCGGGCGGGGTCAGCCCTGGTGCACCCCGCCGCCGAGGTTCATCACGACGACCCCGATCACGATGATCACCGCGCCGGCGACCGTGAGCGGCTTGAGCTGCTCGCCGAACAGCAGCACGCCGCCCGCGAACGCGCCGATCGTGCCGAGCGCGGACCAGATCGCGTAGACCGGGCCCACGTTCAGCGACGTCAGCGCCTTGGCCATGAAGGCGAACGAGACCAGGTACCCGGCCACGACGATCAGCGACGGCCACAGCCGGGTGAACCCCTCGGAGGCCCGCATCGCCAGCGTGGCCGTCACCTCGAACGCGATCGCGAACGCCAGCAGCACGAACGGCATCAGTGCCGCTCGCCGTACTCGGCGGCGACGGCCTCGAACACCTTCATGTCCGCGTCGAACCGCGTGCCGGGGCGCGGCCAGTGCAGCGCGATCTCGGTGACGCCCAGCTCCGCGTAGCGGCCCGCGAGGTCGGCGAACGCGCCGGGCGAGGCCAGCCACGGCTCCCCGGTGAAGCCCGTCATGAGGACGAGGTCGTCGAGCTTGCGGCCCTCCTCGTCGCAGGCCGCCTTCAGTGCGGCGAGCCGCGACCGGACCACCTCCTGCGGCTCCCTGCCCTCGGCGTGGCCGCTGGTCACCCAGCCCGTGCCGTGCCGGGCCGCGACGCGCATCCCGCGCGGCCCGTTCCCCGCGATGAGGAACGGCACCCGGGGGCGCTGGACGCAGCCGGGCTCCTCGACGACCTCCCGCGCACTGTAGTACGCCCCCTCGAAGGTCGTGCGCGGCCCCGTCAGCAGCCGGTCGAGCAGCTCCACCCATTCGGCGAACCGGGACGCGCGCTCGTCCGGGGACCACTCGGGCCCGCCGAGGACGCCGGCGTCGCTGGTGCGGTGCGTCCCGCCCGACCCGATCCCCACGGTCAGCCGGCCCCCGCTCACATGGTCGATCGTCTTGATCGCGTGCGCGGTGGGGACGGGATGCCGGAAGTTCGGCGAGGTCACCAGCGTGCCGATCCGGACCCGGGAGGTGACCGCGGCGGCCGCGGCCAGCGTCGTGTACGCGTCGTACCAGGGCGTCGCGCCCCGCCAGGCCAGGTGGTCGTACACCCAGGCGTGCCGGAACCCCAGCTCCTCGGCGCGCCGCCACGGCTCCCCCGCCTCCGGCCACGACCGCATGGGCCACAGCACGGCGCCGATCCTCGGTGCGTTCACCCGTGTCTCCGTTCTCCTCGCTCCATCATGGTCGGGCATCGGCGAGCCAGCGGTGCAGCGCCCACCACCGGTTCGCGGTCCGCGCCACCGCCGCGCCGCCCGCCGGGTCCAGCAGCGGCCGCCCGGTCAGCTGCTGGAAGCGGCGGATCCGGTACTTCACCGTATTGCCGTGGACGTGCAGCGCCGCCGCCGCGGGGCCGATCCGGCCGCCGTGGTCGAGGTAGGCCAGCGCCGTCTCGGCCAGCTCCCGGTGGAAGGGGTCGCCCGGGTCCAGCCCGGTCAGCAGCGCAGCCGCCAGCAGCCCGCCGAGCTCCGGCTCGGCCGCGGTGACGGTGAGCAGCGCCAGGTCGGCCAGCTCCCGCATCCCGGTGAGGCCCGCGGCGGCGCCCGCCCGCAGCGCGCGGCGCCCGAGCCCGTACATCGGCGCGACCCCGGCGGGCGGGGCGGGCGGGGCGGCCACCAGCAGCGGGCCCGGCGGCACCGGGTCCGGCAGGCGCGGCACCAGCGCGGCGAACCGGCCGTCCACGAGCCCGCACAGGCCGGGCGCCGCGGCGGTCAGCTCCTCCTCCAGCCGCGCCGCCACCTCGGGATCGCTCACGTCCGACACCACGCAGTGGTACGCGGCGGCCGGGTCGAGCGGCGCGCGGACCGCGACCGCCTCGCCGTGCAGCAGCCGCCGGAGCATCTGGACCCGAGTCTCCCGCGCGGTGCGGGCCAGCTCCAGCTCGGCGACCCGGTGCGCCTGCACCATCCGGTGGACGAGCGCCGTGGTGATCTCGTCGATGCGGGTCACCCCGTCCAGCAGCTCGGCGTCGGGGACGCCCAACCGGCGGCCCCCGGCGACGACCGTCCGGACGAGGTGGGCGCGGCCCGCCTGGAAGCCGTCCAGGAACGCCTCGACCGGCACCCCCTGCCGGGCCCGGTCCGAGCCGAGCCGCGCCGCCGCCGCGAGCACCTCCTCGCTCGGGCCGCCGCCGCGCAGCGCGGAGACGACGCCGCGCACGAGCGCGCGGGTGTGCCGCCGGGTCTCCTCCTCGGGCAGCGCCGCCACCAGCTCCGACCGGCCGCGGGCGGCGCGCACCGTCGCCTCCAGCAGCGCCGGGTCGTCGCCGTGCTCGATCAGCAACCGGAGGAACCGGTCGCCCGCGCCGGGCTCCATCCCCACATTCTGCTCCCCCGTTGTCCCGTCCGGACAACCGGCCCCGCGGGGCTTGGGCGCCGCCGGTCTAGCCGGGCCGCCGCCCGATGGTGTTCGGTGGGGGCAGGCTGAGGCGAGGAGGCCCCGATGTCCGACGAGGACGAGTTCCTGGAGAAGCTGCCGACCGACCTGATCTTCCGGCTGCCGCCCGCGTTCGACGACGTCGCGGACGAGCGCCGGCACCGCAAGGAGCGGCTGGCCGCCGCGCTGCGGATCTTCGGCAAGTTCGGGTTCGAGGAGGGCGTGGCGGGCCACATCACCGCCCGCGACCCCGAGCGCACCGACCACTTCTGGGTCAACCCGTTCGGGATGTCGTTCAAGCACATCAAGGTCAGCGACCTGATCCTGGTGAACCACGAGGGCAAGGTCGTCGAGGGCCGCTACCCGGTGAACGAGGCCGCGTTCGCGATCCACTCGCAGGTGCACCAGGCCCGCCCGGACGTGGTCGCCGCCGCGCACAGCCACTCCACCTACGGCCGCGCGATGTCGGCGCTCGGGCAGAAGCTGGAGCCGATCACGCAGGACGTGTGCGCGTTCTACCAGGACCACGGCCTGTTCGACGACTACACCGGCGTCGTCACCGACCTGGAGGAGGGCAAGCGCATCGCCGCCGCCCTCGGCGGGCACAAGGCCGTCATCCTGCGCAACCACGGGCTGCTCACCGTCGGCGACACCGTGGACGCCGCGGCCTGGTGGTTCATCACGATGGAGCGCTCCTGCCAGGTGCAGCTGCTCGCCAAGGCCGCCGGGCAGGTCGTCCCCATCGAGCACGACAACGCCGCCCTCACCCACGAGCAGATCGGCAACGACCTGGTCGGCTGGATCAACTACCAGCCGCTCTACGACCAGATCACCCGCGAGCAGCCCGACCTCTTCGAGTAGCCCGCGCCGCCCTACCCGGCGGAGCCCGCACCGGACTCATCGCCTGACCCGCCGCCGGGCTCGTCGCCGGAGTTCTCGGCGGCGGGCTCGGTGAGCGGGAGGAGGACCTGGAAGCGGGTGTCGCCCGGCAGGGACGACGCCACCGTGATGTCGCCGCCGTGGCGGTCGGCGACGATGCGCCAGGAGATGTCGAGGCCGAGCCCGGTGCCCTGCCCGACCGGCTTGGTGGTGAAGAACGGCGTGAAGATCCGGTCGACGTCCTCGTCGGGGATGCCGGTCCCGGTGTCGCCGATCTCCACGAGCGCGTGGTCGTTCACGCGCGCGGTCCGGAGCGTCAGCGTGCCCGCGCCCTGCATCGCGTAGAGCGCGTTGACGATCAGGTTCGTCCAGACCTGGTTCAGCTCCGCCGCGAACACCGGCACGGGCGGCAGGTCCGCGTCGTAGTCGAGCTTCACGGTCACGTCCGGCCCGATCTTGCGCTTCAGCATCGTCAGCGTGCTGTCCAGCAGCTCGCGCAGGTCGGCCCGCCCGTAGGGGGCGCGGTCGAGCTGGGAGTACTGGCGGGCCGAGTCCAGCAGCGCGGTGATGCGGCCCATCGCCTCGGAGATCTCCGACTGGAGCTGCGTCACCTCCATCACCTCGGCGAGCCAGCGCATCGCGGCCGGCAGGTGCCCGCCGGCCGCCCGCTCGACCTCCGCCGCCTGCTCGGTCCCGACCCCGGCGGCGACCAGGCCCGGCGCGAGGTCCCAGGCGTCCGGCACGCCGCGCTCCTCCAGCCAGTCGCCCAGCTCGTCCTCGGCGTCGCTGACCTCCAGCGGGCTGCGCCGGCCGCCGGGCGGCGGCGCGGGCAGCGCCGGGCGCAGCGACACGAGGGCGCTCAGATGCGTGCAGTCGACGCCCTGCGCGGCGAGGTCGGCGAGGCCGCGCTGCGCGCCGAGCAGCCGCTCGCCGAGCTCGGCGCTGGCCCGCGCGGCGGCCGCGGCCGGGTTGTTCAGCTCGTGGGTGAGCCCGGCCGTGATCGTGCCGAGCGCGGTGAGTCGCTCGCGCTGGTCGACGATCCGCCGCGCGTTGGTCATCCCGAAGAAGATGCCCTCCAGCAGGTGCGTGGCCATCGGGAACCACTTGCGGACGGCCTTGGCGAACTTCAGCGCGGGCAGCACGAACACCCGCGCGGGGCGCGTCGCCCGCAGCGAGTGCTGGTACCGCTGCTCGATCTTGTGCCCCAGGTACGCCTGCACGGCGCCGCCGTAGGTGCCGGGGCGGTCGGTCCGGCTGACCTCGACGGCGTGCCCCCGCACGGTCTGGGTCATCGCCATCTCGCCGTCCAGCAGCACGTACAGGAACTCGGCGGAGTCGCCCTGCGCGCAGATGACGCCCTCGGCCGGGTACTCGGCGACCGTCCCGCACAGCGACAGCCAGCCGAGCTTCTCGTCGTCGAGGTCCTCGAAGAGGAACAGCCCCCGCAGCTCCTCCGGTGATGCCGCGCTCATGCCTGCTCCAAATAACGGTGGACGAGTGCGACGGCCATCGCACCGTCGCCGACCGCGGACGCGACGCGCTTCATCGACTCCGAGCGCACGTCGCCCGCGGCGAACACCCCGGGGACGCTCGTCTCCAGGTGGTAGGGCTGCCGGACGAGCGGCCACCCGGCGGGGCGGCGCCCGCCGGCGACGAGGTCGGGGCCGGTCAGCACGTACCCGCGCGGGTCGCGCTCGACGAACCCGCCCAGCCAGTCCGTGCCCGGCTCCGCGCCGATGAACACGAACAGCCAGTGCGCGTCGATGGTCTTCTTCCCGGCCGCCGACGCGAACGTGAGCCGCTCCAGCCGGTCGGCGCCCTCCGCCGCGCACACCGTCTTGCCCGTGTGCACCTCGATGTTCGGCGTCGCCGCGATCTGCTCGATCAGGTAGTGCGACATGGACCTCTCCAGGCCGTCGGCCCGGACGATGATGTGCACCTTCCTGGCGTACTTCGCCAGGTGCACCGCCGCCTGCCCGGCGGAGTTGGCGCCGCCGACGACGGCGACCTCCTCGTCCTCGCAGGACGGCGCCTCGGTGAGCGCGGCGCCGTAGAACACGCCGCGCCCGACGAAGTCCTCCACGCCCTCGGCGTTGAGGCGCCGGTAGGACACGCCGCTGGCGAGGATGACGGCGTGCGCGGCGATCTCCGTGCCGTCCGACAGCGTCGCCACCCGCGCGGTGCCGCGCGACTCCAGCCCGACGACCTCGCCGGCCTGCAGCAGCTCGGCGCCGAACCGGTCGGCCTGCCGGCGGGCGCGGTCGGCGAGCTGCGCCCCGCTGACCCCGTCGGGGAAGCCCAGGTAGTTCTCGATGCGGGAGCTCTGCCCGGCCTGGCCGCCGAGGGCGCGCCGCTCCACCACGACCGTCCGCAGCCCCTCGGAGGCGCCGTACACGGCCGCGCCGAGCCCGGACGGCCCGCCGCCCACCACGATCAGGTCGTAGAACCCGGTGGACGGGGTGCTCGGCAGCCCGGCCGCGGCGGCCAGCTCGGCGTCGGACGGCGCCGCCAGCGCCGTCCCGTCCGCGGTCACCACCAGCGGCAGCTCCGGCGACCCGGCGGCCGCGACCAGTTCGGCGCCCTCCGGGTCGGTGTCCATCACCCAGCTGTAGGGGACCTGGAGGCGGGCGAGGAGCTCGCGGACCTCGTAGCAGCGGGACGACCAGCGGTGCCCGACCACCCGCAGCTCGGACGGCGGGCGCCGGTCGAGCCGCCCCCAGGCGTCCAGCTGCTCGTCGATCACCGGGTAGAACTTCTCCTGCGGCGGGTTCCACGGCTTGAGCATGTAGTGGTCGAGGTCGACGTCGTTGATCGCGCGGATCGCCGCGTCGGTGTCGGCGTAGGCGGTCAGCAGGACGCGGCGCGCGAACGGGAACAGGTCCATCGCGCGTTCCAGGAACTCCACGCCGTCCATCCCGGGCATCCGGTAGTCGGCGAGGAGCACCGCCGTGTCGTCGCCGCGCAGCCGCAGCTCCGACAGCGCCTCCAGGGCCTGCGGCCCCGACTCCGCGCGCACGATCCGGTACGTCTCGGCGTACCTGCGGCGCAGGTCCCGCGCCACGGCCCGGGACACTCCCGGATCGTCGTCGACGGTCAGCAGCACTGGCTTGGGCAACGTGTCCCCCTCGATCCGGCACAACCCCGGACGAAAGCCTACGTCTCCCCTACCCCTTCCCGCCGCACGCGACCCGCCGACACGACCCCCGCCGCCCGGCCGCCGCGGCGGCATCGGTCATGATCGGGGCATGGACCTGCGAGTTGCGCTCATCGGATACGGCACCGGCGGCTCGGTGTTCCACGCCCCGCTGATCTCGGCGGTGCCGGGGCTGCGGCTCGCCGCGGTCGTGACCGGCTCCCCCGAGCGGCAGCGGGCCGTGCGGGAGCGGTACCCGGAGGCGGAGGTCCTGGACGGCGCGGACCGGCTGTGGGGCACCTCGGGCGACTACGACCTGGTGGTGGTCGCCGCGCCGAACCGCCAGCACGTGCCGCTGGCCCGGACGGCGCTCACCGCCGGCGTCCCGGTCGTGGTGGACAAGCCGGTCGCGGCCTCGGCGGCGGACGCCCGCTCGCTCGCCGCGCTGAGCGCCGTCCGCGGCCTGCCGGTGTTCCCGTTCCACAACCGCCGCTGGGACGGCGACTACGTCACGGCGGCCCGGCTGATCGAGTCGGGCGCGCTCGGCGAGGTGCGGCGGCTGGAGTCCCGGTTCGAGCGCTGGCGGCCCGAGGTGAAGGAGAGCTGGAAGGAGAGCACCGACCCCCGCGACGCGGGCGGCATCCTGTTCGACCTCGGCTCCCACCTCGTCGACCAGGCGGTGGCGCTGTTCGGCCGGCCCGCCCGCGTCTACGCCGAGATCGACACCCGCCGGCCCGGCGCCACCGCCCCCGACGACGTGTTCGTCGCCCTGGCCCATCCCGGCGGCGCCCGCTCGCACCTGTGGATGAGCGCGACCGCGGCCCAGCTCGGCCCGCGCTTCCGGGTGCTCGGGAGCCGCGCGTCCTACACGGTCTCCGGAATGGACCCGCAGGAGGACCAGCTGCGCGCCGGCCTCACCCCGAAGGACCCCGGCTACGGCATCGCCGACCCCGGCGCCTACGGCCTCCTCGGCGCTCCGGACGAGGCCTCCCCGGAGCCCACCGCGCCGGGCGCCTACCAGGAGTTCTACGCGGGCGTCGTCCGCGCCCTGCGCGACGGCGCGCCGCCGCCGACCACGCTCGGGGACGCGATCACGGGCCTGGAGGTCATCGAGGCCGCCGCCCGCTCCGCCCGCGACGCTGCCGTCGTCGGCCTCGACCCCCAGTAGCCGCGGGCCGGCGACCACGCCGGCCGCGAGCGTCCCACTCCGGCCCGGAGGCGCCGGGTCAGAGGACGGAGACGTGGACGTGGTCGTAGTGGTTCTGGGTGATGCTGCCGCGGTCCTCCATCTGGCGCCAGCCGCCGCTGCCGCGCATGTCGTAGATGCGCTGCTTCCAGATGACGTACTTGATGCCGAGGCGGGAGGCGTTGTCGATGACGTACTGCGCGACGCGGTCGCCGTGGGCCTGGGCGGAGGCGCTCGGCATCTTGCCGCCGGTGCTCTCCATGAAGTCGCAGGCGGTGCCGGAGCCGTGGTCCTGCGGGTCTCCGGGGCGGGCGCAGCCGATGGTGGGGAACGGGCCGAACTTGCCGTCGACCTCCAGCAGCACCGTGCGCATCCGCGAGGTCATGGAGTTGCCCGCGATCGGCGACTTGCTGCCGCTGACCCCGTCGGGCCGCCCGGCGCCGCCGCCCACGGGGGCCTTGGTCACCTCGGGCTTGTACTTGGCGAGGAGCTTCTTGACCCGGGCGCGCTGGCCCTCCAGGTCGTCGATCTCCTTCTTCACCGCGGTCAGCTTCTTCTCGGCGGCCTCCCGCGACTGCGCCGCCTTGGTGCTGAGCACCTCGAGTTCGGCGATGCGGCGGCCGTTGTTGCGGGTGATGTGCTCGATGACCGCGGCGTCGCGGACGGCGGCGCCCGGCTCGGCCGAGGAGACCATCGGGATCACGTCGAGCCGGCCGGTCATGTAGGTGGTGGAGGCGATCCGCGCGACGGCGACGCGCGCCGCGTCGTACTCGCGGCCGGTCTTCCGCGCGTCCGCGCCCGCGCGCTCGGCGGCCTTCTTCGCCTCCTCCAGGCTGACCAGCTCGCCCCGGTACTCCTTCGACAGCTTCTCGGAGCGCTCCTTGAGCTTGGCGTACTCCTTCTTGAGGTCCTTCGGCTCCTGCGGGAGCCTCGCGGCGGCCCCGGACGCGGGCGGCAGCACCGCCGACACGCCCACCGCGAGCGCGATCGCCGCCAGGCGCTTCGCCGCCGTGCGCCCGCGCGCCGCACGGGCCGTCCTGCCACCGGGATCGAGGGCCGCCACAGATCACTCCTAGATAACAAAGCTCAAGATTGGCGGCACGCTATCACAATCGCCCATTTAGCCTCAGACGCTTCCTCAAAACACCCGCTGTCACGCGTGAGTCACCGAGACGGGGCACATGGTACGAGACGCGGCTGGTACGGGACGCACGAGGGCCGGACCGCCGTCCCGGCGGTCCGGCCCTCCGCTCCGCCCTCGTCAGGGGCCGACGAGCTCCTCCCAGCGCGGGACCCGCGGCCGCCACCGCAGCCGGAGCCCGGCCTCGGCGACCGTCCGGTCTCCCTTGCGGTTGTTGCACTTCCCACACGCCAGGACGGTGTTCTCCCAGGTGTCGCCGCCGCCGCGGGACTGCGGGCGGACGTGGTCGATCGTGTTCCCGCGCCCGCCGCAGTAGCAGCAGCGGCCCCGGTCGCGCAGGTACACCCCGCGCTTGCTCCACGGCGGCCGCCTGCCGTGCCGCCAGCGCATCGCGACGTACCGGACGAGCCGCAGGACCCGCGGCACGGGGAAGCGGCCGAAGGTCCGGCCCTCCTCCGCCTCCTCGACGACCGCCACCTCGCGCACCAGCATGCGGATGGCGTGCCGCAGGTCCACCCTCTGTAAGGGCTCGTACGACGCGTTCAGGACGAGCACGTTCACCGGGTCACCTCCTTGCCCCTGTGCCGCTCCCCCACCGGGATTCGAACCCGGATCCCGTGCTGAACCCCTCCATTCCCGGGCCCGTAGTACGGAGGGGATTGGAGAATGCCGCAGCACGGCGTTCTTCCGGTGAACTATGGGGAAATGATTCGGCAATTCCACGGCCGCCGGGCATTTCCCGGAACGGCCTCCCTAAGAATGCCGAGGCGCGGGGCGCGGCGGCAAGGTGTTTTCGGCCCGGCCCGGCACTGCCTTCCGGCCCGGTCAGGGCAGGGCGGCCACCGGGGCCTGGTACTCCAGGGACTCGCGCTCGGTGCGGAACCCGAGTTCCTCGTTGACCGCGATCATGTGCACATTGTCGCCCGAATTGTCCGTTTCTATCTCGCGGACGTCGGGGCGCTCGGCGGCCAGCCAGGAGAGCATCGCGGCCTTCACCCAGATGCCGACGCGCCGGCCCCGGTGCTCGGGGACGACCGCCGTGTCGTACTGCGCGGCCCGGCCCGCCGAGTCGTGCGGGACGACGACCTCGGTGAACCCCGCGATCGCACCGCCGTGCAGCGCGGCGACCGTGTACAGGTCGTCGCCGCGCTTGGCGACGACCTCGGCCATCTCCCGGACGCGGTGCGCGTCCCACTGCGTGCCCTCGTACTCGGCGAGGTCGGCCATGGCGTACTTGGCGCGGGCCAGGGCGGCCGCGTACCCGTCCGGCACCACGCCCCGCCAGCGGGCCAGCCGGTACCCGGCGGGCGCCTCGGCCAGCAGCCGCGCGACGCGCTCCGGAGGGACGTCCGCCAGCCGCAGCACCATGCCGCGCAGGGTGAGCACGCACTCGAAGCCCAGCGACTCCAGGAACGGGACGGCCGGCGTCCCGGCGAGGACCTGCGCGATCACGCTGGCGCGCCGGTCGGCGCGCAGCCCCTCGGCGGCGGCGGCCAGCAGCCGGCCGCCGAGCCCGCGCCGCCGGTGCCCGGGTCGGACCTGGACGTCGATCTCACCGGGGCGCTCGGCGCCGGGCTCGCCGGGGAGCCGGAGCGCCGCCACCGCGAGCAGCCGGCCGCCGTCCGGCACCGCCCAGAGCCGCTGCCGCGAGCCGGGGTCGGCGCCGAGCAGCCGCCGCGCCGTCGCGTCGGGGTCGGGGGCGGGCTCCCCGGCCGGGTCGGCGGCGTGGACGGCCGCGACCACCTCGTGCCACGCGCGGATCTGCGCGTCGGTCGGAGCATCGAGCGCGATGACGTCCATCCGACTTTTGTACCGGATCCGGGGCCGCCGCGACCGGGACCCCGGACATCCCGTGCCCGGAACCGGGTCAGGCGTCCCGGGTGAACGCCGCCAGGATGCGGTCGGCGGCCAGCGCGGGGGTGAGCGTCCCGTCGGCGACCTCCCGCTCCAGTTCCGGCACGACCTCGCGGACGCCGGGGTGCGCGTGCAGCGCGCCGAGCAGCCGGTCGCGGACCATCGCCCACGTCCAGCCGACCTGCTGGCGGCGGCGCCGGGCCTCCAGCTCGCCGGACGCGCGGAGCCGCTCCTGGTGCTCGATGATCAGGCCCCACACCTCGTCCAGACCGGTGCCCTCGCGGGCGCTGCACGTCAGGACGGGGGTGTCGCGCAGCCGCTCGTCGCCGCGCAGCATCCGCAGCGCCCCGGACAACTCGCGCGCGGCGCGCTTGGCCTCCATCTTGTGCTCGCCGTCGGCCTTGTTCACGGCGATGACGTCGGCCAGCTCCAGGACGCCCTTCTTGATGCCCTGGAGCTGGTCGCCCGTGCGGGCGAGGGTGAGGAACAGGAAGGAGTCGACCATCTCGGCGACGGTCGTCTCCGACTGGCCGACGCCGACCGTCTCGACGAGCACGACGCCGTACCCGGCGGCCTCCATGACGACCATCGCCTCGCGGGTGGCCTTGGCGACGCCGCCGAGCGTCCCGGCCGTCGGCGACGGCCGGATGAAGGCGTCCGGGTCGGCGGCGAGGCGCTGCATGCGGGTCTTGTCGCCGAGGATGCTGCCGCCCGTCCGGGTCGAGGACGGGTCCACGGCGAGGACCGCGACCTTGTTCCCCTCCCCCGTCAGCTTCGTGCCGAGCGCGTCGATGAAGGTGGACTTGCCGACCCCGGGCACGCCGGTGATCCCGACGCGGCGGGCGTTCCCGGCGTGCGGGGTCAGCTCGACCAGCAGCCTCTGCGCCAGCTCCCGGTGGTCGGGGCGGGTCGACTCCACGAGCGTGACCGCGCGCGCGATCCACGCCCGCGACCCGTCCCGCACCCCGGCGACGTAGTCGTCGAGCCCCGGCCTCACCGCGCGACGTGCCCCAGCTCGGCGCCCAGCTCGTCCAGCAGGCCGAGCGCCGCGTCCGCGAGCACGGTGCCCGGCGGGAAGATCGCGGCGGCGCCGGCGGCGCGCAGCTCGGCGAAGTCCTGCGGCGGGATGACCCCGCCCACGACGATCATGATGTCGGCGCGGCCGAGCGCGGCCAACTCCTCGCGCAGCGCGGGCACCAGCGCGAGGTGGCCGGCGGCGAGCGAGTTGACGCCGACGATGTGCACGTCGGCCTCGACGGCCTGGCGGGCGACCTCCGCCGGGGTCTGGAACAGCGGGCCCACGTCGACGTCGAAGCCGAGGTCGGCGAACCCGGTAGCGATCACCTTCTGGCCGCGGTCGTGGCCGTCCTGCCCCATCTTGGCGACCAGGATGCGCGGGCGGCGCCCCTCGGCCTCCTCGAACGCGGCCGTCGCGGCGCGCGCCCGCTCGATGCTCGTCACCTCGCCGGCCTCTTCCCGATACACACCGGAGATCGTACGGATCTGCGCCGCGTGCCGCCCGTACGCCCGCTCCAGGGCGTCGGAGATCTCCCCGACGGTGGCCTTGGCGCGGGCCGCGCCGATGGCGAGCGCGAGCAGGTTGTGCTCCAGGCCGTGCGGGCGGGTGCCGCTCTCGGCGGCCCCGGCGGCCCGGGTCAGCGCGTCCAGCGCGGACTGCGCCGCGCCCTCGTCGCGCTCCTCGCGCAGCCGGCGCAGCTTGTCGATCTGCTGCGCCCGGACGGACGCGTTGTCGACCTTGAGGACCTCGATCTCCTGCTCGGCGTCCGGACGGTACTTGTTGACGCCGATGACCGGCTGCCGCCCGGAGTCGATGCGGGCCTGGGTGCGGGCCGCGGCCTCCTCGATGCGCAGCTTGGGCAGCCCCTCGTCGATGGCCTTGGCCATGCCGCCGGCCTGCTCGACCTCGGTGATGTGCGCCCAGGCGCGGCGGGCGAGGTCGTAGGTGAGCCGCTCGACGTAGGCGCTGCCGCCCCACGGGTCGATGGTGCGGGTCGTCCCGGACTCCTGCTGCAGCAGGAGCTGGGTGTTGCGGGCGATGCGGGCCGAGAAGTCGGTCGGCAGGGCCAGCGCCTCGTCCAGCGCGTTGGTGTGCAGCGACTGGGTGTGGCCCTGCGTGGCGGCCATCGCCTCGATGCAGGTGCGGGCGACGTTGTTGTAGACGTCCTGCGCGGTCAGCGACCAGCCGGACGTCTGGGAGTGGGTCCGCAGCGACAGCGACTTGGGGTTCCGCGGCCCGAAGGTCTTCACCAGCCGCGCCCACAGCAGCCGCGCGGCGCGGAGCTTGGCGACCTCCATGAAGAAGTTCATGCCGATCGCCCAGAAGAACGACAGGCGGGGCGCGAACGCGTCGATGTCCAGGCCGGCCTCGCGCCCGGCGCGGATGTACTCGACCCCGTCGGCGAGGGTGTAGGCCAGCTCCAGGTCGGCGGTCGCCCCGGCCTCCTGGATGTGGTAGCCGGAGATCGAGATGGAGTTGTACTTCGGCATCCGCTGCGAGGTGAACGCGAAGATGTCGGAGATGATCCGCATCGACGGCTGCGGCGGGTAGATGTAGGTGTTGCGGACCATGAACTCCTTGAGGATGTCGTTCTGGATGGTCCCCGCCAGCGCCTCCGGCTGCACCCCCTGCTCCTCGGCGGCGGCGATGTAGAGCGCGAGGACGGGCAGCACGGCGCCGTTCATGGTCATCGACACGCTCATCTTGTCCAGCGGGATGCCGTCGAACAGCTGGCGCATGTCGTAGATGGAGTCGATCGCCACGCCGGCCATGCCGACGTCGCCCGCCACGCGCGGGTGGTCGGAGTCGTAGCCGCGGTGGGTGGCGAGGTCGAACGCGACCGACAGGCCCTTCTGCCCGGCCGCGAGGTTGCGCCGGTAGAAGGCGTTGGACTCCTCGGCGGTGGAGAAGCCGGCGTACTGCCGGATCGTCCACGGCTGGGTGGCGTACATCGCCGGGTAGGGGCCGCGCAGGTACGGCGCGATGCCGGGCAGGGTGTCGAGGAAGTCGACGCCGGCCAGGTCGTCGCCGGTGTAGAGCGGCTTGACGCCGATGCCCTCCGGGGTGTCCCAGGTCTGGGCCTCCGGGTCCCCGCCGGTGGCGTCGGCGACGGCGGCGCGCCAGCGCTTGGCGGCCTCGTCGGCGGGGGGCGCGGTCCCGAGGTCGATCTCGGTGAAGTCGGGGATCATTCGTTCACTCCCAGATCGTGGAGGGTGGTCTCCAGGACCCCGATCGCGTCGCATCCGGCGTACACGCGGGCGTCGACCCCCTCGTAGGTTCCCTTACCCGCGAGCCAGACCTTCACCGCGCCCGCGTCGCGCAGGATCCGCGCGGCGTCCGCGGCCTGGTCGGCGTAGACCTTGTCGCTGGAGCACAGGCAGGCGACGGCGGCGCCGGACGCCCCGAACTCCTCGGGCGCGCCGGTGACCGTCTCGATCCCGCCCGCCTGGAACAGGTTGGCGGCGAACGACGCGCGCGCCGTGTGGACGGCGATGGGCCCGAGCGTCGCCAGGAACACCTTGGGCCGGGCGCCGGCGGCCTCGGCGTGGGCGTCGGAGCGGTCGCGGAGCGCCTCGAAGTCCTGCGCGTAGGCCACCACCGGGAGGCCGCCGCCCGGCTGGGCCGGGGCGGGTTCGCGCTCGGGCAGCGCCTCGGCGAGGTTGGGGAACTCGCTGACGCCGGTGAGCGGGGCCTTGCGCCGGGCGATGTCGGCGCGGCGCCGCTCCCACGTCGCGGCGAGCCGGCCGGCGACGAGCCCGGACTCCAGCGCGGCGCCGAGACCGCCGGCCTTCTCGATCTCGGTGAACCAGGTCCAGGCGGCCTGGGCGAGGCCCTCGGTGAGGCTCTCGGCGTACCAGGACCCGCCGGCCGGGTCGACGACGCGGGCGAGGCTCGACTCCTCCAGCAGGAGGGTCTGGGTGTTGCGGGCGATGCGGCGGGCGAAGTCGTCGGGCAGCCCGAGGCGGGCGTCGAACGGCTGGACGGTGACCGCGTCGGCGCCGCCGACGCCGGCCGCGAACGCCGCGATGGTGGTGCGGAGCATGTTCACCCACGGGTCGCGGCGCGTCATCATCGCCGCCGAGGTGACCGCGTGGATCCGCGCGGCCGTCCCGTCGGCGGCGCCGCTGACCTCGGCGACCCGCGCCCACAGCCGGCGCATCGCACGCAGCTTGGCGATCGAGGAGAACTGGTCGGCGTTGACGGCGAGGCGGAACTCCAGCTGCCCGAACGCCTCGTCCACGCTCAGCCCGGCGCCGGTCAGGGCGCGCAGGTAGGCGACTCCGGCGGCGACGGCCGCGCCGAGCTCCTCGGCGTCGGCGCCGCCGGCGTCGTGGTGGGGGGTGGCGTCCACGGTGATCGCGCGGAGCTTCGGGAACTCCCGGGCGCACCGGACGGCCAGCGCCGCGGCCTCCTCCAGCGATCCCGCGGCGCCGGTGCGGGCCTGGAGGCCGAGCGGGTCGGCGCCGAGACCGCCGGACACCTCGGCCGCGTTGCCGCGCTCGGCGGCCAGGGCCAGGAACGCGCCGGCCGCCTCCGCGGCCGCCGCCCCCGCGTCCAGCACCACGGGCGCGAGGTCGAGCAGGACGCCGCGCAGGGCGTCGGGGAGGGACGCGACGGGCAGGCCGCCGTCGCCGAGCCGCAGCCAGACCGACGTGGCGCCGTTCTCCAGGTCGGCGAGGACCGCCTCGCGGGTGGCGGCGGCGTCGGGGTGCGCGTGCCGCTGCCGGACGTCCCAGCCCGCGATGCCCTCGCCATCGGGCCGCACCTCGCGGACGTACGGGGCGAGGCCGGGGCGTCCCGGCGGGGCGTCGGCACGGGTGTAGAGCGCCGCGACCGGCACCCCGTCGTACGACTCGCGGGTCAGCAGACCCTCGATCGCCTCCAGGGGGGTGTCGTCGGTCGCCGCGCCGGACTTGCGCAGCACCCCCTTCACCATCTCCCGCCACCGGTCGCGCTCGGCCGGGGGGAAGGCGGCGGCCAGTTCGAGTTCCTCAGGCGGCACCGTCATGCCGGAAATCGTAGGTGAGCGACCGAACGGGGCTCTGAAGCGGGTCCCGCTGACCAGTACCCGGGGACGGTCCCGGGGTTCCGGCGGCCCGTGCACGGGCCCGCCCCCGGGCCCCGGTTAGCGGCCCGGGGGCCGGGAAGAGGGGCGTCATGAGCTTGGATTCTCTCCCCGGTGACCTCTACCACATGCAGGAACTCCTCGACGAGCGCGAGCAGGAGATCGTCGGGCGGGTGCGCGCCTTCCTGGAGGCCAAGGTCGCGCCGATCGCCGACGACTGCTGGGCGCGGGCGGAGTTCCCGTTCGACCTGATCCCCCAGTACGGCGAGCTCGGCGTCGCCGGGCTCGCCCACGACGAGTGCCCCGGGGAGAAGCCGAGCAGCCTGCTGACCGGCTTCCTCGCGATGGACATGGCGCGGGTGGACCCGTCCATGGCGACGTTCTTCGGCGTCCACACCGGGCTCGCGATGGGCAGCATCGGCCGCTGCGGCTCCCCCGAGCAGCGCGAGCGGTGGCTGCCGGCGATGGGGCGGATGGAGAAGATCGGCGCGTTCGCGCTCACCGAGCCGGAGGGCGGGTCGGACGTCGCGCTCGGGCTGCGCACCACGGCCCGCCGCGACGGCGACCACTGGGTGCTGAACGGCGCCAAGCGCTGGATCGGCAACGCCACGTTCGCCGACCACACCGTCGTGTGGGCGCGCGACGTGGCGGACGACCAGGTGAAGGGGTTCGTCGTCGCCAAGGGGACGCCGGGGTTCACCGCCACCCCGATCCGCAACAAGATCGCGCTGCGGACGGTGCAGAACGCCGACATCGTGCTGGCGGACTGCCGCGTCCCCGAGTCCGACCGGCTCGCGGGCGCCGGCACCTTCAAGGACACCGCCGCGATCCTGCGCCGGACCCGCAGCGGCGTCGCGTGGCAGGCCGTCGGGGTGATGCTCGCCGCCTACGAGATCGCCCGCGACTACGCGGTGCGGCGCGAGCAGTTCGGCCGGCCGATCGCCCGGTTCCAGCTCGTCCAGGACCTGCTCGTCCGGATGCTGGGGAACGCCACCGCCTGCCTCGGCATGGTGGTGCGGCTGGCGCAGCTCCAGGACGCCGGCCGGTACCGCGACGAGCACTCGGCCCTCGCCAAGGCGTACTGCACCACCCGGATGCGGGAGGCCGTCGGCTGGGCGCGCGAGTTGATGGCGGGCAACGGGATCGTCCTCGACTACGGCATCGGCCGCTTCGTCGCCGATGCCGAGGCGCTGTACTCCTACGAGGGCACCCGGGAGATCAACACGCTGATCGTCGGCCGCGCGGCGACCGGAATGGGAGCGTTCGTCTGATCCGTCACCCTGCCGGCGCCCCGGCGCGGCCCGGAGGTGATCTACGGGGTACCCCGGAAGGCCCTGTGGCTAGGGGCGTTGCTAGAGTTCGGGCACGTACCGCCCCTCCAGAACCTTGCAGAGGAACCAACGCATGTCGACTGGCAGCCACGCCGGGCGCCCGAAGTCCTGGGTCGCCGTGGTCATCATCTTCGTCGGTTTCGTCGTCGGCGGTGTCGGCATCACCCTGGGCCCCGACTGGATCGTGTTCGGCGCGGGCGCCGCGATCGCCGTCGTCGGCGGCATCGTCGCGCTGGCCGTCGACATCATGACCGACGTCATCGTCGACGACCCCCGGCAGTAGCGAGGGCGGCCATGGCGTTCGGTCGCCCTCCCATCGAGGAGCGGATCGCGCAGCGTCAGCGTGAGCGCGGCGAACTGAAGCACGGGGCGGTCTTCCCGCACGGCCCCGCCAAGATGCTGTTCTTCTTCAGCTTGGGCGTGGTCGTGGTGACGCACATCGTCGCGCTGGCGATGTACTTCGTCGACGCCGGCCCGGGCCGCTAGCCCGGGCCGCCGCCCTCCGCTCTCCCGCGCCTTACTCCCCGCCCGCCGCGCAGGGTCAAAACAAGGTCAAGAAGATCCGTTTCCGCCCGGATTACGGTCTGTCCGCCAGATGCGGGCCCGGCGGCGGCCACGTACGGTCGAAGTGAGTGCGGCCGCCTGGCCCCGAGACCGAGGTGGTGGATGGCCCTGCGGTTCGGTATCGAGGAAGAGTACTTCGTCGTCGATCCCGTGTCCCGGGAGGTCGTCCCCCGTGCCCCCGCCGTCGTGCGGCGGGCCGGCGCGGCCCTGGGCGAGCGCGCCTCCACCGAGCTGGTGGCGTTCCTCGCCGAGGCCAAGACCTCGCCGTGCGACGACCTGGACAAGCTCCGCGAGCAGATCCGCGCGATGCGGGCCGCGATGGCGGCGGCCGCGGCGGCCGAGGGCGTGCGGCTCGCCGCCACCGGGACGCCGGTGCTGGGCGAGGTGGTCCCGGCGCCGATCGGCGCCGGCGCCCGCTACGCCGAGAGCCTGGCCGTCTACCGGGGGCTGGACGACGAGCAGAGCATCTGCTCCTGCCACGTCCACGTCGAGATGCCCGACCGCGAGCACGCCGTCCAGGTCGGCAACCACCTGCGGCCGTGGCTGCCGACGCTGCTCGCGCTCGCCGCGAACTCCCCGTACTGGGCCGGGCGCGACACCGGCCACGCGTGCTGGCGGGCGCTGGCCTGGGCCCGCTGGCCGGTGGCGGGCCCGCCGCCGTACTTCGCGTCCGCCGCCCACTACGACGACCTCGTCGGGACGCTGCTCGGCTGCGGCGCCCTGATGGACACCGGGACGATCTTCTGGGACGTCCGGCCGTCGGCGCGGCTGCCGACCGTGGAGGTGCGGCTCGCCGACGTCGCGCCGACCGCCGCCGACGCGGCGGTGCTCGCCGCGCTGATCCGGGCGCTGGTGCGGGAGGCCTCGCGCGCGGTGGCCGCCGGCGAGCCCGCGCCCGACCCGCCGCAGGAGCTGCTGCGCGCGGCCTACTGGCTGGCCGCGCGGGACGGGCTGGCGGGCCGGGGCCTGGACGTGCGCACGGGCCGCGCCGCCGGCCAGCGGGAGCTGGCCGGCGACCTGCTGGCGCACGCGCTGCCCGCGCTGAGCGCCGCGGGCGACCTCGGCTTCGTCACCGCCGGCGTCCGGCGGCTGCTCACCGGCGGGACGGGCGCCGAGCGCCAGCGCGCCGCCTACCGCAGGCGCGGCCGGCTGTCCGACGTCGTCGACGCGGCGCTGCTGCCGGACCCGGTGACCCGCGGCGAGTAACCCGATCCGGCCGGATTTTACGTATTTGGCCCGTTTCCCCCGGTCGGGGCCGGGTACCAACTGGTCTGGACCAGTCGCCGCCGGCCGCCGGAACGGGGATGCGGGCCGCCTCGCACGGCCGCCCGCGACCGCGTAACCTCGACCGGATGCAGGCGACCGCAGCGACCTCGGACGGAGCGACCGCACGATGAGCCTCAGGCCCGGCGGACCGGGCGTGATGCCGCAGGGCCACTTCGTCCATCCCGCCCTCTTCTACCGCGACGACGAGGAGTACCTCGCCGGCACCGTCCCGTTCGTCCGGGCGGGGCGCGCGGCCGGGGAGCCGGTCGCGGTCGCGGTCCCCGGCCGCCGCCTGGAGCTGCTGCGCGGCGCGCTCGGCCCGGCCGCCCGCGAGGTCACCTGGCTGGACATGGCCGAGGCGGGGCGCAACCCCGGGCGGATCATCCCCGGCGTCCTGCGCGACTTCGCCGACCGGCACCACGGCGTGCGGGTGCGGATCATCGGCGAGCCGGTCTGGCCGGGCCGGACCGCCACCGAGTACCCCGCCTGCGCGCAGCACGAGGCGCTGATCAACCTGGCCTTCGCGGGGCGCGGCGTGTCGATCCTGTGCCCCTACGACACCGCCGGGCTGGACGAGGTCGCGCTCACCGACGCCCGCGCCACCCACCCCGTGCTGATCGACCGGCACGGCGAGCACGTGAGCGAGGACTACGCGCCCCACCGCGTCATCCGCTCCTACAACCGGCCGCTGCCGGAGCCGGCCGGCGCCGTCGCGATGAGCTTCGACCTCGACGCGCTCCCCCGCGTCCGCGAGTTCGCCTGCCACTGGGCCGCCCGCCTCGGCCTCGGCGCCGACGCCGTGGGCGACATGGAGCTCGCCGTGAGCGAGCTGGCCGCGAACTCCTGCCTGCACGGCGGCGGGTCCGGCACCGCCCGGTTCTGGGCCGAGGACGGGCAGGTCGTCTGCGAGGTCCGCGACGCCGGGACGATCACCGATCCGCTGGCCGGGCGCCGCCCGGCGCACATGAGCCCGCACGGCGGCCGGGGCATCCTGCTGGTCCACCACCTCGCCGACCTCGTCCGCGTGCACACCGGCCCCGGCGGCACCGCGATCCGGGTGTACCTGCGCGCGTAGCCCCTGGCGGGGGCAGGCCGAGACTTGACCCGGGCCCAGGTGTAGCGGGCCGACGGCGGGAATGATGCCCTGCGCCCGGACTCTCCCGACCGTGATGGGGAACGATGCGTCTCTTTGCTCGTGCTCACCAGATGCCGGTCCGCTTGGCCGTTGGGGCGTTCGTGCTGAACTCGGGGCTGTCGAAGCACAAGGCCCTGGACGAGTCGGCCGAACAGACCCACGGCATGGCGAAGGCCGCCTACCCGTTCCTGGAGTCGCAGGACGCGCGGGACTTCACCCGCAACCTCAGCCGGGCCGAGATGGCCCTCGGCTCCGCGCTGATCGCGCCGTTCGTGCCCTCGCTGGTCGCGGGCGCGGCGCTGACCGCGTTCGCCGCCGGGCTGACCGGCCTCTACCTGCGGCTGCCGGGCATGCGGGAGGAGGGCGGCATCCGCCCCACCCAGCAGGGCATCGCGCTCGCCAAGGACTTCTGGCTGGTGGGGGTGGGGACCTCCCTCGTCCTGGAGGAGCTCGCCGCGATGCGCGGGGACCGCTGTCCTTGACGCGGCGGCGCGGCGCCGGTGAGGATCGGCGCGTCCCCCACAGGAGGCCGCGCCCATGACGTCCCCGTCCCAGCCGTCCCCGCTCGTCCGCACGGCCGGCGCGTCCGACGCCGCGGCGGTCTCCGCCCTGCTCGGGCGCGCCTTCGACGACGACCCGGTCTGGCGCTGGCTGCTGCCCGACGACGCCTCCCGGGTGCGCCGGCTCACCGGCCTGTTCGAGGTCCTGCTGCGGCGGGTCCACCTGCGGCACGAGGCCACCGAGGCCACCGGGCGCGGCGGCGCCACGGAGGCCGCCGCGCTGTGGGACCCGCCCGGCCACTGGCGGGTGCCGCCGCGGCTGCAGGCGGCGCAGGCGGTGCCGCTGCTGCGCATCCTCGGCACCCGCGTGCCGGCGACGCTGCGCACCCTCGGCGCGATCGAGCGGCACCACCCGCGGGAGCCGCACTGGTACCTGGCGGTGCTCGGCACCGACCCGCCCGCGCAGGGCGGCGGCCTCGGCGGCGCGCTGCTGCGGTCCAGGCTCGACCGGTGCGACGCGGCGGGCGCCCCCGCCTACCTGGAGAGCTCCAAGGAGAGCAACGTCCCCTACTACGAGCGGTTCGGGTTCCGGGTGACCCGGGAGCTGGCGCTGCCCGGGCGGGGCTGCCCGCCGGTCTGGCTCATGTGGCGGGACCCCGCCGGCTGAAACCCCGCCGGGACGGTTTTCCACAGCAATTCGACCGCGTCCGTTAAGTGCGTGTCATGGCCGGATCCGGCCATTCGCCGGGCGGGTGCGTCCGGTGCCGTGCACGCGCGGCGACGGTCCGTTCCGTTGCCGCGTTCCTGATGCCCGTCCCGGCGGCCGCCGGGAGGGGCGCGGCGCCGCGAAACCTCTCCGGCCCGATGTGGCCACCGGGGCGCGCGGCCGCCGGGCCGCCCGGCCGCCCCGGTGGCGCCCGCGCCGGGCGGGGCGCCTACCGTCGGAAAGGAGCCATTGCACTCCTCCCTTCGGTGAAGGCGATAGGTGAACCAGATGACCATGGCCGGGACACGGGCGCCGGAGACCCCGCTCGCCCTGCACAGGCCGGGTCCGGCGCGGGTCCACGACTACCTGCTCGGCGGCAAGGACAACTACGCCTGCGACCGCCGGCTCGCGCACCGGATCCTCGACGCCCTGCCCCAGTCGGCGGAGGCGGCCCGCTCCGCCCGCGCGTTCCTCGCCGGCTCGGTCCGGCTGCTGGCCGAGCGCGGCCTGCGCCAGTTCCTCGACCTCGGGTGCGGGCTGCCCCGGGCCGACAACGTGCACCAGATGGCCGCCCGGCACATCTGCGGCACCCGCGTGGTCTACGTCGACCGGGACCCGCTCGTCATCGCGCACGCCCGCGCGCTGCTGATCGACGGCGGCAACGTCGCGGCGCTGCGGGCCGACATCGGCGACCCCGCCGCGGTGCTGGCCAGCCCGGAGGTGCGCCGGCTGATCGACCCGGCCGAGCCCGTGGCGCTGGTGCTCTCGTCCGTCCTGCACTTCCTGCCGGGCGCGGCCGACCTCGTCGCCGGCCTGGCCGCGGCGGTCGCGCCGGGCAGCGCCGCCGTCGTCTCGCACCTCACCGCCGACTTCGCCCCGGCCGGGGTCGCGGAGGCCGCGCGGGCGTACCGGGAGGCGAGCGGCGTCGCGCTGTACCCGCGCGGCGGCGCGGAGGTGGCGCGGCTGCTCGGGCCGTTCCGCCCGCTCCCGCCCGGGAACACGCCGCTCACCGGCGGGACGCGCGCCGGGGACCCGGTGATGTACGGCGTCGTCGGCGTCCGCTGACCCGGCCCGGAGCCCGCGTGCGGCGGTGTGGCGTTGGTCACAGCCGCAGTCCTGGAACGGCTCCGCCGCGCCCGCGCTCCAGGCTCCGCGACGGCCCTGCTCCCGGCGCTCCTCGGGCGTTCCGCTCCCGTCACGCTGAGTCAGCTGAGACAGCTCCTATCTCACAAAAATCTCATTCACCCGTTAGGGACGGTAACGGTTCGGCCCCTATGGTGGCCCCCGATGCCGACGAACACCCTGCCTCCCGCCGAAACGACGATCGCCGCTCCCAAGGGCCGGGCCTCTCGGATGGAGTGGCTCGACGCCCTGCGCGGCCTGGCCGCCCTGGTGGTGGTGTTCGAGCACTCGCTGGACGTCCTGCTGCCGGAGGTGCGCCGCACGGCCAGCCCCTGGTTCGACTTCGGCCGCTACGGCGTCTTCGTGTTCTTCCTCGTCAGCGGCTACGTCGTGCCGTTCTCGCTGCAGCGGCGCGGCAGCGTCCGGGAGTTCTGGGCGGGGCGGTTCTTCCGGCTCTACCCGGCCTGGGCGGTGTCGCTGGTGCTCGCGCTGGCGCTCGCGGCGGCGGGCATCGGCTACGGGCTGCCCGCCGCGCTCGGCGACCGGCCCTGGGCGTCCACGCTCGCCCACCTGACCATGCTCCAGGACCTGCTGGGCGTGCCCAACGCCGTCAACGTCCTCTGGACGCTGTCCTACGAGATGGTGTTCTACCTGCTCATCACGGCGATGTTCGTCGCCGGCGTGCACCGCTCCAGCGCACGGGTCGCGCTGGGGTTCGGCGTGGGCGCGGCGATCCTCGGCGTGGCGCTGCCGTCCGGGCTGCTGGCCTCCCGGTGGCCGGGCGGCACGATCCTCGCCGCCGCGCTGCTGCTGGTGGGCGGCCTCGGCGCCATGCTCACCCGGCGGCGGGCCGTGCGGCGCGCCGGCGTCGTCGTCGTGGCGGGGCTGGCGCTGACGCTGCTCGTGCTCAACAGCCGCATCGGCGCGATCGAGAGCCTGTGCGTCATCGCCACGATGTTCGCCGGGACGGCGGTCCGCGGCATCCAGGACGGGCGGCTCCGGCGCGGCCCCGCCGTGGCGATGGTCGCGGTCGTGGCCGGGCTCTCGCTGCTGGCGGGGACGCGCACCCCGACGACCTGGGCGCTGCACGCCAACCCGGACCCGCTGGGCCCGGACTGGTCGGCCGCCGTGGCCGCCGCCTGGGTCACCTTCCTGGTCGGCCTCGCGCTCCGGCACCACCGCATGCCCCGCTTCCTGGTGTGGGCGGGGCTGGTCAGCTACTCGCTCTACCTGCTGCATCCGCTGGTCGTCCAGGTCGTCTGGTACGCCGCCGGCCAGGACACCTGGGACCTGCCCGTGCCCGTCCGGGCGGCCTGGGGCGCGGCGCTGGCCGCGGCCGTCCTGGTGACCGCGGCCCTCGCGCACCGGTACGTCGAGCGGCCGGCCCAGCGCCTCGGGCGGCGCCTCACGGCGCGGCACCGCGCCGGCCCCGCCCCGAGCCCGGCCGCGAGCCCGGCCACGGCGCCGCAGCCCGCGCGGCCCTGACCGGTGGCCGGGGGCCAGTGATGACAGCGGTGCCCTTCTTGCTTAGGGTGAGGCCGATCCGTCCCGTCCCCCCGACCCCGCCGAACGGAACCCGCGGATGACAGAAGGGCCGATGCCCGCCGAGCTGCCGGAGATGCTGCGGCAGCACCTCCAGGCCGCCGTGGACGAGATGGAGCGGGAGATCCGCGACCAGGTCCCCGAGTACGCGGGCGACGACGGCGGCGAGTACGCCAAGCGCGTGGAGCGGACGGTCGGCGACACCGTCGCGTTCTTCATCGACTCCGTCGACCACCCGGACGCCGACGCGCGCACCCTGACCGAGCTGTACATGCGGCTCGGCGAGGAGGAGGCCCGGCAGGGCCGCAGCCTCGCCGCGCTGCAGAACGCGATGCGGGTCAGCAGCCAGGTCGCCTGCCGCCGCTTCATCAAGGACGCCTACCGGCTCGGCTGGTCCCGCGAGACGCTGGGCCGGCTGACCGACTCGCTGTTCATGCTGCTCGCACGGGTCGCCGACGCCGCCGCGCAGGGCTACGCGCGCCAGCAGGGCCAGCTGGCCACCGAGCGGGAGCGCCGCCGCGACCGGCTGCGGGACCTGCTGGTGAGCGAGCCGCCGCCCGCGCCGGAGGCGATCGCCGAGCTGGCGGCGGCGGCCCGCTGGGACCCGCCGAAGAGCATCGCGCTGATCGCGCTGCCGGCCGGCGCGCCCGCCGGCGCCCGGATCCTGCCGCCCGGCGTGCTGGCCGGGTGGGACGCGCCGGTCCCGTTCCTCGTGGTGCCCGACCCGGAGGGCCCCGGCCAGGAGCGGCTGTGGCCGGTGCTGCGGCGGCTCGGCCCGGCCGCGATCGGCCCGACCGTGCCGCTCGGGCAGGGCGCGGTCTCGCTGCGCTGGGCCCGGCACGCGCTGACGCTGGCCGAGCGCGGCATGCTGCCCGGGGACGCCCCGGTCCGGTGCGCCGAGCACATCGCGGCGCTGGCCGCCTTCGCCGCGGACGAGCTGGTCGGCGCGACCGCCGGTGCCGTCCTCGGGCCGCTGCTGGAGCTGGCCCCGGCCCGCCGGCAGCCGCTCGCCGAGACGCTGCTGACCTACCTGGAGTGCGGCGACAACGCGGTGATCGCGGCGGAGCGGCTGCACATCCACGAGCAGACCGTCCGGTACCGGCTGCGCCGCATCACCGAGCTGACCGGCGGGCGGTTCGCCGAGACCGACGGGCGCCTCGACCTCATGCTGATGCTGAGCTGGCTGGTGCGCAGCGGCCGCGCCGCCACCGCCTGACCGGCCGGCGCTACGCCGGGAGGGTCGGGGGGTCGTCGCGGCCGCGGGCGGCGTGCGCGGACCGCGACAGCAGCGCCACCCCGCCGGTGAGCAGCAGGACGCTGAACGAGACGGCGGTGAACGCGGCGGCGGTGCGCGGCGGCAGCGTCTCGAACGCCAGCGCGGCGACCAGGTAGGAGGCGATCGGGTTGGTCATCGTCATCGCGGTCATCGCGGCGGGCAGCGACCCGGCGGCGAACGCCCGCTGCTCCAGCACGAGCCCGAGCAGCGTGCTGCCGGCGAGCGCGTAGCCGGGCCAGTCCACCGCCGTGGCGGCGACGCCGCGGTCGACGAGGTCGGCGGTGGTGAGCTTGATCAGCACGGCGGTGGCGGCGAAGCACAGCCCCGCGCAGACGCCGAGGAGCGCGGCCCGCACCGGGCCCGCGCGCAGCCACGCCGCGCGGGACAGCACGACGACCGCCGGCGCCGCGATCAGCCCGGCGAGCAGGATCCGCGGCCGGGACGGCTCGCCCTCCGGCGGGATCGCGCCCGGCACCGTGAACAGCACCGCGAGGCCGGCCGACACGGCGAGGCCGCCGAGCAGGTCCAGCCGCGCGGGGCGGCGCCCGGTGCCGACCGTGCCGAGCACGATGGTGAAGACGAGCTGGCTGACCAGCAGCGGCTGGACGATGGCGGTGGACCCGAAGTGCAGGGCGACCGCCTGCGCGCAGAAGCCCGCCAGGTTCACCCCCCACCCGGTCAGCCACACCGGGTCCCGGACGAGCCGGCGGATCAGGCCGTGCGCGGCGCTCGCGTCCGAGCGGCCGTGCACGGCGCGGCGCGCGGCCCGGTACTGCAGCGCGGCGGCCGCGGCGAACAGGAACGCGGCGACGAGGCTGAAGCCGACCGACCACGCCATCACGCCGTCCCGCTCTGCGCCTCGCTGCCCGCGCCGCTGCCGGCGCCGCCGCCCGCCCCGGCGGCGGCCAGCCGCTCGAAGGCCCGCAGCAGGCCGTCCGGGAACGCGGCCCCCTCGGGGAGCACCCGCGGCTCGGCGGTGACCGAGACGTGCAGCGACCCGTTCCAGCTGAGCGCGCCCACCGCGAACGGGACGCCGTCGGCGAGCGGCAGGATCGGGTGGACGTCGCCGAGCGGCGCGCCCGCGAGCGACATCGGCAGCGGCGGTCCCGGCATATTGGAGACGATCCCACCGAAGAACCCCGCCCGGTAGGTGCCGCGCGCCGCGCGCGCGTGCAGCGGCGGGGGCAGCGCGCCCATCAGCCGCATCGCGGCGGTGCTCGCCGCGGTGCGGCCGGACCTGCGGCGCGGCTCGGCCGCCGCGTGCACCGCCGCCAGCCGGTCCAGGACGGGCATCCGCCCCACGGGCACGTCGAGCCGGAGCGCGGCGGTGAGGTTGCCGGGCACGGCGGTGCGGCCGCGGCCGGGGGGCTCGGGGGCGCGCAGCGTCATCGGCACGGCGGCGCGCAGCGGCCGGCCGCCCGCCGGTTCGCCGCGCCCCGCCAGCACGTCCGCGACGACCTCGCCGACCAGGGCGAGGAGCACATCGGTGATCCGGACGCCGGCGGCGCGGGCGACCGCGCGCACCCGGCCGAGCGGGAGCGTGGCGGTGCCGAAGACGCGCTCCGGGCCGAGCGCCCCGGTGACGGACACGGTCCGGGCCGTCCCGTCGAGGCCGAGCAGGACCAGGCCGGGCAGGACGGCGGCGGCGCGCGCGAGCCCGCCGGGGCCGCGCGCCGGGGCGGCGTCCGGGAGGGCGGGCTCCAGGACGCCGCGCAGGATGTCGACGACGCCGATCCCGTCCGCGATGGCGTGGTGGAAGAGGATCACGACGGCGTCGGGGCCGTCCGGGCCGCGGCGGACGAGGCAGAACCGCCACAGCGGGCGCCCGTGGTCCAGCGGCTCGGCGACGAGGCGGGCGACGAGTCCGTCCAGCGCGCCGCGGCCCCCGCCGGGCGGCAGCCGCACCTCCCGGACGTGCCGGCGCAGGTCGACGGCGCCGGCCTCGACCCAGCGCGGCCGCCGCAGCGCGCCGCCGGGGCGGACCCGCTGGGTGAGGCGCGGCAGCCGGGGCAGCCGGTCGGCGAGCAGCGCGCGCACCCGCTCGGCGGACGGCCCGGGGCCGGCGAACTCGGCGACCCCGCCCACCACCTGCGGGACGTCCCGGCTCTCGACGTGCAGGAAGAACGCGTCGGCGGCGGCGACCCGCTGCTCCCGGCGGACCCGTCCCGGCCCGGTCGCGCCGCGGCGGCCCCGCACCGGCCGGCCCCGCACGAGCCGGGCCCGCGCCGCCTCGGCCGCCGCGGCGGCGGGGACGAGCAGCAGCCCGCCCGGGATGTCGACGACGTAGTGCGCGGAGGTCGCGACGATCACCAGGGCGGTCACGGCCAGGTGCAGGGCGCAGAGCCAGGCGAAGAGCGGGCCGCACCGGGCGCGGAGGGCGGCCGCCCCGATCCACGCGACCCAGCCGATGTGCAGGCTCGGCATGGCCGCGTAAGGGTTGGCGCCCGCGGACACGACCCCGGTGCCCCAGGTGGCGGGGGGATGGTGCAGCGCGATGATGTCGGTGTACCCCTCGCCCGGCAGCAGTCGCGGGGGCGTCGCCGGCCACAGGGCGAAGCAGCAGATCGCGATCAGCGTCACCAGGATCAGCGTGTTGCGCGCCCAGGGGTAGGCGGGGCTGCGGCGCCACCACAGCCAGGCCAGGAAACCGAAGGTACCGACCACGTAGGTCGTCGCGTACTCCCACGCGGCGACCGCGCCGAGCCATCCGTGCCGGGTCAGGAACTCGTTCAGCGGGCGCTCGGCGTCCAGGCCCGCCCACCGCTCGAACTCCAGCAGGGCTCGCCCGTGCGCATCGCTGACCGCGCGGTCCCCGCTGAAGGCGTGGGTGAAGACCAGGTAGACGACCAGGACGGCCAGCGCGGTGGCGATCTCCCGCGCGGCCGACGCGGCCCGTCCCCCGTCCTCGCCCGCCGCCGCCCCGGCGGGGCCGGGCGGCGCTCCCCGGTTCACGGCGCCACTCCCGCCTCGCGCATCGCTCCACCCCCTCCGATCATCTTCCCCACGATCGGACTAAACGACCATGCGCGCACTCGACCCCTTGACGACGGCGCCAAACGGGCATAAATACAAGAGAAACAAAATCAAACGGAAGGGAAGCCACATGGTCCGGGGAACGGCGCGCGCATGATCGTGACGGTGACGCTCAACCCGAGCCTCGACCGGACGATCGAGGTGGACGTGCTGACCCGCGGCGCGGTCATCCGGGCCCGGTCCGCGCGGCTGGACCCGGGCGGCAAGGGGGTCAACGTGTCCCGGGCGCTGCTCGCCAACGGTGTCCCCTCCACCGCCGTGGTCGCGGTGGGCGGCGCCGACGGCGACCAGCTGCACCGGCTGCTGGCCGCCGAGGGCATGCGGGTCCGCGCCGTCCGCGTCGCGGGCCGCACCCGGTCCAACGTGACGATCGCCGAGCCCGGCGGCCTCGACACCAAGCTCAACGAGCCGGGCGGCCCGCTGTCGCACGGCGAGCTGGCCGAGCTCGCCGCGGTGGTCGCGGCCGAGGCGGGCGCGGCGAGCTGGGTGGTGGGCTGCGGCAGCCTCCCGCCCGGCGTCCCGGACGACACCTACGCCGCGCTGTGCCGCCGGTTCGCCCCGGACGGCGTCCGCGTCGCGGTCGACTCCAGCGGGGCGGCGCTGCGCGCGGCCGTCGCGGCCGGCCCCGACCTGATCAAGCCGAACCGGGAGGAGCTCGCCGAGGCGGTCGGCGGGGCGGTCGACACCGTCGCCGACGTCGTCGAGGCGGCCGGGGAGCTGCGGGCGCGGGGGGCCCGCACCGTCCTGGTCAGCCTCGGCGCGGAGGGCGCCGTGCTCGTCGACGACGACGGCGTCCGCACCGGCGAGGCGCCCGTCGCGCGCCCGCGCGGCACGGTCGGCGCCGGCGACGCCCTGCTCGCCGGGTTCCTCGCGGCCGGGGCGCGCGGGCCGGCCGCGCTCGCCGAGGCGCTCGCCTGGGGCGCGGCGGCCGTGCGGACGCCCACCGGCCGGATGCCGGGCCCGGCGGAGATCCACCGCGACACCGTCCGCATCCACTCCCGGCCGGACCTCGCCCGGCCCCTGCTCACCTGACGGCCCGCAGTACCCACCCCCGATCGACAGGAGGCCCGAGATGGCCACCACGTACACCCCGGAGCCCACCGGCACCGGGTTCCGGGCGCACGTCCAGCGCGTCGGCGGCAAGATGGCCGGGATGGTCATGCCGAACATCGGCGCGTTCATCGCCTGGGGCCTGATCACCGCGCTGTTCATCCCCACCGGCTGGCTGCCCAACAAGGAGCTGGGCGAGCTCGTCGACCCGATGATCAAGTTCCTGCTGCCGCTGCTGATCGGCTACACCGGCGGGCGGATGGTGCACGGCCAGCGCGGCGCGGTGGTCGGCGCCGTCGCGACCGTCGGCATCATCGTCGGCGCGGACGTGCCGATGTTCCTCGGCGCGATGATGATGGGACCGCTCGCGGCGTACCTGCTGAAGCTGTTCGACGGGCTCGTCCAGGACCGGGTCCGCACCGGGTTCGAGATGCTCGTCGACAACTTCTCCGCCGGGATCATCGGCGGCGCCATGGCGGTCGCCGGCAACCGGGTGATCGGCCCGGTCATGAACACCTTCAGCGAGTGGGCCGGGGACGGGGTGAGCTGGCTCGTCGACCACGACGTGCTGCCGCTCACCTCCCTGCTGATCGAGCCCGCGAAGGTGCTGTTCCTCAACAACGCCGTCAACCACGGCGTGCTCGGCCCGCTCGGCGTGCAGCAGGCCGCCGAGACCGGCAAGTCGGTGCTGTTCATGCTGGAGTCCAACCCCGGGCCCGGCCTCGGCGTCCTGCTCGCCTACTGGTTCTTCGGGCCGCGGCGGCTGCGGCCGAGCGTCCCGGCGGCCGCCATCATCCACTTCTTCGGCGGCATCCACGAGATCTACTTCCCCTACATCCTGATGAAGCCGCGGATGATCCTCGCCGCGATGGCGGGCGGCATGACCGGCGTGGCGATCTTCGTGGCGACCGGCACCGGGCTCGTCGCGACGCCCTCCCCCGGCAGCATCTTCGCCTATCTCGCGCAGACCCCGCGCGGCGCCGGCAACTGGATCGGCGTCTACACCGGCATGCTCGCCTCCGCGGCCGTGTCCTTCGGCGTCGGCGCCGCCCTGCTCGGCTTCGGGAAGCTCGCCGAGCCCAAGGAGGACGGGGCCGAGGACGAGCTCAAGGAGGCCGAGAAGAAGACCGCCGAGAACAAGGCCGCGGGCCGCACCGCCGAGGAGGAGGAGGCCGGCGCGACCGCCAAGGACGCCGGCGGGACCGCCAAGGAGGCGGCCGCGTCCTGACCCCCCACCCCGTCCGATGGAAGGCACACCCACCATGAACGGCAAGGACATCCGCAAGCTCGTCATCGCCTGCGACGCCGGAATGGGCAGCAGCGTCATGCTGGCCGGGCAGCTCCGCAAGGCGCTGAAGAAGAGCGACGTGACCGTCGAGCACACGCCCGTCGACGCGATCCCCGGCGACGCCGACGTGGTCGTCACCCACGCCGGGCTCGCCGACCGCGCCCGGCGCGGCGCCGGGGACGCCCCGGTCGTCACCTTCGAGGTCTACATCGGCGACCCCGCCGTGGACCGGCTGGTCAAGGCGATCAAGGACGGCGGTGAGGTCGGTGCCTGACCGGGCCGCGGCCCTGCTGGCGCCGGAGGCGATCCGGCTGGACGCCCGCGCCGCCGGCCGCGACGAGGCCGTCCGGATCTGCGGGCGGGTCCTGGTGGACGCCGGGGCCGTCGAGCCCGGCTACGTCGAGGCGATGCTGGAGCGGGAGCGCTCGGTCTCCACCTACCTCGGCGAGGGCGTGGCCATCCCGCACGGCACCAACGAGAGCCGCGGCCTGATCCTGCGCGACGCCCTCGCCGTCGTCCGGTTCCCCGAGGGGACCGACTGGAACGGCCACCCGGTGACCGTGTGCATCGCGATCGCCGCGCGGGGCGGCGGGCACATGGAGATCCTCGCCGAGCTGGCCGAGATCCTCATGGACCCCGGCCGGGCCCGCGCGCTGCGCGAGGCCGCCGAGCCCGAGCACGTCCTCGCGCTGCTCGCCCCGCAGCCCGACCACCACCGACCGACAGGACAAGGACACACCGTATGAAGGTCGCCCGTTTCTACGCCCCCGGCGACATCCGGCTGGAGGACGCGCCCGAGCCGGCGCCCGGTCCCGGCGAACTGAAGATCCGCGTCCGGAACTGCTCGACCTGCGGGACCGATGTCAAGATCTCCCGCTTCGGGCACCACCACATCGTGCCGCCGCGGGTGATGGGCCACGAGATCGCCGGCGAGGTGGCCGAGGCCGGCGCCGGCGTCGCGGGCTGGGCGGCGGGCGACCGCGTCCAGGTCATCGCCGCGATCCCCGACGGCGCCTGCGCGGAGTGCCGGCGCGGCCGCCGGACGGTCTGCACCGCGCAGGAGTCGATGGGGTACCACTACGACGGCGGCTTCGCCGAGTACATGATCGTCCCGGCGAAGGTGCTCGCGGTGGACGGGGTGAACCGGATCCCGGACGGCGTCTCGTTCGCCGAGGCGTCGGTGGCCGAGCCGCTCGCCTGCGTCCTCAACGGCCAGGAGCTGGCGCGGGTCGGCGAGGGCGACGACGTCGTGGTGTTCGGTTCGGGCCCGGTCGGCTGCCTGCACGTGCGGGTCGCGCGGGCCCGCGGCGCCGCCCGGGTGTTCCTCGTCGAGGTCAACGCCGAGCGGCTGCACCAGGCCGCCGCGCTGGTCAAGCCGGACGCCGCGATCGACGCGGGCGTCGCCGACCCGGTCGCGGAGGTGCTCGCGCGCACCGGCGGGCGCGGCGCCGACGTCGCGATCACCGCCGCCGCGTCCGGCGCCGCGCAGGAGCGGGCGCAGCGGCTGATGGCGCCGGGCGGCCGGGTCAGCCTGTTCGGCGGGCTGCCGAAGGACGACCCGGTGATCTCCGTCGACGCCAACCGTGTCCACTACCGGGAGCTGTCGCTGGTCGGCGCGAACGGGTCGAGCCCCGCGCACAACGCGCGCGCACTGGAGCTGATCGGGTCCGGACGGGTGCAGGTCGAGGACCTCCTCACCCACCGGCTCCCGCTGGACGCGCTGCACGACGCCCTGGACCTGGTCACCCGGGGCGCGGCCATCAAGGTCACGATCGAGCCCTGAAGGAGCACGCCATGCCCGAACGCAGCGTCGTCATCGCCTCGGCGCAGGGCCTGCACGCCCGGCCCGCGCAGATCTTCGTGCGCACCGCCGCCCGGCAGGCCGTCCCGGTGTCCATCCGGGTCGGCGACCGCGCGCCCGTCCCGGCGAGCAGCATCCTCGGCGTGCTGTCGCTGGGCGTCGCGCAGGGGACGGAGGTGACGCTGTCGGCCGAGGGCGACGGCGCCGCCGCGGCCCTGGACGAGCTGGCCGGCCTGCTCGCCCGCGACCTGGACGCCGAGGAGCCCGGCACCCGCCACAATGGGGCGGGACGGGACTGACGCGGCACGGGACTGACGCGGGACGGATGGGACGGTCATGTACGCCGAGGAACGGCAGCAGGCGATCCTTGCGCTGGCGCGCTCGAAGGGCCGGGTGGACGTGGTCGCGCTGTCGGAGGAGTTCTCGGTCACGACCGAGACGATCCGCCGGGACCTGACCGTCCTGGAGCGGGCCGGCACGATCCGCCGGGTGCACGGCGGCGCGATGCCGGTGGAGCGGCTCGGGTTCGAGCCGGAGCTGGCGGCGCGGGACGCGGTGATGACCGAGGAGAAGCAGCGCATCGCCAAGGCCGCGCTGGCGGAGCTGCCCGCCGAGGGGTCGATCATCGTGGACGCGGGCACGAGCACGGCCCGGTTCGTCCAGCTGCTGCCGGCCGACCGCGAGCTGACCGTGATCGTGAACTCGCCGCCGCACGCCGCGGTGCTGGCCACCCGCGCCAACCTGACCGTGATCATCCTGGGCGGCCGGGTCCGCGGCCGGACGCTCGCCACGGTCGACGACTGGGTGCTGCGGCCGCTCGCCGACCTGTGGGTGGACGTGGCGTTCATGGCGACCAACGGCTGCTCGGTCGAGCGCGGGCTGACCACCTCCGACCAGGCGGAGGCGGCGGTGAAGCGGGCGATGATCGCCTCGTCCCGGCGGCGGGTGCTGCTCGCCGACCGCACCAAGATCGGGCACGACCACCTGGTGCGGTTCGGCGGGCTGGCCGACATCGACGTGCTGATCACCGACACCGGGCTGGACACCGACCTCGCCGCCGACCTCGCCGCCGCCGGGCCGGAGATCGTCCGGGCCTGAGCTCGTCCGGGCCCGGGCCGGTGCCCCCGGGGCCGCCGTCCCGCGCCGGTGGGGCGGTCGCGCGGGACGGCGGCGGCACCGCCCGTCAGCCGGCGGCGGGGATCCCGTTGGCGGGCGCCTGCGGCTGCGGCGCCGTGTAGGGCTGGATCGGCCCGTCGCCGTCGTCGGTGGTGAGCGGCTGCCCCTCGGGCACGACGTTCTCGCCCTGGATCTTTCCGATCACCGCGCCGGTGTACCCGGCGTGCGACTCCTTGCTGTAGGCGAACGGGACGACGCCGGGCCCGGTGAAGTGCGACTTCTCCAGCGCCTCGACGAGGCCCTTGCGGGTCGGGTCCTTCCCGGCCGCCTGCAGCGCCTGCACGAACGTGTAGGCGACCGACATCCCGTAGACGATGTTGCCGTTGAAGGGCAGCTTCGGGATGTACTGGGCGTGGATCTTCTTGAACAGCTGCGTCCAGCTGTTGGAGGCGTCGCCGGGCGCCGCCAGGTACCCGTCGGTGATCATGCCCTGGATGAGCGGGCTGCCCTTGACCTCGGCGCCGCCCTTCTTGGCGAAGCTCTCCAGCAGCCCGGTGAGGGTGATCGGGTCGGACCCGACGTTGCTGACGACGAACGTCGGCTTGTAGTTCAGCTTCAGCGCGGCGAGCCGGAACAGCGCGGTGTAGGTCGGGATGCTGAACAGCACGACCACGTCGGCCTTGGACTGCGCGATCGCCTGGGCCTGCGCGCCGATGTCGGTGCTGCCCGGCTGGTAGGACTGCCGGGACACCACGTCGGCCTTGGGGATGTACTTGTCGAGGCCCTTCACGCCGTCCTGGCCGAAGTCGTCGTTCTGGAAGAAGTAGGCGACCTTCTTGCCGGCGAACGTCTTCTTGATGTGGTCGCCGAGGATCTTGCCCTCGCGGATGTAGTCGACCTGCCAGCCGAACGTCTGCGGGTGCTTCCGCGGCTCGTCCCAGCAGCCGCAGCCGGACGCGACGAACAGGTCGGGCACGCGCTGGGCGTTGAGGTAGTCGACGACCTTGGAGTGGGTGGGGGTGCCCAGCCCGTTGAAGATCGCGAAGACCTTGTCCTGGAGGACGAGCTTCTGCGTCACGCTGACGGTCTGCGTCGGGTTGTAGGCGTCGTCCACGTACTTGTAGACGATCTTGCGGCCGTTGACGCCGCCGTTGGCGTTGACGTAGTCGAAGAACGCCTTGGACGCCGCGGAGTTGGCGCTGTACCCGGGCGCGGCCGGGCCGGTCAGCGGCTGGTGGCTGCCGATGGTGACGGTGGTGGCGGTGACGCCGGGCGCCGCCGAGCCGCCGTCCCCGCCGTCACCGCCGCAGCCGCTCGCCGCGATCGCCAGGCTCGCCGCGGTCATCACGGCGAGCGCCCTGGTCCGCAGTCGCTTCATCTGCTCCTCCTGGGTGCGTGGTGGTGGGCCCCGATGTGTCGGTCGATGCGGAACCGCGCGGCCCGGGAGCTCGGTCGCGCCGGACGTGCGCGCGGCGCCGGACGGCGCCGCCGATGCCGCGGAGCCCTCCCTGGAGTCCGCGCGGGAAGGCCAGCGTCACCACGATGAGGACGAGGCCGTAGACGGCGAGGGGCAGGTTGGAGGCGATGTTGTGCGACAGGCCGGACGAGGACGACAGGTCGGACGCCCACGTCGGCACGTACACCAGGATCAGCGCGCCCCACACGGCCCCGGCCAGGCTGCCGAGGCCGCCGATGATGATCGCGGCGATCAGCTGGAGGGACAGCGTGAGCGGGAACGCGCCCGGCGCGGCCAGCGTCGCGACCACCGCGAGCAGCCCGCCGCCGAGGCCGGCGCAGGCGGCCGAGACGACCGTCGCGGCGATCCGCAGCCGGGCGACGCGGACCCCGCTGAGCGCGGCGGCGATCTCGTCGTCGCGGCTGGCCCGCAGCGTCCGGCCGAACCGGCCGCGGGTGAGGTTGGCGAGCAGGAACAGCGTGATGACGGCGCCGAGGCAGGAGATCCACGCCTGCCAGCGCTCCAGCGGGAACGTCGCGCCGAGCGACTCGGGCGGGACCGGCGGGAGGAGCGTCAGCCCGTTCTGCCCGCCGAGCAGGTCGGTGAGCGGTGCGTAGTTGGCGAGGCCGGGCAGCCCGACGGCGAACGCGAGGGTGGCGCCCGCCAGGTAGGGGCCGTGCAGCCGGGCGGCGACCGCGCCGACCAGCACGCCCGCGACGGCGGTGACGCCGGCCGCCGCCGCGAGGACGGCGGCGAGCGGCCAGCCCCAGTGCCCGATGACGAGGGCGGCGGTGTAGGCGCCGACGGCCATGAACGCGCCGTGCCCGAGCGAGATCTGGCCGCCGAGCCCGGTCAGCACGGTGAGGCCGGCGACGGCGCAGGTGAGGTAGCCGACCTGCGCGATCTGCAGGTCCCGGTAGGGGCCGACGGCCGTCGTCAGGAAGTACAGGGCGGCGAGCGCGGCGAGGGCGCCGGCGGTGTGCCGGGTGAGCGTCGAGCGGCGCAGCAGGTTCAGGACGGTGTCCACCGCGTCACACCCTTCTCGCCGTGCTCGCCGAGAACAGGCCGTTGGGTCTGACCATCAGCACGGTGATGAGCGCCGCGAGCGCCCCGAACGTGACGAGGTCGGAGCTGACGTAGCCGGAGACGTAGCTGAGCGCGCAGCCGAGCAGCAGCCCGCCGGTGACGGCGCCGGCCGGGCTGTCCAGCCCGCCGATGACCGCCGCGGTGAACCCGAAGACGAGCATCGCGTCGAACTGGGCGGGGCCGACGAACACCGACGGGGCGATCAGCACCCCGGCGAGCGACCCGACGAGCGCGGCGAGCGCCCACCCGAGGGTGAGCATCCGGCCGACGCGGACCCCCTGCAGCCGGGCGATCTCCGGCCCGAACGCCGACGCGCGCAGCCGCAGGCCGAGGTCGGTGCGGACGAACAGCAGCGTCAGCAGCACCATCACCGCGGCGACGGCGCCGATGACGAACAGGTCGAACGGGGACAGCAGCAGCCGCGTCCCGGCGACCGACAGCCCCTTGATCGTGAACGCGGGCGGGTAGGAGTGGGGTGTGTCGCCCCAGATCATCCCGGCGCCCGCCTGCAGCAGCACGTACAGGCCGAGCGTGACGATGACGGCGTTCAGCGGCGGTTTGTTCTCCACCGGGCGGACCACGACCCGCTCGATGACCGCGCCGAGCACCAGCCCGGACGCGAGCGCGACGCCGAGCGCCAGCCAGTAGGAGCCGCCGCGGTCGATGACGCTCCAGGCGAGGAACGTCGTGAACATCAGCATCCCGCCCTGCGCGAAGTTCACGACGCGGGTGGCCCGCCAGATCAGCACCAGTGCGAGCGCGACGGCCGCGAACACCATGCCGGAGGTGATGCCGGCGAGCGTGAGATTGATGAAGCGCACCATCAGAACCCCAGGTAGGCGTGGCGGAGGCGGTCGTCGGCGGCGAGGGTCGCGGCGGGCTCGGCCGCGACGACCGCGCCGAGGTCCAGGACGATCGCGCGGTCGGCGACCGACAGCGCGCTGCGGGCGTTCTGCTCGACGAGCAGGACGGTGCGCCCGTCCTCGTCGCACAGCCGGCGCAGCACGGCCATCAGCTGGGCGACCACGCGCGGCGCCAGGCCGAGGGACGGCTCGTCGACCAGCAGCAGCCGGGGCGCGCCGGTGAGCGCGCGGGCCAGCGCGAGCATCTGCCGCTCGCCCCCGGACAGGGTGGCGGCGGTCCGCGCCCGGCGCTCGGCGAGCGGCGGGAACAGCGCGTACATCTCGGCGACGCGGCGGGCCAGCGCGGCGCGGTCGCGCCGCCACAGCCCGCCGAGCCGCAGGTTGTCCTCGACGGTCAGCTCGGTGATGACGCCGCCGCTCTGCGGGACGTGCGCGACCCCGAGCCGGACGATGTCCTCGACCGGCAGCCGGGTGAGGTCCCTGCCGTCCAGCTCGACGCGGCCCGCCCTCGGCCGCAGCAGCCCGGAGACGGTGCGCAGCAGGGTGGTCTTCCCGGCGCCGTTGGCGCCGAGCACCGCGGTCACCGAGCCCTCGTCCACCGACAGGTCCACGCCGCCGAGCGCGCGGACGGCCCCGTAGTGGACGGTGAGCCCCTTCACCTCAAGCACCCGCGACCTCCTCGCCGAGGTAGGCGTCGAGGACGGCGGGGTCGTCGCGGACCTCCGCGGGCGCCCCGCTCGCGATGACCTTGCCGAAGTCCAGCACCACGACCTGGTCGCAGACGTTCATCACGAGGTCCATGTGGTGCTCGACGAGGACGACCGCCGGGCCGCCGCGCAGCCCGCGGATCAGCTCGGCCAGCTCGTCCATCTCCGTCGCCGAGAGCCCGGCGGCGGGCTCGTCCAGCAGCAGCAGGTCGGGCTCGGCCACCAGCGCCCGCGCCAGCGCGACCCGCTTCTGCACGCCGTAGGGCAGCTGCCCGGACAGCCGGTGGGCCTCCCCTTCCACGCCCAGTTCGGCGAGGCGGGCCAGCGCCCGCTCGCGCAGCGCGGCCTCGTCGCGGTCGCCGCGCGGCAGCGCGAGGAGCCCGGACCAGAACCCGGCCCTGGCGTGCCGGTCGGCGCCGACCATCACGTTCTCCAGGACGGTGAGCCCGGGGAAGAGCCCGAGGCCCTGCAGGGTCCGGGCGACGCCGAGCCGCGTCAGGTCGTGCGGCCGGTGCCGGCCGAGGACCCGGCCGCGCCAGCGGACCTCGCCCGACACCGGCCGGACGAAGCCGCACACCACGTTGAAGAGGGTCGTCTTGCCGGCGCCGTTGGGGCCGATCACGCCGGTGACCCGGCCCTGCGGCGCGGAGAGGGACACTTCGTCCAGGGCGACCAGCCCGGCGAAGCGGACGGTCACCTCTCGTAGTTCCAAGTTCGCGGAGGAGCCGGACATATCGCCTCACCTCGCCGATGAAACAGCGTGAATCCCCCGAGGCTGAAATGCACATACCGACTGGTCGGATTCCATGAAGATAGAATCATCGGGCACTCCCGGTCAACAGCCGGTGCGCAGGTCCCGATACGGCCCCGCGCCCGCGCCGCCGGTAGGCTGTCGGCGATCTGCGGGCGGCCGCCGCCGGGACGGCGCGCGACCCCGGGGGAACCCGGAACGGAGGTGGAGTGATGACGCAGGCGCCCGTGAACCGGGTCCCCGGCAACCTGCCGCTGCCCGACCGGCTGCTCGCCGTGGCGACGCGCATGTTCGCCGACAAGGGCTTCGAGAACACCTCGGTCCAGGAGATCGTCAACGCCGCGGGCGTCACCAAGGGCGCGATGTACCACTACTTCGGCTCGAAGGACGACCTGCTCTACGAGATCTACCACCGCCTCCTCGGCCTGCAGATGTCGCGCCTGGAGCAGATCGCGGACGGCCCCGGCACCGCCGAGGAGCGGCTGCGCGCCGCCGCCGTCGACGTGCTGAACACCTCGTTCCGCTACCTGGACGACTTCACGGTCTTCTTCCGCTCGACGCACCTGCTCCCCCGCGACCGCCGCGAGGCCGTGCGCGCCGAGCGCCGCCGCTACCACGAGCGCTTCCGCGACCTCGTCGAGGAGGGCCAGCGGGCGGGCGCCTTCCGCAGCGCCACGCCCGCCGACATCGCCGTCCACTTCTTCTTCGGGACCGTCCACCAGATCGGCGTCTGGTACCGCCCCGGCGGCACCCTGGAGACCGAGGCCATCAGCGGCCACTACGTGGACCTGTTCCTGAACGGCCTGAAAGATTAGCGGCGCTCACTGAATCGAACACCGAAGCCCATTCGGTAATGGCGCGGGCGCCGCCGGATTCAGGGCTTCCCGATCCGCTCGACCTTCAGCGTCGCGTCCTTGTGGTGGGCCCGCAGGGGCTTCTTGTCGAACTTGCCGACGGTGGTCTTGGGGATCTCGTCGATGAAGGTCCAGTACTCGGGGACCTGCCAGCGGGCGACCTTGCCGGCGAGGAACGCGGCGAGCTCGCCGGCCGTCGCGGCCGCGTCCGGGCGCAGCACGACGCAGGCGAGCGGGCGCTCGTCCCAGCGCGGGTCGGGGACGCCGATGACGGCGGCCTCGGCGACGGCGGGATGGGCCATCAGGTGGTTCTCCAGCTCGACCGAGGAGATCCACTCGCCGCCGGACTTGATGACGTCCTTGGCCCGGTCGGTGATCTGGAAGAAGCCGCGGTCGTCGATGGTGCCGATGTCGCCGGTGCGCAGCCAGCCGCCGTCGAACTTCTGCGGGGCCGGGTCGCGGTGGTAGGCGCCGGTGATCCAGGGCCCGCGGACCTCGATCTCGCCGACGGCCTCGCCGTCCCACGGCAGCTCGGCGCCGGAGTCGCCGACGATGCGCATCTCGACGCCGGCGGCGACGCGGCCGGACTTCAGCCGCCACCGCATGTCCTCGTCGGTGCCGGGCTCCACGCCGGGCGGCGGGAACGCCATGCCGCCGAGCGGGCTGGTCTCGGTCATGCCCCAGCCCTGGATGATGCGCAGGCCGTAGCGCTGCTCGAACCGCTCCAGCAGGACGCGGGGCGCGGCGGCGCCGCCGGACGTCCCCGAGCGCAGGGACGACAGGTCGATCTCGTGCTGCTCCCCGTGGGCGAGGATGCCGTTCCAGATCGTGGGCACGGCGGACGCCAGCGTGCTGCGCTCGGCCTCGATGAACGTCACCAGGTGCTCGGGCTGCATGAACGGGCCCGGCATGTGGAGGGTGGCGCCGGACAGGAAGGCGCCGTAGGGCAGGCCCCAGGCGTTGACGTGGAACATCGGGACGATGGTCAGGACGCGGTCGGCCTCGGTGATGCCGACCATCGACGCCGACTGCACGGCCATCGCGTGCAGGAACGTGGAGCGGTGCGAGTACACCACGCCCTTGGGGTCGCCCGTGGTGCCGCTGGTGTAGCACATGGACGCGGCGGAGCGCTCGTCCAGCTCCGGCCACGCGAAGCCGGGCTCCTCGGCGTCGAGGAGGTCGCGGTAGCGCAGGACGGGCGCGCCGTTGCCGTTGCCCTCCAGCGCCGACGCGTCGCCGTCGCCGACCACCACGAACGCCTCGACGGCCGGGAGTTCGCCGACGACCCGCGCCAACAGCGGCACGAGACTGTCGTCCACGATGACGACCTGGTCGTCGGCGTGGTTGATGATGTGCGAGAGCTGTTCGGGGAACAGCCGGATGTTCAGCGTGTGCAGCACCGCGCCCATGGCCGGCACCGCGAAGTACGCCTCCAGGTGCTCCTGGTTGTTCCAGCAGAACGTCGCCACGCGGTCGCCGCGCCGGACGCCCAGCCGGGCCAGCGCGGCCGCGAGCCGCTCCGCGTCGCGGGCGATCTCCGCGAACGTCGCGCGGCGCGGCGGGCCGCCGCCGGTCCAGGTCACGCACTCGCTGCGGCCGTAGACGCGCGCTCCGTGCCGCAGGATCGCGGCGACCGACAGCGGAAAGTCCTGCATCGTGCTGGGGATCATGGCAATTCTCCGAAAGACGCGCGGCGGCGAACGGCCGGCAGGAAATGGACATCGCACATACCGACCGGTCGGTTCACCATAATTTCAGCGGTGCGCCGCCGTCAACGCCCGGGCGCGCCGTCCCGCAGCGCGGCGAGGCCCGCGCGCAGCAGCGGCTCGACGGCCGCGCCGACCGCGCCGAACCCCTCGCCCACGGTCTGGCCGCGCAGGTACCGGTAGTGGATGCCCTCGGAGATCACGGCGAGCTTGAAGCAGGCGAGCGCCACATAGAAGCCGATCGAGGACACGTCGCGGCCGCTCCGCGCGGCGTAGCGGGCCACCACCTCCTCCGGCGCGGGGAAGCCGGGCGCGCCGGCGGCGTCCCGGCCGCCGGGCGCCGGGGCACCCCGCCCCATGTAGACCAGCAGCAGCGCGAGGTCGGTCAGCGGGTCGCCGAGCGTGGCCATCTCCCAGTCGAGGACGGCCGCGATCCGGTCGCCGGAGTCGACGAGGAGGTTGTCGAGCCGGTAGTCGCCGTGCACGATCGCGGGCGCCGACCCGGGCGGCGGGTTCGCCGCCAGCAGCCCGTGCAGCTCGTCGGCCGCGGGCAGGTCCCTGCTGCGGGACGCGTCGAGCTGCTTCTTCCAGCGCCGCACCTGGCGGGCGAGGAACCCCTCCGGGCGTCCGAAGCCCGCGAGGCCGACGGCCTCCGGGTCGACCGCGTGCAGCGCGACGAGCGTGTCGATCATCCGGTCGGCGATGCCCGCCACCCGGTCCGGCCCGAGCGGCGCCAGCTCGGCGGCGCTCCGGTAGGGGACCCCCTCGACCATCTCCATGACGTAGAACGGCGCGCCGATCACGTCCGGGTCCTCGCACAGCGCGTAGGTCCGCGGGACGGGCACGGCGGTGCCGGCGAGCGCGGTCATCACCCGGTACTCGCGCGCCATGTCGTGGGCGGTCGCGAGCACGTGCCCGAGCGGCGGCCGCCGGACGATCCACGAGGAGCGCCCGTCGGTCACCTCGTAGGTGAGGTTGGAGCGCCCGCCCTCGACGACCCGCGCGCGCAGCGGCCCGGCCGCGGCGCCCGGCCGGACCCCGTCGAAGTACGCCCGGAACCGGTCCAGCGCCAGCCCGGGAAGGTCCGCCTCCTCGAATACCCGCATGGTCTCTCCTCGCCGTCCGAAAGCCTTGTACCGTCCGGTCGGTATGGCGCAGGATGCCGGAGGGCCGCACGCGGCGAGCGGGCATGGCAAGAGTCCGGCACACGCCGCCCCCGGGCAGGTATCCGCACGTAGATAAGACCATACCGACTGGTCGGTTTTCAATGGCGGAACTTATTGCCATTCGAGCGCGGCGGGATTACCGTGACCGCACGACGGACGGCGGAGCCGCGCTCCACCGCCGGTCGGAACCGGTTTCTCGGGGGAGAACAGCGCCCGGAGGAGTTCCTGAATGCCCGTTTCCTCGTCCACCGACGCCGGCGCCGCCGAGGGCGCCGCCGCACCGGGCCCCGCGGCCCGGCTGTGGCGCCGCGACCTGCCGCACTACCCCGAGACGGGGCGCCGCTACGGCTATCTCGCGATCGTGGTCGTCACCACGATCGTGCTGTACTACCTGCTCTACATCCAGTACGCCGTCGCGACGTCGATCATGACGCACTACTCGATGTCGTTCGCCTACTTCATCCTGCTGTCGGTGATCGGCAACGCGGTCGGCGCGTTCGCCTCGCTGCTCGCCGGGCTCGCCGACCGGTGGGGCCGAGCGAACCTCGTCGTCTACGGGCTGCTGGTCGCCGGCCTGCTGGTGCTGGCGCTGCCCTCCGCACCGGGCAAGCACACGTTCCTGGTGCTGTTCGCGCTGCTCAGCTTCATCGAGGGCATCGTGCTCGTCGCGACCCCGGCACTGATCCGCGACTTCTCCCCGCAGCTCGGCCGGGCCACCGCGATGGGCTTCTGGACGATGGGCCCGGTGCTCGGCAGCCTCGTCGTCACGACGGTGACCAGCGCGACGCTCGACACCTCCAGCTGGCAGGACGAGCTGCGCTACTCCGGGTACGCCGCGCTGGCGGTGTTCGTCGTGGCGCTGCTCGGGCTGCGCGAGCTGTCCCCGGCGCTGCGCGACCAGATCATGGTCAGCATGCGCGACCGGGCGCTGGTCGAGGCGCGCGCCAAGGGCATCGACCCCGCGCAGCAGGCGTCGGGCCACTGGCGGGCGATGATGCGGCTGGACGTCGTCGGGTCCGCCTTCGCGATCAGCGTCTACCTGCTGCTGTACTACGCGGCGGTCGGCAACTTCGTCATCTACTTCTCCGCCACGTTCGGCTACAGCGAGCAGCGCACCAACGGGCTCGCGAACTGGTATTGGGCGGCCAACGCCGTCGCGCTGGTGGTGGCGGGGCTGCTGTCGGACAGGCTCGGCGTCCGCAAGCCGCTGATGCTGGTGGGCGGCATCGGCTCGGTCGCCGCCACGGCCTGGTTCGCGCAGCTGGCCGTCCACCCCGACACCGGCTACTACACCTTCGCGTGGCTGTTCATCGCGATCGGCGTGTTCGGCGGCCTGGCGTACGCGCCGTGGATGGCGGGCTTCACCGAGACCGTCGAGAAGCACAACCCGGCGGCGACCGCGACCGGGCTCGCCGTGTGGGGCTGGATCCTGCGGCTCGTCGTGGCGGGGTCGGCGGCGTTCGTCCCGCTCGTGGTGACGTCGGTGACGCCGCTGGTGGAGCACGGGCACGAGGTGCAGGCCGCGTCCAAGGAGGCGGCGCCGGCGCTGGCGATCGTGAACCGGCACCCGCAGCTGTTCGCCGAGCTGGGCAGGTACCCCTCCGGCCAGGCGCCGCCGGAGCTGCAGGCGCGCGCGGCCAAGGAGGTCGGCCTGCCCGGCCTCGCCACCGTGCAGAAGGCGCAGCCGCAGCTGGCGGTGCTCAAGGAGCACGGCGCCGACGTGCGGAAGGCGTCCGAGGAGGGCCCGGGCCAGTGGCGGACGTGGTGGTACGTCTGCCTGGGCGGCCAGCTGGTCTTCCTGCCGTTCATCTTCATCATGACCGGGCGCTGGAGCCCCAAGCGCGCCCGCGAGGACGCCGAGGAGCACCAGCGCGCGATCGAGAAGGAGCTGGCGGCGCTCGCCAAGGAGTGAGCGCCGCCCGCGGGACCACCGCGGAACACGAGCCCCCGGCCGGGTCCTCCCCCCGGCCGGGGGCTCGCCGCGTTCCGGCCGCGTTCCGGCCGACCGACGGCCGCAAGATACTTAGTTTGACTAACATATAAGCCGGTGATAGACCGGACGGCGGTGTCCCCCGCAAACCCGACCGACCACCAGAGAGCACGAATGAAACCAGCCATGCAGGGCGGGGCGGGCGCGCAGAGCCCGTTCCGCCAGCCGAAGGCCGTCTGGGCCGTCGCGTTCGCCTGCGTCATCTCCTTCATGGGCATCGGGCTCGTCGATCCGATCCTGCCCGCGATCTCCGAGGACCTGAACGCCTCCCCCAGCCAGGTCACCCTGCTGTTCACCAGCTACCTGGTGGTGACGGCGGTCGCGATGCTGGTGACCGGCTTCGTGTCCAGCCGCATCGGCGCCAAGCGCACCCTCATCGCGGGCCTGGCCCTGATCGTGGTGTTCAGCGCCCTCGCCGGGACGTCCGGCAGCATCTCCGGGATCATCGGGTTCCGGGCCGGCTGGGGGCTCGGCAACGCGCTGTTCATCGCCACCTCCCTCGCCGTCATCGTGGCGTCGGCGAGCGGCGGGCTCGGCGGCGCGATCATCGCCTACGAGTCCGCGCTCGGCCTCGGCATCGCCGTCGGCCCGCTGCTCGGCGGGGTCCTCGGCGACATCAGCTGGCGCGGCCCGTTCTACGGCGTCGCCGCGCTGATGGCCGCCGCGCTCATCGCCACCCTCGTCCTGGTCGAACCGCAGCCGAGACCGGCGCGCAGGACCTCGATCGCCGATCCGATCAAGGCGCTCCGGCACCGCGGCCTGCTGATCATGAGCCTGACCGCGCTCTGCTACAACTGGGGCTTCTTCACCGTCCTCGGGTACGCGCCGTTCCCGATGGAGCTGAGCGCGATGAGGCTCGGCCTGGTCTTCACCGGCTGGGGGCTGCTCGTCGCGGTGTTCGCGGTGTTCGGCGCACCCCTGCTGCAGCGCAGGTTCGGCCTCGCCCGCACCCTCTACGGCAACCTGGCGCTGTTCGCGGTGAACGTCGCCGTGATCGCGGTCTTCGTGGACTCGCAGTCGGTGCTGATCGTCGCGGTGATCGTCGCGGGGATCTTCATCGGCGTGAACAACACGGTGACCACGCAGGCCGTCATGATGATCGCGCCGGTGGAGCGGCCCGTGGCTTCGGCCGCCTACGGGTTCGTCCGGTTCATCGGCGGCGGCCTCGCGCCCTACGCGGCGGGACGGCTCGTCGAGCACACCAACATCCACGTCCCGTTCGCCATCGGCGCGGGCGTGGTCGCGCTCGGCATCGGGGTCCTCGCCCTGGGGCACCGCGACCTCGCGGCGGCCGAGCGCGGCCAGGCCGGGGTCGACGCGGACGCCGCCCGGGGCGAGGCCGGCGCGGAGATCACCGAGGCAGCGGAGACGGGCTCGGGGTCCGGTTCGTAGCACGGCCGCCCACTACGCACCCGCGCACCAAAAAACGCCGATCCTTTCTGCGCGCGGGTGCGTAGCGGCGCGCGCGCACCGGGCGTTGGATCGAGGCCATGAAGATCGCCGCGCGGGCGGCGACGATCGTGGCAGTGCTCGCCGCGCTCGTCGCCCACCCCCTGCCCGCCGGGGCCTCCGAGGACGCCCCAGGAACATCGGAGCACACCATCGCCATGGGCGGCTGGGACCGCCCCTACCTGCTGCACCTCCCGCCCGGCCGGCCGGCCGGGAAGCCGCTGCCCCTGATCGTGGCGCTGCACGGCGGCCTGAACGACCCCGAGTACGTCCGCAGGCAGAGCGGCCTCGACGCGGTCGCCGACGCGCAGGGCTACGCCGTCGCCTACCCCGAGGGGTTCCTCGGCACCTGGAACGCCGGGGCGTGCTGCTCGTTCGCCCGGTGGGCGGGCATCGACGACATGTCCTTCCTCGACACGCTGATCGGGACGCTGGTGAAGCAGGGCGTCGCCGATCCGCGGCGGGTGTTCATGACCGGCTTCTCCAACGGCGGCGGCATGGCCTACCGGTACGCCTGCCAGCGGGCGGAGCGGCTCGCCGGGATCGCCGTCGTGTCGGGCGCCCTCGCCATCGGCTGCACCCCGGCCAAGCCGGTGTCGGTGCTGGCGTTCCACGGGACGCTCGACCCGTCCGTCCCGTACACGGGCGGCGGGAACATGGACGCCGACGTCCACTTCCCGTTCTTCGCCGTGCAGGTCGTCATGGAGTTCTGGCGCTGGGTGGACAAGCTGCCCGCGCTGTCGTGGCCGGTCCCGGGCGGGCCGGACGGCTGCGTCGGCACCGGGCCCGGCCCGCAGGTGGTCGCGCTGTGCACCGAGCAGGGCGGCGGCCACGAGTGGCCGTCCTACGCGAGCCGGATGATCGGCGAGTTCTTCGCGGCCCGGCCGTCCCTGCCCGCCGGCTGACGGGACGCGGGACCGGCGGGACGCAGGGGCGGGCGGCGCGGGGGACGCCGCCCGCCCCGGGTCAGCCGGCCAGGCTCCGCGGCCGGATGTCCTTCCAGTTGGCCGTGACGTAGCCGATGCACTCCGACCGCGACTCGGGCCCGAAGACCGTCGTCCAGCCGGCCGGCACGTCGGCGAACGCCGGCCACAGCGAGTGCTGGCCCTCGGCGTTGGCGAGGACGCGGAACGTCCCGTCGGGGTCGTCGAACGGATTGGTCATCGCGCCTTCCTCTCTCTCCTTCAGACGGCCGGGGTGACGCCGGCCGAGCGCCGGGCGATGGACCGGACGATCTCCCCGGTGCGGACCGCGGTCATGGACAGCAGCGACGAGGCGATCCCGTGGGTGTGCTCGGTCGCGCCCTGCAGGTAGACGCCCCAGGAGCGGCCGGGGGCGGTGGCGACGCGGTAGTCGCGCTCCACGACGGGCCGCCCGTCCGGGCCGGTGCGGCAGTCGCCGCCCGCCTCGCCGAGCAGGTCGAACGGGTCCCGCTCGCGGTAGCCGGTGGCGTAGACGAGCGCGTCGGCGTCGAGGTCGGCGGCCTCGCCGGTGGGCAGGAAGCCCACCCTGACGCGCACCGCGCCGCCGTCGTCCCGGACGTCCAGCACGCGGGAGGCGTTGAGGATGCGCAGCCGCTCGGCGCCCGCGACCTTCTCGGCGTAGGCGCGCCGGTACAGCTCGTCGATGAGGTCGAGGTCGACCACCGAGTAGTTGGTGTTGCGCGAGTACTCGAACAGCATCCGCTTCACGTCGTCGGGCGCGGCGTAGTAGTGGTCGACGGCGGCGGGGTCGAAGATGCGGTTGGCGAACGCGCTGTCGTCGGCGGGCGAGTACCCGTAGCGGGCGAAGACCGCGCAGACCTCCGTCTGCGGGTAGCTGCGGTGCAGGTACTCGACGGCCTCGGCGGCGCTCTGCCCCGCGCCGACCACGACGACGCGGCGCGGGTTCCAGCCGTCGCGCTCGCCCAGCCGGGTCAGCAGGTCCTCGGTGTGCCAGATCCGCTCCCCCGCCCGGACGCCCTCCGGCAGCACGGGTTCGAGCCCGGCGCCGATGACCACGTTGCGGGCCAGGTGCGTCTCCAGCCGGTCGTCGCGGCGCACCACGACCTCCAGGACCTCGTCGTCGTGCGGGCGGAGCGCGACGACCTCCGTCCCGTAGCGGACGCGGTCGGCGAACGCGGCGGCCGTCCATTCGAGGTAGTCGTGGAACTCCACCCGGGTCGGGAACATCGTCTTGTGGTTGACGAAGTCGACCAGCCGGCCGCGGGCGTGCAGGTAGGCGAGGAAGGAGTACCGGCTCGCGGGGTTGCGCAGCGACACCAGGTCCTTGAGGAAGTGGACCTGCATGGTGGCGCCGTCGATCAGCATCCCCCGGTGCCAGCCGAACCCCGGCTGCTTCTCGAAGAACACCGCGTCCACGCCGGGGCGGTCCGCGTCCCGCCGCTCGTCCTCCTCGGCGAGCGCGACGGCGAGGGCGAGGTTGGACGGGCCGAAGCCGATCCCGACCACGTCGTGGACACGGGGCTGCATGCGCTCCTCCTGCATCAGGCGGACTTCACCTTGCCGGCGGCCTCGGCGATCTTCGGGACGACGTTGTCGACGACGTACGGGACGGCGAGCGGGGTCGGGGTCCGCAGCGGCCAGAACGCCTTCAGGTCGAGCGGCACGTAGGAACCGCGCCTGACGACGGCGAGGTCGGCGAACAGCTTGCCGCCCTCGATCTTCCGCTGCGTCGCGGCGTCGTCGTTGTAGTGGCTGAGCAGGACGTCCACGTCCAGGACGGAGATCTTCTCCATGCTCAGCTCGGCGGCGAAGCCCTCGCCGGGCAGCTTCGCGATCCGCTCGGGCAGCGTCATGCCGAACTGCTCCAGCAGCTTCACGCTGGTGTCGTCCTTGGACTTCATCACGCCGATGTTGCCGTTGGGGAAGACGCTGGTGAACGCGAAGCCCTTGCCGTTCAGCTCGGGGTGCTCGGTCTTCACCGAGGCGATCTTCGCCTCGACGTCGGCGACGAGCTTCCTGCCGTCGGCCTCGCGCCCGACGGCCTTGGCGGTCTGCAGGGTGATCTGCTGCCAGGTGTCCTCGGCCGGGCCGGTCTGGTAGGCGACGGTCGGCGCGAGCTTGGAGAGCTTCTCGTACTCCTTGTCGATGTAGAAGTCGCCGCCCGCGAGGATGAGGTCGGGCCGCAGCGCCGCGATCTCCTCCAGGTTGAACCCGGCCTCGCCCGCCTTCAGCAGCTTCGGCTTGGCACCGGTCAGCTTGGGCGCGGTCCAGGGCGCGAGGCCGTCGGGCTGGACGCCGGTCAGCTCCGCCATGCCCGCGGGGGTGACGCCGAGCGCGAGGAGCGCGTCCTGGTCGACCTCGCCGAGCGCGACGATCCGCTTCGGCGCGGACTCGACCTTCGCGGTCCCGAGCTTGTGGGTGAGGGTGACCGGGAACGCCCCGGCGGGCCCGCCGCCGGAGGAGCCGCCGGCGGGCTCGTCGTCGCCGCCGCACGCCGCGACCGTGCCGACGCTCAGCACGAGCGCGGCGGTGGCGGCCAGGCGCCGCATCATGGTGCGCATAGAGGACCGGTGTCCTTCCAGGTTCTTCGGGGGAATACTGATCAGGGATCTTAGGTTAGGCTCACCTAACCATGCAATGGGCACGCCGGTATGAGGCGCCTCACCCCGGCCCGGCCGGGCCGAGCCGGGCCAGCAGCCCCGCGACGGTCGGCGCCGCCATCAGCGCCGCGACCTTGAGGTCCGCGCAGCCGGGCTCCCTCCTGATCCGCCGGACGAGCCGCATCGCGAGCAGCGAGTGGCCGCCGAGGTCGAAGAAGTCGTCGTCCGGGCCGACCTCCGGGACGCCGAGCTCCGCGGCGAAGATCGCGCACAGCGCCGCCTCCCGGTCGTCGGCCCCCCGCGCCGCCGCCGGGGCGGCCTCCGCCGTCACGGCGCGGGCGGTGAGCACGGCGGGCAGCGCGCCGACCCGCACGCCGGGGTCGGCGGCGACGGCCTCCAGCAGCGCGATCAGCCCGCCCGCCAGCGCCGCGACCGTGCCGCGGTCGAACAGGTCGGCGGAGTAGTCGACGATGAGCCGCAGCCCCTCGCCGTCCTCGCGGAAGATGAAGTCCAGGTCGAACTTGGCCGCGCCCGGCCCGAACAGCGCCTCGCGCTGCTCCAGGCCGGGGAACCGCACGTCGCCGACGCCCTGGTTCTCGTAGCCGACCATCACCTGGAACAGCGGGTTGCGGCCGGGCACGCGGCGCGGGCGCAGCGCCTCCACGACCGCCTCGAACGGCAGGTCCTGGTGGGCGAGCCCGGCGAGGTCGGCCTCCCGGACGCGGGCGAGCAGCTCCGCGAACGACGGGTCGCCGGACACGTCCGCGCGCAGCACGAGCGTGTTGACGAAGAAGCCGACGAGGTCGCGCGCGGCGTCCTCGGTGCGCCCGGCGACGGGGCTGCCGAGCGGGATGTCGTCGCCCGCGCCGGTGCGGTGCAGCAGCGCGGCGACGGCGGCCTGGCAGACCATGAACATGCTGGCGTTCGCGTCCCGCGCGGCCTCGCGCAGCCGGCCGGCCAGGCCGGGCGGCAGCTCGGCGGCGAGGGTGCCGCCGCGCTGCCCGACGGTGCCGGGGCGGGGCCGGTCCACCGGCAGCGGGATCTCCTCGGGCAGGTCCGCGAGCGCGCGGGCCCAGTGGTCGAGCTGCCGCGCGTGGACGCTGCCGGGGTCGAGGGGGTCGCCGAGCAGTTCCCGCTGCCACAGCGCGTGGTCGGCGTACTGGACGGGCGGCGGCTCCCATGCCGGGGCCCTCCCGTCCAGCCGGGCGGCGTACGCCTCGGCGACGTCGCGGGCGAACGGCCCGAACGACCACTCGTCGAAGGCGATGTGGTGGAAGACGGCGAGCAGCAGGTGCTCGCGCTCCCCCTCCGGGAACACCGCGACGCGCAGCGGGATGTCCCTGGACAGGTCGAACGGGCGGGCGATCACGTCCTCCGGCGCGCAGCCGGCGACCTCCAGCACGGGCCGCGCCTCATCCGGCGGAAGGATCCGCTGGTAGGGGGTGCCGTCGTGCTCGGTGAAGACGGTGCGGAGGCTCTCGTGCCGGGCGGTGACGTCCCCGATCGCCGCCTCCAGCGCCGCGCGGTCGAGGTCGCCGCGCAGCCGCACGGCGAGCGGCAGGTGGTAGGCGCCGCGCGGCCCGTCGTCCTCGCGCAGCAGCTGGTCGAGCAGCCACAGGCGGCGCTGCGCGGACGACAGCGGGATCCGCTCGGGCCGTTCCCTCGGCGCCAGCGCGGGCCGGGGCTCCGCGCCGGCGTCGCGGTGCACCCGCTCCGCCAGCTCGGCGACGGTCGGCGCCTCGAACAGGTCGCGGATCGCCAGTTCGGCGCCGAGCACCGCGCGGGCGCGGCCGACGAGCCGCGTCGCGAGCAGCGAGTGGCCGCCGAGGTCGAAGAAGCCGTCGTCGATCCCGGCGCCGGGGGCGTCCAGCACCTCGGCGAACAGCGTGCACAGCAGCCGCTCGACGGGGGTGCGCGGCGGCCTGCCCGCCTTGCGCGGCCCGCCCTGCCCGGGGTCGGGCAGGGCGCGCCGGTCGAGCTTGCCGTTGACGGTGAGCGGGAGCGCGTCCAGCGTCATGACCGCGCTCGGCACCATGTAGCCGGGCAGCCGCGCCTTGAGGCCCTCCCGGACGCGGGCGGCGAGCACGCCGTGGTCGCGCGCCGCGACCGGGTTGTTCGCGTACGACTCGGGGGTTCGGCCCGGCTCCGCCGGGAGGTGCGCCGCTCCCCCGCCGAACACGGCGTCGTAGCGGCCGGGCCGGTCGGAGGGGGTGAGCACGACGTCCGGGAAGAGCGCGTGGAGGGTCTCCGGCTCGATCCCGTCGCGGACGGTCAGCGCCTGCCCGGCCTCGTCCGCCGTTCCGCCGTCGCGGAGCGTCCGCCACGCGGCGGCCTCGCCCGACAGCCGCGGGTCGGGGATCCCCCGCACCCGCAGCGGGCCCTCCGGCCCGGCCTTGAGGTCGTCGAGGGTCGTCCAGTCGATGGCCGGGGTCTGCGGGGCGGCCGGGGCGTCCTTGTACAGGACGACGTCGTAGCGGTGGCGGGTCAGCTCGTTGTGGTGCGTGCCGCGCTTGGTGAGGACGTCGACGCGGGCGGGGCCGTCCAGCGCGGCGAAGAAGGCGGGGTCGAGGAGGAGTTCCTTCTCCATGCGGACGGCGCGTTCGACGGCGTCGAGGTCGCCGCCGCCGCGGCCGAGCTGGATCGCGGCGTGCAGGCAGTGGACGGTCCGCAGGTCGCGGACGTCGCCGACGAACAGCGCCCCGCCGGGGGCGAGGAGCCGCATCGCCTTGGCGATGACGTCCGCGAGGTAGCCGGCGCCGGGGAAGTACTGCACCACCGAGTTGATCACGATGGTGTCGAAGTGCGCCTCGGGGAGGCCGGCGGTGTCGTGGGCGGGCCGGCAGCTCAGCCGGACGCCCGAGTCGTCACCGAGGTCGTGCCTGAGCTTGGCGATGACGGGCTCGGAGAAGTCGGTCCCCCAGTACTCCTCGCTCTCGGGCGCGAGGCGGGTGAGCAGGAGGCCGGCTCCGACGCCGATCTCCAGGACGCGGCGGGGCCGCAGCGCGCGGATGCGGTCGACGGTCGTCTCCCGCCATTCGCGCATGTCGTCGAGCGGGATGGGGGCGCCGTCGTAGCTGCTGTCCCAGCCCGCGAACTCCTCGGTGTGGACGACCGTGCCGACCTCGGTGTACTCGGCGTCGTAGAGCTGCCGCCACTCGGCTAGCTGCTCGTCGGCGGCGCCCTCGCGGGAGCCGTCGGGGACGATGTAGCCGATGAGCCGCTTCACACCGGCCACGCCGGTTTCGGCGGCGACGACCGCCGCCTGGCCGACGCCGGGCTCGGCGGCGAGCGCGGTCTCGATCTCCTCCAGCTCGACCCGGTAGCCGCGGATCTTCACCTGGTCGTCGGTGCGGCCGAGGAAGTCGATGTTGCCGTCGGCGCGGACCCGGACGAGGTCGCCCGTCCGGTACATGCGGCCCCCCGCCGAGGCGTCGGCGTGGAAGGGGTCGGCGACGAAGCGCTCGGCGGTCAGGTCGGCGCGGCCGAGGTACCCGCGCGCCAGGCCGTCGCCCGCGATGTACAGCTCGCCGGGCGCGCCCGGCGGGACGGGCCGCAGCCACGCGTCCAGGACGTAGCCGCGGGTGTTCCAGATCGGCTTGCCGACGGTCGGGGTGGCGCTGTCCTCGGTGCCGCCGCCGAGCGTGTTGATGGTGTACTCGGTCGGCCCGTACAGGTTGTAGCCGAGCACGCCGTCGGCCCGCGCGAGCCGGTCCCACACGGAGGCGGGGACGGCCTCGCCGCCGAGGAGGACGAGCGGCGGGCGGTGCCCGCCGTCCAGGAGCCCCTCGTCGAGGAGCTGCTGGGCGTAGGTCGGGGTCACGTTGATGACGTCGACGCGGTGCCGGCGCAGGTAGGCGGTGAGCGCCTCGGCGTCGCGGCGCAGGTCCTCGTCGCAGACGTGCACCTCGTGGCCCTCGATGAGCCAGAGCAGCTCCTCCCACGACATGTCGAAGGAGAACGAGACGGTGTGCGCGATGCGCAGCCGCCGCCCGGCGGAGGCGACGACGGGGTCGAAGATGCGGGCGCGGTGGTTGAACTGCATGTTGGTGAGGCCGCGGTACGGCGTCACCACGCCCTTGGGGCGTCCGGTGGACCCGGAGGTGTAGATGACGTAGGCGGGGTGGTCGAGCCGTCCGGGGGTGCCGGGGGCGAAGCCGGGCAGCTCGTCCGGGGACGGGTCGGTGCCGGGCAGGGCGGCGAGGGCGCGGGCGGTCCCGGGGTCGTCCAGCGCGAGGGTCGTGCCGGAGAAGGCGAGGCCGGCGGCGATCTCGCGGTGCGAGACCAGGCAGGCGGGGGCGGCGTCGCGCAGCATGAAGTCGAGCCGGTCGGCCGGGTAGTCGAGTTCGAGCGGCAGGTAGGCGGCGCCCGTGCGCAGGACGGCGAACAGCGCGACCACCATCTGCGCGGAGCGCGGCAGCGCGAGCGCGACGACCTTCTCCGGGCCCGCGCCGCTCGCGAGCAGCAGGCGCGCGAGGCGGTTGACCTCGGCGTTCAGCTCCCCGTAGGTGAGGCGGACGTCCGGGAGGGAGACGAGAGCGAGGTCGTCCGGCTGCTCGGCGGCGCGTGCGGCGAGCAGTTCCGCGACCGTCCGCTCGGGGACGGGGTGCCGTGCGTCGTCCCAGTCGCGGCGGAGCCGGTCGTGCTCGTGGGGAAGGAGCAGGTCGAGCCGGTGGCACGGGGTCTGCGGGGCGTCGGCGAGGCGCTGGAGCACCGACACGTACCGGTCGGTGATGCGTTCGGCCTCCGCCTCGGTGAACGCGTCGCCCCGGTACATGACGCGGAGCCCGGCGCCGGGCTCGACGACCATCGTGATCGGGTAGTGGGTGGCGTCGCGGACCTCGCGGCCGAGGACGCGCAGGTCCCCGTCCGGGCCGAAGCCGCGGTCGGTCGGCATGCCGGGGAAGTTCTGGAAGACGAACAGCGTGTCGAACAGCGAGCCGAGGCCGGTGGCGCGCTGGACGTCGGCGAGCGCGACGTAGGAGTGGTCGAACAGCTCGGACTGCGCCGCCTGGACGCGGTCGAGCACGGCGGCGAGCGCGTCCGCCGGGCCCGCCTGCACCCGGACGGGGATGGTGTTGAACAGCAGCCCGACCATGGACTCGACGCCGTCGACGTCCGGGTGGCGGCCGGAGACGGACGCGCCGAAGACGACGTCGTCCCGCCCCGTGAGGCCCATCAGGACCAGGCCCCACGCGGTCTCGAAGAGGGTGCCCGGGGTGACGCCCCGGTCGCGGGCGGCGGCGTCCAGGCGTCCGGCGAGGCCGGGCGGCAGCGGCCGGTGCAGCTCCCCGGCGGCCGACGGGTCGGCGGGCTCGCCGGCCAGCCCGGGGCGGACGAGCGCGGGCTCGTCGAAGCCGTCGAGCGCGCGGCGCCAGGCGTCCACGGCGGCGTCCTTGTCGCGGGTGCCGACCCAGTCGAGGAACGCGCGGAACGGCGCGACGGGACGCGCCCGCTCGGCGGCGGCGTCGGTGTAGGAGTCGAGCAGCGAGGTGACGAGCAGGCCGCCGGACCAGCCGTCCAGCAGGATCAGCTCGGAGGTCAGGACGAGGCGGTGGTCGTCCTCCGCCAGGCTGGCGAGCGCGAACCGGATCAGCGGCGGGCTGCCGGGGTCGAACGGCTCGGCGCGCTGCGCGTCGATGAACGCCTCCAGGCCGTCGCGCGGCACGGCGGCGTGCGTCCACGGCACGTCGAAGCCGTCGGGGACGAACTGCACGGCGCGGTCGCCGTCCGTCCGGAACCCGGCGCGGAGGTTGGGGAACTTGTCCAGCACGGCGCGCGCCGCGTCCGCCATCCGGCCGGGGTCGACGGGCCCGGACAGCGTCACCACGGCCTGCTGGACGTAGATGTCGCGGCCCTCGCCGGCGAGCATCAGGTGGAAGAGCAGCCCTTCCTGGAGCGGCGACAGCGGCAGCTCCCCGGCCGGTTCGGCCGGAAGGCCGGGCGCGGCGCCGGCGGTGGTCCCGGCCGCCCGGGCCAGGGCCTCGACCGTCCGGAGGCGGAACACGTCGCGGACGGTGAACGACAGCCCGGCGCGGCGGGCGCGGGCGACGAGGAGCGCCGCGCTGATGCTGTCGCCGCCGGTGCGGAAGAAGTCGTCGTCGGCGCCGGCGGCGTCGCGGCCGAGGACGCTCGCGGCGAGCCGCGCGAGGACGCGTTCCGGCTCGGTCGCGGGCGCGCGGCCGGCCGCCGGGCGCCCCGGCTCGGGGAGGGCGCGCCGGTCGACCTTGCCGTTCGGGTTGAGGGGCAGCTCGTCCAGGACGACCAGCTCGGACGGGACGAGGTGGCCCGGCAGCAGCCCGCGCAGCGCCGCCCGCACGTCCTCGGGGTCGGCGTCGCCGGTGATGTACCCGACGAGGCGGGAGCCGTGCGCGGCGACGGCGGCCCGCCGCACGCCCGGCCGGGCGGCGAGCGCGGCCTCGACCTCGCCCGGCTCGATCCGGAACCCGCGGATCTTCAGCTGCGCGTCGGCGCGGCCGAGGAAGTCGAGCCGGCCGTCCGGGCGGCGCCGGACGCGGTCGCCGGTCCGGTAGAGGCGGGAGCCGGGCGGGCCGAACGGGTTCGCGACGAACCGCTCGGCGGTGCGGGCCGGGTCGCCGAGGTAGCCGCGCGCCAGCCCGTCGCCCGCCAGGTACAGCTCCCCGGCGGGGACCTCGCGGAGCGCGGCGTCGAGCACGTACGCGCGGGTGTTGGCGATCGGGGCCAGCCCGCCGCCTTCACCGGGCAGGGCGATGAGGCTGTCGCCGGCCGCCTCCGAGCACCCGTACAGGTCGATGACGCGGGCCGGGATCTTCGCGGCGAGCGCGGCGGGCAGCGCCTCGCCGCTGCTGATCCAGGTGGTGACGGACGGGGGCGGCCCCTGCTCCGCGAACGCGGCGAGCAGGCTCGGGACGAGCGTGACGAGCCGGACGCCGTGCCGTTCGACGAACTCCGCCAGCGCGACGGCGTCGGACGCGGTGGCGTCGTCGGCGATGGCGACCGTGTCCCCGGCGGCGAGGCCGCCGAGCAGCTCGGTCGTCCCGTCGATGAACGCGGGCGAGGACTTGGCGACGCGGACGCCCGGCGCGGCGAGGCCCGCGCCCCAGGCGAGCCGGTTGGCGAGGGCGCGCTGGGTGCCGGCGACGGCCTTCGGCGTCCCCGTCGACCCGGACGTGAAGACCACGTACGCGGGGTGGTCGGGGTGCGGGTCCGGCCGGGCGCGGCGGGGCGCGTCGCCCGGCGGCTCGTCGCGGCCGAGGACGAGCAGGGGCCGCACGGCGTCCAGCATCGCCTCGATGCGGGCGGGCGGGTAGGACAGGTCGAGCGGCAGGTAGGCGGCGCCCGTCTTGAGCACGGCGAGCAGCGCGACGGCGAAGTCGTCCGAGCGGGGCAGGGCGAGCGCGACGACCCGCTCGGGACCGGCGCCGGCGGCGGCGAGCCGGTCGGCGAGCGCCTCGGCGCGGCGGTCGAGATCGGCGTAGGTGAGGGCGGTGCCGCCGAAGACGACGGCGGTCCGGTCGGGGGTGCGCGCCGCCTGCTCCTCGATGAGCGCGGCGACCGTCTTCACCGGGAAGTCGCGGGCCGTGTCGGGGTGCTCGACGGGCGCGCCGAGGGTGGACAGCCGCCGTCCGGGGTCCGCGGTGACCTGGTCGATCAGGTCTTCCAGGCCGTCCAGGAGCCCCTCGATGGTGGCGGCGTCGAACAGGTCGGCGGCGAACGCCGCGAACCCCTGGACCTCGTCGTCGCCCTCGGCGAAGTACAGGTCGAGGTCGAACTTCACGCCGCCGGTCTCGGGCAGGAACGGCTCGGCGCGCACGCCCGGCAGCGCGAGCCGCACGTCGTCGAGGCGCTGGTGGACGATCATCACCTGGAACAGCGGGCTGCGGGCCAGCGAGCGCTCCGGTGCGAGCCTGTCCACGACCCGCTCGAACGGGACGTCGGCGCGGGAGAACGCGGCGAGGTCGGCGGCGCGCACCCGCTCCAGCAGTTCGGCGAACGCCGGGTCGCCGGACAGGTCGGTGCGCAGCACGAGCGGGTTGACGAACACCCCGACGAGGCCGGCGAGGTCCTCGTCGGCGCGGCCGGCGATGGGCGAGCCGAGCGCGATGTCGTCGCCGGCGCCGGACCGCTGGAGCAGCGCGGCGACGGCGGCGTGCAGCACCATGAACACGCTGGTCCCGGTGTCGCGGGCGAGCCGCCGCACCCCGGCGGCGGGGAGCCGGAACGGGACGAGCCCGCCCCGGTGGCTCGCCTCCGCCGGGCGCGGCCGGTCGAACGGCAGGACGGTCTCCTCGGGCAGGCCCGCGAGGGTCTGCGCCCAGAAGTCGAGTTGCGGCGCCGCGTCGGGCGCGGCCTCGCGCTGCCAGGCCGCGTAGTCGGCGTACTGGACGGGCAGCGGCTCCCAGGCGGGCGCGCGCCCGTCCCGCCGGGCCTCGTAGGCGTGCGCCAGGTCGGCCAGCAGCGGCGTGAACGACCATTCGTCGGCGGCGGCGTGGTGCAGCAGCAGGATCAGCGACCAGTCGTCCTCGCCGGTCCGGACGAGGGTGCCGCGGACGGGCAGGTCGCGGCCGATGTCGAAGGCGTGCGCGGTGGCGTCCCGCTCGATGGCGGCGAGGCGCTCGGGGGGCTCGCCGCGCGCGTCGACGCGGGCGAGGCGCACGGCGGTGCCCGGTTCGAGGACGCGCTGGACGGGCAGGCCGTCCGGCCCCTCGACGAGCAGCGTGCGCAGCGCCTCGTGGCGGGCGACGACATCGGCCAGCGCCGCGCCCAGCGCGCCGGCGTCCACGGGGCCGTGCAGGCGCAGGCCCAGCGGCAGCGCGTACGACGCGGACGGGCCGCGCAGCCGCTCCTCCAGCCACAGCCCGCGCTGCGCCGCCGACGCCGGCACGACCGCGGGCCGCTCGACGTCGCGGACGCGGACCGCGTCGGTCGCGGTGAGCCGGGGCGCGAGCGCGGCGACGGTCGGGGCCTCGAACACGTCCGCGATGGACAGTTCGGCGCCGAGCACGGCGCGCGCCCTGGCGGCGACGCGGGTGGCGAGCAGGGAGTGCCCGCCGAGCGCGAAGAAGTCGTCGTCGATGCCGACGCCCTCGGCGCCGAGCAGTTCGCCGAAGATCGCGCAGAGCGCGGCCTCGCGGGCGTCGCGCGGCGCGCGTCCGGAGACCTCGGCCTCGGGGGCGGGCAGCGCGGCGCGGTCGAGCTTGCCGTTGACCGTGCGGGGCAGCGCGTCGAGGGCAACGAGGGCGGACGGCACCATGTACTCGGGCAGCGCCCCGGCGAGCGCGTCCCGGAGCGCCGCGGCCCCGGTCTCCTCGCCGGAGGGGACGTAGTAGCCGGTGAGGCGGGGCTCGCCGGGGCGGTCCTCGCGGACCACGACGGCGGCCTGCGCGACGCCCGGCTGCGCGGCGAGCACCGCCTGCGCCTCCGCCGGCTCGATCCGGAACCCGCGGATCTTCACCTGGTCGTCGGTGCGGCCGAGGTACTCCACCGACCCGTCGCGGGCGCGGCGCGCGAGGTCGCCCGTCCGGTACATGCGGGAGCCGGGCGGCCCGAACGGGTCGGCGGTGAACCGCTCCGCCGTGAGGCCGGGGCGGCCGGTGTAGCCGCGGGCGAGCTGCGCGCCCGCCAGGTACAGCTCGCCGGGCACGCCGGGCGGCACCGGGCGCAGCCGTGCGTCCAGGACGTACGCGCGGGTGTTCCAGAACGGGGTGCCGATGCCGGACGCGGGCAGGTCGGCGGACGTCGCCCAGATCGTCGCCTCGGTCGGCCCGTACATGTTGGTGGCGAGCGCCGCCGTCCCCGCCAGCGATTCCGCGAGCGCGGCGGGCAGCGCCTCGCCGCCGACCAGCACCCGAAGGCCCTCCAGCGCGGCCGGGTCGAGCGTGCCGAGCAGCGACGGGGTGCCCTGGACGACCGTGGCGCCCTTGAGCAGCCCGGCGAGCGCGGCGGGGTCGCGGACGTCGGCCCGGCCGGCGAGGACGACGGTCGCGCCGCTGATGAGCGGGGCGAACAGCTCCAGCGCGGCGATGTCGAACGCGATCGTCGTCACCGCGACGAGCCGGTCGCCTTCGCCGAGGCCCAGCCGGTCCCGGGTGAACAGGAGGAGGTTGGCGAGCGCGCCGTGCGGGATCGCCACGCCCTTGGGGCGGCCGGTCGAGCCGGAGGTGTAGATGACGTAGGCGAGCTGGTCGGGACGCGTCGCGGTGGGCGCCGCGCTCGCCGACTCCGGGGGGCCGTCCAGGATGAGCAGGTCCGCGGTGCCGGGGAGGAGACGCGCGGTCTGCGGTGCGGCGATCGTGCAGAGGGGCCGGGCGTCGTCCAGCATGTAGGCGAGCCGGTCGGCGGGGTGGTCGAGGTCGAGCGGCAGGTACGCGGCGCCCGCCTTCAGGACGCCGAGCAGCGCCACGACGAGATCGGGGGTGCGGGGCAGCGCGAGCGCGACGACGCTCTCAGCCCTGGCGCCCCTGGCGCGCAGCTCCGCCGCGAGCGCCGACGACCGCTCGTCCAGCTCGGCGTAGGTGAGCGACTCCGCCCCGGTCTCGACGGCCGTCGCGCCGGGGGTCCGGGCGGCCTGCTCGGCGAACAGCGCCACGACGTCGGTGCCGGGCACGGGATGCCCGGTGGCGTTGGCGTCCTCGATGAGGGCGCGCTCGTCCTCGCCCATGAGGTGCAGGGCGCCGATCGGTCGGTCCGGGTCGGCGACCGCGTCGGCGAGGAGCGTCTCCAGGTGGGCGAGCAGCGCGTCGATGCGCTCGTCGTCGAACAGCTCGCGCCGGAACGTGGCCTCGACCGTCATGCCCTGCGGCCGGACGAACGCCTCCAGTGACAGGTCGAAGTGCGTGGTGCCGTTGTGGACGTGCGTCCAGCTCGACGCGATCCCGGGCAGGTCGAGCTCGCCGATCTCCTGCGCGAGGAACAGCAGCATGGTGTCGAAGAACGCCGACCGGCCCCGTCCCCGCGCGGGGCGCAGATCCTGGACGATCCGGTCGTACGGGAGGGCCTGGTGCGCGAAGCCCTCGGTGACCGTCGCGCCGGTGCGGCGCAGCGCCTCCCGGAACGTCGGCGCGCCCGACAGGTCGGTGCGCATCACCAGCGTGTTGCCGAAGTTGCCGACGAGCCGCTCGGTCTCGGCGTGCTCCCGGTTCATCACCGCCGACCCGACCGCGACGTCCTCGGACCCGGTGTAGCGGTGCAGCAGGACGGCGTACGCGGTGAGCATCACCATGTACGGGGTGAGGTTCTCCTCGGCGGCGAGCCGGCGCATGCCGTCCGTCACCGCGTCGTCGAAGCGGCGCGCCCGGCGCCCGCCGCGCTCGGACGCGGCGGGCCCGCGCGGATGGTCGGCGGGCAGGTCGAGCGGTGCGGGCGGCGGGTCGAGGCGCTCCCGCCAGTAGGCCAGGTCGGCCTCGTCGGCGGGCCGCCGCTGCTCCCACTCGGCGTAGTCGGCGTACTGGACGCCGAGGGCCGGGAGCCCGTCCGGCTCCCCGGTCGCGGCCGCGCGGTACAGGGCCGACAGGTCGCGCGACAGCGAACCCCAGGTCATCCCGTCCCACGCGATGTGGTGGACGACGACGACGAGCGCGTGCGCGTCCTCGCCGAGCTCCAGCAGCTCAAGCCGGATCGGGCGCTCGCCGCGCAGGTCGAACGGCAGCGCGGCCAGCTCCGCCGCCCGCGCGTCGGCGTCGCCGCAGGGGACGGGCGGGAGGTCGAGGGAGTCGTCCTGCGTGACGATCTGGACGGCGGTCTCGCCATCGGCGTCGGCGTACGTGGTGCGCAGGACGGCGTGGCGCCGGATCAGGCCGCGCAGCGCCCGCTGGAGCGCGCCGGTGTCGAGGGGCCCGTCCATGCGGACGAGGAGGCAGACGTTGTAGGTGGGGCTGTCCGGGAAAGTGCGGTGGTGCAGCCACATGCTCTGCTGCGCGTAGGACAGGGGCGCCGGCCCGTCCGAGCCGCGCGGGGCGATGCCGGAGCCCCCCGTCCCCAGGCCGGCCTCGGCCATCATCCGCCGCATCAGTTCGCGTCGCCGCGCCGTCGTCGTCTGCACGCCCGCTCTTTCGTCCGACTCCATGATCGCGGGTTAGGTTAGCCTTGCCTATGGACAACGCACAAGGTTAGCCTTACCTAACTTGATCTTCTCGCCGCGAGAGGGAGTTGGCTGCCTTGTCCATCGGTCTGCGCGCTGATGCGAACCCCACGGAGCTCGTGCTGGAATGCACCGCCGAGCCGCTTGCCGTCATGGCCCGGCTGGCCGGGTCCGGCCTCTTCGGCGACTACGTGGTGTACGAGCGGCCCGGCTCGTGGACGTTCGCGGGCGGCGTGCTCGGCGAGGTCGTCCTCGACGCCGGCACCGTGCACGTCCGCTGGCCGGGGCGCCCGCCGTCCACCGGGCCCTGGTCGGGCCGCCCCGCCGACGCGCTCCGCGACACCTTCGCCGACGCGCCGCTGACCGCCTGGAACGCCTACGGCTGGATCGCGTTCGAGTTCGCCGCGGCCCGTCCCACCGGGCGGCTCGCGCACCTGATCGTCCCGCGCACCGAGGTCCGGGTCGAGGACGGCCGCGCCCGCGTGACCGGCGCCGACGTCCAGCGGGTCGCCGCGCTGCTCGCCGCCGCCGCGCCGGTCGCCGGGACCCCCTCCCCCGTCGACGTCCGCGTCGGCGGCGACGCCTACCGCGCCAAGGTCGCCGCGGCCGTCGCCGAGATCCGCGCGGGCCGCTACCAGAAGGTCATCGTCTCCCGGCGGCTGGACGTCCCGCACCCCGTCGACGTCATCGCGACGTACGCGCGCGGCCGCGAGGCCAACACCCCGGCCCGCTCGTTCCTGCTCGACCTCGGCGGCTTCCAGGCCACCGGGTTCAGCCCCGAGGTCCTCGCGACCGTGGACGCCGCCGGCCGCGTCATGACCCAGCCCCTCGCCGGCACCCGCGCGTTCGGCGCCGGCGCCGAGAACGACGCCCGCACCCGCCGCGAGCTGGAGAACGACCCGAAGGAGATCTTCGAGCACGCCGTCTCCGTCCGGACGTCGCTGGAGGAGCTGCGCCGCGTGTGCGATCCCGCCACCGTCCAGGTGACCGACTTCATGACGGTGAAGGAGCGCGGCAGCGTCCAGCACCTCGGCTCCCGCGCGGCGGGCGTCCTCGCGCCCGGCCGCTCCCCGTGGGACGCCCTGGAGGCCCTCTTCCCCGGTGTCACCGCGTCCGGCATCCCGAAGCCCGCGGCGATCGAGGCGATCACCCGGCTCGAGGACCGCCGGGGCATGTACTCCGGCGCCGTCGTCGCCGTCTCCCACGACGGCTCCCTCGACTCGGCGCTCGTCCTGCGCGCGCTCTACTGCGAGGACGGCCGCGCCTGGCTGCGCGCCGGCGCCGGGATCGTCAGCGCGTCCACCCCCGAGCGCGAGTACGAGGAGACCTGCGAGAAGCTCTCCAGCATCGCCCCCTACGTCGTCCGCCGCTGACCCGCCGCGGGGCGGGTGGGGACCCCGCCATGCCGGAACTCCCCGATGTCGAGGGCTTCCGCCGGGTGCTCGCCGCGCACACCGGCGAGCCGATCCGCGCGGTCACGGTCCTCGACGCGGGCGTCCTGCGCGACGCGCTGTGCGCCGCCGCGTCTCGGGCCGCCGGACCGTCTGGTGCCCGGCCCGCCAGCCCGCGCGATGCGAACGCGGGCGCTGAGCATGCTCAACGCCCGCGCTCACGTGCCGCCGCCGCGGTTCACGCCCCGGCCAGGTACGCGGTCAGGCCGTCGAGCAGCATGTTGCTGCCCTGCTCGGCCTGGTCGCGCTCCTCGGCGCCGTCGAACGTCTGGGACAGGGTGATCTTGGTGCGGTCGCCGTCGGCGGCCAGCTCCATCGTCATCAGGACCTGCTCGCCGCCGCCGGGGACGTCCATCCCCATGACCAGGCGCTCGTTCGGCACGACCTCGGTGTAGACGCCCGTCAGCGGGACGCGGGTGCCGCCCGGGATGACCATGACCGAGCTCCAGGCGCCGCCCGGCCGCACGTCCAGGGAGACGTCCTCCGCGCTGGCCCACTCGCCGTAGACGTCGGAGTCGGTCCAGGCCTTCCAGACCTTCTCGACCGGGGCGTCCAGCGTGCGGGTGATGGCGTAGTCGAAACCGGCGGTACCCATGGCCTGCCTCCTTCTCCGGCCCCCGATCGGCGGGGGCTCAACTGGCACTGACGTTATAGTAACGATCTATGACAGTCAAGAACTATGACTAATTTCCCGTGCGCCACCGGCGCGCACTCGACGAGGACAGCACCCCGGTACGACATTGCGGGAGGATGCCCGGATGACCAGCGAGAACCGCCCGATCCCCACGAGCACCCCGAGGCTCCGGTACCCCGCCGGCCCCGATCATGCGGAGGCCGCCGATGCCCGAGCGTGAGCTGTACATCTCGGTCGACGTCGAGGCCGACGGGCCGATCCCGGGGCCGTACTCCATGCTGAGCTTCGGCATGGCGGCGTGCGGCACCTTCGACGGACGCGCCTTCACGCCGCTCGACCCGGCCGCGTCCACGTTCTACGCGGAACTGAAGCCCATCAGCGACGACTACGTCCCGGACGCACTCGCGGTCAGCGGCCTGGACCGCGAGCGCCTCGCCGCCGAGGCCCGCGACCCGGTCGAGGCGATGAACGCGGCCACCGCCTGGGTGACCGAGGCGACCGCGGCGGCGAACGCCTCACCGGTCCTGGTCGCCTACCCGCTCGGCTTCGACTGGATGTTCCTGTACTGGTACTGGACACGCTTCGCCGACGCCGGCTCCCCGTTCGGCCACTCACGGCACCTGGACCTCAAGAGCCTGTACGCCGCCAAGGCCCGCGCCATGGTCACCCGCTCGACCAAGCGGCAGATGCCACCCGAACTGCTCTCCGGCCGGCCGCACACCCACAACGCTCTGGACGACGCGATAGAACAGGCCGAACTCTTCCAGAACCTCACCCACTGGCCCGGCCGCGCCCAGCCGTGACATCGCCGGACGGCGCCGACACCGCCCCAGTCAGCGCCGCCCGAGCCGAATTATGCACGATGTCGATTCTTCCTATTTGAGCAACCAAAAGAGAAGAATGGGAACCGACCCCCGAACAGGGGTGTCCTTTTCGGTGATCTTGTGTCACGATGCTACGGCCTTGCAAACCGCGGCCTGCGTGGACGGGGACGGGGAGCTTTTGGGGTGCACACAAAAGTGCGGAAAATGTCGCCCGAAAAGAACAGGGCATTCGACGTCCCAACCGTTCCCGTAATGATCGCCGCGAGCAGAGGGCCCTTCGGGCCGCCGCGGGTTACGAGGCCGTCAGCCGCTCCTGCCACTTGCCCTCGCCGTACCGGCGCAGGACGTCCAGGATCTGCTCCGGCTCGGCCGTCATGGCGTCCACACGGCAGAGATGGAACAGGCCGCGCCGCGCCTCCCACACCGGCGCCGGCTTCCTGGTGCGCGGCCGCCCGTATGCGGCCCGCGGTTCCACCGCGATCGTGTGCCGCGCCGGATCGAATCCGATCCGTTCCACCGCGGACCACGGAATCTCGACCACGGAGCCGCGGACCCCCACCCCCAGGCCAGCGGAATCCACGGCGAGGCGATAGCCGTCCTTGACCTGGAGCACCCCGCGGCCGATGCCGGCGGCCGCGACCAATCCCGCCAATCCCAAGATCAGCATGCCCGGGCTCGAGGTCAGGCCCGCGTAGATCCCGCCCGCGCCGACCGCCAGCGAGAACAGCACCGCCGCCAAGCCCACGGGCAGCGTCCTGGCCTTACGGGAGTGGAAGACGACTTTCTCGGACATTGTCCACCCTCTCTATGACGCCGCGATGCTAGCACGCCGGATCGGCAAGATTGGAGATTGTCGCCATGAGTGAAGAGACAAAACACAGCGCCCAGGCGATTAAACGCGCGGCGAGCTTCGTCGCCACCGAGCCGAAAACATATCTCAACGGCGCGAAGACGCTCGTCGAACAGCACACGGACATGTCGCAGATCGCCTTCGGCGTCATCGGAATGCCGGCGATGTCGGCCTACGACGCCGCCCGGCAGAGCCAGACGACCAATCTCCAGGACGGCACCAAGAAGCTCGACGAGATGATCGCCGGAATGCTCGAGGTGGCGGGCCGGTTCGACGCGGCGGAGCGGGCCAGCACGATCGACCCCGCACGCAAGTTCAGCGTCGACACCAGCGCCCCCAAAGAAGGCACGGACGTGTCGGTTCGGGAGGCCGTCGAATCGGGGCCGGCCGCCGCGGGCGTGGGTCTGGGCGCGGCCTTCATGGTCGTGGCGGGCGCCCTCGGCGCGGCGAGCTTCCTCGCCCCCACCGCCCTGGTCGCGGCCACCGCCTGGTGGCTCGTCCGCCCCGACGACAACGAGATCGCCCGCGCCAAGGGCACCTGGGAGAAGGCCTCGGACTACCTGGAGAAATTCAGCCTGGACAATTCGCTGAGCATCCTCGGTGACGAGGAATGGTCCAACTCCAGCGCCAGCAGGCACGCTTTCAACGAATGGGTGAAGGCCTTCGGCACGGAAGCGGGGCAGGCCAAGGGAAACGCCGACTCGATGGCGACCACCATGGAGTCGATCACCAATTCACTGCACAACATGATGGACATGACCGCGGCGATCGCGTTCGCCGCACTGGCCTACCTGATCTACCTGACGCTCTTCGACGCGACCCCGGCGGCCCCCGCGGCGGAGGCCGCCAAGGAGATGCTGGGCACGGTGCTCGGCGTCACCGTCGCCGGCGGGATCGTCGTCACCATCGGCTACTTCCTCTGGCAGGCCTGGGGCGTGCTCAGCACGGCGATGCAGACCGCGCAGGGCTTCAAGAAGCTGGAGATCGGCGTCGGCGGGCCGGACACGACGTTCATCGACCTGAAGGTCGACTGGCAGGACCTCGATATCAAGCCGCCGAACGACTGAGCCCCCGAGGAGCCGGAGATGTCAACGGGAAACCCCGAACTCGACCGCTTCATCTCGACCGCGATGGAGCAGGCCCGCAAGGCGACCGAGGTCCGCGAGCAGATCAGCGAGATCACCGGCGTCGGGGAGGCGTCCAAGGGCCAGGTACGCGTCGAGGTCAAGTCGAGCGGCGCGCTGCGCGGCATCACGATCGACCCGCGCGCGATGCGCATGGGCTCCGAAGCCCTCGGCGAGGCGATCCTGGAAGCCGCGGAGAACGCGTCCAAGGACATCCAGGAGCAGATCTCCCAGCTGATGGAGCCGGTCACGGCCGCCAATCCGCTGCTCCAGAAGGTGATGCGCGGCGAGACCCCGCAGATGCCGGAGGGCCTGGAGGACCTTCCCAACCGGATCGGCCGGTCCGCCGACCCCGTCAAGGAGGTCACCGAGCAACTCGAACGCGTCCGCAAGATGTTCGGCGCCTGACCCGATAGCGTCCGCCCCATGGACATGCCAGACCTGGCGGACCTGGTCTGGCTCAACGGGACGACTACGAGGGCCTGATCCCCCGCTTCACCAACGATCTGGACCCTCTGACCCTGCAGACGAGCCCGTAATCCGCCTCACCTGGAACGTCACACCCACCGGAACCTGGTGGCCCGCACAGGGCGTCGGCGCGGCGCGGCATGGGGTTCCTCAGCGCATTGTGGCCTGAACGCTCACGTGGCGCGCGCCTGCCGGTCGGGAGCGTTTCGCCGTACACTCACCTCTCACCGATCTTCGACCGATCCGCGCCGCCAATCCCCTTTCGGGAGTCGAGATGGTCCCTCCGCCCTCCGCCCCCATGGCTCCTGCACCCTTACCCGGCCCGCCGCGGAAGGCGGGCGGTACGGCACAGGTCGCCCTCGGGCTGGTGCTCCTGGTGCCGGCCGCGTTCTTCACGCTCACGTCCCTGGTCGTCCCCACCGTCCAGACGATCCTGCGCGCCTTTCAGCGGGGCGGGCTGCCGAAGGCGAACGGCGGGGACCTGCTGCCCCGGGGCAGGTTCGTCGGCGTCGACAACTATGCCGACCTGCTCGGCGAGGCCGAGTTCTGGAAGGCCCTGGCGTTCACCGTCTCGCTGGCCGTCATCCCGCTGGTGGTGGCCGTCGTCGTCGCCCCGCTCCTCGCGGCCGCCCTCGACCGTGCCGGGACGTGGCCGCGCCGCGCCGGCCGGGTGCTGATGTCGGTGCCGCTGGTGGTGTTCTCTCCCGTCGCCTTCTCCGCCGCGTGGCTGGTGGGCATGCCGGACGGGGGGCTGGAGACGGCGTTCGGCGAGCTGTCCGACCCCGGCTCGTCGCGGGTCGCGGTGGTGGCCATCAGCGGCCTGACGACGTTCGGCGCGGTGTGCGGGCTCGCGCTGCTCGGATATCTGGCGGTGCTGCGCGACCGCGGGCCCGCGCGGCGGGTGCGGCCGGCGCTCGCGGTCGGGACGATCGCCGCCCTGGCCACGTTCGCGGTGAGCCTGCAGACCTTCTCCTCCGTCTACACCCTGACCCGCGGCGGACCGGGCAGGTCGACGCAGACGCTGTCGCTCTTTCAGTTCAGCGTGTCGTTCGTGTCGCTCAGCCTCGGCCACGGCGCGGCCTTGGCCACGGTGACGGGGTTGATCCTCGGGGTCCTGGGCATCGCGGCCACACTCGTCGCGATCACCACCGCGCTGCGCATCGACCTCGTTCCGGCGGATCCCACGGCCGATCCGGCCGGGCGGCCGGCCGGCCCTGGTCGCGTCGTGGTCGCCGCGGCGGCGTTGCTCGCCGTCCTGGCCGTCGTGCTGGTCGGTGCGTGGCCCTGGCTGTCGGCGCTGTTCTCCTCGCCGGGCCCGCGCGGGGCCGCGTCCCCCGCCGACGCGAGGACGTATGTCAACACGTGGGTGCCGCCGCTGCTGGGCGCGCTGGTCTCGGTCGGCGCCGCGTACCTCGGCGCACTGGGCGTCGGCGGCTTGCGCCCGCGGGGCCGCAGGAGCGAATGGCTGCTGCTGCCGTTCGCGCCGTGGCTGTTCGTCGGCATCGGACCGCTGAGCGTCGCGGGGTTCGAGAACGTCGCCACCCTCGACCTGATCAACTCGTTCGGCGCTCTGATCCCGCCCACGCTGATCAGCGTCCCCGCGCTGGTGGTGCTGACGCTCTTCTGCCGCGGCCGGGCGGCCGCGTGGCAGGCGCGGGTGGCGGCCGGTGCCCCGGCGGCCGGCGGTTTCCTGCGCGTCGTCGCGGTGCCGGCGCTTCCGCTGGCCGTCCTCCTCGGCGGCGCGACGGTCCTGATCAACGCGCAGGACCTGCTCTGGCCACTGCTGGTCGCCACGGACCGCGACAACATGACGGCCCCTGTCGTGCTCGTCAACGAGCTGAACCAGTACTCCAGCGCCGGCGTCTCGTTCGGGTTCGTGACCCCGCTCGCCGTGGTCGTCCTCGCCCTGCTCGTCCTGGCCGCGCTGCAGGTCACGTACCTGGACCGCCTCGCGATCACCATCGACCGGCCGGCCGGGATCCCGGCCCCGGACGCTGCCGCGCCCCGTCCCGTACCACCGTGGACCGGCCCCGCGGCGCCGTCCGCCCCGGCACCACCGCCCGCCCCGGCACCCCGCCCCGAACCGGATCGCCCGCCGGACTGACGGCCGGACTTGCGGCAGAACTGGCGTGCTTCCGAGTGCCGCCGCCGGCTCCCATCGCGGCAGGCGGCCACGGTGGGACTCGCAGAGCGGTCTGACAAGCCCCTGCGCATCACCGAGGTCGATGTTCTCCGCGGCTTCGCGCTGTTCGGCATCACCCTGGTGAACACCGTGGGGATCACGGGGATGCCGACGTCAGGCTCAGCCGGTGGGCTCGGCAGCTGGGTTTACGAGACCTTGCTGCACCAGAGGTTCCTCCCGATCTTCTCGTTCCTGTTCGGCCTGAGTTTCGGGCTGTTCCTGGACGCGGCCCGGGAGCGGACGCGAAGCCCGCGGCTGGTCATGCTGGCCAGGTTGGGGTTCCTGATGCCCTTCGGCGCGCTGCACCGGTTACTGCAACCCCGCGAGGTGCTGCTGACGTACGCCGTCGTCGGCATCGTCGTACTGCTGCCCGCGTCGTTTCTGCCGGGCCGGCGCGTCATCCTGGCCCTCGGCGGTGTCGCCACCGCGCTCGCCGCACCGACCGCCGGCGGCAGCATGCTGATTCCCGGGCTGTTCCTGGTGGGGTTCGGGGCGGCCAGATACGGCGTGGAGAAGCCGCTCAGCCTGCCGACGAGCCGGATCGGTGTCATCGTGGGCATCACCGCCGCCCTCGCCGTTGCCCTGAACGTCCACCAGGTCGGCACGGAGGCAGACCCCAGCTCATGGTCGGCGACGGTCGCGGGGCTGGCGACGGCCGCGACCTACGTTGCGGCCGTCCCGCTGCTGATGCGATCACGGCTTCAGCGAGCGCTGTGCGCGCTGGCGCCCGTCGGCCGACTGGCACTGACGGGTTACGTCGTCGCCACACCGCTGATCCTGGCGGCCGATCACGTGCTGCACATCGGGACGGAAACCAATTACGCAATGGCCCTCTCCGTCGGCGCCGCAGTCTTCGCCATCGAGACGGCGTTCAGCCTGCTGTGGCTACGCCGAGCCCGATACGGCCCTTTGGAATGGCTCTGGCGCTGCCTGACCTGGTGGACGGTCGTCCCCAACTCGTCACGCCGGGGCTAGTGTGCCCCCGCCGTGTGTGCTGAAGGGAGGTCAGAACACGGTCCGGCCATCCGTTCGCGCCACCCTGCGTACCTCGGCGGAGGAGATTCCCGGGCCGACTTCAGGTCGGCGCCCGCCATCCCGGCTCCGCGCAGGTCCAGTCGCGCGAGGTTCTTGCCGTGCGGGTCGATGTCGCGCAGGTCGATCGCATGATGGGGACCGCGCCGTCGGCTGACCGAACACGAATGTCACCGGCCTCGGGCTGAACACGGCTGAGCCTCCCGGGTGGAGCAGCGGCCCCCTCTCGGCGGGCGCCTCGTGAACCCGCCCGACAGGCTTTGGGCTGCTTCAGAGAACGGAGAGTTCGGGCGTAGAAGCGGTGAGCACCGCTGTTAACGAACGTTCGCGCCTCGCACATTCGGCTTTGGCTTCTCCTAAAGCATGTGGGCTCGTTCGATTGAAGACTGTGAGTGGCGCCTTGCTGTGGTTGCATGTGGCCTCATGACCTCTCCTGTGTACCTTCCAGCCGGTACTCCGCCACAGCAGATCGTGGACGAGAACGGGCGTGTCGTTCGGGTGTTGGCGAGTACTCGGCAGCGGGTTGCTGCTCGGGCCGTCGACTTCCTTGTGGCCGTGGTGGTGCTCCTCGTGGCCGTGTCGCCGGTCTATGCGTTCGTCTTTCTGGCTGAGGGCTCCTCCTCTTCGCAGCTGATGTGGGTGGCCGTTCCGGTCATGCTGCTGGCCATGGTGGGACCTGCGTTGTTACGGGTCGGGGGGATCGCGCGGTGGGGGTGCACGGTCGGGCAGCGGGTCGCCGGGATCCGGGTGGTGTGCGCGGAGGACGGGACGCGGGCGCCGGGGTGGCGGCGGTCCTTTCGGCGGTACACGCTCTCCCGGGCGTCCTCGTCCGTTCCGCTGATCACTGATCCGTGGGAGCACCGGAAGGACGAACGGCTCGGCCAGTGCCTGCACGACCGGCGGGCCAAGACGGTCGTCGTTCTGGCGCAGGCGCCGCCCGCGCCGGTGGACAGCGGTGGGCTGGCGGTGCTCGGGTCTTCGGGATCTGGCGCGGTGGGGGTCGAGCATGTGCGGCGCTGGGAGAGGCGGGAGCGGCGGTGGCGTGTTGCGCTCGGTTCTATCGCGGCGGTTCTCGGGGTGACCGTTCTGGGGGCGCCGGTCGCCATCGTGCTTGTGGCCGCCGGGTCCTCTTCCGGCGGCGGTCCGGCGTTCGAGGTGAACACGTTCTACGACGATGACATCCGGTTCGAGAACGCCTTCGGCGGACGCTCGGAGACCTACGAGCGTACGGCGGCCAAGGTGCTGGACGACGAGAAGGGCTGCCGCGCCGGTGCGACCAGTGAGCAGGCCCGTGGTGTCCTGCGGCGGGCCGGGTGCGAGGGGCGGATCGAGATCGCGTTCAGGACCACGGACGGGGTGCTGGTCAGCAGCCACGTGCTCAGGTTCGCCGATGCCGGCGCGGCGGGTGATGCCGCGCGGCGTCTGCGGCATACCGATCTGCGGTTCGTGCCGGGTGGCGATCTGGAGCCTCCGGGCGGTGCTCAGGTCGGGCAGGTGGGGAGCCGGGACCGGTATGTCGTCGCGACGACCGCCGTTTCGCCGGCGCAGCCGGATGCGGCGGGGAAGGCGCAGAATGCCTTCCGGTTCATTCAGGCCCCTACTCTTAACGTCATCCTCTGGCTGTGAGGACGGAAGGGGCGGTCGGTGCGCTCGGATGGTGACAGGCTCGTGTTCGCTGCGCCGCGCAGACCGTGGCGCTGGGTCGTCGTGGCGCTTCTCGTGGTGTCGCTGGTGCTGCTCGTCGTGCTGGCGGTGGCTTCTCCCGATTCGGGGTTCGGAATTGTTCTGGTCGCGCTTTGGGGCGTCTCGCTTTTCGGAACGTTGCTCGCGGCCCTCAGCTGGTTCGTCCAGGTGCGGCAGGGCGGTGCCGGCTCGGTGGCGTGGCTGGACTCGGAGGGCGTCCATGTCACGGGTGGTCAGGGCATCTCGTGGCCGGAAGTGGAGTCCGTCTTCATGCGCCGGGCGGAGACGGGGGATCTGCTGCTCTGCGTCAGGCCGGCGGATGCGGTGGGTTTTGTGGCGCGGGCGCCGCGTGAGCGGCAGGACGGGATGCGGGCGAACCTTGAGATGTACGAGGCGCCGTTCTTCATCAACGTGAGCGCGTTCTGGCAGGGGTCGAGCGAGGAGTTGTCGGCGGGGATCAGCCGTCTCACCGCCGGCCGCCTCTCCCCGGCGGCCGGCGGGTGACGGGGACGCGTCAGGAGGACGTCACTCGGGCCGCCAGGGTCTTTTTGCTGATTTTTCCTACGGGGGTGCGGGGGAAGGCGTCGGCTGTTTCGAGGCGGTCGGGGAATTTGTAGGCGGCCAGGCCTCGGGTGCGGAGGAACTCCTTGACCTCGGGGAGGGTGGGGGCCTTCGCGGCGTCCCTGAGGATGAGGAAGGCGCAGGTCCGCTCCCCCATCATGGGGTCGGGGACGCCCACCACGGCGGCGTCGTGGACGGCGGGGTGGGCCAGGAGGTGGTTCTCCAGTTCCTCGGCGGAGACCTTGTCGCCGCCCCGGTTGATCTGGTCCTTCTCGCGGCCCTCGACGATCAGGTGGCCGGACGGGAGCCGCCGGACGAGGTCGCCGGTCCGGTAGAAGCCGTCCGGGGTGAAGGAGCGGGCGTTGTGCTCGGGGGCGCGGTAGTAGCCGCGCAGGGTGTACGGGCCCCGGGTCAGGAGTTCGCCGACCTCGCCGGGGGCCACCTGCTCGCCGTCCTCGTCGACGATCCGGATCTCGTCGGCGGGTGAGAGCGGGCGGCCCTGGGTCTGTGCGACGAGGTCGCCGGGGTCGTCCAGGCGGGTGTAGTTGAGGAGGCCCTCGGCCATGCCGAAGACCTGCTGGACCTGGCAGCCGAGGGTGCCCGGTACTTCGGCGGCGCGTTCGGCGGCGAGCTTGGCGCCGCCGACCTGGAGGAGTTCCAGGGACGAGATGTCCTCCTCCTGCCAGGACACCGCCTCCAGCCAGAGGAGCGCGATCGGGGGGACGGTCGCGCAGACCGTCGCACGCTCGCGTTCGATGAGGGGGAACGCCTCGTCGGGCGAGCCGGACGGGGACAGGACGACCGTGCCGCCGGTGGCGAAGACGCCGAGGATGCCGGGGCAGGCCAGGGCGAAGTTGTGCGCGGCGGGCAGGACGACCAGGTAGACGGTGGCCGGTGTGAAGCCGCAGACCTCGGCGCTGGCCTCCAGGTTGTAGACGTAGTCGCGGTGCGTCCGGGGGATCAGCTTCGGCAGGCCGGTCGTGCCGCCGGAGAGCAGGAAGACGCCGATGTCGGACGGGGACGGCGGCGTGAGCGCGACGGGGTCGGCGTCCACCGACGAGAGCGGGGTGAACTCCTCCGCGTCGCCGTCCACGATCACGTGGTCGACGGGGAGGGTGCGGGCCATGGCGCGGTAGTCGAAGTCGCCGTCGCGGTCGGCGCAGATGTAGGCGCGGGCCTCCGACAGCTCGCACAGGTAGCGGATCTCGCTCTCGCGGTGCGCGGGCAGGGCCAGGACGGGTACCGCGCCGATGCGGACGAGGGCGAGGAAGGTGACGACGAAGGCGGTCGTGTTCGGGAGCTGGACGACGACGCGGTCGCCCCGGCCGACGCCGAGGGCCAGGTGGCCCGCGGCGGCGCGGGCGGCGCGGGCGTCCAGGTCGGCGTAGGTGAGGCGGTCGCCGCCCGCGATGAGGGCCGTGCGGGACGGGTCGCCGCGCAGGACGTCGCCGAGGAGGCGGTCCTTCCAGTAGCCCTCGGCCGTGTAGCGGGCTTCGAGGTCGGCCGGCCAGGGGGTGAAGCCGTCCATGCTCACCGCCCGGCCAGCTGGGCGGGGGCGCCGGGGACCGGCTCGGCCGGGTCGGAGCCGAGGGCGACGATGCGGTTGGCGGCGTCGACGTGGACGACGCGGGGCTCGTGGCGGTCCCGGGCGGACTCGTCCACGGACGCGTAGGTGATGATGATGACCATGTCGCCGGGCTGGACCCGGCGTGCGGCGGCGCCGTTGATCCCGATGACGCCGCTGCCCGCCTCGCCGGTGATGGCGTAGGTGACGAGACGGGAGCCGTTGGTGATGTCGACGACGTGGACCTGCTCGCCCTCGACGATGTCGGCCGCGGCCATGAGGTCCGCGTCGATCGTCAGGGAGCCCACGTAGTGCAGATCCGCCTGGGTGACGGTCGCGCGGTGGATCTTTCCGTTCATCAGCATCCGCTGCACCGCTTCGTCCTCTTCTCCACGATCAACTAAGGCTAGGCTTACCTTAGCTACTCCCCCGGCAGAGGAGAACCCCGAGGATGCTCCGGCGACTTGCCATGGACATCGGTCCGCTGCGCGACAGCAGGCCGTTCCGCAACGTGTTCATCGCCCGCACGGTCTCGGTCTTCGGGATCGGGATGCTGGCCGTCGCGCTGCCCGTCCAGGTGTACGACCTGACCGGGTCGACCGTCCATGTCGGCGGGGTGTCGGCGGCGGAGGGGTTCGCGCTGCTCGCCGGGTTCCTGTGGGGCGGCACGCTCGCCGACAAGGGCGACCGGCGGCGGCTGCTGCTGCGCGCCCGGACGGCCGCCGGGATCGGGTTCGTGCTGCTGGCGCTGAACGCGTTCCTGCCGTCCCCGTCGCTCGCGGCCCTGTACGCCCTGGCCGCGTGGGACGGCCTGATGACCGGCGTCAGCGTCACCGCGCTGCTCGCCGCGACGCCCGCGCTGGTGGCCGCGGACAAGCTCGTCGCGGCGGGCGCGCTGAACGCGCTGACCGTCCGGCTCGGGTCGATGGCCTCGCCCGCGCTCGGCGGGGTCATCGTGTCGGCGTTCGGCGTCGGCTGGAACTACGCGGCGGCCGCCGCCGGCACCCTCGGCACGATCGGGCTGCTCACGACGCTGCCCGTGCTCAAGCCCGAGACGGCCGAGCCGCCGGGCAACCCGCTGAAGGCCATCGGGGACGGGTTCCGGTTCGTCGCGTCCCACCGGGTCGTGGGGTCGCTGATGCTCCTCGGGCTGCTGTTCATGGTCGCGGGCGGCATCCCCGTGCTGATGCCCGCGTTCGCGGAGCGGAGCCTGGACGGCGGCGCCACCACGGTCGGGCTGCTGTTCGCCGCGCCCGCGTGCGGGGCGGTGCTCGCGTCGGTGACGAGCGGCTGGGCGGGGTCGGCGCGGGCGCCGGGGCTGGCACTGCTCGTCGCGTCCGTGACCGGGTTCGCGGCGCTCGCCTGCCTGGGCCTGGCCCGCCATCCGGCGCTCGCCGTCGCGATCCTGTTCGTGTACGGGTTCGTCCAGTCGATCGAGGAGATCCTGCGGTACGGGCTGATCCAGTCGCACACGCCCGACTCGCATCTGGGACGCGTCAACGCGCTCTGGGCCGCGCAGGAGACGGGCGGCGGCGCGATCGGGTCGCTGGGGGCCGGGGCCCTCGGCCGGTACCTCGCGCCGGGCGCCGCCATCGTCCTGTACGGGACGGTCAGCGCCGTCCTCGCGCTGGCACTGGCGCTGACCCTGACCGGGCTCCGGACGGCGACGATGCGCCCGGAGCCCGAACCCGGGGCCGGCTGATCAGCCGAGGCGGGCGGTGACCTCCTCCTCGGTCATCGCCTCGACCTCCAGCCAGATCGCGGCGACGGCCTCCAGGCGCCCCGGCTCGTCCTCCAGTTCGGTGAAGCGGCGGCAGACGCGCGCGACGGTCCGCTCGGCGAACAGCACCCGGACGGGCAGCGCGGTCGTGTCGAGCGCCTCCCGCAGCCGCGCGACCACCGTGGTCGCGAGGACGGAGTCGCCGCCGAGCGCGAAGAAGTCGGCGTCCGCGCCGACGCGCTCCTCCCCCAGCACGTCGGCGGCGATCCGGGCCAGCACCTTCTCCAGCGGCGTCGACGGCTCGGCGTAGGGCGCCTCGCCCTGCTCGGCGGCGGCGAGCGCGGTGAGGGCCTTGCGGTCGACCTTGCCGTTCGCGGTGAGCGGCAGCTCGTCCACCCGGACGAGCCGTTCCGGCACCATGTGCGGCGGAAGGAGAGCGCGGGCGTGCTCCAGCACTTCGTCGAGGTCGCCGGACGCCACGACGGCGGCGGCCAACTGCCCGCCGGCCAGGAGCGCGACGGCGCGGCCGACCGCCGGATGGTCCTGCAGCGCGGCCTCGACCTCGCCGAGTTCGATGCGGAAGCCGCGCACCTTGACCTGGTGGTCGCGGCGGCCGAGGAATTCCAGGGTGCCGTCGGGGCGGTAGCGGGCCAGGTCGCCCGTCCGGTACCAGCGGACGCCGTCGTGGACGACGAACCGGTCGGCGGTGCGCTCCGGGTCGCCGGCGTAGCCGTCCGCGACGCCTGCGCCGCCGATCCACAGCTCGCCCGCGACCCAGTCGGGGCGGTCGCGGCCGAGGCCGTCCACGACCCGGCACGCGACGCCGCGCAGCGGCACCCCGTACGGGACGGCGTGCCAGTCGGCCGGCACCTCCCCCGCGACCTCCTGCACCGTGGAGTGGATCGCCGTCTCCGTCGTCCCGCCCAGGGCGGCGAAACGGCAGCGCGGCGCACGTTCCGCCAGCAGTGCGGGCAGGTGCGTGCCGACCCAGTCGCCGCCCAGCAGGACGAGCCGCAGACTCTCCGGGCGGCCCGCGTGCAGCAGCATCTCCAGCACGGACGGGACGCAGTTCAGCACGCTCACCGACCAGCGGCGCACCAGTTCGGCCCAGCGGACGGCGTCGCGCCGCTCGTCCTCGTCCGGCAGGACGACCGCGCCGCCCGCCGACCAGGCCGCGAACAGGTCGAACACCGAAAGGTCGAAGTCCAGCGCGGAGATCGCGAAGGTGACGTCGTCCTCCGCGATCGCGAACCGCTCGACCAGGTCGCCGATGGTGTTCATCGCCGCGCCGTGCGAGACCTCGACGCCCTTCGGCTCCCCGGTCGACCCCGACGTGAACAGCACGTAGGCGACCTGGTCGGGACGGACGGCCACCGGTTCCGGCAGCGGCTCGGCCTCGGCGGGCGCGCCGGCGAGCACCGCGCCTCCGACGCTGATCCCGGCCTCGAATTCACTGGCGGGGACCAGGGACGCCGCGACGCCGGCGCTCGCGCGGATCCTCGCGCGGCGGGCGTCCGGCTGCTCGGGGCCGATCGGGACGTACGCGGCACCGGCCGCGAGCACGCCGAGGGCGGCGGTGACCTGCGCCGGGCTCTTGGGCAGCTCGACCGAGACGCGGTCGCCCGGACGCACACCGGCGGCCGCGAGCGCGGACGCGGTGCGCAGGGCGCGGGAGGCCAGTTCGCCGTAGGTGAGGGCGCCGTCGTCGCCCCAGTGCAGGGCGGGGGCGTCCGGGCGGCGGCGGGCGTGCCCGAAGAAGCCCTCGGTGAGCGTGCGCGGCGGCGGGGCGGGGGTCGCGTTCAGCTCGTGCCGGACGCGGAGCCGCGACGCGGGAGCCGCGACGCCGAGCGGCTCCGACCAGTCGGCGCCCGCCGCGCCCAGCCGGGTGATCGCGGAGGTGTACGCCTCGAACATCGCCTCGGCGACGCCGTCCGGGAACGCCGGGACGCGCACGTCCCAGTTCAGCAGCAGCCCGCCGGACACCTCGGTGACCTGCGCGTCCAGCAGCACCTGCGGGCCCTGCGAGATGATCCACTCCGGCTCGCCGAAGTGCTCGCGGACGCGCTCGCCGAACAGCTCCCCGAGGTTCAGCGCGCTGGTGTGGACGATCGGGGCGAGGACCTGCTCGCCGCGCTGCCGCGACAGGTCGCGCAGCACCTCGAGGCCGGAGTAGTCGCTGTGCGCGCCCGCCGTGTGCAGGTTGGCCTGGAGCCCGCGCGCCCGCTCGATGAACGGGAGGTCCTCGCGGAGGTCGGCTTCGAGCATGATGGAGCCGGTGAAGTCGCCGACGACCGCGTCCACGTCCGGGTGGACGGGCTCGCGGTGGAACAGCGGCAGGTTCAGCAGGAAGCGCGGCGTCGCCGACCAGGCCCCGATGACCTCGGCGAACACGGCCGCGAGCGCCATCGCCGGGGTGACGCCCTCGGCGTGGGCGCGCGCGATGAGGCGGGCCTTGTCGCCGGGTGCCAGCCAGTGGTGCCTGCGCTCGACGCGGTCGCCCGGCTCGGGGACGACGGGCAGTTCCGGCGGGCCGGGGAGGTCCGCGAGGCGCTCGGCCCACCACTGGCGGTCCTGCTCGCGCGCGGCGGCGCGCGGGTCGTCGGCGAGGTAGCGGGCGTACCCGTACCGGATCGGCGCGAGCGTCTCGCCCTCGTACAGCGCGGCGAGGTCGGCGAGCATGACGCGGTAGCTCATCGCGTCGGCGGCGACCATGTCGACGTCCAGGTGCAGGCGGGCGGTGCCGCCGGGCAGGAGGCTGAGGCGGGCGTCGAAGACGCGGCCGTCCTCGATCGGGAGGCGCTGCCGCGACATCTCGGCCCGGACGCGTTCGAGTTCGGCGTCCGGTTCGTCCGCCGAGCGCAGATCGTGGACGGTCACGGCGGGCCCCGGACGCTCGGGCAGGATCCGCTGCGTGCCGTCGTCGGACACGGCCACGCGCAGCATCGGGTGCCGTGCGGCCAGGCCGCGGACGGCGCCCTCGAACCGGGCGGGGTCGATGGCGCGGCCGTCCAGCTCGACGTACAGGTGGGCGGCGACGGAGCCGAGCGACTGGCCGGAGTCGCGGCCGATCCAGTACGCGTGCTGCATCAGGGCGAGAGGGAAGGGGCCGTCCGGCTCGATGTCGGCCGGCTCCATCGCGGGCGGTCCGGCGGCGGGCTCCACCTGGCCCTTCGCGGCGAGGAGCTCCCACCATCCGGCGAGCGTGGGGCGCTCGGCCAGTTCGGCGAAGCGGACCTCGATGCCGCGGCGGCGCAGCCGGCCGGTCAGCCGCATCAGCCGGATCGAGTCCATCCCGAGCTCGATGAGGTTGTCGTCGGCTCCCGCGTCCTCGCCCAGCACGTCGGTCAGCGCGGTGTGCAGCTCTTCCCAGGTCAGCACGGAACCCCTTCCAAAATTAGGTAAGGCTAACCTAATTCAGGGGGTTTCGGCCGTCAACGCCCGCCGCCGCCCGGCCGGGACGATCAGCGGCGTCTCGGTCTCCGGGTCCGGGATGACGCGGCACGGGAGCCCGAACACCCGCTCCACCAGACCGGCCGTCACGATCTCGGCGGGCGGCCCCTCGGCGAGCACCTCGCCGTCGCGCATCGCGATCAGGTGGGTGGCGTAGCGGCAGGCGTGGTTGAGGTCGTGCAGCACCGCGACGAGCGTGCGGCCCTCCTCGTGGAGGCGCGCGCACAGGTCGAGGACCTCGATCTGGTGGGCGATGTCCAGGTACGTCGTCGGCTCGTCCAGCAGCAGGATGCCGGTCTGCTGGGCCAGGACGAGCGCGAGCCACACCCGCTGGCGCTGGCCGCCGGACAGCTCGTCCACCACCCGGTCGGCGAGGCCGGTCACGCCGACCGCGTCCATCACCTCGGCGACGACCGCCTCGTCCTCCCGCGACCACTGGCGCAGCAGGCTCTGGTGCGGGTAGCGGCCGCGCGCGACGAGGTCGCGGGCCGTGATGCCCTCCGGGGTGAGCGGCGACTGCGGCAGCAGCCCGAGCCGCCGCGCGAGCCGCTTCGGCGGCAGTGCCGCGATCGGCTCGCCGTCGAGGTAGACCGTGCCGGCGCGGGGGCGCAGCAGCCGGGCGAGGGCGCGCAGCAGCGTCGACTTCCCGCACGCGTTCGGCCCGACGATGACGGTGAACGACCCGTCCGGGATCTCCACGCCGAGCCCTTCGGCGACGACGCGCCTCTCGTAGGCGAGCGTGAGGTCCGCCGCGCGCAGCCGGGTCATGTCGTCCCCTTCCGTCCGGTGGTGGACAGCAGCCAGGCCAGGTACACGCCGCCGAGGACGCCGGTGACGACGCCCACCGGCACCGCGACCGGCAGGTGCAGCGAGATGAGGTCGCCGCAGGCGAGCAGCGCGGCGCCGGTCAGCGCCGCGGGCAGCAGCTGCGCGCCGGGGCGGCGGGTCAGCCGGCGGGCGAGCTGCGGCGCGGCGAGCGCGACGAACGGGACGGGGCCCGCCGCCGCCGTCGCCGCCGCGACGAGGCCGACCCCGGCGACCGTGAGCAGCGCGCGGGTCCGCTGGACCGGCACGCCGAGCGCCTGCGCCGCGTCGTCGCCCAGCTCGCCCATGCCGAGCGGGCGGGCGAGCAGCAGCGCCGCCGGGACGAGCACCGCCAGCGCGAGCGCCAGCGGGACGGCCTGGTCCCAGTCGCGCCCGTTCAGGCTGCCGGTGAGCCAGAACGCGGCCTCGTACGCCTCGCGCAGCTCGGCGCGGGTGATGAGGTAGGAGTTGAACGCCTCCAGCATCGCCGCCGCCGCGACGCCGATCAGCACCAGCCGGACGCCGTGGACGCCGCCGCCGGGCCGGTAGGCGACCAGGTAGACGGCCAGGGCGGTGAGCACCGCGCCCGCGACCGAGGAGACCGTGATCGCGACGGCGCCGCCGCCGAACACCAGGATCTGCAGCAGCGCGCCGGTCGCCGAGCCGGTGGTGAAGCCGATGAGGTCGGGGCTGCCGAGCGGGTTGCGGGAGATGCTCTGGAAGATCGCGCCGCTGAGGCCGAGCGCGAGCCCGGCGAGCAGCCCGGTGACGGCCCGCGGCAGCCGCAGCGTCCGGACGATGAACTCGGTGGCCCGGTCGCCCTGCCCGGCGACGGCGCGGACCACGTCCGGCGGCGAGATCGGGAACTCCCCCGATCCGACGACGAGGACGGCGGCGCAGGCCGCGACCGCCGCCAGCACCCCGCACACCGCCGCCGCCCGCGGCTCCCACCGCAGCGACACGCCGCCCGCGCGCAGCACTCTCATAGGTCGCGCGTCCTCCCCCGCCGGACCATCACCGCGAACAGCGGCGCCCCGAGGAACGCGGTGACGATGCCGGTCTCCAGTTCGCCGGGCGCGACGACCCGGCCGATGATGTCGGCGCCGAGCAGCAGCACGGGCGCGAGCAGCAGCGAGTACGGCAGGACGAGCCGCTGGTCGGGGCCGGCGGCCGCGCGGACGATGAACGGGACGGCGAGCCCGAGGAACCAGATCGGCCCGGCCGCCGCGGTCGCCGAACCGCACAGCAGCACCACGGCGAGCGCGCCGAGCGCCCGCGTCCGGCCGGGGCGGGAGCCGAGGGCGCGGCCCGCCTCGTCGCCCATGCCGAGGGCGTTCAGCGGGCGGGCCAGCAGCAGCGCCAGGACCGCTCCCGCCACCACGAACGGCAGCACCCGGTAGAACACCGCGAGCTCGCGCCCGCCGAGCGAGCCGACCTGCCAGAACCGGAAGCCGTTGAAGTTGGCCGGGGTGAGCAGCATGACCCCGGCCGTCATCGCGCTGAACACGGCGTTGAGGGCCGCGCCGGCGAGCACCAGCCGCGCGGGCGACGCCCCGCCGCGCCCCCGCGCGCCGATCATGTAGACGAGGACCGCCGCGCCCGCCGCGCCGGCGAACGCCGCCCACACGTAGACGAGCGGTTCGCCGGCGTCGGCGAAGCCGATGACGAGCACGACCGCGAAGGCGGCGCCGCCGTTCACGCCGAGCAGCCCCGGCTCGGCGAGCGGGTTGCGGGTGAGGGCCTGCATCACCGCGCCGGCGAGGCCGAGCGCCGCGCCGACGGCGATGCCGAGCAGCGTGCGGGGCAGCCGCAGCTCGTGCACGATCAGCTCCGCCCGGGACCCGTCGTCCGGGGAGAACACGCCCGGGAGCACCCGCCCGAACGGGACGTCCCCGGCGCCGATCGCGAGGCTCGCCACCACCGTCGCCAGCAGCACGGCCGCGAGCAGGGGCAGCCAGATCCGGTGAGCGCCGCGCCGCCCGCCTCCCTTCGCCGGGGATCGCGGCGGGCCGGTTCGCGCGGGGGACAGCACGGTATGAGGCTAGCCTAAGCTAACTACCCGGTGAAGGCGGCTCATCGAGAATATGGCGGTCCCGGCGAGGATCTCGGCGAGTGGGCAGGTCAGGGCACCGGATGGTCCGGATGGGCGAGGAGCCACGCCCAGATCTCGATCGGGTCCTCGGCGGTGTGCTGGGCGCCGCAGTGGCAGCTGCCGGTGAGGGTGTCCGAGCCCGGCGACCACTCGACCCGCAGGCGGCCCGGCGCTGGGCCCGCGCTCATCGGGCCGTCTGCCGCGCCAGGAGGCGGCGGGCGGCGAGGCCGCCGGTGTCGATGTTGATGGACAGCTCCTGGTAGCCCTCCGGCTCGGACGCGATGACCTTCTCCAGGACGTTCAGCGCCTCCACGTCCTGGAGGACGACCGTCCGGTTGCTGCCGGCCAGGAACTGCGACACCTTCTCGTCCTCCAGGGCGAAGTCGCGGGCGACCAGCCAGAAGTCGTGCGTGCTCGTCTCGGTCTCGGGGGTGATGGCGTAGCCGACCTCGACGTGGAACGCCCGCGAGTCGTCGCCGTCCGGGCCCGGCTCCACACCGGTCGGCGCGATGCGGCTGTGCAGGAGGTAGAGGCACGGCGGGTGGTACTCGATGTCCTGCCAGCGGTCGATGCGCCCCTCGATTCCGGTCGACCGCGAATAGAACGGCGGGCACTCCACGTCCTTCATGCGGCGGCTCACGTAGACGATGCCCGCCTCCTCGTCGACCTCCGTGTTGATCGGGGTCTGCGCCACCTCCGGCGTGCCGATGTGGCCCGCGTGCAGGTAGGTCTCGTGGGACAGGTCGAGCAGGTTGTCGACGAGCAGCTCGTAGCGGGCGGCGAGCGGCTCCATCCCGCGGACGGTCGTGTACTCCGGCGAGTCGAACCACGCGGCGCGCGGGATCGCGGACGCGTCGCCCTCGCCGTCGCCGATCCAGACCCAGATGAAGGAGTCCTGCTCGACGACCTGGTAGGCGCGGACACGGGCGGTGCGCGGGACGCGGGCCTGCCCCGGCACGGCGACGCACACGCCGTCGGGGGCGTAGGTGAAGCCGTGGTAGCCGCAGACGATCCGGTCGCCGTCCCGGTTGCTCTCCGAGAGCGGGAAGCGGCGGTGCACGCACCGGTCGGCGAGCGCGACCGCCTCCCCCGCCCGCGTCCGGTACAGGACGAGGGGCTCGCCGCAGATCGTCCGGGCGAGCAGGCCGTCGCCGACCTCCCGGCCGTAGGCGGCCACGTACCACTGGTTGCGCGCGAAGACCATGGGTCGCTCCTCCGTGGATGGCAGAGATGGCAGGGTCACGACGACCATCGCGGCGGGAGGGTGAGCCGGGCCACACCCATTCCGTCCAACGGAAGAAGTCCGGTGGAAGAACAGGTCAGCGGTTGTGCAGCGCCGTCTCGGGCGGGCGCAGGGCGCGGGGCGCGCCGAGCGCGCGGGAGATGCCGCGGGCGCTGGCGCGCACGACCGGGATCAGCGCCCGCGCGTCCCATCCGTCGGACGGCACGACGATCGCGACCGCCGCGACGACGGTGTCGTCCGGGCCGTAGACGGGTGCGCCGACCGACAGGGCGAACGTCTCCACCTGGCCGTCGCTGACCGCGACGCCGGCGCGGCGGACCTCGGCGAGGACGCGGCGCAGCTCCGCGCCGGTGCCGATCGTCCGGTCGGTGAAGCGGCGCAGCGGCGCGGCGATGGCGCGCTCCTGCAGCGCGGGGTCGGCGTGCGCGAGCAGCGCCAGGCCGACGCCCGTCGCGTGGGCGGGCCACCGGCCGCCGACACGGGACAGGACGTGCACGGCGTCGCGGGCGGAGATCCGCTCGATGTAGACGACGTCGAGGCCGTCCAGGACGGCGAGGTGGACGTTCTCGTGCGTCGCCTCGTACAGGTCCTCCAGGAACGGCATCGCGGCGGCGCGCAGCGCGGGGCCGCGGGGCGCGAGGGCCGCGACCTCGAACAGCCGCAGCCCGATCCGGTACAGCCCGCCCGCGTCGCGTTCGAGCGCGCCCCAGCAGGCCAGCTCGCCGACCAGGCGGTGCGCGGTGGACAGCGGCAGGCCCGCGCGCCGGCTGATCTGGGTGATGGTGAGCGCGTCGCGCTCGGCGGAGAACGCCTCCAGGATGTCCAGCACGCGGCTGGTGACCGTCGGCCGGCCGCCGCCGCCCGGGGGCCGCGCGGGGGGCCGCGCGCTCCCGCCGCCCGCCGTCATGGGTCGCCGAACTCCTCCCGCAGCCGCGCCTTCAGGATCTTCCCGGCGGCGTTGCGGGGAAGCTCCGCGGCGACGACCGCCGACTTGGGGACCTTGTAGCGGGCCAGTCTGCCGGACAGCGACGCGATCACCTCCGCCGGGCTCACCTGCGCGCCGGGGCGCGGGACGAGCACGGCGCGGCACGCCTCGCCCCACGCGGGGTCCGGGACGCCGATGACCGCGCACTCGGCCACGCCGGGGTTGGCGGCGAGGATCACGTGCTCGACCTCCGCCGGGTACACGTTCTCGCCGCCGGAGATGATCATGTCCTTGATGCGGTCGACGATGTAGGCGTAGCCGTCGGCGTCGAGGCGGGCGGCGTCGCCGCTGTGGAACCAGCCGTCGCGGAGCACGGCGGCGGTGTCGGCGGGCCGCCCCCAGTAGCCGCTCATGACGTGCGGGCCCTGGACGACGACCTCGCCGGTCTCGCCGGGCGCCGCGTCCGCCAGGTCCGGGCCGACGACGCGCACGTCGCTGAAGAAGTGCGGCACCCCGGCCGACCCGGCCTTCGGCACCGCGTGCTCGGCGTCCAGGAACAGCACGCCGGGGGACGCCTCGGTCATGCCGTAGCCCTGCAGGAACGTCAGGCCCCGCTTCTGGTAGGTCTCGATGAGCGGCGGCGGCACCGGCGCGCCGCCGCAGGTCAGGATGCGCAGCGAGGACAGGTCGGCGGCCTCCCAGCCGGGTTCGCGGGCGACCCGCTCGAACATCGTCGGCACCCCGAACATGAACGTCACCCGGTGCTGCTCGACCAGGGACAGGGTCGCGGCGGGGTCGAACGCGGCGACGAGCACGCACGTCCCGCCCTTGAGCAGCACCGGCAGCGTGAGCATGTTGAGCCCGGCGGTGTGGAACAGCGGCGCCGACACGAGCGCCACCTCGCCCGCGACGAGGTCGTGGTCGATCAGGACGTTGATCGCGTTCCAGGTGATGTTGCCGTGGGTGAGCGTCGCGCCCTTGGCCCGCCCGGTCGTCCCGGACGTGTACATGATCATGCAGGGGTCGCCGAGGGCGACGGGCAGGTCCAGGGGGTCGCCGTCCGCGCCGGCGAGCAGGTCCTCGTACCCGCCGCCGAGCGCGACGCGCTCCCGCACGGGGCCACCGGAGATGCCGTCGGCCAGTGCCGCGTGCGACGCGGCGTGGATGAGGACGGACGCGCCCGAGTCGTCCAGCTGGTAGGCGATCTCCGGCCCGGCGAGCCGGGTGTTCAGCGGGACGAAGATCCCGCCGAGCATCCCGGTCGCGAACAGCGCCTCCAGGAACGACGGGTGGTTGGGGCCGAGGTAGGCGACGCGGTCGCCGGGCCGGACGCCGAGCGCGCGCAGCGCGCGGGCCAGGCGCGCGACGCGGTCGAGCAGGGCGGCGTAGGTGAGCGCGGTGCCCTCGTGGACGAGGGCCGTCGCCCGCGGGGTCTTGCGGGCGCGGCGCGCGGGCCACGACCCCAGTCCTTCGTTGCGCATGCGCGTCACCCCTCCGTCGGTTTCGAGGCCGTGCGGCGATCCCACCACGCGGCGGCGGACGGCACGAGCCCCTTCGGCAGGAACAGCACGACCGCGATGAGCAGCAGCCCGTAGACCGCGTAGGACAGGACGGCGGGCGCCGACGCGGGCATCCCCTCCCGGGTGCCGATGTCGTTGAGCAGCTGGAGCAGCAGGGTGATGGCGGTGGCGCCGGCTAGCGCGCCCCAGATCGTCCCGGCGCCGCCGACAACGACCATCACGACGTACTCGAACGACAGCAGGACGGGGAACGAGCCGGGCGCGACGTAGCCGATGTAGAAGGCGTAGACGCCGCCCGCGAGCCCCGCGAACCCGGCCGACAGGCTGAACACCGCCTGCTTGTACACGGCCACCGGCACCCCGGAGGAGGCGGCGGCGACCTCGCTGGTCGCCAGCGCCCGCAGCCCGCGCCCCGGCCGGGACGTCACGATGTGCCGGGTGACCAACACGACCAGCCCGAGTGCGGCGAGGGCCAGGTAGGCGTAGGAGACCTCACTCGCGAACTCGTACCCGGCGATCCGGAGCCGCGGCACGCCCTGCAGGCCGATGTCGCCGCCCGTCCACTCCTGCCGCCCGACGAGGCTGAGCAGGATCAGCTGGATGGCGAGCGTCGCGAACGCGAGCTGGTGGCCGCGCAGCCGCAGCAGCGGGACGCCGACGAGCGCGGCGCACGCCGCGGCGGCGGCCGGGGCGAGCAGCAGCCCGAGCCAGGTCGGCAGGCCGTGCGTCGCGGTCAGCGCCGCCGTGTACCCGCCGATCATGGTGAAGGACGCCTGGCCGAGCGAGACCTGCCCGGCGTACCCCATCAGCATCGACAGCCCGACGACCACGGTCGCGGACAGCAGCAGCAGGACGTACACCGACACCTGCGTCGCGGGCAGCACCGCGGGGGCCAGCAGCGCGGCGGCGGCGACGGCCGCCGCGGCGAGCGCGCCCGGGCCGGGCCGCCGCCGGGACGCGGGCGCGGCGGCCCCGGCCGCCGGCCGGTTCTTGCGGACGGACACGCTCATCGGGCGGCCTCCTCCTGCAGCGCGGTCCTCCGCGAGGCCCGCACCATCATGATGGCCAGCATCAGCGCCAGCGCGACGACGGTCTGGTAGGACGCCTCGCCGTAGCCCGCGACCATCGCCTCGGCGACGCCGAGGGTCAGCGCGCCGGCGAGCGCGACCACCGGGCGGTTCAGGCCGCCGAGCACCGCCGCCGCGAACCCGTTGGTGATCAGCAGGACGTCGCTGTTGTAGGAGATGGGCTGCAGCGGGGTGAGCAGCACCCCGGCGAGGCCGCCGAGCATCCCGCCGAGCGCGAACGCGACCAGGCCCATCTTCAGCGGGTCGATGCCGAGGGTGCGCGCCGCGTACGGGTTGGACGCGCACGCGCTCAGCGCCTTGCCCGTGTAGGTGCGCCCGAAGAACAGCGCGAGCAGCGCGAACACGGCGGCGGCGACCCCGATGACGAGGAACGACTGCCGCTGGACGTGCGCGCCGAACACGGTCGCGCTGCCGCCCAGCCCGGCGTGCGAGCGCGGATTGTCACCCCAGATCATGATCTCCACCGCGTAGGCGAGGAAGCCGACCCCGAGCGTGACGATCAGCGCCGACTGCGGGGACGTCCCGCGCCTGCCGGTGGCGGCGGCCCCGACCGCGAGCCCGACCGCGCCCGCGACGACGACGGCGGCGGCCTCGGCGGCGCCGTGCGGCAGCCCGGCCCCCAGCAGCGACCCGGCCGCCATCCCGCCGACGACGGCGAACATGCCCTGCGCGAAGTTCACCACCCGGGTCACGCGGTGGATCGCGACCAGGCCGCTCGCCAGCAGCGCGAAGCCGCAGCCGGTGGCGACCCCGGAGATCAGGTACTGCAGGAAGGCGCTCATGTCTCCCCCTCGGTGCCGGCGCGCCCGCCGAGGTAGGCGTCGGCGACGTCGGGCCCGGCCGCGAGGTCGGCGGCGGTGCCCTCGGCGCGGACGCGGCCCGCCTCCAGGACGTAGCCGCGCCCGCACAGGTCCAGCGCGAGCCGCGCGTTCTGCTCGATCAGCAGGACGGCGAGGCCGCGCTCGGCGTTCAGCGCGCGCAGGTGCTCGGCGAGGTCGGCGGTGACGAGCGGGGCGAGGCCGAGCGACAGCTCGTCCACCACGATCGCGTCGGGCTCGGCCATCAGCGCCCGCCCGAACGCGACCATCTGCTGCTGCCCGCCCGACAGCGACCCGGCGCGGCGCCGGCGCAGGTCGGCGAGCTGCGGCAGCACCTCGTACACGCGCGCGGTGTCGCGCGCGCCCTTCGCGCGGCGGCGCCGCCACGCGCCGAGGACGAGGTTGTCCTCGACGGTCAGGTCGTCGAACATCTGCCTCCCCTCGGGGACGAGGGCGACCCGCCCGCGCAGGTCCACCCGTCCCGCCGCCGGGCGCAGCACGCCGAGGACCGCGTTGACGAGCGAGGTCTTGCCCGCCCCGTTCGGGCCGATGAGCGCGACCAGCTCCCCGGCCCCCACGGTCAGCCCGACCCGGTCGAGCGCGGTCGCCGTCCCGTACCGCACGACGAGGTCCTCCACCTCGATCACGGCGCTCACGCGGCCTCACTCCCGAGATAGGCCGTGATGACCGCCGGGTCGTCGCGGATCTCGGCGGGGGTGCCCTCGGCGATGAGGCGGCCGAGGTCCAGGACGGCGACCCGGTCGGCGAGGCGGGAGACGAACGCGACGTCGTGCTCGACGAGCATCATCGTCAGCCCCTCCGCGCGCAGGCCCTCGACCAGCTGCGCGAGGGCCTCCCGCTCGGCGGCGCGCAGGCCGGAGGCGGGCTCGTCCAGCAGCAGGAGCCGGGGGCGGGCGCACAGGGCCCGCGCCACCTGCAGCGACCGCTGCTGGCCGAGCGGCAGGACGTCGGCCGAGCGGTGCGCCCAGTCGCGCAGCCCGACCCGGTCGAGCGCGGCCAGCGCGTCCGCCCTGATCTCGGCCTCCTCGCGGCGGTGCGCGGGCAGCCGGAGGACGGCGGAGGCGAAGCCGTGCCGGGTGCGGGCGTGCGCGCCGACCATGACGTTCTCCAGCGCGGTCATGCCGTGGAACAGCCGGGCGCCCTGGAAAACGATCGCGATCCCCAGCCGGGCGCGCGCGTGCGGCGGCAGCCGGTCGATCCGGCGGCCCGCGTAGGAGAGGGTGCCGTGGTCGGCGGCGAGGTGGCCGCTGATCAGGTTGAACAGGGTGGACTTGCCCGCGCCGTTGGGGCCGATCACGGCGCGGGTCTCGCCCTCGGCGACCGCCATCGCGACGTCGCGGACGGCGTACACGCCGCCGAACGCGCGGCCGACGGCGCCGATGTCCAGCAGGGTCGTCATCCGGCCGCCTTCGCGGTCTCGGCGAGCTGCTTCACCGACCACTCGGTGGGGACGAGCTTGCCGTCCTTCACCTGGTTCATCGAGATGTCGGTGGGCTTCAGGCCGGAGTGGTCGGTCTTGGAGTAGGCGTACTGGCCGCAGGGCGTGACGAGGGTGAGGCTCTCCAGCGCGTCCCGGATCTTCTCCCGGTCGGTGCCGGCCTTGTCGATCGCGGCGGCGAGCAGCTTGACGCCGGCGTAGCCGTCCATCGCGAACTGCGGCGGCTCGTAGCCGTACTTCTGCTTGAACGGCACGGACATCTCCTGGACGGACTGCTTCAGCTTCCCGTCCGGCAGGTGCTCGCCGACGACGCCGATCGCCGACTGGACGTACACGCCCTCGGCGGCCTTGCCGACCGGGTCGAGCCACAGCTTGCTGGCCTGCGAGCCGGTCATGTAGAGCGGCAGCTTCAGCCCGGACGAGGGGTACTGCTTGGCCAGCGTGACACCGGGCGCGCCGCTCGCCCAGGCCACCAGCGCCTGCGCGTCGGAGTCGCGGACGTGGGTGAACAGCGGGCTGAAGTCGGACGCCGTCGTCTCGTAGGTCTCCTCCTTGACGATCTGGACGCCGTACTGGCCCGCGTACTTCTTCATGCCCGCGAACCCGGCCTTGGCGTAGGCGCTCTTGGTGTCGTAGGCGACCGCGACCCTGGTGATCTGGTGCGCCTTGAAGTACCCGAGCATCGCCTGCGCGTAGGTGGAGGAGATCGCCGGGACGACGAAGGTGTACTCGCGGATGGGATCCACCTGCTCGTCGGCCGGGGCCAGCGAGATGTAGGGGATCCGCTCGCGCTCGGCGAGCGGCTCCACCGCGAGGCCGACGTTGGAGAACGTCGAGCCGATGATCGCGGTGACCTTCTCGGACTTGAGCTTGTTGAAGTGCAGCACGCCCTGGTCGGGGGCGGTCTTGTCGTCGAGGGTGATCAGTTCGATCTTCCGGCCGTCGATGCCGCCGGCGCCGTTGAGCTGCTCGACGGCGAGCTCCACGGTCTTCTTGGCCTCGCCGCCGAGCGGCGCGTAGTTGCCGGTCAGCGACTCGATGAAGCCGATCTTGAGGGTGGATCCGGCGCCGGATCCACCGCCCGAGCCGCACGCGGCGGCGGCGAGGACGGTGGCGGCCAGAAGCGGGACGAGTTTGCGCACTGGGGACCTCCCGGGGTGGGCGTGCCCCGAAGTTAGGCGTATTCTTCACGGCAGTCAATGATTTGCCCAACATCAGCGTGACGGCGGTCACCGGGGCCCCGGCGCCGTCGTTACGCTGGCGGGATGACGGGAGCCGAACGGGTGAACGCACAGAGCGCGGCCGGGTCAGTGCCGTCCGACGAGCCGTCCCCGCGGCTCCGGCCGCAGTCGCTGATGCTGACCTACCTCGGCAACTACGTGCTGGGGCGCGACATCGCGGTGTTCTCCGGCAGCTTCATCGACACCTTCGCCCGGCTCGGCGTGGGCGAGCACGCCGTCCGCTCGACGCTGACCCGGATGGTCGGCCGGGGGCTGCTGGCGCGGCACCGCGAGGGCCGCCGCATGCACTTCGGGCTCACCCCCCGCTCGGAGCGGATCCTGCACGACGGCGAGGACCGCGTCTGGCGGCGCGGCGTGCTCAACACCGACTGGGACGGCAGCTGGACCGTCCTCGCGTTCTCCATGCCCGAGTCGTGGCAGCGCGTCCGGCACGACCTGCGCGCCCGGCTGACCTGGGCCGGGTTCGGGTCGCTCGGCAACGGCACCTGGATCGCGCCGTCCCGGGTGGACGTCCGGCCGATCGTGGCCGGGCTCAACCTGAACGGGCACCTGAAGGTGTTCGCGGGCCCGGCCGAGGAGCCGACGGACGTCCCGCACATGCTCCGCGAGGCGTTCGACCTCGACGGCCTCGCCCAGGGCTACCGCGCGTTCCTGGACCGCTGGGACCGCCCCGATCCGCTCCCGCACGGCCCCGACGACCTCGCCCGCTACCTGTGGATGACCACCGAGTGGCTGCAGCTCGTCCGCGCCGACCCGCGGCTGCCGGTCGAGCACCTGCCCGCCGGGTGGCCCGCCGTCCGCGGCCAGCAGGTCCTGCTGGAGCTGCGCGACCGCTACGAGGGCACCGCGCGGCGCCTCGCCGACGCCGCGATCGAGTACGTCGCGGCGGGCCGGCCGGGCGGCGGCACTGCATGATCCGCGCTCTCGCGGGTACGTCGCGTGCCCGGGGATCGACGGAAGGTGATCAGCATGTCTCTCGGGGCCGGTGACACCTCGGACCACGCCGCCGCCGACGCGCTGCACGTCCGCAGCGAGGTGCGCGGCCCCTGCCTGCTCGTCGAGGCGGACGGTGAGCTCACCATCCTCACCGCCGAGCGGCTGCGCGAGCACGTCCTCGCCGAGATGCGGGAGGTGCCGGCCCCGCCGCGGATCGTGCTGGACGCCGGCGGGGTCGGGTTCTGCGACTCCTCCGGCCTCAACGCGCTCATCATCATCTGGAAGGCCGCGCACCGGGCCGGCGGCGAGTTCGTGCTGGCCGACCTGGACCGCCGCTTCCGGACGATCATCGAACGCAGCGGCCTGGACCGGCACCTCGTCGCGCACCCGACCGCCGAGCAGGCCCTCGACGCGCTCGCCGCGGACTAGCCCGGCCGCGCTCTCCGGCATACGATGATACGGATTTCGTATTGTCGTCTCACGAGGGCGAGGGCCCATGCCACACCTCGACACCCCCGCCGACACCCCCACCGGACTCCCCGCAGCCCCTCCCGCCGCCGCGCCGCCCCGTCCCGCCGGCGCCATCCCCGGGCCGTCCTCGCTCACCTGGCGGTACGCGGGCGACTGGCGCGGCGTGTTCGCCGGCCGGGCCACGCTGCTCATGCAGGTCGCGCACCCGGTCGTCGGCGCGGGCGTCGCCGACCACTCCGACTTCCTCAACGACCGGTGGGGGCGCCTGCTGCGCACCATGGAGTCGACGTTCGCCTTCCTCGGCTACCGGGGCGAGGAGCGCGGCCGGGCCGAGACCGACCGGCTCCGCGAGATCCACAAGGGCATCAAGGGCGTGGACGCCGAAGGCCGCCGCTACCACGCGCTGAACCCCGAGGCGTACCTGTGGGTGCACGCGACCTTGTACCACGGCATGGTCGAGACCCAGCGGGTCTTCGGCCGCCCCCTCGGCCCCGTCAAGGAGGCGGCGCTGTTCGGCGAGTGGCGCGACCTCGCGCTGGCCCTCGGCATCACCGAGCGCCACCTCCCGCGCTCCCCCGCCGCGTTCCGCGCCTACTTCGACGGCATGGTCCGGGACCGCCTCGAACGCAACGCGACCGTCGACCTGCTCATCCGCCTGGACCGCGAGCCGCTGCCGCCGCCCCCGAACTGGCCGCTGCCGAAGCCGCTCTGGACGGGGCTCGCGCTCCCGCCGGGCCGGGCGCTCCGCAAGACCGGGATCGCCACGCTCCCGCCCGTCCTGCGGGAGCGGTTCGGGCTCCGCTGGACCTCCGCCGACCAGCGCGGCTTCGACGCCTTCGCGCGCGCCGTCCGGCTCGCCGGCGCGGTGACGCCCGAACCGCTGCGCTACTCCCCCGTCGCCCTGCGCGCCATGCGAGGGGCCCGCCGGGCGGGCGGCGGCTAGAGTCGGCCGCACGATGACCACCGACGACGAACTCCTGCGCAGCCTGCTCACCGAGGGCCCGCGGAGCGAGCCCCAGACCGACCGGATCCTCGACGCCGCCCTGCGCTCCTTCGAGGCCTACGGCCCGCGCCGCACCACGATGGACGACGTCGCCCGCGAGTCCGGGCTCGGCCGCGCCACCATCTACCGGCGCTTCCCCACCAAGGGCGACCTCGTCACCGGCGTGCTGCTGCGGGAGGCGCGGCGCTTCTTCGCCGAGCTGGACGAGGCGGTCGCCGCGCTGCCCACCCTGGAGGAGCGCCTCGTCGAGGGGTTCGCCGTCACGCTGCGGATCAGCCGCGAGCAGCGGCTGATCACCCGTCTGATGGTCGTCGAGCCCGAGCTGATCCTGCCGCACTCCACGGTCAAGGCGGGCCCGCTGCTCGCCGCCGCCCGCGGCTACCTCGCCGGGCGGCTGCGCACCGCGCAGCGCCTCGGCGCCGCCCCCGCCGGCGTCGACCCCGAGCTCGTCGCCGAGATCCTCGTCCGCCTCACCCACTCCCTGGTCCTCACCCCGGATGGGCACATCCCGCTCGACGACGAGGGCGCCCGCGCCTTCGCCCGCCACTACCTGCTGCCCATCGTCCAGACCTCCCCGGACCGCGGCGGCGACGCCTAGCCCGGCAGCGGGAGGGTGATCGTCAGGGTGGTGCCGGCGCCCGGCGGGCTGTCCAGCGCGACCTCGCCGCGCAGGGCGCGGACGCGGTCGGTCAGGCCGGCGAGGCCGCCGTGCGGGGCCGGGGCCGCGCCGCCCGCGCCGTCGTCGCGGACCTCGGCCACCACCCCGCCGCCGGCGGCGCGGACCGTCATCTCCACCGCGTCCGCCCGCGCGTGCTTCACCGCGTTCGCGAGGGCCTCGCAGAGGGCGAAGTAGAGGGTCGTCTCGATCTCCTGCGGGAACCGGGCGGCCGGCAGGTCGAGCCGGACGGGCACGGCGGCGCGGGCGGCCACCAGCTCCATGGCGGGGGCCAGCCCGGCGTCGGCCAGGATCGCCGGGTGCACGCCGCGGGCCAGGCCGTCCAGCTCGGCGACGGCCTCGGCGAGCTCGCGGCGGCAGCCCCGGGCCTGCTCGCGGGCCGCCGGGTCCGCGGCGGCACCCTCCAGCCGGGCGAGGGTCTCCTCCAGTGCGCGGAGCCGGGCGCGGGCGCTGCGCTGCAGGTCCGCGGCGAGCCGCTCGCGCTCGGCGGCCTGGACCCGCACGAGGCGCTCGCGCGCGTCGCGGGCCCGTTCGAGGGCGGCGCGCGCGGCGGCCTGCAGCCGGACGGTCTCCAGCGCCCGGCCGCCGGCCGTCAGCGCCGCCTCGACGAGCGGCCCGTGGTCGCGGAGCGCGGCGGCGAGGTCGACGGTGGCGAGCGGCTCCCCGCCCGAGGTGCGGACCTCGTGCCGCCAGCGCCCCGGGCCCGGGCCGTGCGGCGCGCCCGGCCGCCGCCCGTCCACGCCGACGTAGCCGCCGTCGGCCCACAGCCACAGGTCCAGGGCGGCGTCGCCGAGGACGCCGCGCAGGGCGTCGCGGACCTTCTCCACCGAGACGGGCGCGGTGAGGCGGTGCATCCGCTCGGCGACGGTCAGCTCCGCCAGCCGGGCGCGCAGCGCGGCGAACAGGAAGACGATCGGCAGCGTCGTGGCGCAGAACCCCTGCAGGAAGTAGACGCCGAGGACGTCGTCGAGCGTGACCGCGGTGCCGAGCAGGGCCCCCTGGACGGCCAGGGCCGCGCTGACGCCGACCGTCACGGCCGCCGCGACCGGGACGGTGAACGCCCGGTCCAGCCGCCCGGTCCGCGGCAGCCGCGCGAGGAGGATGACCACCAGCGCCCCGGCGAGCGCGACCATCGCGACCGTCACCGCGCGCTGCGCGCAGCGGAACACCTCCTCGTCGGGACGCACCGAAGGCCACACCGCGGAGGCGGCGAAGCCGTTCCACTCGGGCCGCGACACCGCGCACAGCAGCGCCTGCCCGCCGACCATGACCAGCACGGCCGCGGCCGTCCACAGCCGGGCGGCGGCGCCCGCGGGGCGGCGGCCCGGGTAGATGACGACGCCGACGCCGATCGCGACGAAGAACACCGATTGCGCGAACACCGACACCAGCGGCGCCGCCCCGCCGTTCCAGGCCGCCGACCAGGTCACGGCCCACGCGGCGGCGGCGAACACGAACGCCGCGCCGGTGCGGCGCCCGAGCCGGCCGGCGGCCAGCAGGCCGCCCGCCGCGGCGAAGCCGCCGCAGCACGCCAGCGTGACCGCGGCCGGGACGGGATGCCCGCGCCAGTACGGCCAGCCGCAGGCCAGCGCGGCCGCCGCGATCACGGTGCCCGCGCCCGCGGCGCGGCGGACCCGCGCGCCCAGCCACAGCGGCCAGCGGGGGACGGCCCTCACCGCGTTCCTTCCGTCTCGTCCCGGGGAACCACCGTCCGGGAATGGGGTTTTCCCGGATGTGCGGGGCGGGCGGCACCGGGAGCATGGGAGCGGGCCGGACGCGGCGCCCGGCGGAGCCCGCGGCGCGCCCGGTGGCGTGCGGGGGCCACCACCGGGTCACCCGGCGCGACCCGGCTCCCGCGGCCAGTTTCCCGCACCGCGCACGGCGAGCGGGAGGCTCCGTTACCCGATCGATGCGCGCGGCCGCCTCCGGTCAGCGGGTCTCCGCGGTCCGCAGCCAGGTGAGGACGGCCAGCACCCGCTTGTTGCTGTCCTGCGGGCCGGGCGCCCCGCCCGACGAGGCGATCTTCAGCTTGGTGAAGATCGCCCGGACATGGTCCTCCACGGTCCGCGCGGACAGGTGCAGCCGCTTGCCGATCCCCGCGTTGGAGTGCCCCTCCGCCATCAGCGCCAGGACCTCCCGCTCCCGGCCCGACAGCCGGGACAGCTCCGCCTCGCGGTGCCGGGCCTCGACGAGCCGGCTCACCACGTCCGGGTCGATGACGACCTCGCCGCGCATCACCCGCTCCAGTGCCGAGCGCAGGCTGTCGACGTCGGTGACGTGGTCCTTCAGCAGGTAGCCGACGCCGCGCGGCTGGTCGCGGAACAGCTCCATCGCCTGCGGGGTCTCGTTGAACGCCGACAGCACGAGGACGCCGATGCCGGGGTGGCGCTCCAGCAGCCGGCGGGCCGCGACGACCCCCTCGTTGGTGAACGTCGGCGGCATGTGCAGGTCGACGATCACCACGTCGGGCGGGTCGCCGGCGACGCGGGCGAGCAGCTCCTCGCCGGAGCCCGCCGACGCCACCACCTCGATGCCGACCGTGGTGAGCAGGGTGACCAGCGCCTGCCGGAAGATCCCGCTGTCCTCCGCCACGGCTACTCGCATGGCACGTCCATCCTCACCGTCGTGCCCTCGCCGGGGCCGCCGCCGACTTCCACCGCGCCGCGCAGCGCCCCGATCCGGCCGGACAGCCCGGCGAGGTCGGCGGCGGGATCGCCGGGCCCGCCGCCGTCGCAGACCAGCTCCGCGGCCACCCGGCCGTCCGCGTGGTCCACCCGGACGTGCACCCGCGTCGCGTGCGCGCGGTCCACAGCGTACGACAGCGTCTCGCACAGCACGGAGTAAAGCGTGGACTCGACCTCCCGGGAGAACCGGCGCGTCGTGACGTCCAGCTCGACGCGCACGCCGACCCGCTCGGCGACGACCTCCAGCGCCGGCCCGATGCCGTCCTGGACCAGCAGCGCGGGCCGCACCTCGCGGGCCAGCTCGCGCAGCTCGGCGAGGGCCGCCACCAGCTGCTCGCGGCACGTCCGCGCGTGCTCCTTCACCACCGGGTCGCCCGTGACGGCCTCCAGCGTGCCGAGCATCGCGCCGAGCGCGAGGAGCCGCTGCTGCGCGCCGTCGTGCAGGTCGCGGGCGAGGCGCTCGCGCTCGGCGGTCTCGGCCCGGACGAGGCGGCGGTAGGCGGCGCGGACCTGCTCCAGGCCCGCGTGCACGCTCGCCTGCAGCCGCGCGGTCTCCAGCGCCCGGCCGCCCGCGGCGAGCGCGGCCTCGACCAGGGAGCCGTGGTCGCGCAGCACCGCGCCGAGCTCCACGACCGCGAGCGGCTCGCCCGCCGCGTCCTCGACCCGGCGCCGCCACCGCCCCGCGTCCCCGCCGCCCCGGTCGAGGCCGCCCTCCGCCGGGCCGTCCTCCTGCGGGCCGGGGTCGACGGGGCGCCCGGCGGTGTCGACGTAGGTCCGCTCCGCCGGCGCCCAGAACCACAGCTCCAGCGTCGGGTCGTGCAGGACGTCGCGCAGCGCGTCCCGGACCCGCTCCACCGACACCGGCGCGGTCAGCCGGAGCATCCGGCCGGCGACGGTCAGCTCGGCGATGCGGACCCGCAGCGCGGACGCCAGCAGGGTGAGCGGCACCAGCACGACGACCGCGCCCTGCACGGCGTAGACCCGCAGCAGGTCGTCCAGCGGGATCGAGTCCTCCATGATCGGCCGCTGCGTCAGCGCGGCGGAGATGCCCACGAAGCCGATGGCGACGGTGACGGGGAGGGCGAGCAGCCGCCGCATCCGGCCCATCCGCGGCAGCCGCAGCAGCAGCACGACGGCGAGCGACACCGCCAGCAGGACGTACAGGGTCGCGGAGACCCGCAGGACGGCCCGGAAGACCTCCAGGTCCGGGAACGGCGCGGGCCACCACACCGAGTCGCCGCGGAACGCCGCCCACTCCGGCTTCGAGGTCGTCCACAGCGCGGTCGGGCAGCCCCACAGGACCGCGCACGCCGCGGCCGTCCAGATCCGGTCGGGCAGGTACTCCAGCCGCCCGGAGGGGTACAGCAGGACGCCCACGGCGAGCGCGAGGTAGAAGGTGGCCTGCGCGTACGGCGACAGGATCGGGCCGATGGAGGCGTCCCAGCTCGCCGCCCAGTTGACCGCCCAGCAGACGGACGCGGCCGCGAACAGCAGCCCGGTGCGGCGGGTCCGCGCCCCGGTCGCGAGCAGCACCCCCGCCATGGCGATCGCGGCGCAGCCGGCCAGCGTGATCGCGGCGGCGGCCGGATGGTCCCGCCAGTACGGCCATCCGGCCGGCAGCGCGAGCCCCGCCACCGCCGGCCCGGCGACGAGGGCGCGCCTCGTCTCCGCGCCGAACCACGGGGGCGATCTGCGCCGCCGCGGTGCGGAAATGACCACGACCATCCCCTCCATGCTCGGACCTCGGGCGCGGGTCCTGCCACCGGAAACCCACGGGGCGCCGCCCCGTGCTTTCCCGGATCCCGCGGCGCGCCGCGGGACCGCACCGGAAGTCTCCCCGAGCCCGGGGGCCGCCGTCACGGTGCGTTATGCGATCGATGCGCGCGCCGTTCCGGTGTTTTCGTCCCGATCTTGGCGGACCGGAGTCCCGCCGTCCCGGGAGGATTCGGGACGCGCCTCCCTTGACCCGGGACGGCCCCGCGTCCGGACCCTGGCCCCAGCCGAATCCGGCCCGGCTGAACGGAATTCACATTCACCGGGAAAACACCGCCGCCGGCCCGCGTTCTACTGGGTTGCCGGTGCGGGCGGGGAATGCCAGGATCGTTTCGCGGGGGCAATGGGGGACGCGGGGAGAAAGGGGCGCGGGGGAAATGGATCAGACGACGGCCGTGCGCGAGGCGGGGCCGGGGGCCGGACTGCCGGCGGCCGCGCCGCCGGTGCCCGCCGGCGCGGCGGGGACGGTGGTGCCGTTCCCCGACCGGGCGCGGGTCCGGCCGCGGTACCGGGCGATCCTGGCGGTGGACATCGAGGCCTCGACGGCGCGCACCGACCCAGTGAAGGCCGAACTGCGCCGCACGCTGTACCGGCTGCTGGAGGAGGCGTTCAACCGCGCCGGAATCGGGCGGCGGCACCGCGAGGAGTACGTCGACCGGGGCGACGGCGTCCTCGTTCTGGTGCGCCCTTTCGACGAGGTCCCGAAAACGCTGCTGCTGCACCCGGTCGTGCCGCTGCTGTCCGCGCTGCTCGCCGAATACAATTCGACGCAGACGATCACGCCGGGCGGCGACCGGCGAATTCGGGTACGGGTGGTGGTGCACGCCGGAGAGGTGCACAACGACGGGCACGGCAATTTCGGCGAGGCCCTCGACGTCGCCTTCCGGCTGCTGGACTCGGCGGAGGCGAAGAGCGCCCTGCGGCGCACCCGCGCGCCGCTGGCGCTGGTGGTGTCCGAGGACATCTACCACTCCATCGTCCGGCACGGGTACGAGGGGATCCGCGCCGACTCCTACCTCCCGCTCGTCCGGCTGGAGGTCACCGGCCGCAGCCACCAGGGCTGGGTGCACGACGCCGGCGCCGCCCCGGCGCGCGTCCACCGGCGCACCGCGCGCGACGGCCTGCCCGCGTGGCGGCGCCGGCTGCGCGCCCTCGCGGTCAGCGGCGCCGGCCCACGCCCGCCAGGGTGAAGGCGCGCTCGGGGTGCGCGCTCCCCGGCCCGTCGGGGCGCCACAGCGGGGTGAAGGTCAGGCCGGGCTCCACGAGGTCGAAGCACGAGACGATCTCGAGGATCTCGGCCCGGCCGCGCCCCCAGAAGTGGCCGCTGGTCGGCTTGAACACCCGGCCGACGTCGCCGCCGGACTCGGGCTCGGGCTCCTGCGTGATGTGCGTGAAGACCAGGTGGCTGCCCGGGGCGAGGGCGTCGTGCAGGCGCCGCAGCGCGGCGGCGGCCTCGGCCGCGTCCGGGATGAAGTGCAGAACGCGGTCGAGCACGACCGCCACCGGCCGCTCGAAGTCGATGAGCGCGCGGACCTCGGGGTCGTCGGCGACGGCCTCCGGGCGCTTCGGGTCGCACGGGACGAACGCGGCCCGCCGCGTCCGGGCGAGCAGCGCGCGGGCGTGCGCCAGCACCACGGGGTCGCCGTCGGCGAACACGACGGTCGAGTCGGGCGCGACCTGCGCGGCGACCTCGTGGACGTTCCCGCGCGCGGGCAGCTTGCTGCCGATGTCGATGAACTGCCGGACGCCCTCGCGCGCCAGGTACCGCACCGCGCGGCCGATGAAGGCATGGTTCTCCCGCGCCGCGGCCCGCGCCTCCGGGATGACGGCGAGCAACTGCTCGGCCACCTCCCGGTCCGCCGCGTAATTGTCCTTGCCGCCGAGCAGGTAGTCGTAGATCCGCGCCGTGTTCGGCGTGACCAGATCCACGTCGGCGGGAGTCCACCTCTCATCGGCCATCGCAAAGCTCCGCTCATCCCCGGGCAAATGATCGTCTCATGGAACGCGGAGTGCCCGCACCGGAACCCAGGGTGAGACGGCCCGGCGGCGGCTGAGCCGGCCTAGTCGGGCAGCAGCGGGACCTGCACGCCCTGGTCGCGGTTCAGCAGCACGGCGCGGGTGATGGCGGACGAGCCGAACCGCTCCCGGACGCCGTCCACCGCGCCGTCCACGGCCATGGCCTGGTCGAACGGCAGCGCGAGCTGGACGGCCCGGTCGTCGTGCAGGTTCCCGAGCGAGACGCCGATCAGGGTCAGCCCCCGGCTCTCGACCAGCGGCGCCGCGGCGGCGAGCAGCCCCCGCGCCGCCGCAAGGATCGCGGGGGTCTCGGCGGTCGCCTGCGCCAGCGTGTGCGAGCGGGTGGCGCGGGCGTAGTCGCCGAACCGCAGCCGGAGGGTGACGGTCCGGCAGACGCGCCGGGCCTTGCGCAGCCGCCCGCCGAGCCGGTCGGCGAGTCCGACGAGCATGGCGTCCAGTTCCGCGGGCGACCGGCGGCGCCGCCCGAGGGCGCGCTGCGCGCCCATGGACCGGCGGCGCACGCCCGTCCGCACCGGCCGGGGGTCGCGGTTGAGCGCCAGCGCGCGCAGGTGCCGCCCCGCGCCCGGGCCGAGCAGCGCCACCAACGCGGACTCGGGCATGTCCGCCACGTCGCCCACGGTGGCCGCCCCGTACCCGGCCAGCTTGGCGGCGGTCGCCGGGCCGACGCCCCACAGCCGGCGCACCGGGAGCGGGCGCAGGAACTCCAGTTCGCCGTCCGGCGGCACCACCAGCAGCCCGTCGGGCTTGGCGACGCCGCTGGCGACCTTGGCGAGGAACTTGGTGCGGGCGACCCCGACCGTGATCGGCAGCCCGACCTCCTCGGCGACCTCCCGCCGCAGCCGGGCGGCCACCTCGGCGGGGTCGCGGCGCAGCCCGTCCGCGTCGAGGAACGCCTCGTCGATCGACAGCCCCTCGACGAGCGGCGTGGTGGCCCGGAAGAGGGCGAACACCGCCTTGCTCGCCGCGCTGTAGGCGCTCATCCGCGGCGGCACCACGACCGCGCGGGGGCAGAGCCGCCGCGCCTGCCCGCCGCTCATCGCCGTCCGCACGCCGTGCGCCTTGGCCTCGTAACTGGCGGCCAGCACCACGCCCGTCCCGACGATGACCGGCCGCCCGCGCAGGGCCGGATCGTCGCGCTGCTCGACCGACGCGTAGAACGCGTCCAGGTCGGCATGCAGGATCGAGGCGCGGCCGGACACGAACATATGTTCGCATGCCGCCGCCCCCGCCTCAACGCCGCCTCAACGCCCGCCCTCCCCGGGATCTGCGTCACAAATGTTGGGCCGCAAGGAGCCGAAAGCTCCGCCTTGCTCCACCGCATTCGTCCGACAACGCCTCCAAGCCCCCCGTCGCCCCGGTGCTCGGCCCCGTCACCATCGACGGGCACCCGTTGCGCGGGCCCCGAGTGAGCGCAGGGGCCCGTGGCGGCACCGGCCGCCACGGGCCCCGGCCCGAGTGGTGACTACTGGCTGATCACTCGTTGAAGAGGCGGCCGTAGTCGGCCATGGCCAAGGCGATGTCCGCCTGAGCCCAGAAGCGGTGGTAGGTGAACGTCGGCGCGGTGGAGGTCTCGCCGTTGGCGTAGGCCATGACGCGCTGGTAGTCGGGGTCGCTCTTGTAGAAGGAACGGATGGAGATGAAGGTCGAGTTGGAGTTGACCGGGTCGCCGTTCGGCATGGTGCCCGTCCAGCCGGACGGGACGTAGACCGGGTCGGTGAGGCGGTTGTAGTCGGCCCGGGTCTCCGGCACCGACACGCCCTTGGCGTCGGTGTGCTTCCACATGGCGTCGAGCAGGTCCTTGGCGGCCTGCTTGGCGTCGGCGTCGCCGGACTTGGCGGCGTAGTACGTCAGGGTCTTGGCGTACGCGGCGGCCACGCCGACGTCGCTGGTGTAGTCCTGCACGGTGACGTGCAGGCCGGTGTTGGCCGGCGGCATGCCGCTGGCCGACGACCAGTTCGCGTCCGGCTGCCCGGTCCACTTGAGCGTGGACGGGATCTTGATGCTGCCCGTGGACGGGTCGACGGTCGTCTGCGACAGCGCCCAGGAGACCCACTTGTCGAGGATCGCCTTGGCGTTCGCGTCACCGGTGACCTGGTAGTACTCGGCGACGCGCTCCATCGACCACGCCTGGAAGCCGAACCACTGGTTGCTCGGCGGGTCGTGGTAGACGGGCTGCCAGTCGTAGGCCATGCCGAAGAACTCGGTGAGGCCGGTCGGCGGGGTGCTGTAGCTGCCCTCCCAGCTGTTGGTGACGCCGCCGGCGATCGCGCCCTCGGCGGACTGCAGCCACGTGTAGAGCTGCAGCTGCCGGGTGAGGCTCTTCTCCCAGTCGGCCTTGGCCGTGGCGCCCTTGGGGGCGAGCGCTGCGTCGTTCACCAGCGCGTAGGCGGCCAGGGGGTTCTGGTAGCCGAAGTGCGAGGCGCCGTCGCCGATGCGCCAGGCCCAGCCGGCGCTCGTGTCGGTGGCGCCGCCCCAGGCGTAGTACCAGGACAGCAGGTAGTGCTCGCTGTCCTTGCCCGTTCCGGCCGGGCAGGACGTGGCGGAGTGGCAGTCGCCGATCTTCTTGAAGTACTTGTCGAAGAACGAGTAGCGCAGGTAGTCGCCCATCTTGCCGGCCTTGGCCACGGTGGCGGAGACGTCGCCGGCCTTGCCCTGGTCCTCCGCCCAGGTGTTCGCCCAGTACGCGGCCTGGATGGCGCGCGCGTCGGCGTCCGGGGCGTCGGTGAACTTCCACTGCTCGGCGTAGGACGAGTCCTTGATGAACAGGTCGAGGTAGCCGTTGGTGCCGCCGAACGCGAACTTGTCGCACGTCGGCTGCGGGACGGTCTCGAACACCGACTCCTGGGCGCCGCGCTGGTAGGTGTTGATGTAGGACGGGCCGTCTGCGCCCGGGCCCTCCTCGCAGCCGCCGCCCGGCGTGTTGCCGTAGCCGTACACGTTGTCGACGTCCTGCAGCCAGTGCATGCCGTAGATGTCGTCGGTGCCGTAGGCGGACTTCAGCTCGCTCGCGATCGGGTCCTGCCCGACCGGGACGCTGCCGTCGATCGGCGACGGGTAGTCGCTGACCTCGGGGTGCTCGGCGGCGTAGGTGGCGGGCTTGGCGGCGTTGTAGAAGGAGTTCGTCGGCTGGTCCGCGTGGGTCGGGATCATGTACTTCTCCATCAGCGCCCACGAGGCGTTGAAGGGGTCCCAGTTCTGCGTGACCTTGCCGTACATGGCCTCCAGCCAGATGAGGTAGCTGTAGGCCTCGGACGTGGTCTCGTGCCCGTGGTCGGGCGCCTCGACCATGAAGGTCTCCACCGAGTGGTACGGGATGCCCTCGGGGCTGAAGTAGCCGTTCGCCGGGTCCTTGATCTTGTTGTACTGGTCGAGGAACCGCTGGGTGTAGGTGTCGCCGCCGGTGGCCACCTCGGTCGCGGTGACCGTGGCCGCCGCGTAGCCGGCCGCGGACGAGGTGAACGTCGCCTGGCCCGTGCCGGAGTCGTCCGCCGTGATCGTCACGTTCTGCGCGGCGGACCAGTTCTGCGGCGTGAACGTGAGCGTGCCGCCGCCGGTCACCGACAGGCCGCTGTTGCCCGCGGTGCGGGCGGTCGTGACGCTGACGTTCGAGGACGGCGCCTCCGACAGCTTCACCGCGTAGGTGGCCGTGGAGCCCTGCGCGATGGTCAGCGTCGCCGGGGCGGCCACGACGCTCGCCTCGGCCGCGACCGTGATGCCGACCGGCGCGGACTCGGCCGTGCCGCCGGCGCTGTCGGTCACCTCGGCGTAGAGCGAGTAGTCGCCGGCGGCGGAGGGCGTCCAGTCCAGCGAGTAGGGGGCGGTGGTGTCGGCGGCGCCGAGCGAGCCGTCCTGGTCGAAGAACTCGACCTTGGCGACGGTCGCGCCGGTGCCGGCGGTGGCGGTCGCCGCGAGCGGCACCGCGGCGCCCACCGAGTAGGTGGCCCCGGCGGACGGGCTGGTCAGCGCCACCTTCGGGGCGGACGTGCTGCCGTTGCAGGGCGTCCCGTTGAGCGTGAACGACGCCGGGTCGGTGTTGGTCCCGCTGTAGGTGAACTGCGCGCCGACGCTCACGGTCGCGCCGGACGCCAGCGACCCGTTCCAGCTCTCGTTCTGGACGGTGACGTCCTGGCCGGACTGCGACCACTTGCCCGACCACCCGCCGGCCAGCTTCTGGTTCCCCGCGTAGGAGTACTTCAGCGTCCAGCCGCTCAGCGCGTCGCCCTGGTTGGTGATGTCGATGCTGGTCGTGAAACCGCTGCCCCAGTCGTTCTTCTTGTAGACGACCTTGCACGCGGCCGCCGCGGCGTGCGCCGGTGCCAGCACGCCTAAGCCGCTGCAAAGCAGGGTCAGCGTCGCGCCCACGGCCGTGAACGCGCGCCATCGTTGCCGTCTTCTCACCTTTGTTCCTTCCTGAGTCGCCCGGCGTGCGGGCATGCCGGGCTCCACCGCCGGCGGACTCCGGCGGTGGCGTCTCTTCACGGGGCGCGCCTCGCGGGGCGGGCGCGTCAGGCCGGGGCCGTCAGCCGGACTCCCGGATGATCAACTTGGTGCGCAGCACCACGCGGCGCTCGGTGTTCGGCCGGCCGCCGGTGCAGGCGCGCAGCTCGCGCGCGAGCCGGGCGCCGAGGTCCTCGGCGGGCTGCCGGACGGTGGTGAGCCGGGGCCGCACCTGCCGGGCGACGGGCGCGTCGTCGAAGCCGACGACCGCGACGTCGTCGGGCACCCGCCGGCCGGCCCGGCGCAGCGCGCTGAGCGCGCCGACCGCCATCTGGTCGGACGCGGCGAGCACGGCGTCGACGTCCGGCCGCCGCTCCAGCAGCCGGCGCATCGCGCGCTCGCCGGACAGCCGGCCGAAGTCGCCCTGGCAGACCAGCCCGTTGACGCCCATCCCGGCCTCCCGGGCGGCGAGCCGGTAGCCGGCCAGCCGGTCGACGGCCGCGCCCGTGTCGGCGGGCCCGGCGATCGTGCCGATGCGGCGGCGGCCGGTGGTGAGCAGGTGCCGGACGGCGGCGTGCGCGCCGCCGCGGTTGTCGACGTCGACGTAGGGCAGTGCCACCTCGTCGAGGGGGCGCCCGGCCAGCACCACCGGGGCGCCGGCCGCGGCCTGCACCAGCGGGGCGACCTGGTCGCGGCGGGCGCCGACGAGCAGCACGCCCTCGGCCCGGCCGCCGCGCAGGTAGCCGGTGGTGGCGCGCCACTCGTCCGGCCGGCCGGCCATGAGCACGACGAGCGGCGCGCGGCCGTCCAGCTCGCGCCGCACGCCCCACAGCAGGCGCGCGAAGTAGGGGTCGCCGAGGACGCGGCAGGCGTCCTCGCACACGACGGCCGCGATCGTGCCCGAGGACTCCCGGTCGGGGGAGCCGCCGCGGCGGCGGACGTAGCCGAGCCGCTCGACGGCCGCCTCCACCTGGAGGCGGGCCGTCCGGCTGACCCGGGCCGAGCCGTTGAGCACGCGGGAGGCGGTCGCGGGCGAGACGCCGGCGAGCTCGGCGACGTGGGCGAGGGTCGGGGGCCGGTCGGGAAGAGCGGGGTCTTCGGGGTGGGTGAGGGTCACGCTGAGCACTCCCTTCGGGGGTTCCCGGGCCTTCGCGGGGGTGGGACCGGGTCGGGAGTAGTGGGAGCGCTCCCAAGAATCCGGTCGGACGCCGATTGTGTCAAGGGTCACAGGCCACCCGGATTCATGGAATGGCTCCCCCGCCCCTCACCGCGCGCGCGAACCGCCGTGAAAATTCGTGAAAGGAATGGAACAGGGGTTCCATACCGCGTCCGGCGCGTTCTACGTTCACCGCAGTCCAGGAGTGGGAGCGCTCCCAAGCGAAATGTTCCGACGTGAAAGCCGAGTTCCGATGAGATCGCCTTCCCCGCGCACCGCCGCGGCGGCCGCCCTGACCGGCGCGCTGTGCGCGGCGGGTTCGCTCGCCGCCGCCGGCGGCGTGCTCGGCGCGACGCCGGCCCGTGCCGCCGTCGCCTGCGAGGTCGCCTACACCGTCAACGACTGGGGCACGGGCTTCACGGCCGCCGTCACGATCACCAACCGCGGCCCGGGCGTCACCGGCTGGACGCTGGCGTACTCCTACACGGGGAACCAGCGGCTGGCGAACGGCTGGAACGGCCGCTGGTCGCAGTCCGGCGCGACCGTCACCGTTCAGAACGAGAGCTGGAACGGCTCCCTCGCGACCGGCGCGTCCGTCCAGGCCGGAGCCCAGTTCGCCTACAGCGGCACCAACGCCGACCCCACCGGCTTCGAGGTCAACGGCACGGCCTGCGACGGCGGCACCGGGCCGACCGACCCGCCGACGACGCCGCCCACCACTCCCCCGCCCGGCGGGCCGGCGCCGGAGCTGAAGGTCACCGGCAACGCCTTCACCGACGCCTCCGGGAACACCGTCCGGCTGCGCGGGGTGAACCGGTCCGGCGGCGAGTTCGCCTGCGTCCAGGGCAACGGCATCTGGGACGGACCGATGGACGCGGCCTCGGTCGCCGCCATCCGGGGCTGGAACGCCAACGCCGTCCGGGTGCCGCTGAACTCCGACTGCTGGCTGGGGCTGGACAACGTCGACCCGGCCCACCGCGGCGCCGCGTACCGGAACGCGGTGCACGACTACGTCGGCCTTCTCGAAGAGAACGGCCTCACGCCCATTCTGGAGCTGCATTGGAGCCATGGGCTGTGGACCGGCAATGACAACCATTGTGACACCGCCGCCGCCGAATGCCAGAAACCGATGCCGGACGCCGAATACGCGCCCGAGTTCTGGCGGCAGGTCGCCGCCGCCTACAAGGGCGACACGGCCGTCGTATTCGACCTGTTCAACGAGCCGTATCCGAACAACTTGCAGGTCATGGACTACGCCCAGTCGTGGAAGTGCTGGCGGGACGGCGGCGCGGACTGCACCGGCCTGACCTACGAGGCCGCCGGCATGCAGGACCTCCTCGACGCCGTCCGCTCCACGGGCGCCGCGAACGTCGTGATGGTGGCGGGCAGCAGCTACTCCAACGACCTGTCGCAGTGGCTCGCGCTGAAGCCGTCCGACCCGGCCGGCAACCTCGCGGCGGCCTGGCACTCCTACAACTTCAACTACTGCGCGGACGCGTCCTGCTGGGAGCGGCAGCTCGCGCCCGTCGCCGCCGCGGTGCCGCTCGTCGCCGGCGAGATCGGTGAGAACACCTGCGGCCACGGCTACGTCGACACGCTGATGGCCTGGCTCGACGCGCACGCCGCGTCCTACCTGGGCTGGACGTGGAACACCTGGGACTGCTCCAGCGGCCCCTCCCTGATCAGCTCCTACGACGGCACCCCGACCGCGTACGGAGCCGGGCTCCGCGACCACCTGCGGTCCGCCCCCTGACCCACCGCCCGCAACACGCCCACCCCAACCAGATGGAGGAGAGACCCGCATGAAGCACCCCCCTGCGCGCAGGAGGCCCGGCGCCCGCCGCGGCGCGGCCGCCGGAGCGGCGGCCGTCCTGCTCGCCTCAGGCACGGTCGCGCTGGCCCAGGCCCAGGCCAGCGCGGCCGCCGGCTGCACCGTCGAGTACACCGCCAACGACTGGGGCACCGGCTTCACCGCCAACGTGAAGGTCACCAACCTCGGCGACGCCCTCAGCAACTGGACGCTGGAGTGGGACTTCGCCGGCAACCAGCAGGTGACCAACGGATGGAACGGGACGTTCGCCCAGTCCGGCAAGCACGTCACCGTGAAGAACCCCAGCTGGGGCGGGACGCTGGCCTCGAACGCCTCCGCCACCCCGGGCTTCCAGGGCACCTACTCCGGCTCGAACCAGGCACCCACCCGGTTCACGCTGAACGGCACCGTGTGCGACGGGTCGACGGGCGGCCCCACCGACCCGCCGACGACGCCGACGGACCCGCCGACCGACCCGCCGGCCGGTGACCGCGCCGACAACCCGTACTCGGGGGCGAAGGTCTACGTGAACCCGGAGTGGTCCGCCAACGCCGCCGCCGAGCCCGGCGGGAGCGCGATTTCCGACCAGCCGACCGGCGTGTGGCTGGACCGGATCGCGGCGATCAACGGCGTGAACGGCGGCATGGGCCTGCGCGACCACCTCGACGAGGCGCTGTCCCAGGGCGCCGGGGTGATCCAGCTCGTCGTCTACGACCTGCCCGGCCGCGACTGCTCCGCGCTGGCGTCCAACGGCGAGCTCGGCCCGAACGACCTCGACCGGTACAAGACCGAGTTCATCGACCCGATCGCGGACATCCTCGGCGACGCCAAGTACGCCGACCTGCGGGTCGTCACGGTCGTGGAGATCGACTCGCTGCCGAACCTGATCACCAACGCGGGCGACCGGCCGACCGCCACCGAGAACTGCGACGTCATGAAGGCGAACGGCAACTACGAGAAGGGCATCGCCTACGCGCTGCAGAAGCTCGGCGCGCTGTCGAACGTCTACAACTACATCGACATCGGCCACCACGGCTGGATCGGCTGGGACGACAACTTCGGCCCGACCGCGCAGCTGCTCGCCGACACCGCCGACATGTCCGGCTCGAAGAGCAACGTCGCCGGCTTCATCACCAACACCGCCAACTACGGCGCGCTGAAGGAGCCCTACTTCACGATCAACGACTCGGTGAACGGCACGTCCGTCCGCCAGTCCTCGTGGGTCGACTGGAACCGGTACGTGGACGAGCAGTCCTACGCGCAGGCGTTCCGGCAGGAGCTGATCAGCAAGGGCTTCGACTCCGGCATCGGCATGCTCATCGACACCAGCCGCAACGGCTGGGGCGGCACCGAGCGCCCGACCGGCCCCGGCCCGCAGACGGACGTCAACGCCTACGTCGACGGCGGCCGCATCGACCGCCGCATCCACCTCGGCAACTGGTGCAACCAGGCCGGGGCGGGCCTCGGTGAGCGGCCGAAGGCCGCGCCCGCGGCCGGCATCGACGCGTACGTGTGGATCAAGCCCCCGGGCGAGTCCGACGGCGCCAGCTCGGAGATCCCGAACGACGAGGGCAAGGGCTTCGACCGGATGTGCGACCCGACGTACACCGGCAACCCGCGCAACAACAACCACATGAGCGGCGCCCTGCCGGACGCGCCGCTGTCCGGGCACTGGTTCTCCGCGCAGTTCCAGGAGCTGCTGCGGAACGCCTACCCGCCCGTCCAGTAACCGGCCCCTCCAGGAAAAGGCCCCGTGACCCGCTCCCGGTCACGGGGCCTCTCCTTGTACCGCTCCTTGTACCGCGGAAACCCCTGTGCCGCGGGAACCGCGCGCCGGCCGGAACGGGAGCGGCCCGCGGCGTCCCCTGCCGGACGCCGCGGGCCGTGTTCTGTCGGGAGCGGTGTTCTGTCGGGAGCCTGTTCTGCCGGGAGCCGTCAGGAGGTCATGCAGTGCGGTTCGAGGTCGGTCGCGGAACCGGGAGCGTTCGCGGTGAACCCGAACGTCGTCGAGGCGCCGACGGCCAGCGAGCCGTTCCAGCCCGCGTTCTTCACCGTGACGTCCGGACCGGACTGCGTGTAGGTGCCGTTCCACAGGCTGCCGACCGTCTCGCCGTTGGCGAAGGTGAAGTGGGCCATCCAGCCGTTGAGCGGGAGCGTGCCGGTGTTGGTGACCTTGACCTCGCCCTGGTAGCCGCCGCCCCAGCTGTTGGTGGAGCGGTACTCGGCGGTGCACACCATGCCGGGCGTGCCGGGCGGGTCGGTGGGGTCGGTGGGCGGGTCGGTCGGGTCCCCGTCGCCCTCGCCGACGCCCGTCACCTCGCCGCTGCCGCCGTCGAACACCACGTCGGAGCAGCCGTAGAACGTCTCGTTGCTGTCCGAGCGCTGCCACACCGTGTAGATGATGTGGCGGCCGCTCTTGCCGGACGGGAGCCGGGCGTTCCAGTGGTAGTAGGCGTCCTCGCTGCCGGGCGAGCCGACGCTCGGCGGGTCGGTGGCGCTGTAGAACGGCTGGTCCTCCAGGTCGTCCCAGCTGAGCGGGCGGGTCGGGCTCCAGGTGTCCTTGGTGATGTAGGTGCGGAACGTTCCGGGGTGGGCCGCCCACTTGTTGTACCGGAACTCGATGTCCGCGCCGGACGTCAGGTGCGTGACCGGCCAGTCGTCGCGGGCCAGGTCGTAGCCGCTGAAGTCGTACACGACCGCGCCGCCGCTGCACAGCTCCCCGTCGGGGATGAAGCCGCGGGTGCGGCCCGCGCCGTCCGAGCGGAGCACCGCGAACCAGTTGTACAGCGAGGTGCTGCCGCTCTGCGCGATGGCCGCCGCGCACGCGGGGTTGTGCGGGACGATCTGGCCGGTCGAGGTCAGCCCGTCCTTCCAGCACAGGTACGTGCGGCTGCCCGGCACCATCATCGCACCGTGCGCGGACGCCGGCACGGCCGTGATCAGGGCGCCCGCCAGCATGGCGGGGCCGAGTACCGCCCCCGCCGCCAGCGCTCTTCGTCGTCGCTTTCCCATCGTCCTCCCGTCCACGGGCCGAGGAGAGTCCTGTCCAGGCGGACGCTAGCTCCGCGCCCGCGGGGCCCGGAACGGTCCTTTCACCCTTTCATCGAGGGGGTGCGACGGCAGGACCATACGGCCCGGACGGCGTCGTCCGGGCCGTGCCTCGCTGCGGGGTCAGCCCTTCGTGGCGCCGGCGGTGAGCCCTCCGATCAGCTGCCGCTCGGCGAGCGCGTAGAAGGCGATCGCGGGGACCATCGCCAGCACGATGTAGGCGATGACGAGCGCGTAGTTCGTCGAGTACTGCCCCTGGAACTGCTGGATGCCGACGGGGATCGTCTGCCATTTCGGGTCGGCGAGCACCAGCAGCGGCAGGAAGAAGTTGTTCCAGCTCGTCACGATGGCGAGGACGGACACGGTGCCGAGGGCGGGCCGCGCCATCGGCAGCAGGATGCGCCAGAAGAACCCGAACCGCGAGCAGCCGTCCATGATGGCGGCCTCCTCCAGCTCCCCGGGGATCGTCCGGAAGAAGGACCGCAGGATGATGATCGTGATGGGCAGCGCGAACGCGGCCTGCGGCAGGATGATGCCGAGCGGGTTGTCCAGCAGCCCGAACGAGCGCAGCAGGACGAACAGCGGCAGCACCGCCACCGCGGGCGGGAACATCAGCCCGGCCGCGAACAGCGTGAAGAAGAACTCCCGGCCCCGGAAGGCGTAGCGGGCGAACGCGAACGCCGCCAGCGCCGACACCGCGACCGTGATCACCGTGGTGGCGACGGCGATCAGCACGCTGTTGGCGATCTGCCGCCAGAAGTCGCCGGAGGACAGGATGCCGGTGTAGTTCGACACCTTCCACGGGTGCGGGAGCCCCAGCGGGTCCGCGGTGAGGTCGCCGGTGGTCTTGAAGCCGGAGATCACCGCGTACAGCAGGGGGACGACGACGAACGATCCGAGCACCCACACCAGCGTGTGCCGGGACAGGCTCCGCGCTGCGCCGCGGCCCGCGGTGCCCGCTCTCATCGGCGGCCTCCCGCGTTGGTGACCGCGCCCTGCAGGTCGCGGCGCAGCGCGTAGCGCTGGTACAGCAGGGAGAACACCATGCAGATGAGGAACATGGCGACGCTGATCGCGCTCGCGTAGCCCATCTGGTAGCGCTTGAAGCCGAACTGGAACATGGTGACGGCCATCGTCTCCGTGGAGTGCGTCGGCCCTCCCGTCGTGGTGACCCACACGAGGTCGAACAACTGGAGGGAGCCGATGACGGACAGGAACACGCTGATGCGCAGCGTCGGGCCGAGCAGCGGCAGCGTGACGCTGCGGAACCGCCGCCAGGGGCCGGCCCCGTCGATCGAGGCGGCCTCCAGGACCTCCGTCGGGATGCCCTGCAGCCCGGCGAGGTAGATCATCATGTGGAAGCCGAAGTACTTCCACGTCATGACGGCGAACAGGGTGGGCAGCGCGGTGTCGGGGTCGGCGAACCACCGGCCGGCGAGGTCGCCGAGCAGCGGCAGGTCCCCGACGAGCTTGTCGGCGAGCCCGGTGCCCGGCAGGAAGATGATGCCGAACAGGACGCCCGCGATCACCTCGGACAGGATGTAGGGCGCGAAGAAGATCGCCCGGTAGACCGCCCGGCCGCGCATCCGCTGGTTCAGCAGGACCGCGGTGCCGAGCGCGATCGGCAGCTGGACGGCGATCGAGAACACGATGATCAGCAGGCCGCGCCACAGGTCGCCGCGGAACACGGGGTCGTCGGCCAGCTTGCGGTAGTTGCCGAGGCCGGTGAAGTCCTCGGGCCAGCCGAAGCCGCCCCAGCGGAAGAAGCTCGTGTAGAACGCGACGAAGATCGGGATCAGGACGAAGAGGAAGAACAGCAGCAGGGCGGGCAGGAGGAACCAGGTGCTGGACGCCCAGCCGCGCAGCCGCTCCCCCGCCGACGCCTCCGGGCCCCGCCTGCGCGGGGCCCGAGCGGCGTGCCGCGGCCGGTCGTCGGTCGTGGCGGACAGGGTCATTGGCTCTTGGCCACCTTGGTGACCGACTCCGTGACCTGCTGGGGCGTCTTCTTACCGCCGATCAGCGCCGCCACGCTGTCGTTGACCTCCTGGCCGACCGCGGGCGGGAACGCCTGGTCGAGGTAGAGCTGGAACCCGGTGGAGCTGTTCAGCGCGTCGGCGACCAGCTTGCGGTTCTTGTCCAGCTCGCTCTCGGCGCCCTTCACCACCGGCATGAACGCGCCGGAGGAGACGAGCTTCTTCTCGTTCTCCATGTTCATCAGGAAGCCCAGGAAGTCGAGGGCCTCCTTGGGCGCGTCCTTGCTGAGCGCGTGCCCGTTGCCGCCGCCGAACACCTCGGTCGCCTGGCCCTGGCCGCCCTCCACGCTCGGGAAGGGGAACCAGCCGAGGTCCTCGCCCAGGTCCTTGCCGGAGGCGTCCTTCTGCACCGCGGGCGCCCACTGCCCCATCAGCTCCATGGCGGCCTTGCCGGCGCCCATGGTCGCGGCCTGCCCGCCGGGCGTGTCGTAGCCGGCGTTCTGGAAGCCCTTCTGGAAGGGGTCCAGGTCGGCGAGCTCCTTGAGCTTCTGGCCGGCGGAGACGAAGCCGGCCCCGCCGAAGTCGTTGGCCTTCTCGGCCTGCTGCAGCGCGGGCAGGCCGCCGATGCGCATCGCGAGGTAGGCCCAGTAGTACATCTCGGGCCACTTGTCCTTGCCCGCGACCGCGATGGGGGTGATCCCCGCGGCCTTGAGCTTGCGGACGGCGTCCAGGTACTCGGTCCAGGTCTTGGGGGTGTCCTTGACGCCGGCCTTGCTGAAGAGGGCCTTGTTGTACCAGAAGCCCACGCCGCCCATGTCGTACGGGATGGCGTAGGTCTTGCCGTCGAACTGGTAGGGCTTCTGCGACACCGGCGTCATCGTGTTCAGGATGGCGGAGCCGTCGGAGCCGACGTCCTTGACCAGGCCGGCGTCGATCTGCTGCTTGAGGACCCCGCCGCCCCAGGTGACGAAGATGTCCGGCAGCTTCCCGGAGGCGGTCAGCGCGGTCATCTTCGACTTGAACGCCTCGTTCTCCAGGTTGGAGAGCTTGATCCGCACGTTCGGGTGCGCGGCCTCGTACGCCTTGGCGATCTGCGGGTAGAGCGTCTTGGACGGCTCGGTGGTGGCGATGTCCATCCACTCGATGGTGACCTTGCCGCCGCCCCCCGAGTCGCCGTCGCCGCAGGCGGCGAGGAGGGGCGCGGCGGTGATCGCCACGGTGCCCGCGGAGACGGCGGTCAGGAACGAACGGCGCGACAGGTGCGGAATGCCCATGGTGGCCTCCTGGATCGGGGGTGGGCTTGGCCGGGACCGGCGGGCGGGGGGACCGTCCCGCTTCGAAAGCTTTTCGAAACTCTTCGAGCTTGCCGTTGCCGTGGAACTCTAAGAAAGGGCCACCCCAGGGTCAAGGCTTCGCCGCCCGTTGACCTAAATGAAATCTTGAGAAGTCGCAAGCGGGGGCTAGGACCGAGCGAAACATTGCGATACTGTTCGCAATCGTTTCCCTCGGGGAGGAGTGAAGCGTGCCCGTGCGCACCACCGATGAGATGCCGGACCCGCCGGCCCGGCCCACCCTGGCGCTGATCGCGTCGGAGGCGGGGGTCTCCCCCGCCACGGTCTCCAAGGTCCTGAACGGCCGCACCGACGTGGCCGCCGCGACCCGCGAGCGGGTGGAGGCGCTGCTGCGCACCCACAACTACCCGGGTCCGGGCGGCTCCCGCCGGGCCCGCAGGTCGGGCCTGATCGACCTGGTCCTCGCCGGCCTCGACAGCCCGTGGGCGGTGGAGATCCTGCGCGGCGTGGAGGCCGAGTGCGCCGAGCACGGCACCGGCGTCGTCGTCTCGCTCGTCCGCGACGACGACGCCCGGCCGCCGAGCTGGCAGAACCTGCCCGCGCTGCACCACAGCGACGGGGTCATCCTGGTGACGTCCCGGATGACGCGCCGCCACCGCGAGCAGCTGGAGCGGGCCGGTGTCGGCCTCGTCCTGGTCGACCCGGTGAACCTGCCGGACACCGACATCGCCAGCGTCGGCGCCACCAACTGGGCCGGCGGCCTCGCCGCCACCGAGCACCTGATCGAGCTCGGCCACCGCCGCATCGCGATGGTCGGCGGCCCCGCCGACATGCTCTGCACCCAGGCCCGCGTGGACGGCTACCGGACGGCGCTGGAGCGCGCCGGGATCGAGGTCGACAAGGACCTCGTCCGCTACGGCGACTTCCACCACCAGGGCGGGTTCGCCCGCACCCGCGAGCTGCTGGAGCTGCCCGAGCCGCCGACCGCGGTGTTCGCGGGCAGCGACGAGCAGGCCATGGGCGCCTACCAGGCGGCCCGGCTGGCCGGGCTGCGCATTCCCGAGGACCTCAGCGTCGTCGGCTTCGACGACCTGCCCACCTGCGAGTGGCTCTCGCCGCCGCTGACGACCGTCCGGCAGCCGCTGGAGGAGATGGGCCGCGTCGCGGCCCGCACCCTGCTGCAGCTGCTGGACGGCCGCCCGCCGCTGACCCCGCGCGTGGAGCTGGCCACCGACCTGCGTGTCCGCGCCTCCACCGCGCCGCCGCCCCCCACCCCGCCGGTCCACACGGAGGAACGATGACCGAAGCCGTCCCGGCCGCGAGCGCGACCCGCGAGCCCTGGCAGGACCGCGGATCGCCGGTCGCCGAGCGGGTCGCCGGCCTGCTGGCCCGGATGACGCCGGAGGAGAAGGCGGGGCAGCTCGCCGGGTTCTGGGCGATGCCCGCCGAGCCGGGCGAGCCGGTGGCCCCGATGGAGGACGACTCGCACGAGAGCGCCCCGGCGCTCGCCGAGGTCGTCGACCGGGGCCTCGGCCAGCTCACCCGCGTGTTCGGGACCGCTCCCGTCCCGGCCGCCGAGGGCGCCGCCCGGCTCCGCGAGCTGCAGCGCGCGGTCGCCGCCGGCAACCGGTTCGGCATCCCGGCGATCGCGCACGAGGAGTGCCTCAACGGCTTCATGACGTGGGGCGCGACCGTGTTCCCGAGCCCGCCGGCGTGGGGCGCCTCCTTCGACGCCGACCTGGTCGGCGAGATGGCCGCCGCGATCGGGGCGAGCATGCGCGCGGCGGGCGTCCACCAGGGCCTCGCGCCCGTGCTGGACGTGGTCCGCGACGCGCGCTGGGGCCGGACGGAGGAGTGCATCGGCGAGGACCCGTATCTCGTCGGCGTCCTCGGCACGGCCTACGTGAAGGCCATGGAGCGGGCCGGCGTCGTCACGACGCTGAAGCACTTCGCCGGCTACTCCGCCTCCCGCGCGGGCCGCAACATGGCGCCGGTGGCGATGGGGCCGCGCGAGTTCGCCGACGTCGTCCTCGAACCGTTCGCCATGGCGCTGCGCGAGGGCGGCGCCCGCTCGGTCATGCACTCCTACACCGACGTGGACGGCATGCCCGCCGCCGCCGACGAGCGGCTGCTGACCGGGCTGCTGCGCGGCGAGCTGGGCTTCACCGGCACCGTCGTCGCCGACTACTTCGGCATCTCGTTCCTGGAGACCCGGCACCGGGTGGCCGGGTCGCGGGGCGAGGCCGGCGCCCTGGCGCTGCGCGCCGGGATCGACATGGAGCTGCCGACGGTCCGCTGCTACGGCGAGCCGCTGATCGAGCTGGTCCGGTCGGGGGCCGTCCCCGAGGAGCTGCTGGACCGGGCCGCGGGCCGGGTGCTGGCGATGAAGGCCGAACTCGGCCTGCTGGACGGCCTGCCCGGCGACGGCGACGGCCGGGCCCTGGACCTGGACCCGCCCGAGCACCGGGCGCTCGCGCGGCGGCTGGCCGAGGAGTCGGTGGTGCTGCTGGCCAACGACGGCGTGCTGCCGCTGCGGTCCGGCGACGGCGTCGTCGTGGCGGGGCCGCTCGCGGACGACCCCTTCGGGATGATGGGCTGCTACACCTTCCCGGCCCATGTCGGCCGCCGCCACCCCGAGCTGCCGCTCGGCGTGGAGATCCGCACCGTGGCGGACGCGCTGCGCGCCGAGCTGCCCGGCGTCCGGGTGGCGGGCTCGAAGGACGTGCTCGTCGCCGACGACGCCGACATCCGGGCGGCGGCCGACGCGGCCGCGGACGCCGGGGTGTGCGTGCTCGTGCTCGGCGACCGGGCGGGGCTGTTCGGCCGCGGCACCTCCGGGGAGGGCTGCGACGCCGAGACGCTCGCGCTGCCCGGGCGGCAGGCGGAGCTGGCCGAGGCCGTGCTGGACACCGGCACGCCCACGGTCCTGGTGATGCTGACCGGGCGCCCCTACGCGATCGAGGGCCTCGCCGACCGCGCCGCCGCCGTCGTGCAGGCGTTCTTCCCCGGCGAGGAGGGCGGCCCGGCGGTCGCCGGCGTGCTCGCCGGGCGGGTCGATCCGTCCGGGCGGATGCCGATCAGCGTGCCGCGCCGCGCGTCCGGCCCGCCGGTCACCTACCTGCGGTCGCTGATGGACGGCGGGCACGACTGGAGCGCCGTCGACCCGGTCCCGCTGTACCCGTTCGGCCACGGCCTGACCTGGACGACGTTCGAGTACTCCGGCCTGGAGGTCGGCGAGCGCGCCGCGACGGACGGGGCGGTCACGGTGAGCGCGGTCGTCCGCAACACCGGGGACCGCGCGGGCACGGAGGTCGCCCAGCTGTACCTGTCCGACCCGGTCGCGTCGGTCGTGCGGCCGGTGCGCCGGCTCGCCGGGTGGGCCCGGGTGCGGCTGGAGCCGGGCGAGGCGGCCCGGGTCGCGTTCGAGGTGCACGCCGACCGGACCTCCTTCACGGGGGCCGATCTGCGGCGCGTCGTCGAGCCGGGCGTCGTCGGGGTCGAGGTCGGGCGGTCGAGCGCGGACCTGCCGCTGCGCGGGTCGTTCACGCTGGACGGGCCCGTCCGGGAACCCGGCCCCGACCGGGTCATGACCGTCCCCGTCGAGGTGACGCCGCTGTGACCCGGTTCTCGAACCCGGTGCTGCCGGGGTTCCATCCCGACCCGTCGGTCTGCCGCGTGGGCGGCGACTTCTACCTCGTGACGTCCACGTTCGAGTGGTTCCCCGGGCTGCCGGTGTTCCACAGCCGCGACCTGGTGCACTGGCGGCAGGTCGGGCACGCCCTGGACCGGCCCGACCAGCTGCCGCTGGACGGGGTGCCCGCGTCCGGCGGCCTGTACGCGCCGACCCTGCGCCACCGCGACGGCACCTTCTACCTGGTGTGCACCCTGGTGGACGGGGCCGAGTGGTCCGGGCACTTCGTGATGACCGCGTCCGACCCGGCGGGGCCGTGGTCGGACGCGCACCGGCTGGACGGCGCGGGCATCGACCCGTCGCTGTTCTTCGACGACGACGGCCGCGCCTGGTGCACCGGCACCCGGCTGACCGGGCGGTACGAGGGGCACACCGAGATCTGGCTCCGCGAGTTCGATCCGGAGGCCCTGGCGCTGACCGGTGACGAGCACGTGATCTGGGACGGCGCGGTGAAGGGGTCGATCTGGTCGGAGGGCTCCCACCTCTACAAGATCGACGGGCGGTACCACCTGCTCACCGCGGAGGGCGGCACGGCGCTCGACCACGCGGTGATGATCGCGCGCTCCGACACCGTGACCGGCCCGTACGAGGGGAGCCCGCGCAACCCGGTGCTGACCCACCGGAACTTCGGCACCGGCCACCCGATCGTCGGCACCGGGCACGCCGACCTGGTGGACACGCCGGACGGCGAATGGTGGATGGTGCTGCTGGCGATGCGCCCGCACCGCGGCGACCGCTGCGTCCTCGGACGCGAGACCTTCCTGGCCCCGCTCGCCTGGGAGGACGGCTGGCCCGTCACCGGCGGGCGCGTCGAGCCGAGCCATCCGGTCCCGTCGCTGCCGCCGCATCCGTGGCCGGCCGTGCCGCGCGGCGGGCGGTTCGACGGCCCGGAGCTCGGCCCGGAGTGGAACATGCCGCGGCCGCCGCGCGAGCGGTGGTGGAGCCTGGCCGAGCGGCCGGGGCACCTGCGGCTGCGCGTCCGCCCGGAGGGCCTCGCGGACGTCGCCAACCCCTCCTTCGTCGGCCGCCGCCAGCAGCACCACGACTTCGCGGCCTTCACCGCGCTGGACTTCACCCCGGCGGACGAGGAGTGGGCGGGGCTCGCGCTCGTGCAGAACAACGACTTCCACGTCCTGCTGGTGTCGGCGCCCCAGGGCGTGCTCCTGGTGAAGCGCGAGCAGGGCGTCGAGACGGTGCTCGCCATGGCGCAGCCCGCTCCCGGACGGGTCGGGCTGGGTTTCGAGGCCCACGGGCGCTGGTACCAGGCGTCCTACAGCGCGGAGCCGGGCACCTGGACGCCGCTCGGCGACCCCGTGGACGGCGACATCCTGACCAGCCAGGTCGCGGGCGGCTTCACCGGCGCCTACATCGGCCTCTACGCCACCTCCAACGGGCGGGCGAGCGCAAACCACGCCGACTTCGCCTGGTTCGAGTACACCCCGCTCCAGGGCCCGCTCTAGAGCAGCAGCGCGGGGTCGGCGATCACGCGTTCCACCACCAGGCCGGCGGCGCCGAGGACGGCGGCGCCCTCGGCCAGGCCGGAGACCTCGACCGGCGGGACGCCCCGCCGCAGCGATCCCGAGCCGCCCGCGAGGACGTCCCGCAGCGGGGGCCGCACCCAGTCGGCCAGCGGGGAGAAGACGCCGCCGAGGACGATGGTGTCCGGGTCGATCAGGTTGACGACGGAGGCGAGCGCGCCGCCGAGCGCCCGCCCGGCGCGCGCCACCGCGCCGAGGGCGGCGGCGTCGCCCGCCTCCAGCCGCGCGACGAGCCGGCCGACCGAGCCCCCGGGCCCGCCGGCGGGCCGCGTCGCCGGCAGGCCGGCCGCGCGCAGCATCGCCTCCTGCCCGGCGACCTGCTCCAGGCAGCCTCGCCCGCCGCAGGAGCAGGGCGGGCCGGCCGGCTCGGCGACGAGGTGGCCGAGCTCCCCGGCGAAGCCGTGCGCGCCGCGGAACACCCGCCCGTCCACGACGATGCCGGCGCCGATCCCGATCTCGCCGGAGACGTGCACGTAGTCGCCGAACCGGGCGCCGCCGCCGAACCACAGCTCGCCGAGGGCGGCGAGGTTGGCCTCGTTGTCGTACTCGGCGGGCAGCGGCGCGGCGAGGCCGGGCGCGGCGGTGACGGGGACGTCGGTCCAGCCGAGGTTGGGGGCGTGCCGGACCACGCCGTTCTCGCGGTCGAGCAGGCCGGGCAGCGCCACCGCCGCGCCGGCGACGGCGAGGCCCTGCCCGGCGGCGGCCGCGACCGCCTCGGCGGCGAGCGCGGACAGCGCGGCGAGCACCGCGCCGGGCTCGCGGCCCCGGTTGTCGGCGCTGACCACGTGCCGGTAGCGGACCTGCTTGGCGAGGTCGAGGACGCAGGCGGCGAGGTAGTCCACGTTGACCTCCAGGCCCAGCCCGGCGGCGCCGTCGCCGTGCAGGGAGACGCCCACGCCGGGCCGGCCGCGCTCCCCCTCGTGGACGGGCGCGCCGTCCCGCACCAGCCCGGCGCCCTCCAGCAGGGCGACGAGGTTGGAGACGGTGGTCTTGGTGAAGCCGGTCAGCTCGGCGAGCCGCGCCCTGGTCACGGGCTGGTGGCGGGCGACCCGCTCCAGCACGACGGCGAGGTTCCGCTCGCGCATCGTCGCGTGCCGGACGGGGGCGTTCGCTGACTTTGTCATGAATGAACCCTAAATGAAACGAGACTATAGGCAGGGCCACGGCCCTCTGCTACGTTAATTAGTCCAAGCTCTTTACGAAAGGGGGCGGGATGGCCGAGAGCCTCGTCGCGGGCGTCGACTCCTCCACGCAGTCGACCAAGGTCGTCCTGTGCCGCGCGGCGGACGGCGCCGTGGTCGCGGAGGCGTCCGCGCCGCATCCCGACGGCACCGAGTGCCACCCGGACCACTGGTGGAACGCGCTCTCCCAGACCCGGGAGCTGCTGGAGCGGGCCGACGCGGTCGCCGTCGGCGCCCAGCAGCACGGCATGGTCGCGCTCGACGGCGCCGGCGAGGCCGTCCGGCCCGCGCTGCTGTGGAACGACACCCGCTCGGCGCCGCAGGCCCGCGCCCTCGTCGCGGAGCTCGGCGGTCCGAAGACGTGGGCGGAGCGGACCGGCAGCGTGCCGCTCGCCTCCTTCACCGTCACCAAGCTGCGCTGGATGGCCGAGCACGAGCCGGACAACGCGCGCCGCACCGAGCGGGTCATGCTCCCGCACGACTGGCTGACCCTGCGGCTCGGCGCGGCCGAGCCGGTCACCGACCGGGGCGACGCGTCCGGCACCGGCTACTGGTCCCCCGCGACCGGCGCCTACCTGCCCGACCTGCTGCGCGCCGCGCTCGGCCGCGACGCCGAGCCGCCGCGCGTCGCCGCCCCCGGCGAGACGGTCGGCGAGACCGCCTGGGGCGCCGCCCTCGGGCCCGGCACCGGCGACAACATGGCCGCCGCGCTCGGCCTCGGGCTGCGGCCCGGCGACGTGGTCGTCTCGATCGGCACGTCCGGCACGGCGTTCGCGGTCGCGGACGCGCCCGCCGCCGACCCCTCCGGCCTGGTCGCCGGGTTCGCGGACGCGACCGGCCGGTTCCTGCCGCTCGTCTGCACGCTGAACGCCGCGCGGGTCCTGTCCGCCGCCGCCGCGATGACCGGCGCGTCGCTCGACGAGCTGTCGGCGCTCGCGCTCGCCGCCGAGCCCGGCGCCGGCGGCCTGACCCTGCTGCCCTACCTGGACGGCGAGCGCACCCCCGACCGCCCGGACGCGACCGGCGTCCTCGCGGGGCTGACCACCTCCAACGCGACGCGGGAGAACGTGGCGCGGGCCGCGGTGGAGGCGCTGCTGTGCTCGCTCGCCGACGCCGTCGACCACCTGGCCGCGCAGGGCGTCCGGCCCCGCCGCACGCTGCTGATCGGCGGCGGCGCCCGGTCCGCCGCCGTCCAGGCCCTGGCCCCGGCGATCCTCGGGACGCCGGTGACAGTGCCCGAGCCCGCCGAGTACGTCGCGCTCGGCGCCGCCCGCCAGGCGGCCTGGGCGCTCGCCGGAACGCCGGAGCCCCCGGCGTGGCCGGCGCCGCCCGCGACCGAGCACACGAGCGACCGCACCGGGGCGGCCGTCCGCGAGCGCTACGCGGCGCTGCGCGACCGCGCCCCGGAGATCTGAGGAGGAACCCATGAGCGACTACACGCCCACGCCCGAGGACCGGTTCTCGTTCGGCATCTGGACGGTCGGCTGGCAGGGCGTCGACGTGTTCGGCCCCGGCACCCGGCCGCCGATGCCCGCCGACCGCGCCGTCCGCGAGCTCGCGGAGATCGGCGCCTACGGCGTCAACTTCCACGACAACGACGTGTTCGACTTCGACGCCTCGCCCGGCGAGCGGCAGGAGAAGGTCAACGCGTTCCGCAAGGCCCTCGAGGAGACCGGCCTCGTGGTCACCACCGCCACCACCAACCTGTTCGGGCACCCGGTCTTCAAGGACGGCGCGTTCACCGCCAACGACCGCGACGTCCGCCGGTTCGCGCTCCGCAAGGTCATGGACAACCTCGACCTCGCCGCCGAGCTCGGCGCGAAGACCTACGTGTGCTGGGGCGGGCGCGAGGGCGCCGAGTCGGGCGCCGCCAAGGACGTGCGGGCCGCGCTGGACCGCTACAAGGAGGCGTTCGACGTCCTCGGCGCCTACGTCGCCGACCAGGGCTACGACCTGCGGTTCGCGATCGAGCCGAAGCCGAACGAGCCGCGCGGCGACATCCTGCTGCCCACCATCGGGCACGCGCTCGCGTTCATCCAGACGCTGGAGCGCCCCGAGACCGTCGGCCTGAACCCCGAGGTCGGGCACGAGGAGATGGCCGGCCTCAACTACGCGCACGGCCTCGCCCAGGCGCTGTGGCAGGGCAAGCTGTTCCACATCGACCTGAACGGGCAGCACGGCCCCCGCTACGACCAGGACCTGCGCTTCGGCGCCGGCAACGCGCGCGGCGCGTTCTGGGTCGTCGACCTCATCGACGGCAGCGACTACGACGGCCCGGTCCACTTCGACTTCAAGCCGCCGCGCACCGAGGACGACGCGGGCGTGTGGGAGTCGGCGGCGGCGTGCATGCGCAACTGGCTGATCCTGCGGGAGAAGGTCCGCGCGTTCCGCGCCGACCCCGACGTCCAGGACGCCCTCCGCCAGGCCAAGGTGGAGGAGCTCGCGCGGCCCACCCTCGCCGAGGGCGAGGACTGGCGCTCCGTCCGCGGCGCCACCGCCGACGCCGAGGCCCTCGGCGCCCGCCGCACCGCGTTCGAGCACCTCGACCAGCTCGCCCTGGAGCACCTCTACGGCGTGCGCTCCTGACCGAGCGGCTCGAAGTCCGCCCGGAAGCCCGCCCCGCCTCCCCGGGGGCGGGCTTCCGCCGTGCCGCGGCGACCCCGGTGCGCGGACCGCGGACCCCGCTGAGAGAGTGAAGGGACGCCGTCCCGGGGAGGCCGATCGTGCGGGTTCTCATCATCGGCGCCGGGGTCGGGGGCCTGGCCGCCGCCGCGGCGCTGCTGGCCGACGGCCACGAGGTGCGGGTCGCCGAGGCGGCGGACGCCCCGCGCACCGGCGGCGCGGCGGTGACGCTGTGGAGCAACGGGACCGGCATCCTGCGCGCCCTCGGGGCGGCGCTGGACGGCGCCGGCGCCCCGATCGACGTCATGGAGCAGTACGGCGCGGACGGGCGGCGCCTGGTCTCCATCGACGTCGCGCGGGCGGCGCGGGTGCACGGCCACCCCAACGTCTGCCTGCCGCGCCGCCGCCTCCTCGGACTCCTCGCGGCCCTCCTGCCGGACACGGTGGTCGAGTACGGCCGCGCCTGCACCGGCGTCGTCCAGCAGGGCGGGACGGTGCGGGCCGAGTTCGCCGCCGGGCCGCCCGCCGAGGCCGACCTGCTGATCGGGGCCGACGGGCGGCGCTCGGTCGTCCGGACCCACGTGTGGGGCCGCGACCCCGGCGAGCCCACCGGCTGGGGCACCTGGCAGGGGCTCGGGCCCGTCCCGGTCGCGCTGGCCTCCTCGCGCCGCTGCATGATGATCACGGGCCGGGGCGGGAGCTGCGGGCTCATGCCCGCCGGGGACGGCCTGCTGCAGTGGTGGTTCGACATGCCCTGGTCGCCGGACTGGCCGCCGGACGCGCCGCCGCTCGCCGCGCCGCTGGCGGAGATCCGCCGCCGCTTCGGGCACTGGTGCGCGCCCGTGCCCGACGTCCTGGCCGCGGTCGGGGACCGCGACGTGGAGCTGTTCCCGCACTACCGCCACCGCGTCCCCCGCAGGTGGAGCTCGGGGCGCGTCACGCTCGCCGGCGACTCCGCGCACTCGATGCCGCCGACCCGGGCGCAGGGCGCCAACCAGGCCCTGGAGGACGCCTGGACGCTGGCGGCCGCCCTGCGCGCCGCGCCGGGCGACGTGCCCGCGGCCCTGCGCGCGTACGAGCGCAGGCGCGCACGGAAGGCGGGCATCGTCGCCCGGCACGCCGCCCGCGAGGACATCAACCGGCTGCCCGCGGTCGTCTCCCGCCTCGTCCCCGACGGCCTGACCGGCGTCTACTACACGCGCTGGCTGCGCCGGGTCAGCGACTTCCTGCCCTGACTAGGGCGCCGCCAGCGCCTCGGTCGGGGCGAGGCGGGCCGCCCGGACGGCCGGGTACAGGCCCGCGACCGCGCCGATCAGCAGCGTGGCGAGGACGCCCCCGGCCATCGCCCACACCGGGACGACGGTCGGCCAGCCCTGCGACACCGCGAACACCGCGGTCACGGCGATGCCGATGGCCACGCCGCCGACGCCGCCGAGCGCGGCGAGCAGCTGCGACTCGGTGAGGAACTGCAGCCGGATCTGCCCGCGGGTCGCGCCGAGGGCGCGGCGCAGCCCGATCTCGGCGCGGCGCTCCAGCACCGAGATCACCATCGTGTTGGCGACCCCGACACCGCCGACCAGCAGCGCGACGGCGCCGAGGCCTAGCAGCAGCCCGGTGAACGCCTGGTCGGCGGCGTCCCGCGCGGCGAGCGCGTCGGACGGTCGGCTGACCTCGACCTCGGTCGGCGCCTGCGGGTTCGCGGTGGCGGCGAGCAGGTCGCGCACCTTCTCCACCGCGTCCTCGCGGGCGCGGGTGAAGACGGTGGTGGGGTGGCCGTCGAAGCCGAGGTGCACGGCGGCGGCGTCCCATCCGACGAGCGCGGTGGAGTCCACCTCCGGCACCAGCTCGTTCGGTTCGAGGATGCCGACGACCGTGAACCACTGCGAGCCGAGCCACACCTGGACGCCCGGCGCCGCCACGCCGAGCCGGTCGGCGCTGTCGGCGCCGAGCACCACGGCCGGGTACTTCGCCGTGCCCGCGTTGAGCCAGCCGCCGGCGGCCGTCCGGAGGCCGACGGTGGCCGGCAGGTCCAGGCGCGCCGCGCGGACGGCGATGCCGCCGGTCTGCCCCTCGGGGATGCGGTCGTTGCGGTAGACGCTGACGTCCAGCGTCGCGGTCGCCGACGCCGACTCCACGCCCGGGATCCGGGCCACCATGCCGACCGCCTGCTCCGGCAGTTCCGCGTTCTCGCCGAACAGGTCCTGGCCGGGGCCGACCGTGAGGAGGTTGGTGCCGAGCCGGTCGAGGGCGGCCTGGAGCTGGGCGCGGCTGGAGGTCGAGATGCCGACGACGCCGATCATCGCGGCGATCCCGATCGCGATGCCCAGCGCGGACAGGAACACCCGCGCGGGGCGCGTCCGCAGCCCCGCGGCGCCGACGCGCAGCGCGTCCCCGGGGCCGAGCCGCGCCGGGACGTGCCCGGCCGGGGCGCTCACCGCGCCGCCTCCGCCCGCGCGCCGTCGCGGACGACGCGGCCGTCGCGCATCCCCACCTGGCGGGGCAGCAGCGCGGCGATGTCGCGGTCGTGCGTGATGAGCACGACGGTCGTGCCGGCGCCGGCCAGCTCCCGCAGCAGGTCCAGCACGCCCGCGCCCGAGGCCGAGTCCAGCGCGCCGGTCGGCTCGTCCGCCAGCAGCAGCGCCGGCTCCCCGACGACCGCGCGGGCGATCGCGACCCGCTGCTTCTCCCCGCCGGACAGCTGGTGCGGCCGGTGCCCGAGCCGGTGCCCGAGCCCGACGCGCTCCAGCGCGTGCCGGGCCAGGCGGCGCCGCCGCGCGAGCGGCACGCCCCCGTACAGCAGCCCGTCCGCGACGTTGTCGAGCGCGCTCACCCCGGCGGCGAGGTGGAACTGCTGGAACACGAACCCGATCCGCCGGGCGCGCAGCGCCGACAGCCGCCGGTCCGTCAGCCGCGACACGTCGGTGCCCTCGACCAGGACGGTGCCGGAACTCGGCCGGTCGAGCGTGCCGAGCAGGTGCAGCATCGTCGACTTCCCGGACCCGGACGGCCCGACGATCGCGACCAGCTCCCGCTCCGCGACGGCCAGCGAGACGCCGTCCAGCGCCGTGACTCCGCCCGGATAGGTCTTGGTGACCTCTCTCAGCTCCACGACGGCCGTCACGAGGGCACCCCGACCTTCATGCCCTCGGCCAGCCCGTCCCCCGAGATCTCGACGTCGCCCGCGGTGAACACGCCGGTGGTCACGGGGACCGTCCGGACCCGTCCGTTCTCCACGACCTGGACGGCGTAGCCGCCGTCGCCCTGCGCGAGCAGCGCGCCGATCGGCACGGCGAGGACGCCGCGGCGCCGGCTCGTGGTGAAGCGCACCGTCACCGGCGCCTTGTCGTAGGAGCCGAGCCTCTTCTGGGAGCCGACCGAGATCTCGATCTCGACGGTGGCCGGCTTGTCGTCCCTCACCTGCTTGGCGACCTTACCGACCGAGGAGACCTTCCCCTTGACGGTGTCGCCGGACGGCAGTTCGATCTCGACCTCCGTGTTCTCCTTCACGAGCCGCTGGTAGCGCACGTCCAGGTCGACGCTCACCAGGCGGGTAGTGCCGGTATAGGTGAGGACCGGCCCGCCCATACGGTCGCCGACGTTCGCCTTGCGCTCGGCGACCCGGATCCGGCGCGCCGCGACGACGGCGGAGCCCGGCGCGACCCGGCCGCTCTCGGTCACCCCGAGGTCGTCCTGCCAGCGCTTCACGGCGGCGGCGGTGGAGGCGCCGAACGTCTCGTCGACGGTGAACCCGGTGTAGCCGAGGGCCCGCAGGTTCCGTTCGAGCTGCAGGACGTCGGCGCCCTCGGTCCCCTCGGCGAGGGTCCGGTACAGCGGCAGCCTCCCGTACAGCAGCGGCACGGGCTTGTCGTCGACGCGGTACACGGGCCGGCCCCGGGTGACGACCGAGCCGGGCCCGGCGAGCCAGGTGAGGACGCCGTGGCCGGCGCCGGTGACGGTGCGGGCGCCGCCGTAGCCGAGCGTCCCGTCCACGTCCTGGGTCTCGGCGAGGGTGGTCCGCTGGATCGGCGCGGTCGCGGGCGGCAGGCTCCGGTGCGCGGCGGCCGGCTCGTCGCCGCCGAGCCCGAGGGTCGCGAGGCCCGCGCCCCCGGCCACGGCGACCCCGGTCGCGGTCAGCACGATGGTGCGCTTCCCGACCACTAGTTCGTTCTCGCCGGCTTGGACGGCTCGGGGTTGAACTTGGCGCACGCCTTCTGCGCCTCCTTGAACCGGGTGCTCTCGGGGTCCAGTCCGGTACCGGGGCCGGCCTGCAGCAGCATGGAGCCGTCGGGCTTGGGGTCGGGGAACTTCGTGATGCCGTTGTCGCGCATGCACTGGGAGAACTTGCGCATGCGGGCGATCTCCTGCGGGTCGGGCTTGCGCGGCTTGCCGCCGTTCGGCATCAGGTGCGCGCATTTGCGCTGCGCCGCCTCGGCCTCGCCGGTGTTGCGCGGGCGGCCGGCCTGGCCGGGCTCGGCGGACGAGCGGATCTCGACCTTGCCGTCCTTCGGGTCCGGCATGTCCACCCCGTTGGCGCGCATGCACTGGGCGAACTTCCGCATCTTGTCGTCGTCGCTCGCGCCCTTGGCGGGGCCGCCCGCCCCGGTGCCGCCGTCGCCCCCGCACGCCTGGAGCCCCAGGCCGAGGGCCGGGACGAGCGCCAGCGCCACGAGCATCTGTCGTCGCATCGGTCGATCTCCTCGGTCGTCCGCACCGGACCGGTCGCCCGGCGCCGAGCGCAAGTCCACCGCCGGCGCGATAACCCCGGCGTAACCGGATCGCGTTATGCCGGCGTTACGCCCGCTCCCCCAAGCTGGACCGGGCAGGAGCGGGCAGGGACGGCGGGCGGACAGGGGGACGGCGGACGTGCGGATACTGATCGCCGAGGACGAGCGGATGCTCGCCGATTCGATCGCCGAGGGGCTGCGGGCCGAGGCGCTCGCCGTGGACGTGGTCTACGACGGGGACGCCGCGCTCGAGCGCCTCGGCGTGAACGACTACGACGTGCTCGTCCTGGACCGGGACCTGCCCGTCGTGCACGGCGACGACGTGTGCCGCGCGGTGGTGGAGTCGGGCGCGCTCGTCCGGGTGCTGATGCTGACCGCCGCCGTGGCCGTCCCGGCGCGGGTCGCCGGGCTGCGGCTCGGCGCCGACGACTACCTGACCAAGCCGTTCGCGTTCGAGGAGCTGGTGGCGCGGATCCAGGCGCTCGGCCGGCGGGCCCGCCCGGCCGCGCCGCCGGCGCTGGAGCGCGCCGGGATCCGGCTCGACCCGGCCCGCCGCGAGGTGTACCGCGACGGCCGGTACGTCCACCTGGCGCGCAAGGAGTTCGGGGTGCTCGCCGAGCTGCTGCGCGCGCAGGGCGCGGTGGTGTCCGCCGAGCGGCTGCTGGAGAAGGTCTGGGACGAGCACACCGACCCGTTCACCAACACCGTCCGGGTGACGCTGATGAAGCTGCGCCGCAAGCTCGGCGATCCCCCGGTCATCGAGACCGTCCCGGGAGTGGGGTACCGCATTCCATGACGCACGTCACCGAGCGGCTGCGGCCGACGATCCGGATGCGGCTCACCCTGCTCTACACGGGCCTTTTCCTGTGCGCCGGGATCGTCCTGCTGGGGCTGACCTACCTGCTGTTGAAGAACAGCCTGCCGCAGCAGGCCGACCCGGTGGACGTGAACCAGGTCTTCACGGGCTCCGCCCCGGAGTGGTCGCTCACTCGGCAACCCGACGGGCCGCCGGGGGAGACCACCGTCCGGCGGGTGGAGGGGGTGCTGACCAAGGAGCGCGAGACCTACCGGCGGGAGACGCTGAACGCGCTGCTCACCCAGGGCGGCGTCGCGCTCGGCCTCGTCGCCGCCGCCGGGCTCGGGTTCGGCTGGCTGCTCGCCGACCGGGCGCTGCGCCCCGTCCACACGATCACCGAGACGGCGCGGCGGGTCGCGCGCAGCCACGACCTCACCGAGCGCATCTCCTACCGGGGGCCGCGCGACGACGTCAAGGAGCTGGCCGACACCTTCGACACCATGCTCGGCCGGCTGGCGCGGGCGTTCGACGGGCAGCGGCGCTTCGTCGCGAACGCCTCCCACGAGCTGCGCACCCCGCTCGCCATCAACCGGACCCTCGTGGACGTGGCGGTGCGCCGCCCGGACGCCACCGACGACGTCAAGCGGCTCGGCGAGTCGCTGCTGGTGGTGAACGGCCGGCACGAGCGCCTCATCGACGGCCTGCTCACCCTCGCCGGCTCGGAGAACATCGCGGTGGACGCGGCGCCGCTCGACCTCGCGGAGGTCGCCGGCCACGTCCTGGAGCAGGCCGGCCCGCAGGCCCGGGACCGCGGGCTCACCACCGGCCGCCGGCTCGGCCCGGCGCCCACGGCCGGCGACCCGGTGCTCGTCGAGCGGCTGGTGCAGAACCTGGTCGAGAACGCGGTCCGGCACAACCGCGACGGCGGCGAGCTCGCGGTCGCGACCCGCGGCCGGGACGGGTGGGCGGAGATCACCGTCACCAACACCGGGCCGGTGGTGCCCGGCTACGAGATCGAGACGATCTTCGAGCCGTTCCGGCGGCTCGGCAACGACCGGGTGCGGTCCGACCGCGGCTCCGGGCTGGGCCTGTCGATCGTCCGGGCGACCGCCACCGCGCACGGCGGCACGGTCACCGCGCAGCCGCGTCCCGGCGGCGGCCTCACCGTCACCGTCCGGCTGCCCTCCCGCGTGCCCGCCGCCGAACACGCGGCGCCCGGGACGGGAGAGCCGGCGCGATCGGGGTAGCGTCAGCCCAATGATCAGTGCGCAACTGCTCACCGACGGGTTCGGCAGGATCAGGGAGGTCGTCCACGGCGCGGTCGGCGGGCTCACCGCCGACGAGCTCGCCCACCGGCCGGCGGACGGGGCCAACTCGATCGCGTGGCTCGTCTGGCACCTGACCCGCGTCCAGGACGACCACGTCGCCGGCGCCGCCGGCACCGGCCAGGTGTGGACCGACGACGGCTGGGCCGACCGGTTCGGCCTGCCGCTGGACGTCCTCGACACCGGCTACGGGCACACGCCCGACGACGTCGCGGCGGTCCGGGTCGAGTCGGCGGACCTGCTGACCGGCTACCACGACGCCGTCCACGACCGCACCGCCGAGTACGTGTCCGCGCTGGCCGACGGCGACCTGGACCGCGTCGTCGACCGCTCCTGGGACCCGCCGGTCACGCTCGCCGTGCGGCTGGTCAGCGTGCTCTCCGACGACCTGCAGCACGCCGGCCAGGCCGCCTACGTCCGCGGCCTGCTCGAACAGGGCTGAACGCGGGCGGCCGCCGGCGAACGCGGAGCCGGCTAGGCGTCGCCGAGCGGGACGCGCCAGACGAGGACGGTGCCGCCGCCCGGCCGGTCCCGCGTGGTGAAGGACCCGCCGTGCCCCTCGGCGCGCTCGCGCATGTTGCGCAGGCCGCTGCGGCGGCCGCCCTCGGGGATGCCGCGGCCGTCGTCCTCGACCCGCAGGGTGAGGTCGTCGCCGACGTCGACGACCACGGCGGCCTCACTGGCGCCGGCGTGCCGGGCCACGTTCGACAGGGCCTCCCGGACGACCGCGAGGAGGTCCTCGCCGACCGCGTCGCCGACGGCGGTGTCCAGCAGCCCGGCGAGCCGCACCGACGGCGCGAACCCCAGCCGCTCGGCGGCGGCGTCGACCACCGTGTGCGTCCGGCTGCGCAGCGACTCCTCGTCGGGCGGCGCCTGCAGCGCGAAGATGGTGGAGCGGATCTGCCGGATGGTGTCGTCCAGGTCGTCCACCGCCCGCCGCACCCGCGTCGCCACCTCCGGCCGCTCGGTGATCTTGACGGCGGACATCAGCGTCATCGCGGTCGCGAACAGCCGCTGGATGACGGTGTCGTGCAGGTCCTTGGCGATCCGGTCGCGATCCTCCAGCAGCGTCAGCCGCTCGGTGTCGCGGCGCCGGTCGGCCAGCTCCAGCGCGACGGCCGCCTGCCCGGCGAACGCCTCCAGCAGCCGCCGGGTCTCGTCGGTGAACGGCGCGCCGCCCGGCGGGTCGATCACCACGATCGTGCCGCGCGCGGCGGCGCCGGTGCCGAGCGGCACCACCAGCAGCGGTCCGACCGGCGCCTCCCCCGGCGCCCCGGCCTCCCGCCCCGCCGCGGAGCCGTCGGCCAGCCGCAGCGCCGCGCCCTCGGCGAGGACCCTGCCCGACACCGAGCTCTCCAGCGGCAGCCGCGTCCCCAGCAGGTGCCGGGCGCCGTCGCCGTCGACCGCCTCCACCACGGCCTCGCCGCGCGCCTCGTCCACCAGGGCCACGCCGCTCAGCCGCGCCCCGGCGATCTCCCGGGCGCGCCGCGCGACGAGGTCGATGACCTCGCCGGTGCCGGTGCCCGACAGCAGCGCCGTGGAGATCTCCGCGGACGCCTCCAGCCACCGCTCGCGGCGCCGCGTCTCCTCGTACAGCCGCGCGTTCTCGATCGCCACGCCCGCGGCCGTGGCCAGCGCGGTCACCACGACCTCGTCCTCGGCGTCGAACTCGCCGCCGCCGGCCTTCTCGGTCAGGTACAGGTTGCCGAACACCTCGTCCCGGACGCGGACCGGCACCCCGAGGAACGTGCGCATCGGCGGGTGGTTCGGGGGGAACCCGTAGGAGTCCGGATGCTCCCCGAGGTCGGGCAGCCGGATCGCGTGCGGCTCGCGGATCAGCAGCCCGAGGATGCCGCGGCCGTGCGGCCAGTGCCCGATCGCCTCGGTCTCCGCCTCGCTCACCCCGGCCGTGACGAACCGGGCGAGCCGCTCGCCGTCGTCGCCGATGACGCCGAGGGCGCCGTAGCGCGCGTCGACCAGGGCGGTGGCGGCCTCGGTGATCCGCCGCAGCACGGTCTCCAGGTCGAGTTCGCCGCCGATCGAGACGACCGCCTCCAGCAGCGCGTGCACCCGGTCGCGGGTGGCGCGGGCGGTGTCCAGCCGCGCCTGCAGCTCGGCCAGCAGATCGTCCAGCTTCAGCTCCGGCAGGACGAGCCGTGCGCGCTCCTCCCCCGAGCGGGGCTCCTCACTCACACCGCCCAGTATTCCGGCCGGGTCCCGGACGCCGGATCCAGGGCCGCGGTAACGGCCCGGGGCGCCCGTCCGCGGCGGCGGCGATGAGGCGGGACCACCGGGCGCCGATGTGGTCCAGGTCATGGCGGCGCACCGACCGCAGCGCGCGCTCGCCGAGGCGGTCGCGCAGGGCCGGATCGCTGATCAGCTTGCGCAGTGCCGCGGTGAGCGCGTCGACGTCGCCGTTCGCGACGAGCAGCCCGTCCGCGCCGTCGGCGATCAGCTCGGCGGGCCCGTGCGGGCAGTCGAACGACACGACCGGCAGGCCCATCCCCATGGCCTCGATGACGACCATCGGCATGCCCTCGCGGCGCGACGACAGGGCGTAGACCGACGCGCGCCGCATCTCGGCGGGCAGGTCGGCGGTGCGGGGGCGCAGCTCCACCCGGCCGGTGAGGCCGAGTTCGCCGATCAGCGCGAGCAGCCGGTCCCGCCGGGCGCCCGACCCGAAGATGCGCAGCGTCCAGTCGGGGTACTCGGCGGCGATCGGCGCGAAGGCGCGCATCAGCAGGTCGAAGCCCTTGGTGCGGACGAGCCGTCCGGCGGCGAGCACGACCTTGTCCTCGCGCCGGGAGGGCGGGCCCGGCAGCGGCGGCGCGGCGTTCGGGATCCGCGCGATGCGGACGCCGGTCCCGGCGAGCGCCCGCGCGTAGTCGGTGCGGGCGGCCTCGGTGAGGGTGGCGAGGACGGTCAGCCGCCGGTACCCGCGCACGACCTGGCTCCGGAGCGCGGGCTGGTAGGAGCCGAGGTTCATGTGGTCCTGCCCGATCACGGCGACGCCGCGCGGGGCGAGTTCGGCGGCCAGCAGGACGAGGGAGGGCCGGGTCCCGATGAGGACGTCGGCCGGTGTGCCGTACAGGGCGCGGACGAGCCGGACGTCCGTCCACAGGGTCATGTGGCGGAAGGACGCCTCGTCGGCCGGCACGAGGAGGCTCGGCAGCCGGCCCAGGAGCCGGGCGGGCCGGCCAGGCCGGGCGAACCGGTCGTCGGCGTAGGTGACCGCGACGCCGGCGGGCAGCGGGTAGAACGCCTTCTCGCTGCCCTTCAGCGCGCTGACGATCTCGACGTCGTGGTCGCGGGCCAGGTGGCCGCACAGGTTGAGCACCGTGCGGATCGTGCCGCCGGTGCCGTGCGCGTTCTGCAGCAGGACGCGGACGCGGAGGCGGTCGCCGCGCCGGTGGTCCGCCGCGGGCCGCCGCCACCGCAGCGGGCGCAGCGCCAGGAGCGCCGCGCGGCGCAGGACCCGGTGGGCCCTGCGCCGGACGCGGCGGCGCAGGCGCAGCGGGCGTGCCGGCTCGTTCACCTCGTCCCCGATCGCAGAGGTCCGTTTCCGGCCCTGTGCCCCCTTCGGGACGGGTCAACGCCAACCGGTGGTCAACGCCCTTCCCGGTCATGCCCGGTCATGCCCGGTCATGGTCGGCGAGCGGCGGTCAGCCCGTGGTGACGGTGCGGTTGAGGGCGCCGCCCTTGACCCACCGGTTCCACGACATCTCGTAGTAGCTCCAGCCGTTGTTCCAGTCCAGGCCCCGCTTGCTGCCGGTGATGACCACCGGGTCGCCGCGGTAGGAGAAGTTGTAGAACCAGCGGGCGTCCTTGGGCGGGGAGTTGACGCAGCCGTGGCTGACGTTCTGCCGGCCCTGCGCCCACACCGTGGAGGCCATCGAGTGGACGTACTCGCCGCTGTTGGAGATCCGCACCGCGAACGGGATGACCTCCTTGTAGCCGCCGTTCTTCTTGTCCTTCGGGTCGACGCCCATCCACTCCGACGTCATGATCGCCGGATTCTCCTTGCCCATCGTCAGGTGGATGCCGCTGGTGGTGAGGAAGGTGTCGACGCCGTTGACGACGCGGCCGCCGCGGCCGGCGCTGATGGGCCAGGACCGGACCGTCTTGCCGTTCTCCTTGACGACGGCCTTCTTCTTCTTGGTGCTGATGTGCGTGATGTGCGAGTCGCCGATGCGGAAGGTGCGCGTGAAGTCGGCCATGCCGTAGGTCCGCTTGCCGGACTTGACGCCGGACAGCCGGGCCTTGAGGGCCACCTTCTGGTTGGGCTGCCAGTACGTGCCGTTCTTCGTGCGGAAGACGACGGTGGTGTCGTTCATCCAGTACCACGCGCCGGTGGCGGGCTTGGTGGACTTGACCTCCAGGGCCTTCTCCACGGCCTTCTTGTCGGCGACCGCGCGGTTGAAGACGACCTGGATCGGCATGCCGACCCCGACCTTCTCGTTCTTGCCGGGCGTGACGTCGACGATCTCCAGCTCGTTGGCCGCCTTGGCCGTGGCGAACGAGGCGTTGACCGTGGCCGACTTGCCCTGCGGGCTCTTGGCGACCGCGGTGACCTGGTACTTGGCGCCGGGGCGCAGCGTCCGCGACTTCCAGCTGGTCTTGTCGTCGGCCATCTCGCCGGTCACCGTCTTGCCCTTGAGGGTGACGGTGACCTGCTCCAGCGTGCCGCCCACCGCGGTGACGACGACGCCCGCCTCGGGCTTGGCCTTGGTGTTGCCGTTGCCCGGGTCGATCGTCACCTGCGGGACGCTCGCGTCCCCCTTCTCCCCGACGGTCACGCCGGAGTCCTTCTCACCTCCGCTGCACGCGGTCGTGAACACCAGCACGACCCCCGCGATTCCCGCGCCCGCCCGAACACCTGCGGAAATCCTCCGCTGCACCGCGACCTCCAGTGACCCCGCCGTCTACCACCAGCGACATTAGCGACAAAAGACGAGGATCATGCCACGACTCGGGGTTTTGGCGGGTGTCCGAGATCAAAGCGTTGCATGAGGGGCTCCGGCGTCCAGACGGCTTTCAGGAAACCTCCAGGCCGGTCCCGCGCCCCTCACTGGAGGGCGCTGCCCTCGCGCCACTCGTCGAAGGACAGCTGCCAGAAGCTCCAGCCGTTGTCGTACTCGACCTCGCGGTCGCTGCCGGTCAGCTTGATGATGTCGCCGCGCTGCATGACGTCGTAGTACCACTTGGCGTTGGCGGGGCTGATGTTCAGGCAGCCGTGGCTGACGTTCGCCGACCCCTGCGACCCGACCGACCAGGGCGCCGAGTGGACGTACTCGCCGCTGTTGGAGAAGCGGACCGCGTAGTTGACGACCGTCTTGTAGTAGCCCGGGTCGCCTTCCTTGCGGCCGGGGGCGGTCATCGTGACGGGGTTGCCCTTCTCCATCAGGAGGTGGACGCCGCTGGTGGTGGTGTACTCCCGGGTCTGCCCGTTGCCGGCGCTGAAGGGGATCGTGCGCAGCTTCTTACCGTCCCGCGTCACCGTCATGTGGTGCTCGCCGAGGTCGCCGGTGGTGACCTGCTTTGCGCCGATGCTGATGGCGGCCTGGGCGTCCTTGGCCCCGTACACGCCGCCGCCCGCGTTCACCCCGGCCAGTGCCGCGTGGAAGCGGACCGTCTGGTGCGGCTGCCAGTAGGTCTTGGTGCGGTAGACGGCCTGGTCGGGCGCCAGCCACCGCCACGCGCCCTCGACGGGCTTGTCGGGGGTCACCCGCAGCGTCCGCTCGACGGCGGCCTTGTCGGTGACCGCGCGGTCGAACCGGACGAAGATCGGCATGCCGACGCCGACCTTCTCCCCCTTGACGTTCGGGGTGACGTCCAGGATGGACAGCGTCTTGGCGGGCTTCAGCGTGGTGAACGAGCTGGTCACCGTGCGGGCCTTGCCGCCGTCGCCGGCCTGCGCGGTGACGGTGTAGGACGTGCCGGGCGTCAGGGTGCGGGTGGAGCGCCAGGTCTTGCGCCCCTCGCCGAACGCCCCGGTGATCGCGGCGCCCTCGCCCTGGACGGTGACGTCGCGCAGCTCGGCGCCGGCGGCCTTCACCTCGATGGTGCCGTCCGGCTTGACCTGGGCGGTCCCGTTGGCGGGGGTGATGGTCACCTCGGTGTCGGACCCGCCCGAGGCGAGCGCGCCCTCGCCGCCGATCGCGCAGCCGCTCACGAGCATCGCCACCGCGCCCGCGCCCCCGGCCAGGCCGAGCCCCACACGACCCTTGATCGCCACAAATCCCCCAAATGCTCTTAATTCACCCCGTGTCCGGTGAATCTACCTGCATATGGAGACGCCCCGAACCCGGCGAAGGTTCGGGGCGTGGGCGAGGAAAACGCTGTTCAGGCGGCCGTCCCGGAGGGGGCGGGCTCGCGGTTGATGCGCCGGACGAGGCGCTTGAAGCCCCACACCGACACGGCGATGCCGATCGCGCCCAGCCCGGCGACGATGCCGGTGCGGATCCACAGGTACATGCTGATCGACTCGTTGAACAGCATCCACAGGCTGACGCCGACGTTCGCCAGCAGGACCGCCGACCACAGCAGCGAGATCCGCAGGAAGAACCGGTGGACCCTGTCGTGCTTGTAGAAGGCGTCGGGGATCGGCGCCATGTCCTTGGCGAGCTTCATGGCGAGCGGCTTGCCGAGCGGCACCGAGGCCAGGAACGCCATGCTGACGCAGAGCGTCCCGAGGGTCGGCTGCAGGAAGTAGACGACCGCGCTGTGCGTGGCGGCGGCCAGGCCCGCGCGGACGGTCACGCCGACCGCGGCCAGCATCAGCATCCCCGACACCGGGTGGCCGCGCACGTAGCGGTAGATGATGCCGCCGTAGACCCAGGCGACGGCGGCGATCAGGGCGCCGTTCAGCCCGAGCAGCATGAGCGCGGCGTAGAACACCGCCACCGGGGCGATGACGCCCTCGACGAAGCGCGGGAGCGCGTGCATGAGCAGCGCGGTCACCCGCGGCAGCTCGAACACGTGGTGGCCGGGCTCCGCCGGCGTGGTCGCCGTTCGTTCCATCGAGTACTGTGCTCCCCGGTCGGCGTGCATGAACTCGGATCTGGTCACGATTCGCCCCACCGTACGTGATGATCCGCGCGTGCCTGTCCGTTTTCGAACGATCCGGTCCGCGCGGCTGGTTCCCTCCTTAGTTCGGCCCCCGGCGCCGCGAGGTGCGGGCCCCGGCCGGATGCGGCCAGTGTCGAACCACCGCTCCCGCTTTGTTTCCGACTTTCGGCGTCCCTCACCTCGCTACTCGGCCGGAGTGGGCTGGACGTCCCTGGCGGCGGCGTAAATCGCGCGCAGGGTCACCGCCACCGACGGCCTGCGCACGCTCGCGGTGCGCGTGACGGCGTAGACCTCGCGCGCGAGCGTGCACTCGGGGATGCGCCGCACCGCCACGCCCCGGTCCCCCGCGGCGAGCGCCAGCGCGGGCACCGCGGTGATGCCGATGCCCCGCGCCACCAGGCTGAGGATCGTGTGCAGCCCCTCGAACTCCCAGGGCACCGGGCGGGCGCCGCCGACGGTGTCCATCAGCCGCTCGACGGCCTGCCGGGACGGCTCGCCGGGCGGCGCGGCCATCCAGGCCTCCTCGCGGAGCCGCTCCAGGTCGACCGGGCGGGCCGGGTCCGACATCGGGTGCGACTCCGGCACGACCAGGACCAGCGGATCGCGGCGCAGGTGGAAGAACTCCAGCGCGGCGGGCGCCTGGTCGGGGACCTTGCCCGTCCAGTCGTCGATGAGCGCGATGTCGACCTCGCCGCTCTGCACCTGCCGGATGCCCGTGCCGGGCGCGGTCTGCCGGAGCACGAACGTCAGCCCGGGGTGCTCGCCGAGGCTGCGCGCCAGCGCGGGTGCGAAGGCGACGGCGGCGGTCGGGAACGCGGTGACCGTGATCCGCCCGGAGGGGGCGTCGGCCTGCGCCGACAGCTCCGCCTCGGCCGCCTCGACCATGCCGAGGATCTCCTCGGCGCGCTCGGCGAGCCGGCGCCCCGCATCGGTCAGCTCGGCGCTGCGGGCCGTCCGGTCCAGCAGCGGGACGCGGGCCTCCCGCTCCAGCGCCGCGAGCTGCTGGGAGACCGCGGACGGGGTGAAGCCGAGGGCGCCCGCGGTCGCGGCGATGCTGCCGCGGCGGGCGAATTCGGCGAGAAGCCGCAGGCGGCGCAGTTCGAGCATCAGCTCAGCTTACGGTAACCATCGGTGAGACTCGCTTGTAATGATGCTTGCAGCGGGCAAGAGTGAGTCGAGCCCGGCCGGGCCGTACGCACGGGGATTCACACACGGGGATTCAACGGTTTGCCCACCGTCACTCACGCATGCCCTTTGGAGCATTGATGCCTGCCCAGAACCAGTCCGCATTCGTCCGGCCGCTGTCGTTCGCGCCCCGCCCGGTCCCGCTCTCGGCGACGCTCGCGGTGAACGAGGCGATCGCCCGCAAGCGCAGGGAGGGAGAGCGCGTGCTCCCCCTCGGCTTCGGGGAGGCCGGGATACCGATACATCCCGCCCTGGTCCGCGAGCTGGGGTCGGCCGCGGACCGGGGTGCCTACGGCCCGGTCGCCGGGTCGGCGGCGCTGCGTGCCGCCGCGGCGGGCTACTGGAGCCGCCGGGGGCTGCCCACCGACCCGTCCGCGGTCGTCGCCGGGCCCGGCAGCAAGCCGCTGCTGTACGCCCTGCTGACCTCGCTCGGCGGCGACGTGGTGGTGGCGGCGCCGAGCTGGGTGAGCTACGCCGCGCAGGCGTCGCTGGCGGGCGCCGAGCCGATCCGCGTCGCGACCCCGCCCGGCGAGGGCGGCGTGCCGAGCCCGGCACTGCTGGCCGACGCCGTGGTGCGGGCCCGCGCGCGGGGCCGCGACGTCCGCGCCGTCGTGGTGACGCTGCCCGACAACCCCACCGGGACGCTGGCGTCCGAGGAGACCGTCCGGCGGCTGTGCGCGGTGGCCCGCGAGCACGACCTGGTCGTCATCTCCGACGAGATCTACCGCGACCTGGTGCACGACCCGGCGCGGACGGTGCCGAGCCCCGCGCTGTACGCGCCCGAGCGGACCGTGGTGACGACCGCGCTGAGCAAGAGCCTCGCGGCGGGCGGCTGGCGGCTCGGCGTCGCGCGGCTGCCGGACGGGCCGTTCGGCCGTGCGCTGCGCGACAGCCTGCTCGGGGTGGCGAGCGAGATCTGGTCGAGCGCTCCGGCCCCCATGCAGCACGCCGCCGCCTACGCCTTCGCCGAGCCGCCCGAGCTGGTGGAGCACGTCGACCGCAGCCGGCGGCTGCACGCCGCGGTCGCGGGCGCGGTCGCCGACCGCTTCGCCGCCGCCGGGGCGCTCGTCCGCCGCCCGGAGGCCGCCTTCTACGTCTACCCCGACTTCGGGCCGCTCCGGGACGTCCTGCACGAGAACCACGGCGTCCGCACGGCCGCCGATCTCACGCACCTGCTGCTGGACCGGTACGGGGTCGGCGTGCTGCCCGGCAGCTCGTTCGGGGACGCGCCCGCGGCGCTGCGCATGCGGGTGGCGCCGAGCCTGCTCTACGGGGAGGACGACGAGCAGCGCCGCGCGGCCCTGGCGTCGCCCGCGCCGGCGTCGCTGCCGTGGATCGAGAGCGCCCTGGACCGGCTCGGCGAGGTGCTCGCCGACCTGACCGTGAGCGTGACCGCCGGGGAGCCCGCGCTCACCTGAGGCCGGGGGGATGGGGACGGGCCGCGGGCCGCCGGAGAGGCGGTCCGCGGTCCGCCGTGTGAGGGGCCGGAAACGGACCGTCACCGCGCGGGAAACAGCGGCCGGGAACGGCCGCGCAAAGCTTCCCCGCCCGGTCCGACCGGCACGGATAAGCGTGGTGTAAGGTCCAACGACGCACGGGGCGAACGTCACTAATCGACCAGCGGCGGGGCAACGAGACGCCCGGCCCGCCTCGCCCGTGGTAAACCCAGGACGAGCGCGAAGTCACGTGAGTGATGAAAGAAGGCGAGGGGGCCCGTCATGAGGCATGCACGGGACGGGGCTGCCGCGGCGATGAGCGCCGCCTCCAGGATTCTGGTCGCGCGGGGCAAGAACGAGCCGCAGGAGATGGAGAACCCCGACGTCGCGTGGGGCCAGCGGGCCCGTGACGGGGTCTGGGTGCCGACCAAGGACGGCCAGCGCATCCACCTCGGCATCGACGCCACGGCGGCCGACACGGTCGCGCAGGTGCTGCGCCCCAGCCTGCGGGTGTTCGTCGGCGTGGACGTCGACACCGACATCGTCGCGCAGACCACCGCCGGCGGCGTGCGGCTGCTCACCGTGATCCACGGCCCCGACGCCCCCTCGGAGTTCCGGTTCGCCGTCTCCCTGGCCGACGGGCTGGCCCTGGAGTCGATGCCGTCCGGCGGCTACGACGTCGTCCACCTGCGCTACGGCGCCACCGTGGGCCGCCTCTACAACCCCTGGGCCAGCGACTCGATGTTCCGCCAGGTGAAGGCCGACTACACGCTCGACGGCACGGCCGTCACGATGCGCGTCCAGCACACCGACGCCTACTACCCCGTCGTCGCCGACCCGCACTACGAGCGCTGACCGGCCGGGGCGACGCGGCCGCCGCCGGTCAGGGGCGCGCCCCGGGGGTCGTCGGGTCCTCGAAGTCGAGCTCCCGGCCGATCTCGCGGAGCGTCCCGGCGCCGATCCGGCCGTCGCGGTACAGGGCGCGCAGCTTGCGGCGCTGGGCCCTGACCAGCTCGCCGCGCACCCGCCGCCCGGCGGGCGGGCCCTGCTCCCCCGCGGCGTCCGGCTCCCGGTCCCGCCGGTCCAGGAGGTAGTGGACGCGCTCCAGCCGCAGCTCGAGCATCTGCCGGTACGCCTCGGCGGTCTGCTCGTCCACGGCGTCGTCCTCGGCCAGCTCCGCGAGCCGGGCCAGCGCCGCCTCCAGCCCGGCCTTGCGCGCGACCATCGCCTCGGCGCGCCGCCGGTCCGGCTGCACCAGGCCGAGGCGGCGCAGCAGGACCGGCAGCAGCGGCGCCTGCCCGACCAGCGTGACGAGGACCACCAGCGCGGCGACCAGCACCAGCAGCCCGCGCTCGTCCCCCACCGCGGCGGGCAGCGACAGCGCGATCGCCAGCGAGATCGCGCCGCGCATGCCGCCGAGGCCGATGACGAGGCGCTCCCGCCGGCCGAGTCCCCGCTGGCTGCGCGGCCCGCCGGGCAGCAGCCGGGCGAGCGGCCCGTTCCCGAGCTGCCACAGCACCCGCACGCCGATGACGACGGCGGACACCGCGAAGGTCGCCGCCGCCACCATGCCCCAGGTCTGGCCGCCCGGCTCGCGGAGGATCTCGCGGATCTCCAGGCCGAGCAGCACGAACAGCGCCGACTCCAGCAGGAACGTCAGGATCCGCCAGAACGTCGTGCCGGCCAGCCGCGACGCCGGCTGCAGCACGCCCTCCCCGCGGGTGCCGATGTAGAACCCGGCGGTGACGGTGGCGAGCACCCCGGAGACGCCGACGTGGTCGGCGGGGACGAACGCGATGTAGGGGGTGGCCAGCGACACGATGATCTGGCTGACCGGGTCGCTGATCCAGCGGCGCACCCAGCGGACGGCGAACCCCACGCCGAACCCGTAGGCCACGCCGCCGAGGACGATCTGGAGCACCCGCACCGCGCCGTGCCCGGCGGTGAAGCCGCCGTCGAGCGCCTCCACCGCGAGCATGAAGATCGTGAGGGCGGCGCCGTCGTTGATCAGGCTCTCGCCCTCCAGGATCGTGACCATCCGGGGCGGGGCGCCGAGCCGCTGCATCACCGCGGTCGCGGCCACCGGGTCGGTCGGCGACACCGCCGCGCCGAACGCCAGCGCGGCGGCCCAGCCGGCGCCCGGCACGAGCGCGTGGACGGTCGCGGCGACCGCGACCGTCGTGACGGTGGTGAGCCCGAACGCCAGCGTGAAGATCGGCACGGCGTCGGCGCGGGCCTCGCGCGGCGCGGTGAAGAAGGCCGCGTGGTAGAGCAGCGGCGGCAGGAAGCCGAGCAGGACCAGTTCGGGCGGGACGACGACGCCGGGCAGCGCGGGCACGAACCCCGCGGCCATGCCGAGCAGGACCAGCAGGATCGCGTCCGGCACGCGCAGCCGCTCCGACAGCGCGCGGGCCAGCAGCACGACGACCGCCACGGCCAGGAAGACGATGAAGAGCCGGTCCTCAGCCACGGTCGTGATCCTCACCGGAATGCGGCCGGGTACGCGCGCGGCGGCCGCCGCCGGGTGGAACGTTCCGGCCGGATCGGGCCACCGGGCGCGCCCGCGCGGCGGCCCGGGGCGGGCCCCGACCGGCGCGGGCGGCGTCATATGGTGGACGCCACGGGCCGCGTTCCGGCCCCGGCGACGGCGCCGGGAGCACGACCGCCCCGGTCCCCCGAGACTGGAGTCATCGTGATCTTCACTCATGACACCGAGCACGCGCTCGCCGTCGTCGTCGACCTGATCAACACCGGCGCGGCGACGTCCGGCGCCGAGGAGCTCGGCGGGCTGCCCGGCCTGCGCGCGTTCGTGGAGCGCAACACCTTCAGCGACGTGGACGAGCTCACCGAGGCCGACCTGGTCCGCGTGCTGGACCTGCGCACGCGGTTCCACGAGGTGTTCCGCGCCAGCGGCGTCCCGGCCGCGGTCCGGCTGATCAACGAGATCGTCGGCGAGGTCCGCACCACCCCGCACCTGACCGACCACGACGGCTACGACTGGCACGTGCACTTCTTCGCGCCGGGCGCGCCGCTCGGCGAGCACCTGGCGGCCGACTGCGGCATGGCGCTGGCGTACGTCGTGGCGGCGGGCGAACTGGACCGGCTGCGCACCTGCGAGGCCCCGGACTGCTCGCGCGTGCTCGTCGACCTGTCCCGCAACCGCTGTCGCCGCTACTGCGACAGCCGCACCTGCGGCAACCGCATGCACGTCGCGGCTTACCGCGCCCGCCAGCGCGAAGCCGCGCACTAGGCCCTGGGAGTCGTTCCCCTAGGCCTGCGGGTTCTCCAGTTCGGCGACCGCGGTGAGGGCGCGGCGGGCGGCGGGGACGTCGTGGACACGGAAGACGCGGGCGCCGAGCAGCGCGGACACGCCGAGCACGGCCATGGTCCCGACGCCGCGCCGGTCGACGGGGCGGCCGAGCGTCTCGCCGATGAAGTCCTTGTTGGACACCGCGACCAGTACCGGCCAGCCGGTGGCGGCCAGCTCGCCGAGCCGCCGGGTGATCTCCAGTGACTGGCGGGTGTTCTTGCCGAAGTCGTGGGCGGGGTCGATGAGGATCGCCTCGCGCCGCACCCCGAGCGCGGCGGCGCGCTCGGCCTCGGCGGTCACGTGCGCGACGACGTCGGCCACGACGTCGTCGTAGCCGACCCGGTGCGGGCGGGTGCGGGGCTCCAGGGCGCCGGCGTGCGCGCAGACCAGGCCGATGCCGTGCGCGGCGGCGACCTCGGCCAGCCGCGGGTCGGGCCCGCCCCAGGTGTCGTTGAGCAGATCGGCGCCGGCCCGGGCGACCGCCTCGCCGACCTCGGCGCGCCAGGTGTCGACGCTGATCACGACGCGGGGGTGCCGGTCGCGGACGGCGGCGACGAGGTCCACCACGCGGCGCAACTCCTCGGCGACGCCGACGTCCTCGCCCGGCCCGGCCTTCACGCCGCCGATGTCGACGATGTCGGCGCCGTCGGCGACGGCCCGGTCGACGGCCTCCAGCGCCGCGCCGAAGCCGTAGGTGGCGCCCCGGTCGAAGAACGAGTCGGGCGTGCGGTTCACCACCGCCATGATCGCGCGGGGTCCGACCTCGCGCCCGTTCAGCCGCAGCGGCGGCGCGTCCGGAGAGCTCATGATGGGTCTCACCGTGGCATACGGGCGGCCCGGCGGGCGAACCAGAAGTGAATTCGGTTCAAACGGTGCCCTCCCTCGTCATCGCCCCGCCGTGGTCGGTAATCTCATAAATCACGCTCGTTACGGGTTCCACCCGTGGTGGGCCCCACATCGGACCTATTTCAGCCATGGAGGATCCGCTGTCCAGGCGAGCACTCATCACCGGCATCACCGGACAGGACGGCTCGTACCTGGCCGAGCATCTGCTTGAGCTGGGATACGAGGTCTGGGGCCTGGTGCGGGGGCAGGCGAACCCCCATGTGTCGCGGCTGCGCAAGCACATCGGCGACGTGCAGATCACCACCGGCGACCTGCTGGACCAGGGCAGCCTGATCTCGGCGGTGGAGCGGGTGCGGCCCGACGAGGTCTACAACCTGGGCGCGATCTCCTACGTGCCGATGTCGTGGCAGCAGGCCGAGCTCACCGCCGAGGTCACCGGGATGGGCGTGCTGCGCATGCTGGAGGCCATCCGCGTGGTGTCGGGCATCAGCCCGTCGCGCACGCCGGGCCGCGAGCAGATCCGCTTCTACCAGGCCTCGTCCTCGGAGATGTTCGGGATGGTCCGGGAGACGCCGCAGAACGAGCGGACCCCGTTCCACCCGCGCAGCCCCTACGGGGTCGCGAAGAGCTACGGGCACTACATCACCCAGAACTACCGCGAGTCCTACGGGATGTTCGCGGTCAGCGGCATCCTGTTCAACCACGAGTCGCCGCGCCGCGGCGCCGAGTTCGTGACGCGGAAGGTGTCGCTGGGCGCGGCCCGCATCAAGCTGGGGCTGGCCGAGGAGCTGCGCCTGGGCAACCTCGACGCGCGGCGCGACTGGGGCTACGCGGGCGACTACGCCCGCGCGATGCGGCTGATGCTCGCGCAGGACGCCCCGGAGGACTTCGTCATCGGAACGGGCCAGACCCAGTCGGTGCGCGAGCTGGTGGAGTTCGCGTTCCGCACGGCGGGCCTGAACTGGGAGGACCACGTCGTCCTGGACGCCAAGTACACCCGTCCCGCCGAGGTCGACCTGCTGTGCGCGGACCCGAAGAAGGCCCGCGAGCAGCTCGGCTGGGAGCCGGAGGTCACGTTCGAGGGCCTGGTGACGATGATGGTCGAGTCGGACCTGCGGCTGCTGTCGCGGTCCGCGCGTCCGGAGGACGAGCCGTTCAGCCCGGACCACTGGTAAGCATCTGATGCACGCGTGGCACGATGCTGATATGGCCACTTGTGAGCATGTGCAGACCCTTCCGGCGGTGGATCCGTCACCGAACACCCCGCAGGGGTGCCAGGAGTGCCTGGAGGAGGGCACGCGCTGGGTGCATCTGCGGCTGTGCCTGGCCTGCGGGCACGTGGGCTGCTGCGACTCGTCCCCGATGCGGCACGCGACCGGGCACTTCCACAAGGAGGGGCATCCGATCGTCCGGTCGTTCGAGCCGGGCGAGGACTGGCGCTGGTGCTTCGCCGATGAACTGATCGTCTGATGCCGGACGTCCCCCTGCGCAGCGGGCCGGGACGGTGGATCCTGCTCGCGACCGTGCTGGGGTCGGGCATCGCGCTGCTCGACTCCACGGTCGTGAACGTGGCGCTCCCGGCCCTGGCGCGCGACCTGCACGCCGACATCGCCGGCCTGCAGTGGACGGTGAACGCCTACACGCTGACCCTCGCGGGCTTCATCCTGCTCGGCGGGTCGCTGGGCGACCGGTTCGGGCGGCGCCGGGTCTTCCTGGTCGGCGTGGTGTGGTTCGCGGTCGCCTCCGTGCTGTGCGGGCTGGCGCCGAACATCGAGACGCTGATCCTGTCGCGGGCGCTGCAGGGCGTCGGCGGGGCGCTGCTCACCCCGGGCTCGCTGGCGATCATCCAGGCGTCGTTCGCCGCCGACGACCGGCCCCGCGCGGTCGGCGCCTGGTCGGGGCTCGGCGGCGTCGCGAGCGCGATCGGGCCGTTCGCGGGCGGCTGGCTGGTCGAGGCGGCCGGATGGCGGTGGGTGTTCCTGCTGAACGTGCCGCTGGCCGCCGTGGTGGTGCTGGTCGCGGTGCGGCACGTCCCGGAGAGCGTCGACCCGGACGCGCGCGGCCGCTTCGACGTGCTCGGCGCCGTGCTGGCGGCGCTCGCGCTGGCCGGCACGACCTACGCGCTCACCGAGGCGCCGGGCGGGAACGCCGCGCCGCCGGTGATCGGCACCGCCGCCGTCCTCGGCATCGCGGCCGCCGCCGCCTTCGTCCTGGTCGAGCGGATGCGCGGCAGGGGCCGGCACCTGCCGGGCCTGCGGCGGGGGCGGGCGGTGCCGCAGCCGATGCTGCCGCTCGGCGTGTTCTCCTCCCGGCAGTTCTCGGCCGTCAACGTCGTCACGTTCCTCATGTACGGCGGGATGGGCGTGATGTTCTTCCTGGTCGTCGTGAACCTCCAGGTCGTGTCCGGGTTCTCGCCGATCGCGGCGGGCACGGCGCTGCTGCCGGTGACCGTGCTGATGCTGCTGCTGTCGGCGCGGGCGGGCGCGGTCGCCCAGAAGATCGGCCCGCGGCTGCCGATGACCGCGGGGCTGGTGGTCGCCGCGATCGGGATGCTGCTCGTCGGGCGGCTCGGCGAGGGCGCCTCCTACGTCCGGGACGTGCTGCCCGCCGTGGTGGTGTTCGGGCTGGGGCTGTCGGCGGTGGTCGCGCCGCTCACCGCCACCGTCCTCGCGACCGCCGACGTCCGGCACGCGGGAGTGGCCAGCGGCGTCAACAACGCGGTCGCGCGGGCCGCCGGGCTGCTGACGGTCGCGGCGATCCCGCCGCTGGCCGGGCTGACCGGCGACGCCTACGACGACCCGGCGGACTTCTCCCACGGATTCCAGATCGCGATGGCGGCGAGCGCCGTGCTGCTGGCTGCCGGCGCCGTGCTCAGCTTCCTCACCATCGAGAAGGACGCGCTGCGCACCCCGTCCGGGGCGGCGGTGGAGCCGGAGGGCCGCAGCCACTGCGCGGTGGGCGCGCCGCCGCTGCAGCCGGAGCCGGACACCGTCGCGTCCGGGAAGCCCGCCGGCGGCGCGCCGCCGGGCGCGCGGAGCTGACCGCGGGGCGATTCCCCGGGCCGATTCCGGCATGTCCGGGACCGGAGCTGTTCGTTGGCATACGGTCGGCTCATGAATCTGCGGCAGCTGCGCTATGTCGTGGCGACCGCCGACCACGGCACGATGACGTCGGCGGCCCAGGCTCTCTACGTGGCCCAGCCCGCGCTCTCGCGGGCGGTCCGCGAGCTGGAGCGCGAACTCGGCGTGGAGCTGTTCGCCCGCTCCGGCCGCGGCGTGGCCCTCACCCCCGAGGGCGAGCTGGTCGTCCGGCAGGCCCGCATCGCGCTCGGCGCCGTCGAGGCGATCGAGGGGCTGTCGGTCGCCCGGGCCAACGGGCGCGGCACCGAGCTGCGCATCGCGGTCACCGCGTCGCTGGAGCCGGAGCTGACCGGCCGGCTCGTGCCCGGCTTCGCCCGCCGCCAGCCGGCCGTCCGGGTCCGGGTGGTGCGCTGCGCGGACCGCGACGCGGTCGCCGGCGCGCTGCGCGCGGCCCGCGCCGACCTCGGGCTCACCGACCTGCCGGTGCCCGGCGACATGTCCGCGCACCCGTTCGAGCAGCGCGAGGTGGTGCTGGTCTCGCCGCCCGGGCTGCGGGTCCGCGAGCCGGTGCCGCCGGCCGCGCTGGACGGCATGCGGCTCGTCCTGCCGGCCCCCGGCGGCCCCCGCCGCGCCGAGATCGACGCGGTGCTGCGCCGCGTCGGCGCGACCCCGGTCGCCGCGGTCGAGTCCGACGAGCGGGGCGCGTGGCTCGGCTGGGTCCGCGCGGGGATGGGCTCCCTGCTCTGGTACCGCAACCAGCTCGAGGACACCGAGGGCGTGGCGGTCCGCTCGTTCATGCCGCCGATCACCCGCATGATCGGGCTCGTCCACGCGCACCGCAGGCTGCCGCCCACCGCGCGCGACTTCCTCGCCTTCGCCAAGGAGGCGGGCCGCGACGCCCACCGCTGACCGGCGGCGTCCCCGGCGGCCGTCCCCGGCGGGCGGGGGCCGCCGGACATGCCATGATCTGGCGGGTGGAGACGACGCACGCACTCTGGCTGCTGGCCATTCCGGTCGGGGCACTGGTGGTGGCCGCCGGGGCGCGGCGCGCCGGGCTGCCCGCCCCGCTGATCCTGGTGATCGCGGGCCTGGGGTTCTCGTTCGTCCCCGGAGTCCCCGAGTTCGAGCTCGACCCGGAGTTCGTGCTGTACGTGTTCCTGCCGCCGCTGCTGTTCGCGGCGGCCTGGCAGAGCTCCTTCAGCAACCTGCGCGACGACGTCTGGTCGATCGGGCTGCTGTCGGTGGGCCTGGTGCTGTTCACCGTGTTCGCCGTGGGCTACACGGCGCACCTGCTCGTCCCCGGCCTGCCGCTGTCCGCGGCGTTCGTGCTCGGCGCGATCGTGGCGCCGCCGGACGCGGTCGCGGCGGTGAGCGTCGCGCAGCGCCTCGGCCTGCCCCGCCGCACGACGACGGTGCTGGTCGGGGAGAGCCTGTTCAACGACGCGACGGCGCTGACGGCGTTCCGGGTGGCGCTGATCGCGGCGACGGGCGCCGGGTTCACGCTGCTGGAGGGCGTCGGGCGGTTCCTGTTCGCCGCGGCCGTCGGCGCGGCGGTCGGGCTGCTGCTCGGCCCGCCGCTGCACTGGCTGCGGACCCGGCTGAACGACCCGCTCGTGGAGAACGGCATCGCGCTCGTGGCGCCGTTCGCCGCCTACCTGCTCGCCGAGACCGTGCACGCCTCGGGGGTGATCGCGGTGGTCGTCAGCGGCCTGTACCTCGGCCACCGGGCCACCGAGTCGGCGGCGGTGACGCGGCTGATCGGCCACTCGTTCTGGAAGATCATGGTCTTCCTGCTGGAGTCGGTGGTCTTCCTGCTCATCGGGCTGCAGCTGCCGCCGGTCGTGCACGGCCTGTCGGACCGGAGCTGGCAGCAGCTCGCCTGGTGGGCGGTCGCGGTCTTCGGAGTCACCGTGGCCGCGCGCTTCGCGTGGGTGTTCCCCGCCTCCCGGATCCCCCGGCTGCTGTCGCGGCGGGAGCGGGAGGGCGAGGACCCGGGCTGGCGCGGCCTCACGGTCGTGTCGTGGGCGGGGATGCGCGGGGTGGTGTCGCTCGCGGCGGCGTTCGCGATCCCGTTCACCGCGTCCGGCGAGCCGTTCCCCGGCCGCGACCTGATCCTGTTCCTGACGTTCACGACCGTCCTCGGGACCCTGCTCGTGCAGGGGCTGACGTTCCCGGCGCTCATCCGGCTGCTGCGCATCGGCGGGGACCGCGAGCGCTACACCGACACCGTCGCCGAGGCCGGCGCCCAGCACGCGGCGGCGCGGGCGGCGCTGGAGCGGCTGGAGGAGCTGAACGCCGCCGAGCCGCTGGACGCGGGGGTGGTGGAGCGGCTCCGGCAGCTCGCCGAGCACCGGCAGCTGCGCGCCTGGGAGCGGCTCGGCGGCGGGACGGGCCCGGCGGGCGAGGAGGTGCCGACGGCGACGTACCGGCGGCTGCGGCGGGAGATGCTGGCGGCCGAGCGGGAGGTGTTCGTCCGGATGCGGGACGAGCGGCGCATCGACGACGAGGTGCTGACCCGCGTCATGCACGAGCTCGACCTGGAGGAGGTCGCGCTCGACCGCGACTGAGCGGCCGGCGCGGGGGGCCGCCCCGGCCGCGGCGGGCACCGCGGCCGGGACGCGGGGGTCCGGTCAGGACGCCCCGTTGAGGGGCTGCTCGGGCAGCTCGACGGCGTAGGACTCCTTCACCACGTCCAGGTGGTGCCAGGACTCCCGCACCGTCGCGCCGGGGACCGAGCGGACGGCGTCGAGCACGGCCACCAGCTCGCGGCGCGACGCCGCCTCGGCCTGCCCGACGATGTCGTACCGGCCGAAGCCGGTCGCCAGGTAGCGGACTCCGTCCTGGGCGGCAACGGCGTCCGCGACCTTCCGCAGCCCGCCGCTCACCACCAGGCCGAACCCGCCGAGCTCGGCGGCGCCGAGGGCGAGCGGGTCGGCCAGCCCGGTGACCTGGATGACGCCGGTGCGCATGAGCCGGACCACCCGGGCCCGGGTGGCGGCCTGCGACAGCCCGATGACGTGCGCGAGCCGGGTGTAGGGGGCCCGCCCGTCCCGCTGCAGCTCGTGCAGGAGCCGCCAGTCGATGTCGTCGAGGGTGACCTCGCCGAGCTCGCGCACCACCGAGTGCTTGTCGCGCACGGTGGACACCGACCGGAACACCTCCGCCGCGCGCACCCCGGGGACGGACCGGATCTGGTCCACCTCGGCCGCGAGCGCGGCGTCGTCGCGCGTCCGCACCTGGGCGACCGCGTCGTAGGGGCCGGCGGTCAGCGCGGCGAAGCAGACGGCGGGCCGCTCGGCGACGGCCTCGGCCACCTCCCGGGCGGAGCCGTCCACGGTGACCGAGACGTGCCCGATCGCCTCCGCTCCGACGACGGCCGCGTGCACGATGCCCACGACGCGGACGACCTGCGTTTCGAGAAGGTGCTGCACCCGTGCCCGCACGGCCGTGCGGGAAAGCCCGACGCGATCGGCGAGCGCCTGGAACGTCGCCCTGCCATCCCGCTGGAGCTCGCGGACGAGCACGGCGTCGACCGCATCCAGCACGGCTCTCCTCCTCGACGTGTAATGAATCGGTTTGTCGGCAACTGCAAGATCATTCCATTTCAGGACGGTAGGACGTCAAATATTGATCTTGCTCGTGTTCGCCATGCCCGGCGGCCGTCGAAGCGTCGGCGACCCGTTCGGCACGGCGACGTTTCCGGCGCCGTTTAAACCGGTACGGCAGCGCAACGCTGCCCGGCCGGCGCACGGCGGGCCCGGACCGGGCGGGGGGCGCGCGGGGTGGTGCCGGTCACTCCGGAAGGCCGCCCCGCGCGCGGCGGTGCGGACGGCGGTGCGGACGGCGGTGCGGACGGCGGAACGCGCGGCGGGGCGGGCGCGGCGCGGCGGGGGCGCGACGGCGCGCGGGCGCGGTTCGCGGCGCGGGCGGGGCGGTTCGCGGCGCGGGCGGGCATGGCCGACCGGGGCCAAGTGCGTGACCTGCATGCGCTTCTCCCGGGGGTTCTGCCGTCACGCCCCATTTACGGCGGGTCCGCCGCCGTCCGCGTGAGACACATGTAAAAAAAGTGCATCGTGGGCGCAGTTACGTCAAGAGGTAACTTTACAGAGAGCCAAGCCCCACGTTGCACCGTTTTCCACCGGGTCAGGCGTTTCACTTTCGTCCTGCCTGGAAGAGCGCGGGAACATCGCCGGGGCGCGGCCGGTCGCACTTCGGGGACACACAGTCATCACCCCTGGGTAGCGGGTGGGTGGCGGGCCGCCGCGGGCCCCGCGGCACGGCTTGGCCGGACCACCGCCGGGTATGGCCGAGAATGTACGGTGGCCCAGCCACCCCGGATCCGCGATTGGTGTGTAGTACAGCCGTGCACCTGCTGAACGGTGAGCGTTCCGCTCACGACCTGACCTACAACGACGTCTTCATGGTCCCGCGCCGCTCCGCGGTCGGGTCCCGCCTGGAGGTCGACCTGTCGACCGCCGACGGCAGCGGCACGACGATCCCGCTCGTGGTGGCGAACATGACGGCCGTGTCCGGCCGCCGGATGGCCGAGACCGTCGCCCGGCGCGGCGCGCTCGCGGTGCTCCCGCAGGACATCCCGGCCGACGTCGTGGCGGAGGTGATCGGCTGGGTCAAGGGCCGCGACCTGGTCGTGGACACCCCGATCCGGCTGGATCCGGGCAGCACCGCCGGCGACGCGCTCGCGCTGCTGCCCAAGCGGGCGCACAACGCCGTGATCGTGGTCGAGGACGACCGCCCCGTCGGCGTGGTCACCGAGGCCGACTGCCAGGGCGTCGACCGGTTCGCGCAGCTCCGCGACATCATGTCCCGCGACCTGGTGACGCTGCCGGCCGGCGCGGACCCGCGCGAGGCGTTCGACCGGCTGCACGAGCGCGGCCACCGGCTCGCCCCGGTCGTCGACGCCGACGGGCGGCTCACCGGCGTCCTCACCCGCACCGGCGCGCTGCGCGCCACCCTCTACCGGCCCGCGGTGGACGCCGCGGGCCGGCTCCGCATCGCCGCCGCGGTCGGCGTGAACGGCGACGTCGCGGGCAAGGCCAAGGCGCTGCTGGAGGCGGGCGCCGACCTGCTCGTCGTCGACACCGCGCACGGGCACCAGGACAAGATGCTGAGCGCGCTGGCCGCCGTCCGCGGCCTCGACCCGGCCGTCCCGGTGGTGGCGGGCAACGTGGTGACCGCCGAGGGCACCCGCGACCTGATCGAGGCGGGCGCCGACATCGTCAAGGTCGGCGTGGGCCCCGGCGCGATGTGCACGACCCGGATGATGACCGGCGTCGGCCGCCCCCAGTTCTCCGCCGTGCTGGAGTGCGCCGCCGAGGCGCGCCGCCTCGGCCGGCACGTGTGGGCGGACGGCGGCGTCCGGCACCCGCGCGACGTGGCCCTGGCACTCGCCGCCGGCGCCGCGAACGTCATGGTCGGATCCTGGTTCGCCGGCACCTACGAGTCGCCCGGCGACCTGCAGCGCACCGCCGACGGCCGGCTCTACAAGGAGAGCTTCGGGATGGCGTCCGCGCGGGCGGTGCGGCTGCGCACCGCCGAGGACTCCCCGTTCGACCGGGCCCGCAAGGCCCTGTTCGAGGAGGGGATCTCCACCTCCCGGATGTTCCTGGACCCGCACCGCCCCGGCGTGGAGGACCTCGTCGACCAGATCGTGGCCGGGCTGCGCAGCTCGTGCACCTACGCGGGCGCGCGCACGCTGGAGGAGTTCCACGAGCGGGCCACGGTCGGGATCCAGAACACCTCCGGCTTCGCCGAGGGAATGCCGCTGTCCACCAGCTGGTAGGGCCTCCGGAGCACCGATGATCGCGTCGGGCTCCCCAAAAGGGGGTCCGATTCCCTATCCTGATCATCAGCTGCACCAGAGGCCACACCCGCTCGCATTCGGTCGACTCCCACGCAACCTTTGCCCGGTTCCGCGCGTCCATCATGTGAGCCGGGGCTTAAATCACCGTGGGTGGGAATCGGAGCGTACATGGGTCGGTCGTCGAGTCGGCACGCCCGGGACGGGGGCGGGGACGGCCCCTCCGGCGGGGCGCGGGGTCTCCCGCGCGCGCTCGCGCTGACCCTCGTGTCCGCCCTGGTCTGGGGCGTCGCCCACGTCGTCACCGGGCGCCGGATCGCCGGCTCCCTGCTGCTCGCCCTGTGGGCGGCGGTCGCCGCCACGCTGGCCGCGGCCGCCACCGTGTACCGGTCCGACCTGCTGCACCTGGCCGTCCAGCCGGACGTCGTGCAGCGGGTGGCGGCCGCGCTCGTCGCGTTCGGCGTGCTGTGGATCCTCGTCGTGATCCGCTCGTACCAGATCCTGCGGCCGCTGGGGATGCCGATCAGCGCCAGGACGCTCGGCGCCGCGTCCGTCGCGGTGATGTGCTTCGCGGTCGGCGTCCCGGTGGCGTGGTCGGCGCACAGCACCTACGTCTACCGGGACGCGCTGACCAGCATCTTCCGCACCGGCAGCGAGAACGGCAGGAAGGTCGACACCGAGGACCCGTTCAACGGGCAGGCCCGCGTCAACATCCTGCTGCTCGGCGGCGACGCCGCCGAGAACCGCACCGGCGTGCGCACCGACAGCATGACGCTCGCCAGCGTGGACACCGAGACCGGCGACACGGTGCTGCTGAGCCTGCCCCGCAACCTGGAGCGCTTCGAGATGCCGCCGGGCCCCGCCCGGGACCGGTTCCCCTACGGTTTCACCGGCGACGGCCCGCTGAACCCGGGCCTGCTGAACGAGGTGTACGAGTACGCCGAGCAGCACCCGGACGTGGTGCCCGGCGTCCCGAAGGACCACCGCGGCCCCGAGCTGCTGAAGGCCACGATCGCGGGCATCCTCGGACTGCGCGTCGACTACTACATCCTCGTCGACATGTTCGGCTTCGCCGACATCATCGACGCCATGGGCGGCGTCAAGCTCAAGATCACCGAGCCGATCCCGTACGGGCAGCAGGGCGCCGTCCTGCAGCCCGGCTACCGCAGGCTCGGCGGTAAGGAGGCCCTGTGGTACGGGCGCTCCCGCACCAACAGCAGCGACTACGTCCGGATGGGCCGGCAGAAGTGCCTGCTGCGCGCGATCGCCGAGCAGGCCGACCCGCAGACCGTCCTGACCAGCTTCGACAAGCTCGCCGCCGCCGCCAAGCGCACCCTGGCGACCGACATCCCGCAGGAGCTGCTGCCCGCGCTGGTGAAGCTGTCCAACGAGGTCAAGGACGGCGCCGAGATCCGCAGCCTGCAGTTCGTGCCGCCGCTGATCTACACCGGCAACCCCGACTTCAAGCTGATCCGCAAGCTGGCGTCCGAGGCCGTCAACAGCGACCCCCGCGCGGTGAGCGCGCCCACGAGCGGCGCCGCGAGCGGCTCCCCGAGCGCCTCGCCGAGCGGGCCGGAGAGCCCCTCGCAGGGCTCGCCGGGCACGTCGTCGTCCCCCAAGCCGGACACCAAGCCGGTGTCGCTGGAGGACAGCTGCCCGTGACCGGCCGCGTCCGCGCGGGTGGATCATAGAGGGAGACGACCTCGGCGAAAGGGCGGGTGAGGGTGCCTTCGATCCAGGGCTGCGACGCCTTCCAGGTGGCGATGCCGCGCGGGCGGCGGCCGCAGAGCGTGCTGGTCCGGCTCGCCGGCGGCGACGCGGTCGGCTGGGGCGAGATGGCCGTGCCGGGCGGCGGCGCGGGCGGGGACGCGGCGTGGGCCGACATCGAGACGCGGATGGCCCCGGCCCTCATCGGGCTCGACTGGGACCGGCCCGAGGACGTGTCCGCCGCCGCCGACCTCGGCGCCAGCGAGGCCGCCGCGGCCGTGGACACCGCCTGCTGGGACCTGTGGTGCCGGACGCGGGGCCTGCCGCTCGCGCACGCGCTCGGCGGCACCCGCACGTCCATCGTGACGGGCGCGCGGATCTCCCCCGAGCCGGCGCTCGACACGGTCTCGGCCCGCGTCAACAAGGCGGTCGGCGCCGGCCACACCCGCGTCACGCTGGACATCCGCCCGGGCTGGGACATCGAGCCCGTCCGGGTGATCCGGCAGGCGTACCCGGCACTGGCCCTCGTCGCCGACGCGGGGCACGCCTACACCGAGTCGCCCGAGCACCTGGCGGTGCTGGAGGCGCTGGACGCCTACGGCCTGGCGGCGGTCGAGCGCCCGTTCCCGGCCGGCGACCTGGCCGCGCACGCCCGGCTGCAGCTGCGGCTCGGCACCGCGGTCGCGCCGGCGGTCGGCGACCTGGAGATCCTGGACGCGGCGCTGTCGGCGGGGGCGGGCCGGGCCCTGCACCTGCGGCCGGACCGGTTCGGCGGGCTCACCGCGGCGCGCAGCGCCCACGACCTGGCGTACGCGGCGGGCTGGGACGTGTGGTGCAGCGGGACCGGCGCGTTCGGGATCGGGCAGGCCGCCGCGGTGGCGCTCGCCGCGCTGCCGGGCTGCACGCTGCCGAGCGACGTGTCCGACCCGGCGGGCGGGCCGGTGTTCGTGACGCCGCCCGTCCGCTCGTCCGGCGGCGTCGTCGGCGTCCCGCTCACCCAGCCGGGCCTCGGCCACGAGATCGACGAGGCGCGCATCGAGCGGCTCGCGACGCGCCGCATGCGGCTGACCGCGTGACGGATGCGGGCGGTGCGACGGCTACGGGCGCCATGACGGCTATGGGCGGTGAGGCGGCGCCCGCCGCGGTCTGGGTGGTGGCGGGCGCGCCGGGCGCCGGGAAGACGACCGTGGCGGAGCTGCTGCTGCGGCGGCTGCGGCCGGTGCCCGCGCTGCTGGACAAGGACACCGTGTACGGGGCGTTCGTGGCGGCCGTCCTCGCCGCGGCCTCCCGCGACCCCGGTGAGCGGGAGGGCCCCTGGTACGACGAGCACGTCAAGCCGCACGAGTACGCCGGCTTGACCGCCACGGCCCGGGAGATCCGCTCGCACGGGTGCCCGGTGCTGCTGAGCGCGCCGTTCACCGGGCAGATCCGGGACACGTCCCGGTGGGCGGAGTGGGTCGCGGCGCTGGGCGGGGCGCCCGTCCGGCTGGTGTGGATCCGGTCGGACGCGCGGACGCTCCGCCACCGGCTGGAGGCGCGCGGCTCGTCCCGCGACACCGCCAAGCTGGCCGCGTTCGAGGCGTTCACCGCGCGGATGCGCCCGGCGGAGCCGCCGCCGGTGCCGCACCTCGCCGTGGACAACCGCCTCGGCGCCGCGGTGCCGCTGGAGGCCCAGCTGGACGGCCTGCTGGGCGGCCGGCCAGGGTGAGCGTCCGGCGGAGCGCCGGGGCAATGCGACTGGCGGAGGCCGCACGGACCTCCGCCAGCACCGGCCGGGCCGCCGTTGCGGCGGCCGGCCGGGATCAGACGTTGATGTTGATGTTGGTGTTGGTGTTGTCGTCGTCGTGGTGGTGACCGCAGCAGCCGCATCCGCAGTGGTCCATGGCCGGCGCGTGGACCGCGGGCGCGGCCGGGGCGGCCGAGGCCGCCGCCGCCATGCCGAAGACTCCGGCCATCGTCGTGCCGGCCGTCAGGACCAGAACCGAGAGAAACCTGCTCATTGATCGTTCCTTTCGCCCTTCCGATACTTCCTCCGCGATCCTCTCCGAGGAAGTACTTAGAGTGGTCAGATCACTACTCTAAGTAAGGCAAAGGATGGGCGCCCGTCCGGTCGGCCGGCTCAGTACGACTTGGGCAGGCCCAGGGTGTGCTGGGCGACGAAGTTGAGGATCATCTCCCGGCTGACGGGGGCGATGCGCATGAGGCGGACGACGCCGGCGAGCATCCCGACGCCGTACTCGGTGGTGAGGCCGTTGCCGCCGTGCGTCTGGATGGCCTGGTCGACGCAGTGGATCGCGGCCTCCGCGGTCGCGTACTTGGCCATGTTCGCGGCCTCGCCCGCGCCCGCGTCGTCGCCCTCGTCGTACAGCCAGGCGGCCTTCTGCCCCATCAGCCGGGCCAGCTCCAGCTCGATCTTGGCGGCGGCGAGCGGGTGCGCGAGGCCCTGGTGGGCGCCGATGGGCGTCTTGAAGACCTGCCGGTCCCTGGCGTAGGCCGTGGCCTTGCCGAGCGCGAGCCGGCCGATGCCGGCGCCCATCGCGGACGCCATGATCCGCTCGGGGTTGAGGCCGGCGAACAGCTGCAGCAGCCCGCCGTCCTCGTCGCCGACGAGCGCGTCGTAGGGCAGCCGGACGTCGTCGAGGTGGCAGACGAACTGCTTCTCCGGCGACACGATCTCCATGTCGATGGGCGTGCAGGTGAAGCCCGCCGCGTCCGTCGGGACGATGAACAGCGAGGGCCGCAGGTTGCCCTTCTGGTCCTGCGAGCGGGCGACGAACAGGACGGCGTCCGACTCGTCCACGCCGGAGATGAACGTCTTCTGCCCCGTCAGCACCCACCCGCCCGCCTCCCCTGCCCCCTTCACGTCCCGGCGGGCCGTGGTGGTGATGCGGTGGGAGTTGGAGCCGGCGTCGGGCTCGGTGATCGCGAACGCCATCTTCACCGACCCGTCGGCGAAGCGGGGCAGCCAGTGCGCGCGCTGCTCCGCGGTGCCGGACCGCGCGATGATCGTCGCGCAGATCGCCGGGGACACGACCATCAGCAGCAGCGGGCACCCGGCGGCGGCCAGTTCCTCGCACACGGCGGCGAGGTCGCCGATCCCGCCGCCCCCGCCGCCGTACTCCTCCGGCACGTTGACGCCGAGGTACCCGAGCCGCCCGGCCTCGGCCCACAGCTCGTCGGTCTTCTGCCCGGCCCTGGCCTTCTCCACGTAGTAGGACGGCCCGTACTTCGCGCCCAGTTCGGCGACGGCCGCGCGCAGCGCCCGCCGCTCCTCGGTCTCGACGAAGCTCATGCGGGGGTCCCTTCGGTGGCGGCCTCGGTTGCGGCCTCGATGACGGCGAGGACGGCGCCGGACTCGACCTGCCGTCCGGCGGCGACGTTCAGTTCCGCGACCGTCCCGGCGGACGGGGCGGTGATGCGGTGCTCCATCTTCATGGCCTCCAGGACCACGAGGACCTGCCCCTCGGCGACCCGCGCGCCCGCCTCGGCCTCGACGCGGACGACGGTCCCGGGCATGGGGGCGAGCAGGGAGCCGGGGGCGAGCCGGCCGCTCGGGTCGGCGAACCGCGGGACGGCGGTGAGCGCCACCGGCCCGAGGCGGGAGTCGACGTGCACCGCGTCCCCGGCCGCGGTGACGGCGAAGGTCTCGCGGAGGCCGCCGCGGTCGAGGACGACCCGGTCCGGCGCGGCGCTGACCAGGGCGGTGCCCGGGCACAGCTCGGAGGCGAGGCCGTCCCTGTGCAGCAGGTAGTCGACGTCGACCGTCCCGTAGGGGCCCTCGAACGTCCTGCGCTGCGGCTGCGACCGCACGTTGCGCCATCCGGACGGCAGCCGGCCGAGCACGGGCGCCGCCGACCGGTTCGCGGCGGCCAGCGCGAGGGCGGCGGCCAGCGCCGAGACCCGCACCGCGGCCTCGTCCGCCAGCGGCGCCGCCAGGGCGGCGAGGCCGACGCGGTCGAGGTAGCCGGTGTCGGTGTCGCCGTCCAGGAAGCCCGGTTCCTCCAGGATCCGGACGAGCAGGTCCCGGTTCGTGGTGAGGCCGTGGACGCGGGCGCCGCGCAGCCCGGCGGCGAGCCGCCGGGCTGCGGCGGACCGGGTCGGGGCCCAGGCGATCACCTTGGCGAGCATCGGGTCGTAGTGGACGCCGACCTCCGCGCCGCTCTCCACGCCGCTGTCGAGCCGCAGCCCGTGCGCCGCCGGGACGGCGAACTCGGCGTCCGCGCCCGGCACCTCGAAGGTGTGCAGGGTGCCGCTGGCGGGGCGCCAGTCGTGCGCGGGGTCCTCCGCGTACAGGCGGACCTCGATCGCGTGGCCGCGCGGCTCCGGCGGCGAAGCGGGCAGGCGGGCGCCTTCGGCCACCTCGATCTGCAGCCGGACGAGGTCCACCCCGTACACGCATTCGGTGACCGGGTGCTCGACCTGCAGGCGGGTGTTGACCTCGAGGAAGAAGAAGCGGCCGTCGCGGGCGAGCATGAACTCGACCGTCCCGGCGCCGGTGTAGCCGATGGCGCGGGCCGCGTCCGCCGCCGCCGCGCACAGCTCGGCGCGCAGCTCCGGGCCGACGGCGGGCGACGGCGCCTCCTCGACGATCTTCTGGTGGCGGCGCTGGATCGAGCACTCGCGCTCGCCGAGGGTCCAGACGGTGCCGTGGGCGTCGGCGAGGACCTGCACCTCGATGTGCCGGGCGTCCTCCAGCAGCGGCTCGCAGAACACGGCCGGGTCGCCGAACGCCGACTCCGCCTCGCGGCGCGCCCCCGCCACGGCGTCCTGGAGGCCGTCCGGCGCCCGGACGATCCGCATGCCGCGCCCGCCGCCGCCCGCGGACGCCTTGACCAGCAGCGGGAAGTCGGCGGCCGTCGCGGCGGCCGGGTCCAGCTCCGGCAGCACCGGGACGCCGGCGGCGGCCATCAGCTTCTTGGCCTCGATCTTGGAGCCCATCGCGGCGATCGCGTCCGGCGGCGGGCCGATCCAGGTCAGGCCGGCGTCCAGCACGGCCCGCGCGAACCCGGCGTTCTCCGACAGGAACCCGTAGCCGGGGTGGACGGCGTCGGCACCCGCGCTCGCGGCGATCGCGAGGAGCCGCTCCGCCGACAGGTACGTCTCGGCCGGGGCCGCGCCGGGCAGCCGCCCGGCTGTGTCGGCCTCCCGGACGTGCGGCGCGTCCGCGTCGGGGTCGGAGAACACCGCGACCGTCCCGATGCCGAGGTCCCGGCAGGCGCGCAGGACGCGGCGGGCGATCTCGCCGCGGTTGGCGACCAGCACTCTGTTGATCATTGATTCGCTCACATCCGGAAGACGCCGAAGCCGTCGGCTCCGCGCACGGGCGCGTTGTGGACGGCGGACAGGCACAGGCCGAGGACGGTGCGGGTGTCGCGCGGGTCGATCACGCCGTCGTCGTAGAGCCGCCCCGACAGGAAGAACGGCAGCGACTCCGCCTCGATCTGCGCCTCGACCATCTCCCGCATGGCGCGGTCCTGGTCGTCGTCGTAGGCCTGCCCGCGCGCCTCGGCGGCCTGCCGCGCCACGATCGACAGGACCCCGGCGAGCTGCTGCGGCCCCATCACCGCCGACTTCGCGCTCGGCCAGGCGAACAGGAACCGAGGGTCGTACGCCCGGCCGCACATGCCGTAGTTGCCCGCCCCGTACGAGGCGCCCATCACGATCGAGATGTGCGGCACCCTGCTGTTGGCCACCGCGTTGATCATCAGTGCGCCGTGCTTGATGATCCCGGCCTGCTCGTACTCCTTGCCGACCATGTAGCCGGTGGTGTTGTGCAGGAACAGCAGCGGGGTGTCGCTCTGGTTGGCGAGCTGGATGAACTGGGCCGCCTTCTGCGCCTCGGCGCCGAACAGGACGCCCTGCGCGTTGGCCAGCACCCCGACCGGGTAGCCGTGCACGCGCGTCCAGCCGGTGACGAGGCTCGTCCCGTAGAGCGGCTTGAACTCCTCGAAGCGCGAGCCGTCGGCGATCCGGGCGACGACCTCGCGCGGGTCGAACGGGACCTTGAGGTCCTCGGGGACGATCCCGGCGAGTTCCTCCGCGTCGTACAGCGGCTCCTCCACCGGGCCGGGCGCCGGGCCGAGCTTGCGGTGGTTGAGGTTCTTGACGATCTGCCGGCCGAGGCGCAGCGCGTCCGCCTCGTCGGCGGCCATGTAGTCGGCGAGGCCGGACGTGCGGGCGTGCATCTCCGCGCCGCCGAGCTCCTCGTCGTCGGCCTCCTCGCCCGTCGCCATCTTCACCAGCGGCGGGCCGCCGAGGAACACCTTCGCGCGCTCCTTCACCATGACGACGTAGTCGCACATGCCCGGGATGTACGCGCCGCCGGCGGTCGAGTTGCCGAAGACGAGCGCGATCGTCGGGATCCCGGCCGCCGACAGCCGGGTCAGGTCCCGGAACATCCGCCCGCCGGGGATGAAGATCTCCTTCTGCGTCGGCAGGTCCGCGCCGCCCGACTCGACCAGGTTGATGACCGGGAGCCGGTTCTCCAGCGCGATGTCGGACGCCCGGAAGCTCTTCTTCACCGTCCACGGGTTGCTGGACCCGCCCCGCACCGTCGGGTCGTTCGCCACGATCACGCACTCGACGCCCTCGACGACCCCGATGCCGGTGACCACGCTGGCGCCGACGGGGAAGTCGCTCCCCCAGGCGGCGAGCGGGCTCAGCTCCAGGAACGGCGAGTCGGGGTCGAGCAGCAGCTCGATGCGCTCGCGGGCCAGCAGCTTCCCGCGCCTGCGGTGCCGCGCGACGTACTTCTCGCCGCCGCCTTCGAGGGCCTTGGCGTGCTCGGCGTCCAGCGCCGCGAGCTTGTCCAGCATGGCGGCGCGGCGCTCCCGGTACTCGGGGCTCCGCGCGTCCAGCGTGCTCTTCAGGGTCAAAGGAGTGCCTCCGGGATGTCGACGAGGCGGGACCGCAGCCACTCCCCGAGGGCCTTGCCCTGCGGGTCGAACCGGGTCGAGGCGGATACGCCCTCCTGCAGCAGCCCCTCGACCACGAAGTTGACCGCGCGCAGGCCGGGCAGGACGTGCCGGTGGACGGTGTGCTCTTGCGTCTCGGGCAGCAGCTCCTTGAACCTCTCCACGGTCAGGAAGGGTTCGAGCCAGTCCCATTGGGCGCCGGTCCGGGCCCAGACGCCGATGTTGGCGTCCCCGCCCTTGTCCCCGCTCCGCGCCCCGGCCACCCGTCCGAGGGGCGCCCTGACGGCCGGCCCCCGGGGGGCGGCTTGCGGTGGGGACTGGGCGGCGCCTTCCTGCCCGCCCGCCCCCGTGATCGGTGCCGTGACCGGCGCGGGGGCGATCGGTACGCGGGTGCCGTCCGGGGTGACGGCGACGTGGTCGACCGCCTCGTTCGGCACGTACGCCGGCGAGTACACGCCGTACGGGGCGCCCTTGCCGGGTGGCGAGGTCATCGTGAAGCCCGGGTAGCCGGCGAGGGCCAGCTCCACCGCCGCGTTGCTGAACGCGCGGCCGACCTTGTGCGGGTCCGGGTCGAGGACGGCGCAGCGGAGCAGCGCGGTCGCCTCCCCCTGCGTGGCCGGGTCGGCCTTGGCATCGCCGATGAGCGTCCACTCCACCCGGGCCGGCGGCGCGTCGCCGAACGCGGCCGCCATCCGCGCCTTGACCGACTCCGCCTTGGCCTCGATGCCGAGCCCGGTGAGGACGAACGTCATCTCGTTGCGGTGGCCGCCGAGATGGTTCAGGCACACCTTGGTGGACGCCGGCGGCGGTGCCCCCTCGACGCCGCTGATCCGCACACGGTCGGGCCCGTCCTGGGCCAGCCGGATCGTGTCGAAGCGGGTCGTCACGTCGGGCCCGGCATAGGCCGGCCCGCCGATCTCGTAGAGGAGCTGGGCCGCGACCGTCTCGGTGGTCACCGCGCCGCCGGTTCCGTCGTGCTTGGTGATGACGCTGGAGCCGTCGGCATGGATCTCCGCGATCGGGAAGCCCGGTGCCTTTACATTGTAGATTTCTTCGAAGAAGGCGTAGTTGCCGCCCGTGGCCTGGGCCCCGCACTCCAGGACGTGCCCGGCGACGGTCGCGCCCGCCAGGGCGTCCCAGTCGTCCCGCGCCCATCCGAAGTGCGCGGCGGCCGGGCCCACCACCAGTGAGGCGTCGGTGACGCGGCCGGTCACCACCACATCGGCGCCCGCCTTCAGGCACTCGGCGATCCCCCAGGCGCCCAGGTACGCGTTGGCGGTGAGCGGCGCTCCGTACGGAGAGTCGGCGAAGCCGAACTCGCCGGCCCGCGCCAGTAGGTCGTCGCCCTCCACATGGGCGACGCGCACCTCGATCCCGAGCCGCGCGGCCAGGTCGCGCAGCCGGTCGGCGAGCCCGCGCGGGTTCAGCCCGCCGGCGTTCGCGACGATCGCGGTGCCCCGCTCCACCGCCAGCCCGAGAGACTCCTCCAGCTGGCGCAGGAACGTGGTGGCGTACCCGGCGTCCGGGTCCTTCATCTTGCCGCGGCCCAGGATCAGCATCGTCAACTCGGCGAGGTAGTCGCCGGTGAGGACGTCCAGCGGCCCGCCCTCCAGCATCTCCCGCACCGCGGCGAAGCGGTCGCCGTAGAAGCCCGAGGCGTTCCCGACCCGCAGCGGTTGGCTCATGGCTGAACACTGCCAGCCCCGCCTGAAAAAATCAATCGCGCATGATTGTTTTTCTGCGGGGCGGTTTGGTTGACTGGAGGCCCGTCGAGCCGAGGAAGCCATGACCGCCCGGGCACTCCCCCGCGAACCGCAGCAGGACCGCAGCCGCGCCACCCGGCGGCGCCTCCTGGAGGCCGCTATCGACTGCCTCGCCTCGGTGGGCTGGGCCGGCACCACCGTCGCCGTGGTCGCCGAGCGCGCGGGCGTCTCCCGGGGCGCGGCGCAGCACCACTTCCGGACGCGGGAGGAGCTGGTGACGGCCGCGGTCGGCTACGGCTCCGAGGTGCGGATGACCCAGATGCGCGAGCGCCTGGACGGGCTCGCCGGCCGCCGCCCGTCCACGCTCGACATCGTGGCCCTGCTCGGCGAGATGTACACGAGCCCGCTGTTCCGCGCCGCGCTGCAGCTGTGGGTCGCGGCCAGCTCCGACGAGCAGCTCCGCGCGCAGGTCCTCCCCCTCGAAGCCCGCGTGGGGCGGGAGGCGCACCGCCTCACCGTCGAGGCGCTCGGCGCGGACGAGAGCGTCGCCGGCGTCCGCGAGACCGTCCAGGCGACCCTCGACCTGGTCCGCGGGCTGGGCCTCGCCGACCTGCTCACCGACGACTCGGCGCGCCGCACCCGCCTGCTGACCCAGTGGGCCGCCACCCTCGACCGGGCCCTCGGCCGCTGACTCGGCCCGGCCCGCCCGGGCGCGCGGTCAGAGGGAGATCTCCCGCAACGGGTCGCCGCCGTCGACGAGGAGGCGGCCGCCCGGCGCCGGCACCGCCGCGACGCGCCGCACGGCGCGGCGGCCGGCCTGCGAGTGACGCCCGTCGAGCACCCCGACTCCGCCTGCGCGACCGCCGCGGCGGACCGGTCGATCGCGAGGACGTGCCCGCCACCGCCGAGCATCGCCGGGATCGAGGCCGCGGACCCCGGCCGTCCACGCCGCGTAGCCCCCGTCGAGCTGTGCGAGCGCCTCGGCGGCGGAGCCCGCGTACCGGAAGCTCTCGTAGTCGACGGGCGGCCCACCGAAATGGCCGGCCACCCGCACGCCGGGCTCACCGACGATGAGGCGCCCGAGCCGCCAGGCGATCGCGGTCACCGGCGGCGGGACGGGTTCCGGTTGGGCGAAGTCGATGACGTACTCCCCGCCCCCGCTTCCATCGGGCTCACCGTCTCCGCGCGCGGGCGGACGCTCCACGTGCCGGGCACCGGCTCCCAGAAGTACTCGCCGACGAGCTGCTCCGTCCAGTCGATCGCCATGCCCGTGAGCCCACGAAGATTTGCCGGCGTGTCGCGAACCCGCACCCGCGACAGGCAGGTACGCCTGCCCACCAGGTCAGACGCGCCTCCGCCCACTTCTCCACCGACCCGGCTCATGACAATCTGTGTTCGCCCGACTACAAATGGGCGCCATCCCGGCGCCGCGGGTGAAGGGAGAACGACATGGCGAAAACGACATGGCGGATCATGGCGGCGGTCGCGCTCTGCGGGGCGGCCTGCCTCACGGTGGCGCCGCCCGCCCAGGCGACGAGCTGCTTCTGGGAGGACCCGGGCCAGCAGGGCTCGAGCCGCTGCTACGAGAACAACGTCCAGGACTTCGGCGGCCAGCGCTTCCCCAACGGCCACAACGTCCAGCAGACAGCCAGCTCGTGGCGGAACCTCAACACCGTCTGGAACGAGGTCGTCTACAGCGAGCCCAACTTCACCGGCCAGTCGCAGGAGCTCGAGGACGAGACCGACGGGAACCTGAACCCGGGGATCAACGACCACCTCGGTTCCTTCGACGCGGCCTGACCCGATGAGAGGGTCCGGGCGTGGAACCCCGCGCCGCCCGGACCCGCCGTTCGCGATGCGAGAGAGGCACCACGGTGAACCACGCACGGGCGACCGCCGCGCTGCTCGTCCCGCTCCTCCTCGCGGGATGCGGGGCCCAGCGTCCGGACGAACCCGCCGTCCGCGTCCGGCACGTCGGCGACGTCGCCGCGCTCACCCTCCCCCTCGACGCCTACCGGACGAGTCCCGCGCAGCGGAAGACCGTCCAGCGTGCCGAGAAGAAGCTCGTGACCGCATGTCTACGGCGCTACGGCGTCGCCTTCGACGTCGGTGACCCCGCGCCGCCGCCGTTCTCCCAGAACGCCCGCCGCTACGGTCTCGCCGACGAGGAGCGGGCGGGCAGGCTCGGCTACAGCAGCCCCGAGATCAGCAAGCGGCCACCGCGGCCGGACCTGCCGCCGCGGGCGCGCGAGGCCGCCTGGGGCGACGGACCGGCGAAGATCCACGGCCGTGCCGTGCCGGAGGGCGGCTGCGTCGGCGAGGCCGGCCGCACATTGAACGCGGGCTCCCGGCAGTCCGGGACGCTCGGGGACCGCCTGGCCTTCACGAGCCTCCAACGGGCGGCGAAGGACAGCCGCGTCCGTACCGCGTTCGCGGTCTGGAGCCGCTGCATGAAGCGGGCGGGCCATTCGTATGCGACGCCCAGGGACGCCAACCGCGACCGGCGATTCATCGACGGGCCCGACCATCGCGTCACCAGGGTGGAAAAGGCGACGGCCGTGGCCGACGTGCGCTGCAAGCACGAGGCCCGTCTCATCGACATCTGGGCAAGTGTCGAGGCCGCTTACCAGAAGCGCCTGATCGCCCGTCACAAAACCGAACTCGACCGGGAGCGCGCGGCCAACGCCGCCCGGATCGGCAACGCGAACCGGGTGCTGGCCGGGTCGCCCCGAGGGTGAAATGAGAAAGGCCCCGCCGGTGACGGCGGGGCCTTCCTGCAATATGTGTCCGGCGGCGTCCTACTCTCCCACACAGTCTCCCATGCAGTACCATCGGCGCTGAAGGGCTTAACTTCCGGGTTCGGGATGGGACCGGGTGTTTCCCCTTCGCCAAAACCACCGAACGTCTCAACGCACCACCCGCACACGGATGGGCAAATCAACGTCCAAGCCGGCAGGCTCGGAAATCTTCAATTATGTGCTGCGGTTCCAGGTTGTTTCCTGAGAACCACACAGGGACGCGAACAAAATCTCGTAGCAGCGACTCGCTTTGAACGTTCAGTGTGTTCAAGCCACTCGGCCTATTAGTACCGGTCGACTCCACACGTTACCGCGCTTCCATCTCCGGCCTATCAACCCGGTCGTCTACCGGGGGCCTTACACCCACAAAGGAGTGGGAGAACTCATCTCGAGGAAGGCTTCCCGCTTAGATGCTTTCAGCGGTTATCCCGACCGAACGTAGCCAACCAGCCGTGCCCCTGGCGGGACAACTGGCACACCAGAGGTCCGTCCGTCCCGGTCCTCTCGTACTAGGGACAGACCCTCACAATTCTCCTACGCGCGCAGCGGATAGGGACCGAACTGTCTCGCGACGTTCTAAACCCAGCTCGCGTGCCGCTTTAATGGGCGAACAGCCCAACCCTTGGGACCTACTCCAGCCCCAGGATGCGACGAGCCGACATCGAGGTGCCAAACCATCCCGTCGATATGGACTCTTGGGGAAGATCAGCCTGTTATCCCCGGGGTACCTTTTAGCCGTTGAGCGACACCACTTCCACACGTAGGTGCCGGATCACTAGGCCCTGCTTTCGCACCTGCTCGACACGTCCGTCTCACAGTCAAGCTCCCTTGTGCCCTTACACTCGCCACCTGATTGCCAACCAGGCTGAGGGAACCTTTGGGCGCCTCCGTTACACTTTAGGAGGCAACCGCCCCAGTTAAACTACCCACCAGGCACTGTCCCCCACCCGGATACACGGGTGCGGGTTAGACGCTCAAAACGACCAGAGTGGTATTTCACCAACGACTCCACCGACACTGGCGTGCCGGCTTCACAGTCTCCCACCTATCCTACACAAGACGCTCCAAGCGCCAATGCCAAGCTATAGTGAAGGTCCCGGGGTCTTTCCGTCCTGCTGCGCGAAACGAGCATCTTTACTCGTACTGCAATTTCGCCGGGCCTGTGGTTGAGACAGCGGGGAAGTCGTTACGCCATTCGTGCAGGTCGGAACTTACCCGACAAGGAATTTCGCTACCTTAGGATGGTTATAGTTACCACCGCCGTTTACCGGCGCTTAGATTCTCAGCTTCGACCCCCGAAGAGATCTAACCGGTCCTCTTAACGTTCCGGCACCGGGCAGGCGTCAGTCCGTATACAGCGTCTTACGACTTCGCACGGACCTGTGTTTTTAGTAAACAGTCGCTTCCCCCTGGCCTCTGCGACCCCACCCAGCTCCGGAAGCACGTTCCTTCACCGGACGAGGCCCCCCTTCTCCCAAAGTTACGGGGGCAATTTGCCGAGTTCCTTAACCACAGTTCACCCGATCGCCTTGGTATTCTCTACCTGACCACCTGAGTCGGTTTAGGGTACGGGCCGCCAGTACACTCGCTAGAGGCTTTTCTCGACAGCATGGGATCACTCACTTCACCTAAAACGGCTCGGCATCAGCTCTCAGGATTCACGAGAGACGGATTTACCTGTCTCTCTCCCTACAGCCTTACCCCGGGACAACCATCGCCCGGGCTGAGCTACCCTCCTGCGTCACCCCATCACTCACCTACTACCCCCTCGGGTCGACCGCTAGGCCCAGAAGAAGCCCGAAGGCCCCAACCAGGATTCGGGGTCTTAGCATCAGAGGGTTCAGCGTTGGCGCATACCAGCGGGTACGGGAATATCAACCCGTTGTCCATCGACTACGCCTGTCGGCCTCGCCTTAGGTCCCGACTTACCCTGGGCGGATTAGCCTGCCCCAGGAACCCTTGGTCATCCGGCGCACACGTTTCTCACGTGTGACTCGCTACTCATGCCTGCATTCTCACTCCCGCAGCCTCCACCACTCGATCACTCGGCGGCTTCACCGGCTACAGGACGCTCCCCTACCCATCACACCCCGCAAGGAGTGCAATGCCACGGCTTCGGCGGTGTGCTTGAGCCCCGCTACATTGTCGGCGCGGAATCACTTGACCAGTGAGCTATTACGCACTCTTTCAAGGATGGCTGCTTCTAAGCCAACCTCCTGGTTGTCACAGCAACTCCACATCCTTTCCCACTTAGCACACGCTTAGGGGCCTTAGCCGATGATCTGGGCTGTTTCCCTCTCGACTACGAAGCTTATCCCCCGCAGTCTCACTGCCACGCTCTCACTTACCGGCATTCGGAGTTTGGCTGACGTCAGTAACCTTGTAGGGCCCATCAGCCATCCAGTAGCTCTACCTCCGGCAAGAAACACGCGACGCTGCACCTAAATGCATTTCGGGGAGAACCAGCTATCACGGAGTTTGATTGGCCTTTCACCCCTAACCACAGGTCATCCCCCAGGTTTTCAACCCTGGTGGGTTCGGGCCTCCACACCGTCTTACCGACGCTTCACCCTGCCCATGGCTAGATCACCCCGCTTCGGGTCTACAGCATGCGACTCAAACGCCCTATTCAGACTCGCTTTCGCTACGGCTACCCGCCACCGGTTAACCTCGCCACACACCATAACTCGCAGGCTCATTCTTCAAAAGGCACGCCATCACGAACAGGAGCAAGCTCCTGAGGACGCTCTGACGGCTTGTAGGCACACGGTTTCAGGTACTATTTCACGACCCCTCACCGGGGCACTTTTCACCTTTCCCTCACGGTACTGGTCCGCTATCGGTCACCAGGAAGTATTCAGCCTTACCACGTGGTCGTGGCAGATTCACACGGGATTTCACGGGCCCCGTGCTACTCGGGAACACACCCAAGAGACACCGCAGTTTCGTCTACCGGACTCTCACCGTCTACGGTCGGCCTTCCCATGCCGTTCGACTACCACGATATTTTGTAACTCTTCGACCCAGCGGCAGCTAGATCAGGATGGTCCCACAACCCCGCACACGCAACACCTGCCGGCTATCACACGCGCACGGTTTAGGCTAATCCGCTTTCGCTCACCACTACTCACGGAATCACTATTGTTTTCTCTTCCTGCGGGTACTGAGATGTTTCACTTCCCCGCGTTCCCACCAACCTGCCTATACATTCAGCAGGCGGCGACACCCCATGACGGGTGCCAGGTTTCCCCATTCGGAAATCCCCGGATCAAAGTCTGGTTGCCGACTCCCCGAGGCATATCGCAGGCTCCCACGTCCTTCATCGGCTCCTGATGCCAAGGCATCCACCGTATGCCCTTAAAAACTTGAACACACAAAACGATCAAAACAAATCGCAGACAAGACCCCAGCAACCTCCCGCCCCTCCCGAAGAAGGAACAGAAAGCAACGAGGTCTCGCCAGAGATGCTCGCGTCCACTGTGCAGTTCTCAAAAAACAACCGGGCCCACCAGCGCCACACCACCCATTGCAGGTGATGCGGCGTCTGGTCCCGCAGTCCGAGGTCACCTGGGCTTGCGCCCGTTCCCTCAGGACCCAACAGCGTGTCCAACCTGCCGACCGCCCGGGACTCACCGTTCCCACTCCCCGAGATGGTCTCCCATCCCAGGGCGGTACTAGCTGAGCCGCACGGCCAGCAGACTGAGTAGCCAGTGCTCCACATCTATGAGCAGCCACCTGACAGACACTCGCTGTCAACAGCGGCCACCGACTCAGACACCCCGAAGGGTCGATCCGAGCCAGTTGTGTGCTCCTTAGAAAGGAGGTGATCCAGCCGCACCTTCCGGTACGGCTACCTTGTTACGACTTCGTCCCAATCGCCGGCCCCACCTTCGACCGCTCCCCCCATTGCTGGTTGGGCCACGGGCTTCGGGTGTTGCCGACTTTCGTGACGTGACGGGCGGTGTGTACAAGGCCCGGGAACGTATTCACCGCAGCGTTGCTGATCTGCGATTACTAGCGACTCCGACTTCACGAAGTCGAGTTGCAGACTTCGATCCGAACTGAGACCGGCTTTAAGGGATTCGCTCCACCTCACGGTATCGCAGCCCTCTGTACCGGCCATTGTAGCATGTTTGCAGCCCAAGACATAAGGGGCATGATGACTTGACGTCATCCCCACCTTCCTCCGAGTTGACCCCGGCGGTCTCCCATGAGTCCCCACCACTACGTGCTGGCAACATGGAACGAGGGTTGCGCTCGTTGCGGGACTTAACCCAACATCTCACGACACGAGCTGACGACAGCCATGCACCACCTGTCACCGGCCCAAAAAGGACCCCGCATCTCTGCGGGATTTCCGGCGATGTCAAGCCTTGGTAAGGTTCTTCGCGTTGCGTCGAATTAAGCAACATGCTCCGCCGCTTGTGCGGGCCCCCGTCAATTCCTTTGAGTTTTAGCCTTGCGGCCGTACTCCCCAGGCGGGGCGCTTAATGCGTTAGCTACGGCGCGGAATCCGTGGAAGAACCCCACACCTAGCGCCCAACGTTTACGGCGTGGACTACCAGGGTATCTAATCCTGTTCGCTCCCCACGCTTTCGCTCCTCAGCGTCAGTACAGGCCCAGAGAACCGCCTTCGCCACCGGTGTTCCTCCCGATATCTGCGCATTTCACCGCTACACCGGGAATTCCATTCTCCCCTACCTGCCTCTAGTCTGCCCGTATCCACCGCAGACCCACGGTTAAGCCGTGGGCTTTCACGACAGACGCGACAAACCGCCTACGAGCTCTTTACGCCCAATAATTCCGGACAACGCTTGCGCCCTACGTATTACCGCGGCTGCTGGCACGTAGTTAGCCGGCGCTTCTTCTGCAGGTACCGTCACGTTAGCTTCGTCCCTGCTGAAAGAGGTTTACAACCCGAAGGCCGTCATCCCCCACGCGGCGTCGCTGCGTCAGGCTTCCGCCCATTGCGCAATATTCCCCACTGCTGCCTCCCGTAGGAGTCTGGGCCGTGTCTCAGTCCCAGTGTGACCGGTCGCCCTCTCAGGCCGGTTACCCGTCGTCGCCTTGGTAGGCCATCACCCCACCAACAAGCTGATAGGCCGCGAGCCCATCCCCAACCGAAAAACTTTCCACCGGCACTCCATGCGAAGGCCGGTCATATCCGGTATTAGACCCAGTTTCCCGGGCTTATCCCAGAGTCAGGGGCAGGTTGCTCACGTGTTACTCACCCGTTCGCCGCTCGAGTACCCCCGAAGGGGCCTTTCCGCTCGACTTGCATGTGTTAAGCACGCCGCCAGCGTTCGTCCTGAGCCAGGATCAAACTCTCCATTAAGGTCCAAACGACCAACCAGGGGGCGAACCCCAGCCGGCCAAACCTCGAAGAAAATCCCAGCAAAAGCACAACTCCGAAGAGTCGCGCATTGCCTCAAAGAAATCCCCACCATCAACCCGGAAGGGCTGACGGCCACGGGGCGACCCGGACTCCCCGAAGAGAGCACCGAGCCGATAAAGGCACTGGCTTTTAACACGCTGTTGAGTTCTCAAGAAACGGACACCCACCGCGCCGAACCCCGCTCTCGCGGACCCCGGCTCCGAGGCAACCCTTCAAGCTTACCCGATTCGTCCCGTTCATCCAACTTCGGGGCGGATCGTCCTCGTACGTCCCAATCGACGGAGACGTGTCTCCACCGGGCTGGTCTGCAGAGGATCCCCTTCGGGGCCGGCCGCCGGTTCCGGCGTCCCGCTCCCCCTTGGGGCGAGTAGAACATTAGATCCACCCGCCAGGAGCGTCAAATCGACCTCCGTGGCCGTGTAACCCCAGGTCAGATGTAGTTTTCCGGCCCTAGATGATGCCCGGCACAGCCGCTCGTAACCGCACTGTGACGTGTATCTACCGAAGTTTGGCCCGGTCATGGCGAACGCCCGCCCGGTGCGGGACCGGACGGGCGTTCGCGGGACGGTTCCCGACGGCTCAGGCCGTCGTCACCTCCACGCCTCCCACGTGCCGCTTGCCGCGCCGCAGGACGAGGAAGCGGCCGTGGAGGAGGTCGGACGGCGCCGGCACGGCGTCCTCCGACTCGACCTTGGCGTTGTTGAGGTACGCGCCGCCCTGGGCGATCGCGCGGCGCGCCTCGGACTTGCTCTTGCACAGGCCGGACTCCGCGAGGAGGTCCACCACGCTCGGCAGGTCACCGGACGGCACCTCGGCCCGCGGCACCTCCGCGAGCGCGGCCCTCAGCGTCCGCTCGTCCAGCTCCTCCAGGGAGCCCTGGCCGAACAGGGCGCGGGAGGCGGCGACGACGCGGGCGGTCTCGTCCGCGCCGTGGACCAGCGTGGTCATCTCCTCGGCGAGCGCCCGCTGCGGGGCGCGGGCCGCGGGGCGGTCGGCGCCCTGCTTCACCAGCTCCTCGATCTCCTCGCGCGGCCGGAAGCTGAAGAACTTCAGGAACTTGTCCACGTCCCGGTCGTCGGCGTTGATCCAGAACTGGTAGAACGCGTACGGCGAGGTCAGCTCCGCGTCGAGCCAGTAGGTCTCGCCGCCGGCGGTCTTGCCGAACTTCGACCCGTCCGCCTTGGTGAGCAGCGGCGTGGTCAGCGCGTGCGCGCTGCCGCCCTCGACGCGGCGGATCAGGTCGACGCCCGCGGTCAGGTTGCCCCACTGGTCGCTGCCGCCCGTCTGCAGCCGGCAGCCGTGCCGCCGGTACAGCTCCAGGAAGTCCATGGACTGGAGCAGCACGTAGCTGAACTCGGTGTAGCTCATGCCGGTCGAGTCGAGGCGGGCCTTGACCGTCTCCCGGGCGAGCATCCGGTTGACCGGGAAGTGCTTGCCGATGTCGCGCAGGAACTCGATGGCCGACATCGGGCCCGTCCAGTCGAGGTTGCTGACCATGGTGGCGCCGGTCGGCCCCTCGTGGAAGTCGAGGAACCCCGACACCTGGCCGCGGACCCGCTCGACCCAGGCGGCGACGGTCTCCTCCGAGTTCAGCACGCGCTCGGCGCTCTTGCCGCTCGGGTCTCCGATCAGCCCGGTGGCGCCGCCGACGAGGCCGATCGGCCGGTGCCCGGCCCGCTGGAAGCGCCGCAGCGTGAGGATCTGGATCAGGTTGCCGAGGTGCAGCGACGGCGCCGTCGGGTCGAAGCCGCAATAGAGCGTGACCGGTCCCGCGGCGAGCAAGGCCCGCAGATCGTCCAGGTCGGTGGACTGCGCGATCAGGCCGCGCCACGCGAGATCATCCAGGATGTCGGTCACGGTCTCCCTCGTCTCCGGCTTGCTTTCCGTACACCCACCAGACTGCACCGGCGGGCGCGTGTCACGCCAACGATATTCAACGGCCGGGGACGGCGCGGCGCGCGGGAGCCAAGAGGCGGCGGGTCAGCCGTCGGCGGGGACCTTCCGGCGCTGCCGCGGGACGTGCGGGCGGTACGGGGACACGGTCGGGTCACCGTCGATCCAGAACCGCCACGGCACCTCCTTGGCGCCGTTCACGCCGGTCCGCGGGCCGCTGCGGATCAGCGCGGGGTCGGCGGGCTCGCCCGCGAGGACGGTCATCTCCCCGCCGGGCGCGCACACGTCCAAGCCGTTCTGCTCGCGGGCGATGCCGAGGGCCTGGCAGAGCCGCGCCGGGCCGCGGGCCAGGTCCCGGACGGTCGAGCGCGGGCGCCGCGCCCGGGCGAGGTCCTCCCCCGCGATGATCTCGCCCGCGCGCAGCAGCACCGCCATGGACGTCCCGTCCGGGCCGCAGACCAGGTTCATGCAGAAGTGCATGCCGTAGGTGAAGTACACGTACACGTGCCCGGGCGGCCCGAACATGACCTCGTTGCGCCTGGTCCGCCCCCGGTAGGCGTGGGACGCGGGGTCGAGCGGCCCCGCGTACGCCTCCACCTCGGTGAGCCGGGCGGCCACCTCCCCCTCGGGGGTGCGGTGGGTGATCACGTGGCCGAGCAGCGACGGCGCGACCTCCTCCACCGGGCGGTCGAAGAAGTCCCGTGGCAGCAGCGCTCCGTCCATCGCCTCACCGTGGTCTAGGGGGCCGGTTCCGCCGGCCAGCCTATGCCGCCGCCCGCACCGCCCCGGACGCGGCCGTCAGTCCTCGGTGTCGGACGCCCACGCGGCGTGCCCGTTGACGAGGGCGCGCAGCGCCTCGATCTGCTCGCGGACGCGGTCGGGCGCCGTCCCGCCGTAGGCCTTGCGGGAGGCCAGGGCGCCCTGGACGTTCAGCACCTCGCGGACGTCGGGCGTCAGGTGCGGCGACACCTTGGCGAGCTCCTCGTCGGTGAGGTCGTCGAAGTCCTTGTCGTTGACCTGGCACCAGACGACGAGGTGGCCGACGACCTCGTGCGCGTCGCGGAACGCGGTGCCGCGCCGGACGAGCAGCTCGGCGAGGTCGGTCGCGAGGGCGAAGCCGTCGGGGGCGAGGGCCTCCAGGCGCTCGGTGTTGACCCGCATCGTCGCGATGAGCCCGGACATGGCCGGCAGGACGAGCAGCAGCGTCTCGACGGCGTCGAACGCGCCCTCCTTGTCCTCCTGCAGGTCGCGGTTGTAGGTGAGGGGCAGGCCCTTGAGGGTGGTGAGCAGGCCGACGAGGTGGCCGATGAGCCGGCCGGCCTTGCCGCGCGCCAGCTCGGCGACGTCGGGGTTCTTCTTCTGCGGCATGATCGACGACCCGGTGGCGTAGGTGTCGTCCATCTCGATCCAGCGGAACTCCTGCGAGGCCCAGAGGCAGATCTCCTCGCCGAGGCGCGACAGGTGCACGCCGACCAGCGCGGCGGCGAACAGGAACTCGGCGACGAAGTCGCGGTCGGCGACGGCGTCCATGGAGTTCGGCGCGGCGGCGTCGAAGCCGAGCTCGGCGGCGGTGGCCTGCGGGTCCAGCGGCAGCGACGAGCCGGCGAGCGCGCCGGAGCCGAGCGGGGACACGGCGGCGCGCCTGTCCCAGTCGCGAAGCCGGTCGATGTCGCGGGTGAGCGGCTGGACGTGCGCGAGGAGCTGGTGGGAGAACAGCACGGGCTGGGCGTGCTGCAGGTGCGTCATGCCGGGCGCGGCGACGCCGAGGTTGTGCTCGGCCTGCGCGATCAGCGCGGTCTCCAGCTCGACCAGCCGGGAGACGACCTGCCGGGCGTGGTCGCGCAGGTAGAGGCGCAGGTCGGTGGCGACCTGGTCGTTGCGGCTGCGGCCGGCGCGGAGCTTGCCGCCGAGGGCGCCGAGGCGCTCCAGCAGGCCGCGCTCCAGCGCGGTGTGGACGTCCTCGTCGGCGACCGTGGGCCGGAACTCGCCGGACCGGCACGCCTCCTCCAGGTCGTCCAGGGCACCGATCATGCGTTCCAGCTCGTCGTCGGTGAGCAGCCCGGCCCGGTTGAGGACGCGGGCGTGCGCGCGCGAGCCCATCAGGTCGTAGGGGGCGAGCCGCCAGTCGAACTGGACGCTCACCGAGAGCCGCGCGAGCGCGTCCGACGGGCCGCCTTCGAACCGGCCGCCCCACAGCCGCGTCGGTGCCTTCGTCACGAGAATTCCTCTTCTTCCCACCGCTGATCGTTTGTCGTCTGCGCGCCGCTCCACGGCAGGCGGGGACGCCCGCCGAGGGCGTCCCCGCGCATGGTGGCACGTCCGCCACAGGGTACGGCGTCCTTTGCGCCGCCCGCGGCGCGTCCGGTCAGGCGCCGGCGTCGCGGTCGCGCTTGGCGGCGATCTTGCTGGGCAGGCTCCACAGCTCGACGAAGCCCTTGGCGAGGCTCTGGTCGAAGGCGTCGCCGGTGTCGTAGGTGGCGAGGTCGTAGCTGTAGAGCGAGGCGGCGCTGCGCCGGCCGGTGACGACGGCGCGCCCGCCGTGCAGGGTCATCCGGACGTCGCCGGAGACGTGCTTCTGCGCGTCGGCGATGAAGGCGTCCAGGGACTCCTTCAGCGGCGAGAACCACAGGCCGTCGTAGACCAGCTCGCCCCAGCGCTGGTCGACGGACCGCTTGAAGCGGGCGAGGTCGCGCTCGACGGTGACGTTCTCCAGCTCCATGTGCGCGGCCATCAGCGCGATCGCGGCCGGGGCCTCGTACACCTCGCGGCTCTTGATGCCGACGAGCCGGTCCTCGACCATGTCGATGCGGCCGACGCCCTGCGCGCCCGCGCGCCGGTTCAGCTCGGCGACGACCTGGTACGGGGTGAGCGGCCGGCCGTCCAGCGCGACGGGCACGCCGGCCGCGAACGTGATGACGACCTCGTCGGCCTCGCGCGGCTCGGCCGGGTCGGCGGTGTACTCGTAGACGTCCTCGATGGGCCCGTTCCAGATGTCCTCCAGGAAGCCGGTCTCGACGGCGCGGCCCCACAGGTTCTGGTCGATGGAGTACGGCGACTTGGCCGACACGTCGATCGGGAGGCCCTTGTCCTCGGCGAAGGCGATGGCCTTGTCCCGCGTCCAGGCGAAGTCGCGGGCGGGCGCGATGACCTTGAGCCCGGGGTCGAGGGCCGACAGCCCGGCCTCGAACCGGACCTGGTCGTTGCCCTTGCCGGTGCAGCCGTGCGAGACGGTGGTGCCGCCGAACTCCTTCGCGGCCGCCACCAGGTGCTTGACGATCAGCGGCCGGGACAGCGCCGACACCAGCGGGTAGCGGTCCATGTAGAGGGCGTTGGCCTGCATGGCGGGGACGCAGAAGTCCGCGGCGAACTCCTCCCTGGCGTCCACGACGACGGCCTCGGCGGCGCCGCAGGCCAGGGCCCGCTTGCGGATGGTGTCGAGGTCCTCGCCGCCCTGGCCGACGTCGACGGCGACGGCGATGACCTCGCCGCCGGTCTGCTCGGCGAGGTACGGGATGGCGACGGAGGTGTCCAGGCCCCCGGAGTACGCGAGTACGACGCGCTCGCTCATGGTCTCTGTCTCCTGTGCGAAAGTGTGCGGATTCGAAAGGCTGGGATGCGGGGCCGCGCGCGGCCCCTAACTTCGTCGTTCGCGCCCGCCCGTCAGCCTGAGGAGCGCCTGCGCGACGTCCTCCCCGCCGGTCGGGTCGCGGGCGATGACGAGGATCGAGTCGTCGCCGGCGACGGTGCCGAGGATCGTCGGCCACTCGGCGTGGTCGATCGCCGAGGCCAGGTACTGCGCGGCCCCGGGCGGGGTCCGCACCATGACCAGGTTGGCCGACGCCTCGGCCGAGACGAGCAGCTCCGCGGCGAGCCGGGAGAGCCGTCCGGTGAAGGTCTCGGCGGCCCCGGTGCGGGCCCGCCGGATCCGCTCGCCGCCCTCTCCGGGGACGGCGTAGATCAGGCTGCCGTCGTCGGCGCGCAGCTTCACCGCGCCGATCTCGACCAGGTCGCGCGAGAGCGTGGCCTGGGTGACCTCGACGCCGTCGTCGCCGAGGAGCTTCGCGAGCTCCCCCTGCGAGTGGACGGGGTGCCGGGTCAGCAGCTCGATCACCCGGGCGTGCCGGGCGGCCTTGGTCATGGGGGTGGTCACCGGGAGCGCTCCAGCAGCCAGACGAGCAGCGCCTTCTGGGCGTGCAGCCGGTTCTCCGCCTCGTCCCAGACGCGGCTCTGGGGGCCGTCCAGGACGGAGGCGGCGATCTCCTTCCCGCGGTAGGCGGGCAGGCAGTGCAGGACGACCGCGGCCGGGTCGGCGAGGGCGAGCAGCTCCTCGGTCACGGCGTAGGGCGCGTAGAGCGAGGTGTCCTTGCCGTCCTGGCCCATCGAGACCCAGGTGTCGGTGGCGAGGACGTCGGCTCCGGCGGCGGCCTGCGCGGCGTCGTCGGTGACGGTCACGGACCCGCCGGTGGCGGCGGCGATCTCGGTGGCGCGGGCGACGACGGCGGGGTGCGGCGGCAGCGACGCGGGGGCGCCGACACGGACGTGCATCCCGGCGGTGGCGCAGCCGAGCAGGTAGGAGTGCGCCATGTTGTTGGCGCCGTCGCCGAAGTAGGCGAGGACGGCGCCGGCGAGGTCGCCCTTGGCCTCCCGGACGGTCTGCAGGTCGGCGAGGATCTGGCAGGGGTGGAACTCGTCGGTGAGGGCGTTGACGACCGGGACGGTGGTGCCGGCGGCCATCTCGTCGATGCGCTCCTGCCCGGCGGTCCGCCACACGATGGCGCTGACCTGCCGCTCCAGGACGCGGGCGGTGTCGGCGATGGTCTCGCCGCGGCCGAGCTGGCTCGTCCCGGCGTCCATGACGAGGGGGTTGCCGCCCAGTTCGGCGATGCCGGCGGTGAACGACAGCCGGGTCCGGGTGGAGGGCTTGTCGAACAGGACGGCGACGGACCGGGGACCCTCCAGCGGCCGGTGGGCGAACCGGTCCTTCTTCACCTTCGCGGCGAGGTCGAGGACCTCGGCCTGCTCGGCGGGGGCCAGGTCGTCGTCGCGGAGGAAGTGCCTGGTCATGGTCATCCCTCCTGTCCGGCGGCGGCGGCGAGGATCGCCGGGAACGCGTCGGTGAACGACCGCACCTGCGCGGTGGTGATGACGAGCGGCGGCGCGATCCGCAGCGCGTCCGGCTGCACGGCGTTGATCAGGAAGCCGGCGTCGCGGGCGGCGGCCTCCACGGCGGGCGCGTGCGGCCCGGTGAGGACGGCGGCGCGCCACAGCCCGCGGCCCCGCACGCCCGCGAGCAGCGGGTGCTCGATGGCGCCGAGCCCGGCGGCCAGGACGTCCCCGGCCGCGACGGCGTTGGCGAGCAGGCCGTCCTCGTCGATGGTGCTGAGGACGGCGAGGGCCGCGGCGGCGGCGACCGGGTTCCCGCCGAAGGTGCTGCCGTGGTCGCCCTTGGCGAACAGGTCGCCGTGCGGGCCGAACGCGACGCACGCCCCGATCGGCAGGCCCCCGCCGAGCCCCTTGGCGAGGGTGATGACGTCGGGCCGGACGCCCTCGTGCTCGAACGCGAACCAGGTGCCGGTGCGGCCGATCGCCGACTGGATCTCGTCGGCGACGAGCAGCGCGCCGGCGGCGTCGCAGATCTCGCGGGCGGCCGTGAGGTAGCCCGCGGGCGGCGGGACGACCCCGCCCTCGCCCTGCGTGGGCTCCAGGAACACGGCGGCGCAGTCGGCGCCGACGGCGGCCTTCAGCGCGTCCGCGTCACCGTAGGGGACGAAGCGGACGTCGATGGCGAACGGCCCGAACGGCTCCCGGATGGAGGCCTTGCCGGTCAGCGACAGCGCGCCCATGCTCCGGCCGTGGAACCCGTTCTCCGCGGCGACGAAGTACGACCGGCCGTTCGCCCTGCCGTACTTGATCGCGAGCTTGAGCGCGCACTCGTTGGCCTCGGTGCCGCTGTTGGCGAGGAACACCCTCCCGTCGCCGCCGAGCAGGTCCCGCAGCCGCTCGGCGAGCAGCACCTCCGGCTCGTTGAGGAAGAGGTTGGAGGTGTGCGCGAGGGTGGCGACCTGCGACGACACCGCCTCGACGAGGGCGGGGTGCCCGTGCCCGAGCGAGGTGACCGCGATTCCGGCGATCAGGTCGAGGTACTCGCGGCCGGCGGTGTCCCAGACCCGGCAGCCCTCGCCGCGCGCCAGCGCCACCGGCGGCACCCCGTAGTTCGGCATGAACGCGGTCTCGAACCGCTCCCGCAGGCCGCTCACGGCGCCGCCTCCGGCTCCGGCGCGGCGCCCGGGAGGCTGGGCAGCACCATCGTTCCGATCCCTTCGTCGGTGAAGATCTCCAGCAGCAGCGAGTGCGGGACGCGGCCGTCCAGCACGTGGGCCTGCGGGACGCCGCCGCGCACGGCGGTCAGGCAGGCCTCCATCTTCGGCACCATCCCGGCCGACAGGCCCGGCAGCAGCGCGGCCAGCTCGTCGGTGGTGAGGCCGTCGATCACGTCGTCGCTGTCCGGCCAGTTCGCGTACAGGCCGTCGACGTCGGTGAGCACGACGAGCTTCGCCGCGTCCAGCGCGACGGCCAGCGCCGCGGCGGCGGTGTCGGCGTTGACGTTGTAGACCTCGCCGTCGTCGCCGCGCGCGATGCTGGACACGACCGGGACGCGGCCGTCGTCCAGCAGCGCCCGGACGGCGCCGACCTGGACCTCGACGATCTCGCCGACCTGGCCGATGTCGACCTTCTCGCCGTCGACGACCGCGTGCTTGCGCTCGGCGGTGAGCAGGTTCGCGTCCTCGCCGGACATGCCGAGCGCGAACGGGCCGTGCCGGTTGATGAGCCCGACGACGTCGCGCTGCACCTGCCCGGTCAGCACCATCCGGACGACCTCCATGGCCTCCGGCGTGGTGACCCGCAGCCCGGCGGTGAACGTCGAGTCGATGCCGTTGCGGGCGAGCGCGGCGTTGATCTGCGGGCCGCCGCCGTGCACGATCACCGGCTTCAGCCCGGCGTAGCGCAGGAACACGATGTCCTCGGCGAACGAGTGCCGCAGTGCCTCGTCGGTCATCGCGTGGCCGCCGTACTTGATCACGACGGTCTTGCCGTGGAAGCGCTCCAGCCACGGCAGCGCCTTGATGAGCGTCTCCGCCTTCGGCAGCACGCCCGCCCGGTTGCCGCGGATCCGCGATCCGCTGGTGATCGCGCTCATGTCGAGTACGCCGAGTTCTCGTGGACGTAGTCGGCGGTGAGGTCGGTCGTCCAGACGGTGGCGCTGTGCGGGCCCGCCGCGAGGTCGACGGTGATCGTCACGTCCCGGGGGCGCAGGTCGACCTTGTCGCGGTCGTCGCCGGACGCGCCGTTGCGGCACACCCACACGCCGTTGATCGCGACGTTGAGGTGGTCGGGCTCGAACACCGCGTCGGTGGTGCCGACCGCCGACAGCACCCGGCCCCAGTTCGGGTCCTCGCCGTGGACGGCGCACTTGAGCAGGTTGTTGCGGGCGATGGACCGCCCGACGGTGACGGCGTCGTCCTCGGACGCGGCGCCGACGACCTCGATCGCGATGGCCTTGGACGCGCCCTCGGCGTCCACCAGCAGCTGCCGGGTCAGGTCGGCGCACACCTCGGTGAGCAGCGCGGTGAACTCCTCCTCGTCCGGAACGGTCCCGGCGGCGCCGGACGCCAGCAGCAGGACGGTGTCGTTGGTGGACATGCAGCCGTCGGAGTCGAGCCGGTCGAGGGTGGCGCCGGTCGCCGCGCGCAGCGCCCGGTCGAGGGTCTCGGCGGGCAGGTCGGCGTCGGTGGTGACCACGCAGAGCATGGTGGCCAGCGACGGCGCGAGCATGCCGGCGCCCTTGGCCATCGCGCCGATCATGTAGCCGCCCGCGCCCTGCCGGAAGGAGATCTTCGCGACGGTGTCGGTGGTGCGGATCGCGTCGGCGGCGGCGAGCCCGCCGTCGCCGCGCGACAGCTCGGCGGCGGCCTTGCCGACGCCGGGCAGCAGCAGGTCCATGGGGAGCCGCTCGCCGATCAGCCCGGTGGAGCAGACCGCGATCTCGCCGGCGGAGTCCGCCAGCAGCTCGGCCGCCTTCTCGGCGGTGGCGTGGGTGTCCTGGAAGCCGGGGGCGCCGGTGCAGGCGTTGGCGCCGCCCGCGTTGAGCACGACCGCGCGGACGCGGCCGCCGGCGAGGACCTGCTCGGACCACAGGACGGGCGCGGCCTTCACGCGGTTGCGGGTGAAGACGCCGGCCGCCGCGCGGGACGGTCCGTCGTTGACGACGAGGGCCAGGTCGCGGTTGCCGCTGGGCTTGAGCCCGGCGACGACGCCCGCGGCGCGGAAACCCCGGGGGGCGGTGACGCTCAAGGGGACACTCCGATCGTGGTGAGCCCGAGTTCTTCCGGGAGGCCGAGGGCGATGTTGGCGCTCTGGACCGCGCCGCCCGCGGTGCCCTTGGCGAGGTTGTCGACGGCGGCGACCACGACGATGCGGCCCGCCGCCTCGTCCAGGGCCGTCTGGAGGAGGACGGTGTTCGCGCCGAGCGTCATGGACGTGGCGGGCCAGCGGCCCTCGGGGAGCAGGCCGGCGAACGGCTCGGCGGCGTAGGCCTCGGTGTAGGCGGCGCGCAGCGCCGCGGCGGTCGTGCCGGGGCGGGCCTTGGCCGTGCAGGTGGCGAGGATGCCGCGGCTCATCGGCGCGAGCGTCGGGGTGAAGGAGACCGTGACCGGCTCCCCCGCGGCGGCGCTGAGGTTCTGCACCATCTCGGGCGTATGCCTATGCGTCCCGCCGACGCCGTAGGCGGACATCGAGCCCATCACCTCGCTGCCGAGCAGGTGCGGCTTGAGGGCCCGTCCCGCGCCGGAGGTGCCGGACGCGGCGACGACGACGGCGTCGGGCTCGGCGAGCCCGGCCGCGTACGCGGGGGCCAGCGCGAGCGACACCGCGGTCGGGTAGCAGCCCGGGACGGCGATCCGCCGTGCGCCGCGCAGCGCCTCGCGGTGGCCGGGCAGCTCGGGCAGCCCGTAGGGCCAGGTGCCCGCGTGGGGGGTGCCGTAGAACGCCTCCCAGGCGGCCGCGTCGGCGAGCCGGTGGTCCGCGCCGCAGTCGATGACCAGCACGTCCTCGCCGAGCCGCGCGGCGAGCGGCCCGGACTGGCCGTGCGGCAGCGCCAGGAACACCACGTCGTGGCCGGACAGGGTCTCGGGGGTGGTCTCGGCCAGGACGCGCCCGGCCAGGGATCGCAGGTGGGGCTGGTGCGCGCCCAGCTCGGTGCCGGCGTTGGAGCCCGCCGTCAGCGCGCCGATCTCGAACTCTGGATGTCCCGCCAGGATGCGCAGCAGCTCGCCGCCCGCGTAACCGCTGGCGCCGGCGACCGCCGTCCGGATTCCCATCTCCCCGCCCTCTCGAAGACAACAAGCAAGAGTATGCAGGACCATGGATGTCTATTCAACGCCAGGGTCCGGTTTTCCCACCTGCTGAGATGAGCGCCACAGCGAGTATTTAGAGGGCTAAAGATTTGCCATCTAAAGTTCAGGGCTCTAACATCACCGCCATGGGCGGTTTCGGGATCGACGACCTCAAGATGTACGGCCCCAGGGAGGAGTGGCCGGTCGGCAGGCTCTTCGGCGCGGCCTCGCGGCTGTCGGGCCCCGTGGTCTGGCGGATCGTCGAGCGGCACGGCATCAGCCCCGCCGGGTACTTCCTGCTGCGGCTGCTGATCGTCGAGGACGGCCTGCGCCCGGGCGAGGTCGCCAAGCGGCTGCACGTCACCCCCGCGACGATCACCTCGGTGGTCGACACGCTGGAGCGCAACGGGCACGTCCGGCGCGAGCCCTCCCACCGCGACCGGCGCGGGGTCATGCTGCGCATCACCGACGCCGGCCGCGAGCTGCTCGCCGAGAAGGCCGAACCCATCGGCCGGGACCTCGGCCGCCTCTACGACGTCGTCGGCGAGGAGGACGTGGAGGCCGTCCGCCGGTTCCTGCTCAAGCTGATCGAGCGATTCGAGAACTACTCCCACGACGACTGCCGGCTCCACGGCGACGACTCCCACGACGACGACCTGCACGACGACGAGCTCCACGACAACGACCTGCACGACAGCGACGACGAGGAAGCGGAGGGAGACGGCGCATGACCGAATCCCCGGAAGCGGCCGTCCGGACGGCCGGCCTGCGCAAGACCTATCCCGCGTCCGGGCCCCGCCCTGAGGTGCGCGCGGTGCGGGGCATCGACCTGGACGTCCCGCGCGGCGAGTTCTTCGGGCTGCTCGGCCCGAACGGCGCCGGCAAGTCCACCACCATCGGCATGCTCACCACGCTGGTCGTCCCGACGGGCGGCAGCGCGCACGTGACCGGCCTGGACGTGGTGCGGGACGCCGTCGAGATCAAGCGGCGCATCGGCGTGGTGTCGCAGAACAACACGCTGGACAGCGACCTCACCGTCGCCGAGAACCTGGAGTTCCGCGGCCGCTACTTCGGCCTCGGAGCCCGCGACGCGCGCCGCCGCGCGGGCGAGTTGCTGGAGCTGTTCGGGCTCACCGAGCAGCGCGGCGGCAACCCGTTCGAGATCTCCGGCGGGCAGGCCAAGCGGGTGATGATCTGCCGGGCCCTCATGCACGGGCCCGAGGTGCTGTTCCTGGACGAGCCGACCGCCGGCCTCGACCCGCAGACCCGCACCAACCTGTGGGAGGTGCTGCGCGGCCTCCAGGCGGCCGGGCAGACGATCGTCCTCACCACCCACTACATGGAGGAGGCCGAGGCGCTCTGCGACCGGGTCGCGGTCGTCGACCACGGCACGGTCCTCGCCAGCGGCACCGTCGACCAGCTGAAGTCCAGCGCCGGCGCCGACACCGTCATCACCGTCAGCTACGACGCCCCCGCCCCGCGGGAGATCGAGAAGCTCTCCGACCGGGAGGGCATCAGCAAGGTCGAGGTCACCGACGGCCAGGTCCGGGTGTTCGCCGCCGCCCCCGACGGCATCCTCGGCGAGCTCGTCACGATCGGCTCCGCCGCCGGCGTCGGCGTCACCGACGCCACCCAGCTCCGGCCCAGCCTGGAGACCGTCTTCCTCACCCTCACCGGAAGGGACTACCGCGAATGACCGCCTCCACGGCCCCCGCCGTCCTCGCCCCGCCGCCGCCGGCGCGGGCGACGGTCCCGCGCACGTTCGCCGCGATGATGGCCCGCGAGGCGCGGGTCATGCGCAAGAACTTCCTGTCGACGTTCGTCCGGGTGCTGGTGCAGCCGGTGATGTTCGTGTTCGTGTTCGCCTACGTCCTGCCGAAGCTCGGCGGCGGCGCGATGGCGGGCGGGCCGGGCGGACCGTCGTTCTCCACCATCCTGCTGCCCGGCCTGGTCGGCTCGTCCATCATCATGCAGGCGATGATGGCGGTGATCTTCCCGCTGATGATGGAGCTGACCTGGCAGAAGTCGATCACCGACCGGGCGCTGGCACCGGTGCCGGTGCCGCTGCTGGCCGCGCAGAAGATCATCGCCGCGGCGGCGCAGGGGCTGATCGGCGGGCTGCTGGTCTTCCCGGCGGTGCTGTTCATCCACGCCGAGGGCGAGGCGCCCTCGGTGCACGTCGGCAACTGGCCGGTGCTGATCCTGGTCATGGTGGCCGGGTCGCTGCTGTCGGCGGCGGGCGGCCTGCTGCTCGGCACGATCATGAACCCGCAGAAGGTCCAGGTCCTGTTCGCGATGGTGCTGCTGCCGATGACGATGCTCGGCTGCGTGTACTACCCGTGGTCGGCGCTGGAGAACATCCGCTGGCTGCAGATCGCCAGCCTGTTCAACCCCCTCGTCTACGTCAGCGAGGGGCTGCGGAGCGCGCTCACTCCGGACATCCCGCACATGCCCGTGTGGGCGTTCCTGCTGGCCATCGTCGGCGGGACGGTCCTGCTGACGTGGGCCGCGATGCGCACGTTCACCAAGCGCGTCCTCACCTGACCCGGCGCGCGAGCGGGGCCCGGAGGTTTTGCCATCCCCCGGGCCCCTGTGGTTGCCGCCCAATTCGCACACCGGTGCCAGGCGGACGCGGATCATCCTGAAAGCTCCAGCGCGTTGCCGTTACGCCATCGCCCCACGAGCGGAGCGAGCCGGATTCGAACCGGCATTTCCGGAGTCGCCGTCCACGTCCGAGCGGACCGGTGATGAGCGGCGGATGCTGAGCTTCGAGCGAGAATCTGAGGTTGAGCGGGCGGCTGCCTCTACCGGTTGGGCCACCCCGGCACGGGTGCCGGGGGCGGGACTCGAACCCGCACTGAACGCTCACCCTGGTCAGCTTCGGCTTCAGCTTCAGCTTGCGCTCTCGCGCACCCCCCGCGCGGCGGGGGGAGTCTGTTGAGTTGTCACGGGCCGCCGGCCGCGGCGCGGCGGCCGCGGCCGGGTCAGCCGAAGATGTAGCCGAACACCGCGTCACCGACGCGCTGGTCGGTCACCTCGGCGCCGTTGGCCTCCTCCCGGGCGAACTTCACCGCGTCCCGCACCCGCTCCACGCGGTCGAGCAGCTCGTTGACCCGCCGGGCGGGCAGCGCGCCGGAGAACTTCAGCGTCGTCCAGTGGCCGACGGCGATGTCCTCGTAGTAGACCTCGACCTGCGCCGGGTGCTTGTCGGTCGCCTCCGCCTTGACGTGGTTGCGCGGCACCTTCTTGGTCTTCACCGTGCGGACGGGCTCGGTCCGCCACACGTCGGTGGACGGGTCGAAGGTCCACGTCTCGGCCGCGTCCAGGATCGGCAGCTTGCGCAGGAAGGCGTGCAGGTCGGTCAGCTGCTTCTCCAGGAACAGCAGGTACGTGACCGGCACGTCGCGCAGCAGGGTGGTGCCGTCCACGGCCACGTCGGCGCGGGCGACGCAGTTCGCCCAGTCCTTGGTGGCGGTGACGTCGAGCAGCCGCGTGAGCGAGCGCGTCACGTCGCGCAGCACGCCCTCCACCGTGACCTGGACGCGGGTGGACTCGGCGGGCAGCTGCTCGCCGTCCTCGTCCTTCGGCTGGTAGGTCCGCGAGATGCCCGACAGCAGCGGGGCCTTCTGCGTCGACTGGTGCGCCGCCGCCAGGTCCTGGGCGGACTTGCTCTTCACGCCCTTCTCGACCGCGATGATCTGGTTGAGCTTCGTCGGCATCCCGTTCACTTCCCCTCGTTCGCGACACGACCGTAGCAGCGGCGATGAGGCAAGATCACTCCATTTTCACCACTCCTCCGGGTCCGTCTCGGTGAGGCCGGACGCGGGGTCCATGCGCAGCCGGCGGGTGAGGCCGAGGGTGCGCAGGAACGGCACGTCGTGGCTGACCACGATCAGCGCCCCCTCGTAGGCGGAGAGGGCCTGGGAGAGCTGCGCCGCGCTCGCCATGTCGAGGTTGTTCGTCGGCTCGTCCAGCAGCAGGAGCTGCGGGGCGGGCTCGGCGAGCAGCAGCGACGCCAGCACGGCCCGGAACCGCTCCCCGCCCGACAGGGTTCCCGCGCGCTGCTCTGCGCGCGCGCCGCGGAACAGGAAGCGGGCGAGCCCTGCCCTGATGTCGGTCACCCGCGCCGAGGGCGCCTGGGCGCGGACGTTGTCGATGACGCTCAGGTCCTCGTCCAGGACGTCGAGCCGCTGCGGCAGGTAGCGGACGCCGTCGACGCCGATCGCGACCTGCGTCCCGGCGGGGACGCGCTCGCCGGTGAGCATCCGCAGGAACGTCGTCTTGCCGGAGCCGTTCGGGCCGGTCAGCGCGATCCGCTCCGGGCCCCGGACGATCAGCTCGGTGAGCGTCCCGGCCTCCGGCTCGGGCACGGCCAGGCCGGTCGCGGTGACGACCGTGCGGCCCGCCGGGACGCGCGTCGCGGGCAGCTCGACGCGGATCTCGGCGTCCGCGCGGACGGCCTCCTCCGCCTCGGTGAGCCGGGTGCGCGCGCCGGCCAGCCGCTCCTCGTGCAGGAGGCGGTGCTTGCCGGCCGCGACCTGCGCCTGCCGCTTGCGCTCCTGCATGATGATCTTCGGTTCGCGCTTGCTCTCGAACATCTTGTTGCCGTAGCGCTTGCGCCTGGCGAGCTTGACCTGGGCCTCCTCCAGTTCGCGCTTCTGCCGCCGCAGGTCGGTCTCGGCGGTACGGACGGTGCGCTCGGCGGCCTCCTTCTCGACGGCGAGCAGCTCCTCGTAGCCGGTCAGGTCGCCGCCGAACGTCCGGATCGCGCCGTCCCGCAGGTCGGCGATCTCGTCGACGCGGTCGAGCAGCTCCCGGTCGTGGCTGACGAGCAGGAGCACGCCCGTCCAGGACGCGACCGCGTCGTAGAGGCGGTGCCGGGCGTCCAGGTCGAGGTTGTTGGTGGGCTCGTCGAGGAGCAGCACGTCGGGCCGGGCGAGGAACTGCGCCGCGAGCCCGACCATCACGGCCTCGCCGCCGGAGAGGGTCGGGACGGTGCGGTCCAGGTCGAGGCGGCCGAGCCCGAGCCTGTCGAGCTCGGCGCGGGCGCGCTCCTCGACGTCCCAGTCGTCGCCGACGGCGGCGAAGTTCTCCTCGGTGGCCTCGCCGCGCTCGATCGCGTGCAGCGCGGCGCGGGCGGCGCCGATGCCGAGCAGGTCCGCGACGGTGGCCGCGCCGTCCAGGACGAGGTCCTGCGGCAGGTAGCCGATCTCCCCGTCGACGGCGACGGTGCCCGCCGCGGGCCGCAGCTCACCGGCGATGATCCGCAGCAGGGTGGACTTGCCGGAGCCGTTGACGCCGATCAGCCCGGTCCGGCCGGTGCCGAACGCGGCGTCCAGGCCGTCCAGGACGACGGTGCCGTCCGCCCAGGCGAAGGACAGGTCCGAGCAGACGATGGCGAAAGACATGTAGGGCGGTCTCCATGGGTGTCGAAGCGGTTTCGGGCTGCATGGAGACACCGCGGGTCGCGCGACGCGCCGGCGGGCATGAGAAAGCCCGGCGGGACGAGGGTCCGCTCTGAGGTCACGTGCGCGGGCCGGCGACGGCCGTACGCGCGGTGTCGGACCTCAGATCCTCAATGGACTCCCCTGCCGGGCGGCGATGTGACGGCGTCGAGAATACCCGATGCCTTAACGCAACACAAGTAGCGATAAGACCCGGCATGCTAGGGCGGATGGGAACCGTCAGCGCCGTGTTCGCCGGGCGCACCGCAGAACTGGCCGCGTTACGCGGGGCGCACGCGCGGGCGTGCGCGGGCGAGCCCGCCGCCCTGCTCATCGGCGGCGAAGCGGGCGCCGGCAAGACCCGCCTGGTCGCGGAGTTCACCCGCGGGCTGCGCGCGCTCACCGGCGGCTGCCTCGACCTCGGCGCGGCGAGCCTCCCGTACGCCCCGTTCAGCGCCGTCCTGCGGCGGGTCGGCCGCGCGGCGGTCGCCGACCTGCTGCCGGGCGCGGCGCTGCCGGAACTGGCCCGGCTGATGCCCGGCCTGACCGCCGCGCCGCCGCCGCCGGACGACGGCACCGGCCAGCTGCGGCTGTTCGAGCACCTGCTGACCCTGCTGGAGCGGCTCGCCGAGCACGAGCCGCTCGTCCTGGTGGTCGAGGACGCGCACTGGGCCGACGGCTCCACCCGCGACCTGCTGTCCTTCCTGCTGCGCAACCCGCCGCACGGCCGGGTGCTGCCGGTCGTCACGTTCCGTCCCGAGGAGCCCGGCACCCGGCCGCTGTTCGCCGAACTGGCCCGGCTCCCCCATGTCGCGCGCGTCGACCTGCCGCCGCTCACCCCGGCCGAGGTCGCCGAGCAGGTGCGCGGCATCCTCGGCGCCGCCGACCCGGCCGCGGCGCGGGACGCGCACGCCCGCGCCGGCGGCAACCCGCTCTTCGTGGAGGCGCTCGTCGCCAGCCCGGGCGAGGCGGTCCCGGGTTCGCTGCGCGATCTGCTGCTCGGGCGCGTCCACCGGCTGCCGGAGGCGACCCGCGCGGTGCTGCGGGCGGCGAGCGCGGCGGGGGAACGCGCCGGGCACGCGCTGCTGGCCGCGGTGACGGACCTGCCCGACGCGCGGCTCAGCGCGGCGCTGCGGCCCGCCGCCGACCGCGGTCTGGTGGTCGCGGACGGGGACGGGTACGCGTTCCGCCACGCCCTCATCCGCGACGCCGTCCACGAGGACCTGCTCCCCGGCGAGCGCGCCGGGCTCCACCGCAGGTTCGCCGAGACCATCGAGGCCTCCCCGGAGCTCAGCGACGCGCCGGCGAGCGCCCTGGCCGTCCACTGGCAGGGCTGCGGCGACCACGCGCGGGCCCTCGCCGCCGCGTGGCGGGCCGCCGCCGAGCGGGCGGCGGCCACCGCCTACGCCGAGCAGCTCACCCTGCTGGAACGCGTCCTGGAGCTGTGGGACCTGGTGCCGGAGGCCGCGTCCCTGACCGGCCGCTCCCGGCGCCAGGTGCTGGAGGCGGCCGCGAAGGCCGCCGGGACGGCCGGCGACCCCGGGCGCGGCCTGCCGCTCGTCCGGCGGGCCATGGCCGAGGCGGGCGACGGCGACCCCGGCCTCGCCGCGCGGCTGCTGGCGCTCAGGGCGACCATGCGGGGGTTCCAGGGCCGGGAGGACGAACTGGACGACCTGCGCGCGGCGGAGCGGCGCGCCGACGCTCCGACGCCGGACCGCGTCCTGGTCCTGTCGCGGCTGAGCTCCCGCCTGCTCGTCTACGGGGAGCACGGCGAGGGGGAACGGCTCGGGCGGGAGGCGCTGGAGCTGGCGCGCGCACTGGGCCTGCGCTTCGCGATCCCCTCGCTGGAGTCCGTGGTGGCCTCCGCCGTGGCACGCGACGGCGCGGGCGACCTGGCCCCTCTCGAACGGATCAGGCACCGCGGCCTCGACGCGTGGGCGCTCATCCGGACACTGAACACGCTCGTCCACTGCCTGCTGAGCCGGGGCCGCGCCGGCGAGGCCCTCGCGCTCGCCGACGAGGGGCTCGCCGTCGCCGCGGGCGCGGGGCTCGTCCACAGCGCGGGCGACGCGCTCGCCGTCAACCGGATCGAGGCGCTCTACCGGCTCGGCCGCTGGGACGAGGCCGCCGCGACGCTGCAGCTGCGGCTCGACCGCCACCACGCGCCGGCCTTCCGCCGGCAGCTGATGATCTGGCGGACCGCCCTGCTGGCCGCGCGGGGCGAGGGCCCGCGCCCCGATCCCGACGCGCTCACCGCCCCGCTCGACGCCGGGTTCCCGCAGACCACGCTGCCGCTCGCCCAGATGGTCATCGAGTGGCGGCTGGCCGAGGAGGACCGGCCGGCGGCCCGCGCGACCGTGGACGCCGTCCTGCGGCACCCCCGCCTCACCGTCCAGCCCTGCCACCTGTGGCCGCTGCTGGAGGCGGCCGCGCACGCCGGCGGCCCGCGCCTCCCCGAGATCGCGGAGCTGGCCGCGCGGCTGCCCGCCGAAACACCGGTGGCGGCGGCGCACCGGGCGGCCGTCACCGCGCTGACCGGCGGCCCGCCGGCCTGGGACACCGCGGTCGGCGTGTGGGAGCGGCTGGACCAGCCCCACCTCCTGGCGCGGGCGCTGTTCGACGCCGCCTGCGCCGACCTGGCCGCCGGGGACCGCGCGAGCGCCGCCGCCCGGCTCGACCGCGCCGCCGCGATCGCCGCCCGGCTCGGCGCCGCGCCGCTGGCCCGCCGCGTCGGCGAACGCGCCCGCCGCGCGGGCCTCGCCGGGCCGTCCGGCGGGCCGCTCACCGCGCGCGAGGCGGAGGTCGTCCGGCTGCTGGCACGGGGCCGGACGAACCGGGAGATCGCCGAGGAGCTGGTCATCTCCCCCAAGACCGCGAGCGTCCACGTCTCGCACATCCTCGCCAAGCTCGGCGTCTCCTCGCGCGGCGAGGCGGCCGCCGCCGCCCGCGACCGCGGCCTCGCCTAGCGGATCCGCGGAGAAGCCCCGCCGGGAAGATAAGCCGGCTCCTTATGGCCCGGGCCCCCTCCTTACGGCGACGGTCGAAGGCATGGAAGCCGCCGTGCGCACATCCGGGCTGCGCCGCGTCTACAAGCGCGGCCGGCAGGACCCCGTCGTCGCCCTCGACGACCTGACCCTGGCCATCGAGCAGAACGAGATCCACGGGCTGCTCGGGCCGAACGGGGCGGGCAAGACCACCCTCGTCAAGATCCTCTCCACCGTGCTGCTGCCCTCGGGCGGATCGGCGCGGGTCCTCGGCCGCGACGTCGTCGCCGACACGCGCGCCGTCCGGTCGCTGGTCGGGCTCGTCCTCGGCGGCGACCGGGGCCTCTACGACCGGCTGTCCGCCCGGCGGAACCTGCTGTTCTGGGGCGCCCTCTACAGGCTCGACGCCCGCACCACGCGCGCCCGCGCCGACGCCCTGCTGGAGCGGGTCGGCCTCGCCGAGCGCGCGGACGACCGCGTCGAGCGGTTCTCGCGCGGGATGCGGCAGCGGCTGCACCTGGCGCGGGGCCTGCTCCACGAGCCGCGCGTGCTGTTCCTGGACGAGCCGACGTCCGGGCTCGACCCCGTCGCCGCCGGGGCGTTCCGCCGGCTCGTCCTCGACCTGCGCGCCGAGGGCCGCACGTTCCTGCTGGCCACGCACGACATGGACGAGGCCGCGGCGCTGTGCGACCGGGTCACGCTCATCGACCGCGGCCGCGTCCTGCTGAGCGGGGACACCGCGCGGGCGGGGCGGTACCTCGGCGAGCGCGAGTGCGTCGACTTCACCCACTCCGGGCCGTCCGTCACCGAGGACCTGGCGCGGCTGCCGGACGTCCTCGACGTCGAGCGGCGGGACGGGGCCGTCTGGCGCGTCCACACCGCCGACCGGGACGGCACCCGCCGCGTCCTCGCCTGGCTGCTGGACCGCGACGTGCTCACCGCCCGGCGCGGCGAGCCCACCCTCGAAGAGGTCTACCTGCGCGCGGTCGGCGACCGGGGGATGCGGGTATGAGCGCGCTCCGCGTGATGTGGCAGGCGGTGCTGCTCCAGGTCGCGCTGTCGCGGCGCAACCCGGAGCACACGCTGATCCTGCTCATCGCGCCCATGCAGACCACGACGATGCTGGCGCTGACCGTGACGTCGCACCGCCCGGACGCCGTCGCGAACGCCGTCCTGGCACCGGGACTGATCGGGCTCTGGGTCGCCGCGCTCGACTACGCGGGACGCATCGTCCCCGAGGACCGCTGGGCCGGGCGCTTCACCCCGATGGTCGCCGCCCCGGTCTCGCTCGGCCCGGTCGTCGCCGGGCGCGTCGCCATGGTCGTGCTGGTGGGCGCCGCGGCGTTCGCGGAGTCGTGGCTGGTGGCGGCGCTCGGCTTCGGCCGGGTCGTGGCGATCGCCGACCCCGCCCTGTTCGCGCTCGCCGTGGCCGTCACCTGCCTGGCGACGGTCGGGACCGCCACGCTGCTGTCGGCGGTGCTCGTGGTGTCGCGGGCGCGGGACGTCCTGCAGAACTCGCTCGGCTACCCGTTCTACATCCTCGGCGGGATCCTCGTCCCGGTCGCGGCGCTGCCCGGCTGGCTGCACCCGTTCAGCCGCGTCGTGTTCCTGTCGTGGAGCGCGGAACTGCTGCGGGACGCCGTCCGCGGCGACGCGGGCGCCTGGGCGGGGCCGGTCGCGGCGGTCCTCGCGCTGGGCGCGGCGGCGATGGCGGCGGGGCTGTGGCTGACGGGCCGCTACGTGGACCGGTCGCGCCGGGAGGGCATGGTGGAGTTCGCATGAGGGTGGAGTTCGCATGAGGCACGTGCTCCGCATCGCCCGGGAGTCGCTCATCCTGGGGTTCGCCGAGATGGGCGCCGTCTACACGTGGCGGACCTGGACGTTCGGGTGGCTGGTGCGGCTGCTGTGCCAGGCCACGTTCTACGCGCTGCTGGGCCGCTACGTCGGCGACGAGGACACCATGCGGTACGTGCTCGTCGGCAACATCGTGGTGCTGGCCTGCATGGAGTCCACGATCGTGGTGATCTCGCTCGCCGGGGAGCGGCGCATGGGGACGCTGCCGCTGCTGGCCATCGCGCCGTCCGGGCACCTGCCGGTGTACCTGGGGCGCGGGCTGCAGTGGACGGTGACCGGGCTGGCCAGCTCGTCGGTCGCCTGGCTGGTGCTGCCGCCGCTGCTCGGCGTCCCGCTGCCCTGGCCGCGGGCCGCGTACGCCCTGCCGGTCGTGCTGCTCATCCTCGCGTGCAGCTACGGGTACGGGTGCGCGCTGGCGGGCATCGCGCTGCGGCTGCGCGGCGTCGAATGGCTGGTGCTGAACGTCGCCTACGGGATCGTGATGACGTTCGGCGGCGTGAACGTCCCGGTCGAGGTCTGGCCGGCGCCGCTGGAGTTCGCGGCGCACGCGCTGCCGGTCGTGCACGGGCTGGAGGCGGTGCGCGGCATCCTCGACGGCGCGCCCGCCGGCCGCGTCCTGCGGCTGCTCGGGACCGAGGCGCTCGTCGGGGGCTGCTGGTACGCGGTGGCGGCGCTGTCGATGGACCGGCTCGTGTCCGTCGGCCGCCGCGACGGAAGCCTCGACTACGCGGGCTGAGACGCGGCCGTGCCCCCGGACCCCGCGGTGGGCGGGCCCCGGGGGCACGGCCGGACGTGTCAGGCGCCGCGCAGCACGGCTCCGGTGCGGTCGGACGCCGCCGCCACCGCGGCGTCGCGGGCCTGCGACGCCTCCTCGGCGGTCAGCGTGCGGTCCGGGGCGCGGAACCGCAGCGAGTACGCCAGCGACTTGCGGCCCTCCCCCGCCTGCTCGCCGGTGTAGACGTCGAACAGCCGGATCGCCTCCAGCAGGTCGCCGGCGCCGTCGCGCAGCGCCGACTCGACCTCGGCGGCGGGCACCGCGGCGTCGACGACCAGCGCGACGTCCTGCGTGGCGACCGGGTAGGACGACACGTGCGGCGCGCGGACCGTGACCGGCTCGCCCAGGCGGCGCAGCTCCAGCTCCATCGCGCACGACCGCGCCGGCAGCCCGTACGCCTTGGTGACGCGCGGGTGCAGCTCGCCCGCGTGCCCGACGAGGGTGTCGCCCGCGTACAGCGCGGCGCAGCGGCCCGGGTGCCAGGGCTCGTGCCGGTCGGCCTTGACCGTCAGCTCCGTCCCGACCTCGCGGGCCACCGTGCGGGCGGCCTCGATCGCGTCCGCCCACAGCGCCGGGCGCCCCTCGCCCCACCAGCCGGCCGGCTCCCGGTCGCCGGACAGCACGACCGCCACCCGGTGCGGCTGGTCGGGCAGCGCCGCCTCCAGCTCGGCGATCTCCGCGGCCGTCGGGCCGCGGTCGACCGCGAGGCGGGGCGCGCGGTCCGGGGCGTCCGGGCGCGGCCGGAACACCACGCCCAGCTCGAACAGGGCGGTGTCGCCGAAGCCGCGCCCCACGTTGAGCGCCAGCGCCTTCAGCAGGCCCGGCAGCAGCGTGGTGCGCAGCAGCGGCTCCTGCTCCGACATCGGGTTGGCGAGCCGCAGCGTGCGCCGCCGCGCGTCGTCGGCGGGGAGCTGGAGGCCGTCCAGGTCCTTGTCGGCGATGAACGGGAAGGCCAGCGCCTCCACGTAGCCCGCGCCGGCGAGGGCGCGGCCGACGCGGCGGCGCACCCGCTGGTGCGGGGTCAGGCCCTGGCCGGCCGCCGGGCGCGGCGCCCGCGCCGGGATGTCCTCGTAGCCTTCGAGGCGGATGACCTCCTCGGCGAGGTCGTTGGGGTCGGTCAGGTCGGGGCGCCACGACGGCGGCGCCACCGCCAGGACGTCCTCGCCGGCCACCGCGCAGCCGACCTGTTCCAGCCTGCGCACGACCGCGTCCCGCCCGTAGGAGACGCCCGCGACCTTGTCGGGGTGCCCGGCCGGCATCGTGATCTCGACCCGCTCGACCGGGGCCTGCGCGTGCGTCACCCCCGGCACGACCTCCGCGCCGCCGAGCTCGGCGAGCAGCCGGACCGCCCGGTAGGAGGCGTACAGCGGCAGCTCGCGGTCGACGCCGCGCTCGAACCGGTGCGACGCCTCGCTGTGCAGCCGGTGCCGGCGGCTCATCCGGGCGGTGCCCATCGCGTCGAAGTGCGCGGCCTCGATGACCATGTCGGACGACCGGTCGTCGATCTCGGTGGCGAGCCCGCCCATCGTGCCGGCCATCGAGATCGGCCCCGACTCGTCGGTGATCAGGATGTCGTCGGGGTCGAGGGTGCGCTTGACGTGGTCGAGCGTCTCCAGCTTCTCGCCGGGGGCGGCGCGCCGCACCACGATCGGGCCGGTGAGCTTGCTCCGGTCGAAGGCGTGCAGCGGCTGGCCCAGCTCCAGCATCAGGTAGTTGGTGATGTCGACCGCGAGCGACACCGGCCGCATCCCGGCGCGGTGCAGGCGGACCTGCATCCACATCGGGGTCTCGGCGTCCGGGTCGAACCCGCGCACCTCCCGCAGCACGAACCGGTCGCACGCGGACGCGTCCCCGATGCTCGCCGGGTACGCTTCCCCGTTCTTGGGGGGGAGTTCCACGTCGGCCGGGTCCTTGAACGGAACGCCGTAGGCGGTGGCCGCCTCGCGGGCGATGCCGCGGATCGACAGGGCGTAGCCGCGGTCGGGCGTGACGGCGATGTCGAGGACGTCGTCGCGCAGCCCGAGCAGCTCGACCGCGTCCGCGCCGACCGGCGTGCCCGGCGGCAGGACGAGGATGCCGCTGTGGTCGTCGCCGATGCCGAGCTCGGTGACCGAGCAGATCATGCCCTCGGACAGGTGCCCGTAGGTCTTGCGGGCGCCGATCTCGAACCCGCCGGGCAGCACCCCGCCGGGCAGGATCACCACGACGCGGTCGCCGACCGCGAAGTTGGTCGCGCCGCACACGATGTTCTGCGGCTCACCGGTGCCGTTGGCGTCGCCGACGTCCACCTGGCAGTAGCGGATCGGCTTCTTGAAGCCGGTCAGCTCCTCGATCGCCAGCACCTCGCCGACGACGAGCGGGCCGGTGATGTCCGCGCCCGCCTGCTCGACGGTCTCGACCTCCAGGCCCGCCGCGATCAGCTCGGCGGCGAGGGCGCGGCCCGTGACGCCGGCGGGCAGCTCGGCGTACTCGCGCAGCCAGGAAAGCGGGGCCCGCATCAGATCTCCGTCCCGAACGGGAGGGTGAACCGGACGTCACCCTCCACCATGTCGTACATGTCCTCCACGCCGTGCCGGAACATCAGCGTCCGCTCGACGCCCAGCCCGAACGCCCAGCCGCTGTAGCGGTCCGGGTCGACGCCGCACGCCACCAGCACCCGCGGGTTGACCATGCCGCAGCCGCCCAGCTCGATCCAGCCCTCCGAGCCGCACGTCCGGCACGGGTCGCCGCCCGGCTCCGCGGACGCGCCGCGGCACACGAAGCACTGCATGTCCACCTCGGCGGACGGCTCGGTGAACGGGAAGTACGACGGCCGGAACCGGGTCTTCAGCCCCGCGCCGAACATCCCGGTGACGAACGCGTCGATGCCGCCGCGCAGGTCGGCCATCGTCAGGCCCTCGTCGACCGCGAGCCCCTCCAGCTGGTGGAAGACGGGGCTGTGGGTGGCGTCCAGCTCGTCGGTGCGGAACGTGCGGCCGGGCGCGACCACGTACACCGGCAGCTCCCGGGACAGCAGCGACCGGATCTGCATCGGCGAGGTGTGCGTGCGCATCACCAGGCCGGACCCCTCCGACTCCACGAAGAACGTGTCCTGCATGGTGCGGGCCGGGTGGTCGGGCAGGAAGTTGAGCGCGTCGAAGTTGTACCACTCCGCCTCGACCTCGGGGCCTTCGGAGACCTCGAAGCCCATGGAGACGAAGACGTCGGCCATCCGCTCCTGCATGGTGGTCAGCGGGTGGCGGGCGCCGCGCGGGGCCCGGTCCCACGGGAGGGTGACATCGACGGTCTCCTCGACGAGGACGCGCTGGTCGCGCTCCTCCTCCAGCTCCGCCTGGCGCTCCTTCAGCGCCTTGGACACCGCGCCGCGGGCGGCGCCGATGCGCTTGCCGGCGTCGGCGCGGGCGGCGGGCGGCAGCGCGCCGATCTCGCGGTTGGCGAGGGCCAGCGGGGAACGGTCGCCGGCGTGCGCCAGGCGGACCTGCTTCAGCGCGTCGAGGTCGGCGGCCGCGGCGATGGCCGCGAGCGCCTCCGTGCGGGCCCGCTCCAGCTCCTCGGGCTGCAGCGCGGACACCTCGACGGGGTCATAGGACTTGTTGGGTGCAGACATGGTGGTGTGATCGACTCCGGTCGGCGTGGGACGCCCGCAGTCTAGTGCGCGGGCGGTGGGGATCCGGAAAGCGTGCGCGTGACGCGCTGGCCCGGCCGGGGGCCCGGTGCCGCGCGGTGGCGGCGTGCCGTGGCGGCGCGCCGCTCAGCCGGCGTAGTCGGGGGCCCCTGCGGGCACGGTAAATCGGAACTCGGCGCCGCCGCCGGGCGCCCGCCGCACGGTGATCACGCCGCCGTGCGCCTCGACCAGGCCCTTGACGATGTAGAGCCCGAGGCCGGTGCCGCCGCGGCGGTTGCCGCCGGGGCCGCGCCAGAACTGCCGGAAGACGCGCTGGGCGGCCTCGGGCGGGATGCCCTCGCCCTCGTCGCGTACCGACACGGCGGCTCCCTCCCCATGCGCGTCCGGCTCCACCACGATTGTGACGGTACCCGCTCCGTGCCGCACCGCGTTTTCCACGAGATTGCCGAGGATTTGATCCATCTTGTCGGGATCGAGCCACATCTCGGGCAGCCCGCCGCGCGCCTCGAACCGGAACCGGTCCTCGGAGTCGCCGGCCGCGACCCGGCCCGCGATGACCTTGCGGACCTCCTCGGGCAGGTCGACGACCTGGCGGCGCATCTCCAGCCGGCCCGCCTCGATGCGGGACACGTCCAGCAGCTCGGTGATCAGCCGGGTGACGCGGTCGGCGTCGGCGTTGACGGTCTCCAGCATGACGCGCTTCTGGTCGTCGTTGAACCGGTGCCACTTGGCCAGCAGCGTCGCGGTGAAGCCCTTCACGCTGGTCAGCGGGGAGCGCAGCTCGTGCGCCACGGTGGAGACGAGGTCGGCGCGGTCGCGCTCCTGGCGGGCGCGGTGCACGGCGTCGCGCAGCGAGACGGTGAACCGCTCCACCCGGCCCCGCCCGTCGCGCCGGTAGGCGGCCGTCACCAGGACCTCGGTGCCGCCGGGCAGGAACAGCACGCGCTCGGGGTGGCGGGTGCGGGTGCGCAGGCCGTCGTAGGGGGCCAGGCACTTCCACCAGTCGCGCCCCTCGGCGTCGTGCAGCGGCAGGACGTCGCGGAAGTCGCGGCCGACGGCCGACGCGGCGCGGACCCCGGTGATCCGCGCGGCGGCGGCGTTGAACACCAGCACGCGGGCGTCCCGGCCGGCGACCAGCAGCCCGTCGGGCAGGTCGTCCGCGGCGTCCCACTCGGTGCCCGCCGCGTCCCCTCGCCCGGGCACGCGCGCGGCCACGAGAGGGGACTCCTCTCCGCCCACAGCGGCCTCCAGAACACCGTTGAGAACGCGGCCTGTCGAAAAGAGACTCTAGCCGGAGTCGGCCATCTTGCGGGACCCGGAAACCGCCTCGCGGCAAGGCATCTGTAGCCCTCCGGGCGGGGTGCCGCCCTGCCGGAGGGCGGCCTCACCAGCCCCGATCGGCGCCCCGCGCGCAACGGGCGGGGCGGGTTCCTGACCCGGGCCCCTGACCGAAACCCGGCCGGATCTCAGCGCGACCCCGCCGACGGGCCGTAGCCGGCGCACGCGACGTCGCCCCCGGCACTGATCGCGAACAGCCGGTGCAGCCCGGTGATGCGCAGCAGCCGCAGCTGGGCGGGCCGGACCCCGGTCAGCGCGATCTCGCCGCCGTCCGCCGCGATCTGGTTGTGCGCGGCGACCAGCGCGCCGAGCCCGGCCGCGTCGCAGAACGGGACGGCGCTGAAGTCGGCCACCAGCCGGCGCGGGCCCGTGCCGCGCAGCCGGCCGTGCAGCTCGACGAGCCCGTCGCGCAGCGCCCCCGCGGTGCGCAGGTCGATCTCCCCGGCCACCGTCACGACGGCCGTGTCGCCGCGGACCCGGGCGACCTCGATCCGCAGCCCGGCGTCCGCGGAGCCGGCGACGGAGCCGGCCGCGCGGGCGGGCGTCCCGCCCGGGGCGCGGCCCGCGACCGCGCCGGCCCGGCACCGCACCTCCGGCGCGCGCCGGCCCGCCCGCCCGGCGGGCCTGGTCTCCTCGGTCATCACGTTCGCCCCCACTCTGCACGGCGTCCTCGCCGCCCCTGGTCAACGCCCTGGTCAACGCACTGATCAACACGGTAGGCACGGGGCCGGGACGGCGTAATCCCCCGCCGGTCCCCACCCCGCCTCCTACCTGCGGACGAGCCGCACGGCCGCGGCGGGCCCCCCGCCCGCCGCGCGTGCGCGGTCCATCCTCCCAGCTCACCGGCCGGGGAGCGGCGCCGAACGCGACCGCTTGCGGCCATCCGATCACAGAATGCAGTGAACCGCCGCGACCTCCCGCTCGTACGGGCCGGGACGGCGCGGCGGGGTCACATGTCGCGCTGGGCGCGCGCCGAGGCGTAGAGGCATACGGCTGCGGCCGTCGCCAGGTTCAGGCTCTCGGCGCGGCCGTAGATGGGCACGCGCACGACCTCGTCCACGTGCCGGAGTATCTCGTCGGGCAGGCCCCAGGCCTCGTTCCCGAACACCCATGCCGTGGGGCGCGCGAGCAGCCCCGCGTCGATCGCGTCGTCGAGGGTGCGCTCGCCCGCGCCGTCGGCGGCGAGGACGGTGAGCCCCGCGCCCTTCAGCTCGGGGATCAGCGTGTCGAACCGCGGGCCGGTGACGACCGGCAGGTGGAACAGGCTGCCCGCCGAGGCCCGCACGCACTTGCCGTTGTAGGGGTCGACGGACGCGTCGGTGAACACGACCGCCTCCGACCCGGCCGCGTCGGCGGTGCGCAGGACCGTGCCCGCGTTGCCGGGGTCGCGGACGTGCGCGAGGACGGTCACCAGCCGGGGCCCGGCCCGCAGTGCCTTGTCGAGCGGGACGTCGACGAACTCGCAGACCGCCAGCAGCCCCTGCGGGGTGACGGTCTGCGCCAGTTCCGCCATGACCTCGCCGCTGACCCGCAGCACCGGCGCGCCCGCGCGCTCGGCGGCCGCGACCAGCTCGGGATGGCGGGCCTCCGCCTCGGCGGTGGTGAACAGCTCGGCGAGGCCGCCGGGGATCTGCAGCGCCTCCCGGACCGCCTGCGGCCCCTCGGCGAGGAACCGGTTCTCGCGGCGCCGGAAGGCTCGCTTGGCGAGCCGCCGAGCGGACTTCACCCGTGGTGATCGGAGGGAGGTCAGCTCGCGGCCCGCCATGTCGCCGTACTCGCCCGTATGCCGGTCGCCCGGCTCAGGCCGCCTCCGAACCCTCGGTGGGGAGGGCGTCCTTGGCGACCTGGACGAGCGCGGCGAACGCCGCGGCGTCGTTGACGGCCAGCTCGGCGAGCATGCGGCGGTCGACCTCGACCTCCGCGGCCTTCAGGCCCTGGATGAACCGGTTGTAGGTGATGCCGTTGGCGCGGGCCGCGGCGTTGATCCGCTGGATCCACAGCCGGCGGAACTGGCCCTTGCGGTCCTTGCGGTCCCGGAACGCGTAGGTCATCGAGTGGAGCTGCTGCTCCTTGGCCTTGCGGTACAGGCGCGAACGCTGACCGCGGTAGCCGCTCGACCGCTCCAGGACGACCCGACGCTTCTTGGCGGCGTTGACTCCCCGCTTCACGCGTGCCACGTGCTGACTCCTTCGTGGGGGGCCGGGCCGTGTTCGGCCTCGGCCGGTCGCTGATGTTCCTGGTCGAGTGCTACTTGCGCAGCAGCTTCTTGATGTTCTTGGCGTCGGCGTCGGCCACCACGGCCGGGCCGGACAGGCGGCGCGTCCGCTTGGTGGGCTTGTGCTCGAGCAGGTGGTTCTTGTTGGCGCGGCGGCGCATCACCTTGCCGGAGCCGGTCAGCTTGAAGCGCTTCTTGGCACCGCTGTGGGTCTTCGTCTTCGGCATGGTCGCCGTCGTCTCCCTCTTTCCCGGCCCCCGTGCTCCCGCACGGGGGCGCGCCTGATCGGCGCACCGCACGGGGCTCCGTGGGGCGCCGGGTCAGGCTTCAATGTACGTGCGCCGCGACCCCGCTCAGCCGCGAGGTCGCGGTGTCGGGGCCGCCGCGAGGCCGGTCCCGGGCGGCCGTCAGGCGGTCTCGGTCTCCTGCCCGCGGGCCGCCTTCTTCTTGTGCGGACCGATCACCATGATCATATTCCGGCCGTCCTGCTTGGGCCGCGACTCGACGAAGCCGAGTTCCTCGACGTCGTCGGCGAGCCGCTGCAGGAGCCGGTACCCGAGCTCGGGGCGGGACTGCTCACGACCACGGAACATGATCGTGACCTTCACCTTGTCCCCGGCCTTCAGGAACCGCACCACGTGACCCTTCTTGGTCTCGTAGTCGTGCGGGTCGATCTTCGGGCGGAGCTTGATCTCCTTGATGACCGTGTGCGCCTGGTTCTTCCGCGCCTCACGCGCCTTCATCGCGGACTCGTACTTGAACTTGCCGTAGTCCATGAGCTTCGCGACGGGCGGACGCGCGGTGGGCGCCACCTCGACGAGGTCGAGGTCCGACTCACGCGCGAGTTCAAGGGCCTTGGCGATGGGCACGATGCCCACCTGTTCGCCGTTCGGGCCGACGAGCCGGACCTCGGGCACGCGAATGCGGTCGTTGATACGCGGTTCGGCGCTGATGGGACCTCCTTGGGGCCGTTCTCAAGTTCGTTGGACCGGTCGTACCCCGAGGCTTCCACGAGAAAAGCCCCGCACGACTCACGCACGGGGCCACCTTCGGTCTCCCTGGCAGGACGAACCGTCCAGGGACGACGGCGCGACGGGCACGCGGTGCCCGTTCGCCGGACCGAGGACCCACCGGCCTTGGGGTCTGGGGTGTCCCAGACGGATACCGCGGGCTCCGGCGAAGCCGCCCAGGTGGGCGGCGAGCACGGTCCGCGGCCTCGGCCGGTCAGGTGGGAGGTGGCCTCCGCTTGAGCGCCCGGCGCGCGCCATCACTCGGATCGCGCGCACTGGGCCGGTCGACCACCAAGAATACCACCTCCGGGGGCCGCCCGGAGCAAGCCGTGCCCGCTCCCGGCGGCGTTTCCGCCTCCGCCGCCCCGGCGGGTTCGGACCCCCTCGGCGAGTACGCCTCGGTGAGGTACGCCACCCTCCACAACAGCACCGAGGCGCCCGCCATTCCCCGGCGGATCCCCGCCGCGGGCGCGGGTTCCGCGCGCGGCTCCGGGCGGTGGGGACGGGCGGGGAGGTGAGGGTGTTGTGGCCCGGCGGGCGTCTCGGCGCGCGGGGCGGTCGTTGTTACGGTGGAGCGGAGACGGCCCCGTGGGGCCGGCACCAGGGAGGTTGTTCCCGCGATGCCCCCGGTCGACGCCGGCTCCGCCGGCCCCCTCGCCGCGCTGGCGCCGGTCGCGCTGCAGTTCGCGCAGAAGGCGTTCATCGTGTCCGGCGGGCGGCTGCTGCTGGTCCGCAAGTCCGCGTCCGACCCGTTCCAGCCGGGCCGCTGGGAGGTGCCCGGCGGGCGCCTGGAGGTGGCCGCCGACCTCGATCTCGACGACCACATCCGGCGCGAGGTCTGGGAGGAGGTCGGCCTCAAGATCGACCCGGGGCCGCCGTTCCATCTGTGGCAGTGGTTCATGCCCGACCGCGGCGGGCCGCGCGGCGCGCGGGTGCGGGTCGTCGCGGCGGCGCGCCGCTGCCGGCCGGTGACGCTGGACGCGACCCTCGGCAACCAGGACGCGGGCGACCACCTGGACGGCTGCGCCTGGGTGCCCCTGGCGGAGATCGGCGGGTACGACCTCATCCCGAGCCTGCGCCCGGTGATGCGGGCGTTCCTGGCGGCGGCCCGCTGACGGCGGCGTGGTGCCGCCGCGTTCGCCCGCCGAGTGGCCGGGCCTGGACGGCGCGGCCGAGCGCCGGTTCGGGCTGCTCGTGATCGGCGACGCGGGGATCGAGGTCCGCGCGTCGCTGCCGGACGCGCGGTTCGCCGACCTGCGGGCCGACCGGCTGTGCTACGCCCCGGCGCGCGCGGTGGTCGCGGGGACGGCGGTCAACCTGGCCCGGTGCGCGGCCCGCCGCTTCCGCCGGGTGGGGGTGCTGGCGAAGGTCGGGGACGACGCGTACACCCCGGTCATCCGGCGGGAGCTGCGGCGCATCGGCGCGGCCGACCACCTCGCGGTCGAGGAGGGCGCGCCGAACGGCGTGTCGGTGATGCTGCGCGACCGCCCGCGCGGCGCCGGGCCGGGGGTGCGGCTGCTGGTCGTCCAGGACGAGCCGCCCGGCCGCCGCCTCACCGCGGCGGAGGTCGCGGCGGCGGCCCCCGCGATCGCGGACGCGGACGTGCTGGCCCTCGACGGGTACTCGGTGCTGTCCCCGGTGTCGCGGGCGGCGCTGGAGGAGGCGGCGCGCATCGCGGCCGCTGCGGGGACGCGGGTCGCCTTCGACCTCGTCCCGCACGACATCGACGCGCGCCTGCCGGCGGCGGACGTGCTGCCGGCGCTGGCCCGCGCCGGCCTGGTCTTCTCCGAGGCGCACACGCTGGCGCGCCTGCTCGGGCGGCCGCCGCCGGCCGGCGGGGAGGCGCCGCGCGGGCTGCTGCCGGTGCTGGACGGCGCCGTGCCGGGCCGCCCGCTGTGGCTGCTGCGGTTCGGCCCGACGTCCCTGGAGCGGGTGCTCGCCTACCAACGGGGGCGGCTGCTGATGGAGTACCCGACCGGCTACGGGGACGGTGTGGAGCGCGCGGGTTTCGGTGACCGGCTGGCCGCGTGCGAGCTCTACTGGTGGCTCTCGGACGGCTGACCATCGCCCGGCGGGAGCCCCGCGCGGGCGGCGCGCAGCGCGGTGAGAGTGCGTAGGAAGCGCCGCCTGCTCGCGGGGAGGCCGAACGTCTCCTGCCAGCGCCATGCCTCACCCGCCCCGGCGGCCGTGAGGGCGACCGCCGCGGCCCGTCGCAGGAGCTGGCTCTCGGCGCCGTCCCCCGGGTGGACGGTCATGGCGCCGGCCTCTTCGATCAGCAGGTAGGAGCGGCCGGCGCGGAGGCGGTCCCGCAGGGCGGCGCGGCCGGCGGGCGTCCCGGGGCGTCCCCACCCCTCGACCACGGCGCGGACGCCGGGCGTGCCCGGCAGCAGGTGCCAGTGCGCGTGGTCGATGCACGCGCCGCCGCCCTGCGGGGTCGCGGGCCCGTGCTCGAACAGCAGCAGCTCACCGCTCCCGTAGGCGGCGCGGTACAGCCCGGCGACGCGGTCGCGCCACCGCAGCGCCCGCGCCCACATCCGCGGGCCGAACTCCCCCGCGCAGGCGTGGTGGTCGCGGGTCACCAGCAGGACGTGGCCCTCGACGAGGGGAGCCACGTCCGGGATGAGCAGGAAGTCGCGGTCGCGGGCGATCACGCCGGTCTCGCCCGGCAGGCCGGCCATGCCGTTGAAGCGGAACCGCAGGGGCGGGCACAGGACGCAGTCGTGACCCGGCTCGCGCCACGCCGTCGGCTCGGCCAAGCCTCCTCCAGCGCCAGGGGGACGGGGGCATCGCTCCCCTCCAGCGTGCCCGCCGGCCGGCCCCGGCGATCTGTGCGGCCGCGGCTACATACATGGCACCCGCGGGGTACAAAGTCTGCCCTCACGGGAACAAAAAGGAAAAAGAACAACAAACTACATCGAACCAGAGTGAACCAGACACCTCCGCCTTTCCGGCCGGCACCCCGCGCCGACGTCCCCGCCATCGACATGGCCGTCCTCGAGACCCGGCTGAACGAGTCGCTCGACGTCCTGCGCGACACCTACGCGCCCGCGCTCGGCTCCGGCGGCGGCTGGTACCACGAGCTGGCGCGGCCCGAGCCCGGCACCACCGCGACGGCGCTCGGGCTGCTGGCGTTCACCGAGGCGGGCCGCCCCTTCGAGCACTTCGACGCCGGGCTGGCCTTCCTCGCCGCCCGGCAGACCCGCTCCGGCGACGCGCTGCGCGACGGCGGGTGGGCCACCAAGACCAGCCTCGGCATGCCGGTGGTGGAGGCGACCGGCTGGATCGCCCGGTTCCTCGCCCGCGCCCGCTGCGACCTGCGCGAGGACGCCCCCGACACCCGGCGCGCCTACCGGTGGCTGCTGCGCAACCAGAACCCCGACGGCGGCTGGGGCTCGCTGGGCGGCTGCCCGTCGCGGGTGTGGCTGACCTGCCTGGCGCTGCGCGCGCTCAGCCAGCTCAACCCCTACGACCCGGCGGTCGACCGGGGCGTGGAGTGGCTGACCGCCGACCGGACCGCGCACCGCCCCGGCTGGGGCCCGACCCCCGAGTCCCCGCCCACCGTCACCCACACCGCGTTCGCGCTGGTGACCCTGGCCGAGGCGCGCCCGGAGCTGCGGACCGAGCGGCTGCTGGACGCCTACGACTGGCTGCTGGAGCACCTCGACCCCGAGGACGACCACACCTGGATCGAGACCTACGACGTCTCCCCGCACGGCGCCGGCGCCGCCGAGCCCGGCGCGGACCCCGAACCGGTCTGGCGGCTGGCCCTGTGGCACTACGGGCTGCCCATCGCGCTGACCGCGCTGCTGAAGGACCCGCGGGGCCCGCACGGGCCCGTCGTCGCGCGGGCGTTCCGGACGCTCACGCGCAGCGAGTTCGCCGACCCGCGCTGGAACGGCCGGCCGGGCGGCGGGCGCACGTCGCTGTGGACGCTGTGGTGGCGGCTGGAGACGCTGATCGCGCTGCGCCGCGTCCCGCTCGCGGGGGCCGCCGACGTCCTGCACTGGCTGCCGGACGCGACCGTCGTGAAGCGGTCGCACGCGCGGGAGCGGGCGCTGGCCGAGCTGCTGCCGCGGCGCCGGCTCGTCGACCCGGTGGGCCTCGCCCGGCGGCACTGGGCGGCGTTCCTGCTGAGCCTCGTGTGCGCGGCCAGCGCGCTCGGCGTCGCCGCGGGCCTGTGGGCCTGGAAGGACTTCTGGCTGAGCGTGATCCTGCCGGTCATCCTCACCGGCGTCGACGAGTCGGTGAAGCGGCGCCGCACCCCGCGCGGCCCGCCGCCCGCACCGCCGTGACCGGTGTGTCGGGCGCGGCGGTGGCGTCAGGCGCGGCGGGCCAGCTCGGCCTCCCCGGCGGCGCGCATCGCCGCCACCGGGACGTCCGCGCGGCCCGTCATCAGCTCCACCTGCCGGACGGCCTGGTGCAGCAGCATCGCGAAGCCGCCCACGACCGTCCCGCCGGCCCGCTCCACCGCCGCCGCCAGCGCCGTGGGCCACGGCGCGTACACCACGTCGAACAGCGCCGCGCACGACCCGGCGACCGGCTCGGCGAGCGCGTCGGCGGCGCGCCCCGGCAGCGTCGACACCACCAGGTCGGCCGGCAGGTGCGCGGCGACCCGGTCCAGCGGCACGACCCGGACCGCGAGGCCGGACCGCTCCCCCACCGCGGCGGCGCCGGCGGCGCGCTCGGGGGTCCGCGCGGCGAGCACCGCCTCCGCCGTGCCGAGCCGGGCGAGCGCGGCCAGCGCGGACGCCGCGGTCGCGCCGCCGCCCAGCACCAGCGCCGACGGCGGGGCCTTCACGCCCGCCTCGGCCAGCGCGGTCTCGATGCCGTGCACGTCGGTGTTGTCGGCGTGCCGCCGACCGTCCCGCAGGACGAGCGTGTTCGCGCCGCCGACCCGCGCCGCGAGGTCGGACACCGTGTCGGCGAGGTCGAGGGCGACCCGCTTGAGCGGCATGGTCAGCGACAGGCCCGCCCATTCGGGGCCGAGGCCGTCCAGCAGTGCGGCGAGGCCGTCCTCGCCGCACTCGACCGCCTCGTAGGACCAGCCGTCCAGGCCCATCGCCGCGTACGCCGCGCGGTGCAGCGCCGGCGACAGCGAGTGCGCGACCGGCGACCCCAGCACCGCGGCGCGGGTCACTGCCCCGGGTGCTTGCGCTGCCACTCCCGGAACTCCTCCTCGATCTTCACCCGCTGCGCCTCCGTGGTGGCGAACTTGGTGATCTTGTTGGTCGGGTCGGTGGCGATGAAGAACAGCCACGTCCCCTCCTCGGGGTTCAGCGCCGCCTCGATCGCCGCCGGCCCGGGGTTGGAGATCGGGCCGGGCGGCAGGCCCGCGTGCAGGTAGGTGTTGTAGGGCGACGGGGTCAGCAGGTCCTTCTCGGTGACCGTCAGCCGCCGCTCGTTCAGCGCGTACAGCACCGTGGTGTCGAACTGCAGCTTCATGCCCTTCTCCACCCGGTTGTAGATCACCTGGGCGATCTTGGGCAGGTCGCTGGGCTTGCCGCCCTCGGCCTGGACGAGGCTGGCGAGCGTGATCACCGTCGCCGGGTTCATCTTCGCCTCGCGGGCCTTGGCGACGAGGTCGCTGCTGCTCGCCTCCTCGTTGAAGCGCGCGATCATCTGCTTGAGGATCCCCTCGGCCGAGCCGTTCGGGTCGAGGTCGTAGCGGCCCGGGAACAGGTAGCCCTCCACCTTGCCCTTCGCGTACGACGGGAGCCCGAGCTCCTTGCCCTTCTTCGCGGCCCGCTGGAAGTCCTTGACCGGGATGCCGGTCTTCTTCGCCAGCAGCTCGTAGGTCTCGACGGCCCGCTTGCCCTCCGGGATCGTGATCTGGTTCCCGGCCCGCGACTTCGGGTTCAGCAGGAGCGACATCGCCGCGGCCGACGACATCTTCAGCCGCATCTGGTAGAAGCCCGGCTGGATGCTGGAGGCCCGCTTCTCCTTGGTGTACACCTTCACGAACGCGCGGGCGCTCTTGACCACGCGGTGCTCCTCCAGCGTCGCGCCGATCAGCGAGCCGCTGGCGCCCTCTTTGATCTGGACCGTGACCTTGCCGGCGCCCTGGCCGTCGTAGTCCGGCGGGTGCTGCTTGTTGTCCAGCCACGCGTACCCGAGGACGCCGCCGGTGCCGAACACCGCCACCAGGAACGCCATCGCGAACAGGGCCGCGGCACGGCCGTTGCGGCGGCGCCGCTTCTGCCGCTTGCGGACGCGCCGCTGGTCGCGCCTGCCGCGCTGCTGAGGCGGCCGGCCCTCCCGGTACGGATCGCGGTACGGGTCTTCGAACAGGTCCAAGTCGTTCATGAGCTCCCCCGGACGATCTCCCCTGGGGGGTTGCCCGTCAACCGTTCCGCGTCGAGCGCGGCCTGGAGCAGCACCGCGGCGGCGGCCTGGTCGACGACCTTGCGGCGCGCCTGGCCGTGCACGCCGCCGGCCCGCAGGCCGCTCTCGGCGGTCACGGTGGTGAGCCGCTCGTCGTGCAGCCGGACCGTCTCCGGGGGGAGCCGGTCGGCGAGCCGCGACGCGAACCTGCGCGCCGACGCGGCGGCCGGGCCCTCCCGGCCCGACAGCGACGTCGGCAGGCCGACGACGACCTCGATCGCCTCGTACTCGGCGGCGAGCGCCACGAGCCGGTCGACGTCGCCCTTCCCGCTCTTCACGGTCTCCAGCGGAGAGGCGAGGATTCCCCCGGGGTCGCACTTGGCGACCCCCACCCGCACGCTCCCCACATCGACCCCGAGCCGCACGCCCTGTCTCATGGCGCCGGCTCCGGTCGCGTCATGCCCCGTGATGCCGGGCTCACGCGGCCCCTACTGCTCGTTCGACCGCGGCGAGCGCGTCGCCGACGGCGGCCGGGTTCGCGCCGCCGCCCTGCGCCAGGTCGTCCTTGCCGCCGCCGCCCCCGCCGAGGGCCTTGGCGGCGAGGCCGACCAGCGCGCCCGCCTTGAGGCCGCGCTCGCGCGCCCCCTCGGTGACGGCGACGACCACGACCGGGCGGTCCTTCGGGACGCCCGCGACCATCACGACCGCGGGCCGGGCCGTCAGCCGGCCCCGCACGTCGACGGCGAGCTTGCGCAGGTCGTCGGCGCCGGTGCCGTCCGGGGCGCGATGCCCGACGAACGCGATGCCGTTGACGTCCGCCGCCGCGCCGGCGAGCGACCCGGCGATCGCGAGGACCTGCTGGGAGCGGAGCTTCTCCAGCTCCTTCTCGGCGTCCCGCAGCCGGGCGACGACGCCGGAGATCCGCTCGGGCAGCTCCTCCTTGCGCGCCTTCATCTGCTCGGCGAGCTGCGCGACGAGCACGCTCTCGCGGGCCAGGAACCGAAACGCGTCGATGCCGACGAGGGCCTCGACGCGGCGGACACCGGCGCCGATCGACGACTCGCCCAGCACCTTGACCAGGCCGAGCTGCCCGGAGCGCGCGACGTGGGTGCCGCCGCACAGCTCGCGGGAGTAGTCGCCGACCTCGACCACGCGGACCTCGTCGCCGTACTTCTCGCCGAACAGCGCGAGCGCGCCCATCGCGCGGGCCTCGTCGATCGAGGTGTGGAACGCCCGGACGTCCAGGTCGCCGACCAGCACCTCGTTGACCTCGTCCTCGACGTCGCGCAGCACGCTCGGCGGGACGGCGCCGGAGGCGGTGAAGTCGAACCGGAACCGGCCGGGCGAGTTCTCCGAGCCGGCCTGCGCCGCGGACTCGCCGAGCGCGCGGCGGAACCCGGCGTGCACCAGGTGGGTCGCGGTGTGCGAGCGGGAGATCGCGCGGCGCCGCTCCACGTCGACCTCGGCGTAGGCGGTGTCGCCGGCCTGCGCCTCGCCGGTGCGGACCCGCCCGCGGTGCACGATGAGCCCGGCGAGGGGCGACTGGACGTCCGTCACCTCGATGACGGCGCCGTTGCCGAGCCGGATCAGGCCGTGGTCGGCGAGCTGGCCGCCGCCCTCGGCGTAGAACGGGGTGCGGTCGAGGACGACCTCCACCTCGGTGCCCTCGCCGGCGGCGGGCGCGTTCGCGCCGCCCACCAGCAGCCCGACGAGGCGGGCGTCCCCGGCGAGGCTGCCGTAGCCGGTGAAGTCGACCCTGCCGCCGGCGCCGGTGAGCAGCTCGTCCAGCACGGAGACGTCGAGGTTGCCGGTCTTCTTGTCGCGGGCGTCCTTCTTCGCTCGGTCCCGCTGCTCCTGCATGAGCCGGCGGAAGCCGTCCTCGTCGACCTGGAGGCCCTGCTCGGACGCCATCTCCAGGGTGAGGTCGATCGGGAAGCCGTAGGTGTCGTGGAGCTTGAACGCCTGCGCGCCCGCCAGCGTCGCGCCGCCGGACCGCTTGGTCTCCTCGACCGCCGTGTCGAAGATGGCGGTGCCGGTGCGGAGCGTCTGGAGGAAGGAGTCCTCCTCGGCGTCGATGACGGTGTGGATGTTGGCGGCGGTGCGCACCAGCTCCGGGTACTGCTCGCCCATCGCGCCGATCGCGACGGCGGTCAGCTCGTGCATGAGCCCGGCGTCCTGCCCGCCGAGCAGCCGCAGGTTGCGGATGGAGCGGCGCAGGATGCGGCGCAGCACGTAGCCGCGGCCCTCGTTGCCGGGGCGGATGCCGTCGGCGACCATCATCGTGCCGCTGCGGACGTGGTCGGCGACGACGCGCAGCGACACGTCGGCGCGGTGCTCGCGGCCGTACTTGGCGCCGGTCAGCTCCGCGGCGCGGTCGAGGACCCGCCACAGCGTGTCGGTCTCGTAGATGTTGTCGACGCCCTGCAGGATCGCCGCCATGCGCTCCAGGCCCATGCCGGTGTCGATGTTCTTGGCGGGCAGGTCGCCGAGGATCGGGAAGTCGGTCTTGCTCTCCCCCGGGCCCCGCTCGTACTGCATGAAGACGAGGTTCCAGACCTCGAGGTAGCGGTCCTCGTCGGCGACGGGGCCGCCCTCGCGGCCGTACTCGGGGCCGCGGTCGTAGTAGATCTCCGAGCAGGGCCCGCACGGGCCGGGGACGCCCATCGACCAGAAGTTGTCCTCCATGCCGCGCCGCTGGATGCGCTCGAGGGGGACGCCGACCTTGTCGTGCCAGATGCCCCGCGCCTCGTCGTCGTCCTGGAAGACGGTGACCCACAGCTTCTCTTCGGGGAACCCGAAGCCGCCGTCCTCGCGGGAGCGGGTCAGCAGCTCCCAGGCGAACGGGATCGCCTGCTCCTTGAAGTAGTCGCCGATCGAGAAGTTCCCCAGCATCTGGAAGAACGTGGCGTGCCGGGTGGTCTTGCCGACCTCCTCGATGTCGGGCGTCCGCACGCACTTCTGCGCGCTGGTCATCCGCACCGACGGCGGGGTGCGCTGGCCGAGGAAGTACGGCTTGAACGGGACCATGCCGGCGTTCACCAGCAGCAGGGTCGGGTCCTCGGCGACCAGGCTGGCCGAGGGCACCACCGTGTGCCCGCGCTCCTCGAAGAACCTGAGGAAGCGGCGTGCGACCTCTGCCGACTCCATGATCAGTGGCCATCCTTGTCGTCGTCGATGATCGTGTATCGCGCCTTCAGCACCCGGCGGGGCGGGGCGCCCCGCAGCCCGGGGACCTCGGCGTCCGGCGGAGCCTGGTCCATGCGGACGGCCTCGCGCAGCTCCTCCTCGCGGGCCCGCATCTCGGTACGGACGTCGGCGGCGAAATGCCTCAACCGCTCGCCGGTGCCCTTGCCGGTCGCCACCGCGCGCATCGCGACCCCCTCGGGGGACAGGCTCCGCGCGACCCGCTCGACGCGCCGCTTGACGCGGTGGGTGGCGTAGACGCCGGCACCGGCGCCGACGGAGAGCCAGAACAGCCGCCTCATCGGCGTCCCTTCCCCGTGGAGCGGGCCTGAAGCTGCGGCCGGCCGGACGCGGCGCGCCCGTCGCCGTCGCCGTTCTTCAGGGCCTTGCGGACGCCGTAGGAGAAGGCCGCGGCCTTCACCAGCGGCCCGCCCACCACGGACGTCATGACGGTGGTGACGGCGGAGACGTTCTGGGTGACGCCGGCGACCTGCTTGGTGATGGCGTCGGTGCGGCCGAGCTGCTCGTTGGCGCGCTTGACCGTCCGGGCCATGTCGTCCATCAGCGGGCCGGCCTGGTCGCCGAGCTCGCGGACGACGTCGCCGGCCTCGCCGAGGAGCCGGGAGAGCTTCAGCAGGGTCAGCGCGACGAACGCGACGAGCACCGCCCAGAACACGGCCACGATGAGACCTGCCAGCTGTCCACCAGTGAGCATCGGGCTTTCCGTTCGTGCGAATTCGGTTCGGGCCGGTAACGGCGTGACAGACCTTACCGGTCGGCACGGCCTTGTGGCGGTATCACCGGACCCGCGGGAACGATCAGTGCCGGTCCCCGGTGCCGCGCAGCACCGAGCGGATCCGCGCGAGCACCTCGGTGAAGCGCGACTCGGCGCCGTGCCTGGTCGGGCGATAGTACTCCCGTCCGTCCACGGAGTCGGGCGCGTACTGCTGCCGGACCACCCCGCCGGGGTGGTCGTGCGCGTACTTGTAGCCCTTTCCGTGCCCGAGCTTCGAGGAGCCCTTGGAGTGCCCGTCGCGCAGGTGCCTGGGGACGGGCCCGGCGAGGCCCTTGCGGACGTCGCCGAGCGCCCCGTCCACCGCCGTGATCACCGCGTTGGACTTGGGCGCCAGGGACAGGTGGATCACCGCCTGGGCGAGGTTGATGCGGGCCTCGGGCAGGCCGACGAACTCCACCGCCTGCGCGGCGGCGACCGCGGTCTGCAGCGCGGTCGGATCGGCCATCCCGACGTCCTCGCTGGCGTGCACGATGAGCCGCCGGGCGATGAACCGCGCGTCCTCCCCGGCCTCGATCATGCGGGCGAGGTAGTGCAGCGCCGCGTCGACGTCGCTGCCGCGGATGCTCTTGATGAACGCGCTGATGACGTCGTAGTGCTGGTCGCCCTCGCGGTCGTAGCGGACGGCGGCCCGGTCGACGGCCCGCTCCAGCACGTCCGCGTCGATGGCGCCGCCCTCGTCGACGACGAGGGACGCGGCCTCCAGGTAGGTCAGGGTGCGGCGGGCGTCGCCGCCGGCGAGCCGGACGAGGTGGTCCTCGGCGGCGGGGTCGAGGGTCACCGCGCCGGCGAGGCCGCGCTCCTCGGTGAGCGCCCGGCGGATCACCTCGCGCAGGTCGTCGTCGCCGAGCGGCTCCAGCGTGAGCAGCAGCGATCGCGACAGCAGCGGGCTGATGACGGAGAAGAACGGGTTCTCGGTGGTGGCGCCGATGAAGGACACCCACCGGTTCTCCACGGCGGGGAGCAGGGCGTCCTGCTGGGCCTTGTTGAACCGGTGCACCTCGTCGACGAACAGGACCGTCTGCCGGCCGGTCATGCCGAGTTCGCGGCGGGCCAGGTCGATCTCGGCGCGGACCCGCTTGACCCCGTCGCTGACGGCGGAGACCTCCACGAACCGGCGGGACGTGACCTGGCTGACGACCGTGGCGAGCGTCGTCTTGCCCGTCCCCGGCGGGCCCCACAGGACGAGCGACATCGGCACGTCCCGGTCGACGAGCTGCCGGATCGGGGTGCCCGGGCCGAGCAGGTGCCCCTGCCCGACGACCTCGTCGAGGGCGCGGGGCCGCATCCGCACCGCGAGCGGCTGCTCCGCGCCCGGCGCGGCGGGAGCGGGCGGCACGGCCGCAGTCGCGGCCGCGGGGCCGGACGGCTCCCGCCCCGGCGCGTCGAAAAGGCCCTCCGGCTCGCCCGATTCCGCCCTGCTGGTCACGCTCCGACACTATCTCGCGGCTCGGACAGGCCGGGACGGGGAACCCGGGGGTAGGCTCCGGCGTTGGAACAGCCCGGAAGGCGCATTTCAGGAGCGTGACGGTGTCCGGTACGGCCCCTCGGAGTCGCCACGGGACGGCTGGGCTGCTCGTGGCGCTGTTCGTCGTGGCCGGGCTGGTGTTCAGCTACGGGCTCGGCGGCCACGGCCCGCCGCTCCGCGTGTGCACCGAGCACGCCGTGACCGTGCCCGTCGGCACCGCGGCGGCCTCCGGCGACGCCGTCCACGCCGCCGCGGCGCTCAGCGCGCCCGACAAGGCGCCCGCGCTGCCGCTGGACCTCTGCCTGTGCGTGGCCGTCCTGTTCACCCTCCTGCTGCTCGCGCTCGCCGTCGGGCTGCGCCGGCCGCTGTCCCGCCTGCCCGCGCGGAACGGCTGGTCCCTCGCGCCGCCGCCCGGTACGGCGCCGTCCGCCCTGTTCCCACCCGTCCTCCAGGTGCTCCGGCTGTGATGAGCCGGCCGTAAGGCCGCACGCACCGCCGTATCGCCGTCGCGATGCGGCGCTGCCCCGCATCCCCGTACGGATCCACAGCACCCCTGAGAGGACCGCTCCCATGTCCAAGAGCGCCCGTGTCAAGAACGCACGCAACCAGAACGCCCGCAAGAAGAACGCGCTGACGCAGCGCGAGATCCCGTGGGGCGGCATCGCCTTCTTCACCGTCATCGGCCTGGTGGCGGTGGTCGCGATCGGCTTCACGTTCATGCAGACCAGGTCGTCGTCCGCGGACTCGTCCATCGCGGGCGTGGTGTCCAAGGACGACCTCGGCCGCGACCACACCACCGGCGCCGTCAAGTACGACGACGCCCCGCCGATGGGCGGCGACCACAACCCCATGTGGCAGAACTGCGACGGCCGCGTCTACGACACGCCGCTGCAGAACGAGAACGCCGTGCACTCCCTGGAGCACGGCGCCGTCTGGATCACCTACCGCCCCGGCCTCGCCGCCGGGCAGCTCGACGCGCTCAAGGCCAAGGTCTCCGGCACCGACTACACGATGCTGAGCCCCTACCCGTCCCAGGACGCGCCGGTCAAGCTCACCGCCTGGGGCCACCAGCTCAAGCTGGACGACGCCTCCGACAAGCGGGTGGACGCGTTCCTGCGCGCCTACGTCAAGGGCCCGCAGACGCCGGAGCCGGGCGCGGCCTGCAACGGCGCCAAGGACGCGGCGTGAGCGAGGGCACCGCGGCACCGCGCGGGCGGCGGGCCACCGCCGTCCTCGCGGTGCTCGTCCTGGCCGTCGGCGCCGTCCTGGTGGCGCTGGCGGTCGCCCGCTCGGACCGGCCCGGCACGGACGGCCCCGAAGCCGGTTTCGCCCGCGACATGAGCGCCCACCACGCGCAGGCGGTGCGGATGTCGTTCATCGTCCGGGACCGCACCGGCGACGCCGATGTGAAGCTGCTGGCCTACGACATCATCACCACCCAGCAGGCGCAGATCGGCATGATGACGGCCTGGCTGGACGAGTGGGAGCTGCCGAAGACCGACCCGTCCGGCCCCATGCGCTGGATGTCGGGGCACGGCGGGCACCGGGCCGGCGCGTCCGCCATGCCGGGGATGGCCACCCGCGAGCAGCTCGCCGACCTGGAGAAGGCGTCGGGCGAGGACGCGGAGGTCGGGTTCCTGCGGCTGATGATCGCCCACCACCGCGGCGGGGTCGACATGGCGGAGGCGGTGCTGGCCCGCACCGGGCACGACCGGGTCCGGCGCCTGGCCCGCACCATGGTGGAGGGCCAGCGGTCGGAGATCACACTGATGAACACGATGCTCCGCGAACGAGGGGCTCGCTAAGCCCAGGGGGGCGACCCCCTGGAACCCCCGTCAGCGGGCGAGAGGCTGTTTCCCCGATCCGCTGGCGCGTCTCGGTGAAACAGCCTCTCGCCCGGCGGGTCGGGCGGCCTCCGGGCGCTAGAGCGCCCTCCGGCCGCCCGACCCGTGACCCGTGACCGCTAGCTTGCCGATAGCGCTTGACAGCGCGGCCGGATCGCGGGTCACTGACCACCATGGCTCACAACCTCAGCGGCTACCACCGGGCCCTCGACCTGTTCGAGGGCCTCGTCGCCGGCGTGTCCCGCGACGGCTGGGACGCGCCGTCGCCCTGCGCGGATTGGACTGCGCGGGACGTCGCCGGCCATGTGACCGGCGGCCAGCACCTGATCCGCGCGCTGGCCGGCGGCGAGCCCGAGCCGGACGTCAACCGGGACCCGGCGCGCTTCGTCCCGGGCGACGTCCTGATGAGCTGGCGCACGGCCCGCAAGGAGTGCGCCGCGGCCCTCACCCCCGACGCCCTGCGCCGCCCCATCCCCTTCGGCGGCCTGGGCGACCTGCCATTGGCCGACTACCTGGAGGGCTACATCCTGGAGCCGCTGGTACACGCCTGGGACCTGGCCAAGGCCACCGCACAACCTTCACGCCTGGACCCAGACCTGGTGCATCACGCCTTCGCAACGGCCCAGGTGGTAGCAGCGCCTCTACGCGCCAAAGGCCACCTGGCCCCACCCAGACCAGCCCCCCAAGGCGCAGACGAACAAACAAGAATGCTCGCCTTCCTAGGCCGCAGAACCTGAACAAGCCCCCAAAGCCCCGGCAGGTTGAACCCAAGCCCCGGCAGGTCGAACCTCAGCCACAGGGTCACGGGTTGGGCGGCCGGAGGGCGCCCAGCGCCCGGAGGCCGCCCAACCCGCCGACCGAGAGGCCGTTTCGCGAGACGCGCCAGCGGCTCGCGAAACGGCCTCTCGGTCGTTGACGGGGGTTCCAGGGGGTCGCCCCCCTGGAAGTTACGAGAATTCCGCCAGCGTGCGTTCTGCTTCTTCCAGCCAGGCTCGGCGGGCGTTGAGGGCTTCCTCGGCCTCTTTGATGTCCTTGTCGCGGCCGGCGTCGCGGGCCTTGCCGAGGCGCTTCTCGAGTTGCTCGATGGAGCTGCGCAGCTGGCCGACGGTGGCTTCGGCGCGGGCGCGGGCCTCGGGGTTGGTGCGGCGCCACTCGTTCTCCTCGGCGGAGCGGACCGTGTCCTCGATCTTGCGGAGGCGGCCTTCGAGGCGGTCGCGCTGGTCGCGGGGGACCATGCCGGCGGCCTCCCAGCGCTCCTGGATCGCGCGCAGCGCCTGGCGGGCCTGCCGGACGTCCTTGACGGGCAGCAGGCGCTCGGCCTCGGCGAGGATCTTCTCCTTCTCCTCGGCGTTGCCGCGGAACTCGGCGTCGCGTTCGGCGAACGCGGCGCCGCGGGCCTGGAAGAAGGTGTCCTGGGCGCCTTTGAAGCGGGCCCACAGGTCCTCTTCGGCGTCGCGGGAGGCGCGCCCGGCGAGCTTCCAGCGGCGCATCAGGTCGCGGTAGGCGGCGGCGGTCTCGCCCCAGTCGGTGGAGCCGGCCATCGCCTCGGCCTCGGCGACGAGGCGCTCCTTCTCGCGGCGGGACTCCTCGCGCTGGTCGTCGAGGGTGGCGAAGTAGGCCTTGCGGCGCTTGGTGAAGGCGTTGCGGGCGGACGACAGCCGCTTCCACAGGGCGGTCTCGGTGGGCCGGTCGATGCGGTCGGCGGCCTTCCACTCCTCGACGAGCTGGCGGAGGCGCTCGCCGCCGTTCTTCCAGTGCGTCTCCTCGGCGGCGATGCGCTCGGCCTCGGCGACGATCCGCTCCTTGACCTCGCGGGCCTCGTGGCGGTGCTGCTCGCGCTGGGCCTTGACCTCCTCGCGGCGCCGGCCGACCTGGCCGGTCAGGCCGTCCAGGCGCCGGGCGAGCGCGCCGAGGTCGCCGACGGCGTGCGCCTCGGCGACGGCCTCGCGGAGCCGGTCGATGCTCTGCTGGGCCTGGGCGGGCTGCAGGTCGGTGGTGCGGACCCGCTGCTCGAGCAGGCCGATCTCGGTGGCGAGCGCGTCGTACTTGCGCTTGAAGTAGGCCAGGGCCTCTTCGGGCGCGCCGGCCTGCCAGGAGCCGACGACCCGCTCGCCGTCGGACGTCCTGACATAGACGGTGCCGTCCTCGTCCACCCGGCCCCAGGGATCGGTCGCGCTGGACACCCTTGCCTCCTGAATCGCGGGTCCGGACAACTTACGCTCTCCGGACCCTCCACACCTTAGTATCCCGTTCGCCTATTTCCCGGCGATCGTGACGTCCTGGATTTCGACCTTCTTCTTGGGCTTGCCGTCCCCCTTGGGGTCCGACCCGCCCGCGGCGATCTTCTTGAGCACGTCCAGCCCCTTGGTGATCTTTCCGAACACCGTGTAGTCCGGCGGGAGCTGCGAGTCCTTGTAGACCATGAAGAACTGGCTGCCGTTGGAGTCCGGCTGGCTCGAGTGCGCCATCGCGAGGGTGCCCTCGGTGTAGGTGGCGCCGTCGGTGTTCTCGTTGGCGAACCGGTAGCCGGGCCCGCCGCTGCCCGACGCCGTCGGGTCGCCGCACTGGAGCACGTTGAGGCCGCCACTGGTCATGCGGTGGCACTCGGTCTTGTCGTAGAAGTTCTTCTGCGCCAGGAAGGCGAAGGAGTTCACCGTGCACGGCGCCTTGTCGCCGTACAGCTGCATCTCCACCGCGCCCTGGTTCGTCTTGAGCGTGGCCTGGACGATGCCGGGGTGCGCGGGCTCGCCCGGCGGGCGTCCGACGTCCTTCGGCGCGCCGCCCTGCGTGTCGCTCTTGTAGACGCACTGCGGGCCGGCGGCGGTCGACTCGTCCTCCCTGAGCACCATGAACACCGCGACGCCGGCGACGACCACCGCCACCGCGGCCACCGAGCCGATGATCTTCAGTCGGCGCGCCCGCGCCGCCTCCTGCGCCTGGCGCTGCTGCTGCCGCTCGTACCGTTGCCGCGCGAGCTGCTTCTTGCGGTCCTTCCCCGCCACGGTGCCTCGCCTCTCCGGTGTGATCAGGTGAACGTGCAGCGCATAGTAGCGGTACCCGGGAGTAAACGCGCCTCCGCGTTCAGGGAGCGCCGCCGGGCGCCGGGGCGGGGGCCGGAACACGACACGGCGACGGCCCTATCTCGTTCGCGGTGGCCGCGGCGCCGCCGGTACCCTCGGACACGCCCACCCGAGTTGGTTCTATGGAAGGACGACCGTGCTCGTCGCCGGGTTCCCCGCTGGATCGTTCGCCGCGAACTGCTACGTCGTGGCGCCCGCCGCGGGTGAGGAGTGCGTCATCATCGATCCCGGGCAGGACGCCGAGGCCGGGATCGAGGAGATCCTGCGCGAGCACCGGCTCAAGCCGGTCGCGGTGCTGCTGACGCACGGCCATATCGACCACGTCTGGTCGGTGGCGCCGGTCTGCGGCGCCAAGGACGTCCCGGCCTACGTCCATCCGGACGACCGCGACCTGCTGACCGACCCGGCGAAGGGCCTGTCGCTCGGCCCCGGGCAGCAGCTGTTCGGCGGCCTGGAGCTGACCGAGCCGGACGACGTGCGCGAGCTCGCGGACGGGGCGGCGCTGGAGCTGGCCGGGCTGAGCTTCACCGTCGACCACGCGCCGGGCCATACCCCCGGGTCGGTGACGTTCCGCACCCCGAAGACCGAGCAGGTCCCGGACGTGATGTTCACCGGCGACCTGCTGTTCGCGGGGTCGATCGGGCGCACCGACCTGCCGGGCGGCTCGTACGAGGAGATCCTCGCCAGCCTGTCGCGGGTGTGCCTGAGCATGCCCGACGAGACCGCCGTCCTGCCCGGCCACGGTGAGCAGACCACAATCGGCCGCGAGCGCGCCACGAATCCGTTCCTCTCGGAGCTGACGCCCGCGGACGGACCCAACAAGGGATTCTGAGCCAAGAGACCATGAGTTCGAGCTTCCGGGCCCCCAAGGGGGTCAGTGAATACGTCCCGCCGCGCGCGGACCTCTTCTACGCCATCCGGGAGGCGTTCGCCGAGCAGGCGCGGCTGGCCGGCTACGGCTACCTGGAGCTGGCCGTCTTCGAGGACACCAACCTGTTCCGGCGCGGCGTCGGCGAGTCCACCGACGTGGTGTCCAAGGAGATGTACACCTTCGAGGACCGGGGCGGCCGGTCGCTGACGCTGCGCCCCGAGTTCACCGCGTCGGTGCTGCGCGCCGTCCTGGAGAACAACCTGCACAAGGGCGCGCTGCCGGTGAAGGTGTGGACGACGGGCGCCGCGTTCCGCGCCGAGCGCCCGCAGCAGGGCCGCTACCGGCAGTTCTACCAGCTCGACCTGGAGGCGATCGGCAGCGAGGACCCGCGGGTCGACGCCGAGACCATCGCGATCGCGGCGAACTGGTACCGGTCCCTCGGGCTGAGCCGGGTGCGGCTGCTGCTGAACTCGCTGGGCTGCCGCGAGTGCCGTCCCGCCTACCGGGCCCTGCTGCAGGAGTTCCTGCGCGGCCTCGACCTGGACGAGGACACCCGCGCCCGCGTGGAGATCAACCCGCTGCGGGTGCTGGACGACAAGCGCCCCAAGGTGCGCGAGCAGCTCGCCGGCGCGCCGCTGATGGCCGACCACCTGTGCCCCGCGTGCAAGGCCCACCACGACCGGGTCCGGGAGCTGCTCGCCGACCTCGGCATCGCGTGGGAGGACACGCCCACCCTCGTCCGCGGCCTGGACTACTACACCCGGACGACCTACGAGTTCGACCACCCGCTGCTCGGCGCCCAGTCCGGCATCGGCGGCGGCGGGCGCTACGACGGCCTCTCGGAGGACATCGGCGGCCCCCCGCTGCCCGGCATCGGCTTCGGCCTCGGCCTGGACCGCACCATCCTGGCGCTGGAGGCCGAGTCGCAGGAGCGGGAGGGCGCGGCGTTCGCCGCGAAGCCGCGCTGCGAGGCGTTCGGCGTCGCGCTCGGCGACGCCGCCGAGCGCCGCATGTTCGCGCTCGTCGCCGAGCTGCGCCGCGCCGGGATCGCCGCCGACATGGCGTTCGGCGGCAAGAAGCTGAAGGGCGCCATGAAGGACGCGGACCGCTCCGGCGCCCGCTACGCCGTGATCCTCGGGGAGCGAGATATCGCGGACGGCGTCGCCCAGGTCAAGGACCTGGCCGAGGGCGAGCAGACCGCCGTCCCGCTCCCCGACCTCATCACGACGCTGAAGGAGAGGCTCTCCCAATGATCCGCACCCACGAGGCGGGCACGCTCCGCAAGGAGCACGCCGGGCAGCAGGTCACGCTGGCCGGCTGGGTCGGCCGCCGCCGCGACCACGGCGGCGTCACGTTCATCGACCTGCGCGACGCGTCCGGCACCGCGCAGGTCGTCTTCCGCGAGGAGGACGCCGCCCACGACCTGCGCTCGGAGTTCTGCGTGAAGGTCGTCGGCGAGGTGCGCGTCCGCCCGCCGGGCAACGAGAACCCCGAGCTGCCCACCGGTGACATCGAGGTCGCCGCCGCCGACATCGAGGTGCTGTCGGACGCGGCGCCGCTGCCGTTCCCCATCGAGGGGGACGTGAACGTCAACGAGGAGATCCGGCTCAAGTACCGGTACCTCGACCTGCGCCGCGACGCCGTCGCCCGCGCGATGAGGATCCGCTCGGAGGCGTCGTTCCTCGTCCACGAGGTGATGCGCGAGCACGGCTTCGTCAACGTGGAGACGCCGACCCTCACCCGGTCGACGCCCGAGGGCGCCCGCGACTTCCTCGTCCCCGTCCGGCTCAAGCCGGGCCACTGGTACGCGCTGCCGCAGTCGCCGCAGCTGTTCAAGCAGCTGCTGATGGTCGGCGGCCTGGAGCGCTACTACCAGATCGCGCGCTGCTACCGCGACGAGGACTTCCGCGCCGACCGGCAGCCCGAGTTCACCCAGATCGACATCGAGATGTCGTTCGCCGACCAGGACGACGTCCTGGCGGTCGGCGAGGACCTCGTGGCCCGGCTCTGGCGGGACATCGCCGGCTACGAGATCCCCCGCCCGATCCCCCACATCACCTACGCCGACGCGATGGCCCGGTACGGCTCCGACAAGCCCGACCTGCGCTTCGGCCTCGAACTGACCGACATGACCGAGTACTTCGCCGGCACGTCGTTCCGCGTGTTCCAGGCCCCGTACGTCGGCGCGGTCGTGATGCCGGGCGGCGCCGCCCAGACCCGCAAGGAGCTGGACGGCTGGCAGGACTGGGCGAAGGCCCGCGGCGCCCGCGGCCTCGCGTACGTGCTCGTCCAGGAGGACGGCACCCTCGGCGGCCCGGTCGCGAAGAACCTGTCCGACGCCGAGAAGGCGGGGCTGGCCGGCGTGACCGGCGCGGCCCCCGGCGACGCGGTCTTCTTCGGCGCCGGCAAGCGGCACGCCACCCAGGAGCTGCTCGGCGCCGCCCGCCTGGAGATCGGCCGCCGCCGCGACCTGATCGACGCGTCCGCGTGGAAGTTCGTCTGGGTCGTGGACGCCCCGATCTTCGAGCCCGTCGAGGACGACAAGGGCGAGCAGATCGGCTGGACGTCCGTCCACCACCCGTTCACGGCGCCGAAGCCGCAGTACGCCGACACCTTCCACGAGGACCCCGGCAGCGCCCTCGCCGACGCCTACGACCTCGTCCTGAACGGCAACGAGATCGGCGGCGGCTCCATCCGCATCCACCGCGCCGAGATGCAGCAGCGCGTCTTCGACGTCCTCGGCCTGTCCAAGCAGGAGGCGGAGTCGAAGTTCGGCTTCCTGCTGGAGGCGTTCAAGTTCGGCCCGCCCCCGCACGGCGGGATCGCGTTCGGCTGGGACCGCACGGTCATGCTCCTCGCCGGGCAGGACTCGATCCGCGACGTGATCGCCTTCCCGAAGGCCGCGTCCGGCTACGACCCGCTGACCGCCGCGCCGACGCCGATCACCCCGCAGCAGCGCGCCGAGGCCGGTGTGGACGTCGTCCCCGAGGACGAGCCCGCCGAGGACTGACCCGTCCCGGCACGTCGAAGGGCGGCCGCCGATCGGCGGCCGCCCTTCGCTCGCTCCCGGCGCTACCGCGCGGCGCCGCTCGTCACCCGGTAGACGTCGTAGACGCCGTCGATGGAGCGGACGGCCTTCAGCACGTGGCCGAGGTGCTTGGTGTCGCCCATCTCGAAGGTGAAGCGGCTGACGGCCACCCGGTCGCGGGTGGTGGTGACCGAGGCCGACAGGATGTTGACGTGCTGGTCGGACAGGACGCGGGTCACGTCCGACAGCAGCCGGGGCCGGTCGAGCGCCTCGACCTGGATGGCGACGAGGAAGACCGAGTCCTCGCTCGGGGACCACTTGACGTCGATGAGCCGGTCGGGCTGCGACTTCAGGCTGGCGACGTTGGCGCAGTCGGCGCGGTGGACGGACACGCCGTGCCCGCGGGTGACGAAGCCGACGATGTCGTCGCCGGGCACCGGGGTGCAGCAGCGCGACAGCCGTACCCACACGTCGGGGTCGCCGGCGACGACGACGCCCGGGTCGCCGGCGGGGCGGCTCCGCTTGCGGCGGGTCGGCAGGGCGATCTCGGCGAGGTCCTCCTCGGCGCTCTCCACCCCGCCGAGGGCGTCGACCAGCCGCTGGACGACGTGCTGCGCGGAGACCTGGCTCTCGCCGACGGCGGCGTACAGCGACGAGACGTCCGGGTAGCGCATGTCGCGGGCGAGGGCGAGCAGCGCCTCGCCGGACATCATCCGCTGGAGCGGCATGTTCTGCTTACGCATCGCGCGGGCGATGGCGTCCTTGCCGGACTCGATCGCGGTGTCGCGCCGCTCCTTGGAGAACCAGTGCTTGATCTTGTTGCGGGCGCGGGCGCTCTTGACGAACCCGAGCCAGTCGCGGGAGGGGCCCGCGTCCGGCGACTTGGAGGTGAACACCTCGACGGTGTCGCCGTTGTCGAGGGCCGATTCGAGGGGGACGAGCCGCCCGTTGACGCGGGCGCCGATACATCGGTTCCCGACCTCGGTGTGGATCGCGTACGCGAAGTCGACGGGCGTCGCGCCCTGCGGCAGCGCGATCACGTCGCCCTTCGGGGTGAACACGAACACCTCGGAGACCGACAGGTCGAAGCGCAGCGACTCCAGGAACTCGGCCGGGTCGGCGGTCTCCTTCTGCCAGTCGAGGAGCTGGCGGAGCCACTGCATGTCGCCGGCCTTGCGGCCGCCGACCGTCTCCTCCTTGTACTTCCAGTGCGCGGCGACGCCGTACTCGGCGCGCCGGTGCATGCCCCAGGTGCGGATCTGCAGCTCGACGGGCTTGCCCTCGGGGCCGATCACCGTGGTGTGCAGCGACTGGTACATGTTGAACTTCGGCATCGCGATGTAGTCCTTGAACCGGCCGGGGACCGGGTTCCACCGCGCGTGGATCGAGCCGAGGGCGGCGTAGCAGTCGCGGACGCTGTCGACGAGGACCCGGATGCCGACCAGGTCGTAGATGTCGTCGAAGGAGACGTCCCGCGCGATCATCTTCTGGTAGATCGAGTAGTAGTGCTTCGGCCGGCCCGTCACGGTCGCCTTGATCCGGGCGTCGCGCAGGTCGGTGGAGACGTTCTCGATCACTTCCTGGAGGTAGACGTCGCGGCGCGGGGCGCGTTCGGACACCAGGCGGGCGATCTCGTCGAACCGCTTGGGGTACATCGTGGCGAACGCGAGGTCCTCCAGCTCCCACTTCAGCGTGTTCATCCCGAGGCGGTGCGCGAGCGGCGCGAACACCTCCAGGGTCTCGCGGGCCTTCTTCTCCTGCTTGTGCCGCGGCATGTAGCGCAGCGTGCGCATGTTGTGCAGCCGGTCGCCGAGCTTGATCACCAGGACGCGGATGTCGCGGGACATCGCCACGACCATCTTGCGGACGGTCTCGGCCTCGGCGGCCTCGCCGTACTTGACCTTGTCGAGCTTGGTGACGCCGTCGACCAGCGCGGCGATCTCGTCGCCGAACTCGGCGCTGAGCTGGTCGAGGGTGTAGGGGGTGTCCTCGACGGTGTCGTGCAGCAGCGCCGCGCAGAGCGTCTCGGTGTTCATGCCGAGCTCGGCGAGGATCGTCGCGACCGCGAGGGGGTGCGTGATGTACGGGTCGCCGCTCTTGCGCTTCTGGTTGCGGTGGTAGTGCGCGGCGACGTCGTAGGCGCGCTCGATGAGCCGCAGGTCCGCCTTGGGGTGGGTGTTGCGGACCGTCTTGATCAGTGGTTCGAGTACCGGGTTCATAGCGGATCCGCGCTGGGCGCCCAGCCTGGCGAGTCTTCGGCGCACCCGGGCGGCGGACGGTGGGATCGTGGCCGGCGTGGGCCTGGACGGGGCATCGGGCTTGGACGCGCCATCGGCGTCCTCCGTGGATCCTGGGGCCTCGGCGGGGGGGCTCTGCGGTCGGGGGGCCCGCGCGGCGGGCCTCCCCTTCGGGGGGTCGTCGGTGGCGGGGGGACCGGCGGCGCCGGCCCGGCCGGCCGGTTTCGCGTCGGCCGGTTCCGCATCGGCCGGTTCGTCAGTGGCCGGTGTCTCGGTGGCCGGTGTCTCGCTCGCGGGGGTCCGGCCGGCGGGGGTCTCGGCGGCCGGGGGGCCTTCGGCGGGCGGCCCGGTCGGCTGCGGCGGCGGCAGGTGGTCGGGCCGCCGCGGTGGCGCGGTGGAGGCCCCGGCCGCCTTGACGGCCCGTTCCCCCGCGGTCTCCCGCGCCGGACGCGCCGCCGCCTTGTGCGCCGCGGCCGTGTCGCTCACCGCGCCGGTCGATACCGCCTCACCGGGCACCCAGCCTCCTCTGTCCATCCGGGCGCCGCCCTGCACACCCCGCGGGGAGCGCCCGTCCCACCGGACCTGATTGCGCCAGTGTATCCGGCGGGCTTTTCCTACTAGACCGTAACCAGCGAATGGACGTCCAGATTCCCCAGCTTGTCGCGCCCGTGCAGGAACGACAGCTCCAGCAGGACCGACAGCCCGGCCACGTCCCCGCCGCCGCGGCGGACGAGTTCGGCGGCGGCGCGGGCCGTCCCGCCGGTGGCCAGGACGTCGTCGACGATCAGCACGCGGTCGCCGGGCTCCAGGGCGTCGGCGTGGATCTCGATCGTCTCGGTCCCGTACTCGAGCTCGTAGGTCTCCCCGAGCGTCGCCGCGGGCAGCTTGCCCTTCTTGCGCACCGGGACGAACCCGGCGCCGAAGTGGTAGGCGACGGGCGCGGCGAGGATGAACCCGCGCGCCTCGATACCGACGATCTTGTCGATGGTGCCGCGGCCGTGGTGGTTGACGATCGTGTCGACCACGCCGGCGAACGCGACGTGGTCGGCCAGCAGCGGGGTGATGTCCTTGAACATCACCCCGGGCTTCGGATAGTCGGGGATGTCGCGGATCCGCTCCTGGATCAGCTTTCCGAGGTCCACGTTCCGGTACTCCCCCGCCTACTTGCCGCCGCGGCGCTGCTGCCGCGACCCTCGCTTGGGCTGCTGCCGCGACCCGGTCTGCACGACCTTCCGCACCGTGACGGTGCTGCGCACGTCCTCGCCGCGGTCGTCGGAGGCGTCGTCGTCCGCGGCACTACCGCCCGCGTCACCGCCGCCCGCGCCGCCGCCGGCGGGCGTGCCCGGCGCTCCCGCGCCGGCCTTGACCTTGGCGGTCTTGACCTGCTTGGAGGCGTTCCGCTCCCGGCGGGCGATGTTCTCCCGGATCTGCCGGTACTTCGGCTCGCGCTCCTTGAACTGCACGAGCAGCGGCGTCGCCACGCAGATCGAGGAGTACGTCCCGACGATCATGCCGACGAACAGCGCGAGCGAGAGGTCCTTCAGCGTCCCGGCGCCGAACAGCGTGGTGCCGATGAACAGGATCGCGCCGACCGGCAGGATCGCCACCAGCGAGGTGTTCAGCGAGCGGACGAGCGTGCTGCTGAGCGCCTGGTTCGCGGCCTCGCTGTAGGTGGTCTTGGAGGCCGGGCCGAGCGGTTTCGTGACCTCCTTGATCATGTCGAAGACCACGACCGCGTCGTACAGCGAGTAGCCGAGGATCGTCAGGAAGCCGAGCAGCGTCGCGGGGGTGACCTCGAAGCCGGACCAGGCGTAGATGCCCGCCGTGATCACCAGGTCGTGGACCAGCGCGACCACCGCGGCCACGGCCATCCGCCACTCGAACGCCACCGACAGGTAGGCGATGATCAAGATCATGAAGACGATCAGCGCCTGCCAGGCCTTCTTCTGGATCTCGCCGCCCCACGAGGCGCCGACGACCTGGGTGCTGACCTTGGCGGCGGGAACCTTGAGTTCCTCGGTGATGCTCGTCTTGACCTCGGTGACGTGGGAGGAGGTCAGGCTCTCGGTCGTGACCCGCCAGTCCTCGCCCGCCTTCTGCACGATCACCTGGTGGGCGCCGCCGTCGCCGACGGCGGTGCGCACCTGCTCGATCGAGGCGCTCGGCGCCTTGAAGGTGAAGACGGAGCCGCCCTTGAACTCGACGCCGAAGTTCAGCCCCTGGACGAGCAGGCCGGCGATCGACAGCGCCAGCAGCAGCCCGGAGATGGTGTACCAGATCTTCGGGCGGCCGACGATGTCGGCGCTGATCTCGCCCCGGTAGAGCCGCGAGGTGGCCGCGCGCAGTCCCATGGGTCAGGCCTCCTGGCTCGTCTTGCGGGGGGTGCCGGCGGCGGCCGCGTCCTTGGTCGGCTGGTGCAGCCGCCTCGGATCCAGCCCCGACATCGGATGCCCGCGGCCGAAGAACCTGGTCCGCGACAGCAGCGCGACGAGCGGCTTGGTGAAGAAGAAGACCACGACGATGTCGATCAGCGTGGTGAGGCCCATCGCGAACGCGAACCCGGCGACGCCGCCGACCGCGAGGAAGTACAGCACCAGCGCGGCCAGGAAGGTGACGGCGTCGGCGACGAGGATCGTGCGCCGCGCCCGCTTCCAGGCGGTCTCGACCGACGAGCGCAGCTTGCGGCCGGCTCTCAGCTCGTCCCGCACCCGCTCGAAGTAGACGATGAACGAGTCGGCGGTGATGCCGATCGAGACGATCAGGCCGATGATGTGCGGGAGGGAGAGCCGGAAGCCCATGCCCTCACCGAGGATCACCACCGCCAGGTAGGTGATGGCCGACGCCACCACCAGGCTGGACACGGCCACCAGGCCGAGGCCCCGGTAGTAGAACAGGCAGTACAGCACCACCAGGCCGAGGCCGATCGCGCCGGCGATGAGGCCGCCGGTGAGCTGGTCGGAGCCCAGCGTGGACGACACCTCGTCGATGGAGCTCTGCGTGAACTCCAGCGGCAGCGCGCCGTACTTGAGCACGTTGGCGAGGTCGGTCGCGTACTGCTGGTCGAAGCTCTCGGGCGGCCCGTCGATGCTGGCGGTGCCGCCGGTGATCGGGCCCTCCCGGATCGAGGGCGCCGAGACGACCTGGCCGTCCAGCACGATCGCGACCTGCGCCTGCGGCGCGGACGGGTTCGCCTGGTAGGCGCGGGAGGCGTCGGTGGTGACCGCGCCGAACTGCTTGGCGCCCTTGCCGTCGAACTTCAGCGAGACCGACCAGCTCGCCTGGCCCTGCTGGCCGTTGGGCGGCATCGCGTTCGCCGAGTCGACGTTCTCGCCGAGGACCCGGACGGGCCCGAGGATGTACTTGGTGACCTGGCCGTTCTCCTCGTCCTGGTCACAGGCGGCGACGAACGTGCGGTTCGGGTCGTTCGCGCCGGCGGCGTGCCGGTCGCCGGTGTAGCAGTCGAGGGCCTCGAACTGCTTGATCACGGCCTTGTCGGTCACGCCGGGGTAGTCGCCGCCGGCGGTCGGCTGCCCGGACGGCGGGACCAGCGGCGACGACGGGGACGCCGAGGGGCTCGCCCCGTCCGACGGCTTGGGCGTCGGGGCGGCCAGCGCCTCCGACAGCGCCCGGCCCCGCGGGGTCGCCGACGCGCTCCCGGACGGCGACGCCGACGCCGAGGGCGACGAGGACGGCGAGGACGGCGAGGACGACGGCGACGGGCTCTTGCCGCCGCTGTCGCCCCCCTTGGCGGTGCTGCCCGGCGACGGGGTCGGATTCGCCGCGGCGGCCGGGCGCCCGTCGGCGCTGGCGAACACCTGGCGGAACTGCAGCTTCGCCGTGGTGCCGATCAGGCTGACGACGCGGCTCTGCCCCTCACCGGGGACGTTCACCACGATGTTGTTGCTGCCCTGCTTGGCGACCTCCGCGTCGGAGACCCCCAGACCGTTGACGCGCTGCGTCATGATCTTGACGGCCTGGTCCATCTGGGCGGCCGGGGGGTTCTTGCCGTTCGGGGTCTTGGCCGTGAGGGTCACGGTCGTCCCGCCGGCCAGGTCGAGGCCGAGCTTGGGCGTCGTGCGCCCCTGCCAGACCGCCAGGCCGGCGAGGACGACGAGGACCGCGAACAGCACGAGGAGCGTGCGTCCGGGCCTGGGAGCAGTTCTGGACGGAGCCACTGGTCGTCGTACTTCCCGTCTTTGTCGTCGCCGTGGGAGGGGTCAGGCGGAGGGCTTGTCCGCCGCCTTGACCTTCGTTTTCCCCTTCGGCTCGGACGCGGGCTCGCCGTCCTCGTCCGCCGCGGTGTCCTCGGCGCGGGCGTCGCCGTCCTTGGACAGGTCGACCTCGGCGCCGTCCTTGGACAGGTCCACGGCGTCGTCGTCCTGCTCGTCGCCGTCCTCGTCGAGCTCCTCGAGCTCGTCGTCGAGCTCGTCCGGCTCGTCGTCCTTGAGGACCTGCATGACGGCCTGCTTGACGAAGCGCACCTCGACACCGTCGGCGATCTCCAGCAGGAGGCCGTCGTCGTCGATCTCGACGACGGTGGCGCGCATGCCGCTGGTCGTCAGCACGCGGGCGCCGGGCTGGATGTCGTTCTGCATCTGCATCTGCTCTTTGCGCCGCTTGCTCTGCGGGCGGATGAGCAGGAAGTAGAAGACAAGCGGAATGGCCAGGAGCAGGAGCACATTGAAGGCCCCGCTACCGCCGGATTCCGCCGCGAGAATCATGTCGCTGCCCATTACGGGAGCATCCTTCCGATGTCGATTGCCCAGCCTGTGACCGGAACGGCCACGCGCACGGGACCGCCGGCTGGAGACGGTGAACCAAGTCCCGGAGTCTAGAGAGTACGCGAGACCCCGGCAACGACGCGACGAGCGGCGACGCCGGGAAGTTCCCAAGCCGTTACCGGATGATCACTATTCCGGCCGGCCCGGGTCCTCGTCGACCTCGAACAGGGTCCCCGCCAGCGGCGCCGTGGGCGGCTGGGCGAGACCCAGATGCGCCCACGCGGCGGCCGTGGCGACCCGCCCGCGCGGCGTCCGCGCCAGCAGCCCCTGCCGGACGAGGAACGGCTCGGCGACGACCTCGACGGTCTCCGGCTCCTCCCCCACCGACACGGCGAGGGTGGACAGCCCGACCGGGCCGCCGCCGAACTTGCGCATCAGCGACTCCAGGACGGACCGGTCGAGCCGGTCCAGTCCCCGTTCGTCCACCTCGTACAACGCGAGCGCGGCCCGGGCTGATTCCTGGGTGACGACCCCGTCGGCGCGCACCTCGGCGTAGTCGCGGACGCGGCGCAGCAGCCGGTTGGCGATGCGGGGCGTGCCGCGGGACCGGCCGGCGACCTCGGCGGCGGCGTCGTCGGCGATCTCCACGTCGAGCAGCGCCGCCGACCGCCGGACGATGACCTCCAGCTCGGCGGGCTCGTAGAAGTCCATGTGCGCGACGAAGCCGAACCGGTCGCGCAGCGGGCCGGGCAGCATGCCCGCCCGGGTGGTGGCGCCGACCAGCGTGAACGGCGCGATGTCGAGCGGGATCGCGGTCGCGCCCGGCCCCTTGCCCACGACGACGTCGACCCGGAAGTCCTCCATCGCCATGTAGAGCATCTCCTCGGCGGGCCGCGCCAGCCGGTGGATCTCGTCCAGGAACAGGACCTCGCCCTCGGCGAGGGTGGACAGCACCGCCGCCAGGTCGCCGGCCCGCTCGATCGCGGGGCCGGAGGAGATCCGCAGCGGCTGCCCCAGCTCCGCCGCGATGATCATGGCGAGGGTGGTCTTGCCGAGGCCGGGGCCGCCCGACAGCAGCACGTGGTCGGGCGTCCGGCCGCGCCGCAGCGCGCTGTGCAGCACCAGCGACAACTGCTCGCGCACCCGCTCCTGGCCGACGAAGTCGTCCAGCTTCTTCGGCCGCAGCGCGGCCTCGATCCGCTGCTCCTCGGCCCCGTCGGCGTCCGCCGAGACCAGCCGCTCGAACTCCTCGCGCCCTGCGCCCTGCTGGGGGCGACCCCCCGCGCCCCCCGGTTCGCTGCCGCTCATCATTTGCTGAGCTTCTTCAACGCGGCCTTCAGCAGCGCGGCCACCGGCGGGGTCTCGCCGCCGTCGAGGTCGGCGGCGACGGCGTCCACCGCGGCGTCGGCGTCCTTGGCCGACCAGCCGAGGTTGACCAGGCCCATCTGGACCTGGTCGCGCCACGCCTCGGCGCGCGCGGGGGCGCGGACGTCGCCGGCGCCGCCGATGGGCCCGCCGAGGCGGTCCTTCAGCTCCAGGACGATGCGCTGGGCGCCCTTCTTGCCGATGCCGGGCACCTTGGTCAGTGCGGTGACGTCCTCGGCGGCCACGGCGCGGCGCAGCGCGTCGGGGGTGTGCACGGCGAGCATCGCCAGCGCGAGCCGCGGCCCGATGCCGCTGGCGGTCTGCAGCAGCTCGAACACCCCGCGCTCGTCGTCGTCGGCGAACCCGAACAGGGTCAGGGAGTCCTCGCGGACGACGAGGGACGTCGGCACGTGCGCCGGGTCGCCGACCCGCAGCCCGGCGAGGGTCGCGGGCGTGCACTGCACCGACAGGCCGACGCCGTGCACGTCGATCACCGCCCCGTCGGGCCCGGCGGCGGCCACCCGGCCGCTGACGAAGGCGATCACTGGACACTTCCTCCTCTGCTGCGGGCGGCGAGCCGCGCCCGCTCGGCCCGGGCCGCCTCCTCGATGCGCGACCGGCGGGCCTGTGCGAGCCGCTGCTGCGCTCCGCCGCGCCACACGTGGCAGATGGCGAGCGCGAGCGCGTCGGCCGCGTCCGCCGGGCTGGGGGCCGTCTCCAGGGCCAGCAGCCGGGTCACCATCCGGGTGACCTGCGCCTTGTCGGCGCGGCCGTTGCCGGTGACGGCGGCCTTCGCCTCGCTCGGGGTGTGCAGCGCGACGGGCAGCCCGCGGCGGGCCGCCGCCAGCATCGCGATGCCGGCGGCCTGCGCGGTCCCCATCACGGTGCGGACGTTGTGCTGGGAGAACACCCGCTCGACGGCGACGGCGTCGGGCCGGAACTCCTCCATCAGGGCCTCGATGCCCGCCTCGATGCCCACCAGGCGCAGGGCGTGGTCCTCGTCGGGGGCGGTCCGCACGACCGACACGTGCACCAGGTGGAGCCGCTTGCCCGGGGCGCCGTCGACGACACCCACCCCGCACCGGGTGAGCCCGGGGTCCACCCCCATCACCCGCACGGCCGCTCCTTCGATCATCTGTTCGGCCGCCAACGCTACCAATCCGGAGGGCTCCCCGTGGAGGGGCGGCGCGGGCGTGTCCCGGGCGGGATCCGGGGGCGGACGCGCGACGCCGCCGCGTCCCGGGCGGGAGCACGGCGGCGTCGGGAGCCGGGACGCGCGGGCGTCAGGCGTCGATGGACGCCATGACCTCGTCGGACACGTCGAAGTTGGCGTAGACGTCCTGGACGTCGTCGGAGTCCTCCAGGGCGTCGAGGAGGCGGAACACCTTCTTTGCGTTGTCCTCCTCGAGCGGGACGGTGACGCTCGGCAGGAACTTGCTCTCGGCCGACTCGTAGTCGATCCCGGCCTCCACGAGGGCGGTGCGGACGGCGACCAGGTCGCCGGCCTCGCTGACGACCTCGAAGTTGTCCTCGTCGAGGTCATTGACCTCCTCGGCGCCCGCGTCCAGGACGGCCATCATCACGTCGTCCTCGCTGGTGCCGGACTTGGGGACGATCACGACGCCCTTGCGGTTGAACATGTACGACACCGAGCCCGGGTCGGCGAGGGAGCCGCCGTTGCGGGTGAGCGCGACGCGGACCTCGGAGGCGGCGCGGTTGCGGTTGTCGGTGAGGCACTCGATCAGGACGGCGACGCCGCCGGGCGCGTAGCCCTCGTAGGTGATCGTCTGCCAGTCGGCGCCGCCGGCCTCCTCGCCGGCGCCGCGCTTGCGGGCCCGCTCGATGTTGTCGTTGGGGACCGAGTTCTTCTTCGCCTTGTAGATGGCGTCGTAGAGGGTGGGGTTCGCGTCGGGGTCGCCGCCGCCGGTGCGGGCCGCCACCTCGATGTTCTTGATCAGCTTCGCGAAGAGCTTGCCCCGCTTGGCGTCGAGGGCCGCCTTCTTGTGCTTGGTCGTCGCCCACTTGGAATGGCCGGACATCTGTCACTCCTCCTCTGTCGTCCGGCGCACCAGATCGGCGAAGTAGTGGTGCACGCGGAAGTCGCCTGTCAACTCCGGATGGAACGAGGTCGCCATGAGACGTCCCTGACGAACGGCGACGATCCTACCGGCGTTCGGGCCGCTCTCGGCGCGTCCGAGGATCTCGACGGCGGTGCCGACGGACTCGACCCAGGGTGCGCGGATGAAAACGGCGTGGTACGGCGTGTCCCCCATCCCGGTCAGCGGCACCGCGGCCTCGAAGGAGTCGACCTGCCGGCCGAACGCGTTGCGGCGCACGGTCATGTCGATCCCGCCGACGGTCTCCTGCCCGGCCGCGCCGTCCCGGATCCGGTCCGCCAGCATGATCATGCCGGCGCAGGACCCGTAGGCGGGCAGGCCCGCCTCGATCCGCTTGCGCAGCGGGTCGAGCAGCTCGAACGAGCGCGCCAGCCGCCACATCGCGGTGGACTCGCCGCCGGGCAGGACCAGGCCGTCGACGCGCTCCAGCTCCTCGGGGCGGCGCACGGCCAGGGTGCGCGCGCCCGCCGCCTCCAGGGCGCGGACGTGCTCGCGCACGTCCCCCTGCAGAGCGAGCACACCGATCGTCGGCACAGTGGTCACGAGCGAACCTTCCGGGGTGAGGGGGCCGCGTAAACCCTAGACGTTCCTTACAACGCGGCGCGACCTGCCCGGTCTTCCCCCCGCCGCCGCTCCGAGCGGCGGTCAGGCCAGTTTGAATCGGCGCAGGGGGAGTTCGAGGGGCAGGAAGCCGTCCTCGCCGCGGTCGGCGATGCCGCGGCCGAACATGTGCGCGGCGGCGAGCGCGAGCCCGAACTCCTCGGGGTCGAACGGCAGCGGGACGTCCGGCGCGCCCGCGTCGACCGCGGCCCAGAACGGGCGCTCGGCGGGCAGCCGGTCGCCCTGGTCGACGACGACGCCGTCCTCGGCGGTGACGAACACGTCGCGCAGCAGCGTCCCCGACTCGTACCAGCGGAACCAGCAGCCGCGGATCACCGTGTGCAGGACGAGGACGCCGCAGCGGGACCCGGGCAGCGCGGCGGCGGCGGTGTCGGCGATCCGGCGGGCGTCGTCGTCGAGGCAGAACAGCCGCCGGTCGCACAGCAGCAGCGCGCGGTCGAACGCGCCGACGAACAGCTCGTCCTCGTACGGCCAGAGCGCGAAGTCCAGGACCGTGTCACCGGTCTCGGTCAGGACGGCCGCCGGGTAGAGCCGGTGCGCGATCCGCGCGGCGGCGTCCGGGTCGGGCGCGAGGCCCGGCCCGAACACCTCGGTGGGTTCACCCGCGCTCGCACACGCCAGCGCGACCGACCAAGCCATGCTCTCCCCTCCCGCGGCCGGACACCGCCCGGGGGCATGCCCCACGCCGGCCACGCCGCCAGGTTAACCCTGTCAGGCCGCGGTGTGGAGCCCGGGTCCCGATCACCTCACCAGCCGCGGCCCGCGAACTTCTGGTCCTCGCCAAGGGAGGCCGCGCTGATGCCGACCATGGCCTCGCCGAGCCCGCGGGACACCTTGGCGATCACGTCGGGGTCGTCGTGGAAGGTGGTGGCCTTCACGATGGCCTCGGCGCGCTGGGCCGGGTTGCCGGACTTGAAGATCCCGGAGCCGACGAAGACGCCCTCGGCGCCGAGCTGCATCATCATGGCCGCGTCGGCGGGGGTGGCGATGCCGCCGGCGGTGAACAGCACGACGGGCAGCTTCCCGCCCCGCGCGACCTCCTTGACCAGCTCGTAGGGGGCCTGGAGCTCCTTGGCCGCGACGTACAGCTCGTCCTCGGGCAGGTTCTGCAGGCGGCGGATCTCCTGCCGGATCCTGCGCATGTGGGTGGTGGCGTTGGAGACGTCGCCGGTGCCGGCCTCGCCCTTGGAGCGGATCATGGCCGCGCCCTCGGTGATGCGGCGCAGCGCCTCGCCGAGGCTGGTGGCCCCGCACACGAACGGGACGGTGAACGCCCACTTGTCGATGTGGTTGTCGTAGTCGGCCGGGGTGAGCACCTCGGACTCGTCGATGTAGTCGACGCCGAGGGCCTGCAGCACCTGGGCCTCGACGAAGTGGCCGATGCGCGCCTTGGCCATGACCGGGATGGAGACCGCACTGATGATCCCGTCGATCATGTCGGGGTCGCTCATCCGGGAGATGCCGCCCTCGGCGCGGATGTCGGCGGGCACCCGCTCCAGGGCCATGACGGCGACCGCGCCCGCGTCTTCGGCGATCTTCGCCTGGTCGGGCGTGACGACGTCCATGATCACGCCGCCCTTGAGCATCTCCGCCATGCCGCGCTTGACACGGGCGGTCCCGGTCTCGGGAGCGGCGTTGTCAGTGGCGGGAGTGGAAGTGGACACGGGCATTCCTCACTGGACGGACGACAAATCACTTTCCATGATATTGCCTGCTCGCAGGACCTCTCGCCCCGCACAGTGTCAAGGGCCACGCCCGTCCGCTTACGGAGTGACCTTCGGCCCGTCCCGGACGGAGGATCAGGGGGTGTAGGGCTTGCCGTCGTTGACGAGCAGGACCCAGACCTGGCCCGGCGCGAACGTCATCGGCTTGCCGTCGGCCGTGGTGAAGGTGGTCCCCTCGCCCTCCGACGGGCGCGACCACTTGGCCTTGTAGGACTTCCCGTCGCGCAGCACGACCGCCCGCCCGCTCCCGGTGGTGTGGATCAGCGGCGTGTAGCTGCCGAGGAAGTCGTGGAACTTCGAGCGCGTGGTCTTGGCGTACTGGATGACGACGGTCTTGCCGCCGAGCCGCCCGCCCTCGGCGGCGCGGTCGGGACGGCCGCCCCAGCTGGCGAGCCACCGCTTCTGCGCGGCCGACCAGGTGAACCCCATCGTCGCGCTGGGCCAGCGGGCGGTGAAGGTCCGGGTGGGCTCGCCGCCCTCGGGGGCTGCCCCGAACCGGAACCCGATGTCGCGCGGCTTCGCGGCCTTCGGGGCCCGCTTGAGCAGGGCCTTCGGGTCGGCGTACAGGTTGTAGGGGATGCGCTTGGCGCTGGAGCGGGAGTAGGCGCCGCCCGCCTTCTCCTGGGAGAGGTCGTACACCGGCGCCTTGCGGATGTACTTCTTCATCTTGCTCTGGACGCCGGAGAACGCGAAGGCCGGGCGGCCGAACTGCGGCAGGATGTGCAGGTCGGAGATGCGGGCGCTGCGCACCGGCCCGACCCGCTTCGGCAGCTTGGAGGAGTAGACGGCCATCAGCCGGGTCTCGCCGCCCTCGACCTGCTCGACGTAGACGATGTCGGCGTCCTTCACCCCGCTCTGCGGCAGCGCCGGCGCGGTGTTCTCGATCTTGACGGCGAGGACCGGGTTCGCCAGCCCCTTCGTGCCGCCGTTGAACGGGTGGACGGCGGGTTCGGGCGTCTCGGACGGCGGCGCGGGCGTCCCCGTGCTCCGCGGCGGCGGCGCGCTCTCCGGCTTCTGCGAGCCGGAGCAGGCGGCCAGGCCGGTGCCGAGGACGAGGGCGCCGAGCGCCGCGGCGGCGCGGCCGCGGGCGGTGCCGGTCCATGCGGTGCCGGTTCCTGCGGTGCCGGTCCGTGCGGTGCCGGTCCGTGCGGATCGCACGATGTACCCCTCCCTTGGACGGTCTGCCAGAGGGTAGCGAACGCCGCCGGGTGCGCCCGCCCGTCCGGCGGTACGGCTCCGGGGGCCCGATGTGATCAACGTCGCACGGTCAGATCCCGGGCGGGTCGTCGTCGATCTCGAAGAAGTCGGGGAGCGCGGCGCGGCCGGCGAGCGGCAGCACCCTGATGAGCAGCTTGCGGCGCGCGGTCCGGGCCTGGGCGACGGCGTCGTTGTAGAAGCGGCGGGCGTAGGCGACCTTCGCGGCGGCGGAGGACAGCTCGTCCAGCACCTCCTTGCCGTCGCCCGCGCCCCGTGCGGTGATCGTGCCGACGAACTCGGGCTGGTCGACGACCGCGCGCAGCGCCCGGGACAGGTCGCTCTCGGCGAACTCGCGGCGCTCGCCGTCGGCGGTGCGCGCCTCGTGCGCCGCCGTCGCCAGCACCAGGCTGGTGGCGGGGTCCAGCAGCCGGGACGCGGCCAGCTCCAGCGCGGCGGCGGCCCGCCGCACGAGCGCGGCGTCCAGCGCGGCGCGGGCCGTCTCGACCCGGACGTGCAGCCGGTCGAGGCGGGTGGCCCGCCACGACACGTACACGCCGATCAGGAAGACGACGGCGACCCAGAACAGGACGTCGATGATCCAGTCGTAGGACATGGGGCGCGCTCCTACAGCCCGAGGCCGGACTCGACGACCCCGGCGCCGTCGTCGGTGACGGTCTCGTACACCCGCAGCACGTCGCGCGCCACGGCCGACCAGTCGTAGGCGCGCACGGCGGCGCGGGCCTCCGCGGACAGCTGCTTGCGCCGCGCCGGGTCGTCGAGGAGCTCGCCGGCCGCCGCCGCGAGCGCCTCGTGGTCGCCGGCCGGGAACAGCGCCCCGGCCCGGCCGCCGAGCAGCACCCGGTCGAAGGCCTCGATGTCGCTGGCGAGGATCGGGGCGCCCGCCGACATCGCCTCGGCGAGCACGATGCCGAAGCTCTCGCCGCCGAGGTTCGGCGCGACGAAGACGTCCACCGAGTGGTAGGCGCGGACCTTGTCGGCCTCGCTGACCATGCCGAGCACGGCGACGCGGCCGCGCAGCGCGGGCGACACCCGGGCGATCACGTCGTCGGCGTCGCCGGGCCCGGCGAGCAGCAGCCGCAGCCCGGGGCGGCGGGGGCCGAGGATCTCGAAGGCGCGCAGCAGCACCTGCAGTCCCTTGCGGGGCTCGTCCATCCGGCCGAGGAACCCGAGCGCGCCGCCGTCGCCGCCGCGCGGGGCCTCGGTGCGGCCGCGCCAGCCGGGCAGCGGCTCGGCCATCGCGTACCGCTCGGTCGCGACGCCGTTGGGGATGAGCACGGCGTCGCCGCCGAGGTGCTCGACGAGGGTGGTGCGGGCCGCCTCCGACACCGCGATCCGGCCGGTGATCTTCTCCAGCGCGCTCTGCAGGATCGGCGCGGTGACCGACAGCGCCCGCGACTTCTCGTAGGAGGCGTGGAAGGTGCCGACGATGGGCCCGTCCGCGGCCCAGCAGGCGAGCAGCCCGAGGGAGGGCGCGGCGGGCTCGTGCACGTGCAGCACGTCGAACCCGCCCTCGTGGATCCACCGCCGCACCCGCCCGGCGGACAGGAACCCGAAGGCCAGCCGCGCCACGGACCCGTTGTAGGGGACGGGCACGGCGCGCCCGGCGGACACGACGTAGGGCGGCAGCTCGGCGTCGTCGTCGGCGGGTGTGATCACCGACACGTCGTGGCCGAGCCCGAGCAGCGCCTCGGCGAGGTCGCCGATGTGCTGCTGCACGCCGCCCGGGACGTTCCAGGTGTACGGGCAGACGATTCCGATCCTCATCGGCCGGCTCTCATCTCCCGCCGCCCGCTCCCCGGCCGCCGGCCGGGTCGTCCACCCAGACCTTCTGCAGCATGTGCCAGTCCTCGGGGTGGGCGGCGATGCCCTCCTCGAAGACGTGCGCCAGCTCCTGGGTCATGGCCTGGATCTTCTCCTGTCTGGCGCCCGCGTCCGGGACGGGGATCTCCTCGTGGACGCGCGCCGCCCAGTACTCCCCCTCGTACCAGAGTGTCACGGGAATGAGGGCGGCGCCGGTCTGGAGCGCGAGCGCGGCGGAGACGGCCGGCATCCGGGCGGTGGCGCCGAAGAACTCGACGTCGATGCCGCTGTCGGTCAGGTCGCGGTCGACGACGAGGCACACCGGCCGCCCGGCGCGCAGCCGCTGCGCCATCCGCCCGTAGGCGGAGGCGCCCTTGTGCGCGAGCACCTCCATGCCGAGGCTCTCGCGGAACTCGACGAACCGGTCGAACAGCGACGCCGGCTCCAGCCGCTCGGCGACGGTGGTGAACGGGTACCCGCAGTGCACGAGCCACGCGCCCGCGTGCTCGTAGTTGCCCATGTGGGGCAGCGCGAGGATCACACCGCGCCCGGAGTCGAGGTTGGTGAAGATCTTCTTCTCGCCGGTGACGCGCATCCGGCCGAGGATCCGGGCCTTGTCGTACTCGGGCAGCCGGAAGACCTCCAGCCAGTAGCGCAGGTAGGAGCGCAGCACCTTCTTGCTGAGGACGCGGACCTCGTCGTCGACGGCGTCCTTGCCGAGGACGCGGCACAGGTTCGCCTCCAGCTGCCGCACGCCGGAGCCGTACCGGTGCCAGGTGCGGTCGGCGATCGCGGTGAAGGCCAGCCGCGCGATGCTCTCGGGCATCTTGCGGACGACCGTCCAGCCCAGCGCGTAGACGGCGTCGGTCACCTCGTCGCGGAGCGAGGGCGGCGCGCCGTCCCGGCGGCGGGGCGTGGTCACGGCCGCGGCTCCGGCGTCCTGGCCGCGCCGTTCTCCTTCTCCGCTCCCTCCGCGGCCGGGGCGTCCTTCGCCTGGACGTACACCGCGGCGAAGCGCTGCCCGACGGTGACGGTGCTGAGCACGGCGAGCGCCCACAGGGCCACGGCGAGGATGAAGGGGACGCCGAGGCCGTCGAACCCGGCCGCGACGAGCGCGACGATGAGGCGCTCGGCGCGTTCGGCGATGCCCACGTTGCAGGTGTAGCCGAGCCCTTCGGCGCGGGCCTTGGCGTAGGACACCACGACGCCGGCGACGAGGCAGTACAGCGCGACCCCGGCGAGCGGCTCCTGGCCGTCCCGGTACAGGCCGATCATCAGCCCGGAGAAGATCGCGGCGTCGGCGACGCGGTCCATGGTGGAGTCCAGGAACGCGCCGAACTTGGAGATCTTGCCGGTGACCCGGGCGACGGCGCCGTCCAGCATGTCGAACAGGACGAACGCGGTGATGACCATCGTCCCCCAGAAGAACTCCCCGCGCGGGAAGAGGACGAGCGCGCCGGCGGCCACGCCGACCGTGCCGATGACGGTGATGGCGTTGGGCGAGACTCCGGTCCGCGCGACCGCCTGCCCGACGGGGGTGAGGACGCGCCCCAGCGCGGGCCTGATCTTGTTGAGCATCGCCGTCCGTTCTCGTGGTCTCCGGGGTGCGGGCCCTGCTCCGGCCGGGGGGCGGGCCTCCGCAGCGGGCCCATCGTAGTGCGGCCTGGGAGGGGACGCGGTCAAGCCGGGGTTTGGGGGCCGGGCGGCCCGGACAGATGACGGTTGATTGCGGTTCCCCCCTTGTGGTCCCGGCCATCACGGGAAAGGGTGGTGGTACGGGTGTGACGTCGGTCACGCGCGATGGGACGAGGTCGGACGCCGCACTCGGACGTCGGGGCCGGGCCTGCCGGGCCGGGCCCAAGCCGCACGCGGGCCTCCGCGCGGAGACCCGTCCGAGGAGGTAGCCATGGCGGACAAGGGAGGCCACCCGGGAGCCCCCGGCAGGGCACCGGAGGCCGGCGGGTGCGACAGGGTGCGCAACGTCGCGCTGGTCGGCCATTCGGGAGCCGGCAAGACCACGCTCGTGGAGGCGCTGCTCGCCGCGACGGGCACGCTGCAGCGGGCGGGCAAGGTCGAGGACGGCACCACGGTCAGCGACTTCGACGAGGTCGAGGTGCGCCAGCAGCGCTCGGTGAACCTGGCGCTCGCCCCGCTGATGCACGGGGACGTGAAGGTCAACCTCATCGACACGCCGGGGTACGCCGACTTCGTCGGCGACCTGCGGGCCGGGCTGCGCGCCGCCGACGCGGCGCTGTTCGTGATCTCGGCCGTGGACGGCATCGACGGCCTGACCCGGATGCTGTGGGAGGAGTGCGCGGCGGTGCGGATGCCCCGCGCGGTCGTCATCACCAAGATCGACCAGCAGCGCGGCGACTTCGACGACGTCGTGCTGACCTGCCAGGACGTCTTCGGCGAGGGCGTCGCCCCGCTGTACTTCCCCGCCGCCGGCGGGGACGGCGGGCTGAAGGGCCTGATCGGGCTGCTGTCGCAGCGCTGCCTCGACTACTCCACCGGGCGGCGCACCGAGTGCGAGCCCGACCCCGAGTACCTGGAGCAGATCGCCGAGCAGCGCGCGTCGCTGATCGAGGGGATCATCCAGGAGAGCGAGGACGAGACCCTCATGGACAGGTACCTGTCCGGTGAGGACATCGACGTCAAGGCCCTCATCGGGGACCTGGAGACCGCGGTCGCGCGGGGCAGCTTCCACCCCGTCCTCGCGACGTCGGTCCCGCACGGCGACCACCCCGGCCCGGTCGTCGGGATGCTGGAGCTGCTGGAGGTCGTCACCCAGGCGTTCCCGTCCCCGCTCGAACACGGCATCCCCCCGGTCACGGCGGTGAGCGGCGGACCGCCCAAGGAGATCGCCTGCGACCCGGACGGCCCGCTGGTCGCCGAGGTCGTCAAGACCACGTCCGACCCGTATGTGGGGCGGATCTCGCTGGTCCGGGTGTTCTCCGGGACGCTGCGCCCCGACACGACGGTGCACGTGTCCGGGCACGGCATGGCCGACCGCGGGCACGAGGACCACGACGTCGACGAGCGGGTCGGCGCGCTCACCTCCCCGCTCGGCAAGACGCAGCGCACCGCGGCGTCCTGCTCGGCGGGCGACATCTGCGCGGTGGCGAAGCTGAGCCGCGCCGAGACCGGCGACACCCTCTCCGACCCCGGCGCGCCGCTGCTGATGGCGCCCTGGTCGATGCCCGACCCGCTGCTGCCGGTGGCGATCCGCGCCAGGTCCAAGGCCGACGACGACAAGCTCAGCCAGGCGCTCGGCCGGCTCGTCGCCGAGGATCCGACGCTGCGCCTGGAGAACAACGCCGAGACGCGGCAGCTGGTGCTGTGGTGCATGGGCGAGGCCCACGCCGACGTGCTGATCGACCGGCTCAAGACCCGGTACGGCGTCGAGGTCGACCGGGTGGAGCTGCGCGTCCCGCTGCGGGAGACGTTCGGCGGGGCGGCCAAGGGCCTCGGCCGGCACGTCAAGCAGAGCGGCGGGCACGGCCAGTACGGCATCTGCCACGTCGACGTGGAGCCGCTGCCGTCCGGCGAGGGCTTCGAGTTCGTCGACAAGATCGTCGGCGGGGTGGTGCCGCGGCAGTTCATCCCGTCGGTGGAGAAGGGCGTCCGGCAGCAGATGGCGCGCGGGGTGTCCGCCGGGTACCCGCTCGTCGACGTCAAGGTGACCCTGCACGACGGCAAGGCGCACTCGGTCGACTCGTCCGACATGGCGTTCCAGGCCGCCGGGGCGCTGGCCCTGAAGGACGCGGCGAGCCAGGTGCCGATCCTGCTGCTGGAGCCGGTCGACGTGGTGGAGGTGCTGATCGCCGACGAGTACGTCGGGCCGATCATGTCCGACCTCACCTCGCGGCGCGGCCGGGTGCTCGGCTCCCAGGCGGTGCCCGGCGGCCGCACCATGATCAAGGCGGAGGTGCCGCAGCTGGAGATCGTCCGGTACGCGATCGACCTGCGGTCGATGTCGCAGGGCACCGGGACGTTCAACCGCGCGTTCCTGCGCTACGAGCCGCTCCCGACGCACCTGGCCGACAAGGTCGCCGCCGAGTCCCGCGACGGCTAGGGACCGCGCGGCGGCACGGTGCCGCGCGAGTGCCGAAAGCCCCGCCCGCACCGGCCGGGCGGGGCTCTAGGCTTGCCGGGTGGATCTTCCTGCCCTCCGGCTGGGGCCTCGCGCGCGGCTCTGGCGATCACTCTCGGGCGCCGTGGTCGTCGGCGCCCTGCTCTACACCAGCGCGTACGGGAGCAACGACGCGTTCCCGCTCGGGCCGATGACGCAGTTCGCGTTCTCGGTGAAGAACGACGGCGGCACGATCAGCTCCTACTGGCTGGAGGCCGACACCGCGGCCGGCGCGCACGTGAAGCTGTCCTTCGACGCCGTCGGGACGGGCATGAAGCGCGCGGAGATCGAGGGCCAGATGTCGCGGATCGTCCGCGACCCGTCGCTGCTGCAGGGCATCGCCGACGGGCAGCGCAGGCTCCACCCCGGGCAGCCCCGGCTCACCCGGGTCTACGTCGTGCAGGAGATCAAGAAGTTGAAGCACGGCAAGGTCGTGTCGACCGCCCGGCAGAACCGCGTCGTCTGGGACGTCAGGTGACGGCCGCGGCGACGCCGGAGGCGCCCCGGCCGGTCCGTCCGGCCGCGGACGCGCCCGCTCCGGCCCGCAACCCGTGGGACCGCTGGTGGTTCGGGCCGGTGCCGCGCGCCCGGATCGCGTGGCTGCGGATCATCGGCTACGTGTTCCTGCCGTGCGACATGCTGCTGCTGACCGGCAGCTCGCTGTCGCACGCGCGGCTGCCCGCCGACCTGTACCAGCCGGTGCTGCTCGGCCGGCTGCTGCACCTGCCCGCGCCCACGCCGTGGTCGATGTACACGCTGCTGGTGGTGACGATCGCGGCCGGGCTCGTCGCCATGACCGGGCGGGTGCTGCCCCGCGCGAGCGGGTACGTCGCCGCGTGCGGGTACCTGTGGTGGGTCACGATCAGCATGTCGTACGGCAAGGTCGACCACGACCACCTGGCGCTCGTCGTGGCCCTGTTCGTGCTGCCGAGCGTGGGTCGCGCGGGCATCGGCGACGCGCGGCGCTGCGAGGCGTCGGCGTGGTCGGTGCGCTTCATCCAGATCGGGGTTATCGCGGCGTACTTCCTGTCCGCGTGGGCGAAGGTGCGCATCGGCGGGTTCCCGGCGTGGCCGAACGGGTCGACCGTCCAGTGGGCGCTGAGCCGGCGCGGGACGCCGCTCGGCCGCAGCCTCATCGACTACCCGGTGATGCTGAAGGCCAGCCAGTGGATCATGTTCCTCGCGGAGGCGCTGTCCCCGGTGATGCTGTTCGTCCGCGGCCGGCCGCTGTACGCGCTCGTGCTGTTCTTCGCCGGCTTCCACGCCGTCACCTACGCGCTGATGACGATCCACTTCCTGCCGCACGCGATCTGGCTCGCGGCGTTCCTGCCGCTGGAGCGGCTGACCGGGCTGCTGCCCGCGCGCCTGCGCGGCGGGGAGCCGGCCGCGCGGCCGGCGGCCGAGACCGCCGCCTGAGGCGAGGCGTCCCGGCGCCGGGTCAGGATCCGGCGCCGGGACGCCGGTCGGCGGGCAGCATGCACGCCGCCGTCCCGCCCGGCATCCGGTGCCGGTTGTTCGCGACCAGCCGGTAGACGCCGTGCGCGAGCCAGCTCACCGGCGGCACCCGCAGGAGCACGCCGGGCACCCGCCAGAGGCCGCCGGCGGCCGTCAGCATCCGCCCGATGGCCTCGGCGCCGCCGCTGACCCGTCCGGCCCGGTCGACCCACAGCACCTCGTACTGGGCCCGCTCCGCGGTGGTGCCGAGCGCGTCCAGGTCGGCGAACTGCCAGGCGACGACCGCCGCCCGCACGGGCACGCGCCGCTCCAGGAACCGCGCCGACGAGGTGCAGAACCCGCAGTCGCCGTCGAACACCAGGACCGGCGGCTCCACCCCGCCGGTCTTCGACGTCGCGCCCGTCATCGGACCGGCCAGGCGTCGGCGAGCATCTGGCGGGTGTCGCGCAGCAGCTGGGGCAGCACCCGGGTGTGCCCGACCACCGGCATGAAGTTGGTGTCGCCGCCCCAGCGCGGGACGACGTGCTGGTGCAGGTGCGCCGCGATCCCGGCGCCGGCGACGAGGCCGAGGTTCATGCCGACGTTGAAGCCCTGCGCGCCGCTGGCCTTGCGCAGCGCGGTGAGGGAGTGCTGGGTGTAGGTGGCCAGTTCGACGTACTCGGGCTCCTCCAGCTCCGTGTAGTCGGCGACGTGCCGGTAGGGGACGACCATCAGGTGCCCGGAGTTGTACGGGTAGAGGTTCAGCACCGCGAACACCGACGCGCCGCGCGCCACGACGAGGCCCTCGTCGTCGGCCATCCGCGGGATCTCGCAGAACGGGCAGCCGTCGCCCGCGCCCGCGCCGGTCGGCTTGCCCTCCCCCTTGATGTAGGCCATCCGGTGCGGGGTCCAGAGCCGCTGGAAGTTGTCGGGCGTGCCCGCGCCGCCCCTCTCCTCCTCGAAGCGGGGCGGGCGCGCGTTCCCCGCGCCGGCCCCGGGCGCGTCCTCGCGCCCCTGCTGCACCACGGACTCCTCCGGCTCTGCGGTCAAGGCGGCGGTCTCCTTTTGTTCACGGCCTGACCAGCAGCATAGAGAGAGAAGCGGCCGGGGCTGTAGCCGGGATGCCCTCCGGGGCAGGGGTTCGCGCGTGACGTTTGCCGGTGACTCCGACACCATGGTCATCTCACCTCACCATGGGAGCGATCATGACCGGGCTCGACAGGCGGCAGACCGGCGGCGGCGAGTCGAGGCCGGACCCCGGCGCCAAACCGTTCTTCCCCGGTGCGCCGGACCGCGCGACGACCGTTCCGCCGCCCGGCACGCCGCTGCCGGCCCCGCCCGCCCCCGCGGTGCCCGCCCCCGCCCCGGCGGCGCCCGGCCCGGCGGCGCCCGCCCCGGCGGCGCCCGGGGCCGCGTCCGCGCCGCCGATGACGCTGCACGGCACCCCCTCCGACGTCACCGTGGCGGTGGAGGGCCGCGTCACGATCGACGACGCGGTGCTGGCGAAGATCGCCGAGCTGGCGGCGCAGGAGGTCGCCGGGGTCGCCGGCCTCGCCCCGGCGGGCGCGCGCATCGCCGTGGGCGACGAGGAGGCGACCGTCGACGTCGCCATCGCGGTCGAGTACGGCACCGTGATCAAGGACGTCGCCGCGATGGTGCAGGGGAATGTCGCGCGGGTCGCGGGCCTGATGCTGGGCTCGCGGGTGGCGGCGGTCAACGTGTCCGTGGCGGACGTCCGGATGCCCGCGCCGTCACGGGGCCGCGGCGGGGCGGGTCAGACGCCGCGCGCGTAGCAGCTCTGCATGCCGCCGCCGACCGACACCGTCGTGACCTTCACGCGCTCGATGAGGCGCCCCGAGACGCCGGCGAAGTAGAAGGTGTGCGGCCGGCCCGCGCTCGCGGTCGCCTGCTGCGACTTCGGCGCCCGCCCCTTCAGGACGACCTCGGCCCGGATCAGCCCGCTGGCGGAGACGGTGACGAGCACGTTCACCCCGGCGGACGTCACGCGGTAGAGGCCCGTCCCGTCGGGGCACCAGTCGAGGGAGTCGCCGGTGTTCTGCTCGGGGATCGTGGGGCCGCCGCCCTGCCCGCCGGCCCCGGCGCTCGGATACGGCCGGCCGCTGCCGTTCTGCTGCGGCACGGGGTTGGTCGGCATCGCCGACGTGCCGGGGGCGCCGGGGACACCGGCCTGCCCCGGGACCGGCGACGCGGACGGGCTCGCCGGGCCCTGCGCGCCGGCGGTGCCCTGCTCGCCGTCGTCCATCAGCGGCTGGAGCAGCACGACGACGGCGGCGGCGACGAGCGCCAGCGTTCCGCCGTAGCCCGCGATCCGGCCCCAGAGCCGGTTGCGCCGGCCACGCCGCGCCGGTCTCCTGGACTTCATCTCCGCCGTCTCCCCGTCGTGGCATGTGATCGAAGAGGCTACCAACTCCGGGCGGCCCGCATCCCCGCCGTCGCCGGACCGGGGCCGCGATCGCGGCCCCGGTGCGGGTGACGGCCCGCGCTCAGATCTGGACGCGGGCCTCGACGGCCTTGGCGATCTCGTCGACCGCCTCGTCGATCGGGACGCCGTTCTTCTGCTCGCCGCTGCGGTACCGGAACGACACCGCGTCCTTGGCCACGTCGTCGTCGCCCGCGAGCAGCATGTACGGGATCTTCTGCTTCTGGGCGTTGCGGATCTTCTTCTGCATCCGGTCGGAGGAGGTGTCGACCTCGACGCGGACACCCCGCTCGCGCAGCCGTGCCGCGACCCGCTCCAGGTGCGGGACGTGCGCGTCGCCGATCGGGATGCCGACGGCCTGCACCGGCGACAGCCACGGCGGCATCGCGCCCGCGTAGTGCTCGACGAGCACGCCGAGGAACCGCTCCACCGACCCGAACAGCGCCCGGTGGATCATCGCCGGGGTCTGCCGGGTGCCGTCCGCCGCCTGGTACTCCAGGCCGAACCGCTTCGGCTGGTTGAAGTCGAGCTGGATGGTGGACAGCTGCCAGGTCCGGCCGATGGCGTCCTTGGCCTGCACGGAGATCTTCGGCCCGTAGAACGCGGCGCCGCCCGGGTCGTCCACGAGCTCCAGCCCGGACTCCTGCGCCGCCTGGCGCAGCGCCTCGGTGGCCTCCGACCAGTCGGCCGCCTCGCCGATGAACTTGTCGGAGTCGTCGCGGGTGGACAGCTCCAGGTAGAACTCGGAGAGGCCGAAGTCGCGCAGCACGCTGAGCACGAAGGTCAGCAGCGACTTGATCTCGTCGCCCATCTGCTCCTTGGTGGTGTAGATGTGCGAGTCGTCCTGGGTCATGCCGCGCACGCGGGTGAGCCCGTGCACCACGCCCGACTTCTCGTACCGGTACACCGAGCCGAACTCGCAGAGCCGCAGCGGCAGCTCGCGGTAGGACCGGCCGCGGGCCCGGAAGATCAGGTTGTGCATCGGGCAGTTCATCGGCTTGACGCGGTACTCGACGTCGTCGACCTCGAAGGGCGGGAACATGTCCTCGCCGTAGTACGGCAGGTGGCCGGAGGTCTCGAACAGCGACGACTTGGTGATGTGCGGGGTGTTGACGAACTCGTAGCCGGCCTCCTGCTGCCGGCGGCGCATGTAGTCCTCCATCTCCTTGCGGATGATGCCGCCCTTGGGGTGGAAGACCGGCAGGCCGCTGCCGAGCTCCGGCGGGAAGGAGAACAGGTCGAGCTCGGCGCCGAGCCGGCGGTGGTCGCGCTTCTCGGCCTCTTCGAGGAACCGCAGGTACTCGTCCTGCTTGTCGCGGGACTCCCACGCGGTGCCGTAGATGCGCTGGAGCTGCGGGTTCTTCTCGCTGCCGCGCCAGTAGGCGCCGCCGGAGCGCATCAGCTTGAACGCGGGGATGACCCGGGTGGACGGCAGGTGCGGGCCGCGGCACAGGTCCTTCCAGCGCAGTTCGCCGGACTTGGCGTCGAGGTTGTCGTAGATGGTCAGCTCGCCGCCGCCCACCTCGACGTCGGCGCCGTCGGCGGCGTCCCCGACCGGGCCGGAGCCCTTCAGGCCGATCAGCTCCAGCTTGTAGGGCTCGGCGGCCAGCTCGGCGCGCGCGTCGTCGTCGGAGACGGGGCGGCGGGAGAACCGCTGGCCCTGCTTGACGATCTCGCGCATCCGCTTCTCGATGCGCTTGAGGTCGTCGGGGGTGAACGGCTCGGCGACGTCGAAGTCGTAGTAGAAGCCGTTCTCGACCGGCGGGCCGATGCCCAGCCTGGCCTCGGGGAACAGCTCCTGGACGGCCTGCGCCATCACGTGCGCGGCGGAGTGCCGCATGATCGCGCGGCCGTCGTCGGAGCCGATCGCGACGGGCTCCACGGCGTCGCCGTCGGCCAGCCCGGCGGCGAGGTCGCGCAGCTCGCCGTTGACCCGGGCGGCGATCACGGTGCGGCCGTCGGCGTCCAGGGCCTCGCCCGCGGTGGTGCCCGCCGGTACCGCCCGCTCGCCGCCGTCGAGTCTGATGCGCAGTTCGGGCACGGTGGACACGGGTACTCCTCGCGATGGTGGTCTGGGATCAGCGGGTTCCGATGCTATCGACTCGGCGTCCGCGCCGGACGCATCCGGTTCCATCGGGTCTCCTCTCGTGGTGGAGGGCCCGCGGCGGTCCCCGGGAAAGCGGAAGGGCCCCGGGGATCGCTCCCGGGGCCCTTCCGCGTGCAAGGTCAGTGCGTGCCGCGGTGCCGGGAGTGACCCGGCGTCGTCGTCTCGATGCGAGCGTGCGGCATGCCACCACTGTAACCGAGGGGCGCGGTCATGCGCGCGCTCTCGGGCCGGCGAGCTCGTCCATGTCCTCCAGTTCGCGTCCCTTCGTCTCGGGGACGGCGCGGAGCACGAACAGGATCGCGAGGACGGAGAACAGCGTGTAGATGCCGTAGGCGAGGCCGAGCGAGAAGCCGGAGATGCCGGGGAACGTGGTGGTGATCACCCAGTTGGCGATCCACTGCGCGGCGGCGGCGACGGCGAGCGCGGACGCGCGGATGAAGTTGTTGAACATCTCGCCGAGCATCACCCAGACGACCGGCCCCCAGGTCGCGGCGAACGAGGCGACGAAGACGTTGGCGGCGACGAGCGCGACGGGCCCGGCCACGTCGCCGAGGTTCGGCTCCCCGTCCACCACCGGCGCGGTGGCGAAGCAGACGGTGAGGGTGCCGAGGGACAGCGCCATTCCGGCCGCGCCGCCGAGCAGCAGCGGCCGCCGCCCGATCCGGTCCACCAGCGCGATCGCGACCAGCGTGAACGCGACGTTCACCAGCGAGTTGATCACCGAGGTGAGCATCGCGTCGTCCTCGGAGAACCCGACCGCCTGCCACAGCGACGACGAGTAGTAGAAGATCACGTTGATGCCGACGAACTGCTGGAAGACCGACAGCAGGATGCCGACCCACACGATCGGCAGCAGCCCGAGCCGGTGGCCGCGCAGGTCCCGCAGGTGGACGGGCCGGTCCTCGGCGATCGACCGGACGATCTCCCTGATCTTCAGGTCCACGTCGCCGTGCCCCATCACCCGCCGGAGCACCTCGCGGGCGCGGGCGGTCTGGTGCTTCTTGACCAGGTAGCGGGGCGACTCGGGGATGGTCGTGGCGATCACGCCGTACATGACGGCGGGCACGACCGCGCTGGCGAACATCCAGCGCCACGCGTCGCCGCCCCAGGGGAACGTTCCCGTGGCGCCGCCGTCCGACACCCGCGCGATGACGTAGTCGACGACGAGGGCCGCGAAGATGCCGAGGACGATCGCCATCTGCTGCAGCGAGCCGAGCCGGCCGCGCAGCTCGGCGGGCGCGATCTCGGCGATGTAGGCGGGCGCGATCACCGACGCCGCGCCGATGGCCAGGCCGCCGACCAGCCGCCAGGCGGTCAGGTCGATCGCGTCGAAGGCCAGCGCCGAGCCGATCGAGCTGATCACGAACAGCACGGAGGCGAGGAGCATCACCCGGACGCGGCCGATCCGGTCGCCGATCGGCCCGGCGAACCAGGCGCCGACGGCGCAGCCGAGCAGCGCGGCGGACACGACGAACCCGACGGCGAAGCCGCTCAGCTCGAACCGGTCCTTGAGGGCGTCGACGGTCCCGTTGATCACCGAGGAGTCGTAGCCGAACAGGAACCCGCCGAGGGCGGCGGCGCCGGCGAGCAGCACGGCGGTGGCCGTGGCGTGCGAGGGGCCGTCCCGCTCCGGGTCGTCCGCTGGCCGGGGTGCGCTGCCGGAGGTCGTCATGCGCCCTGATCTTCCCCGGGAGATCGGCCTTATGCGGGGATCTGACCGTTCCTCAGTCGCGCACGGCGACGCCCAGCAGGTGCGGTGAGGCGGGGTTCCCCCGGCCTGCCTCGGGGAACTCGAAGCGCCGCTCGGTCCGCACGGTGAAGCCCGATCCGGCGATCCACTCCCCCGTCGGGCGGGACACGTGGCAGCCGGCGGCGAAGAACGGCCACAGGACGTCGGCGTACCGCTGGAGCCGCGTCTTGCCCGGCGTCGTCCCCCGGACGTGCTCGTAGTAGCGCAGCTCGCCGCCCGGCCTGAGGACGCGCCTCAGCTCGGCCAGCGCCCGGACGGGGTCGCGGACCGAGCACAGCACGAGCGAGGCCACCGCGACGTCGAAGGAGGCGTCGTCGAAGTCGAGGTCCTCGGCGAGGCCGGGCCGCACCGTGACGGGCACGGGCGCCCGCGCGGCGGCCGCGGCGGCACGGGCGCGCAGCCGCGGCTCCGGTTCGACCGCCACCACCTCGGTCACCTCGGGCGGGTAGTGCGCGAAGTTGGCCCCGTATCCGGCGCCGACCTCCAGCACGCGGCCGGACGCCCCGGCGAGCAGCTCGGCGCGGTGCGCGGCGCCGCCCGCCTTGGCGCAGCCCGCGTCCAGCCGCGGGTAGAGCCGGGCGAAGATCGGGTGGCTCAGATCGGTCATGCCCGCAGTCTCCGCCGCCGCGCCCGGTCACCGCAAGATCGCGCGCGGCCGGCGGCGCGGTTCGGGCTGATACCGCAGGGGCGGGTCGGATCTCCCTCCCGGGGGTCAGGCGGTTCCGGCGGCGCGGGTTCTAGGCTTCGGGCAAATGAACGATCCAGACCGCGCCGCCCACGCCGGCCGCACCCGGCTGGCCGCCGGGGTCCGCGCCGCCCTGCTGCCCGGCGGGGACGGCCCGCCCGTCACCCTGCTGCCCGCGCCCCTGTCGCTGCGGGTGCCGATCCTCGTCCTGCTCGCCGCGCTGACGATCGGCTTCACCGCGGGCTCCATCGCGATCTCGATCACGGCGGACCATGTCGATCCCGGGCTGGCGTGGCCGCTCGGCGTGCTGCAGGCGGCGCCGCTGTTCTTCGCGGTCCGGTGGCCGCTCGCCGCCTGGCGGGTCGCGGCGGGCGGGATGCTGCTCACGGTGTTCGTCCGGCACGGCACGGGCTTCATGCCGTGGCCGGTCACCGCGATCCTCGCGCTCGTCGTCATCCTGTTCTTCACCGGCGTCGGCTCGGACCGGCAGACCACGGTCGGCGTCGGCGCGGTGACGGTCGCCGGCGTGCTGGTGCCCGCCGTGCTGTTCGGCATGCCCGGCTGGTTCGGCATGATCCTCGCGGGGATCGCGGTGCTGGCGCTGACGTTCGGGGACGCGGTCGGCGGGCGGCACTCCGCGGTGGAGGAGCTGCGCCGCCGCGAGGAGCAGCACCGGCAGGACCTGGCCCGACAGGCGGTGCTGGAGGAGCGCGCCCGCATCGCCCGCGAGCTGCACGACGTCGTCGCGCACCACATGTCGGTGATCGCGATGCAGGCGGAGGCCGCCCCCTACAAGATCCCCGACCTGCCGGACGCCGCGCGGCAGACGTTCGGCGTGGTGCGGGACGCGGCGCGCGAGGCGCTCACCGAGACGCGCCGCGTCGTGGGCCTGCTGCGCGCCGACGACGAGGGCGCCGAGCGCGCACCGCAGCCCGGCCTGGAGCGGCTGGACGACCTCGTCGCCGCCGCCCGCCGCTCCGGGCTGTCGGTCGCGACCGTCGTGGTCGGGATGCCCCGCCCGCTGAACGCGGGGGTCGACCTGTCGGCGTACCGGATCGTGCAGGAGTCGCTGAGCAACGCGTCCCGGTACGCGCCGGGCTCCCAGGTGCACGTCGAGGTGAAGTACGGGACCGAGGCGCTGTCGGTGACGGTCACCGACGACGGCCCCCGCAGCGCGCCGGAGGAGTCGCAGGGCGGCGGCCACGGTCTGGTCGGGATGCGCGAGCGGGTCACGATGCTGGGCGGCCGCCTCGACGCCGGCCCCCGCACCGACGGCTGGTCCGTCGCCGCCGAGTTGCCGTACGGCGACGCGGACTGATCCGTCAGCCGTAGGCTTGCGGCGTGACGATTCGGGTGCTGATCGCCGACGACCAGGTGATGATCCGCGACGGGCTCGCGGCGCTGCTGTCCTCCGATCCGGGGATCGAGGTGGTCGGGCAGGCGGGCAACGGCCGGGAGGCGGTGGAGCTCGGCCGCGCGCTCGACCCGGACGTCATCGTGATGGACATCCGGATGCCGGAGATGGACGGCCTCGCCGCCACCGCCGAGCTGGTCGGCGCGCAGGATCCGGCGACCGACCCGGCGGACGCGCGGCCGAAGGTGCTCGTGCTCACCACGTTCGACCTGGACGAGTACGTCTACGAGGCGCTCGGCGCGGGCGCCAGCGGGTTCCTGCTGAAGGACGCCTCGGCCGCCGACCTGGTGAACGGGGTGCGGGTGGTGGCGGCGGGCGACGCGCTGCTCGCCCCGTCCATCACCCGGCGGCTGATCGGCGACTTCGCGCGGCGGCGCCGGCACCAGCGGCCGAGCCCGCAGGCGACGGCGGGGCTGACGCCGCGCGAGCTGGACGTGCTGCGGCTCATGGCGCGCGGGCTGTCCAACGCCGAGATCGCGGCCGAGCTGGTGCTGGCCGAGCAGACGATCAAGACGCATGTCGGGCACGTGCTGACGAAGCTGGCGCTGCGCGACCGCACCCAGGCCGTCGTGTACGCCTACGAGAACGGCCTGGTGGGGTAGGTCAGCGGGAGGGGTCCAGGACGAGCTTGCCGGTGGTGCGGCGGGCCCGCAGGTCCTCGTGCGCGCGCCTGGCCTCGGAGAGGCCGTACTCGCCGCCGCCGACCACGCGGAGCCGGCCGTCGGCGACGAGGCCGAACAGTTCCTCCAGCGCGGCGCGCATCACGTCGCCGGGCAGCTGGAAGACGTGCGCGAGCCACATGCCGGAGATCGTGGTGGAGTGCGACATCAGCGTGGCCGGGCGGACGGGCGAGGGCTCCTTGCGCGAGGCCATGCCGTAGAAGGCGAGGCGGCCGAACGGGGCGAGGGCGCGCAGGCTCTGGTCGGTGACCTCGCCGCCCGTCATCTCCAGGACGGTGTCGACGCGCCGGCCGCCGTTGGCGTCGATGAGCGCGGCCTTGAGGTCGGGCTCGTTCGCGTCGATGGCGACGTCGGCGCCGAGGTCGAGGGCGAGGGCCCGCTTCTCCTGCGAGGAGGCGGTGGCGATGACCCGGCCGGCGCCCCAGGCCTTGGCGAGCTGGACGGCGAGCGTGCCGACGCCGCCGGCGGCGGCGTGCACGACGACGGACTCGCCCGGCGCGAGGTGGACGCTGCGGCGCAGCAGCACCCACGCGGAGGCGCCCTGGACGATCATGCCGAGGGCGGTGACGTCGTCGATGCCGTCCGGGACCTCCCAGGCCAGCGCCTCGGGCGCGACGGCCTTCTCGGCGTAGCCGCCGGTGCCGACGAGCGCGACGACGCGGCGGCCGTCCGGGGTGGTGCCGACGACCTCGCCGCCGGGCACCATCGGCAGCGTGGACGCCGACAGGTAGCTGTTCTCGGCCTGGTGGGTGTCGGCGTAGTTGACGCCGGCCCGGGAGACGTCGACGAGCAGGTGCCCGGGGCCGGCCACCGGCTCGGGCAGCTCGGTGACGGTGAGGACCTCGGGCCCGCCGAACTCGGTGATCTGGATCGCGCGCATGTCTCTCCTGTCGGTGTCGGACGGTCGGCTCAGCGGGGGCCTGGGACGCCGCGGAACGCGAACGGCTCGGACGGGCGGCCCGGCACCACGTACCAGGCCTCGCCCGCGCCGCCGGCCTCCAGGATCCGCATGAACGCCTCGACGACGTCGGCGACGTCCAGGATCGGGAACCCGGTCTCCTGGAGATGCCCCTTCAGCGGCACGAGGATGTCGGTGTCGGCGAACGAGGGGCACAGGGCGTTCACCCGGATGCCCTCCGCGGCGAAGGTGGGGCCGAGGGCGCGGACGAGCCCGACGACGGCGGCCTTGTTGGCGCCGTAGACGGGGTCGAACGGGGTCGCGGTGAGCGCCGCCATGCTGGCGGTGGCGATGATGTCGCCGCCGCCGCGGGCGCGCAGCGCGGGCAGCGCGGCGTGCGCGCCGAACACGACGCCGTCGAGGTTGATGCCCATGGCGCGCCGGTAGGCGGCGAGGTCGAAGTCGTCGCCCACGCCTCCGCCGCCGGCGACGCCGGCGTTGAGGAACGCCACGTCGAGGCCCCCGAACCGATCGACGGCGGTCGCGACGGCGGCCTCGCTGTCGGCGGGCTCGCGGACGTCGCAGCGGACGAACGCGCCGTCCAGTTCCTTCGCGAGTTCGGTCCCGGCCGCGGTGTCGACGTCGGCGACGACGACGCGGGCGCCCGCGCCGGCGAGCCGGCGCGCCACCGCGGCCCCGATGCCGTTGGATCCGCCCGTGATCAGCGCGACCTTGCCGGTGCCGTCGAAGGCTGCCATGGGGACTCCCTCCCGAAGTAACTGACTCGTCAGTTACTCTAGCGGAATGGACTTCGGTTTGAGCGAGCGGGCCCAGGAGTATCTCGGCCGCCTCCAGGACTTCATGGACTCCCACGTCTACCCGGCCGAGCCGGTGTACGCCGCGCAGCGGGCGGAGCTGCGCGCGGCCGGGCAGGAGCACACCGTCCCACCGGTCGTCGAGGACCTCAAGGTCGAGGCGCGCGAGCGCGGCCTGTGGAACCTGTTCCTGCCCGGCAGCGAGGACCCGGCGCACGGGCTGAGCGTCACCGACTACGCGTCCCTCGCCGAGGTGACGGGCCGCTCCCCCAGCCTCGCGCCCGAGGCGACCAACTGCGCGGCGCCCGACACCGGCAACATGGAGGTCCTGCACCTGTTCGGCACGCCCGAGCAGAAGCAGACCTGGCTGCGCCCGCTGCTGGACGGCGAGATCCGCAGCGCGTTCGCGATGACCGAGCCGGACGTCGCGAGCTCCGACGCCACCAACATCTCCACCCGCATCGAGCGCGACGGCGACCACTACGTCATCAACGGCCGCAAGTGGTGGATCAGCGGCTCCGCCGACCCGCGCTGCAAGATCATGATCGTGATGGGCAAGACCGACCCGGACGGGCACCCCTACCGGCAGCAGTCGATGGTGCTGGTGCCGCTGGACGCGCCCGGGGTGGAGGTCGTCCGGCCGCTGCCCGTGTTCGGCTACTCCGACCAGCACGGCCACTGCGAGATCACCTTCACCGACGTCCGGGTGCCGGTGGAGAACCTCGTCGGCGAGGAGGGCGGCGGCTTCGCGATCGCGCAGGCGCGGCTCGGCCCCGGCCGCATCCACCACTGCATGCGCGCGATCGGGATGGCCGAGCGGGCGCTGGAGCTGATGTGCGAGCGCGCGGTGGCGCGGGTGGCGTTCGGCGGCCCGCTGGCCAAGCAGGGCGTCGTCCGCCAGCAGATCGCCGAGTCGCGGATGGCGATCGAGCAGGCCCGGCTGCTCACCCTGAAGACCGCCTGGCTGATCGACAGGCACGGCGTGCAGGCGGCCCGGTCGGAGGTCGCGTCCATCAAGGTGATCGCGCCGCGGGTCGCGCTGGACGTCGTGGACAAGGCGATCCAGGTGCACGGCGGCGCCGGGGTCAGCGACGACACCCCGCTCGCCGCGATGTGGGCGGGCCTGCGCACGCTGCGCCTCGCCGACGGCCCGGACGAGGTGCACGTGCGCTCGGTGGCCCGCGCGGAGCTGGGCAGGTACCTCGGTAAATGACCAGTGGCACGGGGGAGACGGCGGGCGTGCGGCGGCGGATGCCGTACGCCCGCAGACGCGAGCAGCTGCTCCAGGTGGCGCTCGCCGAGTTCGGCCGGCGCGGCTACCACCTGACCCAGATGGAGCACGTGGCCGGGGCGGCGCAGGTGTCCAAGGCGCTGCTGTACCAGCACTTCACGTCCAAGGAGGAGCTGTTCGCCGAGGTGACGGAGGCGATCGTCGGCGAGCTCACCGGGCGGCTGAACGAGGCCGTGCTCGCCGCGCACGGCTCCGCCGACGGCATCCGGGCGATGATCCGGGTGCTGTTCGACTACGCCACCGCCGAGCCGGACGCGTGGGCGCTGGTCGTCCGGCACCTCGACAAGCCCGAGGTGGGGCTGGAGCTGCGGGAGCTGCGCGACCGGCTCGGCACCGCGTTCGCCGACCTGCTGCTGCGCCGCCGCCGCGCCGACCCGGCGCTGTCCCCGGCCGCGCTGGAGGTCAACGAGCGGCGCGCGCGGCTGCTCGTCCCGCTGATGTACGGGTCGATGCTGTCGATCGTGTCGTGGTGGCTGGAGCATCCCGACACGCCGCGCGAGCGCGCCGAGCAGATGGCGGTGGAGTTCATCTGGCTCGGCCTCGACCGGCTCCGCACCGGCGAGCGCCTGCCCAGGGAGTAGCCGGCGCCGTCCGGGGCCGGCCGAACACGGCGTCTAGCCGAACACGGCGTCGCGGGCGAGGTCGAGGGCGGTCAGCACCGCGCCGCGCAGCACGGCGTCGCCCTCGACGCGGCTCGCCCGCACATCGGTGGGGGCCGGGCCGAGGGCGCCGAGCCGGTCGGCGACCAGCCCGGCGAGCCGGTCGCCGCCCGACCGGCCGAGTTCGCCGCCGAGCACGACGAGCCCGGGGTCGAGGACGGCGACGAGCGCGAACGCGGCCTCGGCGATCCAGCCGGCCACCTGCTCGTCGGCGAGGCCGGCCACGGCGGCCCGGTCCAGCAGGTGGCAGAAGTCGGTGCCGCCGAACTTCAGCAGCCCGACCTCGCCGGCGCCGCCGGAGGCGCCGCGCCGCAGCCGGCCGTCCAGCACGACCGCGCCGCCGATGCCGTCGTCCAGCCACAGCAGGGCGAAGTCGGCGCGGCCCGCGGCGGCGCCCTCCCGGTGCTCGGCGATCGCGCCGAGGTTGACCTCGTTCTCCAGCCGCACCGGAGCGCCGAGCCGGTCCCGGAGCGCCGCGCCGAGGTCGGGACGCCCGCCGGGGACGCCGCTGTCGGTCACCAGGCCGGTGCCCGGGTCGACGGGGCCGGGGGTGCCGAGCACGACGGTGTGCAGGGCGCGGCCGTCCGCCGCCTCCGCGACCGCCCCGGCGACGAGCGCGGCCAGGTCGGGGGCGGGCGGCAGGGGGCGGGTCGCGGCTCCGGTCTCGTTCCCGGCGATGTCGGCGACGGCGACGTGGACGGCGTCGCGGCGCAGGTCCACCCCCGCGATGTGGGCGCGGCCGGCGACGAGGCCGTAGAGGCGGGCGTTCGGGCCCCGCCGGTCCGCGCCGGTCTCCCCCGCGACCTCGACCAGCCCGGCCGCCCGGAGCCGCTCGATCAGGTCGGACACGGTCGGCCGGGACAGCCCGGTCAGCGTCCGCAGCTGCGGGGCGGTGAGCGGGCCGCGTTCGAGCAGCAGGTCCAGGGCCAGCCGGTCGTTGATCGCGCGGGCCATGGTGGGGTCGGCGGTCTTCACGGCCCACATGGTAGTCAGGGAGGCTGCCTAATACACTTTTCATCAGGAAGCCTTCCTGTTAGTTTTTCCGTCCATGACCTCTCCCCACCGGGCCATCGGCGTGGTCTTCGCCGTGCACGGGGCCGTGGCGGGCACCCTCGCCACCCGCCTCCCCTGGATCCAGGACCGCCTCGACCTCTCCCCCACCGTGCTCGGGCTGGCCCTGCTGTGCCCGTCCATCGGCGCGTTCGCCGCCATGCCGACCGCGAGCCGCACGGCGCACCGGATCGGCGAGCGCCGCACCGTCCGGCTGCTGATCGCGGCCTGGTGCGCGGCGCTCGTCCTGCCCGCGCTCGCGCCCGCGCCCGCCTGGCTGTTCGCGGCGATGCTGCTGTACGGCGCGACCGCCGGGATGTCGGACGTCGTGATGAACTCGCACGGCGTCGCGGTGGAGCGGGCCGTGCGCCGCCCGATCATGTCGGGGCTGCACGGCCTGTGGTGCGTCGGCAGCCTCGCCGCGGGCGGCGCCGGAATCGCCGCCGCGCACGCCCGGATCGACGCCCGGCTGCACCTCGGGGCGGTGGCGCTCGTCCTGGTGGCGGCGGGCCTGCTGGCGGGGCGGGGGCTGCTCGCGGACCGGCCGATGGAGGGCGTCCCGGCGCCGCGCCGGTTCGCGCTGCCGACCCGGGCCGTCGCCGCGATCGGCGCGGTCGGGTTCTGCGGGACGTTCGCCGAGGGCGCGAGCGCCGACTGGTCCGCCGTCTACCTCACCGAGGTGACGCACGCGGGCCCCGGCCTCGCCGCCGCCGCGTTCACGATCTTCATGTCCTGCATGGCCGCCACCCGGCTGGCCGGCGACCGGATCGTGCGGCGGTTCGGCGCGCCGGCGGTCATCCGGTGCGGCGGCTCGGTCGCCGTGGCCGGCGGGCTCTTGGTGGTGGCGGCCCGCGCGCCGTGGGCCGCGATCGCCGGGTTCGCGCTGGTCGGCATCGGGATCGCCACCGTCGTCCCGCTGGTGTTCGCGGCGGCGGCCGGCATCGGCGCGACGCCCGGCGAGGGCGTGGCGGGCGTCGCCACGATCACCTACCTGTCCGGGCTGACCGCGCCGGCGGTGACCGGCTGGACGGCGGGCGCGCTGTCCTACCGGGCGGCGTTCGCGATGATCACGTGCGTGGTCGCGGTGATGACGCTGTCGGCCGGCGCGCTGCGCCCGCGCGCGGCGGGCGTCCAGGGCGCGTCCGCAGCCGAGCCGTCGGCGGAGGCGCTGCGCTAGCCCGCCCGGCCGCGGGCATGCGAAAGGCCGGGGACGGCGAACGTCCCCGGCCTTCCGTCAGGTCTCGATCGAACGTCTAGATCGAGAAGGGCTGGGCCTCAGAGCGGGTAGACGCCCTCGGCCTGCGGGCCCTTCTGGCCCTGGGTGATCTCGAAACCGACGCGCTGGTTCTCGTCCAGGCTGCGGTACCCGCTGGTGGTGATCGCCGAGTAGTGGACGAACACGTCGGGGCCGCCGCCGTCAGGCGCGATGAACCCGAAGCCCTTTTCGGCGTTGAACCACTTCACGGTGCCTTCGGCCATGCTGTTTTTCCTTCTGGGTAACCTCACCGGCCCGCCGGACGGCGGACCGGGCTGCAAGCGGACTCATCCCACGTCCGCCGGTCGCCCGGAAAAACGCTTCGAGACTGCTAGACGCCGACGTGGCCGACGTCATCGTGCAACGGGTCCGAACCTACCCGATACCGGCCCGACTTATGCACCGACACACCTAAACAAGATCCGACAACGCCTCGGCGGCGCGGTGGCAGTCGTGGAACGTGCAGTACAGGGGCACGGGCGCGAGCCGGACGACATCGGGTTCGCGGGCGTCGGCGACCACGCCGTGCGCCTCGGCGAGCCGCCGGACGAGCCCGCCGGCGTCCGGGACGCGCAGCGACAGCTGGGCGCCCCGCGCCGCCGGGTCGGCGGGGGTGATCACCTCCACGCCGCCGATCGCGGCGAGCCGGCCCGCCAGGTACCCGGTGAGGCGCTCGCTCTTGGCGCGCAGCGCGGCCATCCCCGTCCGGTCGAAGATCTCCAGGGAGGCCAGGACGGGCGCGAGCGCGAGGATCGGCGGGTTGGAGACCTGCCAGGCGTCGGCGGACGCGGGCGGCGCGATCTCGGGGTCCATCCGGAACCGGACGGCCGGGTCGGTGCCCCACCAGCCGGACAGCTTCGGCACGGAGGCGTCCCGGACGTGGCGCTCGTGCACGAAGCAGCCCGCGACCGCGCCCGGACCGGAGTTCAGGTACTTGTAGGTGCACCAGGCGGCGAAGTCGGCGTCCCAGTCGTGCAGCCGCAGCGGGACGTTCCCGGCGGCGTGCGCGAGGTCCCAGCCGACCACGGCGCCGGCGGCGCGGCCCGCCTTGGTGATCGCGGGGATGTCCATGAGCTGGCCGGTGAGGTAGTTGACGCCGCCGAGCAGGACGAGCGCGACCGTGCCGCCCTCGCGTTCGAGGAAGGCCAGGACGTCCTCGGTGCGCAGGTTGTCCTCGCCGGGGCGCGGCTTGAGCCGCACGACCGCCGCGGCCGGGTCGAGCCCGTGGTGGACGGCCTGCCCCGCGACCGCGTAGGAGTCGGACGGGAACGCCGAGTCCTCGATGAGGATGCGGGTGCGCGTCCCGGCGGGCCGGTAGAAGCTCGCCATCAGCAGGTGCAGGTTGACGGTGAGCGAGTTCATCGCGACGACCTCGTGCGGCAGCGCGCCGACGAGCCGGGCGGCGGGTTCGCGCAGCAGCTCGTGGTAGTCCACCCAGGGGCGGCGCCCCTGCGTGTGGGCCTCGACGGCGAGGCGCGCCCAGTCGTCCAGCTCCTCGCGGAGCCGTCCCGCGACGCTGCGCGGCTGCAGGCCGAGGGAGTTGCCGGCGAAGTAGGCGGCCTCCTCGTACGGGCCGCCGGGCGCGGGCGGGACGAGGAACTCGCCGCGCAGGGTGGGCAGCGGGTCGGTGTCGTCGAGCCGCCGCGCCTCGTCTTCCAGGGTCACTGCGTCATTCCTTCGGTGGTCACGAGTTCGTGCGCGGGCGCGGGCGCGGGCCCCGGTTCCCCGGCGACGGCGAAGAACTCCGCCGCGTTGCCGCCGAGGAGCCGGGCGCGGTCGGCGTCGTCCAGCCCGGGGCAGGCGCGGATCGTCGAGCCCGGCTCCTGCTCGCCGAGCGGGAACGGGTAGTCGGTGCCGAGCATGACGTGGCCGGGGCCCATCACGTCCACGAGCAGCCGGAGCGCGCGCGGGTCGAACACGGCGGAGTCGACGTGGAACCGGTCGAGGTACTCCGACGGCGGGCGCGGCGAGTCGGCGCGGACGATGTCGCGGCGGTGCCAGGCGTTGTCGGCGCGGCCGAGCAGGAACGCGAAGCTGCCGCCGCCGTGGCAGAAGCACAGCCGCAGCGACGCGGGGATCCGCTCGAACGCGCCGGACAGCATCAGCCCGAGGATGCTCAGCTGCGTCTCGGCGGGCATCCCGGACAGCCACGGCAGCATGTGGCCGCGCATCCGGTCGGCGCCGAGCATGTCCCAGGGGTGCGCCAGCACGGGCAGGCCGAGTTCCGCGCAGTGCGCGAGGAACGCGGTGATGCCCTCGTCGTCGAGGTTGCGGTCGCCGACATGGTTGCCGATGTGGACGCCGCGGTGCCCGGCCGCCTTCGCGCGGGTCGCGACCCGGCACGCGAGCTCCGGGTCCTGGAGGGGGACCTGGCACAGCGGGAGCAGCCGGTCCGGGGCCTGCGCGCAGAACGCGAGGATGCGCTCGTTGACCAGCTCGCACCAGTCGGCGGCGCGGGACGGCTCCGCCGCGTACCCGAACATCAGCGGGGTGGACGACACGGCCTGGACGTCCACGCCCGCGGCGTCCATGTCGGCGACGCGGCGCGCGGGGTCCCACAGGGCCGCGCCGACCGGCCGGTACTCCTCGTCCCCGGACATCATCATGCCGGTGCCGCCGCCGTCGAGGCGCAGCCACGGCTGCCCCTCGTCGGCGAGCACGCGGCCCTCGTCGCGGGTGAGTTCGGGGAAGACGTGGGCGTGGACGTCGATGACCGTCACGGCGCCCCCGTCAGGCCCGCGGCGCGGTGGTCGGGGTCATGGCCCGCGGCCATGTCCTGCCGGGGTGGACGGCTCCGCAGTTGGGGCACTTGCGGTCGCCGCCGTAGAAGCCCTCGAACACGGGCGGCAGGTCGTCCACGATGGAGCGGACCTGGAGCTCGGCGCGGTGGACGAGGTGGTGGCACTCGGTGCAGTACCACTCGAACGCCTCCGTGAGCCCCTCCGGCCGGGGGACCTCCACGACCAGGCCGATCGAGCCGGGCTCGGGGCGCTGCGGCGAGTGCCGGACGTGCGGCGGCAGCAGGAAGACGTCGCCCTCGTTGATCTGCAGGTCGGTCGGCCGGCGGCCCTCCTCCTCCATGACCCGCAGCACCATGTTGCCGCGGAGCTGGTAGAAGAACTCCTCGGTCGGGTCGTCGTGGAAGTCGGTGCGCTGGTTCGGGCCGCCGACGACCATGATGATCAGCCCGGCCTCGTCGAACACCTGGACGTTGCCGACGGGCGGCTTGAGCAGGTCGCGGTGCTCGTCGATCCAGGCCTGGAAGTTGAACGGGTGTCCGTGCGACAGCTGCGGCAGGGTCATGCCCCGGCCTCCTTGCCTTTCGGGGAAGTGTCTGTCTGCGGGATGTGGGCGACGCACGAGATCTCGACGAGCAGGTGCGGGTGCGGGAGCTGGTGGACTGCCACGGTCGTGCGGGCGGGGCCGCTCTCGTCGAAGTACTCGCCGTAGACCTCGTTGTAGCCGCCGAAGTCGTTCATGCTCACCAGGTACGCGGTGACGTTGACGATGTCGCCGAGGCCTCCCCCGGCGGCGGCGAGCAGGTCGCGGATGTTCTCGATGACGGCGCGGGTCTGCGCCCGGACGTCGAGGTCGGTGACGCCCATCGGGTCGGCGGCCGCCCCGACGAACGTCCCGTCCGGGCGGCGGGAGCTCGTCCCGGACACGAACACGAAGTCGCCGGCCCGCTTGAGGTGCGGGAACCGGCCCCTGGGCTTGGCCTTGCCGTCGACGAGGAACGCGTCGCCCATCATGTGGTCACCTCGACCGAGCCGAGGCCGGCGCCGGTGACGCGGACGTGCGCGTCCTTCGGCAGCGGCACGGCCGCCGTGGCGGCGCCCGCGAGGACGATCCAGCCGGGTTCGAGCGTGATCCCGGCGCCGAGCGCGAGCCGCGCCGCCGCGCGCAGCGACCGCGCCGGGTCCCCGAGGATCGCGGCGGACGACCCGGCCTGCACCGGCCGTCCGTCGATCTCCATCAGCAGCCCGACGTTGGACACGTCGCGCGGCGCGTGCCAGGCCCCGTACCCGAACCGCGCCGCCGAGGCGTTGTCGGCGATGACGTCCGGGAGGGTGAACTTGAAGTCCCGGTAGCGGGAGTCGAGGATCTCGAACCCGACGGCGACGCCGGCCACGGCCGACTCGGCCTCGGCGACCGAGCGGACCTCCCGCCCGATCAGGAAGGCGATCTCCGGCTCGACGCGCGGGTGGATGAGCTGCGACACGTCGACCGACGGCCCGGCGAGCATCCGGTCGGTGAGCAGGCCCCAGATGACGTCGTCGACGCCCATCTGCACCATCTTGGCGCGGCTGGTGAAGCCCATCTTCACCCCGGCGGGCCGCTCGCCCCGGCGGCGCCGCAGCTCCATCCCGGCGCGCTGCACCGCGTACGCGGCGGGCACGTCGAACGGGGCCGTGTCGGTCAGCTTCGGGACCGCCCGGACCTCGCGGGCCGCGTCGTCGAGGGTCCGCGCGAGCGCGGTCACGTTCACCATCAGGCACTCTCCTTGCCGAAGGCGACGCGGACGTCGCCGAGCCCGTCGATGCGGGCCTCGAACACCTCGCCGGGCGCGGCCGGGACGACCGGCCCGAGCGCGCCGGTCAGCACCGTGTCGCCGGCGCGCAGCGGGCGGCCGACGCGCACCAGCGTGTCGGCGAGCCACAGCGCAGCGTTCAGCGGGTGGCCGAGGCAGGCGGCGCCGTTGCCGGTGGAGACCTGCTCCCCGCGCCGCTCCATCACCATCCCGCACAGGCGCAGGTCGACGTCCTTGAGCGGGACGGGCCGGTTGCCGAGCGCGTACATGCCGGACGAGGCGTTGTCGGCGACGGTGTCGGCGAGCGTGATGTCCCAGTCGCGGACGCGGCTGCCGACGACCTCGATCGCGGGCAGTGCGAACGCGGTCGCGCGAATCACGTCGGCGACGGTGTGCCGCTCGTGCGTGAGGTCGTGCTCCAGCACGAGCGCGACCTCCGCCTCGGCGCGCGGCTGCAGGACGGCGCCGGCGGGGATCTCCTCGCCGTCCGGGACGGCCATGTCGGCGAACAGCATCCCGAAGTCGGGGCTGTCCACGCCGATCTGCCGCTGGACGGCCTTGGAGGTCAGCCCGATCTTGCGTCCGGCGAGGCGGCGGCCCTCGGCCAGCCACCGCTCGGTGAGCCGGTCCTGGACGGCGTAGGCGTCGTCGGCGGTCGTGATCAGGTCGCGGACGGGCGCGCACGGGGTGCCGCTCGCGTAGGCGCCGAGCAGCCGGTCGGCGGCTTGGTCGATGGTGGTCGTCACTGGCTCGCTCTCAGATCTGGATGCAGACGTTGACGGGTTCGGAGAAGAAGTCCAGGGAGTACTCTCCCCCTTCCCTCCCGATTCCGGACGCCTTGACACCGCCGAACGGGGTGCGCAGGTCGCGCAGGTTCCAGCAGTTCACCCAGACGATCCCGGTCTCGATGCGCGGCGCCACCCGGTGCGCCCGCGACAGGTCGGTGGTCCAGACGGTGGAGGCGAGGCCGTAGGGGCTGTCGTTGGCGAGCGCGAGTGCCTCGTCCTCGGTGTCGAACGGCGCGACGTGGCACACCGGCCCGAAGATCTCCTCCCGGACCGTGCGGGCCGTCTCGGGGAGGCCGGTGAGGACGGTCGGCTCGACGTGGAAGCCGCCGTCGCGCTCGTCCCCGAACCGCGGCGCGCCGCCGCCCGCGACGACCGTGGCGCCTTCCTCGCGGGCGAGCCGGTAGTAGGAGAGGACCTTGTCGCGGTGCTCGGCCGAGATCATCGGCCCGTAGTCCTGAAGTGCCTTCGCCCGCTCCCCCAGTGCCGCGACGAACTCATCGAAAACGGGCCGTTCGACGTAGACGCGCTCGGTGCAGAGGCAGATCTGGCCGGAGTGGGTGAAGGACGAGCGGACCGTCCCCTCCACCGCGGCGTCGAGGTCGGCGTCGGCGAAGACCAGCGCGGGGTTCTTGCCGCCCAGCTCGAACGACACCGGTGTCACGTTCTCGGCGGCGTTGCGCATGATGGCGGCACCGGTCGCGGACTCACCGGTGAACGCGATCGCGTCCACGCCGGGGTGCCCGGTCAGGAACTCCCCGGCCGCGCCCGCGCCGTGCCCGTGCACCAGGTTGAACACGCCGTCCGGCACGTGCGCCTCGTTGATGACTTCGGCGAGCAGGGTCGCGGTGGAAGGCGTCTCCTCGGACGGCTTGGCCACCACGGTGTTGCCCGCCGCAAGAGCCGGCGCGACCTTCCAGGTCAGGAGCAGCAGCGGCAGGTTCCACGGCGAGATGATCGCCACGACCCCGAGGGGGCGCCGCACCGTGTAGTTGAGCGCCTGCCCCTTCCCCCCGCTCCATCCCGGGATCTGCGTCGTGTAAGCCCGCTCGGGACGTCCGTACAGCAGATCGGCATAGGCGCGGAAGTTGCCGATGGCCCTGGGGATGTCGACGGTCGCGGCCAGCTCCCGGGACTTGCCCGTGTCGGCGACCTCGGCTTCCACGAACTCGTCGAAGCGGGCCTGGATTCCGGCGGCGATGCGCCTCAGCGCGCCGGCTCGCTCTTCGGCGCCCATCGTTCCCCACGGCCACTTCAGCGCGGCCCGCGCCGCCGTGACGGCGTCGTCGACGACCTCGCGGGTGGCCTCCGGGACGGTGCCGAGTTCCGCGCCGGTCACGGGATCGACGAGCGGGAAGCCGGGACCGTCCGAGCGGAAGACGCCGCCGACATAGTGCTCAGCCTTCATCCGTGCGTCCTCCCGTGTGGCTCGATACGTCCGATTTTCTGCCCCGCGAGCTATGCCTGGCAAATACCAAATCCCCCAAGCGCTATCACTCACCGGATATAGATCCGGCGGCCGGCGACATGGCCGGATGCGGCCAAGATCGCGGGCTTGTCGGGACGTGCCTCCCGTGTCACTTTGATCATGTACCCGCCGGTGATCTTCGGGAGGCCCGGAGCATGACGCACGGCACCGGAGCATGACCCGGGCAACCGCAGCATGACCCGCGGCGCCCGCCCCCTCGACCCGCCGTCCTTCCTCCGCCTCGACCCGCCCGAACTCGACGGCGGCGACCTCGTCGTCCGCGCCCGGCCGACCGCGTCCCGCGCCCGGACCCGCACCAGCCCCTCCGCCCCGCTCGCCTACCTCTACGAGGCCCCGGACGAGCACGAACCCGAGCACACCACCCGACTCGCGGCCGGCCACTACGACACGACCACGCTCACCTGGTCGTTCTCCGGCGACATCCCGGGGATCATCGGGCTCACCGAGCCCACCTCCCCGTAGCGGCCCCGCGCACGAGTGTCCGGCAACCCCCGTCCCGAAAGGCACAGCCATGCCCGGAACCCTGACCAGGCCCGCCCTGCGCACGACGCGCGCGTTCATCTCACCCGACCACGCCGGCTTCGACCCGGCGGCGGTCCCGACCCCGGACGGCGACGAGCGGCCGTTCGGCTACGCCTACTCCACCCCGTGGGGGACGCCCGACGAGGGCGCCCCGGCCGCCGACCCGCAGGCGGGGCACTACGACCCCGCCACCCAGACCTGGGTCGGCCCCAACGGTGAGGACATCACCGCGGGGTACAGCTCGTACACCGTCACCGGCTCCGGCCAACCGCCGTGGGGCGACAAGATCCTCGACGATGTGTGCGCCTGACGAGTGAGCGACGATCGGCCAGAGGTCCTGATCCTCACCCAGGACTTCGACCCGACGGTCGACCCGGTCGTCCGAAGCCTCACGGCCAAGGGCGCCCGGGTCTTCCGGGTCGACACCAGCTACTTCCCGCGCCGGCTCAGCTTCGCCACGTCCGACTTCGACGGGACCGACCGGGCCGTCATGCGCCACCATGACGGCGAGGTCGACCGGGAGGTCGACCTCGGCGCCCTGTCCGGCGTCTGGTACCGGCGGCCCACGGCGTTCGAGTTCGGCGACGACATGGGCGAGGCCGAGCGCGAGTTCGCCCGCTACGAGGCGCTGCACGGCGTCGGCGGCATCTTCCGCTCGACCGACTGCCTGTGGATGAACCGCCCCGACCTGGACGCGGTCGCCGACCTGAAGCCCTACCAGCTGAAGCTCGCCAAGAAGGCCGGCCTGCGCGTCCCGAGGACGCTGCTGACCAACGACCCGGACGAGGTCGCGCGGCTGGCGAAGCAGGAGGGCGAGGGGAGCCTCGTCTACAAGTCGCTCAGCGGCGGCGTGATCCACTACCCGGGCGCGTTCCCGTCCGGCCTGTTCACCGCCGTGCTGGGCGAGGAGATCGACGAGCACCTGCCCCGCGTCCGGCACACCATCTGCCAGTTCCAGGAGTACATCGAGAAGGCGTACGAGGTCCGGCTCACCGTCATCGGCGACAGCTACTTCCCCGTCGTGATCGACTCGCAGGGCGCGGAGCGGACGAAGGTCGACTGGCGGGCCGACATCCAGATGAACTACGGCGACTACCGGCCGCTGCCGGAGGACGTCGTCCGCCGCACCCGGGCGCTGCTGGACGAGCTCGGGCTCGTGTACGCCGCCGTCGACTTCATCGTCACCCCGGACGGCGAGCACGTGTTCCTGGAGTCCAACCCCAACGGCCAGTTCATGTGGATGCAGAACGACCTCGGGCTGCCGATGAGCGACCGCATCGCCGACCTGCTGATGAACGGCCACGCGGGCCGGCGCGGTGAAGTGGAGCAAATCGGCTACTGATGGACGATCCACCGCCCGTCACCGCGGCCGAGTGGTCGCAGCCGCCGCAGGTCGGCCTGCGGCGGCTGCCCCGCCTCGTCTGGGGCGCCGTCCGCCTCGCGGCGTCGGCGGCGCCCCGCGAGTACGCACTCATCACGGGGTTGCAGGCCGTCGCCGGCCTCGGCCTCGTGCTGCCGCTCCTCGGCGGGCGGCGCCTCCTCGACCAGGCGCTCGGCGGCGCCGACATCATCGACGTCCTGGTGCAGGGAGCGGTCGTCCTCGCGCTGACGGGCCTCATCGCCGTCGCGGTCTCGGTCGCGTCGTCGCGGGACGACGTGCTGAGCGAGCTGCTGAACCGGTACGCGATGGGCCGGATCCTGGACGTCGCTTGCACAGTCGACCTCGCGGAATTCGAGCGTCCTGCGTTCCACAACCGGCTGGAGCGCGCCTCGATGAGCGCTCGGATCCGGCCGCATCAGGTTGTCCAGGGGCTGGGGGCGCTGACCAGCGCGCTGATGGCCACTGCGGGTGTCGCGTTGGCACTCGCGGCGATCGAGCCGTGGCTTGTTCCGGCGACGCTGGCCGCAGGGGCTCCGCTGTGGCTGGCCGGGCTGAAGAGCGGGCAGGTGCTGTACGGCGCGCTGTTCCGGCTGACGCCCGCGGAGCGGGAGCGGAGCTATTTGCAGGACGTGCTGACCAGTCGCCGTTCGGCTGCGGAGGTTCGTGCGTTCGGCTTGGCCCCGCACTTGCGCGGACGGTGGGAGGCGCGCACTGAGGAGCGTCTCGAGGAGATCCGCCGCACGGTTCGGACCCGCCTGCGGATCACGTTGGCGGCGCGGTGCGTGAGCGGCGTCGCGCTCGGCGCGGTGCTCGGACTGCTGCTGGCGTACACGGCGACGGGCGGGATGCCGGTGGCCGACGCGGGCGCCGCCGCGACCGCCGTCCTGTTGCTGGCCGCGCGTCTTCGGATGTCCGCTGCGGGTACTGACCAGCTCTTCGACGCGGCGCCGTTCGTCCAGGACCTCACTTCGTTCCTGACCCCGCCGGAGCGTGGGCCGGCTGGCCCGCCGCCCCCGCCGTTCGGCGTGCTGACGGCCGAGAACTTGCGGTTTACGTATCCGTCGGCCGCGCGTCCTGCCGTGGACGGCGTCGATCTGAGGATCGAGGCGGGGCAGGTCGTCGCGCTGGTAGGCGAGAACGGGTCGGGCAAGACGACCCTGGCGAAGCTGCTGTCGCACCTGTACCGGCCGGAGTCGGGGCGGATTTTGTATGACGGCGTGGACGTCTCAGGCGCTTCTGCTGATGGCCTGCGCGAGTCGATCGCCGTGCTGTTTCAGGATTTCGAGCGCTACGTGCTCCCGGCGTCCGACAACATCGCGCTGGGCCGCCCGGAGGCGCCCGCCGACGCCGAGGCCATCTCGCGGGCTGCTCGCGCGGCCGGGGCGGACGGGTTCCTGCGCGGCCTGCCGGAGGGCTATTCGACCTTGCTCGGCCCCCAGTTCGCGGGCGGCACTGACCTGTCGGGCGGCCAGTGGCAGCGGGTGGCTCTGGCCCGCGCATTCTTCCGGGACGCTCCGTTCGTGATCCTGGACGAGCCGACCGCGACACTGGACGCCCGTGCGGAACACGAGTTGTTCGACCGCCTGCGGACGTTGCTCGCCGGACGGACCGTCCTGCTGATCTCGCACCGGTTCTCGACCGTCCGGATGGCGGACCACATCTATGTACTGGCGGACGGCCGCGTCGCCGAACACGGCACCCACGACTCGCTCATGGCCGCAGGCGGGCGCTATGCCGAGTTGTTCACGCTCCAGGCCGAGGCGTATCTCGACCCGTCCGACATACACAGCGCATGAGGATGATGGATTTCGCTATCACCGTCCTGTGATACCAAGTCGGCATGCGCGCGATCGACCTCCTCAACGGACGGCTGAAGCTCCGGCACCTGGTGCTCGTCGTCGCCATCGCCGATCACGGCAGCGTCCTGCGGGCGGCCGAGCACCTACACCTGGCGCAGCCCGCCGTCACCCGCAGCCTGCGCGAAGTGGAGGGCATCCTCGGCGTCGACCTGTTCACCCGAGGCCCGCGCGGCGTGACGCCGACGCTGTTCGGAGAGGCGTTCATCGAGCACGCGCGCGCCGTCCTGGCCGAACTCCGCCGCGCCGGCGACCGCATCACCGGCCTGGCAGACGGTGAGGTCGGCACGGTCACGATCGGCACTCTCCTGGCGGGCTCGAACGTCCTGCTCCCCCGCGCGATCGCCGCACTCAAGAAGGACCGGCCGGGCATCACGGTCATCGTCCAGGAGGCGACGTTCGACGCCCAGGTGCCGCGCCTCCTGGACGGCGAGATCGACCTGATCCTCGGCCGCCTCAACCCGATCGACGACCTGCGCGGCCTCCGCCAGCTCACTCTCTACGGCGAACCAGTCCTCCTGGTGGCCCGCCAAGACCACCCGGCCCGCGCCGTTCCCGACCTCGCGCTGGCCGATCTCCTGGCCTACCCTTGGGTGCTCCCCCTAGAGCAGACGGCCTTGCGCACCGAACTGGAGCAGGTCTTCCGCGCCTCGGGCCTGACGCTCCCCGACAACCTGGTCGAGTGCACGTCCGTCCTGACCGTCCGGACCTTGGTCCGCGACACCGACATGATCGCCGCGCTCCCGGAACTGGTGGCCCGGACCGACGCCGACATAGCGCCGCTGCCCGTCCCGCTGGAGACGGTCCGCCGCCAGGTCGGCGTGACGCTCCCCGCGGGCCGCACCCCGACGCCATCGGCCCGCCTGATGCTCGACCACCTCGAACGCGAGGCGGCGGCACTCACCGCCTGATCAGGCGCATCAGCTCCGTGCTCACCCGCGACTCGGGGTCGGCGAGATCGAGAACGACGTCGAAGTGGTCGCGACCGGGGACGATCATCAGCTCACCCGCGCCCCACTGCGGCTGGAACAACTTCGACTGCTCTAGGAACCCATCTCCGTCGTCCTCCCCCGCCACGAAGACCGCCGGACACCGGTAGTCGGCGTCCAGCAAAGCAGGACTCAGCGCCGCAGCCCGTTCCAGATCAAGCTTCACGTACTCGTTGACGTACACACGAGTGATCGGCCGGATGTCGAACAGCCCGCTGAACGGCATCGCGGCCTTGACGACGTCCTGTGGAAGCCCCAAGGCGTCCTGCCAGCCGCCGACCATCGTCATCCCGGTCAGATGGCCACCCGCCGAACTACCGCCCACCACGATCCGCTCGGGATCGAGGCCGAACTCCCGTCCGTGCCGGTACACCCACGCCACGGCCGCCCGCACCTGCCGGACGATCTCCTCAAGCGACGCCTCCGGCGCCAGCGTGTAGTCGGGCACCACGGTCGCGACGCCCTGCTCGTACAGGGCGCGTGCCATGAAGGACGACACGTCCCGCGAGAGCGCCATCCAGTAGCCGCCGTGTACGAAAAGGAACACGGGCCGCAGGCCGTTGTCCTCGGCCCCCCACACGTCGAGCCGCTCGCCGCTCGCCTCGTCGTAGACGATCCCCGGATGGCCGGGAAGCCCGTCCACGGCCTGCTCCGAGAGCTCCCGGTACCGCACCATGTGCCGCTCGAAGAGCTCCGGCCCGGCCTTCCTCCGCACGTTGTAGGCGACGTCCAGTTCCTCGTCGCTGAGCCCGCTCCCCGGCCACTCATCTAGATCGTTCACGCACCCACCCTCCTCCCACCCCGCACCGCCGGGCAAATGCCGATTCACCCGGCGGCTATCACCACTCTGCTATCCGCTCGCCACCTCGAACCACACGGAGACCCCGTCCTTGCCGTCGACGATCCCCCACCGGTCGGCGAGCCCGTCCACGATCATGAGCCCCCGCCCGGACTCGCTCAGCTCGGCCCGCTGAGCCGGCACGATCGGCCGCGCCCGCGCGCCGCCCTCGTCCTGGACCTCGACCCGCAGCCGAGTGGCCGAGACGAGCACGGACACCCGCACCCCACCGCCGGGCAACCCGCTTTGGGTATGGCGGACGGCGTTTGTCGCGATCTCGCACACCATCAGGTCGACGTCGTCCAGGTCGAACGAGTGCTGAACCCCTTCCAGCGCCCGCCGCACGTACGCACGAATGTCCCGCACGCCGAGCCCCTCGCTGGACGACAGCCGAACGTCCCTCCGCTCCCAGACGATCACGACGACACCCCCGCGATCCGCCGAGCGGCCAGCCGCACCGACTCCGCCGGGACCTTGCAGGCCGCGTCCCACAGGTAGGCCCACCGCCCGTCCCGCTCCTGGACGCCGAGCACCGCCAGCGACCGCCGCCGCGCGACGAGCGGCACCGAGAGCACGGGCTCCGCCGTGGCGTCGAGGTAGAGCACGGACCCCTGCCCGACCTCCCGCAACGCCCACATGAGCCGAACCAGCACCCGGAACCGCTCCAGCGTCACCCCGTCCCGCCCCAGCCCGCCAGGCACCTCGCGCTCCGGGGGCTTCGATAGATTGCACACAGTCCGACTCCTTTCCAGTCGGGCGAGGCCCTGGGACGCGGTGAGCCACCACCGGCCCAGGGCCGTTCGGGTTTCGGCTGCACACACTCCGCAACCAATGGAACACTGTCCACGCATGAACAGAGCATCTGCAACATACAGATGCAAGATACTGATCACAAGGGGTATCGACATGACTGCGCGGAGTGCACCCACCGTGAAGCGTCGCCGTCTGGCCGCTGAGCTGCGCCAACAGCGGGAGCGGCTCGGTCTCACCATCGAGGAGGTGGCTGAGAGGCTCGAATGGTCTACCGCCAAGGTCAGCCGGATCGAGAACGCTCGAGTCGGCGTCCTACCGCGCGACGTCAAGTACCTGCTCAACGTCTACGGCGTGGAGGGAGAGGCAAGAGACGTCCTCATGGCCCTGGCGCGCGAGGCACGCCAAAAGGGCTGGTGGCACAGCTACGGCGAAGCCATCCCGGCATGGTTCGAGGTCTACGTAGGGCTTGAGTCCGACGCGGCGACCATGGATCAATACGACACCGAACACGTCCCCGGCCTTCTCCAGACGGCCGAGTATGCGCGAAGCCTCTTCGAGGCGTTCCCGATCGACGACGAGACCGAGATCGAGAAGCGCGTTGAACTCCGCATGGCGCGCACCGAGTACCTCACGTCGGACGATGGCCCAAAGTTCTGGGCAGTCCTCAACGAAGCCGTCATCCGCCGCAAGGTCGGCGGCAGCCGGACCATGCGGCAGCAGCTCCGCCACTTGGGAGAGATGGCGAAGCTTCCCAACGTCACGCTTCAGGTGTTGCCGTTCGAGGCGGGCGCCCACCCAGCCATGAGCGGTTCATTCACGATCCTTGGGTTCCCAGAGCCATCAGACCCCAAGGTGGTGTTCATGGAGACACAGACAGGCGGCCTCTATCTAGAGAAGGCACACGAGATCGTCCGATATACGCTGGCATTTGACCACCTGCGCGCGGCAGCCTTGCGTCCAAGCGACTCACGGATACTGATCGCACGCGCAGCCGACGCTATGACGTGAAGCTCGTATCTATTGAAGGCAAGGAGATACGGAACCATGCGGACCCCCGACGCATCCCGCGCCACGTGGCGCAAGAGCACCTACAGCAACGGCGCAGGCGGTAACTGCGTGGAGATCGGCGACCTCACAGGAGCTATCGGAGTGCGGGACAGCAAGGTCCCCGACCACGGGCACCTCTCCCTCAGCCCCCAGAACTGGACCACGTTCGTGTCCAACGTACGAGACGGCCGGTACGACCTCCTGTGAACCTGGCCGTCTCCACGCCGACCACCCCACCCACATCCGAAGACACGGCATGGACGTCACCGACTTCTCACAGACGAGATGGCGGACGAGCACCCACAGCGGCCAGAACGGCGCCTGCATGAACATCCCCCACACCGCCGGTGCGGTCGCCATCCGCGACAGCAAAGACCCCAATGCTGGCCATCTCGCGGTGAGCCCCCAGGCATGGACCGCCTTCGTCAACCATGCACGCTCCGGGCACGACGACCGCTAGCCAACCACCGGAAGCGCCTCATGCACGCCAGCAACACCCCGCACTGCACATGGCGCAAAAGCACCCACAGCGGCGGCCTGGAAACTGTGCCGAGGCGGCCGACCCGCAAACGGGGTCGGAGTGGGCGGCTAGGCAATTTCCCGGTTCCGGGCAACTCGTTCCCATCATGGCCGCAGAGGCAGAGTTCATCACGGTAGTACAAGGCTGCCGACTCAACCCCTGACCGGCCCACTTTAATAAGGAACGCTTCGCCGACCATCGGAGAGCCGCCCCGGAGATTCCAACTATCGACGTCAAGTGTCAGTACGTCGACTACACCGATCGGGTTCCGTAGCACTTTCAGAAGTCAGTCGGCCTCCTGCACGTCCTCCCGCAACTCCTGTAGTTGAACTATTACTTCCTCCAGCACTTCCCTTAGGGAATGAAAGGCATTCTGAACGTTCCGCTCTCGAAAATTTCGGCCGCTGATCTCCACTTGCTCCACCAGGTCCTGCCAAGCGTCGCTGCAGCGATGGGTGCATTCCCAGGCCGCGAGCGCCAAGGCAGCCTGCTCTTTCGGAGAACGCCGAGAACCTTTAATAAGTTGCGAATACCAAAGTTTGAAGAGTGAACTTTCGGTAATGAATCGCCCGATTATTGCAGAAAAATCACGCCCCAAGAAATCCCACGCCAACATCCTGATGGCCAAATTGTACTCTATGGTACTACTTGGCTGAAAAAATTCACTTGGCGGCTCCCATTCATCCGGCAAATCTCCGAGCCACTCCCAGCCATCCGGATAGTTCGAATTCTCCGCCATCACCAGCACCTCCCACATCCGCGATCACTTCTCGCCGCCTAGCCATGATGCCTGAGCAGCCAGTTGGTCGCACGCCTTGTAGTTGTCGGAATATCCGACACACCGCCCGCGCGAAGCACCTGCGCACAGAAGGTAACACAACTCTGCGTGACTGGATCGTAGGGCGGATACTCACCTCTGGCAGTCTTCATCATCATAACCTCAATGTAAGCCATTGCCCCCCCTGGATTGGACAACGAAACCTTGACATTGATCGTTGTAGACGGGAGCGTCGACAGATCGAATTCTGCGACGCCGTTGGTGGGGACGTTTACGCCACCCGTCTGCTCAACATGGATCAGCTCATCCCCATTGCGGACTGTGATAAGCGCATGCTGGTTAACGGGATCCAGATGGACCGTCGCTTCTCCGCAGTTGTGGACGAGGACCGGGGTGTCGCCAGGTTCCACATAGTACGTGTGGTAGGTGGCAACTGTGAGGTTGTGGACGCGCTGGTGCTGGGTCCAGGTCTTGGTTGCGGTGAGTTGGACGTGGGTGCCGGCGCTGGTGCGGAGCCACATGCCGGGCTTGAGTTTGCCTGCGTCGATCCATTTGCCGGCTGCGGGGACCCAGAAGGGGTGGTTGTCGGTGGCGATCAGTGCGCCGGTCTTGTCGACGTGGTCGCCGTCGGTGTCGATGGTGAGTTGGACGAGGTGCTTGGCTCCGGTGCGGGTGATGGTGGCGAGGACGGGTTGGGGTGCGGTCTTGCCGGTGGTCGGGTCGGTGGCCAGGACCTTGTCGCCGACCTCGATCTTGTCGATCGGTTTGGCTGATCCGTCGGCCATCAGCACAGCGGTGCCGGGCACGAAGCTGCTGACGCGGCAGGCTCCGCCGCCTGACGCGGGTGCGTCATCTGCTGCTTTCGCGGGGTTCTTGGCGGCCGCTGGCGCTGTCTTTGCTGCGCTGCCGCCGCGGCCTGGTGAGCCGCCCTTGGCTCTACCTGCGAGCTTTTGGATGATCTTGGGGGCGACTCTCTTGAGTAGCGGGGCCGCGACTTTGGCGACTTTCGCGCCGGTTATGGTTAGGCCGACTTCTATTACTGCGCCGGTGAGGCTGGCTTTGAAGCCGCCCAAGAGGGTTTGCTGGTCGGCGGGTGTGTTCTGGTGATAGCTGACTGCTCCGTAGACCCATCCGGCGACGGCGGCGCAGCCGACGGTTCCGGTGCCACTGGTTGCGGCTAGGCATATGCCGCCGGCTGCGAGTCCGGCGATCGTGGCCTGGTGTTTCTTCAGGAAGCCGCCGACCTTGCCGACCTTGCAACTCCAGCCGCAGTGTTTCTTGACCGGTACCGACTTTGCTCCCACGCTGCCATTGCAGCCGACCCAGCAACCACCACCCGAGGGGATGGACGGCACGACGTAGATCGTCCCGCCGCCCCCATACTTGAAGTTGTTGCGGTGCTGGTTGTTGATGTCTTCGCGTTCGGTCCTATTGGAGTTGGGCAGGGTGCCGTGTGCCCCGCCGTCGAGGAGCATGCCGGTGGGGTCGGAGTGGTCGATGGGGTTGTTGCCGGCGTAGGAGTAGCCGTTGGCGGTGAGGGGGTCGCCGCCTCCGGTGATCGGGTCGGCGCTGAGGAAGCGGCCGGTGACGGGGTCGTACTCTCGGGCGCCGAGGTGGGTCAGGCCGGTGGTGTTGTCCTTGGTGCCGCCGACGTAGCCCTTGTCCATGAGGGCGGGCCAGGTGCCCATGGGACTGCCGCGTTCGGCGCCGAAGGGCGCGAACCGGCGGACGCTCCAGGTGTTCTGGTCGACGGCGTTGACGGTGGTGTCGGCGCTGCCCTGGTAGTCGGGGATGAGGAACTGGATGGTCGAGCTGGAGGTGCCGGTGCGGTAGGCGATGGTCTGGCCGGCGTGGCTGTAGTAGCGAGTCGCGGTGACGGTTCCGCTGCTGGAGACCTTTACCTCTTGGCTGGCCAGGTACAGCGTCGAGCCGTTGGTGTCTTTGCGGATGAGACGGTTGCCCGCGGCGTCGTAGATGAAGCTGGCCAGTTCCTTGCCGGAGTCGTCGGTGACCTTGGACAGGTTGCCTTCGGCGTCCCAGACGAGTTTCTGGCCGGGGCGGGTGAGTGTGTTGCCGACCTGGTCGTAGGTGTACAGGTCAGTGGTGCTGGTGGTGCCGTCGGTTTCGGTGAGCGACTTCAGCGCGTGCGGGCTGGTGACACCGCTGTCGCCGAGAGGGGCGGGATAGGTGTATGTGCGAGTCTTGTCGGCGGTGGGGCCGCCGGCGAAGGAGTGCTGGACCTCCTTGGTGCGGTTGCCGACCTTGTCGCCGTGGTTGCCGTTGGGGTCGTACTCGTAGCTGGTCCAGTAGGGAGCGGGGCCGCCGATAGTGGTGGCGGTCGGGGCGGCGGTGCAGTCGGTGTTGGTGGTGGACCAGGCTTCGGTCAGCCGCTGGGCGTAGTCGTAGGTGAAGCACTGCCGATCGGCGGGTTTTCCGGCTGCATTGGTCAGAATCGACCTGATGGAACCGGCGTCGGTGTAGTCGTACTTGGTTTCCAGATCGAAGGTGGCGGTCGAGGCCTGGCGTTTGACGGTGGAACGGGTCAGGCGGTTGGTGGCCGGGTCCCGGTCGAAGGTCTGCCAGAGGAACTTGTCCGACACCGCTGCCATGGCCAGCTGGGTGATATCGCCATGGCCGTTGTAGGTGGTGTCGGCGACGTAGGCGGCGAGGCCGTGCGTCCATTCGGGCAGGCCGGCGTCGTTGTACTCGGTGGTGACGTTCTCAGTGGGGAGTCCCGTGCTCCCGCCGACCGCCGGGTAAGAGGTGGTGAGCGGGGAGCCGTTGAAGTTGTAGGACTGTGTGGTGGTGTAGGTCCCGGCGAGCGCTCCCTGGGACGCGGGGATCGTGACGGTCGTTCCCTCGGCGTTGTAGAGCCCGTCGTAGCCGGTGATGGCGGTGGTGTACTTGTCGGTGCCGATGTGGCGGGTGGAGGTGGCGGGCAGGCCCTTGGCGTAGGGGACGGTGTCGTAGGTCATGGAGGTCAGCGGCGTGCTGCCGTTCTTGACCTCCAGGGGGCGGCCGAGCTTGTCGTAGGTGCGGTTCAGCGTGGTGCCGCGGGCGTCGGTACTGGTGGCGACCTGGTCGAAGTGGTCGTAGGTGACGGTCGAGGTGCCCTTGTCAGGGGTGGTGCTCGTGACGGGGCGGCCCTGGACGTCGTAGGTGGTCTTCCAGACGTTGCCGGCGGCGTCATAGGACTCGGCGGGGCGTCCGGCGCCGTCGTAGGTGATGGTGGTCGCCAGGTAGGGGCCCGTCAGATTGGCGGTCTTGTACTGGCGGGTTTCGACCGTGCGGCCGAGGGCGTCGGTGAGGGTCGCCGAAGGCATCGCACCTGAGGGCGGGATGACGGTGGTGCGCTCGCCGTCGTACCGGTTGGTCGTGGTCCATTTCTGGGTGGAGTAGCTGTAGAGCGTGGTGGTCAGGATCCGCTCGGCGCCGTCGTAGGTGCTGAGGGTCTGGCTGGGGATCTGGTTGTCGTCGGCTGTGGTCAGCACACCGGACGGGTCACCTGTGAGCACGTAGGCTGCGTTGGTCTTGAAGACCAGGCCGCGGCTGTCGTACTTGGTGTCGGTGACGATCCGGCCGCCGCCGACGGCCTCGTTCTGTGACTGGCGAGGCCGCAGCAGGCCGTCGAGCAGGTCGACAGAGGTTTCGTAGGTGGCCGGGTCATCGTTGGTGAGGGTCTTGGTGGTGACCGAGACCGGGTTGCCGTCGGTGGGGAAGGTGTAGGTGTAGATGGTGGAAGGCCGATCGGGGTGCCTGCTGCGCATGTTGTTGGGCAGCCAGGCCCGAACGAGACGGCCGAGTCCGTCATACTCGCCTTCACCTACGCGGCCGTTCGGGTCGGTGACCTTGGTGGGGGTGCCGCGGGCAGGGTTGTACTGGGTCGTGGTGGTGAATCCGGCCGGTGTGGCACCGCCGACACTGACCGGCGGAGTGGTGAGGGTGCTGGATTTCAGCCAGCCCTCGGGGGCGTTGGTGTAGGTGGAGGTGGTGGTGCGGTCGTCGTCAGGGGTGGCAGGGTCACCGACATCGGTGGTCTCCAGAACACGGCCGTACCCGTCGTAGGTGGTGGTCACGGCGGGCACCATGGTGGAGCGGCCGCCCGAGACACCGGTGGCCTTTTCCGTACGGGTGACATTGCCGACGGTCGGGTAGGCGCCGTATGCCTTACCGTCATACATGATCTTCGTGTCAGAGATCATGTCGGCGGGGACCAAGTTCGGTTCGTGACTGGCGTCGTTGTCGCAATCGACCGCTACCGAAAGGTTGCGGATCGGCTGGGACTGGATCGCGCCGGCGGGCGCCGCGCCGCTGGGGAAGACGGTACGGGTGCAGGTGTCGTCGGCGGCGGTGGTGACGTCGCCTTCGTTGTCGACGGCGACGGTGCGGCCCAGCGAGTCGTAGTCGAAAGTGGTCTCGGTGTTGAAGTCTGTGCCGTCGGCCTTGCGCGATCGGCCCTTGGTCCACTGCGGTTGGACGCGTCCGCCGTCAACGGTGATGTCGTCGTCAGAGTTGGTGTCGTGGAAGGTGCGGCTGATGGTCTTGGTCCACTTGGGCCTCGACACGCTCGCGGAGACTTCGGCGGCGTCGGTGAAGGCGCCGTTGAAGGTGCGGGTCTCCAGGACGGCGCCGGCGAGCGGATCTAGGTCGCTGATCCCGCCGAGCAGGTTTTTGGAGTCGGTGACCGTCACGCTCTGGCGCGGGTTGCCTTTGCCCTGGTAGTTGCCGTCCATTCCGCGGGCATAGGTGGTCTCGGTGCGCGACTGCTGTTCACCGTTCTGACCGTCGCCGGTAACGGTGCGGACTTTGGCATAGCCGCGCCACTGCGACCAGGTGCGCCATTTGTCCTTGGTCATCCCGTCGTCCTCGGCGTACCGCCAGGCGGCGTCGCCGAGGTAGGTGTAGCGCGTGATTTGAGACCTGGACTGGCCGGTGTTGTCGGCCTCGATGATGTAACTGGCGACATACTTGTGGTACCAGTCGTTGACCAGCGTGCCGTCAGGTTGTGTCCACTTCACCGGGAAGCAGCGTTTGGTGTTGCTCTTTGGATCGGGCATGCCGCCGGCCGAATAGACGCACTCTCCGGCCGGTGTGGGGCTGGCGTACGGATCGGAGTAGCCGACGCTTGTGGTTCCGCCAGTGCCGTTGTCGATCCCGACCAGGCGGGGCCGGTCGTACCCGGGCAGGGCGTCCACTCCGGTGCCGGACCGTCCGGTGATCACCCGGTTGGTCATGAGCTGGCCGAACAGGGTGATGCGCGGCGCCTGGGTGTCGCTGCCGTCGTAGCCGGTCTGGTCGATGGTGTGCAGCCAGAGCGCGCCGTTCTGGTAGGTCTGGCCAAGGTCCCAGCTGTCGACGATCTTGTAACCGGGGTCCTCGGTGGCGACCGTCCCGTCTTTGCGGAGCTTGGTGGTGATCTTGGTCAGGCGTTTGCGGTTGAAGAACGTCGGCGAGGTCTTGCCGTAGCCGCAGGTTTCACCGCTGTCGCAGATCCGGTCGTCGGGCAGGTCCGTACGTGACGCAACGGAGAAGCGGACGCGGGCGGTGGCCGGAGTGGCGTAGGTAGAGCCCTTGCGCTGACCATAGTCGATGCGGCTCAGGTAGCCGCCGGAGTCGTAACGGGTCCCGCCGGTGGTCTGCTGATAGCGGGTGTAGTGGTTGGCTTCTTTCTCGTAGAAGTAGGTGATGGTGCTGTTGTGCGGATCGACGACGTGGTCGAGGTTCCATCGCCACGCCTGCTGGCACCAGGCGTCCTTGAATGTGCTGTCGTAGCAGGGTTCGCCACTGCTGTCCCCGAAGACCGGGACCGTCCAGGTCGAGTCGGTCTCCTTCTCCCCGCTCTCCCAGTCGTCGGGACGGTTGATGCCGAAGTAGTACTCGACACCGTCCAGGTCAGTCAGCTTCCAGTACTCACCGTTGTCGTCGCCGTTGGTGGCGCCTGTCAGCCGCTCGATGGTGGAGCCGTCGTCGTTGCGTGGACGCCAGGTCTGAGCAGCGCTGTCATACAGCAGTTCGGTGGAGCGTCCGTTCAGGGACAGCACCGCGTTGTGACGGCCCCAGCACAGGTCGCCGGAGGCGTGCCCGGCATCAATGCACGGCTTGTACTTGCGTTCGATGAAGCCAGGCCAGTAGTCGAAGCCGTCGCCGATCCAGGAGGCCTGGGAGTTGTCGGCGGCGGTCTTGCCGTCCACCGCCCCGGAACTGTAGGCGACTGTGACCTCGGGCATCAGCTCGCCGGGAACTGGCGGCAACCGCATCGGATAGCTCCAGGAGAACTCTCCGGTGTTGCTGCCCGCGTTCCAGTTGGATGCCGGCGACAGACTTGTGGCGCCCCAGTCACCGGTCGGGCCGGACGGGCCCGCCTCGGCGGCCAACACCGTCGCCTGCCCGGTCGCAGCGGTGCCGGTCTGCGCGGATCCGTCGGTCACGGTGACATCGGCAGACAGTGTCGCGGTCTTGGTGTCGTTGACCGTGGGCAGGACGGTGCGCTGGCGGCAGTTCGCCTGTTCGGGGGTGCTCAACGCGCACGCCGGTAGTTTCACTAGGCGCAGCCGGGACGCCCAATCGCCACCGTGGGCGTCCTTGAACTGCGCATAGGAGAGCCCGACTCTGACAGTTCCCGCCTGCGGGGCGGATACCGCCATGACTGCCTCAGTGCGTGTGGCCTTCGCGGTCTTGCGGTCAGCCATTTCCACGTGCACGCGCGGCGGCACCGCCGAGCGGGCCGTTCGCTCGCCCTTACGGGCGGCTGGTGCGCCCGCCCAGACCGGCAGCTTGCCGGCCCGCGCCCATCCGCTGGAGGCTTGACCGTCCTTGCTCTTGCCGGCCTCCAGCGTCGACAAGTCCGCAGTGCCCTGCCCAGGCTCCGGCCAGGCCGGAGCAGGAGGCTTGGACGTGATCGGTGTGCCGGCCGTGCCCGGAAGCTTGCTCTCCCGGACTTTGACGGCCTTGCCCTTTATCCGCGCAGTTTTCTGGGTGGCGGGACGACGGTCAGTCCCGTCCTCCGAGAGTTTGGGCCGCACCGCCGCAGCCGCCTCGCCCGCCACTCCGGCAAGCAGAGCCAGGGCGAGCATGACCGCCACAGTGGCGATCAGCCCATGCGCCCGGCCCAGCGCACGCAACACACCTTTCACAGACGCCTCATCTCCGTCGAAGGCACCTCGGTTGCCACGGCGCTTGCTGGCCGGGCGGTTGAACAAGCTCTAATCGACTTTTGCTGACCACACACGGGATGACTTCGGCGGTACTATCGCGGCGGCTTCGTCACTGGTATTCCAACTTCCAGATCTGATGCGCGGGAATCGGCTCCACGGGATTGGCTTGGAGCACCCGTGCGTCCTCTGGTGCTCCTTCGTCACGCGCATCAGCGACAAGGCCACTGTGCTTGGCGATCAGCCGGTAACCGAGGTTGCCGTCGTCGGCGACGCCAACCACCTTCCACAGTTGGTGCTCCGCGCCCGGTTCGCAGGTGCCCTGCTGGACTGCGGCGTCAGGCTGGGTTTGCGCATCAGCCACTTCCAGACATCGGACCGATCCCGGGTCACCGTTCATCGTATTGACGTTGGTGAGCATGTAGTAGCCGTCCCCGTAGTCAGAAAACTTCCATTTCTGCCAAGGACCACCATTGCATTCCCAGGGCATAACGAAGATTGCATCAGCACTGGAAGCGCCTGCGACGTCCATACATTTCGACTGGTCTGTTTGCTCATTTGTGACGAGCAGTCGATGGGTGATTCCATCGAGGTGGTGACGCTTCAGCGCAGTGATGTTCCACAACTGCTCTTCGACTATCGGATCCGTACAGGACCACTGCGAAACATTAGCCCCAGGCGCTGGTGAGGCGCTGTCGACCGCCAGGCACTTGTCACTTCGCCGAGATTTAAGCCAGTACCCGCCGGCCTTCTTCTCCGGCTTCCATTGCTGGCCCGTACTGCCGTTGCACTCGTACTGCCAGACGTTGCGCCCATCCGCGGTGCCCGAACCGTCCGTGCCGTCCACATCTAGACACTTGCCGCTGTTGGGACTGGTCAGCGTGTAGTAGCCGTCCCCGACATCGGTGAACTGCCAGTCTTGCGCCGGGTGCGCATTGCAGTTCCACTGCTGCACGTTCGTGCCGTTCTCCATTCCGGCGCCTGCGACGTCCAAGCAATGGCCGGAGTTCACGTTCACCAGACGCAGCGTCTTCCCAGCAAATTCGTGGTCCTGAACCGATTCGGCGTAGATCACCTTCAGGACCGACTCGTCGGGGTGCGCCAGCGGCCACAACTGGGAATCGTCGATCCAACCGTTCCAGAACGCGCTCTTGCTGGAACCATTCGCCGTCGCACCGACCAGCAGGGCGCCCGCACCCGGCGCTGGCGTCCACGTTGAGGAAGCCGTCTTCATCTCTGGCGGCATCACTCGTTTGGTCGAGCAAATCCAGGGTGCGTCGGGATCACACACCTTGCTCTCACCCTCGGCCTGAGTGCGCAGCCAGATCTCCTGCTTGACAGGATCGTAACCACCCATCAAGGAAACCCAGTGAGCACTCCACGGCTGCCCGTCCCCTGCCTCGGGCATGTCGCGAGTGACAGCAGTCAGGACGGTGCCGTCGGCGGCGCGATGCCGGAACGTCCATTTGCCGCTGAGCCATCCGAGTTCAAAGGTCGTCCCATCTGCAGCAGCCTGACTGACCGCGGTCTGATCGCCCTGGACGGAGGCGAGCTTCAGCCACGTGGAGAACATGAACCGCTGGCTGGTGTCCACCAGCGTGACCGCATTCCCTTCCGGATCAGTCCATGGCTTGACCTCACCGAACTGCGTTGAGCCGTTGAGGCGGACCGCGCGGTCGGTCGCGGAACCGGCACCGAGATTGCCCGCCTCGCCGAAGACCGGGCTGCCGCTGAAGACCAGATCGGCGTTCGGGTTGACCGCTCCGCTCGGCCCGACGGCATGTGCAGTGTCACCGCTGGGCTCATCCATCGACCAGGCCGCGTCCCGCGGCGGCTGCATTACGCCGAACTCGTACTTCTTCGTCGGGCTGTAGTTTCCGGCCCGGTCGTAGGCCGTCACTTCAACCCATTGCGGCCCGAACCGCTTCGGCATCCACGAAATGTTCGCCGATTCGCCCGCAGCAACCGTTTTCGTCCCCGCGGTCCCGTCGGTGAATTTGTAGTCGAACTTCACTACATCGCCGGAACCGCCGGGCGCGAAGGTGAAGTTGCCGGGGACATACTTGCGTGCGGCCGCGTCATAGCCCGATGTCACACCGGCCGGGTATTCGGGCGATGACACTTCGGGGGCATTTGGTCTGCGAGCGTCCACCGTGTACTCGCACCATGCCGACCAAGGCCCGTACAAGTTCGTGTCATCCATCCCGCGCACGCGCCACATCCAGCTCGTGCCGCCGTCAGCGGTCGCCGGGAAGTCATCACCCTTGACGGTGGTCAGCGACGTGTGCAGGTAGCCGTCGGCGCCCGCGTGCTGGAACGCACCGCCTGAAGGCACGTACCGCTTCCAACTCTCTGCGGGCTTCCCTAGGGGCGCCAACTCGTACTCGGCCGCCAGCAGTTGTCCCTGGGCGCCACCCTCGTTGTCACCGTCATAGTCAGTGATCATCGCGTTGGCGGTCCGGTCTCTGGAGACGCCCATCCACGGGCGGCCGCTACCGCGCACGCACGCATACTTGGCCGTCCCACCGTTCCTCATGTGAACGTCCTTGGCCGGCATCGGGTACCGGGAAAACTTCACAACCATCCTCGGATCGACATCCATCACCTTCCAGGTGTGGGTGTCGTTGTAATCCGCGTCCGGAAACAGCCCGAGCGTGAAAATATCCCACTTGTGGTCAGTTGCCCACTGGAGAAGACGAGGCAGGTTACCCCCGCTGAACTTCACGTCATTGGACGTTCCCGCGTCACCGCAGTCCGGGCGTCCCACTTTCACTGCTGCGGCTTGAAGAAAGCTGCTACTCCAGCCCGATCCCTCGGGGATGAAGGCCCCCGGACGCTCGTCCCACGTCATACCTGAACTGATGTGCGTGGTGTTGTACAGCCGCACATCGCGAGAGACACAGGACCATGCATGGAGGGTGTCGAAGGTGATGTCAACCGAGTTGACTTTCACCTGGACGTTTCCGGACCACTGGTGGAGCGCCGATGCGTCCATCCGGATGTAGGACCGCTTGTCGGTGCCGTCCTCGATCTCGCGGCCAGTCGGCAAGCGGTCCGGCTTCCAGTAGGCCGAGTTCGGCCACGTTCGGTCGACATACGCCCAGCCCGCCTCCTGGCTGCCGTATCCATCACCGTTGTCTTCACGGCCCGCGTTCCACGTCTGCCAAGACGGGTCGAGAACGATAGGGAACTTGGTCTCTGGGCCGGTCAGCAGTCCAGGATCAGGGGTCAAGGTGAGAACACCACCCCCAACCTCAACCGACATCGGAGCCGCACTGGCCTTAGGGGCCGGCCCGGCCGCAATCTCCTCCGTGCTCGTGGGCGCTGCGGGGGCCTCGGCCGGAGCTGTCTGCCCCTCCCACATCAGCGGTTCCGGCGCGTTGAATAGTTCGTTGCCGGCTTCGTCCGCAGCCGCCAGGCGACTACCAGAAAGCTCCTTCAATTGCAGTCCAGAAGCCCGCACACCGAACTCGATCTTCGCCAACGCGGGATCAGCCGCCGCCTCCGGCGTCTTCACCACCACGTAGTGGGACCACCCGGTCGGCGTCGACCGCACCACCAGGTCCACGCCAGCACCGCCACCGTCAACGAACGTGGCGCTCGGGCCATCCAGCTGAGGAACTGGGAGTACGGCCCCTGGCCAAGTCAGTGTCAGGCTCTTGCCGTCCTTGGACATCGTGGCCAGCACATCATCGCCGCCGGCGCCGAAGGTCACACCGTTGACCGACATCCGTGACGCGTACTTGCCGTCAGCCGTGCGCTCCAGCGTCAGGTCAGCCTCATGGAACACACCATCTCGCTTCACCCGGACTGGGACCGGCGCCGTCTCCAGCGAGAACTGACCGTCCGGCAGCGCGGTCAACTTCTTGGTTTCCGACGTCCGACCCGCGACTTCGACCGGACTTCCCGTCTGCTTGGCCTTCGCCACCGCAGCATCCAGGGTCGTCGACTCGGACGGACTCGTCTCAGCCGCATTCACCGAGGTCAAGGGCGTTGACAGCAAGGATGCGACAAGCGCCAAAGCCATCAATCCGGCGAGCCATCGGGGGCGTCGACACATTCTGTCAACAACTGATGACCGAAAGGACGAATCCCGAGCAGCACGGACATGCACGACGACCTCGCAGGATAAAGCCCGAGTAAAGCCCGCTAAACATAAGCTGAAGATCAGCAGACTTGGAAGGAGATCAACTGAGGCAAGTTTGTGACCTATGTCACACTCGTGCCTGTCAACCAATTGTTCGTTTCAAGCGTCGAGCGGCCAATGCTGTCAGCCGTTGACAGTCGGAAGGGCTACCGCTGATAAGACGACCGCATCAGCGCGTTGCCAGGCACAGTTCACTGCTAACCTGACGACCCGTTGTTCCGTGACCTCATAAGGTGAAAACATGACCGATCGGACCGATCGCCGAACTGCCGGCTACCGAATGCTCCGCGACTGGATCACGGCCTTCGCCGCTGCCTTCCTAGCCGCGTTGGCGGCTCGTATCTTGTTGGGCGGAGAGACGGGATCGGTCGGCAACGTAATGGTTTTCTCAGTACTGCTCGCTACTGTCCTGGTCGGTGTCCGTATCTTCCAGCACCGATATAGGCGCTGAAGACCGACCGCACGCTGCACTTGCCGAGAACTTCGTCCGCACAGGTCAACGACGGATTATCAGAAGCGGCAGTTGGGGCGGCGAGAACGAGGCGCTTCGATAGGTCCTCTGCCAGCAGCACATACAGACGTCATCGCGATCGACTTGCCCTCTGATACCAGTACGCGATGAGTTTCCGAACAATCCTACGGTCCAACAGGCCAACCATGATTCGGGCCTTGTTGTGATTTTGGCCAGGGAAGTCTTCCGACTGCGACTCTGGCTTGTTCTTGCCCTCGTAAAGGGTGATGACAGCCGAAGCCGCGGCTCATAACTTAGCAACGATGGCCTACAGAGCCCGCGAGGTGATCTTGTGGGCGGCCGGATTTGCACCAGAGGCTTATCAGCGACCCGATCTTCGACGGTTTGATCGCGAGGGATTTATGGCCCCCTTCGGTGTTACGTATGGCGATCATGCAGGTCGTGGGAGGCATCGCTTTTTGCCGGTGGCCGCTCATGCGGGCGGGAAGTATGGAGGGCCGGTGTGGATCAGGGCGAGGAGGCGGTCGAGGAGGCGAGGGTCTGCGGAGCTTTGCTCGCTGGCCCAGGCGATGGCGTTGGCGAGCTTGAGGAGATCGGCGATGTCGAGCTCCGCGGGTGCGTTGCCCTCGTGCTGGGCGCGGGTGAGCAGCATGGCCCCGGTGGTCAGGATCGCTTCGTGGTAGCCGGCCAGGGCGGTGCCGGTCTCCTGGCTGGGTTGGGCGATCATCTGGGTTGCGACCAGGCCCCGCATGGCGGTCGCGTGGCGAGCCACCGCGTGCAGCCAGGTGCGCAGGGCCTCGTCAGGGGAGGCGCTCTGCAGTAGGTCGCGGCCTTGGGCGCAGAGGGCGTCGACGTCGTCGCCGATGAGGGCGACCAGCAGGGCCTGCAGGTTGGGGAAGTGGCGGTAGAGGGTGCCGGGGCCGACTCCCGCGCGCTGGGCGATCTTGTTGAGTGAGGCGTCAGGGCCCTGTTCGGCGAACTCGGCCCTCGCGGCTCGGAGCACCCGCTCGCGGTTGTCGCGGGCGTCGGCGCGCCGTGGGCGTTGAGCGTCGGCATGGCTGCTGTGCATGAGGGCCGGTCCCGGGGTTGCTATCTGGAGAGGTTCTCCGTAGCGTATCCGAACCTGAGCGGAGAACCTCTCCGCCTGTGAGGAGCGGCACGATGAGAATCGGGATGATGGTCGGCGGTCTGCAGGAAACGGTCACCGCCGAACACCTCATCCGGCAGGTGGGCAGTGCTGCCGAGCACGGGTTGAGCGGTGTGTGGGCGGCGCAGGCCTTCGGCTGGGACGCCCTGACCGCCCTGACCCTGGCCGGCACCGCAGCGCCCGGGATCGAGTTGGGGACGGCGGTGGTGCCCGCCCCGCAACGCCACCCCCTTGTCCTGGCCGGTCAAGCCCTGAGCGTCCAGGCGGCGACCGGCAACCGGCTCACGCTGGGCCTCGGGGCGGGCATCTCGATGATGGTCACCGGCATGTACGGTCTTCCGGCCGATCGTCCTGCCGCGAGGATGCGTGAGTACCTATCGGTCCTGCGCCCCCTCCTGCGCGGAGAGGCGGTCTCTCACCAGAGCGAGACGCTCACGGCCGTGGGTCAGGTGAGCGTTCCGGGGACGACGCCGCCGATCTTGCTGGCCGCCCTGGCCCCCGCCATGCTGCGCTTGGCCGGCGAGCTCGCCGACGGCACCGTGACCTGGATGACCGGCCCCCGAACCCTTGCCGACCACATCGTTCCCTCGATCACCAGGGCCGCACAGGCCGCAGGACGCCCCGCTCCACGGGTGGTCGCCGGGCTGCTGGTCAGCGTGACCGCCGACGCGGCCGGCGTCCGTGACCGGGTCGCCGAACAGTTCGGCCTGGCCGGGCACGTCCCCGAATATCGGGCGGTGCTGGACCGCGAGCAGGCCGCCGGTCCGCAGAATGTCGTCATCGCCGGGGACGAGGCCCAGGTCGAACGCCAGCTCCGGCGCCTTCGGGACGCGGGCGTGACCGACGTCCTCGTCGCCCCCTTCGGCAGCCAGGACGAACAAGACCACACCATCGAAGTGGTCGCCGCCCTGGCCGCCGCCGACCACCACAACGGGTAACCCCTCCACATCCACGCCCGCAGGCCGTCCGACGCATGAACTCCTCAACTGGAGGTGCACCCGTCGTCGACGTAGAGGAGGCGGATGGGCCTGGGCGCGGGCGGCCAGGCGGGAACCTCGGCGTCGGCGCAGGGGCGATGCGTCTGGGAGATCGGCACCCGCCGCCAGTCCCCGGGCCCGCCTCGCAGCGGATCTCCGGTGGGGCACGGCGGCGTAGTTGCCGACGTCGGCCACCAGCCGATCGAGGACCCGTCTGGCCGTGTGCCGGTGCTTGGAATCAGGCTTTTCCAGGTGCGGGTGGAGTGTTAGTGGGCGAGGTCGACCTGGGTTCTGTGGTGGTCGCCTTTCTCGATCAGGTCGATGAAACCGAGCCGGAGGCCGTTGCCGGGGCCATCCCCTCGTCCACTCCCCCGTCGGCGCCCGGCAGAACGGGCGGTTGACTGTGCGGGGGGCATAAGGGCAGGCCACGGCTGCGCCGCCGACGCCATCAGCGTTTGAGACGACTCTCGATATGCATATCGATATGGTCGAGTGTCCGATATTCATATTGGACATGAGTGGAAACTCTCTGATCTTCTCTTCGCCATGACACGGATACGACTAGGGGTCGCGGCATTGACCGCTTCTGCGTTGGTGGGCGGCCTCGTCTATGGGACGGGTGCCGTCGCCGGCGAGAAGAACGCCTCCGGCGTTGCCGTCCGGACGGGGAGTAACGTGCCCGCCGGCGGCGACCTGGACCGGACGCTGCGGGAACTCGAAGAGTCCTATGACGGACGCATCGGCGCGGTGGGCGTCGACTTGGGGTCCGGTAGGACGGTCGGCTATCGGGCCGGGGAGCGCTTCCCGTTCAACTCCATGTTCAAGGTGTTCGCGTGCGCGGCAGTGCTGAGCAAGGCTCGCACCCGCGATCCGGGGCTGATGGACAGGGTGGTTCGGTGGAAGCCCGCCGACATGGCCGAGCTGACCGGGAACTCCCCGGAGACCACCGAGTACACCGATACCGGCATGACGCCCGCGCAACTGTGCCGCGCCGGAATCACCAAGTCCGACGGTTTCGCGGGCAACACCCTGCTGAAGCAGATCGGCGGACCGCGCGGGCTCACCGGGTTCTTCCGCGCCACCGGTGACCGGACGAGCCGCCTGGACCGGCCGGAGCCCTGGCTGACCGAGTGGAAGCCCGGTGAAGTGCGCGACACCACCACCCCCGCGGCGGCCGCGCGGACCTTCACCAAGCTCACCACTGGCAAGACCCTCCACGTCCGCGACCGGGCGAGGCTGGTCGGCTGGCTGAAGGCCAGCCTCACCGGCAGCACGCGGATCCGGGCGGGCCTGCCCAAGGACTGGACGGTCGGCGACAAGACCGGCACCGGCAACTACGGCACCGCCAACGACATGGCCATCGTCTGGACACCCGGCTCGAAGGCGCCGATGATCCTGTCGGTGTTCACCAACCGCAACACCGACAACACCGCGCACGATGACAAGGTGATCGCCTCCACCGCGACCGCGCTGGCCAAGGCCCTCGGCAGACTGTGACCGCCCGCCGCGCCGGGGCGGTGGAGCCGCCCCGGCGCCGACGCACCGAATCGGGCTTGCCCGCACCCTTCGGCTGGGCGCCGCTGGTCGTCCTGTTCATCGTGGGTCTGGTGGACCGGATCGAGAACAAGCTGCTGTCCGGTGTGCTCCCGGCCGTCCAGCAGGAGTGGGGGTTCAGCGACACCGCGGCGGGCTCGATCCCGGCGGCCGCCGCCCTGGCAGCGGCAGTGGTGTGCCTGCCCGCCGGGTTCCTGGCGGACCGGCTCAGCCGCACCCGGATCATCGCGGTGGTCGTCTTCGGCTGGGCGATCGCCACGCTGGGCTCCGGGCTGGCCACCGGGTTCGTCATGTTCTACCTGATGCGCGTGCTGCTGGCGGCGGCCGAGAACATCGACAATCCCGCCACGGGCAGCCTCCTCGCCGACTACTACCCGCCGGTCAGCCGCGCCAAGGCGTACGGGCTCACGCGCGCCACCTCGCACCTCGGAGGTGTCGGGACGCTGCTCGGCGGGGTGCTGGCGGAGGCGTTCTCCTGGCGTGTGGCGTTCCTCGTCATGGCAGTGCCGGGCGCGCTCACGGCGCTGCTCGTCTGGCAGCTGCGCGAGCCGCGACGCGGCGAACTCGACCGGCTGGCGGCGTCCGTCGACAAGTCTCAGTCCTCGCTCGCGTCCGCTTCCTCAGCCTCCGCCATCTCATCGTCCACTCCCACCGGTCTTGCAGTGCCCATGACCGAGCCGTCGTTCTGGCGGCAGCTCCGCCAGGTCCTTGCCGTCCCCACCCTGGTCCTGGTGTGCGCCGGGGAGTCCTTGCTCCTCCTCGGCCTGGCCGGGATCTTCTACTGGCTGCCCACGTTCATGGTGCGCGACCTCGGCGTCGGCACGGGCACGGCAGGCTCCCTGAGCGGACTGATCCCGGTCGCGGGGACGCTGGCCGGCACCCTCGTCGGCTCGTGGCTGGGCGGCAGGTGGCACGGCACCCGCAAGGGCGGACGCCTGCTGGCCGGGGGCGGCGGCATCACAGCGGGGTCCTTGGTCCTGGCCGCAGCGCTGTCGATGGAGTCGGTCGGCTCGCTGACCGTGCTCGTCTCGCTCTCCTGCTCGCTGATGGCCATCGGGCTCCCGAACATGACCGCGTCCCTCGCGGACGTGGTCCCGGCCGACTCGCGCGGGCTCGGCTTCGCCGTCCAGCAACTGCTGATCACCGTCGGCGGAGCCTTCGGACCCCTGGTCGTCGGGATCGCCTCCGACCGGCTCGGGTCGCTCCTCGCCGGCATGTACATCTTGGTGATCCCCACGGTGGCCGGCGGTCTCCTCACACTCAGAGCGAGGACGTCGTACGAACGGGACGCACGCAAGGCCATGACAACGGCCTCACGCGGCAGGTGACATGGTGCGATGGCCGAGTGCAGACGGCGGTGGTCGTACCGGCCGAATCGGCTGGGACGCCCTGACCGCCCTGACCCTGGCCGGCACCGCAGCGCCCGGGATCGAGTTGGGGACGGCGGTGGTGCCCGCCCCGCAACGCCACCCCCTTGTCCTGGCCGGTCAAGCCCTGAGCGTCCAGGCGGCGACCGGCAACCGGCTCACGCTGGGCCTCGGGGCGGGCATCTCGATGATGGTCACCGGCATGTACGGTCTTCCGGCCGATCGTCCTGCCGCTAGGATGCGTGAGTACCTCTCGGTCCTGCGCCCCCCCTCCTGCGCGGAGAGGCGGTCTCTCAGCGTCCCGGGGACGACGCCGCCGCCGATCTTGCTGGCCGCCCTGGCCCCCGCGATGCTGCCCGGCGAGCTCGCCGACGGCACCGTGGCCTGGATGACCGGCCCCCGAACCCTGGCCGGGCACGTCCCCGAATATCGGGCGGTGCTGGACCGCGAGCAGGTCACCGGTCCGGAGCCGGCGGGCACGCCCGCGGCGGCGGAGAAGGCCGGGCCGGCGGCGTCGGCGCCGGGACGATGCGTCTGGGGAGATCGGCACCCGCCGCCAGTCCCCGGCCCGCCTCGCAGCGGATCTTCGGAGGCCGCGCGGCAACGTAGTTGCAGACATCGGCCAACAGCCGATCGAAGACCCGTCTGGCCGTGTGCCGCCGCTTGGAATCAGGCTTTCCAGATGCTGGTGGAGTGTTAGTGGGCGAGGTTGACCTGGGTTCTGTGGTGGTCGCCTTTCTCGATCAGGTCGATGAAACCGAGGGCATAGTCGGCGGCGGAGATCGCGCCGCCGTCGTCGGGCTGGACCGCGACGTCGTCGCCGAGTCGGTAGCGGCCGAGTCGTTCGGCGGGCATGTAGGCGCCAAACCTGAGCGCCGGGCTCACGAAGACCCAGTCGAGGGTCGCGGGCGCGGCCGGGAGGTCCTCGATGATGAGCGCCGCACCCGCGCGGATCTCGTCGTGGAGTTCCGCGGGGATGTGGCTGAGGTCGGTGACGAAGCGATCCGCTCCGGGCGCGGGACGCAGCGACGAGTAGCCCCCGACGACGAACAGGCGCGCGCCTGCGGCATCGGCCAGACGCGCGACGGCGCGGTACACGTCGCGGAAGGTGCCGGTCAGCGGGCCGCGCGGGGCGAGTGCGGCCACTACGACCTCCGAGCCCTCGATGGCTGCCGCGAGCGTCGCTTCGTCGGAGGCATCGCCTTGGACATAGGTCACATTGGGGGTCGGTTCTTCGGGGGCCGAGCGGCTCAACGCGGTGACCTGATGGCCGCGGGCAGCGGCCTCCGCGACGATGGCCGAGCCGGCATAGCCGGTACCTCCGATGACGGTAATACGAGACATGAGGTGCCCTTCTCCGGGACGGGTGGCGCCGAACGACGCGCAGTGGTTACCGTACGAGCCCAACTCTCCATCGGGAAGAAGGCACTTTGTGGTAACCACCCCGGACGAGCCGGTGCTCCGCGGCAGCCCCTACCGCGCGGACTGCCCGACCCGCCGCATCCTCGATCGCATCGGCGACCGCTGGACCGTGCTCATCGTGGGCGCCCTCTGGGACGGCACCGCCCGCTTCTCAGAACTGCGCCGACGCATCGAGGGCATCTCCCAGAAGATGCTCACCCAGACCCTCCGCGGGCTCGAACGGGACGGGCTCGTGCTCCGCACCGTCCACCCCGAAGTGCCGGTCCGCGTCGAGTACTCCCTCACCGAGGCGGGCCGCACCCTGCGCGAGCCACTGCGCGCGCTGGAGGAATGGGCGATCGCGTACCTTGACGACTGGTCGGCGGCGCAGGAAGCGTACGACCGCGCGAATCGGCCTTCTTCCGACTCCCGGGATCGCGACAAGTAACGCCCCGATATCGGAGCTGCTTACCGCTGACAGGCGTAGCTCCGTCGTGTCGTCGTGGCGAGACGGTGGCTACTTCAGGTGGTTGGGCGCCATCGGAACCAGTAGTTCACGGACTCGACCTCGTCAGGGTCTCTGGCGACGAAACGTATTTCGCGCTTCATCCGGCGCGCGTCGTCAGGTGCTTGGCGGTGCGGTGCGAGTAGGGCGTCCAACTCGTTGTAGCGGGCGTTGCCTCCCTGGCCGGGGTGGGTCTCGGGCCCTACCTCCCCTGCCCGGTAGCGCTCGCTCCACGTGACGAAAATCGCGGACTGCTCGCGCTCCCGCTCCAGCGCTTCACTGCTCGCGGGCCAGACCTCGTACTCGTCGTCTTCGTGGTAGCGCTCGTAGTGGTGGCCCTTGAAGTAGTGGGGCCGGCCGTCGATGTCGGCGAGGCCGACGCGCGGGCCGTCGTACCAGTCCAGCTCGACGTGCGCGCGCTCGAATCCGTCCGCGATCAGCTGCGCTTCGTCCCAGATCTCAGCCACACTCGTACGCTACCGACAAGTTAGCCACATTCCTGATCACACTTTCGGCTGGAGTGGCGTATGCGGCGGGATGACGTCTGTCGCCGTTGGTCTTACGGCTAGTGCTCGGTCTGAGCCATTGCTGTGAGGAACCAGTCGAGCTCCTTGCCGGGGTAGTTGGGCGGGTCCCAGCCGTTGATGATCGACAGGAGCTCCGAGTAGCGTTCGCGGCGCGGATCGGCGGCGGCGGTCAGGTGGGCGGCGAGGCTTTCGCGCAGGGCTGCGTCATCTTCCTGCTCTTGGACGGCGGCGTAGGCGGTGGTGATTTGTGTGACGGACTGAGCCGCTTCCGGGGAGTTGGTGGTGACGCCGGCTGCCAGCAGCGGGGCCACGGTCTCCGCGACGCGCGCGACGATGGGCTTGCGCGGTGGGGCCGTTTCCAAGGCGGGGTGCTCGGTGAACAGGCCGCGCATCAGTGACCGGAACTCCGGGTCTTCGGCGAGTTCGGCCAACTCCACCCATGCCTCCAACTGCTCGGACGTGGGGTCGTCGGGCAGTTCGGGTGCCATGGATCGGTGCAGGACGCGCGAGAGCGGGCCCGCGTCGGGATCCCCGAAAGCGCTGTTCAGGAAGTCGTCGACGAGGGTGTCACGCTCAGCGGCGGAAAGGCGGGCGAGTCGGTGCATGAAATCCATCTCCTCGGGTGTGGAGCCGCGCCTGGCCGCGGCTGAGAGCACCGCGTAGCGCAGCCGGAGGACGCGCATCTGTACGGCGACCGCCTCGGCATGGGCGGCGGCCTCGGCGGCTGGTAGTCGACGGTCCAAGATCCTCTCGATGGTGGCCAGGTCGATCCCGAGTTCGCGCAGCGTCCGCACGAGTCCGAGGCGCATCACGGCTTCCGGCCCGTACCGCCGATGTCCTGCCGCGCTTCTGCCATGCTCCGGCACCAGGCCGCGCTCCGAGTAGAAGCGCACGGCCTTCACCGTGACTCCGCCTAGCCGCGCCAACTCGCCGATCGAGTAGCCACCGTCCATGCCTGAACCCTGGCACCTCCCCCAAGGGGAGTTTCAACTCGACTGTGTGATGATCTTCTGCGGATCGGGGCGTATGGAGGGGTGGACTGGTGTCCGGTGACTTTGAGCTGACCATGGATGAGCTTCGGGTCGTGGCGCGGTTCGTGGCGGAGAGTGCGCAGGACGTTCTGCCGGTGTTCGCGGAGGCCGTGCCCGAGGACTCCCGGCCGCGTGCGGCCCTTGACGCGGCGTGGGAGTTCGTCAATGGCGCCCGGCGGACGAAGTTGCAGCGTGTTACGTCGCTGGACGCGCACCGGGCGGCGAAGGAGGCGGGTACCGAGGTCGCGCGTCTTGCCGCGCAGGCTGCCGGGGACGCCGCGTCCGCCGCCTACCTGCATCCCATAGCGCGGGCCACCCAGGTCGGGCACATCTTGCGGGGTGCGGCCAGCGCGGCACGGATCGGCGAGTTGCAGGCCGGGGACGATTCCGCGGTCGGAGACATGCTGATCGAGCAGGCTCAGGGGCGGGCCACGCCCGTGCTGGTCGATGTTCTGTCGCGGTATCCGCTCGCGCCGGCTGGTAAGAGTCGCGTCGCGCAGCTCATGAGTGCTCTGGACGCCTCCTTGCGGGCGGCCCGCTAGCCCACCACGTCGTAGGTCAGGTGTGTCGCGGTCGATGTCGGGATCACTGTGCGCTGCACTAGCTTGCGTGGTGCTCCGCCCCTGAAGAGGGGTGTTCCGGCGCCCAGGACGACCGGAGCGAGGTGCAGGGCCAGCACGTCGACCAGACCGGCTTCGAACGCTGAGGCGATTGTGGCGCCGCCGCCCATGAGGATGACGTCCTTGTCCACCGCCTCGGCTTGCCGCCGGGCGGCGGCTACGGCGTCCGGTAGGCCCGTCGTGACGAACGTCCAGTCGAGGCCGGTGAGCCGTACCGACTCCGGCGGCGAACTCGTCACGACGAAGAACGCGGGCTTGCCCACCTCGCCGGCGCCGTAGCCGGTCGTGTCGTCCCAGCCGCCCGGGCCGTCGACGATGTCGAAGAGGTTGCGGCCCAGGACGACGGCGCCCGAGCGGGACGTCCCCTCGCGGAGGATCCGGCGGTCGTCGGGGTCGTCGGAGAAGGCCCAGGAGTGCAGGGCCTCTCCGCCAGTGCCGAGACCGTTCTCCAGGCTCGGGTCAGGGCCGGTGACGAAGCCGTCCAGGGAGACCGAGATGTCCGCGATGATTTGCGTCATGCCCGGGTTGACTCGCTGTGGCCCTGAGACTCATCGCTATGCCGACGTTCTGCGGCGGAACAGAACGGCCGCGAGCGGCACGCTGATCACCACCGTGCCCAGGAGCCAGGCCGCCGCCACCGCGCCGGAGGAGCCCATCGGCTGGTTCAGGAGCAGGGAGCGGAGCGCTTCCACGATCGGTGTGATCGGCTGGTTGTCGGCGAAGCCGCGCAGCGCGGCCGGCATGGTCTCGGCCGGGACGAACCCGTCCGACAGGTACGGCAGGAACAGGACCAGGAAGCTGAACGCGCCCGCCGCCTGGACCGACTTGACCAGGAGCCCCCACAGCACCGCCAGCGACGACACCGCCACCACGTACCCCGCCAGCAGGGCCAGCGTGAGCGCCCAGTCGGCGAGTCCGGCGTCAGGACGGAAGCCCATGACGACTGCCGCGAGCAGGGCGATGCCGCAGGCCGCGACGTTGCGGACCAGCGAGGCGACCACGTGCCCGGCCGGGACCGTCCAGCCGCTGATCGGCAAAGTGCGGAAGCGGTCGATCATGCCTCCGGTCATGTCCTCGGCGATGGCCGAGGCGGTCAGCGCGGCGCCGTAGCCGCCGGACATGAGCAGGATGGCGGGTACCACGAAGTCGATGTAGGCGAGGCCGCTGGAGCCGGTGTCGATCGCCCCGCCGAAGACGTGCACGAACAGCGCCATCATGATCACCGGCAGCGCGGTGTTCACGATGAGGCCGTCGAGGATGCGCAGCTCGCGGCGCAGGTCGCGGACGACGAGGCGGCGCAGGTCGCCTGCGGCGGTCAGGACGGCGCTCATGCCGCTCCCTCCGTCAGCTCGAAGAAGACGTCGTCGAGCGTGGGGGCGCGCAGCTCGACGCTCTCGACGCTGACGCCGGCGCGATGCATCAGGTCCAGTGCGTGGCGCAGGTGGTCGGGGCCGTGGACGGGCATGGTGACCTCGCGCGCTTCGGCGTCGAGATGCGCTGCGGTGTCGCCGCCGAGCGCCGTCGCGGCGCGCGGTACGTCTCCGGTCGCGGCCAGGCGCAGCAGCAGGCGCTCGGCGCCCACCTGGCGCTTCAGTGCGGCGGGCGAGTCGTCGGCCGCGACGCGGCCGTCGTTGATCACCACGACGCGGTCGGCGAGCCGGTCGGCCTCCTCCAGGTACTGGGTGGTGAGCAGGATGGTCGTGCCGGCGGCCAGCAGTTCGCGGATCACCGACCACAGCTCGGCGCGGCTGCGCGGGTCGAGCCCGGTCGTGGGCTCGTCCAGGAACAGGATCCGCGGCTCCGACACCATGCTCGCCGCGAGGTCGAGTCGCCGCCGCATGCCGCCGGAGTAGGTCGCGACGCGCCGGTTCGCGGCGGCGGCGAGGCCGAAGCGCTCCAGGAGTTCACCGGCCCGCCGCCGGGCCCGGCGGCCGCCGAGGTGGCTGAGGCCGGCGAACAGTTCGAGGTTCTCCCGCCCGGTCAGCAGCTCGTCCACCGTGGCCTGCTGGGCGGTCAGGCCGATCGCCCGGCGCACCGCCGCGCCCTCGCGGACGACGTCGTGTCCGCCGACCGCCGCCGTGCCGCCGTCGGGGGCGAGCAGCGTGGTCAGGATGCGGACGGTCGTGGTCTTGCCCGAGCCGTTCGGGCCGAGCAGGGCCAGAAGCGACCCGGTGGGCACGGTCAGATCGATCCCCTTCAGCACCGGGGTCGCCCCGAAGGACTTCGTCAGGCCGCGGGCCCGGATCGCTTCTGTGAATGTCATACTGTGTATCGCGTTCACTGTTTTGAGTATGCACAATTTCAGGAGCTGGTCAAGAAGGAGGGGTTCCATGGCGGACGACCGGACGCTGCCGCCCGTGCTGCGGCGCATGTGGGGGCGCGAACCGGCGTCGCGCCGCGGGCCGCGGCCGCGACTGGACCTGGCCGCGATCACCGACGCCGCCATCGAGATCGCCGACGCCGAGGGACTCGCGGGAGTCTCGATGGCCAGTGTCGCCGGACAGGTCGGCGTGGCGGCGACGGCCCTCTACCGGTACGTCGGTAGCAAGGACGAGCTGCTCATCGCCATGACCGACGCCGTCGTGCCGGACCCCCCCGAGCCGGACGGTCTCCCCTGGCGCGACTACCTCGCCCTCTGGTGCCGGGCGCAGCGTGACGCCGTCCTGGAGCACACGTGGCTGCTGTCCGTCGACCGGCTCGCCCCGCCGCTCGGCCCGCGCCGGCTGCTGTGGCTGGACCGCGCGCTGGCCTCCCTCGACGGCACGGGGCTCCACGACGGCGAGAAGGTCAACGTGGCGACCGCCCTCGCCGGGTACGCGCTCACCGACGCGGCGATCGTCCACGGTGTCGGGGGCGGCGACGCCCACACGGAGACCGCCGCGATCAGCGGCGCCGCCGACTACGGCGACATGCTGGCCGAGTTGCTCGACCCGGCGACCTATCCGGCCCTGTCGGCGGCGATGCGCTCGGGGGCCATGCAGGGCGCGGAGGGCTGGGTGGACGACGGCGACTTCGTCTTCGGTCTCGACCTGCTGCTCGACGGCGTCGAGGCGCTGGTCGAACGGCGCCGCCGCACGGCTCAGGCCGGAGTCGACGACTCGTTGACGGTGCCGGAGGATCCGAAGACCATGTAGCGGTCGAAGTCGGCGGCGAACCAGCGGTCGTGGGTGACGGCCAGGACGGTGCCCGCGTAGGACGCCAGGCCCTCCTGGAGGGCTTCGGCGCCGGCGAGGTCGAGGTTGTCGGTCGGCTCGTCCAGGAGGAGCAGCGTCGCGCCCGACAGTTCGAGGAGGAGGATCTGCAGGCGGGCCTGCTGGCCGCCGGAGAGCGTCTCGAAAGGGCGGGAGCCCGCCGGGGCCAGCTCGTAGCGGGCTAGCGCGGCCATGGCGTCGTTGCGGGTGAGCGCGTGCTGCGACATCACGATGTCGGCGGGTGTGCGGCCGTGCAGGTCGGGGCGGGTGTGCGTTTGGACGAAGAGGCCGGGCACCACGCGGGCGCCGAGGCGGAACCCGCCGGTGTGCGGGACGTCGTGCCCGGCCAGCAGGCGCAGGAACGTCGATTTGCCCGAGCCGTTCGAGCCGAGCACCGCGACGCGTTCGCCGTACCAGATCTCCGTGGCGAAGGGGCGGGTCAGGCCTGTCAGCTCCAGGGACTCGCAGATCAGGGCTCGTTTGCCGGTACGGCCGCCGCGCAGGCGCATCCGTACGTTCTGGTCCTTGGGCGCGCTGCGCGGCGGGCCCGCCTCCTCGAAGCGCGCCAGGCGGGTGCGGGCGGCCTGATAGGACGAGGCCACCGCGTCGTTGTTGGCGGCGCGCTGGCGGAGCACGTGGACGAGTTGCTTCAGGCGGGTGTGCTCCTCGTCCCAGCGGCGGCGCCGCTCATGAAGGCGTTCGGTGCGGTCGCGCCGGGCCTGCGCATAGCCCGCGAAACCGCCGCCATGGACCCAGATGTCGCGCGACTCCACGGTGATGATGCGGTCGGCCGTGTCGGCGATGAGCTGCCGGTCGTGGGAGACCAAGAGGACGGTCTTGGCGGTGGCGCGGACTTTCTCGGCCAGCCATTCCTTCGCGGGGACGTCCAGGTAGTTGTCGGGTTCGTCCAGGAGGAGCACTTCGTCCGGGCCGCGGAGGAGGGCCTCCAGGACAAGGCGCTTCTGCTCGCCGCCCGAGAGGGTCGTCACGCCGCGCGCTCTCGCCTCGTCGAACGGCAGACCGAGCGCGGCCGTCGTGCAGGCGTCCCAGACGACCTCGATGTCGTAGCCGCCCGCGTCCGTGTAGTCGGTGATCGCCTCGGCGTAGGCGAGTTGGGTGCGCTCAGCATCGTCCAGGGCGCCTTCTGCGCGGGCCAGACGCTCCGCCGCGCCGCGTACTCGTTCGGGCGCCACCGACAGCAGCAGGTCGTGGACGGTCCGGTCGTCGCGGATGCCGCCGATGAACTGCCGCATCACGCCGAGGCCACCGGTGCTCGTGATGACACCGTCCGACGGCTGGACGTCACTGGCGATCAGTCTCAGGAGCGTCGTCTTGCCCGCGCCGTTCGGGCCGATGAGCGCGACCTTGGCCCCCTCCCCCACGCGGAACGAGACGTCGTCCAGCAGGAGGCGTCCGTCTGGGAGTGCGTAGCTCAGCCGGCTCACCTCGATGTGCCCCACGCACCCTCCTAGTACAGCGATCGAGTTACTAGACCAATGATCCGGTACTCGTTCAATGTACTAGTCTCGGTCGCATGACGGAGAGCGTGTGGTTGCGCGAGGGGCGACGGTCGCGGCGGGAGGGGCCGCCGCTGTCCCGGGAGCGGATCGTGGCCGAGGCCGTGGCCCTGCTGGACGAGGAGGGCGCCGCACGGCTCACCATGCGGCGCCTCGCCGAGCGCCTCGACACCGGGTCCACGACGCTGTACTGGCACGTCAAGACCAAGGACGACGTCCTCGAACTGGCCCTCGACAGCATCTTCGGCGACGTGGCACTGCCGCACGGCGACCGGGACTGGCGCGCCGCCGTGGTCGCGCTGATGTCGGGCTGGCGGCGCGCCATGCTCGACCACCCGTGGTCGGCGGCGGTTCTGGGCGGACGCCCCCTGCTGGGTTCCAACGTGCTCGCCCGCACGGACTTCCTCTACGCGACGCTCGCCACGACCGGCCTGACCGGTGCGCGGCTCGCCACCGCCGCCTACGCGGTGGCCAACTACGTCATCGGGTCGGCCCTCATGGAAGTCGGTGCGCACGGCTCCGCTCCCGACGCCGCCGAGCATCTCGCCCGCAGCCGCGACCTGTACCCGGCTCTCGCCGAGCACGGCCACCTGGACGACGGCGACTGGGACGCCGCCTTCGTCCAGGGGCTCGACTACCTCCTCGACGGGATCGGCGGCGTCACTTCCCGGTGAGGGTGACCACCTTCAGGCCCGGCGCCCGGTTGATCTCGCCGGCGCAGAACCGCTCGGTGACCCACTGCTTCTTGGAGAAGAGGCGGGTCTGGTCCGCGTAGTGCGGTGACGTCGGGTCGGTCGACTGGGAGTAGGTGAGGAGGGTCCGGGTGTCGGGGCACTTGTCGCCGTCGAACGAGACGACCTGGACGTAGCTGGAGCCCGTGGTGATCTCCGTGTAGCCCTTGCCCGGCGTCCACGTGCCCTCGACCTTGTTGAGGACGCCGAGGTTCTCGGTGCCGCCGCCGATCGGGATCCGCTCGCCGTTGCGGGTGACGTACTGGTGGTCGCCAAGCGGCGCGTCCAACGGGATGTTCGACTTCTTCAGCTCGTCGACCGCGTCCAGCAACGCCTTGCGGGCGGCCCAGGAGCCGGTGTTGAAGTCGCGCGGAGTGTTGACCGCGTCGGACGCGTTGAACGGCGTCCTCCACAAGTCCCACGCGGAGAGCGCCTTGCGCCAGTACCGGTCGAACAGGAGCGCGCCGCGGCTGCCGGTGTCGGCCGTCTTGTCCCACCCGGCCAGGACGTCGCAGGGCTCGCCGAGGCGCATGTCGCGGCACATCTTCACCGTTCCGGCGGCGGCGAGTTCGCCCGCGTGGTTGCGGTTCGCGAAGACGAGGTCCTGCATGTCGGCGCGGGTGAACTTGCTCTCGGCGAGCTGGTCCTGGACGGAGACGATGCCGCTCCTCGTCCGAAGGCTGCGGGCGGCCTCCTCATCGCCGATGATGCGGTCGTAACCGGTGAGCGGCTTGTCCGGGTTGGACAGCCAGTAGCTGTCGTTGGAGTTGGTGACGTAGTCGTCCCGGGTCAGCACCGGATACCGGTCGGGGTCGAGGATCCCCGGCTGGACGGTCCCCGGCGCCTTCCCCGGTGCGCAGGACGAGCGGGTGCCGTCCAGGATCGCGAGGCCCGCCTGCCGGAACGTCACGTGGCCGAGGAGGGAGTTGCAGCGGTCCGCGAACGCGTTCGTGACGTTCGGCAGCACCTGGATCTGGGCGAACAGCGCCTTGCCGCGCGCGTCGGCCGCGATGGTGTTCACCCAGGGCAGCCCCTGGGTCTGCTTCAGCGCGCGGACGGCGTCGTCGGTCGTACGTGCCTTGCCCAGGGCGAGGGAGGTGTTCGCCAGGCGCAGGTTGGTGGCGTTCGGGTCGGTGAGCGCGTAGGCGTTCCAGGTCGTCCACGGAAGCCCGATGGACGAGACGGACGTGACGATCGGGCCGAACCGGCTCCGCCACTGGGTCCTGGTGACCGGCTTGACCGAGCCGTCCGCCTGCTTCGCCTGGACGGTGACCCGCCGCTGGGTCATCTTCTCGACCTTGCCGTCCACGAAGTAGGACGTCGGGTCGCCCGGCACCAGCCGCAGCTCGGTCAGGCTGAACGGGACGCCGGTCGCGACGGTGTGGCTCCACGCGAACGTCGAGGTGTGCCCGATGTTGACGGACGGCGACCCGAGCAGCGCGGCACCGCTCACGTTCAGCTTCCCGGGGATCGTCTGCTGCATCTGCCAGAAGCGCCGCCCGTTGTGCCACGGATAGTGCGGGTTGCCCAGGAGCAGGCCGCGCCCGTTCGCGGTGGCGCCGCCGCCGACGGCGATGGCGTTGCTGCCCATGTCGGCGTCGGCGAGCAGCTTGCGCGCACCCTCGGCGGCCTTCTCCAGCGACGGAGACTCGGTCCGCGCGGAGCCGGGAGGCGCCGCCTCGGTGATCTGGTCGGTGACCATGCCGGAGCCGCCGAGCATGGCGAGGGCGTAGCCGCGCCGGTAGACGTCCAGCTCGGTGATGGGCCGCAGCCACGCGGCGCCCTTGCACGCCGGGTCGGTGACCTTGCCCTCGCGCAGGTAGCGGTTGTAACCGGCGGCCCAGCCCCGGCTGAGGTCGCGCACCTCGGCGCTCGGGCCGTAGGGGGCGGGCGCGGCGGCCAGCCGCTCGACGACCTTGCTGTCGTTGATGCCGGTGAAGAACACGTCGCTGGCGAGGTTGGTGGACGCCGACGACAGGGCCCTGTCCGGCGCGCCGTCCGGGCCGAAGTACTTGGAGCGCTCCCCGCTCAGCGTGACGACGCCCTGCGCCAGCAGGCACAGGTCGTCCTTGGCCGCCGCGTAGCCGGTGCCGTATCCGAGGCCGGCGTAGTCGCGCGCGGTGATGTGCGGGATGCCGTACTCGGTGTAGCGGATCGTCGCCGACATGGCGCGTTCGCCGGCTTTGGCGGGGGCGGAGGTCGTGGCGGCGGAGGAGGTCACGGGCGTCAGGACGGCGGCGGCGACCACCGCCGCTCCGGCCGCGCGCAGGGCGGTACGCGACATGGGACTCCTTGATCACAGAAGTCCCGCAAAGTTCGCACACGTGATCGTTCCTGGCAAGACCTGCGGGAGGACCTACGGGAGGAGGCCGGGGAGGTCGGCCGCGTGGTCCTGGAGGTAGGCGGCGAGGGTCTGGGGGATCAGGTCGATGGCGGCCAGGCCGGCGGGGGTGCAGGGGACGAGGTCGACGTCGTAGCGACCGCGGGAGGGGTCCTCGAACTCGGGGCCGTGGCGGCGGGACAGGTCCATCGAGGCCAGCCGGCAGACGTAGAAGGTGTTGAGCCGGTACAGCCCGGGCGACTCCTCGCCGCACGCGAAGACCTGCCGGACGGGCCCGGCGGTCGCGCCGAGCTCCTCGTCCAGCTCGCGGCGCAGCGCGGCCTCCGGGGACGCGTCGTCCGGCTCGATCTTCCCGCCCGGGGTCGTCCAGTAGACGGGCCGGTCCGGGCGGGTGCGGCGCAGCAGGACGAGCGCGCCGCCGTCGAGGAGGAGGGCGCGCACGGCCCGGCGGACCCGCACGGGTTCGGGCCTCACGAGTTCAGGTAGGCCAGGACGGCCAGGACGCGGCGGTGCCCGCTGTCGGACGGCGGCAGGCCGAGCTTGGCGAACACGGCGCCGATGTGCTTGCTGACCGACCGCTCGGTGATCACGAGGGTGGCGGCGATGGTGGTGTTGTCGAGGCCCTGCGCCATCAGCCCGAGGACCTCGCGCTCGCGCGGCGTGAGCGCCTGCAGCGGGTCCTGGCGGGTGGTCATCAGCTGGGACACGACCTCGGGGTCGAGGGCGGTGCCGCCGGCGGCGACGCGGTCGAGGGCGTCCAGGAACTCGTCGACGCGGCTGACGCGGTCCTTCAGCAGGTAGCCGATGCCCTCGGCGCCGCCGGCGAGCAGCTCGGCGGCGTAGGTCTCCTCGACGTACTGCGACAGCACGAGCAGCGGCAGGCGGGGGATCCGCTTGCGCGCCTCGATCGCCGCGCGCAGCCCCTCGTCGCGGAACCCGGGCGGCAGCCGGACGTCGAGGACGGCGGCGTCGGGGCGGTGCTCCAGGATCGCGGGCAGCACCTCGGGCCCCTCCCCGGCGACGGCGGCGACCTCGTGCCCGCCCGCGTTCAGCAGCATGACGAGCCCCTCGCGGAGCAGGACGTTGTCCTCGGCGATCACGATCCGCACGGCAGCTCCACTTCGAGCGTCGTCCCTTGTCCGTCGGGGCTGTCGATGCGGGTCGTCCCGTCGAGCGCCGCGACCCGGCGGCGGATGCCGGCGAGGCCGCTGCCCCGGTCCGGATCGGCCCCGCCCTTGCCATCATCCCGCACGGTGATCACCAGGCGGGCCGGTTCGCGCCGCAGCGCCACCCGGCCGTGGCGGGCGCCGCTGTGCTTGGCGATGTTGGTGAGGGCCTCGGCGACGACGAAGTAGGCGGCGGCCTCGACGGCGGCGGGGGCGCGGCCGTCCGCGACGTCCAGCTCGACCGGGATCGGCTGGCCCGCGGCGAGCGCGCGCAGCGCCCCGGCCAGGCCCCGGTCGGACAGGATCGGCGGGTAGATGCCGCGGATCACGGTGCGCAGCTGGGTGAGCGCCTCCTCGATGCCGTCGCGGGCCTCCAGGAACAGGGCGCGCGCGGCGTCGGGGTCGGCGCCGAAGCGGCGGTCGGCGAGGCCGAGGCGCAGCGCGGCGGCGACGAGCTGGGCCTGCGTCCCGTCGTGCAGGTCGCGTTCGATGCGGCGCAGCTCGGCGCCGTGCGCCTCCAGCGCCTCGGCGCGGGTCTCGGTCAGCTCCTCGACCCGCTCGCTGAGGCTGGTGCGGCGGGTCGGGCCGAGCAGCGCGGCGGCGAGCCGGGCCTGCCAGCGGACGAGCCGCGGCACCAGCCACAGCAGGACGAGCAGGTCGAACGCCCCCTGGACGAACGGCATCGTCAGCGCCTTCGGCCAGCTGTCGAGGGTGATGAACGCCGACTGGGAGCCCTCGGGCGCCGCCCACCACCACAGCGGCAGCGACAGCGTGAACGGGATCGCGGGCCAGATCGCCACCGCGATCAGCGCGGCCTGCAGGCCGGTGAGGCCGTGCACCGCCATCCAGGCGGCGTCCCGCCAGGTCGCCCGCGACTTCAGCAGCCGGCGCCCCTCCGCCAGGCCGTCGCCCACCGGGCGGTACGGCTCGGGGATCTCGCGGCCGAGCAGCCGGCCGGCCCGGCGCCGCTCGGCGTTCGCGAGCCGGCGCAGCGGCCGCACCGCCGAGGGGAGCCACGGCAGCGCGACGGGCAGCAGCGCCAGGAAGGCGATCAGCGGGACGAGCCCGAACAGCGCGGGCACGGCGGTGCGCAGGGCGCCGGCCAGCTCGCGGGTCGCGTCCGCGCTGCGTTTCAGTGCGGTTCTCATGTCACCTCGCCATCGACGGTAGGCGACGGGGAGGGCCCCGCGCAGCCGTGCCCGCACCCGTTGAGGGGGTGTAGCCCGCTCCACCACGGGGAGTTTGGGACGACCGAACCGCACAGGTCGTCCCCCAGGCGGCCTCTCCCCCATTACGATCGCCACTGGCATGCTCTGTACCGGAACGGCGTGAAATGGATGATGTGGAGGTCCGGCACCTGCCGGGCGATCTGCCGCAGCTGTTCGACGACGGTGTCGGGGACGACACGGTCGCACGGACGCTGTCGGTGCCTCTGCCCGACGGGGACCTGGTCTGGCCCGACCCCGGGTACCCCCAGCGGCGGCAGCTCATGCGGCCCGCGCTCTGGCTGAGCGACGACCCCGTCCGCGGCGACCTGTGGGCCGCGCTGCGCGCCGAGCACCACCGTTCGGGGCTCTGGCCGCTGCTGATGGACGAGAGCGACCAGCCGTGGGCGGCCGGGCAGATCGCGCCCGAGCCGGTCAGCGAGGTCGCGAACTACCACCCGCACGCGTTCATGTACGAGGTGTGGGCCGACTTCGCCGAGCAGGCCGCCGACGGCGACCTGGAGGACCTCGCCCCCTACGGCCGGCACTGCCCCGGCCCCGCCCCCGCCGGGGTGCCGCTGGACGACCCGGGCACGGTCGCCGACCGGCACGCCCGCCTGCTCGCCGCCCGCGGGCTCTCGCTGGGGCTGGTCGCGGTGGAGCGGGGCGCCGACGCGCTGACCGCCGTCGGCTGGCAGGGCGCCCTCAACCACAACGAGTGGACGGCGCCGCTGTCGGCCGTCCTGCGCAGCTGGGAGGACCGGTTCGGCGCGCGCGTCGTCGGGCTCGGCTTCAACACGCTGGACCTGAGCGTCGCCGCGCCTCCCGTGACCACCCGGCACGCGGCGCAGGTCGCGGCCGAGCACTGGGCGTTCTGCCCCGACATCCTGTTCCAGGGCCCCGGGACCCTCGCCGGCTACGCGGAGGAGATCCGCGGCAAGACCTACTGGTCGTTCTGGTGGGACTGACCGGCGGGCCCGGCCCGGCCGGGTGACCCAAAAGTCGGTCATGGCGTGTGAACCTCCAGGTCATTTGCGCCGGTAGGGGCCTGTCGGGCGGTTACGGTGGGGCGGGTGAGCACCGGGTGGCGCGGCCCGGACGGGGCCACGGGCGACGCGTGCGGGCGGCGCTCTCGCGCGTCCGCCGTCCGGTCCGGGGGCACTGAGGGGGCGCTGCCATGACCGACGAAGCGGACGACGGGCACATCAGCGAGCTGCTGCGCGCCTGGCGGGAGCCGGTGCTGAACCGCTGGACCGAGCTGGTCGGGACGACCGTCCGGGGGCGCATCACCGAGGGCGAGCTCCGCTCGGAGCTGGGTGAGATGTACGAACTGGTCGTGCGGGCCCTCGACGGCGACCGGACGGCCGCCGGGGAGCTGCGGGCGACGCTCGCGGAGATCTCCCGCGGGCGGGCCCGGCAGGGCTTCAGCCCGACCGAGGTCGCGGTCGGCGTGTTCGCGCTGAAGCAGGCGCTGTACGAGCAGGTCCGCGCCACCCAGGACCGCAGGGCCTACGGCGAGCTCATCGACTTCTCCGCCTACATCGACGAGCTGGGGCTGGCCACGTTCGAGACCTACGCCGCCGCCCGCGAGCAGGTCATCGCCGACCAGGCCGAGCAGCTGCTGGAGCTGTCGACGCCCGTCGTGAAGCTGTGGGACGGGATCCTCGGGGTCCCGCTCGTCGGCACGCTGGACTCGGCCCGCACCCAGGTGGTGATGGAGACGCTGCTGGAGACGCTGGTGGACACCGGCTCCCGGTTCGCGGTGATCGACATCACGGGGGTGTCCGCCGTGGACACCGAGGTGGCGCAGCACCTGCTGAAGACGGTCATGGCGGCCCGGCTGATGGGCACCGAGTGCGTGATCTCCGGCGTCCGGCCGCAGATCGCGCAGACGATCGTGACGCTCGGCATCGAGTTCGGCGACATCGTGACGAAGGCCGACCTCGCCGACGCGCTCGCGTACACGCTCGACCGCAGCGGCGTGCGGCTGGCCCGCGAGGAGGGCGCCTGATGGACCGCGTGCCCATCCTCAAGATCGGGAACGTCCTGCTGGTGTCGATCCAGCTCGATCTGCAGGACCTGACCGTCCTGGCGCTGCAGGAGGACCTGGCCGACCGGATCACCGCCACCGGCGCGCACGGCGTCATCATCGACATCACCGCGGTGGAGATCGTCGACTCGTTCATCGGCCGCATGTTCGCCACCATCGCCGCCATGTCCCGGCTCATGGACGCCGAGACGGTCGTGGTCGGGATGCGCCCGGCGGTGGCGATCACGCTGGTGGAGCTCGGGCTCTCGCTCGGCGGGGTGCGCACCGCGCTGGACCTGGAGGAGGGCATGCGGCTGCTCGGCGCGGGGGTGCGCGGCGGGGCGGGCGCCCCGTGACGTCCCCGCCCGGTGAGGAGGTGCCGATCGTCTCGGGCGACGACGTGGTGCGCGTCCGGCAGCTGGTGCGCGCCGCCGCGGCGGCGGCCGGGCTGTCGCTGGTCGACCAGACCAAGATCGTCACGGCGGCGAGCGAGCTGGCGCGCAACACCTACGCCTACGGCGGCGGCGGCACGATGCGCATCGAGCGGGCGGCCGACGACCGGGGCAGGACGGGCGTGCGCATCGTCTTCCACGACGACGGCCCGGGCATCGCGGACGTCGAGCGGGCGCTGTCGGCGGGGTGGTCGAGCGGCACCGGGCTCGGGCTCGGCCTGTCCGGCGCCCGCCGGTTGTGCGACGAGTTCGACCTGACCAGCGAGGCCGGGAAGGGCACCACGGTGACGGTGGCCAAGTGGCCGCGCTGACCGGCGCCGGCTGGACGACCAGCCCGTCCCCCGCCGACGCGCTGCGGGTACGGGTGGAGGAGGAGAGCGCCGCGGCGGGGGTGCGGCGGCGCGTCACCGCGCTCGCCGAGCGGCTCGGGTTCGCCGGGGGGCGCCTGGAACGCGTGCGGCTGGCGGCGACCGAGGCCGCGACGAACCTCGCCCGGCACGCACGGCGGGGCGAGATGCTCCTGCGCATCGTGCGCGACGACCGGACCGCGGTGCTGGAGTTCGTCGCCTTCGACCGGGGGCCCGGCATCACCGACGTGCCGGTGTCGCTGCTGAACGGCTACTCGACCCGCGGGACGCTCGGGCTCGGGCTGGGCTCGATCGAGCGGCTCGCCGACGGCGGCGGCCTGTACTCGCTGCCCGGGGCCGGCACCGTGCTGTACGCGCGGTTCCTGCCGCCGGGCGCGCCCGCCGGCGCCGCGGCGCCCGACCCGCCGTTCGCCGGGCTGACGGTGCCGATCGACGGCGAGGAGGAGTGCGGGGACGCCTACACCGCCCGCCTTCTGGACGGCACGGTCTACGCACTGCTCTGCGACGGCCTCGGGCACGGCCCGCTCGCCGCGCGCGCGGCCTGGGAGGCGGTCCGGGCGGCGCACGAGACGGCGCTGCCCGCCTCCCCCGCCGACGTCCTGCGGAGCGTCGACCGGCGGCTCACCCCGACCCGGGGCGGCGCCGTCGCGGTCGCGGTCGTCGAGCCGGCCGCCGGCCGGGTGCGGTACGCCGGGATCGGCAACATCGCCGGGTGGATCGTCGCGCCGGACCGCAGGCAGGGCATGATCTCCGTGCCGGGGATCGCCGGGACGACCGCGAGGCGGATCCGGGAGCACTCCTACGCGCTGCCGCCGGGCGCGGCCGTGGTGCTGCACTCCGACGGCCTCACCGGCCGCTGGAGCCTCGCCGACCGGCCGGGCCTGCACCTGCGCGACCCGCTGCTGATCGCGGCGACGCTGCTGCGGGACGCCGGCGCGCACCACGACGACCGGTCCGTGCTCGCGATCGCCACGGACGGGCGGTGGTGAGGCGTGGCCGAGGACCTGGTCCGCATGGAGATCTCCGACGAGGAGGGCGTCTTCACCGTCCGGCGGGCGGGCCGGCAGGTCGCCGCCGCGGTCGGCCTCGAACACCAGGACCAGGTCCGCGTCGCGACCGCGCTCAGCGAGGTCGGCCGGGAACTGTACGCGTGCTCGGGGCGGGTGTCGGTGGCGTTCCGGATCGACCCGGGCCGGCACCCGGCCCTGGTGGTCGAACTGGACCTGCGCCCGCGCCCGGACGCGGCGCGGACGACCGAGTGCCAGGTCGCGGCGGCGCGGCTGGTGAGCCTGCTGGAGGAGGAGGCGGTCGGCGAGGGCGGCGTCCGCCTCCGGCTGCGCAAGGACCTGCCCGCCGGCGCCGCGCCGGTCGGCCGGGCCGAGCTGAGGAGGCTCCGCGCGCGGCTGGACCGGCTGCGCCCCCTGCCCGCCCTGGAGGAGCTGCAGACGCAGAACTCGGAGCTCACCGCGGCGCTCGCGGATCTGCAGCGCCGGCAGGAGGAGCTGCGGACCCTCAACGCCGAACTGGAGGAGACCAACCACGGGGTCATGGCCCTCTACGGCGAGCTCTCCGAGGAGCTCGAGGAGACGAACCGGGGCGTCGTGGCGCTGTACGCCGAGCTGGAGGAGAAGTCCGACCAGCTGCGCGAGGCGGGCGAGGCCAAGAACCGGTTCTGGGCCGGCATCAGCCACGAGCTGCGCACGCCGGTGAACGGCGTCATCGGGCTCACCCGGCTGCTGCTCGACCCGGCCGCCGACCCGCTCACCGAGGAGCAGCGCCAGCAGATCACCCTGATCCGCGACACCGGCGGCACGCTGCTGTCGATGGTGAACGAGCTGCTGGACATGGCGCGCGCCGAACAGGGCCGGCTGGAGCCGCATCCGGCGCCGGTGGACGTGCCGGCGCTGCTGGCGGACCTGGCGGTCCTGCTGTCCCCGATGGCGGAGCAGGCGCGCCTGTCGCTCGCCGTGGACGACGCGGACGCGCCGCGGGACTTCGTCACCGACCCGGAGATGCTGTCCCGGATCCTGCGCAACCTCGTGGGGAACGGGCTGAAGTTCACCGAGGAGGGCGAGGTCCGGCTGGCGGTGCGGCGCGCCGGCGAGGACGTGGTGTTCACCGTGGCCGACACCGGGGTGGGGATCCCGCCCGCCGAGCGGGAGCGGGTCTTCGAGGAGTTCCACCGGGTGCAGGGCAGCGGCGGCGCCGGCACCGGGCTCGGCCTGCCCTTCGCCCGGCGGCTCGCCCGCATCCTCGGCGGCGACGTCACCCTGGACAGCGTCGTGGGCGAGGGGACGACGGCCACCGTGCGGATACCGCCGTACCGGGACATGGCCCACCTCGAGCTCGGCCACGTCCTGATCGCGGACGACGACGAGGCGGCCCGCCGCACCCTGCGCGGCCTGGTGGACGCGTCCGCCGGCCGGGTCAGCGAGGCCGCCGACGGGGACGCCGCGCTGGCCGCCGCCGCAGCCGACCCGCCCGACCTCGTCCTGCTGGACCTGCGCATGCCCGGCCGGGACGGCTACGACGTCCTCGCCGGGCTGCCCGCCGGGACGCCGGTCGTCCTGGTGACCTCGTCGGACGCGGCCGCGTCCGACGACCCCCGGCTCCGCCGCGCCGACGCGGTGCTCGGCAAGGACCGGGTCGGCCCCGAGTCGCTCGCCGCGGCGATACGCTCCGCACAGGCCCGCCGGGCCCGGGAGGGTAGGTGACCGGCATGGGGACCTGGACGACGCTGGTGGTGGACGACAGCGACACCAAGCGCTACATCGTCGGCCGCTGGCTGCGCCGCGCCGGGCACACGGTGGTGGAGGCGGCGTCCGCGGCGGAGACCTGGCGGCGGCTCGCCGAGCACGACGTCGACCTGGTGGTGCTCGACGTGAAGCTGCCGGACATGAGCGGCATCGAGGTGTGCGAGCGGATCAAGTCCGCGCCGGACACGAACTCGCTGCCCGTCATCCACATCTCCGCGCAGGCCGTGGACGTCGCCGACCGCACCCACGGGCTGCGGCGCGGCGCTGACGCCTACATGACCGACCCGATCGACCCCGGCGAGTTCCTCGCCACGGTCGAGGCGGTGCTGCGCTACTACGAGGCGCGGCGGCGGGCCGAGCGGATGGTCGGCCGGATGGCCGAGCTGACCCGCACGTCGCTGGCCATCAACGCGGCCACGTCCTTCGACCGGCTGGCGGAGGTCGCCGCGAGCGGCGCCCACGCGATCTTCGAGGTGCCCGCCGCGGTGTTCATCGTGCCGCCGGGCGGCCGGCCGCGGCGCGCCGTCGAGGCGGACGGGCGCCCCGAGCACCGCGACTACCCGCCGGGCCTCATCGAGCGGCTGATCGGCCGCACCGGGCTGGGCGACGACACCGGCACCGAGATCACGAGAGTGCCGCTGCGGGAGTGGCGGGGGATCGTGCCCGACCCCGTGCTGCGCGACGACGCCCTGCTGGTGGTGTCGCGGCTCAAGCACGGCCACCCGCCCATCTGCATCGCGATCGAGGCCGGCGGCGCGCCGGAGGAGGCCGAGACCAACCTGCTGCGCCAGCTCGGGCAGGCGGTGGCGCTCGCGCTCGCCGCGCTGCGCAGCTACACCGAGGAGCACACGATCTCGCTGACCCTGCAGCGCAGCCTGCTGCCGGCGTCGCTGCCGGCGGTGCCGGGCTGGGAGCTCGCGGTCCGCTACGAGCCGGCCGGCGACGAGGCCGAGGTCGGCGGCGACTTCTACGAGGTCCTCGACCTCGGCGACCGGGTCCTGGTCGCCATCGGGGACGTGCAGGGCCACTCGCTGCGGGCCGCGACGGTGATGGCGGAGGTCCGGCACGCGCTGCGCGCGTTCGCCTCCGAGGGGCACGGCTCCGTCCAGATCCTCCGGCTGCTGAACGGCGTCATGGAGCGCTACCACGACGACCAGACCGTCACCATGACCCTGATGACGCTGGACCCCGGCAGCGGCCGGCTGCACATCGCCAGCGCCGGGCACCTCCCGCCGCTGCACATCACCGGCGGCCAGGCCCGCTACGGGTCGGGCGGCGGCGTGATCCTCGGCTTCCCGGCCGACGGCGTCGCGGTCGAGGAGACCGTGGTCCCGCCGGGCGGCACCGTCGTGCTGATCACCGACGGGCTGATCGAGGACCGCGGGATCCCGCTCGCCGACAACATGGAGCGGCTGCGCGCCGTCGCGGCCCACGTGGAGGACGACCTGGAGCGGTTCAGCGACCGCGTCATCGCCGAGTTCGGGCACCGCGAGGACGACGTCGCGCTCGTCGTCCTGCGCCGCGATCCCGGCCCCGGGCCCGCGGCGGGCGCGCGCTGACCCCGGGCGGCGGCCCGCTCCCCTACGATGCGGCCAGGGACGGCGAGGGGATCGGGGTCGAATGCGGCGGCGTGGCAGAGTGCTCTCCGGGGTCATCGCGGCGGCGGTCATCGGCACGCTCGCGGCCGACATCGCCGTCCTGGCCTCCGGGCGGGTGGCCGACGAGCGACCCGCCCCCGCCGGCGACCTGGTGTCGGTCGACCGGGGCGCCGCGCCGCAGGCCCCGGCCGTGGCCCCGCTGACCCGCCGCTACACGCCGCACCTGCTGGTCGCCGGCACGTCCCCGCTGCCGCCCGCGGCCGTCGAGCGGGCCCGGCGGCTGAAGGGCGTCGCCCGGCTCACGGTCGTGGACGCCGCCCGGGTCGGCGTCGCGGGGCGCCGCATGGGCCTGCTGGGCGTCGACCCGTCGGCGTTCCGGGCGTTCGTGCCGGAGGCGACCGCCGAGTCCGACCAGCTGTGGCAGACGGTCGCGTCCGGTGGGCTGGCCGTGTCGTTCGAGCAGAGCCGCGACGGGACGCTGCCGCTCGGCTCGGTCGTCCAGGCGGGCCGCAGCAGCGCCCCCGGGCAGGTCCGGGTCGGCGCGTACGCGACGATGGGCATCGGCGACATCGACGCCGTCGTGTCCCGCGAGCAGGCCCGCGCGCTCGGCCTCCCCGCCGGCAACGGCCTGGTCATCAGCGCCCCGAAGGCCGACCACGCGAAGCTCGCGAAGCGGCTGCAGAGGATCCTCCCGCGCGGGACGAAGGTCGCGACCCTGGCCCCGCCGCCGAAGAAGCCCGCGGCGCGGCCGGGCCGCAAGGGCCTCCCGCAGGTCACGGGCCGGCCGGACGGGGCGGCCGGCGAGCGCACCCCCATCACCGGCAACAGGATGACGCCCACGATGCGGACCGTCCTGCTGGAGATCGCCGGCATGTTCGGCCCGTTCCCGGTGATCGGCTGCTACCGCTCCACCGGCGACCCGCAGGACCACGGCGACGGCCGCGCCTGCGACTTCATGGAGAGCACCGGCGGGCGGATGCCGAGCGCCGGCGCGCAGCGGCACGGCGACCAGGTCGCCCGGTACGCGGTCGCGAACGCCCGGCGGCTCGGCATCTCCTACGTCATCTGGAAGCAGCACATCTGGAACGTGCGCGGCGGCGGCTGGCGGCCGATGGAGAACCGGGGCAGCATCACGCAGAACCACTACGACCACGTGCACATCTCGGTGCTGCGCTAGGCGCGCCCGGCCGCCGCGCACCGCGGGAAGGGCGTCAGGACAGCTCCTGCTCGCACCAGACGACCTTGCCGCCCGCGGTGCGCCGCACGCCCCAGCGCTGCGCCAGCCGCCCCACGACGTGCAGGCCGCGGCCCGACTCCAGCGCGTCGTCCTCGTCGTCGTGCAGCCGGATGCGGGGCCGCCCGTCGGAGGAGTCGGCGACCTCGCAGACCAGGCCGCCCTCCCGCACCAGCCGCAGCGTGACGCGCCCGCCGACGTGCTGGATCGCGTTGGTGACCAGCTCCGACACCAGCAGCATGGTGCTGTGGGTCAGGTCGTCGAGGTCCCAGCGGGCGAGCCGGTCGCGGACGAGGCCGCGGGCGCGGCGGATGGCGGCGGGCTCGGCGGGCAGCTCCCAGGTGGCGTGGTGGTCGTCGGGGATGCGGGCGAGGCGCGCCACCAGCATCGCGATGTCGTCGCGGTGCTCGTCGTCGTAGACGCCGTCGAGGGCCGCCTGGCACAGGTCGTCCAGCGGGCGGGCGGCGGCGCCCGGCCCGAACGTGGCGAGCAGCCGCGCGAGCCCGTCGTCGATGTCGCGGGCCCGGTTCTCCACCAGCCCGTCGGTGTAGAGGAACAGGAGCGTGCCGTCCTCGACGGTGAACTCGCGGGTCACGATCGGGCCGTCGCCGCCGACGCCGAGCGGCGGCGCGGGCGGCACCGGCAGGTACTGCGGTTCGGCGCCGGGCGGGGCGAGCAGCGGCGGCAGGTGCCCGGCGCTCGCGACCTCGCAGCGGCCGGTGACCGCGTCGTAGACGACGTAGGCGCAGGTGGCGAAGTGCGGCTCGCGCTCGCCGAGCGTCCGCATCAGCGAGTCGAGGCGCTCCAGCGCCTCGGCGGGCGGCAGCTCCAGCCCGGCGAGGGTGTGGATGGCGGTGCGGAGCCTGCCCATCGTGACGGCGGCCTTGACGCCGTGCCCGGCGACGTCGCCGACCACCAGCGCGACCCGGCCGCCGGGCAGCGCGATCGACTCGTACCAGTCGCCGCCGACCTCGATGCGGCGGCTGCCCGGCAGGTAGCGGTGGTGCACCTCGACCGTCGACGGCGCCGACAGGCCCGTCGGCAGCAGGCTGCGCTGCAGGGTGAGGGCGGTCGCGCGCTCCCGCGAGTACTGGCGGGCGCTCTCCACGAAGATCGACGCCCGGTTCGCGAACTCCATCCCGATCTCGACGTCGTAGGCGTCGAACGGCCGGTGCGCCGCGTTGCGGGTGCAGACGAAGAACCCCAGCACGCCCGCCGCGGACGTGATCGGGAGTAACAGCATCGACGCGCCCTTGAGCAGCTCGGCCACCGGCGGGCGCCGCCACGCGCCCGCGAGCCGGGCCGCGCCCTCGCCGCCGAGGGCGCGCAGCACCGGCTCACCGGACTCCAGGCACTCCGCGTGCGGCGTGCCCGGCGGGTAGACCAGCGACTCGCCGCTGGGGAACGTCGCGTCCCAGGCCGGGTCCTCGTCGTCGAAGCCGATCGCCATCCGGCGCAGCTGCGGCCCGTCCGGGCCCTCCGGCGGCTCGTCGGCGTCGATGTGGCTCTCGGCCAGCAGCAGCGCGCCCGAGTTGCAGAAGTGCGGGACGAGCACGTCCATCAGGCCGCGCGCCAGCAGTTCCAGGTCGAGGGAACCGATGCGGGGCAGCGCGTCGTCCAGCAGCGCGCGGCGGATGACGGCCGGGTCGACGAACCGGTCGGCGAGCGGCACCGGCACCCGGATCACCGCGAGCGCGGCGAGGCCCGGGACGTCGGGCGCGCCGCCGCTCATCGGGTGGACGGTCACGACCGCGTCCAGCGTGCCACCCGCCGGGGTCTCCACGGCGAGCATGGCGGTGCGCTCCCGGCCGGCCTTCAGCGCCTCCAGCAGCGGCTCCCGCGCGCCGGGGATCACCTCGTCCAGGTAGGCGCCCCGCAGGTCGTCCGCGTTCCGGGAGAGCACGGCGGCGGCGTTGCGCTCGAACTGGAGAATTCTCCCCGACGATTCCATGCCGAGAATGAGAATTCGGGTGGACGACTCCATCGCTCGATTATGGGACATCGGACGGCCGGATGCGGCCGATACGGGCGCGCGGACCCGTCCTCAATTCCGCGCGTGGGCCTCCTCCAGGAACTGCTTCCAGGTGCGCGTTCCGTCGGCGTGGCCGGGGACCAGGTGGTGGCCCTCCCGGAACCCGCGCCCGACCTTTCCGGGCAGCGGCAGCGGCACCGTGAGGGGCCGCCGCAGGCCGCGCGCGGCCAGGTAGTCCCCGAGCATCTCCTCGACGGTGAGCACCTCGGGGCCGCCCATGTCCTCGACCCGCCGCGCGGGCCCGGCGGCGAGCGCCAGGTCGGCGAGCCGCCCGGCGACCTCGGCGACGTCGACCGGCTGGTCGCGCAGCCCCCTCGGCACCACCGCCACGCCGGGGATCTTGGTGAGGACGTTGAAGACCGCGTCGGGCAGCGTGTGGAACTGGGTGGCCCGCAGGATCGTGTACGGCAGGCCGGAGCCCTCCAGGAGCCGCTCCACGGCGTGCTTCGTCCGGTAGTAGCCGTAGGGGATCTTGTCGACGCCGACGATCGAGATGTAGACCAGGTGCGGGGCGCCCTCGCCGCGCGCGGCCTCGACCAGCCGCCGGGCGGCGGGCAGGTCCCGCTTGGGATGGAACGGGTCGCTGGCGCAGTGCACGATCGTCTCCGCGCCGGCGACCGCCGCGGCGACGCCCTCGCCCTTCCACAGATCGCCCTTGTGCCAGGTCATGCCCGGTTCGGCGGCGCGTTCCCGCCGGCTCAGCCCGTGCACGTCCGCGCCGGCCTCGGCCAGCCGCCGCGCGACGACCCGGCCGAGCGTGCCGCTCGCCCCCGTGACGAGGATCATGGTGCCTCCTTGATCGGTCAGGAACTCCCGAAGACCTGCGGCGGCGGGACGGGCGCGACGATCTCCTCGCCGTCGTGCAGCGGCGCCGCGCCGGCGCAGAACGCGGCGAGATCGCCGCCCTCCACGACCCGGGCGCGGACGATGCCGCCCGCCGCGCGGCGGGTCAGCTCGGCGGCCGGCAGCGGCGCCTGCGACCCGGCCACGACCAGGTTGCCGAACCGGCGGCCCCGCAGCACTCCCGGGTCGCCGAGCAGCAGCGTGTGCCGGAACACCGACCGGACCGTGGCGGCCACCCGGCGCGCGAACGGCAGCCGGAACCCGTCGGCGACGTTGACCACGTAGACGCCGCCCGGCCGCAGCACCCGCGCGGCGTCCAGCACGAACTCGCGGGTGGCGAGCTCGGGCGGCATCGACGCCTCGGCGAACGCGTCCATCACCACCAGGTCGTCGGCGTCGTCGGCGAGCGCCGCGATGCCGGCGCGCCCGTCGGTGACGCGGATCCGCAGCCCGGGGACGCCCTTCACCGGCAGCCGCTCCCGGACGAGCTGCACCAGCTCGGCGTCCGGCTCCAGCACGACCTGCCGCGACCCCGGCCGGGTCGCGGCGATGTAGCGGGGCAGCGTGCAGCCGGCGCCGCCGACGTGGACCGCGTCGAGCGCCTCGCCGTCCAGGCCGGCGCAGTCGACCACGTCGCCGATCAGCCGCATGTACTCGAAGTCGAGATGGGTGGGGTCGGACAGGTCAACGTAGGACTGCGGCACCCCGCCGACGAGCAGCATCCAGCCGCCGTCGCGGTCGGCGTCGCGCAGCAGCTCGGCCTCACCGCCCGCGATGCGGTACGTGCGCGGCGGGGGGTCGTGCCTGCGCTTGCGTGCCATGCCCCCAGCCTACGGACACATCGGCCGGGCCTCAGGACGACCGTCAGGTTCGTTCGGTGAGCGCGGCCTCGGACGCGAAATGGCAGGCGCTGGGATGGGCGGAGCCGTCGCGCTCCTCCAGCGCGGGCGCCTCGTCGGCGCAGACGTCGCGGGCCTTCCAGCAGCGAGTGCGGAACCGGCAGCCGGACGGCGGGTCCAGCGGCGACGGCGGCTCGCCCTCCAGCCGGATCTGGCCCGTCCAGCCGGGCGCGTCCGGGTCGGGCACCGGCACGGCCGACAGCAGCGCCTGCGTGTACGGGTGCGTCGGGTGCTCGTAGATCTGCGTCTCGTCGCCGGTCTCCACGACCTTGCCGAGGTACATCACGGCGACGCGGTCGGAGATGTGCCGGACGGCGGCCAGGTCGTGCGCGATGAACACGTACGCCAGGCCCAGCTCGCGCTGCAGCTCGGCGAGCAGGTTCATCACCTGCGCCTGGACGGAGACGTCCAGCGCCGACACCGGCTCGTCGCACACGATCACGTCGGGGCGCAGCGCGAGGGCGCGGGCGATCCCGACGCGCTGGCGCTGCCCGCCGGAGAACTGGTGCGGGTACCGGCTGACGTGCCCCGGGTCGAGGCCGACCAGCTCCAGCAGCTCCTGGACGCGGGCGCGGCGCTCCCCCTTCGGCGCGGCGTCCGGATGGATCGCGAACGGCTCGCCGACGATGTCGCCGACCGTCATCCGCGGGTCGAGCGAGGAGTACGGGTCCTGCATCACCAGCTGGACGCGGCGGCGCAGCGCCCGCAGCTCGGCCCTGCGCAGCGCGAACACGTCCCGGCCGTCGAAGCGGACCGTCCCGGCGGTGGGCCGCTCGGCGGCGAGCAGCAGCTTCGCCAGCGTCGACTTCCCGCACCCGGACTCGCCGACGATGCCGAGGGTCTCGCCGCGGCGCAGTTCCAGGTCGACGCCGTCCACGGCCTTGACGTGCCCGATCGCGCGTTTGAGCACCACGCCGCGGGTCACCGGGTAGTGCTTGACGAGCCCCTCCACCTGGAGGATCGGCGGTTCACTCGGGTCCGGCACCGTGCACCTCCGCGGCGAAATGGCAGGCGGCCGCGTGGCCGGGCGCGACCTCGGTGAGCGGCGGCCGCTCCGCCGCGCAGACCGCCTCGGCGCGCGGGCAGCGCGGCTGGAACGGGCAGCCGGGCGGGAGCGCCGCCGGGTCGGGCGGCGCGCCCTTGATCGGGACGAGCGGCCCGCCGCGCCGGTCCAGGCGCGGCACCGACGCCAGCAGGCCCTTGGTGTAGGGGTGGGCGGGCCGCGCGTACAGCGCGCGGGCGGGCGCCTGCTCGGCGACCGACCCGGCGTACATGACGACGATGCGGTCCGCGACGCCGGCGACGACGCCGAGGTCGTGGGTGATCAGCACCATGCCCATGCGCAGCTCCTCCTGGAGCCCGGCGAGCAGCCGCATGATCTGCGCCTGGACGGTCACGTCCAGCGCGGTCGTCGGCTCGTCGGCGATCAGGACCTCCGGCTCCAGCGCCAGCGCCATCGCGATCATGATCCGCTGGCGCATGCCGCCGGAGAACTGGTGCGGGTAGTCGCCGAGCCGCTTGGCGGCCGAGGGGATCCGCACCCGCTCCATCAGCTCGACGGCCCTGTCCCGGGCGGCCCGCCGGCCGAGGCCGCGGTGCACCCGGTACATCTCGCGGAGCTGGTCGCCGACCGTGAACACCGGGTTCAGCGCGCTCAGCGCGTCCTGGAAGACCATCGAGACGCGGTCGCCGCGGTAGCCGCGGCGGCGCCGCTCGGGCAGGCCGAGCAGCTCCTCGCCGCGCAGCCGCACCGACCCGCGCTCGACGCTGGCGGGCGGGGAGTCGAGGATGCCCATCACCGCCTGCGCGGCGACGCTCTTGCCCGACCCCGACTCGCCGAGGATCGCGAGCGTCTCGCCCTCGTCGAGGGTGTACGACAGGCCGTTCACCGCGCGCACGTCCCGGCCGCGCACGCGGAACACCACGTGCAGGTCGTCGACGCTCAGCAGCGGCGGTGGTGCCGGGGGCGCGTCGTCCTTCACATCCGTGAGCATTCGGGTCACCGCAGCTTCGGGTCGAGGGCGTCGCGGACGGCGTCGCCGAGCATCAGGAAGCTCAGCACCGTCGCCGACAGGAACACGGCGGGGAAGACCAGCAGGTGCGGGTGGTCGATGAAGGAGTCCTTCGCCTGGTTCAGCTGGAGCCCCCAGGAGACCTCCGGGTACTGCAGGCCGACGCCGAGGAAGTCCAGCGTGGCCTCCAGCACGATCACGTTGCCGATGTTGAGCGTGGCGACCACGATCACCGGGGCGATCGCGTTCGGCAGGATGTGCCGCGCCATGATCCGGGCGTCGGACGCGCCGAGCAGCCGCGCCGCCTGCACGTAGTCGTGGTCCCGGACGGAGATCACCTGGCCGCGCATGATGCGGATCATCGTCGTCCAGCCGAGCAGCACCAGCACCAGCGTCATCGCCCACACGCCGTGCGAGGGGAACGCCACCAGGATCACCGTGGCGCCCAGCACGAACGGCAGCCCGAAGAACACGTCGGTGAGCCGCGCGATGACCGCGTCCAGGATCCCGCCGTAGTACCCGGACAGCAGCCCGAACACCATCGCGATCAGCAGCGCGAACAGGGTGACGGCGACGCCGATGAGCAGCGTCGGGCGGGCGCCGTGCACGACGTGCGCGAAGTAGTCGCAGCCCGCGAGGTCGGTGCCGAACCAGTGGCCGCCGGACGGCCCGGCCTTGGCGGCGTTCGGATCGCAGCCCTGGTTGACGTCCGTGCCGGTGAACAGCCGCGGCAGGACGGCCATCACCGCGACGAGCGCCAGGATCGCCACCGAAATCCAGAACACCCAGCGGCGGCGCAGGTCGCGCCACGCGTCGTCCCACAGCGACGCCCGGCCGATCCCGCCGCCGGCGGCGGCGACCGCCGCCGCGCTCGTGCCGGCCGCGCCCGTGTCCGCGGTGAGCGTCCCCGCCGCGTCGGGTACCGGTTCGGGCTCGGCGCCCGGCGGGCCGGCGTCCTTGATCGTCATGCGCGCCTCACTCGTACCTGATCCGCGGGTCGAGCACCCCGTACAGCAGGTCCACGACCAGGTTGACCAGCAGGAAGATCAGCACCAGCACGGTGACCGCGCCGACCACCACCGGGCCCTCCTTCAGCTGGATCGACTGGAACACCTGCTGCCCGATGCCCGGCAGGTTGAAGATGCCCTCGGTCACGACCGCGCCGCCCATCAGGTTCCCGAAGTCGACGCCGAGGTAGGTCACCACCGGGATGAGCGAGTTGCGCAGCGCGTGCCGGCCGACCACCCGCGCCCGCGACAGCCCCTTGGCGTTCGCGGTGCGCACGTAGTCGGCCCGCAGGTTCTCCGACAGGCTCGTGCGGGTCAGCCGCGCCACGTACGACAGGCCGAGGGAACCGAGCACGATGCCCGGCAGCAGGTAGCTCACCGGCCAGCCCTCGTCCGTCCCGGCCGTGGGGAAGATCTGCCAGTGCAGCCCGAACAGCAGCTGCGCGGCGTACCCGAGGACGAACACGGGCACCGCGATCACCAGCGTCGTCCCGCCGAGGACGAGGGTGTCGGCGAACCGGCCGCGGCGCAGCCCCGCCCACACGCCGAGCGCGATCCCGATGGCCAGCTCGAAGATCCAGGCGGTGAGGGCGAGCCGCGCGGTCACCGTCCACCGCCCGCTGAGCATCTCCGACACGCTCTGGCCGGTGTAGTTCTCGCCCAGGTCGCCCTGGGCGAGGGCCCACATGTACTTCCCGTACTGCACCAGCAGCGGGTCGTTGAGGTTGTACCGGTCCCGGAGCGTCTGCAGGACGTTGTCCGGGACCGGCTTGTCCCCGGCGAGCGCCTGGATCGGGTCGCCCGGAAGCGCGAACACCATCACGTAGATGAGCAGCGTCGTGCCGAAGAAGACGGGGACCGCCTGCAAGAGCCGCCGTAGGACGTACCTCCACATCGCCGGTTACTTCACCGTCACATCGGTGGCGACCAGGCCCGTCGAGTACGGCGTGATGGTGACGTTCTCGACGTTCTTGGAGCGGCCGCCCTGGCCCGCCCACGTCCACAGCGGGATCATCGGCATCTCCTGGATCGCGATGTCCTCGGCCTGGTTGTAGAGCGCGAGGGCCTGCTGCTGGTCGGCGGTCCGGTTGGCCTTGGCGATGAGGTCGTCGAACTCCTTGTTCTTCCAGCCCATGCGGTTGTCGGCCGACCCCCACATGTTCTCCAGGTAGTTCTGCGGGCTCGGGTAGTCGGCCTCCCAGTTCTGCCGGTAGGGGCCCTTCTCCTTGCGCTCGCGCAGCATGGAGAAGTAGTCGGACGCGGGCACCTGCCGGAACTGGACGTCGGTGATGCCGAGGTTGTCGCGCAGGGAGTTGGCGATGATCCGCATCCACTGCGCGTAGGTCGGCTGGGCGTTGGAGAAGTACAGCTCCATCGTCCCCTTGAACCCGCCGGCCTTGTCGAACAGCTGCTTGGCCTTCGCCGGGTCGTAGGCGCACAGCTCACCGCACGCGTTGTCGCGGTGGCCGGGGATGATGGACGGGATCAGCGAGTCTGCGGGGAAGAAGTCGCCGTTGTAGACCGCCTTGTTGATGCCCTGGCGGTCGATGACCATCGAGATGGCCTTGCGCAGGTCCGGGTTGGCGAACCGCTTGTCGAACACCGGGAAGCCCAGGTAGTCCGTGGTGCTCATCTTCCGGGCGAGGAACCGGTCCCCCAGCAGCCGCTTGGCCTCGGGGACCTTCGCCGACGGGATCGTCTGCAGGACGTCGATCCGGCCCGCCCGCAGATCGGTGTAGGCGGTGTCGGCGTTGGAGTAGCTCTTCCAGGTCACGCCCTTGTTCTTCGCCTTGCGCGGGCCCGCGTAGCCGGGGTAGGCGACCAGCTTGATCTGCTTGTTGCGCTCCCAGTTCCCGTCCATCTGGTACGGGCCGTTGCCGATCGGGTGCTCCTCGAAGGCCTTCAGGTCCTTCAGCCCGGCCTTCGGCATCGGCGCGTACGCCGGGTACGTCAGCAGCAGCGGGAACTGGCTGAACGGCGCGTTCAGCGTGACCTTGAGCGTGTCGGGGCCGGCGACCTCCAGGCCCGACAGCGTCTCGGCCTTCGGCTTGGCGTTCTCGTCCTCGGGGTTCATCTCCTCGTAGCCCTTGATGTACGAGAAGTAGGAGTTGGCGCTCATCGCGTTCGGGCCGTACGCCGCGTTGTTCCACGCGTCCGCGAAGCTCTGCGCGGTCACCGGCTCGCCGTTGTGGAACTTCTGCCCCGCCCGCACCTTGACCGTCCAGACCTTCTGGTCGCCGGAGGTGACGGACTCCGCGGCCAGCGGCACCGCCTTGCCGCCGCCGTCGAGCGTCATCAGGTTGTCGAACAGCTCGGTGATCACGTCGAAGGAGTAGCTGCTGGTCGTGTTGGCGGGCACCAGGTGGTCGGGCTCGGAGTGCCCGACGGTGAACGTCCCGTCGCTCGCCCCCGCCTCATCGCCGCCGCAGGCCGACAGCCCCAGCGACGCCGTGAGCGCCACCGCGACGGCGCCCGCGACCTTCCACCGCATACCCCATCGGCACCGCACACCCCATTGGCTGGTCATGCTCCTCCTCGGCCCCGGTCCACGGGCGCTTGGCCGCCCGCCGCACCTCGATTGTTCGCAGGGTCGTCCGCGCGGTGACGTCTTGCACACAGCGCTGACGGAGTCGAAACCGGATCGAGACGTTCTTGATCATGCATCTCCGATTCCCCGTACGACACACCGCCACTCCGTTGACACGGGCGGGTCCCCGGGGAAAATGAAGCCTCGTCGCCGAATCGGAGGTGCGATGGACGACGGAGCGGGCACCGAGGCCGGCCGGATCTGTGCTGATCTGATCCGCTTCGACACCACCAACCGGGGTGAGGGGGACGCCCGTCCGGAGCGGCCGGCGGCCGAGCACGTCGCCGCGCTGCTGGACGAGGCCGGCGTGCGGGCGCGCGTCGTGGAGTCGGCGCCCGGCCGGGCGAGCGTCCTCGCCCGCGTCCCCGGCACCGACCCGTCGCATCCGGCCTTCCTGGTCCACGGGCACCTGGACGTGGTCCCGGCCGACGCCGCCGACTGGGCCGTGCCGCCCTTCTCCGGCGAGGTGCGGGACGGGTGCGTGTGGGGGCGCGGCGCGGTCGACATGAAGGGCAGCCTCGCGATGACGCTCGCGGTCGTCCGCCGGCGGCTGCGCGAGGGGCGGCGCACGCGCGGCGACCTGGTGCTGGCGTTCCTCGCCGACGAGGAGTGCACCGGCGAGTACGGGTCCCGGTACGTGGCGCGGGAGCACCGCGAGGTCTTCGAGGGCTGCACCGAGGCGATCAGCGAGTCCGGCGGGTTCAGCGTCGAGGCGGACGGGCGGCGGATCTACCCGGTCGCGACCGGCGAGCGCGGCACCACGTGGATGAAACTGACGGCGCGCGGCACCGCCGGGCACGGGTCCAAGCCCGCGCCCGACAACGCGGTCGCCGAGATCGCGCACGCGGTGTCGCGGCTGGCGGCCCACGCGTGGCCGGTCCGGCTGACGCCGGGCGTCCGCGCCCTGCTGGACGGGCTCGCGAAGGCGCTCGGCACGACCATCGACCACGACCGCCTCGACGCGGAGGCCGCGCGGCTCGGCCGGGCCGGCCACCTGTTCGCCGGGACGATCCGCAACTCGGCCAACCCGACCCGGCTGGACGCCGGGTACAAGGTCAACGTCGTGCCCGGCACGGCGACCGCGCAGGTCGACGGCCGCTACCTGCCCGGCACCGGCGAGGAGTTCCTCGCCACGATCGACCGGCTGCTCGGCCCCCGGGTCACCCGCGAGTTCCTCAACTACGAGGAGGCCCCGGCGGCCGACCCCGCCGGCCCGACGTTCACCGCGCTCGCCGAGGCGCTGCGCACCGAGGACCCGCAGGCCCACCCCGTCCCCTACGTGATGGCGGGCGGCACCGACGCCAAGTCGTTCCACCGCATCGGCATCACCAGCTACGGCTTCGCGCCCCTGCGCCTCACCCCCGACCTCGACTACTTCGGCATGTTCCACGGCGTGGACGAACGCGTCCCCCTCGACGGCCTGGCCTTCGGCACCCGGGTCCTGGACCACTTCCTGGACACCCGCTGACCCCCGGCGCCGCCGGGGCGGGCGGTGGCCCGGTCGTGCGACGACGACCGGGCCCGCGCACGGGTGGGCTCATCGGGACTTCTGGTAGCTCCTCACCGAGTAGGTCGCCAGTGCCACCGTCGCCGCGGTCAGGGCCAGCAGCCAGGAGCCGTGCAGGGCGGCCGACGGCCAGTCCGGGTCGGCGGACAGGGCCGCGCGGGCGGTGTCGAGCGCCCAGCTCACCGGGTTGGCGGCGGCCACGTGCTCGATCCAGGACGGCATCAGGTTCGCGGGCATGAACGCCGAGGACAGGAACGTGAGCGGCAGCAGCAGCATCACGTTCAGGCCGATGATGGTGTTGCGGTCCCGCACGAGCAGCGCGAGCGTGTTCGACAGGGCCGCGAGGACGATGCCGATCAGCACCGAGGCGGCGACGAGGACGGCGAGGCCCGCGGCGCCGCCCGGGTAGTCGGCGCCGGCCGCCCACCCCAGCAGGATGATCACCAGCGACTGGAACGCCGTGCTGAGCGCCTGCTCGACGACGCCGGCGTGCACGATCGCGCCGCGGCGCACCGGGGTGACGAGGAAGCGGTCGAGGGTGCCGCGCTCGATCTCGTCCATCGTCGCCATCCCGGCGAACGAGTTCAGCGACACCGCGTTCATGACCACGACGCCGGGGACGATGTAGTCCAGGTAGGACTGGGCGCCGAACCCGGGCAGCTCGGCGACCCGCTTGAACAGCTCGCCGAACAGGAACAGCCAGATCATCGGCTGCGCCAGCGTCATGACCAGGACGGCCGGGTTGCGCAGCAGCGCCGTCAGGCGCCGGTGGGTCATCCACCAGGTTCCGGAAACCAGCGCGGTCATCGGATGCCTCCCGCGGTCGCGGGCTCGGCGTCGGCCAGCCGGCGCCCGGCGTAGCGGAGGTAGACGTCGTCCAGGGAGGGCCGGGCGACGGTCGCGGCCGCCGCGGGGACGCCCGCCTGGTCGAGGGCGGCGAGCACGGCCGGGACGGCGGCGGCGCCGTCACCGGTGCGGGCGCTGAGGCGCGGCCCGTCCAGGACGATCTCGCGGACGCCGGGGAGCCGGCCGAGCGCCTCCCGGACCAGCGGTTCCGGGGGCGGCTCCGGCCACGCGACGTGCACGGCGTCGCCGCGCAGCTCGCCCTTGAGGCCGTCGGGGGTGCCCGTCACGGCGACGCGGCCCCCGTCGACGATCGCGATCCGCCCGGCGAGCCGGTCGGCCTCCTCCAAATAGTGGGTGGTCAGCAGGATCGCGAGGGCGTCGTCGCCGGCGAGCCGGGCGATCTCGGCCCACAGGGCGGTGCGCGCCTCGGGGTCGAGCCCGGTGGTGGGCTCGTCGAGGAACAGCACCCGCGGGCGGTGCACGAGGCCGAGCGCGACGTCGAGGCGCCGCCGCATGCCGCCGGAGTAGGTCTTCACGCGGCGGGCCGCCGCGTCGTCCAGGCCGAAGCGGGCGAGCAGCTCGGCGGCCCGCCGCCGCGCCCGGGTGCCGGACAGCCCGTACAGGCGGCCCTGAAGGACGAGGTTGTCGCGGCCGCTCGCCTCGGGGTCGGCGCCGGACTTCTGCGCCACGACCCCGATCAGCCGGCGGACCCGGTCGGGCCGGCGCAGCACGTCGTGGCCCGCCACGGCGGCGGTGCCCGCGTCCGGCCTGATCAGCGTGGTGAGGATCTTGACGGTGGTGGACTTGCCGGCCCCGTTGGGGCCGAGCAGCCCGAGGATCTCGCCCTGGCCGACGGTGATGGACAGCCCGTCCAGGGCCCGGACGTCGCCGGGATAGGTCTTCACGAGGCCCTCGGCCTCGATGGCGTGCGCCATGGTTCCTCCGTGCTCGACGGAGGGGGCCCGGATAGGCTGGAGATGCGTGCTCGCCGCCAGGGCCCGCTCCGTGCGGATCTTCGGTGGTGGGTTCTCCGGCCCGGCGGCGGTGTTGCCGCACCGCCGCCGGGCCGCTTGCGCGCTACTCCTGGTTCCGCGCTACTCCTCGGGGGCTCCCCTCTCCGCCATCGCGGCGATCTCGGGCGGCAGCTCACCGGTCCGGTGGAACGTGCGCCACAGGTCGAGGTGCGGCAGGGTGCCCTCCTCGATCTCGGCGAGGAAGCCGCGCACCCACGCGGCCTCGGCGCGCCTGATCGCCAGGTCGTACTCCTCCTCGATCAGGAAGATGCGCGGCACGTCGGCGGCCGCGAGCGCCTCCTCGTCGGCGGTGATCCGCCGCTCCAGCGCGTCGAGGCGGCGGCGCAGCAGGACGGCGACCTCGTCGGGGCCGAGCGCGCCGAGGACCGACAGCCCCGCCTCGAACCGCGGCACCTCGCGCTCGGGCACGGCGATCAGCTCGCGGACCCAGTCGGCGAGTTCGGCCGTGCCCTCGTCGGTGATGCGGTAGACGGTCCGCTCCGGCCGCGCCCCTTCGCGGACGCTGCCCTCGACGGCCAGGAAGCCGTGCTTCTCCAGGTTGCCGACGACCGTGTAGAGCGAGCCCCACTTGATGTCCATGTCGCGGTCCTTGCCGCGGGCGCGCATCACGGCGGCCATCTCGTACGGGTGCATCGGCTTGGCGGAGACCGTCGACAGCACGGCGAGGCCGAGGAGGTTGCCCACCTTGCGCCGCTTGGCCATCCCGCTCTCCTCGTCCACGAATACTCGTTGGCGAGTATAGGTCGCGCGTCCTGCCCCGTCCAGCCCGCCCCGTCCAGACCGGTCCGGGCGGCGCGGTGCGGGGTAGAGATCAGGCGTGGACTTCAGCAGTGCGGCCGACGAGCTCTACGGCGTCCCGCCCGCGCGGTTCGTGGAGACGCGCAAGCGGCTCGCCCGGGAGGCCAGGGACGCCGGCGACGCCGCCCTCGCCAAGCGCATCGGCGCCCTGCGCCGTCCGACGCTGTCGGCCTGGGCGGTGAACCTGCTCAGCCGCTCCGCCGCCGGGGAGCTGGGGCGGCTGCTGGACGTGGGCGCCGAGCTGCGCTCGGCGTGGGGCTCCGGCGGGGGCCTGCGCGACCTGGAGCAGCGCCGCGCCGAGCTGGTCGCCTCGCTCGTGCGGACGGCGGGCGACCTCGCGGCCGGGGCGGGCGGCGACCTGCGCGAGCAGGCCGTCCGGGAGGTGGAGGACACGCTGCAGGCCGCCACCGTGGACGCGGAGATCGCCGACGAGGTCCGGGCGGGTCGGCTGCCGCAGCCCCGCAGCCACACCGGTTTCGTCCCCGCCGGCTTCCCCATGGCCCCGCCGGAGCGGCAGCGCGCGGAGCCGGAGCCGGCGCCCGAGCCCGAACCGGCGCCCGAGCCGAGGAAGAAGGAGAAGGCGAAGCCCGAGCGGCCGAAGCCGAACGTGACGCGGACGAGCGCGGCGCGGGCGCGGCGCGCCGAGACGCTGCGCGGGCGCGCCGAGGAGGCCGACCGGAAACTGGCCGAGCGCACGGAGCGGGCGGACGCCGCCAAGCGCGCGGCCGACGCGGCGTCCTCCGAGGTCGGGCGGCTGCGCCGCGAACTGGAGCGGGCGACCGCCGACCGGGACGCCGCGGCCCGCCGGGCGGAGCGCGCCGAGCAGAACCGGGCGCGCGCGGAGGAGGCCGCCCGCGAGGCCCGCACGGCCGCCGCCGAGGCCCGCCGCGCCGCCGACCGGGACGCGCGGCACGGCTGACCGGGCCCCCGGCGGCGAGACGCGCGTCCGGTATCGAGTAGGTTCAAGTAGAACGTGATTCGAGGATCTGAGGGGGCGCGCGGTGACGGCACCGGTCGTGGAGCAGCCGACTGACTGGACCGAACCGGGCGCCCATCCGGTGGTGCCCGGGGTGCACCGGATCCCCCTGGCGCTGCCCATCCCGTCGCTGCACGCCGTCAACGTCTACGTGATCGAGGACGACGGCGGCCCCGTCGTCGTGGACTCCGGCTGGGCCATGCCCGACACGCGTACGACGATGGAGAAGGCCCTCCGCTCCCTCGGCCACGGGCTGGACGACGTCGCGCAGTTCCTCGTCACCCACGCGCACTGGGACCACTACTCGCAGGCCCTCGCGCTGCGCGAGTCGTTCGGGACGCGGGTGCGGATCGGGCGCGGCGAGCGGCCCTCGATCGAGGCGTTCGACGTCCGGCGGGGGCTGCACCCCCGGCAGGTCGAGATGCTGCGCCGCTGCGGCGCGGACGCCCTGGCCGCCGAGATCGCCGGGATGCCGGTGGACCGCTCCGAGCGGGACGTCCCGCACACGCTGCCGGACGCCTGGCTCGACGACGGGGAGCGCGTCGGCCTCACCGCCCGCGACCTGGACGTGTTCGCCACGCCGGGGCACACGCGCGGCCACATCGTGCTGCGGGACGCCGCCGCCGGGCTGCTGTTCGCGGGCGACCACATCCTGCCGCACATCACGCCGTCCATCGGGCTGGAGACCGAGCCGGAGCGCAAGCCGCTGCGCAGCTACCTGGAGTCGCTGCGGCTCGTCCGCGACATGCCGGACACGCTGCTGCTGCCCGCCCACGGCCCGGTGAGGCCGAGCGTGCACACCCGCGTCGACGAGCTGCTGGAGCACCACGCCGAGCGCCTCGACGCCGCCGCCGCGCAGGTGCGGGCGGGCCGCGACACGGCGTTCGCGGCCGCCGAGGCGATGCCGTGGACCCGCCGCCGGCGCAGCCTCGCCGACCTGGACGCGTTCAGCCGGATGCTGGCCGTCCTGGAGATCGAGGCGCACCTGGACGTGCTCGCCGACCGCGGCGTGCTCGACGTCCACGAGGAGGGCGGCGTCCGCCGCTACGCCGCGAAGCGCTGACCCGCCCGGAAGCGCCCGATCGCCGCCGGGTTACGCTGATCGCCGGTCTCCCAGCGGAAGGAGCGGCGATGACGGTCGCCCCGGAGTTCACTGCGATCACGTCCCCGGCGGAGCTGCGCGAGCTGCTCGGCGCGCCGATGCGGCGGGCGATCGACAAGGAGCGCGTCACCCTGCACGCCTGGGACCGGGAGTGGCTCGCCCACTCCCCGCTCTGCCTGATCTCCACCAGCGACGCCGACGGCAACTGCGACGTCTCCCCCAAGGGCGACCCGCCCGGCTTCGTGCACGTCATCGACGACACCACGATCGCCATCCCGGACCGGCCCGGCAACCGCCGCGCCGACGGGTTCATGAACGTGCTGAGCAATCCGCACATCGGGCTGATCTTCCTGGTGCCGGGGCGCGGCGAGACCCTGCGGATCAACGGCCGGGCCACCCTGGTCCGGGACGCACCGTTCTTCGACGAGAAGATCGTCCGGGGGCACCGGCCCGCGCTCGCCCTGATCGTGGACATCGAGCAGATCTTCTTCCACTGCGCGAAGGCGCTGATGCGCTCCAAGGTGTGGAAGCCCGAGACGTGGGACCCGGAGTCGCTGCCGGCGCACGCCCGGATCGTCAAGGACGTCCAGTACACCGAGGAGAGCCTGGAGCAGTTGGAGACCCACTACTCCGAGGCGAACTACGACAAGAAGCTCTACCGCGGCTGACCGGCGTACCAAAGGACCCCCGCGCATCGCGCGGGGGTCGGACGGTGGGTCGCGGTCAGCCGCTCTTGCGCCGGAACTGCCGCTGATGGTCGGCGCGGTCATGCGCGCCGCGCACCTTCGAGCCGTTCCTGCCGGTCGCGCCGGCGTTCTTGGCCGCCGCGCCGCGCTTGCGCTCCAGGGCCTCCCGGAACCTGCGCTTGACGTCGTCCTCGCCTTCGGCGGGTTCCTCTGACGATTCGGCCATGCGGACCTCCAGCTCTCTTAGGGGCACCTCCAGCCTCACACATCGCGAGGGGAATCGGCCATCCGGGTCCGTCCGAAAGATCATTTTGGGCGATTCCGACGCAATCGATGTCGGCGGCCAACGATCTCTCCTATGGTTTGTGCACGTGGAGCCCCAGACGCCGCAGGCAGACCCCGCCCCCGCGCACCCGCCGCTGGAGGCGCTCGCCGTCCAGCCCCTGCTGAACCGCGACTACGAGTCCCGCCCCGCGGTCTTCTACGAGCGGCTGCGCGCGGAGTACGGACCGGTGGCGCCGGTGGACGTCCTCGGCGTCCCGGCATGGCTCGTGATCGGCTACGCGCAGACGCTCGACATCATGCGCGACGCCCGCGCGGTCTGGAGCCGGCGCGTCGAGAACTGGCGCCAGTACCGGGACGGTGCGGTCCCGGCGGACTGGCCGATGCTGCCGGTGGTCCTGTCCGACAACTCGGCGTTCCGCGACGGCGCCGACTCCACCCGGCTCCGCAGCGCCTGGAGCGAGGGCCTGCGCCCCTTCCAGGAGCGCGCCCGGCCCGAGGCGAAGGCGCTCGAACTGGCCGTCCGCCGGTACGCCGACGAGCTGATCACCGTGCTGTCGGAGAGCGGCGCGTCCGGCTGGGCCGACCTGTCCGCCCAGTACGCGCGCCCGCTGCCGCTGATGGTGATCGGCCGGCTGCTCGGCACCGCCGCGGACGGCGACGACGAGATGATCATCGACCTGTGGCGGGTGATGGACGCCGGCCCGGACGCGCAGGAGGCGTCCGAGCGGATGATCGCCCGGTTCGCGGACGTGTGCGCGGCGCGCGTCGCCTCCCCCGGCGCGGACCTGCCGTCCCACATGCTCGCCGCCGTCCCCGACCTGACCGCCGAGGAGCTCACCCGCGAGATGGCGATGCTGTCGGGCCTCGTCGGCGACGTCACCGGGACGCTGATCTGCAACACCATCACCGAGGTGCTGATCGGCGACACCGGCGCCCGCGACAGCATGTCCGCCGGCATGATCCAGGAGGCGATCAACCGGGCGGCGGCGGCGAACCCGCCGATGGCCAACCTGTCCTTCCGGTGGGCCAAGGCGGACGTCCGCCTCGGCAGGTTCCAGATCGCGGCCGGCGACCCGGTCATGGTGTCGCCCGCCGCCGCGCACCTGGACCCCGCCTTCACCGGCACCACGGCGCCGGACTCGATCTACTCCTCCCGCGCCCACCTGGCCTGGAGCGCCGGCCCGCACGCCTGCCTCGGCCGCGACCTCGCCACCACCATCACGACGATCGCGGTGGAGCGGCTGTTCGACCGCTTCTCCGCGCTACGGCTCGCGCTGCCCGCCGACCAGCTCCCCTGGCGGTCGTCCCCGCTCATGCGGGGCCTGCGGTCGCTGCCGGTCAACTACGAGCTGGCCGGACCCCCGCCCGAGCCGCGCCCGGCACCGCCCGCCGCCGAGGAGGAGGCCGCGGCGGACAAGCCGGACGAGCCCGCCGAGGACTCGCTGGTGCGGCGCGTCCTGCGGCTGATGCGCCTGTCGTAGTCCCGCCCGGCACGGGGCCGCGCAAGATCGGCCGCATGTTTGGACACGGCCGCCCGGGAACGCTCTCCCCATGCCTGACATGAGCGACAAGCACGGACCGAGGGCCGATGACGAGATCGGCCGCGAGACGCACGGCATGGTCAGCGGCGGGCACTCCACCCACGCCGAGGAGTTCAAGGAGCCCGAGCCCTTCTCCGACGACTACCCGGCGGACCCGAACGCGCCCGCCGCCGGGGACCGCGAGGGCTCCCCGCCCGGCATGAGCGCCCAGGACGTGGAGGGCCGCAGCGCCCTCGCCCGGATGCTCACCGGCGTCCGCTACCCGGCCCGCCCGAACGAACTGGTCCGCCACGCCGCCGAGGCCGGCGCCCCGGACGAGGCCGTCGACCAGCTGCGGACCCTCCCCAAGCGCGAATACGAGAACGTCGCCGACATAGCCGAAGAACTCGGCTACGGCCGCGAGGAACGCCGCTACTAACGGGCGTCCGGAGCGGAGCGCCAGCGGAGTGGAGGACGACCGTTAGTAGCCCTCCGGGGGTGTGGGGGTCGCCCCCCACAATGAAACGCCGGCGTCCGGAACGGAGCGCCAGCGGAGTGGAGGACGACCGTTAGTACGCCCCGGGGGTGTGGGGGTCGCCCCCCACGCCGCTACGCACGGCGTCAGGTCAGGTGGGGCGGGTGCGGAGGAGGGGGATCTGGCCGCCGGCGGCTACCAGGTCTCGCTGGCGCGGGGACAGGCGGTGCCGTGCCCGGTACGTCTCGTTGCGGGTGGTGTTGCGGACGTCGATCTCGGTCCCGGCCTTCAGGGCGTCCCGGATGTTCTCCATGCGCAGCACGTCGCCCTGCTCCACGCGGTCGTAGTCGTCCTCGGCGGTGAATTCGAGGGGCAGGATCCCGAAGTTGACGAGGTTCTGCCAGTGGATCCGCGCGTACCCGCGGGCCAGGACGAGCCGCAGGCCGAGGTGGCGGGGCGCGATGGCGGCGTGCTCGCGGGACGAGCCCTGGCCGTAGTTGCGGCCGCCGACGACGGCGTGCGGGCCGGTCTCGCGGGCGCGGGCCGGGTAGTCCTCGTCGAGCTGGACGAAGGTGAAGTCGGCGAGCCGCGCGATGTCGCTGCGGAACGGCAGGGCCCGCGCGCCCGCGGGCAGGATCTCGTCGGTGGAGACGTCGTCGCCGACCTTGATGGCGACGGGGATCTCCAGTTCGTCCGGGAGCGGGTCCAGTTCCGGCAGGACGCCGATGCTCGGCGCCTTCTCCAGTTCGACGCGGCGGGCCTCGTCCGCGGGCGGCGGCCCTTCGAGCATGTCGCGGTTGACGCTGGAGGCGGCCGGGAGGCGGACGGCCGGCGGGTCCATGCCGAGGTCGCGCGGGTCGGTGATCCGGCCGGTGAGCGCGGCGGCCGCGGCGGTCTCCGGCGAGCACAGCCAGACCAGGTCGTCCTTGGTGCCGGAGCGGCCGGGGAAGTTGCGCGGCATGGTCCGCAGGCTGTTGCGGCCGATCGCGGGCGCCTGCCCCATGCCGATGCAGCCCATGCAGCCGGTCTGGTGGATGCGGGCGCCGGCCTGGACGAGGTCGGCGGTCGCGCCCATCCTGGTGAGGTCGACGAGGATCTGCCGGGACGTCGGGTTCACGTCCAGCGACACCCGCGGATGCACCTGGCGGCCCTTCACGATGGCCGCGACGGACGCGAAGTCGCGCAGCCCGGGGTTCGCCGACGAGCCGATGACGACCTGGTGGACCTCCTCCCCCGCGGCCTCCCGCACCGGGACGACGTCGCCGGGCGAACTGGGGCGGGCGATCAGCGGCTCCAGCGCGGACAGGTCGATCTCCTCGGTGACGTCGTAGGACGCGTCCGGGTCGGCGGTGAGCTCGGTGAAGTCGTCCTCGCGGTCCTCGGCGCGCAGGAACGCGCGGACCTGCCCGTCGGCCGGGAACACCGTCGTCGTCGCGCCCAGTTCGGCGCCCATGTTGGCGATGACGTGCCGGTCCATCGCGGTCAGCGCGGCGAGGCCGGGCCCGTGGTACTCGATGATCCGGTTGACGCCGCCGCGCACCCCGTGCCGGCGCAGCATCTCCAGGATCACGTCCTTGGCGCTGCACCAGGGCGGCAGCTCGCCGGTCAGCCGGACGCCCCAGATCTCCGGCATCGTCACGTGCAGCGGCTCCCCCGCCATCGCCATCGCGACCTCCAGCCCGCCGACGCCGATCGCCAGCATGCCGAGCGAACCCGCCGCGCAGGTGTGGGAGTCGGAGCCGACCATCGTGGCGCCGGGCACGCCGAAGCGCTGCATGTGCGTCGGGTGCGACACGCCGTTGCCGGGCTTGGAGTACCAGAGCCCGTACCGGCGGGCGGCGGACCGCAGGAAGATGTGGTCGGCCATGTTCCGCTCGTCGGCCTGCAGCAGGTTGTGGTCGACATATTGGACGGACACGTCCGTGCGGACCCGGTCCAGGTCGAGCGCCTCCAGCTCCAGCATCACCAGCGTGCCGGTCGCGTCCTGGGTGAGCGTCTGGTCGACGCGGATCCCGATCTCGGCGCCCGGCCGCATCTCACCGCTCACCAGATGCGAGGCGATCAGTTTGCGGGCGGCGTTACGGCCCCCCGTGCCGTCTGCCATGCTCTCAGCTCCTCTGCTCCGTGCCGTCGCCCGGGACGCTCCCGATCCGGCGGTGTTCGTGGACGGCGCGGTCGGCGGGCGGCCCGCACCAGTGGCCCAGCGCGTCGCGGATCTCGGCGGCGCGCCGGTCCGGGGCGGTCTCGTCGGTGGCCCAGGCGATGTAGCCGTCCGGCCGCACCAGCGCGGTCGTGCGGGTGGCGCCGCCGGCGAGCGCGCAGTGCACCCGGCCCGCCCACCGCTTCGTCGCCAGGTAGGTGACGGCGGGGTCGTTCGCGGCGACGACGAGGACGAACCTCCCGTCGCCGAGCAGCTCGTGCAGCCGGGGCGGGCCGCCCGCCAGCGGGACGTCGGGGGCGCGGCGGCCGGCGAGCCGGTGGGATCCGCGCGGCGCCGGGTAGGCGATGTCGATGCCGGAGACGGCGCCCGCCAGCCGCCGCGCCACCGGCCGGGCGTGCGTCGCCGCCCAGGCCGCGGCGCCGCGGGCCGCGCGCAGCCAGCGCGGCTCGGCGAGCGCGAACCGCAGCAGCGCGCCGCTGCCCCGCAGGACCTGCCGCCCGACCGGGTGCCGCTCCTCGTGGTAGCTGTCGAGCAGCCACGACGGCGCCCATCCGCGCAGTTCGGCGGCGAGCTTCCAGCCGAGGTTCGCCGCGTCCTGGATCCCGGTGTTCATGCCCTGCCCGCCCGCCGGGGAGTGGACGTGCGCGGCGTCGCCGGCGAGGAACACCCGCCCGACCCGGTACCTCGGGACCTGCCGCTCGTCGCTGTGGAACCGGGACGTCCAGCGCGGGTCGCGCATGCCGTGGTCGGTGCCGAGCGCGCGGCGGACGACCTCGCGCAGCTCGGCCATGTCGACGGGCTCGGAGTCGGGCGCCTGGTGCCGCCGGTTCCAGGCGATCACCCGGTACCAGCCGTCGCCGAACGGGGCGATGAACGCGAACGCGTCGCCGACGGCGCCGACGGTCAGGGTGGCGGCGGGCGCCTCGTCCAGCCGGACGTCGGCGAGCATCACCGAGCGCACCGCCGCGCGGCCGGGGAACGGCAGCCCGAGCTCGTGCCGGACGGTGCTGCGGACCCCGTCGGCGCCCACCACGTAGGAGGCGCGGCGGGCCGAGGTCGCGCCGCCGGCGGTCCGGACCTCGACGTCCACGCCGGCGGCGTCCTGGCGGAGCCCGGTGACCTCGGCGCCGTGCACGACCTCCGCGCCCGCCGCCAGCGCCCGCTCCCTCAGGACGCGTTCGGTCTCGTACTGCGGGACGACGAGGACGAACGGGAAGCGGCCCGGCAGCCGCGAGAGGTCGAGGGCGGTCGCGCCGAGCAGCCGCAGCGCGCCGACCCGCGTGCCCGCGGCGATCAGGCCGGCGGCGGCGCCGCGCGCGTCCAGGGTCTCCAGGGTGCGGGCGTGCACGGCGAACGCCCGCGTCAGGCCGCTCGTCTCCTCGGCGCGGCGTTCCAGCACCGTGCAGCCGATGCCCGCCGCGGCCAGGTCCCCCGCCAGCAGGAGCCCGGTCGGGCCCGCCCCCACGATCAGCACGTTCCCGGTCGGCCTCCCGGTGGGCGCCATCACGCTCCCCTCTCGACGAACGGCCGGCGGCCCGGCCCCCGCGCAGGGAACACTTCCCACGAACGGCCCGTCCTCACCCCGGCGGGAGGCCCGATGCGGCAGGGGTTCCCGGCTTGTGGATCAGCCCTGGACGCGGGTGTCCCGCCCGGCCCACTCCCGCTCCCGGAGCTGGAACTTCTGGATCTTGCCGGTGGACGTCTTCGGCAGTTCGGCGACGAACTCCACCGCGTCGGGCGCCTTGTACCGGGCGAGGTCCGCCCGGACGTGCTCGATCAGCTCGTCCCCGGTCGCGGCGTGCCCGTCGCGGAGCACGACGAACGCCTTGGGCCGCTCGCCCCACGTGTCGTCGGGCACGGCGACGACGGCGACCTCCAGCACGGCCGGGTGCGAGTCGATGGCCCGCTCGACCTCGACCGTCGAGATGTTCTCGCCGCCGGAGATGATGATGTCCTTGGACCGGTCGCGCAGCTCGACGTAGCCGTCCGGGTGGCGGACGCCGAGGTCGCCGGAGTGGAACCAGCCGCCGCGGAACGCGTGCGCGGTGGCCTCCTCGTCGCGGTGGTAGCCCTTCATGACGTTGTTGCCGCGCATGACGATCTCGCCGAGCGTCTCCCCGTCGGCGGGGACGTCGCGCATGGCGTCGTCGACGACGCGCAGCCCGTCCGTCTGGACCATGCCGACGCCCTGCCGGGCCAGCAGCCGGGCCCGGTCGCCGGCGGGAAGGCCCGGCCAGCCGGGCTGCGGCTCGCACACCGAGTACGGCCCGTAGGTCTCGGTGAGCCCGTAGACGTGCACGATGCGCGCGCCGAGCCGCTCCATCTGCCCGATGATCGTCGGGCTCGGCGGGGCGCCCGCCGTCGTGACCGTCAGCGGCCGCTCCAGCGGGTGCGCCCGCGCCGCGTTCGCGATCGCGACCAGCACCGTCGGGGCGCCGTTGAGGTGGGTGACGCCTTCGGCGTCGATGAGCCGCCACACCTCGCCGGCGTCGACGGCGCGCAGGCACACCTGCGTCCCGCCGATCGCGGCGAGCGCCCACGGCGTGCACCAGCCGTTGCAGTGGAACATCGGCAGCGTCCACAGGTAGACGCTGCCGGGCGTGTGGCAGGAGTGCAGGACTTCGCCGAGCGCGTTCAGGTAGGCGCCGCGATGGGTGTAGACGACGCCTTTGGGACGTCCCGTGGTGCCGGAGGTGTAGTTGATCGAGATGGCGGCGTTCTCGTCGTGGACGTCCCCGGGCAGCGGGTCGTCGGAGCCGCGTGCCAGCAGGTCGGCGTAGGCGGTGCCGCCGACCGCCGGGTCGGCGTCCGCGCCCGCCGCCGGGACCGTGACGACCGGCGGCAGGCCGTCCGCGACCGGCGCGATCGACGGGTGCAGGGCCGCGTCCACGACCAGGGCCTTCGCTCCCGAGTGGTCGAGGATGTAGCGGATCTCCGCGGGCGCGAGCCGCGTGTTGATCGCGACGAGCACGGCCCCGGCCAGCGGCACGGCGAAGTGGGCGACGAGCAGCTCGGGGACGTTGGGCGCCAGGTAGGCGACGCGGTCGCCGGGTCCGATGCCGGACGCCCGCAGCGCGTGCGCCAGCCGCGTCGCCTCGGCGGCGAACTCGGCGTAGGTGGCGCGGCGGTCCCCGTGGACGTAGGCGGTCTTGCCGGGGAACACCTCCGCCGACCTGTTGAGGAACGCGAGCGGGGTGAGCGCCGTGTAGCCCGGGCCGTTGTCCATCGGGAGCCTCCGGTGCCGTCTGCTGGGCGTCCGGCGCCGCAGCGCGGATGGGACCCTTCATGGTCCCACGGCGGCGGGCTCAGCCCACGGCGGCGCGGGTCAGGATGGAGACGGCCTTGACGGTCTGATGGCCCCGCCATTCCAGCCCGGCGGCCGGCGAGTAGCTGGCGAAGTCGACGCGCCAGCCGCCGTCGTCCTGCTGCTCCTCGTCGAGGCGCCGCAGCTCGGCCCGCACGACCTCGTCCTTGAACAGCGCCCTGACGGGGCGTCCGGGATAGGGCGCGAAGTCGAGGGGCCGCATCATCTCGTCCTCCAAGCCGCCCTGGACGTGCACGCAGCCGCTCTCCGGAATGTGCGCGCCGAGCGCCGCGATGATCTCGGTGTCCTCGACGGCGTCGGCGAGCCAGAGCGCGAACGCCAGCTCCAGCGCGTGCAGTTCGTCCTTCGCCCGGACGGTGTCGAGGCAGTAGCGGGTCGCGCGCTCCAGCCACGGATGCCCGGCGACGGCCTCGTCGTGGACGCCGACGCGGTGCGCCATCGCGGCGACCACGGCGGTGATCTGCAGCGAGGACGACCCGGTGTCGGCGCCCGCCCAGAACGGAGCGGACCCGGCCGGGTCGGGCATGGGCAGCGCGAACGGGACGCCGCCGTCCGGCAGCGCGACCGACTCCAGCCAGTCGCAGAGCGCGGCGGCCTCCGGCGCCGTGGCGGGGGCCAGTTCCTCGAAGACCTCGAAGGCGTGCAGGGCCGGGCCCGGCTGGCTCGTCCGGGACCGCAGGTCGGGTTCCAGCCCGCGCCCGTAGCCGCCGTCGGGGTTCCGGTAGGCGTTCAGCGCGGACAGCAGCGCGTCCCGGTCGCCGTCCCCCGCCAGCACCTCGAAGCGGCGCCGGTCGAGCAGGCGCGCGTGCGTGGCCATGAAGTCGGATGCCTTGTCGATGTCCATGGCTCCAGCCTGGCCGCCGGCACCCGCGCCCGTCTTGCAGGATTCGGTCATCACCAGGTAACGACCAGCTCCTTCGGGGAACGGTGGATCAGGCTCGGCTCCATCTCGGCCGGTTCCGCGAGCCGCAGCCCCGGCAGCTCCCGGGCCAGCGTCTCCAGGGTGATCCGGACCTGCGCGCGGGCGAGGTGGGCGCCGGGGCACGCGTGCGCGCCGTGCCCGAACGCCAGGTGCCGCGCGGGTGCGCGGGTGATGTCGAACTCGTCGGGCCGCTCGTGGGCGTCCGGGTCGCGTCCGGCGGCCCCGAACGCGACGAAGACCTCCGCGCCCGCGGGCAGTTCCGTCCCGGCCGGCGCCACGGGCCGCGTCGCGACCCGGCGCAACCCCTGGATCGCCGTGTCGTAGCGCGCCGCCTCCTCCACGGCCGCCGGGGCCAGCTCGGGCCGCGCGCACAGCAGCTCCCACTGCTCCCGGTCGCGGAGCAGGTGCAGCACCGCCGTGCCGATCAGCGCGGTCGTCGTCAGGTGCCCGGCGAGCATCAGGTTCTGCAGATTGGAGACGAGCGTGCCGTGCGGCTCGATCCCCCGGACCATCTCACCGCACAGGCCGTCGGCGCCGGCGCTGCCGCGGGCGTGGGCGTCCAGGAGCCGCTTCATCCCCGCGACGGCCCGCGCCGCCGCGACCTGCTCGGCCGTGCTCATCCGCCGGAACACCAGGTCCTCGGCGCGGTGGCTGCCCTCGATCAGGTCGGGCACGTCCGCCGGGTCGAGGCCGAGGAGGTGCCCGATGACCTCCCCCGGCAGGACGCGGGCGCACCGTCCCATCAGCTCGACCCGGTGGTCACCGGCGAACGAGGCGACCAGCTCCTCGGCTCGCCGGGTGATGAACGGGATGGCCGCCTCGACCCGCTTGGGCGACAGCCCGCGGCTGAGCGGCTCGCGGACGCGCCGGTGGTCGTCGCCGTCGGCCGTGAGCACCACCGGACGTCCCGCCGGGACCGAGCGCAGCACCTCGACCGCCTCCGGGCCCGGCACCACGTCCGGCTTCAGCGCGTTCGCCGACGAGAACGCCTCCGGGTCCCGCAGGACCGCGCGCGCGTCGGCGTGCCGGGCGACGAGCCAGGCGTCCAGCTCGGGCACGAAGGTCAGGCCCGGCGCCTCCCGGGCCCGCGCGTAGCAGGGATAGGGGTCGCTCCGGTCGAAATCCACGCTCGTCCCTCCGCAGATGACCAGGCCAACCTAGTGGCCCGGAGCGGGGCCGCTAGCCCTCGCGCAGCGCGAGGCCCAGCGCCTTGAACTGCTCGACGGGGCGGTGGTAGCCGCGCTCGATGTGGTGGACGCCCCGCAAAGTGGACGGCCCCTCCGCGACGGCCGCCGCCAGCACCGCCGAGAACCCGGCCCGGATGTCGGGCATCGTCACGTCCCCGCCGCGGAGCTTGGTGACGCCCCGCACCACGGCCGAGTGCAGCGCCGCCGTGTCGTGGTACCGGCAGGCGGGCCCGCCCAGGCAGGTGTCGTAGACCTCGATCTCCGCGCCCATGCTCTGCAGCGCCGGCACGTACGCGAGCCGGTTCTCGTACACGGTCTCGTGCAGCACCGACATTCCCTCGGCCTGCGTGAAGAGCACCATCAGCGGCGTCTGCCAGTCCGTCGCGAACCCCGGATGGGTGTCGGTCTGCACGGCCGCGGGGCTCAGCCCGTCCGGCGCGGACGCCATGATCCAGTCATCGGTGATCTCGAACTCGGCGCCCATCCGGGCCAGCGTCGTGATCGCGGTGACGAGCCGGTCCTGCGGGCAGCCGTGCACCCGCACCTCTCCCCCGGTCACCAGCCCGGCCACCAGGTAGGAGAACGCCTCGATGCGGTCGCCGTCCAGCCGCGTCTGCGCCCCGCTCAGCCGCTCGACGCCCTCCACCACGATCCGCCGGTCGGGGGCGAACGAGATGCGCGCGCCCATCCGCTGCAGGAACAGCGCCAGCTCGATGATCTCCGGCTCGGTCGCCGCGTTGCGGATGACGGTCTTGCCCTCGGCCCGCACCGCCGCCAGCAGCACCGTCTCGGTGGCGCCGACGCTCGGGTACGGGAGCTCGACACGCGTCCCGACCAGGCGCGACGCCCGCGCGTGGATACCGTCGGCCTCGTGCGTCACCTCGGCCCCGAACGCCCGGAGCGCGTCCACGTGGAAGTCGACCGGCCGCCGCCCGATCGGGTCGCCGCCGACCAGCGGCACGAACGCCTCGCCCGCCAGGTGCAGCAGCGGCCCCAGCATCAGGATCGGGATGCGGTTCAGCCCGGTGAACGCCTTGCCGACGCTCGGGTCCGCCACCGGACCCGGCACCACCGTGACGTCCCCGCCGGAGCGCTCCACCGACATCCCGATGTGCTCCAGCATGCCCGCGGTGATGCCGACCTCGCCGACGTCCGGCGCGTTGCCGATCGTGCTCGGCGTCTCGCCCAGCATCGCCGCGACCATGTGCTTGCTGACCGCGTTCTTCGCCCCGCGCACGGTGACGTCCCCGCGCAGCGGCCCCGACGGCTCGATCTGCCAAAGCTTCTCAGTCACCCGAGCAGCCTACGGCGTCTCCACCGCCCTCCCGTCGGGCGCGGCGAGAACCGGCCGGGCGTCCGGACGCCGGCCGCCCCCGGCCCGGAGCCGACGGGCTGCTCGCCGTGGTGTTCGGCACCGGGATGGGGCTGGCCTTCAGCGCGGCGGGTCTCAGGGCGGTCTTCCTGGACCGCCCCGGATCCGCCGCGACCATCGGCGCCGTCGCGCTAGTTCGCGCCGGGCTCCCACCAGCTCAGGTTGGCGGCGGCCCGGGCCACCGGCTCGATGATCTCCCACGCCTCGGCGATCAGGCCGCCGTCGACGCGCAGGATGTCGACGATCGCGACCTCCGGGCCGCCGCCGGGAAGGCGGCGCCGGGAGTACATGACGACGTGGTCGCCGTCGGCGAGCACGTGCTGGATCTCGACCTGCATGCCGGCGAGCGGGACGAGTGCGGCGCGCACGTTGGCGAGCCATTCGTTCTTGGTGGACGTCGTCGCGTCGGGCCGGTGGTGGACGAAGTCGTCGCTCAGGAACGCGCCGAAGGCTTCGACGTCGCCCGTCCCGATGAGTTCTCCCAATGCCCGCTGAACGAGGTCCTTGTTCGCTGTGGTCATGGACGGAGTGTTTCGGCGGTTCGCGGCGCTTGTCGATGAACTCCCATTTCATGGCGTCCGGCGCCACGCTGAGTACTCTCGATCACCGTGGACACGTTCGGGGACCTCCTGCGCCGGTGGCGGCACCACCGGCGGATCAGCCAGCTCGACCTCGCGATCGCCGCCGACGTCTCGGCCCGCCATGTCAGCCTGGTCGAGACGGGCAGGTCGAACCCGAGCGCCGCCATGGTCCTGCGGCTCGCCGAGCATCTCGACGTGCCGCTGCGCGAGCGCAACCGGCTGCTGCTCGCTGCCGGCTTCGCCCCCCGGTACCCCGAACGGCCGCTCGGCGGCGACGCCCTGCCCGCGGCGCGGGACGCGGTCGCCAGGGTGCTCAAGGCCCACGAGCCGTATCCGGCGCTGGTCTTCGACCGCCGCTGGAACATCCTGATGACCAACCGCGCCGTCGAACCGTTCTTCGCGACCGTCCACCCCGACCTCCTGCGGCCCCCGGTCAACCTGATCCGGCTCGGCCTCGACCCGCGCGGGTTCGCCCCGCTGGTCGCCAACCTGGGCGATGTGCGCGCGATCTTCCGCGCCAGGATCCTCCGCCAGCTGGCGAAGGCCCCCGACCCCGAGCTCACCGCGCTCTACGAGGAGCTGCTCGCCCCCGGCGACCCGACCGGCGCCTCGGCCGACGCCGACGTGGTGATCCCGATGATCATCCGCATCGGCGGCCGGGAGGTGCGGCTCTTCTCGACGATCACCACGTTCGGCACGCCGCTGGACATCACGCTGGACGAGATCGCCATCGAGTCCTACTACCCCGTGGACGCCGAGAGCGCCGAATACTTCACCTCGCCCACGGCGGCGGCCGGATGACCGGGGAGCAGCCGCCCGCCGAGGCCTGGGCCGACGAGGCGGCCGGCGACACCGCCGCCGCGAACGAGGCCCACGTCCTCGAAGTCCTGGCCGGCCTGGACGGTTGGGCCCCGCGCCTCATCGCCGCCGACCCGCACGGAGCATGCTCCGGACGGCCCGCGGTCCTGATCACCCGGCTCCCCGGCCGCGCGGACATCACGTCCGCCGATCCGCGCGCCGCCGCCGTCCAGCAGGGCCGGGTCCTCGCCCGTCTCCACGCCGTCCCCACAGCGCGGCTCACCGGCTTCCGCGACGGCATGGCCGCCGCCTCGGCCTCGGTGGCCGCGCCGGTGCAGATGTGTGGGTTGGCACCGACGCGACCATGATCCCGACCAGTGTCGAGCGGTCCAATTGTGCCGCATCGCAGGTTGCAGCACCGTTGCGACCCTAGCGATCAAGGCCGCCGCACCGGCCGGCGGCCCCGTCCCCCTATCCTCACAGGCATGATCACCCCGGATTGGGAGCGGCGGATCGCCGAACTCTGGGCCGCGTTCGACGACCACGAGCCCGCCGACTTCCTCGCGAAGGTCGAGGCGCTGGCCGGCGAGCTGCCGCCCGGCGACGCCGTCGCCGAGTTCGAACTGGCGTCCGCGCACGACTCGATCGGCCACGAGGCGGAGGCCGCCGTCCACTACGAGCGGGCGTTCGCCGCCGGGCTGGACGGGAAGCGCCGGCGCGAGGCGGCCGTCCAGTACGCCAGCACGCTCCGCAACCTCGGCCGGGCCGAGGAGAGCGCCGCCCTCCTGACCGCCGAGCGCGACGCCGGCTCCGACGCCCTCGACGACGCCGTGACCGCGTTCCTGGCGCTGGCCCTCACCGACCTCGGCCGCGAGAGGGAGGCGGTGGCGCTCGCCCTCGGCGCGCTTTCCCGCCACCTCCCCCAGTACAGCCGCTCGCTCGCCGACTATGCGAAGGCCCTCATGCCGGACGAGGCCGCCGGCTAGCTCCCCGTTCCGGCGGACGCCTTGGCGCGGACGTCCCGCCGGGCCCGTGCCAGCAGCCGGTCGGGGTCGTCCGCGTACGCCCATGCGCGGCCGGGAGCCTTGGTACGGCCCGCCTGGACGAAATGCCGCCGGGCCCGGTCGTGGTCACCGGCCCGGTAGAACACCGCCCCGAAGAAGTGATGGGCCTCCAGGTTCCGGGGATGCGGGCGCTCGCCCGACTGCCACCGGTCGGCGGCCTCCACCAGGGCGGCGTGCACCGAGGGGCGCGCCAGGTAGCCGTTCAGGTCGTCCCAGGTGCCGATCTCGCCGCCGATCTCCAGGTGGGCGACCGCGAGCACCGCGGTGACCGGGTCCCCGGGCTCGGCCGCGGCGGTGGCCGTCTCGGCGAAGTCGAGCACTTCGGCGTCCGAACCCCACCACTTCCTGCAGAGCACCTGGGAGCGGGAGATGTGGCCCGCGTAGAGGAACGGGTTTCGCGCGATGAGCTCCCGCCAGACGCGGTCCAGCTCGTCCCGTCCGAGCTGCATGCCGAGCCCGTGCCACTGGAGCCTGTCCCAGGGGACGGGGTCGGCGGGCAGCAGCTCGGCGGCGCGGTGGAGCGGGGGCCCCGCCAGGGCGAGCATCCGCCAGAACCGGCCGAACCGGTCCGCATCGACGTATACGGCACGGCAGGCGCTGCGCGCTTTCCACGCCTCGCCGACGCGGGTCGCGCCGAGCCACAGGCACAGGTCCGGGTCGGCGGGGTCGGCCGCGGCCAGCTCCGCCAGCCGCGCGCCCTGCCCGAGCGCGGCGTCGGTGAGGCTCTCCACGTAGAGGCTGCGGGTCTCGGCGTCGTCGCGGGTGCCGGCCAGCAGTTCCCGTCCCGCGCGCAGGTCGCCGCCGCGCACCCGCGGCAGCGTCGCCGCGAGTGCCTCGTCCCGCCAGGCGGGCTCGCGCCGCCGCGCCCTGGCCTTGGCGGGAAGCCCGAAGAGGGCGGCCACCGCACCGGCCCGCGCCGTGCCGCCGGCGTCCGGCTCGGCCACCGGCGCCGTGCCGATGCGGGGCGGGATGCGCTCGGCGGGACGCTCGGGCATGGGCACGACCGCCTCGGCGGGGGCGTACCGGTCGATGTCGGCGACCGCGTCGGAGCCGGCGTTCCAGAGGTTCGGCTCGACCCCGACCATCATTCCGTCCAGGCCGACCAGCACGCGTTGCCCGTCCGGCCAGGCGAGCACGGCGGCGCACTGATCGAAGCGGACGGTGGCCATGGCCGGGCCGGTCAGCGAGGTGACCCCGTCCCTGCCGACGATCAGCCCGCGCTGAGCCTCGTCGGGGCGGGTGTGGATCCGGCCCTCGACCGCGACCGCCGAGGCGACCGGTGCCGCGGCGAACCGCGCGCCCTGCGGCTCCTCGCCTTCCGGAAGCATCAGCAGCGCGGTGTCCAGCATGGTCCTGCCGACCTCCTGGACGTCCTCCGGCCCGAGCTCGTCCAGCGCGGCGAAGGTCTCTTCCAGCGCGAGCGGCGGAGCCCCCGTCAACTCGGCCAGGCACGAGGCCATCGCCGGCGAGGCGCGGGCCTCGTCAGAGGCCACGCCGGCGCGTCGCGCCGCCACCACTTCGGCCAGTTCGGCCGCGTCCACCGGCTCGGCGGCGAGGCGTTCGATCTCCGCGCGGAAACGCTCCGCCAGTTCCGGACGCGCCTCCGCGAGCCCGTCGGCGAACGCGAGGATCTCCGCGGTGTCGCCGGGGCGCGGCGAGAAGTCGACGCTCGTCGTGTAGCTCAGCGCGTTCTCCCGCCGCAGCACGCGGTGGAGACGGCGGCCGAGGACGTCGACGTAGACCCCGGCGGCGGCGCTCTGGGGCACGATGCCGGTCAGCGCGACGCCGTTGACGTCGGTGTTGAAATAGGCGGGCGTCCGGGGCAGCGCGCTGGTCGGTTCCGGGCACGGTCGCCGCTCCCCCGCGGGAAGCGGCAGCGTGAGCCCTTCCGGCGGAGGGCCGCCGATGAGCACCAGTGCCGCGTTGTTCCTGGTGAACCAGCGCGCCGTCCATTCTTCGACGTCATCGGAGGTGACGGCTGCGAGACCGTGCTCGGGATAGGCGGGCAGGCCAAAGGTGGCCGCGCCGTAACGCCACACCAGCAATCGGCCCACCATGCCAGCGTCGCGCCCCTCGGCCTCCGTCCGCAGGATGTTCTTCTCCGCTTCGAGGCGTTCCATGGGGGGCGCGCCCAGCGAATGGCACACCGCCGTCAGAAAGTCGGCGACTTTCTCCGGCTCCCCATGGGTGACGAACATGGTGGTGTCGGCACCGACGACGCCATTGTGGTGATATTCGGTATCGCCGAGGGCGTGCAGCACCAGATGCTCCACCAGGTGGCTGAGGCCGCCCCTCGACAGGGACTCGTCGGCCCTTCCCACACGGAACACCAGCGCCGCGCGATAGCCGTCATCGGCCGGCGCGCCCTCGCTCCAGAACACGGGCACGCCGTCGATCTCGGTCCGCGTCACGTCCACATGATCTCCCTTTCCCAGCCGCAAGATCGTACAATTCGCGGGTGCCAAAGAAGGTGACATATCGGTATCGGGTGCCGTTCGCCACGTCCTGGCGTTCCTACCTGGTCCCGGTCGGGCCGCTGGCCCTGCTCGTCCTGCTCACCGTGCTGTTCTGGGGAACGCACCACGCGCTGCTCACCGCGAGCACGGTCGACGCCGTCCGGCCCGGAAGCGTGCCCGGCGACTCCCGCGCCGTCCTCTGGGTGGACGAGGGCCTGCGCTACCGGATCCACATCGTGACGTCCGCCGACGACCCCGGCTCCTGCACGCTGGTCGGGCGGAACGGCACCTACCCGGTGACCCTGGACCGGGCCCGGCACGGCGGCGACGCGGCGGAGATCAAGGGGTACCGATGGGTCGGGGCGTTCCGGGCACCCGCCACCGACTACGTCGCGGTCGACTGCGACCAGTACAGCGAGGCGCTCCGCGTCAAGGTGGACGCGCCCGGAGCGGGCCTGCTGGTGGCGCTGCTCGTGCTGTGGCCGCTGGTCCTCATCTGGACGGTGGCCAAGCTCTGGCGGATCCGGCGGCAGAGCGCGCGTCGCACGCTCACCCGGCGCCCGCCCGACCCGCCGGCGCGCGCGGCGCCCGCCGCCCTCGCCGCGGGCGACCGGGCCCAGACCACGGTGTACTTCCGCAACGGCACCTTCGCCCCCGCTGGAACCCGCGAGCCGGATCCGGCGGCGGTCTTCGCCCGGGAACGGCTCACGGCCCCGCGCGACCCGGACGACTTCCGGACCGCCCCCGCCGACGACGGCGGCAGGCTGGTCGTCTTCCCCGACCTCGCCGTGTACCTCACCCCGGCCGAGATCAAGCACGCCGGAGCGGCCGATCTCGGCCGCCAGGCCCTCGCGAAGATCCGGCTGGACGCCCGTACTCCCGAGGTGGCGCGCGTCCACGCGCCCGAGGACATCACCGCCGGCGCCTGACCCGCCGCGGGTACCCGGCCCGCCGCGGGCCGGCCGAATCGTTGGAGTCGCGCAGGACCGCGGACTGGACCCGCGGACCGGTGGACGTACCGGGATCGGTGCAACACATGCCGGTCACCGGCGACGAGCCCACGGACCGCCGGCATGTCCGCGTGTCCGTTCCGCCTCCCGCCCTGCGCGGACGCGGACCAGCCGGTCGCCGTGATGTACCTCCTCGGCGAGACCCCGTACGGGACAGGCGGCGGTGCTCGACTTGATCCGCCACGTGATCGCGCCGTTCGCGGAGTCGGCTCATCCGCTCGATCCCGCTGATCGAGGACTCGGGGGCTTCTCCCTCGGCAGCCTGCTCACCTGCTGGGTCCTGACGCGCCGCCCGGAGGGCTTCCGCCGGTTCCTGGCGGTCAGCCCGTCGCTCTGGTGGGACGACCATCTGCTGCTCGACGCGCAGCGCGCCCCTGTCGCAGACCGGGCGACCGGCGACGTGTACCTGGCCGTGGGCGAACGGGAGAACAGCCCGGACCGCGGCTGGCCCGTCCTGCCCACCGCGATACGGGAATCCTTGGCCGGGCTCGACATGGTCGCCGACCTGGCACGCTTCACCGCCCGGCTGCACACGCACCCGGCCTTCAGGATCCGCAGCGAGGTCATCCCGGACCAACAGCATGCCATCGTATGGCCGGCAGCCGTGACTCGTGGCCTCGTCCACCTCGACCGCACCGAACCCTGACCCCGGCCCGACGACGCGCCGGGCCGTCCCTCTGCAAACGAGCCTTCGCACGGTCGGCCGTCGCTACCGACTTCCTAGACATCCGCACCCGATACACCTCCATCACCCTCGGCGCTGCGGGACGCGACGGGCAGGCCCCGATCGCTGCTCGGCGGTGTCTGCCCGGCAGCGTCGTCGCCGCCGCCCTGGCCCGCCTCGCGGTAGACGGCGGAAGCCCACCATGCGTACAGACCTCTAGTCGTGCTCCGAGGTACGCGACCAATCGGGGTCAGGCTTCTCCAGTGACGAGTTCCGCCCACGCGGCCTGGTCGGTGCCATGCGAAGCGCGCTGCCACTCAAGAGCGGGTCGGATGCGGCGGCCGGCTGAGCACCCCACCCGGGAGCGTTCGCCGTCGCGCTGCGGGCATCGGCCCCGTTGTCGCGGCGACGGCCGGGGGTAGGCGTCAGGTCGGATCAGGTAAGGCGCGCGTCGCCTCGGAGTTCGTGCAGGATGGCGCTCTGCTGGGCGGGGTCGCGGAGGCTGGGCGGGCCCTGCGTGAGCGGGTGGAGGACGGCACGGGCGGCGGCATGCGGCTCCGGCCACAGCGCGGCCCGCAACACACCCGCGAACCAGCCCAGCATGTAGGCATCCGTGCGTTCATCGTCCGTCATGTTGCCGCGGTCGAACGAGGCGTTGAGCGATCGGCCCGCCTGATGTGCCCGCTTCAGCCAGGACCGGACGTGCACCCCGAGCTCGGAGGTGGGCGAGACCTTGACCGTCTCGCCTCGCTCGGCCGCGGCGACCGCCTCGGCCAGACCGGGGGTCCCGTCGAGGTGGAGGACGGACGCCAGGCGCTCCGTCTCCCGAGCGGCGACGGAGCGGAGCACGTGCGGCGGCGCGGCGGCGAGAGCCGCGATCATTTCGGGGTCTGCGGGCCCGTGGCCGAGCCAGGGTTCGGCGGCGCTGAACCACGGTTCGATCTCGGCGGACATGAGCCGCCCGGACAGGGTGTCCCGATGCTGGAGCACGCCGGTGATCAAACCCGCGAGAAGGAGGGCCGGGACGTGAGGATCCGACACGAAGTCCTCTTCGTCATCGAGGTCCGGGTCCAGGCCCGCCGTGCGCATCTTCCCCACCAGGCGGTCGGGCTCGCTGCCCCAGCGCCGGCCAGGCCAGGTGGGCTCGAATCCGGTGACCAGCGTCCCGTCGACGGCGTAGCCGAAGCCGTGGTCGGCGTAGTCGTGCCGCCGCACCGACACGGCCTCGGTGCCCAGGGACAGCGCCCTGAGCAGCTCGATGAGCGCTCCCTGGTAGCCGCCAGGCTCGATCAGCACCGTCCAACCACCGAGATCCAGGGCGAACGCGACGTTGGCGTAACCGGCCTCGTAGGAGTCGTACATCTCGCTCGCCTCCTGCTGGGTACGCGGACGAAACGTGTCCTGAAGGCCGCCCAGGCGCAACAACGCCTCGGTTTCCCCGACTCCCTTGATGAAGGTGAAGCAGTAGATCTCGTTGAACGACTCGGCCCACTTGACGTCGTCGTACGAGACGTTGAGCATGGCTCCTCCGAAAAGGTCGGCGACACGGCCCGTAGATCACCGCAGCGCCCAGCACTGTGCGGGATCTCTGTGACGCCATCCTCCTGCGAGCCACTGACAAAAGCGGTCCTCGCGATCACGTTCCGGCAGCGCCGTGCCCACTCGGCCGACCTTGAGATGGCCGCCAGAAATGAGAAAGGCCCCGCCGGTAACGGCGGGGCCTTCCTGCAATATGTGTCCGGCGGCGTCCTACTCTCCCACACAGTCTCCCATGCAGTACCATCGGCGCTGAAGGGCTTAACTTCCGGGTTCGGGATGGGACCGGGTGTTTCCCCTTCGCCAAAACCACCGAACGTCTCAACGCACCACCCGCACACGGGTAGGCAAATCAACGTCCAAGCCGGCAGGCTCGGAATACTTCAATTATGTGCTGCGGTTCCAGGTTGTTTCCTGAGAACCACACAGGGACGCGAACAAACTCGTAGCAGCGACTCGCTTTGAACGTTCAGTGTGTTCAAGCCACTCGGCCTATTAGTACCGGTCGACTCCACACGTTACCGCGCTTCCATCTCCGGCCTATCAACCCGGTCGTCTACCGGGGGCCTTACACCCACAAAAGGGTGGGAGAACTCATCTCGAGGAAGGCTTCCCGCTTAGATGCTTTCAGCGGTTATCCCGACCGAACGTAGCCAACCAGCCGTGCCCCTGGCGGGACAACTGGCACACCAGAGGTCCGTCCGTCCCGGTCCTCTCGTACTAGGGACAGACCCTCACAATTCTCCTACGCGCGCAGCGGATAGGGACCGAACTGTCTCGCGACGTTCTAAACCCAGCTCGCGTGCCGCTTTAATGGGCGAACAGCCCAACCCTTGGGACCTACTCCAGCCCCAGGATGCGACGAGCCGACATCGAGGTGCCAAACCATCCCGTCGATATGGACTCTTGGGGAAGATCAGCCTGTTATCCCCGGGGTACCTTTTAGCCGTTGAGCGACACCACTTCCACACGTAGGTGCCGGATCACTAGGCCCTGCTTTCGCACCTGCTCGACACGTCCGTCTCACAGTCAAGCTCCCTTGTGCCCTTACACTCGCCACCTGATTGCCAACCAGGCTGAGGGAACCTTTGGGCGCCTCCGTTACACTTTAGGAGGCAACCGCCCCAGTTAAACTACCCACCAGGCACTGTCCCCCACCCGGATACACGGGTGCGGGTTAGACGCTCAAAACGACCAGAGTGGTATTTCACCAACGACTCCACCGACACTGGCGTGCCGGCTTCACAGTCTCCCACCTATCCTACACAAGACGCTCCAAGCGCCAATGCCAAGCTATAGTGAAGGTCCCGGGGTCTTTCCGTCCTGCTGCGCGAAACGAGCATCTTTACTCGTACTGCAATTTCGCCGGGCCTGTGGTTGAGACAGCGGGGAAGTCGTTACGCCATTCGTGCAGGTCGGAACTTACCCGACAAGGAATTTCGCTACCTTAGGATGGTTATAGTTACCACCGCCGTTTACCGGCGCTTAGATTCTCAGCTTCGACCCCCGAAGAGATCTAACCGGTCCTCTTAACGTTCCGGCACCGGGCAGGCGTCAGTCCGTATACAGCGTCTTACGACTTCGCACGGACCTGTGTTTTTAGTAAACAGTCGCTTCCCCCTGGCCTCTGCGACCCCACCCAGCTCCGGAAGCACGTTCCTTCACCGGACGAGGCCCCCCTTCTCCCAAAGTTACGGGGGCAATTTGCCGAGTTCCTTAACCACAGTTCACCCGATCGCCTTGGTATTCTCTACCTGACCACCTGAGTCGGTTTAGGGTACGGGCCGCCAGTACACTCGCTAGAGGCTTTTCTCGACAGCATGGGATCACTCACTTCACCTAAAACGGCTCGGCATCAGCTCTCAGGATTCACGAGAGACGGATTTACCTGTCTCTCTCCCTACAGCCTTACCCCGGGACAACCATCGCCCGGGCTGAGCTACCCTCCTGCGTCACCCCATCACTCACCTACTACCCCCTCGGGTCGACCGCTAGGCCCAGAAGAAGCCCGAAGGCCCCAACCAGGATTCGGGGTCTTAGCATCAGAGGGTTCAGCGTTGGCGCATACCAGCGGGTACGGGAATATCAACCCGTTGTCCATCGACTACGCCTGTCGGCCTCGCCTTAGGTCCCGACTTACCCTGGGCGGATTAGCCTGCCCCAGGAACCCTTGGTCATCCGGCGCACACGTTTCTCACGTGTGACTCGCTACTCATGCCTGCATTCTCACTCCCGCAGCCTCCACCACTCGATCACTCGGCGGCTTCACCGGCTACAGGACGCTCCCCTACCCATCAACACAAACGTGTCAATGCCACGGCTTCGGCGGTGTGCTTGAGCCCCGCTACATTGTCGGCGCGGAATCACTTGACCAGTGAGCTATTACGCACTCTTTCAAGGATGGCTGCTTCTAAGCCAACCTCCTGGTTGTCACAGCAACTCCACATCCTTTCCCACTTAGCACACGCTTAGGGGCCTTAGCCGATGATCTGGGCTGTTTCCCTCTCGACTACGAAGCTTATCCCCCGCAGTCTCACTGCCACGCTCTCACTTACCGGCATTCGGAGTTTGGCTGACGTCAGTAACCTTGTAGGGCCCATCAGCCATCCAGTAGCTCTACCTCCGGCAAGAAACACGCGACGCTGCACCTAAATGCATTTCGGGGAGAACCAGCTATCACGGAGTTTGATTGGCCTTTCACCCCTAACCACAGGTCATCCCCCAGGTTTTCAACCCTGGTGGGTTCGGGCCTCCACACCGTCTTACCGGCGCTTCACCCTGCCCATGGCTAGATCACCCCGCTTCGGGTCTACAGCATGCGACTCAAACGCCCTATTCAGACTCGCTTTCGCTACGGCTACCCGCCACCGGTTAACCTCGCCACACACCATAACTCGCAGGCTCATTCTTCAAAAGGCACGCCATCACGAACAGGAGCAAGCCCCTGAGGACGCTCTGACGGCTTGTAGGCACACGGTTTCAGGTACTATTTCACGACCCCTCACCGGGGCACTTTTCACCTTTCCCTCACGGTACTGGTCCGCTATCGGTCACCAGGAAGTAGTCAGCCTTACCACGTGGTCGTGGCAGATTCACACGGGATTTCACGGGCCCCGTGCTACTCGGGAACACACCCAAGAGACACCGCAGTTTCGTCTACCGGACTCTCACCGTCTACGGTCGGCCTTCCCATGCCGTTCGACTACCACGATATTTTGTAACTCTTCGACCCAGCGGCAGCTAGATCAGGATGGTCCCACAACCCCGCACACGCAACACCTGCCGGCTATCACACGCGCACGGTTTAGGCTAATCCGCTTTCGCTCACCACTACTCACGGAATCACTATTGTTTTCTCTTCCTGCGGGTACTGAGATGTTTCACTTCCCCGCGTTCCCACCAACCTGCCTATACATTCAGCAGGCGGCGACACCCCATGACGGGTGCCAGGTTTCCCCATTCGGAAATCCCCGGATCAAAGTCTGGTTGCCGACTCCCCGAGGCATATCGCAGGCTCCCACGTCCTTCATCGGCTCCTGATGCCAAGGCATCCACCGTATGCCCTTAAAAACTTGAACACACAAAACGATCAAAACAAATCGCAGACAAGAACACGATCCAAAGACCGCATTCTCGCCAGAGATGCTCGCGTCCACTGTGCAGTTCTCAAAAAACAACCGGGCCCACCAGCGCCGCCACGCTCATTGCGAGCGAAGCGGCGTCTGGTCCCGCAGTCCGAGGTCACCGGGCAAAGCCCGTTTCCTCAGGACCCAACAGCGTGTCCAACCCCCCACCCACCCGAAACCGTCGTTCCCACTCCCCCGAAGGGGCGGTACTTGCCGGCTCACGCAGGCGGTGAGCTGAGTAGCCAGTGCTCCACATCTATGAGCAGCCACCTGACAGACACTCGCTGTCAACAGTAGCCACCGACCTGAGCCTTCCCCGAGAGGAAGCAGCCCCGGCCAGTTGTGTGCTCCTTAGAAAGGAGGTGATCCAGCCGCACCTTCCGGTACGGCTACCTTGTTACGACTTCGTCCCAATCGCCGGCCCCACCTTCGACCGCTCCCCCCATTGCTGGTTGGGCCACGGGCTTCGGGTGTTGCCGACTTTCGTGACGTGACGGGCGGTGTGTACAAGGCCCGGGAACGTATTCACCGCAGCGTTGCTGATCTGCGATTACTAGCGACTCCGACTTCACGAAGTCGAGTTGCAGACTTCGATCCGAACTGAGACCGGCTTTAAGGGATTCGCTCCACCTCACGGTATCGCAGCCCTCTGTACCGGCCATTGTAGCATGTTTGCAGCCCAAGACATAAGGGGCATGATGACTTGACGTCATCCCCACCTTCCTCCGAGTTGACCCCGGCGGTCTCCCATGAGTCCCCACCACTACGTGCTGGCAACATGGAACGAGGGTTGCGCTCGTTGCGGGACTTAACCCAACATCTCACGACACGAGCTGACGACAGCCATGCACCACCTGTCACCGGCCCAAAAAGGACCCCACATCTCTGCGGGATTTCCGGCGATGTCAAGCCTTGGTAAGGTTCTTCGCGTTGCGTCGAATTAAGCAACATGCTCCGCCGCTTGTGCGGGCCCCCGTCAATTCCTTTGAGTTTTAGCCTTGCGGCCGTACTCCCCAGGCGGGGCGCTTAATGCGTTAGCTACGGCGCGGAATCCGTGGAAGAACCCCACACCTAGCGCCCAACGTTTACGGCGTGGACTACCAGGGTATCTAATCCTGTTCGCTCCCCACGCTTTCGCTCCTCAGCGTCAGTACAGGCCCAGAGAACCGCCTTCGCCACCGGTGTTCCTCCCGATATCTGCGCATTTCACCGCTACACCGGGAATTCCATTCTCCCCTACCTGCCTCTAGTCTGCCCGTATCCACCGCAGACCCACGGTTAAGCCGTGGGCTTTCACGACAGACGCGACAAACCGCCTACGAGCTCTTTACGCCCAATAATTCCGGACAACGCTTGCGCCCTACGTATTACCGCGGCTGCTGGCACGTAGTTAGCCGGCGCTTCTTCTGCAGGTACCGTCACGTTAGCTTCGTCCCTGCTGAAAGAGGTTTACAACCCGAAGGCCGTCATCCCCCACGCGGCGTCGCTGCGTCAGGCTTCCGCCCATTGCGCAATATTCCCCACTGCTGCCTCCCGTAGGAGTCTGGGCCGTGTCTCAGTCCCAGTGTGACCGGTCGCCCTCTCAGGCCGGTTACCCGTCGTCGCCTTGGTAGGCCATCACCCCACCAACAAGCTGATAGGCCGCGAGCCCATCCCCAACCGAAAAACTTTCCACCGGCACTCCATGCGAAGGCCGGTCATATCCGGTATTAGACCCAGTTTCCCGGGCTTATCCCAGAGTCAGGGGCAGGTTGCTCACGTGTTACTCACCCGTTCGCCGCTCGAGTACCCCCGAAGGGGCCTTTCCGCTCGACTTGCATGTGTTAAGCACGCCGCCAGCGTTCGTCCTGAGCCAGGATCAAACTCTCCATTAAGGTCCAAACGACCAACCGGGGGGCGAACCCCAGCCGGCCAAACCTCGAAGAAAATCCCAGCAAAAGCACAACTCCGAAGAGTCGCGCATTGCCTCAAAGAAATCCCCACCATCAACCCGGAAGGGCTGACGGCGACGGGGCGACCCGGACTCCCCGAAGAGAGCACCGAGCCGATAAAGGCACTGGCTTTTAACACGCTGTTGAGTTCTCAAGAAACGGACACCCACCGCGCCGAACCCCGCTCTCGCGGACCCCGGCTCCGGGGCAACCCTTCTAACTTACCTGTTCCGCTCCCGCTGTCAAGTCGATCCGCGAAGATCTTTTTGACGGTCGGAGGCTTCCCAGTCCCCCCGCGGCGACGACTCACCCCCAGGCACTGAGCCTGGCGACGATCGATCCGTAGGAGTCGCCCTGCGGGCCGGCCACCTCGCGGCGTCCTGCATCCCTGTTGGGCTTTTCGGTATCCTACACCAGCCCGAGCGCCGCTCGAACCGATTTCGGAGGTCCCGTCCCCTGGGCCGGCCGCCTCGTCGACGTCCTGCATCCCATTTGGGGCTTCCACTCCAGAATAACCCAACTTGCGGCCGGATTATTCCTGGTGGCTCCCCGCGACCGGCCGCCTTGCGGCGTCCCGCGTCCCTCGGGGCACGGCAGACATTATGGTCCCCCGCATGCACCGTCAAATCGGAGCGCTCGGGTCCCGCACGGCTCTTGTCAGCCCGGCACACCATCACCCCCATTGACCTCGCCTTTCACGCACTACGTGCGCCGGGTCACAGTGGGGTAGCGTGCGCGGACAGCCTGCCTTGCGGACCTGCGGACCGGAGGCGGGCCTCGGCTCCCGGCACGAACAGTCCGCCGAGGTCAGGAGGATCACCTCGTGAATGTGCCCGTCGCCATCCGCGCTTCCGCGGAACGCCTCGTGGTCGCCGCGACGATGGGGCCGACCATCCATGACGTGCACGCCTGGCGGTTCAAGGTCGTTCCCGGATCGATCGAGCTGCACGCCGACCCGGACCGGTTCAAGTCGATGCACGACCCCGTAGGGCGGGGTCTCCACCTCAGCTCCGGCGCCGCGCTCGTCAACCTGCGTCTTGCCGCGGCCCAACTCGGATACGCGGCAGTGGTGCGGCTGCTGCCCGACCCCGGGCGGCCCTCGGTCCTCGCCTCGGTGCGCCTGGCCGGACGCCACCGCGTGACCCGCGCCGAACGACTCCTGTACGCGGCGACGTTGAAGCCCTTCCCCGGCAACCGTCCCGCATCAGGGCTCCGGCCACCCCTGGCCCTGGTCAACGAACTGGGCGAGGCGGCGCGCCTGGAAGGAGCGGGCCTTCATCCGCTTCCCGATGTCCCGGAGGCGAGGGGACGGCGCGCCGTCCTCACGACCCGTGGCGACTCCCCGGCCGAGTGGCTGCGCGCCGGCCAGGCACTCCAGCGCCTCCTGCTGAGCGGTGCGGCCCGGTCCGTCTCCGTCTCGTTCATGTACGAGGCGGTCGACATGCCGGAGGCCGAGGCCGGGGACGTGACGGAGCCCGGCGAAGTCCCCCAGGTGCTGCTCGAACTCACCCAGAGCGTGGACGCCCGCCTACACGAGCCGCCGGTACGTCGACAGGACGAAGGACAGCGGAGCGGTCAGCGGGTCCGGTAGCGGCCGCAGCCGATCGCGAAGCAGATCGGGCGGGACGTGGTGCGCGCTCGGCCCCATCCCGACCAGCGTGGTGATCTCGTCGTGGGTCAGGACGGCCTCGGTCTCGATCTCCTGGCGCGAATCGAACTTGAAGTAGCCCGCGAGCGCGGCGTCCATCCGCTCGGCCTTGCGCTTGTCGATCGTGAGGAGCCCGAGCGGCTCCACCAAGGTGGCGAGGTGCCGGGGCGACGGGGTCACGGTGAACAGGAGCCCGTCGTCGCGGAGCACGCGGTGGAACTCGGCCGCGTTGCGCGGCGCGAAGACGTTGACGACGGTGTCCGCCGCGCCGTCGCGCAGCGGGAGGGGGCGCCACAGGTCCGCGACTACGGCGCCCGCCCGGGCGTGGGCCTTGGCGGCGCGCCTGGCCGCGTGCTTGGAGATGTCCAGTGCGAGGCCGACCGCACCGGGCGCCCGGTCGAGGATCCGGCCCAGGTAGTACCCGGTGCCGGCGCCCGCGTCGACGACGAAGGACGGGGCCGCGCGGGACACCGCGAGGGCCAGGCGGTCGGCCGGCTCGGCGAAATGGCCCGCCTTCAGGAACGCGTCTCGCGCGCGGACCATCTCGGGGGTGTCGGCCGTGCCCGGACGGGCGTTGCCCGGCAGCAGGTTCGCGTACCCCTGCCGCGCGATGTCGAAGGTATGCCCGCCGGGGCAGGCAAGTCCGCGGCCGGCCAGTTCGAGGTCGGCTCCGCACACGGGGCACACCAGGCAAGCGACGACATCGGCGAGCATCCGTCCATCATCGTCCATGCCGGCCCGGAGTCGGGCGCCGCCGCCCCGTTCTTTGCCCTCGTGCCGCGCACTCGCCGTCCGGGCGTCGTCGGGCCGTCGGCTCGGCGCAACCCGCCGCGAGCGGCGCCCGGGGGCGCGCGGCGGGACGGCTCAGGACTCCGCGCGCCGGCGGACGTCCTCCATGTCGAGGCCGCGGACCTGCTCGATCACGTTCTCCAGCACCGGCTCGGGCACCGCGCCCGGCTCGGCGAACACGATGAGCCCGTCCCGGATCGCCATCAGCGTGGGAATGGACCGGATGCCGAACCGCTGCGACAGCTCCGCCTCGGCGTCGGTGTCGACCTTCCCGAACACGATGTCCGCGTGCTTGTCCGCCGACTTCTCGAAGACCGGCGCGAAGCGCTTGCACGGACCGCACCACTCGGCCCAGAAGTCGACGAGCACGATGCCCTCGGCCTGAGCCACCTCGTCGAAGTTGTCAGCGGTGAGTGTGACGGTCGCCATGTCGGTTTCTCCTCGATCGGGGTATCAGGTCGTAGAGCGGCTCACAGCCTCGCAGTATTCCCCACCCGGGAATCACAGAGCGGTAATTAGCGTTCTCCCCTTAGGGAGATCGCACCGGAGAAGGGTCAGGATGGCTGCAACCCGTACCAAGGGCGACAGGGTCGACGTCCCCGACAAGGATCTCGTCGGGGCGTACCTCGACCGGATCGGCCGTACCCCCCTGCTCGACGCGCAGGAGGAGGTCGATCTGGCCAAGGCGATCGAAGGGGGCCTGTACGCCGAGCAGCTCCTCGAGGACGGGAGGGTGCCCGCGGGCGCCACCCGCGAGGAGCTGGAGGAGCTGGCCGCGGCGGGGCTGCGCGCGAAGCAGCGTTTCGTCGAGGCCAACTTGCGGCTCGTGGTCTCGATCGCCCGGAAATACCCGACCGACTCGTTGCCCCTCATCGACCTCATTCAAGAGGGGAACCTGGGGCTGATGCGCGCGGTGGAGAAGTTCGACTACCGCCGGGGCTTCAAGTTCTCCACATATGCGACATGGTGGATCAGACAGGCGATCGGCCGCGGGCTCAGCCACACCGCCCGCACCATCCGGCTGCCGGTCCACGTCGAGGAGGAACTCTCCCGGCTGCGGCGCGCGGAGCGCCAGCTGGGCCGTGAACTCGGCAGGGAGCCGACCCGCGAGGAGCTCGCGGGGACCATCGGCGCCGACGCCGACCATGTGGACGAGCTGCTGCGCTGGCGGCGCGACCCGGCGAGCCTGGACGCGACCGTCGACGACGCCGGCGAGACGTCGATGGGCGACCTCCTGGAGGACCCGGAGGCCGTCACGCCGGAGGCGGAGATCCTCGCGCTGGACGACATCGAGGGCCTCGCGCGGCTGCTCGACCGGCTGCCGGAACGCGAGTCCGCGATCCTGCGCGCCAGGTTCGGGATGGACAGCGGCCAGCCGCTGTCCTACGCCCAGATCGGCGCCCGGTACGGCCTGAGCCACAACCGGGTGCGGCAGATCACCGACCGTTCGCTGCGGCGGCTGCGGCAGCTGGCGAACGAGACCGATCTGAGCGGCCGCAGGGCACTGGCCGGCGCACCGGGGGGAGCGGGCGCGTCCGACGCCCGCAGGGAGCCCGCGGCGGCCGGGAGCCGTGCCGCCTGACGGCACGCAAGCCCGAGCCACCGCGAACCGGGCGGCCCCGAGTGGGGCCCGCCCGGTTCGCCGTTCCGGGCGGGGTGGGCGGTGCCATAGCCTTCTGGGGTGAGTACCTCCGCCGTCACCGGGGACCTCGACGCCTGGCGCGCGCTCCCCGCCCTCCAGCAGCCCGATTGGGACGATCCCGACGAGGTCCGCGCGGTCGCCGCGGAGCTCGCGGCGCAGCCGCCCCTCGTCTTCGCCGGCGAGTGCGACCAGCTCAAGGCGCAGCTCGCGGACGTGGCGCGCGGTGAGGCGTTCGTCCTGCAGGGCGGCGACTGCGCCGAGACGTTCGAGGGGTCGAACGCCGACGCGGTGAAGAACAAGCTGAAGACGCTGCTGCAGATGGCCGTCGTGCTCACCTACGCGGCCAGCGTGCCGGTCGTGAAGATCGGCCGGCTGGCGGGCCAGTTCGCCAAGCCCCGGTCCAAGCCCGTGGAGGTGCGCGGCGGCGTGGAGCTGCCCGCCTACCGGGGCGACGCCGTCAACGGGTTCGCGTTCGACGCCGCGTCGCGCCGCAACGACCCGCACCGGCTGCTGAAGGCCTACCACTGCTCGGCGGTGACGCTGAACCTGTGCCGGGCGTTCACCAAGGGCGGCTATGCCGACCTGCGCCAGGTGCACGCCTGGAACCGCGACTTCGTCCAGCAGAGCCCGGCGGGGCGCCGCTACGAGCAGCTCGCCGGCGAGATCGACCGGGCCCTGACGTTCATGAAGGCGTGCGGGGCGAGCCCCGGCGAGTTCCAGGAGGTGGAGCTCTACTCCAGCCACGAGGCGCTGCTGCTGGAGTACGAGCGGGCGCTGACCCGCATCGACCACCTGAGCGGGCTGCCCTACGACGTCTCCGCGCACTTCCTGTGGATCGGCGAGCGCACCCGGCAGCTGGACGGCGCCCACGTCGAGTTCCTGCGCCACATCCGCAACCCGATCGGGGTGAAGCTCGGCCCGACGACGTCCGGCGACGACGCGCTGGAACTGATCGACCGGCTCAACCCCGACGGGGAGCCCGGCCGGCTCACCTTCATCACCCGGATGGGCGCCGGTAGGATCCGCGACGTGCTGCCGCCGCTGATCGAGAAGGTGCGCCAGAGCGGCGCGCCGGTCGCGTGGATCTGCGACCCGATGCACGGCAACACCTTCGAGGCGCCCAGCGGGCACAAGACCCGGCGGCTGGACGACGTCCTGGACGAGGTGGCCGGCTTCTTCGAGGTGCACCGGGCGCTCGGCACCCACCCGGGCGGCATCCACATCGAGTTCACCGGCGACGACGTCACCGAATGCGTCGGCGGCGGCCACGGCCTCGCCGAGGCCGACCTGCACCAGCGGTACGAGACGGCGTGCGACCCGCGGCTCAACCGGGGCCAGTCGCTCGATCTCGCGTTCATGGTGGCCGAGCTGTACCGCAAGTCGGCCTGACCGCTCCCGGGCCCGTCCGGCCGTGCCGGGCGGGTCCGGGTCCGGGTCAGATGTCGACCTCGGCCCACACGACCTTGCCGCCGGTCACCGGGTCGGCGCCCCAGGAGTTGGCGAACCGGTCGACGATGAACAGGCCGCGGTGCGACTCGTCCAGCGGGCCGGGCACGGTCAGCCGGGGCAACTGGGCGGCGCGGTCGCGGACCTCGACGCGGACGCGGCCGGTGCCGCGCAGCAGCCGCAGCTCCAGGGCCGTCCCCGCGTGCCGGACGGCGTTGGCGACGAGTTCGGCCACGATCGCGGTGACGAGTTCCTCGCGGTCCATCAGCGCCCAGGTGCGCATGGTGCGGGCGGCGAGGCGCCGTGCGTACTCGACCGCCTCGGTCTGCGGCGCCGCGCGCAGTGTGGTCTCGGTCATCGGGTCGGTCACTCCGCCCGCTCGCCGTTCTTCATCGCGTTCACTCACCGCTCATCGGCCGCCGCCTCCTCCGCCGGGTCCTCGATCAGGAACCGGTCGAGCCCCGTGGTGCGCAGGACGTTCTCGACGCGGCCGTAGGCGCCGGTGACGGTCAGCGTCGCGTTCTGGGCGCGCGCGTGCTTGTACGCCCGGACGAGGACGTTCAGACCGGAGGAGTCGCAGAAGTCCACCGCCGCGAGGTCGACGACCACCGCCCGCTCGCCCGCGTCCACGAGCTCGGTCAGCCGAGTGCGCAGCTCTTCGGAGGAGTGCAGGTCGATGGAGCCGCGCGCGGCGATCGTCGCGCGGCCGTCCTGTCGTGTCGTGTGCAAGGCAAGCCCCACGCCACCCCACCTTACCGATTGTTGGTCTCCATCATGACGCCCGTAGAACGATGAGGGCAATGTCGTCATTCGACGGCTCCGGGCCGAAATCGCGCACCGCGCGCTGGATGCGGGCGGCGACGGCGCCCGCGCTGAGCCCGGTGCACCCGGCCAGCAGCCGTTCGAGGCCGTCGCCGTCGCCGAGCAGCCGGCTCCCGGAACGGCGTTCGGTGACGCCGTCGGTCACGCAGAGCAGCACCTCGCCCCGGCGCAGGTCGACCGTGTCCGTGTGGAAGTCCACACCGTCGAAGACGCCGAGCAGCGCCTGGGCCGTGGCCGCCTCGCGCACGCCGCCGTCCGGGTCGAGGACGAGCGGGAGCGGGTGGCCCGCGCTCGTCAGCCGGATCCGCACGCCGTCGGGGCGGCGGGTCGCGATCTCGCCGTGCAGCAGGGTGAGCAGCCGGCCCCGCTCGCCCTCGCCGAGGATGAGCCGGTTGAGCCGGGCCAGCACCCCCGGGACGGACATGTCCTCGGCGGCGAGGATGCGCAGCGCGTGCCGGGCGAGGCCGGTGACGGCGGCCGCCTCGGGGCCGGTGCCGCACACGTCGCCGATCGCGAACCGCCAGCGGGACGCCGACGCGGGGCCGCCCGGGCCGGGGCCGCTCTCGAACACGTCGTAGAAGTCGCCGCCGACCTCGCTGCCCTCCCCCGCCGGCTCGTACACGACGGCGACCTCCAGGCCCGGGATCTCGGGGATGCCGGGCGGCAGGAGGCTGCGCTGCAGGGCGCTGCTCATGGCGGTCTGCGCGGAGAACAGCCGCGCGTTGTCGACGGCGAGGGCGGCGCGGCGGCTGAGCTCCTCGGCCAGCTCGATCGCGCTGCGCGGGAAGCGGTCGCCGGGCGGGCGGCCGATGACGATGGTGCCGATGCGCCGACCGCGGGCGATCAGCGGGAAGGCGTAGACGTGGTCGGCGGCGGTGTCGCCGGCGGCGGCGCGGACCTCCTCGGGGGCGGTGGCGAGGCCGTTCCAGGAGCCGGGGCCGTCCATCGGCGGGGCGGCGCCCGCGTGCTCCAGCAGCTCGCGGAGCCCGTCGGCGCGGTTCTCGTCGGCGTGCCACACGTAGGCGAGCCGGTCGGGCTCGCCGTCGGCGACGGTGTAGACGGCGCACCAGGTCGCCAGCCGGGGGACGACGAGCTGGGCGACCAGGGCCATCGTGCGCTCCTGGTCGAGGGTGCCGGCGAGCAGGTCGCTGGCCTCGGCGACGAAGCTGAGCCAGCCCCGCCAGGAGCGTTCCAACTCCCCCACCCGGGCCTTCTCCAGGGAGAGCGACATCTCGTCGGCGAGCCGGCCGAGCCGGACGCCGTCGGCCTCGCCGAAGCGGCCGGGGGCGGACGAGACGGCCACCACGACGCCCGTGAGGCGGCCCTGGGACTCCAGCGGCGCGGCGGCCACGGAGCGGGCCTGCAGGGCCGTGGCGGTCGGGTCGCCCTCGGCGGCGACCCACGGGGAGCCGGCGCGGGCGGCGGGGCCGAGCCCGGCCACCGACAGCTCGCCGAGCGGCAGTTCCGCGGCGGTGCCGGCGGACGAGCCCATGATCATGCGGCCGTCGCGCTCGGTGAGCAGGACGGCGGCGCCCTCCGCGCCGAGGATCTCGCGGACGGTGGCGACGCCGTCCTCCATGGCCTCCACGGCGGCCGGGGAGCGCAGGAGGCGGTCGCCCGCGACGGGCATGTCGCCGACGTCGCCGCTGAGGCCGCCCTCGCGGCCCTGGGCGCCGGCGGCCTCGCGGGCCTGCTCGCGCTCGCGCGGGCCCCGCTCGCGCGTCTGCGGGCCGCGGACGGGGGCCTCGGCGTGGGCGGTGCCGGCGTCCTCGTTTTCGGCCTCGGCGGGGGCGGCCGCCGCGCCGGGACGGGCCAGCCGGAACCAGACGCCCTTGGTGCGGTGGTCGTAGGAGACGCCCCAGGACGCGGCGAGCCGGGCGATCGACGGCAGCCCGCGGCCGCTGGAGGCGGTCACGCCGGGCATCTCGATGCCACGGGTGGGGTGCCGGTCGCGGACCTCGATCTTGATGTCGCCGTCCTCGAGCCGGCAGGAGACCTCGAAGGACGTCCCGGCGTAGGCGATCGCGTTGGTGGCGAGCTCGCTGGTGGCCAGCACCGCGTCGTCCGCGGCCTCGTCCATGCCCCAGTCGGCCAGCACCTTCCGGACGAAGCGGCGCGCGTCCGCCACCGCCGCGGCGGCGGACGGGAAGGTGGCCGACGCCGTCTGCCGATCCAAACGTCATCCCTTGCTCGAAGCGTCTCTGCCCCCGTCCGACCATCGTGGCAGACGGGTCGGCCGCGCGGCCACGAGAGCCGAGAAGGGGTTTCCGTGACGCGTCCGGCCTCGGTGAACGCTACCCCCCGCCACGACACGACAGACCGTAACACGAAGACTACAAGCGCGGATGCACGGGCATCGGCGTCCGTTCGCGGCAGACCCGCGAACGGGTCCGGGCGCCGCCCGGCGACGTAGAGTACAGGTGCGGCCGGAACAGAGGGCCCAGGGAGGCCGGCCGGAGGCCCGGCGGGAGGGTCCCTTCCGTCCGGGCTTTCGATGAGGTGTCCGGATGTTCGACGATCGCGGGCCAGGAGGATGAAGAGAATGCCGCGTACCGCGTCACGTGCCCGCCCCGGCGGGTACCGCGACACCACGCCGCGCTACAGCGACGCCGACCTCGAGCCGCTGCTGAAGGCGCTGGCCGCCGTGCGGGACGGCAGGGCGAGGGCGGAGCTGGACGTGCCGGGCGAGGGCGCCGTGGCGGAGGCCGCGGCGGTCCTGGAGGAGATCCGGCAGAACGAGCAGGAGCTGGCGTCCGGGCTGAGCCGCGTCCGGCGGGAGATCGGCCGGGAGGGCAAGCTGCGCGGCCGGCTGGTCTCGGGCGGCCTGCGCGGCACCTGGGCGACCTCCGTCGAGGACGCCAACGCGATCATCGACAAGCTCACCGACCTCGCGACCGGGATGAGCCGGGTGGTGGAGGCGGTCGCGGCCGGGGACCTCAGCCAGCGGGTCGAGCTGCGGGTGCGCGGCCGGCCGATGCGCGGCGAGCTGCTGCGCATGGCCAAGTCGGTCAACGGCATGGTGGAGCTGCTCGACCAGTTCACCTGGGAGGTCACCCAGTTCGCCCGCGAGGTCGGCACGGAGGGCCGGCTCGGCGGGCAGGCGCCGGCGCGCGGCATGACGGGCCGCTGGCGGGACGTGACGGCGTCGGTGAACGTGATGGCGGCGCGGCTGACGTCGCAGGTCCGCGACATCGCGGAGGTCACCACGGCGGTGGTGAAGGGCGACCTGACCCGCAAGGTGACGGTGGAGGCGAGCGGTGAGCTGCAGGAGCTGAAGCTCACCGTGAACACGATGGTCGACCAGCTGTCGGCGTTCGCGGACGAGGTCACCCGCGTCGCCCGCGAGGTCGGCACCGAGGGCCAGCTCGGCGGGCAGGCGAACGTGCGCGGCGTGAGCGGCGTCTGGAAGGACCTGACCGACAACGTCAACGCGATGGCGAACAACCTGACCAACCAGGTCCGCAACATCGCGCAGGTCACCACCGCCGTCGCCGACGGCGACCTCGGCAAGAAGATCACGGTCGACGCGCAGGGCGAGATCGCGCAGCTCAAGAACACGCTGAACACGATGGTCGACACGCTGTCGGCGTTCGCGGACGAGGTCACCCGCGTCGCCCGCGAGGTCGGCACCGAGGGCCGCCTCGGCGGCCAGGCGCGGGTCCCGGGCGTGAGCGGCGTCTGGAAGGACCTGACCAACAACGTCAACGGCATGGCGTCCAACCTGACCTACCAGGTCCGCAACATCGCGCAGGTCACCACCGCCGTCGCCGAGGGCGACCTCGGCAAGAAGATCACGGTCGACGCGCAGGGCGAGATCCTGGAGCTGAAGGACACCGTGAACGGGATGGTCGACACGCTGTCGGCGTTCGCCTCCGAGGTCACCCGCGTCGCGCGTGAGGTCGGCACGGAGGGACGCCTCGGCGGCCAGGCCGTCGTGCCGGGCGCCGGCGGGGTCTGGCTGGACCTCACCGACAACGTCAACGCGATGGCGAACAACCTGACCAACCAGGTCCGCGGGATCGCCCAGGTGACGACCGCGGTGGCGCAGGGCGACCTGACCCGCAAGATCGAGGTGACCGCGCAGGGCGAGATCCTGCAGCTCAAGGACACGCTGAACACGATGGTCGACACGCTGTCGTCGTTCGCCTCCGAGGTCAGCCGCGTCGCCCGCGAGGTCGGCACCGAGGGCCGGCTCGGCGGCCAGGCGATCGTGCCCGGCGCCGGCGGCATGTGGAAGGACCTGACCGACAACGTCAACGGCATGGCGTCCAACCTGACCTACCAGGTCCGCAACATCGCGCAGGTCGCGACCGCCGTCGCGCACGGCGACCTGACCCGGCGCATCGACGTCAACGCGCAGGGCGAGATCCTGGAGCTGAAGACGACGCTGAACACGATGGTCGACACGCTGTCGTCGTTCGCCTCCGAGGTCACCCGCGTGGCCCGCGAGGTAGGCAGCGAGGGGCGGCTCGGCGGGCAGGCCGAGGTCGAGGGCGTGTCCGGCACCTGGAAGCGGCTGACCGAGAGCGTCAACGAGCTGGCCGGGAACCTGACCACGCAGGTGCGGGCGATCGGCGAGGTCGCGAGCGCGGTCGCCACCGGCGACCTGACCCGGACGATCACCGTGGAGGCGCGCGGCGAGGTCGCCGAGCTGTCCGACAACGTCAACCTGATGGTCGCGACGCTGCGCGAGACGACCCGCGCCAACGAGGAGCAGGACTGGCTCAAGACCAACCTGGCGCGGATCGGCGGGCTCATGCAGGGCCACCGCGACCTGCTCCAGGTCGCCGAGCTGATCATGCGGGAGCTGACCCCGACGGCGAGCGCGCAGTACGGCGCCTTCTACCTGGCCCAGACGGCGGGCGAGGAGGCCGAGCTGGTGCTGATCGCCGGGTACGGGACGCGCCGCGGCCGGGACGGGGCGGTGCGGTTCGCGCTGGGCGAGGGCCTGGTCGGGCAGGCGGCGCAGGAGCGCCGGCCGCTGCTGATCGCGGACGCGCCCGCCGACTACGTCAAGATCGGGTCGGGGCTGGGCGAGGCGTCCCCGGTCAACATCATCGTGCTGCCGATCGTGTTCGAGGACGAGGTGCTCGGCGCGATCGAGCTGGCCTCGTTCGGCCGCTTCACCGACGTCCACCTGGCGTTCTTCAGCCAGCTGATCGAGACGATCGGGGTGACGCTGAACGCGATCCGCGCCAACGCGCGGACCGAGGCGCTGCTCGGCGAGTCGCAGCGGCTCGCGCAGGAGCTGCAGGAGCGGTCGGACGAGCTGCAGCGCCAGCAGGGCGAGCTGCGGCACTCCAACACCGAGCTGGAGGAGAAGGCGGCGCTGCTGGCCCAGCAGAACCGCGCGATCGAGATCCAGAACTTCCAGATCGAGCAGGCCCGTCGGACGCTGGAGGAGCGCGCCGAGCAGCTGGCGATCTCCTCGCGGTACAAGTCGGAGTTCCTGGCGAACATGTCGCATGAGCTGCGCACGCCGCTGAACAGCCTGCTCGTGCTGGCCAAGCTGCTGTCGGAGAACCAGGACGGCAACCTCACCGGAAAGCAGGTGGAGTTCGCCCGGACGATCCACGAGTCCGGCACCGACCTGCTGGAGCTGATCAACGACATCCTGGACCTGGCGAAGGTCGAGGCGGGCAAGATGGAGGCGCACCCGCAGCGGCTGGCGGTGTCGTCGCTGGTGGACTACGTGGACGCGACGTTCCGGCCGCTGTCGGTCGACAAGGGCCTGCAGTTCGGCGTGGAGGTCGCGCCGGACGTCCCGGCCACCCTGAACACCGACGAGCAGCGGCTGCAGCAGGTGCTGCGGAACCTGCTGTCGAACGCGGTGAAGTTCACCGCGGAGGGCGAGGTCCGGCTGCTGATCGAGCGCGCCGGCGACATCGACTTCACGCTGCCGGCGCTGTGGAACACCCCGGACGTGATCGCCTTCCGGGTGATCGACACCGGGATCGGGGTCAGCGCGGACAAGCTGCAGGAGATCTTCGAGCCGTTCCAGCAGGCCGACGGGACCACGAGCCGCCGCTACGGCGGCACCGGCCTCGGCCTGTCGATCAGCCGGAACATCGCGCGGCTGCTCGGCGGGGAGATCCACGCGGAGAGCCAGCCGGGCCGCGGCAGCGTGTTCACCCTGTACCTGCCCGCCCAGTACAGCGAGCGCGAGGACCGGCGCCGCCCGGAGCCGCCCGCGGACGCGGTCGGCGCCCGGGAGGTCGACTTCGGCGCGGGCGCCGAGCACGGCAACGGCGCCCTGGTGCGCCCGCTCCCCGCCGGGAAGGCCGAGGCGCCGCCCGCCGAGCAGGTGCCCCCGGCGACCGAGCCCGAGCCCGCGCTGAACGGCATGGTGGAGGAGCCCCCCGCGGACTTCCTCGACACCGTCCTGTCGGGCCGCAAGGTGCTGATCGTCGACGACGACGTCCGGAACGTGTTCGCGCTCACCAGCGTGCTGGAGGGCTACGGGATGGAGGTCCTGTACGCCGAGGACGGGCAGGCCGGGATCGATCTGCTGCACCGCAACCCGGACGTGGCGGTCGTCCTGATGGACGTCATGATGCCGGGCCTGGACGGGTACGCGACCACGGCGGCGATCAGGGAGATGCCGCAGTTCGCCGACTTGCCGATCATCGTCATCACGGCCAAGGTGATGAAGGGCGACCGGGAGAAGAGCCTCGCCTCGGGCGCGTCGGACTACGTGCCGAAGCCCGTGGACGTGGACCATCTCCTCGACGTCATGAGGAACTGGCTGCAACCCTCCATCGTCCGCTGAGGAGAGGAGAGACCCGGGCAGTAGGGTCGCCCTGTGGGTCCGTCGCGGCCCGCGGCGGCGGGGGACCGGAATCGGAGAGGCGCGCGTGGACGACAAGGCGAAGATCCTGCTCGTGGACGACCGCGAGGAGAACCTGATCGCGCTGGAGGCCATCCTCAGCTCGCTCGACCAGGACCTGGTCCGGGCCCGGTCCGGTGAGGACGCGCTGAAGGCGCTGCTCACCGACGAGTACGCGGTCATCCTGCTGGACGTCGTCATGCCGGGCATGGACGGCTTCGAGACGGCCCGCGACATCAAGCGCCGCAAGAAGACCCGCGACCTGCCGATCATCTTCCTCACGGCGGTGAACAGCGACCCCGACTACGCGTTCCGCGGGTACGCGGCGGGCGCGGTCGACTTCATCTCCAAGCCGTTCGACCCGTGGGTGCTGCGCGCCAAGGTGTCGGTGTTCGTGGAGCTGCACACCAAGAACAAGCAGTTGCGCGACCAGACGGTGCTGCTGCGCGAGCAGGCCGCGCTGCTGCGCGAGCAGGAGAAGCGCCTGGACGAGCAGCCCGCCGCCGACGCGTCCGAGCAGACCTGGACCCGCCTGGCGGCGGTGGAGGAGCAGGCCGAGGTGGTCGGCAAGCACGTCCCGCCCGCCCGCCGCGACGACTACGACGAACTGACCCGCCGCCTAACGGACCTACGCCAAGCCCTGAACGGCGAGCAGACGCCTTGACCGGGGGGAACCCTTAACCGACCGACCTCAGCCCGCCACCTCAGCCACGCGCCCCGTTAACCACGATCCAACACAGCTCGTGCGGCGGCGATGCGGGCGAGGGTGCGGTCGCGGCCGAGGATCTCCAGGGACTCGAACAGCGGGAGGCCGACGGTGCGGCCGGTGACGGCGACGCGGACGGGCGCCTGCGTCTTGCCGAGCTTGAGGCCGTGCTCGGCGCCGACGCGCTCCAGCCGGTCCTTCAGCTCGGCGGCGTTCCAGGGGGCGTCCCGGTAGGCGTCCTCGGCGGCGGCGAGGATCGCGGCGGCGGGCTCCTTCATCGCCTTGTTCCAGGACTGCTCGTCGGTCGGCGGCTCGTCCAGGCAGACGAAGTCGATCATCTGGACGATCTCCGAGAGCAGCGCGATCCGGGTCTGGGCGAGCGGCGCGAGCTCGGCGAACACGGCGACGTCCACGTCGAAGGGCGCCTGCTCCAGGAAGGGCAGGCACTCGGCGATGAACTTCTCGACGGGCAGCGCCCGGATGTACTCGCCGTTGAACGAGCGGAGCTTCTTCTCGTCGAAGAAGGCGGGCGAGGAGTTGACGTCCTCGATACGGAACTCGTCGACGATCACGTCCCAGGGCACGATCTCGCGGTCGCCGGACGGGGCCCAGCCGAGCAGCATCAGGTAGTTGCGCATGGCCTCGGCGAGGTAGCCCTCGGCGCGGTAGTCCTCCAACGCGACCTTGTCGCGGCGCTTGGACAGCTTCTGCCGCTTCTCGTTGACGATGACGGGGACGTGCGCCCAGACGGGCGGCTCGCCGCCGAGCGCCTCCCACAGCAGCTGCTGCTTGGGCGCGTTGGACAGGTGCTCCTCGCCGCGTACGACGTGGGTGATGCCCTGGCTCATGTCGTCGACGGCGTTGGCCAGCAGGAACGTGACCGAGCCGTCGGCGCGGGCGATGACGAAGTCCTCCAGGACGGCGTTCTCGAAGACGGGCTTGCCGCGCAGCAGGTCGACGACGGTGGTCTGGCCCTCGTCGGGGGTGCGGAAGCGCAGGGCGCGTCCGGGGCCGGGCTCCAGGCCGCGGTCGCGGCAGAAGCCGTCGTAGCCCTTGTGCTGGTCGCCGGTGCGGGTGACGATCGCCTCGCGGCTGCAGTCGCAGTAGTAGGCGCGGCCGGCGCCCTTCAGCGTCTGGACGGCCTCGGCGTGCTTGTCGGCGTTGGCGGACTGGAAGTAGGGGCCCTCGTACTGCTCGCCGTCCATCCCGAGCCAGGCGAGGGCGCGGATGATGCCCTCGGTCCATTCGGGGCTGTTGCGGGAGGCGTCGGTGTCCTCGACGCGCAGTACGAGCGTCCCGCCGGACTGGGCGGCCATCACCCAGTTGAACAGCGCCGAGCGGGCGCCGCCGACATGGAACATGCCGGTCGGGGACGGGGCGAAGCGTACGCGGATCGAAGAGCTCGAAGACATGCCTCAAGGGTAGAGCGCACGGGCCCCCGCTCGCGCCGGGACCCGCGCGCCGCCGCGGATTCAGGGCCTCCAGCGCGGGTCGCGGCCGGCCAGGCCGAGGACCCGGTCGAGCAGGGGGGCGTCCTCCGCCACGGGCACCTCCGGCCCGAACGCGCCGTACCGGCGGCTGACGTCGGCCATCGCGAGGGTCTGCTCCCAGGCCGCCTGGACGGTCTCGGGCGGGAAGGCGGGCTCGCGGCCGGTGGCGACCGCCAGGTCCCAGCCGTGCACGATGCCTTCGACGAACACGATCCCGCCGATGAACCCGGCGGGCATGCCCTCCTTGGCGCCGGTGAGGCTGGTGTTGCCCTCCCATGCGGCGGCGTCCTGCCAGGCCTCGGCGGTCTTGCGGGACTGCTCCTCGAACCGCTCGGCCCAGTGCGGCTCGGCGGTGAAGTCGTGGTCCTCGCCGGGCCCGGTGGGCGGCGCCTTGCGCGCGGCGGCCTCGCCCCGCCCGCTCCACAGGATCAGGTGGTTCACCAGGCCCCGCACGTCCCATTCGGGGCACGGGGTGGGCGCGTCCAGCTTCGCCGCCGGTATCTCCAGGACGATCCGCGCCGCGGCCTCGGCGGCGGGGAGCATCTGGCTCCGGATATCCATGGTCTTTCCTTCGCTCATCAGTTCGAACATACGGCCACGCTAGGACGGAACGCGGCGCGGGTCTTGAAGAAACGCGACATCGGTACCCTGGATCCGGTGGACCGATCCCTACCTGCCGGGACGCGCGGCATCCTGCACCCCCGGACGGGCCTGGAGCGCTTCGCCGTGGAGCGGATCGCGCCCCGCCCCGCGCTCGCCCCGTTCGTGGCGGACTTCTGGGTGCTGCGGTGGGATCTGCGGGGCCGGCCGCCGCATCGGCAGCAGGTGCTCACGCGCCCGTCCGTGCACGTCACGTTCACGAGTTACCTGACGTCCGGGGCGACGCGCGCGCGGATCGCCGGCGTGGTGCGGGACGAGTTCGTCGAGGAGATCCACGGGGAGGGCCGCGTGATCGGGGCGGCGTTCCGGCCCGGCGGGTTCAGGCCGTTCTTGGACGGGCCGGTCGCCTCGCTGACCGGCCGCTTCGCGGGGGTGGACGAGGTGTTCGGCGCGGCGGGGCTCGCGCTGGCCGGGGAGGTCTTCGCGGCGGCGAGCGCCGAGGCGGGCGTCGCCCGGCTGGAGGAGTTCCTGGCGGCGGCGGCTCCCGAGCCCGACCCGTCGGCCGAGCGGGCCGCCTCGGTGGTGGCGCGGATCGCGGAGCGCCCCGGCCTCGTCCGGGTGGACGAACTGGCCGCCGAGGAGGGGTTCAGCGTGCGCGCGCTGCAGCGCCTGTTCCACGAGTACGTCGGCATCAACCCGAAATGGGTGATCCGGCGGTTCCGGATGCAGGAGGCCGCCGAGCGCGCCGCGTCGGGCGCGGCGGTCGACTGGGCGGCGCTGGCGGCCGAGCTGGGCTACGCCGACCAGGCGCACTTCACCCGCGACTTCACCGCGGCGGTCGGGACACCGCCCGCGCGGTACGCCCGCGAGGCGGGTGCTGGCACCATCGAGGCATGACCGTCCCCCACCCCTCCCCCGGAGCCCCCGGCCCCCTCGATGACCTGGACGCCTTCGGGGCGCTCGCGGCCCGCAGGCTCGGCTCGTTCGCGCACACGACGGTCCCGGACGCGCCCGGCCTGCGCCGCGCCGGGGTCGTGCTGTGCGCGGTGGAGCACGGCGGCGTCCCGTCGGTGATCCTGATCAAGCGCGCCTACCGGGGGCGGAACGCGGGCCAGTGGGGGCTGCCGGGCGGGCGGCTGGAGGACGGCGAGACCGCCGAGGAGGCCGCGCTGCGCGAGCTGCACGAGGAGATCGGCCTGGCCGCCGGGCCGGCGGACGTCCTCGGCCGGCTCGACGACTTCCCGGCCAGCTCCGGCTTCGCGATCACGCCGATCGTGGTGGTGCTGCGGGATCCGGGCCCGCTCGCGCCGAGCCCGGACGAGGTCCACTCCGTCCACTACACGAGCCTGCGGCGGCTGGCGGACGACGACACCCCGCACTGGGCCCCGCAGCCGGACGGCGGGAGCCTCCTGCAGATGCGGCTCGGCCCGCGGTGGCTCGTGCACGCCCCGACCGGCGCGATGCTGTGGCAGTTCCGGGAGGTCGTGCTGCTCGGCAGGCCGGCCCGGGTCGCCGGCTTCGCCCAGCCGGACTGGACGCGCAACTGACCCGGGCGCTCGCGCCTCACGGCCGCCGGCTCAGAAGGTGCCGCCGTCCACGACGATGCGCTGCCCGGTGACGTAGGACGCGCCGTCCGACACGAGGAACCGCACCACGTCGGCGACCTCCTCGGGCGAGCACACGTGCCCGTAGGGGGACGCGGCGTCCTGCCGGCGGATGTCCTCGACGCCCGCGGTGGCGCGCACGAGCCGGCGTCCCATGTCGGTGTCGACCAGCCCGGGCGCGACCACGTTGACGTGCATGCCGTTGCCGCGCTCCTCCTTGGCGAGGACCTGCGCGAGCGCCTCCATCGCCGCCTTGCCCATCGCGTAGGGGCCGCCGAACGGCGGCATGATGTCGGTGATCACGCTGGAGACGAACACGATGTCGCCGCGTTCGGCGCGGCGCAGCAGCGGCAGCAGCGCCTGGCTGACGTGGTGCGGGCCGAACGCGTGCACCCGCAGGACCCGCTCCAGCTCGGCGGGGTCGGTGTCGGCGACGGTGTTGCCGCGGCTGGCGATCCCGGCGCTGTGCACGAGGATGTCGAGGGAGCCGAGCTCCTCCTCGACCCGCGCGGCGAGCGCGCGGCAGTCGTCGACGCTGTCGACCGAGGCGCGGAAGGCGTGGCCGCGCGCGCCCGCGGCCTCGATGTCGGCGACGGTCTTGCGGGCGGCCTCCTCGTCGCGCCGGTAGGCGACGCCCACCCGCGCCCCGTCGGCGGCCAGGGCGAGCGCGACGGCCCGGCCGATCCCGCGGCTGCCTCCGGTGACCAGGGCGGTACGGCCGGCGAGAGGACTCATGGGGGCACTCCTTCGTCAGGGGTCGCTTACCACGGTCCATCCTGCACGTTCGCGGTGTCCCGGGGTAAGCGGCCCCCGGCGTGGGCGCCCTCGCGGAGCGCTGGGTCGCGGGCCCGGAGCGCTAGGTCGCGGGCACGGCCTCGATCACGTGGTACGCGGAGGGAGGCAGCGGCCCGGTGAACGAGACGCCGGTGAACCCGGCCGCGCCCAGCAGCTCCCGAAACTCGCCCTCGGAGCGCTCGCGGCCGCCCGTGGCGACGAGCATGTTGAGGTCGTTGCGGACGATGCCGGCCGTCTCCGGCGTGACCATCTCCGGCATCACCTGCTCCAGGACGACGACGCGCGCGCCGGGCGCCATCGCCGCGCGGACGTTCCGCAGGATGGCGAGGGCCTTCCCGTCGCTCCAGTCGTGCAGGACGCTCTTGAGGACGTAGGCGTCCGCGCCCGCGGGGACGGACTCGAAGAAGTCGCCCGGCACGATCTCGGCCCGGCCGGCGACGTCCGCCAGCGTGCCGGAGGCGGCGTCGAGCCCGGCGGGCAGGTCGACCAGCAGCCCGCGCACGCCGGGGTTCGCGCGCAGGATCGCGGCGAGCAGCGTGCCGTCGCCGCCGCCGAGGTCGGCGACCGTCCCGTAGCGGGAGAAGTCGTGGGCCTCGATCATGCCCGGCGCGACCGCGCGGGTGTGCTCGGCCATCGCCGCGTTGAACGTCGCCGACAGCTCCGGGTCGGACGCGAAGTGCTCGAACGACGTGTGTCCGGTCACGCGCTTCCAGGCGTACTCGCCCGTGCGCAGCGTCCCGGTCATGTCGCCCCACGTCCGCCACACCTCGGGGCCGCAGAACAGCCTGATCAGCGCGCGGACCGAGTCGGGCGCGTCCGCGCGGAGGCGCTGCCCCTCGGCGGTCAGGGCGAACAGGTCCCGCTCCTTCTGCTCGACGGCGCCCAGGGTGACGAGGCCGCGCAGCAGGCGCAGCAGGGACGGCGCGTGGGTGCCGGTCGCCTCCGCCAGTTCCCCGCTCGTCCGCGGCCCGCCGGCCAGGGCGTCGGCCACCCCTATCTCGGCGGCCGTGTGCACGATCTGCGCCGGCATGTATCCGAAGGCCGCGTCCAGCAATGGTGATCTCGACATCGTCGGCTCCTTTTCCGTTCGTCCGAGGACGCTACGGACCCCCGCCGCGCACCGTCTTGGACGAATGGAACCTTCCCCGTCCGGGCCCCCATGTGGGCGCCGGTCAGCGGGTGAGGGCGCGGAGCCAGGCCTCGGCGGCGCCGAGGTGCTCGTCGGTGAGCCCGGTGAGCGGGTCGATCTCGACGAGGAGGTGGTCGGCGACGCCCGGTTCGCCGGCGATGCACTCGGTGGCGTCGGGCTCGTCCTCGAACCACACGAACGGGCGGCCCTCCGCCCACGCGGCCACGTGCCGGGCCTTCCACGCGCCGAGTGAGCGCCCCTCGGCGCTGCCGGGATAGGACGGGATCGGGACGAACGGCAGCTCCGGCAGCCCGACCCTGGGCCCGATCCAGCCGTTGGCGTGGCCGCACCAGTAGCTCGCCCAGGCCAGTTCGGCGCCGGTCGACTCGGCGAGCTGGAGCAGCGCCGGGCCGTGCGCCGGGTTGAGCCACAGATGGAACATCTGGCCGTTCGGCGAGCACCGGTGCCGTTTGAACCCGCGATGGGGCCTCTCGAACGGATTGAGCACCCCGTCGACGTCCAGCAGCACCACCGGCGACCCCATACACCGGACGGTACGTCATCGCGGGCCGGTGGTCGAAGGTCTTTCGCGGTGCCGTGTTCCGGCGGGCGCCCGGCGGGCATCCTGCGGGCATGTGCCGACTGTTCGGGATGACCACGGGCGGGCCGCGCGTGCACGCCACGTTCTGGCTGCTGGACGCGCCGGAGAGCCTGGAGTTCCAGTCCCGCCGCATGCCGGACGGGACGGGGCTCGGCTGGTTCTCGCTCGGCGAGGAGCCCGTCCGCGACCGGGCGCCGATCGCGGCGTTCCAGGACGCCGACTTCAACTCCGAGGCACGCCACATCGTGTCGCACACGTTCGTGTCGCACGTCCGGTACGCCTCCACGGGGGCGCCGGACGTGCACAACTCGCACCCGTTCGTCATGGACGACCGGCTGTTCGCCCACAACGGCGTGGTGCGCGGCCTCGACGGCCTCGGCTCGTGGCTCACCGACGTCGACCGGGCGCTGATGCAGGGCCAGACCGATTCCGAGCTGGTCTTCGCCTACATCACCGCGGAGATCCGGCGGCACGGCGACACCACCGCCGGGCTGGTCGCGGCCGTGCGACGCATCGCCGCGGAGCTGCCGGTGTTCGCGCTGAACATCCTGCTCGCCGAGTCGCGGCGGCTGTGGGCGCTGCGCTACCCGGAGACCCACGAGCTGTGGGTGCTCACGCCCACGCTGGACAGGCCCGGCCCGGCCCGGCACCTGGCGTCCGACCGAGAGCCCGGGCAGGTGAGGGTGGAGGCGCACCGGGAGGCGTGCCCGGCGGTCGTGCTCGCCAGCGAGCGGATGGACGACGACCCCGGCTGGCGGCTCCTCGCCCCCGGCGAGCTGCTCATGCTGGACGGGTTGCGGTCGTCGTCCACCTTCCCCTTCGACGCGCCCGCGCACCCGCTGACGGTCGCGGACCTGTCGCCCGCGGAATCCACGTCCCAGGTCTGATCGACTTCGCGGGACAGGCACGTAGGGTGGACGGCCGAAACCCTTTGAGGAGCCCGGATGACGCACGAACTCACGCTGATGGCCGTCCACGCCCACCCTGACGACGAGGTGCTCGGAACGGGCGGGCTGCTCGCCCGCAGCGCCGCCGAGGGCATCCGGACGGTGCTGGTCACCTGCACCAACGGCGAGCAGGGCGACGACTCCGGCGGTGTGAAGCCCGGCGAGCCGGGCCACGACGCCGAGGAGGTCGCGCGGCGCCGCCTCGGGGAGCTGCGCGAGTCGGCGGCGCTGCTCGACATCGGCCACCTGGAGCTGCTCGGCTACCGCGATTCCGGCATGGACGGCTGGGCGACCAACGACGACCCGCGCGCGTTCGCGAACGTCCCGCTCGACGAGTCCGCCGGGCGGCTGGCCGAGCTGATGGAGCGGTACCGGCCGCAGGTCGTCGTCACCTACGACGAGAACGGCGGCTACGGGCACCCCGACCACATCCAGGCGCACCGCATCGCGCTGGCCGCCGCGGAGCGCGGCGGCGTGCCCGACAAGCTGTACTACACCGCGATCCCCCGCTCGGGCATCAAGCAGATGTTCGACGCCGTCCGGGAGGCCGGCGTGGAGATCGACTTCGACCCGCCGGAGGACTTCGGCACCCCCGACGAGCTGATCACCAGCGCGGTCGACGTGTCCGCGCACGTGGACGCCAAGCGCAAGGCCCTGGAGGCGCACGCCAGCCAGGGCGAGAACATCTTCCTGCTGCGGATGCCGGAGGAGATGCAGCGCGCGGCGTTCTCGTTCGAGGCGTTCGTGCGGCACTTCTGCCGCGTCGAGGCCCCGGACAAGGAGGAGGACCTGTTCGCCGGCCTCAGGTAGCCCGCCGCCGCGCCCGGTAGTGGTCGAGGACGTCCTGCCGCAGCAGGTACCCGAACCCCGCCCGCTCCAGGCGCAGCGCCAGCGACCCCTCATCGGTGCCGAGGGCCGCGGCGGTGGCGCTCAGCCGCCAGTCGTGCTCGGCGAGCCTGCGCAGCAGGTAGCCGCGCCTGACCTGCGTGTCCGACAGCCGGAACGACTTGAGGTAGGCGACCCGGCCGTCCCCGTCGGTGATCGTCTCGCCGATGTGGTTCTCGGCGCGCGGCGCGAACGACGGCAGGAACCGCGCGAGCTCGAACCCGTGCAGGTGCTGGACGACCTGGCGCGTCCCGTCCTGGTCGAACAGCTGCCCGGCCATCACCGCGTCGTGGAACGACGCCCACTCCTCCCGCTGGAGTTCGGCCGCGGCCCGCAGGTCGGCCAGGGAGCGGATCCCGGTGCCGTCGATGCGGCCGGACAGGTCGCCCGCGGGGGCGCCCAGCAGGCCGTACATGTAGATCAGCTCACCGAAGAGGTCCTCGACCAGCGTCGGGTGCAGTGCGCGGTAGTCGTCGGGATGCGGGACGGCGAACGCGCTGGCCAGGGAGTCCGCGACGTAGACCAGGACGCCGCACTGCCCCGGATGGATCTCGAAGACCCTCAGCGCGTCCTCCAGTCCCCGCACCTGAAGCCCGGTGTAGGCCTCCTCGCAGCGGGGCGACAGGCCGCGGGCGACGGCCCGGCGCGCCCACTCCTCCCAGGCGATCTCCGGGCCGCCGAAGTGCAGCGCGAGGTAGCCCTCGACGGCCAGGTGCAGAGGCAGGAAGCGGAGCCGGTTCCGGTCCGCCTTCCGCGCCATGCGCCGCACGACCCGCACCGGGATGCGCGGCGGCGCCTGGCCGCTCTCGCGCTCCACCAGCCGCGTCCCGTAGGAGGCGCCCGGCAGCTGGTCGCCGTCGTCCCATGCCGCCACGAAGGCGTGCGGGACGAACGACACGTAGTACGCGTCGCCCACGTCGACGACCGACACCGGCTCGGCGTACACCTTGCGGTGCAACCGCAGGTTGGGGACGGGCTCGTCGCGGATGAGCGGGACGAGCCGCACCGAACCCCACACCTGCGCCGGGCCCGTCTCCAGGCCGTCCAGATCGAACGTCATGCCGGCGCTCCCAGGAACCGGGCGACCCGGTCGTCGAGGTGGGCCCGCAGCTTGGCGAGCCCGACCCGGCCCTCGGCGAACCTCGCCAGCTCCACCAGCGTGGCCAGGTTCTCGGCGTCGCGGACGCCCGCCGTCGGGACGGCCGGGGCCAGCCGCCGCACCTCGAAGCCGTCCGCGTCGTACACCGGGTTGAGGTGCACGATCAGCGTCCGGTGGCCGGGCGCCCGCCGGTGGCCCGGGTCGAGCCGGGTCCGCCAGACCCGCAGCACGTCGGCGGCGAGGCCGGGCGGGGCGTTGTCCCAGCCGTCGGAGACGATGAGGAGCCGCTCGGGGGCGGTGTCCAGCGCGTCGATGATCCGCAGGCCGAGCGGTGTCGGGCCGGACGGGTAGAGCAGCAGCTCGTCGGTGCGGCCCGACGTCCACAGCGGCGTGTACTCCTTCGCCAGCGCCTCCAGCAGGTAGTGCACGGCGAGCGCGACCGCCAGCGGGCGGCGCCGCTTCTCCCCCGATCCGAGGGAGGAGTAGCTGTCGTCCAGCACGGCGGCGACCCGGCCCCACGACCCGCGCGCCGGCCCGGCGACCCGCCTGGCGGCGGTGCGCAGCGCCCGCGACAGCTCGGCGCGCCGCGCCGCCCGCTCGTCCAGCGGCAGGGACAGCACGTACGACGCGAGCCGCGTCAGCGGCATCTCCCCCAGGTCCGCGCGGACGCCGGCGCCCTGCATGCGCAGCCGCTCCAGCCGCGTCATCCGGTGCTCGATCCGCTCCAGGAACACCTCGCGCGGTATCCCGTGCTTGGCCGCGAACCCTTCCGCGACCGTGTACGGCAGCTCGTAGATCGCGGCCTGCTCGTAGTGCGCCCGGCGCCACTGCTCGAAGATCGGCGTCTGGAACGCCTTCACCGCCCGCGGCGCGAACAGGAAGTCGTGCTGCTCCCGGTCGAACCGCAGGTGCGCGTGCCGTGCGACGTCCTTCACCGCTCCCCGGTACTTCACGAGGTCGAACGCGGGGTCGCGGCGGCCGGCCATCCAGTCGCGGATGATGGCGCGCGTCCGCCGGTTGTTCACCCCGAGCCGCCGCAGCTCCCGGAAGACCCGGTACACGCGCTGCCGCGGCATCCCCTGCAACCGCCGCGCGATCAGCCGCCCTTCCTTCCGGCGCCGCTCGACCCCGACGTCCCCCGCCCGCACCAGCAGGTTCCGGACGATGATCGCCGCGTTGTGGTCGTTGACGTCCAGCGCCAGCGCGGCCGCGTACACCTCGCGGTAGTTCTCCAGCATGTACTCGTGCAGGAACCCGAGGCTGAGCCGCTGCTCCGCCCGGTCGCCGTGGAACTCCCGCTGCCCGGTCGAGGTGATCGCAGCGTTGACGAACATCAGCACGTCCTCGCACGCGACGAGGTCCGCGAACGTCTCGCTCATCGTTTCCCAGGCTCGGTCGGGGGGATCGGGGGTGCCGGCCGGGGAAGGGAAGCGCGAGCTGGCGAATCATCACTTCAAAGGTGGGTTCCGGAAGTCGCACCGAAGTCCCGCCGCCGGCCCCCGAACCGTAACACCGCCCCCCGTCCCCGAGCCTTCGAATATCCGCCCGTGAGGCGGGGCGGGTCAGGGGCGGTAGGTGCCGAAGTACCAGGTGTTGCCGTCGAGGTCGCGGGCCGCGTAGTCGCGGGAGCCGTAGTCCTGGTCGACGAGGGGGCTGGTGATCTCGGCGCCGGCGGCCTTCGCGCGGTCGTGGTGGGCATCGGGGTCGTCGACGGCGACGTAGACCGAGGCCGGGGGCGTGTCGGCCCTGCCGAGCATCAGCAGGCCGGTGTCGAAGCGCATCTCGGCGTGGACGATCGTCCCGGAGTCGTCCTTGTGCGCCGCGACCTCGGTGAAGCCGAACGCGCTCTCCAGCCACGCCATCGTGCGGCCCGGGTCGGCGGACCTGATCAGCGGGTAGAAGGTCCGGCGGATCTCACTCGTCATGTCGTCCTCCCTGGATCTGGCTTCCCAGTGTGCGCGGCGCGAATCCGCCCCGTCTTGGACGGATGTCACCTCAGCGGCGGGCGGCGTCGCGTTCGGCGGCGAGGCGGCGGGTCTCGGGCGAGACGGGGGCGCCGAGGATCGCGGCGACGACGTCGATCAGGTAGCTGGTGAACAGGCGGTCGTCGGTGCGGGGGCCGGAGCGGGCGCGGCGGGCCAGCTCGATCGACGCGTACAGGATGGCGGTGAAGCGGCGGTGCAGGCGGGCCGCGTCCTCTTCGAGGAGGGGTTCGACGAGGTTCCGCCAGCGGCAGAGGCTGTCGCGGGGGTCGTCAAGAACCGCTACGGGGACGAGCGGGTTCGGGCGGTTCACCACGTCCGCCCAGATCTGCAGGTGGGCGCGACCCGACTCGTCGGCGAGGCGGGCCGCGAGCGGGCGGACGAGGGCGGCGGCGAGGGGGCGGACGCCCCGCTCGCCGTCCTCGTAGGCGTCGAGCAGGGCGTGCCTGCGGGCCTCCACGTCGGGGGCGTGCCGGGCGAAGATCGCGCGCAGGATCCCGGCGCGGTCCCCGAAGTGGTACTGGACGGCCGTGGCGTTGCGGGCGCCGGCCTCCTGGAGGATCTCCCGGAGGCTGACGGCGTCCACGCCGCGCGCGGCGTAGAGGGCCTCGGCCGCGTCCAGCAGCCGCTCGCGGGTGTCACTCATCGGCGATCGCGAGCTCCAAGGCCTCGGCGAAGCGCGCGCGGGCGGCCTCCCGGCGGGTCGGCAGGTGGCCGGACGGCCACAGCCCCTCGACCGGCTCGACGTCGCGCAGCAGCTGCCGGGCCAGGGTGATCTTGTGGACCTCGGTGGGGCCGTCGGCGATGCCGAGCGCCTCGGCGGCGAGCAGCATGCCCGCGAACGGCATCTCGTTGGAGACGCCGAGGGCGCCGTGCAGGTGCATCGCGCGCTGGACGACGTCGTGGTAGACCTTCGGCATCGCGGCCTTGACGGCGGCGATGTCCTTGCGGACCTTCTTGTAGTCCCCGTGCTTGTCGATCAGCCAGGCGGTGCGCAGGACGAGCAGCCGGAACTGCTCGATCTCGATCCAGCTGTCGGCGATCTTCTCGCGGGTCATCTGCATCTTGGCCAGGGCGCCGAACCGGGTCTGCCGGGACGCGGCGCGCTCCAGCATCATGTCGAACGCCTTGCGGACCTGCGCGATGGTCCGCATCGCGTGGTGGACGCGGCCGCCGCCGAGGCGGGTCTGCGCGATGACGAACGCGCCGCCCTCGTCGCCGAGGAGGTTCTCGGCCGGGACGCGGACGTCCTCGTAGCGCAGGTAGCCGTGCGAGCCCTCGCGCTCGCCGCCGACGCCGACGTTGCGGACGGTGGTCAGCCCCGGCGCGTCGGCGGGCACGATGAACATCGACATGCCCTCGTAGGCCGACACATCGGGGTTGGTCACCGCCATCACGATCAGGAAGGTCGCGTGGCGGGCGTTGGAGGAGAACCACTTCTCGCCGTTGATGACCCACCCGTCCCCGTCCCGGACGGCGCGCGTGGTGAACAGCGTGGGGTCGGCACCCCCGTGCGGCTCGGTCATCGAGTAGGACGAGGAGATGTCGCCGTCGAGCAGGGGGCGCAGGTAGCGGTCCTTCTGCTCGGGCGTGCCGAAGTGGGCGATGATCTCGGCGTTGCCGGAGTCGGGCGCCTGGCAGCCGAACACCGACGGCGCCCACCGGGAGCGGCCGAGGATCTCGTTCAGCAGGGCCAGCTTGACCTGGCCGTACCCCTGCCCGCCGAGATCGGGGCCGAGGTGGCACGCCCACAGCCCCTTGTCGCGGACCTGGTCCTGGAGGGGGCGGACGAGCCGCTTGTAGCGGGGGTCGCCCTTGTCGTAGGGGTCGCCGAGCACCAGGTCGAGCGGCTCGACCTCGTCCCGGACGAAGGCGTCCGCCCAGTCGAGGAGTTCCTGGTAGTCGGGGTCGGTCTCGAAGTCCCATGCCATGGCGAGCCTCCTGCGTCGTTTCCCCGATAATCGACCCACCTCAGTAAGTAATGCAAGTGCATGACTGTTACCCTCCGGGTGACCTTGCGCCGGAAAGGGACCCGCCGTGCAGCCTGAGCAGATCGACCGCGCCCTCGTGGACTTCGCCGTCCTGGCCGGGTGGATGGACGACCGGGGCCTGCCGGGCGGCCCGTTCGAGGACGTCGCGCCGCTCGCGGGCGGCACGCAGAACACCCTGATCCGGTTCCGGCGGGGCGGCCGCGACTACGTGCTGCGGCGCGGCCCGGCGCATCTGCGGGCCAGGACGAACGACGTCCTGCGCCGCGAGGCCCGCGTGCTGGGGGCGCTCGACGGCACCGACGTCCCCGCGCCGCGCCTCATCGCGGCCTGCCCGGACGAGACGGTGATGGGCGGCGCGGTCTTCTACCTGATGACGCCGGTCGAGGGCTTCAACGCCTCGGTCGCGCTTCCGGCCCTGCACGCGGGCGACGCGTCCGTCCGGCGGGAGATGGGGCTGAACGCGGCGCGCGCGCTGTCGGCGCTGGGCGCGGTCGACCACGAGGCGGCCGGGCTGGGCGACTTCGGCAAGCCCGAGGGGTTCCTGGAGCGGCAGGTGGGCCGCTGGACGTCCGAACTCGACTCCTACAGCACGCTCGACGGCTACCCCGGCCCCGACATCCCCGGCCTGGACGACGTCGCCCGGTGGTTGGAGGAGCACCGTCCCAAGGTGTGGCGGCCGGGCGTCCTGCACGGCGACTACCACCTGGCCAACCTGATGTACTCCTTCGACGGCCCCGAGGTCGCCGCGATCGTCGACTGGGAGATGTGCACGATCGGCGACCCGCTGCTCGACCTCGGCTGGCTGCTGGCCACCTGGCCGGACGGCGACGACCAGAGCGCCGCGCTGGCCGGGCCGCTGGGCGAGGCGGGCGGACTGCCGGCCGCGGACGAGCTGGTCGCCACCTACGCCGAGCGCGCGGACGCCGTCGCCGGGCGCGACCTGTCGTCCATCACCTGGTACGCGGTGCTCGCGTGCTTCAAGCTCGGGATCGTCCTGGAGGGCACCCACGCCCGCGCGTTCGCGGGCAAGGCGCCCAAGGAGACCGGCGACCTGCTGCACGCGATCACCCTCGGCCTGTTCCGCCGCGCGCAGGGCTTCATCGGCGCATGATCGGGATCCGGAGCGGCGGGCCCGCCGACGCGCCGCTGATGCTCGCCATGCTGGACGGCGCGGTCGCGTGGCTCGCGGCCGGGGGCCGGACGGGCCAGTGGGGCAGCGAGCCGTGGTCGCGCGATCCGCGCCGGGTGGAGCGCATCGAGGGCATCGCCCGCGACGACGAGATCTGGGTCGGGCAGGTGGACGGCCGCCCGGCCGGGGTCATGGCGGTCGCGCCCCGTCCGACGCCCTACATCGACCCGGCCGGCGAGCCGGAGCTGTACATCACGCTGCTGGTGACCGACCGGGCGTTCGCCGGGCACGGGGTGGGCACCGCGCTCATCGCGAAGGCCAAGGAGGAGGCGCGGGCCAGGGGCGTCTCCCTGCTGCGCGTCGACTGCTACGGCGGAGGCGACGGGCGGCTCGTCGAGTACTACCGCCGCAACGGGTTCGAGCCCGTCGCCGAGTTCACCGTCGGCGACTGGCCGGGCCGGCTGCTGGCGCAGCGGGTGGCGCCCCGCGAAGGTTGAAAATCCGGGCGGCCGGACGCAGCCTGGGAAGGGACCGGTGCGAACGGGGCAGTCGGTGACGCCCTTACGCCGCACGGACGGCGACCGAGCCGCTCGCCCCGTTCCGCCGGTCGAGACCTTCCGCCGGTCGAGACCGTCCCCCGGAACCCTCATGTCGGATTCCCGCCAGCACCCGCACCCGGCCGGCGGGCACGCTCATGGCATGGCAGGCAACTTCCGCTTCGGCGTCGTGGGCGAGTCGATCAGGTCGGGCGAGGGCCTGGTCGAGACCGCGCGGCGCGCCGAAGCCCTCGGATACGACGTGCTGACGCTGCGGGACCATTTCGTCGCCGACCCGTTCGGCGAGCAGCTCGCCCCGATGGTGGCGCTGGCGGCCGCCGCGGCCGCCACGACCACGCTGCGGCTGGGCACGATGGTCCTCGCCAACGACTTCCGGCACCCGGTGATGCTCGCCAAGGAGGCCGCCACCCTCGACCACCTGTCGGGCGGGCGGTTCGAACTGGGCATCGGCGCGGGCTGGCTCCGCGACGAGTACGCGGCCGCGGGGATGCCCTTCGACCCGGCCGGGACGCGGGTCGGGCGGCTGGAGGAGTCGCTGCGGATCCTGCGGAGCCTCCTCGGCGGCGAGAAGACCGCCTTCGCCGGGGAGCACTACCGCGTCGACGGGCTGACCGTCTTCCCGCGCCCGGAGCGGCGGCCGCCGCTGGTCGTCGGCGCGGGCAGCGCCCGCATGCTCGGGATCGCCGGGCGGCACGCCGACACCGTCGGCATCCTCCCCCGCGCCCTCCCCGAGGGGGCGATCTCCGACGAGCTCTCCGAGCGGCTGCCGGACACCATCGCCCGCAAGGTCGACCGGGTCCTCGAGGCCGCCGGCGGCCGGGACGTCGAGCTGAGCATGATGGTGAACCCCGTGTTCGGGGACGACCCGCGCCGCACCGCCGCCCGCGTCGCGGTGACGCGCGGCTGGGGGACCTCGTCCGCCGGGCTCGTGCTGGAGATGCCGTCGCAGTTCGTCGGGCCGCCCGAGCACATCGCCGAGCAGATGCTCGCCCGCCGCGACCGCTACGGCTTCACCTACTACCAGGTCCCGGACTCGGCCATGGAGGCGTTCGCGCCCGTCGTCGCCCTGCTGGCCGGCTAGCCGGGACCGGCCCGGTCAGCCGGGGTCGGCGAAGCCCGCGTTCATGGCGAGGCTCAGCTCCGGCTCGGTGAGCCGGTCGCCGGCGAGGGTCCCGACGATGCGGCCGTGTTGCAGGACGACGACGCGGTGGCACAGCTCGACCAGCTCGGCAAGGTCGCTGGAGGCGATCAGCACCGCCTTCCCCTCGGCGGCCAGGCCCCGGACGATGCCGTGCAGCTCGCCGCGGGCGCCGACGTCCACGCCCCGGGTCGGGTCGTCCAGCACGAGGACGGCCGGGTCCGCGTCCAGCCACTTCGCGAACACGGCCTTCTGCTGGTTGCCGCCGGACAGCTCGCTCGCGCGGGCGCGGACGCCGCCGCGGACGCGGAGGCGCTCCAGATGCGCGCGGGACCGGGCGACGAGGCGGGAGCGCCGCGGCATGACTCCGCCGCGGCCCTGCCCGAGCCAGCTCACCGACGTGATGTTCTCCCAGAGCGCCTTGTCGAGCATCAGCCCGCGGCCCTTGCGGTCGCCGGAGACGTAGGCGACGCCCATGGTGACGGCGTGCCGGGGCGAGCGGGGCGACCGGCCGTCCGGCAGCCGGACCGTCCCGGACGCGGGCCGGGCCCGGCCGCAGACGGCGTCGAGCACGGCGAGGTGCCCGGACCCCTGGAGCCCGGCCAGTCCGACGATCTCACCGCCGGCGGCGGTGAGCGAGACGTCCCGGAGCCGTCCCGGCACGGTGACGGAGGCGAGCGCGACCGCGGTGCGGGCGGCCGCCGCCCCGCCGGGGCGGCGCGGGGCGGCGGCCGCGGCTGCCGCGTGCCGGGCGGGCTGCCCGAGCATCGCGGTGACCAGGGAGTCCAGGCCGACGTCGGCGGCCGGTGCGCCCGGCAGCACGACCCGGCCGTCCCGCAGGACGGTGACCCTGGTCGCGACCCTCATCACCTCCTCCAGGAAGTGCGAGATGTAGAGGACGGCGAGGCCCCGCCCGGCCAGCCGCCGGGTGACGGCGGCGAGCCGGGCGGCGGCGTCGCGGGGCAGCGCCGAGGTGGGCTCGTCCAGGATCAGCACGCGGGGGTCCTGCAGCAGCGCCCGGCAGATCTCCAGGAGCTGCCGGTCGGCGAGGGGCAGCGCGCCGACCTTCGCGTGCGGGGGCGGGTCGAGGCCCAGCTCGGCGAGGACGGGCGCGGCGAGCCGCCGCATCTCCCGCGTGCTGACGAGCCCGCGGCGGCGCGGCGCCCCGTACGGGAACAGGTTCTCCAGCACGGTCAGGTCGTCGTAGGTCATCAGCTCCTGCGAGACGATCGCGACGCCCTGCGCCGCCGCGTGCCGCGCGTCGGCGAACCGGACGGGCGCGCCGTCCAGCTCCACGGTGCCGCCCTCGGGCCGCACCACCCCGGACAGGATCTTCACGAGCGTGGACTTGCCGGCGCCGTTCTCCCCGACGAGCGCGTGCACCTCCCCCGCGTCCAGGGCGATGCCGACCCCGTCGAGCGCGGTGACGCCCCCGTAGTGCTTGACCAGACCCGACGCGACGAGCATCAGTACCTCCCGAGGGGGGACGACCCCCCGCTCTCCCCGGCGCGGCTCCGCCGCGGCATCAGCGCGCCTCCTTGAGCGGGCGCATGCTCGCGTCGGGGTTCGCCAGGAGTTTGTCGAGGTGCGGCTTGTACCACTGGTAGGCGTTCTGCACCGACTGCTGCCGTTTGATGATGTCGTTGATGTTGGAGGCGTCCATCACCAGGCCCGGCGTCTTGAACCAGCCGTCCGGGAGCTTGCCGTCCTTCTTCCGCACCGACGAGATCAGGATCGAGGTGGCGACGTAGCCCTTGAGGTAGTGCTCGGGGTCGATGCCGGCGAAGTTGGTGCCCTTCTTGATGTACTCGAGCGTCTTGGGGTCGACGTCGAACCCGGCGGTGAGGTACTTGCCGTGCTTCTGCTCCTTGAGCCGGCCGAGGTTGTAGCTGTCGGCGTCCCCGACGCCGAGGAAGGCGAGGGCGTCGGGGTTGGCGTTGACCTGCGACTGCCAGGCGCCGTAGCTCTGCGCCGGGTCGCTGTAGGTCTGGAACGGGCCGAGGACGCGGATGCCGGGCGCCAGCCGCGCGAACGTGTCCTTGATCCCCTTGGCGCGGCTGTCGAGGACGGGCGTGCCCGGGTTCGGGACGCCGACGACCACCTTCCCCTTGGCGTCCTTGCCGAGCTTCTTCACGGTCGCCTCGGCGAGCATCCCGCCGAGCTCGTAGTTGTCGTTGCCGACGTAGAAGGTGACCTTGCTGCCGTCGGTGGGCGCGGTGTCGAGCGCGACGATCGGGATGCCCTTGTCGACGGCCTGCGCGGCGGGGCGGGTGAAGATCGGCGGGTCGAGGTTCTCCAGCACGATCCCGTCCGGGTGGGTGACGGTGAGGTTCTGGAACAGCTGCTGCTCGGCGGGGCCGTCGGTGTTGGGCGGCCCGACCACCTTGAAGTCGATGTTCCCGGCCCGGTTCGCGGCCTCGGTCGCGCCCTCGTACATCTCGCGGGCGAAGTTCAGGCTGTAGTTGGCGACGGCGATGCCCATCTTGAGCCGTCCGCTCTGGCCGCCGGAGCCGGATCCGTCGCCGCAGGACGCGGTGGCGAGGGCGGCGCCGAGCACGAGGGCGGCGGCCGCCGCGACGGGCCCGCGGGGACGCGGGATCATGGGTTCCTCCCTGGGGAACGCAGGTCACGGACGCGGCGCAGCAGCGGCGCGGCGCCGACGGCGGCGAGGATCACGCCGCCGGTCGCGAAGGTCGTCCAGTTGATCGGGACCTCGAAGAACACCAGCGCCGCGGTGACGGCGCCGAGGATGAGGGTGCCCGCCGCGGCGCCGACGACCGAGCCGGTCCCGCCCTTCAGCGGGGTGCCGCCGATGATGGCCGCGGCGATGGCGGTCAGCTCGTAGCCCTGGCCGATGGTGGGGTCCCCGGCGATGAAGAACGCCAGGGCGAGGACGGCCGCCACGCCCGCCATCAGGCCCGACAGCGCCAGCGCGGCGATGCGGGTGCGGGTGACGGGCAGCCCGCCGAACTCGGCGGCCTCGGGGTTGGAGCCGATGGCCCGCACCCGGGCGCCGAACCTCGTCCGGGTGAACACGACGGTCAGCACGACCACGGCGGCGGCGAACACCCACACCGCGTTCGGCACGCCGAGCGACTCCCCGCCGCCGAGCACGCTGAAGAACGCGTGGTCCTGCGGCAGGTCGGTGACCTGCTTGCCCTCGGCGAGGGCGAGCCCGATGCCGCGCAGCAGCATCAGCGTGGCGAGCGTGACGATGAACGACGGCAGCCGCAGGTAGGTCGTGATCGCGCCGTTGACCGCCCCGAGCAGCGCCGACAGCGCCAGCACGGCGAGGGCCGCCAGCCACGGGTTCCAGCCGTCGCGGATCAGCAGCGCGCCGACGACGATGCCCATCGCGTACATGCCGCCGACCGACAGGTCGACCTCCCGCATGGCGAGCGCGAACACCATCCCGCACGCCATCAGCCCGACGTAGACGGAGTTGTGGGCGGTGGTGAGCAGGTTCCCGGTCTGCAGGAAGTCCGGCTTGAGCAGGCCGACGCCGAGGACCAGGAGGACGAGCACGCCGACGACGGCGGCCTCGTCGGGGACGGGCCGCCGCGTCCTGAGCCGGTGCCCCCGGGACGCGCCGTGCGCGCCGCCGGACGCGCCGTCCGCGCCGTCCCGGTCGTCCCCGCCGTTCTCCGAGGCCGGCTCGGCCGCGGGCTTTCGTACGGACATGCGGCGAGCATGTGACCTGGAGCACGGCGCCACAAGGAAGCCGTTTCACCCAGTGAAAACGCGCCCTTGCCGGGGTGCGCGGGGTGGCGCACGCTGCGCTGCATGACCGATACGCCGTTCATGAGCGGCCCGCCGTCCGGCGGCGCGTCCGGCGGCACGTCCGGAGCCGGGACGCGGCGGGTCGCGCTCGTCACCGGCGCGGCGGGCGGGCTGGGGCGGGAGTTCGCGGTCGCCCTCGCGGCCCGCGGGCACCGGATCGCGGGCCTCGACCTCGCCGACATGTCGGGCACCGGGGAGCTGGTCGGCGACGCCTTCCATCCCGTGCGGGCGGACGTCACCGACCCAGAGGAGGTCGAGGCGGCGGTGCAGGAGACCGCGGACCGGTTCGGCGGCCTGCACATCGTGGTGAACAACGCGGGCATCTACCCGCCGCTGGAGTTCGAGGACACCGCGCTGGAGGACTGGCGCCGGATCATGCGGGTGAACCTGGACGGCCCGTTCCTGGTGGCCCGCGCCGCGCTCCCCCACCTGAAGGCCGCCGGCTGGGGGCGGATCGTGAACATCGCGTCGGCCGTGGTGTTCCTCGGCCCGCCCGACCTGGTCGCCTACACCACGTCCAAGGCCGGGCTCGTCGGGTTCACCCGGGCGCTGGCGAGCGCGGTCGGCGCCCACGGGATCACGGTGAACGCGATCGCGCCCGGCCTCACCCGGACGGCGACCGCCGCCCGTACGACCGGCGCCGACGGCGGGTTCGAGCGGGTCCGCGACCTGCAGGTCGTCCGGGCCGTGGCCGAGCCCGGGGACCTCGTGTCCACGCTGCTGTACGTGTGCGGCGAGGGCAGCGGCTTCCTCACCGGGCAGACGATCAACGTCGACGGCGGGTCCGCCATGCACTGAACCTCCGAACCCCCGAACCTCTGGACGTCGAAGCGAAGGGCGGGACATGAGGCCGATCGAGGCGCTGCTGGAGATCGCCCGCGACGAGGGCGTGACGCGGATCTTCGGCAACCCCGGCACGACCGAGCTCCCCCTCATGGACGCGCTGGCGGAGGCTCCGGGCCTGCACTACGTGCTGGGCCTGCAGGAGGCGTCGGTGGTGGCGATGGCGGACGGGCACGCGCGCGCGTCCCGGCGGACGTCCCTGGTCAGCCTGCACGTGGCGGCGGGCGTGGCCAACGGGCTGATCGGGATGCTGAACGCGCTGCGCTCCCGGACGCCGATGGTGGTCGTGGCGGGCCAGCAGGACCGGCGGCACCTCGTCCAGGACCCGATGCTGTCGGGCGACCTGGTCGGGCTCGCGTCGGCGGCGGTGAAGCGGGCGGTCGAGGTGCAGCACGCCCGCGACCTGCCGATCGTGCTGCGCCGCGCGTTCGCGCTGGCGGCGCGTCCCCCGGCGGGCCCGGTGCTGGTGTCGGTGCCCATGGACCTGCTCGCCGAGGACGCCGGCGTCGCGGTGCCGGCCCGGTCCCCGGTGACGGGCCCCGGCCCGGCCGACGCCGGGGAGGCGGCGGCGCTGCTGGCGAACGCGGACCGGCCCGTGGTGATCGCCGGCGACGGCGTCGGGCGGGCGGGTGCGGTCGCGGAGCTGGTGGCGGTGGCCGAGCGGCTCGGCGCGGCCGTCCACCACCAGCCGATGAACGACGGGATCGACTTCCCCACCGGGCATCCGCTGTACGCGGGGATGCTCGCGCCGCGCAACGCGGCCGTCCGGGAGGTGCTCGCCGGGCATGACGCGGCGCTCATCGCGGGCTGCCACGCGTTCATGCCGCACCACTACACGCCCGGCCCCGCCGTCCCGGACGGGCTGGCGGTCGTGCAGGTGGACGAGGACCCCGCCGAGATCGGGCGCAACTTCGCCGTCCGGCACGGGCTGACCGGAGACCTGGCCGGGACGCTGCGGGCGCTGGCCGAGCATCTGGACGGGCGCATTCCGGCGGCGCGGGAGCGGGCCGAGCGGCTCGGGGCCGCGCACGCCCGCGCGCGCAAAGCGACTGAGGCGGCCGCGCGGGCCGCCTACGGGCCCGCCCCGCTCGATCCGCGGGCCGCCGCGCACGCCGTCGCGGCGGGCCTGCCGGACGGGGCGGTGGTGGTCGAGGAGGCGATCACCGCCGGCCTGCTGCTGCGGGCCGTGCTGCGGCAGGACCTGCCCGGCTCGTACGTCCACACGGTCGGCGGCGGTCTCGGCTGGGGCATCGGCGCGGCGATCGGCACCCGGATGGCCGACCCGGACCGCCCGGTCGTCGCGGTGCTCGGCGACGGGTGCGCCATGTTCGGCGTCCAGGGCCTGTGGAGCGCGGCCCGGTACGAGGTCCCGGTCGCGTTCGTGGTGATGAACAACGGGGAGTACCGGACGCTCAAGGACACCCTGGACGAAGGCGGCGGGCCGTCCGCGCGGCACGGCCGCTACGTCGGGATGGACCTCGGTCCCCCGGCGATCGACTGGCGGAGCGCGGCCGGGGCGTTCGGCATCGGCGCGGTGCGCGCCGGTTCCGCGGACGAGCTGCGGGACGCGGTCGCCGGCGTCAAGGACCTGGCCGCGCCCCTGCTCATCGAGGCCCCCATCACCGGGCACGCCGCGGATCGCCGGGCGGCGCGCGGGGCGGGCCGGTGACGGGGGCCGTGACCCCGCCGCCGGCCCTTGCCGACCGGGGCGGGGGCGGACACCATCGGGACATGGACGGTCGTGCCGCGGGCGGGGAGCCGCCGAGGTCGGTGATGGCGCGCGGGCTCAGCCTGCTGGACGCCTTCGGCTCCGCCGACACCGAGCTGACCCTCACCGAGCTCGCCGCCCGCACCGGGCTGCCGAAGCCGACCGCGCACCGCCTGCTCGGCGAGCTGGTGCGCTGGGGCGGCGTCGAGCGGACGGACGCCGGCTACCGGCTGAGCATGCGGCTGTTCGTGCTGGGCCAGCGCGCGCCCCGGCCGCGGGGCCTGCGCGAGGCGGCGCTGCCCTACCTGGAGGACCTGTACGAGGCGACGCACGAGAACATCCACCTGGCCGTCCTGGACGGGACGGACACGCTGTTCCTGGAGAAGGTCAGCGGGCGGCGGTCGATGCCGATCGTGTCGCGGGTGGGCGGCCGCCTGCCCGCGTACTGCACGGCGACCGGGAAGCTGTTCCTCGCGCTCGGGCGGCCGGAGCGGCTGGACGACGTCCTGGCGGCCGGCCTCGCCCGGCACACCCCGCACACGATCGTCATGCCGGGGCTGCTGCGGCGCGAGCTGGCGCGGACCGCCGACCGCGGCTACGCCGTCAACCGCGAGGAGTCCGAGGCCGGGGTGTCCGCAGTGGCGGCGCCGATCCTCGACCGGCGGCGGCGCGCCATCGCCGCGATCTCGATCACCGGGCACGTGTGCCGGCTGGACCTGGACCGGCTCGCGCCGGCCGTCCGCACCGCGGCGCGGGCGCTGTCGAGGGAGCTGGCGCGGGAGGGCCCCGGAGAGCTGAAAACGGGGATTCCCCGGTGATCTCGCGATACCGGGGAATCCCCGTCCTCCATGCACCGGCAGCCCTGTGCCGGGTCTATGTGCGGCCGGACGAACGGAAGTGAGCGGGCTCACGACCCGGCCGCGGCCTTTTCCTTGTGTGAGCCGCTTCACGCATTACCGCGAAGCGGTTTCAATGCCTTCGGGTCAGGAGCCGAAAGGCCGGGGGGCGCCCTTCTTGCCGGCACCGTCGCCCCAGGAGAGGACCTCCCACTTGACGCCCTTCAGGTGGCCTTCACCCGTGCCGGCGTTGTACTTGCTCTTGGGCTTCTCGCCGTCCAGCAGGTAGCGGAAGGTGTAGGTGTCGAGGTCGAGCATGACGCCCCGGTGCGAGGGCTTGCCCGGCCCGCGGTCGCCGACGAAGCCGGTGACGCTGCGGTCCTTGTAGGTGACCTTGACCTTGGTGTGCATGGGCCAGCTCGGGCTGGCGAACAGGCCCTTCTGCATCGGCTTGCCGCCGGCCGGGGCGCCGGTGTCGCCGTTGACGCCCGACCCGTCGTCCCAGAAGTAGGACGCGGTGGTCTTGCCGCTCAGCAGCGCCTTGGGGCCGGTCTTCTCGCGCTTGGCGTCCGGCTTGGCCGCGGCCTTGGAACCGGCCTCGGAGCCGGCCTTGGCCTCGCCCTTCTCGCTGCTGTCGAAGGTCTTCTTCGGGGAGGTCTTGTGCTCCTGCGAGGCCACGGCCTGCTGCGACAGGAACTGCTTGTCCGGAGCGGAGTCATCACTGGCCGCTGCGACGCCGGCCACCAGCATGCCCGCGAGGGCGGTGCCGGTCACGCCGGTCAGGACGACGTTGATCGCTCGCTGCTGCATTGATTTCCTTCGTTCGGGGTACAGGGCTGCCGCTCCGCGCCGGGGGGCGCTCCGCCGGGTGGCGTCGCGCCCGTTTCCGGGCAGGGGGAAGCGGCTCCGAGACTCGGGACTCGGGAGGTGCCGCCGCGGTGAAGGACCCGCTTGGAACGATCCACGGGCATGGTGGACCGCGCCCGCGCTCAGATGCGCACGACCGTTCTCGGGCATGCGTGGACACGGGCTTGGATCAAACGGAAGGAACGCCGGGCCGGGGGCTCATGGGCACATCCCGGGTACGCGCGGCCGGTGCATGGGACGACCGCGGTTCGGCGCGAGGATTCCCGCCTGGCGGGCGGGAGGCGACGGCTATGCGATTGGCCAGGTCAAGGGTTCTTTGGCCTGACCTGCGGTTGACTATATACGGCATTACCGTACTTTCGCCAAACCGCCGTTTTCTTTACCTTTGCCCAGGTAGATCGTTTTCCCGGGAACTGGACCGGAGCCCCTTTGCCATCGGGCTTGCGAGGCGTCCGCCCCGCAAAGAACGATCTTTATGGTCCCGGATCGCGGCCGGCGCGAGCGCGCCGCACCGCCTCAGAGACCGGGCAGAGGGCCGAGGAGAACGCTGTAGCCGACTGCCACAGCATCACCGCGACACCCTAAAGAACACCCCCACCGCAACGGGCATTCCAAGCATCCCCCCAGCGCAGGTAAAGCCTGAGTGAGGTGGCCTGGAACGCCTGCGGGGCCGGGCGTCCGCGACGGCACCGGCCTGGTCGAGCCATGGCCGGGCACACGACGAACGCCGCGGGCGAGCCCGCGGCGTCGGAGGGACCGGCTGGATCAGTGCGTCGGGTAGACCGTCGGCACGAGCGGCGTCGGCCCGGTGCCGCCGGTGAAGACCGGAGCCCCCGGCTGCGGCGGGACGAACGGCCCCTCCGTGTAGACGGGCTCCGGGTAAGCGGGTGCGGGGTACGCCGTCTCCGTGTACGCCGGCTCCGGATAGGCGGGCTCGGGGTACGCCGGCTGCGGATACCCGGCGCCCGGGTAGGGGGCACCCTGGTGAGCGCCCTCACCGTAGGGGCCGGCCGCCGCCACGATGGGCCCCTGCGCCGCCGGGACGGCCTGGGCCGGAGGTGGCGGTACGTGGGAGCCGTCGGCTCGGCGCGGTTCGGGCGCCGGCAGGCCCTGCTGCCCCGCACGGCGCTCGGCCAGCAGGGCCATGAGCGCGTGGGCGGTCTCCGCGTCCATCTTCAGCAGGACGCTCGGCATCCCGGACTGGTCGACGAACGGGGAGACCGAGGGGGCGGCCGGCAGCTGCGGAAGCGCGGCCCGCATCTCCTCGCGGAGATCCTGGGCCAGCCGCAGCGCCTGTCGGTCACTGTCGCTCAAGTGTGCGTTCATCGCGATCTCCGGGGAGTTCACGTGCGGGGGTCCGGGATCATCCTGCTAGGGATGGCGTGCAGGTGCAAGGGCTGATGCACGTGCATTTCAAGAAATATCCCCCCGTAACCCCCGCCCCTGTCGATCGTTCCAGCGTCACTCCATCCCGCGCTTGCCGGGCGTCCAGAACGGCTTGACCAGCACGGATCCGCGGGGCCAGCCGCGGTCGCCGACGAGATGGGCGCTGACCGCCTGCACGGTGCGTGCCTCCCCGGCCACGTAGGCGATTCCCGGCTCGGCCGGGAGGTCGAGGTCCCGCACGGCCGCCACGAGCGTCGCGGAGGAGGCGGCCGAGGCGCCCCCGCGATGGCGCCAGGTCAGCTCGCCGGCGCGCGGCAGCGGCAGCCGGTCCGCCGGCCCGGAGACCTCGATCACACCGTGGACGGCCGCGTCCGGCGGAGTGGCCCGCAGCATGGCGCCGAACGGGACGGACGCCGTCTCCTCGCCGGCGAACAGGTGGAAGGCGGCGCCGGGGCGGAGGCCGAAGGCCCCTTCCGGCCGGCCGAAGACGACCTCCTGCCCCGGCCGCGCGGCCCGCGCCCAGCGCGCCCCCGGCCCGCCCTCGCCGTGGTCCATGACACAGAGTTCCAGCACGCCGGCGGAGGCGTCGTACTCCCACACCGAGTAGGTGCGCAGCGCGTTGCGGACGGCCCCGCTGACCCAGGTCCGGGCGGAGGTGATGTCCGCCACGTGCACCCGGACCTGCTGGCCGGGCGTCCAGTCGAGGCCGGGTACGCCGCCGACCCGGATCCAGCGCATGCGGCCGGGCGCGGGCCGGACGTCCTCGATCCGGCCGCGCACGAACATCAGGTCGAGCAGCCGCTCCCGGACCCGGCGGCCCTGCGCGCGTTGTTCCGCGGACATCATCGATCCTTCCCACTCGCGATATGTCGCGAAGTCACGATATATCTCTAGTGCGCGGCGAATCCAGCGGTTCCGTGATCGAGTTCGGGGCGGCGGGGCGCGGCGGCGGGGGCGGGTTCGGGGGCCGGTGCGCGCGGCCCGGGGATCCCGGCATGCTGGACGGGTGACGGAGACACTGAGCATCCGGGCCCTGAACCGGGCGACACTGGCGCGGCAGATGCTGCTCGCACGGGAGGCGGTCCCGGTCACCGAGGCGGTGGCGCGGCTGGGCGGCATGCAGGCGCAGGAGCCCAAGCCGCCGTTCCTGGGGTTGTGGTCGCGCCTGGACGGTTTCCAGGCGTCCGATGTCCATACGGCCTTGCACGAGCGTGCGCTCGTCCGGGCCACCATGATGCGGGCCACACTGCATCTGGTTACAGGCGACGACTACACGGCGTTCCGTACGACCCTCCAGCCGATGTTGGACGGCGCCCTGCGCGTCCTGGGCGACCGCGCCAAGGGGCTGAATCTGGACGAGGTCGTGCCCGCCGCGGGCGCGCTGCTCACGGACGGCCCTCGGACCTTCAACGAGGTCCGTGCGCTGCTCCAGGAGCAGTTCCCGGACGTCAACGACCGCGCCCTCGGCTACGCCGTCCGGCTGTGCGTGCCGCTGGTGATGGTCCCCACACAGGACAGATGGGGGTTTCCGCGTACGGCGCAGTTCACACTCGCGGGCGGCTGGCTGGGATCCGAGCCGTCCGCGGAGACGGCGCTCGACGCGTTGATGCTCCGGTACCTGGCGGCCTACGGGCCGGCCTCCGCCGCCGACGCCCAGACGTGGTCGGGCCTGGCGTCCGCCGGTGCGGCCCTTGAGCGCCTGCGGCCCGGCCTCCGCATCTTCGCCGACGACAAGGGCCGGGAGCTGTTCGACCTGCCGGACGCGCCGCGTCCCGGAGAGGACGTGCCGGCACCGGCGCGGTTCCTGCCCGAGTTCGACAGCCTCGTCCTGGCGCACGCGGATCGCAGACGCGTCATCTCCGACGCCGACCGGCCCATGCTCACCACCAAGAACCTGCGCGTCCGCGCCGTCTTCCTCTGGGACGGCTTCGCTCGCGGCATCTGGGACACCGAATACAAGCGAAAGGTCGCCACCCTGACGATGCGGCCTTTCGAGCGCCTCCCCCAGGCGGCCGTCAAGGCGCTGACCAAGGAAGGGGAGGCGCTCCTACGCTTCCTGGAGCCCGACGCCAAGGAGACTGTCGTCACCGTCGAGGCGTAGGCGGGCCAGGGGGCCGGGGCGGGCCGGGGCGGCGTTCAGGCGATCGTGCGGCCCAGCCCGTCCCAGTAGGGCGCGCGGAGGTCCTTCTTGAGGATCTTGCCGCTGGGGTTGCGCGGCAGCGCGTCCACGAAGTCGACCGAGCGCGGGCGCTTGAAGCCCGCGAGCCGCTCGCGCGCGTAGGCGAGCACCTCGTCCCCGGTCAGCGCGGCGCCCGGCGCGAGCACGACGACGGCCTTGACGGTCTCGCCCCAGCGCTCGTCCGGGACGCCGATGACCGCCACGTCCGCGATCGCCGGATGGGCCGCGAGGACCTCCTCGACCTCGATCGGGTACACGTTCTCCGCGCCGGTGACGATCATGTCCTTGATCCGGTCGGTGAGGAACAGGTAGCCCTCGGCGTCGAGGTAGCCGGCGTCGCCCGTGCGGAGCCAGCCGTCCCCGGCCCGCAGCCGGGCCGTCTCCTCCGGGCGGTTCCAGTATCCCGGGGTGTTCTGCGGGGAGCGCGTCAGCACCTCGCCGACCTCGCCGGGCGCGCGCTCGGCGTCCCCGCCCGGCTCGACGATCTTCACCTCGACCCAGTCGTAGGGGCGTCCGGCCGAGCGCATCAGCTGCGCGCGCGGGCCCTCGGGGTCGTGGTCCTCGGGTTCGAGCTGGACGATCGCGCCGGTCGTCTCCGTCATCCCGTAGAGCTGGAACAGCGGCGCCTTGAACGTGTCGAGCGCGCGGCGCAGCACCTCCGAGGTGATCGGGGACGCGCCGTAGGTGATCGCGCGCAGCGCCGAGTAGTCGCGTCCCGCCGCACCCGGCACCTGGCACATGAACTGCAGGACGGCCGGGACGATGAACGCGTTCGTGATCCGCTCCCGCTCGAAGGTGTCGACCAGCGCGGCCGGGTCGATGTCGCGGACGAGCACCTGCCGGCAGCCCGCGTACAGCCCGGCCAGCGCCCAGCCCGAGCCGCCGATGTGGAACAGCGGCATCGGGACGAGGCTCGCCGACGAGCCGTCCAGCCGCCAGCGGCGGGCCATCCGCTCGCCCACCTCGAAGTTGGCGTTGCTGAGCTGGACGCCCTTCGGAACCCCGGTCGTGCCGGAGGTGTAGAGCTGCACGACGATGTCGTCCGGCTCGCCCGTGAACCCGGGGTCGTCGGCCGGCTGCCCGGCCAGCCAGCGCTCGTGCTCGCCGCCGGTCAGGACGACGCGGCCGGGCAGCGCGTCCGCGAGGTCCGCGAACTCGGCGTCCAGCACGGTCACCGGCGCGCCCGCGTCCGCGACGATCGCCGCGATCTCGGCGGGGGTCAGCCGCCAGTTCACGGGGACCGTCACGGCGCCGATCTTCGCCGCGCCGAACAGCAGGTCGAAGAACTCCGGCGCGTTCTTGCCGACGTAGGCGGCCCGCGACCCGGGGGCGAGCCCCGCCGCCCGCAGGGCCTGCGCGGCCCGGCTGGAGCGCTCGTCGAGTTCGGCGTAGCTCACGGTCCGCCCGTCCCCAGTGACGGCGGGCGCCGTGCCCCGCTCGCGGGCGTGGTCTCGGACGATGGACACGACCCGGTACTCCACCCCGACCCCTTCCGAATCTCATTCGGTAACGTGCCGCCGACCTTATCGATCGGGACGCCGCCCGGGGAACCACTGGTCCGCCGCCAGATGCGGACATGACGCTGTGAGCCCGGACAACTTCGAATGGTGATCAATCCGATACCTGAACTGATTGAAAGATCCACCAATGGGGCGCAAGCTGTCTCCGACGTCTGGAATGCCCCGCCCGTTCCTTCCGACCGACCGCCGACAGGACACGATCAATGTTCGAGATCTGGGAGACGAGCGAGCCGGCCCGGCTCATCAGCGACGCGGGGAGCCTGAAGGTGGCGCTGGAGAAGGTCGACACGATGTGCCGCCTCCGGCACGACCAGGCCGTGGCGCACGTCGGCGACGCCGGCCGGGGCTACCACTTCGAGATCAGGGATCCCGAGGGCAAGGCCCTGGCACGGCTCAGCTACGTGCCCGACACCTCCCGCGCGTACCAGAGCGTCGTGGTGGAGGAGATGCGCGGCGACAAGCACGGCGGCCCGTAGCCGTCCAGCCGGAAGAGGCGGCCCCGGCCCCGGCGGCCGGGGCCCTCTCATGCCGTCTACGCTCCAGGCCGCCTCCGGTCTCCGCTCAATGCCGCGATTCGTCCCACTGGCGGCCGAGCGGGGCCGGCGCGGATGGCAGGATGCTGTGTGCCCGTGCAGTCAGACCGTGGGAGTGGCGGTGTGGAAGTCGTGGCGGCGGGGTGGTCCCGGATCGCCGGAGTCGTCCTCGGAGCCCGTTTCGGACTCGGCGGCCGAAGCCGCCGGCGCCGGTGCTCTGGTGACCGAGGCGGTCACCGCGCTGGCGCGGGGTGACGGCGCGGCCTTCCAAGACCTCGTGGCCGAGCTGGAGCACGGGCCCGGCACACCGCGGTGGACGCTCAGCGCCGACCGCCACCTGGCCGGCCGCCTGCGGCAGGGCGTCAGCACGGCGTGGAACCGGGGCTGGCAGCCCGCCGACGTGGTCAGGTTCGCCTCCCGCCGGTGCACCGCCCTGCACGCGGGGCTCGCGGCGGACGCGATCGCCGGTGAGATGCGCGCCTACTCCGCCACCACCGTGGACGCCCTCTGGCACGAGCAGCTCGCCTCCCTCGACGCCACCGTCTGGTGGACGGACGACGACGCGCACCCGGCCGAATGGTGCGACCGCGAAGGCGTGGAACGCGCCGACTACATCGCGACGGCGATCGAGCTCGTCCACCTACTGGAGACGCTGCCGAAGCTCCCGCCCCTGGCACCGCCGCCCGGCTCGGGCTCCTCCGGGACGGGCGCGCCCCCGTCGGAGCCGATGCGGGACGTCGACCAGCGGATGCTCGGCAAGGTCCGCGCCCTGCTCGCCAAGGCCGAGTCGACCGAGTTCCCCGAGGAGGCCGAGGCGCTCAGCGCGCGCGCACAGGAGCTCATCGCGCGGCACAGCATCGACCATGTGCTGCTGGCCGCGGAGACGGGCGACATGGGCGGGCCCGCCGGGCGTCGCATCGCGGTGGACAACCCCTACGAGGCGCCGAAGGCCGTCCTGCTGACGGTCGTGGCCGACGCGAACCGCTGCCGCGCGGTCTGGCATCGGGAGCTGGGGTTCTCCACGGTCCTGGGCTTCCCGGCCGACCTGGCCGCGGTGGAGATGCTGTTCACGTCGCTGCTCGTCCAGGCGACGTCCGCCATGGTGCACGCGGGTCCGCGGCGCGACGCGCGGGGACGCTCACGCACGCGGTCGTTCCGGCACGCCTTCCTCAACGCGTACGCGTCCCGCATCGGGGAGCGCCTCCGCGAGGCCGCCGACGGGGCCGCGGACCGGGCGGCCGCGGGCGCCGGCGGGAAGGATCTTCTTCCCGTACTGGCGGCGCGCGACCGGGCCGTCGAGCAGGCCGTCGACACGATGTTCCCGAACCTCGCCCAAGGGCGGGCGGGTTCCGTCTCCAACTACGAGGGCTGGGTGGCCGGGCGCGCCGCCGCGGACCTCGCCAGCCTGAACGGGCGCTCCGAGGTCACCGGGGCGTTCCGCCGTCCTTAGCGCACGGGGTCCCCCCGGGGGGCGAGGGGGACGTCCGTCCATGTGCTCTTTCCTTCTCGGCCTATCTTGTCTTGCCTGGTCTTTCCTGGTCTTCGGGAGCGGGTCAGGCCTTCTTGCGCCGGGTGTTGCCGCCGCGCCCGCGCAGCGGCACTCCCGCCTCCTTCAGCACGTTGTAGATGAACCCGTACGACCGGCCGGTCTCGGCCGCCAGGTCGCGGATGCTCTCACCGGCCGCGTAGCGCGGGGCGAGCTCGGCGGCGAGCTGCGTGCGTTCGGCACCGGTGACACGGGTGCCCCTCGACAGTGTTCGAGCCACGGGGACCTCCTGTTTCCAAGGCTGGGCGGCGGGGCCCGTCCCCGCAGCTCACAGCAGTGTTGATCTCCCCAACGTACACATTCCCCCTGATTACGCCGTCGATGCCGCGCGAATCACCGCGAATTCGGCCGAAGCTGGTCTTATCCGTGGTGAACGGCGTGTCGGAGCTAGACAGACGGGTCCGGAACCGCTGGCGGCCGCCCGTTCCGCACGATCACCGCCTGCAGCGGCACCCGGACCGGAACCCGCTCCAGTCGCGGCACGGGCGGTTCCGCGCCCTGGACCCGCGCCACGGCGGCCGTCGGGGAGGCGGCGGCCTGGGAGGCGGCGGTGGTCTGGGAGGCGGCCTCGCGGACGGACAGGTCCGAGCGGCGCAGCGGATGCCGCGGCGGCGCGAACGGGAAGAGCGACTCCTCGGCGAGCCCGTCGACCACCAGCAGCTCACCGGGCTCCAGGAGCCGCCAGCCGGGATCGTCGTCCATCGGCTCACTGGCGATGACGACGGCGGGCACGGGGCCGCCCTCCGCCGGGCCGGGGCCGCCGGAGGGGCGTCCGGGCTCGCTCACCCCGCCTCGCCCGGGGGAGAGCACCCACAGCTCGTTGCTCTCCGGGTAGCGCAGCGCCCACAGGCGGCCGGACTCGGCGACGAGCAGGTTGAGCGCGAACACCGGCAGCTCCGCGCCGATCCGGCGCACCGCCTCGACGATCCCGGCCGTCGTGTCGCCGCGGCGCCGGATCTCGGCCGTCAGGTAGGCGAACACCAGCTCCGAATCGGTCTCCCCGGCGACGTGGGCGTGCTCGACCTCGGTCAGCCACGTCCGGAGCACGTCCAGCCCCTTCACCACGCCGTTGTGGGCGAACAGCCGGTCGCTCATCACGAAGGGGTGGCAGTTGCGCACGGTCAGCCCGCCCACGGACGCGTCCCGCACGTGCGACACGAACGTGTGGGACGGGACGTTGCGCGCGTGCAGGTCGAAGTCGGCGTTCTCGAACGCGGCCACGGGCGCGCGGTCGCGGACGGGCTCGCCGCCCAGCGAGAACCAGCCGAGGCCCGCGCCGTGCTGCATGCGGTGGCTCTGGGCGCGCAGGCTCCGCGGCGCGTCCAGCAGCCAGTGCGCCGCCCTGACGCGGGGGCCTCCCGTACTCATCCCGAAAAGCCGGCACATGTCGTCACCTCTTGATGATCTTAACTGCGGGTGACGAGGATTTTACCGAACGTCGCGGCGGGCCGTCCGGTGAATCGCCGGTGTCCCGGCCAGGCAACGCCGGACGTCCGGCAGCGGGAAGACACGGCCGGACCTGCGCGGTTCACTGCCGACCAACGGACCGACGCAACTGGAGGAAGCCATGCCGGAGGACGCGACCACCGAGTTCTGGAAGAGCCTGAAGCCGATCCAGAACTCCCAGAAGCCGGACGCCCTGCCCGAGGTGTACCTGCCGAAGGTCGCCACCGACGACGACCGCTACTACGTGCCGTTCACCGAGACCGTCGGCTCGCGCCCGCTCTGGATCAACGTCAAGGACAACTCCTGGGCGGACATCCTGCGCGCCACCAGCGCCGGCCTGGTGAACAGGCACTACCACCCGCACGAGGTGTTCGCGTACACCATCTCCGGCAAGTGGGGCTACCTCGAACGCCCGTGGACGGCGACGGCCGGTGACTTCATCTACGAGGCCCCAGGCGAAGGCCACACGCTCGTCGCCTACGAGAGCGGCGAGCCGATGAAGACGATGTTCATCGTGAAGGGCCCGCTCATCTGGCTCGACGAGAACGGTGACACGGAAGGCTACTTCGACGTCCACGACTACATCGCGATGTGCCGCGAGCACTACGACAAGGTCGGCCTTGGCTCCGACTACGTCGACTCACTCTTCCGCTAAGGGACGCTGGCTAGACTCGACCTCCCACCTGCGAGGGAGGTCGGGATGGCCGCTTCCGTACTGGAGTCGCGCGTATCGACCGAGGACGTCCCGCCGGGCGACCGGGTCTCCTACTGGGAGCAGTACAACGCGCGTGCGCTGGTCGGGCTCACCTGCTCGTCCTACGCCGAGGGCGGCCTGCTCGCCCGGCAGACGAACCTGCGCGTCGGCGGGCTGCGCCTGGCCGACATCCGGGGGAACGAGCACGTCATCGAACGGACGCCCGGCATCTGCCGCGACTTCCCCAAGGACTCGGTGTTCGCGAGCCTCGTCCTCAAGGGCGAGGCCGTCTTCTTCCACTCCGGCGGTTGCCTGACGGTCGGCGCGGGGAGACATCGTCCTCTACGACACGGCCCGTCCGTACCTGTTCGGTTTCTCCACCCCGATGCGGAAACTCCTCCTGGACGTCCCGCGCGAGGTGTTCGCGGAGCACTTCCGCGCGCCGGCTCTGCCCGCTCCGATCGCTCTCAACGCATCGCGCCCCTCCCCCGCCTCCCGCACACTGCGGTCGCTTCTCCTGGGCCTGACGACGGGCAAGGGGCCCGGCCACGCCGACGACCTGGCCCTCGAACTCCTCGGCCTGCTCACCGCTGAGCACGCCGGTGACCGCCCCGCGTCCCCCACCCGCCTACTCCACCTCCTTGTGGCCAAGGACTACATCGACCGGCATCTCCACGATCCCGGGCTGAGCACCCGGCGCGTCGCGTCCGCTCTGGGCATCTCCGTCCGCCACCTCAGCCGCGTCTTCGAACCGGAGGGCCTCACACCGGTCCGCTACGTCATGGACCGTCGGCTGGCGAAGGCCAAGGCGGACCTGGCAGACCCGGCATCGTCCGCGGCGACCGTCGCGGAGATCGCGCACCGCCACGGTTTCGCCAGTCAGGCCCACTTCACCCGCGTGTTCCGCGAGCGCTTCGGCACCACCCCCGGCGCGATCCGGCCGCGCTGACCGCGGAGTTATCCCCAGAACCGGATTCTGGTGCTCCTTCCCGGGGCGGGCGCGCAAGCTGGCGATGTCCCCTCCCGGAAGGAGCGGCCCGATGGCCACGATCACGTTCCCGGTCCCCGCCACCACGACCTCGCGGTTCGCCGTCGCCACCGACGGCATCCCGCCCGATCTCCCGGGCCTTCTCCGCGAAGCGGCGGCCGGCCCCTTCCACGCCCACATCGCCGGCCGGCTCGGCTCGCCGCAGCTGCGGCTCACCCGGGAGGGCTCCGCCACCCTCCGCTGGGACCCGGGCGAGATCCGCGCGGCCGTCCCGGAGGACCGGCCGGCCGCTCACGCCTTCCGCGACGCCTCCGAGTTCGCCGTCATCACCGCCTACGCGCCGATCACCGACCAGCCCCGCAGCGCCCAGGTGGCCCGCGCCGCCGCGTACGCCATCGCCAGGGCCACCGGAGGCGTCCCCGCCGATCTCGTCACCGGCCACGTCCTCGCCCCGCCCAACGCCGAACGCACGCGCTTCGTCCTCGCCGACCGCTGGCTGGGCGACGCCCTCCCGCCGTTCCGCGCCAACGGCCGCTGCACGGCCGCCGACCCCGACCTGGACCCCGAGGGCGTCAACGGGTGCGCCTGCGTCCGCCTGCGCACCCGCGGCCTCCGCCGCTTCGGCCTCCCCGAACTCCAGATCACCGACGTCGCCTGCCCGCACGACCTGGCCGCCCTGAACGTCCTGCGCACCGCGGCGCGCCGCCTCCTGACCGACCACTGGTCCTGGCTCGCCACCGGCCCCGCCGGACGCGACCGCACGATCCCCGCCGCGCTCGACCTCACCCAGCGCGACTTCAACGACTTCTGGGGAACCACCCGCCGCGTCCCGCTCACCCCGCCGAGCCCGTTCCAGCTCACCCTCGCCCCGCTGACCGCACGCCTCCTCACCGTCGCCCCGCCCGCCGACTTCGACGGCACGATCAACGACTGGCTCTGGGGCGACACCCTTCCCATGGGCATGTACGACATCCTGAAGTCCCCCGCAGACCCCCCACAAGCCGCCTGACATCCCCCCAGCGGTATCTGGCGGCGCGCGGGTCGCCACGACGGAGCAGTCCAACGACGGCGCCGGCCGCGCCCGGCGCCAAGACCGTCCAACACCCTCACCACGCTCAACAGGCAGGAGGCTCAGCGAGCGCCGCTCCGGGGCCCAACCGGCCTTGAGGGCAAGCCCGCCATGCATCGCTGAGCCCGTCATGCAGTGGCAAGCCCGCCCCACCACAATGAGCCCACCCCGTCGCAGTGAGCCCGTCGTACGGCCGTGAGCCCGTCGCACGGCGGTGACGTGCGGCAGTGAATGCGTGGACGCACACCCTGTCCGCAACCGCGCTCACCACACCGGTGCGGGCCGGTGCGGGCCGGTGCGGGCCGGTGCGGGCCGGTGCGGGCCGGTGCGGGCCGGTGCGGGCCGGTGCGGGCCGGTGCGGGCCGGTGCGGTGGGCAACGGCGCGCGGCCGCCCCGTCGTCCCACGCATCGGCTTCCAGGTGCACCCCAGGAGGAGGCCGAACCGGCACTCACCACGCAACTCACAGAGGATGGGCGGCGCGCCTCGGGAGGCGAAATCACGGCCCACACCGACATCCGCCTTCTGCTCGCACCCGTCCGCCACCGAGCCTGCGCTCACGATTCCACCCTGCCGCCATGCCACACCACCGACCACCCTGGGCAGGGCATATGCCCTGGTCATCCGGCCGGTACAGACAACTCACGAACCGCACCTATCAGACACGTGCCCCCGAAGGGCAAATCACCCACGAGGGACAATCCGCCAAAGATCATTCCGTGTGCGCATTCCGTGACCCGATAACACCGAGTGAGACTTATAACACCGCGCGGTCACCCATGAATACCAGCTCGCCGCCTTCCGGAAGAGTCGACCTCTGGCACATCATCTGCGAACCCATCCCCGCGAAGTCCCGCCCCACGGCCAGAAAAGGCGCCCAGCAGGCCGAACCACCGAGGGTTCCCGCCATTTACGGCGCGCCGCCACGTCCTCTCGGCCACATCGCCTCTCTCACTTACATCCAGGACATAACGCGCATTTCCTCCACCATCCCGTTACCAAGGATCGTTCAGTCGAGTGTGAGCAATGTTCAACGCTCCGTAGCCAAATTGACTACGATCGGCATTCTCACGGTGACCGACGCGATCCCCCGGGGCGAAGATGAACCGCTTTCTGGCCCATCCCAGGCTGGCCGTCCTGCTCGGCGACTGGCTTCGCTGCACCTGCGGCGTGCTGGGCTGTACCGCGATGGCCGGCGCGATCTCCATCGGAGCCACCGCGTCTTCGGAGGCCGCCGCGCATCCCGAACCCGGGGCGCGCAGATCCGTGCCGCCGATCTGCCGTCACACCGTGAGCATGGGCGACTGGAAAAAGTGCAAGGAGGCATGGCGGTCGATGTACGAGAAGAGGTCTCGCAGAGGTCCGGGCCGCGGCCGGGACCTCCCCCGCTGGGCGGACCGGCGCTCCTGGAAGCCCGAGCCCGAGTCCAAGCCGCCCTCCCCCGTACCGCTCGAGAAGCCGAGCCCCCGCAGCACCCCTCCGAATCCCCCGCGCAGTGAATCCCCCGCCCCTGACCGGAAGTTCCCTCCTCCTCCCGCGGTCTCCGCCCCCAAGCCGACACGCACGCGTGGGCAGGCGGACGAGATGGACTCGCGTCCCCCCTCCCTGCAGCCCGTACTGCTGCTGAGCCTGCTCATCCCCGCCGCGGCCGCGATCTGCTACCCCTTCCGGCACCGGCTCTACGCCGTCGCCGCCGCGGGCATGCCCGCCCTCGGCCTCCCCGAGGAGGAGCCGCTTCACGCCTGCTTCGACTACCGCCCCGCCATCGACCCGTTCGCCGCCCCGGCCACGGGGTTGAGCGGCCCGGGCGCGGTCTCCACCGCGCGAGTCCTCGCTCTGGCCGCCCTCGACGAGCACGGCGACGACTCCCTGGTCGTGATTCCGCGTCCCGACGCGACCACCCTTTTCGGGCTGGCCGAAGACGAACTGCTCGACGACGACACGGCCGGCCTCTTCATCCCGGGCAACCTCGACGCCGCCCTCGCCTACCTGGAGACCGAACTCGCCATCCGCGAGAGCAACGGCGTGACGCAGGCGCGCCGGCTCCTCCTGGTGGCCGACTGCACCCAGGAGCCCGACCGGATCCAGGCGCTCCTCACCCGGCACCCCGGCGGCGCCTCCGCGATCCTCCTCGGCCCCTGGACGGGCGACCGGGCGACGATCGACGACACCGGCCTGGTCACCGCCCCGTCCAGCCTGGTCTCCGGCCTGCCCAACCACGTTCCGGCGCTCTCCCGCACCGAGGCGCGCGACCGCCTCCTCGCCGCCCTGGCACGCCACAAGAAGCTCGAAAAGCCCTCCTCCAAACGCCGCTCCTCCCCCCGCCGCTCCTAACCATGACCACCCCAGCCCCACCACACCAATACCCATCAAGCGCACCCACCTCAGGCCGCCGCCGACGCTCCCAGCCTGCACCCGCACCCACCAACGCCCCACAAGCACACCGTCGAACGGGCGATCCGAGCCTGGTACCTCGAGCTGCTCAGGCCCCGGGGGGACGGGTGTTCCACATGTGAAGGTGCCCTCCATTGCGCCGCGCCCCCACCAGGGCGAGCGACAGGGCCTGTCCCATCGTTTGGACCGGCTGCCGGACGCGGGTGACGTGCGGCGGGCAGGGTTCTTTGGGTGCCCAAGGGCACTTCCTTCATTCGGGCAGGCGCGGCAGGTGTCAGGAGGCGGCTCGTTCGTGGGTTGCCAGTTCGGCTCTGAGCGTGCCGAGGCTTCGCAGGGCCCGGCTCAGGAGGGCGATGTCGGGCGGCTGGTCGGCGTCGCCGTCCACGTAGGCGAAGCAGCGCAGCATCCAGCCGCGGACGACGTCCTCGACATGGGCCTCGGACTCTCGCTTCTTGACGAGGGTCAGGTGCCGTTTCTCCTCGGCGATCTCGCGTGCCAGGCCGTCGTCCGTCCTCAGTGCCTGGATGTCGGAGAGGGCGTACCGGCCGAGCCGGTCCGTCGTGAGGTCGCGTTCGCTCGCGACGCGGTCGAACGTCCGGCGGGGCCAGCCGAGAATCGCCATCGCGCCGCCCGCGTCGACGGAGTCCATGAGGGGACCCTTCCTCGTCGAGACGACGGCGCGGACGGTCTCCGGGTCGAGCCGGTCGAGGTCGCGCATGAGGTACACCGGATACCCGCGGAAGGTGCTGACGACGTTGAGGGCGCCCTGGGCGACCAGGACCTCGATGTCCCGCCGTTCCACGTCGAGGCTCACCCGGGCGGCCAGGCGGGCCGCCGCACGGGAGGAGCCGACCGGCGGTTCGTCGCCGAACCTGGCGATCACCTCCTTGCCGGCCTCCCCGGCCTTCTCGGCCAGGTCGGCGGACCACCGGCCGCCGTCCAGATCCGGGGCGGGCAGGACGCCGTGCTCCAGGCCCACGCGCAACTGCCACCGAGTGAGCCCCAGGCGACCGGCGAACTGGTGGGCGCCGTACTGTGTGCGGTCGATCTGCGCAGCCATTGCCGTGCCTTTCGTCGCGGGTTCGACTTGACGCCACTCAGCCTCGCGGACGCGAACTTCCGAGAGCCACGGAACGCGATTCTGTGGACAACCCCTGAGCACGAGGCGGATTTATCGGATAACTCGGACAATCGACCCGGTCTTCAAGAGAGAGCGCGGCATGCGAGGCTTGATCCATGGAGCGCTTGGGAATCGGGCTCGCGGCCTTGGGGCGGCCCGCTTACATCAACGTGGGCCGGGCCGGCGAACTGCCGCCGGAGCGGAGCGTGGACCTGATGCGCGAAGCGACCTGGGACGTCCTCGATGACGCCTACGCGGCCGGTATCCGATGGGTGGACACGGCACGCTCGTACGGGAGGGCGGAGGAGTTCCTCGGAGGCTGGCTCAGCGCACGCGAACCTGAAGACGTGACCGTGTCCAGCAAGTGGGGTTACACCTACGTCGGCGGGTGGAAGACCGATGCTGCGGTGCACGAGGTCAAGGAGCACTCTCTCGGCCGCTATCGCGCTCAGTACAGGGAGACTCGCGAACTGCTGGACGGGCACCTTTCGGTCTACCAGGTCCACTCTCTGACGGAGGGGAGCCCACTGTTCCAGGACATCCGCCTACAGGAGGCCCTGGCTGAGCTCAGCGCCGAGGGCGTCCGCGTCGGTTTCTCCACCTCGGGCCCTGGGCAGGCCGACACGATCCGCCGTGCGATGGCGCTGAACGTCTCCGGCCAGAGGCTCTTCACTTCCGTCCAGTCGACCTGGAACGTCCTGGAGACTTCGGCCGAGGACGCTCTGCGCGACGCGCATGACGCAGGGCTGCATGTCTTGCTCAAAGAGGTGCTGGCCAATGGGAGGCTCGCCGTCCAGCCGCCCGGCGCCATGCTGGCCATCGCGTCCGAGAACGACGTGCAGCCGGACGCGGTCGCGTTGGCGGCGGCACTCAGCCGGCCTTGGGCCGGCACGGTCCTGATCGGCGCGGTCAGCCCAGCCCAACTGGAGTCGAACCTGGCGGCGTCGGAGCTGTCCCTTGGTGAAGAGGAGCTGCGGGCGTTGGCGGAACTACGCGTCTCCCCGGAGCGCTACTGGGCCGAACGCAGCGCGCTGCCCTGGACCTGAACGCCTCGCACTGCCGGACGAGCGTCCGCCCATGGCACGATTGAGCGCGGCCCACCATGATCGGATCCTCCCCTTGTCCATGCAGTCAGAACTTCCAGATGTGATCGGCCCGTACCGCGTGGTCGCCCGGCTCGGTGCCGGTGGGATGGGCGAGGTGTTCCTCGGCGCGTCGCCCAGCAGGCGACTCGTCGCCGTGAAGGTGATCCGCCCGGAGTTGCTGGACGATCCGCGGTGGCGGGAGCGGTTCCGCCGTGAGGTGACGTCCGCGCGGTCGGTCAGCGGCTTCTACACGGCGCCCGTCGTCGACGCCGACCCTGACGCGGACCGGCCGTGGCTGGCGACCCAGTACATCCGCGGTGTGAGCCTGGCCAGGGTCGTCCGGGAGAAGGGTCCGCTTCGCGAGCGGGCGGCGTGCCGGCTGGGGGCGGGGCTCGCCGAGGCGCTGATCGCGATCCACCGAGCGGGCATCGTGCACCGGGACTTGAAGCCATCGAACGTCCTGCTGGCGTCCGATGGGCCGAGGGTCATCGACTTCGGTATCGCGAGGCCGCTGGACGCGCTGCCCCTGTCGCGTACCGAGATCCTCGGGACACCCGCCTATATGTCACCTGAGCAGGCCCTCGGCGACCCGGTCCACCCGGAGAGCGACGTGTTCTCCCTTGGCTCGACGCTCGTCTTCGCGGCCACGGGAGCCGCACCGTTCGGCACCGGCCACAAGGTCCGCGGGCGCATCGTGTACGGCGAACCGGACCTCACCCGCCTGCCCGCGCCCATGCTCGGGCTCGTGAGCCGCTGCCTGGGCAAGGACGCCGGGGAGCGTCCCACACCGGAGCAGATCCTCGTCGCCTTGTCCACGCTGCTGGACGCGCACTACGGCGAGGAGTGGCCGCCCGTGGACGTCGAACAGCTCATCGGCGTGCAGGAGCGGACCCTGGTCGACATCACCGCCGAGTTGCCCACGCTCAAGGAGTAGCTGGACGCCCTGTCACGGCAAGTCCTGCGCGAGTACGTCCCAGAAGGCGGTCTCGTAGGCGTGCAGGAGGCGGGCTGCGCGAGCGGCCTCGACCGGGTCGTCACCCGCCGCCAGCCCGGACGCGATCACATCCAGGGCCTGCTCTTCGAAGCCGGGCGGGGACTCGGCGAAGAAGTCAAAGAATCCGACCGCGTCCTCAGCAAAGCCGTACTGCGTCTGGAGGGCCCGCGCAGTGCGCGCACAGTACGAGCCCCACTCCTCGAGGTTGGCCAGCATGGCCAAGGCGACCTCGCTGGCCGTCCCGAACGCCGCCTTCTGCGCGAGAAAGGCCGGGTATGCCTGCGCCCAAGGTTTCGGCTCGTACGCCATGAGATTCTTCTCACTCTGTCCGAGTTCTGCGGCGAACTGCCGGAGCAGGCCCAGGGCCTGCGCCTCGCCCTGGGCGAGCCCCAGGAAGAGCTCACCGGACGACGAATCCGGAAACCGTGCTGCCAGCAGGGCGAAACTCCGCCGATCGCTACCAACGATCCGATACTCCTCCCCGGCCAGCCAGATCAGGCGTTCCCGGGGCATCTCGCCCGTCTCCAGCATGTCGACGAAGCGGTTGGCGCGCGCCGCGGCCGCGAGCTCCGCGCGAGTGCCCGCGACGAGCTCCGCGGCCCCGTGATCGGTCATGACTCCACCGGAACACCCGAGCCTCGCTTCCGTCAACCGGGACGGGCCGGATTAGCGTTGGTGATCACGTGGATACGATGAAGAGAAGAACGTCTACGCAGGTGTGGACCCAGTTGGGAGTGAGCGAGTATGTCGGATTTCGAGCTCGACCACGCGAGCGGCCGGATGCCTCTGGAGGTCGCCGAGGCGACCGAAGGGCCGTCAGGGCTGGTCGTAGGCAGCCTCATGAAAGAGACGGGGCACGTCACGCTCGATCCCGGCTTCACCAACACCGCGTCCACCACGTCGGCGATCACCTACATCGACGGTGAGGCGGGCATCCTCCGCTACCGGGGCTACCCCATTGAGGAGCTGGCGGAGAAATCGTCCTTCCTCGAGGTCGCCTACCTGCTGATCTACGGCGAGCTCCCGACGACCGACCAGCTCGACGTGTTCACCGACAAGGTGCGCAACCATACGCTGCTGGACGAGAAGTTCCGCGCGTTCTTCTCCGCCTTCCCGCGCCGGGCCCACCCCATGGCCGTGCTGTCCTCCGCGGTCAGCGCCCTGTCGACGTTCTACCAGGACAGCCTCGACCCGTTCGACCCCGAGCAGGTCGACCAGTCGAGCGTCCGGCTCATCGCCAAGCTGCCCACCATCGCGGCGTACGCCTACAAGACCTCCAACGGGCAGCCCCTGCTGTACCCGGACAACTCCCTCGGCTACGTGGAGAACTTCCTCCGCATGATGTTCGGCCTGCCCACGCAGGACTACGACGTCGACCCCGAGATCGCCCGCGTCCTCGACATGCTGTTCGTCCTGCACGCCGACCACGAGCAGAACTGCTCGACCTCGACCGTGCGGCTGGTGGGCTCCAGCCAGGCCAACCTGTTCTCGTCGGTGTCGGCGGGCGTGGACGCGCTGTTCGGTCCGCTGCACGGCGGCGCCAACCAGGCCGTCCTCGAAATGCTGGAGCGCATCCACGAGGACGGCGACGACATCGAGTCCTTCGTGGCGCGCGTCAAGAAGAAGGAGCCCGGCGTCAAGCTGATGGGCTTCGGCCACCGCGTCTACCGCAACTACGACCCGCGCGCCGCCGTCGTGAAGAAGGCCACGGGCAAGGTCCTGGACGCGCTCGGCAAATCCGACCCTCTCCTGGACCTGGCCATGCGCCTCGAAGAGGTCGCGCTCAGCGACGACTACTTCATCGAGCGCAAGCTGTACCCGAACGTGGACTTCTACACGGGCGTCATCTACAAGGCGATGGGCTTCCCGACCAACGCGTTCACCGTCCTGTTCGCGCTCGGCCGGCTGCCCGGCTGGATCGCGCAGTGGCGCGAGATGATGAACGACCCGGCCACCAAGATCGGACGTCCGCGCCAGGTGTACGTGGGCCCGGGCGAGCGCCACTACGTGGCCCCCTCCGACCGCTAGCGGCTCGCCCGGTCCGTCCGACCGCCCTCGGCGGCCGGACGATCCTCTATCCACAGAACGACGTTCTAGTGAAGGTGCGCGGCGGCCTCCTCGAAGCTGGACAGCGAACGCCGGTCCAGGCCACGAGGAGGCTGCAATGCGCGTCACCATCACGGTTCCCGAAGAGACGACCACCGGCTTCGTCATCGCGGCCGACAGGGACCCCGGCGACATCGCGTCCGCGCTCAGCCGGCATCTCCCGGTCCCGTTGGGCGCGGCGGCGGCGGTGCGCCTCGGCACGCCGCACCTCATGATCGCCTGTCATCCCGCCAAGGACTCCCCCTGGGACCTGAGCGACGTGGTCGGCGACGACGAGGACGACGCGGAGAGGCTCCTCCACGCCGCACGGCACATCGGTGTCACCTCCGTCCTACCGGTCGGTGACGTGCCGTCCGGGCCTCACGTCGCGCGGGCTACGGCCTGCGCGATCGCGGAATCGCTCTGCGGAGTGCTCGTGGACCTCGCCACCGGCCGGACACTGCCCGTGGCATCCCGCCGTCGCTTGGACGGCTTCGCCCTCGCCGACGAATGGCTCGGCACCGGCCTGCCGCCCTACCGGAACTCCGGCCGCTGCACCGCCGACGAGGACGACATCGACGGCTGCGCCTGCGTCACGCTTCAGACCTGCGGGCTGCGCCGCTTCGGCATCCCCGAACTGGAGATCACGGAAGTGGCGTGCCCACACGACCTGGCCGCGCTCAATCTCCTCCGCACGACCGCGCAACGGCTGCTCCCCCTGGGGCGGCACCCCGGCGAACACACGCTGCCGAGTGAACTCCTGCTGACGAGCGCCGACTTCTCCGCTTTCTGGGGCAATCAAGACCCCATGTGGGACGACGGCCCCATCGCGGTGCAGCTGGCCGAAGTCGCCCCCGACCGCCTGAGCGTCCGGCCGCCCAGCGGGTTCCCGGGCACGCTCAACGAATGGCTCTGGGACGATCTCCCTCCCGTCCTGCACGAACTCGTCACCTGTGAGCCGGACCGCACGACCACACCAGGCTGACCACCCGCGGAAAACCCCAGCACCACCACGAAATCCGAAACCGGGGAGTCGGACGGATAAGGCATGGGGGCGTGGATGGCTAACGTCATCAGGCATGGACGATGTTGAGGCGCCGGGGGCGCTGGAGAGCGTGCTGGCCGATGTCAGAAGCGAACGCCACGCCCAGGACCGCATGTGGGGAGTCCAAGAGTTCCCTGATGGCAGTGGCCCCGGGTTCAGCGACGAGGCGGAGCAGGCGAAGCGCGAATGTGCCGCCGCATGGACGCGCGGGGAACTGACCTGGCGGCACATCCTGGCCGAGGAGTTCTTCGAAGCCCTCGCCGAATCGGACCCGGTCGCCCTTCGGACCGAGCTGGTGCAGACCGCTGCCGTCGCCGTCAAATGGATCCAGTCGCTGGATCGGCGGCACGGCGCGATGGTCCATTCGGTCAAGGAGGGAGGCGCCGCCGAGAAGCTGGTCCGAGACCGGATACCCGAGATCATCCAAGCGTCCGGCGGCGAGCCGGAGACCCGTGTCGCCGCCGCGGGAGAACACGTCGCGTGGCTGCGCGCCAAGCTCCTAGAGGAAGTCGGCGAGTACATCGCGAGCGGCGACCCGGACGAACTCGCCGACGTTCTGGAGGTCGTCCACGCTCTCGCCGCAACCCACGGAATCACGCCTGCGGACTTGGAACGGCACCGTTCCGCCAAGGCGGCCGAGCGAGGCACCTTCAACGATCGGCTGGTCCTGCGCCTCCAGATCTGACGCCCCGGCCGGGAAGCGGCCGACGGTCTCCTTGACGGCCGAGCGCCAGGGCACCTCGGGACCGGGCAGCACTGCGGCCGCCTCGGTCAGGATCTCGTCCACGGCCAGGTCGTCTCGCGTGAGAAACGTCGCCGCACAGGTTCACCAACCGTACGGCCAGACCCTAACGCGACGTCCACGCGGCGAGTCGGCTGTGAACTGATCTGCCCCACGAACCCGAATGACGCCCTGACAAACCAGCAAACACCCGTAGAAGTGCGCGGTGACGGTGCCTCGTTGTGCGGGCAGTTCAGTCCGGTCTGCACGGTTCGGGGGTAACTCCGGCTAGGGGCCCGAAGCGTCGTCCGTGGTTTCTTTGTGAACGTTGCCGTGCTGGGTGTGGAGGATCCGGGCGGTCTGGCGTGTGCTGGTGGGTGGTATCCGGTCGGCGGTCGCGTGTCGCGGGCCTCGCTCGAACACTTGTTCGGGTAGCGTGGTGTCTCGTGCTGATTGATGAACCTGTTTCCGCGGAGATCACGTCCACCGGCCGTCCGGCCTGCATTACCGGGCGGCGAGGGCGTTACCGGGTGCGCCGGGTCTTGGAGGAGTGGCAGGCGCCCGGTCAGGCGAGGTACTACCGCCTCCAGGTCACCACGCCTGACGGGCTCGCCATCGCCGAGGTGCTCAGGCCGAGCGGCACGGCCCCGTGGACGCTTCAGCGGATCTGGTCTTGATCCTCCCGGTGACGGTGATGACGGCGGCGCGAACATCGGGGCCCAGACGGGGGTTCTAGGGCATTCCCAGGCGGGTGGCCAGGGGTGGGGGGACGGGGTACGGGCGTTCTCTGGGGAGGAGGGCCTTCGCCTGGGCGGTACGGCCCGCTTTGAGGAGGTCGTGAATCTTTCGGGCTAGCGGGGTGCGGTCCTCGATGCCGAGGATCCAGTCGTCGACGTAGCGGTCGACGATGTGGCGGCTCAGGCCGATCTGGATGCTGCGCGTCTGGAGTTTCTCGCCGCGGAGTGAGCGTTCGGGGTCCCACTGGACGTGGACGGCGGCGCCCGCGAACTGGCGGCGCCATTCGTCGGAGCTGCGGAAGACGCGGCGGTCCGGGTCCGTCGGGACGGCCAGGCTCAGGGCCTGCTCCCAGCCCGTCCGGCTGATCCGGACGGCGAGGATCGTCTCCTGGCCCGGTTTGCGCGCCCAGCCGCTGCGCGCCATGAGCCACAGGAACGACGGTTTGATCCACGTCATCCGCCGGCGGGAGAAGGGCGGGAGGAAGGTGCCGTGCTCGGCCGCGGGCAGGCCGATCCCGGGAGCGTACGCCTGGTACACCGTGATCGAGTCGCGGTCGTGGCAGGCCCGGATTTCGCGTGTGCCCATGGTCCGGTCAGGGTGCCCGAGGGGGTGGTGGGGCTCAACTGGTTTTCGGGGGGGTCCGCTTGCGCCGGTGGGCCTTCTGGCGGCAGGCGGCGCTGCAGAAGCGGGCGGGGCGGCCGGTCGGAGCCGGTGTGAGGGGGGCCGCGCAGAGTTCACAGCGGGCGAAGTTTGTTTCGTTTCGTTTCGTTACTTCGGGGCGGAGCGCGTCGTACGCGAGGGACGCCAGGCGGCCGTCGCCTCCGTGCCGGCGCTCCATGTACATCGCGGCCGTCATGAGTGCGCGCACGTCCTGGACGTCGACGTCGGCGCGCACGGCGCCGGCGGCCTGGGCCCTTCGCAGCAGGACGTCGACGGCCGCGGTGAACTGGGCGTCCATGCCGCACGCGTCGAAACTGCCGATATCGGCCGCCAGCGCCTCGCTCAGTGCGTGGTTGAACATGGCCCGCTGGACGACCTCCGTAACGAAACCATAGAAGGCCTCGCCCGGCTCCGCCGCGTCCCCGAGCGCCTTCGCCTCGGTCACGATCTGTTCGACGCGGTCGGTGACCACGGCCGCGAACAGGGCCTCCTTGGTGGCGAAGTTGCGGTACACCGTGCCGGCCCCCACGCCGGCGCGGCGGGCGATGTCGTCGAGCGGGACGAGGTGGCCCTCGGCGGCGAACGCCTCGAACGCCGCCCGCAGGATGCGCTCGCGGTTCCGGCGGGCGTCGGCGCGCCTGGGCGGGGTGCTCACGCCGTCCTCCTTCGGTGCGTTGACAAGCGGGGCGGTCGTTCCGGTAACGTCCTAAGCGGGTTGTACGTTCCGATTATAGGAGGACCGATGACGGCGGTACGGCTGATGCGGGAGCGGCTCGGCAGGGTCGGCACGGGGCTGATGACGCCGCTCGCCCCCGCCGAGGAGTGGCGGCGGGCGGCCCGGCGCATCGAGGACGCGGGCTACGGGTCGCTCTGGACGAACGAGGCCATCGGGGGCCGCGAGGTCTTCGCGCAGCTGGGCGTGCTGCTCGGGGCGACGGAGCGGATCGTCCTCGGGTCGGGGGTGGCGAACCTGTGGGCGCGGCATCCCGCCGCCATGCAGGGCGCGGCGTCGGTCCTCGCCGACGCCCATCCGGGCCGGCTCGCGCTCGGCGTGGGCGTCAGCATGGCCGCGTCCGTCGAGCGGAGCGGTCAGAAGTGGACGAGCCCGCTGGCCCGGATGCGGGAGTACCTTGACGGGATGGACGCGGCGGTCGCCGCAGCGCCGGTGCCCGAGGTTCCGTTCCCCCGGCTGCTGGCGGCGCTCGGCCCGAAGATGCAGGGCCTCGCGCGCGAGCGGGCGGACGGGGCGCTGCCCGCGGCGATGCCCGTCGAGCACACCAGGGCGGCGAGGGAGCGGCTGGGCCCGGACAAGCTCCTGGTCGTCACGCTGACCACGATCCTGGAGACCGACCCCGGGAAGGCGCGCGCCACCGCCCGGCAGATGCCGCTGCTCAGCCTTCCGGGCTCGCCCTACGCACGCGTGCTGCGGGAGCTGGGCTACCCGGACGAGGCACTGGCCGGCGGCGGTTCGGACGAGGTCGTCGACGCGTGCTTCGCCTGGGGCGATGAGGCCGCGATCGGCAAGCGGGTCCAGGACCATCTGGACGCCGGCGCCGACCATGTGGTCATCGCGGCCCTCGCCCCGGATCTGGCCTCGTCCGCCGATCTGTACGAGCGGCTCGCCCCGGCGCTGGTCTGACCGCTAGCCGGGCTGGACCAGGCGCGTCTCGTAGGCGGCGATCACCAGCTGCGCCCGGTCGCGGGCCTGCAGCTTGGAGAGCAGGTGGCCGATGTGGGTCTTCACCGTGGCGGGGCTGAGGTGCAGGTGCTCGGCCAGCTCGGTGTTGGACAGGCCCCGGGCGATGAGCGTGAGGACCTCCCGCTCCCGGTCGGTCAGCGCGTCCAGCGCGGCGGGCGGCTGCTGGACGGGGGCGGGGCGGCGGACGAACTCGGCGATCAGGCGGCGGGTCACCGTGGGGGCGAGCAGCGCCTCGCCGGCCGCGACGGCGCGGACGGCGGACAGCAGGTCGGCGGGCGGGGTGTCCTTCAGCAGGAAGCCGCTCGCCCCCGCCTTGAGCGCCGAGTACACGTAGGCGTCCAGGTCGAAGGTCGTGAGGATCAGCACGCGCACGTCCGGGAGGTCGGCGCAGATCCGCCGGGTCGCCTCGATGCCGTCCATCTCCGGCATGCGGACGTCCATGAGGACGACGTCGGGGCGCTCGCGCGCGGCCAGTTCGACGGCCTCGGCACCGGTGCCGGCCTCGCCGACGGCGCGGAGGCCGGGCGCGGTGTCGATGAGGACGCGAAAGCTGCCGCGCAGCAGGGCCTGGTCGTCGGCGACGAGGACGCGCAGTTCCAACGGTCTTCCTAGGGTTCGTACGGGAAGTCGGCGGACACGGCGAATCCGCCGCCCCGCCGGGGCCCGGCGGTGAAGTCGCCGCCGTACATCATGACGCGTTCGCGCATGCCGATGAGCCCGTGGCCCCCGTCGCCGCCCGGCAGGACGCGGACGCCGGGCCCGTCGTCGGTGACGTCGACGCGCACGCGCTCCCCGTCGGCCCTGACGCGGACGCGGCACCGGGCGGGCGCGGCGTGCTTGACGACGTTCGTGACCGCCTCCTGGACGATGCGGTAGGTGGAGAGGGCGACGCCTTCGGGGAGGACGGGGGCGTCCACGTCCAGGTCGACGTGGACGCCGGCCATCGCGGCGCGCTCCGCGAGGGCGGTGAGGTCGGCGAGGCCGGGGGCCGGGCCGAGGTCGGCGTCGGTGCGCAGGACGCCGAGGAGGTGGCGCATCTCCGCGAGGGAGCCGCGGCTGGTGGTCTCGATGACGCGCAGGGCGTCGAGGCCCTCCTCGGGGCGGGCCTCCGCGACGTGGACGGCCACCCCGGCCTTCACGGCGATCAGGCTCATGCTGTGCGCGACCACGTCGTGGAGTTCGCGGGCGATGCGGAGCCGCTCGTCCGAGACGGCCTGGTCGACGAGCCGGCGGGCGGACCGGTCGGCCTCGGCGCGACGCTCGCGGACGACGCGGCCGAGCGTCCAGGACGCCCCGAGGACGGCGAGCCCGAGCACGGCCTCCCCGGCCTTCCCGGCGTGCCAGTCGGCGGGGCCCAGGATGGCGCCGCCGAAGATCACGACGGCGCTGGCGACGCCGATCAGCGGGGTGGGGATCCAGCGGCGCCGCCGCCGGGCCAGCGCGACCGGGTAGAGCGCGTACGCGGCGGCGGCGTAGGAGTCGAACGGCAGCCCGAGGACGAGGGCGGCGGTGGACGCGGCCAGGACGGCGGCGAAGACGGGGACGGGCCACAGCCGCCGCACCGCGAGGGGCAGGCCCGCGGCGGCGGCGACCGGGACGGCGGCGAGCGCGGAGGCCTCCGGGGCGGCGGAGAGCGTCAGCATCAGGAGCGTGTAGACGACCGCTGCCCCGGCATCCAGCCAGATGAGGGCGCGCCGGCCGAACCGCATGAAGAACGGCGAGCGCAGTTCGGATTCGTCCACGTCACGACGGTAGCGGGCGGAGCGGGATGGCGCCTCCGACCGCCGGCCGTCATACCGGGGTCGGATGCGGGGCCCGTGCTCCGCGCACGGTCGGACGGGCGGGTCCCGCCCGCGCTCCGATGCGCGGCGGGCACGTCCGGCGGGAGCGTTGACGGCATGATCGAGGTACGCGAGCTGACCAAGCGCTACGGCGGGACGACCGCGGTGGACCGCCTGTCCTTCGTGGTGCGGCCGGGGACGGTGACCGGCTTCCTCGGCCCGAACGGCGCCGGGAAGTCGACGACGATGCGCGTCCTGCTGGGGCTGGACAGGGCGGAGTCCGGCGAGGCGCTGGTGAACGGGGGCCGGTACGCGGCGCTGCGGCGGCCGATGCGGGACGTGGGCGCCCTGCTGGACGCGGGCGCCGTGCACGGCGGCCGCCGCGCGTTCGACCACCTCGGGTGGCTGGCGCGCAGCAACGGGATCGGGACGCGCCGGGTGGCGGAGGTACTGGAGCAGGTGGGCCTGGCCGGGGTGGCGCGCCGGCGGGTCGGCGGGTTCTCGCTCGGCATGCGGCAGCGGCTCGGCATCGCGGCGGCGCTGCTCGGCGACCCGGGCGTGCTGATGTTCGACGAGCCGGTGAACGGCCTGGACCCGGACGGCGTCCGCTGGATCCGCGAGCTGATGCGGTCACTGGCCGCCGAGGGGCGGACGGTGCTGATCTCCAGCCATCTGATGAGCGAGATGGAGCTGACCGCCGACCGCCTGGTCGTCATCGGGCGGGGCCGGCTGATCGCGGACACGTCGGTGCGGGAGCTGGCCGACCGGTTCGGGCGCGGCGTCCTGGTCCGCTCGCCGCGTCCCGCCGAGCTGTCCGCCGTGCTGGCCCGCGCCGGCGGCGGCGTCGAGTCCGCGCGGGACGGGGCGCTCACCGTGACCGGGCTGGACGTCGCCGCGATCGGCGACACGGCCGCGGCGAACGGGATCCCGCTGTACGAGGTGACGCCGCGCAGCGCGTCCCTGGAGGAGGCCTACATGCGGCTGACCGCGGACAGCACCGAGTTCGGGGCGGTGGCGCGATGACCGGGCCGGGCGACGCGATCGCGGCGGAGTGGTACAAGCTGCGGACCGTCCGCTCGACGGCCGCCGTCCTCGGCACGGTCGCCGCGTTCATGCTGCTGTGCGTGCTGTGGTCGTGGTACGTGACCCGGTACTGGGACGGGCTCTCGGCGGAGCGCCGGGCGACGGCGAAGGCGGCGCCCGCGGAGCAGCCGCTCGCGCTCGCACTGCCGGTGTGCGCGGTGGTGCTGGGGGCGCTGACAGTGACGTCGGAGTACTCGTCCGGGATGATCCGGACGACGCTGGCCGCGATGCCGCGCCGGATCGCGCCGTTCCTGGCGAAGGCGGGCGTCGCGGCGGCCCTCATGGCCGCGGCCGCCTGGGTCGCGCTGGCCGCCGGCACCGTCGCGGGTGACGTCATCGTCGGCGACCGGGCGGTGCCCGCGTTCCAGGGGCGGGCGGCCGACGTCGCGGCGCATCTGCTGTGGGTCGGGCTGGAGACGGCGGCGATCACCCTGGTGGCGTTCGGGCTCGGCGCGGTGCTGCGCTCGACCGCGGCGACGATCACGGGCGGCATGGCGGTGCTGTTCGTGCTGCCCCCGCTGGTCCGGCTGCTGCCGTCCCCGTGGGACGAGCGGATCTGGTCGGCGCTGCCGGGCGGGCTGGCGAACCAGATCGCGGCGGCGCCGGGCTCGTCCGGCGACCCCGGGTCCCTGCCGGCGGGGGCGGCGGTGGCGCTGCTGGCGGCCTATGTCGTCGTCGCGCTGGGAGCCGGCGCGTACGTGTTCACGCGGAGGGACGCGTGATGGCGGACGCCCTCGCGGCCGAGTGGTGGAAGCTCCGCTCGATCCGCTCGACCTCTGTGGTGCTCGCGGTGACGGCCGCGTTCACCGGGATCGTCGTGCTGCTGGCGTTCCAGATGGCGCACGTCTGGGACGGGCTGGAGGCCGACCGCCGCGACGACCTGCTGCTGCGTCCTTTGCAGGAGATCGCGAGCTGGGTGGCGTCGCTGTGCCTCGGCGTGCTCGGCGTGCTGTCCGCCTCGTCCGAGTACCGGACGGGCATGATCCGCACGAGCCTGGCCGCCGTTCCGAGGCGCGCGACGCTGCTGGCGGCCAAGGCCGCGGTGGTCGGGGCGGTCGCCGCCGTCGCCGGGCAGGCGGTGGCGGTCGGCGCGTTCCTCGGCACCCGGCTCGTGATCGGGGACCGGCCCTTCGCCGACCAGCAGGCGTCCATCGCGCACGACCTGCCGGGCATCGTCCTCGCCGGGACGGTGGTGCCGGTGCTCGCGCTGCTCGGCCTGTCGCTCGGCGTCCTGCTGCGCTCAGCGGCGGGACCGATCGTGGTGGTCGTCCTCGTGTGGCACGTCCTGCCGACGCTCGTCCAGCACCTGCCCGGCCCGTGGGGAGAGCGTGCCGCGTCGGTGATGCTCGGGGGCCTTCCCCGCCAGATGGCGGGGCTCAGCGCGGACAACTCCATCTACGGCGATCTGCTGTCGCCGGTGCAGGCGACGACCGTATTGGTCGGGTATGCACTCGTCCCGCTCGGTTTCGCGGCATTCGTCCTGAGCCGGCGCGACGCCTGAGCGCGGCGCGGTGGGTCAGAACCGGCCCGCCTGGAGCGAGGTCGCCCGGACCGCCAGGCGCTCGCGGAGCATGTCGATGGCCTCGTCGATGCGCGGCGCGGCGGCCTGGGCGCGGACGCGCCGGCCGTTCAGGTCGACGACGGCCTGCGCCAGCGCCGGGCGCGGCAGCGACGGGTCGTTGACGACGCTCAGCGTGACCTGGACGGAGCCGACGCCGTGGGCGCCGCCGAGCGCCGTGCGGACGGCGCGCTCCGCCGCCGCGCGCTCGTGCGCCGAGACATCGCCCGAGGTCAGGAACCGGATCTCCGGTCGCTCACGGGTCGCGTTCATGTTTCCCCCAGATGGACGGTGGTGGCCGGCCGATCGGCCGCGCGGCGGGCCCGGCCGCCGCCTCACCCTGATCAACGCCCGGCGGCCCGAGATCTTGCCCGCGCGGGACGAGAGCTTCGTCACGCGGACCGGCCGCCGGGCCGCGCCGGCCGCCCGAAGATTCACCAAAACACGCGACGCACGACATTCACGCGTCGTACGACGCATGTGGGAATGGCCTGTCAGGATTAGCCGCGGCAATGCCGAGAACGGCGCCTAATTGGTCCGCCAACGGCGCCGCGACCACTGGTGAAATGACCCGCGCGCCGACCGCAGCGGCGCACCGGTACCACGTTCCGCAGCCGGACCACCACCGACAGCACTGGTCGCCGGGTGCCCCCACCTGCCCCTCCGCATGCCCGCCCCGTGGCGCGCCCGGCGGCGGGCGCGTTTTCCATACCTCCCAAAAAGGCGTCCGCATCCTCTAACATAGGGCGGTGCCGTGCGGCCCACACGCAGACCCGTCGACTGGCTGGTGACCCCTTGTCCCAGGATTCAGCTGCCCCAACACCTCCGTCCGAAGGTGATCCGGCCGGACGGCTGATCGATTATCCCCGGCGCGGCGGGCCCACCGTCCTGCGGATTCTCCTCGGCGCGCAGCTGCGCCGGCTGCGCGAGGCACGCGGCATCTCCACCGAGCAGGCGGGCTACGAGATCCGCGGCTCCCACTCCAAGATCAGCCGGATGGAGCTCGGCCGGGTCGGCTTCAAGGAGCGCGACGTCGCCGACCTGCTCACGCTCTACGGCGTCTCCGAGCCCGACGAGCGCGCGCCGCTGCTGGCACTGGCCAAGGAGGCCAACAACCCCGGCTGGTGGCACCGCTACGGCGACATCCTGCCGAGCTGGTTCGAGGTGTACCTCGGCCTGGAGGAGGCGGCCTCGCTGCTGCGCACCTACGAGCTGCAGTTCGTCCCCGGGCTGCTGCAGACCGAGGACTACGCGCGCGCGGTCGTCCGGCTCGGCTACTCCGACGCCTCGGAGGAGGAGGTCGAGCGGCGCGTCCAGGTCCGCACGACGCGGCAGGAGCGGTTCACCTCCCCCGACGCGCCGACGCTGTGGGCCGTGCTGGACGAGGCGGTCGTGCGCCGCCCGCTCGGCGGCCGCGAGGTGATGCGGGCCCAGATCAGGCACCTGATCGAGGTGTCGGAGCTGTCCCACGTGACGCTGCAGATCGTGCCGTTCGGGGCGGGCGGGCACGCGGCGGCGGGCGGCCCGTTCACGATCCTGCGCTTCGCCGAGCCCGGCCTGTCCGACGTCGTCTACCTGGAGCAGCTCACCAGCGCGCTCTACCTGGACAAGCCGACCGACGTCGACACCTACATGCGCGCGATGAACAATCTGTGCATCACGGCGGCGCGTCCCGACGACACCGCCCGGTTCCTCGCCGGCATCCTGAAGGAGCTCTGAGCCGGGCGGCTCGAAGGAGAACCCGGCTAGAGGGCGTCGCCGCCGATGACGGGTGCGCCCCGGCTGCGGCTGCCGCCCCGGAACTCCGCGATGACGTCCCCGTCCGGGACGCGGCGGACCGTCACGTCGTAGATGCCGCTGCGGCCGAAGCGGACCCGTTCGGACGCGGACGCCTCCAAGACGTCCCCGGCGCGCGCACTCGCCACGAACACCACGTCCGCTGACGCGGCGACCGTCACGGCGTCATGGGTGTTGCACGCGTAGGCGAACGCGGAGTCGGCGAGCAGGAACACGTAGCCGCCGTGGGCGATCCCGAAGCCGTTCACCATCGTCTCGGCGACCGCCATGCGCAGGCGCGCCCGGCCCGGCGCGACCTCCACGACCTCCATGGCGAGGTCCTGCGCCACCTTGTCCCGTGCGTACATCGTCTCGGCGCATCGCCGCGCCACCTCCGCCGCGTCGTCCACCGGCCCAGCGTAATGACCGGCGCGCCCGCCGGGCAGCCGCGAAGCCGCGGCTTGAGAGGCGCGCCCCTGGGAAGGTCATCGGGAGTCCGGGGGTTACACCGGTGGCCGCACAACGGCCGGAGCCATGAGGAGGTACGGAACCATGCTGTACGGCGAGGAACACGTCCGGCGCTACCAGGAGACCGACGGCGCGGAAGGGCACGACTGGCAGGGCACGACGACGCTGCTGCTCACCACGACGGGCCGCAAGACCGGCAAGGAGCGCACGACGCCGCTCATCTACCAGCCCGACGGCGACGCCTACCTCATCGTCGCGTCCAAGGGCGGCGCCGACGAGCCGCCGCTCTGGTTCCGGAACCTGGAGGCGGACCCGGAGGTGAAGGTGCAGGTGAAGGGCGACAAGTTCACGGCTCGCGCCCGCACCGCGACGCCGGAGGAGAAGCCGGCGATGTGGCGGAAGATGGCCGCGGTCTGGCCCGACTACGACGAGTACCAGAAGAAGACGAGCCGCGAGATCCCCGTGGTGGTGCTGGAGCGCGTCTGACCGCCGGACGCGGGTTCGCCGCGGCGGCGCGTGCGGGTTCACTTTCGCGGCGCGGGCGGGGCGTGTAGCGTCGTCGTAGAACATCCATTCGACCGCCGTCCGCCGACGCAGCCGAGGTGCCGAGGTGCCCACGTCGCAGAGCACTGAGACCCGCCCGAGTGCCGACACCGATCCGGTGCCGCCGCGGCTGCTGCGGCGCTGGGACGCCGGCGCCGGGGCGGTGACCCCCGTGCCCGCCGGGTCCGGCCGCCGGTGCTGGCGGGTCGACGCCGACGCGGGGGCGTTCTTCCTCCGCGAGTACGCCGAGCCCGACCGGCGCCGCATCCGCTTCCAGCACACCGTCACCGCCGCGCTGGACGCGGCGGGGCTGCCGGTGCTCGCGCCGCTGCCGGCGCGCGGCGGCCGGACGCTGGTCACCGCCGCCGGCCGCGGCTACGTCCTGTACCCGTGGGTCGGCGGCCGGGGGCGCGGCGGGCTGGAGCTGACGTTCGCGGGCTGCGAGGCGCTCGGCGCGCTGCTCGGCCGGCTGCACGCGGCACTGGACGAGCTGACCGCGCCCGTCCAGCAGAGCATGCTGGTGCCGACGCCGCGCGCCGACGCCGCGGCCGCCGCCGTCGCGCGGATGCTGGCGGACGTCCCCGGCGACGGCGACGGCACCGACTTCGACGCGCTGACCGCGCGCCGGCTGCGCGAGCGCCGCGACCTGCTCGCCGAGTTCGCCGGGCACCAGCCGCCCGACATCGAGGTGAGCACGGTCGGGCACCTGCACGGCTCGTTCCACGCCGGGCACCTGCGCTACGGCGGGTCGGGCAACGTGACGGCCGTCCTCGGCTGGGACGGGCTGACGACGGGCCCGGTCGCGGGCGAGGTCGTCCGCTCGGCGGCGCGGCTGTTCGCCTGCGACGACGAGCGCGGTCTCGACCTCGACCGCGTGCAGGCGTTCGTGCGCGGGCACCGGTCCGCGTACCCGCTGGACGCGGGGCAGATCCAGGCCGCCGTGCACCGCGAGTGGTGGGAGCGGCTCTGCGACGTCGCGCCCCTGCGGCACCGGTACCTGGGCGAGAACGGCGCGGGCGGCCGCGGCGCCGCGGCGCTGGTGGCGTGGTGGTCGGCGCAGCTCGACCGCACCCTCGACGCGTTCGCCGCGCCGTACACCGACGCGTACGCCGACGCGCCGGACGACGGCCACGCCTACGGCTGACCGGCCCGCCGCTCGTCCGCCCACCGCTGGGTAGGTCCTTCATGATGCGCGACGCGCAGCCGTGTGCCAGGATTGCCACCGCACGGTTATGAACTGAACAGTCCAAAATTGGGAGGGCGAGATGACGCAGATCGCGATGCTCGGCACGGGGATCATGGGCGCGGCGATGGCCCGGAACCTGCTCCGCGACGGCCACCGGGTCGCCGCCTGGAACCGGACGCCCGCGCGGGCCGAGCCGCTCGCCGCCGACGGCGCCACCGTGGCGGGCTCACCCGCCGAGGCCGTGGCGGGCGCCGAGGTCGTCATCACCATGCTGAAGGACGGCGAGACCGCCCTGTCGGTGATGGCCGACGCCGAGCCCTCGCTGCGGCGGGGCCAGGTCTGGGCGCAGATGGGCACGGTCGGCCTCGCGTCGCTGGAGCGGCTCGCCGCGTTCGCCGCCGAGCGGGGCATGACGTTCGTCGACGCGCCCGTCCAGGGCACGAAGCAGCCCGCCGAGCAGGGCAGGCTCATGGTGCTCGCCGCCGGACCGCAGGACGCGCGCGGCGTCCTCGACCCGGTGTTCGACGCGGTCGGCTCCCGGACGCTGTGGCTGGACGAGAGCGGCGCCGGCGGCGCGGGCACCCGGCTGAAGCTCGCCGCGGTCAGCTACGCCATCTCGCTCACCTCGGTCGTGGCCGAGTCCGTCGCGCTGACCAAGGGCCTCGGGCTGGACCCGGCGCTGCTCGGCGAGGTCCTCACCGGCGGCCCGCTCGACAGCGTCTACCTGCAGGCGAAGATGAAGGCCATGGTCACCGGCGACTTCGAGCCGAGCTTCGCCGTCCGCAACGCCGAGACCAACACCCGGCTCATCCACGAGGCGGCGGAGGCGGCGAAGATCCGGGTGGACGTCAACGACGCCTCCGGCGAGCGGTTCCGGCGCGCCATCGAGCAGGGCCACGGCGACGAGGACATGGCCGCCACCTACCGCGCGAGCTTCCCGGCCTGACTCCGGCCCGCCCGCCGCCGGGCTCCGCGCGGGCGTGGCGGTGCGCCGGGGCCCGGCGGTGGCGGGCGAGGATGGGGCCATGGACGTTCTGAGCAGCCGCATCCTGCTGCGCCCGCCCGACCCGGCGCGCACCCAAGCCTTCTACCGCGACGTGCTCGGCCTCGCCGTGCACCGGGAGTTCGGCCCGGCCGACTCCCCCGGCGTCGTGTTCTTCCTCGGCCCCGGTTTCCTGGAGGTGTCGGGGCACGGCGCGGGCGAGACCGGGGCGTCCCCGCTGATCTGGCTCCAGGTCCGGGACGTGCGCGCCGAGCACGAGCGGCTCGCCGCGGCAGGCGCGCGCGTCGCCCGGGAGCCGCGGGAGGAGCCGTGGGGCCTGGTCGAGATGTGGATCGAGGACCCCGACGGCGTCAAGATCGTTATCGTGGAGGTCCCGGCGGGGCATCCCCTGCGCCGCGACCCGCGCTCCTGACCCGGCGGTGACCATGACCCGCGACCACGCGAACCCCGACTACTGGAACCACAACGTCCACTACCACGGCCTCGTCCTGCGCAACGTGCCGCGCGGCTGCGGCGAGGCCCTCGACGTCGGCTGCGGGGACGGGCTGCTCGTGCGGCGCCTCGCGCCCCGCGCAGCCCGCGTCACCGGGCTGGACCGGTCGGCGGAGATGATCGCCACGGCGCGGCGGCTGAGCGAGGGCGCCGGCAACGCCCGCTTCGTCGAGGCCGGCCTCCTGGAGCACGACCTGCCGGAGGGCCACTACGACTTCGTGTGCAGCGTCGCCGCCATCCACCACATGGACTTCGTGAAGGGCCTGACCGCGATGCGCGACGCCGTCCGGCCGGGCGGAAGCCTGGTCGTCATCGGCCTGGCGAACAACCGCGGCGCGCGCGACTGGACGTTCTCGGCGCTCGGCCTCCCGGCGCACCACGTCCTGCGGCTGCGCAACCGGCGGCGCGCGGGCGATCCGGGCGCACCGGTCCTCGACCCGGCGATGACCTGGGACGAGGTGCGCGACGAGGCGCTGCGGCTGCTGCCCGGCGCCGCCTTCCGCCGGCACCTGCTGTGGCGGTACTCCATCGTGTGGCGCAGGCCGCGCTGACCCCGCTCCGCCGCCGCAAACTGGAAAACACTGGAATTGTCCGGAAGTACCTGTACTGTCTGCGCCATGTCCCCGCCCCCCGGCGGCCCGGCCTCCGGCGCCCCGACCCCCGACGAGCTGGAGGCGCGCATCACCGAGCTGCGCGCCGCCGTCCGGCGCGCCGTGGCCACCGGCGACCGGCGGGAGGCGCGCGGCCTGCGCGCCCGGCTCCGCGAGGCCGAGCAGGCATGGGACGAGGCCGTCCTCGGCGACGGCGGCACCGACCCGGAGCCCCGCCGCGGCGACCGCGACGACCGCGAACCCGACCACCGCGGACGCGGCGACCGTGAGCGCGGCGGGCGCGGGCTGCTGCCCGTCCGCGACCAGGTCCACCAGGCGCTGACGCTGCTCGGCGCGCCGGCGGCGCCGAAGCTGATCGGGTCGGTGTACGCGGCGTTCTTCCCCGGCGAGATCGCGGGGTCCCGGCTGACGAGCCTGCGCCGCGACGAGGAGCGCTCGTTCCGCACCGCGCCGTACGCGCGGCCGTACTACCTGTGCGCCGCGCTGACCGCCGACCTGCTCGCCCCCGCGCGCGGGCTGCTCACCGTGAGCACCTGGCCGCTGGAGCGGCGGATCGTCGGCCCGCTGAGCCCGCGCACCGACTTCCTCACCGCCGCGGTGCGCCTCGCCGAGCACGCCGGGCGCGGGACGCCGTCCCCGGACGTGCAGCGGCTGCTGTGGCGTTTCGCGTCCAACATTCCCGGCGCGGTCACCGGTACGGTCGGTACGGCCGATCCGGAGGCGCTCGCCGCCGCCGCCCGGGCCGAACTGGACGTGCACCGCGAACCGGACCTGCGGCGCCGCGGGTCCGCCGCGGCCCGCGCCCGGGAGCGGCTCGACGACGCGGAGCGGCTGTTCGGCAGCCGGCTGCGCGCCGTGCGGGCCTCCGGGCGGCGCCCTGCCCTCAACGGAGAGACGGACCGATGACCGACACCGCACCGGACCTGGACCGGCTGCGCGGCGGCACTCCCCCGCGCAACCACGACGCCCGCACGATCGCCGCGCTGACGTCCAACCCGGGCTGCGCCCGGCGCGGGCTGATGGACGCGGCGGGCGTCGACAAGGACGCGGTGGCGCGGGCCCTGGGGTTCCCCGCGCCGTTCGGCCAGTCGCAGTTCGCGATCACGCGCGGGAACGCGTTCGAGGCGCAGGTGAAGGCGGACGGGTGCGCGGAGCTGCTGACGCTGCTGCGCGAGCGGCTCGGCCTCGACGTGCCGGAGGTCGCCTACGACGACCTGGAGGTGGTCGCGGGCAACGAGGGCCGGGAGCTGCGGCACTCGCGGACGCGGCGGCTGCTCGCCCGCGCGCTGGAGTCGGGCGAGGGCACGCTGTTCGACCATCCGCTGCTGCGGCTGGAGATCGCCGGGTCCCCGGCCTACCTGGAGCCGGACGTCATCGCGTTCCAGCTCGCGGGCCGGCTGCACGTCATCGAGATCAAGTCGTTCGCCGTCGTGGACGGGCAGGCCGAGCCGGAGCAGGTCGCGGCGGCGGCTCGCCAGTCGGCGGTGTACGTGCTGGCGCTGCGCCGGCTGGTGGCCGAGCTCGGGCACGACCCGGCGCGGGTGTCGCACGAGGTGTTCCTGGTCTGCCCGGAGAACTTCTCCAACCGCCCGACGGCGACGCCGCTGGACGTGCGGCCGCAGCTCGCCGTCCTCGAACGGCAGCTCGCGCGGCTCACCCGCGTCGACGCGCTGCTGGCCGAGCTGCCCGACGGGCTGACGTTCGAGGACGGCGAGGAGCTGGCCGCGTCGGTCCAGGCGGTGGAGGCCCGGTACTCGCCCGAGTGCATGGCGGGCTGCGAGATGGCGCTGTTCTGCCGGGACGAGGCGCGCGCGTGCGGCGCGACGGGCGCGCTCGGCCGGTCCGTGCGCGACGACCTCGGCGGTGTCGACACGATCGGCACGGCGCTGGCGCTGGCGGACGGCTCGCTGACGCCGTCCGACGACCTGGCCGAGACCGCCGAGCAGCTGCGCGCCGCCGCGCGGCTGCGCGCCGAGGCCCTGCACGGGGCGGCGTGACCCGTCGATGAGCGCACTGTCCTCGCTCGCGCAGTTGCAGGCGGCGGCCGCGGGGGTCGCGCAGCCGCTCGCGACCGTGCGGCACTGCCGGGTGTCCGACGCGCCGCTGGTGCTGGTCCCGCTGAAGCTGGCCGGGGAGGCGGCGGCGCCGCTCGCCGTGATGGCCGGGAGCGCGCCGGACGCTCCGACGCTGCTGGTCGTGCCGCAGCCGCGCAACCGCGACCTGCGGTTCGGGTTCGCCGCCGCGCTCGGCCGGCTCGTCCTGAACCACATCGAGACCAGCCGGGGCGAGGTGGAGCAGCTCCCGCCGGGCAAGGAGGGCGAGGAGCGGATCCGGTACGGGGACGCGCCGCAGCTGCTCGTCCCGAACCGGGGCGGGGTCGCGTTCCTGCGGCTGATGGGCCGGTCCACGCGGTTTCGCAGCACGGAGGGCCCGTACGCCGTCGATCCGGCGGTGCCGGTGCTCGGCCGGTGGCTGACGTGGTTCGCCGAGCGGTTCGACCACCCCGGGTCGTCGCTGCTGATGGCGATGACGGAGGCGCTGCGGCTGCACTGGGCGACGGGCCAGAGCTCGCTGGAGGACGGCAACCTCGCGGCGCTGGCGGGCTGGATCGCCCCGCCGGACGGCATGGACGGCCCGGCCGCCGCGGCCCGCGCCGAGGACCCCGTCCTGTGCCCGCCCGCGGGGCCGACCACCGACCCGACGTTCGACAACGAGGTCCTCGCACCCGCGATCGCCGCCTACGACCGGGCCGGCCCGCGCTCGCGCGCCGAGGAGCGGCTGCGGGACGTCCTCGCCGGGCAGCTCACCCCGACATGGGAGCTGATGTGGCGGGGCGTCGAGCTGCTCCGTGCGCTGCCGGAGGGCGCGAGCGTGCCGCGCCGCTGGGAGCGCGACCGGGACGCCTTCACCTATTACCACCAGACGTTCGGCGAGGCGTATCCTCAGGCGCGCCGCGACCCGCCCGTCCGCGCGGCCCGGCGGCTGCACGACCTCGAGCGGGCGCAGGACGCCTACGACGCGCAGCGGGCGTTCGACGACCCGCTGGTCATGGCCGAGCACCGGCTGGCCGGCGCGGCGTTCGGCGGGACGGTCACCGAGTGCGACCCGGCCCGGCTCGACGAGACGGGCAAGCGCCCCAAGCTGCGCCCGCTGCTGCGGGTCGGCACGGCGGACCCGGTGCGGCTCGACGTCGGGACGACCGTGTGCAGCGCGGCGCGGCCCGCGCTCAAGGGGAGGATCGTGGAGATCGCAGACGGCTCCGTGCTGCTGGAGCTGACCGGCGGGATGGGCCGCAAGCTCACGCCGGAGCCGGGCGCCGTCCCGGCGGCGGGCGCGCGGGTCTGCTTCACCTCGCTGTCGGAGGGCTCGTTCGGCGCGGCGAAGTTCCCCGACCGCGAGGACACGCCGTGGACGCACGGCGGGCCGCCCGGCGAGTACACGCCGACCGGCGAGGACGCGGAGGAGGAATGGGCGTGAGCGGGCACGCGGGCCGCCGGCTGCTCCCGGTGAACGCGGGCGACCTGGATCCGTCGGTGGCCGCGGGACGGGTCGTCGACGCCGTCCTCGCCGACCTCGCGGGCGGCCACCGCGGCGTGGTGGTCGACTCGCCGCCCGGCGCGGGCAAGTCGACGCTCGTGGTCCGCGCCGCCGCGCACCTGGCCGAGGCCGGCGAGCGGCTGATGATCGTGGCGCAGACCAACGAGCAGGTCGACGACCTCATCGAGCGGATCGCGGGCAAGCACCCCGCGATCACGCTGGGGCGGCTGTCGGCGTCGGGCTACGCGCCGTCCGAGCGGGTCCTGGCGCATCCGCAGGTGCGGGTGGCGCAGAAGGCCGGCGACCTCGCCGAGCACACCGTGGTGATCGCGACGGCGGCGAAGTGGGCGACGCTGTCGGACGGGACGTGGCCGTGGGCGATCGTCGACGAGGCGTACCAGATGCGCTCGGACATGCTGCTGCGCATCGCCGGCCGGTTCGAGCGGGCGCTGTTCGTCGGCGACCCCGGCCAGCTCGACCCGTTCTCCACGGTCGAGGTCGAACGCTGGACCGGCCTCACCTGGGACCCGATGCGCAGCGCCGTCTCGGTGCTGCTGGCGCACAACCCGGGCCTGCCCGTCCACCGGCTGCCGGTGTCGTGGCGGCTGCCCGCGTCGGCGGCGCCCGTCGTGTCGCGGGCGTTCTACCCCTTCACCGGGTTCCGCGCCGGGACGGGGCCGGGCGACCGGCGGCTGGAGTTCGGCGCGCGCGGCATGGGCACCACCTACGACCACGCGCTCGAAGAGGCCGCGGCGACGGGCTGGGCGCTGTACGAGCTGCCGGCGCGGCACACGCTGCGCACCGACGCCGAGGCGGTCCGCGCGACGGCGGCGCTCGCCGTCCGGCTGCTGCAGCGCGGCCCGGTCGCGCACTCCGAGCAGGGGTCGGCGCCGGTGGACGCCGCGCGCGTCGCGATCGGCGCCGCGCACCGCGACCAGGTGACGGCGATCCGCGCCGCGCTCGGGCCGCACGGCGAGGGCATCACCGTCGACACCGCGAACCGGCTGCAGGGCCGCGAGTACGACGTGACGGTCGTGCTGCACCCGCTGTCGGGGCGGCGCGACGCGACCGCGTTCCACCTGGAGTCGGGGCGGCTGTGCGTGCTCACGTCCCGGCACCGGCACGCGTGCGTGGTGGTGGCGCGGGCGGGCATCCCCGAGCTGCTGGACGCGCACCCGTCGTCCGAGCCGGTGCACCTGGGCGTCCCGGTGAAGTTCCCGGACGGGTGGGAGGCGAACCAGTCGGTCCTCGCCCACCTGGCCGGCCACCGCGTCGCGGGCGGCTGAGCCGCCCGGCCGGCCGGGGCCGGCTAGGCGGGCCCGGCGGTCGCGGCCCAGCGGCCGTTGTGGCGGGTGATCGCGATCGGGTGGTCGAAGCAGGCGCTGACCAGCTCGGTCGTCAGCACCTCGCCGGCCGGGCCGGAGGCGAGCACCTGGCCCTCGCGCAGCAGCAGCGCGTGGCTGGTGCTGATCGGCAGCTCCTCCAGGTGGTGCGTGACGAGCACGGTGGTCAGGTCGGGGCGCTCGGCGCGCAGCTGGTCGATGCTCTGCAGCAGCCGCTCCCGCGCGGCGACGTCGAGGCCGGTGGCGGGCTCGTCGAGCAGCAGCAGCGGCGGGTCGGGCATCAGCGCCCGCGCGATCAGCGTCCGGCCGCGCTCGCCCTGCGACAGGGTCGGCCAGCGGGCGTCCGCGCGCGCCGAGAGGCCCATCAGGCCGATCAGCTCGCCGGCGCGGCGCACCTCGGCGTCGGTGGGCGTCCAGCGCGGGACGAGCTCGATGGTGCCGGTCACGCCGGTCAGGACGATCTCCAGGACGGTCCGCGCCGACTCCAGGGGGTGCCGCGGGTTGACCTGCCCGATCAGCTTGCGCAGGTCGTGCACGTCGACCCGGCCGAGCCTGCGCCCGAGGATCTCCGCCGTCCCGCGCGTCGGGTGCGTGTAGGCGCCGAGAATGCCGAGCAGCGTGCTCTTCCCCGCGCCGTTCGGGCCGATCAGCGCCCAGTGCTCGCCGCGCAGCACGGTCATCGTGACGCGGTCGAGCAGCAGCCGCCGCTCGCGGACCAGATCGATCTTGTCGGCGTTCAGCACGACGTCGGACACGGGGACCTCCCGATTCGATGACTCGGCATGGGGCACGCGGGGAGTGTGCGGCGCGCGGGGACGCGGAGGCCGGGATCGCCGGGGCGGGCGCGTCGGTGAGGATCTTCAACGTACCCGAGCGGCGCCGCCGGTACGACGGAGGCGTCCGGCCGGATACTGTGAGATCCGGTGCCTCAGCGATCAGGGGAGGGACATGGAGGACATCGGCCTCATGTGCGCCCGCTGCGGCGGCGAGGTGCACGACGTGACGCACAACCGCGAGGGCTCGCTGGACGGCGTCGGCTACCGCCACAACCGGCGGGTCGAGCCGTGGGACCACGAGCTGGAGCTGGCGGTCGGCGAGGCCCTCCCGCGCGAGCCGGGCTGCGACTTCTGCGGCGCGTCCGGGCCGAGCTGGCTCTACTACCCCACGCTCGACCCCGACGACACCGACATGTTCGAGGTCGAGCTCGACACCACCGACCTGTCCGACGACGACACCGCCGTGGCCGTCCTCAACATGCTGTATCCGTGGTACGCGTGCGACACGTGCTCGGTGCTGGTCGCCGACCGCAACATCGACCTGCTCATCGCCCGCGCCCTCGACCACACCCCCGTCCCGGCGGACGGGCCCGTCGACGAGGACACCGTCCGCGCCCGGCTCCAGGCGTCCCTCTCGGTCTTCTTCACCACGCGCCCCGGCCGCCCCCAGCCGTCCCGCGCCGTCTAGCGCCGGGCGGGGGCGCGGCAGGCGGTGTGCGGCAGGCGGGGCACGGCGGCCGCCGCACCCCAGCGGGGCGGATGTCGGTGGGGGACATTAAGCTCTATGCCGTTTTGGTGAGATGAGCACGGGCACGGGGGCGGACATGATCATTGACCGGCGATTCCATGGGCCGGACGGGTCGGGGAACGGCGGATACGTCGCGGGGCGGCTGGCGGGCCGGGTCCCGGTCGACACGGTGACGGTGACGCTGCGGCAGCCGCCGCCGCTCGGCACCGAGCTGGCCGTGACGGCGGAGGACGAGCGGGGGCACAGCGTCCGGCTGTGGGACGGGGAGCGGCTGATCGCGGAGGCGCTCGCGGGGGCGATCGTCGTGCCGCCGATCGCGGCGGTCCCGTTCGAGCGGGCGCTGGAGGCGGCGGAGAAGTTCCGCACGCAGGAGAACCACCCGTTCCCGCGCTGCTTCGTGTGCGGGCCGGAGCGCGAGCCCGGCGACGGGCTGCGGCTGGAGCCGGGGCCGGTCGGCGAGGGGAGCGTCGCGGCGCCGTGGGTGCCCGAGCGCGTCCCCGAGCGGGAGCTGGTGTGGGCGGCGCTCGACTGCCCGGGCGGCTGGTCGTTCGACGTGGCGGGCCGCCCGGCGGTGCTCGGCACCATGACCGCGCAGGTCATGGACGTGCCCGCGGCCGGTGAGCAGTGCGTCGTGGTGGGGCTCGCGCGCAGCCGCGAGGGCCGCAAGATGCACGCGGCGACCGCGCTGTACGGGGCGGACGGGCGGCTGCTGGGCCGCGCCGAGCAGATCTGGATCGAGATCGACCCCGAGGCCTTCGGACGCTGAGCCGGCCCGCCGGCCGATGATCCGCAGCCGGCCGATCCCTGCCGGTTCCGCATGGATCGCGGAAATGTGTCGCCGGGCACTGTCGCCCCGGCCGGTTCCGCTGTTCAATCTGAGCTGCCGCGGATACGGAGGCGGAGCTCATGAGCGGAGACGCGTTACTCATCCTGGGGCTGGCGGCCCTCGCGATCTACACGGGCGTCCACTGGGAGCGGGCGCGCCGCAGCGTGACCGACCTGCGGTCCAGCCGCCGGCGGATCGCCACCCTGCGGCGGACGGCGGCGCGCGAGCGCGGCCACGTCGTGCTGATCAGCGCCGTGGCGGTGGCCGCGTTCTTCCTGGCGGTCCGGTACGGCTGAGCCCGGGCGGCGGTCCGCCCGGGCAGGGCCCGGTTCAGGGGCCGGCGAAGAGGGGGTCCTCGCGGTCGACGCCGTTCAGCGGGCGGCCGTGGTTCTGCGCGTCGGCGCCCGGCACCTGGTGGCCGCCGGTGCCCGAGCCCGGCGTCCCGTTCGGCGCGGGGGCCGGGTAGGGCAGCGGCGCGCCCAGCGGCGCCATGGCGCCGTTCGGCGCCGCATTGCCCGGCGTGCCGTTCGGGACCGGGCCGCCGATCGGGGGCGGGCCGGGCGGCAGGCCGGCGGGCTGCGCGCCGGGGCCGTTCGGAACGCCCTGCCCGTTCGGGACGCCCTGCCCGTTCGGGACCCCTTGGCCGTTCGGGGCGCCCGGCGGGGGCACCGGGGTGCCGCCGCCCGGCATCCGGCCGCCCGGCGGGACGCTGGACGACAGCGTGCCCTGGGTGAACTGGTCGACCTGGCGGCGGGCGCGGTCGGCCTCGGCGCGGGCGGCGTCGCGCTCCTCGGCGAGGGCGGTGAGCGCGGCCTGCTGGTCGGCGACCGACTGCGACAGCTGGCGCAGCTGCACGGCCTGCTCGTTGGTCCTGCCGGTCAGCTCGTCCCGCTCCGTCGCGGCGGCGGCGGCCTGGGCCTGCGCGGCGTCGCGCTCCTTGGCGGCCTCGTCGGCGCGCGCGTTGGCGCGGACGACCTCCGCCTCGGCCTCGGACTGCGCGCGCAGCGCGGTGGTGCGCTCGGCCTCGGCCTTGCTGGCGGCCTGCATGGCGCGCTGCCGCTGCGCCTCGGTGTCGCGCATGGCGTTGCGCAGGTCCTCGGCGCCCTGCTTGGCGACGGCGGCCTCCACCCGCTGCGCCTCGGCGGCGCCCTCGGCCTCGGCGAGCTTGGCGTGCAGGCCGACGAGCTCGGCCCGCGCCGCCTCCAGCGCGGCGAGCAGCTCGGTCTCGCGGGCGGCGACCCGGTCGCGCTCGCTCTCGGCGGCGAGCTTGGCCGTCACCGACTGCTGCGCGATCTGGTGCGCCTCCTCCCAGGCCTGCTGGGCGGCGTCGCGCTTGGCGGTCGCGAGCCTGGCCTCCTCGCGGGCGCGCCCGGCGTCCTGCTCGGCCGTCCCGGCGCGCTTGCGGGCGGTGGACGCCTCCTGCCACGCCTCCTCCGCCTTGCGCTGGGAGGCGTCCCGCTCGCTCTGCGCGATGGCGAGCTCGCGGGCGGCCTCGGCCCGCACCTCGGCGACCCGCCGCTCGACGCCGGCGACGCTCAGCTCGGAGGTCAGCGAGTCGGCGAGCAGGTCGGCGGCCTTCTCCAGCCGCTCGACCATCTCCCATGCCGACGCGACCTGCCCGGTGAGGCCGGGGGCGTCCCGGCCGCGGTCGCGGCGCTCGCGGGCCTCGCGGGCGCAGGCGCCCTCATTGTCCTGGCAGTACCGCACGGCGCGGACCGCGCCCACCGGCTGCGGGACGGGGCGTCCGCAGTTGGCGCACGGCCAGACCGCGACCGGGTCCCCCACGCGGGCGACCGCCGTCTCGGTGCTCTCCCCCGCGCCTTCGGAGACCGCGCCGCCCTGGGGAGCCGCGGCCGTCCCCTCGGGGCCGCTATTGTCGCGCTCTTCGCTGTTAGGCATGGAATGAACCATACGCACTGATGCAAGTCACCGCAGTGACTTGTGAGGCGGATGTGGGAGTGCCCACGTCGTCGAAAAGTGAGCGGCGAAGGCGTCGGTGGCCGTGATGAGGCGGTCGCGCGTGCCGGGCTCGCCGCCGCCGTGCCCGGCGTCCTCCACGATGTGGAACTCCGCCTCCGGCCAGGCGCGATGCAGATCCCACGCCTGGTCCAGGGGCGTCTTCATGTCGTAGCGGCCGTTGACGATCACCGCCGGGAGGTGCCGGATCCGGTCGACGCCGGCGAGCAGGCCCTCCGCCGGGAGGAAGCCGCCGCCCGCGATGTAGTGGTGCAGGATGCGGGCGAACGCCAGCACGATGCCGTCGTCCAGGTCCGGCGGCGGGACGGGCAGCAGTGTGTTCGCCGCCAGCTCCCAGTCCATCAGCGCGCGGGCGGCCGGCATGTGCACCGCCGGGTCGGGGTCGCCGAGGCGGCGGCCGTAGGCGGCGAGCAGGTCGTCCCGCTCGGCGGGCGGCATCGCGTCCCGGAACGCCGCCCACTCGGCCGGGAACAGGTGCGCCGCGCCGGTCGGGGTGAACGCCCACGCCTCGTCGGACGGGCGGATGAGCCAGACGCCGCGCAGCACGATCGCGGCGACCCGGTCCGGATGCGCCTGCGCGTAGGCGAGGGCGAGGGTGCTCCCCCAGCTCCCGCCGAACACGAGCCAGCGCTCGATGCCGAGGTGCTCGCGCAGCCGCTCGATGTCGGCGACCAGGTACGGCGTGGTGTTGCGCTCCAGCGAGACCGCGTGGTCGCCCGCGTGCGGGACGCTGCGGCCGCAGCCCCGCTGGTCGAACAGCACGACCCGGTACTTCGCGGGATCGAAGAACCGCCGGTTGTCGGGCAGCAGCCCGCCGCCGGGCCCGCCGTGCAGGAACACCGCGGGCGCGCCGTCCGGGTTCCCGCAGGTCTCCCAGTGGATCCGCTCGCCGTCGCCGACGTCGAGCAGCCCCGTCTCATACGGTTCTATCGGCGGATAGAACTCTCGCAACATGATGTCCCCCGGTCATACGCCGCGATTGATCATCTTTCGCGCAGACTACCCTCTCGGCATGACGCAGCCGAGGTGCACGCAGTGCGGGGCAGAAGACCTGGAGCCGGGCTTCATCGAGGACGCGGGCGACCATTCGCGCGGCTACGCGCGCTGGATCGCCGGGCCGCTGGAGCGCGGCGTCTTCGGGGGAGCCAGGCGGCTGGGGCGGCAGCGCTGGCAGATCGACGCCTGGCGGTGCCGGCAGTGCGGGCACCTGGAGCTGTGGGCCGCCACCCCCGTCTGAGCCGGCCCCTGAGCTAGAGCTGGGCCATCGCCTTGCGGATGCGCTTGTCGGAGACCGGGAAGCGCGTCCCGAGCTGCTGCGCGAAGAGGCTGACGCGCAGCTCCTCCAGCATCCACCGGATCTGCCGGGCGGGCTCCTCGTCGCGGCGGGACGGGTGCAGCCGCCGCAACGCCTGCTCGTACTCCTGCGCCAGGACGTCGGCCTGGTGCGCGAGCAGCCGGTCGCGCCCGGGGTTCTCGGGGAGCTTGTCGAGCCGGACCTGGAGCGCGCGCAGGTAGCGGGGCACGTCGGGCAGCCGCGCCCAGCCCGTCTCGGTGACGAAGCCGGGGTGGATCAGCGCCGCGAGCCGGCCGCGGATGTCGGTCAGCGCCGGGACGAGCGTGAGGCTCGCGGTGCCGCGCACCCGCCGGTCCACCTCGTGGGCCTCGGCGAGGATCCGCTCCACCAGGGCGACGACCTGCGCGGTCGCGTCGTGCAGGTCGGCGCGGACGCGGTCGTACAGGGCGCGGAAGCCGTCCTCGTCCCACGCGGGCCCGCCCGCCTCGGCGATCAGCCGGTCGGCGGCGGCGGTGACGCAGTCGTCGAACAGCGCCGCGACCGAGCCGTGCGGGTTGTGGCTCAGCGCGAGCTTGCCCTGGTTGGTCAGGCGGCTCTGGACGAGCTTCACCGGGGACGGCGCGTTCAGCAGGATCAGGCGGCGGGTGCCGAGCCACATGGCGCGGCGCTGCTCGGCCTCCGTCTCGTACATGCGGACGGCGACGCCGTCGCCCTCGTCGGTGAGCGCCGGGTACGCCTTGACGTCGTAGCCGTTCTGCTTGCGCTCGTAGGTGCGGGGCAGCTCCCCGATCGTCCACTCGGTGAGGCCGGAGCGCTCGACGGTGGACGCCGCCTTCGACAGCGTCCCGCGCACCTTACCGGCGAGGCGGCGCTTCAGCTCGTCGAGGTCGGTGCCCTCGCCGAGGGTGCGGCGCCTCTCGTCGACGACGCGGAAGGTGATGCGCAGGTGGGCGGGCAGCCGGGACGGGTCCCACGCCTCGCGGGCGACGGGCACGCTCGTCATCGCGGTCAGCTCGCGCTCCAGCGCGTCCAGCAGGGGCTCGGTGCGCGGCGCGACGCGGTCGAGGACCTTGCGGGCGTAGTCGGGCGCCGGGACGAAGTTGACCCGCAGCTGCTTCGGCAGCGACCGGATCAGCTCGGTCACCAGCTCCGTCCGCAGCCCCGGGACCTGCCATTCGAACCCGTCCGGGCGCACCTGGTTGAGCACCTGGACGGGGATGTGCACGGTGACGCCGTCGGCGTCGGTGCCGGGCTCGAACTGGTAGGTGAGGCGCAGCCGCAGCGGGCCCTGCTTCCACACGTCGGGGTAGTCGGCCTCGCTGACCCCGCCCGCGGTCTCGTTGATCAGCATCGACTTCTCGAACCCGAGCAGGTCGGGGTCGGTGCGCCGGGCCGCCTTCCACCAGGCGTCGAAGTGCCGCCCGGACACGACGTCCTCGGGGATCCGCGCGTCGTAGAAGTCGAAGAGGGTCTCGTCGTCGACGAGGATGTCGCGGCGCCGGGCGCGGTGCTCCAGCTCCTCCACCTCGTCCAGCAGGGCGCGGTTGTCGTGGAAGAACCGGTGGTGGGTGTCCCAGTCGCCCTCGACGAGCGCGTGCCGGATGAACAGCTCGCGCGACAGCGCCGGGTCGATGCGGCCGTAGTTGACGCGGCGGTCGGCGACGATCGGCACCCCGTAGAGGGTGACCTTCTCGTGCGCCATGACGGCCGCCTGCTTCTTCGACCAGTGCGGCTCGCTGTAGTTGCGCTTGACCAGGTGCTCGGCGAGCGGCTCGATCCAGTCCGGCTCGATCTTGGCGTTGACGCGCCCCCACAGCCGGGACGTCTCGACCAGCTCCGCCGACATCACCCAGCGCGGCGGCTTCTTGAACAGCGCCGACCCGGGGAACACGGCGAACTTCGCGCCGCGCGCGCCGAGGTACTCCTGGCCGCGGCGCTGCCTGCCGTCCTTCTTCTCGGCGTCGATCAGCCCGATGTGGGAGAGCAGGCCGGCGAGCAGCGAGGTGTGGACGCGGTCGGGCGGCGCGTCGGCGGTGTTGAGCGTGACGCCGAGCGCCTTGGCGACCTGCTTGAGCTGGCCGTGCAGGTCCTGCCATTCGCGGACGCGCAGGAAGTGCAGGAACTCGTTCTTGCACATGCGGCGGAACGCGCTGCCCGACAGCTCCTGCTGCCGCTCGCGCAGGTAGTTCCACAGGTTCAGGTAGGCCAGGAAGTCGGACGTCGGGTCGGCGAACCGGCGGTGCCTCTCGTCGGCGGCCTGCTGGTGCTCGGCCGGGCGCTCGCGCGGGTCCTGGATGGACAGCGCGGACGCGATGACCAAAACCTCCCGCACGCAGCCGTTCTTGTCGGCCTCCAGCACCATGCGGGCCAGCCGCGGGTCGACGGGCAGCTGGGCGAGGCGGCGGCCGAGCGGGGTGAGCCGCTTGCGCGGGTCCTTCTCGGCCGGGTCGACGGCGCCGAGCTCGTGCAGCAGGTCGACGCCGGCCTTGACGTTGCGGCGGTCCGGCGGCTCGACGAACGGGAACGCGGCGATGTCGCCGAGGCCGAGCGAGGTCATCTGCAGGATGACCGACGCGAGGTTGGTGCGCAGGATCTCCGGGTCGGTGAACTCGGGGCGGGACTCGAAGTCCTCCTCGGAGTACAGCCGGATGCAGACGCCCTCGGACACGCGCCCGCAGCGGCCCTTGCGCTGGTTCGCCGACGCCTGCGACACCGGCTCGATCGGGAGCCGCTGCACCTTCAGCCGGTGGCTGTAGCGGGAGATGCGGGCGGTGCCGGGGTCGACGACGTACTTGATGCCGGGGACGGTCAGCGACGTCTCGGCGACGTTGGTCGCGAGGACGACGCGCCGCCCGCGGTGCGGCTGGAACACCCGGTGCTGCTCGGCCGCGGACAGCCGCGCGTACAGCGGCAGCACCTCAGTGGCGCCCTTCCGCCGCGTGAAGTGCTTGGTCAGCGCGTCGGCGGTGTCGCGGATCTCCCGCTCGCCGCTGAGGAACACCAGCACGTCGCCGGGGGCCTCGCGGCCCAGCTCGTCGACCGCGTCCACGATCGCCTGGATCTGGTCGCGGTCGGGGTCGGCGGACGGGTCCTCGGGGTCGATGACGGGCCGGTAGCGCACCTCGACCGGATACGTGCGCCCCGACACCTCCACGATCGGCGCGTCCCCGAAGTGCGCGGAGAAGCGCTCGGGGTCGATGGTCGCCGAGGTGATGATCACCTTGAGGTCCGGCCGGCGGGGCAGGATCTCCTTGACGTAGCCGAGCAGGAAGTCGATGTTGAGGCTGCGCTCGTGCGCCTCGTCGATGATCAGGGTGTCGTACTGGCGGAGCAGCCGGTCGGTCTGGATCTCGGCGAGCAGGATGCCGTCGGTCATCAGCTTGACGAGCGTGTCGTCACTGGAGCGGTCGGTGAACCGCACCTTGTAGCCGACGGTGTCGCCGAGCTCGGTGCCGAGCTCGTCGGCGATGCGGTCGGCGACCGTCCGGGCGGCCAGCCTGCGCGGCTGGGTGTGCCCGATCGAGCCGAGCACGCCGCGGCCGAGCTCCAGGCAGATCTTGGGAATCTGGGTGGTCTTGCCGGACCCGGTCTCGCCCGCGACGATCACGACCTGGTGGTCGCGGACCGCGGCGAGGATGTCGTCCTTCTTCTGGGCCACCGGCAGCTCGGCCGGGTAGGTGATCGCGGGCACGGCGGCGCGGCGCCGCTCGACCCGCCGCGCGGCGGCCTCGACGTCGGCGGCGATCTCCTCGGCGACCTTCGCGCGGCGCGCGGCGTCCCGCATCTTCTGGACGCCGTCGATCCGGCGGCGCAGCCGGTGCTGGTCGCGGAGCATCAGCTCCGGCAGGCGCGCGCGCAGACCGGCGAGCGGCGATTTCACACTCGTCCCCATAACCATCGACAAGGATAGGGTTCCAGGCTCCCCGGCCTCGCTGACCCCACAACCTTCGCACCGTAGCCGGATCACCCCACGCTGGGCGATCCATTTTCCCGCCCGTACAACACCGCCGCCCGGAACCGCATTCCGGACGGGCACGCAGTGTCGTCATTCGTTTACGGAAAGTCTTCTCGCCGGGGGGCCGGGTCCGTCATCATGGGTGAAGTGGAACCCCCGACCACGGCGGGCCGCCACCGGATCGACCGCCTGCTCGGCTCGGGCGGGTTCGCCTCGGTCTGGCTCGGCCACGACCCGGACCTCGACGCGCCCGTCGCGATCAAGATCCTCGGCGAGCACTGGACGCTCCGCGCCGACGTGCGGGAGCGGTTCGTGCAGGAGGCGCGGCTGCTGCGCCGCGCCGACTCGCACCGGCTGGTGCAGGTCTTCGACATCGGCGAGCTGCCGGACGGGCGGCCCTACTTCGTGATGACCCACGCCGACCGGGGCACGCTCGCCGACCGGCTGGCCGGCGGCCCGCTCCCGGCGGACGAGGCGCTGCGCGCCGCGCGGGAGATCGCCCGCGGCGTGCAGGACCTGCACGACCTCGGCATCGTGCACCGCGACCTGAAGCCGTCCAACGTGCTGCTGCGGTCGGCGCCGGGCGGCGGCGAGCGGCTCATGATCGCCGACCTCGGGATCGCGCGCAGCGGCGACCACCTGTCCTGCCTGACGCTGCCGGCCGGCTCCCCCGGCTACATGGCCCCGGAGCAGGCGCAGGTCGACGGCGCCCCCGACCACCGCGCCGACGTCTACGGCCTCGGCGCGCTCACCCACCACCTGCTGACCGGGGAGCCGCCCGCGGTGCCGGCGCGGCCGCCGAGCGCGGCGCGGCCCGGCGTCCCGCCCGCCGTGGACGCGGTCGTGCTGCGCGCGCTGGACCCCGACCGCGAGCGGCGCTGGCCGTCGGCCGCCGGGTTCGGGGCCGCGCTCGCGGGTGCCGCCGCGACCGGGACCGGCGGCACCGCCACCGCCCCGGCCGGGCCGGGCGGGCGGCGCGTCCGGCACCGGTCGCTGGCCGCCGCGACCGCGCTGGCCGCCGTGGTGACCGCCGCCGCCGGGACCTACTGGGCGGTCGCCGGGCCGGCGGGCGGCGCGCACCACCGCCCGGCGGACCGGTGGCTGCGGGCCGGCTCCGACGTCCCCGGCCGGTACCGCGGCCTGATCGTCCAGGCGGGGACGTGGTGCCGGATGCCGGGGCTGAGCCCGGCGCTGATCGCGGCGATGCTGAAGGCGGAGAGCGGCTTCGACCCGCACCTGTCCGACCCGGCGAAGGACGAGTACGGCATCGCCCGCTGGACGCCGCGGGTCCTGGTGTTCTGGCAGCCGGGCGGGCTCGACAACCCCGAGCCCGCCCCGGGCCGGATCACGCCGGAGCTCTCGATCCCGGCGATGGGCCGCTTCCTGTGCTTCTGGGGCAAGGACTTGAAGAACGTGCCGGGCGACCCGGCGCTGAACCTCGCCGCCACCTACCGGACGTCGTCCAAGACGGTGGTGAAGGCGGGCGGTGTGCCCGCCAGGGTCAAGCCCTACACCGACCTGGTGCGCCGCTACATGGACGACTACCGGCCGCGCTGACGACGCGGCCGGCCGCGTCGGCTCAGCCGGCGCCGTAGACGGGCTCGGGCGCCGAGGCCTTGGCCAGGAGGTCCTTGACGACGTCGCCGACCTCGGCCGGGTCCCAGCGGGCGCCCTTGTCGGCCGTGGGGCCGTGCCGGAAGGCGTCCATCACGCAGATCTTGCCGCCCTCGGCCTCGAAGACCCGACCCGTGACGCCGCGGGACCCGGCGGAGCCGAGCCAGACGACGAGCGGCGAGACGTTCTCGGGGGCCATCGCGTCGAACTCGCCCTCGGCCGGGGCGGCCATCGTCTGCGCGAAGACCTCCTCGGTCATCCGGGTGCGGGCGGCGGGCGCGATCGCGTTGACGGCCACGCCGTAGCGGCCCATCTCGGCGGAGGCGACGAGGGTCAGCCCGACGATGCCGGCCTTGGCGGCGGAGTAGTTGCCCTGGCCGACGCTGCCGAGCAGCCCGGCGCCGGAGGAGGTGTTGATCACACGGGCGTCGACGTCGCGGCCCGCCTTGCTCTCGGCCCGCCAGTACCGGCCGGCGTGCTTGAGCGGCAGGAAGTGGCCCTTGAGGTGGACGCGCATGACGGCGTCCCACTCGTCCTCGCCCAGGTTGACGAGCATGCGGTCGCGCAGGAACCCGGCGTTGTTGACGAGGGTGTCCAGCCGCCCGAACGCGTCGACCGCGGTCGCGACCAGGGCGGCGGCGCCCGCGTCGGTGGCGATGTCGTCGGTGCTGGCGACGGCCTTGCCGCCGAGCGCCTCGATCTCCTGGACGACGTCGTGCGCGGGGCCCCCGGACGCGTCGCCGGTGCCGTCCCGCGCGACGCCGAGGTCGTTCACGACGACGAGGGCGCCCTGGCGGGCGAACTCCAGCGCGTGGGCGCGGCCGAGCCCGCGGCCGGCACCGGTGACGGCGACCACCCGGTCCTTGCAGATCATCGTGATTCCTCCTTGTTCACGGTGGCGGCGTCCAGGAAGGCGGGGCGCTCTCCCCCGCCGTGGACCTGCATCGACGCGCCGGTGACGTAGGACGCGAGGTCCGAGGCCAGGAACGCGCAGGCGGCGCCGATGTCGTAGGGGTCGGCGAGGCGGCCCATCGGGACGGTCCCGGCCACGGCCGCGACGCCGTCCTCGTCCCCGTAGTGCAGGTGGGAGAGTTCGGTGCGGACCATCCCGAGGATCAGCGTGTTGACCCGGATGTGCGGCGCCCACTCGACGGCGAGCGACGTGGTGAGGCTGTGCAGGCCGGCCTTGGCGGCGCCGTAGGCGGCGGTGCCGGGCGACGGCCGCACCCCGCTCACGCTGCCGATGTTGATGACCGAGCCGCCGCCCCGCTCCATGATCTTCGGCTGCAGCGCCCGCGCCATGATCAGCGCCGAGGTCAGGTTCAGCTCGATGATCTTGACGTGGGTGCGCAGGCTCCCGTCGGCGACCGGCAGGTAGGGCGCGCCGCCCGCGTTGTTGACCAGCACGTCGACGCCGTCGAGGCCGTCGGCGAACGCCTGCACGGCGTCGGGGTCGCGCACGTCCAGCGAGACGAACCGCGCCGTCCGGCCGCCCGCCGCGGGCAGCGCCTCGGGTTCGCGCCTGGCGACCGCGACGACGTCGGCGCCCGCCTCCAGCAGGGCGCGGCTGATCCCGGCGCCGACCCCGCGCACGCCCCCCGTGACCACGGCGGTCCGGCCGCCCAGGTCGAGCGTCAGTGACATTCCGCCTCCTCTGCTACCTTCTGTTCTAACAAATGTTTGGTGGAAAGGTAGCGCATGGGAGTCTCCACCACGACCCTGGACGGGGTCGCCGAGATCGTCGTGGACGCGCCGCCGGTCAACGCACTGACCGTCGCGGGCTGGTACGAGCTGGCCGACGCGGTGCTCGCCGCGGGCCGCGACCCCGAGGTCGGCGCGGTCGTGCTCCGGGCCGCGGGCCGGGGCTTCAACGCGGGCGTCGACATCAAGGAGATGCAGAGCACCGAGGGCCACGGCGCCCTCGTCGGCGCGAACCGCGGCTGCTACGCCGCCTTCGCCGCCGTGTACGACTGCGAGGTCCCGGTCGTCGCCGCGGTCCACGGCTTCTGCCTGGGCGGCGGGGTCGGCCTCGCGGGCAACGCCGACATCGTCGTCGCCTCGCAGGACGCCTACTTCGGGCTGCCGGAGGTGGACCGGGGCGCCCTCGGCGCCGCGACCCACCTGGCCCGGCTCGTCCCGCAGCACCTGATGCGCGCGATGGTCTACACGTGCCGCAACGTCACGGCGGCGGAGCTGCACCACCACGGCTCGGTGCTGGAGGTCGTCCCGGCGGACGAGCTGCGCGCCAAGGCCCTGGAGGTCGCCGCGAACATCGCCGCCAAGGACCGGTACGTCATCCGGCGCGCCAAGGAGTCGCTGAACGGCATCGACCCGGTCGACGTCAAGCGCAGCTACCGCTACGAGCAGGGCTTCACTTTCGAGTTGAACCTCGTCGGCGCGGGCGACGAGCACCGTGACGCCTTCGTCGCGAAGGGGGCCAAGTGAGTTCCAAGGTGATGTCGGCCGACGAGGTCGCCGCGTCGCTGGAGAGCGGCATGACCGTCGGGATCGGCGGCTGGGGGTCGCGGCGCAAGCCGATGGCGCTCGTCCGGGCGATCCTGCGCTCCCCCGTCACCGACCTGACGGTCGTGAGCTACGGCGGCCCGGACGTCGGCCTGCTGTGCGCGGCCGGGAAGGTCCGGCGGCTGGTCACGGCGTTCGTGACGATGGACTCGGTCCCGCTGGAGCCGCACTTCCGGCAGGCGCGCCAGACGGGCGCGATCGAGCTGACCGAGTACGACGAGGGCATGTTCCTGTTCGGGCTGTACGCGGCGGCGCACCGGCTGCCGTTCCTGCCGACCCCCGTCGGGCTCGGCTCGGACGTGATGAAGGTCAACCCGGAGCTGAAGACGGTCCGGTCGCCCTACGACGACGCGACCGAGCTGGTCGCCGTCCCGGCCCTGACGATGGACGTCGCGCTCGTCCACATGAACCGCGCCGACGCGCGCGGCAACGCCCAGTACCTCGGCCCCGACCCGTACATGGACGACCTGTTCGCCAAGGCGGCCGGCCGCACCTATGTGTCGTGCGAGCGCCTGGTCGACACGGCCGACTTCGCCAAGGAGGGGCCGGTCCAGTCGATGTTGATCAGCCGGTCGCACGTGGCGGGCGTGGTGGAGACCCCGAACGGGGCGCACTTCACCGACTGCGTGCCCGACTTCGGGCGGGACGAGAAGTTCCAGAAGCTCTACGCGCAGTCCGCGGCCGACCCGGAGAAGTGGGCCGAGTTCAGCGCGCGGTTCCTGTCCGGCGACGAGGCCGCCTACCAGGACGCCGTCCGGACCTGGCGGGAGGAGTCCCGATGAGTGATGTGACGCGCGCGGAGGTGTGCGCCGCGGCGTGCGCCGACCTGTTCCGCGGCGACGGGGAGATCGTCGCGGCGGCGGTGGCGGGATTCGTGCCGATGCTGGGGTCCCGGCTGGCGCGGGCCACCTTCGAGCCCGACCTGCTGACGACCGACGGCGGGCCGTCGCTCAGCGCCGAGCCCGTCCCGCTCGGCCGGTCGGCGGAGACCGTCGAGGGCTGGCTGCCGTTCCGCGACCACCTGTGGCTGGTCCTGAACGGCCGCCGGCACGTGGTGATGGGGCCGAGCCAGATCGACGCGCACGGCAACACCAACATCTCGTGCATCGGCGACTGGGAGCGGCCGTCCCGGCAGCTCCTCGGGGTGCGCGGCGGGCCCGGCAACACGCTGCTGAACACCACGAGCTACTGGGTGCCCAAGCACTCGACCCGCGTGTTCACCGAGAAGGTCGACATGGTGAGCGGCGTCGGCTGGGACCGGGGCGCGCACGAGATCCGCGCGGTCGTGACCAACCTCGCCGTCCTCGACTTCGACACCCCGGACCGGCGGATGCGGCTGCGCTCGGTCCACCCGGGCGTGAGCGTCGCCGACGTGACCGCCGCCACCGGCTTCGAGTTGGCCGTCCCCGGCGAGGTGCCCGAGACGCGGCTGCCGGACGAGGCCGAGCTGCGGATCATGCGTGAAGTGCTGGATCCGAAGGGGTTGCGCGAGCGAGAGGTTCCGGCATGAGCGAAGCGAACCGGGGGGTGCGGGGGGTCGCCCCCCGCAGGAGGTGGGCCTGATGGAGCAGGTGCTCGACACCCCGCTGACCCGGCTGGCCGGCGTGCGGCACCCGGTCGTCCAGACCGGCATGGGATGGGTGGCCGGGCCGCGACTCGTCACCGCCGTCGCGAACGCGGGCGGGCTCGGGATCCTGGCCTCGGCGACGATGACCCTCGACCAGCTCGCCGACGCGATCCACGAGGTCAAGGACCGCACGGACGCCCCGTTCGGGGTCAACCTGCGGGCCGACGCCGGCGACGCGGGCGACCGCATCGACCTGCTGATCAAGGAGGGTGTGAAGGTCGCCTCGTTCGCGCTCGCCCCCAAGCGGGAGCTGATCGCCAAGCTGAAGGACGCCGGGCTCGTGGTGATCCCGTCCGTCGGCGCGCGGCGGCACGCGGAGAAGGTCGCGGGCTGGGGCGCGGACGCCGTGCTCGTCCAGGGCGGCGAGGGCGGCGGCCACACCGGCGCCGTCGCCACCACGCTGCTGCTGCCGCAGGTCGTGGACGCGGTCGACATCCCGGTCATCGCGGCCGGCGGCTTCTTCGACGGGCGCGGCCTCGCCGCCGCGCTCGCCTACGGGGCGGCGGGCGTCGCGATGGGCACCCGGTTCCTGCTGACGTCCGACAGCTCGGTGCCCGACGAGGTCAAGCAGGTCTACCTGCGGACCGGCGAGACCGTCGTGACGCGGCAGGTGGACGGCATGCCGCACCGCGTGCTGCGCAGCGAGCTGGTCGACACGCTGGAGAGGTCCGGCCGGGTCGGCGGGCTCGTCCGGGCGGTGCGCAACGGCGCCCGGTTCAAGAAACTGTCCGGGATGTCGTGGCGGGAGATGCTCGCCGACGGCAAGGCGATGAAGCACGGCAAGGACCTGTCCTGGTCGCAGGTGCTGATGGCCGCGAACACGCCGATGCTGCTGAAGGCGGCCATGGTGGACGGCCGCCCCGACCTCGGCGTGATGGCCTCGGGCCAGGTCGTCGGCGTCATCGACGACCTGCCCACCTGCGGTCAGTTGATCGACGGCATCGTGCGGCAGGCCGCCGCGGCGATCACCGCCCAGCAGTCCCTTCTGGTGCGCTAGCCGCGCCAGGCCGCGCGGCACGGCCGCCGGTCCCCCGCGGAACTCGTCCTCGGGGCCGATCCGGCGGCCGTGCCCGGTGGGGTTCAACCGCGCACGGCGAGGACGAGCTTCCCGGTCGTGGCGCCCGACTCGATGCGCTCGTGCGCCTCGGCGGCCCGCTCCAGGGGCAGTTCCTCGACCTGGACGCGCAGGCCGCCGGAGGCCGCGGCGGCCACCGCGCGGCGCAGGGCGCGGCCCGCCTCGGCCGGGGCGATCCCCGCGAACGCGGCGAGGTTGAAGCCCGACACGGTCCTGTTGGTGAACCACAGCTCGTTCGCCGGGACGCCGACGTCGTCCGCGCCGGAGGCGTTGCCCATCACCACCATCCGGCCCATCGGGGCGAGTGCGTCGAGGCTCGCGCGGCGGGCCGGGCCGCCGACCATGTCCACCACGATGTCGAAGCCGCGGCCGCCGGTGAGGCCCTCGACCTCGCCCGCCAGGTCGGCGCGGAGCACGACGTCGTCGTAGCCGAACCCGCGCGCCGCCTCGATCTTGGCCGGGCCGCCGACGGTGCCGGCCACCCGGCCCGCGCCGAGCAGCCGGGCGGCCTGGCCGAGCTGGCTGCCGACGCCCCCGGCCGCCGCGTGCACCAGGACGCTCTCGCCCGGCTCGATGCGCGCGACGCGGTCCAGGACGAGGAACGCGGTGGTGCCGTTGGACGGGACGGCCGCCGCGACGTCCAGCCCGAGGTCCAGGCCGTCGAGCGGCGCGACGAGATCGGCCGAGGTCACCGCGACCTCGGCGTAGCCGCCGCCGTCCACGATCGTGAGGGCGGCGACGGGCTGGCCCCTGCGCAGTCCATCGACGTCCGGCCCGACCTCGCGGACGCGGCCGGACACCTCGATGCCGGGGACGAACGGCAGCGGCACGTCGACGACGCCCCGCCGGTACAGGACCTCGGCGAAGTTCACCCCGGCGTACGCGACGTCGATGGACACCTGGCCCGGCCCCGGCTCGGGGACCTTCACCTCGGCCGGGCGCAGGACGTCCGCGCCGCCGAACTCGGGGATCGTGACGGCGCGCATCAGTACCGCTCCCCCACGGCCGCGGGGATCCCGTCCAGCTCAGCCAGGTCGGTCCCGGTGAGGTCGAGACCGGCGGCGCCGGCGTTGTCGTGCAGGTACCGCTGCTTCTTGGTGCCGGGGATCGGGATGACGTGGTCGCCCTGCGCGAGCGTCCAGGCGATCGCCACCTGCGCCGGGGTGGCGCCGTGCCGGGCGGCGACGGCCTTGACCACGTCCACGATGCGCATGTTGGCCTGGAGTGCGTCCTCCTGGAAGCGCGGGTTGCCGGACCGGAAGTCGGTGCCCTCGAAGTCGGCCGAGGTGACCGTCCCGGTGAGGAACCCGCGGCCGAGCGGGGAGAACGGCACGAACGCGGCCCCGTTGGCGGCGCACCAGCCGACCACGTCGCCCGCTCCCCCGCCGGCGCCGGCCGTGTCGCCCGGCACGGTGGCCGCGCTGCCGCCGGGCACACCCAACGCGTCGCGCGTCCACAGCGACAGCTCCGACTGGACCGCCGCGACCGGGTGGATCGCGTGCGCCTCGGCGGCCTGCGCGACGCTGACCTCCGACAGCCCCAGCCTGCGGACCTTGCCCTCGGCGACCAGTTCGGCCATCGCCCCCCAGGTCTCGGCGAGCGGCACGTCCGGGTCGACCCGGTGCAGGTAGTACAGGTCGATCACGTCGGTGCCGAGGCGGCGCAGGCTGTCCTCGGCGGACCCCTTGACGAACGCGGGGCTGCCGTCCCGGACGATGCCGAGGGGGGCCGGCGGCGCCACGTCCAGGCCCGTCTTCGTGGCGACGACCGCCTCGTCCCGGCGGCCCTTCAGCGCGCGCCCGACGAGGGACTCGTTGTGGCCGGCGCCGTAGCGCTGCGCGGTGTCCAGGAACGTCACGCCGAGGTCGAGCGCCTCCCGGATCAGCGCGGCCGACGCCTCGTCGTCCCGCTCAGACGCGGTGTAGGCCCAGCTCATCCCCATGCACCCGAGCCCGACGGCGCCCACCGGCGTGCCCGCGAAATCACGCGTCCTCATGATTCGTCCTCCTTGGTTCTCGCTACGGGGACGATCCTGCTGGGCGCGGGCGGAGAGCGGCAGACTCCAATGAACCTGGGTGTGGCACCACCACCCTGGAGGGGTGGGTCAGCCGGCGGCGGGCAGCGCCCGGTGGGCCATCAGGCGTTCGAGGCGCTCCTGCGTGCCGGTGCCGGGCATCGGGTTGTGCAGCACCAGGTGGTGGCCCGGACGGTCGGCGAGCGGCAGCATCGTCCCCTCGAAGACCAGCTCGCCCGCGTCGGGATGGTCGATCCCCTTGACCGCCCGGGGCGGCGCGCTCACCTCGTGGCGGGGCCACAGCTCGGCGAACTCGGGGCTGGCGGCCAGCATGTCGGCGATGAGCCGGTCGAAGCCGGGATCGTCGGGGTAGCGGGCGGCGTCCGCGCGGAACCGGGCGACGACGTCGGGCGCGGCGGCGGTCCAGTGCGTGTACATCGACCGGTAGCGGGCGTTGGTGAAGAACGTCACCAGGCAGTTGCGGTCGGTGTCGCCGTAGCCGAACACCGCGCGGGCGGCGTCGTTGATGGCGAGGAAGTTCCAGTGCCGGTCGCGGATGTAGGCGGGGCGCGGCGACCAGGCGTCCAGCACCCGCTGCAGCTCCGGCGTGACCGGGACGGCCGGGCCGGCCTCCGCCCGCGGCGGGTTCAGGCCGGCGAGCAGGTACAGGTGCTCGCGCTCGGCCGCGTCCAGCCGCAGCGCGCGGCCGACCGCGTCGAGGACGTCGCCGGAGACCTTGATGTCGCGGCCCTGCTCGAGCCACGTGTACCAGGACACCCCGACCCCGGCGAGGACGGCGACCTCCTCGCGGCGCAGGCCCGGCGTGCGGCGCCGGCCGGCGTCGGGCATGCCGACGTCGGCGGGGGTGAGGCGGGCGCGGCGGGTCCGCAGGAAGTCGCGCAGCTCGTCGCGGCGGCGTCCGGGGGCGGCGGCGGGGGTCGGGCTGGCCATGCCGCCACGATATCCGCCGCCCCCGTCCGGCCGGGCGGTCAGCCCGCGCCGTCCAGCAGCCGGCGGCCGATGATCATCTTCTGGATGTCGGCGGTGCCCTCGCCGATCAGCAGCATCGGCGCCTCCCGGTAGAGCCGCTCGATCTCGAACTCCTTGGAGTAGGCGTAGCCGCCGTGGATGCGGAACGCGTCCTCGACGACCTCCTTGCAGTACTCGCTCGCCAGGTACTTCGCCATGCCCGCCTCCAGGTCGTTGCGCTCGCCGGAGTCCTTGCGCCGCGCCGCCATGACCATCATCTGGTGCGCGGCCTCGACCTTGGTGGCCATCTCGGCGAGGCGGAACAGCACGGCCTGGTGCTCGGCGATGGGCCGGCCGAACGTCTCGCGCCGCCGCGCGTAGTCCAGGGCCAGCTCGTAGGCCCGCTTGGCGACGCCGCAGCCGCGCGCCGCGACGTTGACGCGGCCGACCTCGACGCCGTCCATCATCTGGTAGAAGCCGCGGCCGGGCGCGCCGCCGAGGATCTGGGCGGCGGGGACGCGGTACCCGTCGAAGAGCAGCTCGGTGGTGTCGACGCCCTTGTAGCCCATCTTGTCGATCTTGCCCGGGACGGTCAGGCCGGGCGCGACCTCGCCGAAGCCGGGGGTCTTGTCGATGAGGAACGTCGTCATGCCGCGGTGGCCGGCGGAGGGGTCGGTCTTGACCAGCGTGGCGACGAGGTTGGCGGAGCCGCCGTTGGTCAGCCGCATCTTCTGGCCGTCGATCACGTAGTCGGCGCCGTCGGGGACGGCGCGGGTGGTGATGGCGGAGACGTCGGAGCCGCAGCCGGGCTCCGACATCGAGAACGCGCCCCGGACCTCGCCGGTCGCCATCCTCGGCAGGTAGTGCGCCCGCTGCTCGGCGGTGCCGTGGTGGGCGATCATCCAGGCGACGATGAAGTGGGTGTTGACGATGCCGGACACGCTCATCCAGCCGCGCGACAGCTCCTCCACGACCAGCGCGTACGTCAGCAGCGACGCGCCGAGCCCGCCGTGCTCCTCGCCGATCATCAGGCCGAACAGCCCGAGGTCCTTCATGCCGTCGACGATCGCCTGCGGGTACTCGTCGGCGTGCTCCAGGGCGGTGGCGACCGGGAGGATCTCCCGGTCGACGAACGCGCGGACGGTCGCGACGATCTCCCGCTGCTCGTCCGACAGCCCGTGCGTCTGCTGCAGCCTGCTCATCCGTGCTCCCTTTCTGGCGGCCCTCGAAGCGCTCTAGCGGCCCTCGAAGCGGGGCGGGCGGCGCGCGGCGAACGCGGCGCGGCCCTCGGCGAAGTCGGCGCTGCCGAACAGCGCGGTCTGCTCCGCCAGCTCGGCCTCCAGCAGCCCGTCCGGGCCGAGGTCGGTGCGGGCCAGCAGCCGCTTGGCGGCGGCGATGGAGAGCGGGGCGAGGGCGGCGGCCTCGGCGGCCAGGGCGAGCGCGGCGTCCAGGGCCCCGCCGGGCGGCGCGAGGGAGTCGGCGAGGCCGATCTCGTGGGCGCGCGGCGCGGGGACGGTCCGCCCGAAGACGAGCATCTCCTTGGCGCGGCCCACGCCGACCCGGCGCGGGAGCGTCCAGAGCAGGCCGCCGTCGGCGACGAGGCCGACCTTGCCGAACGCGGCGACGAACCGGGCGTCCTCGGCGGCGACCACGTGGTCGCAGACGGCGGCGAGGGACACCCCGAGCCCGGCGGCGGCGCCCTCGACGGCCGCGATCACCGGCGTGCCGCACGTCGCGATCAGCCGGACGGCCTCGTGCAGGGGGGCGAGCCGGGCCCGGACGTCCTGCGGCGCGGCGCCCTCCATCGACCGGACGTCGCCGCCCGCCGAGAACGTCCCGCCGGCGCCGGTCAGCACGATCGCCCGGACGGCCGGGTCGCCGGCGGCGCGCCGCAGCTCCGCCAGGAGCCGCTCGCGCGTCGGGAGGTCGACCGCGTTGCGCGCCTCCGGCCGGTTCAGCGTGAGCACGCGCGCCGCGTCGCGCTCGGTGACCGTGACCACCTGGTCGTCCATCCGCCCTCCCGGAAATTTTTTACACGATACGCGCCCTGGCGGGGCCGGATCCGGGCGCCCTCACTCCGGCTCGGCCGGCCAGAAGCCCCGCGCCTCCAGGTGCACGACCAGCAGCGTGCCCGCGTGCCGGATGTGGGCGCGCATCGCCTGCCGCGCCGCCTCGGCGTCCCCGGCGCGCAGCGCGGCCAGGACGAGCCGGTGGTCGTCGACCGACGCCCGCGTCCAGCCCTCGATGCCGGCGTAGAAGCGGCGCGGCGCGTACCGGACCACGGTCCGCAGCAGCCACGCCGTCTTCGGCGACTCCGCGCGCAGGTTGATCAGCCGGTGGAACTGGTGGTTGGCGCGCTCGACGCCCGCCGGGTCGCCGGCCGCGAACGCCTCCTCCAGCAGCGCCTGCGTCCGGTCGAGGGCGTCCAGGTCGGACGCGGCCGCCCGGCCGGCGGCGCGGGCGGCCAGCTCGCCGGCGAAGTACGCCTGCGCCTCGAACAGGTCCTGCACGTCCTGGCGGGTGAGCGGCGCCGGCATGAACCCGCGGCGCGGCTCCAGCGTGACGAAGCCCTCGCCGCGCAGCGACAGCAGGGCCTCCCGGACCGGGGTGACGCTGATCCCGAGGTCCTCGGCGATCCGCTCCAGCCGGAGGAACTCGCCGTGCCGGACCTGGCCCGACATGATCAGGTCGCGGACGTGCGCGGCCACCTCGTCGCTCAGCTGGCGGCGCCGGCCGAGGGCCGGGCCGCCGGATCCGGCAGCGGTCATCGTCCCCCCTGACGCCTACGGTATTTTCACATCAAATATATGAGAGATCGCCCCCGTGCGGGAGTCCGCGCGGGAGGAGGGTGGAGCCGCCGTGTTCACGCTCAGTGACGAGGAGCGCGCCATCGTCGAGGTCGTCGCGGACTTCGTCGACCGGGAGGTCCGCCCGGTCGCCCGGGACCTGGAGCACGCGGGCGCGTACCCCGAGCGCCTCATCGACCGGATGAAGGAGCTCGGCGTCTACGGCCTCGCCGTGCCCGCGCCCTACGGCGACGTCGCCGTCTCCAAGGCGTGCTACGCGCTCGTCACCGAGGAGCTGGCGCGCGGCTGGATGACCCTGGCCGGCGCGTTCGGCGGGCACACGGTCGTCTCGCACCTGCTCGCGGTGTTCGGCACCGAGGAGCAGAAGGCCCGCTACCTGCCGCGGATGGCGACGGGCGAGCTGCGCGCCACGATGGCGCTGACCGAGCCGTCCGGCGGCTCGGACCTGCAGGCGATGAGCACGGCCGCGCGGCGGGACGGCGACCGGTACGTCGTCGACGGCGCCAAGATGTGGATCACCAACGCCCGGATGTCGGGGCTCATCGCGCTGCTGTGCAAGACCGACCCGGACGCGTCCCCGCGCCACCGGGGCATCAGCATCCTGCTGGTGGAGAAGGGCCCCGGCCTGACCGTCTCCCGCGACCTGCCGAAGCTCGGCTACAAGGGCGTGGAGAGCTGCGAGCTGGCCTTCGACGGCTACGAGGCGCCCCTCGACGCGCTGCTCGGCGGCGAGGAGGGACGCGGTTTCGCCCAGATGATGCGGGGCCTCGAAGTGGGCCGCATCCAGGTCGCGGCGCGCGCGCTGGGCGTCGGCCGCGCCGCCCTGGAGGACTCCCTCCGCTACGCCCAGCAGCGCGAGGCGTTCGGCAAGCCGATCTGGCGGCACCAGTCGATCGGGAACTACCTCGCCGACATGGCCACCCAGCTGCGGGCCGCGCGGCTGCTCACCCTCGACGCCGCCCGGCGCCTGGACGCGGGCGAGCGCTGCGACATGGAGGCGGGCATGGCCAAGCTCTACGCGTCCGAGGCCGCGATGCAGATCGCGCTGAACGCCGTCCGCATCCACGGCGCGGCGGGCTACTCCACCGAGTTCGACGTCGAGCGCTACTTCCGCGACGCCCCGCTGATGATCGTCGGCGAGGGGACGAACGAGATCCAGCGCAACGTCATCGTCAAGCAGCTGATCGAGCGCAACCGGATCTGAGACGCGGGGCACCGGCGTCACGGCGCGGTCGCGGGGTCCTCGCCGGCGCGGATCCAGCCGAACGTGCGCTCCACGGCCCGCCTCCAGTTGTCGTACTCGGCGGCGCGCCGCGCCGGCTCCATCGCTGGGACCCAGCGGGCGGCCCGGTGCCAGTTGCGGCGCAGCCCTTCGAGGCCCGCCCAGTAGCCGACGGCGAGCCCGGCGGCGTAGGCGGCGCCGAGCGACACCGTCTCGACCACCATCGGCCGCTCCACGGGCACGTTCAGCACGTCCGCGACCATCTGCATGACGAGGTTGTCGGACGTCATGCCGCCGTCGGCCTTCAGCTCCTTCAGGCCGAGCCCCGAGTCGGCGTTCATCGCGTCCACGACCTCACGGGTCTGCCAGCCGGTCGCCTCCAGCACCGCCCGCGCCAGGTGCCCCTTGGTGATGTAGGACGTGAGGCCGACGATGATGCCGCGCGCCTCGCTGCGCCAGTGCGGCGCGAACAGCCCGGAGAAGGCGGGGACGATGTAGCAGCCGCCGTTGTCGTCGACCGTCCGGGCCAGGGTCTCGATCTCCGGCGCGGTGGTGATCAGCCCGAGGCCGTCCCGGAACCACTGGACGAGCGCGCCGGTGATCGCGATCGAGCCCTCCAGCGCGTACACGGCGGGCTCGTCGCCGATCTTGTAGCCGACGGTGGTGAGCAGCCCGTTCGCGGACTTCACCGGCGTGGTACCGGTGTTCATCAGCAGGAACGCGCCCGTCCCGTAGGTGCACTTGGTCTCGCCCGGGGAGAAGCACGTCTGCCCGAACAGCGCGGCCTGCTGGTCGCCGAGGGCGGCGCCGATCAGCACCCCGGGGAACACGCGGCGGGCCGTCCCGTAGGTCTCGGTGGAGGACCTGATCTCCGGCAGCATCGCGGCCGGCACGCCGAAGAAGTCGAGCAGGCCGGCGTCCCAGGTCAGGGTGCGCAGGTCCATCAGCAGGGTGCGGCCCGCGTTGGTCACGTCGGTGACGTGCACGCCGCCGTCGACGCCGCCGCTGAGGTTCCAGATCAGCCAGCTCTCCATCGTGCCGAACAGGACCTCACCGCGTTCGGCGCGCTCGCGCAGGCCGGGCGTGTGGTCGAGCAGCCAGCGGATGCGCGGCGCGGAGAAGTAGGCGGCCAGCGGCAGCCCGCTGCGCTCGGTGACCATCGCGGCGCCGGGGGCGCGGGCCAGTTCGTCCACCAGGGCGCCGGTGCGGGTGTCCTGCCAGACGATGGCGCGGCCGATCGGGACGCCGGTCAGCCGGTCCCACAGGACGGTCGTCTCGCGCTGGTTGGCGATCCCGACCGCCGCGACCTGGTTCGCGGTCACCCCCGCCTGGGCGAGCGCCTCGGGGGCGATCCGCTCCAGGTTGCGCCAGATCTCCATCGGGTCGTGCTCGACCCAGCCGGGCCTCGGGAAGTGCTGCCGGTGCTCGCGCTGCGCCACCGACACCAGCCGCCCGCCGTGGTCGAACAGGATGCACCGCGTCGAGGTGGTGCCCTGGTCGATCGACATCACGTAGCGCTCGGTCACGGCCTGCCCCCTCCCCCCGGGCGCGCCGCCGGGGCGTCACCAGCGCGAGCCGCCGAGATCGCGGGAGACGGCGCGGGCCGCGTCCCGCACGTACCCGACCAGCCGCGGCTCGGGGACGCGCCGGGCGTCGCAGATCCGCTCGACCGCGCCGGAGATGCCGATGGCCCCGACCACCAGCCCCCCGTACCCGCGGATCGGCGCGGCGATGCCCGCCTCGCCGATCGACAGCTCCTCGGTCTCGGCGGCCCAGCCGTTCTCCCGCACCCGGGTGGCGGCCCGTGCGAGTTCGCGCGGATCGGTGATGGTGCGCCGGCAGTAGGACTCCAGGACGGTGTCGCGGATGGACGCGGCCGCGTTGGCGTCGTGGGCGAGCAGCGCCTTGCCGAGGGCGGTGGCGTGCAGCGGCAGCAGCGAGCCGACGTCCATGGCCTGGAGGGTGTCGTCGGGGCGGAACACGTGGTGGACGACCAGGACCCTGCCCTCCAGCAGGGTCCCGATGCGGACGGCCTCGCCGCTGCGCGAGGCGAGCGCGTCGGCCCAGTTGATGGCGCGGGACCGCAGCTCGTTGACGTCCAGGTAGCTGGTGCCGAGATGCAGCAGGGCGGCGCCGAGCTGGTACTTGCCGCTGCCGCCGTCCTGCTCGACGAAGCCGACGCGCTCCAGGGTGCGCAGGATGCCGTGCGCGGTGCCGCGGGCGAGCCCGAGCGAGCTGGCGACCTCACCGACGCCGAGCCGTCCCGAACTGGCGGCGAGCAGCCGCAGGATCGCGGCGGCGCGCTCGATCGACTGCACGGGTCCGGGCACGAATCCCAGGATAGTTCTCTCGGCTTGGTGCCGACAATGTCGGCGCCTGTCGTGATTGTCGTCCCGTACGGTCCGAACTGCCCGGATTCTGTGATCTCGTGCACAGACTGGAGGGTAACCGGCGCCGGGCAGCGGGGAAAGTGTTCGACATTGTCGGCAGCCTCCCGTTGTCCGGGTCTCCTCCGCGACTTACCGTCTGGCCAGCCTCACGGGGCTCGCGTCCACCCCACTGCCGAGGAGTGCCCATGACGGAACGCACCGCGGAACGACCGAGAATCCCCTCGCTCGCCGGTGAGCTCGCGGCCGAGTTCGCCGGCACCATGATCCTCATCCTGTTCGGCGTCGGCGTCGTCGCGCAGGTCGCCGGCGCCGGCATCGGCGACCACGACAGCATCGCCTGGGCCTGGGGGCTCGGCGTCACGCTCGGCGTCTACGTCGCCGCGCGCATCAGCGGCGCCCACCTCAACCCCGCCGTCACCATCGGGCTCGCCGCGTTCAGGGAGTTCGCCTGGCGCAAGACGGCGCCCTACATCGCCGCGCAGACGGCGGGCGCGTTCATCGCGGCGCTGCTCGTCCGCTGGAACTACAGCGAGGTGCTCGCCAAGGTCGACCCCGGCCACACCATCAAGACGCAGGGCGTCTTCTCCACCCTGCCCGGCAACGGCACGCTCCCGGTCGGCACCTGGGGCGCGTTCCGCGACCAGGTCATCGGCACCGCGATCCTGCTGTTCGTGATCAAGGCGCTGACCGACATCCGGAACTCGCCGCCGCTGGCCAACCTGGCCCCGTTCCTGATCGGCCTGCTGGTGGTGGCGATCGGGATGGCGTTCGGCACCGACGCGGGCTACGCGATCAACCCGGCCCGCGACTTCGGCCCCCGGCTCGCCTCGTTCCTGACCGGCTACGGCGGCGCGTGGCGGGACCAGTACGGCGACCTGTACTTCTGGGTCCCGATCGTCGCCCCGCTGATCGGCGGCGTCCTCGGCGTCGGGCTCTACAAGGTGCTGATCGGGCGGTTCCTGCCCGCCGAGGAGCCCGCCCAGGACATCGCGAAGCCCGAACCGCAGTACGAGACGGCCTGACCGTCCCGCACCCTCATCCCAGGAGACCGCACGCATGGCCGACTTCGTCGGAGCCCTCGACCAGGGCACGACCAGCACCCGTTTCATGATCTTCGACCACGGCGGGAACGAGATCGCCCGCCACCAGCTGGAGCACGAGCAGATCCTGCCGCGGGCGGGCTGGGTGGAGCACAACCCGACCGAGATCTGGGAGCGGACCCGCGCCGTCGTCCAGACCACGCTGAACAAGGCGAACCTCGGCCACGCCGACCTGGCCGCGTTCGGCATCACCAACCAGCGCGAGACGACCGTGGTGTGGAACCGGCGGACCGGCCGCCCGTACTACAACGCGATCGTCTGGCAGGACACCCGGACCGACCGCATCGCCGCCGCCCTGGAGCGCGACGGCAAGGGCGACGTCATCCGGCGGAAGGCCGGGCTGCCGCCGGCCACGTACTTCTCCGGCGGGAAGATCCAGTGGATCCTGGAGAACGTCGACGGCGTCCGCGAGGCCGCCGAGGCGGGCGACGCGGTCTTCGGCACGACCGACACCTGGGTGCTGTGGAACCTGACCGGCGGGACGGACGGCGGCGTCCACGTCACCGACCCGACCAACGCCAGCCGCACCATGCTGATGGACCTGGAGACCCTCGACTGGGACGACGAGCTCCTGTCGTTCTTCGGCGTCCCCCGCTCGATGCTGCCGGAGATCAAACCGTCCTCGGCGCCCGCCGGCTACGGGGTCACCCGCCCGAACGGTCCTCTCGGCGGCGAGGTCCGGCTGACCGCCGCCCTGGGCGACCAGCAGGCCGCGACGGTCGGGCAGGTGTGCTTCGCGCCCGGCGAGGCCAAGAACACCTACGGCACCGGCAACTTCCTGCTGCTCAACACCGGTGAGGAACTCGTCCGCTCCAAGAGCGGCCTGCTGACGACCGTCTGCTACCAGTTCGGGGCCGAGAAGCCGGTCTACGCGCTGGAGGGGTCGATCGCGGTGACCGGGTCGGCCGTGCAGTGGCTGCGCGACCAGCTCGGCATCATCTCCGGCGCCGCGCAGAGCGAGTCCCTGGCCCGGCAGGTCGACGACAACGGCGGCGTCTACTTCGTCCCCGCCTTCTCCGGCCTGTTCGCCCCCTACTGGCGCTCGGACGCACGCGGCGCCATCGTCGGCCTGTCCCGCTTCAACACCAACGCCCACGTCGCCCGCGCCACGCTCGAAGCCATCTGCTACCAGTCCAGGGACGTGGTGGAGGCGATGCGGGAGGACTCCGGCGTCGCCCTGGACGTCCTGAAGGTGGACGGCGGCGTCACCGCCAACGAGCTGTGCATGCAACTGCAGGCCGACATCCTCGGCGTCCCGGTCTCCCGTCCCGTCGTCGCCGAGACCACCGCCCTCGGCGCCGCCTACGCCGCCGGCCTCGCCGTCGGCTTCTGGAACACCACCGACGAACTCCGCCAGAACTGGAACGAGGACAAGCGCTGGCACCCCACCTGGGACGACGACCAGCGCCAGACCGGCTACGCCGGCTGGAAGAAGGCCGTCACCCGCACCTTCGACTGGGTCGACATCGACTGACCCACCCCCGGGCCGCGGCCACCCGCCGCGGCCCGGGGCCCGCCCAACTGACGAGCTGGCGCTTACATCCGGGAGAGAGCAGTGACATCCGTAGCCCTCGGTCCGCGGTACCGCGAGGACGCGCTGCGCGCCCTCGCCGAGGCCGAGTTCGACGTGCTGGTGGTCGGCGGCGGCATCGTCGGCGCCGGCGCGGCCCTCGACGCGATCTCGCGGGGGCTGTCCGTCGCCCTGGTGGAGGCGCGGGACTGGGCGGCGGGGACGTCCAGCCGCTCCAGCAAGCTCATCCACGGCGGCCTGCGCTACCTCGAACAGCGCGACTTCGGGCTGGTGCGGGAGGCGCTGCGGGAACGCGGCCTGCTCCTGCACCGGCTCGCGCCGCACCTGGTGCGTCCCGTCCAGTTCCTGTACCCGCTGCGCAACCGGGTGTGGGAGCGCGCCTACGTCAGCGCGGGCGTCACCCTGTACGACACGATGGGCGGCAGCCGGGCGCTCCCCCGCCACCGGCAGCTGACCCGGCGCGGCGCCCTGCGCCAGGCGCCCGCGCTGCGCTCGGACGCGCTGATCGGCGCCGTCCAGTACTACGACGCGCAGGTGGACGACGCCCGCTACACGATGATGGTCGCGCGCACCGCCGCCCAGTACGGCGCCAAGGTCGTCACCCGCGCCGAGGCGACGGGCTTCCTGCGCGAGGGCGAGCGGGTCACCGGCGCCACGGTCGTCGACCTGGAGGGCGGCCGTGAGATCTCCGTACGGGCCCGGCGGGTGGTGTGCGCGACCGGCGTATGGACGGACGGCGCCCAGGCGATGACCGGCTCGCGGGCCGCGTTCGGGGTGCGCGCGTCCAAGGGCGTCCACCTGGTGGTGCCTCGCGACCGGATCCCGATGGAGACCGGCCTGATCACGCGGACGTCCAAGAGCGTGCTGTTCATCATCCCGTGGGGGCGGCACTGGCTCGTCGGCACCACCGACACCCCGCACGACGACGGGCCCGACGAGCCCGTCGCCGAGCACACCGACATCGGCTACCTCCTCGACCAGGCGAACGCCGTCCTGCGGACGCCGCTCACCCACGACGACATCGAGGGCGTCTACGCGGGGCTGCGGCCGCTGCTGTCCGGCGAGTTCGACGACACGACGCGGCTGTCGCGCGAGCACGCGGTCGCCGAACCGGTCCCGGGCCTCGTCGTCGTCACCGGCGGCAAGTTCACCACCTACCGGGTGATGGCGCAGGACGCGGTGGACGCGGTCGCCGACGGCCTGGACGAGTCCGTGCCCGCGTCCGTCACCGCCCGGCTGCCGGTCCTCGGCGCGACCGGCTTCGAGGTGCTGTGGAACGAGCGGCGCCGCCTCGCCGCCGAGTCGGGGCTGCACGTCGCGCGGATCGAGCACCTGCTGCGCCGCTACGGGGCGTGCGCCCTGGAGGTCCTGCGGCTGGTCGCCGACAGCTCGGCGCTCGGCGCGCCCGTCCCCGGCGCCGAGGACTACCTGTGCGCCGAGGCCGTCTACGCGGTGACGCACGAGGGCGCCCTGCACCTGGAGGACGTCCTGGCCCGCCGGCTGCGGGTCGCGATCGAGGAGTGGGACGGCGGCGTGGCCGCGGCGTCCCGCGTCGCCGAGCTGGTGGCGCCCGTCCTCGGCTGGGACGAGGAGGACGTCAGCGACGAGATCAAGCGGTTCGTCCGGCGGACGGCCGAGGAGCGCCGCGGCGGCGCCGCCCGCGCGGAGGCCGCCGCCTAGGCGAACGTCGCGGTCATCGCGGTGACCCCGCCGGGCGCCTCGATGGACAGCTCCCCGTCCGGGGACCCGGCCGCGACGAACGGCTGCCCCGCGTACACGGGCCGCCGGGCGCGGAACGACAGCTCCCGCACCGTCCGGCCCGCCCGGCGCGGCAGTTCGAGGCACAGGATCGCCAGCAGCGGCCCGTGCACGACCAGCCCTCCGTGCCCCTCCACCCCGGTCGCGTACGCCTCGTCGTAGTGGATTCGATGGGCGTTGTAAGTAAGCGCGCCAAACCGGAACAGCAGCACCGGATCAGCGGTCAACGCCAACGTCCAGGGCGCCTTCACATCAGGGCCGGAGAACGACACCTCCCCCGGCGAAGCAGCAGCGTCACCGCTCCGGTAGACGAGATCCTGCTCCTCAACCGCGATCTCAGCACCGTCCCGCAGAAAGCCATGCCGGACGGTGACGAACAGCATCTCCCCACTGCGCCCCTGCTTCACCACCGTCGAGGCAAGCTCGGTCCTACGGGTGACCGTGTCGCCGACCCGCAACGGCTCCCGCACGCGGAACCGCCCCCCGGCGAACATGCGGCGCCGCTCAGGGACGGGCGGCAGGAACCGCCCGTCGCGCGGATGCCCGTCCGGCCCCAGCTCCCGCTGCGCGGGCCGCTCCAGGAAGTGGACCCACTGCCACAGCGGCGGCAGCTCGTCCCCGGGCGGCTCGACGCCGAGCACCCCCGCGAGCGCCGCCGACGGCGCCGCGTCGATGACCTCGGTCGTCTCCTGCGGCTCCGGCGCCCATCCCGCGATGTCGATCACCGCCCCATCGTGTCAGGCCGGGATGAGGGGGCAGTGCGTGCCCTTGAAGATGGTGGGGACGCACCGGTCGCAGTGGATGCACAGCGACGGGGTCGACGGGTCGGGCGGCCGGAGGGCGCCCAACGCCCGGAGGCCGCCCGACCCGCCGGCAGAGAGGCCGTTGACGGGGGTTTCCAGGGGGTCGCTCCCCTTGGGAAACAGGGTTCCGGGGGGGCGCTCCCCTGGGAGTCACAGCTTCTCGAGGATGGTCACATTCGCCTGGCCGCCGCCTTCGCACATCGTCTGGAGGCCGTAGCGGCCGCCCGTGCGGTCCAGTTCGTGGAGGAGGGTCGTCATGAGGCGGGCACCGGTGGCGCCGAGGGGGTGGCCGAGGGCGATGGCGCCGCCGTTGGGGTTGACCTTGGCGGGGTCGGCGCCGGTCTCCTTCAGCCAGGCGAGGACGACGGACGCGAACGCCTCGTTGATCTCGACGGCGTCGATGTCGTCCATCGTCATGCCGGTCTTCTTGAACGCGTGCGCGGTGGCGGGGATCGGCGCGGACAGCATCCGGATCGGGTCCTCGCCGCGGGCGGAGATGTGGTGGATGCGGGCGCGTGGGGTGAGGCCGTGGTCCTTGACGGCCTGCTCGGAGGCGATGAGCAGGGCGGCGGAGCCGTCGGAGATCTGGGACGACACGGCGGCGGTGAGGCGCCCGCCGTCCACGAGGGTCTTCAGGCCGGCCATCTTCTCCAGGGTGGTGTCGCGGCGGGGGCCCTCGTCGGTGGCGACGCCCTCGTAGGGGGCGATCTCGCGTTCGAAGCGGCCCTCGTCGATGGCGCGGATGGCGCGCTGGTGCGACTCGTAGGCGAAGCGCTCCATCTCCTCGCGGGACAGGTCCCAGTCGCGGGCGATCATCTCGGCGCCGTGGAACTGGGAGACCTCCCGGTCGCCGTAGCGGCGGGTCCAGCCCTTGGAGCCGGCGAAGGGGCCCTCGGTGAAGCCGAGCGGCGCGGCGGCGGTCATCGCGGAGGCGATCGGGATCTGCGACATGTTCTGCACGCCGCCCGCCACGACGAGGTCGGACGTCCCGGACAGGACGGCCTGCGCGGCGAAGTGCACGGCCTGCTGGGACGAGCCGCACTGCCGGTCGACGGTGACGCCGGGGACCTCCTCGGGCAGCCCGGCGGCGAGCCAGCAGGTGCGGGCGATGTCGCCGGCCTGCGGGCCGATGGTGTCGACGCAGCCGAACACGACGTCCTCGACGGCGGCCGGGTCGATCTTCGTCCGGTCCATGAGCGCGGTGAGGACGTGCGCGCCGAGGTCGGCGGGGTGCGCGCCGGCGAGCCCGCCGTTGCGCCGCCCCACCGGGGCCCGGACTGCGTCGACGATGTACGCCTCGGCCATGGTCTTCTCCTTCGTACGGGGGGCCTAGCTCGCCTGGATGCCTTCGAGGACCATGGCGAGGTACTGCTTGGCGATGTCGTCGGCGGACAGCCGCCCGCCGTGCTGGTACCAGTTCGCCGCGACCCACACGGTGTCGCGGATGAACCGGTAGACGAGGGTGCGGTCGAGGTCGGCGCGGAACGCGCCCTCCTTGACGCCCCGGTCCAGCAGCGACAGCCACATCTCCTCGAACCGGCGCTGCGAGTCGAGCAGGTAGTGGAACCGCTCGCCGGTGGTGGCGAGGTGCTTGGACTCGTTCTGGTAGAGGACGACGGCGGGCCGGTGCCGGTCGATCGAGCGGAACGACTGCGCGACGACGGCCTCGAGGGTGTCGCGGGCGTTCAGGCCCGCCGCGAGGACCTGCTCGTACCCGGCCCACATCTCGTCCAGGAAGGTGCGGAGGATCTCGTCGGCCATCGACTCCTTGGAGTCGAAGTGGTAGTAGAGGCTGCCGCCGAGGATGCCGGCGGCGTCGGCGACCTTCCGGACGGTGGTGGCGGAGTAGCCCTGGGAGGCGAACACCTCGGCGGCCGTGGCGAGCAGTTCCGCCCGCCGTTCCGCGCGGGCGGCGGCGGTGCCCTCGGCGTCGCGCCGTCGTGGACTCATCGGTTTCCTATGCGTGCTGGGAGGAGACGGAGACGACCTCGCCCGTCATGTAGGACGAGTAGTCGCTGGCCAGGAAGACGATAACGTTGGCCACCTCCCACGGCTCCGCGTAGCGCCCGAAGGCCTCCCGCCGCGTCAGCTCGTCCAGCAGCTCCTCCGAGGTCACCTTCACCAGGTGCGGGTGCATGGCGAGGGACGGCGACACGGCGTTGATCCGGACGCCGTGGTCGGCGGCCTCCAGCGCGGCGCAGCGGGTGAGCGCCATGACGCCGGCCTTGGCGGCCGCGTAGTGGGACTGGCCCTTCTGCGCCCGCCAGCCGATCACGGAGGCGTTGTTGACGATGACGCCGGAGCCCTGGTCCCGCATGGCGCGCAGGGCGGCGCGGGTGCAGCGCATGGTGCCGTTGAGGGTGATGTCGATGACGCGGTCCCACTGCTCGTCGGCCATGTCGACGAGGTCGGCGGTCCCGCCGAGGCCGGCGTTGTTGACGGCGACGTCGACGCGGCCGTAGCGCTCGACGGCGAGCGCGTACAGCGCCTGGACCTGCTCCTCGGAGGTGACGTCGCAGGGCAGCGCGGCGACCCGGTCGGCGCCGAACCCCTTCTCCAGCTCCTGCGCGGACGCGGTGAGCCGCCGCTCGTGCGTGTCGGAGATCAGGACGCGGGCGCCCTCCTCCAGGCAGCGCCGGGCGGTGGCGCCGCCGATCCCGGCGCCGGCGGCGGCGGTGATCACGACGGCGCGGTCCTTCAGCAGGCCGTGGCCGGGGACGTAGGGCGGGGGCGTCATCCGCGTGCCTCTCTCGGGAGCCCGAGCACGCGCTCGGCGATGATGTTGCGCTGGATCTCGTTCGACCCGGCGTAGATCGTGTCGGAGCGGGAGAACAGGAACAGCCGCTGCCAGTCGTTGAGGTCGTAGGGTTCATCGTCGGCGACGAGCCCGGCGGCGCCGAGGACGTCCATGGCCAGCTCGCCCAGCTCGCGGTGCCAGGTGCCCCAGACGAGCTTGGAGATGGACGACTCGGGGCCGGGGGCGCCGGCGGCGACGCCCGCCATGGTCCGCACCGCGTTCAGCCGCATGATCTCCAGGCCCATGTAGGACCGGGTCAGCCGGTCGCGCAGCAGCGGGTCGTCGACGGCGCCGGTGCGGCGGGCGAGGTCGGCGACGCCCTCGAACTCGCGGGCGAACCCGACCTGCTGGCCGAGGGTCGCGACGCCGCGCTCGAACCCGAGCGTGGCCATCGCGATCTTCCAGCCCTCGCCGGGCGCGCCGACGATGTCGCCGGCGCCCGTGCGGGCGTCGTCGAAGAACACCTCGTTGAACTCGGAGGTGCCGGTGAGCTGGATGATCGGCCGGATGTCCACGCCGTCCTGCTTCATCGGGACGAGCAGGTACGACAGGCCCTTGTGGCGGGACGAGCCGGGCTCGGTGCGGCAGACGACGAAGCACCAGTCCGCTTCGAGGGCCAGCGACGTCCACACCTTCTGGCCGTTGACCGTCCAGTGGTCGCCGGACAGCTCGGCGCGGGTCTGCACGTTGGCCAGGTCGGAGCCGGCGTCGGGCTCGGAGTAGCCCTGGCACCACAGCTCCTCGACCGCCACGATCGGCGGGAGGAACCGGGCGCGCTGCTCGTCGGTGCCGAACGCGATGATCGTCGGGCCGAGCAGGTTCTCGCCGATGTGGTTGACCCGGGCGGGGCCGTCGGCGAGCGCGTACTCCTCGTGGAAGATCACCTGCTGCTCGACGGTGGCGCCGCGGCCGCCGTACTCGCGCGGCCAGCCGACGCACGTCCAGCCGGCCGCGGCCATGTGCCGTTCCCAGGCCAGCCGCTCCTCGAACGCCTCGTGCTCGCGGCCGGGCCCGCCGAGCCCGCGGGCGTGCGCGAAGTCACCCGAGAGGTTCGTCTGGAGCCAGTCGCGGACCTCGGCGCGGAACGCGCGGTCCGCCGGCGACTCGTTCTGCTTCACGCCAGGAACTCTACCAAACAGTTGTTAGAAAGAATCTCTCCCCAGGGCGGGTTCCACCGCCCGCTCCGCCGCCGGCGCCGGCGCCGGTTCGCGGACGGGCGCGGGCGGGCGCTCGGGCACGGCCGCCGGATGCTCGCGGTACAGCAGGTCGAACAGCCGGTCCCAGCGGGCGAGGACGGCGTCCGGGTGGAAGCGCAGCACCGACGCCCGCGCGGCGGCCCCGAGGGCGCGGCGCTCCTCCGGGTCCCCCATGAGGCGGTCCAGCGCGGCGGCGAACGCGGCCGTGTCGCCCGGCTCGACCAGGACGCCGCTCTCCTCGCCGTCGCCGAGCAGGGCCCGGACGCCCGGCGCGCAGTCGAACGCGACCGTCGGCAGCCCGTAGGCCATGGCCTCCAGCACCGACATCGGGAAGCCCTCGGCCCGCGACGGCAGCGCGAGCACCGACGCCTCGACCAGCGCCTGCTCGACGTCGGTGACCACCCCCCGGAACTCCACGGAGTCCGACAGCCCGGCGGCCTCCGCCCGCGCCCGCAGCTCCGCCTCCTTCGGGCCGCCGCCGTAGATGTGGAGCCGCCAGTCCGGATGGCCCGCGCGGACCGCCTCCCACGCCTCCAGCATCAGGTCGACGCCCTTCTCGTGGGACAGGCGCCCGACGCAGGCGACGACCGGGAGGTCCAGCGTGGGGTGGACGGCCGGCGTCACATGCAGCGGGTTCGGGATGTGGTCGGCGTTGGTCATGCCGTCCCGGGCCCAGGCGTCGGCGTCCTCGGCCGTCAGCACCAGCATCCGGTCGGCGCCGGTGTAGTGCTCCCTGACCCTGCGGTAGCGGGTCGACTTGCGGGTGGCCTCGTACGACTCGTGGCTCATCGCCACGACCCGCAGCCCGGACGTGTCGGCCAGCCGCACCCACTCCATCGCCCACACCTGCGCCACGATGACCACTGCCCCGGGCCCGGCGGCGGCGAACAGCTCCGTCAGCCGCGCGGCGCCGCGCCGCTGGGCCGCCGTCCGGCGCAGGTCCCGCGCGCGCGCCGCCGCGTTCAGCTTCTGCAGCGTCCCCTTCGGCCGCCACGCCAGCACGGGTGCCCGCCAGTCCCGGTGCAGCACCTCGACGGCGTAGGAGCCGTCGCGGTCGTGGTGGTACGGCTCCGCGCCGCGGGCGATCCCGACCAGGGTGACCCGGTCGCCGCGCCCGGCCAGCAGCCGTGCCATGTGGTGCGCCCAGCGCTGCAGCCCGCCCATGTCGTCGGCGTTGTTGCACACGATGAAGACGTCACGCGGTGCGGCCATGGCTGCTCCCCCTGCGGTTCGTGCGTTCACTCCTGCGGTCCGGCCGTGCGGCCGGGAAGTAGCGGTCCGCCACCGTCCGGGCGGCGGTGCCCCGGTCGTGCTCGCCGAAGCGCGCGGCGAACGCGCGGCGCCGGGGGCCCTGGACGGCCTCTGCGGCGTCCAGGCCGGCCAGCGCGGCGACGAGCTCCCGCTCGGTGCGGGTGATCGGCCCGGGACCGTCCCGGCCCAGGTCGAGGTATCCGGGGGCGCGGTCGAGGCCGTCCGGGAGGTGCAGGACGATCGGCCGGTCCAGCAGCGCGAAGTCGAACATGATCGAGGAGTGGTCGGTGACCAGCGCGTCCGCGAGGAGCAGCAGGAGGGTGGCGTCGGGCACCGCGCCGGCGTCCCGCATGACCGCGCGGGCGCCGGGCGGGACGTTGGCGCGGCACAGGTAGTGGGGCCGGACGAGCAGGACGTACTCCTCCCCCAGCTCCCGCGCGAATATCTCGGGGTCGATGGGGGGCTCCAGCAGCCCGCCCGGGCGCCCGTCCGGCCCGGTGGCGAAGGTCGGCGCGTACAGGACGGCGCGGCGGCCGTCGTCCAGGCCGAGGGATTCGCGGAGCGCGGCGACCTCGGCGGCCAGCTCCGGATCGCCGTCCACCCCGTTGACCAGGGGGTCGTTGCGGGGGTACCCGGCGGGGAGCAGCTCCGAGCGCACCCCGAGCCCGGCGCACAGGGTCTCGACGTCGTGCCCGGAGCGCACCAGGAAGCAGTCGTAGCGCTCCACCATGCGCCGCAGCCGGGCCCTCTCGGCGGCGGAGGCCCGCTTCAGGCGCGGCTGGTCGAGACCCATCGGCTTGACGGCCGAGCCGTGCCAGGTCTGGATATAGGTGGTCTCACGGCGTTTGCGCAGGCCCTCGGGGAAGCCCTGGTTGTCCACCCAGAACTGGGCGCGTGCCAGCGCCAGAAAGTACCTCCACGAGCCCCGGCGGACGAGCACGGCGTCCTTGGGGAACCCCTTCGGGGAGGACGCGTACGCCCACACCGCCGTGATCGGCCGCCCCGTCCTGCGCAGCTCCCGGTAGAGGTATTTGGGGTTGTCGGAGTAGTGGCGTCCTAGATGGCTCTCGAAGACCACCTGGCCGGTCCGGACGGGCAGCCGGCTGAGCACCCGGTTGAACACGGCGACCTTGGTCCGGCGCGCGGTGAGCCGCCGGGCCGCCGCCCGCCGCGCCGCCCGGACGCGGCGCCAGGCGAGCCGCCCCGCCGCCGAGCGGGCGCCGCGCAGCGCGGCGGCCCTCGCGAGCCGCGCCCACGGGTTCGCCGTCTCCAGCGTGAACGCCAGGTCCCCGCGGCCGGTGAGGCGCGACCGGAGGCTGTCTCCGGCAAGCCGCGTCAGCCGGGGCCGGACGGGCAGCGCGACGCCCTCCAGCGGCGGCGATCCGGGGCCCTCGCCGAGGCGGCAGACCATGTCCTCGCCGTCCGCCCGGACGCGGAGCCACGCGTCCCAGACGGGGTCGGCGAACCCGATCGGCCTGATCCCGGCGGCCGGGTCGAACTCCGCCCGCCAGGCCAGGCGGTCGCCCTCGTGCCGGACGGCGGCGCGGATCCGCGCCCGGCGGGACCCGCGGCGCCGGTCGCGCAACTCCAGCGTCCCGGCGAGCTCGGCGGCCGGCGGGATCCGGCGCAGCGGGTTCGGCACGTGCCCGGCGATCAGGGCGCGGCCGCCGCGCACCTCCAGCCGCGTCACGGTCCCGGCCGGGCACAGCTCCCGCAGCGGCCGGACGTGGAAGCCGAGGCCGGTGACGTCCAGGATCCGGCGGCCGAGCCGCCCGCGCGGCCCGCCCTCGCCCCAGAAGACCCGCCCGTCCCGCTCCACCAGCCGGGCGCGGAGCACGGGCCGCCGCGGTGGCCGGTACTCGGCGGCGGCCAGCGCCCCCGCGTGGTCGCCCTCGCGGACCAGGTACGCGGCGATCGCGGACAGCGGGTTGGCCAGCTCGAACACGCGCGGGTCGAGCTCGGCCAGGTAGCCGGCCGCCAGCTCCAGGAACCGGTCCCGGTGGGCGGGGTCGCGCCCGCGCAGTTCCCGCAGGTAGAGCAGCAGGTCGTGGTTGACGAACTTCACGTCCTTGGCGCGCCCGAGATCGTGCGCGCCGCGCAGCGCGAACAGCATGTCGATGCGCCGGTGGATCTCCAGCCGGTCGGCGAAGTTGGCCGGGTCCGCCCGCCGGTTGGAGATCGACGGCGCGCCCGTCCGCCGCCGGACGAGCCAGCGGTAGACGCGGTGCGGGATCACCGCGGTCCGCTCCGCCGCCAGGTAGGCCTCGGCGGTGAACAGCAGGTCCTCGTAGTGCAGCCGCTCGACGAACCGCAGGCCGTGCTCCTCCAGGAAGCCGCGCCGGTACGCCTTGTTGGTGGAGAGGGTGTCGTAGAGGAGGTCGGGGTTCTCGCGCAGCGAGCCGTACACGGCGCTGCGTTCGTACAGCCACGGGTACCAGGGGCGGACGCGCCCCTTCGCGCCTTCAGGCAGGTCCAGGAAGACCCGCTCGCACAGCCCGGAGACCAGGTCGGCGCCGGTGTCCTCGGCGATGGCGAGCAGGTTGAGGCAGGCGTGCCGGTCCAGCAGGTCGTCGCTGTCGAGGAACATCACGTACCGGCCGGACGAGGCGTCCACGCCGGCGTTGCGGGGCCGGCCGCAGCCGCCGGAGTTGACCGGCAGGTGCACCGCCCGGACCCGGCCCGGCCGCGCCGCGGCGAGCCGCTCGGCGACCTCCCCGGTGCCGTCGGTGCTGGCGTCGTCGACGATCACGGTCTCGACGCCGCCCAGGGACTGCTCCAGCGTCGAGGCGACCGCATGGGGGAGCCGCCGGGCGTCGTTGTAGGCGATCACCACCACGCTGACATCCGGGCGCACCCGCTCGGCCTCCCCTCACCGGTTCCCGCTCGCACCGGCCCGGCCGCCGGGAGCCGGAGGCCGGTCGGACGTTGCCAGGGATTCCTATCCAGGAACGCCCCAGTGAGGCCCAGGGGGCGTCAAAGGCTGTCATTGCTTCCCATTACCCGCCTACAACGGAGACTTAGGACACACCCTCAAGGAACGCCCGAAGGCGCCCGGCCGGAGCCGGGCGCCTTCGATCCGTACGCTCTGGGAGGCGCGTCAGGACGCGTAGTCGGGGTAGCCGTAGCCGACGACCTCGGACTTGTCGCGGACCTTCTTCTGCACCTCGTTGTCGCTGTTGCCCTCGACCGTGCTGATCTTGCCGTTGCCGTTGTCCTTCACGACGAGGCCGACATGGTCGATGTCGCCGATGCTGCCGTTCGAGCCGTCCTTCCAGTCGAAGAACACCACGGCGCCCGGCTTGGGCTTGTCGCCCCAGCGGTCGGTCTTCTTGAACCAGGTGGCGTGCTGGACGGTGTAGGCGTCCCAGCCCATGTTCTTCACGCCGGTGTGGGCCCCGACCCAGGACACGAACATGTCGCACCACTGGGCGCCGTTGTAGGCCTTGACCGAGAAGCCGCCGTCGCGCTGGGCGGTGGCCTTGGCGTGCGGGGTCGAGGTGTACCACTCGTGGAACTTGGTCTGGCCGCCCTTGCCCTCGCTGATGCCGACCTGCTTCTTGGCGAGGTCGATCACCTCGGAGGCCTTGACCGGGCGCGGCGCGACGCCCCAGCCGGCCTCGCGGGCCTCGGCCTGGGTCATGCCCGCGGACTGCTTCGACGCGGTGCCCTGCTCGGCCACCGCGGCCGCCTTCGCCTGGGCCGGGGTCTCGGCCGCGGCGCTGCCGCCGGCGAGGGGGTTGAGGACGGCGAGCCCGACGGCTCCGGTGAGCACGGCGCCCACGGCGACACCGACGGCCTTGTCCTCGGGGGAGAAGCGGTTGAGCGAAAGTCGATCGAAACGACCGGTCATGCAGGGAATCTCCTATCTTCCATGACGCCTACCGGGTTAGCTGACGGATTCGGGCATGGAAGCAGCCCTACGGCGCGGCTCTGGGTCGCGCCGATTCACCCCTGGAACATTGGGTCCCCGGCTCCGTCCGGTCGCTGTCGACCGGGACGGACTCGGCCTCGCACCGCACTCTGCGGCGCAGACTTATCGGATGTATCTCAGTGACTGATCTCTGAGGGGCGCGCATCGTCTGGCGCGCATCGCGTGCGGATTCCGCTCCGCGATCCTCGGCCGTCCAGAGAACGGACGACCGGCGGCAACGCATGGGGTGCGCTGCGGGATTCCGGATAGAAGGTACCAACCTTCTGCGGAAAAGCAAACCAGGCACAAAACTCTGTCTTGCCTGCTCAAAGCCCTTCCAAGGATCCTTCAACACCGTCAGGGCGCGGCATCTTCCCGATCTTTCCCGAACTGGCCCTCAGCCCTTTGCCCATGGGCCTTACCGGCGATGACCAAAAGGTAAAGAAACCCGGGGAGCCCCGGCGGCCGCCTGCCCCGGGGCCGCCCTTCACAGGGCCCCTGGGGCGTCCTCCTGCGGTCTAGCTCACAGGCCCCGCCCACCCCGGGATCCGGGTGCGCTTCGTCACTCGACCCGCAGCGCGAACAGCGTGGTGTCGTCCGCCGCCCGGTCGTGCTCCATCCGCGCCAGGACCTCGTCCAGCACCCGGTCGGGGCGGGTCGAGCCGTCCCGCAGGATGCCGGTGAGGCGCTCGATGCGCTCGTCCAGGTCGGCGTCCCTGCGCTCCACCAGGCCGTCGGTGTAGAGGAACAGCATGTCCCCGGGGTCGAGCTCGGTGGTGATCGTCGTGTACTGCCAGCCGGGCATCGCGCCGAGCATCGGGTCGCGGACGACCTCCAGCGGCGCCGCCCACCCGTCCCGGACCAGGATCGGCGGCGGATGGCCCGCGCACGTCCACTCCAGCACCCGGCGGGCCGGGTCGAAATGCCCGACGATCGCGGTGCCCGTCGCCGGCGGGTCCATGTTGCCGACCAGCTCGTTCAGCCAGCCCACCAGCCGCCCCGCCGGCTCGCCCGTGCACGCGAGGCCCAGCAGCCCGTTCCGCGTGCGCGCCATCGCGGCCGCCGCCGGCAGCCCGTGCCCGGCCGCGTCGCCGATCGCGAACACGGCCCGCCCGTCCGGCAGCACCCGCGTCGCGAACCAGTCCCCGCCGATGCGGGCGGTGCTCTCCGCCGCCAGGCTGCGCAGCGCCACCGACAGGCCCGGCAGCTCCTCGATCTCGTCCTCGTCCGGCAGGATCGCGCGGCGCAGCGTCACCGCGACCCGCCGCTCCTGCGCCGTCCGCGCCTGCTGCTTGAGCATCTGCCGCCGCGTCTCGGCCAGCGCCCGCTCCACCCCGCGCCGCCGGGTGATGTCCTGCGAGACGATGTTGATCGAGACCGGCAGCCCGGAGTCGCCCAGCACCGGCTCGGCGAACAGCCACAGGTGCCGCGGCGTCCCGTCCGGCGCGATCACCCGGTGCTCGGCCTCCACCGGCTCCTTGCGGGAGAACATCGTCTGGACGGCCTCCTCCATCAGCGGGAGGTCGTCGTCCGCCACGACCTTCGGCAGGTCGTGCGGCATCGGCGGCACCTCCTCGGGGTCGAGGCCGTAGTTGGCCAGCATCTGCGGCGTCCAGTCCGCCTCGCCGGTCGCGAGGTCCCACTCCCCGAAGCCGATCAGCGCCAGCCGCTCCACCCGCTCCATCCGCCGCGCGACGCGGTCCTCGGCGAAGTGGTACCGCCACGTGACGCACACCCCGGTCGACACCCGCACGCACCGCACGCTCATCCGGGACGAGCGGGACAGCCCCCGCTGCGCCGTGGTGTAGGAGAACGAGTCGCGCTCCAGCCGCGTCCCCGTCTCCCACACCTCCACGTACTCCTCGAACAGCCCGCTGAGGACCGCCCCCGGATCCGTGCGCAGCAGCCGGAGCCCGGTCAGCTCCTCCCTGCCGCGCCCGAACATGTCCTTGGCCACACCGTTGAGATCGGCGTACAGGAAGTCCGCCACAGCCCCATCGGGGCCCATGACCGGCACCAGGTGGGCGCAGGAGTCGAGCGTCCCGTCCAGCAGCGCCCGCGCCAGGGCGTCGTCCCCCACCTCGGCGAGGATCTCCGCATCGCCCGCCGTGTCCTCCGCCATCACCCGGCGCAGGACCTCCTCCGCCTCCGACAGCACCGCCTGGCGCTCCGCCGCGCCGCCCTCGTCCCGCGGCGCGCGGCGCCCCGCGAGCACGGCCCCGACCGGCCCGTCCCCGCTGTCCTTGACCAGCAGGGACGCCGCTTCGGCCAGGTCCATCTCCAGGTCGCGGGCAAGCCAGATCAGATGCTGCAGCGCCTCCCCCGGCGGGACGCCGAGCCGCCGGGCCAGCACGACCCGCGCCTCGGCCAGCACCGCGCGGTCGTGCGCGGCCCCCCGGAGGTCCTCCAGGTCCGCAACGTGCACCCCGGGCTGGGTGCCTTCCGCCTCCGCCAACCCTGTCCCCCGTTCGGCGTCACTGCCCCTGGGAGAAAAAAGCTACATACGCCAGCGAAGGACTATTCGCCCACAACCTGGTAAACAGCCCAGATCTTTGCCCGGGTTTTCCGTTCCCGCCCGAACCCCACCACTTCCGATGACCCGCTCCGCACGGAACGCTTCCCGACCGTGTGACGCCCGTCACGCCGCCCGCAGGACGTCCCTGGTCAAGGCCGTGATCCCGTTCGACGCCCGCCGGTACGACGTCCCCGCCGGCCACAGCGTCAGCACGACCACGATCTTGTCCCCCACCATCCCGGTCGTGTGCAGGACAGGCCTCCCGAGCCCGAGATCGGGCCGCACCGCCGACGGCCGCGACGGCGCCTCGAACCCCGACCACCCCTGCTTGACGGCCGCCCCGTCCGCCGCCCGCGGAATCCCGAACGTCTGGTCGAACCCATCGGAGCCCCGCGGCGTCGCCCGCCGCAACTGCTCCAGCACGAACCCGTCCACATGCCGCCACATCGTCACGACGTCCCGGGCACTCAGCGCCGTATACCCCCAGAACCCGGGCTTCTCCGCAGGCGGCGCCACCGTCTCCCGCAACCCCAGCCGCCGCACCATCCGTTCGACGATCTCGCCCTGCCCGCCCCGCCCCCAGAACTCCGTGGCCGCCCCGTCGTCACTGGACCGCAGCATCGCCTTCAGCAACGCCCGATCCGCCGCCGAGGCCCGATGCCGCTCCAGATAGTCCAGCGCGATCAGAATCTTCACCACGGAAGCCGACCGGAACACCTGCCCCGCCTGCCGCTCGACCAGCACCCGCCCCGCCCGAGCGTCGAAGACCACATAGGACGCCCGAACCCCCTCGGGCACCCGAGGCACGACCTTCCTCGGCACTCGCGTCGCCATCGTCACCTCAGGCTCAGGACTCCCGCTCACCGGCCGCGCCCCTCCCCCGCACCCGCACAGCACCCCCGCGCACAGGACCCCGCCGACCACGCCCCGCACAGACACCATCCGCCCCGCCCAACGACCGGCGGGACCCGCAATCCCGGTACGCACGACCCCGCGGACTGCGCTACAGTAATCAAGCCCGCTCAGAACGGGCACCGGGACGTAGCGCAGTTTGGCAGCGCACTTGACTGGGGGTCAAGGGGTCGTGGGTTCAAATCCCGCCGTCCCGACAGAGAAACACCAGCTCAGAGGGGCTTCGGAGATCACTCCGGAGCCCTTTTTCGATCTTGAAAGTCGATGGGGGAGCCACAAGGGGAGCCACCACCGGCCGACCCACGCCGACTCGCCCGTACCGAACACCGAGTCGGCGACCCGTGCGCCCCTGCTGATCACCGGCCGGAGCTGATGCCGGTACACCTGACCGGTGACCGCCGGGGAGGAGTGCCCGCACAGATCGGCGATCGCCTCGATGGGCACCCCGCCGTCACTCATGATCGAGACGAACGAGTGACGCAGCTCGCGCGGAGACCAGCGTCCGGCGCGACTTCTCGGTCTTGGTGTCGCCGTGAGCCCGCACCGACCGCCACACATAGATGGCGAAGGTGTCGCGGTCGAAGCCGGCCTTGGTCACCGGCCGCCATTCGGCCGCGTCGTCGATCCACGCCACGACGTGGGCCCACTGCAGCGCCCGGGCATCTGCCATGCGGCACCCGAGACGAGCGCCTCTCATCGATCGCCGACCGCGGTGGCGCGCCAAGATCGACAGAGGAGTGCCGGTTTGTCAGGCGTCGGCGCGCGGGCCTCTTGGCCGGTTGATCTGCAGGTCGATTAGGTCAGGGTTGTATCTGGCGAGAAGATGGTACGGCCGGGCGGCGGCGATCAGGACGTCTCGGGGGCCGATTCCCCGGTCGAGTGCGTGCAGGTCCAGGGTTTCAGGTGCGGCGCCCCATTGTTCGCCGATACGGGTCAGGATGCGGTCCGCTGACAACCTGTGGATATCGAAGGTGGATTGGGTCCGCCGCGCGTGCTCGTTCACCGATTTCGCGGCGTTGACGATCTTCGCCGCTGCCTGGACGACCGGCCGCCGGCGCAGCGCGTCCAGTGCCAGGCCGTCCGCGGGGGCTCCGGGCGTCAGCTGGAAGCTGCGGACCAGGAAGGTGCCGAGCTGGTCTTTCAGGGGACGCGAGTCCCGCTCGGCCGGGGACAGCCACAGGTCGAGAAAGCCCAGGTCTTCGGGCTTGCTCGACCTGTGGTCCGGGATGACGCGGCGGTGCCGCGCGTGCTCCAGCGCTCTGTCGAGCGTCGCCTTCGTGTGCCGGGTCCGGCATCTGGAGGTGCATTCTCGGCCGAGATGGTCGAATACCAGGTCCCGATAGAAGTCCGGATAGTCGCGGGCGAAGAGCTGGCATATCCGCAGGACGCTCATCTCGGCGGTCCTGCCGTCCTCGGTGTCGATGCCACGCGCCCCCAGTCGCCACCGGTGCAGGTAGACGGTGGGCGCAACGGTGACCTCGGGCACCACGGTGGGGGTGGGCGCGTGGCGGGTGCTGCTGTTGGCGCGGCCGTCCTCCAGGGTGCGCAGTTCGCCGACCAGTTCGAGTGCGTCCCGGCGTTTGAGATTGACCGGGCGGGTCGCGCACAGGTGCCGTAGCGCTTCAACGCTTGATGCCGGGATGTCTGTTTCGCGGGCGAGCCGGACGAGTTCCGGGTAGGAGCGCAGGCGGTACGGGCGCCGGGCCAGCGCGGCGATGAGGTCGCCTGCGGTGGCCCCGTCGAGGATCCCCTCATCTACGCACAGGCGCAGGGTCGCGCGGATGTTGACGAGGGCTTCGGATACCGGCTGGTACCCATCGTCCGCCGGACTGTGCAGGAGGGCCACCTCGTCGTCGGCCGTTAGCCGCCCTTGCTGGTAGTCACGGTAGATGCGGCCCACGCCGCGCATGCCGAAAATATCGAGTTCGGCTGCCCGCAGCGCGCCCATGCTGGCGGCGCCGAGGACCGTCACGCCGGCCTCGAGGAGGGCGAGGATCTCCTTGTGCCGGACGGCGCGGGTCTGGCGGAAGTAGCCGTCGATGATCCCGACGGCGTCTCCCTGCCGGGGTGCGAGTTCAAGCAGGTCACCTGCCGCAACGGGCGGGAGGACGGTGATGTCGTCCGCGGCGGGCAGGTCGGCGGCGTCCGGCAGGCTGGGGCCGACGAACAGGAACCGGGCCATCAGATCAACGCCGGTTCGCAGTCCAGGCCGGGGCAGACCACCCGTACGACGGGGATCCCCAGCCGGGAGTCGGTGTGGTCCGCGACCAGCGGAGACCGGCCGGTCAGGGACACGACGCGGGTGACGGTGGTGCGCAGGTCCTCCGCGAGGGTCTCGTGACGGACGGAAGCGATCTCGTCGTAAGAGAGCCGTCCGGCTTTCGCGGGCGGTGCGGGACGTGCGATCCGGCCCGAGACGGCACGCCGGTAGGCGCCCGTGGTGAGGTCGTCCCGAGCCCCGGCGATCTGGGCGGCGCGCGACTGCGCCGCTTCGGTCAGGGCACGGCAGAGAGCGACGTCGCGGTCGAGGTGAGCGCCGGCGCCGGCGAACAAGACCGGGAACTCCTCACTCCAGATGGTGGCCAGGAAGCAGGCGAGCCCGGTGGGCGACGGGAGCGCGTCGACGCGAACGTCGACAGCGGCCGCGTCCAGACGGTCCAGCGGGTCACGGGCCGGGCCCTCCACGGTGGTCAGGTCGAGGGGCAGCGGGGCTTCGGTCCTGGCACGGGTCAGGCAGTCGCGTTCGATGACCTCGTAGAGGCCGTGGAGTGCCGCTTCGGCGAAGGTGTTCCCGCTGGCGAGCCCGTTGCTGTTCTGGGCGAAGAGGGGCGGCATCCAGGTGTCGCGCACACGGCCGTCCAGGCGCAGCAGGTCGGTCGGCAGGAAGGTGTCCGTATCGTCGTCCAAGCGGGTTGCCCTGGTCCATTCGAGCTCTAGGCCGGGCCACAGGTGGTGACGAGGTTCCAAGGGCAGTTCGCGGACGCGGTACCCGCACGCGGGTTCCATGTCGGCGACGGCGGCGACCGTCTCGCCTGGGCCGATGCGCTCGGCGTGCCAGGACTCGATCGACTCCATGGCGGCGGAGATCTTGGCGAGGTCGCGGGTGAGGCCCTTGCCCTGGCTGACGGAGACCGTCCGGGAGTTCGGGCGGACGGCCTGGTAGACCGGTATGCCGATCTCGTCCAGCCAGGTGACGTCGGCGAGCCGGGTGATGCCGACAAGCGGGAAGAGCGGCCGGATCCGGCGCAGCGTCTCCGCGGGGCGCAGGACGCGGTGGGTACCGGACAGGCAGGCCTTGCGGGTGCTGTCGAGGGCGGAGACGGGGCGTGCGAACGCCCCGTCCCCGCCGGACGGGCCGTCCGCCGTCCCGCCGCCGGTTCGGTCAGCGATGGCGGGACGGCTCACTCGGGACCGTCACGCGCCGTGGACGTCGGCGGGCTCGAGGTCGGCGTCGTCCTTCAGCTTGACGCTCCAGCAGGTGTCCCTGGTCATCATCTGGATCTTGCTGGGCTCCGCGGGGTCCTGCTCGTCACGGAGTTCGGCTGCGGTCGGGAGGTGGAGAGCCATGTGCCAACCCTTCTGTCGTCGGCCGGTATCGCTGCAGCGATCCCGCGCTGAGCGTAACCACATCTGATCTTCTTGAAAAGATCTTGATCCGTCCGACCGCCCGGATCCCTGGTCAGCGGGCGGGCGTTGCGGCGACGAGGACCACTTGCTTGTCCTGGCCGTGTTCGAACAGGCGGACCCGCAGCCCGCAGCGGCCGAGCTGGTCGGCCACCGCCGCGGCGTCGTGGTAGAGGTAGCGCCAGACGAGCACGGTGTCGCCCGGCTCGAACGCGACCGCCCTCTGGTCGTCTCCGACCGCGAAGGTCACGGTGACCGGCTCGAGGAACCGCACCCGGACAAAGACATCGCTGCGGTCACGGTCGAACCCGGTTTCGGTGACGTACCAGGAGCGGTCGACGGCGAGCAGGTCCAGTCCCGCCAGTTGCTGGGGCTTGTACGGGCCGCCGACGCTGATCTGGTCCATGAAGGGAGGCCGGTCGACACCGGTGTCGATGCGCAGCGTCAACAGCAGCGCGTCGTCATCGCGCAAGGAATGGCATACGTGTCGCAGAACCCGGGCCGGGTCGGCAAAGTTGTAAAGCGTCCCACCGGCCAGGACGACGAAACGAACGGTATCGGCGCCGTCGCCTTCGGCGGCGAGAACGCGGGCGAGATCGGGACCGGTGAAATCGCCGCGGCACAGCTCGAAGCGTCCCGCGTGACCGGGGAAGTCATTTCCGAGGTTCTGCCTGGCCAGTTCGAGGATCTGCGCGCTGATGTCGATCGCGCGGTAGCCGGCCAGGCGGGACTCGTCCAGCAGGTGGCGGATCAGCCCGCGCACCGGACGCGTCGTCCCCGGTCCGAGGTCGACGATCCGGACCGGTGAAGCTGACGGCGCGACGGCGAGGAGCCGGGCGGCGTGGCTCGTCAGGAGCGTGTCGAAATCGCTCAGCATCGGCGAGTGCTCGGCATCGGACGGTGTTTCGGCCTCCCGCCACATCTCGCTGCCATCGCCGAGGTAGGTCAGTTCGTACGGGAACTCGCCACGCTGAACGAGCGAGTCGACGATGGCATCGACCTGTGCCGCCGAGTAGGTGCGATAGAAGTCGTCGCGCGGCGACACGGAATGCTGTTGTACATCCATCACGGCGGACAGTACATCGTCGGACAATACGTCTGTCCACCCCCGGATGTGCCGCTCGAATCGTGAGTTACATGGTCTGAGCTGGGCTTATGCGGCGCGGTGATACTCGCTGACCACGCCCGTGACAGCGTGTTCTCGGCGGCTGGATCGCAGGTCCGACACGTCGCGGACAGGCTGCGTTTCGATGTCCGGAGGTCGTTGGTGCCGGGCATCTGGTGCGGTCCATGGCCGTTGGAGTGAATCAGGTACTCGCGGAGGAGCATCGCACGACGCCGCAGGCTTCGCTTCATGCTGCGGACCGCACCGTCGCTCCCCCTAAGGGCCTTTGACGCTGGGCTTCGACCCGCCCGTTTCCAGACGAACCCGCCAGCCTGCTACCGAGCCTCCTGGCAGCTACCCGGACCGGACATCCTGCCCGCGGGCGCGGGCGGCGGCCAGGCAATCGTTGGTGCCCCGCACGGCGGATGAACTCGGCCAGGGCGGCGAAGACGTGGAAGACCAGGCGGCCGCCGGGGATGGTGGTGTCGATCGCCTCGTGCAGCGATCGGGTGTGCAGCTCTGCGCACTCGGCGTCCTTGCCGGACGCCTAGAAGAACCGGCTGCGCTACGACCGCAACTACCGCGAAGCCGCCAAAGCATGCGACAAGTGGTTCCCCGGCTGGAAGGAGCAGTGCGATGAGTTCCCGTTCCGCACCACCTACGAAGGCGTCGCCCGGTCGATGGCCGAATACAACGACGACCTCGGAGGACCCAAGTACCAGGACATGTACTCAGTGCTGCCACTATGCGGTCCGCAGAACGAAGCGGCGGGGCGTGTGCTGTGCTCGTTCTACAACAACGACCGGATCCTCAACATGGACCCCTACCACATCAAGGTCCGTACTCCCCAAGCGCCGGTTACCCAAGGAACGGCGTCAACGCCCCGAGCCGCGGCCGGCGACCCCGGCGATGAGCCTGACGTTCCCAACCAGGACGACGACGCCTGCGGAAATCCGTAACCGTACTGGATGATTGGCGGGGGCAGGGCCTAGGTCCTGCCCCCGCCAACCCGGGGAGGCCATGCCATGCCCGCAAACAACTCTGCCGAATACCGCGCCAGTGCCGACCCCGAGATCTTCGGCATCGGCGTCGACGCCGAGTACGACTACGGACCGGTCCCACAGCCGTCACCACACGGCTGGTTCGGCGCTTGCGAGCACGAAATCACCATCCGCGTCGCCGACCCCGACCAGGTCGCCTACCCTCTGCTCCTCGAAGCCTGGGACAGCGAACCCCCCACCCCCGAGCCGCTGCCCGACGTCGAAGGCACATTCCTGCTGAACGTCTCCAGCGGCTCGCTCGGCGTCAACGAAGGCGGCGGCGGGTTCGAACCCGAGGTGATCAGCGTCGAGCCGGGCAAGTACTACGTGCGGATCAGCGGATACGGCCGTGACAGCGGCACCAGCGCCGAGGACGGCGGAGAACGGTACCTCGCACAGATGTGGCCAACTGGGTGAGACTTACCGGCACGCCCGTGTTTCGAGTCGCGCGGATAAGAACTTTGATTACCTCTTGCACGACCCACACCGGGACGAGCCGCGCCGCCCGCCGCAACCCGCCCGGCTCTTCTGCGATTCCAACCCCGCGCCAGTCAGACGCACCTGCCGTACCCGGCGTTCACCGACGGCCCCGCCTTAACGCTGCCCGGATCCGGCCGGTAACAATCAGTGCTGGCCCGCTGGTGTGTTGGAAAAGGATCGTTTCTGAGCACAATCCGGTGGAGCAGTGCTCAGGAGCCGTTCGCGGGCGCAGGACTTCGACCGAAGCGACCCGCGCCCCCTTCGGGCGGCTTGATCCGCCGACCCGGCGGCGGCACATGCCCGCTGAAAGCATCCGCCACGGTGGCCGACGTCATCTCGACCCCAGCTTCGTCGCCCCGTCGAACAAAGCCTCTGGAGAAGGTCGCCCCGTTGAATCCGGCGTCCCCGGAGAAAGTCGTCGCGCGGAACCAGGCGTTCCCCGAGAAGGCCGTGTGGGAGAAGTCGGCGTGGTGGACGGTGCAGTTGGTCAGGGTGAAGTCGGTGAGGGTGGCGCCTGTCAGGTCCAGGGAGATGTCCGCCCAGTGGTGATGTTGGGCGGTGGGCTGGAGATGGATGGTGAGGAGGCGTTGGGCGGTGAGGCGGACCTGGTGTTCTTCGCGGGGATCCGGGGCAACAGCTGGTCACCCGGGCGGTCACCGAGGTGTTCGCGCGGCCCTTCGCCCTGGCCGCGCGCCTGCTCCACCGGCCCCTGCATCCCAAGGGCCTGCTGTTCGACGCCACGCGCACCCCTGCATGGGGCCTCCCGATAATGGGCGACGACCACCCGCGCCGGCGGCTCCGTCGGCGCGGGTGTGAGCGCAAGCCCGAGCACGTCCCCGGGTTCGTCGGCATGGCGCAGCCCTCGCTACCGGAGCATCTCGGGCCCAGGCCCTATGTCCGCGCTCGTCAAGGGGCGCTCGGCGCCGCGGCGGCCTTCCCCGACGTCCAGGTGGGTTCGAACCGGAAGATGTCGGCGGTGGCCGCGCCCTGGGTGATGAACGGGTCGGAGGCGACGGCCGCCTCGATCGCCGACGGTTCGCCCTCCGCGATGATCAGCCCGCCGGTGCGGGGCACCAGCGGGCCCGCGAAGCGCACCATTCCCTTGGCGAACACGCCGGCGGGGTTGGCATAGTGGGCATCCTTGAGCGCGTCGATGACATCAAGGGGGGCGAGGTACCTGAGCACGATCACATACATGCCCCAAGTTAACGGCAGGCTGCCCCGCCGAAACCAAGACCGGCATGCTCCCCCGGTATAGGCTGGCTCCTATGGGCGCTGGCCAGAGCGGGTGAGTTGGGCGTGGACCAGCTTTCCGGCGTGGAGTTGCGGCACCTGCGGTACTTCGCCGTTGTCGCCGAAGCCGGCACCGTCACCGAGGCGGCCCGGCGTCTGCGCATCGCTCAGCCCAGCCTCAGCCAGCAGATCCGGACGCTGGAGCGACGCGTCGGCACGCAACTCTTCCGGCGTCTGCCCCAGGGGATGGAGCTGACCGAGGCAGGACGGCTTCTGCTGGACGGCGTCAACCGGGCGCTGGGCGAGTTGAGCTCGTCCGTCTCGGCAGCACGCGCCGAGGCCCCGGCGGTGACCGTCGGCGTATGCCGGGGCGTGCCGCAGTCCGTGCTGGCCGCGGCGGAGCACGCCATCACGCCCGACCGGCGGCGTCGACCCGCCTACCAGCGGGTCGACTCCTGCCTGCAACGCGATCTACTCCTCGGGGCTTCCCTGGCCTTCGGAATCCTGCGCATGCCGGCGGACACCTCGGGCCTCCGGCTGCGAACGGTCGGCAACGAGCCGCTGGGCATCGTCCTGCACGGCCGCCACCCCCTCGCCGACCGGTCGAGACTGACCTGGTCCGACCTGTGCGGTCAGCGACTGCTGTGGTTCCCGTCGGAACGCGCCCCCGGGTACGCGGCCGCCGTTCTCAAGCGTCTGCGCGAACACGGCTGGACCCCTGACACGGTCCCCGACGATCACGGCAGCCATACGCTGTTCCGCCACAGGCTCATCGGCGATGATGCTCTGGTCGCTCTCCGGACCTGGAGCAGCTCGGCCGATGATCCAGACCTCGTCTGGCGCCCAGTCGGACCGGAACCGCCCCATGAACGGCTGGTGCTGGCCGCGGCCGCCGGTACCCCCTGGGCCCGGCACCTGACGGCAGGGCCCGGCCGCACCGCAACCTGATCGTTCTGCGCTACCGGCCGCTCCCGCAGCACCGATATCTCGGCCCCCTTCATCTGATTCGCTCCTCGGAAGCCAACGAAGGGACACGAACACGGTCGTCACCCTCCCGGTCCAGTGCGACCGAGCCGGTACCCCAATACACCGCCCCCTGCCTGGCTCGCATCGGCAGCAACTGGACTCCGCGGCGCCGCCACATCGGAAGGCGGTCGGCCCTTCTCGTCCGCCCCTTCCACGGCCCAAAGCCCGACGACGGGGCGGAGATCGTTGATTCCCAGCCGGTCCGGGACGCTGTGCCGCGTGACCGGTAGAACGCCTCTTCGTACTCGCGCGGGGTAATGTTCCCGCAGTGAGAATGCGGCGTTTCGGTTCTTATAAGGGCTGTTCAGCGGATCTGCGGCGGCGCTGCCTTCCAGGCATTAAGGCCTCCCCCACCCCGGGGTGCTCCATCACGAAACCACACCGACCGAGATCAACTTCTCAAGCACGCGCTGAGAGCGAGTCTCACGTGGTGCCGGGTGAGTTGTGGGCGATCGTCGAGCCGGTGGTGCCGGAGTTCACGCCGCGTCGGCAGGGTGGCGGGACGGCGTCGGTGGACGATCGGGCGGTGTTCACCGCGATCGTGTACGTGCTGGCGAGCGGGTGCGCGTGGCGGCACCTGTCGGGTGAGTCCGGGGTGGAGGTGCCGACGGCGCATGGGCGGTTCACCGCTTGGACGGCCGCGAGGTTGTGGCCGCGGCCGCGACCAAAGTCCACGACAGCCAGGCGCGCTCAAACCCTTGCTGATGGCGTTACCGCCGATCCGGTCGCGGCGCGGACCGCGCCGTCGGCGGCCGGTGAAAGTCCGCGCCGACAAGGCGTACAACTCCGCCGAGCATCTGACCTGGCCGTTCGGCTATCGGCGCCTGACCGTCCCTACGAACGCCGCGGCCACCTGTTCAACGCCTTCCTCGTCCTCGCAGCCACCATCACCTGCTACGAGAAGCTCGCCAAACTCCCCACGTGAGACACGCTCTTGGCCTGGAACGAACTCAGAGCCGACCCGTAGCTCCCTTCTAAGCGCGGGGGTTGAACGGATCCTTGATCTGGTTGCCCATGTCGATCCAGGCGGTCTTCACCTCGGTGTAGTCGTTGATCGCCTCGAGACCGTTCTCGCGTCCGAGGCCGCTGTCCTTGAATCCGCCGAAGGGCGCGATGTAGTTGGTCTTTCGGTAGTTGTTCACCCAGACCGTGCCGGCGCGGAGCCGGCGGATCATGCGGTGGGCACGGGCGACATCGATGGTCCAGACGCCCGCGGCGAGGCCGAAGGGCGTGTCGTTGGCGATCGTGACGGCATGGTCTTCGTCCCGGAACGGTATGAGGACCACGATTGGACCGAAAACCTCCTCCCGGGCGATGCGCATGTCGTTCGTGACGCCGGAGAAGACAGTCGGTTCGACGAACAGGCCCTCCGACAGGGCGGGATCCGCGGGACGCCCGCCGCCGGTCAGGAGAGTGGCGCCCTCCTTCTTGGCGATCTCGATGTAGTCGAGGACCTTGCGGTGCTGGGAGAGGCAGGCGACGGTGCCCATCTCGGTCTCGGGGTCGAGCGGGTCACCGATCTTGATGTTCTTGGCGCGTTCCACGAGGGCGGTGGCGAACTCATCATGGATGTCCTGATGCACCAGGACACGAGATCCGGCCATACACGTCTGCCCAGTGGCGGCGAAGACTCCGGCAAGGACGCCGTTGACGGCATTGGGCAGGTCGGCGTCGGGGAAGATGATGTTGGGCGACTTGCCGCCGAGTTCGAGCGAGACGCGGGCGAGGCGTTCGGCGGCGGTGGCGGCGATGGTCCTGCCCACTGCGGTGGAACCGGTGAAAGCGATCTTGTCGACGTCGGGGTGCCGGGTCAGGGCGGCGCCGGTGGCGCCTTCGCCTGTGACGATGTTGACCACCCCCGCCGGGAAGCCCGCCTCCTCGATGAGGCGGCCGAGGAGGAGGGTGGAGACGGGGGTGACCTCGGATGGCTTGATGACCACCGTGTTGCCGGCGGCGAGCGCCGGGCACAGCTTCCACAGCAACAGTGCCAGGGGGCTGTTCCACGGGGTGATGGCGGCCACGACGCCGAGCGGCTCACGGACAGTGAAGACGTGCATGTTCGGGACGCTGCTGGCGAGAGTGTGGCCGTGCGTGGTCTCGGCGATGCCGGCGAAGAAGTAGCAGTGCCCGGCCAGTGCCCGCGTCTGCCCGGCGACCTCACGGATGAGCTTGCCGTTCTCCAGCACCTGGACACGAGCCAGATCGTCGGCGCGCTCAGTGATCAGGTCGCCGAGGCGGCGTAGCAGCGCGGCGCGCTGGGACGGGGACGCCGCCGCCCAGGGGCCTTCCTCGAACGCGGCGCGGGCGGCGTGGACCGCGGCGTCCACGTCCTCGTCCCCGGCCAGCGGGACGTCGGCCCAGTGGTGTCCGTCGAAGGGGTTGATCGAGTCGAAGCGGCGGCCGTCGGCGGCATCGCTCCAGACTCCGCCGATCAGCATCTGGTAGTGCTCGCGCTTCGCGTTGCCGGTCGTCATGATCTCTGTGCCTTTCGCGTTGAGGTGTGACGCCATCCGTGCCCTGCCGATGGTGAGGCATCGTTCGCGGTGTCGGCGGCCCACGGGTCACTGCCCGCGTCGGCCGGCCGCGGCCGGCTCCGGAGGCCGAGCAGGGACAGCAGCGATATCAAGGTGGCGACCCCTGTCATCAGGACCAGCGGCCACCAGCGGGTGCCGTCCTCGCCGACGACGGCTTCGGCGATCAGCGGAGTGGGAGCGCTGAAGACCAGGCCGCCGAGCGCGTTGCTCAGCGCGGTACCGCTGTAGCGGACCTGCGTGTCGAACAGTCCGGCGATCATGCTGGAGATCACCGCATAGGTGGTGGCGTGCGCACCGATCATCATGACGGTGATCGTCGCCGTGACCACCACCAGGTTGCCGGTGTCGAGCAGTTGGAAGAACGGGTAGCCGGCGACCAGTGTGAACGCCGCCCCCGAGAAGAAGATGCGGTGGGCGCCGATGCGATCGGACAGATGGGCGAACAGCGGCAAGGCGAACAGGTCGACCGCGGCCGCGAAGCTGACGATGAGCAACGCGGTGTCGCGGTGATAGCCCAGGGCGTTCGTCGCGTACGAGAGGAAGAAGACCGCGATGAGGTAGAAGACGACGTTCACGGAAGCCTGCAGGCCGATACCGGTGAGCAGGCCTTTCCATGCGCGGGCAAAGACCTCCAGCAGCGGCGTTCGTGCGGTCTCCCCCGCGTCCTTGGCCTTGCTGAACTCCACCGACTCTTCGACGCCGAGCCGGATCAGCAGCCCGATGAGCAGCAGGAGGAACCCCGTGAGGAACGGGATCCGCCATCCCCACGACATCAGACTGGACTCATCGAGTGTGGCGACCGCGGACATCGCGCCGGTGGACAGGAGCAGGCCGATGGGGCTGCCCACCTGCGGCGCCGAGCCGTACAGGCTTCTGCGTCCCGCGGGCGCGTTCTCGACCGACATGAGGACCGCGCCGCCCCATTCACCGCCTACGGCGATGCCTTGGAGGAGCCGCAGGATGACGAGCAGGACCGGTGCCCACATGCCGATGCTGTCGTAGGTTGGCAGGCATCCGATCAGGCCGGTCGCCCCGCCCATGATGCCCAGGGTGGTGATGAGTGTCGCGCGGCGGCCCAGGCGGTCGCCCAGGTGCCCGAATATGGCGGCGCCGATCGGACGCGCCGCGAACGCCACCGCGAGGGTCGCGAAGGAGGCGAGCCTGCCGACATGCGGGTTCGCGTGGGGGAAGAACAGATGGCCGAACACCAACGCGGACGCGGTGCTGTAGATGAAGAAGTCGAACCATTCGATGGTCGTGCCGACCAGGCTTGCCAGCGCCGCTCGGCGGGCGGTCGCCACGGGCCGGGACGGGTGGGTTTCGGCGATCACTGGACGTCCAGCTCCCCTGTTCGGGCCGCGGCGTGTTCTCCGGCGATACGGCCGAAGGCCAGGGCCCGCAGGACGGAAGTGGCGCCGGGATAGTTGTGGTGATAGATCCCCGCGACCTCGCCCACGGCGTACAGCCCCGGAATGGGCAGACCGCCGGCGGTCAGGACGCGAGCTTCGGCGTCGGTCCGCAGCCCGCCGAAAGTGAAGGTGATGGCGCAGGTCACCGGCCAGGCGACGTACGGCGGCTCGTCGATGGGCCGGGCCCAGTTGGACTTGGGCGGTTCCAGTCCCGACGTGGCGGCTCCGTCGAGCCGTGTGACGTCGAGCTCGCCCGGGACGGCGGCGGAGTTGTAGGCGGCCACGGTCTTGTGCAGCGTCGAGGGATCGATGTCGAGGCGGGCCGCGAGCACGTCGAGTGTGGGCGCGGTCACCGGCTCGACGTCGGTCAGGACGGCCCTGCCGATGTCCTGCCGCATGAGTTTCTGGTCGGCGATGAGGAAGGCGAACTGGTCGGCGTCGCGCCAGATCCGGTACGCCACGTCCTCGAAAGTGTTGTCCGGAGTGTCGGCACCCTCGTCGAGGAAGCGGGTCCCACGGTGGTCGACGAGGATCCCGTACGGGTAGACCATCAGGAGCGCCTCCGCCTTGCGCGAGCGGGGATCGACCGGCTCACCGTGGAAGCGGTCGAACTGGCCGTCGGTCGCCGCGCCGGCCCGGACGCCCATCGTGATGCCGTCGCCCCGGTTGGCGCGGCCACCGGGAGTGATGGTGGGAAGGTCGGGTCCGGTTTCGCCGAGGTGCTCGCGTAGCAGCGTCTCGCTGCCTTCGAAGCCACCGCAGGCCAGCACGACGGTTGCCGCCCGCCAGGTGCGTTCACCGGCCGCCGGACCCGTTCCGGAGGTCCCGGTCACGCCGGTGACGGTGCCGTCGGAGTCCTGGACGAGGTCCGTGGCGGTCGCGCCGTACTCGATGACGCCTCCGAGTTCGGTGACGCGGGCGCAGAGCCGATCGACGATGGCGCCGCCGCCTCCGGCGGGCATGAGACGCGGCCCCTTGGACGTCAGGAAGTACGTCGGCCCGGCGATGGTGGGCACGCCTTGGGCTCTCAGCCATTCGACGGTGGGCCTGGCATGCTCGGCGAGCGTTCGGATGATCTGCTTGTCGGTCCGTCCGCCGCTCAGCTCATGCATGCGCTGCTCGAAGTCCGGTGCGGGCTCCCCGTCCGGCCGCAGCCGGAAGAAGGAACCCGTCCACGCGGTGTTCCCGCCGCGGCGTTCGCGGTCGGCGCGTTCCAGCACCACGACCTTGGCGCCGGATGTGGTTTCCAGAAACCGGACAGCGGCCGCCAAGCCTCCCGCCCCGCATCCGACGACGACCAGGTCAGCCTGTTCTTCGTTCACTGTCTTCCCGCCTTGAGACGAAGTTGCACCCTGCCCTGATCAGGATTGGATCGAGCGGTCCAACTTGCGGACTGTGATGCCGTTCACGCATGAAAGCACAGACTATTTGGCGATGCAACCCACTCTGTAGTACGTTCGAACCACTACACGGACTGGATGGAGCGATGGGCGACAACGACAAGGGGCCGAACACGGCCAGAGGCGAAGGTGTACGCAGCGTCGCGCGCGCCGTGGAGCTGCTGCAGCTCTTCGATGTCCACCACCGGACAAGGACCCTGCGCGACCTGGTCGAGTTGACCGGTCTGCCCAAGACCACCGTCATCCGGTTGCTGGCGACACTCGAATCGCTGGGTCTGGTCAGCGTCACCGGCGAGATGACCTACGGGCTCGGCGCCGGGTTCCTGCGCTGGGTGAGGCTGTCCCAGCTCATCTGGGAAGTGAGCACCGAGACTCGCGCCATCATGCGTGAGCTGGTGGACCGCTGCGGCGAGACCGTCAACATCTACGCGCGGCAGGACGCCGGCCGCGTCTGCATCGCGCAGGAAGAGGGCACCGCCACCGTGCGGAGCGTCGTCGAGGTCGGCGTTCCGATGACCTTGGCCGCGGGGGCGTCGGCCACGATCCTGCTCGCCGACGCCCCCGCGCACCTCTTCGACGAGCTCGAGGCGAGGGGCGAACTGCTCGACCCGGTGGCCCTCAAACGACAGGTGGCCGCCGTTCGCGAGACGGGTTACGCCGTGACGCACGGCGAACGCGAGCTCGGAGCCTCCTCCGTCGCCGCTCCGATCCGAGCCAAGGACGGCCGGATCGTGGCGGCCCTGGCGGCGAGCGGCCCGACCTCCCGCTTCACCGCCGAGCAGATCAGCGAATACGTACCCGCGGTCACGCGCGCCGCAGCGCGCATCACCGAAGTGGGACTGGGCAATGTGGAGGCATTCCTGTGAGTGAGGCAACCGGCACCAAGGCTTCCGGGCACGACGGGTTGCTGGAGGGCGTGCGCGTTCTCGACATGACCAACGTGCTGTCCGGTCCGTATGCGTCATACCAGCTGGTGCTCATGGGCGCCGACGTCATCAAGCTGGAGGTGCCGGGCTCGGGTGACCTCGCCCGCCAACTCGGGGCCGACTCCGCGCTCAACGGCGAGAACCTCGGTGTGTCGTTCCTCGCGCAGAACGCCGGCAAGCGGTCAGTGACCGTCAACCTCAAGCGAGAGCGCGGCCGCGAGGTGTTCGCGCGCCTGGTCGCTCAGGCCGACGTGCTGCTGGAGAACTTCCGTCCGGGTGTCCTGGAACGGCTGGGGTTCGGATGGGATCGGCTGCGCGAGATCAACCCGCAGTTGGTGTACTGCGCGTTGTCGGGCTTCGGGGCGAGTGGACCGATGCGCCGGCGGCCGGCCTACGACCAGGTGATCCAGGGCCTGTCGGGGATCATGAGCGTGACCGGCACCCCTGAGACGGCTCCGCTGCGTGTCGGCTACCCCGTCTGCGACAGCATCGGCGGCATCGCGGCGGCCTTCTCGGTCGCGGCGGCCCTGGTCCGCCGGCACCGCACGAACCGGGGAGCGTTTCTGGACGTCTCCATGCTGGACGCCTCCCTCACGGCGATGGGCTGGGTCGTCTCGGACTACCTGGTCACCGGCCGCGAGCCCGTGCCCATGGCGAACGAGAACAGGACCTCGGCCCCGTCCGGCGCCTTCGACACCGCCGACGGCAAGCTCAACATCGCCGCCAACCAGCAGCAGCAGTTCGAGACGCTCTGCGCGGTCCTCGACCGGCGGGACCTGCTGACCGATCCGCGGTTCGTGACCCGCGACGACCGCAAGTCCAACCGGGACACGCTGCGCAAGGAACTGGAGAAGACGCTGCGCACGCGGACCGCGCAGGAGTGGGACGAGATCCTGATGTCGACCGGAGTGCCGGCGGCCCCGGTGCTGACCGTTCCCCAGGCGTTGGCGTCGCCGCAGGTCGAGCACCGGCGCCTCGCCCATCGCCTCCCGGTCTCCGCACAGGACGGCAGGGAACTGACCCTGCTCGGCAGCCCTACGCACGTGGACGGCGAGGCACTCGCCCCGCCGGGTCCCCCGCCGCGGCTCGGTGAGCACACGGACGAGGTGCTGGACGCCATCGGCTTCTCCTCCGCCGAGATCGCCGCGCTGCGCGACGAGGGAGCGATATGACCCCGCAGCCTCCGGACGTCCCCACGGAAGCGGTCACCGGCTGGTGGGAGACCGATGTCTGCGACATCGCCCCCGACGTCATCAGGCTCCGCGGGTACCCGATCGAACAGCTCATAGGGCGGATTTCCGTTCCCGGCATGATCTGGTTGTTGCTGCGCGGTGACCTGCCTGCGCGGGGCCAGGCTGCTTTGCTGGAGAGGGCGATGGTCGCCGCTGTCGACCACGGCGCCCAGGCTCCCTCGATCGCGGCGGCGCGCATGGCGGTGACCTGCGGCGTCGGCCTCAACAGCGCGATCGCGACAGGGGTCGGCCTGCTCGGCGACGTCCATGGTGGAGCGGGCCAGCAGTGCATGGAGGTCCTCGCGGCGATTCGCGAGCGCGTCGACAGGGAGGCGATCTCCGTCGAGGAGGCGGTCGAGGAGACGCTCGCCGATCAACGTGCCGCCGGGCGGTACATGCCGGGCTTCGGTCACCGCTTCCATCGGCGCGATCCGCGCCGAGACCCGCTCATGGCGGCCGTCGAGGAGAGTACGCGGCACGGTGTCGTCGACGGGGCGTTCCTCGCCATCGGCTTGGAGATCGAGCGCCGGCTGTCCTCCGGACGCTCCCGGCCGGTTCCGATGAACATCGATGGCGCCACGGCGATCATCTACAGCGAGTTGGGCTTCCCACCGGAACTGGGCCGGGGCCTGTTCGTCCTCTCGCGGAGCATCGGCATCCTGGCGCACGCGTGGGAGGAGAAGAAGCAGGGACGGCGGATCAAAGGTCCCATTCCGCCGCCGCTCCTGCCCGCATACCGCGGGGTCCCGGCGCGCGATGTCCCTGCCGGTCAATGAGTTCTCTCGGTTCGTCCGGAGGTGGTCCGCCCATGCAGGAAGTCCCGTTCACCGGTCTGACCCCGCTCGCGGGGCAGGACGGCGTCCACCATTTCAGCCTCCCCGCCGCCGAGGCCGCCGGCGCCGGGCCCATCTCGCGGCTCCCCTATTCGCTGCGGGTTCTGGTCGAGCACCTGCTGAGGCAGGGCTTCGACGATGTCGGCACCGCAGCACACGTCCAGGCCGTGACGCGCCGGACCTCCGCAGCGGACACCGTGCCGTTCCTTCCCCGGCGCATCATGATGCAGGACGCGTCCGGGCTTCCGGTACTGGCCGACCTTGCGGCACTGGCGGACGCCGTGCGGGAGAGGGGCGGGGACCCCGACCGCGCCCTGCCCCGGCTCCCGATGGACCTGGTCGTCGACCACGCCATCGAGGTCGACTACTGGGGACGCCCCGACGCGGCCGAACGCAACCTGGCACGGGAGATGGAACGCCACCGCGACCGCTACCGGTTCCTGCGCTGGGCGCAGACACGGCTGCCGACGCTGCGTGTCGCGCCACCGGGCTCGGGCATCTGCCATCAACTCAACCTCGAGGTGCTGGCGGACGTCGTCACCGTGACCGAAGCCGCCGACGGCCGGCGGATCGCCGGCTTCGACTCGGTGCTGGGCACCGACAGTCACACCACCATGATCAACGCCTTGGCCGTGTTCGGGTGGGGCGTCGGCGGGATCGAGGCGACCGCCGCCGCCCTTGGCCGGCCGATCGTCATGAAGGTACCGGAGGTCGTGGCCGTCCGGCTGACCGGGACGAAGAGTCCAGGGGTCCTGGCCACCGACGTGGCGCTCACCCTGACGTCGATACTGCGCGCCCACGGGGTCGTACACAAGATCGTAGAGTTCACCGGTCCGGCCCTGGCCCACCTGACCGTCCCCGACCGTGCCACTGTCGCGAACATGGCGCCCGAGTACGGCGCGACGATGGCGTTCTTCCCACCGGACGCGCAGACGCTGGCCTACTTGCGTGCCACCGGCCGCCCGAACGACCACGTGGACGTGGTCGAGGCCTTCCTCCGCGCACAGCAGATGCTGTGGAGTACGAACGCACCCGAACCGGAGTTCTCTTCGGTCATCGAGGTCGATCTCGGCGAGGTACGGCCGACCATCGCGGGGCCCAAGCGACCGGACCAAAGGCGCACACTACCCGAACTGCCTCTCTCAGCGGAGCTGCCGGCTGCACCGGCATCCCGCCACGGCCGTACCGAGCCAACGCACGGCGACGTCGTGGTCGCCGCGATCACCAGTTGCACGAACACCTCGAATCCGCGAGCGCTGGTCGCCGCGGGGCTGCTGGCGCGCAACGCGCTCTCCCTCGGCCTGTCCGTACCGCCCTGGACGAAGACATCGTTCGCCCCCGGATCGCCGGCCGCCTCCCGGCTGCTGGAGTCCGCCGGCCTGCAGGACGCCCTGGACCAGTTGGGCTTTCACCTGGTCGGACACGGCTGCACCACCTGCATGGGCAACTCCGGCCCCCTTCCTCCCACCGTCGAGGAAGCGATCCGCGCCGAGAACCTCCAGGTCGCCGCCGTCCTGTCCGGCAACCGCAATTTCGAAGGGCGGATCCACCCGCACGTTCCACTCGCCTATCTCGCCTCGCCACCGCTGGTCGTCGCGCTCGCCCTGAGCGGAACCGTCGCGATAGATCTGGTGACCGAGCCGATCGGCGAGGACCGCCACGGACGGCCGGTAAGTCTTGGGGACATCTGGCCGACGGAGGCCGACATCGACCATGCCCTCGACGCCGCGACCGGCACGGCGCAGAAACTGGCAAGGTCATCGTTCCCCGCGTCCTCCGACCAGTGGGATCGGCTTGAGCACCCGAAGACCCGAGACTACGACTGGGACCCCGAACCCGGCTTCATCCGCAGGCCGCCCTTCCTCGGAGCGGAACTCGCGCGCCCCGGCCTCGACGGCGACATCCGCGAGGCCAGACCGCTGATGATCCTCGGCGACATGGTCACGACGGACCACATCTCGCCCGTCTCACGTATAGGCCCGGCCGGCGAGGCAGGACGCTGGCTGCTGGAACGCGGGGTCCCGCGCGAGTCGCTCGCCGGTTTCAGCGCCTGGCGGCTCAACCACGATGTGATGATCCGCGGCGGATTCGCCAATCCGCGGCTCAGGAACCTGATGGTGCCCGGAGTCGAGGGCGGCGTCACCCGCCTCATGCCCGACGACGTCATCATGCCCGTGCACGAAGCCGCCACCCACTACCTGGCCCGCGGAGTTCCCCTTGTCATCGTCGCGGGTGACGGTTACGGAGCGGGGTCCGCCCGGGACTGGGCCGCCAAGGTGACCCGGCTGCTCGGCGCACGGGCGGTCATCGCCCGCGGCTTCGAGCGAATCCATCGCACCAACCTGGTGGCCATGGGAGTCCTCCCGCTCCGGGTCGCCGACGACCTCGCCCTCAAAGGTGACGAGACCCTCGATATCCTCGGGGTCGAGGACGCGCTGGTCCCCGGCGGGACAGTGACCATCCGGGTGTTCCGCGACGGCCGGTTCGTCCGCGAGGCCGTGGCCGACGGCCAGATCGAGACCGCCACCGAAACGCGCTGGCTGCGTCACGGCGGCCTGCTGCCCGAGATCATGGCCGAGGCCTCTCCTCCCCGACTGGGAGCGGCGACGAGCACGGCAAGGCTCACCCCTCCCGCAACGTGAACGGGCGGTCGGACCATGCCGTCGCCTCCAGCGGGCTGTCGCGGCGGGGGCGCGCGCTGACTGAGGGCGGCGATGCGGCCGGGCTCGGTGTGTCCGCCGGTCGCGAAGACGATCGCCGGCGCCTCACCGCCGGTGCAGGGTCGTCCCGGAGAACACCGGATTCGGTTCGCCAAATCGCCCGGCACCAGCCCGGCCGCCTCGACCGCCTGGGACCTGCCCGTCCCGGACGGCGCCGCGCAGCAGCCGCCGGGGTTCCCGCGGATCGGTGCTCGGCTCGGCCACACCGACGGCCGGCTCCCGCGCACGCGCTTCCGGTGAGCGCTGGAGGCGGGAGAAGTCCTCCGCCGCTCAGGCAGCGTTCCGAGCTGGACGGTGCGCGGTCTCCCGCTTCTCCGTCCCCTTCCATGGGCTTCTCCCGCCCATCTCCATTCCACCCGGCAGGCACCGTTGCCGCCAGGGACCAAGGTCCTCGCCGCCGGAGCACGCGGCTCGTCGGGCTGTGGCCGGGAGCGTGACGCGGAAGATCGTGTGCGCGCGGGCGATGAGTTCGGCGCGTCCGCCGTGCGCGGCTGCCACCGCCCGGACGGTCGCCAGACCGATCAGGACCGGGGCGCCGACGCGGCACGGGAACGGTTGGCGCGGATCTCGTCGTGGTGGTCGGCCGCCCAGCCGATCAACTGCTTGACGACCTCGTTCAGGCCGCCGCCGAGCGGGGCGAGCGCGTACTCGACGCGCGGTGGCACCTCGGCATAGGCGGTCCGGCTGATCAACCCGTCCTGGACGAGTCGGCGGAGGGTGTGGGTCAGCATGCGCTGGGAGATGCCCGGGATCTGGCGCTGCACGTCGGTGTAGCGCATCGGGCCGCTCTCCAGGACGGCGATGATCAACATGCTCCACTTGTCGCCCACCCGGTCGAGCACCTGGCGGACGAAGTCCATCTGATCGGCGGGGATGCTCGCGCACGGCCCGACCGAGGCCGCCATCCCGGTACCCGCACTGTCCTGCATAGCGCCCGTTCTCCTCCGTCACGCACACCGCTGTGCCTTTTGTATCGCCCTCCATACTGGCCGATACTGGCGTTACGCACCAACAGTAAGAATTGGAGGTCGGGCCATGAACGTGGAGATCCGGTTTGAAGTCGGCTGCGCGGTTCCGGCCGACCGCACCTGATCCACGCGCCTGCCGGGCATCCGATCTCCGCGTGTCCCGGCGGTCCCAACACGGAGGAGATCCGACTATGCCCACTCTCGCCATCGTCGGCGCCGGCCCCGGCCTGGGCCTGGCCATCGCCCGCACCTTCGGCAGCCGCGGTTTCGACGTCGCCCTGGTCGCCCGTACCAAGGAGAAGCTGGAAACGCTCGCCGACCAGCTCGGCCGGGAAGGCGTCACGGCCGCCGGGTTCCCCGCCGACATCCTCGATCGCGCCTCACTGATAGATGCCCTGGACGCGGCGAGGGCCCGCTTCGGCGGCATCGACGTACTGGAGTATTCGCCGGCCCCGCACTCCCCCGTGCCCGGCCTCACCGTGGCCGCTCCCTCGCAGGTCACGGTGGACAATCTGCAGCCGATGATCGAGTACGGCTTCTACGGCGCCGTGACGGCGGCCCAGACGGTGCTGCCCGCGATGCGCGAGGCGGGCTCCGGGACCTTGCTGTTCACCACCGGCGGCGGTTCCGTGGACCCGGTGCCGATGTTCGGCAACGCCAACGCGGCCCAGGCGGCTCTGCGCAACTGGGTGATCAACCTGAGCAAGGAGCTGGCGGGCAGCGGCGTGCACGCCGCCCACGTAGCGGTCAACGTCTGGATCGGCGGGGGCGGCCCGGAAGGCGGCCCGACGGCCACGCCCGAGCAGATCGCGCCCCTGTACTGGGACCTGTACGAGAACCGCGACCGCTCCGAGGCCGTCTTCAACGCCTGACCTGCCGGCTCACCCGTCCTCCGCTCCCCGGTCCGGTCGGCCCCGCTGCCGAGGAACACTGAGATGGCAGCGGAACGCCCGGCCCGGTCACGGGAGTGCACTCGCCGGGTGTTTCCGCAGGCAGCGCAGGCTTACAGACCGGTCCAGAGACGTCACCGCGGCTCGATCGCCCCTTGCGGGCACAGCGTTGAGGACGGCGCGGGACGCGTCCCGGTTCACTGGCCGGGACGGTGTTCGCCGGTGCCCGATGCTCGCAGGTCCAGGCTTGCGGGGATGGCGCCGAAGGCGCCATGGAGACGCTGGGCGAGGTGGTCGCGGCCGCCGTGGGCGTTGTTGCGGACCCAGTCGCGGGCGGCGACGCTCCAGGCCGTGGTGGTGAGCTCGGCGAGGACCTGGAGGCGCATGTCGTCGCCGTCGAGGCCGAGCTTGCCGGCCAGGCAGGCGACGACCCGGCGTTCGACGCCGGTGCGGTAGTAGTCCACGTAGGCCAGCAGGGCCGGTGAGGCGAGGATCAGTTTGCGGGTGGCCACGTAGCGCCGGTCCCAGCCGGGGTCCAGGGCGACGGCGACTTCGGTGAGGGCGTCGCGGAGCTCGTCGAGGATCACTCCGTCCAGCCGGCGCTCCTCGAGCGTGGCGGTGTAGGCCGTCCAAACCTCGGCCTCGGCTTCGACGGCGACGGCCTCCTTGGCGGGGAAGGCGCGGAAGAAGGTGCTCTTGGACACCTCCGCCTCCTCCACCAGCTGCTCCAGCGTCGTGGCCTCGAAGCCGTGGGCGGTGAACAGGCGCAGCGCGGTCTCGGCCAGGGTGCGGCGCGTGCGCAGCCGCTTGCGCTCGCGCAGCGGCAGAGAACGTTCGTCTTTCGCGGTCGTGGCCGTGCCGTCGTGGGCGGGGGCCTTCCCGGTGTTCTCCATGGAGGGAGCCTATCTCGGGACGAGTCCGAGGACCCAAAGAGGATGAGGCTCTTTCGATACTTGTCTTCAAACGAGACTGAGTGTCATAATTTCCTCGTCGGCGGATCGCCGCACCCACCGAGCGCAAGGAGCCGTCTCATGTCCCCCACCGCGTCCCTGAACCCCAAGATCGTCGGCCAGGCCGAGAACGCGCACGAGGCCGTCCTGGCCCGGGCCCTGGCAACGACCGACCTCACCAAGCAGCACTGGATCGCGCTCACCCTGGCCGCCACCGCCGGGGAGCCGCTGGGCGCCGGCGCGCTGGCCGGGCGCCTCACCAGCGCCCTGCGCAGCGCCGAGCCCGCGGCCGCGCACCGGATCCTGGGCGACCTGGCCGCCGGCGGGATGCTCACCGCCGAGCACTCCGTCACCCCGGCCGGGCAGGAGCTGTTCGCGCGGGTCCGTGCCGAGACCGGGCAGGTCATCGCCCGCGCCTACGCCGGCATCCCCGCCGGCGACCTCCAGACGGCCGCCCGCGTCCTCGAACTGGTCACGGACCGCCTCGACCGAGAGGCCGCCCGCACCGGGGCCTGATCCCGCTCCGCCGATTCCCCCGCCCACCAGAGACAAGGACTGATCATGCCTGCGATCGATGTGCTCGACTCGACGATGTACTACGAGGAGACCGGCGGCGGCGCCCCCTGGGTCTTCCTGCACGGCAACCCCGGCTCGTCCCGGCTGTGGCGCAACGTGCTGCCCGCGATCGGCGCGGACGCCCGGTTGCTGGCCCCCGACCTCATCGGCATGGGGCGCTCGGGCAAGCCCGGCGTGCCGTACCGCTTCGGCGACCACAGCCGCTATCTGGACGCCTGGTTCGACCGGATGGGCCTTGAAGACGTGGTGCTGGTCGGCCACGACTGGGGCGGGTCGCTGGCCTTCGACTGGGCGGCCCGGCACCCCGGGCGCGTCCGCGGCGTGGCCTTCTTCGAGACGATCGTCCGTCCGATGTCCTGGAGCGAACTGGGCGAGGGCCCGCGTTCGCGAGCCGAGGCCATGCGGGGCGCGCAGGGCGAGGCACTCGTGCTCGACCAGGACTTCTTCGTGCGGACGGCCTTCACCGGCGGGGTGCTCGACCCGCTGGGCGAGGAGGAACTGCGGGCCTACCTGGAGCCCTACCCGACCCGCGAGAGCCGCCGCCCCATCCTGGAGTGGGCCCGCTCCCTCCCCCTCGACGGCGAACCCGCCGACGTGGCCGAACGCGTCGAGGAGTACGACCGGTGGCTCGCCGCCAGCACCGACGTGCCGAAGCTCCTGCTCACCTTCGACTCCTCCCCCACCCTCCTCATCAACGACCAGATGATCGAGTGGTGCGCCGCGAACATCGCCGCCCTGGAGACCGAGCCCTGCGGCCCGTCCGGACACCATGCCCCCGAGGACCGGCCCGGGGCCATCGCCAAGGCGATCACCGCCTGGGCCGCCCGCCACGACCTGTGACGGCCCGTCCGAGCCGGCCGCCGGCGCCCCGGCACGGCCACCCGAGGATCGAGCGCCGAGCGTGCGAGCCCCGGCCGTGCCCGGCTCCCGGCCGCCCCGCCCTCCGCCCCGTCGCACCCATGGCGGCGGCCCGGACACAACGATCGGCGAGACTACTGAGCGGGCCGGACGGGTCGATCGGACGATCCCGGCGGACGGGTGCGAGAAAAGATCTGTGTCGGTGGCATAGCCGTGGGGCCTTCGCGGGTCTGAGGGGGTGACACCACAGAGGAGGCCCGTTGAACCGAGAGGCCCGCGAGAGCTTCGCCGCGTTCGTGGCGGCACGGTCCGGCAGCCTCATCCGGACGGCGTACGTGCTGGCCGGGGACCAGCACGCCGCTGAGGACCTGCTGCAGAACGCGCTGGCCAAGACGGCCGCGCGATGGGGCCGCGTGCGCGACAACCCGGAGGGCTACGTCCGCCGCGCCATGTACAACGAGCAGGTCAACCGGTGGCGCCGGCGGCGCCGCGAGTCGGTCGTCGCGGAGCCGCCGGAGCTGCCGTCCGCGAGCCCGGACGTCGACCTGCGGCTGGCGCTGGAACGCGCGCTGCTGGCGCTGCCGCCGCGCAAGCGGGCCGTGCTCGTCCTGCGCTACTACGAGGACCTGCCCGAACGCGAGGTCGCCGCGATCATGGGCTGCTCGGTCGGCACCGTCCGCAGCCAGACCCACCGCGCCGTCGCCCGGCTCCGGGAACTCGCTCCCGACCTGGCCGCCCATCTCACCCCCACCGGGAGCCGACCATGACCGACCAGATGCTCAAGGACGCCCTCACCGCGCTCGCCGACCGCGCCGAGCCCGCCGACGACCTCACCGACCGCCTCACCGACCGCGCCCTCCGCACCGCCGCCCGCCGCCGGATGAGGACGGCCGCCGGTGCGGCGGCGCTCGCCCTGGCGGCCGTCGTCCCCGTCGCCGTCATCGCGGGTGGCGACCGGCCCGAGTCCCGCGTCCTCGGCCCCACGGGAGGGCCGTCGCGGATCGCGGACGCGCTGCCGGACGACACCCCCGAGGAGCGGGCGATCACCCGCGCCTGCCTGCGCGGCGGACGGGTGTCGGACTTCCGGGTGCTGACGCGGCAGCGGGTGCCGGGCGGGCAGCTCGTGGAGATCGGCGGCGCCCGCGGCTACGTCCTCTGCGTGACCGGCGGGGGCGACAACACCGAACCGCCGCAGGTGCACGCCTGGCCCGGCGGGACGGACGGCGGCCTCTTCGGCTTCGACGCGCCGCTCCGCGTGGACGGCATCCGGCAGGTGCAGGCCATGAAGTGGGACGAACTGCACGCCGTGGTCGTCGGCCGCGCCAAGCCCGGCGTGACCCGCGTCGACGTGGCGTGGGACGGCGGGCGTACCGCGCGGGTCGCCGTCCACGACGGCTTCTTCATCGCCCAGACCCCGACCCGGATGATGCCGGACGACGAGGCGACCGGCCCGATGTCGGAGGGCGCGATGAGCTCGCCCACGATCCGCGTCGCGACCGTGACCGGCTACGACGGCGCGGGCAAGGCCGTCCACACGTGGCGGCCGCAGGTCCCGACGGAAGAGGCCGGCTTCGTCCCCGAGGACTGCACCGACGGCCTGACCAGCCCGCGCCCCACGCTCTGCGACTGACCGCTGGGAGGCGGCGATGCCGATCCGGCACAGGGCAGCCGAAATCACCCTCCGCTGGCACGCCGGGCTGCTGGCCGGGCGGGCGCTGACGGCCGCCGTCTACGGAGAGCACCGCCGGAGCCGCGCCCTGACCGCCCTAGCCGTCAGCCGCGGGCCCGCCGCGGTGGAACGCCTCGTCACCGTCTGGTGCAGGACGATCCTGGACGAGCACCCGCCGGGCACCGGCGTCCGCCCCGACATCGAACGGGCGCCGGCTCCGGCGCGCTGGACCGCGCGGGTGCTCGCCGCCGTCGCGGCCCGCGATCGGATCACGCTCTCCGCCCTCGTCGGCGCCGTCCCCGCCGACGAACTCGAACCCCGTCTGACGGCCCTGCTGCACCTGGCCGTCGACGCGGTCGTCGAACGCGACGAGGAGATCTGCCTCTGACGCCACCGCAGCCACCGGACGTACCGTCCCGCTGCGATGCTCGCGCTTGGCTCCCAGCCAGCCAAGATCATGACCGGCTTGGGGCCCTGGTCGCCGAGAGCCCTGAGCACAGAGCGGTGTCCGCGGCGGCTAGCCGGGGGTGTCGAGGTCTCGGACGGTCTGGGCGAAAGCCTGGAGGAGCGGGGCTCTGTTGGCGGTGCGCCAGACGAGCGCCCATCGGCAGCGCGGGGCGTCGCGGACGGGGACGTAGACCAGGTTGGGCCAGGGGTAGAAGCGGGCGGCCTCGGCCACGGTCGCGGCGACGGCCTGACCCGAACTCACCGCCGTCAGCAGGTCGTGCCAGCTCGCGATCCGCGGCCCGCGTCGGATGGGACGGCCGGCCGGGGTGTGGGAGGGGTGGAAGACCTCCTCGACGTAGGCCGGGACCGCGGACTTGGGCGAGATGAAGGTGCAGTCGCCGAAGTCCTCCAGGCGAATGGATTCGCGCCCGGCGAAGGGGTGGGTGTCGGCGACCATGAGCACGGGCGCGGACGTGTGCGTGACCGGGCCGACGGTGAGGTCGGGTTCGCGGATCGGCAGCCAGAGCAGTCCGAGGTCGATCTCGCCGGAGCGGAGCAGGGAGAGGGGATCCATCGGGTTGATGTCCCGGTGGCGGATCCGGACGGCCGGGTAACGGGTCCGGAACAGCTCCACCGCCTCCTGGATCATCCAGGCCTGCGGCCCCATGGCGCCCAGGGTCAGCGTCCCCGAGGTGCCGCGGGCGGCGGCGGACACCGCCTCGATCCCGTCCATGATCTGGCGGTAGCCGGCGCTGAGCTCCCGGTACAGGTGCTCTCCGGCGGGAGTGATGCGCACCCTGCGGCTGGTGCGGTCGAACAGCGGGGCGCCGATGCGGCGCTCCTGCTTCTTGATCGCCTGGCTGACGCGGGCCTGGGAGACGTGCAGCCGCTCGGCGGTGCGGCCGAAGTGCAGTTCCTCGGCCAGGGCCAGGAAGATCTCTATGTCGCGCAGCTCCACTCGCGCCTCGTTCCGATCCATAACAGCGGGGTTATCGATCAGTTTACGAAGTCCACGTTGATCAGGAACGGCCCCCTGACGGAGGGTGGAACCACTGCGACGCCGACCGATCTGCGAAGGACTCTCGTTGTCTCCCGACCCGACCACCGTCCACCCGCTGCCGGCCCACGACCGGGTGGTGTTCCTCAAACCGCTGGTCAGCTCGCCGGCGATCGTCGTGGGCGAGTACACGTACTACGACGATCCCGACCACGCGCCCGACTTCGAGCACCGCAACGTGCTCTACGCCTACGGACCCGAGCGGCTGATCATCGGCAGGTACTGCGCGATCGCGTCCGGGACCAGGTTCCTGATGGCCGGCGCCGAGCACCCGACGATGGGCGTGTCCACGTTCCCGTTCACCATGTTCGGCGGCCGGTGGGCCGAGCGGACCCTGGACGTCGTCACCGCCATGCCCAGCCGGGGCGACACCGTCGTCGGGAACGACGTGTGGTTCGGCTACCAGTCCGTCGTCATGCCCGGCGTGCGTATCGGCGACGGGGCCATCATCGCGGCCGGTGCGGTCGTCACGGCGGACGTACCGCCCTACACGATCGTGGGCGGCAATCCGGCGCGGGAGATCCGGCGCCGCTTCGATGGCGCCGACGTGGACCGGCTGCACCGTGCCGCCTGGTGGGACTGGCCCGCCGGCCTGGTCACCGAGCACGCCCGCACCATCATGGCCGGGACCCCGGCCGACATCGAGGGCATCGCCGTCCAGCACCGTCTCGGGGAGAGCCGTTGATCATCGAGGAGCACGTCGTAGCCGGTCGCGGCGGCGGCCCGTACGCGGTCACCACGGGCGCGGACGGCGCGTTGTGGTTCACGCTCGTCCACGGCGGCGGTATCGGCCGGCTCGTCCCCGGGGAGGAGCCCACCATCCACCGGCTCGATCCGGCGTGCGGGCCGACGATCATCACGACCGGGCCGGACGGGGCGCTGTGGTTCACCGAATACCGGGCGCACCGGATCGGCCGGATCGCCCCCGACGGCACGGTCTCGGAGTTCGCGCTGCCCGCCCCGGACTGCGGCCCGTACGGCATCGCCGCCGGGCCGGACGGGGCCTTGTGGTTCACCCAGACCGCCGCCGACCGGATCGGCCGGATCACCACCGAGGGCCGGGTCAGCGAGTTCCCGCTCCCCGCCACCGGCGCGTTCCCCTCCGCGATCACCGCCGGCGCGGACGGCGGCATGTGGTTCACCCTGAACCAGGCCAACGCGATCGGGCGGATCGGCATGGACGGAGCGATCGCCGTCCACCCCCTGCCGACCGAGGCCGCCGCGCCGGTGGGCATCGCGGCCGGACACGACGGCTGCCTGTGGTTCGTCGAGATCGCCGCCGGGCAGATCGGCCGGATGACCACCGGCGGGCGGGTGACCGAGTTCGCGCTGCCCGACCGGACCGCCCGGCCGCACGCCATCACACCCGGCCCCAACGGCGAGCAGTGGTTCACCGAGTGGGGCGGCAACCGCGTCGGCTCCATCACCGGCGACGGCGTGATCCAGGTGCACGACCTGCCCACCCCCGGCTCGGAACCCCACGGCATCACCCTCGGCCCGGACGGCGCCCTGTGGGCGGCGCTGGAAACCGGCGCCCTCGCCCGCATCACCCCCTGAGCGGTTCCCGCCCCTGAATCGCCGGATCTCACGAAAGGACCCCATGACACCGCAGCCGACCTTCGACGCGGGCGCAGAATTCGACCGGCAGGTCCACACCCTGGTCGAGCACGATTATCCGGCGATGGCCGGCATGACCCCGGAGCAGTTCCACGCCTTGGCCGCGCCCTTGCGGACGGCCGCCGTGAACGGCGGGAGCCTCGGTCACGAGCCCGATGCCGGCCGGCTTTCCTTCCTGCTGGTGGTGCAGCGCCAGGTCGTCCCGATCGAGCAGATGATGCCGCGCACCACCCTGCGCGGAAAGACCAAGCCGGGCTTCGTCGACCATTCCTTCGAACCCGGGTCCCTCGAACGCTTCGTCGCCATCAAGGAGGCCGACCTCCCCGACCGGCCGGTCTACCTGCTGTTCGGCGTCGAACGCGGTGAGGAGTTCTGCGGCGTCGTCCCCAACGACGCCATGGAGACCATCGGCGCCCGGGGGCGGACGCTGCTCACCATCGAGGAGGGCATAGCCATGACCACCCAGTTCCCGGAGGTCCTGGTCAAGAACAACTGCTACTCCCTGGGCGGCTCACGCTGCGGCGACCGCCGCGTCCCGGCGATATGGATCAGCAAGAACGCCCCCAAACTCGGCTGGTGCTGGGAAGGCAACCCCCACACCTGGCTCGGCATGGCCTCCGCCGCCCACCGCGCCGGCGATGGAGGGTGATGGGAGATGGGGGTGCGCGGCCGGGAGCCGCGAGACTCGGTTCTGGCGACGGTCGTCAGTCGCTTTCCGTTGCCTGGAGTTCTTGGGCGGGTGCGGCGTGGATCGGCGGCGGGGGGTCGGCGGGAGGTGAGTCCGGGTCTGCGGCGGCTTCGTCGACTACCTTGGCTATCCATTCCAGGAGTGGCATTCTTGCCGCCTCGGCCGCCTGCGTCCATAAATCTCGGCGGCCGGCGTCGAGGTTCACGACGACCTTGGTCGGGGGTTTTCTGCGCAGTTCTCCCGACAGTTCGCGTACGCGCCTGAGTTCCGCGCGGAGGCGGCGCGTCGACCATTTCTCCTTTTCCGCGCGCGCGAGCCACCTGTCCTGTTCGACGCTCGGGAGCGCGGCGGTCTCCGCGTGGTGCTGCAGGCTCAGCGCGTCCCGCCGGCGCCAGGCCGGGAAGCGGCGCGCCACCCAGGCGTAGTTGCGCAGCGTCTGGTAGTCGAGGGCCGTCTCCGCCAGGACGACGCGGTAGCGGTCCGGGAAGCGGTTCTCGCCGTATACGAGCCAGTCGCCGAGCCACCAGGCGGACGAGTCGGTGATCATTTTGAGGTTGCGGCCGATGTGCAGCCAGGATTCGAAGGTCACCCCGGACGGGATGTACAGTTCGGCCCGCCTGGCCTGGACGCCGGCGTCGGCTCCGAGGCCCGCTTGGACCGACCACCGCCCCTTGCCGCGGGGTGCCGCCGACGGGGCTCGGCGCGGCATGGGCGCCCCGCCCCCCGGATGCGTCCGGCCACCGGACGGCAGATCGTTCTGCGCCGCGTTCGCCATGGTCCCCTCCTCGCGGGGATCGCTTGTCGAAGATGCACCGGAACGGGCGCCGGGGCGCGTCGCCCCGGCGGGATGCGAACCCGCGTTTTCGCGCGTTTGAGGTCGGCGACCCCGCCGCCATATCGGCGGGCCGGGCCGGCAAGATGCGTTACAACTGGGCCTACAAATGCGGTTTCGTCCGGCGCCGGTGCGCAGTGCGGAAAACCTGACGCGCGATCGTCACCCCGGGGCGCCGCCGCCGTCCGCATTTGTCCCTCGATCGATGCACCTGATCATCATGCAATAGCAAACGCCGCATATACCATTGATTATTTCATGTGTTCCGCGTGAAAGATTCATGCCCGCGGGCGGCCTGCCGGGAGGGGGCCGCGGGCACCGATTGTCACACAGCGCCAGCGATTCGTCACGCCCGCCGAACGTCTAGCAACCTAGGTTGACAACCGCCGGATAAGCAACCTAGGTTGCTCGCATGACGGGAACCAAGGTGCCCGCCTCGCCGGACCCGGATGAGCGCCAGGACCCGGGCGAGCAGCTCGCGGCCGTGGTCGCCATGCGCAGGCTGGCCGACCGGATCGAGGACGCGGCGGTCGAGCGGGCCATGCGGGCCGGGTGGAGCTGGTCCGAGGTGGCCGAGGCGCTCGGCGTGACGCGCCAGGCCGTGCACAAGAAGCACGCCAAGCGGCTGATCGCCGCGGGTGTGCGGCTGCGAAGGAGAACGTGATGCCGCAGATCTTCGGCATGTACATGCACACGGTCATGGAGCGCGCGGCGGCCGAGGCGCAGGCGATGGGCTCGAAGGGCATCGAGGCGGAGCACCTGCTCCTCGCCGTCGCCCGCGAGCCGGAGGACACCGTCCGCGAACTGCTGGACTCGGCCGGGCTCGACTACCAGACGATCACGGACGCGCTGCAGCGCGAGTTCGAGGAGGGCCTCGGCGCGGCCGGGATCTCGGTCACCGACCGGGACGTGCTGCGGCCGCGCAAGTCGATCCGCAGGCCCTCCGACGCGAGCGAGTCCGCCAAGCTCGTGCTGGAGCGCGGGATGGCGGCGGTCGACGACAAGAAGGACCTGCGTCCAGCGCACATCCTGCTCGGGCTGCTGGAGCTCAAGGCCGGCACGGTGCCGCGCGCGCTCGCCCTCGCCGGAGTGGACCGGGACGAGCTCAGGGCGCGCACCCGGGCCGCCCTTCCCAAGGCCGACCGGTAGGCCGCCGACCCCCACCTGAAAGGGGAGCCGATGAGACCGAACGGGGACATCGTCCTCCGGGCCGATGGGCTGCGCATGCGCTACGGCACCACCGACGTGCTCGAAGGCGTCACCTTCGAGGCCCGCCGGGGCGAGGTGCTGGCCATGCTCGGGCCCAACGGGGCCGGCAAGACGACCACGATCGAGATCCTCGAAGGGTTCCGGCGGCGCTCCGCCGGCCGCGTCGAGGTGCTGGGCGCCGACCCCGCGCACGGCGACGAGGACTGGCGCGCCCGCGTCGGCATCGTCCTGCAGTCCTGGCGCGACCACGGCAGATGGCGGGTACGCGAGCTGCTGGCCCACCTCGGGACGTACTACGCCGGCCATTCCACCCCCGAGGTGCGGCGGCCGTGGAACGCCGCCGAGCTGATCGGCGTGGTCGGGCTGGGCGCGCACGCCGACAAGCAGGTGCGGATGCTGTCCGGCGGGCAGCGCCGGCGGCTGGACGTGGCGATCGGCATGGTCGGCCGCCCGGAGCTGCTGTTCCTGGACGAGCCGACCGCCGGGTTCGACCCGCAGGCCCGCCGCGAGTTCCACGAGCTGATCGCCGAGCTGTCCGCGGAGGGCGCGACCACCATCATGCTCACCACGCACGACCTGGCCGAGGCGGAGAAGCTGGCGGACCGGATCGTGATCCTCGACCGCGGCCGCATCATCGCCGACGGCACCGCCGACGAGCTGGCCGAGCAGATCGTCGGCGAGGACGAGGTGCACTGGACCCTGGACGGCCAGCGCTACGTGCGCTCCACGAAGGACTCGACCCGGTTCGTCCACGACCTGTTCAAGAAGCACGGCGACGACATCTCCGGCCTGGCGGTCCGGCCGTCGTCGCTGGAGGACACCTATCTGGCCCTGGTGCACCGGGCCGAGTCCGGCGAGGAGATCCGGGCCGCCGGCGACGAGGCGGACGCGAAGGAGCCGGTCCGATGAGCGCGAACGGCACGGCGATCAGATCGGGGTTCGCCCGCGGGATGATCGAGCTGCGGCAGGCCTTCCAGGGGGCCGAGCTGATCAACCAGCTGCTCTGGCCGGTGCTGACGCTGGTGGCGATCTTCTTCTACCGGCACCGCGAGTTCCGGGACACCGGGGTCGAGCTGGGTTCGCTCGTGCTGCCGAGCGTCCTCGGCATGTTTGTCGCGCTCGGCCTGATCGTGGTCATGCAGTACCTGACCGTGGAGCGGGAGGACGGCACGCTGCTGCGGGCCCGGGCCACCCCGCACGGCATCCGCGCCTACTTCATCGGCAAGCTGTTCATGACCTCCGGATGCGTGGTGGCCTACCTGCTGATCCTGCTGGTGCCCGGCGCGTTCATGGTGTCGGGGCTGCGGCTCGGCTCCGCCGGCGCCTGGCTCACGCTGCTCTGGGTCCTGCTGCTCGGGCTGGTGGCGACCCAGTCGATCGGCGCGGCGCTCGGCGCGCTGGTGCCGAGCCCGCGCGCCGCCGGGGCGGTCACGCTCCCGGTGCTGGCGGTGGTCTCGATCTCCGGGGTCTTCTACCCGATCACCGCGCTGCCCGGGTGGCTGCAGGGGATCGCGCAGGTGTTCCCGGTCTACTGGCTCGGCCTCGGCATGCGGTCGGCACTGCTGCCGGACGCGATGGCGCGGGTCGAGCTGGACCAGTCGTGGCGGCACCTGGAGACGGCGGGGGTGCTCGGCGCGTGGGCGGTGGCCGGCCTGCTGGTCGCCCCGCTGGTGCTGAGCCGGATGGCCCGGCGCGAATCGGGAGCGCGCGTCGCCGAGTACCGCGAAAAGGCGCTGCAACGGGTCGGATAACGAGCGATCCGATCGGCTAACCGAATATTCGACAACCGTTCGCCGCCGGGCTTCCACCCGGCGACTGAGCGGCGTTTTCCTCTTTTCCGGCCGAGACCGGAAAATGTTGAGCCACGCTATCAATTCCGGCAAGAGTTCCCGGTGTCCGCTTTCGGTCACATCATGGCTCGGCACAAGTCGCCCATGATACGAAATGAACGATAAAGCAGGCCGCAAAGCCACGCTTTATCAAGTTACCGTGCGTGCCATTACGGGGGACGAAATGGTGATGGGGACGAGAGTGGTCCGGCCGGCACCGGTGCAGTCGCCTCGCGACCGGCCCGACTGAGGGGCCGGCGGCCGTGCCCGCACGCCGGCGGGGCCGCCCGCGAGCGGGGCCGCCCCCAGCCCGCCCACGAGTACCGCCCGCGCCGGACGACGGTTCCGGCCGCACTCCGCCGAGCAGGGTCCCGGCGGTCCCGCGCGTCACGGGACCGTTCCGGCGGGCCTGCGCCGGCAGCCCGTTCCGAGCCCTCCATCCCGGGTGCCCAGCGCGGCACCGGTCGCACCCAAAGGTATGCAATGCGGGCGTTGAAGGTACTCCTCGCCGAGGACCAGGACATGATCCGCGGGGCACTGGCCGCCCTGCTGGAGACCGAGCACGACATGCGCGTCGTGGCCAGCGTGGACCGCGGCGACCTCGTCGTCCCGGCGGCGCGGGAGTGCCTTCCGGACGTGGCGGTCATCGATCTCGACATCGCCGGCGTCGACGGGCTCACCGTGGCGACGCGGCTGCAGGACACCCTGCCGTCGTGCCGCACGGTGATCCTCACCGGGATCGCCAGGCCCGGGGTGATCCGCCGCGCGCTCTCGGTGCGGGTGGCGGGCTTCCTGCTCAAGACGACGCCGCCGGAGCGGCTGCCCGAGACCGTCCGGGAGGTGGCCTCCGGCCGCCGGATCATCGACCCGCAGCTCGCGCTGAGCGCCTGGGACGTCGGGGACAACCCGCTGTCCGAACGCGAGGGGCAGGTGCTCAAGCACGTCGCGCAGGGCGCCGAGCCCAGCGAGATCGCCGCCGCCCTGCAGCTGTCCGTCGGCACCATACGCAATTATCTGACTTCGGTCGTGGTCAAACTGAACGCGCGGAACAAGGTGGACGCCGTGCGCATCGCCACCGAGGCGGGCTGGATTCCCTGAATTCTTTTCCCGCTGCCGGGCCGCGGCGCAAGCGGGCTGACCGTATGTGGACGCCGCGGTTCCCGGCCGACCGGATCACGGCATTTCATGGACGTGATCAAGCCGACCCGGAATCGGAGCCAGCCATGGCCGCCATCTCCAACGGAATCTATGCGATCAGCAGGAGCATTGATTCCGCCGACCAATTCCTCATGCTGCCCACCGGGGACGCCGCCCCGGGCCGCGGCGCCCTGCTCCGGCCGGAGACCGGGCGTCCCGGGGAGTCCCGGTGGGAGGTGCGGGCCTTCTCCCGCAGGAGCGTCGTGATCTGCAATGTGGAGCACGGGATATTCCTGGGGTTCCCGCCGGGCGACCCGGAGGCCGGCGCGCTCGTCGGCGGCTGGCCGAAGCCCCGGGAGTGGCGGCTCGAACCGGCGGGGGCGCCGTCGGAGTTCCTGATCGTCGCCTCCGGCCGCCGCTCCGGGGACCTGGCCCTCGGCCTCGACCCCGGCTCGGCCGACCCGCTCCGCACCGCGCTGACCCCGATGGCGCCGGACGAGGGGGCCGCGCCGTGGCGGTTCACCCGCGCCAGGTGAAGGACCCGCGGCTGTCCCGTCGACGGGACACCGCCGGGCACCGGCCGGCGGCTCCACCGCAGCCGCGGCCCCGCGTCCCCGAGCCGGAGAGGAGCGCCACGTGTACGTGCCGTCCGTCTATCGCGAGCCCGACGCGTCGTGGACGGTCGAGCTCGTCCGCCGCAATCCGCTCTGCCAGCTGGTGAGCGGCGGACCGGAGGCGGAGCCGCCGAACGTGACCCACGTGCCGGTCATCCTGGACCCGCGCCTGCCCGCCCCGCCGGACGACCTGGTCGGCGGCGTGCTGTGGGGCCACATGAACCGGGCGAACCCGCACTGGGCCGCGCTCCGCTCCGGTACCCCCGTCGTCGCGACGTTCACCGGCCCGCACGGCTACGTCTCGCCCACCGTGTACGGGACGACGCCCGCCGCGCCGACCTGGGACTTCACCGCCGTCCACGTGCGCGGGACGCTGCGCCGCGCGGAGTCCGCGGACGAGACGCTGGCGACCGTGCGGGCGACCGTGCGAGCCTTCGAGGGCGAGTTCGGGACGGGCTGGTCCATGGCGGACTCGGAGGGCTACTTCCGCCGCATCCTGCCGGGCGTCGGCGCGTTCCGGATCGCCGTCACCCGGGTGGACGGCATGTTCAAGCTCAGCCAGGAGCAGGAGCCGCACGTCCGCGAGCGGGTGCGCAGGGCGTTCGCCCGCGGCGCGCGCCCGGGCCACCGCGATGTCGCGGACCTCATGGGCCGGCTCGCGGAGGCGCCCGCCGCATCGGCGCCGGCGGCCGCACGGGACGAGCCCCCGGAGCCCGGTCCCCCGCCGACCGGTCCCCCGCCGACCGGTCCCCCGCGGCCCGGGACCGGCGCGCGAACCCGCACCTACCAGCCCCGCACGTACTAGGGAGGAAGGCGATGTCGGAACCGGCAACGGGATCGGCGGCCCCGCCACCCCTCGTCTGCCTCCCGTTCGCCGGGAGCGGCGCCGGGTTCTACCGGGCGTGGAGGAGCCGGCCGAGCCACGGCCTCACCGTGCTCCCGGTGCAGCTCCCCGGGCGCGAGGAGCTGTTCACCGAGGAGCCGTTCACCGACGTGGCGGAGGCCGCCGCCCGGCTCGCGGACGAGGTCGCGGCGCTCACCAAGGACGTCCCCAGGTTCGGTCTGTTCGGGCACAGCCTCGGCGCGGTGCTGTCCTACGAGATCGCGCGCGAGCTGGCGGGACGCGGCCATCCGGGGCTCGCGCACCTGTACGTCAGCGGCTCCCCCGGGCCGAACACCGGACGCGACGACCGGGCCACCGGCCTGTCCGACGACGAGTTCCTCGCCCGCGTCCAGCAGTTCGCCGGCTACCGGCACGCCGCGTTCGACGATCCGGCCCTGCGGGAGCTGCTGCTCCCCTCGCTGCGCGCGGACGTGGCGATGCACGAGAACTACAAGCCGTCCTCGGACGAGCCCATCGGCGTCCCCGTGACGTCGCTGCGCGGCGCGGACGACGCGCTCGTCACCGCGGAGCACGCGCGGCAGTGGCGGACGGTCACCAGCGCGGACTTCGCCTACCGCGAGCTGCCCGGCGGCCACATGTACCTGGCCGACGACCCGGGCGCGCTGCTGCGGGCCCTCGCGGGCGCATGAGCGGGGACGGGGCCTCGGCGCTCGCGGGCAGGACCGTGATCCTCACCGGGGCGGCGCGCGGGATCGGCCGGGAGTGCGCGGTCAGGTTCGCCCGGGAGGGGGCCGACCTTGCGCTGCTCGACATCGCCGCCGACCTGCCCGGCGTCGGCTACCCGCTCGGCAGCCGCGAGCAGCTCGACCACACCGCCGAGCTGTGCGAGCGCGAGGGCGCGGCGGTCCTGAGCGCGGCCGTCGACGTGCGCGACCCGGCGGCGGTGGGGGCGGCGGTGGACACGGCCCTCGACCGGTTCGGCACCGTGGACGTGCTGGTCAACAACGCGGGCATCGCGGCTCCCTCCGGAGCGCCGGTGCACGAGATCGCCGAGCCGGACTGGGCGCTCATGCTGGACGTCGACCTGTCCGGGGCGTGGCGGATGACCAAGGCGGTCGCGCCGGTCATGGTGGCCCGCCGGTCCGGGAGCATCGTCAACGTCGCCTCGACGGCCGGGCTGGTCGGGTACCGGGACTTCGCCGCGTACGTGACCGCCAAGCACGGCCTGGTCGGGCTGACCCGGGCGGCGGCGCTGGACTACGCGCCGCACCGGGTGCGGGTCAACGCGCTCTGCCCGGGCTCGGTGCGCGACGACCCGCTGGTCGAGGGCCGGATGCTGGCCGAGATCGCGCGGTCGCTGCGGCTGCCGGACGACGGGTACGAGGAGCTGTTCCTGCGCGACCAGCCGATGAACGCGCTGGTCGAGCCCGCCGACGTCGCCGCCGCCGCGCTGTGGCTGGCGGGCGACGACGCGGTCCGCGTCACGGGCGCGGTGCTCACCGTCGACGCCGGGTTCACCGTCCGATGAGCGCGGACACGAGGGGGCCGGACATGACGACATCCGCCCGGACGCCATGGCCGCGGCCCGCGCGGCGCGTCCTGGCCGAGCGGGGCCGTGCCTGCCACGCGCTGGCGGTGCCGGTGCCGGGGACGCTGCGCGCACACGACGTCCGGGAACGGCTGGACGAGGCGTCGCGGCGATGGCCCGGGCTCGGGCGGGTGCGGCTCTGGGAGACCGGCGTCCCGGGCCCGAGGGGCGGCGCGTCCGCGCTCGCCCGGACGCACCGGGAGGCGCTGCGTCCCCTCCACGGCGAGCCGTTCGCGCTGCGCGCCGTCCTGCTGCGCCACTCGGACGCGACCGGGACTCTCGTCCTGGTGGCGCGGCGGGACCGCGTCCCGCACCGCGCCCTGGACCGGCTCGCCGATCTGCTGCTCGGTGTCACCGACACGCTCACGCCCGTCCCGGCGGCGCCCGTGTCCGAGGCTTCGCAGCCCGCGCGCCCTGATTGGGGGCTGGGAGACCCCGCGCGTGAGGGCGTGGTGGGCGCCGTGCCGGTCGCACTGCCGCGCCCGGTGCCGCGGCGGGCGCTGCTCGGAGCCGCGGCGCTCGCCCTGGCCCGGTACTCCGGCGCGCACGCGGTCGCGTTCGCCCTGGTGGGGACGGCGGACGAGACCGGACTCGTGCGCGTGGACGACATCGACGAGGAGCACAGCGCGGCCGGCTACCTCTCGCGGATCGAGGTGGTGCCGGGCGCGGACGCGGCCGTGAGCCTCGGCGTCGTCCTGTCGCCGCCGGCCGGGGCCGGCGGCCGCGTGCGGTTCCCGTTCCAGTCGCCGCCGTTCCCCCTCACCCTCCACGTCGCCGAAGGCGAGGAGGGCGAAGCGTCGCTGTGGTTCGACGAGGGCGCGGTGGCGCGGCCGGTCGCCGCGGACTTCGGCGCGTCCGTCGCACGGCTGGCGGAGCGGCTCGCCGCCGGAACCGCCGGGCCGCTCGCGGCGATCCCGGTGCTCGGCCCGGACGAGACCGAGCGGGTGCTGCGCGCGGGCGGGGCCGGCACGCCGCCGCCCGAGCCCGTGGACGACCGGATCGACCGCCGCTTCGACGACGTGGCGCGCCGCTCCCCCGACGCCGTCGCGGTCGTGGACGGCGCGGGCGAGCTGACCTACCGGCGGCTCGGCGAGCGCGCGACCGAGGTGGCGGCCGGGCTGCGCGCCCTCGGCGCGGGCCGCGGCGACCGCGTCGGCGTCTGCCTGGACCGGGACGCCGCCCAGGTCGTCGCACTGCTCGGCGTCCTCAAGGCGGGCTGCGCGTACGTCCCGATGGACCTGCGCAACCCGCCGGACCGGCTGCGCTGGATCGCCGAGGACGCGGGGACCTCGCTGGTCATCGCCGACCCGGGGGGCTTCCCGGAGACCGCGGGCGTGCGGACGGTGCCCTTGGACGGCCTGGAGGCCGCCGCCTCGGAGGCTGCCGCCTCAGAGCCCGCCCCGTCCGCCGCACCGGACGATCCGGCGTACGTCATCTACACCTCCGGGTCGACGGGCCGCCCGAAGGGCGTGGTGGTCCCGCACCGGAACGTCCTCGCCCTGCTCGCCGCCACCGCCCCCGGCTTCGGCCTGGGCGCGGACGACGTGTGGACGCTCTTCCACTCCAGCGCGTTCGACTTCTCGGTCTGGGAGATGTGGGGGTGCCTGCTGACCGGCGGGAGGCTGGTGGTCGTCCCGTACTGGACGGCCCGCGACGGCGACGCGTTCCGCGAACTGCTCGCCGCCCGGCGCGTGACGGTGCTCAGCCAGACGCCCTCCGCGTTCGCCCAGCTGGTGCGCGCCGACGCCCGCGCCGGGGACGACCTGGACGTCCGGCTACTGGTGTTCGGCGGCGAGCCGCTGGACGTGCGGCTGCTCGCGCCGTGGTTTCGGCGGTACTCCCCCGCGCGCTGCCGTGCGGTGAACATGTTCGGCATCACCGAGACGACCGTGCACGTCACCGCGCAGACGGTCGGGCCGGCCGAGGTGGCGGCCGGGTCGCGGTCCGTCGGCCGGGCGCTGCCGGGCTGGTCGGTGTCGGTGCGGGACGCGCGCGGCCGGGTGCTGCCGCCGGGCGCGGCGGGCGAGATCTGGGTCGGCGGCGCGGGCGTCGCGGCCGGCTACCTCGGCAGGCCGGAGCTGACGGCCGGGCGGTTCGTCCGGGACGCGGCGACCGGCGCGCGGCTGTACCGCAGCGGCGACCGGGGCCGGCTCCGCCCGGACGGCCGCCTCGACCACCTGGGCCGGCTGGACGGGCAGCTCAAGATCCGCGGCCACCGGGTGGAGCCGGACGAGATCCGGTCCGTGCTCGCCGCCGATCCCGAGGTGAGCGCGGCCGTCGTCGTACTGCGCCGGCTCGGCGCCGGCGCCGGCGACACCGGCGCAGGCGACGCGTCCGGTGAACGGCTCGACGGCTACGTGGTGCTCACCGGGGACGACCCGGCCCGCCGCGCGGCGGCCGCGCGCCGGATCCTCGCCGGCGCGCGGCGCGTCCTGCCCGACTACATGGCGCCGGACACGCTCACCGCGATCCCCGAGATCCCGCTCACCGCCAACGGCAAGCCCGACCTCGGCCGGCTGCCCGAACCCGCCGCGCTCGCCCCGGAGCGGGCCGGCCCGCCACCGGGCCCGGAGCCGGGCGGCATCGCCGCCGACGTGCTCGGCATCTGGAGCCGCTGCCTGCGCGCGGACGTCACCCCGCAGGACAACTTCTTCGAACTCGGCGGCAATTCCCTCCTCGTTCTCCGGGTGCTCTCCGAGATGGCCGAAAAAGGACTGCCCAGAATCACCGCCCGGGACTTCTACACGCACTCCGGCGCCGACCGTTTCATCGGGCTCGTGGAAGCGCTGGCGGCGGCCCCGCACTTGACACCGGAAACATCCGGCCGAACCATCGAAGTCCGCTGAACCGGCAGAAATCCACTCGGAAGGAAGGGCGCGGCGATGCGCGTCGAGGAATGGGCGGTGCACCCGAAGCACATTTGGCTTCACGGGCGGCGCCCGGAGCAGCTCGTGGACTACGACGAGAGCCTCCAGATGTGGAACGTCTACGGTTATCCGGAGGCCGTGGACATTCTCACCCGGCCGAAGACCTATTCCAATGACGCGGGCCGGCTCGACCCGGTGGAACTGCCGCCCGACATCTGCGCGGGCGACTTCTCCCAGCTGGACCCGCCGGAGCACCGCAAGGTGCGCGGGCTGGTCGACTTCGCGTTCACGCCGAACCTCGTCGCCGGGCTGGAGGGCCGGGTGGACGCGCTCGTCCACGAACTGCTGGACGAGCTGTGCGGCCGGGACGCCTTCGACCTCGTCGCCGACTTCGCCACGCCGCTGCCGCTGACCGTGATCTGCGAGCTGCTCGGCGTGCCGCGCGAGGACCGCGCGATCATCCACGACTGGTCCCGCCGGATGGTGGACGACACCGACGACTTCGAGCCCCCGGAGGTCATCGCCGAGCAGACGCACGAGCTGCAGCGCGCGTTCGACATGCTGCGCGAGATGCGCGAGTACTGGGAGGGGCTCGCCGCCGAGCGGCGCCGCAGCCCGCGCGACGACCTGCTCAGCCATCTCGTCCAGGTGGAGCACGAAGGCGACCGGTTGAGCGACCTCGAGGTGTTCAACATCGCCAACCGGCTGGTGGTCAACGGCCACCACACCACGTCGATGCTGATCGGCAACACGATGCTGATCCTGGACGCGTTCCCCGAGCAGCGCGAGCGGGTCCGCGCGGACCGCTCGCTGGTCCCGCCGATGATCGAGGAGTCGCTGCGCTTCCTGTCCCCGATCTCGACGGTCGGCAAGGTCACCAACGAGGACGTGGTCGTCGCCGGGACGGCGATCCCGAAGGACCAGCTCGTGATGGTGTGGACGGGCGCGGCGAACCGGGACGAGCGCGCGTTCGACCGGCCGCACGAGTTCGACCTCACCCGGGCCCCGAACCCGCACCTCGGGTTCGGCCGCGGCATCCACTTCTGCGTCGGCCGCCGGCTCGCCCGGCTGGAGGCCAGGTCGGCGGTGAACATCCTGCTGGACCGGCTGCCCGGGCTGCGCGCCGACCCGGCTAACCCGCCCTCGTTCTTCCAGATCGCCGACGCCGGCGGGCTGGACGGCTTCCCGGTCCTCGTCAAGTGAGCGCGCCCGGCCCCCGGCGGGACGCCCAGGCGGAAGGAGCACGACCGATGACGAGCGTCGTCGAGCGGTGGAACATCCACCCCGAGCACCGCTGGCTGTACGGCGAGCGGCCCGCGTCCCCGGTCGAGTTCGACGAAGCGCAGGGACTGTGGAACGTGTACGGCCACGCCGAGTGCCGGGAGGCGCTCGGCGACCACCGGACGTTCTCGTCCCACACCGCCCGGCTGCTGCCGGTCGGCGTCGAGGAGTCGCTCCTGGAGGGCGACCTGTCGCAGCTGGACCCGCCGAAGCACCTGAAGTACCGCAGGCTGCTGACGCCGGCGTTCTCGCCGAAGCTGATCGGCGCGATGGAGCCGCGGATCGCCGCGATCACCGCCGGGCTGCTGGACGCGGTGGACGGCAAGCCCGAGATCGAGATGGTCGCCGACCTGGCCTACCCGCTGCCGGTGATCGTCATCGCGGAGCTGCTCGGCGTCCCGGCGAGCGACCGCGAGCTGTTCCGGGAGTGGGCCGACAACGTGATCGAGAGCTTCAGCGGGTTCTCCTCCCTGGACGAGGAGCACGGCGCGGAGGACATCGCGGCGGGCACCGAGCGGCTGCAGCCGCTGCTGGCCTACCTGTCCGAGCATCTCGCCGAGCGCCGCCGCCGTCCGCGCGAGGACCTGCTCACCCATCTCGCCACCGCCGAGGTGGACGGCGAGCGGCTGACCGGGAACGAGGCGGTCAACATCGCCAACATCATGCTGATCACGGGGCACATCACCACGTCGATGGTGCTCGGCAACACGGTGCTGTGCCTGGACCACCATCCCGAGCAGGCGGCCCGGGTGCGGGCCGACCAGTCGCTCGTGCCGGGGGCGATCGAGGAGGCGCTGCGGCTGCTGTCGCCCGCCACGGTGCTGACCCGGGCGACCAACGTGGACGCCGACCTCAACGGGCACCGCGTCCCCAAGGACCAGCTCGCCTTCCTGTGGCTGGGCGCCGCCAACCGGGACCCGCGCGCGTTCCCCGACCCGGACCGGTTCGACCCGGGACGGGACCCGAACCCGCACTTCGGGTTCGGCTGGGGCATCCACTTCTGCATCGGCGCGGGCCTGGCGCGGCTGGAGGGCAGGATCGCGCTGAACGCCCTGCTCGACCGGTTCCCGGAGCTGCGCACCGACCCGGACGACCCGCCCGCCTTCTTCGGGACGCCCGACATGATCGGCGTCAACCGGCTGCCCCTGCACACCGCCTGACGAGGGACCCTCCATGGACACGGCGACGGAACAGGCACTCCCGCGGATGCTCGCCGGATACCTCCCGGCGCGGATCCTGCACGCGGCGGCCGAGCTGGGCGTCGCGGACGCGATCGGCGACGGACCGGCGGACGCCGCCGAGGTCGCCAGGCGCACCGGCACCGACCCGGACGCGCTCCGGCGGCTGCTGCGCGCCCTGGCGGGGCTGGGCCTGACCGAGCAGCTCGACGCCGACCGGTTCGCCCTCACCGCGCTCGGCCGGGGCCTGCGGTCCGGCGCGGACGGCTCGTTCCGCGACGACGTGCTGCTGTCGGTCACGGCGGAGCTGTGGCAGGCGTGGGGCGCGCTCGGCCGGGTGATCCGGACGGGCGAGCCGTGGCGGGACGCCGGCACCGGGCTGACCGCCCGCGAGTCGGCGCTGCGCGACCCGGTGCTGGCGCCGAAGTACCGGGCGGCGCAGGCCCGGGCGACGGCGGAGTTCGCCGCCGGGCTCGTCCGGGTCTGCGACTTCACCCGGTTCGCCACCATCGCCGACCTCGGCGGCGACGACGGCGCGCTGCTGGCCGCGGTGCTCACGGCCGCGCCCGGCGCGCGCGGGCTGCTGGCCGACCTCCCGGTCGCGCTCGACGGCGCGCGGGCGGCCCTGGAGTCGGCCGGTGTCGCCGACCGCTGCGAGGTCGTCGCGGCCGACCGCGCGGAGTCGGTCCCGCCCGGCGCGGACGCCTACCTGCTCAACCACCTGGTCCGCGACCTCGCCGACGGCGCGGCCGTCGCGCTGCTCGGACGCTGCCGCGCGGCGATGGGGCCGGGCGCCCGGCTGCTGGTGCTGGAGACGGTGCTGCCGGCCGTCCTCGGCCCCGCGGACTCCGTCACCTACGGGCTCACCGACCTCAACAACCTCGTCTACACCGGCGGCCGGGAGCGCACCGCCGCGGAGTACCGGGGGCTGCTGGAGGCGGCGGGATTCGCGCACGTCTCAACGGCCGTGGTGCCCGCCGCCGAGGGGCTGCCCGACTACAACGCCATCGAGGCCGAGCCCGCCCGCTGACCCGGGCGGAGGGAGGGCGCATGGAGTACCTCATCCTGGGTCCCGTCGAGGTGCGGGACGGCGACACCGCGGCGCCGCTGGACGGCGCGAAGCCGCGCACCGTGCTCGCGGCCCTGCTGCTCGCGGGCGGCAGGCTGCTGTCGGACTCGGAGCTGAGCGCGCTGCTGTGGGGCGCGCGGCCGCCCGCCACGATGAACGCGCAGATCTACAACCACGTGTCCCGGCTGCGCAAGACGGTGGGGCCCGCGGTCAGCATCGTCCGCCGGTCGCCGGGCTACCAGATGCGGATCGGCGACGCCCGGTTCGACCTGCGCGAGTTCGAGCGGCTGGCGGCGAGCGGCCAGACGGCGCTGCGGGCCGGCCGGTACGCCGAGGCGGGCGAGCTGATCCGGCAGGCGCTCGCGCTGTGGCGCGGGCCGGCGCTCGCCGACGTCTCCGAGCACCTGGCCGCCGCCGAGGGCCCGCGCCTGGAGGAGGCGCGGATCGCGGCGCTGGAGAGCCTGGTCGAGGCGGACCTCGCGCTCGGCCGGCACGCTCAGGTGCTGCCCGAGCTGACCCGCCTCGTCGCGCGCCACCCGCTGCGCGAGCGCTTCCAGGCGCAGCTCATGACCACCCTGTACCGGTGCGACCGGCAGGCCGAGGCGCTCGCGGTGTTCGAGCGCAGCCGGCGGATGCTCGCCGAGGAGCTCGGCATCGAACCCGGGCGGCTGCTGCGCGAGGTGCAGCGCGCCGTGCTCACCGGAGACCCGGCGCTGCTCATGACGGCCTGAACCGCGCACCGGTCAGGCGCCTGGCCGGGCTCGGGGCCAGGAACCGTACCTGCGCAGGCCGTACAGCAGCGGCCCGCGGTCGTCGTACCCGGTCACCGCGTACACCTCGCCGAACACGACGACGTGGTCGCCCGCGGGCACCGGGGAGCGGACCGCGCAGTCGGCGACGGCGTGCGCGGCGGCCGGCAGGTGCGGCCCGGCGGCGCCGGCCCGCCACGCGACCCGGTCGAACCGGTCCGGGGCACCGGAGGCGAACAGCTCCGCGGTGCGCCGCGCGTCCGCGTGCAGCAGGTTCACCGCGAACGCGCCCCGCACCAGGACGGCCGCGAGCGTCGGGCTCCCCTCGCGCAGGCAGGCGAGCAGGGTCGGCGGGGCGAGCGACACGCTGCACAGCGACGAGCAGGTCATCCCGCGCGCCCGGCCGTCCGGGCCGAGCGCGGTCACCACCGCGACGCCGGTCGGGAAGCCGCGCATCATCGCGCGGAAATCCTCGTCCACCACCCGCCCGCCGCGCGGGACGCGGGTGCCGGCGTCGATCGAGTCGGTCATGCGCCAAGCCTTTCCGAGGAAGCTATCGGGCGGCTATTCAGAGGCCATGCGAATTCCATTTCCGACCGCGGCGGCGATCATGGAAAACATATAGCCGGACATGACACGGTGACGGCACGGAGCATCCGGGCCCCTTTTCCTCCACGGACCGAGAGAGAGTGCGATGGACGACAACCGAATTCGCAGGATCGTCGTGCTGGGCGGCGGCACCGCCGGCTGGATGGCGGGCTCCTATCTCGCCAAGGCGCTCGGCCCGAGAACGGACGTCACCGTCCTGGAGGCGCCCGCCGTCCCGAAGATCGGGGTGGGCGAGGCCACCATCCCCAATCTGCACAAGGTGTTCTTCGACTTCCTCGGCATCGCCGAGGAGGAGTGGATGCGCGAGTGCAACGCGAGCTTCAAGATGGGCGTCCGGTTCGTCAACTGGCGGACGCCCGGCGGCGCCGAGCCCGCGGCGCGCACCCGGCCGGACGGCCGCCCGGACCGCTTCGACCACCTGTTCGGCATCCTGCCGAACCACGAGAACCTCCCGCTGTCGCACTACTGGACCTACCTGCGGCTGACCGGCGCCACCGACGAGCCGTTCGACCACGCGTGCTACGCCCAGCCGCCCGTCATCGACCGCAAGCTCGCACCGCGGTTCCGCGACGGGAGCAGATGGGCGAGCTACGCGTGGCACTTCGACGCGAACCTCGTCGCGGACTTCCTGCGCCGCTTCGCCACCCGCAAGCAGGGCGTGACGCACATCGAGGACACGTTCACCCACGCCGACATCGACCACCGCGGCTTCGTCACCGCGATCCACACCGAGACCGGCCGCACCCTTGAGGCCGACCTGTTCGTGGACTGCTCCGGCTTCCGCAGCCTGCTGATGAACCAGGTGATGCGCGAGCCCTTCCTCGACATGAGCGACCACCTGCTCAACGACAGCGCGGTCGCCACCTCGATCCCGCACGACGACGAGGCGGACGGCGTCGAGCCGTACACCTCCTCGATCGCGATGTCGTCCGGCTGGACGTGGAAGATCCCGCTGCTCGGCCGGTTCGGCACGGGCTATGTGTACTCCAGCCGGTTCCAGACCCGCGACGAGGCCACCGAGGAGTTCTGCCGGATGTGGGGGCTCGACCCGGAGACCCAGCCGCTGAACCAGATCCGGTTCCGGGTCGGGCGCAACCGGCGGGCGTGGGTGCGCAACTGCGTCGGCATCGGGCTGTCCTCGTGCTTCCTGGAGCCGCTGGAGTCCACCGGCATCTACTTCATCTACGCCGCGCTGTACCAGCTGGTGAAGCACTTCCCGGACAAGCGGTTCGAGCCCGTCCTGATCGACCGGTTCAACCGCGAGATAGAGCAGATGTTCGACGACACCCGGGACTTCATCCAGGCGCACTTCGGCTTCGCGCCGCGCGACGACACCCCGTTCTGGCGGGCGTGCAAGGAGCTGGAGCTCGCGCCCCGGTTCCAGGAGAAGGTCGCCATGTACAAGGCGGGGCTCGCGGTGGAGATGCCGGTGACCGACGAGTCGACCTACTACGGCAACTTCGAGGCCGAGTTCCGCAACTTCTGGAGCAACGCCAACTACTACTGCGTGTTCGCCGGGCTCGGGCTCCTGCCCGACCATCCGCTGCCCGCGCTGGCCATGCGGCCGGAGACCGTCGACTCGTCGCGGGCCATCTTCGCCGACGTCAAGCGCCGGCAGGCCGAGCTGATCGGCGGCCTGCCGTCCACCTACGAGTACCTGCGCCTGCTCCACCACGGCGAATAGGCCGCACGGCATGACCGCGGCCGAGACGGCCGGACGCGCCGGGCACCTGCTCGCGGTGCTCGGCGCGGTGCTCCTCATCGCCATGGCGGGCCGGCTCGCGGCCCGCGCGGCGCGGCAGCCGGAGGTGATCGGCGAGCTGACCGCCGGGCTGCTCGCCGGTCCCGCCGCGCTGCGGCTGCTCGGCCCGCACGACTTCGCCCGGCTGGTGCCCGCGCACGTGCTGGCCGACCTCAAGCTGACCGCCGAGGTCGGGCTGGTGCTGTTCCTCGCCGGCCTGACGCACGAGCTGCGCGTCGGGGGACCCCGCCCGGACCGCCGCGCGGTCGGCTGGGTCGTGCTCGGCGGGCTGCTGCCCGCGCAGGCGGCCGGCGTGCTGCTGGCCGTGTGGGTGCTGGCGGACGCGGACCCGCCGGTGCGCGGGACCGCGCCGGCGAGCGCGCTCGTGCTGATGCTCGCGGTGACGCTGTCGGTCACCGCGGTGCCGGTGCTCGCCCGCGTCCTCACCGACCGGGGCATGGCCGGCACCGAGGCCGGGCGGCTGTCGCTCACCGCCGCGATCGTCATCGACGCGGTGTCCTGGCCGCTGCTCGCGGTGGCGATCGGGCTCGGGCACGGGTCGCCGGACCGGTTCCTGCGGGCCATGGCCGCGCTGTGCTGCGGCGCCGCGGCGGCCGTGCTGCTCCGCCTGGTGCTGCGCACCCGCGGCCCGGAGGCGCTGTGCCGCCGCGCGCCCTGGCTCGCCGCCGCGCTGATCAGCGCGGTGGCCGCGGCCCTCGCGTTCGCGATGGAGCGGCTCGGCATGACCGCGATCGTCGGCGCGGCCCTCGCCGGGCTGGCCGTCCCCGCGACCGGGCGGTGGGGCGCGGCGCTCGGCACCGTCACCGCGATCGGCCGGGTGCTGGTCCCGGTGTTCTTCGTGGTGAGCGGGCTCGGCGTCCTGACGCGGGGATTCGGCGCGGTCTCCCCCGCCCTGGTCCTGTCGGCCGTGCTGCTCGGTGTCGCGGGCAAGACGCTGGGCGGCTACCTCGGGGCCCGGCTCGGCGCCCGCACGCGCTGGGACGCCCTCCGGGTCGGCGCTCTGCTGAACACCCGCGGGCTGACCGAGCTGATCGTGCTGCAGGCCGGCTACGCCGCCGGGATCCTGACCACGCCGCTGTTCGTCGCCCTGGTGGTCATGGCACTCGTGACGACCGCCATGACCGGGCCGTCGCTGGCGCTGGCCGACCGCGCCGAGATGCGCCGCCGCCCGGCGGCCGGGCCCCGTCCCGCCCGCTCCCGGGCGGCGCCCTGACCGCCGGCGCCGGCCGTCAGCCGGACGTGCGGACGGGCAGGGACGTGACGCCCGTCGTGTCCGGGGCGAGCATGAAGGCGGGCGGCTTGTCCGGGTCGGTGCGCAGCACCGGGAACCGGTCGAAGAGCCGGTTCAGCGCGATCCGGCCCTCCATCCGCGCCAGCGCGGCGCCCAGGCAGAAGTGGACGCCCCGGCCGAAGCCGAGCTGCGGGTTCGGCGAGCGGGCGGGGTCGAACGCCATCGGATCGGGGAACACCCGCGCGTCCCGGTTCGCCGCGCCGAACCACACCAGCACCATCTTCCCCGGGCCGAGCCGCCTGCCGCCGAGCTCCGTCTCGGCGGCGGTGGCCCGGTAGGTCGCGGCGACCGGGCTGAGGTAGCGCAGCGACTCCTCGACCAGCCCGGGCACGAGCGACCGGTCGGCGCGCACCCGCGCCATCTGGTCGGGGAAGTGGTCCAGGCACAGCACCGTGTTGCCGATCAGCATCGTGGTCGACAGGTAGCCGGCGATGAGCAGCATCTTGGCGAAGTTGACGATGTGGTTGTCGGTGAGGCGCCGCCCGTTCAGCTCCGCCCCGATCAGCCCGCCGAGCAGGTCGTCGCGCGGCGCGCGGCGGCACTCGGCGGTGTGCTCGCGCAGGTAGTCCAGCATCAGCCGCATGTGGTCCATGGCCGCGCCGAAGGTGGCCTCCTGGTCCTCGGCGCTGTCGGCGAGCGACAGGTCGCCCATCTCCTCCACCATGCCGGTCATCCACCGCTCGAACAGGTGCCGGTCGGCGGCCGGGATGCCGAGCAGCTCGGTGACGACGGTCACCGGCAGCGGGTAGGCGAGCGCGCTCATCAGGTCGAACCCGTCCTCGTCCGCGACCGTGTCGAGCAGCTCGCGGGCGAGGGCGTCGATCCGCGGCTCCAGGTCGGCCACGACCTTCGGCGTGAAGGCGCGCGCGGCGAGCCGGCGCAGCGCCCCGTGGTCCGGCGGGTCGGTCTGGAGCAGGTCGCCCTCGGTGTAGGACTCCCCGGCGCCCATCGGCACCAGCTTGATCGTCTCGGACGAGAACGCGGCCGGGTTCGCCAGCGCCTCGAGCACCTCCGCGTGCCCGTGGACGTGCCAGGCGTCCATCTCCTCGTCGAACCGCACCGGCTCCTCGATCGGGCGCCCGTACAGCCAGAACTGGTCCGGGTGGATGCCCCACCGCTCCGCGAGCGAGGTCATCGGGCCGGCTCCCCCTCGGCGGCCCCGGAGGCGGCCCCGGAGGCGGCGCTGTCGGCCGCCATGGCCTCGCGCAGGCTGCGCGGGCGCATGTCGGTCCAGTGCTCCTCGACGTACCGCAGGCAGGAGGCGCGGTCGCCGCCCCCGAACACGGTGCGCCAGCCCTGCGGCACCGGCGCGAAGGTCGGCCACAGCGAATGCTGGTCCTCGTCGTTCACCAGGACGTAGAACTCGCCGTCCTCGGCGTCGAACGGATTGGTGCTCATGCGCGGACTCCGTTTCCTCTCTCGGCGGCCAGCCCGGCCACGATCGACCGGGTGATCTCGCCGCTGCGGGTGGCCAGGTTCGACAGCAGCGACGACGACAGCCCGTGGGTGTGCTCGGTCCCGCCCTGCAGGTAGATCCCGCAGCGCAGGCCGGGAGCGGTGGCGATGCGCCAGTCGCGGCCCACCCGGATCCGGCCGTCGGCCTCGTGCAGGCAGTGCGCGTCCAGCTCCCCCAGGACGTCGGCGGGGTCCATCGGGTCGTATCCGGTCGCGCAGACCAGCACGTCCACGTCGAGGTCGCGGGAGTCCTCGCGGGCGGTGGAGTACACCGTGACGCGGGTGTCGTTCACCACCGACTTCACGCCCGCGACCCGCGACAGCGGGAGGAAGTTCAGCCGTCCCGTCCCGGCGAGCCCGTCGTCGTAGGCGCGCCGGTACAGGTCGCGGATGACCTCGTCGTCCACCACCGAGTAGTTGGTGTTCTTGTGGTACTCCCAGAACGCGTCCTGCGCCCGCCGGGACCCGTGGTAGTAGTCGTCGATCGCCTCCGGGTCGAAGACCTGGTTCGCGAACGGCGTGCTGTCGGCGATCGAGTACCCGTAGGACGGGACGATCGCGTGGATCACCGCGTCCGGGAGGGTGTCGTACAGGAACCGGACGATCTCCGCCGCGCTCTGCCCCGCGCCCGCCACCGCGACGCGGCGCAGCCGGGCCGGGTCGCGGTCCCGGAACCGGCCGAGGAACTGCGAGCTGTGCCACACCGACTCGTCCGGCTCCACCCCGGCGGGCATCCGGGGCACCAGGCCGGTGGAGACGACCAGGTTGCGGGCCGCGACCGCGCGGACGCCGCCCGGCGCGCCCGGGTCGCGGACGTCCGCCAGCAGCCGGTCGGCCGGGCCGCGCGTCCCGGGCGGGATCCGCACGGCCGTCACCTCCGCGCCGTAGTGGACGCGCGGGCGCAGCTTCGCCTCCGCCCATTCGAGGTAGTCGTGGAACTCGCGGCGGGTCGGGAAGAAGTCCCCGTTGTTGACGAACCGCGGCAGCCGCCCGGACTCGTGGAGGTAGGACACGAACCCGTACGGGGAGGCCGGGTTGCGGAAGGTGACCAGGTCCTTCAGGAAGGAGACCTGCATCTTCGCCGACGGCACCAGCATGCCCCGGTGCCAGCCGAGCGACGCCTGCCGCTCGAAGAACGCGGCCGTGACCGGCTCGGGGCACTCGTCCAGCGCGATCGCCAGCGACAGGTTCGCGGGGCCGAACCCGACGCCGACGACGTCGTAGGTCCCCGTTGCCGGTTCGTCCACCGCTCGGTGTCCCTTCGTGTGGGCCATGGCCGTCACGCCCCGCCGAGGCGGCGGCCGAGGATCCGGCAGATCTCCGCGGCGGGGCCGGGCAGGTAGAGCTCCTCGTGCGCGCCGTCCACCGCGTGCTCCTCGACGGCCCCGGCGATGTGCGGCCGCCACCGGTCGGCGGTCGCGGCCTCCGTTCCGCCCGCGGTGATCAGGAGCGCGTCGCCGTGGAAGACCGGCGAGGCGAACCCGGTCATCAGCCGCCCGTGGTTGACGATCACTTCCGTGGCGTGCGCGACGAAGCCGTCCGCCGCGCCGGGATCGGCCAGCGCGACCAGGTGCTCGGCGAAGTGGTCGCGGACGGCGTCCGCGGTGGGCGGGCCCAGCGCGACCAGCTCGCCGGCCGGGGCGCTGTCCAGCAGCGCGAGCAGCGCCACCTCGTGGCCGCGGCCGCGCAGCTCCGCCGCCACCGCGTGCGCGAGGGTGCCGCCGACCGAGAGCCCGAGCAGATGGAACGGCCCCTCGGGCTGGACGGCGAGGATCTCGCCGGCGTAGTCGGCCACCATCTCCCGGATGGAGCCGGGCAGCCGGTCCGAGCCGTCCATGCCCTTCGCCTGGATCCCGTAGACCGGGCGGTTCTCGGGGAGGCGCCGGGCGAACCCCAGGTAGGGCCAGCACAGCCCGCCGCCGGGATGGATCCACCACAGCGGCTCGCGGTCGCCGCCCGCGCGCAGCGGCAGGACGGGCCCGAACGGGTCGGCGGCGTCCGGGGGCTCCGCGCCGCTCTCCAGGGCGGCGGCCAGGTCGCCGACCGTCGGGGCGCGCAGCACCGTCCGGACGGGCACGTCCAGGCCGAGCACGACCCGGACGCGGCCGGCGAACCGGGCGGCCAGCAGGGAGTGCCCGCCGAGGGCGTGGAACCCGTCGTCCAGGCCGACCCGCTCCACGCCGAGGGTCTCGGCGAGCAGGCCGCACAGGATGCGCTCGCGCGGAGTCCGCGGCTCGCGGCCCGGCGCGGCCGGCGCGCGGCCGGGCTCCGGCAGCGCGCTCCGGTCGGGCTTGGCGTTCGGGGTCAGCGGGATCTCGTCCAGGACGGCGAGCGCCGACGGGACCATGTACTCCGGCAGCCGTTCGCGCAGGTGCGCGCGCAGCACGGCGGTGAGGTCGTCGCCGCCGCCCGCCGGGGTCGGCACGACGTACCCGGCGAGCCGCCGGTCGCCGCCGTGCTCGCGCACGGCCGCGACGGCCCGCTCCACCCGGGGGTGCTCCAGCAGCGCGGTCTCCACTTCGCCCGGCTCGATCCGCAGGCCGCGGATCTTGACCTGGTCGTCGGCCCGGCCGCGGAACACCAGGTCGCCGTCCGGCCCGCGCAGGACGAGGTCGCCGGTGCGGTACATCCGCTCGCCGGGCCGGCCGAACGGGCAGGCCGGGAAGCGGTCCGCGGTGAGGCCGGGCCGCCCGGCGTAGCCGCGCGCCACGCCGGGACCGGCCACGTACAGCTCGCCGACGACGCCGTCCGGGACGGGGCGCAGCGCGCCGTCCAGCACGAACACCCGGGTCCCGGGGATCGGCCGGCCGATCGGCGGGACGCCCTCGCCGCCGGTGAGCGGCGCGCTCATCACGGTCGCCGCCGTCGTCTCGGTCTGCCCGTAGATGTTGACCATGCGGCGGCCGGGGGCCCAGGCGGCGACGAGCTCCGGCGGGATCGGCTCGCCGCCGGTCGCGAGCGACTCCACCGCCGCCATCGATCCGGGCGGCATCAGCCCGAGCACGCCGAGCGGGAACATCATGTGGGTGACCCGGTTCGCCGCGATGGTGGCGGCGAGCGCCGGGCCCGCGGTGAGGTCCGCCTCGTCCGCGACGACGAGCGTCGCCCCGGACAGCAGGGTCGTGAGGATCTCGCACAGCGACACGTCGAACGTCGGCCGCACGAGCTGGAGCATCCGGCTCGCCGGGGTGACGGCGAGCCGCTCGGCGTGCGCGGCGACGAGCGAGGCGACGCCGCGGTGCGACACCGCGACGCCCTTCGGCCGCCCCGTCGACCCGGAGGTGTAGAAGAGGTACGCCAGGCCGTCCGGACGGCTCGGGACCGCCGCGGCGATGCCGGGCCGCTCGGTGAACGGCTCGTCCACGCGCAGCGCCGGGACGGGCGCCGCCGCCAGCGCCCCGGCCGTGTCCGCGTCGACGACCGCGAGCCGCGCGCCGGAGTCCGCCAGCAGGTAGGCGATCCGGCCGGCCGGGTCGGCGGCGTCGACCGGCAGGTAGGCGCCGCCCGCCCGGGCGATCGCCAGCAGCGCGGCGACCAGGTCGGGCGAGCGGCGCAGCGCGACCGCGACCACCGACTCGGGCCGGACGCCGCGCCGGACCAGCTCTCCGGCGAGCCGGTCGACGCGGGCGTCCAGGTCCTTGTAGGTCAGCTCGGCGGAGCCGGCGGCGACGGCCACGGCGTCCGGTGTCGCCGAGACCTGCGCGGCGAACAGCTCCGCGATGGTCGCGGCGGGCGCCGGCTCCGGCTCCAGCTCCGGCTCCGCCGCCGGCACCGGTCGCGGCGCGTCGATCGAACCGGCGGGAGCGTCCGGGTCGGCCGCGATCGCGCGCAGCACGCGCGCCAGCCGGCCGGCGATGGCGGCGGCGGTGCCGCGGTCGAAGGCCGCCTCCAGATACTCGACGACGACCCGCAGCTCGGGGCCGGCGGCCGCGGCCACGCCCAGCGGGTAGTGGGTGCCGTTCGGCGAGGAGACGCCGGTGACGGCGAGGCCGCCCTCCTCCGCTTCCGCCTCGTCCAGCGGGAACGACTCGAACACCGCGACGGTGTCGAACAGGGCCGGCAGCCCGGTCGCCCGCTGGATGTCGGCCAGCGCGTGGTGATGGTGGTCGAGCAGGGCGTTCTGCCGCTCCTGCACGCCGGTCAGCACCGAGCGGAGCGTGTCCCACGGCGTGAACCCGACCCGCACCGGCAGCGTGTTGATGAACAGCCCGACCGCCGACTCGACGCCCGGCACGGCGGGCGGGCGGCCCGACACCGTCGTGCCGAACACGACGTCCTGGCGCCCGGTCAGCCCGGCCAGCGCGATGCCCCACGCGGCGTGCACCAGCGTGCTCGGCGTGACGCCCAGCTCCGCCGCCGTCCGGGGCAGGTCGCGGGCGAGGCCGTCCGGCAGCGGGACCTCGATCCGGTGGGCGGCGCCGAGATCGGCGTCGGCGGGCAGGTCCGGCGCGAGCAGCGTCGGCTCCTCGACGCCCGCCAGCCCGTCCGCCCAGGAGCGGGCGGACGCCGCCGGGTCGCGGCGGGCGAGCCAGGCGAGGAAGTCGCGGTACGCGGGCGCCGGCGGCAGCGCGCAGGGCCCCGACCGGTAGAGGGCCAGCAGCTCGCGGGTGAGCAGCGGCACCGACCAGCCGTCGAACAGGACGTGGTGGGACGTGAGCACCAGCACCGCCGATTCGGGGCCGGTGAGCACCGACGACATCCGCAGCAGCGGCGGGGTCGCGGGATCGAAGTGCGCGTCCCGGTCCGCGGCCAGGAACGCGCGGAGCGCCGCGTCGCGGTCGGGTCCGGGCAGGTCGCGGAGGTCGAGTTCGCGCCACGGCAGCTCGACGCCGTCCACCACGAGCTGGACCGGGTCGCCGGCCGCGCGGCCGGGGAACGCGGTGCGCAGGTTCGGGTGCCGGTCGAGCAGTGCCTGGCCCGCCGCGCGGAGCCGGGCCTGGTCCACCCGCCCGGACAGCTCGTACACGAGCTGCACGTGGTACGGGTCGTGGCCGGTCCCGGCCTGCTCCGACTGGTAGAGCAGGCCGGCCTGCAGCGGCGTCAGCGGCCAGACGTCGGCGAGCCCCGGGTGGCGCTTCTCCCAGCCGTCGATCTCGTCCTGCCGCACCGCCACCAGCGGCAGGTCCGGCGGGGTGAGGCCGCCCGCGCCGGGCCGGGCGGCGTGCCGGGCCAGCTCCGCGAGGGCGGCGCGCCACGCGGCGGCCAGCTCCGCCGCCTCGGCGCCGGACAGCACTCCGGACGGGAAGCCGAACCGGGCGCGCAGCCGCGGGCCGTCCGCGGACTCGGTGACGAAGGCGTTCACCTCCAGCGCGGCGGCCACCGGCAGGTCCGGGTCGAACCGGACGGTCAGCTCGTCCGCGCCCGGCGCCCGCGTCCAGCCGAGGCCGCGCAGCGCCTCCGGCATGTCCGCCGCGCCGAACCGGCCCAGGTAGTTGAAGGTGATCTGGCCGGACGGCAGCGCCGCCAGCTCCGCGCCCGCCGCCTCGTCCAGGTGCCGGAGCAGGCCGTAGCCGATGCCCTTGTCCGGGAGCGCGCGGCGCCGGGTCTTGACGGATATCAGGACGCTCGCGACGGCCGCGTCGCCGGCGGCGTCGCCGGCCGCACGCAGCGCCGCCTCGGGCAGGTCCACCCTGACCGGGTACAGGCTGGTGAACCAGCCGACGGTCCGGGACAGGTCCGCGCCGGGCAGCACGGACTCCTCGCGGCCGTGGCCCTCCAGCCGCAGCAGCACCGACGGCTCGGCGACGCCGCGCGCCCGCCGCCACCGGCCGACCGCCAGCGCGAGCCCGGCGATCAGGGCGTCGTCGGCGCCGCAGCGGAAGGCGGCCGGGAGCGCGCCGAGCAGCACGCCGGTCGGCTCCGCGGGCAGCTCCACCTCCAGCGTCTCGACCGTGGACTGGACGTCCACGCGCGGGTCCGGCGCCCGCGCCCCGAGCAGCGGGTCGGGGCCGGCCGCGATCGCCCGCCACAGCGGCAGCTCCGCGGCGCGCTCGCGGGCGGCGCCGGGGAGGGCGCGGGCCCAGCGCCGGAACGACGTCCCGGCGGCGGGCAGGTCCGGCGCGCGGCCGTCGCGGACTCGTTCCCAGGCCGCCGCGAGGTCGGGCAGCAGGATCCGCCAGGACACGCCGTCCACCACCAGGTGGTGCAGGGCGATGATCAGCAGCCCGGGATCGAGCCAGACGAACCGCGCCATCACCCCGGCGGACGGGTCGAGCAGCCCGACCGCGGCGTCCAGCTCGGCCTGCGGGTCGGCCTGGTCGCGGGCGACGCGGACGAGCAGCGCGCGGACGTCCACCGCGCCCGGCGGCTCGACGCGCAGGCCGCCGTCCGCGAGCCGGGAGCGCAGCATGCCGTGCCGGTCCACGACCGCGCCGAGCGTCGCGGCGAGGCCGTCCTCGTCGATGCCGTCCGGCAGGTCCAGCATGGTCGCCATCGCGAACCGGCCGGCGCGCGCGTGCGCCGGCAGGAACCGGGCGATCGGCGGGAGCGGCAGCGCGCCGACGCCGTCCTCGTCCGGCGCCGGCCCCGCCGGGGCGGTGGCGGCGCGCTCGCCGGCCCTGGCGGCGAGCGCGGCGACCGTGCGCAGCTCGAACATCTCGCGCGGGGTGATCTCGACGCCCGCGGCCTTGGCCCGCGACACCACCTGGATCGAGCGGATGCTGTCCCCGCCCACCAGGAAGTAGTCGTCGTCGACGCCGACCCGGTCCAGCCCGAGGACGTCCGCGATCACTCCGGCGAGCGTCTCCTCGGCCGGTGTGCGCGGGGCCAGGTAGGCCGTCCTCGCCGCGGCCCCGCTGCCGGGCCGCCCGGCCGCCCGCTCCGGCGCCCCCAGCACGCCGAGCCTGGCGTGCGGGTCGGACACGGCGCGACGCAGCGTCCGGACGAACCGGTCCGCGAGGTCCTCGGCCGTGGCCCGGTCGAACAGGTCGGTCCGGTACTCGACGTTGCCGACCACGCCGCGGCCCGGGACGTCGGCCATGATCAGCGACAGGTCGAGCTTCGCGGTGCCGGTCGGGACGGTGTCCAGCCGCGCCCGCAGCCCGCTCGGCCACAAGTCGCCGTCGCCGACGTTCTGCCAGGCGAACATGACCTGGAACAGCGGGTGGTAGGCGGTGGAGCGCTCGGGGTTCAGCAGCTCCACCAGCCGCTCGAACGGGGCGTCCTGGTTGTCGTAGGCCGCGAGGGCGCGGCGGCGCACCTCGTCCAGCACCTCGGCGAAGGTCGGGTTCGCGGGGATCCGGACGCGCAGCACCCACGTGTTGACGAAGAACCCGACGAGGTCGGTCAGCGCCTCCTCGGTGCGCCCGGCGATCGGCGACCCGATCGTGATGTCGTCGCCGCAGCCCAGCTCGCGCAGCAGCACCGTGAACGCGGCCTGCATCACCATCGACGTCGTCGCGCCGCGCGCCCCGGCGAGCCGCTCGACGGCGGCCATCAGCTCGGCCGCGAGCGTGAACTCGACCAGGTCGCCGCCGTGCCCGGCCGCCTTCGGGCGCGGGCGGTCGGTGGGCAGCGCGAGCGGCTGCGGCACGCCCGCCAGCTCCTCCCGCCAGTAGCCGGCCTGGGCGGCGAGCGCCGCGGCCGGATCGTGCTCGTCGCCGAGCAGCTCGCGCTGCCAGAGGGTGTAGTCGGCGTACTGCACCGCGAGCTCCGGCCAGTCCGGGGCCTCGCGCCGCCGCCGGGCGGCGTAGGCGGTGCTGAAGTCGCGCATCAGCGGGCCGACCGACTCGCCGTCCCCGGCGATGTGGTGGATCAGCAGGAGCAGCACGTGCTCCTGCGCGCCGGTCCGGAACAGCCTCGCCCACACCGGCGGCTCGGCGGCGAGGTCGAGCAGGTGCACCGCCGCCTCCGCCACCGCTGCGTCCAGGCCGGACGGCTCCACGTCCACGAGCGGGACGTCGAGCCGCACCTCGCCCGCGGGCAGGATCCGCTGGTACGGGACGGCGTTCTCGTCCTCCCCGACCAGCGTGCGCAGGCTCTCGTGCCGCGCCACCACGTCGTGCAGCGCGGCGCGCAGCGCCGGCACGTCCAGCGCGCCGGACAGCCGCAGCACCAGCGGCACGTTGTAGGTCGCGGACGGCCCGTCGAACCGGTGCGCGAACCAGAGGCGGTGCTGGGCGGCCGACAGCGGGACCCGCTCGGGACGCGGCTCGGCGCGCCGCAGCGGCGGCCGCTCCGACGGCCCGGTGGGCAGCCGCCGCACCAGCTCGGCGACCGTCGGCGCGTCGAAGACCACGCGGATCGGCACGTCCACGCCGAGCGCGGTGCGGATCCGGCCGACCAGCCGGGTGGCGAGCAGCGAGTGGCCGCCGAGCGCGGCGAAGTCGTCGTCGATGCCGACGCGCTCCACGCCGAGCACGTCGGCGAACAGCCGGCAGAGCAGCTCCTCGCGCGGTGTGCGCGGGCCGCGTCCGGTGCCCGCGTCCGGCTCGGGCGCGGGCAGCGCGGCCCGGTCGAGCTTGCCGCTGGCGGTCAGCGGCAGCCGGTCCACCGGCACGAACGCGGACGGGACCATGAAGCCGGGCAGCCGGGCGGCCGCGTGCTCGCGCAGGTCGTCCGCGAGGCTCCTGGCGTTGAACCAGCGCTGCCCGTCCGGGACGGCTTCGAGCGCCGGTTCGCCCGCGGCCTCCGGGCGGACGGCGTGGACGGAGTACATGCCCGTCCCGGCCAGGTCGTCCGACGCGGTCACGCCGGTGCGGAAGCCGTGGCCGCGCAGCATCGCGACCACGACCTCGAGCCGGCCGTCGATGTCGTGGACCTCGGCGACGACCTGCCTGATGATCGGCCAGTGCTCGGCGTCGACGCCGCGCAGCACGTCCAGTTCGCTCTTCTCCGCGTCCACCTTCAGCAGGTCGATCACGGGCAGCGCGTGCTCGCGGATCAGCTCGGACAGGGTGCGCAGCTCGACCTCGACGCGCTCGCCGCGCAGCCGCTCGGTGAGCAGCTCGGCGCGCGCGGCGCCGTCGAGCCCGGCCAGCTCCGGGTCGTTGCCGATGACCTGTTCCAGCATGTGGCGCTCCTCGCGTTCGTCGGCGAAGCGCCCGGACAGGATCGACAGGTCCGGGTAGTAGGTGAACTCGGCCCGGCCGGGCTCGGCGGCGAGGCCGCACGCGGTGACGGCGGCGTCGATGCCGTGCAGCTCGGCGTTCAGCGCGAACATCCGGGCCAGCTCGGGGATCGGCTCGACGGCGAGGATCCGGCAGTCCGGCCGCCGCTCGGCGACGAACAGCGAGAACATCCCGACGTGGCCGCCGACGTCCACCACGCGGGCGCCCGCGGGCAGGGTCACGCCCGCCCGCAGGTACTCGTTCCGGACGAAGATCTCGTCGTAGAGGAACGTGGTGTTCGACCGGTTGCGCGCGCACACGAGCCTGCCGTCCGGGAGTTCGTGCAGCTCGCGGCCGTCCAGGCGGCCCTCGCGGCGCATCCGGGCGAGGGTCGCCACCGCCCGCGCGGCGCCGTCCTCGGGGACGACGTAGGCGACCAGGCGCGGACCGCCCGCGGCGTCGCGGGCGACGACCGCGGACCGGGCGGCGCCCGGATGGTCCGCGAGCACGCCCTCGATCTCGCCGGGCTCCACCCGCTGGCCGCGGATCTTGAGCTGCTGGTCGTCGCGGCCGAGGTACTCCAGTTCGCCGCGGTGGTCCCAGCGGACCACGTCCCCGGTGCGGTACATCCGGTCGCCGGGCGCGCCGAACGGGTCGGCCGTGAACCGCTCGGCGGTCGGCCCGGGCCGGTGGACGTAGCCGCGCGCGAGCTGGGGCCCGGCGAGGTACAGCTCGCCCGCGACGCCCGGCGGGACGGGCGCGAGCCGGTCGTCCAGCACGTAGGTCCGGGTGTTCCACACGGGCCCGCCGATGGTGACCGGACCGTCCGCGCCGGGCGGGCAGTGCGCGGCGGTGACGTCCACGGCGGCCTCGGTCGGGCCGTAGAGGTTGTTCAGCCGGGCGCGCAGGACCCGGTGGTACCGGTCGCGCAGGTGCGGTGCCAGGGCCTCGCCGCTGCACACCACCTCGCGCAGGGTCGTGCAGCCGCGCGCCGCCGGGTCCTGGAGGAAGTCCTGCAGCATGGACGGCACGAAGTGGGCCATCGTCACGCCGGCCCGCTGGATCGCCGAGGCCAGGTAGGCGGGGTCGCGGTGGCCGTCGGGGCGGGCGACCACCAGCGTCGCGCCGGACACCAGCGGCAGGAACAGCTCCCAGACCGAGACGTCGAAGCCGAGCGGCGTCTTCTGCAGGATCCGGTCGGCGGCGGTGACGGCGTAGTGGTCGCGCATCCACAGCAGCCGGTTCACGATCGCCGAGTGCGGGACGGCCACGCCTTTGGGGCGGCCGGTCGAGCCGGAGGTGTAGATCACGTACGCCGGGTTCGCGGGCGACGGCGGGACGACCGTCCCGGGGTCGCCGGGGTCGCCGGGGCCGCCGGGCTCGTCGACGGCGATGCGGGCGGCGCCGTCCGGCACGGGCGCGCCCTCGGCGGCGACGGTGACCAGCGGGCGGGCGTCCTCGTACAGGAACGCGATCCGGCCGGCCGGGTGCTCCGGATCGACCGGCAGGTACGCCGCGCCCGCCTTGAGGACGGCGAGCAGCGCCACGACCGTCTCCGCCGAGCGCGGCACCATCACCGCGACCACGGATTCCGGCCCCGCGCCGCGCGCCGCCAGCCGCGCGGCGAGCCGGTCGGCGCGGGCGTCGAGGTCGGCGTAGCTCAGCTCGGCGCCCTCGAACAGCACGGCGGCCGCGTCCGGCGTGCGGGCGGCCTGCCCGGCGACCAGCGCGGCGAGCGTCGTGGCCGGGACGGGCCGCGCGGTGTCGTTCCACCGCTCGACCACCAGCTCCCGCTCGGCCGGGTCGAGCACGTCGATCCGGCCGAGCGGCAGGTCCGGGTCCTCGGCGAACTGCTGCAGGACGCGGCGGAACCGGTCCGCGATCCCGGTCACGGCCTCCGGCTGGAACACGTGCCGCTGGTACTGCAGGACGATCTTCAGCTGCGGGTCGGCGTCCGCGACCACCGCGAGCGGGTAGTGCGAGCCGCCGTACGGGGTGAGGCCGGTGACGGCCAGCTCGGTGCCCGCGTTGGCCTCGCTCAGCCCGACGTGGTCGATCGGGTACGACTCGAACACCACGAACGTGTCGAACAGCCGCGGCAGCCCGGTGGCGTGCTGGATGTCGCCGAGCGAGCGGTGCTGGTGGTCCAGCAGCGCGGCCTGGTCGTCCTGCACGCGGGTGAGCAGTGCGGCGAAGGTCTCGGCGGGCGCGCAGCGGACCCGGACGGGCAGGGTGTTGATGAACAGGCCCACCATGCCGTCCACGTCCGGGATCGCGGGCGGGCGGCCCGAGACGGTCGCGCCGAACGTGACGTCCCGGCGCCCGGTCAGGCGGCCGAGCAGCACCGCCCAGGAGCCCTGGACGAGCGTGTTCAGCGTGACGCCGAGCTCGGCGGTGCGCCGCGACAGGGCGCGGACCAGGTCCGGCGGCAGCGGCACGTCCACCTGCCCGACGTCGGCGGCGTTGACGGCGGACGCGGCGGGCGCGAGCAGGGTCGGCTCGTCGACGCCGTCGAGGGCGTCCGCCCAGGCCCGCGCGGCGGCCGCGCCGTCCTGCCGGTCGCGCCACTCCAGGAACTCGCGGTAGCCGCGGACGCGGGGCAGCGCCGAGGCGTCGCCCCCGGTGCCGTAGAGCCGCAGCAGGTCGCGCAGCAGCAGCGGCACCGACCAGCCGTCGAACAGCACGTGGTGGGCGGTGAAGACCAGCTCGGCGCGGCCGGGCCCGAGGGTCGCGAGCGACAGCCGCAGCAGCGGCGGGGCGGCGAGGGCGAAGTAGGCGGCCCGGTCCTGCTCCAGGAAGCGGGCCAGCTCCGCGTCCGGGTCCGCGGCGCCGGTGAGGTCCAGGTGCCGCCAGGGCAGCTCGACGCGCCGCGGCACGACCTGCACGTGGTCGCCCTCGCCGGTCGGGACGAACGCGGCGCGCAGGTTCGGATGCCGGTCGAGCAGCGCCTGGCCGGCCGCGCGCAGCCGGTCCGGGTCGGCCGCCCCGGACAGGTGCAGGACGAGCTGGACGTGGTACGGGTCGAAGTCGTCCCCGGCGAGCATCGCGTGGAACAGCAGCCCGGACTGGAGCGGGGTGAGCGGCCAGATGTCGGTGAGGCCGCCGTAGCGCCGCTCCCACTCCTCGATCTGGTCCTGCGTGGTGCCCGCCAGCGGCACGTCCGAGGGCGTCAGGCCGCCCGCGCCCGGCCCGGCGGCGTGCCGGGCGATGCCTTCGAGCGCGGCACGCCACAGGTCCGCCAGCTCGCGCACGTCGGCCTCGTCGAGCACCCCCTCCGGGAAGCTGAACCGCGCGGCCAGCCGCGGGCCCTCGGCGGTGTCGGTGACCAGGCAGTTGACGTCCAGCGACGACAGCGCGGGCAGGTCGGGGTCGGGCGCGGCGATCAGCTCGTCGGCGCCCGGGGCGCGGGTGAAGCCGAGGCCGCGCAGGTGCTCGGGGGTGTCGGAGGCGGCGAAGCGCCCCACGTAGTTGAAGGCGATCTGGCCGCTCGGCAGGTCCGCCAGCTCGGCCGCGGTCTCCGCGTTGAGGTACCGCAGCATGCCGTAGCCGATGCCCTTGTCGGGGATGCGGAGCAGCTGCTCCTTGACGGCCTTCACGGCGCGGCCCGCCGCGGCGCCGCCGGCGAAGGCGTCGTCGAGGTCGGCCCCGGCGGTGTCCAGGCGGACCGGGTACATGCTGGTGAACCAGCCGACCGTGCGGGACAGGTCCGCGCCGGGCACGGCGTCCTCCTCGCGGCCGTGGCCCTCCAGCCGGACCAGCAGCGACGGCTCGTCCACCCCGCGGGCCCGCCGCATCCGCGCGACCGCCAGCGCGAGCGCGGCCAGCAGGCCGTCGGCCGCGCCGCCGTGGAACGCCTCGGGCACGGCGGTCAGCACCGCCTCGGTGACCGGCGCGGGCACCCGCACCCAGTGGTGCCGGACGGTGGACGCGACGTCCACCGCCGGGTCGCGGCGGCGCTTCCCGAGCAGCGGGTCCGGGCCGTCCGCGATCGAGCGCCACAGCGGCATCTCGGCGGCGCGCCCGGCCGCCTCCGCGGCGAGCGCGTGCGCCCACCGCCGCAGCGACGTGCCGGTCTCCGGCAGTTCCGGGGTGCGGCCGTCGCGGACCTGCTCCCACGCCGACGCCAGGTCCGGGAGCAGGATGCGCCAGGACACGCCGTCCACGACCAGGTGGTGCAGGACGATCAGCAGCCGCCCGGGGCCGTCGGCGCGGTCGAACCAGACGAACTGCGCCATCGTCCCGGCGGCCGGGTCGAGCCGCCCGGTGGCGGCGTCCAGCTCGGCGGGGGCGGTCTCGTCCCAGTCGTCCTTCCACGGGACGCGGCGCAGCAGCGCCCCGGCGGGCACCGAGCCGGGCGGGGCGACGCGCAGGCCCTCGGGCACGAGCGTGGACCGCAGCGCGTCGTGCCGGTCCAGGACGGCGGCCAGCACGGCGAGCAGCCCGGGCTGGTCGATGCCGTCCGGCAGGTCCACGACCGCCGACATGGAGAACCGGTCGACGCCGCCGCCCAGCTCCATCAGGAAGCGGCCGATCGGCAGCAGCGGCGTGAGGCCGACGCCGCCGCCGGCCAGCTCGGCCAGGGCGCGCTCCTCCCCCGTCCCGGCGGCCGCGAGCTCGGCCAGCCGGGCGACGGTGCGGCCCTGGAACACCTGACGCGGGGTCAGCTCGATCCCGTGCGCCCGCGCCCGCGTCACGACCTGGATCGACCGGATGCTGTCGCCGCCGCGGGAGAAGAAGTCGTCGTCCACGCCGACCCGGTCCAGGCCCAGCACCTCGGCGTACACCCCGGCGAGGACCTCCTCCCCGGGCGTGCGCGGGGCGCGGTACGCGCCGCCGGTGAACGCGGGGGCGGGCAGCGCCGCCCGGTCCAGCTTGCCGGTCGGGGTGAGCGGCAGCCGGTCCAGCACGACGAACACGGACGGGACCATGAACTCCGGGAGCCGCTCGGTGACGAAGCCGCGCAGCTCGGCGGCCGACACCCCGGCGGTCAGGTCGACGTTGTCGTGCCGCCCGCCGCCCGCGCCGCCGGGCCGCCCGGCCGGGACGACGTAGCCGACCAGGTGCCGGCCGGCCGGCAGGTCGTGCGTCGCCACCACGGCCTGCGCGACGCCGGGGTGCGCGGTCAGCACGGCCTCGACCTCGCCCGCCTCGATCCGGAACCCGCGGACCTTGAGCTGCGCGTCGTCGCGTCCGGCGTACTCCAGCCGGCCGCCGGCGGTCCACCGCGCGAGGTCGCCGGTGCGGTACATGCGCTGCCCGGGCGGCCCGAACGGGTCGGCGACGAACCGCTCGGCGGTCATCGCGGCGCGGCCGTGGTAGCCGCGGCCGACCTCGCCGCCGACGTACAGCTCGCCGACGACGCCCGGCGGGACGGGCGCGAGCCCCGGCCCGAGCACGTGGGCGCGCATGTTGGCGAGCGGCGTCCCGATCGGCGTGCCCGCCGCCGCGTCCTCCGGGAGCGGGCCGTCGACGACGTGGGCGGTGGCGTAGAAGCTCTCGCTCTGCCCGTAGGCGTTGACGACCCGGACGCCCGGGAACGCCTCGCGGACACGGCGCACCAGCCACGCGGGCAGCGCCTCGCCCGCGAAGACCAGCCCGTCCATCGCGGTGCGCGGGTCGAGCCGGTCGACCAGCCCGGCGAACACCGACGGCACGGTGCTGACCACGCCGCCCCGCCAGCCGTCCCGCTCGCCCAGTTCGAGCACGTCGCGGACGACCTCGACGGTGCCGCCCGCGGCGAGCGTCGTGACGATCTCGAACACCGACACGTCGAAGCCGACCGAGGTCCCGGCGAGCATCCGCGTGCCCGGCCGGAGCCCGACCGTCTCGGCGAGACTGGTCACGCCGTTCACCACGCCCCGGTGCGTGATCGCGACGCCCTTCGGGACGCCGGTGGAGCCGGAGGTGTAGAGCACGTAGGCGACGTTGTGCGGCCGCGGCGGGACGGGCGCGTCCCCCGGCTCGCCGGCCGCCGGGCCTTCGAGGTCGAGATCGTCCAGGTGCAGCGTGGGCACGCCGGCGTGCGGCAGGGTGCCGGCGGTCTCCCGGTCGGTCAGCAGGAACAGGGGCCGCGCCTCGGTGAGCATGTGCTCCAGCCGCGTGCTCGGGTAGCGCGGATCGATGGGCACGTAGCCGGCGCCGGACTTCAGGATCGCCAGCAGCGCGACCACCAGGTCGGCGGACCTCGGCAGGGCGAGGCCGACGAGCGTCTCCGGGCGGGCGCCCCGCCGGGCCAGCTCCCGCGCCAGCCGGTCCGCGCGCTCGCCGACCTGCCGGTAGGTCAGCTCCCGGCCCGCCGAGACGACGGCCACGGCGTCCGGCGTCGCGGCGGCCCGCCGCTCGAACAGGCCGGGGACGGTCGCCTCGGGCGCCGGCGCGGTGGTGTCGTTCCAGCGGGCCAGCAGGTCGCGCTCGTCGGCGGCGAGCACGTCCACCGCGCCGGCCGGCGCGGTGGGGTCGGCGGTGATCCGGCGTAGCACCCGCACCAGCCGCTCCCCCATCCGCTCGGCGGTGCCGCGGTCGAACAGGTCGGTCGCGTACTCCAGGCGGCAGCGCAGGCCGCGGCCGTCCGGGTCGGCGGTGAAGTTGAACTCCAGGTCGAACTTCGCGGTGCCGGTCCCCACGGCCTCCAGCGTCGCGGTCGCGGCGGGGACGTCGAGTGCGACGCGGGAGTCAGTCTGCCAGCTGAACATCACCTGGAACAGCGGGTGGTGGGCGGTGGAGCGCTCGGGGTTCACCGCCTCGACGACCCGCTCGAACGGCGCGTCCTGGTTGTCGTAGGCGCCGAGGGCCCGCTCGCGGACCCGGTCCAGCAGCACCTCCAGCGGCGTGTCGCCGGACAGGCCGACCCGCAGCACCCAGGTGTTGACGAAGAACCCGACCAGGTCGGCCAGCTCCTCCTCGGTGCGGCCCGCGACGGTCGCGCCGATCGTGACGTCCTCGCCCGCGCCCAGGTGGGAGAGCAGCACGGCGAGCGCGGCCTGCGCCACCATGGCCGTGCTCATGCCCCGGGCCCTGGCCAGTTCCTCGACGGCGGCGGCGAGGCCGGCGTCGATCTCGACGTGCACGACGTCGCCCCGGTGGCTCGCCCGCGCGGGACGCGGCCGGTCGGCCGGCAGCCGCAGCCGCTCGGGGGCCCCGGCGAGCTCGTCCTTCCAGTAGCGGAGCTGGGTGGCGAGCCGGCTGTCCGGGTCGTCCTCGTCGCCGAGCATTTCGCGCTGCCACAGCGTGTAGTCGCGGTACTGGACGGGCAGCTCGGGCCAGTCCGGGGCGCGGCCGCCGTGCCGGGCGGTGTAGGCGGCCGCGAGGTCGCGGGCCAGCGGCACGGCGGACTCCCCGTCCACGGCCACGTGGTGGATCACCAGGACGAGCACGTGCTCCCCCGGCCCGGTCCGCAGCACGCGGGCGTGCACCGGGACGTCGGCGGACAGGTCGAACCGGTGCGCCGCGGCCTCGGCCACCGCCGCGTCCACGGCGGCGGCGCCCGTCTCCACCACCGCGACGGGCAGGTCGAGCGCGTCCGGCGGGACGACCCGCTGCTCCGGCGAGCCGGCCGCGTCCTCGGCGAACACCGTGCGCAGGCTCTCGTGCCGGACGACGACGTCGCGCAGCGCGGCGCGCAGGGCGTCGACGTCGAGGTCGCCGCGGAACCGCACCAGGAAGGGCACGTTGTAGACCGCCGACGGGCCGTCCAGCCGGTCGATGAACCACAGCCGGCGCTGGGCGAAGGAGATGGGGGTCACTGCGTCTGCGCTCCTCGCTGACTCGTTTCGCGCGCGCCGGGGCGGCGGCGGCCCGCGACGGTGTCCGCCACGATGTCCGCCACGCCCGCCACGGTCGGGTTCTCGTAGAGCTCCTGCGTCGTCAGGCGGACCGCGAGCCGCTCGTCCAGCAGCGCGAGCAGCCGGGTGGCGCGCAGGGAGTTGCCGCCGAGCTCGAAGAAGGAGTCGTCGCGGCCGACGGCCGGGCGGTCGAGCGCGGCCGACCAGAGCGCGGCGATCCGGCGCTCCAGGTCGGTGCCGGGCGGCGCGGACACCCGCCGCGCGCGGCCTGGCGCGGCGTCGAGCAGCAGCACGGCCGCGTCGACGCGGCCGTCGGCGTCCCTCGGCACCCGAGGCACCGCGACCACCCGGACCGGCACCGGGCATGCGGCGGCGTGCGGCGCCACGGCCGCGCGCACCTCGTCCGCCGCCGCCTCGCCCGTGTAGGCGACCAGCAGCTCGCCGGCGCGCACCGCGTCCGGGGCCAGCTCCTCGACGATCCCGGGGTTGGCCAGGTCGAGGCCGAGCAGCAGGTAGTGGTGCGGCGCGGCGAGGGCCGCCAGGAACAGCCGCAGGCCCTCGTCCGGGCCGAGCGGGCGGAAGCCCCGCCGCCGCGCCGGCTCCGCCGGCCGGCCGCGGTTCACCCCGGCGCCGGTCCACATGCTCCACGCCAGGCACCGCACGCGGCGGCCCCTCGCGTGGTGCCAGTGGTCGGCGAACCCGGCGAGGAACCCGCTGGCCGCCGCGTACGCGCCGAACGAGTGCCCGCCGAACTCGCCGTTGACCGAGCCGAACAGGACCAGCGCCGCGTCCGGCCGCCGGTCGAGCAGCCGCGCCACGGCGAGCGTCCCCGCGACCTTCGCGCGGAACTGCGCGGTGAACGTGCCAGCGGTCTCGTTGGCGAGCGTGTGCCGGTCGAGCCGGTCCCACTGCCCGGTCGGGTCGGCGGCGGCGAGGTGCAGGACACCGTCGAGCGGGGCGCCCCAGTCCGCCTCGGCCGCGGCCACGGCGGACTCCAGGGCCGCCGCGTCGGCGACGTCGAGCCGCCGGTACCGGACGTCGCCGAGCGCGCGCAGCCCGGCGAGCCGTCCGGCCTTCTCGCGGTCGGCGTCCGCGCCGCCGACCGGCGAGCGGCCGGCGAGCAGCAGCCGGACGCCGTACGCCGCCACCAGGTGGCCCGCCAGGTCGTGCGCGATCCCGCCGAGCCCGCCGGTGACCAGGTAGCGCCCGCCCGGCACGACCGGCGGCTCCCCCGGGCCGGGCTCCTCGGGGACGGGGCTCAGCCGCGGCGCCCACCGGCGCCCGGCGCGCGCGGCGACCACCGCGCCGTCCCGGTCCCGGCCGGTCCGCTCGGCGCGCAGCGCGTCCGGCCACCGGTCCGGGTCGGCCGGCAGGTCGAGCTGCCGGACGCGCAGCGCGGGCACCTCCGCGGCGGCGGTGCGGACGAGCGCGGGGAGCGCGCAGACACCGAGGTCCACGGCGTCTCCGTCGCGGGCGTGCACCGCGCCGCGGGTCAGCACCAGCACCGGCGGGCGGCCGGACTCACCGCCCGCGAGCGCGCCGATCAGCGCGGTGAGTTCGGCGGCGGCCGCCGCCAGCCGCTCCTCGACGCCGCCTTCCAGGGAGAGCGGCAGCGCGAACACGATCGAGCCGGGCGGTCCGTGCTCGGCCGTCACCGCCTCCAGCAGGCGCCGCACCTGCGCGCGGTCGTCCGCGCGGACGCGGTACCGCCCGGGGCCGTCCGCTGCGAACGCGTCGCCCCGGTGCACGGCGAGCAGCGGCCCGTCGACGCGCAGCCGCCGGAGGTCGTCCGCGGCGGCGAAGACCAGCCGGGCGCCGGATCCGGCGTCCGGCGCGTCCGCGTCCGCGTCCGCCGGCAGGAGTGTCCACTGCCGCCGGACGAGCCCGCTGCCCGCCGGTTCCCCGGCGGTGCCGATCACCCGGTCCGCGAACGCGCCGGCGCGCAGCCGGTCGGCGAGCGCGGACCGCTGGATCTTGCCGCTGCCGGTCTTCGGGAACTCCGCCGCCGTGACCGGCACGAGCAGGTCGGGGGCGAGCCCGGCCTCGCGGCCGAGCACCGCCCGCACGTCGGCGGCGATCCGGGCGAGGTCGGCCGCGGCCCACCGCTCCGGCACGAAGAAGACCGCCAGCCGGTCCGAGCCGGCGCCCGGCTCGCGCAGCCCGGCGGCGGCGACGAAGGTGACCCGCACCCCGTCCACCCGCGCGACGACGCTCTCGATCTCGTGCGCGAGGTGGTTGACGCCGCGCACGATGATCTGGTCCTTCCTGCGCCCGGCGATGACGACCTCGCCGTCCCGGACGAACGCCAGGTCGCCGGTGCGGTACCAGCCGTCCGCGGCGTACGAGTCCCGGTCGGCCTCGGCGTTCGCGTGGTAGCCGGCCATCATCGTGTCGCCGGTGATGCGCAGCTCCCCGACGCGCCCTTCGGGCAGCACGCCGCCGTCGTCGTCCACCACCCGCAGCCGGACGCCGGGGATCGGCGCGCCCACGGTGGACAGCACGGTCCCGTGCTCGCCGCCCGGGTCCAGGTAGCGGATGTCCCCGCCGAGGGTGGCGGGGTCGACCGCGACGGTGCCCGCCGCCCGGTCGTCCCGGCTCTGCCGCGTGTAGGTGACGCCGGAGCAGGTCTCCGACATCCCCCAGCAGGGGACCATCGCGTCCGGCCGCAGCCCGTGCGGGGCGAGCAGCTCCAGGAAGCGGTGGCTGGTCGCGGCGACCACCGGCTCGCCCGCGTTGACCATCTCCCGGACGCACGACAGGTCGAGGGAGCGGCCGCGCAGCTCCCCGGCCAGCTCGTTGACCATCGCGTACGCGAAGTTCGGCGCCCAGGTGTTCGTCACCCGGTGGGCGTCCATCCACTCCAGCCAGAGCAGCGGGTCGGCGAGGAAGTGCTCGGTGCGGGCGTTGACGTGGCGGCAGCGGGCGAAGACGTCCCGCACGTTGTACATGGCGACCGTGACGTGGTCGAACGGCATCCAGATCAGGCTCACGTCGTCCTCGGTCAGGCCGCAGTGCGCGGCGACGGCGAGGGACCGCGCCGCGACGCTCGCGTTGGTGTGCCGCACGCACTTCGGCACCCCGGTGCTGCCCGACGTGAGCAGGTTCAGGACGGGGTCGTCCGGCGCCGCGGGGAACCAGTCGCGGTCGGGCGGGTGCGCGAGGAGGTCGTCGGCGGTGAGGATGCGCACGTCCGGCTCGTCCCACAGCTCGCGGACGTCCGCGAGGGCGCCGGCGGTCGCGGTGTCGGTGACGAGGACGGGCCGTCCGAGCAGCTTCCACGCGTTGCGCAGCTTGCGGTTCGGCTCGTTCGGCCGCTGGTAGGTCGGGGCGACGGCGACCGGTGTGGGCAGGAACCCGCCGAGCACGCAGCCCCAGAAGGCGGTGATGTAGGCGCGGTTGTCGGCGAACGCGAACAGCGCCGCGTCGCCCGGACGCAGGCCCGCCGCGCGCAGGCCGGCGAGGACGCGCTCCGCCTCGCGCAGCAGCTCGGGATAGGACTGCCAGTCGTCCTCGCGGCCCTGCCGGATGTAGACCGTGCCCTTGCCGGGGGCGAGGCGCGCCGCCTCCCGCAGCGCCTCCTGGAGGGTGCGGGGCGCGCCGTCCGGGACGGCCGGCGGGCCGCCGTCCAGGTCGGCGGGCGGCCGGTCGGGGACGGGGGCCGCGGCCCGGGCGGGCGGCGCGGGTGGCGCCGGCGCGGCCGGCGCGGCCGGTCGGACGCCCCGGCGGACGACGGCGGCCGCGTCGGCGACGCCGGGGACCGCGCGGGCCGCCGCGGCGATGCCGTCCAGCGCCGCCGGGCCGATCGGTTCGGGTGCGGTCATGGCGTCCTCCCGTCGCTGCCGAGGGCCGGCGTGGCCTCGCCGAGGAACGCGACCAGCTCTTCGGCCGCGTCGAGGAAGTAGAAGTGGCCGCCCGCGTGGAACCGGGTGGCGAACGCCCCGGTCGTGCGGTCCCGCCAGGCGGCGAGGGTGTGCCGGGGCGCGCGCGGGTCGGACGTCCCGGCGAGCACGGTGATCGGGCAGTCCAGCGGCGCGCCCGCGGTCAGGGTGTGCCGTTCCCACAGGGCGAAGTCGGCGCGCAGCAGCGGCAGCAGCTCGTCCATCACGGCCGGGTCGGCGGCGATCTCCGGCTCCACCCCGCCGAGCCGGACGATCTCCGCGCGGAACGCGTCCTCCGGCAGGTCGTGGATCGGCGGCACGCCGCCGGTGCCGGGCGCGGGCTGGGCGGACAGGAACAGGTGGCCGGGCCCGGGCAGGCCGCGGTCGCGCAGCGCCAGCGCCAGCTCGTAGGCGAGCGCCGCGCCGCAGGAGTGCCCGAAGAACGCGTGCGGGCCGGCGAGCACCGGCCGCAGCGCGTGGACGAGCACGTTGACCAGCGGCGCGACTTCGGTGAACGGCGCTTCGGCGATGCGGTTCTGGCGGCCCGGGAGCTGCACCGCGACCAGGTCGACGCCGGGCGGCAGCAGCGCCGCCCATCCGGAGTAGGAGGCGGCCCCGCCGCCCGCGTGCGGGAAGCAGACCAGGCGCCGGGTGTGCCCCGGCCGCCGCGCCCGCCACACGTACGGGCTCTCCGGCAGCAGTTCGCCGAGCCCGGTGGTCATCGGGCACCGTCCCGCGCGCCGCCGCCCGTCCTCCGGCGGAGCCGGGGCGGCCCGGCGCCCGCCGCCGCGACCTCGGCCCAGCGGGCGGACAGCTCGGCGACCGTCGGGTACTGGAAGACCGACCGGATCGACACCTGCGCGCCCAGCTCGGCCCGGATCCGGCCGAGCAGGCGGGTCGCGCGCAGCGAGTTGCCGCCGCAGGCGAAGAAGTCGTCGTCGATGCCGATCCGGTCGCGTTCGAGGACGTCGGCGAACAGCCGGGCCAGCGCCTTCTCCCGGTCGTCGCGCGGCTCGCGGCGGGCGGCGGCGCCGATCTGCGGCAGCCGGCCGCGGTCCAGGCGTCCGCGCGCGGTCAGCGGCAGCTCGTCCAGTTCGGCCAGCGCGGCCGGGACGAGCCGGGCGGGCAGCCGCGCGGCGACGAGGTCGCGGAGCGCGCCGGTGCGGAGCGCGTGGCCGGGCTCCGCGACGACGTATCCGGCGAGGCCGCCCTCCCCCGCGACGACGGCCGCGCGCGCCACCTCCGGGCGCGACAGCAGGACGGTCTCGACCGCCCGCTCCGTCGTCCGCGCGTCCGCGCCGCCGAGGTGCTCCCAGGCGTCGTCACCGAGGCGCCGGACGCTCGTCCCGGTGCGGAACATGCGCGCGCCCGGCGGGCCGAACGGATCGGCGACGAACAGCTGGGCGGTGAGCGACGGGCGGCCGAGGAAGCCGCGCCCGACGTCCCCGGACGCGTACACCTCCCCCGCCGCGCCGGTCCCGGTCCGGGTGAGGGCCGGGCCGAGCACGCGCGCCGAGGCGGGCACGGCCGGCGCCGCGCGCGGGACGCCGTCGCGCACCTCGACGGTCCGGCCCGCACAGAGCGCGAGCAGGAGCTCCCGGGCCTCGGTGTCCGGGCCCACCGCGAGCGGGCCGTCCGGTGGCGACTGCGGGACTGCGGCGGCCAGGGCGCCGTGCGTGAGCGCCAGCGCGCGCGGCCGGGCCGCCTCGTCCGGCCGGTAGCTCAGGTGGGCCAGGTTCTCCGGACGCGGACGCGGACGCGGACCGGCCGCCGCGCCCCGCCCTGGGCCCGGTTCGCCCATCCGGATCTCGGGCAGGTCGGTGAACGGCGAGGCGTCCCCATCGGTGACGATCGCGGCCGGCGCGGCGTCGGCGCGGACGGCGTCGGTCCATCCGGGCGGGTCGGCGGGGTCGAGCGGCAGCGCGCAGCCGCCCGCCCGCAGGACGCCGAGCAGCGCCGCGACCCGCTCGGCGGCGCCGGAGCACCACACCGCGACCACGGACTCCGGCTCCACTCCGTGCGCGCGGCAGGCGTCCGCGACCTCGTCCGCGCGCGCGTCCAGCTCGCGCAGGGTGGTCCGGACCCCGTCCGCGACGAGCACGGCGCCGGACCCGGCGGCCCGCCGCGCGGCGAGTTCCGGCAGCGGGGCGGCTCCGGCCGTCTCCGGCTCGGTCTCCGCCGCCATGTCGAGCGCGGCGACCCGGGCCGCCGGATCGGCGGCGAAGGCGCGCAGGACCCGGGCGAGGCCCGCCGCGAGGCGGGCCGCGGTCGCGCGGTCGACCATCCCGTGCCGGTGCTGGATCCGGAGCCGGAGCCGGTCGTCCAGGTCGGCGAAGACCGTGAGCGGGTAGTGCGAGACGCCGACCGGCCGGTAACCGGTGACGGCGAGGCCCGCCGCCGCGCCCGCCGCCGCGATCCCGGCGCCGTCGGACGGGAAGGACTGGAACGCGACGAGCGTGTCGAACAGGACCCGCGCCCCGGCCGCGTCGTGCACGTCGGACAGCGCGGCGTGCTCGTGCTCGACCAGCTCCGTCCGCTCCGCGCGCAGCCCGGCGACGACGTCCGCGAGCGTCCGCCAGGGCGCGCACCGCACCCGCACCGGCACGGTGTTGAGGAACAGCCCGACCATGGCCTCCACGCCGGCCAGCGCGGGCGGGCGGCCCGCCACCGCGGCGCCGAACACCACGTCGGTCCGGCCGGTGTGCCCGGCGAGCACGATCGCCCAGGCCGCCTGCACCAGGTGGTTGACGGTGGCGCCGAGCCCGCCGGCGCGGCGGACGAGCGCCGCCGCCTCGGCGTCGGTCAGCGGTACGGCCAGCTCACCGAACCCGGGCGGCTCCTGCGCGGCGGCCCCGTCCGCGACGAGCGTGGGCTCGGCGCCGTCGAGCGCGTCGGCGTGGGCCCGCGCCGACGCCGCCAGGTCCTGCCGGTGCAGCCAGGCCAGGAAGTCCCGGAACGGGCGCCGCTCCGGAAGCGGGGAGTCCCCGCCGTAGAGCCTCAGCAGGTCGCGCACGAGAAGCGGCTCGGACCAGCCGTCGAACAGGGCGTGGTGCGCGCTGATCACCAGCTCGGTCCGCGTCTCGCCGATCCGGGCGAGGGTCATCCGCAGCAGCGGCGGGCGCGCCGGGTCGAACGGCGCGGACCGGTCGCCGGCCAGGAACCGGTCGAACGCCGCGCCGTCGGGCAGCCGGATCTCGCGCCACGGCAGGACGGCCCCGTCGACCACCAGCTGCACCCGGTCGCCGGCGGCGGTCGGCGCGAACGCGACCCGCAGCGCGGCGGTCCGGTCGAGCAGGGCCTGCCCGGCGGCGCGCAGCCGCGCCACGTCCACCGCGCCGCCGAGGCCGACCAGGAGCTGGACCTGGTAGGCGTCCGCCGTCCCGGGACCGGCCGCGAGCATCGTGTGGTGCAGCATCCCGGACTGCAGCGGGGTCAGCGGCCACACGTCGGCCAGCCCCGGATACCGCGCCGCCCAGGCGTCCAGCTCGTCCTGCGCCACCGTCGCCAGCGGGACGTCGGACGGCGTCAGCCCGCCCGCGCCGGGCTCGCCCGCGTGCGCGGCCACCGCTTCCAGCGCGGCGCACCACGAGCCGGCCAGCGCGCGCAGCTCCGCCGGAGGCAGCACCCCGCGCGGCGCGGCGAACGTCGCGGTCAGCCGGGGGCCGTCCGGGCCGTCGGTGACGGTCGCGTTGACGTCCAGCTCGCAGGGTGCGGCCATCGCCGGGTTGTGGCCGGCGTCGAGGGTGGCGAGCTCCTCCAGTTCGGCCAGGTCGCCGGTCAGCGTCCAGCCGAGGCCGCGCAGGTCCTCCGGCATGTCGGCGGCGCCGAACCGGCCCAGGTAGTTGAAGCCGATCTGGCCGAGCGGATGGGGGCGCAGCGCCGCGGCGGTCTCCTCGTTCAGGTAGCGCAGCAGCCCGTACCCGACGCCCTTGCCGGGGACGGCGCGCAGCTGCTCCTTGACGGCCCGGACGGCCGCGCCCGCCGCCGGGCCGCCCGCGAACGCCTCGTCCACGTCGATCCCGGCGAGGTCGAGCCGCACCGGGAAGACGGTGGTGAACCAGCCGGCCGTGCGGGACAGGTCCGCGCCCGGGACGGCGTCCTCCTCCCGCCCGTGCCCCTCCAGCCGCAGCAGCGTCGACGGCTCGGCCTCGCCCCGGGCCCGCCGCCGGCGCGCGACGGCGAGCGCGAGGCAGGCGAGCAGCCCGTCGTTGACGCCGCCGCGGAAGACCGCGGGCACCGTGGTCAGCAGCGCCTCGGTGACGCGGGGCGGCAGCGACACCCGCACGTTCTCCACGGTGCCCATCACGTCCACGGCCGGGTCGAGGCGGCGCCGGCCGAGCAGCGGGTCGGGGCCGTCCACCACGGAGCGCCACCAGGGCAGCTCGGCGACCCGTTCCGGGGAGGCCGCCGCCTCGGCCATCGCGTGCGCCCAGCGCCGCGCGGACGTCCCGGCGGGCGGCAGCGCGGGGGCCAGGCCCGCCCTGATCCGCCGCCACGCGGACGCCAGGTCGGGGATCACGATCCGCCACGTCACGCCGTCCACGGCGAGGTGGTGCAGGGTGATCAGCAGGCGGCCGGGCCCGGCCGGCGGGTCGAACCAGACGAACTGCGACACCACGCCCGCCTCGGGGCTCATCCGGCCGGCCGCGGCCTCCAGTTCGGCGACGAGCGCGCGGTGCCAGGCGCCGTCGTCCCAGGCGGCCCCGAACGGGACCCGGCGGACCATCCCGTCCACGTCGACGCCGCCGGGCGGGTCCACGACCAGGCCGTCGGCGACGAGCCGGGCGCGCAGCAGGTCGTGCCGCTCCACGACGGCGGCCAGCGTCGCGACCAGTCCCGGCCGGTCGATGCCGGGCGGCAACTCCAGCACGATCGCCTGCATCAGCCGGTCGAACCCGGGCCCCAGCTCCTTGATCCACAGCGCCACGGGGAGCAGCGGCATCCAGCCCGCCCCGCCGCCCGGCAGCTCGGCGAGCCGGACGGTGTCGCCGGGCGCGGCGGCGGACTCGGCGGCGGACGCGGCCAGCGCGGCGACGGTCCGCTTCTCGAACACCGCCCGCGGGCCGAGTGCCAGGCCGCGGGCGCGGGCGCGGGTCACCACCTGGATCGCCTGGATGCTGTCGCCGCCCAGGGCAAGGAAGTCGTCGTCGATCCCGACCCGCGCGCGGCCCAGCACCTCGGCGAACACCTCCGCCAGCGCGGTCTCGGCCGCGTCGCGCGGCGCGCGGTGGGCCCCGGCCGCGCCGGGCGCGGGGGCCGGGAGCGCCGCCCGGTCGAGCTTGCCGTTCGCGGTCAGCGGCAGCCGGTCCAGCGCCACCAGGGCCGGCGGGACCATGAACTCCGGCAGCCGGCGCGCCGCGAACCGGGTCAGCGCGGCCGGGTCGGCGGCCGCGCCGTCCGCGGCGACGACGTAGCCGACCAGCGTCCGGTGCGCGCCGTCCTCGCGGACGGTCACCGCCGCCTGCGCCACGTCCGGATGGTCGAGCAGGACGGACTCGATCTCGCCCAGCTCGATGCGGAAGCCCCGGATCTTCACCTGGTCGTCGGCGCGGCCCTGGTACACCAGCTCGCCGTCCGCGTTCTCGACGACGATGTCGCCCGTCCGGTACATCCGCTCGCCGGGCGGGCCGAACGGGCAGGCCGTGAACCTCCCCGAGGTCTGCCCGGCGCGGCCGAGGTAGCCGCGGGCCAGCTGGCCGCCCGCCAGGTACAGCTCGCCGGCCGTCCCCGGCGGCGTCGCGCGGAGCCGGTCGTCCAGGACGTGCGCGCGCAGCGCGTCGAACGGCCGCCCGATCGGGACCTCGGCCTCGGGGTCCCCGGCCGGGCCCACCACGTGGCCGGTCGCGAACACGGTCGTCTCCGTCGGCCCGTAGCCGTTGACGAAGACGGTGTCCGGGCAGGCCGCGACCGCCCGGTGCACGAACGGCGGCGACACCCGCTCGCCGCCGACCCATACCTCCCGGAATCCGCTGAGGCAGGACACGTCCTCCTCGACCAGCAGGTTGAACACCGAGCTGATCAGCAGGGTCGCCGTGACGCCGTGCTCGGCGACCACCTTCGCCAGGGCGTCGGGCGTCAGCTCGGCGACCGGGCTGACCACGACCCTGCCGCCGTTCAGCAGCGGCACCCAGAGCTGGTAGACGGACGCGTCGAACGCGAGCGGCGAGTGCAGCAGGACGCCGTCCCGGGCGTACCCGCTCCACCGCCGGTCCGTGGCGAAGCGCAGCAGGTCGCGGTGTGTCGCCCCGATGCCCTTGGGCACCCCGCTCGACCCGGAGGTGTAGATGATGTAGGCCAGCCGGTCCGGGTGCCGGACGGGCGGCGGGACGCGCGGCCCGGGCGTACCGGCCAGTTCCCCGAGAGTGAGGCGCGGGCAGCCGCCCGGGAGGTCCGCGCCGGTCTCCGCCGCGGCGAGCAGCAGCACCGGCGCGGTGTCGCGGAGCATGACCGCGACCCGGTCGGCCGGATAGCCGGGGTCGATCGGCAGGTAGGCCGCGCCCGCCTTCAGGACGCCGAGCAGCGCCGCGACCAGCTCCGCGGACGGCGGCAGCACGACCGCGACGACCGACTCGGCACCGACCCCGCGTCCCGCCAGCGCGCACGCGATCCGGTCCGACCGGGCGTCGAGGTCCCGGTAGCTCAGCGCGACGTCGCCGCAGACCACCGCGACCGCGTCCGGCGTCGCCGCCGCCACCCGCGCGAACAGGTCCGGCACCGTGCCGTCCGCCGGCTCCCGCATGTCCATCACCCCACCGCGAGAAATGCACAGAGAATGAGCCGCGCGGAAGCGGCGGCTCAGCTTATGGAAAGGCCGGCCATGCACCATTGGCCAGGCCGGGAAGCACCTTTGCCCACTGTCCTGGGGGGACGCCCTCCAGGTCAAGGGGACGATCAGCCCATCGCCTCTTTGATCTGGGGATTCTCTGTCCCGTCGACAGGACATCGAGGCAGCGGGATCGCTCCGGATCGACCCCCGCGCGATAAATTGGCGGGACCGGGAGAAAGGGCGGACCATGGCCGCGGACAACAATCGCGACTGGCGCGTCGACGTCGACGCGGACCGCTGTATAGGAGCGGGAATGTGCACGGCCCTCGCGGCCGCGCGCTTCCGCATCAGCGGCAACCGGTCGCAACCCGTGGACGCGCTCATCGGCGAGGACGACGCGGTGCTCGACGCGAGCGAGAGCTGCCCGGTGGAGGCGATCACCGTGCGCGACGCCTCGACCGGCGAGCTCCTCGCCCCGGTCGAGGGCGAAGGCCGGCCGCTACCGCGCTGACCGGCCCCGCCTCGCTCGGCCCCGCCTCGCTCAGCTCCGCGCGGGCGCGTCGAGCACGGACCCGGCCGTCCGCGCGACGAGCCCGGTCAGCTCCGCCGCGTGGTCGTGCAGGAAGAAGTGCCCGCCCGGGTACAGGTGGAGGCCCCGGAAGTCCGCGGCCTCGGTCCGCCAGACCTCCATCAGCGCCGGCGGGATCACCCCGTCCCCGGCGCCGCCCATCGCGACCAGCGGCGCGGCGATCCGCGGCCCCGGCTCGCGGACGTGGCTGCGGCACAGCTCGAAGTCGGCGCGCAGCACCGGGAGCGCGGCGCGCAGCAGCGTGTCGTCCAGCAGCTCGTCCGGTACGCCGCCGAGGCCGCGTATCGCGGCGGCGAAGTCCGCGTCGGAGGCGGCCGGGTCCGGCATGGCCTCGTGCGGGGCCCCGTCCGGCGTCCAGGCCGCCACCGCGAGCAGCCGGGGCCCCGCCGCGCCCGTCCTCGCCAGCTCCCTCGTCATCCGGTAGGCGAGCAGTGCGCCCATGCTGTGCCCGAAGAACGCGTAATCGCCGGTGAGGCCGTCGGACAGGCCGTCCAGCAGCGCCGCGACGGCGCGGCCCGCGTCGGTCGGCGCCGGTTCGCGATGCCGGCCCTGGCGGCCGGGCAGCCGCACGGCGCGCGCCTCGATCCAGCCGGGCAGCAGCGCCGCCCAGTCCCGGAACATCGACGGGCCGCCGCCCGCGCACGGCAGGCAGTAGAGCCGCAGCCGCGCGTCCGGGCGCGGCTCGAACGTCAGATACCACGGATGTGCCCGCGCCATTGCCGGACGCGCCTCCTCCCGGTCGCCCGGTGGCCGTTCAGACCAGCGAGTTGCCGATGATCTCCTTCATGATCTCGGTGGTGCCGCCGTAGATGCTCTGCACCCGGGTGTCCACGAACGCCCGCGCCACCGCGAACTCGCGGACGAACCCGTAGCCGCCGTGCAGCTGCAGGCAGCGGCTCACCACCGTCTGGCACAGCTCGCTGTTCCACCACTTGACCATGGCGGCGTCCTCCGCGCCGAGCCGTCCCTCGTTGTGCGCGAGGATCGCCCGGTCGCAGTGGCTGCGGGCCACCGCGAGGGCGGTGGCGAGCTCGGCGAGCAGGTGCCGGTTGACCTGGTGGTGCCCGACCGGCGCCCCGAACACCGAGCGCCGCCCCGCGTACTCCAGCGTCTCCTCGAAGATCTGCTCCGCGGCGGCCAGCGCGGACACCCCGATCCACAGCCGCTCCTGGACCAGGTTGCGCAGCAGGTAGCCGAACGCGCGCCCGGGCCGGCCGACCAGGTTCTCCGCCGGCACCGGCACCTCGTCGAAGGACAGCTCGGCCGTGTCCAGCGCGCGCATCCCGATCTTGTCGATCTTGCGGCCGCGGGCGAACCCGGGCCGGTCCGGCTCCACCGCGAACAGGCTCGCCGAGGCGCCCCGGGAGGGGCGCCCGGCGGCCGGGCCGCCCGCGGTGCGGGCGAGCACCAGGTACAGGTCGGCGCTGTGCCCGTTCGAGACGAAGGTCTTGCCGCCGGTCAGCACCCAGTGGCCGTCCCGCCGCGCCGCCGTGGTGCGCATCGCGCCGACGTCGCTGCCCGCGTCCGGCTCGGTGATGGCGATGGCCGTCACGCAGGCGCCGGAGCAGAAGCCGGGCAGCCAGCGGCCCTTCTGCTCGCCGGTGGTCAGCGTCCGCAGGTACGGTCCGACGATCTCGTTGTGCAGCGGCAGGCAGGGCGCGTAGGTCCCGGCGCGGGCCAGCTCCTCCGCCAGGACGGCCTGGAACCGGTAGTCGCCGTTGCCGCCGCCGCCGTACTCCTCGGGCATGTCGATGCCGAGCAGCCCGGCGGCCCCGGCCTCCCGCCACACCGCGCGGTCGGCCATGCCGCGCTCCTCCCAGGCGGCGTAGTGCGGGGCGATCTGCTTGGCGATGAAGGCCCGCACCAGGTTCCGGAAGTCCCGGTGCTCGTCGTCGAGGATCTCCTCGCGCATCGGTTCACCCCGCGGGCGCGGCGGTCGGCGCGGCGGGCCGGACGGCCCGCCACTCGGGCAGGACGTCCCGCATCCGGTTCATCATCGCCTGGCAGTACGCGGCGTTGTGCTCCAGGCCGCGGTGCCGCGGGTAGGGCATCTTGCGGCGGCCGCGGTGGTCGATGACGACCGTGACCCGGTCGCCGTCCGGGACGCCGGTGACGCCGGCCGCCTCCGCCGCCGCGCGCGGCACCTCGGCGGTGATGTCGAACCGCCCGCGGCGGACGACCGCGACCTCGTCGAGCGGGACGTCCGGCAGCGCGACCGGCTCGCGGTAGACGTAGGGCCGGGCCAGCAGGTCGAGCTCGAAGAGGGCGCGCAGCAGCGGGTCGTCCCGCCAGCGCGGCAGGGTGCGGACGAACTCCAGGAGCAGGCGGTCCACCTCGGCGCGGTGCGAGTGCATCACCATGTGCAGCACCTTGCCGACGTTGTTGATGTCGTAGTTGTCGAGCGTGGCGACCGAGTCGGCCAGGAAGCGGCACGGCTCGCGGTCGGCGTGCTCGCGGAACCAGCGGGCGACCTCCTCCAGCAGCGACTCCTGGTCGAGGACCCCTGCGGCCTCCAGGTGGCGGGCGGTGTGGAACGCCGCGCGCGCGTTGTAGGCGACGACGACGGCGTAGTAGAACCAGACGCCCCGCTCGTAGCCGGCGCGGTCCACCCATCTGGTGCCGACCACGACGTCCGCCTCGGAGGTGTCGTCGTCCACCCGGACGGTCTCGATGCCGAGGGCGTCCGCCTGCCGCTCCATCGGCGTGTTGGGCAGCAGCAGCTGCGGATAGGTGACGATCACGTCCGCGCCCATCCGGCACAGCCGCCCGATGCCCTGCCGGAACGAGTCGAGCGTCTCTCCGGGCAGCGGCCAGATCAGCTCGGTGTAGGAGCTGATGCTCTTCTCGTGCAGGGTGTCCTGCAGCTCGATGTAGGTGGCCTCGCGGATGTTCGAGCGGTCGACCATGGCCAGCGCGTCCGGGCTGACCGTCTGGAGCGACACCGGCTGGCTGGTCAGCATGCCCCCGGCCACCAGGATCTCGGTGATCTCGGTGACCCGGTCCGGGCGGTTCTTCGCGGCCTGCAAGTTGACCATGAGCGGGTACCCGTTGCGCTCCTTGCAGGCCACCAGGTGCCGGGTCAGCTCGACGTCGCGGGGCAGCGCGCCCCAGTTGGCGTCGGCGAGGAAGATGCTCTCCACGCCGTGCTCGCTGAGCCAGGTCAGGTCGTCCTTCACGCGGTCCAGGTCCCAGCGGTGCACCTTGTCGTTGGTCGCCGCTCCCCAGTAGCAGTAGGTGCAGCGGAACGGGCAGCCCCGGTTGGTCTCGACGACGGCGAACGTGTAGTCTGCGCCGTCGAAGATCCCGGCGGCGAACGGGGAGGGGATGTCGTCCAGCTCCCTGATCCGGTCCGGGCGCCGGGTGCGGACGAGCTCGCCGTCCCGCCAGAAGCTGATGCCCGGCACCCGGGCGAGGTCGGGCTCCGGCGCGGCCAGCTCCCGCAGGTAGGCGGCGAACACCGTCTCGCCCTCGGCGTCGGCGACCGCCACGTTCTCCGCCACCGGGTCGACGTACGCGGCGATGCGGTTCATCACCTGCGGCCCGCCGAGGATGAACCGGGCGTCCGGGCGGGCCGCGCGCAGCGCGGCGAGGACGGCGCTCATCCGGCGCATGTTCCACAGGTAGCAGCTCAGCGCGTAGACGTCGCAGTCCAGCGCGACCAGCTCGGCAACCAGGTCGCCGGCGGGATGCGCGACCGACCGGGAGTGGGTGGTGAAGGCGTACGCCCCGGCGATCTCCGGGTCGCGCAGCGCGTACGCCCGCAGGTAGCCGGACACGAGCGGCAGCGTGTGCGGGTAGAGCGGCACCTCGACGAGGGCGACGGTCCTGGGCATCGCGCGGTCACACCCCCGGCCGGACGGTGCCGGGCTCCCCGGCGGGTTCGCCGGATCGCCCGTCCAGGGCCGCGGCGAGTTCGCCGAGCACGTCGGTCTCGAACAGGTCCTCCGCGACCAGCCGCACCCCCCGCCGCCGCGCCTCCGCCGCCGCGCGCATCGCGAGCAGCGAGTCGCCGCCGAGGTCGAAGAAGCCGTCGTCGCGGCCGACCTCCGGGACGCCCAGCACCTTGGCCCACACCTCGGCGAGCACCCGCTCGGTGTCCGACCGGTAGGCCAGGTCCCGGCCGGTCTCCCGCTCGGCGGGCCGCGCCGGCTCGCGGGCGGCCAGCGCGGCGCGGTCGGTCTTGCCGTGCGGGGTGAGGGGCAGGGAGTCCAGCCGGACGATCGCGGCCGGGACCATGTAGTGCGGCAGCCGCTCCGCCAGCCGTTCCGTGATCTCCCCGGCGTCCGGCGGGACGGCGCCGCGCGCGGCCGTCCAGTAGCCGACGAGGCGGCGCGCGTCCGGGTCGCGCCGCCCGGGCGGCTCGTGGACGACGGCGGCGGCCCCGGCCACGCCCGGCACCGCCAGCATCGCCGTCTCGATCTCGCCCGGCTCGATGCGGAAGCCGCGCAGCTTGATCTGCGCGTCCGTGCGGCCGAGGAACTCCAGCGCGCCGTCCGGGCGGCGGCGCACGAGGTCGCCGGTCGCGTACACGCGGGAGCCGGGCGCGGCCCCGGCGCGGAAGCGCTCGGCGGTGAGCGCCGGCCGGTTGAGGTAGCCGCGCGCGACCGCGGCCCCCTCGATGTGGAGTTCGCCCGGCGCGCCGTCCGGGACGGAGCGGCGGCGCTCGTCGAGGACGTGGCCGGTCAGCCCGGGCAGCGGCCGCCCGATCGGCGGCGAGGCGTCGCGCGGGGCGTCCGCCGGGATCTCGCCGCACGTCGCGAGCATCGTGGTCTCGGTGGGCCCGTACACGTGGTGCAGCGCGAACGGCGGGTGGACGCGGGGCGGCGCGGGCAGCTTCTCGCCGCCGAGCAGCATCGCCCGGAACGCGCCGCCGGGCCCGGGCCAGTGGGCGTCGAGGAGCTGCACGGCGAGCGCGGTGGTGAAGAACCCGACCGTGACGCGCTCGCGGACCAGCCAGTCCACCAGGTCCTGCGGGGAGCCCGGCAGCCGCCGGCCGGCGAGGCACAGCGTCGCGCCGCCGCCGAGGCAGGGCCACACCTCCAGCGCCCATCCGTCGAAGGACGGCCTGGCGAGCTGCGGCATCCGGTCGCCGGGCGCGATCCCGAACTCGCGGACGTACCAGGAGACCAGGCCGGCGACGCCGCCGTGCTCCACCAGCACGCCCTTCGGCACTCCGGTGGACCCCGAGGTGAAGGTCACGTAGCACAGGTCTCCCGGCCGCACGTCCGGGTCCGCGGGCGGCGCTCCGCCGCCGGCCGCCAGGTCCTCCACGATCAGGACCTCGGCCCCGGACGCGGGCACCTCGCCCGCCAGCGCCCGGCTGGTCAGCACCACGGGCGCCGCGCAGTCGGCGAGGATCACCTTCGCCCGGTCGGCCGGGTCGTCCACGTCCATGCCGACGTAGGCGCCCCCGGCGGACAGCACCCCGAGGGCGGCGACGACCAGCTCGGGGGACGCCTCCATCCACAGCGGCACGAGCGTGTCGCGGCCCACGCCGGAGCGGCGCAGCCGGGCGGCGAGGCGCCCCGCCGCGGCCACCAGCTCGCCGTAGCCGAGGACCCGGCCGCCGCTGCGCACGGCGGGCAGGTCCGGACGCTCGCGCGCCCAGCGCTCGATGCGGCCGAGCAGCGTCCCGGCCGGCGTGGCACTCCCGGTTTCTGCACGCATGAGAAAGCCTCACGCTTCCGTGATCGGTGAACTGGATTCCCGGCGCGGAGCCGCGGCACCGGAACCTGGAACGCGAATGTCCCGGCGCCGCCCGAACCATCGTGCAATGACGATTACCCCAGCGGGGTGCGATTTTCCACTATTGACTCCGGTCCGCGCACCGGCTCAGGCTGAGCCGATTCTCAAACCGGAGGCGTAATGATCATTTTCGATGAGCGGGACGTGCGTTCCCTGTATCCGATGAAGGAATCGATCGAGTCGATGCGTGCGGCGCTGCGGTCGTTCAGCGCCGGTGCCGTCATTCAACCCCAGCGACTCATGCTGCGCACCCCCGAAGGCGACGCCTACGCGGTGATGCCGTCCTATGTCGGCCCTTCCGCGGACGCGCCCGACGCGGGTTTCGGGATCAAGGTGATCGCCGTCAAACCGGGGAATCCGGCGCGCGGGCTGCCGGTGAACGCGGGGCTCGTCATGGTCTTCGACGCCGGCACCGGCCGGCCGGCGGCGCTGCTCGACGGCGCCGCGGTGACCGCGATCCGCACGGCGGCGGCGTCCGCGGCGGCGACCGACCTGCTCGCCCGCCCGGACGCGGGCGTCCTCGCGATCCTCGGCGCGGGCGTGCAGGCGCGCAGCCACCTGGCGGCGATGGCCGAGGTCCGGACGCTGCGCGAGGCGCGGGTCTGGTCCCGCACCCCGGCGCGGGCGGCCGCGTTCGCCGCGGCGGCCGGCGAGCTGCCGTTCCCGGTCACCGCGGCGGCGTCGCCGGCCGCGGCCGCCGACGGCGCGGACCTCGTCTGCACGGTGACCGGCAGCGTCACTCCGCTGCTGGACGCCCCGCACATCGCGCCCGGCGCGCACGTCAACGCGGTCGGCTCGTCGTTCCCCGACAAGCGGGAGCTGACGGCGGACCTCGTCGCGCGGTGCGCGGTGTTCGTCGACGGCAGGCGGGCCGCGCTGGCCGAGGCCGGCGAGATCGTGATCCCGGTGGCGGCGGGCCGGTTCGGCCCCGAGGTGATCCGCGCCGAGATCGGCGAGCTGCTGCTCGGCCGCGCCGCGGGGCGCCGCGACCCCGGCGAGATCACCCTGTTCAAGTCGCTCGGCATCGCCGTCGAGGACGCGGTGGCCGGGCTGCACATCGCGCGCCGGGCCCGCGAGCTCGGCCGGGGCCGCGACGTCCCGTTCGGCTGAGCGGCCGCGTGTCCCGTCGCCGGGACAGCCCGGCCGGCGCGCGCTTGCGCGCCGATAGGGCATCTGTAAGCCTCGGCCTTCGACGGTGCCGAGCCATTCCCCTGAAAAGACCGAACTGTCGCCACGGACGGAGTGCCCAATGCGGATCGCCCTGATCAACATGCCGTTCGCGGACTATGACCGGCCGTCCGTCGCGCTGAGCCAGCTCGCCGCGCACACGGCCCGGGAGTTCGGTGCCGCGGTGCAGATCGACATCCGGTACGTGAACATCGACTTCGCGCTGCTCTTCGGCGCGGGCGAATACAAGCTGTTCGCGAACGAGTACGACCATCTGACCACCGGCATCGGCGAATGGCTGTTCCGCAGCCTGGCATTCCCCGATTTCCCGGACAACGCGGGCCGGTACTTCCAGCGCTACTTCGCCGGCGACCGGTCGGCCGAGTTCCGCGCCAAGCTGCTGCGGATCAGGAGCCGGCTCGCCGCGTTCTGCGCGCGGACGATCGAGGAGTACCGGCTGGCCGAGGCCGACATCGTCGGGTTCACCTCGATGTTCTCGCAGAACCTGCCGAACATCGCGATGGCCCGGCTGATCAAGGAGCGCGCCCCGGAAGTGATCACGGTCATGGGCGGGGCGAACTGCGAGTCGCCCATGGGCACGGTGCTGGCGGAGCACGTCACGTCCCTCGACTACGTCTTCTCCGGGCCCGCCCTGCACACCTTCCCCCAGTTCGTGAAGTGCGTCCTGGAAGGCGAGCCGGAGCGCGCCGACGCCATCCCCGGCGTGATCTCCCGGCGGAACGCCGCGCAGCCGAGGTTCGGCGGCGCGATCGGCCGGGACCGCGACATCGACGACTACGTCCGGCCCGAGTACGAGAGCTTCGTCGACAAGTTCACGGCGGCGCAGGACGAGCTGCGCCGGGGCGCCGGCAAGGCCGAGCCGACCCTGTACTTCGAGACGTCCCGCGGCTGCTGGTGGGGCGAGCGGTCGCACTGCACGTTCTGCGGCCTGAACGGGATGGGCATGGGGTACCGCGCGATGGCGCCCGAGAAGGCGGTGGAGCAGTTCCGCTGGCTGTTCTCGTTCGCGCCCTGGTGCACGACCTTCGCCGGGACCGACAACATCATGCCGCGCAACTACGTCCGGGACGTCTTCCCGCGGCTGGACCCGCCCCCGGGCGCCGAACTGTTCTACGAGGTGAAGGTGCCGGTCGCCGACCGCGACTTCCGGACGATGGCGCAGGCCGGGGTGACCGTGGTGCAGCCGGGCATCGAGGCGCTGGCGACCTCGACGCTGAAGCTCATGGCGAAGGGCACCACGTCCTTCCTCAACCTGCAGTTCCTGCAGAAGTGCCTGAAGTACGGCGTCGAACCGATCTGGAACCTGCTGCTCGGATTCCCCGGCGAGGAGGAGGGGGTCTACCGCAAGTACGCGGACGAGATGCCCAAGCTGGTGCACCTCCCGCCGCCGGACGGCGCGTTCCTCGTCCGGTTCGACCGCTACAGTCCGTACTTCACCAAGCGGGAGGAGTACGGGCTCGACCTGCACCCGCTGGACTTCTACCGGCTCTGCTACCCGGCCGTCCCGGAGGACAGGCTGTTCGAGCTGGCGTACTTCTTCGTCGACGAGAACCTCGCGCCCTACCAGGTCCAGTCGGTCGAATGGCTGGCGGAACTGCAGCGGCTGTCCACCGCCTGGCAGGACTCCTGGAAGAACGGCGAACGGCCGCGGCTCGCCCTGCTCGCCGGCGGCGCCGGGTCCCCGGGCGTGCTCGACACCAGGTTCGGCGACCGCCGCTGGATCCCGGTCGAGCCGGACGAGGAGGACATGCTGCGCCGGCTGGCCTCCCCGAAGCGTCCCGAGAAGTTCGCCGCCGAGCTGGACGTCCCGGTCGAGCGGGTACGGGCCGCGCTGGCGCGGTTCACCGAGCACGGCCTGCTGTTCGAGGAGTCGGGCGGCTACATCAGCCTGGTCGCGGTGGACGCCGAGGACGAGCCCGAACCAGAACCGCCCGCCGGCGCCCCGCACCGCGTGCTGCTGGACCTGACACCCGTCCCGTCCCGCCCGGCGTCCTGAACGGCGCTTCCCGGCGGCTCGCCCGAGTCCCTCGTCAGGCGAGCCGGCCCTCGTCGATCGAGGTCAGGCGCTCGGCGGCGCCGGGGGCCGTCTCGCCGATGCGGGTCAGGAGGCCGAGCAGCAGGGTGCGGAGGGCCTCGAAGTCCTCGGGACTGGTCAGGTCGGCCCAGCGCCGTTCGATCCGGTCCCCCGCGCCGGCCGCCGCCGGCTGGACCGCCCTGCCCCGGTCGGTGAGCACGATCAGCCGGGACCGGCCGTCACTGGGGTTGGGGCGCCGTTCCAGGTAGCCGGACCGCTCGAGCTGGTCGACCGACTGCGCCATGGTCTGCTTGCGCACGCCCGCGCGAAGGGCCAGGTCGCGGACGGTGATGCCCTCCGGCGGGACGAACGGGAACACCTTGGCGTCCCCGGACCGGATGTCGCCGAAGCCCGCCTCCGCCAGAGCCGCCTCGATGCCGACGGTGTACTCGCGGTGGAGCAGGCGCAGGAGCAGCGACAGCCTCGATCGCCGCAACGAGGGGTCTTCCCGCATATTGACAGGCTCCTGTCTACTTTTTATGTTGGTCAGGTACCTGTCTAGTATGTCACCGCTCCGGGGAGAACTCCATGCCCACCACACCCGCCCTGGATTCGACGATCTTCTACCGGGAGGTCGGCCGAGGGCCCGCCCCGATGGTCTTCCTGCACGGAAACCCCACGTCGTCGTACCTCTGGCGGCACGTCCTGCCCGTCGTCGGATCCGCCGGGCGGTGCCTGGCGCCCGACCTGATCGGCATGGGCGAGTCCGGCAAGCCCGATATCGCCTACTCCTTCGACGACCACGCGCGGTACCTCGACGCCTGGTTCGACGCCCTCGGACTCGACCGGGTCGTCCTGGTCGGGCATGACTGGGGCGGCGCGCTCGCCTTCGACTGGGCCGCCCGCCACCCCGGACGGGTGCGCGGCATCGCGTTCACCGAGACGATCGTGAAGCCGATGTCGTGGGAGGAGTTCCCCGCCGGTGCCCGCCCGCTGTTCGAAGCGATGCGGACGCCCGGGGCCGGCGAGGCGATGGTGCTGGAGGAGAACGCCTTCATCGAGCAGGCGCTGCCGCGCACCGTCCCCGGGCTGAGCGAGGAGGACCTCGCCGTCTACGGCCGCCCCTACCCCACCCGCCGCAGCAGGGTGCCGCTGCTCCAATGGCCGCGGTCGATGCCGCTGGACGGCGAGCCCGCCGACGTCGTCGCCAGAGTCGAGGCCTACGGCCGGTGGCTGGCCGGCAGCGCGGACGTGCCCAAACTCCTGATCGCCTTCGCACCCGGCGAGAGCACGATGATGAGCACCCGGATCATCGACTGGTGCGCCGCGCACATGTCCGCTCTGGAGATCGAGACGCACGGGGCGGCCGGCCACCACACCCCCGAGGAGCAGCCCGCGGCCATCGCCTCCTCGCTCGTCGCCTGGCTGGACGGGCACGGCCTGCTCTCCGGCGAGGAGGGACGAGCGTGATGCGCGCGATCCGGCAGCACGCGTTCGGCGGCCCGGAGGAACTCCGGCTGGAGGAGGTGCCCGACCCGCGTCCGCCCGCGGGCCAGGTGCGGATCCGGGTCGAGTCGGCGGGCGTCCACCTGCTGGACACCGTCATCCGCCAGGGGGCGGGCGGGCCGCGGGTCTCGCCCCGCCTGCCCGCGACACCCGGCCGCGAGGTCGCCGGCACGATCGACGAGGTCGGCGCCGGCGCCGACACCGCTCTCCTCGGCCGGCGCGTCGTCGCCGACCTCGGCCCGGCCGGCGGCGGATACGCCGACCTGGCGCTGGCACCCGCGGCGGCCGTGCACGTCCTGCCGGACGACGCCGACGCCGACCGCGCCGTGGCCATGGTCGGCACCGGCCGGACCACCATGGCGATCCTCGAACTCGCCACGCCGGCCGCCGGGGACGTCGTCCTGGTCACCGCAGCCGCCGGCGGGATCGGGACCCTGCTGGTGCAGGCGTGCCACGCCGCCGGAGCAACGGTCGTCGGCGTCGCCGGCGGCCCCGCCAAGACCGTGCTCGCCCGCCGGATCGGCGCCGGCCACGCCATCGACTACACCCGCCCCGACTGGTCCGACCGGGTACGCCGGGCGCTGGAGGGCAGGCCGGTGACGCTCGCCCTCGACGGGGTCGGCGGCCGGATCGGCCGAGGCGCCCTGGAGCTGCTCGGCGTCGCCGGCCGCCTGGTGATGTTCGGCTCGTCCTCGGGCTCCCTGACCGAACTGTCGGCCGCCGACCTGTTCAGCCGGGGGATCAGCGCCGCCTCCGCCGTCGGCGCACGCATCCTCCAACGCCCCGGCGGCACCCGGACGCTGGAACGCGATGCCCTTCAAGCGCTCCACGACGAACGCCTCGTCCCCGTGATCGGCCAGAGATTCGCCCTCGCGGACGCGGCCGCCGCCCACACCGCCCTGCAATCGCGCGCGACCACGGGAAAAACGGTCCTGCGCCCGTGACGCCCGCACCCGCGCGATGGTGCTGTCACGTTTCGAGGGGCCGGCGGTGTCTTCATGTCGACCAGCCACAACCCACATTCACAGGAGAACGTCATGGCGCTGCGCGTACCGAAGGCCGAGCTTCCCGCCGAGGTCGAGGAGAGCATGATCAAGCAACTCGGTGCCGTTCCCGAGAACGTCGAAGTGCTGTGGCACAGCCCCGCGGTCGCGCTCGACAACCTGGAGTTCGGCGCCAAGGCCGGAGCGTGGAACGCGGCCGACAAGAGCCTCAAGTCGTTCGCGCACATGGCCGTCGCGGCGCAGATCGGCTGCAGTTGGTGCCTCGACGTCGGCTACTTCCAGGCGCGGAACGACGATCTGGACCTGACCAAGGCGAGCCAGGTGCCGCGCTGGCGGACCTCGGAAGTGTTCACCCCGCTGGAGCGGGACGTGATGGAGTACGCCGAGGCCATGTCGGACACGCCGCCGACCGTCACCGACGAGCAGTACGCCGGTCTGCTGGAGCGGCTCGGGCCGGCGGCGATGGTCGAGCTCACCGTGCACATCGCCTATGTCAACCTGGCCACCAGGGCCAATGTGGCGAACGGGGTCGCCTCGCAGGGCTTCTCGGACGCCTGCGAGATCCCGCTGGCCGAGGTCCCGGACAAGCCCGGTGCGGCGTCGCCGGCATGACCCGTGACGCGGCCGCCGAGGATCCGTTCGTCGCCCACCGCAGCCTGCTGTTCACCGTCGCCTACCAGATGCTCGGGTCGGCGGCCGACGCGGAGGACGTGCTGCAGGATTCGTGGCTGCGGTGGGCCCGGGTCGACCGCGCGCGAGTGAGCGACCCCCGCGCCTACCTCGTCCGGGTCGTCACCCGGCAGTCCCTCAACCAGCTGCGCACGCTGTCGCGCAGGCGCGAGGACTACGTCGGCGAGTGGCTGCCGGAACCGCTGCTCACCAGCCCCGACGTCGCCGAGGACGGCGCCCTCGCGGACAGCGTCTCGATCGCGGTGCTGACCGTCCTGGAGACGCTCGCCCCGGTGGAGCGCGCGGTGTTCGTGCTCCGCGAGGTGTTCGAACTGCCCTACGGCGAGATCGCCGTGACCGTGGACAAGTCGGCGCCCGCGGTGCGGCAGATCGCCCGGCGGGCCCGCGAGCGGGTGGCGGCTCGGCGGCCCCGGGTGCGGGTGAGCCGGTCGGAGCAGCGAGCCGTGGTGGAGCGGTTCCTGGCCGCGGTGCGAACCGGGGAGATGGCGGAGCTGATCGAGGTCCTGGCGCCGGACGTGGTCCTGATCACCGACGGCGGCGGGCTCGCCCCCGCGGCGCGGGCCCCGATCCACGGGGCGCGACTCGTCGCGGAGTCGCTCGCGCGCCCGGGCCGGACGGTGTCGGCCGTCTGGCTCAACGGCGCGCCGGGCGGCCGGATCGAGGCCGGCGGCGGGGTGGCGGCGGTGAGCCTGGTGGTCGAGGGCGGGCGGGTCACCCGGATCCACGCGGTGGCGAACCCGCGGAAGCTGACGCGTCTGGACGAACCGACCGACCTCGCCAGATAGGCCCTCGCCGCTGTGCGACGTCCCCGCGGCGGAGAACCCGGCCGATCGGCCGGGTGCTCCGCCGGGCGCGTGCGGACGAGGCGGGCCTCAGGCCGGGAAGGAGGCGAGGTCGCGGTCCCAGTGGCGGTGTGCGGCGACCGCTTCGATGAACTGCCGGGCGAACGCGTCGCCGGCGCTCGCGTCGACGACGCCCTGGCGTCCGGGCAGGGCGGCGGCCTCCAGCAGTGGTTCCGCGCCGGGCAGCACGCCGACCGCCTTGCAGTGCTTGAACGCCTCGCGGACGAACTGGACGGCGTATCCGTCGGCGACGAGTTCCTGCCCGCCGGCCGCCAGGACGGCGTCGTAGAGCACCGAGGACGCGGCGCTCAGCTGCTTGTCGACCTCCAGCGTCGCCGCGGTGCCCTCGTGCGGGGCGGTGATGTCGCAGATGGCCCCCTGGTCGCGCAGCGCCTGCAGTACCGGCTGGAGCGTCCCGGCGTCGGTCTGGTCGCCGACCAGGACGGCGATCTTGCGGGTGGCGATCGATCTCGGCTGGTCGTTCATGCTGAGGGCCGGTGACGACTTGCCGTGGTTCGTCACGGTCTGGCTCGGCGGCGTGATGCCGAGGCCCTGGGCCACCTGAGTGGCGAGGTCGCCGTCCACGTTGGCGAGCCGCTCGACGACCTTCTCCTTGATGTAGCGGCGCTCCACGTGGCCGAGTTCGAACAGCAGGGCGTTGACGATGTGCGTCTTCTCCCAGTCGGCCATGCTGTTCCAGAACAGCGTCGCCTGGCTGTAGTGGTCCTCGAAGCTCGGGCTGCGGCGGCGGATCTTCTCGCCGGACACCCGCTCCTGGTAGTGCCGGAACACCCCGTCCAGCTTCCCGGTGTCGGCGGCGGTCGCCGGGCAGCCGCCGCCGATGGAGTTCTTGGCGTAGGCGGTGTCGCTGTCGTGGATCATGTGCTGGTGGTAGCCGTCCCGCTGGTCGTTGTGCACGGGCGCGATCGGCCGGTTGATGGGGATCTGCTGGTGGTTGGGCCCGCCGAGGCGGATGAGCTGGGTGTCGAGGTAGGAGAAGTTGCGGGCCTGCAGCAGCGGGTCGTTGGTGAAGTCGATGCCGGCCACGATGTTGGCGGTGCAGAACGCGACCTGCTCGGTCTCGGCGAAGAAGTTCCGCGGGTTCCGGTTGAGGACCATCCTGCCGATCGGCCGCAGTGGCACCTCCTCCTCCGGGATGATCTTGGTGGAGTCGAGCAGGTCGAAGTCGAACTTGTGCTCGTCCTCCTCGGCCACGAGCTGGACGCACAGTTCGAACTCGGGGTGGTCGCCGGCCTCGATGGTGTCCCACAGGTCGCGGCGGTTGAAGTCGGGGTCGTTGCCCTGGACGCGCAGGACCTCGTCCCACACCAGCGAGTAGGTGCCGAGCTTCGGCCGCCAGTGGAACTTGACGAACGTGCCCTTGCCCTGGGCGTTGACGAACCGGAAGGTGTGCACCCCGAAGCCCTGCATCATCCGGTAGCTGCGCGGGATCGCCCGGTCCGACATCAGCCACATGATGAAGTGCATCGTCTCGGGCTGCATCTGCACGAAGTCCCACAGGGTGTCGTGCGCCGACTGGGCCTGCGGGATCTGGTTGCGCGGCTCCGGCTTCACCGCGTGCACGAAGTCGAGGAACTTGATGCCGTCCTGGATGGGGAACACCGGGAAGTTGTTGGCGACCAGGTCGTAGTTGCCCTGCCGCGTGTAGAACTTGGTCGCGAAGCCGCGGACGTCCCGGACGGTGTCGGCCGACCCGCGCTCGCCGGCGACGGTGGAGAACCGCACGAACGTCGGCGTGACCAGGGACGGGTCGCACAGGAAGTCGGCGCAGGTGATGTCCTCCAGGGACTCGTACACCTGGAACTCCCCGTACGCGCCGGACCCGCGCGCGTGCACCACCCGCTCCGGGATCCGCTCGTGGTCGAACCGGGTGATCTTCTCGCGGAAGTGGAAGTCCTCCAGCAGTGTCGGACCGCGCTCACCCACCGTGAGCGAGTTGTCGGTGTCCTCGACCGGGACGCCCTGGTCGGTGGTGTAGCGAGTGCCCTCCGGGTTGACCCGGTAGTGCTCGAGTTGCCGCTGCTTGTCGTTGTCGGCGCCTGCCATCGGGTCCTCCCTGGTGCGTGAGTCGCGCTGCCCGAGCCGACTACCCGCCCTCGGGTGCACTAACCGAACACAGGCACTTCTTGACTGAGAGTAATCACAAGAAGGTGTCGGGAGTCCGGACGGCGATCATGGCGATGTCGTCGGTCCCGGTGACGGGCAGGACGTCCAGGAGGGTGTCGCACAGCTGCTCCAGGGGCCGGCGCGCGAGCGTGCGGGCGCGGCGGCGGAGCCGGTCCAGGCCGCTGTCCAGGTGCTCGCCGGGATGCTCCACCAGGCCGTCGGTGTACAGCAGCAGGGTGGAGCCGGGCGGGAGCGGTTCGGTCGCGCTGTGGTAGGTCTCGAAGGGCAGGCCCAGCAGCGGGTTGGCCGCCTCCTGGAGGAAGCGGGCGCCGCCGGCGGAGGTGACCAGGAGCGGTGGCGGGTGCCCGGCCACGGCGTAGTTGAGCCGCCACCGGCCGGGTTCGGGTTCTTCGACGCGGGCCAGGACGCAGGTGGCCGTCGCGTCGGGCGCCACCGTTTCCATGGCGTTGTTCAGGCGGCGCAGGACCTCGCCGGGCGGGGCGAGGAGGTCGGCGGTCAGCACGCGCAGCATGTTGCGGAGCCGGCTCATGTCGACGGCGGCGGCCAGGTCGTGGCCCGCCACGTCGCCGATGGCCACCGCGGTCGCGCCGTCGGGCAGGACGAACGAGTCGTACCAGTCGCCGCCCACCTCGGCCGCCGCGGGGCTGGCCATGTACCGGGCGACGATGCGCAGGTCGCCGTGCTCGGGAGGCTCGGCGAGCAGGCCGTGCTGCAGGGCCAGGGCGACCTGCTGGGTCCGGTGGAACCGGACGGCCGCGCTCAGCGCGTCGTGGGTGTGCTCGAAGATCTGCTGCATGAGGGCGACGTCCTGCGGGCTCATCGGGTCGCGGTCGCCGCGCCTCGCGGCGGTGACCATCGCCGCCACGGCCCCGTCGACGACGACCGGCATCAGCACGACGCTGGTCGCGCCGGACTCGGTCAGCCAGGCGGTGGTGCTCCTCGGCAGCAGGTCGGCCGGCGGCCGGCCCGGCGGGAAGGTGCGCTGCAGCGGGCGGCGCCGCTCCAGCGCGCGGGCGAACCCGCTGTCGGGGGTGAACCGCTCCTCACCGGTGGGCGGCTGCCGCCGCAGCCCGCTGCTCGCGGCGGTGGCGATGCGGCGCACGGTGATCGGAGCGCCCGCCGGGCGGTCGCCGAGGTCGGGGAGCAGGTGCACGCCGCACCCGTCGGCGAGCGCCGGGACCAGCACCCCGACGAGGGCGGCGAACATGTCGCTCAGCGCGGTGTGCTCGGCCGCGGCCGCGGCGGCGCTGTCGAGCAGGTCGCGGCGCTGCCGCTCGCACCACTCCTGCTCCACGTCGAAGCAGGTGCCGATCCATTCGACCACCGCGCCGTCCTCGACGACCGGCGCGGACCGCACCTCGAAGTGCCGGTACTCGCCCCGCTGCGTGCGGACCCGGTAGACGTGGTGCCACGGGCGGACCTGGCGGCGCGTCTCGTCCCACGACCGCGTCGTGGGCTCGCGGTCGTCGGGGTGCAGCGCCTGCTTCCAGCCGTCGCCGAGGAAGTCCTCCCGGCTCTGCCCCGTGATCTGCTCCCAGCCGCCGCTGGACTCGGTCACGCCGCCGTCCGCGTCGGTCACCCAGACGACCTGCGCGTTCATCCACACCAGGCTCTCCAGCCGGCGCCGCGACCGCCGCTGCTCCTCGATCGCCCGGTCCGCCCGCGCGACCGCGGCGACCTGCTCGGTGACGTCGACCGCGACCACCAGCACCCCTGGCCGCTCGTGGGTGAACCGCGAGAGGCTGAAGGAGAAGTACCGCTCCGCCGCCTCGGCGCCCGCGCCGGCCGGTCTGACCGGCGCCTCGACCAGGGTCGCCGGTTCCCCGGTGGCCAGCACGCGGTCGAACAGCTCGCCGTAGTCCTGCTTGGCCGCGGCGCCGAACGCCTCCCCGATCGGCTCGCCGAGCGGACGGTCGCCGACGAACGCCCGGTAGGCGAGGTTGGTGTACACCAGGCGGTGCTCCGGCCCGATCGTCAGCGCGACCGCGACCGGCGCCGGATCGAAGGCCTCCAGCGCAAGCCACCCCATGCCGTGTCCGCCCGCGCCTCCCATGCCCCAGTCCCCCCAGACGTCCGGTCTTCACCGCTCCCGCGCTCGCGTTCCTCCCTATCTCCCCCGCCACTCCGAGGGAACGCACGAGGTCCACCGCGCGTTCTGCCCGCGCCACCACCGCGCCGGACCGAACGCCTCACTGGAACCGACCGCCCCGATATGAAGGATGCCGCTCGGGCGGTATGGGCCGAGCTCGCCGGTTTTCGGACGGGTTCCGGACCGTACCCTGGCGGTGGCAGGGCGCTGAGGCAAAGGAGCCGATGATGAACGATCCGGTGGCGACGGCCACGCACTCCGGGGTGCTGGAGGAGGTCGAGCGGCGGGTGCTGTGGCTGTCGACGGCCATCGTGCACCACGCCAACCGGGTCCGGCCCAACACCTCCGGGCTGAAGGTGGGCGGCCATCAGGCGTCGTCGGCGTCGATCGCGTCGATCATGACGGCGCTGTGGTTCGGCCGCCTCGGGCCAGACGACCGGGTCTCGGTCAAGCCGCACGCCTCCCCCGTGCTGCACGCGATCAACTACCTGCTCGGCGAGCTGGACGAGCGGTACCTGACGTCCCTGCGCGAGTTCGGCGGGCTGCAGAGCTACCCGAGCCGGACCAAGGACCCCGACCCCGTCGACTACTCCACCGGCTCGGTGGGCATCGGGGCGACCGCGCCGATCTGGGGCGCGGTCGCCCGCCGGTACGCCGACCGGGAGGCCGGCGGGACGCCCGCCGGCCGGCAGTACTCGCTGGTCGGCGACGCCGAGCTGGACGAGGGCGCGGTCTGGGAGGCGATCCTGGACCCGGGCGTCGCCGAACTCGGCGAGATCGTGTGGATCGTCGACCTCAACCGGCAGTCCCTGGACCGGGTCGTCCCGTACCTGGCCGCGCACCGGCTGAAGGGCATGTTCGGCGCCGCCGGCTGGCAGGTGCTGACGCTGAAGTACGGCCGGCTGCTGACCGAGCTGTTCGGCCGCCCCGGCGGCGACGAGTTGCGGGCCCGCATCGACGCGATGCCCAACCCGGAGTACCAGCGGCTGCTGCGCTGCGACGCCGCCGAGCTCCGCGACCGGCTCCCGGCCGGCGGCGAGGGCATCGCCCGGCTCGTCGCGACGCTGGACGACGCCACGCTCCTGGCGGCCCTGCGCAACCTGGGCGGCCACGACCTCGGCAGCCTGTCCGACGCGTTCGACGCGATCGACGACACCAGGCCGACCGTGATCTTCGCGTACACGGTCAAGGGGCACGGCCTGCCCAGCGAGGGGCATCCGCAGAACCACTCCTCGCTCCTGACCGCCGATGAGATCACCGGGCTCGCGGCCCGGTCGGGCGTCGACCCGGAGGCGCCGTGGGCGCGTTTCGAGGAAGGCTCGGCGGCGGCGCGGCTGTGCGCCGAGACCGCGGCCCGGCTGCGCCGGGCGCCCGCCGCGCCGCAGGCCCCGCCGCCGCTGCCGACCGACATCGGCCGGACCCCCAAGGGCACCGCGACCACCCAGGCCGCCCTGGGCAGGCTCCTGCTGGACCTCACCCGGGAGGCGCCCGACGCCGCGGCGCGGATCGTCACCGTGAGCCCGGACGTCAGCTCCAGCACCAACCTCGGCGGCTGGGTGAACAAGGTCGGCGTCTGGTCGACCTCCGAGCGCCGCGACTGGTTCGCCGACGACGGCGAGACGATCCTGCACTGGCGCGAGGGGCCGGCGGGCCAGCACATCGAGCTGGGCATCGCCGAGACCAACCTGGTCGGGCTGCTCGGCGAACTCGGCGCCACCTGGAGCCGCTGGAACCGCCCCCTGCTGCCGATCGGCGTGCTGTACGACCCGTTCGTCGGCCGCGCCCTCGAACCCTGGTCGTTCGGCATCTACGCCGGTGGCCAGTCGATCCTGATCGGCACCCCGTCCGGGGTCACGCTGGCCCCCGAGGGCGGCGCGCACCAGTCGGTCATCACCCCCTCGATCGGGGTCGAGCAGCCGGGGTGCCTCGCCTACGAGCCCGCGTTCGTCCTCGACACCGAGTGGGCGCTGCTGGCGAGCATGGCCCGCCTCGGCCGTCCGGATGGCGGCTCGGCCTACCTGCGGCTGTCGACCCGCCCGGTGGACCAGACGCTCGCCGCGGTGCCGGCCGACCCGGCGGCCCGGGAGCGCCGCCGCAGGCAGGTGATCGCCGGCGCCTACCCGCTGCGCCGCTCCGCCCGTCCCGCCGTCACCGTGGCGGCGATGGGCGCACTGGTCCCCGAGGCGCTCGCCGCCGCCGACCGCCTGGAGCAGGCCGGCGTCGGCACCGACGTCGTCTGCGTGACCAGCCCCGGCCTGCTCTTCCAGGCCGTCCGCTCCCGCCAGGGGCACGACGACGGGCCGAACTGGATCCTGGACCAGGCGTTCCCGGCCGCCCGCGCCACGCCGCTGGTCACCGTCCTGGACGGCCATCCCCACACGCTGGCCTTCCTCGCCGGGGTCAACAACGTCCCCTGCGCCACCCTCGGCGTCACCGGATTCGGGCAGTCCGGCTCGATCGACGACGTCTACCGCCACCACGGCATCGACACCGACTCGATCGTCCGGGCCGCCCTGGACCTGCACACCGAATAACGGGCAGCAGCGCATCCAGGACGCTTCGCGAGGTGGCCCGCATCCGGTTTCCCGTCGCCCTCCGGATCGGGCCGCCCTCGCGTCCGGTGACCGCTCGGCGGTCCCCGGCAGCGCCGCGAGTCTGCACGAGCCGCACGACGTCGCCGCGGAAGCGATCGTCATCGCGGGTCGCCGCCCTGCGCAGCCACCGCTTTCGACGAAGGGGCCCGCGTGCCGTGTCGTGGGGAACCGGTCAGTTGCAGGCGATCGCGCCGGTGCTGCGCTTGTAGTACGTGTTGTTGTACCTCACCATGCCCTGCGCCCAGATGCACTCGTTGGGGGCGTAGGTGTACACCGGTCCGGCGTAGTACTTGTAGGTGCTGCCCCAGCCGTCGTCATCCTCCCCGCCGCCGCGCCACTTGCCGATCAGCACCCAGGCGCCCTGGAGCTTGCCGTAGGTGAAGCCGCCCGACCGCGCGATCGCGCAGTTCTTGCGCGTCGTCGGGCTGTAGTAGACGTCGAGGTAGCCGTAGGCGGTGCCGCTGCCGTTGGAGTTGGGGGTGATGTGGTACGAGTGGAGCAGGTTGTAGCCGGAGCCGCACGCGCTCGCGGCGGCGGCGGGGGCGGCGGACACCGCGGAGAGGACACCGGTGGCGACGACGCCTCCGACGAGGGCGGCACCTACCGCGGAGCGCGGCTTCATCATCATCCCCTAACGTAAATGATCTTTGGGAACCGTAGCCCAGATCGACGACGTCCGGTAGACCGATGTGTCGGCGCGGAACCGCGACCGGACGGCGCAGGTGCGTCGAGACGGCTCAGAGCGTGAGGCAGGGGTCATGGACGAGTTCGACGTCGTTGTGGTGGGAGCCGGGCCGACCGGGGAGAACCTGGCCGAACGGGCGCACGCCGGCGGGCTGAGCGTGGCGATCGTCGAGAGCGAGCTGGTCGGCGGGGAGTGCTCGTACTGGGCGTGCATGCCCAGCAAGGCACTGCTGCGTCCGGCCGCCGCGCTGGCGGACGCCCGGCGACTGCCCGGCGCCCGCGAGGCGGCCGGCGGGCCCCTGGAGCCGGCGGCCGTCCTCGCCCGCCGGGACGAGTTCGCCTCCCACTGGAAGGACGACGGGCAGGTCGGCTGGCTGGAGGGGGCCGGGCTCGTGCTGGTGCGCGGCCGCGGGCGGCTGGACGGGGTCAAGCGCGTCGCCGTGGACACCCCGGACGGCGGGCGGCGGGTGCTGACGGCCCGGCACGCCGTCGCGGTGTGCACGGGCACCCGCGCGGCGCTGCCCGATCTGGCGGGCCTGGCCCAGGCCCGCCCCTGGACCAGCCGCGAGGCGACCTCGGCGGCGCGGGTGCCGGCGCGGCTCGCCGTGGTCGGCGGCGGCGTGGTGGCGTGCGAGATGGCCGCGGCCTGGCGGGCGCTCGGCAGCGAAGTGGTGCAGCTGGTGCGCGGCTCACGGCTGCTGGCGCGGATGGAGCCGTTCGCGGGGGAACTGGTGGCCGAGGGGCTGCGCGCGGCCGGGGTCGATGTGCGCTTCGGCGCGTCCGTCACCGGTGTCCGCCGCGACGGGCCGGTGACCCTCACCTTGGACGGCGGCGAGACGGTCACGGCGGAGGAGGTCCTGTTCGCCACCGGACGGACGCCGGCCACGGCCGGCCTCGGCCTGGAGACGGTCGGGCTGGCCGGCGGCCGCCCGATCGAGGTCGACTCCACCGGGCTGGCGGCCGGGGTCCCCGGCGAGTGGCTCTACGCGGCCGGGGACGTCAACGGACGGGCGCTGCTGACCCACCAGGGCAAGTACCAGGGCCGGATCTTCGGTGCCGTGATCGCCGACCGCGCCGCCGGGCGGACGCTCGACACCGCCGAGTGGGGACGCAGCGTGGCGACCGCGGACGAGCGGGCGGTGCCGCAGGTCGTCTTCACCGATCCCGAGGCGGCGGCCGTCGGGCTCACCCTGGAGGAGGCGACCCGCGCGGGACACCGGGTGCGGGCGGTCGACTACGCCATCGGCGACGTGGCCGGCGCCGCCCTGTACGCCGACGGCTACCGGGGACGCGCCCGCGCGGTGGTCGACCTGGACCGCGAGATCCTCCTCGGCGTCACCTTCGTCGGCGCGGGCGTGGCCGAACTCCTCCACTCGGCCACCATCGCCGTCACCGCCGAGGTCCCCCTCTCCCGCCTCTGGCACGCCGTCCCCGCCTACCCCACGATCAGCGAGATCTGGCTCCGCCTTCTGGAGACGTACCGCGGCTGAAGGCCACGTGTACAACGGGTCACTCCTCGCTCTCGCGCGGTACCGGGCGCGGAGCGGGAGTGCGCCCTGTCGGCGTCGCGGGCGATGGGCGGTGTGACGGTGCCGTACCGGCGCCGAGTGCCGCCGCCAGGGCGGCGACGATGGCCAGCACCAGGAACATGCGGGGGTAGCCGCCGAGTCCGGCGGCGATGGCGGCTCCGGCGAAGGGCGCCACGGCCGTGGCGGTGGTGATGGGAGCGGCGAGGATGCCCGACAGGGCGCCGTAGGACGCGGTGCCCCAGCGGTCGGAGACGGCGGTCGCCTGGAGCAGGGTGGCGATGCCGCGGGTCGTGCCGGCGAGGAAGGCGGCTGCGATGAGCAGTGTCACGGGTCCGGGGATGGCGGCGAGGGTCGCGGTGGTGGCGGCCGACAGCGCGAGGATCCAGACGGTCCGTGCGCGGACGCTGGTGCGCCGGACCAGGCCGCCGTAGCCGAGGCGTCCGGTGACCTGGCCGATCCCGCCGAGGCCGAGCGCCCAGGCGGCGGTGCCGCTGGAGGCACCGCGGGAGGTGAGCAGCGGGATGAGGTTGATCATCACCGCGTACATCGCGAACGCCGACAGGGTGAGCGCGGCGGCCAGCAGGAGGAACGGCCTGCTGCGCACGGTGGCCGGCGCCCCGGCCCCGGTCCGGTCGTTCGGGCGGCTTGGCTTGTCCGGTTCGGCCTGGGGTGGCGGGGGCCAGGGCCGGCGCAGGGCGAGCAGGTGCAGCGGGACGGTCACGACCGCCAGTACCACGGCCAGCGCCAGGTAGGCGCCGCGCCAGGTCAGGTGGGCCGACAGCGTGTCGGTGAGCGGCGCGAACACCGTGCTGGCCAGGCCCGCGACCAGCGTGAGGGTGGTCAGGGCGCCGAGGTGGTGCGGCGCGTGGTAGCGGGTGAGGGCGGCGAAGGCGGGCTGGTACAGCACGGCGGACATCGCGGCGCCGGCCAGCAGCCAGGCTCCGGTGAACGCCCACAGGGTGGGTGCGGTGGCCACGGCCAGGACGGCGAGCACGGCGAGCGCCGAGCCGCCGGTCATCAGGACGCGGGGGCCGTGCCGGTCCAGCGCACGGCCGACCGGGACGCCGGCCAGCGCGGCAACGATGAGCGAGGCGGAGAAGGCGGCCGTGATGGCCGCGGTGGACCAGCCGGTGTCGCGGGTGATGTCCTGTACGAGGACGGGGAAGGCGTAGTAGAGCACACCCCAGCTGGTGATCTCGGTCACGCAGAGGGCGACCAGCGGGACACGGGACACCGCGCCGGGGGTGCCACGGCTCATCAGGTCGTCGCCCCGTCAGGCATCACTGTGTTCGGCCTCGCCGGAGTGGCCGTGCACGCGCCCGGTCGCGAAACCCAGTCCGGCGGGTGCGCCGATACCGATGCTGACCGGCTCGGGGGCCGTGGGGCCGCAGCATGACCCGCCACCAGGCACGGACTGGCCGGCGCTCTGGTTGGCGGCGCCCGGCAGCAGGTCGTCGGTGACCAGGCTGGTGGAGCACACGCCGGTCTCGGGGAGGTCGAGGTGGACGGTGTCGGCGGCTTCGCGGTCGCCGGCGAGCGCGGCGGCGATGGAGCGGACCTGCTCGTACCCGGTGGCCATCAGGAAGGTGGGGGCGCGGCCGTAGCTCTTCATCCCGGCCAGGTAGAAGCCGGGCTCGGGGTGGGCGAGGTCGCGTTCCCCGTGCGGCGGGACGGTCCCGCAGCTGTGGAAGTTGGGGTCGATCAGCGGGGCGAGCCTGACCGGTGCCTCGGTGGCGGGGTCGAGTTCGACCCGCACTTCGCGCAGCATGTCCAGGTCGGGCCGGAACCCCGTCGCGGCGACCACGATGTCGGCCGCCAGGACGCGCGGGCCGTCCGGGGTCTGGCCGTTGACCTGGACGGCTGCGGCTTCATCGTCCGTTGTGGCGACGCCGGTGATGGTGAAGCCGCGGACCAGGTCGATCTCGCCGTTGTTCACGGCGGCCTTCAGGCGGGTGCCGAGCGCGCCGCGCGCGGGGAGGCCGTCTGCGTCGCCGCCGCCGTAGAGCCGGGCGACCGACGCGCCGCGCACGGCCCAGGTGACGCGGGTGCCGGGCTCGTTCTTGGCGAGTTCGGCCAGGGCGAGGAGGGTGTTGGCGGCCGAGTGCCCCATCCCGATTACCAGGGTGCGGCGGCCCGCGAAGCGGGACCGGTCGCGGCCCAGCACGTCCGGCAGCGGGCCGGTGATGTGGGCGGCTGCCTGGTCCTCGCCGGGCGCGGGCAGGCCGGAGTGGCCCAGCGGGTTGCCGCGGCCCCAGGTGCCGGACGCGTCGATGACCGCGCGGGCGGCGATGTCGTCCACGGCTCCGTCCGGGCCCACGGCGCGGACCAGCAGTGGACGCTCCTCGCGGCCGACGGTGCGGGTCACGTCCACGCCCTGGCGGGTCACGGCCACCACGCGGGTGCCGGTGCGGATCCGTCCGGCCAGCGCGGGAACCTTGGCGAGCGGCGCCAGGTAGTCGCGGACGAGCTCGGCGCCGGTCGGCAGCGCCTCGGGGTCGGGCAGCCGCCACCCGGTCGGTTCCAGAAGCCGCCGCGCGGCGGCGTCGGTGTCGTACCGCCACGGCGAGAACAGCCGGACGTGTCCCCACTCCGAGATCGCCGCGCCCACCTCTCCCCCGGCCTCGATCACGAGGAAGTCCTGATCGCGCTCGGCCAGGTGGGCGGCGGCGGCCAGCCCGACCGGTCCGGCGCCGATCACCACGACCGGCAGCCCGTCGAGCGGCCCCTGCTCGACGCAGCCGCAGCCGGCAGCGGTCTTGGCCTGCTGGACGGTGGCACCGGGGTCCACGGCCTGTTCGGCGTCGGTGCAGCACGCGCTGACACCGCAGCAGCTGCTTGCGCTGGCGGGCGCGTCCGGGGAGGCTGCCGGCTCCGGTCGTCCGGTCTCGTCGTTCACGCTGACTCCTTTGTCGGTTCGGTCATGGGTGTCGGGCGCCGAGGCGGGTGGTCAGAAGCGGGCGCGGTAGACGGCGGTCGTCACCCGACTCCTTGTTTAGATGCTTGTCTAAGCAGGCGCCAGTTTGCATCACTGGATAGATGGATGTCAAATTAGATGCATGTCTAAGATGCTGGAGCTTGAGGACGTGACCGACCCTGTTTGCTGCGCGCCATTGAGCGGTCCGGCGTTGAGCGATGCGGAGGCCGCCGAGCTGGCCAGGGTGTTCAAGGCGCTGTCCGACCCGGTGCGGTTGCGCCTGCTGAACATGATCGCCTCGGTGGACGGGGGCGAGGCGTGCGTGTGCGACCTGACGGGCGCGTTCGACCTCACCGCGCCGACGATCTCCCACCACCTGAAGGTGCTGCGCCAGACCGGGCTGATCGAGGGCGAGCGGCGCGGCACGTGGGTGTACTACCGGGTGGTGCCGGACAGACTGACCCGCCTGTCGGGCCTGTTCGCCCTGCCGGCCCTGGTCCCGGCCTGATTCCCACGCCGTCCCGCTCCGGGGCGGTCATCAAGTCGATGTCAGCGCGCCGCTGGGGGTGCGGGTCTGCTTGCGCAGCCGGGTGAGGACGTGCCGGGCGTCGGCGGCGACTCCGCGCAGGGTGGCCGAGGCGAACGAGCGCTGCCATTCCAGCCCCACGAATCCCAGGCCCGGATGGGTGGCCGAGACACCGCCGCGGTGGCGGGGCCGCCCGTCGCCGTCGAGCGCGCCCAGCGCGGCGAGATACTCCACGCCCGGCCGGAACCCGGTGGCCAGCAGCACCACGTCGACGTGCTCGCGGGTCCCGTCGCTCCAGAGGACCTGGTCCGCCTCCAGGCGGGTGAACATCGGGCGGCGGTCGGGGTGGCCGGTGGCGATGGCATCGCGGTAGGTGCCGGTGTCGAACACCGGGGTGCCCTTGCCGCCGGTCAGCAGCGGGCGCGCCCACCCTGCGGCGTCCAGCCCGGTGCGCTGCAACCAGATGTGCATGTCGACGCCCAGCACGCGCTGGGCCATGAAGCGGAGCGGGTGCCGGGTCGCCAGCGTGACGTCGGCGACGGCGGCCAACTCGATCGCGATCTGCACGGCCGAGTTCCCGCCTCCCACGACCACGACGCGCCGGCCGGTGAACGGTCCGGGACGGCGGTAGTCGGACGAGTGCAGCACCGTGCCGGGGAAGCCGTCCAGTCCCGGCAGGTCCGGGCGGTGGGGGCGGGCGAATCCGCCCGTCGCGGCGATCACCAGCGGCGCGGCGAAGACGTCGCCGCCCGCCGTGACGATCTCGAACCCGGCTCGTGCGCCATCCCCTGCAACCATGACCTCAGTGACCCGGTGACCGGTGCGGATGTCGGCGTCCAGATGGGCGGCGTAGTCGGTCAGGTAGGCCACGACCTCGTCCCGCGAGGGGTAGCCGTCCGGATCGCCGGGGAACTCCGCTCCGGGCAGGGCGCTGCGCCGGGCCGGGGAGAAGAGGGTGAGGCTGTCGTAGTAGTGCGGCCAGGACCCGGCCGTCTGGCCGGCCGCCTCCAGGACGATGGGCGCCAAGCCCAGGGACCGGGCGATGCGGGCGGTGGCCAGACCGGCCTGGCCGCCGCCGATGATGACCAACGATGCGGTGGTGGGCATGAGCGCGAACATATCAACATTTCATAAAATAATGAAGTGTTGATATGCGGCATAGGGTGGAGGGCACAGCGTCGGGAGGAGTCGGCAGCGATGGTCGAGCGGACGGCCGGGGCACCGGGCGGATGCGGGGCGGCGCCGGCCGCTCAGCTCGGTGCCGGAGCACGCGAGTTCCTCAAGGCACTGGCCAGCGAGCAGCGGCAGCAGATGCTCGAACTCTTCGCCGGCGGTATCGAACTCACCGTCGGCACGGTCGCCGAGCGGCTCGGGGTCGGCCAGTCCAACGCCTCCCAGCAACTCGCGCTGCTGCGCCGAGGCGGCCTCCTCACCTCGCGCAGGGACGGCAAGCAGGTCTTCTACCGCATCGACTCCGCCGCGGTCGACCGGTCACTCGCCGAACTCCGCGACTACCTGCGCACCTGCTGCCCACCCGGCGGCTGACCCCGTACTGGGCGCCCGGCTCCGGCCCGTCACCTCTTCGAGGACAGCTCGCCGACCAGGCCCTCGACGCGCCGGCGGATCTCGTCGCGGATCGGGCGGACGGCGTCGACGCCCTGCCCCGCGGGGTCGTCGAGGGTCCAGTCCAGGTAGCGCTTGCCGGGGAAGACCGGGCAGGTGTCACCGCATCCCATGGTGATGACCACATCGGAACCTTGGACGGCGCCGACGGTGAGGACCTTGGGGACCTCGGCGGAGATGTCGATGCCCTCCTCCGCCATCGCCTCGACCACCGCCGGGTTGACCTGGTCGGCGGGCGCGGACCCGGCGGAGCGCACCTCGATCCGGTCACCCGCCAGGTGGGTGAGGTAGGCGGCGGCCATCTGGGAGCGCCCCGCGTTGTGCACGCAGACGAACAGGACACTGGGCTTGGCAGAGCGAGCCGGAACGGACATCACTGTTCCTTCACCGTTGGATGCCGGGACGGTCGCCGGCGGCGAGCACGCCGTTGCCACCGCCCGTCGACGGGAACCGGTTCCGCAGCCACAGCGACACGTACACCAGCCCGACCAGGACCGGGACCTCGATCAGCGGCCCGACCACGCCCGACAGGGCCTGCCCGGAGGTGACGCCGAAGGTGCCGATGGCGACGGCGATGGCCAGTTCGAAGTTGTTGCCGGCGGCGGTGAAGGCGAGCGTCGCCGTGCGCGGGTAGGGCAGCCGGACGGCGCGGCCGAGGGCGAAGGACCCGCCCCACATGAGCGCGAAGTAGGCCAGCAGCGGCAGCGCGATACGGGCGACGTCGCCGGGCCGGCCGGTGATGGCGTCGCCTTGCAGGGCGAACAGGATGACGATGGTGAACAGCAGCCCGTACAGCGCGACGGGGCCGATCCGGGGCAGGAACCGCTCCTCGTACCAGGCGCGGCCGCGGGCGCCCTCCCCCAGGCGGCGGGTCAGGTAGCCGGCCGCCAGCGGGATGCCCAGGAACACCAGCACGTTCACCACGATCTTGCCGACGGAGAAGTCGACTTCGTCGGTCGCCAGGCCCAGCCAACCGGGCAGGACCTGCAGGTAGAACCAGCCGAGCGCGCCGAACGCGACGACCTGGAAGACGGAGTTGAGCGCGACCAGGACGGCGGCGGCCTCGCGGTCGCCGCAGGCCAGGTCGTTCCAGATGATGACCATCGCGATGCACCGGGCCAGCCCGACGATGATCAGGCCGGTGCGGTACTCGGGCAGGTCCGGCAGGAGGATCCAGGCCAGCGCGAACATCACCGCCGGGCCGATCACCCAGTTCAGCAGCAGCGAGGCCGCCATGAGGCGGCGGTCGCCGGTGACGGTGTCGAGCCGGTCGTAGCGGACCTTGGCCAGCACCGGGTACATCATCACCAGCAGGCCGAGCGCGATCGGCAGCGAGATCCCGCCGGCCTCGACCCGGGCCAGCGCGTCGTCCAGTCCGGGAACGGCGCGTCCCAGCCCGAGGCCGAGCACCATCGCCGCGATGATCCACACCGGCAGGAACCGGTCGAGGGTCGACAGCCCGGCGACAACCCCGGCCTCCTGCGGGCGCGTGGCGGCGCCGGTGTCCTGCGTGCTGGTCACGTGCACGGCCTCTTCCGCTGGTGAGCCTGGGCCTCGCGGGCGGCGGCTGCCAACTCGCCGAGTTCGGAAGCCAGGTGCTCCAGCGCCTCGGGGCGCAGCCGGTAGTAGGTGAACCGTCCGCAGGGCTCGGTGTCCACGAGCCCGGCTTGGCGCAGCGCCCGCAGGTGGTTGGAGATATTGGTCTGCTTGGCGCCGGTCTCCTCAACGAGGTGGCAGTTGCACAACGCCTCGACGGCCAGCAGCGACACGATCTGAGCACGCAGCGGGTCGGCCAGCAGCCTCAACACATCAGCCTGAACTGACATCATGCCTGAATGATACAAAAAGGGAGGGGCTGATCTGCGGGGAGCTGCACGTCACCGTCCTGGACGCCCGCCGGCTGACCGGTGTGAGCCGGACGGGGACACGTGGCGCGTCATCAAGGCGCCTACCAGGACGGCCGCCTCACCGACGACGCCACCATCCCGATGTTCGAATGGCACCCCACTCGGGCCTGAGCCGCGGCACCGCGGCGGCCGGCGCGGGAGCGGGCGATGGGCGCCGCCGGACGGGGGCGGTGCGGCGGGCGGGGCGCCAGGTGGCGACGAGGGCGGCGGCGAGCAGGAGCTCGGCGATGTCTCCGCCGTAGTACATGATCTCCGCGCCGCCGCGGACTTCGGCGATGGGGGCGTCCACGTCGGTGAGGAACCCGCCGTACATCAGCTGGGCGATGACGGCGTGCAGGGCGATGGCCGCGCCGAGGACGAGCAGCCGAGCGTTGACCCGGGGCCGTGAAGGCGCGGGATCGGGCCCGGCGATGACCCAGGCGAACAGGAACCCCGAGAGCACGAAGTGCGCGTGCATCAGCCAGTGCAGGGCCGGACGGGTGGTCGTGGCGTCGTACAGCGGGGTGAAGTACAGCACGGCCAGGCTGCCGGTACTGAGCGTCAGCGCGACGATGGGATGAGCCAAGAACGCCATCGGCCTGCTGCGCAGTGCGCCGGTCAGCTCCCGGGCCCGGTCGGTGGGCAGTGCGCGCAGGAGCACGGTGAGCGGAGCGCCCAGGACCAGGGCCAGCGGCGCGTACATTCCCAGCAGCATGTGCTGGAGCATGTGGCCGCGGAAGTCCTCATGCGCCAGTGGCGCGATCGGCGGTAGCAGCGCCACCGCCAACAGGGCGCATCCGGTCAGGAACATCGCCGTGCGCCACCGGTCCCGAGGACGGGCCCTGCCGGATCCGCGGTGCGCCAGCAGCAGGTAGGCGACCGCTAGGGCGGCCACGCCCGCCACGGCGAGGACGGTACCCCATCCCCCGCCGTCGTGGGCCGGCCCCGGGGGATGGTGCATCAAGCGCTCCACGGCCGGAAGGAGGCATCGGGCTCAGGGTCGAACGGGGTTCCGGTGCGCTGCACGAGCCATCCGGCGGCCACCAGCACGGCGCCCAGGAGAAGGAAGCCGACGTCCCACCAGATCTGGTGCGGGCCGCCGCGCACGTGGTGGATGCCGAGGATCTGGTGGTCGACGACGCCTTCGACGACGTTGAACAGCCCCCAGCCGACCAGCACCCATCCCCACAGCACCTGGGAGGTCCACACCCGGCGGCGCCGATGGGTGACCCGGGAGTACAAGATGGACAGCCCGGCCAGCACTGCCAGCCAGCACAGCACATGGAACAGGCCGTCCCACACCGTGTTCATCTCCAGCCCGGAGACCGTGTGCGGGTCGTAGTACTTCACCCCGATCCGGGCGGTGTCGGTGCTGCTGAGCATGTGGTGCCACTGCAGGAGCTGGTGCAGCAGGATCCCGTCGACGAAGCCGCCGAGGCCGATCCCCAGCGCGATACCGGGCAACTGCAGACTGGCCGGCCTGGCGTCGGCGCCGGCCCGGCCGGTGGCAGCGGTCATGGTTCATCCCTCCCAGGCGGCTGCTACCCGGCACCGATCTGGGTATTCGCTGGAGGATCCGCGGCGGTCGCGCACCGGCCGTCAGCCGGGCGTCTTCGCCGCCCGCGCCACCGGGCGCCGCCGGAGCCGCGCGCGTTGGTCACGACCAGTGCGGTGAGGATGAGCATCCCGCCGAGGACGATCCGCGCGTCGAGGCGCTCACCGAAGACGCTCAGGCCGATGACGGCCGCCCACACCGGCTCCAGGACCATGGTGATCGAGACCGTCGATGCCGGGAGGTGGGCTTGGGCCCAGGTCTGCCCGAGCAGTGCGATGCCTCCGGCGACGATCGCCAGGTAGAGGAAGGCCGGGACGTCGCGGGTCGCCGGCGGCTGCACCCCGTCGACGGACGCGACGGCGAGGAAGGCGAGTCCCATGGTCCCCAGTTGCACGACGGCGAGCGCGTAGGCGGTCCGCGCCTGCGACCAGCGTCCGAGGGCGAGGATGTGGACCGCGTACAGCAAGGCCGCGAAGAGCGTGAGCATCTCGCCCCAGCCGAGGGAGAACCCCCGCAGGGACATGGCCGCGACGCCTCCCGTGGCGAGGAGCGTCGCGGCGCTCACCCGGACGGACGGCGGCTTGCGCGCGAACACGCAGGCCAGTAGCGGCGTGAACACCACGTACATGGACACCACGAAGGCCGACACGGTCGGCGCGGTGTGCTGGAGCCCCACGAACTGGAGGTACTGGCCCGAGAAGTACGCGAGCCCGAGCCCGGCGCCCACGCCGGCCACGCGCCATCCCGCGCGCAGGACCGCCGCCGGGCGCACGAGCCCGACGACGAGCGCGGCCGTGAGGAACCGGAGCGCCAGGAAGTCCGGGACCGGCAGCCGGGTGAGCAGGTCCTTGGAGACGGGGAAGGTCGAGCCCCACACCGCGGTGACGGCCACGAGCACACCGGCCGCGAGCGCCAGGCGGGCGTCACGCCGGGCGGACACGGGCGGTCACAGCTGCAGCGCCTTGGTCTCCAGGAACTCCTCGATCCCCCAGCGGCCCAGTTCGCGGCCGTTCCCGGAGCGCCCGTAGCCGCCGAAGGGCGCGGCCGGGTTGAAGGCGCCGCCGTTGACGTCGACCTGGCCGGTGCGCAGGCGGCGGGCGACGGCGACCGCCGCGTCCCGGTCCGGCCCCCACACGGCGCCGGCCAGCCCGTAGGGCGTGCCGTTGGCGAGCGCGACCGCCTCCTCGACGCCGTCATAGGGCTGGACGGTCAGGACGGGCCCGAACACCTCCTCCTGGACGATCTCCGCGTCGGCCGCGACATCGGTGACGACGGTCGGGCGCACGTAGTGGCCGCGCGGCAGTCCCGCCGGGCGCTCCGCTCCCCCGGTGACGATCCGTGCGCCGGCGGCCCCGGCCCGCTCGACGAAGCCCGTGACGGTCCGCCGCTGCGGCGCCGACGCGACCGGCCCGAGGTCGGTCTCGGAGCGGGCCGGATCGCCCACGATCAGCGCGTCGGCGTGCGCGGCGGCGAGGCGCAGCGCCGGTTCGAGGTCCGCGCGCGGTACGAGGAGCCGGGTCCAGGCCGTGCAGGTCTGCCCGGAGTTGAGCATGGCCGCGTCGACGGACGCGCGCACGGCCGTTTCGAGGTCGGCCCCGGGGAGGACGACGCTCGCGGACTTGCCGCCCAGTTCGAGGCTGACGCGCTTGATCCCCGCGGCGGCGACGGCCGCGACGCGGGCGCCGACCCGGGTGGAGCCGGTGAAGGAGATCGCGTCCACGTCCGGGTGGCCCGCGAGGGCCTCCCCGACGACCCGCCCCGGCCCGGGGACCAGGTTGAAGACGCCCGGCGGGACGCCCGCCTCGTCGATCGCGTCGGTGAGCAGGTACGCCGACAGCGGCGTCAGCTCGGCCGGTTTGAGCACGACGGCGGCGCCGGCGGCGAGGGCACCGCCGATCTTGGCGAGGACCTGGTAGAAGGGGTAGTTCCACGGGGTGACGCAGGCGGCCACGCCGATGCCCTCGCGCAGGACGAGCGAGTTCCCGACGCGCTCCTCCCAGGCGAGGTCCCCGGCGGCGTCGAGGTAGGCGCGCAGGACGTCCAGCCCCGTGTCGATGTGCGCCTCCCGGGCCACGCGGAGGGGCGCGCCGAGTTCGGCGACGGTCGTCTCCACGAGCAGGTCGCGCCGGTGTTCGAGGGCGGTGTGGACGCGTCCGAGCACGGCCAGCCGCTCGTGCGGCGGCATGGCCGACCACGACGGGAAGGCCGCCGCCGCGGCGGACACGGCGGCCGCGGCGTCCTCGGCTCCGGCGTCGGCGGCGGTCCCGGTCACCGCTTCGGTCGCCGGGTTCTCGACCTCGATGGTCCGGCCGTGCGCCGTCGCGCGCCACCGGCCGCCGACGTACACCGCCGACCGGTCCCATTCGGGACGGCGGCCGGCCCGCCGGGCGCTCACGCGCGTGCCGAGGAGTCGGAGTAGACGGCCTTGCCGAGCCACTGGCCGCCGTCCACGGACAGGACGTCGCCGGTGATGTAGGCGGCGCGCCGGGGGTCGAGCAGGAACGCCGCCGACTCGGCCACCTCCTCCGGCGTGGTGAACCGGTTCGCGGGGACGCTGCCGAGCACGCGGCGGCGGTCCTCCTCGGTGGGCCACAGCGCGGCGCCGGCGCCCTCGGTCTCGGTGGGGCCCGGGGAGATGCAGTTGACCCGCACTCCGCGTCCGCCCCACTCGGAGGCGAGGGTGCGCGTCATCGCGAGGACGCCGCCCTTCGCCGCCGCGCTGTGGACGGTCCCGGGATGCCCGTGCCAGGCGTAGCTGGCGATGACGTTCAGGATCGCGCCCCGGCCCGCGGCGAGCATGTGGCGGCCCGCGGCGCGGGTGCCGTAGAACGTGCCGTTGAGGACGATGTCGACCACGGCGCGCCAGCCCCCGGGCGAGAGGTCCTCGGCCGGGCACACGAAGTTGCCCGCCGCGTTGTTCACCATCGCGTCGATGCGGCCGTGCTCGGCCGCGACGCCGTCGATCGCGGCCGTGAGCGCGTCGGCGTCGCGCACGTCGCAGGTCACGACCGCGGCCTCGGCGCCGAGGCCCTCGGCGATGCGGGCGGTCTCCGCCAGCGGCTCGGCCCGCCGGCCGATGACGACGACGGTCCCGCCCCCGGCGGCGTAGCGGACGGCGATGGCGCGCCCGATGCCCGAACCGCCGCCCGTGACGACGGCGACCTGCCCGGCGAACTCGGCGAGCGGTGACTTCTCGATCATGGTTTCCCTCACTGGTCGGTGGGCGGGGGCGGGGCCGGCGCGGCGGCGAGGACGAGGGCGTCGACGGCGATCGCGCCCTCGGGCCCGGCGCGCAGCGGGTTGACCTCGCATTCGGCGACGCGGGGGTCGTCCGCGATGAGCCGGGACACGGCCGCGACGCTCTCGGCGACCGCGTCGAGGTCGGCGGCCGGGCGGCCGCGGAACCCGGTGAGCAGGGGCAGCCCGGCGAGCGACGCGACGAGGCGGCGGGCCTCGGCCGCGCCGACGGGCGCGAGCGCGAGCGCGACGTCCCGGTACACCTCGGCCTGGACCCCGCCGATCCCGACGAGGACGACGGGTCCGAAGGCGTCGTCCCGGCGGGCGCCGACGATGAGTTCGACGACGTCGGCGCGGGCGTCCATCTCCTCCAGGACGTAGTCGCCCTCTCCCAGCCGGGCGGCCATGTCGGTGAGGGCGGCGCGCGCGGCGTCCGGGTCCGGCAGGCCGACCGCCACGCCGCCGACCTCCGTCTTGTGCTCCAGCCAGCCGGCCTTGAGGACGAAGGGCCCCGGCATGCTCCGCGCCGCCGCGGCGGCGTCCTGCGGGGTCCGGACCGCGACCGCGCGGGGGTAGCGCAGGCCCGCGCCGGCGAGGAGGTCGCGGCCCGCGAGGTAGGGCAGCGCCTCGCCGGCCTCGCCGGACGGCGCGGCGGGCGCGGCGCGCCGCGCGGCGTCCCCCGGCGGTCCGGAGCGGCCGAGTTCGACCGCGAGCCCGAGCGACCGCGCCACCGCGTCGATGGTGAACAGCGCGGGGACGGAGCGGGCGCGCAGCTCCCGCACCGCCTCCGAGTCGCGGCTCATGCTGTGCGCGAGCACCGGGCGGCCGTGCTCGGCGGCCGACAGCCCGAGCGACGCGGCCACCTCCAGCTCCCGCTCGACGAGCGTCGGGGTGTCGGCGCCGTAGCAGCCGAAGTACCCCGACAGGACGACCGCGTCCACCTCGCCGCTGCGCAGGAGCACGTCGACGACGCGGGCGTAGGTGTCGAGGTCCTGCTCGCCCGCGCCGGCGAGGTCGACGGGGTTGGCCGCCCCGGCGCCCTCGGGGAGCAGGGCGGCGACGGCGTCCCGCGTCCCGTCCGAGAGCGGCGCCACACTGAGGCGGTTGCGGGCCATCACGTCCGCGGCGATCGCGCCCTGGCCGCCGCTGTCGCTGACGATCGCGACGCGGTCCCCGGCGGGCAGCGGGCCGCCGGCCAGCAGGTGCGCGAGGTCGATCGCCTGCGCGGGGGTCTCCACGAGGACGGCTCCGGCCGCCCGGCAGGCCGCCGCGACGACGTCGGTCGAGGCGGTCAGCGCGCCGGTGTGCGACCGGGCCGCGGCCCGGCTCGCGTCGCTGGCGCCCACCGTGAGGACGATGACCCGCTTGCCCGCGGCGCGGAGCCGGGCCATGACGTCCACGAGGTCGCGTCCCGCGCCGAAGCTCTCCAGGTAGAGGACGACGGTCCGGGTCGCCTCGTGCGCCACGAGGTCGGCGAGCAGGTCGGCGGCGGTGACGTCGACCTGGTTGCCGACCGAGACGAACCGGGAGACGCCGAGGCCCGCGTGGGCCGCGAGCCCGGCGATCTCCAGGCCGAGCTGCCCGGACTGCGACACGATCGCGATGCCGCCCGGGACGAACGTGCCCCAGGCGAGCTCCAGCTCGGCATCCGCGTCGTACAGGCCGAGGCAGTTCGGCCCGACGATCCGGGCGCCGGCCCGGCGGATCCGGTCGGCGAGCCGGCGCTCCAGGCCGGGCTCGCCGTTGGCGAGGTCGATGTGGGCGGTGATCCCGAGGAACCCCTTGACGCCCAGGGCGAGCGCCTCGTCCACGACGGCGGGGATCGTCCGCGCCGGGGTGGTCAGGACGACCAGCTCCGGCACGGACGGCAGCTCGCCGAGCGACCGGGCCGACCGGACGCCCTCGATGGCGGCGCCCCTGGCGTTGACGAGGTGGACGTCGCGCCGGTGGGCGCCGCGCAGGGCGCCGCGGGCGATCCAGTGGCCCCACTTGGCGGGGTCGGGCGAGGCGCCGACGACGGCGACGGACTTCGGGTCGGAGAAGACCGACAGGGAGCCGCTCATCGCCCGGCCACGGCACGCGAGATGATGAGGCGCTGGATGTCGGAGGTGCCCTCCTCCAACTCCTCCAGCTTGGCGTCCCGCAGCCACTTCTCGACCATGAACTCCCGCGAGTAGCCCCAGCCGCCGTGCGTCATCAGCCCGGCGTCGGCCACCCACGTCGCGTTCTCCGACGCGGTCAGCTTCGCGACCGCCGAGGCCGCGGTGACCGGCGCGCCGGCGTCGTACAGCCGCGCCGCCCGCATGGTGACGAGGTGGGAGACGTCGGTCCGCGCGGCCATGTCGGCGAGGCGGAACGCGACGGCCTGGTGCTCGATGATCGGCTTGCCGAACTGGACCCGCTCCCGCGCGTACCGGACGGCGTCCTCCAGGACCGCGCGGGCCAGGCCCGTCGCGGCCGCGCCGATGAGGATCCGCGACGCGTCGAAGGTGTGCATGAGCCCGTAGAAGCCCTTGCCCTCCTCGCCGAGCCGGTTCTCGGCCGGGACGCGGACGTCCTCCAGGAAGACCTCCGCGTTCAGGGTGCCGCGCTGGCCGTACTTGCGCATGGGCGCGCCGACCGTGAGGCCCGCGCGGTCGCGCTCGACGACGAACGCGGTCACCCCGCGCGAGCGCAGGGCCGGGTCGACGGTGGCGAACACGACGAAGTACTGCGACAGGGGGGCGTTCGAGATCCACGTCTTGGACCCGTTGAGGACGTAGTGGTCGCCGTCGCGGACCGCGCGCGTCTGCAGCGCGGCGGCGTCGGACCCCACGCCGGGCTCGGTGACGGCGACGCTGGTCACCGGCGGCGTGGCGCCGGTGAGCGGGGTGATCCACTTGCGCTTCTGCTCGGCGCTGCCGAGGGACAGGATCGGGTCGGCGAAGAACGAGCCGGAGGTGAGGAAGTTGGCGATGCCGATGTCGCCGTGGCACAGCTCCTGCTGGACGAGGCACTGGGTCACGAGGTCGGTCACGCCGCCGCCCCCGTACTCGGCGGGCAGCATGTAGGCCGCGAGCCCGATCTCGGCGGCCTTGGCCCACAGGTCCATGGGGGCCTCGGTGTCCGCCTCGTCGACGGCGCGCGAGCGGGGGCGGATCTCGTTGCGGGCGAAGTCGCGGGCGAGCGTGACGAACTCGCGCTGTTCGTCGCTCAGCTCGATCCCGTCGGTGAGGTCGTAGGACATGGAGGGGCTCCCGATGAAAATTAACTGACCCGTCAGTTATGTTTGTGTGATCGTGGGGCAGGGCGCAACAGGCTGTCAAGGGGGTGCGCACGGCCGGGCCGTGCGGGGGGCCTCCGGGCGGCGGGCGTCCGGAGGCGGGCGGGGCCCGCTCAGCCGATGGCGGCCTGGGCGGGCTCGGCGGACATCGTCGCGAGCAGGTGGTCGCAGACGCTCCGCATCCGCTCGATCGTCATGTGCCGGGACCCGGCGAGGGCCTGGATCGCGAGGCCGTCGATCATGCTGACCAGCGCGTTGGCGAGCAGCACGCGGTCCCCCTGGACGATCAGCCCCTCGGTCTGCCCGGCACGGATGATCTCGGCGATCACGCTGCGCCACTCGCCGTAGATCCGCTCGTTGAGCTCGCGCAGGTCGGGGTCGTGCAGCGCCTCGACCCAGGTCTCGGCCCAGACGCGCCAGGCGGCCGCGGTCTCCTCGTCGTGCGGGAGGTAGGAGTCGACGAACGCGCGCAGCCGCTCCCTGGCGTTGGGATGGCGGTCCAGGATCTGCTTGCGGCGCTCCAGCGAACGGGTGAAGTTGTACTCGAACGCGGCGTGCACGAGGTCGCGCTTCGTCTCGAAGTAGTAGTGGACGGAGCCGGTACTGAGTTTGGCGCGCCTGGCCACGTCGGTCACGCGCAGCGCCTTGTACCCCCGCTCGCTGACGACCTCGCAGGCCGCCCGCAGGATCTGGTCGCGGCGCTCCGCTACGACGCTCGGTCGTGGCATCCGTTCTCACCTCGTGTGCTGTGGATGGTCAGGTTGTCAGACGGCCGTGGCTCAGTCCAGCGCCGCTCGCGGCCGCCCGCCCGGCCCTCTCGGACGCCCCTCCAGGACGGCGGAGACGGGCCGGCCGCGGGCATGCCACTCGACGACGTTCCGGGCCTGTTCGAGAACGTAGTCAAGGGTGCTGGCCGCCGACAGGTACGCGGCGTGCGGCGTGACGAGCACCCGGGGATGGCGGACGAGCGGGTCGTCCGGCTCGGGCGGCTCCCGCGGCAGCACGTCGAGGGCGGCGCCCGACAGGCGGCCCTCGTCCAGGCACCGCAGCAGCGCGCCGTGGTCGACCAGGCCCGCGCGCGACACGTTCACGAGCGCCGCGCCGTCGCGCATCAGGCCGAGCCGCCGGGCGTCCAGCAGGCCGCGGGTGGCGGCGGTCAGGGGCAGGTGCAGGCTGACGACGTCGCTGCACGCCAGCAACGCGTCGAGCGCCAGCGGCTCGACGCCGTCCACGGCGGCGGCGACGGGGTCGTGCCCGACGACGCGGCCGGCGAGCGGGCGGACGAAGCCGGCGTAGCGGCGGCCGATCCGCCCGAGGCCGACGACGCCGACGGTCGTCTCCGAGAGCCGCCGCAGGCCGTGCCGCGTCGCGTCCCACACCCCAGCGCGGACGTCGCGGTCCAGCCGGGGCAGCCCGCGCAGGAGGGCGAGCGTCATGGCGAGCGCGTGGGACGCGACCTCCTCGGTCGCGGCTCCCGGAACGTTGGCGACCCAGACACCGCGCTCGCGGCAGGCGTCGAGGTCGACCATGTCGTAGCCGACCGACTGCGTCGCGACCATGCCCACGCCGGGAAGCGCGTCCAGGAGCGGTCGGCCGACCTCGGCGTAGCCGAGCAGCAGCGCGTCCGCGTCCGCGGCGGCGGCGACGATGTCCTCGGGCGCGGGCGTGCGGGCGAACCGGACCGCGAAGCCGGCACGCTCCAGCAGCTCGACGCCGGGGCCCGGGTCCGTGTCGACCACGTCGGTGTAGACGGCGACGGGCTTCGTCATGCCATCCCCTCCGCCGCGCGGCTCTCCTCGCGGACGTGGATGAGCGTGGGCCGGTCGGCGTCCAGGGCGGCCTTGATCTCGCCCGTCAGCTCGGCGGCGTCGCCGACCCGGACGCCGCGGCAGCCCAGCGAGCGGGCGAGCGCGGGGAAGTCGGGCCGGCCGAGGGCCACGGCGTGGACCGGCTCGTCCCGGTCCGCCATCTCGTTGCGGATCTCGCCGTAGCCGCCGTTGTCGACGACGACGACGGGCAGCGCGATCCCGAGCTCGGCCGCACCGGCCAGCTCGGCGACGGTGAACATCGTGCCGCCGTCGCCCTGGAGGACGAGCACGGCGGTGTCCGGGTGGGCGGTCTTGGCGCCGATGCCCGCGGGGAGGCCGAAGCCGAGCGTGCCGCCCCCGGTCGGGTAGAGGAAGGCGCCCGGCCGGTAGAGGGGCAGGTTCGACAGCGCGCCGTAGTAGCAGGCCATCGCGCTGTCGGACGCCACGATCGCGTCGCGGGGCAGCGCCTCCGCGATCGCGGACACGATCCGCAGCCAGGGCGCGCCCTCGTCGCGCGCGGCCGCCCGGTGCAGGCCGCGCCACCGCGCCGCCCGCTTCGCCCCGTACGCCGGAACGTCCGCCGGAACGTCCGCCGGTTCCGGGACGTCGAGCCGCTCCAGCAGGGCACGGAGCGCGAGCGCGGCGTCCCCCACGAGGGAGACCGCCGGGATCACGTTGGTGACGATCTGCGCCGGGTCGATGTCGACGCGCAGCACCTTGCCGGACAGGTCGGGCAGCCCGATCCACCAGTCGGACGGGGCGAACTCGGTGCCCACCGCGATGACGAGGTCGCTGTCGTCCATCAGCTCCAGGACGCACGGGTGCTGGAGCCCGGCGCCGACGAAGAGCGGGTGGTCCTCCGGGACGATGCCCTTGCCGTTGGCGGTGGACACGATCGGGGCGCCGGCCGCCTCCGCCAGGGAGACCGCCTCGCCGGCGGCCCGCGCCGCTCCCCCGCCGACGACGAGCACCGGCCGCCGCGCGGCGGCGCACGCCGCCGCACCCGCCTCGACCGCCTCCGCCGCGGGAGTGCGCGCCGCGGCCGGGACGGGACCGGGCACGGTGACGTCCGCCCGCTCTTCGAGCAGGTCGAGCGGGATCTCCAGATGGACCGGGCGGGGGCGTCCCGAGGACAGGTCGGTCCACGCCTGGGCCACGGCGAGCGGGATCTCCTCGACGCTCGTCACCCGGTGGCTCCGGCCGAGCACGGCCGCCATGGCGGCGCTCTGGTCCCTGATCTCGTGGAGGAGGCCGTTGCCCCGGCCCGGGTGGCGCAGCGGCATCCCGGGCGACACGAACAGGACCGGCACCGAGTCCGAGTAGGCCTGCGCGGCGGCCGCCGCCGCGTTGAGGATCGCCGGGCCGGTCGTGGTCAGGCAGACGCCCGGCCGTCCGGACGACCGCGCGTACCCGTCCGCGGCGTAGCCCGCGCCCTGCTCGTGGCGCGGCGAGACGTGCCGGATCCCGTGCCGCGCCATGGCGGCGTAGACCGTGAGGTTGTGCGTCCCGGGGATCCCGAAGACCGTGTCCGCGCCGTGCGCGGCCAGCGCGGCGACGAGTGCCTCGCCGCCCGTCATGCTCGCCATGCTGCTCACTCCTTCCGGATCAGTCGAGGACACAGGCGTCACGGACGTCCCAGTAGGCGTTCACCCGCGCTCCGGGGGCCACCCCGTCCGGGGTCCGGGGGACCTCGGTGCTCGCGACCAGCCGCCGCCCGGCGTCCGTGCGCAGCTGGACGGTGCGGCTGCTGCCGAGGTAGATGCAGTCCTCCACGATCGCCTCGACACGGTCCATCGTGTCAGGGACGGGGGCGTCCGCGAGGGCGATGCCGAGACGTTCCGGCCGGACCATCAGCGACGCGCCGCCCTCGTCCGCGGGCCCGTCGAGCCGGTAGCTCCGGCCGCTGTCCTCGTCGACGAAGCTCCCGCCCCGGACGGTGCCGGTGAAGACGTTCGAGGCCCCGACGAACTCGGCGCTGTAGCGGCTGTTCGGCTCGGCGTAGAGCTGCTCGGGCGTGCCGAGCTGGACGATGCGCCCGTCGCGCAGCAGGGCGATGCGGTCGGACATGGTCAGCGCCTCGTCCTGGTCGTGCGTGACGAAGACGAAGGTGATGCCCATCTCCTTGTGGAGCCGCCGGATCTCCAGCTGGAGCTGCTCGCGGAGCAGCTTGTCGAGGGCGCCGAGGGGCTCGTCCATGAGCAGGACGCGGGGCCGGAAGACGATGGCCCGCGCGAGGGCGACGCGCTGCTGCTGGCCGCCCGACAGCTCGGCCGGGCGCCGTCCGCCGAGGTGGCCGAGCTCGACCAGGTCGAGGGTCTCGGCCACCCGCCGCCGGATCTCCGCCTTGGCGGTCTTCTGCCGCTTGAGGGGGAACGCGACGTTGTCGGCGACCGACATGTGCGGGAAGAGCGCGTAGTGCTGGAACACCATCCCGAAGCCGCGCCTGTGCGGCGGCAGGGAGGTGATGTCGCGGCCGTCCACCTCGACGGTCCCGGCCGTGGGGCGGGTGAAGCCGGCGACGATGTTCAGCAGCGTCGACTTGCCGGAGCCGGACGCGCCGAGCAGGGTCAGGAACTCGCCGGCGCGGACGTCGAGGTCGACGGACTCCAGCACGGTGTTGTCGCCGTACTCCTTGCTCACTGCGCCGATGGAGATCGGGGCGCCGGTCGACGCCGGGGCCGGCGTCGTCTCTAGGGCTGCGGTCATGTCATGCACCTGTGTTCGTTGCGGGGCGTGCCGTGCGGCGGCGGGCGACCTGCCGGACCAGCCGGGTCAGGCCGAGGACGGTGAAGGAGCCGAAGATGACGACCAGCACCAGCGTCGAGAGGGCCGCGACGGTGGGATCGATCTGGACCCGGATGCCCGACCACATCTGGACCGGGAGCGTCGTCAGCTCCGGGCCGGACAGGAAGATCGCGGTGACGACCTCGTCCCAGCTGATGAAGAAGGCGAACAGCCCGCCGGCGAGGACGCTCGGGAGGATGAGCGGGAGGGTCACCTTGAAGAACGTCGTGACCGGTCCCGCGCCGAGGCTCATCGCGGCCATCTCCAGGCGCCGGTCGACCGAGACCAGCCCCGCCACGACGTTGATCACGACGTAGGGGACGGCCAGGCAGGTGTGGACCAGGACGAAGCCGAGCGTCGTCTGGGTGAGCCCGAGTTCCAGGAAGGCGATGTAGGCCGCCAGGCCGACGATGACGTAGGGGACGATCAGCGGCGCCAGCAGCACCGCCATGATCGTGTTGCGGAACGGGAGGCTGCCGCGCACCAGGGCGAGGGCCGCGAGGACGCCGAGGACGACCGCGCAGACCGACGACAGCAGCGCGACGTTGAGGCTCGCCAGGGCCGAGTCGAGCCAGACCGGGTCGTCCAGGATGTTGCGGAACCACCGCAGCGACGTCTCGCCGGGCGGGAAGGACAGGAACGAGCTGTCCGAGAAGGACATCGGGACGACGATGAGGACCGGCAGGACGAGGTAGACGCCGACGACGACGGCGAGGGTCACGAGTCCGGCACGGGTGAGGATCTTTGTCATGGCTGCCGCATCAGGTGTTTCTGGAGGTCGACGAACCGTCCGGCCACCACGAGCAGGAGGAGGGTGGTGAGCAGGAGCAGGGTCGCGAGGGCCGCGGCGAAGCCGAAGCGGAGCACGGTGCTGACCTGCTGCACGATCAGCTCGCCGATCATGGTGTTCTTCGGGCCGCCGAGCAGCGCCGGAGTGATGTAGTACCCGAGCGCCTGGACGAACGTGAGCAGCACCGCCGCCGCGACCCCGGGCGCGCTGAGCGGCACGAAGATCCGCCAGAACGCGCCGGCCGGGCGGTCGCCGAGCGACTCCGCCGCCTGCAGCAGGCGCCGGTCGATGCCCTGCATGGTCGCGTAGATGGGCAGGACCGCGAAGGGCAGCGCGACCTGCACCATGCCGAAGACGACGCCGGTGAGCGTGCGGATCAGCGGGACCGGCTGGTCGACCAGGTCGAGCGACTGGAGCGTCGAGTTGAAGGCGCCGGTGTCCCGCAGGAACAGGACGAGCGCGAAGCTGCGCACCAGGATGCTCGTCCAGAACGGGACGAGGACCAGCCCCATCATGACCATTCGCCAGCCCGGCCCCACGAGCGTCATGAGGTAGGCGTAGGGGTAGGCGAGCGCGAGCGTCACCACCGTGACGATCGCCGCGATCAGGAACGTGTTGCCGAGGACGCGCGGGTAGACGGCGTTCGCGAAGACGTCGCGGTAGTTCTGGAGGCCGACGCTCGGGTCCGTCAGGCTGCGGGACAGCATGAAGACGAGCGGCACCACGAACACCAGGACCAGGAAGACCAGCAGCGGCAGGACCAGGACGCCCCAGCCGTCGAAGCGCGTCCAGCCGGGCGGCCGCAGCGGGCGGGGCCGTCCCCGCACCCTGCCCGCCGAGGAGTCAGCGGTGGCCGACGTCACTTGGCGATCCACGCGTTCAGGCGCTCGGTCACACCGTCGTAGTTCTTGGCCCAGTAGGCGTAGTCCACGAGGCCGGCGGAGCTCTCCGCGTTGGCCGGGAAGCCCGGCAGCTCCTTGCGGATGTTCTCCGGCACCAGCTCGAGCGCCTTCTCACTGGCCGGACCGTAGATCGACGCCTCGGCGTCCGCGGCCTGCGCCTTGGGGTTGTCGAGGAACCAGCGCATCCACTCGAAGGCGAGGTCCTTGTTCGGGTAGCCCTTCGGCACCACGATCTGGTCGTAGGAGACGAGGTTCTGCCGCCACTCGTTCGCGACCTTCTCCCCCGCCTGCTGAGCCTGGAAGATCCGGCCGCTCCACGCCTGGACGAGCGGCGCCTCACCGCTGGCCAGCATCTGCGTCATCTGGTCGCCGGTGTCGAAGAAGACGATGTCCTTCTTGATCGATTCGAGCTTCCGGAAGGCCCGGTCGATGTCGAGCGGGTACAGCCGGTCGGGCTTGACGCCGTCCGCGAGGAGCGCGGCCTCGAACATGCCGCCGGTCGCGTACTTCCAGAAGCCCCGCTTGCCGGGGAAGCGCCGCGTGTCGAAGAACTCGGCCCACGTCGTCGGGTGCGCGCCCGAGAAGGTCTTGGAGTTGTAGGCGATCGTGAAGGAGTACTGGAGGATCGGGATGGCGCACGGGCCGAGCTGGCTCTCGGCGACCCCCGTCGCCTTGGCCTTGTCGAGGATGTCCTGGGGCAGCTTCTCCAGCAGCCCGCCCTCGCAGGCGGTGTTCGCGAAGTTGGGCTCCACCTCGGTCGGCCCCGAGGTGACCTTGCCCGCCTCCACCTGCGCCTTGATCTTGGCGTAGTCGGTGGGCGAGTCCTGCTTGATCGTGACGCCCTTGGTCTTGGCCCACGGGGTGAAGTAGGAGTCGACGTGCGCCTTCTGGGCGGCCCCGCCCCACATGGTCACCGTGAGCGAGGAATCGGAGGCGCCCGAGCCGCCGCCGCAGGCGCTCAGCGCGACGGCCAAGCCCGCCGCCGAGGCGATGGCGAGCAACCTGGTGGTCTTCATCGACCCTCCCGTTCCGGGGGTTGTTTGACTGATGCGTCAGTTAATGTCGTACACCGTGACGTGCGCCACGCTCGGTGTCAAGAGGTCGCCGCGAACCCATCACGGCCGCTGATGCGTGCCCGGGGGCGCCGCCGGCCCGCCGGAGGCGTCGTATGGGTGCTCGCAGACCGCGCATAGCGGCCGTGCTCGGAGTACCGCTCGGGGGCGGCCGTCCCGGCCCTCCCTGGCCGGGGCTCATGGGCGCTGGAGAATCCGGCGAGCCGGGCGACCGGCTACGAGCCGGTGATCAGGCGAATACGCCTCCGCCGGGAGTTCCGGCTACGGAACTCCCGGCGGAGGCGCACTCGCGGTATTCGGAGGGGTGGCGCGTTTAGAGAAGGCGTTTGATCTCGCCGTAGGCGCGGTAGAAGCCGCCGCGTCCGGAAATGCGGACGCCTTCGACGGCGTAACGGGCGCCGGGCTGGCGGATCTCCTTGGGGAACTGCACGTTCCAGTCCTGCTCGTAGCCTTCGCTGATGACCCGTACGCGCTGCCGGGGGCCGTCGAGATAGCACTCCAGAATGACGGCGTCACCGGGTTGGGAGGTGGTTTCGAGCACCACCACCGGCTCGGCGGCCGGCAGCGAAGCGGCGACCTTCACGTCAACGGGTCGGGGGACCGACCCCTGCTGCGCCGCGTGGATGGCCGCCTCGGAGGCGTCGATGCAGACGAGCGAACCGTCGGTGGTGACGATGTAGACCCGGTCGTCCAAGAACTGCATCGAGTAGGCCGATCCGTGCCCCGTGCCGAGTTTCCACAGGCGGGTGCCGTCCTCGTCGAAGCAGTAAATGGAGGAGTGGTTGTCGCCGGCGAACACATGGCGCCCGCCGGGCGAGGTCGCGCAGGCGAAGACGGCGGCGTCACAGCGGTACACCGCTTCGACGGCACCGTTCTTCTTGGCCAGCCGGTAGACGTCGTGATTGCCGGTCGCGGCGTACACCGAACGGCTCTCCTGCCAGCCGAACAGGACGTTTCCGCCGACCGTCGTCTGCCAGACCGGCTTGCCGTCGGCGGCCGAATAGCAGGCCACACCGCGTGAATGGCCGTGGAAGACGGTGTTGCTCTCGGCGTCGCACCGCACCATCCAGGCCGAGTCGCCGGCGACATCGCGCGACCACTGGTACTCGTCCTCGTGGTCGACGGTGGTGACGCGGCCGTTGCGGTCGGATACCCCGAGAATCGCGTCGTCGATGTCCAGCCAGTAGATGTCGACGTTGGCTGAGATTTCGTAGGCCACGTGCGGAACCTTGCCGCTGAGGTCGTACACCCGGCCGTCGTCGCAGCCGGCGTAGATCCAGAAATCGTCGGCGACGATGCACTTCACCCCGTTGGGCAACCGGTAGCGGCCGGTCACCGTGCCGTCGGTGGTGACGGTGTACACGTCGCCGTTCTGATTGCCGACCCAGCACCGTTCCCGGTCGACGAAAATGCCGAATGCGGCGGCGCCGGTGGCCAGCCGCCACAGCACCGGCGCCTGGCGCGCGGTCGACCTGGTGCTGACCATGGTGCGCCTGCTGATCGGGCGGGCCTGCCGTACGCCCCGCACCGCCGGCGCGTACCCTTTTCGCCTCTTCTCCGCGATCTTCTTGGCGGCCGCCGCTTCGGCCTTGGCCTCGGTCGCGAAATCGGACACCTTCGTCTGGCCGGAGGCGCCGATCCTGCCATAGGTAATGGTGACTCGGGTGCCGGAGCGGACCACTTCGTAGAACTTGTGAGCGGTGGCGTTGTCTTCGGACAACTCAAGATACGTGCGGTGCTCCGCCATTCCAGCCTCTCGATCACCTGAAGGTGCGAACCCGTTGTTCCGGACGTCGCCGACACTACAGATCACGTCCGACAGATTCGCGAACAGACGGCTGCCGCCATTGTGATCAGTGCGGCGGCGGCCGCCCAGCCGGCGGGGGTGGCGAGTACGGCGTGGCGTATCGAGGACGGCGCTTCCTGGGTCAGCACGAACGCGGCCATGACCAGGACGAACCAGCCGAATGCCTGGCGGAGCCGTTGCGGGTCGATGCGTCCGGCCAGGCGGGAGCCGGCGATGCTGCCGAGGACCGCGGCGCCCGTCACCGCGAGGGTCAGCGACCAGTCGATGTGGACGCCGGCGAGGTATCCGGCCAGCCCGGCGAACGACTTCATCGCGATGACCAGCAGCGACGTGCCGACCGCGACGGGCATGGACAGGCCGCCGAGCAGGACGAGCGCGGGGACGACGAGGAAGCCGCCGCCCGCCCCGACCAGTCCGGTGACCAGCCCGACGGTCGCCCCCTCGGCCAGGATGCGCAAGAGGGGGCGGTCCGCGTGACCGCCCGCGGGGGCGGGGCGGTCGCGGAGCATCGCGACCGCGGTCACGGCCATCATCAGCGCGAACGCCGCCAGCAGCACCCCCGCCGGGATGACGGCCGCCAGCCGTCCGCCCGCGTAGGCGCCCGCCATGCCCGCGCCACCGAACAGCAGGCCGGTGCGCCAGCGGACGCGGCGGGCGCGGGCGTGCGGCAGGACGGCCGCCAGCGATGTCGCTCCCACCACGAACAGCGACATCGCGATCGCCTGCTTCGCGTCGACGCCGGCCACGTAGACCAGGATCGGGACGGTGAGGATGGATCCCCCGCCGCCGAGCAGGCCGAGGGCGGCGCCGACGGCGAGCGCCGCGACCAGCGTCAACGCGAGCGTCATCACGGCCGCCGGTCCCGCAGGAGGGCGACCGTGCTCCGGGCATCGCAGGCCGGTGCCCGGTTGAAGGGCAGCTTGGCCAGCAGCATGCCCATCATGCAGGTGTTGGTGAGGGCGGCGACCGTCAGGCCCGCGCCGATCGCGGCGGCCAGCCACTCCAGTCCCGGCAGGAGGAGGCCGCCCACGACGCCGATCAGGACCAGGACGCCGGCGACCAGGCGCACCTGCCGTTCGAGGTCCCAGCGGGACCGGTTCCGGTTGAGCGGAGCGCCCGCCGCCTCCCAGGCGACGATCCCGCCGTCCAGGATGTGCACGGCGGGCATGCCGGCCTCGGCCAGCGCCCGCTCGGCCTGGGCGGCGCGGCCGCCGGTCCGGCAGATCAGCACGACCTCTTCCGTGGCGCCGCTCAGTTCGGCGCTGTGCTCTCGGAGCGTGTCGAGCGGGACGTTGTAGGAGCCGGGGATGTGCGCCGCGGCGAACTCGGCGGGCGTGCGCACGTCCAGCAGGCGCGGCGCGTCCGGGGCGGCGATGAGGCCGCGCAGGGACACGGCGTCGATATGGGCGGCAGAGCGGGGCATGGCGGGTTTCCTTCGTCGTAGGGGGCCGGTGGCCCGGGAGCGGTGATCGTCAGGCGGCGGCGATGAGCGGCAGGCCGGCGCGGGCGCTCGCGGCGTACTCGTCGTCGATGGCGACCACGCGCCGTCCGGCGGCGGCCAGCAGCGAGGCGGCGATGGCGGCGCGGTAGCCGCCCGCGCAGTGCACCCACACCTCGCCGCCCGGCACCTCGTCCAGGCGCCGCGGCAGGTCCTGCAGCGGGAGGTGGACGGCGCCGTCGATGTGCGACTCGTCCCACTCCAGGGCGCGGCGCACGTCCAGCACCACGACCGGGCGGTGGTGCCGGACGGCCGCCAGCTCCTCGAACGACGCCCTCGGGAAGGAGGCGAGGTCCTCCGCGCCGGCCCAGTGCCCGGGGCCGCCGGTGGCGGACGCGGCCGGGCGGTCGATCCCGATCCGGACCAGTTCGCGCTGGGCCGCCGCCACGTCCTCCGGCGTCTCGCCCAGCAGCGTCAGCGGCGTGCCCCACGGGACGAGCCAGCCGAGGTAGGTCGCGAGACCGCCGTCCAGCCCGAAGTTGAGCGTTCCGGCCATGTGCCCGGCCGCGAACGCCGTCCGGGTCCGCAGGTCGACGACCCACTCCCCCGCCTCGATGCGGCGGCGCAGCTCGGCGGCGTCCGCGCGGCGCGGCTGCGACAGGTCGGGTGCCTGCGGCCCGGCGGTGTTGGCCGGCTCCATGTGGGCGTAGTAGGCCGGCCAGGCGTCCAGCCCGGCCAGCAGGCCCTCCACGTACTGCCTCTCGCCCAGGGTGAGCGCGGGGTTGGTGCGCTTCTCCCGCCCGATCGTCGACGCCTCGCCCTGCGACTGGGTGGCCGAGCAGAAGCTGCCGAAACCGTGGGTGGGGAAGATCTCGGCGTCGTCGGGAAGCTCGCGCGCCAGCCGCCGCGCCGAGCCGTACTGGGCGGTCGCCAGGTCGAGGGTGTGGGACGGCCCGAGCAGGTCCGGCCGTCCGGTGGACCCGTACAGCAGCGACCCGCCGGTGAACACCGCGGGCGCCCGGCCCTCGGCCTCCAGGACGTAGGCCAGGTGCGTGTAGGTGTGGCCCGGAGTCGCCAGGGCCCGCACGCGCATCCGCGTGCCGACCTCGATCACGTCGCCGTCGGCGACCGCGTCGTGCTCGAAGGCCACGGAGTCGGCGGCGTTCAGGTGGTAGGCGGCACCCGTCGCCCGGGCGAGCGCCAGACCGCCGGTCACGTAGTCGTTGTGGACGTGGGTCTCGAAGACGTCCACGACCGCGACCCGCCGGGCCTCGGCCAGCGCGAGCACCCGGTCGATGTCGCGCTGCGGGTCGATCACGAGCGCCACCTCGCCGTCGGTGACGAAGTAGCTGCGGTCCCCCAGCGTGGGGGTGTCGATCGGAACGATCTCGATCACTGGCCTGCCTCTCTCTCCGCTGCGAGACATACCCCTAGGGGTATCTGTCCAGGCACGTTAGCCGAAGGACAGAGAAAGGCGCAAATACCCCCTGGGGTATACGTGAGCGCGAACGGGTGAGGATCCCGCCTTGCGGCGTATACCCTGGTGGGTATAAGGAGGCCAACGTGAGATTCGAGGCGGACTCGCTGGCCGACGTCCTCGTGCGCCTGCGGCGCGCGCAGGGGCAGCTCGGCGGCGTCATCCAGATGATCGAGAACGAGCGGGACTGCAAGGACGTGATCGCCCAGCTGGCGGCGGTCTCCCGGGCGCTGGACCGCGCCGGGTTCAAGATCATCGCGACCGGCCTGGAGAAGTGCGTCCAGGAGGGCGCCGACCCCGAGCAGGCCGCGGTGGACCGCGCCCAGCTGGAGAAGCTCTTCATGAGCCTCGCCTGACCGGGGCCTTCGCCGCGGCCGGGCGAGCAGCCTGTGGTCGTGTCACCAGTTGATCGAGGCCGCCACCGGCAGATGGTCGCTGCCGGTGGACGGCAGTGACCACGCGCTCCGCGGCGTCACGCCGCTGACCAGGATCTGGTCGATCCGGACCAGCGGGAACCGCGCCGGCCAGGTGAAGCCGAAGCCGTCCCCGGCCACGTCCTGGGCCGAGCGCATCCGCGACGTGATGGCGTCGAACGCGCGGTCGTCCATGGTGCCGTTCATATCGCCGAGCAGCACGACCCGCTCGTTCTTCTCCGAGGCGAGGGCCTCGCCGAGCGCCTGCACGCCTCTGTCCCGGTGGGTCGTCCAGAAGCCCGCCCTGGGATTCACCCGTACGGACCCCAGGTGGACCACGTACACCGCCAGCGGCCCGTGGTCCGTGGTGACCGTGGTGCGGAACGCCCGGTTGTAGGTCATCGTGACTTCGGTCGGCTTGGTCTCCCCCAGCGGCCCGTAGTCCATCTTGATGTCGACCGGCCGGGTGTCCGACAGGGGCAGCCTGCTCCACAGCCCGACCGTGCCCCGCACTGTGTGGTACGGGTACGCCTTCGCCAGTTCGCGCTCGTACGTCCCCTTGGCCTGGGAGGTCAGTTCCTGCAGCGCCAGGACGTCCGCACCGGAGGCGGCCAGGTCGCGGGCGGCGCCGGCCGGGTCGGGGTTGCCCGCGCCGACGTTGTGGCTCGCCACGGTGAGGTCGCCGCCAGGATGGGACCTGTCGCCGAGCAGCCCGCCGAAGAGGTGCAGCCACACGGCGACCGGCAGCAGCAGCGCGACCGACGCGGTGGCGGAGCGGCGCCAGAGCGCGGCGACGAGCAGCACCGGTACGAACAGGCCGACCCACGGGAGGACGGTGTCCACCAGGCTCCCGAGGTGCAGGGCGCGGTTCGGGATCTGCGCGTGCAGCAGCATGAACAGGGCGAGGAGCAGGGCCAGCGCCGCCGGGATCAGGCCGCGCTTCCACGGTCCCGACCGGGAGCCGGCGCGGACCGCGCGGCGGACGGCCTCGCGCCAGGCACCAGAACCGGTGCCGGTGCCGCCGGTGTCCGGGCCGCCGGTGCCGCCCTGGCCGGTCTCCGCCGTCTCAGGCGTCTCCGCCGTCTCCACCTGCGTCATCGTCTGGCCTCGCTCATCGCCGGTCACTGGCGGGTTCCGATGCATGCCGCCAGTCAAGGCGGTGCGGTGTTGCCGGCGCGTATGCGGTTTTACATACGCCGACGATATGCGGCTGTTCGTAGCATCGAGTGCATGCGCGTGCTGATCGTCGAGGACGAGCCCTACATGGCGGAGGCGATCCGCGACGGCCTGCGCTTGGAGGCGATCGCGGCCGACATCGCGGGGGACGGCGACACCGCGCTGGAGCTGCTGACCGTCAACGCCTACGACATCGCCGTCCTCGACCGCGACATCCCCGGGCCGTCCGGCGACGAGATCGCCGAGCGCATCGTCGCGTCCGGGACCGGCATGCCGATCATGATGCTCACCGCGGCCGACCGCCTCGACGACAAGGCCACCGGGTTCGGGCTCGGCGCCGACGACTACCTCACGAAGCCGTTCGAGCTGCGCGAGCTGGTGCTCAGGCTCCGGGCCCTGGACCGCAGGCGGGCCCACAGCCGGCCCCCTGTCCGGGAGATCGCGGGCCTGCGCCTGGACCCGTTCCGCAGGGAGGTCTACCGGGACGGCCGCTACGTCGCGCTGACCAGGAAGCAGTTCGCGGTGCTCGAAGTCCTCATCGCCGCCGAGGGCGGTGTCGTCAGCGCCGAGGAGCTGCTGGAACGCGCGTGGGACGAGAACGCCGACCCGTTCACCAACGCCGTCCGCATCACCGTCTCGGCGCTGCGCAAACGGCTCGGCGAACCCTGGGCCATCGCCACCGTGCCGGGCGTCGGCTATCGCATCTCCACCGGGCCGGAGGCCGGACGCGAGGGCGGCGGGCGCTGATGGGCGGGAGGCCGGCGTCAGGTCAGCGGACGGAGCGCACGGTCAGTCTCCGGATGAGGTGCACGTCGGTGAGCGGTCCCGTCGAGGCGGCGAAGCCGAACTTGACGGTGCTCGGGACGGGCTCGGGTGCGGGAAAACTCAGCACCCGCTGGAAGCCCTCGCCGTCCCGGAAGTCGATGTCGACCGTCACCTCCGGTTCGGGCCCGGGCGGCACCACGACGCGGACGATCCGTTTCACGGGTTCCAGCAGGGCTTCGGCCCGCGTCGGCGTGACGCGGGCGGGCATCCCGCTCAGCGTGCCGTGGAGCCGGCCCGGAAGCGCGGACGGCCACGGGCCGGCGTTCTCCTTCTCGCCCGCCGTGGCAGCGAGCACGCAGTACCCCTCGGTGCCGTTCCCCGGACCGCGCGCGGTCACGATGTTGGGCCCGGGAGGGGGCGCCTGGAACCTCGTCCCGGCCGGGGAACGCCGCGAGCAGCCGTTCCCGCGCGCTTCGCCGTCGCCGAAGTAGTCGCCCAGCACGTCGAGCCCGATTCCGAGGTATCCGCCTTCGACACCGGGAACGATCTGGCCGCCGGGGCTGCCGTCCGGCAGTTTCTGGGCATAGCCGAGACTTCCCCCGAAAGCGCCGGGCGTGGTGAGCCTTTTGGCGCCGTCAGTGAGGAAGAAGGAGATTCCGTCCGCCGGAATTCGCGTGGTATTCCCGTACTGCCACTGCTCGAAGGTCACCTCCACGCCGTCGTCCGCCGGAATCGGCGAATCGAACAGCACCGCGCCGGTCTCCTCGACATGGGCGTCGGTGAGCTGGAGGTAGCCGTGCGGCGCCGCGTCGACCGGCGGAACGGGGCCGGCCGGATCCGGGTGGCATCCGCCGAGCGGGTGGTTCGAGGCCTCCGCCACGTGGCCGCCGCGCCGCGCGCCGGTCAGGCAGGCGGCCCCGTACCCGATGAAGCGCGAGTCGGCGGCGGCGCCGGTGAACGACTCCCCGACCAGGACCGACCTCGGACGCTGGGGGGCCGCCTGGGCGGGACCGGCCGACACGGCGGCCGCGGCGACGCCGGTCAGCGCGACGGCACGAAGCATCCCACGTCTCATACTCGGCACTTCCGTCTCGAATTCGAAGTGATCTCCCCTGCCGGTCTCATATGACCACGGACGCACGGCGGGCTCCAGCAATTGCCGTGTCCGCAGCGGCATTCACACCAATTCATTACGGAAAGGCGCGGCATCCCATCACGTGGTCACGCCGCCGCCATGGCCGGGCATTCAGTGGCGGCGCGGCTCACGTCCGCTCGCGCTGACCAGGCACTGGAGCGCCGGTCCGCGCGTCCCGCGGAGCCGCTTCGCACAGGAGCGGTACAGGGCGGCCAAGTCGGCGTCCGACAGCTGCGCCACCAGCGTCTCCGGGCGCTGCCCGGCCAGGGCCGCCGCGCGCGTCAGCATGAGCGCCAGGTCGGTGATCGCGGCGTCCTCCACGGCGTCCTTCGCGGCGTCCTCCACGGCGTCCTTCGCGGGCGGGCGCACCTCGGTGTAGATCACGGCGTGGCCCCTTCCACGGCAGGCGTCTCCCAGTCGAGGAGGCGCATGGCCTTGCGGGCGACGGGCGGAACGCCGTGCATCCGCAGGCGCCTTCCCTGGCGGGCCAGGGCCTGCTCGGCCCGCCGCAGGAGCAGCAGGCCGCCGACGTCGATGAAGGCGAGGCGTCCCAGGTCCACGTGCAGGTCCGAGGTGCCCGGAGCGGTCATGGCGCGCAAGGCGGCACTCAGCAGGTCCCGGTTGGACAGGTCGGCCTCGCCCTCCAGACGAAGCAGCAGGGGGCTGCGGACGGTGACGACCCGCAGCAGTCCGTCCCGGGCCTCGGTCACGCCCGGACGCGGACCGGGCAGGCGCGGTGTCCCGTGGGGAACGGGCTGTTCGAGCGAAGGCGGAGAAGTGGGCAGCTCTGCGTATGGAGTCATGCGCACAGCCTGCTCGCCGCACCGGGAGATCGCGCCTGGGGATGTCCCTGGCCGATACCCAGGCCCTCCCGGGCGCACGCAGGGCACCAGTGCATCGACCAGGGTCTTCCCCGGCGCGGTCCGAGCCCTTGCGGGACAAGCCTTGAGGCACGTCTTGAAGGAGCCCGCATGACCACCTCACTCCACGAGCTCGGACTCACCGGGCCGCTGCTCACCGACCTCGATCTGGACGGCGGCCAGGTCCGGGGGCTGCTGTCGCTCGCCGCCGGGCTGAAGGACGGAGGGACCGGCGGGCCGGCGGCGGCGGGACCGCTGCGGGGCAAGGACATCGCCCTGGTGCTCGACCGGCCCGCCCTCCGCGCCCGCCGCGCGGTCGAGACGGCCGCCGCGGAGCTGGGCGCCCGCACCACGGTCTTGTCCGCGGCGGACGCCCGCAAGCCGCCCGCCGCCACGGCCAGGGCGCTGAGCAGGGACTTCGACGGCATCGCCTACGCCGGCACCGACCACGCCGCCCTCGTCCGGCTCGCGCGGGCGGCGACCGTGCCGGTCTGGAACCTCGGGACCGACTCCTGGCGCCCCGTCCAGGCCGTCGCCGACATCCTCACCATGCGGGAGCTGGACGGCGGCGACCTCGCCGACATCGCCTACTGCTTCACCGGCGACGGCCGCGCCCCCATCGCCGCGTCCCTGCTCACCACCGGCGCGAGCCTCGGCATGGACGTGCGGATCGCGGCCCCCGCCCACATGCGCCCGCCCGCCGGCGTCCTCAGCCGCGTCCACGACCTCGCGCGCCGCAGCGGCGCCCGCGTCCTCATCACCAAGGACGCCCGCGACGCCGTCGCCGGGGCGGGCTTCGTCCACACCGCCGCGTGGGTCACGACCGACCTGCCGTTCCACAGCCTGCTCGCCCGCGTGCAGGCGCTCGTCCCCTACCGCGTCACCGGCCAGCTCCTGCGGGCCACCGGCCGGCCGGACGCGCGGTTCATGCACGGCCTGCCGGCGGTCCACGACGCCGAGTCCGCGATCGGCCGGCGCCTCTACCGGCAGTTCGGGCTCACCGGCGCCGAGGTCACCGAGGGGGTCTACAGATCGGCGCAGTCCGCCGTCGCCCAGCAGGCCGCCAACCGCGTGCCGGCGGTCAAGGCGCTGCTGCTCAGCGCCTTCGAGCCGCTCCGGTGAACGTCTGAAGGCTCCTCCCGCGCCCGGTTCCGGGCGGCGATCCAAAAAAGTTCGGCGCCGTGTCGATCCGCCGGACCGCCGTTCGACCTCTGGGTGACGGTCCCCCTCCAGGGACCGGGACCGGACGCGATCAAGGAGCATTCGATGGGTTTCATCAAGTCCAGCCTCTTCATCTCGCTCGACGGTGTGATCGAGGCGCCGGAGACCTGGCACTTCCCCTACTTCGACGACCAGATGGGCGCCGTGGTCGGCGAGCTGATGAACGAGGCCGAGGCGACCCTCCTCGGCCGGACGACCTACGAGGGGTTCGCCTCCTACTGGCCCGGCGCCGACCCCGCGGACCCGATGACCAAGGCCATGAACAGCGCCCGCAAGTACGTCGTGTCCAACACGCTGACCGAGGCGACCTGGGAGAACTCCTCGCTGATCAACGGCGACGTCGCGGCGGAGCTCACCGCGCTCAAGGCCGGCACCCGGCTCGGCACGACGGGCAGCGCCGCCCTGGTGCGCTGGATGCTCCGGCAGGGCCTGGTCGACGAGCTGCACCTGCTCCTGCACCCGATCGTCGTCGGGCACGGCGACAAGCTCTTCACCGACGGCGAGACCGTGCCCCTGAAGCTGGTGTCCTCCACCACCTTCGAGGGCACCGGCGTGGTGCACCTCGTCTACGCCGGCGCCGACTCCCCCAAGGACTGACCCGGCAGGCCCCGTCGTCAGGGCTGGACGGCGTCGATCAGGTTCCAGTTCAGTGCCGTGGCGGCGGGGACGGGCGTTCCCGTCAGGGCCATGTAGAGGGTGCGCCAGCGGCCGATGCGGCGCGGGATGCTCACCGTCCCGCCGGCACCGGGGATGAGGCCCATCGACACCTCGGGCAGCCGGAAGGTCGTGTCCGGGTGGGCGGTGATCCGGCCGGCGAAGGCGGGGAGCTCTATGCCCGCGCCGACGCAGGGGCCGTGCAGGCGGGCCTCGACGCGGTCGGCCAGGCGGTGGACGAGGCGGCCCGCGCCTCCCCGGGTGCGCACGAGGTGGGCGGTCGCCAGGTCGGGGGCGCTGCCGAACTCGGCCAGGTCACCGCCGGAGCAGAACGCGGGGCCCGCGCCCCGCAGGGTCACGCGGGTGATCTCGTCGTCGGCCGCGGCGACGGTGAGGGCGTCCACCAGGGCGTCGCGCAGTTGCCGGCCGAAGGCGTTGCGGCGCTCCGGGCGGTTGAGGGTGATCGACAGGTGGCCGGCGTCGCGCGTCACCAGGACGGGCTCGCCGGTGTCGGGCGGGAGCGGGCGCGGGCCGCGGGCCGACAGCCACCGCGCGAACTCCGGCCCGCCGAGGAGCGTGGAGTAGGCATAGGACTCGACGTCCAGCGCCGCGCCGGCCGCCATGCCCTCCGTGGTGCGCAGGACGTCCCGCAGGATCAGGGACGCGTGCGGGTTGCGGGCGGCGGCGTCGTGCAGCGCGTCCGGCCGCGCCGCCGGATCGTCGACGGTCTCCCGGCCGCCGGCGCCGAGGGTGAGGTCCAGCGCGCGGACGAGTCCGGGATCTCCGGTACCGAGGCCGACGAGGATGCGGTCGCAGGCCCGCGCCCGCCGGGCCGCCCGCGCGGCGGTCGCGGGATCGGCGGGGGCCAGGTCCACGGTGACGAGGGGGTCGCGGACGGAGCCGTCGGGGGCGAGCAGCGGCAGGTCGGCAGCGCCGGCGGCGAGGTCGGCGACGGAGATGCGCACGGGCCCGGAGTGTATCGTCAGGCCATGCCGCCGGGTGGGGACGCGTCGTGGCCGATGAGCGGGCCGGAGGCTTCGGCGGGCTGGGCGTCGTCCGGGGTGGTGCCGCTGTGCGGCGCGGCGGGCGGGCCGCCTCTCGTGCCGCCCGGGAACGCGGCGGCGGTGGCCGCCCGGCTGGGCGAGCGTTTCGGGGTGGACGGAGCGCGGCTGCTGTCCGAGCGCGCCGCCTTCACCGGGCACCGGCGGCGGGGCCGCACGTCTCCGGGCGGCGCCTGCCGGCTGCTCCCGACGGCGGACGGGTGGGCCGCCGTGTCCTGCGCGCGGCCCGACGATCCCGCGCTCCTCGGCGCCCTCGCTGAGGCCCGCGTGGACGGTGATCCGTGGCCGGTGCTCGTTCCCTGGCTGCGGGCGCACACCGGCGCGGAGCTGGCCGAACGCGCCGGGCTGCTGGGGGTCGCCGCCGGGCCCGTCGCCGGGTGGCCGGCGCGCGTCCCGGCGCCGGGGGCGCCCCGGTCGGTGGAGGGCGCGCTGGTGGTCGACTTCAGCGCGCTGTGGGCGGGCCCGCTGTGCGCGCACCTGCTCGGTTCGGCCGGCGCCCGCGTCGTCAAGGTCGAGACACCGGCCCGCCCGGACGGTGCGCGCCGGGGCCACTCCGGCTTCTACGACCTGCTGCACGCCGGGCACCGCTCGGTGGTGCTCGACCCGGCGGAGCCCGCCGGGCGCCGGGCGCTGGAAGCGCTCGTGGACGCGGCCGACATCGTCATCGAGGCGTCCCGGCCCCGTGCGCTCGCCCGGTTCGGCCTCGACGCCGAGGCCGCGGTCGCCGCCGGGACCACCTGGGTGTCGATCACGGCGTACGGGCGGGCGCACGACCGGATCGGCTTCGGCGACGACGTGGCCGCCGCCGCCGGCCTCGTCTGCCGGGACCGGGACATGGCCCCGCTGTTCTGCGGCGACGCCATCGCCGACCCTCTCACCGGGTTGGCCGCCGCCGCGCTCGCCGCCGGCGCGCCGCCCGGCGGCGGCGGTGTCCTGTGGGACGTCGCCATGGCCGGCGTGGTCGCCGCGACCCTTCCGGGCGGGGATCCGGTGGCGAGCGCGGAGGCCGTCCAGCGCGGTGGTTCGTGGTTCGTGGAGGGCGTGCCGGTCGCCGAGCCGGCACGGCGCGAACCGCCGGGTACGGCCCCCGCGATGGGGCGGGACACCGCCGAGGTGCTGGCCGGCCTCGGCGTCCCCGTCCCGTGAGCGGGCTGCTGCTGCGCGGCGCCGAGACCGGCGGGCGGGAGCGCGCCGACGTCCGTGTGTCCGGCGGCCGGATCACCGAGATGGGCGGCGCGCTGGCGCGGCGGCCGGGCGAGCAAGTCCTGGAGTGCGGCGGCGGTGCGCTGCTCCCCGGCCTGTGCGACCACCACCTGCATCTGCACGCGCTGGCGGCGCGGCGGCGCTCGGTCCTGTGCGGGCCGCCCGAGGTGACCGGGCCGGACCGGCTCGCGGCGGTGCTGCGGGACGCGGTGCCGGACGAGCACGGGTGGGTGCGCGGCGTCGGCTACGCCGAGAGCGTCGCCGGGGACCTGGACGCCGCCGTCCTCGACGCGTTGCGGCCGGACGGCCCGGTGCGGGTCCAGCACCGCAGCGGGGCGCTGTGGATCCTCAACTCGGCGGCCGTGCGCGCGGCCAGCCTCGGCTCCGCCGATCATCCCGGCATCGAGCGGGACGCGGCGGGACGTCCCACCGGGCGGCTCTGGCGTGCGGACGGCTGGCTGCGCACGCGCCTTCCGGCCGCCCGTCCGGTGGATCTGGGCGCGGTGGGACGGGAGCTGGCACGGCTCGGCCTGACCGCCGTCACCGACGCGACGCCCGACCTCGGCACGGAGGCGGTCGCCTCGATCGAGGCCGCCGTGTCCGACGGGTCGCTCCCCCAGCGCGTCCACCTCCTGGGGCTGCCGCCGGACGCCCGGACGGGCCCGCACCCGCGCCTCAGCACCGGCCCCTACAAGATCGTCCTGGCGGATTCGGGACTGCCGCCGCTCGATGACCTGGTCGAGAGGATCAGGCTCGTGCACGGGCACGGCCGCCCCGTCGCCGTGCACTGCGTCACCCGCGAGGCGCTGCTGCTCCTGCTCGCCGCCTTCGAGGACGCCGGCACCCTGGACGGCGACCGCGTCGAGCACGCGGCGCTCGTGCCGGCGGAGACCGTCGCGGAGCTGGCGCGGCGCGGGCTGCGGGTCGTCACGCAGCCGGGGTTCCTCGCCGACCGCGGGGACGACTACCTGCGCGGCGTCCCGGCCGGGGACGTGCCCGACCTGTACCGGTGCCGGAGCCTGCTCGCCGCCGGGGTGCCGGTCGCGCTGTCCAGCGACGCGCCCTACGGGCCGCTCGACCCCTGGGCCGTGATGGCCGCCGCCGCCGAACGCACCGCCCGCTCGGGCGCGGTCGTCGGCCGCGACGAGACCGTTCCGGCGAAGGCGGCGCTGCGCTCCCTCCTCACCGGGCCGGACGACCCCGGCGGGCCTCCCCGGCGGGTGTCCGTCGGAGAGGCCGCCGACCTGGTGCTGCTGCACGTCCCGCTCAAGGAGGCGCTGCGCCGGCTGTCGGCCGGCGTTGTCCGGGCGACCATCGCGGGCGGCCGCCTCGCCGGGGAGTGACCGGCTCAGCCGGCCGGGGCCTTCGCCTCCCTCTCCGGGCGCCGCGCCGCGAGGAGCAGCCCGACGCCGGCGGCCAGGCCCGCGACCAGGGCCAGCGCCCCCCACAGCGGGCCGGCCAGATCGACGTCCAGCAGCGCGTCCGCGGAGTAGCCGCCCGGGCCCAGCACCGCCAGGCCCACGGCGACCATCGCGACGAGGACGGTGTACTCGCAGCCGCCCTTGAAGACGAAGTAGCCCTTGCCGCGGTGGTCGGTCAGGGCCGCGACGGTCATCAGGCCGACGAACGCCGCGGCCGCCGGGCCGGCCAGGAACCCGAGCGTCATCAGGAGCCCGGCGCCGAGCTCGGTCCCGGCCGCCAGCCGCGCGTGCAGCCACGCCGGCCGGAGGCCGAGGCCGGCGAACCAGCGGGTGGTCCCCGCGAGCCCGCCCGGCCCGAAGACCTTGTTCCAGCCGTGCACCATCAGCATCGGCCCGAGCGCCAGCCGGACGATCAGCGCGCCGAGGTCTACCTCCATGCCCTGTTCCTCTTCGCCGTCCGGCCCCTAGTTCTCATCGGCGACCACTCCCAGGTAGGTGCCGTAGACCTCGGCGGGCCCGGCGGCGAGGTCGGCGGTGCCGAGCAGCACCGACCGCGCGGTGGGCCGCTCCCCCGGCGGGACGACGTCGAACCGGACGTCGATCGGCCGGGACGTCGCCGGGTCGGTGATCTCCACCCGGACGACGACCGCGCCGCCGTCCGTCTCGACGCCGGTCACGCGGTGCCGGGACGTCAGCTGCTGTGTCGAGTGGTCGCCGGGCAGCCGCAGCCGGATGGGCGCGCACAGCTCACCCGGTCGCGGCGGCACGCACAGGCTCTTGCCCATCGCGCGTCCCTAGACGTTCTCGCCGAGCTTCTCGGCGCGCCCGGAGATGTCGGCGTCCCCGGTGACCTTCGCCGGGTGCGCGTGGGCGAAGCTCGTCATCCGCGCCCAGGCGTCCAGGTCGCGCTGGCTCGCCTCGCGCCCGACGTGCGTGACGACGTCGACGTCCGTCGCCTGCGAGCGCAGGTGCCCGGCGCGGGCGTTCTCCTTCGGGATGTGCCGGAACGGGTCGAAGGAGTAGGCCGCCATCGCGTTCTCGTGGGTGATCTTGTCGATGACCGCGTCGTCGAGGTGGCCGAGGGTCTCCATGACGTCCTCGGGCGCGAACGGCCAGTTGCTGTCGGAGTGCGGGTAGTCCGACTCCCAGCAGACCATGTCGGTGTTGAGCCAGTCGAGGACCTTCGGGCCGACCTTGTCGGCGATGAAGCACGTGTGGATGTGCCTGTTGAACACGTCGGACGGGCCGTCGTAGCCGCGCGGGAACGTCGCCTTCGTCCAGCCCGAGTGCCGGTTCTGCACGTGCTCGGCCCGCCAGAGGAAGTACGGGATCCAGCCGATGTCGCCCTCGGTCAGCGAGAACCGCAGCTCGGGGAAGTCTCCCCAGAACTCGGCCCAGACCAGTTCGAGCAGCGTGTAGGCGCTCATGATGGACGACCCGGTCATGGCCACGCTCGCGGGCGCGTCGCTGGAGAACATCGGCGCGCGCGAGGACGACCCGATGTGCGTGCACAGCACGGTCTTGCACTCGCTGGCCGCCTCGAACAGCGGATACCAGTACCTGGTGTGGATGCTGGGCATCTTCAGCGCCTCGGGGTTCTCCGAGAACGTCACCGCGTGGCATCCCTTGGCGGCGAGCCGGCGGATCTCCTTGGCGGCCTCGTCGACGTCGAACAGCGGGAGGATCCCGCACGGGATGAACCGGCCGGGGTAGGCGCCGCACCACTCGTCGACGTGCCAGTCGTTGTACGCCTTGATCATGACGAGGTTGGTCTCGCGGTCCGGGCCCTGGTTCAGGACCTGGCCGGAGAAGCCCGTCCAGTTCGGGAAGTTCAGCCCGGCGAGCTGCCCGCCGGCGTTCATGTCGCGGACGCGCTCGTCGACGTTGAAGCAGCCGGGACGCATCTCGTCGTAGCTGCTGGCGTCGATGTTGTACATCTCCCGGGGCTTGCCGGCGACCGCGTTGAGCCCCATGTTGCGGCCCCGGAGGTCGCCGTAGTACCACTGCTGCACGCCGTCCGGTTCGAGGACGACGCGCGGCATCCGGTCCCGGTACTTCTGCGGGACGTGGGCCTCGAACATGTCGGCGGGCTCGGCGATGTGGTCGTCGACGCTGATGAGGATCAAGTCGTCCTTGTGCATGGGGGAACCCTTCGCTCGGTCTTCCGGGGTCAGGCGGGGACGAAGTAGGGGAGCCAGAGGTCGCTTCCGGCGCGCCGGAACGACACCTGGACGGGCAGGTCGGCGCGCAGGTCCTCGGGTGCGGCGTCGATGACGTTGGTCAGCATCTGGTAGCCCTCGCCGAGGGTGACGATCGCGGCGGCGTAGGGCGCTTCGAACGCGGGCGTGACCGGCCGGTGGACGACCGTCCAGCTGTAGAGGGTCCCGCGTCCGGCGCTGGCCTCCCAGACCTGCTCGCGGGCCAGGCACCCGCGGCAGTGCTCGCTCGGCGGGAAGGTGATCGCGCGGCACCGGCCGCAGCGCTGGAACAGCAACTCGCCCCGCGCGCACCCCTCCCAGAAGGGGGCGGTCACCTCGCCGGGGACGGCGTGCGGGAGGTCGCGGGTCTGGGCTCGCAGCCGGGTCGTCATGGCAGGTCGTCTCCCAACAGGATCACGCCGGTGAACAGGGCGCCGGCTCCGCCGGTGGTGCACAGGGCGACGTGCGCGCCGGGCACCTGCAGCGGCCCGGCGTCGCCGCGCAGCTGCTGGACGCCGCGGATGACGCGCTGCATCATCTGGGGGTTGGCGCCCGCGTGGCTGAACGACATCAGGCCGCCGTCGGTGGTGACGGGATGGCTGCCGGTCAGCTCGATGCGTCCGTCCTCGACGAACGGGCCGCCCTCCCCCTCGGGGCAGAACCGCAGCGCCTCCAGCTGGCGGATGATCTCGAACGAGAACGGGTCGTAGAGCTCCAGCACGTCCACGTCGGCGCGGTCGAGGCCCGCCTGCCGGAAGGCGAGGTCGCCGGCGCGGCGGCCGGCCCACCCGTTGGACGGCGCGTCGCGCCGGCCGCGCAGGTCCCAGCTCGGCGGGAACTGGTAGGACGGGCCGAAGAAGTCGACCCCGGCGCCGAGCACGTGGACCGGGGGGCGGCGCAGGGAGCGGGCCCGCTCGGCGGTGGTGATGACGGCGGCGCAGCCGCCCTCCGACGTCATGGCGCAGTCGAGCAGGTGGAAGGGCTCGGCGATGGGGCGGGACGCCGTGATGTCCGCGGGTTTGAAGGGGCCCCGCCCGTAGTAGACGGCCTCCGGGTTGCGGTCGCCGTTGTTGCGGATGGTGGCCGCGACCCGCGACATCTGCTCGCGGGTCGTCCCGAAGATCTCCATGTGGCGGCGCGCGATGAGCGCGAACTCGGCGGCGGTGAACATGCCCCAGGGGGCGACGAACTCGTTCTCCGGACGGGTCCAGGGCGCGGTCGCCGCGCGGTCGGTGTAGCCGCCGGCCTGGGCGGCCACCAGCACGACGACCTCGGCGTAGCCCTTCTCGACGGCGGCGGCGGCCTCGGCGAACATGCCGGCGCCGAAGTCCTGGCCCTGCCAGGCCGGCCCGGCGCCGAGGTCGTAGATCAGGGACGTGCTGTCGGCCATGGCGCTGACGCCGTCGACGTCGGACAGGGCCAGCCCGGCGTCGTCCAGCGCGCCGCGGACCGCCGTGACCATGAGGCTGCGGGAGGTCTCCTCCTCCAGGCGGCGCGCCTGGCGGGTGTTGTGCACCCCGGCGATGACGGCCCGGCGGTTCGATGCCCTCACTCGTAACTCCTAGGGGGTCGGGCGATGTGCTGTAGATCACTAGCAGCTATGCACTATTAGACTTATCGATTTCGGGCCTGTCAAGGGGGCATTTCCCCGTGATCGCGGGATTGCCCCACGACGGGGCGGCGTTGTGAAACCCCTGCTAATCGGCGACTGTCGCCGCTCGATCCTGGGAGATCGGCACCCGTCGCCACCGGAACGCGGGCCGGAGGGCTGGCGCTCCGACGGCCGCTGTGTGACCATCATGAGTGACTAATAGTTCAAGAAAGCTTGGGTGATGACGAGCCATGGAGTCCGCATGACCATCCGCCTCATCCTCGACATGGCCGCGCAGGCGGGCGCCGGCCGCACCGCGCTGCTGCCCGGCGCCGGCGATCCGGTGACGTTCGGCCGGCTCGCCGAGGTGGCCGACGCCGGAAGCGCGCTGCTGGGGCGGCTGGGCGGCCGCACCCTGGCGTTCATCGGCGTCAACTCCCCGGCGGTGCCCGCCCTGCTGTTCGCCGCCGCCGGCGCCGGCGTCCCCTTCGCCCCGCTCAACTACCGCCTGGCGGAGCCCGCCCTGCGGGAGCTGATCGCCCGCCTCGACGCGCCCGTCCTCGTCACCGACCCGTCCCACCGCCTCGATCCGCCCGGCAACGCGGTCGCGTCGATCACCACGGGCGAGTGGTTCGACCTCCTCGCGTCCCCCGGCGCCGAGGACGCGCCGGGGGCGGCCTCGGCGGCGGCGTCCGAGGAGAGCCCCGCGGTCCTGCTGTTCACCAGCGGCACGACGTCCGCGCCGAAGTGCGCCGTCCTGCGGCACGCGAACCTGCTCGCCTACGTCCTCGGGACCGTCGAGTTCGACGCGGCGGCGGCGGACGACTGCGCGCTCCTCAGCGTCCCGCCGTACCACATCGCCGGAATCGGCGCCGTGCTCACCAACGCCTACTCCGGCCGCAAGGCCGCCTACCTGACGGACTTCACGCCGGAGGGCTGGCTCGACGTGGTCCGGACCCGGCGGGTCAGCCACGCGATGGTGGTGCCGACGATGCTGGCCCGGATCGTGGAGCACCTCGGGGACCGCCCGGCGGACTGCCCGAGCCTCACCTCGCTCGCCTACGGCGGGGCCCGGATGCCGCTGCCGGTGCTCACCCGGGCCCTGGAGGCGTTTCCCTCGACGGGCTTCGTCAACGCGTACGGCCTCACCGAGACCAGCTCGACGATCGCGGTCCTCGGCCCCGCCGACCACCGCGCGGCCGTGGCGGCCGGGGAGGCGTACCGCCTCGCCTCGGTCGGCCGCGTCGTCCCCGGCGTCGAGGCGGAGATCCGCGGCGAGGACGGCCGCGCGGTGCCCGCCGGCGCGACCGGCGAGCTGTGGGTCCGCGGGCCGCAGGTCTCCGGCGAGTACACCGGGCTCGGGTCGGTGCTGGACGCCGCCGGCTGGTTCCCGACCCGCGACCTCGCGCGCCTCGACGAGCAGGGCTACCTGTACGTGGAGGGACGCGCGGACGACACGATCATCCGCGGCGGCGAGAACATCGCGCCGGCCGAGATCGAGGACGTCCTGCTGCTGCACGGCGCGGTGCGCGAGGCCGCCGTCGTCGGGACGGCCGACCCGCACTGGGGAGAACGCCTGGTGGCCGTCGTCGTCCCCGCCGGACCGGCGGGAACCGCCGGCCCGGCCGCGGCCGCGGGCGCGGACCTGGCGGCGGAGCTGCGCGCCTTCGTCCGCGCCCGGCTGCGCGGCTCCCGCACGCCCGACGAGGTCGTGTTCCGCAGCGAGCTGCCCTACACCCCGACGGGCAAGCTGCTGCGCCGCGAGATCGTCGCCGGGCTCGCAGCCGGCTCGACCGCGCTCGCCTGACCGAGCGCCCCACCGACACCCGATCCGGACAGGAGAATCAGTTGACCGACACCGTCATCAAGCCCGGTACGCGCCTGCACAGCCAGGTGTGCGGCACCGGGGTCATCGTCGTCCGGCCCGGCTCGTCCGCCCTCGACCTGCGCTGCGGCGGGGTGCCGATGTCCGCCTCCGCCGACCGCGCGGCGGGCGGCGAGCCGCGGAGCCCGTTCGACCAGGGGTCGCTGCTGGGCAAGCGGTACACCCATCCCGACGACGACTCCCTTGAGCTGCTGGTGACCAGCCCGGGGGCGGGCACGCTCTCCGACGGCGACACGCCGCTGGTGGTGAAGGAGGCCAAGCCGCTGCCCGCGAGCGACTGACCCGCGAGCGACTGACCCGCGAGCACGGGCCGGCCGGGCGCGTCAGCCGTCCTCGGCCGGCTCCGTGCCCGGTTCAGGCCGCACCCTGCGCCGCACGGACGTCTTCGGATGGTCGGCGTACTTCTGGTAGGCGTCGCCCATGTTCCAGTCGATGTCGTCGCGCAACTGCCGGATGTTCGCCATCTCGGCGTAGAGCGAGCGCAGGGTGTACATGGTCACCGCCTGCGGGTACCGGGACCTCGGGTCGTCCAGCAGCCCCAGCTCCCTGCCCCTGCTCTGGGCCCACTGCAGCTCGTCGATCGACTTCTGCACGGTGTCCAGGTAGCGGTCGATCGCCTCCAGGACGCGGGCGGGCTCGGTGTCGCCGGCCAGCCAGATCTTGAGCATCAGCGGATGCTTGGTCATCACCGGCTCGTCGCCCGGCAGGGCCTCCGCCCACGCGCGCAGCGCCCGCTCCCCGCGCGCCGTCGACTCGTAGACCGTCATCTTGCGCCGGCCGACGTGGATGGTGCGCTCGGCCGCCATCCCGTGCTCGATCAGGCGGGCCAGCTCCCGGCGGATGTGGCTGACGGCCGGGGCCCAGTAGAAGTGCCCGACCGTGTGCTGGGAGCGCACCTTGATCTCGCCCGCGGTGAGCGACTCGTCGGTGACGATCAGCACGCCGAGGACGAGGTACGCGGTCGTCGGCAGGTCCGGGTAGCCGGCACCGGGCGCCGCGCGGGCCCCCTCCCCCGCCGCGTCGTCGCCCGTGTCCCAGGCCGCCTCGAATCCCACGTCGCCCTTCCCGCCGGTCGCCGTCATCCTGCGAGCGATCGTAGCCCTCGCCGGGGCGCCGGCGGCGCGGATCGCCGCCGCGCCGCCGCGGCGCCGGTGGCGGCGCCGGCAACAGGGCCGGCGGTGGGGCCGGTCACAGGCCGGCGGGACGGGAGCCGATGATGCCGTCCTCCTCCAGGGCGGCGATCTCGCGCTCTCCGAGGCCCAGCTCCGCCAGGACCTCCCGGTTGTGCGCGCCGAAGAGCGGAGCCGCGTCGCGGACCCACCCGGACGGCACGGTCCTGGATCCGAAGGGCAGCCCGGTCGAGCGGAACTCGCCCGCCACCGGGTGCCGGACGTGCTCCCAGAACCCGCGGGCGCGCAGGTGCTCGTCGTCCAGCACGTCGCGCGCCGGCGTCACCCGCGCGGCCGGGACGCCCGCCGCCCGCAGCACCGCGACGGCGGTCGCGACGTCCACTCCCGCCGCCCACGCGGCGACGGCCTCGTCGACGCGCGCGGCGTCGGCCGCGCGGCCGGCCCGGGTCGCCAGGCCGGGATCGCCCGCGAGGTCGGGGCGGCCGATGGCGGCGGCGAGCGCGGGCCACTGCGCGTCGTCGGTCACGGCGACCGCCGCCCACTCGTCGGGGCCGGCCGTCCGGTACACGCCCTGCGGCGCGGCGCCCGGCCCGCGGTTGCCGTCGCGGCGCGGCGTCACGCCGCGGACGGTGTGCTCCAGCAGCGCCTCGGCCGCCACGTTGAGCGCGGCCTCGACCATCGTCCCCTCGACGTGCACGCCCCGGCCGGTCGCGTCGCGGCTCTCCAGGGCGAGCACCGCCGCGAAGGCCGCGTGGACGCCGGCGACCGGGTCGCAGACGCCGCGGGGGATGATCGGGGGCCCGTCCGGGTGGCCGGTCATCCAGGCCATGCCGCTCGCCTGCTCCATCGTCTGCGCGAACCCGACCCGGTCCCGCCAGGGTCCGTCGAGCCCGAAGGCGGGCATCCGCACCATGCACGCGCGCGGGTTGGCGCCGGACACCTCCGGCCATTCCAGCCCGAAGTTCGCCATCACGCGCGGGGAGAAGTTCTCGACGACCAGGTCGCTGCCCGCGATGAGCCGCAGCGCGATCTCCCGCGCCCGCGGCAGGCTCAGCTCGAGGCCGAGCCCGCGCTTGTCGTTGTTGCTGGCGAGGAAGACCGACCCCCATTCCCACCACTGCTCGACGGTCGGCGGGCGCCCGCCGGAGAACCGCATGCCGTCCGGCCGGCGCAGGCCCTCGATCTTGACCACGTCCGCGCCGAACGCCGACAGCAGCTGGGTGGCGGTGGGGCCGGCCCAGAACGCGGTGAAGTCGGCGACCCGCACCCCGTCCAGGGGCCGCCGGTCCGCCGCCGCGCCCGGCTCGGACGTGCGCTCGCGCGCCGGCCAGCGCACCGCGCCGGTGTCGCCGCCCAGCTCCGGCACCGGCCCCGGCGGGCCCGCCTCGAACGCGCTCGCCCGGTACGGGACGCGCGGCTGGAGGTGGCCGAGCGCGTTCTTGACGAAGACGCCGCGCTCGCGGAACTGGTCGATGTCGGCCAGGGTCTCGGGCGTCCCGATCGGGGCGACCGGGATCCGCAGCGCGGCGGCGAGCTCCACGATCTCGGCGGTGGTGCGGGTGGCCGCCCAGCCGTGCACCATCTCCAGGAACTCCTCGCGCCGCCTGATCCGGCCGGCGAACGAGGCCAGCTCGGCGTCGTCGAGCAGGTCCGCGCGGTCGATCAGGACGAGGAAGTCCGCGAACTGCTGCGCGGTGATCGTGCAGAAGCCGACCAGGCCGTCGGCCGTGGGCACAATCGACGGCATCTCCAGGTTCCGGCCCGCCGCCGGGGCGTCGGCGCCGAGCACCTCCGCGCCGACGGCGCCGAGGCCCCCCATGGTGACGACCATCGCCTCCAGGACCGACACGTCGAAGACGTCGCCGCCGCCGGTCCGCCGGAGCCGCCGGAACCCGGCGGCGGCGGCGAAGGCCGCGTACGCCCCGGCCACCCACTCGCCGATCCGGCCGCCGGCCTGCAGCGGCTCCTCGCCGGGCCAGCCGCGGCCCTCGATCGACCCGCACATCGCCTGGAGGATGAACTCGTTGGCCTGGACGCCCTGGTCGGCGTAGGGGCCCTCGGTGCCGAACGGCGTGATGCTGACGAGCACGGCCCCGTCACCGCCCGCGAGGAGGGACCGCACATGCGCCAGGTCCCAGCCGCCCGTCCCGTCGACGACCACGACGTCCGCGCCGCGGATCAGGTCGTGCGCGGCGGGCGCGTCCGCGCGGTCCGCGACGACCGACCGCTTGCCGGCGGCCAGGTACTGGAACAGGGGCGCGTGCTCGCCCGGGCCGGGGGCGGGGTCCCCCGACGCGCTCCACGCGCGCAGCGGGTCGCCGCCCGGCGGCTCCAGCTTCACCACCTGCGCGCCGGCGTCGGTGAGCATCTTTCCGCAGTACGCGCCCGGGATGCCGCCGGTGCACTCCAGGACACGGACGTCAGCGAGCGGGAGGGGGCTGGGCATCGGATCCTCACAACGTCGAGGTGGTCTGAGTCTCGCCATGCGATCTAAGACTATTAGATACTCATATGTTGCGCCTGGCAAGGAGCAAGAACGCAGCTACGTCTACGTTTCCGCAGGTAACCGCAGATCAATCACCCAGCAGCCGAGTGGACTAATCGTCATGGCTCGCGGGCGCCGGCGCCCCGGGAGGGCACCGGCGCCCGGAGTCCTCAGTCGAGCCGGACGGCCGGCTCCCGGCCGGCGCGGGCGGCGGCCCCGTCGCCGCCCGCGAGCATCGACTCGCGGTAGCGCGACGCCGCGACGGCGAGCAGGAACCCGAGGACGGCGGCGACAACGGCCGCGACGGCGAGCGTGCCCAGCCCCTTCTCGCTCAGGAAGGCCAGGTCGCCCACCTTGATCTCGCCCCGCGCGAGGAAGACCCCCGAGAAGGACGCGGCGACGCCCTGGAACGTCGTCCGCACCACGGCCTGCATCCCCACGGCGGCGCTGGTCTCCTCCGGCGGGACGCACTCGACGATGAGGGTCGGCAGGGCGCCGTAGCAGAACGTGACGGCCACCGAGCTGACGATGGTGAAGGCGATGAAGCCGCCCAGCGTCGTGTGGAGGTGGACGACCGACCAGAAGGCGCCCACCGCGACCGCGGAGCCGATCATGATCGTCCGGGCCGCGCCGTGGCGGCGGGAGATCCGGCCGGGCAGCGGCGAGATGGCGAACCCGACGAGCGCGCCGAGGCCGCCCACCAGCCCGGTCATGGTGGCAGTCAGGCCGAGCCCGACCGGCAGGTCGATCGGGTCGCCGCCCGGCACCGGCAGGTGCGTCGGGGTGCGCAGCACGGCCGTCGGCATGACCTGGCTGAGCCCGAAGACGCCGAAGGCGATGATCACCGTGGCGAGCATCCCGATCGCGAACTTGGGGTTGGCGAACCGCCGGACCTCCATCATCGGGTGCCGGACGCGCAGCTCCCAGACCGTCCACAGGGCGAGCAGGACGAACCCGGCGCCGAGGAAGCCCAGCGTCCGGGAGTCGTTCCACGTCCACTCGCTCGACTTGGTGACGCCGTAGAGGGTCGTCCCGACGGCGACCGAGAACAGCACGGCCCCGAGGTAGTCGACCTTTCCGGGGTCGCGCGTCGCGGCCGCGGATTTCGGGACGACGGCGCGGATCCCGGCCATGGCGAGCGCGGCCAGCAGCACCGCCGACCAGAAGATGAGCCGCCAGTCGAGGTGGTCCAGGATGAACCCGGCGACGAGCATGCCCGACGCGCCGGCGATGAGCGCGGACGCGCTGACGACGGCGATCCCGGTCGTGACCTTCTCCCGCGGCAGCGTCTCGCGGGCCAGCCCGATCACCAGCGGCAGCACCGCGCCGGACACGCCCTGCATGCCCCGGCCGACGATGAGGACGTCCAGGTCGGGGGCGACCGCGCTGACGATGGAGCCCACCGCCGAGACCAGCAGCACGATGTTGAGCACGCGGGTGCGGCCGAACTGGTCGCCGAGCCGGCCGCACACCCCGGTGGCGGCCGCCGCCACCAGCATGTACGCGGTCACGATCCAGGTGAGCTTGCTGATGTCGGTGCCGAAGAACGGCAGCTGGGCGTAGAGCAGCTGGACGGACATCGTGGTCTCGAACGCCGACACCGTCTCGGCGAGCACGAGGACCGCGATCAGGAGGGCGGCGGGTCTGGACGATCTGGTTCCGGGCATGGCCGTACCGACTTTCCGAGGTGGGTGGGGTGCGGTGCAGTCGGGGCCCGGCGGCGCCCTCGCGCCCCGGGCGCGGGGCGCGGCTGCGGCGTCGGCGGGCCATCTGGCGTGGGCTGGGTCCCATTCCGGCTGTGACTAATAGAACGATGCTTCGTGGCGTTCGTCAACCCTCCCGGCAGAAACTTCCTGCAAGTACGGGTGTAGCCCTCGACCAGCCAGGGAACTTTAGACTCAGCGACCTCCGTTGATCGAGGACGGCCACCGCAACGACGCCCCAGCACCTCGGCGCACCCGGCAATTCGATGCCGGGCGCCATTACCGCTTTCTGACGGCGCATTTAACAGGGAACGCTTAGGCTCCCCGATATACGCGCATCCGCGCCGCGCAACGGCACAATACATTCGGGGGAAGATGACCTTGTCGGAACGGTACGGCCCGCAGTTCGGGCCCGACACCACCTTTCTGGGCGTGCCGCGATGCACCTGGTCGGAGCCGTCCACCTACGCCGATGCCGACGTGGTCATCCTGGGCGCGCCGTTCGACGGCGGCACGTCCCACCGGCCGGGCACCCGGTTCGGGCCGCAGCACATCCGGACGACCTGCTACCTCCCCCAGAGGGGCTCGCGGCCGTCGCTGGCCCTGCGGGTGGACGGCCTCCAGGGCGACCTCACGGTCTACGACGCCGGCGACGTCGAGATGTACTCCGGTGACGCCGAGCGCTCCGTCCGCGACCTGCGGAAGGCCGTCTCCGCCGTCGCGCGTACCGGGACGGTCCCGCTCGTCCTGGGCGGCGACCACACGATCGCGTGGCCCGACGCCGCGGGCGTCGCCGAGCACGTCGGCGCGGGCCGCGTCTCGATGATCCACTTCGACGCGCACGCCGACACCGGCGACGTGGCGTTCGGCTCGCTGGTCGGGCACGGCCAGCCGATGCGGCGGCTGATCGAGTCCGGCGCCGTGCGCGGCGACCGGTTCCTGCAGCTCGGCCTGCGCGGGTACTGGCCCGGCCCCGAGACGCTCGCCTGGATGGCCGAGCAGGGCATGCGCTCCTACGAGATGACCGAGATCGTCGCGCGCGGCCTGGACACGTGCCTGACGGAGGCGTTCGAGATCGCCACCGACGACTGCGACGCGGTGTTCCTGTCGGTCGACATCGACGTGTGCGACCCCGGCCACGCCCCCGGCACGGGCACGCCCGAACCCGGCGGGCTGACCGCGCGGCAGCTCCTGGACGCCGTCCGCCGCATCGCCTACGAGCTGCCGGTCGCCGGCGTCGACCTGGTCGAGGTGTCCCCGCCCTACGACCACGCCGACATCACCTCGGCACTGGCCAACCGCGTGGTGCTGGAGGCGCTGTCGGGCCTCGCCCGCCGCCGCCGCGACGCCCGCGACGGCACCACCTGGGACCCGCGCCGCCCCCTCCTCGACGGCCGCACCTCCGACGGCCGGGAAGGGTAATTCCTGGAGGGCGAGAACGCTGCCCTAGATTACATTCATGGTCGAAACGGGCACGGCAGTGCTTCTTCGTGTCTCGGGCGTGCGCAAGTCCTATTTCGGTGTGCCCGTCCTGGACGGGATCAGTTTCACCGTCCGGCCCGGCGAGGCGGTGGCCGTCGTCGGCCCCAACGGCGCCGGGAAGACGACGCTCCTGAAGTGCGCCGCCGGGGTCGAGACCGTCGACGAGGGAAGCATCGAACTCGACCGCGCGCGGCTGCGCGAGTCGGACCCGGCGGTGCGCGCGGCGATGGCCTGCCTGCTCGACGACGCCGACTACTTCCCGGACCTGTCGGTCGTCGACCACCTGCGGCTCTACGCCTGGGCGCACGGCACGGCCGACCCGGACGGGACGGTCGGCTCGCTGCTGGACGAACTCGGGCTCGCCGCGGCGGCGGACCGGCTGCCCGCCACGCTGTCCAGCGGCCAGCGGCACCGCCTCGGCCTGGCCTCCTGCCTCGTGCGCCCCCGCCGCCTCCTGCTCCTGGACGAGCCGGAACAGCGCCTGGACGCCGAGGGACGGGCGTGGCTGGCGGCGCGGCTCAACTCCGAGAAGTCCTCCGGCGTGAGCGTGCTGTTCTCCTCCCACGACAGCGAACTGATCGACGCCGCCGCCGACCGGACCGTCGAGATCCCCGCGTGACGGCCGTCGATGTGCGGCCCGCCGCCGGCGCCGTCCCCGGAGCCCGCGACCTGCGCCGCAGACTGCGTTCCGGGAGGCCGCGGCGCACGCGGGCGGACGTCCTCTCCCTGCTCCTCGAACGCGTTCTCTACATCGCGCTGCTCGGGGGTTTCGCCGTGGGGGCCGTGCGCGACGGGCTCGGCCGGGACGGCGCGGCCGCCGCCGAGCCGGAGACCTCGGTGGTCCGGCTGGTCTCCGCCGCCGCGGCGCTCCTGTGCCTCGTCCTCGTGGCCAAGTGCTTGCTGGCGTTCGGGCCGCTGTACGCGGGTGCTCCCGCGCGCATGTGGCTGCTCGGCACGCCGGTCGACCGGGGGCGGCTGCTGACCGGCCGGCTCGCCGCCGCCGTGGCCGCCGGCGCGGCGTCGTCCGCCGCGATCGGGACGGCGTTCGTGCTGACGGCCGGCCTCGCGGTGCCGCTCGCACCGTGGCTGGCGCTGTGGACCGCGGCCGGTGCCGTGTCGGCCTGCGCGTGCGTGCTCGCCCAGGTGAGGCTGCGGTCGCTGCGCGGCGTCCAGCGCGTCCTCGGCGGGGCCGCCTACGCGCTCGCCGCCGCCATGGCGGCGATTCCGATCGTCCGGCCCGGTCAGCTGCTGACGGAGCTGGAACAGGCGAGCGCGAACGCGTACACGGCCTGCGCGTCCGCCGCGCTGGTGGTGGCCGCCATCGCCGTCGCCGTCGCGCGCGGGAGCCTGGGCGGGGTCACCCGGGCCGCCGTTTCGCCGGGGGTCGAGCTGGCCAGGGCGGCTCGGGTGTCGGTCCTGTCCGTGGACTTCACGTTCTTCTGGTCCATCGCGCTGGAACGCCGCGCGCGCGCCGTCGTCAGGGTCAAGCCGGCGTCCATCGGCGGGGGCCGTTTCGCCGCGATGGTGAGGGTCGATCTGGCGCGTGTGCTGCGCACGCGCCCGGCGCTGTTCGTGTGGGCCGCGCTGATGGCGGTGCCCTACGCGGCGCACGTGGCCGGCCTGGCGGCCTTCCTGCCCGCCGTGCACATGGTGGCGGCGTTCCTCGCCGTGGACCGGCTGGCCGGAGGGCTCCGCCTGGTCGCCCGCTCCCCCGCGATCCGCAGGGCGCTGGGCGGCTCGGACCGCTCGCTCATGCTCGCCCACCTGGTGGTCCCCGCGGCGGGCGCGGTGGTCTGGTCGGCGGTGACGGCGGCGACGGTGCCCGGCGTCTCCGCTCTCACCGCCGCGCTGTCGGCCGCGGGGGCGGTGGCCGTCGGTTACCGGGCGGCCACCCGGCCGTCGCTGGACTACAGCGGCGGCCTCATCGATCTCGGGCTGTTCCCGCCGATCCCGATGGGCCTGTTCCTGCAGCTCGCCCGCGGGCCCGCCCTGCTGACCGCGTTCTGCGTCCTCCAGATCGCGGTGGCGCGCGTCGCCGGATAGCATCGGCGCCATGTCAGCCGCTTCGTGCGCGGCCTCTTGCGCCGCGGTGACGAGGGCGCTCCGCTAGCGGCGGGGCGTTCCTCCACCTCTCCTTGAACGTCCGGCCGCTTCGCCGTTCAGCCGAAGCGGCACGTTCGTGCTGCTCGGAACCTCTTCTGAGCAACGGAGCACTCGGTGTTCTCAGGCATTCTCTCCGCGCGCCGGGACGCATCGTCCCCGGCGCGCGCGTGGCTGGTGCTGTGCTGCCTGGCCATGCTGCAGTTCTTCATCGCGGTCGACGTGACCGTGGTCAACGTCGCGCTGCCGTCGATCGGCGCCGGCCTCGGCGCCGACGGCCACGCGCTGACCTGGGTCGTGGTCGGGTACACGATCACCGGCGGCGGGCTGCTGATGCTCGGCGGTCGGCTCGGCGACATGCTCGGCCGGCGCCGCGTCCTGCTGCTCGGCACGGCGCTGTTCGGCACGGCGTCGCTGCTGGCCGGGCTCGCGCCGTCCTTCTCCGCGCTGGTCGCGGCCCGGCTGCTGCAGGGGGCCGGTGAGGCGCTCGCGCTGCCGGCGGCGATGGCGGTGATCGTCCTGCTGTTCCCCGAGGGGCCGCGCAGGTCGCGGGCGCTGAGCGTGTGGGCGGCCGTGGCCAGCTGCGGCCTCGTCCTCGGGTTCGTGGTCTCCGGGATCGTCACCGAGCTGCTCGGCTGGCGGTGGATCTTCCTGATCTCCGTCCCGTTCATCCTGGTCGTGCTCGCCGCCGCGGTGCCGCTCGTGCCGGGCGAGCGGCCCGCCGGCCGCGCCCCGCTGGACGTGCCCGGCGCGGTCCTGCTGACCGCGGCGCCCCTGCTGTTCACCCTCGGGGTCGTCGAGGCCGGTGCGGCCGACGGCACGCCCGCCTGGCTGCCACCCGTCGCACTGGCCGGGGCGGCGGCGGCCGCGGCCGGGTTCGTCCGGGTCGAGCGCCGCGCGCCCGACCCGCTCGTGCCGCTGCGGTTCTTCCGCAACCGGACGCGGGTCCTGGCCAACCTCGCCACCGCCCTGCTGAGCGCGGCGCTGTCCGCCTCGTTCCTGCTGTTCAGCTACTACCTCCAGGACCGGGCGGGCGCCGGCCCGCTGCGGGCCGGCCTGACGATGCTGCCGCTGGCGGTGTCGCTGATCGCGGCGTCGGCGCTGGTGCCCCGCCTGCTCGGACGGTGGGGCGCGCGGCGCTGCGTCCTCGCCGGGATCGGCTTCACCGCGCTGGCGATGGCCGCCATCGCGCTGGTCGCCCGCTTCGGGGCCGCCGGTCCCGCGCTGGTCCCCGCCATGGTGCTCATCGCCGCCGGGATGGGGTTGGGGATCGTCGGGCTGCAGTACGTCGCGGTGACCGGCGTGACCGAGGACGACGCGGGCATGGCCTCCGGCGTCCAGCGGGCCGCCGACCAGCTCGGCGGCTCCACCGGGGTCACCCTGTACGTCGGCGTCGGGTTCGCGCCCGCCCTGGACGGCGCCGACCCGTTCCTGACCGCCGCCCTGGCGGCCGTCGCCGGTCTCGGCGCGGCGGCGCTCGTCGTCCGGCGGATCTCCATGCCCGCCGATGCGCCGGCGGAGGCCGCCGGGTGACGGCTACCCGGGGTCGCCGGTCACGTGGACGACCGCCACCGGGCAGGGCGCGTGCTGGACGAGGGCGTGGCTGACCGACCCCATCAGCAGGCCGCGGAAGCCGCCGAGGCCCCGGGAGCCGACGACGAGGAGGCGGGCCTCGGCGGCGGCCTCCAGCAGGACGTCGCGCGGCGGCCCGGTGAGGACGGAGATCCGGACGTCCACGCCGGGCCGCGGCTCGCGCAGCGGGATCATCAGCTGGGCCAGCCGCTTCCGCGCGGCGTCCCGCATCCCGGCCGCGTCCACCAGCGGCGGCAGGCCCTCGGGCGGCGCCGACGCCCAGGCGGTCACCGCGTGCACGGACGCGCCGTGCAGTTCGGCCTCGGCGAAGCCGAGGGCGAGCGCGGCCCGGGAGGCGGGTGAGCCGTCCACGCCGACCACCACGTGGCCCGCGCCGGTGCGCGGGCGGCCGCCGCGGGCGATCACCACCGGGCAGGCGGCGTGCGCGACGACCTGGGCGCTGACCGACCCGAGCACCAGCCCGGCGAAGCCGCCGAGGCCCCGGGGGCCCAGCACGATGAGGTCGGCGCTCCGCCCCGCCTCGATCAGCGTGGCGGCGGCGGGTCCGCTGGCGAGCAGGCCGCGCACGGGCAGGCCGGGGGCGGACTCGCGGACGTGCTCGACACCGCCGTCCAGGGTCTGCTGGGCCAGTGCCCGCAGGTCCAGGGCCGGGACGGCGACGGGACCGCCCTGGTAGGCGTTCCACACGTGGATCACCGTCAGCGGCGCCTCCCGGACGCGGGCCTCGTCGGCCGCCCAGTCCAGGGCCCGGATCCCGTTCTCGGAGCCGTCGAAGCCCGCGACGACACCGGTGATCGGCTGTGCGTTCATGCAGTCCCCCCAAGGCATGCGTCTCTCTGTCCGGTCACCTCCAGACTCACGGGCAAACCGCCGCCCCGGGCAGAGGCGTCGGTCCGGCGAAGAGGGGACCTTCGCCCCCTGCGGGACCGCGCCACCGCTCGACGTCCCGAGCGCGCCGGCGAGCTGGCGGCGGTCTGCGCCGACGTCGCCGTGCTGCGCGGCGCCGACCGGGCGGCCGTCGCCGCGGCGGCGCGCGGGGCCGACGCGGTGGTGCTCATGGTCGGCCCACGCCTGTCGCGGTCCTTCGACGCAGCACAGCGGGTCGCCGAGTACGCCGACACGCTGGTCGCCAGTGCGCGGACCACCGCCGCCGTCCATCCCCGGGTCGTCTTCACCAGTTCGACGTCGGTCTACGGCGCGGGCTCCGGCACGGTCATCGACGAGCGGAGCCCGACGACCGGCGACGCGGACGCCTCCCCGCGCAGCTTCATCGCGGCGGCGGCGCTCGACTTCGTGGTGAGCGAGGGGCTGACCGGCGTCTACAACGCGTTCCCCGACGCGGCGGTGCCGCCGACGAACGCCGAGGCGTTCGGGGAGATCTGCGCGGCCGAGGGGCTCGCGGAGCTGGCCTTCCGGGGCGAGACCAGGACGCCGGAGGTCCCGGTGCCGAGGTTCACGAGTGCCCCTTCCGACGGCGCGGGATGATCAGCAGGGCGGCGCCGCCGGCCATGACGAGGGCGGAGGCGACGAGGGCGTAGGTGGGGACGCCGTCGGGGCTGCCGGTGTTCGGCAGGTCGCCGCCGCCACCGGTCGGGGTCGAGCCGCCGCCCGTACCGCCGCCGCCCCCGTGCCCGCCGTCGCCTCCGTTGCCGCCACTGCCGGCGGCGGCGAAGGTGAGCGGGATCTCGGCCGAGTTGGGGCCCTGGTTCCCCGGCGCGGTGACGGCGAGGACGCAGTCCTTGAGGCCGTTGGTGTAGCCCTCCCGGCACAGCCCGACGGCGACCGACTTCAGGCCCGGCCGGAACCCGCTCTGGGTGACGGTGATCGTGGCGCCCTCGGCGAGGTCGGCGCTGCGGCTGACCTGGAGTTCGGGCGCGGGCGCGGCGCCGGCGGCGGGCAGGGCCGGGGCGCTCAGCAGCGCCGCGGCGAGGGCGATCGCGATCACTGGGCGGAACCTCCGGTGCTGCGGGCCGCCGCCGGAGGGGCGGCGGCGGGCGCGGGGACGGGACGGGGATCTCGGTGACGCCGTCGCGGCCGACGGTGTAGGCGCGGCGGGCGAGCGCCTGGATCTGCGGCGCGGCGGGCCCGGCGACGAGCACGGCGGTGCCGGTGGCGGCGAGCCGCCGGAGCACGGCGTGGACGGCGCCGGCGCACGGGCCGGCGGCGATGCCGTCCACCAGCAGGAGCCGGGGGCGGGTGAGCAGCGCTTCGGCGAGCGAGACCAGGTTCCGCTGCGCCTCGGTCAGGGCCCACGCGGGTTCCCCGCCGGTGCCGCGCAGCGCGGGGAAGACGTCCGGGACGTGCGAGCTGTGGGGCGCCGACCAGAAGCCGGCCGGCGAGGTCACCGTCTCGATCGAGCTGGAGCCCCTCGACCTGCTGCGCACCCGCCGCCACATCACCTGGACCGGCGCGATCGACCGGACCTGCACCGTCGAGGCCAGGCGGGGCGGGTTCCGCTCCTTCTTCGAGGGCCCGGACGCGTGGGGCAACGCGCAGGCGTTCGGCCGGGCCGACTACCCCGTCCTGCACTTCACCGACGTGTGGAAGCTCAAGGGCCGCGAGTACATGGTCGACGCCGCGCCCGGGATGACCGCCGGCGAGACGATGGCCGTGGTGTACGAGCTGTTCAAGGGCAACGTCCTGACGAGCGTCCTGCACGGGGTGCTGGCCTGGGAGGCCGCGTGACCGGCGCGGCCGTCGTCGTCACCGGCGGGACGCGCGGGATCGGGCTCGGCCTCGCCCGCGAGCTGCTCGCCCGGGACGCCCGCGTCGCGATCTGCGGCCGGTCGCGGGAGCCGGTGGACAAGGCGGTCGCCGATCTCGGCGGCGGCGCGATCGGGGTCGTCTGCGACATGGCGGACCGCGGCCAGGTGCAGGCGCTGTGGGACGCCGCCGCCGACGCGTTCGGGCGGGTCGACCACTGGATCAACAACGCGGGCGTCTCCACCTCCCGCCGCCCGCTCGCCGACCTGCCGCCCGAGCAGCTGGAGGCGGTGGTGTCGGCGAACCTGCTCGGCGTGATGCACGGCAGCGCCGTCGCGGTGCGCGGCATGGCCGCGCAGGGCGGCGGCACGGTGTGGAACATGGCCGGGCTCGGCAGCGACGGCCGCACCGTCCCCGGCCTGATCGCCTACGGCGCGACCAAGCGGGGCACCGACTACCTCACCTCCGGCCTGGCCAAGGAGGTCAAGGGCGGGCCGGTGAAGGTGGCGCACCTGTCCCCCGGCATGGTCGTCACCGACCTGCTCCTCCAGGACTACTCCCCCGAGGAGCTGGCCAGGGCGAAGAAGGTCTTCAACATCCTCGCCGACCGCGTGGAGACGGTGGCGCCCTGGCTGGCCGGCAAGATCCTTGCCGGGACGAAGAACGGCGGCACGGTCGCCTGGCTCACCACTCCCAAGATCATGGGACGGTTCCTGCTCGGCACCGTCCGCAAGCGCGACCTGTTCGGCGACCGGCCATGAGCGACTACCCGATCGCACTGGCCGCCGAGGACTACGTCCCGGTGGCGCTCACCGCCGCGGGGGTGGCCCTACTGCGGCACAGGCACCCGCTGATCCGGCCGCGGCCGCCCTCGTCGTCGCGGGCGGGTTCGCCAAGGCGACGTGGAAGCTGATCGTCGCCATGGACGGCCCGGACGTCCGCTGGCTGCACGAGGCGCTGTTCCCGCCGCTGGCGATCGGCTTCACACTGCTGGCGTACGCACTGGCGCGGGAGCTGCGCCGGCCGGGCATCCGGCCGTGCTCGCCGTCCCGCTCGTCGCGGCGCTGACGGCCTCGGCCGCGCTGCGCGACACCTGGCCCGCGATGGTGTGGACGATCCTCTGCTGGAGCAGATCCGCGACGAGATCGGCGCGGCCTGCGAGCGGGTGCTGACCTGCGAGCCGGACTCCATGGTGATGGGCATGTCCGCCGAGACGTTCTGGGGCGGCGTCGAGGGCAACAAGCAGTTCGTCAAGCGGATCCACGACATCACCGGCCTCCGGGTCGCGACCGGCGCCGAGGCGTGCGAGCGCGCGCTGAAGCTGTTCGGGGCGCGGCGGATCGGCGTCGTCACCCCGTACCAGCCGGTCGGCGACGCCAACGTCCGCCGGTTCTTCACCGAGCTCGGCTTCGCGGTCGACCGGATCATCGGGCTGAAGTGCCCGACGGCCGTGTCGATCGCGCACGTCACCGAGGCGGAGCTGCGGGCCGCGCTCCGCGAGCTGGCGGCGGGCGAGGTCGACGCGCTGGTGCAGTGCGGCACCAACCTGTCGATGGTGGCGACGGCCGACGAGGCGGAGCGCTGGCTCGGCCTGCCCGTCATCGCGATCAACGCCGCCACCTGGTGGATGGCGCTGCGCGACAACGGGATCGGCGACAAGGTCCACGGCGCCGGCACCCTCCTGCGCGAGCACTGACCGCATGGGGACCGAGGGCGGTTACGCGGACACCGAGTGGGGCCAGGTCCACTACCGGCGGAGCGGCGGCGCGGGGCCGTGGATCGGCCTGTTCCACGAGTCCCCGCTGTCGTCCCGCGTCTTCGAGGACGTCCTGCCGCCGCTCGGCCGGCACGCCCGAGGCGCCGGTGGACGGCCTGGGCTCCCAGTTCGGCTGCGCGCGCCGGGCGACTTCGCCGCCGCGCTGCTCGACTTCGTCCGGAAGGCGGCGGTTCGGTAGCGTCGGGCGGCATGCGGGTTCATGTGGGGTGCGCGATGTGGGCGCACGCGCGGTGGCAGGGCCGGTTCCTGCCCCCGGCGCTGCCTCCGGCCGAGCGGCTGCGCGCCTACGCGAGCTGGTGCGACGCGGTGGAGGGCAACACCACCTTCTACGCGACGCCGGCGCGGAGCGCGGTGGAGTCGTGGGCGGAGCAGACCCCGCCGGACTTCCGGTTCCTGCTGAAGCTGCCGAAGGCGATCACCCATGAGCGGCGGCTCGCGGACGCCGGCGAGCAGCTCCGCTCGTTCCTGTGGGCGATGGAGCCGCTGGGGCCGCGGACGCACGCGCTCTGGGTGCAGCTCCCGAGCTCGTTCGGCCCCGGGGACCTCGGCGCGCTGGCCGGTTTCCTGCGCGGCCTGCCCGCCGAACACCGGTACGCCGTCGAGGTCCGGCACCGGGCCTTCTTCGAGGACGACCGGAGCGCCCGCGACCTGGAGCGGGTGCTCGGCCGGGCCGGGGCCGAGTGGGTGCCGTTCGACACCACCGCGTTCTTCACCAGCCCGCCGACCAGCGACGCCGAACGGGACGCCTGGACGAAGAAGCCGCGCGTGCCGCGCCGGTCGGCGGCGCTCACCGACCGCCCGATCGTCCGCTACCTCGGCCGGGACGACACCGAGCGCACCGTCGAGGGCTGGCGGTTCTGGGTGGAGAAGGCCGCCGGGTGGGTGCGCGAGGGGCGCTCGCCGACCGTGTTCGTCCACACTCCCGACAACGCCGACGCCCTGGCGCTGGCCCGCCGCTTCCACGGCGAGGTGCGGGCCCTGGCACCGCAGGTGGAGCCGCTGCCGGAGCCCGTCCCGGCGGAGCCGCCCACCCTCTTCTAGGACGTCACGCGCGTCCGGACGTCACTCGCCCGCGTCGAGCATCGCCCGCGTGGCCTCGTCGACGATGTCGCGCATGGCGCGTTCGGCGGCGCCGGCGTCGCCCGCCTGGACGGCCTGCGCCACCTCCGCGTGCCAGCGGATCGCGGCCGGCTCGGGGTGGGCGGGCATCAGGTGGTGGTGGGTGCGGCCCGCGAGGACGGCGGCGACCAGCCCGCTGAGGGCGGCCATCATCTCGTTGCCGGACGCCTCCAGCAGCGTCCGGTGGAAGAGGACGTCCGCGGTGAGGTAGGCCTCCAGGTCGCCGGACCGGCCGTGCACCGCCATGTCCATCACCGCGCCGGTCAGCGTGCCGCACTGCGCGGGGGTGGCGCGGCGGGCGGCGAGCGCGGCGGCGACCGGCTCCAGCCCGCGGCGCAGCTCGCCGAGCGAGCGCAGCTGCTCGTCGCGGCCCGCGCCGTCCAGCCGCCAGCCGATGATCTGCGGGTGGAAGACGTTCCACCGCACCCGCTCGGCGACCGTGACGCCGACCCGGCGGCGGCTGGTGACCATGCCCATCGACTCCAGGACGCGGATCGCCTCCCGCACCACCGACCGGGACACCCCGAACCGGGACTCCAGCTCCTCGATCCGCAGCACCGCGCCCGGACCGAGCTCGCCGGACGTGATCAGCATGCCCAGCCGGTCGAGGACGCTGCCGTGCAACCCGGCCGGCGGGATGTCCATCATGGCCCAATCATCACACGAACCTGGGCATGACTAGCACAAAGATATGATTTTTAGGCTCGATGCCTTGTAAAGAGCAGGTCATTGCGGTCACACTCGGGCGGACCGCCCATCCCCTCCCCCCGCTCCCCCGGAGGATGAGAAATGCACACGATCGTGCTGGCCGCGGCGCCGGCCGCCTCCAGCGGGCGGCTCGTGCCGGCGGCACTCGCCGGCATCGCGCTGATCGTCGTCCTGATCACCTACTTCAGGGTCCACCCGTTCCTCAGCCTGACGCTCGGCTCGCTGCTGGTCGGCGCCATCGCCGGTCTTCCCATGGCGGACACGTTCGACGCCTTCGGCCAGGGATTCGGCAAGACCACGGCCGACGTCGGCGCGCTCATCGCGCTCGGCGCGATGTTCGGCAAGCTGCTGGCCGACTCCGGGGGCGCCGACCAGATCGTCGACACCATCGTGGGGCGGTCCAGGCGCGCCTTCCTGCCGTGGGCGATGGCGCTCGTCGGCGCGCTGATCGGGCTGCCGATGTTCTTCGAGATCGGCCTCGTGCTGCTGATGCCGGTCATCTTCCTGGTGGCGCGCCGCTCGGGGCTGTCGATCATCGCGGTCGGCATCCCGGCGCTGGCCGGGCTGTCGGCGATGCACGGGCTCGTCCCGCCGCACCCCGGGCCGCTCGCCGCCATCGGCGCCCTCAAGGCCGACCTCGGCCTCACGCTCGGCCTCGGCGTGCTCGTCGCGGTCTCGACGGTCGCCCTGTCCGGCCCGCTGTTCGCCCGGTTCGCGGCCCGCTGGGTGGACGTCACGCCCCCGCAGCTGTACGTCGACGCCGCCGAGGAGGAGGACACGGGCCTGGCGAAGGAGGGCCGCAAGCGCCCGTCGTTCGCCGTCACACTCGCCACCGTTCTGCTCCCCGTCGTGCTGATGCTGGGCAAGGCCGTCGCCGACATCACGCTGGACGAGGGCGGGAACCTCCGCACCGTCCTGGACGACCTCGGCACGCCGCTGATCGCGCTGCTCATCGCGGTCGTCGTCGCGATGTTCACCCTCGGGCTCGGCTCGGGCATGGACCGCCGGGCCGTCTCCTCCTCCACCGCGGAGTCGCTGCCGCCGATCGCCGGGATCCTGCTGATCGTCGCGGCGGGCGGCGGCTTCAAGCAGACGCTGATCGCGACCGGGATCGGCGACCTGGTCGCCGACTGGGTCAAGGACAGCGGGTTCTCCGTGCTGCTGCTCGCCTGGCTGGTCGCCGTCCTCATCCGGCTGGCCACCGGGTCCGCGACCGTGGCCACCGTCACCGCCGCCGGCATCTTCGTCCCGCTGGTCGGCACGCTCGACAGCGGCGAGACCTCGCTGCTGGTGCTGGCGATCGGCGCCGGCTCGCTGTTCTTCTCGCACGTCAACGACGCGGGCTTCTGGCTGGTCAAGGAGTACTTCGGGCTCAGCGTCGGGCAGAACATCAAGACGTGGTCGCTCATGGAGACCGTCATCTCGGTGTGCGGCCTGGTGTTCGTCCTGCTGCTGAACCTGGTCGTCTAGCGCGGGCGCGGGCCCGGTCCGGGCCCGCGCCACCCGATGCCCGATCATGGAAGCCGGAACACCACCCAGGGGGCGGAGCGAGTCGATGCGCGTCATCTCGGAATCACACCTCGGGACCGTCCTCGCGGGCCTGCCGGGGCGGCCGCGGGTCGTGGCGGGCGGCAACTTCGCCGCCCCGCGCCGCGCCCTCGCCGTCCTGGACGCGGCCGCCGCCGAGTACCGGCTGTTCATGCTCAACGCCCAGGGCGACATGCCCGACCGCGACGGCGTGGACCTGGAGACGCCGTTCGTCGGGGCGGGCATGCGCGGGCACGCGCGCCTGCGCTACTTCCCGTCGCGGCTGTCGCTCGTCCCGAACCTGCTGAAGGGGTCGCTGCCGCCGGACGTCGTGATCGTGCAGACCTCCACGCCGCGCGGCGGGACGGTGTCGCTCGGCATCGAGGTCAACATCCTGCCCGCCGCCGTCGAGGCCGTGCGCGCCCGCGGCGGGCTCGTCATCGCCCAGCTCAACCCCCGCATGCCCCACACCTTCGGGGACGCGGTCATGGCGGTGGACGAGATCGACTACGCGATCGAGTCGGACGAGCCGCTCGCGAGCCCGGTGCCCCGGCCGCCCGGCGGCACCGCCCGCGAGATCGGCGGCCGGGTGGCGGCCCTGGTCCCCGAGCGGGCGACGCTGCAGCTCGGCATCGGCGCCGTCCCCGACGCGGTGCTCGCCTCGCTGCTCGGCCGCCGCGGCCTCGGCGTCTGGTCGGAGATGTTCAGCGACGGGGTCCTCGCGCTGGAGAAGGCGGGCGCGCTCGACCCGGACACGCCGATCACCGCCTCGTTCGCGTTCGGCGGGGAGGAGCTCTACGACTGGGCCGACCGCAACGAGCGCGTCCGCATGCTGCGCACCGAGAAGACCAACGACCCGAGCCTGATCGCGCGCCGGCCCCGGCTGGTGTCGGTGAACTCGGCGCTCCAGGTCGACCTCTACGCGCAGGCCAACGCCAGCCGGGTGCGCGGCGTGGTCTACTCGGGGTTCGGCGGGCAGAGCGACTTCGTCGTGGGGGCGCTGCACTCTTCCGGCGGCCGGGCGGTCATCGCGCTGCCGTCCTGGCACCCGCGCGCGGACGTGTCCACGGTCATCCCGCGGCTGGCCGGGCCCGTCACCTCCTTCCAGCACAGCTTCATCGTCAGCGAGCAGGGCACCGCCACGATCTGGGGCCGGGACTCGCTGTCGCAGGCGCAGCAGCTCGTGGACAACGTCGCGCACCCGGACGCCCGCGACGGCCTGCGCGAGCAGGGCCGCGAGCTGGGCTTCCCGCTGAGCTGACGCCCGGTCAGGAGGCGGCCTTCGCCCGCGCCTTCCCCTTGCCCGCCTTCTTCTTCGCGTTCTTACCGTTCTTGTCGGCGTTGGCGGCCTTGCCGTTCTTCGCGGCGGCCTTCTTCCCGGCGGCCTCGTTCGCGGCGTCCTTGTTCGCGGCGTCCTTCGCGGGGCGCTTCTTCGCCCCGGCGTCCTTCTTGGCCTCGGCGTTCTTCTTGCCCTTCTTGCCGTTCTTGCCGTTCTTGGACGGCTTCGCCGCCGGGGCCTCGACCGGCGCCGCCACCGCCACGGCGGCCTCCGGCTCGGCGGCGGGCGCGGGGGCGTCGCCGGCGACCCGGGTGCGGAACGTCTGCCCGGACCGGAACCGCGGCACCTGCGCGGCGGGGACCTCGACCGGCAGCCCGGTGCGCGGGTTGCGGGCGCTGCGGGCGGGCCGGGCGAAGCTGTCGAACGTCCCGAACCCGGTCACGGTGACGCGCTCCCCGGCGGACACCCGCTCCATCACGGTGTCGAACACGGCGTCCACGTGCCGGCGGGCGGCGGCCTCGTCGCTCCCCGCGCGCTCCGCCACCCTCTTGACCAGTTCACTCCGGTTCATGCGCCATGCCCTTCACTGTGGCGATATGTGCTGCTCAGCGTAATGGGGCGGGGCGGCCGGGGCCCGTCACTTGCCGATGAAGCTCTTGGACTGCAGCCAGGTCTCGGCGACCTCCGCCGCCTCCTTGCCCTCGATGTCGACCCGGCCGTTCAGCTCTCGGAGGACCGAGTCGGTCAGCGCGGCGGCGATCGTGCCCGCGATCCTCCCGATGGCGGGGTGGTCCCGGTAGACGGAGTCGCGGACGGTGAGGGCGGGGTTGTAGACGGGGAAGAACCTCTTGTCGTCCGGGATCGGCGTGAGGCCCAGCGCCTTGAGGCGCCCGTCGGTCGTGGTGGTCTCGCCGAAGGCGCACGGCTCGCCCTTGCCGACGGCGTCGTAGATGGCGCCCTCGGCCAGCGTCGCGACGGACGACTCCGGCAGCGTGAACCCGTAGGCCTTCTGCAGGCCGGGCCATCCGTCGCCGCGTCCGGCGAACTCGCTCGCGACGCACGTGGACGCCTTGCCCGGGTCCCGCTTGGCCAGGGCGGCGTAGTCCGACAGGCTCTCGATGCCGAGCTGGCGCATGGTCGTCGTCTTCACCGCGATCGCGTAGGTGTTGTTCGCGGGCGCCGCCGCGAGCCACTTCACCTTGTTCTTCGCGAGGTCCTGCTCGGCGACCGCCTTGTACTGCGCGGCCGGGTCGCCGATCGGCTCGGTCTCCTTCAGGTAGTTGATCCAGGCCGTCCCGGTGTACTCCCAGTACATGTCGACGCTGCCGGACGTCAGCGCCGCGCGCGTGGTGTTGCTGCCCTGGAGCCCGCACTTCTCGCGGACGGTCGCGCCCGCCGAGCGCAGCGCGAGCGCGGTGACCTGGCACAGGACGAGCTGCTCGGTGAACTCCTTGGACCCGACGGTGAGGGTGGCGCCGTCCAGCGAGTTGCCCTCCGCCAGGCTGCCCGCCTCGGCGTCGGTGCCGCCGGAGCTGAAGCATCCCGCGGTGAGGGCGACGGCGGCCAGGGCGACGGCGATGCGTGATCGTCCGGTGGTGGGCGGGCGCATGGTGACTCTCCTCAGGGTTCAGACGCCGCGGGGGCGCAGGACGTGCTCGACGAGTCCGATGAGCCAGTCGGCGGCCAGGGCGAGCACGGCCGTCAGGACGCTGCCGGTCAGCAGGATCGGGGTCCGGTTCAGCGCGATCCCGGTGTTGATCAGCTCGCCGAGGCCGCCCGCGTTGGTGAAGGCCGCGAGCGTCGCGCTGCCCACGTTGAGGATCACCGCGACGCGGACGCTGGCCAGGATCACCGGCACCGCGAGCGGCAGCTCGACGCGGAACAGCACCGCCGTCCGGGACATCCCGATGCCGCGCCCGGCGTCGATGAGCGACCGGTCGACGCCCTGGAGGCCGACCATGGTGTTGCGCAGCACCGGCAGCGCCGACACGAGGATGAGGGCGATCACCGCCTTCTGGAAGCCGATGCCGACCGTGACCGCGAGCAGGACCAGCACCCCGATGGACGGGACGGCCTGCCCCGCGTTCGCGAGCGCGAGGAACGGCGCCGACAGCCGGCGCAGCCGCGGCCGGGTCAGCAGCACCCCCAGCGGGATCGCGATCGCGAGGACCAGCCCCGTGGACACCGCGACCAGGCCGACGTGCTCGCCGAACTGCCGGACGATCGCGTCCCGGTCGATGGCCCGGCGCTCGATCGGGTCCAGGTCCAGCCCGCGCACGTAGAGGGAGAGCGCCGCGCACACCAGCAGCAGGAAGACGGGCGTGGCGAGGAGCCCGGCGCGGCCCCGCGGCTCCTCCCCCGGCGCCGTCCGCTCCGGGACGGCGGTGACGGTCATCGCCCGCCGCCCGCCGCCGGGGTCTGTCCGACGATCGCCGACCAGGAGACCGTGCCGGCGGGCCGCCCGTCCTCGTCCAGGACGGTCGCTGTCTCCTCCCCGGCCCTCAGCATCGCGTCGAGCGCCTCGTACAGCGACTGGTCGGCGCGGACGGTCGCGCCCCCCTCGCCGCCCTCACCGGCGGCGGGCAGCGCGATCGAGCCGACCTCGACGAGCCGCAGCCCGCGCATCGCCGCGCCCGCCCCGACGAACGACGCGACGAACTCGTCGGCGGGCTCGGCGAGGATCCGCGCGGGCGTGTCGTACTGGACGAGCTTCGCCCGCCGCCCGAGCATCGCGATCCGGTCGCCGAGCTTCAGCGCCTCGGTCAGGTCGTGCGTGACCAGCACGATCGTCTTGCGGATCCGGCCCTGCAGCTCCAGGAACGCGTCCTGGAGCCGCTCCCGCGTGATGGGGTCGATGGCGCCGAACGGCTCGTCCATCAGCATCGCGGGCGGGTCCGCGGCGAGCGCGCGGGCGACCCCGACGCGCTGCTGCTCGCCGCCCGACAGCTCCTTCGGGTACCGGCCCCGGTAGGTGCCGGGGTCGAGCCCGACCATGTCGAGCAGCTCGTCCACGCGTTCCCGCACGCGCGGCTTCGGCCAGCCGAGCGTGCGCGGGATGACCCCGATGTTCGCGGCGATCGTCATGTGCGGGAACAGCCCGACCTGCTGGATGACGTATCCGATGCGGCGGCGCAGCTCGTCGGGGTCGGCGCGGGTGACGTCCTCGCCGCCGAGCAGGATCCGGCCCGCGGTCGGCTCGATCAGCCGGTTGACCAGCCGCAGCGTGGTGGTCTTCCCGCAGCCGGACGGCCCGAGCAGCACGACGATCTCCCCGTCCCGGACGCCGAGCGTCAGGTCCTCGACCGCCGGGGCGTCCTGGCCCGGGTACCGCTTGCTCACCCCCTCCAGCCGGATCGTCTCCCGGACGGCGGTGGTCTCGGTGACGGCGGTCTCGGTCATCGCAGCCCCCTGGCGGTGGTGAGGCGGGACAGCACGACGAACAGCAGGTCGAGGAGGAGCGCCAGCACGGCGACGCCGAGCGTCCCGGCGAGGGTGTCGTTCAGCGCGTTCGCCCCGCCGATCCGGGCCAGCCCGCCGAAGATCAGCTCGCCGAGGCCGGGCCCCGCGACGGCGGCGGCGATCGCCGCGATCGCGACCGTCATGATCGTCGCCACCCGGATGCCGGTGAGCACCACCGGCCAGGCCAGCGGCAGCCGGATCCGCAGCAGCCGGCTCAGCGGGCTCATGCCCATGCCGCGCGCCGCCTCCTCCACCGCGCCCGGCACCCCGTCCAGCCCGGTGATGGTGTTGCGCAGGATCGGGAACACCGCGTACAGCACCAGCGCGGTGATCGTCGGTGCGAGGCCCAGCCCGAACAGCGGGATGAGCAGGCCGAACAGCGCCAGCGACGGGACGGTCAGCATGGTGCCCGCGACGCCGAGCGCGAGGCCCCGCGCCCGCGGGCGGCCCTCGACGGCGACGCCGAGCCCGATCCCGACGACCGTCGCGACGGCGACGGCGATCAGCACGACCTCGGCGTGCTCGGCGGCGAGCCGGGCGATCGTGGGCCAGCGTTCGGAGAGGTAGTCGGAGAAGCTCATCGCCGCCTCCCGGCGGCGGGAGCCCGGGCGAGGAGGGTACGGCTCGCGTCTCCCATACCTCAGAGGCTGCCTACGGATGATCAGTTGTGCAATGGCCGATCGGCACCTTCGCCGCGGCCGGTCGACGATGACCATTCCGTTTCCCGGCGGCCTTCGGCTGGGCACGGCGGCGCCGGCGTCCGACACTGGGGACGCCGGACGCGTGAGAGGAGCCCGTGGTGACCTACGCCTACGACCCGGAACTCGCCCCCTGGATCTCGATGATCCCGCATCTGACGATCGCCGACGTGGAGAAGGTCCGCCGTGAAGAGGCGGAGATGTTCGAGGCGAGGCCCAGGTACGAACCCCCGATCCCGGTCGAGACCCGCGACGTCACCGTGCCGCCCGGCGTGCCCGTCCGCGTCTTCCGGCCCGCCGGGCACGACGGCGCCCTGCCCGGCCTCGTCTACATCCACGGCGGCGGGTTCGTCCTCGGCTCCGTCGACCTGTACCGGGACGACACGACCGCCATCGCCGCGGAGGTCGGCGCCGTCGTCGTCTCGGTCGAGTACCGCCTCGCCCCCGAGCACCCCTTTCCCGCCGGCCTGGAGGACTGCTACGCCGCCCTCATCTGGACCGCCGAGCACGCCGCCGAACTGGGCATCGACCCGGCCCGCCTGGCGGTCGGCGGCGAGAGCGCGGGCGGCGGCCTGTCGGCGGCGGTAGCGCTCCTGGCCCGCGACCGCGGCGGCCCCGCCCTGTGCTTCCAGCTCCTCGGCGTCCCCGAACTGGACGACCGGCTCGACACCCCGTCCATGCGGGCCTACACCGACACGCCGATCTGGCACCGCCCCAACGCGGAACTGAGCTGGGACTACTACCTCGGCGAAGGCGTCCGCGGCACCGCCGGCGTCTCCCCGTACGCGGCGCCCGCCCGCGCCGACGACCTGTCCGGGCTGCCGCCCGCCTACGTCACCACCTGCGAGTTCGACCCGCTGCGCGACGAGGGCCTGACCTACGCGCTGCGGCTGGTCCAGTCGGGCGTGCCCACCGAGATCCACCACTACCCGGGCACCTTCCACGGCACGACGCTCGTCCCGCAGGCGGCCGTGACGAAGCGGATGAACGCCGACCGCCTGGACGTCCTCCGCCGCGCCCTGCACCCCTAGAGCTCCAGAACGAGGCGGGGCCCGCGGGCCCGGGAAACACAGATCATCATGAATCCCCCGTCCGCGCGCTCCGCCTCACTCAGCACCGAATCCCGATGGTCGGGCACACCCTCGACAACGACCGTTTCACACGTCCCGCACGTCCCTTCCCGGCAGGACGACAGAACACTCACCCCCGCCTTTTCAACGGTCTCCAGAATCGAGCAACCAGCCTCGACCCGAAGCGTCTGCCCGCTCAACGCCAACTCGACATCGAACGCCTCAGCAGGCCCGGCGACCGCCTTCGGCGAGAACCGCTCCGTACGCAGCACACCCGCCCCACACCGCTCCTCGACCGCCGCGAGCATCGCCTCGGGCCCGCAGCAGTAAACAAGCGCCCCCTCCGTCCCGCCCAGAACCGAATCAAGATCAAGCAGCCCACACTCGTCCTGCGGCCAGAACTCGACCCGCTCCCCGTACCGCGACAGCTCCCCGAGAAAAGCCATGGCGGACCGCCGCCGCCCCCCGTAATACAACTGCCAATCAGCCCCCGCGGCCTCAGCCGCAGCCACCATCGGCAGGATCGGCGTAATCCCGATCCCACCCGCGAGAAACACGTAACGAGGCGCGTCCTCCAGCGCAAAGTGATTACGAGGCCCGCGCACGACAAGCCGATCCCCCACCCGCACGCGCTCGTGAACGACCGTGGACCCCGGCCCCTCTTTCAACACCGCGATCGACCACACCCGCGAATCGCCCGGATCCCCACACAACGAGTACTGCCGCACAAGCCCGTCCCCCAGGACCACATCCACATGCGCACCCGGCCCCCAGGCCGGCAACTCCCCACCGTCCACCGCCCGCAGCGCCAACCCCACAACGCCATCGGCGAGGACCACCCGCTCACCGACAACGACCTCAGTCTCCGCGGCCACAGGCCCTCCCTACAGCGAACAGTCCACCCGCCCCCGACCCTCGCCCCGACCACCACCCCCCACCAGCCCCCCTTCCATCCGACGGAAGAAAACCCCACCATCAGCAAGCGCGCCCGAGGCCGCCGCCCTGGCCGGTAGCCCGCCCACGGGCAGGGAGAGGGCCCGCGCGTCGGCTGCGAGTGGGCAGGCTGAATGTCGGACGCACCTCCTACGATTGCGCGAAGGCATGCGACCGAGAGGACTGCAGGTGAGCGACGTGGACCCGTCGGCGAGAATTCGGGAGATCTGCCTGGCCCTGCCGGAGGCGACGGAGAAGCCGTTCGGCGGCCACACCGCGCCGTCCTACCGGGTCCGCGACAAGCTGTTCGTGATGACCTCCGAGGACGGCCTCTCGATGACGTTCAAGGCCGGCCCCGGCGTACAGGAGGCGCTCGTGGCCGAGGACCCCGAGCGCTTCTTCGTCCCGAAGTACGTCGGCCCGAAGGGCTGGGTGGGCGCGCACCTCAACATCGACCACGACTGGGACGAAATGGCCGAACTCATAGAAGACAGCTACCGCCTGATCGCCCCGAAGCGCCTGGTAAACCTCCTCGACTGACCCGCCCCCACCTTCGAGAGTCGCGAGCAAGACGCTCCCCGAAGGCATGCCCGGTCAGCCCGAGCGGCGAAGTACGCCGCAGTCTCCCCTCCAACCGACCTGCACCATGTGGCGACGCGCGGGCGGCCGGCGCAATGGTGACGGTGCAAGACACGAACGGGCCCGTCCTCCTACTGACTCGCGCAGAGCCCTGCACACGACCATCCAAAACGCCACCGACACGCACTGACACCCGCCGCCCCAACCCGCCAAGCGGTGGTGCGGTGGGCCCCCGACCCGGACGGCCCACCGCACACCACCGCCGCCACGTGGCCTTCTGCCGGCCGCACCCACTCCCCACCAGCGAAACCACATGCCTTCCACCACGCCGCCCAACAGACCAAGCGCCAGCGGACACGCCCGGCCCAGGCGCGGTAACGAGTCCAGCCACCGGACGCGGCACAGCGGCATCGCCCACCCGGCCCTCACAACGCCCGACCAACGGCAACGCACGGAGGCGCCGGCCACCGACACCCAACACCCCAAGCGCCAGTCAGAGCCGACCAAGGGCCAACGTCCGCGCGGTAACAAGCCCGGCCACCGGGCGCGGCGCGGTGGCCTCGTTCACCCGGCGCTCACGATGCCGACGGACGGCAGGGGGCGGTGTGTCGGTCAGCGACGCCCAGCGCTCCGCGCGCTGGTGGCGGTGGCCACGGCGAGCGTCGGTGCGGGGGTGAGATCGGTGGTCGGGTGCGGCACGGTGGTTTCATGGGATGTCGGCGGGGCGGCAGGTGGGGCAGGGGCAGGTCACGAGGAGGTCGCCGTCTGTGCGCCGGTCGGCGGGCCAGCGCCCGTCGATCTCGGTGGCATGTGGGGCAGGCGTCGGTGCGGTCGGGCCGCCACTGCGGGCCCTGCTCGACCAGGTCACCGGCGCTCAATTCGCACAGGGTCAGTCCCCAGTGGCCCGAGGCGTGGTAGCGCCTCGGCGCCCCGTCGGGGACCGGGTCGGCGCACATGTCCCAGCGCATGTCGGGCGGGGCGTACCAAGGCCGGGTCGGGGTGGCGACGTGGCCGGGCGGGCCGGTGTGGAAGACCTCCATGTCCGCCCGGCACCGCACGCACGCATAAGAGGTAACCGTCTCGCCGTGCGATTGCCAGGTGGCGCAACGTTCGGTCGCATGGCCGCAGATCGGGCACGGGCCGAGGTCGACCGGCGGGTATGGGGGCGCCACCCAGGTGGGCCAGTCGCCACTATGGCCCGGCGGGTCGTCGTGGAGGTAGGAATGGTGCCGCCATCCGCCGTCGTCGGCCACTACGCCGCCCTTCTCATCTGCCGAGACCCTATCGGTGTTCGGCCCGTCTCTGAGAAGGCTCTGGCCGGGCACCGAAGGGGCGGGCATTGCCAAAGGGCCATTCGCTCTCTGGCCGCAGGTGGGAAAGGCGTCCGCGTGGGCGGAGAACGGTGTGGTCAGTGGGGGCGGCGTTTCAGGGTTGCCAAGCGGGTTTCCATTCTGGCCATGGTCTCGTTGTCGGGGTTCCAGCCTCGGTGGAGTAGGGCCGTTAGGAGGGCCTCTAGGTAGGGGGTGGGGGTGGCTAGGAAGTCCTTGGTGACCGGGATGATCTCCCACTGCATTTCCTTTGTCAGCCAGCGGCGGCGGGCCTTGTCGTGGGCACGGGCCTCGGGGCCGGTGTGGTGGCGTTCGCCGTCGTATTCGAGGCCCACGCGGAACTCGGGATAGCCGAGGTCGATGTAGAGGCGGCGTTCTTGCGGGCCCATGACCGGGACCTGGGTTCGGGGGCGGGGTAGGCCCGTGTTCACGATGGCGACGCGGGCCCAGGTTTCGCCGGGGGACGCGGCGCCTCGGTCGGAGAGGCGGATGATCTCGCGGAGTCTTTTGTTGCCTCGGTAGCCGGGGAGCGTTCGGGCCATTGTTGCCAGGTCTTGCGGGTTGACGCCTTTTCGGAGGAATTGGTCTAGGGCGGCTACCGCTTCCAGGCGGGGAAGCCAGCGGGCGCAGTCGAGTGCCGTGCGGATGGGGGTCGTCAGGCGGATTCCTCCTTTGCTCATCGCGTGGCCGGGTGGGATCTCGACTGTGTCGGGGGCGAGGGGAGCTGAGGGGTCGGGCGTGATGAGGTCTACGGGCCAGTCGGTCTCGTCAATGCCAGGGGGTAAGACGTCCAGGCCCCATATCCAGGCGGCGGTGCGGCGGGCGATGACGGCTTCCCGTGGGAGGAGGCCGCTCAGGGCGGCGGCCCGGGCGGTGAGGGAGGCGCCCTTGGCGGGGGCGAAATAGACGCCGTGGCCTACGGGGACGACCGTGTTGGCGGGCGTCCGCTTCCAGGTGAGGGTCATCCCGTTCATGGGTGGATCGTGACAGGAGCGGTTGTTGTGCCTGGTGGCGTTTTGAAGTTGTGGATAACTCAGCTGCGCATCAGGAGTGCGGTGATGGCGGCTCCTGTGAGGGCGCTCGCGGCGCCGATGAGGAAGAGGGTGTCTTGGCTTGCCACTGCGCCGTAGGCGGCTATGCCTACGGCGAAGCCGATCTGCAGGACGGTGTTGTTCACGCCCGATGCCATTCCGAGGTGCCGTTCGTCTGGGATGTCCACGGCGAGAGCGCCCAGGGTCGGGAGTGCCACGCCGCAGGCCAGGCCGGCCAGCAGCATTCCGGGGGCCAGGTCCGTCCAGGCGGTGGAGCCGCGCATGAGGACGATCGCGGCGGCCAGGACGGCTAGGGAGGCTGAGACCAGGAGGCCCTTGGGGAGGCGGTCCATGATGGCTCCCGCCAGTGGGCCCGCCAGGAGTATGGGAACTACCAGCGGCAGGAAGCACAGGCCCGTCTTCAGTGCCGTGTAGTGCAGGCCGTCCTGGAACCATAGGGACACGTAGACGAGCATCGCGAAGATGCTCGCCTGGACGGTGAACGATCCGACCTGGGTGCCGGTGAAGACGCGGTCGCGGAAGAGGGAGAGGTCCAGCATCGGGTCGCGGCGGCGGTGTTCCACGGCGGTGAAGAGGAGGAGGGCCACGAGGGCGGCGACGGAAGTCGTCAGGGTCCGTGCGCTCCCCCAGCCTTGGTCCTCGCCGCGCAGGAGGGTGAAGACCAGCGCGGTCAGGGCTACGGCCAGGAGGAACGGGCCCAGGGCGTCGATGCGGCGCGGGGTGCGGGCGGGCTCGTGGCGGGGTAGTGCGGCGGCGCCGATGGCGAGGGTGAGGGCTCCGGCGGGGACGTTCACCAGGAAGATCCACCGCCAGCCCGGCCCGGAGACCAGCGCGCCGCCGACGACCGGGCCGAGCACGACGGCCGAGCCCGCGGCCATGCCGCGTACGCCGAACGCCAGGCCGCGGCGCCGGCCCGTGTAGCACTGGGCGATCAAGGCGAGGGTGGTCGCGAACATGAGCGCGCCGGCGAGTCCCTGGACGACGCGCATGGTGATGAGCACGGCCGCGTTCGGGGCCAGCCCGCAGGCGAGCGACGCCGCGGTGAACAGCGCCACGCCGGTGAGGAAGGAGCGGCGGCGGCCCCAGCGGTCGGCCAGCGAGCCGGCGGTGAGCTGGAACGCGGCCATCGCCAGCGTGTAGCCGTTCATCACCCATTGCAGGTCGCCGAGGCCGGCGTGCAGGTCGTCGCGCATTCGCGCCAGGGCGACGGTCACCACCGTCGCGTCCAGCATGAGCATGAAGACCGCCGCGACGATCGCGGCCAGCGGCCACCAGCCGGGCGGGCTGAGGGGTCGGCGGGTCGCGGTGGGGATCGGATCGATCATCGGCACTCCCTAGCACTGTTAGAGACAATCTAACAGTGCTAGGGACTCCCTTGCAGTGTTAGGTTTTCGGGCATGGGTGGATTTCCGCGCGGGGAGGAGTCGGCGGCGCCGCGGCTGGATCGCGGTGAGATCGTCCGGGCGGCCCTCGAACTCCTGGACAGGGACGGCTTCGACGCGTTCAGCATGCGCAGGCTCGCGGCGGAGCTGGACGTCAAGTCGCCGTCGCTCTACTGGCACGTGCGCGGGAAGGACGAGCTGTTCGAACTGCTCGTCGACACGGTGATCGGGAAGTGCCCGCTGCCGGAGGCGGAGGGCGGGCCCTGGCAGGAGCGGCTGTCCAGGTTGGGGCTCGATCTGCGGCAGGTGCTGCTGGCCCATCCCGCGGCCACGCGGCTGCTTCCGGGGCGGCTGCCGTTCGGGCCGCACGGGTTGCGGCTGGCCGACCGGGTGATCGGCATCCTGCGGCGGTCCGGGTTCGACGACCGGATGGCGGGCTACGGCTACCTGGTCCTGGTGTTCTACGTGGCCGGCTTCGCGGTGCAGGAGATCGCCTTCGGCAAGGGCGCCGACGGTGGCGTGCGGCTCGCCGAGGTCGGCACCTACCTGGCCGGGCTGCCCGTGGAGCGGTATCCCGATCTCGTCGCGGTGGCGGACGGGCTGCTCGCGCCGGGGCTGACCGACCGGTTCGAGTTCGGGCTGCGGAGCCTCATCGACGGGCTCGCCGCGTCAGGGTGAGACCGCGTCCTTCGACCACTCGGCGATGCGGTCGATCAGGTCGGGGGTGGCGGCGACCTCGGCGTGGCCGAAGGCCGGTTCGATCCACAGTTCCTTCGGGTCGGACGCCGCCTCGTACAGCTGGTGGGCGTGGTCGAGGGGGAAGAAGGCGTCCGCGTCGCCGTGGACGACGAGGAAGGGGGCGGGTGCGATGCGTCCGGCCAGCGGGCGGGGGCGCTGACCGACACCACCGCGTCGACGCCGCCGTGCAGCGCGGCGTGGCGGACGACGACCGCGCCGCCCATGGAGAACCCCGTGACCGCGACGCGCCGGTATCCCCGGCGGCGCGCCGCCGCGACCGCGGCGGCGACGTCCAGGATCTCGCGGTCGCCGACCGTGGAGTGCCCGCCGGACCTGCCGTGGCCGCGGAAGTCGAACGCCAGGACGCCGCCGTGCCGGCCGAGGGCGCCGGCGATCCGGCGCAGCGCGGGCTGCCGCCACGAGCAGGTGAAACCGTGCGCCAGGACGAAGCACACCTCACCGGTACCGCGCAGGTGGCCCGCGTCGATCCGGACGCCGTCCGCGGTGTAGAGCGTGAGCGGTTCGGGATCTGCCACGTCCTCCATGATCGGACATCGCCGGGCGGGGCTGAACGGCCGGGTGGCTGGGTAGATAGGGAAACGTGGCTGGAGGGTTGGTGGATCGGTGCGCGGGCCGGCGGGTATGGACAGCGAAGACCACGCGCTCGGTGTGAGGGCGTGCGGGGGGCGGCACGAGGGCGACGAGTACCCGTGCCAGGCGATGGCGTCCTCGGCGCGCGCCCATGAGCGGGCGGCGACGCTGCTGGAGCGGATGGCCGCCGCGCACCCCGAGGAGGCCGACGCGCACCTGCAGTCGGCCGCCCGGCACCGCAGGTGGGCCGCGAACGACCGCGAGCTGGCGGAGAAGTACGCGCCCCGGGACGGCGGTCCCGACGGGTGAAGGTGTGTAAGGATCGCCTTACACGATACCGAGGAGGTCCTTGTGCGTATTGGGGTCATGCTGAGCGAGCGCGGCGGGGCGGACGCGCTGGGCAAGCTGGCGGACGACGTCCGGCGCGCGGCCGACGACGGCCTCCCGTCCGCGTGGCTCTCGCAGATCTTCGGGGTGGAGGCGATCACCGCGCTGTCCGTGGCGGGACGCGGCGTCCCGGGCATCGAGCTGGGCACCGCGGTCGTCCCGACGTACCCGCGGCACCCGGCGGTGATGGCACAGCAGGCGCGGACGGCGGCCCTGGCCCTGGACGGACGGTTCACGCTCGGCATCGGCCTGTCCCACAAGGTCGTCATCGAGGGCGTGTACGGGTACGACTTCGGCCGTCCCGTCCGGCACATGGACGAGTACCTGTCGGTGCTGGTGCCCCTGCTGAACGGGGAGAACGTGTCCTTCGAGGGCGAGACGCTGAAGGGCTCCATCGGGCTGAGCGCCGGCAACGAGGCGCGGGTCCCGCTGCTGCTGGCGGCGCTGGGTCCGAAGATGCTGAAGCTCGCGGCCGAGCGCGCGGACGGGACGGTGCTGTGGATGACCGGGCCCGCCACCGTCCGGGAGCACATCGCGCCGACCATCACGGCCGCGGCCAAGGCGGCGGGCCGCGACGAGCCGAGGATCGTGTGCGCGCTGCCCACGTGCGTCACGGGCGACCCCGAGCGCGCGCGGGAGCAGGCCGCCCAGACGTTCGCGATGTACGGCGACCTGCCGTCCTACCGGGCGATGATGGACCGGGAGGGCGTGGCCGGCCCCGCCGACCTGGCCGTCGTCGGGGACGAGGACACCGTCGCCGCCCGGCTGGAGGAGCTGGCCGCGGCCGGCGTCACCGACTTCGTCGCCGCACCGTTCATGCCGGACGACGAGCAGGGCAGGACCCGGCGGTTCCTCAAGGCCGCGGCGGCGCGATGAGCGCGTGAGCACTCACTCCGGCCACCCGGACAAACCCGGATTCCGTGGCTGATACCGTTGCGGTGCTGCGCGCCCTGGAGCGAAGTCCGGTGTGAACCCGGCGCTGTCCCGCAACTGTGGTGCCCCTCTACGAGTGGCCGAGCCAGGTCGCCTCCTCGCGCGCTGACGACCATCGACCTCGTGGAAGGGCGATCCGTCCCTGCGCGGGCCGCGGCTTCCCCCAGCCTGGAGGCTCCTGTGAGACCCGTACGTACCCTCGGCGCGGTGATGGCGATCGCTGTCGCCCTGGTCACGGCCGCTTGCGGCGGCGCCGGCGACGACGGCGCCAAGGACGGGACGGGCGCCGCGGCGTCCGTCACCGTGCAGGCCGCGAACGGCGCGGTGACCGTCCCCGCCCACCCGAAGCGCATCGTGTCGCTGTCGCCCACCCACACCGAGACGCTGTTCGCCATCGGCGCCGGCCCGCAGGTGGTCGCGGTCAGCGACTTCTCCAACTACCCGGCCGAGGCGCCGCGCACCAAGCTGTCGGGCTTCAAGCCGAACGCCGAGGCGGTCATCGCCTACAAGCCGGACCTCGTCGTCGTGTCCGACGACCTGAACGGCATCGTGAAGTCGCTGGAGAAGGTGAAGATCCCCGTCCTGCTGGAGCCCGCCGCGGCGAAGCTGGACGACGCCTACGACGAGATCAACGACCTCGGCCTGGCGACCGGCCACGCCGCCGAGGCCGAGAAGCTCACCGACGGCATGCGGGCCGAGATCCAGCGGACGGTCGACGCGGCGTCCGCGTCCGCCAAGGGCAAGGGCCTGACCTACTACCACGAGCTCGACAACGAGCTGCACTCGGTGACGTCCAAGACGTTCGTCGGCCAGGTGTACGGCATGTTCGGGCTGCGGAACGTCGCCGACGCCGCCGAGAAGGCGACCGGCGGCTACCCGCAGCTGTCCCGCGAGTACCTGCTCAAGCAGGACCCCGACCTCATCTTCCTGGCCGACACCAAGTGCTGTGGCCAGAACACCGCCGCGCTCGGCGAGCGCCCCGGCTGGTCCGGCCTCGGCGCGGTGAAGGACAAGAACGTGGTCGAGCTCGACGACGACATCGCCTCCCGCTGGGGGCCGCGCCTGCCGCAGTTCGTCAAGGCGATCGGCGACGCCGTGCAGAAGGTGCAGTGACCGCCACGACCGCAGACGCCCGCTCGTGAAGGGTCTGCGCCGCGCCCGCCCCGGCACCGGGGCGGGCGCCCTCCCGGCCGCCCGGCTGCGGCCGCTGCCGCTCGCGGCCGCGGTCGCGGTGCTCGCGGCGGCGCTGCTGGCCGGGGTGCTGGTGGGCGCCGCGGGGCTGCCCGTCGGCGGCGTGCTGAAGGCGCTCGCCGACAAGATCCCGTTCGTGGACGTCGACTCCGGTCTCGGGGCGATCGACGAGAGCGTGCTGTTCGAGCTGCGGGTGCCGCGCGCGCTGATGGCGGCGCTGGTCGGCGGGATGCTCGCGATGGCCGGCGCCGGGTACCAGGGCGTGTTCCGCAACCCGCTCGCCGACCCGTACCTGCTCGGCGCGGCCTCCGGCGCCGGGGTCGGCGCGACGCTGGTGATCGCGCTCGTCCCGGGCGACCCCGGCTACGGCATCCCGCTCGCCGCCTTCGCCGGCGCCCTGTGCGGGGTGTTCCTCGCCTACGCGCTCGGCCGGACGGCGGGCCGCCACGAGGCGGTGACGCTGGTGCTCGCGGGCGTCGCGGTGTCGCTGTTCCTGTCGGCGGTGCAGACGTTCGTCCAGCAGATGAACGCCGAGGAGCTGCAGCGGATCTTCTCCTGGATCCTCGGCGGGGTCGGCTCGGCGGACTGGCACCAGCTCGCGCTCGTCGCCCCGTACGCGCTGGTGTCCACCGTCGTGCTGCTGGCGCACGGCCGGCTGCTGGACGTGCTGAGCGTCGGGGACGAGGAGGCGGCGAGCCTCGGCCTGTCGGCGCCCCGGGTGCGGCTGACCGTGCTCGTCGCCGCGTCGCTGGCGACGGCGTCGGCGGTGGCGGTGAGCGGGCTGATCGGGTTCGTCGGCATCGTCGTGCCGCACGTGGTGCGGCGGCTGGCGGGCGGCTCGTACCGGGTGGTGCTGCCGCTGTCGCTGCTCGGCGGCGCCGCGTTCCTGGAGCTCGCGGACCTGGTGGCGCGGACGCTCATCAGCCCCGGCGAGCTGTCGCTCGGCGTGGTGACGGCGTTCGTCGGCGGCCCGTTCTTCGTGGCGGTGCTGCGCGCGTCCCGCAGGCAGGTGGAGACGTGACGGTCGCGGTGCGGGGCCTGGACGTGTCGCTCGGCGGCCGGCCGGTGCTGAAGGGCGTGTCGCTGGACGTCCCGGCCGGGTCGTGGACGGCGGTGATCGGGCCGAACGGGGCCGGGAAGTCAACGCTGCTGCGCGCGGTCCTCGGCCTGGTGGCCTCGCACGGCGAGATCACGGTGGCCGGCGAGGACCTCCAGCGGCTCAAGCCGCGGCAGCGGGCCCGGACGGTCGCCTACGCCGCGCAGAACCCGCACCTCCCCGTGGGGATGACGGTGTTCGACTACACGCTGCTCGGCCGCTCCCCCTACATCCCGCACCTCGGCCGGGAGAGCCCGCGCGACCGGGCCGTCACCGAGGAGGTCCTCGAACGGCTCGACCTCACCGGCTTCGCGACCCGGCCCCTGGACCACCTGTCCGGCGGCGAGCGGCAGCGGGTGGTGCTGGCGCGCGCGCTGGCGCAGCAGACGTCGGTGCTCCTGCTGGACGAGCCGACGACCGCGCTCGACATCGGCCACCAGCAGCAGGTGCTGGAGCTGGTCGACCGGCTGCGGCTCGCCGACGGGCTGACCGTGGTGACGACGATCCACGACCTCACCCTCGCCGGGCAGTACGCCGACGCGCTCGTCCTCGTCTCCGACGGGCGGGTCGCGGCGGCGGGCACGCCGGAGGAGGTCCTCACCCGCGCGGTCGTCGAGGAGCACTTCGGCGCGCGGGTCCATGTCGCCCCCGGTCCGGGCGGGCGGCCGATGCTGGCACTGGAGCGGCCGTGAACCTGGAGACCGTGTGGCGCGAGGAGGACGGAAAGCGCCTCGCCGCGACGGTGTGGCGGGCCGGGCCCGGCCGGCGGACGATCTCGTCGGCGATGCTGGGCGGCGGCATCGGCCCCGCCGGGTGGGTGCTGAACGCGCAGGTCCCGGGCGCCTACTCGCGCACCGATCCGGTCGCGCACCTGTCCGAACTGGCCGCGCTGTACGGGCTGGAGGGGCCGGGCGTCGGGATGCTGACGGCCGCGTCCGTCGCCCGCACGATGCGGCGGGACGACGCGGGCGTGCACGTGTCGGCGACGGTGGGGCTGCGCGTCCCGACCTGGGCGGCCTCCCCCGCCGGAACCGCCGACCCCGAACTGGCGCCGCTCGACGGGACGCGCCGGTCGGCCTGGACGCCCGGCACCATCAACATCGTCGTCGCCGTGCCCGTCCCGCTGAGCGACGCGGCGCTGGTGAACGCGGTCGTCACCGCGACCGAGGCGAAGACGCAGGCGCTCCTTGAGGCGGGCTTCCCGTGCACGGGCACCGCGTCCGACGCCGTCTGCGTGGCGGCCGCGTCCGGCGGCGCGGACCAGGAGGTCTTCGCCGGGCCCCGCTCGACGTGGGGCGCGCGGATCGCCCGTGCCGTGCACGCCGCCGTCCGCGCCGGGGCCCTCGACTACACCCGCTACCTGGAGACCCGCGGCTAGCACCGGCCGCCGTACCACCCCGGTGCGGTACGGCGGCCGGATTCAGGGCCAGTGCAGTATGGAGTTGCGCCTCACCTCCTACCTGTGCGTCGCTCCGCCGGCGTGACCGTCAGCCGGCGTGGGGAAGGCGATGTCCGTTGGCGTGCCCGTTGGCGTGCCCGCTGCGGTGGCCGTTCAGCGGGCCGGTGCGGTGGCCGTTCAGCGGGCCGGGGCGGGGGCCGGTGGCGAGGGGGTCGCCGCCGTCCAGCAGCGATCCGGTCCTCGTCCCGTTCATCGGCGGCAGCGGATGCAGCCCGGTCCGCGGCTCCGGGTCGGCCACCGGGCGGGGGCCGGTGTCCTGCCCGTCGGTGAGCGCGGTGAGCGCGTCGACGCGGCGGCGGGCCCGGTCGGCCTCGGCCCGTGCGGCGTCCCGCTCGGCGGTCAGCGCCCGCACCGCCGCCCGCAGCTCCTCGGCGGCACGGGTCAGCTGCCAGTTGTGCCGCTCCAGCTCCCGGCCGCGCGCCTGGATCTGGTCGCGGTCGGCGACGGCCTGTCCGCGCTTGGCCTCGGCGTCGCGGACGGCCGAGCGCAGGTCCTCGGCGGCGCGCTCGGCGGCGGCCGACTCGACGCGCCGCCCCTCCAGGAGCGTCTCGGCCTCCGCCACCCGGCCGTGCAGGGCGACGAGCTCGGAGCGGGCGCTCTCCAGCGAGGCGAGCAGTTCGCCCTCGCGGGACGCCACCCGGTCGCGCTCGCGCTCGGCGGCGAGCCGGGCTGCGGACGCGCCGTCGGCCTCGTCCCGCGCCTCCGCCGCCTCGCGCCGGGCGGTGTCGCGCTCGCCGGCCAGCCGCTCGGCCTCGGCGCGGGCGGCGGCGGCCTCCCGCTCGGCGGCCTCCGCGCGGGCGCGGGCGGCGGCGGTCTCCCGCCACGCCAGCTCGGCCTGCCGCTGCGAGGCGTCCCGCTCCCGCTGCGCGATGGCGACCTGCCCCGCGGCCTCGGCGCGGGCGTCGGCGACCCGCCGCTCGACGCCGGCGACGCTCAGCTCCGCCATCAGCGAGCCGGCGAGCCGGTCGGCGGCGCCCTCCAGCCGGTCGACCATCTCCCACGCCCACGCGACCTGCCCGGTGAGCCCCGGGGAGTCCAGCGCCCGCTCGCGGCTCTCCCGCGCGGCCCGCTCGCACGCGCCGTCGCCGTCCTGGCAGAACCGGACGGTGCGGGCACCGCGCACCGGCTGCGGCACGGGCCGTCCGCAGCCGGCGCACGGCCAGACCGCGACCGGATCACCGAGGCGTGCGATCCCGGCGCGGTCGTCATCGGCGGCCGCGGGCTCCCCGGCGCCGGCGGGCGCCTCGTCCACGGTGCAGGCGGCCGGGTCGGTGATGACGGGAAGGTCGGTCTTCGTCGGGGCGGCGGGGGTCGGGGCGACGTCGTCCAGCGGGGCGACCTTCTGGTCTTCCATGTGCCGTTGTACGCACGGGCCCGCGGCGGCGTTCGACGTTCCGGCGGCGAGTTGCGGGCGGCGCGCCCGCCCGGCGTCAGCCCTCCCGTCCGCCCAGGTAGTCCTCGCGGACGCGGCGCCGGCTGAGCTTGCCGGACGGGGTGCGCGGCAGCGCGGCGCGGAACTCGATCCGCCGGGGGTGCTTCAGCTTCGCCAGGCGCGGCGCGCAGAACGCGAGCAGGTCGGCGGCCAGCGCGTCGCCCGCCGCCGCGCCCTCGGCGGGCTCGACGAGCGCGACGGCGACCTGCCCCCAGTCGTCGTCGGGGACGCCGATGACGACGGCGTCCCCCACGGCCGGGTGCTGGAGCAGCACCGACTCGATCTCCGCCGGGTAGATGTTGACGCCGCCGGAGATGATGAGGTCGGTGCGGCGGTCGCTCATGTAGAGCCAGCCGTCCTCGTCCAGGTGGCCGAGGTCGCCGGGCGTGTAGAAGTCGCCGCGCATCGCGGCGGCCGTCTTGTCCGGGTCGTCGTGGTACTCGAACCCGGGCTGACCGCTCGCGTAGATCAGGCCCGTCTCACCGGGCGGCAGCTCGGCGCCCTCCGGGTCCAGGATCTTGATCTGGACGCCCTCGACCGCGCGTCCGACCGTCCCCGGGTGGGCGAGCCACTCGTGGGGCGCGGCGACGACGACCGGGCCGCTCTCCGTCGAGCCGTAGTACTCGTACAGGACGGGCCCCCACCAGTCCATCATCCGCTGCTTGGTCTCCTTGGGGATGGGCGCGGCCGTGTGGAAGACCTGCCGCAGCGACGAGACGTCGTACCTCGCGCGGACGTCCTCGGGCAGGCCCAGCATGCGGTGGAACATGGTCGGCACCATCAGCGAGTTGGTGACCCGGTACCGCTGGATGAGGTCGAGGGTCTCCTCGGGCCCGAAGTGGGCGGAGATGACGACGGCGTGGCCGAGGCTGAGCGACATCAGCGCGTGGACGCAGGGCGCCGAGTGGTACAGCGGGCCGATGGCGAGGTGGACCTCGTCGTCGCCCGGTTCGAGGCCGAGGTGCCGCATCAGCGTCTGCTTCATGACCTCGAACAGCACCTCGGGCGGGATGTCCATCAGCGGGCGCCGCACGCCCTTGGGCCGCCCGGTCGTCCCGGACGTGTAGAGCATCACCGAGCCCATCTGGCGCTTGGCGGGCGGGTCGGCGCTGTGCGCGGCGCACAGCTCGGGCAGCGCGCGGTAGCCCGGGGCGGGGTCGGCGCTCACCCGCCCCTCCGCCGGGACGCCCGCCTCGTCGGCCGCGCCGGACACGGCGGCGGCGAACTCGCTCTCGGTGATGACGGCCTTGGCGCCGGAGTCGCCGAGGATGTAGCCGATCTCGGGCGCGGTGAGGTGGCGGCTCACAGGGACGAGGTAGAGCCCCGACTGCATCGCGGCCAGCATCACGGTGAGGAACTCGCGCCGGTTGCCGAGGACCGTCGCGAGCGCGTCGCCGGGGCTCAGGCCCATGCCCGCGAGCGCGTGGGACAGGCGGTTCACCTCGGCGTGGAGTTCGCCGTAGGTCACCGGCCCGCCGGGGGCCAGCACGGCCGGGCGGTCCGGGTCGTTCTGCGCGATCTGGTAGAAACCGACACCTTCGACGCCCATGCGGGCCTCCTCTGTGCGGGGTCTGGCTCGGTCCATCTGACCCGTCTTGCTGGCGGCCCGTCAAGAGGACCCGGCGCGGCGCGGCGGCGGAGATCGACCGGCCCCGGTCAGCCGACTTCCCTGACCGCGACCGCGCGGCTACGTATCATGATGGGTCAGTGCCGGGGGGCCGAGAACCGAGACCTACACGGCGATGGGGCGTGCATGACGGGACCGAGCGGCGACGGCGGCCGGTCGCGGCGGCCGGGGCGGCAGGACGGCCTTCCCCCCTGGCTCCGCAGGTTCCTGCAGGTCATGCTCCTCGACCTCTGCTCCACCGTCATCGTCAGCATCGGGGTGACGCTCGTGCACGGCGTCTTCTGGCTGAACGCGGTCATCACCCTGCTGGTCGTCGCGCTGCTGACGGCGGCGCTGTTCGTCTTCTACCCCGCGACCGCGCACGCCGTCCTGGAACGCGTCGGGCGGGTCCTGCGGCGGGGCGGCGCGACGCTCGGGTGGGGCCTGGCGGGCGCCGCCGCGATGGCCGCCCTCCTGCTCGCCGGCACCGGCGTCCAGGTGCTCCGCGACCGCGCGAGCGCGTGCGGGCAGCCGCTCGACCTGCGGGTCCTGACCGCCCCCGAGACGCTGACGCCGCTGCGCGCCGCCGCCGCCGAGTTCGTCAACGACAGCGAGGACCGCGGCTGCCGCGAGTACAGCGTCACCGTCGTCCCCGAGGCCGGGCCCGTCCCGCTGTACGACGGGTTCCGGCTGCTGTGGCGGCGCAGCGCGGCGGCGGACGCGGGGCACGCCGACGACCAGCAGCTGTTCGGCCCGCAGCCCGACATCTGGATCCCGTCCTCGACGGCCGAGTACGACTTCGTCCCGAAGGGCCCCGGCCAGGTCGGCGCGGCCGGGGCGGGGCCGGGCGCGCCGTCCGGCAAGGCCGACCCGGTGTTTCGGGTACGCGGCTCGGTCGGGACGTCCCCGCTGGTGCTGGCGCTGTTCACCCGGGCGCACGAGTCCGTCGCCGACCCGATCGCGGCGCCGATCGCGCCGGGCACGGCGGCGCTGCTGCGCCGGGTCGCGGACGCGGGGGTGAAGCTGCGGGCGATCGCGCGGCCCGTCCCGGAGACGTCGGCGGCGGCGCTCGCCGTCACGCCCGCGTTATACGACGGGGCGCCGGGCGCCGACGCCGCGGACGAGCGGTTCGCCGAGCCCGCCGACCTGGTGGCGCCGGACGCGGTGTCGCTGCTGTGCCGGTTCCGGGAGCGCGCCGCCGCGCAGGACTCCGCCCCGCCGGACGACGTCGCCGTCGCCGTGCCCGAGCAGGTGCTGCACGACTACGACATGGGCCGGCCGCTCGGCGACCGCTGCGGCGCGGCCGACCCCGGCGCCGCCGCGTTCGCGCGGTGGCGCCTGCACCCGTACTACGCGACCGGCCTGCCGACGCTGGACTACCCGTTCGTCCAGGTGAAGTGGCGCGGCCAGGACACCCGGGAGCGGGACGCGGCGGTCACCGCCTTCCGCCGCTGGCTGGACCGCAACCCGCTGACCCGGCAGGGTTTCCGCGACGACCGCGGCGTCATCCCGCCCGCCCGCGAGGGCGACACCGAGCACTACTACCTGTCGCGGCTGCAGGGCGTCGTGGGCACCAGGGTCATGCCGACCGTGGTGGGCCTGGAGCCGCCTGCGGGCGTCCAGGAGACTCTCGACCGCATCGGCGCGGCCCGTCCGCGGACGTCGGTGTCACTGCTGCTGGACGTGTCCGGGTCGATGGGCGGCGCGGCGCAGGCGCGCGGCGGTTCGCGGCTCGTGCGCGGGACGTCGTTCCTGCGCAGCCTGGTGGCGCAGCTGCAGAGCAACGACCGCGCGGGCCTCCAGGTGTCGTCGGCCACGGCGTCGCCGAGCGCGGCGGACACCTTCGGCAACGTCCCGCAGGCGGCGGCGTCCCCGGAGCAGAAGAGCGCGATCACGAGCAGGCTGCAGGCGGTCGCGTCCAGCGGCGCCGACCAGCCGCTCAGCGACGCGATCGCGGCGGCCGACCTCGGGCCGGGACGGCAGAACCTCGTCCTCGTCACCGACGGGCAGTCCGCCGCCACCAACCCGGGGCTGGAGTCGCGGGTCGCGTGGCTGGCCGGCGAGTTCCGAAAGCGGCATCCGGGGCTGCGGCTGACGGTGGTGCTGACGGGCCCGGCGACGTGCGGCTCCTCCCCCGTGCGGGAGATCGTGGCCGCGCTCGGCCCGAAGGACGGGCACGGCTGCGTGCCGCTGACGCGGGCGCCCGAGGCCGAGCAGGCCGCCGAACTGCTGTCGGAGCTGCGATGAGGCGGCCCCGCTTCCTGCCGAGAGGCCGCCGGGCGTGGGTCAGCGCCGCGGCCGGGGCGGCGCTGGTGCTGGTGGCGTGGCTGCTGGTCGTCCTGTGGCCGGGCGCGTCCTACTCGGGCATGGCGGCCGACTGCGCGCGGTCGGAGCTGTTCGTCGCCGGCGGTACCGACGTCAGCCTGAAGAACCAGCGGCGGGCGCTGATCCGGCAGTGGAACGAGGGCCGCTACCCGGACGGCCGCCCGCACCCGCACGCCACGCTGGTGGAGGCGGCCGAGTCCACCGACCTGCAGCACAGCCAGATCAAGGCGGTGCAGGAGTCCGGCAGCTGCGCCTACGACGTGCTGATCATGGACAACACGTGGACGGCGCAGTTCGCCGACGCCGGCTACCTGCGGCCCCTCGACGACATCGACGACCTCGACGACTTCTTCCCCGCCGCGCTGCGGACGGGCGAGTGGGACGGCGAGCTGTACGCCGTCCCCTTCAACGTGGACGTGGGCCTCCTCTACTACTGGGAGGGGGTCTCGCCGCCGACCGCGTGGCCGGGGCTGCTGTCGTCCGGCGTGGCGATGCAGCTCGCCGACTACGAGGGCCTCACGGTGAACGCGCTGGAGGCCGTGTGGAACGACGGCGGCGCCGGGCGGCTCACCGGCACCGGCCGGCCGAGCGACGACGAGCTGAAGACGGAGGTGTACCCGGCGCTGGCCCGGCTGGTACCGCGCGTGCACGGGGCGCTGGCCGCGTCGCGCGGGTACGGGGAGCTGCAGAGCATCGAGGCGTTCGCGTCCGGGGCGAAGCTCATGCGCAACTGGCCGTACGCGTTCTCGGCGCTCGCGTCCGAGCCCCGGATGCGGGACGGCGCCCGGCTGCGGTTCGGGGTGGCGGCGCTGCCGGGCCGCACCGTCCTCGGCGGGCAGAACCTCGCCGTGTCCGAGCGCTCCCCGAACCCCGGCGACGCCGCCGACCTCGTGGAGTTCCTGAGCGGGACGGGCAGCCAGCGGCTGCTGTTCTCCTGCGGCGGGTTCGCGCCGGGCCGCTACTCGGCGCTCGGCCTGTCGCCCGGCCGCCACTCCCCCGCCGACGTGAAGGTGCGGGCCTGCTCGTCCCTCACCGGCCAGCCGGTCGGGCCGGGCGAGACCGAGGTACCGGACGAGGCGCAGCTCACCACGCTGGCGCGGGCGGTGGTGACCGCGCTCGGCCGCGCCGAGCCGCGCCCGGTGACCCCGCACTACAGCACGTTCACCGGCACGTTCCGGAGCTGCGTCCAGAAGATCTTCGACCGGGCGGGGACGGACCCGGAGACGTTCGCCAAGGCGGTAGACCGCTCCCTCGACGGCCGCACCGCGTCCTGCTGACCCGCCGGACGCGGGCTAGCGGAGGCCGCCGAGCGCGGCGCGGGCCATCGCGTGCAGGAGGTCGCCCATCGCGTCGCGGTCTCGCCCCGCGGCGCTGCGGGGCGTGGAGTTGAGGAGGCCGAAGCAGGCGTGCACGGCCGCGCGCGTCCGGTCGTCGGGCAGGCCCGGATCCATGCGGCGCAGGACGGCGACCCATTCCTCCACGTAGGCGCGCTGGAGGCGGCGGACGCGGTGCCGCTGCGGCTCGGGCACGTTGTCGAGCTCCCGCTCGTGCACGGTGATCAGCGCGGGGTTGTCGAGCGCGAACGCGATGTGCCAGCGCAGCAGCGCGTCGAGGGCGCGCGCCGGGTCGGGGCCGGCGGCGCGCCGGACGCCCTCGGCGAGCAGCCGCTCGCTGATGTCGAGGAGCATCTCGGCGAGGACGGCCTCCTTGCCGCTGAAGTGGCGGTAGAGGGCGGGGCCGGTGAGCCCGACGGCGCGGCCGAGGTCGCCGATCGACACCCCGTGGTAGCCGCGCCGCGCGAACAGCTCGGCGGCGGCGGCGAGGATCTCGGCCCGGCGCGGGTTCGGCGGCTCGGCCGGAGCCTCGGTCCGTGCGGAGGTCATGCGGGCAGTCTAGACTAGGGTTGTTAATGAGCGTTAACATCGGCATTGTTAATGAACGTTAACGGGGAAGGGGAGGCATGGGCGGACCCGAGATCGACTCCCGCGCCGACACGGCGGGCGAGGCGTTCAAGGCCAGTGCCGCGCACAACGAGGCCCTGGTCGCCGAGCTGCGCGAGCGCGTCGACGCGGCCGGGCGCGGCGGTCCGGAGCGGGCCCGCGAGCGGCATGTGGCGCGCGGCAAGCTCCTTCCCCGTGACCGGGTCGACACGCTGCTCGACCCCGGCTCGCCCTTCCTGGAACTGTCGCCGCTGGCCGCGCACGGCATGTACGGCGACGAGGCGCCCGGTGCCGGGATCATCACCGGCGTGGGCCGCGTGTCCGGCCGCGAGTGCGTCATCGTCGCCAACGACGCCACCGTCAAGGGCGGCACGTACTACCCCGTCACCGTGAAGAAGCACCTGCGGGCGCAGGAGGTGGCGCTGCACAACCGGCTGCCGTGCCTCTACCTGGTCGACTCGGGCGGCGCGTTCCTGCCCCGGCAGGACGAGGTCTTCCCCGACCGCGAGCATTTCGGCCGCATCTTCTACAACCAGGCCACGATGTCGGCGCGCGGCATCCCGCAGATCGCGGCGGTGCTGGGGTCGTGCACGGCGGGCGGCGCCTACGTCCCGGCGATGAGCGACGAGGCCGTCATCGTGCGCGGCCAGGGCACGATCTTCCTCGGCGGCCCGCCGCTGGTGAAGGCGGCGACCGGCGAGGTCGTGACGGCCGAGGAGCTGGGCGGCGGCGAGCTGCACTCCCGCACGTCCGGGGTGACCGACCACCTCGCCGAGGACGACGCGCACGCGCTGCGGATCGTCCGCGACATCGTCTCCACGCTGGGCCCGCGCGAGCCGCGCCCGTGGGAGGTCGCGCCCGCCGAGGAGCCCGCCGCCGACCCGTCCGAGCTGTACGGGATCGTCCCGCCCGACTCGCGCACCCCCTACGACGTGCGCGAGGTCATCGCCCGGATCGTGGACGGCAGCCGCTTCCAGGAGTTCAAGAAGGAGTACGGCGCCACGCTCGTCACGGGGTTCGCGCGCATCCACGGGCACCCGGTCGGGATCGTCGCGAACAACGGCATCCTGTTCGGCGAGTCCGCGCAGAAGGGCGCGCACTTCATCGAGCTGTGCGACCGGCGCAGCGTCCCGCTGGTGTTCCTGCAGAACATCACCGGGTTCATGGTCGGACGCGAGTACGAGGCGGGCGGCATCGCCAAGCACGGCGCCAAGATGGTCACGGCCGTCGCGTGCGCCCGCGTCCCCAAGTTCACCGTCGTGATCGGCGGCTCGTTCGGCGCCGGGAACTACGCGATGTGCGGCCGGGCGTACTCGCCGCGCTTCCTGTGGATGTGGCCGAATGCCCGCATCTCGGTGATGGGCGGGGAGCAGGCCGCGAGCGTCCTCGCGACCGTCCGCCGCGACCAGCTGGAGGCGCGCGGCGAGCAGTGGCCCGCCGCGGACGAGGAGGGGTTCAAGGCGCCGATCCGCGAGCAGTACGAGGCGCAGGGCAACCCGTACTACTCGACGGCGCGGCTGTGGGACGACGGGGTGATCGACCCGCTCGACACCCGGCGCGTGCTGGGCCTCGGGCTGTCGGTCGCCGCCAACGCACCGCTGGAGCCGGTCGGCTACGGCGTCTTCCGGATGTGAGGGTGTTGATGTTCGACAGCGTCCTGGTCGCCAACCGCGGGGAGATCGCCGTCCGCGTGTTCCGGACCCTGCGGCGGCTCGGCGTCCGCTCGGTGGCGGTGCACACCGACGCCGACGCCGGGGCCCGCCACGTGCGGGAGGCCGACGAGGCCCTGCGGATCCCCTCGTACCTGGACATCGACGCGGTGATCTCGGCGGCCCGCGACTCCGCGGCGTCGGCCGTCCACCCGGGGTACGGGTTCCTGGCCGAGAACACGGCGTTCGCGCGGGCGTGCGGCGAGGCGGGGCTGGTGTTCATCGGCCCGCCCGCCGAGGCGATCGACGCGATGGGCGACAAGATCCGCGCGAAGCGGACGGTGGCGGCGGCCGGGGTCCCGGTCGTGCCGGGGCGGGACGAGCCCGGCCTCTCCGACGCCGAGCTGGAGGCCGCCGCGCTGGAGGTCGGGCTGCCGGTGCTGCTCAAGCCGTCCGCGGGCGGCGGCGGCAAGGGCATGCGGCTCGTCCGGGACGCGGCCGCCCTGCCGGAGGCGATCGCGTCCGCCCGCCGCGAGGCGCGCGGCTCGTTCGGCGACGACACGCTGCTCGCCGAGCGGTTCGTGGAGAACCCGCGGCACATCGAGATCCAGGTCTTCGCGGACGCGCACGGCAACGCCGTCCATCTCGGCGAGCGCGAGTGCAGCCTCCAGCGCCGCCACCAGAAGATCGTCGAGGAGGCGCCGTCGCCGCTGCTGGACGAGGCGTCCCGCGCGCGGATGGGCGCCGCCGCCGTGGCCGCCGCGCAGGCCGTCGGGTACGTGGGCGCCGGGACGGTCGAGTACATCGTCTCCGCCGATCGCCCCGACGAGTTCTTCTTCATGGAGATGAACACCCGGCTCCAGGTCGAGCACCCCGTCACCGAGCTGGTGACCGGCCTCGACCTGGTGGAGCTCCAGCTCCGGGTGGCGTGCGGCGAGCCGCTGCCGTTCACGCAGGACGACGTGACGCTGGACGGCCACGCCATCGAGGCCCGCGTCTACGCCGAGGACCCGGCGCGCGGCTTCCTGCCGACCGGCGGGCGCGTACTGGCGCTCCGCGAGCCCGGCGGCGTCCGCGTCGACTCCGGGCTCGATGCGGGCACCGAGGTCGGCGGCTCCTACGACCCGATGCTCGCCAAGGTGATCGTGCACGGCGCCGACCGCGCCGAGGCCCTGCACCGGCTCGACCGGGCGCTCGCCTCGTTCACGCTGCTGGGCGTCCCGACGAACGTGGCGTTCCTGCGGGCGCTGCTGAAGCACCCGTCGGTGGTGTCCGGCGACCTCGACACGGGGCTCGTCGAGCGCGCCCTGGACGACCTGGTCGCGGGCGCGTCCGTCCCGCCGGAGGTGCTGGCCGCCGCCGCGCTGGAGCGGATGCGGGCCCTGGAGTCCGGCCCGGACGGCACCGGCGACCCGTGGGACATCCCGGACGGCTGGCGGCCCGGCGCGCACGCGTGGGCGCCGTGGATCATCACCCCGTCCGGCGGGGAGCCGGTGGAGGTCCGTGTCCAGGGCCGCGCGGCGTCCGCGCGCGTCGCCGTCGGCGGCGCCGAGCCGGTCGACGCCGCGCTGACCGGTCCGTTCGTCCTGACCTACGGTGGAAGGACGACCTCGTTCGAGGCCGCCCGCGACGGGAGCACGCTGTGGCTCGGCCGGGACGGGCACGCGTGGGCCCTGAGCGAGCACGTCCGCGCCGAGGGCGGCGCCGCCTCGGCCGCCGCCGGCGACGGCGTGCTGCGCAGCCCGATGCCGGGCACGGTCCTCGCCGTGAAGGCGGCCGAGGGCGACCGGGTCGAGGCCGGGCAGCCGCTCGTGGTCGTCGAGGCGATGAAGATGGAGCACACCGTCACCGCGCCGCTCGCCGGCGTCGTGGCGAAGCTGCCGGTACGCGCGGGCGCGCAGGTCGCGCTGGACGCGGTGCTGGCCGTGATCGAGGAGGCGCGATGACCGCGGCGACACCCCTCGCCGGACTGCCCGAGCGGGTCACGATCTACGAGGTCGGCCCCCGGGACGGGCTGCAGAACGAGAAGGCGGTCGTGCCCGTCGAGGTCAAGTCCGAGTTCGTGACGCGGCTCGCGGACGCCGGCCTGCGCACGATCGAGACCACCAGCTTCGTCCATCCGAAGTGGGTGCCGCAGCTCGCCGACGCCGAGCAGCTCCTGGACGTCCTGCCGCGCTCGCCGCGGCTCCGCTACCCCGTCCTGGTCCCGAACGAGCGGGGCCTCGAACGGGCGCTCAGCAACGGCGTCACCGAAATCGCGATCTTCGGCAGCGCGACCGAGACGTTCGCCCGCCGCAACCTCAACCGCACGGTGGACGAGTCCCTCGCCATGTTCGCCCCGGTCGTGGAACGCGCGCGCGCCGAGGGCCTCTGGGTGCGCGCCTACGTCTCGATGGTGTGCGGCGACCCGTGGGAGGGCGACGTGCCCGTCTCCCAGGTGGTGTCCGTGGCGTCCCGGATGATGGACATGGGCTGCTCCCAGCTCAGCCTCGGCGACACCATCGGCGTCGGCACGCCCGGCCGGGTCACCGCCCTGATCGAGGCGCTCGGCGCGGCGGGCATCGGCACCGAGCGGCTCGCCGTCCACTTCCACGACACCTACGGGCAGGCCCTCGCCAACACCCTCGCCGCGCTTCAGGCCGGCGTCACCGTCGTGGACGCGTCCGCCGGCGGGCTCGGCGGCTGCCCGTACGCCGAGAGCGCCACCGGCAACCTGCCCACCGAGGACCTCGTCTGGATGCTGCACGGCCTCGGCATCGACACGGGCGTCGACCTCGGCGCGCTCGCCGCCACCAGCCGCTGGATGGCCGGGCACCTCGGCCGCCCCAGCCCGTCCCGCGTCGTCCAGGCCCTGTCCCCGGAATCGGAGTAACCATGATCGACTTCACGCTCACCGACGAGCAGGAGGAACTGCGGCGCACGGTCGAGCGGTTCGCCCGCGAGACCGTCGCCCCGGTGATCGGCGACCTGTACGAGCGCGGCGAGTTCCCGTACGAGATCGTCGCCGCGATGGGGAAGATGGGGCTGTTCGGGCTGCCGTTCCCCGAGGAGCACGGCGGCATGGGCGGCGACTACTTCACGCTCTGCCTGGCCCTTGAGGAGCTCGCCCGCGTCGACTCGTCCGTGGCGATCACGCTGGAGGCGGGCGTCTCGCTCGGTGCGATGCCGATCTACCGGTTCGGGTCGCGGGAGCAGAAGGAGCGCTGGCTGCCGGCGCTGACCTCCGGCGAGAAGCTGGCCGGGTTCGGGCTGACCGAGCCGGGCGGCGGCTCCGACGTCCCCGGCGGCATGCGCACCACCGCCCGGCTGGACGGCGACACCTGGGTGATCAACGGGTCGAAGGCGTTCATCACCAACTCCGGCACCGACATCACCGCGTTCGTCACGGTCACCGCCTACTCCGGCGAGAACGAGATCTCCACGATCCTCGTCCCGAACGGCACCCCCGGCTTCACCGTCGGGCGCAAGTACTCCAAGGTGGGCTGGTCGTCGTCCGACACGCGCGAGCTGTCCTTCGACGACGTGCGGGTCCCCGCCGAGAACCTGGTCGGCGAGCGCGGCCGGGGCTACGCCCAGTTCCTGCGCATCCTGGACGAGGGCCGCATCGCGATCGCCGCGCTGTCGGTGGGCCTCGCCCAGGGCTGCGTGGACGAGTCGCTCCGCTACGTCCGGGAGCGCGAGGCGTTCGGCCGGGAGATCGGCCGCTACCAGGCCATGCAGTTCAAGATCGCCGACATGGAGACGCGCACCCACACCGCGCGCCTGGCCTACTACGCCGCCGCCGCGAAGATGCTGCGCGGCGAGCCGTTCAAGAAGGAGGCCGCGATCGCCAAGCTGGTCGCGTCGAACGCGGCCATGGACAACGCCCGCGACGCCACCCAGGTCTTCGGCGGCTACGGGTTCATGAACGAGTACGCGGTCGGCCGCTTCTACCGCGACGCGAAGATCCTCGAAGTCGGCGAGGGCACCTCCGAGGTGCAGCGCATGCTGATCGCCCGCGCCCTCGGCCTCCCGCCGTCCTGACCCGCCGCGCCGCCCGCCCCGCGCTCGCGGGACGGGCGGCGCCGCGCCCCCTCAGCGGATCTTCGACAGGTCGAGCAGCATCGTCCCGCTCTTGGTCGTGAAGAAGTGCTGCGGGTCGCGGTCGTTCCGCGGGGAGCCCATCGCCTCGTTGGTCCGCCGGATCCCGGTGTCGAGGAGCGCGCCCGATTCGACGTCGTAGAGGAGGTGGGTCTTCTTCTTGGCCGGAACGTCCGGGACGTAGGGGATGTACCGGCCGTAGATGAGCTCCGGCACCGCGCCGCCGGGGTCACCGGGCAGGAGCCGGCCGGCCTTCCCGTCCCTGCGCTGCACGGCGCCCTTCAAGTCCCGGTGGTAGGTGACTCCGGACGCGGGACCCCCGACGCACCAGGTCACACCGCACGACCACGCCCCCTTGAACGGGGCGAGGCGGGCGTCGCGGCGCTCCCCGGTCACCACGTTCCGCAGCGACTTGAACGTGATGCCGCCGAGTCCGGTCTTACGGGACGCGGGGCCGATCCACGGCCAGGACACGATCTCGAACCCGTCGCTGCCGGTGACCTTCACGGGCGCGCCGCCCGCCAGCGGCGCCCGGTACACGGCGTCGCCCATCCCCATGACGACGGTGTCCCCGTCGATGAGCAGCGTGGACACGCCGTTCCCCGGCAGCCCGGTGATCTTGCGCGCGGCGCCGCCGGCGAGCGGCGCGCCCCAGACCTCGGCCGTGTCGCGGCCGTCCGCACGGTACGACTGCCACCAGACGACCTGCCCCCGCGCGACCGTGAAGTCGGACGGGTAGATCTTGGTTCCGCGCGGGGCCACGAGGTCGGTGATCAGCTTGGCCCGGCCGCTGCCGAGGTCGTACGACCACAGCTGGTCCGGAAGCTGCAGGGACGCCCAGGTCTCCCCGACCAGCACGTCGCCGTCGAGCAGCGCGACGGGGTGCAGGGTCTGCCCGTCGGGCAGCCGCCCGGGGACGCTCCGGACGGCGTCCGGCCAGCGTTCGCGCACCTTGACCGGCGTACCGAGGTCGGCGGCCGACAGCGGCTTCAGCGCGCCCGGCGCGGCGACCGGGGGCGGGCCGTCGCCGGAGCGCACGGCCGCGCCGACCGCGCCCGTCCCGCCGAGGAGGACGGCGGCGGCGAGCGCGGCGGCCGACACCCGGCGGCGCCGCCGCCCGCGGTGCGCCGCCTCGACGGTCTCCAGCAGCCCGGGCCGGACGGCCGGGGCCTCCCGCGCGGCGGTCGCCAGCGCGCCGCGCAGGGCGGTGCCCAGTTCATCGGTCATGGCGGCCTCCCATCGTGGACGCGGCGGCGGCCGGGCGCCAGTCCGCGCGGAGCTTGTCGAGCGCGCGGGCGGCCTGGCTGCGCACCGTCCCGCGCGAGATGCCGAGCATTCCGGCGATCTCCTCGTCGGACAGGTCCTCGTAGTAGCGCAGGACCAGCACCGCGCGCTGCCGTCGGGGAAGCACCGACAGCGCCTCCCACAGCCGCGGGTCGCTCTCCGCCCGCTCCAGGCCGCGGTCGTCGTAGTGCCGCTCCGGCACGGACCCCATCAGGTGCTCGCGTCTTCGCCGCCGCCAGACGCTGATGTGCTGCCGCGCCATGATCTTCCGGACGTACCCCTCGGGATCGTTCTTGTTGACGACCCGCCCCCAGGCGCCGCGCAGCCGGATCAGGCTCTCCTGCAGCAGGTCCGCCGCGTCGTCGGCGTTGCCGGTGAGGACAAAGCCGTAGCGCAGCAGAGCCTGGGCGCGTGTCGTCACGAACTCCTCGTACGTCACGCCGTCATCGTCCAAAGACCCGTCCTTCCATCGCCCCAAGGACGCACCGGGGACTGGATCTGTTGCACGCCCGTGCGGGGCGCGGCGGGCGCGGTAGGGTCGGCGGATGCTGCTGCGCGCCTATGGGATCGCCCGGTCGCTGGTCATGTACTACGGGGTTCCGGGCAAGCACCGGCGCGCGAAGCGACTGTACGGCCTGTTCCTCGGGCCCGGTGACGTGGCGTTCGACGTCGGCGCGCATGTGGGCGGCCGGGTGCGGGTCTGGCGGCACCTCGGGGCGCGCGTGGTCGCGGTCGAGCCGCAGCCCGACTGCCTGCGCGTGCTGCGGCTGTTCTTCGGGCGGGACCCGGACGTCGCGATCGTGCCGGGCGCGGCGGGGGCGGAGCCGGGGAGGGCGCACCTGGCGCTGTCCACCGCGACGCCGACGGTGTCCTCGATGTCGCCCGGCTGGATCAGGTCGGTGACGGAGGACAGCAGCTTCGCGCGCGTCCGCTGGGACCGCGAGGTCGAGGTCGAGGTGACCACGCTGGACGACCTCGTCGCGGCGCACGGCCTCCCCGCCTTCTGCAAGATCGACGTGGAGGGCTTCGAGGCGGACGTCCTCGCGGGCCTGTCCCGGCCGGTCCCCGCGCTGTCGTTCGAGTACGTCCCGTCGGCGCACGGCGCCGCGCTGGAGGCGCTGGAGATCGTGGAGCGGCTCGGCGCGTACGAGTACAACTACTCCCCCATCGAGACGATGCGGCTCGCGAGCCCGCACTGGCTGAGCGCCGCAGAACTGCGGCGGCGGCTGGAGCGCATCCGCCCGCGCGGCCGCTCCGGCGACGTCTACGCCCGGCTGCGCTCCCCCGGCCGGTGATCTAGGGCGAACCGCCCCATCTGGAAACAAGACTTACTAATATGTGGCCCGCACCACTACAGCGACGTATGGGGGCTACCGTGCCGGACGCAGCGGAGAGTGAACCGTCCTCGGCCGACCTGAGGACCGACGTGGCCCACTCCGCCCGGGTCTACGACTACCTGCTCGGCGGCAAGGACAACTACGCCGCCGACCGGACGGCCGCCGAAGAGGTCGTCAGGATCGCCCCGTACATGCGCACGTCGGTGCGGGCGAACCGCGACTTCATGGTGCGGGTGGCGCGGTACCTGGCCGCCGAGGCCGGCGTCCGGCAGTTCCTCGACATCGGCACCGGCCTGCCGACGTCGCCGAACCTGCACGAGGTGGTCCAGGAGGTCGATCCGTCCTCCCGCGTGGTCTACGTCGACAACGACCCGATCGTGCTGGTGCACGCCCGCGCCCTGCTCACCAGCACGCCCGAGGGGCGGTCGCGCTACATCCACGCCGACCTCGCCGAGCCGGAGGCGATCCTGGCGTCAGCGGAGGTGCGCGAGACGCTCGACCTGTCGCGGCCGGTGGCGCTCTGCCTCATCGCGGTGCTCCACTTCGTCCACGACGAGGAACTGGCGCGCGGCGTCGTCCGGCGGCTCATGGACGCGCTGCCGTCCGGCAGCCACCTCGCGCTCTCCACGATCACGATCGACAGCGCCCCCGACGAGGTCGGCGACGCCGTCCGCAAGTACAACTCGCGCGGAATCAACTCCAAGGCCCGCACCAAGGCCCAGGTCAGGGGCTTCTTCGACGGCTTCGAACTGATCGAGCCGGGCCTGGTGCCCGTCCACCACTGGCGCCCGGACGAGCGGGCCCGCGCGATCGACGACTCCCAGGTCTCGATGTACGGGGGCGTGGCCGTCAAGCGCTGACGGTCAGGCGAGGGCGCCGGCGATGACGGTCGCCACCATCTTGCGTACGGCCTCCGGCTCCGGCGGCGGCCCTGACCGGTCGGCGAACAGCAGGTGCGCGGCCCCGATCAGGGTGGGCGCCAGCGTGCCGATGTCGGCGTCCGGGCGGAGCCGGCCGAGGTCGCGTTCGGCGGTGAGGTAGACCGCGATCACATCCACGGCCTCGGTCAGCACCGGGACCCCGGCCGGCCAGACCCGCCGCAGCCGGACGCGCAGCGGAGCCCGGAACGTGATCAGCGGGACGATCGCGACGGCGACCGGCCCGAACAACGCGGCCAGCGCGCCGGTGAGGTTGGCGACGACCTCGCCCGTCCCGGCGGACTCGCGCAGCGCGGCGGCCTGCGGGGCCATCCGGTCGGCGCGGTCGATGACGAAGTCGGCGAGGAACGCGTCGAAGTCGGCGAAGTGCCGGTGCAGCACCCCCTTGGCGACTCCGGCCTCGTCGGTGACCGCGCGGCTGGTCAGCGCACTGGGGCCGCCCTGGAGCAGGATCCGCTCGGCGGCGTCGAACAACTGCTCCCGCACGTCGCGGAGAGCCACCCCTGTGGGCACGTCGCACCGTCCTCTCGACAAGTGGGCAAGCGCCCACTATGGTGGGCGCATGCCCACTCTATCGAACGAGCCTCATCAGGCACGCGACGTGGCGGAGTCGTTCGGCGCGGACGCCGAGCGCTACGACCGGACGCGCCCCAGCTATCCGGACGCCCTCGTGACGCGGCTCGCGGCCGTCGGGCCCGACGTCCTCGACGTCGGATGCGGGACCGGCATCGCGGCCCGCCAGTTCCAGGCGGCCGGGTGCCGCGTCCTCGGCGTCGAGCCCGACGCCCGCATGGCCGAACTGGCCGAACGCGCCGGCGTCCCGGTCGAGGTGTCCACCATCGAGGACTGGGACCCGGCCGGCCGGACGTTCGACACGGTCGCCGCCGGCCAGGCCTGGCACTGGGTCGACCCGGTCGCCGGCGCGGCCAAGGCGGCGCGGGCCCTGCGTCCCGGCGGGCGCCTGGCGGTGTTCTGGCACTCGTTCCAGCCGCCGTCCGACCTCGGGGACGCCATGGCCGCCGCGTACCGCCGCGCCATGCCGGACTCGCCGCTGTTCCAGCGCCCGCTGCCCGGCCCGGAGGCGTACTCGCTGATGTGCGACAAGGCGTCCGACGGCATCCGCGAGGCGGGCGGGTTCGGCGAGCCGGAGGAGTGGCGCTTCCCGTGGGAGCGCCGCTACACCCGCGACGAGTGGCTGGAGCAGGTCCCGACCTTCGGCCTGCACTCCCGGGTCCCGGCCGACAAGCAGCAGCAGATCCTCGCGGACATCGGCGCCGCCGTCGACGCGGCGGGCGGCGCGTTCACCATGGGCTACACCACGGTCGTCGCCACCGCGCTCCGCGACGCTTAACGGCGGTCCCGGCGCGGCCCGGGCATGCCGTGCGTCACACCCGGCGTGCTCCAGTGTCGAGGGAACAGCTATGTCTGCTAGAAAATCCACCGGTCGTGTGCGGAACCGACGACGGGTGGTTGATGGAAGCGCTGCATCCCGGGGACCCCCGGCAGATCGGCCCCTACCGGCTGGAGGCCCGGCTGGGCGCGGGCGGCATGGGTCAGGTGTTCCTCGGGGTCTCGCCGGGCGCCCGCCGCGTCGCCGTCAAGGTCGTCCGCGCCGAGTACGCCGAGGACGACCGGTTCCGGGCGCGGTTCGCCCGCGAGGTCGAGGCGGCCCGCCGCGTCGGCGGCTACCACACCGCCCAGGTCGTGGACGCCGATCCCGAGGCCGCGTCGCCGTGGCTGGTCACCGCGTTCATTCCCGGCCCGTCCCTGCGGGAGGTCGTCGGCGAGCGCGGGCCGCTCGATCCCGGCGCGGTGCGGGCGCTCGCGTCGGGGCTGGCCGAGGGCCTCGCCGCGATCCACGCGTGCGGGCTCGTGCACCGCGACCTCAAGCCGGGCAACGTCATCATGGCGGCGGACGGCCCCCGCATCATCGACTTCGGCATCGCCCGCGCGACCGACGCGACCGCGCTGACCTCGCACAACGCGGTCGTCGGCACCTACGCGTACATGTCGCCGGAGCAGGTCCTCGGCGACGTGCCGGGGCCGTCCGGCGACGTGTTCTCGCTCGGCTGCGTGCTCGCCTACGCCGCGACGGGGCGCGGTCCGTTCGACGCGGCGACGATCCCGGCGATCGTGCACCGCGTCCTGCACGAGGAGCCGGACCTGTCCGCGCTCCCGGACGACGTCCGCAACATGATCGCCGCGTGCCTCGCCAAGGAGCCGGCGCGGCGGCCCGGCCTGGACATGCTCATCACCGCGCCGGAGAGCATCGAACCGCCTCCGGACACCGGCCCGCCCGGCGGCGAGGCCGACACGCACGCCAACGCGACGCTCGCCGCGACCCGGCCGCACGACGTCCCGGCGGCGGCCCCGGCGCCGGTCGGCCGCCGCGCGCTGCTCATCGGCGGAGGCGCCGCCGCGGCGGCGGTCACGGTGGGCGTCCCGGCGGCGTTCTTCCTGACCCGCGGGGAGGAGAAGCCCGCCGCCCCACCTGCCTCGCCGCCCCGGCCGAACGGGCTGATCCCGCAGAGCGGGTCGCTCAGCGCCCCGGACGTCAAGACCCTCGACGAGGTCGCCATCAGCCCCGACGGGCGGACGGTCGCCGCCGGCGGCCTCGACGCCACGATCACGCTGTGGGACGTCGCGACCGGGCGCGTGCTCCGCACGATCCGCAAGGCGGGCTGGGTCGGCGCGCTCGCGTTCAGCCCGGACGGCGCGTCCCTGGCCAGCTCGTCCACCTCCCCCGGTCAGCTGCTGGTCTGGGACGTCGCCACCGGGCACCTCAAGGTGAACGTGCGGACCGGCGAGTTCGGCCTGAACGCGCTGGCCTACAGCCCGGACGGCCGCACGATCGCGGGCGCCAACCCCGACGCCCGGCTGTTCGACGCCGCCTCCGGCGACACCCGGGCGGAGTTCGACCTCGGCCACAGCGGCGTCAACGCGGTCGCCTTCAGCCCGGACGGCGGGACCGTCGCGGTCGCGGTCGACGGCTACTACAAGAAGCCGCCGGGCCGCACCGTCCAGCTCCTCGACGGCCGGAGGCTGCGCAGCCGCGGCCGCCTCACCGGCCACACCTCGAACGTCACCGGCGTCGCGTTCAGCGCGGACGGGCGGCGCCTCGCCAGCTGCGGCGCGGACTCGACCGTCCGGATCTGGGACGTCGCCGCCCGCCGCGCGGTGCGCGTCATCGACGCGGGCGAGGCGAAGGTGCGGGACGTGCGGCTCTCCCCGGACGGCGCGTCGGTCCTCGGCGCCTGCTCCGACCGGACCGTCCGCGTCTGGAACACCGCCACCGGCGCGCTGATCTCGACGCTCGTCGGGCACCCGCAGCCCGTCGCCAAGATCGCCCTCGCCCCCGGCGGCACGCTGGTCGCCGCCGTCGGCAGCTCGAAGCCGGACGGCACCGTCACGCTCTGGAAGGTCTGACCCGTGGATCCGCTGCGCGACGACGACCCCCGCGAGGTCGGCCCCTACCGGTTGCACGGGCGGCTCGGCGCGGGCGGCATGGGCGAGGTGTTCCTCGGCGCCTCACCGAGCGGGCGCAAGGTCGCGGTGAAGACCGTCCGGGCCGAGTACGCCGCCGACGCGGGCTTCCGCCGCCGGTTCGCCCGCGAGATCGAGGCCGCCCGCCGCGTCGGCGGCTTCCACACCGCCCAGGTCGTGGACGCCGACCCGGACGCCGCGTCGCCGTGGATGGTGACCGCGTTCGTCCCCGGCCCGTCGCTGCGGCAGGTCGTCCAGCGCCAGGGACCGCTCGACCCGGCCGCGGTGCGCGAACTGGGCGCCGGGCTCGCCGAGGGCCTCGCGGCGATCCACGCGTGCGGGCTGGTCCACCGCGACCTCAAGCCCGGCAACGTGATCATGAGCCCGGACGGCCCCCGGATCATCGACTTCGGCATCGCCCGCACGGCCGACGCGACCGCGCTGACGTCCACCGGGGCGGTCGTCGGCACGTTCTCGTTCATGTCCCCCGAGCAGGTGCGCGCCGACGCCACGGGCCCGCCGGGCGACGTGTTCGCGCTCGGCTGCGTGCTCGCCTACGCCGCGACCGGGCGCGGCCCGTTCGACGCGGCGACCATCCCGGCGATCGTCCACAAGATCGTCGGCGCGCCGCCCGACGTCGCCGGGCTGACCGACCCGCACCTGCGCGCCCTGGTCGTCCGCTGCCTGGAGAAGGACCCGGCGCGCCGGCCGTCCGTCCCGGAGATCCTCGCGGCGCTCACCGAGGCACCGCCGCGCCGCGTCCCCCGCCGCGCCGTCCTGCTCGGCGGCGCGGCCGTCGCGGCGACCGCGGCCGTGGCCGTGGCCGTCCCGGCCGTGCTGCTGTGGCCCTCGGACGCGCCGGGCGCCGGGCGGAACGTCCCGAAGACCCCGATCGGCGTCCCCAGCGGCATGACCCTGCCCAGCTCGGAGGTCGCGGTCCACGCCGTGGCGTTCTCCCCCGACGGCAAGACGCTGTGGGGCGCCGGGTTCTCCACCATCCTGCGCTGGGACCTGGCCACCGCGCAGGTGACCACGCGCAAGATCGACGACAGCGCCAAGACCTACCGGCGCCCCATGGCCATCAGCCCGGACACGAAGACCCTCGCCACCTCCAGCGAGGACAAGGTCGTCCACCTGTGGGACGTGGCGTCCGGCAAGATCCGCAAGACCTTGCCGCAGATACAGGGCGTCCAGTCGCTCGCGTTCAGCCCGGACGGCCGATCCCTCGCCGTCGCCGTCGGCAACGGCCCCCACTATGTCCAGGTCTGGGACATCGCCACCGGCAAGTCCGTCCCGATGAAGACCGACTACTACGCCAAGGCACTGACCTTCTCCCCGGACGGCAAATCCCTCGCCGGGGGCCGCGCCTATTCGGGCCGCTTCACCGTCTGGGACGTCGCGACCGGCAAGGCCACCGAGATCTCACCGCGCAACGCCACCGAGATCCCGTGCCTAGCCTTCAGCCCGGACGGCAAGACCGTGGCGGCCTCCACCGGCGGCTATTACGGGTACGAACTCCGCAGCCCGTCGGACGGTGACCTCAAGAGCACCATCAAAGACCTAGGCGGCGAGGTCCAAGCCCTGGGGTTCAGCCCGGACGGCAACACGCTGGTCACCGCCGACCAGAAGAACATCCGCCTGTGGCATGTCCCGACGGGCCGCAACACGGCGACACTCCCCGGCGACTCCGACGACGAGCAGACCATGGCCTTCGCACCCCACGGCCAGAGCTTCGCCACCACCAGCGGAACCGGCACAACCCGCCTCTGGACGTTCCAGTAGCCGCAGGTCAGCGCCCCAGATCGAGCCTCGACACTAGCCCTCTGCCCGCAAAAACAAACGGGGACGGCCTGGACCGGCCGTCCCCCTAACGCATACGCGCGGTCAGGGCGTGAGGTCGAAGGAGCCATCCTTAATGCCGACGACGAGGGACGTCCACGTGGACGGCGCGAGAGACAGCATCGGCCCCTCCACATCCTTGGAGTCGCGCAACGCCACGCCCCGGTCCGCTCTCGCGGCCACCTCCACGCACTGGCCTTCGCTGCCCTCGCTGCGGCTGCTCTTGCGCCAAGTACGGGCAGCCTCCCTGCACGTGCCGGCAGCGTCCCCGCCGTAGCGGTTCTGCCGCCCTGTCGTGCTCGCAATCGCCGGATCAGTCATATCTCTGACCTTAGCTTCTCAATCAGGGTCAGTGAATCACTCGCGGAAAGCGAATTCTCCAGCACTTGCTGGAAGGCCCAGTCGTGCCGTCGAACGTCCTCTTCCGCTTCCAAGTACCACCCCGCCGTGAGATTTTCGACCAGGACGACGGAGAGGTCACGCGTGTCAAGGATGCTGAACGATCCATTGAGCCCGGCATGCACGCCAGCCGAAAAGGGCAGTATCCGAACCGTGAGGTGGTCCATCTCGGACACCTCGGCCAAGTGCCGGAGTTGCCCGTCCATGATCTCTGCGCCTCCGATCTCCTGGCGCAGGACTGCTTCGCTGATGACGGCACTGACCTGTGGAGGGCGAGGTCTCGCGAGAACCCGTTGGCGGCGAAGCCGGACTGTGGTCATGGCATCAACGTCCACCGGTTTCCCTTGCGAGGCCCCGATCCCCATGATGGCTCGGGCGTAGCCCTCAATCTGCAGAAGGCCGGGCACCAGATGGAGTTGGAAACTCCTGATCGAATCGGCCTCGTTCTCAAGGGCGATGTAGTCGACCGTGGACGCGAGAAGCGTCCCCTGGTAGCGATGCCACCAGCCCTTGTCGGCAGCTTGATCGGCCAAGTGAAAAAGATCTTCGCGCTCCCGGAGATCAGTGATCTCATAGCGGTCGAGCATGTACTCCAGGGCCGGGCGGCGGATGCCACGCTTGCCTGTCTCAAGCTTGCTCAGAGAGGACGGCGTGCGGTGCAGCATCCGCGCCGCCGCATCGCGGGTCAGACCACGCTCCTCGCGGATGGCCTTCAGACGCTGTCCGAGCTTGCGGCTTCGCATGGTGGGACGCTGCGCTCTATCCATGACGTAATCATTACCTGACAATGCGTAACCATGGGATGCGTTCCCCAAGTTGGACATGGTGACTCGGTCACAAGTGACCGGGACCGGTTTGCCACAGGACCTCGGGACGAGGGCCGCGAACGTATCGCTTGCCGTTCCCCGTCCTGCCCATTCTTTTCGGCGACAACGAACCGGAAGGAGTGGAGTGATGACGGTGCCGACGGTGAGGTTCGATGTGCTTCTGTTGCCGGGGATGGCTCAGGCGGCCGGCCACGCGCGGCGGTGGCTCCAGGACGTGCTGGGCGACCACCCCGCGCTGGACGACGCCTCGCTCTGCATGAGCGAGCTGGTCACCAACGCGGTGCGGTACACCAAGTCAGGCAAAGGCGGACAGATTCGCGTTGAAGTGACCTACTCGAACGAACTCGTCCGCATCGACGTGATCGACGACGGCGGCGCCGAGACCGTCCCGCACCTGGCCACGGCGGACGAGATGGACATCTGCGGTCGGGGTCTCCGCATCGTCGCCCACATGGCCGGCGACTGGGGTGTCGACCAGCGAGCCGAAGGCCACGCCGTGTGGTTCGAGATGACCCGCGCCTGACGTCCGAACATGGACGCCGGAAAGCCGGGAAACGGCGCCCGGTTACTCGCCATAATGGCGGCTTCCGCTGAAATCCGGGGGTGCCGTGTCGGTCGAGGTCGCCGCTGTACGGGTGGGCATGTCGGTCACACGGCTGGCCGTTGGGCGGTGGCTCGCCGGGCGTTCGACCAGGGACGGGGCCGGTAAGGATCTCGTCGAACTGATCAAGGCCGGATTCCCGGACGAGATCAAGCGGCGGCGCGTCCAAAGGCAGTTCGAGGACATCGCGGATTCGGTCGCCGACCGGCTCCTGACCTTCGCGGGACGCGAGTTCGGCGGCCTCACCGACGGCGACCGCGAGGCGGCGCTCCACGAGGTCGTCCGCACCCTCGACAACGCCGATCTGTCGGACGAGGCACTGTTCGCCGCCGACGTCGACCCGGTGAAGCTGGCGCGCGGCCTGCGGACACGGCTGCCAGCTCGACGGGCCGAGTTCGAGTTGGGCGAAGCCGGTGCCCGGCTCTACGAGGTGGTGCTGGACGAGTGCTGCGACTGCCTCGCCCGCATCATCGTCCACCTCCCGCAGTTCGGGCCGCGCGCGTCGGTGGAGATGCTGGGCAGGCTGAGCGGGCTGGCCGACCAGGTCGGCGCCGTCCTGGCCCGGCTCCCCGCACGCACCCTCGACGCGCCGGAGGGCACGTCGGACGACGACGAGTTCACCCGCCGGTACCTCGCCTCGATCAGCGAGTCCCTCGACACGCTGGAACTGTTCGGCGTCCGGTTCGAGCGGTTCACGCGTCCGCAGACCACGCTGAGCGTCGCCTACATCAGCCTCAACGTGTCGGACGAGAGCAAGCGGGCTCCTCGCCCGTCAAGGCCGCATGCCGTGCCGGTCAGCGATTGGCGGGACGAGGTCAAGGCCGGGTCCGTCCGGGTGGAGGCGGCGTTGGGCGACCATCGGCTGATGCTGCTGCGCGGTGAGGCGGGCGGTGGCAAGAGCACGCTGCTTCGATGGCTCGCGGTCACAGCCGCCAGGGGCTCGTTCAGCGGCCCGCTGAGCGGGTGGAACGGATCCGTCCCGTTCGTCGTCAAGTTGCGCAGCCACGCGGGCAGGCCGCTGCCGCGTCCCGAAGAGTTCATCGACGACGTCGCCGGTCACCTCGCCGGGATCATGCCGCGCGGGTGGGCGCACCGGCAGCTCGCGTCCGGCCGGGCGCTGCTCCTCGTGGACGGCGTGGACGAGGTCACCGGCTCGCAGCGCCAGGCGGTCCGGGAATGGCTCAAGCGGATCGTCACCGAGTTCCGCGACATCCGGATCATCGTCACCTCGCGTCCGGCGGCGGCCGGTTCCGACTGGCTCCGCGCCGAGGGCTTCGCGACCGCCTTCCTTGAGCAGCTCTCCCCCGCAGACATCCGGACGCTCGTCCAGCACTGGCACACCGCCATCCGCGACTGCGCCGACCTGCCGTGCGAGCCGGAGCGCCTGCCGTCCTACGAGGCGCGGCTCCTGGCACGGCTTGAAGGCGCTCCTCACCTGCGAGCCCTCGCGTCCAGCCCATTGCTCGCCGCCATGCTCTGCGCGCTCAATCTCGACCGCGAAGCACTCCCCCGCAATCGCATGGGCCTCTACGGTGCCGCCCTTGAGATGCTCCTGGAGACGCGGGACTCCAAGCGCGGCATTCCGAGCGCCCTCGAACGCGAGCAGAAGATCCGCATACTCCAGGACATCGCCTGGCACCTCTCCAACAGCGCCCGAGTGGAACTGCCGAAACCGATGGTCGAGCGACTCGTCGCCGACCGACTGGCGTCGATGCCGCAGGTCCAGGTTCAACCGAGCGCGGTCTTGGACGAGCTGCTCCAGCGCAGCGGCGTCCTGCGCGAGCCGGTCCCGGGCCGCATCGACTTCGTCCACCGGACCGTCCAGGAGTACCTCGCCGCCAAACAGGCCGCCGACCTCGGCGACATGGACCTCCTCATCAGGTACGCGCACCGCGACACCTGGCGCGAGACCGTCATCATGGCCGCCGGCCACGCCAACGAGCCGTTGCGGAGGGAGCTCCTCTCCGGCATCCTGAGCCGCGCCCGCTCCGAGTCACGACGTGCCCGCACACTGAAACTGGTGGCGGCGGCCTGTCTGGAGACCCTCCCGTCGATACCGGACGACATCCGGGAGGACCTCGACCGGTGCCTGGACGACCTGATCCCGCCCCGAGACGAGGCTTCGGCCCTTGCCCTGGCCACCGGCGGCGAACCCGTCCTCACCCGACTGCCCGACGCCCTGGACGACCTCAGTGACGCCGCCGCTCGCGCGACCGTGCGGGCGGCCTGGCTCATCAATGGGCCGCATGCTCTGGACGTCTTGGCACGCTATGCCTCCGACGCCCGGCCGCAGATCCGGGAGACCGTGGGTGCGGCATGGCACTACTTCGACGCGGAGGAGTTCGCCGAACGCGTCCTGGCCCGCTCTCCCGAGGGAGGGAAGGTGACGCTGCTCCACCAGCCGCAGCAGGTGAAGGCGCTCAGCAAAGTCTCACCGCTGTCCTCCCTCTACATCGAGCAGAGTCGTTTCGAGGACTTCGACTTCCTGCTCCCGCACGCGCGAACGCTGCGCGACCTCACCCTTCACGCGGACGAGCCCAACGCCGACGCGGCGCTCCCCACAAGTTTGCCGGCCCTGCGGAAATTGAAGCTGGACTTCCCCGGCTTCGACGACCTCTCCCTTCTGGCTTCCCTCCCCCAGCTCGACGAACTCTGGCTCTCTGAGTGCATGGAGATCACCGATTACGCTCCGCTGCGGTGGCAGGAGTCGCTGACCTCTCTCTGGTTGCAGGACTGCGTACGGCTGACCAGCCTTGCCCAGCTGCCCGCCCTGGGATCGCTGCGGATGCTCGGAGTGAGCGGTTCCCAGCTCAGCGAGGGGCTGGAGGGGGTGTGCCGAGCCAATCCCGCGCTCCAGCGCCTCGTCGCGAACGACTGCGCGTGGGTACGGGACCTCCGGCCGCTCTCCGACCTCCCATTGGCCGCGCTCTACATCGGCAAATGCCACCAGGTCAGCGACATCTCACCGCTCTCGTCTCTCACCGAGCTGCAGGTACTGAATCTCATCGAAACCCGCGTCGACGACCTCACACCGCTGCGAGGACTCTCCCAGTTGGAGACCCTCTGGCTCGAAGGCTGCGGCTCCGTGACGGACCTGCGGCCACTGGCGTCCCTCCCCCAGCTGAGGGAACTCCACCTCTCGGGTACCGTGCCCGGTCTCGACCTCAGCCCGCTGGGCGGCAATCGCAAGCTCACCGTCTTCATCGATTCAGGACAGGACGTCCGGGGCGCCGATGCGCTCGGGCGGCGGCTGAGAGTCACCTAGCTCCGTGAGCGAATGGGTTCGTCGGGTGGGTGGTCATCGCGATCTCCTGAGTCGGCTGCTGCCCGGCGACGACCCGGATGACCTGGATGTACGCCAGGGGCAGTTCCACGTCGTGGTCATTGGCGCAGACCGCGTTGTGTGCCTGCCTCGGACCTCGGCGGCGGCCGAGCGGCTGCCCGCGCGGGCGGGCGTGCTCCGCGCGCTCGCCGCCCTCGACCTCGGCTTTCGCACGCCTGAGCCGGTATCGCAGGGCGGCGGCGAGGCGCCGTTCCTGGTGCTCAGCCGAATTCCCGGGGAGCCGCTGGAGGCCGACGCTCTCAACGACGCCCGTATGGTCGACTCCGTGGCGGCGCAGTACGCCGCGTTGCTGTCCGGTCTGGCCCGTGCGGGCGCCGACGAGTCGGTGCGAGCGGTCATCCCGCAGGCGCCGGAAGGCCGGTGGCGGCGGTTCGCGGAGGATGTGCGCGGGGAGTTGTTCCCGCTCATGTCCGGCGGAGGGCGGCTGCGGGCCGGGCGGGAACTCTCGGCGCTCGACGGACTTCCGCATGTCACCGGGGCAGTGGTGCACGGTGACCTTGGGGCCGAGAACGTCCTGTGGGAGTGGACGGACGGCCTGCCGCGCCTCTCCGGGGTGCTCGACTGGGACGACGTCGCCCTCGGCGACCCGGCCGAAGACCTCGCCGCCATCGGCGCAAGCTACGGCCGCGAACTGTTGGCGCGGGTGCTCGCCCTCGGCGACGCGTCAGATCGCGGACTCCTCGCCCGCATCGCAGCGATCCGCGGCACGTTCGCTCTGCAGCAAGCCCTCTACGCCGTCCGCGACGGCGATGAGGAGGAACTCGCGGACGGCCTGACCGGTTACCGCTGACCCCGGTCCGCGTCCCGAAAAGCGGGGCGGATTGCCGTGATCGCGCGACTACTTCCCGTGCGCCGACGCAGGTGAGGCGGCTCGGCGGCGAGGGCGCGGTGAGTTGTCCGGTTGTTGGCGATGAGTTCTCGGCATGGCGCCGGTCCAAAGAGGGAGCGCGGAGGGAGGAGTCCGGTGTCGTGTGCGTCACACCTCGTTGACCTCGAGTGTGGTCGAGGTCTCAGGCTGGAGGCCGGAGAGCAGGGCCGATTCGTCGGACCCCGCTGGAATACTCCCGGAGCGCGCGAAGTTTAACGGTTCGCGAAAGTGTCAGTCGCTGCAGTATTTTTGCGACCTACCCCCTGAAACGTGCCCACGGTCCTGCGTGCCCGCGTGCGGGCCCTGACGATTGGAAGAGAGTTGACCGCTCCCGCGTCCCAAGCGACGACGGCGGATGGCCCACTGAAGCAACCCGACGCCGGCGGCGGTCTCGACCGCGGCGTGCTGGCCGTGGCCGGGGTCGTCGTCCTCGGCGCGATCATGTCCATCCTGGACGTGACCGTCGTCAATGTGGCCATCAACGACCTGGCCAAGGAGTTCAACACCTCGCTGGCGACGATCCAGTGGGTGGCGACCGGCTACACACTGGCGCTGGCCACGGTGATCCCGGTCACCGGGTGGGCGTGCGCGAGGTTCGGCACGAAGCGCCTGTACATGGTGTCGATCCTGCTGTTCGTGATCGGTTCCACGCTCGCCGGCCTGGCCTGGTCGGCGGAGTCATTGATCCTCTTCCGGGTGCTGCAGGGCCTCGGCGGCGGCATGATCATGCCGGCCGGTATGACGATCATGACCCAGGCGGCCGGCCCGCAGCGGGTCGGCCAGGTGATGAGCATCGTCGGCGTGCCGATGCTGCTCGGCCCCATCCTCGGCCCGATCATCGGCGGCTACCTCGTCGACGACGTGTCGTGGCGCTGGATCTTCTTCATCAACCTGCCGATCGGGATCATCTCGCTGGTGCTGGCCGCGAAGATCCTGAAGAAGGACGAGCCGAAGCCCACTGAGCGGCTCGACCTGCTCGGCCTGATCCTGCTGTCGCCCGGCCTGGCGGGCCTGATCTACGGCATCGCGAGGGGCGCCGAGGAGAAGGACTTCCTGAAGACCGAGCCGCTGGTGTTCACGGTCGCCGGCGCGGTGCTGGTGATCGCGTTCGTGTTCCGGGCGCTGACGGCCGCGAACCCGCTGATCGACCTGCGGCTGCTGAAGCGCCGGTCGGTGGCGGCGGCCTCCGGCACGATGGTGATGTTCGTGACCGCCTTCATGGGCGCGATGCTGCTGCTGCCGCTGTACTTCCAGGTCGTGCGCGGCGAGGGCGCGATGGCGGCCGGCCTGCTGCTGGCCCCGCAGGGGCTCGGCGCGATGGTCACGATGCCGATCGGCGGCAAGCTCACCGACCGGATCGGCCCCGGGCGGGTCGTGCTCGGCGGCCTGGTCGTGGTCGTGCTGTCGGTCGCCGGCTTCGCGGCGGTGCTGCAGGGCGACACGTCCTACTGGACGCTCGGCGCGGTGCTGTTCGTGATGGGTCTCGGCATGGGCCTGACCATGATGCCGACGATGGCCGCGGCCATCCAGACCCTCGGGCACGACGAGGTCCCGCGGGCCAGCACGATGCTGAACATCATCCAGCAGGTGTCGGCGTCCATCGGCACCGCGCTGATGTCGGTGCTGCTGGCGAACCAGCTCACCGCCAAGCTCGGCGGCGGGGCCGGCGGCGAGATCGGCAGCACCGAGAAGGTGCCGCCGGCGATCATGGAGAAGATCGCCGGGCCGATGGCGGACGCGTTCCGGCACACCTACTGGTACGCGGTGGTGCTGATCGCCCTGGCGTTCCTGCCGGCGCTGCTGCTGCCGCGCAAGAAGCCGGACACCCCGGCGGTCGACGCGCCGATGCCGATGCACTAGAACGTCCCTGGCGCGTTCCAAGCCCCGGCCGGACCCCCGAGTGGGCCCCGGCCGGGGTTTCGCCTTTCACGGCCCTCTCAGGCCGTCGCAGACCGCTCGTCCGCCCAGTACTCGTCCTTCAGCAGCCGCTTGTAGAGCTTCCCGGTCGGGTGCCGGGGCAGTTCGGGCCGGAAGTCGACCGACCGCGGGCACTTGTAGTGCGCCAGGTGGTCGCGGCAGTAGGCGATCAGCTCGGCCTCCAGCTCGGGGCCGGCCGCGTCCATCGACAGGGGCTGGACGACGGCCTTCACCGCCTCCCCCATCTCGGCGTCCGGGACGCCGAACACCGCGACGTCGGCGACCTTTGGATGGACCGCGAGGACGTTCTCGGCCTCCTGCGGGTAGATGTTCACCCCGCCGCTGATGATCATGTAGGCGCGGCGGTCGGTGAGGTAGAGGAAGCCGTCCTCGTCCACGTAGCCGACGTCGCCGAGGGTGGTCCAGCCGCGGCCCTTCGGGTCGCGGGTCGCGGCGGTCTTCTCCTCGTCGCCGTGGTACTCGAACGTGGGACCGTTGCCGAAGTAGAGGGTGCCGGGCTCGCCCGGCGGCAGCTCCTCGCCCTCCTCGTCGCACACGTGGACCTCACCGAGGATGGGGCGGCCGACGGAGCCCTTGTGGGCGAGCCAGTCCTCGGAGTTGGTGTAGACGAAGCAGTTGCCCTCGGTGCCCGCGTAGTACTCGTGCAGGATCGGCCCCCACCAGTCGATCATCCGCTCCTTGGCGGGGACGGGGCAGGGCGCGGCGGCGTGCACGGCGTAGGCGAGCGAGGAGAGGTCGTAGCGGGCGCGGGTCTCGTCCGGGAGCTTCAGCATCCGGATGAACATGGTCGGCACCCACTGGCTGTGGGTGACGCGGTGCTCCTCGATGGCGGCGAGCGCCTGCTCCGGGTCGAACTTCTCCATCACCACGACGGTCGCGCCGAGCCGGTGGAAGACGAGCGAGTAGCGCAGCGGCGCGGCGTGGTAGAGCGGCGCCGGGGACAGGTACACCGAGTCGCCGCCGGCGGCGAACAGGTGCGAGATCAGCATGTAGAGCGGCCCGGCCTCGCCCATGGGCGCCTTGGACAGCGGCGGCTTCACGCCCTTGGGGCGTCCGGTGGTGCCCGACGAGTAGAGCATGTCCATGCCCTCGCACTCGTCCTCGATGGGGGTGGCGGGGTACCCGGCGACGCGCTCCTCGTACGAGGCGTAGCCGGGGGCCGTGCCGCCGAGCATGAGGCGCAGCGGCACGTCCGGCGCGGACCGCGCGGCCGTCTCCATCGACGCGCTGGTGATGAAGACCTTGGCCTCGCAGTTGCCCACGATGTAGGCGAGCTCCTCGTCCTGGAGCCGCGAGCTGATGGGGGTGTAGTAGAGGCCCGACCGCTGGGCGGCCCAGGCGATGGCCAGGTACAGCGGATGGTTCTCCAGCATGAACGCGATGTGGTCCCCCGGGCGCAGCCCCTCCGCGCGGAGCAGCTGCGCGAGCCGGTTGGACTCCTCGTTCAGTTCCCGGAAGGTGACGACCCGCCCGGAGCCCGCCATGATCACGGCGGGCTTGTCGGGCGTCTGAGCGGCGATCTGCCCCAGGTGCATGGCCGCAACCTACCGGGCCGGACCGCCGATTGGAATGCCGTTCGGTTTATCGGCCGTCAGACGAGCATGTGGTCGAAGTCGCCGTCCTTGGCTCCGCCCACGAAGGCCTCCACCTCCTCGCGCGTGTAGACGAGGATCGCTCCCTCGGGGTCCCGGGAGTTGCGCACGGCGATCTCCCCGCTGGGGAGTTCGGCCATCTCGACGCAGTTCCCGGACGGGTTGCTCCGCCGGCTCTTCTGCCAGACGAGCCCGGTGCGCCGGACGTCCGACATGTGGTGGCCGTCCATGTCTGCCCCCTCTAGGCGTCTCAGCCTCCACACGGGAGGCCGCGATCTCGCCCCACCCCACACAATGGTACGAGATGCACGTGCATTCGTTCTTGCATTCGTTCATGCAGACGGTCTTGCATCTGCACGGCTTGGGGAGCAAGATAGCGAACGCTCACCGGTGACCACTCCGCACGCCTCTGAGGTTTGACCATGACCGTTGACCAGGCAGACGAAGTCGCGGCCCCCGCCGCCATGGGGGGCGGCCGGGCGCGGCGCGCCGCCGCCGCGGTGCACCCGCACTGGCCGGATGCGGCGCCGCCGCCCGCGCCCGCCCTCCCGGCGAACCCCCGCCCGAGCGTCCCGGCCGCCGTGCCGGGCCTGGCCGGGCTCTGGCCCGCCCCGCACGCCGGCACCCCGCGCACCGCGCGGCGGGTGCTGCCCGCGGAGATCACCGCGCCGCGGGCCGCGCGCGAGTTCACGCAGGCCACGATGGACGGCTGGGGCGTCGGCGGGGACGCCGGCGCCGGAGACGTCGTCGTGGCGGTGTCCGAGCTGGTGACGAACGCGCTGCGGCACGGGCTGGAGGGCCTGCCCCAGCCGCTGCCGCTGTGCCCGATCCAGCTGGTGCTGGTCGGGCACCCGCGGCGGCTCGTCGTCTCGGTGACCGACCCGTCGGGCCGCGTGCCCGAGCCGGCGGCGAGCGAGCCCGACCGGTTCACCGAGGGCGGCCGCGGCCTGGTGGTCGTCGGCGCGATCAGCGACGCGTGGGGCTGGGCGCGGCTCGCCACCGGCGGGAAGGCCGTCTGGGCGGCCTTCGGCCTGCGGGTCAGCCCTCCAGCGCCACCGGAGCCGGCTCGGCCGGGAGGGGCCGCGACCGCTCCGGATTCTCCAGCTCGCTGAGGAACGCCTGGGCCCAGCGGTCCACGTCGTGCTCGATGACGCGGCGGCGCATCGAGCGCATCCGCCGCGCCTGCTCGGCGGGCTCGGCGTCCAGCGCGTCGCACAGCGTGCCCTTGAGCCCGTCGATGTCGTAGGGGTTCACCATGAACCCGCCCCGCCGCAGCTCGGCGGCGGCGCCGGTGAACTCGCTCAGCACCAGCGCGCCGCGCAGGTCCTTGCGGCAGGCGACGTACTCCTTGGCGACCAGGTTCATGCCGTCGCGCAGCGGGGTGACCACCATCACGTCCGCCGCCAAGTAGAGCGCGGTCAGCTCTGCGCGGTCATACGAACTGTGCAGATAGTGGATGACCGGAAACCCGATCTCGCCGTACTCGCCGTTGATCCGGCCGACCTGCTGCTCGATCTCCTCGCGCAGCAGCTGGTACTGCTCGACGCGCTCCCGGCTCGGCGTGGCGATCTGCACGAAGACCGCCTGACCCGGCTTGAGGTGGCCGTCCTCGAACAGCTCCCCGAACGCCTGCAGCCGCTGCGTGATGCCCTTGGTGTAGTCGAGCCGGTCGACGCCGAGCAGCACCGTGGCGTCGCCCAGGTCGGCGCGGATCTCCTGCGCCCGCTCCTGGACGTCCTGGCGCCCCACCAGGTCGTTCAGCTCGCCCACGTCCACGGAGATGGGGAACGCGCGGGCCCGCACGACGCGGTCGTCCCAGAAGACGTCCTGCTTGACGTAGCGGGCGTCCAGCAGCCGGCGGCACAGCCGCACGAAGTTGGCCGCCGCGCCCGGGAGCTGGAAGCCGACCAGGTCGGCGCCGAGCAGGCCCTCCAGGATCCGCCGCCGCCACGGCAGCTGCCAGAACAGCTCGACCGGCGGGAACGGGATGTGCAGGAAGAACCCGATGCGCAGGTCGGGGCGCAGCTCGCGCAGCATCGACGGGACGAGCTGGAGCTGGTAGTCCTGCACCCAGACGATCGCCTCCTTGGCCGCGACCTTCGCCGCCGCCTCCGCGAACCGCCGGTTCACGCCGACGTAGGCGTCCCACATCGCGCGGTCGTACACGGGCGGGGCGACGACGTCGTGGTAGAGCGGCCAGAGCGTCGCGTTGGAGAAGCCCTCGTAGTAGAGCTCGACCTCCCGCGCGGACTGCGCGATGGGGTGGAGCGACATGCCGTCCTCCTCGAACGGCTCGATCTCCTCGTCCGGCGCGCCGGTCCAGCCGATCCAGGTGCCCTTCCGCCGGCGCATGACCGGGGCGATGGCGCTCACCAGCCCGCCGGGGCTGCGCCGCCAGCGGGGGGCGCCGTCCGCCCCGACGATCCGGTCGACCGGAAGCCGATTGGCCACCACAACGAACTCACTACCGCGCGACACCTGCGACCCGCCTCTCCAGGAAACCCTCAGCGATCACTCATGCCCAAAAACGGTCATCTGGAACATCTTGTCACTTCGACGCTAAGGAGCGGGCAGCGGAAAAGGCGGATGTCAGGGGGCCGGGAGCGCTGAGCCGGGGGATTGGAGCGGGCCATATTGCTTTCCGGGCAGGTGACCCGTCCTGACGCTGCGGTCACGGCACCTGGGGCGCGAACCGAAAAGTTACCCAGATCACATTCGGCGGCGTCCGGGCCCGGTCGTGGCGCGCACGACCGGGCCCGGACGCCGGGGCGGGGTCAGGCGGGGACGGACTGCCGCTCGGGCGCGGCGTCGCGGCGGCGGCCCCACAGGAGCGAGTCGACGGAGAAGCGGCCCGCGCCGGTGAACGCGAACAGGAGGCAGACGACGCCGAGCACGAGCACGTACTCGTAGCCGCCCTCCTGGCCGAACAGGCCCTTGTCCATGTGGACGTACCAGAAGGCCCCGGCCATGTCGAGGGCGATCAGCACGCCGGCGAGCGGCACCAGGACGCCGGCGATGAGCGCGATGCCGCCGAGCAGCTCGACCCAGGTGCCGTACACGGCGGCGAGGTCCGGCAGCGGGATGCCGAGGTGGTCGAACGAGCGGGCGACGGCGGCGTGGCCCTCGTCGGTGAGCTTCTGCCAGCCGTGCGCGACGAAGACGACGCCGACCGCCAGCCTGCCGAGGAGCAGGCCGGTGTCGGGCAGGGCGGGGTGGCGGCGGGGTGGGAGCATGCCTCGTCTCCTCTGGTTGAAGATTCAAACTTGAACTAGCAGAACGCTAGCAGGATGATTCAAATTCAGACCATTTAGAAACTTCAAGGCTGTTTTCATGCCAACTAGAATCACCGCATGAACGAAGTGGGGGACGCCGCCCTGGAACCACCCGAGCTGCGCGCCTGGATGGCCTTCCTCGCGGCCGGCCACCTGGTCGACCACGAGGTCGAGCGGCAGCTCAAACGGGACGGCGGGCTGTCCCACGCCGAGTTCGAGGTGCTGGTCAGGCTGCGGTCGGCGGACGGCCGCCGACTCCGCATGTCCGACCTCGCGCGGGAGGTGATGGTCTCCAAGAGCCGGCTCACCTACCAGGTCACCCAGCTGGAGCGGGCCGGGCTCGTGAAGCGCACGGGCTGCGCGACGGACCGCCGGTCGGTCTGGGCGGAGCTGACCGACGACGGCGCCGCCGCCCTCGACCGGGTCCGCCCCGGGCACCGCCGCGTCGTCCGGGAGGCCCTCATCGACGTGCTGACGCCGGAGGAGATCGACCTGCTCGGCGCGGCGCTCGGCCGCGTGGCCGACCGCCTCCGCGAGCGCTAGGGCCCGGCGGGATGCGCGATTTCGGGGGCATCGTCGAGCGCTCGCCCGTGCGGGTCGTCCGGCCGGGGTCGGCGGACGAGGTCGCGGAGGCCGTCCGCGAGGCCGCCGCCGAGGGGCTGGACGCGGTCCCGCGCGGCCTCGGGCACTCCACGTTCGGGCAGTCGCTGACCTCGGGCGTATCCCTCGACATGCGCGGGCTCGCGGGCGTCCGCGAGGTCGGCGGGCGGCATGCCGTCGCCGGCGCCGGGACGAGCTGGCGCGAGGTGCTCGCCGCGACGCTGCCGCGCGGGCTGACCCCGCCCGTCCTGACCGACCACCTGGACGTGACGGTCGGCGGGACGATCTCCGCGGCCGGCATCGGCGGGACGTCCCACGTCCACGGCACCCAGGCCGACAACGTGCTCGCCCTGGAGGTCGTCGCGGGCGGGCGGGTCGTCACCTGCTCCCCCACCGAGCGGCCTGAGCTGTTCGACGCCGTGCGGGGCGGCCTCGGCGGGCACGGCGTCATCACCGCGGCGACGCTGCGGCTCGTCCCCGCTCCGGAGCGCGTGCTGTCCTGCGCGATCCCTTGCCGGAGCGCCGGTGATCTGCTGCGCGTCCAGCGCGAGGCGCGGGCCGATCACATCTCGGGCCAGGTCAAGCCGTCCGAGGGCGGCTGGCGCTTCGAGGCCAAGGCCGTCCTGTACGGGGACGGCGGCGAGCCGCCGCCCGGCACCGCCGAGACCGAGAGCCTCGCCTACCCCGACTTCGCCGACCGGATGCGCCCCGACGTCGAGGAGCTGGTCGCGCTCGGCGAGTGGGCGCGCCCGCACCCGTGGGCCATGGTGTTCCTGCCCGCGCCCCGCGCGACCGCCGTGATCGAGTCGACGCTCGCCGAGATGACGGCGGCCGGCCTGGGCCTCAGCGGCGTGATCCTGGTCAAGGCGCTCCGCACGGACTCGGTCCTGTTCAGCGTCCTGCGCACGGCCTCGCCGGGCTGCGCGCCGGTCGCGGAGATGCTCGCCGCCAACCGGCGCCTCCTCGACCGCGCCCTGGCGGCCGGCGGCACCCGCTACGCCGTCGACTCGACCGGATAGGCGGCCTGGAAGGCCAGGCGCTCGTCGGCCCCGGCGGCGAGGCGGTCGCAGACGTCGTCGAGGTCCATGAAGACCTGCCACGGCTCCTGGCCGGACGCGGCGGCGAGGACGTCCACGACCCGCTGTTCGAGATCGGGGACCCGCTTGGCCTTCCAGACCTTGTCGGCCAGGCCGACCAGGAGGTCGTCGAGGCCGATGCCGGGGCCGTCCCAGGACGCGTGGGTGCGGGCGAAGCGCGCGAGGCGCTCGGGGACGCCGTGCTCGCGCAGCAGGGCGTGCCCGGCCGGCTCGTGCCGCGCTCCGGGGCCGGACAGCTCCGCCGGGTGCAGGGCCTTGCCGATGTCGTGCACGGCCGCGCCGAACAGGACGGCCTCCGCGTCCACGGCCGCCGCCGGGTGGCGCTCGCGGACCCAGGCGACCAGGTCGGCGGCCACGTCGTGGACGGCGCGCAGGTGCGCGGCGAGGCGCGGCGGCGCGTTCACGGCGGTCAGGAGGCGGGCGGCCTCGTCCGGCAGCGGGCGCGGCCCCGGGTCGGCCAGCGCCCGGCGCAGCGCGCCGCTCACTGGGCCAGGGCGAGGAGTTCGGCGGACGGAAGGGCCGTGAGCGCCTTGCCGGGGAGCATGATCTTCGACTTGCGCAGGCCGCTGCCGATGACGACGCGCGGGGCGGCGGCGACGGCCTCGTCCACCAGGACCGGCCAGCCCTCGGGGAGGCCGACCGGGGTGATCCCGCCGTACTCCATGGCGGTGAGCGAGGTCGCGTCCGCCATCGGGGCGAACGAGACCTTGCGGGCGCCGAGGTGCTTGCGGACGACGCCGTTCACGTCGGCGCGGCCGGTGGCGAGCACCATGCACGCGGCGTAGGAGACCTCGCCGCCGCGCTTGGCGGCGACGACCACGCAGTTGGCGCTCGCGTCGAGGGGAACGGCGTAGCGCTCGCAGAACGCCGCCGTGTCGGCCAGATCCGGGTCGATCTCCGCGACCTCGGCGTCCGGTACCGCGCCGATCGCGGCGGCGACGGGCGCCGCGAGGAGGTCGTGCCGTCCGTCCGCCGGTCCCCAGTCGAGCGTGCCGAGCATCTGTGCGTCCTCTCCGTGTTCCCGGGCCACCACGTGTTTCCCGGGGCCCACCCTGCCACGGTCTTGACGCCGCGACGCGCTGCGTGGTCCAGTGGCTGAGCCACTAGACCACTGGAGGTTCCGTGCCGTCCTCGCCGATCCCCCGCGACACCGTCGTGGACTCGCTCGTCGACCGGCTGCGCGACGACGTGCTCAGCGGCCGGTACCCGCCCGGCTCCTACCTGCCGCCGGAGCGGGAGCTGGCCGCCGGGTACGCGGTGACGCGGACGTCGCTGAAGCACGCGATCGTCCGGCTCGCGCAGGCCGGGCTGCTGGAGACCCGGCACGGGGTGGGGACGCGCGTCCGCGACTACGAGCGGCTCGGCGGGCCGGAGCTGCTGCCGATGCTGGCCCGCACGGTCGGGCCCGCGTGGATGGTGGAGATCTTCGAGGTGCGGCGCGAGGTCGGCGCGCGGGCGGCGGCGCGGGCGGCGGAGCGCGCGACGGCCGCGCAGCGCGCCCTGCTGCGGGACCTGGCCGAGGAGGTCCGCGCCGCGCCGGACGCGGCCGCGGCGCAGCTCGCCGAGTGCGAGATCCACCGCGTCATCGGCGGCGCGACCGGGAACCGGGTGTACGGGTTCATGGTGAACGCGCTGCTGAACGCCTACCTGGCCGTCCGGGAGCGGTTCGCGCACGCGTTCGCCGACCCCGGCGCGGCGGCCGACCGGCTCGCCCCGCTGATCGGCGCGCTGTGCGACGGCGACCCGGACCGGACGCGGGCGGCGGCCGACGCCTACTTCGCCGAGACCGAGGCGATCATGACGCGGGGTGCGCGATGACCGCCAGGCGCACGACGTTCAGCGAGGTCATGGAGGGCGCCCTGCGGCTCGCCGGGGAGGACCGGACGCGGCCGATGCGGCTGGAGCTGGACGCCGACCTGCCCGGCGTGCTGCGCCCCTGGGGCGACGCGGAGGGCGCCCTGACCGGGCGCGTCAGCGTGCCGGGCTGGGCGGACGACCGGGCGGCCTCGGGGCGGCTGCGGGTCGCGCCGCTCGCCGCCCGCAGGATCCGCTACACGCTCGACTTCACGGCCGCCGACGGCCGCCGCTTGCGCCTGGACGGCTGGAAGTCGGTGTCGCCGCGCCGGCCCGTCCGGTCGATGACGTCGCTGCCGGCCACCGTGACCGACGCGGACGGCGCGGTGGTCGGCGAGGCGCGGCTGCGCTTCCAGCTGCGCCGCGACCTGGCGGCCTTCCTCGCGAGCTTCCGCGTCCCGGCGCGGGCCGCCGACCCGATGCGGCCGCGCTGGCGGGGACAGGCCGGGCGGCTGGAGGTCTGGTACACGACGCTGACCGACCCGGTGACCGGCACCGGCGTGTGGCTGCACCACGAACTGGTCGCACCGGACGGCGGCGGCGCGCGCGCACATGGTTGGGCGGCGGTGTTCCCGCCGGGCGAGCGGCCGGTGTTCGGGCGGTTCGGCCCGGACGAATGGAGCCCTCGCGAGGACGCCGACTTCGCCGCCGGGCCGGTCGTCCAGGCCGGCGACCGGCTCACCGGCACGGCGGGCCCGATCGGCTGGGAGCTGCGCGAGGCGGGCGGCGGGCCGCCGCTGTACACGTTCCCGCGCTGGGCGTGGGAGCGGGAGCTGCTGCCGGCGGCGCAGATCGTCCCGAAGCCGTCGGCCGCGTACAGCGGCGCGGTGCGGTTCGGCGACCGGGTCCTGGAACTGGCGGACGCCCCGGGCGCCTCGGCACGGATCTACGGGCACGGCAACGCGCGCCGCTGGGCGTGGCTGCACGCCGACCTCGGCGGCGGGGACGTGTGCGAGATCGTGGCGGCCGTCTCGACGCGGCCGGGCCTGGACCGGCTGCCGCCGCTGCCGTTCGTCCGGCTCCGGGTGGACGGGCGGGACCTGCCGTCCGGCGACCCGCTCCTCGCGGCCCTCCGGCTGCGCGCCGACATCCGCCTCCCGACCTGGACCGTCCGGGGGCGCGTCGGCGACCGGCTGCTGCACGTCGCGGTCACGCAGCGGCCGGCGCGGACCGTCGCGGTCGACTACGCCGACCCGGACGGCGCCCCGGCGGTCTGCCGCAACTCCGAGCGCGCGGACGTGCGGATCGTTCTCGCGCGCCGGGAGGGGCGCGCCTGGCGGACCGAGCGCGAATGGCGGCTGGACGGCACCGGCCACGCGGAGGTGGGCCTGCGGTGAGCACCATGGCGGGGACGGTCTCGGTCCTGCTCGGCATCGACGACGACGCGGAGCTGGCGCGCGTCACCGCCGGCGCGGAGGCGATCGCGCGGGCGCTGCCCGGCCCGGCGCGGCTCGGCCTGGCCGCCGGGACCGGCGCGCTGGACGCGCTGGCGCGGCTCGCCGTCGGGCGGCCCCTCGACCGGCTGGATCCGGCCCGGCGGGACGCGCTCTGCGCGCTGCTGGCGGCCCGCCCGGCCGCCGCCCGGGTCATCGAGGCGGTGAAGCCCCCGCTGCTGCTGGCCGCCGGGACGGGGCTGCTGCCCGGCCCGCCGGAGCCGGAGGGCCTGGTGCGCCCCGACGCGGCGCTGGACTGCACCCCGTCCGCCGGGTGGCCGGCCTGCGCGACCGCCGACGCCGTCGTGGTCGGGTCCGGCGCGGGCGGCGCGATGGCGGCGCGGACCCTGGCCCGGCGCGGCCTGTCGGTGGTCGTCCTGGAGGAGGGGCGGCGCTTCGGCGCGGCCGAGTTCCGGGAGCGCCGGCCGCTCGACCGGTTCCTCGACCTGTACCGGGACGGCGGCGCGGCGGTGGCGCTCGGCCGCCCGCCGGTGCTGCTGCCCGAGGGCCGCGCGGTCGGCGGGACGACCGTCGTCAACAGCGGCACCTGCTACCGGACACCCGGCCGCGTCCTGCGCCGCTGGGCGTCGCTCGGCGTCCCGGTGGAGGACTTCGGCGCGCACCTGGACGAGGTCGAGGCCACGCTGCGCGTCGCGCGGCAGCCGGTCGGGCCGCTCGGCCGCAACGGGCTGCTCGCGCTCGCGGGCGCCGAGCGGCTCGGCTGGCGGGCCGCGCCGCTGCGCCGCAACGCGCCGGGCTGCATGGGCAGCGCGCAGTGCGCCGTGGGGTGTCCGCACAACGCCAAGTACGGCGTGCACCTGAACGCGCTCCCTCAGGCGTGCGAGGCCGGGGCGCGCATCGTCACCCACGCGCGCGTCGAACGCGTCCTGGTCGAACGCGGGACCGCCACCGGCGTGCGCGCGCGCCGCCCCGACGGCACGGCGTTCGAGATCCTGGCGCCCCGCATCGTCGTCGCGGCCAGCGCCACGCAGACGCCCCTGCTGCTGCGGCGCTCCGGCCTCGGCGGGCATCCGGAGCTGGGCCGGGGCATGGCCGTCCACCCCGCGACGAACATGGCGGGGCGCTTCGCCGAGCCCGTCGAGTCGTGGCACGGGGTGATGCAGAGCGTCGGCATCGAGGAGCTGCACGGCGACGGAATCCTCATCGAGGCGACGGCGACGCCGCCGGGCATGGCGTCGTTCCCGCTGCCCGGGATCGGGCGGCGGCTGCGCGGCGAGCTGGCCGGCGCGCACCGCCTCGCCGTGCTCGGCGCGATGATCGCCGACGCCCCGTCCGGCCGCGTCCTCGGCGCCCGGCGCCGCGCCCTGCTCCGCTACGACCTCGCTCCCCGCGACGCCGGGCGGCTCCGCCGCGCGATGGCCGCGATGGGGCGCGTCCTGTTCGCCGCCGGGGCCGAGGAGGTGCTGACCGGGCTGGCACGCGACCCCGTCGTCCGGAACGAGGAGGCCCTGGCGCGGGCCGTCGCGGCGGCGGCGCCCGCCGACCTGCACCTGGCCGGGTTCCACCCGACCGGGACGGCGCGGCTCGGCGCCGCCGCGGCCGCCGCTCCGGTGGACCCGGCCGGGCGGCTGCGGGGCGTGCGCGGGGTGCACGTCGCGGACGCGTCCGTCCTGCCGACGTGCCCCGAGGTGAACCCGCAGCTCACCGTCATGGCGATGGCGTCGCGGATCGCCGCCGGCATCACCTGATCCCGGCACTCCCCCGCCGGGGTCAGGCAGCGGCGCCCAGGGTGCCGTGCGGGTCGAGGATGTACTTGCGCGCCGCGCCCTTGTCGAACTCGGCGTACCCCTCGGGCGCCTGCTCCAGCGGGATCACCGACGCGTTGACGTTGCGCGCGATCTGGACCCGGTCGTACAGGATCGCCATCATCAGCTGCCGGTTGTAGGACATCACCGGGCACTGGCCCGTGACGAAGTACTCCGACTTCGCCCAGCCGGTCCCGATCCGCAGGCCGAGCTGCCCCACCTTGGCGTTCTCGTCCGCCGCGCCCGGGTCGCCGGTCACGTACAGGCCGGGGATGCCGACCCCGCCCGCCGCGCGGGTGATGTCCATCAGCGTGTTGAGGACGGTCGCGGGCTGCTCCGTCCGCGCCCCCTCGTGGCCCTGGCCGCGCGCCTCGAACCCGACGCAGTCGACGGCCGCGTCCACCTCGGGGACGCCGAGGATCTGCTCGATCTGGGCGCCGACGTCACCGTGCCGCGACAGGTCGATCGTCTCGCAGCCGAACCCGCGGGCCTGCGCGAGCCGCTGCTCGTTCATGTCGCCGACGATCACGACGGCGGCGCCGAGCAGCAGGCAGGCGGTCGCGCACGCGAGGCCGACCGGTCCCGCGCCCGCGACGTACACGGTGGAGCCGGTGGTGACGCCGGCGGTGTAGGCGCCGTGGTAGCCGGTCGGGAAGATGTCCGACAGCATCGCCAGGTCGGGCAGCTTCGCCATCACGGTGTCCCGGTCACCGGGGAACTTGAGCAGGTTGAAGTCCGCGTACGGGACGACCGCGTAGCGGGCCTGCCCGCCGTGCCAGCCGCCCATGTCGACGTAGCCGTAGGCGGCGCCCGGCCGCGCCCGGTTGACGTTCTCGCACACGCCGGTGTGGCGCTCCTTGCAGTTGCGGCAGCGGCCGCACGCGATGTTGAACGGGACGCTGACGAGGTCGCCCGCCTTGACGAACTCGACGTCCCCGCCGGTCTCGATCACCTCGCCGGTGATCTCGTGGCCGAGCGTGAGCCCGGCGGGCGCGGTCGTCCGGCCGCGCACCATGTGCTGGTCGGAACCGCAGATGTTGGTGGCCAGGACCTTCAGGATGGCGCCGTGCTGCAGCTTGCGCCCGCCCTGTTCGGCCAGTTCGAGCTTCGGGAAGTCCAGGTCCTCCACCGTGACCTCGCCCGGCGCCTGGTACACGACGCCTCGGTTGGTGTCCGCCACGACCTCTCCCTCTGTTGAGAGCCGGTTCGCGGGCGCCCGGACGGCGGCCGACGCGCGCCGGCCGCCCGCGGCCGAGCGCGCTCGCGCGGGCCGCGGGGGCGTTCGCGATCGTACGACCGGAGCCATACCCGGTTTGTGGCCGTTAGTCCTATTTCGGACGGTTCAACTGCCCAGATAGCGGAGGACGGCGAGGACCCGGCGGCTGTAGCCGGCGGCGTGCGACAGGTCGAGCTTGTCGAAGATCGCGTTGACGTGCTTCTCGACCGCGCTCTGCGAGATGTGCAGGTTGGCGCCTATCGAGGCGTTCGTATGCCCTTGGGCCATGTTGTCGAGGACGTCCCGCTCCCGCGGCGTGAGGCGGGCCAGCGGATCGGTGTGCGTGCTGTGCGCCAGCAGCCGCCGGACCACCTCGGGATCGAACGCCGCCCCGCCCGCGCCGACCCGGTCGAGCGCGTCCAGGAACTCGTCCACCTGCGCGACCCGGTCCTTCAGCAGATAGCCGACGCCGGTGGTGTCGGCCGTGATCAGCTCGGTGGCGTAGCGCTTCTCCACGTACTGCGACAGCACGAGCACCCCGACCCCCGGCCAGCGCCGCCGGATCTCCAGCGCCGCGCGCAGGCCCTCGTCGGTGTGCGTCGGCGGCATCCGGACGTCCACCACCACGACGTCGGGCGGGCCCTGCTCGCCCGACGCGGCCACGGCCGCGATCAGCGCGTCGCCGTCGCCGACCGCCGCGGCCACCTCGTGGCCCTCCTCGGCGAGCAGCCGCACGAGGCCCTCGCGCAGCAGCGTCGAGTCCTCGGCCAGCATCACCCGCATGGCAGCTCCGCGGTGATCACCGTCGGGCCGCCCCGCGGGCTGTCCACGGCGAACGTCCCGTCCAGCGCGGCCACCCGGCGGGCCAGGCCCGCCAGCCCGCCGCCGGCCGGGTCGGCGCCCCCGCACCCGTCGTCTTCGATGCGCACGCCGACCATTGTCCCGGAACCCGCGACGGCGACCCGCACCGCCCGCGCGCCGGAGTGCTTGGCGGCGTTCGTGACGGCCTCGCAGACGACGAAGTACGCGGCGGTCTCCACCGCGTGCGGCGGGCGCCCCGGCACGTCGTAGTCGATCGCCACCGGCACCGCGGACCGCTCGGCCACCGTCTCCAGTGCCGCGCGCAGGCCCTCGCCGTCCAGCGCGGCCGGGTAGACCCGCCAGGTCACCTCGCGCAGGTCCGCAAGGGCCCGCTGCGACTCCTCGTGCGCCTGCTTCAGCAGCTCCGCCGCCCGCTCGTGGTCGCCGGCGCGGCGGGCCCGGCCGATCAGCATGCCGAGCGCCACGAGCCGCTGCTGGACGCCGTCGTGCAGGTCGCGCTCTATGCGGCGGCGCTCGTCGTCCACCGCGTCCACCACCTCGGCCCGCGTCACCGACAGCTGCGCGATGCGGCGCTCGTACTCCGCCAGCGGGCTCGGCCCGAGGCAGCGCCGCGCCACGCCCTTCTCCAGCGCCACCACGCCGACCAGGCCGTACACGGCGAGGAAGAGCAGCACAACGCCCACGACGGCGGTGTAGAGGACGATCCACCAGGCCGGCGGGATGCCGTCCAGGTAGTCGCCGGTGATCCACCAGCTCACCGCGAGCCGGACCCCGAGCGTCACGCCGTAGGCGATCAGCAGCAGGATCGCGGCGCCGAGCAGGCCCACCGGCACCCGCAGGACGAGGTAGGCGAGCGCCCGCAGCGGACCGTACTGGACGGCCCGGTCCTCGCCGAGGAAGGCGCGCAGCCGCCGCATCTCCAGCTCGGTAAGCAGCTCGGCGGCGTCCGCGACGGCCGCCGGGACCGCCCGCCGCCCGCGGGAGAAGGCCAGCGAGTACGCCATGAGCAGCGCCGCCCCCGCCAGCAGCACCAGCTCCACGCCGGCGGTGGCCGCGCCCAGCACGAGCCCCGCCAGGGCCCGGACGACCGCGGCGGGGCCTCGGCGCACGGCGTCAGTAGATGCGGTCACGTTCGCGTTCTCTTGCCTCCGCCCGGTGCACCCCCGCCGGCCGCTGCTCCCCGGCACCGGCCCGCCGTGCCTTCACGATACGCACCGCGAGGAACGCGACGGCCGCCACGGCGACGACCGCGAGCACCCCCTTGGAGTAGACGCCGACGTACTCCTCGACCGTCCGCCAGTTGTCGCCGAGCCCGTACCCGGCGAGCACGAACGCGGTGTTCCACAGCAGGCTGCCGAGCGTCGTGTAGGCCAGGAACACCGACATCCGCATCCGCTCGACCCCCGCCGGGACGGAGATCAGGCTCCGGAAGATCGGGATCATCCGGCCGAAGAACACCGCCTTGCCGCCGTGCCGGGCGAACCACGCCTCCGTCCGGTCGAGGTCCTCGACCTTGACCAGCGGCAGCCGCGCCGCGATCGCGCGGACCCGGTCCCGCCCGATCAGGGCGCCGATCCCGTAGAGCGCGAGGGCGCCGGCGACGCTTCCGAGCGTCGTCCACACGATCGCCGCGGTGAGGCTCATCCGGCCCTGCGCGGCCGTGAAGCCGGCGAGCGGGAGGATCACCTCGCTCGGCAGCGGCGGGAACAGGTTCTCCAGCGCGATCGCCAGGCCGGCGCCGGGCGCGCCGAGCCGGTCCATCAGGTCGGTCGCCCACCCGGCGATGCCGCCGACGGGTTCGCCGCCGGAGGCCGCGTTCATCAGTCCGATCATGCCTACGACGCTAGGAACCGGCCGGGCCCGCCACCATGGAGAGCACCGCCGACCCGTCCGGCCGGATCCCGCACCCCCACCCTGCGGAAAACCACACCCCCGGCCTCAGCCGGTGGCCGTTCTCGGCCGCAGGGGCTGATTCAGCGGAGAGTGAAACAGGCCACACCGCGCCGCGCGGTCCGGGATGCTCGTAGCCCTGGTACCCGCAGGCCGGCCCTGGTTGCGGACGTCGCCGCCGCCGGTTTCGGACGCCGGGTCCGGTCATGATCCGGGTAAAGGATCTTTTTGATCGACTTTTCCGCCGTCATACCTTTCTTGTAGCGTTCGCAGCGTTTTGTGAAGTGCATTCATGATCGGACATTCCCGCCACAAGATCATGTAAGGACGCCGCGATGCCCCTGGCGACAGGCCTGGCCGCGGCCGCGCTCCTCGGCCTGCTGACGCTCCTGGCCACCGCGCGGCACGGCAGGCGCCGACCACGCCCGGACGACGAGCACCCCGAGTCGCTGACGACCGTCCTCGGCCCGGGCGACGAGGAGTACCTCGCCTGGCTCGCCGACCACCACTGGCCGCGCGACGAGTACCTCGACCTCGAGCACGACTGGCTGGACGAGATGGCGTTCGGCGAGCCCGCCGGGCACTACGAGGCGCCGCTGTGCCCCCGCTGCGACCTGCGCCGCGAGGACGTGTGGCCGTGCCCGACCTGCGGCCGGCTCCTGCACTCCTCCTGCGGCCACGGGATGCGCCGCCGGACGGTCGACCGCCCGTACCGGACGCACGGGACCAACTCCGAGGCCGTCATCGGCGAGTGGATCTGCACGGGCTGCGCGTCCGTGGTCGGCCTGGACGTCGACCACGGCGACGAGCCCGACGGGGGCCTCTTGCGGTGAATCGCCCCGAATGCCCGATCTCGCGGCCTCCCACACGCGACGAACAGTAAAGAATTCCTCATCCACTTGCATATTTCGGACGCACAGCGGCAGGCTGCACTATGTCCTAAATCACTGGGACACCGTGGAGGAACTCCGTGACCGCTCAGCACGACATCATCTGCACGCACCAGCCGCCGTGCCCGGCGCCCGACGACCTCGACCGCGAGGCCGCCCGCACCGTGGCCAACCACCCCGAGCAGGGCTGGAGCCTGCTCTGCAACGGCATCGTCGTCTTCGAGGACACCGGCGAACTGCTGCCCGACGGCCGGGTGATCGACCCGCACCGCCCCGTCACGACCGCCTAACGGATCACGTGCCCGTCGTACCCGAGCCGGGCGAGCTCCTCGTAGGCCGCCCAGACGTCCGCCGGGACGGGCATCGGCACCTGGTACCCGCGCTCCGCGTACACCACCATCCGCTGCAGGTCCCCCACCATCAGCTCGATGGACCGGCGCTCGCAGAACGCCTCGAACCCCAGCTCCGGCGCGGACGCTGACCACTCGACCTCGGGCCACCGCCGCCGCGCCGTCGCCAGCGACCGCCGCGTCATGTAGGGCTTCGCCACCAGGATCCCCCGCCGCACCGCGACGCCCCGGCCGTCCAGCAGCCGCCTGGACGCGGTGATGTTCTCCCCCGTGTTGCTCGCCGTCTCCTCCAGCAGCAGCGCCTCCGCCGGCACCCCGTGCTCGCGCGCCACCCGCCCGAACACCCGCGCCTCGGTCTCCGTCCACCCCGAGGTCATCTTGCCGCGCCCGCCCGACACGACCACCAGCGGCGCCCATCCCGCGTGCCAGAGCCGCGCCGCCTGGACCGCCACCCGCGTGTCGTGGCACCCCAGCGCCAGGATCACGTCAGCCTGGGAGAGGGGGCCGGACAGGACGAGGTGGTCCCAGACGACCCGTGCCAGCTCGCGCGCCCGCGCGTCCACATGAGACTCCACGGGGTCATTGTCCCCGGCGGCCCGCATGTCGGACTCCCATCCGGCGGAGCCTCCCGCTAACGTTCAACTGTTTTGCTACTTACGCAAGAATCATGTGGAACTCGACCGCGAAAGGACGGTGTGGTGTGATCACAGTCCTGGTCCTCGTGTCCCTGCTGGCCCTGTTCGGCCTCTGCCTGCCCCGCCTGCTCCGCCCGATGCCCCTGAGAACCGCGCCCGACCCCCCGCCATCCGCGCCCGCGCACCCGGAGTCCATGACCGCCGAACTCGACCCCGGCGACGAGGAGTACCTCGCCGCCCTCGCCGACGAACTCTGGCCCGAGGACGAGTACCTGGAACTCGAGCACACCACCGACGGCGAAGAAGAACCCGGCGGCAGCGGCATGCGCCGCTGACCGGCCCCAGGTGAATCCCGGCCGCCGCCGGCCCGTCCCAAAGGAGTCGGGCGCCCCCTTGACCGACCCCGGCGGCGGCAAGCCGGGGGTAGGTCAGGGGGACTCGAAGAGGGCGCTCACCGATTCGCCGTTGTGGATGCGGCGGACGGCCTCGGCGAGGGCCGGGGCGATGGACAGGATGCGGAGCTTGTCGCTGCGGTCGCCGTTCGGGACGGGGACCGTGTTGGTGCAGACGATCTCCAGGACGTCGGGCTGGGCGGTGAGGCGCTGGAGGGCGCCGGCGGCGAACAGGCCGTGGGTGCAGGCGACGCGGATGGTGCGGGCGCCCAGTTCGCGGAGCCGGTCCAGCAGTTCGAGGACGGTGCTGCCCTTGGCGATCTCGTCGTCCAGGACGATGACGTCGCGGTCGGCGACGTCGCCGATGACGGAGCTGATCTGGACGCGGTCGTCGGGGAAGCGCTGCTTGGCGCCGGCGGCGACCTGGACGCCGAGGAGGCGGGCGAAGGCCGCGGCCTCCTTGGCGTTGCCGAGGTCGGGCGAGACGACGGTCGTGCGCGACAGGTCGTACCCGCGGAAGTGGTCGGCGAGCTCCCGCAGCGCGTGCAGGTGGTCGACGGGGACGGAGAAGAAGCCGTGCACCTGCGGCGAGTGCAGGGTCATGGCGAGGACGCGGCTCGCGCCGGAGGCGACGAGGAGGTCGGCGACCAGGCGCCCGCCGATGGAGATGCGCGGCGCGTCCTTCTTGTCGGAGCGCGCGTAGGAGTAGTGCGGCATGACGACGGTGATGCGGCTCGCGGACGCGCCGCGGGCGGCGTCGCACATCAGGAGCAGCTCGACGAGGTGCTCCTGGACGGGCGCGACGAGCGGCTGGATCAGGAAGACGTCCCGCTCCCGGCAGTTGGCCTGCAGCTGCACTTCCAGGCAGTCGTTGGCGAACCGGTCGACCCGGGACGGGCTCAGCGGCACCCCGAGGTGCGCGCAGACCTCGGCGGCCAGTTCCGGGTGGGCGCTACCGCTGAACACGGCGATCTCTCGCACGAACCGCTCCTCACATGATCGTCCGGGCTCATGCTAGAGGTCGGTTGTGGGGAGGGGTTCGCCGGTCTCCAGCAGCGTCTTCAGCCCGGACAGGACGTGCGGCCAGCCGTTCCTCGACATGGCGAGCAGTGCCTCGCCCGCGTGGTGGACGACGGTCAGCCTGGCGGTGGCGCCGGCCGGCTCGATGACGAAGGACACCGTGGAGCGGGGCTCCGCCATGAGCGCGCGGCGGGTCTCCTCGTCCACGCCGACGCTCTTCGCCCATTCGGGGGTGAAGGTGTGCCAGGTGTAGGACAGGCGGCGGCCCGGCTCGGCCGCCAGGACGGTCTGCTCGGGGTCGGCGGTCGTCGCGTCCTCCTCGTGCCAGGTCATCGCGGAGCCGGGCGCCCAGTCGGTCTCGAAGGCGACGCCCCAGTAGCGGCGGGTGGCGGCGGGGTCGGTGAGGGCCTCCCAGACGCGTTCGGGGGCGGCGTTGATGTAGATCGTGTAGACGAAGTCGTCCGCGGTCATCGGCCTGCTCCCGGGGTGGTCTAGGGCTTGCGGCCCACGCCGCCGTAGGCGTCGACCGGCTCGGGTTCGCCGGGCGTGTCCGGGCGCCAGTGCGTCACCGGGACGATCCCGGGCTCCTCGACCTGGAGGCCCTCGAAGAAGCCGGCGATCTGCCCGGGGGTCCGCAGCACGAGCTGCGCGTTGCCGGAGGCGTTCCACACGTCCACGATCCGGTCGGACGCCTCGCCGTGGACGACGTTCGTCCCGTCGTACATGGCGAGGTAGCTGCCGGACGGCACCGCGGACAGCAGCCGCCGCACGATCGCGTACGCCTGCTCGTCGTCGGGGACGAACTCCAGGATCCCCATCAGCGTGAACGCGACCGGCCGGCTGAAGTCGAGCGTCTCCGCGGCGCCCTCCAGGATGCCCTCGGGCTCGCGGAGGTCGGCGTGGATGTAGGCGGTGTGCCCCTCGGGGGTGCTGGTGAGCAGCGACCTCGCGTGCTCCAGGACGAGCGGGTCGTTGTCGACGTAGACGATCCGCGACTCGGGCGCGGCCCGCTGGGCGACCTCGTGGGTGTTGTCGACCGTGGGCAGGCCCGTCCCGATGTCGATGAACTGGCGGACGCCCGCCTCGGCGGCCAGGTGCCACACGACCCGGTTGAGGAACAGCCGGGAGGCGCGCGCCAGCCTCGCGACGTCCGGCAGCATGCCGAGGATCTGGTCGCCGACCTCCCGGTCCACCGGGTAGTTGTCCTTGCCGCCCAGCCAGTAGTTCCAGATGCGCGCCACGTGCGACACGCTGGTGTCGATGCCGGGGCCGGGTCTCTGCTCGCTCATGCACACCTCCTGCGGTGTCCCTTCCCGGCCCCGGCGCCCGTCAGTCCTCGTCGCCGTCGTCGTCCGGCTTTTCGGTCTGCTGGGCGAGGACCTTGCCGGACGCGGCGTCCAGCGTGACCTCGTGCTCGTTGCCGTCCTTTCCGGCGACGTCGACCTCCCAGACGGCCTTGCCGCCCTCGTGCTCGAACTCGGCGGACGTGACGTGCCCCTGGACGGCCTTCAGCGCCGCGCCGGCGGCGGCGGGCGCGGCCACCGACGCCTTGCGCAGGGCGGCGGCCTCCGCGGCGTCGTCGCGGTCGTCACGGTCGTCGGCGCGGTCGGTGAGGACCTCGCCGGTGCCGGAGTCGACGGTCACGTCGCGCCACGTCCCGTCCTGGGAGAGGACGTCGAACTCCCAGACCGCCGTGCCGTCCTCGTCGTCGAGTTCGGCCTCGGCGACGGTGCCGGGCACCTTCTTCAGCGCCGCGTCCGCCGCCTGCGCCAGCGCCACCGCCGGGGCGGGCGCCGCGCCGCCGGACGGGGCCGCGGCCGGCGCGTCCTGCGCGGTGGCGAACGCGGCCGTCGTCCCGCCCGCGGCCAGCACCCCCGCGGCGACGGCCGAGACCAGCAGCCCGCGCCCGGTGACCATGCGCCGTGCGTCGATCTTCATCGAGTTCCACCTTCCGTTCGGTTCCCCCTTGCGAACCCCACGTTGGCGTGTCTTCCTGTAGCGCTCCTGAACTAACCTGAAGCCGCCTTCAGGTGCCGTTTGGCAGGCTGGGGGCATGCGCCTGCTGATCGTGGAGGACGAGAAGCGCCTGGCCACGTCCCTCGCGCGGGGGCTGACGGCCGAGGGCTTCGTGGTGGAGGCCGTCCACGACGGCGCGGAGGGCCTGCACCGGGCGCTCGGCGGCGGCTACGACCTGATCGTCCTCGACATCATGCTGCCCGGGATGAACGGCTACCGGGTGTGCGCGGAGCTGCGGGCGGCGGGCGACGAGACGCCGATCCTGATGCTGACCGCCAAGGACGGCGAGTACGACGAGGCCGAGGGCCTCGACACCGGCGCGGACGACTACCTCACCAAGCCGTTCTCGTACGTGGTGCTGGTGGCGCGCGTCCGCGCGCTGCTGCGGCGCCGCACGCGCGGCGCCGCGCCCGCGATCGTGCTCGGCGACCTCACCGTGGACCCGGCGGCGCACCGCGTGTTCCGGGGCGGCGCGGAGGTGGAGCTGACCGCCAAGGAGTTCGCCGTGCTGGAGCACCTGGCGGCCAACGCCGGCCGGGTCGTGTCGAAGGCGCAGATCATGGAGGCCGTCTGGGACTTCGCCTACGACGGCGACCCCAACATCGTCGAGGTGTACGTGAGCGCGCTGCGCCGCAAGCTGGACGTCCCGTTCGGGCGCCGGTCGATCACGACGGTGCGCGGCGCCGGGTACCGGCTGGCCCGGGACGGGGGCGCCTGACGTGGCGCGCCGCCTCGGGTCCGTCCGGGCCCGGACGACGCTGGGCGCGACGGCCGTGGTCGCGGGCGCGCTGGTCGCCGCCGGGCTGGCGGTGGTGCTGCTGCTGCGCGCGAACCTGGCCGGGCAGACGGACCTGCGGGCCGAGGTATCGGCGCGGGAGGTCGCGGCGCAGCTCGCGGCGGGCACGCCGTACCGGAGCCTCGACCTGCCCGACGGCGAGGACCATCCCGTGCAGGTCGTCGGCGAGGACGGCCGCGTGCGCGCGGTGAGCGAGGACCTCCAGGCGATCGACGGCACCGGCTCCCCCGGCGTCCGGCCGGGCGCGGCCCCGCGCGGCGGCGGCGACGATGACGACGACCAGGGCGACGACTATCCCGGCCGCGGCGAGGTGTCGGGGGACGACCCGGGGTTCAGCACCGGCCGCGCGACGGTGGACGGCCGGACGGCCGACTACCGGTTCGCGGCGGTCGAGGTGACGACGCCGCGCGACGAGACCGTGACCGTGTACGCGGGCGCCGACCTCGCCGCGGCGCGGGACGCGACCGGCACGGTCACCCGCGCGATGCTCGCCGGGCTGCCGCTGCTGCTCGCCGTGGTCGCGGGCGTGACGTGGCTGGTCACGCGGCGGGCGCTGCGCCCGGTGGAGGCCGTCCGGGCGGAACTGGCGGAGATCACCGCGTCCGGCGACCTGGCCCGGCGGGTGCCGGTGCCGGACGCGCGGGACGAGATCGCCGGCCTCGCCGCCACGACGAACGAGACCCTCGCCGCGCTGGAGGAGTCGGTGGCGCGCCAGCGCGGCTTCGTCGCGGACGCCTCGCACGAGCTGCGCAGCCCGATCGCGTCGCTGCGCACGCAGCTGGAGGTCGCCGCCGCGCATCCCGAGCTGCTGGACGTGGACGGCCTCGTCGCGGACGTCGTGCGGCTCCAGCACCTGGCCGCCGACCTGCTGCTGCTCGCCCGCATCGACGCCGGCGAGCGGCCGCCGGCCCGTCCGGTCGCGCTCGGCCGCCTCGTCCGGGACGAGCTGGACCGGCGCGCCCCCGGCGACCGCGTCGCGGTGCGGGCGTCGGTCGAGGGGGACCCGCGGGTCATGGGCGTCCCGGGCCGGCTGGCGCGGGTGGTGGGCAACCTGCTCGACAACGCGCAGCGGCACGCGGACGCGGCCGTCCGGCTGTCGCTGCGCGAGGAGGCGGGGACGGCGGTGCTGCGCGTCGCCGACGACGGCCCGGGGGTGCCGGCCGCCGACCGCGAGCGGATCTTCGAGCGGTTCGTCCGGCTGGACGACGCCCGCAGCCGCGACGAGGGCGGCGCCGGGCTGGGCCTCGCGATCGCCCGGGACCTGGTCGCGGCGCACGGCGGGAGCCTCACCGTCGGCGAGGCCCCCGGCGGCGGCGCGCTGTTCGAGGTGCGGCTGCCGGCTACTTGAGGAGCTGGCGGGCCATCACCATGCGCTGGATCTGGTTGGTGCCCTCGTAGATCTGGGTGATCTTGGCGTCGCGCATCATCCGCTCCACCGGGAAGTCCCGCGTGTACCCGTAGCCCCCCAGCAGCTGGACGGCGTCGGTGGTCACGTCCATCGCCACGTCCGAGGCCAGCGCCTTGCACGCCGAGGAGACGAACGTCAGATCCGGGACCTTCTCCCCGCTCATCGCCCGCTCGGACTTGATCGCCGCGTGGTAGGTCAGCTGCCGCGCGCCCTCCAGCCGCATCGCCATGTCGGCCAGCATGAACTGCACACCCTGGAAATCGGCGACCGGCTTGCCGAACTGCCGCCGCTCCTTGACGTAGTTCAACGCGAAGTCCAGCGCCCCCTGCGCGATCCCCAGCGCCTGGGCGGCGATGGTGATGCGGGTGTGGTCCAGGGTGGCCAGCGCGGTCTTGAATCCCGTGCCCTCCGCGCCGATCAGCCGGTCGGCGGGGATGCGGGTGTCCTCCAAGAGCACCTGCCGGGTCGGCGAACCCTTGATCCCCAGCTTGCGCTCCTTCGGCCCGAACGACACCCCCGGATCCGACTTCTCCACCACGAACGCGGAGATACCGCGGGCGCCCGCCGCCGGGTCGGTGACCGCCATCACCGTGTAGAACTCCGACACCCCCGCATTGGTGATCCACATCTTCGCGCCGTTGAGCACCCAGGTGTCGCCGTCGCGCACCGCGCGGGTCTTCATCCCCGCCGCATCCGACCCCGCGTCCGCCTCCGACAGCGCGTAGGAGAACATCCCCTCACCACGCGCCACCGGCGCCAGGTACTTCTTCTTGAGCTCCTCGCCGCCGGCCAGCAGCACCGGGACCGTGCCCAGCTTGTTCACCGCCGGGATCAGCGACGACGAGCCGCACACCCGCGCGACCTCCTCGATCACGATCACCGTGGCCAGCGCGTCCGCTCCCGCACCCCCGTACGATTCGGGCACGTGCACCGCATGCAGATCGTTGGCGACCAGCGCGTCCAAGGCCTCCTGCGGGAACCGGGACTCCTCGTCCACCTCCGCCGCGAAAGGAGCGATCTTGGCCTCGGCCAGCTCACGCACCGTGCGCCGCAGCAGCTCATGCTCCTCCGACGGCGCATACGCCGGGTAGTCGCTCATGGTCCCTCCACCTGCCCCACCGATACTTTGACGGCAAATATTTTAACGACAAAATAATTCACCGCCCGCGCTCCGGTCAAGGCGCGTCAAAGATGCCGGAGCAGCTTGGCGAGGGCCGGGTTGTCGTTGCCGCGGCGCCAGGCCAGGCTCAGCTCGACGGGGTCCGGGACGGGGAGGTCGACCGGGCGGAACCGCAGCCCCGCGTAGCGGAGCCGGGACGCGGCGGCCGGGACCAGCGCGACGCCCCACCCGCAGTTGACCAGCGCGAGGATGCTGTGCACCTGGCTGAGGTACTGCGCGTACACCGGCGAGACGCCCGCCTGCCGGAACACGCTGATCACCAGCTCGTGGAAGTAGCGGGCCTCGACGGGCGAGTACATGATGAACGGCCGCCCGTCGAAGTCGGCGAGCGCCAGCGGGCCCTCCCCCGCCGCGAGCGGGTGGCCGTTCGGGACGGCGGCGAGCAGCGCCTCCCGCTCGGCGGGGCGCTCCGCCAGGTCCGGGTCGGTCACCGGCGGCCGCAGGAGCCCGAGGTCGAGGCTCCCCTCGGCGAGGGCGCGCACCTGGTCCCGCGTCACCATCTCCCGCAGGACGATCCCGACGTCCGGCAGCGCCGTCCGCGCGACCTCCAGCAGCCGGCCCAGCGTGGCGTAGGCGCTCGCCGCGGTGAACCCGACCGTGATGCTCCCGGCCTCCCCCGCCGACACCTGCCGGACCGACATCGCGACGTGGTCGGCCTGCTGCAGCAGCCGGCGCGCCTCGACGAGGAAAGCCCGCCCGGCCGGGGTGAGCCGGACGGACCGGTTCGTCCGGTCGAACAGCCGCACCTTCAGCTCGTTCTCCAGCAGCTGGATCTGCCGGCTGAGCGGCGGCTGCGTCATGCGGAGCCGCTCGGCGGCGCGGCCGAAGTGCAGCTCCTCGGCGACGGCCACGAAGTTCGTGAGCTGGGTCAGCGTGAACATCGATTCCCTGCGGGTATCAGTGGATGCCTTTTTCGTGTTGGACCTGGATCAATCGGCCATCCTAGCCTCGGGGGCATGACGCAGACTGCGCCCGAAGAGATCGCGACGCGGCTCGGGTCCGGGCTCCTTTCGTTCCCCGTCACGCACTTCCGCGACGACCTGTCCTTCGACGAGCCCGCCTACCGGGACAACATCGGCCGGCTCGCCGGGTACGGCGTCGCCGGCCTGTTCGCGGCGGGCGGCACCGGCGAGTTCTTCTCGCTCGCGCCCGGCGAGGTGGGCGCGGTGGTGCGCGCCGCCGTCGCGGAGGCGCCGGACGGCCTGCCGGTGATCGCGCCCGCCGGGTACGGGACGGCGGCGGCCGCGGCGATGGCGCGCGAGGCCGAGGAGGCGGGCGCCGACGGGGTGCTGCTGTTCCCGCCCTACCTGACCGAGGCGTCGCAGGAGGGCCTGATCGCGCACGTCCGCGCCGTCTGCGCCGCGACCCGGCTCGGCGTGACGCTCTACAGCCGCGCGAACGCCGTCTACCAGGACGCGACGGTCGCCGCGCTGGCCGAGGAGTGCCCGAACCTCGTCGGCTTCAAGGACGGCGTCGGCGACCTGGAGCTGATGACGCGGATCAGGTCCCGGCTCGGCGACCGGCTCGTCTACATCGGCGGGCTGCCCACCGCGGAGACGTTCGCGCTCCCCTACCTGGAGATGGGCGTCACCACCTACTCCTCGGCGGTCTTCAACTTCGTCCCGGAGTTCGCGCTCGCGTTCTACGCCGCCGTCCGCGGCCGCGACCGGGCCGAGGTGGCGCGGCTGCTCGCGGAGTTCGTCCTGCCGTACTGCGACATCCGCAACCGCCGCAAGGGCTACGCGGTCAGCATCATCAAGGCGGGCATGCGGGTCACCGGGCACCCCGCCGGGCCCGTCCGGCCGCCGCTCACCGACCTGACCGACGCCGAGACCGCCGAACTGGCCGAACTCGTGAAGCGAGTGCGCTGAGATGACGGCCGTCCCCGCCGGCGCGGCCACCCTCGACCGGATCGCCTGGATCGAGCTGTCGTCGGTGACGCTGCCGCTCGCCGTCCCGGTCAGCGACGCCAAGGTGCTGACCGGGCGGCAGCGGCCGATGACCGAGGTCGTGTTCCTGTTCGCCGAGATCGGCACCGCGGACGGCCACGAGGGCATCGGGTTCGGCTACGCCAAGCGCGCCGGCGGCCCCGGCCAGTTCGCGCACGCCGCCGAGGTCGCGCCCGCCCTCATCGGCGAGGACCCGAGCGACATCGGGCGGCTCTGGACGAAGCTGGTGTGGGCGGGCGCGTCCGTCGGCCGCAGCGGGCTCGCCACGCAGGCGATCGCCGCGATCGACATCGCGCTCTGGGACCTGAAGGCCAAGCGGGCGGGCCTGCCGCTCGCCAAGCTCCTCGGCGCGCACCGCGACTCCGTCCGCTGCTACAACACCTCCGGCGGATTCCTGCACGCGCCCCTGGAGGAGGTGCTGGAGAACGCGGAGGCGTCCGCGGCCGCGGGGATCGGCGGCGTCAAGATCAAGGTCGGCCATCCCGACCACGCCGCGGACCTGCGCCGGGTCACCGCCGTCCGGGAGCGGCTCGGCGACGCGTTCCCGCTGATGGTGGACGCGAACCAGCAGTGGGACCGGCCCGCCGCGCGGCGGATGGGCCGCGCGCTGGAGGCGTTCGGCCTCACCTGGATCGAGGAGCCCCTCGACGCCTACGACGCCGCGGGCCACGCCGCGCTCGCCGCCGCGCTCGACACGCCGATCGCGACCGGCGAGATGCTCACCAGCGTCGCCGAGCACTGCGAGCTCATCGCCAAGGGCGCCGCCGACGTCCTCCAGCCGGACGCCCCGCGCATCGGCGGCATCACCGCCTTCCTGAAGCTCGCGACGCTCGCCGACCACCACCAGCTGCAACTCGCGCCGCATTTCGCGATGGAGATCCACCTGCATCTGGCCGCCGCCTACCCGAGCGAGCCGTGGGTGGAGCATTTCGACTGGCTCGACCCGCTGTTCAACGAGCGGCCGACGATCGAGGGCGGCCGGATGCACGTCCCGCCGCGTCCCGGCCTCGGCATCACCCTCACCGACCGGGCCCGCGCCTGGACGACGGCCCGCACCCGCGTCGACGCGCCCGCCTAGCCATGGGCTGCCGGAGCAGGGTTCGAACCTGCATGACGTGATCCAGAGTCACGCATCCTGCCGATTGGATGATCCAGCATGGGTGCCCGCGGGCGGGCGGTGGCGTCCGCCCGCCTCGGGCACGTGCAGAACCGGCCGGGGGTCGTTACTCCCGCCGGGCCCAGTCCAGAGCCGCACCCGGGAATCGAACCCGGTTCCGCCTGGGTGGAAGCCAGGTGCCTTAACCATTTCGGCCTGTGCGGCTTGCGGCGGAACAAGGAGCATTCCGCCGAGTGGATCGGGCCGGACTCGAACCGGCAACCTCCCGCTTGCAAGGCGGGCGCTCTTCCCATTGAGCTACAGACCCGTGATGAACATGAAAAGACCGCCAGAAAGGTCATCCTGGCGGTCTCCGGGGAACCTTCGCGGTCCTATCCGGAGACGCCTCCGACGGCGGCGGCATCGTGCCACTGCCCGGTGCCGGAGCGCTGCGGCGCCGGCCCAGTGCTGATCATGGCCACCCCCACCGCTCCTCCCCGTCGCTTGCGTTCGGTTTGACACTCATAGAGTGCGGCATCCCGCGGCCGGCGCGCAAAGCATTTTCCGGCATACGTCCGCCCCGGGCCGTATCGCACGAATGGCCCGGGGCGGACGTCCGGATATCGCGGCCTTTACCGGTGGGTGCGGGTGCGGCGCCCGGGGGTCAGGAGGCGCTGCAGGACCCGGAACGGGAGGGTCACGATGCTGACGATCGTGCCGATGATGGCGCTGAGCGCTGCACTGATGCGGCGCATTGTGTTTCACTCCTTCAGGTCGTCCTGTACGACCCGTACCCCCGTGTCGGGATTTACACCGGCTTTGCTCCGATGACGACCGTGGCATAGAACTCCTCGGACGTCCGGACGGCGGCGGACAGCCCGCCCCGCTCGACGGCGGCGACCGCGTCCGGGACCTGGCGCTCGCTCGTCTCGAACAGCAGGTGGCCGCCCGGGACCAGCCACCGCGCCGCCTCGGCGGTGACGCGGCGCAGCACGTCCAGGCCGTCGGGGCCGCCGTCGAGCGCGACCCGCGGCTCGTGGTCGCGCGCCTCCGGCGGCATCAGCGCGACGTCGCCGGTCGGCACGTAGGGGACGTTGGCGAGCAGCACGTCGACGCGGCCGCGCAGCGCGTCCGGGAGCGGCGCGAACAGGTCGCCCTCGTAGGCGTGGCCGCCGAGCGGCGCGATGTTGGCGCGGGCGCACCGGACGGCCGCGGGCTCGACGTCGGCGGCGTGCAGGGCGTACTCGTCCAGGCCGGCGACGAGCGCGGCGCCCAGCGCGCCGGAGCCGCAGCACAGGTCGACGACGACGGGGCGCGGCGGGGCGAGCGCGGCCGCCTCGCGGACGAGGAACTCGGTGCGGCGGCGGGGCACGAACACGCCCGGCTCGACGGCGATCCGCAGGCCGCGGAACTCCGCCCAGCCGAGGACGTGCTCCAGCGGCAGCCCGGCGGCGCGCCGGTCCACCATCGCGGAGGCGTCGCCGGGCGTGGCGGCGGTGGCGAGGATCAGCCGCGCCTCGTCCTCGGCGAACACGCAGCCGGCGGCGCGCAGCCTGGAGGCGATCGCGGACGCGGTGAGGGGTGTCGTCATGGGGTTCCGGACTGTACAACACGTGCGACGGCACCGGGCGACGGCACCGGGCGACGGCACCGCGTCCGTCCCGAGCAGGGGCCGCGTGGCCCGACAATGGAGCGTTGTCCATGAGTCGGAGGCGCGGGGTGTCGGAGAGGGCGGCCGGTCTGAAGGCCGACTGCGCGAGCTGTTTCGGTCTGTGCTGCGTCGCGCTGCCGTTCGCGAAGTCGGCCGACTTCGCGGTGGACAAGGCCGCGGGCGAGCCGTGCCGCAACCTGCTGGACGACTTCCGCTGCGGCGTCCACGCCGACCTGCGGGGGCTCGGCTTCCGGGGCTGCACGGTCTTCGACTGCTTCGGCGCGGGGCAGAAGGTGTCGCAGGAGACCTTCGCCGGACGGGACTGGCGTGCCGACCCCGGCGTCGCGCGCCGCATGTTCGCGGTGTTCCCCGTCATGCGGCAGCTGCACGAGCTGCTCTGGTACCTGGACGAGGCGGCGGCGCTGCCCGCCGCCGGGCCCGTCCGCGCCGAGCTGCGGCGGGCGTACGCGGACGTCGACCGCCTCACCCGGCGCGATCCGGCCGGACTCGCCGAGCTGGACGTCCCGGCCGTGCGGGCGGAGGCGAACGCGCTGCTGCTGCGCGCGAGCGAGCTGGCCAGGGCCGCCGTGCCGGGCCGCCGCGCCGACCGGCGGGGCGCCGACCTCATCGGGGCGCGGCTGAAGGGCGCCGACCTGCGCGGCGCGAACCTGCGCGGCGCGTACCTGATCGGGGCCGACCTGCGGGGCGCCGACCTGCGCTCGGCCGACCTGATCGGCGCGGACCTGCGGGACGCCGACCTGCGCGGCGCCGACCTCACCGGCTGCCTGTTCCTCGTGCGTGCGCAGCTGGACTCGGCGCGGGGCGACGCCGCGACGCGGTTGCCGAGCACGGTCGAACGCCCAGCGCACTGGTGACCCGCGCCCCCCTGATCTTGTTTAGCTCCCCGGTCAAGGGGCATTTCCGCACCGCACGTCATCGGGGGGTCACGTGGCGCGGGTGAGATGGTGGGGTACGGGGCTCGTGGCGCTGGCGCTGCTGGTCCTGGCCGCGGGGCTCCCGCTGCTCGACAGGGCCCTCGGCAGCGGCGGCAGGCCGATCGCGGCGGGCACGGTGCTGTCGGTCGGGGCCGAGCGCGACGGCGTCCGGCCGGTCTCGTTCACGGTCCCGTCCCCGGGCTGGGTGCTCGACCGGGCCGAGTCCTCGCTGACCAGCGACATCGAGCTCGCCAACGCGGGCGTCGGCCTGTACGTGCGGATCGTCGTGCCGCTGGCGCCGCTGGACGCGCGCGAGCTGTGGGACGGCCTCGGCCGCATCGTCGCCGCCGGCGGGCACTCGCGGCTGCGCGCGGGGCCCGTCCCGATCACGACCGCGCACGGGCTGACCGGGCTGACCGGGCGGCTCGCCGGGCGCGAGCGCGTCGGCATGGCGACCGTGTTCGCGCGGGCCACGCTCGGCGCCACCGTGACGGCGTCGGGGCCGCCGGAGGCGTACCGGCGGCTGGCCGCGGAGGTCGAGGCCCTGGTGCGGACGCTGCGGATCTCGGCGCCGTCATGACCCGCCGGCCCGCGTTCTGGCTGTGGGCCGCCGCGTGCCTGCTCGGGGCCTGGACGGCCTTCCGCGGGATCGGCGCGCAGGTCGCGGCGTTCCCGGCCGGCGCGATCCTCGGGTTCGCGCTGCTGGCGCCGGCGCTGGCGGCGGGCGTGTGGGCGCTGCGGCGGCTGCACCCGATCCGGTCGCTGCCGCTCGGCTACGCGCTCATCACGGTGGCGTGGGGCGGGCTCGCCGCGTTCGGGCTCGCGCTGCCCGCCAACTCGGCGTTCCAGGCCGTCCTCGGCAAGACGGCGGGGCCGGGGTTCACCTCGGTGTGGGGCGCGGCGATCATCGCGCCGGTCGACGAGGAGGTCCTGAAGCTGCTCGGGGTCGTGGTGCTGGCGCTGATGGCGCCGGCCGCGGTCCGCGGGCCGCTCGACGGCTGGCAGTACGGCGCGCTCGCCGGCCTCGGCTTCCAGTTCGCGGAGAACTTCCTGTACGTGCTGAACACGATCGTGCTGACGGGCGCGACGCAGGACGCCAACGCGGCGCTGTTCACCTTCGGCAGCCGGGTGGTCGGCGGGGCGTGGTGGAGCCACTGGGCGATGACGGCGGTCGGCGGCGCGGGCCTCGGCTGCCTGCTCGGGAGGCCGTCGCGGACGAGCGCCGCGATCGCGGGGGCCGCGTTCACGCTGTCGATGGCGCTGCACTCGTACTGGGACGCGCCCGTCCTGCCCGGGGTCGTGCTGATGCCGGTGAAGGGCGCGCCGATCCTGCTCGCCGCGGTCGTCGCGTACCGGCTCGCGCGGCGCCGGTACCTGGCGCACTTCCGGCGGACGGTGCACGCGGAGACGGCGAAGGGCGTCCTCATCCCGGGCGAGGGGCACGTGCTCGCGTTCCGCAAGTGGCGCCGCAAGGAGCGGTGGGGCGTGCCGGCCGGGGAGCCGCGCCGGCTGCTCGCCCGGCTGCGCGCCGACCAGCTGGCGCTCATCGAGGACGGGCTCGGCGGGCTGGAGCCGGACCCGCTGGCCGCCGACCGGCTGCGGGCCGACATCCGGCTCGTCCGGCACCGGCTCAACGCGGCCGCGGACCCGCGGGCGGCCTGACCGCGCGCAGCCCGGCCGGGAGGACGGCGGCGCACACGCCGGCGGCGATGAACAGCGCGGTGCCCGGCCCCGCCGCCGCGAAGGCGCCCATGACGGCGACGCCGAGCGCGGCGCCGAGCTGCCGGGCCGCGTTGAGCAGGCCGCCGGCCGCGCCGGCCGTCCCCTCGGGCGCGGCGGTGACCGCGAGGACGGCGAGGGCGGGCAGGGCGAACGACACACCGAAGCCGGTGCAGAGCAGTCCCGCGACCAGTGCCGGGTAGGTCGCGCCCCGGGCCAGGACGGCGCCGAACAGCACGCCTCCGGCGGTCAGCAGGGCGAGGCCCGCGAGGACGGGGCGGCGCGGCCCGGTGCGCGCGACGATCCGCCCGGTGAGCAGCGGGTTGACCGCGAACGGGAGCGTCATCGGCAGGAACGCCAGGCCGGTCTCCAGCGGTGTGAGGCCGAGCGTCCGCTGGAACACCAGCGGCAGGACGAACAGCACGCCGGTCATCACGAAGTTGACCGCCGCGCCGGCCGCCAGCGCGAACGCCATCCCCGGCGCGCGCAGGACCGCGGGCACCAGGACCGGCGCCGCGCTCCCCCGCTCCCGCAGCGCGAACGCGGCGCCGGCCGCGACCGCGCCGGCGCCCGAGCACGCCGCGTGGACGCCCGCGCCGGCGCCGAGCGCGATGAGCGCGTCGGTCAGCAGGCCGGCCGCCGCGCACGCGAGGAGCTGCGCGGGCCTGTCGATCGAGCGCGGGCCGCGCGGGCAGGTGACCGCGCGCCCGGCGGCGAGCGCGAGCACGAGGGCGGCGAGCGGCATGTTGACCAGGAAGATCGCGCGCCAGCCGGCGAGGCCGACCAGGGCGCCGCCCGCGATCGGCCCGGCGGCGAGCGCGGCGCCGCTCGTCGCCGCCCAGGCCGCGACCGCGCGGGCGCGTTCGGCGGGTACCGGGTAGAGCCGCGCGATCAGCGCCATGGACGCGGGCACGCACCCGGCGGCGGCGACGCCGAGCACGGCGCGCAGTGCGACGAGCGTCCACAGGTCCGGGGCGGCGGCGCAGAGCAGCGACCCGGCGCCGAAGACGGCGATGGAGGCGCCGAACACCCGGTGCGCGCCGTGGCGGTCGGCGACCGCGCCCGCCGACGGCAGCAGCGCGCCGAGCACGACCGTGTAGCCGGTGACGGCCCACTGCAGCCCCGCGACGGACGCGTGAAGGGACCGGGCCAGGTCGGGTTCGGCCACCGACAGGACGGTGGTGTCGAGCAGGACCATGAAGTAGCCGAGGGAGATGCCGAGCAGGGCGGAGCGCCGCTTCGCGGCGGACCCCGCCGGAGCGGGTGCGAGGACTGTGCTCATGGCCGCCCAGTCTGGGAACGGGGGCCGCCGCGCTCCACCGGCTGCGCCGCACGGGGCGTTCGGAATATCCGAACGCTCCGCACGGGTTCCCTCGGCATGGAACTGCGCCAGCTGCGGACGTTCGAGGCCGTCGTCGCCCACCGGACCGTCACCGATGCCGCCGCCGCCCTCGGGCTCGCGCCGTCCTCGGTGTCGGAGCAGGTCCGGGCGCTGGAGGCGGCGCTCGGCGTGGCGCTGTTCGAGCGCGGCCCGAAGGGGATGCGCCTCACCCCGGCCGGGGAGCGGATGCGGGAGTGGTCGGGCCGGCTGCTGGGGCTGGCCGAGCGGGCCCGCCGCGAGGTGTCCGGGGAGCGGCCGGTGCTGCGGCTCGGCGCGCTGGAGTCGATCGCCGCGACGCACGTCCCCGGCGTCCTCGCGCGGCTCGCCGAGCGGCGGCCCGGCCTGCGGGTGCAGGTCCGGTCGGACGCGGCCCGCGACCAGTTGCTGGACGCGGTCGCCGCCGGGGACCTGGAGGCGGCGCTGCTGCTGGACGCCGGCGACGGCGTCGGCGGGCTCGGCTTCGCGGCGCCGGCCGCGCCGCTGGACTTCCTCGACCTGGAGCCCGTCCCGCTCGCGCTGGTCGCCGCGCCGGACCACCCGCTCGCGGGCGCGCCCCGCGTCACCGCCGCCGACCTGCGCGGCGAGCGGCTGCTGGTGAACGTGCCGGCGTGCTCGTTCTGGCTGGCGGGCGAGCGGCTGCTCGGCCCGGCCGTCGAGCGCGTCCGGGCGGGCAGCGTGACCGTGATGAGCTCGTGGGCGGAGCGGGGGCTCGGCGTGGCGCTCGTCCCCGAGTTCGCCGTCCGGGACCGGCTCGGCGGCGGCGCCCTCGCCCGGCTCGCGCTGGACGCCCCGGCGCTCAGCCTGCGGCTGGTCTGGCGCGCCGACCGCGAGACCCTTCCCGGGCTGCGCGAGGTGCTCTACGCGGCGGCCGCGCCCTGAGGGCCGGACGGGGCCGCAGGCGCCCGTACACCGGCGTTTGCGGTGATCCCGCCCGGGTACCCGCCCAGCGAAATTGCTGCTCGGGCCTGGGGAGAAGTGCGCGATGGCGGGACGGAACGGCCGGTCGAAGTCCGCGAGGGCCGGCGACCTGGCCCAGGGTGTCAACGACCGGCTCGGTTCGACCTCGTTCCTGAGCCAGAACATCAAGAAGGCGTTCCCGACGCACTGGTCGTTCCTGCTCGGCGAGATCGCGCTCTACTCGTTCATCATCCTGATCCTCACGGGCGTCTTCCTCACGCTGTTCTTCAAGCCGAGCGGCGGTGTGCAGATCTACGACGGCTCGTACGCGCCGCTCAAGGGCGTGGAGATGAGCGACGCGTACGCCTCCACGCTGCACCTGACGTTCGACGTGCGCGGCGGGCTGCTGATGCGGCAGATCCACCACTGGGCGGCGAACGTGTTCCTCGCGGCGATCGTGGTCCACCTCATGCGGATCTTCTTCACCGGCGCGTTCCGCAAGCCGCGCGAGATCAACTGGGTGATCGGCGTGTCGATGTTCGCGCTGGCGCTCGCCGAGGGGTTCGCGGGCTACTCGCTCCCGGACGACCTGCTGTCCGGCACCGGCCTGCGCATCTTCCAGGGCATCCTGCTGTCCATCCCCATCGCCGGGACCTACCTCAGCCTGTGGGCGTTCGGCGGGGAGTTCCCGGCGAGCGAGGAGTTCATCCCGCGGCTGTTCACGGTGCACATCCTGCTCATCCCGGGCATCCTGATCGCGCTCGTCACCGTCCACCTGATGATCCTCTGGCACCAGACGCACACCCAGTGGCCGGGCCGTGGCCGGCGGGAGATGTCGGTGAGCGGCGAGAAGACCTTCCCGCACTTCGCCACGCAGAGCGCGGGCTACTTCCTGTTCACGTTCGGCGTCCTGTCGGGGCTGGCGGCGTTCTTCCAGATCAACCCCGTCTGGCTGTACGGGCCGTACGGGCCCGACGAGGTGTCCTTCGGCTCGCAGCCGGACTGGTACGTCGGGTTCCTCGAAGGGTCGCTGCGCATCATGGCGCCGCTGTCGACGACCGTCGCCGGGCACGACATCGCGTGGAACGTGCTGCTGCCGGCCGTCGTCCTGCCGGGGATCTTCTTCACCCTCATGGGGCTGTACCCGTTCCTGGAGCGCTGGGCCACCGGGGACGAGCGCGTCCACCACCTGCTGGACCGGCCGCGGAACGCCCCCACCCGGACCGGGATCGGCGCGGCGGCCGCCGCCTGGTACATCAACCTGCTGGCGGCGGGCGGCAACGACATCATCGCCGACACCTTCAAGATCCCGCTGTTCTGGACGACATGGTTCTTCCGCGTCGGGTTCTTCGTCGCCCCGGTCCTCGCGTTCGCCATCGCCCGGCGCGCCTGCCTGAGCCTGCAGCGCCGCGACCTCCAGACCCGGGAGGAGGGCGTGGAGAGCGGCCTGATCTCGCTCAGCCCGGAGGGCGGCTTCGAGGAGCGGCACGAGCAGCCGTCGCGGGACGCGGAGGCCGTGCTGCGCACCCGGCGGCCCGGCGAACTGGTCGCCCCCTACCCGAACCACATCATCCCGCTGCCGACCCCCGACCGGGCCCGCACCCAGGTGCGCACCCGCGCCAACCGCTTCTACCTCGACTACCAGTCGGAGTCGTATGGCGGCGGCCAAGGCGACCTGGAGAAGCCGCCGCAGGACGGCGGATCGCAGGACGGGGGCGGCTGACCCGCGCCGGTCAGGATCCCTTGGGGAGCGTCAGGAGCCCTTGGGGGGCGGCGGGAGCGCCGGCTCGGCCTCCTGCGGCGGCTCCAGCGGCGGGTAGTGCAGGTCGAACGCCGGGCGCACCGAGCGGATCCGGGGCATCGTCGTGAAGTTGTGGCGGGGCGGCGGGCAGGACGTCGCCCACTCCAGCGAGCCGCCGGTGCCCCACGGGTCGTCGGTGCCGACCTTCTCGCCGTGCCGCCAGGTCCGCAGCACGTTCCACAGGAACGCGAACGTCGAGGCGCCGAGGATGAACGAGCCGATGGACGAGACGAGGTTCAGCGTCGCGAACTGGTCGGGGTAGTCGGCGTAGCGGCGCGGCATGCCCTCGGCGCCGAGCCAGTGCTGGACGAGGAACGTCGTGTGGAACCCGATGAACAGCGTCCAGAAGTGGATCCTGCCCCAGCCCTCGTGCAGCATCCGGCCCGTCATCTTCGGCCACCAGAAGTAGAACCCGCCGAACATGGCGAACACGACGGTGCCGAACAGGACGTAGTGCAGGTGCCCGACGACGAAGAAGGAGTCGGTGAGGTGGAAGTCCATCGCCGGCGAGGCGAGGATGACCCCGGTCAGGCCGCCGAACAGGAACGTCACGAGGAACCCGAGCGCGAACAGCATCGGGGCCTCGAACGTGAGCTGCCCCTTCCACAGCGTCCCGACCCAGTTGAAGAACTTGATCCCGGTCGGCACGGCGATCATGAAGGAGGTGATGGAGAAGAACGGCAGCAGCACCCCGCCGGTGGCGAACATGTGGTGCGCCCACACCGTCATCGACAATCCGGTGATCGAGATCGTCGCCGCCACCATGCCGAGGTAGCCGAACAGCGGCTTGCGCGCGAACACCGGGAGGATCTCGGTGACGATCCCGAAGAACGGCAGCGCCGCGATGTAGACCTCGGGATGGCCGAAGAACCAGAACAGGTGCTGCCACAGCAGCGCGCCGTGGTTCGAGGGGTCGTAGATGTGCGCGCCGAGCTTGCGGTCGGCCTCCAGCGCGAACAGCGCCGCGGTCAGCACCGGGAAGGCGATCAGCACCATCAGGCTGGTCAGCAGCACGTTCCAGGTGAAGATCGGCATCCGGAACATCACCATGCCGGGCGCGCGCATCGCGATGATCGTGGTGATGATGTTGACCGAGGTCAGGATCGTCCCGAAGCCGGACAGGATCAGCCCCATGATCCACATGTCGGGGCCGAGGCCCGGCGAGTACGTCCCGGAGGTCAGCGGCGAGTAGGAGAACCACCCGTAGGCGGCGGCGCCGCCCGGCATGATGAACGACGCCATGACCATGAGCCCGCCGAACAGGAACAGGTAGTAGGTCAGCGCGTTCATCCGGGGGAACGCCACGTCGGGCGCCCCGATCTGCAGCGGGACCAGCACGTTCGCGAACCCGGCGAACAGCGGCGTCGCGAACAGCAGCATCATGATCGTGCCGTGGATGGTGAACAGCTCGTTGTAGGTGTGGTTGCTCACCACCTGCTTGCCGGGCTCCATCAGCTCGGCCCGCATGAGCATGGCCATGACCCCGGCGGCGAGGAAGAACAGGAACGACGTCGTGAGGTACAGGTAGCCGACCATCTTGTGGTCGGTGGTGGCCAGGATGTGGCCGATCCTGGTCCCCATCCGGTGCCGCGCGAGCGCCTCGGCCACGCTCGCGTCGTCCCTGCCCTGCACAGCCGTCATCGACGGCCTCCCTCCCGCGTCGGAGCCCAACGGGCCACTTGCCGCAGGGGGGCCGTTCAAACGGCCGGGCGCCGACCGTCAGCTCCCGCCGCCGCGGGGGTCCGGGGCGAACGGGGCGGCCCGGCCCAGCCGGTCCAGCATGATGCCCTCGCGCAGCGCCCACGGGCAGATGTCGAGGCGGTCGAGCCCGAGGACGTCCATCACGCCCTCGGCCACGATCGCGCCCGCGAGGATCTGGTGGGCGCGCGACGCCTTCACCCCGCGCAGCCGCGCCCGCTCCTCGTCCGGCAGCTTCGCCAGCCGGGGGATCCAGCGGTGCAGGTCGCGGCGGTCGAGGCGGCGCTCCCGGAACGGCCCCGCCTTCGCCTTCGGCGCGCCGCACAGCCGGGCCAGCTGGGTGAAGGTCCTGGACGTCGCGGCTGCCCGCACCGGGGCCGGGCGCGCGGCGATCCCGGCGGTCGCCTCGGTGAGCACCGACCGCACGTGCGCGGACAGCGCCCGGCGGACGCGCTTGCGCACCGGCGGGCGGGGCGGCAGGTGGTGCCGGGTGAGGCGGCCGGCGCCGAGCGGCAGCGACAGCGCGATCTCCGGTTCCCGGCCGGCGCCGTAGGCCAGCTCCAGGGAGCCGCCGCCGATGTCGGCGAGCAGCAGCGGGCCCGCCGACCACCCGTACCAGCAGCGGGCCGCGAGGAACGTCAGCCGCGCCTCCCGCTCGCCGCTGAGGAACCCGAGCTCGACGCCGGTGGCGGCGCGGACCTCGGCGGTGACGTCGGCGCGGTTGGCGGCGTCGCGCAGCGCGGACGTCGCGAACGGCACCAGCTCGGCGACGCCGAGGGCCGCGGCGGCGGCCGCCGCCTCCCGGACCGCGGCGATGAGCCGCCCGACCGCGGGCCGCCCGATGACGCCGTGCCGGTCGGTGGCCTCGGCCAGCCGGACCGGGCTCTTCACCGACCGGACGGGCAGCGGCGGGTGCCCGGGGTCGAGGTCGGCGACCCGCAGGTGCGCCGAGTTGGAGCCGATGTCGAGCACGCCGAGGCGCAGGGGGGCGTCGTCCATGGGTCTGCTTTACCCCGCGTTGACCTCCTCAGTCCGGCGACGTTTCGGCGCGCCCGTCGGGGTAGGGCCGCCGGGGAGACGGGGCCACCGCCGCTGAGGAGGAGCAGATGAAGGCCGTCACCTGGCACGGCAAGCGCGACGTCCGCGTCGACAGCGTGCCCGACCCGGAGCTCAAGGAACCGGACGACGCGATCATCCGGGTGACCTCGTCCGGCATCTGCGGGTCGGACCTGCACCTGTACGAGGTGCTCGGGCCGTTCCTCACCGAGGGCGACATCCTCGGCCACGAGCCGATGGGCGTCGTCGAGGAGACCGGACCGGACGTCGCGCACATCAAGCCGGGCGACCGCGTGGTGATCCCGTTCAACATCTCGTGCGGGCGCTGCCACATGTGCGGGATGCAGCTGTACGCGCAGTGCGAGACGACGCAGGTCCGCGAGCACGGCATGGGCGCGGCGCTGTTCGGCTACACCCGGCTGTACGGGCAGGTCCCCGGCGGGCAGGCCGAGTACCTGCGGGTGCCGCAGGCGCACTTCGGGCCGATCAAGGTGCCGGACGGCCCGCCGGACGAGCGGTTCGTCTACCTGTCGGACGTGCTGCCGACCGCGCGGCAGGCCGTCGAGTGGGCCGCGATCCCCGAGGGCGGGTCGGTGACCGTGCTGGGCCTCGGCCCGATCGGGCAGATGGCCGCCCGGATCGCCCGGCACCGCGGGCACCGCGTGATCGCGGTGGACCTCGTGCCGGAGCGGCTGGAGATGGCGCGCCGGCACGGCGTCGAGGTGATCGACTCCGACGCCGCCGACGACGTCCCGGACGCGGTGCGCCAGCTCACCGGGGGCCGCGGCACCGACTCGGTGATCGAGGCCGTCGGGATGGAGGCGCACGGCTCGCCGGGCGCGAAGCTGGCGCAGACCCTCACCGGGCTGCTGCCGGGCAACTCCGCCGCGCCGCTGATGTCGCGCGTCGGGGTGGACCGGCTCGCCGCGCTGACCACCGCGATCGAGATCGTCCGCCGGGGCGGGACGATCTCCGTCATCGGCGTGTACGGCGGCATGACCGATCCGCTGCCGATGCTGCGGATGTTCGACAAGGGCATCGGGCTGCGGATGGGCCAGGCGCACGTCAAGCGGTGGATCGACGAGCTGCTGCCGCTGGTCTCCGACGACGCCGACCCGCTCGGCGTGATGGACCTCGCGACGCACCGCTGGCCGCTGGAGAAGGCGCCGCAGGCGTACGAGATGTTCCAGAAGAAACAGGACGGCGCGATCAAGGTGCTGCTGCAGCCGGGCGGCGCGGCCTAGGCTTTCGGCACGCCCCCGGGGGCGTGCCGATCACCCGAGCCTGGAGGTGGGCCCGATGCACCCGTTCCGCGCGGCCATTGAGAAGGGCGACATCGACGCCCTCCCGGCGCTGCTGGCCGAGGACGTCACGTTCCTCAGCCCGGTGGCGTTCGCGCCGTACGAGGGGCGGGCCGCCGTCACCGCGATCCTGCGCGCGGTGACCCGGGTGTTCACCGGCTTCCGCTACGTCCGGGAGATCAGCGACGGCAGCGACCACGCGCTGGTGTTCAAGGCGCGGGTGGGCGACCGCGAGGTGCACGGCTGCGACTTCCTGCACCACGACGACGCCGGGCTCATCGACGAGTTCTGCGTGATGGTGCGCCCGCTGTCGGGCGCCCGCGCCCTGTCGGACGCGATGGGGGTGGAGTTCGCGAACGTCCGGCGGGAGATGGGCCTGGCCTGACGCGCCCCGCCTCACCGGGAGAGCCCGAGGACGGTCCAGCTCGCGAACGCCGACAGCGGGTAGAGGGCGGGCGCGGGCCAGCGGGCGCGCCCGCGCGCGAAGACCACGGCGGCGAGCGCCGGGACGGCGAGCGGCACGAAGGCGGCGGCCGTCCACGGGCCCGTCCGCGCGGAGGAGGCGAGCAGCGCCGCCGGCAGCACCGGCGCGGCCAGCACGCAGGCCACCGCGCCGCCGAGCCCGAGCGTCGCCGTATAGGCCCGCTCCCCCGGCTGCGGCGCGCGGGTGGTCTTCCCGGCGAGCTCCGCGTAACCGCCCGCGAGCACCGCGATGAGCACGCCGGTGAGCACTGACGCGTCAGCGCCGTGCCCTGCCCCGTCCAGGTACCCGGCGTACAGGTACAGGTGCAGCAGGACGGGCGCGGGCAGGCTCACCAGCAGCCCGGCGATCAGCCTGTCCGGGCGGGGCCGCCCCCACCTCAGGTGGACGCCGAGCACCGCGGCGGCGTAGCCGAACTGGGCGAGCAGCACCCCGGCGCGCCACGGCCACGCCGCGTGCGACGCGACGAGCACCGCGGCGCCGGCTCCGTACAGGACGGCGAGGTCGCGGACGCCCACCGCACCGGCCGGCAGTGGTCGGCCGGGGTGGAAGCGCCGGTCGTAGTCGACGTCGCGGATGTCGTCGAGCGCCCGCATCAGGAGCAGGTCGGCGAACAGCGCCGCCGCCGCGACCGCCGTCCCGGCCCCGGGCCGCCACCCCCGCCCCGAGGGGTCGAGGGCGGCGAACAGCCCGGTGACGCCGCATGCCCACAGCGCGGCGAACAGCGCGGACGGAAGCGGCGGGTAGGCGCCCAGGACGAACCGCCCGACCCGGGCGCCCCACCCCCTCATCGGCTTCCGCGCGACCAGGTGACCGGGAGCTGCCAGACCCCGCGCACGAACATGCGGTCGCGCCAGGCCAGGTCGGCGGGGTCGACGGCCAGTGAAAGGTCGCCGAACCGGCGCAGGATCGCCGCGAGGCCGGTCTGGAGCTCGGCGCGGGCGTGGTGGGCGCCGAGGCAGCGGTGGCGGCCGTGCCCGAAGCCGAGGTGCGGGTTCGGGGAGCGGGCCGGGTCGAAGGCGCCGGCGGCGGGGAAGGCCGCCGGGTCGCGGTTGGCGGCGTCGGTGAGCGGGACGACGACGTCGCCCGGCGCCAGCGGCGTGCCCGCCAGCTCGGCGGCGGCGGTGACGACGTGCGGCCGGCCGCCGGTGCCGGCGAGCCAGGTCCAGCGCACGTACTCCTCGGCCGCGGCCGGGATCAGCGCCGGGTCGGCGCGCAGCCGGGCGGCGAGCCGGGGCCGGGCCGCCAGGTCCAGGACGCAGAGCGCGAGCAGGTTCGCGGTGCTCTCCCCGCCCGCCATCAGCAGCCCGGCCCCGAGCACGGCGGTCTCCTCGTCCGACAGGCCGGAGCCGTGCACGAGCGCGGTCAGCAGGTCGTCGCCCGGGAACGGCCGGCGCGCGGCGACCTGCTCGGCGAAGTAGCCGCGCATGCCCTCGTGCGCCGCCGCCACCTCGGCGTCCGGGTGGTGCCCGGCCGACATCATCGCGCTCGCCCAGGGCAGCAGCAGCCCGAGGTCGGCGGCGGGGACGCCGAGCATGCCGCAGACGACCGAGTACGGGAACGGCGTCGCGAACCGGGCGATCAGGTCGGCGGGCGGCCCGTCCGCCGCCATGCCGTCCAGGAGGCGGCTCGCGACGGCGGCCATGCGCGGCCGGTCCGCCTCGGCGCGGCGGGCCGTGAACCAGGCCCGGACGGCCCGGCGCCGCCGGGTGTGCGCCGGCGGGTCGCTCGCCGCCAGCGCGAGGGACGCCGGGGTCCGGGCGAACAAGGTGCCGCCCCGCCACGCCTCCCGGCTGAACCGGTCGTCGGACAGCACCGTCCGGACGTCGGCGTGCCGGGTGGCGAGCAGCGCCTCCCGGCCCGCCACCACGGCCGGGACCAGCGGGCGGGCGTGCAGTCGCCGCAGGTGCCCGGGGTCCAGCGGGACGCCCGGGCGGTGCGGCGGGGGGAAGTCCATCGGTCTCCTTCAGGCGCTCAGCGGCGGGGGCAGCGAGGTCTCCTCGGCGCGGCGGCCGTCGCGCTCCAGCCGGCTCAGCCGCGCCGAGGTCAGAGCCGCGCGGAACAGCTGGATGCCGCGCGCCGAACTCGGGTCGACGCCGGACAGGTCGCGGATGCGGTCCAGCCGGTAGTGCAGGGTGCGGCGGTGGATCCACAGCTCACGGGCGGCGCGCTCGCGGTCGAGGTTGCAGGCGAGCAGCACCTCCAGCGTCCGCCGCAGGTCGGTGCCCGCGTCGAGCGGCTTCAGCACGGCGGCGAGCCGGCCGCGGATCGCGGGCTGCTCCAGGATCGCCAGCTCGACCAGCAGCTCGTCGGCCCGGTAGGGGCGGTCCTCGCCGTCCGGGATGGCCTTGACCGCGGTGAGCACCCGGGACGCCTCCTCCAGCGCGTCCGGGATGCCGGCGAGGCCGCGCCGCTGCGCCTGCGCGGCGTGCACCGGGCCGCGCGTCCAGGCGGCGAGGGACGCGGTGAACTCGGCGGCCCGGCTCTCCGCGCACAGCGGGTCCGCGGCGGGGAGCAGCACGATGAGGCCGGACAGGTCGCCGGAGTACAGCACGCCGTCCCAGCCGTCCAGCCGCTCGCTGGCCCGCTCCCAGCTCGCGTCCGAGGCGGGGGCCTCGCACAGCAGCACCAGGTAGCCGGGCGCGAGCCGGACCCCGGCCGCCTCGGCGATGACGCCGGCGGGCGCCCCGTCGATCAGGGTCTCGGCGAGCAGCCGGCGCAGCGGCCGCGACGCGCCGCCCGCGCGGGGCGCCTCCGCGTAGCCCTGGATGCACGCCTCCCGCGCGCCGATGGCGAGCCGCGCCGCGTGCGCGGTCAGCTCGGCCATCTCGGCGAAGTGGCCGGGCGGCGCGACCGTCCAGCAGGTGCGGGCGGCGGCGGCGAGCGCGAGGTCCCACACCTCCGACAGCACCGGCAGCGGGATCGCCTGCCGGGCGGCGAGGACGCCGAGGTCGCGGAAGCGGCCGAGGTCGTCGCCGGGCAGCGGCTCGCCGGTGAGGACGAGCCCGATGAGGCGGGTGCAGGTCTCCCCCCGGCCGCCGAACATGGGGCCCGCCGCGCGCCGGATCGGCAGGTAGGCGGGGTGGCCGTGCAGGGCCTCGCCGACCGCGTCGGCGACCCGCGGGCCGGTGGAGACGAGGATGTCGCAGAGTCCGCCGGGAGCGGTCATCGGAGCCCGCTCCCTACGCCGCCGCCAGCCGGAACCTGGGCAGGTGGCCGACGGTCGCGTCGACCAGCCCGTGCAGCTCCCGCACGCAGCCCGGTTCGCCGCCGAGCCCGTCCAGCAGGCCGTGGGCCCGCGCGATCAGCGGCGCCACGGACGCCGCGTAGCCGTCGATGACCTCCTCGTCCAGCATCCGGGCGGCCAGCTCGGCGCGCGCGGCCGCGCACCGGCGGGCGGCGGCGTGCAGGTCGAGCGCCTCGCGGCGCCGCCCGGCGGGCAGCGCGCGCAGCAGGTGGGCGAGCAGGTACGTGGCGGTGCCGTTGGCGAGGTCCTCGTGCCGCCCGGACGCGAGGTCGCGCTGGTCGTTGACGAGCTGGCGCAGCACGCCGAGCGACCGCCCGAACGCGCGCCAGCCGGCGACCCGCTCGCGGTCCGCGCCGGCCAGGCAGGCGGCGGCCGCGGCTGCCATCCCGTACGGCGCGCCCGTCTTGCCCTCGTAGCCGCGCAGCACCGACGCGGGCGTGGCGACCGCCGCGCGCTCGGTGAGGTCGCGCAGCTGGCCGTCCACGGCGTCCAGCCAGCAGCGCGACAGCTCCTCGCCGAGCGCCGCGCGGGTCGCGGCGGGCACCGGCAGCCCGGCGAGGAGCCGGGCGGGCAGGGGGCCGCCGACGGCGAACGCGGTGAGCGCCCGCCTGCCGGCGGCGACCCGGTCCGGCACGCCGGCCGGGCCGGGCGCGTCGGTCAGGTCGTCGAGGTGGCGGGCGGACGCCCACCAGAGCAGGTGGACCACCGCGATCGGCGCCGCCGGACCCGGCTCGCCGGTCTCCGCGCCGTGCGCCAGCAGCGGCAGCGCGACCATGCCGTGCAGGCCGGGCCGCGAGCCCTTCGCGCGGACGAGGTCGAAGAACTCCACGAGGAACTCCGACATGGCGCCGCCGACCATCTCCCGGCCGCCGTCCAGGCCCATCGCCAGGCCCTCGGCGAGCAGCTCGCACAGCCGCGCGATCTCCACCTCGACCTCGGCGATCGCCCGTTCCTGGGCCGCCTTGCCGAACACTCCTTCGTCCACGTGCCAACTCCTCTGGTGCTGCGGGGGTGTGTGCGGGCCGCGCCGGGGGCCTCCGGCGCGGCCCGTCATCGGCGGGCGCGCCCGTCCAGGACCCGGACCGTGCCGGCGCGCCCGTCCAGCTCGATCCACGCGCCGTCCGGGATGCGGGCGACGGCGCCGCCGACCGCGACCGCGGCGGGCACGCCGAGCAGCCGTCCCGTGACGGCGGTGTGCGAGAGCAGGGTGCCGCGCTCGACGACCAGGCCGGACGCGGCGATCATGAGGGGAAGCCAGCCCGGGTCGGTCTCCCGGGCGATGAGGATCCGGCCGGCGCAGCCGGCGGGCGGGACGCCGGGGTCGAGGACGACCTTGGCGCGGCCGCGGACCGTCCCGCCGCCCGAGCCGAGCCCGCGCAGCACGTCGCCGCCCCCGCCCTCGGCCCTCCCGGCCGGGCGGGCGCGGGCGAGGGCCGCCGCCACCGAGGCCGCCGCCGGGACCGACAGCAGCGGGGGCGGGGGCGGCGCGTCGCGGTGCCGGTCGCGCTCGGCGCGCCGCACCGCCGCGAGGCCGCGCAGGACGTCCGGGCCGGCGCCGGGCAGGGTGCCGTCGAACGCGCCGACGACCTCCGCCGCGGTGAGGTCGACGACGTCCATGGGGTCGTCGAGCGCTCCGGCCTCGGCGAGGTCGGCGCCGAGCCGCCACAGGACCGTGCGGGACAGCCCGAACAGCTGCGTGCGGCAGAACCTGGTGTCCTCCCGGGTCCGGACCAGCGACCGCAGCAGGGCGAGCAGGGCGCCGAGCACGGCGCGGCGCGCCGGGTCGGGGCAGGCCGCCCGCAGCCGCCGCCGGGCCTCGGCCGCCGCCCGCGCCTCGTCGGCGCGGCTGCCCGCGACCGTCGCGCCCCGCCGGACGAGCGGGGCGAGCGTCGCGGCGAGCATCCAGGGCCGCTGCCGGGGCGTGGGCGCGTCGAGCTTGAGGTCGTGCACCGCGCGGTCGCCGTAGCGGCGCAGGTAGGCGCGGGCCGCGGCGGCCATGGGCGAGCCGTGCCGGCCGGCGGCGACGCCGTCCCACACGGCGCGCATGGCCTGCGCGTCGGCCGGGTCGGCGGCGAGCAGCGCGGCCTTCAGCTCGGGGATCTCCGCGGCGCGTTCGGCGAGGGCGATGGCGGCGCGGGCGGCGGCGAGCGAGCGGTTCTCGCCGCCGCCGCACAGCAGGCCCGGCAGCAGTTCGGGCCCGGCGTCCGCCCACCGGCGCAGCAGCGCGGTCGCCGCCCGCAGGACGAGCAGGCCGTAGACGCCGTTGGCGAGGGTGACGCCCCAGCGCGCGAACGCCTCCGCCCACACCCGCCGGTAGAGGGCGATCAGCTCGTCCGGGGACCGCTCGGCGAGCGGCGGGGCGGCCGGGTCGTGGACGTCCGCCATCACGCCGTCCCACCAGCGCAGGAAGCGCGCGGTCGCGCGGCGGTGCCCGGCCGCGCGGACGGCGAGGCCGGGCAGCGCGGCGGCGACCCGGACCCGCGGCCGGCGGCGCTCCGCGCGGGCCTCGCCCGTGATGCCCATGCCCTCCTCCCAGCCGGCGCGGACCAGGTCGAACACCGGCAGCCTGCCGTGCAGCTCCTGCCAGTCGTCCAGCCGGTAGTAGACGCGCCCGCCGAGGTGCCCGACCATGCGCGGCAGCCGGTGCGCGTCGGCGCGGAGCCGCCGCGCGGGCACGCCCATGCGCCGGTACAGGTCGGTGAAGGCCAGCTCGTAGAACACGCGCGCCTGCGAGTAGGTGAGCGCGCCCGACACGCCCGGGAAGCTCTCGGTGATGTTGTGGTCGCCCCAGTGGACGCGGGGGCCGCCGTCCTGGGGGCCGGCTACGAGCGGCCGCGCCTGGACGAGGTGGACGGCGCCGTCGGGGGTGAACGTCCCCTCGATGTCCTGCGGGCAGCCGAAGTGCGCCTCCACGCGGGCGGCGAGTCCGGCCACTTCGCGGGCCTCCTCGTCGGTCAGCACGGGGGCGTCCTTGAGCTCCGGCGGCACCCCGAGCACTCTCAGGCCCGTCTCACCGTCCGCCGGCGGGCCCACCATGCGCCGCTTGGCCACAACCTCGGTACGGACCTCGTCCGTCACCGGATCGACGAAGAAGTGGTCCACATCGGCCTTCTCCTGGACGACGCCCTCCCCGATCCCGTGCGCGGCGGCGATGACGTGGCGCCGCGCCCCGTCCCGGGGGTCGCGCGTGAACGCGACGAACGAGCGGTCGCCGCGCACCATGCGCTGGACGCCCACGGCGACCCTGGCGCTCGCGGGGTCGGCGCCCCGGAGCGTCCGGTACCGGACCGCCTCGGGTTTGAACGCCGACGCCCAGCAGCGCGCGACCGCCCGCAGCAGCCCGTCCCGGGGGACGTACAGGAAGCTGTCACTCATCCCGGCGTACGGGTCGCTCTCGGAGTCCTCTCCCCCGCCGTCGCTCCCCGGCACGACGCACGCGCGGACGGCCGCCGTGCCGCGTGCGCCGATCCGGTCGTCGAAGGCCTCCAGCAGGGCGGCGGCGAGGTCGCCGTCCGGGACGGCGCCGGCCAGCGCCGACGCCGCCGAGGCGCACCAGTCGGCGACGGGCGCGGCCGAGGCCGGCGGGAGGCGCAGGGCGCCGAGCGCCCGGTCGAACTCCGCCGCCGGCAGGCAGAAGAAGTCCGGGACGGGCAGCCCCGCCGCGCGCAGCGCCTCCAGCCGCGCGAACTCGAACCCGATCTCGCCCATCGTCACCACACTCCCGGCAGCAGGCGGGGCGTCGCGGCGGCGTACCGCGCGTAGCCTGGGACATCGCGGAGCGCCCGCTCCTCGACCCGGATCCGCCCGGCGACGGCCCCGGCGAGCAGGGCGAACGCCGGCACGGTCACGGGGCCGGGGAAGAAGGCCGTGACGCCGAGGTGGGCGAGCAGCATCCCCGCGTAGGCCGGATGGCGGACGGTCCCGTACGGCCCGTCCGTGACGACCCGGTGGCCGGTCTGCCGCGCCACGTGGTGGGAGTAGAACCGGCCGAGGGCGCGGATCGCGGCCTGCCGCAGCGCCACCCCTGCCGCGAACACCGCGCAGGGCAGGAGCAGCCACGGCGTCCAGTGGTCCCAGGGCGGGGGCCGCAGCGACGCGCCGGCGACGAGCAGGACGCGGGCCAGCGCGTACGGGAGCAGCGTGCGGGAGTCGGCGGGCGGTGCGGCGGAGCGGCGGAAGGTCACCGGCGCCTCCAGGAGCAGCCAGCCGAGGTAGCCGGCCAGCAGCGCCGCCGCGACCTGCCCCACCGCGCCGCCCCGGCCCGCGTGCAGCGCGATGCCGCAGGCCAGGATCGCCGTGCCCGCCGCGAACAGCAGGCGCGGCGCGAGCGTCACGTACCTCACGGCCGCGTTCACCGGGCCCGGGTCCGCGCGTACTGCTCCGGGTCGACCGCGTACGCCTCGTAGGTGAGCGACCCCAGGACCGCGCCGGTCGCGGCGTCCGCCAGCGTCGCCGCGCAGCGCGACCGGCGGCCGGGGGTCCGCGCGGTGGGCCAGCGCAGGACGAGCGGGACGTCGCGGCCGACGCGGTACGGGATGTCGGCCCGCAGCGCCACCCACAGCAGCGTCGCGTCCATGGGGCGGCCGTGCTCCGCGTGCTCCAGCATCGTGGCGAACTGCCGGCCCGCCTCGACGAGCTCCACGGGGCCGCGGGGCGCGGCGGGCGCGCCCGCCGGCCGGAGCACCGCCGACTCGACCACGGCCCGCCCGCGCCGCACCGGCTCGCCGACCAGGATGTTCTCGTCGCGGTGCCGGTGCACGAGCCCGGCGTCCGCCCGCCGGGCCGGCGCCGGGCCCGGCCCGGCGGCCGGCGGCGCCGGGTCCGCGTCGGCGAACGCGATGGAGCCGCCGCACACCTCCCGGCCGGCCTGCCGCGCGGCGACCGTCCAGGCGCGGTTGCGGCCGGGGACGGGGCGGCACGCCAGCGTCGTGCCGCGGTCCAGCTCGCAGAAGCGGGTGAAGTCGAGGCCGGCGACGACCCGTCCCGGCGGCCGCCCGCGCGCCCGCAGCCCGTCGGCGCGGGCGGCCAGCTCCAGCAGGCCGCTGAACAGCAGCATGCCCGGCACGTGGTCGAGCGGGTGGTCGAAGTAGAAGGGATCCGACTCGTCGACGACCAGCTCGCGGAATCGCTCGATAACAGGCGCGGTCATGAGCTCCCTCTAATTACCCACCCGGGGCCGCCGGCTCCGCCTGCCGAAAACGCCACCGGACGCCGTTCCCGGGAACGGCGGATATGCCGACCGGACGGCCGTCATCTTGCTACAGAAATGCGCACGGATGAACTGCACCCCTGGGCAGTCCGGGCCGCGGCGGGCTGCCCAGTCCGGCAACCCGGCGGCCCCGGAGGCGCGCCGCGCAGGGCCCTGCCGGGCCGGAAACCGCATGTCAGCGTCCACTTGCAGCCTGCGCGCCGGCGGCCGGCCGGCCCGACCCCGCACGTCACCCGGCCGCAATCCGGACCGATAGCGGCGCGATTCACCGCGCCCGCCGAAGCGTTTTCCGGGGCCGGTCGAACAAGATACATTTTCAAAACATTGTTCAAATCGGCACGGATACCGCGCACCCTGTGAGATAGCCCACAAATAAGTGGCGGAATGCGGCCGTGCGGATGGCCCGGCGGGGCGGCGGGCGTCCCTTGGGCCGGGCCGCGGCGGGCCGTCCCGGCGCGTGCGCCCGTCGCGGGTACGGTCCCGGTGCGCCGCGGCCGCCTCGTCCAGCTCGCGGCGGCGGTTTCGCGCGCGCTTGTCAACGGGCTGACAAACGGGGTGCCGGACGGTGCGGGCGGCTGAGTGTCGCGGATCACGCCGGGTGCCTACGTTGGGACGACCGGCGGCCGGACCGTCCGGAGTACGAACGCTTTCGCAGTGCGCGGGAGGTGGCGAGGTGACCGCGGCATTCGAGGACGCGCCCGCCGTATCACCGGTCCTGGCGGGCCTGACGGAGGAGCCGTGGCGCGACGTCCCGGCGGAGGAGGCCCGCTGGATGCGGCCCCGCCTGCCGGACCTGCTCGGCGTGATGGTCGCGGGCGTGCTGCGGCACGTCCCCGAGTACGACCGGCCGGGCGACGCGGCCTACTGGCGGGTCGCCGAGGCCGCGGTCGCGCAGGCCATGGAGCACTTCGTGCAGGTGATCGCCGATCCGGACACCTCGTGGAAGGAGGTGTACCAGGTCTTCTTCGACGTCGGCTACGGCGAGGCCGTCGAGGGGCGCGGCCTGGAGCACCTGCAGAACGCGATGCGGGTCGGGTCGCGGATCGCCTGGCGGCACCTGGCGGTCGAGGCCGAGCGGCTCGGCCGCCCCCGCGCGCTGATCACCCTGCTCGCGGAGGCGAACTTCGCCTACCTGGACGCGCTCGCGTCCGCCGCCGCGCACGGCTACGCGCGCGCCCGGGAGAAGGCGGCCGGGGAGCGCGAGCAGCGCCGGGGCCGGCTGCTGTCCCTGCTGCTGTCGGACCCGCCGGCGCCGCCGGAGGTCGCCCGCGAGCAGTCGGCCCGGGCCGGCTGGCCGCTGCCGCGCCGGCTGGCGGTGATCGTGCTGCGGCCGCGGCCCGGCAGCGGCGGCGAGGGCCCGGCCGGGCTGCCGCCGTCCCTGCTGACCGGGCTGGACCACGGCCGGCCCTGCCTGATCATGCCCGACCCGGACGGCCCGGGCCGGGTCGAGGAGCTGGCCGCGACGCTCGCCGGCTGGACCGGCGCGATCGGCCCGTCCGTCCCGGTGGAGGAGGCGGGGACGTCGCTGCTGTGGGCGCGGCGCGCGCTCGACCTCGCCCCGGCCGCGCCCCGGCGGGCGGGCGCCGCCGCCGCCCGCGGCGGGCGGGCACGGCGCGGCGGGGTGCTGGTGCGGGCCGAGGAGCACCTGCCGAGCCTGCTGCTGCGCGAGGGCGGTTCGCTCGCCGCGATCGTGGCGGCCCGGCGGCTGGCCCCGCTGGACGGGGCGGGCGCGCGGCAGGGGCTGCGGCTCGCCGTGACGCTGCTGGAGTGCATGAAGCACGGCTTCAACGCCACCGGCGCCGCCGAGGTGCTGTGCGTGCACCCGCAGACCGTCCGGTACCGGCTGGCGCAGCTCCACGGGATGTTCGGCTTCGACATCGAGGACCCGGAGATCCGGCTGGAGATGATGCTCCTGCTGCACACCTGGATCCAGCGCCACGGCGGCTGAGCGGCCTCCTTCCCCGCCGTTCTTCCGCCGTCCTCCTCCCCGTGTCCCATCCATGACGGAGCCCCGGATCCGCTACGGTCGGGGGCGCCGCGCAGGCGAGGGGCGCCGCGCGGCGAGGGGAAGGAAGACACAGAGCACATGGCCGAGAAGGTCATTCGCGTGGACGACATCGACGGCTCCGAAGGGAGCGATGTCGTAAAGCGAGACTTCGAAGTCTTGGGTCGGACGTTCACGATCGACCTGAGCGATGACAACTACAAGCGGCTGAACGAGATGCTGGACGCCCTCGCGCCCTTCATCGAGAACGCCGCGGAGGTGAAGCCCGCCGGGAAGGGCCGCAAGTCCCGCACCGCGAAGATCAAGGGCTACACGAACGGCGATGTCCGCGAGTGGGCATTGCGTCAGGACATCGAAGTCTCCGAACGTGGCAAGATATCGGATGAGGTCTATGCTGCATTCATCGAGGCACATCCGGACGCGAAGCCGGACGCATAGCTAGAGGGAGTCCCCGCATGGCACAGAAGGTCGAAGTCCTTCTCGTCGACGACATCGACGGTGGAGAGGCTGACGAGACCGTCAGCTTTTCCCTCGATGGGACGTCTTATGAGATCGACCTGAGCAAGAAGAACGCCGCCAAGCTGCGCAACGGCCTGGAGCCGTTCGTGGCCAGCGCCCGCAAGGCGCGCAAGACCACCGGCCGCGCCGGCCGCGGCTCGCGCACCGCGGGCAGCCGCGAGCGCTCCGCCGAGATTCGCGAGTGGGCGAAGAACCACGGCATCAAGGTCAATGAGCGGGGCCGTATCCCCGCCAATGTGATCGAGCAGTACGAGGCCGCGCACTAGCGGCACCGCGGCCGGCGGCGTTCCGGCACGGCACGCAGGGGCCGGGGTGGAATTCTCACCACCTCGGCCCCTTGGCTGCGCACCGGGCAAAACGCTATTAGGGGATAATGCCGGTAATAACACAAGACATCGCAATAGGCTGCCGGCGGGCGACGGCAGATTGGGGGCGGACCGGTTGGCACCTGTGACGCGGCGGGAGCGCATCCGGTACTGGTTCGACCGGACGATGTCGAAGGGGACGCCCGCGCTCATCGGCTGGCTCGGACTGGCCTCGGTGGCGCTGGTGCTCGTGGTGGCGACCGCGGCGGTCGTCCTCGCGCCGGGCGACACCGACGAGAACGGCGACTGGCCCGGCATGGTGTGGCGCAGCCTGCTGCGCACGCTCGACCCGGGCACCATGGGCGACGACACCGGGACGGGCCCGTTCCTGGCGCTGATGCTGACCTCCACCGTCGGCGGCATCTTCATCGTCAGCTCGCTGATCGGCGTGCTCACCACCGGCCTCGAGGCCAAGATCGGCGAGCTGCGCAAGGGCCGGTCGCGGATCGTCGAGCACGACCACACCGTGCTGCTCGGCTGGTCGGACCAGGTCTTCACCGTGGTCGCCGAGCTGGTCGAGGCCAACCAGAGCAAGCGCAGGTCGTGCGTGGCGATCCTGGCCGACCGCGACAAGGTCGAGATGGAGGACGCGATCCGCGCCCGGGTCGGCGACCTCGGCCGCACCCGGATCGTGTGCCGCACCGGCAACCCGCTGAAGGTCGCCGACGTGGAGCTGGTCAGCCCCGGCACCGCGCGGTCCATCCTCATCGTCACCCCGGAGGTCGCCGACGCCGACACCCGGGTCATCAAGGTCCTGCTGACGCTCGGCGCCCGCACCTGGGGGCGGCGCCGCCCGCACGTCGTCGCCGCCGTGCACGACTCGGCGAACCTGCCCGCCGCCCGCCTCGCCGGCGGCGAGCGCGCGCACGTCATCGACGCCGACGACGTCGCGATCCGGCTCATCGTGCAGTCGCACCGCCAGTCCGGCCTGTCGCAGGTCTGCACCGAGCTGCTGGACTTCGCCGGCCACGAGTTCTATATGCGGCCCGAGCCGGCGCTCGCCGGCACGCCGTTCGGGGAGGCGCTGGCGGCCTACGACCTCGGCGTCCCCGGCGGGCTGCGGCGCGCCGACGGGACCGTGCTGCTCAACCCGCCGATGGACACCGTGATCCGCGCCGACGACGAGATCATCGTGCTGGCCGAGGACGACCTGCTGATCCGGCTGTCCGCCGGGCCGCCCCCGCCGGTGCGGGAGGAGGCGATCAGCACGGCCGTCGCGCGGGACCCGGTGCCCGAGCGGACACTGATGCTCGGCTGGAACCACCGCGCCCCGAAGATCATCGAGCTGCTGGACGAGTTCCTCGCGCCCGGTTCGGAGCTGGTCGTCGCGGCGCCGCGGGAGGACCCGACCGGGCGGCTGGCCGAGCCCGCCAACCTCAAGGTCGGCTTCGTCCGGGCCGAGCCGACCGAGCGGCCGTCCCTGGAGTCCCTCGACGTCGGCGGGTACCAGAAGGTCATCGTGCTGTCGGACGCGGGCCACGACCCCGACACCGCCGACGCCCGCACCCTCGTCACCCTGCTGCACCTGCGCGACATGGAGGACGCCCTCGGCGACCCCGACACCCCGGGCGGCGACCCGTTCGCGATCGTCAGCGAGATGCACGACGACGCCAACCGCGAGATCGCGCAGGTCACCAAAGCCGACGACTTCGTGGTCAGCGAGAAGCTGATCAGCCTCATGCTGACCCAGCTGAGCGAGAACCGGCACCTGTACGACGTGTTCGTCGACCTGCTCGACCCGGCCGGCTCGGAGATCTACCTCAAGCCCGCCTGCGACTACCTCGTGCCGGGCGCGGCGGCCGACTTCGCGACGCTGATCGAGTCGGCGCGGCGGCGCGGGGAGGTCGCGCTCGGCTACCGGCTCACCGCGCGGTTCCACGAGCCGCCCGGCTACGGCGTGGTGCTCAACCCGGACAAGGCGGCGCCGCTCACCCTGGCCGCCGACGACCGCGTCATCGTGCTGGCGGAGAACTGACCCCGGCGCCCCCCGCCGGCGGGACGGGGCCGCGCCCGGCGCGCACCGCGCCGGGGCCGCCCGCGCGCAGCGCCCGCTCGGCGCGCCGGGCGTCCGCGGCCATGCCGCGGACCTCCGCCGCACCCAGCTCGTCCGCGGCGGTGCCGGCGAGCAGGTCCCGGTAGCGGGCGTTCTGCTCCGGCAGGCCGCGCAGCACCAGCGCCTCGTGGTAGGCGTCGTCGGCCTCGGCGGCGCGGCGGGCGTAGTCCTCCAGCGCCTCGACCCGCCCGGTGACCGACCGCACCGACAGCGCGAGCGCGCGGTCCTGCGGCTCCAGCAGCTCCCGGACGCGCGGCGAGAGCCGCTCCGGCTGCTGGCCGAGGCGCTCGCGGCGCAGCCTGGTGTGCTCGGCGAGGGCGTCCGCGATGGCCCATTCCTGCCGCGGCAGGACGACCGCGTTGTTGATGTCGTCCAGCAGCCCGGCGCCGTTCGCCCGCGACGCGAGCACGGCGTCGACGGCCCGCTGGGCGCGCACGAGCAGCCCCGCGGCGGGCCGGTCGAAGTCGGCGGGCAGCAGGTAGGAGCCGTGGTGCTCGCGGGCGGCGCGCGCGGCGGGCGGCTCCCCCACGTGCCGCAGCGCGGCGGCGACCCAGCCGGCGAAGCTGACGGCGGCGAGCACGGCGGCGGCCTGCACCTGGCCGAGGAGCAGCAGGACGACCTGCAGCGCCGGCGTGAGCATCATGGCGAGGACGGGCAGTCTGCCCCACCGCCCCGCGCCGCCGGGCAGCTCCTCGTCGTCGAGCGAGTCGAGGAAGCAGAGCCGCAGCCAGCCGCCCGGCAGCACGCCGTAGAAGACGGCGAACGCCGGGATCCACACCAGCCGCGCCACGATCCTGGCGGCGCTCGGCCGCGGCGGCGGGGGCGCGGGCAGGCTCGCCGGGACGAGCCGTTCGGGCGCGGCGGCGAGCAGCGCGCGGGCCTCGGTGCCGAGGGCCGGGTCGAACACCGGGCGGGGGCGGGCTTCTCCGGTCATCGTCACTTCCCTCCCTGCTGTCCCGGGATCCGGACGGCCCCGGCTAGTCCTGCAGCTCCGCCCAGACCTCCCGGTCGCGCTCCGCCGTCCAGACGCGGGGGCGCTCGACGCCGTCCAGCTCGTCCCAGAGCCGGGCGACGTCGAAGGGCAGGCAGTGCTCGAAGATCGGCCAGTGGCCGTAGGCGGGCCCGAGGGCGGCGCGGACCGCGGTGAACGCGTCCTTGCGGGTGCCGCCGTCCCGCCGGACCCGGCCGACCTCCGCCAGCATCACGGCGAGGAAGTCGCGGGTCTGCGCGACCGCGGCGCGGGCGGCGTCCCGGCCGTGCGCGACGGCGCCGCGCCCGCCGACGAGGGTCTCGGCGCCGAAGGAGTCGACGTGGTCGAGGGTGCCGGCGGCCCACGCGCGGTGGAAGGCGTCGCCGGTGTAGAGCGCCGCCTGCGTCTCGACGAGGTCGCCGGCGAACAGGATCCGGTGCCGGGGCAGCCACGCGACGATGTCGCCCTCGGTGTGCCCGCGCCCGCAGTAGGCGAGGTCGAGGTCGCCGCGGCCGCCGCCGAGGTCGATGGTCAGGGTGCCGGTGAACGTCACCGACGGCCAGGTGAGGCCGGGGATGCCGTCCGGGTCCTTGAACAGCCGGGGCATCCGGCCGAGCTCGGAGGCCCAGTCCTGCTCGCCGCGCTCGGCGATCAGCGCGCGGGTCAGGTCGTGCGCGATCACCACCTGGGCGCCGAAGGCGCTCGCGCCGAGCGTCCGGACGGCGTGGTAGTGCGAGAGCACCAGGTAGCGGACGGGCTTGTCGGTGTGCTCGCGTAACACCGCGAGCCAGTCGCGGGCGGCGGCCGGCGTGGCGAGCGCCTCGAAGCAGACCAGGAAGTCCTCGCCCTCGACGGCGCCGACGTTCGGGTCCCCCTCGGCGGTCAGCGCGTACACGCCGTCGGCCAGGACCTCCAGCGTCGGGGTCTTGTCGCCCAGGTCTGCGGACGACGCGAACGGTCTGGGCATCGGCCCCCCTCGCACTCGTGGCCGCGGCTCGCGCCCCTGCGGGCCCCGGGCCGGCTTCGCCCGTGCATGGGTTCATTCCACGCAGAGCGGTCGATAACCGTCCGGGAATGGGGAGAGACGGCGTCCCGCCGGGGTAAGGAAGATCGTGGACGACGGGCGCCGGACGGCGGCGCGGCGGAGGGAGGGCCGGGTGAACGGCGCGCTCGGGCTGCTGGCGGTGCTGCTGCTGACGGCCGCGACCGGCTACTTCGTCGCGCAGGAGTTCGCGTTCGTCACCGCCGACCGGCCCGTGCTCGCCCAGCGGGCGGCCGAGGGCGACCGGGCGTCGGCGCGGGCCCTGCGGGTGATGGGCCGGCTGTCGTTCATGCTGTCCGGGGCGCAGCTCGGCATCACGGTGACCGCGCTGGTCGTCGGATTCATCGCCAAGCCCGCGCTGGCCGACCTGCTCGCCCCGGCGCTGCGCGCGGCCGCGGTGCCGGACGCGGCCGTCGGCGGCGTCGCGGTGGCGGTCGGCTTCGCCGTCGCCACCGTGATCCAGATGGTGCTGGGCGAGCTGTTCCCCAAGAACCTGGCGCTGGCGCGGGCGGAGCCGCTGGCCCGCGCGCTCGCCGCGTCCACCCTCGTCTACCTGGCGGCGGCGGGCCCGCTGATCAGGCTGTTCGACGCGTCGGCGAACCGGCTCGTGCGCGCGGTCGGCATCGAGCCGGTGGAGGAACTGCACCACGGCGCGACGCTGGAGGAGCTCGGCCACATCATCGGCGAGTCCGGGGAGCAGCTGCCGGCGGGGCAGGTCGATCTGCTGGAGCGGGCGCTGGTCTTCTCCGAGCGCGACGCCGAGGAGGTCATGGTGCCGCGGGTGGACGTGGTGACCGTGCCGGCGTCCGCGCGCGCCGCCGAGCTGAGCGACGTCGTCTCGGCGAGCGGGCACACCCGGTACCCCGTCCTCGGCGAGGGCGTGGACGACGTCGTCGGCGTGGTCGGGCTGGCGGAGCTGATCACGCTCGACCCGCAGGAGGCCGCGCGCGTCCGGGTCGCGGAGATCGCGCGGCCGCCGGTGCTGCTGCCGTCGTCGCTGCCGCTGCCGGAGGTGGTGCTGCGGCTGCAGGGCGCGGCCGAGCCGATGGCCTGCGTGATGGACGAGTACGGCGGCTTCGCCGGCATCGTCACCTGGGAGGACGTCGCCGAGGAGCTGGTCGGGGAGATCGCCGACGAGAACGAGCCGGGCGAGGAGCTCGCGATCCGGACCGGCGAGTGGTGGACGACCGACGCCGGGCTGCGGATGGACGAGGTCGCCCACGAGACCGGCATCGCGCTGCCGGAGGGCGACTACGAGACCGTGGCGGGGCTGCTGCTGAAGCGGCTCGGCCGGGTCGCGCGGCCCGGCGACGTGGTGCGGGTGGACCTCCCGCCGACCCGGCTGGACGAGCCGCCCCGCACCGCGGTCGTCGAGGTGCTGACGGTCCACCGGCACGTGCCCGAGCTGATCCGCGTCCGCACCGTCGAGACCGCCGTGGAGGACCGGTGAACCTCGCCCTGGGCGCGCCGGTCACGCTGGCGCTGCTGGCCGCCAACGGCTTCTTCGTCGCCACCGAGTTCGCGCTGGTGGCGGCGCGGCGGCCGCGGCTGGAGCGGGCCGCCGCGCGCGGCGGGCGGGCGGCGGGCGCGGCGGTCGCCGGGATCGACGAGCTGTCGCTGACGCTCGCCGGCGCGCAGCTCGGCATCACGATGTGCTCGCTCGGCCTCGGCCTGGTGTCCGAGCCGGTGTTCGCGGGGGCGCTCACCCCGCTGTTCCACTCCGCCGGGCTGCCGGAGGGCGCCGCGCACGCGGTCGCGTTCGTGCTGGCCCTGGCGCTGGTGACGTTCCTGCACATGGTCGTCGGCGAGATGGCGCCGAAGTCGTGGGCGATCGCCGACCCGGAGCGCTCCGCGACCGTGCTGGCCCTGCCGTTCCGCGCGTTCGCGACCGTCGCGCGGCCGCTGCTGGCGGCGCTGAACGGCGCGACGAACCTGCTGCTGCGCGCGGTGGGCGTCCGGCCCGCCGACTCGCGGGAGGTGTCGCGCACGCCGGAGCAGCTGCGCAGCATCGCCGAGGAGTCGCGGCGGCTCGGGCTGATCGAGGAGGGCGAGCTGACCCTGCTCACGACCGCGCTGGACGCGCCGCGCGCCCCGCTGGCCGGGCTCGTCGTGCCGGTGTCGGAGATCGTGTCGGTGCCGGCGGCCGCGTCCCCGCAGGAGGTCGTGGACGCCGCCGCCCGCAGCGGCCACACGCGCCTCATGCTGCGCGGCACCGGCCGGCCGGGCGCCGCCCGCATGGTGCACGTCCGCGACGCCTACCTGGCCCGTGCGCGGGGCGCCGCGACGCCGGCCGGGCGGCTGGCGCACCCGGTCCCGGCGATGCCGGTCGGGACGCCGGTCGGCGAGGCCGTGGCGATCCTGAAGTCCCACCACAGCCACCTCGGCCTGGCCGTCGACCCGGACGGCGGCATCGCGGGCCTGGTCAGCCTGGACGACCTGCTGACCACGCTGCTGACCGTCCGCTGAACCCCCCAAGCGCGTCAACATCGGTTGACATGCACCCCGATGTCAACCTAGATTGACGCCATGAGCGATGGAGTGACACTCGCCCAGGAGGCGAGCAGCCGGGACCCGGCGGTGGGGCTGCGGGCCGTGCGGGCGCTGCGCGAGCTGGCCGAGCGGCTGGAGGCGCTGCAGGTCGCCAGCGCCCGCGACCAGGGCTGGTCCTGGCAGGACATCGCGGTCTGCCTCGGCGTGAGCCGGCAGGCCGTCCACAAGAAGCACGGCGGCGGCCGCCGCCTTCCCTTCCCGGCGAAGCCGGGCGGGGGCCGCGGGGGGTCGTCGCCCCTCGACACGACACAGAAGGAGCAGTGAGGGATGTTCGAGCGTTTCACCGACGGCGCGCGGGCGGCGGTCACGGGCGCCCAGGTGCAGGCACGGGCCCTCGGCGCGCCCTTCATCGGCACCGAGCACCTGCTGCTGGCGATCGCCGACGGCGGCGACGCCATGGCGTCGCTGCTGGCCGGGCACGGGCTCACGGCCGAGAGCCTGCGCGCCCGCCTCGCCGGGATGGGCCGCACACCGCTGGACGCCGACGCGCTGAAGAGCATCGGCATCGACCTGGACGCCGTCCGCGCGGCGACGGAGGCGAGCTTCGGCGAGGGCGCGCTGGACTCGCCCGCCGAGGGCCGGCGCGGTGACAAGGGGCACCTCAGGTTCACCCCGCGGGCCAAGAAGTCGCTGGAGCTGAGCCTGCGGCACGCGATCCGGCTCAAGCAGCGGCGCATCGGGAGCGGGCACATCCTGCTCGGCGTGCTGCACGACAAGGAGTTCACGGCCGCGCGGCTGGTCGGCGAGGCGGGCGTGGACGTCGGCGAGCTGCGCGCCGGCGTCGAGCGGGCGCTCACCGCCCGGGCCGCCTGATCAGCGCCCGAACGGGCCGGAGAGGGCGGCGACGCAGGCGGCCCTGCGGCGCGGGTCGCCGGGAAACCGCCGGCGGCACTCGGAGGTGACCCAGGACGGCGTGGCCGGGCGCGCGGTCCGCGGCTTGCGCGCCTTGTGCTTCGGGTGCCGCGCGGGCGGGTGGGGGCGCGCCTTGCGGGGCGCGGGGCGCGGGACGGCCGAGCGGGGGCGCGGCCGCTTCGGGACGGCCCGGCCCGGAGCCCGCTTCCCGCGCTCCCGCGCGGTGGCCGCCTTGCTCGGCGGGCTGGGCTCCGGCACCGGCGGGAGCACCACGGCCGGGCGCGTGGACGGCGGGCGCGTGGACGGCGGCCGGGTGGCGGCGTCCGGCACGACCGTGCGGGCCGGCGACGCCGGCCCCGCCCCCGAGCCGACCGCGAAGAAGCCCGCCCCGAGGGCGAGCGCGGCGACGGCGACGGGCAGCCACGGCGTCCGGAGCATCCGGCGCCGCACGGGCGGGCTCGGCTCGCCCCGGGTGAACCCGGCGGGCGGGAGGCTGGAGGAGAGGCGCACCCAACGATGGTCACGCTGGGCGGTCGTCCGGACACGGAGAATCGCCCCGACCGTTGCCGGCTTGATACACACTCCAGCCCCGCACATGGTCGTCCGGTGAAGAAAGGGCGGGGCTAGCCGGTCTGGACGACGGTGAAGCGGCGCAGGGCGAGAGCCGGGTTCTTGGCCCGGACGGCGGCGATCCGCTCCGCCGAGACCTCGCCGGACACGGTGCCCGGGTCCTCCCCCAGCCCGGCCGCGACCACGCCCATCGGGTCGACGATCATGCTGTTGCCGGCGCCCGTCGGGGCGCACTGGCCGGCGGCGGCGACGTAGACGGTGTTCTCGATCGCGCGGGCCCGGACCAGCGTCCGCCAGTGGTCCTCCTTCAGCGGCCCCGGCACCCAGTCGGCCGGCAGCGCCAGGACGTCGGCGCCCGCGTCCACGATCCGCCGCGTCACCTCCGGGAACCGGACGTCGTAGCAGGTCTGCATGCCGAACGTGACGCCGTCCACGGTGAAGGTCTCCGGCTCGCCGATGTCGCCCGGCCGGACCAGCGCCGACTCCTGGTACCCGAACGCGTCGTACAGGTGCAGCTTGCGGTACTCGGCCACGATTCCCCCGCCGGGGCCGATGGCCACGAGCGTGTTGGAGATGCGTGACGCCGAGCGGAGCTCGTCCGCTGAACGGCGGTGGGCGGGGGCTGGAGGACGGTCCGGGGCGTCCAGCCGCTCGTTGACGCCCGCGACCAGGTGGACGCCGTGCCGCCGGGCCAGCTCACCGAGCCCGGCGACGAACGGGCCGTCGAGGGGCTCGGCCGAGTCGACGAACCGGTCGTCCAGTTTCGGCGCCGTGAACATGGCGAACTCGGGGAACACCACGACCTTCGCGCCGTGCCCGGCGGCCTCGGCGGCGAGCCCGCCGATCGCCGCGAGGTTCTCGTCCTTGTTGACGCCGGGCGCGAACTGCGCCACCGCCACCCGCACCATCCGCTGCCTCCCCTACATCCGGTCGACGCCGGTCACCCGGATCACGGCCTCGCCCTCCTGGTCGGAGCCCGCGAGGTCGACCTCGGCGCTGACGCCCCAGTCGTGATGCCCCTCCGGGTCGTCGAACACCTGCCGGACCCGCCACAGCGCGTCCTCCGGCACCTCCTCGATCCGCAGCAGCTTCGGCCCGCGCGCGTCGGCGCCGGTGAGCAGCTCGTCGTGCTCGGCGAAGTAGCCGTCCATGGCCTCGGCCCACGCGGCCGCGCCGAAGTCGGGGTCGAGGTCGCCGAGCTCGCCGTAGCGCTCCAGCGCCGCCAGCTCCACCCGCCGGAACAGCGCGTTGCGCACCAGCACCCGGAACGCCCGCGCGTTCGCGGTCACCTTCGTGACGCGCTCCTCGATCGGCTGCTCCAGGTCGCCCTCGTCGGCGGGGTTCGCGAGCTGCTCCCACTCGTCCAGCAGGCTGGAGTCGACCTGCCGGACCAGCTCGCCGAGCCACTCGATCAGGTCGATCAGGTCATCGCTCTTGATCGACTCCGGGACGGTCTGCTGCAGCGCCTTGTACGCCCCCGACAGGTACCGCAGCACCAGGCCCTCGGCCCGCGCCAGCTCGTAGAACCCGATGTACTCGGTGAACGTCATCGCGCGCTCGTACATGTCGCGGACGACCGACTTCGGGCGCAGCGGATGGTCGCCGACCCACGGGTGCCCGGCCCGGTAGATCTCGTAGGCGGCGTCGAGCTCGTCCTCCAGCGGCTTCGGGTGGTCGACGTCCTGGAGCAGCTCCATCCGCTCCTCGTACTCGATGCCCTCGGCCTTCATCTCCTGGACGGCCTCGCCCCGCGCCTTGTTGACCTGCGCCGCGAGGATCTGCCGGGGGTCGTCCAGCGTCGCCTCGATCACCGACAGGACGTCCAGGGCGTAGGACGGCGACGCCGGGTCGAGCACCTCGAACGCGGCCAGCGCGAACGTCGACAGCGCCTGGTTGAGCGCGAAGTCCTCCTGGAGGTCCACGGTGACGCGCGCGTACCGGCCGAGCTCGTCGGGCTCGGGCAGCACCTCCACGACCCCGCCCGCCAGCAGCGACCGGTAGATCGCGATGGCCCGCGAGATGTGCCGGCGGCGCGCCGCCGGCTCCTCGTGGTTGTCGGTCAGCAGCCGCTTCATCGCCTGGAACGCGTTGCCCGGCCGCGCGATCACCGACAGCAGCATCGCGTGGCTGACCTGGAACCGGGACCGGAGCATCTCCGGCTCGGCCTCCTGCAGCTTGGCGAAGACGTCCTCGTCCCAGCCGACGAACCCCTCGGGCGGCTTCTTGCGCTGCACCTTGCGCCGCTTCTTCGGGTCGTCGCCCGCCTTGGCGAGGGCCTTCTCGTTCTCGACGACGTGCTCGGGCGCCTGCGCGACGACGAACCCGACCGTGTCGAACCCGGCGCGGCCCGCCCGCCCGGCGATCTGGTGGAACTCCCGCGCCCGCAGCCGCCGCACCCGGTGCCCGTCGTACTTGCTCAGCGCGGTGAACACCACGGTCCGGATCGGGACGTTCACCCCGACGCCGAGGGTGTCGGTGCCGCAGATGACCTTCAGCAGCCCGGCCTGCGCGAGCCGCTCCACCAGCCGGCGGTACTTCGGCAGCATCCCGGCGTGGTGCACCCCGATCCCGTGCCGGACGAACCGCGACAGGTTCCGCCCGAACTTGGTGGTGAACCGGAAGTTGCCGATCAGCTCGGCGATGCGCGCCTTCTCGGCCTTGGTGGACACGTTGATGCTCATCAGCGCCTGCGCCCGCTCGATCGCCGCCGCCTGCGTGAAGTGCACCAGGTAGATCGGCGCCTTCTGCTCGGCCAGCAGCTCCTCGATCGTCTCGTGCAGCGGCGTCACCCGGTAGTCGTAGATCAGCGGGACGGGCCGCTCCGCCGAGGTCACCAGCGCCGTCGGCCGGCCCGTCCGCCGGGTGAGGTCCTTCTGGAAGAACGCGACGTCGCCGAGCGTCGCCGACATCAGCAGGAACTGCGCCTGCGGCAGCTCCAGCAGCGGGATCTGCCACGCCCAGCCCCGCTCGGGCTCGGCGTAGAAGTGGAACTCGTCCATCACCACCACGCCGATGTCGGCGTCGGCGCCGTCCCGCAGCGCGATGTTGGCCAGCACCTCCGCCGTGCAGCACACGATCGGCGCGTCCGCGTTGACGCTGGCGTCGCCGGTCATCATCCCGACGTTCTCGCGGCCGAACATCTCGCACAGGTCGAAGAACTTCTCCGAGACCAGCGCCTTGATCGGCGCGGTGTAGAACCCGACCTGCTCCTTGCCGAGCGCCGCGAACAGCGCCCCCGCCGCGACCAGGCTCTTGCCCGACCCGGTCGGGGTCGACAGGATCACGTTCGCGCCGGACACCACCTCGATGAGCGCCTCCTCCTGCGCCGGATACAAGGTGATCCCGCGCCCCGACACCCACCGCTCGAAGGCCTCGAACAGCGAATCGGCGTCGGTCTCGTTTCCGGAGGGAAGCTCATCGATAAGGCTCACCCCTCCATCCTGCCCCCGATCACCCACTGCCCGTGCCGGTGGGCGCCCCGCGCTCACACCAGCGCGTGGCCGTACGCGGCCGCGAGGGGCTTGAGATCGGGTTCGCTGTACAGCGCGCGCATCTCCTGGAAGGCCTCCGCCTTGCCCGCGCCGAACCGCCGCACATGGACGGCGTAGGTGCCGGCCGACACGAAGACCGGCGGATTGGTCTTGCTGTGGAACTTGTCGGCGTACATCACCAGCCGCTCCTCGCCGGTCTCGGCGACGTAGTCGCCCGCGGGCAGCGGGAGCCCCTGCCGCCGGATGTCGTCGCGGGTCAGCCCCATGCCGGTGTGGCGGGAGCAGAACCGGCGGATCGCCTCGGGGTGGCCCTCGTCGCGCAGCAGCTCGTGCCCGAGCACCCCGTGCCGGACGTACCCCTTGACGTCGATCCCCCCTGCGGCGTCGTAGAGCCGGTACACCCCGATGTCGTGCAGCAGGCACCCGGCGCGCACCAGGTCCGCGTCGACGCCGAACCGGCCGCCCGCCATGATCCGCTCGGCGATCTCGCACACGATCGCGCAGTGCGTCCAGACGAGCTCGAACGCCTCCCGCCCCGGCGCGTGCCGCTCGTGCAGCGCCCGGATCTCCGCGTCGCTCGGTACCCGCATCCCGCAAGCCTAGGGCGGCTCGCGCGCCGGGCCGGGCGCGCGAGCCGGCTGGTGGCGGTCAGGCGGGGGTCTCGGTGCGGTCGCCGCCCCAGAGGGTGTGGAAGGAGCCGTCGCGGTCGACGCGGCGGTAGGTGTGGGCGCCGAAGAAGTCGCGCTGGCCCTGGGTGAGCGCGGCCGGCAGGCGGTCGGCGCGCAGCGAGTCGTAGTAGGCCAGCGCGGTGGAGAAGCCGGGCGCGGGGACGCCGAGGCGGGCGGCGGTGGCGACGACGTCGCGCCAGGCGTCCTGCGCGTCGCCGACGGCCGCGGCGAAGTGGTCGTCGGTGAGCAGCGTCGGCGTGTGCGGGTCGGCCTCGTAGGCGGCGCGGATGCGGTCCAGGAACTCGGCCCGGATGATGCAGCCGCCGCGCCAGATGGTGGCCATCGCGCCGAGGTCGATGTCCCAGCCGTACTCGGCGCTGCCCGCCTGGATCTCGTGGAAGCCCTGCGCGTACGCGACGATCTTGGACGCGTAGAGCGCCTTCTCGACGGCGTCGGCGAAGCCGGCGCCCGCGGCGGCGGTCCGGGACGGGCCCGGCAGGCCCTGGGCGGCCTCGCGCAGCGCGGCGTGGCCGGAGACGGAGCGGGCGAACACGGCCTCGGCGATGCCGCCGACCGGGACGCCGAGGTCGAGCGCCGTCTGGACCGTCCAGCGGCCGGTGCCCTTCTGCTCGGCCTGGTCCAGCACGACGTCGACGAACGGGCGGCCGGTGGCCGCGTCGGTGTGCGCGAGGACCTCGGCGGTGATCTCGATGAGGTAGGAGTCGAGGCGGCCGGCGTTCCAGGTGCGGAAGACCTCGGCGATCTCGGCGGGCGCGAGCCCGGCGGCGTGCCGGAGCAGGTCGTAGGACTCGGCGATCAGCTGCATGTCGGCGTACTCGATGCCGTTGTGCACCATCTTCACGAAGTGCCCGGCGCCGTCGGGGCCGACGTGGGTGCAGCAGGGCGTGCCGTCCACCTTGGCGGAGATGTCCTCCAGCAGGGGGCCGAGGGCGGCGTAGGACTCGGCGGAGCCGCCCGGCATGATGCTCGGGCCGTGCAGCGCGCCCTCCTCGCCGCCGGAGATCCCGGTGCCGACGAAGTGCAGGCCGCGCTCGCGGAGGGCGGCCTCGCGGCGGCGCGTGTCGAGGAAGTTGGCGTTGCCGCCGTCCACGATCATGTCGCCGGGCTCCAGCAGCGGCGCGAACTCGTCGATGACCGCGTCGGTCGGGGCGCCCGCCTTCACCATGATCACCAGCCGCCGGGGCCGCTCCAGCGACGCGACGAACCGCTCCGGCGTGTCGGCCGGCAGGAACACCCCCTCGTCGCCGAACTCCTCGACGAGCGCCTTCGTCCGGCTCGGCGTGCGGTTGTGGACGGCGACGGCGTGCCCGTGCCGGGCGAGGTTGCGGGCCAGGTTCCGGCCCATCACCGCCAGGCCGGTGACCCCGATTCGCGCCTTCTGCATTGGCTCACTCCTCCTCGTGTGCGACCCTGACCAAGGGGTTGTACGCGGGGCATGATCCCTCTGTTCGAGTGCCGGGCCGGTGTGCCCGGGCTCGGCGCGGGAACGGGTCGCGCGGTACTGATCATCGTCAACCTTCACTTCGATGGTGACATTCCAGGGGGTGCGGATGCTGGGACTGCCGGACGAGGCGACGGCGTGTCTCTTCGATCTCGACGGGGTGCTGACCCGGACGGCGTCCGTCCACGCGGCGGCGTGGAAGGAGATGTTCGACGGGTACTTGCGGGAACGTTCCGAACGGACGGGCGAGCCGTTCACCGAGTTCGACCCCGTGCACGACTACGGCCGCTACGTCGACGGCAAGAAGCGCGAGGACGGGACGCGTTCGTTCCTGGAGTCGCGGGGCATCACCCTCCCGGAGGGCGATCCCGGCGACCCGCCGGAGAAGGAGACGGTCCGCGGCCTCGGCAACCGCAAGAACGCGCTGGTGCTGAAGCTCATCGAGGAGAAGGGCGTCGAGACGTTCGACGGGTCGATCGACTACGTCCGCGCGGCGCGCGCGGCCGGGCTGAGGACGGCGGTGGTGTCGTCGAGCGCCAACACCGTCCAGGTGCTGGCGACGGTCGGCATCGCCGGCCTGTTCGACGCGCGGGTGGACGGCGTCGTCGCCGCCGAGCGGCACCTGCCCGGCAAGCCGGCCCCGGACATGTTCCTGGAGGGCGCGCGGGAGCTGGGCGTCGCGGCGGACCGGGCGGTGGTGTTCGAGGACGCGCTCGCGGGCGTCCAGGCGGGCCGGGCCGGCGGGTTCGCCTACGTCGTGGGAGTCAACCGGGTGGGCGACGCGCACGGGAAGGCGCTGGCCGAGCACGGCGCCGACGTGGTGGTCGACGACCTCTCCGAGCTGCTGGAGGGCGAGTGACGGAGCTGAAGGGGCAGAGCGCCGCCGACCGGCCGGTGTTCATGGTGGAGCCGTGGTGCGTGCGCGAACCGGAGCTCCGGCTGGACCGGCTCGCCCAGGGCGAGTCGGTGTTCGCGCTGTCCAACGGCCATCTCGGCATGCGCGCCAACCTCGACGAGGGCGAGCCGCACGGGCTGCCGGGCACGTACCTGAACTCGTTCTACGAGCAGCGCCCGCTGCCGCACGCCGAGACCGCCTACGGGTATCCGGAGTCGGGGCAGACGGTCATCAACGTCACCAACGGCAAGGTGATCCGGCTGCTGGTGGACGACGAGCCGCTCGACGTCCGCTACGGCCGCGTCCACCACCACGAGCGGGTGCTGGACATGCGCGAGGGCACGCTGACCCGGCAGGTGGAGTGGACGTCCCCCGCCGACAAGACGATCAGGGTCACCTCGGTGCGGCTGGTGTCGCTGACGCAGCGGGCGATCGCGGCGATCTGCTACGAGGTCGAGCCGGTGGACGGCTCGGTCCGGGTGGTCGCCCAGTCGGAGCTGGTGGCCAACGAGGCGCTGCCCGGCGGCGGCAAGGACCCGCGCTCCTCGGCGATCCTGGACAGCCCCCTCGTCAGCGAGGAGCACTTCGCCAACGGCACGAAGGTGCTGCTGCTGCACCGGACGCGGCGCAGCGGGCTGCGGATGGGCGCCGGCATGTCGCACGACATCGAGGGCCCGGAGTCGATGCGGGTGGAGACCGAGAGCGCGCCCGACGTGGGCCGGCTGACGGTCGCGACCCGGCTGGAGCCGGGCCAGAAGCTGCGCATCGTCAAGTACATCGCCTACGGCTGGTCGAGCCGCCGGTCCCGGCCCGCGCTGCACGACCAGGTGGTCGGGGCGCTGGCGGGCGCGCGGCAGACCGGCTGGGAGGGCCTGCTCGCCGAGCAGCGCGCCTACCTCGACGAGTTCTGGGAGGGCGCGGACGTCGAGGTCGAGGGCGACGCGGAGATCCAGCAGGCGGTCCGGTTCGGGCTGTTCCACATCCTCCAGGCGGGCGCGCGCGCGGAGCGCCGCATGATCCCGGCCAAGGGGCTGACGGGCCCCGGCTACGACGGCCACGCGTTCTGGGACACCGAGACGTTCGTGCTGCCCGTGCTGACCTACACGTCCGCCGGCGCGGCGGCGGACGCGCTCGCCTGGCGGCACATGACGCTGCCGCTGGCCTGCGAGCGCGCCCGGCAGCTCGGCCTGCACGGCGCGACGTTCCCGTGGCGGACGATCCGCGGCCAGGAGTGCTCGGGCTACTGGCCCGCGGGGACGGCGGCGTTCCATATCAACGCCGATATCTCCGACGCCATCGTCCGGTACGTGGACGCGACGCGCGACGAGCAGTTCGAGCGGGAGGTCGGCCTCGACATCCTGGTGCAGACGGCGCGGCTGTGGCGCAGCCTCGGCCACCACGACGTCGGCGGCGTGTTCCGCATCGACGGCGTCACCGGCCCGGACGAGTACAGCGCGGTCGTCGACAACAACGTCTACACCAACCTGATGGCGCGCCGGAACCTCCAGGAGGCCGCCGAGATGGCGATGCGCCATCCGGACGTGGCCGACCGGCTCGGCGTGAACGCCGAGGAGGCCGCGTCGTGGCGGGACGCGGCGGCGGCCATGCTGATCCCCTACGACGACCGGCTCGGCGTCCACCCGCAGAGCGAGAGCTTCACCAACCACGCCCGGTGGGACTTCGCGTCCACCAAGCCCGACCACTACCCGCTGCTGCTGAACTACCCGTACTTCGACCTGTACCGCAAGCAGGTCGTCAAGCAGGCCGACCTCGTGCTCGCCCTGCACCTGTGCGGCGAGGCGTTCACCGCCGAGCAGAAGGAGCGCGACTTCGCCTACTACGAGGGGCTGACCGTCCGCGACTCCTCGCTGTCGGCGCAGACGCAGGCGGTCGTCGCGGCCGAGGTCGGGCAGCTGGAGCTGGCGCACGACTACCTCGGCGAGACCGCCCTGATGGACCTGCACGACCTGAACCGCAACACCCGCGACGGGCTGCACATCGCGTCGATGGCGGGGGCGTGGAGCGGGCTCGTCGCCGGGTTCGGCGGGATGCGGGCCGGCAAGGGCGAGCTGAAGTTCGCGCCGCGGCTGCCGGGCGGGATCAGCCGGCTGACGTTCCGGATGCGCTACCGCGGCAACCTGGTCAAGGTCGGGGTGACCGCGGAGGAGGCCCGCTACGAGCTGCTGGACGGCCCGGGCCTGCCGCTGTGGCACCACGGCGAGCGGTTCACGCTGGGCGACGAGGCGGTGGAGCTGCCGATCGAGCCGGTCGCGGCGCGCCCGGCGCCGACCCAGCCGGCCGGCCGCGAGCCGGCGCCGCGCCGCTTCGACCCGCACGTCCGCGCGCAGCGCCGCCGCTAGCCGGCGGCCGGGCCGCTCCCCGGGACGCTCTCGGGGACGCAGGGCGCCGCGCACTCCGGGGGCGGCCCGTCCGGCGCGCACTCCGCCGCGTCCGAGGGCGCGGCGGGGGCGTCCGAAGGCGTGTCGGGGGCGGGGGCGTCGGGGGCGGGGGCCGCCTGCCCGGCGAGCAGCCGGCGCGGCCCCGGGCCCTCGTCGCCGAGCCGGTCGTAGGGGTTGGCGAGGGCGCACTTCTTCAGCGACAGGCAGCCGCAGCCGATGCAGTCGGTGAGGTCGTCGCGGAGCCGTTCGAGCTGGCGGATGCGGGTGTCGAGCTCGCCGCGCCACCGCTCGGAGAGCCGCGCCCAGTCGGCGACGGTCGGGGTGCGCTCCTCGGGGAGGGTGGCGAGCGCGTCGCGGATGTCGCCGAGCGGGATCCCGACGCGCTGCGACACCTTGATGAACGAGACCCGGCGGAGGGCGTCGCGGCTGAACCGGCGCTGGTTGCCGGCCGTCCGGCGGCTGCTGATCAGGCCCTTGGACTCGTAGAAGTGCAGCGCCGAGACTGCCACGCCGCTCCGCTCGGCGAGCTGCCCGACGGTCAGTTCGTGCACTCGGTGCTCCAGCCGCGTCATGGCCCGCATCCTATGCGACCTCAACCGAGGTTCAGGTTCCCGGCCGGCGGCGCGGCGGCCGGCGCGCGGTCAGCGCGGATGGGGCGCGCGCGCCCCGCCCGTCCGCGCGGCGGTCCGGCCGAGCCGCCGGAGCCGGAACGCGGCGCCGAGCATGGCGGCGCCGGACATGATCGCCAGGAGCCCGATCAGCCAGACCACGGCGATCGCCCCGGAGACCGGCCAGGCGAACAGCAGGATGCCGAACAGCAGCGAGATCGCCCCGGTCAGCACGTACGCCCATTCGCCGCGCAGTTCCCGGCGCAGCGCCACCGCGACGATGATCTCCAGCAGGCCGGTCGCGACCGCCCACGCGGCGATCAGCATCAGCAGCACGAACGCGGTGATGCCCGGCCACACCAGCGCCACGATGCCGAGCACGATCCCGGCGACCCCGGACACCGCCAGCAGGCCGCGCGGGCCGCCGGTGGTGCCGCGGAACGCCTGCGCCACCGCGACGACGCCGTCCGCCAGCGCGTACGCGCCGAACAGCAGCACCAGCGCGAACACGGTGATGCCGGGCCAGGCCAGCGCGACGATGCCGAACAGGATCGCGAACGCGCCGCGCACCGCCAGCACCCACCAGTGGCGCGTCATGAGGTCGAACATGCGGGGCCTCCCGGGTCGGAACTTCTCCCAGTGCTAGCCCGTGCGCGGTCCGAACAGCGCCAAGGCCGGTCGCGGACTGCGTAAAGTCCGCGACCGGCCCGGGTGTCACGCGTGCGGCGTCCTGCGGGTCAGTGCTCCAGGCGGCGCACCAGGTCGTTGTACTCGTCCCACAGCGGCTGCGGCAGGTGGTCGCCGAACTTCTCGAAGAACTCCGGTACGAGCGCGGCCTCCTGCTTCCACACCTCGGTGTCGACCGTCAGGAGCGTCTCCAGGTCGGCGTCGCCGATGGTGAGGCCGTCGGTGTCGAGCGCCTCCCTGGTCGGCAGGTGGCCGATCGGGGACTTGGCGGCGTCGGCCTTGCCGTTGAGCCGCTCGACGATCCACTTCAGCACGCGGCTGTTCTCGCCGAAGCCCGGCCAGATGAACTTGCCGTCGGCGTTCTTGCGGAACCAGTTGACGTAGTAGATGCGGGGCAGCTTCTCCGGGTCGGTGGCCTTGCCGATGTCGAGCCAGTGGCCGAAGTAGTCGCCCATGTTGTAGCCGCAGAACGGCAGCATCGCGAACGGGTCGCGGCGCAACTCGCCGACGGCGCCCTCGGCGGCGGCGGTCTTCTCGGACGCGATGTTGGCGCCGAGGAACACGCCCTGCTGCCAGTCGAAGGACTCGGTGACGAGCGGGACGGCGGAGGCGCGGCGGCCGCCGAACAGGATCGCCGAGATCGGGACGCCCTTCGGGTCCTCCCACTCGTCGGCGATGATCGGGCACTGCCCGGCCGGGGTGGTGAAGCGGGCGTTCGGGTGGGCGGCCGGGGTCTCGGACTCCGGCGTCCAGTCGTTGCCCTTCCAGTCGGTCAGGTGCGCGGGCGGCTCGTCGGTGAGGCCCTCCCACCACACGTCGCCGTCGTCGGTGAGCGCGACGTTGGTGAAGATGCTGTTGCCCCACAGGGTCTTCACGGCGTTGGCGTTGGTGCTCTCGCCGGTGCCGGGCGCGACGCCGAAGAACCCGGCCTCCGGGTTGATCGCGTAGAGCCGGCCGTCGTCGCCGAACCGCATCCAGGCGATGTCGTCGCCGATGGTCTCGACCTTCCAGCCCGGGATGGTCGGCTCCAGCATGGCGAGGTTGGTCTTGCCGCACGCCGACGGGAACGCGGCGGCGACGTAGCGGGTCTCGCCGGCGGGCGGGGTCAGCTTCAGGACGAGCATGTGCTCGGCCATCCAGCCCTCGTCGCGGGCCATCGTGGAGGCGATGCGCAGCGCGTAGCACTTCTTGCCCAGCAGGGCGTTGCCGCCGTAGCCGGACCCGTACGACCAGATCTCCCGGGTCTCGGGGAAGTGGGTGATGTACTTGGTGGAGCTGCAGGGCCACTTGACGTCCGCCTGGCCGGGCTCCAGCGGCGCGCCGACCGAGTGGACGGCCTTGACGAAGGAGCCGCGCTCCTCGATGAGCCGCAGCGCGCCCGCGCCCATCCGCGTCATGACCTTCATCGAGACGGCGACGTAGGCGGAGTCGGTGATCTCGACGCCGAGCTGGGAGATGGTGCCGCCGAGCGGGCCCATGCAGAAGGGCACCACGTACATGGTGCGGCCCTTCATGCAGCCCTCGAAGAGCCCGTTCAGGGTCTCCTTCATCTCGGCGGGCGCGATCCAGTTGTTGGTGGGACCGGCGTCCTCCTGCTTCTCGGAGCAGATGAACGTGCGGTCCTCGACGCGGGCGACATCGGTGGGGTCGGACGCGGCGTGGAAGCTGTTCGGCCGTTTGGCCGGGTCGAGGCGGGTCAGCGTGCCCTGGTCGACGAGGAGGCCGGTGAGCCGCTCCCACTCCTCGTCCGAACCGTCGCACCACTCGACGCGGTCCGGCCTGGTCAGCTCGGCGATCCCGCGCACCCACTCAATCAGTTCGGTGTGGCCGGTTGGGGCCTGGTCGAGGCCGGGGACCTGGATGGACACGGGCTACTCCTTCAGCTGTTCGCAGGATCTTTGCATGATGAACAAGACCCGACGTTTTTGCCATTTGGTCTGGACCAATCCCGTCCGCTTTTCTGGGGCTATGCCCGCTTTGTGATTGTTCTCACGCGGAACCGGGCGTGATGCCCGCCACCTCGCCGAACCTCCGCGCGGGCCGCCTCAAGCTGGGTAAACGTGGGTCTCGGTGGCCTTGACGGCGGCCCACACCGCGGTGCCCTCCGACAATTCGAGTTCCGCGACGGCGGCCGGAGTCACGTCCGCGACGGCGTCGAAAGGCGGCCCGGACAGGCGCACCCTGACCCGGTCCCCGTGCCGTTCGACCGCGGCCACGCGGGCGCGCCACAGGTTGCGGGGGCTGCCGTCCGGGCGCGTCCGGTACAGCGCCACCGCGGACGGCGCGAAGGCGACGAAGACCTCACCGCCGGGTGAGTCCACCGTGTCCAGGGTGGCGCCGCCGTCGCCGATCGCGACGGTCCCGCCCTCGGCCCGCCCCCGGTACAGGTTCAGCCCGACGAGCCGGGCCACGTAGTCGGTGCGGGGACGGCGCGCGACGTCCGCGGGCGCGCCCTCCTGGACGAGCCGCCCGTCCTCGACCACCGCGATGCGGTCGGCCAGCACCATCGCGTCCAGCGGGTCGTGGGTGACGAGCACCGCCGCGCCCGCGAACCCCGCCAGGTGGCGGCGCAGCGCGGCCCGGATCTCCAGCCGCGTGTGGGCGTCCAGGGCGGCGAGCGGCTCGTCCAGCAGGAGCAGGCCCGGGTCGACGGCCAGCGCGCGGGCGAGCGCGACCCGCTGCGCCTGCCCGCCCGACAGCGTGCGCGGGCGCGCCTGGGCGTACTCAGCCAGCCCCACCCGCTCCAGCCAGCCGGCGGCGGCGCGGCGCGCGGCGCGGCGGGTCAGGCCCCGGCAGCGCGGCCCGAACGCGACGTTCTCCAGCACGCTGAGGTGCGGGAACAGCAGGTAGTCCTGGAAGACCATGCCGATGCGGCGGCGGTCCGGGGGCAGCGGGCGCAGGTCCTCGCCGTCCACGCGGACGTGGCCGTCCGCCATCGGGACGAGCCCGGCCAGCGCGCGCAGCGCGGTGCTCTTCCCGGCGCCGTTCGGGCCGAGCAGCGCCACGACCTCGCCCGGCGCGGCGGCGAGCGGCAGGTCGAGGTCGAACGCCGCCCGGCGCACCACGAGCCGCGCGTCCAGCCCCGCCGCCGCCCGCCGAGGGGGGACGGCCCCCCGCACCCCCCGGTCCGCTTCGCTCATGTGGCGCTCCCCACCCAGCGGTCCCGCAGCGCCGCCAGGACGATCACCGACACCGCCAGCAGGACGAGGCTGAGCACGATCGCGGCCTGCGGGTCGGTCTCCAGCGCCAGGTAGACCGCGAGCGGCATCGTCTGCGTCCGGCCCGGGAAGTTGCCCGCGAAGGTGATCGTCGCGCCGAACTCCCCCAGCGCCCGCGCCCAGCACAGCACCGCGCCCGCCGCCACGCCGGGCGCGACGAGCGGCAGGGTGACCCGGCGGAACACCGTCCAGCGGCCGGCGCCGAGCGTGGCGGCGGCCTCCTCGTAGCGCAGGTCGGCGGCGCGCAGCGCGCCCTCCACGCTGATCACCAGGAACGGCATCGCGACGAACGTCTCGGCCAGCACGACGCCCGCGGTGGTGAACGGGAACGTGATCCCGAACGCCTCGTCCAGCCAGCCGCCGACCAGCCCGCGCCGCCCGAGGACGAGCAGCAGCGCGACGCCGCCGACGACCGGCGGCAGCACCAGCGGGACCGTCACCAGCGCCCGGACGAGCCGGACGCCGGGGAACCGGACGCGGGCCAGCGTCCAGGCCAGCGGGACCCCGAGCAGCACGCACAGGCAGGTGGCGAGGGTGGCGCTGAGCAGCGACAGGCGCAGCGCGTCCAGCACCTGGGGCTCGGCGAGCCGGGTGCCGAGCGTCGACCACGGCGCCCGGACGAGCAGCCCGAGCAGCGGCAGCACCAGGAACGCCAGCCCGGCGAGCGCGGGCAGCAGCAGGACCCACGGCGGCCTGCCCGGCGGCCGGTCGGCCTCCCCCACCGGCCTCACGGCGCCTCGAAGCCCGCCCCGGCCAGTGCCGCCCGCCCCCGCTCCCCGAGCACGAGCGCGATGAACTCCTTGGCGAGGGCGGCGTTCGGGGCCTCGGCGACCTCGGCGATCGGGTAGTCGTTGACGGCCCTCGCCGCCTCCGCGAACTCGATGGCCCGGACCCTGCCGCCCGCGGCCCTGGCGTCGGTGCGGTAGACGAGCCCGGCGTCGGCCTCGCCCAGCCCGACCTTGGTGAGGACGGCCTTGACGTCCTTCTCCCGCGACACCGGCCGCACCTCGACCCCGGCGGCGCCGAGCGCGGTCTTCGCGGCGGACCCGCACGGCACCTGCACGGCGCACAGGACGACCTTCAGCCCCGGCTCCGCCAGGTCGCCGACCGCGGCCACCTTGCCGGGGTTGTCCGCGGGGACGGCGATGACCAGGCGGTTGCGGGTGAAGACCCGGGGCGTCCCGGCGGCGTCGCCGGCGTCGGTGACCGTCTTCATCGTGGCCGGGTTCGCGGACGCGAACACGTCCGCCGGCGCGCCCTGCGTGATCTGCTGCGCGAGCGTCGAACTGCCGCCGAAGTTGAACCGCACCGTCGCGCCCCGGTGCGCCGACTCGAACTCCTTGCCGAGCGCGGTGAACGCCTCGGTCAGCGAGGCCGCCGCGAAGACCGTCAGCGTTCCGCCGCCGCCCTTCCCGCCGCCGCCCGTCCCGGACGGGCCCTCCTCGACGTCCCCGCAGCCCGCCAGGGCCACGAGCAGGAGGGCCGCGGCCGGCAGCGCCTTCTTGATCATGATGCTCCCGGTTCCGCGACCTCGACCACGACGTTGGTCGACTTCACCACCGCCTCGGCGACCACGCCGACCCGGAGGCCGAGGTCGTCGGCGGCCTCGCGGCTCATCAGCGACACGACCCGGAACGGGCCCGCCTGGATCTCCACCTGCGCCATCACGCCGTCCCGGACGACGTCGGTGACGATCCCCCGCAACCGGTTGCGGGCCGAGGAGAACCGCTCCGGCTGGTCGGGCGGCGCGGCCCCGCGCGCCTGGTCCCGCACGAAGGCGGCCAGCTCGGCGCCCGGCACGCGCCGGTGGCCGTGCTCGTCCCGGGAGGCGGGGAGCCGCCCGCCGTCCACCCAGCGGCGGACCGTGTCCGCGCTGACGCCGAGCAGCGCCGCCGCCTCGCTGATCCTGAACGTGGTCACGGGCGCAGCTTAGCCAACCGCAGATACGAGGGGAAGGACGCCATACGTCCGGATGATGCGGCCTGTATCGCCTTTTATGGCTCGCATCTGCGGTCAGCGGCCGTCCAGCAGGGCCTCGGTGATCATTCCGAGGTTCGCCCAGTCGACCGGCGGTTCCCGCCGGAGCCGCCCGTACGTGGCGACCTCCACGTAGGTGCGCTCCCCGTCCGCCGCGATCCCGTGCGGGCCGGACTCCCGGAGCCGCTCCAGCTCGTCCGCGGTCACCTCGGCGGAGAACAGGTGCGCGCGGTGCGCCGACAGCGTCGCGTTCACCTGCCGCGCCCCGTGGGCGCGCAGCCGCTCCGGTGCCAGCGCCAGCCCCGTCTCCTCCGCGACCTCGGCCAGCGCCGTCCGCACCGGCCCGCCCGCGCCGGACCCGCCCGGCGCCTCGTGGACGAACCCGGCCGCGCAGGGGCCGCGGAACTCCCGGACGAGCACCACCTCGGTCTCGTCGAGCGTCGCGCCGCGCCGGTACAGGACGACGACGGAGACGTCCGGGCGCCCGATGACGACCTCGTTGTCCTTCACCCGGTCCTCGGCGGTGACGCGCATCCGGACGTGCAGGCCCCAGCACACGCCGAACCGGAACACCACCCGCGCGCCGAGCAGCACGTTGCCCGCGCCCCGCTGCCCCGCGTACCAGGACTGGAACGCCTCGTCGCGCCACAGCAGCAGCGGCACCTCGCGCTCGCCGCCGGCCCGGGGCGCGCCCGCGCCGATCCGGTCGAGCGCCGCCGCCACCGTCCCGCCCAGGTCCGTCGCCGCGGGCACCCCGAACTTGGCGGCGTAGTGCAGCAGGTAGCGGTTCCCCGGCGCCTCAGGCGGCGCGCCGAACACCACGCGGCCGCTGTCGTGCCACATCCCCCATTCGACGTTCGTGGTGAGCGCGGGCATGGTGGCCGGGTCGCGCGGCACCCAGAAGAGCACCTCGTCGGACAGGTGCAGGCAGCGCTCCTCCCACTCCACCTGCCCGCCGTAGTCGGGGTAGCGGCCGTGCCGGTCCTCCGGGACGAACACCGCGAGCCGCCCCGGTGCCCGCCACCGGCGGCGCAGCTCGGCGACCGCGCCCGGCCGCCAGGACGGGACGCCGGGCGAGCGGGGCGTGGGCCCGGCGAGGAAGACGGCGGCGTCCCACCGGTCCGGCGGCTCCTCCCGCGCGTAGACGACCACAATGCCGCTTTCCATGGAAATGCTCCCTTATTGGCCATGTATGGGTCTTAGAGCCGTGTGGGCCGCCCCGCACCGGGTAAACGGTGACTCAAACAGAATCCGGACACGCCCGGTCAGGAGGAATGATCATGACTGGGATCATGCGAGCACCTCGCACCCGGGGCGTCCTCAGCGGCGTCATGCTGATCCTGCTGGGGCTGTGGGGCGGCCTGCTGCCCTTCGCCGGCCCCTATTTCGGCTTCGGCTTCGCACCGGACGACACCTGGGTCTACACCACCGACAGACTTGTCCTGAGCATCGCCCCGGCGGCCGCGACCGTCCTCGGCGGGCTCATCCTGCTCTTCAGCGCCAACCGCGCGGTCGCGATGTTCGGCGGCTGGCTGGCCGTGCTCGGCGGCGCCTGGTTCGCCGTCGGCCCGCTGCTCGCCAGGCTGTGGGACGTCACGGGCATCGGCACCCCGCTCGGCACCGGCCGGGGCCAGATCGTCGCCGAGCAGCTCGCCGGCTTCACCGGGCTCGGCGTGGTCATCGTGTTCTTCGCCGCGCTCGCGCTCGGGCGGTTCGCCGTCCTCGGCGCGCGGGAGGCGGCGCGGACGGCAGGCGGGGCCGGCGCCGGCGCCGCGGGCGGGGCGACCGCCACGCAGCCCATCGCGCACGGCCGCTACGCGCGCGACAACCAGACCGGACGCGTGCCGCAGCAGCCGCAGCCCGGCCACGACCAGCCCGTCGCGGGCGAGCGGCGCTACGAACGCTAGTGGCGGTCGCGGCTGCGCATGTTGCGGACCGCCTTGGTGGTCTCGTAGCTCCCGCGCTCGTCGTCCGTCCGCACGTCGTCGCGGTCGGTGAACATCGCCACGAAGGCGATCAGCAGCCCGACGCCGCCGATCCACGGCTCCCGCCAGGCGAAGCTGAGCGCCACGCACGCGACGGCAACGGAGATGAGCAGCAAGAGCTTCACGTCGCACCCCTCGACCGCGCCCTGATGTCCGGGGGGACCCAGGTCCCCCCGGACGTCCACCAAGTTCCGGCACGGATCCCCGAGTAATGGAAGACTTACTCGACGTCCGTAGGAGCATCCTGACATGCCGCGGCCCGTCCGGGAAAGATCCCCGGCCGGGCCGCGTGCCGAATATTTCGCTACCTGCGGTTCTTTCCGCGCTTCTCGCGGATCTTCATCGTGATGTCGAGCGGGGTCCCGGCGAAGCCGAACTCCTCGCGCAGCCGCCGCTCGATGAAGCGCCGGTAGCCCTCCTCCAGGAACCCGGAGGTGAACAGCACGAAGCGCGGCGGCCGCACCCCCGCCTGCGTCGCGAACAGCACCCGCGGCTGCTTGCCGCCCCGCACCGGGTGCGGATGCGAGTTCACCAGATCGGCGAAGAACTGGTTCAGCTTCGACGTCGGGACCCGCGTCTCCCAGCCCGCCAGGGCCGTCTCGATGCCCGGCACCAGCTTCTCCACGTGCCGGCCGGTCTTGGCGGAGATGTTCACCCGCGGCGCCCAGCGCGCGTTGTGCAGCTGCCGGTCGATCTCGCGCTCCAGGTAGTGGCGGCGCTCCTCGTCCAGCAGGTCCCACTTGTTGTAGGCGATCACCAGCGAGCGGCCCGAGTCGACCACCATCGAGATGATCCGCAGGTCCTGCTCGGCCAGCGGCTGGTCGGCGTCCACCAGCACGACCGCGACCTCGGCACGCTCCAGCGCCGACTGCGTGCGCAGCGTCGCGTAGAAGTCGGCGCCCTGGTTCTCCCGGTGCCGCCGCCGGATCCCGGCCGTGTCGATGAACCGCCAGGTCTCGCCGCCCAGCTCGATCAGCTCGTCCACCGGGTCGCGGGTCGTGCCCGCCACCGAGTCCACGACCGCGCGGTTCTCCCCCGCCAGCTTGTTCAGCAGGCTCGACTTGCCCACGTTCGGACGGCCGAGCAGCGCGATCCGGCGCGGTCCGCCCGCCTCGCCGAACGTCTCCGCCGGCGCCTCCTCCGGCAGCGCCGCCAGCACCGCGTCGAGCAGGTCGCCGCTGCCGCGCCCGTGCAGCGCGCTCACCGGGTGCGGCTCGCCGATGCCGAGCGACCACAGCAGCGCCGCGTCCGACTCGGCGCCCACGTCGTCGACCTTGTTGGCGACCAGCACCACCGGCTTGCCGGACCGGCGCAGGATCTCCACCACGGCCTCGTCCACGTCCGTCGCGCCCACGGTCGCGTCCACCACGAACATCACCACGTCCGCCAGGTCGACCGCCAGCCGCGCCTGCTCCGCGATCGCCGCGGCCAGGCCGGACGAGTCGGGCAGCCACCCGCCGGTGTCGACGACGGTGAACCGGCGCCCGCTCCACGCGGCGTCGTAGGCGACCCGGTCGCGGGTCACGCCCGGGACGTCCTCCACGACGGCCTCGCGGCGGCCGAGGATCCGGTTGACGAGGGTGGACTTGCCGACGTTCGGCCGCCCGACCACCGCCACCACCGGCGCCGGCCCCGCGTCCCCGGCGACGTCCTCGACGACGTCCACCGTTTCGATCTCGTAATCGCTCACTGCCCTGTCCCCGGGGCGGCCCTCAGGCCGCCCGCTCACTCATGCTCTTTGGCGAGGCGGACGACCGCCTCGATGACCTCGGCGAGGCTCAGCTCCGTCGAGTCGATCTCGTGCGCGCCCGCCGCCTTCGTCAGCGGCGACGCCTTCCGGGTGGAGTCCAGCCGGTCCCGCCGCGCCTGCTCGGCCCGCGTCACCGTCACCGACGCCCCCGGGTCGGCCGCGAGGTCCTTCGCCCGGCGCGCGGCCCGCGCCTCCTCGCTGGCCGTCAGGTACACCTTCACCGCCGCGTCCGGCGCCACGACCGTGCCGATGTCGCGCCCCTCCACCACGATGCCGCCGGCCCCGATGGCCTCCCGCTGCAGCTCGACCAGCCGGGCACGGACCGCCGGGACGGCGCTGACCGCGCTGACCGCGTTCGTCACCTCGCGAGTGCGGATCGGCCCGGACACGTCCGCCCCGTCCACCGTGATCGCCGGCGCGTCCGGATCCGTGCCCGACACGATCTCCGGCTCCCCGGCGCGCGCCGCCACGGCGGCGCCGTCCTGCACGGGCACGCCCTGGTCCAGCATCCACCACGTCATGGCGCGGTACATGGCCCCGGTGTCCAGGTACCGCAGCCCGAGCGCGCGGGCGACGCCCTTGGACGCGCTGGACTTGCCCGAACCGGAGGGTCCGTCCATGGCGATGACGAGCGGCACGATCGCTCCCTCTCTTCGTCGTCGGAGCACCCGCCGGCCCCTGGCCGGCGGACGAGAACGGGCACGACCCCACCGCCGCACGGCGCAGAGCCCCCGCAAATCCCCCGACGAACCAGGCTACCGGTCCCCAGAAGCAGGCGCGTCACTCTGGGGGACAACCCCCAGACCCCCGAAAGAGGGCTAACCGCCGCCCTCCACTCCGCTGGCGCTCCGTTGCGGGCGTCGGACGAATCACCTCTGGGGGACAACCCCCAGACCCCCGAAAAGGGGGCTAACCGCCGCCCTCCACTCCGCTGGCGCTCCGTTGCGGGCGTCGGTTAGCCCGGCACCGACCAGCCCCGCGCGCGGAGTTCGGAGGCGAGGCGGTCGGCGGCCTCCGGGACTACCGCCAGTTCCAGGACGCCGAGGGGGCGGCCCGGGGAGTGCTCTATCGTCACGTCCTCGATGTTGACGCCCGCGATGCCCGCCGCCTGGAAGATCATCGCCAGTTCGCCGGGGCGGTCGGGGATGACGACCTGGACGGTCGCGTAGGCGGGCTGGTCGCCGCCGTGCTTGCCGGGGATGCGAGCGCGGCCGGCGTTGCCGCGCAGCAGCAGGTCCGCCACGTGGGCGGCGGCCTCCTCGCTGCCGTCGCGCAGCAGCGACGCGGCCACCGCGAGATCGGTCGCGACGGCCTCCAGCACGTCCGCGACGGGCTGGGAGTTCGCCGACAGGATGCCGATCCACAGCCGCGGGTCGCTCGCCGCGATCCGGGTGACGTCCCGGACGCCCTGGCCGGCCAGGCCCAGCGCGACGTCGTCGGCGCCGGTCAGCCGGGCCGCGACCGCCGCCGACACCACGTGCGGGCCGTGCGAGACGAGCGCCACGGCGCGGTCGTGCTCGGCGGCGTCCACCCGCACCGGCATCGCCCCGCACGCCTTCGCCAGGCCCGTGACGGCCGCGACGGTCTCCGGCGTCGCCTCCGGGGGCGCGCACAGCGCCCACGGGCGGCCGAGGAACAGGTCGGCGCGCGCCGCGCTCGGCCCGGACCGCTCGCTCCCGGCGAGGGGGTGCCCCGCCACGAACGTCGTCAGGTCGCAGCCCAGCTCGGCCGCCTGCGCCAGCGGCAGCGCCTTCACGCTCGCCACATCGGTGTAGGCGGTCGCGAGGCCGCGCTTCTGCGCGTCCAGCAGCGTCACCACCACCGCGGCCGGCGGCACCGCCAGCACCGCCAGGTCGGCGGGCCCGTCGTGCGCCCCGTCCGGCAGCGCCTCACCGGCGCCCAGTTCCACCGCCAGCGACAGCGCCGCCGCGTCCCGGTCGGTCAGCAGCACCTCGGCGCCGCGCTCGCGCATCGCCAGGGCGATCGACGTCCCGATCAGGCCCGTCCCGACGACGACGATGCGCCGGGCCACCACGTCCTCACTCACGCCGAAACCCTACTGCGCCCCGCACACTGCCTCCCGCGCTACTGCGCGATGTCGAGCCGGAGCGCCGTCGCACCGCGCAGGTAGACGTGCTGGACGTCCGAGCGGGGGCGGTCGGTCTCGATGTGCGCCATCAGCCGGATCACCCGGGGCAGCGCGCCGGGCACGCCGATCTCGGTCGCGCACAGCAGCGGCACCTCGTGGAAGCCGAGCTTGCGGGCGGCGAGCGCCGGGAACTCCGCCGTCAGGTCCGGCGTCACCGTGAAGATGACGCTGATCACGTCGTCGGTGCTCAGCCCGTTGCGGGCCATCACCTCCGCGACCAGCTCCGCCGTCGCCTCCAGGAGCTGGTCCCGGTCGTCGGCGTCGATCTGCGTAGCCCCGCGGACCGCGCGTACCGCCACAGTCGTCCTCCCCTTCCGTGTCCTACAGCCCGACGGCCTTGTAGAGCTCGCCGACCTCCCGCACGCTGAGCGCGCGCATCCCGCCCGGCTTCAGCGAGCCCAGCTTGATCGGCCCGAACTCTATGCGGGCGAGCTGCTGGACCGGGAACCCGACCTCCTTCAGCAGCCGCCGGACGATGTGCTTGCGCCCCTCGTGCAGCGTGATCTCCACCAGGACGCGCCGTCCGACCTGGTCGAAGATCCGGAACCGGTCGGCCTTGGCGGGCCCGTCCTCCAGCGTCACCCCGGCCTTCAGCCGCTTGCCGAGGTCGCGCGGGATCGGGCCGTGGATCTCCGCCAGGTAGGTCTTGTCGACGCCGAAGGACGGGTGCATGAGCCGGTGCGCCAGCTCCCCGTCGTTGGTGAGCAGGATCAGGCCCTCGGTGTCGGTGTCGAGCCGGCCGACGTGGAACAGCCGCTCGGGGACCTCCACGTAGTCGGCGAGGGACTTGCGGCCCCGCTCGTCCGACATCGTGGACACGATGCCGCGCGGCTTGTTGATCGCGTAGTACCGCATCTCGGCGCGGGTCTCGACGCGCTTGCCGTCCACGTGGATGACGGCGGTCCGCGGGTCGACGCGCTCGCCGAACCGGAACACCTTCTTCCCGTCGACGGTGACGCGGCCCTCGCCGATCAGCTCCTCGCAGTGGCGGCGGCTGCCGACCCCGGCCTCGGCCAGGACCTTCTGCAGCCGCACGCCCTCGTTCTCGGTCACGGAAATCCTCAATCGTCCACTATGTCGTCGGGCAGGTCGTCCGGCAGGTAGGGGGCGAGCTCCGGAAGCTCGTCGAGGTCGCGGAGCCCGAGCCGCTCCAGGAAGTACCCGGTCGTGCGGTACAGGTGGGCCTGTGACTCCGGGTCCTGCCCGGCGTCCTCGATCAGGCCGCGCAGCGTCAGCGTCCGCATGACGCCGTCGCTGTTGACGCCGCGGATCGCCGACACGCGGGCGCGGCTCACCGGCTGCCGGTAGGCGACGACGGCGAGCGTCTCCAGCGCGGCCTGCGTCAGCCGCGCCTGCTGACCGTCGGTGACGAACCGCTCCACGACCGGGGCGCACACGTCCCGGGTGTAGAACCGCCATCCGCCGGCGACCTCCCTGAGATCGAACCCGCGGCCCTGCCCGGTGTATTCCGCGGCCAGCTCGCGCAGCGTCCCCGCGACCTCGCCGCGGGGGCGCTCCAGCAGCTGCGCCAGCGTCATCTCGGTGACCGGCTCGTCCACCACCAGCAGGATCGCCTCGATCGAGGCGCGCAGCCCCGGCTCCGGCGCCTGCGCGCCGGGGTCCTCACTCATCGTCTCGCCCGTCTTCCTCTTCTCGCGCGGCGTCCTTCTTCGGGGCGCCCTCGTAGTCGTCGCCCACCTCGACGTCGCCGTCGTCGGCGCCCGTCCAGATCACGTGCAGCTCGCCGAGGGGCTGGTCCTGCTCGAACAGGACGGCCTGCTCCCGGTACAGCTCCAGCAGCGCCAGGAACCGCGCGACGACCTCGTAGGTGCCCTCCGCGTCGGCGGCCAGGACGCGGAACGTCGTGCGGCGCAGTCGGCGCAGCAGCGCCACGACGATCGCGGCCTGCTCCTTCACGCTGGCCTTCGGCTGGTACATGTGCTCGACCGACACCGCGGGCGGCGCCTTCGGGGCCAGGGCCTTGCCGGCGAGCCGCGCGAACTCCTCCGGGCCGAGGCCGAGCAGCACCTCCGGCAGCAGGTTCGCGAACCGCGGCTCCATCGGCACCAGGCGCGGGAAGCGCCGGGCCGCCTCGGCCATCCGCGCGGCGAGCACCTTCGCGACCTCCTTGTAGGCGCGGTACTGCAGCAGCCGCGCGAACAGCAGGTCGCGGGCCTCCAGCAGCGCCAGGTCCTCCTCGTCGTCGACCTCGCCGGACGGCAGCAGCCGGGCGGCCTTCAGGTCGAGCAGGGTCGCGGCGACCAGCAGGAAGTGGCTGGCCTGGTCCAGGTCCCACTCGCGGCCGTAGGACCGGATGTGCGCGATGAAGTCGTCGGTGACCTTGTGCAGGGACACCTCGGTGATGTCGAGCTTGTGCTTGGAGATCAGGCCGAGCAGCAGGTCGAACGGGCCCTCGAAGTTGTCCAGGTGGACGCGGAAGCCCTGCTGCTCCCCGTCCTCCTCCCGCCCCGGCTCGGGCGACGTGTCCGCCACGTCGCTCACGGTAGCGGAGGACTTCTCCCGCGCTGTGCTCACCGGCCACATCGTCCCATGCCCGCCGCGCGGCTCGCACCATCGGCGGCCACGGGCGGTGACGGGGCGCTACCGCCCGGCGCTACCGCCCGGTCATCCGGCGGACGAGGCCCTCGGTGTAGGAGCGGGTGAACGTGCCCGCCGGGCCGGTGATCTGCACCTGCCCGCCGGTGATGGCCTGCATCACCTGCGCGGGCGGGGAGATCAGCGTCTCGCCGATGAGCATGCCCATCCGGCCGCTCGGCGCCCGGCTCGCGTACCCCTGCGCGGCCTTGCCGGTCAGGGCGGCGAAGCCGGGCCGGTCCGCGTCGTTGAGCGTCAGCTGGACGGTCCAGCCCGGCGCGCCGCGCGCGGGGTCGGGCGCCACCGCCTTCACCGCCTCCAGCCGCCGCACGGTCAGCTCGTCGCCGCCGAAGGTGTAGCAGGACGTGTCGCCGGCGACGGTGCGGGCACCGGCCTTGCACGGCGGCTGCGACACCTCGTCGACCAGCGAGAACGTCAGCGGCTCGCGGAGGTCGACCGGCCCGGAGGCGGCCGGCCCGGAGTCGCCGTCGTCGCCGGTGACGATCACGTAGGCGACGGCACCGGTGATCAGCAGCAGCACCGCGACGGCCGCGGCGATCAGCACGAAGACCAGCGGCCCCGGCCCGCGGCGGGGCGCGGTGGGCGGGGGCGCGCCGGGCGGCGGGCCGTACGGGATGGGCGGGGGGTGTCCCATGTGCGCGCTCCGTCAGGGGGATCGGGGAACGCCGGGCCGGGTCACTCGGCCTCGGCCCACCGCACGAGGACCTCGCGCGCGAGGCTCCGGTAGGCGTTCGCTCCCATCGAGCTGGGGTCGAAGAACGTGATCGGCTCCCCGGCGACGGTCGCGTCCGGGAAGCGCACCGTCCGGTTGATGACGGTGTGGAAAACCTTGTCGCCGAACGCCTCGACGATGCGGCCGAGGACCTCGCGGGTGTGCAGCGTCCGCGAGTCGTACATCGTGCCGAGGACGCCGTCGATGACCAGCTCCGGGTTGATCCGGCCCTGGACCTTGTCGATCGTCTCCATCAGCAGCGCGACGCCGCGCATCGCGAAGTACTCGCACTCCAGCGGGATCAGCACGCCCTCGCTGGCGGCCAGCGCGTTGACCGTGAGCAGGCCGAGCGACGGCTGGCAGTCGATGAGGATGTAGTCGTAGTGCGGGACCGCCGACTTCAGCGCGCCCTGGAGGATGTACTCGCGCCCGACCTCGTGGACGAGCTGGACCTCCGCGCCGGACAGGTCGATGTTGCTCGGCAGCAGGTCCATCCCGTCGACGCCGGTCTCGATGACGACGTCCTCCCACTCGGTGTCGTGCTCGAGCAGCAGGTTGTGGATCGTCACGTCGAGCTGGCGCGGGTCGCCCTTGCCGAGGCCGACCGACAGGGCGCCCTGCGGGTCGAAGTCGACGAGCAGGACCCGGCGGCCGTACTCGGCGAGCGCCGCGCCCAGGTTGATCGTCGTGGTGGTCTTGCCGACGCCGCCCTTCTGGTTGCAGACGGCCACGATCCGCGCCGGCCCCGGCTCGGCCAGGGGTTCCGGTTCCGGGAACACCGGCACGGGTCGCTGAGTGGGCCCGAGGGCCCGGCTCGGATCGGTCTCTATGGTGGCGGAGGAAAGGACTCCCTCCGCACCGTCTGTGCTGGTCACCAGATCCCTCCCCGGCGGCCCGGAAATGCCATCCAGAACCGGGACTCTAGGGCCGTCCATCCCGGGTCACAAGCCGACGCGCGCCGAACGTCGCGATTTGTGCCGCGACCGGTCCGTCCCGTTCCTGCCCGATTGCGCACCCCGGTCAGCTCCGCGCGCGGGGGTGCGAGGTCGCGTAGACCTCCCGCAGCAGCTGCGCCGTCACCAGCGTGTAGACCTGCGTCGTCGTGACCGACGCGTGCCCGAGCAGCTCCTGGACGACGCGGACGTCGGCGCCGCCGTCCAGCAGGTGCGTGGCGAACGAGTGGCGCAGCGTGTGCGGCGACACCTGCGACAGCTGCGCGCGGTCGGCGGCGGCGCGCAGCACCATCCAGGCGCCCTGGCGCGACAGCCGCCCGCCGCGCGCGTTGAGGAACAGCGCCGGGCCGCCCCGCCCCGCCCCGGCCAGCTCGGGCCGCGCCCGCACCAGGTAGGCGTCCACGGCCTCGCGCGCGTAGTCGCCGATCGGCACGACCCTGGCCTTGCCGCCCTTGCCCGCGACGCGGGCGATCCCGTCCCGCAGGTCGAGGTCGTCGACGTCCAGGCCGACGGCCTCGGAGATCCGCGCGCCCGACCCGTACAGCAGCTCCAGCAGCGCCCGGTCGCGCAGGCCGCGCGCCGCGCCGCGCTCGCCGGACGGCCCGGCCGCCGCCGCGAGCAGCCGCTCCACCTCCGGCAGCGAGATCGCCTTCGGCAGCCGGCGCGGCGGCGTCGGCGGCTTGACGTCGTGCGCGGGGTCGCGGGGCGCGAGGCCCTCCCGCAGCGCGAACCGGTGCAGGCCCCGCACGGCGACGAGCGCGCGCGCCGCCGACCCCGCCGACAGCGGCGGATGGTCAGGGTCGCCCTCCCGCAGCCCGAGCAGGAACGCGCGGACGTCCTCCTCGGTGATGTCGCCGATGGCGGCGCGGCCGCGCGCGTCCTGCACCCGCGCGTAGCGCCGCAGGTCGCGGCGGTAGGAGCTGAGCGTGTTGGCGGCGAGGCCGCGCTCGACGGCCAGGTGCCCCAGGTAGGTGCGCACGGCCGAGTCGAGCGCGGAGGCCGTGCCCGCGCCGTGCGCGGCGCTCCGGGGGGACGGGCTCGGGGACAGTGCGGCACCTCGTTCCGGCCGGGGACTTCGGGGACCCGCCCATCATGCCCCGTCCGGCCGCCCGAGGGGGACCTGCGCGGCCCGGTGCCCCGGGCCGCCGCGGCTCAGCCCTCGGGCGCGTCCGCGGGCCGCAGGTCCCGGAAGCCGGCGTCGCGCGCCGCGCGCACCGCCAGCACCCCCATGCAGGCGACCATGTTGTGCAGGTCGCCGGCCAGGACCTTGCGGACCGCCTCGTCCAGCGGCACCCACACGACCGGCATGTCGGCCTCCTCGTGCACCCGCTCGAAGTCGATCTCCTCGGCGGGCACCTCGGCCAGGCCGCGGGCCAGGAAGATCCGGACCCGCTCGTCGGCCATGCCGGGCGAGGTGAACACGTCGACCAGGGTGTCCCAGCGCTCGGCGCGGTACCCGGCCTCCTCCAGCAGCTCCCGCTCGGCGAGCGCGCGCAGCGGCTCGCCGTCGACGTCCCGCAGCCCGGCGGGCGCCTCCCACAGCAGCATCCCCACCGGGTGCCGGTACTGCCGCAGCAGCAGCACCCGGTCGCGGTCGTCGAGCGCGATGACGCCGACGGCGCCGATGTGCTCGACCACGTCCCGCCGGACGATCTCGGTGCCGTCGCCGCGCGGCATCTCCACCCGGTCCTGCCGGACGCCGAACACCGGCCCCCGGAAGGCCGCCGACGACCCGGCGACGGTCCAGCGCTCGGGCCGGTCGCGGACGTCGCCGGCGCCGAGGCCGCCGCTCACGCGTCGCCCGCGCGCTGCTCGCAGTAGTCCAGGGCGGCGGCGACCAGCCCGGTGAACAGCGGGTGCGGGCGCGTCGGGCGGGACCGGAACTCCGGGTGCGCCTGCGTGCCGACGAAGAACGGGTGCCGCTCGCGCGGCAGCTCCACGTACTCCACCAGGCGGCCGTCCGGGGACAGGCCGGAGAACCGCAGCCCCGCCTCCTCCAGCCGGTCGCGGTAGGAGTTGTTGACCTCGTAGCGGTGCCGGTGCCGCTCGGACACCTTCGCCTCCCCGTACAGCTCCCGCACGACCGAGCCCTCGGCGAGGTCGGCCGGGTACAGGCCGAGCCGCATCGTCCCGCCCATGTCGCGCTCCCCCGCGACGACGTCGAGCTGGTCGGACATCGTCGCGACGACCGGGTGCGCGGTGGTGGCGTCGAACTCGGCGCTGCCCGCGTCGGCGAGCCCGCCGAGGTCGCGCGCCGCCTCGATGACCATGCACTGGAGGCCGAGGCAGATGCCGAGCAGCGGGATCCGGTTCTCCCGGGCGTGCCGCACCGCGCCGAGCTTGCCCTCGATGCCGCGCACCCCGAACCCGCCGGGGATGAGCACGCCGTCGACGCCGTCCAGCTCCCGCTTGGCGCCCTCGGGGGTCTCGCAGTCGTCGCTCTTCACCCAGCGGATGCGGACCTTGGCGTCGTTGCCGAACCCGCCGTGCCGCAGCGCCTCCGTCACCGACAGGTACGCGTCGGGGAGGTCGATGTACTTGCCGACCAGCGCGATCGTGACCTCGCGGGCGGGCTTGTGGACGCGGCGCAGCAGCTCGTCCCAGGCACCCCAGTCGACGTCGCGGAACGGCAGGTCGAGCCGCCGCACCACGTAGGCGTCCAGGCCCTCGGAGTGCAGCACCTTCGGGATGTCGTAGATCGACGCCGCGTCCACGGCCGACACCACGGCCTCGCGGTCCACGTCGCACATCAGGCTGATCTTGTGCTTGAGCCCGTCGGTGATCGGCCGGTCCGACCGGCACACGATCGCGTCGGGCTGGATGCCGATGGAGCGCAGCGCCGCGACCGAGTGCTGCGTCGGCTTGGTCTTCAGCTCCCCGGAAGGGCCGATGTAGGGCAGCAGCGACACGTGCAGGAAGAAGCAGTTCTCGCGGCCGATCTCGTGCCGGATCTGGCGGACCGACTCCAGGAACGGCAGCGACTCGATGTCGCCGACCGTCCCGCCCACCTCGGTGATGACGACGTCGACCTCGGTGTCGTCCGCCATCCCGCGGATGCGGTCCTTGATCTCGTTGGTGATGTGCGGGATCACCTGCACGGTGTCGCCGAGGTACTCCCCGCGCCGCTCCTTGGCGATCACGTTGGAGTAGACCTGCCCGGTGGTGACGTTCGCGGACCCGTGCAGCTCGGTGTCGAGGAACCGCTCGTAGTGCCCGATGTCGAGGTCGGTCTCGGCCCCGTCGTCGGTGACGAACACCTCGCCGTGCTGGAACGGGTTCATCGTGCCGGGGTCGACGTTGAGGTAGGGGTCGAGCTTCTGCATGGTGACCCGGAGGCCGCGAAGCGTGAGAAGCCGCCCCAGGCTGGACGCCGTCAGTCCCTTGCCGAGGCTGGAGGCGACACCGCCGGTGACGAAGAGATGCTTGGTAGGACGTGATCTACCAGTGGCTGCCGAAGGCAAGAAGGCACTCCCGTGGTCGTGATGAGGCGGACGACCCATCGTCCACGGGCCACCAGAATAGCGCGTCTATCGCATTGACCTCGGCGTCGGGCCCTAGAGGGCCCTCCTTCCACGGTCACCGCGGCGATCGCTGCATCGCTCCGGCTCGCCTTGCGGCTCGCTGCGCGATCAGGTTTCCTGCTTCGCTCGAAACCTGGCTTCGCACGCGATCGCAACGCCGGGGTCACTGCGGGCTGGGGCTACGGACGTGCGTCCTTCCGCCTGTGCGGGTTCGCTCTCGGCATAGCGGACGTCCTGCCCCCGGCCGGGGGCAGGACGTCCGCGCGGCCTACAGGCGGGGGGTGGCGGCGCTGGGCATGATCGTGCGGAGCTGGCGGGTCAGCTCGTCGATCAGGGAGCGCGCCTGGTCGGCGGCCTGGCGGGCGGCGTCGCGCTCCTGGGACAGCTCGGCGATCTGGGCGCGCTGCTCGGTGACGGCCTGGGCGAGCTGGTCGACCCACTGGTCGCGTTCGGCGAGCTTCTCGGCGACGGCGTCGCGCTCGGCGGCCATCTGCCGCATCCCCGTGACGGCCTTGTCGCGCTCGCGGCCGGCCTGGTCGGCGCGGCCGCGGGCGAGCGTCAGCTCGGACTCGGCGCGCGCCTGGGCCTGGACGGCGGCCTCGCGGGTCCGCTCGGCGGCCTCCCGGGCCTTGGCGCCGGCGTCGCGCTCGCGCTCGGCCTTCTTGGCGGCCTCCAGGGACTGCGCGGCCGTGTCGAGGGCCTGCTGGCGCTCGGCCTCGGCGGCCTCGGCGCGGCCGCCGGCCTCCTGGACGCGGCGCTCGGCGTCCTGCGCGCGGCGCTCGGCCTCCTGGGCGCGGCGCTCGTTCTCCTGGGCGCGGCGCTCGGCGACCTCGGCGCGGCGCCGGGACTCGTCGGCCTCCTTGCCGGCGCCGACGACGGCGTGCTGGAGGTTCTGCGCGGTCATCTCGGCGTCGGTGACCTTAGCGCGCAGCTGCGCCAGCTCCGCGTGCGCGTTCTCCAGCGCGCGGGACAGCTCGGCGGCCTGCTCGGCGACGCGGTCGCGCTCGGCCTCGGCGGAGCGGCGCCCGCCGACGGCGTCCTCGACGGCGCGGAGCGCGTCGTCGCGGGCCTCGCTCATGGCGTCGCGCTGCTGGATCGCCTGGCGGACGGTGGCCTCGGCCTCGGCGACGCGGCGCTCGGCCTGCTCGACCTGGGCCTGGACCTGCTCCATCTGCGCGCGCGCCTGGTCGGCCTGGGCGCGGGCCTGGTCGGCCTGGACCCGGCCCTGCTGGGCCTGGTTCCACGCCGCGGCGGCGTCGCGCTGCGCGTTCTCCTTCTCGGTCTGGAGCGCGGCTATCTGCGTGACGGCCTCGTTCTGGACCTCGGCGGCGCGGCGCTCGGCCTCGCCGACCTGCCGCTCGGCCTCGACGGCGCGGCGCTCGGCCTGCTCGGCCTGGCCGCGGGCACGCTGCACCTCGCCCCAGGCGGCGGCCGCGTCGCGCTGCGCCGACTCCTTCTCCTGCTGGACGGCGGCGACCTGCGCGGCGCTCTCGGTCTGCGCCTCGGTGACGCGGCGCTCGGCCTCGACGGCGCGGCGGTCCGCCTGCTCGGCCTGGCCGCGGGCACGCTGCACCTCGCCCCAGGCGGCGGCCGCGTCGCGCTGCGCCGACTCCTTCTCCTGCTGGACGGCGGCGACCTGCGCGGCCGTCTCGGTCTGCGCCTCGCTGACCTTGCGCTCCCCGGCGGCGAGCGCGTCGCCGATGAGGTCGGCCATCTGGCGCAGCCGCTCGACGATGTCCCAGGGCTGGGCCTCGGGCTGCTCGGCGTCGGGGCGCACCATCTCGCCGGTCTGGCCGTGGCGGCCGCCGCCCTGCGCGGGCTTGGCCATCTGGATCGGCTGCTGCGCGGCGGGCAGGGCGGCCGGCGCGGCCTCGTGCGGGCGGCCCGGGTCGCGTCCCATGGCGGGCCAAGGGGCCGCCGCGTCCGGGACGCGGTTGCCGCCCGATCCGTTCAGCTCGCTCACCGTTCTCCTCGCCTCACGGCCGGGAGCCCGGCGAGCGGCATGGCGCCGCCCATCCTGCTCGCCGCTTTCCTCGGACGGCTCGTCACTTCGCTCACGTGTCTCCTCGCCCGGCGGCGCGGGGCCGCGTTCGCGGGGGTCGTTGTGCACATCTCGTTCGCTCCGCTGCCGGCCCTGCGGCTCCTCGCTTCGCTCACTGAAGGCACTCTAGTCCCGACCAGCGGAGCGTTTGCCCAGTTTGGGGTTTACTTTCTCGGCTCCCCCGCGGCGTTCCCGCACGAAGAGGCCCAGATGGCGGCCGGTACGGGCCGTCCCACGGTGCCGCGGGTCACATCGGGCGGGCGGGCGGGGCGGGTGGGACAATCGCGCCCCATGGAGCTTCGCACCCTGTATCCGCCGATCGAGCCGTACGACTCCGGGCTGCTCGACGTCGGCGACGGCGACGAGATCTACTGGGAGGTCTGCGGGAACCCGGACGGCAAGCCCGCGGTCATGGTGCACGGCGGCCCGGGGGCCGGGTGCAGCCCGGCGCACCGCCGGCAGTTCGACCCGGAGGCGTACCGCATCGTCCTGTTCGACCAGCGCAACTGCGGGCGCAGCGTGCCGCACGCGAAGGATCCGGAGGTGTCGCTGGAGGCGAACACCACCTGGAACCTCGTCGCGGACATGGAGCGGCTGCGCGAGCACCTCGGCATCGACCGCTGGCTGGTGTTCGGCGGCAGCTGGGGCAGCGCGCTGTCGCTGGCCTACGCCCAGACCCATCCGGACCGCGTGAGCGAGCTGGTGCTGCGCGGCATCTTCACCCTGCGCCCGTTCGAGCTGTACTGGTTCTACCAGGAGGGGGCGTCGCTGCTGTTCCCCGACCTGTGGGAGAAGTACGTCGAGCCGATCCCCGAGGACGAGCGGGAGGACCTCATCTCGGCGTTCAACGAGCGGGTCAACTCCCCCGACCCGGACGTGCGGATCGCGGCGGCGAAGGCGTGGGCGACCTGGGAGGGGTCGACGATCACGCTGCGGCCGGACGCGGAGCTGGCGGCGGGGTTCGGCGAGCCGGACTACGCGGTGGCGTTCGCGCGCATCGAGAACCACTACTTCGTCAACGAGGGGTTCTTCGAGGACGAGCAGCTCATCCGGGACGTGGACAGGATCCGCCACATCCCGGCGGTGATCGTCCAGGGCCGCTACGACGTGTGCACGCCGCCGGCGACGGCGTGGGACCTGCACCGGGCGTGGCCGGAGGCCGACTTCCACCTCGTGGACGACGCGGGCCACGCGTTCAGCGAGCCCGGCATCCTGCACCGCCTGATCGAGGCGACCGACCGCTTCGCCGCGACACGGTAAAGCCAGGGTTTAGAACGAAATGAGCCGGTCAAGTTAGCGGCTTGTCCGGCAAAAAGAACGGAACGACGGCCCCGCGAGAACCGGCCACTCCCTAATGTGGCAGTCAACCGGGCCGATATACGGCCGGGGCCGGCCCCGAACGGCGGGCCCCGGCCGCCGCGTGCACGGTCCGAAATCCGCGATTTCTTACCCATCGGCAACCCACTCCTTACCGTGCGGCCAGTGATCCTGCCCCTTGAAGGCAACTGAACGCGGCCTCCCAGGGCCCGCGCCAACGCCGTGCCCCCCATCCGCCCCAGGACGCCCGCGACCGGACGACCTCCGGCGATGCGACGTGACGCCCGCCGCACCCGGCGCGTTGACACCGAATCTGAGTGACTTACCTCACACAACCGATACACAAAACCCCTCCCGGGGCGACGCCGGAACATTAAGCTGACGTTCAGGAAGCATCCTGGGTGCTTCCGCGATCAGTTCGGCAGTACCTCCTGCGTATCAGCGGGAAAGGCGGACCACCGCCCGGCCGGCGCCCATTCGAATTGCACCGAATTCGGCAAAGCCCTTAACCCTACCCAGCGCGGTGCGCGGCTAAACATCCCGCCGATAACATTCCCCTGCGATCACGGCGCGAGATTCGCTAAGTTGCCTGGACATGGCAGCGCAACCCCTGGAATCACCGACCCGACGCCCGGACGCGAACGAGACGAACGCGGAAGTGCAACTCCAGGAGCCGAGCCTCTCCGATGGCCCGGAGCTGTGGCGGCTCGCCCGGGACTCACAGGTCCTGGACGTCAACTCGCCGTACAGTTACACGCTTTGGTGCCGCGATTTCGCGGACACTTCCGTGGTGGCGCGCGACGGCGCCGGCCCGTGCGGTTTCATCACCGGCTACGTCCGCCCGTCCCGGCCGGACACGTTCTTCGTCTGGCAGGTCGCCGTCGACCGCGAGCACCGCGGCCAGGGCCTGGCCCGCCGCATGCTGGACCGCCTCGCCGACCGGCTCGCACCACGCGGGCACCGGTACATGGAGGCCACGGTGACGCCGGACAACACCGCTTCCACCGCGATGTTCGAATCGTTCGCCCGGGACCGCGGGTGCGAGGCCGCCCGCAGCCCGCTGTTCGGCGCGGAGCACTTCCCCGAGGGGGGACACGAGCCGGAGGTGCTCTTCAGGATCGGCCCGATCGCCGCCGCGAACTGACCCACTCCACTCCCCCGACCGCTCCCCCACTCCGACTGCCTGGGAGGCAGACATGGACGTTTTCGCCCGCCTGGAATCGGAAGTCCGCGGCTACTGCCGAGGGTGGCCCACGGTGTTCACCACCGCGCAGGGCAGCCACATGACCGACGAGAACGGTAAAACGTACCTCGATTTCTTCGCCGGCGCCGGGACCCTCAACTACGGGCACAACAACCCGCAGCTGAAACGCCGGCTGATGGACTATCTCGCCAGTGACGCGATCGTGCACAGCCTCGACATGTACACCGCGGCGAAACGGGACTTCCTGGAACGCTTCAGCGAGTACGTCCTGCAGCCGCGTGGGCTGGACTACAAGGTCCAGTTCCCGGGCCCGGCGGGCAACAACTCGGTCGAGGCCGCGCTGAAACTCGCGCGCAAGTACACCGGCCGGGAGACCGTCGTCAGCTTCACCAACGCCTTCCACGGGATGACGCTCGGCGCGCTCGCCGTCACCGGCAACTCGATGAAGCGCACCGGCGCCGGCGTGCCGCTCGGCCACGGCGTGGCCATGCCGTACGACAACTACCTGGACGGCCGCACCCCGGACTTCCTGCTGTTCGACACGATGCTCGACGACAGCGGCAGCGGCCTGGACAAGCCCGCCGCCGTCATCGTCGAGACCGTGCAGGGCGAGGGCGGCATCAACGTCGCCACCGCCGAGTGGCTGCGCGGCCTGCAGGACCTGTGCCACCGCCACGACATCCTCCTCATCGTCGACGACGTCCAGATGGGCTGCGGCCGCACCGGCCAGTTCTTCAGCTTCGAGGAGGCGGGCATCACCCCGGACATCGTCTGCCTGTCCAAGTCCCTCAGCGGCTACGGGCTGCCGTTCGCGGTCACGCTCATGAAGCGGGAGCTGGACGTGTGGGACCCGGGAGAGCACAACGGCACCTTCCGCGGCTTCAACCCCGCGTTCGTCACCGCCGTCGCCGCGCTGGAGGACTACTGGACCGGCGACGACATGGAGAAGCAGACCCTCGCCAAGAGCCAGCAGGTCGAGCGCGCGCTGGAGGACATCGCGCTCGCGCACGCCGGCGCGATCGACTCCGTGCGCGGCCGGGGCCTCGCGTGGGGCCTGGTCATGAAGGACGCCGAGCTGGCCCCGAAGGTGTGCGGCGAGGCGTTCGCCCGCGGGCTGCTGATGGAGACCTCCGGCCCCGAGGGCGAGGTCGTCAAGCTGCTGCCGCCGCTCACCACGACCGAGGCCGAGCTGGCCCGCGGCATGGAGATCATCGCGGACTCCATGGAGGCCGTCCGCGCGAAGGTCGCGGTCTGACCCGCGCCGCCGCGCCACCGGTCGCGGCGCCCCGGACCGGGGCGCCGCGACCGCACCCGGAACCACCGCCGCGTCCCCGGCACCACTGGAAAGAGGAGTTTCATGATCGTTCGTTCCCTTGACGAGATCGTCGGCACCGAGCGCGACGTGCAGGCGCCGACCTGGTGCAGCCGCCGGTTCGTGCTCGCCAAGGAGGGCGTCGGATTCTCGCTGCACGAGACGATCCTGTACGCGGGGACCGAGACGAAGATGTGGTACGCCAACCACATCGAGGCCGTCTACTGCATCGAGGGCCAGGGCGAGCTCACCAACGACGAGACCGGTGAGAAGCACGACATCAGGCCCGGCGTGATGTACCTGCTCAACGGACACGAGCACCACACCCTGCGCGCGCACACGGACGTCAAGACGGTGTGCGTCTTCAACCCGCCCTGCACCGGCCGGGAGGTCCATGACGAGAACGGTGTCTACCCCCTGCTGACTGAGGAGGACGCATGAGCATCATCGAGTCCCATCCGACCATCGACGACGCCTACCCCACCCGGAAGGCCTCCGAGGCGGCGCTGCTGTACCGGCAGGACCCGGTCGTGCACGGCGGCCCCGGGGACGGGCCGATCGACGGCGCCACCCTCGACTCGTTCGAGGCCAACGGCTTCCTGTCGGTGGACCAGCTGCTCGCGCCGGAGGAGGTCGAGGACTACCGCGCCGAGCTGCGCCGGCTGTCCTCGGACCCGGAGATCCTGGCCGACGAGCGCACGGTCACCGAGCGCGGCTCGAACGAGGTGCGCTCCATCTTCGAGGTCCACAAGATCAGCGAGGTCTTCGCCGCGCTCGTCCGCGACCCCCGCGTGGTCGGCCGGGCCCGGCAGATCCTCGGCTCGGACGTCTACGTGCACCAGAGCCGGGTCAACTACAAGCCGGGCTTCACCGGCAAGGACTTCTACTGGCACTCCGACTTCGAGACCTGGCACGCCGAGGACGGCATGCCGCGCATGCGCGCGGTGAGCATATCCATAGCGCTCACCGAGAATTTCGTGCACAATGGCGGGCTAATGATTATGCCTGGCTCGCACAAGACCTTCGTGGCCTGTGTCGGGGAGACCCCGGACGACCACTACAAGGAGTCGCTGCGCGGCCAGGAGATCGGGACGCCCGACCCGAACAGCCTGTCGATTCTCGCGGACAAGCACGGAATCGAGCTGTTCACCGGTGCGGCGGGCTCCGCGACCATGTTCGACTGCAACTGCATGCACGGCTCGAACGGCAACATCACCCCCTTCCCGCGCTCCAACGTGTTCATCGTGTTCAACAGCGTTGAGAACACGTGCGTCGAGCCGTTCTCGGCGCCCGCGCCCCGGCCGACGTTCATCGGCGCACGCGATTTCAGCCCGGTGCCCGACTGACCGGCTGACAACAATTCGATAACCCGACCGTTCGCCCCGCGCACGCGGGGGGCCGCTTGCCACGGCCCCCCGCGTGCGTGTGGCACCCCGACAGGAGTTCAACGATGACTTCTTCGAGAAGAGATTTCCTCCGCACCGCCGTGCTGCTGTCCGCCGCGGCTCCGCTTGCCGCGGCGGGCTGCTCCACGACGGATCCGGAGAAGGAGAAGGCGGGCGGCGGCACGCTGCAGAAGGCCAAGGACTCCGGCACGATCACGGTGGGCTTCGCCAACGAGGCGCCGTACGGCTTCACCGACAAGTCCGGGAAGCTGACCGGTGAGGCGCCCGAGCTGGCGCGCGTCATCTTCAAGAACCTCGGCATCGGCGAGATCAAGGGCGTGCAGGTCGACTTCGGCGGCCTGATCGCCGGGCTGAACGCCAAGCGGTTCGACGCGATCGCCGCCGGCATGTTCATCAACCCGGAGCGGTGCGCGTCCGCGGCGTTCGCGAACCCCGAGTACGTCGCCAAGAGCGCCTTCATGGTCAAGGAGGGCAACCCGAAGGGCCTGAAGAACGAGAAGGACCCGGCGGCCAAGGGCGTCAAGGTCGGCGTCCTCACCGGCGCGGTCGAGGCCGGCTACGCCGAGAAGAGCGGCGTGAAGAAGGGCGACATCAAGACCTACGCCGACCAGGCGAGCGCCTACGAGGGCCTCAAGGCCGGCCGCGTCGACTGCATCTGGCTGACCCGCATCTCGCTGGCCGACCTGCTGTCCAAGCACAAGGGCGAGGGCTTCGAGGTGACCGAGGCCTTCACCCCGGTCATCGACGGCAAGGAGCAGTTCGGCGCGGGCGCGTTCGCGTTCCGCAAGGCCGACTCGGACCTGCTGACCGCCTGGAACGGCGAGCTCGACAAGCTCAAGCAGCAGAACGGGCTGCTGCCGATCCTGCAGCCCTTCGGTTTCACCCAGGCCGACATGCCGGGCCCGGACGACACCGCCGCCAAGTTCTGCAAGGGCTGATCGCGCGTGTCCGACGTCCTCGACAGCTACCCCCAGTGGCTGGACGGCGCGTGGGTCACGGTCCGGCTCACCCTGCTCGGTGGCGCGCTGGCGCTGGTGCTCGCCCTGCTGTTCGGCATGGCGGGCACCTCGCGCCACGCGTGGGTGCGCGTGCTGAACCGGGTCTACGTGGAGTTCTTCCGCGGCAACGCCACGCTGGTGCTGCTGTTCTGGTTCTTCTACGCGCTCCCGCTCATCGGGCTGCGGTTCACCACGATGTTCGCGGCCGTGCTGGCGCTCGGCCTGAACGTCGGCGCCTACGGCGCGGAGGTGGTGCGCGGCTCGATCAACGCCGTCCCGAAGGCGCAGTACGAGGCCACGATCGCGCTGAACTTCACCCCGTTCCAGCGGATGCGGCGCGTGCTGCTGCCGCAGGCGTTCGCGCTGATGCTGCCGCCGTTCGGCAACCTGCTCATCGAGCTGATGAAGGGAACGGCCATCGTGTCCCTGGTCGGGCTCGTCGACCTGACCCGGGTGTCGAAGAACATCCAGGGCAGCACCGGCGAGACCGTCGCGGCGTTCTCGATGGTGCTGGTCCTGTACTTCGTCATCGCGCAGGTGCTGCAGCTGTTCGTCCGGTACGCCGAGCGCCGCGTGGACCGCATGCTCGGCCGCCGGCTGCCCGCTGAGCCGTCCCTCGGGACGATCGCGGCGGGCGCCCCCGGAGCGGGGGTGGCCGGCTGATGACCTGGGACTGGCAGTACTCCGGGGACATCTTCCCCGACCTGCTGAGCGGCCTGCGGTACACGGTCATCGCGACGCTGGCCGGCTACGTGATCGCGATCGTCCTCGGGCTGGTGTGGACGCTGCTGCGCCGCACCCCGAGCCGGGTGTTCAACCAGACGATCCGGTGGATCACCGAGTTCATCAGGTCCACCCCGCTGATCCCGCAGCTGTACTTCGTGTTCTTCGTCCTGCCCGCCTGGGGCATCACCATCGGGTCGCTGACCGCGGGCATCATCACGCTCGGGGTGCACTACTCGACCTACACCGCCGAGGTGTACCGGGCCGGGATCGCGGACGTGCCGAAGGGGCAGTGGGAGGCGTGCACCGCGCTGAACCTGCCGAAGTCGCGGGTGTGGCTGGACGTGATCCTGCCGCAGGCGATCCGCCGCGTGATCCCGACGCTCGGCAACTACCTGATCGCGATGTTCAAGGACTCGCCGATGCTGCTGGCCATCAACGTCGCGGAGCTGCTGTTCTCCGCGTACAAGGTCGGTTCGCAGAGCCTGCAGTTCCTGGAGCCGATCACGATGGTCGGCCTGTTGTTCGTCGTCGTCAGCGTCATATCCTCGATACTCGTCCGCCGCTTGGAGAGGCGTTATGCCACCACCTAACACACCGGAAGTGCCGAAGGACGCGGCGGCAGACACCGCGTCGGACGTCGTCCTGGAGAAGGGCGCCTCCACCGGGAAGGACGCCGGGCCCGCGGGCGGGCACGCCGCGGACCTGCCGCACGGCGCCGCGCCCGGGATCCGCTTCGAGAAGGTGGTCAAGCGGTTCGGCCCCAACGTCGTCCTGCGCGAGCTGGACTTCACCGTCGCGCCGGGCGAGCGCGTGACGCTGATCGGGCCGAGCGGTTCGGGCAAGACCACGATCCTGCGGCTGCTGATGACGTTGGAGACGCTCGACGAGGGCGTCATCTGGATCGGCGACGAGACGCTGTGGCACATGGAGCGGGGCGGCAAGCGCGTCCCGGCGAGCCAGAAGCACCTGCACGAGATGCGCAAGCAGGTCGGCATGGTGTTCCAGCAGTTCAACCTGTTCCCCAACATGAACGTGCTGCGCAACCTCACCGAGGGGCCGGTGCGGGTGCTGGGGGTGCCGAAGGACGAGGCGGTCGAGCGCGCCAAGGGCCTGCTGGACATGGTCGGGCTCGCCGACAAGGAGAACGCGCACCCCACCCAGCTCTCGGGCGGCCAGCAGCAGCGCGTGGCGATCGCGCGGGCGCTCGCCATGCAGCCGAAGGTGCTGCTGCTGGACGAGGTCACCTCCGCCCTGGACCCCGAGCTCGTCGTCGGCGTCCAGGACCTGCTGCGCGACATCGCCCGGCAGAGCGACCTCACGATGCTGTGCGTCACGCATGAGATGGCCTTCGCCAAGGACATCTCCAACCGGGTCCTGATGTTCGACCAGGGCCAGATCGTCGAGGAGGGCCCGCCGGAGCAGATCTTCGGCGAGCCGTCCGAGCAGCGCACCCGGGACTTCCTCCAGGCCGTCCTGGCGTCCTGAGCGGATCTCCCGGCCCGCCGCCCGCGTCCCCGTCGCCCCGGGGACGCGGGCGGTACTCGTGTCTCCCGGCGGTTCCCGGCCGTCGAGGGCGTGAGCGTCCGGACGCTGACCCGGCGGTTCGGCGAGCAGGCGGGGCCGACGCCGCGGCAGTGGCTCGCCCGCGCCGGCCTACCGGGGCGCGTTCCGCGCCCGCTCCTGATCACCCCGCCCCCTTCCATACCGAACGTCGTTCTGTACGGTGGCACTTACGGACGAGGAGAGCGAGGCGATGGGCACTTCGAGGGGCACTTCGATCGCCGGGCTCGGGATGACCGAGCTCGGCAGGGTGTACGGGCGCAGCCCGCGGCGGCTGGCCGCGGACGCGGTGCGGCTCGCCGCCGCCGACGCGGGCCTGGCGCTCGGCGACCTGGACGGGCTGCTGGTCAGCCACGGCATGGGCGGCTCCCCCGGCATCGAGCTGGCCGGCACCCTCGGGCTGCGCGACCTGCGGCTGCTGTCGCAGGTCAACGCGTTCGGCGCGACGGCCGGGGCGATGGTGTCCTACGCCGCGTCGGCCGTGCTCAGCGGCACCGCGACCACCGTGGCGTGCGTGTTCGCGGACGCGCCGCTCAAGCCGAAGCAGTCGGCCGGCTCGGCCTACAACCGCGACGCCCGCGAGTGGTACGGGTTCGGCGGGATGACGGCGGCGCTCGGGCTGCGCAGCGTCAACTCCTACTACGCGCTCGCCGCGCAGCGCCACATGGCCCGCTACGGGACGACCAGCGAGCAGCTCGGCGCGATCGCCGTGGCGACGCGGGAGTGGGCGTCCCGCAACCCGCTCGCCCAGATGCGCGACCCGATCACGCTGGCGGACCACCAGAACTCGCGGTGGGTGTCGGAGCCGCTGCACCTGCTGGACTGCTGCCTGGTCTCCAACGGCGCCATCGCGGTCATCGTGACGAGCGACGACCGGGCCCGCGACCTGGCCCGGCCGCCCGTGCACCTGTGGGGGTGGGGGCAGGGGCACCCCGGGCACCGCAAGGAGCGCGGCAGCGAGTTCGGCCTGACGACCGGCGCGGCCTCCTCCGGGGCGACCGCGATGAAGATGGCCGGGATCACCCCGTCCGACGTGGACGTGTGCGAACTGTACGACTGCTACACCTACACGGTCCTCGTGTCCCTGGAGGACTACGGGTTCTGCGCCAAGGGCGAGGGCGGCGCGTTCGCCGCGTCCGGCGCGCTCGGGCCGGGCGGGTCGCTGCCGACCAACACCGGCGGCGGGCAGCTGTCGGCGTACTACATGTGGGGCATGACGCCGCTGTCGGAGGCCGTGATCCAGGCGCGCGGGGACGGCGGGGAGCGGCAGGCCCCGTCCAGCGACGTGATCCTCGTCAGCGGGAACGGCGGCATCCTCGACCACCACTCCACGCTGATCGTCAGCCCGCACCGGAAGGGGGCCTAGCCGATGGAGATCGGCGTTCTGCGGCGGGACGGGCGCACCGACCCGTTCTTCGACGGCACCGCGTCCGACCGGCTCGTGATCAAACGCTGCGAGGCGTGCGACCGGTGGTTCGCGCCGGACGCCGCCGGCTGCCCCGAGTGCGGCGAGGAGGACCTCGGCTGGGCGCAGGCGAGCGGCGCCGCGACCCTGGTGACCTGGACCGTCCTGCCCAAGGACCCGCCCGCCTTCCTGGCGCTGGTCGAGCTGGCCGAGGGCCCGTGGCTGCACGCCCGGCTGGACGGCGCGGCGCGGGCGGACCTGCGCGAGGGGCTGCCCCTCGGCGTCGCGTTCGAGCACCCGGACGAGGGCGAGTCCTACATCCTGTTCCGGCCCTGGACCGAATGACATTCGGTCCGTTAGCGTCGGGGCCATGAACACCGAGGTCTGCACGCGATTCGGCATCGAGTTCCCGCTGTTCGCCTTCAGCCACTGCCGCGACGTCGTCGCCGCCGTCACCAACGCCGGCGGCTTCGGCGTCCTCGGGGCCGTCGCCTACACCCCCGACCGGCTGGAGGAGGAGCTGCGCTGGATCGACGACCACGTGCACGGCCGCCCCTACGGCGTGGACGTGCTGGTCCCCGGCAAGATCGACAAGGCGGCGGAGGGCGGCGGCGGCCTCGACGCCCTGCTCGCCGCGGTCCCGGACGAGCACTGGACGTTCCTCACCGGCCTGTTCCAGAAGTACGACGTGCCGCTGCCCGACTTCGACAAGGCCAGGCGCTCCAACACGCGCGGCGGCGCGCAGGTCACCGCGAAGGGCGCCACCGAGCTGATCGACGTGTCGCTCGCGCACCCCATCGGGCTCATCGCCAGCGCCCTCGGCACCCCTCCCCCGCTCATGGTCGACAAGGCGCGGGAGGCGGGCGTCCCCGTCGCCGCGCTGGTCGGGACATCCGAGCACGCCCGCCGCCAGGTCGCCGCGGGCGCCGACCTGATCATCGCGCAGGGCGGCGAGGCCGGCGGGCACACCGGCGAGATCTCCACGATGGTGCTCGTCCCCGAGGTCGTCGACACGGTCGCGCCGGTGCCTGTCCTCGCGGCGGGCGGCATCGCCACGGGCCGGCAGATGGCCGCCGCCCTGGCCCTCGGCGCGTCCGGCGTCTGGTGCGGCTCGGTGTGGCTCACCACGGAGGAGGCGGAGACGTCCCCGGCCGTCAAGGAGAAGATGCTCGCCGCCACGTCCCGCGACACGATCCGGTCGCGGTCGCGCACCGGCAAGCCCGCCCGGCAGCTGCGCTCCGCCTGGACCGAGGAGTGGGAGGGCCCCGCGAGCCCCGGCCCGCTCGGCATGCCGCTGCAGATGATCATCGCCGAGGGCGCGATGCGGCAGATCACCAAGGTGGCCGAGTCCGGAAACCCCGGCGCCCGCGCGCTCGCCAACTACTTCGTCGGCCAGTGCGTCGGCCTGATGAACACCGTCAGGCCCGCCCGCCAGGTCGTCTACGACATGGTCCAGGACTTCGCGGACGCCGTGGAGCGCCTCAACCGCATCACGGGCGAGGACTGACGCATCACGGACGAGGACCGATCGACCGAAACCGGACGTGACGTCATGGGGTGATTCGGTCATCACGCCATGGCGTCACGCTGGTCACGGCCCTACGCTTCCCACCGACACAAGATCCCTGGGAAGGCGAGCCGTGGGCAACCCCCGACCCACCGAGTCCGGACGCGGCCTGTTCGCGCTGTTCGACTGGATGTCCGGGCGGCTGCCCTGGCGGCTGGACTCGCGCCCGTACCCGGTCATCGTCCTGGAGCCGGCCGGCGACCCGGACGCGCCCGGCCGGCACCTCGACGAGCTGAAGCGGTTCGCCGCCGAGACCGGCCTGCCCGCGATCTCCCCCGAACTCCCGGGCGGCGGCGCGGAGGCCGCGGCGATCGCGTTGGTCGACGCGGTCTCCCAGCCGCTGACCTGGACCCACACCCGGTCGCCGTTCGGCCGGCTGCGCTTCCCCCGCTCCGACCTCGTCCGGACGATCCAGGCCGCCGCCGCCGAACCCGGCCCGGACGGGTCCGCCGCCCCGCCCCCGTACCGGCGCTCCCCCGTCGCCGCCGTCGACCGCTGGAACGAGCACGCCCGGCTGTTCCGCTGGCAGAACGGGCCGCTGCGCGCCCCCGGCTGGTGGACGACCGTCGGCGGCTCCCTCGTCGCCATGATCGCCGTGCTGGCCGGCGGCATCGCCGAGCAGACGCCGAGCCTCATCCTGCTCACCGCGGCGGCCTGCCTCGCCGCCGTCCTGCTGGTCATCGCGGGGATCTCGACCCGGCGGATCTGGCTGCCCGTCCTGTCCGCGTTCGGGTTCGGCGGCCGGTACCGCTGGTTCGCCCGGACGTCGTTCTTCGCCGTCCTCGGCGACGGCGAGGACGGCGGCGACGACCTCGGCTTCGAGGGCCGCCTGCACCGGGTGTGCGAGCGGCTCACCAAGCCCGACGCGGCCCGGTTCCTGCTCCAGATCAAGACGTTCGCGCTGCTGGAGGACCTGCGCGACCAGCACCGGCGGTCCGCGCCCGACCTGCGCGGCTTCAAGCGCCCGTCCCCGCCCGTGGTGTTCCTGGCCGGGGCCCGGCGGCACAACGGCGGGCTCGCCGTGCTGTCGGCGATCAGCGACATCCGGGCGCGGCGCAGCGAGTTCCACCCGCTGATCGTCATCGCCTCCGTCGACGCCGCCACCCGCGACGAACTCGGCGGCCCCGCCCCCGGCGGCGACCCCCGCGAGCGGTACGAGCGGTGGCGCTCCTCGCTCGGCACCGCGCAGGGCCCGAGCGAGTCGGTGCCGCTGCCCTACCTGCTGCGGATCCCGGTCACCGGCGACCCCGCCGCCGAGCGCCCCGACGAGTTCACCGTGCGGCGCCGCCCCCGCTGGACGTGGCTGTGGTCGTGGCGCAGCCTCGCCGCCGCCGTGCTGGCGCTCGCGCTCGTCCTGGTCTACGCGCAGACCAGCCTGCGCTCCACCTACTGCAGCGTCGGGTTCCCCGTCGACTGGAACGGCGACACCCGCATCCAGACCAACGGCGACGGCAGCCGCGAATGCGTCGGCGTCTCCACGCACGGCGTCCGGTTCGAGCGCGGCCGCGACAGCATCGGGCTGGACGGGGAGCGGCGCCGCCCGTCCCCCCGCAACACCGGCTCCCGGCTCACCCTCGCCGACCTCCAGCGGCGCGTCGAGGACGAGAACCAGGCCGTCCTCGACTCCCGCAAGCCCTACGTCACCATCGTCTACGCCGGCATCTTCACCGCCAGCCCCGGGCAGAGCGACCTGACCGTGAGCAGCATCCGCGAACTCGCCGGCGCACACCTCGCCCAGATGCGCAACAACCGCTCCGGCCAGCCCGGCGAGGTCGGCAACCCCCTCAAGGTGCGGCTGCTGCCCGCCAACACCGGGCAGAACATGCTGTTCTCCGCCGAGACCGCCGACCGCATCCTCGACATCGCCCACCGCGACCCCACCCTCGTCGGCGTCGCCGGGTTCGGGCGCAACACCGACCACTCCCGCGCGGCCATCGAACGGCTGATCGCCGCCGGGCTGCCCGTCGTCAACACCGTCAACTCCTCCGACCGCCTCCCGGCGCTGCCGCACTACTACGGGCTCGCCTCGACCGACTTCGACGAGGCCGCCGCGACCCGCGCCGCCGTCCGCGCCGAGCTGCGCGGCAGGCCGATCTCCCGGCTGATGCTCGTCCACCGCGCGCCCGGCCCGTCCAGGGACGCCTACAGCCGCGAGATCGCCGACGACGTCGCCCGCGCGCTCGCGCCCCGCACCGTCGACCGCGTCGTCTATACCGACACCGACGACATCGCCGACAAGGTGAAGCGGAACTGCGAGAGCGCCGCCGCCCCGTTCGTCTACTTCGCCGGACGCTCCGAGGACCTCCCCGGCCTGATGAACGGGCTCGTCCAGGGCGGCTGCACCCGGCGCCACCTCGTCCTGATGGCCGGCGACGACGTGACCAAGACCCGGTTCGGCACCGGCCCGCACGAGGTCCCGATACCGGCGAACACCGTCGTCTACCACACCGCCTTCGTCCACCTGCCGTTCCTGATCGCCGGGGACGCCGACCAGACCAACGGGTTCTTCCTGCTCGCCCGCAACCTGCTCGGCATCGGCGGCCCCCGCGTCCGCCCCGACGAACCGCTGCTGGTGGACGGGCAGATGGCCCTGACCTACGACGCCGTCGTGGCCCTCGGCCAGGCTGCGCAGAACGCCTTCGCGGGCCTCGGCCTCACCGCCGCCGGATCCGCGCCGGTGGCGGGCAGCCGCTCGGTGACGTCCGGCGCCGTCCTGCTGGAGCTGCGCCACCTGTACGTCCGCAACGCCGCGACCGGCGACATCGACTTCCGCGGCGACCGGCACGAGGTGAACGGCCCCGGCGACCGCGGCCTCACCATGATCAAGGTCACGCTGCGGGACGGCACCCCGGTCGCCGCCCCCATCTGCGGCCGCCTGAACGGCGGCGTCCCGGCCCCGGGCCTGAAGCCCTGCCCCCGCTGAGGACCGCCGGCGGTCTCTTCCAGTTCAGACCCGTCTGGCGTGAAGGACGATGTGGGCGGTGGTCCAGGCCAGTCCCATGAGGGCGAGCGCGGCCACGAGCATCCACGTGTCGACGAAGTCGACGGTGAGCGGGGCCAGGTTGATCGACTTGCCCATGGCCCCGAAGGCGAGCACCGGCCACAGCACCGCGGCCAGGCCTTCAAGGACGACGACCGGTCCGAGCAGCGCCCCGAGCGGCCTGCGAGACGGCGTTCCGGCGGCCGGCGGCCCGTTCACCGCCGTGAAGGCGAGCATGAGCGCCGCCGCTCCCGCCAGCCAGGCGAAGGCCGTGCCGTACCCGACCTCGGCGGTCCCGGAGAACAGCACGTACTGCGACGCGATGGGGAGCCGCCCCACCGGCGCCGCGAGCAGGGCCGCGAGGTCGACGACGACCACGCAGGCCAGGGCGGGCACGGGCCGGTGCGGAAGGGTCCACAGCCACGCCGAGAGGGCGATCAGGACCACCAGCAGCCCCATCAGCCAGTACGGGCCCTCCTCCAGCACGACCTTCCCTCCCATCCCGTCACCGATCTCGAACGGCAGCAGGAGGGTGCCGGCGACCGCCGTCCAGGCGCAGGCGAGAGCGCCCCGGACGGCGACCGGGCGGGCGCGGTCGCGCGCGGGCCCCGGAGCGGACGGGCGGGCCGGAGCGGGAGGCGGTTCGCCGCCGTCGGCCGCGGCGGCGAGCAACTCGCGGGCGTGCGCCGGAGACGGCCGGGCGGCGGGGTCTTTGCGGAGCAGGCCGGTCAGGAGGAGCGCGAGCGGCCCGCCGCACGCGGGCGGGGGCGGCTCCCGGGTGGCGATGGCGATGAACAGGGCCCCGTGGGTGGGGGCGGTGAACGGCGGACGGCCCTCCACCGCCGCGTACAGCGTCGCGCCCAACGACCACAGGTCGGAGGCGGGAGTGGTGGTCTCGCCGCGCACCTGCTCGGGGGACATGTAGGCGGGCGTCCCCAGCACCGCGCCCGAACGGGTGAGCGTGGCGTCGCCCTCCACCGCGGCGATGCCGAAGTCGGTCAGGACGACTCGCTCCCCCTCCAGGAGCACGTTGGCCGGTTTGACGTCGCGGTGCACGACGCCCTGCGCGTGCGCGGCCGACAGCGCGTCCAGCATCGCGAGGCCGATTCCGGCCACCTGCCGCGCCGACAACCGCCCTCGTTCGGCCAGCAGCCGCTCCAGCGACCGCCCCTGGATCAGCTCCATCACGATCCACGGGCGGCCGTCCTCGCCCATGACCCGGTCGTAGACGGTGACGATGGCCGGGTGCCGCAGCCGGGCGGCGGCCCGCGCCTCGCGCTCCATCCGCGCGTACCAGACCGCGCGCTCCTGCTCGGTGACCTGCTCGGGAACCCGCAGTTCCTTGATGGCGACCTCGCGGTCGAGATCGGCGTCATGGGCCCGCCACACCGCGCCCATCCCGCCCTGCCCGATCCGGCCGAGGTTGCGGTACCGGCCCGCCAGCACCCCTTCACGGTCCCAGCTCACGGTCGGAATGTACCGCGCCCTCCCCGCCGGGATCTCGTCGAACGCGCGCCGCCGTGGACGGCGTGGGCGGGGCGGTGCCAGGGTTGCCGATGCGGGACCGGACGACCGTCGAGGAGGCGCCATGGCCGCGGACGAGGAGCGGTGGGGCGGGCGGTTGTGGGCCGCCGCCGATCTGGTGACTCCGATGGCGATCCGGGTGGCGGCGACGCTGCGGCTGGCCGATCACATCGCCGCCGGGCGGCGCACTCCGGCGGCGCTCGCCGCGGCGGTGGACGCCGAGCCGGACGCGCTCGGCCGGGTGATGAGGCATCTGGTGACCGCCGGCGTGCTGGCTCCCGAGGGTGACGGCGCCTACGGCCTGACGGAGCTGGGCGAGCGCCTGCGGGACGACCACCCCGAGCGCATGCGGGCCCTGCTCGATCTGGAGGGTTCCATCGGGCGCGCCGAACTGTGCTTCGTCGAACTGCTGCACACCGTCCGCACCGGTGAGCCCGCTTTCCCCCGAAGGTTCGGCCGCGGGTACTGGGAAGACCTGTCCGCCGACGCCGGGCGGGCGGCGTCGTTCGACGCGCTGATGGGCGACCGGCTCGCGGCGGAGGGGCCCGCCATAGCGGCGGCCTACCCGTGGGGCGACCTGGGCCGCGTGGTCGACGTGGGCGGCGGCAACGGCAGCCTGCTGATCGCCCTCCTGCGCGCCCATCCGGAGCTGCGCGGGACCGTGGTCGACCTGGCCGGGCCGGTCGCGCGGGCCGAGGAGGCCATCGCCGAGGCCGGTCTGGGCGACCGGGCCGACGCGCGGGCCGGGAGCTTCTTCGACGCGCTGCCCGCCGGGGCGGGCGGGTACGTGCTCTCCGGCGTCCTGCACGACTGGGACGACGGTGAGGCCCGCCGCATCCTGCGGCGGTGCGCCGACGCCGCCGCGGGCACCGGGAGGGTGCTCGTCGTGGACCACGTCGCCGACTCCCGGGGCGGCGCGCCGGACACCGAGGGCGACCTGCGGATGCTCTGCTACGTCCGGGGCCGGGAGCGCACGCTGGCCGAACTCGCCGAGCTGGCCGCGTCGGCCGGGCTGCGCGCCGGGCCGGTCACGCCGGGCGGCTCGCGGTCCATCGTCGAGCTGCGGCCCTGATCTCAGTCCTCGCCGGAGAAGCGCTCCCAGGCGGACTGGCGGGTGATACCGAGGGCCTCGCCGATCCTGGTCCAGGTGACGCCGCGCCGGCGCAGCTCCTGGACCCATTCGCGCAGGTCGGTCTCGACCTGCGTGATCGCGGCGGCGACGCGGGGAATGTGGTCGAGCATCTGGTCGTCGTCCAGCGACTCCCACGGCGGCAGGCGCAGCTCAGCGGGCTTGTCCTTGTACTCCTTGATGATCGCGTCCGCGAGGGCCACGCATTCGTTGCAGATGTGGACGCCCGGCCCGGCGACCATGCGGCCGACCTCGCTGTGCGGCTTGTTGCAGAAGGTGCATCGGATCGTCATGGCGGCTCCCGTTCGTCAGGGTTGCCCTGACAGGGTAAGCCGTCAGGGGCACCCTGACAAGGGTCCGGAAGGAGGGGCTGTGGGACGATGGCGCCGTGTCCGTGGTACCTGAGCCCGTCGCGGCCGATGCGCCGGGAGTGATCTCCCGGCCGCTGCTCACCCAGTGGTGGCTCGACCTGGCGTTCGTCCACTGGGCCGTGGAGCCGCGGCGGGTCGCGCCGCTGCTGCCGGAGGGCGTCGAGCCCGACACGCTGGACGGGGCCACGTATGTCGGTCTCGTCGCGTTCTGGATGGACCGGGTCGGGTGGCTCGGGCTGCCCGGCGTCCCGTACCTGGGGACGTTCCCGGAGACCAACGTGCGGCTGTACTCGGTGGACGCGCAGGGGCGCCGGGGCGTGGTGTTCCGCTCGCTGGACGCCTCGCGGCTGCTGCCCGTGGCGATCGCGCGGACGGGGTTCCGGATGCCGTACCAGTGGTCGCGCATGTCCGTCCGGGCCCGCAAGGACGTCATCAGCTACACCAGCTCGCGGCGGTGGCCCGGGCCGCGCGGCGCCTACAGCCGGATCGACGTGCGGATCGGCGAGCGGGTGGAGGAGCCGTCCGAACTGGAGCATTTCCTCACCGCGCGCTGGGGCATGCACAACGACGTCCTCGGGCGGGTGCGGTTCCTGCCGAACGTCCACCCGCGGTGGCCGCTGCACCGGGCGGCACTGCTGCGCTGCGAGCAGGACCTCGTGGCGGCCGCGGGGCTGCCGGGGCCGCTGGGCGAGCCGGTCAGCGTGCTCTACTCGCCGGGCGTGCCGGTGCGGTTCGGCCTGCCGGGCGGCTGATCAGTCGACCGGAGGGCCGGGGAAGCGCATCACCGGGTTGCTGCGCCCGGCCAGCAGCAGGAAGAGGACCATCCCCGCGACGGCCCAGACCGCCAGCACGACCAGGGGCCTGGTCAGATCGTTGCCGTCGAAGTAGACGGCGTTCCGGACGGCCTCCGTTCCCGCCCAGTTGGGCAGCCAGGGGCCGACCTCCCGCCAGAATCCCGGCAGCATCTGCAGCGGCCACGGCCCCCCGGCGGACGGGTTGCCGAGCACGACGAACACCAGGATCGCCAGCGCCGTCCCGATGATGCCGAGCAGGCTCTCGGCGGCCGCCGTCGCGACCGCGACGGCGAACACGCACAGGGCGCCGACGCCCGTGAGCAGCCAGGGGTGGCCGGGCAGGTAGCCGTAGCCGGTCTCCACGATCAGGGTCCCGGCGGCGCCGACGGCCGCCGAGTACACCGCGAAGGCCAGCAGGCGGGCGACGGCGTCGCGCGGCGTCAGGGCCGCCATCCCCCGGTAGAGGCCGACGATCGCGGCGACCAGGTAGCCGCTGACGATCCACGCGATCACCAGGTAGAACGGGACGAGCCCCTCGGAGTCCCCCGCGTCGGCGGGCACCACGTCCCGCACCGCGAGGGTCTGCCCGCCGGACGCCGCGACCTGCGCGAACGCGCCGCGCAGCAGGCCGCTGGTGGCCGGGCCGAAGGCGGTGGTGACGAGCAGCCGGCCCTGCTGCGGCACGTAGGCGCCGTAGACGTCGCGGTGCCGGATCGCCCGCTGCGCGGCCCCGGCGGTCGGGTAGGCGCGCACGTCGAACTGGTCGCCCTGGCGGTCCAGCGCGGCGCCGACGCGGGCGGCGGCGTCCGGCGGGCCGACCACGGCGACCGGCACCCGGTGCGGGTGCGGCGCGTGGAGCCCGCCCACGTAGGACGCGATGAACGCCGCGCCGAGCAGGAAGACGGCCACCATGAACAGCCCGGTGACCGGATAGGACACACCGCGTTCGGGCTGAGGCGAGCCGTTCATTGCACATGGCTACCCCATCGTCACGATACGTAACTGCACTTGTGCCCGCGGAGCTGTGATGCTTTTATAAATGCACGTTCATTTATTCATGGAGGCGCGATGGCGGGGCGGCCGAGGGGCGTCGACGACGCGGCGATTCTGCGGGCGGCGGTCGAGGTGATCGGACGGGTCGGGCCGGCCGGGCTCACCCTCGCCGCGGTGGCCGGCGAGGTGGGCCTCGTGCCGGGCACGCTCGTCCAGCGGTTCGGGTCCAAGCGCGGGCTGCTGGTGGCGCTGGCCGCGACCGCCGTCCAGGAGCCCGAGGCGCTGTACGCGCGGGCGAGGCCGGGGCACGTGTCGGCGCTGGCGGCGCTCGGCGCCTTCGCGGTCGGGTCGATGTCCGAGATGTCCACACCGGAGCGGTTCGCGAACCATCTGGCCTTCCTGTGCGTGGACCTCACCGATCCGGAGCTGCACGAGCACGCCCTGGCCGTCCACCGGGCGCAGGGCCGGGTGATCGAGCTGCTGCTCGACGAGGCGGCGGCCGGCGGCGAACTCCGCGCCGGCACCGACACCCGGGCCCTCGCCCGGACGGTCCGGGCCGTCGTCACGGGAACCGGCCTGAGCTGGGCCCTCGACCGCGAGGGGACGCTCCCGGACCGGCTCCGGCAGGAGATCCGCGCCGTCCTCGCACCGCACATCGGCAAGGGCGAGGAGGAACTGTGGGAGAACTGACCGGGCAGGTCGCCCTCGTCGCCGGCGGGACGCGCGGCGGCGGACGCGGCATCGCCGTCGAGCTCGGGGCCGCCGGCGCGACCGTCTACGTGACCGGGCGCAGCAGCGCGGCGGGCCGCTCCGGTCTCGACCGGCCGGAGACGATCGAGGAGACCGCCGCGCGGGTCACCGCGGCCGGCGGCACCGGCGTCCCGGTGCGCGTCGACCACGGCGAGCCGGACGAGGTGCGCGCGCTGGCCGACCGGATCGCGGCGGAGCGGGACGGGCGGCTCGACGTGCTCGTCAACTGCGTGTGGGGCGGCGACCCGCTCACCGACTGGGAGCACCCGCTGTGGGAGCAGGACCTCGGCACCGGGCTCCGGCTGCTGCGGCAGGCCGTCGAAACCCACGTGATCACCAGCCGGTTCGCGCTGCCGCTGCTGGTCGCGCGGCGGCGCGGCCTGGTGGTGGAGGTGACCGACGGCAACACCGCCCGGTACCGCGGCTCGTTCTTCTACGACCTGGCGAAGTCGGCGGTGATCCGGCTGGCGTTCGCGCAGGCCGCCGAGCTGCGGCCGCACGGGGTCGCGGCCGTCGCCGTCACGCCCGGGTTCCTGCGGTCCGAGGCCGTCCTCGACCACTTCGGCGTCACCGAGGACACCTGGCGGGACGCCGTCGCGCGGGACCCGCACTTCGCGTACTCGGAGTCCCCCGCCTATCTCGGACGGGCGGTCGCCGCCCTGGCCGCCGACCCGAACATCATGGACAAGTCGGGCCGGGCGCTGGCCACCTGGGGCCTCTACCGGGAGTACGGCTTCACCGACGCCGACGGCACGCGGCCGGACTTCGCCGCCCACTGGGCCGAAGCGCTGGTGGACGAGTACAGGCCGCTCGGCGACCCGCTGTAGCGCGCCGGCCTCTGGCGCGACCCGCTATGGCGCGACGACGAGGCGGCCGTCCCGCACGGCGACGTCCGTCCCGAAGGCGCGGCAGGCGACGGTGTAGCGCTCGGTGATCCAGGCGTGGTCGGCGCCCTCCGCGCACTCCGTGCGGGCGAAGCCGAGCCGGAGCGGCACCGCCTCGATCCGGGACGGCCGCCCCTCGTCCACGGTGACCAGGAACAGCAGGCCCAGGTCGTTGCGGAGCATCGGATCGACGATGTAGTCGTCGATGAGATCGCCCATGTCGAACACGACCGGCGGGGCCGCGCCGTGGAACACGTGCGCCGAACTGCCCGCGACGAGCGACGCGCCGGCCTCCACGAGGCTCCGGGCCGCCCGGCGGACGTAGGGCAGCGGTTCGGAGGTCATGTTCGGGCCCCAGTGCGGCATCACGAGCACGGCACCGGCGTCGTCCCGCAGTTCGCGGATCCGCCGCGCCAGGTCGTCCGGAACGCCCTGCCGCAGATCGGCGAAGGCGACACCGGGACGGCCGGGCCCCGCGGCGAAGTCGGCCGGGTGGTCGGTGACGCCCACCACCGCGAGGCGCGTCCCGCGCGCCTCCAGCACGGCGGGCGCCCGCGCCGCCGCGAGATCCTCACCGGCCCCGACCGTCCGGATCCCGGCCCGGCCGAGGACGCCGACCGTGTCCGCCAGCGCGTCGGCGCCGTAGTCGAGGGCGTGGTTGTTGGCGAGCGTCACGCAGTCGACGCCCAGCTCGGCGAGGACGTCGACCGCGGTCGGCGGCGCCCGGAAGTGGAAGGGCTTGCCCGGCGCGTCCCAGGGCCGTCCGCGGTCGGAGACGCAGCACTCCAGGTTCAGCAGCGCCAGGTCGGCCTCCGCGAACGCCTCGCGCACGCCACCGGAGAACAGGCCGTGCGGGCCGGACTCGGCGATCCGCGCTCCCACGCCGCGCCCGAGCATGGTGTCCCCGGCGAGCGCCACCGTGATGGCCATCGGGTCCCCCCTCGACGGGACGTCCCCTCCCAGCCTACGAGCGGTGGAGCGCGTCCTCCCCCGCTAGGACAGCGGGCGGCCCGGGCCCTTCTTGATCTGCTCGATGAACAGCTGCGCGAGGGCGTGCTGGCCGGCGACCGTCGGGTGGTAGCTGCGCGGCTCGGCCTCCAGGGCGGGCAGCTTCAGCGCCAGGCCGTTCATGTACGCGTTCCGGCTGCCGACCTCGTGCCCGGCGAACGCGTTGTAGGCGTCGACGAACTCGACGCTGCCGCGGGCGTGCGTGGCGGCCTTGCGCGCGTCGGCCTCCGCGACCGACTGCCGGATCAGCTGCCCCAGCTCGTAGGCGCGGGCGTTCAGCCAGCGCTGGTCCGACACCGTGATGTTGTCCGCGTCCACGCCGCTGACCTCGGAGAACGCCTTCGGGTACCCCATCACGACCACCCGCGCGTACGGGGCCCGCTCGGTGATGTCGGCGAGCAGGGACGGCAGGCTCTGGCGCAGCTCGGCCAGCTTCCCGGCGATCTCCTCGCCCTGCCGGGTGCAGCTCTTGCTCCACGGCAGCTTCACCACGCAGCCGGCGAGCACCTTGGAGAACCCGACGTCGTTGCCGCCGATGCTGAGGGTGATCAGGCTGGTGTCGCGTCCGATGCGGCCGATCTGCGGGGGCTCGCCGTGCCGCCCCTTCAGGACGTCCCGCGTCGTGGCGCCCGAGCAGGCCCAGAACGAGGTGCCCTTCGCGAACCGGAACGCCTGGCTGACCTCGTGGTAGTACGCCTTGGACGTCCGGTGGCAGCGGGCGAGCGGGTTGTGGTCGGCCGCGGTCGCCTCCGCGCCGACGCCCGCCGAGTAGGAGTCCCCGAGCGCGGCGTAGGAGCCCCGCGTGGCCGCCTCCAGCGGCGTCGGGGCCCGCTCGGCGGCGACCGGGTCGGCGCGCTGCTGCGGGACGGGCGTCCGGCATCCGGCGCCGAGCACCTCGCAGCGCGCCGCGGGCAGCGCCACCACCGGGACGACGGCCAGTGCCAGCAGGACGGCGAGGAGGACGAGCGCGGCACGGCGCTCGCCGAGACGGTCCCGCAGCCGTGCGACCGGGCTGATCAAGCGTCCTCCTTCACGTCCCTCAGGCAGACGTCCGCGCGCCGCCCCGGGTTCCCGCCTTTACATTGTAGATCTGCTACTGCGCGCAGGGCGCCCACATGGCGACGCGCGGCCCGAGGTCGTGCAGGCCCGCCTCGATCTCGGCGGCCCAATAGGACCTGATCCCCGGGCCCCAGCGCTCGGCGGGCAGCTCCGCGAAGCCGTGCCGCGCGTACCAGGGGCCGTTCCACGGGACGTCCCGGTACGTCAGCAGGCTGACGCCGGGCGACCCGGACGCCGCCGCCCCCGCCATGACCTCCGCCAGCAGCGCGGCGCCGATCCCCCGCCCGGTCAGGTCGCCGCGCACCGAGATCTGCTCCAGGTGCGCGGCGCCGTCGAGCTCCTCGACCGCCGCGAAGCCGACCGCCGGGTCGCCCGCCACCACGATGCGGGCGCCGGCGTCACCGATCAGCTCCTCGATCACGGTCGGGCCGGGCGGGAACACGATCCCGATCTCCTCGAACATCGGATTGCCCGAGTTCTCGATGTTCGCCAGCCCCGGCAGGTCCGCGGGCCGCGCCGGCCGTACCTCGTACCCCATGCCGCGATCGTAGGCCGCGCCCCCGGGTGCGGCCTCCCATTTAGCGGCCGTCCGCCGGGCGCGCCGCCGCCGGGGCGAGGGACAGGTCCCAGAACTCGGCGTAGCGGCCGCCGCGCTCCAGCAGCTCCTCGTGGGTCCCCTCCTCGACGATCCGGCCGCCGTCCAGGAACGCGATGCGGTCGGCGCGGCGGACGGTCCGCATCCGGTGCGCCACCATCACCACGGTCCGGCCCGCCATCAGGCGCTCGATGCCCGCGTGGACGGCCGCCTCGTTCACCGGGTCCAGCGCGGAGGTCACCTCGTCCAGCAGGACGATGGGCGCGTCCTTCAGCAGCGCCCGCGCGATCGAGACCCGCTGCCGCTCGCCGCCCGACAGCAGCGCGCCGCCCTCGCCGACGTTCGCGGCCCATCCCCCGGGCAGCCGCTCGACCACCTCGTCCAGCCGGGCCGCGGTCGCCGCCGCCCGCACCTGCGCGTCGCCCGCGCCGGGACGGCCGAGGCGCACGTTCTCCTCGATCGTGCCGTCGAAGAGGTAGACGTCCTGGAAGACGACGGCGATCCGCTCCATCAGCGCGTCGGTGCTGATCTCCCGCACGTCCACCCCTCCGACGCGGACCGAGCCCGCGTCCACGTCGTAGAAGCGGGCGAGAAGCTGCAGCAGGGTGCTCTTGCCCGCGCCGGACGGGCCGACGACGGCGAGCCGCCGCCCCTCCGGCACCGCCAGCGACAGCTCCCGGATCACCGTGCGGGCGTCCCGCCGGAAGGTGACGGACGCGAACTCCAGGTCGCCGCGCACCGGCAGGACCGGTTCGGGCGGCTCCGGCAGCGGCTCGGTGCGCAGCACCTCCTCCAGCCTCGCCAGCTGGGAGCGCGCGGCCCGCATCCGGCCGGCGAACTCCGACAGCGCCAGCAGCGGGTCGGCGCAGCGGGCGGCCAGCACCAGGACCGCCAGCAGCTCCGCCGCGCCGATGTCCCCGCCGAGCGCGAGGTGGGCGCCGAGGACCAGCAACCCGGTGAACACCGCCTGCACCGCGAGCGTCAGGCCGAGGGCGCCGGGCAGCGCCGACAGCGTCGTCCGGCGGGACGCGCGCCGCAGCTCGGCCAGGGCGTCGTCGAGCAGCCGGAAGCGCTCGGCGGTCCGGCCCCCGGCGCGCAGCACCGGCTGGGCCTGGAGGTACTCGATGACGCGCCCGGTCGCCTCGTGGGCGCGCTCGTGGCGGTCCTCGTCGGCGGCGGCCGTCGAGCGCCCCGCCCACACCTGGATCACCGCGACGACCGGGACGGCGGCGAGCGCCGCCAGCCCCAGCTGCCAGTTGAAGGCGAACATCACGGCGACGATCGTCAGCGGGGTCGTGCAGGCGGAGATGTACGGCGCCAGCAGGTGGGCGATCACGCTCATCGCCTGCAGCACGCCGGGCCCGGCCAGGACCGACACCTCCCCGACGCGGCCCGGCCCGTACCAGCCGACGGGCAGCCGGGCCAGGTGGTCGCCGAGCCGGTGGTACATGCCGTCCAGCAGCGTGGTCGCGGCGCGGAAACCGGACAGGTCGCTGACGTAGCGCAGCACCGCGTACGCGGCGACCGCCGCGCCGAACGCGATCAGCCAGGGGCGGGCGTCCTCGGGCGTACTGCCGAACAGCTCCCGCAGGACGGGGACCAGCAGCGCGCAGGCCAGCCCCTCCACCACGGCGGTCACCGCCATCAGCGCCACCGTGCGGCGCACCGGCGGGGCGTACTCGGGGCCCAGCACGCGCAGCAGCAGTCGGATCATCGGGGCATGCCTCCCTGCGGCACGGTGTCGGTCCCGTCGGCGGCGGCCGACCGGTGGGCGTCCCAGAGCGCGGCGAACCGCCCGCCCCGGGCGAGCAGGTCGGCGGGCCGGCCGCGCTCGGCGATCGCGCCGTCCTCCAGGACCACGACGGTGTCGGCGTCGGCGATCGTCTCCATGCGGTGGGCGATGACCAGCACCGTCCGGTCGCCCTCCAGCGCGGCGAGGGCGCGGCGGACGGCCCGCTCGGTCCGCGGGTCGGCGAACGCGGTCGCCTCGTCCAGCACCAGGACGGGCGTGTCGGCGAGCAGCGCGCGGGCGAGCGCGATCCGCTGCGCCTCGCCGCCCGACAGCCGGGCCTCGTCGCCGATCACGGTGTCGTAGCCGCGCGGCAACTCCAGGATCCGGTCGTGGACGTCGGCGAGCCGCGCGGCGCGGACCACGTCGCCGCGCCCGGCCCCCGGGACGGCGAGCGCGATGTTGTCGGCGACCGAGGCGCGCAGCAGCCGGACGTCCTGGAACACGAAGGAGACCGTCCGGTACAGCTCGCGGGCCCCGATCTCGCGCAGGTCCGCGCCGCCGAGCAGGACGGCGCCCTCGCCGGGGTCGAAGAACCTCGGCAGGAGCTGGACGAGCGTCGACTTCCCGCTCCCCGACGGCCCGACGAGGGCGGTGACCGTCCCCGGTTCGAGGACCAGGTCGATGCCGCGCAGCACCTCGCGGCCGGCGTCGTACCCGAACCGGACGCCGCGCAGCTCCACCCGGTGGCCGCGCGGCGCGGCCGGGCGGGCCGGCTCCGGCAGCGCCGGCACGTCGAGGACGTCCCGGATCCGGCCGACCGCGCGGCGGGCGGCCTGCATGTCGTCGAAGCCGTGGCCGAGGGCCCGCACCGGAGCGGTCAGCCCCAGCCCGAGCAGCGGGAACGGCAGCAGGTCCGCGGCGGGCATGCCGCCCTCGGTGATCAGGACCGCGCCGCCGGTCAGCACCACCAGCAGCACGAACGGCGGCGACAGCACCGTCTGCATCGCGGCGGCGATCCCGGCGAGGCCGCGCACCATCCGGAAGAAGGAGGCGGTGAAGGCGTCCACGGCGGAGAAGAACGCGCGGTGCGCGCGCTCGCCGCCGCCGAACGTCTTCACCACCGCGATGCCCTGGACGAACTCGACGACGGAGTCGGAGATCCGCCCCATCGCGGCGTCGAACTCCGCCTGCTCGCGCAGCCGGGCGGGGGTCATCATCAGCGGCACCGTCGCGACCGCCAGCGCGACCGGGATCAGCGTGATCAGCGTGAGCCGCCAGTCGACGGTGAACAGGTAGGCCAGCGACACCGCCGGGACCACGAACGCGGACACCAGCTCGCCGGGGGTGTGGGCGATGAACGGGTGGACGGCGCTCACGTCCTCCCCCGCGACCTTCGCCAGCTCGCCCGTCCGGCGGGCCGACAGCCAGCCGATCGGCACGAGCCCGAGCCGGGCGGCCAGCCGGCGGCGGAAGTCCAGCTGCACCCGGTCGTCGAGGAGGTGCCCGAGCGCCGACGCCGTGCCGGTGGCCAGCAGCCGGACGAGCAGCCCGGCCGCGCCCGCGACGACGGCGGCCCAGACGTGGCCGCGGTCGAGCGGTCCGGGCGACAGCAGGGCGCGGCCGAGCTCCACGACCGCCAGCAGCGGCGCCAGCCCCGCGACGGCGCCCGCCACCTGGAGGACCACGACGGCGGCGAAGCTCCACCGGTAGGGGCGCAGCAGCCCCGCCGCGCTCAACGCTCCCCCGCCGCGCCGGCCCGCTTCTCCAGGCGGCGGCCGCGCGGCAGCGTCGCGACCATGATCGTGCTGGGGGTGTCCAGCTCGATGCGGTGCCAGCGGCCGCGCGGGACGACGGCGGCGGTCCCGGCCGTCAGCCGGATCTCCTCCTCCCGCCGCTCCGGCCGCTCGGGGCGCAGGTAGAGGCGGATCTTCCCGATGAGGCACGACACGACCTCGTCGGCCTCGGGGTGGACCTCCCAGTGGTCGGCGCGGACGTCCGCGGCGGTCTTGGCGTGGAACGTCCGCAGCTCCCAGCCGTCCAGGTCGGACGGTCCCGCGGTGCTCCCGGTGCGGACGGTGCCGCCCCGCTGGAGGCGGACGGGCGCCTCGAAGAGGTCGATCGGCGCGATGGTCATGCGGAGGGTCCTTCCTGCGGCGGCGGGCTCGTCCTGGGCAGGACGGTGAGGGCGATGAGGACGGCGGCGGCCAGCAGGGCGGCGCCGAGGACCAGGCCGAGCGCGTACCCGTCGTTGAGGGCCGCGGGTGTGGCGGCACCGCCGGCGCGGTCGCTCGCCGCGGTGCCGAGGGCGGCCAGGCCGAGCGACGCGCCGATCTGGCGGGAGCTGTTGAGCAGCGCGGAGGCGACCCCCGTCTCGGCCGGGGCGACGCCGCCGGTGGCGATGGAGACGAGCGGCCCCAGGCACAGCCCGAAGCCGGTGCTGGCGACGACCGCGGGGCCGAGGACGTCGGCGCCGTAGGAGCCGTCCGGGCTGATGAGGCCGAACCAGGCGAACCCGGCCGCGGCCAGCGCCGCGCCGGCCGCCAGGAGGCGGCGGGGCGCGAGGCGGTAGCCGAGCTTCACGGCGAGCACGGAGCCCGCGATCACCCCGAGGGCGAACGGCAGGAACATGACGCCGGTCAGCGCCGCGCCGTGCCCGAGGACCCGCTGGAGGTACAGCGACATGAAGTAGAACGCCGAGGCCATGGCGGCCCCGGTCAGCAGGTTGAAGGCGTTGGCGCCGGCGACCGAGCGGTTGGCGAACAGGCCGAGCCGCACCAGCGGGTCGCGGCCGGTGCCCCGCTCGACCAGCACGAACGCGGTCAGCAGCACGGCCGCGGACAGCAGGCTCGCCATCGTGGGGGCGGACGTCCAGGCGTGCTGGTCCGCGCGGACGACCCCGAACACCAGCAGGGTCAGCCCGCCCGTGGCGAGGACGGCGCCGAGCACGTCCGGGCGGCCCCCGCGCGCCCGGGGCGGGGCGGCGGCGACGCCCCGCCAGGCCATGGCCAGCGCGACCGCGGCCATCGGCACGTTCACGAACATCACCGCGCGCCAGCTCGCGTACTCGGTGAGGAGACCGCCGATGAGGACGCCGAGGGCGCCGCCGGCGGCGTTCACCGCGCTCCAGATCCCGAAGGCCCGCACGCGGGCCCGGCCCGCGGGGAAGGCGTCGGCCAGCAGCGCCAGCGCGGCCGGGGCCAGCGCGGCGGCGCCGACGCCCTGCGCGGCGCGGGCCGCCACCAGGTGGCCGGGCGCCTGCGCGAAGCCGCCGAGCAGGGAGGCGAGGCCGAACAGGCCGAGCCCGGCCAGCAGGACGCGCTTGCGGCCGTACCGGTCGGCGGCCTTCCCGCCGAGCAGCAGCAGCCCGCCGAAGGTGAGCGCGTAGGCGTGGATCACCCAGGTCAGCCCGGCGGGGCCGAAACCGAGCCCGGCGGCGATCTCCGGGAGCCCGACGTTCACGACCGACAGGTCCAGCGACACCATGAACTGCACGACGGCGACCGCCGCGAGGACGAGACCGGCCCGTGCCTCCGGCGCGGCGGCCGGTGCCGTCCGCGCCGATTCCTTGATCGTCATCGCGGCCCGCCTCGGGCCGCGCGGGGATGCCTTCGTTGACTCGTGCGCATGCCGGACATCGTCGTTTCCGGGGCGGTCCGCGGTCGTCCTGCCGGGGAAGACTCCTTCGTCCGGCACCCGGGGAGCAGGAACCGCCGGCCTACTTCCCCGGGAGTAGCCCGGTTCTGCGACGTGCGGCGGAGGCGCTGCGCCGGAAGAGCGCCTTAATCTACGCAGATGAGGTTCTTGGACGGGTGGCGGCCGCTCGCCCAGGACGGCCTGCTCGCCGCGGCGGTGGCCGTCCTGCCGGTGGTCTTCGTCGCGGCCGCGCCGGACGCGGGGCCCGCGGACATCGCGCTCGCCCTCGCCGGCTGCCTGGCGCTCGTCGCGTGGCGGCGGGCGCCCCTGGCGGCGCTGCTGGTCAGCACGGTCTGCATGCTCGCGGTCACGGTGCACGTCCAGCCGGGCCCCTCGCCCGTGTTCCCGGTGCTGGTGTCGGTCTTCGCGGCGGTGCGGGCCGGCCACCGGGCGGCCCCGGCGCTCGCGGGCGCGGCCTTCCTCGGCGCCGGCCTCGCGGTCAGCCTGCCCGGCGGCGGCGGCCTGATCGACGACCTGGAGGACACCTCGCTGCTGCTCGGCTGGTTCGTCGCGGCCGGCGTGGTCGCGACGGTCACCCGGCACCGGCAGGCGTACCTGGAGGAGGTCGAGCAGCGCGCCGCCGAGGCCGAGCGGACCCGCGACGAGGCGGCGCTGCGCCGGGCCGGCGAGGAGCGGCTGCGGATCGCCCGGGAGCTGCACGACTCCCTCACCCACAGCATCTCGATCATCAAGGTGCAGGCCGGGGTGGCCGTGCACGTCGCGCGGCGGCGCGGCGAGGACGTCCCGCCCGCGCTGGTGGCGATCCAGGAGGCCAGCGGCGACGCGATGCGCGAGCTGCGCGCCACCCTGGAGGTGCTGCGCGACAAGGGCGCCGCCGACGCCGCCGCCAGCGGCCTCGACCGGCTGGACGACCTGGTGGAGCGCGCCCGCTCCACCGGGCTCCCGGCCACCGTGACGATCTCCGGCACCCGCCGCGACCTGCCGGACGAGGTGGACCGGGCCGCGTACCGGATCGTCCAGGAGGCGCTCACCAACGTCTCCCGGCACGCCGGCGCCGCGGCCGCCGCCGTGCGCATCGACTACGCCGACGGCGGCCTGGTGGTGCGCGTCGACGACGACGGCAAGGCCGACCCGCAGGCGCCGCCCGTCCCCGGCACCGGCCTGCTCGGCATGCGCGAGCGGGTCGCCGCGCTCGGCGGCCGGCTGCGCGCCGAGCCCCGTCCCGGGGGCGGCTTCACCGTCTGCGCCGAGCTCCCGCTGGGAGAGCCGGCGTGATCCGCGTGCTGCTCGTGGACGACCAGGCGCTCATCCGCGGCGGCTTCCGGGCCCTGCTGGAGATCGAGGACGACATCGAGGTGGTCGCCGAGGCCGCCGACGGCGAGCGGGGCGTCGCGCTCGCCGCCGAGCACCGGCCCGACGTCGCCCTCGTCGACGTCCAGATGCCGGTGATGGACGGCATCGAGGCGACCCGGCTGATCGCCGCCGACGAGCGGCTGGCCGGCGTGCACGTCGTGATCCTCACCAACTACGGCCTCGACGAGTACGTCTTCAACGCGCTGCGCGCCGGCGCCTGCGGCTTCATGGTGAAGGACACCGAGCCCGCCGACCTGGTGCAGGGCGTCCGGGTCGCGGCCCGCGGCGACGCGCTGCTGTCCCCCGCGATCACCCGCCGGCTGATCGGCGAGTACGTCGCGCGCCGCCCCGGGCCCGAGCCCGGCGCGCTCGGCGTGCTGACCAACCGGGAGCGGGAGGTCACCGCGCTGGTGGCGCGCGGGCTGTCCAACGACGAGATCGCCGGGCACATGGTGATCAGCCCGACCACCGCGAAGACGCACGTCAGCCGGGCGATGATCAAACTGGGCGCGCGGGACCGCGCGCAGCTCGTCGTATTCGCCTACGAGTCCGGGCTCGTCGCCCCGCGCACCGCCTGACCCTTGCCTGGCCTTGCCCGGCCCGGCCTGGCCCGGCCTGGCCCGGTCGGCGTCAGGCGTAGAAGCGCATGTGCCAGTCCATCGGGGGCTCGCCGTAGGCGTCGGCGGGCGGCCGGGGGCCGAACTCGACCGCCGTGCCGTGGGCCAGCTCGGCGATGACCGCCGCCGCCTCGACGCCGGCGCGCCAGTGCTCGGGGACGGCCCGCGCCCCGTACCGGGCGCCGAGGAGGCCGCCGCAGACGGCGCCGGTGGCGTCGCTGTCGCCGGAGTGGTTGACGGCGAGCAGCAGCCCGCGCGGGACGATCTCCAGCGGGTACCCGCCCGCCGCCTCCGCCGCCAGCGCCGCGTAGACGGCGATGGCCAGGGCCTCGGGCGCGGTGAAGCCGCGTCCGAGGCCCTCCAGCCGCGCGGCGGACGGCGGACCGCCCCGCACCAGGCCGACCGCCTGCTCCAGCGCGGCCGTCGTCTCCTCGTGGCCGGGGTGCTCGCGCAGCTCCGCCATGGCGTGCTCCACGGCGTCGGTGAGGGACGCGCCGTGGACGAGTGAGGAGACGGCGACGGCGAAGGCCCCGGCGGGAAGGTGGCCCGAGGGGTGGCCGTGGGTGAGGGCCGCCGTGCCCTGCCCCCGCGTGAAGATGGCCGCCCGGTTCGGGTAGCCGAAGCCCGCGGACGCGGCGCGGATCGTCCCGCCGCAGCCCTTGGAGTCGTTGACCGGCTCGTCCACCCGGCCGAGCGGCCACCCCGGCTTGCCGCGCTCCGCGGCCTCGCGGAGCGCGGCGAGGGTCGTGCGGCCCGCGCCGCGGCGCGCCGTCACCGCCGGATCCCGCAGGGCCGGGCCGCTCATGTGCGGGTCCTGCGCGGGGAGCGGCTCGCCCTGGGCCGCCAGCCACGCGAGGTAGTTGGACTGGACGAGGCCGAAGTAGGCGCCGCCGATGCCTCTCGCGCGGGCCCGGATGGACGCCTGGACGCCCGCCTGCGCGGTCAGCAGGCCCAGCTGCGTCGCCTCCCCGATCTCGCCCCGCCCCGCGAACCCGGTGACGCCCGCCGGGCCGTGCGCGGCGCGGATATCGGCGAGCGCCATGCCCTCGACCGGGCGTCCGAGCGCGTCGCCGATCGCGCCGCCGAGAAGGCAGCCGAGCATCCGATCACCGGTCTTGTCCGTCATGCCGGTCACGCTACCGGTGCGGCGCACGCGGCCACCGCATGGCGGGCGCGGCGATTCCCGCGTCCGCGGGACGGCCGTTCCCGGCCGCCGGCCGCCGCCGCCGGACGCGGAGATTGGCCTTCCCTCGCGCGGCGCGCAAATGCGCACCGGCGATGCCATCTTCCTGGCGCGCGGTAGACCTTGTGATGTACCGGAAAGCCATCGAAGAATGTCGGTCCGGCTAGCCCGCACGCGTTATCGGACGGTCAGATGCACGTGCAGCGCGCTCGACTTATCCGACTTTGGCCCGATTCTCCGGACACGTTCGCCACGTCGGCGTCAGCGCAGGTGAAGGAATTGCCCAAGTGGCGCGGCGCGCATTAGCGGTGCCATACTCCGCTCGTTTCGCCTTTCGCGAGGGCGGAATTGGGAGCTCCTCCAGGAAATGCACGGCCCAGCACAAGGAGAGAAGATGAAGCCGTACGAAACGCCCGTCCTGGTGGCGGCCGGCTCGTTCCGCAAGGTGACCGGCCTGCTCGGCCGGCACGGCAACGACCGCGTCGTGCTCAGCAAGAACTGACGACGGCGCCTTGACGCACATGCCTGAACCGAACGGCATGCCGGGTCGCGGCGAGGCGTTCTTCGTGGTCCTGCCGGACCACGCGGCCGCCCTCGCCGTGGCCTCGGCCATTCCCCACGACCGGACGCTGCGGTACGCCTCCGGACGGCCCTGGATCATCGGGAACTGGACCGCCGCCGCGGTCACCGCGGCGGAGGCCGGCGCCACCCGGATCGCCGTCCTCGGCACCCCGGCCCCCGGCGACCGGCTCCGCCGGGAGGCGGGGCGGCTCACCGGCCTCACCGGGCTGGACGGGCTCGCCCGCACACTGCCCGGGAGCTTCCACCTCGTGGCCGCGCTGGACGGCCGCACCCGCGTGCAGGGCGACGCGGCCGGGCTGCGGCTGGTGTTCCACGCCGAGGTCGCAGGCGTGACGGTCGCCGCCGACCGCGCCGACGTCCTCGCCGCGCTGGCGGGCGCGGACCTCGACGAACGGCAGGTCGCGGCGCGGCTGCTGTGGCCGCTCCCGCACCCGCTGCCGCACACGCCGATGTGGCGCGGCCTCACCGCCGTGGAGCCGGGCTCGCAACTGAACCTGGAGCCGGACGGCGGCGCCCGGGTGCGCCGCTGGTGGACGCCGCCCGAGGCGGAGCGCTCCCTGGCCGCGGGCGCCGCCGGCCTCGCGGACGCGCTCACCGCGGCCGTCGACGCGCGCACGGCGGGCGGCGGGACGGTGAGCTGCGACCTGTCCGGCGGCCTCGACTCCACCTCGGTGTGCTTCCTCGCCGCGCGCGGCGAGGCGCGGGTCGTCGCGGGCACCTGGCCCGGCCGGGACCCGGCCGACGAGGACCTGGAGTGGGCGCGCCGCGCCGCCGCCCGCCTGCCCGGCGTCGAGCACGCGGTGTGGCCCGCCGAGGAGTCGCCGCTGGTGTACGCGGGGCTCCTGGAGATCGACGACGCCCTCGACGAGCCGTCCATCGGGATGATGGACCGGGCGCGGGTCCTCAGCCACGTCCCCCGGCTGCTGGCGAAGGGCAGCCGGCTGCACCTGACCGGCATCGGCGGCGACCACGTCGCCTGGTGCTCCGAGGCCCACTACCACGGGCTGCTGCGCCGCCGGCCGCGGCTCGCCCTGCCGCGGCTGCGCGGCTTCCGGGCGCTGTTCGACTGGCCGCTCGGCCCGCTGGCGGCGGCGCTGGCCGACGCCCGCCCGTACCGCCGCTGGCTCGCGGACGCGGCCGCCGGGCTGCGCCGCCCGCCCGCCCCGCCCGTGACCGGCGCGCTCGGCTGGGACGACCCGCCCCGGCTGTTCGGCTGGGTCACCCCGGACGCCGAGCGCATGGCGGCGGACGTGCTGCGGGACGCCGCCCGCGCCGCCGAGCCGCTCGCGCCCGACCGGGGCCGGCACGCCGACCTGCACGCCATCCGGGCCTGCGCCCGCATCGTCCGGCAGTGGGAGCGGATGAGCGCCCGCGCCGGGCTGCCGACGGCGTCCCCGTTCCTGGACGACCGGGTGGTCGAGGTCTGCCTCGGCGTCCGCCCGGAGGAGCGCGTCACCCCGTGGCGGTACAAGCCGCTGCTGGTAGCGGCGATGCGCGGGACCGTCCCGGACGCCTGCCTCACCCGGTCGACCAAGGCGGAGGCGTCCATGGACGCCGCCGACGGGCTGCGCGTGCACCGCGCCGACCTGATGGCGCTGTGGGAGGACTCGCGGCTCGCCCGGCTCGGGCTCGTCGACGCGGCCCGGCTGCGCGACCTGGCGTCCCGCCCGGCCACCCCCGCGCTCCGCGAGGCGATCCTCTACTCCACCGTCGGCTGCGAGGTGTGGCTGCGGACCCTGGACGGCGGCCGCCGCGCGGCGGCCTCCGCCCCCTCAGTGAAGGAGACCTGATGACCCTGCGGCTGCGCCCCGGCGTGTCCACCGCCGACACCGGGTACGGGACGGTGCTGCTCGACGAGGGCAGCGGGGACTACTGGCAGCTCAACCCGACCGCGGCGCGGGTGCTGCGGCTGCTGGCGGAGGGGCGCGGCGCCGCGGGGGCCGCCGCGGCCCTCGCCGAGGAGTTCGATGTCGACCCGGCGCGGGCGCTGGCGGACGTGGCGGCGCTGGTCGAGCGGCTGCGCGAGGCCCGGCTGGTGGCGCCGTGACGGTCCCGGCCGCGCTGCACCGCCCCACCGGGGTGCCGCCGGCGCGGCGCGCCGCGGCCCGGGTCGCGGTCCTGCTGGCCCGGCTGCTGGCACTGCTGCCGCCCGGCCGCCTCCGGGCGGTGCTCGGCGTCCTGCGCCGGGGCGCCCGGCCGGTGAGCCGCGACCACGCGCTGGCGGCGCGGGACGCGGTGCGCGCCGTGAGCCTCGCCTGCCTCGGCCCGCGCGGCTGCCTGCCGCGCTCGCTGGCGACCGTCCTGCTCTGCCGGATGGGCGGCGGATGGCCCACCTGGTGCGCCGGCGTCCGGACGCTGCCGCCGTTCGGCGCGCACGCCTGGGTGGAGGCGGAGGGGGCGCCCGTCGGGGAGGACGTCCCGGCCGGCTACCTCGCCCCGCTGATCACCGTCCCGCCGCCGGGCGCGGAACGCCGCGCCCGGTGAGCCCGGTGTTTCGGCGCCTCGGAAAATGGGGTGCGGGCAGGGGCCGGGAGTGCCCATGCTCGACCATGGGATGGACGCTGAGCGACGATCACGAGGAGTTCACCGGCCGGGCGGGAGGCTTCCTGCGGGGCGACCCCGTCCGCAACACCGTGACGCTGACCCTGACCGAGTCCATGCGGCACCGCGACCTCTACCCGCACGCGCTGTTCGGGTGGTGGACGGAGGGCGCGGACGTCGCGGCCACGTGCCTGTGGACGACGGACCGCTATCCGCCGCTCCTGAGCGCGATGCCGGAGCGGGCCGCGCGGGAGCTGGCCGACGTGCTGGCGCAGCGCGACCCGGTGGTCGGGGCCGTCAACGGCACGCCGGAGGCGGCGGCGGCGTTCGCGGCCGCGTGGACGCGCCGCACCGGGGCGCCGGGGCGGGTCACGATGCGGCAGCGGCTCCACCGGCTGGACCGGCTCGAACCGCCCGACCCGGCGCCCGGCGGCGCTCCCCGCACCGGCGGCGACGCCGACCGCGGTCTGGTGGCGGACTGGTCCGCGGCCTTCCACCGGGACGCCGGCGGGCACGGCGACCCGAACCCGGCGGTGCTGCTGGGCAGGCTCGCCGACGGCCTCATCACGCTGTGGGAGGACGGCGGGCGGCCGGTGGCGATGGCGGGCCGCACGGCGGCGGCCGGGGGCGTCGCCCGGATCGCGCCCGTCTACACGCCCGCCGGGCACCGCCGCCGCGGCTACGGCGCGGCCGTCACCGCGGCCGCGACCCGGGCGGCGCTGGACGCGGGGGCCGGGGACGTCGTGCTGTTCACCGACCTCGCCAACCCGACGAGCAACGGCGTCTACCGCCGCATCGGCTACCGCCCCGTCGAGGACCGCGTCATCCTCTCCTTCACCTGACCCGGCGGCCGGCCCCGGCCCGCGCGCCCATGCCCCGCCCGCCGGTCGCCACTCCGGCGGGCCGGGCGGGCCGGGCGGGCCGGGGCCGGCTACTTGACGCCGGCCTCGCGCATGTCGCGGAGTTCGCGTTTGAGCTCCTTGATCTCGTCGCGGAGGCGGGCGGCGAGCTCGAACTGCAGGTCGGTGGCGGCCTGGTGCATCTGGTCGGTCATCTGCTCGATGAGCGCCTCCAGCTCCTCGCGGGGGCGCTCGCCGACCAGGTCGGCGGCGTGCCGGCCGACCTCCTTCGTGCGGGAGGCGAGGCCGGGGACGGGCGCCTTGCCGCGGGACTGCTGGCGCCCGCCGCCGCCGATGAGGGTCTCGGTGTCGGCGTCCTCGCGGGCCAGGGAGTCGAGGATGTCGGCGATGCGCTTGCGGAGCGCCGTCGGCTCGATGCCGTGCTCGGTGTTGTAGGCCTGCTGCTTGGCGCGGCGCCGGTTGGTCTCGTCGATCGCCCGCTCCATCGACGGGGTGACCGTGTCGGCGTACATGTGCACCTGGCCGGACACGTTGCGCGCCGCGCGGCCGATCGTCTGGATGAGGGACGTCTCCGAGCGCAGGAAGCCCTCCTTGTCGGCGTCCAGGATCGCGACGAGCGACACCTCGGGCAGGTCGAGGCCCTCGCGGAGCAGGTTGATGCCGACCAGGACGTCGAACTCGCCGGCGCGCAGCTCGCGGAGCAGCTCGATGCGGCGCAGCGTGTCGACCTCGCTGTGCAGGTAGCGGACCTGGATGCCGAGCTCCAGGAGGTAGTCGGTGAGGTCCTCGGCCATCTTCTTGGTGAGGGTGGTGACGAGGACGCGCTCGTCGCGCTCGGTGCGCTCGCGGATCTCGTGGACGAGGTCGTCGATCTGGCCCTTGGTGGGCTTGACGACGATCTCGGGGTCGATGAGCCCCGTCGGGCGGATGACCTGCTCGACGACGTCGCCCTTGACCCGGTTCATCTCGTAGGTGCCGGGCGTCGCCGACAGGTAGACGGTCTGGCCGATGCGGTCGAGGAACTCCTCCCACTTCAGCGGCCGGTTGTCCATCGCGGACGGCAGCCGGAACCCGTGCTCGACCAGCATCCGCTTGCGGGACGCGTCGCCCTCGTACATGGCGCCGATCTGCGGGACGGTCTGGTGGGACTCGTCGACGACGAGGAGGAAGTCCTCGGGGAAGTAGTCGAGGAGGGTGTTGGGGGCGGTGCCGGCGCCGCGGCCGTCGATGTGCCGGGAGTAGTTCTCGATGCCCGAGCAGGTGCCGACCTGGCGCATCATCTCGATGTCGTAGGCGGTGCGCATGCGCAGCCGCTGCGCCTCCAGCATCTTGCCCTGCCGCTCCATGACGGCGAGGGTCTCCTCCAGCTCGGCCTCGATGTCGCGGATGGCGCGCTCCATGCGCTCGGGGCCGGCGACGTAGTGCGAGGCGGGGAAGACGTACAGCTCGTCGTCCTCGGTGATCAGCTCGCCGGTGAGCGGGTGCAGGGTGGCGAGCTTCTCGATCTCGTCGCCGAACATCTCGATGCGGACCGCGAGCTCCTCGTACTGCGGGATGATCTCGATGGTGTCGCCGCGGACCCGGAACGTGCCGCGGGTGAAGGCGAGGTCGTTGCGGGTGTACTGCATGCCGACGAGCTGCCGGAGCAGGTCGTCGCGGTCGATCTCCTGGCCGACGTGCAGCCGGACCATCCGGTCGACGTACTCCTGCGGGGTGCCGAGGCCGTAGATGCACGACACCGACGCGACGACGACGGTGTCGCGGCGGGTGAGCAGCGAGTTGGTCGCCGAGTGCCGCAGCCGGTCGACCTCGTCGTTGATCGAGGAGTCCTTCTCGATGTAGGTGTCGGTCTGCGGGATGTACGCCTCGGGCTGGTAGTAGTCGTAGTACGAGACGAAGTACTCGACGGCGTTGTTCGGCAGCATCTCGCGCAGCTCGTTGGCGAACTGGGCGGCGAGGGTCTTGTTCGGCTGCATGACGAGGACGGGCCGCTGCAGCTTCTCCACCAGCCACGCGATCGTGGCGGTCTTGCCGGTGCCGGTGGCGCCGAGCAGCACCGCGTCCTTGTCGCCGCCCTGGACGCGGGTGGTCAGCTCGGCGATCGCCTGCGGCTGGTCGCCCGACGGCGTCATCTCGGTGACGACCTCGAACGGCGCCACGCGGCGCCGCAGATCGGTGACTGGGCGCATCGGCGACTCCCCCTGCTCGGCGTACTCCCTGCTTCCCCACAACTGTATTCAGGGCCTCCGACATTCCGCGTCCGCGCGGGGCGGGAGACGGCCCCCCGGGCGGGTCAGGAGGCGGGCAGCGGGATCCGCGCCTGGACGGCGTAGCCGCCGCCGTGGGGCCCGGCCTCGAAGCTGCCGCCGAGCGCGGTGACCCGCTCGCGCAGCCCGACCAGGCCGTTGCCGCCGCTCGGCAGCCGGTGCTCGGGCCCGGCGGTGGGCGGGGCGTTGACGATCTCCACCTCGATCGCCTCGGGCAGCAGCCCCAGGTCGACGCGGGTGTCGGCGGCCCCGGCGTGCTTGTGGACGTTGGTGAGGGCCTCCTGGACGAGGCGGTACACCGTCCGCCCGACGGCGATCGGCATCGGCCGCTCCTCGCCGCGGACCGCCAGGTCGACGCGGAGCCCGGCGGCGCCGGACTGGCCGACCAGCTCGCGGACGTGGGCGAGCGTCACCGCCTCCTGCGGGAGGGCCTCCTCGCCCTGCCGCAGGACGCCGACGACGTGGCGGAGCTCCTCCAGGGCCTGCCGCCCCATGTCGCCGATCACGGCCGCGGTCTCGGCGGCCCGGACGGGGTCGCGGCTGGCGATCGCCTTGAGGGCGCCGGCGTGCACGACGATGACGCTGATGCGGTTGGCGACCACGTCGTGCATCTCCCGCGCGATGCGGGTGCGCTCCTCGCCCCGCGCGCGCTCTGCGAGGAGGTGCTGTTCGCGTTCGAGCCTGGCGGTACGTTCCTGGAGCGACGCCAGCAGCTGCTTGCGCGCCCCCATGTAGAGGCCGAGCAGGACGGGGACGGCGATGAACGCGATGCCGAAGACGGCCTGCGCGATGAAGTTCTCGGTTTTCGCCGTCGGGCCCGGGAACGCCAGCCCGGCGATGTAGCCGACGACGGCGATCGTCAGGACCGTCCGGCGCGACGACGTGTACGCGGCGAGCGAGTACAGGATGACCAGGCCGGCGAAGGCGCCCGCCCCGGTGACCGTCGAGAAGACGACCGCGAACAGGGCGAGGCCGACGGGATGGGAGCGCCGCACGACCAGCGACAGGCCGAGGACGACGCTGCACGCCGACACCGCGGACGGCGGCAGCCAGAACCGCTGGTCGGCGAACCACAGGAACACGCTGTCGCCGCAGGCCAGGGTCACGGCGAGGAAGATGTCGAGCGCGCGGGAGCGCCGGGTCGGCCACGACCCCGTCCACCAGCCCCGCACGCGCATGCGATGAGTCTATGGCGACCGGAAGGACACCCGGTCGCGCGAGTCACCGAACCCCTAACCTGCGGAGCTTTTCCGTGCTCCGGGCGCTGTGGTTACGATGACGGCGCCGACTAGGACGGGGTGCGACCGGAACATGACCCGATTCGCCAACTGGCTCGGGAAGAACGCCGACGCGGTGATCGCGCTGGTGCTGGCGATCGTGGTCGCGGTGCTGGGGCTCGGCGTGAACCTGCCGAACGAGGACGAGATCACCAACAGCGGGATCCTCGCGGTGATCGGCCTGCTGGCGACGTCGATGCTGCGGGACCGGGGGCGGCGCATCCCCGTCGAGCTGGAGGTCCGCGACACGCTGCGGTCGTCGTCGGTGACCCTCGGTGAGCTGAGCGACAAGCTGACCCATATCCAGGGGTTCGAGGGCGTCCTGTCCGACACCCGGCGCGCGCTGGACGAGAGCACGGTCGTCCGGGTGATCAGCGGGGCGCAGGTGGCGCAGGTCCTGGCGGAGGCCCGCCGCGACACCGACCGCTGGTTCTTCAAGGGCGGCACCGGCACCTACATCCGCGCGCGGACGCTGCCCGAGTGCGTGGCGGCGGCGCGCCGCGAGCGGCGCACGCTGCTGTTCCGGATGGAGATCCTCGACCCCACCAACGTGGAGGTCTGCGAGGCGTACGCGCGGCACCGCCGCTCGGTGTCGGACGGCCCCGACGCGACGGGCGAGCCGTGGACGCTGGAGCGCACCCGCAAGGAGGCGTACGCGACGATCCTGGCGGCGTGCTGGCACAAGCAGCGGTTCGCCATGCTCGACATCGACATCGGCCTGGCGCAGACCATGACGACGCTGCGCTACGACCTGGCCGCGTCCCGCCTGGTGGTGACCCGCGACGATCCGCGCGGTGAGGCGCTGGTGGTCGACAACGCGAAGTTCTACTACAGCTGGGTGAGCGCGGAGCTGCAGACCAGCCTGGACCAGGCGCGCCGCGTCCCGGTGGAGCAGGCGAGGCTGGCGCCGCTGGACGAGGAGCCGACCGTCGAGGAGGTCCGCAAGCTCTTCGAGGTGACCGGCATCGAACTCGCGCACGGCTACACCGACCGGGACGTCATCGACATCATCCGCAAGGCGCTGCGGCCGAAGGACCCCTACGAGTGAGGCCGCGGCGGTGAGGTACGAGGAGATCAGCGCGCAGATCCGCGCCGGGACCGCGGCGCGGACGCTGCCGGCGTGGGCGGGCGGCGTCCTGGCGGAGATCCTCGACGGCCTGGCCGCGGGCGCGCCGCCGGTCCGGGCGGTGCGGCATCCGCTGGGCTTCCTGTGCCTGCCGGTGGAGCGCAGCGGCGACCTCGGCGTGTGCCTGCACATCTGGACGCCCGAGGTGCGGCCGGCCCCGTTCACGACGTCGCCGGTGCACTGCCACAGCTGGGAGCTGCTGAGCTTCGTCCTGTACGGGACGGTGCGCAACGTGCGGGTGGACGTGGAGGAGGCCGCCGGACGGGCGCCGCAGCAGGTGTTCGAGGTCCTGAGCCGCGGCGACGTGGACGAGCTCAGGGCGACGGGGCGCGCCGTGCACTGCCTCCCCGGCCGCTCCACCGCGCACCGGACGGGCGAGTCGTACACCCTGCCGGCGGGGGTGTTCCACAGCACGCTCATCGAGGGGGGCAGCGACGCGGCCACGGTCGCCCTGGGCCGGCACACGCCGGGCGGCGGCGACCTGTCCCTCGGCCCCTTCGGCACGCCCACGCACCGCGTGCACAGGTCGCGCTCCGACCAGGCCGACACCGAGCGCGCCCTGCGCCGCTCCGCGCGCAGGATCGCCGCCGCCCACTGCTCGGCGCGCCGGTAGGCCGCCGCCGGACCCCGACTGGAGAGGCCCGATGAGATCCACGACCCCGCCCGAGGCCCTTCCGGTCGATCTCTCCGCGGCCCGCCGGGTGGCGGTGGAGGCCGCCGAGGCCGCGGGCGCCCTGCTGAGCGCCGGCATGGCCGGTCCCCTGGACGTCCGGCCGAAGGGCACCGGCGGGGACGTGGTGACCGCGCTGGACACGGCGGCCGAGGAGCTGATCGTCGGCCGGCTGCGGGCCGCGTATCCGCGGCACCGCATCATCGCGGAGGAGGCCGGCGTCCTCGACGGGGCGCCCGGCGAGGAGATGGTCTGGCTCGTCGACCCCCTCGACGGCACCAACAACGTGGCGATCGGCATGCCCGTGTACGCGGTGGGGCTGGCGTTGTGCGCGCGCGCCGAGCCGGTCTTGGGGGTCGTCCACGACCCCGTCTCGGGCCGGACGTGGTCTGCGGTGAGGGGACGGGGCACCCTGGGCCCGGACAGCGCACAGCTGAGGCTGCCCGACCGCCCGCGCCCCGGACGCGAGGAGAACCCCGTCCTGGCGTGGACGCAAGGTCACCAGGTCACGTCGGACGATCCCGCGGCGTTCGCCCTGCGCGCGGCCGTGGAGAAGCGGTGCGCGCGCATGCTGCAGCTGTGGGCGCCGCTGGTGGCCTGGACGATGCTCGCCCGCGGCGACATCGACGGCATCGTGGGCTACCTGCCCGAGATCGTGGACCTGCCCGCCGGGGCGATCCTGGCCGCGGAGGCCGGCGCGGAGCTGCGCCGCCTGGACGGCCTCCCCTACGAGCTGGGCATCGACCGCCCGGCGTCCGAGCTGAGCTTCGTGGCCGCGCGCCCGGACCTCCTGGACCGCCTCCTGGAGACCACCACGCGCATAGCCCGTCCCGACGGCCGCTTCCACACCGCCTTCTAGGCCCACCGTCACCCAGGTCGGGCGCGGCCTCAGCGGGTCAGCAGCAGCGCCCCGACCGACGCCGCGCATCCCAGCACGGCCAGCACAGCTCCGGTCCAGACGAACTTGCGGATGGGGACGCGGACGTCCCACCGGCGGCACCACTCGAACCACAGCAGCGTGGCGAGCGAACCCCACGGGGTGATGACGGGCCCCACGTTCGTCCCGACGAGCAGGGAGAGCAGCTGGTCCTTGTTGGACGCCGGTACGGCCGACTCCCCCGCCACATACGCGGGCAGGTTGTTGAGGACGTTCGACAGCCCGGCACCGGAGAACGCCGCCCGGAAGGCGCCCAGGGCGTCACCGTCATGGCCGACGAAGGCGCGCATGGCGTCGTCCAGCCCGAACCGCTCCAGCGTGGGGACGACCAGGAACAGCCCGGTGACGAACACCATCAGCTGCCACGGGATGAGGGACGGGCGCAGCGCCGACCGGTCGCGGACGGCGAAGGCGGCGACAGCCACGGCGGCGGCCACGGTCGCGGCGACGCCCAGCTGGATCCCGGTGTGCACGCCCGCGAGGATCGCGGCGATGAACAGCAGGCACGCGGCCCCGGTGGCGGAGAACAGCACCCGGTCGCGGACGGGCGCGGGTGCGGGCGGGTCGTAGGAGTCCTCACCGCGCATGCGGCGGCGCCAGTAGAACGCCCACAGCAGCGCCATGGTGACGGCGAGGACCGCGAGCTGCGGCGCCCACATGCGCGCCGCGAACGCGCGGGTCTCCAGCGCCACCCGGTCGGCGGCGAGCAGGTTCGTCAGGTTCGACACCGGCAGCAGCAGGCTCGCGGTGTTGGCCAGCCACACCGTCGTCATCGCCAGTGGAAGGGTCGCGATCCGCGCGCGCGCCGCCAGCGCCAGCATCACCGGGGTCAGCAGTACGGCGGTCGTGTCCAGGTTCAGGAAGATCGTGGTGAGGGACGCGAACGCCACGCACAGCAGGAACAGCGCGGCATAGTTGCCCCGCCCGGCCTTCGCCATCCGCTGGGCGATCGCGTCGAAGACCCCGGCCTCCTTGGTCAGCTCCGCCAGGACGATGACGCTGAACAGGAACAGCAGCAGCGGCGCGATCCGTCCGATGCTGGCCCGCGCCGTGCCGGCGGGCAGCAGGCCGGTGGCGACGAACACCAGCCCCGCCGCGAGGACGCCGACGCGGATCCAGTCCAGGACGCCCAGGGAGCCGGCGGCGCGGCGCAGGGTCTCCATCGGGGGCTGCACGGCCGCCATGATCCCATAGGCGCGCGGACCGCGGCACGGACCCTGATTTCGTCCGGCCGCCGCGCGATACTGGCGGCATGACACCCCCCGGCGGCCACCCCAGGCAGGAGCGTCCGACCGACTTCTTCATCAGCTACTCCCCCGCGGACGAGCGGTGGGCGGCCTGGATCGCCTGGCAGCTGGAGGCCGCCGGGCACCGGACGATGATGCAGGCGTGGGACTTCGTGCCCGGGACGAACTTCATCGACTACATGGACCGCGGCCTGTCGGAGGCCAAGGCCGTGGTGGCGGTGCTGTCGCGCAACTACCTGCGGTCCCGGTACGGGCGGCTGGAGTGGATGGCGGCGCTGCGGGCCGACCCGGACGACCCGGCCCGCAAGCTCGTCACGGTCCGGATCGAGGACTGCCCGATCGACGGGCTGCTGTCCACGATCACCTACGTGGACCTGGTCGGCGTCGACGACCCCGACGCGGCGCGCGGGCTGCTGATGCGGCGCATCCGGGAGGCCCTCGCCGGGCACGCGCGGCCCCTGGACGGCCCCGGCTTCCCCGGCGGCGGCCCGCCCGCACCGAACGGCGGCGGCGTCCTGCCGGGCCGCCTGGAGGAGGCTGAGGGCCCGCAGGAGCCGGCCGGGGACCGCCCGGCCCGACGGGCGCCTGCGGCGGCCCCGGCGTTCCCGGCCGCGGGCGGCGGGCCCGAGCCCCGCGAGCGGCTCAGCGTGCTGCACGTGTCGGGGCCCCGGTTCGGCCGGACGCTCGCCGACCCCGGCGAGCCGACGACCGCCGCCGAGCTGCAGGACCGCGTCTGGAGCGACGTGACCCGGCTCGCCGACTCCGGCGTGCCGCGCCCCGACCTGCTCGTCGTCACCGGCAACCTCACCCACTCGGGCAGCCGCCGGGAGTTCGCCGAGGCGCTGTCGTTCCTGACCAGCCTGCGGGCGCTGCTCGGCCTGGAGGCGCAGCGCGTCGTGATCGTGCCCGGCACCCACGACGTCACCCGCGCCGCGTGCCAGGCGTACTTCTCCAGCTGCGAGGCCGACGACATCGAGCCGCAGCCGCCGTACTGGCCGAAATGGCGCCACTACGCGGGCCTGTTCAAGGAGTTCTACCAGGGCATCGACGCGCTGATCTTCGACAGCGCGCAGCCGTGGACGCTGTTCCCCGTCCCGGACCTGCGGGTCGTGGTCGCCGGCCTCAACTCGACCCTGCCGCAGACCCACCGCGAGGAGGACCGCTACGGCCGGGTCGGCCAGGCGCAGGCCGCCTGGTTCAACGAGCGCCTGCGGCATTTCGAGGGCGAGGGGTGGCTGCGCCTGGGCGCGGTGGAGCACACGCCCGTCGCCGGTGAGCCCGGGGCGCTGCGCGACCCCGACACGGTGGAGACGCTGCTCGGCGGCCACGTGAACGTGTTCTTCCAGGGGACGGAGTCGGAACTCGGCGCCGTCCCGCTGCTCGGCGGCGGCGCCCCGTCCGTCCCGGCGCTCGGCCCCGGACGGCACCAGACCGTCGTCCTGACCCGCGACGGCATGGAGCGGTGGATCCCCGAACGCGCCGCCCAGCGCGGCCCCGAACGGCTCGAACGGTCGTGGCAGAGCGTCGCGGGGACGTTCCCGCCGCCGCGCGCGGAGGCACCGCCGGAGCCTCCCGCCCCCGAACTCGGCCCGGTGGGCAACGGCGCCGCCGAGCCCGTCCACGACCCCACGGCGCTGCTGCTCGACCGGCTGACGGAGGCGTGCGAGACGCGGTTCGAGCGCGCCACCATCCGGCGGATCACCCCGCCCGCGCGCGAGGAGGGCCGTACCGACCCGCCCCACCTGCTGCTCACCCACATGGAGGACGGGTTCGTCCGGCAGTACCGCATCGGCGCCCACGTCGGGCAGGTGACCGAGGCCGACGTGGACGCGTTCGTCCGGCACGTGCACGCCGACGGCGCCGACCACGGCTCGGAACTGGTGTACCTGGGGCCCGCCCCCTCCCGGTCGCTGCGCGAGGACGCGCTGCGGCGCGGCATCCGGGTGCGCAGCCTCACCGAGTTCCAGGGCCTGCTCGACCTGTCGGAGTACGTGGCGGCGCAGACGCGGCGGCTGTCCGGCGACGGGCTGTACCCGCCGTCGCTGTACGTCCCGCAGCGCTTCCGCGAGCTCGACCGCTTCCAGACGCCCGGTGAGGGCACGCGCCCGGCCGGGGACGTCCGCGACGACATCGTCGGCGAGATGCTGCGGCTGCTCGCCGCCGACCACGGCCGCTTCCTGCTGCTGCTGGGCGACTTCGGGCGCGGCAAGACGTTCGCGCTGCGGGAGCTGGCCCGCCGCATCCCCGAGGACCTGCCGCACGTCATCCCGATCCTCATCGAGCTGCGCGCCCTGGACAAGGCCCACTCCGTGGACGGCCTGGTCGCCGCGCACCTCGCCAACCACGGCGAGGAGCTGATCGACCTCAAGGCGTTCCACTACATGCTCCGGCAGGGCCGCATCGTGCTGCTGTTCGACGGGTTCGACGAGCTGGTGACGCGGATGACCTACGACCGGGCCGCCGACCACCTCGACACGCTGCTCCAGGCCGCCCGGGACAAGGCCAAGATCGTGGTGGCGAGCCGTACCCAGCACTTCAAGTCGCAGGCCCAGGTGCTGACGGCCCTCGGCGAGAAGGTCGGCGTGCTGCCGCACCGGCGCGTCCTCGGCCTGGAGGAGTTCGCGCCCCCGCAGGTCCGCTCCTACCTGGTCAACCGGTACGGGGACGAGGGCGTCGCCGAGGCGCGGCTGACCCTGCTCACGGGCATCGAGGAGCTGCTCGCCCTCACCGCCAACCCGCGGATGCTGTCGTTCATCGCCGACCTCCCCGAGGACCGGCTGCGCGCGGTCGCGCAGGCCCGCCGCGCGGTCTCCCCCGCCGACCTCTACGACGAGATCCTGTCGTCCTGGCTGGCCTACGAGGCCGACCGGGTCGGCGGCGCCGGCGGCCCGTCCGGGCTGAAGACCGACGACATGTGGCGCGCCGTCGGCACGCTCGCGCTGCGGCTGTGGGAGGGCGACGAGCAGTTCCTGAGCCTCGCCGAGCTGGCCGACGTCGCCGACGCCCTCACCGGCCTGGCCGGCGGGCGGATGTCGCCGCACCAGGTGACGCACGCCGTCGGCGCCGGCAGCCTGCTCGTGCGCACCGACGACGGCCTGTTCGGGTTCATCCACGCCTCGGTGATGGAGTGGCTCGTCGCCCGGCACATCGCCGCCGAGTTCGCCGCCGGCGCCGCGGGCGCCGCGCCCGCCGCCCTCGGCCGCCGCGCCATGACCCAGCTCACCGTCGACTTCCTGTGCGACCTCGCCGACCCCCGCGCCTGCCAGGAGTGGGCGGCCGGCGTCCTCGCCGACCCCGGCGCCGGCGACACCGCCCGCGCCAACGCCATCCGCGTCACGACGCGGCTGCGCACCCCGGCGCGCACCGACCTGCGGGGCGCGCGCCTGCAGGGCGAGGACCTGTCCTACCGCGACCTGCAGGAGGTCGACCTCACCGGCGCCGACCTCACCGACGCGCAGCTCGTCGGCGCGAACCTGTCCCGGGCGGTGCTGCGGGACGCCACGCTGGCCGGGGCCCGCCTCGACGAGGCCCGGCTGACCGGCGCCGACCTGCGCGGCGCCGACCTGTCCCGGGCCCGGCTCGCCCGCGCCGACCTGCGCGACGCCGCCGTCGACGGGAGCCGCTGGACCCGCGCCGCCCTCGTCGACGCCGTCCTGCCCGACCGGATCGCCGCCGCGCCCGAGCTGCGCGAGGCCGCGATCGCCCCCGGCCGCCCCATCGACATCCAGATCGCACCGCCCGCCGTCGGCGTCCCCTACGGGTTCCACTTCGCCACCAGCCGCCTCCCGCAGCCGCTCGCCTACAGCCCCGGCGGGTCCGTCGTGGCCGTCGGCAGCGAGGACGGCGGCGTCCTCATCTGCGACGCCGTCACCGGCACCCCCCTGCGCACGCTCCAGGGCCACACCGACCGCGCCTACGCGGTCGTGTTCGACTCCGGCGGCAACCTCCTGGCGACCGGCTCGGCGGACGGCACCGTCCGCATCTGGGACCTCGCCACCGGGCACACCGCGCACACCCTCCCCGTCCACCCCGAGGGCGTGTGGCCGGTCGTCCTCGGCGGGCGGGCCCCGTCGGGCGCCGACCTGCTCGCGGCGGGCGACGCCGGCGGCACCGTCCGCGTCTGGGACACCGCCACCGGCGCCCTGCTCCACGAGCTGGCCGGGCACACCGCGCCCGTCTACACCGCCGTGTTCGACCCCGCCGGGTCCCTGATGGTCACCGGCGACGCGGGCGGCACGCTGCGCGTCTGGGACCTCGCCGCCGGCACCCTGCGCCGCGAGCTGACCGGCCACAGCGGCGCGGTGTTCCGCGCCGCGTTCCACCCCGACGGCTCCCTCCTCGCCGCGGGCGACGAGGCCGGCGTCGTCCGGCTCTGGGACATCCGCACCGGCGAGATCGGCCAGGAGCTCCTCGGCCACACCGGCCGCGTCTACGCCATCGCCTTCCACCCCGATGGCGACCTCCTCGTCACCGGCGACACCGACGGGTCCGTCCGCCTCTGGTCGGGCGGGCGGCAGCGCGCCGTCCTGTCCGGCCACGGGGGCGGCATCTACCAGGCGGCGTTCAGCCCCGACGGCGGCCGCCTCGCCACCGCCGACAGCGCCGGCTCCGTCCGCCTGTGGGACCCCGCGACCGGCCGGCAGCGCCTCGAACTCGCCGGGCACCGCGGCGCCGTGTGGCCGTTCGCGTTCCGCCCCGACGGCGCCCAGCTCGCCACCAGCAGCAACGACGGCACCGCCCGGCTGTGGGACGCCGAGACCGGGCAGTGCCGCGTCGTGCTGCGCGGCCACGGCCGCCGCGTCACCGGCGTCGCGTTCAGCCCGGACGGCGGCCTGCTCGCCTCCAGCGGCAACGACGGCCTCGTCCGCCTCTGGGACCCGCGCTCCGGCCGGATGGTCCGCGAGCTGCGCGGCGTCGCCGACAACCTGACCTCCGCCGCGTTCAGCACCCGCGACTCCCAGCTCGCCACCGCGACCAACGACGGCGGCGTCCACCTGTGGCAGGCCGGGACGGGCACCTTCGAGCGGGAGCTGAACGTCGAGACCGACCACGTGTGGGCGCAGGCGTTCGCGCCCGCCGGGGACGTCCTCGCCACCGCCAACGACGACGACACCGTCCGCCTCTGGTACTGGACGACCGGCCGCGAGACCGTCACCCTCGCCGACCACCGGGGCCGCGTCCGCTCCATCGACTTCCACCCGGGCGGGGCGCTCCTCGCCACCGGCTGCGACGACGGCGCCGTCCGGCTGTGGCACCCCCGCACGGGCGAACTCACCGCCGCCCTGCGCGGCCACACCGACCGCGTCTACCGGGTGGCGTTCGCGCCGTCCGGCGACACCCTCGCCAGCGCGAGCAACGACGGCACCGCCCGGCTCTGGGACTCCTCCACCGGCGAGAACCTCCACACCCTCACCGGCCACACCGGACGCCTGTGGACGGCGGCCTTCCACCCGTCCGGGACGATGCTCGCCACCGCGGGCGACGACATGGTGGTGCGCCTCTGGGACCCCGCCACCGGACGCCCCCTGCACACCCTCACCGGCCACACCCGCCGCGTCTGGTCGGCGGCGTTCAGCCCCGACGGCGCCCTGCTCGCCACCGCCGGCGACGACGGCGCCATCATCCTGTGGGACGTCACCGACCGCGACGCCCCCGCGCGCCGCGCGACCCTCCTCGGCCTGGCCGAGGGCTGGGCCGCCCTGGCCCCCGACGGCCGCTACAAGTGGGAGGGCAACGCCACCGCCGAATTCTGGTACGCCGTGGGCATGTGCCGCTTCGAACCGGGCGAACTGGACCCCTACCTCCCAGAAGTCCACCGCCTCCCCCTCGACGCCCCCTTCTGACCACGCTCGCCCCCGGACGAGGCCACCGCGGCAAGGCCTAGTCGCGGTGCTCCCGCGCGTCCTGCCACACCAGCCGGGGGACGGTCCGGTCGAAGGGATCCCGTTTGGGGATGCCCGGCGGAAGGACGGGAGAGAGCACGTCGAACACACGTCGCACGGCGGCTTCGTCGTATGCGGCGAAGCCGTCCGTCGCCTGGAGCCAGGCGCCCCCGTGCGGGAGGGGGACCACCCGGGCGAAGGCGCCGGAGCCCGCCAGCCGCTCGATGCCGCCCAGCCGGCCGACCAGCTCGCCAGGGCAGACGGTCACCCACGAGTAGCCGCGCAGGAGGTCTCGTCCCTCCCGCACCGAACGGATCAAGCGGCCCCGCCGCAGCGCGCTGTCAAGCGCCGTCTTCCGTGTTTGCCGTCGTCGGCCAGGTGACCGAACGACGGATCCGCCGCGCTCGCCGCTTCCAGCAGGACATCGCACCATCGTGCGGCGGCATCGGGCCGCCGGATATCGCATTCGTCTCCGCGGATCGTGGAGACTGCGCGGAACTGGACCCGTTCGGGTTCGTCCTCGTCAGCGGTCACATGGAGAAACAGCCCGTGTGCGCCATCGGAGACCGGAATCCCCTTGGCGCCCAGCTCGAGTATCTGGAACTTGACCTCCAGCGGGCGCCCGGCCAGCGCCCGCAGCACCTCGTCGTGGGCTTCGGGCGAGTACGGGCGTGCCCGTATGCGGCCCGAATACGGGCGCGCCACCACCCGGTAGGAGGCCCATCTGCCGTCCGGCGGCCCGAGCACTGCGGATTGGTCGGAGTAATAGGCGTCCGACAGCGGAGACTCCTGCCGTCTCAGAAGGTCCCACGATTCGGGAGCCAGCCGTCCGGCGTGCGAGATCCAGGCGGCTGCGAGTTCGGCGAACCGTCCATCCTCTTGAATCTCCATATCGAGGAGGGCTTCGAAGTACGGCAATGTCCTCTCTCCGCGTCGACGACCTCACCAGGTGACGGCGCCTCAGAAGTCCAGGACGTGGCCGTGGCCGATGCGGGCGCAGCCGTCGTTGGTGAAGGTCTCGGAGTACGGCTTGATCGGCACGCCCTGCCAGTACCCGGTCGCGGTCGCGACGACCGGCTTCCAGATGTCCGGGCAGGCCCATCCGGAGCGCCAGGGCACCTGCCGGACGTCCCCGTTCGCCGCGGCGAGCTCGGCGCAGGCGGTCTTCGCGTTGGAGTGGGTGCCGCCGACCGGGTCGCACTCCAGCGTCGCGGTCCGGAGCGGACCGGAGCCGAGCTGCGAGGCGACCTGCAGCGTGATCACCGTCAGCGGAGCGGGGGGCGCCCCGTCGGCGGCGCTCGCCGCCGGAGCCGCCGCCATGCCGCCCGCGACCAGGCCGGCCCCCAGGATCAGACGAAACACACCGCGCATCCTGACACCTCCTTGAGGAGAAGTAATTCAGGCCATTACACCATCAATGCCAAACCTTCTTCACGTCCGATATCGGCCATGGCCCCACACCAAAGGGAGCGGGCCGCGATCCAGCACCCAAATGCGGCCGCTTCCTGCAAGAACATACGATTCACAATTAATATGCAGGCCGAAACGTCGCAGCCAAAACACCCGCCATCGCGGCTCAATTTCCACCCGTGAGTGGCAACACCTGGTGATCATCTGCCGTACCGGAAAGGCATATGCCCGGAATATCAGCAGTCCAAATGGCGTGGGGTATTCGCTCCGCCCTTATCGATGCCGGCCGGCCACTGGTCGGGAGTGGAATCCCGTCGATGCGGGTGCCGCTCCGGCTCGGGGGGCCGTCCGGACGGGCGGGAGGGTCAGGGGGCGGTGCGGTGGGTGAGGGACTTCCAGAGGGCGTCCACCTGGGCCTTCAGGTCGTCCAGGGTGCCGGAATTGTCGATGATGTGGGTGGCGACGGCGCGGCGGTCGGCGCGGGACGCCTGGTGGGCCATGCGGGCGCGGGCGTCCTCTTCGGTCATGCCACGGCGGGACGTCAGGCGGTCGAGCTGCGTCTCCTCGGGGGCGTCCACGACCACAACCTCGTCGTACATGGAGGCCAGGCCGTTCTCCGCCAGCAGGGGGACGTCGTAGACGACGACCGCGTCGGCCGGGGCGGCGTCCATCAACTCCTGCATGCGCTCCCCGACGAGGGGATGGACGATCGCGTTCAGCGCGGCGAGCCGGCCGGGGTCGGCGAAGACGATCTTGCCGACCTTCTCGCGGTCCAGGGCGCCGGACGGCAGCAGCACGTCCTCCCCGAACTCCGCCACGACGGCGGCGAGGCCCGGGGTGCCGGGCTCCACGACCTCCCGGGCGATCTTGTCGGCGTCGATGACCACCGCGCCGTGCCCGTCCAGCAGCGCGGACACCTCGCTCTTGCCCGAGCCGATCCCGCCGGTGAGTCCCACTTTCAGCACGGCCTCACCCTAGTGGCTAGCCGGTTTCGGCGGGAACGAGGGGTTTGCGCATGTGCACCAGGGTGAGGTGCGCGGCGACCCGCTCGCGGTGCGTCTCGCTGTAGCCGAGCCGCCGGTACAGGCGCAGGTTGGACTCGCTGAGGTGGCCGGTGAACAGCACGCAGGCGTCCACCCGGCCGGCGACCTCGGCCTCCAGGTCCGCCAGGAGGCGGCGCCCGATGCCGCGGCCCTGCAGGTCCGGGACGACGACGAGCCGCCCCACCAGGCACGTGTGGTCGCTGAACTGGGCGCGGACCGCGCCGACGACGCGGCCGCCGAGCACCGCCTTCAGCACCACCGCGTCCCCCGCGAGGGCCTTGCGCAGCTGCTCGACCGACTCGACCAGCGGGGGCAGGAACGGGTCGCCGTACAGCTGCGCCTCCGCGACGTACGCGGCGCGCTGGACGGTCATCAGCTCCCCGGCGTCGTCCGGGCCCGCCCGCTCGATCACGACCGCCGACTCGCTCATGGGGAGACCCTAGCCGCGCGGGGGCGCCGGGGGCGGGTCACCGGCCGATCCGGACGGTCACCGCGACCGGGTAGTGGTCGGAGGCGTCGGACTTCGGCACCTCGTAGTCGGTGACGAGGACGCCGTCCGACCCGAAGATCCAGTCGTGGGTGGAGCCGTCCGGCCGGGTCGGGTAGGGGTCGCCGCCGAGCGCGGCGCTGCGCAGGTCGGTGCCGTCGGTCATCGCGGCCAGCTCCGGGCTGCCCGCGTCGGTCTGGAAGTCGCCGCCGATGAGCGTGCGGGGCGCCCCGCCCCAGGCCCGCAGCAGCGCCGCGACCTCCCGGGACCGCTCGTCGGCCTGGTCGTCGCCGCCCTCCAGGTGCGTCGACCACACGTCCATCGTGGCCTTGCCGACGGCGAGCCGCGCCCACACGTACCCGCGGATCTGCGACCAGTCGCCGCGCGGCATCCGCCCGCTCCCGGACTTGCGCACCGGCAGCGACGTCAGGATCGCGTTGCCGAACTGCCCGTCGGCGGCCGGGCCCCAGATCAGCTTCATGCCGAGCCGCCGCGACAGCCACACGCCGACGTCGGTGGTGCCGGACGTCAGCGCCCCGCGCCCGGCCTCCTGCAGCAGGACGACCTGCGCCCGCTGCCCCTCGATGACGCGGGCGATGCCCTCGGGGTCGAGCCGCCCGGACTGGTCGACCGCGTCGTGGACGTTGTAGCTGAGCACCCGCACCTGGCCGTTGGCGGCCGCCGCCGGGGCCCTGCCGTCCGGCGCCGCGACGGTGAACACCGCGGTGCCGATGAGCAGCAGCAGCGCCGCGGCGCCGGCGGTGAGCGCGCGCAGCGGGGCGCGGGCCGGCAGCGGACCGCCGCGCGCCGCCGCGAACGCCGCGAGCGCGCCGAGCAGGATCCCGGCGAGGCCGGGCAGCAGGTTGTTCGGGAACGGCAGCGGCGACACCGCGCTCACCTGGTACGGGATCAGGACCACGGCGATCAGCAGGCCGCCGAGGGCCGCGCCGGCGTCGATCCGCCACACGGGGCCGCCGGTCCCGGCGCGGCGCAGCGGCGCGCGGACCGCCACCGCCAGCAGCCACGCCGCCAGCACCTGCCCGACGACCACGACGGGGACGACCTCGATCCCGGCGACCGCGTACGTCCCGGCGACGGCGCCGGCGCCGACTCCGAGGAGCGTCCCGCCGAGCACGCACACGCCGCCCGGCACCGCCCGCACGGCGAGGCCGGAGGCGAGGAACGCGAGCGCGAGGCCCTGCCCGGCGACGATCGTGACGTGCGCGGCGGTCAGCGACAGCCAGCCGGACGACGCGACGAACGCGGGGCTGGCGAGCACGAGGACCTGCAGCGCGAGGAACGGCCCGAACGCCGCGGCGCCCAGCGCGTCCCGCCAGGACACCCCGGGCGGGGCGATCGGCCCGGACGCCAGCTCGCGGTAGAGCGCGGCGGCGCCGACGCCGACGAACGCCAGGCACGCCAGCCAGGGGCCGATCCCGTCCCGCCACACCGGGTCCCAGGTGGCGAAGCACATCCGCACGGCGCCGTCGATGGCGAGGCCGGCGACGGTCGCGGTGGCGAACCCGACCCCGGACAGGCCGCGGGCGCCCTCGAACAGCGCCGCGACGGCCACCATCCCGATCGCGGTGCCGGCGAGCGCCAGCCAGGTCCGCGGTTCGATGGCCTGGGCGAGCAGGCGCACCGCCAGCAGCCCGCCGACGCCGGTGAGCAGCAGCCCGCGCGGGCCGGCGGCGCGGCGCACCAGCGGCGCGGCGAACCCGGCGAGGAACAGCACCAGCACGCCGGCGCCGGCGACGGCGTTGCCGGCCCGGTCGGCGAAGTGGTCGAGCTGCGGCAGCGCGAACCGCAGGGTCTGGGCGAGGACCGCGACCGTGACCGCGATCAGCGCGAGCCGTGCGGGGCCCTGCGGGACGATCGTGGGGCCGCCCGCGGCGGGGCCGCCGGTCCTGGTGCGGGCGTCGGCGTCTGTCCTGGCCAATTGAACGAGTGCTCCCGGGGACGAGCGGACCTTCGGTGCAGGGGCTAGGCGTCGGGGACGCGGACCCCACCCGCCATCGTGACGCAACCGAAGCACGGCCGGAGGCCGATCCAGAAGATCGTTCTCCGGCCGTGTTCGTGTTGTTCACCGGCCGCCCGTCCGGGCCGCGGGGCGGCACGGGACGGACGGCGCGCGAGCGGTCAGCGCGTCGTCACCGATCTCCCCTTCCCCGGGCGCGCCCGGGGAAGGGGACGCGGCTCACTGGCCGCCGGAGAGCTTCTCCCGCAGCGCGGCGAGCGCCTCGTCGGTGGCGAGGGCGCCACCGCCGGACTCGCTCTCGCCGCCGCCGGAGTAGGAGGTCTCGCCGCCGCCGCCGGTGCCGCCGCCGCCCGCGGGCGCCGTGTCGGCCTCGGCCTCGGCCCGGCGGGCCTCCTCGATCTGCTTGCGGTGGGCGTCGAAGCGGGTGCGGGCCTCGGCGTACTGCCGCTCCCAGGTCTCCCGCTGCTCGTCGAAGCCCTCCAGCCACTCGCCGGTGTCGGCGTCGAAGCCCTCGGGGTACTTGTAGTTCCCCTGCTCGTCGTACTCGGCCGGCATGCCGTACAGCGTGGGGTCGAAGTCCTCTTCCTCCATGCTGGCGGCACCCTCGTTCGCCTGCTTCAGCGAGAGGCTGATGCGGCGCCGGTCGAGGTCGATGTCGATGATCTTCACGAAGATCTCGTCGCCGACCTGGACGACCTGCTCGGGGATCTCCACGTGGCGCTCGGCCAGCTCGGAGATGTGCACCAGGCCCTCGATGCCCTCCTCGACCCGGACGAACGCGCCGAACGGCACCAGCTTGGTGACGCGGCCCGGCACGACCTGGCCGATCTGGTGGGTGCGGGCGAACTGCTGCCACGGGTCTTCCTGGGTCGCCTTGAGCGACAGGGAGACGCGCTCGCGCTCCATGTCGACGTCCAGGACCTCGACCGTGACCTCCTGGCCGACCTCGACGACCTCGGACGGGTGGTCGATGTGCTTCCAGGACAGCTCGGAGACGTGCACCAGGCCGTCGACACCGCCGAGGTCGACGAACGCGCCGAAGTTGACGATCGACGACACGACGCCCTTGCGGACCTGGCCCTTCTGCAGGGTGTTGAGGAAGGTCTGGCGGACCTCGCTCTGCGTCTGCTCCAGCCAGGCGCGGCGGGACAGGACCACGTTGTTGCGGTTCTTGTCCAGCTCGATGATCTTGGCCTCGAGCTCGCGGCCGACATAGGGCTGCAGGTCGCGGACGCGGCGCATCTCGACCAGCGACGCGGGCAGGAAGCCGCGCAGGCCGATGTCGAGGATGAGACCGCCCTTGACGACCTCGATGACCGTGCCGGTGACGATGCCGTCCTCGTCCTTGATCTTCTCGATCGTGCCCCAGGCGCGCTCGTACTGGGCGCGCTTCTTGGACAGGATCAGCCGGCCCTCCTTGTCCTCCTTCTGGAGGACGAGGGCCTCGACGTGGTCGCCGACGGTGACGACCTCGTTGGGGTCGACGTCGTGCTTGATGGACAGCTCACGCGAGGGGATGACGCCCTCGGTCTTGTAGCCGATGTCGAGGAGGACCTCGTCACGATCGACCTTGACGACAGTGCCCTCGACAATGTCGCCGTCGTTGAAGTACTTGATGGTCTCATCGATCGCCGCGAGGAAGGCTTCCTCGGACCCGATGTCATTGACCGCTACCTGCGGGGTGGTCGAGGTGGCCTCGGTGCTGCTCGTCATGTGTCGGCTGGCTCCGGTACGGACATGGAAGTCGTATGGGTTGTGCGCGGAGGGCCGTTATCCGCCCTGCCGAAGACCGGAATGGGACGCGGACACCGCGTCAGTGAACCGAACCGTTGTCGCCGACCTGACCGAGCGCGAGCCTGCTCCGTCCGAAGCGCGCGCAGGCCCACAGCGCAGCGATCAGGATATGGGACCAATCTCGCGTGGTCAATCCGCCCGGGGCGGCGATGATCAGTACGTCCGCGCACGGGCCCGGTACTCCTTGGCGATCCGGTCCTCGGCGGCCTTCGGAAACGTCACGGTGTTCGGGTCGCCGTCAGAGGTGTACCGCTCGTCGGGGTGCTTGTCCAGGTACTCCAGCCACGCCGTCGAGCAGTACTTCGTGCAGTCGTTCTCCTTGATCTTGCCCTCGGACCGCACCCGGTCGATCTGCCACCGGTCGAAGTCGTCGTCGAAGGGCGACACCGACGGCCGCCACCCGGCGAGGAACATGCCCTGGAAGGCGTACCTGCCGCCCTCCTTCTCAGCCCAGGCCTCCTTCTTCGGGACGGCTCCGAACGGGTAGGCGAACGTCGTCGTGTGCGCGCCGGTGAGCTTGAGGATCTCGTCCTCCATGCCACCGATCTCCTTGCGCACCCCCTTCTCCGACATCCCGGACAGGTTCGGGTGGGACACGGTGTGGTTGCCGAGCTCGAAACCGTGCTGCCGCAGCCACTTCAGCCCGGCGGCCGCCTGCACGTCGTCCATGCCGAACAGGTCCTTGTTCAGGTAGAACGTCGCCACGGGACGGAACCCCGGGTTCTCCCGCGCCACCTGCTCGATGATCGCGACCGCCGTGTCCGGTTTGGGGTTGCCCTGCGCGTCGAGCCCGAAGTGCCCCGGCGTGCTGTCGTCGAACGTCAGCACCACCGGGTGCTTGCCCGCCGGCACGTTGAACCGCCCGCCGACGAACTCGGCCGCCGTGATCGGGTAGTAGCCGCCCTTCGCCAACCGCGTCAGCTCGTCGTACAGCTCCTTGGTCGACCGGTCCAGCGACAGCTCGGGCTTCGGCAGGATCCGGTGGTACATGATCACCGGCACCTGCCCCAACTCGTTCGCCTTCGCCGCCACCGCCCCCGGAGCCGCCGCCGGGATGGGCGCGGACACCGCTACCGACGGGGACGCCGAACCCCCGGGAGAGGGCGCCACACTGGCATTGGCGGCCTTCGCCGTGGGCGTCACCGAGGACTTCGCCCCGGCCCGCTCGGCGGTCTCCCCCTTGTCCCGTCCGCGCGTCCCGGGCAGCGTCAGCCCGAGCACGACGGCGCAGATGATCACAACCCCAGCGATCTTGTGAAGGAGCGGCACGATACCCCCGCCGGTGCGACCGAACAGGACCAGGGGGACAGCGTACGACCCCCCGGACATCTAGGACACCCACTGGCGTACCCGCATGATCCCTACAGACCCTCAGCCCCCACCCACACTTCCCCCAAGACACGCCGGAACGCCCGTAACCCCATCACCAAAGACGGCCGCGACCGCACCGCGAGGTTCGAGCACAGCGAGCCGCCAGGCGAGCCGCCCGAGACCACAGCAACCCACTACAGCGACGACCCCGGCCGCCACCTCAGCCCCGCGACGACCGAAACCGTCGCGATTGCGTCCGAAGGCAGGTTGCGAGCGAAGCGAGAAACCTGATCGCGCAGCGAGCCGCAAGGCGAGCCGAAGCGATGCAGCAATCGCACGTTTTGTCCGCCGAAGGAAGGCGCTCTAGCGCCTGACGCCAAGGACAAAACAATTAATGCGCCGCGTCCTGCCAGGTTCGGCCGGTGCCCATGGAGATGCTGAGCGGGGCGCGCAGCTCGTAGGCGCCGGCCATCTCGGTGCTGACGAGGGCCTTGAGGGTGTCGAGCTCTCCGGCGGCGACTTCGAAGACGAGTTCGTCGTGGACCTGGAGGAGCATGCGGGAGGTGAGGCCGGCGTCGCGCAGGGCGCGGTCGACGTTGAGGCTCGCGACCTTGATGATGTCGGCGGCGGAGCCCTGGATCGGCGCGTTGAGGGCCATGCGCTCGGCCATCTCGCGGCGCTGGCGGTTGTCGGAGTTGAGGTCGGGCAGGTAGCGGCGGCGGCCGAGGATGGTCTCGGTGTAGCCGTCCTGGCGGGCCTTGGCGACGATGTCGCGCAGGTAGTCGCGGACGCCGCCGAACTGCTCGAAGTACTCTTCCATGAGGCCGCGGGCCTCGTCGGGGGAGATCCGCAGCTGCTGGGAGAGGCCGTAGGCGGACAGGCCGTAGGCGAGCCCGTAGTTCATGGCCTTGATGCGGGCGCGCAGCTCGGAGTCGATCTGCTCGGGCGGGAGGCCGAAGACGCGGGACGCGGTGATGGTGTGGAAGTCGGCGCCGGAGCCGAACGCCTCCAGCAGTGCCTCGTCCTCGGACAGGTGCGCCATGATGCGCAGCTCGATCTGGGAGTAGTCGGCGGTGAGGAGGGACTCGTAGCCCTCGCCGACGACGAACGCCTCGCGGATCTGGCGGCCTTCGGCGGTGCGGATCGGGATGTTCTGCAGGTTCGGGTCGGTGGACGACAGCCGGCCCGTCGCGGCGATCATCTGGTTGTAGGTGGTGTGGATGCGCCCGGCGTCGTCGAGCATCGGGATGAGGGAGTCGACGATGCTCTTGAGCTTGGCGACCTCGCGCCAGCGCAGGATGTGCTCCAGGACGGGGTGGCCGTCCTTCTCCAGCAGGGTGGTGAGGGCCTCGGAGTCGGTGGTGTAGCCGGTCTTGGTGCGCTTGGTCTTCGGCAGGTTCAGCTCGTCGAACAGCACCTGCTGGACCTGCTTGGGCGAGCCGAGGTTGAAGTCGTGGCCGACGGCGTCGTGGGCGAGCTGCTCCTGCTCCTTGACCTGCCCGCCGAGGGACGCCGACAGGTGCGCGAGGTGGTCGGCGTCGACGGCGATGCCCGCGCGCTCCATGTCGGCCAGGACGCCCACGAGGGGCAGCTCCACCTCGTGGAGGAGCCGGGTGGCGCCGCGCTTGTCGAGGTCCTTGTCGAGGATGTCGGCCAGCTCGGTGACGGCGCGCGCACGGACCGCGAGGGCCTCGGCCGCCTCCTCCTCACCGGAGCCGTCCAGGGTGAGCTGCCCCGAGTCCTCGGTCTCGCTGCGCAGCTCGCGGTGCAGGTAGCGCAGGACGAGGTCGGCGAGGTCGAACGTCCGCTGGCCGGGGAGCGCCAGGTAGGCGGCGAGCGCGGTGTCGCTGGTGACGCCGGCGAGGGACAGGCCGCGCGCGGCGAGCGCCAGCATCGGGCCCTTGGCCTCGTGGACGGCCTTGGGCCGGGCCGGGTCGGCGAGGTACCCGGCGAGGGCGCGCTCGTCGTCCTCGATCAGCTCGGCCGGGTCGAGGTGGACGGCCGGCCCCTTCTTGGACGCCAGCGCCAGCGCGGTGATCTCGCCGGTGCCGCGGCCCCAGGTGCCGGTGACGGCGATGCCGAGGCGGTCGCCGGCGTTGGCCTCCAGCCAGGCGCCGAGCGCGCCGGGCTCCAGGGCGTCCAGGTCGACCTCGAAGCCCTCCTCGGCCTCGGGCTCGGCCGCCGACAGCGACGCGTACAGGCGCTCGCGCAGGACGCGGAACTGCAGCGAGTCGAACAGGGTGTGGATCTCCTCGCGGTCCCACTGGCCCATGGACAGCTGCGGCGGCATCAGCTCCAGGCCGACCCCGGTGTCGAGCTTGTTGAGCTGCTGGTTGCGCAGCACCCCGGCGAGGTGCTCGCGCAGGTTGTCGCCGGCCTTGCCCTTGATCTCCTCGACGCGGGCGACGAGGGTGTCGAGGTCGCCGTACTTGGTCAGCCACTTCGCGGCGGTCTTCGGGCCGACGCCGGGGACGCCGGGCAGGTTGTCGCTGCTCTCCCCCACCAGGGCGGCCAGCTCCCGGTAGCGCTCGGGCGGGACGCCGTACTTGGCCTCGACGGCGGCCGGGTCCATCCGGGCGAGCTCGGACACGCCGCGGACCGGGTACAGGATCGTGACGTGCTCGTCGACGAGCTGGAACGCGTCCCGGTCGCCGGTGACGACCAGGGTCTCCATGCCCGCCTCGGTGGCCTGGACCGACAGCGTGGCGATGATGTCGTCGGCCTCGAAGCCGGCGACCGACATCCGCGGGATGCGCAGCGCGTCCAGCACCTCGAAGATCAGGCTGACCTGGCTGCGGAACTCGTCGGGGGTCTTCTGCCGGCCCGCCTTGTACTCCACGTACTGCTCGTGCCGGAACGTCGGCTCCGACCGGTCGAACGCCACCGCGATGTGCGTGGGCTGCTCGTCCCGCAGGACGTTGATGAGCATCGAGGTGAAGCCGTACACGGCGTTGGTCGGCTGCCCGTCGGTGGTGGAGAAGTTCTCCACGGGCAACGCGAAGAACGCCCGGTAGGCCAGGGAATGCCCGTCGAGCAGGAGGAGCCGGTCACGCTTGTCAGGGGTCGCTGGTGTCGTCGCCACACCAGGACTCTAGTCTGCGCGTACGACAGTTTTGTGGAGGCGTTAGTGACTGACACCGGCGGGATGTCCCCGGAGCGGGCGGCCGCGGAGATCAACTCCGGCGAGAGGTTCGACGGGCACGGCGACCTGGCCAAGGCCATGGGCGTCGAGTACCTGGAGGTCTCGGCGGAGCGCGTCGTGGGCCGGATGCCGGTCAAGGGCAACACCCAGCCGTACGGGCTCCTGCACGGCGGGGCCTCCTGCGTGCTCGCCGAGACGCTCGGCTCGACGGGGTCGGCGGTCCACGCCGGCCCGGGGCGCGTCGCCGTCGGCATCGAGATCAACGCCACCCACCACCGGTCCGCGACCGAGGGGTACGTGACGGGCGTCGCGACCCGCACGCACGGCGGCCGCACCCTCGCGACCTACGACATCGTCATCACCGACGACCAGAACCGGCGGGTCTGCACGGCGCGGCTCACGTGCATGCTGCGCGACGCGCCGCCGGGGGCCTGATCCACCGCGCGATCCGCGCCGCGATCCGCGCTTTCTTTGCGGGCCCCGCCCCGGGGTCGGTAGCGTGATCGGAACGGCCCGGGGTCACCGAGTAGACAACGTACGCGCCCGGGGAAGGTTCGTACGGCCCCAAAGGTGACCCCGGGTCAACGCATGTCCGGGCCCCTGCCGGACGGCGCCTTCCAGGACGACACCGGCGTGGGTTCGTGACCGGTTGCGGTTGCGTTGCGAAACGGGATCACCGGTTCATTCCCGTCCCCGCCCGCCCGTACGTTCCGACCATGCGCCACCACCGCTCGCGCACCCGCCCGGCCGCCGCCACCGCCCTCACCGGGGCGCTCGCGCTCGCCGCCGCCCTCGCGCTCACCGGCTGCTCCGGCTCCGGAGACGGCGACCCGCTCCCCACCTACAAGATCCCCGCCGAGACCGCCCGGGAGGGCGAGTCGGTGCCCGCCGGCAAGACCGCCCGCAGTGCCGACATGAGCTTCACCGTGATCGGCTACAGCGCCGCCATGACCGACGTCATGGGCACCCACGCCGCCATGGACGCCAAGGGCGCCTTCACACGCCTGCGGGTCCTCGCCGTCAACACCGGCCGCGACATCCAGGTCTTCGACACCTGGAAGCAGCGGCTCGTCACCGCCGACGGGAAAACCCACTCCCCCGACGTCAACGCCACCATGATCAAACGGCAGCCCGAGCGGCTGTCGGTCGGGGCGGCCATGCGCGTCGAGTTCGACCTCTGGTTCGACATCCCGCGCGGCGCGAAGCCCAAGGCGATCCGGCTCTACGGCTCCCCGCCGGTCGGCGCCGTCAGCGACCCCTCCCCCGCCGAGATCACGCTCCCCTGAACACCGCACTCCCCTGAACACGGCGCTCCCCTGGATACGGCGGCGCCCGCCGGGCCCGGAAGAGACCGGGCCCGGCGGGCGCGCGACGCGGCGGAGGCCCGCTAGCCCGGCTCCTCGCCGCTCCCGTCGTTCTCGCCGCTCCCCGCGGCCTCGCCGTTCCCGGCGGGCTCGGCCTTGACCGCGTCCGCCGAGATCGCCTCGCCCGCGCCGAGGTAGGCGGCCCGGACCTGCGGGTCGTCCAGCAGCTCGGCGGCCGGCGCCGACTTCACCACCCGGCCCGTCTCCAGGACGTACGCGCGATGCGCGATCTGCAGCGCCTGCTGGGCGTTCTGCTCCACCAGCAGCACCGTCGTGCCGCGCCGGTTGATCTCCTCGATGATCGAGAAGATCTGCTGCACCAGCATCGGCGCGAGGCCCATGGACGGCTCGTCCAGCAGCAGCACCTTCGGCTTGGCCATCAGCGCCCGCCCGATCGCGAGCATCTGCTGCTCGCCGCCGGACATCGTGCCGCCCGCCTGCGTCCTGCGCTCGGCGAGCCGCGGGAACAGCTCGTAGGCCTCGGCCAGCTCCTTGGACGAGTCGTCCCTGCGGGCGTAGGCGCCCATCAGGAGGTTCTCCTCCACGGTCATCCCGGGGAAGATCCCGCGTCCCTCCGGCGCCTGCCCGATCCCGGCCGACACCCGCTTGTGCCCGGGCATCCGGCTGATGTCCCGGCCGTCGAAGCGGATCGCCCCGGACGTCAGGTTCCGCAGCCCGGAGACCGTCTTCAGGGTGGTCGTCTTCCCGGCGCCGTTCGCGCCGATCAGCGTGACGATCTCGCCCTCGTCGACGGACGCCGAGATGCCCTTGAGCGCCGCGATCTTTCCGTAGTGGACGTGGATGTCCTCGATCTCAAGAAGCATCGGCCGGAGCCCCCAGATACGCCTCGATCACCCGCGGGTCGTTCTGCACGTCGGCCGGCAGGCCGTCGGCGATCTTCTGCCCGAAGTCCAGCACCGCGACCCGGTCGCTGATCCCCATCACCAGGCTCATGTCGTGCTCGATGAGCATGACCGTCACCCCGGTGTCGCGGATCTTGCGGATCAGGTCCTGCAGCGCGACCTTCTCCGCCGGGTTCATGCCCGCCGCCGGCTCGTCCAGCAGCAGCAGCTTCGGGTTCGTGCCCAGCGCCCGCGCGATCTCCAGCCGGCGCTGGTCGCCGTACGGCAGGTTCTTCGCGGCCTCCTCGGCCCGGTGCGTGATCCCCACCAGCTCCAGCAGCTCGCGGGCCCGCTCGCGGCCCTGCCGCTCCTCGCGGTGGAACCACGGCAGCCCGAGCGCCGCGCCGGCGAGCCCCGTCCGGTGGTGGGCGTCCGTGCCCACCAGGACGTTCTCCAGCGCGGTCATGTTGTGGAACAGCCGCACGTTCTGGAACGTCCGGGCGACGCCGAGCTTCGTCACGACGTAGCGCTTCTTGCCGTCGATCCGCTTGCCGTCGAACACCACCGAGCCCTCGGTGGGCCGGTAGACGCCGGTGGTCACGTTGAACACCGTCGTCTTGCCCGCGCCGTTCGGGCCGATCAGCGCGAAGATCTCGCCCTCGCGGATGGTGATCTCCACCTTGTTCAGCGCCACGACGCCGCCGAACCGCATCACGACGTCGCGCAGCTCCAGAACCGGCCTGCGCTCGTCCGTCCCGCTCACTTGCCCACCTCCGGAGCCTCGGACTGACCGGGCCCGGCGATCTCGGCGCCCATGCTGCCCATGCCGCCGGTGCCCTCCGCCAGTTCGGCCTTGCGCCGCCGCGACGGCCACAGCCCCTCCGGCCGGAAGATCATCATCAGCACCAGCGCGCCGCCGAAGATCAGCATGCGGTACTCGTCCAGGAACCGGAACCGCTCGGGCAGCCACGCCACCACGAACGCGCCCAGGATCGCGCCCGGGATGTTGCCCGAGCCGCCCAGCACGACCGCCGCCAGGATCAGCGCCGACACGATGAACTCGAAGTTCGCCGGCAGGATCGACGTCTGCTTCGCGGCGAACACCACGCCGCCGCTGCCGCCGATGGCCGCGCCGATCGCGAACGCCGCCAGCTTGAACTTGAACGTCGGGACGCCCATCAGCTCCGCCGCGTCCTCGTCCTCGCGGATCGACGCCCACGCCCGGCCGACGCGCGAGGCGTCCAGCCGCCGGACGAAGATGATCGCGATGACGATGAACGCCAGCAGCAGGTAGTAGTACGGCCGCGTGTCCAGCAGCCCGTACTTCAGCGGCTGCACGCCGAGGATCTCGAACTCCGACAGCGACGGCGGGTGCGGGATGCCCTGCACACCGCGCGGGCCGTTCACGAACGAGCTGTTGTTCGCCGTCCGCTTGACGATCTCACCGAAGCCGAGCGTCACGATCGCCAGGTAGTCGCCCCGCAGCCGCAGCGTCGGAGCGCCGAGGATCACGCCCGCCAGCGCCGAGAACAGGATCGCCAGGACCAGCGTCTCCCAGAAGCTCCAGTGGTACCGCACCGCGAAGATCGCGATGGTGTAGCCGCCGACCGCGTAGAACGCGACGTAGCCGAGGTCCAGGAGGCCCGCCATGCCGACGACCACGTTCAGGCCGAGCGCCAGCAGCACGTAGATGGCGATCTGGTCGCTGAGCATCGACGGCCAGCTCGCGCCGCTCGGCGCCATGAAGCTGCCGATCGCCTCGCTCGGCAGGAAGACCGCGCCGACGATGAGCAGGACGTAGACCGCCCAGCGCTGCCAGCCGGGGGCGCCCGCCCACCAGTCCCGCAGCGGGTCGAGGGAGAGGCCGGAACCGCGCCGGCCCGCCTTGCCGTTCTTCGTCTTCGTAAGGTTCATGCGCGCGCCTGCTGGAGGGACTCACCGAGGATGCCGGTGGGACGGAACATCAGGACCAGGATCAGCACGGTGAACGCGACCACGTCCCGCCACTGCGAACCGAACAGGCTCGACCCGTACATCTCGAGCAGCCCGAGGACGAACCCGCCCGCGAGCGCGCCGCGGATGTTGCCGATCCCGCCGAGGACCGCCGCCGTGAACGCCTTGATGCCGAGCAGGAACCCGACGAAGTAGTTCGTCTGCTCGAAGCGCAGGAAGTACAGCGCCGCCGCGACGCCCGCCATGACGCCGCCGACCACGAACGTCACCGACACGACGCGGTCGATGTTGACGCCCATCAGCACGGCCGTCTCCGGGTCCTGCGCCGTCGAGCGGATGCCCCGGCCGAGCTTCGTCCGGTTCACGAACTGGTCGAGCGCGACCATCATCAGCACCGCGCCGACGAAGATGATGAGCTTGTCGTTGCTGATCTGGATGGGGCCGAAGTCCACCACGTCGGTGAGCTTCTTGTAGTGCTCGTCGACGGGGAGCTTGCCGCCCTCCTTCGAGGTTCCGAACACCCGGTGCACGACCACCGTCGCGAACAGCTGCTGGATGAAGATCGACGCACCGATGGCCGAGATGAGCGCGGCCAGCCGGGACGCCCCCCTTTTTCGGAGCGGCCGGTACGCCGTCACCTCCAGGAGCATGGCGCTGCCCGCGGTGACCGCGCCGGCCACCACCGCGGTGAGCGCCACCACCCCCACCAGCGCGAAGCCCCCCACGGTGCCGACGCCCAGCGAGCGCACCGTCCACAGGGCCGCGAACGTGCCGACCATGAAGATGTCGGCGTGTGCGAAGTTGATCAGCCTCAGCACGCCGTAGACCATCGTGTAGCCCAGCGCCAGCAGCGCGTAGATCGCGCCGAGCGCCAAGCCGTCGATGGTCGACGGCCAGAATTGATTGATGAAGTCGTCGAGCACCTTTGGTCGCCTTAGTCGAGAAGGAGCGGGAGCGCTGTAGCGCTCCCGCTCCCGCGCCGTCAGGAGATCTCGTCGGAGGCGTGGGTGACGCCTACGAGACCTTCGCTTCGTTGCTGTTGCCGAGCAGCGGCAGCTGGTTGTCCTTCACCTCGTAGATGAAGATGTCCTCGGTGGCGAGCTCGCCGTTCTCCGCGAACTTGATCGGCTTGCCGACGCCCTGGATGTCCAGGGTCTTGAGGAAGTCGTTGATCTCCTCGGGCTTGGTCTTGCCGGCCTTGACCGCCTCGACGAACGCGGTCGCGGCGTCGAAGCCCTCGGTCGAGTAGATCGCGACGTCCGAGCCGAACTTCGCCTTGTAGTCGTCGGCGAACTTCTTGGCCTTCGGGTTGGTCTTGCCGGTCGGGTCGATGAGGCAGCCGCAGCTGATCAGCGTGCCCTGGGCGTTCTTCTGCCCGGTGCCCTCGATCAGGCCGGTGGCGAGCGAGCCGTCGCCCGACATCATCTTGCCGGTGTAGCCGCCCTCGCGCAGCTGCTTGAACAGCCGGCCGGCGACCGCGTAGTAGCCGCCGAAGTACACCACGTCGGGCTTGAACTGGTTGATCTTGTTGACCGTGGAGGAGTAGTCGGTGCCCTTGTCGTCGACCGCGTCGCTCTGGGTCTGGGCGCCCTTGGCCTTCACGGCCTTCTCGATGGCGTCCGCGAGGCCCTTGCCGTAGTCCTGGTTGTCCGACACCAGGAAGACCTTCTTGGCCTTCACCGAGTTCATCACGAAGTTGCCGACGCCGGCGCTCTGCGCCGCGTCGTCGGCCACCACGCGGTGCCAGAACTTCCAGCCCTTCTCCGCCAGCGTGATGCCCGTCGCCGACGGGGACACGCTCGGGATCTTGGCCTCTTCCAGGATCGGGCCGACGCTCTGCGACTCACCGGAGAACGCGGGGCCGATCAAGCCGGCGATCTTGTCGTTCTTGACGGCGCCGAGGGCCAGCGAGGTCGCCTGCTCCGGCTTGCCCTGGCTGTCATAGGTCTTGAGCTTGATCTTGACCTTGGGGTTCGTGGCGTTGTACTGCTCGATGGCCAGCTGCGCGCCCTGCTTGGGCGGGATCACCAGGCCCGAGTTCTCGCCGGTCAGGTCGCCCATGAAGCCGATCGTGACCTCGTTGCCACTGCCACCCGAGTCGCCGCCGTCGTCACCGCAGGCCACGGCGCTGAGCGCGAGCGCCGCGCTCACCGCCACCGCGCCGGTGATCCTCATCTTGTTGCGCCGCAAGGTGCCCAACCTTTCCATCCGGATCCGGGAGGGGATCGGGTACGAGTCATGCCCCGACGCCGAACCCTTGGCAAAGGAAAACGGTCAGTCAGGGACCAGCTATGTCGTACACCGTCGAGCCACCCCGAAACAGGCCCCCCGGATCGAAGGGTTACTCAGTCGTTACTCCCCTGTGCCCATCCGATACCCGCAATTGCCTGGGATGATTACAGAGAGTGACGACGATGGGCCAGTCCAGAGCCTCTGGTTGGACCTTGACAACGCGCCGACCGCCGGTGACGGCGGGTCACTCGGCGGCGGACTCGTCCCGCGCGCCGGACGCGCCCGCGACGACCGCCTCCGCGACGGCCCGCATCGTGAGCCGGCGGTCCATCGAGGTCTTCTGGATCCAGCGGAACGCCTCCGGCTCGGACCACCCGTGCGCCTGCTGCAGCAGCCCCTTCGCGCGGTCGACCACCTTGCGCGTCTCCAGCCGCTCCTGCAGCCCCGCGACCTCGGCCTCCAGCGCCCGCAGCTCGGTGTAGCGGCTCACCGCCATCTCGATCGCCGGCGCGAGGTCGGTCTTGGAGAACGGCTTGACGAGGTAGGCCATCGCCCCGGCGTCGGTCGCCCGCTGGACGAGCTCGCGCTGGGAGAACGCGGTGAGGATCACCACCGGCGCGATCCGGTCCGCGGAGATCCGCTCGGCCGCCGAGATCCCGTCCAGCACCGGCATCTTCACGTCCAGGATGACCAGATCGGGCTTGAGCTCGCCGGCCAGCCGCACGGCGGCCTCGCCGTCCCCCGCCTCTCCGACGACCTCGTAGCCGTCCTCCTGAAGCATCTCCTTCAGGTCCAGCCGGATCAGGGCCTCATCTTCCGCGATCACAACTCGCCGAGCGCTCTCCACGCGCACGAGCCTACCGAAACCCGCTACCCTGGTCCCCGCGAGGGTTCCCCTGGCGCGCCCCGTTCCCTACGCCGCCCAACTGTCCGGATTATCCGGATAAATGCCCCGATAGCCCAATGGCAGAGGCAATGTGCTCAAACCACATCAAGTGTGGGTTCGAATCCCACTCGGGGCACCGCTGACGAACCGCCGTCCGGCCGGACGGCGGTTTTTTCGTCCGCCGGGGCCGGGCCGGGGGTGGGTGGTTGGCCGGAGCGTCGTGGAAATGAGATCGGGTGGTGATCGGAGGGCCGGGCACCGCGCGGGGTGCGGGTCGCGCGGTGCCCGGCGGGGCGGTTGGCTCTGTGCCGGGCGGGTCGCTCAGTGCTGGACGGCGATGGCGTCGCCCAGGGTGTGGACGCGGAGGGCGTTGGTGGAGCCGGGGGTGCCCGGGGGCGACCCGGCCACGACGACGACCTTGTCGCCCTTCTGGCAGCGGCCCAGTTCGAGGAGGGCCTGCTCCACCTGGCCGAACATGGCGTCGGTGTGGTCGACCTGCGGGACGATGAACGTCTCGACGCCCCAGACGTGCGCGAGCCGGCCGCGGACGGCGGGGACCGAGGTGAAGGCCAGCAGCGGGATCGGCGAGCGGTAGCGGGACAGGCGGCGGGCCGTCTCGCCGGACATCGTGAACGCGGCGAGGGCCTCGGCGCCGACGATGGCGCCGACCTCGGCGGCGGCGCGGGCGATGGCGCCGCCGACGGTCTCGGGCATGCGCTCCAGGGTGTGGGTGGCGTGCAGGGCGGCCTGCTCGGCGGTCTGCACGATGCGGCTCATCGTCAGGACGGACTCGATGGGGTACTGGCCGACGCTGGTCTCGCCGGACAGCATGACGGCGTCGGCGCCCTCGAAGACCGCGTTGGCGACGTCGGAGGTCTCGGCGCGGGTGGGGCGCGGCGCGGAGATCATGGACTCGAGCATCTGGGTGGCGACGATGACCGGGCGGGCCTTCTCGCGGCACAGCTCGATGGCGCGCTTCTGCACGATCGGGACCTGCTCCAGCGGGAGCTCGACGCCGAGGTCGCCGCGGGCGACCATGATGCCGTCGAAGGCGGCGACGATCTCGGGGAGGCGCTCGACGGCCTGCGGCTTCTCGATCTTGCCGATGAGGGGGACGCGGACGCCCTCCTCCTCCATGATCTGGTAGCAGATGTCGGCGTCGGCCGGGGTCCGCACGAAGGACAGGGCGACGAGGTCGACGCCGAGGCGCAGGGCCCAGCGCAGGTCGGTCTCGTCCTTGTCGGTGAGGGCGGGGACGCTGACCGGGACGCCGGGCAGGTTGAGGCCCTTGTTGTCGGAGACCATGCCGCCGACGGTGACGGTGGTGCGGACGCGGGTGCCGTCGACGTCGACGACCTTGAGGGCGACGCGGCCGTCGTCGATGAGGACGCTGTCGCCGGGGCTGACGTCGCCCGGCAGGCCCTGGTAGGTGGTGGACACCTCGCGGCGGGTGCCGGGGACGTCGTCGGTGGTGATGGTGAACTCGTCGCCGAGGGTGAGCCGTACCGGCCCGTCGGGGAAGCGCCCGATCCGGATCTTCGGGCCCTGCAGGTCCGCCAGGATGCCGACGCCGCGGCCGGTGGCGTCGGCCGCCGCCCGGATCCGGTGGTAGACCTCCTCGTGGACGGCGTGGTCGCCGTGGCTCATGTTGAGGCGCGCGACGTCGATACCGGCCTCGACGAGGGCGTTGATCTGCTCGGTGCTGGAGCAGGCGGGACCGATGGTGCTGACAATCTTCGCTCGACGGGTCACGTGCACAACCGTACTTAGTTACTTGCCGGTACGGATATTCGCGCAGGATATGGTCGCCCGCGGTTCACCGATTGGTCTAGGTCAGAGGTCTAGACCACATGTGGCCCCGGTCAGCGTTTGAACGCCTCGACGGCGGCCTGGCAGAACGCCTTGAGGTCGTCGGGCTTGCGGCTGCTAACGAGGGTGTTGGGCCCGTCCTCGCAGATCTGTACCTCCTCGTCCACCCAGTCCGCGCCCGCGTTGCGCAGATCGGTCTGGAGACTGGGCCAGGACGTCATGGTGCGGCCCCGCACGACGTCCGCCTCCACGAGCGTCCACGGCCCGTGGCAGATGACGGCGACGGGCTTGCCGGCGTCGAAGAAGGACCTGGCGAACGCGACGGCGTCGGGGTCGGTGCGCAGGAAGTCGGGGTTGGCGACGCCGCCCGGCAGCACCAGCGCGTCGAACTCGGTGTGGTCGGAGACGTCGACGGTGGTGTCGACGGGGAAGGTGTCGCCCTTGTCCAGGTGGTTGAACGCCTGCAGGCGGCCGGACTGGGTGGAGACCAGGCGCGGGGTGCCGCCGGCCTGCTCCACGGCCGTCCAAGGCTCGGTCAGCTCGACCTGCTCGGTGCCCTCGGGGGCGCAGAGGAAGGCGACGGAGGTGCCCTGAAGATCGTTCGACATGGTTTCTCCTGATTTGGCGGGTTTCCCTGGCCCTTGCCCGAAGGGACCGGTGGTATGCAGGAGGGATGAGCCCCACCGTCCGCCAACCGCCCCCACCCACCGCCAATCAAGCGACGGGCTCCGCTCGGCCGAGCGGCCGCCAGCGGACCTATCGCGAGTACCCGGCGCCGGGGCTGGCCTGCGCGTGGACGGCGGCGCTGCCGGCGGACGCGGAGCCGTTCGTGCAGCGCGTGGTGCCGGACGGCTGCGTCGACCTCATGTGGTCGCGGGACGGGATCCTCGTGGCGGGCCCGGACACCGGGCCGCTCCCCGCGGCGATGCGGCCGGGCGATGCGGTGGTGGCGGTGCGGTTCCGGCCGGGGACGGCGCCGCCGGTGCTGGGCGTCCCGGCGGACGCGGTCCGGGACGCGCGCGTCCCGCTGCGGGAGCTGTGGGGCGCGCAGGCCGACCGGCTGGCCGCGGACGTCGCGGCGGCGGGCGACCGGCGCGCGGCGCTGGTCGCGGCGGTGCGGGAGCGGCTGGGCCCGCCCGATCCGCTCGTCCCGGCGGTGGTGGCGGGGGTGGCCCGCGGCCGGGTGCGGGACGTGGCGGACGGCCTCGGCATCGGCGAGCGCCAGCTGCGGCGCCGTTCGCTGGCGGCGTTCGGGTACGGGCCGAAGACGCTGCAGCGGGTGCTGCGGTTCCAGCGGGCGCTGCGGCTGGCGCGGGCCGGCGGGGCGCTGGCGGAGGTGGCGTACGCGGCGGGCTACGCCGACCAGGCCCATTTCGCGCACGAGGTGCGGGACCTGGCCGGCGAGCCCGTCGGGAACCTGCTGTGAGTCAGGGCTTGAGCCGGCCGTAGGCGCGCAGCGTCAGGATCCGCTCGACGGTGACGAAGCCGCGCCACTCGGGCCGGGTGACGGGGGTCCAGCTGGGGAAGGCGATGTCCCAGCCGCCGTCGTCGTCCTGGTCGTCGATGAGGGCGTCGAGCCGCGCGTCGATGACGTCCTCGGGGTAGAGGCGGCTCCCGTGGCCGCCCGGGGCCGGCGCGAAGTCGAGCACGTCGTGGTGGTCGCTGTGCGCGGCGGCGGCGAGGGCGTCCCGGACGCGGCCGAAGGCGGCCTCGGCGCGGTCGCGGTCGGGGACGTGGTCGAGGAACGTCAGGATCGCCAGGACGTCGTAGGGCCCCGGTTCGGCGTCGAGGCCGTCCAGGTGGCGCCAGCAGAAGGCGGTGGCCTGGGCGAGCCAGGGGTGGGCGGATCCGGCACGGTGGAGCATCCCGGCGAGGGTGGCGGTGGGGTTGATGCTCGCGGGCGGGTCGTCGGGGGTCTGCCACCAGGGGCCGTGCGGCGCGTCGCGGACGGTCGGCAGCACGAACGGCACTCCCCCGCCGTCCCGGCTGATGGAGGCGAGGTAGCCGGCCACGCGGTCGACGGCGGGATCGCGGTCGGCGCCGGCCTCGTGCAGGAACTGGAGGGCGTGCTGGGCGGGGACGGGCTGGCTGCCGGCCCCGCGCAGGTCGGGTTCGAGGGCGTGGCCGTAGCCGCCGTCGGGGTTCTCGTAGGCCCGGAGCGCGGCGACGACGGGGGCGGCGGGGCCGCCCCGGAAGTGGAGCGCGAACCGGTGGCGGTCGATGAGGCGGCCGTTGAGCAGCAGGAACCGTTCGGCGCGGGCCAGGGCGTCGGCGTGCGGGACTCTCATGGCGACCACCCTAGGGAGGCCGGTTCCGGCCGGTCTTGTAGGAAACGGCCGTCCGGGCGGGTCGCGGTGGGCCCGGCCACCCCAGCGGTGGGTGGCCGGGCCCCTGATGTCCCGCGCTGCGGGGTGCGGGAGCGCGCGGCCCACGGCGGCGCGCCGGGAGTGTGCCGTCCCGGCGCCGCGTGGACCCTGGCGGGACGCTAGCCGACCGGTCCCAAGACCACAAGGGGGGCCGAGGTCAAGACCGTTTTCACCGGAACCGCGGCTGTGGTCTGCTATGCGTCATGAGTGATCCCCTAGACGAACGTGACAGGGCCGGTGGCCCGCTCGCGGTGGTGGCGCGGGAGGCGGGGCCGTATCTGGACGGGCTGGCGGCGCGTCCCGTCCACGACCGCTCGATGGACGCGCTCCTCGACGAGCTGGACGGCCCGCTGCCCGCCGCCGGGGACGGCGCGGTGGCGGCGGTGGAGCGGCTGGTCAGGGTCGGGACGGCGGCGGCGACGCACTCGTCCGGGCCGCGGTTCTTCCACTTCGTCGTGGGCGGGTCGACGCCGGCGGCGATGGCGGGCGACTGGACGGCGTCGCTGCTGGACCAGGCGGCCGGGCTGTGGCTCACCTCGCCGCTCGCGGCACGCGCGGAAACGGTCGTGCTGCGCTGGCTGAAGGAGCTGTTCGGGCTGCCCGCCTCGTTCGGGGGCGTGCTGACGCCGAGCGCGACGCTCGCGCACGTGGCGGGCCTGGCGAGCGCGCGCTCCTGGTGGGCGGAGCGGTACGGCGTGGACGTGGCGTCGCGGGGCCTGTCCGGGCTGCCGGCGATGCCGGTGTTCAGCAGCGGGCTGGTGCACGTCAGCACGCGCAAGGCGCTGCAGATCCTGGGCTGCGGCCGGGACACGCTGCGCACGTTCGCGCGCGACGACGCCGGGCGGGTCGACCTCGCCGCCATGGACGAGGCCCTCGCCCGGACCGGCGGGCGCGCCGTGGTCGTGGCGAACCTCGGCGAGGTCAACACCGGCGACTCCGATCCGATCGCGGACCTGGCGGACCTCGCCGAGCGGCACGGCGCCTGGCTCCACGTGGACGGGGCCTTCGGCCTGTTCGCCGCGCTGAGCCCGCGCACCGCGCACCTCGCCCGCGGGGTGGAGCGGGCCGACTCGGTCACGGCGGACGGGCACAAGTGGCTGAACGTGCCGTACGAGAGCGGGTTCTCGTTCGTCCGGGACCCCGGCGGGCTGAGCCGCGCGTTCGGCGCGTGGGGCGCGGCGTACCTGCCGGACGCCGACGGCGAGCGCGTCAACTACAACATGCTGGGCCCGGAGTCGTCGCGGCGGGCGCGGGCGCTGCCGATCTGGGCGACGCTGCGCGCCTACGGCCGGGACGGCTACCGGCAGATGGTGGAGCGCCACCTCGACGTGGCCGCGCATCTCGGCGCCCTCGTCGAGGCGGCGCCCGACCTGGAGCTGCTGGCACCGGTCCAGCTGTGCATCGCGTGCTTCCGGTACCGCCCGGAGGGCGTCCCCGAGGACCGTCTCGACGCGCTGAACGCCCGCCTGGGCGAGGCCCTGCTCGCCGACGGCCGCGTCTACGCGGGCACGAGCACCTACCGCGGCATGACGGTGTTCCGCCCCGCACCGCTCAACTGGCGCACGACAAAGGCCGACGTGGAACAACTGGTACACGTCCTCCGCGAACTCGGCCCCACCGTGCTGGAGTGACCTCTCAGGTGGCGCAGTCGTTCCAGGGGGCGGTCTCGTCGAGTTCGGCGAAGGGCTGGGTGAGGCTGTACCAGCAGCCGGAGTCGTCGCGGAAGACGGCCTCGATGCCGTACGGGCGCTTCTCCGGCTTGTGGACGAACTCGACGCCGCGGGCGGACAGGCGCTCGTACTCGGCCTGGCAGTCGTCGGTGTTGAAGGCGCCGGCGCCGAGGACGCCCTTGGCGATGAGCGCCTTCATCTGGGCGGCGGAGTCGGGGTCCATGGTGGGCGGTCCGGGGACCATGAGGGCGAGGCTGAGGTCGGGCTGCTCCTTGGCGCCGACGGTGACCCAGCGCATCCCGCCCTCGCCGAGGGTCAGGTCGTCGCGGACCTCCAGGCCGAGCTTGCCGGTGAAGAACGCGAGGGCGGAGTCCTGGTCGAGGACCCAGACGGTGGCCAGTCCCAGCTTCGTGATCATGTTGCCTCCCTGGTGGGCGGTGGTTACGGGTGCCCACGCTAGGCGGCCGGGAGGCGGGCGGCCTTCTCGAAAGTTGCTCAGCGCCCGCGGAAGCCGCCCGCCCAGAGCAGCACGTGGCAGCCGGGGATCGCGGCGGCGCCGCCGGTGCGGGCGCGGCGGCGGAACTCGGTCGGCGTCATGCCGGTCTGCTGCTTGAAGCGGGTGCAGAACGTGCCGAGGCTCGTGAAGCCGACCAGCATGCAGATCTCGGTGACGGTGAGGTTGGCGGTGCGCAGCAGGTCCTGGGCGCGTTCGACGCGGCGGCGGGCGAGGTAGGCGCCGGGGGTCTCGCCGTAGACCTCGCCGAACAGCCGGACGAAGTGGTAGCGGGAGTAGCCGGCGCGGGCGGCGACGGCGGCGACGTCGAGGGGTTCGGCCCATTCGCGGTCCATGGCGTCCCGGGCGATCCGCATCCGCCGCAGCACGCCGGTGTCCAGCACGGATGCCGTGTTCTGCATGCTCCCCATGCTCGCACGAAGGCCCTGGAGGGGCGTCCCTCCAGGGCCTTCGTGCCGTGCGCTCAGGCGATCGGGCGCGCCGTCGGCGGGATCGGGTACGGCAGGTCGGTCCGGCCGGTGAGGTGGGCGTCGACGCCGTGCGCGGCGGCGCGTCCCTCGGCGATCGCCCAGACGATCAGGGACTGGCCGCGGCCCATGTCGCCCGCGGCGTACACACCGTCCACGGACGTCCTGTAGTCGCCGTCGCGGACCACGTTGCCGCGCTGGTCGAGCTCCACGCCCAGCTGCTCCAGCAGGCCCTCGCGCTGCGGGCCGAGGAAGCCCATGGCGAGCGTGACCAGCTCGGCGGGGATCTCCCGCTCGGTGCCCTCGACCGGCGCGAACCGGGTGTCGGGGCCGCCGACCTCCACCAGCTTCAGCGCGCGGACGTTGCCGTCGCCGTCGCCGGTGAACTCGGTGGTGGACACGGCGTACACGCGGTCGCCGCCGAGGCCGGCCAGCTCCTCGTGGGCGCTCTCCACCTTGAACAGCATCGGGTAGGTCGGCCACGGCTGGGCGCCCGGGCGGGACTCCGGGGGCCGCGGCATGATCTCCAGCTGCGTGACGGACGCGGCGCCCTGCCGGATCGCGGTGCCGATGCAGTCGGCGCCGGTGTCGCCGCCGCCGATGACCACGACGTGCTTGCCCTTGGCGGAGATCGGCGACTCGTCGTAGTCGCCCTCCTGCGCCTTGTTGGACGGCGGCAGGTACTCCATCGCCTGGTAGACGCCCTTGAGCTCGCGTCCGGGGACGGGCAGGTCGCGCCAGGCGGTGGCGCCGCCCGCGAGCACGACGGCGTCGTAGCGCCCGCGCAGCTCGTCGGCGGTCACGTCGACGCCGACGTTCACCGAGGTCTTGAAGGCGGTGCCTTCGGCGCGCATCTGGGCGAGGCGCCGGTCGAGGTGCCGCTTCTCCATCTTGAACTCGGGGATGCCGTAACGCAGCAGGCCGCCGATCCGGTCGGCGCGCTCGTACACCGTGACGTCGTGGCCGGCGCGGGTGAGCTGCTGCGCGGCGGCGAGGCCCGCGGGCCCGGAGCCGACGACCGCGACCGTCTTCCCGGTCTTCACGGCGGGCGGCTGCGGGCGCACCCAGCCCTCCGCGAACGCCCGGTCGATGATCTCGACCTCGACCCGCTTGATCGTCACCGGGTCCTGGTTGATGCCGAGGACGCAGGCGCTCTCGCACGGGGCCGGGCACAGCCGCCCGGTGAACTCGGGGAAGTTGTTGGTGGCGTGCAGCCGCTCGACCGCCTCCCGCCAGTCCTTGCGGTAGACGAGGTCGTTCCACTCGGGGATCAGGTTGCCGAGGGGGCAGCCCTGGTGGCAGAACGGGATGCCGCAGTCCATGCAGCGGCTCGCCTGCTTCTCCAGGCGGTCGGTGCCGAAGTCCTCGTAGACCTCCGACCAGCTCTTGATCCGCACGTCGACCGGGCGGCGCTTCGGGAGCTCCCGCCGGACGGTCAGGAAACCCTTCGGGTCAGCCATGTGGAGTCCCCCTCTCTCAGCTCTGCGCCGCGGACATGACGGCCTCGTCGACGTCGCGGCCCTCGGCCTCGGCCTTGGCCATGGCGTCCAGGACGCGCCGGTAGTCGCGCGGCATGATCTTGGTGAAGCGGGCGGCGGCGGCGTCCCAGCCGTCCAGCAGCCGCCGGGCGACGGCGGAGCCGGTCTCGGCCAGGTGCCGCTCCACCAGCGTCCGGACGGACTCCGCGTCGGCGGCGTCGAGCGGCTCCAGGTCGACCATCTCGCCGTTGACCCGCTCGGGCACCAGGTCCAGGACGTAGGCGATGCCGCCGGACATGCCGGCCGCGAGGTTGCGCCCGGTCCGGCCGAGGATCACCGCGCGGCCCCCGGTCATGTACTCGCAGGCGTGGTCGCCGACGCCCTCGACGACGGCGGTGGCGCCGGAGTTGCGGACGCAGAACCGCTCCCCGACGACGCCGCGGGCGAACAGCTCGCCGGACGTCGCGCCGTACAGGATGACGTTGCCGCCGATGATCTGCTCCTCGGCCGCGAACCCGGCGTCCGCCGGCGGCGCCAGCGTGAGCCGCCCGCCGGACAGGCCCTTGCCGACGTAGTCGTTGGCGTCGCCGACGAGCCGCAGCGTGATGCCGCGGGGCGCGAACGCGCCGAACGAGTTGCCCGCCGACCCGGTGAAGGTGACGTCGATCGTCCCGTCGGGCAGGCCCGCGCCGCCCCACTTCTTGGTCAGCTCGTGGCCGAGCATGGTGCCGACCGTCCGGTTGACGTTGCGGATCGGCAGTTCCAGCTTGACCGGGTCGCCGAACGAGAGCGCGCCCTCGGCGAGCTGGATCAGGGTGTTGTCGAGCGCCTTCTCCAGCCCGTGGTCCTGCACGGCGGTGCGGCGCAGCGACGCGCCGTCCGCGACCTCGGGGGTGTGCAGGATCGGGGTCAGGTCCAGGCCGGAGGCCTTCCAGTGGTCGACGGCCTCGCGCATGTCGATCGTGTCGACCTGCCCGATCGCCTCGTCCAGCGAGCGGAACCCGAGGGCCGCCAGGTACTCGCGGACCTCCTCTGCGACGAACTCGAAGAAGTTCACCACGAACTCGGGCTTGCCGGAGAACCGCTGCCGCAGCACGGGGTTCTGCGTGGCGACGCCGACGGGGCAGGTGTCCAGGTGGCAGACCCGCATCATGATGCAGCCCGACACCACCAGCGGCGCGGTCGCGAAGCCGTACTCCTCGGCGCCGAGGAGCGCGGCGATGACCACGTCCCGGCCGGTCTTCATCTGCCCGTCGGTCTGCACGACGATGCGGTCGCGCAGGCCGTTCAGCAGCAGCGTCTGCTGCGTCTCGGCGAGGCCGAGCTCCCAGGGGGCGCCGGCGTGCTTGAGCGACGTCAGCGGGGACGCGCCGGTGCCGCCGTCGTGCCCGGAGATCAGCACCACGTCGGCGTGCGCCTTGGACACCCCGGCCGCGACCGTGCCGACCCCGACCTCGGCGACGAGCTTGACGTGCACGCGCGCCGCCGGGTTGGCGTTCTTCAGGTCGTGGATGAGCTGCGCCAGGTCCTCGATCGAGTAGATGTCGTGGTGCGGCGGCGGCGAGATGAGGCCGACGCCCGGGGTGGAGTGCCGGGTCTTGGCGATCCACGGGTAGACCTTGTGGCCGGGCAGCTGCCCGCCCTCGCCGGGCTTGGCGCCCTGCGCCATCTTGATCTGGATGTCGTCGGCGTTGGTGAGGTACTCCGAGGTCACGCCGAACCGGCCGGACGCGACCTGCTTGATGGCACTGCGCCGCAGGTCGCCGTTCTCGTCCGGGGTGAAGCGCGCCGGGTCCTCGCCGCCCTCGCCGGTGTTGGACTTGCCGCCGAGCCGGTTCATCGCGATCGCGAGGGTCTCGTGCGCCTCCGCGGAGATGGACCCGTACGACATCGCGCCGGTGGAGAACCGCTTGACGATCTCCGCGACCGGCTCGACCTCCTCGATCGGCACCGGCTCCCGCTCGCCCTCCTTGAGCCGGAACAGCCCGCGCAGCGTCATCAGCTTCTCGGCCTGCGCGTCGACCTTGGCGGTGTACTCCTTGAAGATCTCGTAGCGGCGGGTCCGGGTGGCGTGCTGGAGCTTGAACACCGTGTCCGGGTTGAACAGGTGCGGCTCGCCCTCGCGGCGCCACTGGTACTCGCCGCCGACCTCCAGGGTGCGGTGCGCGAGGTCGTTGCCGCCCGGCGGGTAGGCGCGGGCGTGCCGCTGCGCGACCTCCCGGGCCAGCACCCCGAACCCGACGCCGCCGAGCCGGGACGTGGTGCCGGTGAAGCAGCGCGCCACGACGTCCTCGCCGAGGCCGATCGCCTCGAAGATCTGCGCGCCGGTGTAGGACGCGACCGTGGACACGCCCATCTTCGACATGACCTTCAGGACGCCCTTGCCGTACGCCTTCACCAGGTTCCGGACGGCCTTCGCCGGCTCCAGGCCCTCGATCGCCCCGCCGCGGACCAGGTCCTCGACGGTCTCGATCGCCAGGTACGGGTTGATCGCGGACGCGCCGTACCCGATGAGCAGCGCCATGTGGTGGCACTCGCGGGCCTCGCCCGTCTCGATCACCAGGCCGGTCCGGGTGCGGGTCTTCTCCCGGATCAGGTGGTGGTGGACCGAGCCGGTGAGCAGCAGCGACGGGATCGCGGCGCGGGCGGAGTCGGCGCCGCGGTCCGACAGCACGATGATGCGGGCGCCGGCCGCGATGGCGCGGCTCACCTCGGAGTTGATCTCCTCCAGGCGGGCCTCCAGGGCCTCTCCGCCGCCGGCGACCTCGTACAGGCCCTGCACGACGTGGGCCTGCAGGTGCGGCAGCGACCCCTCGTCGTCGATGTGGATGATCTTGGACAGCTCGTCGTTGTCCAGGATCGGGGTGGGGAGCACGAGCCGGCGGCACGAGTCCGGGCCGGGCTCCAGCAGGTTGCCCTCCGGGCCGAGCGTGGACTGCAGCGAGGTGACGAGCTCCTCGCGGATCGCGTCCAGCGGCGGGTTCGTGACCTGCGCGAACAGCTGCTTGAAGTAGTCGAACAGCAGCCGCGGCCGCTCCGACAGGACCGCGATCGGGGTGTCGGTGCCCATCGACCCGATCGGCTCGGCGCCCGTCCTCGCCATCGGCGTCAGGATGATCCGCTGCTCTTCGAGGGTGTAGCCGAACGTCTGCTGCCGCCGGACCAGCGTCTCGTGCGTCGGGATCTCCCGCTCGCGCTGCGGCAGCTCCTCGAACCGGACGAGGCCCTCGTGCAGCCATTCGCCGTACGGGTGCTCGGCGGCCAGCTCGGCCTTGACCTCGTCGTCCTCGACGATCCGCCCGGCGGCGGTGTCCACGAGGAAGATCTTGCCGGGCTGGAGCCGGCCCTTGCGGACGACCTTGCTCGCCGGGATGTCGAGCACGCCGGCCTCGCTGGCCAGCACGACCAGGCCGTCGTCGGTCACCCAGTACCGGCCGGGGCGCAGCCCGTTGCGGTCCAGGACGGCGCCGACCACGGTCCCGTCGGTGAAGCTGACGCTGGCGGGGCCGTCCCAGGCCTCCATCAGCGTGGAGTGGAACTCGTAGAAGGCCCGGCGGGCCGGGTCCATCTCGGTGTGGTTCTCCCACGCCTCCGGGATCATCATCAGCACCGCGTGCGGCAGCGACCGGCCGCCGAGGTGCAGCAGCTCCAGGCACTCGTCGAACGAGGCGGTGTCGGACGCCTCGATGTCGATCACCGGGAAGATCCGGGACAGGTCGCCGGGCAGCAGGTCGGACTTCAGCAGCGCCTCGCGGGCCCGCATCCAGTTCCGGTTGCCCTTCACCGTGTTGATCTCGCCGTTGTGGGCGATGAACCGGTACGGGTGGGCCAGCTCCCAGGCGGGGAACGTGTTGGTCGAGAACCGCGAGTGCACCAGGGCGATCGCGCTGGTGAAGCGGCGGTCCGACAGGTCGGGGAAGAACGGCTCCAGCTGCGGGGTCGTCAGCATCCCCTTGTAGACGATCGTGCGGCTGGACAGGCTCGGGAAGTACACGCGGACGTCCTGCTCGGCGCGCTCGCGCATGCAGAACACGGCGCGGTCCAGCTCCAGGCCGGTCTTGCCCGCGTGCGGCCCGCCGGCGGCGGCGGAGACGAACAGCTGCGCGAAGTGCGGCATGACGCGCCGCGCGGCCGGGCCCGTGAAGTCGGGGTCGTGCGGCAGCTCGCGCCAGCCGAGGACCGTCAGGCCCTCCTCGACGCACAGCGTCTCGATGTGCGCGACCGCCGCCGCGCGCTCGCCGCCGTCCGCCGGGAGGAAGGCGATGCCGGCCGCGTAGGCGCCGGCCGCGGGCAGCGGGAAGCCGCAGACCTCGCGGAAGAACGCGTCCGGGAGCTGGACGAGGATGCCGACGCCGTCGCCGTCGTCCGGCTCCGCGCCCACCGCACCGCGGTGGTCGAGGTTCTTCAGCACGGTCAGGGCGTTCTCGACGATCTCGTGGCTCTTGCGGCCGTGCATGTCGGCGACCATGCCGACGCCGCAGGCGTCGTGCTCGTTCGCCGGGTCGTACAGCCCCTGGGCATCGGGGCGGCCCTGTACGCGGGCAGCAGGTGTGAAGGCAGCTGAGGCCATCAACCCTCCCGTCGTCGTCTCGTGTCACTGCTTCGGTGTCAGTGCAGTCGTGGGACGACGTTGGCCCTGCTGCGGTGAGATGACATTACATCACTGTCGGGAACATGCCCGACTGCACCGGATCGCGAAACTTCCCCGCGGCGATCCGACCGCATGCCATCTCGGAGTGGTTTAGACCAAGGCTAGTGCCGGGCTCGGGCCGGGCACCGCGCTGACCTGGGTGAGCATCATCACCGAACCGGCACGTTTACCCGGATATTCCGGCGATCTACCGAAAATTTCCGCCGTCCGGGGCTCCGTGGCGGCGCCGGACGCGGGCTGCCCGGACGCGGGCTGCCCGGAGGCGGGCTGCCCGGAGGCGGGCTACTCGGAGGCGCGGGCGGCGCGGCCGAGCACCGCCGGGGACTTGCCGCCCTCGATCAGCAGCGACAGCAGCGTCTCGTCGGTCGCGGTGCCCTTGCCGTCCAGCCGCGCCGCCCACGAGACCACGGCGAAGTGGCCCATGGCGAGGCCGCGCGCCATGCCGAAGCCGCGGCCGAAGTCGTCCAGCGGCTCGGGGGCCTCCAGCGGCCGGACGAAGCCGGCGCCGATCGTGTGCTCCAGCCGGGCGACGAACCGGTCCGCGTCCGCCGAGCCGTTCAGGTTGAACACCGCGACGGCCAGCCCGTAGCCGCGCTTCGGGTCGGAGTAGACGGCCCGCGCCGCCTGCGTGCAGCCGCCCCTGCCCAGCTCGGCGCCCACGCTGCCGCCCCACACGGCGGCGGCGCAGTCGGCGTCCAGCCGCTTGGCGCGCAGCTTCACCTTCACCTCGCCGTCCGGGACGGCCAGCGTCGCCGCCTCCGGCGGGAACGCCTCCGCGGCCGTCAGCGGCTCGGGGTCGGACCCGCGGGCGGCGATCCCGCCGTACGCCGACGTCGAGGGGGAGCTGGAGTAGGAGGTCGGGGACGGCCCGTTCCCCGCCGGCTTCCCGATCTTGGCGTTCGCCGCGCTGCCCGCCGCGGGACCGTTCCCGTCGCGGAACACGACGACCGCGGCGAGCCCGATCAGCACGAGCACGCCGAGCGCGGCGGCGGCGCCGAAGTACAGCCGCGGGCCGAGCCCGGCGACGAGGCCGGCGAGCCCTCCCGAGCCGGCCGGTTCGCCCTCCTGGTCGGGCCGCTTCGGCCGTTTCGGCCTCCTGGCCTGCTTGGACCGATCGGGTCGGCCGGGGCGGTCCTGCCGCTTCGCCTTGCCGGACCGCTTCGGCTTGCGCCCGCCGGAGCGGGGAGCCGGGACGGCCTCGTACGGCTCCCCGTACTCCTCGTCGTACCGCTCGTCATGCCGCTCGTCGTAGGCGGGCTCCGCGTAGGGGGCCGGCTCGTACGGCGCCTCGGCATGGGGCGGCGGCGCGTCGTCGTAGGACGGTGCGGGAGGCGGGACGGGGCGCTCGCGGCGCGGGGCCGGCCGGGGCGACGGGCCGCCGCGGCGCGGGCCGCCCATGCGGGCGGGCGCCGTCCTGCGCGGGCCGGGGCGGCCGCGGCCCTGCTGCCGGCTCACCGGCGCTCGGCCGCGTCCGCCGCGGCGGGGTTCATCGGGGTCCACGAGCGCGCAGACTACTGCCCGCCGGCCGGTGACACGCCCGCGTGCGGGCCGGTCACTGCCCGGGCCTTCCGGCGGAGGCCAGGTCGAGCCGCCCGTAGAGGAAGTCGGCGGCGTTCTCGATGACCAGGCTCACATCGATCATCTCGTTGAGCGAGGCGGGCTGCGCGCCGCCGGCCCGCTGCACCCATGTGAGCACGGCGTAGTGGCCGTAGGTCTTGGCGTAGGCGGCGCTGAACCCGGACCCGAACGCCGGGACGCCCGCGGCCTTCAGCGGCGTGATCCAGCCGGCGCCGGTCGCCGGGTCCAGGTCGCGCAGGATCTGCTTGACGCCGTCCTCGGTCTCCATGTTCAGCACGATGAACTGGCCGACGTGCTTCTTGTCGGCGCTCACGTAGGCGGCGCGGGCGAGCTGGCTGCAGCCGTGCTTGGCGAGGTCGGCCTGCAGCCGGGAGCCCCAGGTGCCGTCCTTGCAGTCGGCGGACAGCTTGGAGGAGGCCAGCGCGAACGAGTAGGCGCCGTTCTTGAGGGCCTTGGCGCCGAACGCCTCGCCCTCGGTGACCGCCCGCTTGTCGGCGGTGCGGGACGCGATCTGGCTGAAGCCCTCGCCCAGGTAGTCCGGCGTGTAGGCGGTCGGCACCGCCGTCTTCGGCGCGGCCTCCTCACCGCCGCCCCCGGTCAGCAGGACCACCGCCACCGCGGCGACGATCACCGCGACCAGCGCGGCGGCACCGCCGAAGAGCAGCTTCGGACTGGGGAGCTTGCGGCCGGGCTTGTCCTCCGGCCAGAAGTCCCGCCCGCCGCCCTGCTGGGCGGCCTCGGCGGAACCCGTGTCACGAGCCTCGATCACGCCCCGGAGCTTAGCGGTCCGGGCGGCCCCCGCGGGGCCAAAAGGGCTTTTCGTCCAGATTCCTTGGAGCTACAGGCCGTTGGTCCCGATCAGCGCGCCGACGGCGTAGGTGATGCCCGCGGCGGCGGCGCCGAACAGCAGCTGCCGCGTCCCGCCGAACCACCACGGCCGGGCGGTGATCCGCGACACCAGCGCCCCGGCCAGGAACAGGCCGAGGGCCGCAACGATCGCCGCGGGCCACAGCGAGGTGGCGCCCAGCAGGTACGGCAGCACCGGCAGCACCGCGCCGATCGCGAACGACAGGAACGACGAGCCCGCCGCCAGCACCGGCGACGGCAGGTCGCCGGGGGTCACCCCGAGCTCCTCCCGGGTGTGCACCTCCAGCGCCTCGTCGGGGTCGCGCGACAGCTGCCGGGCGACCTCCGCGGCGGTCTCCGGGTCGACGCCGCGGGCCTCGAAGACCTCGGCGAGCTCGCGCTCCTCGGCGACCGGGTGGCGGGCGAGCTCCAGCCGCTCGACCTCGATCTCCGCCTCGGCCAGCTCCGACTGGGAGGCGACGGAGATGTACTCCCCCGCCGCCATCGAGAACGCGCCCGCCGCCAGGCCGGCGAGGCCGGCCAGCAGCACGACCTTCCGGTCCACCTGGCCGCCCGCGACGCCCGCGATCAGCGCGAAGTTGGACACCAGGCCGTCCATCGCGCCGAACACCGCCGGCCGCAGCCAGCCCCCGGTCACGTCGCGGTGCTGGTGGTGCCGCTCGGGCATCACCCCGCCCCTGCGGCCGGTCGTCTCCCCCGCGTCCGCCATCGCCCCCTACTTCCCGTCCCGGACGGGCTCTCCCTTCTCCGCCCCGGCGGACTCGGCGGCACCGTCGTCCTCATTGTCCGCGATCTCCGCCGCGGGCTCGGGGGCGGGGTCGGCCTCAGCCTCGGGTTCGGGGTCGGTGCCGGGGCCGGTGTCGACGGCGTCCTCAGGGGCCTTCTCGGGCGTGTCCGCGGGGGCGTCCTCCTCGGAACGCGCCTCCGTTTCGGCCGCGGCCTCAGCGTCCGGCTCAGCGCCCTTCCCGGCGTCCTCCCCGGCGTCATCCGCGGATTCGGCGGCGGGTTCGGCCTTCGCCTCCGCCTCGGGCTCCTCGGCGGGCTCCGGCTCGGCCGCCGGCGCGGCCTTCTCCGCCGCCGCGGGCGTGCCCGCCGGCTCCGGCGCGCCCCCGGCGGTGGCGGGGACGGCGCCGACGTTCTCGGGGCCGGTGCGGCCGCGGGCCAGGTACAGGTAGGCGACCGCGCCGACGAACAGGATGATCGACGTCCAGTCGTTCAGCCGCAGGCCGAGGATGTGGTGGGCGTCGTCGATGCGCAGCGCCTCGATCCAGCCGCGCCCGAGCGTGTAGGCGGCGACGTACAGGGCGAACGCGCGGCCGTGGGTGAGCTTGTAGCGGCGGTCGGCCCAGATGACGAGGACCGCGACGCCGACGCACCACAGGAACTCGTACAGGAACGTCGGGTGGTAGGTCGCGACGTCGGCGTACTTGGGATCGAGGGCGGGCCCCCCGTCCAGCATCGGGCGGTGGTTCTCGTCGATCTCCAGCGCCCAGAAGGCGTCCAGCGGACGGCCGTACAGCTCCTGGTTCCAGTAGTTGCCCCAGCGGCCGATCGCCTGCGCCAGCGCGATGCCGGGCGCCACCGCGTCGGCGAGCGCCAGCACCGAGATCCCGCGCCGCCGGCAGCCGATGACCGCGCCGACCGCGCCGAGCGCGATGGCGCCCCAGATGCCGAGGCCGCCCTTCCAGATCTCCAGCGCCCGGACGGGGTCGCCGTCCTCCCCGAAGTACCGCTGGTAGTCGGTGATCACGTGGTAGAGCCGGCCGCCGACCAGGCCGAACGGCACCGCCCACACGGCCACGTCGACGATCACGCCGGGGGCGCCGCCCTTGGCGGCCCAGCGCCGCTCGCCCAGCCAGACCGCGGCGACGATGCCAAGGATGATCATGAGGGCGTAGGCGCGGATCGGGACTGGCCCGAGCTCCCAGACGCCCTGCGAGGGACTCGGGATGGAGGCGAGCTGGTGCATGACCGTTGAACCTACCTCCTTCCGGGCGCGCCGCGCGCCCTCTCCGCCGCCCTCCCCGTCACCGCGGTGCTCCCGCCGTCACGACGCGGCCGTCCGGCTCGACGGCGCGCCGCCCGGCGCGGGCGCGCTGCCGGCCGCCTTCGCGACCGCCTCGCGCAGCTCGTCGGCCGAGCCGAGGACGTCGTCGCCGACCTTCTTGCCGTTCAGCGCCAGGTACGGGGTGGCGTCCACGCCCGACTTCCCGGCCAGGGCGCTGGCCTGGTTCACGGTCTTCATCTGCTGCTCCCCGTTGACGCAGTCGGCGAAGGACGGGTCGCGCACCCCGAGGTCGGCCGCCCAGGCGATGAGGTCCTTCGGCGGGTACCCCTTCGTGCCCTCCTCGGGCTGCTCTGCGTAGAGCCGGTCGTGGTACTTCACCCAGTGGTCGGCGGGCATGCAGGCGGCGGCGTTCGCGGCCCGCCGCGAGTTGCCCATCAGCGGCTCCTGCTGGAACAGCTGGAACGGCCGGTACACCACCTTCAGCCTGCCCTCGGCGGCGAGCTGCTTCATCGTCCCGCCGAGCCGCGCCTCCATCCCCTTGCAGGCGGGGCACTGGAAGTCCTCCCAGACGTCGAGGACGGGCGCGTTCACGCCCGGCTTCGCCATCGCGACCGAGCCGTCCTGCTGCCGGGTCGCGGGGGCGAGCGCGCCCTTGTAGTCGTCGACCGAGGGCCCGCCCCCGTCTCGGGACACGACCACCACGACCACCACGACCGCCACCGCCGCGGCCGCGACGGCCCCGAGGACGACCACCAGCGCGCGCCGCCGCCGTCCCCGGGCCGCCGCCCGTGCCCGCTCGTCCGCGAGGCGCCGCCGCGCGGACCCTCCGCTGCCCTGCTCGCTCATCGATCCCCCGATCGCCACTGTGCGTGCTCCTGGCTGTCCCGAGCGTAGCGGCGGGGGCGGCGGGCGTCCTCAGGAAGCGCCGTGCGGGCCGGGAGAGGTCACTTCCCGGCGGCGCCGGCGGCGTCGATCACGGCGCGCAGGCCCGCGGGGTTCATGACCTGGGCGGTGTCGAGCTTCTGGCCGTTCAGGAAGACCGTCGGCGTGCCGTCGACGCCGCGGTCCTGCAGCGCGTACTTGGTCATCGCGTCGACCGTGCTCTTCTTCTGCTCGTCCCGGACGCACTTCTCGAAGTTCGGGTCGGTGACGCCGACGTCCTTGCCCCACTTCACGAGGTCGTCGGGCGAGAAGCCCTTGGAGCCCTCGGCGGGCTGGAACTTGAAGAGCGCGTCATGGTAGGAGACCCACTTGTCGGCCGGGACGCACAGCGCCGCCTCGGCCGAGCGCAGCGAGTTGATCCGGACGGGGTCCTTCTGCTGGCCGAACAGGTGGAACGGCCGGTAGACGACCTTGACCTTGCCCTCCAGCGCGAGCTGCTGGACGGTCTTGCCGGTCGCCTCCTCGAACTGCTTGCAGATCGGGCACTGGAAGTCCTCGAAGATCTCCAGCTCCGGCTTGGTGACGCCGGCCTTGGCCATCACGATGGACCCGTCGGCCTGCCGGCTGACGGGCGCGAGGGGGCCCTGGTGGGCCTCGGCGCGGCCGTTCTTGTTCTTCTGGTCGACGATGAGGACGGCGGCGACCACGACGAGCGCCACCGCCACCACCGATCCGAGGACGATAGCGAGCAGCCGCCGCTGCTTGTTCCGCGCCGCCTGCCGCTTGCGCTCGGCGGCCAGGCGCTCCCTCGCGGACCGCTCTCGTGCGGCCTTGCTCATTGGTTCTCCTATGCGTGCGGGACCCGGCGCCGCCGTCGGTGCGGCGCGGTTACGGCGAGATTAGTCGACTTGACCGATCCGTCGGAATTCATCGGCCAGGACGAGGAGGAACAGCAGGACGGTGATGACGTGGACCCCGGTGCACCACAGGCAGATCTTGTGCAGGACCGCCAACTCGACGGTGACGAGGTAGACGACCATCAGCACGCCGACGGAGACGCCGGCCACCCGGGCCCAGCGCAGCGGCGGCCACGTCGAGCGCAGCGCCCAGGGGGTCAGCAGCGCGCAGAACCCGACGAAGAACGCCAGGCCCAGCAGCGGCATGGGGATGCCGGCCAGGGTGGAGTACTCGCTCGTGGTGACCGCGTGGCAGTCGATCGTCGAGGACGCGGAGCAGACCAGCGCGCCCTCGTCGTAGTGGGTGATCGTCAGGTAGACGGAGATCCCGAGGCCGCCGAGCGTCAGCAGCCAGGCCGCGACCTGGAACCACGCGGGGGGCAGCGGCGGCGGTGCCGCCTCCGCCCGGCCCTTGGCCGTCATCTCTTGCGTCATCGTGATCCTTCCGGGACCGCCTCCTCCGGCGATCACACCCTACGGGAGCGCGGCGCCACTACGAGCATGAACTCGGCGGCGGCCGCGCCGAGTTCCCGGCGACCGGCGGGACCCGCACGGATACGGCTTTTGCGCCGTCCGCACGGGTACCGCCGGCATGTCCGGAACGCGGTCAGCGGGCGGCGCGGACGCCCGCCGCGAGCTCCTCGGTCAGCGACCGGACCCCGGCCAGGCCGGAGGCGAGGTCGGGGGCGTCCAGGATGCGGCGGCTGAACGCCGACCCGACGATCACCCCGTCGGCGAACCCGGCGACCTCGGCGGCCTGCGCGCCGGTGCCGACGCCGAGCCCGAGCCCGACCGGCAGCCCGGTCCCGCTCCTGCCGATGGCCGCGCGGGTGCGCTCCACCAGCCGCGGGGCGCCGGTGTCCAGGGCCGAGCGGGCGCCGGTGACGCCCATCAGCGAGGCCGCGTACACGAAGCCGCGGGACGCCGCGGTGACCGTCTCGATGCGCTCGTCGGTGGAGCTGAGCGCGACGAGGAACACCCGGTCGAGGCCGTGCGCGTCCGACGCCTCCAGCCACTCGCCGCCCTCCTCGGGCGTGAGGTCGGGGGTGATCAGGCCGGCCCCGCCGGCGGCGGCGAGGTCGCGCGCGAACCGGTCGACGCCGTAGCGGTCGACGGGGTTCCAGTACGTCATGACGAGGACCGGGACGCCGGTCGCCGCGACGGCCTCGACCGTCGCGAACACGTCGGCGATGCGGACACCGCCGACGAGGGCCCGGTGGACGGCGTCCTGGATGGTGGGGCCGTCCATCAGCGGGTCGCTGTAGGGCAGCCCGATTTCGATGGCGTCGCAGCCCGCGTCGACCATGGTCTTCATGGCCTCGATGGCGCCGTCGCGGGTGGGGAACCCGGCGGGCAGGTACCCCACGAGCGCGGCGCGCCCCTCGGCACCGGCCTTCTCGTAGGCGGTCCGGACGCTCACTGGCTCTCCCCCTCGGGCATCAGGCCGAAGTAGGAGGCGGCCGTGTGCATGTCCTTGTCGCCGCGGCCGGACAGGCAGACCACGATCACGGCGTCCGGGCCGAGCTCCGCGCCGACCTTGAGCGCGCCGGCGAGCGCGTGCGCGGACTCGATGGCCGGGATGATGCCCTCGGTACGGCAGAGCAGCGAGAAGGCGTCCATCGCCTCCGCGTCGGTGATCTCCCGGTACTCGGCGCGGCCGGTGTCGCGCAGCCACGAGTGCTCGGGGCCGACGCCCGGGTAGTCGAGCCCGGCGGAGATCGAGTGGGTCTCCAGGGTCTGGCCCTCGTCGTCCTGCAGCAGGTAGGTCCGCATGCCGTGGATGACGCCGAGGGAGCCGCCGACGAGCGTCGCGGCGTGCCTGCCGGACGCGACGCCGTCGCCGCCCGCCTCGAACCCGTACAGCCGGACCGACGCGTCCGGGATGAAGGCGTGGAAGGCGCCGATCGCGTTGGAGCCGCCGCCGACGCAGGCGACGACCGCGTCCGGCAGGGCGCCGGTCATGTCGAGGCACTGCCGCCGCGCCTCGACGCCGATGACGCGCTGCAGGTCGCGGACCATCATCGGGTACGGGTGCGGGCCCATGGTCGAGCCGATGCAGTAGTGGGTGTCCTCGACGGTGGCGACCCAGTCGCGGAACGCCTCGTTGCAGGCGTCCTTGAGGGTGCGGCTGCCGGTCTTCACCGGGATCACCTCGGCGCCGAGCATCCGCATCCGGGCGACGTTGAGGGCCTGCCGCTCGGTGTCGACCTCGCCCATGTAGACGGTGCAGGTCAGGCCGAGGAGCGCGGCCGCGGTGGCGGTGGCCACGCCGTGCTGCCCGGCGCCGGTCTCGGCGACGACCCGGGACTTGCCCATCCGGCGGGTGAGCAGCGCCTGGCCCAGCACATTGTTGATCTTGTGCGAGCCGGTGTGGTTGAGGTCCTCGCGCTTGAGCAGCACCCGGGCGCCGCCCGCGTGCGCGGAGAAGCGCTTCGCCTCGGTCAGCAGGCTCGGACGGCCCGCGTAGTTCGCGAGGAGGTCGTCGAGCTCGCCGGTGAAGGCCGGGTCCCGCTTGGCGGCCTCGAACTCGCGGGTCAGCTCGTCCAGCGCCGCCATCAGCGCCTCGGGGGCGAACCGGCCGCCGAAGCGGCCGAAGTGGCCCGTGGCGTCGGGTACGGCTTCAGCACCGCGCGCGGCGGTGTCCATGGTCATGGGTAAACGGTCCTGTCGTGGAGAAGTGGCCAGTGGGGTCAGCGGACGCTCGACTGGCCCCGCCATCGCTCCCGGAGCGGTTCGGCCTGCATGTTCCCCACCCTATCCAGTCGGCCCGCCGCGCGCCGCTCAGCCGCTCTGCCGCAGCGCCGGGTGGGCGCCGGCGGCGACCAGGTCGGCGACGGCGGCGCGCGGGTCGCGGCCGATGACCAGGCTCTCCCCCACCAGCACGGCGTCGGCGCCGCTGGAGGCGTAGGCGAGCAGGTCGTGCGGGCCCCGCACCCCGGACTCGGCGATCTTCACGACGTCCTTGGGCAGGGTGGGCGCGACGCGGGCGAACACGCCGCGGTCGACCTTGAGGGTGCGCAGGTCGCGGGCGTTCACGCCGACGACCTTGGCGCCGGCCTCCACGGCGCGGGCCGCCTCCTCCTCGGTGTGCGCCTCGACGAGCGGGAGCAGCCCGATGGACTCGGCCCGCTCGATCAGCGAGACCAGGGCGTCCTGCGGCAGCGCGGCGACGATCAGCAGCGCCATGTCGGCGCCCGCGGCGCGCGCCTCCCACAGCTGGTAGGAGGTGACGATGAAGTCCTTGCGCAGCACGCAGACGTCGACGTTGGCGCGCACGTCGGCGAGGTCGCCGAGGCTGCCGCCGAACCGGCGCCGCTCGGTCAGCACGCTGATCACCTTGGCGCCGCCGGCCTCGTAGTCGCGGGCGAGCGCGGCGGGGTCGGCGATCGCGGCGAGCGCGCCCTTGGACGGGCTGCTGCGCTTGACCTCGGCGATGACCGAGACGCCCGGGCCGCGCAGCGCGGCGAGCGCGTCGCGCGGGGCCGGGGCGGCGGCCGCCTTCTCCTTGACGGCGTCGAGCGGGACCTCGCGCTGCCTGTCGGCGAGATCGGCCCGGACGCCCTCGATGATCTCGTCCAAAACGCTCAAGGTCGCAGGCCCCCTATTTCAGGTCGTTCCGTGCACCGATCGTAGCCGCCCCCGCCGGAGCGGCCCCCACCCGGGCGGGCCCCGGCCGCCGCCGGCCGCCCTCCCGCGCCCCCGGACGCGCCCGCCCCGCGCAGGTCACGGCGCCAGCGCCGCGGCGAACGGCAGGTTCCGGACGACCCAGTAGACGATCAGGAGCCCGACGAACGCGTACACCACCGGCGGCTTGAACAGGACGGTCCGCATCGGCAGCCCGCGCGCGGTCTGGACCGTCCAGCGCGCGTAGAGGTAGCCGAAGACCGGCAGCAGCGCGAACAGCAGCGGGTTGAGCCCGAAGGCGGTGCCCACGTCCCCGTGGGTGAGCGCGTAGACCAGGCGCGTGGCCCCGCAGCCCGGGCAGTAGTAGCCGGTCATCGCCAGGAACGGGCAGCCGGGGTAGTGCCCGGCCTCGTTGGGGTCGCCGCGCAGCGCCACGGTCAGGGCGCCGGCGGTGACGCCGGCGAGGACCGCCGCCTGCGGCAGGAGCGCTCTGAGCCGCCCCTGGCCCGGCGCGTGCGGTACGGGCCCGTACGGGTGCGCGTGCTCCTGCGAAGGGACGGGTGCGCGAGTCACAACGCCCACGATAGGCGACGTCCAGCGAGCGTCCGTGCGGGCCGCCCGACGGCCCGGGCGGCAAGTCGGCCGTCAGCCGTCAGCCGTCAGCCGTCAGCCGTCCAGGACGTAGCCGACGCCGCGGACGGTCCGGATGGGGCTGTCCCCGCCGAGTTTGGCGCGGAGCTGGGCGACGTGGACGTCCACCGTGCGGCTCCCGGCGCCGGCGCCCGGGCCCCACGCGGCGTCGAGGAGCTGCTCGCGGGTGAAGACGCGGCCGGGGTTGGCCATCAGGAACTCGAGGAGGTCGAACTCGGTGACGGTGAGGGCGACGCGGCGGCCGCCGGCCACGGCGGCCCGGCCCGGCCGGTCGAGGGCGACCGAGCCGGCCCGCAGCGGGCCCGGCTCGCCGCCGGCGCCGGCGGGGGCGCCGCGGCGCAGCGCCTCGGCGACGGCGCCGACGAGCACGCGGGGGCCGAACGGCCGGTCGACGCGGTGCTCGCCGAGCGCGCGGGCGATCGCGGGGTCGAGCGGGCCGGTGACGGCGACGACGGGCGCCGGGCAGGCCGCGGCGGCGGTGCGCCGGTACAGGTCGGCGGGCAGCGCCGCGGTGGACAGGTCGAGGACGACGACGTCGGGGCGGCTGCGCTCGGCGGCGGCGGGCGCCCGCCCGGGGTCGGCCTCGATCTCGACGGCGAAGCCCTCCCGGGCCAGGTAGCGGCGCTGCAGCTCGGCGACGGCGGGGTCGTGCTCGACGACGAGCACGAGCCCGCCCCCGTCGCCGGTCATCTCCGGCCGTTCCGGCGGGCGGTCGGGTCCTCGCCGCGGTCGAGGGAGCGCCACATCGCGGAGGGGTCGTCCGCCGGGGCGGCGCCCTTCGCGGCGGGGCCGGGCGTCCCGGCGCGCTCGTAGCGGGACGACATGCCGGGCCAGCGGGTGCCGCGCACGGCCGTGACCAGGCCGGCGACGGCGAGCAGCACGCCCCCGGTGACCGAGGCCATCCACCACAGGTTCACGTCGAGGACGGGGTCGGCGCCGAGTTTCAGCAGGGCGCTCTTGTCGCCGGCGGCGGACAGCACGTTGGACCGCTGGACGGCGGCGGCCGACGCGTAGGCGATCCCCGCCCCGAATAGCGCGATGAGGACGCCGATGCCCGCGCGCACACGGCCGCGGGTGGCGAACAGGGCGGCCAGCCCGGCGAGACCGGCCCAGCCCAGCGCGCCCGCGGCGCCGCCGAGGTCGCCGCCGGTGAGCGTCTGGCTGAAGGGGGTGATGGCGTGCTCGGCCTTGACCGTGGCCCAGGTGCGCCCGGCGGCGAGCAGGGCGAGACCCGCGCCTGCGGCGCACAGCAGCGCCGTCAGCCCGCGTTCACGCCCGGGCGTCATGACGCCCCGTCAGGACGCTCCCCGACCACGGCGGGAAGGGCGTCGGCGTCCCAGCAGGTGCGGTCGCCGGTGTGGCAGGCGGCGCCGACCTGGTCGACCTTCACCAGGACGGCGTCGGCGTCGCAGTCCAGCGCGACGGACTTGACCCACTGCTGGTGCCCGGAGCTCTCGCCCTTCACCCAGTACTCCTGCCGGCTGCGCGACCAGTAGGTGCAGCGGCCCGTGGTGAGGGTGCGGTGCAGGGCCTCGTCGTCCATCCAGCCGAGCATGAGCACCTCGCCGGTGTCGTACTGCTGGGCGATGGCGGGCACGAGGCCGTTCGGGTCGCGCTTCAGCCGCGCGGCGATCTTCGGGTCCAGGTCGCTGGACGCTCGTGGGGACATGACCGAGAGTTTATTGCAGCGGTACCGGAGGCCGACCTCGGCCGCCGCTCCCCGGCACACGAAAGGGCCCGCTCCCCTGGCGGAGGGAACGGGCCCCGACGTACGACTACGGGTGTTACAGGGGGACGACCTGGTCGGCCTGCGGACCCCGGTTACCCTGCGTCACCTCGAACTGGACGCGCTGGTTCTCGTCCAGCGTGCGGTATCCGGAGGACTGGATGGCCGAGTAGTGCACGAAGACGTCCGGCCCGCCGCCGTCGACGGCGATGAACCCGAAGCCCTTCTCGGCGTTGAACCACTTCACGGTGCCCTGCTGGGGCATGTCTTTCTCCTTGCGGCAAAACCTGGGCCCACACCTCGCGGGCCCGTGCGGTCGCTGCGGAACGCTCTCGCCCCCGGTACGGTCCCGGAAAAGCCAAAACGCCCGCTGCCATCAGTCCGCGGGCGTCTGCACGATCGAGAACCACGACTGCAACCGACCGCCCCACAGTATCACCGGTTCCGCGTAAAGCGGAGGAGCCGCAAGGCACGCGATTCTCCTCTCGGCGAACCCTGCCGTTACCTGCCCGTTAAAGACTCCAACCGGTCTCGGTCAGGCTCTTGACAGCGTCCGTGGCCCCGGTGAGGCGGACGTCCGCGACGTCGCGGCGGCCCAGTGCCCAGAGGACGAGTTCGCCGACCGGGCCGTGCACGCGCACGGCTCCGCGGGCGCCCCGGCCCCGTCCGGGCACTCTCAGGCCGCGGCCGTCGGGTTGCACCAGCGTTACTTCGACCTGAACTTTTCTTAGGACAAAGCGGGCAATTTTTATCCGTCGCCAGAGCACTTCCTCGAGTTCCGGCGAGATCTCCCGGGGCTCCCAGTCGGGACGCGCGCGCAGGACGTCCTCATGGTGCACAAAGAACTCGACACCGTTCGCGCTTTTGTCGACTCCGGGAAGCGCGTAGGGGGAGAACTTCGCCGGTCCGTCCCGAAAGCGTTCCACCAGCCGCTCGAACGGGACGGCGCGCGCGGTGCGGCGCCGGACGCGCTCGGTGTAGAAGGCCAGCGGCGGCAGCAGTATTCCGGGCGCGGCGTCCGGGCGGTCCTCCCGGACGACCAGATGGGCGGCCAGATCACGGGCGGTCCAGCCGGCGCACTTGGTGGCGGCGTCGGGCCCCGCGGCGGCCAGCGCGCCGGCGAGCAGCAGGCGCTCGCGCCGGACGGGCCCCGGCCCGGCCGCGCCGGGTCCGGCGGGGCCGCCGGCCGGGCGGCCCTCGGATGCGCTCATCCCTTGATCGTAGGCGGTGCGGGTCCGGCCGGGAATAAGCGCCGCGGCCGGATGGTAGGCATGTGCAGGCCCGAAGATCCCCGCGCCCCGGCCGCCGGGGCTTGTCCCGGGCGCCGCCGTGATCGAGGAGTCGCCGTGCCACCTGCGTCCAGACGCGTCAGCCCACACGTGCTCAGGGAGGGCATGGGCGTGCTGTGGGTCGCGGTCAAGGCCGAGCCCCGCGTCTTCACGGCGTCGGTGGTCGCGAGCGCCCTCTACGCGGCGATGACCGTGGCCACGGCGCGCGTGCTGGGCTGGGCGACGGAGCACGTCGTGCTGCCGGCCTTCGAATCGGGGCGCACGACCGCCGGGGCGCTGGCCGGCGCCGCAGCGCTGGTCATGGCGGTGGCGCTGCTGAAGGCGCTCGGCGTGGCGGGCCGCCGCTTCTACGCGGGCCTCATGCAGTACCGGATGCAGGCGTCCTACCGCCGCGCGGTGACCCGGCAGTACCTGCGGCTTCCGCTGGCCTGGCACCACCGGCACCCGACCGGGCAGCTGCTGTCGAACGCCAACGCCGACGTCGAGGCGGTGTGGGCGCCGATCGCGCCGCTGCCGATGGCGGTCGGCGTGGTGTTCATGCTGCTGATCGCCGCGGTGTCGATCCTGCTGACGGACGTGGTGGTGGCGGCGGTCGGCTTCCTGGTCTTCCCCGCCGTCGCGCTGATCAACATCGTGTACCAGCGGCGGCTGTCGCCGGTCGCGACCCGCGCGCAGCAGCTGCGCGCCGAGGTCAGCGAGGTGGCGCACGAGAGCTTCGAGGGCGGCCTGGTCGTCAAGACCCTCGGCCGGGAGGCGGCCGAGACCGCGCGGTTCCGGGAGCGGGCGGAGGCGCTGCGGGACGCCAACATCGCGGTCGGCCGGATCCGCGGGCTGTTCGACCCGGTGCTGGAGGCACTGCCGAACCTCGGCGTCCTCGCCGTGCTGCTGATCGGGTCCATGCGGCTGCAGGCCGAGGCGATGTCGCCGGGCGACCTGGTGAACGCCGCCTACCTGTTCACGCTGCTGTCGTGGCCGATCCGGGCGCTCGGCTGGGTGCTCGGCGAGGTGCCGCGCAGCGTCGTCGGCTGGGAGCGGGTCCGGCACGTGCTGGACGCGACCGGCTCCCTGCCGTTCGGGGAGGACGCGCTGGACGGCGCCGGCGGCGAGGCGACCGACCTGGAGGTCCGCGAGGTCCGCTTCGCCTACGAGGCGGACGGGGACGGCGGCGGCCCCGGCCGGCGCGTCCTGCACGACGTGTCGTTCGCCGCGTCCCCGGGGCGGACGATCGCGGTGGTCGGCCCGACGGGCTCCGGCAAGTCCACGCTGACCTCGCTGCTGGTGCGGCTCGTCGACCCGGCCGACGGCTCGGTCCTGCTGGACGGCGTCGACCTGCGCGACGTGCGGCGCGGCGGGGTCGCCGCGACGGCGGCGCTCGTCCCGCAGCAGACGTTCCTGTTCGACGACACCGTGCGCGGCAACGTGGCGCTCGGCCTCGACGTCCCCGACGAGCGGGTCTGGGAGGCGCTGCGCCTCGCGCAGGCCGAGGGGTTCGTCGCGGCCCTCGCCGACGGGCTCGACACGAAGGTGGGCGAGCGCGGGGCGACGCTGTCCGGCGGGCAGCGGCAGCGGCTCGCGCTGGCGCGCGCGCTGGTGCGGCGGCCCCGGCTGCTCGTCCTGGACGACGCGACCTCCAGCGTCGACCCGCAGGTGGAGGCGCGCATCCTGCAGAGCCTGCGGGAGGCGCAGTCGGGTGAGGCGGGCGGCGCGACCGTCGTGGTCGTCGCCTACCGCAAGGCGACGATCGCGCTGGCCGACGAGGTCGTCTACATGGAGCACGGCCGCGTCGTCGCGCGCGGCGCGCACGCCGAGCTGCTGGACAGCTCGGCGGGCTACGCCGACCTCGTGAACGCCTACGAGCGGGCCGAGGCCGAGCAGGAGGCCGTCGAGGGCGGCGAGGAGGCATTGGCATGACGGTCCTTGACGGCACGGCGACCACCGAGGGCGCGATCAGCACGCTCAGGCGGGGGCTGCGGCTGAGCCCGGAGTTCCGCGCGGGGCTCACGGGCACGCTGCTGCTCGCGCTGGTGTCGACGGCGGGGCGGGTGGTGGTGCCCGTCGCCGTCCAGCAGACGATCGACAAGGGCATCGGGCGCCCCGGCGGCCCCGACATCGCCTTCATCCGGACGGCGGTGCTGCTGTGCGCGGCGGCCGTGCTGGTGACGGCGGTGTGCGCGTACCTGATGAACGTGCGGCTCTACAGGACGTCCGAGGGCGGCCTGGCGGGGCTGCGGGTGAAGGCGTTCCGGCACGTCCACGACCTGTCGATGCTCACCCAGAGCGGGGAGCGGCGGGGCGCGCTCGTGTCGCGGGTGACCGGCGACGTCGACCAGATCAGCCAGTTCATGCAGTCCGGCGGGCTGATGTTCATCGTCTCGATCGGGCAGCTGCTCGTGGCGAGCGTGCTGATGCTGGTCTACTCCTGGCAGCTGGCGCTGCTGGTGTGGGTGGCGTTCCTGCCGCTGGCGTTCGCGCTGCGGCGCTTCCAGCGGATCCTGTCGGCGGCCTACTACCGGGTGCGGGAGCGGATGGGCGACCTGCTGGCCGCGGTCGGCGAGTCGGTCGTGGGCGCCCCGGTGATCCGCGCGTACGCGGCGGAGGAGCGCACCGGCCGCCGGGTGGACGAGACCGTCGAGTCCTACCGGTCGGCGCAGACCCGGGCGCAGGCGATGGTCGCGCTGACCTTCCCGGTCAGCGAGCTGGTCGCCGCCCTGGCGACCGCAGCGGTCGTCATCGCCGGGACGCTGCTCGGCATCGCCGGCGAGGTGTCGGCCGGCAAGCTGGTCGCCTTCCTGTTCCTGGTGACGCTGTTCGTCAGCCCGATGCAGACGGCCACCGAGGTGCTGAACGAGGCGCAGAACGCGATCGCGGGCTGGCGGCGGGTGCTCGGCGTGCTGGACACCGCCCCGGACGTCGCCGACCCGGGCGAGGCGGGCGAGACGCTGCCGCGCGGCCCGATCGAGGTGCGGTTCGAGTCGGTCGGGTTCGCCTACCCGGGCGGCCCGACCGTGCTGCACGGCGTGGACGCCGAGATCGCGCCGCGCAGCCGGATCGCGATCGTCGGGCAGACGGGCTCCGGCAAGACGACCTTCGCCAAGCTCCTCACCCGGCTGATGGACCCGGTGTCGGGCCGGGTCCTGGTGGACGGCGTGCCGCTGGACCGGGTCCGGTTCTCCTCGCTGCGCGAGCGGATCGTCATGGTGCCGCAGGACGGGTTCCTGTTCGACGCGTCCCTCGGCGACAACATCCGGTACGGGCGGCCGGACGCCCGCGACGACGACCTCGTCCTCGCGCTCACCGAACTCGGCCTCGCCGACTGGCTGGACGGCCTGCCGCGGGGCCTGGACACCCCGGTCGGGCAGCGCGGCGAGTCGCTGTCGGCCGGCGAGCGGCAGCTCGTCGCGCTGGCCCGCGCCTACATCGCCGACCCCGACCTGCTCGTGCTGGACGAGGCGACCTCGGCCGTCGACCCGGCGACGGAGGTCCGCATCCAGCGGGCCCTGGACGGCGTCACCCGCGGCCGGACGGCGATCGCCATCGCGCACCGGCTGTCCACCGCCGAGGCGGCCGACGAGGTGATCGTCTTCGAGGCGGGGCGGATCGTCCAGCGCGGCCCGCACGCCGAGCTGGTGGCGCGTCCGGGGGTCTACGCCGACCTGCACGCCTCCTGGATCGCGCAGCGGTCGCTATGAGGACGGGACAGACCTGGGGTAAAGCACTTGCCCGTTATCTGGTCCAGTGCGCATTCTGACGGGGTGAGCAACGAGGTCGTGTTGGAATCGGCGGGCACGCTGCACGGTCAGCTGCAGCGGGGGCTCGGGAGGGCCGCGCGGCGCGCGGCGGACAGGCCCGGCGCGGGCGAGTACGTGTACGCCTGCGTCCGGTCGGATCCGCGCTGGGACCGCCAGTGCGAGTCGCGGCGGCTGTACTACGCCCGGTTGATGGTGGATCTGGAGTTGCCGACCGGCCCGGTGGCCGAGCACCTGTTCGACCCGGCGGACCATACCGACCCCGACGAGTGGCGGGTGGACCTGGCGCTCGGCGTCCTCGCGGACCTGGTGCGGCTGAGCCGGCGCGAGGCGGCGGTGCCGCTGCGGCGGTACGCCGAGGAGGGCGCGCAGTGGTTCGACGCGGTGGCGGAGCTGATCGACCTTGAAGACCCGGCGCTGACGATCGGTTTGGACGAGCTGGTGGCGGCGCGCTGCGACGACGCCGACCTGGAGCTGCTGATACCCGCCGGGCGCAACCCGGTGATCGAGGCGTGGGCGGCGCGGCAGCCGCGGGTGGCCGCGGCGCTGGAGCGGCAGCGGGAGGCGGGCCGGGCGGCGCGCCGCGCGATGGCCGCGGCCCCCGGCCGGGACGCGCAGAGCGACGCCGAGCTGCTGGACCTCGCCCGGCGGCGCGGCGAGGGCGCCATCGCGGCGATCTTCGAGCTGGGCCGGCGGCGGACGCCGGCGCTGCTCGACCTGGCCGAGGAGCTGCTGCCGCAGCGGCCGAGCCGGTTCGGCGGCGCGGTGTGCCGGGCGCTGCGCGAGTACGGCCCGGAGACGCTGCCGCGGGCGCGGGCGTGGGCGGCCGAGCGCGGCGGCTGCGCCGACATGGGGCTGCGCATCCTCGCCCGGTACGGCACCCGGCAGGACATCCCGCTGCTCATGGAGGAGCTGCGCGGGGCCGTCGCCCGGCGGGAGTGGGGCGGCGCCGCGGGCCCCATCGAGGGGCTGGGGCGGCTGCGCGCCGGCGAGGCCGTCCCGCTGCTGAAGACCGCTTGGACCGAGTCGACCTACGCCTATCTGAGACCCCGCATCCTGACCGCGTTGACGAGAACGGCCCCGCACACGGCCGAGTCCTACACCGTCGAGGGGCTGTGGGACTGCGAGGACGGCGTCCGCGCCGAGGCCGCCCGGTCCGCGCCGCTCACCCGCGATACCGGGCTGCGGCTGCGGCGGCTGCACCAGGACGGCGCCGAGGACCCCGGCGTGCGCGCCGCGGCCGGCGCCCGCCTGATGACCTGACCGCCGGCCGGCCGCCGGGGGCTCCGCCGGGCGGCCGGTGAACCCCGCCGGGGCGGGACGCGTATTGATCCGTCGAATCGCGCATCTCACCCCGGAGAGGAATGGCGATGGGTCCCCGACACCACCCCCGCCCGATCACGCCGCGCCCGAAGGCGTCCCGCCCGGCCGCAGCGCGGACGCGGGCGGCGCTGCTGTGCGCCGCCGCGCTGGCGCTGCCGCTCGCGGCGGGCTGCTCGGCGAAGTCCGGCGCCTCGTCCGGCCAGAAGGCCGCCAAGCCCGCGAGCCTCCGGGAGCTCGCGCGGCAGACCGACTGCCGGGTGACCGGCGAGCGCAAGGTCAAGGACCTGGAGCAGGGCAACTGCAAGACCTCGCGGGGGCGGTACGTCCTGGTCAGCTTCACCACCGACGCGGGCATGCACTCCTGGCTGGAGGAGGCCAAGCCGTGGGGCGGCTGGTACCTGGTCGGGGCGCGCTGGGTGGCGGTCAGCCAGAAGCCGACGCTGGAGTCGCTCCGCGCGGACCTCGGCGGCAAGATCGTCCAGGGCGACCACCACGGCACCGGGCAGGAGGGCGGGCACGAGGGCGGGCACGGGTGAGCCGCCGCTCACGCCCCGGCGCCGTCCTCGCCGCGGACCAGCAGGACGCTCCAGCGCTCCAGCGCGGGCCCCGTGCGGGCCAGGACGCGCCGCGCGGCCAGCCCGCGGCCGATCGTGCCCGGATGCCACAGCGGGTGGCGGGGGCCGTCCACGACGACGCGCAGCGCGGCGACCGGCAGCCCGCCGGCCCGCGCGGCGACGACGGCCGACTCCATGTCGACTCCGCGCGCGCCCTGCGCGGCCAAGGCGGCCCGTTCCCGCCCGTGCACGACGCGGTCGGTGGTGACCAGCGGCCCGACCTGGGCGCTCAGCCCGTCCTGGATCAGCTCCTCCGCGAGCAGCCGGGGCGCGCTGCACGGCACCGCCGTGCCGCCGGGCCCGCGGATCTCGTCGGCGACGAGGACGTCGCCCGGCCGCAGCCGCTCGTCGAGCGCGCCGCCGAAGCCGACGGTGACGAGGGCGGCGCAGGCGCCCGGCAGCCGGGCCGCGCGGCGGGCCCGGTAGCCGACGACCACGACCGGTGTCCGGGTGAGGCCGCGCCGCACGGCGCGCGCCTCGATCCGCAGCGCGGCGCACACGACCGGGCCGACGACCGGGACCTCGGCGGCCCCGGCGGCGGCGAGCGGGTCACTGTCGGTGCTCACGCGTCCAGCGAAGCACGGGGTGGCCGGGCAGATCCAGCCGCGTCACCGTGCGGTACCACATTCGTCCTGCGCGGATCCGCCTCCGGGAGGGCGGCGGCGCCCGGGATCGCGCCTAGACTCCCGGCATGACCTCCTTTCCCCTCCGGCGGAAGCTGGCCGTACTCCCGTTCGCGCTCCTGCCGCTCGGCGCCCTCGCCGCGTGCGGCGGCGAGAACAGCGACACCTCCTGCGGTGTCAACTCGTGCACGGTGACCTTCGACCGCGGCGTGGACGCGAGCGCGTCCATCCTCGGCGTGAAGGCCGAACTGGTGAAGGTGCAGGGCGAGATGGTCACCCTGAAGGTGGCGGGCCAGACGGTGACCGTGCCCGTCGGCGACGGGGAGCAGGCCGAGGGCTTCAACATCTCCGTCCAGTCGGTCACCCAGGACAATGTCGTGGTGAAGATCTCCAACAGCGGGTGAGCCCCGCTATGCTTCGCACATGCGTTCGATGACGACGGCGGAGCGGCGGGCCCGGCTCGCGCTCCGCCACCGGCTCGCCCACGAGGCCCGCACCGACGACGTCCCCGGCATCGCCCGGTCCATGGTGGTGCTGCACGCCACCGATCCGGCCACGGTGTTCCTGTCGGTCGCGGCCCGCAGCGTCGAGGCCGCCCCGGGCGCGGTGGAGCGGGCCCTGTACGACGACCGCACGCTGCTGCGGATGCTCGCCATGCGCCGGACGATGTTCGTCGCGCCCACCGAGCTGGTGCCGGTGCTGCAGGCGTCCACGGCGAACGGGCTGGCCGTCAAACAGCGCGCCACCTATACGCGGATGATCGAGCGCGGCAGCGACATCGCCGACGTCCCGGCCTTCTTCGCCGAGACCGCGGAGGCCGCGCACAAGGCGCTGCTCGCGCGCGGCGCGGCCACCGGCGCCCAGCTCAGCGCCGAGGTCCCGGCGCTGCGCACGCAGGTCGACCCGGCGCCCGGCAAGTCCTACTCGCGGCCGACGGGCGTCACCACCTGGATCCTCGTCACGCTCGGCTGCGAGGGCCGCATCGTGCGCGGCCGCCCGAACGGGTCGTGGACCAGCAGCCAGTACCGGTGGGCGCCCGTCGAGGAGTGGCTGCCCGGCGGCATCGCGCAGGTCCCCGCCGCCGAGGCCCGCGCGGAGCTGGTCCGCCGCTGGCTGCGCGCGTTCGGCCCGGCCCCGGCCGCCGACCTGAAGTGGTGGACGGGCTGGAACGCCGGCGATGTGAAGAAGGCCCTCGCGGCGCTGGAGGTCACCGAGGTCGCGCTCGACGGCGGCGGCACCGGCCTCGTCCTGTCCGACGACCTGGAGCCGGCGGCGGCGCCGGAGCCGTGGGCGGCGCTGCTGCCCGCGCTCGACCCGACGCCGATGGGCTGGCAGGAGCGCGGCTGGTTCCTCGGCGGCCACGGCCCCGCGCTGTTCGACCGCAACGGCAACATCGGCCCGTCCATCTGGTGGGACGGCCGGATCGTGGGCGGCTGGGCGCAGCGCGCGGACGGCGAGATCGCGGTCCGCCTCCTGGAGGACGTGGGCGCCGGCGCGGCGGCGGCGATCGAGCGGGAGGCGGCACGCCTGGCCGGCTGGTACGGCGAGGTGCGCGCCGTCCCCCGCTTCCGCACTCCGCTGGAGCGCGAGCTCACGTCCTGACCGGAAGGCCCCGGGTCAGCGGCGGGCGGCGCTCCGCCGGAACGCGACCACGACGAAGCTGAGGACGGCGAGCCCGCCCACCCCGAGGGCCACGAACAGGGCCAGCCCCAGGTAGGCGTGCGCGGTGTCGTCCGGCGCCACCAGGATCGGGCCGTCGGTGCCCCGGCAGGTGAGCAGCGCGGCCCCGGTCACCGGCGCCTCGAAGGTGGCCGTGTACCGGTAGCCGGGCCGGTCGGAGACGCTCCAGGAGTTCTTGCGGCTGAGCCTGATGGGCCCGGACCGCTCGCCCGCCCGCACGGCGCACGAGTAGGGCGTGGAGCCGCCGGTGCGGACGTACAGGAAGTAGCCGTACCCCTCGGAGAGCTGGACCGCCACGCCCCGGACCGGGTCACCGACCGCCTTCGGGCCGTCGGCGGCCTCGGAGTCGTCCCACAGGAACGCGACCAGGGTGAAGAAGCCCACCACGGCCGCCAGAAGCAGGGCGACGGGCAGCGCGTACCAGCCCGCGCCGGGCCCGGCGCGGCGCGGCGGGGGCCAGGAGGGCGCCGCCTGGCCCGGCCCCGCGGGCGGCGGTCCCATCGGCAGGTTCGACCCCGGCCACATGTCGTGTACTCCCCCTGGAGACGGGCTGTGAGAACGCAACCATTCCAGACAACGACCATCCGGTCGAGAACGATCCCCGGTAAGGACCCGCTGACATCGGTCCGCGCGGGCGTCGGTAACGTCGCCCTGAGACCGAGGAGGCGCAGTGGCCAGACCGTCCGACCTGGAGCCCGGAGCGTTCCCGCCGCAGGCCGCCGAGTTGCGCGGGCAGGTACGGGACTTCCTCGCGCGGACGCCGTTCACGGCCCGCTGCGACAGCTGGCTCACCGGCGCCGACCCCGCGTTCAGCCGGCGCCTCGGCGAGCGCGGCTGGCTCGGCATGACGCTGCCGGAGCGGTACGGCGGGCACGGCCGCTCCCCGCTGGAGCGGTTCGCGGTGATCGAGGAGCTGCTCGCCGCCGGGGCACCGGTCGGCGCGCACTGGATCGCCGACCGGCAGACCGGGCCGAGCATCCTCGCGCACGGCACCGAGGAGCAGAAGAACCGGTTCCTCCCGGCGATCGCGCGCGGCGAGTGCTTCTTCGCGATCGGGATGAGCGAGCCCGACTCCGGGTCGGACCTCGCGTCCGTCCGGACCCGCGCCGAGCGGGACGGGGACGGGTGGCGGCTGCACGGCACCAAGGTGTGGACGAGCGGCGCCCACCTCGCGCACGCGATCCTCGTCCTGGCCCGCAGCGCGCCGCGGGGCGGCGACCGGCACGCCGGGCTGACGCAGTTCATCGTCCCGCTGCCGGACGAGCGGGTGGCGGTCCGGCCGATCCGGGGGCTGTCCGGCGAGCACCACTTCAACGAGGTGGTCCTGGACGGCGTGCGCGTCCCCGACTCGATGGTGCTCGGCCGTGCCGGGGACGGCTGGCGGCAGGTCACCGCCGAGCTGGCCTACGAGCGCAGCGGCCCGGAGCGGCTGCTCAGCACGTTCCTGCTGATCCGGCTCCTGCACGGCCGCGCCGACGGCCCGGCGGCGCGCCGCACCCTCGGCCGGCTGACGGCGCGGCTGTGGGCGCTGCGGCAGGCGTCCCTCGGCGTCGCGGGCGCCCTGGACGCCGGGCTGACCCCGGACGTCCCCGCCGCCCTGGTGAAGGACCTCGGGACGCGGTTCGAGCGCGAGGTGATCGAAGCCGTGCGGGAGCACGCGGGCGTGGAGCCCGACCCCGCCTCCCCCGACCCGCTGGCCCGCGCGCTCGCGGAGTCGGTCGTCCAGGCGCCCGGCTTCACGCTGCGGGGCGGCAGCAACGAGATCCTGCGCGGCATCGTCGCGCGCGGCCTGGGAGTGCGCTGATGGAGCTGCTGGAGGAGACCGCGAACGAGATCCTGGCCGGTGGCCGGCCGTGGGCGGCGCTGGCGGAGTCCGGGCTGGCGCTGGTCGGGGTGCCGGAGGAGGCGGGCGGCAGCGGCGGGACCCTCGCCGACGCCGCGACCGTGCTCCGCGCGGCCGGGTACCACGCCGCCCCCGTCCCGCTCGCCGAGACGGGCTGGCTCGCCGGGCGGCTCCTCGCCGAGGCGGGCCTGCCGGTCCCCGCCGGAATCCTGACGGCGGCCTCCGGAACGCTGAGCGGAACGCTGCGCCGGGTCCCCTGGGCGCGCGACGCGGACCGCATCGTCGTCCTGGCCGGCGGCGTCGTCGCGGTCGTCGACCCCGCCCGCGCGCGGATCACCGAGGGCGCGAACGTGGCGGGCGAGCCGCGCGACGACGTCGACCTGTCCGGGGTGCGGGCGGAGGTCTCGGCGCCGTGCCCGGTGGACGCGGCGGAGCTGCGGCGGCGCGGGGCGCTGGCGCGGGCGGTGCAGCTGACCGGCGCGATGGCGCGGGCCCTCGACCTGTCGGTCCGGTACGCGGGCGAGCGCGAGCAGTTCGGGCGGCCGCTCGGGCGGTTCCAGGCCGTCCAGCAGATGCTCGCCGAGCTCGCCGGGGAGGCCACGGTCGCCGACGTCGCGGTGCGCGCCGCCGTCCGCGACCCCGGCGACCCGGTCGCGGTGGCCGCCGCCAAGGCGAACGCCTCGCGCGCGGCGGGCGCGGTCGCGGCGATCGCGCACCAGCTCCACGGCGCGCTCGGCGTCACCGAGGAGCACGTGCTGCACAAGGTCACGCTGCGGCTCGGGGCGTGGCGGGAGGAGTACGGCAGCGAGACCGCCTGGGCCGACGACCTGGGCGCCGCGGCCGCCGCCGCGCCCGACCCCTGGGCGTTCATCACGGGCCCGTGACGGTTGCGGCCGCCGTCCGCGGTTACCTTTCCTGGGAGTAGCCCACCGCGGACGGAGGCAGCATGGCGCCCTGGGACCGACTGCCCGCCCCATCCCTCAGGCTGCCGCACCCGCGCGGACTGCTGCGCTACACCGTCGAGCGCGACCTTCCGGTGACCATGCCGGACGGCGTGACGCTGCTCGCCGACCGGTACGTCCCCACCGGCGTGGAGCGCCCGCCCACCATCCTGGTGCGGACGCCCTACGGGCGGCGCGGGCCCGCCGCCCTCGCCAACGGGCTGCCGTTCGTCCCGTTCGGTTTCCAGCTGGTCGTGCAGAGCGCGCGCGGGACGTCCGGGTCGGGCGGCGAGTTCGACCCGCTCGGCAGCGAGCGCGACGACGGCCTGGTCACGGTCGAGTGGCTGAAGCGGCAGCCCTGGTTCCACGGCTCGTTCGCCACCTACGGCGCCAGCTACCTCGGCTACTCGGCCTGGTCGATCGCCGCCGAGGCGGGCCCGGCGCTGAAGGCGATGTCGCTGCAGATCACGGCGTCGTCCTTCCGGGACGCCGCCTACGTCGGCGGGTCGTTCGCACTGGAGTCCACGCTCAGCTGGACCGACCTCACCCACCGGCAGCAGCAGCGGCTCGGCATGCTGACCGCGCCGCTGACGGCCCGGCGCCGCGCCCTGCGCGCCGCCCGCTCCGGCCGCCCCCTCGCCGAGCTGGACGTACTGGCGGGCGGCGAGCCCATGCGCTTCTACCAGGACCTCCTCGCCAACCACGGCGCCTCCGGCCGCTACTGGGACCGCCGCGACTTCAGCGGCACCGTCGGGCAGGTCGCCGCGCCCGTCACCCTCCTCGGCGGCTGGTACGACGTGTTCCTGCCCTGGCAGCTCAAGGACTACCTGGCGCTGCGCGCCGCCGGGCACGCCCCGTACCTGACCATCGGGCCGTGGTGGCACACCGACGCCCGGCACGGCCTGCCCGGCATCCGCGAGTCGCTCGCCTGGTTCCGCGCGCACCTCCAGGGCGACCCGTCCGGGCTGCGGGCCGACCCCGTCCGGCTCTACGTCACCGGCGCCCGCGAATGGCGGCACTACCGCGACTGGCCGCCGCCGGGCACCCGCCAGGCCCGCTGGCACCTGCACGCCGGCCCGCCGCACGGCCTCGGCGAGGACGGCCCCCAGGACCATCCGCCGAGCACCTACACCTTCGACCCGGCCGACCCCACGCCGGCGCTCGGCGGCCCCACCCTGCTCGGCAGTTCCCGCCCGGTCGACAACCGGCCGCTGGAGCGGCGCCCGGACGTCCTGGTGTTCACCTCCCCCGCCCTCACCGCCGACCTCGACGTGATCGGCCCGGTCGGCGCCGACCTGTTCGTCCGCTCCGACCGCGAGCACACCGACTTCGTCGTCCGGCTCTGCGACGTCGCGCCGGACGGGACGTCCCGCAACGTCTGCGAGGGCGGCCTGCGGCTCCCCGCGGCGGCCGAGAAGCCCGTCGGAACCCACGGCGTCCGCCGCATCGCCGTCGACCTGTGGCCCACCGGCCACCGGTTCCCGCGCGGCCACCGCGTCCGCGTGCACATCACCAGCGGCGCCCACCCCAAGGTCGCCGCCAACCCCGGCACCGGCGCCCCCTTGGCGACCACCGCGACCCGCATGCTCAAAGCACACCAGGAACTCTTCCACGACCCGGACCACCCGTCCGCGATCATCCTCCCCATCCCTACCCACTCCCCCGAAGTAACCGCCCCCGCCCCCACGGACAACACCTGACCGCCCCCACCCCCCGACCAAACCTCAACCACCACCCACGGGTCAGACGGCCACAGGTGACCCACGGGTCGGGCGGCCGGAGGGCGCTCTAGCGCCCGGAGGCCGCCCGACCCGACGGGCGAGAGGCTGTTTCACCGAGACGCGCCAGCGGATCGGTGAAACAGCCTCTCGCCCGCTGACGGGGGTTCCAGGGGGTCGCCCCCCTGGGCAAACACAGCCCCATGGGCAAGTCAGCGCACCGGGTTGCCCGCCTCGCGCAGCGCCGACTTCACCTCGGAGATCGTCAGCTCGCCGAAGTGGAAGACGCTCGCGGCGAGGACGGCGTCCGCGCCCGCCGCCACGGCGGGGGCGAAGTGCGCGGCGGCGCCGGCGCCGCCGCTGGCGATCACCGGCACCGACACGGTCTCCCGGACGCGGCGGAGCATCTCCAGGTCGAAGCCGGCCTTGGTGCCGTCGGCGTCCATGGAGTTCAGCAGGATCTCCCCGACCCCCAGCTGCTCGCCGCGGCGGGCCCACTCGACGGCGTCGATGCCGGTCCCCTCGCGGCCGCCGTGCGTGGTGACCTCGAACCCCGACTCGGTGCCGGCGGCGCGCCGGGCGTCCACCGACAGCACCACGCACTGCGACCCGAAGCGGTGCGCGGCCTCCCGCAGGAACTCCGGCCGCGCGATCGCGGCGGTGTTGATCGACACCTTGTCGGCGCCCGCGCGCAGCAGCCGGTCGACGTCCTCGACGGTCCGGACGCCGCCGCCGACCGTCAGCGGGATGAACACCTGCTCGGCGGTGCGGCGCACCACCTCGTAGGTCGTGGACCGGTCGGCGCTGGAGGCGGTGATGTCCAGGAACGTCAGCTCGTCGGCGCCCTCGGCGTCGTAGCGGCGCGCGAGCTCCACCGGGTCGCCGGCGTCCCGCAGGTTCTGGAAGTTGACGCCCTTGACCACGCGCCCGGCGTCGACGTCCAGGCACGGGATCACCCGCACGGCGACGGTCACTTGACGGCCTCCAGGGCCTCTTCCAGCGTGAACGCCTGCGCGTACAGCGCCTTGCCGACGATCGCGCCCTCGACGCCGTCGGGCACCAGGCCGGCCAGCGCCCGCAGGTCGTCGAGCGAGGACACGCCGCCGGACGCGACGACGGGCTTGTCGGTCCGCGCGCACACCTCGCGGAGCAGTTCGGTGTTGGGGCCGCGCAGCGTGCCGTCCTTGGTGACGTCGGTGACGACGTAGCGGGGGCAGCCGTCGTCCTCCAGCCGGGCGAGGACCTCCCACAGGTCGCCGCCCTCCCGCGTCCAGCCGCGCGCCGCGAGCGTCGTGCCCCGCACGTCCAGCCCCACCGCGATCTTGTCGCCGTGCGAGGCGATGATCTTGCGGCACCACTCCGGGTCCTCCAGCGCGGCGGTGCCGATGTTGACGCGGGCGCACCCGGTGGACAGCGCGGCCTCCAGCGACGCGTCGTCGCGGATGCCGCCGGACAGCTCCACCTTCACGTCCAGCCGCCCGGTCACCTCGGCGAGCAGCTCCCGGTTGGAGCCGCGCCCGAACGCCGCGTCCAGGTCGACGAGATGGATCCACTCCGCCCCCGCCCGCTGCCAGGCGAGCGCCGCCTCCAGCGGGGCGCCGTAGGAGGTCTCGGTGCCGGCCTCGCCCTGGACCAGGCGGACCGCCTGGCCGTCGGCGACGTCGACCGCGGGAAGGAGCGTCAAAGTCATGCGGAAACCCTATCGAGGCTGGTGGACGGGGTGATCGGTGCTCTCAGCCGAGCGTGCCGAGCCAGTTGCGCAGCAGCTGGGCGCCGGCGTCGCCGGACTTCTCCGGGTGGAACTGGGCGGCGCACAGCGGGCCGTTCTCCACCGCCGCGACGAAGCGGTCGCCGTGCTCGGCCCAGGTGACCAGCGGCGGCTCGATGCGGCCGGCCGGGTCGGGCGCCAGGTCCCAGCGGCGGGCGGCGTAGGAGTGGACGAAGTAGAACCGCGCGTCCGCCAGCCCGTCGAACAGGACCGAGCCCGCGGGGACGTCGACGGTGTTCCAGCCCATGTGCGGGACGACGGGCGCGTTCAGCCGGTCGACCGTGCCGGGCCACTCGCCGCAGCCCTCGGTGGTGACGCCGTGCTCGATGCCCTTGGTGAACAGGATCTGCATGCCGACGCAGATGCCGAGGACGGGGCGCCCGCCCGCGAGGCGGCGGCCGATGATCTGGTCGCCGCGGACCGCGCGCAGCCCCGCCATGCAGGCGGCGAACGCGCCGACGCCCGGCACGACCAGGCCGTCGGCGTTCAGCGCGGCGTCCCAGTCGGCGGTGACCGTCACCTCCGCTCCGGCGCGGGCGACGGCGCGCTCGGCCGAGCGCAGGTTTCCCGAGCCGTAGTCGAGGACGACGATCCGGGTCACAGCCACATCACCCCGCCGGCGAACGCGATCCCGGCCAGCACGAGCAGGATCATCGCGCCGATCTTGATGCCCTGCTTGATGAAGCTGTACACCCCGGCCAGCAGGAACACCGCGACCGCGAAGATCGCCATGGTGCCGTAGGTGAAGTGCAGGTCGCCGATCTCCACGGCTACAGCGCCCCCTTGGTGGACGGGACGCCGTGCACCTTCGGGTCGAAGGCCACCGCGTCGCGCAGCGCGCGGGCCAGGGCCTTGAACTGCGCCTCGACGATGTGGTGGGCGTTGCGGCCGTACGGCACGTGGACGTGCAGCGCGACCCGGGCGTTGGAGACGAACGACTCGAAGATGTGCCGGGTCATCGTGGTGTCGTACTCGGGGCCGATCATCGGGGCCATGCCGTCCGGCTCGACGTGCACCAGGTAGGGGCGGCCGGAGACGTCCACGGTGACCTGCGCGAGCGCCTCGTCGAGCGGGATGGACGCGTCGGCGAAGCGGCGGATGCCGGCCTTGTCGCCGAGCGCCTCCCGGAACGCCTGGCCGAGCGCGATCGCGGTGTCCTCGATCGTGTGGTGGCTGTCGATGTGCAGGTCGCCGGCGGTCTTGACGGTCAGGTCGAACGATCCGTGCTTGCCGAGCTGGGCCAGCATGTGGTCGAAGAACCCCACGCCGGTCGCGACGTCGACCTGCCCCGTCCCGTCGAGGTCGATCTCGACGAGGACCTGGGTCTCCTTGGTCCCGCGCTCGACCCGTCCCTTGCGCGTCACAGACTCTCCTTCAGTACGGTGCGGAACGCGGCCATCTCGGCGGGCGCGCCGACGCTGACCCGCAGCCACTCCGGCGGCCCGACCTCCCGGATCAGCACGCCGCGTTCGAGCATGCTCTCCCAGACCCTACGTCGGTTCTCGAACGTCCCGAACAGGACGAAGTTGGCGTCGGAGTCGGCCACCCGGAACCCCTCGCCGCGCAGCCACGCCACGAGGTCGTCGCGCTCGCGGCGCAGCGCCGCGACGCCGCCGAGCAGCTCCTCGCCGTGCGCGAGGGCGGTGCGGGCGACGGCCTGGGTCACCGACGACAGGTGGTAGGGCAGCCGGACGAGCAGCAGCGCGTCGATCACGGCGGGGTCGGCGGCCAGGTAGCCGAGCCGGGTCCCGGCCATCGCGAACGCCTTCGACATCGTCCGGGTGACGATCAGCCGCGGGTGGCCCGCCAGCAGCGTCAGCGCCGAGGGGGTGCCCGCCCGGCGGAACTCGGCGTAGGCCTCGTCGACCACGACCATGCCCGGCGCGACCTCCAGCACCGCCTCGATCGCGGCGAGCGGCAGCGCGGTGCCGGTCGGGTTGTTCGGCGAGGTGAGGAACACGATGTCGGGGCGGTGCTCGGCGACGGCGGCGACCGCGCGCTCGGGTTCGAGGCCGAAGTCCTCGTCGCGGAACGCGTTCACCCAGCGGGTCCCGGACACGGCGGTGATGATCGGGTGCATCGAGTAGGACGGCTCGAAGCCGAGCGCGGTGCGGCCCGGCCCGCCGAAGGCCTGCAGGATCTGCTGGATGATCTCGTTGGAGCCGTTGGCCGCCCACACCCGCTCCCGGGTGAGGCCGGCGCCGGGCGTGTCGGTGTCCAGGAACGCCGCGAGGCCGGTGCGGAGCGCGACCGCGTCCCGGTCGGGGTAGCGGTTCAGCGACCCGGCGACCTCCATCACCGCCTCGCCGAGGGCCTTCACCAGGCGCTCGGACGGCGGGTAGGGGTTCTCGTTGGTGTTCAGCGCGTAGGGGACGTCCAGCTGCGGGGCGCCGTAGGGCTCCCGGCCGCGCAGGTCGTCCCGCAGCGGCAGGTCGTCGAGCGAGGTCACGAGGGGATCTCCCAGTCGAAGCGGGCCTTCAGGGCGGCGCCGTGGGCGGGCAGGTCCTCGGCCTCGGCGAGCGCGACCACGCGCGCGGTGGCCTCGGCGAGGGCGTCCCGGTCGTACTCGACGACGTGCACGCCGCGCAGGAACGACTGGACCGACAGCCCGGAGGAGTGGCAGGCGCACCCGCCGGTCGGCAGCACGTGGTTGGACCCGGCGAGGTAGTCGCCGAGCGACACCGGGGCGTGCGGCCCCACGAAGACCGCGCCGGCGTTGCGGACGCGGGCGGCGACCGCGGCGGCGTCGGCGGTCTGGATCTCCAGGTGCTCGGCGGCGTAGGCGTCGACGACCTTCAGGCCGTCCTCGACGCCGTCCACGAGCACGATGCCGGACTGCCGCCCGGCGAGCGCCTCGGTGATCCGCTCGGTGTGCCTGGTCCGCGCGACCTGCGCCTTCAGCTCGGTCTCGACCTCGTCGGCGAGCCGCACCGAGTCGGTGACGAGGACGGCCGCGGCGAGCGTGTCATGCTCGGCCTGGCTGATCAGGTCGGCGGCGACGTCCACCGGGCTCGCGGTGTCGTCGGCGAGGATCGCGATCTCGGTCGGGCCGGCCTCGGCGTCGATGCCGATCACGCCCTTGAGCAGCCGCTTCGCGGCGGCGACGTACACGTTGCCGGGCCCGGTGACCAGATCGGCGCGGGGGCACTCGTCGGTGCCGTAGGCGAACATCGCGATCGCCTGCGCGCCGCCGACGGCGTACACCTCGTCCACCCCGAGGAGCGCGCACGCGGCGAGGATCGTCGGGTGCGGCAGGCCGCCGAAGTCACGCTGCGCGGGCGAGGTCACCGCGAGGGAGCCGACGCCGGCCTCCTGCGCGGGGACGACGTTCATGACCACGCTGGACGGGTACACGGCCCGCCCGCCCGGCACATAGAGGCCGACGCGCTCGACCGGGATCCACCGCTCGGTGACGGTGCCGCCGGGCACGACCTGCGTGGTGACGTCGGTGCGGCGCTGCGCGCGGTGCACGGCGCGGGCGCGGCGGATGCTCTCCTCCAGCGCGTCGCGGACGGCCGGGTCGAGGGCGGCGAGCGCCTGGTGGACGGCCGCCACCGGCACCCGCGTGCTCGCCAGCTCGACGCCGTCGAAGGCCTTGGTGTACTCCCGTACCGCGTCCGAGCCGCGATGGCGCACGTCCTCGCAGATGGGCCGCACCTTGTCCAGGGCGGCCTCGACGTCGAGATCGGCGCGGGGCAGCACGGAGCGCAGGTCGCCGGGAAGCGAGCCGCGCAGGTCGATACGGGAAATCACCCGTCCAGTCTACGGAGTGGGCCCCGTCCCCCGCGCATCGTCTCAGCTCGCGAGACGCGGCGTGTCCCTCAGATCCGGAGGGTGCCGTCGAGCACCGTGACGGCCCGCCCCGACAGGGTCACGCGGTCGCCGCGCACCGCGACGCCGACGTATCCGCCGCGCGCCGACGCCTGGTATCCGGTCAGCGTGTCGCGGCCGAACCGCTCGGCCCAGTACGGCGCGAGGGCGCAGTGGGCGGACCCGGTGACCGGGTCCTCGGCGTCGCCGGGCAGGACGCGCGGCGCGAAGAACCGGGACACGAAGTCGTACCCGCGGCCGGGGTCGGCGGCCGCCGTGACGATCACGCCGCGCGCGTCGAGCCGGGCGAGCGCGGGGATGTCGGGGGCGGCCCCGCGCACGGCGGTCTCGCCCGCGACCTCGGCCACGAGGTCGTTCTGCCCGTTGCGGCCGGCGCGCAGCACCGGCAGGCCGAGCGCGTCGCTCAGCCCGGCGGGGGCCTCGATCGGCGCGGCGGGCGCGGCCGGGAAGTCCATCGCCAGCTCGCCGCCGGCCTCCCGGGTGACGGTGAGGACGCCGCTCCGCAGCGTCCGGAAGCGGATCGGGCGGTCCGGCGCGACCGTCCCGGTCTCGAAGAGGGCGTGCGCGGAGCCCATCGTGGCGTGCCCGCAGAGGTCGACCTCCGCGAGGGGCGTGAACCACCGGAGCTCGAAGTCGGCGCCGGGCTCGTCCAGCGGGCGGACGAACGCCGTCTCCGAGTGCTTCATCTCGGCGGCGACCCGCTGCATCCACTCCGGGTCGGCCGGGCCCTCCAGCAGGCACACCCCGGCGGGGTTCCCGGCGAACGGGCGGTCGGCCAGCGCATCGACGACGAGCATCCTCATGGCGCCGACGCTACCGGCCGCCCCGGCGCGGCGGCAGGGCCAATCGGCGGCAGTGGCCCGCCACGATGACAGCGGCTTCACAGTGTGAAAAAACACCCCTTACCAAGATCATCATTATCCACGTACCCTGGCGGCGGGGGCGTCTTCCCGGCGGCGCCCAGGACGCGGGAGTGAGAGTGTGACCGAGCGGCTCGCCCTGTTCCCCCTGGGCACCGTGCTGTTCCCGGGGCTGGTGCTGCCCCTGCACCTGTTCGAGGACCGGTACCGCCGGCTGGTCGCCGACCTGCTGGAGCGGCCCGAGCCGCGCGGGTTCGGCGTCGTCGGCATCCAGCTCGGCCACGAGGTCGGCGAGGGCGCCGCGCACCGGCTCGCCGACGTCGGCTGCGTCGCCGAGCTGCGCGAGGTGGCCCCGCATCCCGACGGCCGCTACGACATCGTGACGGTCGGCACCCGGCGGTTCCGGGTCAAGGAGCTGGACAGGTCGCGGCCCTACCTGCAGGGCGAGGTCGAGTTCCTGCCCGAGGAGGCGGGCGCCGATCCGGAGCCGGTGGCGGCGCGGGTGCGGCGGCTGTTCCGGCTGTACCGGCACCGGCTCGGCGCGGCCGGGGCCGGCCCGATCGAGGCGGCCGAGCCGCCGGACGACCCGGTCGCGCTGTCGCACGCGATCGCGGCGGCGCTCGTCCTGGACGGGCACGAGAAGCAGCGCCTGCTGGAGTGCGAGGACGCGGCGCTCCGCCTCGCCGCCGAGCGCGACCTGCTGCACCGCGAGAACCGCATCCTGGACATCCTGCCGATGATCCCCGCCGGGCAGTTCCTGGACGGGGCGTTCACCCCGAACTGACACCGGCCGGAAACGCACCCGCCGGGCACGGCAGACTCTTCCCATGAGCACCAAGGCCAAGGGCGGCAAGGGGACCCCGGCGACCGTCGCCGCGACCAAGGCGAAGATCGAGTACACGCTGCACTCCTACGAGGCGGACCCGGACGCCGAGTCCTACGGGGAGGCCGCCGCCGACGCCCTCGGCGTCCCGTACGGGCAGCTGTTCAAGACGCTGCTGGCGGAGGTGGACGGGCGGCTCACCGTCGGGATCGTGCCCGTGTCGTCCACCCTGGACCTGAAGGCGCTCGCGGCGGCGGCCGGCGGCAAGAAGGCGCGGATGGCCGCCCCGAAGGACGCCGAGCGCGCCACCGGCTACGTCGTCGGCGGGATCAGCCCGCTCGGGCAGCGCAGGCGGCTGCCCGCGGTCGTCGACGCGTCGGTGTCAGCGCTCGCGACCGTCTACGTCTCCGCCGGTCGGCGCGGACTCCAGATCGAACTCGCCCCCGCCGACCTGGTCCGCCTCACCGGCGCCCGCGTCGCCGCGATCGCCCGCGGGTAGCCGCCGGACGGCCAGCTCCAGCAGGCCGTAGGCGGCCACGGCGGGCAGCGGCCAGAACATCAGCACGCCCGTGGCGCGCAGGTCGGCGACGCCGGTGACGGTGGTGCCGTCGCGCGCGTGCCGGACCGCGTCCTGGAAGTCGCCGAGCCCGATCAGGTGGCCGGTCTTCCAGGCCAGCAAGGCCGCGGCGCACCCGCCGGCGGCCAGGCCGAGCAGCAGCGCGACGTCGTTGCCCCGGCCGCCGGCCGCGTACGCGGCGGCGCCGCACAGGATCCCGGCGACGAGGGCGATCAGGGCGAACCGCGCGTCGGTGCCGATCGGGCCCTGCCCTTCCGGATCGGCCAGGAGCGCCTCACCCTGCACGATCACATATGTCACCTCGGGCGCGACGGCCGCCCACAGCAGGCCCGCGAGCGGGCCCAGCAGCGCCATGATCGCGGTGGTGGCGGCCCATGTCACCCAGGGCCTCGTCGCGAAGAGCCTCCCGGCGGGTCGCCGCACCTCGTACGCTCCTAGCTGTAAGTCCCGTGACAGCGAAAGCCTAGCCTGCCCGGTTCGGCCGATCGACTCTCGAAGGGTGTCCGATTCCCGCCCACGACCGCCCCGATTACTGGGATAATGTGCCCGACATGTCCGGATTCAGTCCTGCGTTCGAACGCCTCGGCGCCGCGCGCGCGGCCGTCGTCCTGCAGCAGCAGGAGACGCTCGCCGAGTTCCTGCCGCGCGAGGACTGGAGCGCCGACCTGACCGCCCGCACCTACGCCAGCGGCGGCGTCGCGGTCCGCGTCTCGCTGCTCGGCAGCTACGCGGCCCGCGAGCGCACCTGGCTGTGGGGCTGGGCGAACCCGCAGTTCGGCGACGCCCACCCGGCGGTCGCCCCGACGCTCGGCATCCGGGCGATCGGCGAGCGCCTCGGCATCCCCGAGTTCACCACCCCCGAGGTCGACCTGTCCTGGTACGAGGGCCCGGCCGGGCACGGCGGCGAGCTGATCGCGATGGCCGCGGGCGGCGTCCTCGGCGGGGCCGGCTACATCGGCGCCGGCTACGACGGCGGCTCCGCCTACCTGCACGTCGACGACCCGCAGGTGCCGGCCGCGCGCTGGGACCCGGTCCCGCTGCCCCGCCTGCTGGCGAACGCGGCGAGCCTGTTCCCGCACGAGCCCCGGCTGACGCTCGCCGGGCTGCTCTCCCACCACCGCGTGCCCTACCGGCAGACCGACACGCTGACCGAGGCCGCGCTGCCTGGCGGCGGCACCGCCCGCGCCTCCTTCGACGGCCTCGGCCGCTTCGTCGACTGGCACGCCGAGCTGACCCCCGCCGTCCTCGGCGGCTGACGCCCCCGGCACGAACCGGTAGGGCGCACCAGTAGCGCTACTGATTCGCGCTCCGCCCCGCGCGGGTAGTTTCCGGATCATGGACTATCGCTTCGGTGTGCAGCTCGCCCCGGTGGCCGCCGGGCTGGACGGCGTCCGCGCCCTGGCCCGGATCGCCGACGCCGACGGCCTCGACCTGCTCGGCGTCCAGGACCACCCCTACGCGGCGGACCTCGCCGACACGATGGCGGTCATCGCGACCGTGCTCGCCGGCACCGAGCGGCTCCGGGTGTTCCCGGACGTGGCGAGCCTGCCGCTGCGCGGCCCCGCCGTCCTCGCCAAGCAGGCCGCCACCCTCGACCTGCTCAGCGGCGGCCGGTTCGAGCTCGCGCTCGGCGCCGGCGCCTTCTGGCCCGCCATCGCCGCCATGGGCGGCCCCGACCGGACGCCGGGCGACGCCCTGCGCGCGCTGGAGGAGGCCATCGACGTCATCCGGGCGATGTGGCGCCAGGGCGAGACCGCCAGGGCCGGCGGGGAGCACTACGCGGTGCGGGGCGTCCACGCGGGGCCCGCGCCGGCGCATCCCGTCGGGATCTGGATCGGCGCCGTCGGGCCGAAGGCGCTCGCGCTCACCGGCCGGGCCGGGGACGGATGGGCGGCGCCCATCCCGCACTACCTGCCGTACGAGAAGTGGCGCGGCGCGCAGGACGCCATCACCCGCGCCGCCGAGGGCGCCGGGCGCGACCCGTCGGCGATCACCCGCGTCGCCCAGCTCGTCGGCGACATCACCGAGGCGCCCGGGGCCGTCCGGCTCCAGGGCGAGGAACCGATCCGCACGGACGCGGCGGGCTGGGCCCGCGTCCTCGCCGACCTCGCCACCGGGGCTGGGTTCGACGCGTTCGTCTACTGGCCCGAGGACACCGGCGAGACCCAGCTGCGCCGCTGGGCCCGGGAGGTCGTCCCCGCCGCCCGGGAGCTGCTGGGCGGCTGAGCGCGGGACGCCCGGGGGCGCGTCAGGAGGCCGCCCAGCGGATCGTGCCGTCCTCGACCGTGAAGCGGGTCCGCGGGACCTCGGCGGCGTCGTGCGGGGTCTCCGTGGACGGCGGCAGCGGGTCGGGCGTCCGCCACTTGAGGGCCCGGTGGACGGCGCAGGGGCAGTCCGGGTCGAGCGGCGCGGGGCAGCCGGCGACCGCCTCCCGGAACGCGGCCGTGTCGGCGGCGTCCATCCGCCACCACCAGTACTTCTCGTAGTCGGCGGGGTTGCCGGTGTCCCAGTCGTCGTAGTTGTAGTACTCGATCACCGCGCCGCCGCAGGCGGCGCAGCCGCTCACCGAGTAGCGCGTCGCCGCCCCGTTGGCGAGGACGAGGAGGCGGCTCAGGGCCGGGGCGGCGCAGCAGCGGACGGGCATCGGCCGGCCTCAGCCGAGGCAGGACGGGCCGAGGAGCTGCTTCAGGTCGCCCATCAGCGCCGGCGACGGGGCCACCCGGAGCCGGTCGTCCAGCCGGACGACCGTGGTGCGGGGGCCGTTCTGGACGTGCAGGTGCACCTCGGCGCTGCCGGGATGGGTGACCAGCACCTCCTTCAGCCGCGACACCGTCGGCGGCGTGCACCGGCCGAGCGGCACCGTGACCGACAAAGGGCCCGTCGCGTCGGTGACCGTCAGGTCGGGCTGGGTGACCTCCATCGCGATGATCTTCGCGACGTCCTCGCGGCGGTCCAGCCTGCCCTTGACGATCAGGATCGCGTCCTCGGCGAGCAGCGTGGAGCACAGCTGGTAGGACGACGGGAAGCACAGCACCTCGATCGAGCCGGCGAGGTCCTCCAGCTGGAACATCGCCCACGAGTTGCCCTGCTTGGTGACCTTGCGCTGCAGCCCGGACAGCAGGCCCGCGACGACCACGATCTGGCCGTCCGGCCGCTCCCCCTCGTTCAGCGAGGCGATGGCGCAGTCGGCCTCGCGTTCGAGGATGTGCTCGACGCCGAGGAGCGGGTGGTCGGAGACGTACAGGCCGAGCATCTCCCGCTCGAAGGCGAGCAGGGTCGTCTTGTCCCATTCCTCGCCCTCGGGGATCGCGACGGCGAACGCGTCCTCGCCGCCGTCCTCCTCCAGCGCGCCGAACAGGGAGTCCTGGCCGACGGCCTCCTTGCGCTTGATGTCGATGACCGAGTCGATGGCCTGCTCGTGCACCATCAGCAGCGCCTTGCGCTGGTGGCCGAGCTCGTCGAACGCGCCCGACTTGATCAGCGACTCCACGACCCGCTTGTTGCACACCTGCGGCGGGACCTTGTTCAGGAAGTCGTTGAAGTCGGTGTAGGCGCCCTTCTCCCGGCGGGCGGCGACGATCCCGTCCACCACGTTGTGGCCGACGTTGCGGACCGCCGACAGGCCGAACCGGATCTCGGTGTCGCCGAGCGGGGTGAAGTCGGCCTCGGAGGTGTTGACGTCCGGCGGCAGGACCTTCAGTCCCATCCGGCGGCACTCCGACAGGTAGAGGGCGCTCTTGTCCTTGTCGTCGCCGACGGAGGTGAGCAGGCCCGCCATGTACTCGGCCGGGAAGTTCGCCTTGAGGTAGGCCGTCCAGTAGGACACCAGGCCGTACGCGGCCGAGTGCGCCTTGTTGAACGCGTAGTCGGAGAACGGGACGAGGATGTCCCACAGCGTCTTCACGGCCTCCTTGGAGAAGCCGTTGTCGATCATGCCCTGCTCGAAGCCGACGAACTGCGCGTCCAGCTCGGCCTTCTTCTTCTTGCCCATGACGCGGCGGAGCAGGTCCGCCTTGCCGAGCGTGTAGCCCGCCACCTTCTGCGCGATCGCCATGACCTGCTCCTGGTAGACGATCAGGCCGTAGGTGGTGTCGAGGATCTCCTTGAGCGGCTCCTCCAGCTCCGGGTGGATCGGGGTGATCTCCTGCTGGCCGTTCTTGCGGAGCGCGTAGTTGGTGTGGGAGTTCGCGCCCATCGGGCCCGGCCGGTACAGGGCGCCGACGGCGGAGATGTCCTCGAAGTTGTCGGGCTTCATCAGCCGCAGCAGCGACCGCATCGGGCCGCCGTCGAACTGGAACACGCCCAGGGTGTCGCCGCGGGCGAGCAGGTCGTAGGTCGGCTGGTCGTCCAGCGGCAGCGCGAGCAGGTCGACGTCGACGCCCTTGTTCTTCTTGATGCCCTTGAGCGCGTCGTCGATGATCGTCAGGTTCCGCAGGCCCAGGAAGTCCATCTTCAGCAGGCCGAGCGTCTCGCAGGTCGGGTAGTCGAACTGCGTGATGATCGCGCCGTCGGCGTCCCGGCGCATGATCGGGACGTGGTCGGTGATCGTCTCGCCGGACATGATGATCCCGGCGGCGTGCACCCCGGTCTGGCGGATCAGGCCCTCCAGGCCCTGCGCCAGGTCCATGATCTGCTTGACGTCGGTCTCTTCCTCGTACAGCTTGCGCAGCTCGCCCGCCTCGCCGTGGCGCGGGTGCTTGTCGTCGAAGATGCCCGACAGCGGGATGTCCTTGCCCATCACCGCGGGCGGGAACGCCTTGGAGATCCGGTCGCCGAGCGCGTACGGGAAGCCGAGGACGCGGCCCGCGTCCTTGATCGCGGCCTTCGCCTTGATGGTGCCGAAGGTGGCGATGAAGGAGACCTTGTCGGCGCCCCACTTCTCCGTCGTGTACTTGATGACCTCGGCGCGCCGGTCTTCAGGGAAGTCGATGTCGATGTCGGGCATGGACGCGCGCTCGGGGTTCAGGAACCGCTCGAAGATCAGCCCGTGCGGGATCGGGTCGAGGTCGGTGATCCCCATCGCGTAGGCGATCAGCGAGCCCGCGGCCGACCCGCGGCCGGGGCCGACCAGGATGCCGTTCTCCTTGGCCCACATGATGAAGTCGGCGACGACGAGGAAGTAGGACGGGTACCCCTTGCCGAGGATGACGCCCATCTCGTACTCGGCCTGCTCCTTGTAGCCCTCCGGCAGGCCGTCCGGGAAGCGGCGCTCCAGCCCCTTCCAGACCTCCTTGCGGAACCAGCTCTCCTCCGTCTCGCCCTCGGGGACGGGGAAGCGGGGGCTGAGGTCGCGGTACTCGAACATGCCCGCCGGGTCGACCTTCTCCGCGATCACGAGGGTGTTGCGGCACCCTTCCAGCCAGGTGTCGGAGGAGTCGATGCCGCGCATCTCGTCGGCGGTCTTGAGGTAGTAGCCGCTGCCGTTGAACCGGAACCGGTCGGGGTCGGCGAGCTGCTTGCCGACCTGCACGCACAGCAGCGCGTCGTGCGCGGTCGCCTCCGACTCGTGGGTGTAGTGCGAGTCGTTGGTCACCACCGGCGGGATGTTCAGCTTCTTGCCGATGTCGAGCAGGCCCTGCCGGACGTTGCGCTCGATGTCGAGCCCGTGGTCCATCAGCTCGAGGAAGTAGTTGTCCTTGCCGAGGATGTCCTGGAAGGTGGCGGCGGCCTTCAGCGCCTCGTCGAACTGGCCGAGCCGCAGCCGGGTCTGGATCTTGCCGGACGGGCAGCCCGTGGTGCCCATCACGCCGTCGGCGTGCTCGGCGAGCAGTTCCTCGTCCATCCGGGCGTACTTGAAGACGAAGCCCTCGGTGTAGGCGCGGCTCGACAGCTTGAACATGTTGTGCAGGCCGGTCCTGTTGCGCGCCCACAGCGTCATGTGGTTGATGAGGCCGCCGCCGGAGACGTCGTCGCGCTTCTGGCTCGGCTCACCCCACTGGACCTTCTTCTTGTGGTAGCGGGACTCGGGCGCCATGTACGCCTCGATGCCGATGATCGGGGTGACCCCGGCGGCCGTCGCCTGCTTGTGGAAGTCGTAGGCGCCGTGCATGTTGCCGTGGTCGGTCATCGCGATCGCCGGCATCTCCTGCCGGCCGACCTCTTCGAACATCTGCTTCAGCCGGGCCGCTCCGTCGAGCATGGAGTACTCCGTATGAACGTGCAGGTGAACGAAAGAGTCGGCCATGCGTGCTGCGCCTCCTGCTCATCGCATGCGACCGCCCGCGCACCGGTGGCGCGCGGTGGCGGTATCGGTCCCGGGGGAAGATCGTCAACCCGGCGGGGCCGCCGGGACGACGCGGTCCTGAGAGCCTAACCCGCCCCCGGGGCCCCACGCGCCCCGACGCGCCCGATCCGTGCGGCCCCGGCCGAACGTCTCAGCACGTGGGACGGCCTGTCCGGAGTTTGGCACGCGGGGCGGCACCGCCTACCATCGGGGCATGGCACGTCGCTATCCCAGGTTTACGCGGCCGGCTCCGGGCGAGCCGGTCGCCGCGGCGACCTGAGCGACGACCCCGGAGCCGGCCGAGGCGGAGCCCCCGCGGGCTTCGCCCCTGCTTTCGATTCGCATCGACCAGGCGCGGCCCCGGCACCGGCTCCCTTCCCCGTGCGGCCCGCCGCAGCATGAGAGGGAACCCCATGCCCGACCAGGTGATCGACCCCGCCGAGCTGCGGGTCGCGCTGCCGTCCGCCGGCGCCATCACCACCCTCGGCGAGGCGCGGGCCGCGATCGACGGCATCGACGCGGCCCTGGCGACCCTGCTGGAGCACCGCGCCGCGGTCGCCGCCGTCGTGCAGCGGCTCAAGCCGGTCGGCGGCTTCGCCGGCCGCGACCCGCGCCGGGAGCGGGAGATCGTCGAGGCGATGGCCGCGCGCGCCCCCTCGCTCGGCGCCGCCCGGCTCGCCCCCGTCGTGAACGCGATCATCGAGGCCGGCCTGGACGCCGCCGCCACCGGCCGATGAGCGCGGTGGACACGGCGCCGGGCGAGGGCGCGGTGCCGGACGAGCCCGCGGCGCCGGATGAGGGCGCTCGGGCGAGTGCCGTCCGGGACGGGCTGAGCGTGGGCGTCGCCGTGGGCGTGTCCGGGCTCGCGTTCGGCGCGGCGGCCGTCACCGCCGGCCTCACCGTCGCGCAGGCGTGCGTGCTGAGCCTGCTGGCGTTCACGGGCGCGTCCCAGTTCGCGCTGGCCGGCGTGGTCGGCGGAGGCGGCGGCCTGGTGGCCGGCTCGCTCGGCGCGGTGCTGCTCGGCGGCCGCAACGCCCTGTACGGGCTGCGGCTCGCCGGCATGCTCGGCGTGCGCGGGTGGCGGCGGCTGCTCACCGCGCACGTCGTCATCGACGAGACCGCCGCCGTCGCGACCGCGCAGCGCGACCGCGCCGCGGCCCGCGCCGGCTTCTACACCACCGCCGCCACCCTCTACCTGGCCTGGAACCTCACCACGCTGCTGGGCGCGGTCGGCGCGGCCCGGCTCGGCGACCCCGACGCCATCGGCCTGGACGTCCTCGGCCCCGCCGCGTTCCTGGCACTGCTGTGGCCGCGTCTCACCGCCGGAGGCGGCGCCGTTCGGGTGGCCGCGGGGGCGGCGGTGATCGCGGTCGTGGCCACGCCGCTGCTGCCGCCCGGCGTGCCGGTCATGCTGGCGGCCGTCGCCGCGCTGCCCGCCCTGATCGGGCGGAGGCCGGCGCCGTGAGCGTGTGGATCGCCGTGGCCGCCACGGCGCTGGGCTGCTACGCCCTGAAGCTCGCGGGGCTCGTCACGCCGCAGCGGGTGCTGGACGATCCGCGGGTGCGCCGCTTCACCGAGCTGGTGCCGGTGGCGCTGCTCACCGCGCTGATCGCCGTGCAGGCGCTCGCCGACGGCCGCTCCCTGGAGTTCGACCCCGCCCGCCTCGCGGGGCTGGGCGCGGCCGTGGTCGCGCTGCTGCTGCGGGCGCCGTTCCTGGTGGTGCTGGTCGCCGCGGCCGGCGTCGCCGCCGGACTGCGCGTGCTCGGCCTGTAGCGGTCAGGACTCGGCTTCGACGATCTCCAGGGCGCGGGCCAGGTCGTCCGGGTAGGGGCTCTCGAACTGCACCCACTCGCCGTTGGCCGGGTGCTCGAAGCCCAGCCGGACGGCGTGCAGCCACTGGCGCTTCAGGCCGAGCCGGGCCGCGAGCGTCGGGTCGGCGCCGTAGGCCATGTCGCCCGCGCATGGATGCCGGATCGCCGACATGTGCACCCGGATCTGGTGGGTGCGGCCGGTCTCCAGGTCGATGTCGAGCAGCGTCGCCGCCCGGAACGCCTCGACGGTGTCGTAGTGGGTGACGGACGGCTTGCCGCCCGCCACGACCGCGAACCTGCCGTCGCCGGACGGGTGCCGGTCGATCGGCGCGTCGACCGTGCCCCGGAACGGGTCGGGGTGGCCCTGCACCAGCGCCTGGTAGCGCTTGTCGATGCGGCGCTCCTTGAAGGCCCGCTTGAGCCGCGAGTACGCGATCTCGCTCTTGGCCACGACCATCGCGCCGGTGGTGTTGGCGTCGAGCCGGTGGACGATGCCCTGCCGCTCGGACGCGCCGCTGGTCGCGATCGTGTGCCCGGCGCCGAGCAGGCCGCCGAGGACGGTCGGGCCCGTCCAGCCGGTGGTGGGGTGGGCGGCGACGCCGACGGGCTTGTTCACCACGACGATGTCGTCGTCCTCGTACAGGATGCCCATCCCGGGGACGGGCTCGGCGACCGGCGCGGGCGGGGCGGGCGGCGGCGGGAGCGTGACCTCCAGCCAGGCGCCGGCGTGCAGCCGCTCGGACTTGGTGGCCACCTCGGCGCCGTCCAGCAGGACCTCGCCCGCGGCGATGATGTCGGCCGCGCCGCTGCGCGACAGGCCGAACAGCCGCGCCAGGGCGGCGTCGATCCGCTCGCCCTCCAGGCCGTCCGGCACGTGGAGGCTGCGCACCTCGCCCATCAGGCCTTCTCCTCCGGAGCCGGCTCCGGCTCGGCGGCCTCGGCCTTCACCTCCGTCTTGGCCTCGGTCTCGGCGCCGGTCTTGGCCTCGGTCTTGGCGTCCGTCCCGGCCCCGGCCTCGGGGGCGGGGGGTTCGTCGTCGTCATCGCCGGCGACACGGGTGCCGTCGACCTGGAGGCCGCGCGCGGCGAGCAGCACGGCGAGGACGCCGCCGCACACGATCGCCGAGTCGGCCAGGTTGAACACCGGCCAGTGCGGCAGCTGGATCCAGTCGACGACGTGGCCCTTCAGCGGCGCCGGTTCGCGCAGCATCCGGTCGGTCAGGTTGCCGATCGCGCCGCCGAGCAGCAGGCCGAGGCAGACCGCCCACGGCGCGCTGCGCAGGTTGCGGGCCGTCCGCAGGATGGCCACCACCACTCCGCAGGCGATCAGGGTGAACACGATCGTGTAGCCGGTGCCGATGGAGAACGCGGCACCGCTGTTGCGGGTCTCGCGCAGCGTCAGCAGCCCGCCGAGCAGCCGGACCGGCTCGCGGTCCTGGAGCGTCGCCACCACGATGGCCTTGGACACGGCGTCGGTGACCAGCGCGGCCAGGGCCACGGCGACGAGCACGCCGACGCGGCGCGGCCGGGAAGGTCCCGTGGACTCCCCGGCCTCGCCCTCTGGGTTCGTTGAGTCGCTCAGCGACGTTCCTCGCGTTGTTTGCATGTCACACATAGGGTCGCACGCGGGAAGACCTGAAGTCGCGCCTTGCCGATCGGCTTGGCGCAGGACTCGCAGGTCCCGTACGTGCCGGCGTCCATCCGCTGGACGGCCCGCTCGATCTGGGCGAGCAGGTCCTGTGAATTGTAGGCCAGGGCGAGCTCGTGCTCGCGCTCGTAGGTCTTGGCGCCCGCGTCGGCCTGGTCGTCGCCCGCACCGTCGCTGCCGTCGCCCTCGGCGATCTGGCTCGCGGACGCGGCGATCTCGGCGCGCAGGCCCTCGATCTGCTCCTGCAGCCCGGCCCGCACCTCGGCGAGCTCGCCGGCGGTCCAGCGGTGCTCGCCCTCCCGCACCGGCAGCTCCGCCGCCGCGGGGGCGCCCCCCTGCCGCGGCTCCGCCGCCCTCGCGCCGCTCCCTCCGGCGGCGCCCTTGCGGGCGGGGGACTTGCGCTTCCTCCCGGCGGGCGCCTCGGCGGGCTCGGGCTTCCCCTTCGCGGCCCGCTTCTCGGCGGTCCGCCCTTCGGTGGGCAGGGCGCTGTCAGCGGGCAGGGCGCCCTTCGTCGCGCCGGCCATGTCGGCCTCCCTCGCGCTGATCGCCTCGACGGGCACTGCGGGCAGCATAGGTCCCCTTTCTCGGACGCGGTAAACAACCTGGGCCGTGGTACCGACCGCTTATGCCCGGTCGCCGATCGTCCGGAAACCCCAGGCCGGCGTACGAGATCGCAAAGGAACGCCACCCGCCCGCCGGGCCGGCCCGCCGGGGAAAGGGGAAGAGCGGGCGGCGCGCGTGCGTTAAAGTGCAGACGAGCAGTCATGCGGCAGGCGCTGATGGGGACACCTGCCGCCGCAAGCGGCCATGAGCGACCCGGGGACGGTGCGAGCCCGGGGGAGCGCGCGGCGGTCTGATCACCCCGGAGCCGCCGGAGGAAACGCCCCGGCCCTCGGCCGCGGGCGCGGTAGAGCCGGCAGCCGAGACGCCGAACGAAGCGGGCCGCGCCGTTCCGGTGCGGTCAAGGAGGGTGGTACCGCGGGGCCGCGCGCCTCGTCCCTCCGGTCAACGTTTCCACGTCGATCCGGAGGTCCGCCACCGTGAGCCGAGCCTTTCGGCCGCTGCCCGCGCAGGTCGATCTGCCCGCCCTTGAGCGGGACATGCTGCGCCGCTGGCAGGAGAACAAGGTCTTCGAGCGGTCGCTCGAGCGCACCGCTTCCGGCGAGCCCTGGGTGTTCTACGAGGGGCCGCCGACCGCCAACGGCATGCCGGGCGTCCACCACGTCGAGGCCCGCGTGTTCAAGGACGTCTTCCCCCGCTTCAAGACCATGAAGGGCCACCACGTCCCCCGCAAGGCCGGCTGGGACTGCCACGGCCTGCCGGTGGAGGTGGCCGTGGAGAAGGAGCTCGGCCTCACCGGCAAGAAGGACATCGAGGAGTACGGCGTCGCGGAGTTCAACGCCCGCTGCCGCGAATCGGTCCTGCGCCATGTGGACGCGTTCGAAGAGATGACCGAGCGCATGGGGTACTGGGTCAACACCGACCAGGCCTACCGGACGATGGACCCCGAGTACGTCGAGGCCGTCTGGTGGTCGCTGAAGCAGGTGTTCGACAAGGGCCTGCTGTTCCGCGACTTCCGCATCACCCCCTACTGCCCGCGCTGCGGGACGGGCCTGTCCGACCATGAGCTGGGGCAGCCCGGCGGGTACGAGACGGTGTCGAGCCCGTCGGTGTACGTGCGGATGCCCGTCACGTCCGGGCCGCTCGCCGAGCTGGGCGCCGCGCTGCTCATCTGGACGACGACCCCGTGGACCCTGGTGTCCAACACCGCCGTCGCCGTCCACCCCGACGTCACCTACGTCGCGGCCCGCCCGGCCGGGTCGGACGAGGTGCTCGTCGTGGCCGAGCCCCTGGTCGACCAGGTCCTCGGCGAGGGCGCCGAGCGGCTCGCCACCTACCAGGGCACCGAGTTGGAGCGGACGACCTACCAGCGCCCCTTCGACCTCGTCGACATCCCGGACGCGCACTACGTCGTCCTGGGCGACTACGTCACCGTCGAGGACGGCACCGGGCTCGTCCACCAGGCGCCCGCGTTCGGCGGCGACGACATGACCGTCTGCAAGCGGTACGGCATGCCGATCGTCAACCCGATCGGGCCGGACGGCCGCTTCCTGCGGGAGGTGCCCCTCGTCGGCAACAAGTTCTTCAAGGACGCCGACGAGCCGCTCACCGAGGACCTGCGCGCGCGCGGGCTGCTGTTCCGCGGCGGGCACTTCGAGCACAGCTACCCGCACTGCTGGCGCTGCCACACGCCGCTGCTCTACTACGCGCTCCCGGCCTGGTACATCCGCACCACGCAGATCAAGGACCGGCTGCTGGAGGAGAACGAGAAGACCAACTGGTACCCCGAGACGGTCAAGCACGGCCGGTACGGGGAATGGCTGCGCAACAACGTCGACTGGTCGCTGTCGCGGAGCCGCTACTGGGGCACGCCCCTCCCCCTGTGGGTGTGCGGCGACGACGAGGAGCACGTCACCTGTGTCGGGTCGCTCAAGGAACTGGGCGAGCTGGCCGGGCGCGACCTGTCCGCGCTCGACCCGCACCGGCCCTACGTGGACGACGTCGCGTTCCCTTGCCCGCGGTGCGGCACGCAGGCGCGCCGCGTCCCCGACGTCATCGACGCCTGGTACGACTCGGGGTCGATGCCGTTCGCGCAGTGGGGCGCCCCCTACCGCAACAACGACGTCTTCGAGAACGCCTACCCGGCCCAGTACATCTGCGAGGCCCAGGACCAGACCCGCGGCTGGTTCTACTCCCTCATGGCCGTCGGGACGCTGGTGTTCGACCGGTCGTCCTACGAGAACGTCGTGTGCCTCGGGCTGATCCTCGCCGAGGACGGCCGCAAGATGAGCAAGCACCTCGGCAACGTCCTGCGGCCCATCCCGCTGATGGACGAGCACGGCGCGGACGCGGTGCGCTGGTTCATGGCCGCGAGCGGGCTGCCCTGGGCGTCCCGCCGCGTCGGGCACGGCGCCCTGGAGGAGATCGTCCGCAAGGTGCTCCTCACGTACTGGAACACCGCGTCGTTCTTCGTCCTGTACGCCAACGCCGCGCAGGCGCAGGGCCGCGCCTGGACGCCGGACCTGATGCCGGAGGCCCCGGCCCCCGCCGACCGCCCGCTCCTGGACCGCTGGGCGCTCGCCGAGCTGCACCGCACCGTCCGCGAGGTCGACGCCGCGCTGGAGGAGTTCGACACCGCGCGCGCGGGCCGGCGCCTCTCGCAGTTCGTCGACGACCTGTCCAACTGGTACGTGCGGCGGTCGCGGCGGCGCTTCTGGGAGGGCCCGGGGACCCCGGAGGGGGCGGCCGCCTTCGCCACCCTCTACGAGTGCCTGGAGACCCTCACCCGGCTGATGGCGCCGATCGTCCCGTTCATCACCGACCACGTGTGGGACGTCATCCGGCCCGAGGACGGCCCCGAGTCGGTGCACCTGGCCGACTGGCCGGCCGTCGACGAGAGCCTCCTCGACGACGCCCTGACCGCGCAGATGGCGCTCGTCCGGCGGCTGGTGGAGCTCGGCCGCTCCGCGCGGGCCGCGAGCGGCGTCCGGACCCGCCAGCCGCTCGGCCGCGCCCTCGTCGGCGCCGCCGGCTGGTCCGCGCTGCCCGCGCAGCTGCGCGCGCAGATCTCCGAGGAGCTGAACGTCCTCGGGTTCGAGGAGCTGTCCTCCATCGGCGGCGACCTGGTCGAGTACGAGGTGAAGCCGAACTTCCGGGAGCTGGGCAAGCGCTACGCCAAGGACACCCCGAAGGTCGCCAAGGCGATCACCTCCGCCGGCGCCGCCGACCTCGTGCGGGCGCTCCGCGCGGGCACGGCGCGGGTCGAGGCCGCCGATCTCGGCACGGTGCCGCTGGCGGCGGACGACGTGATCGTCACCGAGCGGCCGCGCAGCGGCTGGGCGGTGGAGAGCGCCGCCGGCGAGACCGTCGCGCTCGACCTCACCGTCACGCCCGAGCTGCGCCGCGCGGGCCTGGTGCGGGAGGCCGTCCGGCTCGTCCAGGAGGGCCGCAAGGCCGCCGGGCTGGAGGTCACCGACCGCATCGAGCTGTGGTGGGAGGCGACCGGCACCGACCTCGCGGAGGCGCTGCGCGCGCACTCCGCCGAGGTGGCCGCCGAGGTGCTCGCGACCGCGGTGGCCGAGGGCCGTCCCGCGGACGTCCCGGCGAACCGCGACGAGGAGCTGGGCCTCACCTACTACCTCCGCCGCGCGTGACCGGTGCTCCGCCGCGTCCGGATCCGGGCGCGGCGGAGAACTTTCCGCGATGGGGTTCTTCGCGACACATCGCGTTTGCGATGATGGTCCCGTGAATCTTCCCGAGCAGCCTTCGGGCTCCGAACCTCCGGCCGCCCCGTCCCCCGCGAGCATGCGCGCGTCGGACGCCGACCGCGACGAGGTGGCCGACCGCCTGCGCGAGGCCCTGGCGGAGGGGCGCATCACGCCGGAGGAGCACGCCGAGCGCATCGACGCCGTCTACACGGCCAAGACGTACGCCGAGCTGGCGCCCGTCCTCAGCGACCTGCCCGACGAGCGGCCCCCGCACCCCCGGGTCGACCTGCGCAAGGAGCCCGCGCTCGCGCCGCCTCCGCCGCAGTCGCCCAACCTGGTGGCGGTCTTCGCCGGGGTGGAGCGCAAGGGCCGCTGGCTCGTCGAGCCCACCACCAACGTCTCCTGCGTTTTCGGCGGCGCCGACCTGGACTTCCGGCAGGCGGTCCTCAGCCAGGGCGAGGTCACCGTCAACGTCACCTGCGTCTTCGGCGGCGTCAACATGATCGTCCCGCCGGGGGTGCGGGTGATCGGGTCCAACACCTCCGTCTTCGGCGGCACCGACCTGCCCGAGGACGACACGGCGGACCCGGACGCGCCCGTCATCCGGATCACCGGGATGCTGCTGTTCGGCGGCGTGTCCGTCAGCCGCCGCGCGGTCGGCGAGAAGGGCGGCCGCCGCGACCGGCACCGGGACGCCCACGAGCTGCACCGCAGGCACCACGAGGAGCTGCGGGAGCTGCACCGCGAGCACCGGGACGCCCGCCGGGAGCGGCTGCGCGAACTGCGCGCGGAGCGGCGCCGGGACCGCTGACCCGGCCGCCCGCGGGCCGGTGCGCCGGCCCGCGGGCCGGGGTCAGTCGCGGGCGTGCGCGGCGCGGTCGGGCTGGCAGACCAGGCAGGGCGTGCAGCCGCGCGACTTGGCCTCCGCGCGGGAGAGCGACTCCAGGTCGTCGGCGTCGTCGCCGACGTCCTCGATGAGCGCGCAGTCGACGCGGTGGTAGCGCTTGGTGCCGCTCAGGATGCGGACCTGCGGGCCCTCCCCCGCCGGCTCGCCGGACGACTCGTCCGCATCGGACGGCTCGCCCACGGCGGCCGGCTCCGGCTCGGGGTCGGCCGCGAAGACGTCCCCGGCGGCGGGCTCGTCGGCGGTCTCGTCGTCGGCGTGGCGCGGCTTCGGGGCGGCGGCGTCCGCACCCGTGAAGGGGGCCGAGCCGAGGTCGACGGTGACGTCCGGTGACGCGGACGCGGGCTCAGCGGGCCGCTCCCAGCCGGAGCGTGCCTCCGGCTCCTGCGATGCGGGTTCGCCCTTCTCGGCCGTCTCCGGCGCGCTGGGCGCCTTCGCGGCGGCGGCGAACAGGCCGGCGGCGGGCATGTCGGTCAGGGTCGGACCGGCGGGGCTCCCGGCCGGGGGCTCCGCGGCGGACTCGTCCGCCCGCGGGATCTCGGCCGTCCGGTCGAACGCGCCGGGCTTGTCGAAGGAGCCGGGCTTGTCAGGGGCGCCGGGGTCGGCGAAGGAGACGGGCGTGTCGAACGCCGTGGACGCCGCGGCGGAGGGCGCCGGCTTGGCGAGGCCCGCCAGGCCGCCCTCGGAACGTTCCGCGCCGGGCTCGCGGCCGGCCGCTCCCGCCTTGCCGCCCGGGCCGCCGTCCTTGGCCGGGGACGCGGGCACCGACGCCGCGGCGCGCGCCGCCAGTGCGGTGTCGGGCATGCAGGCGGTGCAGGGGCTGAACCCCTCCTCCTTGGCCTCGGCGTACGTCAGTTCCTCGACGTCGCGCCCGGCGAGCTGCCGGCACGTGTCGAGGTGGTAGCGCTTGCGCCCGCGGACGACGAACACCAGCGCGTCCTCGGGGACGTCGGCGGGCGGGGCGGCCACCTCGGGCACGTCGTCGGACGCGTCCGACGACGGTGCCGGGGACGCGGCCGCCGGGGCGCCGGCGGCGCCCACGGCGCTCTTGGCGGGCGCCGGTACCGGGGGCGCGGGCTTCTTGCGCCTGTCCTTCTTGGCCTTCTTGCTCTGCCGGGCCGGTGCCGCCGAGGCTCCGGAGCCCCACAGCTCCTTGCGCCGCAGGAACACCCCGATGGCCAGGCACAGGGCGGAGATGATGCTGACGGCGATCGATATGTAGATCACCACCAGCGCGTCCAGGCCGAAGACCTGGGCGCTGTCTCCGTTGCCGGCGACGATTCCCGCTACCAGGAGGGCGATCGCCACCACCACGAGAACGCCACTCAGGATGATCACAGGGTCTCTCCCACTCGTTCGGACCGCTCGGCTCCGGGCCGTGCGAGTGACCCGGTCGCCGCCCACGACCGCCCGTCAGCGCCGGGAGGGCGCCCGCCGGGATGGCGCCGCTGCCACCCGGCGCGGGCATCGGGACGACACTATCGCCTGCGGCGGCCGCGTCAGCGCCGTTCGTGCGGCGGGTTGTCGCCGCCCGCGTGGAAAGCGCCGGTCGCCGAGTGCTGCACCTGCTGGCCGTGCTCGGCCGGCTGCGGGAACGTGCCCGGCGCGGGCGAGGGGCCGCCGGCGGCGCCGTTGCGGTTCTCGGGGTGCGGCAGGCCGGGCTGCGGGCCGGTCTGCGGACCCTGCGGGGCGCTCTGCGGCGACTGGACCGGGGCCGCGCCCGGGACGGCGGCGAACGCGCCGGTCTCGGTGCTGCCCGCCTCCAGGTCCCGGAGCTGGCCCTCCAGGTACACCTTCAGGCGGCTGCGGTACTCGCGCTCGAACGCGCGCAGGTTGTCGACCTCGCGCTCGAGCTCCTCGCGCTGCTGCACGAGCGAGCCCATGACCTGGCGGTGCCGCTCCTGCGCGTCGCGGTCGAGGGCCTCGGCGCGGGACCGGGCCTCGCTGACGATCTGGTCGGCCTGCCGGCGGGCCTTGCCGAGGATCTCCTCGGCCTCGCGGCGGGCGCGGCCGAGCGTCTCGTCGGCCTCCCGGCGGGCGTCGGCGATCGCCTGGTCGGCGGTCTGCTGCGCGAGCGCGAGGACGCGGGCCGCGGTGTCCATGTTGTCCTCGCCGGTGGGGGCGGCGGACATGCCGAGGCCGCCGAGCACGGGCTCCGGCTCGGGCTGCGGCTGCGGCTCCGGGCGGGGCGGCTCGGGGATCTTCTGAACGTCCGGCTTCGGCTCCACGATGGGGGCGGCCATGGCGGGGACCTTGCCGCGCAGGCACTCGGCCAGCTTGGCCCGCAGCTCCTCGTTCTCCTGGATGAGGCGGTCGAGCTCGGCCTCGACCTCGTCGAGGAAGGCGTCCACCTCCTCCTCGTCGTACCCCGGCCTCAGCCTGGTGGTACTGAACTGCTTGTTCCGCACGTCGGCGGGTGTCAGCGGCATGTTCTCGTCTCCTTGGCGCGCTTGGAGTCTGTCCCTGAAGGACGGTATCCGATCGATCTAGGGACCGCCGAATACGGAGCCAACGACCATGATCAGGATCCAGACCACAAGGATGAGCACGGTGAAGCTGAGGTCCAGTGCAACGTTACCCAGACGGACGGGCGGGATGAAACGCCTCAGCAGCTTCAAGGGCGGATCGGTGATGGTGTAGGTCGCCTCGGCGATCACCAGCACCACCCCGGAGGGCTTCCATTGGCGGGCGAACGACTGAAGGACCTCCAGCACCAGCCTCCCGATCAGGAAGAGGAGGAAGAGGTACAGGAGGTACGTCAGCACCTGTCCAGCGATGTTCACGGATACTCTCGCATGTGGCTCTCAGCTCTGGTTGAAGAACCCACGTTCTGCCATCCGGGCCTTGTCCTCCGCCGTCACCTCCACGTTGGCGGGCGACAGGAGGAACACCTTGTTCGTAACACGCTCGATGCTCCCGTGCAGGCCGAACACGAGACCCGCCGCGAAGTCGACCAGACGCTTGGCGTCGCTGTCGACCATCTCGGTCAGATTCATGATCACCGGTGTGCCCTCTCGGAAGTGCTCCCCGATGGTCCTTGCCTCGTTGTAGGTCCTTGGATGCAGAGTAGTGATACGAGCGAGGTCGGTGGTACCGGACTCGTAGAGCGCCACGGAGCGTCGCTCTAGCGTCGACGTGGAGTGATGGTCGCGATCCCGGTCCGCGGTCTCTTCCGCTCGGGTAAGCTGACCGCCGGATTCGTCCTCACGGCGACGGGTCTGACCGGGGTCGGTCTCGTCGTCGTAGACCTCGTACTCGTCGTAGTCGCCGTACTTGTCGTCGTAACGGTCGTCCTCCACAAGGCCGAGGTAGACCGCCATCTTGCGCATCGCGCTGGCCATACGCCCCTCCGTGTCCTGTGGCCGCGGCGCCGGGCGCGTCCGGCGCCGTCGTTGGACTGCTCCGTCGTGGCGACCCGCGTACCGCCAGGTACCACTGGGGGGACATTACCTGACGATTGCCCGTCGGCCGCCGAGCAACGCCGTACCGATCCGCAGGTGTGTCGCGCCGCACGCGATCGCCTGCTCCAGATCGCCGCTCATACCCGCACTGACGATCCGGGCGTCCGGATGGTTCCTTCGCATCTCCGCCGCGACCTCCGCGAGCCGGGCGAATGCGGGCAGCGGGTCGACGCCGAGCGGCGCGACCGCCATCACTCCGCCGAGCCGCAGGCCGGGCGCCCCGGCGATCGCGTCGGCCAGCTCCGGCACGGCGCCGGGCGCCGCGCCGCCCCGCTCGCCGCGCGCCGCCTCCTCGTCCAGCGACACCTGGATCAGGCAGCGCGGCGTCCGCCCGGCCCGGACGGCGGCGTCCGACAGCGCGGCGGCCAGCCTCGGCCGGTCCACTGAGTGGACGACGTCGGCGTAGCCGGCGACCGCGCGGGCCTTGTTGGTCTGCACCCGGCCGACGAAGTGCCAGGTGAGCGGGAGGTCGGCGCATTCGGCCGCCTTGGGGCGGGCCTCCTGGTCGCGGTTCTCGCCGACCTCGGTGAGGCCGAGTCCGGCCAGCAGCCGCACGTCGGAGGCGGGGAAGTTCTTGGTCACCGCGATCAGCGTGACCTCGCGCTCGTCCCGGCCGGCGGCGGCGCAGGCCGCCGCGATCCGGGCGCGGACCTCGGCGAGGCCGGCGGCGAGTTCCGCGCGGCGCCGCTCCGGGGTGAGATCGGTCTCGCCGGTCACGCGCCGTCCTTGAGCCAGACATATCCCGCGAAGCGGCCGGTCCGGCCGTCGCGGCGGTAGGAGAACAGGCCCGCGTCCTCGATGGTGCAGCGCGGGTCGGCGGCGACCTCGGCCACCCCGGCGGAGGCGAGCTGCGCGGCGATGCCGGCGCGGATGTCCAGCCCGGGCGTCCCCTGGGACGTCACGGCGTGCGCGGCGGGCACGACGGCGGCGACCTCGTCCCGCATCTCGGCGGGCACCTCGTAGCAGCGGCCGCACGCGGCGGGCCCGATCGCGGCGGCCATCCGGGCCGGGTCGGCGCCCCGCTCGCACATCGCCTTCACCAGCGCCGGGACGACCCCGGCGGCCGTGCCGGGGCGGCCGGAGTGGGCGGCGCCGACGACGCCGGCGACCGGGTCGGCCAGCAGGACGGGCGCGCAGTCGGCGACGAGGACGGCGAGAGCGAGGCCCGGGACGGTCGTCACGACGGCGTCGACGGGGCCGGGGGTCTCGGGGGAGGTGACGAACGCGACGTCCGCGCCGTGCACCTGCCGCATGTAGACGGTGCGGCCGGGGTCGGCGCCGAGCGCCTCGGCGGCGCGCCGCCGGTTGCCGCGCACGGCGGCCGGGTCGTCGCCGACCGCGCCGCCGAGGTTCAGGGAGTCGTAGGGGGGCCTGCTCGCGCCGCCGGCGCGGCCGGTGAAGCCGGCGCCGACGCCGTCGCCCAGGGCGACGGGGGTGATCACTTCAGGAAGTCGGGCACGTCGAGGTCGTCGTCCTCGTCGAACACGACGGGACGGCGGCGCTGCCCGGAGGAGGCGGGGCCGCCGTCGTTCTCTCCCGCGTGCACCCGGGAGGAGGCCGGCTCGGTGGGCTGGCGCGGCGCCGGGGCGCGCGACCCGGCGGACTCGCCGGCGTCCCGGTCGCCCGGCGGCCCGGCCGAGGTGCTCTCGGGCCGGGCGGGCTCGTCGCGGTCGCCGCGGCCGGCGGCCCGGTCGTCGTGGGCCGGCGCGGGCGGCTGCGCGCGGTCGCTCTCGGCGCGCGGCGGCGCGGCCGGGGCCGGCGGCGCCGCGGCGGGCGGGTGCGGCGCGGCGGCGGCCTGCGCCACCGACGGCTGCGCCGGCGCGCCGGCCTGGTGGCCGCTCACCGGCTCCGAGCGCCCGACCCGGCTGGGGATCGGGTTGGCCGGGGCGGCGGGCGGCGCGGACGCCGGCGGCGGCACCGGGCGGGGCGGGGGCGGGGGCAGCCGCTTGCTCTCCGGCTCGGGAGCCGGCTTGGCAGGGCGCCCCTCGTCAAAACCCGCCGCGATCACCGTGACCCGGACCTCGTCGCCGAGCGCGTCGTCGATGACCGCGCCGAAGATGATGTTGGCGTCCGGGGCGGCCGCGTTCGACACCAGCTGCGCGGCCTCGTTGATCTCGAACAGGCCGAGGTCGGAGCCGCCGGAGATGGACAGCAGCACGCCGTGCGCGCCGTCGATGCTGGCCTCCAGCAGCGGGCTGGAGATCGCCATCTCGGCGGCGGCGACGCTGCGGTCGTCGCCGCGCGCGGAGCCGATCCCCATCAGCGCCGAGCCGGCGCCGGACATCACGGACTTGACGTCGGCGAAGTCGAGGTTGATCAGGCCCGGCGTGGTGATGAGGTCGGTGATGCCCTGGACACCGGACAGCAGCACCTGGTCGGCGGCCTTGAAGGCGTCCAGCACGCTGACCTGCCGGTCGGAGATCGACAGCAGCCGGTCGTTGGGGATGACGATGAGGGTGTCGACCTCGTCGCGCAGCGTCTCTATGCCGGCCTCGGCCTGCATGGCGCGGCGCTTGCCCTCGAAGCTGAACGGGCGGGTCACCACCCCGATGGTGAGCGCGCCGAGCGAGCGGGCGATGTTGGCGACGACGGGCGCGCCGCCGGTGCCGGTGCCGCCGCCCTCCCCGGCGGTGACGAACACCATGTCGGCGCCCTTGAGGACCTCCTCGATCTCCTCCCGGTGGTCCTCGGCGGCCTTGCGGCCCACGTCCGGGTTGGCCCCGGCGCCGAGGCCGCGGGTGAGCTCGCGGCCCACGTCCAGTTTCACGTCGGCGTCACTCATCAGCAGCGCCTGGGCGTCCGTGTTGATCGCGATGAACTCGACGCCCTTGAGACCCTCTTCGATCATCCGGTTGACGGCGTTGACGCCGCCGCCGCCGATGCCGACGACCTTGATGACCGCGAGGTAGTTCTGCGGTGCTGCCACGACGAGGGGCCTTTCCGCTCTCTTCGACCGCCCAGACCGGCCTGCCGACCGTGCCGCCGCGGTGTTCCGACCTGTGCACTGGGGGCGGGGCCGAAACCCTCACCCTCAACTTGAGGCTTACACTTATGTCAACCTGAAGACTGATACGGACAGTAGGGCGGCCTTACCGCCAGGGTCAACTAACCTCCCCCGAACTCCACCGGCGTGTCGCGGCTGGCATGGGTTTGCCCAGGTTGTCGTCAGGCCTCCGCCCGCCGCACCGCCCGCTGCACCGCCCGCGCGCATCGGCGTCCCCCCTCCTCGTCCGCATCGGTCCGGCATGACCGTTCCAGCGTGCCCGATCGGGCGGCGGGAATCGCCGCGACACACGCACCCGGCCCACTTCGGGGCCTCACTTCGTCTTCAGGACCTCGGGCGAGCTGATGTCGATGGTGCGGATCGCGCGGCCGGACGCGGTGCGCCGCACGGCGTCCAGCAGCCTGACCTTCTCCTCCGCCCGCTCGGCGGCGCCCCACACGACCGTCTGCCCGTCCGCCATGTGCAGCGTGACGGCCTCCGGCCCGGTGGCCTCCACCTCGGCCACCGCGCGGCCCAGCCGCTCCGGCAGGCCGGTCAGCACCGCGAGCGCCGCGCCGGTCGTCCGGTCCGACGGTCCCGGCGAGGCCACCGTCAGCACGGGCAGCCCGGACGGGCGCGACTCCCGGTCGGCCACCGTGACGCCGTGCCGGTCGAGCAGGTGGTAGCGCCCGTCGCGGCCGAAGACCGCCACCGGCGCGCGCTCCCGCACGACGATCCGGACCGTGCCCGGCCAGTGCCGCTCGATCCGGGCCGACTCCACCTCGCGGAGCCGCTCGACGCGCTCGGCGACCGCGCCGGTGCGCAGCCGCGCCATCGGCGTGCCGAGGTCGATCGCGGCGGCGGCGACGATCCGGTCGCGCGGCGCCAGCCCGGCGCCCGTGACCTCGACGTGCCGCACCACCAGCAGCCGGGACCCGAGCAGCACCCAGGTCACCAGGCCGAGCGCGCCGACGACCAGCAGCGTGACGAAGATCGCCTTCCACCGGTTCGGCCGGCCGCGGCCCTCCCCCGCCGCGCCGGGATCCTCCCCCGGGACGGCGTGCCGGCCGGTCCGTACCTCGGTCATGACCCAAGCTTGGCAGTTCTCCCCCCGCGCGCCGCCGACCGCGCGGCCGGCGGCGTGTCACCCGCCGAGGCGCTCCAGGACGAGCGGCCCGAGCTGCGTCACGTCCCCGGCGCCGAGCGTGATGACGACGTCGCCGGGCCGGGCCAGGGACGCCGCGATGCCGGGCACCTCGTCCCGGACGGGTGCGTACACGGTCTCGGTGCCGGCCGGGACGGCGTCCGCGATGAGCGCGCCGGTCACCCCGGGCTCCGGGTCCTCGCGGGCGCCGTACACGTCGAGCACCACCGCGACGTCGGCGCGGCCGAGCGCCGCGCCGAACTCGGCGGCGAAGAACCGGGTGCGGCTGTACAGGTGCGGCTGGAACACCGCGACGATGCGGCCGCCCTCGCCCTTCTCCCCCAGGTAGTCGCGGGTGGCCTCCAGGTCGGCGGTCAGCTCGGTGGGGTGGTGGGCGTAGCTGTCGAACACCTCGACGCCGCCCGCCGCGCCCTTGCGCTCCAGCCGCCGCATCGCGCCGCCGAACGCGGCGAGGCCCGCCCGCACCGGCGCGTCGTCCAGCCCGAGCGCCCGCGCGACCGCGATGACGGCGGTGGCGTTGAGCGCGTTGTGCCGGCCGGGCACGCCCAGCGCGACCTCGCCGGCGCCCTCGATCTCGAACCGGGAGCCGAGGCCGCGCGGCGTGAAACCGGTCACCCGCAGGTCGGCGCCCTCGGCCTCGCCGTAGGTGCGGACGGTCAGCCCGCGCGCCCGCGCGAGCGCGGCCAGTTCCATCGCGACCGGGTCGTCGGCGCCCGCGACGAGCGTCCCGCCCGGCTCGACCCGGTCGACGAACCGGGCGAAGTTCTCCTTCACCTTCTCGAAGCCGCCGTAGTTGTCGAGGTGGTCGGCCTCGACGTTGGTGACGACCGCGATGTGCGGGGTGTACATGAGGAACGAGCCGTCGCTCTCGTCGGCCTCGGCGACGAACACGTCGCCGGTGCCCTCGTCGGCGCCGAGGCCCGTGGTGACCAGCTGCCCGCCGATGCAGTAGGACGGGTCGGCGCCCGCGTGCTGGAGCGCGACCGTCAGCATCGACGTCGTGGTGGTCTTGCCGTGCGTCCCGGCGACCGCGACGGCGCGCCGCCCGGCCATCAGGGACGCGAGCGCCGCGGACCGGTGCAGGACGCGCAGCCCCCGCGCGCGGGCGGCGACCAGCTCGGGGTTGGACTCCCGGATCGCCGTGGAGACCACCACCGTGTCGGCCTCGCCGACGTGCGCCTCGTCGTGCCCGACGAACACCTTGGCGCCGAGGTCGCCGAGCTGGCCGAGCAGTTCGGAGTCGCGGGCGTCGCTGCCGGACACCGCCATCCCCCGGCGCAGCATGATGCGGGCGATGCCGGACATCCCGGCGCCCCCGATGGCGATGAAGTGGACCCGGCCGAGCTCGCCGGCCGGCACCACCGCGCTCGGGTCGATCAGGCTCATCGCGCGGCGCCCGCCGCGCGGACCACGTCGTACACCATGCGGGCGAGCGCGACGTCGGCGTCCCGGCGGCCCATCCGGCCGGCGGCCTCCGACATGTGCGCGACCCGGGCCGGGTCGGCCAGCACCGGCAGCAGGTGCGCGGCGATCCAGTCGGGCGACAGCTCGGCGTTGTCGACCAGCATGCCGCCGCCCGCCGCGACGATCGGCTCGGCGTTCAGGCGCTGCTCGCCGTTGCCGATCGGCAGCGGCACGTACACCGCGGGCAGCGCGACGGCGGCCAGCTCGGCGCAGGTCATCGCGCCCGCCCGGCACATCGCCATGTCGGCGGCGGCGTAGGCGAGGTCCATCCGGTCGCAGTAGGGGATCGTGACGTACTGCGGGCCGCCGGACGCGGGCTCGGGCTCCTCGGTGTTCTTCGGCCCGACGATGTGCAGCACCTGGATGCCGGCCTGCCGGAAGTACGGCGCGGCGGCCACCGCGGCCTGGTTCAGCGAGCGGGCGCCCTGCGAGCCGCCGAAGATCAGCAGCGTGGGCAGGTCGGGCAGCAGCCCGAAGTAGGAGCGGGCCTTGTCGCCCATCGCGAGCCGGTCGAGGGTGGCGATCTCGCGGCGCAGCGGGATCCCGACGAACGTCGGGTTCGGCAGCGGCGAGTCGGCGTGCGAGACGGCGACGTGCTCGGTGAAGCGGGCGCCGAGCTTGTTGGCGAGGCCGGGCTTGGGGTTGGCCTCGTGCACGATGATCGGCACCTTGCGCTTGCGGGCCGCGAGGTAGCCGGGCGTGGCGACGTAGCCGCCGAAGCCGACCAGGATGTCGGCCTGGGCCTGGTCCAGGACGGCCGCCGCGGCGTTGATCGCGCCGCGCAGCCGGCCGGGCACCGACAGCAGCTGCGGGGTCAGCGTGCGCGGCAGCGGCACCGGCGGGATCAGCGCGAGCTCGTACCCCCGCTGCGGGACCAGGCGGGTCTCCAGCCCCCGCTCGGTCCCGAGGCAGACGATCCCGGTGTTCGGGTCGTTGCGGCGCAGCGCGTCGGCGAGGGCCAGGGCGGGCTCGATGTGTCCGGCGGTGCCCCCGCCGGCCAGGACAACCCTCATGCTCGTTGACAACTCCTCAGCGTGTTCGAAAGGGGGGATTTCAACGCCGTGCCAGACCCAGCCAGCTTAGAGCCCTCACGACGGGTCCGGGGCCACGTGCGGAGAGTGCCTGCCGCGCGCCGGGCTCCCGTTTGGCGAAGGCGAGCAGCATCCCGAGCGCGAACAGGCTCGGGATGAGCGCCGAACCGCCGTAGGACACCAGCGGGAGCGGGATCCCCGTGATGGGCAGCACGGCGATGACGGCGCCGATGTTCACGATGGCCTGCACGACCAGCCAGGCGGTCACGCCCGCGGCGGCGAGCCGGGTGAAGGGGTCCTTCACGCGGCGCGCGATGCGCAGCCCGGCGTAGGCGAGCGTGCCGAACAGGCCGACGACGACGAGGGTGCCGACGAGGCCGAACTCCTCCCCCACGATCGCGAAGATGAAGTCGGTCTCGGCGTGCGGGAGGTAGTCCCACTTGGCGCGGCCCTCGCCGAGGCCGGTGCCGAACAGCCCGCCGGACGCGAGCGCGTACAGCCCCTGGGTGCCCTGGTAGTTGGTGGTCAGCTTGTTGCCCGACGGGTCGAGGAACCCGGTCAGGCGCTGCATCCGGTACGGCTCGACGACGATGAGGATCGACACCAGCAGGCACACGAGCCCGGCGATGCCGACGAACAGCCGGCCGGGCGCGCCGACGACCCACAGCAGCGCGAGGAAGATGGTGAGGAGCACCAGCGTGGTGCCGAGGTCGCTGCCCAGCATGACGAGCAGGACGAGGATCCCGGCGCCCGGCATCAGCGGCACGAGCAGCGGCCGCCACTCGGTGAGCTGGCCGAGCCGGTCCTTGCGGGCCAGCAGGTCGGCGCCCCACAGCACGAGGCCGAGCTTGGCGAGCTCGGACGGCTGGATCTGCAGCGGGCCGATGTCGACCCAGCGGGTGGCGCCGCCCGCGCTGCGGCCGAGCCCCGGCACGAGCACCAGCCCCAGCGCGACGACCGACAGCAGCACCAGGGGGTAGGCGAGCGCGCGGAACGTCTTCACCGGCAGCCGGGACGCCACCCACATGGCGGGCAGCCCGATCGCCATCCACACCGCCTGCTTCTGGAACAGCGTGTACGCCGAGCCCGTCGCCTGGAGCTGCTTCACGCTGGAGGCCGACAGCACCATCGTCAGGCCGAGCGCGAGCAGCATGATCGAGCAGCCCAGCACCAGGTAGTAGGAGGTGAGGGGCCGGTCGAGCAGCCCGACGGCGGCGGCCACGTGCTCGCGCGGCCCCGGACGCCCGCCGCCCTCCTCCTCGGCAGCGGCGGTCACGGCTACTCGGCCGCCCCGGCGCCGGCCGCCCCGGCGAGGCGTTCGACGGCCGCGATGAACGCCTCGCCGCGGGCCGGGTAGTTGGCGAACATGTCGAAGGACGCCCCGACGGGCGCGAGGAGCACGGTGTCCCCGGGGCGGGCGAGGGCGGAGGCTTCGTTGACGACGCGTTCCATGGCCCCAGTGTCGGTGTCGGAGACGTCGACGACGGGGACATCCGGGGCGTGTCGCGCGAGTGCCTCCGCGATCCGGTGCCGGTCGCGCCCCATCAGCACCACGCCGCGCAGCCGCGCGGCGCACGAGCGCACGAGGTCGTCGACGTCCAGCCCCTTGAGCAGGCCCCCGGCGATCCACACGACGGGCTCGTAGGCGGCGAGGGACGCGGCGGCGGCGTGCGGCTGGGTGGCCTTGGAGTCGTTGACGTAGGCGACGCCGGCGACGTCGGCGACGTGCTGGATGCGGTGCGGGTCCGGGACGAACGCCCGCAGGCCCGCGCGGACCGCCTCCGGCGGCACCCCGAACGCGCGCGCCAGCGCGGCGGCGGCCAGCGCGTTCGCGACGTTGTGCGGCGCGTACGGGCGGACGTCCTCCAGCGCGGCCAGCTCGGCGGCGTGGTGCGCGGGGTCGTCGGTGAGGGCCCGGTCGACCAGGAGGTCCTCGACGACGCCGAGCTCGCCGGGGCGCGGCACCCGGAGGGTGAACCCGACCCGGCCGCGGACGCCCTCGGCGCGTTCGGCGAGCGCCGCGGAGGTGTCGTCGTCGGCGTTGTAGACCGCGACGGTGCCCGGCGCGTAGATCTTGCCCTTGGCGCCGACGTAGGCGTCCATGGTGCCGTGCCAGTCGAGGTGGTCGGGGGCGACGTTCAGCACGACGGCCGCCTCCGGCGCGAGCGAGCTGGACCAGTGCAGCTGGTAGCTCGACAGCTCCACCGCGAGAACGTCGTACGGCTCGCTGTGCTCTTCCTGGGGGGGCGACCCCCCAGACCCCCCGGAACCCCCTATGGCCTCCACGATCGGGGTGCCCACGTTGCCGACCGCGAGGGCCTTGTGCCCGGCGGCGGTGAGCATGCAGGCCAGCATGCGGACGACGGTGGTCTTGCCGTCCGTCCCGGTGATGGCCAGCCACGGCGCGGCGTCCGGCCCGCGCAGCCGCCAGGCCAGCTCCACCTCGCCGATGATCTCGATGCCCGCGGCGGCGGCCGCGGCGAGCAGCGGCACGTCCGGCCGCCAGCCGGGCGAGGTCACGACCAGTTCGGTGCCCTCGGGAAGGCGCTCGCCGTCGCCGAGCCGCACGGCGACCCCGCGGGCCGCCAGCTCGGCGGCGTGGCCGCGCTGTTCGTCGCCGTCGCGGGCGTCCACGATCGTGACGCGGGCGCCGCGGCCGGCGAGGACGCGCGCGGCGGCGCGGCCGGACACGCCGAGCCCGGCCACGCACACCGGCAGGCCGTCCCAGGGCTGGTTCACTTCTTCGGCATCCATTCCAGGTAGAACAGGCCGAGCCCGGCCGCGGTGAACAGTGCGGACATCAGCCAGAAGCGCACGACGATCGTGGTCTCGGCCCAGCCGGACAGCTCGAAGTGGTGCTGCAGCGGGGCCATCTTGAACACCCGTTTCCCGGTCATCTTGAACCCGCCGACCTGGATCATCACCGACAGCGTGATCATCACGATGAGGCCGCAGAGGATCGCGAGCAGGAACTGGGTGCGGGTGAGGATCGCGAGGCCGACCAGCACGCCGCCGAGCGCCAGCGAGCCGGTGTCGCCCATGAAGATCTTCGCGGGCGGGGCGTTCCACCACAGGAAACCGAACACGCCGCCGAGCACGGCCGCGGCGACCACCGCGAGGTCGAGGGGGTCGCGGACGCTGTAGCAGTTGGGGGCGAGGGCGGCGGCGCAGCTGTTGCGCAGCTGCCAGTTGCCGATGATCACGTAGGCGGCCAGCACCATGCCGGCCGGGCCCGCGGCGAGGCCGTCCAGCCCGTCGGTGAGGTTCACGCCGTTGGACATCGCCGCGATGAGCAGCAGCGCCCACAGCACGAACAGGTACGGGCCGATCGAGGGGCCGAAGTCGCGCAGGAAGGACAGGTGGGGGTCGGCGGGGGTGACGTCGTAGCCGTTGGGGAAGTTCAGCGACCCGACGGCGAACACGACGCCGACGAGGATGATCCCGACCATCTTGGCGCCGCTGCGCAGGCCGAGGCTGCGCTGCTTGAACACCTTGATGTAGTCGTCGACGAAGCCGACGAGCCCGAGGCCCGTCATCAGGAACAGCACGAGCACGCCGGAGATCGTCGGCTCCTCGCCGGTGACCAGGTGCGCCGCGGCGTAGCCGACGAGCGCGCCGACGATGAAGACCGCCCCGCCCATCGTGGGGGTGCCGCGCTTCTTGAGGTGCGCCTCGGGGCCCTCGTCGCGGATCATCTGTCCGTAGCCGAGCCGGTTGACGATCCGGATCCACACCGGCGTGCCGACCACCACGAAGACCAGCGCGATCCCCGCGGCGATGATGATGTTGGTCATCGGGCGGCCTCCGCCAGCAGCGCCTCGGCCACCCGTTCCAGCCCGGCCACGCGCGAGCCCTTCACCAGCACGACGTCCCGCGGCGCGAGCCGCTCGCTGAGCGCGGCCACCGCCGCGCCGACGTCATCCACCTGTACGCACTCTCCCGTCCATGAGGCCACCTGCCCGGCCCCTTCGGCCATCGCCGCCGCATTCGCGCCGACCACCACGAGCCCGGCGATCCCGCTGCGCGCGACATGCTGCCCGATCTTGGCATGTTCCGCCACGGAGGAGGCGCCGAGTTCGGCCATCTCCCCCAGCACCGCGAAGGCGCGCCGCCCGCGGGCCATGTGGACCAGCACGTCGAGCGCGGCGAGCGTCGAGTCGGGGTTGGCGTTGTAGGCGTCGTTCACCACGGTCACCCCGTCGGGCCGCTCGGTGACCTCCATCCGCCACCGGCTGACCGGCACCGCTGCCGACAGCGCCTCGGCGACCGCGTCCGGCGCCAGCCCGGCGGCGCGCGCGGCGGCGGCCGCGGCGAGCGCGTTCGGGACGGCGTGCGACCCGTGCAGGCGCAGCGCGACCGGCGCCGCCCCCTCCGGGGTGACGAGGGTGAACCGGGCGCGGCCCTGCTCGTCGAGCGTCTCGCCGGTCGCGCGGACGACCGCGTCCGGGCCGCGGCCGAACGTGACGACCTCGCCCCGGGTGCGGGACGCCATCGCGGCGACCAGCGGGTCGTCGGCGTTCAGCACGGCCGTCCCGCCCGGCGGCACCGCCTCGACGATCTCGCCCTTGGCGCGGGCGATGTTCTCCCGGCCGCCGAACTCCCCGACGTGCGCGGTGCCGACGTTCAGCACCACCCCGACGTCGGGCCGCGCGATCCCGGTCAGGTAGGCGATATGGCCGATGCCGCGGGCGCCCATCTCCAGGACGAGGTGGCGGGTGCCGGCGTCGGCGCGCAGCGCGGTCAGCGGCAGCCCGATCTCGTTGTTGAACGAGCCGGGCGGGTGCACCGTCGGGCCGGCGCGGCCCACCACCTGCGCGATGAGGTCCTTGGTGGAGGTCTTGCCGGCCGAGCCGGTCACCGCGATGACCGTGAGGTCCGGGAGCCGCTCCAGCACGCCCCCGGCCAGCCGCCCGAGCGCCTCCTGGACGTCGGGGGCGACCACGCACGGCCCCTCGACCGGGCGCTGCGCCAGCACCGCGGCGGCCCCGGCGGCCAGCGCCCCGGCGGCGAAGTCGTGCCCGTCCGCGCGCTCGCCCTTGAACGCCGCGAACAGCGCCCCGGGCTCCACGGCGCGGGAGTCGATGACCACGGGACCGCTCACCACGACGTCCGGCGGCCCGTGAAGGGCGCCTCCCGTGATCTCCGCGATCGTCGCCAGCGGAAGTGGGATCACGCCTGCGTCCCGTCCCCTCTAGTCCCTTGTCTCCGGCGCCGCAGCGCCGCGCGGACGACCTCGCGGTCGTCGAACGGATGGGTCTCGCCCGCCACGCTCTGCCCCTGCTCGTGGCCCTTGCCCGCGACGACGACGACGTCGCCGCGGCGGGCCCGGCCGACGGCCAGCCCGATCGCGGCGGCGCGGTCGGGCTCCACGACGATGTGCGCGCGCTCGGGCTGGGGCACCTTGAGCCCGCCCTCGACCATAGCGGCGAGGATGGCCAGTGGATCTTCGGACCGCGGGTTGTCGTTGGTGAAATACGCCATGTCGGCCAGCCGCGCGGCGGCCTCCCCCATGAGCGGCCGCTTGCCGCGGTCGCGGTCGCCGCCGCAGCCGAGCACCACCGTGAGCTCGCCCTCGGTGACGGGCCGCAACGCGGTCAGCACGGCCTCGACCGCGCCCGGCTTGTGCGAGTAGTCGACGAGGGTGACGAAGTCCTGGCCCTCGTCGACGCGCTCCAGCCGGCCGGGGACGCCGGGCAGCGCGCCGACGCCGCGGACGGCCGCCTGCAGCGTGATGCCGGCCTCGACCAGCGCCACGATCGCGGCGAGCGCGTTGGCGACGTTGAACGGCCCGGCAAGCCGGACCTGCGCGTCCGCCTCGACGCCGCCCGGCCCGACGACGCGGAACACGCTGCCGTCGGCGCCGACGCGCACGTCCTCGGCGCGCCAGTCGGCCGCCGGGTCCCCGGACGGGGAGAACGTCGTCGTCGGCACCGCGGCGATCTCCAGCAGCTCCCGGCCGTAGTGGTCGTCGAGGTTGACCACGCCGACGCGGGAGTACTCGGGCGTGAACAGCCGCGCCTTCGCCAGGAAGTAGTCCTGCATGGTCGGGTGGTAGTCGAGGTGGTCCTGGGAGAGGTTCGTGAACACCGCGACCTCGTAGCGGGCGCCGCCGACACGGCCCTGCACGAGCGCGTGGCTGGACACCTCCATCGCGGCGGCGCCGACGCCGCGCTCGCGCATCATCGCCAGCAGCGCGTGCAGGTCGGTCGACTCCGGCGTCGTCAGCGCGCTCGGCACCACCTCGCCGCCCACCCGGATCTCGACGCCGCCGACCAGGCCCGTCTCGATCCCGGCGGCGCGCAGGCCCGCGTCCACCAGGAACACGGTGGTGGTCTTGCCGCTGGTGCCGGTGACGCCGATGAGCGTGATGTCGCGCCCCGGCTCGCCGTAGACCCAGGCGGCGGCCTCGCCGAGCCGCGCGCGGACGTCGGCGACCACCAGGACCGGCAGGCCCGACGCCGCCGCCCGGTCGTACCCGGCCGGGTCGGTGAGGACCGCGGCCGCGCCCGCGTCGGCGGCCTGCCCGGCGAACTGGGCGCCGTGCGCGCGGGCGCCGGGCAGCGCCGCGTAGACGTCGCCGGGGCGCACCGCCCGCGAGTCGTGCGTGATGCCCGTGACCGACGTGCCGTCCCGTCCGTCCCCTTCGATCCCGAGGAGCTCCGCGAGCCCGCTCAGCGGACGGGCCGGATTGGTGGTCGGACGCATGGCTGTTCTTTCGGTGCTCGCGGAACGGGACTGGTGGGACACGGGTGGTGGACTCACAGGCGAGGAGGGTACTCGCTGCGCTCAGTCTCGGGCGTGGATCTGGATGATCGGCGGTCGGCTCCCCGTCGGCGGGATCTTCTCGGACTGCAGCGCGAAGCTCATCACGTCCTTGAAGACCGGAGCGGCCGCAACGCCACCATAGTGGCTGCCGCGCTGCGGGTTCCGCAGGACGACCTGCACGACGAGCCGCGGGTCGTCCGCCGGGGCGAATCCCGCGAAGGACGCGGTGTAGCCGCCGCCCTTGTAGCAGCCGCAGCGCGGGTTGACGTTCTCGGCCGTCCCGGTCTTGCCGGCGACGCGGTAGCCCGGGATCTGGGCCTTGGGGGCGGTGCCCTCGTCGGTGGTGACGCCCTCCAGCATGTCGCTGATGTCACGGGCCGTCTTGGCGCTGATGACCTGCTTGCGCGCGGGCGCCGGGGCGGGCGTGAACGCGTCGTCCTCGCCGACCGTGCCCTCGACCAGGGTGGGCGCGACCCGGACGCCGCCGTTGGCGATGGTCGCGTACACGCTCGCCATCTGCACCGCGTTCACCGACGCCGTCTGCCCGAACGCGATCGAGTACCGGTCGGTGCCCGACCACTTGGCGGGCGGCGGCAGCAGGCCGGACGTCTCGCCGGGCAGCGGCAGGCCGGTCCGCTGCCCGAACCCGAAGTCGCGGAGCGTCCCGTAGAGCTGCTGGGGGCTGATGCTCTCGCTGGCCATGATGGTGCCGACGTTGCTGGACTTGGCCAGCACCCCGGCGAAGGTGAGCCGCTCCGGCGGGTGCGGGTGCGAGTCGTGGAACTCGACGTCGTACTTCTGGATCTTGTCGGGCACGGTGTAGGGCGTGGTCTTGGTGACGCCGCCGTGCTCCATGACGGCGGCGGCCGTGATGACCTTGCCGGTGCTGCCGGGCTCGTAGGCGTCCTGGACGAGCGGGCTGCCCCACCGGGACCGGTCGGACTCGCCGTATTCGTTCGGGTCGAAGCCGGGCGCCGACGCCATCGCGAGCATCTTCCCGGTGCGCGGGTCCATCACGACGACGCTGCCGCTCTCGGCCCTGGTCGCCTTGACCTGCTTCTCGATGGCCTCCTGCGCCTTGAACTGCAGGTCGCGCTGGAGCGTGAGGCGGACGCCGCGGCCGGGCACGGAGGGGCGCTTCTGGTCCTCGCCCATGGGGATGTGCTGGCCCTCCAGGCTGATCTCCACCCGCTGCCAGCCCGCGCGGCCGGCGAGCACGTCGTTCATGGAGCTCTCCAGGCCGGCGGCGCCCTTGCCCGTGTCGTTCACGAACCCTATGACGCTCGCGGCGAGCGAGTCGTTGGGGTATTCGCGGCGGTATTCCGGAAGAGTTCCGATTCCGGGGAGGTCCCAGGAGGTGATGAGCCGGGCCTGGTCGGGGCGGACCCCGTGCGCCAGGTACACGAACCGGGTGTCGGGCTTGCTGACCTGCTTCATCAGCGTCGCGGGGTTCAGGCCGAGCGTCGGCGCGAGCGCGTTCACCACCGCCTGCCGCCGGTCGTCCTCGATCAGCGACGGGTCGGCGTAGATGGCGCGCGCCTCCACCGTCATGGCGAGGGGGTGGCCCTGGGCGTCGGTGATGTCGCCGCGGACGGCGGGCAGCTCGATCTCCTGCATCCGCTGGCGCATCGCCTCGGCGGTGTACTTGCCGGACTCGATCGTCTGCAGCTGGACGAGGCGCCCGGCGAACAGCGACAGCAGGAACGCGACGGCGAGCAGGCCGACGTTGAGCCGCTTCATCGGGTCGCGGCGGTTGAACGGCACGCGGGCGCGCGGCCCCCGGCCCGGCGGGCGCGGCCCGGAGCCGCCGGGGCGCGGCCCGCGCGGGCCGCCGCCGGCGCGCGCGGCGCTCTTGCCGGGCGCGGTGCCCGCGGGCGCCTTCTTGCGCGCGGGCCTGCCGGTGGACGCGGCCTTCGGCGGCTCCGTGCGCGAAGCCGCCTTGCGGTCGGCGGCCTTCCGGCCGGGGGCCTTGCGATCGGGCGCCTTGCCGGCGGCAGACTTGCCACTGGACGCCTTACTGCCGGGCGCCTTGCGGTCCGGCGCCTTGCTGGAAGGGGCCTTGCGGTCGCCCGTCCTCGTCTCTCCGGACTTGCGCGGTGTCTCTCCGGACTTGCGCGGCGACTCCCGGCGGGGGGCCGAGCCCGTCCCGCCGCGCGCGGGACGGCGGGGCGCGCCGCCCTTGCCGCCCGGCCGCCCCGCGCCGTCGGCCCGCACGCCGGGGGCGCGCGGATTGCCGCCGGCCGGAGGCCCGGACGCGCGCGCCGCGCCCGGGCCGCTCTTGTCGTCCCGCCCGGCCGAGCCCCGGGGGGCCCTGCCGTCCGGCCCGCGCCGCCGGCCGGGCGGAGGGCCGGCGGCCCCGGGTCCCGGCCGTTTCGTCATCTCGTCCCCCGCTCCCCGCTGCCGCGCCGCGTCACGGCGTCCCGTTCCCGGCCCGCGCGCCGCTGCCGGCCGGCGGCCGCACGCCGTCGCCGGGCACCACGGTGCCGGGGACGCCGAGCACGCCCGCGGCGCCCGCGGACGCGGCGGCCGCCTGCGGGACGGGCCGGATCTTCCCGGCGCCGGGCCGGCCGGTGTCGGCGTCGAAGAAGGCCGGGTCCTCGGCCTCCTTCATGCCGAGCGCCTCGGCCTTGCGCGCCAGCCCCGCCGGGGAGCCCTCGCGGGCGATCTCCTCCTCGTAGGCCTGGCGCTGCTGCTCCAGCTGCTTGTTGCTCTGCTGGAGCCGCGTCAGGGTGAACGCGTCCTCGGCGAGGACGGTGTTGAGCAGCAGCAGGCTCACCAGCGCGCCGCCGAGCAGCCCGATGATGAGCAGCACGAACGGCGCGCGCGGCGCGGCCCGCCCGGCCGCGGCCGGGCGGGACCGGGCCGCCGCCTTCGCCTTCTTGCCGCCCGCCGCCTTCGCGGGCGCGGCGGCCGTGCCCTTGCCGCTGCCCGTGCCCGCGGTCTTGGCCGGAGCCTTGGCGGGAGTCTTCGGCGCGGGCTTGGCGGGAGCCTTCGGCGGGGCCTTGGGCGCGGCCTTCGCGGCCGTCGCCGTCGCGCCCCGCGCCGCGGGCGCCGGCGCCGCCGTCCTCTTCTTCTTGGGCGCCTTGGTCGGCGGGCGCCTGCTCGTCGTCGTCATGTCGCCTCCCGGACCCGCTCCGCGGCGCGCATCCGCACCGATCCGGCCCGTGGGTTGGTCGTGGTCTCCGCGTCGGACGGCAGCTCGGCCCCGCGCGTCAGGAGCCGGAACCTCGGCTCGTGCTCGGGCAGCGGGACGGGCAGGTCCGGCGGGGTGGTGTCGGCCGCCTGGGCGGCGAGGACCTGCTTGGTGATGCGGTCCTCGAGGGAGTGGTAGGACAGGACGGCGACCCGGCCCCCGACCGGGAGCGCGTCCAGTGCGGCGGGCAGCGCCCGGCGCCAGCTGTCGAGCTCGCCGTTCACCTCGATGCGCAGCGCCTGGAAGGTGCGCTTGGCCGGGTTGCCGCCGGTGCGGCGGGTCGCGGCCGGGATGGCGGTGCGGACGAGGTCGGCGAGCCTGCGGGTGGACTCCAGCGGGGCGCGCTCGCGCTCGCGGACGATCGCCGAGGCGATCCGCTGGGCGAACCGCTCCTCGCCGTACTCGCGCAGGATGCGGGCGAGCTCGGCGGGCGGGTAGCCGTTGACGACCTCGGCGGCGGTGAGGCGCTGGGTGCGGTCCATCCGCATGTCGAGCGGCGCGTCGTAGGAGTAGGCGAAGCCGCGGTCGGCCTCGTCGAGCTGCGGGGAGGACACCCCGAGGTCGAACAGGACGGCGTCCACCGCGCGCACGCCGGTCCGGCGCAGCACCGCGGGGATCTCGTCGTAGACGGCGTGCTCCAGCGCGACCCGGTCGCCGAACGGGGCGAGCCGGCGCGCGGAGCGCTCCAGCGCGAGGGTGTCGCGGTCGAGGCCGATCAGCCGCAGCCGCGGGACGGCGCGCAGCATCGCCTCGGCGTGGCCGCCCATGCCGAGCGTGGCGTCCAGGTAGACGGGGTCGCGGCCCGTCACCGCCTCGGCGGCGGGGACGAGGAGTTCAAGGACGCGGCCGAGCATGACCGGCACGTGGCCGCTGCCGGGCCCCCGGTCGCCGGCGGGCACGCCGGCCTCCTCGGACGCGTGGTCGCCCACGTCCATGGTTCACCCCCCTGTACTGCCACTTCGCTCGCGGACTGCGTGGCATCGCCGGACCGGACCGTTCCGCGCCCCCGGCGGCGGCCTCGCCCGGCCAGGTCCCCATCCGCTGCCCTAGAGGAAGATCACCGCGTTTCCGCGGGGGGTCGCCGTCTGGCACCGGGGAAGCTGCGCCAGCTGGCTCGGAGAGCGGCTGGAGACCTGGCCGAACGTGGGCCATAGCCGGTCAACGGACCGACGAGTCATTCGCTCAGAGGATCCCTGGCAACACCTCCTCCGAGACGTCGGAGAACGTCTCCTCCTCCTGCTCCAGGTAGGTCTCCCATGCCTGGGCGTCCCAGATCTCCAGGCGCGTGTTCGCGCCGATGACCGCGCAGTCGCGGGTGAGCCCCGCGTACTTGCGCAGGGGCGGAGGAATGGTGACGCGGCCCTGCTTGTCCGGAACCTCGTCGGAGGCGCTGGCGAAGAAGACCCGGCTGTAGCTCCGGACCGCCTTCTCCGTGACCGGCGCGGCACGCAGAGCCTCGGTAATCCGCTGGAACTCCGCCATGGGGAAGACGTACAGGCAGCGTTCCTGGCCCTTCGTGATCACCAATCCCCCCGACAGCTCCTCGCGGTACTTCGCCGGCAGGAACAGCCGTCCCTTGTCGTCGAGGCGCGGTGAATGGGTGCCGAGGAACACCGGCCCCACCTCCCGCGCCGCATGGGGTGCTACCGCCCCCACGGCGCCCCACTCTACTCCACTCTTCCCCACCGTCAACAAGAAAAACACCTCCCCCGGACGAATTTCGCGCACGAAACCGCAGGTCAGAGAGGGTGGTGCGAGGTGGGGCCCAGCGGCGCCCCCACCGCGCGCCGGACCGGCCGCGAGCGCCCGGTGACGCGATTCCGGGTGCCGCGGCGTGCGGTGGATGATCGTGGTGGAGCGAAGTGGCGCGCGGCGCGCGGCGTGCGCCGTCCGCCCCGTGCAGCACAATGGGCTCGCGTTCCCCATGAACATCGCGGCGGGCGTTCCGACGACGTACTGTCGGGTGGGACGGCTGAGGAGGGTTTGGTGGCAGTAGGCACGCACGGAGAGTCGTTCATGGAGACCGACCCACCGGCTTCCCACCCGGCCCGGCGGCGCGCCTCGGGAGGCGAGGGGGCCGGCCGCGGGCTCGACGGGCTCGCCCATGTCGCGAACAAGATCCGGGACGCGGTGGAGACCGTCATCGAGGGCAAGCCCTCGGTGGTGCGGCTCGCGCTCACGGTGCTGCTGGCGGAGGGGCACCTGCTGATCGAGGACGTCCCCGGGGTCGGCAAGACGATGCTGGCCAAGGCGCTCGCGCGCTCGGTCGACTGCTCGGTGCGGCGCGTCCAGTTCACCCCGGACCTGCTGCCCAGCGACATCACCGGCGTCAGCGCCTACAACCAGGAGCTGCGCGAGTTCGAGTTCAAGCCGGGCCCGGTGTTCGCCAACATCGTGGTCGGCGACGAGATCAACCGCGCGTCCCCGAAGACGCAGTCGGCGCTGCTGGAGTGCATGGAGGAGCGGCAGGTCACGGTGGACGGCACCACCTACGCGCTGGAGCCGCCGTTCATGGTGATCTCCACGCAGAACCCGGTGGAGATGGAGGGCACCTACCCGCTGCCGGAGGCGCAGCGCGACCGGTTCACCGCCCGCATCTCGATGGGGTACCCCGACCCGGCCGCCGAGCTGGAGATGCTCGACACGCACGGCCAGGCGTCCCCGCTCGACCGGCTCGCCCCGGTCGCGCACGCCGCCGACGTCCGCGACCTCATCGAGGTGGTGCGGCGCCAGCACGTCGCGCCGGCCGTGCGGCAGTACGCGATCGACCTCGTCTCCGCCACCCGCAAGCACCCCGAGCTGCGGCTCGGCGCGTCCCCCCGGGCGACGCTGCACCTGGTGCGGGCGGCGCGCGCGTACGCGGCGCTCGACGACCGCGACTACGTCGTCCCCGACGACGTCCAGGAACTCGCCGTCCCCGTCCTCGCGCACCGGCTGCTGCCGACGCCGGAGGCCCAGGTGGAGCGGCGCCGCCCCGAGCAGGTCGTCGCCGAACTGGTGAAGCGGCTGCCGGTGCCCTCCCCCGGGAAGTGACCGGTGCGACGCGCGCTCGCCGGCCTCACCACGCGCGGGCGGTCCTTCGTGGCCGCCGGCGCGACCGCGATCGTGTGCGCGGTCGTCCTCGGCGAGCGCGACCTGCTGCGGGCCGGGGTGCTCGTGCTGGTGCTGCCGCTGCTGTGCATGCTCGCGGTGTCGCGGACCCGGTACCGGCTCGCGTGCGCGCGGCGGCTGGAGCCGGCGCGGCTGCCGGTCGGCCGGGAGTCCCGCGTCGACCTGCGGCTGGAGAACGTGTCGCGGCTGCCGAGCGGGCTGCTCATGGTGGAGGACCGGGTGCCCTACGCGCTCGGCGGCCGGGCCCGGTTCGTGCTGGAGCGGATCGAGCCGCACGGCTCCCGCCAGCTCGGCTACCGGATCCGCTCGGACGTGCGCGGGCGCTACCGCGTCGGGCCGCTGACGGTCCGGCTCGCCGACCCGTTCGGGATGGTGGAGCTGGTGCGCTCGTTCAGCCTGTCCGACACCCTCACCGTGACGCCCGCGATCGTCCCGCTGCCGCACAGCCGGCTGTCGGGCGCCTGGACGGGCGGCGGCGACAGCGTCGCCCGCGCGGTCTCCGCCGCCGGTGAGGACGACGCCGCCCCGCGCGAGTACCGGCACGGCGACGACCTGCGCCGCGTGCACTGGCGGTCCACCGCCCGGCACGGCGAGTTGATGGTCCGGCGCGAGGAGCAGCACTTCCAGAGCAGCGGGACGCTGTTCCTCGACACCCGCCGCACCGCGCACTGGGGCGAGGGGCTGAGCGGCTCGTTCGAGCAGGCCGTGTCGGCGACCGCGTCGATCGGCGTGCACCTCGTCCGCACCGGGATGAGCCTGCGGTACGTCACCGACGCCGGTGAGGCGCTGCCGGCCGCGCCGTCCGAGGGCGCCTTCGAGGGGCTGCTGCTCGACGCGCTCGCCGTGGCGCGCCGGTCCAAGGGCGGGTCGCTGTCGGCGGGGCTGACCGCGCTGCGCGGCGGCGGCCGGGAGGGCGAGGGCCTGGTCGTCGCGGTGTTCGGCGCGCTGACCGCCGAGGAGGCCCGCTCGGTCGCCGAAGTGCGCAGCGGCAAGGGCACGCGCGTGGCGGTGCTCGTCGGCGGCGGGCCGGCGGGCGGCGCCGACCGGGACGCGGCGGCGGGGCTGCTGCGCGCGGCGGGCTGGCGCGTGCTGCCCGTCCGCACCGCCGCGGCGCTCGCGCAGGCGTGGACGGCGGCCGGCAAGGCCGGCGAGGACTTCGTCAGGGACGGTGCATGAGGATCCGGATGACGGCCATGGCCGGGGTGGCGACGCTCGCCGGCTCCCTCGGCCTCTACCCGCTGTTCGAGAAGTCCGGCTGGTTCTGGGCGGGGTTCGGCGCGGTGCTCGCGGTCGCCGGCGGCGGGATGCTGTCGCGGCGGCTGCGGCTGCCCGCGCCGATGAACCTCGTGTTCGGGCTGGCCGCGCTGCTGCTGTACCTCAACCTCGTGTACGCCTCCGACAGGGCGTGGCTGGCGTTCGTGCCGTCGCCGGAGTCGCTGCGGCACCTCGGCGACCTCGCCGGGGGCGGCTGGCAGGCCGCGAACCGGTACGCGGCGCCGGTCCCGCTGCTGCCGGGCATCGCGATGCTGACCGCCACCGGCATCGGGCTGGTCGCGGCGCTGGTCGACCTGCTCGCCGTCCGGCTGCACCGCACCGCGCCCGCCGGGCTGCCGCTGCTGGCCATGTACAGCGTGCCCGCCGCCGTCCGCGAGGACGGCGTCGGCTGGCTGGCGTTCGGCGCGGGCGCGCTCGGCTTCCTCGGCCTGCTGATGGCCGACGCCCGCGAGAAGGTCGGCGGGTGGGGCCGGACGGTCACCACCCACCGGCGGCCCCGCGAGGTCCCGCTCGCCGGCGCCGACTCGCCTCCGGCCGCGGGGGCGGCGCCTCCCGACGCGACGCCGCTGGCGGTGAGCGGCCGCCGGATCGCGGTCGGCGCGGTCGCCGTCGCGGTGCTGCTGCCGGCCGCGGTGCCGGGCCTGGAGCCGCGCGGCATGTTCGGCCTCGGCGACGGCGGGAACGGCGGCACCCGCACCGTCACCACCCCCGACCCCCTCGTCAGCCTGAAGCGGGAGCTGACCCGGCTGGACGACTCGGTCGTCCTCACCTACCGCACCGACGACCCCGACGGTCCCGACTACCTGCGCCTGTACGCCCTGGACCGGTTCGACGGCGACCGGTGGACCTACAGCCCGCTGAAGAGCAGCGGCAAGGACAAGGTGGTGCACGGGCGGTCGCTCCCGCCGCCGCCCGGGCTGACCATGGGCCGGGTGCACAAGGTGACGACCGAGGTGCGGGTCCGCCCCGAGGTCAGGAACATGACGTTCCTGCCGGTGCCGTACGCGCCGACCAGCGTGTCGATCAAGGGCGACTGGCGGGTGCACGCCTCGTCGCTGATGGTCTACTCGCTGCGCGACTCGGCGGGCGGCCGCGCCTACACCGTCGAGAGCCTGCGCACCGACCCGACCAGCGGGCAGCTCGCCGCCGCGGCCGGCTACCCGGACGACATCGTCGCGCACTACACGGCCGTCCCGAAGAACATCCCGCAGGAGGTCAGGCAGCTGGCCGAGCAGGTCACCGCCGGGTCGTCGACCGCGCTCGCGCAGGCCGTCCGGCTGCAGCGCTGGTTCACCGTCGACGGCGGGTACACCTACGACCTGTCCGCGCCGGCGCCGCAGCACAGCAACGACCTCGTCGAGTTCCTGCTGCGCAGCAAGCGCGGCTACTGCGAGCAGTACGCCGCGTCGATGGCGCTGCTGGCCCGGATCCTCGGCATCCCGTCCCGCGTCGCGATGGGGTACACGCCGGGCAGCGAGGTCCGGCCGGGCGAATGGGTCGTCCGGTCGCGGGACGCGCACGCCTGGCCGGAGCTGTACTTCCAGGGCACCGGCTGGGTGCGGTTCGAGCCGACCCCGGCCGGCGCCGCCGGGCAGGGCACCGCCGTCACCCCGCCCTACAGCCAGCCCGCCGTCAGCACCGGCGGCGGGAGCGACAGCTCGGGCGCGCAGGCGCCGGACAGCTCCGCCGCCGGCGGCGAGGCCACCGCGGCGCCCGGCGCGGGCGCCCGGCACCGCAACGACGAGGGCCCCGGCGGCACCACCACCGCGCAGAACGACGAGGAGGACGGTTTCACCGCCGTCCCCTGGCTCGCGGGCACCGTGCTCGTCCTGCTGCTGATGGGCGTCCCCATGGCACTGCGGATGATCACCCGGCGCCGCCGCTGGGCCGCACTGGCCCCGCCGCCCTCACCGCCGCCGCCCGGCGCCCCGCCCCGCCCCCGGACGCGGGCGGCGGCCGCCCCCGACCCGGCGGGCGCGGCCCACGCCGCCTGGCGGGAGATGCGCGCGGACGCGCTCGACCACGGGCTCGAATGGCGGCCCAGCGACTCCCCGCGCGCGACCGCGCGCCGCCTCGGCGAACTCCTGGAACTGGACGCGGCGGGCGCCCAGGCCCTCACCCGCATCGCCCGCGCGGAGGAATTGGCCCGCTACTCCCAGTCCCGCTCCCCCGAGCCGGCGGAGCGGCTGCGCGCCGACGTCCGCACCGTCCGCGAGGCGTTCGCCGCGTCCGTGGGCCGCCGCACCCGCTGGCGCGCCCGGCTCCTGCCCCCGTCGACCATGGCGCAGACACGCACGGCCCTCCGCACCGCCGGAGACCGCGTCCTGGACGTCACCGCCCGCCTCAACGACCTCCCGTCCCGCCTCCGCCGCAAGTAAACGCACCCGGGCCGCCCACCCTTGAAGACCGACCGCCGCCCAGAGGCGCCCCCAAGCCAGAACGAAACCGACACCCTCATCCCCTACGGGCGCCGGTCACTCCACCCACTCAGAAGCAGAACTGACCGCCGCCCACACTGCGGACGCCGGTCAGCAGCCCCGTCGCTCTCCGCTTCGCTAGAGCTCCACCACGGAGACCGACCGGCCAGCGTCACTCCCTGGGGGCACCTCCAGCCCCCGCACAAGCAGGACTAGCCGCCGCCCACCACTCCGCCAGCACCCCGCTGCGGACGTCGGTCAGTGTCACTCCTGAGGGACAACCCCCAGACCCCCGCCTGAGCAGGACTGACCGCCGCCCTCCGCTCCACCAGCGCTCCGCTACGGACGTCGGACAGCATCACTCCTGAGGGACAACCCCCAGACCCCCGCCTGAGCAGGACTGACCGCCGTCCTCCGCTCCGCTACGGACGTCGGTCAGTCGCCCTCGGTGCGGCGGCGCCAGCGTTCTTCCATGCGTTCCATGAAGCCCGCCTTGGCCGGGCGGGCGGCGCGGCCGCCGCCGGGGCGGGCGGGCTCGTTGCCGATGCCCGTCATGCGCTTCCAGCTCGTCAGCGCCCAGACGCAGCAGACCACCATCAGCAGGAAACCCGTCACGCTGATCGCGATGGTGACCGTGCCCTCGTTGATCACGAGGCCGGCCATCAGCGCGCAGACGCCCACGACGAAGCCGAGGGCGGCCTTCACGATCCGGCGCTTGTAGTGGACCTGGGGGTTGGTCGAGCGAACCGCGTGAGCGAACTTCGGATCCTCGGCGTACAGAGCCGATTCGATCTGTTCGAGCATGCGCTGCTCGTGCTCAGAGAGCGGCACGGCACCTCCCAACGACAGCTCCGCGACGGGGTATCCGATGCGGGACGCGAACGTCAACGGTGATATGCCCAGAATACGAGCACTGTCGAGCGTACGAAAGCGAACGGCCCGCCGAGGGCCCGGTGCCGGTCACCCCACCGCCTTCTTTCATTGTCTTCCGTCCCTGCCGTCCCGTCCGTCACCGTCCGCCGCGCGCCGCACCAGCGCGGCGGGGCGGACCGCGCCGCGGCCGAACCGGTGCGCGACCTGGTCCATGGCTCGCTCGGCCTCACGCCAACCGCGTTCCGGCTCGTCGAAGGCGAGCTGACGGGGGGCCTCGCCGGCCGGGCCCAGGTTCTCCACCCGGACGCCGACCAGTCGGAGTCGTACCCGTTCCAGCCCGGCCGCCTCGTACAGCTCGCATGCTGTGACATAGATCACACGGGCGAGGTCGGTCGGCTCGCTCAGCGTCCGCGCCCGGGTGATCGTCTTGAAGCTCGCCATCCGCAGTTTGACGCTGACCGTCCGGCCCGCGTTCCCGCCGGCGCGCAGCCGCTCGCCGGTCTTCTCCGCCAGCCGCAGCAGCGTCCGGCGGATGACCTCCGGGTCGTCGACGTCGGTGTCGAACGTCTCCTCCGCGCCGATGCTCTTGTCGGGCGTCTCCGGGACGACCTCGCGCGCGTCGCGGCCCCAGGCCAGCTCGTGCAGGTGCGCGCCGAGCGCGGTGCCGAGCTCGCGCTGGAGCGTGGGGAGCGGCACCTGGGCGAGCTGCCCGACCGTCCGCAGGCCCAGCCGGACGAGCGTCTGCTCCGTCCGCTCCCCGACGCCCCACAGGGACGCGACGGGCAGCGGGTGCAGGAAGTCGACGGCGCCGTCCGCGGGGACGACGAGCAGGCCGTCCGGTTTGCACCGGGTCGAGGCGAGCTTGGCGATGAACTTCGTGCTCGCGACGCCGACCGAGCAGGTGATCCCCTGCTGGTCGCGCACCTGCTCGCGGATGACCTGCGCGATCCGCGCGGGCCGGCCGAGCCGCCGCCGGGCGCCCGCCACGTCGAGGAACGCCTCGTCCAGCGACAGGCCCTCCACCAGCGGGGTGACCGAGCGGAAGATCTCGAACACGGCGGCGGAGACGCGGGAGTACTTGCCGTGGCTCACCGGCAGCACGACCGCCTGCGGGCACAGCCGCCGCGCGCGCGTCATCGGCATCGCCGAGTGCACCCCGAAGGCGCGGGCCTCATAGGACGCCGCGGACACCACGCCGCGCGGCCCGGCGCCGCCCACGATCACCGGACGCCCGCGCAGCTCGGGCCGTTCGAGCAGCTCGACGCTGACGAAGAACGCGTCCATGTCGACGTGCAGGATGTGGCAGCCGGTGTCGTCGGCGGGCGGGCCCGGCTGCGGCCCGGGCCGGTGCAGCTGCTGCTTGCGGCTCACGGCTAGCCGGCCGGCTTGTCGGCCACCAGGTGCAGCTGGGTGGCGAGGTCCCGCAGGACCGGGTGGACGGCCGCGACCGACTCCAGCGCGATCAGCGCGTCGGCGGAGTCGGAGTCGCCGTCCAGCAGGCCGCTCGGCACCAGGTCGGCGAAGATGCGGACACCGTGCAGCTCGGCGACCCGCAGGCCCGCGCCCCGCACCAGCGCCGACAGCGTCTCGCGGGTGAAGCGGCGCGGCATCCGGTCGCCATCGCCCCAGCGCCCGGCGGGGTCGGTCAGCACCCGCCGCGCGTCGTCGAAGTGCCCGGCCACGGCGCGGTGCAGCGCCGCGGCGACCTGCCCGGCGACGAGCACGCTGACGGAACCGCCCGGCCGGACGGCGCCGGTGAGGGCCGCCATCGCCGCGCCGGGGTCGTCGACGTACTCCAGGACGCTGTGGCACAGCACGAGGTCGGCGGCGTCCGGGCCCAGCAGGTCGGGCAGGTCGACGGCGTCGCCCTGCACCGCGCGGACCCGCACCCCGGACTCGGCGGCGCGGCGCTCCAGCGCGGCGAGCGCGTCCGGGTTGGCGTCGACCACCGTGACCCGGTGCCCCAGCTCGGCGAGCGGCACCGCGAACCCGCCGGTGCCACCGCCGACGTCCACCACGTCGCGCGGCCCGGCCTCAGGGGTGATGCGGCCGAGAACGGCGCGCAGGGCCTCCCACAGCACCGCACTGCGCACCCGACTGCCGCCCCGCACCCGCTTCTGCTGCCGGCCGGTCACGACCACTCCCCTAACGTCACTCATCCCGCCCCAGCCTAGGCTGTATTTGCCCAGGGGGGCGACCCCCTGGAACCCCCGTTGCGAGCCGGTCGATCCTCACGCCACGGTTTCCGTCGCTGTGACCGTGCGGGCCGGTGTCGTGTCGCTGCGGTCGCCCGGCTCGACGGGCATGCCCGCTGCGCTCGCTAGCGCTCACTCCGCGTGCCTGCCCGTGCTGTGTTTGCCCAGGGGGGCGACCCCTTGGAACCCCCGTTGCGAGCCGGTCGATCCTCACGCCACGGTTTCCGTCGCTGTGACCGTGCGGGCCGGTGTCGTGTCGCTGCGGTCGCCCGGCTCGACGGGCATGCCCGCTGCGCTCGCTAGCGCTCACTCCGCGTGCCTGCCCGTGCTGTGTTTGCCCAGGGGGGCGACCCCTTGGAACCCCCGTTGCGAGCCGGTCGATCCTCACGCCACGGTTTCCGTCGTCGTGACCGTGCGGGCCGGTGTCGTGTCGCTGCGGTCGCCCGGCTCGACGGGCATGCCCGCTGCGCTCGCTAGCGCTCACTCCGCGTGCCTGCCCGTGCCCCCAGTCACGGTTCATGCAAAGCGACACCCCCAGGTTCGAAGCCCAGCCACCACTCACGGGTCGGGCGGCCGGAGGGCGCCCAGCGCCCGGAGGTCGCCCGACCCGACGGTCGGCGGGCTGTTTCACCGAGACGCGCCAGCGGATCGGGGAAACGGCCCGCCGACCGGGCGGGGGTTCCAGGGGGTCGCCCCCCTGGGTTACAAACTCAGCGAGGGCTTCAGGTGTTGCAGGCGGGAGAGGAGGCCGTTGACGAAGCGGGGGGATTCGTCGGTGGAGAGTTCGGTGGCCAGGCCCACGGCCTCGCTGACCGCTACGCCGTCGGGGACGTCGTCGACCCAGAGGAGTTCGTAGGCGCCCATCCGGAGGATGTTGCGGTCGACGGCGGGCATGCGTTCCAGGGTCCAGCCGGTGGCGTAGGTGGCGATGAGGTCGTCGATGCGGTCGCGGTGCTCCTGGACGCCCTTGATGAGGCGGACGGCGTGCGGGTATTCGGCCAGTTCGTCCTGGTTGGGGCGGCCGCGGCCGGCGAGGACGGCCGTGGGCTCCTCTTCGCGCAGCTCCGCGGCGAACAGGATGTCCAGGGCGAGTTTGCGCGCCTTGGTGCGTGCCGCCATCTCAGGCGCGGCCGAGGTACTCGCCGGAGCGGGTGTCGACCTTGACCTTCTCGCCGGTGGTGATGAACAGCGGGACCTGGATCTGGGCGCCGGTCTCCAGGGTGGCGGGCTTGCTGCCGCCGGTGGAGCGGTCTCCCTGCAGGCCGGGCTCGGTCTCGGTGATCTGCAGCACGACGGCGGCGGGCAGCTCGACGTAGAGCGGGTTCTCGTTGTTGAAGGCGATCACGGCGTTCTGCTCGGGGAGCAGGTAGTCCGCGGCGGTGCCGACGACGGCCGCGGGGATGTGCGGCTGGTCGTAGGTCTCGGTGTCCATGAAGACGAAGTCCTCGCCCTCGCGGTAGAGGTACTGCATCTCCCGCTTGTCGACGCTCGCCACCTCGACCTTGGTGCCGGCGTTGAAGGTCTTGTCGACGACCTTCCCGGACAGCACGTTCTTGAGCTTGGTGCGGACGAACGCGCCGCCCTTGCCTGGCTTGACGTGCTGGAACTCCAGGACGGTCCAGAGCTGGCCGTCGAGGTTCAGCGTCATGCCGTTCTTCAGGTCGTTCGTCGTCGCCACTGGCTGTTTCTCCCGGTCGCGGACCCGCGCGCCTACAGGACGAGCAGGTCCTTCGTCGTTGTGGTGAGGAGCTCGGGGCCGTCCGCCCGGACCACCAACGTGTCCTCGATGCGGACCCCGCCCCGGCCCGCGAGGTAGACCCCCGGCTCCGCGGTGATCGGAACCCGGTCCAGCAGTTTACCGGTTTGGTCGTACCCCATGAGCGGCGCTTCGTGGATCTCCAGGCCGACGCCGTGCCCGAGGCCGTGGCCGAACGCCTCGCCGTGGCCCGCGTCCGCGATGATCTGGCGGGCGGCGGCGTCGACGTCCTTGGTGTCCGCGCCGGGTGCGGCGGCGGCGATCCCGGCCCGCTGCGCCTGATGGACGAGGTCGTAGAGGTCGCGCTGCCAGCCGGCGGGCTCGCCGATCGCGACGGTGCGGGTCATGTCGGCGTGGTAGCCGCCGTAGAGGGCGCCGAAGTCCATGGTGACGAGGTCGCCGGCCTGGAGTTCGCGGCCGCCGGGGTGGTGGTGCGGGACGGCGCCGTTCGGCCCGGACGCGATGATCGACTCGAACGCGGGGCGCTCGGCGCCGAGGTCGACCATGGCCCGTTCGAGGGCGATCGCGACGGCCCGCTCGGTGACGCCGGCGCGGATCTCGGGGAGGACGGCCTCGAAGGCGCGGTCGGTGATGGCGCACGCCTCGCGCAGGAGGCCGATCTCCTCCTCGTCCTTGACCATGCGCAGTTCCTCGACGAGGTGGCCGAGCGGCGCGAGTTCGACCGGCGAGTCGAGCTTGCCGGCCTCCTCGCGGAGGGCGGTGTGCTGCTCGACGGTGATGTCGTGGGCCTCGAAGCCGAGCCGGCCGTGGCCGTCCGCGGCGGCCCGCTTGATCAGCGCGGCGGCGACCTGCCGGTCGACGACGACCGGCAGGTCCGGGCAGACCTCGGCGGCCATGCCGGCGTACCGGACGTCGGTCGCGAGGACGGCCGCGCCGTCCGCCGGGACGAGCAGCGCCGCGCGCGAGCTGTCGAGGCCGGTCAGGTAGCGGACGTTGACGAGCCGGGTCACCAGCGCGGCGGCCAGGCCGCGGTCGGCGGCGAGCGCGGCGAGCCGGCGGCGCCGCGCGATGTGCGTCTCCCCCATGGCCAGGACTCTAGATGATCGCCGGGAGGCCGTCTCGACGCGGTCACGAAACATGAAGAACCCTCGACTTCGGGTCGAGGTCCGGCCTAGCGTGAGCTGCCGTGTGATCTTCCGTCCCCCGCTTCTGGTCTTCCCCCAGGAGGGATCCCCTTGACCCGAGTCAGCCGCCGCAGACTGCTCGGCACGGGCGCGCTCACCGCGGCCGGCGCCGTCGCCTCCGCCGCCGCGGCGCCGTCCGCCGCCGCCCGCACCGCGCCCGTCAGCACCGACGTGGTGATCGTCGGGGCCGGCCTGTCCGGTCTCACCGCCGCGCGCGACCTGGCCGCCGCCGGCCGGTCCGTGCTCGTCCTGGAGGCCCGCGAGCGCCCCGGCGGGCGCGTGTACGGGCTGCCGCTCGGCGACGGCACCACCAGCGAGGGCGGCGCCGAGTTCATCGGCCCGACGCAGGACCGCATCGCCGCGCTGGCCAAGGACATGGGCGTCGCGACCTTCAAGACCTACAACGAGGGCAAGAACGTCTACTACCGCGACGGCAAGCGGTCCCTGTACGCCACCGACGGCCTGCTCGGCGCGGTCCCGCCGGACTGGGGCGTGATCGACCTGGAGCTGGCGCTGCTCAAGCTCGGCGGCATGATCAAGGACATCCCGGTCGGCGAGCCGTGGAAGGCGGCGAGGGCCGAGGAGTGGGACGCGCAGACCTTCTACACCTGGTCGCGGTCCAACTCGCTGAGCAGCGGCGCCCGGTTCCTGATGGACGCGTTCGCCTCCTCGACGCTGTCGATGCGCTCGCAGGAGATCTCGCTGCTGTACCTGCTGAACTACGCGGCCTCGGCGGGCAACGAGAGCACCCCCGGGACGGTCGACCGGCTGATCAACACCAAGGACGGCGCGCAGGAGTCGCGGTTCGTCGGCGGGTCGCAGGAGGTGCCGGTCCGGCTGGCGGCGAAGCTCGGCGACATCGTCCGCTACAACGCGCCGGTGCGGTCGATCGCGACCGGCGCGGACGGCGTCACCGTCACCGCGGACGGGATCACGGTGTCGGCGAAGCGGGTCGTCGTCGCGATGTCACCCGCGATCGCCGGGAGGATCGACTACTCGCCGGGGCTGCCCGCGAGCAGGGCGCAGCTCATGCAGCGCTACCCGATGGGGTCGATCGCCAAGTTCGTCGGCGTCTACGACACGCCGTTCTGGCGGGCGGACGGCCTCACCGGGCAGGCCGTCGCCGACAGCGGCGCCATCGACGCGACCTTCGACAACAGCCCGCCGGACGGGTCGCGCGGCATCCTGATGGGCTTCATGAACCAGGCGAACATCCGCAGGCTGGACGGCGCGTCCGCCGACGAGGTCCGGGCGGCGGGGCTCGCGTCGTTCACCACGCTGTTCGGTGACAAGGCCGCGAGCCCGCGGATCACGGCGTTCCAGCGCTGGGACAACGAGATGTGGAGCGGCGGCGGCCCGGTCGGCATCGCGCCGCCCGGCGCGCTGACCGCGTTCGGCCCGGCGCTGCGCGCCCCGTGCGGCCGGATCCACTGGGCGGGCACCGAGACGTCCGACTACTGGACGGGCTACATGGACGGCGCGGTCCGCTCCGGCGAGCGCGTCGCCAGGGAGGTCCACGCGGCGCTGTGACGGCGCGGGGGCGGGCCGGTGCCGGCCCGCCCCGCCGCTCACACCCCGCCGCTCACACCTCGGCGGCCATCTCCTTGACCTTCTCGATCAGGGCGAGCCGGCCCTTGTGGTCGCCGGCGATCGGGGACACGTTCAGCGTCGTGATCCCGGACTCCTTCATCGCGGCGAGCCGCTCGCGGACGTGCCCCTCGGAGCCGATGAGGGACATCTTCTCCAGCAGCTCCTGCGGGACCTTCGCGGCGGCCTCGTCCTTCTTGCCGTCCAGGTACAGGTCCTGGATCTCCTCGGCCTCCTTCTCGAAGCCGTACCGGCGGGCGAGGTCGTTGTAGAAGTTCTTGCCCTTGGCTCCCATGCCGCCGATGTAGAGCGCCGCCATCGGGCGGCCGAACTCCAGGTAGCCCCGCACGTCGTCGCCGATGGCGAGCGCGGCCTGGCCGACCACGTCCAGCTCGCCGAGCGCGGGGTCGCGGCGGGCCTTGCCCGCGGCGAGGGAGGCGCCCCACACGTCCGCGGCCTTCTCCGGCATGTAGAAGATCGGCTCCCAGCCGTTGGCGATCTCGGCGGTCTGCTCGACGTTCTTCGGGCCGATCGCGGCGACCAGGATCGGGATGTCGGCGCGCACCGGGTGGTTGATGAGCTTCAGCGGCTTGCCGAGGCCGGTGCCCTGGTCGGCGGGCAGCGGCAGCGTGTAGTGCCTGCCCTCGTACTGGAGCCGCTCGCGCCGCCAGACCTTGCGGCAGATCTCGATGACCTCGCGGGTGCGGCCGAGCGGCGCGGTGTAGGGGACGCCGTGGAAGCCCTCGATGACCTGCGGCCCGGACGCGCCGATGCCGAGCGTGAACCGGCCGTCGGAGACGTAGTCCAGGCCGGCGGCGGTCTGCGCCATCGCCGTCGGCGTGCGCGAGTAGATGTTGAGGATGCCGGAGGCGATCTCCAGCCGCTCGGTCCTGGCGGCGATGTAGCCCATCTGGCTCACCGCGTCGAAGCTGTAGGCCTCCGCGATATAGACGATGTCGAGACCGGCCTTCTCGTAGTCGGCCAGCTCCTCGACGGTCTCCTTGAAACCGCCCGAGTAGCTGAGCGCCATCCCGATGCGCATCAGGCATCCTCCCTAACCGAATCCGATTCCAGTCGAACGTAACCTATCCCGCCGGCCGCCGGTCAGGGCAGCGCGGGACCGTGCAGCGCGTCCAGCACCGGCCGGTACAGGTCGGCGCGGATCCTGGCGACCGTCCCGCCGCCCCGGCCCGCCGCCGACGCCGCCAGCTCGACGGCCGCGGGCAGGACCTCGTCCTCGGCGGCGGTCCGCTGGACGATCCCGGCCTCCCGCGCCTGCTCCGCGGTGTAGCGGCGCCCGGTGAGCATGGCCTCGTGCGCGGTGGCCGTCGGCAGCCGCTCCTTCAGCAGGGCGTTCATGCCGGGCGTGAAGCTCATGCCGAGGTCGACCTCGGGCAGGCAGAAGTAGCCGCGGTCGGTGCGCATGACCACGGTGTCGTGGCAGAGCGCGAGCATCGCGCCACCGGCGAACGCGTGCCCGTTGACCGCCGCGAACGTCGGCATCGGCAGCTCCAGGACGCGGGCGAACACGCCGTGGACGCGCCCGAGGTACTCCTCGAACCTGTCCTGGTTGGCGCCGAGCCACTCCAGGTCGAGGCCGTTGGAGTAGAACTTGCCGCTGCCGACGGTGACCAGGGCGCCCGGCCCGTCGTTCTTCGCCACCGTGTCGAGCGCGTCCTCGACGGCGCCGAGGAAGTCGGGGCTGAACCGGTTCTCGCCGGCGTCGAACCGCAGGACGTACACGTCTCCGTCGCGCTGGAGGTCGATCACGTGGCTCTCCTTCATCCGTGCCTGAGCGAACCCTACTCGCGGGTAGCCGCGGGGAGGACCATGCAGGTCGTCGTGCCGTGCGCGACGAGCTTGCCGTCGGCGTTGGTGATGCGCCCCTCGGCCGTCGCGACCTTGCGCCCGACGTGGACGGCCGTCCCCTCGCACACCAGCCGGCCGCCCTCCAGCGGCACCGCCCGCACGAAGTTCACCTTGAGCTCCAGCGTCGTGTAGCTCGCGCCCTCCGGCAGCGACGTGTGCACCGCGCACCCCATCGCCGAGTCGAGCAGCGTCGACATGATGCCGCCGTGCACCGTCCCGAGGGGGTTGCTGAAGTCGGTGCGGGGCGTGAGGGCGAACACGACCCGTCCGGGTTCCAGGCTCTCGGCGGTCATGCCGAGCAGCGCCCCGATGCCGTATCCCTTCTCCGCGCCCATGGTGAGCAGCTCCTTCAGCTGCTCAAGGCCCGCCGTGCTCTCCATCCCGCTCCCTCGGTAGGACGTCCGTCATAGGAACCATGTTCTATGACGTCCGTCATGGGCAACGCGAGCACCATATGATGAATGTCATAATCGAGCCATGGGGACCGACAGCCGGGAACGCATGGTGCGCAGCGCCGCCTACCTCTTCCGCGAGCGCGGCTACAGCGGCACCGGGTTCCGCGACGTCATCGCGCACAGCGGCGCCCCGCGCGGGTCGATCTACCACCACTTCCCGGACGGCAAGGCGCAGCTCGCCGAGGAGGCCGTCCGCTACGCCGGCGAGTTCCTCAACGCCGGCATCCTCGCCGCGACGGAGGGCGGCGACGCCGCGTCCGCCGTGGACGCCTTCGTCGGCTGGTGGCGGCAGGTCCTGGTCAAGAGCGAGTTCCGCGCGGGCTGCCCCGTCGTCGCGGTCACCGTGGAGGCCCACGACGACGCCCCGCAGCTCGCGAAGGCGGCCGCGGCGGTGTTCGGCCGCTGGCAGGACACCCTCGCCACGGGCCTCGGCAACGCCGGCGTCCCCGACGAGCGCGCCGCGCGGCTGGCCCGCCTCATCGTCGCCGCCGTCGAGGGGGCCACCATCCTGTGCCGCGCCCACCGCGACGTGGCCCCGCTGGACGACGTGGTCGCCGAGCTCAAGGAGATGACCAGGCAGGCGGTCACGGAGGACTGACGGCGCCCTCCGGCCGGGTCAGGAGCTCTCGGCGACGAGTTCGGCCACGGCCTGGAGGGCCAGGACGTAGGACATGGGGCCGAACCCGGCGATGGTGCCGGTGGCGACGCCGGCGACGACCGAGGTGTGGCGGAACTCCTCGCGCGTCGCCGGGTTGGTGATGTGGACCTCGATGAGCGGCGCCGTGCGCTGGGCGAGGGCGTCGCGCAGCGAGTAGGAGTAGTGCGTGAACGCGGCCGGGTTCAGCACGATCGGGACGCGCTCGTCGGCGGCCTCGTGCACCCAGTGGACCAGCTCGGCCTCGTCGTCGGTCTGCCGGAACTCCACGCTCAGGTCGAGGCGGCGGCCGGTGTCGCGGCACAGGGCGGCGAGGTCGTCGAAGCTCGTCGTGCCGTAGGTGTCGGGCTCGCGGACGCCGAGGCGGCGCAGGTTCGGGCCGTTCAGGACGAGCACGCGGGTCATGGGGTGATCTCCCGGTAGGCGGCGGCGAGCAGGTCCTCGTCCGGGCCCTCGAGGCGGCCCGGCCGCCCGATGCCGTCCAGGACGACGAAGCGGAGCGTCGTCCCGCGCGACTTCTTGTCGATGGCCATGGTGGCGCGCAGGCCGGTCCAGTCGGCGGCGTAGGAGACCGGCAGGCCGACCGAGGCCAGGACGTCGCGGTGCCGCTGGACGGCGCCGGCGGGCAGCCGGCCGGCGAGGCGGGCGAGCTCGGCGGCGTAGACCATGCCGATCGCGACGGCGTGGCCGTGCCGGAACCGGTACTCCTCGGCCTTCTCGATGGCGTGCGCGAGGGTGTGGCCGTAGTTGAGGATCTCGCGGAGCCCGCTCTCCCTGAGGTCGGCCGAGACGACGTCGGCCTTGACCCTGACCGCCCGCTCGACCAGCTCGCGGGTGTGCGGGCCGTCCGGGGACGCGGCGCCCTTCGGGTCGTCCTCGACGAGGCCGAGGATCGCGGTGTCGGCGATGAACCCGGCCTTGATGATCTCGGCGAGGCCGCTGATGTAGTCCTCGTGCGGCATCGTCACCAGCGTGGCGAGGTCGCACAGGACGCCGGCGGGCGGGTGGAACGCGCCGACGAGGTTCTTGCCCTCGGGGACGTTGATGCCGGTCTTGCCGCCGACCGCCGCGTCCACCATGCCGAGCAGCGTGGTCGGGACGAGCACCGCCCGCACCCCGCGCAGCCACGACGCCGCCGCGAACCCGGCGAGGTCGGTGGTGGCGCCGCCGCCGACGCCGACGACGACGTCGGTGCGGGTCATGCCGAGCCGGGCGAAGGACGACCAGAGCCCGGCGAGGACGCCGACCTCCTTGGCGGCCTCGCCGTCGGGGACGGGCAGCGCGTGGACGGCGTACCCGGCCTGTTCGAGGGCGCCGCACACCGGGCGGGCGATCTCCGGGAGCCCCTCGGCGTGCACGACGGCGACGGTGCGGGCGCGGTCGCCGACCATCGCGGGCAGCTCGCCGAGGACGCCGGTCCCGATGACGACGTCGTAGGAGTCGGCCCCGCCGACGTGCACCCGCCCCGGCGTCACGCGCCCTCCCCGCCCGTGTCCAGGCCCTTGGCGATCTCTTCGACGATCTCGGCGGGCTCGCGGCCGTCGGTGTCGACGGTGACGGTGCCGAGGCGCTCGTAGATCGGCAGGCGCTCCTCCAGGAGCTTGCGCATCTGGCTGCGCGGGTTCAGCACCAGCAGCGGGCGGGCGGACGCGAGGCCGACCCGCTTGATCGCCTCGGACAGCCCGACCCGCAGGTAGACGACGCTGTGCCCGGCGAGCAGCTCCTGGGTCTCGGCGGCGAGGACGGCGCCGCCGCCGAGCGCGACGACGCCCGGGTGCTCGGCGAGGGCGGCCGCGACGGCGGCGCGCTCCAGCTCGCGGAAGCGGTCCTCGCCGTCGTCGATGAAGATCTCGCCGATCGGCTTGCCCGCCGCGGCCTCGACGTCGGCGTCGGTGTCGCGCAGCGCGACGCCGAGCCGGGCGGCGAGCGCGCCGCCGATCGTGGTCTTGCCCGAGCCGGGCGGCCCGATGATGACTGCCTTCGGTCGCATGGTCCCGCTCACTTGATCGTCAGGGCGGACAGGTAGCCGCGCAGGTTGCGGGCGGTCTCCGCGGCGGAGTCGCCGCCGAACTTCTCCAGCGCCGCGTCGGCGAGGACGAGCGCGACCATCGCCTCGGCGACGACCCCGGCGGCCGGGACGGCGGTGACGTCGCTGCGCTGGTTGATGGCCTTGGCGGGCCCGCCGGTCTTGACGTCGATGGTGTCGAGGCGCCGGGGGACGGTCGAGATCGGCTTCATCGCGGCACGCACCCGCAGCACCTCGCCGGTCGTCATGCCGCCCTCGACGCCGCCCGCGCGGTTCGTCCGGCGGCGGACGCCCTCGGGGGTGCCGTCGATCTCGTCGTGCGCGCGGGAACCGGGGCGCCGGGCGGTGGTGAACCCGTCGCCGAGCTCCACGCCCTTGATCGCCTGGACGCCCATCAGGATCCCGGCGAGCCGCGAGTCGAGCCGCCGGTCCCAGTGGACGTGGCTGCCGAGGCCGGGCGGCAGCCCGTAGGCGAGGACCTCGACGACGCCGCCGAGGGTGTCGCCGGCCTTCTTCGTCTCGTCGATGTGCGCGACCATCGCCGCGGAGGCGTCGGCGTCGAAGCAGCGGACGGGGCTCTCGTCCACCCGGGCGAGGTCGCCGGGCCCGGGCAGGACGCCCGCGGGGGCCTCGACCTCGCCGAGCGCGATCACGTGGCTGAGGACGTCCACGCCGAGGGCCTGCTTGAGGAACGCCTTGGCGACGGTGCCGAGCGCGACGCGGGCGGCGGTCTCCCGGGCGCTCGCCCGCTCCAGCACGGGGCGGGCGTCGTCGAAGCCGTACTTCTGCATGCCGACGAGGTCGGCGTGGCCGGGCCGGGGCTGCGACAGCGGCGCGTTGCGCGCCTGGGCGGCGAGCACGTCGGCGTCGACGGGGTCGGCCGACATGACCGTCTCCCATTTGGGCCACTCGGTGTTGCCGACCTCGATCGCGACCGGCCCGCCGAGCGTCACCCCGTGGCGGACGCCGCCGAGGATCGTCACCTCGTCCTGCTCGAACTTCATCCGGGCGCCCCGCCCGTGCCCGAGCCGGCGGCGGCGCAGTTCCTCGGCGATGTCCCCCGAGGTCACGCGCACACCGGCCGGCAGCCCCTCCACGATCGCGGTCAGGGCCGGGCCGTGGGACTCCCCCGCGGTCAACCAGCGCAGCATGGCCACGATCCTATTGACTCCGCGCGTGCGCCCGTGACGGCGTCCACCATCTGAGAGGCTGGCGCGGTGAGGGAGCGGGTGAGGGAGCAACTGCTCGCGCAGGCGCGGGCGTGCGCGCAGCTGGGATCGCCGATGTACGCGGAGCTGCTCGCGCGGGCGGCCGACGACCCGGGCGGCGCCGCGGCGGGCGTGCTCGGGGAGCACCGGGGCTCCGGCTTCATCCTGGGCATGCTCGGGACGGTGCACCGGCTCGTGCTGGAGGGCCGCGCGCCGGACCTGGCCGCCTACTACCCGACCGCCGGCGGGACGCGGGACCCGCTGCAGGCCTGGCCCGCGTTCCGGGACGTGCTGGCCGAGCACGCGGCGGAGATCCGCACGGGCCTGACCGATCCGCCGCAGACGAACGAGGTGGGACGGTCTGCTCCGCTGGTCGGCGGCCTCCTCGCGATCAGCGCGGCGACGGGCGGGCTGCCGGTCCGGCTGCTGGAGATCGGTGCGAGCGCGGGCCTGAACCTGCGCGCCGACCACTTCCGGTTCGGCCACGACGGCGGCGTGTACGGGCCGGAGTCGCCGGTCGTGCTGCCCGGCGCGTGGCGGGGCCTGCCGCCGGTGGACGCGCCGCTGGCCGTCGTGCGGCGGCGCGGCTGCGACCCGAACCCGCTCGACGCGGCGTCGCCCGGGGCGCAGCGGCGGCTCCTGTCGTACGTGTGGCCCGACCAGGCGGGGCGGGTGGCGCGGCTGCGGGCGGCGTTCGAGGTGGCGGCGCGGGTCCCGGTGGAGGTCGTCCGGGCGGGCGCGGCCGATTTCCTCGACGGCCTGGCCCCCGAGCCGGGCACGGCCACGGTGGTGTGGCACTCGACGATGCGCGCCTACCTGTCGGCGGACGAGTCGGCGCGCGTCGCCCGGCACATCGAGGACGCCGGCGCGGCGGCCACCGGGGGCGCCCCCGTCGCGCACCTGTCGTTCGAGGGCCGGGACGCCTCGCGCCTCAGCGTCGCGCACGTCGTGGCGCTGCGGCTGTGGCCGGGCGGGGAGCGCCGGATCCTCGGCGAGGGCCCGTCGCACGGCCTGCCGACGACCTGGTTCTAGCGCGGGTCCGCCCACGACTCGCGGCGCACGAGGTCGCCGTAGGGCTTCGCCATCGACCGCAGCCGGGCGGTGTCGGCCGGGGGCACGGCGTCCTCGCGGGCGTGGCCGATCGTGGCGACGCCGACCACGGCGATGTCGTCCGGGAGGCCGAGCAGCTTCTTGAGCCCCTCCTTGTGGCGGACGGTCGCGAACCCCGTCGCGAGGCCCTCGTTGATCGCGGCGAGCTGGACCAGCATGAGGAACGCCCCGGAGTCGACCCACCAGTAGGGGGCGGGCCACTCCATCTCCTTGCCGTCGATGAGCTTGTCGGGGCGGGTGTAGCGGTCGTGGTAGTCGTCCTCGCGGATGCCGAGCACCATCAGCACCGGCGCGACCGACAGCCACTTCTCCGGGTAGCGGGACTCCTCGGCGAGTTCGGCGACGCGCTCGCGGGCGGCGCGCTCGGTGACGACGACGAGGCGGTGGCCCTGGCTGAACCCGGCGCTCGGCGCCCTGCGGATCGTCCGGGCGATCTTCTCCACGGTCTCCGGCGGGACGGGGTCGGTGCGGTAGCGGCGCACCATCCGCCGCGCCGCGAGGACGTCGTCGAACTCCACTCGTGCCTCCGTTCTCAGATGCCCTGGGTGAGGCCGCCGTCGACCAGCAGCGTCGTCCCGGTGATGAAGCCGGCCCGCTCGCTGGCGAGGAACGCGGCGGCGGCGCCGAAGTCGGCGGGCGAGCCGAGCCGGCCGAGCGGGATGCCCGCGGCGATCCCGGCCAGGCCCGCCTCCCGGTCGGCGCCGAGGAGCGCCTCCACGGCGGGGGTGAGGTGGTAGCCGGGCGCCAGCACGTTGACGGTGGTCCCGGCCGGGCCGAGCTCGCGGACGAGCGCCTTGGCGAACCCGGCGAGCGCGGGCCGCACGGTGCCGGACAGGGCGAGTTCCGGCGCCGGCTGCCGCATCGTCTCCGACGCGATCATCAGGACGCGGCCCCAGCCGGCGTCGCGCATATGCGGGACGGCGGCCTGGACGAGCGCGATGTGCGACAGCACGCACAGCTCGACGGCGTCGCGGTAGGCGTCGAGGCCGAACCCGAGGGCGGGGCCGGCCGGCGGCCCGCCCGCGTTGGTGACCAGGACGTGCAGCCCGCCGAGGCCGGCGGCGGTGCGGTCGACCCAGGCGGCCGCCGCCTCGTGGTCGCGGACGTCGAGCCGGGTCGCGACGGCGCGTCCCGGCCCGGCCGCGTCGATCTCCTCGCGGGCCGCCTCCAGCCGCGCCTCGTCGCGCCCGCAGAACGCGACGTCGGCGCCGGCGGCGGCGAGCTCGCGGGCGGTGGCCAGGCCGAGGCCGCTGGTCGCGGCGGCGACCAGCGCGACCCGGCCGCGCAGTCCGAGATCCATCAGGCCTCCGCGGGGATGCGGGCGGCCGGGGTCGGCCGCAGCGGGTAGCGGTAGCGGGCCAGCAGCGGCAGCGCGAGGACGGTGGCGACGGCGCGGGCGGGCGCGGGCTGGGCGCGCACCCACGCGTCGTCCTCCCGGATCCGGACCGGCCCGTGCCGCAGCCGGTCGGGGTTGCCGGTCACGGTGTGGTTGACGCCGAGCCGGGCGGTGCCGGCGCCGTCCACGGGCGGGTCGCCGGTGAGGCCGGCGTGCGCCATCACCCGCGCCAGTTCGGCGCGCGGGTCGGCGGTGAAGTCCTCGTAGCGCAGCCGCAGGCAGCGCTCGGGGAACGCGCGGGCGACGCGCTCGGACGCGAGGTTGAAGCCCGTCCAGTAGGCGGTGCTGCGGGCGGGGCCCATCGCCGGGATGTAGTCCTTCGCGCGCCGCCACGACTCGGCGGTGGCGCGCGGGTCCCGGACGACGTGCAGCACGCGGGCGTCGACGCCGGGCGCGCCGCACAGCGCGGCGGCCTCGGCGGGGAACTTGCCGGTGTCGACGATCAGCCCGGCGCCGGACTCCGCCGCGATCGCCTCGTACAGCCGGACCAGGTCGGCGACGGCCGGGTGCGCGGCGCGGACGTGCCGCGCCTCGGCGAGCCGGCGGCCGGTGTGCCGGGTCCGCAGCGCGGCCCGCTGCCGCGCGACGGCGCGTTCGGCGTGCCAGGCGGGGTCGCCGCCGGCGAGCCGGGCGATGACGCCCTTCCACAGCGGGCACGCCGGGACGTCCCGCCCGCAGCCGCACAGGGTGTTGGTGCCGCGGCCGAGGACGCCGTTCGTCCACAGGTAGCGCAGCTCGCCGGCGTGGACGGCGCCCGGCAGCTCGCCGAGCAGGTTGCCGAGCAGGGTGGTGCCGCTGCGGCACCAGCCCGTCACGTACAGGACGCGGACCATCAGCGGCGCCCGGCGCCGGAGCCGACGACCTTCCGGACGGCCTCGACGACGTGGTCGCGGTCCCGCGCGGTGAGGTTCGCCGACAGCGGGATGTCGATCGACTCGTCCAGCCGCGCGGCCGTGGCGGGGTACTCGGCGCGGGCGCGCTCGGCGTCGGGGAACAGGAACCGCCAGTTCCAGAACGCGCGGACGTTGGTGTCGCCGGGGTCGCCGAGGGCGCGGGCGTCGATGCCCTCGGCGCGCAGCGCGGCGGCGGCCCAGGCGGTGCGGCGGGCGCCCGCGCCCGGCAGCCGGAACACCAGCGCCTCGCCGAGGTAGGCGCCGTCGGCGACGGGGCGGCGCAGCGCGAGGCCGGGCACGTCCGCGAGCCGTCCCGCGACGTCGTCGTAGTTGCGGTGGTGGGCGGCGAGCCGCTCGGGCAGGCGGCGCAGCATCGGGCGGGCGAGCGCGGCGCGGATCTCGTCCATCCGCAGCCCGAAGATCGGCAGGGCCAGGTCGTCGACGGGCGGCGGCGCGCCGTCGAAGTGCCGCGCCATCCGGCCCTCGTAGGCGCCGGAGTAGACGACCGCGCGGGCGTGCACGGACGGGTCGCGGGCGAGCAGGAACCCGCCCTCGCCGGTGTTGAGCGACTTGTCGGACTGGGTGCTGAACGCGCCCGCGTCGCCGATCGTGCCGAGGAGGCGGCCGCCGAGCCGGGCGCCGAGCGCGGGCACCGCGTCCTCGACGACGGGGATGCCGCGCTCGCGGGCGAGCGCGCAGATCGCGTCCATGTCGGAGGCGAACCCGCGCATGTGCACGACGACGACCGCGCGGACGTCGCCCGTGAGGCGGCGGCGCAGGTCGGCGACGTCCAGGTGCAGGTCGTCGTCGCACTCGACGAGGACGGGCCGGTGCCCGGCGAGCAGCACCGCGCTGGGCGTCGCGGCGAAGGTGAAGGCGGGGCAGGCGACGCGGGAGCCGGGCGGCAGGTCCAGGGCGAGCAGCGCGAGCGTGATCGCGGCGGTGCCGCTGGCGCAGGCCAGCGCGTGCGGGACGCCGAAGTAGCCGCACAGGTCCCGTTCGAGCAGGCCGGTGCGGGTCTCGGCGTGGGGGCGGTGGTCGTAGCGGAAGTAGAGCCGGTCGCGGATCGCGTCGAGCGCGTCGCGCAGGTCGTCCTCGTCGATGAAGACGTCGCCCTTGTCGTAGGTCGGCCAGGGGTCGGTGCGCACCGGCGCGGCGCCGTCGATGGCGAGCAGGCCGGGCTGGACGTCCACGGTCATGTTCGTCTCCTCCACGGGGAACGGGAGCATCGCTCAGGAGTGCGGGGGCGCCAGGGCGAGCACGGCGGGCACGCCGGCGGGGCGGGCGCGGCGCAGCAGCCCGTAGCCGATGCCGGACAGGCCGGCGAGCAGGCCGGGGGCGGGGGCGGGCAGGGCGGTGCGCCACGGGCCGCCGGGCGGGGCGGGGGCGTCCTCGCCGAGGGCGGCGAGCAGGTCGGTGAGCCCGGACGCGCCGTGGCAGAGCGCGTCGTCGGGGAGGCCGGCGGCGGCGGCGGAGCGGGCCGTCGCGGCGGCGGCGTCGAGGGAACGCTCCAGTTCGGGAGCGGCGCATCCGGGCCGGGCGAGGAGGTCGGCGAGGGCGAGGCCGGTGCCGGCGGCGCCCTGGCACCAGCCGGGCTCGGGGTCCTCCGGCGGGACGGCGAGCGCCTTCGCGCGGGCGGCGTGGCGGGGGTCGCCGAGCAGGCCGTGCAGGCGGGCGAGGGCGAGCGCGGCGCCGGGCGCGCCGTAGCCGAGGCCGGGCCCGGCGGGTTCCATGGCCATGAGCCGCTCCCCGGACGCCCGTGCCGCGTCGCGCACCTGCTCTGCGGGCAGGACGGCGTGCAGCGCGAGCGCGGACAGGAGCATGCCCGCTTCGCCGTCCAGGACGTCCGGGCCGGGCGGGGAGGGGGCGGTGAGCAGCGCGTCGCGCGCCGCCTCGGCCAGGTCGGGGCGGCGGTGGACGGCGGCGGCGTGCGCCAGGTGGTAGACGGGACCGAGTGCGGGGACGTCCGCTCCGGCGCGCAGGCGCACGGCGACCTCGTCGGCGACCCGCTCGGCGAGGCGGGCGGCCCAGGGCTCGTCCGTGACGGCGGACAGGTAGGTCAGGAACAGGCCGATGCCGGGCAGGCCGCCGTAGAGGTCGAGTCCGGCGGGCGCGACCCGGCGGGACGCGGCGTCGACGACCTCGATGGTCGGCCAGCCGACGCGGTCGCCGTCGCGGACGGCGGTCTCGTCCAGCCGCCGGGCGATGGCGAGGGCGCCGCGCACCGGGTCGCCGTCCGGCGGCGCGGGGACGCGGTGCCCGGCGCGCGGGCGGGTGTCGAGCGCGGCCAGGCTCGCGTCGATGGTCTCCAGCTGGGCGGCGGCGCCCTCCGCGCGCAGCCCGGCGAGACGGGCCGCGGTCTCCGCCAGCGGCGCGGCGGGCAGGACGCCGGGCAGCCGCGTGCCGTCCTCCAGCCACAGGTCGCGGTGCCCGGGGCGGATCTCGAACACGGGCACCTCGCCGCGCCGCAGCGCCGCCTTCTCCGCCGCGATCAGCGCGGCGCGGTGCGGGACGCCGGGCCAGCCCGCGTCGAGCCGGGCGAGGCCGCGCTCGTGGACGGCGGGGTCGCGCGCCGCCTCCGGCCGCCAGCCCTCCAGCAGCAGCCGGACGTAGAGGAACGTCGACAGCTGGATCAGCCGCACCGGGACGTCCGCGCAGCCGTCCAGGGGCCCGCCCGGCGCGAGCAGGGCCGTTCCCGCGGCGGCCAGGCGCCGGTGGGCGAAGGCGTACCCGGCGGTGAGCGCGTCACGGTGCGCGCGGGGGTCGGCGGTGCCGCCGTCCGGCAGGCGCAGCCGCCCGGCGGGCGCGGGGACGTCCCGGTAGCCGAGCCCGGCGCGCATCTCGTCGGTGCCCGCGTGCTCGACGACCGGCGTCGGGATGAGGGAGCGGCGGCCGGGGGCGATGCCGAGCGGGCTGATGTCGACGCCGAAGGGCAGCTCGGTGCCGGTGTCCGGCATCACGAGCGGGCCGGGGAGCAGGCCGGTGCGCAGCACGGACGCGGCCAGCCGCTCGGCGGCGGGGTCGCCGAGCCGGGCGCGGCGCGCCATCGGCTGCGTCCCCTCGGTGTGGAACAGGGCCTCCAGGTCGATCACCACGGGGTCGGCCCCGGCGGCGATCACGTTGTCGGCGTGCAGGTCGTAGCCGTGGACGGCGTGGGTCAGCGCGAGCAGGGCGCCCATCCGCCAGAAGAACGCCGGGAGCCGCTCGGGCGCGCAGGGGGCGGGCTCGACGTACTCGCTCCAGCCGCGGTCGCCGCGGTCCAGCAGCCGGATCCGCCGCAGCGGGTGCGGCACGCCGCCGGACGCGTTGAACCAGCCGAGGAGGCGGTCGAAGCAGTGGTCGACGGCCAGGCAGCGGGGCTTGTACACGAGGGTGCCGCGCTCGAACCGGACGAGCGCGACCGTCCGGCCGCCCCGGTGCGTCTCCTCGGACCCGAAGCGGACGTCGGCGACGGCGCCGAGCTCGCCGAACGCCGCGGTGAGCGCGGGAAGGTCGGCGGCGAGGTCGCGGGCGAACGCCGCGCGGGCGGCGGTCCAGGCCTCCAGCAGGCGGGCGGCCTGCCGGGCGAGGACGGGGTACCGCGCCCAGATCCGGCGCGCCTCCGCCGGGTCGCGCAGGGTCGCCGTGAACGCGTCATGGCGCCGCTCGGGGGTGTCGCCGGGCAGGCCGCGGCGGCGCGCGGCGGCGAGTTCCCGGGCCAGCGCCGGCTGGAGGGCCATCGAGAGCCAGCCGAGCGGCGGGTCGCGCGGCAGCAGGCCGGGCAGGCCGGCCAGGCCGTCCGGGAGCGGCGGGCCGGCGGCGAGCCGGTCGCGCAGGTCGTCCCGGGCGGCGCCGATCAGGGGCCGTGCGATCTCCAGCAGGCCGAGGCCGTCCAGGTCGCCGGGGGCGCCGGGGCGGGCCGCGGTCGGGGTGCTCATCCGCCGTCACCCGGCGGGTCGCCGGCCTTCTCCCGGGTGGCGCGGGCGGCGCGCAGCGGGCAGCGGGGGGCGGGGCGCGCGGCCGGCCGGGGGCCGGTCCCGCGCCGCGGATCGAGCACCGGATCGGTGAATGCCGCAGCTCCCCCGGCCGCATTATCCGGCTTCGCCATGGCACCTCCCGAACCAATCCGTTACGAAGTTCTACCATGACCGATTTTTCGGAACAAGATCGAGCGAGGCCCTTTTAATTTCCGCGATCCTGTGCTTACTCTCGGGGTTGGCACGGTGCAGGATCGGCGCCGTGCATTTGTCGGCCGGCCCGAGATCCGGACGGCCGCGAAAGGTACGTCTGATGGGAGTTCTGCGTGCTGGACTACCTCATCGATGACCCCGGGCTGCGCGAGCGCGGCCCCGGCGAGGAGCTGGCGGTCGCGGTCGCCAGGGCCGCCGGGGGCGACGCCGCGGTCCGGATCCGGGCGCCGCTGACGACGCTGTTCCCGCTGGCCTCCACCCGGCCCCGCCCGACCGTCCGCGAGCAGACCAAGGGCGGCACGGTCACCGACCGGACCCTGCGCTACGTGCGGGAACTCCGCGACACCGGGAGCGGCGAGGACGGCCGCTCCGGCACCCGCTACGGCGCGACGCCGGAGGCGGTGTTCCGCCCGGCGCTCGCCAAGGCCGAGCTGACCGAGATCTCCGTCTCCGTCCCGGTGCCCGCCGAGCTGTGCGCCGACCCCGCGCTGCTGGCGCGGTTCGTCGACCACCGCGTCATCGTCCGCCTGTGCACCGTGGAGAACGAGGTCCTCCTGCGCGGCAGCGACGACGGCGCGATCACCGGGCTGCTGCGCCTGGACGGGCTGCGCCGCCTCGCGGCCCCGCCGCCGGACGCCGCGCCCGGCCGGGTGCTGGACGCGCTGATGGCCGGCTGCGCCGAAGTGGAGGAGATGGGCGGCTCGTGCGACGGGATGGTCATGCACCCCGCCCTGTACTGGCGGCTCGTCGGCGGCGGGGCGCTGCCCGCGCTCGACGCCGCCGGGCTGCGCCTCACCCGCACCCGCATGATCGAGCCCGACCGGGTGCTGCTCGGCGACTTCCGCGCCGGCATCACGCTGCTGGACGGCGAGGAGTCCGCCCTCGCCCTGCGCCGGCCCGCCGGCGGGAACGGCGCCGGGGACGGCGCCGGGGAGGCGGCGATCACCGCCTCGATGCGGCTCGGGCTGGCCGTCCACCTCCCCCAGCACTTCCTGCTGCTGTCCCTCTGACCTGCTCGGACGCGGTCGTCCCGGCGCCCTCGCGCGCCCCGGCGGCCGCCCGCTCCCCCGGGCCCGGACGTCCGGGCCCGTGTCCGCCGAGAAGTGGAGGTGCCCCATGCGCACGCCCCCGTGGTGACCCGTCCGCGATCGTCCGTCCCGTCCCGGCGAGAGCAGGAGGTGAATCGCATGCGCACGCCCCCGTGGTGATGTTCCGCGCTCCCGTCCCGCCCCATCGGACCAGGAGGTGAATCGCATGCGCACGCCCCCGTGGTGATTTGCACCGAAGAAAAGCGCACGACACCGGGGTAAACCGGCATGCGCGCTCCGTGAAGGGCCGGAAGGCGGCAGAACAATGGCCGATGCCAGTACCGCCTTCCGCATTTGCGCCGAGGTAATTCGGTCGCACTAATTCATGGATGCGGGCGCCGGATTCACCGGTCGCGGTGCAGCGGCGCCCGCGGCGCCCTCCGGGGCCGCGGGCGCCCCCCGTCCCGGGCGGCGGCGCCGGCCAGCGCCGTAGCCGCCAGGCCCGCCGCGAGCCCCGCCCACGCGATCCGGAACGCGCCGCCGGTCGGCTCGTGCAGCACCGCGGCGAGCCCGCCGATGCCGGCCGCCGCGCCGGCCGACCGGGCCAGCATGATCAGCGCGCTGCCGCTGCCGAACCGGGCGGGCGGGACGGCGGCCATCGCGATCGTCTCGATCGCCACGGCCGCCGCGGCCATCCCGGCCGTCCCGGCGATGAGCGCGGGCAGCACCACCAGCGGGTAGCGGGGCCCGGCGCCGAGCGCCTCCGCCACCAGGGGCCAGCACCACCCGGCCGCGCCCACCGCGCCGCCCGCGACCGTGACCGCCCGCGCCCCGGCCCGCCGCACCAGCGGCCCGCTCAGCCAGGACACGGCGGCCGAGGTCAGCGGGCCGGGCGTGAGCGCGAGCGCGGCGGCGAGCACCGAGTAGCCCCAGTGCTCGGTGAGGAACAGCGCCACGCACAGCGCCACCGCGAACTGGGTGACGCTCAGCAGCACCATCGCCGCGTTGCCCACCGCCGTCGTCGCGGCGCGCAGCAGCGTGAAGTCGGCGGCCGGGCGCGGATGGCGCAGCGACCGGCGCACCCCGAGGCAGGTCAGCGCGAGGCCGGCGGCGAGCGCGCCGAGGGTCGGCGCGGCCGTCCAGCCCCAGCCGGGGCCCTGCACGACGCCGAGCACCAGCGCGGCGACCCCGGCGGCGAGCAGCGCGGTGCCGAGCAGGTCGGGCAGGCCGCGCCCCGCGGCGGGCCGGGCCGGGACGCCCGCCGCCGCGCACGCCAGCGCGAGCGCGCCGATCGGCAGGTTGACCAGGAAGATCCAGCGCCAGCCGCCGGCCGCCAGCAGCGCCGCGCCGAGCGCGGGCCCGCTCGCCCCGGCGATCCCGGACACGGCGCCGAGCAGCCCGAACGCGTGCCCGGCCCGGCCGGGGAACTCGCTCAGCCCGACCGAGATCGACAGCGCGACGACCGCGCCGCCGCCGGTCGCCTGGAGCATCCTCGCGAGCACCAGCGTCACCGGCCCGGCCGCGAGCGCGCAGGCGGCCGAGCCGAGCGTGAACACCGCGAGCCCGGCGAGGAAGATCCGCTTGGGGCCGAGCCGGTCGGCCATCCCGCCGGCGGGCAGCAGGACGGCCGCGAACACCACCGTGTACGCGGTGATCGTCCAGGACAGCCCGGCGAGGGTGCTGCCGGGGAAGGCGCGCAGCAGCTGCGGGATCGCGACGCTGACGATGTTGTAGTCGACCACCGCCATGACGTTGGCGAGGACGACCGAGGTCAGCGCCAGCGCCCGGCGCCGGGACGGGCCGGCCGGCGCGGTGCGGCGCCGGGCGAGGGACCCGGCGCTCACCGCGCGGCGGCCGCGCGCGCCCTCCGGGCGAACTCCTCCTCCAGGACCCGTTTGCGGACCTTCCCCGTCGGGGTCCTGGGCAGCTCGGCGACGACCTCCAGCCGGTCGGGCTCGTAGCCGGGCGTCATGCCCGCGTCCGCGACGCGCTCGCGCAGCTCCTCCAGCGTCGGCGGCGGGCCGCCCGGCGCGGGCACGACGACCGCCACGATGGTCTCGCCGAGCCGCGGCTCCGGCTCCCCGACGACCGCGACCTCCGCGATCCGCGGGTCGGCGCGCAGGATGCCCTCGACGGTGACGCCGGGGACGTGCAGCCCGCCCTTGTTGATCATGTCCTTGGTACGGCCGATGATCTTGATGCCGCCGCGGCCGTCCGGCCGGGCGAGGTCGCCGGTGACGAACCAGCCGTCGTGCAGCGCGGCCTCGAACACCTCGTCGGCGCCCTCGTAGCCCAGGCACATGTTCGCGCCGCGGATCTCCAGCCGGCCCGGACCGTCGGCGACGGCGGCGCCGTCCTCGCCGACGAGCCGCAGCGACATCCACTCGACGGGGCGGCCGTCGCTGCGGGCGGCCCAGTCGGGCGGGTCGTCCGGACGGCCGATCGTGACGCCACCGTTCTCGGTCATCCCCCACAGCGGCCGGACCGGGAACCCGAACGCCTCCAGGAACCGTCCCGGCAGGTCCGGCGGGATCGGCGTGGAGCCGGTGACCATGTGCCGCAGCGCCACCTCCCGCGGGTCCGCGCGCTGCTCGGCGACCAGCTCGTCCAGGACGAGCGGGGTGAAGTAGGCCGCGGTGATCCCGTACCGCACGGCGAGGTCGAGGAAGTCGCCGGGCTTGAACGCGTCCGCCCAGACGGCGGTGGCGCCCGCGACGAGCGGCGCCAGCATCCCGTAGAGCCAGCCGCCCTGCCCGCCGACGATGCACGGCGTGGACAGCACGTCGTCCTCGCCGAGCCCCAGCGGGACGGTGTAGGAGCGCGCCATCGCGTACAGCGTGTTGTGCGAGTGCCGGACGCCCTTCGGCCGCCCCGTCGTGCCCGAGGTGTACATGATCTGGAAGACGTCGTCGCCGGACGGCCGGTGCCGGGGCGCCGTGCCGCCCGCCGCGAGCAGGCCGCTCTCGAAGCCGACCGCGCCGGCCGGGACGTCGTCCCCCACCACGATCTGGTGGCGCAGGCCGGGGAGCCGGTCCCGCATGCCGGCGATGGTCCCAGCGATGTCGAGGCCGCGCACCCCGTCCAGCGACACGACGGCGCGGGCGCAGGACTCGCGCAGGATCCACTCGGTGTCGGCGGCGCCCGTCGCGATGTAGTACGGGACGACGACGGCGCCGGCGCGCCCGCAGCCGAGCGCGAGGACGGTCGCCTGCCACTGGTTGACCAGCTGCATCGCGACCCGGTCGCCGGGCCCGATGCCGAGCGCGGCGAGCCCGGCCGCGCAGCGGTCCACCCGCTCGGCCAGCTGCGCGTAGGTGAGGACGGCGTCCGGCCCGTCCCCGGTCTCCCAGACATGGCCGACCACCGCCGGGCGGTCGGGGGCGGCGTCCGCCCACCGGTCGAGGTCGTCGAGGAATGTGCCGTCCCGCCACCAGCCCCGCCGCCGGAACTCGTGCGCGTCATGGACGTCCGTCACGATCTGCCCCTTCCATGCCGGGTGACTTGATCATCACCACGGCGGGGCGGACGCGGCAACGGCCACTGTTGACGAAGACCGGACGGGCCGGTCGGCACCCGCGTCAGGCGATCTCGCGCCAGTCCAGCACGGGCGCGGCGGTGTCCCGGACGGCGGCGAGGAGCCCGAGCCGGTTGGCGCGCACGCCCGAGTCCTCGGCCATCACCATCACGTCGTCGAAGTAGGCGTCGATCGGCCCGACGAGCGCGGACGCGGCGCCGGCGAACTCCGGCAGCGACGGCCGCGCGGTCAGCTCGGCCTTCACGCGGGTGAACGCCTCGTGCAGGGCGTGCTCGGCGGGCTCGGTGAACAGCGCCGGATCGTACCCGGCCCCGGCGCCGGCGGGGACGATCCGCAGGACGCGCTGCAGCGCCGTCGTGAGCCGCTCGAACGGCGCCGACCCGAGCAGCTCCGCCAGGTCGGCGGCGGCCCGCGCGGCCTGGGCGGGCGCGCCCGCCAGCGGCAGCACGGCCCGGACGACGCGCACCGGGTGCCCCTCGTCCAGCAGGTGCTGCTCCAGGCGGCGCGCGACGAACCGCTCGGCGTCGGCGAGCGCGTCCGGGGCGACGGCGACGGGCTGGTGCCGGGCGGCGACGGCGAGGCCGTCCCCGACCGTGACCGGCGCGAGGCGCGGGACGTCCCGCAGGACGGCGGTCAGCGCGAGCGCGGCGCGGCGCAGCCCGAACGGGTCGGAGCTGCCCGTCGGCGCCGACCCGACGGCGAACAGCCCGGCGAGCAGGTCGAGCCGGTCGGCGGCGGCGAGCACGGCCCCGGCGGCCGTCGCGGGCGGCGCGTCCCCGGCGGCGCGGGGCATTTCCATCTCCAGCAGGGCCTGGGCGACGCCGTCGTCCTCCCCGGCCCGGCGGGCGTACTCGCGGGCCATCGTCCCGGCGAGGCTCGGCAGCTCGATGACCATGGACGAGGCCAGGTCGAACTTCGCCAGCGCGGCGGCGCGGCCGAGCACGGCCCGCTCGGCGGCGGTGAGGTCGAGCCGGCCCGCCAGGTCGGCGGCGATCGCGGCGATGCGGGAGGACCGGTCGGCCATCGACCCGAGCCGCTCGGTGAACGTCAGCCTGCCGAGCCCTTCCTTGATCTGCTCGGGCGCGCTGCGCAGGTCCTGCCGGAAGAAGAACGACGCGTCCTCGTACCGGGCGCGCAGGACGGCCTCGTTCCCGGCCCGGACGGCGTCGTGGTCGCAGTCGCCGTTGGCGACGGTGACGAAGTGCGGGAGGAGGCGGCCGGCGGTGTCCCGCACCGGCAGGTAGCGCTGGTGCCTGCGCATGACCGTGGTGAGGATCTCCTCGGGCAGCTCCAGGTAGGCGGGGTCGAACGACCCGAGGATGGCGACGGGCTCCTCGACCAGGTTCACGATCTCCTCGACGAGGGCGTGCTCGGCGGTCAGGGCGACCGTCCCGCCCCGGCTGCCCGCGAGGGCCCGCGCCGCCTCGGCGATCCGGGCCCGGCGGCGGGACGGGGCGGGCTCGATCCCGTGCTCGCGCAGCACCGCGACCAGCGACGCGGCGTCCGGCACGTCGACGCGCGGCGTCGCGGACGTCCGGTGGACGCGGGTCGCGCGCCCGGCGGTGAGGCCCCCGGCCGCGACCGGGACCTCCCGGTCGTCCAGCAGCGCCACCAGCCACCGGATCGGGCGGGCGAACGACAGGCCGGGCGCGTTCCACCGCATGTTCTTCCCGGCGCGCAGGCCGGTGACGATCTCCGGGAGCAGCCCGGCGAGGACCTCGGCGGCGGAGCGGCCCGCGACCGTCCGGGTGTAGCCGGCGTACTCCCCGCCGGCGACGGTGATCTTCCGGACGCCGGAGACCTCGATGCCGTGGCCGCGCGCGAACCCCTCCAGCGCCCGCGTCGGCTCGCCGGACGCGTCGTAGGCCGCGGCGAACCGCGGCCCCTTCACGACCTGCTCGGTGTCGGGCTCGCGGGCCTCCAGGCCGTCGACGAGCACGATGACCCGGCGCGGCGTCGCGTAGGCGGTGAGCGAGGACGCGTCCGTGAGCAGGCGGGCCTCGGCCAGCCCGTCGCGCAGCCGCCCCTCGACGTGCTCGGCCGTCCTCCCGACCTCGCCCGGCGGCAGCTCCTCGACGCCGATCTCCAGCGCGAACGTCCCGGCGGACGCGGCGGCCGGCAGGTCGCCCGGCCCGGCGGCGGCGGGCCGCGCCGTCGCGTCGCCGAGGGGGTGGCCCAGTTCGGCGCGGCGCTCCACCCACAGCGCGGCCACCTCGTGGGCGAGGCCGCGCATCCGGGCGAACGCGCGCGCCCGCTCGGTCGTGCCGATCGCGCCGCGCGCGTCCAGGACGTTGAACGCGTGCGAGCACTTCAGCACGTAGGAGTGGGCGGGGACGGGCAGCCGCGCGTCCAGCATCCGCCGCGCCTCGGCCGCGTACGCCTCGAACAGCTCCCGGTTCGCCGCGATGTCGGCGTCGTCCAGGTAGTAGCGGCTCATCTCGTACTCGGCCTGGCCGAACGCCTCGCCGTAGGTGATGCCGGGGGCGTACCGGATGTCCTTGAAGTGGGAGACGCCCTGGAGCGCCATCAGGATGCGCTCCATCCCGTAGGTGATCTCGACCGAGACGGGGTCGAGGGTCAGCCCGCCCGACTGCTGGAAATAGGTGAACTGGGTGATCTCCAGGCCGTCCAGCCACACCTCCCAGCCGAGCCCCCACGCGCCGAGCGCGGGCGACGCCCAGTCGTCCTCGACGAACCGGACATCGTGCGCGCGCAGGTCGACGCCGAGCGCGGCGAGGCTGCCGAGGTACAGCTCCTGCGCGTCGCCCGGCTCCGGCTTGAGGACCACCTGGAACTGGGTGTGGGTCTGCAGCCGGTTCGGGTTGTCGCCGTAGCGGGAGTCGTCGGGGCGGACGCTCGGCTCGGTGTAGGCGACGCGCCACGGCTCCGGGCCGAGCACGCGCAGCGCCGTCGCCGGGTTGAGCGTCCCCGCCCCCACCTCGGTGTTCATCGGCTGCGCGACGAGGCAGCCGCGCCCCGCCCAGTAGTCGGTGAGCCGGATCAGGGCGTCCTGCATGGTCAGCACGGGAAGTCTCCAATGGGCGCGGAAGGGACAAGCCTAGAAGCGCCCGAGACCTCGCTCGATCGCGACGCGCACGGGAGACGCCGCGGGAAGGGGGTCGGCGGGGACCAGCGGCGGCTGCGCCATGAACCGGGGGCGCGTCCCGCGGTGGCGCTGCGCGGCGTGGACGAGGAACGGGTGGCACAGGTACACGTCCCCGGCGCGGCCCGTCGCGTGCGCGACCGGCCGGTGCTCGGTCGCCGGGACCGCCTTGCCCGCCAGCTCCATGAACGCCAGGCCGACCTCGCCGGCGGGCTCCAGGATCGGCGGGACGTCCAGGTGGGAGCCCACGCGGATGCGGGTGGGGCCGTCGTCCTCGGCCACGTCCGAGAACAGGAACAGCATCAGCAGCGCGCGGGCCTTCGAGACGGCGTTCACCCGGTAGGCCATGAAGTCGGCGGGGTCGTCGCCGGGGAAGGACGCGTCGATGTGCCAGCCGTCGTCGCCGGGCGGCTCCTCGCTGGGGAACCGCACCGGGAACGTGCCGAGGCTCCCGCGCGGCAGCCAGGCGCCCGCGCCGACGACCGCGTCGAACGCGGCGCGCAGCCGGGGCGTGTTCGCGGCGGCGCGGAACGGCTCCCCCGCCTGGTCGCCGAGGCGGACCACCGGCCGGGTCCAGGTCGCGGGATCATCGGGGTCGCAGCCGGTGCCGCGCCACAGGATCGCCCGGCACTCGGCCGCCAGGTCGCGCGGGACCGCCTCGTCCACCCGCACGAACCCGTCGGTGATGAAGGCGTCGACGTCGGTCATGCCGCCCAGGGTCGCAGGGCGGCACCGGCGGGGGCGACCGAATTACCGGCGGCCCGCGTTCACCGGCGCACGACGTTCAGCTCGACGCCGCCGACGATGCGGCCGCGCAGCAGTTCGGCGAGCCGGTCGGAGACCCGCTGGACGGTGCCCCGCTCGTCGTGCCCCGGGGCGACCGAGAACCGGACGGCGACCTCCGCGGACGTCCCCTCGGTCACCCGGACGCCGGTCACCGACGGGTCGGAGCCGAACGCGGCGTCGACGGCGGCGAGGACGTCGGGGTCCTCGTGCGGCGGCGGGACGGGACGGCCCTCGGCGAGCAGGTGCAGGCGCAGCCCCTCCACGGCGAACGGGACCGGGCCGGCGACGTCCACGACCAGGGCGTCGGCGCCCTCGTCGAGGGCGGCGCGGCACGCGTCGCCGCCCCGCACCGTCACCGGGCGGGCGTCCGCGCGCCACGCCTTCATCGTCTCGGCGCAGGTGAAGCCGAGCACGCCGCGCCGCCCGTCGTCGCCGATCAGCGTGGGCAGCGCCATCTCGCTCGACTTCTCACGCCGCAGTTCGCCGGGCGCGACCTCTTCCTCCTCGGTGAGGACGGCGACGATCGGCACGAGCAGCCGGGCGTTCTGGAGCCGCCGCAGCACCGTGTGCGCGCCGACGCGGCCCGCGGCGTACCCCGTGAGCGCCTCGCACAGCCGGGGATCGGCGCCGCCGTCGTCCCCGGGGATCAGTGGTTCGGGAATGGTCAGTCCGGACACGCCAGGCAGGCTATAACCTCAGGCGACCGCCGTGGGCGACTACCCGGATACTCTCCGTCCCCGTCCGCTAGCCGAGATCGGCGATGGCGGCGACGGTGCCACCGCCGGAGGGGCCCTGGTGGACGGCCGCGACCGACACGAAGACCGCCGGGTCGCCCGTGACGGAGGCGGCGACGCCGCCGACGCACGCCTTGATCTGCCGGTGCCAGTGCACGTCCGAGTCGTCCAGCATGATGTTGCGGCGGCCCCGGACCGCGCCGCTCGGGTCGGCCTCGCACTTGATGAACACGTTGACGAGCCGGTCGCCGAGGTCGGCCGCGCGGGGCCTGCCGGGCAGGTCGAGGCCGGTCGAGGCGATGGCGTCCCAGATGCCGTCGGCGTCCAGTGCGTCCTTCATCACACCGTGCCCGGCCCGGTACCGGCCGCCGATGCCGCGCACGTTGCCGACGACGACGATCTGCGCCCGGTCGAGCTCCACGCCGGACGAGCAGGACGCCACCGACGAGTACAGCGTCAGGTCCTTATGGATCTGCCCGGCGGACGGCATCGCGATCTCGCCGAGCGCGACGGCGATGCCGAGCGCGGTGGTGGAGTTGGAGATGTCCATCGACTTCAGCGTGTCCTCGGTGACGACGTCGCGGCCCCGGGACTTGGCGTCGTTGATGGTGTCGAGGGTGAGCAGCGGCGTCTTGGTCTGCACGTAGTGGACGTCGGCGGGGTCGTCGATCCCGGCGGCCTTCATCGCCTCGCGGACCCCGGCAGCGACGGTCTCGACCATCGCGGGGCGCCCGATGTCCTCGGGCAGGACGACCTCGCTCATCGCGACGCCGACCGACAGGCGCGGCTCGTCCGAGGCGGGCGCCTTCGCCGGGTCGGTGGTGGCGAACACGGTCGCGTGCGGGCTGAGGACGCCGTCGGTGCCGCCCGACCACACCAGGGGGACGCGCGCGACCTCGTCCGCCGTCCGGGTGCCCTTGGCGGTGAGGACCTCGCGGAACGCCCGGTCGGCCAGCAGCCGCGTGTAGTCGTTCACGCCGCCGTTGCCCTCGGTCTTGCCGACGACGGCGAGTACGCGGTCGGCCTCCAGGACACCGTCGTCGATCAGCCGGGCCAGCCCGGACGCGTCGGTCACGCTCTCGATGGGGATCTTGCGGACTTCAATCGGGTCGGGCACGTCGTCGCTCCTCGGCTGCTCTGCTCGGTGTGGTCCCTACCCCGGCCGCCGCCTCCACGATCGTCCCGGCCGCTCCGGCATGGCCCGCGCCGGGCGGTCCCCGCCGTTGCGGGCCACGGGACGGACGCTAACCCGCGCGAAGGGCGGCGCTCATGGGCGAAATCCGCCCAACGAGCGCCGCTTCTTCGGCACTTTCTAGGGACGCGCGCCGAGCCGGTCGACCCAGCCCATCGCCTCGTAGGTGGTCACGATGGGCGCCTCACCGGCCTCGGTCATCCGGAATTCGAGCAGGTCGGCGGTGGCCGCCGAGATGACCAGCCGGGACTCGGTCGCGCCCGCGCCGCCGTCCGGGGCCGACTTCGCGACGACGGCCATGCCGGCGCGGCCGCGCCGGTCGGTGGTCTTGCCCGCCAGCTGGATTCCGGGCTGCGCGGCGAGGACCTTGAAGAGCGCCGACTTGGTCCCCGGCGTGATCGGCCCGCCGAGCAGGTCGTGCGCGATCCCCCACACGTAGGCGGTGAAGGTGCCCTTGAACGGGTTCTCGGCGGCCTTCAACTCTCGCGCGTAGCGGCCGCGCAGCACGGCCGACAGCCTCTTCTGGTCCTCGGGCAGGGCCGCGATCTGCTCGGACGTCATCTCGCCGGTGCCGAGGCCGAGGCGCATCGGCCCCTCCCAGACCCGCTTCTCGCCGGAGCCGGCGAGGTCGGGAGACCCGTCCTCCTGCCACAGGGCCTTGTCCCGGGCGGTGGGGAAGACGAGCTTCTCCGGGCCGCTTGTCTTGCGCGCCCTGCTTCCGTCGCGCGCGAGCCAGACCTCGCCTGGGCTCTCGATGAGAGCCTTGTAGGAGAGCTTCTTGCGCACCTTGCGGGCGTCCGGCCCCTTGCCGACGACCACCGTGCGGTACCCGCCGACCTCGCTCGTCGTCAGCTGCCGGTTGTACCAGTAGCGGCCGGTCGCGGCCGGGGCCTTCGCGGCGGTCGTCGCGCTGGCGAGCAGGAAGGTGCGCGCGTCGGCGGGCCCCTGCTCCGCCGACGGCGGCCGCGCCGGGGCGTCGCCGCCGCCGGTGACGACGACGGCCCCGGCGGCGGCGCAGGCGGCGGCCGCGACTCCGGCGGCCAGCAGCACGGGCCGGCGGACGCGGGGGCGCGGGCGCGGCGCGGCGGCGGCGCTCATGGCGCGGGCCAGGTCGGTGTCGCGGCGGCGCGCGTGGCCGTCCTCGGCCAGCTCGTCGAGCGCGGCGGGCTTGAGCGCGCGGAACGCGGTGTCGGGCATCTTCTCTCCAGTGGTCATCGGGCCGCCTCCCCGGCGACCGGTGCGGCGGGGCGGGGGCGGGCCGGGGCGGCGGCGCCGGCGGCGTCCAGGGCGCGGCCGAGGCGCTTGCGGGCGCGGTGCAGCCGGACGGCGAGCGCGGGCGCCGAGCAGCCCATGACCTTCGCCGCCTGCCGGGGCTCCAGGCCGTGCCAGTTGACGAGCGCGAGCACCTCCAGGTCGCGCTCGGGCAGCGCGGCGACGGCCGCGAGCGCGGTCTCGCGCTCCACCACGTGCTCGGCGACGTCCCAGGCCGCGAGGTCGGCGGGCGTGCTCAGCGCCCGGATCCGGTCGGCGAGGGCGTGGCCGCGGCGGCGCCGGTCGCGCTGCTTGCGCAGCAGGTTGCGGGCGACGCCGAGCAGCCACGGCAGCGGCGGGTCGGCGACGGCGTCCAGCCGCCGCCAGGCGATCAGGAACGTCTCGCCGGCGATGTCCTCGGCGGTGTGCGGCTCGGCGTGGGTGAGGGCGTAGGCGAGGACGCGCCGGTGGTTCTCGTCGTACAGGCGGGTGAACCGTGATTCGGGATCATCCACGAGTACCTCCCGTCGGGGTCGGTTGTCGTGACGTAATCCCGGGCGGGCGCCCCCGCTTACAGGCGCGGCGCGGGTTTTTCTCAGCGGAGCCGGGCGAGGCGCTCCACGGCCTCGTCGATGACCTCGTCCTTCTTGCAGAACGCGAACCGGACGAAGTGGGCCCCGGCCTCGGCGTGGTCGTAGAACACCTGGGTCGGGATCGCGACGACGCCCGCCCGCTCCGGCAGGGCGCGGGCCAGCTCCATGCCGTCGGTGAACCCGAGCGGCCGGATGTCGGCCTGCACGAAGTAGGTGCCCTGCGGCCGGTAGGCGGTGAACCCGGCGGCCTCCAGGCCGGTGATGAGCCGGTCGCGCTTGGCCTGGAGCGACTTGCGCAGCTCCTCCACCCACGGGATCTCGTTGCGCAGCGCGTACGCGGCGGCCCGCTGGTAGGGGGCGCTGACCGCGTAGGTGAGGAACTGCTTCACCGTCTGGACGGCCCGGACGTAGTGCGCCGGCGCGGTCACCCAGCCGGTCTTCCAGCCGGTGACGGAGAACGACTTGCCGGCGGACGACACCGACACCGTCCGCTCCCGCATCCCGTCGAGGGAGGCGAGGGGGATGTGCTCGGCGTCGTCGAAGGTGAGGTACTCGTACACCTCGTCGGTGATCGCGACCAGGTCGTGCTCGCGGCACACGCCCGCGATGGCCTCCAGCTCGTCCCGCGTGAAGACGGTGCCCGCCGGGTTGTGCGGCGAGTTCACCAGGATCGCGCGCGTGCGGGGGCCGACGGCCGCGCGCAGCTCGTCGGGGTCGAAGGTGAACCGGCCCTCGACCGGCCGCAGCGTGACCGGCCTGCGCACCGCTCCGGCGAGCGCGACGACGGCCGCGTAGGAGTCGTAGTACGGCTCGAAGACGATGACCTCGTCGCCGGGCCCGGTGAGCGCGAGGACGGACGCGGCGATGCCCTCGGTGGCGCCCACGGTCACGTACACCTCGGTCGCCGGGTCGTACTCCAGCCCGTACCGGCCGAGCCGCTGCGCCGCCACCGCCTCCCGCAGCTCGGCCACGCCCGGCCCCGGCGGGTACTGGTTCCCGCCCGAGCGGATCGCCTCCACCGCCGCGTCGAGGACGCCGGCGGGGCCGTCCTCGTCCGGAAAGCCCTGGCCGAGGTTGATCGCCCCGGTCCGGACGGCGAGGGCCGACATCTCGGCGAAGATCGTCTCGCCGAATCCCTGCATGCGCGCTACGAGAGGCTCACCCACGCGACCAGGGTAACGGCGTCAGATCCAGCCCATCCGCTCGGCGGTGCGGACGGCGGCGAGGCGGTTGGACTCGTCGAGCTTGCTCATGGCGGTGGAGAGGTAGTTGCGGACGGTGCCCTCGGACAGGTGCAGGACGGCGGCGATGCGGGCGGTCCCGGCGCCGGTGCCGGTGAGGCGCAGCACCTCGCGCTCGCGCTCGGTGAGCGGGTTGTCGCCGGCGGCCATGGCGCCGGCGGCGAGCTCGGCGTCCAGGTAGCGGCCGCCGCCGTGGACCTTGCGGATGGCGGCGGCGAGCTCCTGCGTGGGGGCGTCCTTGGCGACGAAGCCGCGGACCCCGGCGGCCATGGCGCGTCGCAGGTAGCCGGGGCGGCCGAAGCTCGTCAGGATGCACACCGCGCAGCGGGCGCCGGCGGCGTGCAGGTCCTCGGCGACGGACAGGCCGTCCGCACCCGGCATCTCGATGTCGAGGACGGCGACGTCCGGGTCGTGGACGGCGACGGCGGCGGCGACCTCGTCGCCGCGCCCGACCTCGGCGACGACCTCCAGGTCGGCCTCCAGGCCGAGCAGCGCGGCGACGGCGCCGCGGATGAGGTGCTCGTCGTCGGCGAGCAGGACGCGGATCACACCTCCCTCCCGGCGGGCGCCGCGGCGGGCACGGGGCCGTCGCCGGGCTCGTCTGCGGGCGCGGGCAGCGGGACGGCGGCGCGCAGCAGGAACCCGTCGCGGCCGCGCCGCCCGTAGGCGACCTCGCCGCCGAGCACGGCGGCGCGCTCGGCGAGCCCGGTCAGCCCCGAGCCGCCCGGCCCGTCGGCCGCGCGGGCGCCGTCGTTCAGCATCTCCAGCACCACGGACCCGCCGTAGGACGTGATCGAGATCGTGCAGCGGCGCGCCTCGCTGTGCTTGATCACGTTGGTGGCGCCCTCGCGGATCACCCAGGCGAGCACGGAGCGGACCTCGGGCGGCAGCCCGTCCGGCGGGGCGCCCGCCTCGCAGCGGACCCCGGCGGCCTCCAGCACCGCCCGCACCCCGGCCAGCTCGGCCTCCAGCTCGACCGCGCGGTACCCGCTGACGGCGGCCCGCACCTCGCGCAGCGCCTCCCGGGCGGCGTGCCGGACGTCGGCCATCTCGGCGCCCGCCCGCTCGGGGTCGGTGCCGGCCATCCGCATCGCCAGCTCGCTCTTCACCGCGATGAGCGACAGGCTGTGGCCGAGCAGGTCGTGCAGGTCGCGGGAGAAGCGGAGCCGCTCCTCGGTGACGGCGAGCCGGGCGAGGGCGTCGCGGGCCGCGTGGGTCTCGCGGTGCATGTCCCACATGCGGCGCTGGTAGAGGTTGACGAACGCGACCACGCCGCAGACGGCGGAGTAGATGGCGAACACCATCGGGAAGACGCCGTACCAGGGCAGGTTCCCGTCCGGGGCGATCCGGCCCGCGCCGACCGTCGCGATCACCGCGCAGACGCCTCCGGTGCCGAGGCACAGGGCGGCGATCCGGCCGCGGCTCATCGGCGTCAGCACCACGGCGGACAGCCAGAAGACGGGCACCACGCTGAACAGCGGATCGACGAGCAGCATCAGGCTGACCGCGCCCGCGACGGCGCCGCTGGCCGCGATGTCGCGGCGGCGCGCCCCGCCCTCCAGGCCCGTCCGGACGAGCCGCGCGTAGAACCAGGTGAGCAGGCCGAGGCCCGCCAGCACCGCGAGCGCGACGCCGGCGCCGATGTCGTCGCCGTAGGCGTTGGCGAGCGCGATCAGGCTGGGCCCGACGAAGCCCACGGCGGCGAACATGAACGAGCGGTAGGTGACCCGCCGGTACCGCTCCAGCCTGCGGGTGTCCTGTTCTTCGATGTCCGCCGCGGTGGCGACCGTCATGTGCGGTTCCTCCTCTCAACGCAGGGTAGTACCGGTGGTCAGGCGTGCCGCGGCTCCCACCGGAACCAGCGGGCGGCCATGGCGCGGCCGAGCGCGCCCCAGACTGCCAGGTAGAGGAACGGCCGCACGCTGGCGGCCCAGCCCTCGGCGATGCCGACGGACGGGTGCGGGGCGCCGTGGTGGACGAAGTCCTGCCCGAAGTAGCCGGTCCGGACGATCTCCACGACCGGGCTGAGCGGGACGGCCCGGCACACCTGCTGGAGCCAGCCGGGCAGTTCCTCCATCGGGAACATCACCCCGCCGCCGAGCATGCAGCCGAACATGATCGGCAGCACGGTGAGCTGGGCCAGCTCCGCGTTCGGGGTGAGCCCGGAGACGGCGAAGGCCAGCAGCGCGAACACGGCGGCGCCACCGGCGAGCCCGGCGAGCAGCAGCACCGGGTCGGCGGGGAACCGGCCGCCGAACGCGGCGGCCAGCGCGATCAGCAGCGCGAGGGCCTGCGCGGCGTACATGGCGGTCGCGGTCAGCACGCTGCCGCCGGTGATCTCGGCGTCCGAGAGCGCGGTGCCGCGCAGCCGCTTGAGCGTGCGGTCCTCGCGGCGGGCGGTGAAGACGTTGACGAGGTTCATGAACACGGCGAAGACGAGGAAGAACCCGAGGTGCCCGGTGCCCTGGAGGAGCGCGCCGTCCACGCCGCCGATCTCCTGGCCCTTCATCGGGACGAGCATCGCGGCGAACAGGACCGGCAGGCCGAACACGGTGAACATCGCCGTCCGGTTGCGCCAGAGCAGGGTGGCGTCGAGGCGGGCGACGCGCAGCATCGCGGAGAGGGTCATCGGGCCGCTCCTTCGGCGGTGCGGAGGAAGACGTCCTCGAGGGACGCGCTGCGCGCCTCCAGGCCGTCGAGCCGGACGCGCTGGTCGTCGGCCCAGCGCAGCAGGTCGTACAGGCCCGCCTGGAGGCCGGTGCCGGTGACGGTGTAGGAGGCGACGGTGCGGCCGCCGTCCACGGAGACGGCGGCGCGGGCGCCGCGCAGGTCGGGCAGCTCGGCGACCTGGAGGCTGTCGGGGACGCGGAAGCGGATGCGGTCTCCGTGCCCGGCGACGACCTCGCCGACCGTCCCGGACGTCTCGATCCGGCCCCCGTGCATGATCGCGAGCCGGTCGGCGAGGTGCTCGGCCTCTTCGAGGTAGTGGGTGGTGAGCAGGACGGTCGTGCCGTCCGCCACCAGGCCGCGGACGGTCGCCCAGGTGGCCTGCCTGGCCTCGGGGTCCATGCCGGTGGTGGGCTCGTCCAGGAAGATGACCTGGGGGCGGCCGAGCAGCGCGAGGGCGAGGTCGAGGCGGCGCTTCTGGCCGCCGGACAGCTGCCGCACCCGCACGCCGGCCTTGCCGGCGAGCCCGGAGATGGCGATGGCCTCGTCCTTGGGCCGCGCGGCCGGGGTGAAGCCGCGCCAGTGCTCGATGGTCTCGGCGACGGTGAGGTCGGCGAAGAAGCCGCCGTCCTGGAGCATGATGCCGATGCGCGGGCGGACGGCGCGGCGCTCCCGGTACGGGTCGTGCCCGAGCACCCGGACCGTGCCCGCGTGGGCGGGCCGGTGCCCCTCCAGGGTCTCGAGCGTGGTCGTCTTGCCGGCGCCGTTGGTGCCGAGGAGGGCGAACAGCTCGCCCTCCCCCACGTCGAACGAGATGCCGGCGACGGCCTCGAAGTCCCCGTACCGCTGGCGGAGGCCGGTGACGGTGATGGCTGGTTCGTCCATGCGTCCCAGCCTCGCGGCCGCGCGCGGCGGCCGGTAGGAGCCGGTGTCACCGGTTCCGGCGGCGCCTGTCAGGCGATCGGCATGACAGGTGTCACGTCCCTCAGCCCGCGACGCTGACGACGTGGCCGACGGAGGAGTCGTCGGCGATCTGGTCGAGGAGGGCGACGGCCAGGTCGGCGCGGGCGATGGTGGCGCCGCCGAGCACGTTGCGGTCGACCGCCTTGCGGTAGCGGCCGTTGCCGGGGCCGTTGGTCAGGCGCGGCGGGCGGACGATCGTCCAGCGCAGGCCGGAGCCGCGGACCGCGTCCTCGGCGGCGCGCATGTCGGCGAACGCGTGCTTGAGGAGCGGCTGGAGGAGCAGCGGCTTGACGACGAACCGGGTGACCGGGTCATCGCCCGGCCCGGCGTGCAGCCCGGACGCGCTGACCAGCAGGAACCGGTCGGCGCCCGCGGCGTCCATGGCGGCGGTGATGCTGCGGGTGCCGTCCGCGCAGACGCTGGTCGGGGCGCGGCCCTCGCGGGAGCCGAGCGCGGACAGCACGGCGTCGCGGCCCTTGACCGCCTCCTCGATCGCGGCCGGGTCCATGACGTCGGCCTGGACGACCTCGGTGCAGGAGCGCAGCTCGGACGGCAGCCGCGCCGGGTCGCGGACGACGGCGGTGACGTGGTGGCCGGCGTCCAGCGCCCGCCGGACGGTGAGCGCGCCGGTGCCGCCGGTCGCCCCGAAGATCGTGATCCGCATCGTGCCCCCTGAGGTGAGTGAGTATTTACTAACCCCTATCCTGGTGAGCGTTCACTCACCTGTCAAGGGGGCCCTATTGAGCGCGCGGGAACGGATCCTGGACGCCGCGGCGGACCTCATGCGGCGGCACGGCGTCGCCCGCGCCACCACCAAGGAGATCGCGAAGGCGTCCGGCTACTCCGAGGCGCTGCTCTACAAGCACTTCCGCGACAAGGAGGAGCTGATGCTGAGCGTGCTGAAGGAGCGGATGCCGCCGTTCGCCACGATGGGCGTACCGGGCGAGGGCACCGTGGAGTCGAACCTCGTCGCGATCGTCCACGGCGCGCTGCGCTTCTACCGGCTGGCGTTCCCGATGATGGCGTCGATGGCGGCGCAGCCCGCGCTGCTGAACGCCACCCGCGAGTCGCTGCGCAAGTACGGGGCGGGCCCGCGGGAGCCGGTGCGGGCGCTCGCCCGGTACCTGGACGCCGAGCGCGGCCTCGGCCGCGTCGCCGCCGGCGCGGACGCGCAGGCGGTGGCGGCGCTGCTCATGGGGGCGTGCTTCCAGCAGGGGTTCCTGCACTACTTCGCCGAGGGCGAGGACGGCCCCGACCTGCCGGAGTCGTTCGCGCGCGGCCTCGTGCGGCCCGTCCTGGCGGAGCTGCTGCCCTAGAGCTCGCCGAGGCGGGTCTTGACGACCTTGCCCATGGCGTTGCGCGGCAGCGCGTCCACCAGGTGGACGGTGCGGGGCCGCTTGTGCGCCGACAGCCGCTCGGCGACGAACCCGATGAGCTGGTCCGCCGCGACGCCGTCGGCGACGACGTAGGCGGTGACCTGCTCGCCGAGGTCGTCGTGCGGGGTGCCGACGACGGCCGCCTCCCGGACCGCCGGATGCGCCAGCAGCGCGTTCTCGATCTCCCCGGCGCCGATCCGGTACCCGCCGCTCTTGATGAGGTCGGTGGACGCGCGGCCGACGATGCGGTGCCAGCCGTCCGGGCCGATGGTCGCGATGTCGCCGGTGCGGAACCAGCCGTCCGGCGCGAACGACTCCGCGGTGGCCTCGGGCCGGTTGAGGTAGCCCTTGAACAGCAGCGGCGCGCGGACGTGCAGCTCGCCGGGCGCCTCCCCGTCGTGCGGGACGGCGGTGCCGTCCTCGGCGGCGAGGCGGGTCTCGACGCCGGGCAGCGGCATGCCGACATAGCCGGGACGCCTGTCGCCGTCGGCGCGCGCGCTGACCGTGATGAGGGTCTCGGTCATGCCGTACCGCTCGACGGGCCGGTGCCCGGTGAGCCCGGACAGCCGCTCGAAGACGGGCACGGGCAGGGGCGCGCTTCCGGAGACGAGGAGCCGCGCCCCGCGCAGCGCCTCGGCGCTCGCGGGATCGGCCGCCGTCCGCGACCAGACCGTGGGAACACCGAAGAACAGGCTGCCGCCGTCGTTTCGCGCGGCGGCCGCGTACAGCTCCGGCTTGGGACGTCCCGTGTGGACGAGCGGCGACCCCACCCGCAGCGCCCCGAGCACCCCGAGCACCAGGCCGTGCACATGGAACAGGGGCAGCCCGTGGACGAGCACGTCGCCGGGCGTCCACGCCCACGCCTCGGCGAGCGCGTCCAGCCCGGCGGCGATCGCGCTCCGCGAGATGAGCACGCCCTTCGGCGGACCCGTCGTCCCGCTGGTGTAGAGGATCAGCGCGGTCGCGTCGGCGGGGACGTCACCGCTTCCCCCGCCTCCGTCGCGCGGCAGCCGGTCGACCGGGAGAAGGGGCGGCTCGCCCGGCGCGGACTCCGTCCCGCCCGCGGCGAGGATCATGCTCGCGCCCGAGTCGCCGAGGATGTGGGCGCGCTCGGCGGGCCCCGAGTCGGGCGGCAGCGGCACCACCGGGACGCCCGCGAGGAGGCCGCCGACGACCGCCGCGACCGTCTCCAGCGACGCCGTCGCGTGCACGGCCACCGCGTCCGCGCCCCGGATCTGCGCGGCGACGGCGGACGCCCACCCGAGCAGTTCGTCCCGCGCCAGCTCCCGCCCCGCGACGCGCACCGGGCCGCCGGTCTCGCCGAGCAGCTCCATCATTCGCCCCTCTCCCTCTCGTCCAGCCAGGCCAGGACCGCGTCGTTGTGCTCGCCGAGCAGCGGCGGCGCGGTGTGCTCGCGCGGCGGCGCGCCGTCGAACCGCAGCGGCGGGCCGGGCAGCTCGATCCGGCCGAGCTGCGGATGGTCGACCTCGATGACCAGGCCCTGCGACCGGGTCTGCGCCCACTCGTAGACCTCGTCGATCGACCGGATCGCCCCGGCGGGGACGCCCGCCTCGTCCAGCCGCGCGAGCCACGCCTCCCGCGTGCCGGCCGCCAGCGCGCGCTCGATGTCGGCGGTCAGCTCCGCGCGGCGGGCCGCGCGGTCCGGGATCGTCGCGTAGCGCGGATCGTCCGGGTCGAGACCGGCGAGCGGCGCGAACCGGCGCCACAGGTTCTGGTTGGCGACGCCGATCTGGATCTGCCCGTCCTGGCAGCGGAACGTCCCGTACGGGGCGATGGACGGGTGGTCGTTGCCGACCGACTCGGGCGCGTCCCGCGCGACGGTCCACCGGGTGCCCTGGAACATGTGGGCGCCCACCACCGACGCCAGCAGCGATGTGCGCACGACCGTCCCGCGCCCGGTTCTCGTGCGCTCGTACAGCGCGGCCAGCACCCCGGCGACCCCGTTGTGCGCCGCGAGGATGTCGGCGATCGAGAGACCGACCTTGCTGGGCGTGCCGGGCGGCCCGGTCACGCTCATGATCCCCGCCTCGCCCTGCACGATCGCGTCGTAGCCGGGCCGCCCGCCCTCGGGCCCGCCGTGCCCGAACCCGGTGATCGACAGGACGACCAGGCCGGGGTTCAGCTCGTGCAGCCGCTCGACGGGGAAGCCGAGCCGGTCGAGCACGCCGGGCCGGAAGTTCTCCACCAGCACGTCGGCGTGCCGCACCAGCCGGGCCAGGACGCCGGCGCCCTCCTGCGACTTCAGGTCGAGGGTGACCGACTCCTTGTTCCGGTTGACCGCCAGGTAGTAGGTGCTGACCTGCTCGTCCCCCGCGAACGGCGGCCCCCAGCCGCGGGTCTCGTCCCCGCCGCCGGGCTGCTCCACCTTGATGACGCGGGCACCGAGGTCGGCGAGCGCCATGGTGGCCTGCGGGCCCGCCACCACGCGGCTGAGGTCGACGATCACGACGCCTTCGAGCGGTCCGGGCAAGGACGTCCTCCTTCGCGGGTACGGCACCTGGAAGTATGCCGTCCGTGCCGCATTCCGCGATGACCTACCCCGCGCTCGCCGCGCGCCTGCTCGCCCGGCCGCCGTCCTGCGGCCCGGCGCGCCTGGTCGCGGTGGACGGCCCGAGCGGCGCCGGGAAGTCGACGTTCGCCGGCCACCTCGCGGAGGCGCTGGTGGGCGCGCCGATCGTCCGCTCGGACGACTTCCGCGTGCCGTGGGACGCCGACCCGCTCACCTGGTGGGAGCCGCTGAGCGCGGCCGTCCTCGACCCGCTCCGCGCGGGCCGCCCGGCCCGCCTGCGCCGCTACGACTGGCACGACGACCGCTACGGCCCCGAAGAGGAGATCGCGCCGCCGCCCGTCCTCATCGTCGAGGGCGTCGGCTCCGCCTGGGCCGGCTCCCCCGCCGCCCACCGCATCTGGATCGACGCCCCCTACGGCGTCCGCCAGGCCCGCGCCCTCGCCCGCGACGGCCTGGAGTACGCCGACGCCTGGGAGCGGTGGGCCGCCCGCGAGACCGAGTTCTTCGCCAAGGACGGCACCGAGGCCCGCTGCGACCTCCACATAGACGGCACCACCTTCACCCCGCACCGCTTCTCGCCCCGCTGACCCCACGGCCGAGTCACGCTCGCCACCATGGCGAACGCACACCGGCCCCGCTACGCGGCGTGAGTATCAGTGCCGCGCAGGACGTACATGTCATCCCCGAAGACGGCCGAGATCTGAAGCTCACCACCGATGGCCTGGACATAGCGGGCAATGGCCTCGACGGTGGAGACCTCGCCTCGCTCGATCTGGGACACGCGGCTCTTGGTCACGCCCATCCGGTCGGCCACCTCCTTCTGGGACAGGCCGATGGCCTTGCGCCTCTCCGCGAGGCGGTGCCCATCGATGTACGCCTGGTTGCGCTTGCGCGCCTCGGCCACGCCCCGCTCACCGCCGGCCCCCTCGACGACGTCGGCCCGCACATCGCTCCACTTGGGAAAATTCGTCATCGCGACAGTCCCTCCTTGCCCTCTCGCTCCTTCAGGTAGTCGACGTACAGCTCTTCGGCGCGCGGTATCGCCCGCCGGTACCAGCCCGACCAATCACCCGACTTGTCCCCGCCGACGAGCAGGATCGCCGATCGCCACGGATCGAAGACGAACAAGATGCGAATCTCTGATCGTCCCGCCGAGCCCGGACGCAGTTCCTTCAGGTTGTGGATCTCGGAACCCTCCAGGCGATCGACGAGGGGGCGTCCAAGCCCTGGGCCGTCCTCGGCCAGTCGGTCGACGGCATCGACGACCTGGGCCTTTGAGCGCTCCTCCAACTCGCCGATCCAGATGAGGAACTCGTTCGTGACGCGGATCTCCCATTCCTCGTCCACGAGTGGGAGTGTAGCAAATCCTCTACCTCCTCTAGGGGTGATCAGTGCGGCCTATGCTCTGGCCATGACGGATGCCGAGTATCTGGCGACGAACAAGGCGCTCTGGGACGAGCGGGTGCCGATCCATCTGGCCAGCGACTTCTACGACGTGGCCGGGTTCAAGGCCGGCGGCCAGGCCCTGCGCGACTTCGAGACGGCCGAGGTCGGAGACGTCACGGGGCGGCGGCTCGTCCACCTGCAGTGCCACTTCGGCCTCGACACCCTCTCCTGGGCCCGCCAGGGTGCGCAGGTGACCGGGCTGGACTTCTCCGAGAAGGCCATCGAGGCCGCCCGCACGGTGGCGGACGAAACAGGTCTCACGGCCCGCTTCGCCGTAGCGGACGTGTACGACGCGCCAAGAGTTCTCGGTGAGACCTACGACATCGTCTACACGGGCCTGGGCGCCCTGTGCTGGCTCCCCGACATCGACCGCTGGGCCGGCGTCGTGGCGTCGCTGCTGGAGCCAGGCGGGTTCCTGTACCTGGCGGAGTTCCACCCGTTCGCCGACACCCTCGACGACCGCGAAGGCCGCACGCTCACCTACGACTACTTCGCCGACGGCCCCCAGATCTGGGACGAGCCGGACATGGGCAGCTACGCCGACCCGCAGGCCCCCGTCCAGCACACCCGCTCGATCGAGTTCGCCCACGGCCTGGGCGAAGTGGTGACGGCCCTGACCACCAAGGGCCTGCGCATCGACTTCCTGCACGAGCACGACTACACGCTCTGGCAGCGGTTCTCCGTCCTGGAACGCCACGGCACCACCTACCGCCTCCCAGAGGGCCACCCCCGCATCCCCCTGATGTACTCCCTCCGCGCCACCAAGCCCGCCCTTTAGTCGCGCTTGGCGAGCGCGCGCGGAGCGGACGGGTCTGGCGGAATCGGCAGGATCGTGTGATCTCGGTCTGTAGCTTGGCGTCATGAGCGGTGACGGCCTTGCGCACGGGATCGGTCCTGCGGCGAAGATAACGCTGAGGCAGGCGGCGGCCGAGGACGACGAGGACGCCGCGTCCCTGTGGTGTGCGCGGCTGGCCCAGTTCGGGATGGTCGAGGCGGCCAGGCAGTACTTCCGTCCGTCCGGCGAGGAGGGCGACCTCGCCGCGGTCAAGTGCATGGTGTGGCTCGCCTGGGAGGCCGGGGAGGACGGCGACGCCCGGACGTGGCTGGAGCGAGCCGCCCTGACCGGTGACTTGTGGGCGATGCACGAGCTGGGGCGGTCCGTGCCGGAGCCGGACGAGGCTGAGCGCTGGTACCGCCGGGCGGCCGAAGCGGGTCACGCGCTGGCGATGAACAACCTGGGGTCGCTCCTCAGCCGCACCGGCCGGCGTGATGAGGCCATGGCCTGGTACCGGCGCGCGGCCGAAGCCGGTGTCGACATCGCGATGAACAACCTCGCCGTCCAGCACGTCCTCCAGGGCGAGCACGCGGAGGCCGAGCGGTGGTTCCGGCGCGCCGCCGACACGGGCAACGTCGACGGGATGGCCAACCTGGGACGCCTGAAGCTGGAGATGGGCGACCTCCAGGACGGCGAGTCCTGGCTCGCCAAGGCGGCCGAGAAGGGCCACAGAGGCGCGATGGAACGGCTCGCCGAGCTGCGGGCCGAGTCCGGCCGATGATGCTCGGCGCGGATCGGTGGAGTCCCGCCGCCGGCCGCGAACCCGAGCGGTGAGGCGGTTGCGCCGGGCGATGTCGGGGCGGGCCGCCGAGGCGGGGCTGGGCGCCGTCCGGCGCGTTCACCGGCAGCATCGCGGCCGGCCCGACTGGACCGACCTCGCCCCCTGGTTCCTCGGCTTCGCCATGGCGGCGGGCGTGGTCGCCGCCTTCGACTGGCGGTTCGTCCTCCTGCTGCCTGCGCTGGTGTGGGCGGGCCTGGCCTGCTGGGTCCTCCTCGGGCCGATTCCCAGGGTGGACGGGCCGCGGCGCCGGTTCGCCGTCTGCGAGGACGGTCTGCTGGTGTGGGCCCGGGATTCCTCCAGCGCCATCCCCTGGGATGCGCTGACCACGCCCGACTGGGGTGCGAAGCGCCGGGTCGTGCGGCTGGCGTGGGCGGACGGTCCCGAAGAGCGGTCCGTGTTCGTCGGCCCTGTGAGCGCGTCCCGGGATCTGGGCAGGGCCGTGGAGCGCCGGGGGCCCGTGCGGGCGTCGCCCGGCCCGCGGCTGGCGACCGTGGCGGCCGGCATGGCGGTGCTCGCGCTGGTGGGCTGGATCGTGCAGCCGTGGCTCGTTCCCGCCGTCTTCGGGGAGCGGCCGGAGAATCTGAGGGAACTCGCCCGGCTGTGCTGGCGGCAGGACCGTCCCTTCGAGCGGGCCGCTGAGCATGAGGGGGCGGGCCCCCACCCGCTGGTGTTCTTCCGCGAGGGCGCGGGCCGTCCGCAACTCGCGACCACGGGCGAGGGCGCGAAGCGGCCCGCGCCGGACGAGGTGGAGCTGGTGGCGTGCAGCTACCCGGCGGGCCGCGTGTCGGACAAGCCGATCAAGGTATGCGCGTACGAGGGCGGCCTGCGCACCGAGTCCTTCCAGGGCCGCCATCGCCTCGACGTCTATGAGGCCCGCACGGGCCGCCGCGTCGGCCGGCGGATGCTGACGGGACGCGCCGGCGTCGGCGAATGCGCCCCCGCCAAGGTCGTCTACGGCGAGCCGCCCTACGACGACCGGCTCCAGGGCGAGACCTACCCCACGATGACCGACTACCAGAGCGCCCTACAGCCCTTCATCACCCCTTAGCCCACCGAGGGTGTCGACTTCGGCGGAGACGGCGCCGCCGGAGAGCTCCGGGTAGCCGGGGCCCCGGTCGAAGAAGGGGACGGGGCCGCGGGCGGCGCGCAGGCGGGCGCGGAGGGTGGTGGTCGCCCCGTCGTCCACGGTGCCGCCTTCGAGCACTACGCCGTAGTCGTCGCGGGCTCCTTCGAGGGAGACCTTGCCGTCGCGGACGTCGGCGGCCACGCGGGACGGGTCGCGGTTCAGGGGGTCGCCCCAGCCGCCGCCCCCGGTGGTCCGGATGCGGATCGTCTGGCCCGCCCTGACCGGGTGGTCATCGACGAGGCCGTCCATCTCCTCGCCGTCGATGTCGACGCGGAAGGGGCGGCCGGCGCGGCCGCCGTTGACGCCCCAGCAGGACAGGATCGAGCGGTCGGCGATCGACATGTAGCGGGCGTCGCGGAGCATGCGGATGCGCTTGTCGTAGCCGAGGCCGCCGCGGTGCTCCCCCGGGCCGCCGGAGTCGGCGGCGAGGCCGAGGCGTTCGACGATGAACGGCCAGCGGGCCTCGGCGAACTCGGCGGGGATGTTGCGGGAGTCGGGCACGACGTGGATGGTGTCCTCGCCGTCGGCGTAGTAGCGGCCGCCGGAGCCGCCGCCCAGGACCTCGCGCATGAGGTACGGGCCGCGGTCGTCCTCGCCGTAGACGCCGGTGTAGCGGATCGTCTCCTGGTCGGCGGGCATCCGGCCGCCGGTGGCCTTGGCCAGCACGCCCGCGAGGACGCCCAGCAGGCGCAGGATGACGAACGTGCGGGCGTTGGTCGGGGCAGGGAAGACGGGCGTGAGGAGGGTGCCCTTCTCGGGGAAGCGCATCTCGATGAGGGGGACGACGCCCTCGTTGACGTCCAGTTCGGCGGCGCGCTCGGGGGTGTCGGCGAGGTTCCGCAGGACGGGCGCCAGCCACTTCTTCAGGAAGACGCCGTCCGAGTAGTCGCCCGCGTGGTTGATGGGGCCCTTGGCCTGGGGCGAGGTGCCGGTGAAGTCGATGACCAGGGGGACGGCCGCCGCCTTGTCGACGGTGAGCGTGATGCGCTGCGCGTGCAGGCGGGGCGGGTCGACGCCGTCGTGCTCGGCGTAGTCCTCCCAGGTGAAGGTGCCGTCCGGGATCTTGGCGAGGAGTTCGCGGCGGAACGTCTCGGTGGTGCGGTCGATGATCGCGTCGAAGCAGCCCTCGACGGCGGCGCGGCCGTAGCGGGCGAACAGCTCGCCGAGGCGGCGGGCGCCCATCAGGCAGGCCGAGCACTCGGCGTCGAGATCGCCGGCGAGGGAGTCGGGCATCCGCGAGTTGCGGGTCATGATGGCGAGGGCCGCCGCGTTCGGGACGCCCCGGTCCCACAGCTTGATCGGCGGGACCATCAGGCCCTCCTCGAACGCGCTGCGGGCGTGGCTCGGCATCGAGCCGGGGACGGCGCCGCCGATGTCGTCGTGGTGGCCGAACGCCTGGACGAACGCGACCACCTCGTCCCCGTGGAACACCGGCACCGTGACGCAGAGGTCGGGGAGGTGGCCGATGCCGCCCTCGGACAGGTACACGTCGTTGTGGAAGAACACGTCGCCCGGCCGCATGGCGTCGAGCGGGAAGTCGCGCGCGATCGGCTGGACGAGCGCCGAGTAGGAGCGGCCGGTGAGCTTGCGGAGGCGGCGGTCGTGGATGCCGGCGCGGAAGTCGTGCGCGTCGCGGATCATCGGGGAGCGGGCGGTGCGGGCGATCGCCGTCTCCACCTCGCGCTCGACCGAGGCGAGGGTGCCCTCGACGATCTCCAGCAGGATCGGGTCGGTCATCGCGTCACCACCAGGTTGCCGTAGCCGTCGAGCCGCGCGGTGAAGCCGGGGTGCAGGGGGACGGTCGAGCCGAACTCCTCGATGACGGCCGGGCCCTCGATCGTGTCGCCCGGTGCGAGTTTCTCGCGGCGGTAGATCGCCGTCTCCCGCCAGGTGTCGAAGTGGACCTGCCGGGTGCCGGTGCGGGCGCGGGACGGGTCGCCGTCGCCCGGCGGGCGCTCGGCCAGGCGCGGGCGCTCGATCGGGCCGATGCCGGAGACGCGCAGGTTGACCCATTCGACCGGATGGCGCGGGTCGTCGCGGTAGCAGTAGCCGTAGAGGGCCTCGTGGGCGTCGTGGAACCGGCGGACGACCTCGGCACGGAACGCCTCGCCGGGCGCCCCGGCGGGCGCGGGCACGCGCACCTCGAACGCCTGCCCGTAGTAGCGCAGGTCGGCGGAGCGGGCGAAGCGGCGGTCGCCCTCCGGGAAGCCCTCGTGGGCCAGAGCGGCCGAGGCCTCGGCCTCCAGGTCGGTGTAGACGGCGGCCAGGAGCGCGGGGTCGAGTTCGGCGTCCCGGACGACCCGCGTCCGCACGTAGTCGTTCTTCACGTCCACCGTGAGCAGGCCGAACGCGGACAGGTTGCCGGGGTTCTCCGGGACGACGGCGGCGGGCAGGCCGAGCACGTCCAGCAGCCGGCAGGCGAGCAGCGGCCCCGAGCCGCCGAACGCGACGAGCGGGTAGTCGCGGACGTCCAGGCCCCGCTTCACGGTGATCCGCCGGATCGCGTTCGCCTGGTTCCACGCCGAGATCTCCAGGATGCCGGCGGCGGCGCGTTCGAGCGGCAGGCCGAGGTCGGCGGCGAGGGCGCCGAGCCCCGCGCGGGCCGCCTCCGCGTCGAGGGGGACCTCGCCGCCGAGCAGGTGCGGCGGGATGCGGCCGAGGACGGCGTGCGCGTCGGTCACGGTCGCCTCGGTGCCGCCGCGCCCGTAGCAGAGCGGGCCGGGGTCGGCGCCCGCGCTGCGCGGGCCGACCTTCAGCGCGCCCTCGGGCGACCGCCACGCGACCGAGCCGCCGCCCGCGCCGACCGTCACGATGTCGATCATCGGGATCTTGACCGGGTGGCGGCCGATCGCGCCTTCGGTGGTGAGGGTCGGCTCGCCGTCCAGGACCACGGCGACGTCGGTGGACGTCCCGCCGCCGTCCAGGGTCACGACGGAGCCGTGCCCGCTGTGCGCGACGACGAACGCCGCGCCGAGCGCCCCCGCCGCCGGGCCCGAGAGCACCGTCGTGATCGGCTGCCGGGCGACCTCGTCGGCCGACAGGACGCCGCCGTTGCTCTTCATCACCAGCGGGCGGGCCGCGGCGCGCTCGGCGATCCGGGCGAGGTAGCCGTTCATCGCGGGCTTGACTGCGGCGTCCACCAGCGTCGTCACCGACCGCTCGTACTCGCGGTACTCGCGCAGCACCTCGCACGACAGCGACACGACGGCGTCCGGGTGCTCGCGGCGCAGGACGTCCCGCATGGCCAGTTCGTGGGACGGGTCGGCGTAGGAGTGCAGGAAGCACACCCCGATCGCGCGGATCCCCTCATCGCGGAACCAGCGGGCCGCCGCGACCGCCGACGCCTCGTCGAACGGGCGGATCTCCGCGCCGGTGTGGTCGAGCCGCCCGCCGACCGCCCGCACGCGGTGCACGGGGACGATCCGCGGCGGCTTCACCCAGAAGTAGCTGTTGCCGTAGCCGTCCGGGACGCTCTGCCGCGCGATCTCCAGGACCGACTCGAACCCCTCGGTGGTGACGAACCCGAGGCCGTCGATCCGGTCTTCGAGGAGCCGGTTGGTCGCGACCGTGGTGCCGTGCGAGAGCGCCGCGACGTCCTCGGGCCCGGCGCCGAGCAGCCGCAGCACCTTCGCGACGCCGGCCGCGAACCCCTCGGCGGGGTCGGCGGGCGTGGACGGGGTCTTGGTGGTGGTCAGCCCGCCGCCCTCGTCCAGCGCGACGACGTCGGTGAACGTCCCGCCCGTGTCGATCCCGATCCGCAGCCGCCTCGCCATGCTGAAGGGTCTACCGGACGGCGGCCACCAGGGAAACCGTCGCAATCTGCCAACGGGCGCGTCGTTCTTTCGTGAAGGCCCGTAGGGCTAGGCTGAGCCTTTCCCATCGGACGACAAATGCTGGAGCCCTTTCATGGCGCTTGAACGCCCCGAGATCGACTTCCCCGAGGGACAGCCACCGCAGTACCTCGACATCACCGACATCACCGAGGGCGACGGCCCGGCGGCGGCCAAGGGGTCGCAGGTGTCGATGCACTACGTGGGCGTGTCCTGGTCCACCGGCGAGGAGTTCGACGCGTCCTGGAACCGCGGCTCGACGCTGGACTTCGAGCTCGGCTCCGGCCGCGTCATCAAGGGCTGGGACATGGGCATCGAGGGCATGAAGGTCGGCGGGCGCCGCAAGCTCGTCATCCCGCCGCACCTGGCCTACGGCGACCGCAGCCCGAGCCCGGCGATCAAGCCAGGCGAGACGCTCATCTTCATCGTGGACCTGGTGGGCGTCAGCTAGCGGCGCGCGGCTCAGCGGCGCGCGCGGTGGCCGAGCAGGTAGCCGAGCGCGACGCCGGCGAGGGCCACCGCCCCGCCGGCGCCGAACGCCGCCGTCATCGGCCACGCCGCGGACGCGCGCTCCGGCGCCGCCGCGGCGCGTCCCGCGTAGACCGCGCCGGTGCCCGCCGGGACCTCGGCGGGCGCCTGCGCGGCGGCCGGCGAGACGGTAGGCGCGGCGGTCGGCGGGGGCGCGGTGATGTCGCGTTCGACGGCGGCGAAGAACTCGCCCGCGGTGCGCTTGGCGACGCTGCCGAGCATCCGCTGCCCGACGCCGCCGACCATCCCGCCGACGACCGCCTCGGCGTCGTAGTCGACGCGGGTCGCGCCGTCGCCGTCCGACAGCCGGACGCGGACGGTCGCGTCGACCGTGCCCGGCGCGCCCTGGCCGCGCGCCCGCAGCACGAACGAGCGCGGCGGGTCGGGCTCGGCGAGCTCGACCTGCCCGACGTAGGTGCCCTGGATGGACGCGACGCCCGCGGTGACCGTCATCCGGTACGTGCCGGGGCCCGTCTCCTCCAGGGAGCGGCACCCCGGGATCGTGCGGGCGAGGACGGCCGGGTCCTGCAGGGCGTCCCAGACGCGGTCGAGCGGCGCGGCGACGCCGGCACTGCCGTTCAGCTGCATGTCCCGACTGTAGAGAACGCGACCGCCGCGCCGAACGGCAACATCTGCCGAGTACACGCCGACGATTGGGCAATGCACCCCGACGGACCCCGGAAATGATCGGATATGTCCGGCAGGTTCCGGCCGGGTGCGAACCCCGGCCGTTCGCCGCGCGTCAACCGATGCGACATCCACCCCCCACCGAACGGAGTACGCGGCCAATGCGAGGGAAGACGCCCGTGATCGCCATGGTTGCCGCCGGAGTGCTCGGCGTGGCCGCGGGCGGATGGCCCGTCGTCACCGCGCAGGCCGGCGACTCCGGACCCTCCACCCGGGCGCAGCTCGCCTCGGTGCTCGGCGACCAGAAGTGGCCGACGCCGAAGCCCGGCAGCTGGACGATGCCGAAGCCGGCCGCCAACGGGCTGCCGCCGGTCATCAGCCGCATCGAGACGCGGGAGCGCGTCGTCTTCCTCACCATCGACGACGGCTACACCTACGACTCGGAGTTCGTGAACCTCGTCCGCAAGGAGAAGGTTCCGATCATGACGTTCCTGACCTCCACCTACATCAAGGGGCAGGGGCAGTACTTCTGGGCGATGCGCAACGCCGGGTCGCCGATGGAGAACCACACGATCAGCCACCCCAACATGGCGACGCTGAGCGCCGAGCGGCAGAAGAAGGAGATCTGCGGCGCGTCGGACGCCATCCAGGCGCAGTACGGCCGCCGGCCCCAGGTCTTCCGGCCGCCGTTCGGCAGCTACAACCAGACCACGCTGCAGGTCGCCAAGGAGTGCGGCATCAAGTCGGTGCTGCTGTGGTCGGCGGAGTTCTACAACGGCACGACCGGCCCCGGCGTCGGGTTCAACGGGTTCGCGCGCGGCGACGGCGGCAAGGGGTTCAAGCCCGGCGACATCATCCTGATGCACTACCGCAAGGGACTCGCCCAGGAGTTCCAGATGATCCTCGGCTGGATCAAGCAGGCCGGGTTCCGGCCGGCGGCCGTGGAGAACTACCTGCCCACGTCGCTCGGCGGGAACGTCCCCGCGACCCCCGCCCACGGCTGATTTCCGACCTTCCCGGAGGAATCCCGGTTACGGCGAGGGCCCAGGGGGTCCTTGACTAGGGTCAACTCGCTGGCGGGGCCGAGGTCCCCCGCTTCCCGAGCCGGTCCCGCCAGCATCAGCCGCCGCGAGGGCCGTCAGCCCGCCCGCACGCCCTCGCGGACGCGCAGCGACGCGTCGTCCTCGGCGCGCCGCCGCAGCGTGAAGAGCGCGTCCGGGGAGAGCGGCATCGCGTCCACGCGCACGCCCTCCGCGTCCTCCACCGCCGACGCGATCACCGCCGACACCGGGATGACGCCCGCTTCCCCCGCGCCCTTGATGCCGAGCGGGTTCAGCGGCGACGGCGTCTCCAGATGGTCGGTCTCGATGCGCGGGATCTCCGTCGCGTACGGCATCAGGAAGTCCATGAACGACGCGTTCAGCAGCTGCCCGGACTCGTCGTACACCATCCGCTCGTACAGCGCCCCGCCGATGCCTTGCGCGACGCCGCCGTGGATCTGCCCCTCGACGACCATCGGGTTGATGAGCCGCCCGCAGTCGTGCACGACCGCGTACCGCAGGATCGCGATCTCCGCGGTGTCCGGGTCGACCTCCACCACGGCGGCGTGCGCGCCGGCCGCGAACGTCGACCGGACGGGCGAGTAGTAGTCGCGCCCCTCCAGCCCCGGCTCGTCGCCGGCCGCGACCGGCGGCTCGGTGACCGGGCGGCCCACCGCGAACTGCGTCGCCGCCGCGGCCTCCTCGTCGAAGGCGTACCGCAGCGGGTTCGACAGCACCGCGACCGTCCGCAGCGGGACCGACGCCGACCGGTCGCCCCGCACGTGCACCACCCCGTCGGTGATCTCCAGGTCGCGCGGGTCGGCCTCCAGGGCCTCCCCGGCGATGCGCAGCGCCTTGCCGCGGACCTTCCGGCAGGCCAGCGCGATCGCGTTGCCGCTCATCACCGCCGCGCGGGAGGCGAACGTCCCGACCGCGTACCCGAACCGCCGGGTGTCGCCGGTGGTGACGTGCACGTCCTCGATGGGGACGCCCAACTCGGCCGCGGCGATCTGGGCGAACACCGTCTCGTGGCCCTGCCCCTGCGAGGTCAGGCCGGTCGACACGTGCACCCGTCCGGCGGTGTCGATCTCGACGTGCCCGCCCTCGTACGGGCCGACGCCCGTCCCCTCCACGTAGACGCCGAGGCCGATGCCGACCCGGCGGCCCCGGGCCGCGGCGGCGGCGCGCTCCCGTTCGAAGCCGTCCCAGCCGACCAGCTCGCGCGCCTTGCGCAGCAGTTCCGGGTAGTCGCCGGAGTCGTAGACGAGCGGGCGCCCGTCCTGGAACGTCAGGCCCTGGTCGTAGGGGAACTCGTCGGGCTGGATGAAGTTCGCGGCGCGCACGTCGGCGCGGTCGCGGCCGAGGTGGCGGGCGATGCGGTCCATCGTCCGCTCCATGCAGAACACGCCCTGCGGGCGGCCCGCGCCGCGGTACGGGGTGACGATCAGCGTGTTGGTGTAGAGGCTGACGACCTCCGCCCGGTACGCGCCGATCTTGTACGGGCCGAGGAGCTGGGTGGAGGTGACGATCGGGATGATGATCCCGTACGGGGTGTAGGCGCCGTGGTCGTGCCGGATCCGCACGTCCAGGCCGAGGACGCGGCCGTCGCCGTCGAACCCGACCCGCACGTCCTGGAGCTGGCCGCGCTCGTGCGCGGCGGACACGAAGTGCTCCCGCCGGTCCTCGGTCCACTTGATCTCGCGGTCCAGCAGCCGCGCCGCCCACGGGACGAGGACCTCCTCCGGCCACGGGTGGACGATCTTCACCCCGAACCCGCCGCCGACGTCCGGCGCGACCACCTCGACCTTGCCGTTCGGCAGCCCGAGCCGCGCGGCGATCGCGGCGCGCACGCTGGTGGACGCCTGCGTGGAGGAGTACACGCGCAGCGACCCGTCGTCGGCGTCCCACCGCGCGTAGACGCCGCGCCCCTCCAGCGGCATGGACGCGCTGCGCTCGATGGCGAGGCTGAACTCCAGCACGTGCGGCGCGGCCTCGATGGCGGCGCGGGCGTCGCCGTTCTCCTGGACGAGGACGGCCCCGACGTTGCCCGGCACGTCGTCGTGCACCAGGTGGTCGGCGCGGGCCGCCGCCTCGATGCCGACGACGGCGGGCAGCGGCTCGTACTCGACGCGGATGCGCTCGGCGGCGTCCTCGGCCAGGTACCGGTCGCGGGCGACGACCATGGCGACGGGCTCGCCGACGTGCCGGACGACGTCGCGCGCGAGCGGGTACCCGGTGCGGCCGTGCGTCAGCGCGGGGTGCGGGATGAGCAGCGGCAGCGGCTCGCCGATCCGGCCGGGCAGGTCCTCCCAGGTGTAGACGGCGACGAGGCCGTCCACGTCGAGGGCGCCGGACACGTCGATGTCGGCGACGCGGGCGTGCGCGTGCGGCGACCGGACGAACGCCGCCGCGAGCGCGTTCCGCCCGAGGTCGTCGAGGTAGCGGCCCTGCCCCGTGGTGAGCCGGGCGTCCTCGCGCCGCTCGACCCGCTCACCGAACACGCGCGTGCCCATTCACGACTCCCCTTCGCCGGCGGACGGAGCTTCTCGAGCGGACGGAGCCTCTTGAACGGACGGAGCCTCTTGAACGGACGGGGCGAGCAGCTCGGCGGCGCGGTGCACCGACTTGACGATGTTCTGGTAGCCGGTGCAGCGGCACAGGTTCCCCGAGATCCCCTCAAGGACCTGCTCCTCGGTCGGGCGCGGCGTCTCCCGCAGCAGCGCCGTGACCGTGCAGAGGAAACCGGGCGTGCAGAAGCCGCACTGCAGGCCGTGGCATTCGCGGAAGGCGCGCTGCACCGGCGACGGGGTGCCGTCCTCGGCGGCGAGCCCCTCGACGGTGGTGACCTCGTGCCCGGCGGCGGTGACGGCGAACATCAGGCACGACCGCACCGGCTCGCCGTCCAGCAGGACGGTGCAGCAGCCGCAGACGCCGTGCTCGCAGCCGACGTGCGTGCCGGTGAGCCCGAGGTCGTGCCGCAGCAGGTCCGACAGCAGCCGCCGCGCCGGGACGCCGGCCGTGCGGTGCGTGCCGTTGACGGTCAGCGCGACGTCGAAGCACTCCTCCATCAGTCCCCCGCCTTCCGATGTGCCTCCGTCTTCAGTAATGCCTCCGTCTTCAGTAATGCCTCCGACGCCGCCGCCCGCAACGCCCGCTCGGTGAGCACGCCGGTCAGGTGGCGGCGGTAGTCGGCGCCGGCGTGGATGTCGGGTTCCGGGTCGATCCGGTCGCGGACGTGCGCGGCGGCGGCCGCCCAGTCGCCGTCCGGCCCGGCCGCGCCGGTCAGGTCGAGCACCAGCGGTGTCGCCGCGATGCCCAGGTACCCGGCGCGGGCCGCGGCGACCCGCAGGTCCGCGTCGAGGGTGACGACGGCGGCGACCCCGGCGAGCGCGTAGTCGCCGTGCCGCCGCGCCGTCTCGGTGAACGCGGTGCCGGTGCGGGGCGGCGCCGCCGGGAAGAACGCGGCGACGGCCAACTCACCGGGGGCCAGCGCCGACTCCAGCGGGCCGGCGAAGAACTCGGCGGCGGGTATGGTCCGGCGACCCGCCGCCGACGCCGCCTCGACCGTCCCGCCGAGGACGGCGAGCACGGCGGGCAGCTCGGCGGCGGGGTCGGCGTGCGCGAGGCTGCCGACGACCGTGCCCCGGTTGCGGATCACGGGGTGCGCGACGTGCCGGAGCGCCTGCCCGAGCAGCGGCTGGACGGCCGCCGCCTCCGCCGACCGCTCGACCCGCGCGTGCCGGGCGAGCGCGCCGACCCGGACGCCGCCGTCCTCGGCGCGCAGGGTGTCCAGCTCGGCGATCCGGTTGATGTCGACCAGGTCGGACGGCGCGGCGAGCCGCATGTTCAGCAGCGGGATGAGGCTCTGCCCGCCCGCGAGAACCTTGCCGCCCGGCGCGGCGGCCAGCACGTCGAGGGCGCCGGCGAGCGTGCCGGGCGCGTGGTAGCCGAACGGCGGCGGCTTCACGCGTCCGCGTTCGGGGCCGGGCGGACCGGGCCGCCGATCTCCTTCTCCGCGGGCGCGATGACGCCGCCGCCCGAGTCCTCCGGTCTGCGCAGCACGTTGAGGAGGTGGTAGCCGACCAGGACGGCGATCGTGCCGAGCGCGATGCCCTGCAGCGGGAAGTCGTCGGTGATCTGCAGCGTCACGTTCCCGATCGCCAGGATGATCGCGGCGGCGACCGGGACGAGGTTGACCGGGTCGGCGAAGTCGACCCGGTTCTCGATCCAGATCTTCGCGCCGAGCAGCCCGATCATCCCGTACAGCACGACGGTGATGCCGCCGAGGACGCCGCCCGGCGTCGCGGCGACGAGCGCGCCGAACTTCGGGCACAGCCCGAACAGCACGGCCACGACCGCGGCGACGTAGTAGGCGGCGGTCGAGTAGATCCGGGTCGCGGCCATGACGCCGATGTTCTCGGCGTAGGTGGTGGTGGGCGAGCCGCCGACCGCGCTGGCGAGGGTGGTGCCGATGCCGTCCGCGGTGATGGCGCGGCCGAGGAGGGGGTTCAGGTCGTCGCCGGTCATCGCCGACACCGCCTTGACGTGCCCGGTGTTCTCCGCGATCAGCGCGATGACGGCGGGCAGCGCCAGCAGGATCGCGGAGGTCGTGAAGTCGGGGCCGTGCAGGCTCGGGAACCCGAACCAGTCGGCGGCCTTCACACCGGAGAAGTCGACCCGGTCGTGCGGGAACGCGGTGGCGATGCAGTACGGGCCCTCCGCCGTGCACGCCCTGCCCGCCCCGTCCAGCAGGTTCTGCCCGGGAAGGACTGACGTGACCCGGCCGACGGTGTTGTCGAGAATCCACGAAAGGGCGTACCCGAACACGAGCGCAAGCAGGATCGTGATGCGCGCCCAGAACCCGCGCAGCAGCACCGCGGCCAGCACGGCGAACCCCAGCGTCGCGAGCGCGACCCACTGGTCCTGCGGCCAGTAGACGGTCGCGACCACCGGGGCCAGGTTGAAGCCGATCAGCATGACCACGGCGCCCGTCACCACCGGCGGGAACACCCGGTGGACGACCTCCCCGCCGGCGAAGTGGATCAGCACGCCGACCAGCGCGAGCACCGCGCCCGCGACGAGGATCGCGCCGGTCACGGTCGCGCTGTCGCCGCCCGCCGCGCGGATCGCCGCGACCGCGCCGACGAACGAGGCGCTCGTGCCGAGGTAGCTCGGCACCCGGCCGCCGACGATCAGCAGGAACAGCACCGTCGCGATCCCGGACATCATGATCGCGAGGTTGGGGTCCAGCCCCATCACCACGGGGAACACGAACGTCGCCCCGAACATCGCCACCACGTGCTGCGCGCCGATGCCGGCGGTGCGCGGCCACGACAGGCGCTCGTCCGGCCGGACGACCTCCCCGGGCGGCGGTGTGCGTCCGTCGCCGTGCAGCTTCCAGCCGATCACCATGCGGGGTTCCTCCTGCTCAGCCGAGCGCGTTCATGCGGGCAAGGTAGATCTACCCTGACAGGCGGGCATCGGCGACTTCTGCCAAACCCCCGCCGCGCCGATTGAGAGGACCGGCCGGTGTGAGCGCCGGTGCGCTACGCTCAGATACCGCGCATGCGCAGAACGTGCAGAGCGAGGGTGAGGTTGAGCCGCAGATGCGCGTCCTCCGTGAACGCTCCGAGCATCCGCTCCAGCTTCCCGATGCGGTACCGCAGCGTGTTGTAGTGGAAGTGCAGCCGGCGCGCCGTCTCGGCGACGTTGAGGTTGGTCTCCAGCAGCACCTGCAGCGTCCTGCGCAGGTCCACCAGCTCCGGCTCGTCGTCGGCGGCGAGGTCGCCGAGCGTCTCGCGGACGAACGCGTGCAGCTCGTCCGGGTCCGACACGAGGCTGAGCAGCCGGTACACGCCGAGCTGGTCGAAGTGCGCCCGCGCGCCCGCGCCGTTCAGCTGGCGGCCGACCCGGACGGCCTTCACCGCCTGCTCGTAGGCCTCCGGCAGCGCCGCCGGGGACGCCACCGTCCGGCTGATCCCGGTGGAGAACGTGCGCCGCACCGGCAGGTGCTCGGCGAAGATCGACGACGCCTCCTTCACCATCGCCTGCACCGGCCCGGCCGCCCATTCGGCGGGGTCGCCGCCGTCCGCGCCGACGACCGCGACGACCTCGTGCGCGAAGCTCGCGACCGCGGCGCCCTTGTCGTGGCGGCGGACGGCCGTCGTCCACGCGGCGGCGAGCCGCTCCTGCGCGGAGCGCTCCTCGGCGCCGCGGCCCCGGCCGTCCGGCTCGGCGGCCTTCGCGCGGCCCTTGCCCTCGGGCTCGGCGCCGCGCGGGCGGCCGTCCAGCTCGGCGACGACCACCATCATCGGGCGGTCCAGGTCCCAGCCGAAGCCGCCGCAGTGCGCGACGACGCGGGCGTCGTCGCCGGCCCGCCCGGCGAGGATGTCGCGCAGGAAGTCGGCGCGGTACTTGCTCTCCACCGCCGCGACGGCCTGCTGCTTGGTCACCACGAGCGCGGCGACGGTCGCGGCGCGTTCCAGGATGCCGAGGTCGGTGCCGCGCAGCGTGCCGCCGGGGCTGAACGCGACGATCCGGCCGTGGTCGAAGCCGCCCGCCATCACCGGCACCACCAGGTGGTCGCCGGTGCCGTGCGCGCCGATGACGCCGCAGCCGCCGCGCCCGCAGGCGGCGTGCCGGCCCGCGTCGAACGCGCGCATCGCCTGGACGTGCTCGTCGGGCCCGGCGCCGGCGAGCACGCGCTGCTCGCCGTCCAGCACCACGACCGCCACGTCCAGCAGGGTCGCGACCTCGTCCACGACCTCCTGGAGGCCGCCGCCGCACAGCACGATCTGGACCAGCGCCCGGTGCACCTCCTCGGTGCGGGCGAGGACGGCCGCCTGCCGGTTCAGGATGTCGGTCAGGACCTGGTTCAGGATGTCGTCGAAGCCGACGTCGTTCGGGAGCAGGATCAGGGGGAAGCCGCGCCGGTCCGCCTGCGCGATCATCTCGGCGGGGAGGGAGTCGAGGTAGCGGCCCAGTTTGATGGCCAGGGCCGCGAGGCCGCGCTCGTCGAGGTCGGCGACCAGGTTGTCGAGCGACTGGGGGGTGTTGCGGAGGGGGTAGCCGGTGGTGAGGAGCAGCTCGTTCGGTTTGACCCACGACAGGATGTCGGGGACCTCCATCACGTTGAGCCGCTGGACGACGCGGTCGAGTCCGGCGCGGCCGGCGATGAGGCGGGCGCCGTTCAGGGTGCTGACGCCGAGGACCTCCCCCACCGACAGGCCGTAGGTCAGTGTTCCGGTACTCGCGAGCCGCAGGGCCGGTGGGCCCGGGTCCGCAGTGGTGTAGCTCATGCCAGGGGTCACCTCGCTTTTGGTGCGTACATCGTCAGTGACGACGTGATCGCTACCGGTTCCTGATCAAAATGACAACAAACACGAACGATGACAACCATCCTTGGCAGCTTTCTCCATACGACCGGTGCGGGGGCCGTTCTACCGTCATCGCGAGGCCGGGCCGCCCGCGCGCCGGGCGGCCGCCGACACCGGCCTCGGGAGGATCCGTGACCGCCCTCGTCCGCGACCCCGTCCCGCTCCCGGCCGGACCCCGGCGGCGGCCGCCCGCCGCCGGCGCGGCGAGCCTCGCGCTGCGCCCGCTGCTGGACCCGCCGCGCCGCGCGGCCCGCGTCATCGCCGTGTTCCCCTCGGCGGTGTACCTGGAGATGCGGGGCGGCCCCGAGCCGCGCGTGCTCGCCGTCGTCACCTCCGACGCCGGGCGGCTGCCGAACGCGGTGGTCGTCGTCGCGACGCGCCGCGAGCACCCGTTCCGGACGGTCCGCGAGGGCGGCGACGCCCTGGTCGGCGAGGGCCGGGTGGAGGCGGACGGCCTGAGCGTGCGCGTCCGCCGCTGGTGGGACCCCTCGCCCGCGCTCGCGGTGCCGCACCCGGTGGCGCTCGCCCGCGGCGTCCGCGCGCTGGAGGCCGAACTGGCCGCGGCCGGCGTGCTCACCGCCGAGGGGCCGGTGCGCGGCGGCCTCGACGGGCATCCCGACCCCGGCGCGCTCGCCGCCGCGTGCGCGGACGGCGACCTCGCGGGCGCGGTGGAGGCGGCCGAGCGGATCGTCGGCCTCGGGCCGGGGCTGACGCCGTCCGGCGACGACATCCTGTGCGGCCTGCTGGTGTCGCTGCGGCTGGTCGGCGGCGCCGTCCGGCACGGCGACGCGGCCCTGCGGCTGGCCGACTGGCTCGGCGCCGCCGTCACCGCCGACGCCGGCACCCGCACGACCGCGCTGGCCGCGACGCTGCTGCACTGCGCGGCGGCGGGCGGCGCGGGCGCCGAGGTCGCGGCGGTGCTGCGCTTCGTCGCGGGCCATGAGCCGCCGGGCGGCGCGGGCCAGGGCGCCGTCCGGCGGCTGCTGTCGATCGGGCACACCTCGGGCACCGACCTCGCGCACGGCGTCCTCGCCGGCTGCCGCGCCGCGCTCGCGCTGACCGCTCCCGCTGTCGTCGATGTTCCGAGGGTTCCTGCATGAGCGCAGCGGACCGGGGGGTGCGGGGGGTCGACCCCCCGCAGGGTGCGCGTATGAGCGACTGGGTCGAGGTGCGTCGGGGGAGCTACCACGATTCGGTCACGCTCATGCGGGTCAGCCGGCGGCTGGCGGAGCGGCCCGGCGTCGGCGGGGCGATGGTGGCCATGGGCACCGAGCTGAACCGCGAGATGCTCGCGCGGATGGGGTTCGCCGTGCCGGACGGGACGGGCCCCGACGACCTGGTCGTGGCGATCCGGGCGGACGGCGGCGGCCTCGACGAGGCGCGGGAGGCGCTCGCCGGGCTGCTGGCCGAGGCGTCCCGCCCGGCGGCCGGCGGCGGGCCGCTCGGCGCGCCGGCGCCGCCGCGCACGACCCGGTCGGCGGCGGCGGGAGCGGACGCGACCGTCGCGCTGCTGTCGGTGCCGGGCCCGCACGTGTTCCCCGAGGCGATGGACGCGCTCGACGCCGGCCTCAACGTGATGATCTTCAGCGACAACGTGCCGCTGGCCCAGGAGATCGCGCTGAAGGAGGCGGCGGCGCGGCGCGGCCTGATCGTGATGGGCCCCGACTGCGGCACGGCGGTGGTCGGCGGCGCGGGCCTGGGGTTCGCGAACGCGGTCCGGCCGGGGCCGGTGGGCGTCGTCGCGGCGTCCGGGACGGGCGCGCAGCAGCTGATGTGCCTGCTGGACGCGGCGGGCACCGGGGTGAGCCACGTGCTGGGCGTCGGCGGCCGCGACCTGTCGCCCGAGGTGAGCGGCCGGTCGGCGCTGGCGGCGCTCGCGGCGCTGGACGCCGACCCGGGCACCGAGCTGATCGTGCTGGTGTCCAAGCCGCCCGCGCCGCAGGTCCTCGACCTGATCCGGGAGGCGGCCCGGCGGCTGGACACACCGGTCGTGTTCGCGCTGCCGATGCCCGGCGAGGACGACCTGACCCGGGCCGCGGAGAAGGTGCTGACGGCCCTCGGCCGCGCCGTCCCGCAGTGGCCGCGCTGGACCGCGGCCCCCCGCCCCGCCCCGTCGCCCGCCCCGTCACCCGCGCCGGCGCGCGGGCGGGCGCTGCGCGGGCTGTTCGCGGGCGGCACCCTGCGGGACGAGGCCGCGATGATCGCCGCGGAGGCGCTCGGCCGCGACCTGGAGGCGCGCGGCCACCGGTTCACCGACTTCGGCGACGACGCCTACACGCGGGGCCGCGCGCACCCGATGATCGACCCGGCGCTGCGGCTGGAGGCCCTGGCGGCCGAGGCCGCCGACCCGGCGTGCGGCGTGCTGCTGCTGGACGTGGTGCTCGGCCACGGCGCCGACCCCGATCCGGCGGGCGCGCTCGCCCCGGCCGTCGCCGCCGCCGTCCGCGACCGGCCCGGCCTCGCGGTCGTGGTGTCGCTGTGCGGGACGCCGGCCGACCCGCAGGGCCGCGACCGGCAGGCCGCGGCGCTGTGCGGCGCGGGCGCCGACGTGTTCGCCTCCAACGCGGCGGCGACCCGGCACGCCCTGCGCACCGTGGAAGGGGTTCCGGCATGACCGAGCAGCGGCTGGGCGGGCTGCTGGCACGCGAGCCGCGCGTCGTCACCGCCGGTGTGGAGGTGCTGGCGGACGCGCTCGCCGAGCAGGCCGTCCCGGTGCGGGCGGTCGACTGGCGGCCCCCGCCGGCCGGGACGGAGGCGGCGCTCGCCGCGGTGCTCGGCGCCCCGGGCCACTCCGAGGCCAACGCCCGCGCGGTGCGGCGCATGGTGACGGCACGCCCCCACCTGGTGGACGTGCGCCCGGCGCGGGACGTCCTCGGCCTGGAGCCGGGCACGTTCCTGCACGCGGGCCCGCCGCTGGAGTGGGAGCGCGCGTCCGGCCCGATGCGGGGCGCGCTCATCGGGGCGATGCTCCTCGAAGGGCTCGCCGAGACGCCGCTCGGCGCGCGGCACGCGCTGGAGCGCGGCACGGCCGTCCTCGAACCGTGCCACCACCACGCGACGGTCGGGCCGATGGCGGGCGTCGTCAGCCCGTCCATGTGGATGTTCGTGGTGGAGGACGCCGAGCACGGCGGCACCGCGTACTGCTCCCTCAACGAGGGCCTCGGGAAGGTGCTGCGGTACGGCGCGTACGGGCCGGAGGTCATCGAGCGGCTGACCTGGATGGGCGAGGTGCTCGGCCCGGCGCTGCGGGCGGCCGTCCGGCGGCACGGCCCCCTCGACCTGGTGTCGGTCATCGCGCAGGCGCTGCAGATGGGCGACGAGCTGCACAACCGCAACCGCGCGGCGACGTCGCTGCTGCTGCGGGAGCTGGCGCCCGACCTCATCGCCGCCGAGGAGGTGCCCCGCGACCGGGCCGCCGAGGCGCTGCGGTTCGCGGCGGGCAACGACCACTTCTTCCTGAACGCGGGGATGGCGGCGGCGAAGGCGTGCGCGGACGCGGCCCGCGGCGTCCCCGGGTCGAGCCTGGTGGTGGCGATGGCCCGCAACGGCACCGACTTCGGCATCCAGGTGTCGGGCACCGGCGACCGCTGGTTCACCGGCCCCGCCGGCGTCCCGGACGGCCTGTACCTCGGCGCCTACGGCCCGGACGACGCCAACCCCGACATCGGCGACTCGGCGATCACCGAGACGGCCGGGACGGGCGGGTTCGCGCTCGCCGCCGCGCCCGCGATCGTCCGGTTCGTCGGCGGCGAGGTGCCCGACGCGGTCGCCGCCACCCAGCGGATGTACGAGATCACGATGGCCGAGCACCCGGCGCTGCAGATCCCGCTGCTGTCGTTTCGCGGCACGCCCGTCGGCATCGACGCCGCGCGCGTCGTCCGCACCGGGATCCTGCCCGTCATCGACACCGGGATCGCGGGCCGGGAGGCCGGCACCGGCCAGGTCGGAGCGGGGCTCGTCGAACCGCCGTCGAACGTGTTCGCCGACGCCCTGCACGCCCTCGCGGAGATCGCGTAGCGGCGGTCCCAGGGGGTAGCGTCCGGGGCATGAGCGAGTCGATCACCGGAGAGCAGTACGCCCTGAGCGCCGGGCCGTACCAGGCCGTCGTCACCGAGTCGGGCGCCAGCCTGCGGGAGCTGGCCCACGAGGGGCGGCCGCTGGTGCTGTCGCACGGCGCCGACGAGCCGGCCCCGGCCGCGTTCGGGCACCTGCTGGTCCCGTGGCCGAACCGGATCGACCGCGGCCGCTACTCCTACGGCGGCGCCGAGCACCAGCTGGACCTGTCCGAGCCCGACCGCGACTGCGCGATCCACGGGCTGGTGCGGTGGGCGTCCTGGCAGGTCGCCGAGCATGAGCCGCACCGGGTGCGGCTGACCCACCGCCTGCTCGCGACGGGCGGCTACCCGTTCCGCCTCGACCTGGAGGCCGAGTACACCCTGGACGCCGCGACCGGGCTGCACGTGCGGATGTCCGCCCGCAACCCCGGGACGAACACCGCGCCGTACGGGCACGGCGCGCACCCCTACCTGACGGTCGGCGAGCCGATCGACGCCTGCACCGTCCACCTGCTCGCCGACCGGTACGTGCCGGTGGACGACCGGATGATCCCGTCCGGGCCGTCCGAGGACGTCACCGGCACGAAGTACGACCTGCGGACCGGGCCGCTGCTCAGCGACCGCCGGATCGACAACGCGTTCGCCGACCTGAACCGCGACGGCGACGGCCGCGTCTGGGTCGTGCTGTCGGGCGGCGGCCGGACGGTCCGGCTGTGGGCCGACGAGGCGCACCCGTGGATGGAGATCTACACCGCCGACAACGCGCCGGCGCCGCGCGGCGGCCTCGGCGTCGAGCCGATGACGTGCCCGCCGAACGCGTTCGCGTCCGGGGAGGGCCTCGTCCACCTGGAGCCGGGCGCGGAGTTCCACGGCACGTGGGGCATCGTCGCGGGCGGCTGACCGCGCACGGCCGATCGCGCGGCCGATCGCGCGGCCGATCGCGGGCGACCGATCCGCCGCGACCGGTTCCCCGGCGGGCGGGGGTTGGGGGATCATTGCGGGGTGAACCTCAGTGTGTCCTCGTTCGACGACCTGTCCGCGCGCATCGCCGCCGCCCGCGACGCGCACGGCGAGCGCTTCCCCGGCGGCGCGGAGGGCCGGCAGCCGGTGCACACGGTGTACGTGCCGGCCGACCGGTTCTCCCGCTCGACGCCCGCCGACTTCGGCGCGGAGGCGCTGCGGCTGCTGAACACGCACACCCCCGGCGCCGGGTCGTTCGGCGCGGCGTTCGGCCTCGACCCGGAGCTGGCCGGGCCGGTGCGCGAGCGGGTCGCGGCCAAGCTCGCCGCCGAGCCCGTCGAGGACGTGCGGATCGACTTCGAGGACGGCTACGGCGTGCGCGCGGACGCCGAGGAGGACGGGCACGTCGCGCAGGTCGTGGAGGCCGTCGCCGCCGCGTACCAGGTGAAGGGCCTCCCCCACTACTGGGGGGTGCGGGTGAAGTCGTTCGCCGACGGCGGCCACGAGCGGGCGATGCGGACGCTGGACGGGTTCCTCACCGCGCTGCGCGACCGGCTCGGCCGGCTGCCCGGCGGGTTCACGATCACCTTCCCGAAGGTGCTGAGCGTGGAGCAGGTCCGGCTGTTCACCGAGTTCCTCGACCGGCTGGAGGGCGCGCTCGGGCTGCCGCAGGGCATCCTGCGGTTCGAGATCCAGGTCGAGACGCCGCAGTCGCTCATCGACCACGCCGAGGGGCGGGTCGGGCTCGGCCCGCTCGTCGAGGCCGCGCAGGGCCGCGTCACCGCCGCCCACTTCGGCGTGTTCGACTACACCGCCGCGCTGGGGCTGCCGCCGCACGAGCAGCGGCTCGACCATCCGGCCTGCGACTTCGCCCGCCACCTGATGCAGGTGTCGCTCGCCGGGACCGGGGTGCGGCTGTCGGACGGCTCCACCAACGTCGTCCCGCGCAACGACGGGCCCGACGAGGTCAACGCGGCGTGGGCGGCGCACGCGGCGCACGTCAGGCACTCCCTCGCGCACGGCTTCTACCAGGGCTGGGACCTGCACCCCGCGCACCTGCCGAGCCGGTACGCGGCCGTGTACGCGTTCCACCTGACCGGCGCCGACGAGGTCATCGGGCGGGTCCGGGCATGGCACGAGCAGGCGGCGGGGGGCACGAGCGGCTTCCTGGACGAGCCCGCCACGATCAAGGCGCTCACGGCCCGGCTGCGCCGCGCGGTCGACTGCGGCGCGCTGGACGAGAGCGTCCTCCCGGCCTCCTAGCCCTGGACTGCCGGCGTCCTGGCCGCGGGCTGCCGGGCAACCGGGCCGCGGGCTACCGGGCCGGCCTCCAGAGCGGGCCGACGGCGTTCATGACGGTGCGGAGCTGCTCCTCCTCGTAGGCGAAATGGGCGTCGAGTTCGGCGGTGATCTTGTCGAGCTCGGCGCGGACGTCGTCCGGGTCGCGGGAGGCGGCGTCGTCCAGCAGGGCCTGGAGCCGCAGCCGGTTCCCGGTGACGGCGACGTGCTCGCGGCGCAGCCTGCCGATCACCGGGGCGAGGCCGGGGAACTCGGCCTCCAGGCGGGGGAAGGCGCGCGCCTCCTCGTTGTCGTGGTGCTCGCCGAGGACGCCGCAGACCGAGACGCAGTGCTCGCGGAGCTGCCGCGCCAGGTCGGGGACGTCGCGGGAGCCGGCGTAGAAGGCGTCGACGTCGGCGCGCAGGTCCGCCAGCCGGGCGCGCAGGTCGTCGTGGATCCTGATCAGCTCGTCGCCGATGGCGGCGCCCCGTCCTTCCAGGTGGCCGCGGTGGACGGCGACGACCGGGATGACGCGGCTCGTCTGCCGCTGGTACTCGGCGTAGGCGGGGACGCGCTCGCCCTGCAGCGCGTAGAGCCGGTCGCGCTCCTCGCCCTCGACGGGGAGCGCGACGCCCTCGAAGGTCTCGGTGCCGACCTCGACGGTGACGCGCGGGTCGGCGCGGACGTTGCGGTACCACACCGGGTCGTGCGGCTGCCCCGCGTTGGAGGCGAACACCAGCAGCCGGTCGCCGTCCGCCATGTAGCCGAGCGGCGTGGTGTGCGGGGCGCCGGTCTTCCCGCCGGTGCTGGTGAGCAGGAGCAGGTCGGCCCCCTCGAAGGGCCCGCCGACCCGCCCGCCGCCGGCCCGGAACTCCTCGATGACCTGCCGGTTCCAGTCGCTCATGGACGCGGCCTCCTATCCTGGACGCGATCAGAGAATCTTTTGCTTTGATAGCAAAGCTATTTTGGAAGCAGAGCCAATGTCAACCGAAGAGAGCGCCGGGCCGGACGTCGACGACGGCATCCGGACGATGCTGCTGCTGATGCCGCGGCTGGTGTCCACGGCCAAGAAGATCAAGGTGCCGGCGGAGCTGGCCTCCTTCGACCTCGCGCCCCGGCACCTGTCGCTGCTCGCCTACCTGCTGTTCGACGGCCCGCTGACGGTGAACGCCCTCGCCGCGCGGCTGGAGGTGGCGCCCGCGACGGTGAGCCTGATGGTCGGCGACCTCAGCCGGCAGGGCATCCTGCTGCGCCGCGAGGACCCCGCCGACCGGCGCCGCACCATCGTCAGCGTCGCCGGCGAGCACCTGCCCGCGATCAACGGGTGGCTCGGTCAGGGCGCCGGCGCCTGGCGCACCGCGCTGGAGCCGCTCACGCCCGCGCAGCGGCGGCTGTTCATCGACACGCTGCTCGCCTACGAGCGCGCGGTCACCGAGGCTCGCGGCGGGTGAAGGCCGCCAGGTCGTCCGGCGTGTCGATGTCGTCGGGCGCGGCGACGCCGTCGCACGGGACCGGGGTGACCAGCTCCGGGTGGGCGCGCAGGTAGCCGCGCGCTCCCCGGTCGCCGACCGCCGCCTCCGCGACGCCCGCGAAGTGCTCCGCGCTCAGCAGCACGGGGTTGCGGGGCGCTCCCCCGTAGGTGGCGACGGCGATCCCCGCGCCCGCCTCATAGGCGGCGACGAGCCGCTGGACGGCGGCCGGGGTGACGAGCGGCTGGTCGACGAGCGCGACCACCACGGCCGGGCAGCCCGGCGGCAGCGCGGCGAGCCCGGTGCGCAGCGACGAGCCCATGCCGTCGCGCCAGCCGGGATTGGGGACGACGACGGCGCCGATCACCTCGATCTGCGCCGCGCCCGCCACCACCAGGACCGGGGCGCAGCCCCCGTCCCGCAGCAAGCGGACGCCGCGGTCGACGAGGCGCTCGCCGTCCAGCTCCAGGGTCGCCTTGGGGCGCCCGAGCCGGCTGCCCTCCCCCGCCGCGAGCAGCAGGCCCGCCGGGGCGTCCGCGCGGTGCAACGTCATCCCGCGAGGGTAGTGCCGTCAGGGCGCGTCGGCGTGGATGCGGCCGCTGGTGTCGGTGAGCGGCCGCCCCGAGCCGCCCCAGCGGAGCTGGACCAGCTCCGCCGCGATCGACACCGCCGTCTCCTCCGGCGTCCGGGCGCCGAGGTCCAGGCCGATCGGCGAGCGCAGCCGGGCCAGCTCGGCCTCGGTCAGCCCCGCCTCCCGCAGCCGGGCGAGCCGGTCGTCGTGGGTGCGGCGCGAGCCCATCGCGCCGATGTAGCCGGCGTCCGTGCGCAGCGCCACCTCCAGGAGCGGCACGTCGAACTTGGGGTCGTGGGTCAGCACGCAGATCGCGGTGCGCGCGTCGATGGTGCCGCGCTCCTCCTCCAGGAACTTGTGCGGCCACTTCACCACCACCTCGTCGGCCTCGGGGAACCGCTTCGGCGTGGCGAACACCGGCCGCGCGTCGCACACCGTCACGCGGTAGCCGAGGAACGCGCCGACCCGCGCGACGGCCGCGGCGAAGTCGATCGCACCGAACACCAGCAGGCGCGGCGGCGGCGCGAACGAGTGGACGAACACCGACAGGTCGTCCAGCCGCCGCTCCCCCTCCGGCCCGTAGTGCCGCTGCCCGGTGAGGCCCTGCGCGAGCATGCCGCGCGCGTCGTCGTCGACGGCCGCGTCGAGGCGGGCGGCGTGCGATTCGCCGGGCGCGAGCGACCCGGAGGCCCGGTCGGCCCACACGACGCGGCGGGCGCCGATGCGGCCGGGCCCGGCGACGACGGTGGCGACCGCGACCGGCTCGTGCCGCTCGATCGCCGCCGCGACCTCGGCGAACTCGGGGAACGTGGCGGGGCCGACCGGCTCCACCAGCACGTCCAGGATGCCGCCGCAGGTCAGCCCGACGGCGAACGCGTCGTCGTCGCTCACCCCGTACCGCTGCACGACCGGTACGCCCGTCTCCAGCACCGACTGCGCCAGCTCGTAGACGGCGCCCTCCACGCAGCCGCCGGACACGCTGCCCGCCACCTCCCCGCCGGGCGACACCGCCATCGCGGCGCCCGGCGGGCGCGGCGCGCTGCGGAAGGTGTGCACGACGGTCGCGAGACCGAACGTCTCCCCCGCCGCGTACCAGCCGGCGATGTCGCCGAGCACGTCACGCATGAGCGCTCCCCTTTCCCGCGGTGCCCGCGACGATGCGGGCCAGTTCCTCCAGCGCCGCCAGGCTGTGCCCGGAGGTGAAGTCGTCGACGTGCGGCAGCGCCGCCGCCATCCCCGCCGTCAGCGGCTCGTACCCGGGCCGCGCCTTGTGCGGGTTCGCCCACACGACGCGGTAGGCGAGCCGGCGCAGCCGCGCCATCTGGTCGCCGAGCAGCGCCGCGTCGCCGCGCTCCCAGCCGTCGGAGGCGATCACCACGACCGCGCCGCGGGCCAGGCCGCGCTGCCCGAACCGGTCGAGGAACTCCTTCAGCTCCTCGCCGAGCCGGGTGCCGCCGCTCCAGTCCGGGATGGCGGCCGACGCCGCCGCCATCGCCGCGTCCGCGTCGCGGTGCCGCAGCTCGCGGGTGAGGCGGGTGAGCCGCGTCCCGGCGCTGAACACCTCCACGCCGCGGCCGCCGGACCGGGCGGCGGCGTGCGCGAACCGCAGCAGCGCGTCCGCGTACGGGCTCATCGAGCCGCTGACGTCCACGATCAGCACGACGCGGCGCGGCCGGGTGCGGTGCGCCCGGTGCCGCAGCAGGGACGTCTCGCCGCCGCGCCGCAGCGTCTCGCGGACCGTCCGGGCCGGGTCGAGCCGCCCGGCGGACGCGGGCGCGAACCGGCGCGACCTGCGCCGCCGCCCTCCCGCGTCCAGCAGCGCGATGAGCCGGGCGACCTCGGCGTGCTCGGCGGCGCTCAGCCGCGCGACGTCCCGGTCGCGCAGCACCTCGGTCTCGCTGGCCGTGGCCGTCGTCAGGTCGCCGTCCTCCTGCGCGCCGCCGCGTGCGCCCGCGTCGGGCACCGCCATCCGCCGGACGACCACGGGCGGCGGCGTCCGCCGGCCCGGCCGCGCCGTCGCGCCGGAGAAGTACGCGGCGAAGCACCGGTCGTAGCGGGGAAGGTCGTCGGGGTCGGCGCACAGCGTCAGCCGGCCCGCCCAGTACACGTCGTTCGGGTCGAGGACGTCGAGGTGGTCGAGCGCCGCCAGCATCGCCTGGACGCGCTCGGGATCGGCGGCGCCGCCCGCCGCGCGCAGCGTCCGGGCGAACCCGACGAGGGTCTCGGTGACGTCCCGCCGCACGGCTCAGCCCCCGTTGAGCAGGGCCTCGAGCCCGCCGCCGAGGAGGCGCTGCTGGTCCTCGCGGTACTTGAGCACGGCGCCGAGCGTGACCGCCGCCGACGCCGGGTCGAGCTCGCGGACGCCGAGCGCCACCAGGGCCTCGGTCCAGTCGAGGGTCTCGGCGACGCCGGGCGGCTTCAGCAGGCCGGCCCCGCGCATCCGCTGCGCGGCGCGGGCGACCTGCCCGGCGAGCCGCTCGGCCGCGTCCGGCAGCCGCCGCCTGATGATCGCGACCTCGCGGTCGAACGACGGGTGCTCCAGCCAGTGGTACAGGCAGCGCCGCTTGAGCGCGTCGTGCACCTCGCGGGTGCGGTTGGAGGTGACCACGACGACCGGCGGGCGCTCGGCCCGGATCGTGCCGAGCTCCGGGACGGTGATCGTGAAGTCGCTGAGGACCTCCAGCAGGAACGCCTCGAACTCGTCGTCGGCGCGGTCGAGCTCGTCCACCAGCAGGACGCTCGGCGCGGTCTCCAGCGCCCGCAGCAGCGGCCTGGCCAGCAGGAACCGCCGGTCGTACAGCTCGCCCTCCAGCCGCGACACATCGCTCACGCCCGCCGCCTCGGCGGCGCGCAGGTGCAGCAGCTGGCGCGGGAAGTCCCAGTCGTAGAGGGCCTGGGAGGCGTCCAGGCCCTCGTAGCACTGCAGCCGGATCAGCGGCGCGCCGAGGCCCCGCGCGAGCGTCTTGGCCAGCTCGGTCTTGCCGACGCCGGCCTCGCCCTCCAGGAACAGCGGCCGGCCCATCCGCAGCGCGAGGAAGCACGCCGTGGCGAGCCCCTCGTCGCACAGGTAGGCGTGCCGGTCGAGCAGGCCCGCGAGCTGCGCGGGAGATCCGACCCGGTCCATGGTCATCGACGCCGTCTCACCCACGGCATCGAGGCTACTCGGCGGGAGACGCAAGTCACATGGCCCGCGCCCTTGCGTTTTCGTAGCCCGCCGCGCCGGGTGACAATTCATATGAAATAGGTAGGGAAAGTTGACTTTGAGGGCGCCGCCCGCGAGCATCGGACCATGCGACCCGGTCACCGGAAGGAACCCGACCTCACCGACGAGGCGGCCTACGAGCACGTCCGCGCACTGTCCCGGCGGGGCATGCTGCGCCTGTCGGCGGGCGCCGGCGCCGCGCTCGCCGTCCCCGCCGCCGTCCCCGCCGCCGCGGCGCGGGCCGCGGCGGCCGACGGCGCCACGGGAATCGTGAAGCCGCTGCCGCCCGAGCTGTTCATCCCGCACGGCACCAACGCCGAGATGCGGTGGGAGGCCATGCGCGGCCAGGGCCCGCTCACCCCGGCCGACCGGTTCTTCGTCCGCAACCACGTCGCCACACCGCTCATCGACGCGCGCACCTGGCGGCTCAAGCTCTGGGGAACCGGGCTGCACGGCTCCCCCGCCGAGGAGCGTCCCCGCGAGTTCTCCTACCGCGACCTGCTCCGGCTGCCCTCCGAGACCATCACGGCCTTCATCGAATGCACCGGCAACGCGCGGGGGTTCTACGCCTCCCAGCAGGGCCAGCAGGTCTCCGGCACGCCCTGGAGGCTCGGCGCGGTCGGCGTCGCGCGCTGGCGCGGGGTCCGGCTCTCGACCGTGCTGAGGCTCGCAGGTATTACCCGTGAGGCCGTGGACATCCTGCCGCGCGGGTTGGACGCTGACTATGTGGACAAGGGCGAGAACCTCGGCCGCGTGCGGCGTCCCCTCCCCGTCGCCAAGGCGATGAAGGACGTCCTCCTCGCCTACGAGATGAACGGCGCCCCGCTGCCGCCCGACCACGGGCACCCCGTCCGGCTGGTCGTGCCGTCCTGGACGGGGATCGCGTCCATCAAGTGGCTCGGCGACGTGCAGGTGGCCGCCGAACCGCTGTACTCCCCGTGGAACACCCGCTTCTACCGGCTCTTCGGCCCCGGCTACCCGGCGGAGGGGTCGCCGCCGCTGACCCGAACGAACGTCAAGGCGGCCTTCGAACTGCCCTGGGAGGCGTCCCTTCCGTCCAGGCCGCAGACCCTGCGCGGCCGGTCCTGGTCGGGCAGCGGCCGCATCCGGCGCACCGAGATCAGCGTGGACGGCGGCACCACCTGGCGCCCCGCCCGCCTCCTCGACCGCCCCGACCCGCGCGGCTGGACGCGCTGGGAGTTCCCCTGGAGGCCGCACGCCTCCGGGCACCACGAGCTGCTGGCGCGCGCCACCGACGAGACCGGCGCGTCCCAGCCCTTCAACGCCCCCTACAACACCCTCGGCTACCTGTTCGGCGCCGTCGTACGGCACCCGGTCACCGTCTCCTGAACGACCCGACCCCCTGCACGAGAGGACGACCATGGCACTGTGGAAGCCGGATCCGACCTTCTACGCCTCCCCCCGCGACGCGGCCTCGGCCCCCGCCGAGAAGCTCGCCTACGTGGTCGCCTTCGACCGTGCCGCCGCGAAACCCGACGCGCTCGCGGTCCTGGACGTCGACCCCGACTCGTCGTCCTACGGGTCCGTGGTGGGCTGGACGGAACTGCCCTACCTCGGCGACGAACTGCACCACTTCGGGTGGAACGCGTGCAGCAGCGCCCTGTGCCCGGGGTCGCCGCATCCGCACGTGGAGCGCCGGTACCTGATCGTGCCGGGGCTGCGGTCGTCGCGGGTCTATGTGATCGACACCAAGGACGACCCCACCGCTCCCAAGATCGTCAAGATTCTGGAGGCGGACGAGCTGGCCAAGCGCGCCGGGTACTCGCGGCCCCACACCGTCCACTGCGGGCCCGAGGGCCTGTACCTGACGGCGCTCGGCGGCGCCAACGGCGAGGACGGGCCGGGCGGCATCGCGCTGCTCGACCACACCTCGTTCGACGTCCTCGGCCGCTGGGAGGTCGACCGGGGCCCGCAGTACCTCGCCTACGACGCGTGGTGGCACATCGCGCACGACGTCCTCGTCACGTCCGAGTGGGGCACCCCGTCCATGGTGGAGGACGGCGTCGTCGGCGAGCTGCTGCTCGGCCGCAAGTACGGGCACGCGCTGAACTTCTTCGACCTGCGCAAGCGCAAGCACGTCCAGACCGTGGACCTCGGCGACGAGCACCAGATGGTGCTGGAGCTGCGCCCCGCGCACGACCCGACCAAGCTGTACGGCTTCGCCGGCGTGGTCGTCAACGTCGAGGACCTGTCGGCGTCCGTCTGGGTCTGGCACCGCGACGGCGACGCCTGGACGGCCACCAAGGTCATCACCATCCCGGCCGAACCCGCCGACCCCGCCGACCTGCCGCCGGTCATCCAGCCGTTCGGCGCGGTGCCGCCGCTCGTCACCGACATCGACCTGTCCGTCGACGACCAGTGGCTGTACGTCTCGTGCTGGGGCACCGGCGAACTCAAGCGCTACAACGTCAGCGACCCCTTCAACCCCGTCGAGGCCGGCTCGGTCCGCATCGGGGGCATCGTCAACCGGACACCGCACCCGGCCGCGCCGGACCGCCCCCTCGCCGGCGGTCCGCAGATGGTCGAGATCAGCCGCGACGGCGAGCGCGTCTACGTCACCAACTCGCTCTACGGCTCGTGGGACGACCAGTTCTACCCCGACGGCGTCGGCGCGTGGATGGCGAAACTCGACTCCACCCCGGACGGCTTCGCCTTCGACGAGCGCTTCTTCCCCAACGGCGACGCCTTCCGCGGCCGCCGCCCCCACCAGACCCGCCTCCAGGGCGGCGACGCCTCCTCAGACTCCTACTGCTACCCGTGAACGACGGGTCGCTCGCGGCGCTGGTGGTGCTCGGGGCGTTCCACGGGGTCAATCCGGCGATGGGCTGGCTGTTCGCGGTGGCGCGCGGGCTCCAGGAGCGCAGCAGGGCGCTGGTCCTGCAGTCGCTCCCGGCGATCGCCGCGGGGCACGCCGCGTCCGTCGGCGCCGTCGCGGTGCTCATCGCGCTGACCCGGTCGGTCGTCGCGACGCAGGCGGTGGCGATCGGCGGCGGCGCGCTGCTGGTCGGCTTCGGGCTGTGGCGGCTGCTGTCGCGCCGCCACTTCCGCTGGGTCGGGATGCGGATCTCGCTGTGGCAGCTCGCCGGCTGGTCGTTCCTGATGTCGTCGGTGCACGGCGCCGGGCTGATGCTGCTGCCCGTGCTCACCGCGTCCGGGACGGCCCCGGCGGGCCACGACCACGGGCTGGCGTCGTCGTCCGGGAGCGCCCTGTCCACGGGGATCTTCGTGACGGCCGTGCACACGCTGTCGATGTTCGCCGTGGCGGGCGTCATCGCGGTGCTGGTCTACGAGATCGTCGGCCTGGCGGTGCTGCGGCGCGCCTGGTTCAACCTCGACCGCGTCTGGGCCGTCGCCCTCATCGGCGCCGGCACCGTCACCCTCTTCACCGCCCTGTGACGCCCAAGGCCCCTTGGCGACGCCGGCCGACCGAAGGCGAGCATGATCCGCGGAGGTCTAGCGGCGCTTGCCGACGGCGGTCAGGTCGATCTCGATGTCGAACGGCACCGTCACCTTGAGCTGGTCGTGGTGGATGCCGGTCAGCGCGTAGGCGTCACTGGCGGGTTCGAGCTCATAGACGTACACAATGGTCCGACCCTCGTCCTCCTCGACCCGCCAGTAGTGCTTGATGCCGGCTTCCCTGTACCTGCGCGGCTTGGTCTCCCGATCACGGATCTCGGAATCGGGCGATACCGCCTCGACCGCCAGCAGCACATCCTCGGGTAGATAGTAGGTCGACGGCTCGTCTCGCTCGTACGCCTCAGCCGAGACGATGAGAACGTCGGGCTCGGGCGCCTGGCGCCCACCGAGCTTGACGGTCATCTCCCGATCCGCGCACAGATCCTCGGGCGCCTGCCGAGCGAGCTCGTCCCGGAGCAGATTGATCACCCGGACGTGCCACTTGCGCTGCGGGCTCACGAAGACCAGGCCCCCGTCGACCAGCTCGGTGTGCCGGGGCAGACCGCGCATGCGCAGGAAGTCGTCGGCGGTGAAACCGCCCGGCGGGGGGATCACCCAGTCTGGCAGCGGTGCGGCGTCCATGTGACCACTTTCTGCGATCGCCTCGACACTCTGAGCGCTCATGCGCTTACTTTTGCACACGAGCGTCGCCCTGGTCCTGGCAACAGCCTAGAACAAGACCTCGGGTCGGGGACGTCAGGCGGGGTCGGGGGCTTCGCCCCTGGCGCGCAGGAGAGACTGGAGTTCGGTGAGCTGGCGGGCGGCGAGGGCCTTCTCGGCGCCGTTGATGCCCATGGCGCCGATGGAGGTGCCGTCCGCCAGGTCGAGGGTGGGCCACGGGTCGCCGACGTTCATGGTGACGTCGAGGATCTGCGGCCACTCCAGGCGGCGGGTGTTGAAGGCGTTGACGACCGTGACGCCCGACTCGTCGGCGGCGACGCGGCACCGCGCGAGCATGTGCAGGATCCACGCGACGACCGCGCCGAACCCCACCATCAGGACGCGGTCGAACAGCTTGTACTGCTCCGGCACCACCACGGCGAGCACGACCAGGCCGAGCATGATCACGCCCGCCGTGATGTAGGCGACGATCCGGGTGGTGCGGGGGCGCCACACGGTCGGCAGTGCCGGAGTGTCAGTCAACGATCTTCGCGATGGGGATCTCGAGGATGTCGTGCGCGCCCGCCGCCTTCAGCGCCGGGATCAGCGTGTTGACGCCGCGCTTGGCGACCACCGACTCCACGGCGTTCGACTCGCCGCCGGCGAGCGAGGTCACCGTGGGCGACGACATCGCGGGCATGATGTCGAGGACGTTCCGCAGGTCGGCCTCCGCGACGTTCAGCTTCAGCAGCACCTTGCCGCGTGCGCGGATCACGCCCTGCAGCAGGAGGGCGATGTCCTCCATCGCGGCGCGCTTGTCGGCGTCCTCGTAGGCCTCGCGGTTGGCGACCAGCTCGGTGTAGCTGGTCAGCAGCGTGTCGAGGATGCGCAGGCCGTTCTTGCGCAGCGACGAGCCGGTCTCGGTGAGGTCGACGATCGCGTCCACGATGTCGGGCACCTTCGCCTCGGTCGCGCCGTAGGACGGGACGACCGTGGCCTTCACGCCGTGCTGGTCGAGGAACCGCTTGGTCATCGCCGGGAACTCGGTGGAGATCCGGACGCCCTCCGGCAGGTCCGACACCGACTGCCAGGGCGCGCCGTCCGGCACCGCCATGATCACGCGGACCGGGTTGGCGGTCGCCTTGGAGTACTTCAGCTCGCCGAGGCTGACGACGTCGGCGTCGGTCTCGGTGATCCAGTCGCGGCCGGTGATGCCGAGGTCGAACAGCCCCTGCTCCAGGTAGGTCGGGATCTCCTGCGGGCGCAGGACCCGGACCCGGTCGATGCGGGGGTCGTCGATGGAGGCGCGGTAGTCGCGGTCCGACGTGCGCTGGACGGTGAGGTCGGCGGCGTCGAACAGCTGCATGGTCGCCTTCTCCAGCGACCCCTTGGGCAGGACGAGTGACAGCACGGAATTGCCTTTCGGATGAGGATGCGTACGGGATGCCCGGATGGTCAGGAGCCCAGATGCTCCAGGCCGTGCCCGGCGTGACCGTGATGCCGCAGACCTCGCAGGGTCAGTGCCGTGTCGAGTGCGGCCACAGTCGCCTCCCATCCCTTGTCCTCGGAGCTGCCCGGCAGCCCGCTGCGTTCCAGTGCCTGCTCAATGGTGTCACATGTGAGGACCCCGTTGCCCACCGGAGTCGACTCGTCGAGCGCGACGCGGGTCACACCCGCGGTCACCGAGTCGCAGACGTAGTCGAAATGGGCGGTGGCGCCCCGGATGACCGCGCCGAGGCAGACGACCGCGTCGAAGTCGCGGGCCATCTGCTGGGCGACCACGGGCAGTTCGAGCGCGCCGGCGACGCGGGCGACGACGGGCTGGTCGATCCCGCACTCCTTGGCTGCGGCGAGCGAGCGCTCCAGCAGCCGGTCGGTGATCTGCCCGTGCCAGCGGGTGCAGACGACGCCGAGCGTGAGCCCGGCGGCGTCGACGGTCCTGTCCTCGGGGCGTCCCGCTCCGCTCATCAGAGTCCCTCGATCTGGTGTCCGAGACGGTCCCGCTTGACCGTCAGGTAGCGCCGGTTGTGCTCGGTCACGACGACGGGCATGGCCTCGCGTCCGCGCACGTCCACGCCGAAGCCGTCCAGGCCCTTGAGCTTGTCGGGGTTGTTGGTCAGCACCCGGATAGAGCGTACGCCCAGGTCACGCAGCATATGCGCCGCGTTGGAGTACTCGCGCGCGTCGGCCGGGAGCCCCAGCTCCAGGTTGGCGTCCACGGTGTCGGAGCCGTTGTCCTGGAGCGCGTACGCCTGGAGCTTGGCGAGCAGGCCGATGCCGCGCCCCTCGTGCCCGCGCAGGTAGAGGACGACGCCGCGCCCCTCCTGCGCGATGCGCTCCATGGCGGCGTCGAGCTGGGTTCCGCAGTCGCAGCGCTCGGAGTGCAGGACGTCGCCGGTGAGGCACTCCGAGTGGGCCCGGATGAGGACGTCCTCGCCCTCGCCGACCTCGCCCAGCACGAGCGCGATGTGCTCGCCGCCGTCGATGGCGCTGGAGAATCCGACGGCGCGCCACGTCCCGAACCGGTTGGGCAGGCGGGTCTCGACGACGCGGGTGACCATCGCCTCGGTGCGGCGGCGGTACTCGGCGAGTTGTTCGATGGAGACGAGCTTGAGCCCGTGCTCCTTGGCGAAGACCTGGAGTTCGGGAAGGCGCGCCATGGTGCCGTCCTCGTTCACCACCTCGGCGAGGACGCCGGCGGGGGCGAGCCCGGCGAGCCGGGCGAGGTCGACGGCGGCCTCGGTGTGGCCGCGCCGCCGCAGGACGCCGCCCTCCCGGTAGCGCAGCGGGAAGATGTGGCCGGGGCGGACGAGGTCGCCCGGCTCCGACGCCGAGTCGCACAGGGTGCGGATCGTCTTGGCCCGGTCGGCGGCGGAGATGCCGGTGGTGACGCCGAGGCGCGCGTCCACGCTGACGGTGTAGGCGGTGCGCATCCGCTCGGTGTTCTGCGCCGTCATCAGCGGGATCTGCAGCCGGTCGAGGTCGGCGCCCTCCATCGGGACGCAGATGACGCCGCTGGTGTAGCGGATGGTGAACGTGAGCAGCTCCGGCGTCGCCTTGGACGCGGCGAAGATGATGTCGCCCTCGTTCTCGCGGTCCTCGTCGTCGACGACCACGACGGGGCGTCCCGCCGCGATGTCGGCGATCGCCGCCTCGATGGAGTCGAAGATTCCCGTGTCGTTGCCGCTGCTCATGCGGTCACCGCCTTCTGCCTGGGGGTTTGCACGCTCCGGGACTCCCGGAGCCAGTTCCTGAACCCGACCATCACCATCACGAAGAAGATCCCGTAGACCGCGCCGGAGACGTACAGCCCGGACTTGAACGCCAGCGGCACCCCGACCAGGTCGACGAGCACCCACACGATCCAGAAGTCGACCAGCGCGCGGCTCTGCGCGAACGTCGCGACGGCGCTGCCGACGAAGATGTAGGCGTTGGCCCACGGCGACCAGGCGACCTGCAGCCAGTCGAGGTGGGCGAACAGCTGGGCGACCACGGCCGTGCCGGCCACCAGGACGCCGAGCAGGACGACGCGTTCCCTGGGGGTCGCCTGCCGGACGACGATGACGTCGGTCTGCCGCCGTCCGCGCGTCCACATGACCCACCCGTACAGGGCGAGGCCGCAGAACAGCACCTGCTTGAGGGCGTTGCCGGGGACGCTCGCGTGCAGGGACGCGGCGAGCAGCAGCAGCGCGCCGACGAGCTGCACCGGCCACGTCCAGAGGGTCTTGCGCATGGCGAGCCAGACGACGGCGAGGGAGAGCACGTTCCCGGTGAGGTCGGTCCAGAGGATGTGCTCGCCGAACACCTCGAAGCCCGCGTCGAGCCAGTTCACGACCGGTCGCCCAGCATGCGTTCGACGTACTTGGCGACGACGTCCACTTCGAGGTTCACGGGGTCGCCGGGCTTCTTGTGGCCGAGCGTCGTAAGGGCGAGCGTGGTCGGGATGAGCGCGACGCTGAACCGGTCGGTGCCAGCCTCCACGACGGTGAGGCTGATGCCGTCGATGGTGATGGAGCCCTTGTTCACCAGGTAGCGGCTGAGGTCAGCGGGCAGGGAGACCGTCACGACGTCCCACCGCTCCCCCGGCTCGCGGGAGATGATCGCGCCGACGCCGTCGACGTGGCCCTGCACGAGGTGCCCGCCGAGCCGGTCGGAGAGCCGTACGGGACGTTCCAGGTTGACCTTCGAGCCCGGTTCCAGCGCGCCGAGGCTGGACTTGTCGAGGGTCTCCTTGATGGCGTCGGCGGTGAAGACGCCGTCCTTGACGTCCACCACGGTGAGACAGACGCCGTTGACGGCGATCGACGCGCCGTGGACGGCGTCCTCGGTGACGAGCGGGCCGCGGATCGCGAGGGTGACCGAGTCTCCCTGGGGATCCATCGCGACGATCTCGCCGAGCTCCTCGACGATGCCGGTGAACATCTCCCGGGCCTCCTAGTTCAGGGCTCCGGGGACGCTCATACATCGTCGTACGCCCCATGGTCAGGGGCGTACCGCGCGCTGCCTCCCATCCGGACTTTCACCGTCGGTCCCGGAGTTTCACCGGGTCAACCGGCCGATGGCTTCGGCCGGGTCGCGGACTGTCACCGCCGGTTCGGAATTTCACCGACCCCGGAGCACGCGTTCATGCTTTGCCAACCAGTGTGCCATGCATTCCATTCCGCGTCCCGTGTGACCATCGCCACTGGCCGTCCGGGATTGAACGTTCAACGATCTTGGAGTCGGGGTACACCCTGCGCCACAAGTGACGCATGACGGACTTTTCCCCCAGGAGGCAGTCATGGACGTCGTCGCCCTCATCGCCCGCATCGCCTTCACCGCGATCTTCATCGGCGCCGCGGTCGGCCACTTCACCGCGACCGAGGCCATGGCCGGTTACGCGGCCGCGAAGAAGCTGCCCATGGCCAAGCTCGCCGTGCAGGTCTCCGGCGCCTACATCCTGCTCGCGTCGGCCCTGCTCATCCTCGGCATCTGGCCCGACCTCGCCGCCATCGCCCTCGTCCCGTTCCTGCTCGTCACGGCGTTCGTGTTCCACGACTTCTGGAAGCAGGAGTCCCCGGAGGCGCGCCAGATGGAGCAGCAGCAGTTCCTCAAGGACCTCTCCCTGGCCGGCGGCGCCCTGGCTTTGTTCGTCCTGTACGCCTCCGACAACCACCCCGGCCTGAACCTTGTAGGCCCCCTCTTCACCTGACCCCGGCGGTCCGCGCCGCCGAGCGGCCCCGGCGGCGCGGCTCGGTACCTCGTCCGCGTCCGGCGCGCGGCCCGGCGATGCCGCAGCCACGGCCCGCCTCACGGAATCGGGGAACTGCGGATCGCCCAAGCGCCCCTCTGGAAGAGCCGGGGGCGAAGAGGCCGCTCGGCGGTCGGCCGCCCGTCGAGGATCATCGGTTCGCCGCGCAGGTAGCGCCGGTACTGGACGATCAGGTCAGCGTCCGGAAGCAGGGGCCACCGACTCGTCCGGCCACTCGCCTTGTCGAGGACCAGCACAGTCTCCCCGCCGGGCACCGGAACCTGCGGCGGCTCGGGCAGCACCGCCGACACGCCCCTAGCGACGTAGAAGGCGCCAAGATCACTGAGCAAGACGAGCCGCCGTGCGCCGCCCGCGGCCGAGCGGTTGAAGTGAGCGTCCGCACACGCCCACGCAGCACCGCGGTCAAGCGGAGCACCCTGCCAGGCCCCGTGCGAGACGAGCGCGGCGGCGACGCGACGCATGGTCGGGCAGGGCGCCGCTGTCTCGCACGCCGGACACGCCGCCGCTCCCGTGGGACGATGCGCGTCCAGGAGGTCGGCGAGCATGGCCACCGCACCGGCCAAGGTCCGGCTCGCTTCGGCGGCCGAGTCGTCCCGCGCGAGGACGGCGAGGGCCGCGTCCCGTGCTTCTCGGACGAGCGATTCCTCGGGACGAGCCGTCATCGGACGTCGTCTCCGGAAACGACACCGCGCTCGTGGTGGCAGACGACCTCGTCGGCGACATCGTGCAGATCCGCGAAGGGCCTGCACGCGTAGGCGTTCCGCGTCCCCGGCCGGACGCGCCACCGGAACACGCCCGGCGGCTCGGACCAGACCGTCAGGCCCCGCACCGCGACCACCGAACGGTCGGACCCGTGGTGGCAGCGCGTGCCGTCCAGCCCTCTGGCGACCAGCAGGCGGCGCAGCACCACGGCCGCCTCCCACGGGAGCGGGCGTGCCGGGGGCGCACACGTCCGGGCGGCCGGGACGCAGAACCAGGTCGCCTTGCCCGGTACCGGCAGCGGCCCCAGCCTGGACCGCGTCCGGTGCCAGCCCCACGCCGACGAGAGCGCGTCGACGACCGCCATTCCCCGGCCGTTCTCCGCCCACGCGCCGACCGCCTTGCCGGGACGCGTCCACTCGGGCTTCGGGTCGAACACTTTGAACACGAGCTGGCTCTCCGGCGTGACCCGGTGGTAGGCCCACAGCTCGAGGACGCGCCGCCCCGGCGCCGCCTCCGCGCGGCCCGACGCGCCGCCGATGCCGTGCCTGAGGCCGTTCGTCACCAGCTCCGACGCCGCGAGCGTGACGTCCTCGACGAGTTCGCCCGGCACCTTGGCCGCCGTCAGCGCCACCCGAAGGTGTGCGCGGGCCACACCGGCGCAGGTCTCGTCGGCGGGCAGCGGCCACGCCGAACACCCGCCGAGCACCAGATCAGGGAGATGGCCGTGAACCATGGGGGTCTCCTCTACACGAGGGGTCTATGTCCGAAGCAGCAAGATCGTTTCCGTAATCGGCTGCGAACGCTGCGTTACGGGCTAGATAATGAAGTCATTCGCACCTAGATCGCAAGGCTAAGCGAGATAGATAATCCAGATTCTTGCGATCATGAAACTAAATACCCACAAAATAGAAGGAATGGACATGTCAGACATTCGCGCTAGCGGATACAGTCCGACGATCAAGAAGCGTGCACTCAGCCGGAAATTGGTTGACCTGCGAAAACAGTGCGGCATGACGACAGCCCAGGTATGCAGGCAGCTCAACTGGAGTCACACGAAGCTCAACTACATCGAAAAGGCCAAATGGGTCGAACCGAGCAGCGACGCCGTCGCCGACCTCTGCGAGCTGTACGGCGTCGAGGGCAGTGACCGCGAAGCCCTGATCATGCTCACCCGGGAGGCTCGCCAGCGCGGCTGGTGGCGCAGGTACAACGACGTCTTCCGGGACGACTTCGTGGGGCTGGAGGCGGGCGCCTCAGAAATCTACGCGTTCCAAACCACACTCGTGCCGGGCCTGCTTCAAACACCTGGATACGTCGAGATGATCAATCGCGATGCGGGCATGGTTGACGACGCCGAACTGAAGCGCCACATCGATGCCCGGACGCAACGCCAGATGATCCTCACGAAACGGTCATCTCCCTGCCGCTTCCATGCGCTGATCGATGAGAACGCGTTGCTTCGGATCAGCAGCCCCCACGTACGGTCGGAGCAGATTCGCCATCTCATCAAGGTCTCAGGGAGACCTAACGTCGACGTACAGATCCTCAAGATCGCTGACGGAGTCTACCCAGGCACCAGCGAACCGTTCGTTTATCTGAAGTTCCCCGGAGCCGCTGACCGAGACATCGTCTACCTCGAAACCACGATCGACGACCGCATGATGGAGGAGGAGGATGAGCTAGAGCGCTACATGGCCAGGTTTGATCTGCTACGCGCCAGGGCTACAGATCCTGCCGCAACTAGCGCATACCTCACAAGATTGATTGAGTGACAGCCATGGAGCTTTCTAGGACGAACTGGCGCAAGAGCAGCAAGTCCAGCGCTGGCGGCCAAGAGTGCGTCGAGGTCGCTGCGGCCTGGCGAAAGAGCACTCGTTCCCTCGGCAACAACGAGCAGTGTGTCGAGGTGGCGAGCGCCTCTGAGACCGTGCTGATCCGTGACAGCAAGGACGTTGGCGGCCCGATGCACATGGTGACGCCCACGGCGTTCCGGGAGCTGGTCAGCCGGATCAAGAGCGGTGGGCTCGACCTGTAGTACAGGAAGCGCGCCCTACGTTGACCTGCGGCGTGTTGCCCTTATCCGCAGGTCGTTAATACTCCAGCCGCATTTGGAGATCTCGGTCTGATCGAGGCCGGAACGTGAGACGGCCACCGCTGTGATCGTGTGGGTGTGTTGGAACCAGACGATCGGCGGTGGCCATGCCGCCCACTGTAGAAGATGTCGACCCGGCCGGGTGGGCTGATGGGTTCGATGAGCTGTTCGCGCAGGTGGTGGCTCCGTTCTTCGGCCGGCGGGAGCCCAGGGTGCGGGCCTGGTCGTATCTGCTGGGTCTGCTGAGCGGACTGGAGCGCAAGAACGGCTGGTCGTTGGCGGGGTTCGCCGGGGACACGCGGCCGGACGGGATGCAGCGGCTGCTCAACCATGACCGCTGGGACGCCGACCTGGTGCGGGACGCTCTGCGTGCGCAAGTGGCCGAGCGGCTCGGCGACGCCGGCGGAGTGCTGGTTGTCGACGACACCGGGTTTGAGAACAAGGGCCGCCGCTCGGCGGGTGTGCAGCGCCAGTACACCGGCACCGCAGGCAAGATCACCAACTGCCAGATCGGAGTGTTCTACTCGTATGTGAACCCCGACCAACAGCGGTTGCTCATCGACCGGGAGCTTTATCTGCCCGAATCCTGGTTCGCCGACCCCGGCAGGCTCGCCGACACGGGCGTCCCGGAGCGGGCACAGTTCGCGACCAAGCCGGAGCTGGCCTGGCGGATGATCGAACGGGCCTGCGACGACCCGCTGCTGGTGTTCGGGTGGCTGACCGGCGACGAGGCCTACGGCGACAAACCGCGCTGCGCCACCGCTGCACCGGCCGCGGCGTGAACTACGTGTTCGCGGTCTCCTGCGACCACCCGCTCATGCTCGGCGGCGCCCGCACCCGGGGCCGACGCCGCGTTCGCCGACCTGGACCGGACGGCGTGGCAAGCGCTCTCTTGCGGGGACGGGGCCAAGGGCCGCCGCTGGTACGACTGGGCGTGGATCGGCCTCGGTGAACACCAGGGGGAACACCAGTGGGCGCTGGCCCGCCAGTCGATCAGCGACCCCACCGACCTGGCCTTCTACCGATGCGCAGCCAACCGGCCGGTCGGCCTGCCCGAACTGGTGCGGGTGGCCGGTTCCCGCTGGAGCGTCGAGGAATGCTTCCAAGCGTCCAAGAACGAGGTCGGCCTGGACCACTACCAGGTCCGCAAGCACACCGCCTGGTACCGGCACATCACCCCGGCCATGGTCGCCCACGCGCACCTGGCATTCCTGGCCGCCGACCCGCCCCCAGACCCCGCCAACCCAGACCCCGGCGGCACCGACGATGGCGAGGCTGACGACCTCGCCACACAGGGGGCCCGATCAGCAGGGACGATCACACTCCAATGACGCGGGCCGGGACGAACCCGACGATCTGGTCCCGCTCACCGTCAACGAGATCCGCCGCCTGCACGCCCATCTCCACCAGCCCAGGCACCCACCCCGACACCGAATCCACTGGCCACACTGGCGACGCCGCCACCAAGCACGCGCCCGCCGCTGCCACTACCAACGACAACAACGCCTCATCGATCACTAAAAGCGGCTGGAGTATTAAGTGGGGCGAGATGGATGCATCGCGGATGACGCGGCACAAGAGCAGCCGTTCGCTCGGCAATAACGAAGAGTGTGTCGAAGTCTCTGCGATCTGGCGCAGGAGCAGCAAGTCCAGCGGTGGCGGCCAGGCGTGCGTTGAGGTGGCGGGCACCCCGAGGTCGTACTGGTCCGCAACAGCAAGGACGCGGCCGGCCCCGGGCACATGATCACTCCAGAGACGTTCCGCGACCTGATCGGCCAGATCAAGAGCGGCAGGCTCAACCTGTAAGTCGTGACGCGTTGACCGGCGGAGTGTTGCCCTTATCCGCAGGTCGTTAAGGGCAACACTCCGCAAGTCATCCGTAGAGGGACGGGGGCCGGGGCCAAGGATGGACGCAGTCCGTGAACGTGCAGGTCAGCGCCAGGCCCACGGGACGATCCTGTGGACGTCTTGGCACCCGACCGGCCGCACCCACGACCTCACCGCCGCACGCGCATGGGCCTCTGCGCGAGTTGGAGCGGCTCTACCAGGCTGAACTTGACGTTCGAGGTCGCCACTCCGCCCGTAATAATGCTGCGATCAGCGCTTCCATAACAGCCACCACAAAAGGCTCCTATTGCAATCATATGTCATCAAATTCATAGACCCCCAGTCGGGCCAACTTCCTGACCATATCCGACCAGGTGGCCCCCTCTATTCGCTCGATAGCGGCAGTTACCGTTCGCAGGAGTGGCGGAATGTTTGGACTATCCACAAGTATCAACGAATAACCGAATACCACTTGCTCCCGAACCAGTCGGCGAGCGACATTTTTGGGCGTGCAGACAATGAACTGCAAAGATTCTTCACCGATGCCGTCCGAAGGGCCTACAAGAGCCTGCAAAAGGAAGGAGAAATCCGTCTCATCCTCAGGCCAGAATGAATCAAGGTCTACATCCGGACTAATGAGAGCCCTCACCTTGACGTTCATGGCATGTCTACAATGTTGAGGTGTGCGTCACCCTGCCAACGGCCTTCAGGCCGGACTCGCCATTCGAAATTTGCCTGATGCCCGGGTCCCCCGAAGCGGGCCGGCCTATTTGGCTTGAACGACGGTGGCCGATATTGCCGCAACCCGTCACTACTTATCATCGTTTTCCCATCCCGAGCTAGCCTGTACCCCGGACCTACCCACGCCTCCCCCATCAGCGCCGACTCGTGTGCCGTACCAGAACCGATACCGGAGAACCCCTTTTGCTTGCCGGCGTTGCTCAACATCCGGCTTAGCTCCATCTCCCGCTCAACACTGATACCACACCCCTTGCAGGCTCCGCCCCCGAGTCTCGGAGATTCCAACCCAAGTAGCCTCCGGAGGCCCCCCGTGCCCTGTAGAGTTCCTCCCGATTGTCCACCGTTCGCCTCAGTAACTGCGTTTGCGCCAGCGGCTCCGATCCCTGCGAGCTTTAGGCATGCCACGATTCTTGCCAGGCAGACCTCAGTGGCCACACCCGCCGCCGCTTCGCAGCCACCAAAGACACATACTCCAGCTGCAATTACAGCGAGGGATATAATTGCAGCAACCTTTTCTGGCTTAGACAGGGGCGGCAACTTGCGGTACGGCCCGTTGGGCACCGGGCCGCCTTGGTGGCACCCTGACTGCGCTGCGAGGTAGCCGTTACAGGTAGGGAGCTTTGGCCTTTGGTGCGTAGCCGAACTCCTCCCACCGTAGCTGTTGCCACTTGTAGCAACTTTGCGGCCGCCGGGGTTGTAAACATCGTAGCCGCCCTTGTTGTTGGGGCGGCGGTCCACGCCATCGCCGTTGAAGCATTCCAGGCCGTCTCGGGTTCTGCGGCACATCTTGCCGTCCGGGTCGGCGTTGGTGACGGGGCTGTTGTTGGCGTAGGTGTAGCCGTTCATCTGCTGGGGGTCGGCCTGGTCCATGAGGGGGTCGACGGAGATGAAGCGGCCTGTATCGGGGTCGTATTCGCGGGCGCCGAGGTGGGTGAGACCGGTGGGGTCCTGGGTTCCGCCGACGAACCCCTTGTCGCCTGGCCAGGTGGCGTCGTCGTCCATGCCGCGGAGGGAGCCGAAGGGTGTGAAGCGGCGGACGGTGGTCTGCTGGGTGGCGCTGTTGACGGCAATTTGGGCTGTGCCTTGGTGGTCGGCGGCCAGGTAGGTGATGGTGCCGTCGGTGGTGCGCATTGCGATGGTCTGGCCGGCGAAGGTGTAGTAGCGGGTTGCGGTGGCGGTGGTGGCGCCGTTGAGTGCACGGAGTTCGGTGCCGTCCGGGAGGTACAACGTCGCGCCGGATGCGTCCTTGCGGATCAGGCGGTTGCCGTCGGCGTCGTAGGCGAAGGTGAGGTCGTTGCCGTTTTCGGTGACCTTGGTCAGTTCGCCTTCGGTGTTCCATTCCAGGGTCTGGCCGGTATTGGTGGGGCCGGTGTCGATGGCGCGTTTGGTGGTGTTGCCGACGGCGTCGTAGGTGTAGGTGTCGCTGCGTTGGCCGGTGGGGCCGGTCTGGGTGACCTGGTTGAGGCGGTTGCCTTGGCCAGCGGGGGCGTAGGTGTAGGTGCGAGTCGTGTCGGTGGTGCCGCCGATGCCATGGCGGGTTTCGGCGGTGCGGTTGCCGGCCTTGTCGTAGGTGAAGGACTGCCAGTACGGGGCCGGGCCACCGATCAGCGAAGCGGTGGGTGCGGTGGCGCAGGCGTCAGTGGTGCTCTGCGTCCAGGCCTGGGTAAGGCGTTGCAGGTGGTCGTAGCGGAAGCACTGGTTGTCGACGCCGTCGCGGGAGACGTCGGTGATCGAGGTGATGGTGCCGGCGTCGGTGTAGTGGTAAGTGGCGTAGCGGTCGTCGCCTTGGACGCCTTCGTGCAGGGTGCGGGCGGTGGCCGGGCGCTGGGTGCCGTACTGGTAGGTGAAGGTTTGCCAGGTGTGTTTGCCGTCGGGCCCGAATTCCAACAGGTTGGGCTTGTTGGTGGGGGTGTAAAGGGCGTCGTTGACGTAGGGCGTCTGATCGGTGGGGCTTGTCCCGCCGGTCATGCCCGTGGGGCGGAGGATGTCGTCGTACTGGTATGTGACGCTCTCGGCGGGAAGGCCACCGGCAGCGGGGCGTGCCTGCCCCAGAACGGTTTCGTCCAGGCCGTACTGAGTGGAGAACTGGTACCGGCCAGCCAGCGCGCCTTGTGAAGCGGGGATAGTGAGGGCGGTCTTATCGGCGCGACCGAGTTGGTCGTAGTGGCGGACGGTGCTGGTGTAGTCGCCGTCGCTGGTGTGTCTGGTGGCGGTGGCGAGTTTGCCCTTACCGAAGGGGGCGGTGTCGTAGGTCCAGGAGGCCAGGAGCGGTCCGTCGGCTGCCCCATCGTGGGTGGCGGTCTTGCGGCTTAGCCCGTCATAGTCGACAAAGATCTTCTTGCCACGGGCGTCGGTGGTGGAGACCAGCCGATCCAGGTCGTCGTAGGCGAAGGTCGTGGTCCCCTTGTCGGGGTCGGTGGTCCGGATCTTGCGACCGCGCAGATCGTAGCTGGTGGTGAAGGTGTTCCCCGACGGGTCGGTGACCGTGGCGACCTGCCCGGCAGGGGTGTAGGTGTAGCGAGTCGCGTCGTACTCGCCGGTCGGAGTCGCGGCTTTGTACTGTCGGCGCTCGATCACCTGCCCGCGGGCGTCAGTGATCTGTGCGTTGGCGATGCCGCCGGACGGCGGGGTGACCGAGACACGGTTGCCGCCTCCGTAGCCGTAGGTGGTACGCCACAGTTCGGAGTCGGGCTGGGAGCCGTTGCCGGAAGTGAGTTTTTCGACGGTCTTGCGGCCCAGGCCGTCGTACTCGGTGCGGGTCTGGGTCTCGATGTTGCCGGGGGTGCCGATACCGAACAGCTCGGTGGTCGGGGCGCCCTCGGCCGCGTAGGCGGCATAGGTTCTGACAACTTGTCCGCGGTTGTCGTAGAAGGTGTCGCTGATCAGCCGTCCGGTCTGGCCGGGTACTTGGACTTGGCGGGGCCGCAGCCATCCGTCCAGCAGTTCTATCCTCGCTAGCCGCTGTCCGCCGGTGGCGGTCAGCGTCTGGGTGGTGACGGCGACGATCTGGCCTTCGGTGACGCGGTAGCTGTATTCGTAGTTGGGTTCGCGGCCGTTGGCCTTGGACTGGTTGGGCAGCCACACCTTGGTCAGCCGGCCGAGCGGATCGTAGGCGTAGTCGGTGCGCAGCCCCATGTTGGACTGGTCAATGGTGGTGACCGGCACACCCCATGCCGGGTCGAGGTACTTCACCGTGGTCAATGCCGTCGAGGAGACATCCGGCTTGGCCGGCGGTGTCGTGGTGGTGACCTGGGTGTTCAGCCCCTGGGTGTCGGTGTAGGACGTCGTCGTGGTCTGGTTCGCGGCATCGGTGACCTGGGTCGGACGACCGTAGCCGTCGTAGGCGGATCGAGCTTTCACCACATACGTCGGCGAGCTACCGTCATGAGAAGCGATGGTCTCGACCTTGGTGACGTTTCCCGCAGTCGGGCCTTCACCGAAACCGAGCCCGTCGTAGAAGGTGCGGACGTCGGAGACGACCTGCGTGGAGTGGTCGGGAGTGACGCTGCAGGCAACCGAGACCGTCTCGACCCGTGACGGGGAATCCACCATCCAGGCGCCTGTGTTGTCGGCGTAGTCGGTGCGGGTGCACCTGTCGTCATCGTTGGAGTCGACGTCGCCCAGGTCGCTGACCGAGGTGACACGTCCGACGCCAGGGCCCGAACTCGCATAGGAGTTGTCGGTCTTGGTCTGAAGCCAGCCGCCGCCGTCCTTGACGGTCCAGGTCCGCGTACCGTCAATCGCGGTCACGTTCGCCGTGGTTGTCCCCCACGAGCGGGTGCGTGAGGCGGTTTGGACACGCCAAGGGGTGTTGACCGTCTTGGAGTGGATGCTGCCGCCCGGCCCGGTGTACTGGGCGGTCTTGAGCGTGAATCCGGCCAGGGCGTCATGGTCGGTGTAGGTGCCGCCTTCTCCATCGGAGACGGTCACCGATTTGGTGCCTCCGTCACGGGTCTTGCGGTCGCCGTCCATGCCGCGCAGATAGTAGGTGTCGGACTGTGTGGACGGGGTGTTGTAGGAGCCGGTGAGGGTGCGGACGTGGCCGTAGCCGCGCCACTGCGACCAGGTCTTCTTCTTCTCCTTGGTCAGCCCGTCATCGTCGTCGAAATGCCAGGCAGCGCCGCCCAGGTACTCGTACTTGGTGGCCATGTCGGGGGAAAGCCCGGTCCGGTCGGTCTGGATCACCGAGGTCACCACGTACTTGTGGAACCAGTCGGTGATGGGCTCTTCTCGTCCTGGCGGTGTCCAGATGACCGGCATGCAGCGGGTGGTGTTGGTCTCCGGAGTCGGCAGGTCGCTCAGAGAGCAGTCGGGATCGGAGTAGGTGATGTCGATCTGTCCACCGGACTCGTCCCAGATCGTGCCGACCCGGTAGCGGACGTAGGCCAGAATGTCGTCGCCAACCTCATCGAGCCGGTTGTCCGCCTGGCCAGATTGGAAGGTGACCTTCGGCAGAGTCGTCTTCTTGCCATCGGCGGCATAGCCGGAATGCTGGATCTCCTCCAGCAGCAGGTCGCGTTCAACATCGGCCAGGCCCCAGTCGTGGTTCATCGACCAGGAGTCGACTGGCCGGTAATCCGATCCGTCGCTCTTGAGGATCTGGGTGGTGACCTGGGTGAGTCGTTTGCGGGACCAGAACGTCGGCGACAAGGTGCCGTGGGTGTCCTTGCACTCCTGACCGGAGTTGCAGTGCAGGTCCCAGGGGACGTCCCACCACTGGTCGGGGTTGTCGGCGATCTTGGACGGGTCGCAGTCGAAGGACGCGGTGGGGATGCAGCGCTCAGAGGTGGCGAAGGTGACCTGCGCGGGTGCCTTGGCGAAAAGCGCGTCCTTGCGCAGACCATAGGAGATCGTCTTCAGGTAGCCGCCGCGTACGTACGGGGTCTCGTCGGCGGCCTTGAGGTTGCGGCCGTAGTGGTTTGTCTCCTGGCCGTAGGTGTAGAGGATCGCGTTGCCGTTGGGATCGACGACGTAGTCCAGGTTCCAGCGGTAAGCCTGCTGACACCAGGACGTGGCGAACGACGACCCGTGGCACGGTTCACCGGCGTCGTCACCGAACACCGGTGAGGTCCATGTCGAACCTGTCTCGGGCTTCCCGCTTACCCAGCCGGGCGCCCGGTTAAGGCCAAAGAAGTACTGGGTGCCGTCGGTGGTGGTGACCTTCCAGTACTCCCCGTTGTCGTCACCGTTCTCGACGGAGGAACTGGTCAGTTTCTCGTACTTGGTGCCGTCGTCGGACTTGGCCCGCCAGGTCCCGTCCGACGTCTTGATTAGCTCCCCGCCCTTGCCGTTCCAAGTGACCGTCGCGTTGTCGTAGCCCCAGCACTGATCGCCTGGCGAGTTGCCCCATTCATCCTTTGGCGCGCCATCGTCCTCACATGACTTGTAACGGCGTTCGATGTATCCCGGCCACAGTTCGAAGCCTTCGCCGACCCAGGAGGGCTGCGAGTTGGAGTTGGCCGTCCGACCGTCCACGCTCCCCGATGAGTAGGAAATCGTGACGTTGGGCGTCAGCCCACCTGGAACGGGGGGAACTCGCATCGGGTACGACCACGTGAAGTCACCGGTGCTCCCGCCGCCCTGCCAAGTCGCCGATGCCTCTAGCGAAGTGGCCTTGTAATCGCCTTGCGAGCTGTCAGAGGCGGCGGCGACGACCAGCAGTGTTCCGTTCTGGCCTGCTTCTGTTGCCGCCTGGGACCCCGAGGTGGCGGCGGGGGCCGCCTCGACCTCGGCGGTCAGTGTCTTTCTCACACCGTTGTTATCGGCTGGTACTGGTTTGGAGGTGCGGCATTGCGGCTGGTCCGGCGTCGTCAGTGCGCACGCCGGCATCTGCATCAGCCGCAGCCTGGGCCCGTAGGCTCCGCCGAACGCCTGCGAGAACGCCGAGTAGTCCAGCCGGAGTTTGACCCGGCCCGGTGCGGCGGCATCGGTGCGGGCGACTGTGAACGCCAATCCGTCCACGCCTGCGGTGCGGGCCGCCTGCCGGTCCAGCACCTGGACCCGTACCTGTTCTGCGGGCGGTGCCGTTCGTGCGGTAGGGCTTCCGGCGGGCGCCAAGATCTCGACGGGGAGTGCGCCCGCCTTGGCGGCGGTGCCCGCGGCGCGTGCAGTGCGGCCCGTGTCCGAGCCGGACGGCACCTTCACTTCTGCGGTGCCGGGCGCGGGCCACGCCGCCTTGGCCGCCGGGCCTGGCTTGGCCGTATCGGTCTTGCGGGGTCGCGCCTTCAGGGGCCGGCCGTCCACCACCGGTTCGTGGTCTTCGACCTTGGGCCGGTGGGAGTTCGGCGGGTCGGCCAATGCCGGAGGGACCGACAGCAGGCCCGCGGCCAGCGCCACCGCGGTCACGATCGCAGTGGCCCGCGCCGACCGGCGCGGTTCCAGCACCAGTGTCCGGCGACGGGGCTTCACTCGGCCTGCCTTCACGACATCCTCCACAGGGCGGTCCTCAACGGGCACGCTCGGCATGCATCAAGTTCAAGACGGGGGCTCTTTTCCGGCCGTCGCCCGGCTGGCGGCCGGGTGTGGTGGTCAGGGCCCGGATCCGGGAGGGAGTTCCACGTCGACGGCGAGGCTGGCGACCTGGGGTTGTGTGAGCGCGCCTTGGTAGGCCCACAGGTCGTCCATCGCGTCCGGCCAGAACTCGGTTCCATCGGCCGCACCGAACTTGTTGCGGCCCACTTGCAGGCCGCCGTTGTTCTTCGCTTCGAAGGGGATCGCGCCGTCCTCCTGCGAGACCCCGCCAGCGGTTTCATCGAGTTGCCCGTTGACGTAAAGGCTGACCCGGTCCCGCAGCGCGTCGTACACCACCGCCAGGTGCACCCAGTCGCCAGGACTGAAATTGGAATGCGAAACCACAATCGGTGCTGCGGCCGCATCATCCGATCCGCGTAGCGCGACCTGCCAACTGCCCTGCTCGACCGGATCCTCGCCGGGCACGTACCGCAACACGAACGCGTTCGCCTGGGTACCGGGCTGGGAGAACACCGTGGCCGCCTGCTGTGGACGTCCCATATTGCGGACCCACCCGGCCATGGTGAAGCTCTCGTTGGTCCACACCGGTGGTGTGAGCGTCTCGGTGAACTTGCCCGCCCCGAGCATCAGACCCGCCGGCGAGGTCCCCGATCCGAATCCCGCAAGTGGATCAATGGCCGCGCCATTGTGAAATACCAGGTCGGGTGCTCCGGGCGGGAACGAGGCCGCCTCACCATTACTGTTCAGCATCCATCGGGCTTTGAGTACGGGATGGTCGGTGACCATCTTCTCGATTTCCTCGTCCCCGACGATGCGGTCGTAGACCCGCACGTCGTCGAGTTGGCCGGGCCAGTGGTCGAGTTGGACGTCCTTGTACTTGGAACGCCCGATCTGCAGGCCGCCTGTGGCCTTCCACATTGCCGGTATCACCGGGCTGTCGTTGCCGCGGTCACCGTTGACGTATATCTGCATCGTGTTGGCCAGCGCGTCCCAGACACCCACCAGGTGCGTCCATTCTCCGGTCCGGGCCGGCGCCTTGGACGACGCCTGGTACCACCCGGGCGCGTCAGTGGTGTCGGTCGCTGTCCGGCCGAACACCCATTTGCGGGTGTCCTTGACGTACTTCAGATAGAAGGCGCTCTCGTGGACGCCCTCCATTGACAGTGCCGCGAAGTCGTTGTCGGGGTCGGATGCGTCCACTTTGGCCCAGACCGATACGGCGAAGCTCTGGCTGGTGTCGACCAGCGGGGCGTTGGTCGAGGCATAGCCGGTCGAGCCGTCCAACTGGGCGGCCTGTTTGATATGGCCGACCGTGCCCAGGGTGGCGCCGCCGTGCACGGTCGCCGAGACGGCCGGTTCACCGTCACGGGTCACGGCCTGCACCGCGGTGGCACCCGCCGGCTCGTCCAGAGCGAAACCGGCCACCGGAGCCGACCCCTTGTTCGCACGGAACTCATAGGAGACGACCGGGCCGTTCTGGTCGGAGAGGGCCAGCGCCTGCACCGTCAGCACGTTGGGACCGGACCGGGTCGGAGCGATCTGCACCTGCTGCGCCGCGCCGGCGGTAGTGGCCACCGTGCGCGGAGGCCCCCCATTCAACGTGATGAGGTACCGGTCGGCGACACCAGCGGAATCGGCGATGGTGAATGTGCCGGGCTGGCCGACTCCGCCGTGCTCGGCGCCGTCCTGTGGATAGTCCGTCGAGGTGATGGTCGGCTCACCGGGTTTGGCGGGGTCGTAGTAGAAGTAGCAGGCTATCTGCGCCCCATCCGAGGCCCACGGACCGTATTGCTCACCGTCGTAAGCCCGGACGTTCCACCCGATCAGCTTCCCTGACGGGATGTTGGCGGGCAGCGCCGTCTCGAACTTGCTGTTCGAGGCTTTGGGAGCCGTCAGATTCGAGAACCATCGGGCGATGAAGCCTTTGCCGTCGCCGGCGTCCCAGTTCAAGGCGAACTGGCCTTGCACCTTGTTCCTGTCCTCGGTGTCGGGGTCCTTGAGGTAGGCGTACACCGTGGGGATGCCGTTGACCGTATGCGCCTCCCAGCTGGGCAGGCACTTGGTGCCGGGGTCGGCGAACATGGTGTCGTTATCGGGCTGCAGCGGCGGGTTGTTGTACTGCACCTTCAGGTAGGCGTCCTCGGCGAACCGCTTCCACCAGTCCATCGTCGTCTCGTTGTAGGCCTTCAACCCGAAAGTGATCGTGCCGTAGCCCTTGCCGATCGCGTCCTGCACATGCTCGCGCAGCTTCGCACCGCCGAACTCCACCGGCGCCTTGGAGCAGTACGCCACATCCCGGGTGGCCAGGACCTCACCCCAGGCGCCGCCATTGGGCCAGGTCCTCTTGGTGTTGTTCCACGTCGCCGACGAGGTGTACGCCGAGGTCCGCCACAACTCCACTACGGTCGGATTGCTGCAGTTGTAGGCGCTGGTCTCATAGGCGATGAACTCCGCGCTCTGGATATAGCGGCCCTTCAGCGGCGGCAGCTCCATCCGGTAGAACAGGCGCTTGGTCTGGTCCTTGACGCAGCGGGAATCCTTGCCGACCTCACACCGCCCCACACCCTCGGTGGAGCGGCCATCGAAAAGGGGATAGTTCTCATCGGGATAGCCCGACGACACCATCCCCCACGACGACGCCAGCAGCGTCCGGTACATCGGATCGATGTACACGGGGAACGTGGTGTCCGGCGCGGTCAGCAGCCCCTGGTCCGGCGTCAACGTGAGAGCACCGTCCCCGACAGCAACGTCGACAACAGCCGTCTTGGCCCCTTCTCCCGGCTCCTCGGCCGCGTCCGCAGTCGTCTGCGTGCGGGTCTGCGGCGCTGGGGAGGCCGGCTGGGAAGAGTCCCACATCAACGGCGACGGCGCCTGGAACACCACGGCGCCCGAGCTGGGATCGGTGGCCTTCAGGATTCCGCTGCCCTGCTCCTCGGTCACCGTCAGGCGCGTGGCCGACAGCGCCAGCGACAACGAGGCCACCCGCGGATCCTTGGCGGCGTCCGCGGTCTTGATCACCAGGATGTGGGCGAACCCGTCCGGCATCGCCCGCAGCCGCAGATCGACATCCGGGCCGGCCACGCCCGCATAGACGGCGGTGTCCCCCTCCAGAGCCGGTTCGGGCAGCGGCTGAGGCCAGGTCAGGGCGAGCTTGCGGCCAGCCCGCGTCATCTCGACCATCGGACCGTTCCCGCCGGCGGAGAACCGGAGCCCGACAGTGGTCGCGGCCGGAACGATCACATCACCCGAACGGTGCAGGGTAGCGTCAATACCGACCCATTCATTGCCCTGACGTGCGCGAATCGGCTGGAGATGCTGCTCGACCTCGATCCGGCCGTTCGGCAGCGCCCTCACCGTGCGCCTTTCCCCACGCCGAGAGGCGACCTCGACCGGTTCACCTGTCCGCGCCGCGGCCGCGACAGCTTCCCGTTCGGTCTTGGCTCCTTGAGTCGCCGTCGTCTTCGGTTCATCGGCGTGACCCTCAGATTCAAGCGCCACAACAGCTATCGGCGCTTGCAGCAAACCGGCCACCATGAGCAACGCCACCAGGTGGGCCATTCGGCCGGGACTCCGCCACAACAACGAACGGAGAACCGACGCACAACGGCATGCCGCACCGCGAACCATATGTGAACCCCAAGGCGTAAAGGGTCGTTAAAGTCGCTTTAAGTTAACTCCGCAGTCAGGCCAGTGGAAGACACCCAGACGATCTTGCTTTGTGATCTAGATCACAAGAAAACTCTGTAGACCTGAGTCACGTCCTAGGCGTCCTAATTTGTTCCATCGCCAACCGATACACTTGGTCATCAAAAGGCGACGAAGTGCAATCTGCGCAGGAGCCGCCCTTTGAGGACTGGATGAACGCCGGCCACCGCTCCGCCTCCAGCGCCTGTGCTCCGGCCCCAAGGTCTTCCCGCCCGCAAGCGCTCCGGGTGAGCATGTCTTGGCCAGCCAGCGCTCGGCCGGGTGAGGGCGGCTCCTTGGCGGGCCTATCAGCCGGAGGCGGTCAGGTGGAGGGCGGGTATGGGTTGCCTTCACATTGGTCAGGGTCCGGACGGTGTGGCGCACCGCCGCCAGAGACTCCGCCGGGTAGCTGGTCAGGACGGCCACGTCGGCATCGCCGACGGCGCGGCCCCCGGCGATGCCGACGGGGCGTCCTCGATGACCGCGCAGGTGGACGGGTCAACGCCAAGGTGCGGGGCTGCCTGGAGGTAGCCGGACGGGTCGGGTATGCCGGTCGCCACGTACTCGATCGAGGGTCCGCGCCGCTGTGTGCCAGAGCTGGTCACCTGCGGGCGCTGACACGTATCGCAGTGGCCCTAGTTATGCCTGAGGCTCTGCTCTGGACCGGCCTTGGTCGGGTCGTCTTTTGTCTGGTTGTTGTGTTCGTTGGGTTTGTTGGGGGTGCGGGCGCAGGTTAGGGCCAGGAGGGGCAGGACGGTGATCAGGCCGTAGGTGATGAGGCGGATGCCGTAGTCGTTGATCACAGCGCCGATCGTGCAGGTGGTCAGGACGGCGGCGAGGGTGGGGCGGAGGGTCGGCCATTCGCGCAGGGCGGCGTCCAGGTAGGCGGGTGAGAACCGATGCGGCCAGACGAGGGCCGTGGCCCCAGGCCAGTGGGCCGCTCGCAAGGGAGGAGAGGGCGTCGCCCGTCTCCGCCCACGTCGGCGCCCCGGGCCGGCCAGGTGTCGGGCGTCTGGAGCCAGTCCGGCCTCGGCGTCCGCAACGCCCCCAGGGCCGACCGTGTGCCCGCGATCCCAGGCACGCGGTTGGTCTTGCCGGAGAGCGAGGGCCTGGTGAAACTCGTTTACGAACGGCCCGCCGCGGACTCGGGGGAAGGCCCATGGCCAAGCTGTCCTTGTCGCCCAAGATCCTGGACGTCCTCGACTTCGGCACCCCCTCGGCGGAGCGCGACATCGCGCGCGGGCTGGGCAGCTACTTCGTGGAGTCGCCGACGTACCAGCGCGTGCGGTCCGGGGCGAAGACGATCCTGATGGGCAACCGGGGGGCCGGGAAGAGCGCGATCTTCAAGGTGCTGGCGGCCCGGGAGCGCGCCGCCGGCAGCCACGTCATCGAGCTGTCGCCGGAGGACTACTCCTACGAGCTGCTCAGCTCGACGATGGAGGCCGAGCACGCGGGGTCCTGGGCGAAGACGGGCGCGTACGCCGCCGCCTGGAAGTACCTGATCTACGTCCTCGTCATGAAGGCCCTCGCCCGGAAGGGGATGCGGCTGACCAAGGGCGGCGGCCGGGAGATCCACCGGTACATCAGGCACAACCACGGCGCGCACCAGCTCGGCACGCTGTCGCTGCTGGTGTCGTACCTGAAGCGGCTGGAGGCCATCAAGATCGGCCCGATCGAGGCCGGGGTCCGGACGCGGGAGCTGGACCGCCTCTACAAGCTGGAGGAGATCCACAACCTGCTGCCGGCGCTGCGCCGGGTGCTGGACGGCCAGCGGGTGGTGGTGTTCGTCGACGAGCTGGACCGCGGCTGGGACTCCTCCGAGGACGCCAAGGCGTTCGTGTCCGGGCTGTTCCAGGCGTGCGTGTCGATCAACGGCCTGCACCGGAACCTGCGGGTGTACGTGTCGCTGCGGCAGGAGCTGTACGACGACATCCCCGCCCTGTACGAGGACGCGCAGAAGCACCGCGACCTGCTGGAGCGGATCTACTGGTCGGAGGAGTCGCTGCTGGAGCTGATCGCCAAGCGGATACGGTACTCCGCCCGCGAGAAGGGCTTCGACGTCGAGGCGCTCGAGAAGGCCGGCGACCGCGCCTGCTGGTCGGCGGTCTTCGCCGCGCCGCCGGGCCGGGCCCGGGACGGCTCGTTCGGCTACATGGTCGACCGGACGCTGTACCGGCCGCGGGAGCTGATCCAGTTCTGCTCCGAGGCGCTGGCGCAGGCCCGGGGCCGCGTCTCGCGGCTGCCCGTGCCCTACTCTGCGATCGAGCGGTCCGAGTACGGCTACTCCACCGAGCGGACCAAGGACATCGCCGCCGAGTACCGCTCCCAGTACCCGGGCCTGCTGAGCGTGTTCGAGGTGTTCCGCGGCCGGCCCCACACGTTCGACCGCGAGGAGCTCGAACTGCTGTGCCTGGAGCTGGCCGTGGGGGACGTCCCCACGCACGGCACGGAGTCGTGGCTGCCGCTGTGCGATACGCACGACCTGATCGAGGTCCTGTGGCGCGCCGGTCTGCTCACCGCCCAGGCCGCCCGGGACGGCCGGTTCGTCGGCAGCCACCAGGCGCAGCACGTCAACCTGGCGGCCGCGCGGCGTTTCCGCGTCCACGACATGTTCCGCGCGTCCCTCGGGCTCGCGGCCGGGCTCAGCTGAGCAAGTCGATGCCCTTCGGGGCCGCCCGCACTTCGGTCAGGGTCTGGACGGTGTGGTGGGCCGCTGTGAGGGCTTCCGGCGGGTGGCTCGTCTGGACGGCCAGGACGGTGGCGCCGGCGGCGCGGCCGGCGGCTATGCCGGCTGGGGCGTCCTCGATGACCAAGCAGGTGGACGGGGCGACGCCCAGGTGCGCGGCTGCCTGGAGGTAGCCGGACGGGTCGGGTTTGCCGGACGGGACGTCTTCGGCGGTGACGATTATGGGTGGGACGGGGACGCCCGCCACGGTCGTGCGGAGTTTCAGTTGGGCCCTGTCCATCGAGGTGACGAAGGCGTGGGGCAGGCCGTTCATGGTGGTCAGGAGGTCCACCGCGCCGGGGAGGGCCGTGATGCCGTCGGTGCCGGTTGATTCCAGGGCGTCTAGGCGGGCGGTGGCGTCGGCGACCTGGTCGGGTGGGAGGAAGTCGGCTACGCGGTCGCTCGTGCGGCGGCCGTGGGCGTCGGACAGGAACTCGTCCGGGTCGATGCCGTACTCGGCGGCCCAGGCGCGGGCCGCGCGCTCGACGAGGGGCGTGGAGTCGACCAGGGTGCCGTCCACGTCGAACAGCACGGCCGCGCAGGGCAGGATCACCAGTTCGCCTTGGCCGTGGCCTCCTCGGCCTGGGCGCGGAGGTTGCGGATCGCCTCGGCCGGGTCGTCGGCGCCGTAGACGGCGCTGCCCGCCACGAAGACGTCCGCGCCGGCCTCGGCGCAGCGCTCGATCGTCTCGGCGCTGACGCCGCCGTCCACCTGCAGCCAGACGGGCAGGTCGCGGCCCTTGATCAGCTCGCGCGCGCGACGGACCTTGGGCAGGACGACGTCCAGGAACTTCTGGCCGCCGAAGCCCGGCTCGACGGTCATCAGCAGGAGCATGTCGATCTCGCCGAGGATGTCCTCGAAGCCGTCCACCGGGGTGGCCGGGTTGACGCCGAGGCCCGCGCGCGCGCCGGCGGCGCGGATGGCGCGCAGGGTGCGGATGGGGGCCTTCGCCGCCTCGGCGTGGATGGTGACGCTCTTCGCGCCCGCCTCGGCGTACTCCGGCGCCCAGCGGTCGGGGTCCTCGATCATCAGGTGGCAGTCGAGCGGCAGCGGGCTGTGGTCCAGCAGGGCCTGGACGACCGGCAGCCCGAGGGTGAGGTTCGGGACGAAGTGGTTGTCCATGACGTCGACGTGGACCCAGTCGGCGGAACCGGAGATGCGCGCGATCTCCTCGGCCAGGCGGGCGAAGTCGGCGGACAGGATGCTGGGTGAGATCTGAGGAGCCATGATGCCCCGAGTCTATTGGCGCAGTTCGGCCCGGCCCTCACCCGCCCGGGTGATGCCGGGGGTGGAGCGGGCGGCCAGGCGCAGCCGGACGAACGCCTCCGGCGCGCCGGCGGTGACCCACAGCGCGAGCAGTGCCTGGACGGCGAACGCCTGGGCGAGGTTCGACCCGTCCGGCAGCACGTCCAGCGCGGCGATGAGGACGGCGCCGGCGAAGCCCACCGGGAGGCGCGCCAACCGCTGCCAGGGGTTGCCGCCGGGGTCGAACCAGCCGCGCGCCGCGAGTATGGACAGGCCCGCGATCGCGCCGCCGAGCCCGCCGGACGCCCGCGCCGAGTCGGTCAGGGTGACGGGTTCGGTCTGGCCTCCGGCCGCCCTGATGGCGTCCCCCCAGGCGTGGGGCCACTGCCAGTTCTCCAGCGGCTGCCACGCGCCCCAGGCCGCTGCCAGCAGCAGCAGGGCGATGGCCAGTGAGAGCGCCAACTGCACGGCCAGGTGGCGGCTGGTCCACCACGGGACGACAATGGGTTCCAGGGCGAGGACGGCCACCAGGAGGGTCAGGCCGATGGCCCATCCGGCGAGGACCTGACTGGTCGAGTGGACGCCCAGATAGACGCGGGACACCCCGATCAAGGCGATGATGACGGCGGCGCCCACCCACAGGAGCCTGCGCCTGGTCTGCGCGGCGAAGAAACCCCACGCCACAATGCCGTTCTGGGCGTGCCCGGACGGCATCCCGAAGGAGGACAGCGACTGCCTGCCCTTGATGGCGGGGTCCGTCCAGTAGGGGCGCGGCTCGTGGAACACCAGTTTCAGGACCGTGTTGAGGAGCGCGCCCGACAGCAGGACGACCGCCGCCCGCGCCGCGAGGCGCGGTGCGACGCACCAGAAGAGCGCCAGCAGCAGCGGGACGTAGAAGGCCGAGCTGCCCAGGTACGACATGAAGAGCATGAAGCTGGTCAGCACGGGTCCCCCAGTGGCTCAGGTCCGGCGCAGAAGGGCCAGGAACATCGCGTCGGTGCCGTGGCGGTGCGGCCAGAACTGCGCGTAGGGGCCGTCCCCCAGACCGGTGAGGTCGGCGCTGATCGAGGTCAGGACCGCGGGCGCGTCGAGGCGTTCCACGTCGTCGCGCTTGCGCAGGACGTCGTCGACCACGACGCGGGTCTCGGCCAGGTGCGGGGAGCAGGTGACGTAGGCGACCACGCCGCCGGGACGGACGGACTCCAGTGCCGTGGTGAGGAGGCCGCGCTGCAGGGCTCCCAGTTCGGCGACCGCTTCGGGGCCCCGCCGCCAGCGGGACTCGGGGCGGCGGCGGAGCGCCCCCAGGCCGGTGCAGGGCGCGTCCACCATGACCCGGTCGAAGGCCCCGGGACGCCAGGCGGGTGCGGTGCCGTCGGCCGCGACCACGCCCGCGCGCGCGTCGACCGCACGCTGGACGAGCGCCGCGCGGTGCGGCTGGACGTCGGCCGCTAGGAGGCGGGCGTCGCGCTGGGTGGCGAGGGCGGAGAGGATCCCCGCCTTGCCTCCGGGGCCGGCGCACAGGTCGGCCCAGCGGGAGTCACGGCCCTCCAGAGGCGCCTCGGCCAGCGCCAAGGCGACCATCTGGCTCGCCTCGTCCTGGACGGCCGCGCGCCCCTCTCGGACGGCGGCGATACCAGCGGGGTCGCCTTCGGGCAGGACGGCGGCGTAGGGCGAGTACGGGGCGGGCTCGGCGCCGGCCTCGTAGAGCTCCTGGAGTGTGGCCCGGCCGGGGCGGGCGACCAGCGTCACCCTGGGGCGGGCGTTGTCGGCCGCGAGGAGTGCGTCGATCTCGCCGGGCCCGACGGCGTCGCGCAGCGCGGACACGATCCACTTGGGGTGGCTGTGCGCGATGGAGAGCCGGGTCGTCGGATCGGCGTCGGCGGGGGCCACGATCTCCAGCCAGGCGTCCATGTCGCGGGTCGCGACCTTGCGCAGCACCGCGTTGGCGAACTTCGCCTGGCCGGGGCCCGCGACGGAGCGGGCCAGCTCCACGGCCGTCCCCACGGCCGCGTGCGGCGGGATGCGGGTGGCGAGGATCTGGTGCGCGCCGAGGCGCAGGACGTCCAGCAGCGGGGCGTCGACGCGGCGCAGCTCCCGGTCGCTGCACAGCGCGAGGATCGCGTCGTAGGTGCCGCGGCCGCGCAGGGTGCCGTAGGTCAGCTCGGTGGCGAGGGCGGCGTCGCGTCCGGACAGGGCGCGGTCGTGCAGGCGCTTGGGCAGCAGCAGGTTCGCGTAGGCGTCGCGGGTCTCGACCGCGCGGATCACGTCGAACGCGGTGCGGCGGACCAGGTCCTGCGGGCGGCCCGTCCGGCGGGGGCCGCCGGGCCTGCGGTTCGGAGCGTGGCGGCGGTTGCGGGCGGGTGGCATCAGTGCAGTGCGTCCTTGACGGTGAGGTTGACGCCGCGTGCCCAGTCGGCGGCGGCCATGAGGCGCTTGCCCTGCGGCTGGACGTCGCCGAGCGCGACGGGGTGCGTGGCCGTTCCCACCAGCACCTCGCTCTTCCCGGGACGGATCTCGCCCGGCGCGAGCTTGTCGGCGTCCGGTGCGAGGCGGACCGGCCCCAGCTTGACGCGCGCGTCGCGGAAGCTCGTCCACGCGCCGGGGGCGGGCGTACAGGCGCGCACGAGGCGGTCGATGTGCAGGGCCGGGCTCCCCCAGTCGACGTGGCCGTCCTCGGGTGTGAGCTTCGCCGCGTGGGACACGCCCTCGGTCGGCTGCGGGCGGGGTTCGAGGACGCCAGCCTCGATGCCGTTCATGGTGTCCAGCAGCAGGCTCGCCCCGGCGACGGCGAGCCGCCCCAGCAGCTCGCCGGAGGTGTCGGCCGGCTGGATCGGCTCGGTGAGGACGCCGAACACCGGGCCGGTGTCGAGACCCTCCTCGATCTGGAACGTGGCCGCGCCGGTCATGTCGTCGCCGTGCAGGATCGCACGCTGGACCGGTGCCGCGCCGCGCCAGGCGGGCAGCAGCGAGAAGTGCAGGTTCACCCAGCCGTGCCGCGGGATGTCCAGGGCCTCGCGGGGCAGCAGCGCCCCGTAGGCCACGACCGGGCAGCAGTCGGGCGCGATCTCGCGCAGCCGGTCGAGGAACTCGGGGTCGCGGACCTTGGCGGGCTTGAGCACCTCGACGCCGGCCTCGGCGGCCAGCTCGCCCACCGGAGAGGCGCTGAGCCGCCGCCCACGGCCCGCCGGGCGGTCGGGGCGGGTCACGACACCGACCACCTCGTGCGAGGACCCCAGCAGCGCCGTGAGCGCCGGGAGCGCGGTGTCCGGGGTGCCCGCGAAGACCAGCCGCACCTAGATCGCCTGCCCGAGGGTCCGGTGCGGCGACTCCTTGACGACGGGGACCGGGTCGCCGAACCACTCGGCCTCCCGGATCGCCTTCATCGCCGCCTTGCGCTGCTCGGGGTCCATCCGGTCGATGAAGATGATCCCGTCGAGGTGGTCGGTCTCGTGCTGGACGCAGCGGGCCAGCAGGTGCGTGCCCTCCAGCGTGATGGGCTCGCCGTGCATGTTGAAGCCCTTGGCCACCACCCCGAGGGAGCGCGGCGTGGGGAACGCGAGGCCGGGCAGGGACAGGCAGCCCTCGTCGTCGGTCTCCAGCTCGTCGGTCAGGTCGAGCGTGGGGTTGACCAGGTGCCCGAGCCTGTCGTCGACGTAGTAGGTGAACACGCGCAGGCCCACGCCGAGCTGCGGCGCGGCCAGGCCCGCGCCGGGAGCGTCGATCATCGTGTCGGTGAGGTCCTTGACGAGCTGGCGCAGCTCCTTGTCGAAGTCCTTCACCGGCTCCGCGGGCGTGCGCAGCACGGGGTCGCCGAAGAGGCGGATGGGCTTGACGGCCAACGGGGACTCCGTTCCCTGCAAGGTCTTCTGACGTTCTGCCGATGTATCCGTCCAGTCTACGGAGACATCCGGCCGTGAATCACACGCCGCTTCACACGCCGCGGTGCGCCCCCTGGCCCGCCGAGCGCGCCTTGTAGGCGGCGGTACGCGCGGCCTTGGCGGTCGCCTTGTCGGGATGGTGCGCGCCCAATGCCTCCAGGACGTCGGCCGCACCGGGATGCTCGGTGCGCCACAGGCCGTCGACCATGTCCTTCATCTCCGCCTCAGGCGGCGCGTCGATGAGGGCCGCCTCGACCGCCTCCGCCGGTTCGGCGGTCTCCAGCATCCCGGCGACGGTGTCGACGAACACCCACAGGTACTCCTCGCGGGCCAGCTCCCGCCCGGACGGGTCGCCGACGGCGTTCAGCCAGAGCGCGGCGTAGGGCGACACCAGCGGATGCTCTTGCGCGGCGCGCACGACGCCCGCGGCCTCCGGCCCGATGCGGTGCAGCACGGCCGCGGCGAGGTTCCGCGCGCCCGGACCGCCGGTGCGCATGACGTCCAGCAGGTCGGCGGCGGCGTCCTTGGGATCGTGGGCGGCCAGCCAGCCGTCGATCTCCTCGTCGGCGGCGTCGGGCCGGTACCAGGTGAGCCCGGCGATCAGCTCGGACGCGCGGGCACCGGCCAGCTCGCCGATCACGGGGGCGGTGAACCCGTCCGCCAGCAGCAGCTCCCGGACGGCCCACACGCCGAGCGGCGTCAGCGCGAGCCCCGCGCCGGACGGCTCGGCGATCCCCCAGTCCCGCAGGGTCGCCAGCTCCAGGTGCACCGCGTCCCGGACGAGGGCGCCCATGGCCTCGGCGTCGGAGAGGTCGTAGGCCTCCTCGACATGGCCGAGCAGGGCCCCGGCCAGGATCTCCGGCTCCGTCGGCTCCTCCTGCTCGTACAGGTGGATGAGGACGCCGGTCATCTCGTTCTGGACGAGCTCCACCGCGTCCAGGCCGTCCGCGTAGTCGTGGCCGGGCACCGCCATGGCCTCGAACAGCGGCAGCCAGGCGGCGAGGACCTCCTCGTCGTCCTCGGACCCGAGGCGGGCGAGGGCCGGGCCGGGGGCGGCACCGCGGTTCTCGGCCGTGATGACGTCGGCCTCGACGGCGGCCCACCACAGGCGCTCCAGCTCGCCCTGGTCCTCCAGCTGCCCGTGGCGGCGGGGGACCTCCAGCCCGAGGGCGGCCTCGGCGGCGTCGATGTCCTCGTCGGTGAGCGTGTCGTGCTCGGTGAGGGCGCGCTCGCCCGTCCAGGCGGCCAGGGCCAGGACCGACGCGGTCAGCCGGGAGGCGCGCGCGGCGGCGGCCAGCGCGTCCCGGGGCGCCTGCCGGACCGGCGGGACGACCAGCTCGCCGGCCAGCCGCAGGTACTCCTCGGTGCGGGCGTAGCGCTCTTCCTCGGGCAGCTCCTCGAACGCGCGCACCCACGCGTCGACGGCCTCCTGGTCGTCCAGCGAGACCCCGTCGGCCTGCATCAGCCCGCTGATCACCTCGGCGGCGGCCTGCCGCTCGTCGCTGTCGACGGCGGCCACGACCTCGGCGAACTCGGGCCCCGTCCGGTCGATCTCGGCGGCCAGCGCGGCGGCGTCCGGCGCGGCGACCGCGCCGGTGTCGCCCAGATGGCGGACGATCTTGCGGAAGGCGTCCAGGACGGTCGGGACGTCGTCGCTCCCGGCGACCACGCTCTCGGGGAAGACCTTCAGCAGCAGCTCGCGGACCCCCTCCGGGGTCAGCTCGCCCGGCCCCGCCAGGCCCATCTCCTCGCGCGCCAGGCCGAGCAGGATGCGGACCCCCTGCTCGTCCAGCGCCTCGCCGCGTTCGTCCGCCCACCGCCGCAGGTCGCCGGCGGTGCTCTCCACCCAGTTGTCGGCCACCCGAGAACCCTATTGGTCAGATCAGCTCCAGGGGGTCGATCTGGACGCGTACGGTCTCCGTGGCTTTACGCGCACTGCGCACACCCTGGGATTCCTTCAGCGCGCGCGCCAGGGCGTGTCCTGCGGGACGGGACACCCGTATCAGCGCGCGTTCCTTCTCCTGGACGCCGGTTCCCGCCTGCGCCGCGGGGACGGGCACCGGAACCGGCCCGAGCACCTCCGCCCCCTCCGGCAGCCTGGCATCGGCCAGAAGCTCCCGGATCGCGGCCGGGGAGCCGGTGAGCGACGCCATCCGCGCGGCGGGCGGGAACCCCGCCTCCCTCCGCTCGGCCAGCTCGCGCTCGGCGTAGGTGGCCGGGTCCCAGCGGACGAGCGCCTGCACGGCCGGAAGCGACCCTTCGGCGGCCACGATGACCGGCCCCTGCGGGCGGACCAGCGACGCCGCGTTCATCCAGCGGCGCAGCGCCTCCTCACCCGCGCGCAGGTCGGGGCGGCCCAGCAGCACCCAGCCGTCCAGCAGCAGCGCGGCCCTGTAGCCCTCGTCGGCCGGGGGCTCCGCCCCTGGCGTGGACACCACCAGAGCACGCTCTGGGCCGACCCGTTCGAGTATCGCGTCGCGCCCGGACGTGCGTACGGGGACGCCGGGGAACGCCCTGCCCAGCTCCTCCGCCGTGCGTTTCGCGCCCACCACGACGGCGCGCACCTGGAAGAAGCCGCATTCGGGGCAGTGCCAGTCGCCCGCGATGCGCCCGCACCACCGGCAGTAGGGGGCGGCATGGGACGACGCCAGCGACAGCGGCCCCTGGCACGCCTGGCACCGGGCCGGCTCACGGCAGCGCCCGCACGCGATGCCGGGGACGTACCCGCGCCTGGGCACCTGCACGAGGACGGGCCCGTCCTCCAGGGCGCTCCGAGCGGCCTCGAACGCGACGTTCGGCAGGCGCGCCGTGCGCGCGGCGGCGTCGCGTGCGAGCTGCGCGTCCTCCCCCACGTACCGGACGCGGGGCATCGCGGCCCGGACGCCGTCGCGGGCGGCCGCGAGCGCGTGCGCCCAGCCCGTCTCCACCAGCTGGGTGGCGTCGGTGGTCCGGGTGAAACCGCCGATGAGCGCGCCCGCGTTCGCCCTGTGCGCGCGCAGCGCGAGGACGTCGCGGGGGTGCGGGTACGGCGCGTGGGGTTCGGCGTGGACGTCGTCGCCGTCGTCCCACAGCACGACGAGGCCGAGGTCGGTGACGGGCGCGAACATGGCCGCGCGCGTGCCGACGACCGCCCGCGCCCTGCCGCGCAGGACGGCGAGCCACCTCCGGTAGCGCTCGGCCGGGCCGAGCTCCGCCGTCAGGGCGACGTGCAGGCCCTCCTCCAGCTCGGCCTTGAGGGCGGTGTCCACGCGCGCAACATCGCGCCCGTCGGCCACCACGACGATCGCACCGCGCCCACTGCTCAGGGTGGCCGCGACGGCACGCGCTATGGCGGCCGCCCAGCCGGGCCCTGGCAGCGCCGTCCAGACGGCACGCGGTGCCCTCCCGTCGGCGAGCGCGCTCAAGAACGACGGACCGGCCGGGTAGTCGCCCCACACGCCGGGGTCATCGGCCCCCGGCTCCGCTTCGGCCTCGGGCTCTTCCGGCTCCGGCACGGGCTCGGCCTCCACCCGGGCGTGCCGGGGCGGGACCGCCAGGCGGAGGACGTCCGCGAACGTGCCCGCGTACCGGTCGGCCACCTCCCGGGCCAGCGCGGCGATCTCCGGCGTCAGGACGGCCTCGGACGAGGTCACCCGCTCCAGGAACAGCAGCGTGCCGTCATGGCCGCTCTCGGCGGCGCGCTCCAGCACGAACCCGTCGACGAGCTGCCCGGCGAACCGGACCCGCACCCGGCACCCCGGCACCGTCCGGGCGTCCAGCTCGGCGGGCACCAGGTAGTCGAAGGGCCGGTCCAGGTGCGGCAGCGACATGTCGACCGCGATCCGCGCCACGGGCAGCTCACCGGCCGGGCTGCGCGCCCCCTTCCGCCCGCCAGACCTGCCCGCCTTCTTCGGTCTGCCGGGCTTGTCGGGCTTGCCGGCAGGAGCCCGGGGAAGGTCGTCCAGCCCCGGGATCAGGTCCGTCCCCCCGCCGTCCTTCGTCACGCTCCCCGTCCTACCAGATCGGCCCGACGGCCGGACGGGCACGCTAGGGTTGATCCGTTTGAACGGGCGCGCGCCCGCCGGCCCATTGCCCGCCGCCCCCCTCCGCGCCCCCGCCGTCCGACGAGCCCGTGCAGGCGAAGTGACCTCAGCGCATACTCAAGAGCGGGCGGACGCCCCGGTCCGGCCTGGATCGCCGCGCCGTCCCGCACGTTCCTCGCCCGACTGGAAGCAGTGGAAGAGGCGGGCACGCCATCCGGTGGTGGCGGCCACGGCCGCCGCCGCGGTCCTCCACCTGGTGTGGGCGCTCGCCCTCGCGACCGAGGGCGGCGACCTGGCGGCCCAGGCCGCCTGGACCGACTTCGCCTGGAAGCACCCCGGCGCGGCCTACAGCTTCGCCTGGTACGGCGGCATGCACCCGGTGTCCTACAGCGTGCTGTCGCCGTACCTGATGGCGCTGTTCGGCATCCGCACGGTGGCGGTGGTGACGGGCACGCTCTCGGCGACCCTGACCGCCTGCCTGCTCAAGAGGTTCCGGGCCCCGGTGGCGCTGCCCGCGTCGCTGTGGGCCGCGTTCGCGCTGTCGTGCAACACCGCCTCGGGCCGCGTCACCTTCGGCCTGGGGCTGCTGTTCGCGCTCATGGCGACGATCGTGGCGTTCACCTCGCGCGGCACGCCCGCCCTGCGCGCCGCCGGGATGGTCGGCCTGAGCCTGCTCGCCTCGCTCGCGAGCCCGGTCGCCGGCCTGTTCCTGCTCGTGCTGGCCGCCGCGCTGTTCCTGACCGGGCGCCGCCGCGCGGGCGTCTGCCTCGCCCTCGGCCTCCCCCTCGTGGTGGGGACGACGAGCCTGCTGTTCCCCTTCAGCGGCGTGCAGCCGATCTCGCTCACCGCCATCGTGCTGCCCGCCGTCGCCAGCGTCATCGCGATCCTGCTGTGCGCGCCGAAGACCTGGACGTTCGTGCGCGTCGGCGCCGGCGTGTACCTGGCCGGGATCCTGCTGACCTGGCTGATCCCCTCGCCCGTCGGCAGCAACGTCGAGCGCCTGGCGCTGCTGTTCGGCGGCATGTTCCTGCTGTCGGCGGTGGCGCGCGCGCAGGGCCGCGTCCGGATCGCGGTGCTGTCGCTGGCGTTCATCGTCACGGCGTCCTGGCAGGTCGTGAAGCCCGTCGACGACCTGATCCACACCGAGCCCGCGGCGGCCGCCGCCGCGCACGCGCGCGGCCTCGTGTCCGAACTGGACGCCCTCGGCGCCGACAAGGGCCGCATCGAGGTCGTGCCGCTGCGCTCCCACTGGGAGTCGGCCGGCCTCAGCCGCCACTTCGTGCTGGCGCGCGGCTGGAACCGCCAGGTCGACGCCGAGCGCCACAAGCTGTTCTACGAGGACGGCGCGCTGACGGCCGATTCCTACCGCGACTGGCTGCACGAGTGGTCCGTGCAGTACGTCGTCCTGCCCGAGCAGGAGGTCGACTGGTCCGCGCAGGAGGAGGCCGCCCTGGTCGAGCAGGGCCAGCCGTACCTCACCGAGGTCTGGCGGGACGAGCACTGGCGCCTGTTCCGTGTCGCCTCCCCGACGCCGCTGGTCGACCGCCCCGCGTCCGTCCGCGAGCTGACCGCGGGCGAACTCGTCGTCGACATGCCGTCCAAGGGGTCCGTCCTCATGCGGGTCTCGTGGTCGCCCTGGCTGAGCGCCACGGGCGGGGACGCCTGCCTGGCGCGCGAGGGCGACTTCGTGCGGCTGACGGCGCGGGAGCCCGGCCGCTACACCATCGCCGCCCGCTACGGCCTGCACCGCGGCAACCACTGCCCTTCCTGACCGAAGACGCGAAGCCCCGTACACGCGAAGCCGAAGACGCGAAGAGGGCCCCGGGGTCGCCCCGGGGCCCTCTTCGCGTGTACGGGTCAGAGACCGGCGGCGGAGGCCAGGTCCTTGGCGCGGTCGGTGGACTCCCAGGAGAAGTCGGGCTCCGACCGGCCGAAGTGGCCGTAGGCGGCGGTCTGCGAGTAGATCGGGCGGAGCAGGTCCAGGTCGCGGACGATCGCGGCCGGACGCAGGTCGAACACCTCGTCGACCGCCTTCTCGATCTTCTCGGGGGCGACCTTCTCGGTGCCGAACGTCTCCACGAACACCCCGACCGGGTGCGCCTTGCCGATCGCGTACGCGACCTGCACCTCGGCGCGGTCGGCGAGCTGCGCGGCGACGATGTTCTTGGCGACCCAGCGCATCGCGTACGCGGCGGACCGGTCGACCTTGGACGGGTCCTTGCCGGAGAACGCGCCGCCGCCGTGCCGGGCCATCCCGCCGTAGGTGTCGACGATGATCTTGCGGCCGGTGAGGCCGGCGTCGCCCATCGGGCCGCCGATCTCGAAGCGGCCGGTCGGGTTGACCAGCAGCCGGTACCCGGCGGTGTCGAGCTCGAACTGGGCGAGCACCGGGTCGACCACGTGCTCCTTCACGTCGGGGGCGAGCAGCTCCTTCAGATCGATGTCGGGAGCGTGCTGGCTGGACACCACGACGGTGTCGAGGCGGACGCCGCGGTCGCCGTCGTACTCGATGGTGACCTGGGTCTTGCCGTCGGGGCGCAGGTAGGGCACGTCGCCGCTCTTGCGGACCGCCGACAGCCGCTGCGCGAGCCGGTGCGCCAGCGTGATCGGCAGCGGCATCAGCTCGGGCGTCTCGCTGGTGGCGTAGCCGAACATCAGGCCCTGGTCGCCGGCGCCCTGCCGGTCCAGGTCGTCGATGCCCTCGCCCTCGCGGGTCTCGTAGGCGTCGTCGACGCCCTGCGCGATGTCGGGCGACTGCGCGCCGATGGACACCGACACGCCGCAGGAGTGCCCGTCGAAGCCCTTCTTGGACGAGTCGTAGCCGATGTCGAGGATCTTCTCCCGGATCACGCCGGGGATGTCCACGTAGGTCTCGGTGGTGACCTCGCCGGCCACGTGCACCTGGCCGGTCGTGATCAACGTCTCGACGGCGACCCGGCTCTTCGGGTCGTCCTTGAGCATCGAGTCGAGGATCGCGTCACTGATCTGGTCCGCGATCTTGTCCGGGTGTCCTTCGGTCACGGACTCGGAGGTGAACAGGCGGCGAGACACGTACGTGAACTCCTTGCAGCGGCTGCTGACTGACGTCGCAGGACGGATATGTCATCGAGTTCGGCGGGGACGTCCCCCGCGCGTTGTCCAGTGGGTACAGGTGGGCGGTGTCCAAGTGGTAGGCCCGCAGTCTAGCCCGATCGCCGCCGGGCGCCGGTAGTGACTCGGTCGAGCCGGGCGGCCTCCGATCATTGCGCGGGCGAGCCGTCCAGGCGGGCGGCGACGAGATCCCAGACGACCTCGGCCAGGGCGTCCTTCGCACCGCGCGGCACCTCGGTGTGCGAGCCGTCCGCGCCGAGGATCACCGCCTCGTTGTCGGGGCGCCCGAAGGTCAGGTTCTCGCCGACCTGGTTGACGACGAGCAGGTCGCTGCCCTTGCGGGCGAGTTTGGCGCGGCCGTTGGCGAGGACGTCGTCGGTCTCGGCGGCGAAGCCCACGATCACCTGCCCGGGGCGCCGGTCGCGGCCGAGTCCGGCCAGGATGTCGGGGTTCTTGAGGAGCCGGATGGGCTCGGGCTCCGCGCCCTCCGCCTTCTTGATCTTCGAGCCCCGGTAGCCGGCCGGCCGGAAGTCGGCGACGGCGGCGGCCATCACGACCGCGTCCGCGTCGGCGGCGGCCGCCACGACGGCCTTGTGCATCTCCTCGGCCGATCCGACGGGGACGACCTCGGCGCCGGCGGGGTCGGGCAGGGCGACGTTCGCCGCGATGAGCGTCACACGGGCGCCGCGCGCCACGGCGGTGCGGGCGAGCGCGTAGCCCTGCAGGCCGGACGAGCGGTTGCCGATGAACCGGACGGGGTCGATCGGCTCCCGGGTGCCGCCGGCCGAGACCACGACGCGGCGCCCGGCCAGGTCGCGGCCGTCGGCGCCGCGGGCCAGGACGTGCCGCGCGACCTCGAACAGCTCGGCCGGGTCGGGCAGCCGGCCGGGGCCGGTGTCCTTGCCGGTGAGCCGCCCGGACGCGGGCTCCACCACGATCGCGCCCCGGGAGCGCAGCGTCGCCACGTTGGCGCGGGTCGCCGGGTGCTCCCACATCTCGGTGTGCATCGCGGGCGCGAACACGACCGGGCAGCGGGCGGTGAGCAGGGTGTTGGTGAGCAGGTCGTCGGCCAGCCCCTGCGCGGCCCGCGCGAGCAGGTCGGCGGTGGCGGGCGCGACGAACACCAGGTCGGCGCCCTGCCCGAGCCGGACGTGCGGCACCTCGGCGACGCCGTCCCACACCTGCGGGGACACCGGGTTGCCCGACAGGGCCGCCCAGGTCGGCTCGCCGACGAACCGCAGCGCGTCGGCGGTCGGGACCACGGTGACGTCGTGGCCGGACTCGGTGAGCCGCCGGAGCAGCTCGCACACCTTGTACGCGGCGATGCCCGCGCTCACGCCGAGGACGACGCGCGGCTTTCGGGAGGTCATGCGGTCACGATCCCATCGCGCGCCCGGAGAGCCTGCGGCGGGGGTCCGCTACCCCGCGAAGGACCCTGCGGGCATCGGCGAGGGCCGCCGCGCGCCGGGGTGCGGCATCGGCGGCCACGGGTCGGCTAGCCCTCGATGGGCTCGGCGTTCAGGAGCCCCTCGCGCGTCTCGCGGAGCGCGATCGACAGCGGCTTCTCCTGCACCTGGGTCTCGACGAGCGGGCCGACGTACTCCAGCAGGCCCTCGCCCAGCTGGGCGTAGTAGGCGTTGATCTGCCGGGCGCGCTTGGCCGCGATGCTCACGAGGCCGTACTTGGTGTCGACGACCTCCAGGAGCTCGTCGATCGACGGGTTGGTGATGCCCTCGTTGCTGGCTGCCACTCGGTGGCCTTCCACTGGTAGGTCGCTTACTGGACAGCCATCAAGGCTAGCAGCTCATCGCACACGTCCTGGACGGACGTGTTGACGAGCGTCACATCGAACTCCTTCTCGGCGGCGAGCTCCACGCGGGCCGCGTCGAGGCGGCGCTCGATGACGTCGGGGGGCTCGGTGCCGCGGCCGGTGAGCCGGCGGACCAGCTCCGCCCAGCTCGGCGGCGCGAGGAAGACCAGCCGCGCCTGCGCCATGGACCGGCGGACCTGCCGGGCGCCCTGCAAGTCGATCTCCAGGAGCACCGGCTCGCCGCGGGCGAGGCGCTCCTCGACGGGCCGGCGCGGGGTGCCGTAGCGGTTCCCCGCGAACTCGGCCCATTCGAGGAGCTCCCCTTCGGCGACGAGCCGGTCGAAACCGGCGTCGTCGACGAAGAAGTACTGCACACCATCGGTCTCACCCGGGCGGGGGGCCCGGGTGGTCACCGAGACCGACAGCCACACCTGCGGGTGCGAGCGCCGGATCTCGGCGACGACCGTGCTCTTGCCGACGCCCGACGGTCCGGACAGGACCGTCAGCCGCCGCGCGAGCGGGCCATGCGTGCTGGAGCCTTCCGGCGCAGGAATGGGTGCGCCGGAGCCGGACGGGATGGAGCCGGCGCCGGGTCGCCCCGGGCCGGCCGCGGCGGCCTGACCGCCGCGCCCGCCCGTGAGTCGCGCGTCAGCGGTTCGCACTTCCGCCGAACTCACGCTCCAGGGAGGCACGCTGGTTGGCGCCGAGGCCCCGCACACGGCGGGACTCGGCGATGCCCAGGCGCTCCATGATCTGCTTCGCACGGACCTTGCCCACACCGGGCAGTGATTCCAGAAGGGCCGACACCTTCATCTTTCCGATGACGTCGTCGGACTGACCCTCTTTGAGAACCTCGGCGAGCGAGGTTCCCCCGTGCTTGAGCCGGTTCTTAACCTCGGCCCGCTCCTTGCGCGCCTTGGCAGCCTTCTCCAGGGCTGCGGCGCGCTGTTCGGGGGTTAGGGGCGGAAGAGCCACGCCGGGTCACCTCAGGTTTCCACTCGACGGAGTCGGACGGGTTGGGAAACTAGCGAGTTCACCGCCCATAAGGCAACGTGAAGTGCCGTTTAGCCCACCACAAATTCACGAAAATCACTCCCCGGAGTGTCCTGAATACAGAGTGTACCCAATCTGGAGGGGTCCGCGGCCCATCCCCGTGCCTTGCTGGGACTTTCGCATGATCGTGAAAATCCCCCCAATCTGACCTCAAATGCGGCACTCGGTACCCTTATGTCGCAGCGGTTCGCGCCCCGCCGGGCGCGTCCCGCCGCGCTCCGCCGGGCCGCCGGCGGGCCTCCGCGACCGCCCTCCGCCGCCCTCTGTGAGGTCTCCCACAACCCATCCCGACCGAGTGACTCTCGTCACGCCGGGACGTTCCGCACGTCGCGGCGGCACCGTTACTGTCATCCTCGACAACACCCGACCCCGCCAAGATCGTCTCCCGCTCGGAGGGCCGCACCACCGCACCCAGCTCCCCGCCCGCCGCCAGGGCACCGACACGGACGCGGAACGACCGGACGACCCGCCGGGGGCTCCCCGGCCGGTGAATCGCCACTCCGCGTGAACGAGTTGCTCGTTCGGCACGTACTCGCAATGCGAACACTCCGTCCCCGCCATTCGCATGCGACTAAAACCACAATGTGCGATCCCACCCGGCTGAGAACGCCCCGAAACTTTCGTTGAATGCAGTTCCGCACGTGCACCCGCGGTCACCGCAATCGGCGCGGCGGGCCGGTGCCGGGCGGGCGTCAGCGGACGTCGGCGGAGGTGCGCCGCAGCGCGGCCGCGATCGCCGCGGCGGCGGCGCCGGGGTCGGGGGCGCCGGTGATCGGGCGCCCGATGACCAGCAGGTCCGCGCCCGCCGCCAGGGCCGCCTCCGGGGTCGCCACGCGGGCCTGGTCCTGGGTGTCGGCGCCGGCCGGGCGGACACCCGGAGTGATCAGCGTGATGTCCGGGCCGACCTCGGCGCGGACCGCGGCGGCCTCCTGCGGGGAGCAGACGAGGGCCTGCGCGCCCGCCTCGACGGCGAGCACGGCGAGCCGCCGGACGGCGTCCGGCGCGGGCCCGGACAGGCCCAGCGCGGCGAGGTCGGCGTCCCCCAGCGACGTCAGGACGGTCACCGCGGCGATCGACGTGCTGGGGGCGGCCTCGACGGCCGCGCGGATCATCGCGGGCCCGCCGGCGGCGTGCACGGTCAGGTAGGACGGCTTGAGCCGCGCCACGGCGCGGGCGGCGCCGCGGACCGTCGCGGGGATGTCGTGGAGCTTGAGGTCCAGGAAGACCTGCACGCGGCTGGCGCCGCGGACGCTGGCGATGACGTCCGGCCCGTACCGCAGGTAGAGCTCCAGGCCCACCTTGACGGTGGAGACGTGCGGCGTCACCAGGGTGGCCCAGCGCGCGGCCGTCTCCAGGTCGGGCGCGTCCAGCGCGACGGCGATGGGGGCGGTCACAGTTTCTCCTTCTCGGGCTCTTGCGGGCGCACCTGGGGCGGAACGTACCCGGCGGGCTTGTGCGCGAGGCCGACCGCGTCGGCGAGGGCGCCGATGCGGCGGGCCGCGAGCGCCTCCTCCAGCTCGCGCAGGACGCGGGGGCCGGCCAGGGGGTCGTGGAACACGGCGGTGCCGACGGCGACCGCGCAGGCACCCGCGAGGATGAACTCCAGCGCGTCCAGGCCGGTGGCGATGCCGCCGACGCCGATGATGGGCGTGCTGGGCAGCGCGGCGTGCACCTGGTAGACGCAGCGGACCGCGACGGGCCGGACCGCGGGCCCCGACAGCCCGCCCGACACGCCGGTGAGGGCGGGCCGGAGCGTCCCGGTGTCGATCGCCATGGCGTCCATGGTGTTGATCAGGGTGAGGCCGTCGGCGCCCGCGTCGACGCAGGCGAGCGCGATCGTGACGATGTCGGTGACGTCCGGGGCGAGCTTGGCGAAGACCGGGACGCCGGGCCGGGCGTGGTCGCGGACGGCCCGCACGACGGACGCGGCGGCGGCCGGGTGCCAGCCGAACACGCGCCCGCGGTCCTCGGCGTTGGGGCAGGCGACGTTGACCTCGATCGCGGCGACGCCGGGGACGCCGCGCAGGCGGCGGGCCATGTCGCCGTACTCCTCGACGCTGTTGCCGGCGACGGAGACGATCGTGCGGGCGTCCTGCTCGATGAGCCACGGCAGGTCGCGTTCAAGAAAGGTCTCCACGCCGGGGCCGGGGAGGCCCATGGCGGTGAGGAGACCGCTGGGCGTCTCGGTCACGCGCGGCGTGGGGCGTCCCGCGCGCGCTTGGGGCATGACGGACGTGGTGACGAACGCGCCCAGGCGGGAGATGTCGAAGAACTGGGCGAGCTCCCGCCCCGTCCCGCCGCACCCGGCGGCCGTCATGACGGGGTTGGGCAGCTCCAGGGGCCCGAGCGCGGTCCTGACACGGTCGCTCACTGGGAGCCCCCCTCGGTGACGTTCAGGACGCGCGGCGCGCCCAGCGCGTCGAACGGGATGGTGCCGAGGTCGCCCCACCGGACGCGGTCGCCGCGCAGGACGGGCCCGTCGGCGCAGGCGCGGACCATGCGGGTCACGCCGTCGTCGCCGTGGACGGGGAGCATGCACGTCATGCACACGCCGATCCCGCACGCACCGGTCTGCTGCAGGAACTCCTCGACCGACACCTGGGAGGGGAGCCCGAAGTCGCCGGCGACCTGGGTGACCGAGCGCAGCAGGCTCGTCGGGCCGCAGCCGTAGACGACGTCCGCGCCGGTCTCCTCGATGACGCGGGGCAGGACGTCGCGGACGGTGCCCTTCTCCCCCATCGAGCCGTCCTCGGTGGCGACGGTGGAGCTGTCGCCGATCCGCTGCGCCATCCGGGAGCCGAACACCTGCCGGGCGGACGGCCCGGCGAGCACGAAGTGCACCTGGCAGCCGCGCCGCAGCAGGGTGTCGGCGAGCGCGAACACCGCCGCGCCGCCCGGCCCGCCGCCGGCGAGCAGGCAGGTCACCGGGTCGCGGGGCAGCCGGAACGGGCGGCCGAGCGGGCCGACGAGGTCGATCTGGTCGCGGGAGCGGCGGCCGGCGAGCCAGCCGGTGCCGGGCTCGGTGTCGGCGAACACCAGCTCGACGGTGCCGCCGTAGTCGGACTTGACCTCGTGGACGCCGAAGCAGCGGCGGACCAGGCGGGACGTGTGCTCGCCGCCGACGGCGAGCGCCACGAACTGGCCGGGCCGGAACCGCTCGGCGATGGCCGGGGCCACCAGCGTCATCGCGTGGTAGTCCTGCACCTGGCGGACCGTCAGCACCGTCGCCGACGTCTGCACCGGCGTGTCGGACACCCGTCTCCCTCTCCTCGTCGTGCGCCGGGCGGGCCGGGCGGAGGCTGCCGCCGCCCGGCCCGCCCGGCGCGTCGTCACGCGGGCGGCACGTCGCCGTCCCGGCCCGCACCGCCGTCGGGGTCGCCGCCGGTCGGGGCCGGCGCCTGCGCGCGGCCCCGGGCGCCGCCGATCCGCGCGGCGTGCTCCTGGAGGGAGCGGACGCCGACCTGGCCGCCGGCGACGGCCTCGATGCCCTGCACGGCCGCCGCGAGGCCCTGCACGGTCGTCACGCACGGTACGCCCCTCAGCACGGCCGCGGTGCGGATCTCGTAGCCGTCGAGCCGCGGCCCGGACTGGCCGGGGCTGCCGAAGGGCGTGTTGACGATGAGGTCGACCTCGCCGTCCAGGACGCGCCGCACGATCGTGGGCTCGCCGGCCGGGCCGGGGCCGTCGCTGTGCTTGCGCACGATCTTGGCACGCACGCCGTTGCGGCGCAGGACCTCCGCGGTCCCTTCCGTGGCAAGAATCTCAAAGCCCAGGTCAGCGAGGCGCTTCACCGGGAACACCATGTGCCGTTTGTCGCGGTTCGCCACGGACACGAACGCGCGCCCCTTGGTCGGCAGCGACCCGTAGGCGGCCTGCTGCGACTTGGCGAACGCGGTGCCGAACACCTCGTCGATGCCCATGACCTCGCCGGTCGAGCGCATCTCGGGGCCGAGCACGATGTCGACGCCCTGCCCGCTGGCGTTGCGGAACCGGTCGAACGGGAGGACGGCCTCCTTCACCGCGATCGGCGCGTCCAGCGGCAGGGTCCCGCCGTCGCCGGTCTCCGGCAGCATGCCCTCGGCGCGCAGTTCGGCGACGGTGGCGCCCATCATGACGCGGGCCGCCGCCTTGGCGAGCGGCACGGCCGTCGCCTTGGAGACGAACGGGACCGTCCGGGACGCGCGGGGGTTGGCCTCCAGCACGTACAGGACGCCCGCGGAGAGCGCGTACTGGACGTTCATGAGGCCGCGCACGCCGACGCCGCGCGCGAGCGCCTCCGTCGATTCCCGGATGCGGCGGATGTCCTCGTGGCCCAGCGTGATGGGCGGCAGCGCGCACGCCGAGTCGCCCGAGTGGATCCCGGCCTCCTCGATGTGCTCCATCACGCCGCCGAGGTAGAGCTCCTCGCCGTCGAACAGGGCGTCCACGTCGATCTCGATGGCCTCGTCCAGGAAGCGGTCGACCAGGACGGGATGCTCGGGGCTCGCCTCGGTCGCGCGGGCCATGTACGACTCCAGCGTGGCGTCGTCGTACACGATCTCCATGCCGCGCCCGCCGAGCACGTAGGACGGGCGGACGAGGACGGGGTAGCCGATCTCGTCGGCGATCTCGCGGGCCTCCTCGTAGGAGGTGGCCGTGCCGTGCTTGGGCGCGAGCAGCCCCGCCCTGTGCAGGACCCGCCCGAACGCGCCGCGCTCTTCGGCGAGGTGGATGCTCTCCGGGGAGGTGCCCACGATCGGCACTCCGGCGTCCTTCAGCTTCTGGGCCAGGCCCAGGGGCGTCTGGCCGCCGAGCTGGACGATGACGCCCGCGACCTCACCGGACTGCTGCTCGGCGTAGACGACCTCCAGGACGTCCTCCAGCGTGAGGGGCTCGAAGTACAGCCGGTCGGAGGTGTCGTAGTCGGTGGAGACCGTCTCGGGGTTGCAGTTGACCATCACGGTCTCGTAGCCGGCCTCGGCCAGCGTGAAGGACGCGTGGACGCAGGAGTAGTCGAACTCGACGCCCTGGCCGATCCGGTTGGGGCCGCTGCCCAGGATGAGGACCTTGGGCTTGGCGCCCGGCGGGACCTCGGTCTCCTCGTCGTAGGCCGAGTACAGGTACGGGGTCTGCGCCTCGAACTCGGCGGCGCACGTGTCGACCGTGAGGTACACGGGGCGGATGCCGAGCGCGTGGCGCACCTCGCGGACGACCTCCTCCGAGAGGCCGCGCAGCTCGCCGATCTGCGCGTCGGAGAACCCGTGGCGCTTGGCGCGCAGCAGCTTGTCCCTCGTGAGCGCGTCGTCGGCGGTGCGGATCTCCTCGGCGACCTCGTTGACGGCGGCGATCTGGTCCAGGAACCAGGGGTCGATGCCGGTCGCCTGGTACACGTCGGTGATGCTCGCCCCGGCCCAGAGCGCGCGCTGGACGTCCCTGAGGCGCCCGTCGTGCGGGCGCCCGGCCGATTCGAGCAGCTCGGCGGCGTCGGCGTCCCCCGCCCAGCTGAACGACGAGCCCTTCTGCTCCAGCGACCGCAGCGCCTTCTGCAGCGCCTCGGTGAAGCAGCGGCCGATCGCCATGGCCTCGCCCACGGACTTCATGTGCGTGGTGAGCGTGCCGTCGGCGCCGGGGAACTTCTCGAACGCGAACCGGGGCACCTTCACCACGACGTAGTCGAGCGTGGGCTCGAACGACGCGGGCGTCTCCCGGGTGATGTCGTTCGGGATCTCGTCGAGGGTGTACCCGATCGCCAGCTTCGCGGCGATCTTGGCGATGGGGAAGCCGGTGGCCTTGGACGCCAGCGCCGACGACCGCGACACCCGCGGGTTCATCTCGATGACGATCATCCGGCCGGTGCCGGGGTGCACGGCGAACTGGATGTTGCAGCCGCCGGTGTCGACGCCGACCTCGCGGATCACCGCGATCGCGACGTCCCGCATGTTCTGGTACTCGCGGTCGGTGAGCGTCAGCGCGGGCGCGACGGTGATCGAGTCGCCGGTGTGCACGCCCATCGGGTCGAGGTTCTCGATGGAGCACACGATGACCACGTTGTCGGCGCGGTCGCGCATGACCTCCAGCTCGTACTCCTTCCAGCCGAGGATCGACTCCTCCAGGAGCACCTCGCCGGTCGGCGACGCGTCGAGCCCGGCGCCGGCGATGCGGCGCAGGTCGTCCTCGTCGTGGGCGAAGCCGGAGCCCCGCCCGCCCATGGTGAACGAGGGCCGCACGACGAGCGGGTAGCCGAGCTCGCCGGCCGCGGCGAGGCAGTCGTCCATCGTGTGGCAGATGACCGACTTGGCGGACTCGGCGTTCAGGCCCTGCTCGCGCGCCACCTTGGCGACGACGTCCTTGAACCGCTCGCGGTTCTCGCCGGCCTGGATGGCGTCCACGTCGGCGCCGATCAGCTCGACCCCGTACTTCTCCAGGACGCCGCTCTCGTAGAGCGCGATCGCGGTGTTCAGGGCCGTCTGGCCGCCGAGGGTGGGCAGCAGCGCGTCCGGCCGCTCCTTGGCGATGATCTTCTCGACGACCTCGGGGGTGATCGGCTCGACGTAGGTCGCGTCGGCGAACTCGGGATCGGTCATGATCGTGGCGGGGTTGCTGTTGACCAGCGTGACCCGCAGGCCCTCGGCCTTCAGCACCCGGCACGCCTGGGTGCCGGAGTAGTCGAACTCGCACGCCTGACCGATGACGATCGGCCCGGAGCCGATGACCAGGACGGACTTCAGGTCTTCGCGGCGCGGCATTACTTCGACGCCTCCATGAGCTCGCAGAAACGGTCGAAGAGCCCGGAGGCGTCGTGCGGGCCTGCCGCGGCCTCCGGGTGGTACTGGACGCTGAACGCCGGGCGCTCCAGGAGCCGCAGCCCCTCGACGCAGCCGTCGTTGAGGTTCACGTGGCTGACCTCGCCGGGCCCGTAGGGGGTGTCGAACGGCCCGCCGGCGGGCGCGTCGACGGCGAACCCGTGGTTGTGCGCCGACACGTCGACCTTGCCGGTCGCCCGGTCCTGGACGGGCTGGTTGATGCCCCGGTGGCCGAACCGCAGCTTGTAGGTGCCGAGGCCCAGCGCGCGGCCGAAGATCTGGTTGCCGAAGCAGATGCCGAAGAACGGCTTGCCGGCGTCCAGGACGCCCTTCAGCGCGTCCACGGCGTAGTCGGCGGCGGCGGGGTCGCCGGGGCCGTTGGAGAAGAACACGCCGTCGGGGTCGAGGGCGAGGATGTCCTCGGCGGTGCTGGTCGCGGGCAGGACGTGCACCTCGCAGCCCCGCTCGGCCATCCGGTGGGGCGTCATCGACTTGATGCCGAGGTCGACGGCCGCGACGGTGTAGCGCTTCTCGCCCTTGGCCGCGATGACGTAGGGCTCGGCGGTGGAGACGTCGCGCGCGAGGTCGGCGCCCTCCATCGAGGGGCTCTGCAGCACGCGCCGGACGAGCGCCTCCTCACCGGCCGCCAGGGCCTCCGGCCCGCTGAAAATGCCGGCGCGCATCGCGCCCTTGTCGCGCAGGTGCCGGGTCAGCGCGCGCGTGCCGGGGATGGCGATGCCCACCACGCCCTGGTCGCGCAGCGCGGAACCGAGCGAGCCCGTGGCCCGCCAGTTGGACGCCACGCGGGCGGGCTCGCGCACCACGTAGCCGGCCACCTGGATGCGGCGGGACTCGGGGTCCTCGCCGTTGATGCCGGTGTTGCCGATGTGGGGGGACGTCATGGCCACGATCTGGCGCGCGTAGGAGGGGTCGGTGAGGGTCTCCTGGTAGCCGGTCATGCCGGTGTTGAAGACCATCTCGCCGAAGGCCTCCCCTTCGGCCCCGTACGCGACCCCGTGGAACACCCTGCCGTCTTCCAGTACGAGCAGAGCAGGGTTCATTGCAACTTCCCTTCGAGGACGGTCGGGACGCCGCGCAGGAACGTCGCGACGACCCGGCCGGGCAGCTCCAGCCCCGCGAACGGGGTGTTGCGGCTCTTGGAGGTCATCGCCGACGGGTCCACGGCGCGGCGCGGCGACGGGTCGTACAGCGTGATGTTGGCGGGCGAACCTGCCTCCAGCGGACGACCCTGTCCGGAAAGGCGGCCGATGCGGGCGGGGCGGGCGGACATGCGGTCGGCGACCCCGGCCCAGTCGAGCAGGCCGGTGTCCACCATCGCCTCCTGGACGACCGGCAGCGCGGTCTCCAGGCCGATCATCCCCATCGCGGCCACGGCCCACTCGGTCTCCTTGGCCTCGACCGGGTGCGGGGCGTGGTCGGTGGCGACGCAGTCGATCGTCCCGTCGGCGAGGGCGTGCCGCAGCGCGGTGACGTCGTCGGCGGTGCGCAGCGGCGGGTTGACCTTGAAGATCGGGTCGTAGGTCCCGGCCTTCGCGTCGTTCAGCAGCAGGTGGTGCGGGGTGACCTCGGCGGTCACCGGGCAGCCCTTGCTCTTCGCCCAGCGGATGATCTCCACCGAGCCGGCCGTGGAGACGTGGCACACGTGCAGCCGCGACCCGACGTGCTGGGCGAGCAGCACGTCCCGGGCGATGATCGCCTCCTCGGCGACGGCGGGCCAGCCGCGCAGCCCGAGCGCCGCCGACATCTCGCCCTCGTTCATCTGCGCGCCCTCGGTGAGGCGCGGCTCCTGCGCGTGCTGGGCGACGACGCCGTCGAACGCCTTCACGTACTCCAGCGCGCGGCGCATGATGACCGCGTCCGACACGCAGTGCCCGTCGTCGGAGAAGACCCGCACGCGGGCGGCGGAGTCGGCCATCGCGCCCAGCTCGGCGAGCTTCTCGCCGGCGATGCCGCGGGTGACGGCCCCGACCGGCTGGACGTCGCAGTAGCCGGCCTCGCGGCCGAGGCGCCACACCTGCTCCACGACGCCGGCGGTGTCGGCGACGGGATCGGTGTTGGCCATCGCGTGGACGGCGGTGTAGCCGCCCATCGCGGCGGCCTTCGTCCCCGACTCGACGGTCTCGGCGTCCTCGCGGCCGGGCTCGCGCAGGTGGGTGTGCAGGTCGACCAGGCCCGGCAGGGCCACCAGCCCGGCGGCGTCGACGACCTGCGCGCCGGCCTCGTCCAGGCCGCGGCCGACCGCGGCGACGGCGCCCTCGCGGACCAGGATGTCGGCGGGCTCGCCGCCGAGGATCCGGGCGCCCCTGATGATGTACGTCGTCACTTCGCGACCTCCTGGCCGATGGCGGGCTCGGAGCCGCCGAGCAGCAGATACAGGACGGCCATGCGGGCGCTGACGCCGTTGGCGACCTGCTCGACGATCGTGGACCGGACCGAGTCGGCGACCTCGGCGGCGATCTCGACGCCGCGGTTCATCGGGCCGGGGTGCATCACGATGGCGTGCTCGGGGAGCTGCGCCATGCGGTCGCCGTCCAGCCCGTAGCGGCGGCTGTACTCGCGCACGGTCGGGAAGTAGGCGGCGTTCATCCGCTCCTGCTGGACGCGCAGCATCATGATGACGTCGCTCTTGGGGAGGACGGCGTCGAGGTCGTACGACACCGAGCACGGCCAGGTGTCGATGGCGACGGGCAGCAGCGTCGGGGGCGCGACCACGGTGACGTCCGCGCCGAGCGTGTCGAGCAGCAGGACGTTGGACCGCGCCACACGGCTGTGGAGGACGTCGCCCACGATCGTGACGCGCCGGCCGTCCAGCTCGCCGAGGCGCTTGCGCATCGTGAACGCGTCCAGCAGCGCCTGGGTGGGGTGCTCGTGCGTGCCGTCGCCGGCGTTGACGACGCTGCCCTGCACCCAGCCCGCGAGCCGGTGCGGGGCGCCCGAGGCGCCGTGCCGGACGACGACGCCGTCCGCGCCCATCGCCTCCAGCGTCAGGGCCGTGTCCTTCAGGCTCTCGCCCTTGGACACGCTCGACCCCTTCGCGGAGAAGTTGATCACGTCGGCGGACAGCCGCTTGGCCGCCGCCTCGAAGGAGATCCGGGTGCGGGTGGAGTCCTCGAAGAACAGGTTGACGACCGTCCGGCCGCGCAGCGTCGGCAGCTTCTTGATGGAGCGGCCGGCGATCTGGGCCAGCTCCTCGGCGGTGTCCAGGACGAGCAGCGCGTCGTCGCGGGACAGGTCGGCCGCGGAGATCAGATGGCGGTTCACTCGGCTCCCCCCGTCGGGGCGGGCGCCGCCGGTCCCAGCAGGACCGCGTCGCGCCCGTCGTTCTCGTCCAGCAGGACCTTCACGGTCTCGCGCATCGAGGTGGGCAGGTTCTTGCCCACGTAGTCGGCGCGGATCGGCAGCTGCCGGTGCCCGCGGTCGACCAGCACGGCCAGCTGGACCGCGCGGGGCCGGCCGAGGTCGTTCAGCGAGTCCAGCGCGGCGCGCACCGTCCGGCCGGAGAACAGCACGTCGTCGACCAGCACCACGACCTGGTCGTCGACGCCGCCGGGCGGCAGCTCGGTGCGGCCGAGGGCGCGGGCGGGCCGCATCCGCAGGTCGTCCCGGTACATGGTCACATCGAGCGAGCCCCAGGGCACCGGGCGGCCCTCGACCTCGCGCAGCGCTCCGGCCAGCCGCTCGGCCAGCGTCACGCCGCGGGTCTGGATGCCGAGCAGCAGGACGTCGTGGCCGCCCTTGGTCCGCTCGAGGATCTCGTGTGCGATACGCGTCAGCGCGCGGCGGATGTCGGGACCCTCCAGAACGGCCTTGGGCCGGGGATCACCGTCCGCCACGCGATGCTCCTGCCCGGGGGCAGCATTCACCGCAGAAACCTCCTTCCCCGCCTCACTGGACGGGCCTTAAAGGACGTTGTGTCGGCCCCACGTTAGCAGCCGGGCCGGACCGCTCCGCACCCGGACCGGTCGGCGTCTTCGCAGGTGAGAGGCGTCACATCGGAGCGGCGGCGGGACGGCCGGGCGAGGCCGGCGCGGCGCGCCGCGACCGCCGGGGGACGATCCGGACGGCCCGGATCGAGTCCTGCGGATTCGACCGCTTTTTTCCAATCAGCTTGACCTGGGGCCGTACCCGTTTTACCGTCACTGTCCGTAACCATCCCTGGAGACAGACTCCTGAGGCCCCCTGGCTTCATGAACCTGTCTCCCCCCGGTGACACCACCGGGGTCCGAACGACGACGAAAGTGAGCCTGGGGGGCCGCAGAATGCCGTCTGAATACGCTAAGGCTCTCGGCGCGCGCCTGCGCGCCATCCGCACCCAGCAGGGCCTGTCCCTGCACGGTGTGGAGGAGAAGTCACGCGGCCGCTGGAAGGCCGTCGTCGTGGGTTCGTACGAGCGGGGCGACCGCGCCGTCACCGTTCAGAAGCTGGCCGAGCTCGCCGATTTCTACGGCGTGCCGGTATCCGAGTTGCTGCCCGGCGGAGCCGCGCCGAGCCCGCTCGGGCCTACACCCAAGCTCGTGATCGATCTAGAGCGGTTGCAGCAGCTTCCGAAAGACAAGGCCGGTCCTCTCGCCCGCTACGCCGCGACGATCCAGAGCCAGCGGGGCGACTACAACGGAAAGGTCCTGTCCATCCGCCAGGAAGACCTGCGTTCACTCGCGGTCATCTACGACAAGTCCCCGACCGAGCTGACCGAAGAGCTGATCGGCTGGGGCGTCCTCGACCCGGAGGCGCGCCGCGCCGTCGAGTCGTTCTGATTCACCGCACGACCCGCTCCACCGCATCACCGAGTTTCACCGCACCACCTGCTCCACCGTGACGGGGCCCGGCGCCATGCCGGGCCCCGTCCGGCGCCTGCGGCGCGGCACCAGCAGGGCCAGCGGCAGCACGGCGGCCATGGCGGCGGCGCTCAGCGCGAACCCGGCCGTGTAGCCGCCGTCGCCGGGCACCACCACGATGACGACCGCGCTGACCTGCGTCCCGAGGGACGCGCCGACCGTGCGGATGAGGGTGTTGATGCCGGTCGCGACGCCCGTCTCCCCCGCCGGGACGGCGGCGACGACGAGGTTCGCGACGGCGGCGTAGGCGAAGCCGAGGCCGATGCCCCGGGCCAGCCCGCCGGTGTAGAGCTGCCACATGGCGGCGTGCTCGAACGCCACGAACGCGTAGCCCGCGCCGGTCATCAGCGCGCCTCCGAGCAGCACCATGCGCGAGCCGATCCGCCGGTCGAGGACGCCCGCCGCCATGCCGGCGGCGGTCATCCCGACGCTGGCGGGCAGTTGCAGGAGCGCCGCCTCGGTGGCCGTCCCGCCGAACCCGAACCCGGTGCTCTCCGGGAGCTGGACGAGCAGCGGGAACAGCAGGCCGCCGGCCATGAGCGCGTAGCCGGACAGCAGCGACGCGGCGTTCGCCGTCCAGACGCCGCGCACGCGCATCAGCCGCAGGTCGACCAGCGGTTCGGCGACGCGGCTCTCCACCCGCAGCCAGACGAGCGCCGTCACCGCCGACAGCGCGAGCAGGCCGAGGACGCCCGGCGACGTCCAGCCCCAGTCCATGCCCTGGGTCAGCGCGGTGAGCGCGGCCACCAGCCAGCCGGCGAACAGGACGGCGCCCCACCAGTCGACCCGGGCCGCCGCCCTCGGCGCCGAGCGCGGAACGATCCACCAGGCGAGGGCGATGCCGGGCACCAGCCCGATGACGGGCACCCAGAGCAGCCACCGCCAGCCGAGGAAGTCGATGATCGGGCCCGCCAGGCACCAGGAGACCGCGCCGCCGAGCCCGAGCATGGACGACATGAGCCCGACCGCGGACGCCGTCCGGGACGCCGGGACGACGTCCCGGATGATCGTGTACGCCAGCGGGTACACGCCGCCGCCGATGCCGCCGAGCACGCGCCCGGCCAGCATCGCCGGCACCGACGGGGCGAGCGCCGCGACGACCATGCCCAGGGTCGCGACCGCGAGCACGGCGAGCAGCACGCGCCGGGGCCCGTACAGGTCGCCGAGCCGCCCCACCACCGGGGTGGCGACGGCGGCGGACAGCGTCATCGCGGTGAGCGCCCACGCGGCGCCGGCCGGGGTGGTGCCGAGGCCCTCCTGGATCTGCGGCAGCGCGGGCGTCACGACGGCCATCGACAGCGAGTAGCCCATCACCCCGAGGAACGCCAGCAGCGGGACAAGCCCGCGCCCGTCCCGCACCGCCACCGCGCCCCTCCCGTACTTCGCCGCCCTAACAATCTCACATGCGGACAAAGCACACATCGCGGGCCGTCTCGCTCTCCGGTACGGCCCGCCCCCGGGCGGGGCGTCAGATGCCGAGCCGTGTCAGATGCCGGGTCGCGTCAGATGCCGTAGACGCGCTCGTACTTGTCGAGGATGGCGAGCGCCTGCCCCTTCATCCGGTGCTCGGCCCGGGACCGGACGATCTCGGCGATCTCCTCCGGCCGGTGCCCGAGGCGGCGCATCAGGTTGAGGGCGATGCTGACCACGTCCGCCGCCTCCCGCGCCGCGGCCTGCTCGTCCCCCCGCGCCAGGTGCTCCTCCAGCTCGTCGAACTGGATGTCGACCGCCCGGCGGAAATGCGACAAGGGCTTTCGCGCCATCTCATCGTCGGCCTCGTCCCATGCGTCCCACATGGATTGGAACGGACCAAGGTGATCGGTCATGGTTGCGCGCGTCCCTCCTGTACGAAATCCGTCACGGCCCCCCGGGCGTGGTCCGCGCCACGGGCGCGGGCCCCTGGGGCAGGTCGGGGACCTGTCCCGCGTCGGCCAGGAGGCCGAGCCCCACCAGGATGACGCCCGCCGTGACGAGCGCGATGATCCGGGCCCGCGAGAGCCGCGGGATCTCCACTCCGCCGACCTCGAAGTCCCCGCCGATCAGCGCTATCAGGATGCACACCGCGCCTACCACCTGCAGCGTCATGATGAAGTGCCCTCCGGACGCAACCGGGGAAGCCTCTGCAGACTTCTCTTATGTGTATTAACACATGAAGAGAAATGGATGTCTACAGCTACCTATGCGCAATATTACGCAGACCTTCGAGATCGTGCAGAACGATCTTGCGCCGCCCGGTGCTGACCAGGCCCTCGTCCCGGAGTTTGCGCAGCTCGATCGCGACGGCGTCGCGGGACGCGCCGATCCGCCCGGCGAGGTCCTGCTGCGAGAGGGTGACCGCGATCGTCCACCCCGCCCCGTCCTGCTCGCCGACCTCGCCCGCCAGGTCCAGCAGCCAGCGGGCCAGCCGGCTCTTCACGTCCAGCCGCGCGAGCAGCGCCCGCTGGTCGGACTGGCGGCGCCGGCGGACGGCCGCCCGGTACATCAGCGGCCACAGGTCGTGGTCGCGGACGAAGGCCAGCAGGGCGTCCGCCGCGATGTCCAGCCCGGCGAGGTCGGTGATCGTCGTCACGGTCGCGGCGCGGGGCTCGCCCATGAGGACGCCCTCCTCCCCCATGACCTCGCCCTCGCCGCGGATCGCCAGGATGATCTCCGTACCGTCGGCGCCCCGCCGCGTCACCTTGACGCTGCCCTTCTGGATCAGCAGCACCGAGTGCGACGGCTGCCCCTCCCAGAAGATCGTGTGCTCGGCGGGGAACTGCACCGGCGTGCCCAGCGCCTCCAGGGCCGAGCGCAGCGGCTCCTCCCCGGGCGCGAGCGGCCGGCCCAGGACGTCCATGATCCGGACGGAGGGGTCATCCATCATAGAGGCGAGTGTAATTATCCATGCACCGGCATGGCCAGGTCCGGACTCATGAATGTAACCGTCGCGTTCGGGTCAGCCGATCGCGCCCGCGCCCCGCAGGGCGGCGATCCGGTCCGGGGAGAGTGACAGGACGTCCCGCAGGACCTCGTCCGTGTGCTCGCCCAGCGCGGGCGCCGGTACCGGCGGCAGCGAGGCGCCGCCGAGGCGCAGCGGCGAGCCCGGGGCGAGATGGGGGCCGATGCCCGGCTGGTCGAGCGGCGCCATGAGGGGCTCGTCGCGCAGCCCCGCCGCCACCTCGGCGAAGCCCCGGTACCGGGACCACAGGACGGACGTGCCCTTCAACCCGTCCGCGACCTGTGCGCAGGTCCGCGCCGCGAACCAGGGGGCGAGGACGCCGCCGAGCGCCTCGCGGTGGGCGAAGCGGTCGCCGGCGCGGCGGAAGTCGGCGCCGAAGGCGCGTTCGAGGGCGGCGCCCACCTCGCCGAGCCCGGTGGCCTCCACCAGGTCGCGCCAGTGGCGGGCGGTGAGGACCGCGACCATGACGCGGCCGTCCGCGGTGGCGAAATCGCGCCCGAAGTCGCCGAACAGGTGGTTGCCCAGACGCTGCCTGGCCTCGCCCAGTTGCGCCTCTGCGAGGTACCCGAGGTTCCCCGCGGTGGCCAGGGCGACGTCTTGCAGCGCCACCTGGACGCTCTGGCCCTCGCCCGTGCGCAGCCGGTGCCGCTCGGCCGCCAGGATGCCGACGGCCATGTAGAGGCCGCACGCGATGTCCCAGGCGGGCAGCACGTGGTTGACGGGCCCGTCCTGGCCGGACGGCCCCGTGATATCAGGGAAGCCCAGGGCGGCGTTCACCGTGTAGTCGACGGCGTTGCCCCCGTCCCGGGTGCCCTGGAGCCGGATGTGGATCAGGTCCGGCCGGGCGGCCCGCAGCTCGTCGTAGCCGAGCCCCGGGCGCGGGGCCGCGTTGGTCAGCACGACGCCGCACTCCGCGACGAGCCCCGCGACGACCTCCCGCCCCTCCGCCGACCGCAGGTCGGCGGTGACGGACCGCTTGCCCTTGTTCAACCCGGCCCAGTACAGGCTCCGCCCGGACGGCGCGAGCGGCCACCGGTCGATGTCGGGCCCGCCGCCCACCTGGTCGACCCGCACGACGTCCGCGCCGAGCTGCGCCAGGGTCATCCCGCCGAGCGGCGTCGCGACGAAGCTCGACAGCTCCACGACGCGCATCCCGTCCAACGGCAAGGTTCCGCTCATGCAGCGATGTCTATCAGCCCGCCCCGCCCCCGCCCCCGCACACCCCGGCCTCACCAACGACCCGCCACATCAGCACATGCCCGCCCCCCGCCGGGGCCTGCGGGTCGTGGGCTGGGTCGGCCGCGGGCTTCATTGGTCGGCCGCGCCGAGCTTGCCCGCGCCGGGCGTGCGGTGGGCGTCGGGGATCGCGCCGGTGGGGCCGGCTCGGGGGGTTGCGGCCGCCGCCGGCGCGATCGTCCGGAGGTCGCCGGGGGCCGGGGGCGCCCGCCGCGCGGTCGGACCGGCGGGGCGGGCGCCCCGGCCCCCGGCGCGGCCGGTCCCGGAATGGGGAGGGTGGGGACGGGCCGCCGGGATGGCTAGCTGGCCTCGGGGACGGGCAGCGTGGGCTGCCCGTCGATGCCGAGGGTGTCCTCGACGAGGGTGACGAAGACCTCGGCGTCGTGCACGAGCTCTTCGGCCTCGCGCGGGGTGACGGCGCGCGGCAGCCCCGCCTCGGCGGCGGCGCGCTTGTCGGCGCCGGCGGCGAAGAACGCGGCCCACTCGCGCAGCGCGGGCTCGGCCTCGGGCAGCAGCACCCACACGCTGCGGGGGCGCCCCCGGCGGTGGGTCTCCAGGGGCTCCTTGGACGCGAGCACCGCGGCGGCGGCGCGCAGCGCCGCCAGGTGCGCGCAGACGTAGCGCACGGCCGGCGAGGTGGCCTCGGCGGCCTCGGCGAGGCCCATGCGGGCCGCGTGCAGCTGGCCGGCGGCCGTGTGCGCCGGACGCGGCGCGGGCAGCGGGCGGTGGCGTGGGCTCGGCGGCGGGACGGACTGGGCGGCGGAGTGGACGCCGCGTGCGGTCATCGTTCCGGACATCTGTGCCTCCTTCCGGGCTCGGGCCGGCCGGGCGGAGAGCTTCCCCTCACTCCGCCCGGCCGTCCGTCCCGCCGAAACACCGCGACCGGCGGGGACGTCGCCCTGGCGCGGGCCGCGAGTCCCGCACCAGCGTCGAACATAAGTTCGACGCATTCCCCAGTAAACAGGCCTGACGCCGATTCGTCAACGTGTTCGAACGCGTGGCGTGCCGCGCAGGTCAGCGGGGGTCTGCGGGGGCGCCGGCGGGCTAGCGGGGACGCCTGACGTGCACGGGGACGTCGGTGCCGAGGAGGCCGGGGAAGTACTCGGCGACGTGCATCGGCATCCGGACGCAGCCGTGCGAGGCCGGGTACCGCGGCACGTCCAGCGCGCCGTGGAAGGCGATGCCGCCGTTGAAGTAGATCGGGTTGTAGAGCCGCCCCAGGGGCGAGGTCTCCCAGCCGGTGAAGCGGCGCCCGGTGCGGAAGTCGCCCGTGCCGGTCGTGGCGTAGCGGCAGCGCGGGACGGTGGCGCCGCGGTCCTTGGCGCAGTAGTACTCCCCCGACCCCGAGGAGATGTGCGAGATCAGACGCGGCTTCCCGGCCTTGTAGAGGACGAGGTACTGGCGCTTGAGGTCGACGTCGACGCGGTTCCTCTCGCGCTTCTTGGCCATCGGGCGCGGCTCCTTGGGAGCCTCCAGCGCCGTCCAGAAGGACTTGCCCAGCGTGCTCTTCTGCTTGAGCCGGTTGACCGCCTGGAACGCCCACACGGCCATCTGCGTGGACGGCCCGTACTTGCCGTCCACCTTGCCCGGGTCGTAGTGGAGTTCCTTCAGGCGCCGCTGGAGGTCTTCGACGTCGGCGCCCTTCGCACCGGGCTTGAGCGTCCGGTGCGTGGGAGTCGGCGTCGGGGTGGGCGCCGACGCCTTCGCGGACGGCGACTTCGCCTGCGGGGAGCCCTCCCGGGCCCGGGGCTCCGCCTGCTCCGTCCCGTCGCAGCCCGCCAGGGCAACGGCCGCGATCAGCAGTACCGCGCTCTTCCGCACGTCGACCGGTATCCCGCGCATGCAGGAAGCTTAAAGTGCTTCCCATGCATCCGAATGCCGAAATCGTCGCGAAGGCCCTGCTGGACCAGGGCGCGACCGGGGTCATCGTCGAACTGTCCGACTCCGCGCGGACGGCGCAGGCCGCAGCGGACCAGCTGGGCTGCGAGGTCGGCGCGATCGCCAACAGCCTGGTGTTCGACGCCGACGGAGCGCCGCTGTTGGTGCTGACCAGCGGCGCCCACCGGGTGGACACGGCGAAGGTGGCGGCCCTCGTGGGCGTGGCGAAGGTGAAGCGGGCGACGCCGGAGTTCGTCCGGGAGGCGACCGGCCAGCCGATCGGTGGCGTGGCGCCGCTCGGCCACCCGGCCCCGCTCCGTACGCTCGTGGACGTCTGGCTGAACAGGTACGACCAGGTCTGGGCGGCCGGCGGGCACCCGCACACCGTCTTCCCCACGTCGTACGAGGAACTGCTGAGGATCACCGGGGGAACCCCCGCGGAGGTGGAGTGATGGAGATCTGGCACAACCCGCGCTGCTCGAAGAGCCGGGCCGCGAAGGCCGCCCTGGACGAGGCGGGCGTCGAGTACACCGAGCGCCGCTACCTGGACGAGCCGCCCACGGCGCAGGAGCTGGACGCGGTGCTCACGCGCGTCGGCGCGGAGCCGTGGGACGTGGCGCGGCTGAACGAGCCGGTCGCCAAGGAGCTCGGGCTCAAGGACATGGAGCACGACCGGGCCCGCTGGATCGAGGTCATGGCGGCCAACCCGGTGCTGATCCAGCGGCCGATCGTGCTGACCGGCGACGCGGCCGTGGTGGCGCGGGACGAGGAATCGGTGCGCAAGGCCCTCGACAGCCAGTGACACCGGTGTGATTCTGGGGAGTCAGGACACGACGATCGGTGACCGAGTCGACCTCGACACGGAGGTGGGATGACCGCGCAGATGCGCACGGGCCCGGCGGCGCGCGACCCGCAGTTCCGGGGGATCGACCCGCCCGCGCTCAACCAGGTCGTCAAGCAGCTGCAGGACGCGCAGAACGCGATCCAGGGCTGGCTGAACGCGCACCGTCCCCCGCCCGGGGTGTCCACGGCCGGGCACCGGCAGGCCGCCCAGGTCGCGCAGTGGGCCGCCGACCAGCTCGGGATGCTGTCGCGCCGCTACAACTACGCGGTCACCCATCCCTCCCCCGGCGGCGGGGTCGACGCCCCGCCGCCGCCCGCCCCCGCTCCGGCGCCGGGCGGGCCGGGCAAAGGCCCGTCCGGGGCGCCCCGGCCCGCCAGGCCCCCGTCCCATGAGGCGCCGGTCAAGACGGCGCCGCCCACGCTGAAGCCCACGCCGCAGCCCACGCCGAGGGGCGCGGGCGACATCGGCAACTTCCCCGACCGCAAGTCCGCGGCGAAGGCCGCCAGGACCGACGCGCTCGCCGTGGTCGCGGCCGTCCAGGACGGGCGGCCCGTCCCCGACTCGGTCTGGAGGCACCTGAAGGCCAACGCCGACGATCCCGACTACACCGAGAAGCTGTACGAGCGGCTCGGCCCGGCGGCGACGGCCGATCTGCTGAAGGCGGCCCAGGGCGACGAGGCGCGACTGAAGGCCGTCCAGGAGTCGGTGGGCGTGGCCAGCCACCACATGGTGATGGACGTGAAGTGGCTGCGCGCGTTCCTGGCCGAGGCCGACCGCGCGGGGGTCCGTCCCGTCGCGCTGCAGGTGCTGGCCGGTGCGCCCATGAGCGAGCGGGCGCGCGCGGCCATCGCCAAAGCGACCACCACCGTCGCCTGAGAGACCTGAGAGGTCGCCATGGCCGCTCCGCCGCCGCCCGGGAGCCTGCCCCTGCCGCTCACCGGTGCCGCCGCCGCCAAGCTGTCCCCGACAGAGCAGCCCAACCCGGAGTACCAGCGGCTCTACCAGGCGTACGCGGACGCCTACGGCAGCATCGACCGGCTCAGGCAGGCCCTGGACGCGCCGGTGAAGACCCTGCGCGGGACGGACGCGTGGCTGGGCCCCGAGGCGCGCGTGTGGGGCGGGCAGCTCGACGCCAATCGGGGAGCGCTGAAGAAGGCCGCCGACCGCATCCTCTGGGACCTCTACGATCGGCTCTCCGTGACGCAGCGCACCATCCCCCGGGTCTAGGCTCTTGCGGGTGAGGGACCCGAAGCTGCGCGAGATCGACCAACGCGCCTTCCTACGCAGGCTCAACCCCATGCTGGACGTGTACGCGGCCGCGATGGAGCCGCCCAACGAGCAGCTTCCGGGCCGGCACACCATCATGGAGCGGCACGCCTCGTATCCGGGCTTCCGCGCGTTCGTGGCCGAGCGGCGCGGGGCGCTGCCCGTCCTGCCGAGCCCGGTCCAGGGGTTCGCCTACGGGTTCCACGGGGCGCGCGGCCAGTGGTGGCACGACGTCGTCCACCAGGCGCTGTCCGACCTGGAGGGGCCGGGCCAGGCCGAGGAGTGGCTGGCGGACGCGTTCGAGGTCGCCGAGCTGCACGTGCACCCGCAGGCCCAGGGCAGGGGCCTCGGCCGCGGCCTGCTGACCGCGCTGTGCGAGGGCCGGCCGGAGCGGACGGTCGTCCTGTCCACCCTCGACCGGCGCCCCGAGACGCCCGCCCGCCGCCTCTACCGCTCGGTCGGCATGGTGGACCTGCTGAGCGCCTTCGAGTTCCCCGGCGGCGGGCCCCGCTACGCGGTCATGGGCGGGACGCTGCCCCTCGCGCCGTACTCCTCGGCGCCGAGGAGCGAGTAGACCTCGCGCGTCGCCGTGGACTTGTTGAACGTGATGAAGTGGATGCCGGGCGCGTCCTGCTCCAGCAGTTCGCGGCACAGCTCGGCGGCGTACTCGACGCCGAGCCTGCGGACCGCCTCCGGGTCGTGCGCGACGGCGTCGAACCGGGCCTTGACCTCGGGCGGGAACGGCGCGCCCGACAGCTGCTCGGACCGCTCGATCGTGCTCACCTGGGTGACCGGCATGATGCCCGGCAGGATCGGCACGTCGCAGCCGGCGGCGGCGACCCGGTCGCGGAGCCGGAAGTAGTCCTCGGCGCGGAAGAACATCTGGGTGATCGCGTAGTCGGCCCCGGCGCGGCACTTCTCCACGAAGTACCGCACGTCGCTGCCGACGTCCGGTGAGCGCGGGTGCTTGTAGGGGAACGCGGCGACGCCGACGCAGAAGTCGCCGTAGGAGCGGATCATCCGGACCAGGTCGGCCGCGTACTCGACGCCGTCGGGGTGCTTGACCCACTCCCCCATCGGGTCGCCGGGCGGGTCGCCGCGCAGCGCGAGCACGTTGCGGACGCCGGCGGCGGCGAACCGGCCGACGAGGTTGCGCAGCTCGGCCTGCGAGTGGTCGACGGCGGTGAAGTGCGCGACCGGGGTGAGCGTGGTGTCGGTCGCGATCCGCTCGACGATGTCGACGGTGGTGTCGCGGGTGCCGCCGCCCGCGCCGTAGGTCACCGACACGAACGTCGGGTGCAGGGACTCCAGCTCGCGGATCGTACGCCACAGGTTCCGCGCGCCCTTGTCGGTCTTGGGCGGGAAGAACTCGAAGGAGAAGGACCTGCCTCCCGCGGCCAGCAGCTCGCGGACTGTCGGGGGGCGGTCGGGGCGTACGCGTCGCATTCCCCAAGCCTACAGAAGCCGTTGGAGACGGCTTCGAACCGCCGATACGCGTGATGCTCACCACACCTCACGGGCGTTATGCCCCTATTTCCGAAGATCCAGTGACTTCTCACGTTTTGGCGGCAGGGTTGAATCGCCCCAGGTGGATACGATCTCGGCATGTCGACCAGCCGTATCCGCAAGGAGGTCGACGAAGCCCTCCTCGGCTTCGTCGACCGGCAGCGCCCGGCGCTGCTGACCATCAGCGACGACCTCGCGCCGCTGCTGTCCGCCCTCGACGCCCTGCTGAGCGGCGGCAAGCGGCTGCGGCCCGCGTTCTGCTACTGGGGCTGGCGGGCCGCCGGCGGCGAGGACTCGCCCGGCATCGTGGCCGCCGCCGCGTCCCTGGAGCTGCTCCAGGCGAGCGCGCTGGTGCACGACGACGTGATGGACTCCAGCGACACCCGGCGCGGCCAGCCGTCCGCGCACCGCCGGTTCGAGGCGCTGCACCGCGCGCAGGGCTGGCCGGGCGACGCGGAGGCGTTCGGCGGCGGCGCCGCCATCCTGCTCGGCGACCTGTGCCTGGCCTGGTCGAGCGAGATGTTCGAGACGTGCGGGCTCGGCGCCGAGCCGCGGCGGCGCGGCCGGGCCGTCTACGACCTGATGCGCACCGAGGTCATGTGCGGCCAGTACCTCGACATGCTGGAGGGCACCCGCGGCCGGGCCACCGTCGAGACGGCGCTGCGCGTGGTGGAGTACAAGAGCGCCAAGTACACGATCGAGCGCCCGCTGCACCTCGGCGCCGTCCTCGCCGGCGCCCGCCCGGACGTGACCGCCGCGCTCACCGGCTACGGCCTGCCGCTCGGCATCGCCTTCCAACTGCGCGACGACGTGCTCGGCGTATTCGGCGACCCCGCCGAGACCGGCAAGCCCGCCGGGGACGACCTGCGCGAGGGCAAGCGCACCGTGCTGATCGCCCTGACGCTGGAGCGCGCGTCCGCCGCGCAGGCCGCCGCGGTGCGGCGCCGCCTCGGCGACCCGGCGCTGGACCGGCCCGGCGTGGACGAGCTGCGCACGATCATCGACGAGACCGGCGGGCTCGCCGCCTGCGAGGCGATGATCGAGCGCTACCTGCGGGAGGCGGAGAAGAGCCTGGAGGCCGCGCCCGTCACCGCGCAGGCCCGGGAGGCCCTCGGCGAGCTGGCCGTGGCCGCCACCACCCGCAGCACGTAAGTAACCAATGACACAATCCGGCCAAATTTTCCCAGTGGACTAGAACTTTCCCACTGATCGGTGGCAGAAATGTCGCCATGTGCGCCGACACTTCGGGGAACCGCGTCCCGCGCTTCGACCCGCTGCCAGCGGACGCCTGGGACGACGTCCTCAAGGCCGTGGCAGCGACGACCGGGCCGCTGAACATCTTCACCACGCTCGCCCGCCACCCGGACCTGTTCCACGCGTGGATCGGGTTCGGGTCGATGCTGCTGATGAAGGGGACCCTCGCGGCCCGCGACCGCGAGCTGGCGATCATGCGGACGGCGCACCACCGGTCCTGCGACTACGAGTGGGAGCACCACCGCGGGCTCGCGCGCGGCGCCGGCCTCACCGAGGCCGACATCGCGGCGCTCCGGCTCGACCTCGACGGCCACGGCTGGAGCGACGACGACCGGATGGTCCTCACCGCGGCCGACGAGCTGCACGCCTCCGGCACCCTGTCCGACGCGACCTGGACGGAGCTCGCCACCCGGTTCGGGGAGCACGAGCTGATCGAGCTGGTCATGCTGATCGGCCACTACCACATGGTCGCCTTCACCCTGAACGCGCTGCGCGTCCAGAACGAGGGACCGCTCCAGAACGGGAAGGGGCACTGATGCGGACCGGACGGTGGCTCCCGGCGGCGGGCGCGCTCGCCGCGGCCCTGGCGCTGCTCTCGGTGCCCGCGCCCGGTGACGCGCGGGCGGCGGCGGGGCGCTGCGGCGACCCGGCGCAGCGGCCGTGGTGCGACACGGCGCTGACCCCGGACCAGCGGACGGCGCTGCTGCTGCCGAAGCTGACCGCCGACGAGAAGATCGCGCTGCTGGCCTCCGACGACCCGTTCGGCGGCCCGCTCGGCGGGTTCTTCGAGGACGCGCACGCCGACACCAACCGCGGGATCGACCGGCTCGGCGTCCCGCCCGTCTACATGTCGGACGGCCCGGCGGGCGTCCGGCAGGGCAAGGCGACCGCGCTGCCCGCGCCGATCGCGCTGGCGGCCGGCTTCGACCGGGACGCGGCGGCGCTGTACGGCGGGACGGTCGCCTGGGAGGCCCGGCACCGCGGCAACGACCTGGTCTTCGGCCCGACCGTGGACGTGCTGCGCACCCCCCGCAACGGCCGGACGTTCGAGGGCTTCGGCGAGGACCCCTACCTGTCCGCGACGCTCGGCGTGCCGTGGGTCAAGGGCGCGCAGGCGCAGGGCGTGATGACGTCGGTCAAGCACCTGGCCGTCTACACCCAGGAGACCGACCGGCTGTCGCTCGGCATGAAGGTGGACCCCCGCACGCTGCGGGAGATCTACCTGCCGCCGTTCGAGGCCGCCGTGAAGGACGGCGGCGCCGCGACCGTCATGTGCGGCTTCGGCAAGCTGAACGGCCGCTGGGCGTGCCAGGACGACGCCGTCCTCAACAAGATCCTGCGGTCGGAGTGGGGCTTCAAGGGCTTCGTGCCGTCCGACCACACCGCCGTGCAGGACACCGCCGAGGCCGCCAACGGCGGGCTCGACATGGAACTGCCGATCGGCATGAAGTACAACGCGTTCCTGCTGAAGATGGCCGTCGCGCAGAAGAAAGTGACGCAGGCCGCCATCGACGGGCACGTCGGCAACATCCTGCGGACGATGTTCGCGTTCGGGGTGTTCGACCGGCAGGCGTACCCGAACGACCTGTCCCGCGTCGACCGGACCGCGAGCCAGACCGCCGCGCGCCGGATCGAGGAGGGCGGCATCACGCTGCTGAAGAACGACGGCGCCCTGCCGCTGGCGGCGCCGAAGAGGATCGCGCTGATCGGCCGCGCCGCGCGGGAGGCCCCGGGCGGGTTCGGCTCGGCGAAGGTCGTGCCGTTCACCACCGTCAGCGCGCAGGACGGCATCGCGCGCCGCGCCGGGGCCGGCACCGCGATCACCTACCACGACGGCGACGACCGCGCGGCCGCCGCGAACGCGGCGCGGGCCGCCGACGTCGCGATCGTGTTCGCGACCGACAGCCAGGGCGAGTTCTTCGACAAGTCGTGCCTGACGCTGCGGTGCGGCGAACCGCTCCGCGGCGACCAGGACGGCCTGATCACCGAGATCGCCAAGGCCAACCCCAACACGATCGTCGTGCTGAACACTGGCGGCCCGGTGCTGACGCCCTGGGCGGGCCAGGTGAGGGGCATCGTCGAGGCGTGGTACCCGGGGCAGGAGGCGGGCAACGCCCTGGCGCGCGTCCTGTACGGGGACGTGGATCCGGGTGGCCGCCTACCGGTGACCTTCCCCGTGGCGGAGAACGACGCGCCGACGTCCGGGAACCCCGCGCAGTACCCGGGCGTGAACAAGACCGTCACGTTCTCCGAGGGCGTCCTGGTCGGCTACCGGCACTACGACGCGAAGGACATCACGCCGCAGTTCCCGTTCGGGCACGGCCTGTCCTACACGACGTTCGCCTACAGCGGTCTCAAGGCGAGCACCAAGGCGGTGCAGGTGACCGTCACCAACACCGGTGACCGCGCAGGCGTCGCCGTCCCGCAGCTCTACATCGGCATGCCCGCGGCGGGCGTGGACGTCCCGCAGCCGCCCAAGCAGCTCAAGGGCTACACCAAGGTCACGCTCGCGCCGGGGCAGAGCACCACGGTGACGTTCCCGCTGTCCGCGCGGTCGTTCTCCTACTGGAACGAGGAGGCGAAGGCGTGGAAGGTCGCGGACGGCTGCTACCAGGTCATGGTCGGCGCGTCGTCCCGCCAGATCACCCAGAAGGGGGCATTGGGGACATGTGGGTAGCAGTAAAGATCTCGGTTCGGCTGCCGTGCGGAGCCGTGGCGCGGTACAAATAGGGAAATCTTCGTCCGTCCCCGCCGAGTCGGAGTCTTCCTGTGCCGCACGACACCTCCCGCGGGAGGACGAACGCCCACCCCGCGCGTCCCACCGCCGCCCGGACCGGGCGACCCGGCCGCGCGACCAAGCCGCGCCCGGCCCCGCCCACCGCCAAGCAGCCCGCCAAGCAGGCCGCCCAGCAGGCCGTGGCCAAGCCCGCGGGCGCCAAGCAGGGACGCGTGGGCCAGGCCCACGCGGGCCAGGCGCGCCCGACCGCCGCGTCCCGGCCCGCGCAGGACCGCGGGCCCGGCACGCCGCTCGGCCCGGACGACCCGCGCCGCCTCGCCGGCTACACGCTGCTCGCCCGGCTGGGCGAGGGCGGCCAGGGCGTCGTCTACCTCGGCCGCGACCGTGAGGGCGGGCTCGTCACCGTCAAGCTGCTGCGCGGCGGCGTGGCGGCCGGGCAGCGGGCGCGCAGCCGCTTCGTCAAGGAGGCGGAGGCGGCGCTGCAGGTGTCCGGGCGGCACACAGCGCGCGTCCTGGACGCCGACATGACCGGCGACCGCCCCTACATCGTCAGCGAGTACGTCGAGGGCCCGTCGCTGCAGCAGGTCGTCGCCGACCGGGGCCCGCTGCCCGCCCCGCAGCTGCGCAAGGCCGCGCTGCGGACGGCGGCGGCGCTGGCCGCGATCCACCGCGCCGGGATCGTGCACCGCGACTTCAAGCCCGGCAACGTGCTGCTCGGCCCGGACGGCGCCAAGGTCATCGACTTCGGCATCGCCCGCACCACCGACGCCCTCGGGCCCGCCACGCCGCTGACCACCGGCCCGGTCGGCACACCCGCCTACATGGCGCCCGAGCAGATCGAGGACGAGCCGGTCGGGCCGCCCGCCGACGTGTTCGCCTGGGGCGCCGCGATGGTGTTCGCCGCGACCGGGCGGCCGCCGTTCGGCACCGGGCCGAGCGCCGCCGTGATGCGGCGCGTCACCACCCGGCCGCCGGACCTCGGCGACATGCGCGGCCCGCTGCGCGACCTCGCCGCCCGCTGCCTGGACAAGAACCCGGCGGCGCGGCCGACCGCGCCGCAGCTCGTCCGGGCGCTGCGGGAGGGCCGCACGCCCGCGCCGAAGCCGCGCCCGAAGCGCATCCCGCGCTACCGCTGGCGGATGATGGTCGCGCTCGGCGCCGTCGTCATCGCCGGGTTCGCGCTCGGCATGATGTTCTGAGCCGGCGCGTCACCCGTCCGGGCGGGCGCTACCAGTGCGGCGGGCGCTCCTCCAGCAGGCGGGAGTCATCGTCGCCGCCGCCGCGCCACTCGCCCCAGCCGACGTCGGTGTCGTCGGACGTCTGGTCGGGCAGGATCGGCGGGTCGTCGTCCAGTTCGACGGTGCGGTCGTCGTCGGGTCCCAGGGTCATGATCCCCATTGTCGGTGATCGTCCCGCCGTCCCGCACCGTGATCCGGGTCAAACCCGGGCCCAGGGAACGCTCAGGCCGCGAGCCGGCGCGCGAACTGCGCGGCGGCGGCGCCGGGGTCGTCCGCCTCGGTGATCGCCCGGACCACGACGACGCGGGCCGCGCCCGCGGCCAGCACCGTGTCGAGGGTGCCGAGGTCGATGCCGCCGATCGCGAACCAGGGCCGCGCCGGCCGCTGCGCCGCCACGTACTCCAGCAGCTTCGGGCCGGGCGCGGGGCGGCCGGGCTTGGTCGGCGTGGGCCACACCGGGCCCGCGCAGAAGTAGTCGGCGCCGGGCTCGGCGGCCGCCGCCGACGCCTGCTCGCCGGAGTGCGTGGACCGGCCGATCAGCACGTCGCCGCCGACGATCTCGCGGGCGGCGGGCACCGGCAGGTCGTCCTGGCCGAGGTGCAGCACGTCCGCGCGGACGGCGTGCGCCACGTCGGCCCGGTCGTTGACGGCGAGGAGCGCGCCGTGCCGGTCGCAGGCCGCCCGGAAGACCTCCAGGTGGGCCATCTCCCGCCGGGCCTCCAGGCCCTTCTGGCGGAGCTGGACGATGTCGACGCCGTTCGCGAGGACGGCGTCCAGGAACTCCGGCAGGTCGCCCTGCCGCTCCCGCGCGTCGGTGCACAGGTAGAGGCGGGCCCGGCCGAGCCGGGCGCGCAGCGCGACGGCGCGTTCGGAGGGGAGATGCCTGGACACGGCCGGGGCACGTCCTTTCACGGGTTCGGATCATGCTGGATCGCGGGGCCGCGCGGCGGTGCTCCCGCCGCACGACCCCGCGATCGTGTCATGTGCGTGTTCCTGCGGTGCCGCCGGGGTTAGAAGGCGAGGGCCTGGGCGCGGCGGCGGACCTCGGTCCCCCGGTTCTCGCTGAGCGCGTCCACCGGCGTGCCGGGCAGCGTGTCGTCGGCGGTGAACAGCCAGCGGATCGTCTCGACGTCGTCGAACCCGGCGTCCGACAGCAGCGTCAGCGTGCCGGGCAGGCCCTTGATGACCTGGCCGTCCTGGATGAACGCCGCGGGCACCATCGGCTGCCCCTCCCGGCGCACCGCGAGGATGCGGTGCTCGTGGATGAGCTGCTTGATCCGGTTGGGCCGGATCCCGAGCCGTTCGGCGGTCTCGCGGAGGGTGAGCCAGTCGCCGGCGAGGGCGTCGGTCCGGGGGTCGAGTGCGCTGTCAACGGTTGCGTGCATCTGCGTCACGCCCCCTTGCTACCACGCCTTCGGAAGCCTCAAACCCTCTGGACAGCCGTTACCCTCCGCCGCCGATCGCTATCCGCGAACGGCCTGCCGGACGGGCACGTCCGGGTCGGCGATCGCCGCCGGGTCCACCGGCGTCCCGGCGGCGATCACCCGCCGCGCCTGCACCAGGTCGCGGGGCCGGTCGACGGTGAGGATCGCGTCGAGGCGGTCGCCGGTCAGCCACACCGCCGCCCACTTGCGGCCGGCCGGGTCGCCGCGGTGGACGAGCCGCTCGGACGCGGCGTGGCTGCCCGCGTACTGCACCATGCGGCCGAACTGCTCGGACCAGAAGTAGGGGGCGGCGTCGTAGCGCGCGTCCGCGCCCAGCAGGGCCGCCGCGGCGGTCTCGGGGGCGTTGAGGGCGGTGTCCCAGTGCTCGACGAGGAGCCGCCGGCCGTAGCGCTCCGACCACCAGGCGGCGCAGTCGCCGACCGCCACGATGTCCGGGCGGAGCGCTCCGGGCTCCTCCTCGCCCTGGTAGACGCGGAACGAGCCGTCGGTGACCACGCCGCGCTCGACCAGCAGCCCGGAGCCGTCCAGCCAGGACACGTCCGGGCGGACGCCGACGCCGACCACGACCTCGTCGGCCTCGATCCGGCCGCCGCCGGCGAGGGCGAGGCCGCCCCGCTCGACCTCGGCGACCTTCACCCCGGTGCGCAGTTCGACGCCGGCCTCGGCGTACCAGGGGGCGGTCAGCGCGCCGATCTCGGGCCCGATCGCGTTGGCGAGGGGCGTGTCGGCCGCCTCCACGACGGTGACGCGGCAGCCCTTCTTCGCGGCGGTGGTCGCGACTTCGGCACCGATCCAGCCCGCGCCGACGATCACGATCCGGGCGCCCCCGGTCAGCCGGGACCGCAGGTCGCGGGAGTCGCCGATGGTCCGCAGCACGTGCTGGCGGCCCTCCCCCGGCAGCGTGACGGGGGTGGCGCCGGTCGCGATGACCAGTCCGTCGAACGGCAGGTCGCCGGCGGTGGTGGCGAGCACGCCGCCGCGCCCCGGCGCGGCGGGCCGCAGCGCGGTCGCGCGCTCGCCGAGCAGCAGCTCGCAGCGCAGCGCCGCCCAGTCGGCGTCGACCGTCGTGTCGTCGGAGTCGCCCGCGAGGACGGCCTTCGACAGCGGCGGCCGGTCGTACGGCCGCTCGCGCTCGGCCGACACGAGCGTCAGCGCGCCCTCGTACCCCTTGCTGCGCAGGGCTTCCACGGCGCGCACGCCGGCCAGCCCGCCACCCACGACGATGACCCTGTCCATGAAGGGCAGCCTAATGCGCCGCCGATTTCGGGTGGACACCTGTCCAGGAGTTGGACGGCGCGATCGAGGTCGTAAGGTAGGGATCAGGTAAAACATCACAGAGCGCGGGAGTCCGGTGCGACCGGGCTGAGAGGGCGGCTGACCGGGCCGCCGACCGCCGGACCTGATCCGGATCATGCCGGCGAAGGGAGCGCGCATGCAGATCGTGATCGTCGGGGCGGGCGTCATCGGCCTCGCCACCGCCTGGCGGACCGCCGCGGCGGGAGGCGGCGGGGTCACCCTGGTCGACCCGTCCCCCGCGAGCGGCGCCTCGTCGGTGGCGGCGGGCATGCTCACCCCGGTCAGCGAGCTGACCTACGGCGAGGAGCCGCTGCTGCGGCTCGGCCTCGCCTCCCGCGACCGCTACGGCGCCTTCGTCGCCGAGCTGGAGGAGCTGACCGGCCTCGGCACCGGCCACCGCACGGACGGGCTGCTGCAGGTCGCGTTCGACGCCGACGACCTGAAGTACCTCGACGACCTGCGCCGCTTCCAGGAGAGCCTCGGCATCCCCGCCGAGGCGCTGACCGGCCGGGAGAGCCGGCGGGCGGAGCCGATGCTCGCGCCCGGCGTGCGCGGCGGGCTGCTGGCCCCCGCCGACGGCTCGATCGACCCGCGCCGCCTCACCGCGGCCCTGCTCGCCGCGTGCGAGCGGACCGGCGTCCACCTCGTCCGCGAGCGGGCCGCCCGGATCGTCGTCGAAGGCGGCGCGGCGGCCGGCGTCGGGCTGGACGACGGGACGGTGCTGCGCGCGGACAGGGTGCTGCTCGCCGCCGGGCCGTGGTCGGGCGACCTGGAGGGGCTGCCGCCCGGGAGCGTGCCGCCCGTCCGCCCGGTGAAGGGCCAGGTGATCCGGCTCCGCACCCGGGTTCCGTTCCTGCGCCGCACGATCCGCGGCCTGGTGAAGGGCTCGTCGGTCTACCTGGTGCCGCGCGCGGACGGCGAGATCGTCCTCGGCGCCACCCAGGAGGAGCTGGGCTTCGACACGCGGGTCACCGCGGGCGGGCTGTGGGAGCTGCTGCGCGACGCCCGCGAGCTGCTGCCCGGCATCACCGAGCTGGAGTTCGCCGAGGTCACCGCCGGGCTGCGCCCCGGCTCCCCGGACAACGCGCCGCTGATGGGGCCGTCCGCGCTGCCCGGCCTGCTGCTCGGCACCGGGCACTTCCGCAACGGCGTCCTGCTGGCGCCGGTGAGCGCCGACATCCTGTCCGCGATGCTGCTGGACCGTCCCGTCCCCGAGGTCGCGGGGCCGTTCGCCCCGGGCCGCTTCTGCGAGGTGCAGGCATGAAGGTGACCGTCAACGGCGAGCCGCGCGAGCTGGCCGAGGCCGCGAGCGTGGCCGAGGCGGTCGCGTCCGTGACCGCCGCGCGGACCGGTGTGGCCGCCGCGCTGAACGACGAGGTCGTCCGCCGCTCCGCGTGGGAGACCACGCCACTGAGCGACGGCGACCGTTTGGAAGTGCTGACCGCCGTGCAAGGAGGCTGAGGTGGAGAAGGACGCACTGGTCATCGCCGGGGAGGAACTGGACTCGCGGCTGATCATGGGGACCGGCGGGGCGCCGAGCATGCATGTGCTGCGGGAGGCGCTGACCGCGTCCGGGACGGCGCTGACCACGGTCGCGATGCGGCGGGTCGACCCGTCGGCGCGCGGCTCGGTGCTGGACGTCCTCAAGGAGTGCGGCATCCGGGTGCTGCCGAACACGGCGGGCTGCTTCACCGCCGGGGAGGCCGTGCTCACCGCCAAGCTCGCCCGCGAGGCGCTCGGCACGGACTGGGTCAAGCTGGAGGTGATCGCCGACGAGCGCACGCTGCTGCCCGACCCGATCGAGCTGGTGGAGGCCGCCGAGCAGCTCGTCGACGACGGCTTCACCGTGCTGCCGTACACCAGCGATGATCCGGTGCTGGCGCACCGGCTGGAGCAGCTCGGCTGCGCCGCGGTGATGCCGCTCGGCTCCCCGATCGGGTCGGGCCTCGGCATCCGCAACCCGCACAACATCGAGCTGATCGTCGAGCGGGCGGGCGTCCCGGTGATCCTGGACGCCGGGCTCGGCACCGCCTCCGACGCCGCGCTCGCCATGGAGCTGGGCTGCGACGCCGTGCTGCTCGCGACCGCGGTCACCCGCGCCCAGGACCCGGCCCGGATGGCCGCGGCGATGCGGCACGGGGTCGAGGCGGGGCGGCTCGCCCGGCTGGCCGGGCGCATCCCGCGGCGCCGCTACGCGCAGGCGTCCTCGCCGTTCGAGGGGCTCGCGACCTCGTAGCAACGCTAAAGCATCGCCTATAGAATTATTCGCTGGACCTGAAACCTGCGCCTTACCAGACTGGGTTCGCTCACCCCGGACATGTCGCAACCTGGCATGTCATTTCGGTGTTCATGGAAACGACCCATACCTAAGGTGCGTGACATGCAGCAGGAGAACACGGGTCGCGTCGACAAGCGCGCGGTCGCCGCCGCCACGGTCACGGTCGTGCTGTGGGCGTCCGCATTCGTCTCGATCCGCAGCGCCGGCGCCGAGTACGGGCCCGGCGCGCTCGCCCTCGGCCGCCTCCTGTCGGGGACGGTCGTCCTCGGCGTGCTCTGGGCGATCCGGCGCGAGGGACTCCCGCCCCGGGCGGCGTGGCCCGGCATCGTCACCGCCGGCGTGCTGTGGTTCGGCGCCTACATGGTCGCGCTGAACTGGGGCGAGCAGCTCGTGGACGCGGGCACCGCCGCCCTCGTCGTCAACATCGGGCCCATCCTGATCGCGCTCCTCGGCGGCTGGCTGCTGAAGGAGGGGATCTCGGCCCGGCTGGTGGCCGGGATGGCCGTCTCGTTCGCCGGCGCCGCCGTCGTCGGGCTGTCGATGTCCGGGGACGGCCGCGCGTCCGTCGGCGGGGTGCTGCTGTGCCTCGCCGCCGCCGTGACCTACGCGGCGGGCGTGGTGAGCCAGAAGCCCGCGCTGCGGCACGCCTCCGCCCTGCAGTTCACCACGTTCGCCTGCGGGATCGGCGCGCTCGCCTGCCTGCCGTTCGCCGGGCAGCTGGCCGAGCAGGCCGCCCACGCCCCCGCCGGCGCCACCCTCAACATGGTCTACCTGGGCGTCTTCCCGACCGCGCTCGCGTTCACCACCTGGGGGTACGCGCTGGCCCGGACGTCCGCCGGGAAGATGGGCGCCACCACCTACGCCGTGCCCGCCCTCGTCGTCGCGATGTCGTGGCTGTTCCTCGGCGAGGTCCCCGGCCTGGTCACCCTCGCGGGCGGCCTGCTGTGCCTGGCCGGCGTGGCCGTCTCCCGCAGCCGGGGCCGCCGCCGCGCCACTCCCGCCCCAGAGGCATCACCCCAGGGGCTCATGGATGCTCATACTCGCGGCTGATGAGTTCCGCTTCGGTTCACCCGTAAACTCGCACCGATGGACATGACGGTCGCTGATCCACTCGTCGGGCGGATGCTCGACGGGCGCTACCGCATCGAGTCCCGCATCGCGCGCGGCGGGATGGCCACGGTGTACCTCGCGCGGGACGTCCGCCTCGACCGCACCGTCGCGATCAAGGTGATGCACGCCGGGCTCGCCTCCGACGAGGACTTCGTCACCCGCTTCATCGGCGAGGCGAAGGCCGCGGCGGCGCTGTCGCACCCGAACGTCGTCGCGGTCTACGACCAGCGCACCGACGGGGAGCACGTCTTCCTGGTGATGGAGTACGTGCCGGGCCGCACGCTGCGCGAGGAGCTGACCGCGCGCGGCCGGCTCGGCCCGCGCGCCGCGCTGGAGATCATGCAGCCGGTGCTGGCGGCGCTCGGCGCCGCGCACCGGGCCGGCCTCGTGCACCGCGACGTCAAGCCGGAGAACGTGCTCATCACCGAGGACGGCCAGGTCAAGGTCGCCGACTTCGGGCTCGCCCGGGCCGAGACGGCGAGCAAGATGACCAAGACCGGCGTGATCATCGGCACGGTCGGCTACCTGGCGCCCGAGCAGGTGCTGTCCGGCGACGCCGACTTCCGCTCCGATGTCTACGCCGCCGGGATCATGCTGTTCGAGCTGCTCACCGGCCGGCTCCCGCACCAGGGCGACACGCCGCTCGCGGTCGCCTACAAGCACGTGAACGAGACGGTGCCGCCGCCGTCCACCCTCGTCCCCGGGCTGCCCCCGCAGGTGGACGCGCTCGTCACCGACGCGACGAGCCACGACCCCGCCCGCCGCCCGCACGACGCGAACCAGTACCTCGCCGAGGCCGCCGAGGTGTTCGGCGGCCTGCCCCGCGACTTCGACCGGCGGCTGGAGGAGTCGTCCCACCGCGCGACCAGCGTGCTGGAGGCGCCCGCCCCCGGGCACACCGCCGTCCTCGACCCCCGCGTCGAGCCGACCGCCGACCACCCTGCGCAGCGCACCCGCACCGACCGCGCGATCGGCGCGCTGACCGGCCGGTACGTCCTCGTCGCCATCGGCGCGATCGCGGCGCTCATCCTCGGCTGGGCCGTCTGGTACCAGACGTCCGGGCAGTACGAGCACGTCCCGTCGTCGATCATCGGCATGAAGGTCGCCGACGCCCGCGACCAGCTGCAGTCCAAGGGCCTGGAGGTCCGCACGGCGAAGGCGGTCTACGACGACCGCGTCCACAAGGGCGGCGTCGCCAGGTCCGACCCGCCCGCCGGCGCCCGCCTCGCCAAGGGCGAGCCGGTCACGCTGACGCCGTCGAAGGGCCTGACGCCCCACGAGGTCCCCGACGTCGAGGGCAAGCCGCTCGCCGACGCCAAGAAGACCCTGGAGGACAAGGGCTTCACCGTCGGCCGGACGAGCACCAGCCCGTCCCAGACCGTCGGCAAGGACCGGGTCATCAGTACCGACCCGGAGGCCGGCCGCAAGCAGTCCCCCGACGAGCCGATCGCGATCGTCGTCTCCACCGGCATGTCCATGCCCGACCTCGTCGGGCAGAACGGCGACGCCGCCGCGAACCAGCTGCGCTCGATGGGCCTGAACGTCAACGTCCAGAAGAAGAAGGTGGACGGCAAGCAGCCGAACACCGTCGTCAGCCAGGCCCCCTCGGAGGGCACCGGCGTCTCCCGCGGCGACGACGTCACCATCGTCGTCAACAAGCGCGACTGCATCGTGGACGCGGGCCCGATCCAGCTCGGCTGCGACGACGGCGGCGGCGAGGAGAAGATCCCCGTCCCCAACGTCACCGGCCGCACGGTGGACGACGCCAAGAAGGCCCTCAAGGACTCCGGCTTCAAGGTCAACGTGACGGGCATCGGCGGCAACGTCGTCCGCTTCCAGTCCCCCTCGAGCGGCGAGGCCCCGCGCGGCTCCACCGTCACCCTCGTCAAGGGCCCGTGACCGGATACGCTGAACCGGCTATGACCTCACCGAACAGCCCCGTCGGGGCCCATGTCCCCGTGGCCGGCGGCCTCGCCACCGGCGGCCTGAAGTACGCCGCGCAGATCGGCGCCGAGGCGATCCAGGTGTTCGTCGCGAACCCGCGCGGCTGGGCGCTGCCCGAGGGCAAGCCCGCCGAGGACGCCAAGCTCCGCGAGCACGGCATCCCCGTGTACGTGCACGCTCCGTACCTGGTCAACTTCGGTTCGCCCACGCCCGAGACCCTCGAGAAGTCGATCGCGACGGTCCGCCACTCCCTGGTCCGCGGCCGGGCCATCGGCGCCCGCGGCGTCGTCGTCCACACCGGCTCCGCCGTGAGCCAGACCTACGACGAGGCCATGGCCCAGGTCCACGAGCACGTCCTCCCCCTCCTGGAGGAGATCCCCGAGGACGGCCCCGACCTCCTCCTGGAGCCCATGGCCGGGCAGAACAACATGCTCTGCGCCATGGTCCAGGACCTCGGCCCCTTCTTCGAGAAGCTGGAGCACCACCCGAAGCTCGGCGTCTGCTTCGACACCTGCCACGCGTTCGCCGCGGGCCATGACCTGGCCGCCCCCGGCGGCGCCAAGCAGACCATCGACGCCCTGGTCGCCACCGTCGGCGAGGGCCGCCTGAAGCTGATCCACGCCAACGACTCCAAGGACCCCTGCGCCTCCGGCCGCGACCGCCACGAGAACATCGGCGCCGGCCACATCGGCGAGCACCCCTTCGCCGACCTCTTCGCGCACCCCGCCGTCCAGGGCCTCCCCTTCCTGATCGAAACCCCGGGCCGAGCCCCCGAACCCCACGCAAAAGACATAGAAACCCTCAAGCGCCTCCGCACCGCATAGAGCAGTAACCCAGCGAGCCGCCAGGCGAGCCGCACGGCAAAACCGCAACCCACTACTGCGACGGCACCGGCCACCACCTCAGCCCGGCGACAACCTGGGCCGTCGCGATTGCGTCCGAAGGCAGGTCGCGAGCGAAGCGAGAAACCTGATCGCGCAGCGAGCCGCAAGGCGAGCCGAAGCGATGCAGCAATCGCACTTTTGCCCGCCGAAGGAAGGCGCCCTAGCGCCTGACGCCAAGGGCAAAAAACAAATACGACTCGGACGCCGCTGAACAACCCCCCGACTGTTCAGCGGCGCCCGAGCCACAGGCCGCCGGATCCCACCCCCCCGGTACGGGATCCGGCGACTCCGATCCGGCCTGTGCCGGATCTCCGGGATTTGCTGTTGTGGGAGGTTCCGCGGCCGAGGGGCCGCCCGCCCCTCCGGTGGCGGTGTGGCGTGTGGTGCCACTGAGAACACTAGACGCGCGGCACGGCCCGGCGGCACCAGGAGAACACGGGCATCGGCGAACGGTACGTAGTCATAGATGTGCGTAGCGTAGTCACGCGACGAGCGGTCGGTCCGGCGGGACGAGCGGTCGGGCGCGGACGGTCCCCGCGGCACGGGTGCCGTTCGTGGCCGGATCGCGGGGCTTCACCCGGCGCGGAGGTCCTCGGGGAGGTGCAGGCGGCGCAGGGCCCCGTCGGTGTGGCGGGGGACGCGGCGGCGGGTCAGCAGGGACACCGCGACCATGGTCGCGAAGGCGGCCGGGGCGATCAGCAGGACGGGCTGGTCCAGGACGGTCGCCGGCCAGCCCGTGGGCGCGTCGCGGAAGAGGCGGGCGAGCCCGGCGGCGACGGCGAGACCGCCGCCGGTGGCGAGGCCCGCGGCGGCGCCGGCGGCGGTCAGCCCGCGCCACCAGATGCCGAGCAGCAGCAGCGGGCACAGCGAGCAGGCAGAGACGCCGAGGGCCATGGTGACCAGGCCCGCCGCGCCCTGCGCGCCGAGGCCCGGCAGCAGGACGAGCGGCGCGGCGAGCGCGACCAGGACGCCGCGCCGGAACGCGGCCGGGCCGGCGCGGCGGGCGCACTGCGCGAGCGTCCCGCCGATGGCGACGGCGAGGCCGCAGGAGGTGGCGATGAACGCGGCGAAGGCCCCGGCGGTGACGAGGCCGGTGAGCAGCGCGCCGGGCGGCCCGGGGATGATCCGCTTCGGGAGCAGCAGGAGGGTCGCGTCGGTGTCGCCGGTCATGAGGAGTTCGGGCGCGTACAGGCGTCCCAGCGTCCCGTAGAGGACGGGGAACAGGAAGAACAGGGCGAGGAGGACGGGTACGATCGCGGCCGTGCGGCGCGCGGCGCTTCCGGACGTGCTGGTGTAGAAGCGCATCAGGATGTGCGGTAACCCCATCGTGCCGAGCAGGATGGCCAGCATCGCCGAGTAGGTGCGGAACAGTTCGTGCCGATCGCCGCGCGCGAACGGTGTCGCCCAGGTGCCGCCGTCCTGGACGGGCAGGCGCTCGGCGTGCGGCACGGGCGTCCCGGCGGGGAAGACCACGGTCGTGCCGCGGCCGATGGTGTGCCGCCCCGCGGGCAGGCGGACCGCGCCGCCGTGCCGGTGGGCGCCGTCCACGCTGCCCCGTGCGGTGACGGTGACGTCGGCGGGGACGGTGACGGTCACGCCGGTGCGGACGTCCACCCGCGTGGCCTGCTCGAACCGCGGGACGCCGGCGCCGAGCGGGCCGGGGGCGCCGTGCAGGTGCCACATCCCGAGCAGCGCGGCCGCGGGCACCGCCACCGCGACCAGCTTCACCCAGTACTGGGCGGCCTGGACGGTGGTGATGCTGCGCATCCCGCCGGACAGGACGAGCGCCAGCGTGACGGCGACCACGACGGCCCAGCCGGCCCAGGCCGGGGCGCCGGTCAGCACGCGCAGCGTCACGCCCGCGCCCTGGAACTGCGGCAGCAGGTAGAACCAGCCGGCGAAGCAGACGCAGCCGGTGACGAGGTGGCGGACGGCGCGCGAGCCGAGCCGCCATTCGGCGAAGTCGGAGAGCGTGTAGGCGCCGGAGCGGCGCAGCGGCGCGGTCACGAACGCCAGCAGCAGGACGTGCCCGGCGGTCGCGGCGATGGGCAGCCACAGCATGTCGGCGCCGTAGGCGAGGACGAGCCCGGCGGTGCCGAGGAAGGCGGCGGCGGAGATGTACTCGCCGCTGATCGCGGACGCGTTCCGCCAGGGCGTGACGCCGCGCGAGGCGACCAGGAGGTCGCAGGCCGTGCGGGCGGAGCGGCGCCCGTACACGCCGAGCGCGGCCGTCACCCCGAGCAGCACGGCCGGCGCGATGAGCGCGGCCGCCGCGGCGGGCGCGGTCACCGGCGGTCCAGCGCGCGCTCGGCCCGTTCGGCCCGTCTCAACTGGCGGACCGCGACCGCGATCCAGACCGGCTGGACGCCGGCGGCGAGGACGAGCCACAGCACCGGCAGCCCGTGCGCGCGGACGCGCGCGACCGGCGGGACGAGCGCCAGCAGCGGCAGGCCGGCCAGGACGGACATGACCATCGCGCAGGTGCCGAGCGCGGTCCGCAGCTGGGCGCGGATCAGGGCGCGCGTCTCGGCCGGGCCGGGCGGCCCCGGCGGGGCAGTGCCGGACGCGGCGGATCGGGGCGGGCCGGTATGGAGCGGGTCGGCGTCCGGTGCCTCGGGGGCGGCGGCCCGGGCGGCCGGCCGTGCGGCGCCCTCCCCCGCCGCGCGGACGGCGGGCTCCGCCGGCAGCACCGCCCGGTGCTCACCGGCCATCGCCCGCCTCCTCGGCCGCGCCGCCCGCCGCCGCGCCGCCCGCCGGACGGCCGGCGTCCGGCGGGCCGCCCTCCGGGTGGTGGAACCGGCGGACCAGGCGGTCCCGCACCTCGCGGGTGTGCCGGCGGCTGACCTGCAGCAGCTCGTCGCCGATCCGGACGGCGGCGCGGCCGCCGTCGAAGCGCACCTCGGTGATGTGCGCGGACGCGACCAGGGTGCTGCGGTGGATCCGGATGAACCCGGCGGTCTCCCACCGCTTGGTCAGCGCCGACAGCGGCATCCGGACCAGGTACCCGCCGTCGGCGGTGTGCAGCCGGACGTAGTCGCCCTGCGCCTCCACGTGCGTCACCGTGCGGCGGGAGACGAGCCGGGTGCGGCCGCCGAGCTCGACGGGGATCAGCTCGTCGTCGGGCGCGGGGGCCTCCGGGGCGGGCGGGCCCGTGCGGTGCACGGCCTCGGCGACGCGGCGGACCGACTCGGCGAGCCGCTCCTGCCGGACCGGCTTCAGCAGGTAGTCGAGCGCGCCGAGCTCGTAGGCGGTGACGGCGCAGTCGTCGTGCGCGGTCACGAACACCACGTGCGGGGGCGCGGAGAACCCGGTGAGCAGCCGGGTGAAGTCGAGCCCGTCGAGGCCCGGCATCCGGATGTCCAGGAACACGGCGTCGAGGCGCTCGCCCTCCACGAGCATGCGGCTCAGGTCGCGGAGCGCGCACGAGGCGTCCCCCGCGCCGGTGACCTGCCCGATCCGCGGGTCCTGGCGGAGGAGATAGGCCAGTTCCTCCAATGCGGGGCGTTCATCGTCGACGGCGAGGACGTGGAGCATGAGGGCGACTTTGCCGCGATTACCGTCCGTCCGCAATCGATTCCAGGAAGTGAGTGTCGCGCCGCGGGGCCGGGCGTCACTCCAGAAAGACCCCTGGACGGCACTTCGGCACGCGTAATCTGACCTTGGTTCCGGCGCCGAGCGCTGTCTCGACGGTGAGCCCGTAGTCCTCGCCGTAGACCTGCCGCAGCCGCTCGTCGACGTTGGCGAGGCCGATGCCCGGGTCGGCGCGCCCGTCCTTGCGGGGCCGCGCCGGGACGCTGCCCCAGCCGGTCGGGCCGGGCCGGCCGAGCGGCGCGGACAGGATCTCCTGGAGCCGCTCGGGGTCCATGCCGGCGCCGTCGTCCTCCACGCTGATCGCGGCCTCGGCCCCCGAGTCGCGCGCGACGATCGTGATGTGGAACGGCCCGCGCCGCCCCGCCATCCCGTGCCGGACGGCGTTCTCGACGAGCGGCTGCAGCGCCAGGAACGGGACGGCGACCGGCAGCACCTCCGGCGCGACGTCGACGCTGCACTTCAGCCGCTCGCCGAACCTGGCCCGCTCCAGCAGCAGGTAGCGGTCGATGGAGCGCAGCTCGTCGGCGAGGGTGGTGAAGTCGCGGCCGTCGCGGAAGGAGTAGCGGGCGAAGTCGGCGAAGTCCAGCAGCAGGGCGCGGGCGCGGGCGGGGTCGGTGCGGACGAACGAGGCGATCGTGGTCAGCGAGTTGTAGACGAAGTGCGGCGAGATCTGGGCGCGCAGCGCGCGCGTCTCGGCCTCGCCGAGCCGGACGCGGGCGGTGTCCAGTTCGGCCAGCTCCAGCTGCCCGGCGACGAACCGGGCCGCCTCGCCGACGGCGCGGATCCGCGCCGCCGTCACGCTGCGCCAGTACGCGGTGAGCGTGCCCTCGACCCGTCCGGCCACGGTGAGGGGCGCGGTCAGCGCGACCTGGACGGGGCAGTGCGGATCGGCGCAGCCGACCGGCTCCGGGGCGCCGGCCCTGGGGCGGCCGGACGCGAGCACGGGCACCGCGAGCCCGACGGCCTCGGCCGCGTGGGCGCCGCCGCCGGCGCCGTCCCAGGCCAGCAGCCGGGGCGCGGCCCGGAAGGGGTCACCGCCCGCCGCGTCGCCGAGGCGGCCCGGGGCCTGCGCGGGGCGCAGGGCGACCAGCGCGACCGCCTCGGCGCCGAGCAGCGGCCGCAGCTCCCGCGCCGCCGTCCGCGCCGCCTCGCCGGTCAGCCCGGCGCGCAGCGGCGGCGACGCCCGCGCGATCAGGCCGAGAGCCGCGAACGCCGCCTCCTCGGCCGGGTCGGCGGGCGCGCGGCGCGGCAGGCGGAACCACCGGCGCAGCGCCCAGACCCCGGAGGCGGCGCCGGCGGCCGCGGCGTGGACCGCGGCATCTGCGACGGACGGTAGGACCATGACGACTTACGGTAACGTCTACCGTCCCCGGCGGTCCGGCCGTTGCCCATTTACGAATGTCTCGGATAGGCCACGCCCTGCAGCACGTCCAGGGCGGCACGTCCAGGGCGGCATGTCCAGGGCGGCGCGTCCTCACAGGGGCGGGGACTCGCCCTCGTCCTCCTGGTAGGAGTAGCGCTGCTCCCGCCACGGGTCGGCGACGTTGTGGTAGCCGCGCTCCTCCCAGAACCCGCGGCGGTCCTTCACCAGGTACTCGACGCCGCGGACCCACTTCACGCTCTTCCACGCGTACAGGTGCGGGACGACGATGCGCAGCGGCGCCCCGTGGTCGGCGGTCAGCCGCTCGCCGTCGTGGTGGGTGGCGAACATGGTCCCGTCGGCGAGGAAGTCGCTCATCCGGATGTTGGCGCTGTAGCCGTACTCGGCCCAGACCATCACGTGGGTGACGTCCGGCGCGGGGGGCGCCAGCTCCACGATCGCCGTGCCGGGGACGCCCTCCCACTCGTTGCCGGGGATCGTGAACTTGGTGACGCAGTGGAAGTCGGAGACCGCCCCGGCCCGCGGCAGCGCGTCGAACTCGTCCCAGGTCCAGCGGTGCTGCCCGCCCGACTCGGTGGCGCCGAAGACCCGGAAGTCCCAGTCCGCGGGACGGAACTTCGGCACGGGGCCGTAATGCAGGACGGGCCAGCCGCGGGGGACGTACTGGCCGGGCGGCAGGTCCCGCGGCTGCGGTGCGGAGTGCTCGGGGTGGGTCATGACGCGGCCATCCTGCCATCCGGCGTGAGCTGAGCCATATTCGGGGGCGGTGCGAATGGCCGCCGCGCGCATCGGATACGCTTGGGCCCGTGCGCAACGTCGTCTATTTCTTTTGGTACGGCCAGCCCGGGCGGCTGGTCTGCCAGACGCTGCGCTGACAGACCACGGATCGAGAAGCCCCGGGCCCAGTGGCCCGGGGCTTTCTCTGTTTCAAGGGTCGTCCGCGGGGCCCACCGGGGTTCCGGGCGAAACAGGAGAGGCAGCACACGCATGGTCGTCGTCATGGCCCCGGAGGCCAACGAAGCGGATATCAAGGCCGTCGTCTCACTGGTCGAGACGGCGGGAGGTGACGCCTTCGTCAGCCGCGGCGTGGAGCGGACCATCGTCGGCCTCGTCGGCGACGTCCAGCAGTTCGGCGCCCTCAACCTGCGCGGGATGCGCGGCGTCAGCGATGTCATCCGCATCTCGGCGCCCTACAAGCTGGTGAGCCGGGAGAACCACGGCGAGCGCTCGGTGGTGCGGGTCGGCGGCGTGCCGATCGGCCCCGGCACGATGACGCTGATCGCCGGCCCGTGCGCCGTGGAGACCCCGGAGCAGACCCTCGGCGCCGCGCAGATGGCGCAGGCCGCGGGCGCGACGCTGCTGCGCGGCGGCGCCTTCAAGCCGCGCACGTCCCCGTACGCGTTCCAGGGCCTCGGCGAGGCGGGCCTGCGCATCCTCGCGGACGTGCGGGCGGAGACGGGCATGCCGATCGTCACCGAGGTGGTGGACGCCGGCGACGTCGAACTGGTCGCCTCCTACGCGGACATGCTGCAGATCGGCACCCGCAACGCGCAGAACTTCGCCCTCCTGCAGGCCGCGGGCGAGTCCGGCAAGCCGGTCATGCTCAAGCGCGGCATGAACGGGACGATCGAGGAGTGGCTGATGGCCGCCGAGTACGTCGCGCAGCGCGGCAACCTCGACATCGTGCTGTGCGAGCGCGGCATCCGCACCTTCGAGAAGGCCACCCGCAACACCCTCGACATCTCCGCGGTGCCGGTGGCGCAGCGCCTCTCCCACCTGCCGGTCATCGTGGACCCGTCGCACTCGGGCGGCAGCCGCGACCTCGTCCTGCCGCTGACCCGCGCCGCGATCGCGGTCGGCGCCGACGGCGTGATCATCGACGTGCACCCGCACCCGGAGACCGCCCTGTGCGACGGCCCGCAGGCCCTGGTGGACGGCGACCTGCGCGAACTGGCCAAGCTCGTCCGCGACCTGCCCCCGCTGGTGGACCGCGCCCTGACCCAGGCCGAGGACCCGGACACCGTCCCCGCCTGAGTCCCGCCCGGCCCGTGCCCGGCACGGGGCCGGTATCGTCCCTCGCATGGCGTACTGGGTCTCCGACTGCGGGCCGCCGCGCTCCTGACGGGGCGCGGCGACCGCACTCACAGCGAGTTCTGACCCCGGCCCGGCGCGGACACGCGCCCGGCCGGCGTCCTCCTGCGCCCCGAATCCGGAACTTCCTCTTCCGATTCGAGGTCAGGAGCCTCCGTGTCACAGCACACCTTCCTCCGGCACGCGTCCAGACGGGCCGCCCGCGCCCGCTCCGGCGGCGGTGCCGACGTCCTGCTGGCGGCGTCCCTGTGGGGGACGACAGGGACCGTCCGCACGTTCGCCGAGGGCGCGTCGGCGTTCTCGGTCGCCGCGAGCCGCATCGTCATCGGCGGTGCCGTCCTGCTGGTGCTCGCGGCGTGCACGCGCCGGGGCGCCGGGCTGCGGCGGCTGCTCGGGAACCGCCGCAACCTGCCGCTGGTCGGTGTGGGCGCCGTCGCGATCGCGGTGTACCAGACCGCGTTCTTCGTCGCGGCGGGCCGCACCGGCGTGGCGGTGGGCACGGTCGTCACGATCGGCAGCGCGCCCGCGTTCACCGGCGTGATCGGGCTGCTCGCGCGGCGGTCGCGGCCGGCCGGGCGGTGGGCGGTCGCGACCGCGGGCGCCGTCGCGGGCTGCGCGCTGCTCATCGGCGGCGGCCGGGACGCCGGCGTCGAGCCGGTGGGCATCGCCCTGGCGCTGCTGTCCGGGCTGTCGTACGCGGTGTACGCGACGGTCGCGTCCGTTCTCATCGGGCGCGGCGAGGAGGACCGGGCCGTCGCCGGGGCGCTGTTCGCGGCGGCGGCCGTCCCGCTGCTCCCGGTGCTGTCGGCCGGGTCGGGCTGGCTGCTCACCGGGTCGGGCGCGCTGATCGCGCTCTACCTCGGCGTGGTCACCACGGGCGGCGGCTACCTGCTGTTCGCGCGGGGCCTGCGCACCACCCCGGCCACGACGGCGACGACGCTGACGCTGGCGGAGCCGGCGGTGGCCGCGGTGCTCGGCACGGTCCTGCTGGACGAGCGGCTCGGCGCCGCCGCGCTGGCCGGCCTGGCGCTGCTGGCGGCGAGCCTGGTCGTGCTCATCGCGCCCGCCCGGTGGAGAACGCGGCGGTAACAAAATGGTCTGGACCATTGGCCGGAACCGGCGCGGCGAGGATGATGTCCGGCATGACGATGGGCGATGGTGACGCCGGGGGGCGGTTGTTCCCGGAGGACCTGGACGGCGTCGACCCGGTCGCCGCGGTCCGGCTCGCGGACGCGTGCCGCGCCCTGTCCGCCTATCCGGAGCTCGTGGCCGTGGGCACGCTGTTCACGGCCGCCGAGCACGTCCCGGGCGGCTGGCAGGTCGTGTGCCCGTGCGATCCGCTGCCGCAGGGCGTCCGCGAGCTGCTCGCCGGGCGGCTGGAGGACCTGGCGGCGCTCGCGGGCGGCGCGCGCGAGGACGAGCTGCTCGCCGCCGCGCGCGCCGTGCAGGGCGAGGCGGCCGACGAGGTCGCCGCGGCCGGGCGGCGGTTCCGGATCGTACGGATCGAGCAGCTCGTCCGCACCGGCCCGGACGGCCCGGAGCCGCCCCGCCCCACGGACCCGGACCCGCGGCCCGCCGCGGGCCGCGCCGCGTCCGTCCGCCCCTACGAGCTGCTGCCCGAGGACGACCCGGTGTCCGAGCCGGCGGCCGAGCTGCTGTGCCGGCTGCTGGACGCGGCCGCGGCGGCGGGGCACGAGCCGTCCGGCGCGTTCCTCACCCCGGTCGCGCTGGCGCCCGCGTTCACGGTGGCCGAGCGCAGCGAGCGGCGCTGGCGGCCGGTCGGCCGGCTGCACGGCGCGCCGCAGCAGGCCCGCGACGCGCTGATCACCTACTTCCGGCACGTGGTCCCGGCGGTGGAGAGCCCGGCCGACGCGGACGTCACCCGCTTCGCCGAGGCGGCGGAGCTGCTGGAGGCCGAGTCGCGCCGCAACGGCATCGCGGTGGCCGGCCGCCGGTTCCGCATCGTCCGCATCGAGCGCATCACGCTGATGGGCCCGGACGGCCCCGAACCCCCGCGCCCCACGGACTTCGACGCCCGCTGAGGGGCCGACCGGAGCGCCAGCGGAGGTCGGCCCCTCAGCGGGCCGTCCTTTATCGGGGGTGTGGGGGTCGTTCCCCACAATGAAAGGCTGAGGGGGCGACCGGAGCGCCAGCGGAGGTCGCCCCCCTCAGCGGGCCGCGCTCTTATCGGGGGTGTGGGGGTCGTCCCCCACAATGAAACGCTGAGGGGCCGACCGGAGCGGACCTCCACGATGAAACGCTGAGGGCGCCGGGTCAGGTTGTGGTGTCGCCGTAGGTCGGGCGGTGTTCCTGGACGGAGTCGGCGAGGTGGTCGGCCAGCTCGTCGACGTCGAGGCGCTTCTCGATGCGGCGGAGGTCGTCGATCTTGGCCTTGGTCTCGGCGCGGCGGGGCGCGAGCATGGTGCAGCAGTCCTCGTCGGGCAGCTCGGAGATCGACAGGGTGCGGATGCGGCGCGCCTGGTCCATGATCTCGCTCTTGTCCATGCCGACGAGGGGGCGCAGGATGGGCAGCTCGACGGCGTCGTCCAGCGCGGTGATGTTGGTGAGCGTCTGGCTGGACACCTGGCCGAGCGCGTCACCGGTGATCAGCGCGGTGTCGCGGCGGCGGTGGGCGAGGACCTCGCCGGTGCGCAGCATCAGCCGGCGCTGCGCGATCACGGCGAGCCGGTCCGCGCCGGACGACTTGATCTGCTGCTGCGCCTTGCCGAACGGGACGACGAACAGCCGGGACCCGCCCTGGAACTTGTCCAGCTCGCGGACCAGCGCGTACGCCTTGTAGATCGACTCGGGGCCGGTGAACGGCATGCCGGAGAAGTGCAGGTAGTCCACGCGCAGGCCGCGGCGCATCATCCGGTAGGCGGCGACGGGCGAGTCGATGCCGCCGGACATCAGCACGAGGGCGCGGCCGCTCATCCCGACGGGGAGGCCGCCCTGGCCGGGCAGCCCGCCGGAGTAGACGAACACCTCGTCGCGGTCGACCTCGATGGACAGGGTGTGCTCGGGGTCCTTGAGCCTGACGGGCTGGCCGTAGCGCTCGGCGACGAGGCCGCCGATGTGCCGGTCGAGCTCGGTGGAGGTCATCGGGAAGCGCTTGTCGCGGCGCCGGGACCGGACGGCGAAGGTGCCGGTGCGGCCGTCCATGAGTTCGAGGGCGGCGCGCTCGACGCTGGCGAGGTCCTTGCCGACCCGCCAGGCGCGGTGCGCCCACACGATGCCCATGACGTCGGTCACCCGCTGCGCGACGCGCTCCATGGTGGCGAGGTCGGCGTCGTGCTTGCGGATGATGAACACGCCGTGGCGGCGGACGACGTCGACGCGGGCGATGGGCCGGACGGCCAGCCGCACGTTGTCGGCGAGGCGGCGCTCGAACAGCTCGCGGTTCTTGCCCTTGAGGACGACCTCGCCCAGTTTGAGCAGCACGCACGGCTCGCCGCCGGCCGGCGACTGCTCCCGGGCGTCCGCCGGCGCGGTGTCGAGCGTGGTCATGCGTGATCCTCCTGGCGGGAACAGGTCGAGGGGCCGGCTTCTAGTGTGGCCCACAGTGGGCAACACCGCGACCCGGAAGACGTGTTCCCGCCGGGAGGGCCCGATCAGCCGAAGAAGACCTCGGCCTCGGCGTAGCGCTCGAGCGGGACGGTCTTCAGCTCCTTGGTCGCCTCGTCCAGCCCGACCCGGACGATGCCGGTGCCCTGGAGCGCGACCATCTTGCCGAAGTCGCCGTCCTTGACGGCGTCGATGGCCTGGAGGCCGAAGCGGGTGGCGAGGACGCGGTCGAACGCGGTGGGGGTGCCGCCGCGCTGGATGTGCCCGAGCACGGTGGCGCGGGCCTCCTTGCCGGTGCGCTTCTCGATCTCGTCGGCGAGGGCCTGGCCGATGCCGCCGAGCCGGACGTGCCCGAACGCGTCCCGCTCCCCGGTCTGCAGCTGCATCTGCCCGTCGATCGGGTGGGCGCCCTCGGACACGACGATGATCGGCGCGTACCGGGTCTTGAACCGGCTCTCCACGTACTGGCAGACCTTCTCGATGTCGAAGGGCCGCTCGGGGATGAGGATGACGTTGGCGCCGGCGGCCATGCCGACGTGCAGCGCGATCCAGCCCGCGTGCCGGCCCATGACCTCGCAGATCAGCGCGCGGTGGTGGCTCTCGGCGGTGGTGTGCAGCCGGTCGACGGCCTCCATGCCGATGTTGACGGCGGTGTCGAACCCGAACGTGTAGTCGGTCGCGTTCAGGTCGTTGTCGATCGTCTTCGGGACGCCGACGACGTTGACGCCGCTCGCGTACAGCTCGCGCGCGACGCCGAGGGTGTCCTCGCCGCCGATGGCGATCAGGGCGTCCACGCCGAGGCCGGCGAGGTTGTCCTTGATCCGCTCGACGCCGCCCTCGACCTTGACCGGGTTGGTCCGGGACGAGCCGAGAATCGTGCCGCCGCGCGGCAGGATCCCGCGCACGGCCTGCACGTCGAGGGCCACGGTGTCGCCTTCGAGGGGCCCGCGCCAGCCGGCCCGGAAGCCCACGAACTCGTAGCCGAAGACCTGCACGCCCTTGCGGACGACCGCGCGGATCACCGCGTTCAGTCCGGGGCAGTCCCCGCCACCGGTCAGCACTCCGACGCGCATGCCGTCTCCTTCTCCCGCCACCGGGCTCCTCCCTCGATTCACAGGCCCGAACATACGGCCACGGGGCGGGCGCGCCGGGCGTCCCGGCGTGCCGCCATTGGTCTAGACCATAGCCGCTGCCGGGGGCGGCGGCACACCGTTCGCGCCGCGCCGCACGGGTCAGCGCGGCGCGCCCCGTCCGAAGACCCGGACGTACCCGCGAACCCGCACCGCCACTCCCCCGGGCGCCCGGCGCACGGCGGCCCGGCGGGGGCGCGGCGGGGACTCGCCGTCATACGACCACCGGACCTCGGCGAGCGCCAGTTCCCGCGCCGCGTCCGCGTCGAGTTCGCCGCGGTGGGCGCGCGCGAAGTCCCACCCGTCCCGCAATGACCCGCGGGTCGGCCGCTCGGCGGCCCAGGCGGTGAACGCGTCGCGCCAGGACGTCCCGTAGGACGCGGCGAGTGCGGGCCACGCGCGGGCGGCCTCCCCGGCCCGCTTGAGCAGGATGCCGCGCGCGGCGGCCCCGACGGCGCCGGGGTCGAAGCCGTCCGGGAGCGGCCCGCCGGCCGCCATGGCGCGGACGAGCGCCTCCTGCGCCGCCGCGAGGGCGGGGTCGAAGGGGCCGCTCATGTGATCGGCGGGTAGCCGGACGCGGCGGCGACGGCGTCCAGCTCGGCCCGCAGCTCGCCGGCCGGCGGGTAGTGCCCGTCGCGCTCCAGCAGCAGGCCGGGCGGGCGGCGGCGCGCGCACAGCTCGGCGACCAGGTCCAGGACCTCCGGCGGGACGGCGGCGGTGTGGGTGTCGTGGTACCGGCCGCCCCGCTCGGCGCCGCCCGCGACGTGGCAGTAGGCGACGCGGTCGAGCGGCAGCCGGTCGAGGAGGTCCAGGGGGTCCTCGCCGCGGTTGCGGGCGTTGGCGTACACGTTGGCGACGTCCAGCAGGAGCAGCGCGCCGGTGCGGTCGAGCAGTTCGGTCAGGAAGTCGGCCTCGGTGTACTCGGCGTCCGGCCAGTCGAACAGGGCCGCGATCGGCTCGACGGCCAGCGGGACGGGCAGCTCGGCCCGCGTGCGGCGGATGTTGGCGGTGAGGGCGTCCAGCGCGGCGCGGGTGCGCGGCACCGGCAGCAGGTGCCCGGCCTCGATCCCGCCCGCCCGGACGAACGCGACGTGCTCGCTCACCAGCGGGGCGCGCAGCGCGTCGGCGCACGCGGCCAGGTGCGCGACCCGCTCGGCCGCGACGGGCTCGGCGCCGCCGAGCGACAGCTTCACCCCGTGCGGGACGACCGCCGCGCCCCGCTCGCGCAGCTCCGCCAGCTCCGGCGCGGGACGCTCCGGGTGCACCGATTCGGCGATCACCTCGGTGAAGCGCAGCCCCGGCAGCGCCCCGACGAACCCCGCGATCTCCGGCCGCCACCCGATCCCGACGCCCAGCTCCGGAAGGTCAGCCGCCTCCACCGCAGCCTCCTCCCCCGCCGCAACCGCCTCCGCCACCGCAGCCTCCTCCTCCGCCGCCGCAGGAGCCTCCGCCGCCGCAGGACGACGCCGAGCAGACCGAGGCGCTGGACGAGCACGACGATCTCCATTCCACGCCCGAGGTCGCCGCGGTACCGGACAGCTCCAGGTAGCGGCCGAGCCCGACGGTGTGGACGAACACCGGGTCGAGCGCCATCAGCGCCGCCGTCCCGAACAGCGCGACGCCGAGCAGGACCTCGGGGCCGGGGAGCCCGGCGTAGGCGGCCCCGTTCTCCGGGTCGAGATGGGGGGCGCGCTCCCTGGCCCGCTCGACCGCCCGCTCCCCCTCCGCCGTCCGCTCGCCCTTGTCCGCACCGAGCGACAGCGCGCCGATCCCCAGCGCGGCCAGGCCCGCGAGCGGCACCAGCGCGGCCGGGAACCCCTCGAAGACGTCGCCGAGGACGAAGACCGAGAAGCCGATCACGATCCAGACGAACACGGCGCCCCGGGCGAACCGCAGCCGGGTCCGCCCGCCCGGCCCGATCAGCAGGCCCTGGGCGACCAGCCCGTCGCGGAGCCGGTCGCGTTCGGCCCGGACGCCCGCCTCGGCGGTGAGCTCGGCGAGCGTCCCGGCCCGGCCGCCGGCGACGGCGCCGAAGACCGCCGCGTCCAGCGGAGTCCCGGCCGCGTGCGGGCCCGCGCCGGCCGGCCCGGTCGCCGCGAGCCGCCCGTCGGCGTGCGCGTCGACCGCGCGGTCGAGCCGGAGCGCGGTCAGCGAGGCCGCGATCGCGTGCCGTCCCCCGCCGTGCAGGTAGGCGATCTCGTAGGGGTGCGGGTCGCGCGGCGGCGGGGCGCCGCGCACCAGCGGCGCCCGCACGGTCCGCAAGATCAACAGCAGCAGGGCACCGATCACGAGGTGGAACGCGAGGAAGCCCAGTGCGGACCCCGAGATGTCGTCGACCATGGCACGCTCCCGTCCGGCGGCACGTTCACGTCGTGAGACGCGGGCGCTCCGGCCGTGGTTCGGGCCTGGATCCGGGTGCCGCTAGTCCTCCTGGTCGAGGCCCTTCTCGATGGCGTAGCGGACGAGTTCGACGCGGTTGTGGAGCTGGAGCTTGCCGAGGGTGTTCTGCACGTGGTTCTGCACCGTGCGGTGGGACAGGACGAGGCGCTGCGCGATCTGCTTGTAGGTCAGGCCCTTCGCGACGAGCCGCAGCACCTCGGTCTCGCGGTCGGTGAGGCGCGGGGCGTCGTCGTCTTCGGCGCGGGCGGGCGCGGCGGCCAGGCGGCGGTACTCGCCGAGGACGAGCCCGGCGAGGCCGGGGGTGAAGACCGCGTCGCCCTCTCCGGTCCGGCGGACGGCGTCCAGGAACTCCTCGCGGGCGGCGGACTTCAGCAGGTAGCCGGTCGCGCCCGCCTTCACCGCCTCCAGGACGTCCTGCTGCTCCCCGCTCGCCGACAGCACCAGCACCCGGACGGGCGGGTCGGCGGCGGCGAGGTGGCGGGTGACCTCGACGCCGCTCAGGTCGGGCAGCTGGAGGTCGACGACCGCGACCTCGGGGCGCGCGGCGGCGGCGATGCGGACCGCGGCGCGGCCCTCCCCGGCGGTGGCGACCACGTCGTGCCCGGCTTCGGCGAGGTCGCGGGCGACGGCCTCGCGCCACATCGGGTGGTCGTCCACGACCATGACTCGCAGGCTCACGTGCACACCCTAAGCCGGACGAACCGGGCGGCGGGGCACGGTCATCTCGATCTCGGTGCCCTCGCCCGGCGCGGCGGCGATCGCGACCGTGCCGCCGAGGTCGGCGACGCGGCCCCGGATGGACTGGGCGACGCCGAGCCGCCCGTCCGCCGCCGCCTCGGCCAGCCGGCCCGGGGGCATGCCGGGGCCGTCGTCGCGGACGCTCACGGCGACCCCGTCGGCGCCGTCCTCCAGCAGCACCCACGCGCGGGCGCCGTCGCCGCAGTGCCGCCGGACGTTGTCCAGCGCCGCCGCCACGGCCGCCGCGACCTCGCGGGCGGCGTGCGCGGGCAGCGGCACCGCGGTCGCCGGCGTCGAGACCGTGACGGACGTGGACGCGTGCGCGGTCAGCAGCGGGCGCAGGTCGGCGTCGGCGGTGTCGGCGGTGTCGGCGGTGTCGGCCCGCGCGGGGGCGGCCGGGGCTGTGCCGATGAGGGCGCGCAGCGCGGCCTCCTGCTCCCCGGCGAGCCGGCCCAGCTCGGCCGCCTCGCCGCCGAGCTCGCCGCCGCGCCGCTGGACCATGGCGAGGACCTGCAGCACCGAGTCGTGGATGCGGCGGGCCAGGCGCTCGCGCTCGCGGTTGGCCGACTCCAGCTCGACCGCCCGGGCCAGCCGCGCCTCGGCCTCCCGCGCCAGCCGGACGACGTGCCCCACGACGAGACCGGCGAGCACCAGCAGCACGATGCCGTTGAACGTGGTGCCGCCGATGCCGCCGCCCGTCCCGGCGATCGCGTGGACCAGGAGGTTCGCGGCGGCCAGCACGAGCGCCGCGGTGAGGCCGAGCCGCCGCCCGCCCGCCACCGCCCACGCCAGCACCGCCGCCGCCACCCACGACACCGGCAGGGTGGGGCGCCCGGCGGCGATGTTCGCGGCGGTCTCCACCCACGCCGTCGCGAGGATGCTCGCCGCCGCGACGGCGAGGTCGGCGGCCAGGAGCGGCCATCCGCGGCGGCGCGGGTCGCCGAACGCGGCGACCGCGTAGGCGGTCCACGCCGCCATGACCGCGAGGACGGCCCACCCGGCGGCGGGGTGCGCGTAGCCGTCGAAGTTCATGGCGATCACGATCGCGGCGTAGACCAGCGCCAGCCCCCGGTAGACGGCGACGGCCCGCCACAGCGCGACCTCCAGGCCCATCACGGCCCGCTACCCGCGGTCGCTGAGCCCGCCGTCGTCCTCCTCGGCGGACCGCACCGGCCTGCCCGCCAGCTCGGCCTTCACCTCGGCGGCGTACCGGTCGACGTACTCCTGCCCGGACAGCTCCCGGATGGCCCGCATGATCTCGTCGGTGATCTCCCGCAGCACCCGGTGGTCGTCCTCCCGGCCGTAGTAGCGGGAGAAGTCCATCGGCTCCCCGAACCGGACGCCGGGCCGGACGCCGAGCCGCGGCAGCGGCTTGCCGGGCGGCATCAGGTCGAAGGTGTTGATCATCGCCATCGGGATCACCGGGACGCGCGACTTCAGCGCCAGCCGCGCCACCCCCGTCTTGCCGCGGTACAGCCGGTCGTCGGGGGCCCGGGTGCCCTCCGGGTAGATGCCGAGCAGCTTGCCCTCGCCGAGGATCCGCAGGCCGGTCTGCAGCGCCGCCTCCGCCGCGTCCCCGCCGGTGCGGTCGACCGGCACGACGCCGACGCCGGTGAAGAAGCCCTTGCTGATCAGCCCTTTGATCCCCTTGCCGGTGAAGTACTCGCCCTTGCCAATGAAGAAGATCGGGCGCATCAGCGGCAGCGGGCCGAAGAAGTGGTCGGCGAACGACAGGTGGTTGCTCACCATCAGCGCGGGGCCGCGCTTCGGGACGTTGCGCATGCCCTTGTTCCGCGGCCACCACCCGAGGTACAGGATCGGCGACAGGACGATCCTGAGCAGGATCCAGAACCACAGCATGCGGGCACCTTCCTCGGAACCGTGCCCTCAGGGGTGAGCACGACCGGTCCCTGGCCGAGCGGAGACGATGGGACATCCTCCCACTCCCCGTCCCACCGATCTACCGACCGGTACCCCTCAACGGGACGCGGTCGCGCGGCGGCGGGGCCCGCCGGGAACGTAGGCTCTGAACGGTGAATCTCAATCGGGCGCGCCCGGGGGCTTGTCCCGCGCGGCGCAGCGAATACCGTGGGACACACGTTTCGGGGTGTCCGGGAGTGCCGCGGCGGGCCGCGGGCACGGCCGGGCACCGCAGTGTCGATGGGGGAGCGGAGGCCGCCATGCCGGTGCCGACGGTCACGCCGGAGTCGTCGAAGGAGCCGGCCCCGTGAATCGCCGTGGCAACGGCCTGTCGGCCGACACCTACGCCCCGCTGGTCGATCTCGCCCCGCATCTGGCCGACGCGATGCTGGCGGCGCTCGGCGAGGCCGGGGTGGCCGCCTACGCGACCTCGCCGGCCGGGCTGCCCGAACTCGCCGACCCGGCCGCCGAGCCGGTCGCGGGCGACGTCCTCGACCGGCTGTACGTGGACGTCGACATGAAGCCCGCCGCCGAGGGCATCCTGCGCGTCCACCTGGCGCGGCTCCGCGAGGCGTCCGCCCGCGGCTCCGACGCCGACCGCGCGGAGGCCGCCGAGCCCGCCGAGCGCGGCGACCAGGGCGAGCGCGCCGAGAAGGCCGAGCGCGCCGAGACCGGTCTCGCCGACCCCGCCGAGGGCGCCGCCAGCACGGACGGGGGCGGCGTCGCCGAGCGCGACGAGGACGCCATCTGGGCCGAGATCGTCGCCGGGTTCGACACCGGCCCGGAGGGCGACGACGTCCCCTGGCCGGACCAGGAGGACATCCGCGAGGACGTCCGCGAGCCCGCCGCCGACCCGCCGCGGGAGGGCGACGACCGCTCCGGCCGGCTCCCCCGCGCCCGCGTGATCAAGCCGCCGGAGCCGCCGGAGTTCCCCGCCGACGGCGGCGAGGAGGAGCACTACGTCCCGCCGCCCCCGCCGCCGCTGCCGGCCGCCGACCCGCTCACCAAGGGCGCCTGGATCGCGCTGATCGGCGGGCCCGTCTACCTGCTCGTCACCGTCATCCTCGACTGGGAGGTGCCCGGCTGGGCCGCCTTCCTCGCCGTCGCCGCGTTCATCGGCGGCTTCGTCACGCTCGTCCTGCGGATGGGCGACGAGCCCCGCGACCCCGACGACGGGGCCATCGTCTAGCCCAGCCGCAGGTCGGCCATGACGGGCCGGTGGTCGGTGGCGATCGGGTAGTCGCGGGCGAGGGCCTCGTCCTCGGGGACGCCGCACGCCTCGATCCCGATCGCGGAGTCGGCGAAGACGGCGTCGATGCGCCGGTTCGGGTTCCGGGCGGAGAAGGTGAGCTCCCCGCCGGTGGGGGCGGCCGCGTAGCCGTCCCGGAACCGCGCGGCGAGCAGGCCCCAGGCGTCGCCGCCCGGTTCCTCGTTGAAGTCGCCCGCGAGCACCGCGGGCGCGCCGTGGCGGGCGCGGGCCCGGTCGAGATGGGCGAGGATCTCGTGGACGTGGCGCTCGCGCGGGCCGGGCTCCAGGTCCAGATGGGTGCTCGCGGCGATCAGGCGGGCGCCGCCCGCCTCCAGCACGGCGATCGCCAGCGCGCGCCGGTGCAGGCCCCGGTCGGGGGTGAGCAGATGGAACTCGCGCGCGACCCGGCGGACGTGCGGGGCGGTAAAAACGGCGAGCCCGCAGGCCCGCCGCCCCGCCGCGATCCGCAGGCCGCACGCCCGCGCCAGCAGGCGCCGCCGCACCCGCCACGCCCGGAACCGCGGCACCTCCTGCAGGCACAGCACGTCCGGGCCCGCGCCGCGCACGACGCGGGCCACGGCCGCCGCGTCGTCGCGCAGCGACCGGACGTTGTAGGTCAGCAGGCGGACGGCGGCCACGCCTAGACGGCCGCGTCCCGGACGGCCGCGTCCTGCACGGGCCGGACGCGGGCGAGGTCCGCGGCGCCGACGATGCCCGCCGCCGACCCGAGCTCGGCGATCCGGATGTCGGGCAGCGGGCGGTGGCCGCGTCCGGTCAGCGCGTCCTCGAACGCGGCGCGGATCGGGTCGAGGAGGAGGTCCCCGGCGTCCGACAGGCCGCCGCCGATGATGAACGCGCCCGGGTCCAGGATGGCGGACAGGTCGGCGAGGCCCTGGCCCGCCCAGTGCGCGATGGTGCGGAAGCACTCCAGCGCGGCCTTGTCGCCCTCGCGGGCCGCCTGCGACACCTCGGGGCCGCTGATGCCCTCCGGCCGCCCGCCGCCGAGCTCCAGCAGCCGCCCCGCCATCGCGGGCGCCACCCGGGCCAGGTCGCGGGCCTCGTGCACGAGCGCGTTGCCGCTGGCGTACTGCTCCCAGCAGCCGCGGTTGCCGCAGCCGCAGCGGCGCCCGTCCGGGACGACCCGGAAGTGCCCCATCTCGGCGCCGATGCCGAACCGGCCCCGGTACAGCTCGCCGTTGACGATGATGCCGCCGCCGATGCCGGTGCCGAGCGCCACGAGCACGAGGATGTCCTCACCGCGCCCGGCGCCGAACCGGGCCTCGCCCCACGCGGTCGCGTTGCCGTCGTTCTCCACAACGACGGGCAGGCCGACCAGGCTCTCGACCTTCTCCTTGATCGGCTCGTCCCGCCAGGCGAGGTTCGGCGCGAACAGCACGGTGGCGCGGGCCTCGTCGACGAAGCCCGCCGTGCCGAGCCCGACCGCCGACACCTCGTCGTACTTGCCCTTCAGCAGGTCGACGACCTCGGCGATGGTCTCGGCGGTCTCCTTGGGGTTCGTCGAGGGAGTCGGCCGGCGGACCTTCTCCAGGATCGTCCCCCGGTCGTCGACGACCCCCGCGGCCACCTTGGTGCCGCCCACATCCACGCCGATGGTCAGGGCCATGTAACGGTTCCTCCTCCTCGCGCGCCCCGGCTGGAGCCACTGCCGCGTACCCGGTGCCGGCGGGGCCGGGCAGGGCTCCGCCGGGCCGGGTACTCCCGACCGGTCGGACGTACCCGCCCGCGGGCGAATCGACGCCTCCGGGGGCCCGGGTACCGCGCATTGGCACGGTCCCATGCCCCGCCGTCGCCTCCATCATCCCCCGCCGCGGGCGCGCGCGGTATCGCCGCCGCCGGCGCCCCGCCCCGCCGCGCGGGGCGGCGCGCCCGGGTCAGCTCTCGACGCGGCGCTTGAGGCCCTTGAGGGCGGAGTCGATGATCCGCTTCTCGCCCTTGCGCTTCACCATGCCGATCATCGGGATGCGGACGTCCACGGCGAGCTCGTAGACCACCTCGGTGGCGCCGCCCTCCTCGGCGAGGGCGTAGGTGCCGTGCAGGCCGGTGACGACCGTGCCGGGCTCGACCAGCTCCCAGCTGACCCGGTCGTCGCCCTCCCAGGTGTAGGCGAGCCCGACGGTGTCGCTGAACGGGCCGCCGTCGAAGGTCAGCCGGCCGCGCAGCGCGCGGCCGTCCTCGCCGGTCTCCTGCACGGTGAACTCGCGGATCCCGCTCGCCCACCGCGGGTACGCCTCCAGGTCGGCGATCACCGCCATGATCTCGGCCTTGCCGGCCTTGACCGTGATGGAGGAACGCGTGCGGTCGGCCATTTCCGTCTCCCTCCTGCCGTCCGCGGGCCCGCGCCGGGGCCCGCCGTCGTGACGACGGTATCCGTCACACCGTCAGGACGTACGGAACGCCGCGTGCCCGGAAGTGCCCGACGTTCAGGCATTCGGTGCGGCCGACGCGGATCCGGCGCGCGAGCGGCTGGTGGACGTGCCCGAACAGCGCGTACCTCGGCTGCGTGCGGCGGATCAGCTCCAGGATCGCCTCGCTGCCCCGCTCGAACCGGCGCGCCACCGTGTCGTAGAGCAGTTCGGGGACGGCGGGCGGGATGTGCGAGCACAGCACGTCGACCTCGCCGAGCGCCGCGACCTTGGCGGCGAAGGTCTCCTCGTCCAGCTCGTAGGGGGTGCGGTACTCGGTGCGCAGGCCGCCGCCGACGAACCCGAACCGCAGCCCGCCGATCTCGGTGGTCTCGCCGTCCAGGACGTGGTGGCCGTCGCGCAGGTGCGCGGCCCACATGCGGGGGACGTCGACGTTGCCGTACGTCAGGTAGGCGGGGGCGGGCATCGCGGCGAACAGCTGCGCGTACTGCCGGTCGACGGCGCGCTCGATGTGCGGCCACGCGTCGCCCTCCAGCGACGCCCACAGGCCCCGGGAGAAGGCGCGGGCGTCGTCGAAGCGCTTCTCGGTGCGCAGCGCGATGAAGCGGTCGGCGTTCTCCCGGCCGAACAGGTCAGCGAAGATCCCCTGCGCGTGGTCCTGGTAGTCGATGAACAGGATCAGGTCGCCCAGGCACAGGAGGGCGTCGGCGCCGTCCGCCGCGCTCGCCAGGGCGTCCGCGCGGCCGTGGACGTCGCTCACCACGTGGATCCTCATGAACCGACTCTAATAGGACAGACCACCCGGCAGGTCGGGCGGGGTCAGCCGGTCGCGGCGGACACCAGCGAGCGCCACTCCCGCACGAGGGCCGGGTCGACGGGCAGGTCCCAGGCGCCGTCCGGGCGGACGGCGGTGCCGACGTGGAACGCCGTGACGCCGGCGGCGGCGAGCACCGCGACGTGCTTGCGGCGCAGCCCGCCCCCCGCCATGATCATCCCGGCGGCGTCCGGGTCCTCGGCGGCGCGCCGGACCAGCACGTCCACCCCGGCGTCCACGCCGCGCGGCGAGCCCGCCGTCAGGACGGTGTCGAGGCCGCCGCCGAGATGGCGGACGGCCCGCCACGCCTGGGCGGGGTCGGCGGCGTGGTCGAGCGCGCGGTGGAACGTCCAGGGCAGCGGGGCGGCGACGGCGGCGAGCTTGCCGGTCGCGGCGGCGTCGACCAGGCCGGCGGAGTCGAGGAAGCCGAGCACGAAGCCGTCCGCGCCCGCGGCGGCGAGGTCGGCGGTGGCCCGCCGCAGCCGGTCCAGCTCGGCGCCGGTCGTGCGGAACCCGGCGTTCGCCCGCAGCATCACCCGCATCGGCAGCGCCGTGGCGGCCCGCATCGCGGCGACGAGGTCCGGATCGGGGGTGAGCCCGTCGGCGGCCATGTCGGCGACGACCTCGAGCCGGTCGGCGCCGCCCTCCTCCGCCGCGCGCGCGTCGTCCACGGTGAGCGCGATCACTTCCAGCAGCGACATGGCCCTCCCCCGAACCGCCTGCGTCGTACGACCGGGGACCAGCGTAGGCGACGCGGCCGCGGGCGCCGCGGGCGACGGTGCGTTCTTTGCCGTGCCGTTGAACCGGCGAAATTCCTACTCATGGGTATCATTCGGGTGCGGAGAAGCCTCCGGAGACTTCCCGCCGACCTGGAACACCGACGTACAGGAGTGGGCCGTGCGCGAGTTCAGCGTCCCCGCGATGGTGGAGGTTCCCGACTCCGCCAATCTGACCGACGCGCCCTTCACCCGTGCCGCCGAGCAGCCCGGCACGATCGTGGCGCGCCGCAAGAGCGGATCGGGAGCGGGGGACGCCTGGAGCGCCGTCACCGCGGCCGAGTTCGCGGCCGAGGCCGCCGCGGCCGCCAAGGGCCTCGCGGCCGCGGGCGTCGAGCCCGGCGACCGGGTGTGCCTGCTGTCGCGGACCCGCTACGAGTGGACCGTCCTCGACTACGCCGTCTGGACGGCCGGCGCCGTGTCGGTGCCCATCTACGAGACGTCGTCCGCCGAGCAGATCGAGTGGATCGTCGGCGACTCCGGCGCGAAGGCCGTGTTCGCCGAGACCGCCGAGCACGCCGGGCGCGTCGCCGAGGTCAGGGACCGGCTGCCCGGCCTCGCGCACGTGTGGACGATCGACGCGGGCGGCGTCGACGAGGTCGTCCGGCTCGGCGCGGACGTCGGCGACGACGTGATCGAGGAGCGCCGCCGGTCCCGCACCGCCGCCGACGTCGCCACGCTCGTCTACACCTCCGGCACCACCGGGCGTCCCAAGGGCTGCGAGCTCACCCACGGCAACCTCGTGTCGACCGCGCGGAACGCGGTGCAGGGCGCGATCTCCGAGGTCGCCGTCGAGGGCAGCTCCACGCTGCTGTTCCTGCCGCTCGCGCACGTGTTCGCGCGGCTGATCCAGGTCGCGACGATCGAGGGCGGCATCGTCCTCGGGCACAGCGACGTCCCGAGCCTGCTGCCCGACCTCGCCTCGTTCCGGCCGACGTTCCTGCTCGCCGTCCCGCGCGTGTTCGAGAAGGTCTACAACGGCGCCGAGCAGAAGGCCGCGGCGGACGGCAAGGGCAAGGTCTTCAAGGCCGCCGCCGAGACCGCGATCGCCTACAGCCGGGCGCTGGACGCGGGCCGCCCCGGGCTCGCCCTCAAGGCGAAGCACAAGCTGTTCGACGTGCTGGTGTACGGGAAGCTGCGCGCCGCCGTCGGCGGCCGGGTGCAGTACGCGGTGTCGGGCGGGGCGGCGCTGGGCGAGCGCCTCGGGCACTTCTTCCGCGGCGTCGGCATCACGATCCTGGAGGGCTACGGCCTCACCGAGACGACGGCGCCCGCCAGCGTGAACCGGCCGACCGCCATCAAGATCGGCACGGTGGGCCGGCCGATCCCGGGCGTGGACGTCCGCATCGCCGAGGACGGCGAGGTCCTCGTGCGCGGCATCAACGTGCTGCGCGGCTACTGGAACAACGAGGCCGCCACCAAGGAGGCCCTGGAGGACGGCTGGTTCCACACCGGCGACCTCGGCTCCCTCGACGGGGACGGCTTCCTGCGGATCACCGGCCGCAAGAAGGAGATCCTCGTCACGGCGGCGGGCAAGAACGTCGCGCCCGCCCCGCTGGAGGACCGGCTCCGCGCGCACCCGCTGATCAGCCAGTGCCTCGTCGTCGGCGACGGCCGCAAGTTCATCAGCGCCCTCATCACGCTGGACGAGGAGGCGCTCGGGCCGTGGCAGGAGCGGCTCGGCAAGCCCGCGGGGATGGCGATCGACGACCTGCGCCGCGACCCCGACCTCATCGCCGAGATCGAGGGCGCGGTCGCCGAGGCCAACAAGTCGGTCAGCCACGCCGAGGCGATCAAGAAGTACGTCATCCTCGGCGTCGACTTCACCGAGGAGGCCGGGCACATGACGCCGAGCCTGAAGGTGAAGCGCAACGTCGTGATGAAGGACTTCGCCGACGAGATCGACGCGCTCTACGCCTCCTAGCGGGGCCGCTCAGCGGCTCAGCACAGCGACGCGACGGCGTCCTCGACCGGGGTGCCGCCGTTCAGCAGGTCGAGCGTGCGGCGGCGGACGCCCGGGGCGTCGAGCAGCGCCACCACGACCGCCGCCACGTCGTCGCGGGTGACCGCGTCGTGCCCGATCGGCGGCTCCTCCAGCCGCACCAGCCCGGTGCCGGGGTCGTCGGTGAGCCTGCCGGGGCGCAGGATCACCCAGTCGAGGGCGTCGCGGTCGCGGAGGTCGTCCTCGGCCTCGCCCTTGGCCCGGATGTAGGCGTCCCACACCTCGCCGCGCCCCGGGGCGGCCTTCTCGCCCGCGCCCATCGCGGAGATCTGCACGAACCCGCGCACGCCCGCGCGCTCGGCGGCGTCCGCCATCAGCACCGACGCGGCACGGTCGACGGTGTCCTTGCGGGCCGTGCCGCTGCCCGGCCCCGCCCCGGCGGCGAACACGACGGCGTCCGCGCCGGCGATGAGCCCGGCGACCTCGTCGGTGCCGGCGGCCTCCAGGTCGCACACGACCGGTTCGGCGCCGGTGTCCCGGACGTCGCCCGCGTGCGCCGGGTTGCGGATGATGCCGCGTACGGTGTCCCCCCGTGCGGCCAGCAGCCGGGACAGCCGCAGCGCGATCTGCCCGTGCCCGCCCGCGATCACAATGTCCATGCCGCGATCGTAGGACGCCCGGCCCCCGGACGCGCGCGGACGCGGCCGGTGCGCCCCCACCGGCCGCGTTCCGGTGCGCTCCCCCGGCGTTCCGCGTTCCGGGCGTTCCGGACGCGGGGGGCGCGGGGGGCGCGGCTCAGCGGCGGCGCTTGCCGGTGGTGCGCGCGCCCTTGTTGATGGCGTTGACCGCCTGCTGCATCAGCCGCTCGCCCATCACGTTGATGAAGTCGCCGTGGTCGGTGACCGGGTCGTGGCCCGACTCGGGGAAGCTGTCCAGCGCGAAGGCGAGGGGCTTGGCGGGCACGTCGTAGGCCAGCGTCATCCGCAGCTGCGGGATGGCCTTGAACCCCTGCGGGCAGGCGCCCGTCCGCGCGTCGGCGAAGGCGACGTGGTCGCGGTGGTTGGCGCTGTCGGTGTTCTGGCCGTCCCAGCAGCCGGGGAAGTTCAGCACGCGCTCGACCTTGCTGCCCTGCGGGCACAGCGGGTACTTGTCGGTGAACGCCCGGTTCTCGAAGCCGCTGCACGTCCACGACGCGTGGGCGTTCTTCAGGCCGTTGGTCACGGCCTTGGCGTCGCCGGTGGCGATGCGGATGAACTGCGGCGCCGCCGTCACCTTGGCGCGCGGGTTGCCGAGGAACTGCAGCTTCACGCTGGAGGGGGTGACGATGCTGCCGACGTTGCCGTCCGCCGTGCTCTGCTCGGCCCGGTCGGAGGTGTCCTTGCCGTCGCGCAGCCGGACCACCGGCCAGAAGTAGGCCGACTTGTCGCCGTTGGTGCAGGTCGTCCCGGCGGCGGCGAACGTCTCGTCGGTGGAGAACGCGTTGGTGTCGAGGTTGCCGACGTAGTCGTGGATGTGGTGCGCGCCGTTGACGACGCCGGGCGCGGCGAGGACGTTGTCGGGGTTGCTGTGCGCCTGCCCCTCGTTCACGCCGCAGTTGGACGAGAACACGCCGGTGGACGCCTGCCGGGTGCGGCGCGGCTGCCGGACGCGGGGCGCCTTGCGGATGTCGACGAACTGGTCGGCGCGCAGCTCCGGGTTGGGCGGGGGCTGCTGGCCCTGGTCGCCGCCGTCGCCCTGGTCGCCGTTCTGGCCGTCGTCCATCTGGCCGCCGTCGCCCATCTGGCCGCCCATGTCGTCGGTCGGCTCACCGCTCGGCTGGCCGGAGGGCTGGTCCGTGGGTTCGGCCGTGGGCTGGCCGGAGGGCTGATCGGTGGGGTCGCCCATGGGCGGGTCGGCGGGGTCGCCGGTCGGCTCGGCCGTGGGGTCGCCGGGAGGCTGGGCGGTCGGCTGGGCCGTGGGCTGGGCGCCGTTCTGCTGGGTGCCGCTGGTGGGCCTGGCTCCGCCGCCCTGGAGGTTGGGGACGCCGTTGCCCTCGGCCGGCCGGCCGGGATAGGCGGCGGGATTGGCCGCCTTGGTCGTCTGCGGGCTGTACGGCCCGGCCGCGGCGCCGGGGGTCTCCTGGCACGCGGTCGCGATGAGGGCGAGCGCCGGGACCAGCACGGCGAACGCTTTCTTCTTTCGTCCCATGGAAAAGGTCTCCCTCTGCGGGGGTGGGATGTTCAGTTCAGTGCAGGGCCCGCCGGGGCACCAGGCCGGTGCTCTCCAGCAGCGACATGTGCGTGTTGACGAATTTCATCGCCCGCTCGGCGAACGCGCGGATCACCGAGTTCTCCGACTGCGCGCGCACTTTGGCGATGACCGCGAAGACCTGCCCGTGCGCGGCGCGCAGCCGCAGTACGAAGGTCTTGTCGTAATCGCCGCCGAACTTGCCGGACATCTCCCGGAGCCAGCTCTTCTGGCTGCCGTTCGGCTCGTTCGGCACGAGCACGCCGAGCTTCTCGGCGGTGGCGCGGGTGTCGGCGTCCAGCTGGACGTGCTGCTGCCAGATGATCTCTGCGACCTGCCGCACCCGAGGCGCCCGGGCGCGCTGCTGCGCCTGCTGGCCGGCGGGTATCTCCCACAGCCCGGCCTGCCGGACCTTGACCAGCAGCTGCCGGTCCAGGGTGCTCATCGGCCCCCACTCGGTCCGCACGGTGCCGCCCAGGTTGGCCGCGCCGCTGGCGGGCACTCCGACGGGGTTCAGCACGACCGCGAAGGCCGCGCCGACGGCGGCCACGGCCGCCAGCACCAGCAGCAGGCGCCCCTTTCCGAGGCGCGGGAGCCTGCGTCCTCCAGCCATTCCGTAGGATTTCCTCAAGGTTCCTTTCCTCCTCTCGGGGATCTCTCGACGGACGCGGCGCGGGTCCGCCCATGAATACGCACCGCACCGGCGCGAGGTTCAACGGTGTCCGGCAGATGTCACTTTTTCCGCGCCACCGGAATTCATCGCCGCGACGGCGCTCCCGGGACGCCGTCGACCACTCGGAGCGCCAATGCCGGGCACATCGCGACGGCCTTCTGCACGTCCTTCTCCAGCCATTCTGGGATGTCGGTGCCGAGCACCACGGGAAAGCCGTACCGGTCGAGCTGGATCAGTTCGGGGACGAGGTAGGCGCACAGCCCGTGCCCGTCGCAGCGGCTCCAGTCGATCGCCACCCGGCCCTCGGAGCCGTCCGGCACCGGCAGCGGCAGCACGCCGTAGGTGGACAGGCCGCAGCCGCCGCCCCAGCGGTGCGCGTCGATGTCGGCGCCGAACGCCTCCATCGCCGACAGCACGAACCTCGCCGTCCCGTCCGGGTGGGTGCAGGCGCCACGGCCCCGGCCGACCCCGGCGGCGCGGCGCACGTCCTCGACCCTCCCGGCGCCCTCGGTCAGCGCGTTCAGCGACCGGACGACGTCCGGCAGCCCCAGCCGGCACGGGCCGCACTGCCCGGCGGACTGCGCCGCGAGGTAGGACGCGATGCGGGTGACCTCGCCGAGCGGGCAGGTGCCCTGGGTGAGCGGGAGGATGATGCCGGCGCCGACCGTCCCGCCGACGCGCCGCATCCCGGCCCGCGACAGCACGGCCCGCGACACCCCGCCGGGGCCGAGCCACATGCCGTGGTAGCCGCCGACGAGCACGCCCGGGGACGGCGGCACCTGGCAGTGGTCGAGGACGGCCTGCAGCGGCGTGCCGAGCGGCGCCTCCACCACCTGCGTCCCGCCGATCGTGAGCAGCGTGGTGCCGGGCTCCTCGTCCGTCCCGGCCGAGGCGTACAGGTCGGAGCCGAGCGAGACCAGCACCGCGAGCTGCGCGAACGTCTCGGTGTTGGACAGCAGCGTCGGGAAGCCGTCCACCCCGGAGTCGGACGCGCGGACCTTGACGCCCGGCGGGATCGGCGCCTCCCCGTTGATCGCGCGGACCACCGCGCCGCTCTCCCCGGAGATGAACCGCTCGGTCAGCCGGACGACCCGGGCCGGCATCCGCCGCTCGCTGATCGCGGCGCGCACGGAGCGGGCGGCCTCGTCGTCCTCGACGGCCACGATGATCCGCTGCGTGCCGAGCGCGGAGGCGGCGATCTGGGCGCCGTCCAGGACGAGGTGCGGGGCCCGGCCGAGCAGCACCTTGTCCTTGGCGCTGCCGGGCTCGCCCTCGGCGCCGTTCACGACCACGACCACGTTCTCGCTGGAGCCGCGCTCGTCGGCGCGCTCGCCGGGCAGCAGCGCGGTCTGGTCGGCGGTGGGGTGCCTGATCCGCGCCGCGACCGCCATCAGCTTGCGCGCGAACGGGAACCCGGCCCCGCCGCGCCCCCGCAGGTCGACCTGCTCGGCCATGCGGATCAGGTCGTCCAGTCCGGGCGCGCGGAGCTTGCCGTGCACCGCCAGGTGCCGGTCGATGTCCAGCCGGTCGAACCGGTCGAACCCGAGCGTCAGGCGCGGCCCGCCGATGCCCGAGACCGTGACCGTCGACGTCATCGCAGCACCTCGGTGTCGCGGCCGGGCCCGGTGAGCGGCACGCCGCGCGGGTCGCGGGTGGTCCGGCGCGGATCGTCGTAGCCGTCCCGCTCGCCGAAGTCGCGCTCGCCGAACTCCCGCTCGCCGAACTCCCGCTCGCCGAAGTCGCGGCCCGCCGCCGCGGCGCGGCCCTCCTCGTGCTCGCGGGCCGCCATCGCGCGCCGGTAGCGGGCGCGCCCGGCGCCGTCCGGCACCGCGAACGGGTCGATCTCGGCGCCCGCGCGCGGCAGCTCCCGCGGCTTGATCACCACGATCATGCGGGTGACCAGCGCCAGCACGACCAGCACGACGCTCATCACGTAGCTGAGCACCACCCAGTTCGCCGCGGACCGGCCGGTGATGAGGCCGTGCACGATCGCCATCGGCCAGGCGATGTAGGCGAGCACGTGCGCCGACCGCCACATCCAGCTCTTGCCGCGGACCGCGAACCGGGCCCGCACCATCCCGGTGGCCATGACGAGCACCATCAGCTCGGCGGCGATCGTGCCGAGGCCGACGGCGCCGCCGTCCGGGACGACGACCTGCGCCGGCAGCGCCAGCCCGTTCATCACCTTCACCGAGACGTGCGCGACGAGCATCGCGGTCGCCACCACGGCCGCCGCCCGGTGCACCGCCTGCGCGAGCACGCGGTGCCGGATCTTCAGGATCAGCCGCTCGGTGGCGAGGAGCCCGCACATCACGGCGGTGGTGTAGGCGACGAGCGCGAACACCCCGGCGTAGAAGTTGAGGAAGTACTGCACGTTCGCGACCGCGACCGCTCCCGGCGGGGTCGCCGCGCCGACGAGCACCAGCACCGCGCCGGCGAGCACGACGCGCAGCACCCAGGTGGGCACCGCGGGATCATCACTGCTGCGAGTTCGCACCGTTCGGACTCCTGTTCTCGGTTGCGGCCGCCGCCGGGGCGGCGGCCGTTCCTGCGCCGTCCTCCGGCGAAGGGCTCGGAGACGGCGACGGCGGCACGGGCTCCTCCTCCGCCGCCGCCGGGACGGGGCCGAGGTTGGCCATCAGGCCCCCGGGGAGCACTTGCAGGGCGCCGCGCTCGGCGAACCCGAGCAGCGGCTTGGCCCGCTCCCGGAACGTCCAGCCGCCGATCTCGGCGCCGTCCAGCGGCACGGTCCCGGTGCCGCCGCGCAGCCCGAACCCGACCTCGGCCCGCGGTGCCGCCGCCCCGCCGCAGGGCCGTTCGGTGCCGGTGCCGCCGAGCGCGCCGCCCTGCGCGACGACACCGCCGTCGCGCAGCCGGGTCACGTTCCGCAGCCGGTAGTAGGTGGTCGCGAGGCCGCTCGGGTGGATCAGCATCACCATCGCGTTGCCGGACGCGTTGCCGCAGAACCGGTAGAGCCTGCCCTTGGCGGACGCGACGACGCGGCCGTCGCCGCCGGAGAACGCGAGCGAGGCCAGCGGGCGGGCGGAGCCGTCCGAGGTCGTCATCGCCCAGACCTGGCCGATCTTCCACGGCAGCATCAGCCGGTCGCCGGCCCGGGTGCCGTTGACGAGCGCCGCGGCCCCCTCGGCGGTGACCGTGCCGTACTCGCGCAGCAGCCGGCCCTCCGCCGCCGGCATGACGGCCGCGGGCATGCCGGCGAGCAGCGTCGCGAACGCCGCCCCGCCGGACAGCCCGACCTGCCACCGCTTCCCGGTCCAGTGCGCCGCGTAGAACGCGACCTCCGGGTTGGCGGCGCTGGACTCGGGGACGGGGATCGCGGTCGTGCCGAACACCCAGGTCCGGTCGGCGCTCGTGCGGGTGGCGCCGACGATCGGCTGCTGCGCCGGCGCCGCGCCGTAGGCCTGCCGCGCGGCGGCGCCGCGCTCGGCCAGGGTCAGCTTCCGGACCTGCGCGGCCAGCACTCGCAGGCTGGGGCCGTCCGCCGCCGGGCCGGTGCCGCCGCCCTCGGCGGGCCGCCGGGACGGCTGCCCCGGCCGCGCGGGCGCGTCCGTGCCCGGCTTCGGCGGCTGGATCGCGCGCTGCGAGCCGACCGGCCCCGACGTGCCGCCGAGCGGGCCCCCGTCGAGGAGCGCCCGCTCCAGGATGCCGAGCAGCGACAGCCCGACGGCGGTGGACAGCACGATCGCGCCGATCCCCAGCCGGTCACCGGGCCGCCGGCCGCGCCGCGGCCGCGCCTTCGGCCCGGACCGCGCCCCCCGCCGCTCCACCCGCCCCCGCTCCGCACGCCGCCCCCGCCCAACCCCCTCACCCCGAGCATCGAACCGCGCCGTCCGTGCCGCCCGCGCGTCCCGCGCATCGAACCGCGCCGTGCGCGCATCTCGCGCCTCCGACTGCGGTGTCCGCGCATCGCGCGCGTCGAAGCGTGCCGTGCGCGCGTCACGCGCGTCGGATCGGGGTGTGCGCGCATCCCGTGCAGGCTGTGGTGGGCGGGGGGTGCGTTCGGGGCCAGGTGTGCGGGCGCCGCGTCGGGGTTGCGGCGCCCGGGCGTCGCGCGGGGTGGGGCTCGATGGTGGTGCGGCCGGGCGCCCGGGGGGCACCGTGGGGACGTCGGTCCGGGTGGCGCGGGAGTCGGACGGGCGGGCGGTGCGCCGGTTGCGGGCCTCGAAGGGGTCGGCGCGGCCGGAGCCCTTGTTGCGCACGGCGAACGGGTCGGTGCGCCCGTCGCGCCGCTTGGCGGGCGGCTCGCGCCGCTTGGCGGGCGGCTCGGGCCGCTCCTGCGCCTCGCGCCGCGCACGGGACCTGCCCTCGCGCCGCTTCGCCTCGCGCCGGCCGGGCTCGCCGCGGGCCGCCTTGCGCCCGCGCTCGAACCAGTCCGGCTGCTCCGACCACCAGGACCCCTCGGGCCACTGGGGCTCCTCGGACCAGCGCGCCTGCCCGGCCGCCGGTCTCGATGAGGGGCGCGCGGGCGTCTCCGCCCACGATGAAACATGCGTGTCGCCCCGGGACGCATGCCCGTTATCGCGTCGCGCCATGCCCTCTCCTGTGGAGGAGACGGAGGGCTCGGCGAACGCCGGTGGCTCCGCACCGCCGGGCCGCAGGCCCGGCGGCGGTTCCGCTGAGACATCACGGGACCGCGGTGTCGGAGCCCGCTCGCTCCCACCGCGTTCCCCGGACGAATTCTCGGCGAACCCGCCCGATCACTCCGGGAGCATACGCCCTAGGAGCCGTTCTGACGGCAATTGGTGCCAAGAAACCGTCCCGGCCTTATCCCGCGGCCGTTCCACTCTCCGGACGAGTACGCAGGAACGGCGCATGGGGTTCATTTCTTCTGGCCGCTATCGCAGGAACTTCGCGGCCAGGGGCGCCGCCACTCGCGGCCCGGACCCACCGCCCTGGACGAACACCGCGAACGCGACGTCGTCCCGGTACCCGATGAACCAGGCGTGCGTCCCGCCGGCGAACTCCGCGGTGCCGGTCTTGCCCGCCGTCCCGCCGGGCAGGCCGGCCCCCGCCGCGGTGCCCTCGGTGACGACGGCCCGCATCATCGTGCGCAGGGCCGCCGCGCCGGGCACGGGGCGCGGTGCCGGGGCCCGTCCCCCGCTCTCCCGCATCAGCTTCGCCGGCAGCAGCCGGGGCGGTCGCCAGGTGCCGTCCGCCGCCGCGGCGGCGACCGTCGCCATCAGCAGCGGGCTCGCCTGGACGCGCCCCTGCCCGATCGCGGCTTCGGCCAGCTCCGCGCCGCTGCGCGGATCGGGGAAGCTCCCCGCCGCCGCGTCGACGCCCGGGTTGAGGGGGGCGCCGAACCCGAAGCGGCGCGCGCTCGCGGCCAGCTTCGCCGCGCCGAGCCGCTCCACCGCCAGCCGCGCGAACGTCGTGTTGCAGGACGCGGCGAACGCGCCGCGCAGCGTCGTCCGGCCGAGCGCGTGGTCCTCGTCGTTGTGGATGGTGCGCTGCGCGGTGACCACCGAGGCCGGGCAGTCGGCGCCGGTCCCGGCGCCCGCCCCGTCCGCGACCAGCCCGCCCGCCGTGACGACCTTGAACGTCGAACCGGGCGGGTAGCGGCCGACGAACGCGCCGAGGCCGCCGAGGGCGTCCGCGACCGCGAGGACCTCGCCCGTGCCGGGCCGGACGGCCACGATCGCGGCCTGGCCGGATGCGGACGCGACCGCCTTCTCCGCCGCCGCCTGCAGCCGCCGGTCCAGCGTCGTGCGGACCTTCCGGCCCTTCGGTACGTCGAACAGCTTCACCCGGCGCGGCGGCGCCTCGCCGTCCCGCAGCACGATCGCGTACCCGACCTCCTCCTCGTCCGCGTCGAGGCCCGCGGTGATCCCGTCGAGGTAGGGCGCGAGCAGCCCGTCGCGCGGCAGCGCCTTCCCGTCCCGCGCCACGAGCGTCACCGCCGGGACGCGGACCTGCCCGATCGTCCACGCCCCCTTGCCCTTCAGCCCGGGATACAGCGTCGCGGGCGTCCACAGGACCCGCCACCGCCCGTCCACGCGGCCCAGCCGGAGCACCGCCTGGAACGACCAGTCCCCGTGCCCGGACAGCGACCGGGTGACGGTGAACGCGGCCTGCGCCGCATCCTTCCCGGACCGGACGACGGGGCGCGGCTCCACCGCGATCGCCGTGACCAGGAGCCCGCGCGACAGCGCCCGGTACTGCGAGGCGAAGTCGGCCGGCGGGTCGGCGACCAGCTCCCGCATGCCGTCCAGGTCCCCCTCGCCCCAGGCGGTGAAGAAGCCGGCCGCGACCTCCTCGGGCGTGTCGTCCCGCCCGCGCCGCAGTATCCACCCCGCCGTGAGCCCCGCCACCAGCACGACCGATAACACCGCGGCCAGCACCACGACACCGCGAGACCGCATGACCCCTCCTCCGCCGGCCCGGCCGTCCGAACGCCTGATCATCCCAGTGTCCGAATGCTCCGTACATGCGAAGTAGAGCCGTTTTTGTGGCCGAAACTGGAAGGCGGCTTAGCGACGACTCATCCGCCCCTTAAACGCGCTTTAACGGCACTCCCGCACCGCCGGAACTCCCCTAGCTTCGGAAACGTCAGCGACCGCGGACGGAACGGCGGCAAGGAGGTGGCCCCATTGCATCGATCACCGCGACAAGGGATCGGCCCGGGGGCCGCCCGGCCTCCGCAGTCCGCGGCCGGGCACCGCCGGGGGCGCGATCCCCGCGGTGCCGGACGCCGCGGGTCGTGCCCCGCGCTCCCGTCCCCGCGGACCCGGTCCACCGGGCCGGCCCACCACGGCGCACCCCACCTCCAGGTCCTCCACGAGGGCGCCGGGCCGGCCGCGACCGGATCACACCCACATCCCCTCGGCAGGGGCAGGTCCGCACGGAACGGCCTCCGGGCGCAGGGCACGGCCCGACCAAGCCGTACGCCGGCCGCAAGACGGACGTCCGTAACCTGAGCAGGCGGCGACCTCAGCGTTGCGATCGCGTGCGAAGCCAGGTTCGAGCGAAGCGAGAACCTGATCGCGCAGGGAGCCGCCAGGCGAGCCGGAGCGATGCAGCGATCGCCGCTTTGCCCGTGGAAGGAAGGCGCGCCAGCGCCTGACGCCGAGGGCGAAGCAATCAACTGGTCCAGGGCAGGCGGACGGCCTCCAGGGAGTCGTCCGTCAGGACGGCCTCGATGAGGGACGTCGGGCCGACGATCTTCGTGCCCCACAGGTCCCAGTCGCAGTAGACGACCCAGGAGCGGTCCTCGGCCCACAGGTCGGACGGGCAGCTGTTCAGCCCGGGATGGTCGTAGAGGGCGGTCGCGTCGCCGAGGCGGCCCGCGAGGACGGTGTCGTCGTCCCAGTCGCCCGTGACCAGCGGGCAGTAGTAGGCCAGGCAGCGGGTGTCCGCGCCGGACGGGCCGTGCCGCAGCAGCACGCCGATGAGGCGGTTCCAGCTCTCCCGGTCCAGGCAGCCCTCCGCGGGCGGCCGGACCGCCGCCGACCAGCTGCCCGCCGGGTGCCCCTGGCGCAGGCAGCGGCTGCCCGGCAGCGCCCCGTCCGGGACGACCGGCTCACCGAAGCCGCGCGCCAGCTCCCGCCACCGCAGCCGCCGCCACCCCGCGCCGGGGTCGCCGGTGCGGCCGAGGTCGACGCCGGTGACGATCGCGCCCTCCAGCAGGTCGCCCATGTCGGACGGGCCGGTCAGCCCCGCCGCCGCCACCGACTGGTGGACATCGTCGTGCGTCGTGGTGACCAGGCCCTCCCGCCACACGTACATCGCGTGCAGGAGCCAGGCGGCGTCGGGGCGGCGCGGCGGCTCGAACCCCGAATGGCCGTGGCCCGGATCCAGCTCGCGCAGCCACCGGGCGGCGTCCCCCGGAACGCGGGCCCATGCGTCCTCGATGTCCATAGCCGCATCCTGCCATCTCAGGGCGCCAGCAGGCCGCCCAGCCGGGCGGCCTGGACCTCCCACCGCCACTCGCGCTCGATCCAGGCGCGGCCCCGCTCCCCCATCGCGCGGGCGCGCGCCGGGTCGGCCAGCAGCCCGGTGAGCGCGGTGGCGATCCCGGCGACCGAGCGGCCCGGCACGACCAGGCCCGTCTCGCCGTCCAGGACGGCGTCGGGCGCGCCGCCGGAGTCGCCGGCGACGACGGGCAGGCCGGTCGCGGACGCCTCCAGGTAGACGATGCCGAGCCCCTCCACGTCCAGGCCGCGGCGGCGGGTCCGGCACGGCATCGCGAAGACGTCCCCGGCGTCGTAGTGGGCGGGCAGCTCCTCCCAGCTCACGCCGCCGGTGAAGACCACGCTGCGGTCGACGCCGAGGGACGCCGCGAGGCGCTGCAGAGCGGCCCGGTAGGGGCCGCCGCCGACGAGCAGGAGGGCGGCGTCGGGCCGCTGCCGCAGGACGTGCGGCCAGGCGTGGATCAGCGCGTCCTGCCCCTTGCGCGGCACCAGCCGCGACACGCACACCACCACCGGGCGGTCCGCGAGCCCGTGCCGGGCCCGGATCTCCTCGCCGCCCGTGTTCCGGTGGAAGACCTTCTCGTCCACGCCGGGGGCGAGCCGCGCCAGCCGCGCGGCGGCGGGCGGTGCCAGCGCCCGCGCCAGCCGGGTGCGGGTGTACTCGCCGAGGTAGGTCAGCACGTCCAGGTCGTCGCCGATGCGGCGGAGCAGGCGCCGCGCCACCGGGAGCGCCGCCCAGCCCGCCTCGTGGCCGTGCGTGATGCCGACGAGGCGGCCGGCGCCGCGCCGCCGCAGCGCCGGGGCCAGCAGGCCGAGCGGCGCCGCCGCGCCGAACACGACCGAGTCGCAGCCCTCCGCGCGCAGTACCTCCGCGGCGCGGCGCAGCACGCCCGGCTCCGGCAGCATCAGCGACCCGGGATGCCGGACGACCGGGAACGGCTGCCGCGCGTCGAACTCCGCGGCGCCCTTCCACGCCGGGGCGTACACGACCACGGAGCCGGCCGGGCGGCGGGCGGCGAGGCCGTGCACGAACGCCTGGATGCCGCCGGGCCGCGGCGGGAAGTCGTTGGTGACGAACAGGGTCTTGGTCATCGCCTGGCCAGAATACGGACAGGCCCGCCACCGCGGCTGCGGTGGCGGGCCCCTGAGCGTGCGGTCAGTGGTTGATCTCCTGCGACGCGCGGCCGCCCTCGATCTCCTCGTGCTCGCCGTGCTCGTGCTCCTCGACGGGGACGTCGTCGAAGGTCCACGCCCGGTTGAGCCGCGACCGCAGGTGGCCGATCGGGCCCTTCGCGCCGGGCGCCGGGATGCCGGCGGCGTCCCGGTCCGGCGGCTCCGGCCGCGCGTTCTCCTTCGACAGCAGGACGTGCTTCTCCTCGTCGCGCGCCGGCTCGTGCCGCTCGGAGAACTTGCCGTCCGGCGACATCAGGATGACGCCGCTCTCCACGCCGTGGCCGACGATGTCGGCGTCCTTGCGCTGCAGGCCGAGGCAGATCCGCTTCGTGATGATGAACGCGATGACCGGCCCGACGAAGAACGTCACCCGGAAGAACCAGGTCGTGGCGAACAGCGACAGGTGGAACTTGTCCGCGAGGACGTCGTTCGCGCCGGCCAGCCACAGCAGCCCGTAGAACGTGACCGCGGCGACGCCCGTCGCGGTGCGGACCGGGGCGTTGCGCGGCCGGGTGTTGACGTGGTGGTGCCGCTTGTCGCCGGTCACCCACGCCTCGATCCACGGCCAGGCCGCGGCGCCGCCGAACACGATGCCGAGCGGCAGGGCCGCCGGGATCAGCACGCTCAGGCTGAGCGTGTGGCCCCAGGCGTTGATCTCCCAGCCCGGCATGATGCGCAGCGAGCCCTCCAGGACGCCCATGTACCAGTCGGGCTGGGAGCCCGAGGAGATGGCGCCGGGGTCGTACGGCCCGAACAGCCAGATCGGGTTGATCTGCGCGAAGGCCCCCAGCAGCGCCAGGACGCCGAAGGTGAACAGGAAGTAGGCGCCCGTCTTGGCCATGAAGACCGGGTAGAACGGGTAGCCGTAGACCTGCTTCTCGGACTGGTTCTTGACCGGCATCGCGGTGTGCTTCTGCACCCACATGATCATCATGTGCGCGGTGACCATGCCGAGCAGCAGCGCCGGGATCAGCAGGATGTGCACCATGTACAGGCGCGGCACGATGTCCTGGCCGGGGAACTCCCCGCCGAACAGGAACATGTACAGGTAGGTGCCGACGATCGGGATGCCCTCGGCCACGCCCTGCGTGATGCGCAGGCCGGTGCCGGACAGCAGGTCGTCGGGGAGCGAGTAGCCCGCGAGGCCCTCCAGCATGCCCAGCGTGAACATGCCGATGCCGATGAGCCAGTTCAGCTCGCGCGGCTTGCGGTAGGCGCCGGTGAAGAAGACCCGGAGCATGTGCGCCAGGATCGACGCCATGAACAGCAGCGCCGCCCAGTGGTGGATCTGCCGCATGAGCAGGCCGCCGCGGACGTCGAAGCTGATGTGCAGCGTCGAGGCGTACGCCTCGGACATCTTCACGCCGTTCAAGGGCTTGTAGGAGCCCTCGTACACGACCTCCACCATGCTCGGCTTGAACCAGAGCGTCAGGAACGTCCCGGTCAGCAGCAGGATGATGAAGGAGTACAGGGCGATCTCGCCCAGCATGAAGGACCAGTGGTCCGGAAAGACCTTCTTCATATTGCGCTTGAAGAAGGTGGTGGACCCGAGGCGGTCGTCGATGAACGTCAGCGGGGCCTCGACCGCCTTGGGTGCTGTCGCCTCGCTCATCCGCGCTCCCAGAAGCTCGGGCCGACGGGTTCGTGGTAGTCGCTCGTGGCGACGATGTAACCGTCCTCGACCGCCAGCGGCAGCTGCGGGAGCGGCCGGGCCGCCGGGCCGAACACGACCTTGGCGGCGTCGGTGGCGTCGAACGTGGACTGGTGGCACGGGCACAGGATGTGGTGCGTCGTCTGCTCGTACAGGGCCGCCGGGCAGCCGACGTGCGTGCAGACCTTGGAGTACGCGACGATCCCGTTGACGTGCCAGTTCTCCCGGCCCTTGGCGGGCTTGAAGTCGCCCGCCGGGACGTTGATCAGGATCGTGACGGCCTTCGCGACCTGGGTGAGCACCTCGTCCTCGGGCAGGTGCTCCTCCATGCCCTCCGGCAGCACGGTGATCATCGAGCCGGGCGAGGCGAAGTCGCTGACCTTGAGCGGCTTGTTGGTGCCGTCCACCACCAGGCGGACGCCCTTCTTGCCCTGCGCCTTCGCCTGCTTGACGGCCTCGCCCCAGAAGGTGTGCCGCAGCTTCTTCTCCGGCAGCGGGCCGAGGTCGCGCAGCAGCACCAGCGGGGCCAGCCCGAGCGGCGCGGCGGCGAGCAGCAGCGTGCGGCGCAGCAGCGGCCGCTTGGTGATGCCGCTGTCGTCCGCGCCCTCCATGAAGTCCCGGCTGAACGCCTCCCGGGTCTCCTCGTCGGCCGCCAGCTCGTGCCGCTCCTGGATGATCGGCTTGCTGGTCATCAGCCGGCGCACCCAGATGGTGACGCCGACCGCCATCGACAGGAAGGCCAGCGCCATCGTCCCGCCGAGCCAGAAGTTGTTCTCGCGGGCGTCCAGCAGGCCGTGCATGCCGCCGTCGCGGCCGCTCCAGCCGATGAAGTAGGCGATGAACGCCACGCTCGCCGCGAACGCCAGCAGGAAGAACGCCGCGACGATGCGCTCGGCACGCTTGGCCGACTGCTCGTCGAGCTGCTCCCCCACGCCGGCGGGCGCCGAGATGTCGTCCTCGGCGAGGAGCGCCTTCTCCCTCGCCGGGGACGGCGTGCCGATCACGCGTTCGCGCCGGCCGCCGTCCTCGCGCGGGCCCGTCGAGCCCGCGGTCTCCTTGTTGTCGTCGCTCATGACTTCTTCAGCTTCTTCGGCTTCTTAGCGGTGATCCACATGGCCGCCAGCACCATCAGGCTGAGCCCCACCAGCCAGGCGACCAGGCCCTCGCTCACCGGGCCGATGCGGCCGAGGCCGTTGCCGCCCGGGTTGGGCTCCTCGCGCGTCTGCACCAGGTAGGAGATGATCGCCTGCTTGTCCTCGGGCCGCAGCGTGGTGTCGTTGAACACCGGCATGGCCTGCGGGCCGGTCAGCATGGCCTCGTACATCTGGGTGGGCGTGACGTCGTCGCCCGACAGCGGCGGCGCGTACTTGCCGCCCGTCAGCGCGCCGCCCTGGCCGGTGAAGCTGTGGCACTGCGCGCAGTTGGTGCGGAACAGCTTCCCGCCGAGCGCCACGTCCCCGTTCTTCGGGTCCACGGCCGACGCGGGCGGAACCTCGGGGCCGCCGCCCAGGGAGGCGATGTAGGCCCGCAGGTCGGCCAGGTTCTTCTCGGCCTGGGCCTTCTGCTTCTCCGCCGCCTCGCGCTTCTCCGGCTCCTCGTAGTCGGTCTTGATCGAGGTGTTGAAGGCGGGGACCGGCGTCTTGCGCGGCACCTGCGCGCCAGGGTTCATCGCGGGCATGCGGCCCGTGCTGACCTGGAAGTCGACGGATGCGGCGCCCACCCCGATGAGGCTCGGCGCGATCGAGTTGCCCTCGGCGTCCTTCGTGCCCTCGGCGTTGAGCCCGTGGCAGCTCGCGCAGTTCTTGTTGAACAGCTGTTGCCCGTGCTTCAAGTCCTCCGCGGCCTGCGCGGTGTTCTGCGCCTCGGCGCGGTCGGTCTGCGGTGAGAAGCCGGCGTAGATCACGCCGATCGCCGCCAGGGCCGCCAGCACGACGGCGTAGCCCGCCCACGGGCGCCGTCGCCATGCGGTGATCCTTTTCACGGAAATCCCCGTTCGGGTCATGTCGTCGGGATGGGGTCAGAGGTCGAGCAGGTAAACGACCGAGAACAGGCCGATCCACACCACGTCGACGAAGTGCCAGTAGTAGGACACGACGATCGCGCTCGTCGCCTGCTCGTGGGTCCAGCGCTTGGCGGCGTAGGTCCGCCCGAGCAGGAACAGGAACGCGACCAGGCCGCCGACCACGTGCAGGCCGTGGAAGCCGGTGGCCAGGTAGAACACCGAGCCGTAGGCCGAGGACGAGAAGGTCAGCCCGTCGTGCGTGACGAGGTTGTAGTACTCGTAGCCCTGGCCCGCGACGAAGTAGGCGCCCATGAGGAACGAGAGGACGTACCACTCGCGCAGACCCCACCGGGCCGGGTTGAGCAGGCTGCCGTCACGGCCGACCTTGCCCGCCTCGGCCTTGAACACGCCCATCTGGCACGTCACCGAGGACAGCACCAGGATGGCCGTGTTCACCCCCGACAGGGGCAGGTCCAGCGGGGCGCCCGGCCACGCGTCTTCACCGGACTGGCCGATCGTCACGGAGCGGATCGTGAAGAACATCGCGAACAGCGCCGCGAAGAACATCAGCTCGGACGACAGCCAAACGATCGTCCCCACGCTGACCAGATTGGGACGGTTCGCCCGTGCGTGAGGTGTTGTCTCTATCGCGGATGCTGTCACGGGCAGCATTATTGCGCCCCCATCCAGTGAGTGACGCATGACCCCCCTCCTAGGGTTCCCCGCGCGTGTTGCCGGAGCCCCCGACCCGGTACCCTCACGTGCATGAGCACCACCCCGGAGAGCCCGATGAAGGTCCTCGTCTACAGCGACGACGCGAACACCCGCGCCCAGATCCGGCTGGCCGTCGGGCGCCGGCCCGCCGCCGACCTGCCCAAGGTCGAGTTCGTCGAGGTCGCCACCCAGCCCGCCGTGGTGGAGCGGCTGGACGTGGGCGACATCGACGTCGCGATCGTCGACGGCGAGACGCAGCCCGCCGGCGGCCTCGGCGTCTGCCGGCAGGCCAAGGACGAGGTCTACGACTGCCCGCCGTTCCTCGCCCTCATCGCCCGCCGCGACGACGGCTGGCTCGCCACCTGGTCGCGCGCCGACGCCGTCGCGAGCCTGCCGATCGACCCGATGGCGCTGGCGAACGCCCTCGCCGGGCTGATGCGGCAGCGCCTGGAGAACCGCCTGCCCGCCCTGTAGCCCCGCGCCCGTCCGCCGAGGGCGGCCGCACGACACCCGGTAGGGGACATGGACGCCCGCACGAACTGGCCCGCACTGCTCAACGCCCTCCTGTCGGGCGAGTCGCTGTCCAGCGAGGAGACCTCCTGGGCCATGAACAGCATCATGGCCGGGGAGGCCAGCGACGTGCAGATCGCGGGCTTCGCCGTCGCGCTGCGCGCCAAGGGCGAGACCGTCGAGGAGGTCACCGGCCTCGCCGACGGCATGATGGACAACGCCACCCGCATCGAGGTCCCCGGGCACATCGCCGACCTCGTCGGCACCGGCGGCGACCGGGCCCACACCGTCAACATCTCCACGATGGCCGGCGTCGTGGCCGCCGCGGCCGGCGTCCGCGTCGTCAAGCACGGCAACCGCGCCGCGTCGTCCTCCTGCGGCGCCGCCGACCTGCTGGAGCACCTCGGCGTCGCCATCGACCTGCCGCCGGACGCCACCGCGCGGGTCGCCGAGGAGACCGGCATCACCTTCTGCTTCGCGCCGCTCTACCACCCGGCGCTGCGGCACGCGTCCCGCACCCGCAGCGAACTCGGCACGCCGACCGTGTTCAACTTCCTCGGCCCGCTGACGAACCCGGCGCGCCCGTCCGCGCAGGCCGTCGGGGTGTTCCACCCGCGGATGGCGGGCGTCATCGCCGGCGTCTTCGCCGCCCGCGGCTGCTCGTCCCTGGTGTTCCGCGGCAACGACGGCCTCGACGAGCTCACCACCACCGGCACCTCCACCGTCTGGGTCGTCCGTGACGGCACCGCCACCGAGACCACCTTCGACCCCGCCGACCTGGGCATCGCCCCCGCCCACCCCGACGACCTGCGCGGCGCCGACGCCGAGTTCAACGCCCGCGTGGCCCGCGACACCTTCGCCGGCGCCAAGGGCGCGGTCCGCGACATAGTGCTCCTGAACGCCGCCGCCCTGATCACCGCCTACGAGGGCACCCCGCCCGCCGCAGACCTCACCAAGGCCCTGCAAACGGGCTACACCCGCGCAGCCGAAGCCATCGACTCAGGCAAGGCCAACGACCTGCTGGCACGCTGGATAGAAGTATCGGGTTCTCTTCGCTAGCTGGCCCCCACAAGCCTCAGGCGCCGGGGGCTCTGCCCCTGCTTTTCGGGGGGGGGTAGGGAGCGAAGCCCCCACCGGGGGCGTGGGGGCGGAGCCCCCACCGGGCCAACCCCCGACCGCGGGGGGCGTGGGGGGTCGCCCCCCACAATTAATCAGCGTTGGGCAGGCCCAAGGCGAATGCCTGCTCTAGGTCGTGCTGGGAGTAGGTCCGGAACGCTATGTGGGTCTCGGTGTCGACGATGCCGGGGACCTTGTTGATGCGGCCGGGGATCACGTCGTTGAGTTCCTCGTGGCGGCGCACGCGGACCATCGCCATGAGGTCGTGGTCGCCGGTGATGGAGTAGACCTCGCTGACGCCGTCGAGCGCGGCGATCGTCTCGGCCACCTCGTGGATGCGCGCGACGTCGGCCTTGACGAACACGATCGCAGTGACCACTGCACCCTCCCCCTCAGACACGGACTCTCCGACCCTATCGGGCGCGGGTCAGCCGCGGCTCAGCGCGGCCGGGCGGCGGGCGGGGCCGGCCCGGCGGGCCAGGAGGGCGAACGCCACGCCGGCCACGAAGCCGTAGATGTGCGCGGTGTAGGCGACGTTGCTCTTCTCGTCGCCCAGCGACAGCCATTGCAGGACGAACCAGTACCCGAGCACCACCCAGACGGGCAGCCGGACCACGATGACGGGCGGTACCCAGCTGACGATGCGGCCCCGCGGGTTGAGGATCACGTAGGCGCCCATCACCCCGGCGATGGCGCCGGACGCGCCGATGAGCGGGACGGTGGAGCCGGGGGACGTCCACGCGAAGCCGTAGACGGCGACCAGGCCGAACGCCAGGTAGCTCAGGAGGTAGCGCCAGCGGCCCAGGCGGTCTTCGACGCCCATGCCGACGACGAACAGCGCCACCAGGTTGCCCAGCAGGTGCAGGGCTCCGGAGTGCAGGAACATCGAGGTGAACGCGGAGGTCCAGGGCGCCTTGCCGAAGGAGGCGGGGCCGCATTCGTGGACGATGTCGGTCGGCAGGGGCTGCTGGTCGCCGGTGGTCAGCTCCTTGGGCACCGCGCCGTACTCGTAGGTGAAGTGGGCCGCCCGGCATTCGCGGACGCGGTCCTCGCCGTACCAGGTCGCGAAGTTCGACATCGGCGTGAGCAGGAAGACCACGACGTTCGCCGCGACGAGCAGGTACGTCACCCACGGGACGCGGCGCGCCGGCTGGCTGTCGTAGAGGGGCAGTGCCACAGGGTCACCTTAGTGGGCGGCCGGGGCGCGAGCGGGACGTCTCGGGCCGCTCGTAGGGCCGCTCGTAGGCCTTGTCGATCCATTCGCGCAGGCCCTCGGCGCCGTGCACGGGGCACGTCCACGGACCGTCGACCTCGACGAGCCGGACGCCGGGCAGGTCGAGCCAGCGCAGCACGCACTCCATCTCCTCGGCGGTGGCGCCCGCCGAGGGGGGCGCGCCGAGCGGGACGCCGCCGGGCGCCTCCCCGGAGGGCGGGAACACCGTCTCGGCGGTGGCGATCAGCGCGTCCACGTACGGGCGGGGGTGGGCGCGCGCCGGAACGGTCCCGGCGGCGGCGAGCCGGCCGTAGCGCACCACCGACAGCTCCCAGCCGCCGTCGAAGGCGGGCCTGGCCGCCACGAGCTGCGGCAGCCGGGCCAGGGCGGCGAGCCGCTGGCCGCGCGCGGCGGCGCGGACGAACGCGGCGAGCCGGTCGCGCTGCGCGGCGGCCTCCTCGTAGCGCAGCTCGGAGGCGAGCCGGTCGATGCGCACCTGGGCGGCGGCCACGACGGGGCGCACGTCGCCCTCCATGACGGCGCGGGCCGTCCCGGCGTGGACGGCGTAGGCGTCGGCGGACTCGCGGCCGTCGCAGGGCGCGCCGCAGCGGCCGATCTCGGCGAGCGCGCACGCGCGGGTCTTGCCGCGCTCGATCAGCCGGAGCGTCAGCCGCTGGGTGCACTGGCGCAGCGGGACGGCCTCGTGCAGGGCGGCGCGGGCCTCCTCGGCCTGCCGCCGCGACGAGATCGGCCCGAGGTAGCGGGCGCCGTCGGCGCGGCACTCGCGGACGATCGACAGCCGCGGGAAGGGCTCCACGGTCAGCTTCAGCCAGATCGCCCGCTCGGGGAACTTCGAGCGGCGGTTGTAGCGCGGCTTGTGCTCGGCGATCAGCCGCAGCTCGCGGACCTCGGCCTCCAGGCCGGTGGCGCACACGATCGTGCGGACGTTCTCGGCGAGGCCGACCATCTCGCGGACGCGCCAGCGCGTCTCCGAGCCGGTGAAGTAGCTGCGTACCCGGGAGCGCAGGTCGCCGCTCTTGCCGACGTAGAGCACCTCGCCCGCGTGGTCCTCGAACAGGTAGACGCCGGGGGTGCTCGGCACGTCGTCGGCGAGGTGGCGCTTGCGGCGCTGCTCGGGGGTGGGCGCCTTGGCGAAGCCGCGCATCTCCTCCAGGGACGTGACGCCGAACGAGCCGAGCCGCTCGATGAGGCCGTGCAGGACCTCGGTGGTGGCGCGGGCGTCGGCGAGGGCGCGGTGCGTCGGCTCGTTGGACGTCCGGAAGAAGCGGGCCAGCGTGCCGAGCTTGCAGTTGGGCACCTCGTCCTTGGACAGGACGCGGCGCGCGAGGTCGACGGTGTCGACGACGGGGAAGGCGGGCCAGGCGTAGCCGTTCGCGGCGGCGGCGGTCTTCAGGAAGCCGATGTCGAATGGGGCGTTGTGCGCGACGAGCACGCAGCCGCGCGCGAACTCCAGGAACGCGGGCAGCACCGACTCGATGCGCGGCGCGGCCGTCACCATCGCGGTGGTGATGCCGGTCAGCGCGGTGATGAACGGCGGGACGGGCCCGCCGGGGTCGACCAGCGTGCCGAAGTCGCCGAGCTCCTCGCCGCCGCGCACCTTCACCGCGCCGATCTCGGTGATGGCCGAGTCGGCGGCCGAGCCGCCCGTCGTCTCCAGGTCGACCACCACGAAGGTGACCTCGGCGAGCGGCGTGCCGAGGTCCTCCAGCGTCCCCTGCACTCCCTCAACACCGTGCGCAGCCGTCATGTGCGCGACCGTAGAGGACGCCACCGACAGAAGCCGGGGCCGCTAGGGTTGGAGGGCGCCGGCACGTCCCGCCGGGCGGGGGGCCGCGGGGGACGGCTCGGGGGAGCCCGGCGCGCCCCGTCCGATCGCGCGTCCGGCCTGGTCGGTCGCCGGTTAGGACGCGGGGCGGCAGGGAACACAGAGCCCACCGGCGGCGTAGCCCGGAAGGAGCGGGATCATCGACAGCGGCCCCGAAGCGACCCCCGGCTGCGCGGAGTCCGACGAGAAGCTGGGCAGGCCCCTCCCCGAACCGGTCCGGCAGTCGGTGGTCGAGGCCGCCGCCGAGCTGATCGGGACGCTGCCCGCCGACGAGGTCCCGGTGCCGCTGCGCCGGTTCGCGCGGTTCGAGCGCCGCAAGCGCGCCAAGCTCGCGGGGCAGCACATCGCGGCGGTGCTGGAGAAGGACGCCGCGTTCCGCGGCCGGGTCGCCGAGCCGCTGCGCGAGGCGCAGGCCGACCTGGTCGGGGAGGTCGAGGCGGGGCGGGTGCCGCCCGCCGCCGATCCGGTCCGGGTCGCGGTGCTGGCCTACCTGCTGCGGCCCGCCGGCTGGACGGCGCTCGTCGACGCGGCCCGCGCGGAGCTGGAGCGCTCCGCGACCGCCTCCGAGGAGGAGGCCGCCGAGCGCCGCGTCACCGCGCTGAAGGAGGAGCTGGCCGCCGCGCGCGCCACGCGCTCCGCCGAGCACGAGAAGGCGCGCGCCGAGCTGCGCGAGGTCAAGGCCGAGGTGGCCGAGCTGCGCCGCAAGCTGCACGACGCCCGCACCCGGTACCGGGCGGCGGAGGAGCGCGCGGACACGGTCGTGGCGGACGCCGAGCGGCGGCTGGCCGCGGCCGGCGAGTCGACGGCCGCGGCGGAGAAGGAGGTGCGCAAGCTGCGCGCCCGCGCCGAGCGGGCGGAGACCGCCGCGGAGGCCGCCAAGCGGGCCGCGCGGGAGGGGCGCAACGTCGACGACGTCCGGCTGCGGATGCTGCTCGACACGCTCGTGGACGCGGCGCAGGGCGTCCGCCGGGAGCTGGCGCTGCCCGCGACCATCGTGCGGCCGGCCGACGTGGTCGGCGGGCTGGAGCCGGACCGTCTCGCGCACCGCGCGCTGCCGGGCCGGGCCCTGTCCGACGGCGACCCGCAGCTGCTCGACCGGCTGCTGGCCCTGCCGCAGGTGCACCTGATCGTGGACGGCTACAACGTCACGAAGACCGGCTACGGGGAGCTGCCGCTGTCGGACCAGCGCAGCCGGCTGGTGTCCGGGCTCGGCGGGCTGGCCGCGCAGACCCGCGCCGAGGTGACCTGCGTGTTCGACGGCGCGGAGCTGGACGCGCCGGTGGCGATCGCGGCGCCGCGCGGCGTCCGGGTGAAGTTCAGCGCCCCGGGGCAGACCGCGGACGAGCTGATCGGCGAGCTGGTGCAGGCCGAGCCGCCGGGCCGTCCCGTGGTGGTGGTGTCCTCGGACCGGGAGGTCGCCGACGCGGCCCGGCGCGCCGACGCGCGGCCGTGCCCGTCGACGCTGCTGCTGCGCCGGCTCGGCCGGTCCTGACCGGGCGCCGCCGGTTAAGGACGGTTTAAGGCCGCGATAAGGGACGGGTCGCAATCCGTGATCTTGTCGCCACGGAAAGTGGACGTTGCCTGTCGATCTCCATCAAAGAGTGACGAATCGGTTGTGACGGTTGTTGCCCATCGCTAATGTCGTCCGCTGACGTCGTGGACGAGAGGGGCGAAACCGACCGTGGCCAAAGATCTCATCGGGGCACCGGCACGCGAGCGTGACCGGAGGGGCGGCCCCGCGAGCAGAGGCGCCTCCCGCCGCCTGGCGGCCGCCGCCTGCCTGACCGTGACCGCCGCCCTGGTCTCCCCCCCGGTGGTGGCGCACGCCGACCCCAGGCCGACCAAGGCCCAGGCGCAGAAGAAGCTCGAGAAGCTCACCGAGCAGTTCGACCAGGAAGTCGAGAAGTACAACCAGAACCGCGAGAAGCTCAAGGTCGCGAAGAAGAAGTACGAAACGGCGAACAAGGCGAGCAAGGAGGAGCAGGCCACCTTCGAGCAGCAGCGCTCCAAGATCGCCCAGATGGCGGCCGCCGCCTACAAGAACGGCGACTCCACGGACGTGACGGGCTTCGTGGGCAGCAAGGACCCGCAGTCGATCCTCGACCAGGCGGCCGTCTTCTCCCACCTGTCGCACGAGCGCAGCTCCCAGCTCACCCAGTTCCTCGCCACCGCGCAGCGCCTGCGCCGCGAGCAGTCGCAGGCCAAGGCCGCCTACGACGAGATGAAGCAGAAGCAGGCGGAGATCAAGAAGAAGAGGGCCGAGCTCGACAAGAAGGTCGAGAAGCAGAAGGCGCTGGTCCGGCGGCTCGGCGGCGGTTCGTCGTCCTCCGGCGGTTCGTCGTCCTCCGGCGGCGGGGCGACCGGCGGCACCTACAACGGCCCGGCGAGCGGCGCCCCGCGCGCGGCGCTGGACTTCGCCTACGCCCAGCTCGGCAAGCCGTACCAGTACGGCGCCGAGGGCCCGGGCTCCTACGACTGCTCCGGCCTGACCATGAAGGCGTGGGCCGCGGCGGGCGTCGGCATCACCCGCACCACCAACTCCCAGTACGCCGCCACCAAGCGGGTGGCCAAGAGCAACCTGCAGCCGGGCGACCTGGTCTTCTTCAGCAGCCTCGGCCACGTCGGCATGTACGTGGGCAACGGCAAGATGATCCACGCCCCGCGCACCGGCAAGAACGTTGAGATCGTCAGCATCACCTCGGGCTACTACCTGAACAACTACTACGGCGCCGGACGCCCCTGAGGCGTCCCTCCGCGCCCCCGCCGAGGGGCCGCGGAACGGCTCCCCCCGACAACGGACCAGGCTTGACCTGGTCCGTTGTTAATTTTGGGGGGGTTTGCCTTCTCTTGGGGCTTTGGTACCTTGTCCTCACCCATCGGCGCCCTCCAGGCGCCGTGGCCACGCGACGCCCACCAGGCGCCGCGGCCCCGCGCGGCGCGTCAGTCAGCCGCGCGACGGCGGCGCGAGCCACGCGCCGCTCCCCCCTCGGGACGGCACGGCCCACGCGCCGTCCCCGCGGCACCCGCGGGGTGCCGCAGCGGTCCGCACGCGGACCGCGGCCGGCCCGGCCCACCGTGCGCACGCCCGCAGCGGCATGGCGCTGAGAGCGCGGCCACGGCGGTCCCTCGGGGCCAGCCTCCCCGGACGTCCCCCGGCAACGGGCCCGACGTCCGTGCACAACATCAGGCGCCGCTCGTTCGCACGCGGGAGACAGGTCCCGCGCCGGGCCCCATCTCGCCCCCAGGAGCGCAGCGGCAGCGCCGAATCCGCGCAGCGCGGAACCGGGGAACCACATCGCCGGAGTCCGGGAGTCCTCCCGGACGGGCATTCCGGCACCCGGGGTGAATCGGTGCGTCTCTCCCGGCCCCGTTCCGGTGGAGCCCGCCGTAGGGCCAGCTTCCTCGCCCGAACCCGTCAGCTAACCCGGTAGGCGTCTGGAAGAGCGAAGGAGAGATTCCGCAGCGTTGCCTGGGCGTGGCCGCCCATCATGCGGCCACGCCCGGACCCCCTGCGCTCCGCGGGCCCCGCCCGCCGAGCGCTCCCCATCCGAACCGGCGTGCCCGCAACGGGCACGCCACCGCCGAGTCCGCGGCCGCGCCAGCGCGCCGGACGCGGAGCCGGGGACCCATCCAGTCCCTTCACATCGGGGTGAATCGGCCTGCCCAAGGGCGGCCGTAGGGCGGCTTCCACGCCCGAACCCGTCAGCTAACCCGGTAGGCGGCATGGAAGTCGAGGAGACCCCCCGTGCCAGGCGCACATCGCAAGAAGATCCCGGGCAAGCACCGCAAGGCGAGCCCTCTTTCCCTCCCGTGGCGGACGACCGGCGGCGTCCTCGTCGGCGCCGCCGTACTCGGCACCGCCGCGGTGACCGCCCAGGCGTCCGTCCTGCCGTTCGGCTCCGCCCCCGCGGCGACCACGGCGGCCGACGCCGCCGTCGCCAAGAAGGCGGACAAGGGCTCGTCCGGAAACTCGTCCAAGGACGCCTCCAAGCGCGGGCGGAGCAAGGCGGCCACGACGCCGAAGCCGTCCGCGCCGTCCCCCGGCAAGAGCGCGAAGGCCGAGCCGGAGCCGGCCGCCGCCGGGAAGCGGGCCTCGGCCTCGCGTCCCACCGCCGCGCAGGCCATCGAACTCGCCCGGTCCCAGGTCGGCGTCAAGGAGGACGGCGGCGGCGAGACCAAGTTCCAGCAGTGGTACATGAGCACGTCCCGCGCGCAGCAGACCCTCGCCCGCGACGGCGGCTCCCTCGGCGGCTACAGCGACGCGAACTGGTGCGACATGTTCGTCTCCTGGGTCGGCGAGCAGATCGGCTTCACCGACCAGATCGGCAGCGACGCCTGGACGGTCGCCCACGCCCGCTGGTTCCAGGAGCACGGCCGCTGGGGCACCGAGCCCAGGCCGGGCGCGATCGTCTTCTTCGCCTGGGACGGCGGCAAGAAGGTCACCGACATCCGGCACGTCGGCATGGTGATCAAGAAGGCCGGCGAGGGCACCGTCCAGACCGTCGAGGGCAACACCGGCAACGCCGTCCAGGTCAAGGTGCGCTCGGCCAGTGACATCGTCGGCTACGGATACCCCGACTACAAGTCGTGACGGCCTCCCCGGCGGCGCGGGCTGCATAGGATCGCGCGCATGGAGGACGCTCGGGACCACGACCCGGAGCGGGACGCCCCCGAGCGGGACGCCTCGCGGCGCGGCGGTCCCGTCACGCGGCGCAGGGCCCTGGTCCTCGGCGCGGGCGGGACCGCCGCGCTGCTCGCGGGCGGCGGCGCCCTCCTCGGCGCGCGGGCCGGCGCCGGCGCGGCACCGGCGGCCCGCGCGGCCCGCGGCGGCGGGTCGCGCGCGGCCGGGCCCTTCAGCCTCGACGCCGCCGGGACCGTCCTCGCCAACCGCGCCCGGGCCGTGCGGACCGGCGACCGCTTCGCCTTCCTCGCCACCGTCGGGGAGGCGCCCAGGACGTTCCAGGACGCCCAGTCCCGCATGTACGACAACCTCCGCCGGCTGCCCCTCGAAGGCTGGGAGGAGCGCGCCGTCAACGTCCAGGCCGCGGCCGAGGACGGCGCCGTCCTCCGCGTGGAGGTGCGCTACCGGCTGCGGGGCTTCGACAAGGGCCACGTCGCCCGCACCCGCTACCTCGCGATGGCCCCGGGCTCCGGCACCTGGACGATCGCCGGGGACGGGACGTCCCACGGCCTCACCGACGACGCCGACATCTGGGACGGCGGGCCCCTCACCGTGGTCAAGGGCCGCAGCAGCCTCGTCATCGGCGACACGACGGGCCTCGACGGCATCGCCGCCCGCCTGGACGCCGCCGTACCGGTCGTCACCGGCGTCGTCGGCCGCGGCTGGGCGCAGCGGGTCGTCGCACTGGTCCCCGCCGACGCGGGCCTGGCGTCCGCGCTCGCGGGCCCCGGGCAGAGCCTCGGCGAGATCGCCGCGCTCGCCACGGTCGCGCCGGCGGGCGGCACCGGCCGCGGCGAGGACCGCGTCATCGTCTCCCCCGGCACCTTCGGCCGCCTCAACGGCCTCGGGCGCGACGTCGTCCTCACGCACGAGTTGACCCATGTCGCCACCGGCGGCGCCCGGGACCGGCGGACCCCGCTGTGGCTGATCGAGGGCTTCGCCGACTACGTCGGCTACCGGCGCGTCAAGATCGGCGTCCGGTCGGCGGCCGGCGAGCTGCGCCGCGAGGTCGCCGCCGGGCGGCTGCCCGCCGCCCTCCCGGCGCCGGCCGCCTTCGCGGGCGGCTCCCCGCGGCTCTCCCAGGCCTACCAGGAGTCCTGGCTCGCCTGCCGGATGGTCGCCGACCGGTACGGTGAGGCGACGCTCGTCCGGCTCTACCGGGCCGCCGGGCGCGTCCCGGAGGCCGCCGCGCTGCGCGACGTGCTCGGCCTCACCCGGGACCGCTTCACCGCCCTGTGGCGCGATTACGTGAAGAAGGAGCTCGCATGAGTGAGCGAAGCGAAGCGGGGGGCGTGGGGGGTCGACCCCCCACAGAAGACACGAGTGAGCGAAGCGAGGCGGGGGGCGTGGGGGCCGTTGAGGTGGCGGGGAGCCGCGTTGAGCGGGACTCGGCCGGGGCCGGGATGCGGGGGGCTCGGGTCGCGGCGGGGGTCGCCGCTCTGGTGCTGTTCGCGGCCGTGGCGGCCGTGCTCGCGCTGACCACGCCGTGGAACCCGCTGCCGGGGCACGTGCCCGGCGGGCATGTGCGGGCCGACCCGGCGCTCGACTTCTCCCCCGCCGAGATCGCGCGGTCCAGGGCGTTCGACTCGGCCGTGAACCCGCCCGCCTACGCGGGGCTGCTGGTGGGGCTCGCGGTGGTCCTCGTGCTCGGCCTCACCCCGCTCGGCGCGCGCCTCGTCGGCCGGGTCACCGCCCGCACCCGGCGCCGTCCCCTCAAGATCGCGCTCGCGGCGGTCGTGCTCGTCGCCGTGCTGCGCGTCGCCGGGCTGCCGTTCGACATCTGGGGCGAGTCGGTGCTGCGCCGGTACGGGCTGTCGACGCAGAGCTGGCCCGCGTGGCTGGTCGACCAGCTGAAGTCCCTCGGCGTCACCTGCGTCATCTACACGGTCGCGCTGCTGCTCCTGTACGCGGTGGTGCGCCGGTTCCCGCGCTACTGGTGGACGGGCGCCGCCGCCGGCGGGTTCGCGCTCGTCGTGCTCGTGTCGTTCATCTACCCGATCGCCGTCGAGCCGGTCTTCAACAAGTTCCACTCGCTGCCGCAGGGGCAGCTGCGCAGCGACCTGCTCGCGATGGCGAAGCGGGACGGTGTGCCGGTGAAGGACGTCCTGGTCGCCGACGCCTCCCGGCGGACGACGTCGCTGAACGCCTACGTGTCGGGGTTCGGCTCCACGCGGCGGATCGTCCTATACGACACGCTGCTGAAGTCGCCGCGCCCGCGGATCGAGTCGATCGTCGGGCACGAGCTCGGCCACGCGAAGCGCCGTGACGTCCTGTGGGGCACGCTGGTGGGCGCGCTGGGCGTGGCCGGGGCGCTGTGCCTGCTGTACCTCCTGATGACCTCTCCGCGGCTCCTGCGGCGTGCCGGGGTCGATCCCGGCGGCCCGCCCGGGGCCGCCTCCCGCGGGCGGGCGGCGGCGGACCCGCGCACCGTCGCGCTGGTGCTCGCGCTCGTCGCCGCCGGGACGCAGGTCTCCGCCCCCGTCCAGAACCTGGTCAGCCGGCGCATCGAGGCCCGCGCGGACGCGCACGCCCTCCAGCTCACCCGCGACCCGGCGACGTTCGTGTCGATGCAGCACGAGCTGTCGGTGCGCAACATCTCCGATCTGAGCCCCGACGCCCTGGAGCGCCTCCTGTGGATGACGCACCCGGCGGGGCCGGACCGGATCGCGATGGCCCGCGACTGGGCCCGGATGAACCGCGTCCCGGTCCCGCCTCCGCTGCGCTGAGCGGGCGTCAGTTCCCCTCGGCGCCCTGCTTCTGCGGCGCCTTCTGCTGCGAGCCCTGCCCCTGCCGCGCGGACAGGGTCGCCGCGTCAGGGCGCGGCGCGGTCGTCACCGGCCGCTTCAGCGCGCCGCCCTTCACCCAGTCGTTCCAGCCGACCTGCCAGAAGCCCCAGCCGTTGTCGGGCTCCAGCTTCCGGCTGGTGCCCGTCACCTCGACCGGGTCGCCGCGGTAGCTGAGGTTGTAGAACCACTTGGCGTTGGACGGGCTGATGTTGATGCACCCGTGGCTGACGTTCTCGCTCCCCTGGGAGCCGACCGACCACGGCGCGCTGTGCACGTACTCGCCGCTGTTGGAGATGCGCACGGCCTTGTACACGGTCAGGCTGTAGCCGCCGGGGCTTCCGGGGCTGACGCCCATCCACTCCGACGTCATGACGGTGGGGTCCTCCTTGGCCATCGTCAGGTGGACGCCGTTGGTGGTGGTGTACTTGCGGGACCCGCCGCGGCCCATGCTGGTCGGGATGGTCTTGACCTTCTTGCCGTTGACCTTGACGACCATCTTGTGGCTGTCCTCGCCCGCGGTGGACACGTGCGAATCGCCGATCTTGAAGTCGACGGCGTAGTTCTTGCCGCCGTAGACGTCCCCGCCGGTGCGCACGCCGGCCAGGTGCGCCCGGAACCTCACGTTCGTGTGGGCGGGCCAGTACTGCTTGGTGCGGAACACGACCTGCTGGTCGCCGAACCAGTGCCAGGCGCCCTCGACGGTCCGGTCCGCCGTGACCTCCAGCGCCCGCTCGACCGCCGCCCGGTCCTTCACCGGCTCCTCGAAGTTCATGATGATCGGGATGCCGACCCCGACCGTCTCCTTGTTGTAGGGCGCCTCGACCGTCACGCCGTTCGTCTTGGCGGCCTCGGCCGTGGTGAAGCGGCTGGACACCGTGCGGGTCCGGCCGTCCTCGCCGAGCGCCGTCGCGGCGACCGTGTAGGTCTTCCCCGGCTCCAGCGACCAGCGCGACCGCCACTGCGTCCGGTCGGCGCTGAGGTCCCCCTCGACATCGCCCTTCCCGGTCGACACCGTGACGCTCTCGATCGTGCCGCTGTGCGCCCGGACGTCGATCTGGCTGTCCGGCTTGAGCTTGCCGCCGCCGCTCACCGGTGAGACCGCGAGCCGTACCGCGTCCGCGGCCTCCGGCTCGCCGCCCGAGCACGCCGCGGCCCCCGCCACGACGCTCGCGCCGACGAGCACGGCGGCAGTGCGCCGGCCCCGCTCCCCCGGTCCTGAGCCACCCACCCGCATGTGGACCCCCCGGTCGTCCTCCTGGGCGATCGGTCCGCCTTGCCCAGCCCGGTGGCTGGAACGGCGCCCAGTATGTGAAAGGGCCGGTACCCGCTAAAAAGCGGACACCGGCCCCCGATGGGAGTCTTTTACCGACTAGTGGGCGAAATGACCCCGGTAGTACTCGAAGACGAGACCGATGGTGGTCAGGATCGCGCTGGCCACGCCGAGGATCACCAGCCACCAGCCGAACACGATGCCGAGCGCCACCGCCGAGGCCGACAGCGCGACCCACAGCGGCCACCAGCTGTGCGGGCTGAAGAAGCCCAGCTCACCGGCCGCGTCCGCGATCTCGCCCTGCGGGTCGTCCTCGAACAGCGGGCCCGAGTTCGCCCGCTCCAGGCGGCGGATCGTGAAGTGGACGTAGAAACCGATCAGCCCGGCGAGGCCGACCGCGAGGCCGAGCGCCGTCGTGCCCGTCCAGTCCTTGGACCAGAGCCAGTACACGACGTCGGTCGCGAGGAAGAAGACCGCGCAGCCGTAGAACATGAACGCCTGGACGCGCATCGGCTACTCCCCCTTCGCCCCGGCGAGCTCGCCCTTGGCACCCACGTGCGGGTGGTGCAGGTCGAACGCCGGCCGCTCGGAACGGATCTTCGGGATCGAGTTGAAGTTGTGCCGCGGCGGCGGGCAGGACGTCGCCCACTCCAGCGAGTTGGCGTAGCCCCACGGGTCGTCGACCTCGACCTTCTTGCCCTTCTTCCACGTGATGTAGACGTTGTAGAAGAACGGCAGCATCGAGGCGCCCAGGATGAACGAGAAGATCGTCGAGATCTCGTTCAGCCCGTGGAACTCGGCGGCGTAGTCGGCGTACCGGCGCGGCATGCCCGCCGCACCCAGCCAGTGCTGCACGAGGAACGTGCCGTGGAAGCCGATGAACAGCAGCCAGAAGTGCACGTGGCCGAGCTTGTCGTTGAGCATCTTGCCGGTCCACTTCGGCCACCAGAAGTAGAAGCCCGCGAACATCGCGAACACCACGGTGCCGAAGACGACGTAGTGGAAGTGCGCCACCACGAAGTAGGAGTCCGACAGCTGGAAGTCCATCGGCGGGGACGCCAGGATGACGCCGGTCAGACCGCCGAACAGGAACGTCACCAGGAAGCCCAGCGACCACAGCATCGGCGATTCGAACGTCAGTTGTCCTCGCCAGATCGTCCCCACCCAGTTGAAGAACTTCACCCCCGTGGGCACGGCGATGAGGAACGACATGAAGGAGAAGAACGGCAGCAGGACCTGGCCGGTCACGAACATGTGGTGCGCCCACACCGTGATGGAGAGGCCGGTGATGCTGATGGTCGCGAAGACCAGGCCGATGTAGCCGAAGACCGGCTTGCGGCTGAACACCGGGAGGATCTCCGTCACGATGCCGAAGAAGGGCAACGCGATGATGTAGACCTCCGGATGCCCGAAGAACCAGAACAGGTGCTGCCATAGCAGCGCGCCGCCGTGCGCGGCGTCGAAGATGTGCGCGCCCAGCTTGCGGTCGGCCTCCAGGGCCAGCAGCGCGGCGGCGAGGACCGGGAACGCCAGCAGGACCAGGATGGAGGTCAGCAGGACGTTCCAGGTGAAGATCGGCATCCGGAACATCGTCATGCCCGGCGCGCGCATGCACAGGATCGTGGTGATGAAGTTGACCGCGCCCATGATGGTGCCGAAACCCGACATCGCCAGGCCCATCACCCACATGTCGCCGCCGATGCCCGGCGAGCGGACCGCGTCCGACAGCGGGGCGTAGGCGAACCATCCGAAGCTGGCCGCGCCGCCCGGGGTCAGGAAGCCCGCGATGACGATCAGGCTGCCGAACAGGAACAGCCAGTACGCCAGCATGTTCAGCCGCGGGAACGCCACGTCCGGGGCGCCGATCTGCAGCGGCATGATCACGTTGGTGAAGCCCGCGAACAGCGGCGTCGCGAACATCAGCAGCATGATCGTGCCGTGCATGGTGAACAGCTGGTTGTACTGCTCGTTGCTGACGACCTGCAGTCCCGGCTCGAACAGCTCGGCGCGGATGAGCAGCGCGAGCACGCCGCCGAACAGGAACATGAAGAACGAGGTGATCAGGTAGAGGTAGCCGATCACCTTGTGGTCGGTGGACGACATCCAGGAGGCGATGAGGCGCCCCTTGCTCGTCCGCGGCGCGGCGATCGGCGCGCTCGGGGCGTGACTCGTCGCGGTCACTTCCCACCTCCCGCGGCCAGTGCTTGCTTCGAATCTGCGATGAACTTGTCGTACTGCTCCGGCGTCACGACACGCAGCTGGAACAGCATCTTGCTGTGGTCGACGCCGCAGAGTTCGGCGCAGCGGCCCTCATAGGTGCCGAGCTTGTTCGCCGTGAACTCGAACTCGTTGGTGTACCCCGGCATGACGTCCTTCTTGTAGATCAGCGCGGGGACCCAGAACGAGTGGATGACGTCGTTGGAGTGCAGCTTCACCCGGACGGTCTTGCCGGCGGGGATCGTCATGACCGGCTTGCCCGGAGCGGGCCCGTTGGGGGCCACCGGCACGCCGGTGACGGTGGCGACGGTCTTGCCGCTCTCCTTGTAGTCGAACTGCCAGCTCCACTGGTACGCCGTCACGTCGACGACCACCGCGGGATTGTCGGTGGTCTTCTCGACGAAGTTCTCGTCGCGTGCGGTGAAGTAGAACAGGACCGCGATGATGACGAACGGGACCGCCGTATAGAGGATCTCGATCGGCATGTTGTAGCGGACCTGCGGCGGCAGGTCGTCGGAGCGCTTGCGGTGGAACAGAATCGCCCAGATGATCAGGCCCCAGACGACGGCCCCGACCGCGAACGCCGCGATCCAGGAGCCCTGCCACAGGTGCAGCATGCGCTCGCCTTGAACGCTGATCGGCTCGGGCAGGCCCAGCCGGGAACCACTGCAGCCGGTGGCGGCGAGCGCCAGCAGCCCTAGCGCACCGGCGCTTTTCAATGCGCGGCGACTGCGCACAGGCGTACGCCGCTCCCTAGAGCGGGTCGGACTCACGGAATGCCTTCCCCACGGATGAAGCCCGGTCGGCCGGGCGGGTGAGATCACTGTTTACACGTGTGGTGGACACCCTAGCGCGAGGGTCGCCGGAACCCCCGATCGGGTGCCCGGTTAGTGTTTCACCGTGGCCGATACGAGCACGGCGGGCGCTCCGTCCGGGTACTTCGACGCCGCGTCCACCGAGGCGCCGCACCCGGCGGGCCGGGCCGCGCTCCTGGAGGCGCTGGACGCGGGCTGGGCCGACCCCGCGCGGCTGTACGGGCCGGCGCGCGCCACCCGGCTGCTGCTCGACCGTGCCCGCGCGCGTGTCGCGGGCGTGCTCGGCGCGCGTCCGGACGAGGTGTCGTTCACGTCGTCGGGCACCCAGGCGGTGCACCTGGCGGTCCTCGGGGGGCTCCAGGCGCGCCGGCGCGCCGGGCGGCACCTCGTGGTGGGCGCCGTGGAGCACTCCAGCGTGCTGCACGCCGCCGAGGAGCACGAGCGCGGCGGCGGCGAGGTGACCGTCGTCGGCGTCGACCGCGCCGGGCGCGTCGACCCGGAGGAGTTCGCCGCGGCGCTGCGCCCCGACACCGCGCTCGCGTGCCTGCAGTCGGCCAACCACGAGGTCGGCACCGTGCAGCCGGTCGCCGAGGCGGCGGAGGCGTGCCGCGCCGCCGGGGTGCCGCTGTTCGTGGACGCCGCCCAGTCGCTCGGCCGGGCGGACGTCCCGCCCGGCTGGTCGTTCCTCGCGGGCAGCGCGCACAAGTGGGGCGGCCCCGCGGGCGTCGGCGTGCTCGCCGTCCGCAAGGGCACCCGGTGGCGCTCCCCGCTGCCGGCGGACGAGCGGGAGGGCCGCCGCGTCCCCGGGTTCGAGAACGTTCCCGCCATCGCGGCGGCGGCGGCCGCGCTGGAGGCGTACCGTGCGGACATGGCGGCGGACGCGCCGCGCGTCTCGGCGCTGGTGGACCGCATCCGCGCGGAGGTGGCGCGGAGCGTCCCCGACGTGGAGGTGGTCGGCGACCCGGTCCGGCGGCTGCCGCACCTGGTGACGTTCTCGTGCCTGTACGTCGAGGGCGAGGCGCTGCTGACCGAACTGGACCGGCTGGGTTTCGCGGTTTCCTCCGGGAGCTCGTGCACGGCGGATACGCTGCGTCCCAGTCACGTGCTGGAGGCGATGGGGGTGCTCACCCATGGGAACGTCCGGGTATCGCTGCCGCGCGGCGTCGCCGCCGCGGACGTCGACCGCTTCCTCGGCGTGCTGCCCGCCGCCGTCGCCCGGCTCCGCGAGACGCTGAGGGCCGGGACATGACGAGCGGTGACATGAGCGGTCACATGAACAGCGGTGACATGACGGGCCGCCGGACGGTCGGCACCTTCGAGACGGGGAGGCGGTCGCGCCCATGAGGTTCCGAGGCCGCGGCAGGAACGCCGCGCCGCCCGCGGACGCCGCGCCGGCGCCCGAGCCGGCCCCCGCCGGCCCGCCGCCCGTGCTCGTCATCGACGCGCTCGGCCGCAAGTGCCCCATCCCGATCATCATGCTCGCCGAGCGGATCCGCGAGGTCCCGGTCGGGCAGGTCGTGGCCGTCCTCGCCGACGACGCCGCCGCCCGCACCGACGTCCCCGCCTGGTGCCGGATGAAGTCGCAGGACTTCGTCCGCGAGGAGACCCTGCAGCAGGGCGGCTGGGGCTTCCACATCCGCCGCACGTACTGACGCGCCCGCCCTATGCGCCGGCGCGCCGGAGGGCCGCGCCGGTCGGCGCGGCCCTCCGGCGCGATGCCGCTACGGGTTCGGGCAGGTGATGTGGGCCGCGACGTCGGCGGCGGCGTCGGCGCCGTAGGCGGCGGCGAAGCGGTCGAGGAACGCCTGGCGGGCTAGGCCGTACTCCTGCGGGCCCGCGGCCTCCAGCGCGTACGCGGCGATGGTGCAGCCGACCTGCGCGGCGCGCTCCAGCGGCAGGCCCCAGGCGGTGGCCGACAGGAAGCCGCCGCGGAACGCGTCGCCGACGCCGGTCGGGTCGGCGACCTTCTCGACCGGGACGCAGGGGACGTGCACGCCCTCCTCGCCCTCGCGGTCGATGACGACGCCCTTGGCGCCGAGGGTGGTGACGCGGACGCCGACGCGGGACAGGATCTCCGCGCCTGTCCAGCCGGTCTTCTCCTCGGCGAGCGCCTTCTCGTACTCGTTGCTGAACAGGTACGCGGCGCCGTCGATGAGCCGGCGCACGTCGGCGCCGTCCATCCGGGCGAGCTGCTGGGACGGGTCGGCGGCGAACGGGAGGCCGCGGGTGCGGCACTCGTCGGTGTGCCGCGTCATCGCGTCCGGGTCGTTCGGGCTGATGACGACGAGGTCGAGCCCGCCGACGCGGTCGGCGACCGGGCGCAGCTCGATGGAGCGGGCCTCGCTCATCGCGCCCGCGTAGAACGTGGCGATCTGGTTCTGGTCCTGGTCGGTGGTGCACAGGAACCGGGCGGTGTGGTGGACGTCCGAGACGTGCACGGACGCGGTGTCCACGGCGTGGCGCTCCAGCCAGGACCGGTAGTCGGCGAAGTCGTCGCCGACGGAGCCGACGAGGATCGACTCCTTGCCGAGGCTGCCCATCGCGAAGCAGATGTTGGCGGCGATGCCGCCCCGGCGGATCTCCAGCTCGTCCACCAGGAAGGACAGCGACACCCGGTCCAGCTGGTCGGGCAGGAGCTGGTCGGTGAACCTGCCAGGGAAGGTCATCAGATGGTCGGTCGCAATGGAGCCAGTCACGGCGATGCGCACGGCGTCGCTCTCCTCGTCGTGGTCGTCCGGCTGTTTCACCGGCTGTTTCGAACCCCGAAAGACTACTTCCCCATCGCACCACAGATCGTCGCCGTGCCCCAGCGGGCGGGGCGAAATCGCCTCCCGCGGGCACGCGAAAGGGCGGCCCGGGCCGGACCCGGACCGCCCTCCCGGACGCTCCCGTCACGTGGCGGCCGCTCGCGCGGCGCCCCGGCGGAGGCGGCGCCTCAGTTGAAGGAGTCGCCGCAGGCGCAGGAGCCCGACGCGTTCGGGTTGTCGATCGTGAAGCCCTGCTTCTCGATCGAGTCGACGAAGTCGATGGTGGCGCCGGTCAGGTAGGGCGCGCTCATCCGGTCGACGCGCACGTTGAGGCCGTCGAAGTCCTGCACCTGGTCCCCGTCCATCTCCCGCTCGTCGAAGAAGAGCTGGTAGATCAGGCCGGAGCAGCCGCCCGGCTGCACGGCGACACGCAGCGCAAGGTCGTCGCGGCCCTCCTGCTCGAGCAGGCCCTTGGCCTTCTCGGCGGCGGCGTCGGTCAGGACGACGCCCTGCTGCGTGGTCTCCTGCGTGGTCTCGCCTGAAACCGTCATGTGTTCAGCTCCCGGGTCTCGCTGCGCCGCGGTGCGGCGGACTGTCGCTTGTCCGAGGACGTGATGCGCCTCTTCCCGTAGGACAACGTACCTCGCTACATGGCCATTCCGCTTATCGGCCGGGTTTAACTCCCCGCCGCGGTGCGTTCTACGTCACATCACCGCCGGCGCCGGGATGTGCCATCATTAGTCGTCAAAGCGACGATAAGCCCCCGTCGCCGAAGGGAGACTCCCGATGACCACCCCGGTACGCGACCTTCCGCTGCTCCTGCTCGGCACCGGCGCCGACCCCGCCAGCGAACGCGGCGTGGACTGCCCCGGCGAGCTGCCGCCGGCGTCCGACCCGGCGCTGGTCGAGCGCGCCCGCGCCGCCAAGGCGTCCCTCGGCGACCGGGTGTTCGTCCTCGGCCACCACTACCAGCGGGACGAGGTCATCCAGTTCGCCGACGTCACCGGCGACTCGTTCAAGCTGGCGCAGCAGGCGGCGGCGCGTCCCGAGGCGCCCTACGTGGTGTTCTGCGGCGTGCACTTCATGGCGGAGTCGGCCGACATCCTGACCGCCGCGCACCAGCGGGTGATCCTGCCCGACCTCGGCGCCGGCTGCTCGATGGCCGACATGGCGACGTTCGACCAGGTCGAGGACTGCTGGGACGTCCTTGAGGACGCCGGCGTCGCCGACGACGTCGTCCCCGTCACGTACATGAACTCCTCCGCCGACATCAAGGCGTTCGTCGGCCGGCACGGCGGCGTGGTGTGCACCTCCTCCAACGCCAAGCGCGCCCTGGACTGGGCCTACGGCAAGGGCAAGAAGGTCCTGTTCCTGCCCGACCAGCACCTCGGCCGCAACACCGCCGTCCTGGAGATGGGCTTCTCACTGGACGACTGCGTCGTCTACAGCCCGCACCGGCGCGAGGGCGGGCTCACGCACCAGCAGTTGCGGGACGCCAAGATGATCCTCTGGCGCGGCCACTGCTCGGTGCACGGCCGGTTCACCAGGGAGTCGGTGGACGAGGTCAGGGAGCGCGTCCCCGGAGTGAACGTCCTCGTGCACCCCGAGTGCCGCCACGAGGTCGTCACGGCCGCCGACCAGATCGGCTCCACCGAGTACATCATCAGGACCCTCGATGCCGCCGAGCCCGGCTCGTCCTGGGCGATCGGCACCGAGCTGAACCTCGTCCGGCGGCTGGCGAACGCGCACCCGGACAAGAACGTCATGTTCCTCGACAAGACGGTCTGCTACTGCTCGACGATGAACCGCATCGACCTCCCGCACCTGGTGCTGTCGCTGGAGTCGCTGGCGGCGGGCGACGTCCAGAACGTCATCGAGGTGGACGAGGAGACCGCGCACTACGCCCGCGCCGCCCTCGACCAGATGCTCGCCCTGCCCTAGCCGCCCGTGGGGGCGCGCCCGGCCGGTCACGGGGCGGGGGCGTCCCAGAGCGGGAACCAGCGCGCCCTGTCGGGCTCGATCGGCAGGGTTCCGGTTAGTGCGTCACGGGCGCGGGTCTCGACCAGGTTGTTGCGGCCGCGGGAGGCGGCATCGGCGGCGCCGTCCGGGCCGTCGGCCGGGCGCGGCGCGAACGGATAGAACGCGTCCCGTACCGGCGCGTGCACCAGGAAGAGCCGCTGGCGCTCCGCGCCCCTGCGGAAGCCCGCGACCGCGCACAGCAGGTAGCGCCCGTAGCCGGCGTCGGCGAGCGTCGACTCGATGAGGTGCAGGTCGGCGACCAGCGCCTCGAAGTCGCCGGGCGGGCGGGCGACGCGGATCCATCCCCAGCCGTGCGGGTCGGCGCTGGTGCCCGTCCGCCGGGCCGCGTCGCCGGACAGCAGCCGGGCGACCTCGCGCTGCGCGCGCCCGAACGCGCCGAACGGCCCGCCCTCCACGAGCCGGTGGCAGACGCCGCCCGCCCCGGTCGGGGCGAAGCCCGTCGCCGCCTCCAGCGCCGGCGCGGCGGCGGGGAGCGCGAACAGCCGGCCGGTGCCGGACGCGGCGGACGGCGGCGCGGGCCGGCCGAGGAGCCCGTCCAGGAGGCCCACGCTCATCCCCCGCTCGCCAGCCGCCAGGAGAGGCCGGTCAGCCGCTCCTTGCGCCGCTCCGTCGGCGGATGGGTGGCCAGCAGCCCGGCCACGCCGCCGCCGCGCGCCGCGACCACGCAGCGCGGCGCGGCCGGGCGCAGCGCCCGCAGGTCGTCGCGGGACGCGTCGCGCAGCTCGTCGGTGATCTTGTCGAGCGCCGTCGCGAGGTCGGCGGGCCGCCCGGTGAGCAGCGCCCCGGTGGCGTCGGCGCACAGCTCGCGCTGCCGCGCCAGGGCGAGCAGCACCAGCGTGCCCGCCGCGTACAGCACCGCGGCCACGGCGGCGAGCGGCAGCAGGACGACCCCGGCGGGCAGCGCGGCGGCGCGCCCCGCGGCACTCCTGCCGCGGCCGGTGAGCAGGCCCGCCCACCAGTCGAGGAAGAGCCCGGTGACCAGGCTCGGGAACGAGGCGATGGCCGCGACGAGGACGTCCCGGTTCGCCACGTGCGCGGTCTCGTGCGCCAGGACGGCGGCGAGCTCGGCCGGGTCGAGCCGGGCGCGCAGCCCCTCGGTGACGCACACGACCGCCGAGCCGGGGCCCGAGCCCGCGGCGAAGGCGTTGGGCGCGGCCACGGCGGAGACCGCGAGGCGCGGCCTCGGCAGGCCGGACGACATGCACAGCCGGTCCAGGACCGCGTGCAGTTCGGGCTCCTCGGCGGCGGTCACCTGGCGGGCGTCCATCGCGCGCAGGACGAGGCCGTCGGCCGCCCGCGCCGAGCAGACCGCGACGGCCGCGGCGACGGCCACCGCTGCCGCGCCCCAGACCGGTCCGGCGAGGAACGCGGGCAGCGCGGCGGCCGCGTAGACGAGCGCGACGAGGCCCATCGTGGCGAGCATCCGCCACGTCAGGCCCGGCTCGTCCGCGTCGCGGGAGGGCGTCATGGCCTGACGTTAGACCGGCGCGGTGAACGCTTCAGTGTCGTGCGACGCAGAAGCGGGTGACGGGACGGCTACAGGCCGGGGGCGCCCCAGACGGGGAACCAGCGGCCGAGGTCCTCCTCGAAGGGGAGGTCGGCGCCGATCGCGCCGCGCACCTGGAGTTCGAGCGCGTTGTCGCGCTTGTCGCCGGGCAGCGGCGCGAACGGGTAGAACGTGCCGCGCTTGTAGAGGTAGACGAGGGCGAGCCGCTGCCCCTCCGGGCCGCGGAAGCCCGCCAGCGAGCACAGCAGGTGCGGCCCGAACCCGCCCGACTCCAGCGTGGAGTTCACCGCGTGCAGGTCGGTGACGAGGTCGGGCAGCTCCTCCGGCGCGTGCGTGGCGAGCAGCCAGGTGTAGCCGTAGGCGTCGTTGCTGATCTCCACCTTGGGGCCCTGGTCGGCGTCGAGCAGTTCCTGGACGTCGGCCTGCAGCCGCGCGAACGCGCCGCCCTCGGCCGCCCGGAAGCACACCGAGCCGCGCCCCGTCGGGGTGAACCCGGTCGCCGCCTCCAGCGTGATCGCGGCCGACGACAGCCCGAAGATCTGGTCGAGGTCGGGCTTGGCCGGCTTGGAGCGGCCGAGGAGGGTGTCCAGGAAACCCACGGGATCAGACTCCCCTGCTGAGCTGGGCGGAGATCTTCGAGAGCTGGGCGAGCCGCTTGTCCAGCGGCGGGTGGGTGGAGAACAGCGCCGCGACGCTGGCGCCGCGGCCGAACGCCGGGGTGAAGAAGAACGCGTTGAACGCCTGCGCGGACCGCAGGTCGTTGGTCGGGATCCGGGCGATCTCGCCGGTGACCTTCGTCAGCGCGCTGGCGAGCGCGGAGGGGCGCCCGGTCAGCAGCGCGGCGGCGCGGTCGGCGGACAGCTCGCGGTACCGCGACAGGGCGCGGGTGAGCAGGAAGCTGACCGCGTAGGCGAGCGCGCTGGCCGCGACGACGGCGAGCAGGATCAGCCCGGTGTTCTGGTCGTTGCTGCGGCGGGAGAACCCGCCCCACAGGCCCCACTGGAGGCCGAAGCGGGTGATGAGGCCCGCGCAGATGCCGAGGAACGAGGCGATCGTCATGACCGCGACGTCCCGGTGCGCGACGTGCGCCATCTCGTGCGCGAGCACGCCCTCCAGCTCGACGGGCTCGAGCCGGCGCAGCAGCCCGGTGGTGACGCAGACGACCGCCTTCTTCTGGTTGCGGCCGGTGGCGAACGCGTTCGGCACGTCGGTGTCGGCGATCGCGACCTTCGGCTTCGGCGCGTCCGACATCGCGCAGATCCGGTCGATGACGCCGTGCAGTTCCGGCGCCTCCTCCGGTGTGACGACGCGGCCGTGCATGGCGAACAGCGTCATCCGGTCGGAGAAGAAGTACTGCGCGAACAGGAACGCCACCGCGACGCCGAGGGCGACGAACGCCCACTGCGGCACGAAGACGAAGAAAGCCCCCACGAAGACGACGTACACCAGCCCCAGCAGGAACATCGTCACGAGCATCCGCGATGTCAGCCCCCGGTCGGAGGCGTAGCGCGTCCTGGCCATGCGGCCACCCCCAAGTCTTGCTCTATTCATTTGTACCAACGCACGAGACCCGGGTTTTGTGCCTGTGTGTCCAGAACAGCCTGATCCAGAACGGTCTGGGCGTCCGGAACGGACGACACACCCGGGGCCCCGCGGCGTCGTGTCACGGGACGTCCCCTTCCCCCGCTGCGCGGAGTCAGTCCGGGATGAGCCCCTCGTCCCCGAGCATGGAGCGCACCTCGTCGATGTGCGCGTCGGCCGGCGGCAGGATCAGCTCCGACGGCTCCAGGCTGTCGGCCGGCAGCGGCCTGCCCACCTTGCGGACGTTCTCCAGCAGGGCGTGCAGCGCGGCGCGGAACGCCGTCTCGTCGCCCGACTCGATCGCCGACTCCAGCTCGGAGTCGAGGGCGTTCAACGAGGACAGGTCCTCGTCGGCCACGTCCAGCTGGCCCTCGCCCATGAGGCGGACGATCACTGGGCACCCCCGGGGTTGTTCGGCCACGGGGCCTGCTGGGGGGTGTCCTGCTGCTGCTGTTGCGGCTGCGCGTTCGGCGTGCCCTGGTTCAGCTGCTTGGGCGCGGGGCCCTGGCCGAGCTCGGCCTTCAGCTGCTCCAGCTCCAGGTCGACGCCGGGACCGGAGCCCATCCGGTCGAGCTCGGCCTGGATGTCGTCCTTCGGACCGGAGAAGTCCTCCAGGGCGCCGGAGGCCAGCAGCTCGTCGATCGCGCCGGCGCGGGCCTTCATCGTGTCGGTCTTCTCCTCGGCGCGCTGGATCGCCAGGCCGACGTCGCCCATCTCCTCGGAGATGCCGGAGAACGCCTCGTTGATCTTCGTCTGCGCCTCGGCGGCCGTGTAGGTCGCCTTGATCGTCTCCTTGCGGGTGCGGAAGGAGTCGACCTTGGCCTGCAGCCGCTGGGACGCGAGCGTGAGCTTCTCCTCCTCGCCCTGGAGCTGCTGGTACTGGCCGCGCAGGTCGTTCAGCTGGCTCTCCAGGCCGGCCCGGCGGGTCAGCGCCTCGCGGGCGAGGTCCTCGCGGCCCACCTGCAGCGCCTTCTTGCCCTGGTCGGTCAGCTTGCTCTGCTGCTGCTCCAGCTGGTTGATCTGCAGTTCGAGACGCTTGCGCGAGGTGGCGACGTCGGCGACCCCGCGACGAACCTTCTGCAGCATCTCCAGCTGACGCTGGTAGGAGTAATCGAGGGTCTCCCGAGGATCTTCCATGCGGTCCAGGGCTTTGTTCGCCTTGGACTTGAAGATCATCGACATTCGCTTCATCACGCTCATCGCGCGGCGCCGGTCCCTTCGTGCTGTCGCCTCAGTCGTGAACTGGGCTCAATGACCACTGCTGGGGTTCTTATCACCCTACGCGTTAACGCGCGAGGCAGCCACGATGTTCGCAGCCGGTAGTCTGATCCCGTGTTCAAGCGTCGTACCCCGGAGCCCCCGGCGAATCCTCCTCAGGTAGTAAAGCCGGGAGGCAAGGGCCGTCCCACCCCGAAGCGGAAGGACGCCGAAAAGCGCCGCCGCCAGCCGATCACCGCACCGGCCACCGGCAAGGAGGCCTACAAGCGGCGCCGCGCCCAGCTGGCGGACGAGCGTGTCAAGGCGCGCCAGGGCATGGCCCAAGGCGACGAGAAGCACCTGCTCAAGCGGGACAAGGGCCCCGTGCGGCGGATGGCCCGCAACTATGTGGACTCCCGCCGCACCTTCGGCTCGTACCTGATGTACGCCATGTTCGCCATGGTGCTGCTGAGCATGCTGCCGATCCCGGCCGCCCGGCTGCTGGTGCTGTTCGCGCCGCCGCTGCTGCTGATCGTCGTGTTCGGCGAGGGCTTCTGGCTGAGCCGCGGCATCAAGCGGCTGGCCGCCGAGCGCTTCCCCGAGGAGGACGCCAAGGGCGTCGGGCTGTACGCCGCCATGCGCGCCATGCAGATCCGCCGGCTGCGGGTCCCGAACCCGCAGGTGCGGATCGGCGAGAAGGAGAAGGTCTGACCCCGGGCCCGGCGATCATCCGCGGGCTAGGGTCGGAGCCATGGAGTTCCGAAACCTGGGCCGGAGCGGTCTGAAGATCAGCGAGATCGCGTACGGCAACTGGCTCACCCACGGCTCCCAGGTCGAGGAGGACGCCGCCCGCGCGTGCGTGCGGACCGCCCTCGACGAGGGGATCACCACCTTCGACACCGCCGACGTCTACGCCGGCACGCGCGCCGAGGAGGTCCTCGGCCGCGCGCTCAAGGGGCAGCGCCGCGAAGGCCTGGAGATCTTCACCAAGGTCTACTGGCCGACCGGGCCCGGCGTGAACGACCGGGGCCTGTCCCGCAAGCACATCTTCGAGTCGATCCACGCCTCCCTGGGCCGGCTCGGCACCGACTACGTGGACCTGTACCAGGCCCACCGGTTCGACTACGAGACGCCGCTGGAGGAGACCCTGCGCGCGTTCGACGACCTCGTCCGGCAGGGCAAGGTGCTGTACGTCGGCGTGTCGGAGTGGCGGGCCGAGGAGATCGAGCGCGCCCTCAAGATCGCCGACGAGATGGGCTTCGACCGGATCGTCTCGAGCCAGCCGCAGTACTCGATGCTGTGGCGGGTCATCGAGGAGGAGGTCGTCCCGCTGTGCGAGCGCGAGGGGGTCGGCCAGATCGTCTGGTCGCCGATCGCGCAGGGCGTGCTGACCGGCAAGTACAAGCCGGGCCAGCCGCTGCCGGAGGGGTCGCGCGCCACCGACGACAAGGGCGGCGCGGACATGATCAAGCGCTACCTGAACGACGACCTGCTGACCCGCGTGCAGGAGCTGCGGCCCATCGCCGACGGCCTCGGGCTGTCGATGGCGCAGCTGGCGATCGCCTGGACGCTGCAGAACCCGAACGTGTCGGCGGCGATCGTGGGCGCGACCCGTCCCGAGCAGGTCACCGACAACGTGAAGGCCGCGGGGGTGAAGCTGGACGCCGACGTGCTGAAGCGGATCGACGACGTGCTCGGCTCGGCCGTCATCCGCGACCCGGCCAAGACCGCCAGCCCGCGCAAGCGCCCCTGACCGCGGGGCGCACGCCTCCGGCCGGACGCTGACGGGGCCGCGGAGCCGCCGGCTCCGCGGCCCCACGCCTCACTCGGGGTCCTGCAGGCTCATCTCGTACACGAGCGTCTCGCCGTCCAGCAGGACGACCTTGTCCACCTCGTCGGCGCGCAGGCCGCGCCAGTTCTCCCCCAGCCAGCTCTCCGCGTCCGCCTGGGTGGAGAAGGTCTCCTCCGACATGCCGATCGCGCGCCCGTCGGCCCGCTCCAAACGCCAGCTCCACGCCATCGCGTCGACCTCCCTCGTCGCGGGTGAGACTAGCCGGTCACGCGGCGGCTTCGATGGCGCGGCGCAGCGCCTCGGGGCTCGCGGTGTCGGACGTGTCGAGCTTGCGCCCGTTCACCCGCACCGTCGGCGTGCCCTGGATCCCGGACGATATGTAGCCCTGGCTGACCGTCTTCACGCTGCCCGCGTAGCGCTGGCTCTTCACGCAGGAGGTGAAGTCGTCCCCCGTCAGCCCGAGGGGCTCGGCCAGGGAGAGCAGCTGGTCCGTGGTGTAGCCCGTGGAGCTCTCGCTCTCGGGCTGGTTGGCGTAGAGGGCGTCCTGGTAGGAGAGCCAGTGCGCGCCGTCGCCGACGCAGCGCAGGGCGGACGCGGCGCGCAGCGAGTTGTCGTGCGCCGGCTGGGTGCTCGCACCGAAGATCAGCATCGGGTGGAAGACGACCTTGGCGCGTCCCGCGACCACGAGCTGCTTCAGCATCGGGTCGTGCTTGCTGTCGAACGCGCCGCAGGGCGGGCACGCGAAGTCCTCGTAGATGTCGACGACCGGGGCGGCGACGCCGGGCCTGGACATGACGAGGCTGCCGTCGGCCTGGGGCATCGCCTCCGCGCCTCCGGCGATCTTGCCGACCCGCAGCTGGACGTCGCCGCCGCCATCGCCGCCGCCGTCATCGTCGCCGCTCTGGAGGACGAGCACGACCGCCGCCACGATGATCAGCACGACGACGAGGCCGCCGCCGAGCAGCGCGAGCACCGGCCCGCCGGCGCCTTTCCGTCCGGGCGGAGGCGGACCGGGCGGCCCGTGGGGCGGGCCGTAGGGCGTGCCGGGAGGCGGGCCGTAGCCGCCGGGCATGCCGGGCGGGGGCCCGCCCGGCGGCGGGACGGGAGGCGGGCCGTAGGGCGGCCCGCCACCAGGGCCGGGCTGCCCCGGCTGGGGCGGCCAGGGATTGTTCGGGGGGTTGCCCACCGGGCTCCTCCTGTCGGGGGCGAGGTGATCCTTCCCGGGGAGCGTAACCGTAGAGTTCCGACCGGTATGAACATCGAGCTTCGCGGCATCGCCGCTGCCCAGGGCTGGCCCGCGCCCGGCTGCCGGTGCGCGTCCTGCAACCGGCTGCGCGCCGCCGGCGTCCGGCACGAGCCGCTCGGCGGCCTCGCCGACGGCGTACCGCTGGACGACCTGCCGCGCACGGAGGTGCCCGGCGGCCACGAGGTCCGCTCCCCCGGCGGCGGGCGCGTCCTGGTGGCGGCGGGCCCGGGGGCGCGGCCGGAACCGGCCCCGGGGGTGCGGTACGACGCCGTCCTGCTCGACCTCGCGGGCTCCCCCGAGCACCTCGGCCGCCTGCGGCGCGTCGGAGCGGTGACGGCCGCGACCGAGGTCGCCGCCGTCCACGTGGACCACCGGCTGCCCTCCCCCGCCGAGCTGGAGCGCCGCATGGCCTTCTGGAACCGGCCCGGGGACGGCCCGTTCCGCACCCTGCTGCTCGGCGGGAGCCGGTCGGGGAAGTCGGCCGAGGCGGAGCTGCGGCTGGCCGCGTGCCCGGACGTCCTCTACGTCGCGACCGGCCCCGTCCGCGACGACGACCCCGCGTGGGCCGAGCGGGTCGCGGCGCACCGGCGGCGCCGCCCGGCCTGGTGGCGCACCGCCGAGACGACGGCCCTGGCGGACGTCCTGGCGTCCGCGACGGGCGCGGTCCTGGTGGACGGCATCGGCACCTGGCTGGCCGCCGCGATGGACGAGTCCGCCGCCTGGGACGACCCGTCGCGGGCGCTGCCCCGCCTCGACGAGCTGGTCGAGGCGTGGCGCGGCACGGCGGCGCGGGTGGTCGCGGTCAGCGACGAGGTCGGGCTGTCCCTGGTGCCGACGACGCCGTCCGGGCGGGCGTTCCGGGACCTGCTCGGGCTGGCCAACCAGCGGCTCGCGGCCGAGTCGGAGGAGGCCGCCCTGGTGGTCGCGGGACGCGTCATGGAGCTGCCGTGATCGAGGGGCTGCGGCTGGCGGTGACGCTGCTGACCGTCGTCCCGCTGGGCCGGGCGCGGGTCGACCGCGGCACCGCGCGCGCCGCCATGCTGCTGGCCCCGGCCGCCGGTCTGCTCACCGGCGGCGCCGCCGCGCTCGTCCTGCTCGCGGGCGGCGCGCTCGGCCTGCCCGGCCTCCTGGCGGCGGTGCTCGCGGTGGCCGCGACGGCGGCGATGACCCGGGCGCTGCACCTGGACGGCCTGGCCGACCTCGCGGACGGGCTTGGCAGCGGCCGTCCCGCCGCCGAGGCCCTGACCATCATGAAGCGCTCGGACATCGGCCCGTTCGGCGTGGTCACGCTGCTGCTGACCGTCCTGGCCCAGGTCGCGGCGCTGGCCTCGGCGCCGCATCCGGCCGTCGCCGCGCTCGTCGCGGCGGTCGCCGGGCGGCTGGCGCTCCCGTGGGCCTGCCGGAGCGGCGTTCCGTCCGCGCGTCCCGGCGGCCTGGGCGCGCTGGTCGCGGGGACGGTCGGCACGCGCGCGGTGCTGCCGGTCACGGCGGTGGTCCTCGCCGCCGCCACGGGCGCCGGAGCGGCCGCCGGCGGGGTCGGCGCCGCCGTCCAGGCCGGGCTCGCGGTGCTCGCCGCGCTGGCCGCCGCGCTGCTGATGCTCCGGCACGCCGTCCGGCGGCTGGGCGGCGTGACCGGCGACGTCCTCGGCGCCCTCGTCGAGCTCGCCGCGACGGCCGCGCTGGTCGTCCTCGCCGCCCGGCCGTGACGCGCGGCCGGGACGGCCGCGGGCGCGCCGGGACCGTCTCCGGGCCGGGCAATGCTTGATCCAAAAGGACGAAAGCGGTCACCGGGAGGACTACCATCGTGCTACGTGACGAGCATCAGCCTTGACAGCGCAGCCCTGGCCAGTCTTGACACCGACGCGATCGTGATCGGCGTCACTCCAGCCGGGGCGGGCGCCGCGCCGGCCGGGGCGGAAGACCTCGACCGCGCCATGGACGGCCGCCTCGCGGACGCGCTCGGCGCGCTCGGCGCCACCGGCAAGGCCGGTGAGATCACCAGGCTGCCGACGCTCGGCGCCGTCACCGCCAAGGTCGTCGTCGCCGCCGGGCTCGGCGAGGACCCCTCCGCCGAGGACCTGCGCCGCGCCGCCGGCGCCGCCGTCCGGTCCCTCGCGGGCACGGCCCGGGTCGCCGTGGCGCTGCCCGCGGCGTCCGCCGAGGCCGTCGAGGCGGTCGCGCTCGGCGCGCTGCTCGGCGCCTACTCCTTCGACACCTTCCGCACCGGCGGCGACCGCAAGGCCCCCGTCGAGGAGATCCGGCTCGCGGCGCCCGCTGCCGAGGAGGCCGCCGTCGCCCGCGCCCGCACCCTCGCCGCGTCGGTGAAGCTCGTCCGCGACCTGGTCAACACCCCGCCCTCGCACCTGACGCCCGAGGACCTCGCCGCCGAGGCGGGCCGCGTCGCCGCCGAGTCCGGGCTCGCGATCGAGGTGCTGGACGAGAAGGCCCTCGTGGAGGGCGGCTACGGCGGCATCGCCGGCGTCGGGCAGGGCTCGGTGAACCCGCCGCGGCTCGTCCGGCTCGCCTACACCCACGCCGAGGCGTCCCGGACGCTCGCGCTGGTCGGCAAGGGCATCACGTTCGACTCCGGCGGCCTGTCCCTCAAGCCCACCGAGGCGATGGACTGGATGAAGTCCGACATGGGCGGCGCCGCGGCGGTGCTCGGCGCGCTCGACGCCATCGCCAAGCTCGGCCCGAAGGTCAACGTCGTCGGCTACCTCGCCATCGCCGAGAACATGCCGAGCGGCACCGCGCAGCGCCCGTCCGACGTGCTGCGCATGTACGGCGGCAAGACCGTGGAGGTCCTCAACACCGACGCCGAGGGCCGCCTGGTCATGGCCGACGCCATCGTCCGCGCCGGCGAGGACTCCCCCGACCTCATCGTGGACGTCGCCACGCTGACCGGCGCGCAGCTCGTCGCGCTCGGCACCCGCACCACCGGCGTCATGGCCAACGACGACGACGTCCGCGAGAAGGTCGTGGCGGCGGCCGAGCGCGCGGGCGAGCCGTCCTGGGGCATGCCGCTGCCGGCCGAGCTGCGCAAGGGCCTGGACTCGGCGGTCGCCGACATCGCCAACATCAGCGGCGAGCGCTGGGGCGGCATGCTCGTCGCCGGGACGTTCCTGAAGGAGTTCGTGCCGGACGGCGTCAAGTGGGCGCACCTCGACATCGCCGGACCGTCCTTCAACAAGGGCGAGGCGTACGGCTACACCCCGAAGGGCGGCACCGGCGCGGCGGCCCGCACGCTGGTCCAGCTCGCCGAGGACGTCGCCGCGGGAATTCTGTAGCGAACCCCGCCGCTGTGACCTTGCGGAGAACAGAATAGGTTTCTCATGGCGGCGGGGGCCCGCCCGCGGTGCTCCCCGCCCCGCCCTACCACTACGGGCGCCCCGGTCCACGCGGGCGCCGCGACAGGGGAAATGGAGCGTCCAGTGGCCAACAGCGGCACCTTCGACATCGTCGTCCTAGGCGCCGGCAGCGGCGGTTACGCGTGCGCGCTGCGCGCCGCCGAGCTCGGCAGGTCGGTCGCACTCATCGAGCGGGACGAGTCCCTCGGCGGGACGTGCCTCAACCGCGGATGCATCCCCACCAAGGCGCTGCTGCACGCGGCCGAGGTGGCGGACCACGCGCGGGACGCGGCGAAGTTCGGCGTCAAGACCACGTTCGAGGGCATCGACGTGGCCGGTGTGAACGCCTACAAGGACAAGGTCGTCTCGACGACCGTCAAGGGCCTCACCGGGCTGATCAAGACCCGGGGCATCGAGGTCGTGCACGGCACCGGCCGGCTCACCGGCCCGACCACCGTCGAGGTCACCGCGCCCGGCGGGGAGACCAGCGTGATCGAGGGCGGGCACATCGTCCTCGGCACCGGCTCGCAGCCCAAGAGCCTGCCCGGCCTGGAGATCGACGGCGAGCGCGTCATCTCCAGCGACCACGCGCTGCGGCTGGAGCACGTGCCCGCGTCCGTCGTCATCCTCGGCGGCGGCGTGATCGGCGTCGAGTTCGCGAGCGTGTGGCGCTCGTTCGGCGCCGAGGTCACGATCGTGGAGGCGCTGCCGCACCTGCTCCCGCTGGAGGAGGAGTCCAGCTCCAAACGGCTGGAGCGCGCGTTCCGCAAGCGCGGCATCAAGTTCGAGACCGGCACCCGGTTCGAGAGCGCCAAGCCGACGCAGGGCGGCGTCTCCGTCACCCTCGAAGGCGGCAAGACCGTCGACGCCGAGCTGCTGCTCGTCGCGGTCGGCCGCGGCCCGATCTCCGACGGCATCGGGCTGGCCGAGGCCGGCGTCGAGACCGAGCGCGGGTTCGTCAAGGTCGACGAGTACTGCCGGACGAACGTGCCCACGATCTCCGCGGTGGGCGACCTGATCCCCACCCCGCAGCTGGCCCACGTCGGCTTCGCCGAGGGCATCCTCGTCGCCGAGCGGCTGAGCGGGCTCACCCCGCCGCCGATCGACTACGACGGCGTGCCCCGCATCACCTACTCCGACCCCGAGGTGGCCTCGGTCGGCATCACGTCCGCGGTGGCGCGCGAGCGCGGGCACCAGATCAAGGAGGTCGTCTACGACCTGGCCGGCAACCCCAAGAGCAAGATCCTGGGGACGCAGGGCGAGGTCAAGGTGATCGCCGCCGTGGACGGCCCCGTCCTCGGCATCCACATGGTCGGCGCGCGCGTCGGCGAGCTCATCGCGGAGGGCCAGCTCATCTACAACTGGGAGGCCCTCCCGAGCGAGGTCGCCCAGCTGATCCATCCCCACCCGACCCAGTCCGAGGCGGTCGGCGAGGCACATCTCGCCCTCGCCGGCAAACCACTGCACGTGCACGGCTGAACGCCGCACAAGTAATACGAAGGAGTCCCTGAGACATGCCGGTCTCCGTCACCATGCCCCAGCTCGGCGAGAGCGTCACCGAGGGCACCGTCACCCGCTGGCTCAAGAAGGAGGGCGAGCGCGTCGAGACCGACGAGCCGCTCCTCGAGGTGTCCACCGACAAGGTGGACACCGAGATCCCCTCGCCCGCCTCGGGCATCCTGACCAGCATCACCGTCGCCGAGGACGAGACCGTCGAGGTCGGCGCCGAACTGGCGGTCATCGGCGACGAGGGCGAGGCGCCGTCCGGCGGCGGCGCCCCGGCCGACGCCGAGCAGCAGGCCCCGGCCGCGCCGGAGCCGCCGCGGCAGGAGGCCCCCCAGCCGCCGGCGCCGCAGGGCCCGCCGCCCGCCGCGTGGCCGCCGCCCGCGCAGCAGCAGGCCCCGGCGCCGCCCGCGCCGCCGGCCCCGCCCGCGCCCGCCCCGCAGCAGGCGCCGCAGCAGCCGGCCCCGCAGGCGCCCGAGCCGGCCCCGGCCGCCCAGGCCCAGCCGGCGGCCCCGTCCGGCGAGGGCCCGTACGTGACGCCGCTGGTGCGCAAGCTCGCCGCCGAGCACGGCGTCGACCTCGGCACGGTGAAGGGCACCGGCGTCGGCGGCCGGATCCGCAAGCAGGACGTCCTGGAGGCCGCCCGCGCCGCGCAGGAGGCCGCCGCCCGGCAGCAGGCCGCGCCCGCCGCCCCGGCCGCCCCCGCCGCGCCGGCCCAGGTGCCGGCCGGCCGGCACGCCGCGCCCGCCCCCGCGGGCGCCCCGGCCGAGCAGCTCGCGCTGCGCGGCCGCACCGAGAAGATGTCGCGGATGCGGCAGACGATCGCCCGCCGCATGGTCGAGTCGCTGCAGGTGTCCGCGCAGCTCACCACCGTGGTCGAGGTGGACGTCACGCGGATCGCGCGGCTGCGCGAGCAGGCGAAGGCCGACTTCGAGGCCCGCGAGGGCGTCAAGCTGTCGTTCCTGCCGTTCTTCGCGCAGGCGGCGGTCGAGGCGCTCAAGGCGCACCCGAAGCTGAACGCGGTCATCAACAGCGAGACCAACGAGGTCACCTACCACGACGTCGAGAACCTCGGCATCGCGGTGGACGTGCAGGAGCGCGGCCTGATGGTCCCGGTCGTGCACAACGCCGGGCAGCTGAACCTGGGCGGCCTCGCGCAGCGGATCGCCGACCTCGCCGAGCGCACCCGCGCCGGCAACGTCAGCCCGGACGAGCTGGCCGGCGGCACCTTCACGCTGACCAACACCGGCAGCCGCGGCGCGCTGTTCGACACCCCGATCCTCAACCAGCCGCAGGTCGGCATGCTCGGCACCGGCGCCGTGGTGAAGCGCCCCGCCGTCATCGACGACCCGCAGCTGGGCGAGGTCATCGCGGTCCGGTCGATGGTCTACCTGGCGCTGACCTACGACCACCGCCTGATCGACGGCGCGGACGCCGCCCGCTTCCTCGCCACGATCAAGCACCGCCTGGAGGAGGGCAACTTCGACGCCGACCTCGGTCTCTGACCGACGGAGTCGGGCAGAGACCGAGGCAGTGAGTCGGGGGGCGCGGGGGGTCGCCCCCCGCAAGGCACTCGGTCTCTGACCGACGGAGTCGGGCAGAGATAACCGACGAAGTCCTGCGTGCTTGGAGCCCCGCTGTGCCGTTCGGCCGGCGGGGCTTCGGCGTGTCCGGGGAAACGCGGGACCGGGGTGAGAATCTCACCGATCGGTGGCATCGTCCGCCTAGGGTGGGTGCATGAGGGTCACCGTCACGGGCTCGTCGGGCCTCATCGGCTCGGCGCTGGTGCAGTCACTGCGGGAGGACGGCCACGACGTCGTCCGGCTGGTCCGGCGGGAGCCGGCGCGCGACGACGAGGCGCGCTGGTCACCGGCGGACGGATGCGTCGAGAAGGACTCCCTGGAGGGCGCGGACGCGGTCGTGCACCTGGCGGGCGCCGGGGTCGGCGACCGGCCGTGGACGAAGGCGTACAAGCGCAAGATCCGGGACAGCCGGCTGGCCGGCACCCGGACGCTCGCGGAGGGGATCGCGGCGGCGAACCCGCGGCCCCGGGTGCTGGTGTGCGGGTCGGCGATCGGCTACTACGGCGACACCGGCGACCGGGAGGTGGACGAGGAGTCCCCCGCCGGGGCGGGCTTCCTCGCCGACCTCGTCCGCGACTGGGAGGCCGCGGCCGACCCGGCGCGGGAGGCGGGCGTCCGGGTCGTGCTGCCGCGCACCGGGGTCGTGCTGGCCCGCGAGGGCGGCATCCTCGGGCGGACGCTGCCGCTGTTCCGGCTGGGGCTCGGCGGCACGCTCGGCGACGGCCGGCAGTGGACGAGCTGGATCTCCCTCGCCGACCAGGTCGCGGCGCTGCGGTTCCTGATCGACCGGGAGATCGAGGGGCCGGTCAACCTGACCGCGCCGAACCCGGTGACGAACGCGGCCTACACGCGGGCGCTCGGCAGCGTCCTGCACCGGCCGGCGCGGCTGGCGGTGCCGCGGTTCGCGCTGCGGGCGGCGCTGCGCGGGTTCGCCGACGAGGGGCCGCTGGTCAGCCAGCGGGTGCTGCCCCGGCGGCTCGCCGGGGCGGGGTTCCGGTTCGCGCACGAGCACGTGGACGAGGCCCTCGCCGCCGTCCTGTGAGTCCCAAGATTCGTCAAAGTCCCGGCCGACCCCATTCGGTAGTCATACGGTGACATCGGGACAGCTCGGCTCAAGAGGAGAGTGAATGAGCACTGACGGACAGCCGCACATCCTCGCGATCGGCGGGGGCACCTTCGTGCCGGACGGCCGGGACGGGCTCGCGCCCAGCCCGCTGCTGCGCTACGCGTTCGACCTGACCGGGCAGGACCGGCCCCGCGTCTGCGTCGTCACGACCGCGATGGGGGACGCGCCGCAGTACGTCGCGCGCTCCTACGCCGCGTTCTCCGCCCTGGACGCCGAGGTCAGCCACCTGGCGCTGTTCCCGATGCCCAACGTCGCCGACATGCGGGCGCACCTGCTCACCCAGGACCTCGTCTACGTGGGCGGCGGCAGCGTCGCGAACCTGCTGGCGCTGTGGCGGCTGCACGGGCTCGACGAGATCATGCGGGAGGCGTGGCAGGAGGGCGTCGTGCTGTCCGGGCAGAGCGCGGGCGCGCTGTGCTGGCACGTCGGCGGCAACACCGACTCGTTCGGGCCGCAGCTCGCGCCGATGACCGACGGCCTCGGCCTGCTGCCGTTCTCGTGCGGGGTGCACTACGACAGCGAGCCGCAGCGCCGGCCCCTGCTGCAGCAGCTCGTCGGCGAGGGGACGCTGCCGGGCGGGTACGCGGCCGACGAGTCGGTGGCCCTGCACTACGTCGGCACCGAGTTCGTCCAGGCCGTCTCCTACCGGCAGGACGCGGGCGCCTACCGCGTCGAACCGGACGGGCCCGGCAAGGCGAAGGAGACGCGGCTGGAGCCGCGGCTGCTCGCCGCCCTCTGAGGAGCGATCGCGTCCGCCCGCGGCATAAGCTGGCCGGGTGAGCGATGTGGACGCAGGCGAGCTGGTGGTGGTGCACGCGGGGTTCGGCGAGGCGGCCGTCCCCTACGAGGCGGGCTGGGAGCTGCAGAAACGCACCCACGCGCTGCGGGTGGACGACGCGATCCCCGACACCGTCCTGCTGCTGGAGCACCGGGCGGTCTACACGGCGGGCAAGCGCACCGAGGCGCTCGACCGGCCGTTCGGCGACCCCGGCGCCCCGGTGGTCGACGTCGACCGCGGCGGCAAGATCACCTGGCACGGGCCGGGGCAGCTCACCGGCTACCCGATCGTCCGGCTGCCCGACCCCGTCGACGTCGTCGGCTACGTGCGGCTGCTGGAGCGCATGATGATGGACGTCTGCGCCGAGCTCGGGCTGGCGACGACGACCGTGGAGGGGCGCAGCGGGCTGTGGGTGCCGGGCGCGCCCGACCGCAAGATCGGCTCCATCGGGATCCGGGTGGCGCGCGGCGTGGCGATGCACGGCTTCATGCTGAACTGCGACAACGACATGGGCTGGTTCGACAAGATCGTCCCCTGCGGGATCCGGGACGTCGGGTCGACCAACCTCAGCCGGGAGCTCGATCGGGAGGTCACGGTCGCGGAGGTCGTGCCGCTGGTCGAGCGGCACCTCGCAGCGGCGCTCGGCGCGGCGGAGACGTTCCACCGCACCACGGCGCAGCTGGGCGTGTCAGCGGATCAGGCCATGACCTTGTAGACGGCCTGGCCCTCGGCGGCCGCCGCCGCGAAGAACCGCGTCAGGCCCTCGTAGGCGGGCTTCAGCATCTTGTCGCGGGCGGCGCCGTCGAGCCTGCCCGCGTCCTGCACCCCGGCCTTCGCCATCGCCGCGGGGTCGAACCGTCCGGCGACCTTCGCGAACGGCGTCGCGGCGAGGTGGTCGGCGGTGGGCTTGACCCGGTCCGGCGCGAGGAAGATCACGTCCATGCCGAGTTCGTCGGCGCCGTCCTCGGTGAGCAGCCGGCCGCCGCACACGACGTCCGCCTCGGGCTGCCGCCCGTCCCACGGGTCGCCGGTGACGAGGTAGTGCACCGCCTGCCACGCCCAGCCCAGCTCGAACAGTCCCGGCGCGCCGCGGCGGCGCCAGTCGGGGGCACCGAAGATGTGGCGGGCGACGCGGCCGGGATCCGGCTCCCCCTCCAGCACCGGCGGCACCCTGAGGTACGACATTGCCAGACCCACTGCGGTCCTCCTGCTAACGCTGTTGCGTGACGACAGGGAGTCACCCTAGAGAGAACCGCTGTCGACCATGGCCGAAACACGCGAATCGGCTAGCCGACCGGGGTACTGTCATGCGTTCGAGATCGCTCCGATACGCCATCGAGGCCGCATCGGCCGAGGTGCCGCCACCGGAGATCGGGACGTAGGCTGGGACGCGTGACGACGGTGACACCCGAGGGACGCAAGCTCCTGCGCGTCGAGGCGCGCAACAGCCAGACCCCGATCGAGCGCAAGCCAGAGTGGATCAAGACCCGGCTGAAGATGGGCCCGCAGTACCGCGAGCTGATCGGCCTGGTGAAGTCCGAGGGCCTGCACACGGTGTGCCAGGAGGCTGGCTGTCCCAACATCTTCGAATGCTGGGAGGACCGCGAGGCCACCTTCCTCATCGGCGGCGACCAGTGCACCCGGCGCTGCGACTTCTGCCAGATCGACACCGGCAAGCCGAAGGCCCTCGACCGCGACGAGCCGCGCCGCGTCGCCGAGTCCGTCGCGACGATGGGGCTGAAGTACGCGACCGTCACCGGCGTCGCCCGCGACGACCTCGAGGACGGCGGCGCCTGGCTGTACGCCGAGACCGTCCGGCAGATCCACGCGGCGGTCCCCGGCTGCGGTGTGGAGCTGCTCATCCCCGACTTCAACGCCGTGCCCGAGCAGCTCGCCGAGGTGTTCTCGACCCGGCCCGAGGTGCTGGCGCACAACGTGGAGACCGTCCCGCGGATCTTCAAGCGGATCCGGCCCGGGTTCCGGTACGAGCGGTCCCTGGAGGTCATCACCAGGGCCCGCGAGGACGGCCTCGTCACCAAGTCGAACCTGATCCTCGGCATGGGCGAGACCCGCGAGGAGGTCTCGCAGGCGCTGCGCGACCTGCACGAGGCGGGCTGCGAGCTCATCACGATCACCCAGTACCTGCGGCCGAGCCCCCGCCACCACCCGGTGGAGCGGTGGGTGAAGCCGGAGGAGTTCGTGGAGCTGTCGGCGGAGGCCGAGGAGATCGGGTACGCGGGCGTCATGTCCGGGCCGCTCGTCCGGTCCAGCTACCGCGCCGGGCGCCTGTACCGGCAGGCGGTCGAGGCGCGCGCCTAGCGGGGGTTGTCGGGTCAGCCGACTGACCCGACTATCCTTGTATTCATGTCGAAAAAGCCCACGGACGGGGCCCAGGAGCGTCCGGGCCGCCTCAAGCAGATCCGCATGGTCGCCCAGGTGCTCCGCCAGGCCGACCCGAAGGCGCTGCCGATCGTGTTCGCCTCGGCGATCGGGACCCTGGTCGTCGTCATCGTCGTCGGGCTGCTCGTCGGCCAACTGTGGTTCTTCATCCCGCTGGCCGTGCTGGCGGCGCTCGCCGTCGGCATGATCGTCTTCGGCCAGCTGGCGCAGCGCGCCCAGTACAAGGTGATCGCGGGGCAGCCGGGCGCGGCGGCCGCGATCCTGAAGAACATGCGCGGCAACTGGTCGGTCACCGAGGCGGTGAGCGGCAACCGCAACCTCGACATGGTGCACCGCGCGGTCGGCCGTCCGGGCGTGATCCTCGTGTCGGAGGGCCCGCGCAACCGCGTCGGCCCGCTGCTCGGCGCCGAGAAGAAGCGCATCTCCCGCGCCGCCCAGCAGGTGCCGATCTACGACGTGCAGGTCGGGGACGACGAGGGCCAGATCCCGGTCGACAAGCTGCAGCGCCACCTGATGAAGCTGCCCCGCAACCTCACCAAGGGGCAGGTCGCGGAGCTGAACGACCGGCTCCAGGCGCTCCCCCGGTCGATGCAGATGCCGAAGGGCCCGATCCCGAAGGGCGTGAAGATGCCCAAGGGCCCGAAGCCCAAGACGCGCTGAACCGCAGTCTCGAAGAGCGTCCCCGCGGGGGCGCTCTTCGCGTCTGCGGCTAGAGGTTCACGACGACCGTGTTGCTCGCGCGGTCGTGCAGGCCCCGGTAGTCGCGGTCCCAGAACAGCGCGGGCAGCACCAGCAGGAGCAGCGCCGCCCGGGCCAGGCCGAAGCCGAACCCGACGGGCCGCCCGTCCAGCCGCACGACGCGGATGCCCGCGATCCGCTTGCCGATCGTGATGCCGAGGAACGCGGTGAGCACCCACGCCTGCAGCCCGAAGATCGCCAGCGTCCACAGGCTGCGCTCGGCCGGCTCCCAGCCGAACCCGCGCGCCAGCAGGCTCGCGACCAGCATCGACAGGCCCCAGTCGAGGAACAGCGCGAGGAGCCGCCGCCCGTAGGACGCGACGGCGCCGCTGCCCTGCTCCGGCAGCCCGAGCCGCTCGCCGGGCCGGCCGAGGTCGGCGCCCGCCGCGCCCGCGCCGCTCAGCCACGTCTGCGTCCACCGGGGCCCGGCCGCCCGCCCCTTACCACCGCTCATGGCGTCTACGCTATCCCGTCCGCCGAGGCGTTCCGCCGGGGCCGGAGTGACGCGTAACACAGCGGAAACATACGAGACACGGCCGGGAAACGGCGCCGCCCTAGCTTTTCAAGGAGCCGAGACGCGCCCTGAGGAGGCCGGATGTTCACCAGCGCCGAAGAGGTCCTGAGCTATATCAGGAACGAAGGTGTGCGATTCGTCGACTGCCGGTTCGTGGACCTGCCCGGCAAGATGCAGCACTTCACGTTCCCGGTGGAGAGCTTCGGCGAGAGCGTCTTCACCGAGGGGCTGATGTTCGACGGCTCGTCCGTCCGCGGCTTCCAGGAGATCCACGAGTCGGACATGCTGCTGCTCCCGGACCCGACGACCGCCGTCGTCGACCCGTTCCGCCAGCACAAGACCCTGAACCTGAACTTCTTCGTGCACGACCCGCTCACCGGCGAGCCCTACAGCCGCGACCCGCGCAACGTGGCGAAGAAGGCGCAGGACTACCTGCGCGGCACCGGCATCGCCGACACCTGCTACTTCGGCCCCGAGGCCGAGTTCTACATCTTCGACGACGTCCGCTTCGAGACCAAGCAGAACGCCGGCTACTACTACCTCGACTCGGTCGAGGGCGCCTGGAACACCGGCCGCGAGGAGCCCGGCGGCAACCTCGGCGCCAAGCCCCCCTACAAGGGCGGCTACTTCCCCGTCCCGCCGATGGACCACTACACCGACCTGCGCTCGGAGATGGTGGCGCAGCTCCTGGACGTCGGCATCCACGTCGAGATGCAGCACCACGAGGTCGGCACCGCCGGCCAGGCCGAGATCGACTTCCGCTTCGACACGCTGCTGAAGACCGCCGACCAGCTCCAGCTCTACAAGTACATCGTCAAGAACGTCGCGCGCGCCGCCGGCAAGACCGTCACGTTCATGCCGAAGCCGATCTTCGGCGACAACGGCTCCGGCATGCACTGCCACCAGTCCCTCTGGAAGGACGGCGCGCCGCTCTTCTACGACGAGGTCGGCTACGCGGGCCTGTCCGACAACGCCCGCTACTACATCGGCGGCCTGCTGAAGCACGCCCCGTCCCTGCTGGCGTTCACGAACCCGACGGTGAACAGCTACCACCGCCTCGTCCCCGGCTACGAGGCCCCGGTCAACCTGGTCTACTCCCAGCGCAACCGCTCGGCCTGCATCCGCATCCCGATCACCGGCTCGAACCCGAAGGCCAAGCGGGTCGAGTTCCGCGTCCCGGACCCGTCGTGCAATCCGTACCTGGCCTTCTCCGCCATGCTCATGGCGGGCCTGGACGGCATCCGCAACAAGATCGAGCCGGCGGAGCCGGTCGACAAGGACCTCTACGAGCTCCCGCCCGAGGAGGCCCGCGCGATCCCGCAGGTCCCCGGCTCCCTCCCCGAGGTCCTCGCGGCCCTGGCCGACGACCACGACTACCTCCTGGAAGGCGGCGTGTTCACCCCGGACCTCATCGAGACCTGGATCACGATGAAGAACGAGTTCGAGATCGACCCCATCCGCCTCCGCCCCCACCCCCACGAGTTCGAGCTCTACTACGACATCTAGGCCGACCGGCGCTGCACGCGGCCTGGAGGACGCCCCGCGCCCTCCAGGCCGCGGCCATATCGCGGCGAATCCCCGTAGCGCCGTACCGTGTTCCAGCCCGCACTTCTGAGGGTCTCGCCGAGGCGGTCGAGGTGCTCGGTGGGGGTCACTCGGCGCGCCAGATGATGCTGCCGGTGGCCTCGTCGCGCCGGGCTTCGCCGACCGTGCGGAGGTCGATGTAGGCCGTGGTGCCGTCGGGGGCGAGGACGACGTGCCGCACCCTTCCGGCGCGGCTCTCCAGGTCGCGCAGCCCCTCGTGGACGTGCCGTATCGCCGCATTGCGGTCGTCGGTCACCCCGGCCCGCCCCGCGTCCCCGCCCCACACGTCCCACGCGTAGAGCCTGAGCGGCTCGGTTTTCGGCGTGCGCAACTTGCCCTCCCTGAGTGTGGCCGCTGTGTCACGGAGAGCATGCGGCGTGCGGCGCGCTGCGGGAGGTACGGTGTGCGCCCGCTGGTGGAGGGATGCGGTCCGCGCCCCTTCGGCGGGGCGCGCGGTGCTCTTACACCGGGAGGCCGAGGAGGTGGGCGAACGTGCGGGCGCGGCGGTCGGTCATCGGGCCGCCGTGGTCGACGGCGTCGGCGGCCATCTGGCGGGCCTGGGGCGAGTAGTGCACCGAGTCGTTGCAGACGGGGTAGGCGCGTTCGAGCCAGTCGAGGGCGGCCGAGTAGTCGCGCTGGCGGTGGTAGGTGCGGGCCGTCTCCACCATGAGGCGCGCGCGGCGCTCGCGGCTCGGGATGGTGTCGGGGTCGATCTGCCGTGCGTGGTCGCGGGCGGCCGCCGACTTCGACAGGTCGGCGCGGACGGACACGGCGTGGACGGCCACGTTCGATGTACCGAACTGCGTCCACGGGTGGTGGTAGCCGGGTGGGAGCCGCTCCGCCGTCGCGTGCGCTTCGTCCAGGTGGCGGAGGGCGTCGCCTTCGCGGCCGTCGCGGGCGCTGGACGTGGCCGCGTGCAGGAGAAGCGCCCCGTACATCGCCTGAAGCTCCACTGGGCCCTCCTCAAGGTGGGGCCTGAGGAGGGCGGCCGCTTCGTTGACGAGGCTCAGGGCACCCTCCACGTCGCCCGTCGAGCGTTGGACGATCGCCAGCGTCCAGGCGGCTCCGGCCAGTGCGACCGGCCGGTCCGCGGTGTGGGCGGCGGCCACGCCGCGATCGGCTACCACCCAGATCAGTTCGGGCTCGGCCGCCCAGACGAGTTCGTGCTGGACGAGCGCGTAAACGTCGGCCAGGACGGCGTTGGCCGCCCGGCGGTCGCCGCCTTCGGCCGTCCGGGCGGCGGCTCGCGCGTCACGGACGAGGGCCGGTAGGACGCGCCCCACATCGGTCCGGTGCGTGGGCGAGCCGTGCCACAGGCGCCAGGCTTGAGAAACGCGCGCCGCCAGCGTGGGCACGTCGACGCGGGTCTGGGGGACGGTGAGCAGGGGGTCGCGGACGGCCTCCCGGATTGGGGGTATCGCCGCGAGCGGGATACGAGAGAACGACGCGAGCGGGATGGACGCCGCGTCGCCGAGGTCCATGTCGGTGCCGGCGAGCAGGGCAACGTCGCCCGTGCCGAGCGCCTCGGCGAGCTTGACGAGGGTGGGCAGCCGGGGTGGGAGCCGCCGGCCCGTCTCGATGCCCTTGAGCCAGGACGCGGATTTCCCGACGAGGCCGGCGAGGGTCGGGCGGGTCAGGCCCTTGCGTTCGCGGAGGACGCGGATGCGCTCTCCGGTGCGCTTGCCCGCCAGGTCGTCCAGCATCGGCCGCGTTCCTCTCGTGTCGCCCTTTCCAGGCTAGGGCGGGGTGCGGCGGTTTCCCAGGGGTTTGGGGTGGCGGCCGCTGGCATTATGGGCGCGGAGGGCGGGATGAGGGACTATGTCAGGCGCGTCCTGCGGGACGGGGAGGCGCTGCTTGGGGCCGTGCGCGGGCTGGAGGGCGAGCGGCGGCGGCTGCGGGGCGAGGTGGAGGCGGCCGTCGGGGCGCTGCGGCGGGAGGCGGCGCGGGAGCGGCTGCGGTCCGTGCCGGTCGCCCGGCTGAAGGGGCTCGCGGACGGGCCGTTCCGGCTGGGGCCGGTGCACGGGGCCGAGTTCGTCACGGTGGTGGACGTCCTCGACTCGACGCCCGAGGGGCTCCGGCTGCTGCGGGGCATCGGGCCGGTGACGGCGGAGCGGCTGCACGCGGCGGCCGAGCGGCTCGCGGAGGCGGCAGGGCGGGCGGCCGATCCAGGCATCGACCTCGGCCGGCCCGACGTCGAGCCGCTGGTGGTCGCGCTGCACTGGCTGGTGCATGTCGACGTTGCGCGCGCCGAGGCCGTCGTGGAGAGGGTTCCGCTGCTGCTGAGGCAGGCTCGGCGCAGCAGGTTCCTGCCGCCGTACCGGAGGCGGCGGGCGGCGGTCGCCGAGCTGGCGGAGATCGTGGAGGGCGCTGCGGTCGTGCCGGACGAGGTGTCCGGTGACGAGGCGCGGCGTGACTACGAGCGGCGGACGGCCGAGTATCTGGGCGTGCTGGCGGACGTGGCCGGGCTCGCGTCCGGGGGCGGGGCCGCGGAGGGGTTCCTGCCGCGGGAGGCGGCGGCGCGGGTCGCCGGGCAGGCGCTCGACGAGACGCATCTGACCGTGCCGCTGGCCGCTTACCAGGTGTTCGGGGCGCGGTTCGTGCTTGAGCGGCGGCGGGCGATCCTGGGTGACGGGATGGGGCTCGGCAGGACGGTCCAGGCGATCGCCGCGATGGCGCATCGGCGGGCGGAGGGCGTCACGCGCTTCCTGGTGGCGTGTCCGATGAGCGTCCTGCCCTCGTGGGTCCGGGACGTGGAGGCGTGCAGTGCTCTGCCTGCCCATCCGCTGCACGGGCCCGGCCGGGGCGCGGCCGTGAAGAAGTGGGCCGATGCGGGCGGCGTCGGTATCGTGCCCTTGGAGTCGCTGGCCGACCTGTACGTCTCCCCGGACGTCGCGGTAGGGATGTTCGTGCTGGACGAGGCTGACCGTGTGAAGAACCCCGGCACCGCTCGTGCGCGGGCGATCGGCTCCTGGGCCGGGCGGGTGGACGACGCCGTCCTCCTCACCGGGCTGCCGATGCGGGAGCGGGCGGAGTGCTTCCGCACGCTGGTGGAGCTGCTCGGCTCGGCGGTGCGGCCGGAGGACGCGGTCCTGGGGTCGCGGGAGTTCCGGGCGGCGGCCGCGCCGGTGTACCTGCGCCGGGAGCAGGAGGACGTGTTCAGGGAGCTGCCCGATATCGTGCGCGTGGACGAGCTCGTGGCGTTCAGCCGGGCCGACCGGGCCGCCTACCGGGAGGCGGTCGAGTCGGGCGACTTCGCCGCCATGCGCCGGGCCGCGTTCGCCGTTCCGAAGACGTCCGCGAAGCTCAGGCGGCTGCGGCGGCTGGTCGAGGAGGCGGCCGCGGACGGCCTGGAGACCGTGGTGCTGTCCGGCTTCCCGGAGGTGCTGGATACCGTCCGGGAGGCGGTCGCCGTGGCGACGGCCGGGATCGGCGAGCCGCCTCCGGAGGGCGCGGCCGTGGTGGTCATCTGCGAGCCGCAGCCGGACCGGGAGCTGGAGGCCCGCGCGATCGGCCGCCTCCAGGGCCGGGCCGGTCCCCTGCTGGTGCACCGGCTGGTGGCGCCGGGCGTCGACGAGCGCGTGGGCGGCGACCCCGGACGGATCATCGAGGACGAGCAGGCGCGGTGGGGAGTGGCATGACCGGCGAGGCCAAGGACGTCCTGCGGGACGGGTCGGCGCTGCTGGGTGCCGCGCGCGACCTGGTCGCCGATCACCGGCGGGCCGTGGCGGACGTCCATGCCGCGCTGGCGCCGCTGCGGGCCGAGGCGGCGAAGGAGCAGCTGCGGGAGATACCGCTGGCGCGGTTGAAGGACGTCACGGACGGGCGGCTGCGGCTCGGGCCTCTGGAGGAGGCGGGGTTCGGCAGCGTCGCGGACGTCCTGGAGGCGACCCCGTACCGGCTCCAGCTGCTGCCGGGCATCGGGCCGCAGACCGCGCAGCAGCTGCACGCGGCGGCGGGGAGCCTGGCGGAGGCGGCGGAGCGGTCGGTGAGCGTCCGGATCGACGTCGACCGGCGGGACGAGGCGATGGCGCCCGTGGTCGTCGCGCTGCACCGGCTGGTCAACGCGGGGCCGGAGCTGGCGAGGGCGCGGGCCGCCGCCGACGGCGTGGACGAGCGGTTCGGCCCGCTGGTGCACGACGCGCGGCCAGCCGGGTCGTGGTGGCGGCGGGCGTTCGCGCGGCCGGCGAAGCGGGAGCGGGCCCGGGAGGCGGTCGGCGAGCTGGCGGAGGCGCTGCGGGAGGCGCAGGGCGCCCGGCTGCTGATCTCGCAGGCGTCGGTGGACCTGCTGCGGCCGCATGTCTCGCCCGACGAGGCGTGGATCGACTTCGAGCTGCGCGCGTCCGACTACCAGACCCTGTTGGCGGAGCTGGCGGCGGCGGGGCCGGAGCGGGAGGCGGCCGAGGGGTTCCTGCCGGACGACCTGGCGGCGCGGGTCAAGGCCCAGCCGCTCGACGACGCCCACCGGCGGGTCGCGCTGCGCGGCTACCAGGCGTTCGGGGCGCGGTTCGCGCTGGTGCAGCGGCGGGTGATCCTCGGCGACGAGATGGGGCTCGGTAAGACGGTCCAGGCGATCGCCGCGATCGCGCACCTGCGGGCGGAGGGTGCCGCGCACTTCCTGGTGGCCTGCCCCGCGAGCGTCCTGATCAACTGGGTGCGGGAGATCGAGCAGCGCAGCGCGATCGCCGCGCATCCGCTGCACGGCGCCGGGCGCGCCGCGGCGCTGGAGGCGTGGGTCGCGGGCGGCGGCATCGCGGTGACGACGCTCGCGACGCTCCACGGCCTCGACGTCCCGGACGGCGTCCGCCTCGGCATGTTCGTGGTGGACGAGGCCCACTACGCCAAGAACCACGAGACCCGGCGGGCGCAGGCCGTGGCCGCCTGGTGCGGGCGGACCGAGCGCGTCCTGTTCCTCACCGGCACCCCGATGGAGAACCGGGTGGAGGAGTTCCGCAGCCTGGTCGCCCACCTGCGGCCCGAGCTGGCCCGGGAGATCCGGTCGAGCGACGCGGCGCTCGGGGCGCGGGCGTTCCGGTCGGCGGTCGCGCCGGTGTACCTGCGCCGCAACCAGCGGGACGTGCTCGTCGAACTGCCCGAGGTCGTGCGGGTGGACGAGTGGGAGGAGTTCAGCGCGGCGGACGAGGACGCCTACCGGGCGGCGGTGCTCGACGGCAACTTCATGGCGATGCGCCGCGCCGCGTACGCCGTCCCGGACAAGTCGGCGAAGCTGGACCGGCTCACCGAACTGGTGCGGGAGGCCGCCGAGAACGAGCTGAAGGTCGTGGTGTTCTCCTACTTCCGCGACGTCCTGGACGCGGTGCGGGACGCGCTCGGCGGAGCGGCGCGCGGGCCGATCAGGGGCGACACGCCGCCGGCGCGGCGGCAGCAGATCGTGGACGCGTTCACCGCCGAGCCGGGGCACGCCGTCCTGCTGGCCCAGATCGAGGCGGGCGGGGTCGGGCTCAACCTCCAGGCGGCGTCCGTGGTGATCATCTGCGAGCCGCAGGTGAAGCCGACGGTCGAGACCCAGGCGATCGCCCGCGCGCACCGGATGGGCCAGGTGCGGACCGTGCAGGTGCACCGGCTGCTGACGCCCGGCGGCGTGGACGAGCGGATGCTCCAGATCCTGGCGCACAAGGCCAGGCTGTTCGACGAGTACGCGCGCCGCAGCGACCTTGCCGAGCAGGCGCCGGAGGCGGTCGACATCTCCCAGCAGGACCTCGCCCGGCAGATCGTCGCCGAGGAGCGGGAGCGGCTCGGGGCCTGACCGCGGCCCCGAGCCGGTGGCGGGTCAGCCGCGCAGGAACGCGATGAGGTCGCGGTTGAAGCGCTCCTTGTCGCCCGGCACCATCGCGATGCCGTGCGAGCCGCCCTCGTACACCTTCAGGGTGGCGTCGGGGATGATCTCGACGGACTTGCGGGCGGTAGCGTCGATCGGGACGATCTGGTCGTCGTCGCCGTGCACGATCAGCGTCGGGATGTCGAAGCGGCGCAGGTCCTCGGTGAAGTCGGTCTCCGAGAACGCCGTGACGCAGTCGACGCCGGCCTTGACGCTCTCCTGCATGGCCATGAACCAGAACGCGTTCCGGTTGCCCTGGGTGGCCTTGGTTCCCGGCCTGTTGGCGCTGAAGAAGTTCTCGGACGTGTCCATCCAGAACTGCGACCGCTCGTTCAGGATGCCCTTCTTGATGTCCTCGAAGGCCTGCGCGGGCACCCCTTCGGGATTGGCGCCGGTCTGCAGCATCAGCGGCGGGATCGCCGACAGCAGCACGGCCTTGGACACGCGGCTCGTGCCGTGCCGGCCGATGTAGCGGGCCAGTTCGCCGCCGCCCATCGAGTGCGCCACCAGGGCGACGTCCCAGACGCCGAGCGCGTCGATCAGGTCGTTGAGGTCGTCGGCGAAGGTGTCGAAGTCGTAGCCCTGCCAGGGCTGGGACGAGCGGCCGTGGCCGCGCCGGTCGTGCGCGATGGCGCGGAAGCCGGCGTCGGCGACCGCCTTCATCTGGTCGTCCCACGCGTCGGCGTTCAGCGGCCAGCCGTGGATGAAGACGACGGGCCGCCCCGTCCCCCAGTCCTTGTAGTAGATCTCCGTACCGTCACGTGTCTTGATGTGCCCCATCGGTCCCCCGAATCGATGATGCCGTGGCCTGCGGCGGCCCGGTCGCGGCGCCGCCTCCAGCCCGGATACCCCGTGGTCTTCCGGGAAACGCCCAACGGGAAGAACCCGCCGGGCCGCCGTGTTCACCTGGCGGATATCGGACGATCAAAGGGGATCCCATGGCCGAGGTCAGGGTGGAGCGCACCGAGGACGGCTTCCGGGCGGTCAACGCGCGGGGCGCGGAGGTCGCGATCGGCGACGGCGACACCGCGGGCGTGTTCACGCCGGTCGAGCTGCTGCTGGCGGCTCTCGGCGGCTGCGAGCTGGTCACGGTCGAGCCGCTGACCGCGCAGCGCGGGCACCGGATGGCGCGGCTCGCCGCGACCGTCCAGGCGGACAAGGTCGCGACGAGCACGCTGGGCACGATCACGCTGACCTACGACGTGGAGCTGCCCGAGGGCGACGACAAGGCCGAGGACGTCCTGAAGGCCGTGGCGGCGCGCGTCCACGAGCGGTACTGCACGGTCGGCGAGGCGCTGCGCGAGCCGAAGAAGGTCGAGCAGGTCCTCTAGCAAGTCGCGCGGGCCGTCCAGTGGCAGCGTCGTCTAGTAGCGGAGGCCGTGCCCGTACGGGTACAGGCCCTTGATCGTGACCGGCAGCCGCCCGCCGGGCCGCGCGCCGAACACGACGCGGGCGGCGGCCTCGTGCATGGTCCGGTCGACGCGCTGGGTCCGCGCGGTCGTCCCGTAGGTGGCGATGTAGGCGGGGACGTCCGGGTAGGACGCGATGTCGTACGGCAGGCCGATCGCGACGGCGGCGACCGGCTTGCCCGTCGCCCGCAGCGCCCGGACGAGCCCGGCCTGCCCGGCGGGCAGCGGGCCGGAGGAGAACGTGGCGACGAGGATCCGGTCGGCGCCGGCGGCCCGCCGGACGGCCTCGGCGATCTCGGCATCGGCCGGGTCGGTGGTCGCGGCCCGCCAGCTCTCGACCGGGCCGCGCGCGACGGCGGCGACCGCGTCCGCGAACTCGCCGGTCTGGACGGTGCCGGCGACCAGCGTCCGCTCGGGCGAGGCCGGGTCGAACGGGAGGACGCCGCCGTCGTTCTTCACGAGGGTGGTGGCGGCGACGCCCATCGCGAGGGCGCGGCGCCGGAAGGCGGCGTTCCCGGAGATCCGCTCCGCGCGGGCCGGGTCGGCGTACCGGTGCTCGGCCACCCGGTAGGCGCATTTGAGCGCGAGGACCCGCCGCACGGACGCGTCCACCCGCGCCTCGCTCAGCTCGCCGGTCCGCAGGGCGTCGCGCAGGGCGCCCACCGCCTCCTCGTGCGCGGTGTAGTCGCCGGTCGACATGATGACGTCGGCGCCCGCCTTGACCGCCATGGCGGTGGCCTCGCGGGTGCCCCAGTTCTCGTCGATCGCGTCCATGTCCATGGCGTCGGTGACGATGAGCCCGTCGAAGCCCATCTCGTCCCGGAGCAGGCCGGTCAGCACCTTGGGCGACAGTGTCGCGGGCAGGCCGGGGTCGATGGCCTTCACCACGACGTGCGCCGTCATGATCGCGTCGGCGCCGGCCGCGATGGCGCGCCGGAACGGGGGCAGGTGGACGCGGTCGAGGGTCGCGCGGTCGTAGCCGACGGACGGCAGCCCGAGGTGGCTGTCGGTCTCGGTGTCGCCGTGCCCGGGGAAGTGCTTGGGCGTCGCGATCATCCCGGCCCGCCGGTAGGCGCGGACCTGCGCCTCGACGAGCCCGCCGACGAGGCCGGTCCGCTCCCCGAACGAGCGGACGCCGATGATCGGGTTGGCGGGGTTGGTGTTGACGTCGGCGACGGGCGCGTAGTTCCAGTGGAAGCCCATCGCGCGCGCCTCGGCGGCGGTGATCGCGGCGGCCTCGCGGGCGAGCCGGGGGTCGCGGGCGGCGCCGAGCCCCATCGCGTTCGGCAGCGGCGTGGTGCCCTCGCGGACGTTGTGGGTGGTGCCGAACTCGAAGTCGCCGGAGACGAGCAGCGGCAGGTGCGGCCGCGTTCCGGCGGCCCAGCGCTGGAGCCGGTCGGCGTAGCGGGCGGCGAGGCCCGGCGTGCGCGGCTCGGAGGTGATGACCGAGCCGATCTTCAGCTCCTGGATCGCGCGGCGGGTCCGGTCGGACGGCATGCCGTCCGGCCCGTCCTCGGTGACGGCCATGACGAGCTGGCCGGCCTTCTCGGCAGCCGTCATCCGGGACAGCTGCGCGCCGGGGTCGCAGCCGCCGGGGCGGGTCCCCGCCCGCGCGGGCGGGGCCGCGGACGGGCAGAGCGCCAGCCCGAGGGCCGCGATCGCCGCGATGGACACCAGGGTTCGGCCGCCGTTCGTCCTCATGTGGTCTAGACCAGTCCACACCGGCGGCCGGATCAAGGCACAAAAGGTGCCAAATCTCCGCGTGTGAGGCGGTGAGAGCGGGCTCGGCCGCAGGTCGTGCCGGGGGCCGGCGTCCGGCCGCGCAGGAGGTAGGCGTCCACGGCGGCGCGGACGCAGGGGTCGCCGGTGTCGTAGGCGCCGTGCCCCTCCCCGTCGAGGGTGAGGAGCACGGCCCGGCCGCCGAGCGCGCGGGTCAGCGCGGGCGCCCACGCGTACGGGGTGGCCGGGTCGCCGGTGTTGCCGACGACGAGGATCGGCGCGGCGGACGGGGCCGACACCTCCCGGGCCGCGCCGTCGCCCGCGACCGGCCACCCCGTGCACTGGAGCAGGCTCCACGCCATCGAGGGCCCGAACACCGGCGAGGCGGCGCGGAAGGCCGGCAGCAGCCGCCGGACGTCGGCGGGAGTGTGGCGTTCGGCGGTGTCGGCGCAGGTGATGGCGGTGTTCGCGGCGGACAGGTTGCTGTAGGCGCCGTTGCCGGCCCGGCCGTTCTGGACGTCGGCGAGCATCAGCAGCAGCGAGCCGTCGCGGCGCTTCACCGCGTCCACGAGGCCCTGGGCGAGGTAGGGCCAGGCGTCCCGGGAGTACAGCGCGGCGGTGACGCCGGTCGTGCCGAGGCTCTGGGTGAGCTTGCGGCCGGACGACGTCGGGAGCGGCTTGCGGTCGAGCCCGGCGAGGATCCGGCCGATGGACGCGGTGACCGCCGGGCCGTCGGCTCCGAGCGGGCACGACTTGGGGCCGAGGCGGGCGCAGGCGGCGGCGAAGGTGCCGAGCGCGCGCTGGAACGCGGCGGCCTGCTGGAGGGTGAGGTCGGCGGTGCCGATGCCGGTGTCGACGGCGCCGTCCAGGACGACCCGTCCGACGGCGCCGGGGAACTGGTGGGCGTAGGCGGCGCCGAGCCAGGTGCCGTAGGAGATGCCGAAGTAGTGCAGTTTCGCGTCGCCGAGCGCGACGCGGATCGCCTCCATGTCGCGGGCGGCGTCCACGGTGCCGACGTGGGGCAGCAGGTCGCCGGAGCGGGCCGCGCATCCCTGCACGAAGGCGGTGCGGGCGGCGATGTAGGCGGTCTCCTCGGCGGCGGTGTCGGGGGTGTCGTCCATGGCGGCGAGTTCGTCCAGGCGCGGTGCGTCCGCGCACCGGACGGGGGCGCTGCGCCCGACGCCGCGCGGGTCGAAGCCGACCAGGTCGTACCGGGTGCGCAGCGCGGCGTACTCGCCGGCGAGCTGGACGAGGGTGTCGACGCCGGCGCCGCCGGGGCCGCCGAAGTTGAACAGCAGCGAGCCGATGCGGTGCCGCCGGTCGGTCGCCGGCACCTTGACCAGGGCCAGGCCGATCGTCGCGCCGGACGGCCTGGCGCGGTCGAGCGGCACCCGGAGCGTCGCGCAGCGGAGGCCGGCGGGCAGGGGGTCACCGCCGGGCGGCGGGGTCGGCAGGCCGGTGCAGCGCGTCCATTTCAGCGGCGGGGCGGCGGGCGCGGACGAGAGCGCGCCCGCCGGCGGTATCGGGGCCGTGCCGACCGCCGTGCTGACCGCCGTGCCGACCGCCGCGCGCGGCACGGCGGCCGCGGGGCGCCGGTGCCCGGTCACTCCCGGGAGGGAGAGCAGTCCGGAAACGGCCACTCCGGCGGCGGACACCAATGCAATGCCGGAAATGCCCCGGTACCTGGCCATTCATCCCCCACTTCGTGTCGCGGGGGGCGGTCGTGACCTACCCAGGGCCTCCTATGCTGACTCCTGATCAACTCCATAGGCTCCACGCGCATGGGGGGAGCACGCGGGGCAACCGCCCGGCGTCCCCGAGGGCCCTCCCCCGAAAGTCCGGATACCGCATCAGGGTCGTACTACTCAAGGCTGAGATGAAGACCATTCATTGCGGTGATCTCATTCAGGGGGCCCTGAGGCAAAGATAGGTAGCATGGCTCAACCCGCCCCCCCAGCAGCCCGCAGAGGCCAGGCCGCCGCAAGGATGCGGCACCGGGTGCTCACCGCGCCTCCGGTCTGGCGTGAGCTTCTGCTGGTCGTCCTCTTCTACACCGGCTATACGCTGACGCGCATCGTCCTGGTTCAGGACGGCACGGGCCCGGCGTTCGCCCACGCTGAGGACATCCTGCGCCTGGAACGCTACCTGGGGATGGACGTTGAGCTGCACCTGAACCACACACTGCTGGCCGTGCCGTGGCTCGCGCGGACCGCCAACATCTTCTACGCCACGATGCACTTCATCGTGACGCTCGGCGTCGTCGTCTGGCTCTACCGCTACCGGCCGCAGCACTACCGGTGGCTCCGCACGTCCATCATGGTCGCCACCGGGGTGGCGCTGATCGGCTTCTGGCTGTACCCGCTCGCCCCGCCGAGGTTCCTGCACAGCGAGGGCTTCGTCGACCCGGTGACCGCGCTGCACTCGCTCGGCCTGTACGCCAGCGACGCCTCCGGAAGCCTGACCAACCAGTACGCGGCGATGCCGTCGATGCACGCCGGCTGGGCGCTGTGGTGCGGGTTCATCCTGGTCAGGCTGGCGTCGCGGCCGTGGGCGAAGATCCTCGGCGCGCTGTACCCCGCGACGACGGTGTTCGTGATCCTGTCCACCGCCAACCACTACGTGCTGGACGCGGTGGCGGGGATGGCGCTGATCGGCGGCGCGCTGTGGGTGTCGTGGCTGCTCTACGCGCGCTGCCCCGTGCCGATCCTCATCGCGCGGGCCCGGATCACGCACCGGCTCGCGCAGCGCACCGGCCGGGGCACCGCGAGCCGGTCCGGGGCGGGCAGAGCCGCCCCCTGCCGGGCGAGCCGGCCCTGACGGCTCTACTACTGGAGTAGTAGGGCCTACTCCGGTAGTACCGGACCACTTTCAGCCGGACGCGTGGTTTCAGCCGGACCCGTGGTTCCAGCCGGCGCCGTGGAACTTCAGTCGGCGCCGTAGAACACGCGGTCGACGACGGCGCGCGCGCGGCGGGTGCAGCGCCGGTAGTCCTCCAGCAGGTCCCCCGTGCCGGGATAGCCGAGGACGCGGGTGACGGCGCTGCGCTCCCGGTGGTGGTCGGTGGGCAGCAGGTCGGACGCGCGGCCCCGCACCAGCATGACGGCTCCCCGGATGCGGGTCGCCAGGCACCACGACTCCGCGAGGACCTCGGCGTCGGCCGCGTCCAGGAGCCGGGCCCCGACGGCGGCGTCCAGCGCGTCCAGCGTCCGGGTGGTGCGCAGCCCCGGGACGTCGTGGGCGTGCTGGAGCTGCAGGAGCTGCGCGACCCATTCCACGTCGGCGAGGCCGCCCGGCCCGAGCTTGGTGTGCAGCCGGCGCTCGACGCCGCGCGGCAGCCGCTCGGACTCCATCCGCGCCTTCAGCCGCCGGATCTGCCGGACGGCGTCCTCGCCGATGCCGCCCTCCGGCCAGCGGACCGGGTCGATCAGCGCGCGGAACCGCTCGCGCAGCCCCGGATCGCCGATCAGCGGGTCGGCGCGCAGCAGCGCCTGCGCCTCCCACGGCTCCGACCAGCGGGCGTAGTAGGCGGCGTAGGACGCGAGGGTCCGGACGAGCGGCCCCTGCCGCCCCTCCGGGCGCAGGTTCGGGTCGATCACCAGCGGCGGGTCGGGGGCGGGCAGCGCGAGCAGCCGGCGCAGCTCCTCGGCGGCGGCGTGCGCGGCGCGCCCGGCGGCGGCCTCGTCGGCGCCGGGCAGCGGGTCGTGCACGAACATCACGTCGGCGTCGCTGCCGTAGCCGAGCTCGTGCCCGCCGAACCGGCCCATCGCGACGACGGCGAGGCGGGTCGGCAGTGGCTCCCGCGTCTCCAGCTCGATCTTGTGCACGGCGGTGCGCAGCGCGGCGTCGACCGTGACGGTGGCGATGCCGGTGAGGGCGTCCCCGACCGTCCGGACATCGGCCAGGCCGAGCAGGTCGGCGACCGCGACCCGGAACAGCTCCCGGCGCCGCAGCCCGCGCACCACGCCGACCGCCTCCTCGGCCGGCCGCCCGCCCTCGGCACCGCCGCTCTGGGGGGACGGCCCCCCAGACCCCCCGGCAGGCCTTTCGTAGCGCCGGACCGCCGCCAGGGCCTCGGCGGACAGCGCCGCGCAGGGGCGCGGGGCGAGGTCGTCCTCGCCGCCGCCGAGCAGCGCGACCGCCTCGGGCGCGCGCAGCAGCAGGTCGGTGGCGTACCGGCTGGAGCCGAGCACCCACGCCATCCGCTCGGCGACGGTCACCTCGTCGCGCAGCAGCCGCAGGTACCAGGGCGTCGTGCCGAGCGCGTCGCTGACCTGCCGGAACCCGAGCAGGCCCGCGTCCGGGTCGGGCGCGTCGGCGAACCAGCCGAGCATCACCGGCAGCAGCGTCCGCTGGATCGCGGCGCGCCGCGACACGCCCGCCGTCAGCGCCTCGATGTGCCGCAGCGCGCCCGCCGGGTCGGCGTAGCCGAGCGCCTCCAGCCGGGTCCGGGCGGCCTCGGGGGTGAGCCGCGCCTCCTCCCCCGGCAGCCGCGCCACCGCCCGCAGCAGCGGTCGGTAGAACAGCTTCTCGTGGATGCGGCGGACCTCCCGGGCGTGCCGCCGCCACAGCGCGGTGAACTCCCCGACGGGGTCGGTGCGCAGGCCGAGGGCGCGGCCGAGGCGGCGCAGGCCGTCGGCGTCGTCCGGGACGAGATGGGTGCGGCGCAGCCGGTGCAGCTGGACGAGGTGCTCCACCCGCCGCAGGAACCGGTACGCCGAGGCCAGCGCCGCCGCGTCGTCGCGCCCGACGTAGCCCCCCTGCGACAGCGCGGCCAGCGCGTCGAGGGTCGCGCGGGCGCGCAGCGTGTCGTCGGCGCGGCCGTGCACGAGCTGCAGCAGCTGCACCGAGAACTCGACGTCGCGCAGGCCGCCGGGCCCGAGCTTGAGCTGCCGCTCGGAGTCGGCGGTGCGCCGGTTCAGGTCGGTCTCGACGCGGCGCCGCATGTCCTGGACGTCCTCGACGAAGCTCTCGCCCTCGGCCGCCCGCCATACCACGGGGGTGGCCATGTCGAGGTAGCGGGCGCCGAGCTCGGCGTCGCCCGCGACGGGCCGGGCCTTCAGCAGCGCCTGGAACTCCCAGGTCTTGGCCCACCGCTCGTAGTAGGCGCGGTGGCTGGCGAGGGTCCGCACCAGCGGGCCGGCCTTGCCCTCGGGGCGCAGCGCCGCGTCCACCTCCCAGAGCGCGCCCTCCTCGGTGCTGGCCGAGCAGGCCCGCATCATCGCGGACGCGAGCCGGGTCGCGGTGCGCAGCGCGGCGTCCTCGTCGTGCCCGTCGCCGGTCTCGCCGGCGCCCCGCGCCTCCGCCACGAAGACCACGTCGACGTCGCTGACGTAGTTCAGCTCGCGGGCGCCGCACTTGCCCATGCCGATCACGGCGAGCCGGCACGTCGCGTGCTCGGGGACGGCGGCGCGCGCGATCGCGAGGCCCGCCTCCAGCGCGGCGGACGCGAGGTCGGCCAGCTCGGCGGCGACCGCGGCGACGTCGGCCGCGCCGATGAGGTCGCGGCCGGCGAGCGCGAGCACCCGCCGGCGGTAGGCGACGCGCAGCGCGACGAGCGCGTCGTCGGCCCCGGCCACGGGCTCCGCGTCGGCGGGGTCGGCGCCGACCGCGGCCAGCAGCTCGTCCCGGGGGCCGCCGGGCGGCGGCGCCCAGCCGTCGCGCAGCACCCGCCAGTGGCCGGGGTGCCGCGCCAGGTGGTCGCCGAGGGCGGCGCTCACGCCGAGCACGGCGGTCAGCCGCTCCCGCGTCCCCGGCTCGGCGGCGAGGGCCGCGCGCAGCCCGGCGCCCTCGCCGTGCTCGTCGGCCGCGGCGAACAGGCGCAGCAGCCCGTCCAGGGCGAGGTCGGGGTCGGCGGTGCCGCCGAGCGCGTCGAGCAGGTCGGCGCCGGGCGGCGCGCCGGTGCCGCGCTCGGCGTCCCGCAGCAGCCACTCGGCCCGCGCCGCGTCGGTGAAGCCGAGCCGCGCGAGGCGTCCGGCGAGGGAGGAGCGGCGTTCGGGAGTGCGCGACTCGGTCACAGCGTCAACCGTAATCCGGCCGCCCCCGCTAGAGCACGGCCAGCAGGCGCTTGCGCTCGAACTCGGTCACCTGGCGCCGGTAGTCCTCCCACTCCTGCCTCTTGTTGCGCAGGAAGAAGTCGAACACGTGCTCGCCGAGGACGTCGGCGACCAGCTCGCTGCGCTCCATCGCGTGGATCGCCTCGTCCAGGTTCTGCGGCAGCGGCTCGATGCCGAGGGCGCGCCGCTCGGCGACGGTCAGCGCCCAGACGTCGTCCTCGGCGCCCGGCGGCAGCTCGTAGCCCTCCTCGATGCCCTTCAGCCCGGCGCCGAGGATCGCCGCGAACGCCAGGTAGGGGTTCGCGGCCGTGTCCAGCGACCGGAACTCGATCCGGGTGGAGTGGCCCTTGTGCGGTTTGTACATCGGGACGCGGACCAGCGCCGACCGGTTGTTGTGGCCCCAGCAGATGTAGGACGGGGCCTCTCCCCCGGCGCCGGCGGCCGAGCCGACGTTGCCCCACAGCCGCTTGTAGGAGTTGACCCACTGGTTGCAGACCGCGGTGATCTCCGCGGAGTGCCGCAGCAGCCCGGCGATGAACGCCCGCCCGACCTTGGACAGCTTGAACTCCGCGCCCGGCTCGTAGAAGGCGTTGCGGTCGCCCTCGAACAGCGACATGTGGGTGTGCATGCCGGAGCCGGGGTGCTCGGTGAACGGCTTCGGCATGAAGGACGCGTTGACGCCCTGCTCCAGCGCGACCTCCTTCATCACCAGCCGGAACGTCATGATGTTGTCGGCGGTGGTGAGCGCGTCGGCGTACCGCAGGTCGATCTCCTGCTGGCCGGGGGCGCCCTCGTGGTGGCTGTACTCCACCGAGATGCCCATGGCCTCCAGCATCATGATCGCGTTGCGCCGGAAGTCGTGCGCGGCGCTGTGCGGGGTGTGGTCGAAGTAGCCGCCGGAGTCGGCGGGCTCGGGCTCGCTGCCGTCCTCCGGCTTGTCGTTGAGCAGGAAGAACTCGATCTCGGGGTGCGTGTAGAAGGTGAACCCGAGGTCGGCGGCCCGCGACAGCGCCCGCTTCAGCACGTAGCGGGGGTCGGCGAAGCTCGGCGCCCCGTCCGGCATCAGGATGTCGCAGAACATCCGCCCGACGCCCGGCGACTCCGAGCGCCAGGGCAGCACCTGGAAGGTGGACGGGTCCGGCTTGGCGATCATGTCGGCCTCGTACACCCGCGCGAAGCCTTCGATCGCCGACCCGTCGAAGCCGATGCCCTCGCCGAACGCGCCCTCCAGCTCGGCGGGCGCGACGGCCACCGACTTCAGGAACCCGAGCACGTCGGTGAACCACAGCCGGATGAAGCGGATGTCGCGCTCCTCCAGCGTGCGGAGCACGAACTCCTGCTGACGGTCCAAAGCCTTCTCCCTCGGTACTGCCCCGCCGCCGACATGGGGCCGGGCAACGCATGCCGGCCGCGAGAGCCGGTCCGGCTACTTCGCAGTATGCCCGGTGGCTGTTACCGCGACGTTACGCCGGACCATTCCCGCTGACCGGAACATATCCGACTACTCGCCCTCCCCGACCCGCGCGGCGGCCGGGTCGAGGACGCGCGACAGGAACGCCCGGGTGCGCTCGTGCGACGGGTCGGCGATCACCCGCTGCGGCGGGCCCTCCTCGACGACCACGCCGCCGTCCATGAACACCACCCGGTCGGCCACCTCCCGGGCGAACGACATCTCGTGGGTGACCACGAGCATGGTCATCCCCGCCTCCGCCAGGGACCGCATGACGCCGAGGACGTCGCCGACCAGCTCCGGGTCCAGCGCGGACGTCGGCTCGTCGAACAGCATCACCTCCGGGCCCATCGCCAGCGCGCGGGCGATCGCCACGCGCTGCTGCTGCCCGCCCGACAGCTGCGCCGGGTAAGCGCCGACCTTGTCCGACAGCCCGACCCGCTCCAGGTTCTCCCGGGCGATCCGCTCGGCCTCCGCCTTGCCCCGCTTCAGCACCTTCCGCTGCGCGATCACCACGTTGCCGAGGGCCGTCAGGTGCGGGAAGAGGTTGAAGGACTGGAACACCATGCCGATCCGGCGGCGGACGGCGTCGATGTCCACCTCCGGGCCGGTGACGTCGGAGCCGGCGACCCGGACCGTCCCCGCGGACGGCTCCTCCAGCAGGTTGACGCAGCGCAGCAGCGTCGACTTGCCCGACCCGGACGGGCCGATCACGCACACCACCTCGCCCGGCTCGACATGGAAGTCGATGCCGCGCAGCACCTCGTTCGCCCCGAACGACTTGCGCAGCCCGGTGATCTCGATGGCGCCGCCGCCGGTGCCCTTGCCGAGGCCCGTCATCGCTGCCCCCTGCGCTGCCGCGCCTCCAGCCGCCGCGCCAGCAGGCTCAGCGGGATCGTGATGATCAGATAGCAGATCCCGGCCACGATGATCGGGGTCGTGTTGCCCTGCTCGCCCGCGAGGTCGCGGCCGAACTTGGTGAGCTCCCGCTGCTCCAGCGTGATGCCGAGGAACAGCACCAGCGAGGAGTCCTTGCAGAGCAGCACCAGCTCGTTCGTCAGCGGCGGGATGATGATCCGGAACGCCTGCGGGATGATGACCGACCGCATCGCGCGGGCGTGCGACATGCCGAGCGAGCGCGCCGCCTCCATCTGCCCCTTGGGGACGGCCTCGATCCCGGCCCGGATCGTCTCCGCCATGTACGCGGTGGCGGCGAGCCCGAGCGCGAGCCCCGCCTGCCCGGCGGCGCCGCCCGGGATGTTCGTGCCGGGGAAGGCCAGCGGCACGCCCACGCCCACGAAGATGAAGATCAGCAGCAGCGGCAGGCCGCGGAAGATCTCGATGTAGGAGGTGGCGAACCAGCGGTAGGGCGCGACCGACGACAGCCGCATCAGCGCCACGATCAGCCCGCCGCCGAGCCCGATGCCGAACCCGACCGCGGTGTAGACGGCGGTGTTGCGCAGCCCGACCGTGATGATGTCGGGGAACAGGCTCTTCGCGACCTCCCAGTTGGCGAAGTTCAGCCGCAGCGTGCCCCAGTCGGCCAGCAGGACGACCAAGATCACGACGACGGCGAAGAGCCCGTACTGCCCGCCGAGCGACAGCTGCCGGCGGCGCCGGCGGGACAGCCCGCCGGGCACCGCCGCCTTGACCGGTTCCGCGGTCACGAGCCGCCGCCGGCGGCCGCGGGCATCGGACCGATCCACTTCTCGTAGATCTTCTTGTAGGTGCCGTCGGCCTTGGCCTGCGCGAGCACCTGGTTGGTGATCTTGACCAGCTCGGGGTTCTCCCCCTTGCGCATCCAGAAGCCGTACTGCTCGCCGGTGTTGAGGTTCGCGACGATCTCGTAGCCGGAGTTCGCCGGGTCCTTCAGCCAGCCCTTGACGACCGGGTCGTCCTGGACGATCACGTCGACCTGGCCGGTGCGCAGCCCGTTCAGCTCGGCGTTGGAGTTGTCGAACGAGCGCGGGTCGAAGCCCTTGTCCTTGACGAAGTCCTCACCGGTGGTGCTCGCCTGGGAGCCGAGCTTCAGCTTCTTGCTCTTGACGTCGTCGAGCGAGGCGACGCCGGTGCCCTTCTTCGCCATCAGCGACTGCGTCGCGTCGAAGTAGGGGGCGGAGACGTCCATGAACTTCACCCGGTCGGGCTTGATGGTCATGCCGCCCATCTGGATGTCGCACTTGCCGGCGTTCAGCGCCGCGCCCGTCTTCATCGTCTCGAAGGGCGTGTCGACGACCTTCTGCGTGACGCCGAGCTTCTTGGCGACGAGGTCGATCAGCTCGACGTCGAAGCCGACGACCTTGCCGGTCTTCTTGTCCTCCGACTGGAACGGCGGGTACGGCAGGTGGGTGCACGAGGTCAGCGCGCCCTTCTCGATGAGCTTCACGCCCTGCACGGTCGCGCCCTCGTCGCCGCCGCACGCCGACGCCGTCAGCGCTACGACCGCCAGGCCCGCGGCCAGTGCCCATCGCACGGTCCCTCTGGACACTTTTCCTCCTGTATGAGCGTGTTGCCGATCACCGAACTATCGCACGTCAGCGGCACGCGCGGCAGGGGCGGGCGAATGGTGCCCCCATGACCGTCCGCGCGGAACCGTTTCCATGAAATTGACGCGGCGATCATGGTCGCTCGACGGAATGATCATTAGCGTGGTCAGCGTCGTGGACATCTCTCTTCTGCTCTCGATGACGGACCGGGTGCCCGCACTGGCGACACCGTCGGCCATGCACCCGGAGTCGTGGCGGCTGTGCGCCCAGGTGGAGGCCTGGGCCCGCGGCCGCGGCCTCGTGCTCGGCGACCCGGACACCTCGCCGCTCGGCCGGGCCCGCTGCGAGCGGCTCGCCGCCCGCGTGCTGCCGGCCGCCGACCTCGCCGGTGTCGACCTGTTCGCCCGCTGGCTGACCTGGGCGCTCGCACTGGACGACACGATGGACCATCCGCCGCTCGCCGACAGCGGCAGCGCCGTGCACGCGCTGTACGACGATCTGCTGCGCGCGATGCGGCGCGGCCACGCCCGGCCGGGGGCGCGCCCCCTGGAGGCGGCGCTGGTCGAGCTGTGGCAGGCGACGGCCAAGGACATGAGCCGCGAATGGCGCCGCCGGTTCATGCTGCAACTGGAGACGCACCGGGACGGCTGCGCGGAGGAGGCGGTCAACCGCCGCATCCGGCACGTCCCGACGGAGGCGGAGTACCCGCCGCTGCGCCGCCGGGCGTGCGGGCCGTTCCTGTACGACCTGGTCGAGCCCGTCCTCGGCGTCGAGCTGCCGGCCCGGCTGCTGCGCACGCCCCGCTGGAAGACCCTCGCCGACGGGATCGCCGACGTCGTGGCCTGGTCCAACGACCTCGCCTCCTACGACCTGGAGGCGGCCCGCGGCGACGTGCACGCGCTGCCCGCCGTGCTCGCCCGGACCCGCGGGCTGAACCCGGAGCAGGCCGCCGCCGCGGTCGCCGACCGGATCGTCGACCGGCTCGAGCAGGCGTGGTCGGCGGCGCGGAAGCTGCCGGACATGCTCGACCGGCTGGACCTCACCGTCGCGCAGCGCGCCGCCGCCGCGCAGGTCGTCAAAGTGCTGCTGGACACGCCGCGCGCCCACCTCGACTGGCTCGCCGAGTCCGGCCGCTACGCGCCCGACTCGGCGCCCGGCACGCTCCGCCTGGACGCGCTCGCCTCGCTGCGCTGACCGCGGGCGAGGGCGTCGCCCGCCGGCGTGCGGACGTACAGCACGCGGCGGCCCATCCGGTGCCCGGTGACGAGGCCGCAGGCGCGCAGCACGCCGAGGTGCTGGCTGACCGCGCCGGCGGTGACGCCGAGCCGCCGCGCCAGGTCGGTGGTCGCGGCGGGCCGCGCCAGCGCGGCGAGCAGGTCGGCGCGGCGCCGGCCGATCAGCGCGGCCAGCGCGTCCCGCCGCTCGTCCGGACGGCCCGTCTCCCACAGCGTCGCGACGCCGCGCGGCGGATAGCTGAGCATCGGCTGGTAGGGCGGCACCATCACCGACACGTGCGGCCACACGAACGCGCTCGGGACGAGCAGCATCCCCCGCCCGGCCGGCTCGCCCCGGAACGTCCAGCGCCGGTTGACGGTCAGCGTCCCCGAACGCCACGACACGGCCTCGTGCAGGTCGCCGAAGACCCCGGCGGCGCCCTCGGCGGCGAGCGCGCCCGCGCGGCGCAGGACCTCTCCTTCGAGCAGGTCGCGGACGCGCGGCCAGAACGGCTCGACGGCGACCTCCCAGTACCGTTCGAGCAGGTCGGCCAGGTGCGCCAGGGTGCGCTCCGGGGCGTCCGCCATCGCCAGCCGCGCCGGGCCCGGCCGGATGCCGAGCTCGGTCCAGCGCAGCTCGGCGGCGACGACCTCCGGCGGCGTGGCCCGGACGATCTCCAGTTCGGCGCCGAGGTCGGGCAGCGGGGTCCCCGGCGGCGGGGTGAGGAAGTCGGGGATGTAGCCGGCGGCGCCGACGACCTCGTGCAGCGGCCCGAGACCGAGCCCGCGCAGCCGCGGCCGGACGGTGCGCGCCCACGGCAGGTGCAGCGCGTGCCCGGACGGGTCGGCGAGCACCCGCAGGCTGCGCACCATCTCCCACAGCGGCGAGAACGCGAACCGCACGCGGGCCACGTCGTCCGGCGCGAACACGAACTCGATCATTCAGTCCAGGCTAAATGATTATCCGGGACCGCCCGGAACGCCCACCATCGTCCGAGTGACCACTCTGGAAGACACTCCCGTCGCCGCTCCGGGCAGGGTCGCCGCGTTCCTGCGTCCCCGGGTCGGCGGCTTCCCCCGGCCGTTCTGGGTGCTGTGGGCGGGGACGCTGCTCAACCGCCTCGGCACCATGGTGGAGCCGTTCCTCGGCCTCTACCTGACGACGATGCGGGGGCTGTCGCTGGCGCAGGCCGGCGTGGTGATGGCGGTGCTCGGCGTCGGCTCGCTCGGCGGCCAGGTCGTCGGCGGGGCGCTCGCCGACCGGCTCGGCCGGCGGGCGACGCTGACGATCGCGACCGTCGGCACCGGCGCCGCGATGCTCGCGCTCGGCTACGCCCAGGGCATCGCCGCCCTCGTGGCGGCGGCGCTGCTGCTCGGCGTCCTGCTGGACATGTACCGGCCCGCCGCGCAGGCGATGGTGGCCGACATCATCTCCCCCGCCGACCGGCCGCGCGCCTTCGGGCTGCTGTTCTGGGCGATCAACCTGGGCTGGGCGTTCGCGATGGTGCTCGGCGGGACGCTCGCGCAGCAGGGCTTCCTGTGGCTGTTCTGGATCGACGCGGCCACCTGCGCCGGGTTCGGCCTGCTGGTGTGGCGCGCCATCCCCGAGACGCGCTCGCGGGAGGCCCGCGCCGGCGGTGGCGGCGGCGGGTTCCTTCGCGTCCTGCGGGACCGGGTCATGGTCGGCTACGTGCTGGTCACCCTGGTGTACACGTTCGTGCTGATGCAGGGCATGACGACGATGCCGCTGGCGATGAAGGAGGACGGCCTCGGCCCGCAGTCCTACGGCCTCGCGATCGCCGCGAACGGCGTGCTGATCATCATCGTGCAGCCGCTGGTGAACGCGTGGCTGGCCCGCCGCGACCACAGCCTGGTGATGGTCGCCGGGTTCCTGCTGGTCGGGCTCGGCTACGGGCTGACCTCGCTCGCCTCGACGGTGGCCGCCTACACCGCGACGATCCTGGTGTGGACGCTCGGGGAGATCACCGCGGCGTCCGTCCTGCAGGCGGTCGTCGCCGACCTCGCGCCCGCCGACCTGCGCGGCCGGTACGGCGGCCTGTACGGGATGGCGTGGTCGGGCGGCTTCCTGCTGGCGCCGCTCGGCGGCACCCAGCTGCTCGGCACCGGCGGGGCGTCGGCGCTGTGGCTGAGCTGCGCGGCGCTGGCCCTCGTCGCGGCCGCGGCGCAGCTCGCGCTCGCCCCCGCGATCCGCCGCCGCCGCGCCGCCGCGCTCGCCGCCGACTTCTCGTCAAAGTGACGAAACTAGGGCCGGCGTTCTACCCTGGGAGGGTGGCACAGCTCAGGATCGCGCTCGCGCAGGTGAACCCGACCGTCGGCGACCTCGACGGCAACGCCGACCTGATCGTGGAATGGACCCGGCGCGCCGCCGACGCGGGCGCGCACCTGGTCGCCTTCCCCGAGATGATGCTGACCGGCTACCCGGTGGAGGACCTCGCGCTCCGCGCGTCCTTCGTCGAGGCGTGCCGGCGGGCGCTGGACCGGCTCGCCCGCCGGCTCGCCGACGAGGGCCTCGGCGGCCTGCCCGTCGTCACCGGCTACCTGGACCGCCGCTCCGTCGGCCCGGTCCGCTCCGGGCAGCCCGCCGGCGCGCCGCTGGACGCCGCCGCGTGGCTGCACGGCGGCGAGGTCCTGGTCCGCTCGGCCAAGCACCACCTGCCGAACTACGGCGTCTTCGACGAGTACCGGATCTTCGTGCCCGGCGACCGGCTGCCCGTCGTCCGCGTCAACGGCGTCGACGTCGCCACCGTCATCTGCGAGGACCTCTGGCAGGACGGCGGCCCGGTCAGCGTCACCTCCGCGTCCGGCGCGGGGCTGCTGCTCGCCGTCAACGCCTCCCCCTACGAGCGCAACAAGGACGACGTCCGCCTCGACCTGTGCGCCGAACGCGCCCGCGAGGCGGGCTGCGCCCTCGCCTACGTCAACATGGTCGGCGGCCAGGACGAACTCGTCTTCGACGGCGACTCCGTCATCGTCGGCCCCGACGGCACGCCGCTGGCCCGCGCGCCCCAGTTCGTCGAGCACCTGCTCGTCGCCGACCTGGCCCTCCCCGCCGCCGACCCTTCGGCCGGACCCGGCCGCACGCCGGTCGACGCCCACGACGGCTCCACCATCACCATCGAGCGGCACGTCCTCACCCCGGACCCGCTGCCCGCCTACCCGGTGCTGCCGCAGCCCGTCGCCGAGCCCATGGACGACCTCGCCGAGATCTACGCCGCGCTCGTCCTCGGCACCCGCGACTACGTCCGCAAGAACGGCTTCCGCTCCGTCGTCCTCGGGCTGTCGGGCGGCATCGACTCCGCGCTCGTCGCCACCATCGCCTCCGACGCCATCGGCCCGGAGAACGTGCACGCCGTCCTGCTCCCCAGCCGCTACTCCTCCGAGGGGTCCGTCGTGGACGCCGAGGACCTCGTCAAGCGGCAGGGCGTCAACTCCCGCATCGTCCCCATCGCCGACATGGTCGAGGCCTTCGAGAAGCAGCTCGACCTGCACGGCCTCGCCGCCGAGAACCTCCAGGCCCGCATCCGCGCCAACGTGTGGATGGCGCTGTCCAACGAGCACGGCCACCTCGTCCTGACCGGCGGCAACAAGAGCGAGCTCGCCACCGGCTACTCCACCCTCTACGGCGACTCCGCGGGCGGCTTCGCCCCCATCAAGGACGTCTTCAAGCTCACCGTCTGGGAGCTGGTCCGCTGGCGCAACACCCAGGCCGGCGTCGACCTCCCGTTCCTGCACCCGTTCGCGCAGGAGCCCATCCCCGAGGCCGTCATCGTCAAGGAGCCGTCCGCCGAGCTGCGCCCCGGCCAGCGCGACCGCGACACGCTCCCCGAGTACACCGTCCTCGACCCGCTCCTGGCCGACTACGTCGAACGCGACATGGGCCGCGAGTCCCTCATCGCCGCCGGCCACGACGCCGGCCTCGTCGACCGCGCCATCCGCCTCGTCGACATCGCCGAGTACAAGCGCCGCCAGTACCCGCCCGGCCCCAAGATCACCCCGAAGAACTTCGGCCGCGACCGCCGCCTCCCCATCACCAACGGCTGGCGCGAGAGGTAGGCCGCGGGGCCGCTTCCCGCCGTTCAGTCGGACCCGCCGTTCAGTCGGGGAGCGTCCACCACCAGTGGTGCGCAGGCACTCCCTGCGGAACGGCCTCGGGGGCCAACCGCGGGGTGTCCGGGAGGGCGTCCCGCAGCTCTTCGTCGATGTCGTCGACGTCCTCCATGTCCACCACGGACACGGCGATGCCGCCGAGGTGGCGTTCGAAGAGGAACTCCAGCGCCGAGCGGTACAGGCACGCCCCGAAGCGGCCGTCCGCGCGCACGCCCAGCGCGGACGACTCCGTCCGCGCCACGTAGCCCGCGAGATCGGCGGCGCGCGCGACCACCGCGTCCGCGACCCGGTGCCGGTCCGGCTCGTCGGCCGCCGGATCCGGCGACGCCAGGCCGGCGAGGCAGACCATCAGCATCGCCTCGTCGAAGGGCGCCGGCCCGCGCAACCGGTCCAGGGCCTCGGCCAGCAGCTCCCGGCCCGTCCGCGCGACGTCGTAGACGGGCACGGCGGCCTCGGCCACCGGCCGGCCGAAGGACTCCAGCCACACCCCGCCGTCGGCGGCGACCCGCACGCACGCCTCCAGGCGGACGGTGACGCCCTCGGCCACCGGCGCCTTCCGGTGGAACACGAGGCGGTGCTCCCCCGCGCGGACGGACTGCGACACCACCGTCCCCGCCGCGACCGTGCGTCCCGCCGCCTCGTGGAACGGGCCGATCGGCGAGCCGCCGCCCCGCTCGGCGGCGGGGAGGTCGGTGATGTGGCGCAGCGACCGGGTCGCGGCGTCCACCTCCGAGGCGAACCCGAGCCGCGCCGCGTTCGCGTGCACGCCGTCCAGCACCGCGGCGGCGCCCGCCGCCGGGTCCACCCGCGCGCCGGACCGCCCCAGCGCCCGGACCGCCGCCACATCGGCCGCGAGCCCGTCCCGCACCGCGGCCGGGTCCGCCAGCATCCGGTCCGCCGCGACCACCCGCGGATCATGCTCGCTCGTCACGCCGTCACTTCCGTTCCGTCCCCGGCACGGCCCCGGTCATCCGGGCGCCGTGAAACACCAGCAGGCCTCGTCGCCGCAGCGCAGCCAGTCCGCGTCCCCGGGCGCCGAACCGTCGACGCCTTCGAGCGAGCCGGCGAAGATCCGGTCCCGGTACTCGCGCATGCTCATGCCGGTCCGCTTCGGGGCCCACCACCACCAGTGGTGGCGCGGCGCCCAGGACGGGATCTGGAAGCGGTGCGGCGGCGGGGCGTCCTCGGCCGCCTCCTTCAGCTCCTCGTCGACGTCCTCCAGCGCGTCGAGGTCGGCCTCCGACAGCGGCTCGGCGTCCGCGAGGTCGTCGAGCAGCAACTGGAGCGCGGACCGGTGCTCGCACGCGGGCCGGTACCCGTCGAAGCGCCCGCGGTCCGCGAGATCCTCGGTCTCGCTGAGGTAGCCGGCCAGGTAGGCGCGCGCCGCCTTCTCGTGCAGCGCCCCGGCGACACCGCCGCCGCGCACCTGGTCGCGAAGGCGCGGGACCTCGGCGGGATCGTGCGCCTCCCATCCGGCCAGCCCCTCGTAGAAGGCCAGCAGCGCACGCATCGGGTGCTCCTGGACGTCCCCCTCGGGGGCCTCCCCGGGACGCGTCCGCTCCAGCGACGCCGCCGCGCTCCGCAGCCAGTGGAGGCGCTTGGACCACGCTTCCTCGGACTCCGGCATGTGCCCTAGACCCCCTTCGCCCCGCCGAACGTCGGCATCACGACCCGGCCGTCGGGCCGGATGATCACCAGGGCCTCCAGGGTGATCGGGCGGCCGTTCGCCCCGGTGACCGTCCGGTGGAACACCAGCCGCTCGGCGCCGTTGTCGAGCATGCTCCGCTTCACCACGTCGCCCTCGCGGATCGTCCGCTCCGCGCTGTTCAGGTAGTCGCGGACCACGTCACCCGTGCGCTCGGACTCCGGCAGCTCATCGTAGTGCTTGCGCGCGTGGTAGGCCGTCGAGGTGTCGGAGCCCATGTCGATGTCGCCCGCCTGCCGCCGCAGGGCGTCCACCCGCTCGCCCTCGGGGAGGTCGGTGTCGACGTCGGCGTGTCCCGGGCGCTCGCCGCGCACCGCGTCGACGTCCTGGCGCAGCTCCTCGGTCAGGTCCAGCTCGTCGAACCGCTCGAGGCCGACCTGGATCTTGCTCCGCCCGTTGAGGTCCAGGTCGCCGGACTTGATGTCCTCGGTGACCGAGCGCACCTGCTCGTCGAAGCGCGACTTGAAGTACTCGTAGCGGTAGGCGAACTCGCGCGGGTCGACGGCGCCGCCGCCGTCCAGCGCGAACCGCGCGGCGTCGGAGTTGAGCTCCGGCCTGGCGTTGAGCACCTTCTTGCCGAACTTCTGGTCCAGCGCGGAGGCGGCGCGCTGCCACGCGTCCCCGTCCCGGGGGTTGTCGCCGCGGAGCCGGTCGATCTCCTCGTCCGACAGCCCCGCGTCCCGCAGGGCCTGCTCCAGCCGCTCCGCCTTCGCCACCTTCTGCGGATCCGGCTGCGCGTCCCCGTCACCATCGGGCGCGTCCCCATCGCCTTCGGGGGCCTGGCCATCGCCCTCGGGCGCGTTCCCGTCACCTTCGGGGGCGTTGCCGTCGCCGTCAGGGGCGTTGCCGTCGCCGTCAGGGGCGTTGCCGTCACCTTCGGGGGCGTTGCCGTCACCCTCGGGGGCGTTGCCATCACCTTCAGGCGTGTTCCCATCACCGTCAGGGGCGTTGCCGTCGCCGTCAGGCGCGTTGCCGTCGCCCTCGGGCGCGTTCCCGTTGCCTTCGGGCGCGTTCCCGTTGCCTTCGGGCGCGTTGCCGTCGCCCTCGGGCGCGTTCCCGTTGCCTTCGGGCGCGTTGCCATCACCTTCAGGCGGGTTCCCGTTGCCCTCGGGCGCGTTGCCGTTGCCGTCGGGGGTGGTGTCTCCGCCCGGCGAGTCGCCGCCGGAGTCTCCGCCGTTGGACGACCCCTCGGGGTTCTGGCCGTTCTCGTTGCCGCCGACGTGGGCGGGTTCGCGGTCCGGGGCGTCCTGGAGGTCGTCCATGTCGTCCAGGGAGTCCTGGAGGTCGCCGGTGTCGATGTCCAGGTCGTTCAGTTCGTTCTGCAGGTCGGTGGTGCTGGGGTTGTCGTCGAAGCCGACCTCGTCGCTGTCGAGACGGCCGTCGCCGTCGCGGTCGCCGTGCGAGCGGTCGGGGCCGTCGGGGCTGTCCGCGTCGCCGCGCTTGAGGAGCTTGACGCCCGCGCGGACGGCGCCGACGCCGACGAAGATGCTGCCGATGTTGAGGATGCTGGAGGTGATGACGTAGCCCGGACGGTCGTCCCACTCGCGCCACGGCACGAAGGAGTGCGCGACCTCCTTCCAGTTGTTGCCGAGGTTGCTCCAGAAGTGGGAGTCCTCCTCCCACACCCAGCCGTTCTCACCGTGCAGGCCGACGAGGCCCGCCGTGTCCTCCAGGACTCCCATCCAGTTGTTGCCGAGGTTGCTCCAGAAGTGGGAGTCCTCCTCCCACACCCAGCCGTTCTCACCGTGGATGCCGACCATGTCCGCCAGGTCGGTGACGAGCCCCACGCCGAAGTCCTTGACGCCGTTCCAGGCGTCCTCGTACCAGGGTGCGTCGTACTCCTGCGGCTTCGCCCACGGGGTCTCGATGCCCTCGGGGACGTCGCCGAGGCCGTAGCCCTTCTCGCCGTTCTTGGGGTCGCCGTCCGCGGGGACGAACTTGGTGCCGCCGAAGATGCCGGTGATCTTGTTGGCGCAGTTGCGCTCCGCCTCCTGGTACTGTGCGATCGCGGCCAGGATGTCGTCGTTGAGCTGGTTGTGCTCCTCGACCTTGTCCTCGTCCTTGCGCCAGTCGTCGTCACCGGCGATGTCCGAGCGGAACTGCTGGGCGTCGCCCTTGAGGTTGTTCAGCCGGGTGATGAGCGGCCGGATCTCGCCGGCGAACGTCACCAGGGCGTCGCCCACGATGGTGACGTCGTCCTTGAAATCGTGGCCGGCGGCGGCGATGGGAGCGGTGGCCGCGTACAGCAGCTCCTCATGGGGAGCCTTGTAGAACTCGTTGAGCCCCTGCCAGTCAGAATGGATGTCGTCCCCGGTCTGGGCGATCGCGGTCCCGTCCTTCTTGAGCTCTCGTCCCGCGTCCTCGACGGCGTCGGGGTCGGCTTTGGGAATCGGGATCGCGTTCGGGTCGATCACACCGCTCAAGGTCGCACCACCCTGGTGTCATACGGGTCCGCAGATGTCACAGTTCTCACTACGACGCACGGCGGGGAGGCGTCGTTCAGATGATTTCCGGTTCTCAGCCGCCGATCTTCGGAGCGGGCGCGTTCACCGCGGTCCGCTGCGCCTCCGCGAGCATCTCCATGTCGCCGTTGATGTAGGCCTTGGTGGCCTCGACCGCGCCGGTGATGCAGGCGCCGCCCTTCGTCACCATGCCCTTCAGCCCGGAGGTCGTGTACTCCACGTACTCCTTCAGCGCCGTCCCGACGGGCATGCTCGACGCCGCCGTCCCGGCCTCTCCGACGTGCGTGCCGAAGTTCTCCAGCTGCTTGACCAGGCCCCCGCCGCCTTCGCCGCCCTCACCCGCGAGGTGGCCGCCGACCTTGGACACCACGGACCCCACGCCCGACGCCTTGATGTTGTATGCCGTCAACGGGCATCCCCCTTCGAGAATCGGCCGGGCCGGAAGTCGGCCGGCGGCCGGGCCCACGGCCGCCGGGGCGCCGGCTCGCGCACGGCGGCGAGCTCGGCCACCGACGCCTCGATCCGCAGCCCCTCGGCGCGCACCCCCGCGGTCAGCGCCGCGACCGCGGCGCCGATGGCCGCGACCGGGTCGACGTCCGTCTCCGGGTGCCGGCCGGCCTCCTCTTCCAGCTGGTCGGCGGCCCTTTCCCGGACGTCGTCGGCAGCGGCGAATTCGATCAGTTCGAACTTCATGGCTCCATCACACGGACGCGGTACCGTCATTCCATCCTGATCGCTCCGGCGGCGCTATGTCCACCCGCTTTCGCCGACTCGGCCGTTTCCGGGATCGGTCGCGCTTTTCCGGAACCCGCGGCCCCGCGAGAGCGTCTCAGTACATTGATGCGGTCTGCTCCCGGGCCGGCGCCCACCCTGTGCGGGTGGCAGGGTGGGCGGCGGAGAAACTATCGTCGGGATCAGGCATGGGCATTGCAGAGAACCTGTTCGACGACCTCTGGTGAGTGAGGCAACGATGGGGCGATGGGACCAAGGGCAGAACACGCTGCTCCACCTGGCGAAGCAGACCGGGACCTCGGGTGAGGAACTGGCGAGCCTGGTGCGGCAGCTGATCGCGGCGGCCGAGCCGCTGTCCGGCAAGTTCAACGGGGCGGGCAAGGCCGCGTTCGACAGCTTCAAGGCGCGCTCCGACCAGATCTGCGCGGACCTGAAGGGCGGCCTGGACCGGGTCAACACCGGCCAGCTCGGCATGGAGCGCGCGTTCGCCGGCGGCGACCAGGAGATGGCCGACGAGGGGAACCGCGCGATGGGGGCCGCCAACTTCGACGGCGCCAAGTTCCGGACCGCCTGAGACACGGCAAGCCACAGACGAGAGGACGGCACGGTGACGGACGGACGGCGCAGCTACGACACCGGTGCCTCGACCGAGGCCCAGGCCAACATCCAGGTGATCGTGGGGCGGCTCGAGACGCTGATCGGCACCCGCGACACCGACGTCAAGGCCGCGATGGCCGACTGGGAGGCCACCGGGGTGTCGGACGAGTACCACACCAAAGAGATGAAGTGGCACACCGCGGCCAACGAGACCCGGGAGATCATCCGGCTGGTGAAGGCCACGCTGGAGAAGAACGACGGGATCGCGCACACGACGCTCAGCAAGGCGAGCGCGGCGGTACAGGCGATCTGAACGGCCGGCGGCCGCCTCGCGGCCGTCCCGGCCGGCCGACGCGGGAGGGAACGCCGGACACCGGCGGCCCCCTCCCGCGTCCGTGTCCGCATCCGTCCCGCAGGGGACTCGCTGAGAGCGCCGAGAGCGCCGAGGGGAGGTGGCGTTGGCGCGCGACTACGACACCCAGCTGCTGGAGTCGGTGACCGTACGGCGCCGCCGGCTCCGCGACGCGCTGCTGTTCGGGCCGCAGCGGACCCGCCGCACCTTCGACGAGAGCGTCGGCAAGATCATCGCGGGGCTGTGCGCGGCGGCCGTGCTGTGCGCGGGCACGGTCGGCTGGTCGTACCTGCAGTCGGTGCTGCAGAAGCAGGAGCGCGAGAAGGCGGCGCAGGAGCGGCAGCCCACCGGCGGAGGCGCCGCGCCGGTGCCCGCCGAGTGGGTGAGCACCCAGGTCACCTTCGATCGGTTGCGCAAGGCGCTGACGGAGGCGGGTGTGCCCGGGAGCCTGTACGTGCTGCCCGGGGAACCGCGCCCGGACGCCCGGAAGGTGTCCGGCTACTACGTCATCGCCAAGGGGAAGGACCAGTTCACCGGAGGGGCGGTGGAGTTCCGCCAGGCGCGGATCGCGGCCGAGTTCCCCACCGAGGACGAGGCCTGCCGGTGGCTGTACGGCGAGCTGGTCGTCCAGGAGTCGCCGCCGCACCGGCTCGACGCGCGAGCCGAGGGCAAGGCCGTGCGGGACGGCGCGGCCCTGAGCACGCGGGTGCGGGCCGAGATCGCGGCGGCCGGCGGCGCGTCGACGACGTACACCCTGCCCCAGGGGACGCTGTTGGACCGGTTCGGGCAGGAGAGCGGAGCGGTGCTGTTCCCCTACGGCATCAGGTTCGGGGTTCGCGGGCAGCCGGAGTCGGCGCGCGCGGGCGGCCCGGCGAGCTATCAGCGGTACCGGGTCCGCCGGCAGTTCACGGTGGCGGCGTCGCTCTCGCCGGCCGCGGGCGGTTCGCCCGGCGGTGGCGTCCGCTTCACCGTCGAGGCCGGGCTGTTCCCGCGGCCGCCCGCGCTGCCCACCGTCCGGCTGCTGCTCCGCGACGGATACCTTGAACGCGTCACCGGCACGGCGGTCCCCCGGTGAGGGTCCTGACGAGAGGGCGTTCGTGAGCGTGTGGAGCCGGGTCACCCTGGTGGGAGAGAGCCGGACGGTCGACATGGTGCTGCCGGCGCAGGAGCCGCTCGGCGCCCTCATGCCGGACGTGCTGGAGCTGCTCGACGATCCGGTGCGCAGCCCGCCGCAGCTGCGGCACCTGGTCACCTCGGCCGGTGAGGTGCTGGATCCCGGCGCGAGCCTGGCCGACCGGCGGGTGCCGGACGGCGCCGTGCTGCGCCTGGTCCGGGCGGACGAGCCGCTGCCCGCGCCGGTCGTGCACGAGGTGCCCGAGGTCGTGGCCGGAGCGCTCGGCCTGCGGCTGCTGAGCTGGAGCCCGGCCGCGGCACGGTGGACCGCGACGAGCGCGCTGGTGATGCTCGCGGCGGGCGCCGGCCTGGTGATCCGGGCCGGCACCGGCGCCGGGACGGCCACCGCCGCGACCGCCTGCCTGGCGGTGCTCCTGCTGGTGGGCGGCACCGCGCTCGGCATGGCCGGGCGCACACCGGTCGGGATGGCGCTGACCCTCGGCGGAGGCGCGGCGAGCCTGCCGGCGCTGTGGTGGGCCGCCGCGGCGTACGACTGGCCCGCCTGGGCCCGCTGGGGCGGGGGCGCGCTGCTGCTCGCCGTCGTGGTCGTGCTGCTCGGGCTGAGCTCCCCGCTGGGACGCGGCGCACTGGCCGGCGGTGGTTCGGCCCTGCTGCTGGCCGCGATCGGCACGGGCTGCGCGGCGGCCGGGCTGGACTCCGCGCGCACCGGCGCGGTGCTCGCGCTGGCCTGCGTGGTGCTGCTCAGCGCGGTGCTGCGCCTGGCGCTGGCGCTGTCGGGCCTGACCTCCCTGGACGATCGGCGGGGCGCGGGGAACGCCGTGGCGCGGGCCGACCTGATGGCCGCGCTCGACCGGGCGCACCGCACCATGGTGATCGCCACGGTGGCGGTGGCGGTGGCCGCCGCCGTCGCCGGGCTGGGCGCCACCGCCCGCTTCGGCGGCTGGAGCGCCGCGCTGGCCGCGCTGCTGGCGCTCGTGGTGGCCGGCCGCGCCCGCGTCTTCCCCCTGGTCCTGGAGAAGGCCGCGCTGCTCTGCGCGGCGGTGGTCATCCTCATCGGACTGGCGGTGCGGTGGGCCGGGCACGTCTCCTGGGGCGTCGCTCCCGCGCTCGGCATGCTGCTCGTCGGCCTGGCGGCCGCGGTCGTGGTGCTCACGGCCGAACCGGCCGAGCACACCCGGGCCCGGCTGCGGCGCATCATGAACCGGATCGAGGCGATCGCCGTGACCGCGATCATCCCGGTCGCGATCGGCGTCTTCGGCACCTTCGAACGACTGCTCGAGACATTTTGAGAGGAAGCTTGGCTGAGCTCGACGGGGACAGGCCGGGCGAGGAACCCGACCCGGCCCCGGACGTGACGGCCGTCGATCCCCCCGCCATCCCGCGCCGCCCCGCGGACGGCCCGCGGCGCACCGCGCCGCCCGAGGTGGCCCGCTGGTACAGCGACATGCGCCCGGACACCGCGGAGGAGCCGGCCCCTTCCCCGGCCGGGCCGCCGGCCGCTCAGCCCCCGTCGTTCGGCGCCGCCGTCCAGCCGCCACCGCCACCGCCACCGGCACCGCAGCCACCGGCACCGCAGCCCCCACCACCGCAGTCGCCGCCACCATCGGGGCCGCCTCGTCCCGCGCCCGCACCTCCGGCACCGGCGCCGCCGGCGATGGCGCCGGAAGAGCTGGAGCGGGGGCCGGTGCACGGCGACTCGCTGCTGCGCCGGGCCGGACGCGGCGCGGTCCGGCCGTTCCGCCCCGCCGACGACGTGCAGGCGCTCGCCGAGCACGGCGAGTGGATCCAGCATCCGGTGACGACCGGGCGGCGGATCGCGGTGACGGGGCTGCGCGGCGGGGCGGGCAAGAGCACGGTGGCGGCGCTGGTCGCGTCGGTGTTCGCGCGGTACCGGCAGGACCGGGTGCTGGCGCTGGACCTCGACCCGGAGCTCGGCTCGCTGCCGCTGCGCCTCGGGGGGCGCACCGGGCACACCCTGGCCGAGCTGGCCGGGCTCGATCTCGGTGCCGCGCCGTTCGAGGAGGTCGAACCGCTGCTGACCCGGCTGGGCGAGACCCTGTGGACGCTGCCGGGGCACCGCGGGGCGATCGGCCCGGGCGCGGACGGCGGTGTCTACCGCGCGGTGGGCGTCCCGCTGAGCCGGTTCTTCGGGGTCGCCGTCACCGACTGCGGTGCCGGCATCAGCACGGACCTGCACCGCGCGGTGCTGTCGGCGGCGCACGCGCAGGTGCTCGTCACCCCGGCGACGGTGGACGGGGCGGCCAGCGTGGGCCGGGCCCTGGACTGGATGAACGCGTCCGGCTTCACCGGCCTGGTCTCCCGGACGCTGGTCGTGTTCGCGGTGCAGAGCCCGCACCTGGGGCGGCTGGCCGATGTGAAGAAGGCCGGGGAGATCCTCGCCGAGGCCGGTGTGGCGTCCGTCAAACTGCGTTTCGACCGGCACCTCGCGACCGGGTCGGTGCTCGACACCGGGCGGCTGGGGTACGCGACACGGGTCACGGCGGTCGCGATCGCCGCGGAGGCGCTGCGCCGGGCGCTGGCCGCGTGACGTCACGAGCGCAGCCGCACCATCGCCTCGCCGGGCCGCCACCAGAACGTGGTGGGCGCGCACGGGTCGCCGGAGGACGCGTGCATCTCCTCGGTGACCTGGGCGAACGCGGGAAGGACCGCGTGCCCGGAGAAGGCGCCGGCCGAGCCGCCGGCCGAGCCGCCGGGCGCGCCGAGCACGTGGAGCAGCATCGTGTCGTGCGTGGGCACCGAGAACAGCGCTCCCGCGGGGCCGGCCTCGGGGACGAAGCGCGCGATCTCGGTGAGCAGGACCGGCACGTACCGGGACCCCGGCTTGGTGACCACCCGGACGGACTCGCGGAGCGTCAGCGGCTGGTCGCGGACGTCGGCGTCGGCCACCTCCTCGTGCGTGCGGGGGACGACGTAGCCGAGCCGGCGCAGCCCGAGCAGGTGCGCGCGCGCCCTGGTCAGCGGGCCGCCGTACTCGGGATGGTCGATGACGATCACGCCGTCGAAGAACGGCCCCGCGCGGACCGCCATCAGCGGCTCGCGCTCGGCGTCGGAGAGCCGGGGCACGATGCGCATCCGGAGCAGGTCGCGCACGTCCCCCAGCAGCTCGATGTCGGCGATGGACAGCACGACGAGGTCGCCGGCCTCGCGGATCCAGTCCTCGACCAGCCGCGGCCAGCGTTCGGCCGGTGCCCGCGCGCACCGCTCCAGGGCCGTCCAGGTCGAGACGCCCCGCGCGTACCGGCCGACCGGGAAGACCACTCTGGCCGTGGGGGCGTCGAAGGACGCACCGGGGAACACGGCGGGCAGCAGATCCTCGATGAGGGCGTGCACCCGGCCCGACACCTCGATGATCGGCATGTCCATCGATTCCTCCACAGAGCCCACCCTGCCCCCACGACACCGACATTAGGGTTGGTCGACGCCGCCTTTGAACGTCGAGTGCCGTTGAACGTCGAGGAGTGACGGTTGTGACCACCCGGGTAGTCCACCGGCCGGCTCGTACCATCCTCCCGCCTCCCGAGCCGGAGACCCGCCTCATCGAGGCGCCGCCCACGCTCCCCGAGGAGGGCGCGCAGGGCAACCAGATCATGATGATCCTGCCCATGATGGGCATGATGGCGTCGCTGGCGATCATGACCGTGCTGCGCAACCCGGCGTTCATGATCTTCGGTGCGGTGCTGCTCGTGGTGGCGGTGCTGGCCGGGGCCGCGATGCTGCTGTCGCGGCGCGGGCAGGTGTCCCGGCAGCGCCGCGCCCAGCGCGAGCGCTATCTGGAGTACCTGGAGGAGCTGCGGGAGGAGCTGGCGGCCCGGGAGGCCGCGGAGCGGGCGCGGGCGCGGGTCCTGGACCCGCCGCCCGAGGCGCTGTACGACGTGGTGCGCGACCCGTCCCGGCTCTGGGAGCGGCGCCGCCGCCAGCCCGACTTCCTGCGGGTGCGGATCGGCACCGGGTTCATGCCGGGGCCTCCGCTGCAGCTCGGCGAGCAGGGCACCGCCCTGGCCCCGACCGACCCGTTCATGCTCTCGGAGGCGCGGGCGCTGCTGGAGCGGTTCCGCAACCCGCCGGACATGCCGCTCACGCTGCCGCTCGACATGGCCGGGAACGTCAGCGTGGTCGGCGCGCGCGAGGACGTGCTGCGGCTGATGCGGGCGCTGCTGGCCCAGCTGGCGGCCTTCCACTCGCCGCAGGACGTGGCGCTCGCCTTCGCCTACGGCGGCGACCGGGCCGCCGACTGGGACTGGGCGAAATGGCTGCCGCACGTGCTCGACCGGCACCGGCACGACGGCGGCGCGCCCGTCCGGCTGATCGCGCCGAGCCCGCTGCGGCTGGCCGCGCTGCTGTCCGACGACCTGCGCGAGCGCACCGACTTCGCGGCGGAGGTGCGGCGCGGGCTCGGCCGCAGGGACTCGTTCCAGCTGCTGCGCAGGCTGCTGGTGGTGCACGACACCTACGGCGAGGTCGCGGCCGACATGGTGCGCCCGGACGAGGCCGTCGCGCCCGCCGACCTGGCCGCGACCATCGTGCACCTCGTCGCCGACCGGCGGCAGGAGCCCGGCGACGTGACCCTGCGGATCCGGGTCGAGGGCGACCGCGTCGAGGTGGACGACCTGCGCGGCCCGGTCGCGGAGACGGCGGTGGGGACGGTCGACGGCGTCGCGCCCGGGATGCTGGCCGGGCTGGCCCGGATGCTCGCGCCGCTGCGGCTGTCGCGCGAGTCGGCGGAGGAGAGCGCGGCCGAGGGCGGCGAGGCCGACTTCACCGCGCTGCTGGGGGTGGACGATCCGGCCGAGCTCGATGTGGCCCGGCTGTGGGCGCCGCGCGGTGAGCGCGCGTTCCTCCGCGTCCCCATCGGGCTGGACGACGCGGGCGAGCCGGTGATCCTCGACCTGAAGGAGGCCGCCAGCCTGGGCATGGGCCCGCACGGGCTCTGCGTGGGCGCGACCGGTTCCGGCAAGAGCGAGATGCTGCGCACGCTGGTGCTGACGCTGGCCGCCTCGCACCCGCCCGAACAGGTCAGCATGGTGCTGGTGGACTACAAGGGCGGCGCCACGTTCGCCCCCTTCGAGGACCTGCCGCACGTGGCCGGCATGATCACCAACCTGGAGGACGACGCCGGGCTGATCGAGCGGGCCTACGCGAGCCTGTCCGGCGAGGTGCAGCGCCGCCAGCAGCTGCTGCGCGACGCGGGCAACATCGCCAACATCGGCGACTACGCCTTCGAGCGGACGCGGCGGCCGGAGCTCGCGCCGCTGCCGTACCTGCTGGTCATCATCGACGAGTTCGGCGAACTGCTCACCGCGCGGCCCGACTTCATCGAGCTGTTCCTGTCGATCGGCCGGATCGGGCGCAGCATCGGCGTCCACCTGCTGCTGTCGAGCCAGCGGATCGAGGGCGGGAAACTGCGCGGCCTGGAGACCTACCTGTCGTACCGGCTCGGGCTCCGCACGTTCTCGGAGGAGGAGAGCCGCACCGTCCTGGACACCCCGGACGCCTTCCACCTCCCGGCGCTGCCCGGGTTCGGCTACCTGAAGGTCGACACCAGCGTGTACCAGCGGTTCAAGAGCGGGTACGTGTCCGGGCCGTACCGGGGTCCGGTGCAGACGGTGCAGGACGGCGAGGAGCGGCGGCCGGTGCGCCGGTACACGGCGTACAACCTCGCGGACCCGGCCGATCCGGCGCGCGGGGCGGAGGCCGAGGCGGCCCGGCCGGAGCCCGGCCTGCCCGAGAGGTCCGCGGGCCCCCGGCTGCTGGACGTGCTGGTCGGCGGGCTCGTCCGGCACGGCCGCCGGATCCAGAACGTCTGGCTGCCGCCGCTGCCGTCGCTGGCCACGCTCGACCAGGTCACCGGCCCGGTCCGGATCGACGGCGCCGGGATGCGGCTGCCGGTGCGGGTGGAGCCGCTGCAGGTGCCCATCGGGCTGCTGGACGACGCGCGCCGGCAGTGGCAGGGCCTGTGGAACCTCGACCTGGCGTCGGCGGGCGGGCACGTCGCGGTGATCGGCGGCCCCCAGACCGGCAAGACGACGCTGCTGCGCACCCTGGTGCTGTCGCTGGCGCTCACCCACTCCCCCGCCCAGGCGGCGGTGTACGGGCTGGACCTGCTCGGCGGCGGGCTGCGGGCCCTGGAGGGGCTGCCCAACGTCGGCGGGATCGCGGGCCGCAGCGACCGCGAGCGCGTGCGCCGCACGGTCGAGGAGGTGCACGGGATGCTGGACCACCGCCAGGAGGTCTTCCGGCGGCACGGCATCGACAGCGTGCAGCGGCTGCGGTCGATGCACGCGGCCGGGCGGGTGCCCGAGCTCGCGGCGGCGGACGTGCTGCTGGTCGTCGACGGGTTCGGCGCGATCCGCGGCGACTTCGAGGAGATCGACGACATGATCACCGACATCCTCACCCGCGGCGGCGGCTACGGCGTCCACCTGGTGGCCGGCATGCTCCGCTGGAACGACGTGCGGATGTCGGCGCAGTCGATGTTCGGCCGCCGCGTCGAGCTGCGGCTGAACGACCCGTCCGACTCGACCGTCGAACGCAAGCTGGCGCAGACGATCGGGCCGGGGCAGCCGGGCCGCGCGCTCACCGACGCCAAGCTGTTCGCCCAGGTGGCGGTGCCCGCGCTCGGCGCCGTCCCCGACCCGGCCGAGCTGGGCGCCGCGGTGGAGTCGGCGGTCGGCGCGATCCGGTCGGCGTGGACGGGGCCGGTCGCCCCGCCGGTGCGGGTGCTGCCGCACCGGCTGGACGCGGCGGACCTGCCCGGCCCCGGCGAGCAGCCCCGGCTGGTGCCGCTCGGGCTGGAGGAGCGCTCGTTCGAACCCGTCCTGCTCGACCTCTTCGACGCCGACCAGAACCTGCTCGTGCTCGGGGACGGCGGATGCGGCAAGTCCGGCCTGCTGCGCCTGATCGCGCGGAGCCTGGTCGACCGGTACTCCCCCGAGCAGGTCGTGTTCGCGGTGATGGATCCGCGCCGCTCGCTCGGCCGGGAGGTCGTGCCCGAGCCGTACCTGGGCGGGTACGCGACCACGCCGCGGGTCTGCGGGGGCCTGGCGGCGGGCGTGGCCAAGGAGCTGGAGGGCCGGATGCCCGAGCCGGACGACGAGCAGTCCGGCCAGGGCGGCGCGATGGCCGGCCCGCGCATCGTGGTCCTCGTGGACGACTACGACCTGCTCACCAGCGCCGGGCAGCAGCCGATGGCGCCGTTCGTCCCGTTCGTCCCCAACGGGCCGGACATCGGGCTGCACTTCGTGGTGGCCCGGCGGGTCGCGGGGGCGAGCCGGGGCCTGTACGACCCGCTGGTGCAGTCGATGCGGGAGATCGGCACCGGGGCGCTGCTGATGTCCGGGGACCGCTCGGAGGGGCAGATCTTCCCGCGGGTGCACGCCGACCCGCTGCCGCCGGGACGCGGGAAGTGGATCAGGCGCGGCGAGCGGCCCCGGCTGATGCAGGCCGCGCTGCTGAAGGACGAGCCCGGGGAGGACGGGTGACCTACGACATGGTCGTGCTGACCGCGCGCGCTCCCGACGTCCGCGCCATCGTGGACTCCATGGTCGACGCCGGCGGGACGCTGCGGGTCCGCGGCTCCGGCGACGGGGCGCTCATCCAGCTGTGCGACGACGCGGGGCTGCCGCTGCTGAGCATCGAGTCGGCGCAGCGGGTCGACGTCGCCGGCGAGGTCGAGCGGCTGCTGGGCGCGGACGTCGCCGCCGGGCTGACCGTCCCCTACTGGTGGGTGGAGGCGCGCGCGACCGGCGCCGACCCGCGCGGGGCGGAGGTCGCGAACCGGTTCGCCGCGGCGATGGTGGACCGGCTCGGCGGCGCGGTGTGGCGTTCGGAGGACCGATGACGGCGGCGCATCCGGCGGTGGACATCGCCACCGCCGCCGGCGCGGTGCTGATCCAGGACCGGCCGCTCGTGCCGCTGTCGAGCTGGGTCACCGACGTGATGGCGCGGTGCGCGGCCACCGGGCAGGCCGTGCAGGTGCTCGCCCCGCACGACGCGCGCCTCACGCTGCCGCTGCGGCTCGCGCTCGACGGCGGGAGCACCCGCTGGGTGGTGCAGGAGCCGGGCGACGGCTACTACGACGGGTTCAGCGGCCTTCCGCTCACCTGGGACGGCACGGCGTTCGTCCTCGACCGGGAGGCCGCCTCTCGCGGGCCGTCGGCCACGTACCTGCGCGAGCCGCCCGCCGGCCTCGGCCGCCATCTGACGATCAGTCTCCAGGTCGTCCACCCGGCCACGGCCGGGCTGGAGCTCGGCGGGACGGTGGAGCGGCTCGCCGAGACGCTGGCGGGCGCGCCGCCGGCGTCGTGGGGGACGGCCGAGCCCGCGCTGTCGCGCTGGTCGCGGGAGGAGGTGACGGCGCTGTGCCGCCGCCGCACCCCGCGGGCCACGTACCTGGTGTTCATGGGCCCGCACGGCGCGGGCGCCGGCGACGTCCCCCGCTTCGGCGGCACCGTCCGCGTCTCCCGGGTCACCTCCGGGGTGAAGGAGGAGATCAGGTTCGCCGTCGCGCTGCCCGCCGGCGCCGGCCGGCCGCTGGAAGAGCTCGCGGAGCTGGCCGGCGGCCTCGCCCGGAGCGGCCTGAGCACGCTCGTCGCGCGGTGGGCCCCCGGCCGGACCGACCTCACCTACCCGGCCCGCTGGTGCGGCCGCCCGGTGCCGCTCGGGCTGGCGGTCGGCCCGGCGGGAGTCGCGGAGATCGGCGCGGGACGCGCGCGGGACGCCGGGCCCGGCGGGCGCCCGATCGGCGACCCCGACGAGCCCGGCCTGTGGTACCCGTTCGACGACGACGGTCCGCAGGCCTGGAAGCACCTCGGTGATCTGCTGCGCCGCCTCCAGGGGGCGTAGGGCTACTCCCGGTGGTGGTTCTCGCCCGGCCAGGACTCCTCCGGCCAGGCCGGCACCTGTTCCGAGGCGTCGGGGTCGGTGCCGGGGACGATCTGCTCGCACCAGACGACCTTGCCGGCGGCGGTGCGGCGGCTGCCCCAGCGGTGGGCGAGCTGGCTGACGACGAGGAGGCCGCGGCCGTTCTCGTCGTCGTCCTCGGCGCGGCGCAGGCGGGGCAGTGCGGCCGACCGGTCCAGGACCTCGCAGACGAGGGTGCGCTCCAGCAGGAGCCGCAGCTCGATCGGGCCGGGGGCGTAGCGGAGCGCGTTGGTGATGAGTTCGGAGGCCAGCAGCTCGGTGGTGTAGCTCAGGTCCTCCAGGCCCCACTCCTCCAGGCGGGCGCTGACGAGGCCGCGGGCGCGGCGGACCGCGGCGGGGTCGGCGGGCAGGGTCCAGGAGGCGTACTGGTCCTCGGGGAGGCGGCGCAGCCGGGCGATGAGGACGGCGATGTCGTCGCGGTGCTGGTCGGCGTAGACGCCGGCGAGGGTCGCCTTGGCGAGGTCCTCCATGGGGCGGTCGATCGACTCGGGGCCGAAGATGCCCTGGAGGCGGGCGAGGCCGTCGTCGATGTCGCGGCCGCGGTTCTCCACCAGGCCGTCGGTGTAGATGACGAAGAGGCTGCCGTCCTCGACGGTGAACTCGCGGCTCTCGATCGCGGCGCCGCCCGCGACGCCGAGCGGCGGGGCGGGCGGGACCTGCAGGTACTCGTTGTCGCCGGTCGGGCCGGCCAGCAGCGGCGGCAGGTGCCCGGCGGAGGCGATCTCGATGGTGCCGGTGGTCGCGTCGTAGACCGCGTACACGCAGGTGGCGAAGTGCGGCTCCTGCTCGCCGAGCTCGATCATCAGCTCGTGCATGACGTGCAGCGCGTCGGCCGGCGGCAGTTCGAGGTTGGCGAGCGTGTGCAGCGCGGTGCGCAGCCGGCCCATGGTGACGGCGGCGCGGACGCCGTGCCCGGCGACGTCGCCGACGATCAGCGCGACGCGGGCGCCGGGCAGCGCTATCGACTCGTACCAGTCGCCGCCGACCTCGACGAGCTTGCTGCCGGGCAGGTAGCGGTGCCGGACCTCGACGGAGGACGGCGCGGACAGCCGCAGCGGCAGCAGGCTGCGCTGCAGCGCCAGCGCGGTGGCGCGCTCGCGGCTGAACCGCCGGGCGTTGTCGATGACGATCGCGGCGCGGGCCGCGAACTCCATGCCGATCTCGACGTCGTAGGCGTCGAACTTGCGGAACCCGGGCACGCGGGTGCAGGCGATGAAGCCGAGCAGGGTGTCGCGGGCGATCAGCGGCAGCAGCACCATCGACACGTTGGACAGCAGCTCGCCCGCTGGGCCGCGCCGCCACAGCTTGCCGATCTCGGTCGCCGCGTCGAGCGGGATGTGCGGCAGGTGAACGGGCCGGGCGGTCTCCATGACCTCCCGGTACGGGGTGCCCTCGGGGAAGACGAGCACCTCGCCGACGGGGAACGTGGACGTCCAGGCGGGGTTGCCGTCGTCGGAGGTGACCGCTATGCGGCGCAGCACCGCCGAGCCGGACTCGCTGTGCACCTCGTCGGAGGCGACCAGGCTCTCCAGCACCAGCACGGACGCGGCGTTGCAGTAGTGCGGGACGACGACGTCGACGAGTCCGCGCGCGGACTGGTCGAGGTCGAGGGACGCGCCGAACCGGGTGAGCTGGTCGTCCATCAGCGCGCGGCGCATGAGGGCCGGGTCCTGGTAGCGCTCGCTGGGCGGCAGCTCCACCCGGACGAACAGCAGCGCGGTGGGCCCGGCGTCCTGCGCGCCGCCGACGAGCGGCTGCACGGTGACGAGGGCCGAGGTGCCCTGGTCGCCGCGCTGCACGGTCATCACGCCGTTGCGCTCCTGGTCGCCGACCTCCAGGAGGGTCTCCAGCTCGGCCTTGGCCTCCTCGCCCACCAGGTCGGTGGCGGGGCGGCCGATCAGCTCCTCGGGGGCCCGGCCGAGGACGGCCCGGGCGTTCGGCCCGCACTGGACGATCCGCCTGGCCCCGTCGATGCCCAGGACGAGGGTCCTGGACGCGGAATCGGTGGCGGGCGCATCGCCTCGCGGCGCCATGACGGATCTCACCTGACGCGCTCCAGACAGCCGGTCGTCTTAGCACTACCCAGCGACAGTATGGGGCATGACGCCCCCGCGAGGGAGAAGATCACGCCTACCGTGCCGAAATCGCTTCGCTTCCGTCGTCGCCGCGTCATCGCGGGACCGCTCCGATGCCCCGCATGAGGGTGTCGACGACGGCCTCGGCGCGGCCGTCGGGAAAGCTCTCCCCGGGCCGGCGGCCGGCGAGGGTGCCGAGCAGCATCGACATCGCCGCCTCGACGTCGAGGTCGGCGCGCAGCTCCCCGGTCCGCACGCCGCGCCGCAGCACCCGGCGCACGACGTCGCGGCGCGGCTCGATGATGTCGCGGCGGTAGCGGGCGTACAGCTCGGGGTACTTCTCGGCGCCGCCCATGACGTTCCAGAAGACCCGCAGGTAGCGGCGGCCGCGCTCGGCGGCCATCGCGCGCGCCAGCTCGGTGAGGTCGTCGCGGACGGAGCCGCCGGACGGCTCGGGCAGCGGCGCCTTGGCCGACCCGAGGGCGTCCAGGATCAGCGCGTCCTTGCCGGGCCAGCGCCGGTAGATCGTCGTCTTGCCGACGCCGGCCCGCGCGGCGACCGCCTCCACCGACACCCCGTCCACCCCCGACTCCTCGGCGAGGAGGTCGAGGACCGCCTCGATGATGGCCTTCTCGGCACGCTCGCTGCGGGGTCGCCCGCCGTGCCGCCGCTCTGTCCCGGTCATGGCGCGTTCACGTTCTCACATCCGCGCCCTCATGCGGCGGCCTTCTCCGGTTCGCGCGGTGCCTCGGCCTGCGCGGCGGAGGCTGTGGAGGTGCGTCCGGGCATCCACTTGGCGACGACCAGCGCGCCGAGGAGCGCGATGACGGCGGCGGCGACGGACGCGGTGTGCATGGCGTTGACGAACGCGGCGTCGGCGTGCCCGGCGAGCTGGCGCCCGGCGTCGCCCATCCGCGCGGCGACGGCGTGCGCGCCCTCGATGGACTCGCCGGCCGCCTCCCGCGCGCCCGGGGGCAGCGCGGCGAGGTCGCCGTCCAGGTCGCGGCGGTAGACGGAGGCGACGACGGAGCCGAGCACGGCCACGCCCATCGCGACGGCGACCTGCCGGGCGGTGTTGTTGATGGCCGATCCGGCGCCGGCCTTCTCGCGCGGCAGCGCCGACATGACCGACTCGGTGGCCGGCGGCATGACGTTGGCCATCCCGGTGCCCTGCACGAAGAAGATCACGCCGAGGATCCACATCGGGGTGTCGGTGCCGATGAACTGGTAGCTCGCCAGCGCGGCGGCGACCAGCAGCAGGCCGGTCGTGCAGACGGCCTTGGCGCCGAAGCGCTGCACCATCGCGGCGCTGCGCGGGGCGAACGCGAGCTGGGCGATGGCGAACGGCAGCACCATCGCGCCGGACTCCAGCGGGGTCAGGCCGCGCACCGACTGCATGTAGAAGTTGGCGAAGAAGAACACGCCGCTCGCGGCGAAGAAGCACAGCGCGATGGACGCGACGGCCGCCGACATGCGCGGGTCCCGGAACAGCCGGACGTCGAACGCCGGGGACGCGGTGCGGGCCTCGTGCGCGACGAACAGCGCGATGACGGCGGCGCCGGCGAGGATAGGGCCGAGCACGGGGAGCGCGAGCCAGTCGCCCTTCTCGCCGCCCTGGATGATCCCGTACGACAGGACGACGAGGCCGATGACCGACAGCACGACGCCGAGCGGGTCGAGCCGTCCGGGCTCGGGGTTGCGGGACTCGGGCACGAGGAACGCCATCAGCACGACGCCGACCGCGATGACCGGGACGTTGATGAGGAACACCGAGCCCCACCAGAAGTGGGCGAGCAGCAGCCCGCCGGTGAGGGGGCCGATCGCGACGCCGAGGCCGACCGCGCCGGCCCAGATGCCGATCGCGCGGGCGCGCTCGTGCGGCTCGAAGACGTTGGTGATGATCGACAGCGTCTGCGGCATCACCGCGGCGCCGCCGAGCCCCATCAGGGCGCGGGCGTAGATGAGCTGGTCGGGGGTCTGCGCGTAGGCCGACAGCAGCGAGGCGACGGCGAACACCGCCATGCCGCCCATCAGCACCCGCTTGCGGCCGAGCCGGTCGCCGATCACGCCGAAGGTGAACAGCAGCCCGGCGAAGACGAGCGTGTAGGAGTTGATCGACCACTCGAGCTGGCTCTGCGTGGCGCCGAGCCCCTTCTCCGAGTCGGCGATGGTCTTGAGCGCGACGTTGAGGATCGTGTTGTCGAGCACGACCACCAGCAGGCTCATGGTGAGGACGCCGAGGACGTACCACCGGCGCCGCTGAATCGTCTGGGGGTCCATGCCGATACGCAACGGTAGCGTTTCGTAACCTATTCCCGGCCTGCCCGAATTGAGGGAATCCCCGGGGTACCCGAATCGTTTTCGAAGTGGCACGATCGGTTCCGTCTGGGTACGCCACCGTGGCGCCTCAAGACCGGAGGTTCTCGCATGTCTTCATCTGTCGCACCCCCAGCACAGCCGACCACCCTCTACGGCGGCACGAGCACGCGCAGGGTGACCGTACGCGACATCGCCGCCGCCAAGGAGCGGCACGAGAAGTGGCCGATGCTCACCGCGTACGACGCGCAGACCGCGCGGGTCTTCGACGAGGCCGGCATCCCCGTGCTGCTCGTCGGCGACTCCGCCGCGATGGTCGTCTACGGCTACGACTCCACCATCCCCGTCACCGTGGACGAGCTGATCCCGCTGACCGCGGCCGTCGTGCGCGGCTCCAAGCGCGCCATGGTCGTCGCCGACCTGCCGTTCGGCTCGTACCAGACGGGCGTCGGCGAGGCGCTGACGACCGCCACCCGCTTCATGAAGGAGGCGGGCGCGCACGCGATCAAGCTGGAGGGCGGCCGCCGGGTCATCCCGCAGGCCGAGGCGCTCGTCTCCGCCGGCATCCCGGTCATGGGGCACCTCGGCCTCACCCCGCAGTCGGTGAACGTCTTCGGCGGCTACCGGGTGCAGGGCCGCGGCCAGGACGGCGACGAGCTGATGGCCGACGCCAAGGCCCTGGAGGCCGCGGGCGCGTTCGCGCTCGTCCTCGAATGCGTCCCCGCCGACCTCGCCGCCCGCGTCACCGCGTCGCTGTCGATCCCGACGATCGGCATCGGCGGCGGCAGCGGCACCGACGCGCAGGTGCTCGTCTGGCAGGACATGGCGGGCCTCACCCCGCACACCGCCAAGTTCGTCAAGAAGTTCGCCGACCTGAACACCCTGCTCGGCGAGGCCGCCCGCGGCTACGCCGAGGAGGTCGTCGGCGGCGTCTTCCCGGCCCCCGAGCACACCTACCGGTAACCGTCCCGCGACGGCCCGGTCGCGCCCTACTCGTCGGGGTCCGACCGGGCCGCCCGGACGCGCGCCCCGCCCCCGCCCGCCTGGCGGTCCTCGGCCTCGCGGGGCGGCGGGACGAGGCGCCCCTGCGCGCCGTCGGCCGTGATCTCGTCGCGGAGCGTCTCCACGGCGGAGCGCAGCACGTCGGGCCCGGCCACGTTCATCAGCAGCAGCCCCAGGTTGAGGGCCATCTGCCCGTCGGTCATCTCGCTGCCCGCCAGGGCGTCCACGGCGGTGCGCAGGTCGGCCTGGTCCTCGGCGGACACGTTCTGCAGCAGCCCCAGGCAGTAGGTCGGCAGCGCCAGCCGCGACTTCGCGAACGAGACGCCGCGCATGATCTCCCCGGCCTCCTGCGCGCGGGTCTTGGCCTGCATGCGGTCGACGCCCCGGTCGGCGGCGGCGAGCAGCGAGGTCAGCAGCGTGCTCGGCCCGACCGCGACGTCCTCGTCCCCGACCCGGACGGTGAACACCGCGCTGCGGAACACCATCATCGAGCCGAGGCTCGCGACCAGCACCTGCGTGGCGTCCGCGACGTGCGGCGACTGCACGCCGAACCGCCAGCCGAAGGTGTGCAGGAGCAGCAGCGACCCGGCGCCCGCTCCCCCGTTGATCAGCACGTACGCCCAGGTGCTCGGCACCCGGACGAGCGTGGTGGGCCGGTCCCGGTAGCGGCTGACCAGCTCGGCGATGCCGACCAGGCAGCTCAGCGAGACGGCGACGACGTACCCGAGCACCGGCTCAGTCCCCGGTCAGCCGGACGACCTCGTCGATCTCCCGGTCCACGGCGACCAGGCCGCGCTCGCGCAGCGCGTCCACGGCGTCCGCGACCTCGAGCAGCCCGAGCCGGGTGGCGTGGTGGAGCTGCTCCAGCGACTGCGGCGTCCCGGCCGTCCGCAACTGGGCGAGCACGCGCCGGCACGCGTCCTCGGGCACGGGCCCGGCGCCGGGCGGACCGGGCTCGGCGGCGGGCGCCGCACCGGGCTCCCGGCGCGCTCCCGCGCCGCGCCCGGGAGGGGCGAGAAAGGCGCTCCACGGATCTGCCGACCGGATCTCTCGCATGTCCACCTGCCTGTAGCCACCCTGATGATATGTCACTGTTCGGACGCAGCGGAGGCGCCGTCCGCTCCCTTCCCGCCGTCGGATCCGGCGCGCGGGCGCGGCGACGAGCGCGCGACGATCAGCCGGTCGCCGGCCTCCAGGGTGGTGCACCGCGGATGGTCGAACGGCAGCGTCCGGCCGTCCCGGACGACCGCGAGCGCCGGCTCGCGCACCGCGGCCAGCGACCCGCCGACCTCGTCCGGCCGCACCGCGCGCGATACCAGGTCCAGGCCGCTGCCCTGGTCGAGGAGGTCCTCGATGACCTCGCTGACCGCGGGCTGGCTGGTGGACATCCCGAGCAGCCGGCCCGCCGCCTCCGACGACGTCACCACGCGGTCGGCGCCCGACTGCCGCAGCAGCGGGACGTTCTCCGACTCGCGCACCGACGCCTGGATCCCGGCGTGCGGGTTGAGCTGCCGCGCGGTCAGGGTGATCAGCACCGCGGTGTCGTCGCGGGCGCTCGCCACCACGATCTCCCGGGCCCGCTGCACCCCGGCCTGCTTCAGCACCGAGTTGCGCGTCGCGTCCCCGACGATGCTCACGAACCCGGCCTCCGCGGCCTCCGCGACCACGCGCGGGTCCGGGTCGACGACGACGATCGACCCGCGGTCGACGCCCGTGCTCAGCAGGGTCTTGATGGCGCTGCGGCCCTTCGTGCCGTAGCCGGCCACCACGATGTGGTCGCGCACGCGTGCCCTCCAGCGTGACTTGCGCCAGTCCTCGCGGGTGCGTTCCGCCAGGACCTCCAGGGTCGTGCCCACGAGGACGATGAGGAACAGCACCCGCACGGGCGTGATGAAGACGATGTTGACGAACCGGGCCGCGTCCCCCACCGGCGTGATGTCGCCGTAGCCGGTGGTCGAGACGGTCACCGTGGCGTAGTAGAAGGCGTCCAGCAGCGACAGCTTCCCGTCGCCGCTGTCGCGGTAGCCGTCGCGGTCGGCGTACACGGCGGCGACCACCGCGAACAGCAGCAGCAGCGCGATACCGACCCGCTTCGCCACCGCGCGCAGCGGCCCCGTCCTCGCCGAGGGCAGCAGGACCAGCGGCCGCCGCGCCGCCTCAGGATCGTTCAAACCCGGCACCACACCGAGCCTAACGATCCTTCACCTTCTGGGGGGACGACCCCCAGACCCCCCGAAAGGAGTCCGACCGTCGTCCTCCATTCCGCTGGCGCTCCATTCCAGCCGCCGGTCAGACATCGGTAATGCGCAGTCCCGCGTGGGCCTTGTAGCGGCGGTTCATGGAGATGAGGTTGGCGGTGAACGCCTCGACCTGGTGGGCGTTGTGCAGCCGGCCGCCATAGACGCCGCGCATGCCGGGGATGCGGCCCGCGAGGGCCTGGACGAGGTCGGTGGCCTCGCGGTCGTTGCCGAGGACGAGGACGTCCAGCTCCATCTCGTCCACGCCGGGGTCGAGCAGCAGCTTGGCGGAGACGTGGTGGAAGGCGGCGACCACGCGGCTGTCGGCCAGCACGGCGGCGGCCTGCTCGGCGGCGCTGCCCTCCTCGACCGGCAGCGCGAACGCGCCCTTGCCCTTCTCGAAGCCGAGCGGGTTCACGCAGTCCACGACGATCTTGCCGGCCAGCTCGGCGCGCAGCGACTCCAGCGTGGCCTTGTGGCCGTCCCACGGGACGGCGACGACGACCACGTCCGAGCGTCCGGCGGCGACCGGGTTCTCCGCGCCGGAGATCCGCGGGCCGGCGCCCTCGGCGGCCAGCTCGTCGGCGGCGGCCTGGGCGCGCTCGGCCTTGCGCGACCCGATCGTCACCGTGTGCCCGGCGAGCGCGAACCGGCGCGCGAGGCCCTTGCCCTGGTCACCGGTGCCGCCGAGGATGCCGATCGACAGGCCGCTGACGTCGGGGAGGTCGTAGGGCGTCTTCTGCTGCTGCTCAGTCATGCGGCCGAGTCTGCCAAACCGGCGCGGGGCCGCCGCGGCCAGGGCCGCCGGCTCGCGGAAAACCGCCTGATCAGGGCGCCGGGTGCGGCACCATGGTGCGCGTGGACGCCGAGCAGATCACCCTGTTGCGCGAGGTCCTGTCGACCACGGGCTGGCTGGAGCGGACCGAGGAGTTCGGCCGGGCGCTGCGGGGCACCTCCCGCACGCCGGGCGGGCTGCTGCTGGTCGGCACGCCCGCCGGCGACCCGTGGCACCTGGCCGCGCACCTGGACGACGAGAGCCGGCTCGGCGGCGTCCCCGGACTGGCGCCGACGCTGGTCCGCTGGACGCCGCCCGCGGACGCGCCCCCGCACCTGCGGGTCGGCCTGGAGCGGCTGGAGGCGGCGCGGCGCGGCGAGACGCTGTTCGTCGTCGCCGAGGAGGAGGCGCCCGTCCCGTTGCTGGAGCGGGTCGACGACGCCCGCCGCACCGGCGCGACCGTGCTGGCGCTGGAGGGCGGCGACCGGGAGCTGCGCGGCCTCGCGCACGAGGCGCTGACCGTCCCGCCAGACGAGGCGCTGATGTCGTTCGACGGGGCGCAGCACCTGGTCAGCGCGGCGGCCGGGCGGGAGCCGGCGCGGACGCCCCGGGGGCTCCGCGACCGGCTCGCCAGGCTCCTCGACGTGGTCTCCGGCCCCGTCGTGGACTGACCCGTCGTGGACTGATCAGTCGTCCGGCTCGCGGCGGCGCCAGGACTCGTTGCGCTCGCGGGCCAGCTCCAGGGCGTTCGCGGCCTCGCCCTCGGACGCGTACGGCCCCATCCGGTCCTTGCCGGGGCAGCCGGCCCCGTGCTCGGGCTTCATGTGCTTCAGGCAGAACCACCAGTCACCGTCGTCGTCGGCCATCGGCGCTCCTCTCGCTCCGCGGGGATTCGTTGCCCCGATCCCGCTGACTACACTCCATCACTATGACGACCCAGCTGCTCCGGCCCGGAAACGTTTCACCGATGCGGAAGGTCCCGTCGACCATTCCGCGTCCGGAGTACGTGGGCAAGAAGCGGCCGCGGACCGGGGAGCCGGACGTCAAGACCCCCGAGATCATCGAGCGGATGCGGGTGGCGGGCAAGATCGCGGCGCAGGCGCTGGCGGAGGTCGGCGCGCACATCCGGCCGGGCGTCACCACCGACGAGCTCGACCGGATCGGGCACGAGTTCCTGCTGGACCACGGCGCCTACCCGTCGACGCTGGGCTACCGCGGGTTCCCGAAGTCGCTGTGCACCTCGATCAACGAGGTGATCTGCCACGGCATCCCGGACGACACGGTCCTGCGCGACGGCGACATCATCAACATCGACATCACCGCCTACATCGACGGCGTGCACGGCGACACCGACGCGACGTTCCTGTGCGGCGACGCCGACGAGGAGTCGCGGCTGCTGGTGGAGCGCACCCGCGAGGCGACGATGCGCGGCATCCGCGCGGTCAAGCCGGGGCGGGCGCTGAACGTGATCGGGCGGGTCATCGAGTCCTACGCCAAGCGGTTCGGGTACGGGGTCGTCCGCGACTTCACCGGGCACGGGATCGGCACGACCTTCCACTCGGGGCTGGTCGTCCCGCACTACGACGACCCCGCCGCCACGACGATCATCGAGCCGGGGATGACGTTCACGATCGAACCGATGCTGACGCTCGGCACCCACGACTACGACATGTGGCCGGACGGCTGGACGGTCGTCACCAAGGACCGCAAGCGCACGGCACAGTTCGAGCACACGCTGCTGGTGACCGATGACGGCCACGAAATCCTCACCCTCCCGTGACGGTCCCCTTGATCTAGAGTCCGATTCAGCGCCCCAGCCGGCCGGGAGAATTTCTGGATGAACGCCCCAGCGCCGTACGAGCCGAGGGTTCCGTCCGACAGCATGCCTCCGGGGCGGGCGGCGCTGAGCGTGACGTGGGCGGCGCTGCCGTTCCTGACCCTCGGCTACGCCACGCCGTTCACGTTCGCCGCGGCGGCGCTGTGGCGGCGCAGCGCGCACCTGCTGGTGTCCACGGCCGCCTACCTCGGCGTGTTCGCGCTGGCGATGTTCCTGCTCCCGGACATCGGCAAGGACGAGGGCGCCGAGCGGCTGGTGGGCATCCTGCTGTTCGTGCTCGCCGTGGTGGGCTGCGGACACGCGTTCCTGATCCGGCGCCGGGTGTTCGACCCGCACGGGCTGTCGGCCGTCGACAACGAGGCCGTGGTGGAGCAGGTCAAGCGCCGCCGGCTGCTGCGCGACAAGGCGCGGGAGCTGGCCGCCGCCGACCCGGGCCTCGCCAAGGAGCTGCGGATCGGGCGGCCCGACCTGCCGCGCCGGTACAACGACGGCGGGCTCGTCGACGTCAACCACGCCCCCGCCGAGGCGCTGACGCTGCTGCCCGGCGTCACCCCGGAGCTCGCGGCGCGGATCACGCGGGTGCGGGCGGAGGCGGGCGGGTTCATGTCCGCAGAGGAGCTGGCCGCCGTCGCGGGGCTGCCGCCGGACCTCACGAGCGATGTCGCCGACTACGCCGTCTTCATCCGCTGATCTTCGGGTATGTCCCCGGCGTGAGCCCGAAGAAGACGGGCGGCGACCGGCTCGCCGAGTACCGGGGCAGGCGCGATCCGGGACGCACGCCGGAGCCCGTGCCCGCCGACGCGGCCGTGCCGCGCGGGAACGACGACACGTTCGTCGTCCAGGAGCACCACGCGACCAGCCTGCACTGGGACCTGCGGCTCGAACGCGACGGGGTGCTGGTGTCGTGGGCCGTCCCCAAGGGCCTGCCGTGGACCCCGGAGACGAACCACCTCGCCGTGCACACCGAGGACCACCCGCTGGAGTACGCGACGTTCGAGGGCGAGATCCCGCGCGGCGAGTACGGCGCCGGGACGATGACCGTCTGGGACCGCGGGACGTACGAGACGGAGAAGTGGTCCGAGCGCGAGGTGAAGATCGTCATCCACGGTTCGCGGGTCTCCGGCCGGTACGTGCTGTTCCGGACGCGCGGGAAGAACTGGATGATCCACCGGATGGACCCGCCCGCCGACCCGGACGCCGAGCCGCTGCCGGAGTCGGTGCGCCCGATGCGGCCGGCGCGGCGGGCGCGGCTGCCCCGCGACCAGGGCGCGTGGGGCTTCGAGTTCGCGTGGGGCGGCCGGCGGCTGGCCGCCTACGCCGAGGGCGGGCGGACCCGGTTCACCGACGGCCGGGGCCGCGCCGTGGACGGCCCCGGCGGGCTCGGCTCCCGGCTCGGCGCCGGGCTGGGCTCCCGGCGCGCGGTGCTCGACGGGGAGCTGGCCGTCCTGGACGGCCGCGAGACCTACATGATCTACGACCTGCTCCATCTGGACGGGCATCCGCTGCTGGACGTCCCGTACCGGGAGCGGCGCGAGCGGCTCGACGGCCTCGCGCTGTCGGGGCCGGCCTGGCAGACGGCCCCCTGGTTCCCCGGGGACGGCGACGCCGTCGCGGCGGCGGCGCGCGACCAGGACCTGCCGGGGGTGCTCGCCAAGCGCCTGGACTCCCCGTACGAGCCGGGCGAGGAGTCCGGCGCCTGGCGCTTCATCCCGGCCTGACGCCCCCGACTCGGTACGCGCTCGCCGGGGGAACCAGAGCCCTCACCTTCCGCGTCAAAGGGACGTAGCACCCGCTTCGGCGCGTCGCCACTGAAAACGATCAGGTGCCGGTTAGAGTCCCGCCCTGAGTACGGGCGGTGGGGACGGTCTGGAAGGCGGGGAACGGCACATGATGGGCAAGACGCACGCCCTGAGCGGCGCGCTGGCGTGGCTGGCCGCCGTCCCGGTGCTCGGCTACGAGCGGCTCCTCGGCGACCACGCGGTGTCGCTGTCGGTGGAGCAGGTCGCCGCGGGCGCCGTGGTGTGCGCGGGCGCGGCGATCCTGCCGGACATCGACCACCACAACGGCCGCATCGCCAACACGTTCGGCCCCATCACCCACCACATGTGCAAGTGGATCGGGAAGGTGTCCGGCGGGCACCGGCACGCGACCCACTCGATCCTGTTCGCGGTCGGCATGGGCTGGGCGATGGACACCCTCGCCACCCACTACCTCTACGCCTGGTGGGCCTGCCTCTTCATGATCGTCGGCCTGGGGCTGCGCGGCGTCGGGCTGGACTTCGAGGGCAAGGAGCCGCAGTCGGCGCTCGCCGACTGCGCGCTCGCCCTCGTCGCCGTCTGGCTGATGCACAAGATCGATATGAGCTTCGTCGGGTTCGCGGTCGCGCTCGGCTGCTTCGCGCACGTCGTCGGCGACTGCCTGACACCGCGCGGCTGCCCGGTGTTCTGGCCGCTGCCGTGGCGGATCGACATTCCGCTCGTCCCGCGGACGGACGGCAAGGTGGAGCGCTGGGTCGTGATGCCCGTGCTCACCCTCGGCATCGCCGTCCTCGCCGTCCGCTCGGTCCTCGGCGAGGCCACCACCGAGTGGCTGACCCGGAACTGATCATTCGAGCAGGTCGGCGAACTGGTCGCAGGTCGAGAACGTCCACGCGGCCCTGTCCTTGGACGGGCCCTTCCACAGGGTGACGCGCTCGATGCCCGGGACGGCCTGCGCCGTGCAGACGACCTGGGCCATCGCGATCCGCGACCAGCTCTGCGCCCCGGCGCCGGGCGACCGGACGACCATCTGCGCGCGCACGCCGACCGCGCTGGCCGCGCCTTCCGCGCCGGACGCGTCGATGACCGAGTACGCCTCCAGCGGCACGTCGACCTCGGTGCGCAGCCCCATGGCGCGCTCCCGCGCGGTCGGCGGCACGTTCAGCTGGTCGATGCCCAGGTGCGGCTGCCCGGGCAGGCCTGGCCGCGACACGGCCCGGAGCCGGTCGCCGTGGACGAGGTACACGGTGACCGTGGCGGGATGCGCGCCGGCGGTCGGCACCTCCCCCGCCGGGAGGATCCCGGTCGGCCTGATCCCGCAGCCGGCGAGGGCGGCGCAGGCCGCCGCGGCCGTCAGCACCCGGTGCGGCCGTCTCATGCCGGTTCCTCCGCCTCGCCGCCGGGCAGCCACAGCGTGAACACGGCGCCGCCGTCCGGCCCGTTCGCGGCGTCCAGCGTCCCGCCGTGCAGCACCGCGTTCTCCTTCGCGATGGAGAGGCCGAGGCCGCTGCCCTCGCTGCGCGAGCGCGCCGCCTCGGCCTTGGTGAACCGGTCGAAGACCACGGCGGCCAGGTCGCCGGGAAGGCCGGGGCCGCGGTCGGCGACCACGAGCCGCACGCCGCCGGCGCCCTCCTCGGTGCGCTCGAAGCGCAGCGTGACCGGCGGGCGCCCGTGCTTGAGGGCGTTCCCGGCGAGGTTGGCGACGATGACGTCGAACCGCCGCGGGTCCAGCCGGACGACCAGGTCCGCGGGGCCCGCCACCGCCACCTCGTCCTGCCAGCCGCGCGCCGCCAGGGTGGCGCCGACCGCCGCGGCCACGTTCACGTCGTCGAGGACGAGCGCCGCGGCGCCCGCGTCGAACCGGCTGATCTCGATCAGGTTCTCCACCAGCGCGCCGAGCCGCCGCGTCTCCGCCGCGACGAGCCGCACCGCGCCGCCGTCCGGCGCGTCCGCCGCCTCCTCGGCCAGCACGCCGGTCATCGCGACCATCGAGGTGAGGGGGGTGCGCAGCTCGTGCGAGACGTCCGCGACGAACCGGCGGGACGCGGCCTCCATCGCGCGCAGCTCGGTGACCGTGCGCTCCAGGGCGTCCGCGGTGCCGTTGAACGTGCGGGCGAGGTCGGCGAGCTCGTCCCGGCCGCGCACCTGGACCCGGGTGCCGAGCTCCCCCGCGCCGAGCGCGCGGGCGGCGGCGCCGAGGCGGCGCACCGGGCCCAGCACGCCCCGCGTCGCCAGCAGCGCCAGGCCGAGCGCCGCCACCAGCGCGGCGGCGTCCGCGATCAGCAGCACGCGGGTGAACAGCCGCAGGTCGGCGGCCTCGCGGCGCAGGCTCGCCGAGACGAACACCATCGGCGGCGTCGTCCGCCACGGCTCGTCCTCGGTGGTCGTGTAGCCGGTGACGCGGGTGCCGACGAGCAGGTAGGGCGTGCCGTTGCGGTACACGCGCTGGAAGACCACGCCGCGCAGCGCGCGGCGGGCGAACTCCCCGCTCACCGGGACGTCCAGCGCGCCGGGCGGCGGGACGCCGGTCTCGCCGCCGATCAGCGGCACCGGCACCGCGACCGCCTTGCGGCCCGGGGCCGCGCCGAGCGCCTTCTCCAGGGCCGCGCCGAGCAGCGGCCCCGCGTCGGGCGGCAGCTCGACCGGGACCTGCTGGGCGAGGGTGCCGCGGATGTCGGACAGCACCGCGTCCTGCGCGCGCTGCAGCATCATCCGGCGCATCAGCACGTAGGAGATGCCGGAGGCGAGCACGGACGCCAGCAGCGCGACCGCCGTGAACGCGGCGGCGAGCCGCATCCGCAGCCCGGTGAGCCGGGTGCGGCCCATCATGGCGCGGCGAACCGGTAGCCGAACCCCCGGACGGTCTCGATCAGCCGCGGCTCGGCCGGCTCGTCCTCGATCTTGGCGCGGACGCGCTGCACGCACGCGTCCACGAGCCGGGAGTCGCCCGGGTAGGTGTGCTCCCACACCTCGGCGAGCAGGTGCTGGCGGGTGAGGGCCCGCCCGGGCCGGCGGGCCAGCTCCAGCAGCAGCCGCAGCTCGGTCGGGGTGAGGCGCAGGTCGGTGCCGCCCTTGGTCACCTTCAGCGACAGCCGGTCGATGACGAGGTCGCCGTAGGCGGACCGGTCGGTGCGGGTCTGGTCGGCGCGCCGCAGCACGGCCCGGATGCGGGCGTCGAGGACGCGCGGCTCGACGGGCTTCACCACGTAGTCGTCGGCGCCCGCCTCCAGGCCGAGGACGATGTCGAGGTCGTCGCCGCGCGCGGTCAGCAGGATCACCGGCAGCGAGTCCTCGCGGCGGATGCGGCGGCACACCTCGATCCCGTCGATGCCGGGGAGCATCACGTCCAGGATCGCGATCTCGGGGCGCCGCGACCGCAGCGCCGCCAGGCCGTCCTCGCCGGTGGTCCGGGACGTCACGCCGTGCCCCTGGCGGGTCAGCGCCAGCTCCAGGGCCGTCCGCGCGGACGGGTCGTCCTCGATGAACAGAATGCTCGCCACCGGCACAGTATCCGCCACCGGTGATCATTCGGCGCCTTCTGTCACAAGATCCGGACATCCCCGGCACGGGATCATGACGGGCCGCCGCGACGGTGGGGCCCATGATCGTCACGACCGTCCGGCCCCGGCCGGCCGCCCCGGCCGCGCCCGCCCCGCCCGGCCGCCGCCGTCCCCGCGCGCTGCCCTGGCTGCTCGTCGCGGGCGTGCTGGCGCAGGCGGCGGTCCGGCTGTGGTTCGCCCGCGCCCGGACCGGGCCGGCCGCCAACCCCGACGAGACCGGCTACCTCGTCGCCGCCCGGTGGCTGGCCGGCGGGCCCGGCGCCGACCTGTCCGGCAATACCTTCTACCAGGGCGGTTACCCGCTGCTGCTGACGCCCGCCTACTGGTTCGCGCACGACCCGGCGACGGTCTACACGGCGGTCATGGCGATCAACGCGGTGCTCGGCGCGGCGCTGTTCCCGCTCGGGTACGCGGCGGCGCGGCGGTTCGGGCTCGGCCGCCGCACCGCGCTCCCCCTGGCGTTCGCGGCGGCGCTGCTGCCCGCCGGGGCGTTCTTCGGCGCCTTCGCGCTCGCGGACGCCGTCCTGCCGGTGCTCGTCCTGGCCTGGCTGCTGGCGCTCGACCGCTTCGCCCGCGACGGCGGCGCGGTCGGCACGGTGCTCGCGAGCCTGGCCGCGTCCGCCGCGGCGGCCGTCCACTCGCGCGGGACGATCGTCCTGCTCGTCCACGCCCTGGCGCTGGCCGTCATCGCGGTGAGCGGGCGGCGGTGGCGCCGGGCCCTGGCCGGGGGCGGCGCGGCCGCCGCCGGCTACGCCCTCGGGGCGGCGCTGAACGCGCGGCTGGAGGCGGCGCTGTACCCGGGCGGCGTCCGCGACCTGGCGGCGAACGTCGAGACCCGGCTGACCACGGCCGGCGGGCAGGCGTGGGCGCTGTCGGGGGCCGCCGGGCAGGTCTGGTACCTGGTCGTCTCCACCTGGGGGCTGGCCGGGGTGGGCCTCGCCGTCGTGGCGGTGGCGCTCGTGCGGCGGCGCACCCCGGCGGCCGACCGGATCATGGCGGGCGTGCTGCTCGCCGCCACGTTCGGGATCGCCTACGCGTCGTCGGCCGCGCTGCCGGACGAGCACCGGGTCGGCAACTTCGCCTACGGCCGGTACCTGTCGTGCGTCGCCCTGGTCTACGCGCTGGCCGGGGCGGCGGCGCTGCTGCGGTCGGGCGCCCGCAGGGCCCTCCTGCTGGCGGCGTCGTCCGTCCTCGTCCTCGCGGCGGCGGGGGCATGGGTGAGCGTCTACGCGGGCGAGCGGCTCCGCACCCACGCGTTCATCGCGTTCGACTTCCCCGAGACCACGTTCCTCACCGGCGACCGCACCGCGCTGCATCTGCAGGAGGCGTCGCTGGCCGCGATCGGGCTGCTCTGCGTGCTCGCCGTCCTGTCCCGGCTGGGGCGGACGCCGCTGATGGCCGCCGCCCTGGCCGGGACGAGCCTGGCCGCGCTGATGTTCGCGATGGGGCCGTCCCCCGAGCGCGTCCGCCCCGCCCCGCCGCTCCCGGGCCCGCAGGCGGGCGGGGTCGTCGCGGACGTGGCGGTCCACTGGGGCGTCAGGACCAAGCTCATGCACCCGGTCTGGTGGACCCGCGTCGGCCGGATCGACATCCGCGACGGCCGCCCGCCCGCGCCCGGCGTGTGCACGGTCGTGGTCTCCCTGCCGGACGGGACGTCCCCGGCGGCGTCATGGCCGGGGCACCCGGCGGGCTGGCGGCACCACGCCCGGGAGGACTGGTCGATCGGCTGGGTGATCTGGCGCGACCCGTCCTGCCCGGCGGCTCAGTAGCGGGTCACCAGGGCGATGCGGCCGTGGTCGACGAGGAAGCCGTCCGAGACGAACGTCACCTCGCCGCCGTACTCCAGCACCGTCTCGATGACGTCGTCCACGGCGTCGTCGACGACGTCCGCGCCCTTGAGGACGCCCGGCATGCCGTCCACCGGGACCAGTTCGTCGCCGCGGGCCTTCACCGCGGGCGCGTAGTAGCCGCGCTCGACGACGAGGTGCTCGCCGCGGCCCTCCTCGGCGAGCGGCGTGACCTCGCAGAGCCCGCCCGCGTAGCGCTGGATGCTGCGCGCGGCCTCCAGCTCGGCGAGCACGCCGACCTCGCGGAGGTCCTCGTAGGCGGCGAGGGCCGGGCGCGCCGCCTCGGCGAGCGCGCTCGGCGCCGCGCCCTCGAAGCTGCCGTCGACGCGGCCCGCCACGGTGATGTGCGGCCCGGCCACCTCGTCGAAGAACGCCTGGTGGCGGGTGACGCCGGCGACGATCAGCGGGCGGCGGTCCCGGGCCAGGACGCGGTCGAGGGCGGCCACCACGTCCCGCATGGCGCGGCGCTGCCGCTCGCCGTCCCCGCCCTGCGCGGCGCGCCGCGCCAGCCGCCCGGAGCCGGCCTCGTCGATCGGCTCCGGCTCGACCGGGAAGCCGCCGCCGGTGCGCTCGGCCAGTTCCTCGCCGCGGCCGTCCCACAGCCGGTTCCGCTGGTCCGACAGCGACAGCAGCCAGTAGCGCGGGGTGCGGGTGTAGGCGGCGACGAGGTCGCGGGTGGCGAACCCGGCGTCCACGACGACGCGCTCGTCCACGTGCTGGCCGATCGTGAAGGCGTGGTGCTCCCCGTCGGGCGCGGCGAACAGCACCAGCCCGTCGGAGGCGTGCCGCAGGTCGACCTCGTCCGCCGCCCGCTCCAGGCCCCGGACGACATGGTCGGCGGCCTCGGGCGTGACGCGGACGTCGTCGTGCAGCCGCCGCCGGACCTCGGCCAGCAGGTTGCGCAGCCGGATGGGGTCCTGTCGGTTGTCCGGGACGGAGCGGTGCGTCGGCATCAGCACCGACACCGCCGGGTAGGCGCGCGGCTTGCGCAGCTCGGACAGGGTAACGGCGTCCATGATCCCCCGATCGGTCAGCCTTGTACGCTTCTGTCTCTTTTCTAGCTACCGATAGGTAAACCAGGTGTAAGCGGCGGCCGATGCGCCCGCCTAGACCCGCTCGATCACCGGGCCGAAGACGTCCAGGAACGGCGCGTGCACCGTGGTGTAGGAGAACCCGAACCGCTCGCGCCGCTCCCGGATCTGCTCCGCGAGCTGCTCCTGCGTCCCGAGCAGGATGAACGGTGTGTCCAGGATCTCCTCGACGCTCATGTACGGCATGCGCTCGGCGCGGATCTTCTCCGCCTCCGCGCGCCGGTCGGCGGTCACCTGGACGTGCTGGACGAGCACGTTCCACTCGATGCCGTCCGCCCGGTCGCCGGCGTGCTCCCGGACGAACCGGACCCGCTCCTGCGCCTCCGCGGCCGTGCCCAGCCGGAACGTCCCCGGCGGCTCCCCCGGCACCTGGTACGCCCCCGCGATCCCGACGATGTCGGCGTACCGCGCCGCCGCCCGCAGCACCGTGTCGCCCGTGCCGCCGACGAGCAGCGGCGGGCCCGCGCCGCCGAACCCGGCGCGCTGCACCGGCGCCAGCTCGGCCAGCCCGAAGTGCTCGGCGACCGGCCGGTGCGCCTCGTAGCCGTCCCCGCCGAACAGCGCGCCCAGCTCCTCGATCAGGCGGGCCATCCGCTCCGCGCGGGCGCCGAACCCCTCCCAGGGGATCCCGGCCGCGTCGAACTCCCACTTCATGTGCCCGGCGCCGAGGCCGAGCTCCACCCGCCCGCCGGTGAGCCGGTCGGCGGTGGCGACCTCCCGGGCGAGCAGGTGCGGGTTCCAGAACCCGGCGTTCAGCACGAGCGTGCCGACCCGCAGCCGCTCCGTCGCCTCCGCGGCGGCGACCATCGTCGGGAACGGCGCCGGGCTCCCGAGGTGGTCGGGCACCAGCGCGGTGTCGTAGCCGTACCGCTCGCCGCGCCGGCACCGGCCGGCGAACTCGTCGCGGGAGGGGATGTCGAAGAAGTTGAACCCGAAACGGAAGTCCCTCATGGGCTCACCCTGCCACCTCAGCCGGGCGTGATGAAGGACGTCTCGTAGGCGAGGATCACCGCCTGGGTGCGGTCGCGGGCCTGGAGCTTGGCGAGCACGTTGCCGACGTGCGTCTTCACCGTCTGCGGGCTCACGAACAGCTCCGCGGCGATCTCGGCGTTCGAGCGGCCCTTGGCCATCAGCCGCAGCACGTCGCCCTCCCGCTCGGTGAGCCGGCCGTGCCAGTCCGCGCCGGGCCCGCCGCCGGACGGGCCGTGGTGCGCCGCCAGCTCCCGGATCGCCGCCGGGAACAGCAGGCTGTCGCCGTGCGCGACCATCCGGACCGCCTGGAGGATCTCCTCCGGCCGGGCTCGCTTGAGCAGGAAGCCGTGCGCGCCGGCCTTCAGCGCGTCGTAGACGTACTCGTCGTTCTCGAACGTGGTGACCACGATGATCCGCGGCGGCTCCGGCACGCTCCCCAGCAGGCGGCGGGTCGCCTGGATGCCGTCGAGCCGCGGCATCCGCACGTCCATCAGCACCACGTCGGGGCGCAGCCGCCGCACCGCGTCCGGCACCTCGGCGCCGTCGGCGGCCTCGCCGACCACGGCCAGGTCGTCCTCGGCGTCGATGATGGCGGCGAGGCCCGCCCGGATCAGCCGCTCGTCGTCGACCAGCAGCACCTTGATCGTCATGTTCCGGACCTTAGCGGCAGCGAGACGCGGAACCGCCACGCGTCCCCGTCGGCCCCGGCGGCCATGTCGCCGCGCAGCACGGTGACGCGCTCGCGGACCCCGGCGAGGCCGCGGCCGCCGCCGTGGCCGGCGCCCTCGCCCCGGGCCGCCCCGAGCGGGTTGCTCATCTCCACCTCCAGCCGTTCCCCGGCGATGCCGAGCCGCAGCCGCACCGGGACCTTCCCCGCGTGCCGCAGCGCGTTCGTCAGCCCCTCCTGGACGATCCGGTACGCCTCCCGCGACACCGCCGCCGGGACGTGCTCGACGGCCGGGTCCACGGCGGCGTCGAGCTCCACCCCCGCGATCCGGGTCTGCTCCAGCAGCCGGCCGAGGTCCTTCAGCGTCGCCTGCGGCGCGGCCGGGCGGGACGGGTCCTCGCGCAGCAGCCCGAGCACGTGGTCGAGGTCCTCCAGCGCGGCGCGGGCCGACTCCTCGATCGCGCCGAGCGCCTCCCGGGCGAACGCGGGATCGCTGTCCAGCACCCGCCCGGCCGCGCCGGCCTGGAGGGTCACCACGCTCAGCGCGTGCCCGACCGAGTCGTGCAGCTCCCTGGCCAGCCGGTTGCGCTCGGCCAGCTTCACCGCCCTGGCCTCCATGTCGGCGAGCCGCTCGGCGGCCGACGGGCCGAGGAACCACGGCGCGAGCCGCGACAGCAGCGTCCCGGACGCGACGATCAGCGCGAGCAGCGCGGCCAGCGACGCCAGGCCGAGCGGCGGCGCGGGCCACTGGTGCCACGTGCTCTGCCACCCCCACACCTCCAGGAACCGGTCGTCCCAGGTCGCCAGCGGCGCGAGCACCAGCACGACCGCGAACGGCGGCACCGCGAGGCTGAGCCCGCTGACCACCACGCCCGCGAACAGGTGCAGCGCGAACCACGCCGCGGCGCGGACCCGGCTCTCCCACGAGGCCGCCGACCCGGGGGCGACCGCGGCGGCGCGCCCCTTGAGCAGCTCCCTGGCGAGCGAGCCCTCCAGCAGCCGCACCGTCGGCACGAGCCCGGTGACGAACACCGCCGCCCCCGGCATCACCACCAGCATGATCACGACCGTCACGGCGGTGTTGCCGGCCGGCAGCAGCGGCGTGAGGCTCATCGCCAGGAACCAGTACGGCATCAGCAGCGCGCCGCCCACCACGAGGTGGGACCAGCGCTGCCAGGTCGTCCGCTCGATCAGCGGCCGGAACACGCGGAGCACGTGTCGATCCTGGCAGACGGGACGCCGCGGGCCCTCCCCCGCGCGGGGGAGGGGCCCGGTCGCCGGGCCGGCCTCAGGTCTTGCCCTGCCCCTCGGCGGCCCGGTCGCGCTCGGCCAGCTTGGCGAGGCGCGCGTTGTAGGCGGCGAGCTCGTCGTCCTCGGCCCGGCCGCCCGGCCGCGCGGCGCGGTCGGCCTTGCGGTCCATGCGGCGGGCCTGCCGCTGGTCGTCGGCGTACCACTGGAACGCCATCACGATCAGGACGATGAACGTCGGGATCTCGCCGAACGCCCAGGCGATCGCGCCGCCGGTGTGCTGGTCGTGCAGGACGGTGGTGCCCCACGGCGGGTCGACGGCCCCGTACCAGCCGCGCGCCAGCGCCTGGCTCATGTTCATCAGCGCGATGCCGAAGAACGCGTGGAACGGCATCGTGACGAACAGCAGGATCAGCCGCGCCGGGTAGGGCAGCTTCTTCGGCGCCGGGTCGACGCCGAGCAGCACCCAGAAGAACAGCGACCCGGCCGCGAGGAAGTGCACCATCATCGCGATGTGGCCGAGGTGGTTGCGCATCGCCGCCTCGAACAGCGGCGAGAAGTACAGCGCGAACGTGCTCACCACGAAGATCAGCGTCGCCACCGCCGGATGCGCGATCACCGCGAGGTAGCGGCTGTGCAGCAGCGCGGTCAGCCACTCGCGGGGGCCGCGGTCGCCGCGCACCCGGGCGGGCTTGAGCGCGCGCAGCGCCAGCGTCACCGGCGCGCCGACGACCAGGAAGATCGGCGCCAGCATGTTCAGCACCATGTGCTGCGCCATGTGCACGCTGAACAAGATCGGCGCGTACTTGGCGACGCCGGTCTGGGTGACGGCGAGGATGGTCACCAGGCCGAGGATCCAGGCGGCGGTGCGCCCCATCGGCCAGGAGTCGCCGCGCCGCCGCAGCCGGACGACGGCGGCGATGTACAGCCCGCCGAGGACGGCCGCGAGGACGGCGAAGAACAGGTCGAACTGCCACAGCGTCAGCAGCCGCACCGGGGTGACCTCCGGCGGCATGTCGTAGCCGAGCAGCGACTTGACCGCGGACTCCGGGGCGGTCGGCGGGGGCGGCGCGGTGCGCGCCAGCGCCACCGCGAGGCCCATGGTGGCGGCCATCACGGCCGCCTCGACGGAGCCGAACCGGGCGAACGCCCCCGGCTTGCCGGCGGCGAGCGCGGGCAGCGTCCGCTCCCGGTGCCACCAGCCGAACCAGCCGAGCACCCCGAACGCGACGATCTTCCCGAGGGCGAGCCGGCCATAGTTCGTCGTCGCCAGCTCGGCCGGGTCAGGCAGCCGGGCGATCACGTTCACCAGGCCGCTGACCCCGACGGTGACATAGCACCACAGGGCCATCCGGCTGAACCGCTCCGCCATGACGGGCAGCCGGTCGCGGCGCAGCAGCGCGTGCGCGCCGACGATCGCCAGGCCGCCGACCCACGGCGCGACCGCCGCGACGTGCAGCGCGACGCCGGTCGTCGCGACGGAGTGGTTGGCGGCCGAGGCCGAGTGCCCGGTCAGCGGCGCCGGCAGCAGCGCGATCCCGGCCAGGGCGAGCAGCCCGAACGCGGCGGCGGGCGTGGTCGTGGTGCGCGCCAGCAGCGCCACCACCACGGCCAGCAGCACCACGATCATCAGCGCGGTGCCCTGCGGCAGCGAGCCGACGTAGCTGCTCAGCTCGCTGCCGGTGAGGACCTCCCCGACCGGCTGGCCGAGCACGTCGGCGACCGTGAACACGAGGGTGGCCGCCGCGGCGGCGGCCCAGCCCGCGGCGATCCAGGACGCGGCGCGCAGGTAGCCGACCGCGTCCGCGGACAGCCGGGCGGCGCCGCGCCCGCCCTCGACGGGCAGCAGCGCCGCGGCGGCCAGCACGGCGCCGACGGTCAGCGCGGACAGCAGGTCCATCGCGGCCCGGGACGCGGGCAGCCCCCACCGGGTGAGGGCGCCGGCGTCGCCGAGGCCGGGGATGACCTTCTCGGTGACCGACCCGCCGAGGACGAGGCCGGCGACCAGGGCCGCGGCGGCGGCCGCCGCCGCGACCGCGCCGGCCCGCACGACGCCCAGGCTGCCCTTATTCACCGCTGTTCACTTCCCGGTCGCCGCCTGGTGCTTGCGCTTGGCGCGGTACACGATGCCCATCCCGACGCCGATGCCGACCATGAGGCCGGCGACGATCAGCACCCACAGGACCGTCCGGGAGCCGGAGTCCTCCTCGGCGGCGGCCTGGTCCTGGTCGAGCTTGAGCGGCTGCTCGTCGGCGGTGGCCGCCTCGCCCGTCTGCTGCTCGGCGCCGACCCCGCCGGTGGACGGCGCCGGTGCCGCGGCCTCGCCGCCCGCGGCGGTGAACGCCAGGTCGTCGCCCTCGATCGGGTGCCCGTCCTCGCCGACGACCCGGTAGGCCACCGTGTAGGACCCGGCGGGAAGTGGCCCCGTCAGCTTCTGCGTCACCGTCGTCCCGGACCGCTCGGCCGGGCCGGACTGGTACGTCTTGTCCTGGCCGTCCTTGACGACCACCTGCGCCATGCGGATCTCGTCGCTGAAGACGAGCTTGACCTCGGTGACCGACTGCGCGGACTGGCCCTTGGCGGGCGTGCTGCTCACCAGCCGGGTGTGCGCCAGCGCGGGGGTCGCGGTCGCGGCGCCGAGGGCGAGGACGAGGGCGGCGACGGCACCGAGGCGCCGCGCGGCCCGGCGGGGCTTGCGGATGTTCATGGAGGGCCGGGTTCTCTAGTGAGTCGAAGGGCTTCATCTACCCTACTGAGCCCGCCAGGATGGCACGTCCCGGGTCGCGCGGTGGCGCGGCCTCGGGAAAACGATCAGCTGCAGTCGCAGCAGCACCCGTCGCAGCAGTCGCAATCGCAGTCGCAGCAGTTGCAGCACTCGCAGCAGTCGCCGCAACCGCTGTCGCAGTGCCGGCTGCACCAGCAGCGGTCCCCGCACGAGTCGCCGTGGTGGTCGCTCCACTCGGGCTGGAAGACGCCGCAGGTCACGCACACGGCCGCGCCGGTGAAGCACGGGATGGGCCAGCCGGGGCGGGGCGGCCGGGGGCCGTGCCTCGACTGGTCCTCCGGGCCGGCGAAGGCCCGGTCGACCGAGCGGGCGACCTCCCGGTCCAGCAGCGCCCGGACGAGCCGCGGCCGCTCCAGTTCCAGGTCGGCGAGGGCGAGGCGGAGCCCGTGCAGCGCGCCGTCGGCGTGCCGGCGGGCCTCGCCGAGGGAGGTGCCGGTGGCGAGGAGCGGGTTGTAGGCGCCCGCCGCCCGGTCGTCGGCGAGGTCCTCGACGGCGTCCAGCAGGTGCGCGAGGCGGCCGAAGAAGCGGCCGGCCTCGGCGAGGGTCTCGGCGTTGCCCTCCCGGCCCGCGAGGACGGCGGTGTGGGCGAACACGGCCGCGACGGCGGTCTCCGTGGGCTCGGTCAGGTCGAGCAGCGCCAGCCCCGTCTCCGCTTCAAGGGCGGGCTGGCGGGCGACGGCGTCGCGCAGCACGGCCGGGTCGAAGCCGACCGCGGCGCCCGTCCGGCCGCCGGCCGCGTCCCAGCGGCCCGCCATCCGGCCCGCCGCGGCCGCGACCGCGCGGCGCGCGTAGGGCCCGTCGCCGTCCGCGACGTGGTCGCGGGTCTTGCCGGCCGCGAGCAGCAGCGACGCGGCGGCCGCGAGCCGGGCGCCCTGCGCCTTCGCGGTGACGACCTGCGCGGTCTTCATCCCGCGCAGCGCGCACGGCCCGGCCTTGCGGCGCGGCGACAGCTCCGGCGCCTGCGCCTCGACCAGCACCGACACCAGCAGCCCGTCGTAGTTGGTGACGAGCCGCGCGGCCTGGCCGTGCTCGGCCCGCAGCGTCAGGCACAGCCCGCACAGATGGGCCATCCAGTCCTTGAACAGCGACCCGCACAGGACGTGCCTGCACGGCCGGACGACACCGAACACCCGCGACTCCCCCCAGCTCCGACAACTCGCAGCATTATGGACGCCGCGCCGCCCGTGCCGGTTCGGTCACACGCCGGTTCCGGTCACCCGCCGCTCTCGCTCACACGCCGACGCAGGTGAGCGCGCGCCGGTAGGCGGCCATCCGGGTCTCCTCGGCGGTGCCCGCCTCGGCCAGCACCTCGGCGAGGTCGAACCACGCCTGCGCGGCCTCCCGGGAGGACTCCATCTCCTCCAGGCAGGTCGCGGCCCGGGTCAGCACCTCGACGGCGCGGTCCCGGCGGCCGAGCCGCACCGAAGCCTCGCCGAGCACGGTCAGCGCCCCGGCGGTGGCCCGGCGCGGGGCGTCCCCCAGCAGGTCGAGGGCCTCCTCGGCGAGCGTCACCGCCTCGGCGGGGCGGCCGAGCGCGGTCTCGGCGCGGGCCAGCTCGGTCAGGCACCAGGCGACGTCGATCTCCCCGGACGAGCTGGCGCTGATCTCGCCGCGCACCCGGGCGAGCAGCTCGCGGGCGCGGGCGGCCTGGTCGGGCCGGGCGCGCAGCAGCAGCCCGGCGTAGATCACGCGGAGCCGGTTCAGGTCGCGGGGGTCCTCGCCGTCGCCGGCCAGCAGCAGCGCCCGCTCGGCCAGCGTGACGCCCTCCTCGTACTCGCCGCGGATCTCCGCGACGTAGGCGGCCTCCCAGTAGGCGACCATCCGCGCCCGGGGGCTGCCGATCCGCTCGGCCCGCTCGACGAGCTGGACGGCGAGGTGGCGGGCCCGGACGAGGTCGCCGCGCTCGATGAAGGCGGCGAGCAGCGCGGCGCCGAGGTGCACGGCGGCGTCGGTGGAGTCGGCGCCGGTCGCGATGAGGTGGCGCAGCGCGGTCTCGGCCGCCTCGACGCCCGCGCTGACGTCGCCGCGCTCGCGCAGGCAGCGGCTCAGCGCGACGTGCACCTTCGCCCAGTGGTCGAGGTCGGCCTCGGCGGAGGCCTCCTCGGTCAGCGCCGTCAGCTCGGCGATCGCCTCCTCCAGCTCCCCCGCGGCCTCCAGCGCGAGGGCGTGGCCCCAGCGGGCCTGGTGCAGCATGTCCGGCAGCGCGACCGCGTCGGCGCTGGCGAGCACCTCGGCGAACCGGGCGCGCGCCTCGGCCGCCGCGCCGTTGCTCAGCGCGATCTCGGCGTAGTCGAGGGTGACGCGCAGCTCGTCCACGACGTCCTCGCTGACGCCGCTGACGAGGTAGGTCGCCGAGCAGTTCAGCTTCGCCGCGAGCAGTTCGACCACGCTCGGGGCCGGTACCCGCTTGTCGCTCTCGATCAGCGAGATGTAGCTGTCGGACAGTTCGGGGAAGGCGAGCTGCGCCTGGCTCACGCCCTGCCGGATCCGCAGGGCGCGGATCCGCTGCCCCAGTGTCTCCCGGTCCATCTGTGCCACCGCCTACAAGGAGCTCGCCGGACGCGTCGCGCGCAGGGCGAGGAAGAAGTCGACTCGATCCTCAAGTGTGCCGAGGTCCCGGCCGGTGAGGTCCTCGATTCGCCGGATTCGGTACCGAAGCGTGTTCACATGGACGTGCAGCCGTGTCGCGCTGCGCCGCCACGAGCCCGAGCAGGCCAGGAACACCTCCAGCGTGTGCACGAGCTCGGCCCGGCCGTCGCCGTCGTACTCCTCCAGCGGGCCGAGCAGCCGGGCGCGGAAGGACGAGCGCGTCCCCTCCGGCACCGAGGCCAGCAGCCGCGCGTAGGAGTCCGCGCAGGGCTCCGCGCGGTGGTTCCGGACCTCCCGCCCGGCCGGCTCGACGGAGTCTCGCATTCGCACCAGGGCAGGCTATAGCGGACGCCTCACCCTCGTCACGCTCCGAAGTCCGCAGCGGCTAATCTGTGCACGCCCAGTCCGGCCCCGACCGCCGGAACCCACGCTGCCGAAAGCGGAGCGCGCGCCATGTCCAAGACCAGTACCGCCAAGACCGACGATTCGCCGCCGGCGGGCGGGCGCGGGCCGCTGGAGCGGCTGTTCGACCTCACCGGGCGGCGCACCACCGTCGCGCGCGAACTGCGCGGCGGCGTCACCACGTTCTTCGCGATGGCGTACATCATCCTGCTGAACCCGATCATCCTCGGCGGGGCCAAGGACGTCACCGGCGCGACGCTGTCGATCCCGCAGCTGACCACGATGACGGCGCTGTCCGCCGCGGTCACCACGGTGATCATGGGCCTGGTGGGCAACGCGCCGCTGGCGCTCGCCGCGGGCCTCGGCATCAACGCGGTCGTGGCGTTCCAGGCGGCGCCGGTGATGACCTGGCCGCAGGCGATGGGCCTGGTGGTGATCGAGGGCGCGATCATCGTGGTGCTGGCGCTCACCGGCATCCGCGAGCGGATCATGAACTCGATCCCGCTGGCGCTCAAGCACGCGATCGCGGTCGGCATCGGCGCGTTCATCGCGCTGGTCGGCCTCTACGACTCGGGGTTCGTCACCTCCAGCGCGACGAGCCCGCCGCTGTCCCTCGGCACCGGCGGCCACCTGGAGACGTGGCCGACGCTGGTGTTCGCGCTCACCCTGCTGCTGATGATCGTCCTGTACGTGCGGCGGGTGCCCGGCGCCATCCTGATCAGCATCATCGCCGGGACGGTCGGGGCCGTGGCCATCCAGGAGAACGCCTCCATCAAGGAGGGCGGCTGGGGCGTCGTCACGCCGAACATGCCCGACAAGCTGTTCGCGGCGCCCGACTTCGGGCTCTTCGGGGAGATCGACCTGTTCGGCGGGTTCGGCCGGGCCGGGGTCATCACCGCGCTGGTCGTGCTGTTCACCCTGGTGCTGTCGGGCTTCTTCGACGCGATGGGCACGATCCTCGGCATCAGCGACGAGGCGGGCCTGGTGAGCGAGAAGGGCGAGGTGCCGCGGCTCGGCCGGATCCTGTCGGTGGACGGCCTGTCCGCCGCGTTCGGCGGCGTCACCAGCTCGTCCGCCAACACGGTGTTCGTGGAGTCGGCGGCCGGCGTCGGCGAGGGCGCCCGGACCGGCCTCGCCAACATCGCCACCGGCGCGCTGTTCGCGGTGACGCTGTTCCTCACCCCGCTCGCCGCGACCGTCCCGGCGCAGGCCGCCGCGCCCGCGCTCGTCGTCGTGGGCGCGCTGATGATGACGCAGGTCGCCAAGGTGGACTGGGACGACCTGGAGATCACGATCCCGGCGTTCCTCACCATCGTGCTGATGCCGTTCACGTTCTCGATCACCATCGGGATCGGCGGCGGGATGGTCAGCTACGCGCTGATCAAGCTCGCCCGGGGCAAGCTGCGCGAGGTGTCGGTCTGGCTGTGGCCCGTGGTGGTGCTGTTCCTCATCTTCTTCGCGATCAACCCGATCGAGCAGTGGCTGGACGTGCGGTAGCGGCCGTCCGAACTCCGGGAGAACACGGCTCTGCGGCCATTTGAGACTCTCGGGCGCGCTCGCGGGTGTCAAATAGTGCCGTCATGGCGTAAGCAGAAGGTAGGGCCTTACCCCCCGGCGTGAAAGGCGTACCTGTGGTGTCCGCGGACTCTCCCTCCCGTCCGTCCCCGCCGGGGCACGTCCTGCTGGCGCCCGACCGGTTCCCGGGAGCGCTGACCGCGGTGCAGGCGGCGCGGCGGCTCGCGGCCGGGCTGCGCCGCGCCCGGCCGGACGTGCCGCTGGTGGAGCTGCCCGTCGCCGACGGCGGCGAGGGCACCGTCGCGGCCGCGGTGGCGGCCGGCTGGCGGGCGGTCGAGGTGGAGGTGTGCGGGCCGACAGGCCGCCCGGTCACCGCGCGTTTGGCGGTGCGCGGCCGCGGCGCGGTGGTGGAGCTGGCCGAGGCGTCCGGGCTGCGCCGGCTGCCCGGCGGCAAGCCGCGCCCGCTCACCGCCTCCAGCCTCGGCACCGGCCAGGTGCTCGCGCACGCGCTGCGGCTCGGCGCCCGCCGGATCGTGCTCGGGCTCGGCGGCGGCGCCTGCACCGACGGCGGCGCGGGCCTGGTCCAGGGGCTCGGCGGCCGGCTGTTGGACGCGCTCGGCAAGGACCTCCCGCCCGGCGGTGCGGCGCTGCGCTCGCTGCACGCCCTCGACCTGCGCGGCCTGCCCGACATGTCCGGCGTCGAGGTGGTGGTGGCGGGCGACTCCGCGGGCCCGCTGCTCGGCCGCACCGGCGCCGCCGCCGTGGACGGCCCGCGCCGCGGCGCCGGCCGCGAGGAGGTGCGGCTGCTGGACGCCGGCCTGCGCCGCTGGGCCGACCTCGCGGAGGCGGCCGCCCGCCGGACCGCCCGCGACGTGCCCGGCGCCGGGACGTCCGGCGGTGTCGGGTTCGCCGCGCTCACCTTCCTCGGCGCGACGATCGAGCCGGGCCCGGCGCTGCTCCTGGACCTGCTGGGCTTCGCCGACCGGGCGCGCGGCGCGCGGCTCGTCGTCACCGGCGAGGGCGTCCTGGACACCCGGTCGCTGCGCGGCTCCGCGCCGATCGGGGTGGCGCGCGCCGCCGCCCGCGCCGGCGCGCCGGTCATCGCGGTCGCCGGGCGGCGCGGGCTCACCGGCGAGCAGCTCCGCAAGGCGCGCATCCAGGCCGCGTACGCGCTGGCCGACATCGAGCCCGACGAGGAGCGCCGCGTCCGCCGGGCGGGGCCGCTGCTGGAGCAGCTGACGGTCGCGATCGCCGACGAATGGCTCCCCGCCCGCCCCTGATCGCATCGCTTTGGTGAACATTCACCGCTTTCCGCGCGCCACGGGTGATCGGTCGCCTACTGTCCGACCTGCGGCGGACCTTTGAGAACTCGACAGCGGGCATGAGGCGGGCACGGCATGGCGGATGAGCAGTACGACTGGGCGTCCCTCGGGATCGACACCACGAAGCCGAGCATCGCTCGGACCTACGACGTGGTGCTGCGGGGCAAGGACAACTTCGAGGTCGACCGGGCCTTCGTGGCCGAGATCGTGAAGATCGTCCCGGAGATCTACGACGTCGCCGCCTACAACCGGGGCGTCCTCGGCCGCGGCGTGCGGTACCTGGCCGGCGAGGCGGGCCTGCGGCAGTTCCTCGACCTCGGCTCCGGGCTGCCGACCGTGCAGAACACCCACCAGGTCGCGCAGGCGGTCGCGCCGGGCGCGCGGGTGGTGTACGTCGACAACGACCCGATCGTCCTCGCGCACGGGCGGGCGCTGCTGGCCGAGAACGCCGACACCACGGTGATCACCGCCGACGTCCGCGAGCCGGCGGAGATCCTCGCGCACGAGGACGTCCGGCGGCTGATCGACTTCGACCGGCCGGTCGGCGTCATGCTGGTCGGCATCCTGCACCACCTGCACGACGACGAGGACCCGCAGGGCGTCGTCGATACGCTGATGGACGCGGTGCCGTCCGGCAGCCACCTGTTCGTCACGAGCTTCTGCGCGTCCAGCCAGGAGGCGGTCGACGCCGAGAAGCAGTACCAGGGCCTGCTCGGCACCGGGCGGTTCCGCACGCCCGAGGAGATCACCCGGTACTTCGACGGCCTGGAACTGCTCGACCCCGGCGTCGTCCCGCTGCCGCTGTGGCGGCCCGATGAGGACGTCCCGGACGAGCTGACCGTCGGCCAGCGCCTGATGTACGGAGGCATCGCCCGCAAGCCGTAGCGGAGCCGGCGCAGCCACCAGGCGCGCTTTACACAGTGTCGCCCGACAAGGCGATGACTTGGCACACTGCTCATAGCCGGAGGCGTCCTCCGGACCGCACGCTGGAGGCGTAGGTCCTGGTCAGCGTTGACGGAGGAGCCCCCGGTGAAGATCGGTGTGCCGCGAGAGATCAAGAACCACGAGTACCGGGTGGCGAGCACGCCGGCGGGCGTGCACGAGCTGACCCGGCACGGCCACGAGGTGTTCGTCGAGCGGGGCGCCGGCCGCGGGTCGGCGATCCCGGACGAGGAGTACGCCGCGGCGGGCGCCAAGATCCTGGACGGCCCGGACGAGGTCTGGGCCGAGGGCGACCTGATCCTCAAGGTCAAGGAGCCGGTCGCGGCCGAGTACCCGCGGCTGCGCGCCGGCCAGGTGCTGTTCACCTACCTGCACCTGGCCGCGTCGCGCGCGTGCACCGACGCGCTGCTGGCGGCCGGCGTCACCGCGATCGCCTACGAGACCGTCCAGCTGCCCGACCGCACGCTGCCGCTGCTCGCCCCGATGTCGGAGGTGGCCGGACGGCTCGCGCCGCAGGTCGGCGCCTACAACCTGATGGCGTCCAACGGCGGGCGCGGCGTGCTGCCGGGCGGGGTGCCGGGCGTCGCCCCGGCCAAGGTCGTCGTGATCGGCGGCGGCGTGTCCGGCCTCAACGCGGCGCAGATCGCCGTCGGGATGGGCGCGGACGTGACGGTGCTGGACGTGAACGTCGACCGACTCCGCCACATCGACGCCATCTACCAGGGCCGGCTGCGGACCCTCGTGTCCAGCGCCTACACGGTCGAGCGGGAGGCGCGCGCCGCCGACCTCGTGATCGGCGCCGTGCTGATCCCCGGCGCGCGGGCGCCCAAGCTGATCTCCAACGACCTCGTCGCGGGCATGAAGGCCGGGTCGGTGCTGGTGGACATCGCCATCGACCAGGGCGGCTGCTTCGAGGACTCCCGCCCCACCACGCACGCCGACCCGACCTACCGGGTGCACGAGTCGATCTTCTACTGCGTCGCGAACATGCCGGGCTCGGTCCCGAACACCTCCACCTACGCGCTCACCGGCGTCACGCTCCCCTACGCCGTCCAGATCGCCGACAAGGGCTGGCACCGCGCCCTGCGGGAGAACGGCGCCCTGGCCCGCGGCCTCAACGCGCACGCCGGCGAGCTGGTCTACGACCACGTCGCCGAGGCGCACGGGCTGCCCTGGACGCCGCTGTCCTCGCTCCTCGACTGACCCGGCTCACCCGCGCCCTCACCCGGCCGGGGGTTCCGGGTCGCCGTCCCGCCGGGTAGACCCTTCCCCATGGGCGAACTGGTGCTGGTGCGGCACGGGGAGACGGAGTGGAGCCGGGCGCGGCGGCACACGGGGCTGACGGACGTCCCGCTGACCGCGCGGGGCGAGGAGCAGGCGCGGTCGCTGCACGGGGCGCTGAAGGAGCGCCGGATCGCGCTGGCGCTCGTCAGCCCGGCGCAACGCGCGCGGCGGACGGCGGAGCTGGCCGGGCTCGCGGCGGCCGAGACCGACCCCGGCCTGTGGGAGTGGGACTACGGCGGCTACGAGGGGATCACCACGGCGGAGATCCGCGAAGGCCGGCCCGGCTGGTTCCTGTGGGACGACGGGGTGGTCCCCGGCGACGCCGCCCATCCGGGCGAGACCGTCGAGCAGGTCGGCGCGCGGGCGGACGCGGTGCTGGCCAGGGCGGTGCCGGCGCTCGCGGACGGCGACGTGGCCCTCGTCGCGCACGGCCACTTCCTGCGGGTGCTGACGGCGCGGCGGCTCGGCCTGGAGCCCGCCCTCGGCCGGCTGTTCGCGCTCGGCACCGGGACCCTGTCGGCGCTCGGCACCGAGCACGGCCGGCCGGTCGTCAGCGCCTGGAACGTCCCGGCGCCGTAGTCCCCGCCAGCGCATAAGGTACCTGTTGGGGGATGTCCCCCAGGGGTACCCGGGCGTGCGCCCTCGGAAGATTGCGGAGGACGGTAATGGCGACCAGCGAGACCCCCACCCGCGGGTACACCGCCACCAAGGACCAGCTGCAGACCCGGCTCGCCCGGATCGAGGGCCAGGTGCGCGGCATCGACCGGATGGTCGAGGACGACCGCTACTGCATCGACATCCTGACCCAGATCAGCGCCGTCCAGGCCGCGCTGGACAAGGTGGCGCTCGGCCTGCTGGACGGGCACGTCCGGCACTGCGTGGCCGAGGGCGCCGAGGAGGGCAAGGGCGAGGCGATGTCGACCGAGCTGATGGCGGCCGTCGGGCGGCTCATGCGCCGCGGCTGATCACGGGCCCGGGCGGTGGCCGCCCGGGCACCCGCACTCCTCGGCGTGCTCACCGGCGTCCTCGCCCGCTCCGGCCGCCGGGCCGTGCGCCTCCAGGTTCTCGACGAGGACGCGCCAGCCGTGCAGGAAGGCCGCCCGGTCGGCCGGGGCGAGCGCCTCCAGCGTCGCCCGCAGCGGGCTCAGCCGGCGCCGGGCGAACCGCTCGACCACCGCGCGGTGCGGCTCCCCGAGGCTGACGATCATGCGCCGGCGGTCCCGCTCGTCCGGGCGCCGCTCGACGAAGCCGCCGCGCTGCAGCTCCCCGACGAGCTGGCTGACCGTGGCGGGGCTGAGCGCCATGCGCCGGGCGAGGACGCCCACGGGCGCCGGGCCGTGCAGGACGAGGTGCATCAGCACGGGCACGTGCCGGGGGCCGAGCCCGGCCGCCCGCACCCGCTCGATGAGGTCGTCCACCGCGCCGTGCCCGCCCTTCATCCCGCGCACCATCCGGGTGATGAGCTGGACCATCGTCTCCAGGTCGGCGTCGATCGGCGCGTCGGTGGAGAAGCGATCCTCGGACATACCTTGAAGTTCAACATATTTCGTGATGCACTGCAAAACGTTGAACTTCAAGGTGTTTCACATCTTGTGCTCGGGGGACTCGGGGGAACCGGACCTTCAGGCAAGGGGGACGACCATGGCCGAAAGCCCGTCCACCAAGGTGGCCCCGCCGGGCAGTCCCGGCGGCGAACGGCTCGACCGGCAGACCATCGTGCTCGGCCTCGTGATCGTGGCCGGCACCGTGATGGCGATCCTGGACACCACCATCGTCAACGTCGCGCTGGAGACGCTCGGGCGCGACTTCGCCACCGACCTGTCCACCATCCAGTGGGTCATCACCGGCTACCTGCTGGCCATGGGCAGCGTCATCCCGCTCACCGGCTGGGCCGTCGACAGGTTCGGCGGGCGGCGCGTGTGGCTGACCTCGATCGTGCTGTTCGTGACCGGGTCGGTGCTGTCCGGCGCGGCCTGGGACATCGGGTCGCTGATCGTCTTCCGGGTGGTGCAGGGGCTCGGCGGCGGCATGCTGATGCCGACCGGCATGGCCATCCTGACGATGGCGGCCGGGCCGCGCCGGCTCGGCCGGATCATGAGCATCGTCGGCGTCCCGATGCTGCTCGGGCCCGTCCTCGGCCCGGTGCTCGGCGGCTGGCTGGTCGAGGACGTCGACTGGCGCTGGATCTTCTTCGTGAACGTGCCGGTCGGCCTGCTGGCCTTCACGCTGGCCTGGTGGAGGGTGCCGCACGGCCACGGCGGGCGCGGCGAGTCGGCGCTCGACCTGCGCGGGCTGGCGCTGCTGCCGCCGGGGTTCGCGCTGCTGATCTACGGGCTGTCCACCGCGAGCAGCGAGGGCGGCTTCGGCAACGCCACCACGATCGGCTGGCTCGCCGCCGGCGCCGTCCTGGTGGCGCTGTTCGTCCTGCACAGCCTGCGGCGCCGCGAGCGCTCGCTGATCGACGTGCGGCTGTTCGCCGACCGGACGTTCGCCACCGCGTCCGTCGCGGTCTTCCTCGTCGGCATCGCGCTGATGGGCTCGATGCTGCTGATCCCGCTCTTCTACCAGACCGCGCACGGCGAGGGCGCCTTCGCGGCGGGCCTGCTGCTGGCCCCGCAGGGCGTCGGCGCGGCGGTCGCGATGCCGCTGGCCGGGGTGGTCACCGACCGGTTCGGGGCCGGGCGCATCGTCCCGGTCGGCATCGTGCTGCTGGTGCTCGGCACCGTCCCGTTCGCGCTGGTGGAGGCGGGCACGTCCTACTGGCTGCTCGGCGGCGCGCTCGTCGTGCGGGGGCTCGGCCTCGGCTGCACGATGATGCCGACGATGTCGGCGGCGCTCACGACGCTGCGCCGCGAGGCGGTGTCGCGGGCCAGCAGCTCGCTGAACATCATCATGCAGCTCGGCGGGTCGGTCGGGACCGCGCTGCTGGCCGTCATCCTATCCCGCGAGATCAGCGACCGGATCCCGCAGGCCGGCGGAGGCGGCGGGGGCGGCGGCGTCGGCGCGATCCCCGAGCAGGTCCGCGAGCGGCTCGCGCCGCAGCTGGCCGACGCGTTCGGCAGCACGTTCTGGGTCGCGCTGATCCTCACCGCGCTGCTGATCGTCCCGGCGCTGCTGCTGCCGCGCCACGGCGCCCATGCGGACGACGACGCGGAGCAGGACCGCGCGGGCGCGCCGCCGCCCATGGGCTGACGCCCCGCCCGCCGGTCAGGACGCGATCGACCAGGTGGCCAGGCCGGCCTCGTGCTCGCGCGTGAGCCGCTTGGCCCGGCGGGCGTCCGGCGAGTACCGGTACCGCTCCGGGACGACGTGCGAGGTGCGGTACAGGCCCTTCAGCGTCAGCGTCGCCGCCAGGTCGGACGTCGGCAGCCCCGGCAGCCCGTACATGCGGCGGGCCCAGCGCGGCAGCGTCGCGACGGTCAGCGTGCCGATCGCGGGCGCCGCGAGCTTCAGCGGCAGCAGGTTCCGCGGGACGGCCGGGCTGAACATCCGGCGCAGCCCCTCGCGGGCCTCCCGGCACGCCCAGATCCGCCGCCGCATCCCCGCGTAGTAGTCGCGCATCTCCGCGACCGTGGCGGGCACGTCCGCCGGGTCGAGCCCGACGACGGCGGCGGCGCGGCGCTGCTCGTCCACGAAGGTGTCGGCCTCCTCGGCGGTCAGCGGCACGCCGGCGCGGCGCGCCACATCGAGGTAGGAGTCGACCTCGCCGAGGTGGACCCAGAGCAGGTTCTCCGGATCGTCGATCGGGAACGTCTCGCCGGTGCGCATGTCGAGCCCGGTCAGCCGGGAGTGCAGCCGGCGGACGCGGCGGCCCACCCGCTCGACCTCCTCCTCCGTCCCGTAGGTGCGGACGCGGACGAACTCGACCGTCCGGGTCAGCCGCGCCCACGCGGCGGCGGGGTCCATGAGCTCGGAGTTCTGCGCGGTCCCCCACATGGAGCGCGGATGCAGGGCCTGCAGCAGCAGCGCCCGGATCCCGCCGACGAGCAGCACCGGCTCGCCCATGACCCGCCAGGTCACCGAGCCCGGCCCGAACAGCCCGTGGTCGGCTCCCACCTCGCTCAGTTCGCGCACATCGACCGCCTCTCCGTCCCGCCGCGACCCGGGGCACGCCCCCGGCCAGGGTAAACAAGAACTTACCCTGCCATGGCGCAGGTCACACGGTCCAGCGGGTCAGTCGTCGGCGGGGTCCTCCACGGCGTCGTCGCGCGCGCCGGGCTCGGTCTGCTCGGTGATCCAGGCGAGGTAGTCCATGCTGCCCGCCACCACCGGGGTCGCGATGATCTCCGGGGTGTCGTAGGAGTGCCCCTCGGTGATCAGGGAGGCCAGCTCGTCGAAGCGGTCGGCGGAGGTCTTGAACAGCACCATCCACTCCTCCGCCGACTCGATCTCGCCCTCCCACCAGTAGGTGCTCGCGATCGGGCCGACCAGCTGGGCGCAGGCGGCGAGCCGCTCGGCGACCGCCGACCGCGCCAGCTCGGCGGCCTCGGCGCGGGAGTCGGTCGCGGTCGTCACCTGCACGTAAGAGTGCGCCATGGCACGACTCCTTCCCGCTCGCCGCCCGCGCACGCCCCGCGTCGCCGCCGCACGGCGGTCACCGGTGCGGTCACCGGTGCGGTCACCGGTGCGGTCACTGGTGCGGTCACCGGGCGGGCCGGACGACCAGCGCGCTGCCGCCGCCCCGCCGCGCCGGCTCCGCCACGGCCTGCACGAGGCCGGGCCGCAGGAACTCCAGCCCCGTCGCGGCGCCGATCACGCCCGCCGGCGGGCCGGGGAACGCCTCCAGGCGGTGCCCCCGCGCGGCGAGGTCGCGGCCGTACCGGTCGATGAACGCGGGCTCGGCGTAGACGTGGGGGGTGTTGCGCTGCGTCGCGCGGGGCGCGCCCAGGGCGGCGGGCAGGTCCATGCCGAGGTCGATGCGGTTGACCAGGATCTGCAGCACGGTCGTGATGATCGTCGACCCGCCGGGCGTGCCGAGCGCGAGCCTCGGCCGGCCGTCCTTGAGCACGAGCGTCGGGGACATGCTGCTGCGCGGGCGCTTGCGCGGGCCGGGCAGGTTCGGGTCGGGCGCCCGGCCCGGCGCGGGCGGCTGGAAGGAGAAGTCGGTCAGCTCGTTGTTGAGCAGGAACCCCCGGCCCGGGACGGTGATGCCGCTGCCGCCGAACTGCTCGATCGACACCGTGTAGGACGCGACGTTCCCCCACTTGTCGGCGGTGACGAGGTGGGTGGTCTGCGGGCCCTCGAACGCCAGCGCGCGGGTCTGCGTGCCGGGCGGGACGCACGGCTCGTAGCTCCCGTCCGGCGAGCCGGGCGCGACGGGCGCGGGCGCGGCCCGGTCCGGCGCGATCAGGCAGGCGCGCTCGCGGGCGAACCCGGCCGACAGCAGCTCCTCCAGCGGCACGTCGACCTTGTCGGCGTCGCCCACGTAGCGGCCGCGGTCGGCGTAGGCGAGCTTGGACGCCTCCAGGTAGTAGTGCAGGGCGGTGACGGGGTCGCGGGCGTCGAGGCGGAAGTTGCCCAGGATGTTGAGCGCCTCTCCCACCGTGGAGCCGCCGGACGACGACGGCGGCATGCCGTACACGTCCATCCCCCGGTAGGGGACGCGGGTGGGCCGGCGCAGCACGGCGCGGTAGGCGGCGAGGTCGCCGGGCTCCATCAGCCCGGGGCGCACGGTGCGGCCCGAGGCGGGGTCGACGGGCGGCCGCGCGACGGTCCGGGCGATCTCCCGGCCGAGCGCGCCCTCGTAGAACCAGTCCGTGCCGCGCTTCGCCAGCTGCCGGTAGGTGTCGGCGAGGTCGGGGTTGCGGAACACCGAGCCGACCTCGGGCACCTTGCCGCCGGGCAGGAACAGCCTGCGGGTGGGGACGATGTCGCGGAAGCGCGCCTCGTTGACCGCCGTCTGGTCGTGGAACTCCCGGTCGACGACGAAGCCCCGGTCGGCGAGCCGGATCGCCGGGCGCAGCAGGGCGCCGAGGTCGCGGCTGCCGAACCGGCGCAGCGCGAGGTCCCACTGGGCGAGGGTGCCGGGCACGCCGACGCCGAGCCCGCTGGTGACGGCCTGGTCGAACGGGAGCGGCTTGCCCGTCGCCGGGTCGATGAAGGAGTCCGCCCGCATCCGCTTCGGCGCGAACTCGCGGCCGTCGATGGCGTGGACGCGGCGCGTGCGGGCGTCGTAGTAGGTGATGTAGCCGCCGCCGCCGATCGCGGACACGTACGGCTCGGTGACGCCGAGCGCGGCGCCGGCGGCGACGGCCGCGTCCATCGCGTTGCCGCCGTGCTTCAGGACGCCCAGGGCCGCCTTGCTGGCGTCGAGGTCGACGGTCGACACGGCGCCGCCGTAGCCGGTGGCGACGGGCTGCTTGACCGGCTGCCGCGGGGGCCCGGCGTGCGGGCCCGGCGCGGGCACGGGCGCGGCGACGGCGGCGGCGGCCGGCACGGTCAGCGCCGCGGCGGCGGTCAGCACCGCGGTGAGCGCGGCCGTGAGCGGCGTACGGCGCCGGACGCGCACGCGCCGCGGGGGATCGGACGGCTGGGCGGGGTCGGACGGCTTCGAGGGCGATGGGGAGCGGAACACCGGACCTCCAGTCGAACGCGGCGTCCCTACGGTGCCACCGATCTTCACCGGATGCCACCGTCCGCACCGGCCGACCCCGGACGCGGCGCCGGGAGAAAGATCGTAAGCGCTTTCCGTCCTGGGAAAACGGGCCGATTGACAACGGAACGGTCCATTGGAAAGGGATTCGGTAATCGGGTGCGAGCGCGCGTGCGCCGCCACGGCACGTCGCGGACCTGCGGTTTGGCAGGATGCGACAACGACGAGACGACAACCGACCCGGCCAAAACGTTGCGATTATCCTCATACGTGGTGAATTCTTAGGGACTTCAACAAGCCATCACCTCGCGAACAGCGGCGCGGGTTCAGCACCCCGGCCCGGCCCCCCGGCCGGCGGGACAACCTAGGACCTGGGACATGCGCATGCGCAACAACATGTTCCGCCGGCTGCCGGTGGAACAGGCCACCGGCCGGCTCTACGGCGGGCGGCACCGGCTCCGCGTGGTCTACCGGACCCGCGACCTCGTCGTGCTCGGCCTCGGCGTGATGATCGGCTCCGGCATCTTCAAGATCGCCGGTGAGCAGGCCAGCTCGACCGCCGGCCCCGGCGTGCTCGTGTCGTTCCTCATCGCGGGCGGCGTCTGCGTGCTGGCCGCGCTGGCGTTCGCGGAGCTGTCCTCGATCATCCCGGTGGCGGGCAGCGCCTACTCCTTCAGCTACGTCGCGTTCGGCGAGGTCTGGGCGTGGGTCGTCGGCTGGTCGCTGATCATGGAGCTGCTGCTGGCGGCGTCGGTGCTCGCGCGGGTGTGGTCGCTCTACGCCACGCAGGCGCTGCAGGACTTCGGGGTGCCGATCCCGGGCGCGCTCGGCGACCTGATCGGCCAGGTGAAGGGGCCGGACGTGCTGGCCCTCGGCATCCTGCTGCTGGTCGTGCTGCTGCTCGCGACCGGCAGCCGGCTGAGCCTGAAGACGCTGTGGTACATGGTGCTGGCCAAGGTCATCGTGATCGGGCTCGTCATCGCCACCTGCCTGAAGTTCTTCGACGCCGGCAACCTCACCCCGTTCGTCCCGCCCGCGAGGCCCGCCCCGGAGGGCGACCAGACGGTGCTGGACGCGGTGCTCGGCGCGTTCGGCGGCGGCACCCCGCACGTGTTCGGCGTCTGGGGGCTGTTCGCGGCGGCGCCCGCCATCGCGTTCGCCTACATCGGCTTCGACCTCATCGCGACCGCCTCGGAGGAGACCGACGACGCGCCCCGCAAGGTGCCGCGCGGCATCCTCACCGCCCTGGTCACCGCGATCGTGCTGTACGCGGCGGTGGCGATCGCCCTGGTCGGCATGGTCGGGATGGACGGCTTCGCCAAGCTCGACCCGGACAAGCTGCTGCTCGCCGCCGCGTTCGACGGGGCCGGCGCGGGCGCGATGGGCAAGATCGTCGATGTCGGCGCGGTGCTCGCGCTGACCACCGTCATCCTGGTGGTGACGATCAGCCTGACCCGGGTGGTGTTCTCGATGGCCCGGGACGGGCTGCTGCCGCGCCCGCTCGCCGCGATGAGCCGCTACAAGGTGCCCTCCCGCGCCACGCTGCTCGCCGGCGGCGCGGCGGTGGTCATGTCGCAGACCATCGACGTGCTGACGCTGGAGCAGCTCGTCGTGATCGGCACGCTGTTCGCCTTCCTGTTCGTCGCCGCCGCGGTCCTCGCGCTGCGCCACTCCCAGCCCGACCTGCACCGGCCGTTCCGGATGCCGGCGGCGCCGCTGGTGGTGATCGTGACGATCCTCGCGGTCGGCTGGCTGATGCTGAACCTCAAGGTCGAGACCTGGGCGTACTTCGCGGTCTGGATGGCGGTCGGCCTCGTGCTGTACCTGCTCTACGGGCGCCGCAAGAGCCAGATGAAGCTGCTGCTGGACGCGCCGCCGGACCGCTCGGCCGCCGCCACGCTGGGCGCCGCGCCGCCGCCCGGGGCGCTGCCGCCGGGCGTGGTCCCGGCCGGCCTGGCCGAGCCCGTCCCGTACGAGAGCGGGCCCTACGGGGCCCCGTACGAGCCCGGCGCCCGGCGGCCCGGGGCGCCGGAGAGCCCCTACCCGACCGGCCGGTACTCGACCGCGCGGCAGCCGGGCGGCCAGTTCTCCCGGGACCCGCACCCGGCCGGGGGGCGCCCGCCCGAGCGGTACGACCGGGACGACCTCGCGCGGCCGTCCGGTCCGCACCCCGCGGGGCCGTACGGTCCCGGGCAGCCCGGCGATCCGTTCGGCACCGACCCCGACCCGTACGCGTCCGGCCCCTACCGGCCCGGACCGTACCGGCCCGGACCGTACCGCCCCGCCGACCACGGGGAGCAGGACGAGTACAGGGAGCAGGACGGGGAGCCACCGGGCGGCCGGCACCGCCGCTGACTTCTTCTTTGTGAAGTTCCGCCGAACGCAGCGGGCGCCGCCCCCCTCGCGGGGGACGGCGCCCGTTTCGCATGGGCGGCGCCCGCGCTGGACAACGGGACGCGTCCGGGTTATGTTCTTCTCAGTACGAGATGAACTCACTCTGAGACTTACTCACTCGGAGACCGACGAGAGGCCCGCGGATGACCGCCCCGGAACCGAGCCGCGGTGAGGACGCCTTCCTCGCCGACTACGACCCGCGCGACTACGACCCGGTCGCCGTGACGGTGGACGTGGTCGCGCTGACCATCCGGGACGGCGCCCTGCACGTCCTGCTGGTCCGGCGCGGGCACCCCCCGTACGCGGGCATGTGGGCGCTGCCGGGCGGGTTCGTCCAGGCGGGCGGGCCGCTGCAGGGCGCCGACGCCGAGGACCTGTCCGACGCGGCCGTGCGCGAGCTGGCCGAGGAGACCGGGCTCAGCGCCAAGGGCGGCGCGCTCGGCCGCGTGCACCTGGAGCAGCTCGGCACCTACGGCTCCCCCGGCCGCGACCCGCGGATGCGCATCATCTCCGTCGCCTACCTGGCGTTCGCGCCGGAGCTGCCCGACCCCGAGGCCGGCGGCGACGCGGCCGACGCGGCGTGGGTCCCGGTGGACGCGCTGGGCCTGACCGAGTCCGGCGACCAGCGCCCCGGCACCACCCGCAGGCTGGCGTTCGACCACGCGCGGATCCTCGCCGACGGCCTGGAGCGGGCGCGCGGGAAGCTGGAGTACACCCCGCTCGCGACGGCGTTCTGCGGCGGCGAGTTCACGGTCCCGGAGCTGCGCGCGGTCTACGAGGCGGTGTGGGGCGAGGAGCTGCACGCCGGCAACTTCCACCGGAAGGTCCTGTCGGTGCCCGGCTTCGTGGAGAGCACCGGCGCGACGTCCGACCGGGGCGGCCGGCGCGGCGGGCCCCGCCCCCGGCTCTACCGGGCGGGCGACGCCCGCCTCCTGCACCCCGCCCTGCTGCGGCCCAGCAGGGAGGAGGAGATCAGATGACCGGGACCCTGGACGACGCGCTGGCGCGGCTGGACCGGGCGCGCGTCCCGGCCGACCTGTTCGGCGCGGACGAGGCGGAGGCGGCGCGGCGCTACCGGGCGCTGGCGCGGCTCGTCCACCCGGACGCGACCGGCGGCCGCACCCGCGAGGCGTTCATCCGGCTGAACGACCTCTGGCGCGCCCACCGCCGCACCGGCACGACCCTGATCAGCACCCGCCGCCACGCGTACCGGCTGCACGGCGACCCGATCGGCGGCGACCTCGCGGAGCTGTACCCCGCCCGCACCGGGACCGGCCGCGAGGTGCTGCTGAAGATGCCCCGCGACCCGCGCGACGGCGACCTGATCGAGCGGGAGGCGGTGGCGCTCCGCCGGCTCCCCGAGGACGGCGACGGAAAGTTCCTGCCGTACGTCCCGCGCCTGGTCGAGTCGTTCCGGCACCGGGACGCGGCCACCGGCACCCAGCGGCAGGTCAACGTGATCGCCGCGCTGGACGGGTTCCGCACTCTGGCCGAGGTCGGGGCGGCGCTCCCCGGCGGCGTCGACCCGCGCGACGCCGCATGGATGTGGCGGCGGCTGCTCGTCGGGCTCGGGTTCGCGCACCGCGCGGGCGTGCTGCACGGCGCGGTGCTGCCCGAGCACGTGCTGATCCACCCGCAGGAGCACGGCCTGGTCCTGGTCGGCTGGTGCCACGCGGTGCCCGGCTGCTACGCGCACGTCGACGGCTCGGGCCGCGTCCCCGCGATGGTCGGCCGGTACGCCGACTGGTACCCGCCGGAGGTGCCGGGACGGCGCCCGGCGAGCCCCGCCACCGACATCTTCATGGCCACCCGGTGCATGACCCGCCTGATGGGCGGCAAGGCGCCCCCGGCGATGCGCTCGTTCGCGCGCGGCTGCACGCTGCCCGCGCAGAACCGGCGCCCGTCCGACGCCTGGCGGCTGCTGGCCGAGCTGGACGAGCTGCTGGAGCGGCTCTACGGCCCGCGGCGCTTCCGCCCGTTCCACCTGCCCACCCCTCGCTGAAGGAGACCGCCATGGGAAGCGGACACTGGTCCACCGACGTCTACGCCGCCCGCGCGAGCTACCGCGCGTCCACCGGCGCGAGCGCGTTCGCCTACTCCGACGGCGGCGCCACCGCCGTCCACCCCGACCTCGACCCGGCCGGCGTGGCCGTCCGGGAGAGCCGGGACTCCGCCGACCACCCCGAGTCGCTCGCGATCGGCGTGCTGTTCGACGTGACCGGGTCGATGGGGACGGTGCCCCGGACGCTGCAGACCAAGCTCCCCGACCTGCTCGGGCTGCTGCTGCGCAAGGGCTACGTCGAGCACCCGCACATCCTGTTCGGCGCGGTCGGCGACGCCACCTGCGACCGGGCGCCGCTGCAGATCGGCCAGTTCGAGGCCGACAACCGGATGGACGACGACCTCGGCAAGATCCTGCTCGAAGGCGGGGGCGGCGGCCAGATGCGCGAATCGTACGAGCTGGCGATGTACTTCATGGCCCGGCACACCGCGATCGACTGCTTCGACAAGCGCGGGAAGCGCGGCTACCTGTTCATGATCGGCGACGAGCTGGCCTACCCGAAGGCGAAGCGGCGCGAGATCGCCAAGGTCATCGGCGGGGAGCCGGACGAGGACGTCCCGGTCGCCGCGATCGTCCGGGAGCTGCGGCGCAGGTACGACGTGTACTTCATCATCCCCGAGGGGGCCTACCACTCCGGCAGCCGGGAGCTGGCGGACTTCTGGCGGGGGCTCCTCGGCCAGAACGTCCTCTACCTGGACGACCTCGACGCGGTGTGCGAGACGATCGCGCTGACCATCGGGCTCGCCGAAGAGGCCATCGGCCTCGACGAGGGCCTGGAGCACCTCGCGGAGGCCGGGTCGGACGCCGGCGCGTCGGTGTCGCGGGCCCTCGCCCCGCTGGAGGCGTCCCGCGCGCCGGTCGCGGTGTCGGCCGCGCCGCCCGGGCTGGACGCCGCGGGGCCGTCGGCGACGACCCGGCTCTGACCTCGTGGACCAGGTGCCCATGGACCATGTGATCGTCGTCGACCTCGGCTTCGGGGACGCGGGCAAGGGCACGGTCGTCGACCACCTCTGCGCGACCCGCCCCGTGGACGTGGTCGTCCGGTTCAACGGCGGCGCGCAGGCGGCGCACAACGTCGTCGCGGGCGACGGGCGGCACCACACGTTCGCCCAGTTCGGCTCGGGGACGTTCACGCCGGGCGTGCGCACGCACCTGTCGCGGTTCATGCTGACCGACCCGCTCGCCCTCGCCGCCGAGGCCGCCCACCTGCGGTCCCTCGGCGTCGGCGACGCGCTCGACCGGCTCACCGTCGACCGGGACGCGCCGCTGACGACGCCGTACCACCGGGCCGCCAACCGGGCGCGGGAGACCGCGCGCGGCGCGGCCCGGCACGGGTCCTGCGGCATGGGCATCGGCGAGACGGCGTCCTACGCGCTCGCGCACGCCGACGCGCCCCGCGCGGGCGACTGCCTGGCGCCCGCGCGGCTGCGGCGCCGGCTCGCCGCCGTCCGCGACTGGTACCGCGACGCGTTCCCCGGCGGCCCGGACGTCCCGGACGTGGACGCCTGCGCCGACGCCTTCGCCGCGTTCGGGGAGCGGGTCGCGATCGTCGGCGGCGATCACCTGCGCGGCCTGCTGCGCGGCGGCACGGCCGTGTTCGAAGGGGCGCAGGGCGTCCTGCTGGACGAGTGGCACGGCTTCCACCCGTACACGACCTGGTCGACGACGACGTTCGCCAACGCCGAGACGCTGCTGGACGAGGCCGGCGCGTCCGCCGCGCGGCTCGGGGTGCTGCGCGCGTACGCGACCCGGCACGGGCCGGGGCCGTTCGTCACCGAGGACCCGGCGCTGACCGCCGCCCTCCCCGACCGGCACAACGGCACGGGCCCGTGGCAGGGCGCGTTCCGCGTCGGCCACCTCGACACCGTCGCGCTCCGGTACGCGCTGGACGCGGCGGGCGGCGCGGACGGCCTGGCGGTCACGCATCTGGACGTCGCGGGGGCGCGTCCCGACCTGCGTGCCGCCGTCGCCTACGAGATCGACGGCGCGCGGGTCGGGCGGCTGGAGGCCGGGCCGCCCGACCTGGACCGCCAGGCCGCCCTCACCCGCCGCCTCCTGCGGGCCCGCCCCGTCTACGCGCCGCTCGGCGACCCCGTCGCGACGGTCGAGGACGCGCTCGGGACGCCCGTCGTGCTGCGCTCCTACGGGCCGACCTCGGCCGCCAAACGGGCCGCCGAACGGGATGGCCACCTTCGGACGCCCCTTGACCTCGGCGTCCGGTGAGACCAAGATCCCGCTACACGCCGCGATCATCCGGAGGTGGACGTGCGTCTCCCCCAGCGCACCCTGGCGGCCCTCGCGGCGGTCGCCGCGGCCCTCGCCCTGCTGACCGTCCCGCCGGCGCCGCCCGCGGCGGCCGGGACGGGCGACGGCTGCGACCCGATCGACCCCGCCGCCTGCCTGCTGCCGTTCCCGAGCGACTGGTACACGGTGCCGGACGGCGGCACCGCCACGGGCCGCCGCGTCCACCTGCGGACGACCATCAAGAACGCGCTGGGGCTGCCCGTGGCGCCCGCCGAGTGGAACCGCGCGGACGGCTTCTCCCCCGGCTCCCCGCTGCTCGCCCGGGTGCCCGGCCTCGACCCGGCCCGCACCGGGGCCGCGCCGATCACCGACATCGGCGCGTCGCTGCGCGCGGACGCCCCGATCGTCATCGTGGACACCGCGACCGGCGAGCGCTGGCCGTACTGGGCGGAACTGGACGCGAACGCGCCCGGCGACCGCAAGGCGCTGATCGTCCGTCCGGCGAAGAACTTCCGCGAAGGCCACCATTACGCCGTCGCGCTGCGGAACCTGCGCGACGCGTCCGGGAACCCGATCGGGCCGAATGCGGCGTTCGCCAAGATCCTGGGGCCGGGCCTGCCGTCCGGCGACCCGCTCGCCGCGCGGCAGCGGGCCGCGAACAAGACCCTCGCCGCGCTCCAGGCGAACGGTGTGAGCCGCGACGGCCTCTACCTCGCCTGGGACTTCACCGTCGCGAGCCGGCAGAGCCTCGCCGGCCCGGTACTGCACATTCGCGACGAGGCGCTCCGCAAGCTCGGCGACCGGTCCCCCTCGTTCCTCGTGACGCAGGTGACCGACGGCGTCGACGACAAGATCGCCCGCGAGGTGAAGGGGGTCGTCTGGGCGCCGAGCTACCTCGACCAGTACGGCGGCCTGCCCGGCGCGTCCCTGCACCGGGGGCGGGACGGGCAGCCCTCGCAGCTGCCCGGCAACTCCCAGGCCGTCCCGTTCCAGTGTGAGATCCCGAAGTCGGCGCTCACCGACCCGGCCCGGCCCGCCCTCTACGGGCACGGGCTCCTCGGCAGCGAGGGCGAGGTCGACGCGGGCAACGTCAAGGCGATGGCGGCCGAGCACGGGTTCGTGTTCTGCGCCACCAAGTGGATCGGCATGGCGGACGAGGACGTCCCCAACGTCGTCACCGCCCTCGCCGACCTCACCCGCTTCCGGACGGTCGCCGACCGCCTCCAGCAGAGCCTGCTGAACTTCACCTTCCTCGGCCGCGCCATGACCCGCGGATTCGCCGGCCACAAGGCGTTCCAGAACGGCGCGGGCGAGCCGGTGATCGCCCCTGGGGCCGCGCTGACCTACGACGGCAACAGCCAGGGCGGCATCATGGGCGGCGCGCTCACCGCCGTGTCCCCCGACATCCGCCGCGCCGTCCTCGGCGTCCCCGCGATGAACTACAGCACGCTGCTGAACCGCAGCGCCGACTTCCCGCAGTACGCGCAGGTCCTCGACCTGTTCTACCCGGACAAGCTCGACCAGCAGATCGGCCTGGCGCTGATCCAGATGCTGTGGGACCGCGGCGAGGCCAACGGCTACGCCCAGCACATGACCGGTGACCCGCTGCCCGGCACGCCGGAGCACCGGGTGCTGATGCACGTGGCGTTCGGCGACCACCAGGTGGCGCCCGTGGCCGCCGAGGTCGAGGCCCGCACGATCGGCGCCCGCGTACACGCGCCGACCGTCCGGCCGGGCCGCAGCCCCGACAAGGTGCCGTACTGGGGCATCCCGGCCTTCGGCTCGTCCTACGACGGCTCCGCGATGGTCGTCTGGGACAGCGGATCTCCGGTGCCGCCGCTGACGAACACCCCGCCCACCGAGGGCCGCGACCCGCACTCCGACCCGCGCAACAACGCCGACGCGCGGCGCCAGAAGGCGGAGTTCCTGAAGACCGGCACGGTGGTGGACGTGTGCGGAGGCGGACCCTGCGTCATCACCCCCTGACCCCCACCTGAGAAAATCGGGGCATGCTCCAGGTCTGCCCGAACGGACCGCGGACGGACGGCGTGCCGGTCTCCGCGGCGGAGGTCGCCGCCGCGGTCCGCGCCGCCGTCGACGTGGGCGCCGAGGACGTGCACGTGCACCCGAAGGACGACGCCGGAGCCGACACCCTGGACCCGTTCCACGTCGCCGAGACCGTCACCGCCGTCCGCACGGCCACCCCGGCGGTCAAGATCGGCGTCACCACCGGCGAGTGGACGGCCCCCGACCCGGCCGAGCGCGCCGCGCTGATCCGCGCGTGGACCGTCCTGCCCGACCACGCGTCGGTGAACTTCCACGAGGACGGGGCCGGCCTGGTCGCCGAGGCGCTGTTCGAGCGGGGCGTCGCCGTCGAGGCGGGCGTCTTCTCCGGCACCGACGGCGCCGACCGGTTCCTGCGCTGGCCGCACGCCCACCACGTGCTGCGGATCCTCGCCGAGGTCACCGACACCGACCCGGCGACCGCCATCGGCACCGCCAAGGCGCTCCTGCACGCCCTCGGGACCCGCCACTCCCGGCCCATCCTGCTGCACGGCGAGGACGGCGGCGCCTGGCCGGTGCTGCGCCTCGCCGTCCGGCACAACCTCGACGTCCGGATCGGGCTGGAGGACACGCTCACCCTCCCGGACGGCTCCCCCGCCGGCGACAACGCCGTCCTGGTGCAGACGGCCCGCGCCCTCCTCATGCCCTGACGGGTCAGGAGCGGGGGTTGTGGCCCGCGGAGTCGAGCCGGGCCCAGTCGGCCTCCCACATCGCGTCGCGGTGCCGGTCGCAGCGGCGCCGGACGAGGGCGTAGGCGCACAGCACCGGGATCGCGCAGCCGAGGACGGCGGCGGCGCCCGCGTACACGGCGTCGGTCACCGTGCGGCTGTGCGGGCGCGGGCGCACCGTCGGCTCGGCGTCGCCGTCGACCCAGATCGTCCGGTGCGCGCCCACCTTGGCGTTCTTCCACGCCGGCAGCGTCCCGACATGGGGCTTGCCGTTCGCCCCCGGCCAGCTCGCCTGGACCGTCTCGTGGATGTAGCGGTCGCCCGACGAGCCGACGCCGCCGGTCGAGGTGACGGTCGCGACCACCTGGTGCCGGTTCGCGCGCTCGGCGTTCTCCGCGTCCATGCCGGCGCCGTAGGACCACGACGCGGCCAGCGCCGCCGCCGGCGGCCCGGTCCCGAGCAGCAGCAGGAGCAGCCCCAGCGCGACCAGCCGCTGCACGCGGTCCACCCGGCGGCGCAGCGCGTTGCGCTCCAGCCCGAGCCGGCGGCGCAGCCTCACCACCGGCGTGCTCGCGCGGCGGATGCCTGACCCGCGCATCTGCGTTCACCTCCCCGGGGATCGCCCTCCCGGCAAGAGGCCCTCAGCCTTTAGCCTTCTTTACCGAGGATATTCCCGAGTTCGTTGATCGGCACATCGCCGGTGGCCGAATCATTTCCCGTATCCCGCCCGATATGCCGCGTTGATGACCGATTTAGGCCATCGTCCGGACCGGTCGCCCCCTGCGGCGGCCCGCTCCGCCCCACCGTCAGCGCCAGCAGCGCCCCGAGAACGCACATCCCGGCGGTGATCCAGAAGATCTCCTGGTACTCGGTGCGCAGCGCGTCCCGCAGCGCCGCGTTGTAGACCTCCATCTGCCGGGCGAACTCGTCCTTCGACATCAGGAACGGCAGCGGCGGCTTCAGATCGGCCGTCAGCGCGTGGAACCGGTAGAAGCCCCAGCCCGACAGCGCCGAGACCCCGAGCAGCATCCCCATCATCCGCGCGACCACCACCGCCGCCGACGCGACACCGTGCTGCGCCGCCGGGACGAACGCCAGCACCGCCGACGACACCGGCGCGATCACCAGGCCGAGGCCGAGCCCCGTCACCACCAGATCGACGTCCATCCGCGGGAGCGGCCCGTACGACGCGCTCGCGAGGTCCGCCGGCCAGCCCGCGATCAGCAGGTAGCCCACCGCCGACACCGCCATGCCCGCCGCCATCGGCCAGCGCTCCCCCACCCGCCGCGCGAGCAGCCCCCCGGCCACCGCCGCGACCGGCAGCGCCACCAGGAACCGCGTCAGCAGCAGCGCGCCCTCCGTGGTGTCCTTGTGCAGGACGGTCTGCGCCACCAGGACCACGTCCACCAGCGTCACCATCAGCGCCGCGCCCGACAGCAGGCTCACGCCCAGCGTCGCCAGCAGCGGCCCGCGCCGCACCCCCGACAGGTCCAGCAGCCGCGTCCGCGACCTGACCTCCCACAGGACGAACACCGCCAGCACCACCGCGCCCGCCGCCAGCGCCGCGAGCCCCCACGACGGCAGCGCCGACTCCTGCGGCTCCGGGTTGTAGACCGCCGCGACCAGCAGCCCGAGACCCAGCGCCAGCAGCAGGCCGCCGACCACGTCCACCCGCGGCCGCAGCCCCTCCCCGCGCCCGCCCGGCACCGCGACCTGCACCGCGACCATCGCCACCACCACCAGCGGCACGTTGATCCAGAAGATCGCCCGCCAGTCCAGCACCGCCGCGATCCCCGCCCCGTACAGCGGGCCCAGCACGCTCCCCAGCTCCTGCGCGGCCCCCACCGCGCCGAGCACCACCGGCCGCTGGCGCTCCTCCCACAAGTCCCCGGCCAGCGCCATCGTCACCGGCAGCAGCGCACCGCCCGCGACGCCCTGCACCACCCGGCCCGCCGTCAGCACCGGGACGTCCCCCGCCAGCGCCGTCACGACCGACCCCACCGCGAAGAACACCAGGCACGCCTGCAGCAGCGGCCGCCGCCCGAACCGGTCCGACAACTGCCCGAGCAGCGGCATCGCCGCCACATACCCCAGCAGGAACCCCGTCAGGACCGGCGTCACCCGCTCCAGCCGGTTGATCGGGACCCCGACGTCCTTCACCATCGGCACCAGGACCGTCGTCACCACGTAGGCGTCCAGCGCGGCCAGCAGCACCACCGCGCCGCCCGCCCCGATCGCGACCCGGCGCCGCACCCTCACCCCGGCCGCCCTACTTCGGCGCGCTGATCTTGTACGGGGCGTCGAACTCGGTGAACGCGATCACCACCGCGCCGCCGTCCGGGAACTTCCCGCGCACCTTCACCAGCCGGTGATCCGCCCTGCTCACCCACACCTGGCCGTCCATGTCCGCGTTGATCCCCGGGATCAGCCCCGCGATCTGCGCCTTCGGCAGCTTCGCGCCCACCCGGTACGCCTCCGCGCCGTCCACCTTCTCCACCGCCTGCGGCTCCGGCGACGCCGCCGACGTCAGCAGCATCGGGATCCCCCGCTGCGGATCCAGCACCGCCGACGGGTCGTACACGCTCGCCGCCAGCGCCTTCGGCAGCTTCCGCCAGCCGCCCGTCCCCGCGTCCAGGAAGATGCTGTCCCCCGCCGCGACGACCTTCATCTCCACGTTCTGGCCCGACTGCTCGATCGTCAGCGTGCCCTCCGCGTCCCCGCTCCGCAGCAGCTTCATATCGCCGCCCTTCACGATGACCGGCGTCTTCCCCTCCGACTCCAGCGTGAACCCGACGCTCTTCAACGCCCCCATCGCCCGCGCCGCCTCCCGCAGCGTCCCCGCCGCGTCGAACTGCGCCTTCTTCCCCGGCTCCTCCGACCCGCCATCGCACGCGCCGGTGAACACCAGCGCCAGCAGAACCGGGACAAGGGCGAACATGCGTCTCGACATACGCGGGACCCTACCGACCGGTCACCACGGCCGTCACTCGCCTCCGGGTATGACATCGACCCGCCGAAAGGAGGACATCACCACGCCCGCCGCCCCCCGCCGCCGCTAAGATTGCACCCGGCAAAACCCCCACCGTCACCCGGGGGAACGGCCTCGGGGCGGTAGCTCAGCTGGTCAGAGCAGAAGACTCATAATCTTCCGGTCGCGGGTTCGAGTCCCGCCCGCCCTACAGAGGTGGGAGAGGTGTGCCCGCGGAGGGCTCGGGCCGGGCCTCTTTCGCAATGCCTTCCCGGGGGGCGACCCCCGGACCCCCGATGTGGGGGCTCCGCCCCCACGCCCCCTTGTGGCTGAGGTCCGCGCGGGGTGTTTGGGGCTTCGCCCCTCGCCCCCTTGTGGCTGGGGTCAGTGCGGTGTTTTTGGGGCTTCGCCCCTTGCCCCCTTGTGGCTCGGGTTAGGCGGGCCAGGTGGGGTGGCGTTTTTCTAGGAAGGACCTCATGCCCTCTTGGGCCTCTGGGGTCTGGCTGGAGGCGGCCATTACCTCGATGGCGTAGGTGTAGGCGTCTTGTTCTGGGCGGTCCAGTTGGGCGTACATGGCCTGTTTGCCCAGGGCCTTGCTTCTTGGGCTGCCCTGGGTTGCTCTGGTGAGTAGGTCTCGGGTCGTTTTGTCTAGGTCCTCGGTGGGGACGGCGTAGTTGATCAAGCCCCAGTCGGCTGCGGTGGTGGCGTCGATGATCTCGCCCGTCAGGGCCATCTCGGCGGCTCGTTTGCGGCCTATGTTGTGGGAGATCGCCACCAGGGGGGTGTGGCAGAACCAGCCGCCCTTGCCGCCGGGGGCGGCGAAGCCGGCGCTCTCGGCGGCCACGGCCAGGTCGCAGCTCGCCACCAGCTGGCAGCCGGCGGCGGTCGCCAGGCCGTGCACGCGGGCCACGACCACCTGCGGGACGGACTGGATCGTCCGCATCAGGTCCGTGCAGACCTGGAGCAGGTCGCGGACGTCGGCGTGGGACGCCCCGGCCATGTCGGCGAAGTCGTGGCCGGCGGAGAAGACCGGGCCGTTCGCGGCCAGGATCACCCCGCGGGCGTCCGTTGTCCCGACGTGGTCGAACGCTTCGGTCAGGTCCTTGAGGAACGCCTTCGAGAGGGCGTTGCGGCGGCGGGGGCGGTTCATCGTGATGGTGGTGAACGGGCCTTCGCGCTGAACCAGGACGTCATTGTCATCGCTCATGACATCGACGTTATGTCAGACCCGCGTCGTACGGTGGGCGGGTCCGAGGACCGAGGGGGTATGGCCTTGAAGCTGCTCACCGCTACCAACGCCTGCCAGGGATTGCGCGACAACGACTTCGACTGGTGCGTCGAAGGGGAACTGGTGCACATCGGGCTCGTGTGCGCCCGCGACCGGGGCGACCCCGACGGCGGCTGCGGGTGCGGCCGCTCGTTCGCCGGGCTCAACTCGCACCGGGCCACGACGACCGCGATGGTCCGGGAGGTCCCCGGGTTCACCGAGGCCGACTACGTGATGGCCGTCCGGTCCAGCCTTGAGCAGCAGGGCTGCGACCCCTCGTTCGCCGAGCACGAGGCCGCGCTGCTGCGGTGCCTCGTGCGCGACTGGCCGGTGGGGGTGATCGTCGAGCGGCGGCTGGATGAGATCGTGGTGAGGCAGGTCGTCCAGCCTTGATGGAGGTGCACGATGCTCGTCGCGTTCTCGGTGACGCCGCTCGGAGCGGGTGAGGAGGTCGGCGCACTCGTCGCCGAGGCGGTCCGGGTGGTGCGCGAGAGCGGCCTCCCCAACCGGACCGACGCCATGTTCACCACGATCGAGGGCGAGTGGGACGAGGTCATGGACGTGGTGAAGCGTGCCACGGACGCCGTGGCGGCGCGCGCGCCGCGGGTCTCGCTCGTGGTGAAGGCCGACATCAGGCCCGGGGTCACGGGCGCCCTCGACGCCAAGGTCGCCTCCGTGGAGCGGCACCTCAGCCGTTGAGCCAGTCCTGGATGTCGTCGTCCGTGGGCGGCAGCAGGCACCACAGCGCCTCCTCCTCCGAGGCGCACAGCGGGGCGCTCAGGCCGAAGAGGCGGAGCAGCCTGGCCGTGAACGGGTTCGCGCCCACCAGGGCCAGGGCCGTCCCCTCGGCCTCGCAGACGCGGGCGCACTGGTGGACCATGCGCAGGCCGTCCACGTCGATGAACGTGAGCCCGGACAGGTCGAGCACGAGCGGGCGGTGGGCCAGTGCCCGCAGCCGCGGCCGGACGTCGGAGCACGAGGCCCGATCCAGCTCTCCGGACAGGAGGGCCGTGGTGTGGCGGTCGCCCTCGATGACGACCAGATCGGCGACGCTCATGACGCCATGATGGTGGGCGCCGCGGCCTCCCGTCAGGTGAAGCAGGCGCTTACGCCGTTCTCGCCGCCGCGGGAGAAGCCGCGCAGCCGCTGGACGGCCGTGCCGTGGTCGCCGGGCCTGGTCCACGGGGCGTCGTCGCCGATGACCTGGAACGCCTCCACGAGCTCCTGCTCGTCGCCGTCCTCGAACCGCAGCGTCCCGTCGTCGGACGAGCCGTACAGGACCGCGCCCGCCAGGCAGTCGGCCTGGAGTTCGGCGGCGGGCGACACCAGGCCGCGGCGGAGCCGCGCCTGGATCGCGTGGCCCCACTCGTGCGCGATCACCAGGTACACCCACGCGTCGCCGCGCGCGTAGCCCGAGCGCATGAGGTGCGCGTCCCAGGCCACGTAGTCGCCGTCCGGGCAGTAGGCGGCGTTGTCGCGCGTCAGGCGCTCGTCGCCGCAGAGCGGGGCGGAGTTCCGGTCGCGGCCGTCGTAGAGGCCGACGACCCGCGGTGAGCCGTAGGAGCCGGTGAACAGCTCCCGCCAGTGGCGGCGCCAGTAGTCGTCGGTCGTCTCCTCGGCGGTGCGCAGGTCCTCCTGGAATCCCGCCTCGTCGAACGTGCTCGGCGGGCGCCGCGATTGGGCGGGTGCCACGGCGGCGGCGCCCGGCGGGCGCACCTGGAACTGGCACGCCGTCGTCAGCGCGAGCACCGCCGCGGCGGCCGCTCCGGTGCGCCTCAACTCCCTCATACCGGGACATACGCATGAGGGCGCGCGGAGGGTCGAACTGTGCTCGCCGCACAACCCGAACGACTTTCGGTTGGACTCCCGCCACGTCTTGCCCCGGGCCCGTAGACGCAGGTCGGCGGCCCGTGCTGGGCTGCCCGCCACACGAACTTCGGGAGGGGCGAATGGCGAACGGGACCCTCGTGGTCCGCGATCTGTCGGTGAGCTACGGGCGGGCCGTACGGGCCCTGCGCGGCGTGTCGCTGGACGTCCCGGCGGGCTCGGTCACGGCCGTGCTCGGCGCGAACGGGGCCGGCAAGACCACGCTGCTGCGGGCGATCTCCGGCACGCTCCCGTTCCACCGGGGGGCGGTGGACACCGGCGCGGTCCGGCTCGGCGACCGGTCCCTCATCGGGCTGCACCCGGCCACCGTGGTGGCGGCCGGGGTGGTGCAGGTCCCGGAGGGGCGGCGGGTGTTCGGCCGGCTCAGCGTGGAGGACAACCTGCGGGCGGGCGCGCTCGGGGCGCCCGGCCGCGCCGCCGCGGCCAAGGCGCACGGGCGGGTGCTGGAGCTGTTCCCGGTGCTCGCCGAGCGGGCCCGGCAGCGGGCCGGGCTGCTGTCCGGCGGCGAGCAGCAGATGCTCGCGATCGGGCGGGCGCTGATGGCGTGCCCGTCGGTGCTGCTGCTGGACGAGCCCACGCTCGGCCTCGCGCCGCTGATGGCCGAGCGGATCGCCGAGACCGTCCGGGAGATCAACCTCCAGGGCACGGCGATCCTGCTGATCGAGCAGAACGCGGCGCTGGCGCTGGAGCTGTCGTCGTCCGCGCACGTGCTGGAGGTCGGCGCGGTCGCGCTGCACGGGCCGTCGGCGGAGCTGGCCGCGAGCGACGAGGTCCGGCGGCGCTACCTCGGCGTCGGCGGCGAGGACGACGGCGGCGGGGACGAGACCGTGCCGCCCCCATCGCTGGAGCGGTGGGTCGGATGAGCGAACTCGTGGTGGAGGGGCTCACCGTGCGGTTCGCCGGGCTGACCGCGCTGGACGGGGTCGGGTTCAGCGTGGCGGAGGGCAGTGTCCACGCGGTCATCGGGCCCAACGGGGCGGGCAAGTCGACGTGCTTCAACGTGCTGTCCGGGGTGTACCGGGCGAGCGGGGGCAGCGTCCGGTTCGGCGGGGCGGAGCTGACCGCGCTGCCGCCGCACCGCATCGCGGGGCTCGGCGTGGCCCGGACGTTCCAGAACATCGCGCTGTCGCGGCACCTGACCGTCGAGGACAACCTGATGCTCGGGCGGCACCGGCTCACCCGGGCCGGGTTCGCGTCGGCGGGGCTGCGGCTGCCGCGGGCGCGCCGCGAGGACGCCCGGCACCGGGCGCGGGTCCGCGACATCGCCCGGTTCGTGGGGGTCGCGGAGCACCTGGCGGCGCCGGTGGGGCTGCTGTCCTACGGCGTCCAGAAGCGGGTCGAGCTGGCGCGGGCGCTGGCGATGGAGCCCCGGCTGCTGCTCCTGGACGAGCCGGTCGCCGGGATGAACGGCGCCGAGCGGCGGCGGATGGCCGGCGTCATCGGCCGGGTCCGCGCCGACCTCGGCGTCTCCGTCCTGCTGGTCGAGCACGACATGGGGATGGTCATGCGGCTGGCCGACGAGGTCACCGTCCTGGACTTCGGCAAGCGCATCGCGGGTGGCGCGCCCGAGGCGGTGCAGCGGGACCCGGCCGTGGTCCGCGCCTACCTCGGCGCGGCGCACGTCCCCGCGGATTCGGAGGGAAACCCTTGAGCACGTTCATCGAGCTGGTGGTCAACGGGGTCTCGGCGGGGTCGGTGTACGCGCTGATCGCCCTCGGCTTCGTGATCATCTTCAAGGCCACCGAGGTGGTCAACTTCGCGCACGCGTCGCTGCTGCTCGCGGGCGGCTACGTGACGGCGGTCCTGCACGACGACATCGGCTTCCTGCCGGCGCTCGGCGCGGGCATCGCCGGGGCGGCGGCCGCGGGCGTGCTGGTGGAGCTGGTGGTGCTGCGCCGGGCCCGGGTGGAGAACCACGCGGTGCTCGCGATCGTCACGATCGGCGTCGACATCGTGCTGACGACGGCGCTGACGCGGGAGATCGGCACGCAGGTGCTGTCGATGGGCGACCCCTGGCAGAACAAGATCGTGGACGTGGCGGGCGTCGGCATCGCGCAGACCCGCATCGCCGCGTTCGCCGTCGCGTCCGTGCTGATCGCGGCGTTCCTGCTGGCGTTCCGCTACACCTCGTGGGGCGTGGCGATGCGGGCGGCGGCCGAGGACGGGGAGACGGCGGCGCTGATGGGCGTCCGGCTGTCGCGGGTCTCGCTGGCCGCGTGGGCGATCGCGGGCGCGCTGGCGGCGGTCGCGGCGCTGTTCCTGACCGTGTTCCCCACGCCGGGGCTGGACCGCAGCACCTCGTTCGCCGCGATGAAGGCGTTCCCGGCCGCGATCCTCGGCGGGCTCGACTCGACGACAGGCGCGCTCGCCGGGGGCCTCATCGTCGGGCTGACCGAGTCGCTGGCGACCGGCTACCAGGGCGACCTCGCGTTCATGGGGCGCGGCATCGGCGAGGTGGCGCCGTTCCTGGTGATGCTCGCCGTGCTGCTGATCCGGCCGGCGGGCCTGTTCGGGACAAGGGAGCTGTCGCGTGTCTGAGCGTCCGCTGCGCCTGGCTGGGGCGGCCGGGGGCCTCCTCGTGCTGCTCGCCATGCCCTTCTACCTCGACGCGTTCTGGCTGCAGACCGGCCTGTTCGCGATGTCGGCGGCGATCGGCGCCATCGGCCTGAACCTGCTGACCGGCGCGACCGGGCAGCTGTCGATGGGGCACGCGTTCTTCCTCGCGGTCGGCGCCTACGGGTACGTGTACCTCGCGTCCGACTCGGGGCCGCACGGGGCGGGCCTCGGGCTGCCGACGCCGCTGGCGTTCGTCGGCGCGATCATCCTCGCCGGGGTCGCAGGCGGGCTGTTCAGCCCGATCGCCGGCCGGCTGCGCGGCGTCTACCTCGGCATCGCCTCGCTGGCGCTGATCTTCATCGGGCAGCACGTGCTGTTCAACGCCGAGACCGTCACCGGCGGGTTCAACGGCCGGGACGTCCCGCCGCTGGAGATCGCCGGGTTCCGCTTCGAGGACTCCCCCGAGCTGGTGCTGTTCAACGTGCCGCTGGGCGCGCTGGAGCGGCTGTGGTTCCTCGCCGTCCTGCTGCTGGTCCCGGCGGCGTGGATCGCGCGCGGCATCCTGCGCGGCCGGCCGGGGCGGGCGATGAACACCATCCGCGACCACGAGACGGCGGCGGCGGTGATGGGCGTGCCGGTGGCGCGCTACCGGGCCGGGGTGTTCGTGCTGTCGTCGATGTACGCGGGGGCGGCCGGGGCGCTGCTCGCGCTGTCGTTCCGGCGGACCGTCCCGGACTACTTCGGCATGTTCCTGTCGCTGGACTACCTCGCCATGATCGTCATCGGCGGGCTCGGCACCGCCGCCGGGGCCGTCGCCGGGGCGGTGTTCGTGTCCGTCCTGCCGCAGCTCCTCACCCGCTTCGGCGACGACCTGCCGCTCGTCGCCGCGCCGGGCTCCGCCGGGGTCTCCCCCGCCGAGGCCGCCCGGATCCTGTACGGCGCCGCCGTCGTCGCCGTCGTGCTGTTCCTGCCCGGCGGCCTGGCCGGGACGTGGTCGCGGCTGCGCACCGCCGCGTCCCGGCGCCGGGCCGCCCGTCCCCTCACCCGACTCGACCAAGAGGAGCAACTCACATGAACCGAACGGCACGTCTCACGGCGGTCGCCGCGCTGGCGGTCGCGCTGCCGCTGGGCCTGGCGTCCGGCTGCAGCGGCAAGGCCACCGGCGGCTCCGGCGGCACCGGCGCGGACGGCGTCAAGACCGGCCCCGGCGTCACCGACACCACGATCCGCGTCGGCGCGGCGACCGACCTGACCGGCGTGTACGCACCGCTCGGCAAGAGCCTCACGCAGGCGCAGCAGCTGTACTTCGAGCAGGTCAACGCCCAGGGCGGGATCTGCGGCCGCAAGGTCGAGCTGGTGGTCCGCGACCACGGCTACGACGTCCAGAAGGCCGTCGCGGGGTACAGCGAGATGCAGTCGAGCGTCATCGGCCTCGCGCAGTTCGTCGGGTCGCCGATGGTGACGGCGCTGAACCAGCGGATCACCTCCGACAAGATGTTCGTCATCCCGAACGCGTGGGCGACGACGCTGCTCGGCAACAAGTACATCCAGGTCACCGGCACCACCTACGACGTCGACATGATCAACGCGCTGGACTTCCTCACCAAGGAGAAGGGGGTCAAGAAGGGCGACAAGGTCGGGCACGTCTACTTCGAGGGCGACTACGGCGAGAGCGCGCTCGCCGGGTCCAAGTACGCGGCCGGCAAGCTCGGCCTCACGATCGTCGAGCAGAAGATCAAGGCGACCGACAACGACATGACCGCGCAGGTCTCCGCGCTGAAGGAGGCGGGCGTCACGGCGATCCTGATGAGCGCCGGGCCGAAGCAGTCGGCGTCGCTGGCGGGCGTCGCGCGGGCCAAGGGCATCATGGTGCCGATCGTCGCGAGCAACTCCGGGTTCTCCCCGCAGCTGCTGAAGACCCCGGCCGCGCCCGCCCTGCTGAAGGGCTTCTACCTCGCCAGCGCCGGCGCGCCGATCTCCTCCGACCTGCCCCTGATCAAGCAGCTGGCCGACGCCTACGGCAAGAAGTACCCGGGGCAGCCGCGCGACAGCGCGGTGGTCAACGGCTACACCGGCGCCGTGATCTTCGCGGACGCGCTGAAGAAGGCGTGCCAGTCCAAGGACCTCACCCGGGAGGGCGTGATCGCGGCGCACCGGTCGACGACCGCGCACGACGGCGGCTACGGCACCCCGATGGACTTCTCGAAGGTGGACGAGCCCGGCACCCGCATGACCTACATCCTGCGGACGGACGCCAAGGCGCTCGGCGGCATGGTCGTCGAGCGGGAGGCGATGGAGTCGGAGGCGGCCGAGACCTACCAGGTCCCGTCCGGCGCCTAATCCGTCCGGTGCCCGGGGCTCAGTCCTCGGCGACCAGGCGGGCCGCGATCCGGTCGAGGGCGGCGAGGTCCTCGGCCGGGAGGCCGGCCAGCTCCGGCGGCGGAGTGCTGAGGATCCGCTCGGCCTCCGCCGCCGCGGCGCGCCCGGCGTCGGTCGCGGTGACGAGCTTGGAGCGGCGGTCGGCGGGGTTGGCGCCGCGCTCCACCAGCCCGCGGCCGACCAGGTCGTCCACCACGAGCGTGACGTAGGGGCGGTCGGTGAGCAGCAGCTCGGCGAGGTCGCGCAGCGGCAGCGGGGCGGGCGCGGCGGCGATGCGGCGCAGCGCCTTCACCCGGAAGAAGCTCATCCCGAGCGCCTCGGTGACCTCGCGGCGCCGGTCGCCGCGCTCGTGCACCAGGACGCCGAGGTTGCGCCACGCCCGCGCGGCGGTGTCGGCGGCCTCGGCGGTGCCGGCGGACGCGGTGGGTGCGGCCGGCTCGGCGGCGGGCTGGGTGCTCATCGGGCGCTCGCTCCCGTCACAGGGGATCCGTCTGGGGCCGGGTCGCCGGCGTCGAACAGGCCGGCCACGCGCGCGACGCTGCGGGCGGCCCGCCGGCCGGTGGTGGCCGTGCCGAGCACGAGGACGGCGGCGGCGCATCCGGTCAGGATCCAGTATGCCGGGCGGGCGGCGGCGGTGAAGGCGGCCGCGCCGGGCGCGCCGGACGTCCCGGCGGCGAGCACCGCGCCGATCACCGCGACGCCGAGGGCCTGCCCGATCTGCCGGCTGGTGGAGGCGACCGCGGCGGCGACGCCGGCCTGGGCGCGCGGCATCCCGGACACGGCGGTGTTGGTGATCGGCGAGTTCACCATCCCGAACCCGATGCCGAACAGGATGTAGGACGCGAACAGGGTGGCGTCACGGGTCTCGGCGTCGAACGCGGCGAACAGCAGCGCGCTCGCCAGCATCGCCGCCCCGGCGAGCTGCAGCGGCAGCCGCGGGCCGCGGCTGCCGACGAGCCGTCCCGACAGCGGGCCGCACACGGCGGTCATCGCGGCCATCGGCAGCAGGTACAGCCCGGCGTGCAGCGCCGACAGGCCCCGGACGTTCTGCAGGTAGAGCGTGTTGAGGAACAGGAACCCGCCGAGCGCCGCGAACCCGCTGATGGCGATGAGCGTCGCGCCGGAGAACGGGACGCTGCGGAAGAAGCGCATGTCGATCAGCGGCTCGGGGGCGCGCACCGCGTGCACGGCGAACCCGGCGAGGGACGCGGCGGCCAGCAGCGCGGCGCCGTAGACGGCCGGGTCGGACAGGCCGCGGCCGGGCGCCTCGATGATCGCGTAGGTGAGGGTCCCGAGCAGCACGATCAGGTAGCCCTGGCCGAGCGGGTCGGGGCGGCGCGGCCGCGGGGCGCGCGACTCGGGGACGAACAGCGCGGTCAGCGCGAGCGCGGCGAGCCCGATCGGCACGTTCAGCCAGAAGATCGACCGCCAGCCGACGGAGTCGACGAGCAGCCCGCCGACGAGCGGGCCCATCGCCATGCTGAGCCCGACCACGCCGCCCCAGACGCCGATGGCGCGGGCCCGCTCGCGCGGCTCGGTGAACACGTTCGTGATGATCGACATGGCGACCGGGTTGAGCATCGACCCGCCGACCGCCTGCACGACGCGGGCGCCGACGAGCCAGCCGAGGGACGGCGCGAGGCTGCACAGCACCGACCCGGCGACGAACAGCGCGAGCCCGGTCTGGAAGACGCGGCGCCGCCCGATCCGGTCGGCGGTCGAGCCGGCCAGGATCAGCAGGGAGGCGAGGACGATCAGGTACGCGTCGATCGTCCACTGCAGGCCCGACAGGGAGCTGCCGAAGTCGTCCTGGAGGGTGGGCAGCGCGACGTTGAGGATCGTGTTGTCGAGGCTGACGATGAGCAGGCTCATGCAGCAGATGGCCAGCACGAGGAGCCTGCGGCGGTGGCTCAGCTCGGGCACGGAGCTCCGATCGTTGTAGGCATATAACGGTTATAAGCCTACAACGATTCTCGGCGCGCCGGTCCGGCGCGGGCGGCTCAGCGCAGGGCGGGCACCCGGGCGCGGGCGGCCGGGACGACGAGCGGCGTCCCCGTCTCCGGGCAGTCGATCACCCGGCACGGCAGCCGGAACACCTGCTCGACCAGCTCGGACGTGACGACCGCGGCGGGCGCGCCCTCGGCGACGATCCGGCCGTCCCGCATGGCGATCATGTGGGTGGCGTAGCGGGCCGCGTGGTTCAGGTCGTGCAGCACCGCGACGACCGTGCGGCCCTCCTCGTGCAGCCGCGCGCACAGGTCGAGGACCTCGATCTGGTGCGCGATGTCGAGGTAGGTCGTCGGCTCGTCGAGCAGCAGCAGCGGGGTCTGCTGGGCGAGCGCCATCGCGATCCAGACGCGCTGCCGCTGCCCGCCCGACAGCTCGTCCACGGGGCGGGCGGCGAGGTCCTGGACGCCGGTCGCGGCCATCGACTCGGCGACGACCCGCTCGTCCTCCCGGGACCACTGCCGCAGCAGGCTCTGGTGCGGGTACCGGCCGCGCGACACCAGGTCGGCGACCGTGATGCCCTCCGGCGCGATGGACGACTGCGGCAGCAGCCCGAGCGTCCGGGCGAGCTTCTTGGCGGGCCAGCCGGCGATGGGCCGGCCGTCCAGCACGACCGATCCGGCGGCCGGCCTCAGGATCCGGGCGAGCGCCCGCAGCAGCGTCGACTTGCCGCACGCGTTCGGGCCGACGATGACGGTGAACGAGCCGTCGGGCACGGCCACGTCGAGGTTCTCGGTGATGGTGCGCTTGTCGTAGGCGAGGGTGAGTCCCGTGCCGGTGAGCCGCGCGTTGGCGTCCTTCATTCAGATCCGTCCCGTCTTGCGTTCGGTCACCAGAAGCCAGACCAGGTACCCGCCGCCGAGGAGCCCGGTCACCACGCCGACCGGGAGCTGGTGCCCCGGGAAGGCGCGCTGCGCGACCCAGTCGGCGCCGACAAGCAGCGCCGCCCCCATGCACGTCGCGGGCAGCAGGTTGGGGCCGGTCGTGCGGGTGAGGCGCCGGGCGAGCTGCGGCGCGGTCAGCGCGACGAACGCGACCGGCCCGGCCGCCGCCGCGGCGAGCGAGACGAGCAGCACGGCCGCGGCCAGCATGATCAGCCGGACCCGCTCGATGGGGACGCCGAGGCCGTGCGCGGCGTCGTCGCCCATCTCCAGCATCCGCAGCGCCCGCCCGCAGCCGACGAGGACGAGCGGCCCGAGGACGGCGAGCCCGGCGAGCACCGGCGCGGCGTCGGCCCAGTCGCGGCCGTCCAGGCTGCCGGTCAGCCACAGCACGGCGCGGGCGGCCTCGGTGATGTCCGCCTCGGTGAGCAGGTAGCCGTTCACGCCGGTGAGGATCGCCGCGACGCCGATGCCGACGAGGATGAGCCGCTGGCCGTGCGCGCCGTGCCGGCCCGCCGCCGCCCACACGACCAGGCCGGTGAGCAGCCCGCCGCCGGCCGCGCCCGCCGCGACCGCGACGGTGCCGCCGCCGGTCAGCACGATCACCGCGAGGACGCCACTCGCCGCGCCCTGGGTGAACCCGAGGATGTCGGGGCTGCCGAGCGGGTTGCGGGTCAGCGACTGGAAGATCGCGCCGCCCAGGCCGAGCGCGGCGCCGACGGCGAGCGCCGCCGCCACCCGCGGCAGCCGGATCTGGTTGACGATCAGCGAGTCGGCGGGCGTGCCCTGGCCGAGCAGGGTCGCGACGACGTCGGCGGGGCTCATCGGGAAGTCGCCGCTGCCGATGAGCAGCACCCCGGCGCCGAGCGCCAGGGCAAGGCAGAGCGCCGCGACGGCGAACGCGCGCGGGTGGAACCGGAACGACATGCCGCCCGGCGTCCGGACGACGGCGGCACGGGGCGCGCGGCTCACGAGCGTGTCCGCCGTGGGGGGACGACCCCCCACACCCCCCGAGTTCGCTCCGCTCATGACAGTGCCTTCCCGAACGGGCGGCGCACGAAGTACAGGAAGACGGGCCCGCCGGCGACGACCATCACGATGCCGACCTGCAGCTCCGACGGCCGGACGACGACGCGGCCGAGGACGTCCGCCGCCAGCATCAGCGCGGGCGACAGGACCGCGCAGAACGGCAGCAGCCGCCGCAGGTCCGGGCCGGTCAGCGAGCGGACGAGGTGCGGCACCATCAGCCCGACGAAGATGATCGGCCCGCACGCGGCCGTCGCCGCGCCGCACAGCAGCGTGACGGCGACGATCGCGGTGATCCGGGCGCGGCCGGGGTCGGCGCCGAGCGCGCGGGCCGCGTCCTCGCCCATCGCCATCGCGTTGAGCGGGCGGGCGAGCAGCAGCGCGAGCACCAGGCCGACGAGGACGAACGGGGCGACGCGCACGACCGTGTACTGCTGCGCGGCGGCGAGGGAGCCGACCGTCCAGAAGCGGATCCGGTCGAGGGCCGCGGTGTCCAGCAGCTGCACGGCGTTCACGTAGGAGAACAGCGCGGCGTTCAGCGCGGACCCGGCGAGCGCGAGCCGGGCGGGCGTGGCGCCGCGCCCGCCGCCGACCGCGTAGAGCAGCACGGCGACCGCGCCGGCGCCCGCGAACGCGAACCACACGAAGCCGGTGAAGGAGGTGATGCCGAGGAACGAGATCGCGGTGACGACCGCGGCGGACGCGCCCGCGTTGATGCCGAGGATGCCGGGGTCGGCGAGCGGGTTGCGGGTGAGCGCCTGCATCACCGCGCCGGCGAGCCCGAGCGCCGTCCCGGCCAGCAGGCCGAGCAGGGTGCGCGGGAGGCGCATCTCGTGGACGACCGTGTACGCGGCCGAGCCGGGGTCGAACAGCCCGTCCCAGGCCTGCGCCGGCGACAGCGGTTTGGCGCCGACCGCGAGGCTGAGCACGGCGGTCGTGAGCAGGAGCAGCACCGCGGCGAGGAACCCGGCGGCCTGCCGCGAGCGGCGCGGCGGGCCGGCCGGCCGCTCGGTGAGCAGCGGCGGCGGTGTGGTCGACAGCACCTGCGGGCCCCCTCTGGACAAGATCTTAGGTTAGGTTAACCTAAGTCTTGATCGGCCCACTATCCGGTCACTGTAGTTGATTCTTGGAGATCGTCCGAAATGTCGAATACCGGTGCTCGCCACCTCACCCGCCGCGGCTTCCTCGGAGCCGGCGGCGCCGTCGCCCTCGGGGCCCTGATCAGCGCCTGCGGCGGCGACGGCGGCGCGGGCGGCACCGCCTCCCCCGGCGGCGCCTGGACGTTCACCGACGACCGCGGCACGAAGGTGGACCTCAAGAAGCGCCCGCAGCGCGTCGTCGGCTACGTCGCGACCGCCGCCGCCCTCTACGACTTCGGCATCGACAAGCAGCTCGTCGGCGTGTTCGGCCCGACCAAGCTCAAGGACGGCAAGCCCGACCCGCAGGCCGGGAACCTGCCCGTCGACCGGCTGGAGATCATCGGCAACGCGTTCGGCGAGTTCAACATCGAGAAGTACGCGGCGCTGCGCCCCGAGCTGCTCGTCGACAACATGTTCATCCCGGGCAGCCTCTTCTACGTCCCCGAGGAGAGCAAGGACAAGATCTACGCGCTGGCGCCGAGCGTCGCCGTCGCGGCCGGGTCCGTCCCGCTGCCGAAGCCGATCGAGCGGACCGCCGCGCTGGCCGCCGCGCTCGGCGCCGACCTGAACGCGGCCAAGGTCACCGCCGCCAAGGCCCGGTTCGAGAAGGCCGCCGAGGCGGTGCGCGCGGCGGCCAAGGCCAAGCCCGGCCTGAAGGTGCTCGCCGCGTCCGCGAGCCCCGACCTGTTCTACGCCTCCAGCCCGGACAAGAACACCGACCTCATCTACTACAAGGAGCTCGGCGTCGACCTGATCCTCCCCGACAAGCTCGGCAAGGACGACTACTTCGAGAATCTGAGCTGGGAGAACGCCGACAAGTACAAGGCGGACCTCATCCTGCTCGACTCCCGGACGCAGGCGCTCCAGCCCAAGGACCTCGGCTCCAAGCCGTCCTGGCAGGAGCTGCCCGCGGTCAAGGCCGGCCAGGTCATCCCGTGGCAGCCGGAGCCCCGCTTCTCCTACGAGGGCTGCGCGCCGCTGCTCGAAGCGGTCGCCGCGGCCCTGGCCTCCGCGAAGAAGCTCGGCTGAAAGGCGGCACGATGACGACTCCGGCCCACCCCTACGCCTTCTTCGACGTGCACGTGCTCCGCTCCGAGCGGCTCGGGCCGTCCATGGCGCGGATCACCTTCGGCGGGACGTCCCTCGACGGCTTCGCGACCGGCGGCCGCGACCAGCGGTTCAAGGTGTTCCTGCCGCACCCGCACCAGGACGCCCCCGTCATGCCGGACAACAGCGACGGCGCCACCTGGTTCAACGACTGGCGGGCGCTGGACCCGGCCGAGCGCGGCATCATGCGCTCCTACACCGTCCGCGAGTACCGGCCCGGCGAGCTCGACGTCGACTTCGCGCTGCACATGGACGGCGCGTCCGGCCCCGCCGGCCGGTGGGCCGCGAAGGCCGCCCCGGGCGACCGCGTCACGATCCTCGGCCCGACCGGCCCCGACAACGGCGGCTTCGACTTCCGGCCGCCGCCCGGCGCGCCCGTCGTCATCGCGGGCGACCTGACCGCGCTGCCCGCCGTCGCGGGCAACCTCGCCTGGCTGCCCGCCGGGACGCCCGCCCAGGTCTGGGTCGACGTCCCGCACCCCGAAGACCGGCAGGAGATGCCCACCGCCGCCGACGCGGAGGTCACCTGGGTCTCCCCCGGCGGCCTGCTGGACGCCGTCCGCGACGCGAAGATTCCGGACGGCGCCTACGCGTGGATCGCGGGCGAGTCCGCCGTGGTGAAGGCCTTGCGCCGCCACCTGGTGAACGAGCGCGGCATGGACCGCCGAGCCGTCACCTTCACCGGCTACTGGCGCCGGGGCGCCACCGAAGAGGACCTCCTCGCCGAATTCGAGGCGGGCGGCAGCCCCGCCACCGAGGAGTAGGCCGGCGCGGAAGCGGGACGCGGCGGGTCAGCGCAGGTCGAACCCGCCGCTCTTCGCCCGCCGCGCGAACGCGCGCCATTCGGCGGACGCGAAGACGAGCTTGGGCCCGTCCGGATCCTTGGAGTCCCGCACCCCGACCGCCGCCGCGAGGCCCGCTACCTCGACGCACTGGCCTCCGGTGTCACCGCTGCGGCTGCTCGTTCGCCAAGGAAGGCCCGCCACCTCGACGCAGTCACCTCCGGTGTCGCCACTGCGGCTGCCCTTCCGCCAAGTAAGGCTCGCCACTTCCACGCAATCACCGCCAGTGTCAGTACTATGGCTGCTCTTCCGCCACTGGTTCCACGGCTGGTCACCGATGCTCATAGACCCTCCAAGATCGCGTGAAGCAGCTTCAGGGACTCGCCAGTGGACAGTGCCACACCCCTGATCAAATCGAAACGTAGCGCATATGCCCGTACGGCGTCGCCCCGCTCGATCAGTTGGCCGCTCCTGTGCCCTTCGATGTAGGCAACATCGGGGTCGTCCTCGAATCCGAGCAGCGTGAAAGCACCTGGGAGACCGGCGTAGGAGCCTGTGACGCTCGGCACGATCTGGAGCGTGACGTTCCTCCGGTCGGCAAGATCGATCAGGTGCTGTATCTGGCCACGGATGACCTCCGGACCCCCGATCGGCCTCCTGAGGGCGTACTCGTCGAAGACCACGACGACATGGCACGGGTCCTCACCTTCGAGAATCGCCTGGCGGGCGAGCCGTGTCGCAACGAGTTCTTCGACTTCTTCGGGAGCTCGCCCTGCCTTCAGCTGGTCGTACGCATACTCCCGCGTCTGGAATAGACCAGTTACGGCCATGGCCTCGAACTTGTGGATCACTCGCGCGGCGGCCTCGCGCTGGAGGAATTCGGCGAAGCCGGGCGGAAGGAGTTGGATCTGGCCGACCCTCTGGATCCACTCCCAGATGCGAAGGAAGGTCCCTTTCGTCTCGAAGAACGTGTCGCAGTCCTTCGCGAAGTTCTCGGACGGGGCGCCGTCGCCCCGCTCTATCTGGCCGATGCGCTGGGGCGAGTAACCGAGTTTCGCGGCGAACTGCGGGCAGCCGAGGCCCGCCATCTCGCGGTGGGCGCGCAGTTCGGCACCGAAGTAGTCGACGGGGGTCTTCGGGACTCCGAGCTCGCGGGGACGGCGGGGCATCATCGCCTCCAGGGGGTGAAGCGGCGGTGGTTCCGGTCACGCGAGACGGGTGTCGCCACCTGCCATCTCGCTCTTTACCGACCATAGGGCCATTGCGATGATCAGGGAAGCAATTACCCGCGAGAAGCAATTAACGAAGTATGGATTGCGACCAATACATCCCGAAATGGCATGGGCCAGGAAATGAGTCAGGGGGCGGGGATGAGGCCGTGCTGGAGGGCGGTCATGACGGCGGCGGTGCGGTCGGAGACGCCTAGTTTGGTGAAGATGCGCAGCAGGTGGGTTTTCACCGTCGCCTGGCCGATGTAGAGGCGCTCGCCGATCTGGGCGTTGGTGAGGCCCTCCGCGACGAGGGCGAGTACCTCCGCCTCGCGCGCCGACAGGACGGGCGGCGCGGGGGTCTCGTCCACCGCCGCGAGGCGTGCCGAGACCTCCGGGGACAGGACGCGGCGGCCCGCCGCGGCGTCGCGGACGGCGGCGGCGAGGTCGGCGCGGGAGGCGTCCTTCAGCAGGTAGCCCGCGGCGCCCGCCTCGATCGCCCGGACGATGTCGGCGTCGTCCTGGAACGTCGTCAGCACCAGGATCCGGTGGCCGGGGAGCCGCTGGATCGCGCTCACCCCGTCGCCTGACGGCATCCGCAGGTCCATCAGGACGACGTCCGGCCGGAGGCGGGGCACCAGCGCGACGGCCTCGTCCCCGGACGCGGCCTCCCCCGCCACCTCGATGTCCGGCTCGGCGGCGAGCATCCCGCGCAGCCCCTCCCGGACGATCGGGTGGTCGTCGACGATCATCACGCGGAGCACGGCACCGCCACCTCGATCCGGGTCCCGCCCGCGGCGGTGACGGCAAACGTCCCGCCGGCGCGCTCGACGCGGGTCCGCATGCCGCGCAGCCCGAACCCGCGCTCGACGCCGTCCGGCGCGAACCCGCGCCCGTCGTCGGCGACGGTCAGCCGCACCGGGTCGCCGTAGTCCAGTTCCACCCGGACCGAGCCGGCGTCCGCGTGCTTGCGGACGTTCGCGAGCGCCTCCTGCGTCACCCGCAGCAGCACGACCTCGACGGCGTCCAGCGGCCGGGGCTCGCCCGTCACGGCCAGGTCGACGGGCAGGTCGAAGTCGCGGGCCAGCCGGCGCAGCGCCTCCACCAGCGAGCCGCCGTCCAGCGCGGGCGGGGCCAGCGCCGCGACCAGGCCGCGCGTCTCGGCGAGGTTCTCGCGCGCGGTCCGCAGCGCCAGCTCCACGTGCCGGTTCGGCCCGACCTCGGCCTCCGCCGCCTGGAGCAGCATCGTGATCGAGGTGAAGCCCTGCGCGATCGTGTCGTGGATGTCGCGGGAGAGCCGCTCCCGCTCGGCGAGCATGCCCGCCTCGCGGGACACCTCCGCCAGCTCGCCGCGCGTGCGGTCCAGCTCCTCGATGAGCCGCAGCCGCTCCAGGTTCTGGCGGCCGAGCCGGCCGATGAACACCGCGAGCAGCAGGCTGCACGTGACGCCCGCCGCCACGACCACCGCCGTCATCGCCCTGCTCGCGCCGGACTCCGCCAGCCCCAGCCCGACCGGACCGGAGAACAGCACGAGCATCAGCGCGAACCCGCGCGCGGCGCCGTACATCATGTAGACCTGCGGCACCAGCGCCGCGAGGCCCGTAGCCGTCACCGGCGCGAGCAGCGTCGCGGGGACGAACATGCAGATCAGCGCGACGGCGTAGATCTTGCAGCCGGGGCGCGGCACCTCCTGCGACCGCAGCGCGGCCCGCCCGATCGCCGCGTACGCCACGCTCAGCAGGACGAGCAGCGCGATCGCCGCGGCCTTCCGGCCGGGCGGCAGCTCGTCGGCGGCGGTCGCGGCCACGGTCCCGACCAGGACCATCGCGAAGTAGGCGTCCCAGAGCGGATACGAGCGGCGCCAGACGTTCTCGGCCCGCGCCATGGGCCTTTCGACCTCGTCCACCGCACCCCTTTTGTCCACCGACCGGTGGATACTACTGCCCTCCAGGTCACGGCAGGCTCGTGGTCATGAACAAGAACACCGCCCGGCGGGCCCTCTTCGCCCTCACCGTCCTCTACGGCCTCGTGATCGCGCTGCTGTCCGCAGTGGACTTCCAGGCGGTCGGCGTCGTCGCCGCCGTCGGCGCCGTCCTCATCGGCCTCGGCTGGGGCTGCTCCGGCATGTTCGCCCGCCGCGGCCCGCAGAACTGACCCGGGGCGGGGCGCCCCGCAGGGGCGGGTGCCCCGGTCAGGTCGCGCGGCCGGTCTCGTCCAGGGCGAGCGCCGCGCGGTCGATGACGCCGGCGCGGTAGGCCGCGCCGGCGATCGTCTGCGCGGTGACCGGGGCGGTGATCAGCTGGAAGACGGCGACGAGCAGCAGCGGCGCGGCGGCCGTCACCGAGTCGGCCCGGAGCGCGACCCCGGCGAGCACCAGCAGCAGCCCGATCGTCTGCGGCTTGGTCGCGGCGTGCAGCCGGGTGAGCAGGTCCGGGAACCGGAGCATGCCGAGCGCGCCCACCGCGCAGAACGCCGCGCCGGCGAGCAGCAGCACGGCGGAGACGGCGGCGGTCACGCCCGCTCCTCCCGCTCCCGGCGCTCCGCCCGCGCCGCCGCCAGATGGGCGGCGCTGACCGACCCCACGAAGCCCATCAGCGCGATCACCACGAGGATCGTGGCGTTCGCGGGCTCCTTGTGCACGGCGGTGTGCACCGCGATCCCGCTCACCAGCAGGACGGCCAGGACGTCCAGCGCCATGATGCGGTCGAACGTGGACGGGCCGCGGACCAGCCGCGCGGCCGTCAGCAGGAACGCGGCGCCCAGCAGCGCCAGCGCCGCGTCGTACACGATGCTCATCGGTCCTCCCGGGTGGAGACGTCTTCTTCGGCCGCGTCCTCGGCGGTCCTGAGGGCGCGCATGAGCCGGTGCTCGGTGCGGAGCACGCCCTTCCGCGCGGCGTCCGCCTCCGTGCGGGAGCCGGCCGGCATGGCGTGGATGCGCAGCAGGTGCCGGTCCCAGTCGAGGTCGACCAGCAGCGTGCCGGGGCGCAGCGAGATGCTCGTCGTGACGGCCAGCAGGATGAGTTCGGAGCGGGTCCGGGCGTCCACCTCGACGATGGCGCCCCGCACGGAGCGCGGCCGGTACAGGGCGTGGCGGGCGATGACCAGGCTGGAGACGAGCAGGTCCCAGGCGAACTCCGCGAGCGCCAGGGCGAGCCACAGCGGCCGGACCCGCTTGATGGTGGGGACGGCGGGCAGCCGGCTCACCAGGTAGGCGGCGATGACGACGACGGCGCCGCCCACCACGATGAGCGGGTCGGCCCGCCCCCACAGCAGCAGCCAGACCGCGAACAGCCACCCGGCCATGCCCAGCCGGGAGACGAAGCGGCGCGCGCGCGTGCTCACGGCCGACCTCCGTCCAGGACGGCGTGCCGGTAGCCGCCGGTGTCGACGAGGTCGCGGGCGGCGTGCCGGCTCCAGGCGGCGAGCGGGCCCGCGAACACCGCGATGAGGAGTCCCGCGGCGACCAGGACCGCGGTCACCGACTTCATGAGCCGCGCGCCGCCCGGCGTGTAGGACGCGTCGGGCGGCGGCGGTTCGTCCGCCTCCTCCGGGCGGGGGCGCCAGAACCCGAGCGTCCAGATCCGGCTCATCGCCATGAGGGTGAGGACGCTGCCCAGCACGGCGACGCCCGTGACGGCGTAGCCCAGGACGCTCCCGGAGCCGGCGCCGGCCTGGAACAGCGCGAGCTTCGCCACGAACCCGGAGGTCGGCGGGACGCCGCTGACGCTCATCGCGGGGATGAAGAACAGCACGGCGATGAACGCCGACAGGCCCGCCAGCCCGCCGAGCCTGTGCAGCGACGTCTCTCCCGTGTGGCCCTGGATGAGGTCGCTCACCAGGAAGAGCGTCGCCTGCACCACGATGTGGTGGACGAGGTACAGGATCGCGCCGGTGAGGCCGGCGACGTCGAACAGCGCGAGCCCGAACAGCATGTAGCCGATGTGCCCGACGAGGACGAACGAGAACACCCGGTGGATGTCGTCGTGCGTCAGCGCGCCGAGGGTGCCGACGAGGATCGTCCCGGCGGCCAGGACGAGCATCGGCCAGGAGGCGTGCTCGCGGGGGAACACCAGCGTCTGCACGCGGATCAGCGCGTACACGGCGGCCTTCGTCAGCAGCGCCGCGAACACCGCGGTGACCTTGGTGAGCGCGACGGGGTAGCTGTCGGGCAGCCACAGGTGCATCGGCACGATCGCGCCCTTGATGCCGAACACGACCAGGAACAGCAGCGCGAGCGCGGTGCGGGTGGCGCCGGGCAGGTCCGGGGTCCGCGTCGCCAGGTCGGCGAGGTTCACCGTGCCGGTCGCCGCGTAGGTGAGCCCGAGCGCGGTGAGGAACAGGATCGAGGACGTGAGGCTGACCACGGTGTAGGTCATCCCGGCCCGGACCCGCTCCCCGGTCGGGGTCAGCGTCATGAGGACGTAGCTCGACGCGAGCATGACCTCGAACCCGACGAACAGGTTGAACAGGTCCCCGGCGAGGAAGACGAGGCTGACCCCGGCGGTCAGCGTGAGGTAGGCCGGGTAGAACACGCCGGGCTCGTCCCCGCCGAGCCCGCCGGCGCCCTCCCCCACGGCGTGCAGCATGATCGCCAGCAGCACGGTGGCGGACACCGCCAGCAGCAGCGCCGACAGCCGGTCGGCGACGAGCGTGATGCCGAGCGGGGCCGCCCACCCGCCCAGCTGGACGGCGAGGATCCCGTCCCGCGCCACGGCCGCGACCAGCCCGGCGCAGGCGGCGACGCCGCCGGCGGCGACGAGCGGGGCGAGGATCCGCAGCCAGGTGCTCCGGCGGCGGGCCAGCACCGCCAGCGCCGCGCCGAGCAGCGGCAGCGCGAACGGCAGCGGGACGAGGACGTTCACGCGCCGTCCTCCGGTCCCGGGTTCTCCTCCTCCAGCGGCGTGCCGTCCGGGGCCTCGCCGCGGCGGCGCCGCTCCGCGCAGATCCGGCGGTCCTCGACGTCGTCGGGGACCTCGTCGCCGCCGCGCAGCTGCCGGCTCCGGTAGGCCATCGCCAGCAGGAACGCGGTGACGCCGAACGTGATGACGATCGCGGTCAGCGCCATCGCCTGCGGGAGCGGGTCGGCGGTGCGGCCCGGGCCCTTCGCGCCGAGCAGCGGCGGCGTCCCGGCGGGCCCGCCCGCGAGCAGCAGCAGGAGGTTGGCGCCGTGGCCGAGCAGGCTGAAGCCGACCACGATCCGGATGAGCGACCGCTGCATCAGCAGGTCGAACCCGGTCGCGAACAGCACCGCGACGATCACCACGAGCAGCAGGCCGGGCCCGGTCATAGCGGCTCCCGGTCCCGCTGCCCGTCCGGCTCCTCTTCGTCCGGTTCCTCCAGGCTCGCCCCGAGCGTGCTGAGGATCGTCAGCACCAGCCCGAGGACGAGCAGGTAGACCCCGGCGTCGAAGAACAGGCTGGTGGGAAGCTCGACGTGCCCGAAGACCGGTACCGTCCCGCCGAGGTGCACCGAGCGCAGGAACTCCCCGCCGGACGCCCAGCCGCCCGCGCCCGCCGCGACCGCGATGCCGAGCCCGCCGCCGAGCAGCAGGGCGGGGCGGACGGGCAGCGCGGCGGCGAGCTCGCGCCGCCCGCCCGGCAGGTAGCGCAGCACGAACGCCATGCCCGCCACCAGGCCGCCGACGAACCCGCCGCCCGGACGGCCGTGCCCGGCGAAGAACAGGTACACCGAGAACACCAGGACCGTCGGCGCCAGCAGCCGCGCCGCCGCCTCCAGCACCACCGAGGACCCGCCGAGCGGCGGCCGGCCGGGCGTGGTGAGCCAGCGGCTCCGCTGCTCCCGCGCCGGGCCGGGCAGCCGCGCGCCCGGCCCGGTCAGCACCAGGCTCGCGACGCCCATCCCGGTCGCGGCCAGCACGGCGATCTCGCCCAGCGTGTCGAGCGCGCGCAGGTCGACCAGGATCAGGTTCACCACGTTCTTCGCGTGCTCCTGCGCCGCGAGCCGCGTGTAGCCGGGCCCGACGGGAGGTTCGCCCCGGCTCAGCGACGCCGCGACCAGGAACAGCGCGACGAACCCGCCCATGCCCAGGCTGATCACTCCGGTCGCGACGCGCGCGGACCGCTTGCGCAGGTAGGGCGGGAACCGCTCCGGGAGGCGCCGCAGCACCAGCACGAGCATGAGCAGCGTCAGGGTCTCCACGACCACGAGGGTGAGCGCGAGGTCGGGCGCGCCGTGCAGCACGAACAGGCCGGCCATGCCGTACCCCACGCCGGACAGCAGCACCACCGCCGACAGTCGGCCGCGCGCCCACCGCGCCGCGACCGCGCACGCGATCACGACCGCCGCCAGGACGAGCTGCGCCGGGTCGGCCCAGGCCCGCGGCCAGCCCGCCGGCGGGTCCGGCCCGGTGCCGCGGACGAGCCCGGCCGCGAGCGCCGAGCCCGGCACGACCAGCACCATCACCGCGATCACGCCCAGGTACACCGGCAGCGATCCGGTCTGGAGCCGCCGCGTCACCGCGTGCGCGCCGCTCATGGTCCCCTCGATGACGCCGTCGTAGCCGCGCTGGGCGTCGGGGAGCCACCACCGGGTGGACCGGCCGGGGAACGTCCGCCCGAACACCGCGTACAGGCCGGCGCCCACCGCGAGCGCGACCGCCGACATCGCGATCGGCACCCCGGGCCCGTGCCACAGCGCCAGCTCGTACTCCGGGCCGTGCAGCGTCTCGGCGTACGGCCCGATCAGCGCCTGCATCGTCCCCGGTACGAGCCCCGCGGCGAACCCGGCCGCGGCCAGCAGCACGACCGGCACGACCAGGCCCCAGGGGTCGGCCGGCTCCTCCTGCGTCCCGCCGGAGAAGGCGCCGTGCAGGAACCGCGCCCCGTACGCCACGGTCAGCGCCGACCCCGCCACCACGCCGGCGAGGACGGCGAGGTCCGGCCCGCCGTGCGCGAACGCCTCGAACGCGGCCTCCTTCGCCACGAAGCCGAGCAGCGGCGGGATCCCGATCATGGACGCGACCGCCGCCGTCGCCGCGGCCGCCAGCACCGGCAGCCGCCGCCCGGCGCCCGACAGCCGGTCCGCGCGCCGCGTCCCCGTGCGGTGCTCGACGGCGCCGACGGCCAGGAACAGCGGCGCCTTGAACAGCCCGTGGGCGAGCAGCAGCGCCGCACCGGCGAGGGCCGCCGTCCGCGACCCCTCGCCGAGCAGCACCATGAGGAGGCCGAGCTGGCTGATCGTCCCGTAGGCCAGCAGCCGCTTGAGATCGTCCTGCCGCAGCGCGACGACGCCGCCCACGAGCAGGCTCAGCAGGCCCACGGCGAGCACCAGCGGCCGCCACGGACCGACGTCGGCGAACCCCGGCGCGAGCCGTGCCACCAGGTAGACGCCGGCCTTCACCATCGCCGCCGCGTGCAGGTAGGCGCTCACCGGCGTCGGCGCGACCATCGCGGCCGGGAGCCAGCCCTGCAGCGGTACCTGCGCGGACTTCGCGAACGCGCCGAGCAGCACCAGCACCGCACCGACCCGCGCCGGGGTCCCGCCGGGCGGGTCCGCGACCAGCGCCGAGATCCGGTAGGTGCCCGCGGCCTGCCCCAGCACCACGAACCCGACGAGCATGACCAGCCCGAACGCGGTGGTCGTCAGCAGCGCCTGGGTGGCGGCCCGCCGGTCGGCGGCCCGGTCCGGCCGCGTGTGCCCGATGAGGACGAACGAGCTGACGGTGGTGAGCTCCCAGAACACGTACAGGACGAGCAGGTTGTCGGCGAGCACCAGGCCCGTCATCGCCCCCGCGAACGCCACCAGCGTCCCGGTCATCAGCCGCTCGGAACGCTCGAAGTACCACCCCGAGTAGCACAGGACGACGGCCCCGACCCCGCCCACCAGCAGCAGCATCACGATGGCCAGCGCGTCGATCCGGAAGTCGAGCACGAGGCCCAGGTCGTCCGACCAGACGGCACGGGTGGCCAGCGGCCGCCCCGCCCGGGTCACCGCCCATCCGGCCGTCGCCGCGGGCACCAGCGCCGCCGCGCACGCCATGGCCCGCGGGTGCCGCCCCAGCGCCCACGGCACGGCGACCGCCGCGACGGCATAGATCCCGACCAGCGCCAGCATCCGGCCCGCAGCCCCCTCCCACCGTCGCAGGCGATCTACCCGATGGACGCCCGCGAAACGGCGGCCGCGCATCCGGACGAGCGACCGATAAGGGTTCGATAACGGGCCTCTCTAGCGTGTTCATCGTCCAACCACCTCAACGGGGAGAAAGGCATGCACAAGAGACGCATCATCGCGGGCGCGCTCGCGGCGGCGTCCGTCCTGAGCGCGGCTCCGGCCGGCGCCACCGCCCTGGCCGAGGGCCCGGAACCGAGCGCCCAAGCCGCCTGCTGGACGGACGCCAAGGTCGACGGCAAGCAGTGGGTGCGGACGTTCGACAAGGCGTTCGCCAACCCGAACTACCTCAAGTGCGGGGACCGCGTCGGCTACCTGTACCAGGGCGAGAACTACGTCTTCTGCAAGATGTGGGGCCAGAAGTACGAGGGCCAGTACGGCACCAACCACTGGTGGCTCTACACCGACCTCGACCAGGGCGCCACGCGCGGCTGGGTGTCCGCCTACTTCCTGACCGGGCCCGGCAACGGCGACGACAAGGCCGTGGACGTCAACGGCAAGACCATCAAGACCTGCTCCGGGATCTACTGAGCGGGGAACGGGGAGAACAATGCACAAGATCAAGATCGGGCTGCTCACCGGTGCCGTGATGGCGGGGGCCGTCACCGCGCTGGCGCCCTCGCCGGCGCTGGCCGCCGCGTCCGCCACCGACGGCGTCTGCCCGAAGGGCGACGTGTGCGTGTGGAGCGGCAAGAACGCCACCGGCACCCGCTGCAACTGGACCGGCGACGACCCCGACTGGCAGGGCGGGGCCATCCGCTGCAGGCCGTACGGGTTCAAGGTCAACAGCATCTGGAACAACGGCTACACCAGCGACCCGTACAACAAGGTCCGGTTCTTCCGGAACGCGAACTACGGGGGCGAGATCTCCGACCCGGTGCAGGTCACGTCGAAGCCGATCAACGCGGCGAACGTGTCCATCCGGTCGCACAAGTGGGCGAAGTAGGAGGCGGCATGAACAAGGTCCGCATCACCGTGGCCGGCATGGCCGTCGCAGGGCTCGCCGCCCTCCTGTCCCCCACCGCCGCTCAGGCCGACGGCACCGCCGCCTGGCAGGGCTCCTGCGCCAAGGGCGACTTCTGCGTCTGGAGCGGCAAGAACGGCACGGGCACCAAGTGCGCCTGGGACGGCGACGACCCCGACTGGCGCGGCGGCAACGTCCGGTGCAGCCCCCGGTTCCTCGTCGCCTCGTACTGGAACAACGGCTACACCGGCTCCTACAGCAAGGTGAAGGTGTACCACTTCGCCGATTACGACGGCTACTGGGGCACGATCGACGCCGGCAAGCGCGGCAGCTTCTGGGAGGGTCAGCTCATGAACTCCCACAAGTGGGCGAACTAGCCTCCCGCTGAGAAAGGGCCGTGCGCCGCCACCGCAGCGCACGGCCCCGCCGCCGCGGCACGCCGGGCGTCCCGGGCCGCACGAGCGGATCGTCCCGCAGGATGCCCAGCTGCAGCTCCCGCAGCTCGCGGCCCGGCTCCAGGCCGAGGTCGGCGGCGAGCAGCCGGCGCCCCTCCCGGTAGACGTCGAGGGCCTCGCTCGGCCGCCCCGCCCGCGCGAGCGCCGTCATCAGCAGCCCCCGCAGCCGCTCCCGGTACGGATGCTCCCCGACCGGCCCGATGAGCTCGCCGATCAGCTCCCGGTGGCGGCCGAGCAGCAGGTCCACGTGCGCGGCCTCCTCGACCGCCGCCAGCCGCAGCTCCTCCCAGCGCAGCGCGCCCGCCTCGATCCGCGGGCGGTCGAGCCCGTCGAGGACGGGCCCGCGCCACAGCGCCAGCGCCGCCCGGAAGCGCCCGGCGGCCTGCGGCAGCCGCCCCGCCGCGGCGTCCCGGCGCGCCGCCCCGATCAGCTCCTCCGCCGCCGCCGCGTCGATCGCCGCCGCGCCCGCCGGGATCCGGTACCCCGGCCGGACGGTCTCGATGACCCGCGCGCGGCCCGCGTCCCGGAACGCGCGGCGCAGCCCCGACACCGCGATCGCGATCTGCGTGCGCGCCGAGGACGGCGGCCGGTCCCCCCAGACGACGTCCACGAGCCGCTCCACCGGCACCGGCCGGTCCGCCTCGAGCAGGAGCGCGGCCAGCACCAGCCGGGCCCGCCCGCCCCCGAGATCGACCGGCTCCCCCTGCACCCCGGCCCGCAGCGGCCCCAAGATCCGAAATTCCACCCGTCGCGTCACCCTTCCGTGGCGGTTCGTCGCGGGGTGTGCGGGGTGTGCGCCCCGAACGTTAGACCCCGAACCGCCCGAAGGGTTCGGCCCGGCGCCGTTCTGAACGTTCAGAACAGCGAACGCCCAGGTCAGCAGCGCCGCGTGATCGCCGGGTCGGGCGCCTCCCCGACCCGCAGCTCGGACGCGGGGACGTATCCCCACCCGTGCAGCTCGGGCCGTCCCGTCGCCCGGTCGCCCTGCGTGTAGTACCAGACGTCGTTGCCGCCCTCGTGCGCCTGGCCGCGCGTCCAGCAGATGAACCAGCTCGGATCGGTCTCCAGCACGGCGACCTCGGTCCCGAACTCCGCCTTCTCGTACACGCCGACGCGGGGCCGGTTCGGGCACTGGAACATGTACTGCCACGTCTGCTTCGTCCGCAGGTCCTCGATGGTCCCGCTCAACCGCTGGCACCCGTCACCGGACGCACTCGCAACGGCGACCCACACAACCGCCCCCGCCACCAGAACGACCGCACCGCCGGCGGCGGCCCACCGCCCCCACCGCCGCGGCCGCGGCGCGCCCCCGGGCTCCGCGAGCGCCCGCCACTGAGCGCCCCACCGGCCGACCTCCGCCTCGACCGAGACCGCTTCCCCATATCGCAGGCACGCCTCGACGAACCGGACCGTGGCGGTCTCGGGCGGCCGGGTCAGCGGGTTCTTGCCGATCAGCGTGGAGACCGCAGCGGGCGACAGCCCGTCAACGCGCCCGCACAGGGCGCGGTACTTGGGCCGCCCGCACCATTCGTGCAGCGCACGGAGCCGGGCGGTGAACTCCGCCCAAGTGGAAGCGTCGTCGGGAGCGGGCGGGGGTCCGGACACAGCGGGCAAGGAGCACTCCTCTGGTCGAGCGGGGGCGCGCTCACTGTGACTACCCGCCCGCACCGGTGGTTCCTCATTCGGTCACCCGACCGGCCACAGGCGCACCCTCTCGTCACCGTGACCCGTCGCCAGCGTCCTGCCGTCCGGGCTGAACGCCACCGCCAGGACCCTGTCGGTCTTCTCCTTCAAGATGGTCTTCTTGGTGCTCGCATTCCAGATCCACGTCGTGCCGCCGACGTCTCCGGCGGCCAGGTGCCTCCCGTCCGGGCTGTAGGCGACCGAAGAGATGGCCTTGCCCGCGTCGTCGAAGGTGTGGGCGATCCGTCCGCGGGCCACGTCCCACACGCGCACCTCGCTCCCATGACCGGCGGCCAGGGTCTTGCCGTCCCGGCTGAACGCCACCGCCGACGCGCGACCGCCGTAGCCGGTGACGGGGCGCCGCCGCGCGACGTCCCACAACGTCAGCTTCTCGCCGCCGGCCAGCGTCCTGCCGTCCGGACTGAACGCGAGCGACCGGACGGCGTCATCGATGTCGTCGATCTCGCCGGCGGTGAGCCGAGCGGCCACGTTCCACAGCCGGATGCCCCAGGCGCCACCGGAGGCGCCGGTGCGGATGCCGGCCGCGAGAAGCCTGCCGTCCGGGCTGAACGCGAGCGAGCTGATGTCCTCCCCGGTTTTCTTGAGACTGCCCGCGACGCGCCGAGTGCCCGTGTTCAGCAGGCTCACCTTGTCGTTCCCGTCGATGACGGCGAGGAGCCCGCCGACGGGGCTGAACGCCACCGCGGACACCGAGTACGCATCGAGACTGAACGCGTCATGGCGAGGAGTCTCGGCGGCGAGGTCCCACAGCAACAGTTCGTCTTCCCCGACGGAGGCCAGGGTCTTGCCGTCCGGACTGAACGCCACCGACTCGACGGCGCCGTGGTGGCCGATCAGCTCCCGGTAGTCCGGCCGGGACGAATCGCTCCTCCGCTCCATCCAGACGAGTCCCGCGGCGGCGGCGAACGAGAAGACGCCCCACCCGAGGAGCGCACGCCGGCCCGGCAGCGGCCCCAGCACCGAAGGCCGGGCCGTGGACGGCGCGGGCACCGGCCGGGTCCCGGGTGGCGCGGCGGCGGCGCCGTCCACCCGCGGCACGGGAGCGGTCCACGCGACCTGCGGTAACGCTCGAAGACACCGCATGACGTCCTCGGCGGACGCGGGTCGGTCGGCAGGATTCTTCGCCAGCAACCCGAGCACCACCGCGTCCAGCTCGGCCGGGATCCCGGCCCTTCGCAGGGAGGGCGGCACGGGTTCGAGGGTCAGATGCCGGCGCATCATCACGGCCGGCGCCGCGCTACCGAACGGCAGCTCACCGGTCAGCAGCGCGTAGAGGGTGCAGCCGAAGGCGTACAGGTCGGTGCGCGCATCGACGGGCCCGCCCTCATACTGCTCCGGTGCCATGTAGGCGGGCGTCCCGATGACGCCCTGTGTGAGGGTCGTGTCGGCGGAGTGGGAGATCCCGAAGTCGCAGATCTTGACGCCGCCCCCGGCCAGTTCCATGAGGTTGCCCGGTTTGATGTCGCGGTGCACCACTCCGGCGCGGTGCGCGTAGGCCAGGGCGCCGGCGACCGCCGCCCCCGTGTCCACCACCCGCCCTACCGGCAGCCCCTGCGGGTTCTGGGTGAGGACCGTGCCGAGGTCGACACCCTCCAGCAACTCCATCACGAAGAACGGCGAGCCCTCATGCTCCCCGACGTCGTGGACGACGGTGATCCCCGGATGCTGCAGCCGCGCGGCGTTCTCGGCCTCCCGTCGCAGCACGCGGCTCAGCGCCGCCGTGTCCGCCTGGCCGGCCGTCAGGATCTTCACCGCGACCCGCCGCCGCAGTTCGGTGTCGTCGGCGGCCCACACCTCTCCCATACCGCCGCGGCCGAGTCTTCCGGCGATCCGGTACCTGCCGCCGAGCAACGCACCGGATTCCATCGCCCGCCCTCCCGCAGACCGCCAGCCCGATGATCACACCGCCACCGACGAACCCACAAGATGCCCCGACGGAACCTGACTCGGATCGAGCCCACTTCTGAGAAGTTCGGCACAACATGGACGATGCGGGCGGTGTCCAGGATGCGACTACGCTGACCCGCAGGCCCCCTACGGCAAGGTGGGGCGGGTGGGCGGGGGAGGACGGCGGAGCCGGGGGCTCCGGGGGTCGCCCCCCGGAAAGACAGTGCGGGCCCCGGCGAAGGTGAGCAGAACTCACCGAGCAGCCTGACCCGCCTCGGCTCCCGCGATTGGACTCGAAGCATTCCGGACAGGGTCGTACCCAGCTCGCTCCTACAACAAGCACGGCGGACGGTGTCCACCACCGTCCACACGCGTCCAGGTGATCCCTAGCTCGTTGTCACTCGGTTGGTCACTCACAAACCAACCCCTGGTCCGCGCCATCGCATGAGTGCGGGGACCAGGGGTTGGACATCCTCCGACTGTGGCTCGCTGATCTCAGCTCAGCCAGATGAACAGGTACCCATTGGCCGCGATCACGCAGACAACGGTGCAGAGCCTGGCGGTGTGCCCCCAACTCCGAAGGGCGGACCGGATCGTCTTACCGATCTCCGCTGCAGCCCACATGAATGTGTCTCCCTGGTTCTGAAGCCGGCAAGCCTTTTGCCCGCACCCCCAACCCTGACAGCCCAGCGCACGACGATTACGGAGAGAGACTAACGCTTACGGATTTGATCCGTTTCAGCACTCCGACCAGCGACGGGCCTGTAAACTTGGCATGGTTTACAAGAGTTGACGGCATCCACTCAGCAACCAAGCCATCACGGAGAGTGTTGTGGCAAAGGTGAATAGGCCCGTTCTGCCGGACGGTCCCATACGTGAATTCTTCGACGCCCTCCATCAACTCCATCTGGCCGCCGGCAGGCCGAGCATGCGAAATATACAGATCAGCATCGGCCGCGACGTGCTAAGCCATACAACTATCCACAAGGCGTTGCGCGGCCCTAAGGTCCCCTCATGGGGCGCTATTGAGCTAATAGTCGAGGTCCTCGCCGATAAGGCTAAGAAAAATCAACCGACGACGATCGAGTATTTTCGTCAACTGTGGGCTCGCGCAGAAGGCTGGAGTGTTGACGATCACGCCCAAAAAGAGAGGCAGCATCCTCCAAAAGACGCTTCGGCCCGCCCTATTTTGGATTTCCTATTGGGCGCGCTTGATGAGATCGAGGGGACTAGCGCCCCAGAAGGAACCTCACGCACTATTCTTACGGGAATCGACGGCCTTGACGATCTCACCGGCGGTCTCCGTCCCGGATCCCTAAACATTATCGCCTCAAGAGTATCTGTAGGTAAGACTGCAGTCACTTCTACGATAGGTCGCTCCCTGGCGATAGAACGAAGTATATCGACCGCCTTTTTCAGTCTAGAGGAGAGCGAGAATGAATTTCAAATGCGACTCCTGTCAGCCCAAGGAGGAGTACCGTTTAGACAGATAAGGGCTAGTCAACTGAAAGACGAAGAGTGGACTCGCCTAGCCAGAACTATGACCGACATAGCCAGTGCACCACTCTGGCTGATGCACTCCTCCACCCTAAATCTCAGACTCTTTAAGCAAGAGATCGAGAGACTGAAGTCTGAACATGATCTCAAGGTAGCAATTATTGACAGCCTTTCCCCAATGGTCGCAGCGAGCATTGAAGATGGCTCCGCACAAGATATGGCCGACGCACTTCGGCAACTCAAAAGAATAGGTTCCGAGCATCGGATCGTTATCATAGCAACAGCTCGAATTAAAGAATCTAGTGCAACTTATCCCACCGAGCCGGAACTGGCCGATCTAAAAGATGGCGACGACATTCTCAACGAAGCAGATATGGTCGCCCTCCTTCACCGGCCAGACTTGTACTACTTTGAGGATCGCCCCGGCGAGATGGATTTTCGCATCATGAAATACCGTCACGGACCCAGATATGCATTCACAGTAGCGCTTCAAGGGCATTACATGAGGATATTGAATCTGCCCCGAGGTTGGCCAAATAACATGAAAGATGCATCAGAGGAGGAAAGTGCAGCAACCAATGAAGGCAATTACGGTAGCCTGCGACATCCAGATGATTCTGAGGTTGATAAGCAAGGTAGTTCCGAGTAGTTCCGACAAGTAACCGGGTCGCAAGGGCCTAGCCAGGCTCCCCGACCACGGGGGTGGTGTCGGTCGTCCGCGCGAGAACGTGCGTATCAGCTATGGCGATACACCGCTGCTTCACCTGCGACGATGTAACGAGTGCTCTGAGGGACTGGACTGCTCTCATGTCATGCGAGAAACTCAAAGCATGGCCAAGTTGACCATGGAGTCAAGCCGATGGGCGGAACTCACTGCACTCTTGGAGGATGAGCAGAAGCTTAGGGCAAAGTACCCCAAAGTGGCCGAGTATCTGGACATGGCGGCACGGCTTGCGGGAACCGGCGACGATCAAGCCGATGCGCAGTTTGACCTACGGTTCGTCCATTACATGACCGGTGGCAGTGCTGTTAGCCCCAATCCCTACTGGGACATCGTTGAGCCGCTCGTGGCTGAGCACGAAGGCCGCCGCGTGGTGAATGGCGGCGAGAGGGGCGGAAGCGCGAAACTCGCTTTTGCTCAGATGCTCCTCCAAGCAACCTACTCGTACGCGATACCCAACCCACGAACGATCGTATGGGTGGCAGAATTTTGTATGGATCTTCCCATCGTGGAACTTGGTGCGGGACGGGGCTATTGGGCTGCACAGTTGACTCATGCAGGGCTGACTGTTGACGCCTACGACTCGAATCCGCCAGACAAGGCCGAGAATCCCTCTTTCCCTGGGACAGTAGGGCAGGCGGACGTCTGGCACCCCGTCAAGGATCTGACCGAATTCGAGATTCGTCCTGAGTCGACTGACTACGTACTATTTCTTTGCTGGCCCCCTGGCTGGGGCGACACTATGTCCTCTGAGGCGCTCAGGTCGTACGAGGCTGCCGGCGGCGAGCGACTCGTTTATATCGGGGAGCCGAGGGGCGGCAAGACGGGCAACGATGCTTTCTTTGACGCCTTGTCGGCTCGTTGGAGACTGGACTCGGTAGATCCCCACTTCGTTTCGTGGTGGACAGATAGGGACGTGGCTCAGGGCTGGGTCCGAATCTGAGATCGTGCATGACTAAGGGGGGCGCCGAACGAGTCGGCGCCCCCCTTAGTCATTGGCTCTACTTGAGGGTCATGCGGAACACGAACGCTTCGTAGCGGTCGCGAGGATATGAGATGTCCGAGAGCATGATGATCCGCTCGTCGGCCGACAGGAACCGCTGGTGAACCGTCTTGACGAGGTCGCCGGGCGTAGTCCGCAACCACTCGGCATGCGTCTCCACCGGTAGTTGGTCCGAGATCGTCTCTTCCAGGTAGGCAGCTTCCGAGATCCCGACGACGTCCCGCGGCTGGTAGGTGTCCGAGATCGAGATCGGTCGCCCGTTCTCGGTGGCTCGGGTGATGACGTGGTTGATCTCCTGCCCCGCCGGTACGCCGAGGGCCTCCGCTAGTTCGGTTGAGGCGGGGATCTGCTGGGTCTCTCGCTCTACCTGAACCTGCTGTTCGGACTCGTTCTCGAATGACTGTTCGGCGGTCTCCATCTGGCGTTCAGGAGACACGCGAACGAGGTTCGGGCGGTCGGCGACGAAGTTTCCTCGCCGGCGTACGGAGCGAACGAGGCCCTGGCTCTGGAGGAGTTCGAGGGCCTTGCGAACCACGATGTCCGAGACGCCGTGCTCTTGGGCGATCTCGGTGTAGCTCGGTAGCTGGGTGCGGGGTGTGAGTTCACCCCGGCGGATGCGTCGGGCGTACTCGCCGGCGATGCGGACGTAGGCCGGTTCTGCCACTGCGTCATCAACCCCTTGCCTTCTTCGGTGACACCTTGACCAGCGTATACGCACCATCGTATACCTAAGGCTTGTGCGTATACGAAGCTGCGTATACGCTGCACTCAGTGAGCCGCTCCGAACAGGGCGAATCACTGTCAGTGCTCAGAAGGTCATCAGGAGGTCCCAGTGTTCCCGCAGAAGTCCAGCAGCATCCCGCAGTGGCTCGCCGGCATCGCGGTCGCCATCTTCGCGATCAACAACCCGGAGAAGGCCGCTGCGCTGGTCAACCAGGTGATTCACGCGATCACGACGTTCTCGGGCTCGCTGGGCTGACCAGCGATGACCGCGACCTATCGCACGTCCGTGCGGCCCTCGGCGCCGAGCCACCAAGCACACCGCCGAGGACCGCGCTCCGAACCGATCACAACCCGCATGGAGGACCGCATGTCCATCGTTCCGTCGTCTCTGTCGCTGGTGGACCTGGTGACCGAACTAGGCGAGCGCGGCGAGTGCCGGCACGACCCGGACCTGCACATGGGACCGGACGCGTTCGAGTCCGAGCCGATCGCCGAGCGCCTCGCCCGGCAGGACGTGGCCCGCGAGGTGTGCGAGGACTGCCCGGTGTGGGACCTGTGCCTTGACTACGCGCTCCGGGTCCGCCCCGCGTTCGGCGTGTGGGCGGGCTACCTGCCCCGCGAGCTGGCCGCGCTCCGCCGCGAGGCCCGGACCCTGACCGCCGCGGACCTGGGTGAGGTGGCCTGATGTTCGGCGCCGACCCGATCGTCTTCCCGGCCGTGTTCGTCGCGCTGTACGCCGCGCACGAGGTGGGCGACCACTGGTTGCAGACGCACGGGCAGGCGTGCGGCAAGGGCGCCGCCGGCTGGTCCGGCCGGATCCTGTGCGCGCGGCACGTCGCCGTTCTGACCGCCGTCAAGGCCGCCGCCGTCACGGTGGTGGCGCTGGTGCTGGCGCTGCCGGTCAACCCCTACGCCGCCGCGGTCGCGCTGGCGGTGGACGCGGTCTCGCACTACTGGGCCGACCGGCGTTCCACGCTGCTGGCGCTGGCCGACTGGCTCGGCCGCACCCTGGTGGCCGGCAAGGGCGAGTTCGCCCGGCTCGGCGACGGCGCGACCGCGCCGACCGGTACCGGCGCCTACGCCCTCGACCAGTCATGGCACGTCGGCTGGCTGCTGGTGGCCGCGCTGCTGGCCTCGCTGGGGGTGGGCTGAGATGGCCCGGCCGCGTCTGCTGACCGTCCGCGCTCGCGAGGTGGTGCGGGACCCGCACGGCCGGTTCCACGTGCTGATCGCGCTGGTGTTCCTGGCGCTGGCCGCAGCGGTGCTGCTGGGAGGTGTCCAGTGAGGATCCGCCTGACCGGCCTGCCCGCCGAGGTCGAGACCGCCGCCGCCCGCATCGCCGGCGTGGTGACGGTGCTGGAGACCTCCCGGCCCTACCCGCGCCGCGGGAACTCGGCGCTGGTCTCCCTGTACCTCGACGTCACCCTCAACGCGCCCGCCGAGGGCGCCCCGCCCGCCTCGACCGATCCGACCGGCGACGCCCGCCGGTGATGACCGTGCCCCGGAACGCCCGCACTGACAGGCACCGACGTTCCGGGGTCCTCCTCAAGGAAGGAAGTTCCAACGATGGCTGACAAGCCGACCTCCGGCAAGTCCTCGACGTGGCCGCACGGTGAGCCCAAGTCCGTCCGGGACGCCTACGACGCCGCCCAGTCCGGCAAGAAGAAGTGAGCGCCGCCATGCTGTTCACCTTCGACGACGCCGACGACCGCGCCAGCGCCTCCGACGGCGTGTCCCGGTACGGGGTGTACCTGCGCCGCTACCCCCGCCTGTTCGCGTCCTGGGACGGTGACGGCGCGGTGACCGGTGACCCGGTCGAGTTCGCCGCCGCCGCGTGGCAGGTCGCCACGTCCCCGGTCATGGCGCCGCCCTACTTGGGCTGGACGGCCGAACGCCTCCAGTCGGTGACCCTGACCGGCAGCGAGCACGCCCTCGCGCTCATCGCCCGCGTGCAGGTCGCCGTCCCCCGCCCGGCCGCGCTCGCCGACGTGGCCGGGTTCGCCGAGTGGGACCGCGGCGACTGGTGGAACCGCGGCTACCACGTCCCCGACGACGCCGCCCTGTCGCGGCGGCCGGCGATGCTGTCCAGCACGCTGCTGGTGCTCCACATCGCCGCCGCCGACCTGCACGCGCCGGCGGACGCCCCCGACCGGCTGACCGCCCGCGACGCCAAGGCGTCGGTGAAGTGGCTGGCGACGCTGCTGGACGCCCGTGTGTCGCCGGTGCTGGCCGCCCTCGACTCCGCGGGGGTGGCCCGGTGATCGCCGTCCTGGTTCTGCTGGCTGTGCTGGGCGCCGGGGTGTGCTGGGTGTGCGCTTCCCCGGTCCGGCTCGCCGTCGCCGGCGGGGTGCTGCTGGTGACGCACCCGGCGCCGACGCTGGCCCTCACCGTGCTGGCCGTCGCCGTGGTCACGGCTGCCGCCGGTGTGCTGGTCTACCGGTCGCTGCGCGGTGGGGGCTGGCACCTGGTCACGGTGTGCCGTCCCGCGCTGGCGCCGGTGGTGGCGCCGGTTCTGGTTCCGGCGGGGGGTGTGGCGTGATGGCCCGCCGCCGTAGCTCCGCGCGGTTCTTCGACCCGACCGGCGCCCGCCACGGGGTGCCCACGTGGCCGTGGCGGATGGCGCCGCCGCACCTGCGCACCCGCCGCCAGCTGGCCGCCGAGGGGCTGCGGCCCGGTGGTCAGGAGATCGCCGGTCAGGTGCTGTGGAACTCCCGCCGCGGTGGTGGCGGGGTGCGCGCCGCCTACCTGTACGACGTCCGCTTCGCGCTGCCCAAGCGCGTCCCGTCCGAGCGGCAGCGCGCGGCCCTGGGCAAGGCGCTGGCCGCGCGCCGGCACTGCCCGACCTGCGGACGCGACGCCGGATACGTGCTGCCGCGCCACCTCGGTGAGTGCCTGGACTGCGCCGACGGCGTCACCGGAACGGAGGTGTGCGCGGCATGAACGCCACCACTCCCGCCCCGGTGCCCACGGCAGCCGTGCCGCGCCGGTTGCGTGCTGCCGCGGTCAAGCGGTGCCCGTCCTGCCGCACGCCGCTGGACGGCGGCCCGGTCCGCTACCGCTGCGAGGCGTGCGCCCGGTCGGTGATGGCCGCCGACCTCGACACCGAATACCACCCCGCCGCCGACCGCCCCGCCGACCGTTGCGCCGAGCCGCTCGGCGCGAACCCGGTTCGCACCGCCCCCGAAGGGAGGCACCCGAGGTGACCACGCTCAACCACCACCTGCCCGCGGCCCTCGGCACGCCCGCCAGCACTGCCGCGCCCGCCCGGCCCGCCACGCACCCGGCCGGCGCCGAGGACGCGCCGCGCGGCACGTCGGGTCCGGCCGGACACGACGCCTCGCACGTCTCGGCGAGGGGCCGCGCGTTGACCAGTAGCGAGTTCACCGCGGTCGCCACAGTGGCGGCGCTGGTGGCCGTGCTGGGCCTGCTGGGGTTCGTCAACAGCTTCGCCGCCGTGGCGGAGGCGTCCCGGCCGTCGTTCGGGCGGCTGGCCTGGACGGTGCCGCTCGGCATCGACCTGGGCATTGCGATCTTCGCCGCCCTCGACATCGTCCTTGCCCGCCTCGACATGCGGATTCGGTGGCTGCGGTTCATCCCGTGGGGACTGACCGCCGCGACCGTCTACCTCAACATCGCCGGTGAACACGGCGTGTTCGGCAAGGTCGCACACGCCGTCCTGCCCGCGCTGTGGGTCATCGCCGTCGAGATCGCCGCGCACGTGATCCGGATCCGCGCCGGCATCGCCAACGGCACCCGCATGGACGGGATCCGCACCTCCCGGTGGATCCTGGCGCCCTGGCCCACGCTGAAGCTGTGGCGCCGCATGGTGCTGTGGGAGATCCGCTCCTACCCCGACGCCCTCAACCGCGAACGCGCCCGCGTCCTCGCCCTGACCGATCTACAGGACACCTACGGCCGGTGGGCGTGGCGCCGCCACGCGCCCCGCCGGGTGCGCGCCCTGTACCGGCTCGGTGAACTCCCCACCACCCTGCCCGCCCAGGCCGCGCCCGGCGAGGCGTCCTCCGACCCGTCCGGCGGACGGCCGATGGACGGTCCCGCTCTCGCTCCCGTGGACCGTCCGGCACTGGACGCCGGACCGTCCCGCGCGCCGTCCCGGACCGCTCGGCGGACCGCCGCCGCCCGGTCCGGTGGACGCGGTCAAGGACGGTCCGCCGCCCGGTCCCGGACCGGTAGGGCCGCCGCGTCGGTCCCGGACGTGGACGAGTTGATGCCGACCGGCCGCCGGATCGCCGCCGAGCTGGCCGCCGCCGGTGAACCGCTGACCCGCAACACGCTGGCCGCGCGGCTGCGCGAGGCCGGACACACCGCCGGTAACGCCCGCGTCGGCGCGCTGCTGGCCCGACTGAAGACCGAACCCGCCAACCCGCCGTCCGCCGACCCGACCGCCGATCCGTCCGCCACTGTGCGCGCCGAGGACGACGCGCCGTCCGCCGCCGAGGGAGACACCCGGTCATGAGCTACAGCAAGTCCATGGGCGAGGTCGTACACCTGCCCGTCCGCACCAGCACCGCACCCGCCGACACCTCGGCCGACACCGCAGCCGATCCGCTGGCCGATGCCGAGTCGGCGCCCGCGCTGGACGCCCCGGCCGGCGCGCCGGACGGCGCCGAGAGGATTGAGGACGCCGCCGCGGCGGTGGTGGACATCGACACCTCCTTTGAGGTCCAACTCGACCCCGGCGCCGACCCCGACGCCGAGGGCGAACCGGTCGATGACGGGATCGGGTACCTGCTGGACGACCCCGAGGGCGACGCCTACCCGGTCATCCCCGAGCACCTGCGCAGCCTGGCCGGTGTCGGCGAGGCGATCGCCCGGCACGCGCGCCGGATGGGGCACCGGATCGCCTTCCACACGGTCCGCGCGCCCGGCTACGCCGTCCGGGCGGGGGTGTGGTCGGTGGTGGGGCTGTGGCGGCTGATCGACCGGCAGCTCAAATGGTGGTGGGTGTCGGAGAACGACTACCTGCGGTCCCTGGCGATCGCCCAGGGCGATTCGCGGGAGTGGTACAAGCTGCACCGCGAGGTGAAGGAGACCCGCCGCACCCGCGGGACGATTTTGGCCGGTCAGGCGGTCGGTGTACTCGCTGCGGGGCTGGTGCTGGTGGAGGTGGCGCCGTGGTGGGGGTGGGCTGCCGTCGCCGCGGTGGGGGTGCCGTGGCTGGCGCACCTGGGCCGCCCCGAGGACCGGCCGATCATCGTCCCGGCGACGACCGTGCCGCGGTTCCGGCTGCTCAACCACGATGTGGTGCTGCGCGCCTACTACGCCGCCGGGCTGGGCCACCCCGAAAAGCCGGGCCAGCAGGTCACCTTTGAGACCACCATGTCCCGCACCCCGCAGGGCGAGGGGTCGCAGGTCAAGGTGGTGCTGCCGCACGGCACCGGGTTCGGGGACGTGGTCAAGGCCAAGGACGACCTGGCGTCCGGGCTGGACGTCGCCCCGTCGCAGGTCTATCTGTCCCATGACCCGACCAGCCACCGCCGCCACACACTGACGGTGATGGACCGCGACCCGCTCGCCGTCCCGGCCGGCAAGACCCCGCTGCTGGACTGCAAGCCGCGCAACATCTGGCGCCCGGCGCCGTTCGGGCTGGACGAGCACAGCCGCAAGGTCACCGTGGGCCTGCTGTGGAACTCGCTGCTGATCGGCGCGCAGCCCCGCAAGGGCAAGACGTTCGCCGCGCGGCTGCTGGCCCTGTACGCCGCCCTGGACCCGGCGGTTCGCCTCAGCGTGGTGGACGGCAAGAACTCCCCGGACTGGAACAAGTTCGCGCTGGTGGCCTACCACTTCATCCGCGGCACCGTGCCCAACCGCGCCGGTGACCCCGTCCGCCAGCTCATCGACGCGCTCGCCGAGATCAAGCGGCACATCATCGACACCAACGACTTCCTGTCCACCCTGCCGCCCGAGGAATGCCCCGAGGGCAAGCTCACCGAGGAACTGTGCCGCCGCTACCCCAAGCGGCTGTTCATCTGGATGCTGGTCGTGGAGGAGTTCCAGAACTACTTCGAGCTTCCCGACCAGGACGACAACAAGCAGGTCGCCGAGTTGCTGTCGTTCATCCTGGCGGTGGGCCCGTCCTCCGGGGTGATCCTGCTGTCGTCCTCGCAGAAGCCGTCCGGGGTCGGCGCCGGCGACGTGCAACGGCTGTTCAACCGGTACCGCGACAACCACGCCGTGCGGTTCGCGCTGCGGTGCGGCAACCGCAACGTCTCCGACGCCATCCTGGGCGGCGACGCCTACTCCGAGGGCTTCGACGCCTCCGCGCTCCCGGTCGGCAAGCAGTACCTCGGTGTCGGGTACCTGTACGGCGCCGCCGACGAAACCCCCACCGTCCGCACCCACCTGGCCGACCACGGCGACGCCGAGAAGATCCTGACCGCCGCCCGCACCTACCGCGAGCGCGCCGGAACCCTGACCGGCTACGCCGCCGGCGAGGACACCGGCACCCCCGACCGCGACGTCCTCGCCGACGTGCTCGCGGTGTTCGGCGCCGACCCCGGCCTGCACTGGACCGAACTCGCCGACCGCCTCGCCGACCAGTTCCCCGACCGGTGGGCCGACGCCACCCCCGACGCCGTCTCCGCGCAATGCCGCGACCTCGGCGTGCCGAGCGTGAACGTCAAGCGCGCCGGCGTCACCGTCCGCGGCTGCCGCAAGAACGCCGTGCAGGCCGCCGCCGACGCCACCGCCACCGGCTGACCCGAGCCGCTCCGGCTCCGCTACCCGGTAGCGGCGCCGCTACCGCACCGACCTGCACAAACACCCGCGGCCGCTACCCGCCGCTACCCGCACACCCGCCCTGACCTGCGCGGTAACGGGTAGCGGCACCCGGCCCCACACCCACCAGACGAGGACCCCATGGCCCTGAAGATCCAGGTACTCAAGCGCCAGCGCGGCAAGACCCGCATCAAGCCCCGCGTCACGGCGACGTGCCGCTCCTGCGGCAAGCCCCGCGGCCTCAACCACCCGTGCAAGATCGCCACCGACTTCAAGAAGCGCAAGGCCGCCGCCGCCCGCCGCGCCGCCGCCGACCGCAAGCGCCAGCAGGCCGCCCGCCGCAAGGCCGCCGCCGCGGCCCGCCGCCAGAACACCCCCAACCGACCCGGCGCGCCGTCCAAGCCCGCCGGGACGCCCACCGCCGCCAAGCCCGGCGCGGGCAAGACCGGCGCCGCGCACGACTACCACACCTGCACCGACAACGACTGCCGCCGGTTCGCGTGCATCGCCTGGAAAGAGGCGTTCGCCGAGGGCGCCATCGAGGGCTACCGCGACGGCAGCCGGGACGGCTACCGGGAGGGCTCCAGCGACGGGTACCGGCGCGGCTGGAACGTCGGCTACGACGCCGGACTAGCCGCCTGCCCCCGACCGCACCAGTAAGGAGACACCCCGCCATGGCAACCCTGATCCTGCTCGGCATGGCCGCGGCCCTGGTATGGGCGGTCAGCGTCTACACCTACCCGTTCCGCCCCTGCCGCCGCTGCCAGGGAACCGGCCGCAAACCCGGCAGCACCCGCCGCCGGTTCGGCCCCTGCAACCGCTGCGGAGGCACCGGCCGCACCCAGCGCACCGGATCCCGCACCGCCCACCGCACCGTGCTGTCCGTCCGCTCCGAACTCGCCAAAGAACGCCAGCGCAAACGCGACCGCAACGCCACCGACCGCGCCACCCACCCCCGACGCCTCGAAGACCGCTAGCCAGCCCGCCGACCACCGGAGGAGGACGTCAAGCGGCCCCCGGCGCCAAGCCACCAAGCACACCGCCGAGGGCCGCACCCCAACCGATCACAGAGCCCGAACCGGCCCGAAGACCCGCCGAGCCCCTGGAAGAGGCACACCCATCATGACACTGCCAACCCCGACCCCGCCCGAACTCCCGCCCGCCGACCAATGGCCCATCCTCACCGGCCCCGACTGCCCCAACTGCGACGTTCCCGACGACGTCACCTGGCAGGGCGCGGCGACCGACCTGGACTACGGCGGCGCCCCGGTCCACCTGTGGCAGTGCGGCGGCTGCTGCGCCGAGTGGGCCATCCCCGCCCACCACTGGGCCGTCCTCGACGGTCCCGACTGCCCGTACTGCCGCACCGAGGTCACCTGCTGGGCCGCGCTGGCCCCCGACGCCCTCGGCGACTTGTGGACGTGCGAGCACGGCCACGAGTTCGTGCTCACGCCCGAGGGCCGGATCATCCTGCCCGAGGACGCCGCGTGACCGGCTCCGCCCCGTTGTCGTTGGGGTCGATGTGCACCGGATACGGCGGGCTGGACCTAGCCGTATCCGCCGTCCTGGACGTCGAAACCGCATGGGTCGCCGACCCCGACCCGGGCGCCGCCGCGATCCTGGCCCACCACTGGCCTGACGTGCCCAACCTTGGCGACATCACCGCCGTGGACTGGACGACCGTGCCGCCCGTCGATGTGGTGGCCGCCGGGTTCCCCTGCACGGACCTCTCCCTCGCCGGCGCCGGCGCCGGGATCACGGAAGGAACCCAAAGTGGCCTCTGGCTCGTCATCGCCGCCGCCCTCGGTGTACTTCGACCCCGGCTTGTCGTGCTGGAGAACGTGCGCGCCATCGTTGCTCGACGACCGGGGCTCGATCGTGTCCTCTCCGACCTTGCCCGCCTCGGGTTCGATGCGGAATGGACGTGTGTCCGAGCATCGGACGCCGGCGCGGCGCACCAGCGGTGGCGGTGGTACCTGCTGGCCTGGCCTGCCGACGCCGACCGCCCGCGACTGGAAGGGCCAAGGCTACGAGGGACAACTCCCGAACGCCGTCGCACTGCTGCCGACCCCGCGCGCGACCGATGGCACCAAGGGCGGCCCGAACCAACGCGGGTCATCGGGCGACCTGATGTTGCCCTCGGCGGTGCTGCTGCTGCCCGCACCGACCGCCACGGACGCCAAGTCCTCCAGCGGGACCAATCCGGCATGGGGACACGGGACCACGCTGACCGATGCGGCCCGGCGCTCGACTGGGGCGCCTACGCCCCCGCCATCGACCGGTGGGCCCGCATCCTCGGGCGGCCCGCGCCAGCTCCAACTGAGCCTGGACGCGACGGACGCCCCCGCCTGAGCCCTCCGTTCGTCGAGTGGCTCATGGGCCTGCCCGCCGGATGGGTCACCGACCCCGCCATCTGGACCGCGCTCGCCGAGACCAGCGGCAAACGCCGGGCCCGCTTCACCCCCACCAGCGCGCGCAACGCCCAACTCAAAGCCCTGGGCAACGGCGTCGTCTGGCAGCAGGGCGCCGCCGCCCTCGCCGGACTGCTCGACCGCCTCGCCGCCGACCGCCCGCTGTCCGAGGGGAGTGCGGCATGACCGCCCCCACCCGGCCACCCGCGCCCGCACCGCCCCGGCCCGATGCCGCCGCGCTGGCCCGCTACGCGCTGGCCGCCGCCGCCCGCGGCTGGCACGTGTTCCCCCTCGCCCCCGGCGACAAGGAACCGCCCCACGGGGTGCGGTGGACGCGCACCGCCACCACCGACCCCGACGTGATCCGGCGGATATGGGCCCGCCGCCCCTACAACATCGGCATAGCGTGCGGCCCGTCCCGGCTGCTGGTGATCGACCTGGACATGCCCAAGCCCGGCGAGCACCCGCCGGCCCGGTGGGCGCTGCCCGGCGTCAACGACGGCGCCGACGTGTTCGCGCTGGTCTGCGAACAGGCCGGCGAGGCGATGCCGCTGGAGACCTTCCAAGTCCGCACCCGGCGCGGCGGGTTCCACCTGTACTTCACCGCCCCCACCGGCGTCCGGCTCACCAACACCGGAGGCGAGCACGGCAACGGGCTGGGCTGGAAAATCGACACCCGCGGCGACGGCGGATACGTCGTCGGACCCGGCAGTTTCGTCGACCTGCCGGACGGGACCGGCACCTACGCCCCGTTCCACACCCCGCCGCCGGCGCCGCTGCCGGGATGGCTGGCCGAACGGCTCCGCCCGGCGCCGCTGCCGCCGCAACGCCCGATCACCGTCGCGCTGGCCACCGGGCACCGCGGCGCCTACCTGGGCAAGGCGGTCACCGCCAGCCTCGACGCCATCGCCGCCGCGCCCGAGGGGCGCCGCAACGCCACCCTCTACGGCGCCGCCGTCGCCCTAGGCCAACTGGTGGCCGGCGGCGCCCTGGACCCCGACGACACCGAGCAACTGCTGACCGCTGCCGCCGTACGCGCCGGACTGGCTGAGATGCCCGCCCGCCGAACCATCCGGTCCGGGTTCCGCGCCGGCACCCAACGCCCCAGGAGCGTCCCCGCATGACCACCAAACCCCACCTGCAAGTGGGATCCGGCCCCGAAACCATCCGCGTCCTCAAAACCGAACTCGCCAACGGCACCCTGCCCGACACCTACGTCTCCGCCGGATCCCTGGTCCACATGGAGACGGTGTCGGGCGGGCAGACGTCCCCGGCCGCCGACGAAGACTCACCGCTTCCCGTGACCGCTAGCCCGGTCACCCCCGCCACCCTCGCCGGGCTGCTGGCCGAACACGCCTACGTCTACCGGATCCGGTCCCGCCGCACCGGCAACGGCGCCACCGAGACCTACGAAGAAGAGATCACCCCGCCCCGCGACATCCTGTCCTCAGTGCTGGCCGGCAAGACCTGGCCCGGCCTCGCCCCGCTGCGCGGCGTCATCGGCGCGCCGGTGCTCCGCCGTGACGGCACCCTGCTGCAACGCCCCGGATACGACCCCGCCACCGGCCTCTACCTGGCCTCCAAAGTCGCGCTGCCGCCCGTCCCCGACCAGCCCACCGCCGAACAGGTCGAGCGCGCACGAGACTTCGTGCTGAACCGGTTCCTGCGCGACTTCCCGTGGGCCAGTCCCGCCGACCGGGCGAACTATGTGGCGCTGCTGGTCACCCCGATCCTGCGGCACTTCACCCGGTCCCTGACCCCGTTCGCGCTGATCGACGCGACCATGCCCGCGTCCGGCAAATCGATCCTGACCGGCGGCCCCGGAATGCTCTACGGGCAGCGCGTCATGCCCTGGGCCTACACCGAGGAAGAACTCCGCAAATCCATCACCGCCGTCCTGGCGGAACAGGTCGGCGTCGTGGTGTGGGACAACCTCGCCGAGGGCACCGTCATCGACTCCGCCACCCTCGCACTCCTGGTCACCGCCGGCGTGTGGTCCGACCGCCAACTCGGTGCGTCCCGCAACATCGCCACCGTCAACGACCGGCTCTGGATGGCCACCGGCAACAACCTGCAAGTCGGCGGGGACATGGCCTCCCGCACCGTCCGCGTGCACCTGGACCCCAACATGCCCCGCCCCGAGCAACGCGACCAATCCCGGTTCGGGATCCCCCACCTTGACCAGTGGATCACCGACCCGCGCAACCAGCTCACCGTTTTGTGGCACCTGCTGGTGATGGTGCTGGACTGGACGCGCAACGGAGCGCCGCGCGCCGACACGGTCTCGATGCGCCAATTCACCCCGTGGGCGCAAGCCCTCGGCGGGTTCCTGGCCCACCACGGCATAGACGGGTTCCTGGCCAACGCCGCGCAAGTACGTGACATCGACGAGGACGAAACCCGCTGGCGCGCGTTCCTGGCCTGCTGGCACCACCTGCACGGCTCCGAACCGATGACCGCCGCCGAACTACGCCGCTCCGGCGAACCCGACCGCATCGGCCTGGACGAACACGACCGGTGGGAAGGCCAGTTCATCACCACCCACACCGGCCGCCTGCCCAACGCCCTGTCCCTGGGACGCCTGCTCACCGGACAGACCGGACGCTGGCGCGGCGACTACGTCATCCGCTCCGCCAAGCACGAACGGGGCAACCGCAACGTCTTCTGGGTCGAACACCATGAACAGTGACCCGACCCGAAACCCGCTGAAACATCTCGGCATCTCGGCATCTCGGCAAACCCGCCGCCTACCTGCCCTGACCCCTGCCGAGATACAGCACCCCCGCAAACGTCCATCTCGGCATCTCGGCACCCGTTGCCGAGATAACCCCCCGGTTGCCGAGATGGACCGAACCCGCTCACCGCCATCTCGGCACCCATCACCCCAGCTCACCGGCAACTCTGCCGAGATGCCGAGATGCCGAGATGTTTCAGCCCCTCCCACACAGCAGCACACCGGACCGGCGCCCAAGCCACCACGCACACCGCCAGTCCCAGCCGACAGCCGATCACAGCCGCTCGAAAGGCATCCCTGTGGTGACCAGCACTGAGCAGATTCTCGACAAGCCGTTGTACCGGATTCCGGAGGTGGCGCGTCTCCTCTCGCAGAGCCGCGCCAAGGTCTACGAACTCATCCGTTCCGGGCGTCTCCGCACCGTCAAGGAAGGCGGCGTCCGACTCGTGACCGCCCACGCCATCGGCGAATACGTCGCGCTCCTGGAGCGCGAGGCGAAGGCGGCCTAGGCATGAGCGAGGACACGATCAACACGTCAGAGGACGACAAGGGCCGAAAGAAGCGGCCAGCGCAGGGCAAGCGACGTAGCCGCGGTGACGGCGGGCTCTATTGGAGCGAGGACCGGCAACGGTGGATCGCCGAGGTCACCGTGGGCTACACGCCGGCCGGTAGGCGCATCGTCCGCAAGGCCAGCGACAGGACCAAGACGGGTGCGCTGGCGAAGCTCAAGCGGAAGATGCGCGACTACGAAGACGGCTTGCCGGCGGAGGACGGGAGTTACACCGTCGCCCGAGCCGTCGAAGACTGGCTCAAGTACGGGCTCGGCAACCGCGACGCGAACACCGTCAAGAACCGGCGCAGCCTCGCCGAGAACCACGTCATCCCCGACCTCGGCGCGCGGAAGCTCGCCGAACTGTCCGCCGATGACGTTGACCGGTGGCTCGCCGAGAAGTCGAAGAAGCTCAGCACGAAGACACTCCGAGAGATCCGCTCCGTTCTCAAACGGGCGGTTGCCCGCGCACAGGCGCGCGACAAGGTCAAGCGGAACGTTGTGCTGCTCTGTGAGGTCCCGACAGGCCAGCCGGGACGCCCGTCCAAGGCGTTGACGTTCGAGCAAGCCGACGCGCTTCTGAGTGCTGCCGAGGACGGTTCCGCGATGGGCGCGTACATCGTGCTGTCGCTTCTCACCGGCGCACGCACGGAGGAGTTGCGGGAACTGGCGTGGTCGCACGTTGTCACGTACGTCCCGGACCGCAAGGGATGGGTGTCCGTCGAAGAAGCGGGATGGCAGGGCGAGGAGTTCGCCGTCTACGTGTGGCGCTCCGTCCGGCGGGGCGGCGACACCAAGACCTCGAAGTCCCGGCGCACGCTCAAACTCCCTCGGCGCTGCGTGGTGGCCCTCGCCGCGCTCTGGGACAACCAGGCCGCGGCCCGCGCCATCGGCAAGGGCGCCGGTCTGGTGTTCCCTGACGAGAACGGAGACAAGCGCGGCCCGATGAACGTCCTCCGGGCGTTCCGCCGGGTGGCCAGCCGTGCCGGCCTCAACGGCGCCGAGTGGACGCCCCGGGAGTTGCGACACAGCTTCGTGTCTCTGCTGTCCGACAGCGGGATGCCGTTGGAGCAGATCGCCCGGCTTGTGGGCCATAGCGGGACCAACGTGACGGAGACGATCTACCGCCACCAGATCCGGCCGGTGATCGAGGACGGCGCGACCGCGATGGACCAGCTCTTCCCAGGGAGCCACGGGGAACCGTAGTCACGCAGTTGGTCACTCAGAGACGAACAGAGCCCCTGTCCGCGCACGGACAGGGGCCCTGAACTGGGCTTACGTGGGTTAGATCAAGCTCCCGCGATTGGACTCGAACCAATAACCTGCCGGTTAACAGCCGGCTGCTCTGCCGATTGAGCTACGCGGGATCGTGCGTCCGGTGGGGCGTGTGCCCCTGTCGGCGGGTCTAGGTTAGCGCATGTGGGGGGCTCTTCGCGCACGCGTTATGGATGGGTGGGCGCTCGGCGGGTATGGGGGGGTCACGATTCCGCCGTCAGTGGGAGTTGGACATGAAGACGCGCATGATGTTCATGGCAGGCGCCGCGATCGGATACGTCCTCGGGACGAAGGCGGGGCGCGAGCGGTACGAGCAGTTGAAGCGGCTCTCGCAGCAGGTGTCGGAGAACCCGAACGTGCAGGAGGCCGCGGGGATGCTGCGGGCGAAGGGTGAGGAGTTCGCGGGCGCGGCGCGCGGTAAGGCGAACCATCTGAAGGAGCGCGTGCCGGAGCAGGTGCCGGGCCGCAAGGCCGACCGGGAGCAGCCTGAGGTGTTCCCCGGCTAGAGGCCGGTCTGGCGGCGCAGTTCCTCCAGGGCCTGTTCGGCTTGGGCGCGTAGGCCCGGGTCGGACGGGTCCATGCCCGCGTCGAAGACGAAGGTCCAGCGCACGTCGCCGCCGGCGGCGGGGCGCCGGCCGGCGATGCGGACGTTTCCGCCGGCGATCTGGGCCTGGTGGCTGACCGCGATGGTGGCGGTGACGCGTTCCCGGACGGTCTCGGGGACGGAGCCGGGTTCGGTGAGGCGGACGTGGTGTTCGGGGCCGCCGGAGGTCTCGTGGACGTGCAGCCACCCGTCCTTCCAGGTGGCGTGGTCGACGCGTTCCCAGGGGACGCGGGTGAAGCCGCCGGACGGGGTGGGCAGGTGCAGCGCGGTGGTGGTCGCGGCGACGTGGGAGCCGCCGCGGGTGGGGGCGGACGCGAGGACGCGTTCGCCGCGCTCCAGGGTCAGCGCGGCGCGGACTTCGGCGGGCAGCGAGCCCCGGAGCAGGCGCATGTGTTCACGGTAAGCGATCAGGCGGCCTGGGGTGCACGGCGGGCCCCCAGTAGGTCGAGGACGAGGGCGGCGGACCAGGCGTAGTCGTGGCTGCCGCGGCCGGTGCCGTCGAAGGGGTCGAAGAACTCGCGGAAGCCGGACTGGCGGACGAGCCGCATGGTGGAGCCGTAGAGGAGGTCGGCGACGACGGGGAGGCCGTGGCCGAGGGCGCCGTACCAGACGAGCCAGTTGGTGCTGATCCAGGTGGGGCCGCGCCAGTAGCCGGAGCGGTCGAAGGCGGGGGCCTGGATGTCGCAGGTGGGGACGGGGTAGCCGGCGGCGCCGGCGAAGCGGGCGGACAGCAGGAGGTCGACGAGGTCGCGGACGATGGGGGCGGGCAGGTCGGGGTCGAGGAGGGGGCCGAACGAGCCGACGGTGATGACGGGCAGCAGCCGGTCGTCGCGGAGGTCGCGGGCGCGGAAGCAGCCGGTCTCGGGGTCCCAGAGGCGGTCGAGGAGGGCGCGGTGGACGCGTTCGGCGCGTTCGCGGTGCGGGGCGGGGTCAGTGCCGATGATCTCGGCGATGCCGGCGAGGGCGTGGGTGGAGGCGAGGTAGATCGCGTTGACGAGGGGGTCCTCGACGGCGAACGGGTGGGTTTCGCGGAGGTAGCCGGGGGCGTAGGCGGCGTCGCGCATGAGGGCGACGAGGCGGACGTAGCGGTCGTAGTCCTCGCCGGTGGGGAGCGTGTGGGGCTGCTGGGCGGGGGCGTAGGAGGTCGGTGGGAGCCGCAGGGCGGCGAGGGGGCGGTCCCAGGCGGGGCTGTTGTCGAGCCCCGACTCCCAGGGGTGGCAGATGGCGATGAGGCCGCCGGCGGCGATGTCGCGCACGCGGGCGAGGTAGCGGTGCTGGGCGGTGAGCATCGGGTAGAGGCGGGCGAGGAAGGCGCGGCTGCTCTCGGCGTCGGTCGCGCATTCGTGGAGGCGCAGGGCGGTGAGGGCGTGCAGCGGCGGCTGGGTGAGGCCGGAGGTGTGGACGCCGCGGGGCGCGTCGGGCTGGCGTTCGCTGCGCCACAGTTCGGGGCCGGGGAAGAACGCGTGCCGGGCGAGGCTGGTGTTGAAGACGATGTGCGGGAGCATCCCGTCGGCCCATTGGCCGCGGAAGAGGGACAGCAGCTCGGTCTCGGCGCGGTCGCGGCGGTGGCGGGCGAGGCCCATGCTGATGAACGCCGCGTCCCAGCTCCACTGGTGGGGGTAGAGGCCGGGCGACGCGGCGGTGGCGGTCCCTGTCCAGTTCGCGTCGAGTACCCGGGCCGCGGCCTTCCACAGCGCGGTCTCGTCACCGGTCAGACGGGAGCTCATGTGGTCCAGGCGACCTCCTCGGCGAGCGGGGGCTCTCCCCGTGATTGTCACCTCAGATCGCGGCGACGGCGACCCCTGAGCGTGCGTCGATTCTCTACGGGGTACGGGAGCGGTCCGTGATTTTTTACGGTTCGGTGGCGCGTGCCAGGAGCCATTCAGCGATCTCCTGGCCTGCGGCGATGCCCCGGGCGGACGTGACGGCGGTGGTGGGGGACGTCCAGCCGGTGTCGTGCAGTTCGCCGTGGGCGGGGCGGATCGACCGGTCTGCCGCTTCGAGGAGTTCGATGTCGAGGAGGGAGTCGCCGGCGGCGAGGGTGGCGGCGGCGCCGGTGCGGCGGGCGACCTCCGCGGCGGCGGCGGCCTTGGTCAGGCAGGCGGGCAGGCAGTAGACCTTGCGGCCCTGCAGGGACGTCCGCCAGCCGCGTTCGGCGCACCAGCCGGTGAGGTCGTCGACCCATCCGGGCGGCAGGGCGGCCCGGTCGACGACGGTGTAGGCGAACAGGTCGGAGGCCGTGCGCCGCTTCAGGACGAAGTCGCCGCCCGTCCGGGCGAGATGGTGCTGGACGTCCGCGAGAGGCGCGCAGCCGTCCTCGGCCCGGGCGCGGACGGCCCGCGCCCATTCGGGGTCTTCCAGGCCGTCCACGAGGATGTGGCCGCCGTTGGCGCAGATGGCGAACGCGGGCGGCTTCTCCAGCAGGTGGATGCGCCGGTACTGCTCGGGTGTGCGCGTCGTCGTCGGGACGAACGCGGCGGCCGTCGCGAGGGTTTCGAGCGTCCGCGCTGAGGGCTCGGTCATGTAGGAGAGCGGCGCGCCTTGGTAGAACTCCACGCAGAGTAGGCGCGGCATGGTCTCGTCTGGGCCGTCCAAGGCGAAGGCAGCCGCGGAGTAGATGAGCGTGCGGTCGAGGTCGGAGCACACCAGGACGGTCACTGGACGGCTCCCTTGCCGAAGCGCGGATGGATGAACCCCATGCACGCGTAGGGGAACCGTTCGGGCTCCACCTCGTGGACGGGCACGCCGCGTTCGGCGGCGAGCAGCCTGATGTGCGTCACCTCGGGGCCGGCGTCCGCGCGCACGAGGACCTTCCACGGGACGCGCCGCAGCAGCACCCGGGTCGTCTCCCCGATCCCCGGCTTGACGAGGTTCAGGTCGTCGGTGCCCTCGGCCTCGGCGCAGCGCGCGACGGCCTCCCAGCCCGACCAGTCGGGCGCGCGGTCGGCGGCGCGGAGGCCGGGGAGGTCCTTGGCGACGCGCTCGGCCACGTCGGGGAACCGCGCGCACACGGCGTCGAGGAACACCGCGGACACGTCGTCGCCGGCCAGTTCCCGGTAGAACTTGGCGCCGTGGAAGTCGTCCGGCCCGATCAGCTCGGCGTTCAGGACGGTCCGGCTGACCAGGCCGGACACGGTCGAGTTGAGGCACGCGGACGGGATCAGGAAGTCATCGCGGGTGCCGTGGAGGGACGTGCAGCGCCCCGGGTCGGCGAGGACGGCGAGGTCGGCGGGGAACGGGGTCGGCGCGAGCGCGGCGGTCAGCTCCCGCGTGATCGCGCCCTTGCCGGTCCAGCCGTCCACGAACATCACGGCCGCCGGGTCGTGGTGGTCGGCGAGGTAGCGCAGCGCCGAGGCGTCGATGCCCCGGTCCCGGACGATGCTGACCGCGTAGTGCGGCAGGTCCAGGCCGTGGGCGTACCGGGCCCAGCGGCGCAGCAGGATCCCGACGGGCGTCCCGGCGCGGGCCAGCGAGACCAGGACGGCGTCCGGGCCGCGCTCGGCGAGGACCAGCTCGGTGACCAGCCCGGCCGCGTAGGCGAGCCGCTCCGCCGACGCCTCCAGCGCCCGGTGGAACAGCCGCCGGTACTCCGGGCCCGGCTGGTACTCGACGGGGAGCGACTCGGCGTAGTGGGCGCGTCCCGCCTGGATCGCCGCCTCGCGCTCCTCCGTCGGCGCCTCGAGCCGTACGTGCGAGAGGTCCTTGAGCAGCCAGGCGACGTCGTCAGCCGGGTAGCTGCCGAAGGACGGCCCGTACAGCGGCTTCACGTATCCCTCCTGTGGGCGGGGACGGTCGCGACCAGCACCGGGGCAAGCGCGCGCAGCCGTTCCAGGAGCCCGCCTGCGAGCGCGTCGGTGTCTCCGATGTCGTCCACCACGAAGACGATCTGGTCGAACCCGCGCTCACCGGCGCCGGGGGCCACGTTGTAGGCGTACCGCTCCCCCGGCCCGTCGGCGGGGTCGTCGTGTGAGGAGAACATCAGGCGCGTTCTTATCGCGTACCCCGGGTCGTCTACGGCGAGCACAGGTGAACGCGTGGTCGTGGAGTAGCGGACGTCCACGTCCGGCAGGGTGTCGGCGAGCGCCTCCGCCAGGCGCAGCGGCGCGTACATCAGCTCCTCGAAGCCCAGTACGAGCACCCGTGAGGCCCCTCGGACGAGCTTCGCCGCGAGGACGTCGCCCATGCGGGCGAGGTCCTTCTCCAGCCGCGCCCTGTGCTCGGGGAGGAAGCCGTGGCGTCCGCCGTCCGGTAGCCCGGCGGGCCAGTCCAGCACGGCCCGTGCCACCGCAGACGGCGCGGCCCCAGGGGCGGCGGCAGAAGCGCTGGAGAGGCCGGCAACGAGCGACTGCCCCGCCTCCAGGATCCCCTCGGGAAGCTCCACGTGCCCCCCGGCCAGCGCCACCGCGTCGATGCGGGTGCCCAGGCGGTCGGCGAAAGCTTCCATCCGCGCCCGGTCGGCGGGGTCGCGCAGGTCGACCAGGGACGCCAGGACGTAATGCCCCCTCGGCCGGACGGCGTGCAGGGTCTCGATGGTGTTCAGGACCGTCCGGCCCGTGGACAGCTCGTCGTCCACCAGCACCACCGGTACATCCCGGTCGAGCAGGGCCGGGTCGGCAGGCAGCAGCAGATGGCTCGTGGCGTGGCTGTGCTCCTCCTCGAACCCGCCGTAGGCGGCGAACCCCCGGACGGGACGCCGCGTCGAGTGCAGGTAGTAGGCACCGCCCAGAGCGTCCGCCACCGAGTGCCCCAAGGCTGTGGCGGTCTCGGCGTAGCCCAGGACGATCGCGTCCACAGGGCTTCTAGGGGCGCGCATGAGGTCACGCAGCCCCGCAGCGGCCCCTGGCACGCCGCGCAGGGCGTCCGGCAGCAGAGCACCGGGATGAGGCGGCTCCTCACCCCGCAGGCGCGCGCGCACGAGCTCGCCCAGCAGCAGCCCCGACCCGTACACGAGCCGCGGATCCGTCGGGACGTGCTTGCCCAGCACCGCCGAGACCAGCAGGTGCGCGCGGCGCGGATTGCGGCGCACCGCCAGCCCCACCAGCGACGACAGCCCGGCACCGGCCGGGGACGCGCCGTCGGCCAGCCGCACCCCGAGGCGCGCGGAGACCCAGCGCGCGGAGACCCGGGACGCGGTCACCGGCTGCCCGCCGCTTCCAGCAGCTCGACGAACGTGACGCCCTCCGCCGCGACCCCGAACACCCGGGCGCGCAGCATCAGCCGCTGCGCCCACGCGCGGTGCGGCTTCGCCTCGTTCATCTTGTTGGCGTACGAGCTGGCCATCGCCCCGCCCCCGGCGACGCCGAGGATGTCGGCGGCGTCGCAGTACTCCTCGTGCGTCACCACCGACAGCGCGTGGACGGCCGCCACATGGCTCGGGTGGATCACGGTCTTGCCGGTCAGGCCGTTGGCCTTGTCCAGGTGGACCTCGCGGATCAGGCCGTCCAGGTCGGAGGTGATCAGCCGCTGCCGCAGCGGCGCCGCCTGCTGCGCGTCGAACGGCGACTGCCGCAGCTGCGGCTTGAACATCCGCTCCCCCGCCGAGAAGTACTCCCACACCGGGCCGGTCACCACGTACCCGGTGCCGTCGGCCCGGCCGAGGACGTTGACCACGTCGCAGATCACGTTCGCGACCGGGCGGATGTCGTAGATCGTGAGGTCCGGCGGCCGGCGCAGCCCGTAGGCGGCGGACATGTCGGTCGCCCCGATCCGGACCGCGAGGACCCGCGGCCGGTGCTTGCCGAGCAGCCGCGCCACGTCGTCCAGCATCTCCGGGCGGGTCTCGGCGTACACCGCCTCCGGGCTCTCGATCACCGGCATCGCCAGCAGCCGCAGCCCGGTGCGGTCGGCGGCGTCCGCGAGCGCGTCGAGGAACGCTCCACCGGAGGCCGGCGTGAACTTCGGCAGCACGAACCCGCTGACCAGGTCGGCGGCGCCGCCGAGCCGGTGGAGCAGGTCGCCGATCTGCCGGGGGTCGCGGATCCGGACGAACAGCAGCGGCACGTCCGCGCCGCCCGCGTGCAGCGCCTGGAACTGCGCCACCAGGTTCGCCTCGCCGGCCGCGACCTCCGTGTCGGCGATCGCGTCCTCCAGGCAGACGACCATGCTCATGACGCCGCGCCCCGCCGCCCGCTCGATGTCGGCGGCGAGGGCGGGCCTGGTCGCCGGGCAGTACAGCGTCGCGCCGAGCGCGACGGCCAGCACCGCCGGGTCGTCGTGCCGGTCGAACGGGCGGGGGTGCCGGTAGAACAGGTGCTTGCGACGCGCGGCGTCGATGTGGTCGAAATGCCGCATGGCCGCGCCCGTCACTCCCGCCGGGTCACAGGTGCGCCGAGACGGCGGGCAGGAGGTGCTGGAACGTGCGCCCGGTCGCGGTCGCGCCGATCGCCGTCATCGACCAGCCCTGGCCGTCCCGCGACACCTTCGCCATGATCTGCGCGTTGTGCTGGCCGGCGCCGCTCAGGTCGTAGCGGGCGATCTCCTGCCCGGTGCTCTCGTCCACCAGGCGGCAGAACGCGTTGGCGATCTGCGAGAAGTCCTGCCCGGTGAAGGAGTTCACCGTGAACACCAGCTGGGCGACGTTGGCGGGGACGCCCTGCAGGTCGACGTTGATGACCTCGTCGTCGCCCGCGCCCTCGCCGGTCAGGTTGTCGCCGGTGTGCTGGACGGAGCCGTCCTTGCTGCGCAGCTGCCGGAACCAGACCTGGTCGGCGAGGTTCCCGGCGGCGTCGAACAGCAGGCAGGAGGCGTCCAGGTCGATCGACTGGGCCTTGCCCTTGCCGAACAGGCCCTTCTTGGCGACGGCGTCCCAGCCGAGCCCCATCCGGACCCGGGTGAGGGTCCCGCCGCCGGGTTTGGCGAGCGAGACCTTCTGGCCTTTCTGCAGCGAGATCGACATCGTTGGCTCCTTCGGTGGGTACTGGTCGCGGGCGGGGACCCGCCGGTCAGACGTTGCTGGAGTGCAGCTGCTTGCCGTCGCCGGTCGGCGGGGCCTCGACGTCGCCCTCTCCCCGGTTGCGGACGACGGAGCTGATGAACGCCGCGATGATCAGCCCGGCGCCGAGCCCGCCGGTGATCCACTCGGGCACGTGGTGCCCGATGCTGATCAGCATGCAGACGGCGAGGGCCCCGATCGCCCAGTGCGCGCCGTGCTCCAGGTAGACGTACTCGTGCAGGGTGCCCTTGCGGACCAGGAAGACCGTCAGCGACCGGATGTACATGGCGCCGATGCCGAGGCCGAGCGCGATGACGATCGGGTCGGTGCTGATCGCGAACGCGCCGATGACGCCGTCGAAGCTGAACGAGGCGTCCAGCACCTCCAGGTAGAGGAACAGGAAGAACCCCGCCTTGCCGGTGGCCAGCGCCAGCGAGCTCGGCCCGGACCGCGCGGCGGGCGCCGCCTCCCGGCCCTCGTCCGCGCCGTCGGCGCCCTCGGCCGCCCCGTCCTCGTCCTCGTCCTCGTCGCCCGCCTCGGAGAACAGCTCGCCGAGCCCGTTGACCAGGATGTAGGTCACCATGCCGAGCACGCCCGCGATCATGACGTTGCCCGGGTCGTCGGCCGACAGCCACGACACCAGCGCCAGCGAGCCGCCCGCGACGACCACCGCCAGCTGGTCCAGCTTCCCGATGCGGGCGAGCGGCCGCTCCAGCCACGGCAGCCACTTGTCGCCGCGCTCCTCGAACACGAAGTTCAGGAACAGCATCATCAGGAACATGCCGCCGAACGCCGCGATCATCGGGTACGCGTCGTTCATCAGCTGGTGGTAGCGGTGCGAGTCGTTGAGCGCCAGGTCGAACGCCTCGACGGGGCCGAGCTTGGCGGTGATGCCCACGATCAGCAGCGGGAAGACCAGCCGCATGCCGAACACCGCGATCGCGATGCCGACGGTGAGGAAGATCTTCTGCCAGAAGGGGCTCATCCTGTCGAGCACCTTGGCGTTGACCACGGCGTTGTCGAACGACAGCGAGATCTCGAGGATGGCCAGGACGGCGACCAGCGCGAGGCCGGTCGGCCCGTCGTAGAGGAAGGCGGCCAGCAACCCTAGAGCCGTGACGCCGAAGGACCAACCGAAGGTGCGAAGAATCATGCGCGTATTTCTGCTAGAGAGGACGGCCGGGCGGGGCGGCCGGGATGCGGGGTGCGCCGGCCTCAGCCGACGTTGACGCCGAAGTCCATCGCGATGCCGGCCAGACCCGAGGCGTACCCCTGCCCGACGGCCCTGAACTTCCATTCGCCGTTGTGCCGGTAGAGCTCGCCGAAGACCATCGCCGTCTCGGTGGAGGCGTCCTCGGTGAGGTCGAACCGGGCGAGCTCGTTGCCGTCGGTCCGGTTGACGATCCGGATGAAGGCGTTGCGCACCTGGCCGAAGCTCTGGTGCCGGTTGTCGGCGTCGTAGATCGACACCGGGAACACCACGCGCTCGCACTCGGCCGGCACCCCGGTGAGGTCGACGTTGATCGACTCGTCGTCGCCCTCGCCCTCGCCGGTCAGGTTGTCGCCGGTGTGCTCGACCGAGCCGTCCGGGCTCCGCAGGTTGTTGAAGAACACGAAGTGCTGGTCGGAGATGACCTTGCCGGTGCTCGCCAGCATCAGCGCGGACGCGTCCAGGTCGAAGTCCGCGCCGGTGGTGGCGCGGACGTCCCAGCCGAGGCCGACGGTGACCGCGGTGAGGTTGGGCGCGGCCTTCGTCAGCGAGACGTTGCCGCCCTTGGCGAGTGAGACTCCCATGTTCGGGCCGTTCCCTTCCTGAAGTGCCTGTTTCGGTGTGCCGCGCCGGCCGGGGGCGCCGGCGCGGTTCGGACGGGGTGCCGATCGGACGGGGGCGCCGACCGGACCGGGGGGCGGGTCAGAGGTTGACGCCGAAGTCCGTCGCGATGCCGGCCAGCCCGGACGCGTAGCCCTGGCCGACCGCGCGGAACTTCCACTCCGTGCCGTTGCGGTACAGCTCGCCGAAGACCATCGCGGTCTCCATCGAGGCGTCCTCCGACAGGTCGTAGCGGGCCATCTCGGCGCCGTCGGCCTGGTTCATCACCCGGATGTAGGCGTTGCGGACCTGCCCGAAGTTCTGCCCGCGGCTGTCGGCGTCGTAGATCGAGACCGCGAACGCCACCCGCTCGGCGGCGGCCGGCATCGCGCCGAAGTTGACCTTCAGCTGCTCGTCGTCGCCCTCGCCGGCGCCGGTGGTGTTGTCGCCGCTGTGCTCGACCGCGCCGTCGGGGGTGCGCAGGTTGTTGAAGAACACGAAGTGCTGGTCGGTGATGATCTTGCCGGAGCCGTCCAGCACCATGGCGGAGGCGTCGAGGTCGAAGTCCGTGCCGGTGGTGGTGCGCAGGTCCCAGCCGAGACCGACGATCACCGCGGTCAGTCCGGGCGCCTGCTTGGTGAGCGAGACATTGCCGCCTTTGCTCAGGCTGACGGGCACGATGGGCCTCCAAGATCGCATGCCGTATCGGGACGCCGACCCGGCGCCCAGAATTATCGACGTAGCAGCGATGCTATCCGTTCCATCCGTTGTAGACCTGTGACGCGGAACGCCCCGGGCGGCGGCCGGACGCCGGTCCGGGGCGCGAAACACGCGCGGTCTGGGCCAGACTGGGCAGGGACGAGAGGAGGCAGCGTTGCGGGGACCGGGCGACCAGCGCCGCCGGGGCGGCAGGGGGGCGCAGGCGGCCGCCGCGGCGGTCGAGGCCAAGGAGGCGGCGGCGGGCGCCTTCTACGACATGGACCAGGCGCAGAAGTACCTCGGCGGCCGCGTCACCGTCTTCGAGGACCTGGACGCGGCCGCGGCGGCGCCCGTCCGGCGGGAGTTCGACGGGCTGTCGGAGTCCGCCGACGCCGCGTCCATCGCCTACATCTCCGTGCTGGACGCGCACGACGTCGATGACCAGGACCGGTCACCGGCCGAGTACGACGCGGCGCGGCGCGCGTTCGTGGCCTCCACCGAGCGGCTGCAGCAGATCACCCGGAACCTGAACGGCTTCGCCGAGCGGCTCGCGCCGCGCATGGCCCGGCTGGAGGCCGCCCTCGACCAGCTTCCGCCGCGGCTGGCCGCGGCCCGCGAGGCGGTGGCCGCGGCCGAGGCCGCCGTCACCGCGGCGCGGGAGGCGGGGATGGACGCGGCCGACCCGGAGGCGGAGCTCGCCCGCGCCCGGCAGGTCCTCGCGCAGCTCGGCTCGAAGGGGCTCGGCGGGCTCGGGCTGGACGGCGCGATCCGCAAGGCCGAGGAGGTCCGGGAGATCGCCGAGGGGGCCCGGGAGGCCGCCGCGGAGCTGCCGCAGCTGGCGCAGAAGGTCCGCAACTCGCTCGCCTCCGTCCGGACGCGGGCGGACGCCGCCGCGAACCGCGTCGGGCCCGTCCGGGAGGCGATGCGGGTGCTGCTGCGCGGCTACTCGCAGGCCTGCTGGCAGGACCTCAAGGGCGCGCCCGAGTCCATCGAGGCCGCCGTCACGCGGGCCCGGGAGCGGCTGAACGAGGCGTCCGCGCACGTCGCCCGCACCGAGTGGAAGCAGGCGCAGCGGGCGCTCACCGCCGCGCGCACCGAGCTGAACGCGGCCGACCGCCGCGCCGGGCAGGTCACCGGCCGGGTCGAGGAGCTGAGGGCGGTCGCCGCCGACCCGGCCAAGCCCGCCGAGAGCGCCCAGTTCGCCGTGCGGGACGCGCAGCGGCTCGCCATGGCCCAGCCGGGCGGGGCCGCGCCGCAGCACGTCCGGGTGCTGGACGGGCTGGTCGAGCGGCTGGAGAACGCGCCGAAGCGGCTCGGCGGCTCCCATCCGGACTACTGGGCCTACCTCCAGGAGCTGGAGTCGATCAAGACCGCCGCCGGGGACGTCGTGACCCGCATCCGCTCCGAGCGGGCCGGGCAGGGCTAGCCGCCAGGGCGCGCCAGGGCCGCCCAGGCGCGCCCTAGGCGAGTCCTAGGTGAACAGGGTGTCGCCCCAGAAGCCGCCTTCGCGGACGCCCGGCGGGCACGCGTAGACGCCCGATCCGACGTGCTGGATGTACTCGTTCAGCGCGTCGTCGGCCAGCGACTGCTGGATCGGGATGAACCCGGTGCGCGGGTCGCGCTGGAACGCGATGAAGAACAGGCCCGCGTCCAGCCGGCCGAGGCCGTCGGACCCGTCGGTGAAGGAGTAGCCGCGCCGCAGGATCCGCGCGCCGCGGTTGGAGTCGGGGTGGGCGAGGCGGACGTGCGCGTCCGGCTTCATCCGGGACAGGACGGGTTCGTCGCGCTCCTTCGCCGCCCCCACGGGCGCGCCCTCGCCCTTGTCGCGGCCGAAGATGTCCTCCTGCTCGCGCAGGGACGTCCGGTCCCAGGTCTCGATGTGCATCCGGATGCGGCGGGCGACGAGGTAGGAGCCGCCCGCCATCCAGGCCGCGCCGTCGCCCTCGCCCGCCCAGACGTGCCTGCCGAGCAGCGCCGTGTCGGCGGAGCCGATGTTGTCGGTGCCGTCCTTGAACCCGAACAGGTTGCGCGGGGTCTGCGCGTCCGGCGTGGTCGAGGACGTCTTGCCGAACCCGAGCTGCGACCAGCGGACCGAGACCGTGCCGAACCCGATCCGGGCCAGGTTGCGGATCGCGTGCACGGCGACCTGCGGGTCGTCCGCGCACGCCTGGACGGCGATGTCGCCGCCGCTGCGGTCGGGGTCGAGGGCGTCGCCGGGAAAGTGCGGCAGGTCGACGAGGGCGGCCGGGCGGCGCGCCTTGAGGCCGAACCGGTCCTTGCCGTCCTTGTCGAACAGCGTGGGCCCGAACCCGATCGTCAGCGTGAGCCGGGACGGGGGCAGGCCGAGCGCCTCGCCGGTGTCGTCCGGCGGCGCCACCGCCGGCCCGCCGACCGCGCCGTCCCCGACCGGTTTCCCGGCGGTCATGGCGGCGGCCGCGGCCGTCCACTCCTTCAGCATCCGGACGAGCCGGTCGCGGTCGCCGGTCGTCACGTCGAACGCGGCGAAGTGCAGCCGGTCCTGGACGGGCGTGGCGATGCCCGCCTGGTGCGGGCCGCGGAACGCGACGGCCGCGCCGGCGTCGGCCTCCTCGTCGGCGAACGCCATCCGGTCGATGCCCGCGCCGGCGGCCGCGCCGACGAGCAGGCTCGCGCCGGAGAAGCCCAGCATCCGGCGCCGGGACAGCCCCGGCCGCGCCTCGGTCATCTCGCCGCCACCTCTCCGGTTCCCGTTACTTCGCGACGGCTTCGGCGAGCTTGGACAGCGGCTCGCCGAGGGCGTTCACCGCGTCCGCCAGCTGCTTGCGGTCGTCCTTGCCGACCTTGTCGTAGGAGACGTAGCCGTCGCCCTGCTCATGCTTCTTCAGCAGCCCCTCGACCTTGGCGAAGTTGGCGTCGAGGTCGGCCGCGAGCTGCGCGTCCCGCTCCTGGACGACCGGCTTGAGCAGGTCGTAGATCTTCTTGGCGCCGTCGACGTTGGCCTTGAAGTCGACGAGGTCGGTGTGGCTGAACGCCTCCTCCTCGCCGGTGACCTTGCCGGTGGCGACCTCGTCCAGCAGCTCCTTGGCGCCGCCGGCCATGTCGTTGACGGGGTCGAGGGTGAGGCCGGGCAGCCGCGACTTCAGCGTCCCGAGGTCGGCGAGCAGCCGGTCGCCGTACTTCTCCTTGCCCTTGACCGAGCCGTCCTCCCAGAGGGCCTTCTCCAGCAGGTGCCAGCCGGACCAGTCCTTCTTCTCCTCCGGCTTGAGGTCGGCCTCGCGGGCGTCGACCTTCGGGTCGATGTCGCCGAACTTCTCCGCGACGGGCTCGATCGTCTCCCAGCCGACGCGGGACGGGGCGTACAGCTCCTTGGCCTTCGCGACGTCGCCGGCCTTCACCGCGTCCACGAACTGGCGGGTCTTGGCGATCGTGTCGTCGAGCCGGACGATCACGAACGCCTTGTAGTCGGCGGCGGCCTTGGTGAGCCGCGCGTCCGCGCCGCCCGCCGCCGCGCCGGTGACCGTGACGTCCCGGGTCGGGCCCTTGCCGGTCTGCCCGGCGCTGCACAGCAGCTTGTACTGGCCGGCGGGCAGGTTCACGACGAAGTCGACGCTGGTCCCCGGGCCGATGTTCTCCCGCTCGGCGAGGATCTTGCCGTCCGGCTTGAGCACCTCGAACTCGTTGACCTTGGAGCCCTTGTTGGTGACCTTGAAGGTGGTCTTGCCCGCGGTGAGGTCGGTCTTGGCCACCTCGCACGCGTCGTCGGTCGCCGTCACCGGGATGGCGCCCGCGGCGTCCGCCTTGTCGCCGTCACCGCCGCACCCCGTGAGCAGGGACATCGACACGGCGGCGGCGCCGGCGAGCGCGAGGACGGACACAGGGCGCATCAGGGACTCCAGGGGCGAGCAAATGGTTAGGCTCACCTAAATTAGCGAAGCCTGTCCTCACCCCGTCAAGAGGCCCCCCGGCGACGGGACCGTGCGCCCGCGCGGGGGTTCAGCGGGGCCGGTCCTGGATCCCCATCGTGAGGTTGCGCGCGGCCATCGGCGGGCCGCCCGGCTGCGGGTCCCCGTACGGCGGGAGCTGGCCCTGCTGCGGGGGCTGGCGCTGCTGGTACTGCGGCGCCTGGTCGCGCTGCCGGCCCGCGGGCTCGGCCCAGACGGCCGTCCCGTACGCGCAGACCTCGAAGCCGCCGGCCACCGCGGCGGTGTCGAAGCGCATCCCGACCACGGTGTTGCCGCCCCGGCGGCGCGCCTCCTCGCCGAGCCGGTCCACCGCCTCGCGGCGCGCCGCGGCGAGGCCGACCGCCGGCCGCTCCCCCGTCACCCGGAACGTCGCGCTGCTCCCGGGCCGGCCGGCCTGCGGCGCGCCGCCCTGGTCGCCCGGATCGGCCTGGAGGGCCGTCGCGAGGACCTCCCCGAGCACGCTCCTGATCTCGTGCCCCGGCACCCCGTCAGTCGTCACGATCAGCATGCCCACCACGGTAGATCACCGCTCGGACGAAAAGCGACAAAATGCCAGGAGACGCCCTGGCCCAGGCCGGACGGCCCGGGACGGGCGGCCCTGCGCGGGCGGTCCTGGGCGGACGCCCCGGGGAGCGCGGCCCGGCGGGAACCGGCCGCCCTCCCCGGGCCGGCCGTCACTCCAGATACTCGCGGAGCATCTGCGCGCGCGACGGGTGGCGCAGCTTCGCCAGCGTCTTGGACTCGATCTGGCGGATCCGCTCGCGGGTCACGCCGAACTCGCGGCCCACCTCCTCCAGGGTGCGCGGATGGCCGTCCGCCAGGCCGAACCGGAGCTGGATGATGCGCTGCTCCCGGTCCGACAGGGTGCCGAGGATGTCCTCCAGCTGGTCCTGGAGCAGGATGAACGCCGCGGCCTCGATCGGCACGACGGCGTCCGCGTCCTCGATGAAGTCGCCGAGGTCGGAGTCCTCCTCGCCGATCGGCGACTGCAGCGAGACCGGCTCCTGGGCGATCCGCTGGATCTCCACGACCCGGACGGGCGACAGCCCCATCTCCAGGCCGATCTCCTCGGGCGTCGGCTCCCGGCCGAGGTCCTGGTGCATCTGCCGCTGCACCCGCACCAGCTTGTTGATCGTCTCCACCATGTGGACCGGGATCCGGATCGTCCGGGCCTGGTCGGCGATCGCCCGGGTGATCGCCTGCCGGATCCACCAGGTGGCGTAGGTCGAGAACTTGAACCCCTTGGTGTAGTCGAATTTCTCGACCGCACGGATGAGTCCGAGATTTCCCTCCTGGATCAGGTCGAGGAAGAGCATTCCCCGGCCGACGTACCGTTTCGCGATCGAGACCACCAGCCGCAGGTTGGCCTCGATCAGCCGTTGCTTCGCCCGCACGCCCTCGCGGGAGAGCAGTTCGAGGTCGATCAGCTCGCCGCGGGCGAGGACGGCGGTACGCGCCATCTTCTCCTCGGCGAACAGTCCCGCCTCGATCGATTTCGCCAGTTCTACTTCTTCTTCTGCCGTGAGCAGCGGTACGCGACCGATCTCTCTCAGGTAGATCCGAACCAGGTCGCTCGTCGGCGCCCGCTTGCCGAGGTCTCCCTCGTCCGCTCGCGTGACGTCCTCGGTCTCCTGCTGGGATTCGAGGACCTCCACCCCCTGCTCCGCGAGCATCCGCACGACCCGCTCCAGCGAGTCGTCCGGCAAGTCCGAGCGATCGAGCGCGGCAGCGACGTCCTCGACGGTCACACCGCCGCGCTCTCTGCCGCGTGCGACGAGGTCCGCCACCTGATCAACCGATGGCGCCTCGCTTGGCAGCACCGAAGGGCCCACGCAGACAGTCTGCGTCAAAGGAGGGCTAGATCACAGGACCCATTTTGCGGTCCCTTGACTTACTGTGATCCAAGCCCTCGCTCGCGCAACACCCGTCGCTGCTGCTCAAGCGCGACAAGATCGCCGAAGAGCTTGTGGTATTCCTCCTGCGACTCGGCCGGATTCAGCCGCCCGAGTTTAGATTTCGCGTCCGCGATCATGCGGGTGAGCTGGCGCTCCTGAATCCGGGCCAGCAGTTCCCCGGCATAGCGGTCGTCCGAATCCTGGGCGGACCGCACCGGCTCCACGCCGAGCTTGGTGAGCAGATCCCTGACCTGGTCGTTCGGGGCGCTCTCCAGCAGCAGGGCGACCCACTCGGCGACGCCGCCGGCCGCGGCCGTGCCGCCCGCCACCGCGATCACCGCGCGCACCGCCGCGTGCGGCGGCGCGATGAACGCCTCGGCCGGAACCTCGTCGAACGCCGGGCCGAGCAGCGCCGGGCGCTGCACCGCGAGCTTCAGCAGCTCCCGCTCGCGCTGGACCTCCGGGTCGGACGGGTCGAACGCGGGCCGCTGCGGCGGCCGCGCCTCGGCGCGGGGGCCGTTCCCGTTCCGCTCGGCGCCGCCGCCCGGCCGGCCGGGGTGGCCGTTTGCGGCCGGGGAGCGTCCGGCCTGGGCGCGGGCGTGCCGGCGGTTCGCCAGTTCGCGGACGCGGCGCAGCACGAACTGCTCGTCCATGATGCCGAGCCAGCGGTCGAGGTTGACGGCGTACATGTGCCGGCGCGAGCGGTCCTTGATGGCGGCGACGACCGGGGCCGCCGCGTCCAGCGCGGCGAGCCGCCCCTCGACGGTGTCGAGGTCGTGCTGCTCGATCGCGCTGCGCACCGCGAACTCGAACAGCGGCAGCCGGGCCGCGACCAGGTCGCGCACCGCCGCGTCGCCGTGCCGGATCCGCAGGTCGCAGGGGTCGAGCCCGTCCGGCTGGACGGCCACGAAGGTCTGCGAGACGAACTTCTGCTCGTCGTCGAACGCGCGCAGCGCCGCCTTCCGGCCGGCCGCGTCGCCGTCGAAGGTGAAGATCACCTCGCCGCGGAACTCGTCCTGGTCCATCAGCAGCCGGCGCAGCACCTTGATGTGGTCGTCGCCGAACGCCGTCCCGCAGGTGGCGATCGCGGTCGGGACGCCCGCGAGGTGGCAGGCCATCACGTCGGTGTAGCCCTCGACCACGACGGCCTGCCGGCGCCGCGCGATCTCCTTCTTCGCCAGGTCGGCGCCGTACAGCACCGACCCCTTGTGGAAGAGCGGCGACTCGGGGGTGTTCAGGTACTTGGGGCCGTCGTCGTCCTCGTAGAGGCGGCGCGCGCCGAACCCGATGACGTCGCCGGACAGGTCGCGGATGGGCCACATCAGCCGGCCGCGGAAGCGGTCCATCGGGCCGCGCCGGCCCTCCTTGGCGAGGCCGCCGGCGACGATGTCGCGGTCGGCGAACCCGCGGCCGCGCAGGTGCCGGACGAGCCCCTCCCACTCGCGGGGCGCGAACCCGACGCCGAACCGGGCGGCGTCGGCGGCCTCGAAGCCCCGCTCGGACAGGAACGTGCGCCCGATCGCCCCCTCGGGGGACGCCAGCTGCCCGGTGTAGTACTCGGCGGCGGCCTTGTGGGCCTCGATCAGGCGGGCGCGCTGGCCGCCGTCCTGCCGGGGGCCGCGCCCGCCGCCCTCCTCGTAGCGGAGCTGGATGCCGGCCTGGGCGGCGAGCCGCTCGACCGCCTCGGAGAACGACAGGTGCTCGATCTCCTGGACGAACTTGATGACGTCGCCGCCCGCCTCGCAGCCGAAGCAGAAGTACAGGCCGCGCGAGGGGGTCACGTTGAACGACGGGGACTTCTCGTCGTGGAAGGGGCACAGGCCCTTGAGGTTTCCACCGCCCGCGCTGCGCAGCTGCAGGTACTCGCCGATCACGGCGTCGATGGACGCGCGCTCACGGACGAGTGCGATGTCCTCATTGCGAATCCGGCCTGCCACGACGAAGGAGTCTACGGCGGGCCCGCGACATCCGGCGCTTCCCCGTCCGAACCGGCCGCGCGGGCGCCCCGGGGAGGCGGTCCGGGGAGGCCCTCCAGAAAGCCTGGATCGTCCTGCCTTGCGGTGAATGCCATGGTCTGTGGCCGGACTCGGCCGGAACGACCACCGGCAAGTCCGGATTTGGTCTGGACAACCCGGACCGCCGCGCGATGTGATGGCGAGCCGAGATTTTGCTCACACCCAGGCGGACGCGATGACGGATGTTGTGCTCGACGGCGTCGACAAGGTGTATCCGGGCGGGCACACCGCCGTCCGCAAGGTCCGCCTGCGCATCAACGACGGCGAGCTGTTCGTCCTGCTCGGTCCGTCCGGCTGCGGCAAGTCGACCATCCTGCGGATGATCGCGGGGCTGGAGGAGATCACCGGCGGCGACCTGTGGCTGAACGGCAGCGTCGCCAACGACCTGCCGCCGCGCGAGCGCAACGTCGCCATGGTCTTCCAGGAGGGGGCGCTCTACCCGCACCGCACGGTCAAGGGGAACATGATGTTCCCGCTGGAGGTCTCGGGCGACGACCGCGCCGAGGCGAGCGCGAAGGTCGTCGAGCTGGCCCGCGCGCTGGGCCTCAACACGATGATCGACCGGCTGCCCCGCACGCTGTCCGGCGGCCAGCGCCAGCGCGCCGCGATCGGCCGGGCGCTCATCCGCGAGCCGTCGCTGTTCCTGATGGACGAGCCGCTGTCCAGCCTGGACGCGGGGCTGCGCACCGAGCTGCGGGTCGAGATCGCCGCGCTGGTCCGCTCCACCGGCACCACCACCGTGTACGTCACCCACGACCAGGTCGAGGCCATGACGATGGCCGACCGCATGGCGGTGCTGCGCGACGGCGTCCTGGAGGACGTCGGCACCCCCGAGCAGATCTACGAGGACCCGGCGACGGTGTTCGTGGCCGCGTTCCTCAGCTCCCCGCCGATCAACCTGCTGCAGGCCACCCTGTGGGCCATCGAGGGCGAGGGGCTGCTGCTGGACTTCGGCCCGCAGCGGCTGACCGTGCCGTGGGACGACCCGCGCGCGTCCGCGCTGATCAGCCACCACGGCCAGGGGGTGATCGTCGGGATCCGGCCGGACACCCTGATGCCGATCGCGCCGGGCGCCCCCGCGCCGCACGGGTCGGTGCTGTCCGGGCAGGTCCGGGCGCTGGAGTTCCACGGGCACGAGTGGCTCGCCTACGCCGAGGCGGGCATCCCCACGATCGACGCCTCCGAGGTCGGGCGGCCGCCGCGCGCGCCGTCCCACGACGCCGAGCCCGCCGGCTGGCGGGACCGGCTGCGCGAGATGCTCGGCAAGCCGGCCCCGGACGAGGGCGTCCCCGAGGAGCACGCCGGCCACCACCGGCGCTCCGACCTGGTATTCCGCATCGCGCCCGGCGACCGTCCCGACCGCGGCGACCACGTGGCGCTGACCGTCGACTTCGACCGCGTGCTGTTCTTCGGCGCCGACGGCCGCCGCGTCACCCCCGTCCAGCGCTGAGCACCGGTCGCCGTCAGCCGCCGGCCACCGCGCGCAGCCTGCGCAGCCCCGCCTCGATCGCGGGCAGCTCCACCGCGCCGTACCCGAAGACCAGCCCGGGGACCGCCGGCCCGGTGACCGCGAACTCCGACAGCGGGAACAGCCCGACGCCCGCGCCGAGCGCCCGCGCGGCGATCGCGGCGTCGTCGGTCCCGGCCGGCAGGACGGCGCTCAGGTGCAGCCCCGCCTCCGCCGGGACGACCGCGAGCCGGTCGCCGAACAGCTCCGGGAGCAGCTCGGCGACGCGCTCGTGCCGGGCCCGGTACGCGCGCCGCGACCTGCGGATGTGCCGGACGAGCAGGCCCTCGTCGATGAACCGGGCGAGCGCCGCCTGCGCCGGCAGCTCGGCGTGCCAGGACGAGACGTACCGCGCCATCCGGAACGCGCGGTGCAGGGACGGCGGCGCCACCAGGAACCCGAGCCGCAGCACCGGCCGCATGATCTTGGAGAAGGTGCCGGTGTAGAGCACGCGGCCGTCCTCGTCCAGGCTCTGCAGCGGCTCGACCGGGCGCCCCCCGTACCGGTACTCGGTGTCGTAGTCGTCCTCGACGATCACCGTGTCGCGGCGGCGCGCCCAGTCCAGCAGGGCCCGGCGGCGCGGCAGCGACATCGGCATGCCCAGCGGGAACTGGTGGGACGGCGTGACGTACACGGCCCGCGCGTCGTCGGGGAGCGCGTCCACCCGCAGCCCCTCCGCGTCGACCGGCACGCCCCGGACCCGCATCCCGGCGGCGGCCAGCAGCATCCGGACGGGCGGGTAGCCCGGGTCCTCGACGGCCACCGTGTCGCCCGGTTCGAGGAGCACCCGGACGATCAGGTCGAGCGCCTGCTGCGTCCCCGAGGTGACCACGATGTCGCGGCCGCCGGCGCGCACCGACCGGGAGACCCCGACGTGCCGGGCGATGGCCTCGCGCAGCGCGGGCAGCCCCGCCGGGTCGCCCGCCGCGGCGGGGTCGCCGAGCGCCGAGGGCCGCAGCAGGCCCGCCATGATCCGCCGCCACGCCTCGTAGGGGAACAGCGCCGCGTCGGGCAGCCCGGCGCGGAAGTCCCATCTGATCCCGGGCATCGGCCGGGGCCACACCGCCACCTCGTCCCAGCGCGCCCGGGGCCGCAGCGGCGAGGCCGCCGGGGCGCCCCGCGCGGCCGACCCGGCCTCCCGGACGAACGTCCCGGCGCCGATCCGGCTCGCCACGAAGCCCTCGGCGGCGAGCCGGTCGTAGGCGGCCGCGACCGTGTTGCGGGAGATCGCGAGCCGCCGCGCCAGCTCCCGCGTCGGGGGCACCGCCTCCCCGGCGCGCAGCCGCCCGTCCAGGATCGCGGCGCGCAGCTGCGCGTAGATCTGCCCGGCGAGGTCTCGGCGGCCCACCAGGCTCACATGCAGGTCCACAAGGGCCCACCCTAAATCGGCTCAGCCATTTCGTGCGTTTTTGGCCCTTTATCTGGGCCTCTACGGGGTCCTAGCGTGGCCGCATGGACCTGATGACCGAACTCTTGACCACCGATTTCCGGCCGCTGGACCGCAGAGCGGCGGACCTCTACCTGTCGGCCGTCGCGCAGGTGAAGCCGGACGCGCTCGCCCTGCCCACGCCGTGCCCGGACTGGACCCTGCACGGCCTGCTGCGCCACCAGATCGGCCAGGACGAGGGCTTCGCCGCGGCGGCCCGGGGCGGCGGCGACCGCCTGGCGGCCTGGCGCGGCGGCGACCTCGGGAGCGACCCGCACGCCGCTGCCACGGCCAGTGCGGACCTTGTCGAGCGCGCCTTCGCCGACGCCGCCCTCGACGCGGAACTGGCCCTCCCCGAACTCGGCGGGCGCTTCCCGGCCGCCCTCGCGATCGCCTTCCACCTCGTCGACCTGGTCGTCCACGCGTGGGACGTGGCCGCCGCGATCGGCGTCCCGTGGGAGCCGGCGGACGACCTCGTCGCCGCGTCGCTCAAGGTCGCCGCGCTCGTCCCCGCCGAGGGGCGGGGCCCGGCCGACGCGTTCGCCGCGGCCCTGCCGTCCCCGGACGGCGCCGCACCGAAGGAGCGCCTGCTCGCCCTGCTGGGACGGGATCCCTCATGGCACTGATGAGCGGGGCACTGATCAGCGGGGCGCTGAGGAGTTCCTGGCAGGCCGGTCCGGCCGCCGCCTCGGGACCGGTCCTGGTGAGCGTCACCGACTTCACCTGCGCGCACGCGCACGACCTGCCGGCCGTCTTCCGGGCGGGCATGGCGCTGCGCCGGTCCTGGCCGGAGCTGGAAGGCGCCGTCGGCCTGTGGCTCTGGTCGCGGCCCCGGCAGCGGCGGTGCGGTTCGGTCTCGGTCTGGACGGACGAGGCAGCGCTGCGCCGCTTCGTCGGCTGGCCGCCGCACGTGGAGATCATGCGCCGGTTCCGGGACCGCGGCACGATCCGGGCCCACGCCTGGCGCGCGGACTCGTTCGACCCGGCGCAGGCGTGGGCGCGGGCCGAGCGGGTGCTGGCTCAGGCGGAGGCGGGCGCGGGCTCGCAGACCGCGTCGCGGTAGAGGCCGATCTTCATCTTGATCTGCGCCTGCTGCTCGCGCAGGGTGGCGATCTGCTCCTCCACCCGGCGGTCGTGCGCTTCCAGCAGGTCGAGGCGCTCCCGGAAGGTCTCGGTGCCGCCGCGGGCCAGTTCGGAGAAGCGCAGCATCTCCGCGATGGGCATCCCCGTCCCGCGCAGGCAGCGCAGCATGTGGAGCCAGGCGAGGTCGCCGTCGCTGAACACCCGCCGGCCGGCGGCGTTGCGGGCGATGTCCGGCAGCAGGCCGATCTTCTCGTAGTAGCGCAGCGTGTCGATGCTGAAGCCGCTCTTGTCGGCGGTCTCCGCCGGGGAGTAGGAGCTCACGCCCTCCAGGATTTCACCTGGAGCGCACTCCAGGTCAATGCGCTCCCGGCGGGGCCGCTTGACCTGGAGCGCGCTCCAGGTCGCACAGTGGAAGGAGAGAGCCGGCACACGACACACCAGGGACTGCCATGCGCATCGGACTACAGGTTCCCAGCTTCACCTATCCCGGCGGGCCGGAGCAGATCGCCCCGACGTTCGGCCGGATGGCCCGCGACGCCGACCAGGGCGGGCTGAGCTCGCTCTGGGTGATGGACCACTTCTTCCAGATCACCGGGGTGGGCCCTTCGGAGGAGCCCATGCTGGAGGGCTACTCCGCGCTCGCCTACGCGGCGGCGCTGACCGAGCGGATCACCCTCGGGACGATGGTCACCGGCGTCACCTACCGGCACCCCGGGATCCTGGTCAAGACCGTGACGACGCTGGACGTCCTGTCCGGCGGGCGCGCGTGGCTCGGCATCGGCGCGGCCTGGAACGAGGAGGAGTCGCGCGGCCTCGGCGTCCGGTTCCCGCCGACCGCCGAGCGGTTCGAGCGGCTGGAGGAGACGCTGCGGCTCGCCCACCGGATGTGGGAGGGCGACGAGTCGCCGTTCGAGGGCGAGCACTACCGGCTGGAGCGCCCGCTGAACTCGCCGCCCGCGCTGCGCCGCCCGCATCCGCCGATCCTGGTCGGCGGCGGCGGGGAGAAGAAGACGCTGCGGTTCGTCGCCAAGTACGCCGACGCGTGCAACCTCTTCGACGGCGACGAGCTGCCCCGCAAGCTGGAGGTGCTGCGGGAGCACTGCGAGCGCGAGGGGCGCGACTACGCCGAGATCGAGAAGACGTCGCTGGCCCTGCTGCCCGGGACCCCGTCGGTGGACGAGGTCGTCGACGTCGTCGGCCGCGCCGCCGAGCGCGGCGTCGACCAGGTGATCTTCTCCCAGGCCACCGGGCAGGACCTGGCCGGCGTGCTGGCCGAGGCCGCGGCCCGGACCGAGAAGGTCATTCCGGCGGGCCGCTGAGCCGCGGTCCCGCCGCGGCGCGGCGGACGGCGCCGAGCTTGTCGGGGTTGAGGACGCGGTTGACGGCGGTGACGCGGCCGCCGGCGACCTCCACGGTGTCGACGGCGAACAGCCGGCCGTCCCCCACCGCCAGCAGCTCGGGCCGGCCGTTGATCTCCGCGAACTCCAGCCGCAGCGCGTTGCGGGCGCGGACGCGCAGCAGCGCGGTGGCGACCCGGCCCGCGCCCGCGATGACCTTGCGGGCGGCGAAGACGCGGCCGCCGCCGTCGGTGGTGTAGGCGGCGTCCGGGTCGAGCAGCGCCAGCAGCGCCGCCTCGTCGCCGCGCTCGTAGGCGTCCCGGAACGCCGCCAGCACCGCCGCGCGCTCCTTCGGGGGCGCCGGGCGGGACGGCAGCGCCGCGGCGACCTTGCGGCGCGCCCGCGAGGCGAGCTGCCGGCACGCGGCGGCCGACTTCCCGAGCACCCCGGCGATCTGGTCGTAGGGCACCCCGAACGCCTGGTGCAGGACGAACGCGACCCGCTCGGGCGGCGTCAGCTCCTCCATCACGACGAGCATCGCGGTGCCGGCGGTCTCGTCCAGCAGCACCGGCTCGGCGGCGTCCGGCCCGGTCGGCAGCGGCTCGGGCAGCCACGGCCCGACGTAGTCGACGCGGCGCGCGCGGGCGGAGCCGAGCACGTCGTAGGCGCGGCGCGCGGCCGCCGTGATCAGCCAGGCGCGCAGGTCGCGGACGTCGTCCAGCGTCCCGCGCGCCGACGCGCGCAGCCAGACGTCCTGGACGATGTCCTCGGCGTCGGCGACGCTGCCGGTGATGCGGTAGGCCGCGCCGAACACGGCCGGCCGGTGCTCCGCCCACTCGTCGTCGAGCCGCGCCATGTCAGGCCGCCGCCGGCGTGAACACCCACTTCTTGTACGACCAGTAGCGGAACGCCGCGCCGAGCCCGACGCCGGCGAGCAGGCCGAGGTTGTAGGCGATGCCGCCGTGCAGGCCGAGGGTGTAGTAGGTGAAGCCGGTGCACAGCACCTGGATGAGCAGCCCGACGCCGTTCAGCGCGAAGAAGATCGCGACCTCCCGGCCGGAGCCGTCGCTGTCGCGGTGCCGGAACGTCCAGTACCGGTTGAGCAGGTAGGACGTCAGCGTCGACACCACGGTCGGCACGACGACGCTGGTGACCGGGCTGCCGCCGAGCCAGGCGCGCATCAGGTTGGCGCCGAAGATCATGATGAGCGTGCCGACGACCCCCACGAAGCCGAAGCTCAGCAGTTCGCGGAGGAATGTCCGGTAGGCCGGGGCGGACGGGACCGGATCGACCGGTCTCGACCGCTGCACAGTGCTCACTCGCCCAGACCTTACCTGAGTAGGACATATACGAAAGTCGGAACCCCGCCAAAAGATCAATGGCGCGCGCGTCAGCCCTCCGCGGTGGCCACCGCCGGGGCCAGCAGCACGATCAGCCCGACCAGCGCGACGGGGACGGCGAGCGCCCACGCCAGCCCCACCCCCTGCGCGACGAACCCGATCACCGGCGGGCCGCCGAGCAGCCCGGCGTAGCCGACCGCGGTGACCCGGGAGATGCCGGCCGCTGCGGGCACCCCCGGCAGGTTGCCGGCCGCGCTGAAGGTGACCGGCGCGACGACGGCGATGCCGAGGCCGAACAGCGTGAACCCGGCCACGGCCGCCACCGGGCCCGCCGCGGCGAGCCCGCAGCCGAGGCCGAGCGCGGCGGCCAGCGACCCGGCCCGCAGCACCGGGACGGGCCCGAACCGCGCGACGACCCGGTCCCCGCCCATCCGCCCGGCGGTCATCGCCACCGCGCAGCCGGCGTAGCCGAGGCCCGCGAGGCCGGGCCCGGTGCCGAGCTCCTCCCGCAGGTAGATCGCGCTCCAGTCGGCCATGGCGCCCTCGCCGACGAACGAGCACAGCCCGATGACGCCGAGCAGCGCCAGCAGCCGGCGGGACGAGGACCGCGCGGGCCGCACGACCGCGCCGTCCGGCTCCGGCGGGGCGTCGGCGGAGCGGTCCAGCAGGCCGCGGCAGCCGCCCGCGACGAGGACGCCGAGCAGCAGGGCGGCGGCGGCCAGGTGCAGTGGTACGGGGACTCCCGCGTGCGCCGCGCCCGCCCCGGCCAGCGCGGACAGCAGCGTCCCGATGCTGTAGGCGCCGTGCAGGCCCGACATGAGCGGACGCCCGTAGCCGCGTTCGACGGCCACGCCCTGGGCGTTCATCGCCACGTCCATCAGCCCGAGCGAGCCGCCCATCAGCAGCAGCGCGACGACCAGCGCGGGCAGGTTCCAGGCGAGGCCGAGCGGGACCAGCGACGCCGCGGCGGCCAGCCCCGCGCCGAGGGTCGTGGCGCGGCTCCCCCACCGGGCGACCGTCCACCCCGCGAACCGGACCGCCGCGACGACCCCGACCGGGGCGCCGAGCAGCGCGACGCCCATCGCGCCCTCGCTCAGCCCGAGCTGCTCCTTGATCTGCGGGATGCGGGCGACCCACGCGGCGGCGACGAGCCCGTGCGCGGTGAACGCCGCCGTCACCGCGAGCCGCGCCCGGCCGAGCGCCGCGATCTCCTCCGTGGCCATCCGGCCGACTGTACGCGGGCGGGATCAGGCGAGATCGGCCAGCGGCACCGCGGGGTCGGCGAGGCGCGCGGCGTCCACCGGGCGCTGCGCGCGGATCAGCGCCTGGACGTCCCCCGTCACGTCCCACACGTTGACGTTCATCCCGGCGACGACCCGCCCGCCGGACAGCCAGAACGCGATGAACTCCCGGGCCGCGCGATCGCCCCGGTACACGACCTGGTCGTACTCCCCCGGCGACGCGACGCCCGACATCTCCATGCCGAGGTCGTACTGGTCGCTGAAGAAGTACGGGATCCGGTCGTAGACGACGTCCTGGCCGAGCATGGCGCGGGCGGCGGCGGGCCCGCCGTTCAGCGCGTTCGCCCAGTGCTCCACCCGGATCCGCCGGCCGAGCAGCGGGTGGTAGGCGTTCGCGACGTCGCCGGCGGCGAAGATGTCGGGATCGGACGTGCGCAGCGACTGGTCGACGAGGATCCCGTCGGACACCTCCAGGCCCGCCTCCTCCGCGAGCCGGGTGTTGGGCCGCACGCCGATGCCGACGACCACGACGTCCGCCGGCACCTCGGCGCCGCCGGAGGTCACGACGGCCGACACCTGCCCGGCGCCCCAGAACCCGGCGACGCCCTGGTCGAGCCGCAGGTCGACGCCGTGCTCGCGGTGCAGGTCGGCGAACATCCCGCCGAGCTCGGGCCCCATCGCGGCGTGCAGCGGCGCCGGCTCCGGCTCGATCACCGTGACGTCGTTGCCGTAGGCGCGGGCGGCGGCGGCCGCCTCCAGCCCGATCCAGCCCGCGCCCGCCACCACGACGCGCCGGCCGCCGTGCGCGAGCGCCTGCTTGAGCGCCGCCGAGTCGGCCATCGTGCGCAGGTAGTGGATGCCCTGCAGCTTGGCCCCGGGCACGTCCAGCCGCCGCACGGACGCGCCCGTCGCCAGCAGCAGCCGGTCGTAGCCCACCGGCTCCCCGGTGGACAGCCGCACCTGGTGCGCGGCCCGGTCGACGGCCGCGACGGAGGTGCCGAGCCGCAGCTCCACGTCGTGCTTGTCGTACCAGTCCGCCTCGTGGACGTGCGCCTTGTCGCGCGGCTCCTTGTCCAGCAGGAAGCCCTTGGACAGCGGCGGCCGCTCGTAGGGCCGCTCGATCTCGTCCCCCACCAGCAGGACCCTGCCCGTGAAGCCCTCGGCGCGCAGGGTCTCCGCCGCCTTGGCGCCGGCCAGGCTCGCACCGGCTATGACGAACGTCTCCTCGGGCATGGCGACCTCCTGTGATTGACCTGTAGCTATAGCTATAGCCGCGGCACGGGAGGAACAAGGGCCACAGGTGCGCGTCGGACCGCCGCCGCGCGCTCGCGGCGGCCCCGGCGGGCGCGCCGATCAGCGCGGACGGCCGCCCAGCATGCGGTGCCGGGCGATCGCGGACAGGTCGGTCAGCGAGGCGATCTGGTCGATGACGGCGCGCAGCCGGGCCGCGTCGCCGGCGGCCTCGGTGAAGGCCGCGCGGAACCCCGGGTCGAGCGTGCCGGGCGCGCCGGCCAGCATCAGCTCGGCCAGCTCGGTGATCAGCGTCCGCTGCCGGGCCCGGATCTCCTCGTGGCTGATCCACACGTAGTGCGCCGTGATCCCCTTGAGCAGGGCGTTCTCCAGCCGCTGCGCGCGCGGCACGATCAGCTCGGCCGCGTACCGGGTGAGCGGGCGGTCGCCGTAGGCGGCGCGGGTCGCCGACTCGGCGGCCAGGCAGAACCGGCCGATCAGCGTGCTGGTCAGGTTCTTCAGGGCGGCGAGGCTGCGCGGCGTCCCGTCGTAGCGGTCCGGCCAGTACGGCTCGGCGAGCAGCGCCGTGAAGCGCTCCTCCAGCTCGGCGAGGTCGGCGTCCGGGCAGTACAGCTTGGCGGCGGTGGCGGCGACGAGGCGGCGCTCGGCCGGGTCGGCGAGCCGGGCGAAGTCGACGTGCCCGGCGACCAGCGCGTCCTCCAGGTCGTGGACGGAGTAGGCGACGTCGTCGCTCCAGTCCATCACCTGGGCCTCGAAGCACGTCCGGCCCTCGGGCGCGCCCTCCCGGACCCAGGCGGCGACGTCCAGGTCGTCGGGGTAGACGCCGAACTTGCCGTGCACCGCCTCGGCCTGCGTCCACGGGTACTTCATCGCGGCGTCCAGCGCGGCGCGGGTCAGGTTCAGGCCCACGCTGCGGCCGTGCAGGGGCGGGCCGTCCGGCGCGAACGACTTCGGCTCCAGCCGGGTCAGGACGCGCAGGCTCTGCGCGTTGCCCTCGAAGCCGCCGCAGTCGCGGGCGACGATGTCCAGGGCGTACTCGCCGTTGTGGCCGAACGGAGGGTGCCCGATGTCGTGCGACAGGCACGCCGCCTCGACCAGGTCGGGGTCGCAGCCGAGGGACTTGCCGAGCTCCCGGCCCACCTGCGCGCACTCCAGCGAGTGCGTCAGCCGGGTGCGCAGGCTCTGCACGGTGTCGGCCGCCGCGTCCGCGCCCGGCGAGGCGACCTGGGTCTTGGCGGCCAGCCGCCGCAGCGCGGCGCTGTGCAGGACGCGGGCGCGGTCGCGCTCGAACGCCGTCCGGTCGCGGCGCTTGGCCGGCTCCGGGGCCCACCGCCGCCGGTCGCGGGCGTCGTAGCCCGCAGTGTCATTGCTCGTCATGGCCCTATCCAGGGTAAGCGGGCGCGGCCTGTTCAGCGGCTCGGCGGCGCCGAGGACGGCGCCCGCGTCGTCGCGGGGGACGACGGGCCCGGCGTCGCGGACGGGTCGATGCGGATGCGCTTGATGGTCTCGTCCGGCACCTGGACGCTCTTGCCCAGCAACACGTACGACAGGTAGCCGCCGGTCTCCCGGACGATGTAGTTGAACTGCGTGTCGCGGGTCTGCACGCTGGGGCCGCTCCGGGTCGGCGACGCGGCCGCCTCGATGCCCTGGTCCTCGGCCATCTTCTTGGACCGCAGCCCGTGCCAGGGGTCGGTGACGATCACGGCGGACGACCAGTGGTGCCGGTCGAACTCGCTGCCGACCGCCTTGAGGCTCTCCAGCGTGTCCCGGCCGACCGGCACCGCGAAGACCTTGGCGGCGGGCACCCCGCCCTCCTCGATCAGCCAGGCGCGCCCGGCGCCCGCCTCGGTGTAGTTGTCGCCGGGGGCCTTGCCGCCGACGGTGACGATGGCGGGCGCGACGCCGTCGCGGTAGAGCCGCAGGGCGTGCTGGAGCCGCCACTTCAGCGTCGGGGACGGCCGCCCGTTGTACTGCGCGGCGCCCAGCACGATGATCGCGTCGGAGCGGGGCCGCTCGTCCTGCCGGGCCTGGTACCAGATCCGGGTGCCGACGGTCAGCGGGGTCAGCACGGCGATCGCGAGCAGCCCGAGGACGATGCTCACCGGAACCGTGAACCAGGGCGAGCGGCGGCGCCGCCGGCGCTCGCCGTCCGGGGTCTCGGCGGCGGGCTCTTCGGGCTGGGGCTCCGGCAAATGCACTTCCAACGTCATCGCATCGGACACACTAGGTGAGATGGTCCGGCGCGCGCCCGAAGTTCGGAGGTCCCGCGTGTTACGGACCCCACACGCGCCTCGGCGGCCGGTCCCCCGCCGGAGGGAACCGGCCGCCCGCCGGGTGCGTCAGCGGCTGTCGCTGCCGGCCCTCCCGCCGCCCGCGGCGTCGGCCGCCGCGATCGCCGCGCGGCCGGCCTCCAGCCGCGCGACGGGGACGCGGAACGGCGAGCAGGACACGTAGTCCAGGCCGACCTCGTGGCAGAAGTGCACCGAGTCGGGGTCGCCGCCGTGCTCGCCGCAGATGCCGAGCTTGAGGCCCGGCCGGGCCCGGCGGCCCTCCTGCGCGGCGATCCGGACGAGCCGCCCGACGCCCTCCCGGTCGAGGGTCTCGAACGGCGACGCCCCGAAGATGCCGAGCTCCAGGTAGCGGGAGAAGAACGCCGCCTCGACGTCGTCGCGGGAGAAGCCCCACGTCGTCTGGGTGAGGTCGTTGGTGCCGAAGGAGAAGAACTCGGCGGCCTCGGCGATCTGCCCGGCGGTCAGCGCCGCCCGCGGCAGCTCGATCATGGTGCCGATCAGCGCCGCGACGTCGGTGCCGGTGGCCTCCCGCACCTGCGCGAGGATGCCGCGGGCCTCGTCGCGGACCGCCTCCAGCTCCTGCACCGCGCCGACGAGCGGGATCATGATCTCCGGGCGCGGGTCGCCGCCCGCGCGGCGGCGCGCCGCCGCGGCCTCGGCGATCGCGCGCACCTGCATGGCGAACAGGCCGGGAATCACCAAACCGAGCCGCACGCCGCGCAGTCCGAGCATAGGGTTCTGCTCGTGCAGTCGGGTGACTGCCTCGAGCAGTCTCCGGTCCTTGGCGTCCGCGTCCTCGCCCGCGAGCGCGACCCTGACCGACAGCTCGGTGATGTCGGGGAGGAATTCGTGCAGGGGCGGGTCGATGAGGCGGATCGTGACGGGCAGCCCGTCCATGGCCGCGAAGATGCCCTCGAAGTCGCCGCGCTGCAGCGGCTCCAGGGCGTCCAGCGCGGCCTGCCGCTCGGCGTCGTCCGCGGCGAGCACGAGCTCCTCGATCAGCTGCCGCCGCTCGCCGAGGAACATGTGCTCGGTGCGGCACAGCCCGATGCCGGCGGCGCCGAACCGGCGGGCCCGCGCCGAGTCCTCGGGGTTGTCGGAGTTCGCGCGGACCTTCAGCGCGGCGCGCGCGTCGGCGTGCTTCATGACGCGGTCGACGGCCGTGACGAGGTCGTCGCCGTCGCCGGCCGCGAGCTCGCCCTCGAAGTACCGGACGACGGGCGAGTCCTCCACGGGTACCTCGCCGAGGTAGACGTCGCCGGACGACCCGTCGATCGAGATGACGTCGCCCTCGGCCACGGTCACGCCGCCGGGGGCGGTGAAGTGCCCGTTCCTGACGTCGACGTCGAGCTCCTCGGCGCCGCACACGCAGGTCTTGCCCATGCCGCGCGCGACGACGGCGGCGTGCGAGGTCTTGCCGCCGCGCGAGGTCAGCACGCCCTTCGCGGCCACCATGCCGGAGAGGTCGTCGGGGTTGGTCTCGCGGCGCACGAGGATCACGTCCTCGCCCCGGCCGGCCAGCTCCACCGCGCGGGCGGAGCTGAACACGGCCTTGCCGACGGCCGCGCCCGGCGAGGCGTTCATGCCCTTGGTCAGTTTCCGGACGCCGTCCACCCTGCTCGCGAAGCGGGGGAACATCAGCTGCGCGAGCTGGTCGCCGGTGACGCGGCGGGCCGCCTCGTCCACGTCGATGAGCCCCTGGTCGAGCAGCTGGCAGGCGATGCGGAACGCCGCGGCGGCGGTCCGCTTGCCCACCCGGGTCTGCAGCATCCACAGCTTCCCGCGCTCGATCGTGAACTCGATGTCGCACATGTCGAGGTAGTGGTTCTCCAGCGTCTCCATGATCTTCAGGAGCCCGTCGTAGGAGGCCTTGTCGATGCGCTCCAGCTCGGTCAGCGGCACCGTGTTGCGGATGCCGGCGACGACGTCCTCGCCCTGCGCGTTCTGCAGGTAGTCGCCGTAGATGCCCTGCTGGCCGGACGCGGGGTCGCGGGTGAACGCGACGCCGGTGCCGGAGTCCCGGCCCATGTTGCCGAAGACCATCGAGCAGATGTTCACGGCGGTGCCGAGGTCGACGGGGATGCGCTCCTGCCGCCGGTAGAGGATCGCGCGGTCGGCGTTCCAGGAGTCGAACACCGCCTTGACGGCGAGGTCCATCTGCTCGCGCGGGTCGGTCGGGAAGTCCCGCCCGGCCCGCTCCCGCACGATCTCCTTGAACCGGCCGACGAGCGCCTCGAAGTCCGCGGCGGTGAGGTCGGCGTCGTCGTCGCTGCCGCGCTCGCGCTTGGCGTCCTCGATGGCGTCCTCGAACAGGTCGCCGTCGATGTCCAGCACGGTCTTGCCGAACATCTGGATCAGCCGCCGGTAGGAGTCCCACGCGAACCGCTCGTCGCCCGCCTGGGCGGCGAGCCCGTGCACGGACTCGTCGTTCAGCCCCACGTTGAGGACGGTCTCCATCATTCCCGGCATGCTGAACTTGGCGCCCGACCGCACGCTCACCAGCAGCGGGTCGTCGCTCTGGCCGAGCTTCTTGCCCATCGCGGACTCGAGGCCGGCGAGGTGCGCGTTCACCTCGTCCGCCAGTCCCTCGGGCAGGTTCCCGTGCTCGAGGTAGTGCCGGCAGGCCTCGGTGGTGATCGTGAACCCGGGGGGCACGGGCAGTCCGAGGTTGGTCATCTCGGCCAGGTTGGCGCCCTTGCCGCCCAGCAGGTCCTTGAGGTCCTTGTTGCCCTCAGTGAAGTCGTACACGAACTTCGGCACGGGGAGCTCCTTCTCGCTCCGGTTCCACCCAGTGGCAGGTCCGGGCCCGCCGCGCCGGGGGCGCGCGCCGTCGCGTTCCCCCAGGCAGAAGCGGGTCCGCTGCCCTGTTTGCCGGGACTGTACCCGCGCCCGCCGCGGTTCCTCGGCGCCCGGTGCGCCGGAGGGAGTTTTCGCAGCTCAGACCGCAGATAATGGTCTATTCCAATGGGGAGACCAGCGCCACACCCGCGTCCGGGGCGGCGGCCGGGAGGCACGCGGCCGGCCGCTCTGGCGCGCCCACGGCTCGGGAGAGGTAATGATGGATCAAGGAGGTGACGTTGTGAGGCCGAAGGTCGCCGGCGGCCGGGCGGGAGATCCGTTCGCCCCGATCGCCGATTTCGGGTTCCTGTCCGACTGCGAGACGACCGCACTGGTCGCGCCGAGCGGGAACATCGAGTGGATGTGCCTGCCGAAGATGGACTCGCCGAGCGTGTTCGGGTCGATCCTGGACCGCGACGCCGGGTACTTCCGCGTCGGCCCGGCGGGCGTCGAGGTGCCCGCCGCGCAGCGCTACATCCCCGGCACCATGGTGATGGAGACCACCTGGTGGGTGCACGGGGGCTGGCTGGTGGTGACGGACGCCCTGCTGATGGGCCCGTGGCACCACGAGACGGAACGGTCCCACACGCACCGCAGGGCCCCCACCGACTACGACGCCGACCACGTCCTGCTGCGGATGGTGCGGTGCGTGAACGGGCAGGTCCAGGTCCGGCTCGACTGCATGCCGGTGTTCGACTACGGGCAGACGCCCGCGCGCTGGGAGCACACCGGCGCCGGGTACCACGAGGCCGTCGCGCGCGGCAACGGGATCGGGCTGCGGCTCACCACCGACATGAACGTCGGGTTCGAGGGGTCGCTCGCCACGTCCCGGACGCTGCTGAAGCAGGGCGAGTCGCGGTTCGTGGCGCTGTCGTGGAGCGAGCACGCGGCGCCGTCCTCGTGGGAGGAGGCGCAGGAGCGGCTCGTCTGGACCGTCCACCACTGGCAGCACTGGCTGGACCGGGGCCGCTTCCCCGACCACCCGTGGCGCAGCCACCTGCAGCGCAGCGCGCTGACGCTGAAGGGGCTGACGTTCGCGCCGTCGGGCGCGGTCGCGGCGGCGGCGACGACCTCGCTGCCGGAGGCGCCGGGCGGCGACCGGAACTGGGACTACCGCTACACCTGGATACGCGACTCCACGATGGCGCTGTGGGCGTTCTACACGCTCGGCTACGACTGGGAGGCCAACGACTTCTTCTACTTCATCACCGACGTCGCCGAGGCCGCCGAGGGCAAGCTGCAGATCATGTACGGCCTGGACGGGCGGGAGGAACTGCCCGAGTCCACGCTGGAGCACCTCACCGGCTACGGCAACGCCCGTCCCGTCCGCATCGGCAACGAGGCGTACATGCAGGCGCAGCACGACGTGTGGGGCGCGATCATCGGCTCCATCTACCTGTTCGTGCGCAAGCGGGACCGGCTCGACGACCGGCTCTGGAAGATCATCATCAAGCAGGTGGAGGACGCGCTCGCCAACTGGCGCACCCCCGACTGCGGGATGTGGGAGGTGCGCGGCGAGCCGCAGCACTTCACCTCCTCGAAGGTCTTCTGCTGGGTGGCGGCCGAGCGCGGCGCCCGGCTCGCCCGGGTCCGCGGCGACCAGGACCGGGCGCGCCGCTGGCAGGCCGCCGCCGACGAGATCCACGCGGACGTGCTCGCGAACGCGCTGGACGAGCGGGGCGTGTTCACCGCGCACTACGGCGCGACGGCGCTGGACGCCTCGGCGCTGCTGATCCCGCTGCTCGGGTTCCTGCCCGCCGACGACAAGCGGGTCCGCGAGACCGTGCTCGCCATCGCCGACGAGCTGTCGGAGGACGACCTCGTCCTGCGCTACCGGGCCGGGGAGACCGACGACGGCTTCGAGTCCGACGAGGGCACGTTCACGATCTGCTCGTTCTGGCTGGTCAGCACGCTGGTGATGATCGGCGAGCTGGAGCGGGCCCGCGCGCTGTGCGAGAAGCTGCTGTCGTACGCGAGCCCGCTGCAGCTGTACGCCGAGGAGATCGACCCGCACACGGGCCGGCACCTCGGCAACTTCCCGCAGGCGTTCACCCATCTGGCGCTGATCAACGCGGTCATGCAGGTGATCAGCGCGGAGAACGACGAGCCGCAGCCCCCGCTCGCCTGACCGGACGGATGGCCGGGGCGGCGTCCCGGCCATCCGGAGGCTTGATCACAAGTTGATCGACATACGCCGGAAATGACCCTTTTGTCGGACGCCCCGGCTACCGTTCCGCCGTGACCACGCCACCGTCCGCTGACGACCTCCCGGACGACCCCACCCCCGCCTGGGCCTCGCCCGACGTACCCGCCCCCACCGACGCACCCGTCTCCCCCGGCCCACCGGCCTCCCAGGCACCACCGCCCGGCGCGTTACCGCCCGCTCTCGCGCCGGGGCCCGGCCCCGCGCGGACGAACCGGCTGGCGGTCACCGCCCTGGTCACCGGCGTCCTCGCGCTGGTCCCGCTGGCGATCGGCTTCGGCATCGCCGCGCTCGTCCAGGCCGGCCGCCGCGGCGAGAAGGGCAAGGGCCTCGCCGCCGGCGGCCTCGCGGCCTCGGCCGTCTGGATCGTCGTCGCCGCGCTCGCCGCCGCCACGGCCGTCGGCTCCGTGCTCACCGTCGACCGCGACGCGTCGGGGCACGTCACCGGGAAGGACAGGGTGCTCCCCTCCTTCCTGCACGTCGGCGACTGCTTCGCCGGCTTCACCGGGGACGTCCAGGCGTTCGTGACGGCGCTGCCTTGCACGCAGCCGCACAACGGCGAGGCCGCCGCCCGGCTGAACCTGACCGGCACCGGCTACCCCGGCGACCAGGAGGTCCTCCGCCAGGCGGACGAAGCGTGCGGGCTGCGCCTCGCCGGGCTGCAGAAGAGCAGGTACGCCGAGCACCTGCAGTCGTACGTCGTCCTCCCGAACCGGACCACGTGGCGGGCCGGGGACCGGGAGGTCCTCTGCCTGATGCACTACGAGGGCACCGGGAAGATCACCACCCCGCTCGCCGCGACCCTGGACCCGGGCCTGAAGCTCTGGCACGAACTCGACCGCGGCGACTGCCTCGGCAAGTGGAAGCACAAGAGCCTGGTCCAGCGCGTCCTCCCCTGCACCGGGGAGCACTGGATCGAGGTCGTCGCCGTCTTCGAGCTGAAGGGCGGGGCGTACCCGGGCACGAAGGGCACCGACCGCAAGGCCGAGGCCGGTTGCGACAAGCGCTTCGCGAAGGTCTTCCGCAGGCACCCCGAACCGGACCTGGTCTCCTGGATGATGCCGCAGAAGGGCGAGTGGGAGACCGGCATCCGCACCGCCGTGTGCATGGGCGAGAGCGAAGACCGCCCCCTCAAGAAGCCGCTGCTGCCATGACCGCCCCCGAACCACCGGAAACATCGCAGCCGGGCGCCTGGGCACCACCGGACACTCCCGCAGAGCCCCCGCCGGACGCGCCGGCGGGGACGGGGCCGTCGCTCGCGGAGCCGTCCGCCGCGGGCCCGCGGCGGACGAACCGGTTCGCGGTCGTCGCGCTCGTCGCGGGCCTGCTCGGCATGGTCCTGTTCGCGGTCGGTTTCGCCGTCGCCGCCTTCGTCCAGACCGGGCGCCGCGGCGAGAAGGGCACCGGCCTGGCCGTCGGCGGGCTCGCCGCCGCCCTGGTCTGGGTCGCCGCCATCGCCGTCGTCGTCACCGTCGGGCCGCTGTCCCCGGACACCTCCGTGCCCGCCGCCCGCACGGACGGCAAGGTCGCGGTCACCGCGATGCGGCCGGGCGACTGCTTCAGCGAGTTCGAGGAGAGCCCCGCCGGCATGTTCGCGCGGCCGCTGCCGTGCACCACGCCGCACCAGGGCGAGGTCAGCGCCGAGGCCGAGCTGCCGGCCGTGCCGTACCCGGGCACGGAAGAGCTCGGCAACCGGGCGTGGACGGTCTGCCGCGAGCGGACGGAGTTCCTGGAGAAGAGCCGCTACGGCAAGGACCTCCGGCTCCACGTCGCGCCGCCGGACGAGGAGGCGTGGAAGGACGGCGACCACGCGGCCACCTGCGTCATGCGCTACACCGGGTCCGGCCTGCTCCCGGCGTCCCTCGACCAGACCATCGAGACCAAGGACCAGTACACCCCGCAACTCCAGCCCGGAGACTGCGTCAAGAAATGGGATGACAACGGCGACCAGCCGCTCGTCCCCTGCACCGAGGAGCACGAGTACGAGGTGCTCGCGGTCTACACGATGCCCGGCCGCAAGTACCCGGGGGACGCGAAGATGGATCGGAAGGCGCTGGAGGGCTGCGCCAAGCGCGCGGTCAAGGTGTGGCGGTCGAAGCCTCCGTTCGACATCGCCGACATGGGGTGGGCCGGCCCCGACAAGCTGGGCTGGGAGGCCGGGAACCGGCTGATCATCTGCCTCGTGACGGGCCGGGACGGTTTCCTCAAGCACTCCGTCGTCCCGCACTGACCGCGTGCCGCCGCCGGTGCCAGGCCGGCACCGGCGGCGGCACGCGGGCGCTAGACGACGGCGCCGGAGCTGTCCGCGGTGCGGCGGACCGGCTTCTTCGCCTTGCCCTGCGGCGGCGGGGACTTCGCGAACGGCTCCAGGACGACCGCGATCGGCGTCGCGGTGAACACGCTGGAGTACGTCCCGACGACGATGCCGATCAGCAGGGCGATCGCGAAGTCGGTCAGCGAGTCGCCGCCGAGGAACGCGAGGGCCGCGAGGATGAACAGCGCGCCCATGCCGGTGTTGATCGTGCGCGGGACGGTCTGCAGCGTGCCCCGGTTCGCGATCTCGGCGAACCGGGCCTTGGGATTGGCGCCCCACAGCTCCCGGACCCGGTCGAACACCACGACGGAGTCGTTCACCGAGTACCCGATGACGGTGAGCAGCGCGGCGAGGAACACCCCGTCGATCGGTTTGCCGAGCCAGGCGAAGACGCCGGTGACGATCGTGATGTCGTGGAACATCGCGAGGACGGAGCCGGCCGCGAACGTCCAGCGGAACCTGATCGTCAGGTAGGCCAGCTGCGCGAGCAGCGCGATGCCGAGGGCGATCAGCGCGTTCTTGCGCAGCTCCTCGCCGAGGCTCGGCCCGATCAGCTCGTCGCGCTGCTTGGTCGCGCCGCCGCCCTCCTTGGCGAGGGCCTCCTGGATCCGCTTCTCCTCCTCGTTGGTGAGGTCGGACGTGCGGACGGAGATGTCGTCCTGCCCGGAGGTCTGGACGACCGCGCGCGGGAACCCGGCGTCGGCGACGGCCGCGCGGGCCTTGTCGATGTCGAGGTGCTGGCCGGTGGAGTACTCGACCAGGCGCCCGCCGGTGAACTCCACGCCGAAGTTCAGCCCGCGGGTGAAGATCCCGGTCATCGCGACGACGACCGCGAGCACGGAGATGCCGATCCACATCCGGCTGCGCTTCATGATGTCGGGGCCGCTGTTCTCCAGCCAGTTGCGGATCCGCCCCGGACCGGCCAGCCCGCCGGCCCGGCCCTTCATGATCTTGGGCATCCGGGCGGCGGCGGCGTCGGTGAGCACGCGGCTGAGCAGCATCGCCGAGACGAGGGAGGCCAGCACACCGATGGTCAGCGTGACACCGAAGCCCCGGACCGGCCCGGAGGCGAGCCAGAACAGCAGGCCGCCCGCGAGCAGCGTCGTGACGGCGGAGTCGGCGATCGCCGACCACGCCTTGTTGAACCCGATCGTGAGCGCGTTGCGCGCGCTGCGGCCCGGTGCCGCCGCCCGTTCCTCTCTCGCCCGTTCGAAGGCGAGCACGTTCGCGTCGATCGCCATGCCGATGGCAAGGACGAACCCGGCCAGGCCGGGCAAGGTGAGCGTCGCCCCGATCGCGACGAGCGCCGCGTAGGAGATCAGCGCGTAGCCGGCGAGGGCGACCGTCGCGAGGAAGCCGACGATGCGGTAGACGGCCACGATGAACAGGCCGGTCAGCAGGATGCCGATGACGGCGGCCTTGGCGCTGGCGTCGATGGCCTCGTCGCCGAGGGTCGGGCCGACCACCCGCTGCTCGATGATCTTCACGGGGACGGGCAGCGAGCCGCCCTGGATGAGGGCCGCGAGGTCCTTGGCCTCGTCGGCGGTGAAGTCGCCGGTGATCTGGGTGGAGCCGCCGGTGATGCCGACGCCGCACGGCACGCTCTGGGTGACCTGCGGCGAGGAGATGACCTTGCCGTCCAGCACGATCGCGACGCGCCGCTCGTCGCCGGTGGCGCAGGCGGCCTTGGCGGTCAGCTTCTCCCAGGTCTTGCCGCCGCTGCCCTTGAAGTCGACGTTGACGGCCCAGCCGCCGAGGTTCTGCGCGTCGTAGGAGGCGCTCGCCTCCCCGATGCCGGCGCCGGTGAGCGCGGCGGGGCCGATGAGGATCTGCTGCCCGCTCTCGTCCGGGATCAGCTGCTGCCCTTTCGCGGCCTTGCCGGTGTTGGGCAGCACGGGGTGCGCGGTGAGCTGCGCGGTCTTGCCGACCGCCTCGGTGGCGCGGGTCGGGTCCTGGACGTCGGGCAGCTCGACGATCAGCCGCTTCTCGCCGGACCGGGTGATGGACGACTCGGCGACGCCGAGCGCGTCGATGCGCCGGTGCAGGACCTCGCGGGCCCGGTCGGTGGACTCGCGGTTGGCCTTGGTGGTCTGCGAGTCCTGGGTCTCCAGGACGATCTGGGTACCGCCGCGCAGGTCCAGGCCGAGGCGGGCCGGCTTGGACCAGGCGAAATAGAACGATGTGGCGAGCACGGCGAACGCCAGTACCGCCCGCACCATGTTGGCGCGCGTCAAGAGGGAACCTCCACACGGGGGTTTCGGCACCGCGCCTCAGCGCGCGGCACCGCGGACAGATGGCTCAGATCCGTGCGGTGGAGGGGGTGCGCGGCCGCGGGGGGCGGCGGGGGGTGCGAGGTCGGGCGAGACGGGGGCGGCGGCGGGCCGGTACGGGCGTCCCGCCGGGGGCGGCACGTCGGTGCCGGCCGCCGGGAGCGCGGCGTGCACCGGCTGCGCGCCCGGCGCGGCGGCACCGGCCGCGTGCTGGGCCGCGGCGACGACGACCGCCTGCGCGCGGGGGCCGACCTGCGCGTGCCGGACCGTCCGCGGCTTGGTGGACGACCTGGTGCGGGTCTGCGCCTTCGCGACCGGCGCGGGCCGGACGCCGGAGACCGTCCCGGTGGCCGAGGCCCCGCCGTGGGCGCCGGCGCCGACCGGCCCGACGACGAAGCCGAGCAGGCCGAACAGGACGACGAGCAGCCGCGCGGCGGGCGTGCCCGCGAGGCGGCGCTGCGCAGGGGGCAGGGCGGGGTACCGCGCGTCGCGCATTCCGCCCTCTCCTCTCCCGCCGTCCTTCTCGCCGCCGGCCGACCGTCCGCCGGGCGGCCGTCCGCCGGTCCGTTCAGGCCAACCTAGCCCAGGTTCTCCGGGGCGGAGACGAGCTTCGTTTCCCGACGGCTGAAACACGGACGCAAATCCCCGTCAAGTGACCCGGCGTGACACTGTCGTCACCGGGCCCGGCTCTCCCGCCCCCACCAGCAGACACTAGGCGGTGTCCCAATCCGGCCAGGCCGCAATCGGCCGCCATCCATTGCCCGGCCCGACAACGCGAATTACTTTCGCGTATGCCCACCCCGAACCGGACAGAGGAGTCTCCGGTGGCACGTATCAGACAGACCGCGATCGTCGGGACCGCCGCACTGGCCGTCCTCGCCGCGGGGGTCGCCCCCGCGTACGCCGCGGGCACGACCATCCGCCAGGGCTCGGCCACGGCCGCCGCCTACTCCGGCAACGTCCAGGCGTCCCTGCTCGGCACCGCGACGGTGTCCACGTCGATCGGCAGCGGATCCTGCAGCGAGTCGACGATGACCGGATCCATCAACTCCGACGGCAGCGGCCTCGCCATCAGCAGCGCCAGCTTCAGCGGCGACAACGGCGGCCCCTGCTCCGGCAGCACCAGCTCGACCATCGAGACGCAGAACCTGCCGTGGACCGGCGGCAACGTGACCTACGACGCCGGGCACACCGGCGGCCGCGACGCCACGGTCACGATCAGCAACTTCAGCGTCAAGGCCACCGTGGACATCTTCGGCGGCATCAGCTGCCAGTACGGCGGCACGCTCACCGCAAACGGCTACAACGGCGACAACGCCTCGCGGCCCGACACCGGCAGCTCCGAGGCGCAGGTCGGCGTCCAGAACGCCCAGGTCAACAAGACCGGCGGCAGCTTCCTCTGCCCGGGTACCGCCACCGTCAGCGCCACGTACGCGCTGAAGGGCGAGACCTCCGCCGGATCCGGCACCTACGACCAGTCCCTGTACGTCACGGGCTGACCCGAGCCCCGTGACACCACGCTCCCGATAAGGACACGCTCCCAGGACGTGCTCCCATGAGAAGCGGGCCGCCCCCAACACGCGGGGGCGGCCCGTAGCGCTCTTGCGGCCCGGCCGGCGGGTCAGCAGCCGACGAGCTGCGCCGCGAGGAACGACTCGACCTGGCCGATCGCGATGCGCTCCTGGCTCATCGAGTCGCGCTCGCGGACGGTCACCGCGTCGTCCTCCAGGGTGTCGAAGTCGACGGTGACGCAGAACGGGGTGCCGATCTCGTCCTGGCGGCGGTAGCGGCGGCCGATCGCGCCCGCGTCGTCGAACTCGACGTTCCAGTGCCTGCGCAGCCGCGCGGCGAGGTCGCGGGCCTTCGGGGACAGGTCGGCGTTGCGCGACAGCGGCAGCACCGCGACCTTCACCGGGGCGAGCCGGCGGTCGAGCCGCATCACGGCGCGCTTCTCCATCTTCCCCTTGGCGTTGGGCGCCTCGTCCTCGGCGTAGGCGTCCATCATGAACGTGAGCGTGCAGCGGTCGACGCCCGCCGCGGGCTCGATCACGTACGGGGTGAACCGGTCGCCGGACTCCTGGTCGAAGAACGACAGGTCGGCGCCGGACGCCTTGGAGTGCGTGGTCAGGTCGTAGTCGGTGCGGTTGGCGATGCCCTCCAGCTCGCCCCACTCGCCGCCGACGAAGTCGAACCGGTACTCCACGTCGACGGTGCGCTTGGAGTAGTGCGACAGCTTCTCCTGCGGGTGCTCGAAGAGCCGCAGGTTCTCCTTGCGGATGCCGAGGTCGACGTACCACTGCATGCGCTCGTCGATCCAGTACTGGTGCCATTCCTCGTCGCTGCCGGGCTTGACGAAGAACTCCATCTCCATCTGCTCGAACTCGCGGGTCCGGAAGATGAAGTTGCCGGGCGTGATCTCGTTGCGGAACGACTTGCCGATCTGCCCGATGCCGAACGGCACCTTGCGGCGCGCGGACTGCTGGACGTTCAGGTAGTTGATGAAGATGCCCTGCGCGGTCTCGGGCCGCAGGTAGGCGAGGCCGGACTCGTCCTCGACGGGGCCGAGGTAGGTCTTGAGCAGGCCGTTGAACATCTTCGGCTCGGTGAACGAGCCCTTGACGCCGCAGTTCGGGCAGGTGATGTCGGCGAGCCCGGCCGCCGGCGGGCGGCCGTGCTTCTCCTCGTAGGCCTCTTCCAGGTGGTCGGCCCGGAAGCGCTTGTGGCAGGACTGGCACTCGGTGAGCGGGTCGACGAACGCCTGCACGTGGCCGCTGGCCTCCCAGACCTCGCGCGCCAGGATGACGCACGAGTCGAGGCCGACGATGTCGTCGCGGCCCTGCACCATGGACTTCCACCACTGGCGCTTGACGTTGTTCTTCAGCTCGACGCCGAGCGGCCCGTAGTCCCAGGAGGCGCGGAGCCCGCCGTAGATCTCGCTCGACGGGTAGACCAGGCCCCGCCGCTTGGCGAGGTTGACGATCGTGTCCAGCACATCGGAACGGCGTGCCATGAGTTCTTCTCCATCCGGCTGGCGGTCGGCGGGACAGTGAGTGCGCCCCGGTCCGCGCACGGCGGGCGGCGGCGAGTGTGATCCCCGGTGATTGAGCTCCGGCGCGGTCATCGCCCGCCGCCGGAGAGCATTCCCCAGCTTAGGGCACCCGGCGGGCCGCCAAGGCGCTAGTAGACGCGCCCGTCCACGATGTTGCTGTCGATGTTGAGCGTGACGCCGCCGTGCTTCTCCTTGTGGCCGCCGCGGTACTGCTTGATGCGGCGGTGCGGGGACCACCAGCGGTCCGGCAGGTGCGGGTCGTTGTAGACCGAGGCTCGGCCGTTCCAGTTGGCGAACCAGATGGCGGCGGGCTTGCTGATCCCGGTCGCCCGCCCGACGTCGCGGATGCCGGACTTGGCGCTGCTGTAGAGGCACGGGACGTAGCCCTGGGCCTCCAGCTTCCGCACCCACCGGTCGATGAACCGCAGGACGGCCGCCTTGCATCCGCGCTTCTTGCTGTTGTACGCCTCCATGTCGTAGTAGATCGGCTCGCCTTCCGGGATGCCCAGCGCCCGTGCCTTGCGCGCCGCGTTCACGGCCGCCTTGGCGCCCTGCTTGGCGGCGTTCTTGGCGGTGAAGCGCTGCGGGCGGCTGCCGCAGGGCGCCTGGAGGCCGACGTAGGTGGGCGTGATGCGGTACCCCATCTCGCGGACCTGCCGGACCCAGGACGCGGTGAGGTTCGGCTGCGCGCAGCCGCGCGCCGCTCCGCCGATGTAGATGTTGGTGACCTTGAACGAGGGCTTCCAGGCCTTCATCGTCGCGAGCGAGGGCGCCGTGCACGTGTCGAAGCCCTTGCCGCGCACCCAGGGGCGGTCGAGCCCGGTGTCCCCGCGCGGCGCGGCGGGGGCCGGGTCCGGGGCCTCCCGGCGGACGGCGGGCCGGGACGGCGAGGCGGGCGCCGAGGTCCACTTCGCCGACAGCCGGGTGCCGCGCAGCATCCGCTGCAGCCGTCCCGGGTCCGCGCCGTACACGCCGGTGATCGCGACGCCCGCCTCCGGGAGGGTGAGCCGCGTCTCGTGCTCGGCGTTCGGCGCGATGGCGAGCGAGGCCATCTTGTCGGCGTGCACGACCGTCCGCGCGGAGCGGCCGTTCCCGGCGGGCTGGATGTGCACGGCCTCGGTGCGGCCGACGACGCGGGCCGGGCAGTCCTGCTGCGGCCCGGGGCGGCCGAGGTAGACGGCGTGCCGGTCGTAGCGGACGCACCGGGTCGGGTCCGCGTCGAGCCGGTGCACCGCCCAGCCCGCCGGGACGGGCACGCGCAGGCCCCGGTACTCGACGACGCGCGGCCCGGCGGCGCCCGGCGCGCCGGCGTGCTCGGCCAGGCCGGCGGGCCGGGCCGCGAGCCGGGCGGGGGCCGTCTCCAGGACGGCGAGGAGGGGGGCGGCCACCGCCGCCCCGGAAAGCACGCTGAACAGGACGGCGTGGCGCATCACTTCTCCCCCGGGACCCGCGCGGTGATCATCTAGGGGCAGAGATGACCATGGCGGCGGCGCCGAAACCGGGCCAGAACGCTTCTTGCCCGGCGGTTGCCCCGCTCGTGACCGGGCGGCCGGGGCGGCCGGGGCGCCGGGGGCGGGCTCAGGTCCGCTCAGGCCGTGCTGACGATCTCGTACGCGCCGGGCTCGTCCACCGCCAGCGCGGCGAGCGGCATGAACTGCATCCGGATCTCGTGACCGCCGAGCGCCCGCCGGTAGTGCCCGGCGCCGTCCCACTCGGTGACGAGGGCCCACAGGCCGGGGTCGTCGACGGTGCGGGCGAGGCGGCCGGAGCGGAAGCCGGGGCTGGCCGACAGCGCGGCCAGCACCGCCGTCATCCGCTCGGCGAAGCCGTCCGACTCGGCGTCCGGCACCCGGTAGCGGGTTATCGCGATCATCCGTCCATCCTGGCAGTACGTTGGGGCCTGTGGAGACGAGAGGTGAGCGCGGGGGCGGCCTGCGGGCCGCCGTCGAGCGGCACAGCGCGGCGCCCGTGGTGTTCCTGCACCGGCTGCCGCGGTGGGTGCTGCTCGTCGCGGTGTTCCTGCTGCTGGTGGTCGGCATGGCCGGGACGGGCTGGGTCGCCGCGGCCGGGCTGCTGGTGCTGGCCGTCGCGCTGGGCTGGTTCGCCTACCTGAACTGGCCCGCGCTGGACGGCTCGGGAAGGCTTCTGCGCGCCGTGGCGCTGGCGGTCCTCGTGGGGTTCGCGCTGGGCCGCGGCATCGGACGGTTTTGACAACCGTTTTCACTTTGTCCATAATCGGCAGGTGCTCCGCTTCCCCGACTCCCTGCGCGCCCTCCCGGCGGCCGCCCTGGCCCTGGCCGGGCTCGCCGGGGGGCTCGCGGCCTGCGCCGACGCGGACGCCGGCGTCCCGCCCGGCAAGACCGCGGTGGTCGCCTCGTTCTACCCGATGGCGTGGCTGGCGGAGCGGGTCGGCGGGGACGACGTCTTCGTCCGGACGCTGACCAAGCCCGGCACCGAACCGCACGACCTGGAGCTGACCGCCCGGCAGGTCGCCCGCATCGAGGACTCCGCCCTCGCCGTCTACGTGCGGGGCGTCCAGCCCGCCGTGGACGACGCCGTCGGCCGGCACGCCGAGGGCCGCTCACTGGACGCGGCGTCGGTGGTGAAGACGCTGTCCCCGGCGGGCGAGACCGACGACGAGGAGGCGCACGACGGCGTCCGCCACCGCGAGGCCGACTACGACCCGCACCTGTGGCTCGACCCGAGCCGCATGGCCGCCGTCGCCACCGCGCTCGGCGAGCGGCTCGCCGCCGCCGACCCCGGCAGCGCGGCCGGCCACCGGCAGCGCGCCGCCGCCACCGCCGCCGAGCTGACCCGGCTGGACCGCGCCTTCCAGGACGGCCTGCGCACCTGCGCCCGCCGCGACATCGTCACCGCGCACGCCGCGTTCGGCTACCTCGCCGACCGCTACGGCCTGCGGCAGATCCCGGTGTCGGGGGTCGACCCGTCCGGCGGGCCGTCCCCGAAGCGGCTCGCCGAGCTGACCCGGCTGATCTCGGCCACCGGCGCGACGACGGTCTTCACCGAGACGCTGGTCAGCCCGAAGGTCGCCGAGGCGCTGGCCCGGGAGGCGGGGGCGCGGACGGCGGTGCTGGACCCGGTCGAGGGCATCGAGGACGGCTCGCCCGACGACTACCTGACGATCATGCGACGGAACCTGCGGACCCTGCGTCCGGCCCTGGAGTGCTCATGAGCGAGGAGACGGCACCGCCGCCGGAGACGGCGCCGCCGCTGGAGATGGCGGGCGGGCTCGTCCGGCGGGACGGCCGCGAGGTCCTGGCCGGCATCGACCTGCGGGTCGCGGCCGGCGATGTGCTGGCGGTCCTCGGGCCGAACGGCGCGGGCAAGTCCACGCTGGTCAAGGCGCTGCTCGGGCTGGTCCCGCTGGCCGCCGGCCGTACCGAGATCTACGGCGCGGCGCCCGCCCGGTTCCGCGACTGGCGGCGGATCGGGTACGTCCCGCAGCGGCTGCCGATGGGCGGCGGGGTGCCCGCCACCGTCCGGGAGGTCGTGGCGTCCGGGCGGACGGCCCGGCGGTCGCGCTGGCTGCCGGCGGCGTTCACCGACCGGGCGGCCGACCGCGCCGCCGTGGACCGCGCGCTGCGCGCGGTCGGGCTCGCCGACCGGGCCCGCGACTCGGCGCACCTGCTGTCGGGCGGCCAGCAGCAGCGGGTGCTGATCGCCCGCGCGCTCGCCGGGGAGCCCGACCTGTTCGTGCTGGACGAGCCGACCGCCGGGGTGGACGCGCGCAGCCAGGCGGCGCTCGCCGCGACCCTCCACGAGCTGGCCGCCGGCGGCCGCACGGTGGTCCTCGTCGCGCACGAGCTGGGCCCGCTGGAGCCGCTCGTCACCCGCACGGTCGAGCTGGGCCACGGCCGCGTCGTGCACGAGACGACCACCCACGCGACGACGGTCGGCCGGACGGCGACCATGGGAAGGCCCGCGTGAGCGAGATGCTGCAGTACGACTTCATGCGCGTCGCGCTGGTGATGGCGGTGCTGATCGGGCTGACCGCCCCGGCCGTGGGCACGTTCATCGTCCAGCGCCGGCTGTCGCTGCTCGGCGACGGCATCGGCCACATCGCGCTGACCGGCATCGGGCTCGGGCTGCTCACCAGCACCTCCCCCGTGCTCGGCGCGCTGGTGGTGTCGGTGCTCGGCGCGGTGGCGATCGAGGTGGTGCGGGCCCGCAGCCGCAGCGGCGGCGACGTCGCGCTCGCCCTGCTGTTCTACGGCGGGCTCGCGGGCGGCGTGATCCTGACGAACGCCAACGGCGGCGGCTCGGCGAGCCTGCAGTCGTACCTGTTCGGCTCGATCAGCAGCGTGACGGTGACCGACCTGTACGTGGTCGCGGGGCTGGCCGCCGCCGTGCTCGCGATCGTCGCGGTGTTCGGGCGGGAGCTGTTCCTGCTGTGCCAGGACGAGGAGGTGGCGCGGGCGGCGGGCCTGCCCGTCCGGTTCCTCAGCGTGCTGATCGCCGCGACCGCCGCCGTCACCGTGGTGATCTCGATGCGCGCGATCGGGCTGCTGCTGGTCAGCGCGCTGATGGTCGTCCCGGTGGCGGCGGCGCAGCAGGTCACCCGGGGCTTCTGGCAGACGATGCTGGCCGCGATGGGGATCGGTGTGGTCTCGGCCGTTTCGGGTCTCGCGGGGTCCTTCGAGTACGATCTGCCTCCAGGCCCCTCGATCGTGCTGCTTGCGCTCACGGCGTTCGTGGTCGCGGTCGCCGGGGGCTCGGTGGTGCGCCGCAGGCGCGCCCGCGCCCGCGCGGCGGACGGCGCCGTCCCCGCCGGGTCCGGCGTGGAGGCGCGCGTGGATGCCGAGGCGGAGGTGCTTGGGGGATGACGACGGCCCGCCGGGACGCGGTGCGGCAGGTGCTGGCCGGCTGCGAGGGGTTCCGCAGCGCGCAGGACATCTACGCCGACCTGCGCGCCGACGGCTCCAAGATCGGCCTGACCACCGTGTACCGGGCGCTGCAGGCGCTCAGCGACGCGGGCGAGGTCGACGTGCTGCGCACCGACGAGGGCGAGGCCGTCTACCGCGCCTGCCGCACCGAGCAGCACCACCACCACCTGGTCTGCCGCGACTGCGGCCGGACGGTCGAGGTCGAGGGCCCGGCCGTGGAGCGCTGGGCGGACGCGATCGCCGCCGAGCACGGGTTCACCGACATCACGCACACCGTCGAGGTGTTCGGCACCTGCGCCGCCTGCTCGGCCGCCCGCCGCTGAGCTGCGGACCAGCACTCTACTGATCGGTAGCAAGACGCGTAGTCCACACGCGCCGCCGGGTTTTATTGGCGAATTGTCACATCTACAACAGTCCTGCCCTATGTCATAAATGTCGCATCGCCACGGCGGGCCCGACGGCGGGCCTCTCGGGGGGTGCGTGGCGCCCGCACGAGAGGGCGTACATGACAAGACGGGCGTTCACCAGCCGACGTACCGCGCTCCTGGCGTCGGCGACCCTGCTCGCGACGGCCGGCACCGCGCTGCCCGCCTCCGCGCGGCAGGCGCCGTCCCCGCCCACCCCGCAGAAGGCCGCCGAGCGCGCGCTCCACGCGCTCGCCGAACGCGGCGCGCAGGTCCGCGCCGGGGACGGGCAGTCCTTCAAGGTCGTCCGGGTCGGCATCGACCGGGACGGCACCTCCCACACCCGGATGACCCGCGCCTACAACGGGCTGCCGGTGCTGGGCGGCGACATCGTCGTCCACCAGTCGGCGGCCGGCGCGTGGCGCGGCAGCAGCGGCACGCTCGCGCAGGCGCCCGCCGACTCCACCCCCGAGGTGCCGGCCGCGACCGCGAAGAAGCGCGCCGTGACCGAGCACCGCAAGGCGGACGGCTCCCCCGCCCTGGTCGTGGAGGCGCGCACCGCCGACCACGCGCCGCGGCTCGCCTGGCGCGTCCAGACCGTCGGCAAGCAGGCCGACGGGACGCCGAGCCGGATCTTCACCTCCGTGGACGCCGCTACCGGCAAGGTCCTGCTGCGCGAGGAGATGATCCGCACCGAGGCGGGCGACGGGAAGTCGCTCTACACCGGCACGGTCCCGCTGGAGACCACCAAGTCGGGCAGCACCTACCAGCTCAAGGACCCGACCCGCGGCGGCACCTACACCGGCGACGCCGAGAACCAGACCGACCTCTGCTTCCTCATCTGGTGCTTCCGGCGCGCCCCCGCCACCCTGTTCACCGACGCCGACAACCACTGGGGCAGCGGCAGCACGTCCGACCGCGCCACCGTCGCCGTCGACGCCCAGTTCGGCACCGACATGACCTGGGACTTCTACAAGAACGTCTTCGGCCGCACCGGCATCGCCGGCGACGGCAAGGGGTCGTTCAACCGCGTCCACTACGGCGACGGCTACGCCAACGCGTTCTGGGACGACTCGTGCTTCTGCATGACCTACGGCGACGGTGACGGCTCCCAGCTCGGCCCGCTCACGTCCCTGGACGTCGCCGCCCACGAGATGAGCCACGGCGTCACCAGCGCCACCGCGAACCTCACCTACTCCGGCGAATCGGGCGGACTGAACGAGGCCACGTCCGACATCATGGCCGCCGCCGTCGAGTTCTACGCGAACAACCCCAACGACGTCGGCGACTACCTGGTCGGCGAGGAGGTCGTCCTGCCCGGCTTCGGCAAGCCCGCGCTGCGGTTCATGGACAAGCCGAGCCGCGACGGCAACTCCCCCGACGCCTGGTCGTCCAACACCAAGAACCTCGACGTGCACTACTCCTCGGGCGTCGCCAACCACTTCTACTACCTGCTGTCCGAGGGCAGCGGCGCGAAGACGGTCAACGGCGTCTCCTACAACAGCCCCACGTCCAACGGCTCCACGATCACCGGCATCGGCCGGGACGCCGCCACGAAGATCTGGTACCGGGCGCTGACCACGTACATGACGTCCTCGACCGACTACAAGGGCGCGCGGACCGCGACCCTGAACGCGGCCGCCGACCTCTACGGCGCGGGCAGCACGCAGTACAGCACCGTGGCCGCCGCCTGGTCGGCGGTGAACGTCGCCTAGGACCCCCGTTCCGGGGACGGGAGCCCCGTGCCCGCCCGGGCACGGGGCTCTCCCCCGGTCCGCGCCGACACGGGCACGGGCATTCCCGGGTTGATGATCCGCCGGCGGGGGCCATGGTGGAGAATCGGGGCATGGCTACGACACGTACCGCAAACGCGCACTGGGAAGGCTCGCTCCTGGAGGGCCAGGGCACCGTCTCGCTGGACTCCTCGAAGCTCGGCACCTACGACGTCACCTGGGCGTCGCGGGCCGAGGAGCCGAGCGGGCGGACGAGCCCGGAGGAACTCATCGCCGCCGCCCACTCCACCTGCTACTCGATGGCGCTCTCGCACGCCCTGGCGGGCGCCGGGACGCCCCCGGAGAAGGTGGACACCAAGGCCGAGGTCACCTTCCAGCCGGGCGAGGGCATCACCGGCATCCACCTGACCGTCCGGGCGAGCGTGCCGGGGCTCTCCGCCGGCGACTTCGAGAAGGCCGCGCAGAACGCCAAGGAGAACTGCCCGGTCAGCAAGGCCCTCACCGGCACCGAGATCACCCTGGACGCCGCCCTCGCCTGAGGCGCCGGCCGGGCGCCCGGGGCGTCAACCGGTCGCGGCGGCGGGTTCCACGATGTTCGGGACCGCGCCGCCGTACCGGCGGTCGCGGGAGGCGTAGAGCTGGCACGCGTGCCACAGGTGGCGGCGGTCGAAGTCCGGCCACAGCGTGTCGAGGAACACCATCTCCGCGTACGCCGACTGCCAGAGCAGGAAGTTGGACGTGCGCTGCTCCCCCGACGAACGCAGGAACAGGTCGACGTCGGGGATGCCCGGCTCGTCCAGGTAGCGGGCGAACACCTTCTCGTTGATCTTGTCGGGGTTGAGCCGGCCGGCCCGCACGTCGCGGGCGATCGCCGCCGCCGCGTCCGCGATCTCGGCCCGGCCGCCGTAGTTCACGCAGAACTGCAGGGTGAGGACGTCGTTGCCGCGGGTCATCTCCTCGGCCGTCTCCAGCTCCCTGATGACGCTGCGCCACAGCCGCGGCCGCCGGCCCGCCCACCGCACCCGCACGCCCATCGCGTGGAGCTGGTCGCGGCGGCGGCGGATCACGTCCCGGTTGAAGCCCATCAGGAAGCGGACCTCGTCCGGCGAGCGCTTCCAGTTCTCGGTGGAGAACGCGTAGGCCGACAGGTAGGGGACGCCCAGCTCGATCGCCCCCATGATGACGTCGAAGAGCGAGTCCTCGCCGCGCTTGTGCCCCTCGGTGCGCGGCAGCCCGCGCTCCTTGGCCCAGCGGCCGTTGCCGTCCATCACGATGGCGACGTGCCGCGGCACCAGCTCCGCGGGGATCGCGGGCGGGACCGCACCATCGCGGTGCGGCTCCGGCGGCGATACGGACCTGCTCAAACTCGCTCCCTGTCGGTGTCGTCGTGTGACTCGTCGTGCGCGCGGGGGTTCGCGTCCCGCTCCACGTGGCGCAGCGAGCGGATCCCGTGCTCCAGATGCCACTGGAGGTAGGCGGCCACCAGGCCGCTGGTCTCCGCCCGGTGCCGCTGCTCGCTGGCGTCGGCGTACTCCCAGTCGCCGCGCAGCAGCGCCAGCATCAGCGCGAACGTCGGCGGCGCCGGGGTCGCGGCGCCCGGCTGCCGGCAGTTCGCGCAGATCGCGCCGCCCGCCGCGATGGCGAACCCGCGCAGCCCGCCGCGGGTGCCGCAGCGGCAGCACTCGTCCAGCGCGGGCGCCCATCCGGCGACCGACAGCGAGCGCAGCAGGAACGCGTCCAGGACGAGCCTCGGGTCGTGGGCGCGCTCGGCGAGGGTGCGCAGCCCGCCGACCAGGAGCAGGAACTGCCGCAGCGCGGGCTCCCCCTCGTCGCCGGCCAGCTTCTCCGCCGTCTCCAGCATCGCCGTCCCCGCCGTGTAGCGGGGGTAGTCGGCGACGAGCGCCTCCCCGTACGGGCGCAGCGTCTCGGCCTGCGTGATGAGGTCGAGGGAGCGCCGCTCGTACAACTGGAGGTCCACGTGCGTGAACGGCTCCAGCCGCGCGCCGAACCGGGACTTGGTCTTGCGGACCCCCTTCGCCGCGGCGCGGATCCGGCCGGTCCGCCGGGTCAGCACCGTCACGATGCGATCGGCCTCGCCCAGCTTCTGGGTGCGCAGGACGATGCCTTCGTCGCGGTAGAGGGTCACCCGTTCATTCTGACGCACGCCGCGCGATGCCTCGGCGCGGCGGGCGGACATCTCCCCAGGATCTTCACAAGGCGCCCGGACGGTACCGCTGCGCTTCATAACAATCACATACCGTGACCGGATTCGGCCGTGACGTCCTGTCGAAAGTTATGGCTCGAACCACCCCGAGCTGGCAGCGTTGTGGCATGAGATGCCACATCGTGCCACCGCACATGCTGGAGCGCATCGCCCGCGACGCCGACGATCCGGCCCTCCGCGCCCGCGCCCGCCGTACGCTGGCGCTCACGTCCGCGCAGTTCGCCGAGCGCAAGCTGACCGCGGCCGGCGCCCCCGACCCGTCCGAGGACTTCGTCCCCGACCGGACCATCGGCGACGCGGGCCACCGCGAGGAGCTGCCGGGCCGCACCGTCCGCTCCGAGGGCGGCCCCGCCACCGGCGACCAGGCCGCCGACCAGGCCTACGACTGGCTCGGCGCGACGTTCGACTTCTTCGAGGCCGCGTACCGGCGCAACTCGATCGACGGCGCCGGCCTGCGGATGGTCTCGACCGTCCACTACGGCGACGACTACGACAACGCCTTCTGGAACGGCGAGCAGATGGTGTACGGGGACGGCGACGGCGTCCTGTTCACCGGCTTCACCGGCCCCCTCGACGTCACCGGGCACGAGCTCACCCACGGGATCACCCAGTACACCGCCAACCTGGAGTACTACGGCCAGGCCGGCGCCCTCAACGAGTCCATGTCGGACGTGTTCGGATCGCTCATCAAGCAGTGGCATCTCGGGCAGACCGCCGACCGGGCCGACTGGCTCATCGGGCAGGGCCTGCTCGCCGAGGGCGTCAACGGCGTCGCGCTGCGCTCGATGAAGGAGCCGGGCACCGCCTACGACGACCCCCGCCTCGGCAAGGACCCGCAGCCCGCCCACATGGACCACTACGTGGAGACCTACCGCGACAACGGCGGCGTCCACATCAACTCGGGCATTCCCAACCACGCGTTCTACCTGGCGGCGACCGCGCTGGGCGGCAACGCCTGGGAGAAGGCCGGCCGCGTCTGGTACGACACGCTCACCGGGGGCACCCTGGCCGCGGACGTCGACTTCGCCGGTTTCGCCGCCGCGACCGCCGCGACCGCGAACCGGCTGTTCGGTGCCGGCTCCGCCGAGGCGAAGGCGGTGAACCGCGCCTGGACCGGGGTAGGAGTCTCCATGGAGGCGAACGGATAGCGCATTGAAAGTGACAGTCGTCCGCAGCGGAGGGTTCGCGGGGATCGAGCGGCGCGCCGAGTCCGACAGCGCCAGCGACCCCATGCTGATGAGGCTCGTCCACCGGGTGGACCTCACCGCGGTGCCGCCGCCGGGCCGGATCCCCGACCAGTTCCTGTACGAGATCGACATCGACGGCGACCGCACCACCGTCGGTGAGGCCCAGCTGCACGGCCCCCTGCGCGAACTGGTCCACCACGTCCTCGGCCGCGCCCGCTGACCCGGCGGGGCCCGCGGGTGCCTCCCAACACCCGCGGGTCCCGGTCCGCGTGCTCAGTCGCGGTCGATGGCGTAGGTCGTGGTATTGGCCGCGTCTTGCTGCAGCTTGATCTTGCCCCGGACGCCTGCTGCCGCAGGAGCGTCCGACCAGCCGGGCCCGCTCGCCCCGCAGCCGGGCGGGGCGCTCGTAGCCGAGCACGTCGCCGCTTACGCGTCTTGCGCGCGGGCCACCCGGTTCACGGCCGACAGGATCGCCTTGAGGGACGCGGTCACGATGTTGCCGTCGATGCCGACGCCCCACACCGTCGTGCCGTTCACGTCGCACTCGACGTAGGCGGCGGCGCGCGCGTCGCCGCCCGCGCTCATCGCGTGCTCGGCGTAGTCCAGCACCCGTACGTCGACCCCGATCGTGGCGAGCGCGTCCTCGAACGCGGAGACCGGGCCGTTGCCGACGCCCTCGATCTCGCGGATCTCGCCGTCGACGCGGACGTCGCAGCTGAGCACGTCCTTCTCGTCCACCCGGGAGGTGGCGCGGTGCGCCAGCAGCCCGGCGCGGGGGCCGTTGCCGAGGAACTCGGCCTCGAAGATCTCCCACATCCGCTCGGGCGTGACCTCGCCGCCGGCGCTGTCGGTGTGCTCCTGCACCACCCGGGAGAACTCGATCTGCAGGCGGCGCGGTAGCTCCAGGGAGTGCTCGGTCTTCATGACGTAGGCGACGCCGCCCTTGCCGGACTGGCTGTTGACCCGGATCACGGCCTCGTACGTCCGGCCGACGTCGTGCGGGTCGATCGGCAGGTACGGGACCTCCCACCGGTACTCCTCCACCGGGGTCCCGGCGGCCTCGGCGTCGCGCCGCAGGTGGTCGAAGCCCTTGTTGATGGCGTCCTGATGGGAGCCGGAGAACGCGGTGTAGACCAGGTCGCCGCCGTAGGGGTGCCGCTCGTGGACGGGCAGCTGGTTGCAGTACTCGACGGTCCGCCGGATCTCGTCGATGTCGGAGAAGTCGATCTGCGGGTCGACGCCCTGGGTGAACAGGTTCAGGCCCAGGGTGACCAGGCAGACGTTGCCGGTGCGCTCGCCGTTGCCGAACAGGCAGCCCTCGATGCGGTCGGCGCCCGCCATGTAGCCGAGCTCGGCGGCGGCGACGGCCGTCCCGCGGTCGTTGTGCGGGTGCAGCGACAGGACGACCGAGTCCCGGTAGGCCAGGTTCCGGTGCATCCACTCAATCTGGTCGGCGTACACGTTCGGCGTCGCCATCTCGACGGTCGCCGGCAGGTTGACGATGACCTTGCGGTCCGGGGTGGGCTTCCACACGTCGTTGACGGCGTTGCAGACCTCGACGGCGTACTCCAGCTCGGTGCCGGTGAACGACTCCGGCGAGTACTGGAAGTAGATCTCGGTGTCGCCCATGTCCTCGGCGAGCTTGGCGCACAGCTTGGCGCCCTCGACGGCGATCGCGGTGATGCCGTCCCTGTCCTGCCCGAACACGACGCGGCGCTGCAGCGTGCTGGTCGAGTTGTACAGGTGCACGATCGCCTGCTTGGCGCCGCGCACCGACTCGAAGGTCCGCTCGATCAGTTCCGGGCGGGCCTGGGTCAGCACCTGGATGACGACGTCGTCGGGGATCCGGCCCTCGTCGATGATCTGCCGGACGAAGTCGAAGTCGGTCTGGCTGGCCGCCGGGAAGCCGACCTCGATCTCCTTGTAGCCCATCCGTACCAGCAGCTCGAACATCTTGAGCTTGCGGTGGGCGTCCATCGGGTCGATCAGCGCCTGGTTGCCGTCCCGCAGGTCGACGGCGCACCAGCGCGGCGCCTCGGCGATGACGGCGCCGGGCCAGGTGCGGTCGGCCAGCCTGACCGGGGCGAAGGGGCGGTAGCGCTCGAAGGGCATACCGGAGGACTGCTGTTGCGGATACATCCGTTGAGATCTCTCTGCTCGAACCTCGCGGCCGACGTCCACGTCAAAGTCCCGCAGCGAGGGAGCCGACCTGTCTTACAGGCCCCCGCTGCGGCCGCTAAGGAGGAGCAGCTCACGCAACACGCTCGCCAAGTTAACAGATGCCATCCGGGTTGCGGAAACCCAGGTCCGCATGTTGAGACAACAGCGGCCTCCTCCGTCTCATCGCAACGCCGCCCGGCGCGCGGGGCATTCCCGCCGGACGGTCAGGGGACGAGCACGGACAGGCAGGTCACACAGCCGTCGAGGGCCTCGAACTCGCTGATGTCCACCCGGGTGACGCGCAGCCCGTCCGCCGCCAGCTGCGCCGCCGTGCGCGGCGCCGAGGCCGCCATCAGGACGTGGTCGGGCCCGAGCCGCACCACGTGGGCGCCCGCCGGCTCGGGCGCGACGCGCAGGCTCGGCAGCGCCGAGGTGTCCACCAGCTCCGGCCGGCCGATCAGGCCGCCGTCCGGCAGCGCGGTCATCGCCGACTTCAGGTGCAGGCAGCCGCGGGTGTCCACCGGCACGACCCGCCGCCCGCCCAGCAGCCGCGCCAGCGCGCAGATGCCCTCCTCGTTGGTGCGGGAGCCGCGGCCCACGTAGACGGTGCCGCCGACGCTCAGCACGTCGCCGCCGTCCAGGGTGCCCGGCGGCTCGATCCGCTCGATCCGCAGGCCCAGCTCGCGCGCCGCCCGCTCGGCGCCCGCGAGCTCGCCCCGGCGGCGCTCCGCGCCCGACCGGCACACGATCGCCAGGTCGCCGGCGACGACCAGGGCGTCCTCGACGAACACGGCGTCGGGCTGGTCGTCGGCGGGCGGCACGGCCCGCACCGACCAGCCGGCCGACCGCAGCGCCGCGACGTAGGCCGCGTGCTGGCGCGCCGCGAGCGCGGTGTCCACCGGGCGGCGGGCGGCATGGGTGACGATGCCCTCGGCGACCCGCGGCCCGGGAGCCCGGACCAGCGCCCTTCCGGCGGGGGCCATGTCAGCGCGCCGCCCCCTCGGTGGTCACGATCACGCCCAGCGCGTACGCGGGGGACATGCCGAGCAGGTCGGCGATGCCGTGCAGGGCCTGCCGCTCGCCGTCGCCGAGCGGCCCGTCCGCCAGCCCGATCCGGACGGCCTGCGCGAGGAACCACTCCTTGGCCTCCACCGCGAGCTGGGCGCCGGCGTGCACGACCTCCCGCTGCAGGAACGTGCGGCGCAGCGCGAGGTCGGCGTCGACGGCGGCGGTGTCGTAGTCGGGCTCGCCGTACCCGGTGACGGTGGCGATCGCGCGGGCGCGGGCCGCGGGGGCGGACGGGTCGCCGGCCCGCAGCACCAGCGCGGCGGCCGCCCGCATGCCCGCGGCCAGGGTCTCCCCCAGCTGCCGCGCCGTCGGCGTGCGCAGCGCCATGACCGGGAACCGGCCCTTGCAGGTGCGGCACTCAACCGTGTGGGACAGCCGCCACAGCGGCACCGTCGGGACGAAGAACACCGAGAGCCAGCGGCGCCCGGCGCGCCTGCGGTAGGCGCGGTCACCGCCGCACTGCGGGCAGTGGAACGTCCCCTCGCTGACGGTACGGAACACCGCCGTCAGCCCGAAAACGAGCAACACCGGGGATCTCCTCCCATAACGGACTCCGTCCAAAGTACCGACCCGGCGCCGCCGCCGTGGCCGTCCCGGTCCAGGCGGCCCCTGCCCTTACGCTGGGTCCATGACCGGTGACCTGGGTTCCGACGCGGGCCGCTCGCAGCCGCGCCCGTCCTTCCTGCCGCCCGTCGACGGCTACCCGCCGCCCGCGGGCGAGCCCGCCCCGGACGCGTACGGCGCCCCGGAGCCCGCCACGGCGCGCGGCGGCGCCCTGTGGATCATCGCCCTGATCGCCGCCGCGTCGGCGCTGCTGGTGTCGGCGTTCCTGCCGTGGGCGCACGCCGCGGTCGCCGTCGAGCTGTTCGGCCGCACGCTCAGCCGCGACCTCGGCAGCGTGGCCGGCATCGACGCCGACGACATGGTCCTCGCCGTCCCGGTGCTGGCGGTCATCGCGATCGCGCTCGCCTGCTGGGACCTGATCGGCCGGGACGCGCGGATCGGCGGGCTCGCCGCCGTCCCCGGCACGCTCGCCCTGCTGGTGTGCGGCATCTTCGTGCTGCGGCTCGGGGACGTCCGCGACGACCTCCCCGAGACCGGCCTGGACCTCGGCTACCAGATCACCGTCCGCTACGGCTGGTACCTCGCGGTCGTGGCGTCCCTGTTCGTGGTCGGCTTCAGCCTCGCCCGCCCCATCGGCGCGCGCGTGGCGCGCTCCCAGAACGCGGACGCGTACGACTACCGGTACCAGCCGCAGGAGCAGTACCAGCCGCAGTTCGCCTACCCCGACCAGCCGGGCGCCTACCCCGACCAGCCGGGCGAGGGCGCCGCCTGGCCCGACGAGGACCAGGCCTGGGGCCGCCACCACGACGCGCCCGAGCAAGCCCCCGAGCCCGGCCCCCAAAAAGATCAGTCGTAGAAGCCCAGCCTGCGGAGCTGCTTGGGGTCGCGCTGCCAGTCCTTCAGGACGCTGACGCGCAGGTCGAGGAAGACCTTGGTGCCGAGCAGCGCCTCGATCTGCCGGCGCGCCGCCGCGCCGACCTCGCGGAGCCGGGCGCCCTTGTGGCCGATGATGATGCCCTTCTGGCTGGACCGCTCGACGTACAGGTGCGCGTAGACGTCGACGAGGTCGGCGCGGCCCTCGCGCGGCGCCATCTCGTCCACCACCACGGCGATCGAGTGGGGCAGCTCGTCGCGGACGCCCTCCAGCGCCGCCTCCCGGATCAGCTCGCTGATCAGAACCTGCTCGGGCTCGTCGGTGAGGTCGCCCTCCGGGTAGAGCGGCATGCCCTCCGGCAGGTGGGAGATCAGCAGGTCGCCGACGAGGCCGACCTGGAAGCCGTCCGCGGCCGAGCACGGCACGATGTCGGCGAACTCGCCGAGGCGGCCGACCGCGAGGAGCTGCTCGGCGACCTGCTCGGGCGAGGCCAGGTCCGTCTTCGTGACGATCGCCACCACGGGCGTCTTCTTCACGCCCGCCAGCTCGCGGGCGATGTACTTGTCGCCGGGCCCGACGGGCTGGTCGGCGGGAACGCAGAACCCGATCGCGTCCACCTCGGTCAGCGTGGACCGGACGAGGCTGTCCAGCCGCTCCCCGAGCAGCGTCCGCGGCTTGTGCAGGCCGGGCGTGTCGACGACGACCAGCTGCGCGTCCGGCCGGTGCACGATCCCCCGGATGGCCCGCCGCGTCGTCTGCGGGCGGCTGCTGGTGATCGCGACCTTGGTCCCGACGAGGGCGTTCATCAGGGTCGACTTGCCCACGTTCGGCCGCCCGATGAAGCACGCGAACCCCGCCCGGTGCCCCTCGGGCGCCCCGTTTCCCACACTGGTCATCCCTCAATTGTCGCCCACCCGGCGGGGCGGGCGGCACGTGCCGTCAGGCGGCGGGGTTGCCGAGCCGGGTGAGGGCGGTGCGGGCCTTGTCGGTCCACTGGGCGGCGCCGAGGCGGTCGGCGACCTCGGCGGCCTTGCGGTAGTGGGCGGCGGCCGTCTCGGCGGGGCGCTCCAGGAACAGCGCGAGGTCGCCGAGGATCTGCGCGACGGGGCCGATCGTGGCGGCGGCGGTGGCGCCGCCGCTGACGTGCTCCGCGTAGGGCAGCAGCGCCGCGTAGGCCCGCTCCGCCAGGTCGCGGTCGCCGAGCGCCATCGCGCGCAGCGCCCGGATCGCCATGGTGAGGTCGAAGAAGTAGTCGAGCCGGACGGGCCCCGCGCCCGCGGCGGCCCGCCGCGCGTCCGCGGTGCGGCCGGCGGCGGCGAGGGCGAGGGCGTACAGGTCGGCGGTGGCCTCGACGTGGCCCCACTGCCGGTGCAGCCAGGCGGCGCCGTCCACCAGCTCGCCCTCGCGGCCCTGGCAGAGCCGCAGGCAGAACAGCCCGACGAAGACCATGCCGCGCTCGCTGAACCAGATGCCGGTCCGGCCGATGGCGCCGCCGACCTCCTCGTAGGTGCGCTCGGCCGCGTCGAACCGGGCGGCGAAGGCGTGCACGAGCCCGGCGTACCAGCCGGCGATCTGCGCGAGCAGCGGCAGCCCGTACTGGTCGGCGAGCCGCCGGCCCTCCGCCAGGTGCCGGTGCGCGGTGGGCAGGTCGAGGGCGGCGACGGCGCACTGCTGGAGCTGCAGGTGCGCGAGGACGCGGTAGGTGCCGAGGTCGTGCCCGGCGGCGAGGTCGAGCAGCTCGGCGGCGATCCGCTGGCGGCGGGCGAGGCCGTCGGCGGTGCGGTAGCCGTTGACGTAGCCGCCGTTGAGCGCGGCGGCGAGCAGTTCCGGGACGCCGAGCCCGCGGGCCGCGGCGATCGCCTCCTCGGACGCGGTGAGCCCGCGGTCGTCCTGCTCGCCCTCCAGCTCCATCGCGAGCGTGGTCAGCAGCCGGACGCGCAGTTGCGGCTCATCGCCGGGGAGCCGGTCGAGGGCCTCGCCGGCCGCCTCGACCACGGCGCGGTCGACGGTCCCGTACTCGCGGCTCGTCCACAGGGTCGGGACGTCGAAGCTCGTGATGATCCGGGCCAGCAGCCGGACGTCGCCGAACGCGCGGGCGTCGGCGATGGCGGCCAGCCGCCGGTCGCGCGCGGCGACGACCTGCCCGGACAGCGCGCCGGCGCGGATCGCGGCGGCCTCCGCCGCCAGCCGCTCGCCGGTCGCGGCGGGCCCCTGCGCGCGCAGCGCCGCGACGGCGCGGGCCCACAGGTCGGCGGCGGCGCCGTGCGCGAAGCGGGCCTCGGCCGCCTCGGCGGCGCGGCACGCGTACCGGACGGCCTTCGCCGGGTCGGTGCCCGACTCCAGGTAGTGGTGCGCGATCGCGGCGGCCTCGTCGGGCGTGTGCCGTTCGAGGGCGGCGGCGACGCGGCCGTGCAGCCGGACGCGGCGGGCCTGCGACAGCCCGGCGTAGAGGGTGTCGCGGACGAGCGCGTGCGCGAACCGCATCCGGCCGGGCGCCGGCTCGACGACCAGGCCGCTGGCCAGGCCCGCCTCGACGGCGTCGACGACCGTGTCGTCGTCCCCCGCGAGGTCGGACAGGACGCGCAGGTCGGCGTCCCGGCCGAGGACGGCGGCGTCGCGCAGCACGGCACGGGCCGGTTCCGGCAGCCGGGCGATCCGGCGGCGCAGCACGTCGCCGACCCCGGCGGGCACCCGGCGGGTGGCGGCGGGCAGGCCCTCGGCGTCCAGCAGCCGGGCGGTCTCGCGGGTGAAGAACGGGTTGCCGCCGGTCCGCTCGGCGATCGCGGTGACCTCCGCGTCGTCCAGCCGGGTGGCGCAGACGCCGCGGACGAGTGCGGCGGTCTCGTCCGGCGACAGGCCGGCGAGGTCGATCCGGGCCGGCTCGTGCCGGGCGAGGGCGGCCAGCGCGCCGGCGAGCCCGTCGGCGACCTCCGTCGGCCGGAACGTGGCCAGCAGCAGGACGGGCCGGTCGCGGAGCCCCCCGGCGAGCCGGACGAGCAGGGCGAGGGTCTCCTCGTCCGCCCAGTGGAGGTCGTCCAGGACGAGCAGCAGCGGTGCCGCGCCGGCGAGCCCGGCGAGGTAGTCGCCGACGGCCAGGTGGAGCCGGAACCGGCCCATGCTCACGTCGGCGTCGCCGCGCCCGGTGGCGGCGTCGTCCAGCAGCGGGCCCAGCCGGTCGACCAGCCCTTCGGCGGGCGGCGCGGCGGCGGCCAGGCCGCGCAGCAGCTCGGCCCAGGGCCAGGCGGCGGGGGCGCCGCCGGTCTCGGGCGCCCGGCCCCACGCGCACGTCCAGCCCCGCTCGGCGAGCCCGGCCGCGAACCGCTCGGCGAGCGCCGTCTTGCCCATGCCCGCGTCGCCGCCGACGAGGACGACGCCGCCCCGCCCGGTCTCGGCGGCGCCGGCCGCGCCCTCCAGCCTCGCGAGTTCCCGGACGCGCCCGACGAAGTCCGGGTGCTCGGCCGGGGGCGGCGGCGCGACCCGCAGCACCGGGCGCGCGGGCGCCGGCTCCCCCAGCGCGGGCGCCTGCGCCAGGATGTCGGCTTCGAGGCGGCGCAGCGCGGGGCCGGGGTCGACGCCGAGTTCCTCGGTCAGGGCGGCGCGGGCCCGGCGGAGGGCGGCGAGGGCGTCGCCCTGGCGCCCGGCGCGGTAGAGGGCGAGGGCGAGCAGCCGCCACGCCTCCTCGCGCAGCGGGTCGGCGGCGGCGTGCGCCTCCAGGTCGGGGACGGCCTCGGCGGCGGCCCCGAGCCGGAGCGCGGCCTCGGCGCGGCGCTCCACGGCGATGCGGCGGCGCTCCTCCAGCCGGGCGGCCTCGGCGGCGGCCCACGGCAGCCCGGCGAACTCCGCGTAGGCGGGGCCGCGCCACTCGGCGAGGGCGGCCGCGGCGCTGCGGCGCGCCTCCGCCGGGTCGGTGTCCAGCAGCTCGGCGGACACGTCGATCAGCGCGTCGAACCGCCAGGCGTCGACGGCGCCGTCCGGCAGCCGGAGCGCGTACCCGGGCGGCTCGGTGGTGAGGATCCGCGCGGGCGTGCGGGGCGGCCGGTCCGGTTCCAGGGCGCGGCGCAGGTGCGACACGAACGACTGGAGGCCGGCGGCGGCGCGGGGCGGGGGCGCGGCGGCCCACAGGTCCTCGACGAGCCGGTCGGCGGGCACCATCCGGCCGCGCGCGGCGACGAGCCGGGCGAGCACGGAGCGCTGCCGGGGCCCGCCGAGGTCGGCGGGCGCTCCCGCCACCTCCGCGCCGAAGGCTCCGAGCACGCGTACGACAGGCGACATGTCCCGATCAGCCTAACCGGGACATGTCCACCCATCGTGATCACTCCCCCGGTTACGCGCGGCTGGGTTCGGGCTCCCGTTCGGCCGGCCCGGCGGGCTCGGCGCCGCCGTGCACGTCGATGCGCGGCAGGACCCGGCCGAGCGGCCCCGGCAGCCACCAGTTCGCCCGGCCGAGCAGCGACATCGCGGCGGGCACCAGCACCAGCCGGACGACGGTCGCGTCCAGCGTCACCGCGACCGCGAGCCCCACCCCCATCTGCTTGACGATCAGGCCGGGGTCGGCGGCGAAGCCGAGGAACACCGCCACCATGATCAGCGCCGCGCTGGTGATGACCCGGCCGGTCGCGGCGAGCCCGGTGGTGACCGAGGCGCGGGCGTCGCCGTGCGCGAGCCACTCCTCCCGGATCCGCGACAGCAGGAACACCTCATAGTCCATCGACACCCCGAACAGGACCGCGAACATCAGCAGCACGATGAACGACGACACCGGGACGCTGTGCGGCAGCCCGAGCAGGCCGGTGCCCCAGCCCCACTGGAACACCGCCGTCAGCACCCCGTACGCGGCGCCGATCGACAGCAGGTTCATCACGGCGGCCTTCAGCGGCACCAGCACCGACCGGAAGACGATCAGCAGCATGACGAAGGACGTGGCGACGACGACGCCGATCACCGGCCACAGCCGGTCCGACAGCGTCCGGGACAGGTCGACGTACACGGCGGTCAGCCCGGTGATCTCCGTGCCGGCCGGCAGCGCGTCCGCGCGGATCCGGTCGACGAGGCCGGTCACCCGCTCGTCCTGCGGGCCGTACTCCGGCGTCACCATGATCATCGCGGCGTCGCGGCGCGGGGACAGCCGCGGCGGCGCGACGGCCGCGACGCCCTCGGTGCGGGCCAGCCGCTCCCCCAGCCCCGGCAGCGCGCCCGGGTCGGTCCGCTCCAGGTCGACGGCGACGAGCAGCGGCCCGTTGGCGCCGGGCCCGTAGGCGTCCGCGACCAGGTCGTAGGCCTGCCGGACGGTGTTGGACGACGGCTCGCTGCTGGCGTCGGTCGGCCAGGTCCGCATGCCGAGCGCGGGGGCGGCCAGGCTGAGCATCACCACCGCCGCGGCGAGCAGCCACGGCCACGGGTGCCGCCCGACGTGCCCGGCCCAGCGCCGCACCCGCGGCGACTCGACCGTGATCTTCGCGCCGGCGGCGCGGTCGCGGCGGCGCAGCACCCGGCGGCCCGCGAGCCCCAGGACGGCGGGCAGCAGGGTGACCGCGCTCAGCACGGTCGCCGCGACGACGAGCCCGGTGGTGAAGCCCATGGTCATGAAGACCGGGATGCGCGACAGCACGAGCCCGCACAGCGCCAGCAGCACGGTGAACCCGGCGAACAGGACCGACAGGCCCGCGGTCGCGATGGCCCGGCCCGCCGCCTCCGGCACCTCCAGCCCGGCCGCGAGGCCCTCGCGGTGGCGGGTGAGGATGAACAGGGCGTAGTCGATGCCGACGCCGAGCCCGACCATGCTCGCCACCGTCGGCGCGGTGGTCGCGACGTTCGTGAGTGCCGCCACCAGCGTGATCCCGGACACGCCAACACCGAGCCCGGCCAGCGCCACCACCAGCGGCATCCCCGCCGCCACCACCGACCCGAACGCCAGCAGCAGGATCACCAGCGCCGCCACGACCCCGACCGCCTCGGCGACGCCGCTGGGCGCCGTCACGTTCTCGGGGACCTGGCCGCCGAACTCCACCTGGTACCCGGCCGCGTCCAGGCCGCCGGTCGCCGACCGCAGCAGGTCGAGCGTCTCGCCGGGCGCCAGGTCGGTGACGGGCACCGAGTAGCGGACGGTCAGCAGCGCCGTCGCGCCGTCCGCGCTCGGCCGCGCCGGGGCGACCGCGCTGACGTGCGGCAGCCGGCCCAGCTCGGCCGCCGCCGCGTCGAGCTTCGCCTGGTCGACCTTCCCCGACTTCGCGTGCACGACCACCCGCGCGTCGGCGCCCGCCACGGCGGGGAACCGGTCCCGCAGCAGGTCGGTGGCCTGCTGCGAGCCCGTCCCGGACAGCGTGTAGTCGTCCTGCAGCGCTCCCCCGGCGACGCCCGCGAGACCGCCCACCGCCGCGATGAGCGCCAGCCACACGACGATGAACCGCCAGGGCCGCAGCGCCGCGGCCCTCCCCAGGCGGTAGAGCAGACGGGACATCACTTTCCCCCAGAAAACGGCTAACTCTGACCGCCTGAGGATCGCGCGGCGCTCTTGCCGCCCACTTGCCGGTGACTTGCGGGCGACCCCGTACGCTTGGCGGCGTGAGCGAGCTGAACCCCGAGGACGCCAAGATCATCACCCTGGCCCGGTCGGCGCGGGCCCGCACCGGCGCCGCCGAGGGCGCCGCCGTGCGCGACGAGACCGGCCGCACCTACGCCGCCACGAGCGTGGACCTGCCGTCCCTGACGCTCTCGGCCCTCAAGGTCGCCGTCGCGATGGCCGTCTCCAGCGGCGCCGAGGACCTGGAGGCCGCCGCCGTCGTCACCGCCGCCGACGCCCCGGACGCGGCCGACGTCGCCGCCGTCCGCGACCTCGGCGCCAAGGCGCCCGTCCTCGTCGCGGGCCCCGACGGGACGCTGCGCACCACCCTCGGCTGACGCGCGGGAGCGGCGCCGGCGGGAGCGGCGCCGGCGGGAGCGGCGCTAGCGGGACCGGCCCGGATCGTCGGCCTCGGCCGCGTCGGCGGCGGTCGCGCCGAGCCGGTGCACCAGCACCGTGCCGATCCGGTTGCGGCGGCCCGCGATCGTCTCCGCCTTGAGCGACAGGACGGGCCCGCCGTCGGCGGGGCCGACCTCCGCCGTGGAGCCCTCGATCGGGACGCGGCCCAGGGCGTGGGCGAGCAGCCCGCCGACCGTCTCGACGTCCTCGCCGTCCAGCTCCACGCCGAACAGCTCGGCGAGGTCCTCGACGGGGAGCCGGGCGGTGACCCGGGCGGCGCCGTCCGGCAGCCAGGTCACCGGCGGGATCTCCCGGTCGTACTCGTCGGTGATCTCGCCGACGATCTCCTCCAGGATGTCCTCGATGGTGACCAGGCCCGCGGTGCCGCCGTACTCGTCGATGACGATCGCGACGTGGATCCGGCGGGCCTGCATCTCGCGCAGCAGCTCGTCGATCGGCTTGCTGTCGGGCACGTAGGTGGCCGGGCGCATGACGGAGTCGACCGTCTCGGTCGACTCGCCCGCGCGGTGCTCCTGGCTGCGGCGGGCGACGTCCTTGAGGTAGGCGATGCCGACGACGTCGTCCTCGTTCTCGCCGACGACCGGGATGCGGGAGAAGCCGCTGCGCAGCGCGAGCGACATCGCCTGCCGCAGCGTCTTCGTCCGCTCGATGAACACGATGTCGGTGCGCGGCACCATCACCTCGCGCACGAGGGTGTCGCCCAGCTCGAACACCGAGTGGATCATCTCCCGCTCGACCGGCTCGATCAGCTCCCGCTGCTCGGCCAGGTCGACGAGGTCGCGCAGCTCCGCCTCCGACGCGAACGGGCCCTCCCGGAACCCCTTGCCGGGCGTCAGCGCGTTGCCGAGCAGGATCAGCAGCCGGGGCAGCGGCCCGAACACCCGGGTGACCGGGTGGATCACCGCGGCGCCCGCCAGCGCGATCCGGTCGGCGTGCTGGATGCCGAGCGTGCGCGGCCCCACCCCGATCACCACGTAGCTGATCAGGATCATCACCGCGGCGGCCGTGACGTAGGCGCGCCACGTCTCGTCCAGCCAGGAGATGCACAGGTCCGCCACGATCACGGTGGCGACCAGCTCGCAGCCGATCCGCAGCAGCAGCACCATGTTCACGTAGCGCGCCGGGTCGGCGACGACCTCGGCGAGCCGCTTGGCACCGCGCCGCCCCTCGCGGAGCGCCTCGTCCACGGTGACCCGGGACACGCGGGCGAGCGCCGTCTCGGTGCCGGCCAGCAGGCCCGCCATGAAGACCAGGCCCACCGCCAGGGCGGACAGCCACGCCTGCGCGGTGCTCATCAGCCGCCGCGTTCCTCCCGCCAGGAGGCCAGGAGCTCGGCCTGCAGGCCGAACATCTCCTTGTGCTCCTCCGGCTCGGCGTGGTCGTAGCCGAGGAGGTGCAGGATGCCGTGCGCGCACAGCAGCTCCAGCTCCGCCTCGGTGCTGTGCCCGGCCTCCCGCGCCTGCCGCTCCGCCACCGACGGGCACAGGACGACGTCGCCGAGCAGCCCGGGATCGGTCTCGCCGTCCTCGTCGGCGCCGCCGGACATGTGGCCGGGGCGCAGCTCGTCCATCGGGAAGGACAGCACGTCGGTCGGGCCGGGCTCGTCCATCCACTTCACGTGCAGCTCGGTCATCGCGGCCTCGTCGACCAGCAGCACCGACAGCTCGGCCAGCGGGTGGACGCGCATGCCGTCCAGGACGTGCCGCGACAGCGCGGCGAGCGCCTGCTCGTCGACGGGCACGCCCGACTCGTTCAGCACCTCGATGCTCACTGCCGCCCCCGCTTGCGGGGGCCGCCGCGCCCGCCCTGCCCCTGCCCGGCCGCCGGCACGCGCTCCTCGTCCCAGCGGTTGTAGGCGTCGACGATGTCGGTGACGAGCTTGTGCCGGACGACGTCGCGGCTGTCGAGCCGGCAGAAGTCGATGTCCTCGACGCCCTCCAGGATGTCCTGCACGACGCGCAGGCCGCTGGTCTGCCCGCTCGGCAGGTCGACCTGCGTGACGTCGCCGGTCACCACGACCTTCGAGCCGAACCCGAGCCGGGTGAGGAACATCTTCATCTGCTCGGGCGAGGTGTTCTGCGCCTCGTCCAGGATGATGAACGAGTCGTTCAGCGTCCGCCCGCGCATGTACGCCAGCGGCGCGACCTCGATGGTGCCGGCGGCCATCAGGCGCGGGATCGAGTCGGGGTCGACCATGTCGTGCAGCGCGTCGTACAGCGGCCGCAGGTACGGGTCGATCTTCTCGTAGAGCGTTCCCGGCAGGAAGCCGAGCCGCTCCCCCGCCTCGACCGCGGGACGCGTCAGGATGATCCGGTTGACCTGCTTGTCCTGCAGCGCGCGGACGGCCTTGGCCATCGCCAGGTACGTCTTGCCGGTGCCGGCGGGGCCGATCCCGAACACGATCGTGTGCCTGTCGATCGCGTCGACGTAGCGCCGCTGGTTCAGCGTCTTCGGGCGGATCGTGCGGCCCCGGCTGGACAGCACGTCCAGGGTCAGCACCTCCGCCGGGCGGGCGCCGCTCTCGCCGCGCAGCATCGCCAGGCTGCGCTCGACGGCGTCGGGGGTGAGCTGCGTGCCCCCCTTCAGCAGTTCGAGCATCTCGGTGAACAGCCGGGACACCAGGTCGGTGTCGTCGCCGGACCCGGTCACGGTGATCTCGTTGCCGCGGACGTGGATGTCGATGGCGCTGCCGAACGCCTGCTCGATCGCGTGGAGCAGCTCATCCCGGGAGCCGAGCAGGCTCACCATCGAATGGTCGTCCGGCACCACGATCTTGATCTGCGCGCGCGAGCCGTTGCGGTCGTCGCGCCCCGTGCGGGTTGCCCTCGTGTGAGTTGATTCGACCATCAGCCGGGCCTTGCGGCCTTCGGACCTGCCTTCTGTCTGCTCCGGGTGTCCAGGTATGCCGGTTCCATCGTACTGGGCACCCCCGGCACGGCACCGAAGGGTTTTTCGCGTGGCGTAACGCCCGCCCCGGCGCGGGCGGGTGCGGGCGCGCTCAGCCGGGCGGCCAGTTGAGGCCACGTCCGCCCAGCACGTGGGCGTGCACGTGGAAGACGGTCTGGCCGGCCTGGGCGCCGGTGTTGAACACGATCCGGTAGCCGGTCTCGGCGATGCCCTCGTCGGCGGCGACCTGGTGCGCCTCCCGGACGACCTCGGCCAGCAGTCCGGCGTCGGACGCGGCCAGCTCCCCCGCGGTCGGGTGGTGCTCGCGCGGGATGACCAGCACGTGGGTCGGCGCCTGCGGGTTGATGTCGCGGAACGCGACCGTCCCGGCCGACTCGCGGACGATCGTGGCCGGCACGTCCCCGGAAACGATCTTGCAGAACAGGCAGTCGGTCATCTGTCTCCCCTCGCCGCGGCGCCCGTGACCGCCCCGGAATCCTATCGAGACCCGCGCGATCATGGTCCGCGCCGCCCCGCGCCGGATAGGCTTTCCGGCGACCGACCTCCCGGTTGCGGTCACCATTCCGACCGGCCACTGGTTAAGGTTGTCAGCTCAAGGCGTACCCCCCGGTCCGCAGGCATTGCGGCGCGCTTCCGGGCGGGCGGGCGCGCCCCATTCGTGCCACCCCGAGGGCGCCCGTCCGAATGGACGGCCGGGGCCGGCAAAGGCGGCGGACAGGTGACCGAGGCAGATCAGGACATGCCCTTTCGTAAACCGGGCGAGGAGGGCGCGCGTCGAACTGACGTGACCGAGACCCTCGTGGCCAGGGGCACGGCGGGGGCGGTGGCCGTCGCCTGGGACGCCGATCAGGCGGTGACCGCGCTCTACAGCGCCAACTACCGCTCGCTGGTACGCCTGGCGGCCATGCTCGTACGGGACGCCGGGACGGCCGAAGAGGTCGTCCAGGACGCCTTCGTCGCGATGCACGGCGGCTGGCGGCGGCTGCGCGACCCCGACAAGGCCCTGTCCTACCTGCGCCAGTCCGTGGTGAACCGGTCGCGATCGGTGCTGCGGCACCGCGCCGTCGTCGAGAAGTACGCCCCGAAGGGGCTGCCGGACGCGCCGAGCGCGGAGGCCGGGGCCATCGGGGAGCTGGAGCGCTCGGCGGTGATCGACGCGCTCGCCCGGCTCCCCGCCCGCCAGCGGGAGGCGCTCGTCCTCCGCTACTACGCGGACCTGTCCGAAGCGGAGATCGCCAACGCGATGGGCATCTCCCGCGGCGCCGTCAAGAGCCATACGGCGCGCGGGATGACCGCGCTACGCAACGTCCTGGAGCAGTTCACATGACCACCGACCCCCACGACGAGCACGGCGAGATCCTCCGCCGCGCCCTGCACGCGGAGGCGGATACGGTCAACCCCGCGGGCGACGGCCTGGAACGCATCCGGGCCCGCGTCGCCGACGGCCAGAGCCGCCGGTTCGGTCTCGGGCGGTTCGGACCCGCCCGGTTCGGGTTGGACCGGTTCACCGTCGGCTGGGCGCGGCCCGTGCTCGCCGTCGCCGCCGCCGTCGTCATCGCCGGGCTCGGCGTGACGGCGCCGCAGACCATCGACCTCATCCAGCAGTCCGTCGGCAACAGCGGGCCGTCCGGCGGCGGGCAGAACAACACCGACGGCGACCGCGCGGCCACCCCGGGCAACCCCGAGTTCCCCGAGCCGCCCGCCGCGGGCAGCACCTCGTCGGGTTCGCCGTCCGCCTCGTCGACCACCAGTCCCAGCTCGTCGCCGGGGCTGTCGTCGTGCCGCATCCCGCCGCCGGCGGGCACGGCGCCCGCCTCGCCGGGCGCGACCGGCACGCAGACTCCGGAGACCACGCCGTGCCCGAGCGAGACGCCGACGCAGGCGCCGACCTCCGCGCCGCCGCCGACCCCCACCACGTCGCCGACCACGCAGAAGCCGACCGACGCGCCCACGCAGGCGCCGACGAGCAGCCCCGCGGGGACGGCCGAGGAGGGCGCGGCGACCACGCCCTGACGGGCCCGCCGGGTCGTCCTACCAGCGTCCGGTGGCGGCGAGCAGCACGCTGCCCGCCGCCACCCCGGCCGTCGACGTGCGCAGCACGGTCGGGCCGAGCCGCGCCGGGCTGCCGCCGGCCGCGGCGAAACGCTCCAGCTCCGCCTCGGTGATGCCGCCTTCGGGCCCCACCACCAGCACGATGTCGCCGTCCGGGGGCACTCGCACCCCGCTCAGCGGCGCTTCGGCCTCCTCATGCAGGACGAGCGCCAGTGACGCGGCGGCGATCCGCGCGGCGACGTCCTCGGTGGACGCGAGATCCGGTACCTCGGGCAGCCGGCCGCGCCGCGCCTGCTTGGCGGCCTCCCGGGCGGTCGCGCGCCAGCGCCCGAGCGCCTTCTCGCGGCGCTCCGGGCGCCACCGGGTGACGCAGCGCTCCGCCGCCCACGGGACGATCACGTCGACGCCGACCTCGGTCATGGTCTCCACGGCCAGCTCGCCCCGGTCGCCCTTCGGGAGCGCCTGGACGACCACGATGCGCGGCGCGGGAGGCGGCTCCCGGTGCCGGGCCAGCACGTCCAGGGTGAGGGACGCGCGGTCGGCGGCGGTGACGACGCACTCGGCCAGCAGCCCGGCGCCGTCGGTCAGGTCGACCCGCTCACCGGGCCGCAGCCGCCGCACGGCCGCCGCGTGCCGCCCTTCGGGGCCGTCCAGGACGACCGTGCCGCGCTCCAGCGCGTCCGCCCCGGCGAGGAACACCGGCGGGCTCATGTGGGCCTCTCAATGCTCGGAACCGCCGCGGCGGCCCTCCCGGTAGGCCGCCGCCACCTCGCTTCAGTGCTGGTTGAAGACGTCCTTGATACGGGAGAACACGCCGTTGCGCTGACCGGGGGCGAACTTGCCGGGCGGGCGCTCCTCGCCGCGCAGGGCCGCCAGGCGGCGGAGCAGGTCCTCCTGCTCCTCGTCGAGCCGGCCCGGCGTCTCCACGTTCACGTGGATCATCAGGTCGCCGCGGCCGCTCTCGTTGAGGTGCCGGACGCCCCGGTTGTAGAGCGTGATCACCTGCCCGGACTGCGTGCCGGGCTTGATGTCGACGCTCTCGGCGTCGTCCAGCGTCTCGATGGTGACGCTGGTACCGAGCGCCGCCGCCGTCATCGGGATCTCGACCGTGCAGTGCAGGTCGTCGCCCTCCCGCTCGAAGATCGGGTGCGGCTTCTCCACGATCTCCAGGAACAGGTCGCCGGGCGGGCCGCCGCCCGGGCCGACCTCGCCCTCGCCGGCGAGCTGGATGTGGATGCCGTTCTCCACCCCGGCCGGGATCTTGACCTTGACGGTGCGCCGGGTGCGGACCCGGCCGTCGCCCGAGCACTCGGTGCACGGGTTGCGGATCACCGAGCCGAACCCGCCGCACGCCGGGCACGGCCGCGCCGTCATGACCTGGCCGAGGAACGAGCGCTGGACCTGCTGCACCTCGCCGCGCCCGTGGCAGGTCTCGCACGTCTCCGGGTGGGTGCCGGGCGCGCAGCCCGACCCGTCGCAGGCGGCGCAGCCCACCGCGGTGTCGATGGACAGCTCGCGGGTCGTGCCGAACGCCGTCTCGGCGAGGTCGAGCTCGACCCGCAGCGTCGCGTTGCGGCCGCGCCGGGCCCGCGACCGCGGGCCGCGCGCGGTGGCCGTCCCGAAGAAGGCGTCCATGATGTCGCTGAAGGGGAACCCGGCCCCGCCGAACCCGCCGGCCCCCGCGCCCGCCCCGGACGCGAACGGGTCCGCGCCGAGGTCGTACATCTCCCGCTTCTTGGGGTCGGAGAGCACCTCGTACGCCTGGGTGATCTCCTTGAACTTCTCCTGGGTCTCCGGATCCGGGTTGACGTCGGGGTGAAGCTCCCGCGCCAGCCGGCGGTAGGCCTTCTTCACCTCGTCGGCGCTCGCGTCGCGCCGGACCCCCAGGGTCGCGTAGTAGTCGTTCGCCACCTTACGACCCCGCCAGGATCTGTCCCACGTAGCGTGCCACTGCCCGTACCGCTCCCATCGTGCTGGGGTAATCCATGCGTGTAGGCCCGAGTACTCCGAGCCTGGCCAAGGTGAGGTCGCCGACCCCGTAGTCCGCGGCGACCACCGAGGTCGATCGGAGCCCCAGGTCGGGGTTCTCGGTGCCGATCCGCACCGTAACTGTAGAGGAGTCGCCGGTCTCGCCGAGCAGCCTCATCAGCACCACCTGCTCCTCCAGCGCCACCAGGACCTCCCGCAGGCTCTGCGAGAAGTCGACGGCGGCGAGGTTGGCCGCCCCGGCGAAAACGATCTTCTCCTCGTGCTTGTCGACGAGCGTCTCCAGCAGCACCGACAGCACCGACGCCGCGACCGGCCGCTCGTCCGGCCCCACCTTCTCCGGCAGGTCGGCGACGGCCGTCGGCACGTCGCCGAGGCCGAGCCCGTCCAGGCACGTGTTGAGCAACGCCCGCAGGTGCCCGATCGATTCCTCGGAGATCGCGGCGGGCGTCTCGATGACCCGCTGCTCCACCCGCCCGGTGTCGGTGATCAGGACGAGCAGCAGCCGCCCCTCGGCGACCGGGACCAGCTCGACGTGCCGCACCGACGAGCGGGTCAGCGACGGGTACTGGACGACGGCGACCTGCCGGGTGAGCTGCGCGAGCAGCCGCACCGTGCGGCCGACCACGTCGTCGAGGTCGTAGGCGCCGGACAGGAACGTCTCGATGGCGCGCCGCTCGGCGATCGACAGCGGCTTGATCGTCGACAGCCGGTCGACGAACAGCCGGTAGCCCTTGTCGGTGGGCACGCGCCCGGCGCTGGTGTGCGGCTGCGTGATGTAGCCCTGCTCCTCCAGCACCGCCATGTCGTTGCGGATGGTCGCGGGCGACACACCGAGGTTGTGCCGGTCCGCCAGGGCCTTCGACCCCACCGGCTCGTTGGTGGAGACGAAGTCCTCGACGATGGCGCGCAGGACGGCGAGCTTGCGGTCGTCCAGCACGGCGTCACCTCCCTCGTCCGGTCGGCCGTTCCGCTGGCACTCCATACTCTAGAGTGCCAATTGTACGGCCCCGCACCCCCGATCGGAGTGCCCGCGCACTCCCCGGACGGCGGCGCGATCCTATCCGTATCGGACGCGGGCGCCACGCCGAGGGACGAGGGGCGACGCCACCCGGCCGCCCCGCCGGGTTAATGTGCGGACCCGTGCGCAGTAAGGACTACGGAAACGATGTGCTGGCCGGCGACTGGCGCAGGCCGCGCAAGGGGCAGATCCCGGAGGTCCCGGCCGAGCCGGGGCTGGTCGCCGAGGACCCCGGCAGCGGCTTCTGCGGCGCGGTGGTCGGCTGCGACAAGTTCGGCGTCACGCTGGAGGACCGGTTCGGCAAGCGGCGCGTGTTCCCGCTGGCGAAGGCCGGCTTCCTGATCGACGGCAAGCCGGTCACCCTGGTCAGGCCCACCGCGGCGCCCAGGGGGCAGGCGCGGTCGGCGTCCGGCTCGATCGCGGTGCGGGGCCTGCGCGCCCAGGTCGCCAAGCAGAGCCGCATCTACGTCGAGGGCGTCCACGACGCCGAGCTGGTCGAGAAGATCTGGGGCCACGACCTGCGCGTCGAGGGCGTCGTCGTGGAGTACCTCGAAGGCGTGGACGACCTGCCCGCGATCGTCGAGGAGTTCGGCCCGGACGCCGGCCGCCGCCTCGGCGTCCTCGTCGACCACCTGGTGGAGGGGTCCAAGGAGTCCCGGATCGCCGCGCGGGTGTCGTCCCCGCACGTCCTGATCACCGGCCACCCGTTCATCGACATCTGGGAGGCGGTGAAGCCAGCCGCCGTCGGCATCCGCGCCTGGCCACGCATCCCCCGCGGCATCCCGTGGAAGGAGGGCGTCATCGCCGAACTCGGCTGGGGCGACGACACCGGCGCCGCCTGGAAGCGGATCCTGAACTCGGTCGGCAGCTACACCGACCTGGAACCCGCACTGCTGGGCCGCGTGGAGGAACTGATCGATTTCGTGAGTGCAGGTCGCTCTTAGGTGAGGTCTCGGACTACTGCGTCGGCCAGGAGGCGGCCCTTTAGGGTCAGGACGGCTCGGCCCTCTTCGTAGGGGGCCGGTTCTAGTAGGCCCTCGTCGATTGCTCTGCGGGTGGCCTTGTCGTCCAGGAGGGGTGTGGGGCAGCCCTGGGCCAGGCGTAGTTCCAGCATGACGCGCTCGATGTGGCGGTCGTCGTCGGTGAGGATCTCCCTGGCGTGGGCGGGGGTCGTGCCCTCGGCCAGGCGGGAGGCGTAGGCGGCGGGGTGCTTGACGTTCCACCAGCGGGTTCCGCCGACGTGGCTGTGCGCCCCTGGGCCGACGCCCCACCAGTCGGCGCCCGTCCAATAGAGCATGTTGTGGCGGCAGGCGGCGGCCGGGTCGGACGCCCAGTTGGAGATCTCGTACCAGTGCAGGCCGCGGCCGCTGAGCATCTCGTCGGCGATGAGGTAGCGGTCGGCCATGGCGTCGTCATCGGGGGCCTTGAGTTCCCCGCGCCGCACCTGGGCGGCCAGGCGGGTGCCCTCCTCGACGATGAGCGCGTAGGCCGACACGTGGTCGGGCTCGGACGCGAGGGCCGCCTCCAGGGAGGCCCTCCAGTCGTCGTCGGTCTCGCCTGGGGTGCCGTAGATCAGGTCGAGGTTGATGTGCTCGAAGCCCGCCTTGCGGGTCCAGTCGACGACCTGCGGGACGCGGCCGGGAGTGTGCGTGCGCTCCAGGACGGCCAGGACGTGCTCGCGCGCGCTCTGCATGCCGTAGGAGATGCGGGTGAACCCGGCCTCCCGGAGCTTGGCCACGTAGGACTCGTCCACCGACTCGGGGTTCGCCTCGGTGGTGACCTCCGCGCCCTTGGCGAGCCCGAACTCGGCGTCGATGGCGTCGAGGACGCGCCCCAGGTCTCCCGGCGGGAGCAGCGTCGGTGTGCCGCCGCCCACGAAGACCGTCTCCACGGGGAGGTCGGCGTCGCCCAGGACGCGCCTGGCCATCCGCACCTCGCTGATGGCGGTGTCGGCGTAGGAGTCACGGCTCGCCCCCGGGCCCAGCTCCGTCGCCGTATAGGTGTTGAAGTCGCAGTACCCGCAGCGTGTCACGCAGAAGGGCACATGGACGTAGAAGGCGAACGGGCGGTCCCCCAGGCCGTTCAGCGCGCCGGCGGGCAGCGCGCCGTCGGCCGGTACGGGGTCTCCGTCGGGAAGCGTCGAGGGCACCCTTCAAGTCTGCCCCGCCCGGCCGCCTGCTCAGACCCGGCGGAGGCGGTCGTTCAGGACTCGTCGAGTTTTTCGCGGAGCCAGTCTGGGATGTGGGCGTCCGTGCGGGGGAAGCGGTCGAGGTCCTGGACGTAGGCGGACGCGGTGAGGGGCGGGGTGAAGTCCGGTTCGCCGTCGTAGTCGAACTCGGCGCTGAAGCGGCCGGAGCGCTCGATCTGGAGGCGCGCGGTGAACCAGGCGCCCTTGCCGGCGCGGTACATCACGCGGCGCAGCTCGTCCATCCGGCCGATGGCCTGGCCGGGCGGGACGGCGGTACGGCGGCCGCCGCCGGCGTCCTCGACCTCCAGCGAGGCGCTGTCGATGCCGACGGTCGCGCGGAACGCGAAGTCGAGCCGCTCCCAGCCGTCGGGGGCGGCGGAGCGCAGCGCGCGGACGGCGCCGTTCACCGTTTCCCGTTCCTTCGCAGAACGCAGTACCTGCTCGGGGTGGGTCACGCTACCTCCGGGAGGTCGGGTCAGACCGTCTGGCCGCTGTTCTGACCGTACCTACATACGGGCCCAGGTCGAGCAACCGCCGCCGTGTCGTCCGGAAACCACGCGCCGGACGGCCGGAATGCAGCATGCCGCCCCTCTTGGGTGGATAGTGTCAACGGGATGGTGGACGAGGGTGCGACCGAGCAGGGACGGGCGCCGGCGCGGGTGCTGCTGCAGGGCGGGCCGGACGGCTGGCACTGCACGGTGGTCGACGGCGCGGGCGGCGAGCGGCGGTCCGGCCTGCCCGGGCCGGGGACGCGCTGGTCGACGGGCGGGTCCGCCGAGCCGGAGCCCCCGTGGTGGCGCCGCCGCCTCGCCGAGACCGCGGAGGGGCTGCGCGAGGCGGTCGCCGAGCGGCTGACCGACGCGACGTTCCGCGACCTCGGCGTGGAGGCCGTGATCACCTGGTTCGCGGTGGACGAGCCGGTGGAGTGGGAGGGGCTCGTCACGCTCCGGGAGGCCGACCCGGCGCGGTTCCCGGGGCGGGTGGCGCCGTTCGTCGTCACGCTGGAGCCGGGCCGCGGGGCGCTGCTGCCGGACGCGAGCCTGCTGTTCTCCACCCTGGCCCCCGACGCGTGGACGGCCCTCGCCGGCGTCGCCGAGCACTGCGGCACCCGCCCGCCGAAGGCGTCGCTGCTGTGCGGGTGGGCCGACCACCGCAGCGTGCGGGTGGGGCGCGGGACGCTGGCGCTGTCCACCGACCGGGGCGAGGACGGCGTGGAGCGGCTCGCCGAGATCTGCGGGACGCGCTCGCCCGGCTGGAGCGGCAACCCCGAGATGCGGTTCCGGCTGGACGGCGTCGACCTGCTCGACGAGCCCGCCGGCGACGTGGTCGCGCTGCTGCGGGAGCTGGGCCACGACGTCGTCCGGCGGGGCCGCGCCGTCCGGCTGGCCGAGTCGGGGCTGACCCTCTACGGGCCCGACGCACACGGCGGGAAGGGCGAGGGGGCCGGGCGGTTCACGGCCGTGTCGCTGCAGGAGCCGGCCGCGCTCGCCGCGCTCGCGCCGCTGCACCGCAGCCGCGCCTGACGCCTCACCGAGCCGACACCCGCGGGCGACCGCGCCGTCACCGGAACGCGACCCCGGCGCCGTACCTTTCCCGATCATGAGAAGCCGTGCGCGTCATGCCGTGCTCGCCGCCCTCGCCGGCGCTCCCCTCGTCCTCGCTCCGCTTCCCGCCCACGCCGCCGGCGGCACCCTCACCGTCCAGCGCGGCGGCCCCGCCCGGACGCTGACGTTCACCGCCCACCGGGACGGGGAGGCCGTCATCTCCTTCGCCGCGTCCGCGCCGGGCGTCTCGTGGGTCCGCGAGGGCGCCGAGTCCGCCGTGGTGTCGGTCGCGGTGGACGGGCACCATGTGACCGACCTGGTCGTCCCCTCGTCCGACCCGGTTCCCCGCAGCCTCGGCCTCGGGCATGTCGGGAAGGGGCGCCACGAGGTGACGCTGCGCTTCGCGAAGGGCAGCGCGCCCGCCGCCCGCCGCGTCACCCTGAGCCAGGCCCGCGTCCGGATGCCGGAGGCGGACGCGGTCGCCCTGCGCCACGCGCCCGCCGTCGTCGGCCGGACCGGCTGGCCGTTCGGCGACCCCTACCAGAACGCGGCCACCGACACCCCGCTGATCGCCTGGCACGAGACGCGGCCCGCCGCGACCCCCGGGCACCGCGTCATCGAGTACTCGGTGGTGTGGAGCAACGAGGACGGCGGCACCGACACGCCCGCGCTGATGGCCCGCTGGGGGCGGACCACCGACATCGAATGGGTGTACCGCGTCGAGGTCGACGCGTCCGGGAACCGGGTCGACGGCACCGCCGTCTACCAGGCGCCCCTGCACCTGACGCTGAAGTTCGCCGGCCGCTACGAGGGCGACCACCCGGTGCTGCAGACCTGCACGTCGAACAACAACATGTGCGACGTGATCTCGCCGGACCCGCCGCTGCGCTTCCTCCTCGACGCGTCCCGGACGCGGCCGGAGGGACGCGCCCGCGAGGCCGTCATGGACCGCGAGCCGTGGACGTACCGGGTCGCGGCCCAGGAGATGGTGCGGGAGGGCGAGATCGAGGACCCGTCCGACCCCGTGACGCGGGAGGTCGGCGACCAGCGCTCCTACCTGTTCGTCGAGTTCGCCAAGACGACGGGCGCGGCGACCGGGTTCGGGTCCGTGCCCGGGGTGGCGCTCGGCGTCCGGCTGAAGGCCGACCCGTCCGTGCTGTACCGGTCCGACCACGGCGAGCCGACCTGGTCGATCGACCGGGACGGCGCCGTCGCCACCACCGTCGAACTGCCCGCGGGGACGCGGGCCGCCGACATCGCGAGCGTCGAGGCGCTGCGGCTGCCGACCGGGTGGGGCGACAACGGCGCACCGGCGACGGTCACGTCCGTCAACCGGGGGTTCTTCCTGGACGAGGCGTACCTGCCGCAGCCGTCGGCCATCGCCTGGACGGGCTCGGTCACGCTCACCCGGGCGGCCCCGTCCGCCGTCGTGTGGCGTCCCTGACGCCGGGCTGTGCCGGCGTGTGGCGCGAAACGGCCACAGGCCGGGCGATCCGGGGAACCGGTTCGAACTTACCGTGCGTCCTAGGAGTCATACACTTCGCGCAATGGCTCGCAGCTTCGCACCTTCGCATCGCGAACGCGCAGCGAACTAATGGAGAGGACGTCCGCCATGGCCTACGGGCCTCCCCCGTCGCCCGGTCAAGGTCAGCAGCCCGGCCAGGGCTGGCAGCAGCCCCAGCAGCAGGCTCAGCCCCAGGCGCCCTGGCAGCAGCCAGGGAACATGTGGCAGCAACCCCAGCAGGGACAGCAGCCCCAACAGCAGCCCAACGCGGCCTGGCAGCAGCCCCAGCAGGGCGGTGGCACCGTCCAGATGCCCGGTCAGATGGCGGGGCAGATGCCCGGCGGCCACGGGCCGGGCGGGGACGACGACCGGACGTGGGCGCTCATGGCGTACGTGGGCCAGTTCCTCGTCGGCGCCATCGCACCGGCCATCGTCTTCTTCGGCAAGGGCGGTTCGCCGTTCGTGCGGCGGCACGCCGCGCAGGGCCTCAACATGGGCATCGCCGCGATCGCGGTGTGGTTCGTCTTCGGGCTGCTGTCGCTGGCCGTCGACGTCCTCATCTGGGTGCCGCTGCTGTTCACGGCCGCCGTGATGTTCTACCTCGTCTACGCGGGGCGCGCCGCGAACCGCGGCGAGTTCCGCCGCGTCCCGGTCGTGGTGGCGTGGCCCATCCTGAAGTAGGCCGGGCCTGACGTAGGGGCTGCTCCTACTTCTTGCCCTTGTCGGCGTCGCCGCCGCCACCGGTGGACAGGGCGGCGACGAAGGCCTCCTGCGGGACGTCCACCCGCCCGATGGTCTTCATCCGCTTCTTGCCCTCCTTCTGCTTCTCCAGCAGCTTGCGCTTGCGGGAGATGTCGCCGCCGTAGCACTTGGCGAGGACGTCCTTGCGGATGGCGCGGATGTTCTCGCGGGCGATGATCCGGGCGCCGATCGCGGCCTGGATGGGCACCTCGTACTGCTGCCGGGGGATGAGCTCCTTCAGCTTGGAGGTCATCATCAGCCCGTACTCGCGGGACTTCTCCCGGTGGACGATCTGGCTGAACGCGTCCACCGACTCGCCCTGCAGCAGGATGTCGACCTTCACGAGGTCGGACTCCTGCTCGCCGCTGGGCTCGTAGTCGAGCGAGGCGTACCCGCGCGTCCGCGACTTCAGCTGGTCGAAGAAGTCGAAGATGATCTCGGCGAGGGGCAGCGTGTAGCGGATCTCGACGCGGTCCTCCGAGAGGTAGTCCATGCCGAGCAGCACGCCGCGGCGGCCCTGGCACAGCTCCATGATCGCGCCGATGTGCTCGGACGGGGACAGCAGCGTCGCCTTCACCACGGGCTCGTGGACGGAGCCGATCTTGCCCTCGGGGAACTCGCTGGGGTTGGTGACGGTGTGCTCCGTCCCGTCCTCCATGACGACCCGGTACACGACGTTCGGCGCGGTCGAGATCAGCGAGAGGTTGAACTCCCGCTCCAGCCGCTCGCGGACGATCTCCATGTGCAGCAGGCCGAGGAAGCCGCAGCGGAACCCGAACCCGAGCGCCGCCGACGTCTCCGGCTCGTAGACCAGCGCGGCGTCGTTCAGCCGCAGCTTGTCGAGCGCGTCGCGCAGCTCCGGGTACTGGTCGCCGTCCACCGGGTACAGGCCGGAGAACACCATCGGCTTCGGGTCGCGGTACCCGCCGAGCGGCTCGGCCGCCTGCCGGGACGCGATGGTCACGGTGTCGCCGACCCGCGCCTGCCGGACGTCCTTCACCCCGGTGATCAGGTAGCCGACCTCGCCGACGCCGAGGCCCTGCACGGGCTTCGGCTCCGGGGAGATCACGCCGACCTCCAGGGTCTCGTGCGCCGCCCCGGTCGACATCATCAGGCTCTTCTCGCGGCGGGACAGGTGCCCGTCCACGATCCGGACATAGGTGACGACGCCCCGGTAGGTGTCGTACACCGAGTCGAAGATGAGCGCGCGGGCGGCCCCGTCCGGGTCGCCGACCGGCGCCGGCACCTCCGCGACGATCTTGTCGAGCAGCTCGCGGACGCCCTCGCCGGTCTTGCCCGACACGCGCAGCACGTCCGACGGGTCGCAGCCGATGATCCCGGCCAGCTCCTCGGCGTACTTGTCCGGCTGCGCCGCGGGCAGGTCGATCTTGTTCAGCACCGGGATCAGGTGCAGGTCGGCCTCGATCGCCAGGTACAGGTTCGCGAGGGTCTGCGCCTCGATGCCCTGCGCCGCGTCCACCAGCAGGACCGCGCCCTCGCACGCCGCCAGCGACCGCGACACCTCGTAGGAGAAGTCGACGTGGCCGGGCGTGTCGATCAGGTTGAGGACGTGGTCGACGCCGCCGGACGTCCAGGGCAGCCGGACGGCCTGGCTCTTGATCGTGATGCCGCGCTCGCGCTCGATGTCCATGCGGTCGAGGTACTGGGCGCGCATCTGGCGGTCCTCGACCACACCCGTCAACTGCAGCATCCGGTCCGCGAGGGTCGACTTGCCATGGTCGATGTGCGCGATGATGCAGAAGTTGCGGATGATCGCGGGATCGGTCTTGTCGGGCTGGGGCGCTGGCACCGGGGTCCGTTCGCAAAACTCACAGGTGGACATGGATATGTGTGCTTCCATAGTCCCATGCCGGGCGCGGTGCTCCGTGCACGGCCCGGTTTGGGGCGGGCCCCGGTGATTGGTAAGCTGTGCGACTGCGTGTGGCGTAGCGTCGTGCCCCGGGGGCACCGTCCCGCCCCCGTCCAGACACTCGTCAGAACCTGCCGGTGGCAGGCCAGGATCGCAACCAAGCTGAGGCACTACGACGTGGCTAACATCAAGTCCCAGATCAAGCGCAACAAGCAGAACGAGAAGGCCCGCCTGCGCAACAAGGCCGTCAAGTCCGAGCTGAAGACGGCGATCCGCAAGTTCCGCGAGGCCGCCGAGGCCGGCAACGCCGACGCCGCCGTCGAGGCGCAGCGCAGCGCCGCGCGCAAGCTCGACAAGGCCGTCAGCAAGGGCGTCATCCACAAGAACCAGGCCGCCAACCGCAAGTCGGCGATCGCCAAGCAGGCCGCCGCCCTGCAGGCCAAGTAGAACCGCACGCTAGGGGCCGGCCGTTCCGCGCGCCGGCCCCGACGCATGTCCGGGCCCATGGACGAACGCCGCGTGGTGAAGGTCTCCAAGTATCTCGCCAAGCATCTGCGGCACCGCCCGGAGCGGATCGGGCTCGCGCTCGACCCCGAGGGCTGGGCGGACGTCACCGAACTCCTCGCCGCCGCGTCCCGGCACGGCTTCGCGTTGACGCGTTCCGAACTGGAACATGTCGTGAGCGTCAACGACAAGAAGCGCTACGAAATGCAGGGAAACCGGATCAGGGCCGTCCAGGGCCATTCCGTCCCGGTCGACCTGAAACTGCCATCGGTATCCCCGCCGGAGTTCCTCTACCACGGCACGGTGAGTACGTCCGTCGCCGCGATCCTGCGCGACGGGCTCCTGCCGATGGGCCGGCACGCCGTGCACCTGTCCCCCGACCGCGAAACGGCCCGGCGCGTCGGCGCCCGCCGCGGCCGGCCCGTCGTCCTGGTCGTCGAGTCCGGGCGGATGGCCGCGGACGGGCACGAGTTCCGGGTCAGCGCGAACGGGGTGTGGCTGACCGGGGCCGTGCCGCCCGAATATCTGCGCGAATGATCTCCGCGGCCGCCCAGTCGGGCAGGAGCCGCACCCATTCCGGGCCTTTCTCCGCCCCGAACAGATACCGGTGGGGGACGATGTCGCGAATGGCCCGGTGCACGTCCAGCCGGTCGTCGATCATGTGCGTGATGCCGAGTTCCGCGCAGTGGCCTGCCTTGTCCGCCCGCTTCCGGCAGAAGCGCACGTTCTCCTTCGGCAGACCCGTCCTGGCATAGAAGTCATGGTGGTCGAGCCATGCCAGTGTCCGTTTCTGGATGCGCTCACCGCACTTGGAGATGATCCAGGCGCGCCCTTCGAAGGCGTCGATGAGCCCCGGCAGCACCTCGTAGACGCCATCGGTCGCCGGTGATGCCAGAGCGTCTTCGAAACTGCCGTCCAAGAACGCGGTGTCGTCGTCGCCGGGCGCCCGCAGCCCCCCGTGCACGACCCGGCCGAAATCAACGCCGAGCCGAGGTTCGATGTCCATGCCTCAACTCTCGGGGCCCCACCCCTAAAGCAGAACTATCAATGACCCACCCGGCTATAGTTCCCGGCTATGGATCTGAGTCGGCTCTCCACCGACGCGCTCGCCTCCTTCGCGGTCTTCGCCGACCACCTCAACTTCACCCGCGCCGCCGACGAACTCCACATCTCCCAGCCCGCCCTCCACGTCAAAGTGCGGAAACTGTCCGAGAGTCTCGGCCGCCCCCTCTACACCCGGCACGGACGCCGCCTCGCCCTCACCCCCGCCGGCGAGCAGGTCGCCCGCTTCGCCCGCGACCTCGACGCCCGCATGTCGGCGTTCCTCGACGCCGTCCACGGCACCGCCCCGTCCCGCCTCCCGACCCTGGCCGCCGGCGAGGGCGCCTACCTGTACCTGCTCGGCGACGCCGTCCGCACCGGGGTCCGCCTGATCAACGGCGACCGCGCCCGCACCCTCACCGCCGTCCGCACCGGCCGCGCCGACGTGGGCGTCGCCGTCCTGGACGTCCTGCCGACCGACGTGCGCACCGAACCACTGGCGTCCTACCCGCAGATCCTGGTCATGCCGGACGACCACCCGCTCACCGCGCTCGGGCGCCTCACCCTCGCCGACCTCGCGGGCGCCGACCTCATCGTCCCGCCCCCGGCCGGCCCGCACCGCATCACCCTCGAACGCGCGCTGCGCGCCGCCGGCGTCCCGTGGACGCTCGCCGTCGAGGCCGAGGGCTGGCCGCTGATGCTGCACTTCGTCTCGCTGCGCATCGGCCTGGCCGTGGTGAACGGCTGCGTGCCCCCGCCGCCGGGCCTCACCGCCCGCGAGATCATCGACCTGCCCGCCGTCCCCTACTACGCTCTGCATCTGCCGGACCGCGCCGACGACCCCTTGGTCACCGACCTGCTGGCCACCGTCCGCACCGCCGTGAGGAGCACGCCGTGCACTTCGAGATCTCCGTCGACATCGCCGCCGCCCCCGAGACCGTCTGGAACCTCCTGAAGGACGTCGAGCGCTGGCCCGAGATGACCGCGTCGATCGACCGCGTCGAGATCCTCGACCGGCCCTTCGGCCTGTCCAGCCGGGCCCGCGTCCAGCAGCCGAAGATCCCCGCCGCCGTCTGGACCGTCACCGCCTTCACCGAGAACGAGACCTTCACCTGGGAGTCCCGTTCCCCCGGCGTCACCACGACCGCGGTCCACGACATCACTCCGGCCCCGAACGGCGCCACCGTCCGCCTGACCCTCGACCAAAAAGGCCCCCTGGCCCCCCTCTTCGCCCTCCTACTGGGCCGCCTCTCCCGCCGCTACGTAACAATGGAAGCCCACGGCCTGAAAGCCAAGGCCGAAACCCCCTGAGCCGACGCACGCCTCGTGAGCCGGCCGCCGAGCCTCGGGGTCAGCCGCGGGCGGCGACGATCTGGGCGACGGTCTTTTCCAGGGCGTACGCGGGGTCGGCGGCGCCGCCCTTGACCTGCTCGTCCGCTGTTGCCACCGCGGCCAGCGCCCGCGCGACGCCGTCTCCGGACCAGCCGCGCAGCTGCCGCTGCACCCGGTCGATCTTCCACGGCGGCATGCCCAGTTCCTTCGCCAGTGCCGCGCCCCGCGCCCCGCGCGGCGCCCCGCCGACCTTCGCCAGCCCCCGCACGCCCTGAGCGAGCGCGCTGACGATCAGCACCGGCGCCACCCCGGTGGCGAGCGCCCACCGGAGCTGCTCCAGCGCCTCGGCGAGCTGCCCCTCGATGGCCTTGTCCGCCACCGTGAACCCGCTGACCTCGGCGCGCCCCCGGTAGTAGCGGGCGACGGCCGCGTCGTCGACCTTTCCCCCGGTGTCGGCCACCAGCTGGCTGCACGCCGCCGCCAGCTCGCGCAGATCGTTCCCCACCGCGTCGATCAGCCCGCGCGCACCGTCCGCCGAGATCTTCCCGCCCGCCCGGCGGATCTCCGCCCTGACGAAGTCGACGCGTTCCCCGACCTTGGCGACCTTCGGGCACGACACCTTGCGCGCCTTGAGCTTGGTGAGCCCGTCCACCAGCGCCTTGCCCTTGGCCCCGCCGGGGTGGACGGCCACGAGCACGACCTCGTCCGCCGGGTTCTTGGCGTACTTCAGCACCTCGGCCGTGAGGTCCTTGCCCAGGTCCTGCGCCGACCGGATCACCAGCACCTTCCCGCCCCCGAACAGCGACGGCGACGTCAGCTCCGAGATCCGCCCGGGCTCCAGCCCGCCCGGAGCGAGATCGATGACCTCGGTATCCGGGTCGTCCGCCCGCACGGACGCGACGACATCCCCGATCGCCCGCTCCACGAGCAACTCTTCGTCCCCGACGACCAGAACAATGGGCTCAACCGACACCCCGCCAGCATGCCACGCCCCACTCCCCCTCCGCGCCACCCACCAACCACCCGCCCCCAAGCTCCGGCCCCGCCCAAGCTCCGAGCACAGCCGGCCCCCGAGCGAGGCCAGGCCCCGGACACGCCCAAACTTCAAACACGCCCAAGCTCCGGACGGGCTGAGCCCCGGACACGCCCAGCCTCCGAGCACAGCCGGCCCCCGAGCAAGACCAAGCCCCGAACACGCCCAAACTTCAAACACGCCCAAGCTCCGGACGGGCTGAGCCCAGAACTCGCCCAGACGCCCGACACGCCCAGCTCCGGACACAGCCAGGCTCCGGGCGAGGCCAGGCCTCGGACACGGCCGAGGTCCGCGCGGGAACGAGGTCCGCGCGGGAACGAGGTCCGCGCGGGAACGAGGTCCGCGCGGGGTCGAGGTCCGCGCGGGTTGGCGTTTCAGGGGCGGCGGGTTGGGGTTTCAGGGGCGGTGGGTTGGGCGTGGGGGCTGGGGCGGGCTCTGGTCAATTGCGGGAGATGGCGGTGACGGTGGTCGCGGTGCGGACGATGGCTATGTCTCCTTCCTGGTCGGTGCGGTGGATCTGGGTGTGGAGGCGGTGGAGGAGGCCCAGGGTCGCCCCGGACGGGTGGCCGTAGTCGTTGTGCTCGCCGACCGAGATCAGGGCGATGGACGCGTGGGCGGCGGCCAGGAAGCCGGGGTCCTGGCTTCGGGAGCCGTGGTGCGGCACCTTCAGGACCTGGACACGGGGGACGCCGGCCTCCAGCGCGCGTTGCGCGTCCACTTCGATGTCGCCGGCCAGGAGGGCGCTGAAGCCCGGTCTTCGGGCGACGAGGACGACGCTGGCGTTGTTGATCACGGTGCCGTCGTCCTTCGGGGAGAGGGTGTGGGCGGAGCTGAGCGGGGCCAGGACCGAGAGGGTCAGGTCGCCGATGCGCCACTGCTGTCCCGGTTCGGCGTGGCGGGTGGTGAGGCCCGTGGTGTAGCGCGCTTCGCGGCCCGGGCTGAGGGGTGTTGTGAGCACCTCGTGGACCCTGCGGCGGTGGCGGACGCCCGGCATGCCGTTGACGTGGTCGGCGTGCGGGTGGGTGAGGATCACGAGCGGGATGTCCTCGATGCCGAGGCGCCGCAGGCAGCGGTCGACGGGGGCGGGTTCTGGGCCGGTGTCCACGATGACTGCCTGGCCGGGGCCGGCGGACAGGACGAGGGCGTCGCCCTGGCCCACGTCGCAGGCGACCATCTGCCAGCCGGGCGGCGGCCAGCCGGGGGCGATGGCGCGGATGGCGACGACCGCGATCAGGACGCCGGTCAGGGCCGCCGCGGCGAGCAGGCGCAGGCGGCGGCCGCGCAGGATCAGGAGCGCGACCGCGCCCGCCGCGAGCAGGGCCAGGGCGCCGAGGCCGCCGCCCGTCCAGGGGATGGTCGCGTACGGGAGCGCCGCGGCGGTGCGGGCGACCCAGATGATCCAGCCGACGGCCAGGCCCGCGGGCCACACGATCAGCCGGGCGAGGGGCACCGAGACGGGCGCGGTCACGGCCGCGAGCGCGCCGAGGAGGGTGGCGGGGGCCACGGCGGGGGCCGCGAGCAGGTTCGCGGCGACGGAGACGACGCCCACCTCGCCGGAGAGCATGACCAGGACGGGCGCCACCGCGACCTCGGCTGCGGCCGTGACCGCGAGGGCGTCGGCGACGGGGCCGGGCAGCCGGCGGGCGAGCCGCTCCCGCCAGGACGGTGCGAGGACCAGCAGCCCGGCCGTCGCGAGGACCGACAGCGCGAAGCCGTACGAGCGCGCGAGTTCGGGGTCGATCAGGACGAGGAGGAGGACGGCCGCGGCCAGCGCGGGGAGCCCGTGGCGCTCCCGGCCGGTGAGCAGCGCGAGCAGGCCGATCACGCCCATGAGCGCCGCCCGCAGGACGCTCGGTTCCGGCCGCGCGACGACGACGAACGCCAGCACCGCGAGGACGGCCACGGGCGGGGCGCGGCGGCGGCCGAGGCCGGCGAGGCGGCACAGCCCGAGGACCGCCCCGGTGACGATCGCCAGGTTCGCGCCGGAGACCACCAGGAGGTGGGTGAGCCCGGCGGTCCGGAACTCCTCGGCCAGCGCGGGGTCGAGGCGGGAGGTGTCGCCGACGACCATCCCGGGCAGCACGCCGCGCCGGTCGGGCGGCAGCCGGTCGACCGCGGCCCGCAGGCGGGCCCGCACGTGCTCGGCGGCGCGCTGCGGTGCGGACGGCGGGCCGAGGACCGACGGCGGCCCCCGGACGATCACGACCGCGGCCAGCAGGCCCGTCCGGTCGGGCGGCGCGAACCGGCCGCGCAGCCGCACCCGCTGGCTGGGGACGAGGCGCAGCCAGCCGGGGTCGCCCGCGATGAGCAGCACCGGAACGCGGACCTTCGTGCGCTCCACCGCCTCCGCCCGCGCCCGGACGATGACCATCCGCCGGCCGTGGCCCGGCTTGGCCTGCGGGTCGCCGGTGACCACCGCCTCGGCCGCCGCGAACCGTCCCGCACGGGCGAGGTCGCGCACGGGACCGGTGGTGACGGCGGTCGTCCGCAGCGCCACCCCGCACGCCGACGCCGCCGCACACGCCAACACGACCCCGACCACGACCCGCCACCCGCCCGCCCCGGGGCGGTTGTGCGGGGCGGCTGGTCGGCGGCGGGTCAGTAGGTAGAGGGAGGTCAGGGCCGCGGTTGCCGCGAGGGTGTAGGTGAGGGGTGGGGGGAAGGAGAGGGTCGTGGCGGCCGTCAGCCAGGTGGCGAGGGCGGGGGCCAGGAGTCTGATGTCGCGGATCATGCGCGGACCTTGGGTTTCAGGTCGGCGAAGCGGCGGGCTCCGATGCCGCTGACCTCCTGGAGTTGCTCGACCGAGCGGAAGCCGCCGTGTTCGGTGCGGTAGGCGACGATGCGCTGGGCGAGGACGGGGCCCACGCCGGGGAGGTCGTCCAGCTGGTCGGCGGTGGCGGTGTTCAGGTCGAGCGGCGCGCCGGACGCCGCGGGGGACGCGGCCGGTTGCGGTGGCCGGGGGACGCCCACCGGGATCTGCTCGCCGTCGACGAGCTTGCGGGCGAGGTTGAGCGTGCCGGTCTCGGCGTCGGCGCGGACGCCGCCGGCCGCCTTGATGGCCTCGGCGACGCGGGACCCGGACGGCAGTGTGATCACGCCGGGGTGCTTGACCTTGCCGAGGACGTGCACGACCACCGAGGAGGCCGCCGCAGGGCGGGCCGAGACGGTGGGGCGGGTGAGCGTGGCGGCCGCCACCGGGGCGGCGGGCTCCCGGGGGCGCGGGCGTGCCAGCCACAGGTAGCCGGCCGCGACCAGGGCCGCGATCACGCCGATGACGACCAGCGTCCGGACGTGGGAGCGTTCGGGGGTCGCGCGCGGCAGCGGTGTGTCGGGCGGTTTCACCTTGCCCATGAGGGCGTGGAGGCGGGCGTGCGCGTCGGGGCTCATGGCAGCCGACGCTAAGGACGGCCGGGCGGTGGCCGCGGCCGGTTCGGTGATTGTGGATAACTCCCGGCGTCAGAGCTGGGGCGCCACGACCACGCCCAGCATGCCGGGGCCGACATGGGCGCCGATGACCGGGCCGACCTCGCCTACGTAGACGTCCTCGACGTGCGGGACGCGTTCGCGCAGGCGGACGGCCAGGGCCTCGGCGCGGGACGCGGCGGAGAGGTGCTGGATGCCCAGGTCGACCCTGCGGTCGCCGGCCTCGGCGACGGCGAGTTCTTCGAGCCGGGCGAGCGCGCGCGAGGAGGTGCGGACCTTCTCCAGCGGCGCTATCCGTCCATCGGCGATGTCCAGGAGGGGCTTCACCATGAGCGCGGAGCCGAGGAGGGTGGCGGCGGCGCCGATGCGGCCGCCGCGCCGCAGGTGTTCGAGGGTGTCGACGTAGATGAGGGAGCGGGTGAGTTCGGCCCGGCGGACGGCGGCGGACGCGGCGGATTCCGGGGTGCCGCCCGACAGGGCCGCGGACGCCGCGGAGAGGGCGGCGAAGCCGAGTCCGAGGCCGATGGTCCCGCTGTCGATGACGGTGACGGGCACGGGGGCGTCGCGGGCCGCGAGGCGGGCGGCCTCCACCGTCCCGGAGAGGGCGGACGACAGGTGCACGGAGACGATGTGGCGGGCGCCGCGGGAGGCGGCGGTCTCGTAGGCGCGGGCGAAGCGTTCCGGGGCCGGGCGCGACGTGGTGATGGGGTGCCATTCCTTCAGCGCCCGCGCGGCGTCGGCGGTGCTGATGTCGGCCTCGTCGCGGGTGGCGCCGCCGACGGCGATCTGCAGCGGGACGACGGTCAGCCCGTGCCGTTCGGCGAGGCCGGGCGGGAGGTAGGCGGTGGAATCCGTGACGACCGCGACCGCGGTGGGTGGCGACACCGAGGGCGCGTCAGGGCTGGACGGGGACGCCGCCGCGCCAGATGCGCAGGGCGCGGAGGCCGAACGCCCACGCGAACGCGCCCTCGTGGTCGGCGTCCCACAGCACGATGTCGGCGAGCATGCCGGGCGCGAGGGAGCCGCGGTCGCCGACGCGCAGGGCGGCGGCTCCGCCGAGGGTGGCGGCGCGCAGGGCCTCGGTCACGCTCAGCCCGAACATGGCGACCGACAGCCCGATGACGAGCGGCATCGAGGTGATGCCGCACTGGCCGGGGTTGTGGTCGGTGCCGAGGGCGACGGTGACGCCGCGGTCGAGCATCTGCCGGACGGGCGCGGGCGCGCGGCTGCTGTTGAGGGAGCTGCCGGGGCAGACGGTGGCGGTGACGCCGGCGTGGGCGAGCGCCTTGATGTCGTCGTCGTTGGCCTGGGTGAGCAGGTCGGCGGACGCGCAGCCGACCTCGGCGGCGACCTGCGCGGCGCCGACGCGCTCGTTGGCGCAGGCGTGCATGCGGGCCTTCAGCCCGGCGCGCTTGCCGGTGAGCAGCAGGGCGCGGGCCTCCTCGGCGGTGAAGTGGCCCTCGTCGCAGTAGACGTCGATCGAGTCGGCGCCGGCCACGGCGGCGTCGCCGGCCCACAGCCGGACGGCCTCGATGTAGTCGCGGCGGCGGCCGAAGAACTCGGGCGGCAGGATGTGCGCGGCGAGGAACGTCGCGTGGATGCGCGGCATGGACGGCTCACCCTCCAGCGACCGCAGCATCCGGATGTCGGCGAGCTCGCCGTCGCGGGTGAGGTGGTAGCCGGTCTTGGCCTCGACGGTGGTGGTGCCGGCGAGGATCCACTGGCGGAGCCGTTCGCGGACGCCGTTGCACAGCGTCCAGGGGTCGGTGCCCCGGGTGACGGTGACCGTGGAGTTGACGCCGCCGCCCGCGGCGGCGATGGCGGAGTGCGACGACCCGCTGGTGCGCATGGCGAGCTCGGCCCACCGGTTGCCCGCGTAGACGGGGTGGGAGTGCGCGTCGATGAGGCCGGGGGTGACGAGGCCGCCGCCGAGGTTCTCGACGTGGTCGACGTCGACGATGTCGTCGATGATGCCGGGGACGCTCTGCGGGAGGTCGGAGGCGGGGCCGGCCCAGACGATGCGGTCGTCGTGGATGAGGACCGCGGCGTTGCTGCAGACGTCGGTGCCCGTCCAGAGCCTGCCGATGTTCGTCAACAGCCGTACGGTCATGGCGTCACCGACCTGGATCGAGCCGTGCGCGCAGCCGCGCGGGATGAAGCGGGCCGCTCGCCCTCGTTCCAGTGTTCGGACCTGCCATGGCCACCTGCTCTCGATCCGAAACACCGGCCGGGCGCCGGCGACTCGCCGATGGAGGGTCGGGTGGCCGGGCGACCACCGCTGGCAACGAGACCGGAGATATCGGTTTCGTCACGGTAGTGCACCGAAGGCCCGTCCGACAACCTCTCGTCGTAGCGCATCGACAGCCATCACCCCGCCCCTAGTGCTAAAGACCGTACGGATTTCAACCGAACCGTCAAGCGGATTGGACAAGCTGTCACCGTTCGGCGACGCGAACGATGCTTCCGCTTGTTCCGGACGGGATCGAAGCCGGTCTCAGAGCACCCGAAAACCCACCGGGCCCGTGGCGGGGCCCGGTGGGCCGAGGTCAGGCCGTCGGGGCCACGGTCTCGTACTGGGAGAGCTCCCCCGCGAGACCGGCGGGCACCCTGGCGTGCAGGACGGTGCCTTCGGCGACGTGCTCCTGCTTGAGCACCTCACCGCGCTCGTGCACCTGCGCGACGAGGTCGCCGCGCTCGTACGGCACGAGGGCGTGGAGCTCGCTCTCCAGCCCCGGGAGGTCGGCCTCGACGACCGCGCGCAGCTCCTCGATGCCGAACCCGGTGCGGGCGGACACGACGACGCTGTGCGGCTCGCGGCGCCGCAGCCGCGCGACCGCGAGGTCGTCGGCGGCGTCCGCCTTGTTGATCACGATGATCTCGGGGATCGCGTCCGCGCCGATCTCGCGCAGCACCTCGCGGACGGCGTCGATCTGCGACTCGGGGTCGGGGTCGGAACCGTCCACGACGTGCAGGATCAGCCCGGCGTCGGTGACCTCCTCCAGCGTCGACCGGAACGCCTCCACCAGCTGGTGCGGCAGGTGCCGGACGAACCCGACGGTGTCGGCGAGGGTGTAGGCGCGGCCGCCGGGCGTCTCGGCCCGCCGGACGGTCGGGTCGAGGGTGGCGAACAGCGCGTCCTCCACCAGCACCCCCGCGCCGGTGAGCCGGTTGAGCAGGGACGACTTGCCGGCGTTGGTGTAGCCGGCGATGGCGACGGCGGGCACCTGGTGGCGACGGCGCTCGCCGCGCTTGGTGTCGCGCGCCTTGCCCATCTCGGCGATCTGCCGGCGCAGCTTGGCCATCCGGGTGCGGATCCGCCGCCGGTCCAGCTCGATCTTGGTCTCGCCGGGGCCGCGGCCGCCGATGCCGACGCCGCCCGCGGCGCGTCCGCCGACCTGCCGGGACAGGTTGCCGCCCCAGCCGCGCAGGCGCGGCAGCAGGTAGTTGAGCTGCGCGAGCTCGACCTGCGCCTTGCCCTCGCGGCTCTTGGCGTGCTGGGCGAAGATGTCCAGGATCAGCGCGGTCCGGTCGATGACCTTGACCTGGACGGTCTCCTCCAGGTGCCGCAGCTGGCTCGGGGCCAGCTCGCCGTCGCAGATGACGGTGTCGGCGCCGGTGGAGATCACGACGTCGCGCAGCTCCGCGGCCTTGCCGGAGCCGATGTAGGTGGCGGCGTCGGGGCGGGACCGGCGCTGGACGAGCCCTTCGAGCACCTGCGAGCCCGCCGTCTCGGCGAGCAGCGCCAGTTCCCGCAGGGAGTTCTCGGCCTGCGCGGCCGTGCCGTCCGTCCAGACGCCCACGAGGACGACCCGCTCCAGCCGCAGGGCGCGGTACTCGACCTCGGTGACGTCGGTCAGCTCGGTGGACAGGCCCGCGACGCGGCGCAGTGCCCGGCGGTCCTCCAGGTCGAGTTCGCCCGTCATGGGCTCGTACTCGACGTCGTCCTGGATCTGAGTCTGGGTCTGGGTCTGGTCTGCAGAGAAAGGTTCAGTCATATGTCCTCGGTAGAACGCCGCCTCGCGGCCGTATCTTCCCGGCGATCGTCTCACGCCCGTCCCCAGAGGTCACCTGCTTATCCCTCTGTTTCCCCCTGGGTTGACGCAAGCGCGCGCGGGGAGGTCTCGCAAGGGATACCCGCTTTGACCGCGGCTCGCACCGCCGAGTACGGTTCTCCACATAACAGAAGTCGAATTTCGCTATACGAAAGGGCAAGGCAGATGGCCGCACTGGAAGGCGTCGAGGTCACCGGACCCCTCGGCGACCGCTACGAGGAGATCCTGACCCCCGAGGCGCTCGGCCTTCTCGCCGCCCTGCAGCGCGCTCTCGGCGCCCGCCGCAAGGAGCTGCTGGAGGCCCGCGCGGAGCGGCAGCGCACGCTGTCGGCGGGCGGCACGCTCGACTTCCTGCCCGAGACCGCGGGCGTCCGCGACGACGACTCCTGGCGCGTCGCCGAGCCCGCGCCCGGCCTGGTGGACCGCCGTGTCGAGATCACCGGCCCCACCGACCGGAAGATGACGATCAACGCGCTCAACTCGGGCGCGAAGGTGTGGCTGGCCGACTTCGAGGACGCCAACACGCCGCTGTGGGACAACATGGTCGAGGGCCAGCTCAACCTGCGGGACGCCCTCGACCGCACCATCGACTTCACCGACGCCAAGTCCGGCAAGAGCTACGCGCTCAAGGCCGACGAGGAGCTCGCGACCATCGTCGTCCGGCCGCGCGGGTGGCACATGGAGGAGAAGCACCTCCTGGTCGACGGCGAGCCCATGTCCGGGTCGCTGTTCGACTTCGGCCTCTACTTCTTCCACTCGGCGCGGCGCCAGCTGGCCAAGGGCAAGGGGCCGTACTACTACCTGCCCAAGATGGAGAGCCACCTGGAGGCGCGGCTCTGGAACGACGCCTTCAACCTCGCGCAGGACCACCTGGACGTCCCGCGCGGCACCATCCGCGCGACCGTGCTGATCGAGACGATCCCGGCCGCGTTCGAGATGGAGGAGATCCTCTACGAGCTGCGCGACCACTCCGCGGGCCTGAACGCCGGCCGCTGGGACTACCTGTTCTCGGTGATCAAGAAGTTCCGGGACCGGGGCGCGGAGTTCGTCCTCCCCGAGCGCAACGCGATCACGATGACCGCACCGTTCATGCGCGCCTACACCGAGCTGCTGGTCCGGACGTGCCACAAGCGCGGCACGCACGCGATCGGCGGCATGGCGGCGTTCATCCCGTCCCGCCGGGACGAGGCGGTCAACAAGGTCGCGCTGGAGAAGGTCCGCGCCGACAAGGCCCGCGAGTCCGGCGACGGCTTCGACGGCTCGTGGGTCGCCCACCCCGACCTCGTCCCCGTCTGCCGCGAGGTGTTCGACGGCGTCCTCGGCGACGAGCCGAACCAGCGCGACCGGCTCCGCGAGGACGTCCGCGTCACCGCCGCCGACCTGCTCAACGTCAAGGACACCCCCGGCGAGATCACCGAGACCGGCCTGCGCAACAACATCGACGTGGCGCTGCGCTACCTCGCCACCTGGCTGGACGGCGCCGGCGCCGTCGCCATCCACAACCTGATGGAGGACGCGGCCACCGCCGAGATCTCCCGCTCCCAGGTGTGGCAGTGGATCTACAACGGCGTCGCCACCGCCGAGGGCCGGAAGATCACCAAGGAGTGGGTCGAGCAGCTCCTGGACGAGGAGCTCGGCAAGATCCGCACCGAGCTGGGGCAGGCGTACAACGAGCCCCGCTACGACCAGGCGGTCGCCCTCTTCAAGGAGGTCACCCTGGCGGACGAGTACTCCGAGTTCCTGACGACCCCCGCCTACCAGCAGTTCCCGTGAGCGCGGGCGGCGCGTGAAGGGAGCCGGGCGGCCCGCGGGCCGTCCGGCTCCGGATCTTGCGGGGGTGTCGGGGGCGGAGGATGGTGGTAAAGGTGGAGTCCATGCTCACGGCGCTCGATTCCCGGCTGGAAGCGCTGCTCGGGGCGGAACGGGTGATCACCGACCCGGTGCGGCTGCGCACGTACGAGTGCGACGGCCTCACCAACCACCGGGCCACGCCCGGGATCGTCGTGCTGCCCGACACGGCCGAGCAGATCGCGGCGATCGTGCGCGAGTGCGCTGCGGCGGGCGTGCCGTACGTGGCGCGCGGGTCCGGGACGGGCCTGTCCGGCGGGGCGCTGCCCCGCACCGACGGCGTGCTGATCGTGACGTCCCGGATGCGCCGCGTTCTGGAGATCGACATCCCCGGGCAGCGGGCCGTGGTGGAGCCCGGCGTGATCAACCTGGACGTGACGCGGGCCGTCCGCCCGTACGGGTACTACTTCGCGCCCGACCCGTCCAGCCAGCAGATCTGCTCGGTCGGCGGCAACGTCGCGGAGAACTCCGGCGGCGCGCACTGCCTGAAGTACGGGTTCACCGCGCACCACGTGCTGGCGTGCGAGGTCGTCACGCCGGACGGCGAGCTGGTGGAGCTGGCGGCGGACGCGCCCGGCTACGACCTGCTCGGGGTGTTCGTCGGGGCGGAGGGCACGCTCGGCATCACCACCAAGATCACGGTGCGGCTGACGCGGGTGCCGGAGACCGTGCAGACGCTGCTGGCGGCGTTCGACTCGATCACGGCGGGCGGCACCGCGGTGTCGGCGATCATCGGCGCGGGCGTGCTGCCGGCGGCGATCGAGATGATGGACGCGCTCGCCATCGAGGCGGCGGAGGCGGCGGTGCGCTGCGAGTACCCGGCGGGCGCCGGGTCGGTGCTGATCGTGGAGCTGGACGGCCCGGACGCCGAGGTCGCGGCCCAGTTCGCCGAGGTGGAGCGGCTGTGCCGGGACGCGGGCGCGTTCGAGATCCGGATCGCCGCCGACGACGCGGAGCGGGCGCTGATCTGGACGGGCCGCAAGTCCGCGTTCGCGGCGGTCGGCCGGATCAGCCCCGCCTACCTCGTCCAGGACGGGGTGATCCCCCGGACGGTGCTGCCGGACGTCCTCGCGAGCATCGACGCGCTGTCGGCGGAGTCGGGCGTGCGGGTCGCGAACGTGTTCCACGCGGGCGACGGCAACCTGCATCCGCTGGTGCTGTTCGACGATTCCGAGCCGGGCGCAGAGGAGCGCGCCGAGGAGGTCTCGGGCGCGATCCTCGACCTGTGCATCGAGCACGGCGGCTCCATCACCGGCGAGCACGGCGTGGGCGTCGACAAGGCCCGCTACATGCCGCGCATGTTCACCGACGCCGACCTGGACACGATGCAGATGGTCCGCTGCGGATTCGACCCGGCGGGCCTGTGCAACCCGGGCAAGGTCTTCCCGACGCCCCGGCTCTGCGGTGAGGTGCCCGGCAAGCGCAAGGGCCCCCACCCGTACGAGGGAAAGGCGGACATCTTCTGATGCGGCCCCTGGACGCCCTGGCGAAGGTCTGCGCCGACGTGCGCCCCGGCGAGCCCGCCGAAGGCGTGCTCGGCGTCGAGCCCGCCCTCGTCGCCGCCCCGAAGGACCTGGCCGAGGCCGCCGACGTCATGCGCGTCGCCGCCGAGAAGGGGCTCGCGGTCGTTCCCCGTGGCGCCGAGACCCGGCTGGACTGGGGGACGCCTCCGGAACGCTGTGATCTGCTGGTCGACACCCACCGGCTGGACAAGCTCGTCGAGCACACGGCCGGCGACCTCGTCGCCAAGGCCGAGGCGGGGCTCCCCATGGAGCGGCTCAACGAGAGCCTCGCCGAGCACGGCCAGCGCCTCGCCCTGGACGTCCCTCTGCCCGGCTCCACGGTCGGCGGGACGATCGCCAGTGGCGCCGCAGGGCCGCTCCGCACGCTGTACGGGACGCCCCGGAGCCTTGTCATCGGGCTGACGGTCGTCCGGGCGGACGGACAGGTCGCACGGTCGGGCGGCAAGGTCGTCAAGAACGTCGCAGGGTACGACCTGGGGCGGCTCTTCTCCGGCTCTTACGGGACCCTGGGCCTGATCGTGGAGGCCACCTTCCGGCTGCATCCGATCCCGGCAGCGTCCGCGTACGTGACGTGCGCCGTGAACGGGCCGGAGGACGCGCATGACGCCGTCCAGAGCGTCCTCCACTGCCCTGTGGCGCCGAGTGCGGTCGAGTACATCGGCCCAGGGACGGTCTCGGTGCTCCTGGAAGGCGTACCTGAGGGCGTCGCCGCGCGCGCTGGGCAGACCGAGCAACTCCTTGGGGAGAACGCCGAGATCTCCGAATCCGCACCGGACGGCTGGGGACGCTACCCGGACGGCACCACCCTCATCGACATCAGCGCACCACCGCCCTCGCTCCGCGACGTCCTCACTCTGCTCGGTCCGGACGCCGCCGCCACATGGAGCGCCAGCGGGAACGGCCACGTCGGTCTGCCTCCGGAGATGGCGCCGGACGAGGTGGCCGACGTCCTGGGGCGGCTGAGGGACGTCCTGTCCCGGCACCGCGGCCACGCCGTCGTCCGCTACGCGCCGGAAGAGGTGCGCGGCGAGATCGACCTGTGGGGGCCGGTTCCGGCGCTCGCTCTGATGCGGCGCGTGAAAGACCAGTTCGACCCGGACCGCAGGCTGTGCCCGGGCCGTTTCGTGGGAGGAATCTGATGAGCGCCCAGGACGATCTCCCCAATCTCCTGAACGACTGCGTCCACTGCGGTTTCTGCCTCCCCACCTGCCCGACCTACGTGCTGTGGGGCGAGGAGATGGACTCCCCCAGGGGCCGCATCCACCTCATGCAGCAGCACCTTGAGGGGGCACCGCTCAACGAGCCGATGGCCGAGCACTTCGACCGGTGCCTCGGATGCATGGCGTGCGTGACGTCCTGCCCGTCCGGCGTCCAGTACGACCGCCTCATCGAGGTCACCCGCACCCAGGTGGAGGACGAGCACCCGCGTCCGCTGAAGGAACGGGCCATCAGGGAGATGGTCTTCCAGCTGTTCCCGTACAAGCGGAGGCTCCGTGCTCTGCGCGGCCCTCTGCGCGCGTACCAGAAGTCGGGTCTGGAGCGCCTCGTCCGGCGGAGCGGCGTCCTGGAGCGCCTTTCGCCGTCCATCGCGGCGATGGAGCGGCTCGCGCCGCCGCTCGGGAAGGCGCCCCGGCTGCCCGAGCGGGTCGCGGCGCGCGGCGGGCGACGCGCCACGGTCGGGATGCTGACCGGGTGCGTGCAGAGCGAGTTCTTCCCCGGCGTCAACGCGGCCACGGCCCGCGTGCTGGCCCTCGAAGGCTGCGACGTCCTCATCCCGCGCGGCCAGGGCTGCTGCGGAGCGCTGTCGCTGCACTCCGGCCGGGCCGAGGAGGCCCGCGCCTTCGCCCGCCGGACGATCGAGACGTTCGAGTCCGTCGACGTCATCGTGGTGAACTCGGCGGGCTGCGGGTCGGCGATGAAGGAGTACCGGACGCTGCTCGCCGGCGAGCCGGCCTGGGCCGCGCGCGCCGAGGCGCTGTCGGACAAGACCCGGGACCTCGCCGAGTACCTCGCGGAACTCGGGCCCCGCGCGGAGCGGCGGCCACTTCCGGTCACCGTCGCCTACCACGACGCCTGCCACCTCGCCCACGCCCAGGGCGTGCGCAGCCAGCCCCGGGCGCTGCTGGCCGCGATCCCCGAGCTGACCGTCAGGGAGATCGCCGAACCGGACATCTGCTGCGGTTCCGCCGGAACCTATAACCTGTTCCAGCCGGAGGCCGCCGGTGAACTCGGCGACCGCAAGGCGGTGAACGTGGACGCCACCGGAGCCGAACTACTGGTCGCCGCCAACCCCGGCTGCTCGATGCAGATCGCCACCGCGCTGCGCCGGCGCGGCGCCGGCATCGCGGTCGCGCACACCGCGCAGGTGCTGGACGCCTCTCTGCGGGGGCTCGGCCGCGACGCCCTCGTCGCGCGCATTTCGTAACCCGCCGGCCTGGAACACCGCCGTTCCGGGCGTCCGGTATCGTGGCCTGCCGCCGTTGCCGACGACAGCTCGACAGGACGCGCTTACTGAGCCTGGAGCAGGCCCGAGGGAGCACGCACCACCATGTCCAACAGCTACCAGCCCTACCGCTCGCACCGCCGCCGCAAGAAGACCGCCGCGGGCCGGCTCGGCCTCGCCGGGGCCGTCACCGGCGCCGTCGGCATCGCCGCGATCGCCGGCGGGATCGTGTTCCTGCGGCCCGGCGGGGACGCCGCCGAGGAGACCGCCCAGCCGACCCTGGCCAGCCAGGGCGACGGCACGCAGCAGGGCTCGGCCGTGCCCGCGCCGAAGGCGGGCCCGCCGGTGAACTTCACGACCCCCGAGGGCTACGGCTACAGTCTCGCCGCCGTCCAGGCCGGGACGGACGCGCAGCCCCTGGGCGCCACCGAGGCGCCGCCGTCCGGGACGACGTACGCCTACGCCGACTACATCCTGACCAACACGCAGCGGCGGCCCGTCCTGCTCGACTACCCCGCCGACCTGTTCATGCCGAAGGCGCAGGTCCCGAAGGCGGCGCAGGAGCGCTGCATGCCGCAGGCCGGCATCCCCGACGACATGTGCACGCTGCCGAACCACAGCAAGATCACCGCCCGGATCGACGGGGCGAAGCCGCCGGTCGACGACAGCGGCAGCATGATGATGCCGGGCGGCGCCTCCTACGTCGTGCGGATCGCCTCCGACCTCCCGGTCGACGAGGGCATCTCCGGCGACGACCTGCGGCTGTACGTGTGGAACGCGCGCTACACCAGCGACCGCAAGGGCATCCAGCTCACCTTCCCGTGACCGTCCGGCATGGGGGTCAGCGGGCGGTGAACCCGATGTCCTGGTAGTCGGGCTCCAGGAAGCCGCACGCCCCCATGTTGGCCAGGTCCGCGCGCGCTGCGACGAGTTGCGGACGCTGGTACAGCGGCAACACCGACGCCTGGCGCCAGATGAGCCGGTCGGTCCTGTTCACGAGGACGTGGACCTTCGCGGGGTCGGTCTCCGCGATCGCCCGGTCCATCGCCGCGTCGATGGCGGCTGTCCCGGTGCGGGAGTAGTTCTGCTGGACGCGGCCGCCGTGCGGCCGAGCGAACACCGCCCTCATGGGTGACACCGGGAACGAGGTGCCCAGCCACGAGAACGGGACGATGTCGAAGTCGCCCTTCGTCACGTGGGCGTCGAGCGCGTCGTCGGCCGGGACGGGCCGGATGTCCACCCGGACACCGATACGTTCGAGCAGCGCGCGCGCCAGTTCCGCTTCGCGCGCGCTGATGGGAACACCGGAAGGCACCACGAAGCGCAGCGCGAGGGTGCGTCCTGCCTTGGCACGGTACTTGCCGTGCTGCCGCCAGCCCGCCTCGTCCAGGAGCCGCCCGGCGTGCGCGGGATCGTAGCCGCCGAGGACGGCCGAGTTGTCCCGGTAGCCGTTCTGGGTGTTGACGTAGAAGTGGTTGCCGAGGGTCTGGACCGGCACCCCGAGGCCGGACAGGTCGGATCGTGCGATGACCTCCCGGTCGATGCCCAGCATGACCGCACGCCGTACGCGCACATCGGACAGGACGGGCGAAGCGGCGTTGAACGTGAAGTGCCGCCAGTCGGGTCCCCCCGCGCGGCGTATGTCGGTACCGGGGACGCCTTGGACGCGTCGCATCGCACTCGCGTCCAGCCCGATGTCCATCAGGTCGATCTCGTGATTGGCGAACGCGCCGGGCATGGCGCTGCTGTCCATGGCGCGGTAGACGATGCGGTCGAGTTTCGCCGGCGGCCCCCACCAGGACGGGTCGCGAGCCACGGTGACGGTCTTGTCGGTGCGGTCGATCCGCTGCACTTTGAACGGGCCTGCGGTGACGGGCAGTGCGTTCGTCCAGCCGGTGTTGAACGCGCGTGGGGTGGAGTAGGCGGCGGCCGGGTAGAGCGGGCTGAACAGGCTCCGCCAGTCGGCGTAGGTCTGGGTGAACGTCACCTTCACGTCGTTTGCGTGCGGGCCCTGCTCGATGCGTTTGATCAGGCGGTAACCGCTGACGGTGGAGACCTCGTAACGCCGGTCGCGTCCGGAAAGCGCACGGGCCTGGGCGACGAAATCGGCGTATCCGATGGGACGGCCGTCAGACCATCTGGCCTGGGGATTGAGCCTGTAGGTGACGGTCTGGCCTCGCCTGGTGCGCTTCAGCGTGGCCGACTCCAGATACTCCGGGACGGGATGAGGAATGGATTTCTCGTCAGCGCGCATTAGATGCGGCAGGACGCCCTGGATGACATGTTCCACCGCGCCCTTGGTGCCGTTGACGTGGTTGAAGTTCCACTGGGACGGGAACTCCGGCAGCGGCCAGCGGAGCGTGCCGCCGTTCACGATCCGGTCGCGCGGGACGGGGTTGACGTCCGCGGCCGGCAACCGCCCGGACGCACCGTCCTGCCCGCCGAGGTCGCCGCAGCCGGTCATGAGCACGATGCCCAGGAGAACTGCGCCGAGTATCCGTTTCACTGCTTGACCTCTGCTCCGGTGAGGGGAAAGTGACAGGCGACCGACCGATCTGGGTCTTGCAAGGGCTCCGGATCCTGTTCATCGCACAAGCGAGCGTCCTGTTCGGCGAGCGTGGCGTAGCAAGGGCACCGGGAACGGAAACGGCATCCAGTGAGCGGTGACATCGGGTCCGATGTGTCTCCGTGCAGAGGGTCGTGTCGTAGCAGTGCGCGCGTGTAGGGGTGAGCCGGCGCGTCGTACACCTTGCGAGTCGGCCCCAGCTCGACGATGCGGCCCATGTACATGACGGCGACCCGGTCGGCGATGCGGTGGACGACGGCCAGATCGTGGGCGACGAGCAGGTACGCCAGGCCAAGGCGGTCGCGGAGGCTTTCCAGCAGAGCCATGACGCTCGCCTGCACAGGCGCGTCCAGGGCCGACACAGGCTCGTCCAAGAGCAGCAGGCGCGGTTCCAGAGCCAGTGCCCGCGCGATGCTCACACGCTGCTTCTGTCCGCCAGAGAGTGTGTGGGGATAGCGCCGTATGGTGTTGGCCTTCAAGCCCACCAGCTCCAGCAGCTCCTCCACGCGGCTTCCGATCCCGGACGACGGGAATCCGTGCGTGATCAGAGGCTCGGCGATGATGTCGGCGATGCGCATCCGAGGATTGAGCGACGCGGCCGGATCCTGGAACACGACCTGGACGTCCCGTCGCAGTGCCTTCCGCCGGGCGGCGCTCAGCGACGCCGTGTCCTGGCCGAGGACGACCACACGGCCGTCCTGCGGCCGTGCCAGCCGCAGGATCTCCCTCAAGGTCGTGGTCTTACCGCACCCCGACTCCCCCACGAGCGCGAGGGTCTCGCCCTCCCGAACGTCGAGGCCGATGCCGTCCACCGCGCGCACACTGCCGACCCTCCGCCGCACCAGCGTCCCCTTGAAGACGGGGTAGTGCCGGACGAGGCCGTCCACGCGCAACACAACAGGACGCTCAGGCCGAGACTGCTCCACAGCCTTGCCCTCCACGCGCGGGATGGACCGCAGCAACTCGATCGTGTAGGCCGCACGCGGTGCCCGGTAGATCTGCTCCACTGGCCCGGACTCGACGATCCGCCCCTCACGCATCACCATCACGCGATCGGCGAAGTCCTCGACGAGCCGCAGGTCATGTGTGATCAGCACGAGCGCGGCACCGGTCGTGTCCTTCGCGGTCCGGAGGACGTCCAAGACCTGTGCCTGGACGGTCACGTCCAGGCCGGCCGTCGGCTCGTCCGCCAGGATCACTCCAGGACTGTTCGCGATGGCCATGGCGATCATCACTCGGCGCCGCATTCCGCCGGAGAACTCGTGCGGGTACGCACGCGCCCGCCCTGCGGCGATTCCCACCACATCCAGCAGTTCCACCGCCCGCGCACGCGCCGCCGCCCGCGTGACCTTCACATGGGCACGCACCGCCTCGGTGACCTGATCGCCCACGGTGCGGACGGGCGTGAGCGCCGCCTCCTGGAACACCATCGCCAGGTCCTTGCCGCGCACCCGGCACAACTCGGCGTCAGACCGCCCGATCAATTCCTCACCGCGCAGCCGCACGGACCCCGTGACCTCGGCGCCCTCCGGAAGAAGCCCCATCGCGGCGAGAGCGAGCGCGGTCTTGCCCGCCCCCGACTCACCGACGACCGCGAGGACCTCCCCCGCCTGAACCGCGAAGTCCACCTCGCGTACGGCGCGCACGCCGCCTGGAAGATCGACCGTCAGGCCGGTGACGCGCAGCACCGTCAACGCGCGTCCCGCAGCGGATCGAGGACGTCCCGCAACCCGTCGCCGACCAGGTTCACGGCGAGGACGATCAGCACGAGCAGCCCGGCGGCGGACAGGAACGGCCAGGCGGCCGCCGCGCCCCGCCCCTCCGCGATCATCGTGCCCAGCGAGACGTCCGGCGGACGGGCGCCGAAGCCGAGGAAGGACAGCCCGCCCTCGGCGACGATCGCGACGCCGGCGGAGAGGCTCGCGTCCACGACCAGCAGCGACGCCATCTGCGGCAGGACGTGCCGGACGAGCGCACGCGACGTGCGCACCCCGATGAACCGGGCGGCGAGCACGTATTCGCGCTCGCGCACCGACAGCGTCATCGCCCGGACCACCCTGGCGGTGAGCATCCACATGAACGCGGCGAGCAGAGGCGCGAGCATCGGCCATGCCCCGCCCGGCGCCAGAACGGCGACCACGAGGAAGGACGGCAATACAAGCAAGAGATCGACGCCCCACATCAGGGCCCGGTCGAGCAGACCGCCCGCGAACCCGGCGACAGAACCGACCACGGCGGCGAACCCCGTCGAGAGCAGCGCGGCCAGAAGCCCGATGATCAGGGACTTCTGGGCACCGCGCAGGGTGAGCGCGAAGACGTCCCGCCCGCTCTGCGTCGTCCCGAGCCAGTGCCGCGCCGACGGCCCCTGACCGAACGCCGCGAAGTCGGTCTCGTCCCAGCGCCATGGCGCCACGAGCGGCCCCGCGAACGCCAGGACGAACACCGCCACCAGGAGCACGACCCCGACGACACCCCGCCGGGTCATGCCGCACCCTCGGACCGGACGCGCGGGTCGAGAGCGGCGTTCAGGACGTCCGACACCAGCCCGGACAAGACGACGACGCAGGCGGCGACGCAGTCGATCGCCGCGACCACGTTGACGTCGCCGCGCGCGATCGAGTCGACGAGCCACTCGCCCATGCCGTGCCGCCCGAAGACCTTCTCGGTGAACACCCCGCCGAGAATGAGCAGCCCGGACGCATAGGCGAAGTACGTGGTCATCGGTACGAACGCTGCACGCAGCCCGTGCCGCAGCAAGGCGCTCCGCTGCGAGAGCCCCTTGGCCCGCGCGGTCCGCACGAAATCGGCACGCAGGACGTCCAGCATCAGCCCCCGCTGGTACCGGCTGTAGAGAGCGAGTTGCGCGAGCGCGATCGTGGCCATCGGAAGCAGCAGATGCCGCGCCTGATCAGCAAAATTGCGGGGCTCGCCCTCCCCCACCCACACGAACACGCGCACGCCCAGCACGTCGTTCACCGTCACGGCAGCCGCCTGTAACAGCACCGCCAGAACGAACACAGGCACGGCCAACAGCAGGCAGGCCCCGCCCGTGACGAGCCTGTCCGGAACCCGCCCACGCTTGGCCGCCGCGTACGCGCCGACCAGAATCCCCAGCGCGCCTCCCAGAACCCCGCCGGGAACCAGCAACCGGAGGCTGCCACCGAGCCGTCGCCATAACTCGGCGTTGACGGGCTCGCCCTCCTGCGTCCGACCGAAGTCCCCGTGCAGGACGCCCCGCACCCAGACCACATAGCGGTCTTGCACCGGCGTCCGGTCGTTCAGGTTCAGAGCGCTGAGCCGGGCATCGACGACGGCCTCGGGCGGGCGCGGTGTCCGCCCCTCGAACGCGGCCCGCGGATCGAGCACGGCCGCGGCGAGCAGGTAGGCGAGGCTCCCGGCGAGCACGACCAGCACCGCGCGGCTGAGCACTCGCCGCAGCACAAACCCCGCCACCGACTCCCCTCTCACACCACCCGCCAACGAACACGGAATGCTACACATCGAACACGGAACGCGCAGATAGACGGCAAAACCTCGCCCTGACCTGGACTTTCGTTTTCTCGCCCCTGCGCGCCACACCCTCACCCGCGGCCGAAGAAGCGGCGAACGGCCGGCTCGGCCCACGTTCGGCGGACCACCTCGGGCCGGGACAGATCTTCCCTGCTCAGGGCGCGCCATCGTAGGTTAGGGCTCCCCTGTTGGCTCCCGTAGGTAGATCATTCGGCCGGATGCGGCTCTTGGCCTGGGTCTCCGCTACCTGGACGCTTTAACATTCCATTACTTTCGGGCGGGGAGCGCATGATGGAGACGGCAGCACACGGCCGCGCGGCGGGGCGCCTCGGCGTCCTGCTCGCGCTGGCCGCGGTCGCGTCCGTCGCCGCGTCGCTGACCCTCGGCGGCTGGCTGCCGTCGGCCGAGCGGATGGTCTGGTGGCATCCGGAGATCCTCGTCGCGCTGGCCTGGACGCCCGTCGGCGCCGTGCTGCTGCGGCACCGGCCGGGGCTGACGGTCGCCTGGCTCATGGTCGGCGCCGGTTTCAGCGCGGCCCTGTACGTCCTGACGCTGAACCTCACACCGTGGGCGGACCGGCACGGCTGGGCCGCGGCCGGGTTCATCGACTGGGCCGGCACCTGGCTGTGGGCCGTCGACACCTACGCGCTGACGCTGGTCCTGCCGCTGTTCTTCCCGGACGGGCGGCTCGTGTCGCGCTGGTTCCGGCCGGTGCTAGTGCTGGCCTGCCTCGTGCCGGTCATCGTGTGCGTGCATCTGACGATCGATCCCAGTGTGCGGCGGTGGCACAACGGGGTGTCGGTGTACCCGTTCGATGAGATCCCGCTGCCGATCAGCGTCGTCATCCTCGGCACCCTGGCCGCGGGCCTCTTCTCCGTGCTCGTCCGGTTCGTCCGGTCGCCGCCTGATGTCCGGCGCCAGATCGCCTGGGTCGTCTACCCCGGCATCCTCGCCGAGGGGGTCATCTACATCGGCGAGAACAGTCCCATCGGGGATCCCTTGCGCAATATCACCATCGTCGCCGTGCCGATCTGCATCGCGATCGCCATCACCCGCTTCCGGCTGTACGACATCGACCTCGTGGTCAGCAGGACGCTGGTGTACGCCGGGCTGGTGGTCGTCATCACCGGCGTGTACTTCGCGCTGGTCGGCGCGGCGAGCCTGCTCGCGCACGGCCGGGGCACCCTCGCCGGCCTGGCCGGGGCGATCGTCGCGGGCGCGGTGTTCGAGCCCGTCCGGCGGCGCCTCCAGCGGATGGTGGACGGCGTCATCCACGGCGAGCGCGACCCGTACCGGATCGCCGACACCCTCAACCGGCGGCTGCAGACCGCCGCCGACCCCGGGGCCGCGCTCGCCGCGGCCGCCGAGGTGGCCCGCTCCGCGCTGCACGCGACCGGCGTGGTGATCGAGGTGCTGGACCGCGACGGCCGGACGATCTCCGCCGAGGACGGCGTGCTCGGCCCGCGGCCGCAGCTCGTCCCGCTGGTGTGGCACGGGGAGCCGGTGGGCCGGCTGCTGTTCGGCGTCACCCGCACCCCGGACGCGCGGCTGTCGGGCATCCTCGCCCGCAACCTCGCCGAGCTGGCCAACGCGGCCCGGCTCGCCGCGGACGTCCAGCGCTCCCGCGAGCACATCCTGCGCACCCGGGAGGAGGAGCGGCGGCGGCTCCGCCGCGACCTGCACGACGGCCTCGGCCCGACGCTCGCCAGCCTCGCCATGACGGTGGACGCGGCCCGCATCACGCTGAGGACCGACCCGGAGGCGGTGGACACGCTCCTGGAGGAGCTGCGCGCCACCATGGGGCGCACCATCGGCGACATCCGCGACCTGGTGTACGGGCTGCGCCCGCCCGCGCTGGACGACCTCGGGCTGGAGGGCGCGATCCAGGCGCTCGGCGGCGTCGTCGCCACCGGGGACGGCCCGACGGTCGACGTGCGTGTTGAGGGCGACCTGAACGGCCTGCCCGCCGCCGCGGAGGTCGCCGCGTACCGGATCGTCCAGGAGGCGCTGACGAACGTGCACCGGCACGCCAACGCCGGCTGCGCCGAGGTCACGCTGTGCCTGAACGGTGATCTGCACGTCACGATCGGCGATGACGGCGTGGGGCTGCCCGACCGGCTGCGTTCCGGGGTCGGCATGTCGTCGATGCGGGAACGCGCGACGGAGCTGGGCGGATCCTGCACGGTCGGCCCCGGCCCCAACGGCGGGACCCTCGTCCGCGCCCGGCTGCCGGTCAACGGCGCCCACCCCTGACGCCCGCCGCTCTCCCGGGGCGCGCTCACCCGGGGTTCTCCGGCCTCACCCTGGTGGGAGGGCCGGTGACCGCCCCCCGCCAAGAAGGTCGCCACCGGCCCTCAGGCTCCGTACGGCCCCGGGGCTCCCATCCCGGTCCGTACGGGCCATTCACCAGAGGGTGTGCAAGAGAGAAGTTATGCGGCCGAGGGTCCCGTTGGAGAGGGACACCTGTCCCGTTCATGCCGGGACGAGTCCGGAACCGCCGCCGCCCCTGGTGAGCCAGGGGTTCCGCTAGATCCACCCCGGACGGGTCTCGCCCTCGGCGACGAGCACCGCCGGGCCGCGCAGATGACTGGTCCGCCCGTCGAGGGTGACGGTGACCCGGCCGCCCGGAACGTCCACGGTCCATTCGGACGTGCCCGGCGTACCCTGGGCCGCGGCGGCGGCCACCGCGACCGTCCCGGTGCCGCAGGAGCGCGTCTCGCCGGAGCCGCGCTCGAACACCCGCATCTCCACGTGCCGCTCCCCGACGGACCGGAAGAACTCGACGTTCACCCCGTCGGGGAACACGGCCGGGTCGAAGCCGGGGGCGCGCGACAGGTCCAGCGCGGCGACCGGCCCGTCCACGCGGCACGCCAGGTGCGGGTTGCCCACCGAGACCCGCCGGCCCTGGAACGCCACGCCCGCCAGGGACGCCTCGCCGTAGCCGAGGAGTTCGGGCGCGCCCATGTCCACGCTCACGTCGCCGGACGCGCCGAGCGCCACCCGGCGCAGGCCCCCACGGGTCGCCACGTCCCACTCGCCGGGCGCGGCCAGGCCGGAGTCGACGAGGTAGCGGGCGAAGACCCGCATCCCGTTGCCGCACATCTCGGCGATGCCGCCATCGGCGTTGCGGTAGTCCATGAACCACTCGGCGTCCGCGTCCACGTCCGCGTCGATGTCCGCCGCCTTCGTCCGGACGACGCGCAGCACCCCGTCGGCGCCGATACCGGCGCGCCGGTCGCACAGCCGCGCGACGGCCTCCGGGGTGAGGTCGAGGACGCCGTCCGGGTCGGGCAGGATCACGAAGTCGTTCTCAGTGCCGTGGCCTTTGACAAACCGCATCCCTCGATCGTATTGCCTCGCTCAGGTGCCCCGCCCTGGCTCGTCCGCCGCCGCGGCCTCCGTGACCAGGGCGAGTGCGCGCTCGGCCAGGTCGGGGGCGTCATAAGGGAGCCACCGGACGCGCGGGTCGCGGCGGAACCAGGACTCCTGCCGGCGGGCGAAGCGCCGCGTCGTCCGGACCGTGTCCTCCTTGGCCTGCTCCTCGGACCACTCCCCCGCCAGGAACCGCAGCACCTGCGCGTAGCCGAGCGCCCGCCCGGCGGTCAGGCCGTCCCGCAGGCCCCGCTTCTCCAGGGCCCGCACCTCGTCGACCAGGCCCGCGTCCCACATCCGCTCCACCCGCAGGGCGATGCGCTCGTCCAGGGCGTCGCGCGGGACGCTCACGCCGATCTGCAGCGCCGAGCCGTACCGGTACCGGTGCTCGGGCAGCGTCGCGGTGAACGGGCGGCCGGTGATCTCGATGACCTCCAGGGCGCGGACGATCCGGCGCCCGTTGCTCGGCAGGATGGCGTCCCCGGCGGCCGGGTCGAGCCGGCGCAGCCGTTCGTGCAGCGCACCGGGGCCGACCCGCGCCAGCTCCTCCTCCAGGCGCGCCCGGACGGCCGGGTCCGTCCCGGGGAACTCCATCTCGTCGAGCGCCGCGCGCACGTACAGCCCGGACCCGCCGACCAGGACCGGCAGCCGCCCCCGGCCCCGGACGTCCGCGATCGCGTCCGCGCTCAGCGCCTGGTACTCGGCGACGCTGGCGGTCCTCGTCACGTCCCAGACGTCCAGCAGATGGTGCGGGACCCCGCGCATCTCGGCCGCGGACAGCTTCGCCGTGCCGATGTCCATGCCGCGGTAGAGCTGCATCGAGTCGGCGTTGACCGCCTCGCCGTCCAGCCGCAGCGCCAGTTCCACGGCGAGATCGGACTTCCCCGCGGCCGTCGCCCCGACGACCGCGATCACATAGGGAGCATTCGGTGAGGTCACGGGATTGATTGTGGCAACAGAACGGGTATGGGCGGGGTGTACGGGTGTCGCGTGCCAACCGCGCCGCACCGATCGAGACGAGGGATCCGGGGGGATCGGGAATGTCCATCGTCGACAAGGTCAAGCAGATGCTCGGGCAGCACTCCGACAAGGCCAGGCAGGGCGTCGAGCGCGCCGGGGACATGATCGACGAGCGCACCGGCGGCAAGTACGCCGACAAGGTCGACAAGGTCCAGGAGAAGGCCGGCGACTACATCGACCGGGGCGAAGGCGGTCGGGGCGGCACCGGCCAGAGCGGCCAGGGCGGCCAGGGCGGCCAGGGCGGCCAGATGGGGCAGGGCGGCCAGCCCGGCCAGGGCCAGGGCCCCTCCTAGGCGGCCCGGCGGTCCGGCCCCGCCCAGACCGCCGCGAAGTAGCCGACACCGTAGGGCGCCTCGTCGGCGAGCAGTTCACCGCCGAGACCGGCGGCGTCGACCGCAGCGCCCGCGAGCACTTGCCACGCCGCACGCCCTGCCGCCTGGACGTCCCGGGAGAGCCCGGGGTCCAGTGCGGCCAGGGCGGCGGCGTCGGCCGTGCCGAGAGCGCGCGCCACGCCCTCGTCGTGAGGGCGCGCGCGCTCATCGAGGTATCCGGGCGCCTTCTCTGAGCGGCACGCCGACCCGTCCCCCATCACCAGGAGGGCTACACGGTCGGCCGCCCCGGCCAGCTCCCTGCCGAGGGACAGGCAATCCTCCGGCTCGGCGTCGAAGGCCACGGCCTGGTAGCGCGCCCGCTCGGCGAGCCCCTGCCGCTCCAGCAGCCACCGGCCGATCGTCAGGGACAGCGGGAGCGCCTCCGCCCCGTCCACAGGTTCGTGTGGGCTCGTCCAGTCGAGGCCGTACGGCTTGAGGGACGCGTAGGCGTCCGCACCGTATGGCCGCGTCTCCGCCCCGCCCCCGACGACGGCCAGCATGTCGGCACCGGCGAGGAACCCGACGGCCCTGTCGCAGGCGGCGCGCAGCGCGTCGAGCTCCGGTGCCGCCTCCCCCGCCATCTCCGGGACCAGAACCGGCGGGTGCGGGCACACCGCCGCCGCTACGAGCACACTGCCTCCTTGGACGGGGTAAGACCGCACCTTGGGACGGATAGACCGCGAACGGCCGCGAGAGCCGCGCTCAGGACGCGCTCAGGAGCAGCCGTGGCCGGACGGCGCGGCCGGGGCCGCAGCGGGCCGTCCGATCGAAGGCATGCCCAGCGCGACGCCCTTCGGACCGCCGCCGTCCCCCTGGCGAGCCTCCCACGCGTCGCCCGCCCGCGTGCGGCGGACGTCCAGCACGGGCTTGTCGGCGACCAGGTGGTGCGGCGCCGCGTAGGTCACCTCGACGGTGACCATGTCGCCGGGCCGGACGGGCTGCTCCGGGGCGCCGAAGTGCACGAGGCGGTTGTCGCGCGCGCGGCCGGACAGCCGGCGGGTCGCCTCGTCCTTGCGCCCCTCGCCCTCCGCGACCAGGACCTCCAGCGTGCGGCCGAGCTGCTTCTTGTTCTCCGCCCAGGAGATCTCCTCCTGGAGGGCGATGAGCCGCTCGTACCGCTCCTGGACGACCTCCTTCGGCAGCTGGCCGTCCATGGTCGCCGCCGGGGTGCCCGGCCGCTTGGAGTACTGGAAGGTGAACGCCGAGGAGAACCGGGCCTCCCGCACCACGTGCAGGGTCTCCTCGAAGTCGGCCTCGGTCTCGCCGGGGAAGCCCACGATGATGTCGGTGGTGATCGCCGCGTCCGGGATCGCCTCCCGCACCTTGCCGATGATGCCGAGGTAGCGCTCCTGCCGGTACGAGCGCCGCATCGCGCGCAGCACCGCGTCCGACCCGGACTGCAGCGGCATGTGCAGCGACGGCATCACGTTCGGCGTCTCGGCCATCGCCGCGATGACGTCGTCGGTGAAGTCCTTGGGGTGCGGCGAGGTGAACCGGACCCGCTCCAGGCCCTCGACGCCGCCGCAGGCGCGCAGCAGGCCCGCGAAGGCGGACTGGCCGCCCTCCGTCATGGCGCGCACCTCGTCCGGCGCCGCCGACAGGGCCCCGAAGCCCGAGCCGTAGGCGTTGACGTTCTGCCCCAGGAGGGTGACCTCCAGCGCGCCCTCGCCGACGAGCGCCTCGACCTCGGCGAGGATCTCACCGGGGCGGCGGTCCTTCTCCTTGCCGCGCAGGGACGGGACGATGCAGAACGTGCACGTGTTGTTGCAGCCGACGGAGATCGACACCCACGCCGCGTACGGCGACTCCCGGCGCGTCGGCAGCGTCGAGGGGAAGGTCACCAGCGACTCTTCGATCTCGACCTGTGCCTCGTCCCGCACGCGGGCACGCTCCAGCAGCGCGGGCAGCGACCCGATGTTGTGGGTGCCGAACACCACGTCCACCCAGGGGGCGCGCTTGACGATGGTGTCGCGGTCCTTCTGCGCGAGGCAGCCGCCGACGGCGATCTGCATGCCCGGATGGCCGTCCTTGACCGGCCGCAGGTGGCCGAGGTTGCCGTAGAGCCGGTTGTCGGCGTTCTCCCGCACCGCGCAGGTGTTGAACACCACCACATCGGGCTCGGCGTCCCCGGCGCGGACGTACCCGGCCGCCTCCAGCAGCCCGGACAGCCGCTCGGAGTCGTGGACGTTCATCTGGCACCCGTAGGTACGGATCTCGTACGTGCGGGCGGCCGTCTCCATTGGCGCACTCATGACGGTAACCAAGGGTACGGGCCCGTCCCGCCGCGATGGAACGTCCAACCGCGGCGCCCGGGCGGAGCGGCGCACTTCCCGGGGCCGGAGCGCACCTCCGGACACACCGCTCCGACCAGCCCCGATGATCACTCTCCGCCACGATGGACCCCGTCCGACATGGGGATTCGTGATCGTATCGGTACCGCGCGGCAACTTTCAGGCGGCCGGCCATGACGTAAAGTCCGTCCGCATGACGGACAGCGAAGACGAGCTCGACCTCACCAAGGACGAGCCCGAGGACTCCGTTCCGGCGCCGGCCCCCGCGGCGGGCGACCGGCCCCTCGTCGTGGTCGAGAACGTCGACAAGCACTTCGGCGAGCTGCACGTCCTCAAGGACATCAACCTCACGGTGAACTCCGGCGAGGTCGTCGTCGTCATCGGCCCGTCCGGGGGCGGCAAGTCGACCCTCTGCCGGTCGATCAACCGGCTGGAGCCCATCGACGGCGGGAAGATCCTCGTGGACGGCAAGGAGCTGCCCAAGGAGGGCAAGGAGCTGGCGAAGCTCCGCGCCGACGTGGGCATGGTGTTCCAGTCGTTCAACCTGTTCGCCCACAAGACGATCCTCGAGAACGTCACGCTCGGGCCGGTGAAGGTCCGCGGGCAGGGCAAGCAGGAGGCCCAGAAGCACGCGATGGAGCTGCTCGACCGGGTCGGCATCGCCAACCAGGCGGGCAAGTACCCGGCGCAGCTGTCCGGCGGGCAGCAGCAGCGGGCCGCGATCGCGCGCTCCCTGGCGATGAGGCCCAAGGTGATGCTCTTCGACGAGCCGACCTCGGCGCTGGACCCGGAGATGGTCAACGAGGTCCTGGACGTCATGACGGGGCTCGCCCGCGAGGGCATGACGATGATCGTCGTCACGCACGAGATGGGGTTCGCGCGCCGCGCCGCCCAGAAGGTCGTGTTCATGGCGGACGGCCAGATCGTCGAGGAGAACACCCCCGACGAGTTCTTCACCAATGCGCGCACCGACCGCGCGAAGGACTTCCTTTCCAAGATCCTCACGCACTGAGCCGCGGGGCTCCGGCAGAGAGCAGAGGTAGGACGAGCAATGCGAGTACGTCGTTTCGGCGCCCTCATCGGGGCGGGGATGGCGCTGTCCCTGGCGCTCAGCGCGTGTGGCAGCGACACCGAGAAGACCGAGGCCAAGACGGTCGTCCAGAAGGCCAAGGACGACAAGAAGCTGACCATCGGCATCAAGTTCGACCAGCCGGCGCTCGGGCTGAAGAAGCCCGACGGCACCTACGACGGCTTCGACGTGGACGTCGCCAAGTACGTCGCGCAGAAGCTGGGCGTGCCCGAGAGCGGCATCACGTTCAAGGAGACGACCTCCGCGAACCGCGAGTCGTTCATCGGCGGCGGGCAGGTCGACCTGATCTTCGCCACCTACTCCATCACCGAGGCGCGCAAGCAGCAGGTGACCTTCGGCGGTCCCTACTACGTCGCGCACCAGGACACGATGGTCAAGGCCGACAACACCGACATCAAGAAGGCCGCCGACCTCAAGGGCAAGAAGCTCTGCAAGGCGGCCGGGTCGAACTCGTTCCGCCGCATCACCGAGGGCCCGCCGGACGGCAAGCTCAACATCAAGGGCGTCACGCTGGTCGACGCCAGCAGCTACTCCGAGTGCGTGAGCAAGCTGAAGTCCGGCGCGCTGGACGCGGTGAGCACCGACGACCTGATCCTGGCCGGGTTCGCCAACCAGCAGAAGGGCTCCTTCAAGGTCATCAACGACCCCTTCACCGACGAGAAGTACGGCGTCGGCATCAAGAAGGGCGACACCGAGACCTGCGAGGCCGTCAACAAGGCCATCACGGAGATGTACTCCGACGGCACCGCCAAGACCCTGCTGGAGAAGCACTTCGCCGGCACCGGGCTGAAGCTCGTCACGACCGCCCCGCAGATGGAGGGCTGCTCCTGACCGGGGGCCGCGCCTGACGCCCGCCGCGCCGGCGCGTCCCCGCGGAGCGGCTCCCGGGGACGCGCCGGTCCGGCCTGACACCCGCCGGCCGGGCTCGACACCGCTGGCCCGACACCGCTGGAACGCCATGAAACAGCTGAGCAATGTTTGACTTCAGCCCGTTCTTCGACAGCTTCGACGAGATCCTCCAGGGATTCTGGGCGACGATCCGCCTGGCGGCCGCCGCGGCGGTGCTCTCCCTCATCATCGGCACGGTCCTGGCGAGCTTCCGCGTCGCCCCCGTCCCGGTGCTGCGCGCCTTCGGCACGGGCTATGTCAGCATCGTCCGCAACACGCCGCTGACGCTGGTGCTGCTGATGTGCAGCCTCGGCCTCAACGACATCCTCGCGCTGAAGTTCTCCTCGACCTCGTCGGTGACCTACTACTGGTGGGCCGTCCTCGGCCTGTCCGCCTACACCGGCGCGTTCGTCTGCGAGACGCTCCGGTCGGGGATCAACACGGTCCCGCTGGGCCAGGCGGAGGCGGCGCGGTCGATCGGCCTGACCTTCACCCAGTCGCTGCGCGTGATCATCCTGCCGCAGGCGTTCCGCGCGATCATCGCGCCGCTGGGCAGCGTCTTCATCGCGATGATCAAGAACACCACGGTCGCCGCGGCGGCGAGCTACGCCGAGGTCGCGCTGGTCACCAAGACGATCGTCGACAAGCCCACGTTCGCGAACGGCGTCATCCCGCTGTTCCTCGGCGTGGCCGTCGGCTTCCTGATCCTCACCTTGCCCACCGGATACTTCTTCGGCTGGCTGGCCAAGCGGATGGCGGTGGCCCGATGAGCAAGGAAGCGACCGTACTGTTCGATATTCCGGGGCCGCGGGCGCGCGCGCGGAACAGGGCACTCGGCGTCGCCGTCACGGTGGCGCTCGCCGCCGTCCTCGCCGCGCTGATCTGGCGGCTGGCCGCCAAGGACCAGTTCGCCGGGAAGTACTGGACGCCGTTCACCGAGTGGACGGTCTGGCGGCACCTGATCTTCCCCGGGCTGCTGAACACGCTGAAGGCGGCCGCCGTCGCGACCGTGCTGGCGCTGCTGTTCGGCATCGTGTTCGGCCTGGCGCGGCTCTCCGACCACTGGTGGATCCGCGTTCCCGCGGGCGTGGTGGTGGAGTTCTTCCGCGGCATCCCGCTGCTGATCCTGATCTTCCTGGCGTTCTTCGTCCCGAACAAGATCAGCCCGGAGATCGCCGAGTCCCAGTTCGGGCAGCTGCAGCGCGTCTCGGTGGACTACTTCTTCTCGATCTTCGGGGTGGAGAGCAACGCCGGCGTGGTCACGGTCCCGGCGTTCGCCGCGGTCGTGTTCGGCCTCACGATGTACAACGGCTCGGTGCTCGCCGAGGTCGTCCGGGCGGGCGTCCTGTCGATCCCGAAGGGCCAGGCCGAGGCCGCCTACTCGATCGGGCTGCGCAAGAACGGCGTCATGCGGCTGATCCTGCTGCCGCAGGCCATCACCGTGATGATGCCCGCGATCGTGAGCCAGATCGTCGTCCTGCTCAAGGACACCGCGCTCGGGTTCATCATCGCCTACCCCGAACTGCTGTCCGCGGGCTTCCGCCAGGTCCCCGCCAACTACAGCAACAACGTCCTGCAGGCCGGCATCATCGTCGCGATCATCTACATCGCGATCAACATGTCGGTGAGCCGGCTGGCGACGTGGCTGGAGGCGCGCAGCCGCCGCAGCCGCAAGACCGAGGCCAAGACCATGGGCACGGGCGGGGCGCCGCCCGTCGCCGGGGTCGGGGTCGGCGAGCAGGCCGTCCCGTCGACCTGATCTCCACGGTCGCCCGCCGCGGGGGCGCCGCCGGTCTCCGGCGGCGCCCCCGCCGCCGTTCCCGCGCACGTTACCGGTGAGTCCGCTGGTGGCGCCCTTGTATCTTTCCGAAGTCAAACGGGGCGTCATGGCCCCAACCGATCCCCGTATGCGGGACGATTCCTGTTATGACCGCTCGTGCGACCCTCCCCTACGGCTCCTGGCCCTCCCCCATCTCCGCGGCCGATGTCGCCCGCGCCCGGCTGCGCCTCAGTTTCCCCACCGTCGCGGGCGATGACGTCTGGTGGCAGGAGACCCGCCCCGAGGAGGACGGACGGGCCACGGTCATCCATCTCAAGGGCGGGCACCGCACGGAGCTGCTGCAGGCGCCGTGGAACGCCCGTACCCGCGTCCACGAGTACGGGGGACGGTCGTACCTGCCGATCCGCACCGGGCAGGGCTGGTCGATCGTCTTCGCCAACTACGACGACCAGCGGCTCCACCGGCTCGACGAGGGCGACCCCAAGCCCTACCCGCTGACGCCGGAGCCGGCCGTCCCGGCGGGGCTGCGCTACGCCGACCTCGTCCTGTCCCCGGACGGGACGGAGATCTGGTGCGTCTGCGAGGGCCACATAGCCGCGCCTGCGGCGGAACCCGCCCCCGCCGCCGAAGGCGAGGAGGGCGAGGCGCCGCCGGCGGAGGAGCCCGCCACCACGGGCATCAGGCGGGCCATCGTCGCCGTGCCGCTGGACGGCCGCGCCGCCGGCGACGCGGGCGCCATCCGCGAGCTGGTCACCGGGGCGCAGTTCTACGCCAACCCCGTCCCGTCGCCGGGCGGCGGGCACCTCGCGTGGGTGCAGTGGAACCACCCCCGCATGCCCTGGGACGGCACCGAGGTGCGCGTGGCTGCGCTGGAGGACGGTCGTACGGTCGCGCCCCGCACCGTCAAGGGCGGCCTCAAGGAGTCGGCCCTGGCGCCGCTGTGGCGCGACGACGAGTCCCTGTACGTCATCTCCGACTGGCCCGGCTGGTGGAACATCTACCAGGTCGGCCTGCACGGCGAGTCCCCGCAGGCCCTCTACCCGGCCGAGGAGGAGTTCGCCGCCCCGCTGTGGCAGCTCGGCGGGATGCCGTACGCGCTGCTGGGCGACGGGCGCCTCGCCGTCCTGCACGGCGAGGGCGACATGCGCCTCGGCGTCTACGACCCCGAGACGCTCGACCTCGTCGATCTGGAGGTCCCCTACGAGCACTGGGCGACCGAGCTGTCCGCGGACGGGACGACGATCGTCGGCATCGCCGGCGGCCCCGACCTGCCGCCGTCCGTCGTCCGCGTCGACACCACGACCGGGCGCGTGGAGGGGCTGCGCCGCGAGCTGGCCGAGCTGCCGGACGTCGCGTACCTGTCGAAGCCGCGCGCCGAGCGCCTGGAGGGGCCGTTCGGGCGTCCCGTCCACGCCTACGTGTTCCCGCCGACCAACCCGGAGGCCGCCGCGCCCGAGGGCGAGCTGCCGCCGTACGTCGTGTTCGTGCACGGCGGGCCCACCGGCCGGGTCACCAAGGTGCTCGACCTGGAGCGCGCCTACTTCACCAGCCGCGGCATCGGCGTCATCGACGTCAACTACGGCGGATCCAGCGGCTACGGCCGCGCCTACCGCGAACGGCTGCGCCGCCAGTGGGGCGTGGTCGACGTAGAGGACGCCGTAGCCGCGGCCCAGGCGCTCGTAGACGGCGGAATAGCCGACCCCGCACGTCTGGCCATCCGGGGCGGCTCCGCGGGCGGCTGGACGACGCTGGCGGCGATCACGCAGACCGACGTGTTCAAGGCCGCGACGTCCTACTTCGGCATCAGCGACCTGCAGAGCTTCGCCGAGGCCACCCACGACTTCGAGTCGCACTACCTGTTCGGCCTCATCGGCCCCCTGCCCGGCTTCGAGCGCGCCTACGAGGAGCGCTCACCGCTCGGGCACGCCGACAAGACCGCCTGCCCCGTCCTGCTCCTGCAGGGCCTCAACGACCCGGTGGTGCCGCCGGACCAGTCCGAGCGGTTCGCGCTGGCGCTGCGCGAGAAGAAGACGCCGCACGCCTACCTCACGTTCGAGGGCGAGTCCCACGGCTTCCGCAAGGCCGCCACGGTCATCCGCAGCCTGGAGGCCGAGCTCGCCTTCTACGGGCAGACCCTCGGCTTCGAGCCCCGCGGCGTGGAGCCCATCAACCTCACCGCGGGCTGACCGCCACGCCACGACGTAGGACCGGCTCCCGGGCGGGACCACGTGCTCGCTGTTCTCCGGCTGGACGCGGTCACCGCTCGGGTCGGGAAGGCGCTGGCGATGACGGCGCTCGCCGGCGGGGAGCCCCGCCATGGCGCCCGGCCGGGGAAGACCTGCCCGGCGGGTCGGCGACGCCGGGTCAGCGGGCGAACTCGATGGCGCGGGACTCGCGGACCACGGTGACGCGGATCTGGCCCGGGTAGGTCAGCTCGTCCTCGACCTGCTTGGCGATGTCGCGGGCGATGACCTGCGCCTGGATGTCGTCGACGGTGTCCGGCTTGACCATCACGCGGATCTCGCGGCCGGCCTGCATCGCGAAGACCTTCTCCACGCCCTCGTGCTTCTCGCGGGCGATCTGCTCCAGCCGCTCCAGCCGCTTGACGTAGGCCTCCAGCGACTCGCGGCGCGCCCCCGGGCGGCTGCCGCTCACCGCGTCCGCGGCCTGGGTCAGGACGGCCTCCACCGTGCGGACCTCGACCTCGTTGTGGTGGGCCTCGATCGCGTGGACGACGTCCTCGTGCTCGCCGTACCGGCGCGCGATCTCGGCGCCGATCAGCGCGTGGCTGCCCTCCACCTCGTGGGTGAGCGCCTTGCCGATGTCGTGCAGCAGCGTGCACCGCTTGGCGATCTCCACCGGGAGGCGCAGCTCGCTCGCCATGACCCCGGCGATGTGCGCGGACTCGATCAGGTGCTTCAGCACGTTCTGCCCGTAGGACGTGCGGTACCGCAGCTGGCCGAGCAGCGCGATCAGCTCCGGGTGCATGTCGGCGATGCCGACCTCGACCAGGGCGTCCTCGCCGGCCCGGACGCACAGCTGCTCCACGTCGCTCCTGCTGCGCTCGTAGATCTCCTCGATGCGCTGCGGGTGGATGCGCCCGTCCAGCACGAGCTTCTCCAGCGTCAGCCGCCCGACCTCGCGGCGCACGGGGTCGAAGCAGCTCAGCAGCACCGCCTCCGGCGTGTCGTCGATGATGAGGTTGACCCCGGTCGTCGTCTCGAACGCCCGGATGTTGCGGCCCTCCCGGCCGATGATGCGGCCCTTCATCTCGTCGCTCGGCAGGTGCAGCACCGACACGACCGACTCGGCCGTCTGCTCGCTCGCGACCCGCTGGATCGCCAGCGTCACGATCTTGCGGGCGCGCTTCTCGCCCTCGGTCCGCGCGGTGTTCTCGATCTCGCGGACGATGGGGATGGACTCCCGCTTGGCCTGGTTCTCGATCGCCGCGACGAGTTCGGCCTTGGCCTGCCCGGTGGTGAGCCCGGCGGCCTGCTCCAGCACCTTGCGGCGCTCCTCGGCGACGCCGGCCAGTTCCTCCTTGCGGGCGTCGAGCGCCTGGCGGGCCTCGGTGAGCCGGCCCTGCCACTCCTCCAGGCGGCGCATCTCGGCGTCCAGCCGCTGCTCGCGCTCGGCGAGCCGGGCCTCCCGGCGCTCCAGGTCCTCGCGGACGGCCCGCAGGTCGTCCTTGAGGGCGCGGCCCTCCCGCTCGGCCTCCGCGCGGGCCTCGGCGGTGATCCGCTGCGTGTCGCGCTCGGCCTGCTCCAGGGCGTCCCGCTGCGTCTCCTGCGCGTCCCGCTCGGCCTTCGACCGGATCTCGTCGGCCTCGCTCTGCGCCCGGGCGATCTCCGCCGCGGCTCTGCCGGGCATGCCGGGACGCCACAGGATCGCGATGACGAGAGCGACCAGGGTCACCAGCAGCGCTGCACCCAGCAGGACGCTCTCCATGAGGCAGATCCTTCCTCGCCGCGGGCCCGTCCGGACTTCGGGACCCTGCCTAGCGAGGATTTACTCGCGCGCGCGGACGCACGACGTCATCGGGCCGCACGCGGCGCGCCCTCGATGACTCGGCCGTATCCGGTCGACGAACGTGTCCTGTATGCCTCTCAGCTGCTGGAACGTGCTCGGTCGTATGGCAATCCGCGAGACGCGGAGTAACTCCTCACTGCCGTAACGGTAAGCGGCATGGAGGTAATGAGCAAGCAAACGAGGGGCATTCCGGACTAACCGAACGTCAGCGTGAGTCCTTCCTTACCGCCGCCCCTGACCGCCCGCACCCCTCCCCACCTGCCCGGAAGGCACCCGGTCAGAGTCAGGACGGCGGCACGCCCCAGTCACCCGCTCTCCGACCCGGCGTGTCGCCCCCCACCGGCCTCCGCCGAGCCGTCCCTCATCGAGCCGCCGGCGAACGCGTGCCCGTTCACCGCCACGGGCTCGCGCTCCGCCGCGACACCGCGGTCATGCCCACCGACCGCGGCTGCGTCGAGCAGCCGGACAGGTTCAGGCAGGCGCCCTCGTGGCGGAGCGGGCGGTCAGTCGTCGGGGGTGGGGTCGGGGAGGGTCTCGAGGTCGGCGCCCTCGTCGGCCAGGGCCTCCTTGACCACCCGGTAGCAGAGGCCGGGCGGGTAGCCCTTGCGGGCGAGCATGCCGACGAGGCGGCGCATGCGCTTGGCGGGGTCGGCGCCGCGGGTGCCGGGCAGCCTGCGGTCGACCAGGGCCCGGGCGGTCTCCTCCTCCCGGGCCGGGTCGAGGGTCTCGACGGCCTCGTTGACGGTGTCGGCGGCGACGCCGCGCCGGCGGAGTTCGGCGGCCAGGGCGCGTTTGGCCAGGCCGCGGCCGGTGTGCCGGGACTGGACCCAGGCCTGCGCGAACGCCTCGTCGTCGATCAGGCCGACGTCGGTGAAGCGCGCGAGGACCCGGTCGGCGACGTCGTCGGGGACGTCCTTGCGGCGGAGCGCCTCGGCGAGTTGGGCGCGGGTGCGCGGGGACGCCGAGAGCAGGCGCAGGCACACCTCGCGTGCCCTGGCCTCCGGATCGCCGTCTCCGGTGGCGCGCCGGGACGCGCTCACCGGCCGCGCTCGGTGACCGCCGTGGGAGCGGCGGCGCCATCGGGGAAGGTCCGGGCCCCGGTCGTGCGGGGCCCGGTAAGGCGCCGCCGCCCTGCATAGGAGATCATCGCTTACTCTTCGTCAAGAGTCACCCATATCAGGGGATTCCTTGTCAGGAATCACCCGTCTTGGCGGCCTTCGCGGTCTTCTTCGCGGCCGTGGTCTTGACGGCCGGCGCGGGTGCGGGAGCGGGGGCGCCCGGGGCCGCCGCGGGCTCGGCCTCCTTGTCGACCTTCGGGCCGATGCCCAGCTTCTCCTTGATCTTCTTCTCGATGCCGTCGGCCAGGTCGGGGTTGGCCTTGAGGAAGTTGCGGGCGTTCTCCTTGCCCTGGCCGAGCTGGTCGCCGTCGTAGGTGTACCAGGCGCCGGACTTGCGGACGAAGCCGTGCTCCACGCCGAGGTCGATCAGGCCGCCCTCGCGGCTGATGCCGAAGCCGTAGAGGAGGTCGAAGTCGGCGACGCGGAACGGCGGGGCCATCTTGTTCTTGACGACCTTGACGCGGACGCGGTTGCCGACCGCCTCGGTGCCGTCCTTCAGGGTCTCGATGCGGCGGACGTCGAGGCGGACCGAGGCGTAGAACTTCAGCGCCCGGCCGCCGGTCGTCGTCTCGGGCGAGCCGAACATGACGCCGACCTTCTCGCGGAGCTGGTTGATGAAGATGGCGGTGGTCTTGGTCTGGTTGATCGCGCCGGTGAGCTTGCGCAGCGCCTGCGACATGAGGCGGGCCTGGAGGCCGACGTGGCTGTCGCCCATCTCGCCCTCGATCTCGGCGCGGGGGACGAGCGCGGCGACGGAGTCGATGACGACGATGTCGATCGCGCCGGAGCGGATCAGCATGTCGGTGATCTCCAGGGCCTGCTCGCCGGTGTCGGGCTGGGAGACCAGCAGGGCGTCGATGTCGACGCCGAGCTTGGCGGCGTACTCGGGGTCGAGCGCGTGCTCGGCGTCGACGAACGCGGCGATGCCGCCCTGCTTCTGCACGCTCGCCACGGCGTGCAGCGCGATGGAGGTCTTGCCGGAGCCCTCGGGGCCGTACACCTCGACGACGCGGCCGCGGGGCAGGCCGCCGATGCCGAGCGCGATGTCGAGGGAGATCGCGCCGGTCGGGATCACCTCGACGGGCGCCCGGGCCTCCTCGCCCATCCGCATGACCGACCCCTTGCCGAACTGCCGCTCGATCTGGGCGAGTGCGGTCTCGAGAGCCTTCTCCCGGTCGTTCGCTGCCATTGAGATGTCCTTCTCGTCGTGACTGTCGGCTCTCGGCCGCTGCTTGCGATGTCGAGGGCGACGTTACGGCGGGCCACCGACACTTTCGAGCGCCCGGCGCGATTGTGGACGGCGCCGCGTGCCGGGGCCAGCCTACCGAACATCCGTTCGATCATCGTCCGGTATGGCGATTTGGATGGGAATCGCCGTGCGTTTCATGGTCTGGACCCCGTACGCTGGCGCCGTCCACGGAGGGTTCCAATCATGACGCTGACCGTCCTCTTCTGCGTCGATCCGCTCCACCCCCGGCGCGTTGACCCCCACTTCTCCCGCGAGGCCGAGGCCGTCCGGGACCACTACGGCGAGACGGCCCTGATCGACCACGACGCGCTGCGGCGCGGGGACGTGGAGGACGCGATCGGCGCCGTGCCCGCCGGTCTGGGCCCGGTCTGGTACCGGGGCTGGATGCTGTCGGCGGACGAGTACGCCGCGATGGCCGCCGCCCTGAAGCAGCGCGGCACGGTGTTGCTCACGCACCCGGACGACTATAGGCGCGCCCACGAGCTGCCGGGCTGGCACGAGACGTTCGCCGGGCTGACCCCGCACAGCGTGTGGCGCCCGCTGGGCACCGGCCAGGATCCGGGCGATCCCAGCGAGCTGGCCGAGCTGGTCCGGCCGCTGCGGAGCGGGCCCGGCATCGTCAAGGACTACGTGAAGTCGTGCAAGCACGAGTGGGAGGAGGCGTGCTTCGTCCCGGACGTGAAGAACCTGCCCCGGCTGCACGACATCGCCTCCAAGATGGTCGCCCTGCGGGACGACCATCTGGCGGGCGGCCTCGTCGTCCGCGAGTTCGAGGAGTACGACGGCGGCGGCGAGGCGCGCGTGTGGTGGGTGGACGGCGAGCCCGCGCTGGTGGGGCCGCACCCTGACAGCCCCGGCATGGAACCCGATCCGGACCTGGCCGCCGTGGCTCCGGCCGTCCGAGCCTTGGGCTGCCGGTTCATCACCACCGACGTGGCCCGCCGGACGGACGGCGCCTGGCGCGTCGTTGAGGTCGGCGACGGCCAGGTCAGCGATCTGCCGTCGTCCGTGGACGCGATGGACCTCTACGCCCACCTGCCCGTGCCGGACTGACCTCCCCTACCGGCCCCCTACCGGAAGGTCGAGCCCTACCGGAGGATCGAGGGCACGTCGAACGTGGCGACGACGGCCTGCCACACCCGCTTGGCCGATTCCCCGTCGGCGAGGGCCTGCTCGATGGTGCGGCCGCCCAGTTCCGCCAAGACGTAGTCCTTGGCCACGCTCTGGGCGTAGCTTTCGCCGAACTGCTGGTTCATCCGATCCCAGAACACTGTGAGCCGCACGCCCTCCACGCTATCCGACGGAGGGCTCCCCCAAGGACCGCGCGACCTCGTCCGGGACGTCCGGTCCGGCGCCCTGCCGGTACTGGCGGTGCAGGCCGGTCAGGTAGCGCTCGACGCCCTCGATGACGCGGGCCGTCCGGTAGGAGGGGAAGACGTCGAACCCGTGCTGGGCGCCCTGCATCTCGGCGTAGACGACGGGTGACGCGGAGACGTCCCGGAGCCGTTCGACGAAGCGCCGGGCCTCCGCCACGGGGATGAGCGAGTCGCGGCTCCCGTGGATGACGAAGAAGGGCGGCGCCTCATCGCTGATGTGCGTGACGGGGGACGCGTTGGCGTACACCTCGCGGTTCTCAGCGAAGGGCTTCTTGATGACCATCTTCTCCATGATGCGGTTGGACCCCATGGGGGCGGGCCAGGGCCCCGCTTCGACGAGGTTGTAGACCCCGTAGAACGGGACGGCGCCCTGCACGCTCGTGTCGACGTCCTCGAAGCCCGGCTGGAACTCGGGCTCGTTCGCGGTCAGCGCCACCAGCGCGGTGAGGTGGCCGCCGGCCGAGCCACCGGTCACGCAGAGGAAGTCGGGGTCGGCCCCGTACTCCTCGGCGTGCTCCTTGTACCAGGCGAGGAAGTGCTTCAGGTCGATCAGGTGCTCCGGCCAGGTGGCGCGCGGGCTGAGCCGGTAGTTGACGTTGAAGCCGACCCATCCCTGCAAGGCCATGTGGTTGAGCAGCGGAAGGCCCTGCTCGCGCTTGTCTCCGATGACCCATGCGCCGCCGTGGATCTGCATGAGGCCGGGACGCAGCCCGCCGTCGGCGGCGTCGTCCACAGGGCGGTACACGTCCAGCTTGAGGCGGAGCCGCCCTTCCTCGCGGTACAGGACGTTGCGGTCGACGCGCACGCCCCTGCGCGGGATCAGGCACAGCGGCGGGATGATGAGCTGCGCCAGCGGGAAGCGGGGCGCGCCCTCCGGGTCCAGGTCGAGCGGTGCACCGCACTCGCGCAGGGTGACGACCGTGCGGCGGGACGCGGCGACGGTGGCCGCGACGCCCGCCATGCCGGCGAGCGCCAGGACGAGGCCCGTCCAGCCCGCCCAGCCGTCCAGTCCTCCGAACGCGGCCACGAGGGAGGCGGCGACGGCCCAGGTGACGAGCACGTGGGGCGCCATCTCGATCGTCAGCCAGCCGAAGAAGAAGCCCGGCACGAGGAGCGGGCCGCCGCGCCGGGGAGCGTGCGCGTTGGCCGCGGTCAGCGCGAAGAGGATCCCGAGAGCGAGCAGGACGTAGGGCATGGAGAACTCCCTTGGGGGTGTGCGTCCTACCGGTAGACCCTGCCCGTACAAGCGCTTGCTTACAATGTGACGCCCGCCACTCCGGCGCGTTCTGTCGGACCCGCGAGGCAGGATGGCGCCATGGGCGGTGACGTGCTCGAACGCTTCTCCCCGGCGACCCGTGCCTGGTTCTCCGGGGCGTTCGCCGCGCCCACGCCCGCGCAGGCCGGGGCGTGGGCGTCGATCGCGGGCGGCGACAACACGCTGGTCGTGGCGCCGACGGGGTCCGGCAAGACCCTGGCGGCGTTCCTGTGGTCCCTCGACCGGCTCGCCACCGAGCCCGTCCCCGACGACGCGCTGCGGCGCTGCCGCGTCCTGTACGTGTCGCCGCTGAAGGCCCTCGCGGTCGACGTCGAGCGCAACCTGCGCGCCCCGCTGACCGGCATCCGGCAGGCGGCGCGGCGGCTCGACCTGCCGGAGCCGGGCGTCCGGGTCGGGATGCGGTCGGGCGACACCCCGGCCGACGAGCGCCGCCGGCTCGCCGTCAAACCGCCGGACATCCTGATCACGACGCCGGAGTCGCTGTTCCTGATCCTCACCTCGCGGGCGCGCGAGTCGCTGCGCGGCGTCGAGACCGTCATCGTGGACGAGGTGCACGCGGTGGCGGGCACCAAGCGCGGCGCGCACCTGGCGCTGTCCCTCGAACGCCTCGACGCGCTGCTCGAACGGCCCGCGCAGCGGATCGGCCTGTCGGCGACCGTCCGCCCCGCCGGCGAGGTGGCGGCGTTCCTCGGCGGGCCCCGGCCGGCGGCGGTCGTGCAGCCGCCCTCGGAGAAGGTCTTCGACCTCGACATCGTCGTCCCCGTGGAGGACATGGGCGAGGTCGGCCAGTTCGTGGACGACTCCGGCGGGGCCGACCCCCGCCAGCGCAGCATCTGGCCCCACGTCGAGGACCGCCTCCTCGACCTCATCCAGGCCCACCGCTCGACGCTGGTGTTCGCGAACTCGCGGCGGCTGGCCGAGCGGCTCTGCGGGCGGCTGAACGAACTCGCCTACGAGCGCGCGACGGGCGAGCCCCTGCCCGAAGACCACTCCCCCGCCGCGACGATGGCCCAGGCGGGCGCCGCCAGGGGCGCGCCCATGGAGATCGCCAGGGCGCACCACGGCTCGGTCTCCAAGGAGGAGCGGGCCGGCATCGAGAACGCCCTGAAGGAGGGGCGCCTCCCGGCGGTCGTGGCGACCTCCAGCCTGGAGCTGGGCATCGACATGGGCGCCGTCGACCTGGTCGTCCAGGTGGAGTCGCCGCCGTCGGTGGCCAACGGCCTGCAGCGGGTCGGACGCGCGGGCCACCAGGTCGGCGCGGTGTCCAAGGGCGTCATCTTCCCCAAGTACCGGGGCGACCTCGTCCAGACGACGGTGGTGGCCGAGCGCATGCGCGGCGGCGAGATCGAGGAGCTGCGCTACCCGCGCAACCCCCTCGACGTCCTCGCGCAGCAGATCGTCGCGATGGTCTCCATGGACGAGTGGGCCGTCGACGACCTCGAATCGCTGGTGAAGCGCGCCGCGCCCTACGCCACGCTCCCGCGCTCGGCGCTGGAGGCCTGCCTGGACATGCTCGCCGGCCGCTACCCCAGCGACGAGTTCGGCGAGCTGCGCCCGCGCCTCGTCTGGGACCGCGTCACCGGCCTCCTGCGCGACCGCCCCGGCGCGCAGCGCCTCGCCGTGACCAGCGGCGGGACGATCCCCGACCGCGGCCTGTTCGGGGTGTTCCTCGTCGGCGAGAAGTCCTCGCGGGTCGGCGAGCTGGACGAGGAGATGGTCTACGAGTCCCGCGTCGGCGACGTGTTCGTCCTCGGCGCCAGCTCGTGGCGCATCGAGGACATCACCCCCGACCGGGTGCTCGTCTCGCCCGCGCCCGGCCAGCCCGGCAAGCTGCCGTTCTGGCACGGCGACACGCTCGGGCGCCCCGCCGAGCTGGGCCGCGCGCTCGGCGCGTTCACCCGCGAGCTGGCCGGCCTGCCCGCCGAGGGGGCGCAGGCGCGCGCGTCCGCTGCCGGGCTGGACGCGTGGGCGTCCGCCAACCTCGTCTCCTACCTGGGCGAGCAGCGCGAGGCCACCGGGCACGTCCCCGACGACCGCACCATGGTCGTCGAGCGGTTCCGCGACGAGCTCGGCGACTGGCGGATGGTCGTCCACTCCCCGCTGGGCGCGCGTGTGCACGCGCCCTGGGCGCTCGCCATGGCGGGCCGCCTGCGCGAGCGGTACGGCGTCGACGCCCAGGCCATGCACGCCGACGACGGCATTGTCATCCGCATCCCCGACATGGACGAGCCGCCCGGTCTCGACCTCGCCGTCTTCGACGCCGACGACGTCGAGCGCGTCGTCGTCGACGAGCTGGGCGGCTCGGCGCTGTTCGCGGCGCGGTTCCGCGAGTGCGCCGCCCGCTCGCTGCTGCTGCCCCGCCGCCGCCCGGACAAGCGCATGCCGCTGTGGCAGCAGCGCCAGCGGGCCGCGCAGCTGCTCGCCGTCGCGAGCAAGTACCCGTCGTTCCCGATCGTGCTGGAGACGATGCGCGAGTGCCTGCAGGACGTGTTCGACGTCCCCGGCCTGGTGCAGCTCATGCGCGACCTGTCGGGACGCAAGGTCCGCATGGTCGAGGTCGAGACGCCCGAGCCGTCGCCCTACGCCCGCTCCCTGCTGTTCCACTACGTCGGCGCCTTCATGTACGAGGGCGACTCGCCGCTCGCCGAGCGCCGCGCCCAGGCCCTCGCGCTCGACTCGGCACTCCTCGCCGAGCTGCTCGGCCAGGCCGACCTGCGCGAGCTGCTCGACCCGGACGCGGTCGCCGACACCGAGCGCGAACTCCAGCGCCTCGCCCCCGACCGCCGCGCCCGCGACCTGGAGGGCGTCGCCGACCTGCTGCGCGCCCTCGGCCCCCTCACCACGGCCGAGATCGCCGACCGCACGCTCCCCGCCGCCGCGGACGGCCGCCCGGACACCGCGAGCGGCACGCTTCCGGCGGCCGGTGCGACCGCGCTCGCCCCCGCCGACGCACCGGACGGCCGGGAGGCGCCGCCTCCCGCCACTCCGGCCGGCGATCCGGAGGCACCAGGGCCCGCCGGCCCGCCGGACGGCCGTGAGGCGCCGCCCGCCGCCCCGGCGGAGGGTCCCGAGGCGCCGCCGCCCGGCGCTTCGGAGGCCGCCAGATGGCTGGTGGAGCTGGAGGGGACGCGGCGGGCGATCCGGGTGCGGATCGCGGGCGAGGAGCACTGGGCCGCGATCGAGGACGCCGGGCGGCTGCGCGACGCGCTCGGCGCGCCGCTGCCGGTGGGCGTCCCGGAGGCGTTCCTCGAACCGGTGGGCGATCCGCTCGGCGACCTGGTGTCCCGGTACGCGCGCACGCACGGGCCGTTCCGCGCGGCCGGGGCCGCCGGCCGCTTCGGGCTGGGCGTCGCCGTGGTCACCGAGACGCTGCGCCGGCTGGCGGCCGCGGGGCGGGTCGTCGAGGGCGAGTTCCTGCCGGTCGAGGCGGTGGCGGGGCCGCTGACGACCGAGTGGTGCGACGCCGGCGTCCTGCGCATGCTGCGGCGCCGCAGCCTGGCCCGGCTCCGGGCCGAGGTCGAGCCGTCCCCGCCGGAGTCGCTCGGCCGCTTCCTGCCGGTCTGGCACGGCATCGCGGGCGGGTCGCGGCTGCGCGGCATCGACGCGCTCGTCCAGGCGGTCGAGCAGCTGCAGGGCGCGGCCGTCCCGGCGTCGGCGCTGGAGTCGCTGGTCCTGCCGTCCCGCGTCGCCGGCTACACCCCGGCCATGCTGGACGAGCTGACGTCCGCGGGCGAGGTCGTGTGGGCGGGGCAGGGCGGGCTGCCGGGCGGCGACGGCTGGGTGGCGCTCTACCTGGCCGACACCGCGCCACTCCTCATGCCGGAGCCCGCCGAGATCACCCTCACGCCCGTGCACCAGGCGGTCCTGGACGCCCTGGGCGACGGCGGCGCCCACTTCTTCCGCACCCTGTCCGACCGGGTGAACGCCGACGTCACCGCCGGCGACGCCGACCTCGCCAACGCGGTGTGGGACCTCGTGTGGTCCGGGCACCTCACCAACGACACGATGGCGCCGCTGCGGGCCGCGCTGGGGTCGGGCCGCCCGACGCACCGGTCCCGGACGACGCGGCGCGGCCGGCCCGTGCTGCCGTCCCGGACGGGTCCGCCGACGGTCGCCGGGCGCTGGTGGCCGCTGCCCGCGCGGGAGGCCGCCGCGACGCTGCGCTCGCACGCCCTCGCCGAGGCGCTCCTGGAGCGGTACGGCATCGTCATCCGCGGCGCCGTCGCCGCCGAGCGCACCCCCGGCGGCTTCTCCGCCGTCTACCCGGTGCTGCGCGCGTTCGAGGAGACGGGCCGCTGCCGCCGCGGCTACTTCGTCGAGGGCCTGGGCGCCGCCCAGTTCGCCCTGCCGGGCGCCGTCGACCGCCTCCGCGCCCTGCGCCCCGCGTCCGCTCCCCCGGACGACATCTCGGCGCTCTGGGAGACGCCCCGCAAGCCCGACGTCCGCGCCCTCGTGCTGGCCGCCGCCGACCCCGCCAGCCCGTACGGGGCGGCGCTGCCGTGGCCGGGGCGCGACGACGAGGTCGCGAGCGGGCACAAGCCGGGCCGCAAGGCGGGCGCACTGGTGGTGCTCGTCGAGGGCCGCCTCGTCCTCTACGTCGAGCGCGGCGGCCGCACCCTGCTCACCTGGGACGACGACCCGGACGTCCTGCAGCCCGCGGTGGACGCCCTGGCGCTGGCCGTCCGCGAGGGCGCCCTCGGCAAGCTGACCGTCGAGCGCGCCGACGGCGAGTCGATCAACGACTCCCCGCTGGCCGCCGCCCTGGAGTCGGCGGGCTTCCACCCGACCCCGCGGGGGCTGCGCCTGCGCACCTGACCCCGAGCCGGCCTGGCGCCCGTCCAGGCGGCCCAGGTCGCCGCCGCGGTCAGCGGCGGCGCTTGAACATCGCGATCAGGCCGCGGAGGGCGCGCTCGTCCATGGAGCCGAACGGGTTGTCGTGGACGAGGTAGGTCCAGGTCGCGGAGGGGCGTTTCAGGCCGGCGGAGTCGAGGTCGATGCCGTCCTCGGTGGCGGTGAGGCCCTCGAAGGCGGCGACGGCGCGGGTGCGGGCCTCGCCGAGGAGGCGCTTGCCCGCCGGGACGGCCTCCCGGTTGAACTCCACCAGCGGGTCGAGGCCGCGGCCAAGGGAGCGCAGGTGGATGCCCTCGCGCAGGTCGGCGAGGAAGGCCAGGTGCTCGGCCCAGCAGCGGTCCAGCTGGTAGAGGACGATCTGGCGGGCGGCGGCGGCCACCGCGTCCGCGCCGGCGGTCTTGGTCAGCTCGGCGTGCTTGGCGGAGGCGGCCTCGGCCATCGCCCGGTCGGCGGCGTCGCCGGTCAGGACGGCGTCGCGCTCGGTGAGCAGCTCGCGGCGCTGCAGCCCGATGAGCTGGTTGTAGCGCCAGGTGTTGCGGTGCAGTTCGAGGTCGACGCCCTCGGCGACGCGCTGGGCGTGGCCGACGATCCAGTGGGCGCCCTTGTCGCCGATCAGCCCGTCGTCGCCGGTCGGGGCCTTCGTCGTCTCGTCGGGGGCGTAGCGGGTGACCAGGTCGTCCTGGAGGCTGGTGAAGAAGACCGACGCGCCGGGATCGCCCTGCCGGCCGGCGCGGCCGCGGAGCTGGCCGTCCAGCCGGCTGCTGTGGTAGCGGCCGGTGCCGATGACGAGCAGGCCGCCCGCTTCGGCGACCCGGTCGTGGTCGGTGCCGGCCGCGTCGGCGGGCGCGGTGCCGGGGGCGGCGGACGGGCTGCCGCCGAGGCGGATGTCGGTGCCGCGGCCGGCCATCTGGGTGGAGACGGTGATCGCGCCGTACGCGCCCGCCTCGGCGATGATCGCGGCCTCCTCGGCGTCGTTCTTGGCGTTGAGCACGACCCGGTCGAGCCCCGCGCGGGCGAGGCTGCGGGCGAGCCGCTCGGACTCGGCGACGTCGCCGGTGCCGACCAGCACCGGGCGCCCGGCGGCGTGCGCGGCGGCGATCTCCTCGACGATCGCGACCTCCTTGTCGGCGGTGGTCGCGTAGAGGCGGTCGGGCCGGTCGTCGCGGACGCGGGGCCGGTTCGGCGGGACGACCGCGATCTGCAGCCCGTAGAACTCGGTGAGCTGGCCGGACACGGCCATCGCGGTACCGGTCATGCCGCACCGGACGGGGTAGCGCCCGACCAGCTCCTGCACGGTGATCGAGTCGAGGATCTCGCCGCTCGGGGAGGCTTCGAGGGCCTCCTTCGCCTCGACGGCGGCCTGCAGGCCGTCCGGCCAGCGCTGCAGGAGCGCGACCCGGCCGCGCGACTCGCTGATCAGCTTCACGGCGCCGTCCCGGACGATGTAGTCCACGTCGCGGTGCAGCAGGACCTCGGCGTGCAGGGCGACGTTGACTGCGGTGAGGGTGCGCAGGTTCTCGGGGGCGTACAGGTCGAGGCCGAGGACGCGTTCCACCTCGCGCGTCCCCGCGGCGGTGAGCTGGACGTTGCGGGCCTCGGCGTCGGTGGCGTAGTGCAGGCCGGGGCGCAGCCGCCGGGCGAGGTCGGCGTACCGGGGGTCGGCGGCGTCGAGGTCGGCGGCCCCGGCGAGGACGAGCGGCACCATGGCCTCGTCCACGAGCACCGAGTCGGCCTCGTCGATCAGCGCGACGGACGGCTCGGGCAGCACGGCGTCGCCGGCGGCGGTGACGAGCCGGTCCCGCAGCAGGTCGAACCCGACCTCGCTGACCGGCGCGTAGGTGACGTCGGCCCGGTAGGCGGCCCGGCGCTCGTCCGGCGTGGACGACTGGCCGACCCAGGCGACCGTCACGCCCAGCATCGCGTAGAGCGGGCCCATCCATTCGGCGTCGCGGCGGGCCAGGTAGTCGTTGACCGACATCGCGTGGACCCGGCGGCCGCGCAGCGCGTACCCGGCGGCGGCGAGGGCCCCGGACAGGGTCTTGCCCTCGCCGGTGGCCATCTCGGCGACGTGCCCGGACAGCAGCGCGAGCGTCCCGACCAGCTGGACGTCGTACGGCCGCTCGCCGAGGGTCCGGCGGGCGGCCTCCCGGCCGAGGGCGCACAGCTCCGCGAGGTCCTCCTCCTGGCGGAGGGCGGCCGCGACGGCGGTCAGTTCCGCGTCGGACAGCTCCCGGACCCGCGCCTCGCGGGCGCCCGCCTCGTCCACCAGGGCGCGGAAGGGCGCCAGGTCGACGCTGCCCGGCTTCTGGACGAGCCGCCGCAGCCGGTCACGCAGCGCCACGGCGGGCCCCCGGTTCTTCGCTCACGGTTCCCCCAACGGCGGATACGGGACGGTCGTTCCCCTCCATGATCCCAGGGTGCACCCGCCCCTGGACCAGGGTGATCTCCACTGTTGGTCTGACCTCGATTTCATTCCTCGGACGGATCCCGCGGACCCCTCTCCTTTGAGAGCATGAGGGCATCACGGGGTTTGCGGTGGCCGAGGGGAAGCGCCACCGCGGAACGGGGTTCGCCATGACACCTACGGCTCGGAAGGCCGCCGCGCTCCGGCGCAAGAGACAGATCATCAGCCAGACCGTCATCGACCGCGCGCTGAACGACCCGCGGCGCCACAAGGAGGCCGCCGTCGCGGCGGCGGCCGCCAAGTAGGCCGGCAACGCAGAGTGCCCCCGCCGTCCGGCCGGACGGCGGGGGCACTGCGCTTCGCTAGGCCGCCCCGTCCGCGGAGAACACGTCGTCGCGGGCCTGCTGCAGCGCCGCGTGCAGCGCGCCGCGCAGCACCGGGTTGCCCTCGACCTCGGTGACGGCGACCTCGGGGCGGGTCGGGCTGATCCGGCCGACGATCCGCTCGATGCGGGTGGCCAGCGGCCGTCCGCCGGCCCGGCCGAGGCTGCCCGACAGCACGACGAGCCCCGGGTCCAGGACGATGTTGACCGAGGTGACGCCGTAGGAGATGCGGTTGGCGAGCGCGTCCAGGAACGCGCCGCCGAGCGCCTCGTCGGCGGCGGCCGCGCTGACGCAGTCGAACGCGGTGTCCTCGGTGATCCCGTGCTCGTGGGCGAGGGCGCGGACCGCGTCCGCGCCGACCAGCGCGCCGTAGCCGCCGGCGAGCGTGGGGATGCCCCAGGTCGTCGACTCGGTGACGCCCTGCTCGTCGCGCGGGCCGCGGCGGGCGGCGCCGAGCGGCAGCGGCGCGCCGGGCACCGGCAGGTAGCCGATCTCCCCGGCGCCGCCCCACCGGCCGCGGTGCAGCCGGCCGCCGAGCATGACCGACAGGCCCATGCCGCGGTCGAACCACATCAGCGCGAAGTCGTCGGCGTCCCGCGCCGAGCCGTAGGCCCGCTCGGCGATGGCGGCGAGGTTGACGTCGTTCTCTATGGTCACGGGCCGGCGCAGGTCGGTCTTCAGCGCGGCGAGGACGCCCTCGTGCCAGGACGGCAGGTCGAAGGAGAACTGGACGTCGCCGGAGCGCGGGTCGACGACGCCGGGCGTCCCGATGACGAAGGCGCTCAGCTTCGACACCGCGACCTTGGCGGAGCGGCACGCCTTGACGACCGCGTTGTGCACCACCTTCACCGGCTCGTCGGCGCCGTTGGGGTCGACGGTCACCTGGGCGGTGATGTGCCCGGTGATGTCGGCGACGCCGGCGGTGACGCCGTCCGGCCCGACCTCCAGCCCGGCGACATAGGCGCTGGACGGGACGACGGCGTACAGGGCGGCGTTGGGGCCCCGCCCCCCGGCCTGCTCGCCGACGACCGAGACCAGCCCGCGGTCCTCCAGTCTCGACAACAGCTGGGATGCGGTTACCTTCGATAGCCCGGTGTGTTCGCCGATCTGCGCACGGGTCAGCGGGCCCTGCTCGACGAGCAGGTCCAGCGCCGCGCGGTCGTTGAGCTCACGCAGCAGCCTCGGCGTTCCCGGGCGTCTGGCCATGCCGGCCCCCTCGATGTCTCAATCCGCTAACGAGCAGTTTTGTTTAGGAAAGTTTCTTGTTAGTTTACGCCCAAGCGCTGACCGGTCCGGTACCCCGGACCGGGGGCGCGCGCAGTGCGCGGACTGGCGAGCAGGGCGCCCGCGAGCGATGCGAACGCGAGGTGGGCATGGCCAGGACCCTAAAGGGTCCGGGCCGTCTCCCTCGCACGCAGGCCACAAGGCCGCGCGAGGCGACGCCGGAAAGGAACCCCCAGTGAAGTACATCAAGATTGCGGCCGCGGCGGCCGCGATCGCCCTGGCCGCCACGGCCTGCGGCGGCGACGGCGACGACAAGGACGAGGCCGGCGCGGGCAAGGACCCGGCGCAGCTCAAGGTCTGGATGATGGGCGAGGGCACGCCCGAGCAGACCAAGTTCCTCGACACGGTCGAGACCGAGTTCAAGCAGAAGCACCCGGGCACCGACGTGCAGATCAAGTACGTCCCCTGGCCGCAGGTCGCCACCACCTTCCAGAAGGCGGCGGCGGGCGGCGAGGGCCCGGACGTCACCGAGATCGGCAACACCGACGTCCAGTCCCACATCGAGCAGGGCAGCCTGGCCGAGGTCACCGACGAGTTCAAGGGCTGGGCCGACGGCAAGACCCTGAACAAGACGGCCCTGGAGAACGACACCTCGAACGGCAAGATCTACGCGGTGCCGTGGTACGGCGGCGTCCGCGGCGTCTGGTACCGCACCGACTGGTTCCAGGAGCTCGGCATCCAGCCGCCGAAGAGCTGGGCCGACCTGACCGCGGCGGCCAAGAAGGTGCAGGACTCCAAGAAGGTGCCGGGCATCGGCATCCCGAGCGACCAGACCAACGCGCTGCTCAGCTTCATCTGGGGCAACAACGGCCAGGTCGCCGTCAAGGAGGGCAGCTCCTGGAAGGGCCAGCTCGACCAGCCCGCGGCGGTCGAGGCGGCCAAGTTCTACGCCGGGCTCGTCGCCACCGAGAAGGTCGCGCCCGAGAAGTACATCGGCAAGAACGAACTGGAGGGCCCGCAGCGCGACTTCGCGCTCGGCAAGCTCGGCATGTACATCGACGGCAGCTGGGCGCTCAAGGAGATGAAGAAGATCTCCGAGAAGGACGCCGACAAGTGGGCCGTGTTCCCCATCCCGAGCAAGGCCGGCGGCAACGCGCCGGTCATGGCGGGCGGCTCCGACGTCGCGGTCTGGAAGGACAGCAAGGCCAAGAAGGCGGCGTTCGACTACATCACCGTCCTGAACAACGCCAAGAACGCCAAGGCGTGGGCCGACTACAGCGGCTTCTCGTCCATGCGGTCCGACGTCAAGTTCTCCGACCCCAAGCTGGAGATCTTCACCGAGATCGCCACCAACACCAAGTTCCCGCCGATCGGCGCCGGCTGGGCCGAGTTCGAGCAGGCCAAGAAGGTGCTGCCGAACACGATCAAGGCGATCATGCAGGGCAAGAGCGCCGACGAGGAGATGAAGAAGGCGAACGAGCAGGCCAACACGCTGCTGAACCCGTAGTCCAGGCTGATCGGAACGTCCATGCTCGACACCGCCCCCGCGGTGGGCAGAGCGCCCGGCCGGAAGTCCTCCGGCCGGGCGCGGCCCCGCCGCCGGCCCCGCCTCGGGCCCTACCTGCTGATCGCGCCGACCGTGCTCGTGATCGCCGTCCTGATGTTCTGGCCGATGATCCAGATCGGGGTCATGTCGTTCCAGAAGGTCGGCAACCGCCAGCTGCGCGGCGAACCGGCCGAGCAGGTGGGGACCGAGAACTTCGACAAGATCCTCAATGACCCGTTCTTCTGGCAGACCCTCCGGCACACGGTCCTGTTCGCCGTCGTGGCGGTGAGCCTGACGCTCCTCGTCGGGACGCTCGTGGGCCTGCTGCTCAACAAGCTCGGCAAGAAGATGTCGGGCTTCGTCGCCGGCGGCGTCATGGTCGCCTGGGCGACCCCTCCGGTCACCGCGGCGATCATCTTCAGCTGGCTGTTCGGCACCACCGGCGGCCTGGTCAACTGGTGCCTGGACCTGCTGCCGGACTTCCTCATCGGCGGCGGCTGGGCCGACCACAACTGGTTCGCCACCCCGCTGTCCACCTACACCGTGCTGACCGTCTGCGTCGTGTGGCAGGCGTGCCCGTTCGTCGCCGTGTCCGTCCTGGCCGGGCTGAAGAGCGTGCCCGGCGAGCTGTACGAGGCGGCGCGGGTGGACGGCTCCGGCCCGTGGCGGACGTTCTGGAGCATCACCTACCCGATGCTCAAGCCCATCTTCATGGTGCTGCTCGTCATGTCGATCATCTGGGACTTCAAGGTCTTCACCCAGCTGTTCATCATGTCCGGGCTGGCCAACCGCGACGCGTTCAACCTGTCGCTCTACGCCTACTCCGAGGCGTTCGGGTCGCTGAATCCGAAGCTCGGGATGGGCTCGGCGATCGCGCTCGTGCTCACGTTCATCCTGCTCATCGTCACCGCCCTGTACGTGCGGGTCATGGTCCGACAGGGGGAGACGCGATGAAGCCCTCGCTGCCGCGCAGGATCCTGCTGAACGGGACGGGGATCCTCGTCTTCCTCGTCGCGGTGTTCCCGGTCTTCTGGATGGCCTCCACCGCGTTCAAGCCGAACACCGAGATCTTCAGCACGACACCGAAACCGCTCCCCTCCCACCCGACGCTGGACCACTTCGATCTGGTGCTGAACGGCGGCATCGCCGAGGTCTCCTTCTGGGAGTACTTCCGCAACAGCGCGGTGCTCGCCCTCATCACCGTCCTCGCGTCCGGGCTGCTCGCGCTGATGGCGGCCACCGCCGTCGCCCGGTTCCGCTTCCGGTTCCGCACGACCTTCCTGGTCATGCTGCTGGTGGTGCAGATGGTGCCGCTGGAGGCGCTGGTCATCCCGCTGTTCCTCGACCTGAAGCAGCTCGACCTGCTCAACAGCCTCGGCGGGCTCGCGCTCGTCTACATCGGCTTCGCCGTGCCGTTCGCCATCTGGATGCTGCGCGGGTTCGTCGCCGCGGTGCCGCGCGAGCTGGAGGAGGCCGCCGAGATCGACGGCGCCGGCCCGGTCCGGACCTTCTTCACGGTCCTGCTCCCGCTGGTGGCGCCCGGACTCGTGGCGACCAGCATCTTCTCGTTCATCACCGCGTGGAACGAGTTCATCTTCGCCTACACGTTCCTGGAAGACCAGGACAAGTACACCTTGCCGATCATGCTGCAGTTCTTCTTCGGCCGCAGCGGCAACGCCTGGGGGCCCATCATGGCAGCGTCCACGCTGCTCACCATTCCCGTCATCGCCTTCTTCCTGCTCGTCCAGCGCCGCATGGTGTCCGGCCTCACCGCCGGGGCGGTGAAGGGGTGACGACCGACGACATCGCGACCACGGCGGAGATCGCCCGGCTGGCGCGCGGGACGCTGCTCCCGTCGTTCCTCGGGCCGACCGCGCCGCGTTGGCTGCTGGACGAGCTGGAGGGCGGCCTCGCCGGCGTCACGCTCTTCGCCCTCACCGGCAACGTGCCGAGCCCGGAGTCCCTCGCCGCGCTCACCGCGCAGATGCGCAAGGCCGGCGACCCGTTCGTCACGATCGACGAGGAGGGCGGGGACGTCACCCGGCTGGGCGGCCACGCGACCGGCAGCCCCTACCCCGGCAACGCCGCGCTCGGCGCCGTGGACGACCCCGAGCTGACCCGGCGCGTCTACCGCTCCCTGGGCGCCGAGCTGGCCGAGGTCGGCGTGAACTTCAACTTCGCGCCGTCGGTGGACGTCAACACCGCCGACGACAACCCGGTGATCGGGACCCGCTCGTTCGGCTCCGACCCCGAGCTGGTCGCCCGGCACGCCGCCGCGTCCGTCACCGGGACGCAGGAGGCGGGCGTCGCGGCCTGCGCCAAGCACTTCCCCGGGCACGGCGCGACGGTGGACGACTCGCACCTGTCGGTGCCGCTCGTCGACGCCGACCTGGAGCTGCTGGACCGCCGCGAGCTGGTCCCGTTCCGGGCGGCGATCGCCGCCGGCACCCGGGCGGTGATGACCGGCCACCTCAACCTGCCCGCGATCACCGCGGGCACGCCCGCCACGCTGTCGCACGCGGCGATCACCGGGCTGCTGCGCGAGCACCTCGGCTACCAGGGCGTGATCGTCACCGACGCGCTCGACATGGAGGGCGCGAGCGGCGCGATCGGCATCCCGGAGGCGTCCGTGCGGGCCCTCATCGCGGGCGCCGACCTGCTCTGCCTCGGCCCCAAGGAGGGCGCCGAGACCGTCGAGGCGACCCTCGCCGCGATCGACGAGGCGGTGCGGACGGGCCGGCTGCCGGCGGCGCGGCTGGCGGCGGCGGCCGAGCGCACCGCGCTGCTGCGGGACTGGCTCGCCGAGCCGGTCCCCGCCGTGGTGGACCGCGCCGCCGGCCTGGCGGCCGCGCGCCGCGCCGTGCGGGTCACGGGAGCGCTCCCAGGCTGGGCCGGGCCGCCGCTGGTCGTGGAGACGGAGTCGTCCGGCAACATCGCCGTCGGCCCGACCCCGTGGGGGCTGCACCCGTGGGCGCCCGACGCCGTCCGGACGGACGGCGCGGACGGCGCGGCGGACCGCGTCCTGGACCGTGCCAAGGGGCGCGGCCTGGTCGTCGTCCTGCGCGACGCGCACCGGCACGCCGGGCAGCGCGCGCTCGCCACGGCGCTGCTGACCGCCCGTCCCGACACGGTCGTCGTCGAGATGGGGCTGCCCGTCTGGCGCCCCGGATCGGCCGTCTACCTCGCCACCTACGGCGCCGCCGCGGCCAACGCCCAGGCCGCCGCGGAACTCCTCGGCCTCGCCCCGGCCGGCTGAGCCCGCGGCGCGCCCGCCGGACAAGGAGCCCGGTTCCGGCGGGCGCGCCGCGTTCCACCCTCGCTCGCCCCGGCCGCGCGGGGCCCGAGTGGTTCGTCCGACAAGGGATAATGCGTACATGCGATTGTCCGCCAGGGTCGACTACGCGCTGCGTGCCGCCGCCGAGCTGGCGGTCGCCGGGAGTCACCCGGTGACCGCGGTGCAGCTCGCCGAGGCCCAGCAGATCCCGCCCAAATTCCTCGAGAACATCCTCGGCCAGCTGCGCCGGTCCGGCCTCGTCCGGAGCCAGCGCGGCCCCGAGGGCGGCTACTGGCTGGCGCGGCCCGCCGAGCGGATCTCCCTCGCCGACATCATCCGCGCCATCGACGGGCCGCTGCTCGGCGTCCGCGGCGAGCGCCCCGAGCACGTCGGGTACGAGGGGCCGGCGCGCTCCCTGCAGGAGGTGTGGATCGCGCTGCGCGCCAGCGAGCGCGCCATCCTGGAGCAGGTCACGCTCGCGCACATCGCGGCCGGGGAGCTGCCCGCCCCCGTCCAGAAGCTCACCGAGGACCCGTCCGCCTGGGAGAGCCCCTCGCTGATCTGAGCCATGCCCGAGGGCGACGTCGTCTGGTGGACGGCCCGGCGGTTGCGCGAGGCGCTCGCCGGGCGGGTCCTGACGCGCTCGGACTTCCGCGTCCCCCGGCTCGCCACGGCCGACCTGCGCGGCCGGACGGTCCTGGAGTCGCTGTCGCGGGGCAAGCACCTGCTCACCCGCGTCGAGGGCGGGCTCACCGTCCACACGCACCTGCTGATGGAGGGGCGCTGGCAGATCCGCCGGACCGGGCCGCCGCCCCGCGACCACCGGGTCCGGCTGGTCCTGGCGAACGCGCAGTGGCAGGCGGTCGGCTACTCGCTCGGCGTGGTCGAGCTGCTGCGCACCGCCGAGGAGGACGCGGCGGTGGGCCACCTCGGGCCCGACCTGCTCGACCCGGCGTGGGGCCCGGAGGCGGCCGCGGAGGCCGTGGCCCGGCTCGGCGAGCAGCCGGCGCGGGCCGCCGGGGAGGCGCTGCTCGACCAGACGCGGCTCGCCGGGATCGGCAACGTCTACAAGGCCGAGGTCCTGTTCCTGCGGGGCGTGAACCCGTGGACCCCGATCCGGGACGTTCCCGACCTCGCAGCGCTCGTGGAGCTGTCTCACCGGCTCCTGGACGCCAACAAGGAGCGGCACGGCCACATCACCACCGGCGACCGGGGCCGCGGGCGGGAGCACTGGGTGTACGGGCGCGCCGGGCGCCCCTGCCGGCGCTGCGGGACGCGGATCGAGCGCGCGGAGCAGGCCGGGGAGCGGGTCACGTTCTGGTGCCCGCGCTGCCAGCCCGCGACGGGCTAGCGGGCCGGGACGGGGCGGGCGGTCGACGCCCGCCCGGAGCCCGGGCTCCGGGCGGGTCGCCGCTTGACCGGGTCGCCGGATCCTGCGCCCGTAGGACGATCTTCGAACTGCGACCGTTCCAAGTCAATTCTCGGGTTTCCTTATCGGTCTCCCAGCTCTAGCTTGGACACATGACCCTGGACGACCTCCGCGTGTTCACCGCCGTCTGCGCGGCGGGCAACCTCAGCGCGGTGGCGCGCGACCTGTCGTGCAGCCAGTCGGCCGTCAGCCAGCACGTGAAGCGGCTGGAGCGGGAGACCGGGCTCGTCCTGCTGGAGCGGCGCCCGCGCGGCGTGGTGCCGACGCGGGCCGGGCGCGTCCTGCACCGGGCGGCGACGGACGGCCTGGCCGGGCTGGACGCCGCGCTGCGCCACCTCGACGACCTGCGCCGGGGCGTCGGCGGCACCGTCCGGATCGCGACGGGCGCCACGACCGTCCGGCACTTCATGGCCGCGGGGGTGGCGGCGTTCCGCGCGCGGCACCCCGAGGCGGCCCTGCAGTTCGAGACGGCGGGATCCAGCCGCCGCTGCCTGGAGGCCGTCCGCTCGCACACGGCGGACCTGGCCTGGGTGACGATCGGCCCCGCGCTGGAGGGCGTCGAGCAGCGCGCCTCCTGCGAGCTGCCGTGGATGCTCGCCGTCCACACGGGCGACCCGCTGGCGGAGCGGGCGTCGATCGCGCTGGACGACCTGGCGGGGATCCGGTACATCGAACTGCCCGCGCACTCCACGTCGCGCGTCCATCTGGAGATGCACCTCGAACGGCACGGCGTCCGGCTGGCGTCCACCACGAGCGTCGCCGACTGGGACACCGCGCTGCTGCTCGCCGAACTCGGGCTGGGCCAGGCGATCCTGCCCGCCCTCCCCGGCTGGGGCCGGGGGCAGGGCGAGGTCAGGCTGCTGCCCATCCCCGACCTGCCGCCGCTCACGGCAGGCTGGGCCGCGCGGCACTGGGACGCCCTCAGCCCCCTCGCCACCGAGTTCGCCGAGACCGTCCTGGAGCACCTGCACGGCGACAGCTGACCTGGACACGAAAAGCCCCGGCGCCCGCCGGGAGGGCGGGCGCCGGGGCCGGGGCCGGCCGGGTCCGGTCCGCGCCGGGATCGCGGCGGCGCGACGCCGGACCGGTCGCCGTTCGTCAGGTCCGTCCGGTCTGCCAGGTCTGTCAGGTCTGGGCCTGGAACATCCAGTGCTGCTTCTCGAGTTCGGCGGTGATGCCGATGAGCAGGTCCTGGGTCACCTGATCGGGCTCGTCGGTCGCGGCGATGCGCTCCCGGAACCGCCCGATGATCTGCGCCAGCGTGTCGGTGACCGCGGCGACGACCTTGTCGTCGTCCAGGTACCCGGCCTCCAGCTGGGGGAGCTTCGTGCGGTCGGCGACCGTGCGGGCGCGGCCGTCGGGGTTCACCCCGATCGCCACGGCGCGCTCGGCCACGTCGTCCTGGCCGGTGCGCGCGAGCGCGACCACCTCGTCCAGGTGCTCGTGGACGACCTTGAAGTTGCGCCCGGTCAGGTTCCAGTGCGCCTGCTTGGCCACCAGGGACAGGTCGATGAGGTCGACGAGAGAACCCTGCAGGGCCTCCCCCACGACCTTGACGGCCTCGTCCGGGAGCGGGCTCTTGACCCTCGCCATTATCGGGCTCCTTCCGCGTCGTTACGGTTATCCGCTACAACACGGGAAGATCCCCGCGAATGCCGCGTTCATGCAGTGAGGCCGCGCACACCCGCGGCCCCGGGTCGGGCATGAACGCCGCCCAGACCGGGTCAGGCCGCGACCATGTCGGCGCGGAACTCCCCGGTGATCTCCTCCGGCGTCTCCGGAATGCTCTCGGCCGCGATGCGCTCGTGCTCGGGCGCGCCCGCCATGACGGGCTCGTGCTGCAGCTCGGCGAGGGCGAGCTGATCCGCGACCTCCCGCAGCACGTGCGACAGCGGGACGCCCAGTGCCTTGCAGATCGAGGAGAGCAGCTCCGAGGAGGCTTCCTTCTGACCCCGCTCGACCTCGGAGAGATAGCCGAGTGACACCCGCGCCGCCGCGGACACCTCACGGAGGGTGCGTCCCTGGCGCAGCCGCAGCTGCCGCAGTACGTCACCGAGCAGCTGGCGAAGCAGGACCATCGTCTCGCTCCCTCCCTCAGTTCGGACCATCTGCCGGTTCCACCGTACCCGCCTTGACGGCGGCCATGGCAGACCGTTGATTTCGTGTTCGCTCGGAACGTAACGCTGTAATCAGTCCCGGTCTTCCCGATCTGCCTGAGCCTCCTCGCTCTCCTCCGCGGCGTCAAGCCCCAGCAGCACGCGTCTCAGCAGCTCAAGGGCGTGCACGACGGTCATCCGCCGGATCACCGCGCGGGTCTCCGGCCCGGGGCCGGGCACGGAGAGTTTCGGACTGACCACAGTTCGCGATTCGCCGGGTCCGGCCACGCCGACGAAGACCGTGCCCACCGGGCGGCCGTCCTGCGGCTCGGGGCCCGCGACTCCGGTCACCGCGATCCCGTAGGCCGCGCCGAGCGCGTCCCGGACGCCCGCGGCCATCGCGGCGGCCACGTCCGGGTGGACGGCGCCGTGCGCGGCGAGCAGCTCCGCCGGGACGCCGAGCAGCCGGTGCTTCGCCTCCGTCGCGTAGGTCACCATGCCGCCCGCGAAGGTGGCGGACGAGCCGGGCATCGCGGTCAGCTCCGCGCCGATGAGCCCGCCCGTCAGCGACTCGGCGGCGGCGACGGTGGCGCCGCGCTCGGCGAGCAGCCGGTGGACGACCCGGTCGAGCGTCTCCTCCTCCGCCCCGTAGACCGCCGTGCCGAGCAGGTCGCGGACGCGGGCCTCCACGTCCGCGAGCCGGCGGGCGGCGTCCGGGCCGGCCACGGTGATCCGGATCTTCACCTCGGCCGGGTCGGGCAGGTACGCCAGCCGCACCCCGTCCATCGCCTCGACCTCGGCGAGCCGCGTCGCGACGACCGACTCCCACAGCCGGGCGGTGCGCAGCGTGCGGCGCGCGACGGCGGGCAGGCCCGCGATCCGGGCGAGCTCCGGCAGCACGGCCTCGTCCATGATGGTGCGCATCTCGAACGGGACGCCGGGCAGCGCGTAGACGACCCCGCCGGGCAGCTCGACGCGCAGGCCGGGCGCCGAGCCCGCCGAGTTGGCGAGCACCCCGGCCCCCTTCGGGACGTCGGCCATCCGCAGCGCCATCGGACGCAGCTCGCGGCCGGCGCGGGCGGTCCGCTCGCGCAGCCGCGCCTCCAGTTCCGGGTCGCGGACGAGCGGCACCCCGGCCGCCGCGGCGAGCGCGTCCCGGGTGACGTCGTCGTAGGTGGGGCCGAGACCGCCGGTGGTGATCACCGCGTCGGCCCGGCCGAGCGCCGCCTGGACGGCCGCGACGATCACGTCGAGCTCGTCGCCGACGACGACGCTGCGGGTCACCTCGACGCCGTGGTCGGCGAGCCGCCGGCCGAGCCACGCCGCGTTGCCGTTGACCGTGTCGCCGAGGAGCAGCTCGTCCCCGACGGTGAGCAGTTCGACTCGCATGGCGCCCCCAATCCTCGCCGGCGGCCGCCCGTTGCGCGTCCGCAGGCGAGTCGAATGTACCGGCGCCGGCCCGGCGCGCCGCGGGCCCGGGGGCGGGCGCGGACCGGTGCGACGACCCCGGCGCGCCACCGGTTCACCGCGAAAAACGGCCGAATGAGGACGCAAGCGACATAGCCCCGTTCAACCGCTCCACCCCGCTTATCCCTTTTCCGTCGCGCCGCGAAAGGAACGGCCGCGCTTTGGCCGCCCGAAGGGGACCCGCCGCGCCACGGCGCGCGGCCGGGGCGGCCACCCGGGCGCGCATCGTCGCCGCACGTCAATGACCCGGCGACCCGACAAATCCGGGACGCGCAGGTCACATTGTGAGTCAAAACTCATTTGATCGATTCGTCCCACCGGGCGCGGGCAGGGATAATCGAATTGCGTGGCGCCCGCGCGAACGGGGCCGCGGGACCACGACCGGGGTGGGCGTGGCCTCGCGGCCCCACGCGCGGGCGTCACACGTGCGGGCGTCACGGCCTCGACAGGCGGCGCAGCACGGCGCCGCAGCGGCGGACGTACATCCGCTGGAACACCCGGACGAGCGGGCCCGCCAGCCGCGCCGGCGCGGTCGCGGCCCGGCTGAACAGGGTGACCGTCAGCCACACGTCGTCCTCCTCGTCCCGGTGCACGACGAACGCCTCCTCCCCCGCCAGCGGGTGCCCCGGCAGCGTCCCGTACGCCCAGCCGGCGTAGCGCTCCTCCTCGCGCGTCCACACGATCCGGCACGGCGCGGCCACCCGCAGCGGGCCGAGGCCGAGCCGGACGACGACGCTCACCCCGGGCGCCGCGCGCCGGGCGGAGGCGTCCACCCGGGCGGGGAGCGCCCGGTGCATCCAGAACTCCATGACCGCGTCGGCCGCGTCCTGGAACGCCGCCGCGCCGTGCCCGACCGGCACGCGCTCGCGCAGGTGCCGGTACCCGGCCGGCCGCTCCGCGTCCCGCGTCGCGCCCACCTCGGCGTAGGTGAAGTCCTGTGCGGTCACGGCGCTTCGGGCGCGCGGCGCAGCCGCCAGGCCCGGAGCAGGTAGTCGGCACCGGTCACGACCGTGACGATGAGCGCGGCGCCCATCGTCACCCACCGCACGTAGTCGAGCGGGCCGGGCAGGATGTAGAAGCCGATGGCGATGACCTGCAGCATCGTCTTCAGCTTCCCGCCCTTGCTGGCCGGGATCACGCCGTGCCGGATCACGACGAAGCGCAGCACCGTGATGCCGATCTCGCGGACCATGATGGCGGCCGTCACCCACCACCACAGCTCCCCCATCGCCGACAGGCTGACCAGCGCGGCGCCGGTGAGCGCCTTGTCGGCGATCGGGTCGGCGATCTTGCCGAAGTCGGTGACCAGGCCGCGGGCCCGCGCGATGTCGCCGTCGATCTTGTCGGTGATCGAGGCGGCGGCGAACACCGCGAACGCGGCGAGCCGCCAGCCGGTGCCGTCCAGGAACAGCAGCCACACGAACAGCGGGACGAGCGCGATCCGGACCATCGTCAGCGCGTTGGCGATGTTCCAGACGCCCGCCTGCGGCGGGCCGGGGGCGCCCGCGACCGGTTCCGTGGCGCCGGCCGTCATGCGATGTCCGCGATCAGGTCCACGCCGTCGCTCCCGATGACGCGCGCCTCGACGATCTCGCCCAGCGCGAGGCCGTCGCCGCGCACGAGGACCGTCCCGTCCACCTCCGGCGCCTGGTGCTCGGCGCGGCCCTCGAACCCGCCGCCGTCGGCCTTCTCCTCCAGCAGGACGCGGACGAGCGAGCCGATCCGGTCCTCGGCGCGCTGGGACGTCAGCTCGTCGGCCAGCTCCGACAGCTCCTCGACGCGGCGGGCGACCTCGTCCGGGTCGAGCTTGCCGTCCAGGCCCGCGGCCTCCGTGCCGTCCTCGTCGGAGTAGCCGAACACGCCGACCGCGTCCAGCCGGGCGGCGGACAGGAACTCCGCCAGCTCCTCGAAGTCGTCCTCGGTCTCGCCGGGGAAGCCGACGATGAAGTTGGACCGCACGCCCGCCTCCGGGGCCAGCTCGCGGATCTGGCCGAGCAGCCCGAGGAACCGCTCCCGGTCGCCGAACCGCCGCATCGACCGCAGCACCGGGCCGCTCGCGTGCTGGAACGACATGTCGAAGTAGGGCGCGACGCCCGGCGTGCCGCAGATCGCCTCGATGAGCCCCGGCCGGGTCTCGGCGGGCTGCAGGTAGCTGACCCGGACCCGCTCGATGCCGTCCACGGCGGCGAGGCCGGGCAGCAGCTTCTCCAGCGCGCGCAGGTCGCCGAGGTCCTTTCCGTAGGACGTGGAGTTCTCGCTGACGAGCACCAGCTCGCGGACGCCGTGCCCGGCGAGCCAGCGCGCCTCCTCCAGCACCTCCGCCGGCGGCCGCGAAACGTACGCGCCGCGGAACGCGGGGATCGCGCAGAACGTGCAGCGCCGGTCGCAGCCGGACGCCAGCTTCAGCGGCGCCACCGGGCCGCCGCCGAGCCGCCGCCGCAGCACCCGGGGGCCGGACGCGGGCGCCACCCCGGCCGGCAGGTCCGCCGGCGCGCCGTGCCCGGGGACCGCCACCCCGGACGCCGACCGCTCCACGGGGCTGATCGGCAGCAGCGTCCGGCGGTCGCGCGGGGTGTGCGCGTCGCGGCGGCGGCCCGCCATGACGTCCTCGAGCCGCTCCCCGATGCCGGCGTAGTCGTCGAACCCGAGGACGGCGTCGGCCTCCGGCAGGGCCTCCGCCAGCTCGCTGCCGTACCGCTCGGCCATGCACCCGGCCGCGACGACCTTGGCGCCGGAGTCGTGCGCGGCCAGCAGCGTGTCGATGGAGTCCTTCTTGGCGGCCTCGATGAACCCGCAGGTGTTGACGACGACCACGTCCGCGCCGTCGGCGCCCTCGGACAGGTCCCACCCCGCGTCCTCGATGCGCGCGGCGAGCTCCTCGGAATCGACCTCGTTGCGGGCGCAGCCGAGCGTGATGAGCGAGACCTTGCGGCGAGTGGACATGCCCCTAAAGGTAATGGGCGCGGGCGACTTCGCGCGCCAGCGGGGTACGGGCGCGCTCAGGCGTCCTCGGACGTGCTCAGGCGTGCTCAGGCGTGCTCGGGCGTGCTCAGGCGTGCTCGGGGTCGCCGCGGTCGAAGCTCAGCCGCTGCACGCCCTTGCCCTTGCCGGGCGACCCGATGTCCTTGCCGTTGACGGTCAGGTTGACGCTGCCGCCGACGCCGACCACCAGCTTGACCTTCTTCTTGGCGGTGAAGTCCTTCTCGTCGCCCTTGTGCAGGGTGCCGATGAACAGCGTCTCGCCCTTGTCGCCGATGACGTTCAGCCAGGTGGTCCGCTTGGCCGCGACGCGCACCTCGACCTTGGTGCGCGGCGCCTCCGCGACCGGCGCGCCGCTCTTCGGCGGCGCGGACGACGGGGCGTGCCCGGACGGCGCCGGCGTCCCGGCGACCTGCCGGGCGGTGCGCTCCTCGCCGCCGCCGCCGTGCCCGACCACCTGCACGACGCCGTAGATGACGACGAGGGCGAGCGCGAACGCCATCGCGGCGCTCCAGTTCGGCGCCTTGCGCTCGCGGAACGCGACGGGCTGCTCCGGCTCGAACGCCGAGACCGCCGACACCGGCTGCGGGGCGCCGCCGTGCGCGGCGTCGAACTCGGCGACCAGCGGCTCGGGGTCGATGCCGATGACCCGCGAGATGCTGCGGATGTGGCCGCGGGCGTAGAAGTTGCCGCCGCACAGCGAGAAGTCGTCGGCCTCCATGCCGCGGATCACGGTCTCCCGGATCCGGGTCTGGAGACTCACCTGTGTCACCGAGAGACCGGCCCGCTGACGCTCCTCCGCCAAGGTCTCACCGATGCTCACCTCGGGCCTCCTTCGGGGGCGCTCGCGGCCGATCTTCTGGGACACCAGTCTAGGAACGGCCATGCCCGATCGGCGACAGCCGACACGTTCGAAACAGGGCAAGATTTCGCATCATTCCGCAATGCCCCGTCCTCTCCGGTCAGCCGCCGCCGCGCAGTTCCGCGAGCACGCCGGGGAGATCGTCCGGCTTGGCCAGCACGTCCCGCGCCTTGGAGCCCTCGCTCGGCCCGACGATGTCGCGGCTCTCCATCAGGTCCATCAGCCGGCCGGCCTTGGCGAAGCCGACGCGGAGCTTGCGCTGGAGCATCGACGTCGACCCGAACTGCGTCGACACGACCAGCTCGATCGCCTGGACGAGCAGGTCCATGTCGTCGCCGATCTCCTCGTCGATCTCCTTCTTCGGCTTGTTCGCCTCGGCGACGTCCTCCCGATAGTTCGCCTCCATCTGCCCCTTGCAGTGGTCGACGATCCCGTGGATCTCCTTCTCCGCGACGTAGGCGTTCTGGAGGCGCATGGGCTTGCTCGCGCCCATCGGCAGGAACAGCGCGTCGCCCTGCCCGACGAGCTTCTCCGCGCCGGGCTGGTCGAGGATGACGCGGCTGTCGGACAGCGAGGAGGTCGCGAACGCCAGCCGGGACGGCACGTTGGCCTTGATGAGCCCGGTGACGACGTCCACCGACGGCCGCTGCGTGGCGAGGACCAGGTGGATGCCGGCGGCACGCGCGAGCTGGGTGATGCGGACGACCGAGTCCTCGACGTCGCGGGGCGCGACCATCATCAGGTCGGCGAGCTCGTCGACGATCACCAGCATGTACGGGTACGGGGTGTAGACGCGCTCGCTGCCGGGCGGCGGCTTGAGCTTGCCCGCCTTCACCGCCTTGTTGAAGTCGTCGATGTGCCGGTACCCGGACGCGGCGAGGTCGTCGTAGCGGCGGTCCATCTCGCCGACGACCCATTCGAGGGCCTCGGCGGCCTTCTTGGGGTTGGTGATGATCGGCGTGATCAGGTGCGGGATGCCCTGGTACATCGTCAGCTCGACCCGCTTGGGGTCGACCAGGATCATCCGCACCTCGTCGGGCGTGGCGCGCATCAGGATCGAGGTGATGAGCCCGTTGATGCACGTCGACTTGCCCGCGCCGGTGGCGCCCGCGATGAGGATGTGCGGCATCTTCGCCAGGTTCGCCACGACCGTGCGGCCCTCGACGTCCTTGCCGAGCCCGACGATCATCGGGTGGTGCTCGTTGGTCGCGGCGGGCGAGCGCAGCACGTCGCCGAGGCTGACGATGTCCTTGTCGGTGTTGGGGATCTCCACCCCGATCGCCGACTTGCCGGGGATCGGGGAGATGATCCGCACATCGGCGCTCTTCACCGCGTAGGCGATGTTCTTGGTCAGCGCGGTGACCTTCTCGACCTTCACCGCCGGGCCAAGCTCGATCTCGTACCGGGTGATCGTCGGGCCCCGGGTGAACCCGGTGACCTGCGCGTCGATGTCGAACTGCTCCAGCACGCCGGTGAGCGCGTTCACGACCGTGTCGTTGGCCTTCGTCCGCGGCTTGGACACGCTGCCCGGCCGCAGCGCCGACGGGTCGGGCAGCGCGTAGATCTCGCCGGACGACGACAGCGGCAGCTGCTCGGACCGGCGCGGCGCGGGGGTCGGGTCGGGCACCTCGTGCGGCGCGTCCCCGGCCATGGCGGGGTCGGCGACGTGGTCGTCGTCCGCCTCGCCGGCCGGCCCGTCCATCGCCTCGTCGTCGAGGGGCGGCGCGGGCGGCGGGACGTCGGCGCCGAACGGGTCCGGTTCGAACAGCTCGTCGGCGAGGTCGCGGCGCGGCCGGTCGCCCTTCTTCGGCTCGTCCTCCAGCAGCGGCGTGTCGTAGGGCCGGGAGTGCTCGCCGACCTCCAGCTCGCCGTCGCCGTCCTCGCCGTCGTCGGACTTCTTCTTGCGGCGCCGCTTCTTCGGCGCCGCCGCCTCTTCGCCCGCGGTCTCGGACGGGTGCTCCGGTCGGCCCTGCAGCGTCGCCATCGCCCACAGGTCGCCGACCCGCTCGGGGACCTTCGCGATCGGCGTCGCGGTGACGACCAGCAGCCCGAACCCGGACAGGAGCAGCAGCAGCGGCACGGCCACCCAGCCGCTGAGCGCCGCGTCCAGCGGCGCCGACACCAGCCAGCCGACGACGCCGCCGGACTCGCGGACGCCGTCCATGTCCTGCGCCGGGGACGGGACGCCGGCCGCGATGTGCAGGATGCCGAGCACGCCGACGCCGAGCGCGGTGATGCCGATGACGACGCGGCCGGTGTCCTCGTGCTGCTCGGGGTGGCGCAGCGTCCGCCACGCCAGCAGCGCCAGCAGCACCGGCAGCGCCATCGCCAGGATGCCGATCCCGCCCCGCACGACCTTCTCCAGCGCGATCGTGACGACGCCGTCCGGCCGGAACCAGGTCACCGAGGCCAGCACGATCGAGGAGCCGAGCAGCGCCAGCCCGAGGCCGTCGCGCCGGTGCTCGGGGTCGAGGTTGCGGGCGCCGTGCCCGTAGGCGCGGAAGACCGAGCCGACCGCGACGGCGGCGAGCAGGTACAGCTTGAACAGGAGCTTGAAGAACCCGAGGACGGCCTGGGAGATCGGATCGGGCTTCTGCGGGGGCCGCCCCCGCCCCGAGCCGCGGCCCTTGGCGGCGCCGCCCTTGCCGGTGCCGCTCGTTCGCTTCCGGGGGGATGAACCTGCGGGCTTGCGAGCCGCACTGCCCCCCGTGCGCGAGGAGGAGGTCTTCGCGCCCCCGGACGCACGTGTGGCCATGCTTATGAGAGTAACCAAGGACCCCCGGGGTTCCCGGGATGGCGCGGGGGCGTGTTGGAGAAGCCGGGCGTGTTGGAGAAGCCGGGCGTGCTGGGGAAGCGGGGGCGTGCCGGAGGGAACGGACGGCCGCGGGGCCCGCGCCCCGCGGCCGTCCGCCGCGGTCCGCTAGACCTCCACGACCACCGGGACGATCATCGGGCGGCGGCGGTAGTTGTCGCTCACCCACTTGCCGACGGTGCGCCGGATGAGCTGGCTCATCTGGTGCAGGTCGTTGACCCCGTCGCCGGCGGCGTCCCGCATCGCGGCCTCGATCCGGGCGATGACGTCGTCGAAGTCCTCGTTGACGATGCCGGCGCCGCGGGCGTGCACCTCCGGCCCGGCGACGATCTTGCCGGACGTCGAGTCGATGCCGATGACGATGGAGACGAACCCCTCCTCGCCGAGGATGCGCCGGTCCTTCAGCGAGGTCTCGGTGACCTCGCCGACCGACAGGCCGTCCACGTACACGTACCCGGCGGGGACGGCGCCGACGATCTTGGCGCGCCCGTCCACCAGGTCGACGACGACGCCGTCCTCGGCGATGACGACGCCCTCGTCCGGGACGCCGGTGAGCGCGGCCAGCTTGGCGTGCGCGCGCAGGTGCCGCCACTCGCCGTGGATCGGGACGAAGTTGGCGGGCTTCGTCACGTTCAGCACGTACAGCAGCTCACCGGCGGAGGCGTGCCCGGACACGTGCACGAGCGCGTTGCCCTTGTGCACGACGCGGGCGCCCCACCGGGTGAGGCCGTTGATGACGCGGTTGACCGCGTTCTCGTTGCCGGGGATCAGCGAGGACGCGAGCATGACGGTGTCGCCCTCGGTGATGCGGATCGAGTGGTCGCGGTTGGCCATCCGCGACAGCGCCGACATCGGCTCGCCCTGGGACCCGGTGCACACCAGCACCAGCCGGTCGGCGGGGATGTCGTCCAGCTCCCGCTGCTCGACCATGATGCCGTCGGGCACGTTGAGGTAGCCGAGCTCGCGCGCGACCCCCATGTTGCGGACCATGGACCGGCCGATGAAGCAGACCTTGCGGCCGTTGGCGACGGCGGCGTCCAGGACCTGCTGGACGCGGTGGATGTGGGAGGCGAAGCAGGCGACGATGAGCCGCTCCTTCGCGGTGCGGAACACCTCGTCCACGACCGGGCCGATGTTGCGCTCGCTGGTGACGAAGCCGGGCACCTCGGCGTTGGTCGAGTCGGCCATCAGCAGGTCGACGCCCTCGGCGCCGAGCCGGGCGAAGCCGGGCAGGTCGGTGAGCCGGCCGTCCAGCGGGAGCTGGTCCATCTTGAAGTCGCCGGTGTGCAGGACGAGCCCGGCGGGGGTGCGGACGGCCACGGCGAGCGCGTCCGGGATGGAGTGGTTGACGGCGAGGAACTCGCAGTCGAACGGCCCGAAGACGCGCCGCTCGCCCTCCACCACCACGTCGGTGACCGGTCTGATGCGGTGCTCGGTGAGCTTGGCCTCCAGCAGCGCGAGCGTGAGCCTGGAGCCGACGAGGGGGATGTCGCGGCGTTCGCGCAGCAGGTAGGGCACGGCGCCGATGTGGTCTTCGTGGCCGTGCGTGAGGACGACGGCCTCGACGTCGTCGAGGCGGTCCCTGATGTACTCGAAGTCGGGCAGGATCAGATCGACGCCGGGCTGCTCGGTCTCGGGGAACAGCACGCCGCAGTCGACGATGAGCAGGCGTCCGCCGTACTCGAACACCGTCATGTTGCGGCCGATCTCCCCCAGCCCGCCGAGCGCGACGATGCGCAGCCCGCCCTCGGGCGGCGCGGGCGGGTCCGAGAGCTCCGGGTGAGGATGACTCACCGGGTGACCTCCGGCATGGCGACCTCAGGCACTTTGACTCCCCCTATCGTGAGGTCTTCTCGCAGGCGCGCCGCGAACTCCGGCGTGGCCTCCACCAGCGGCGCGCGGAGCGCGCCGCCTCCGGGAAGGCCGAGCAGGTTCAGCGCTGCCTTGACGGCGATGGCGCCCTGCGTTCGGGTCATGATGGCGGTGACCACGGGCAGCAGCCGCCGGTGGATCTCCAGCGCCCGCCCGTGCTCACCGGCGCGGTATGCGTCGATCATCTCATGGAGTTCGACGCCGACGACATGTCCGACCACGCTGACGAACCCCGCCGCGCCGACCGAGAGCCAGGGCAGGTTGAGGACGTCGTCGCCGGAGTACCAGACCAGATCGGTCGCGGCCATCACCCGGGACGCGCCGAACAGGTCGCCCTTGGCGTCCTTCACGGCGATGATCCGCGGATGGTCGGCGAGCTGGACGAGCGTGTCGTTCTCGATCGGCACCCCGGCGCGCCCCGGGATGTCGTACAGCATGCAGGGCAGGCCCGTCGCGTCGGCCACGGCGGTGAAGTGGCGGACGAGGCCCTCCTGCGGGGGCTTGTTGTAGTAGGGCGTGACCACGAGCAGCCCGTGCGCGCCGGCGGCCTCGGCCTGCCGCGCGAGTTTCAGGGTGTGCTCGGTGTGGTTCGTGCCGGCACCGGCGACGATCACCGCGCGGTCGCCGACCGCCTCGATGACCGCGCGCAGAAGTTTGCTCTTCTCGTCGTCGCTCGTCGTGGGCGACTCGCCCGTCGTCCCGTTGACGACGAGGCCGTCGTGGCGCCGCTCGTCGACCAGGTGGGTCGCGAGGCGCGCGGCGCCGTCGTAGTCGACGCCGCCGTCGGGCAGGAACGGGGTGACCATGGCGGTCAGCATCCGTCCAAACGGAGCGTCAGTCGTTGTGCTGGGTGCCATGCAACGAACGGTACCGTTCCGGCCGTTCGTCTTGGACCCGCAGGTCGTACATAACGTCACCCGAAAAAGGGAGAAGCCGCCGCCACACGCTCGGGGGTACGCGTGGCGGCGGCTCCCACCTCCACATCGTGGCACGCAAAACCGGCGTTACGGGGTCAGTCCGGCCACTTCCCGGACTCGATCGCATAACGTGACCCACCGGTCATCTCACGCAACCGGACACGCAGCTCCTCGACGTCGGGAGTGCGCACGAGATCGTTGCCGCGGACGGCCCACCAGAGGCCGGACCCGCCCCGTCCGATCCGCCAGCCGGCGAACTCGGCCGACAGCTCGCCGATCCGGTCGGCGTCGCGCCGCGCGGTCCGCTGAGTGCCCATGGCCTCGCCCTCGCTTCCTTTGCCGTCCGCTGGTCTCGCCTTGGCTTCCACGCCGCTCAATACCCCGAGAGGTGAAGGGCTACCCAACCCTTTCTACCTGCACGTTCAAGCGAACGGAAACGTCGCGGGCCGGGTTTCTCAAGCGCCAAGACTTCCTGTCCCCCGGGGCAGCCAGGTGGAGCGGAACAGGGCCCATTCGCGGGGCTCGGTCGTCCAGCCCGCGTACACGCCGACGCCGTACGGGCGCTTGGGCGCGCGCTCCAGCTGGTCGAGGCCGCGCCGGACGCCGCGCAGCGCGACCGGCAGGTCCTCCGCCCAGTCCATCAGGGGGCGGTAGGTGGGGATGCCGATGAACACGGACGTGCGGTCGCCGATGAGCTCCAGCGTCGCCCGGGTGTGCCGCGCGTAGTGCCAGCCGGCGAGGGCCTCGGTCGGCAGCGACACGTCGTAGGTCATGATCGCGACCTGGTCGGCGCGGTCGGCGACCGCGCGCAGGAAGTCCCGGGTCGGGCGCGGCGGGTAGTGCACCGCGCCCGTGCGCGGGATGAGCGCCTTGTAGACGGGCTGCAGGCCGTCGAAGAGCGTCGGCTGCTCCAGCGCCACCGACAGCAGCCCGCCGCGGGAGCGGGTCAGCTCGCGGGTTCGGTCCATGAGCACCATGAACGCGTCGTCGTCGGGGTAGATCGGCTCGAAGTCGTAGTGGATGCCGTCGAAGCCGAGGTCCAGGAAGGCGGCGTCGGTCTCCAGGACCCGCTCCCGGACGGCCGGGTCGTCGAGGTCGATGACGCCCTTGCCCTCCACCACGCGGATCTGCCCCAGGTACGCCTGCGCGCGGACGCCGGGCGCGTACTGCCGCATCGCCTGGATGAGCTGCCGCGCGTAGCGGTACTTGGCGGGAGGCACCGTCCCGTCCGCCTCGAACGGGCCGGTGTGGAAGAACACGTCGCTGATGTGGTTGCGCTTCAGCAGGTCGCCCAGCGCGCGGTACTCGGCGTCGGTGTGCGGCTCCCCCACCCACTGGTGGCGGGCCCAGAGCCCGTTGAGCTCGGTGCCCCGCGCCTCCGGCTCGGGCTGCCACCAGACCCAGGCCCCGGCGAAGACGAGCGCCGCGATGCCGAGCACGTAGGCCGCCGCCCAGCCCGTCCAGCGCAGCAGCGCGCCCAGAGCACCCGCAACCCGCCCGTTACGCTTCATCAGGTCATGATCCCGGATCGGCGGGGTGCTTCGGACGCCCCGCACCAGCGATCCCCCATGAAACGATCATGGTTGGGACGTGTTCGCGCGCCGCGCGCTCCAGCCGTTGACATCCGGGGAACCCTGTGATGACGAGGCGACTCAGCGGTGTCGCCCGTCGCTTCGACGGGGAGCCGCCCCGATCCTTACCGTCCGTCCGGATGGAGGTCGAACCGGCATGCGAGTACCACCCGAGCACGTGCCACCGGAGCAGGTGGCCCCCGAGCACGACCGGCCGCGTCCCCTGATCAGCACGCGGGCCCTGGTGATCATCATCGTGGCGGCCGGCGCGGCCGCCCTGACCGCCGCCGCCCCGCGGCTGGCGATCCCGATCGGTGTCGGCGTCGGCGTCGTGACGCTGCTGGCCCAGATCGTCAAGGACTGATCCGCACGCGGGCGCGCTGGGTGAGCGCCACGCAGACCAGCACGGCGACGGCGGCCAGCGCGGTCGCGGCGTCGACCGCCTCGCCGAGCAGGAGCCCCGACCAGAGCAGGGTCAGCACCGGCTGCGCGAGCTGCACCTGGCCGCCGCGCGCGATCCCGGCCCGGGCGAGGCCCTCGTACCAGGCGAAGAACCCCAGGTAGGCGGAGACGGCGGCGACGTAGCCGAAGCCGGCCGCGGCGCGTCCCGTCCACTCGGGGCCGGTCGCGGCGAGCAGCCACCCGGTGACCGGGACGGTGACCGGCGCGGCCAGCAGCAGCGCCCAGGAGATCACGCGCCAGCCGGGCATGTCCCGGGCCAGCCGCCCGCCCTCGGTGTAGCCGGCGGCCGCGGCCACGAGGGCGCCGAACAGCAGCAGGTCGGCGGCGGTGAAGTGGCCGCCGCCGCGGACCGCGGTGAAGCCGGTGACGCAGGCGGTGCCCGCCGCGCCGGCGAGCCAGAACGCCCCGGAGGGCCGCTCGCCCGCGCGCAGCACGCCGCACACGGCGGTGGCGGCGGGCAGCAGCCCGACCACGACCGCCGCGTGCGCGGACGAGGCGCCCCGGTCGAGCGCGAGCGTGGACAGCACGGGGAACCCGAAGACCACGCCGCCCGCCGCGACCGCGAGCCCGGCCCACTGGTCGCGGCGCGGCGGGCGGGCGCGCACCGCCAGCAGCGCGGCGGCGGCGAGGACGGCCGCGGCGGCGGAGCGGCCGACGCCGACCAGGTACGGGTCCATGCCGTCCAGGGCGAAGACCGTGCCCGGCAGGGTGAACGAGAAGGCCAGCACGCCGAGCGCGGCGAGCCGCAGACCCGCGCCGCGGGGAGCGTCCGCTATCGGCGCGGTGACAGTAGCGCTATCTTTGGTCTTCATGAAAGACGATAGCAGTGTGGCGGCGCTCGCCGACGCGCTGCGCGCCGACGTCCACCGCATGACCCCCGGCGAGCGGCTGCCGTCGAGCCGGGCGCTGGTGGAGCGGCACCGGGTCAGCCCGGTCACGGTGTCGCGGGCCCTCGGGCTGCTGTCCGCCGAGGGGCTGGTGGTGACGCGGCCGGGCAGCGGCGCGTTCGCCGCCGAGCGCCGCCGGCCCGCCGCCGAGCCCGCCGACTTCGGCTGGCAGGCGGTGACGCTCGGCGACCGCGCCGTCGACCCGTCCGGCGTGTCGTGGCTGCTCACCCCGCCGCCCGACGGCGTGGTGCCGCTCAGCGGCGGCTACCCGCACCCCGCGCTGCAGCCGGTCCGGGCGCTCGCCACGGCGGCGGCGCGGGCCGCCCGGCGCCCGGACGCGTGGGCGATGCCGCCGCTCGGCGGGCTGCCGGAGCTGCGCGCCTGGTTCGCCCGGACGGTCGGCGGCGCCGTCACCCCCGCCGACGTGCTGATCACCAGCGGCGGCCAGCAGTCGCTGACGACGGTGCTGCGGGCGCTGCTGCCGCCCGGCGCGCCCCTGCTGGTGGAGTCCCCGACCTACCTCGGCGTGCTGTCGGTCGCGCGGGCGGGCGGGCTGCACCCGGTGCCGGTCCCGGTGGACGCCGACGGAATCCGCCCCGACCTGCTCGCCGAGGCGTTCGCGCTGAGCGGCGCGCGCGTCCTGTACTGCCAGCCGGCCTTCCACAACCCGACCGGGGCGGTGCTGAGCGCCGAGCGGCGCGCGCGGGTGCTGGACGTGGCGCGGGCGGCGGGCGCCTTCGTGGTGGAGGACGACTTCGCCCGCCACCTCGGCATCGCCGCGCCCCCGCCGCCGCTGATCGCCGGCGACGCCGACGGCCGCGTCGTGCACATCGCGTCGCTGACGAAGGCGACCGCGCCCAGCCTGCGGATCGCGGCGGTGGTGGCCCGGGGGCCGGTCGCCGCGCGGATCCGCGCGACGCAGCTCGTCGAGGAGTTCTTCCCGGCCCGGCCGCTCCAGGAGACGCTGCTCGAACTGGTCAGCTCGCCGGGCTGGCCGCGTCATCTGCGGGCCGTCCGGGCGGCGCTGCCGGCGCGCCGGGACGCGCTGCTCGGCGCGCTCGCCCGCGACCTGCCCGAGCTGCGGGTGAGCCGTCCGGCGGGCGGCCTGCACCTGTGGGCCCGGCTGCCGGACGGCGCCGACGACGCGGCCGTCGCCGAGGCCGCACTGCGCGCCGGGGTCCTGGTCAGCGCGGGCCGGCCGTTCTTCCCCGCCGAGGCCCCCGCGCCGTACCTGCGGCTCAGCTACGGGACGGCGGCCGGCGAGGCCGAGCTGGCCGAGGGCGTGCGCCGCCTCGCGACCGTCCTCGGGTCATGAGACGGCGCTGACCGGCCGGGCGGGCGGCCCGGCCGGCCGGCCGGCGCGGGGTCAGCCCGTGCAGAGGCAGAACTCGTTGCCCTCGGGGTCGTGCCAGACCTGGAAGGGCCGCTCCGGGTTGCCCATCGGCTCCCCGTCCGGGACGGCGCCGAGCCGCCGCGCCCGCTCCCCCGCCGCGCGGATGTCGGGCACCTCCAGGTCGAGGTGCAGCCGGTTCTTGACCGCCTTGCCCTCGGGGACGAGCTGGAACGCCAGCACCGGCCCCTCCCCGGCGAGCGGTTCCAGGTCGAGCCAGTCGTCCTCGCGCGAGGTCGTCTTCATGCCGAGCAGCCCGCCCCAGAACGCGGCCATGGCGTCGAGGTCGGCGCAGTCGAAGACGAGCGTGGTCACCTTCGGGGTCGCAGCGGTCATCGCATTCCTCCGGCGGTTCGCGGGACGCGGACGGAGCGGGCGGCCGCGCGCCGGCAGCCGGCCGCCGGGCGGGGCGGCGCAACGGGCCGGCGCCGGGCGGTGATCCGCTCCGGCACGCCGCCGAGCAGCCACCGGCGGATCCGGGCGGCGCGCTCGGCCTCGCGGACGCGGGTCCTCAGCCGCGCCTCCAGGATGTCGGCGTGCAGTCGCGCGAACTCCCGCTCCGCCCAGGCGTGCCGCGTGGCGAGCCCGGCCAGGTACGGCAGCTGATTCATCTCGTCCTCCTGACGTTGACACCACCTAAACCGTAACGCCGGTGTCGCCATCATGCAACCGGTCAAACAGGAATGACGGTGTTGAAACTCGGATAGAGTTCTCCTTGGACGAGCAGGAGAAGTCATGACCGACGCGCACCCCGCACCAGACCCCGCGCTGCTGCTGGCGGACTTCGTCAACACGCTCGACATCGACTCCGGGACGGACGGCTTCGCCGCGCCCGCCGGCCTCGCCGCATGGCTGGCCGAGCGCGGCCTCGTGCCCGCCGGGACGGCGGCCGGCGACGCCGACCTGCGCGCCGCGACCGCGCTCCGCGAGGGGCTCCGCGATGCCATGTCCGCGCACCACGGGCCGCTGGAGGCCGACGTCCCCGCCGGCCTCGACGGCGCCCTCGCCGCCCTCCCGCTGCGGATCGCGCTCACCGGGCCGCGCCCGGCGCTCGTCCCGCTCGACCCGCCCGGCACGGCCGCCGCCGGCCTCGCCCGCGTCGCCGCCGCGATCATGGACGCGGTCGCCGCCGGGACGTGGCCGCGGCTGAAGGTCTGCCAGGAGGACACCTGCCGCTGGGCGTTCCTCGACACGTCCAAGAACCGCTCCCGCGCCTGGTGCTCGATGCGCGTCTGCGGCAACCGCACCAAGACCCGCGCCTACCGGGCCCGCCGCCGCCCCCCGGCTCGCTAGGGTGGGCGGCGGATTTCCGAGCGAGGACGAGGGGGGCGGCATGGCCGATGTGGGGGTGCGGCCCGCGCGCCGGGCGGACGCGGCCGCCGTCGCCGCCATCCAGGTGCGGGCGTGGCGGCACGGGTACCGCGAGCTGCTGCCGGCCGGCGTCCTCGACCGGGTGACCGCGCCCGACGCCGTCGCGGCGTGGCGGGAGCGGTGGGCGCAGGCGGCCGCCGCGCCGCCGAGCCCCCGGCACCGGCTGCTGGTCGCGGTGGCGTCCGACCTGGTCGTGGGGTTCGCCGCGCACGCCCCCGCCGAGGACGCCGACCTCGACGCCGCCGCCACCGCGGAGCTGGTCGCGCTGCTGGTCGACCCGCCGCACGCCCGCGCCGGGCACGGCAGCCGGCTGCTCGCCGCGACCGCCGACCTGCTGCGAGAGGACGGCTTCGGCACCCTCGTCAGCTGGGTCTTCGAGGACGACGAGGTCACCCGGACGTTCCTCGGCTCGGCCGGCTGGGGCCCCGACGGCACGGCCCGGACGCTCGACATGGGCGAGCCCGTCCGGCAGATCCGCCTGCACACCGACATCAGCGCCTGACGCGCGCGCGGCGCGCCCGTCCGGCCCGCTAAGCAGGGGTCGGTGAGGTGCACTCGCGGCCCCGCAATATCTTTGAGGTCGTGCCCGAGTCCCTCTCCCTGACACCGCCGCGCCCCGACACGGCGGCGCCCGCCGTCCGGCACCGCCGACTCGTGATGGCCGTCATCAGCCTCGGCGTCTCGCTGATCATCGTGGACGCCACGATCGTCGGCGTGCTGCTCCCCCGGATCGTCGCGGACCTGGGCCTCACCACCACCGACGCCGAATGGGTCACCTCCGTCTACGCGCTGGTGTTCGCGGCGCTGCTGATCCCGTTCGGGCGGGCCGGCGACCTGTTCGGGCGGCGCCGGATGTTCGTGCTCGGCACCGCGGTGTTCGCGGCGGCGAGCGTCGCCGCCGCGCTCGCCGGGGACGGGTCGGGCCTGATCGGCGCGCGGGCCCTGCAGGGCGTCGGCGCCTCGATGGTCCTGCCGGCCGCGCTGTCCACGCTGAACACGGTCTTCACCGACCGTGACCGGGCCGTCGCGTTCGGCATCTGGGGCTCGATGATCAGCGGCATGGCCGCGCTCGGCCCGCTGCTCGGCGGCGCCGTCGCGGCCGGCGGCGGCTGGCGCTGGGCGTTCGGGATCAACCTGCCGCTCGGCGCCGCGCTCATCGCGGCGGCGCTGCGGCTGATGCCGGAGACCCGGCGGCCGGGCGGCGGCAGCGCCCGCCGCGAGATCGACTGGGCGGGCGGGCTGCTGTCCGCGCTCGGGCTCGGCGCGCTCGTCTGCGGGATCATCGAGGGCCAGACCTACGGCTGGTGGGCCGCGACGCGCCCGTTCTCGATGGCCGGGTTCCACTGGCCGGAGACGGGTCTGTCGCCCGTCCCGGTGGTCCTCGCGCTCGGCGCGGTGCTCATCGCCGCGCTGGTCGTCGTGGAGCGGTCCAGGGCGGCGGCCGGGCGTCCGGTGATGCTCGACATGGCCCTGTTCCGCATCCCCAACTTCCGGCGCGGCAACCTGGCCTCCGCCCTCATCAACGTCGGCGAGCTCGGGCTGCTGTTCGTCCTGCCGCTGTTCCTGCTGGGCGTGCACGGCACCGGGCCGCTGCAGATCAGCCTCGCGGTGCTGCCGCTGGCGGTCGGGGCGTTCCTGTCCGGCGGGTACGCGGGCCGGCTCGCGAACAGGCGCGGCGCGCACCGGGTCGTCCAGACGGGCATGGTCCTGGAGGTCGGCGCGGTGCTCGGGCTGGCCCTCACCGTGTCGGCGACGACGGGCGGCCTCGGGCTCGCGCCCTGGATGCTGCTGTACGGGATCGGCCTCGGCCTGACATCGGCGCAGCTGACGAACGTGTCGCTGGCGGACGTCCCGCCGGAGCAGTCCGGGCAGGCGTCCGGCACCCAGTCGACGGCCCGGCAGGTGGGCGCGGCCCTCGGCATCGCCGCGATCGGGACGGTGTTCGCGACCAGCCTCGGGCACGCGATGGCCGACCGGCTGGCCGCGGAGTCCGCGCTGCCGCCCGCGCGGCAGGCCGCGATGGCGCACGACCTGCGGGAGAGCGCCGGGACCTACGGCCGCGACCTGCACGGCGCCCCCGGGCTGGCGGTGGAGGCCCGCGCGGCCGACGCGAGCCTCGCGACCGCGACCCGGCACGCGGCGCTCACCACCGCGGCGATCCTCGCGCTCGGGCTCGCCGCGTCGCTGCGGCTGCGCCCGAGTGGTGATCTCCATCGGGGAGAATCGAAGCGGTAGTCCCCCTGTCGTCCACGAGAACAAGCGGTAACTGTGGCCACGCTCTCGCAATGGGTCGCCGGATCCCGGCCCCGCACCCTGCCCGCCTCCCTCGTTCCCGTCGTCGTCGGCACCGGCGTCGCGGTCGGCGAGGGCGAACCCGTCTGGTGGCGCGCCGTCCTCGCCGCGTTCGTCGCCCTCGTCCTGCAGATCGGGGTGAACTACTCCAACGACTACAGCGACGGCATCCGCGGCACCGACGAGGACCGCGTCGGGCCGCTGCGCCTCGTCGGGTCGAAGGCGGCGCCGCCCAAGCAGGTGCTCGCCGCCGCGCTCGGCTGCTTCCTGGCCGCCGCGGTCGCCGGGCTCGTGCTCGCCGCCGTGACGACCTGGTGGCTGCTGCTGGTCGGCGCGGTCGCGATCCTCGCCGCCTGGTTCTACACCGGCGGCAAGACGCCCTACGGCTACCGCGCCCTGGGCGAGGTGTCGGTGTTCGTGTTCTTCGGCCTCGTCGCCGTCGTCGGGACGGTGTACGTCCAGGTCGAGGCGCTGCCGTGGGAGGCGTGGGCGGCGGCGGTCCCGGTCGGGCTGCTGGCCTGCGCGCTGCTCGTCGCCAACAACCTGCGCGACATCCCGACCGACCGGGAGTCGGGCAAGCGGACCCTCGCCGTGCTGCTCGGCGGCCCGTGGACCCGCATCCTGTACGCGGCGTGCGCCGCGCTGCCGTTCATGTTCGTGCTCGCGCTGGCGGCGCCGCACCCGTGGGCGCTGCTCGCGCTGCTCGCCGCGCCGCTGTCGCTGCCGCCGACGCAGAAGGTGCTGAACGGCGCGGCCGGCCCCGCCCTGATCCCCGTGCTGGGCGAGACCGGCCGGCTCCAGATCGCCTACGGCGCGCTGCTCGCGATCGGCCTCGCGCTCTGACGCTCGGCGAGCAGGAACGCGCCGGTGAGCCCCATGAGGAGGCCCCCGAGCAGCCCGCAGAGCGCGGTCAGGCCGGCGGCGACCGTGACGTCCGACGCGAGGTCGCCGGGCTGGCCGAGCATGGCGAGAAGCGCGTACAACGACGGGGCGAACGTGGTCGCCGACCCCGCCCAGGCCGCCGCCAGCGGCACCGCGAACCGGCTCGGCCGGGCACCCCGCCGGACGATCGCCAGCAGCGCCGCGGCGCCGGCGAGCGCGGCCACGCCGTACACGCCGTCGGCCAGTTGCTGCGGCGCGCTCCGGTAGTCGAGCTGGTTCGCGTGGAGGCCGGCGGTCCCGCCGAAGGCCCAGAAGAGGTGGACGGCCGCGAAGCCCGCCGCGAACACGCTCGCCGTACGCGCCAGGAGAACCTGCAGCGGGTGCGTCGCGCCCTTCGGGACGTCCCGGGTGCGGGCGGTGAAGATGCCCGCCCAGCGGTCCCGCGCGTAAAGGACGAAGGCCGCGAGCAGGCCGAGCCCCTGGAGGGTGAAGCCGGAGTAGACGACGCCGAACACCCAGCCCTGCAACGCGATGTCGCTCTCAACGAGCGGCTTCGACGAGAAGAGCGTCTGCAGGAGCGACCCCGCCGGGACGGCGATGACGATCGGGGCGAGCAGCCCGACCGCGATCCATATCGGCGTCAGCACCAGCCAGGCCGGGATCCGCAGCCCCCACCGGAAGGTGAACGCCAGCGCGACCAGCACGGCCACCGCGTCCATGCCCATGGTGATCGCGTTGCCGACGTAGAGCGCGGAATCGCGGGCGGCCTCCGCGTCGTTCCAGCCGACCGTGCTGCCGGACAGCCACGCGAGCTTGAGGGTGAGGTAGGGGAGGCAGGCGGCGACGGTCGCCGCGCAGACGGCAAGGCGCAGGCGCCCCGGCCCCGCGTGCGCGGCGTGCGCGGCGCGCGTCGTGGCGAGCGGCTGAAGTGAAGCGGTCATGCCCCGACGATGCCGGGACCGCCACCCGCGCCGCTTCCCGCCGCCGGGTGAAACCGCCCCCACCGCTCCCCCGCGCGGGTGAGGGCGCTGCCTACCCCCAGCTGATCTCGGCCAGGCCGGCGTCGACGAGGGCCTTGTTGACCGCGCTGAACGGGCGCGTCCCGAAGAACTTCTTCGCGCTGAGCGGGCTCGGGTGCGCCGACTCGATCACGGTGTGCTGCGGCCCGGTGATCAGGCGGGCCTTCTTGCGGGCGTAGGCGCCCCAGAGCACGAACACGACCCGCTCGCTCTTGTCGTTCAGCGCGCGGATCGCGGCGTCGGTGAAGTCCTCCCAGCCCTTGCCGGCGTGCGAGCCCGCCTCGCCGCCGCGGACGGTCAGCACCGCGTTCAGCAGCAGCACGCCCTGGTCGGCCCAGCGGGTGAGGTCGCCGGACGCCGCCACCGGGACGTCGAGGTCGGCGGCCAGCTCCTTGTAGATGTTGCGCAGCGACGGCGGCAGCCGCACCCCGTCCCGGACGCTGAAGCTGAGCCCGTGCGCCTGGCCGGGGCCGTGGTAGGGGTCCTGCCCGAGGATCAGCACCCGGGTCCCGTCGAACGAGCAGTGCCGGAACGCGTTGAACAGGTCGTCGCGCGGCGGGTAGACGGTCTGCGCGGCGTACTCCCCCGCGACGAACGCGCCCAGCGCGGCGGTGGCCACCGGGTCGAGCAGCGGGTCGAGCCGCTCCCGCCAGCCGCCGGGCAGCAGTTCCATCAGGTCGAGGGACATCGTCGGGCCTCCGAGAACGTGATCTCCAGTTGCCGCAAACATTAGTGCGCGCCACTGACACGCCAGGCCGAATCACGGGTGTGCGAAAGGCCCGACCTTAGGATGAGGCCATATGCCCCATACCCCCCGTAGGCGGCGCCTCCGCGCGTCCGTGCTGCTCGCCGCGCTCGCCGTGCCCGCCCTCGGTTCGGGCTGCGGCGGCTCGTCCGGGCCGGTGACGCTGACCGTCCTCGCCACCGCCGCCCTGACCGAGGTCTTCGGCGAGATGGGGACGGCCTACCACCAGCAGCATCCCGGCGTGAAGCTGCGCTTCGTGTTCGGCGGCTCCCCGGAGATCCTCGGCCGCCTCTCGGACCACCCGCCCGCCGACGCCCTGGTGACCGGTGACCGGGCCGCCCTGGAGGAGGCCGCCGGCCACCTGGCCGGACGCCCCCGGATCGTCACCCACGACACGCTCACCATCGCGGTCGGCCCCGGCAACCCCGAGCGCATCCGGGGCCTGCGCGACCTGCGGCGCCCGGGGCTGCGCGTCGTGGTCGGCGCCGGCTCGGTCCCGGTGGGCCGCTACACCCGGCAGGTCCTGGCGAAGTCGGCGCTGACCGTGCACTGGAACTCCGAGGAGATCGGCTCCCGGGCCGTCCTGGACCGGGTCCGCTCCGGGGAGGCCGACGCGGGGATCGTCTACATCACCGACCTGCGCTCGGCGGGCGTGGCGGCGAGCAGCGTCGCCATCCCCGCGGAGCAGAACGTCACCGCCGCCTTCCCCGCCGCCCCCCTGCTGGAGTCCGAGCACCCCGAGGAGGCGGCGGCGTTCGTCGCGTGGCTGCTCAAGCCCGCCGCGCAGCGGCTGTTCCACAAGTACGGCTTCCCCAGCCCCGCCTCGCCCCGCTGAGCCGCACTGAGCCCCCGTCGCGGGCCCTACTCGGCGCGCGGCAGGCCGATCGGGTTGGGGAAGGGCATCTCGCCCGCCGCGGCCTTCGCCGCCGGAACGAGGGACGCGCGGAGCGCCTCCGGGTCGTCCAGGACGCCGTACGGCGGCGCGGCCAGCTCGTCGGTGCGCCGCTCGATTGCGTCCTTGAGCGCCCGGCCCTCGGCCGTGGCCTCCCCACCGGCCGCAAGACCGCGCCGGGCCAGCGCGCCGGCCGCCGCGTCCCACTCCTCGGGCGACCATCCCCGGCTCTGCTGGAGCCGCTCCGCCGGGACGACGCCGGCGGCGGACGCCAGCACGTTCGCCTCCAGGCCGCTCAGCCCCTCGGCGGCGAGCAGGGCGACATGCCCGTCGCCGCGGTGCTCGCGCAGCGCCGTGGCCGCCTGCCAGAGCGCCTCCACGGGGTCCTCCGGGACGTCCAGGTCCCGGTTGGCGGCGAACAGCGCGCGGCCCCCTCCGCCCGCGGCCAGGACGACCTCGCGCAGCAGCGGCGCGGCCGTCACCGCGACGTCCTCGATCGCGGGGAAGACGCGGCGCAGCGCGCGCGCCGCCGCCGCGCCCCGCACGCGCAAGATGCTCTCCGGCGACGCGAAGCTCCACGCGTCGGGCACCGCCCGCCGCACCCGCGCCGGATGGAAGCCGAAGAACACGGCCTCGACCGCGCCCGCCGAGACCGCTCCGAGCGGTGCGGCCCGGCTGCCGAAGTACCCCATCCAGAAGCCCTTGAGGCCGGCGTCCTTGCTGGCCGCCAGGCACTCCTCGGCGAAGTACGTCACCGCGTGCAGCGGCTCGATGGCCTTCCACATGTCCCGCGCGAACGTCGCATCCACCCGGCGAACGCTAAGCCGCCGCAGCGGCCCGCACAACCCCGCCGTCGCTCAGGACAGGAGGCGGTGGAACAGGACCCGGTCGGTCGCGGGGCCGTCGTGCGCGGGGGCCGGTGTGGCGGTGAAGCCCATGGCCTTGTGGAAGGCGATGGAACCGCTGTTCTGCGGGGACGTGAGGGCACGCACGCTCGTCCGGCCGTCGGCGCGGGCCAGGTCGAAGAACGTCCCGTAGAGGCGGCGGGCCAGGCCGGTGCCGCGGAACGCGGGGTTCACGCCGACGAAGTGGATGTAGGCGGTGTCGGGCAGGGACGGGGACAGGAAGCCGACGAGGAAGCCCGCGAGGTCGTCCCCCGCCTCCGCGACGAGGCTCGTCCGGTGGAAGTGGTCGAGGAACAGGCGGGGCAGGATGTGCTGCACTTCGCGGCCCCACCAGTCGTCCACGACCGCGATGATGCGGTCGTAGTCGGCGGGTGTGGCGGGACGCGGGCTCATGTGAGCGGGGCCGGGAGTGCGGCAGGCTTCGGCATGGCCTTGAGGCCCTCCAGGACGGACTCCGGCGGTACCGCGTACACCGTGGGGAGCACCGGGTCGCCGGGGAACGCCAGGCAGTGCTCGGACGGGGAGAACTGGACGTCGATGCCCGGCTTGTTGCCCCGGGGGTCGAGCATGACCCAGCGGTCGTCCACCAGAGCGGCGGTGAGGCCGTGCAGGACGCCGGACGACTCCTGGTAGCACAGGCCCGCCTGGACGCCCCCCGCGCGCAGCAGGGCGACGTAGGCGTGGGACTTGGCGTAGCAGAGGCCGGTCCGCTGGTCGAGGACGTCGGAGGCCCGCCAGGGGACGCGCGGGTCGCCGGCGTCCATCGAGTGGGCGACCTTGTCGCGGACGTGGTCGAACGCGGCGCGGGCGTAGGCGATGTCGTCGCCGGTGCGCAGCTGCGCGGCGATCGACTGGACGAGCGGGTGCTCGATGTCGATCGCCTCGGACGCGCCGAGGTAGTCCCAGGGTTCGGCGGCGAAGTCCATCACAGGCCGAGCAGCGCCTCGATGCCGAGGGTGAGGCGGTCCAGCCCGGGCACCTTGCGGACGGCGAGCAGCACGCCCGGCATGAACGACTCGCGGTTCATGGAGTCGTGCCGGATCGTGAACAGCTCGCCGTGGCCGCCGAGGACGACCTCCTGGTGGGCGACGGCGCCGGACATGCGGACCGCGTGCACGCGCACGCCGTCCACGTCGGCGCCGCGGGCGCCCGCGACCTCGGAGACGGTCGCGTCCGGGGACGCGGCCACGCCGGCCTCCGCGCGGGCGGCGGCGACCAGCTCGGCGGTGCGGTAGGCGGTGCCGGAGGGGGCGTCGGCCTTGTTCGGGTGGTGCGTCTCGACGATCTCGACGGACTCGAAGAACGGCGCGGCCCGCTGCGCGAAGTGCATCATCAGGACCGCGCCGATCCCGAAGTTCGGGGCGATGAGGACGTTCCCCGAGGAGTCGTCGGTCAGCCAGGAGCGGACCGTGTCGAGCCGGGACGGGTCGAACCCGGTGGTGCCGACCACGGCGTGCAGCCCGTGCTCCACGCACCACTTGAGGTTGTCCATGACGACGCCGGGGTGGGTGAAGTCGACGACGACCTCGGCGGCGGTGAGCGCGTCGAGCGCGTCGCCCTGGTCGACGGCCGCGACGAGCTCCATGTCGCCGGCCCCCTGCACGGCTCGGCACACCTCGGCCCCCATGCGGCCCCGCGCGCCCAGCACCCCGACCTTTGTCACGTGTTCCTCCCGGTTGGCGTCCCGCCCGAGCCTATCGTCAGAAGCGCTTGCCCAGCTCCCGGGCCTCGGCGTGGGCGGCGCGGCGCCCCGTCTCGGCGTCGGCGGTGGCGAGGTCGGGCCGGAACTGGACGGTGCCGAGGTCGGTGACGCCCGTCCAGCGCAGCCAGCCCTCCAGGAAGGGCGCCTGGTGGTCGTCGCCGAACGCGGGCGGGCGGCCCTCCCCGTACACGGCGCTCGTGTAGACGACGGCGGCCTTCTTGCCGTGGAGCAGGCCGCTGTACCCCTTCTCCCCGTCGAACGCGAACACCCAGCCGGGCTGGGAGACCACGTCGATGAACTGCTTGAGGACGTACGGCACGCTGGAGTTCCACATGGGGACGCTGAACAGGTAGCGGTCGTAGGAGTCGTAGCGCTCGAAGACGGCGCGGGCGGCCCGCCACGCGGCGGCCTGGTCGCCGGCCGGGTCGCCCCCGGCGAACACGGTCATCTTGGCGCCGACCCCGGCCGGGCCGAACGCGGGAAGGGTGCCGTCCCACAGGTCGAAGTGGTCGACGGCGTCGCCGTGGACCTCGCGGTAGGCGTCCAGGAACGACTCCGCGATCGCCAGGGACTCGGACTCGGCGCCCCGGGGAGACGCGGAGATGTGCAGCAGGCGGGACATGGGGGGGTTCCTCTCAACGAAAGCATGCGGACCGCAGTCCGGTTACCCTTGAACGGTAGCGGACTACGGTCCGCTTAGCAAGCCTCCGTCAGTCGTCGGCGACGAACAGGTTGAGCAGCCAGCTCACGACGCCGATGATGATCGCGCCCCAGAACGCCGGCCAGAACCACTCCACGTGGAAGGGCAGCCCGAACTCGCCCGCGATCCAGCTCGTCAGCATGAGCAGCCCCGCGTTCACCAGCAGCGCGAACAGCCCGAGGGTCAGCACGTAGAAGGCGCAGCCCAGCACCTTGATCACGGGCTTGAGCACGGCGTTGACCACGCCGAAGATCACGGCGACGACCAGCAGCGTCAGCACGCGCTCGGTCGTGCTCCCCGCGGTCAGCTCGACGCCGTCGAGCGCCGCCTCCGCGACCCACAGCGCGATCGCAGCGATGACCACCCTGATGAGGATCTTCACGCGGCCCGGTCTACCCGGGCGCGGTGCTCCCTAACGGGTCAGGCGGTGAAGTCGCGGTCGCCGACCGGGCCGATGACGGTGAGGGCCTGCGGGGCGGCCAGCACCTCGCTCGCGATGGCGCGGACGTCGTCGAGGGTCACCGCCTCGATGCGGGCCAGCACCTCGTCCACCGGCAGCAGCGACTCGTAGACCAGCTCGCTCTTGCCGATGCGGCTCATCCGGGAGCCGGTGTCCTCCAGGCCGAGGACCATGGCGCCGCGCAGCTGCCCCTTCCCGCGCTCCAGCTCCTCGGCGGTCAGGCACTCCCGTGCGGCCCGGCCCAGCTCGTCCCGGCAGATCGACAGGACCTCCTCGGCCTTGGCGGGCTGGCAGCCCGCGTAGACGCCGAAGATGCCGGAGTCGGCGTACTGGGCGGTGTAGCTGTACACCGAGTAGGCCAGGCCCCGCTTCTCCCGGATCTCCTGGAACAGGCGGGACGACATGCCGCCGCCGAGCGCGGCGTTCAGCACGCCGAGCGCGAACCGGCGGTCGTCGGTGCGCGACACCCCGGGGCCGCCGAGGATGATGTGCGCCTGCTCGGTGTCCTTGTCGATCACCACGCTGCGCGGGGCGACCGGCGCGGGCGTCCCGTCCAGGCGCGGCGGAGCGGGCTCGGCGTCACCGGTCAGGTGCCCGGCGAACGCCTCCGACACCAGCCGCACGACCTCGTCGTGGTCGATGTTGCCGGCCACCGACACCACCAGCTTGGACGGGACGTAGTGCTCCCGGTAGTAGCCGTGGATGCGGTCCCGGGACAGGGCGTTGATCGAGTCCTCGGTGCCGAGGATGGGGCGGCCGAGGGGGGTGTCGCCGTACAGCGCGGTGGAGAACTCGTCGTGGATGAGGTCGCCCGGGTCGTCGTCGCGCATGTGGATCTCTTCGAGGATCACCCCGCGCTCGGCCTCGACGTCCTCGGGCCGGTTGACCGAGTCGGCCACCATGTCGGACACGACGTCCACGGCGAGCGGCAGGTCGGCGTCCAGCACCCGCGCGTAGTAGCAGGTGTACTCCTTGGCGGTGAACGCGTTGAGGTCGCCGCCGACCGCGTCGACCGCCGCCGAGATCTCCAGCGCCGACCGCCGCCGCGTCCCCTTGAACAGCACGTGCTCCAGGTAGTGGCTGGCCCCCGCGTCGGCGGGCGCCTCGTCGCGGGAACCGACCGCCGACCAGATGCCGAACGCGGCGGACCGCACGGTCGGCATCGTCTCGGTGATGATCCGCAGCCCGCCGGGCAGCACGGTGCGGCGCACCGCTCCGGCCCCGTCGGTGTGGATCGTGGTGGTGGTGCCGGGCTCCTGCGCCCGCGCCGGCAGCGTCACGTGTCGCTCACATTCGGGTTGGTGGAGGGTCGGAGAAAGCGGCCGACCGGCACGCCCCCGCCGAGGAGGGCGTGCCGGTCGGTCGTCGCACGGGTCAGGAGTTGCGCTGGCCGGACTCGTCGCCGCGGCGGGTGCGGCGGCGGCGCGGGCGGCGGTCGCCCTCGTCGCGGCGCTCCCGGCGCTCGCCGGAGTCGCCGTCGTCCGCGGCGGCGGCGGCCGGGGCCTCGCCGTCACCGGCGTCGCCCTTGTCCGCGGCCTCCCGCTCGATCACCTCGACCGGCACCAGCGACAGCTTGCCGCGCTGGTCGATCTCGGTGACCTCGACCTGGATCTTCTCGCCGACGCCCATCACGTCCTCGACGTTCTCGATCCGGGCGCCGCCGTGCAGCTTGCGGATCTGCGAGACGTGCAGCAGGCCGTCCTTGCCGGGCAGCAGCGACACGAACGCGCCGAACGTGGTGGTCTTGACGACGGTGCCGAGGAACCGCTCGCCGACCTCCGGCATGTGCGGGTTCGCGATCGAGTTGATCGCCTGCCGGGCGGCCTCGGCGGACGGGCCGTCGGTGGCGCCGACGTAGATGGTGCCGTCGTCCTCGATCGTGATGTCGGCGCCGGTGTCGTCCTGGATCGAGTTGATCATCTTGCCCTTGGGGCCGATGACCTCGCCGATCTTGTCGACCGGGACCTTGATCGTGATGATCCGCGGCGCGTTCGGGCTCATCTCGGCGGGCGCCTCGATGGCCTCCTGCATCACGTCCAGGATCGCCAGGCGCGCGCCCTTGGCCTGCTTCAGCGCGGCGGCCAGCACCGAGGCGGGGATGCCGTCGAGCTTGGTGTCGAGCTGCAGCGCGGTGATCAGGTCGCGGGTGCCGGCGACCTTGAAGTCCATGTCGCCGAACGCGTCCTCGGCGCCGAGGATGTCGGTGAGCGTGACGTACTCGCCGCCCTCGTTGATCAGGCCCATCGCGATGCCCGCCACCATCTGCTTGAGCGGGACGCCCGCGTCCAGCAGCGACATGGTGGACGCGCAGACCGAGCCCATCGAGGTGGAGCCGTTGGAGCCGAGCGCCTCCGACACCTGCCGGATCGCGTACGGGAACTCCTCGCGCGACGGCAGCACCGGGATCAGCGCGCGCTCGGCGAGCGCGCCGTGCCCGATCTCGCGCCGCTTGGGCGAGCCGACCCGGCCGGTCTCACCGGTGGAGTACGGCGGGAAGTTGTAGTTGTGCATGTAGCGCTTGGTGCGCTCGGGGTTCAGCGTGTCGATCGTCTGCTCCATGCGGAGCATGTTCAGCGTCGTCACGCCGAGGATCTGGGTCTCGCCGCGCTCGAACAGCGCCGAGCCGTGCACGCGCGGGACGACGTGCGCCTCCGCGGTGAGCTGGCGGATGTCCTTGAGGCCGCGGCCGTCCATGCGCAGCCCGTCGCGGATGACCCGCTCGCGGACCAGCTTCTTGGTGACGGCGCGGTAGGCGGCGGAGATCTCCTTCTCGCGCCCCTCGAACTGCTCGGCGAGCTTGTCGGCGGCGGCCGCCTTGATCTCGTCGAGCCGGGTCTCGCGCTCCTGCTTGCCGGCGATGGCGAGCGCCTGCGCGAGGTCGCCGCTGACGGTGTCGGTGACGGCGGCGAGCACGTCGTCCTGGTAGTCCAGGAAGATCGGGTACTCGCGGGTCTCCTTGGCGGCGACGGCCGCGAGGTCGCTCTGCGCCTTGCACAGGACCTTGATGAACGGCTTGGCCGCCTCCAGGCCCTCGGCGACGGTCTCCTCGGTCGGGGCGGTGGCGCCCTCGCCGACGAGCTTGAGGGTGTCGCGGGTGGACTCCGCCTCGACCATCATGATCGCGACGTCGCCGTCCTCCAGCACGCGGCCGGCGACGACCATGTCGAAGGTGGCGCGCTCCAGCTCGGGGTGCGTCGGGAAGCCGACCCACTGGCCCTCGATCAGCGCGACGCGGACGCCGCCGATCGGGCCGGAGAACGGCAGCCCGGCCAGCTGGGTGGACATCGAGGCGGCGTTGATCGCCACGACGTCGTACAGGTGGTCGGGGTGCAGCGCCATGATCGTCTCGACGACCTGGATCTCGTTGCGCAGGCCCTTGGCGAACGACGGGCGCAGCGGCCGGTCGATCAGCCGGCAGGTGAGGATCGCGTCCTCGGAGGGCCGGCCCTCGCGGCGGAAGAACGAGCCGGGGATGCGCCCGGCCGCGTACATCCGCTCCTCGACGTCCACGGTCAGCGGGAAGAAGTCCAGGTTGTCCTTGGGCTTCTTGGACGCGGTGGTCGCCGACAGCACCATCGTCTCGTCGTCGAGGTAGGCGACGGCCGAGCCGGCCGCCTGCCGGGCCAGCCGGCCGGTCTCGAAGCGGATGGTGCGGGTGCCGAACGTGCCGTTGTCGATCACGGCCTCGGTGCTCTGCGCTCCGTCGATGCGCACGGCTTCTGTCACGGGAAACCTCCTCAGGGTTCCATGTCGGTCCTCGCGGCCGTTTCCCGTGGCTTGTCACGCTGCCGGTCTTCGATCGAAGCACCCGGATCGGCGCCTCCGCCGACGCGGCGGAACGGATCCGGAAGCCACTACCGAGGACCGGCCCGCACCAGCGGTGTCCGCGAGGCTTGTCTGCAGTTGTGCGGCCGGGGCCTGGGCAGGCCCGGCGGCCGGTGACCGGCCGGCGTCCGCCGGCCGGTAAAAGGAAGGGAGTGGCCCGGGCGGGCCACTCCCTCACCGTGCTAGCGGCGCAGGCCGAGTCGCTCGATCAGCTGCCGGTAGCGGTTGATGTCCTTGTTGCTCAGGTACTTCAGGAGGCGGCGGCGACGGCCGACCAGCAGCAGCAGTCCGCGGCGGCTGTGGTGGTCGTGCTTGTGCTCCTTGAGGTGCTCGGTCAGATCGTTGATGCGGCGCGTCAGCAGCGCGACCTGGACCTCCGGGGATCCGGTGTCACCCTCAGTGGTCGCGTACTCGGCGATGATCTGGTTCTTCGTGGCGGTGTCGAGCGACACGTGGCTCCTTCGATGGGATCGTCACCCGCAGATCCGGGCCCGGAGGGCGCACGGGTCCGCATGGTGCGTTTCAGAGGGTGGCGGGCCGCATGAGGGTGCAGCTCGCCGCGCCGGGGCCCTTCCCGGCGACTATTCACCGTACCATGCCGGAAACCCGCCCCGTCACGAAGCGAGAACCGGTGTTATCGCAGGGTACGCGGCCGAAGCGGGGGCCTCGCCCGGGTCATCCGGAGGTGATCTCCCTGGCCCGGTCGACGTCCCGGCGCATCTCCTCGATCAGCGCGTCGATCGAGTCGAACTTCAGCGTGTCGCGGATGCGGGCGGTGAAGTCCACGGCCATGTGCTCGCCGTACAGGTCGAGGTCGTCGCGGTCCAGCGCGTAGGCCTCGACGGTCCGCTCCCCCGCGCCCTCGAACGTCGGGTTCGTCCCGATGGAGATCGCGGCGGGCCAGCGGAAGTCCGGGTAGCGCTCGGAGTCGCAGACCAGCCAGCCGCCGTAGACGCCGTCGGCCGGGATCGCGGTGTTGGCGGCCGTCTCCAGGTTCGCCGTCGGGAAGCCCAGCGCGCGGCCGCGCCGGTGGCCGCGCACGACGATGCCCTCCACGCGGTGCGGCCGGCCGAGCGCCCGCGCCGCCGCCTCGACGTCGCCCGCGTCGAGGCGCTCGCGGATGTGGGTGGAGGAGATCGTCCCGCCGTTCGCCACGAGCGGCATGCCCTCGGCGGTGAAGTCGTACTTCTCGCCGAGCTCGCGCAGCAGCGCGACGTCGCCCTTGGCCTTGTGGCCGAAGCGGAAGTCCTCGCCGACGATGACGTGGGCGGCGTGCAGCCGGTCGACCAGGACCGACTGCACGAACTCGTCCGGCGGCACCTTGGACAGCTCAAGGGTGAACGGGACGACCGCGACCGCGTCCGTGCCGAGCCCCTCCAGCAGTTCGACGCGCCGCCGGGTGGTGGCGAGCAGCGGCGGATGGGTGCCCGGCCGGACGACCTCGTCGGGGTGCGGGTCGAACGTGATGACCACCGAGCGCAGTCCGCGGCGCCGGGCCTCCTCCGCCGCGGCGCCGACGATCCGCTGATGGCCGCGGTGCACGCCGTCGAACACCCCGATGGTGATCACTGAACGGCCCCAGTCCGCGGGAACCTCGTCGAGGCCATTCCAACGCCGCACCATTCTCTCCCTGCGTAGGGCATGCCTGCCGGTTTTCTCCTGCCGCCCTCAAGAGTGCCATGACCGAGGCCGGAAGGTCGCACCCAGGGGTACCCGTCAGCCGGACTGGTAGACGACCAGCGACACCGCGATGTACTGCAGGACGTAGGCGGCGAGCGTGCAGGCGTGGAAGACCTCGTGGAAGCCGAACCAGCTCGGCGACGGGTCCGGGCGGCGCAGCCCGTAGACGACGCCTCCGACGCTGTAGCAGATGCCGCCGACCGCGACCAGCACGCACGCGGCGACGCCGGCGCCGTCCAGGAACTGGGGCAGGAAGAACACCGCGACCCAGCCGAGGACGATGTAGAGGGTCACGTAGAGAGCGCGCGGGGCGCCGATCCAGGCGGTGCGGAAGACGACGCCGGCGACGGCGCCCGTCCAGACGGTGATGAGGACGGCGAGCCGCACGCCGCCGTCCAGGGCCACGACCGCGAAGGGGGTGTACGTCCCCGCGATGATCAGGTAGATGTTGGCGTGGTCGAACCGGCGCAGCACCTCGATCAGCCGGTGCGACTGCTGCCGGTGGTAGGTCCCGGAGATCCCGAACAGCATCCCCGATGTCGCCACGTACACCGCCGACGCGAGCCGCGCGTGGACGCTCGGGCCGAGCGCCACCAGCACGAGCCCGGCGACCAGCACCGCGGGGAACGCGCCGAGGTGCAGCCAGCCGCGCAGCCGCGGCCGGGTGGGGGACGCCACCGGGGGGTGGTCCTTCACAGTGGTCACGGACACCTCCTGCCTAGTAACTTACGCTCTCGTAGGTTACGCGCCCGTAGGTTTTCGTGCAGCACTTTCACCCGGTGATGCGTACCACGGGGTGTATTGCCCGGTCTGAGCCGGGCTTAGCCCAGGAGATGGCCCTCAGGCCGCAAGGCCCGCGCCCGGGGTCAGGGGACGAAGACGGCGAGGGGCCTGGCCTGCCCGCCCTGCTCCTCGACGAGGGCGAGCAGCGTCCCGTCCGGCGCGAAGACGCCCACCGGGCCCGGCCCCAGCCCGGCCGCCGGGAGCCGCCCGCCGTGCGCGATCTTGCGGGCGTCGTCGGCCGAGACGTCCCGGCGCGGGAACACCCCGGCGACCGCCTCGCCCATCGGCAGGATCTCCAGCTTCTCCGCCAGCTGGTCGAGGGTCCGCGCCGCAGGCAGGTCGTAGGGCCCGACACGGGTGCGGCGCAGCGCCGTCAGATGGCCGCCGCAGCCAAGGGACGCGCCGAGGTCGCGGGCCAGCGCCCGGATGTAGGTGCCGGACGAGCAGGCGACCGACGCGTCCACGTCGATCAGGTCGCCCTCCCGGCGCACGCCGGTGACCGTGAAGGAGTGCACGGTCACCGGACGGGCGGCGAGCGCCACGTCCTCGCCCTTGCGGGCCATCTTGTAGGCCCGCTCACCGTTCACCTTGATCGCGCTGACCTGCGGCGGGACCTGCTGGATCGGCCCGGTCAGCGCCGCGACGCCCGCGCGCAGCGCCTCGTCGGCGACGGAGGCGGCGGACGCGGACGCGGTGATCTCGCCCTCCGCGTCGTCGGTGTTGGTCGACTGCCCCAGGCGGATCGTCGCGTCGTACCCCTTCTCCGTCAGCGCGAGGTGGCCGAGCAGGCGGGTGGCCTTGCCGACGCCGAGCACGAGCACGCCCGTCGCCATCGGGTCGAGCGTGCCGGCGTGCCCGACCCGCCGGGTCTTCGCCAGCCGCCGCATCCTCCCGACGACGTCGTGCGACGTCCAGCCGGCGGGCTTGTCCACGATGACGAGTCCCGAGTTGTCCACGCGCGCTCCGAAAGGTCAGTCGTCGTCGGGGTCGCCGGGCGCGCGCAGCGCCGCGCGCAGCCGGTCGATGATGGCGGCGGGCTCCCCGCCCAGGGTGAACGCGGCGGCCGTGCGGTGCCCGCCGCCGCCGAGCTCCACGCAGGCGCGGCCGACGTCGACCGCGCCCTTGGAGCGGGTGGACACATACCACTCGCCCCGGTCGTTCTCCTTGCACACGACCGCGACCTCGGCCTCGTCGGTACGCCTGAGCTGGTCGATGACCCCTTCGAGCTGGTCGTACTCGACGTCGCGGGCGGCCCGGTCGGAGCGGGCGATCGTCGTCCACACCAGGCCGAGGCCGGCGGCCGCGTCGCGCTCCAGCCGGGCCCGCGCCAGCGCGCCCGCGAGGACCTGCAGGTAGCCGAACGGGGCCCGGTCCCACAGCTCGCGGCTGACCGCGTCCGGCCGGACGCCCGCCGTCAGCAGCCGTCCCGCGAGGTCGTGGACCTCCGGGGTCGTGCACGGGTACTTGAACGAGCCGGTGTCGCTGGCGAGCCCCGCGTACAGGCCCTGCGCGATGTCGCGGTCGAGGGGGACGCCGAGCCGGCGGATCAGCTCCTCGACCAGCACCGCGGTGGCGGCGGCGTCCGGGTCGACGAGCCGCACGCCGCCGAACCCGGTGTTGGACGCGTGGTGGTCGACGACGACCAGCGCGCCGGCCCGGTCGGCGTGCCCGGCCAGGCCGCCGAGCCGCGCCCGGCCGGCCGCGTCCAGGGAGATCATCAGCTCCGGGGCCGCGGGCACCCGGGCGGGCTCCACCAGCAGCTCCTGCCCCGGCAGGAAGCGCAGGATCGCCGGGACCGTGAACGGCTCCCCGAACGAGGCCACGCACCGCTTGCCGAGCGCGCGGAGCGCCTGCGCGAGCGCCAGCATGGAGCCGAGCGCGTCACCGTCCGGCGCCACGTGGCAGACGAGGCAGATCTCCTCCGCCGCGCGGATCAGCTGGACCGCGCGATCCCACTCCAGGCGGGCGGACGCCTCGGCGGGCACGGCCGGCGCGCCGCGCCCGGCACCGCGCGCTCCGCCGCCGCGCGGGACGATGTCGTGGCCGCCCGCGGCGTGGCCGCCCGCGTCGTGCAGCCGGCACGCCTCCGGCCCCCCGGCGGCCGCGGCCTCCGCGCGGCCCTCGGGGCCGTTCACGATGACGGGGGCCCGGAACGGCCGTCCTCGTCGTCGGCGTCCTCGTCGAGGTCGTCCTCGGCGGCGGGCTCCCGGTACGGGTTCGCCTCACCGGCCGGGGACGCGTCCTGCGCGGCGCGCGCGACCTCGGCGTCCCTGGCCCGGGCCTTGGCCAGCAGGTCGTCGATGTGCGCCGCGTTCTCCATCAGGGAGTCCATCACGAAGGTGATGCTGGGCGTGTGCCGGACGCCCGTCTTGCGGCCCACCTCCGACCTGATGACGCCCTTCGCGCTCTCCAGCGCGGCGGCCGTCTCGGCGCGCTCGCCGTCCGACCCGTACACCGTGTAGTAGACGGTCGCGTCGCGCAGATCGTTGGTGATGCGGGTGTCCGTCACGGTCACGAAGCCGAGCCGCGGATCCTTGATCCGCCTCTCCAGCATCTCGGCCACGATCTGCTGGATGCGGTCGGCGAGCTTGCGCGCCCGAGCTGCGTCCACCATGATCGCACTCCCTTTCTCTGGTATGCCGACCCTTCTATGGTCCGGCGCCGGCACCGAATGTCCATTGTGGGGCCACTCCCCCACCCGCCCGACCGCCGCACGGTTCATTGTGGGGGACGCCCCCCACCCCCGGCCGGGAAGACCGAACGCCGTCCGGTCAGTCCTCGTCGTGGAAGATCCGCTGGCGGGCGGACAGGAGTTCTATCTCCGGCCGTCCGGCCACCAGGCGTTCGCACTGGTCGAGCACCTGGGTGCAGTTGGCGGCGGAGCCCGAGACCACCGCCACCCCGATCTCCGCCCTGCGGTGCAGGTCGTTGCCGCCGGTCTCGGCGACGGCCACCGCCGGGAAGTGCTTGTGCACCTCGGCGATGATGGGCCGGACGACGGACCGCTTCTGCTTCAGCGAGCGGACGTCCCCCAGCAGCAGGTCGAGTGTCAGCGCACCCACGTACACCTGGTCGATCACCTCGGGATCTGTCTGGTTGGAACGACGGGGATCACCCGCCGTGTTCCCGGCCCGCGCCGCCGGGGCGGCGGGCGGGGCCGGACATGACGGACGCCAGGCTAGAAGATCCGCCTGGCGTCCTGTCATCCGATTGAACGATCACATCGGCGACGAGCCGGCCGCCGCCCGGCCCGCGCCCGCAGGGGGCGGGCCGGGCGGGCGGGCCGCCCGGCCTCAGACGCGGGGCTTCTCCCGCATCTCGAAGCACTCGATGACGTCGCCGAGCTTGATGTCGTTGTAACCGACGCCGATGCCGCACTCGAAGCCCTCGCGGACCTCGGTCGCGTCGTCCTTGAAGCGGCGCAGCGACGACACCGTGAGGTTGTCGGCGACCACGACGCCGTCGCGGACGAGGCGGGCCTTGGCGTTGCGCTGGATGATCCCCGAGGTGACCATCGAGCCGGCCACGTTGCCGATCCGCGGCACCTTGAAGATCTCGCGGACCTCCGCGGTACCGAGCTGGGCCTCCTCGAACTCCGGCTTGAGCATGCCCTTGAGGGCCGCCTCGATCTCCTCGATCGCCTGGTAGATGATCGAGTAGTACCGGATGTCGACGCCCTCGCGGTCGGCCAGGTCCTGCGCGTTGCGCTCCGGCCGCACGTTGAAGCCGATGATGACCGCGCCCTCTTCGGACGCCAGCGACAGGTTGACGTCGTCCTGCGTGATCGCGCCGACACCGCGGCGGATGATCCGCAGGCTGACCTCGTCGCCCACGTCGATCTTGAGGAGCGAGTCCTCCAGCGCCTCGACGGAACCGGACACGTCGCCCTTGAGGATGAGCAGCAGCTCCTGCCGCTTGCCCTCCTGGAAGTCCTTGAACAGCTCTTCCAGGGAGCTGCTCTTGCGACTCTTGAGCAGCTCGGCGTTGCGCTTGCGCGCCACCCGCTTGTCGGCGATCTGCCGGGCGATCCGGTCGTCGTCGACGACCAGGAAGTTGTCGCCCGCGCCGGGCACGGCCGCGAGGCCGAGCACCATCACCGGTCGGGACGGGCCCGCCTCCTCGAGGTTGTTGCCGTTCTCGTCGAGCATCGCCCGGACGCGGCCGTTGGCCACGCCGCAGACGATCGAGTCGCCGACCCGCAGCGTGCCGCGCTGCACCAGCACGGTCGCCACGGCGCCCCGGCCCTTGTCCAGGTGGGCCTCGATGGCCGAGCCCTGGGCGGGCATGTCGGGGTTGGCCTTCAGGTCGAGCTCGGCGTCGGCGGTCAGGATGATCGCCTCCAGCAGCGCGTCGATGTTGGTGCCCTGCTTGGCGGACACGTCGACGAACTGCGTCGAACCGCCGAACTCCTCGGCGACCAGGCCGTACTCGGTCAGCTGCGCGCGCACCCGGTTGGGGTCCGCGCCCTCGACGTCGATCTTGTTGACCGCGACGACGATCGGCACCCCGGCCGCGGTGGCGTGGTCGATCGCCTCGGTGGTCTGCGGCTTGACGCCGTCGTCCGCGGCGACCACCAGCACCACCAGGTCGGTGGTGTCGGCACCGCGGGCGCGCATGGCGGTGAACGCCTCGTGGCCCGGGGTGTCGATGAAGGTGATCTTGCGCTCTTCGCCGTCGACCTCGGTCTCGACCTGGTAGGCGCCGATGTGCTGGGTGATGCCGCCGGCCTCGCCCGCCTGCACGTTGGCGTGCCGGACGGCGTCCAGCAGCTTGGTCTTACCGTGGTCGACGTGGCCCATGACGGTGACCACCGGCGGACGCGACTGGAGGTTCTCCTCGCCGCCCTCGTCCTCGCCGTACTCGATGTCGAACGACTCGAGCAGCGCGCGGTCCTCGTCCTCGGGGCTGACGACCTGGACGTCGAAGTCCAGCTCGAGCCCGAGCGCCATGAGGTCGTCGGGGTCGACCGACTGGGTCGCGGTGACCATCTTGCCGAGGTGCATCATGATCGCGACGAGCGACGCCGGGTTGGCGCCGATCTTCTCGGCGAAGTCGGTCAGGGTCGCGCCCTGCGGCAGCCGGATGGTCTTGCCGTTGCCGCGCGGAGCCGAGACACCGCCGGCGGCGGGCGCCTGCATGTTCTCGAACTCTTGACGGCGCGCGCGCTTCGACTTGCGCCCGCGGGCCGGCCGGCCCCCGGGGCGTCCGAACGCGCCCTGCGTGCCGCCGCGACCGCGACCGCCGCCACCCGGGCGGGGACCGCCGAAGCCGCCGCCGGGACGGCCGCCGCCGCCCGCGCGCGGGCCGCCGAAGCCGCCGCCACCGCCGGGACGACCGCCGCCACCGGGACCGCGACCGCCGCCACCGGGACGACCGCCGCCGCCACCCGGGCCGCGTCCACCGCCGCCGCCACCGGGACCGCCGCGCCCGGGGGCGCCTGCGGGCCGCGAGGACGGCATGTTCATCGGGCTCGGCCGCGGGCCGCCCGGCCGGGGCGGCATGCCCCCCGGGCTGGGCCGCGGGCCGCCCGCGCCGGGCGCGCCGCTGCGGCCGCCGGGACGGGGGCCGCCGGGAGCGCCGCCGCCGGGACGGTCACCGCCCGGACGGTCGCCGCCCGGACGCGGACCGGGACGCGGGCCCGGCTTGGGCGCCTGGCCCATGCCGGTGTTGGTCGAGCTGAACGGGTTGTTGCCCGGACGCGGCCTGCCGCCGCCTCCGCCGCCGCCCTGGCGCGGGCCGGGACGCGGGCCCGGCTTGGGCGCGCGGGGACCCGGCTTCGGGCCGCCGGGGGCGCGGGTGCCCGCGCCGTTGCCGGCCGCGGGACCGCCCGCGGCGGGACCCGCCGCCGGCGGGGCGCTCGGCCCCTGCGCGGCGGGCGCGTTCACCGGCGTGCTCGGCGCCGGCGGGACGGGCGGGCGCGGGCCCGGCTTGGGCATGCCGCCCTGGCCCGGACCGCCCTGGCCGCCCGGAGCGCCCTGGCCGCCGGGACCACCCGGGCCCGGCTTGGGCGCGGGCGGGCGCGGCGCGGCGGGCCGGGGGGCCTGCGGGCGCGCACCCTGCCCGTCGGAGGCGCCGCCGCCGGGCGGGCCCGGACGCGGCGCGGCGGGACGCGGACCCGAAGGTCGCTTCGGCGCGCCTCGATTGTCCCCCTGCTTGGAGGACGAAGAAGAATTTGAGAAGGCTTCCTTCAGCCTGCGTTCGACCGGCGCCTCGATCGTGGAGGACGCCGACCGTACGAACTCGCCCATCTCCTTGAGCTTGGCCATGACGACCTTGCTCTCGACACCGAACTCCTTGGCGAGTTCGTAAACCCGGACCTTCGCCACTGCACTCCCTACTCGGTCCGGGGGTGCGGCCTCCGGACCGTCGCTAACTTGCCGTACTCATCGCGGCGTGCTCATCGAGCGCTCATAGCAATCTCGACCTGCTTCCGACTAGACGTCGCTTTCACTTCGGCCATCCTGCTGCCGCGCGGCGTGCACCGCAAGCCGTGCCCGCAGCGCACCACCGTCGAGCGGCCCCGGCAGGCGGAACGCCCGCGGGAACGCCCGACGCCGCTCTGCGAGCTCGAGACACTCCAGGGCGGGGTGCAGATGCGCACCCCGTCCCGGCAGCCGCCCGCGAGGGTCGGGGACGATGACGCCCTCGACCACCACCAGGCGCAGCAAGCCGGACTTGGCCGTGCGAACCCGGCAGCCCACACACGTGCGAACAGGGGCCGCCCGGCCACGTTTCATGAGTCTACCGCGCCGAGGCGTCCGCGGGGCCGGTCGCATGCTCTCCTGACGTAGAAGATCCGGTTTGGCCCGGCTCGGCGGGTTCCGCGGGCGGCCGCGCCGGCTCGGTGTCGGACCTGATGTCGATCCGCCAGCCGGTCAGCCGGGCCGCGAGCCGCGCGTTCTGCCCCTCCTTGCCGATGGCGAGGGACAGCTGGTAGTCGGGCACGATCACCCGGGCGACCCGGGCGTCGGCGTCGATGACCTCGACATGGGAAACCCGCGCGGGCGACAGCGCATTCCCGACGAGCTCGGCGGGGTCGTCCGACCAGTCGACGATGTCGATCTTCTCGCCGTGCAGCTCGGCCATCACGTTGCGGACCCGGCCGCCGAGCGGGCCGATGCACGCGCCCTTGGCGTTCACGCCGGACTTGCGCGAGCGCACCGCGATCTTGGTGCGGTGGCCGGCCTCGCGGGCGATCGCGGCGATCTCCACGGTGCCGTCGGCGATCTCCGGGACCTCCAGCGCGAACAGCTTGCGGACGAGGTTCGGGTGCGTCCGCGACAGCTGCACCGACGGGCCGCGGTGGCCCTTGCGGACCTGCACCACGTAGGCGCGCAGCCGCTCGCCGTGCTCGTAGCGCTCGCCGGGCACCTGCTCCTGCGGGGGCAGCACGGCCTCGATCCGGCCGAGGTCGACCAGCACGTTCCGCGGGTCCTTGCCCTGCTGGATGATGCCGCTGACGATGTCGCCCTCGCGGCCGGCGTACTCGCCGAAGGTCAGCTCGTCCTCGGCGTCGCGCAGCCGCTGCAGGATCACCTGCTTGGCCGTGGTCGCCGCGATCCGGCCGAAACCGGTCGGGGTGTCGTCGTACTCGCGGAGGTCGTCGCCCTCCTCGTCGGTCTCGGTCGCCCAGACGGTCACGTGCCCGCTCTGCCGGTCCAGCTCGACGCGCGCCTTCGGCGCCGCGCCCTCCGTCCGGTGGTAGGCGATCAGCAGGGCGTCTTCGATGGCCTTGACGGCCACGTCGAGCGAGATGTCCTTCTCGCTCTCCAGGCCCCGCAGGGCGGTCATGTCGATGTCCACGAGGTTCCCCCCTCTAGTCCGGCTCAGCCGGAGAACGCTTATCGTCGGCCGTCCGCTCCAGGGGCTTGAACTCCACCTGGACCCGGCCGCGCCCCAGCTCGTCCAGGCCGAACCTGCGCCGCGCGGTCCGCGTCCCGGCGCCCTTGCCGCCGCCGCGCCGCTTCTGGACGACGTCGATCTCGACGGCGGCGTCGTCGGCCGCGACCACGCGGCCCTCGACCTGCCCGCCCTCGGCCAGCGGCGCGACGACCAGCCGGCCGACGGCGCGGCGCCAGTGCCGCGGCTCGGTGAGGGGTCGGTCGACGCCGGGCGAGGTCACCTCCAGCACGTAGGGCGAGGTCCCCATCACCTCGGACTCGTCGAGCAGCCGGGAGGCGGCCTCGCTCACCCGGGCGACGGCGTCGAGGTCGACCCCGGCGTCGCCGTCCACCACGATCTTCACGAGCCGGCGGCGCCCGGCCGGGCGCACGTCGACCTCCTCCAGGTCCAGGCCGGCCTCGGCCACGGCCGGCCCGACCAGCCGGGTCAGCTCGGCGATGGCGGTGTCGCGCGCGGGCCGCGCGGAGGCGTCGGCGCGCCTGCCGGGACCGCGCCCGCCCTGAGCGCGGCCACCGCTGGACTCGACGCTCATGGGCCCTCCTCGTTTTCCCTCTGTTGTCACGCCTGCGATCGCGGATGTCACCGTTCGTCCGTCGACACCTCAAGGGTATCGACAGCCGGGGACCGCGTCGGTCTTTCCGGCGGCTCACCGGCGCGGCGGATATGGAATGCTTGAGCTGGCCCGATGGACGCGTCCGGGGACCGCGGCCGCGGCGGGCCGCCACCACCACGCCACCGGGTGAGGAGACTCCCTTGCCGAACGCCCTGCCGCGCTCGCCCGAAGGGACCCCGCCCGATGGCAGCTCGCACGAAGGAACCCCGCCCGGAGGAACGCTGTCGCGGCGCGCGCTGCTGCGGCGGGGGGCCGTGCTGGGCGGGACGATCGGCGGGGGCGCCCTGCTCCTGCCGTGGCTGGCGGGCTGCGCCACCGAGTCGGCGGCGTCGTCGCCGGCCGGGCGCGCCGGCGTCGCGGTGCTCGTCGGCGCGATCGCGTCCGAGCAGCACCTGATCGCGGCCTATGAGGCGGCGCGGTCCGCGGGCGCCGTGCCCGCCGGCAGGCTAGAACCCGCCCTCGCGCACCACCGCCGGCACCTGGAGGTCCTGAAGAGGCACTACGTGCCCGGCTCGGGCGACAGGGCGGGCGAGGGCGGCGCCATGCCGTCCGCCAGTCCCGCTCCCCCGGTCCCCGCTGGCACCGCGCAGGCGCTCGCCTTCCTGCGCGACGCAGAGGACGACGCGGCGCGCCTGCGGACGGCCGACGCCGCCAAGGCCGGCCCCGCACTGGCGCAGCTGCTCGCCAGCATCGGCACCTGCGAAGCGGGCCATGCGAGGACGGTCAAGGGCGAGGCTCCGGCCGTCCGCTCCACGTCCGGCGCCGAAGCCGTCCGGACGGCCCTGTCCGCCGAGCACGCCGCCGTGTACGGGTACGGGGTGCTCGGGGCCCGGCTGCGCGGCACCATGCGGCAGACCGCGAAGGACATGTGGAACGGCCACCGGGCCCAGCGCGACGAGCTGGCGTCGATCCTGTCCGGCGGCCCGGCCCCCGCGGCGGCCGCCTACCGGCTGCCCGTCCGGGTCACCGACACCCGCAGCGCCGCCCGCCTCGCCGCGGCGCTGGAGGACGACCTCGCCGCCGCCTACGTCGGGCTCGCCGGCCTCTCCGCCCCCGACCTGCGGGCCTTCGCCGCCGACAGCGCGCAGCGGGCGATGGCGCGGTCGGCCCGGTGGCGGGCGCGGGCGGGCGCCGCGGCACCGGCGGCGGCGTTCCCCGGGCTGCCGGCCGCGGCCCTCGCGCCCCGTCCCGAACCGGGTGAGTGATCTTCCGCACGGCGGGAACGAAGCGCGGCACCGATCGCGTTGGTCCCGGTAGAGGGGACTACTCGGGGGAGGAGCCCAGACGTGACCACGACTCCGGTGGGGGGCGGCCGCAGCGCCCTCGACGAGCTGCGGGACGCCTACCACGAACAGCTGAACCGGCTCGCGGCGGAGCGCGACGCCGCGCGGCGCCAGGCGCGCATCGCGCAGGCGCAGGCGGACGTGGCGCGGGCCGACCTCGCGAGCCTCAAGGCCCAGGTGCACGAGCTGCTGGCCGCCGCCGCGCGGCACCTTCCCGACCTGCCCGCCGCCGAAGGCCCGGACGAGAGCGCGCGGGCGCTGCCCGCCGCCCCGGACGGCCCCGCCGGCGACTCCGCGCATCCGGAACGTCCCGCGCGGGCCGCCTGACCGGGGAGGAGCGGCCCGCACAAGGGCCGCGCGGAGACCGCCGGGCCATCGTCCCGGCGGTCTCCGCTCCGACCTTCCAATAGGGTTCTGCGAATGACCGCGTACGGCCTTCTCGTCACCCCTTCGCACAACCGCGTCTACGCCCAGGCCGCGGCCGACCTGCTGAAGGCCGAGCTGACGGTGTTCAGCGAGCAGGCGCTGGGCGGGCGCCTGGGCGACATCCGCGAGACGGCCATGGGCGGCGTCCCGTACGTGACGTTCTCCGCCGACGAACTGACGGAGCAGGACGTCCGCCTCCTTTCGAACCTGTCGGGGCTCTACGCGCTGTTCCAGATCGAGGGGGAACTGCTCCGGCCGGTCACGCTCCAGCCCCTCGACCTGTTCGGCAGCGACCTGCTGACCATCCAGAAGTACTCCGGCAAGACGAACGAGTACTTCACCAAGCTGCTGCTGAACGTCACCGCGATGGCGATGGACTCGCCCATGGACCTGGTGACCGGGCGCCCCCGCGTCCTGGACCCCATGTGCGGGCGGGGCACCACCCTCAACCAGGCGATGATGTACGGGCTGGACGCCGCCGGCATCGACATCGACGGCAAGGACTTCGACGCCTACGCGGCCTTCATCAAGACCTGGCTGAAGAACAACCGGGTCAAGCACCAGGCCGAGACGGCGAACATCCGGCGCGAGAAGGCCGTCCTCGGGCGCCGCCTCCACGTGACGCTGGGGGCGTCCAAGGAGCGCTACAAGAGCGGCGAAACGATGGAGATCACCGTCGTGAACGCCGACTCCGTGGGCGCCGGCAAGTTCTTCCGGCCCGCCTCGTTCGATCTGATCGTCGCGGACGCCCCGTACGGCGTCCAGCACGGCAGCCGCCCCAAGGGCGCGCAGCCCGGCCGCAAGGGCAAGCCGCAGCTGTCGCGCAGCCCCGTCGACCTGCTGGCCGCCGCCGTCCCCGAATGGGCGCGGCTGCTGCGCCCCGGCGGTGCCCTCGGCATCTCCTGGAACACCTTCGTCGGCCGCCGCGAGCAACTCGCCGACATCCTCCGCACCGCCGGCCTCGACGTCCTGGACTCCGAGGCCTACCGGAGCTTCCGCCACCGCGTGGACCAGGCCATCACCCGCGATCTGATCGTCGCCCGGCGGCCCTGACCCCCGAGCGCTACCCCCACCTCTCCACATGCGGGAGCAGTTCGTCCAGGGTGTGGATGAGGGCGTCGGGGGGTGTGAGGCCGGGGCGCTCGAAGGCGTGGGTGGTCTGGTGCCGGATCTGGACGGCGCGCAGGCCGGCGGACTTGGCGCCGTGGATGTCGTCGTAAGGGCGGTCGCCGACGAAGACGCAGGCGGCGGGATCGGTGGCGCCGACGGCGTCCATGGCGGCGCGGAACGCCTCGGCGTGCGGTTTCGTCCAGGGGATCTCGCTGGAGTAGACGGCGCCGTCGAGCAGGCCGAGGACGTCGTCGCGGGCGAAGACGCGCTCGTGCCACTCACGGGTCCAGATGGTGTTGGACAGGACGCCGATCTTGATGCCGCGGTCGCGGAGGGCGTGGAACAGGCCCGGGACGGCGGGGTCGGTGTGGGTGTGCGGGGTCCAGGTCTCGAAGTGCGTCCCGAGGAGGTCCTCGGTGGGCTCCACCCCGGCCATCTCGAACACCTCGGCGAGCGTGGCGCTGCGGTGCTCCTCGGTGCCGCGGCGCCACATCTCCAGCTCGGCGTCGGCGAGCGCGGCGGCGGCCTTCTCGACGGCGTCCGGCGGCAGGTGGGCGGAGCAGATCGCGCGCCACATGTCGGTGAGGTCGAGGTCGTGCCACGGGGTCAGCGTGCCGCCCCAGTCGAAGATCACAGCTTGTACGCCCATGACCGGATCGTAACCATCCGGGCGCGATCGACGATCACCGTTTACGCTGTGGATCCCCCCGGAGGGCGCGACCGGGCCGCCGTCGTCCCGTCTTGGAGCCCGTCATGCGCAGACCCCTGCTCGCCGCCCTCCTGGCCGCGGGCCTCGCGACCGCCGGTCTCGCGGCCCCCGCGGCCGCCGCACCGATCCCCGACGGCCCCGGCAGGGGCTTCGTCCCGGCGTACGTCGGCGGGCCGGCGGCGCCGCGCCCGCTCGCCGGGCGGCCTGTTCCGGCCAACCCGCACCAGGGGCCGGTGGGGACGTCGTCGATGCACGCCGACAGCTACGCCTCCGACACCTACCCGTTCCCGGGTCCGCTCGGCCGCGATCCCGAGGTGCTGAACGAGGCCAAGGGCGGGGGGCTGCCGGGGCTGTGCTCGACGGTGACGTTCGCGCGGCGGACGGGCCTGATCGTCGCGCAGTGCACGCGCGGGCAGAACTTCGTCCTGCGGCTGATCGACCCGAGGACGCTCAAGGACCTCGCGACCTACGACCTGCCGCCGCGGCCGTCGACCGTCCAGGCGGTGTTCTCGCTGAGCCTCGACAAGGTGCTCACCGACACCTCGGGCGGGGCGTACTACTACCTGGATCCGCAGGACCGCGCCGTCCTGGCGGATTCGGCGTTCCATCTGCGCCGGTTCGCGCATGAGAAGGGGCCGGACGGCAAGTGGCGCTTCACGGTGACCGACGACTGGGACCTGAGCGGCTACCTGCCCCACGACTGCGCCACGTGGACCAACCCGTGGCCGAAGGGCGAATGCGACCCGATCACCGCGGTCGGGCCCGACTGGGGCGGCCTGATCTGGTGGATCACCCGGAACGGGCGGATCGGCACGGTGGACCCGGAGTCGGGCAACGTCCGGATGACGCGGCTCACCGGGGAGAGCATCCAGAACTCCTTCGCCGCGGCCGAGGACGGCGTCTCCATCGTCTCCGACCACGCGCTGTACCAGATGCGGGCCGACGCGAGCGGCATGCCGAAGGTCCTGTGGCGCCAGCCCTATGACAGAGGTACCGGACGCAAGCCCGGCCAGATCGACCAGGGATCGGGGACGACTCCCACGTTCTTCGGTGACGGCTACGTGGCCATCACCGACAACGCCGACGACCGCATGCACGTCATCGTCCGGCGCAGGGCCGACGGTGGGCTGGTCTGCCAGATCCCCGTGTTCGGCAGCGGGGCCAGCGCGACGGACAACTCCCTCATCGGCTACGGCGACAGCCTGTTCGTCGAGAACAACTACGGCTACCGCAACTTCTTCGAGCTTCCGCCGGGAGGGTCGTCCACGGGCGGGGTGAGCCGGGTGGACGTGAAGTCCGGAGGTCAGGGCTGCGAGACCGTCTGGACGAGCCAGGAGCGCTCGCCGTCCACCGTGCCGAAGGTCTCGGTGCCCAACGGGCTGCTGTACCTGTACACGAAGGAGCCCCGGCGTGACCTCATCGACGCCTGGTACCTGACGGCGGTGGACGTCCACACGGGCAAGACCGTCTACAAGGTGCTCACGGGTACGGGCAAGTGGTTCGACAACAACTGGGCGCCCATCACGATCGGCCCGGACGGCAGCGCGTACATCGGCGTCATCGGCGGGCTCGTCGCCGTCCGCGACCGCGGGTAGGGCCGTCCGCGACCGCGGGGAGATCCGTCCGCGATCACGAGTAGGGGCCCGGTCAGCGGGGATACCGGTTCGATCAGCAGGAAAGCAGACGAACCGGGAGGAACGATGAGGGCACGCAGGCCCGGTGAGACGCGCGACTTTCGTGACGACATCGACGACATGGGCGACAACGATCAGGACGAGGAGATCGGCCTGACCGAGGAGTACGTGACCGACCCGCCCGACGACCTGGTGATCGAGGAGCCCGAGCAGAGCAGGGACGGGCTCGGCATCACCGAGTACGAGCGGCAGACCGTCCGGGAGGGGGACGACGAGCGCCCCCGCCCGGACACCGCCGCCGAGTCCGACGCCGTCAACCCGACGCGGCGGCCCTGACCGCGCGTCCGCGCGCCCGCGCACGCGCGTCCGCGTCCGCGCGGCCGCCGGTGACGCGTGTGACGGGGGTCTCTTTGCGGTTCGCTGCCGGACCCGGGGGAATGTCATAGGCGGGCCGTAGGTTGCGCATTGCGGGCGATCTTGCGAGGTGACCGGGACATGCATGAGACAGTCGCGGCACCGGTCCGCCCTCCGGCCGACGCCGAGCCCGTCGACGCCGACGCCGAGCCTCGTGCGGCCGACGCCGAGTCCCCGTTCCCGATTCCCGGCGGGCACGACGATCAGGCCGCGCGGCGCCCCTGGTGGCGGCGCAGGGCGGGGCTGCTCGTCCAGTGGGCGCTGATCCTCGCCGCGCTCGCGGCCTTCCCCCTCTACCGCGACGAACTGCCCGACCTCGGCGCCATCTGGTCGGCGGCGGCGCACGCCGACCCGGGCTGGCTCACGATGGTCGTGCTGGCCGTGGCGGGGTCGATGGGCGCGTTCGCCCGGCTGCAGCGCCGGCTGCTGCGCGTCGGCGGCCTGCGGATGCCGCTGCGCCGCGCGTTCGCGATCACCTACGCGGGCAACGCGCTGTCCACGACGCTGCCGGCGGGCCCCGCGGTGAGCGTCGTCTACACGTTCCGGCAGTTCCGCCGCGGCGGGGCGTCGGCGCCGCTGGCCACGGCGGTGATCCTGGCCGGCGGGGTGATCACCACGTCCGCCTACACGCTGGTGGGCCTGCTGGCGCTGCTGGCCGACCCGCACGCCCGCGGGCCCGCGCTGGCCGCGCTGGCCGTCCCGCTGGTGCTCGCGGTGCCGCTCATCCCGGCGCTGCGGCGGCCGCGGACGCGCGCCGCGCTGGCGGCGCCGCTGCGCCGCGCCCACCGGTGGGCGCTCGCCCGGCCGCGGATCGCCCCGCACGCCGAGCGGCTGGCCGGCGTCCGCGACGTGCTGCGCCCGACCCGCCGCGACTGGGCCGCGCTCGCCTCGCTCGCCCTGCTGAACTGGGTGTTCGACATCCTGGCGCTGCTGGCGGCGGCGAACGCGGTCGGCATCGAGGTCTCCCCGAACGGGGTCGCCCTCACCTACTTCGCCGCGCAGGCCGCGGGCAGCGCGCTGCCGCTGCTGCCGGGCGGCCTCGGCGCGATCGAGGGCAGCATGGCCGCGTCCCTGGTGGCGTTCGGCGCGGCCCTCTCCCCCGCCGCGGCGGCCGTCGGCCTGTACCGGCTGGTGTCCTACTGGGCCGTGGTCGGGGTCGGCTGGCTGGCGTGGGCGGCCCTGCACGAGCGCGCCCGCCTCGGCGCGCGCCTCAAGCCGCGGCTCGCCGCCGCCGGCGGCCTGCTGATGGACGGCATGACGGCCTTCGCGTTCGTCACCCCGTACAGCGCGGGTCCCCTGCACGCGCCGGAGGCCCGGCGCCCCTAGCGGGGCCTCGGACCGGGCCGCCGGGTCTCAGACCGGGCTGTCCTCGGGGGCCCGCAGCCTGGTCAGCACCTGGACGGGGTCCGACAGGACCTCGGCGAACGCGAACTCGGCGGCGCCGACGAGGGTGGTGTCGTCGCCGAGCGCGGCCGTGCGGAGCTTGACCTTCTCGCGGGGCGCGGCGAGCGCGCCGGTGGCGAGGACGCTGCGGATCTGCGCGGCGGCGCCGAGGTAGATGTCGCGGAGCGTCCCGCCGAAGACGATCATGCCGGGGTTGAACACGTTGACCAGGCTGGCCACGCCGAGGCCGAGCCAGGTCCCGACCCGGTGCAGCGCCTCCCGCGCGGCGATGTCGCCCGCGTCGGCGGAGGCGAGGACGGCGCGGACCGCGTCCCGGCCCGCCTGCCCCGGATGCTCCTCCTGGCCGGCGTGGTGCAGCAGGGCCCGCTCGCCGACCTCGGCCTCCAGGCAGCCCTTCGAGCCGCACGCGCAGCGCCGCCCGCCCGGGTTGATGATCATGTGGCCGATCTCGCCGCCGAACCCCTCGTCGCCGCCGAGCAGCCGGCCGTGCGCGATGATGCCGCCGCCGACGCCGACGTCGCCGTGCAGGTAGATGAGGTTGTCGCAGTTCACCCCGGCGCCGCGCTCGTGCTCGGCGAGCGCGCCGAGGTTGGCGTCGTTGCAGACCGAGACGGAGATGCCGAGGCCGAGGCGGCGCGACAGCGCGTCCCCGAGCCGCAGGTCGCCGACGTCGAGGTTCGGGCCGAACATGATGGTGTCGTCGGCGCGGCGGACGGTGCCGGGGAACCCGAGGGCGGCACCGACGCAGACGGCGTCGCGCTCGGCCTTGCGCACCAGCGAGCGGGCGCCCGCGACGAGCACGCCGAGCAGGTCGGCGGGGTCGGAGTCGCGGGCGCGCACGCCCTCGCGGCGGTCCAGCACGACGCCGCCGAGGCCGACGCGGGCGACGACGAGCCGGTCGACGCCGACCTCGAACGCCAGCACGTACACGCGGGTCGACTCGGGCCGCACGACGAGGGAGGGCCGCCCGGCGCGGCGCCCGGGGCCGCGCGGCAGCTCCTCGCGGACGAGCCCGGCCGCGGTGAGGTCGGACGTCAGCGCCATGATCGTGCTGCGGTTGAGGCCGAGCGACTCGGCCAGCGTCGCCCGCGACGCCGGGCCCCGCAGGTGCACGAAGCGCAGCAGTGTCCCGAGGTTGTGGCGCCGGATGTCCTCTTGTGACGGGCCCGCCTTCATCATCGGCGCAGCCCCAGCTCTCCCCCGGTGCCCGAGGTGATCAGCTCGACGATCTGGCGGTGGGTGACGTCGGCGGTCCTGACCTGGGCGACCATCCGGCCGAGGTAGAGCGCGGCGATCCGGTCGGAGATCGCGAAGACGTCGTTCATGTTGTGCGAGATCAGCACGACCGCGAGGCCCTTGTCGGCGAGCCGGCGGACGAACTCCAGCACCTGCTGGCTCTGCGCGATGCCGAGCGCGGCGGACGGCTCGTCCAGCACGACGACCTTGGCGTCCTGCAGGACGGCGCGGGCGATGGCGACGATCTGCCGCTGCCCGCCCGACAGCGTGGCGACCCGGCGGCGGACCGAGCCCAGCGTGCGGACGGCGAGCCCCGACAGCGCGGTGCGCGCGGTCTCCTCCATCAGATCCTCGTCGAGGACGGGGCCGCTGCGCCGCTCGCGGCCGAGGAAGAGGTTCTGCACGATGTCGAGGTTCTCGCAGAGCGCGAGGTCCTGGTGGACGATCTCGATGCCGAGCCGCGCCGCGGCGCGCGGGCCGGCGATCCGCACCGGCTCGCCCTCGAACCGGTACTCGCCCTTGTCGAACCGATGGATGCCGCCGATGCAGTTGACCAGCGTGGACTTGCCGGCGCCGTTGTCGCCGACCAGTGCGGTGATCTCGCCGGGGTAGGCGGAGAACGAGACGTCGTGCAGAACCCTCACGGAACCGAAGCTCTTCTCGATGCCGCGCAGGTCGATGGCTGGCGTCACTGACATGCCGAGGGGCTCCCACCGTGCCACACCGCCGCCGCGCGCCAGGCGGTCGTGATCCGTGAGCGTATCAGCAGCGGTCATGGCGGACGTACCGGCGGAATCCCCGCCCGGCCACGCCTGGGAGCCGATGGTGCGGGCCACCGGCTCCCAGGCGTCCCCGGCCGCGTTCACCGGGTCACCGCGTCCACGCGGTCACCGCGCCCGCGGGCTCATCGGCCGGCGGCCGTGCGCCGCCGCCTGGCCAGCGCGTCCATGGTGGCGGCGAGCAGGAGCACCACCCCGGTGATGAGGAAGCTCAGGTACGCCTTGGTGCCGAGCAGGCCGAGCCCGTTCTCGATGATCGCGATGACGAGCCCGCCGAGGACGGCGTCGCGGGCCTTGCCGCGGCCGCCGAACAGGCTCGTCCCGCCGATGACGGCGGCGCCGACCGCGTACAGCAGCGTGTTGCCCGCGCCCGCGTTGACGGCGACCGAGTTGAGCCGGGACGCGGCCACGATGCCGCTGACCGCCGCCAGCCCGGACCCGATCATGAAGACGGAGATCCGGATGCGGACGACGTTGATGCCGGCCCGGCGCGCGGCCTCGGCGTTGCCGCCGACGGCGTAGATGTGCCGGCCGTAGGCGGTGCGGCCCAGCACGAACGTGCAGACGATCAGCAGCACGCCGACCAGCAGGACGCCCCACGGGATGCCGCCGAGCGTGATCAGCGGGCTCGGCGCGCGGTCCTGGCTGAGCACGAACGTGCTGATCAGCAGCGCGGCGGCGACGACGCCGGACTGGGCGAGCACGAACTCCAGCGGCTTGGAGTGCAGTTCGCGGGTGCGCTGCCGGTGCCAGCGCAGCACCTGCGTCGCGGCGTAGCCGAGGGAGCAGGCGACGGCGAGCGTCCAGCCGAGCCAGATCGGCATGTTCTTGGTGGCGATCGCCACGATGACCTCGTCGCGGACGGGCACGGTGCCGCCCTCGCCGATCAGCCGCAGCGTGATGCCCTGTAGGCCGAGGAAGAACGCGAGCGTGACGACGAACGACGGTATTCGCAGGACGGAGACGAGCCAGCCGATCACGGTGCCGATGAGCACGCCGGTCGCCACCGCGCTGATGATCGCGACGTACCAGGGCTGGCCGCCGTCCACCAGGATCTTGGCCATCACGGCGGCGGACAGGCCGCTCGCCACGCCCGCGGCGAGGTCGATCTCGCCCACCAGCAGGACGAACACCAGGCCCATCGCGAGGATGGTGATGGGCAGCGCCTGGGTGGACAGGTTCGCGACGTTCGCCTTGCTGAGGAAGGTGTCGGGCTTCAGCGCGGTGAACAGGACGACGAGCGAGATCAGGCCGAGGATGGCGGGGAGCGCGCCCAGCTCGCCGGCCTTGATCTTGTTCCAGTAGTCCCGGGCCGCCGACTTCACGTCGTGCTCGCGCCGGTCGCTCGCGAAGTCCGCGTCCGCCAGCGTCATGGCGGTGTCCTTCGGGGTCGGGATGTCGGTGGACACAGGGTCCCCCCTCAGATGCTCTCTGCGGCGGTCGTCGGCGCGAGGCCGAGATCACCGGAACGGCCGGCGGTGATGAGCTCCACGACCTGGCCGTGGGTGACCTCGGAGCGGGCGACGTCCGCGGCGACGCGGCCGAGGTACAGCGCGGTGATGCGGTCGGCCACTTCGAAGACGTCGTTCATGTTGTGCGAGATCAGCACGACGGCGTGGCCGCTGTCGGCGAGGCGCCGGACGAGGTTGAGCACCTGCTGGGTCTGGGCGACGCCGAGCGCGGCGGTGGGCTCGTCCAGGATCACGACCTTGGACTCCCACAGCGCGGCCTTGGCGATGGCGACCGTCTGCCGCTGCCCGCCGGACAGGCTCGACACCTGCTGGCGGACGGACTTGACGGTGCGGACCGACAGCCGGGCGAGGACCTCCCGGGCGGACTCCTCCATCGACGCCTCGTCCAGGATGAGGCCGTGCTTGCGCTCGCGGCCGAGGAACATGTTCTGCACGATGTCGAGGTTGTCGGCGAGCGCGAGGTCCTGGTAGACGACCTCGATGCCGAGGTCGGCCGCGGCGCGCGGCCCGTCGATCGTCACCGGGCGCCCGTCGAACTCGATCCGGCCCGAGTCGATCGGGTGGATCCCGGCGACGCACTTGATCAGGGTCGACTTGCCCGCTCCGTTGTCGCCGACGAGGGCCATGACCTCGCCGAGCCGCAGCGTGAAGTCCACGTCGTGCAGGACGTGGACGGCACCGAAGCTCTTGTTGAGCCCGGTCAGGCGGAGGACGGGGTCTCCGTTTTCAGCCACGTGGTTCCTTCCACTGTCTGTCGCGCGGCACTGTCTGTCGCGCGGCACTGCCTGCCGCGCGCCCGTGGCGGGCCCCCGGCGCCCCGGGCTTCCGGGTGCCCGGGACGCCCTCAGCGGGTGGGGCCCGCCACGAGGTCGGCGGGGGTCGTTACTGGACCGTGATGCCGGCGGCCTCGCACTTGGCCGCGTACGCCCCCTTGCAGAGGTCGGCCGCCTTGACCGAGCCGTCGTCGACGACCTTCTTGACGTTCTCCTTGGTGATGCCGATCGGCTCCAGCAGCACCGACGCGACGTCGCGCTTGCCGATCGGGTCGTGCTCGGTGGCGGTGGTCTCGCCCTTCTCGCCCTTGATCAGGGAGACGGCGAGCTTCACCGCCGCGTCGGCCTCCAGCTTGGACGGCTTGTAGACCGTGGTGCACTGGGTGCCGTCGAGGATGTTCTGCAGGCCCTGCACGGTGGCGTCCTGGCCGGTGACCGGGACCTTGCCCGCGCGCTGGTTCTTCTTCAGGATCGAGATCACCGCGTTGCCGAGGTTGTCGTTCGCGGCGAGCACACCGTCGATCTTGCCGTGCTGCTCGGTCCACATCTGCTCGAAGAGCGTCGCGGCCTTCTCGGCCTCCCAGTCCGGGACGGGCTGCTCGGCGACCTTCTTGTAGGTGGACACCTTGTCGAGGACGTTGTGCGAGCCCTTGGCGAAGAGCGTCGCGTTGTTGTCGGAGGGCGAGCCGTTCAGGTAGACGATGTTCGCGTTCTTGTCGCCCAGGCACTTCTGCAGGCCGGCGGCCATCGTCTCGCCGACCTTCACGTTGTCGAAGGAGACGTAGTAGTCGGCGACGCCGCCCAGGGTGAGCCGGTCGTAGTCGATGGTCTTGACGCCCTGCGCCTGCGCCTTGCGCTGCACGGCGGCGGCGGAGTTGGAGTCGAGCCCGGTGACGAGCAGGACGGTGACGCCGCTGGTCAGCATCTGGTCGGCGATGGTCTGGAACCGCTGGGCCGAGCCCTCGGCGTTCTGGATGTCGCTCGGGATGCCGGCCGCCTTGAAGGCCTGCTCGAGGTAGGGGCGGTCGAAGTTCTCCCACCGCGCGGAGGAGGCCGTGTCGGGCAGGATCACGCCGACCTTGCCCTTCGCCGCGGCGCCGCCGGAGTCGTCGCCGTCGTCCCCGCACGCGGTGAGGCTGAGCGCCGCGGCCGTCGTGAGGGCCATCAGGCCGAGGATGCCCTTGCGCATTGCCCGGGTCCTTTCTGGGGGGCGGCCGCCGTGCCGCGGCCGGGGTCTTCCGGCCCGGTGAGCGAGGTCACACGTCCACCGGGCTGAATGTTGTGTCCCGCAACTTATGTCGCGCTTGTCCGTCACGCCAGACCTGTCGGCGTGTTGATTTGTTGTCGGCGGTAACAATCACGTAACACGAGATCAACTAGGGTGGGACGCGGGGTTGCCCGGGCATGGCGGCGCCCCGGCGCGGGCACCGGCCGGAGACGGGCGGGCGGGGCGGCGCGCACGAAATGTTTCGCGGCTCAACATTCACCCCGAGCCCCGCCGAGCAGGGTTCGAGGGCACGCGGAAGCGCCCGGCAGCCCGGAACAGCGCACGGCACGTACGGCGAACACGGGCAGGGCGCGGGAAGAAGAGCAGGCCGCGGGGCCGCGCGTCAGGGCGCGGCGGCGAACCGGTGCGTGCTGAAGATCAGTGGGCGGCCAGGACGGCGGCGACGCGGTCGGCGGCGGTGGCGACGTCGTCGGCGGCGGCGATGCGCTCCGACCACGACCACCAGTACCACCAGCCGTCGGCGCTCTGCTCGGCCATGATGTTCTCGGTCAGCGCTGCCGCGTCCGGGTTCAGGACGTGCAGGCTCGGCGACTGCCCCCGGGGCAGCGTCAGGCGCACCCGGAGGCCGCGTCTGACCAGCTCGCCCCCGAGCTCTTCCAGATATTCGATCCGCGTCTTCGACGGCGCGGCCGTTCCCGTATCGTCAGGCGTCATCCTTGCTTCCTCACGGACTCCGCGCGGCCCGACGTGTACGGTACTCACCTTCCCGCTTCACCGGCCCGGGTGCAAGCACATCGCCTGGTCAGCGCGGTGCGGCACCGGGACGGGCGGCGGCAGCGGCCCGCGTTCGGAGGTCCCGGGGACCCTATCCGGGATATCTTGCGCGTAGTACATGAACCGGGAACATGGGGGCGACTATGACGGTGGGCGCGGGTGCCCAGCCAGGAGCCGGCCCGGCCGCCGCTCCGGCGGGCGGCCTCGGACGGGGCGCGCGGACGTGGCACCGCTTCCACTACGCGGTCGGCGTGTTCCTCCTCGCCTACGGGGTGGCGGTCCTGGCCAGCGGCGTGCTGCTGTGGGGCGACCGGGTGGACGAGGCCGAGGGCTACTTCGGCTCCGGCCCCGCGAGCGGCGTCCTCGTCGCGGTCAAGGCGGCCGAGGGGCTGCTGCTGCTCTGCGCGGCGGCGGGCGTGGCGCTGCGCCGCGACACGCTGTTCGTGCCGCCGCTGGCGGGCTGGATGGCCGGGTTCGCGATGTTCGCCGTCCTGGACGTGTTCACCGGCCGGTGGGGCGGCCTGATCCAGCACCTGCTCTACCTGGCGGCGTTCGTCGTACTGCTGTTCCTGTCCTACGGGCTGAGCGCGAAGGCCCAGCTCGCCGGGATGCGCGCGACGGCCGAGCCCGGCTCCTCCTCCCCCGCCGGGCCGCGCGGGCTCACCCGTACGCAGGAGTTCGCCCTCCAGGCCATCGACCGGGCCGTCGCCCTGACCGGCCCGCGCCAGCGCCCCGTCCCGCCGCCCGCGCCGGCGGCGCCGTCACCGCAGCCGCAGCCACCGTCACCGCAGTCGCCGCCCGCCGGGCAGAGCGACTGATCTTGGCAGATCTTGCCGTTGGTGCGGCCCGCACCCGGTGTCACGTTGTGGCTCATGAGAGCCCGAGAACTGGCGTTGCCCGTGGTCGTGGCGGCGTCCCTCGCAGTGCCCGCGGCGCTCGCGGCACCCGCGTCGGCACGGCCCGCCGCCCCCGCGGCGGCCTGTGACCCGACCCAGACCGCACCGGTCTACCGGGGCGGGGTCCCCGCTCCGGAGCAGGTCCTCGGCTTCGACCTCGGCGAGCGGCCGGTCAGCGCCGCCGAGTCCGACGCCTACCTGGAGGCGGTCGCCGCCAAGAGCGAGCGCGTCGTGTCCGGGACGCTCGCCACGTCCGCGCAGGGCCGCCCGCTCAAGTACGCGATCGCGGGACGTCCCGCGCTGCTGTCCAAGGCGGGGCTGGCCAAGGTGCGGCGGGAGGCCGCGCTGCTGCGCGACCCGCGCACCCCGGAGGCGCTCGCCGAGCGGATCACCAGGCGCGGCGTCCCGATCCTGTGGGTCAGCGGCAACGTCCACGGCGACGAGCCGAGCGGCACCGACGCGGCGCTGAAGGTGCTCCGCGACCTCGGCGACCGCACCGACTGCGCCGCCGCGTCGATCCTCGACAACGCGCTCGTCGTCGTCCTGCCCACGCAGAACCCGGACGGGCGCGAGCTGAACACGCGCCAGAACGCCTACGGGTTCGATATGAACCGCGACTGGTTCGCGCGCACCCAGCCGGAGACCGACGGCAAGCTGGCGATGCTGAACCAGTACCCGCCGGCCCTCTACATCGACGCGCACGAGATGGGCGGGACGTCGTACTTCTTCCCCCCGAACGCCGACCCGGTCTACCACGAGACGCCCGAGCAGGCCGTCGGCTGGATCAACGACCTGTACGGCGGGGCGATGGCCGCCGAGTTCACACGGCAGGGCATCGACTTCTTCAACCGCGACGTCTACGACCTCTTCTACCAGGGCTACGGGGACTCGGTCCCGACCAGCGCGTTCCACGCCGCCGGGATGACGTTCGAGAAGGGCGACGGCAGCCCCTACCCGGAGCGGGTGAAGGAGCAGTACCTCACCCAGTGGGTGACGTTGTCGGCCGCCGCCCGCAACCGGCACCGCGTCCTGACCGAGTGGCGCCAGATGACGGTGGACGCCTACGCGCAGGGCGGGGTCGGGAAGCTGGAGCCCAACCAGATCTACAACCCGCCGAACACGATCGACCGGCCGGTGCCCGACCGGAAGGTGCGGAGCTACTTCCTGCGGGACGACGACCCGGCCAAGCGGGCCGAGGTCCGGCTGGTCGTGCGGCGGCTACAGCGCATGGGCGTGCGGGTGAAGAAGCTCGTCCGGCCGCTGGCCGTCCCGGACTTCAAGGCCTACGGGCGCGCCGAGGCCAGGACGATGCTGCCCGCGGGCACGTACTGGATCTCGATGGCGCAGGGCCGGAAGCACTGGATCCAGGCCATGCTCAACGAGGACTCCTACACGCCGTTCCCGTACTTCTACGACGTGACGGCGTGGAGCCTGCCGCTGCTGGGCAACGTGGCCGGCGGGTCGTCCGGGGCCGTCCTGCGGCCGCGCGCCGTGCCGGTGCCGCCGCTGCCCGCGCCGCGTCCGGGCCATGAGGGGAAGGCGCCGAAGCTCGGCGTCCTGCAACTGTCGGCGACGTCGTCGTCCGCGCGCCAGTCGGCCGGCTGGCTGCGGCACCGCCTCGACCGCGACTGGAAGCTGCCGTTCACCCCGCTCACCCCGGCGGATGTGGCGGCGGGCGGGCTCGACGGCATCGAGGTCCTGGTCACGCCGGACGGCCCGGCGTCGTCCGCCTACACCGCGCTCGGCGACGCGGGCCGGGCCGCGCTCCAGCGGTGGACGCGCGACGGCGGCCGCTACATCGGCTGGCAGGGCGGGACGCAACTCGCCGCGCGGCTCGGCCTGACGACCGCGACGCTGGCCGAGCCGACGTCCGACATCCCCGGCACCCTGTTCCGGGTGAAGGTGGACCGGTCGAGCCCGCTGGCGAAGGGCGTCGGCCCGGCGGCGTGGAACTTCACGTCCTACGACCTGGTGATGAACGCCTCCAGCGGCGTCGCCGTGGCGTACCCGCCGGCGGACTCGCCCGACTGGTTCGTCTCCGGGTTCGAGCGCGGCGCGGCCGAGCTGGGCGGCACCGCGGCGGTCGTGGACCAGCCCGTCGGCGCGGGACGCTCCGTGCTGTTCGCGGCCGAGCCGAACTTCCGCGCGTTCAGCGACGGCACGGCCAAGCTGCTCTACAACGCGATCCTCGGCCCCGACCCGGCGGCGGCAGCGGCGCCGCAGGGCACGGCGAAGGCGGTGCGGGAGGCCGCCGAGCTGCCGTCCTACGAGTCGCCGATCCGCGTGTCGGTGAAGGCGGCCGACGCCGCGAAGACCGCGTCGGTGCTGCGGTCGCTCGGCGCGAAGTGGGCCGAGACCCGCGCCGGCGGGACGGTGCACTACGTGATCGACAACCCGCGGGGCCTGCCGGTCGACCACCACCCGTTCGCCGGGCGCCTGCCGTCCCTGATCCGCGCGGCGGGCATCGCCCCCGTCGCCGTCACCCTGCCCTGACCGGCGGCGCGGCGTGCCGGCGCGCCCGGCACGCCGCGCCCCAGGGGTGCTACTCGCGGACGATCCACGCGATCGCGGTCATCGTCCCCGGCGGGACCTCGGTGAACCCGCCGTCGCGCACCGCGATCGTCGCCCTCTTCACGCCGTCGCGCCACGGGACGTCCCGGACCAGCCGGACGGCCGCCCCCGCCTCCACCCACGCCGCCACGTCCCTGCGGCGGCCCTGGCGGAGCAGCAGCTGGGCGGCGTGCCCGCACTGCGCGGCGGCCTTGCCCGTCGTGATCGTCACGTCCGGGTTGAGGGCGATCGCCGCGTACGGCGGCTCCGGCGCCGGAGCCGGCTCGCCGTCCGCGAGGTCGAGGCCCGCGACCTGCAGCTTCGCCAGCTGCGGCGGGACGTCCGACACCGGGCCCGGCGGGAACGCCCGCACCTGGGCGCCCGCGTGCTCGACGGTGACGCCGGGCAGCGCCGCCGCCTCCGGCCAGCGCACGCCCCGCGCCCGCCGCGTCACCTTCCGTATCCGCCGGGACTCCCACTCGCGCACGGCGTCCCGCCATTCGCCCCCGACCGCGCGCGGGTCGGTGAGCAGCCGGACGACGGCGGTCGCCGCCGCCTCGCAGACCGCGCCATGCCCCGGCGGATCGGCCTTCTCGGCCCGTACCACCAACTGCATCGCCCAGGGCGGATCATCGAGGGGGTCGTAGTCAGGTCGCACCCGTGGAGTATTCCAAACCCGATCCGGCTTTCCCTGGTCGGATGTGGGTAATGCAACTCTTACCGTCCCCCGGACGTCGTTCAGGTACGGGAGGTCGCCGGTGACCAGTGGCTCGTGGAGTGATTCCATACCGGGTATCGGGACGTACTTCGTCGGCATCGACGTCGCCCCCGGCCGCTACAGATGCGACGACGGCAAGGGCGGCTGGTGGGTCCGGTTCACCGGGCCCGGCGGGGGCGACCCCGTCGGCTCGTGGCCGCTGCCCGCCGGGCCGACCGAGATCGAGATCGCGCGGACCGACTTCGCGTTCGAGACGCACGTCTCCACGGTCTGGCGCCGCGTGGCGCCGCCGCGCGCCCCCGAGGACGGCTCCCCCGCCGAGCCGCGCCCGGTGGCCGACCCGACGCTGCGCGCCGAGCTCGACACGATCGTCGGCCGCCGCCGCCCGCTGCTGTGGCTGGCGCCGCTGACCGTGCTCGCCCTCGGCCTGCTCGGCTCGCCGCTGCTCGGCTCGCTGTGGCTGATCGGCCTCGGCATGCTCGCGGTGCTGGTCGCGCTCGGCACCCCGTCGGTGTCGCTGGACCTGCGCCGCGCCCGCGAGCTGGAGCGGCGCCGCGACCGCTACCTCACCCCCGAGGACCTCGACGGCGACGGCCGCGCGCTGCTGGGCCGCGTCCAGGGGGCGATCGACGCCGTCCGCGACTCCGCGGTGAACCGCGAGGGCCTGCTGGACGCCGTGGACAACGCGGTCACCCTGCCCCGGCAGGAGTGGGAGATCGCCCAGGTCCTCGCCAAGCAGTCGAGGCTGCGCGCCGACCACGCCGAGATGGCCGGGGAGACCACGCTGCCCGAGGTGGAGGCGGCGCTCCGCCCGCTGCGCGAGAAGCTGGACATCTCCGTCAAGGCGGTGACCCGCCGGGTGGAGGCGCTCGAACGCTACGCCGAGCGCGCCAGGGCGGCGGACGAGGTGCTGCGCGCCCAGCGGCACCTGGAGACGATCGCCGAGAAGGCCCACGAGTACGACGAGCTGCTGGCCGCGACCGTCCGCGACGACCTGGCCCTCCCCGCGATCGAGCGCCTCACCGAGCAGGGCGACGAGCTCCTGCGCACGCTCCGCGACCGCCTCACCAAGGCCGCCGAGGCCGCCACCGAACTCCCGCCCCCGCACTGACCGCCCCGCACTGGCCGCCGCCTCGGGACCGTCCCCTCTTCGGACGGTCCCCTCTTCGGACGGTCCCGCTCGTTTCTTTCGGAAATCCCATTCTCCGCGTCGTGCTTATACAGGCGACAGATATGAGCGGCGCTCGTTTTCCAATGACAGCCATACCGACAATGGGTCTAAGGTGATGTGCGGAAGTTCGCGGACGTCAGCGGGAAGGCCTCACAATGGACGACGGCGCCGGCCGCCCGAGCCCTGTCATCGACAAGACGCGGCCGCATCAGGCGCGGTTGTGGAACCACTGGCTCGGCGGCAAGGACACCTACCCGGTGGACCGCGAGATCGGCGACCGGATCGCGGCGGTGTATCCGGAGATCGCGGACGTGGCGCGGCAGTCGCGGGCGCTGCTGGTCCGCATGGTGCATTTCATGACCGGCCTCGGCGTTCGGCAGTTCCTCGATATCGGCACGGGGCTGCCCGCCGTCGACAACACCCACGAAGTGGCGCAGCGCGACGTCCCGGAGGCGCGCGTGGTGTACGTCGACAACGACCCGCTGGTCGTGGCGCACGCGCGGGCGCTGCTGAAGAGCGTCCCGGCCGGCGCGTGCTCCTACATCGAGGCCGACATCCGCGAGCCCGAGGAGATCGTCCGGGCGGCCGGTGACGTCCTCGACTTCCGCGAGCCGGTCGGGCTGCTGCTGCTCGGCATCGTCGGCAACATCGCCGACGAGGACGACCCGCCGGGGATCGTCCGGCGGCTGGTGGACGCGCTGCCGTCCGGCAGCCTCGTGGCGATCAACGACGGGACGAACGTCCTCGGCCTGGACGAGTGGACGCCCGCCGAGGCCACGGCCCGGGGCGAGGCGCTCCGGCTGTGCGCGGAGGCGGGCACCGTGCCGTACCACGCGCGGACGCCGGAGTACATCGAGGCGCTGTTCGAGGGCCTGGAGCTGCTGGAGCCGGGCGTCGTGTCGACGCCGCTGTGGCGGCCCGACTTCCCGCAGGCCGGCGCGCCCCGGCCGATCGACTCCTTCGGCGGCGTCGCCCGCAAGCCCTAGCCGCGCCCGCGGGCGCTGGCCGCGCGCCGTCCTAGAAGATCTCGTCCAGGTGGTGGCGGAGGACGCGCATCGCGGACTCGGGGCTCCGCCGCCCCGCCAGGACGCTGGTGCCGAGGCCGTGGGCGAGCGCGAGCACCCGCGCCGCCTCCATGGCCGGGTCCTCGCATGTGCCGGCGAGGATCCGCGCGAGGCGTTCCTCCAGGCGGTCGGGGCCGTCCACGAAGGGCTGCTCCGCGAGCGACGGCTCGGTCTGCGCGAGCACGGCGTAGGACGTCCAGACCTGGTGGAACAGGCGGCTCTCCTGGTCGGTCGGCAGCGCCTCGGCGAGCAGCGCCTCGACGGTCTCGCGCGGTGACGGGTCGTCCAGGCCGGCAAGGCGGGCCGCCCAGCGTTCGTGGCTCTGCCGTTCGAGCCGCTCCAGCGCCGCGTTCATGAGCCGCGCCTTGGTCTCGAAGTAGTACTGGACGAGCCGCAGCGAGACCCCGGCCTCGGCCGCGACCGAGCGCATGGTGACGGCGTGCAGGCCGTCGCGCCCGGCGACGCGGACGAGCCCCTCGATGATCTGCGTGCGGCGGGCGTCGTGGTCGGCGGTCCTCGGCATGCCCTTATGATACCGATGTATCATAATGATACGTCCGTACCAGAGGAGCCTCATGACGCCGCGGCAGCGAGCCGTGCTCGCCCTGGCGTGCGCCGCCCAGTTCATGGTCGTGCTGGACGTGTCGGTGGTGAACGTCGCGCTGCCGTCCATCCAGGCGGACCTGCGCTTCGCGCCCGCCGACCTCCAGTGGGTCGTCAACGCCTACGCCCTCCCCTTCGCCGGGCTGCTGCTCCTCGGCGGCCGGCTCGCCGACGTCCACGGGCTGCGCCGCGTGTTCGTCGCGGGGCTGGCCCTGTTCACGCTGGCGAGCCTGGCCGGCGGGCTCGCCGCCGGGCCGGGCCCGCTCGTCGCGGCGCGCGCCTTCCAGGGCGTCGGCGCCGCCCTCCTGGCCCCCGCGACGCTGACCGTCCTCACCACGGCGTTCGACGAGGGCGTCCGGCCCCGCGCGCTCGCCGCCTGGACGGCCGTCGGCCTCGCGGGCGGGACGGCCGGCAACCTCGTCGGCGGAGTCCTCACCGACGCGCTGTCGTGGCGCTGGATCCTGCTCGTCAACGTCCCGATCGGCGTCCTCGCGCTGCTCGCCGCGCGGCTGATCGGGAACGCGAAGGGCGAGCGGCGGCGGCTGGACGTGCCGGGCGCCGTGCTGGCCACCGCGGGCGCCGCGTCCCTCACCTGCGGCGTCACACGCGGTTGGAGCCCCGTCGCGCTGGCCGCCGGGGCCGCCGCGCTGGCGGCGTTCGCGATCCGGCAGTCGCGGGCCCGGACGCCGCTGCTGCCGCTCGGGCTGCTGCGGCTCCGCGCGGTCGCGGCCGGGAACGCGGCGATGCTGCTCGCCGGGGCGTGCCTGAATCCGATGTGGTACTTCCTGGCGCTGTCGATGCAGGACGTCCTGCACCTGAGCGCCCTGGAGACGGGGCTCGGCTTCCTCCCGCACACGCTGCTGACCATGGCCGTCGCGCTGCGCGTCACGCCCCGCCTGATGGGGCGGGTGTCCGACCGCGCGCTGATCGCGGCCGGGTCGCTGATCGCCGCCGCCGGGTTCCTGTGGCAGAGCCTGCTCTCCCTCGGCGGCACCTACCTGACGGACGTCCTCGGCCCGGCGGTCCTCATCTCGGTGGGCGGCGGGCTGCTCAACACCCCGATCACCAACGCCGTCACGGCGGGCGTCCCGCGCGAGGACGCCGGCGCCGCGTCCGGCCTGATGAACACGACGAAGCAGGCGGGCGCCGCGCTGGGCCTCGCCGTGCTGGTCGCCGTGACCTCCGACTACGCCGACGCGTTCGCGGTGATGGCGGGCCTCCTGGTGGCGACGGCCGCGGTCGCGGGCGCCCTGCCCGGACGTCCCCAGGCTGCAGGCGAGGTCGCGGGCCCGGCGCGGCGCGTCAGCCGGCCAGAGCCCTGACCTGGTCGGGGCCGCTGAAGACCTCGGCGCGCATGCCGGCCTCGCGGGCGGCGCGGACGTTGCGCTCGGTGTCGTCGAAGAACAGGACGTCGCCGGGCTTGACGCCGAGGCGCTCGGCGCAGATCTCGTAGGCGCGCGGATCGGGCTTGGCGACGCCGATACGGCAGGAGTAGACGAGCGCGTCGAAGCGGTCGAGCAGCGCGCCGTGCCGCGCCTCGAAGCGCGGCACCAGGTCGCCGATGATGTTGGAGAGCAGGCCGAGCGTGCGGCCCGCGTCGGCCAGTTCGCCGACGAGCGCCACCATCGCGTCGTCGACGTCCGTCCAGCTGTCGAGGTCGGCCTCGATGAGCGCGGGGACGTCGGGGAACGACACGCCGAGCCGCGCCGCGACCTCGGCCCAGTACGCCGCGCTCTCCTGCCCGGCGTCGTAGGCCGGACGGCAGCCCCAGTAGGCGTCCCAGAACGCGGCGCCGGGCACTCCGGCGATCCCCTCGATCCGCCGGACCGCCTCGGGGGTCTGGGTGCGGGCGATCACTCCGTACAGGTCGAACACGATCACATCGGCCATGGGCCCGAGCCTATGCGGCGCGCCGCGGATCCCGCGCCCGGCAGACGTAGCAAGCGCTTGGTATAGGCCGTAACCTGGGGCGGCGGCGCAATCGAGCAAGCGGTTGGGCGGGCACGGCATAATGAGAGGGTGACGACCACGAGCGCTAAGTCCGGACGATCCCGAACCCGTGCCACGGGCGAGGGCGGTTCCCGCCGCCGTGGCAGGGGCTCGCCCGCCTTGGCGTCGGAACGGCGCGAGCACCTCGTCAGACTCGCCGCCGAACTCTTCGCGGAGAAGGGCTTCCAGGCCACCACCGTCCGCAACATCGCCGACGAGGCGGGCATCCTGTCCGGCAGCCTCTACCACCACTTCGACTCCAAGGAGTCGATCGTGGACGAGATCCTGTCCGGCTTCTTCGACGAGATCATGGCCTCCTACCAGTCGGTGATCGCGGAGGGCCGCAACCCGCGCGACACCATCGCCGGGCTCGTCCGCGTCGCGTTCGGCACGCTGGAGCCGCACCGCGCCGCCATCACGGTGATGCAGAACGACTGGAACTACCTCAAGGGCATGGACCGGTTCGCCTACCTGATCAAGTCCGAGGACGAGGTCGAGAAGATGTGGGTGGACACGCTCCAGGCCGGCCAGGCGGAGGGGCTGTTCCGGCACGACCTCGACCCGAAGCTCACCTACCGGATGATCCGCGACACCGTGTGGGTCGCGGTCCGCTGGTTCCGGCCGGGCGGCCGCCTGAACGCCCAGGGCCTGGCGGAGCACTACCTCAAGGTGATGTTCGACGGCATCAACCTGCACTAGACGGCTCGCGCCGGGGTACGCCGCGTCCACGCGCGTCCAGGGTTGGCGGACGGGCGCCGGCGGCCGCTGACGGCTGCCATCGGACGGGCGTCCCATCGTGCCGTCTTCGCCCGTCATCGTACGGTTCCGCCCCGGTCGCGCGACCGGCGATGCCGCTCGGTTCTCCCCCGAATACATCCGTTGGAGCACATCCGGCGCGGTATCCCACTGTGAGAGGGCGCCAACCCCCATAGTGTGCTTAGTCACAAATTGCCGAGTAGGGGTGACGCATTGGTCCGTGGGGACGCTGTTACTGGAGACATCTACGGGGGGAGGGCGGCATGACGGCTCAACGGGGCGCCGCGGGTCGCGACGAGCCCACGCCCGCGGCCATGCGCGCCGCCACCGCGCGCGGCCTCCAGGAGCAGTTTCCGGGAGTGCGCGTCTGGTTCGGCGAGGCGACCGGGTCGTGGTGGGCGATGGTTCCGCTGCGTGACGGGCCGCGGCTGCTGGAGGCGGCGACGCCGCAGCAGTTGCGCGACGAGATCATGAATCTGCGGCACCGGGGCTGACCGCGTATGCCGCCCGCCGGGAACGGGGCGCGATCCGTTCCCAGCGGGCGTCTCTGCTGAAACTAACCCGAAAACCATTCGGGCACAAGCGCTTGCTCGGTTTTACTCTCCGTCACGGTCCGTACCCCGGCCGGCCGCCGGCGCGGGGACCGCTCAGACGCCGCCGAGTTCCGCCGCCGTGATCGCGCCGAGCTCCCAGCACGCCTCCAGGTCGGCCTTGCCCGGCTCGCCCGTCACCACGACCGGCGGCTGGACGGCCTTCCAGCGCAGCCCGGTGGTGATGGAGTCGAGCGCCCGCAGGGCGCCGGTCGCGTCGTTGTTGCCGTGCAGGTAGGCCCCGAAGGGGCGGCGGACGGTCTCCTCCAGGCACGGGTAGTAGACCTGGTCGAAGAAGTGCTTGAGCGCCCCGGAGAGGTAGCCGAGGTTGACCGGCGTGCCGAGCAGGTAGCCGTCCGCCTCCAGGACGTCCACGGCGGACGCCGTCAGCGCCGGGCGGGACACGACCTCCACGCCCTCGACCTCGTCGGTGGACGCCCCGGCGCGCACCGCCTCGTACATCGCCTGGACGGACGGTGACGGCGTGTGATGGACGAGCAGCAACCTCTTCATCACCGCGAGCCTATAGACGCGTGCGCCTGGCGGACCGCCTCCCACCCCGGGGAAGACCGGCCGTTCCGGGGCGGCATCGCGGGCCGTAGTCTGCGCATGAGGGATGAAGAACGTCCGGCCAGGGGAATGAGTTCCAAAGGATCTTGGTTGGGGGCTCAGCGGAGGTGTCCTTCGTGGAACCAGGGAAATCGGCCGTGCCCGCGTCGGGCCGGCCCGTCTGGCCGCTCGCGGCGGCCGCGGCGCTCGTCGCCGTGCTCATCGCGGTGCCGGCGCTGCACGGCACGCCGGGGTGGCTCGGCCGGCTGTCCCGGATCGTCACCGGCAGCCCCCTCGCCCCCGCGCACGCCATCGTGATCGCGCTCGCGCTCGCCCTCGTCGCCCGCGGCGTCCTGCTGCGGCGCCGCGCCGCCTGGTACGGCCTCGCGGTGCTGGTCGCCCTCGGCCTGCTCGCCGTCGTCACCGGCGAGGACCCGCTGTGGCGGCTGCCGCTGCTCGGCGCCGTCCTCGGCGCGCTGTGGCTGGAGCGCGACCGGTTCCCGGTGCGCCCGCACCAGGAGCGCGTCCGCACCGCGGTGAAGACGGGCGCGTTCCTGGTGGCCGCCGCGATCGCCGGCTCGCTGCTGTTCGGCGGCGTGTCGGTCCGGTCGGTCGGCGCCGTCGCCGCCGGGCTCGGCGCCACCGGCGCGCCGCTGGACGGCGCGTCCTGGCTGCCCGGCGTGCTCGGCCTCGCGGGCGCCGCCGGGCTGCTCGTCCTGGTCACCACGCTGCTCGCGGCCGACCCCGCGCCGCCGCCCGGCGACGAGGGCGAGCGCCGCCGCGTCGCGGGCCTGGTCGCGCACCCCGGGTCGGACACGCTGGCCCCGTTCGCGCTGCGCCGCGACAAGGCGTACGTGTTCAGCGCGGACGGCCGGGCCGCGATCGGCTACCGCGTCCTGTTCGGCGTCGCGGTGGCGGGCGGCGATCCGGTCGGCGACCCCGCCGCGCACGGCGACGCCGTCCGCGCGTTCCTCGCGATGTGCCGGACGACGGGCTGGCGCCCGGCCGTCCTCGGCGCGAGCGACGACCTGCTGCCCGCCTGGGGGCCGTGCCGCACGATCGGTTTCGGCGACGAGGTCGTCGTCCGGCCCGCGGAGTTCACGCTGGCGGGGCGGCGGATGCGCAACGTCCGGCAGGCGGTGAAGCGCACCGGGAACGCCGGCGTCACGTCCCAGATCCTTCCGGAGCGGGAGCTGGCGCCCGCGCTGCGCGAGCGGCTGCTGGACGTCGCGTCCCGGTCCCTCGGCGGCGCGGCCGAGCGCGGGTTCTCCATGAACCTCGACGAGTTGCTCACCGGCTACCACCCGGGCGCCGTCGTCGCGATCGCCTACGGCGAGGACAAGGAGCCCATCGCCTTCCAGCGCTACGTCGCCGCCGGTCAGGGCATCAGCCTGGACGCGATGCGCCGCAGCCCCGGCGGCCCGAACGGCGTCAACGAGCGCCTCATCGTCGAGATGATCGAGTACGCGGCCGAGCGCGGCCACGGCGTCGTCTCGCTGAACTTCGCGGCGTTCCGGGAGCTGCTCGACCACGACGAGCGCGGCCTGCTGGAGAAGGCCGGATACCAGGCCCTGCACCTGCTGGACCCGTGGATCGCCGTCGAGTCGCTGTACCTGTTCAACAAGAAGTTCCGGCCGTCCTACAAGCCGCGCAACGTCGCGTTCCGCTCGTGGTTCGACATCGTCCAGCTGGCCGCCGCGCTGCTCACGCTGGAGTTCGGCCGCACCGGCACGGCGCGTCCGGCCGCGGAGCCCCTGACCCAGCCCGTGCACCACCTCGGCCGCTGACCCCTGCCGGGTCCCGGCTCGGGTGCGGGCTCGGCGGGGAATCCTAGAACGTGATTCTATGGAGCCCCCGTGGGAGAGGACAGCGGCATGAGCACTGTGGTGCAGGGGCACTGCGATCCGGCGTTCGCCGGCGTGCGGGAGGTGTTCGAGCGGAACTTCGCCGAGGGGCGCGAGCTCGGCGCCGCCGTCGCCGTGTACGCGGGCGACCGCAAGGTCGTCGACCTGTGGGGCGGCACCGCCGACCGCCGCACCGGCCGCGCGTGGCTGCCGGACACCCCCTGCTTCGGCTTCTCCTGCACCAAGGCGGTCACGGCCACCGCCGCGATGCTGCTCGCCGAGCGCGGCGCCTACGACATGGACGGCCCGGTCACGGACTGGTGGCCGGAGTTCGGCGCCGCGGGCAAGGACGGCGCGACCGCCGCGCACCTGCTGTCGCACCAGGTGGGGCTGCCCGCGTTCGCGCGTCCGGTGTCCGCCGAGGAGGCCGCGGACCCCGCCGCGCTCGCCTCGCTTCTGGCCGCGCAGGAGCCGGAGTGGAAGCCTGGCTCGGCGCACGGCTACCACGCGCTGACCTACGGCTGGCTGGCCGGCGAGATCGTCCGGCGGCACGGCGGGCGGACGGTCGGCGCGTTCGTCAAGGACGAGTTCGCCGGCGGCCTCGACCTGTGGATCGGCGCCCCGGACGGGGTGATCGAGCGCGCCGCGAAGATGTCGGCCGGACGGCGCGGCGCCGCCGACACGCCGCGGACCTCCGACCGCGGGCTGCTGACCCGGCTCGCCGCCGCGTACACCGACCCGGACAGCGCGATGAACCGGTCGCTCGGCAACCCGAGCCCCGGCAAGGGCGGCTTCAACAACCCCGTCGTGCTGCGCGCGGGCTGGCCGTCCGCCGGGATGCTCGCCACCGCGCCCGCGTTCGCCGCGTTCTACCGCGACCTCGCGGCGGGCCGGATCCTGCGCCCGGACACACTGCGCGAGGCGATGCGCCCACGTGTCAGCGGCCCGGACCGGACGCTGCTCATCGACAGCGCGTTCGGGCTCGGCTTCATGCGCCCGGCCCAGACGTACTACGTCCCGAAGGCGGCGCGGGCGACGGCGTTCGGGCACACCGGCGCGGGCGGGTCCATCGGCCTCGGCGACCCGGACGCCGGGCTCGCGCTCGCCTACCTGCCGAACCTGATGGGCGACCAGGCGACCGGCGACCTGCGCGCCTTCCGGCTGACCGAGGCGGCGTACGCGTCCCTGTCCTGAAGGCGCGCCGTCCTGCGGCCGCGCTCTTCGCGGGCGGTAGCGTCCCGGGCATGGTGGTACGCGAACTGCACGACTGGCCGGCCACGGCCGCGGAGGCCGAGGCGATCCAGGACCGGCTGCGCCCGCTGCTGGAACTGGACGTCCCCGGCCCGGCCGCGCCGCGCACGGTCGCGGGGCTGGACGTCTCCTACGCGGGCGACGGCGGCGGCACCGGGACGCGGCTGGCCGCCGCCGCGGTCGTCCTGGACGGCACCACGCTGGAGGTGCTGGAGGAGTCGGTGGCCGTCGGCACGGCCGCGTTCCCCTACGTCCCGGGCCTGTTCGCGTTCCGCGAGCTGCCGACCCTGCTGGAGGCGCTGCGCGGCCTCACCACCACGCCCGACCTGCTCGTCTGCGACGGGTTCGGGATCGCGCACCCCCGCCGGTTCGGGCTCGCCTGCCACCTCGGCGTCCTGACCGGGCTGCCGTCCATCGGCGTCGGCAAGACCGCCTTCATCGGCGCCTACGAGCAGCCGGGCGCGCGGCGCGGCGACACCAGCCCGCTGGTGGACGGCGGCGAGGTCGTGGGGCGGGTGCTGCGCACGCGGGACGGCGTGAAGCCGGTGTTCGTGTCCGTCGGGCACCGCGTCGACCTCGACACGGCGTGCCGCGTCGTGCTGGCCCTCACCCCCGAGTTCCGGCTGCCGGAGACCACCCGCCGGGCCGACCGGCTGTCCCGGGACGCGCTGGCCGGGCGCGGCGACGGGTAGCGCGTCCGCCCTGGAAGATGGCAGGCTCGTCCCCAACGCAAGGCGGTGACCACCGCAGGTCGTCCGCCAGACCGCTGGACGGTGCCCATGGACACCCGCCCGATGCGGGCCGACGCCCGCCGCAACTACGAGCGACTGATCACGACCGCCCGGACCGCGTTCACCGAGCACGGCACGGGCGCCTCCCTCGACGACATCGCCAAGCGCGCGGGCGTCGGTTCCGGGACGCTGTACCGGCACTTCCCGACCCGCGACGCGCTGCTGCACGCCGTCCTGCGGGAGCGGATCGACGGGCTCCTCGCGCACGCCGACGAACTGCTCGCCGACCCCGATCCGGGCGGCGCCGAGGCCGCCCTCGACCGCTGGCTGCGCAGCTACCTCGCGGGCGCGGCGACCCCGCGCGGCACCGCCACGGTGATCATCGAGGCGATGTCGGCGGAGTGGGCCGACACCGGCCTCGGCGCCGCCGCGGCCTCGATCTGCGACGCGCTCGGCCGACTGCTGGCGCGGGCGCAGCGGGCGGGGGCCCTCCGCGCCGAGATCGACCCGCGCGACCTGCTCCGGCTCACCAACGCGATCGGGGTGGCGTCCGAGCGCACCCCCGACCCGGCCGCCTACGCCGACCGGATGCTGACCCTGCTGTTCACCGGGCTGCGCGCCTGACGTCCGGGGCCGCCTTGTTCAGTTGACCAAGCGTTCGCTAGGTTAGCCGCAGGCTTACGGGCGACGAGGAGCGTTGATGGGTCAGCTGGACGGCAAGGTGGCGCTGATCACCGGTGGTGCGCGCGGGATGGGCAAGTCGCACGTCCGCCGGTTCCTGGACGAGGGGGCCAAGGTCGTGTTCGGCGACGTCTTGGAGGAGGAGGGCGCCAAGCTCGCCGCCGACCTCGGCGACGCCGCCCGCTTCGTCCGGATGGACGTCACCTCGCCGGACGACTGGCAGACCGCCGTCGAGACCGCGACGTCCGCGTTCGGCGCGCTGAACGTCCTGGTCAACAACGCCGGGATCATCCGGCACAAGAGCATCGAGGACATGGGCCTCGACGAGTTCCGCCGGATCCTCGACGTGAACCTGGTCGGCCAGTGGCTCGGCGTGAAGTCGGTGACCGCGCCGATGCGCGACGCCGGCGGCGGCTCGATCGTCAACGTGTCGTCCACCGAGGGGTTCATCGGCGCGTCCGGCCTCGCCGCCTACAGCGCCAGCAAGTTCGGCGTCCGCGGCCTCACCAAGTCCGCCGCGCGCGAGCTCGGCAAGTACGGCATCCGGGTGAACTCGATCCACCCCGGCGGCGTCGTCACCCCGCTGTTCATGCAGGACGACATCATCGCGGCCAAGGCCGACAGCGCCGACGCGTTCCTGAACTCCCTCCCCCTCGGCCGCATGGCCAAGTCCAAGGAGGTCTCGGGCCTGGTCGTCTACCTGGCCTCGGACGACTCGTCCTACTGCACCGGCAGCGAGGTCCTGGTCGACGGCGGCATGCTGACGGGCGCGGGCTACTGAGGGCGGGCCGCCCCGGAGCGGCCCGCCTCGCCTACGGACGCCGCTCGCCCCACCCCTCGACGGCCTCCAGCTGCGCCGCCAGCGAGATGAGCGTGGCCTCGTCGGAGTCGTGCCCGAGGAGCTGCGCCCCGATCGGCAGGCCGCGCTTGGTGAACCCGGCCGGGACGTTCACTCCCGGCCACCCGAGCACGTTCCACGTCCACGCGTAAGGGCAGGCCGCCGCGACCCCCGACTGCGTCTTCTGATAGCCGGCCCCGTCGAACGCCCCCACCCGCAGCGGCGGCTGCGCCGTGGTGGGCGTCAGCACCACGTCGGCGATCTGGAAGATGCGGCCGACCTTGCGCCGCAGGTAGGGGTCCATCCGCTTCGCCAGCGGCAGCAGCCGCTTCCCGACGACGCGTCCGATGCGCGCCTCGACCTCCGTCCGGGGCTCGGGCCGCGGATTCGGCAGCGAGTCCAGCCAGTCGGCGACGCCGGCCGTCCCGCGCGGGATGAGACCGAGGCCGACCAGCCCGTAGTCGGGATCGGCCGGGAACACCTTGTGCCCGAGATCGGTCAGCCTCCTGGCCAGCCGCTCGACCGCCGCCCGGATCTCCGGGTCGAGCTTGCCGCTGACCCCGAACGCCGTGCGGAAGGAAACGGCGATCCTGAGCCGCCCGGGTTCCCGCCGCGCGGCCTCCACGAAGGGCGTCGTCGGCGGATCGACCTGGTAGACGTCGTCCGGATGGCTCCCGCTCAGCACGTCGAGCATCAGGGCGGCGTCCTCGACGCTGCGCGCCAGCGGCCCCCACACGGTGATGCCGTTGAACGGATCGGTCTGCGGGTACCCCGAGACCCTCCCCCGCTGCGGCTTGATGCCGACGAGCCCCGTCCACGCCGCTGGAATGCGGATCGACCCGGCCCCGTCCGACCCGACCGCCGCCGCGACCATCCCCGCCGCCACGGCCGCGGCCGAGCCCCCCGACGACCCGCCCGGCGTGTAGTCGGGATTCCACGGATTGCGCGCGCACCCGTACTCGGGCGACTCGCTGAACGGCCACAGCCCCAGCTCGCACGTCGTGGTCTTCCCGACGATGACGGCCCCGGCCGCCCGCAGCCGCTTCACGACCTCCGCGTCCCGCGCCGCGGGACGGTGGTCCCCCGCGACCGCGAACGGCGTGGTCTCCCCCGCCAGATCGGTGTCGTCCTTGATGGCCACGGGCACCCCGAGCAGCGGCAGCCGCTCCCCGTCCGCGAGCCGCTTGTCGGCCGCCAGCGCCTCCTGCGCCGCGGCCGCCGCCCGCACCACCCGGAAGGCCCCGAGCGACTCCTCGCGCCCGATGCGCTCCAGGCTCTCCTCGACCAGCTCGCTGGACGAGACGTCCCCCCGCGCCAGCGCCGCCGCCTGCCCCGCCAACCCCAACACGCGACCTCCCGGTATCGTTCGTTCGAACGAACGATACTGAACGCGCACGACTTGGGGAAGACTGTGCACCGATGAGCGCCCGCGACCGGATCCTCCAGGCCACCCTCCGCCTCATCGGCGAGCGAGGGATCGGCGCCGTGACCAACCGTGCCGTCGCCCGCGCGGCCGGCGTCTCACTCGGCTCCCTGACCTACCACTTCCCGAGCCAGGAGGACCTCCTCCGCGAGGCCCTGCACACCTTCGTGGAGCAGGAGATAGCCCGCATCACCGCCTACGCCACGGCCCTGGCCGACTCGGGCGTGGACCCGGCCCAGGCCCCCGACCAGGTCGAGAAGGCGATCCTCGACTTCACCGACGGCCCCGAGCAGATCGCGAACCTGGAACTCCACCTGCACGCCGCCCGCGACCCGGGCCTCCTGGAGACCTCGAAGCGCTCCGTCGCCGCCTACGACGACCTGGCCACCGCCGTCCTGAAGGCCCTCGGCATCCCCGACGCCGAACACCACGCCCCCGCGATCGTCGCCATGCTCTACGGCCTCGCCCTCCGCCGCCTGGCCACCGGCGACCCCACCGGCACCGCCGACGCGTTCCGCCTCCTCCTCCTGGGCGCCCTCCCCCGCTGAAACGGCTTCTGGCCCGCACGGCCCCAGAGCGGGGTTACGGGGCCGTGCGGGCCAGAAACCTGTCTCAATCAGGAACCTCAGTCGGAACCTCAGCCGACGTTCGCTTCGCTCTCCGCCTGTGCACCTCCGCCGTCTCCTAGTTCTGACACCCGCAACGCTAGGCCCCCACCCCCACCAACAGAACGCCCTTAAGCCTCACTTAGGGAAGGGCTGAGTCGCCCTTATTCAGGGGGTGTTCGGGCTGTGCGACAGGGGCGACGAGAGTTGGGCAAGAAGAGTTTTCGTTACATTGTGTCTTCCATATGTCACTCTGGGTTATGTTCTGACTGCATGTCGGACGAACTTGGAGGGGATACATGCGCGTAGGTACGAAACTCGGTGCGGGGCTGGTGGCGGGCGTGCTCGCCGCGGGGACGCTGAGCGTCGCGACGGCCGCCGAGGCGGAGCCGCCGCCGCAACCGGGGCAGCAGGAGGAAGAGGGGCACGGGCCCGGGGCGATCGTCGTGGGGCCGGAGGGGGCCGCCAAGGCGATGAACCGGCTCCTCGCCCGGGACGAGGAGCGCGTCCGCTGGTGCACCGGCACGGTCCTGCCCGCGAACGGGCTGAACGTCCGCACGGGGCCGGGCGTCGGCTACACCAAGGTCGGCGCCCTGGAGCACGGGACCCGGGTGCGGACGGACTGGGACACCATCCAGCGCCGCGACGGCTACCTGTGGGTGCGGATGAGCCGGCAGCGCTGGATCGCCGACTACAAGCTCGGCAACGGCAACGGCAAGTGGTACGTCCGCTACTCCGACTGCTGACCGACCGGGGCCGCCGCCCAGGCGGCGGCCCATCCCGGCCACCGCGCGCCGCCTCCCGGGCCCGCGTGGTTTCCTTTGCAGCGTGGCCGACGTCTTCATCAACTACCGGACTGTCGACGCCGCGCCCTATGCCGCCGGAGCGTACGAGTTCCTCAAGGAGCGGTTCGGCGAAGACCGGGTGTTCCGCGACGCGGTGTCGCTGCGACCCGGCGACCACTACCCGGTGGAGATCCGGCGGGAGCTGGAGAGCGCGAAGATCCTGCTCGTCCTGATAGGTCCGAGGTGGTTCGCGGCCGATGGGGGCGAGCGCCTCATCGACCGCGAGAAGGACTGGGTCCGGAGGGAGATCCGGGCCGCGCTCGGCGCGGGGATCGCCGTCGTCCCCGTGCTCCTCGACGGGGCGGCGCGGCCGGCGGCGGACGATCTGCCCGGCGACATCGCCGGGCTGGCCCACCGGCAGTCCGTCGCGGTCGCCCACCCGAGGTTCGGCGAGGACCTCCGGCGGCTGGCCGGGCTGATCGCCGAGAAGGTTCCCGACCTGCTGCTCCCGGACCTCTTCGAGAAGCCGCCGGAGCTGCCGGACGATCCGCTGCCGAGCATGCTCCTCCGGCCCGAGTACGGGGTGGTGCCGTTCGGCGGGCGGACGGCCGAACTCGACCGGCTGCGGGACTGGCTGCGCTCCCCGGCGCGAGTGGACGTCCTGCTGGTCACCGGTCCCGGGGGGCAGGGCAAGACCCGGCTCGCGGACGAGCTGGTCAGGAAGGCCGGCGGGTGGGCGGCCGGTCTCGTCCCCGAGCGGCTGCCCGATGAGGTGCTCGGCCGGGTCGGCGAATTCACCACTCCTCTGCTACTGGTCGTCGACTACGCGGAAGGCCGCACCGCGCAGGTCGCCCGTCTTGCCTCGGCCTTGCTCGAGCGGACCGCGGAACGCGGACCGTCGCGAATGCTGCTGCTCGCCAGGTCCGCCGGGGTCTGGCGGCAGTTCCTCCGCCGGCACAGGGACGACCGGGTCGCCCTGCTGTTCGGCGATATGGCGGAGATGCGGCTCGGCCCGCTGACCGGCACGGATGACCGGCGCGCCGAGTTCGACCGCGCGCTGACCGCGTTCGCCCGCGGGCTGGGCCGTCCTGAACCGCTCAGCGCGCCGCCGGCGGGTCTCACCGGCGGGCGCTGCGACCGGGCCCTGGAGGTGCACGCGGCCGCGCTCGCCGCGCTGCTCGACGGGCCGGCGCCGGGACCGGGGCGGGACGACCCCGTCCTGCGGGTCCTCGACCACGAGCGGCGCCTCTGGTCGCGGACCACCGCCGTCCACCTGCTGCCGGAGCCGCACGACGCCCGGCTGGACGAGGTCGTGTCGGCCGCCACGCTGTTCGGCGCCGACGACGCCGAGCAGGCGCAGGCGCTGCTGCGCGCGCTGCCCACCTTCGACGGCGCGGGCCGCGATGCCGTCGCCCGCTACCGGCGCTGGCTCGCCGCGACGTATCCCGGCCCCGGCGCGCTCAACCCGCTGCGCCCGGACCGGCTGGGTGAGGACCTCGCCGCGGCGACACTGGCGGAGGAACCCGGCCTCGCCTCGGCCGCCGCTCCCCTGGTCGACGGGGACCGGCTCGTCCGCGCGCTGACGGTGCTCGGCCGGGCGGCACCGCGCCATCCGCACGTGCGGGACACGATGCGCGCGCTGCTGACGCCCGACCTGCTCCGCCGGGTGCCGCTCGCGATCGCCGTCGCCACCCGCGTCGAGGACGGCTCCCTGGTGGGCGTGCTGTCGGAACTCCTGGACACCGGTGCCGAGGACGGCGCCGCGCTCGACGAGGCGATCGTCGGGCGCCTGCCCGACTCGACGCTCGCCCTCGCCGCCTTCGCCGTGGTCCGCACCCGGACGGCGCTCGACCGCAAGCTCGCGGAGCGGCCGCCCGATCCGGAGGGCGCCGCCTGGCTGACGCACGCCCTCGCCCGGCGTCTCGCGGCGGTCGGGGAGCATGACGAGGCCCTCGTCGTCGCGGCGCGCGCCGTCCGGCGTTACGAGGCGATGGACGAGCACGACGTGGAGGCGGCGTCAGCCCTGGACACCCTCGCCGGCGCCTACGGCGCACTCGGCCTCGCCGGGGACGGCCTGGAGTACGCGGAGAAGGCGATCGGCGCGTTACGCGCGGCTGGAACGGCCGAGGCGCGCGACCTGCTCGCGGCAGCGCTGTTGACCCATGCGAGCCTGCTGGGCCTGACGGCGGAGTTCGGCCGGGCGGCCGGCGCCGCGGCGGAGGCCGTGGAGCTGCTGCGCACGCGCGCGCGGGAGGCCGCCGGCGATGACAGGACGCACCTCATGTCCGGGCTCGCGTCGGCTCTGGGCGATCTGGCCGTGGCCCTGTCGGAGGCGGGCCGCCCCACCGAGGCCCTGCCCGCCACCGGTGAGGCGGTCGGCCTGCTCCGTGAGCTGGACGCCGCCGACCCCGACCGGTTCCGCGACGACCTCGTCAGGTACCTCGGCAACCTCGCCGGCGACCAGGCGGCGCTGCACCGGTGGCCGGAAGCGCGGGAGGCGGCGCGGGAGGCGGTCGCCCTCGCCCGCGGCCTCGTCGCCCGCTACGGGGAACGGCACCTCGATGCCCTGGCCGCGGCCCTGGTCAACAGCGCGGCGACACTGCGCGGGCTCGGCGACCACGAGGCCGCGATCGAGGAGGTCACCGAGGCCGTCGGCCTCTACCGGGAGCTGGCGTCCGAGCTTCCCGGGACCCAGCTCGCCAATCTCGCCAAGGCGCTGCACAACCTCGGCCTGTACTGGCGCGAGACCGGCGACGCGGGCGGCGCCCGGGACGCGTTCGACGAATCGGTCGACATCTACCGCAAGCTCTCCGATCCGCTGCCCGACGCCTTCGAGCCGGAACTCGCCGAGGTACTGGGCGCCCTGGCGGGGATGCTCCAGGACGAGGGCGACCTCGACGGCGCGCTCGCGGCGGCGGCGGACGCGGTCGCCGTCTTCTCCGCCCTGTTCGGCCGAGGCCGGGCGGAGGTGCGGGAGAAGTACGTCGCGGCGCTCATGGTGCTCGCCCACATCCACCACGACCTCGGCCGGGCGGGCCCGGTCATCCTGCTGACGGACCGGGCCGGCGGGCTGCTCTCCGCACTGGTCGCCGAGGGCAGGGCGGATCTCCGAGACCGGCAGGCGGTGAACCTCCACCTCAGGGCGCAGGCCCTGGAGGACGATGAGCGGGACGAGGCGGCGGCCGAGGCGTACGCCCTGGCCGCCGCGCCACTGCGCCGGATCGGGGACGGCGACCGCCTGGCGTCCGTGCTGACGGACCTCGGCCGCTGCCTGAGCGGCCTCGGCCGGGCCGAAGAGGCCCTGTCGGCGGCCGAGGAGGCGGTGCGCATCCGCCGGGCGCTCCCCGGCGAGGCGCCCGGCGATCGCGTGGAACTGGCGAACGTCCTCAACAACCTCGCCGACACCCTGCACGATCTCGGGCGGACCGATGAGGCCCTCCCCCTCATCGAAGAAGCCGTCGCCCTCTGCGCCGGCGTCCACGACGCGGGCGGCCCTGAGGCCGACCTCATGTACGTCTGCTCCCTCGTCACGATGGCGCGGATATCCGATGACCGGGATCCGGCGACGAGCATGCGGGCCGTCGGCCGCGCGGCACGGGTGGCGCTGGACCTGGACGATCCGGAGCTCATCGGGATCGCCCGCGGGGCATGGGCCGAGTTGAGCGACGAGCCCTTCCCAGGCGGCTCCCCGAACCGATTCCCCCCGACACCCGACGAAAGGCCGCACACGCGTGACTGAACCCGGACACCCCCAGTTCACCGCCGAGCAGGTCAAGCACCTGGAGTTCATCCAGGCGGTCGTCACTCGGCTGGGCAACGGCTCGTTCCTGATCAAGGGCTGGACGCTGACGCTGGTCGCGGCGTTCCTCGGCGTCTCGCTGAGCAGCCCGAAATGGCGGGTGACGGCCGTCGCGCTGGTGCCGGTCCTCGGCTTCTGGCTCGTGGACGCCTACTTCCTGCGGCAGGAGCGCCTGTTCAGGAAGCTGTACGACCAGGCGCGGATCCCGGGCGGGCCGGTAGAGGTCTTCTCGATGAACACCGCCCCGTACGCCGGGGAGGTGAAGTGGCCGCAGGTGGTCGGTTCCACCACGCTGCGGGGCTTCTACGGGACCCTCGTCCTGATCATCGTGGCGGTGGTCGTCGCGGTGGCCCTCGGTTGAGGCGGCGCCGGACCGGCGGGGCGCGGGATCAGCGGGGCGGCGCGCCGCCCAGTTCCCGCCTGATCAGCCGTACCGCCCGCTCGACCCGGCCGGCCTCGTGCCGCGGCGACTCGGGCCACAGGCGGCCGAAGCCGTCCTCCTGCCACCGCGGCACGACGTGGACGTGCACGTGGAACACGGTCTGCGTGGCGGCGCGGCCGGAGGAGTTGATGACGTTGAGCCCCTCGGGATCGAGCGCGCGCCGCACGCCGTGCGCCACCCGCAGCACGGCGTCCGCCAGCCGGTGGGCCGTGTCCGCGTCCAGCGCCCAGATGTCGGGAAAGTGTTCTCTGGGAACGACGAGAACGTGGCCGGGCGTGGCCGGGTGAAGTGGCACGAAGGCAACGGCGGAGTCGTCGGCGTAGACGGTTTCGGCCGCCGCCTCCCCCGCCGCGATGGCGCAGAACTCGCACGTTCCCACCGGCGTCCGCTCCCCGTTCGCCTAGCCTGAGCGTTCCAGACTATGCCCCGCATCCGGAGGGTCGGACATGGGCTTCCACGCGGTGTCGGCCGAGGACGTGTACGACTACGTGTTCCGGACCGACGGCCGGTCCCGCCGCCTCACCGACGGCTTCGGCTGGAGCATCATGCTGGTGGGCGACGACTCTCCGGTCTGTGCCGAATTCCTCCAGGAGTACTGCGTCGACCTGTGCCGGCGGACGGCGAACCGAGTCCGCTTCGTCTTCTTCTCGGGTCTCTCCGAAGGGGAGTTCACGCGGATCCAATACCGGGAGGCACAGCGCGGAACGATTCTCGGCGGAGTCCTCGCCCGCATGCGCAGGGGCATCCCCTTTCCCTTCTCCGGTCCCGTCTTCGATCATGAACGACCGGACTGGAGCACGATCCGCCCGCAATCGCTCCGGCCGCTGCGGGACAGGGACGACATCGAGGTGCACCTCGACTTCCAGCGCCAGGCCAGGACGGCGATCCCGGGTACGGAGGCCGCACTGCATTTCGCGCAGCGGCTCGGCATCGGACGCCATGTCCCGTGCCTGGTGATGTTCACCGACATCGGGGAGCTCAAGGTCGATGTGTTCCCGTTCGCGGGGCACGATGCCGCCGAGGTGCACGCCAGGGTGCGGGGCTGGGTCGACGAGTACTACGAGGTCAACCGGGACGCGCTCCGCCACTGGGACGGTGTGGAGGACCAGGTGCTCCGACTGGCCACCGCGTCCAGCGGGTCGTTACTGGCGGTCCAGGGCTGGGCTCCGGCGCGGCGGAGGACGCAGCAGTGCCTCCGAACACTGGCGGTGCTGGCCCACGAGTTGTCCGGCTCCGGCCCGGTCGACCTCTCCCGAGCGGCCTCGGACCCGAACGTCCCCTGGACCTTGAGGGACACCCTCCGGGCCGTGGGGAGGCGGCTCGCCGAACTCGACGCGCGCCTCGCGGCGTACCAGGCCCTGAACCGGGCCGTCTCCGGCCTGCGGAACACCACCGACCCGGCCGAGGTCGACCGGCTGCTGGCCGAACTCCTCGAACACGCCCTTCCGCAAGAGACCTCGTCGCTCGCCCGGCGCGCGCGAAATCGGCTGACCGGGCCAGAGCAGGACTTGTTCGACTGGTGGCGGAAAGCACCGATACGGCTGTCCAAGTCGCGCTTCCGGGCCTTGCGGAAGGCCTGGCGGCGCCTCGTCGTCGTCGGCCGCGAGGACTCCGCTCTCTCGCTGCGATCCGACCATGAGACCCTCTGGGCCTCCGTGGGCCGGCTGGCGCTGGCCCCGCCCGCCACGTGCGACGTCGACCGCGTCCTCTCCGAACTGGCCGGGCATTACGGCGTCGACGCCGGCGCCGCGTCCTGGCGGGAGGCCACCACCGGCTTCCGGGCCGCACTGCGGAAGATGATCGCCGAGACCGTCCGCACCGCCCCCGGCTGGGTGCGGGACGGTTCCACCGGCCTGACGCTCGCCCAGTGCGTCCCCCCTCCGGGCCCCGGTGACGCCGCCTCCCTGCTGGCCTTCCTGCACGGCGTCCCGGAACTGGAGCACCTGGTCCGCCTGCGGCGCGAGAGCGAAGGGCTCGGCGGAAGCGCCGTCGCCGCCATGCTCGAATCCCTGGCGGCGGGGCTGGAGCGTGAGGCCCTGGCGCTCTCGACGGCCGCCGCCGACGGGGAGGCGGCCCGGGCGGCGCTGGCGGAGGTAGTGGACCAGCGGCGGGCCGAGCTGGAACGGGAGGAACGGGAGGCCGCCGAAGACCCCGGACTCCGCCCGCGGCTCCCGGCCTGTGACCCGGCCCTGGTCGCCGGGCTGCACGATGCGCTCGACGCCTACGACACGGCCGTGGCCCAGATCGTGTACCCGCACCTCCGCGACCCGGACGTGTTCTCCGTCCGGACCAGCACCGACCTGCTCGCGGCGGCCGGCCTGCACGCGCAGCGCGTCTCCCGCCCGGACGCCGATCCGCTGCGTTCCACGTTGCGGCGCGCGGTGGCCAACGATCGCGAGGCGGCGCGGCGGTGGCCCGCGGAACGGGTGGCGGGCGCGGCGGTCCGTCCGTCCAGGGCCCTGGGGGACGCGCTGGAGGAGGTGCTCGGGCCGGAGCGGCTCGCCGGCGTCCTTGAGGCCCACGAAGGCCGGACCGCCGAGACATTCGACCGCCTCGTGGCGGACGGCGGTGCCGAGGCACTGCTGGCGTCGCTCACCATGGCCGAACTCGGCGCCCTCCTCACCCGCACGCTGCCGGACGGACCGGGCGCTCCGGCCGACCCGTCGCGGCAGGCCCTGCACGGGCTGGTCCTGGCGAGCCTCGGGCTCCGGCCCCGGCACGGCGCGCCCGTCCCGGACCCCGCCGAAGCGGCGCGCACGCTCCATGGCAAGCTCCTGCGCGACGAGTTCGACGTCTTCGTGGCGCACAGTTCCGCCGACCGCCCGGCCGTCAGGGAACTGTGCCGCGAACTGCGTCGGCGCGGCGTCCAGCCGTGGCTGGACATCCACGAGATCCGCCCGGGCACGTCCGTCCAGGACAAGATCCAGCTGGCGGTCCGCAAGGCGCGCTCCGCGCTCATCTGCCTGGGGCCGGACGGCATCGGCCCGTGGCAGGAGACCGAGATCCGCGCCCTCATGGAGCAGTGCGTCGAGAGGTCGATGCCGCTCATCCCGGTGATGCTTCCGGGCGCGCGGGCGGTGCCCGCGCGGTTCGGCTTCCTCGGCCAGTTCGGCACCGTCTCGTTCGACCAGGACATCACCGAGCAGGAGCCGCTCTGTCGGCTGGTCTGGGGCATCACCGGGGTCCATCCGGCCGGTGGTTCCGCGCCCTCGTCGTGAGGCGGGTGCTGGTAGCGTCCGCGCCCATGGAACAAGTGCCGTATACCGGTGGGGAGAAGGAGAGCCTGCGGGCGGCTCTCGATCGGCATCGTGATGTGGTGCTGTGGAAGCTCCAGGGGCTGGACGAGGAGCAGGTGCGGCGGGCCATGACGCCGTCCGGGACGAGTCTGCTCGGGTTGGCGAAGCATCTGGCGGCCGTCGAGTACTCGTGGTTCTGCGAGACGTTCGGGAGGGAGACCGAGCCGCTGCCGTTCCGCGAGGACGATCCGGAGGCCGATCTGCGGGTCGAGCCCGGTGAGACGACGGACGGGATCGTCGCGTTCTACGGGCGGGCGCGGGCCGCGTCGGACCGGGTGATCGAGGAGCTGGACCTCGAGACGCGCGGGACGGCCTGGCACGGGGCCACGGTGACGCTGCGGTGGGTGCTGATCCACATGGTCGAGGAGACCGCGCGGCACGCCGGGCACATGGACGTCGTCCGGGAGCTGATCGACGGCGCGACCGGTGACCACGCGCGGGACTAGGGGCCGCTAGTACGAGCCGGGCGCCGTCGGGATGTTGCCGCTGGCGAGGACCCCGGCGACAGCGATCGCGGCGGCGATGAGCAGGCCCACGACGGCGATCGCGGCCGCGGCGACGTACTGGGAGCGGCGCGGCGCGTACGGGGAGCGCGGGGGCTTCATGCCGGTCACGCTAGGGGCGCCCGGCGGCGGGAGCCTCGTGGTTAAGGCGGATTTAAGGCCGCGTTAGGTGCGGGAGTGGCGGCGGCGGCCGACCAGGCGGCGGGAGCGGCGGGCGGGCGGGAGCCAGCGGGTCCGGAACCACATCTGCACCTGGGCGCCGCCGAGGACGCTGCGGTGGATGCGCAGGTAGCCGCCGGTGGACTCGGCGGCGCGGCGGGCGATGTCCAGGCCGAGGCCGGTGGAGCCGCCGCCGCTGCTGCCGCGCTTCAGCGCGGCATCCGGGTCGGCGATGCCGGGGCCGCCGTCGGCGACGAGGATGCCGGTGACGCCCTGCCCCTGGTGGAGGGTGACGACGAAACCGGTGCCCTCGGCGGTGTGCCGGAAGATGTTGCCGAGCAGGGCGTCGACGGCGGCGGCGAGCTCGGTGCCGGGGACCGGCAGCGGCGCGGGGCCCTCGGCGCCGATCAGCTCGCAGGAGCGGCCCTCGTCCTCGGCGAGGACGGACCAGAACGCGACGCGGTCGCGCAGCACCTTGGACGCGTCGCAGTTGCCCCGCCCGGTGGGCCGCCGGACGGTCCGGATGATCTGGTCGACCTCGCGCTCGATGCGGTCGACGGCCTCGCGGGTCTGCTCGGCGACGGGCCCGTCGCCGAGGGCCTCGGCGTTGAGGCGCAGCGCGGCGAGCGGGGTGCGCAGGCGGTGCGACAGGTCGGCGGCCATCTCGCGTTCGGCCGACAGCAGCTGGACGACATGGTCGGCCATCGCGTTGAAGGCCAGGCCCGCCTCGACCAGTTCGGGCGGCCCGTCCGGTTCGATGCGGACCGACAGCTCGCCGTCGCCGAAGGCGCCCGCGGCCTCGGCGAGCCGCCGGGTGGAGCGGATCATGCGGTTGCCGAGCCGGTCGGCGACGGCGACGGACCCGGCGACGAGCGCGCAGGCCACCGTCGTCATGACGAGCCACGCCTTCCAGACGCCGCGCGACAGGTCCTCGTCGGGGAGGAACACCTCGACGACGGCGGTGCGGCCGGCGTCCAGCGACACCGGCTGGAGCAGGGCGTACCCGCCGTCGACGCGGGCGGTGTAGGAGCGGCCGCGGCGCCCGGCCTCGGTGAGCTGCTCGGGACGGGCGCTGAAGTCGCCGTGGGCGTTCCTCGGGACGAGCCCGCCGTCCGGCAGGTGCACGGTCATCCGCCCGGCGGCGCCGGCCTGGGTGCTGGCCAGGGCGCGTTCGAGGGCGGCGGGGTCCTCGGTGACGACGAGCACGGGCCCGAGCGCGCTCGCCTGCCGCTCGGCGGTGGTGAGGGCGCGGTCCCGGGCGATCTCCCGGACGGTCAGCGCGAGCGGGATCAGGAACGCCAGCGCGACCATCGAGGTGACCGCCAGGGACACCAGGACGAGCGTCTTCCTCATGACCGGGGGTCGGGCTCGGCCAGCCGGACGCCGACGCCGCGGACCGTGTGCAGGTAGCGGGGCGCGGCGGCGGTCTCGCCGAGCTTGCGGCGCAGCCAGGACAGGTGGACGTCGATGGTCTGGTCGTCGCCGTAGGCCTGCCGCCACACCTCGGCGAGCAGTTCGCGCCGGGCGACGACGCGGCCGGGGCGGGCGGCGAGGTAGGCGAGGAGGTCGAATTCGCGGCGGGTGAGTTCGAGCTGCTCGCCGTCCAGCAGCGCCTCGCGCCGGTCGAGGTCGATGTGCAGGCCGCCGACGCTCAGCTCCGCGGTCGGACCGGACCGTGCCGACCGGCGCAGCACGGCGGCGAGGCGGGCGCTGAGGTGCTCGATGGAGAACGGCTTGATCAGGTAGTCGTCGGCGCCGGCGTTGAGTAACCGGACGATCTCCGGCTCGTCGTCGCGCGCCGTCGCGATGATGACCGGGACGTCGGAGATGCCGCGCAGCATCTTCAGCACCTCCGCGCCGTCGAGGTCGGGGAGCCCGAGGTCGAGCACGACGACGTCGGGCGGCGACTGCGTGACCTCGCGCAGCGCGTCCATCGCGGTGCCGACGCTGCGTACGACATGCGACCGCACGCTCAGTTCCCGGATCAGGGCGGTCCGGACATTCGCGTCATCCTCGACCACCAAAACACTCGCCATGGCGGAACCGTATGCCACCATGTGCCCATGCGTCGCGCGATGTCGTATGTTGCCCCGTGGGCCGGGGTGACCGCGCTCGCGGTCGCCTTATCGTGGCTCGGCGTGCGCGACGTCGTGCGCGGCGCGGTGTCGGAGCGGTCGGCGCCGCCGCCGATCGCCGGGCCGGTCATCCACTCCAGCCCGGCGGCGCCGCCGGGGCCGCCGGCGATCGGGTCGCCGACCGCGCGGCCGAAGCCGCCGGACGGCGCGGACCGGGCGCCCACGCCGACGAAGTCCGCGAAACCGCCGCCGTCCGGCAGGCCCTCGAAGGCCCCGCCGAAGACGCCCGACAACGTGCGCAGCTACGCGACCCGGGGCGGGCGGGCCGCGATGTCGGTCGAGAAGGACCGGGTACGGCTCGTCTCGGCGACGCCGAACCCCGGCTACGAGACCCGCGTGACGCAGGCCGAGGGGTGGCTGCGCGTCGACTTCCTGAACGAGGAGCACACCTCGTCGGTCATCGCGTCCTGGTACGACCACGAACCGATGGTGAAGGTGTACGAATACTGAGCCGACCGGGGGAAAGGACGACGCCATGCCCATCATTTCCCGAGGATTCGGCGGACGGCGCCCCTCCGGCGACCACGAACTCCCGCCCGGCCAGTACGAGACGTTCGACTTCCCGGTGCTGTCGGCGGGTCCGACCCCGCACGTCCCGCTGGACGAATGGGAGTTCACCATCGGCACGGAGACCGGCACCGAGTACCGCTGGAGCTGGGACGACCTGATGGCGCTGCCCGCGGAGACGCCCACCGTCGACCTGCACTGCGTCACCAAATGGTCAAAATTCGACACGGAATGGCGAGGCGTTTCTTTGGACGTCCTTTTCGAGGACGTGGAGAGCGCCGCCGATTTCACGCTCGTCCACTCCTACGGCGGCTACAGCACGAATCTGCCGCTGGAGGACCTGCTCGACGGCAAGGCGTGGATCGCCTACGGCTACGGCGGCGGGGAACTGCCTCCGGAACACGGCGGCCCCGCCCGCCTCCTCGTCCCGCACCTGTACTTCTGGAAGTCGGCGAAGTGGGTACGCGGGATCCGGCTGGGCCTTGAGGACGAGCCCGGGTTCTGGGAGAGCGCCGGATACCACGACTACGGAGACCCATGGCGGGAGCAGCGGTACCAGGGCGACTAGGCGGGCGGCTGCGCTGGCACACCGCCGAACTGGTGGAGCGGCGCGCCGAGTCCGCGACGGCCGCGACGCTGGTGTTCGACGTCGACGGGTGGCCGGGCCACCTGGCGGGCCAGCACGTGGACGTCCGGCTGACGGCCGAGGACGGCTACAGCGCGCAGCGCAGCTACTCGGTCGCGTCCGCGTCCGGCGGTGAGCGCGTCGAGCTGACGGTGCAGCGGGTCGCGGACGGCGAGGTGTCGCCGTACCTCGCGGAGGAGATGGCGCCGGGCGACCTCGCGGAGCTCCGCGGGCCGGTCGGCGGCTGGTTCGTGTGGCGGACCGAGCAGACCGAGCCGGTGCTGCTGGTGGCGGGTGGGTCGGGCCTCGTGCCACTGATGTCCATGGTCCGGACGCGGCGGGCGGCCGGGAGCCGCGTGCCGTTCCGGCTGCTGTACTCGGTGCGCGGGCCCGCCGACCGGCTCTACGCCGGCGAGCTGGCGCGCGCCGACCCCGGCCTGGACGTGACGCTCCTCTACACGCGCACCGCGCCGGACGGGCTGCCGCGCGAACCGGGCCGGCTCACCCCGGAGGACCTCGTCCAGTACGGGTGGCCCGCCGACTTCGAGCCGACCTGCTACGTGTGCGGCCCCACCGGCTTCGTCGAGAAGGCCGCCACGTACCTGGTCATGCTCGGCCACGCCCCCGAAAGAGTCCGGACCGAGCGCTTCGGCCCCACCGGCGGATGACCCAGCGGAGGATGACATGACCGGCCTCGACGACCAGGACGACGCCTTCACCGACGGCAACGCCCTCGCGGGCGCGCTGTCGGAGGTGTTCGCGGTCGACCTGACCGCCGCCGAGAGCCGCTGCGCCAACTGCGGGCGGACCGGGCCGGTCGGCGAGCTGCGCGTCTACGCCCGCGCGCCCGGGTTCGTGGCCCGCTGCGCGGGATGCGGCCACGTCGTGCTGCGGCTGGTGCGCGGCCCCGGCACCGTCTGGCTCGACCTGCGCGGGGCGGTCGCGCTCGCCGTCCCGGTGGACGACTGACCGGAGCGCTCCTGCGCTTCCCTCCGGCCGGTGCTTCCATCCGGCCGGTGCTTCCGGACGGCCGGCGCTTCCGGCCGTTTCGGCGGCGACCCCGGTGGGAAGCAGTGGATCACAACTCCTGGGGCCGGCGGGGGCGGTCGGAAAGGTCAGAGCTCCCATGGTCCTGGATCCCGGAGAGGCCGGCCGCGCCCGCGCGGCGGACGCCGGCGAGCGGCGCGCGCAGGTGCGCAAGGCCGCCGCCGCGAGCGTCATCGGCACGTCCATCGAGTGGTACGACTTCTTCCTCTACAACACGGCAGCCGCGATCGTCTTCAAGGACGTCTTCTTCCCCGAGTCGAGCGACTACGCCGGGACGCTGTCGGCGTTCGCGACCTACGCGGTCGGGTTCGCGGCCCGCCCGATCGGCGCGGCGGTCTTCGGGCACTGGGGCGACCGGCTCGGCCGCAAGGCGACGCTGATCGTCACGCTGGTGCTGATGGGGGTGTCGAGCGCGCTGATCGGCGTGCTGCCGGGAACGGAGACGATCGGCTGGGCGGCGCCCGTGCTGCTCGTCCTGCTGCGCGTCCTCCAGGGCATCGCGGTCGGCGGCGAGTGGAGCGGCTCGGTGCTGCTGTCGATGGAGTGGGGCGACCGCGAGCGGCGCGGGCTGATGGCGAGCCTGCCGCAGCTCGGCGTCCCGATCGGGCTCATCCTCGGCACCGGCATGATGACGGCGATCGCGCTGTCGGCGGAGGGCGCCTTCAAGGACTGGGCGTGGCGCATCCCGTTCCTGTTCAGCCTCGTGCTCGTCGCGATCGGGCTGTGGGTGCGGGTCCGGGTGATGGAGACGCCGCTGTTCGCGGAGGTCGTCGCGCGCGACGAGGTCTCCCGCGTCCCGGTGGCCGAGGTCGTGCAGCGGCACCCGCGCGAGATCGTCCTCAGCGCGCTGCTGCGCTGCTCCGAGCAGATGCCGTTCTACCTGTTCACCTCGTTCGCCCTCACCTACGTGGACGACCACCTCGAGATGGCGGAGGGGCTCGCGCTCAGCGCGGTGACGGCCGCGGCGGTGCTGGAGCTGTTCACGATCCCGGCGGCCGGGCACCTCGGCGACCGGATCGGCCCGCGCCGGGTGTACGCGACCGGGTCGCTGCTGGTCGCGGTGTTCGCGTTCCCGTACTTCCTGCTGCTGAACACCGGGGCCGCGGCGCTGATCGTCGTCGCGGTGGTGGTGGCGCAGATCCCGCACGCCGTCCAGTACGGGCCGCAGGCGTCGCTGATCGCCTCGGTGTTCCCGACCCGGCTGCGGTACGGCGGCGCGGGCATCGGGTACCAGCTCGCGTCGGTGTTCGCGGGCGGCCCGGCGCCGCTGCTGGCGACGTGGCTGCTGCACGACTACGGCTGGCAGGCGATCTCGATCAGCATGATCGTGGCGTCCGCGCTGACGCTGACCGCGCTGAGCCTGCTGCCACCGCCCGCCGCCGACCACACCGGGCCGGCGGCCGCGAAGGCGTGACGCCGGCGGGCCGGGTCGGGGAGGGCCGGGTCAGAAGTGCGGGACGAACCGCTGCGGCATGATGAACATCGCGGTGGCCTCCACCGTGACCCGGCCGTCCGGGCCGCAGATCGTCCCGGACGCGTAGACCTTGCGCCCCTCCACCCGGCTCGCCTTCGCCTCCACCGAGAGCGGGACGCCGAGCGGCGTCGGCCGCCGGTAGCGGGTCTCCAGCGTGGCGGTCATGCCGGGCGTGCCGGACGCGGCCGCCGCCATGCCGAGCACCTGGTCGAGCACCATCGCCGACACACCGCCGTGCACGTACGACGGCGGCCCCTCGTAGACGGTGCTGAGGGTGAACTCGCCGCGGACGATGCCGTCCGAGCTCACCGTCAGCTCGACGGGCGGCGCGAGCGGGTTCAGGGCGCCGGTGACCGGGTTGCCGATCTGCCGGTCCATCCGGCGCTCGCCGGACGGGACGAACGGCGGCGCGTCCCGGCGCGCGGCGGCCAGCCGCGCGGTCAGGGCCTCGACCTCCGCGGCGACGGCCGCGGCCTCCGCGGTGCCGACGCTCGTCAGGACGGTGGCCTCGGCCAGCGCGCGGACGCGGGCGGCGAGGCCGCTCAGGGCCGCCGCCTCGTCCTCCGCCAGCACCGGCCGCTCCATCGGGATCCCGCTCATCCAGCCTCCTCGCGGGGCGGTCCCCCGTACCGCCGCCCCATAGCCGAACGAAATTCTAGAAGAGCGGGGCGACCACTGCGGACGCGGGTCCCGCTCAGCGGTGCGGCGGCCCCGTCCGCTGCGGCCCGTCCGCTCAGGACCGTGAGAGCGGGCCGGTGACCGTCCAGTGGCGGCCGTTCGGCGACGTCCCGCTGTAGCGGAACACCAGCCGGTCTCCCCCGGTCTCCGGGGTGAGGGACACCGAGCCGGTGTCCACGCAGCGCTCCGTCCCGGACGTGATCCGCTCCAGGAACACCAGCGTGTCGCCCGTCCGGCGCAGGTAGGTCTCCGTGCCCGAGCAGTTCTGGAGCGGGTAGGCGACCCTGCCCGCGGCGCCGCCCGCCGGCAGGACGAGCGTCATCGGGAAGACCTTCCCGTCGTTCTGGGTGACCCGGCCCGTCCACGTCCCCGCGTACCGGTCCGGGATGCCGGTCCGCCGGGACTCGGCCGTGCTCGACCCGGAGGACGCCGGGGACTGCGTGGCGGTGGCTGAAGCGCTCGGCCCGGCGGCGGTCGGCGGCGCCTCCCCGGCGCGCAGGCCCTCCAACTGCTCGGGCGCCATGAAGGCCGGGGTGCCGATCGCCCCGCTCACGGTGATGGTCGCGCCGTCCAGCGCGCGGGCGATGCCGAAGTCGATGACGCGCGGCCCGTCCGAGCCGAGCAGCACGTTGTGCGGCTTGAAGTCGCGGTGCACGACGCCCGCCCGGTGGATCGCGACGAGCGCCGTCGCCGTGCCGACCGCGAGCCGCTCCAGCGCGCCGCGCGTGCGCGGCCCCTCGGTGGTGACGACCCGGTGCAGCGAGGGCCCGTCGACGAACTCGCTGACGATGTAGGGGCGGTCGCCCGCCGCGTCGGCGTCCAGGATCGCGGCCGTGCAGAACTCCGCGACCCGCTTGGCCGTGTCGAGTTCGCGCAGGAACCGGGCGCGGGCCTCCGGGTCGTCGCCGAGGCGCCCGTGCAGGAGCTTCACCGCGACCCGGCCGTGGCCGCCGCCCTCGTCCTCGGCGAGGAAGACGGTGCCCTGCCCGCCCTCGCCGAGCCGGCCGGTCAGCCGGTAGCGGCCGAGCCGCTCCGGGTCGCCCGGACGCAACGCTCCCGCCGCCGGCATGTGGGCCTCCCGCCCCGCGGGGACCCGCGTCGGCGAGCCCGATTGAGATAGATTCCTGCAGTATCTCCCATCGAGGCACCGCAGAGCGCGAGGACAGTACGTGACGGACCAGCCCCCGCCGCCACCTCCCGAGCAGCCGCCGGACGGCCAGCCGCCGCCCGGCCAGCCGCCGCCGTACGGTCAGCCTTACGGTCAGCCGCCGGGCGGTTACGACCCGCGGTGGGGCTACGGCCCGCCGGGCTCCCCCCACGGCGTGCCGATGCAGGGCCCGTCCGAGGAGACGACCTGGGCGATCTTCGCCTACATCGGGAACGCGATCATCGGCTTCCTGCCCGCGCTGATCATCTACCTGGTGAAGAAGAACACCTCGCCGTTCACCCGGTTCCACGCGGCGCAGTCGATGAACCAGCAGCTCACCATGCTGATCCATATCGTCGTGGTGCTGGCGGTGTGCCTGCCGCCGGCGATCCTCATGGAGGCGCCGGCCTTCCTCGCCCTGCTGCTCTTCCCGTACCTGGAGCTGCTGATCGGCGGGTGGACGTTCATCATCCTCGGCGCGGTGAAGGCGGGGAAGGGGCAGTACTACCGCTTCCCGACCTTCTTCTGCTACCGCATGATCCGGTAGGTCACAGGTAGGCGCGGGCGTACCCGTCCAGCACCGGCAGGACGGCCTCGCGGTCGCCGGCCGGGACGCGCAGCACGACCTCCTCGATCCCGAGCGAGCCGTAGTAGCCGAGCTTCTCCGGGGTGGGCAGCGTCCCGAACGGGACCACGGGCACCATGCCGCGTCCGGCGTCCGCGCAGGCGCGCCGCAGGGCGGGCAGCGCCTCGCGGATGCCCGCCCCGCCGATCGGCAGCCACCCGTCGCCGTACTCGGCGATGTGCGCGAACAGCGTCGGGCCCGGCGCGCCGCCGAGCAACACCGGCACCCTGCCGGACGGCTTGGGCCACGACCAGGACGCCTCGAAGCTCACGAACTCGCCCTCGAAAGACGCCTCCTCGTCCGTCCAGAGGGCCCGCATCGCGAGGACGTGCTCGCGCGCCACGGCCCGCCGCCGCTTCCACGGCACGCCGTGGTCGGCGCCCTCCTCGGCGTTCCAGCCGTACCCGACACCGAGCGCGACGCGCCCGCCCGCGAGCCGGTCGAGCGTCGCCACGGCCTTCGCGGTGACGATCGGGTCGCGCTGCGCGGGCAGCAGGATGCCGGTCCCGAGCGTGATCCGCTCGGTCGTCACGGCCGCCGCGGCGAGCGCCACGAGCGGGTCGAGGGTCCGCGCGTACTCCTCGGCCAGGGTGTCGTCCCCGGTCGGCGGGGGCGTCTCGCGGGCCACCGGGATGTGGGTGTGCTCGGGGACGTAGAGGGACGCGAAGCCGCGCTCCTCGGCCGCCCGCGCCAGCTCGTGCGGCGCCATCGTCCGGTCGGTGGCGAACATGGTGACCCCGAGCCGCATGCGGGCCCCTCCTTCTCCCGGTTTCCCGGCACCCTACAGAGGCGGGGTCAGACGAGGACGGCCCGGTCGTCCACGCGGGCCACGGCGCGGACGGGCGCGCCGTCGGCGCCGGCCAGCGCGATCGGGAACAGCGAGACCTCGATCGCGCAGCCCGCGTCCTGCGCCGCGACGAGCCGGCCGAGCCCGGTGAGGTTCTCGGCGATCACGGCGCCCGCGCCGCACAGCACGCGGTGCGCCGCGAGCGAGGACTCCGCGGACCCGGGCGGCGGGGTGCGGTCCACGCTGAGCGCGTCGACGGCGACGGTGCGGACGCCCGCGGCGACGATCGCCTCGGCCGTCTCGGGCGCCGGGTACGGGTGGGCGAGGTAGTCGCCGGTGCCCCAGTGCTCCGACCAGCCGGTCGCGATGACCAGCACGTCGCCGGGACGCAGGCCGGGCGGGAGCGCGTCCGGCGGGATGGGCGCGCGGGGCGGCAGGCCGCGGACGTCCATCACCACGGCCGGGCCGGTGAAGCGGGTCAGCGGCAGCTCGTCCAGGCGGGGCAGGGCGTCGTCGATGTGGAACGGGGCGTCCACGTGCGTGCCCGTCTGCGACCCCATGTGCAGGCGCAGGACGTTCACGCCGTCCTCGGCCGCGGTCAGCGCCGGGACCGCCTCCACCTCGGGGTCGCCCGGGTAGACCGGCATGCCCGTGGTGATCGGCACCGACAGGTCCAGCAGCTCAACGCCCATGTAATGGATTATCCCGCGCGGACCCCCAGCCGATAGCGTTGCGACGTGTTGCCACATGTGACGGCCATCCGATACGTGACGCCGCTCCGCGAGGGCGGTTCCCTGCCGGGCGTCGTCGAGGCCGACGACCTCGGCACCTACGTCATGAAGTTCCACGGCGCGGGACAGGGGCGCAAGGCGCTGATCGCCGAGGTGGTCGCGGGCGAGCTGGCCCGCCGGCTCGGCCTCCGGGTGCCCGAGCAGGTGCTGATCGACCTGGACCCGGCGATCGGGCGGCACGAGCCCGACCCCGACGTCCAGGACCTCCTCAAGGCCAGCCCCGGCTGGAACCTCGGCGTCGACTTCCTGCCCGGGTCGCTCGGCTTCGACCCGCTCGGCTGGAGCCCCGACCCGGACTTCGCGTCCCGGGTGCTGTGGTTCGACGCGTTCATCGGCAACGTGGACCGCAGCTGGCGCAACCCGAACATGCTCGTCTGGCACGGCGACGTGTGGCTCATCGACCACGGCGCGAGCCTGATCTTCCACCACGCGTGGGCGAACGCGGCCCGGCTGTTCGCCGGGCCCTACGACGTCGACGACCACGTCCTCACCCCGTACGCGTCCCGGCTGGAGGCGGCGGAGGCCGAGTTCGCCCCGAAGATCACCGAGGGGCTGCTGCGCGAGGTGGTCGCGCTGGTGCCCGACCGGTGGCTGGAGGGCGAGCCGGGCTTCACGGGCCCGGCGGCGCTCCGCGACGCCTACGTCGAGATCCTGCTGCCGCGCGCCGGCAAGCCGCGCGACTGGCTGCCCGACCTCGACGTCAGCGGCCGCGCCCCCGACACGTCGGCGCGGCGAGGGGAGAACCGCCCCGGTTGGCTGGGTGGTCCGGCATGAGCGAAGCGAACCCGAGGGTCGTCCCCTCGCAGGACGCGGGCAGGGGCAACATCAGGGCGGCCGGCGAGCCGACGGTGTTCGAGTACGCGGCGCTGCGGGTCGTGCCGCGCGTCGAGCGGGGCGAGTCGATGAACGTGGGCGTCGTCGTGTACTGCCGGGCGCTCGACTACCTCGGCTGCCGGACGCACCTCGACGAGCGCCGCCTGCACGCGCTGGACCCCTCGCTCGACCTGGAGGGCGTCCGCGCCTCGCTGAAGGGCGTGGACGCGGTGTGCTGCGGCGGCGAGCGCGCCGGGCAGGCCGCGGCGGAGCCCCCGGGCCGCCGGTTCCGGTGGCTGACGGCGCCGCGCAGCACGATCGTCCAGCCGGGGCCGGTGCACGCGGGGCTCACCGCCGACCCGGCCGCCGAGCTGGAGCGGCTGCTGCGCCTGCTCGTCCTCTGACCGCGCCGGCGCGCTAGTCCCACTCCCAGCGGATGCCGTGGTAGCCGGCGGCCATGCCGAACTCGATGAAGTGGACGCTGTGGTAGCTGGACAGGCGCAGGTCGGCGGAGTCCTTGAGCGCGGTGTGGCCGTCGGGCCGCCACGTCCGGTGGCAGCGGGCGGGCAGCGCGGACGGGTGGAACCGCACCTCGATCAGGAACTCGTGCTGCGGGGTGCGGAAGCCGCGGCCCTCCTCGGTGATGGGCGGGCCGGTCTCGTCGAACCCGAAGCCGTACTCCAGCAGGTAGGTCTCGCCGCGGCCGAGCGCCCGGTCGAACAGCAGCTCGGCGGCGATGAGGCCGCTCGCCTCGTCCATCCGGACGCGGCCGAACCGGCAGCCGCGCACGGTCCGCGACGACGGCAGGACGCCCTGCGGGTGGTGGTACACCGCGATCCAGCGGTCGACGCCGCGCTGCTGGGCCTGGAACACCGCCCGGCAGCGGACCTCGCGCAGCTCCCGGCGGCGCCCGACGACGTACTGGTCGTGCAGGCTGAGCCCGGTGAGCAGCCGCTCGCCGCGGTCGCCGATCTCGTCCAGCAGGTCCCGGACGCCCGGCTCCGGGCACAGCTCCTCGACGGGCAGCCACGGCCCGGCGGTCCGCTCGGTGGTGGGCTTCAGCAGCGTCAGCAGCGAGTGGCGCGGCAGTTCGAGGATGACCTCCAGGCCGCGGACGGCGCGCAGCGAGTCGGCGCGCTCGGGCCTGGTCCGGCCGCGCTGCCAGTAGCTCAGCGTCGACAGGCTGACGGCGATGCCCTGCTCCTCCAGGCGGCGCCGCAGCGAGTCGAGGCTGAGGCCGCGCGCCTGGATGGCGGCGTGGAGGGCGACGTTGAACGGCCCGTACTGGAGGACCTGTAGGAGATCGTCCTCTGCGACACTCTGCACCTGCGGCCTCCGGATCTGCTCCGGCCGGCCCCCGTCCAACGGCCTTGACTCCTGCGATTGCAACTTCCGCGCTCACTGTAAAGCGGTTGGTCCCCGTTGCCAACAGGCAACTTGTCACAACCAGGGGTCCACGCGCTAGTGCCACTCCCATTCGATGCCGACGATACCGCGCCTTACGGACCCGACCGCGATGTTGGCGCTGCCGGACGTGCCGACCCACAGTTCGCCGAGCCGCCGCCGGGGGGCGTGCGAGCTCTCGGCGGTGAACCCGTAGCAGCGGGCGGGCAGCCGGCCGCCGTCGAACTGGATGATGGCCACGTAGTCGTGGACGGGATGGGCGAAGCGTCGGTCGTAGCTGTCGGACGGCGGCTCGGCCGCCGGCCCGAGCTCGTACTCGACGACCGCCGTGTCCCCCGCCGACAGCACCCGGTCGAAGACGAGCTCGAACGCCATCAGGCCGCCCTCGGCGCGGACGCGGCCGGGGCGGCAGTACCGCACGCCGGTGAGCCCGGCGGCGCCCGCCGCGGCGGGGCCGCCGGCGACCTGGTGGACGCAGACGATGCGGTCGATGTCGTCGCCGGCCGCGCGCACGACGGTGCGGACCGACAGCGTCCAGGAGCGCCGCACCTCGTCCAGCCGGTAGACGTCGTGGATGCTGAGCCGCTCCAGCCGGTGGTCGCCGGACCGGTCGAGCTGCCCGACGAGGCAGGCGTACCGCTCGGGGTCGGGCCACAGGTCGCGCACGCTGCGGGCCCGGTCGCCCGCGCCGCCCGGCGCGGCGGGCCCGCCGCGCCCGGCCGGTCCGCGCGGGGGCGCGGCGGTGGGCGCGGGGTCGTCCAGCAGTTCGGTGAGGGTGCCCGGCGGCACCTGGAGGACCTCCTCCAGCGCGACGACGACGGTGCGCGAGCGGGGCCTGCTGCGGCCCCGCTGCCAGTAGCTGAGCGTGGCCACGCTGACGGTCAGGCCGCGCCGCCCGAGCCGGTGGCGGATCCGCTCCAGCGTCAGCCCGCTCGCCTGGACGGCCTGCCGCAGTGCCCCGGCGAACTCCACGGCGGGATGGTACCCGCCGCGCAAGATCAAATCAGGTGTCAGGGCAGATCAGTCACGCACTGACAAGCCGGACGCAGGTCAGAACAAGATCGACATGAAGGAGCCGAGCTCGCCGAACCCCACCCGGCGGTAGGCGGCCCGCGCCCGCGTGTTGTAGTCGTTGACGTACAGCGACACGGTCGGCGCGACGCTGCGCAGCGCCTCCCGCACCACCGCGGACATGCCCGTCTCCGACAGGCCCCGGCCGCGCAGGTCGGGCGGCACCCACACGCCCTGCACCTGGCAGGCGCGCGGGGTGACGGCGCCGATCTCCGCCTTGAACGTGACGCGGCCGTCCTCGATGCGGGCGAACGCGCGGCCGTCGCGGATCAGCTCGGCGACGCGGGCGCGGTAGAGCACTCCCCCGTCGCCGGCGTTGGGCGACACCCCGACCTCTTCGGTGAACATCGCCACGCAGGCCGGGTAGACGATGTCGAACTCCTCCATCACGACGCGCCGGACGTGCGGGTCGGGCGGCACGTCCGGGACGGCGGAGGTGGCCATCACCGGCTGGGACGCGCGCACGGCCCGGGGCGGCCCCCAGTACGGCGCGAGGATCTCCCACAGCTCGCCGACCGCGTCGACCGGCCCGACGATGGACGAGCAGCGCCGCCCCTGCGCCTGCGCCCGCTCGGCGAACGCGCGGACCGCCTCCGGCCCGGCCGCGACCGGGATCAGGTTGGCGCCCGAGTAGCACAGCGAGACGAGCCGCCCGTCGCGCAGGTAGCCCCACATCTGCGCGCCGAGCCGGCGCGGGTCGAGCCCCGCGGCGTGCACGCGCGAGCTGACGAACACGTTGGACACCGGGTCGGCGTCCAGGATCGCGAGGGCCTCCGCCCGGTACCGGTCGTCCAGCACGCGCACCGGCATCGAGCCCAGCATGCGCATGGCTACCGGTCCCTCGACGGGAGGGGCCCCCGTTCGGCCCTCACCACTGAAAGCTCCACGTGGACAAGCCTATGCGGTCCGGGGCCCGCGCACCGCCGCGGCCTGCACACTGCCCGCCCCCGCCGGGTCAGCGCTGCGCGGCTCCCTGGTCGACGCGGTGCCGCTTCTTGCCCGCGCCGGGTTCGGGCGCCGCCGGGGCCTGGCACTTCGCGTCCGGACCCGGCCGGCTCGCGGGCAGCCGGCCGCCGCCGAGGTAGGCGGCGACCGCCCGGTCGACGCAGTCGTCGCCGGACAGGGAGACACCGTGGTTGCGCCCGCCGGCCTGCACCAGGAGCCGGGACGTCGGGAACCTGCGGTGCGTCTCCAGCGCGCCCGGGTACGGGGTGGCGGCGTCCTTCGAGGCCTGGACGAGCAGGATCGGCGGCAGCGTCGAACGGCCCCGCACCCGCGGCGGCGGCCCGCCCCGCACGGCCCAGAACGCGCAGGGCGCGTTGTACCAGGTGTTGCTCCAGGTCTCGAAGCGGTTGCCGGTGCGGTAGAGGCGCTCGCTGTCGGCGTGCCAGCGGGACCAGTCGCGCGGCCAGGCGGCGTCGCGGCACTGGACGGCGCTGTAGACGGTGTAGTTGTTCTGGTCGAGCCGCGACGGCGGCTGCCAGGCCTTGCGCAGCGGGCCGGGGTCGTGCCGGACGACGAACGCCGACAGGGCGCGCGCGTGCGCCGGCCAGGCGAGGTCGGCGTAGCCGTCGGCGAGGAAGGCGTCGTCCAGTTCGGACGGGCCGATCTTGCCGTCGATGGGCTTGGCCTTGAGCGCGGCGCGCGCCTTGGCGTAGGCGGCGGCGACCTTCCGCTCGGTGTCGCCGAGCTTGTAGAGCGTGTGGTGGCGGGCGATCCAGGCGAAGTAGGCGCGGATGTTCTTCTCGAACGCCACGTTCTGGTCGAGGTTGTTCTGGTACCAGACGCCGCTCGGCCGCACGACGCTGTCGAGGACCATGCGGCGGACGTGCCCGGGGTACATCGTCGCGTACACGGCGCCGAGGTAGCTGCCGTACGAGTAGCCGAAGTAGCTGATCTTCCGCTGCCCGAGGGCGCGCCGGATCGCGTCCATGTCGCGGGCCCAGTCGGCCGTCCCCATGTGCGGGAGGACCGCGCGGTACCGGCGGGCGCAGTCGTCGGCGAACGCCCGCGCCTTCGCCGTCCAGGCGCGCTCCTCGGCCGGGCCGGCGGGAATGGTGTCGGGGCGCGCGCGGCCCGGGTCCTGGTAGCCGGGGTCGCAGATCAGCTCGGGCTTGCTGGCGCCCACGCCGCGCGGGTCGAAGCCGATCCAGTCGTAGGACGCGGCGACCTTCGCCGGCAGCGACTCCCGGAAGAAGCCGGGCAGGTCGCGCCCGTGGGCGCCGGGGCCGCCCCGGTTCAGCAGCACCGCGCCGTTCGATGTGGACGCGGTGTGCCGGGCGCGGGTCAGCGCGAGGGTGATCTTCTTCCCCGCGGGCCGGTCGTGATCGAGCGGCACCCGGAGGGTGGCGCACTCCAGGCCCTTGAGCTTGCCGCCCTCGACGGGGTCCTTGGCGGGGCACGGCTTCCAGGCGAGGCCGCGCGGCGCGGGCGCGGCCTCCGGTGCGGGGGGCGCGGCGGCGGCCGCGGGCGTTCCCATGGCGGCGGCTCCGAGCGCGACCGCGGCGGCGGCCGTCCGGGCGGCCGCCCTCCTTCCAGCGTCGTTCAGCACCCCCGCTTTCTACCGGCCGGGCGCCGCCGGGAGCGGGACCCCGGATCGCGCGATTCCAGGGTGAGCAGGGCACGGACCCCCAAAAGAACCGTGGCGTGCCCGCCTCGGGGAGGAGGCGGGCACGCCACGGGACGGCGTGCTATCCGGGTCCTACGGGCGTCCGACCGGAAGGTCCTTGCCCGCGGTGGTGCGGGCGGCCTTCAGCGCCATGGCCGTCGGGTCCGGGTCGTTCAGCGCCGGGACGGCCTTGCAGTAGGCGTCCGGGCCGCGGTGGCTCGCCGGCAGCGCGCCGGTGTCGAGGTACGCGGCGACCTTGTCGTCCAGGCACACGTTGCCGTTCAGCGTGTTGGCGTGGGTCTTGCCGCCGACCTCGAACACCAGCCGCGAGGACGGGAAGACCTTGTGCATCTGCAGCCCGCCCGCGACCGGCGTGGCCGCGTCCTCGGTGGACTGGACGAGCAGCATGCCCGGCAGGTTCCTCGCGCCCTTGAGCCGGAACTCGGGCCCGCCCTTGAACGGCCAGAACGCGACCGGGGCGTTGAACCAGACGTTGCTCCAGGTGTTGAAGCGGTAGCCCTGCCGGTAGAGCTTCACCGCGTCCCGGTGCCACTTGCTCCAGTTGCGCGGCCAGCGGGCGTCGGCGGCCTGGACGGCGTTGTAGACGGCGAAGCCGTTGTCGTCGCCGCCCGTGCTCATCCAGCCGAGGAGCCCGGAGGCGTCCTCGTCGTTCACCCAGGCGGACAGCGCCTCGGCGAACGGGATGTAGTAGCCGGTGTTGTAGCCGGCGGACAGGACGGTGTCGTCCAGCTCGTCCGGGCCCATCTGGCCGCCGATCGGCGACTTCTTCGCGGCCGCGCGGACGGCGTAGTACTTCGCCTCGACGGCCTTCTCGGTCTTGCCGAGGTGGTAGACCGAGTCGTACTTGGCGATCCAGGCCCACCAGGCCTTCATGTTGTGCTCGAACGCCTTGTCCTGCTCGAGCTGGGCGTCGTACCAGACCGTCTTCGGGTTGACGTTGCCGTCCAGCACCATCCGCTTCACCCGGTTGGGGAAGAGGGTGGCGTAGGTGGCGCCGAAGTAGGTGCCGTAGGAGAAGCCGTACCAGCTGATCTTGTCCTGGCCGAGCGCGGCGCGGATCACGTCGATGTCGCGGGCGGCGTCGGTGGTGCGCATGTGGGGCAGCAGCCAGCCGAACTTCTTGGCGCAGTCCTGCGCGTACTTCTTCGACTTGGCGATCCAGGCCTTCTCCTCCTTCCACGAGCCCGGCACGTAGTCCGGGCGGATCGGGTCGGAGTAGTTCGGGTCGCAGGTCAGCGCCGGCTTGCTGGAGCCGACGCCGCGGGGGTCGAACCCGATGACGTCGTACTTGGCCGCGACGTCCGCGTGGCCGGTGCCGCCGATCCAGCGGGCGAGCGCGGGCGCGTAGGCGAGGCCGGAGCCGCCGGGGCCGCCCGGGTTCACGAACAGGACGCCCTGGTAGTTCTTCTCGTCGGTGTGCTTGAAGCGCGACACCGCGATCGAGATCTTGCGCCCGTTGGGCCGGGCGTGGTCGAGGGGGACCTCGACCTGCGCGCACTGGGCCTGGTTCATCGGGTCGTTCGGGCCGCTGACCTCGCACTTGCCCCAGTCGATGGACTGGACCTGAGCCGCGGCGCCGGCCCGGCCGGTGTCCGCGCTCGCGGAGGCGGCGACCGCGGTGCCGCCGCCGGCCGCCACGACCACCGCGGTCGTGACGAGAACGATCTTTCTCACGTGACCCCCTCAGATCGGCGGGTCCGGCCGCCCGACTGGGCCGGAGGGGGGAGCCGCGCCGATAAGTAGCGGATGCGGATTGCGTGGCGATTGTGGCGGTTATGTCGTTTATGACGGCAGTCCGCCGCGCGACTGGATGCGAAATCGTGACAAGATCATCGGAACTTCGTGATGTCGCCGCGCGTTTGCCGCGCTCCCGGCGTCCCGCGGCTCCGCGCCCGGGCTCTCCGCCCGGGACATGCAAGGGCCCCGGGGACCGCTCCCCGGGGCCCTCATGAGGCCGGCCGGTCGCCGGCCGTCCGGCGTCAGCGGATGACGTCGGCCTCCAGCCGGGCGGCCTTCGGCGCCGCCGAGCCGGTCAGCGTCCGGGCGGACGCCTGCGACGGCGGAACCGGGTCACCGAGCTGCGGGACGTGCACGGTGCGCTTCTCCGGACGCTCTCCCCGCAGGAAGTAGGCGTCGAAGTAGGCGTCCACCTCGGCGGAGCCGCGGTGGACGATGCAGTGCGTGCGGTCGCCGTCCTGCACGACCAGGCGCGAGCCCTTGAGCCGGCGCTGCATGTCCAGCGCCCCCTCGTACGGGGTGGCCGCGTCGGCGGTCGACTGGAACATCAGGATGTTGTCCGGCAGGTTCCGGGTGTGCCCGATGTTCACCGGCTTGCCGGCCTTGGCGGGCCAGAACAGGCACGGCGCGTTGAACCAGGCGTTGCCCCAGGTCTCGAACGGGTGCTTGCGGTTGATCCGGGTGTTGTCGCGGTGCCACTTGGCCCAGCTCGTCGGCCACTGGACGTCCGTGCACTCGGTGGCGAGGTACATCGCGGTGCCGTTGTCGTCGGACTCGCCGGTCGTCGGGGCGCCGAACGTCCCGGCGAACGTGGCGGTGTCGCCGGTCTTGTAGGCGGCGAGACCGGCGGCGTACCCGTGCCAGATGGCCTGGCTGCGGCGGTAGCCGGCGTTCAGGATGACGTCGGTCAGCTCGTCCGGCCCGACGGCGAGGGTCTGCCCGCTGTCCTGGTCGGTGTAGTAGACCGGCTTGTGCTTGAGCTTGGCGCGCAGGCGGTAGAAGAAGTCGCGCACGCGCCGCTGGGTCGTGCCCAGGTGGTACACCGAGTCGTACTTGGCGATCCAGCCGAAGTAGTAGTCGATGTTCTTGTCGAACGCGACGTCCTGCTTGAGGTTGGCGTCGTACCAGACGTCCGACGGGCCGACGTTGCCGTCCAGCACCATCCGGTCGACGTTCCGCGGGTACATGGTGGCGTAGGCCGACCCGAGGTACGTGCCGTACGAGGCGCCGTAGTAGTCGATCTTGTCGTTGCCCAGCGCCTTGCGGATCGACTCGATGTCGTTGACCGAGTCGATCGTCTTGACGTGGTTCAACAGTCCGATCTTGTCGTTGCGCGCGCAGTCCTCGGCGTAGCCCTTGGACTTGCGCAGCCAGGTGGAGACCGACCTCCAGTCGCCGGTGCCGTAGTCCGGACGCGGCGCGTTCGCCCACGTCGGGTCGCACTTGACGGCCGGGACGCTCATCCCGACGCCGCGCGGGTCGAACCCGATGACGTTGTAGGCGTCGCGCATCGGCGCGGAGTTCTGGGCGAACACCCGCGGCCCGAAGAGCGCGCCGCCGCCGCCCGGGCCGCCCGGGTTGACGATGATGTCGCCCTTGGCGGCGCCCTCGCCGGTGTGCGGCGTCTTCGTGAGCTGGAGGGTGATCTTCGTGCCGTGCGGCTTGGCGTAGTCGAGCGGCACCTGGAGCTCCGCGCACTGCACGATCTTCGAGACCGGGTACAGGCCGTCGTAGAGATCGTGCACCGTCTGGACGAAGTCCGCGGGGCAGGCGTGCCACCGCGCCGCGGCGGGGTTGAAGGCTCCGGCCGTTCCGGCGGAGGGGCCCGCGGCCTGCGCGCTTGTGGCGCCCACGCCGGTGAGACCGAGCCCGGCCACCGCGGCCACGACAACGATCCTCTTCACATATCCCCCTAACGTGCTGACTCCGGTTGAGTCAGACATACGGGTAAAAGACAGGTGATTCTGGCGTCTTTGCCGCGAGCCTCGACAGGGCCCCTCAGGAGTGGATGCCGAATCGTGACAAGATCAGCGGAACTCTGTGACAACCTCGGTCGTCTCCGCGCAAGCGAAAGGCCCCGGGTTCGCACCCGGGGCCCAGTTCGCGCTCGTGCCGGATCGGCCGGCGACCAGCCGGATCAGCCGACGACCACCTCGGCGCCCGGCCCGGTCACCGAGCCGTCCTCGCCGATCTCGATGCCCATGCCGTCGGCGATGCGCATGGCCTCCTCGATGAGGGTCTCGACGATCTGCGCCTCGGGGACGGTCTTGACGACCTGGCCCTTGACGAAGATCTGGCCCTTGCCGTTGCCGGACGCGACGCCGAGGTCGGCCTCGCGGGCCTCGCCGGGCCCGTTCACCACGCAGCCCATCACCGCGACGCGCAGCGGGACGGGGAAGTCCTTCAGGCCGGCGGTGACCTGCTCGGCGAGGGTGTAGACGTCCACCTGCGCGCGCCCGCAGGACGGGCACGACACGATCTCCAGGCCGCGCTGCCGCAGCCCGAGCGACTCCAGGATCGCCGTGCCGACCTTGACCTCCTCGACCGGCGGCGCCGACAGCGACACCCGGATCGTGTCGCCGATCCCCTCGGCCAGCAGCGCGCCGAACGCCACCGCCGACTTGATCGTGCCCTGGAACGCCGGGCCCGCCTCGGTCACGCCGAGGTGCAGCGGGTAGTCGCAGGCCGCGGCCAGCCGCCGGTAGGCGTCGATCATCACGACCGGGTCGTTGTGCTTGACCGAGATCTTGATGTCGCGGAAACCGTGCTCCTCGAACAGCGAGCACTCCCACAGCGCCGACTCGACCAGCGCCTCGGGGGTGGCCTTGCCGTACTTCTCCAGCAGCCGCTTGTCGAGCGAGCCGGCGTTCACGCCGATCCGGATCGGCACGCCCGCGTCCGCGGCGGCGCGCGCGATCTCGCCGACCTTGTCGTCGAACTTCTTGATGTTGCCCGGGTTCACCCGGACGGCCGCGCAGCCCGCGTCGATCGCGGCGAACACGTACTTGGGCTGGAAGTGGATGTCGGCGATGACGGGGATCGGCGACTTGCGGGCGATCGCCGGCAGCGCGTCGGCGTCGTCCTGCGACGGCACCGCGACCCGCACGATCTGGCACCCGGACGCGGTCAGCTCCGCGATCTGCTGGAGCGTGGCGTTCACGTCGGCGGTGAGGGTGGTGGTCATGGACTGCACCGACACCGGCGCGTCGCCCCCGACCGGAACGCTCCCGACCATGATCTGCCGGGACTTGCGGCGGGGCGTGCTCGGACCCTGCGCCCCAGGCCCGTCGCCCTCGCCGCGGACATTAGGCATTCCCAGTGAAACGCTCATCCCTCTCCTCTGACTTGCGGCCCCGTACAAAGCCTAAGCGCCCCGGGCGGCGGACATGACGCCGCCCGGTATCGAAGAGTGTGCCCATCCGGCCACTCTTCGTGAACATCGCGTGTCACTCCGGTAGCCGGAGCGGGTTGACCAGGTCGGCGAGGATCAGCAGCACCCCGAACCCCACCAGCAGCAGCACCGCCAGATACGTCAGCGGCAGCAGCCGGGTCATGTCGACCGTGCCCGGGTCGGGCCGTCCGCGGACGCGGTTGACGCCCGCCCGGGCCCGCTCGTAGGCGACGACGGCGAGGTGCCCGCCGTCCAGCGGCAGCAGCGGCAGGACGTTCAGCGCGCCGAGGAAGATGTTCACCGAGACGACCAGCGACAGGAACAGCGCGACCTTGTCGCGGGCCGTGTCGTCGGAGGAGAAGATCTGGCCCGACACCTCGGTCGCGCCGACCACGCTGCCGACCTGGCCGCCGGGCGAGCTCTCCCGCTCCGGCGAGAACAGCCGCGGGATCGCGCTCGGCAGGTCCGCCGCGACCTTGCCGATGCCCTCGACCGTCCGGCCGATGCCGCGCCCGGCGAACACCGCCGCGTCCACCGGCCCGGCCCGGTCGTACCCGCCGCCCGCGATCTTCGCGGAGACGCCGACGAACGGCTCGCCGCCCACGTCGGCGAGCGTGACCGGCAGCGTCACCGGCCCGCTCGCGCCCGGCCGCTGGACGGTCACCTTCACCGTCTCCCCCGGCCTTGCCTTCCCGATCGCCGCGGTGAGGTCGTCCCAGTCGGAGACCGGCGCGCCGTTGAACGCGACGACCTTGTCCCCCGCCCGCAGCCCGGCCCGCTCCGCCGGCGAGGGCGGCCGGCCGTCGCCGCAGCCGCCGCGCATCGTGGCCGGGACGCAGGAGGTGACCTCGTCGACCGTGCTGGTCACCGTGCCGGGGCGCGGCTCGCCGATCGTCATGGCCATCGCCATCAGCAGCACGAACGCGAACACGAAGTTGGCGACGACGCCCGCCCCGATGACGACCGCGCGCCGCCCGGCGGGCTGCCGGTAGAACGCGCGGTCCCGGTCGGCGGCGTCGATCTCCTCCAGCGGCGTGTAGCCGACGATCTTGACGAAGCCGCCGAGCGGGATCGCCTTCACCCCGTACTCGGTCTCGCCGCGGCGGGTGGACCACAGCGTCGGCCCGAAGCCGACGAAGTACTGGGTGGCCTTCATCCCGAACCGCTTGGCGGTGAGCAGGTGCCCGCCCTCGTGGAGCATCACCGATGCCAGCAGCGCGACGACGAACGCCGCCGCGCCGAGGAAGAAGGCCATCCGGGTCCCCTCGGGCTCGTGCCCGGGGTCCCCGGGTCAGTCGGTTCCGGTCAGTTCCCTGCTCCTGGCGCGGGCCCACCCGTCGGCCGCGAGGACGTCGTCCAGCGTGAGGTCCCCGGGCGTGCCCGAACCGTGCTCCTGCACTACCCGCGCGACGGTGTCGACTATCCCGAGGAACGGGAGCCGTCCCGCGCGGAACGCGTCCACACATTCCTCGTTCGCGGCGTTGTAAACGGCCGGCACGGTCCCGCCCAGCTCACCGGCGTGCCGCGCCAGCGCGACGGAGGGGAACGCCTCGTCGTCGAGCGGGAACAGCTCCCAGGTGTGCGCCGCCGTCCAGTCGAGGCCGGGCGCGGCGTCCGGGACGCGGCCCGGCCAGTCGATGCCGAGCGCGATCGGCAGCCGCATGTCGGGCGGGCTCGCCTGCGCGAGCGTCGCGCCGTCGGTGAACTCGACCATCGAGTGGATGACCGACTGCGGGTGGACCATGACCTCGATCCGGTCCATCGGGACGTCGAACAGCAGGTGCGCCTCGATGACCTCCAGCCCCTTGTTGATCAGGGTCGCGGAGTTGATGGTGACGACGGGGCCCATGTTCCACGTCGGGTGGTTCAGCGCCTGCTCGGGCGTGACGTCGCCGAGCTCGGCGCGGCTCCGGCCGCGGAAGGGGCCGCCGCTCGCGGTCAGCACGAGCCGCCGCACCTCGTCCGCGCGCCCGCCGCGCAGGCACTGGGCGAGCGCCGAGTGCTCGGAGTCGACCGGGACGATCTGCCCCGGCCGCGCCCGCTCCTTGACCAGCGGGCCGCCCATGATGAGCGACTCCTTGTTGGCGAGGGCGAGCGTCCGGCCGGCGTCCAGCGCGGCGAGCGTCGAGGCGAGGCCGAGCGCGCCGGTCACCCCGTTCAGCACCACCTCGCACCGCCAGGCGGCGACCTCGGCGACCGCGTCCGGCCCCGCGACGATCTTCGGGATGGCGAAGTCGCCGGAGGCGTAGCCGCGCCGCTTGGCCTCGGCGTAGAACGCGAGCTGCAGGTCCTGGGCGGCGGACGCGCGGGCGACCGCGACGATCTCGGGCCGGAACTCCAGCGCCTGGGCGGCGAGCAGCTCCACCCGCCCGCCGCCGGCCGCGAGCCCGGTCACCCGGAACCTGCCGGGATTGCGGCGGACCACGTCCAGCGCCTGGGTGCCGATCGAACCGGTGGAGCCGAGGACGACGACCTCGCGGGCGGCCGCGCCGCCGGAGGTGCCGGTGCTTGAGGTGCCGGTGCTTGAGGGAGACATCACCGCTCCATTCTCCGGCACCGGCCCGCTCAGGTCTCCCCCGCGCCGTAGGCGCGGCGCGCCGGGGGTCGCCTTCCGCCGGGCTGCGACCGTCTCCGCCCCGATCAGCGGGCGAGCGGCAGCCGGAGGACGAGGCGGGCGCCGTAGGCGCCGTCGGCGACGTACAGGCCGCCGCCGTGGGCGACGGCGATCTGCCGCGCGATCGGGAGCCCGAGGCCGCTGCCGCCCTTGTCCCGGCTGCGCGCCGCGTCGAGCCGGGCGAAGCGCTCGAAGACCCGGTCGCGGTCGTCGAGCGGGATGCCGGGGCCGTCGTCGTGCACCTCGACGACCGCCTCCTCGCCGACGGCGCGGGCCACCACCTCGATCCGCCCGGCGGCGTACCGCTCGGCGTTGGTGAGCAGGTTGCCGAGGGCGCGGTCGAGCCGCGACCGGTTGCCCATCACCTCGATGCCCGGCTCCGCCTTGACGGTCACCGGCACGGCCGGGGACCGCCGGGCGACCAGCCGCTCCACCAGCACGCCGAGGTCCAGGCGCTCCCGCGCGGGCAGGTCGCCGGAGTCGAGCCGGGCGAGGACGAAGAGGTCCTCGACGATGCGGTGCAGCCGGTCGACGTCGTCCAGGGCGTGCTGCAGCATGTCGCGGACCTCGGCGTCCTCCGGGTCCCCCAGCGCCAGCTCGACGCTGGTCCGCAGGCCCGCGAGCGGGGTGCGCAGCTCGTGCGAGGCGTCGGCGATGAAGGCGCGCCGCTGCGCGGCCGAGGTCTCCAGCCGGTCGAGCAGCATGTTGATCCGGCCGGCCAGCCGTGCGACGTCGCCGCCGGTGGCGGGCACCGCGACGCGGCCGCCCGGCTCGGTGGCGGGGAGGTCGGCCAGCTCCCGGTGGAGCCGCCGCACCGGGCGCAGCGCACGCGCGGCGGCGCGGCGGGCGCCTGCCACGGCCAGCACGGCCGCGCAGCCGGCGAGCGGGCCCATGACGCCCACCAGCACGCGCTTGCGGCCGGTGCCGAGAAGGCGCAGCACGGCGGCCACCGGCGGGGCGGCGAGCGCGGCGGTGCCGAGAATGGAATCGCGCATGGCGGTGCGCGTCCCCGCACGCTCCCGTGCGGTACCGGGCCCGCGCGGCCGGACGGGCGAAGCTGCGCCGTTCCGTGCCGACATGTCTCCTTTGTACTCACAAGACCGCCAACCAACAACAAAGCGCCCGACCGGTGCGCGCATAGGCCTGGTCTGCAAAGCCCCCGATCGGGCGGCTCGCGGCCGTCCCTCGGCGCGCATAGCCCGTCCGATCTCCGGCGGGCGGGCGACACGGGCGGGCCCGGGTAGGCTTTGCCGCTCTTTTCACGTTCGGTAACAGTGGCAACACTCGTCCCGGCCTATAAAGGAAGGCACGTGAAGGCGACTCCCTCCAGGGGGATGGGACATGGGCCAGACAGGCGAGCCGACGATCGACCCGGACGGGCTGACCGCAGCCCAGCTCCTGGGCGACGCCTGCGTCGTCTGCCGCAAGAGATGGCCCCGGCCGCGCGTCCGCGTCGGCCGCCTGCCGGACTCGACCGGGGTGTTCGCGTGCGATGACTGCGCACCCGCCCCGCCGGCACCCCGCCCGCGGCGGGGCCCACGGGAGCCGCGCACGGACGCCGGACGGCCGGTCGGGGAGCCGGCGCCGGCGCGGGCGGCGGGCCTCGCGTCCGTCGTCGTGGAGGTCTCTCCAGGGAGAAGGGTGACCCGGGCGTTCGGGGGGAAGTCCGGGACCACCCCGCAGGCGCGTCCGGCTGGGGGCGGCCGGACGCGCCGGGGAGACCCCTAGCACCGCGGACCGCGGGCCGGCCTAGGGCTTGGCCTGCGGTTCGGCGGCCTGCGGCCGCGTCGCCTCGATCCAGGTCCGGCGCCACTGCGCGTAGTCCGTGCAGTCGTTCTTCTCCGACTCGCCGCCGCACGCCTTCGACGGCGCGTGCGCGAAGAGGATGTCGTCCAGGTAGTCGCGGTCGCCGACGTGGTAGGCCGCGCAGAAGCCGGACCTGAGCCGGTCGCCCGAGCACGCCTGCGGGTTGGCGGGGGCGACGCCGGTCCACTCGGCGACCTGCTGCTGCACGTCCGGCGACGCCGTCCACTGCAGCCACTGGTACATGCAGTTCGGGTGCTGGACGCGGGCGCCGATCATCCAGGCGTCCATCCAGCCGGTCACGCCCTCGGCCGGGATGACGCCCCGGACGGGCCGCCCGGCGCGGTTCAGCACGTCCACCTGGTAGGGCCACGCCTGGCCCAGCACCGCGCGCCCGCCCGCGAACGCGCTCACCGCGTCGGCGGGGATCTCCCAGTACTCCCCGACGTGCGGGCGCTGCTTCGCCAGCACCCGGCCGGCGGCGGCGAGCTGCTTGGGCGTCAGCGAGTAGGGATCGCGGATCTTCAGCTTGCGCTCGGCGCCCTTGAGGTAGAGCGCGGCCTCGGCGATGGCGAGCGGGCTGTCGCGCATGACGATCTTGCCGGAGTAGCGGCGGGCCTGGCCGGGGTCGAAGACGGCGGCCCAGCTCGCCGGCGGCGGGACGGTCCGGGTGTCGTACATGAGCAGGTTGGAGCCCCACACGTACGGGATGCCGTAGTGCTTGCCGTCCCGCTCCAGCAGCCCGCGCAGCTTCGGTTCCAGCTTCTTGTAGCCGTCCACCAGGTCGGTGTTGACGGGGGCGACCTGGTTCTCGGCGATCAACTGGCCGGCGACCTCCGGCGGCGCCGCGACGCCGTCGTAGCGGCGGTCCTTGTCGCGCATGAGCCCGGCCATCTCCTCGGGCGTGGCGGCGACCTTCAGGCCGACCTTGCAGCCGGTGCGCTCCTGGAACGGGGTGACCCAGTCGACGCGCGGGTCGGTCCGGCCGCTCTCGATGGAGCCGGGCAGCGTGACGAGGTTGAGCATGCCCTCGCCCGGCCCCAGGGTGCTGGCCACCTTGGCGGCGCCGACCGGCTCCTTCGGCCCGTCGCCGCTGCAGCCCGCGAGGCCCGCGGCGGCGACGGCGGCGGTGCCGAGCAGGGCCACCGCGACCTTCGTGCGGGCCGCCCGGACCCGTGCCACCCTCGCCCGTGCCGCCGTGACCCGTGCCGTGGCCGTCCGCCGCATGTCGCTCCCGATCCGTGCCCAGGGCCCTCCCCCTCGTGAGGCCCATCGGCGCAGCGTAGCGCCTCCGGCCCGGCGGGACGGCCCGCACCCGCCGCGCGCGGGCGCCACCGGACCGGCCGCACCGCCATTCCGTCCGGTCCCGGCGGCCCCGCACGATCCGATCGCCGGTCCGCGCCGGAATTTCCGCCGGTGCGCGCCGCCGCGGCGGGCAATTACCGAAGATCGCGACTCGGACGTTCGGTCCGGACGTTTCTTGGAGGTAAGAAATACCTGACCATTGCCGCACCATTATGTGCGGAATTCCGGACGGGCCCTTAACGGTGAAACCGCCGGGGCCCCGGCGGACGGCGGGTGCTGGCGTCCGCGCCATACACGGAGGTTGCCGGAGAGGGGTATGGCGCGGGCTGCCGTCCGGACCGGGACCGCGGCGGCACCGGCGTGCGCGGCGAGGGTGGGGAACAGCGGATCACCGTGCGGTGCTGCCCGGCCACGCGATCACCGGTACCCGGCCGGAGTGCGGCGGTGTGACGCCCTCGAGACGGAGGAGGTTCGAGGGACGCCGCACGTCCTGCCGGGGGTCGCGGGACGGCCGCCGAGGGCCGCCGTCGTGCTGCTGGTCGTGCTGCTGGTCGTGCTGCCGGCGAGCCGGCCCGCGGGCCGGCGGCCGCCTTCGCGCGGCCCGGGTGACCACCTCGATCCGTGCGATGAGCCGCTGCGGGGTGTCGGCCTCCAGGAAGTCGCCGACGTCGCGGTCGCGGGGCGGCAGTGCCCACCAGTGCCCGGTGCTCGGGCCGAACCAAATGGTCCAGCCCGGAAATCGCCGTCCGAGCGCGTCCACCTCTGCTGCGTGGTCGCCTGCGGCCATGGCGCGACTCCCTTGACTGCCTACCCTGACTTTCAATTCCGCCTCAATTAATTGAGACAGTGCGATTGTGTCGCCGGACACAGAGCGCGTCAACGGATGTCGGCATTATTCGTCCCGCCGCGGGCGGCGGAAATTAACGACGGCGAAGGCGGCCGGTGGGAAACTCCCAAACGGCCGCCGGCCTGCGCGGACGTACGGCCGGCGCCCGGGGGCGGCCGGCCGTACGTCCGATATGTCACCCGTTGGTGGGGAAACCGAGGTTCACTCCGCCATGGGACGGATCGAGCCACCGCGCGGTGACGGCCTTCGTACGCGTGTAGAAGTGCACGCCCTCCATGCCGTGGGCGTGGCTGTCGCCGAACAGCGAGTCCTTCCAGCCGCCGAAGGAGTAGTACGCCATCGGCACCGGGATCGGCACGTTCACGCCGACCATGCCGACCTCCACCTCGTTCTGGAAGCGGCGCGCCGCGCCGCCGTCGTTGGTGAAGATCGCGGTGCCGTTGCCGTACGGGTTGGCGGAGATCAGCTCCATCGCCGCGTCGTAGGAGCCCGCCCGCACGACCGCCAGCACCGGGCCGAAGATCTCGTCCCGGTAGGCGTCCATCTCGGGGGTGACGCGGTCGAGGACGCTCGGCCCGAGCCAGAACCCGTCGCCCGCGCCGCCGAGGACGTCCGGGTCGCGCCCGTCGATCGCGAGGACGGCGCCCTGCGCGACGCCGGAGTCCAGGTAGGAGGCCACGTTGTCGCGGTGCGCGCGGGTGACCAGCGGGCCCATCTCCGCCTCCGGATGGTCTCCCGGGCCGACCTTGAGGCCGGCGACCCGCTCCCTGATCCGGGCCAGCAGCTCGTCGCCGACCGGGTCCACGGCGACCACGACGGAGATCGCCATGCACCGCTCCCCCGCCGACCCGAACCCGGCGGACACGGCGGCGTCCGCGGCCAGGTCGAGGTCGGCGTCCGGCAGCACCAGCATGTGGTTCTTGGCGCCGCCGAGCGCCTGCACCCGCTTGCCGTTCGCCGCCGCCACGGCGTAGACGGACCGGGCGATCGGGGTCGAGCCGACGAAGCTGACCGCCTTCACGTCGGGGTGGCGCAGCAGCCCGTCCACCGCGGCCTTGTCGCCGTGGACGACGTTGAACACCCCGTCCGGCAGCCCCGCCTCGGCCCACAGCTCGGCCAGCCGGACCGACGCCGACGGGTCCTTCTCCGACGGCTTCAGCACGAACGTGTTCCCGCACGCGATCGCCACCGGGAACATCCACATCGGCACCATCGCCGGGAAGTTGAACGGGGTGATCCCGGCGGCCACGCCGAGCGGCTGCAGGATCGAGTACGCGTCCACCCGCGTCGAGACGTTCTCGGAGAACCCGCCCTTGAGCAGGTGCGGGATGCCGCAGGCGAACTCGACGACCTCCAGCCCGCGGGCCACCTCGCCGGCCGCGTCCGAGACCACCTTGCCGTGCTCGGCGGAGATCAGCCGGGCCAGCTCGTCCCGGTGCGCCGCGACCAGCTCGCGGAACCGGAACAGCACCCGGGCGCGCTGGGAGAGCGAGGCGTCGCGCCAGCCGGGGAACGCCGCCGTGGCCGCGGCCACGGCCGCGTCCACCTCGTCCCGCCCGGCGAAGTCGACCGTCCCGGCGAGGCGTCCCGACGCGGGCTCGTAGAGGTCGCCGCGCCGCGCGGCCTCCCCGCCGAACGGCTTGCCGCCGATCCAGTGCGTGACGTGCTTGTCGCTCATGACGCGGCTTCCTCTTGGACGGCTTCCAGGGACGCGATCAGCACGCCGAGGCCCTCGGCCGCCTCGGCGTCGGTCAGGGTCATCGGCGGCGCCATGCGCACCACGTTGCCGTACAGCCCGCCCTTGCCGATCAGCAGGCCCCGCGCGCGGGCCGCCTCCATCAGCGCGGCGGCGAGCGGCGGGCTCGGCTCGCCGGTGCGCGGGTCGGCCAGCTCGACCGCGAACATCAGGCCCTTGCCCCGCACGTCCCGGACGACCGGCAGCCGCCCGGCGGCGCGGCGCAGCCCGCCGATGAGCGTCGCGCCCTGCCGCGCCGCGTTCGCCTGGAGGCCGTGGTCGAGGACGTAGCCGAGCGTCGCGTTCGCGGCCGCCGTCGAGACCGGGTTGCCGCCGAACGTGGAGATGCCGAGCGCGGGCAGCGCGTCCATCAGGTCGCCGCGCGCGACGACGCCGCCGATCGCGAAGCCGTTCCCGAGCCCCTTGGCGAACGTCATCATGTCCGGGGTGACGCCGTGGTTCCCGATGCCCCAGAAGCTCTCGCCCGTCCGTCCCCACCCGGTCTGCACCTCGTCGGAGATGAACAGGATCCCGTACTCGTCCAAGACGCTCTTGTAGGCGGCGAACAGGCCGTCCGGCGGCATCGTGAAGCCGCCGACGCCCTGGACCGGCTCGGCGATGAGCGCGGCGACGTCCCCGCCCGTCGCGGTGGCGAGCACGTGCCGCAGGTCCGCCGTACAGGCGTCGATGTACTGCGCGTCGGACATGCCGGCGAACTGCGGGAGGTGCCGGTCGGCGCCGTGCAGGAAGTGGACGTCCAGCGGCGAGAACGACAGGTTCCGCCAGGCCCGGTTGCCGGTGACGCCCGCCGCCGCGAACGACCGGCCGTGGTAGCTCTGCCGCATCGCGAGGACCTGGCCGCCGCGCCGCGCGTAGGCGGCCAGCAGCAGCGCCGTCTCGTTGGCCTCCGTCCCGGAGTTGGCGAAGAACACCTTCGCGTCCGGGATGCCGGACAGCCGGGCGATCTTCTCGGCCAGCTCGACCTGGCCGCGCAGCAGGTAGGCGGTGGAGGTGTGCACGACGCCGGTGGCGAGCTGCCGCTCCACCGCGTCCCGCACCTCGGGGACGTCGTAGCCGAGCATGTTCGTCAGGATGCCGGTGAAGAAGTCGAGGTAGCCGTTCCCCTCGGCGTCGGTCACGCGGGCACCCTTGCCGCCGACGATCTCGATGGGGTCCGAGTAGTTGAGCGCCATCCACGACGGCATGACCGCCCTGTGGCGCCGGAGCAGGTTCGCGTGTTCCGACATGGCACAAGTCTCGGCCGCGCGCACCGTCCGGGCCACCCGCAGAGTGTCGGGTCCGGGCGCGACCGGTTGACGGTCTGCCAGTGGCTGACAACCTGTAACGATGTGCCCGGCCGAGCTGACAGGGTGCCGGATATCATGCGGCGATGCTGCCCACCGTCGACGACGTCCTCCAGCTCGACGCGGTGCGCCGCGGCCAGCCGCGGGTCGTCGCGGGCGCGGACCGCACGACCAACCGCGTCCGGTGGGTGCACGTCGCCGAGGTCACCGACATCGCGCACCTGCTGCACGGCGGCGAGCTGGTGCTGACGACCGGGATCGCGCTGCCGGACGAGCCGGAGCGGCTGCGCGCCTACATCGCCGACCTCGCCGAGGTCGGGGTCAGCGGGCTGATGATCGAGCTGGGCCGGCGCTACGCCACCGTGCTGCCGCCCGCGCTGACCGCCGCCGCCGAGGACCACGGCCTCCCGGTGATCGTCCTCGCGCACGAGCCCGCGTTCGTGGACATCACCGAGGCGGTGCACGCGCGGATCGTCCGGGAGCAGTTCGCCGAGCTGCGCGCCTCCGAGCGGCTGCACGAGATCTTCACGCGGCTGTCGGTGGAGGGCGCCTCCACCGAGGAGGTCGTCCGGCAGGTCGCCGCGCTCGGCGGGCACCCGGTCGTGCTGGAGAACCTCGCCCACCAGGTGCTCGCCGCCGACGCCGGCGGCGCCGACCCGGCCGAGCTGCTGTCGGCGTGGGAGACCCGCTCGCGGGCCGTCCGGCCCGGCCGCCGCACCGGCTACGACCCGGCGTCCGGCTGGCTGGTCACGATGGTCGGCGCGCGCGGCGAGGACTGGGGGCGGCTGATCGTCGACCTCGGCGCGCCGCCGTCGCCGCGCGACACCGTGCTGGTCGAGCGTGCCGCCACCACGCTCGCGCTCGGCCGGCTGCTGGACCGGCACGCCGAGAGCGTCGAGCGGCAGGCGCACGGCACGATCATCGCCCGGATCCTCGCGCACGCCTACTCCGACCCGCAGGAGGCCGCCGCCCGCGCCCGCGCGCTCGGCGTCCCGCTGTCCGGCCGCCGGCTGCTCGGGGTGGTGCTCCGGCACCGCGGCCCCGGCACGCCCGCGCCGCCGGCCGGGGAGCTGTCCGCGCTCGCCGAGACGGCCGCCGCGGCCTGCCGGGACGCCCGGCTCGCCGCGCTCGTCGGCGTGCTGGACGAGGGCGGCCCGCACGCCCGCGTCGGCGTGCTCGCCTCGCTGCCCGCCCGCGCGGACGTGGAGACGGCGCTCACCGAGGTCGCCGCCGGCGTCCGCAGGCGGTCCGCGGACACGGTGCTGGCGGCCGGGTCGGTGGTGGAGACGATCGCCGACGTGCGCCGCTCCTTCCTGGAGGCCGAGCAGGTCGCGGGCGTCGCGGCCCGCGGCTCCGGCGCCCGGCCGTTCTACCGCCTCCCCGACCTGCGCCTGCGCGGCCTGCTGCACCTGCTCCGCGACGACGCCCGCGTCCAGACGTTCGTCGAGCGCGAGCTGGGGCCGCTGCTGGAGTACGACGCCCAGCGCGGCAGCGACCTCACCCGGATCCTGGAGCTGTACCTCGGATCGGGGCGCAACAAGGCCGTCGCCGCGCAGCAGGCCCATCTGTCCCGTCCCGCCTTCTACGAGCGGCTGCGGCGCATCGAGCGGGTCCTCGACGCCGATCTCGACGACGTGGAGTCCTGCGTGTCGTTCCACGTCGCGCTGCTGGCGCTGAGCTCGGTGCGGTGGGAGCGTCCCTGACCGGTGCCGCTTGGCCGGTGAAGGACGTCCGGGTCGTCCCGCTCGCGCATACGCTTCACTGCATGACGGACGCGGCGTTGCATGTGCATCGATATGGAGACCCGGCGGGAGCGCCCGTCGTGCTGCTGCACGGTGTCGCGGGCCACGGGGCGCGGTGGCGGCGGACGGCGGAGGCCCACCTCGCCGACCGGTACGTCCTGGCGCCCGACCTGCGCGGGCACGGCCGGTCGCCGTACGAGCCGCCCTGGACGGTCGAGCGGCACGTGGCGGACGTCCTGGCCCTGCTGGACGCGGAGGGCCTCGAGCGGGCCGACCTCGTCGGGCACTCCTACGGCGGGATGATCGCGCTGCACCTGGCGCGGACCGCGCCGCGCCGGGTCCGGCGGCTGCTGCTGCTCGACCCGGCGATCGGGCTGGCGCCGGGCGAGGCGGCCCGGCAGGCCCGCGGCTACCTGGCCCCGGTGTCGTTCGGCGACGTCGCGCAGGCCCGCGCCGACCGGGCGGCGCGCTGGTCGCAGTCGCCGCCCGATGCCGTGGACGAGGAGGTCGCCGAGCACCTCGAACCCACCCCGGACGGGCGGCTGCGCTGGCGGTTCGAGCCGGCGGCGGTGGTGACGGCGTACTCGGAGATGGCCCGGCCCCACCTGACGCCGCCGCCGGACACGCCCACCCACCTGGTCATCGCGGCGCGGGCCGACCTCGTCCGCCCCGAGTTCGTGGTGGACTGCCGCGCCGCGCTCGGCCCGCGGCTCGCCATCAGCGAGATCGACGCCGGGCACATGCTCTACGTCGACCGCCCGCAGGAGACGGGGACGCTGCTCGCCGGCTGGCTCAGCGGAGCAGCCGGCGCCCGGTGAACAGCGGCAGGGTGAGCGGCGTGTGCAGGCCGGGCGGCGCCTCGGCGACCGCCCGGACGGCGTTCACCATGCGCAGCGCCGTGGCGTCGGCGCCGTCGGCGCCGGCGAGGTCCAGCCGCACGGCGGGCTCGCCCGCGATCTCGACGCGGTGGCCGCGCGCCGCGCCCGGCGGCGGGGCGGGCCAGTGCGGGGCGAGGTCCGGGCGCGCCCGCAGCACGCGCTCCACCGTGATCACGGCCCGGCCGCGCAGCACCCCCGACACCTGGAACCGCAGGCCGGCCAGGGCGCCCTTCGCGATCGGGCCGCCCGGCACGTCGATCGCCTCGGGCGCCGGGCAGGTCTCGTAGGCCTCGGCCAGGTCGTCCAGCGGGACGGCGAGGTGCCGGGCCAGGAGCCGCACGACCGGGCCCCAGCGCCGCGCCGGCGCGCCCGGCCGCACGACCGGCGGGCGGCGCCCGATCGGCTCGCCGAACCCCGCCCGCGCGCCGGCCGCGCCCCGGAACTCGGTGATCGTGACCGACTCGATGCGCCGGCAGCCGCCGCTGAGCAGCAGCGGCAGCACGTCGTGCACCGGTCCGGGGGCCACCGCGAGGCAGCCGGCGCCGCCGGTGGCGCACGCCGCGCGGAGCCGCCGGACCAGCGCGGGATCGGCGGACGGCGGGTCCACCAGCGCGGGCAGGACGTGCGTGACCACGCCGGCGCCCGCCGCCAGCACGCGGCACAGGTCACCGGCGGAGCCTCCGGTGAAGCAGACGACCCGGGGCCGCCGGGCCAGGAGGCCGGCGGGGTCGGCGGTGACCGGCACCCCCAATGAGCGTCCGGTTCCGGCCAGTTCGGCGGCGTCCATCCCGGCATGGCGGGGATCGTCCGACACGACGCCGGCGAGTTCGAGGTCGGGGTGCTCGATCAGGGCCCGGAGCGTCCGCGTGCCGACGGCGCCGAGGCCCCACTGGCCGACGAGATAGGACATACCACCAACTTTCGACCACGCGTCAGGTCAAGTGCGGGGCGCATTTTAGGCACGGACCTGCGACCAGGAGGATCCCCTCCGGGGACGTACAACCGTGCACTCCCGGGAAGGACATCCTGGTGACAGTGCACACGGGTCCGCGCACGTTCGGGGTGGAGGAGGAGCTGCTCCTCGTCGACCCGGCGAGCGGTGCGCCGCAGGCAGCCTCCGGTTCCGTCATCCGCTACGCCCGGCGGCACGACGAGCTGTTCCTGACCGGCGGGCGGCGGTCGAAGTCGCTGGAGACCGAGCTGCAGCGCGAGCAGCTGGAGACCGCGACGCCGGTCTGCACGTCGCTCGGCGAGCTGTCCGAGCACGTGCGGACGGCGCGGCTCGCGGCGGCCAAGTCGGCGGCCGGGGTCGGCGTCGCGATCGCCGCCCTCGCCACCTCGCCGGTCAGCGTCCGGCCCTCGCCCACCCCGTCGCACCGCTACCTGCGGATGCTGGACGCCTACGGGCCCGCCGCCGGCGAGCAGCTCACCTGCGGCTGCCACGTGCACGTGGGCATCGACTCCCCCGAGGAGGGCGTCGCCGTGCTGGACCGGATCCGGCCGTGGCTGCCGCCGCTGCTCGCGCTCAGCGGCAACTCGCCGTTCTGGCAGGGCACCGACACCGGCTACGACAGCTGGCGGCACCAGGTGTGGAGCCGGTGGCCGTCCAGCGGCCCCACCGAGCTGTTCGGCTCCGCCGCCGCCTACCGCGCCACCGTCGACGCGCTGCTCGCCACCGGCGCCCTCGTCGACGAGGGCATGGTCTACTTCGACGCCCGACTCTCGCGGCACTACCCGACCGTGGAGGTCCGGGTGCCGGACGTCTGCCTGGACGCCGACGACGCCGTGCTGATCGCCGCGTTCGTCCGGGCGCTGGTCGACACCGCCGCCCGCGCCTGGCGCCGCGGCGAGCCGCCCGCCCCGGTGCGGGCCGACCTGATGCGCCTGGCGATGTGGCGGGCCGGCCGGTCGGGCCTGCGGGCCGACCTCGTCCACCCGTGCACCGGCCGCGCGGCCCCCGCCACCGCCGTCGTGGACGCCCTGCTGGACCACGTGGCCCCGGCCCTGGACCGCGCCGGCGACCTCGGCGCCGTCACCCGCCTGCTGCCGGCCCTGCTGGAGCGCGGCAACGGCGCCCACTTCCAGCGCGACGTCCACACCCGCACCGGCGACGTCCCCGCCGTGGTGGCCGCCGCCGCGGACCGCACCGTCACCGTCTGAGCGAAAGGCCCCGCAGCCGGTCTGGGGTGTCGGGGTGGTGCCCGGGCGGCGGGGCGCGGCAGGGGGAGGGCGCGGGCCCGCCGCCCGGGGGTTCAGGACGCCTTGCGCTGGAAGGGGAGGTAGCGGTCGGCGCGGCGGGGGCGGGCGCGCAGGCCGGTGGACTCGACGGCGAGGATCCGGTCGAACCGGAAGGCGCGGACGCCGCGCCGCATCCGGCACCAGCCGACGAGGTACCAGTGGTCGCGGTGGACGAGGCAGGTGACGGGCTCGACCTCGCGGATCGTGACGTTGGCGCCGGCGTCGCCGTAGCAGAGCCGGACGACGCGGTGGTCGGTGATCGCGGCGGCGACCACGCGGGCGCGGTCGGAGGTGGAGGCGTCCAGGGGCGCGGTGAGGGTGGCGAGGGTGGTGGTGACGACGTCGTCGTGGGGGGCGTCGAGGAGGGTGTGCAGGGCCCGGCGCGCGGTCGTGGCCTGCGGGCCGGTGCCGAGGTGCGCGAGGGACAGCGCGAGGGCGGCGATCTCGGCCGCGGTGAGCGGGGCCGGCGCGGTGGGCGCGGGCTGGGCGGTGGGCGCGGTCTGGGGGTGCGTCGCAACGTTCGCCATGGTTCGATCATACGTTCGAACACTGACATTTTGGAGCCTTCGGGCACGGCCGGATCGCGTCGCGTGACGCAGCGGCGGCGAAGATCGCCGCCCGGTTGAGAAGGCGGCCGTGCATACGGAAAACTGAGGCTCCACAACGTGCTCTATTCGGGGGAATCGGGGGCGAACATGGCTCAACCGCGGAGCGGCGTTGAGTGACGCGCGCGTGACCGGCCCCCCACTGAGCCGCGAGGAGGCCGACCGGACGCTGGCGCGGCTGCGGGACGAGCGCGAGCGGATCGGCGCCGCGCTGCTCGAACTGGAGGCCCACCAGGGGTACCAGCTGCTGGAGGGCGCCGCGCTGACCGGGGAGACGCGCCGCGTCCAGGCGGACGTGCAGTCCCGCGCCGCGTCCCTGTGGACGCTGTTCGACCTGTACGGGCGCGCCGTCGGCGCGGCCGAGGACCTCCGGGCCCGCCACGGCCGGCCGGGGCAGGCGCAGCTCGCGGAGCTGACCCGGCTGCTCACCGGGCCGTCGGTGGAGCTGCCGGTCCGGGAGGTGCCGCTGGAGCGGCGGACGCTGCTGGCCGTCCCGTCCGGCGAGCGGCTCACGCTGCGCGCGGCGGTCGACCGGATGACGGCGCTGTACGAGGAGATCGCGCGCTCGGTCGCGGCGCTGGACGCGGTCTGGTCGACGCTGCTGTCCCGGCTCGCCGAGGTCGAGGCGGAGCGGCGGGGCGCCGCGGAGCTGCTGGAGTCCCTCGGCGGGACCGACCCGGAGTTCGACCGGCTGCGCGCGGAGCTGGAGTCGGCCGCCGCCGTGGTGCGCGGCGACCCGCTGGCGCTGGCGCGCGACGGGCGGGCCGACACGGCGCGGCTCGACGCGATCCGCACCGGCCTCGCCGGGGTGCGCCGCGGGCTGGCGGAGGCCGAGCGGCTGCGCGACGGCTTCGCCGACCGGATCCGCGGCATCGCCGCCGCCCTGGAGCGGCTGCGCGCCGCGGAGGCGGAGGCGCGCGCTGTCCGCGCCGAGGTGCTGGTCAAGATCGCCTCGCCGGCGCTGCCCGACCTGCCGGAGGCGGCGGCGGTCCTCGCCGACCGGCTCGCCGCCGTCGGCGCGCCGCCGCGCGGCGGCTGGCACCGGCTGGCCGAGCGGGTCGCCGACCTGGAGCGCGCCGCCGCGGCGGCGCTGGAGCGTGCGCGCGAGACCACCGGCGTGGTCCGCGGGCTGCTGGACCGCCGCGAGGAACTGCGCGGCCGGCTGGAGGCCTACCGGGTGAAGGCCGCGCGGCTCGGCCACGCCGAGGACGCCGAACTCGCCCGGATCTACGAGCAGGCCCGCGAGCTGCTGTGGACCTCCCCCTGCGATCTGCGGAAGGCGACCGTGTCGCTGTCCGGATACCAGCAGGCCATCATGTCGCGGGCGAAGGGAGCGCAACGATGAGCCAGTGCACCGAGCCGGGCTGCGGCGGAACCGTCGACGGCGGCTACTGCGTCCTATGCGGCGTGGCAGCCACGCCCTCGACCCCGGCCCCGTCCCCACCACCGTCCGCATCACCGCCGTCCGCGGCCGGCGCGTGCGCGCAGCCGGGCTGCGGCGGGACGATCGTCGACGGCTACTGCGACATCTGCGGCAGCCCGCCCGCGAGCGCGGCGCCGGCCGTGCCCGCGCCCCGTCCGGCGGAGCGGCGCCCCGACGACGCGTGCGGCCAGGCCGGCTGCGGCGGGACGATCATGGACGGTTACTGCGACGTCTGCGGCTCGCCGCCCGCCCACACCTCCCTCGTGGCGGCGGCCGGCACCGGCAGCACCCGCACGGGCAGCACCAGGACGGGCAGCACCCGCACCGGGTCGTCGCGCTCGTCCGGCCGCCGGGGCATGCTCGGCGCCGGGCTGGTCGAGGTGCCGCGCGTCCCCTACCGGGACCCCTCCAGCGCGGTGATGAGCGACCCGCAGGTCGCCGAGACCAAGCGGTACTGCAGCAGCTGCGGCGAGCCCGTCGGCCGGGGCCGCGGCGACCGGCCCGGCCGCACCGAGGGGTTCTGCCCCAAGTGCGGCACCCGCTTCTCCTACACCCCGAAGCTCAGCCCCGGCGACCTGGTCGGCGGGCAGTACGACGTGCTGGGCTGCCTCGCGCACGGCGGCCTCGGCTGGATCTACCTGGCCAAGGACCGCAACGTCAGCGACCGCTGGGTGGTGCTGAAGGGCCTGCTGGACAGCGGCGACGCCGACGCGATGGCCGCCGCGGCCGCCGAGCGGGCCTACCTCGCCGAGGTCGAGCACCCCAACATCGTCAAGATCTACAACTTCGTGCAGCACGACGGCGACGGCTACATCGTCATGGAGTACGTCGGCGGCGAGTCGGTCAAGGACATCCTGCTGCGGCAGCCGCAGCAGCCCGGCGAGAAGCACCTGCCGCTCGCGCAGGCCATCGCCTACGGCCTGGAGGCGCTGCGCGCGTTCGACTACCTGCACGCGCAGGGCCTGCTGTACTGCGACTTCAAGCCGGACAACGTGATCCAGTCCGAGGAGCAGCTGCGGCTCATCGACCTCGGCGGCGTCCGGCGGCTGGACGACCCGGACGGCGCCATCTGGGGCACGGTCGGCTACCAGGCGCCCGAGATCGCCGACGACGGGCCGTCCATCTCCTCCGACCTCTACACGGTCGGCCGCGCGCTCGCCGTGCTGAGCTTCCCGTTCCGGGGCTACACCCGGACGTTCGTCGACTCGCTGCCGCCCGCCGCCGAGGTCCCGGTGTTCCAGCGGTTCGAGTCGTTCCACCGGTTCCTGCTGCGCTCGACGCACCCCGAGCCGGACGAGCGCTTCCAGGACGCGGCGGAGATGGCCGAGCAGCTCACCGGCGTGCTGCGGGAGGTCCTCGCCGCCGAGGACGGCACCCCGCGGCCCGCCCCGTCCGGGCTGTTCGGCCCGGAGCGGTTCACGGCCCGGATCGCGGGCGGCGCGGCGGACGTCCACGCGCTGCCGCCCGTCCCGCCGGAGGTGGCAGCGGCGGCGCTGCCGGTGCCGCTGGTGGACGGGTCCGACCCCGCCGCCGGGTTCGTGTCGGGGCTGGCGGCGCTGGAGCCCGCGCAGGTCGCGCAGGCGGCGGCGAACGCGCCCGCGCGCACCCCGGAGGTGCGGCTCGCGCTCGCCCGGGTGAAGATCGAGCTCGGCGCGGTGGACGAGGCCGGCGCGCTGCTCGACGAGCTGGACGCCGAGCGCCCCGGCGACTGGCGGACCGCCTGGTACCGGGCGGTCGCGCTGCTCGCGCGGGGCCGGGTGGCGGAGGCCGCGCCGCTGTTCGACCGGCTGTACGGGCTGCTGCCCGGCGAGGCGGCGCCCAAGCTGGCGCTGGCGTACTGCAAGGAGCTCTCGGCGCCCGCCGAGGCCGTCCGCCTGTACGAGACGGTGTGGCGCACCGACCAGAGCTACCTCAACGCCGCGTTCGGCCTGGCCCGCGTGCATCTCGCGGCCGGCGACCGGGCCGCGGCCGCCGCCGCGCTCGACTCGGTCCCGAAGATCTCCATCCGGTACGTGCCCGCGCAGGTCGCGGCGGTCGCCACCGCGGTGCGCGGCCGGCCGCCCGCGGAGCTGTCGGCGGCCGAGCTGGTCTCCGCCGGGGACCGGCTCACCGCCCTCGACCTGGACGCCGAGCGCCGCGACCGGCTCGCCGCGGAGGTGCTGGAGGCCGCGCTCGACTGGCTCCTCGCCGGCTCCGGGACGGGCGGCGCGCAGGGCGGGGCGCTGCTCGGCGCGCCGCTCACCGAGACCGCGCTGCGCCGCCTGCTGGAGGCGACGTACCGGGAGCTGGCGCGCCGCACCCGCGACCGGGACGAGTGCCGCCGGCTCGTCGACTCCGCCAACGCCGTACGCCCGAGGACGCTCCTGTGACCGACGACCCGACCGCCGCCGAGCACGCGAAGGCCGCGGAGCTGTCCTGCCCCGCCTGCGGCGAGATCGTGTACGCGGAGGAGGTCTACTGCGAGGAGTGCGGGCACCGGCTGACCGACGCGCCGCCCCCGCCCGCCGCGGCGCCGGAGCCCGCGGCGCGGCCGTGCACCGGCTGCGGCGGGACGGCCATCGACGCCGACGGCTACTGCGAGCACTGCGGGCTGCGCCAGCCCGCCGAGCGCGACCACGTCGAACTGGAGCTGCCCGCTCCCGGCGGCCGGCCGCCGGTCGCGGCGGGCGCCAGCGACCGGGGCCGCCGCTACAGCCGCAACGAGGACGCGCTCGCCCTCGCCGCGCACGCCGCCGGGGTCGCCGCCGTCGTGTCCGACGGCGTCGGCTCCTCCCAGCGCCCCGAGGACGCCTCCCGCGCCGCCGCCGACACCGGCGCCGCCGAGCTGGTGGCGCGGCTCGACGCCGGCGAGGACCCCGAGGACGCCACCCGGCACGCGGCGCTGCGCGCGGCGGCGGCCGTCGCCGCGCTCGCCACGTCCCCGGCGGACGCGCCGTCCTGCACCTACGTGTCCGCGGTGACGCGCGGCGCGACCGTCACCGTCGGCTGGATCGGCGACAGCCGCGCCTACTGGCTGTCGGCGGACGGCACCGCGGAGCCGGGCGAGAACGGAGCGCGCGAACCGGCGCCCGGCGCGTCCGAGGCCCCGGACGCCCCCGACGCCGCCGAGGTCAGCACCGGCGACCTGGCCGAGCTGGGCCCGTCCCGGCGGCTCACCGAGGACGACTCGTGGGCGGCGTTCATGGTCGCGGAGGGCTCGCTGACCGAGGCGGAGGCCGAGGCGCACCCGAACGCGCACGTCATCACCGCGTGGCTCGGCGTGGACGCCGGCGAGGTCCAGCCGCACGTCGCGACGTTCCGCCCCGCCGGCCCCGGCACGCTGCTGGTCTGCAGCGACGGCCTGTGGAACTACTTCCCGGCGGCCGGCGACCTGGCCGCGCTCCTCGCCGGCGCCGCCGACGGCGAGACCGCCAACGGCGAGGCGGACGGTGCCCAGGCGGGCGGTGCCCAGGCGGGCGGTGGCGCGCACGACCCGGCGGCCGACCCGCTCGGCACGGCCCGCGCCCTCGTCCAGCACGCCCTCGACGCCGGCGGCCGCGACAACATCACGGTCGCCGTCATCCCGCTCCCGTCCCCCGCTGCACCCGCGTCCCCCGCCGAACCCCGCCGCACCGCCCAGAGCCGCGACACACCGCCGCAGAGCACGGAACCGCAGAGCACGGAGCAGCCCCGATGAGCGAGCACCCGCAGTTCACCGTCAAGATCGACCAGAACCGGTACCTGCCCGAGGGCGGACGCGAGGTGCACGCCATCGTGTCCGTCGAGGCCACCGCCGCGGGCGGCGTGCCCGCCCCGTCCACCGCCCGCGCCGCCGAGGTGATCATCATCGACACCTCGGGCTCGATGTCCTACCCCGACGCCAAGCTGCGCGCGGCCGTCGCGGCGGCGCAGGTCGCGATCGACACGCTGCGCGACGGCGTGGAGTTCGCGGTCGTGTCCGGATCCAACACGGCCAAGATGATCTTCCCGAAGCATCCGGGGCTGGTCGCGGCGAGCCCGCAGACCCGGGGCGAGGCCAAGCAGGCGCTGGGCCGGCTGACGGCGTCCGGCGGCACCGCCATCGGGTCGTGGCTGCGGCTGGCGAGCCAGCTGTTCGACACGGTGCAGGGCGGGATCCGGCACGCGATCCTGCTGACCGACGGCAAGAACCAGCACGAGACGCCCGAGGAGCTGGACGCCGCGCTGGCGGCCTGCGGCGGCCGGTTCGTCTGCGACTGCCGCGGCGTCGGCACCGACTGGGAGGTCGCGGAGCTGCGCAAGGTCGCCTCCGCGATGCTCGGCAGCGTCGACATCGTCGCCGACCCGGCCGGGCTCGTCGCCGACTTCCGGGCGATGACGGAGGCGGCGATGGGCAAGTCCGTCGCCGACGTCGCGCTGCGGGTGTGGACGCCGCAGACGGCGACGCTCCGGTTCGTCAAGCAGGTGATGCCCTCGGTGGAGGACCTCACCTCCAAGCGCGCCGAGTCGGCGCCGCAGGCGGGCGACTACCCGCTCGGCGCGTGGGGCGCGGAGAGCCGCGACTACCACGTCTGCGTGGAGGTCACCCCCGGCCAGGTCGGCGGCAAGGAGCTGCGCGCCGCGTGGGTGCGGCTCGTCGTGCCGGGCGGGCCCGGCGAGGAGGCGCAGGTCCTGGCGTCCGGGAACGTCCTCGCGCAGTGGACGGACGACGAGGCGCAGTCCACCAAGATCAACGAGCGGGTGGCGCACTACACCGGGCAGGCCGAGCTGGCCGCCGCCATCCAGGAGGGGCTGCAGGCCCGCCGGGAGGGCGACCTCGACACCGCGACCGCGCGGCTCGGCCGCGCCGTGGTGCTGGCCGACGAGGCGGGCAACGACGCGATCACCTCCATGCTGCGCCGCGTCGTGGACGTGGTCGACCCGGCGACCGGCACCGTCCGGCTGAAGCGCGACATCGACAAGGTCGCCGAGATGGAGATCGAGACCCGCTCCACCAAGACGGTCCGGACCCGCAAAGACGAGACCGTGACCACCCGGCGGGGCGAGGGCTGAGCATGCCGAGCTGCCCCAGCGGACACTCCTCCCAGTCGGCGGACTACTGCGACGTCTGCGGCGAGAACATGGGCGGCGGCTCGTCCGCCCCGGCGGGCGGGGCCGCGGGCGGCGCGGCGCCGCAGCCGCCGCCGGCCGGCGGCACGCCCTGCCCGGACTGCGGGACGCCCAGCGTCGACCGCTTCTGCGAGCGGTGCGGGTACGACTTCGCGACCGGCGGCGGCCTGCCCACGCCGCGGACGGCCCCCGCCCAGCCCGCCCAGCCCGCGCAGCCGGGGCCGCCGACGCAGCCGTTCACTCCGCCGACCGGGCCGCCGCACCGCGGGCCGTCCGAGCCGCCGCCCGCGCCGCCGCTGCCGGCGCCCCCGGTCCCGGCACCCCCGGTGCCCGCGCCGCCCGTCCCGCAGCCTCCGGTACCTGCACCACCCGTGCCCGCGCCGCCCGTCCCGCAGCCGCCCGTGCCCGGAGCGGCCTGGACGGCGGTGGTGACGGCCGACCGCGAGTACTTCAACACGGTGATCGCCGAGGAGGGGCCCGACTCGGCGTCGCTGTCGTTCCCCCCGTACGCGCCGGAGCGGTGGATCCCGCTGACCGGGCGGGAGATCCGGATCGGGCGGCGCAGCTCGTCCCGGCCGTCCCCGCCCGAGATCGACCTGCGGGAGCCGCCCGAGGACCCCGGCGTCTCACACGTCCACGCCGTGCTGCTGGCCAAGCCGGACGGCACCTGGACGCTGGTCGACCCCGGCTCCACCAACCGGACCTGCGTCAACGGGTCCACCGACCCCATCCCCTACAACGTGGAGGTCCCCGTCTCCGACGGCGACCGCATCCACGTGGGCGCCTGGACCACCATCACCCTCATCCGAGGCGAGGCGACATGACGGCCGTGCAGCAGGCTCCCCCGGCGGGGGAGCCCGCCCCCACCGCGCAGGCGTCCCCGCCGGCCTGGCACAACTCCGCCCCCGGGCGGGTCGCCTGGGTGGCCGGCGACCCGCCCACCGGGATCGCGCGGCTGGTCCCGCGCACGGTCGCGGCCCGGGTCCGGACGCTGACCGCGCTGTCGCTCGTCCTGCTGGTGGCCCTGCTCGGCATCGGCTGGGCGGCGATCGCGAACGCCCGCGAGGGCGTGCGGGTCATCGGCCACGACGCGGGCCCGCAGGTCGTCGCCACCGGCGACCTGTACCTCCAGCTCAGCGACATGGACGCGCAGCTCGCCAACGCGCTGCTGATCGGCACCGCGCCGGGCGGCGGCCGCGACCAGGCTCTCAAGCGCTACGACGACAACCGGCAGAAGGCCGGGGACGCGCTGCTGAAGGCGGCCAAGCTCGCCGACGAGACCACCGAGAACAACACGGCCCGCGACCTGCTGGACGCGCTCGGCCGCTACGAGCGCCTCGCCGGGCAGGCGCTGCTGCTCGACCGGCAGGCCCCGCACGCGTCCGGCCCGCCGTCGCAGCAGGTCATCGACCTGTACCGGCAGGCGACCGACCTGATGAAGCTGGACCTGCTGCCCAAGGCCTACAACCTGACGCTCGACAACGGGACCCTCGTCCGGCACACCTACGAGGACAAGCGGTCAGCGGTGCTCACGGGCCGCACGGGCCTGCTCGTCGCGGGGCTGGTGCTGCTGGCGACCCTGACCGGCCTCCAGGTGTACCTGGCCAAGCGCTTCCGCCGCCTGCTGAACGTGCCGCTGGCGGTCGCCACGCTCGGGACGCTCGTCCTGGTCGGGGCGGGCGCGCTCATGCTGACCGGCCAGGCGGACCATCTACGCAAGGCCAAGGAAGAGGGCTTCGACTCGATCCTGGCGCTGTCGCGGACGCGCGCCATCAGCAACAGCGCGAACGCCGACGAGACCCGGTTCCTGCTGGATCCCGGACGCGCCGACGCCTACGAGCAGGTGTACCTGAGCAAGTCCCAGACCGTCCTCTACCTGAAGGCGGGCAACCTGACGCAGTACAACGCGGCCGTGCAGAAGGGCCTGTCGTTCGAGCCCGGGCGGGCGCCGTTCCTAGGCTTCCTCGGCACCGAGGCCAACCGGCCGGCGGAGTCCGCCGAGCAGAAGGCGCGGCTGGTGGACGTCATGAACAAGGCCCTGGGCGCCTACCAGAAGGTGCAGGCCAACGACCGGCGGATGCGCGACCTCGTCAAGGCCGACCAGCGCGGCCAGGCCGTCGGCGCGCGCGGCACCGCCGCCGCGGACTTCACCCAGTACGACCGCGCCCTGCAGCAGTTGAGCGGCATCCACCAGGACGCGTTCGACGAGGCCGTCAAGGACGGCGACGGCGGGACGAGCGGCTGGTACGCCGTGCTGCCGATCGCGGGCGTCGCCATCGCCCTGCTGGTGCTCGCCGGGGTGCGCCCCCGGCTGGCGGAGTACCGGTGGTCGAAGTGAGGGCACGGCGTATCGCGGCGGCCGCCTTCGCGGCGCTCGCGGTCCTCGGCGCGGGCGCGGCGTGCGGCGTCGCGGACGCCGGGGAGGCATCGGTCGCCGACAAGGACGCGCTCGTCATCGGCGTCAACACCGACCAGCCCGGCGTGGGCGTCCGCACCGACAACGGCACCTACGAGGGCTTCGACATCGACGTCGCCAAGGAGATCGCCGCGCGCCTCGGCGTCCGCGAGCCGGGCGTGCGGTTCAAGCCGGTGTACTCGGCGACGCGCGAGGACATGCTCCAGCAGGGCGACGTCGACCTGGTGGTGGCGAGCTACTCCGTCACCCCGGAGCGCAAGGTGAAGGTCTCGTTCGCGGGCCCGTACTACGTCGCGCACCAGGACATCCTCGTCCGCGCCGCCGACGCCCCGAAGGTCCGGGACATCCACGACCTGCAAGGGCGGCGGCTGTGCAAGGTGCGCGGCTCGGTGTCGTTCCCGCGCGTCCACGACGAGCAGGGCGTCGCCGCGCTGCCGGTCGAGGAGGACGGCTACTCCGACTGCCTGACCGACCTCGTCGAGAACCGGCTGGACGCGGTCTCGACCGACGACCTGATCCTCGCGGGGCTGGCGGGCAATGCGTCCGAAAGCGGCCACAAGCTCGCGGTCGTCAACGCGCCGTTCACCGACGAGCCGTACGGCGTCGGCATCCGCAAGGGCGACGAGGACGGCTGCGAGGCGGTGAACAAGGCGATCACCGGGATGTACCAGGACGGCACGGCGGCGCGCCTGCTGAAGCGGTGGTTCGGCACGTCCGGGCTGAAGATCACCACGACCGTCCCGCAGTTCGAGGGCTGCGTCTGAGGGGCCCCGGAACCGGCGTCGCCGATAGCACGGAGCCGGCCGCGGCACGCCGTGGAACGGGGCCGCCGCAACCGCCCGGTCATAGAGATCAGTCGGTTGCGTAAGTTCCGGTCGGCGCGCGTGATCGTAAGTTATGGTCGCGATCAAAACCCGGTCCGGCAACCTCCGTCACCCCCCGAGGAGCACCATGACGACGGTCATCCTGGTGGTGATGTGCGTCGTGGTGGCCGCGTTCGAGCTCTACGCCGGCAAGCAGGGCCGAGACCAGGCCAACGCGTTCACCCGCCGGATCGACGAGCTGAACGACCAGGTCACCAAGCAGAACAACGTGCTGGTCACGGTGGGCGAGCAGCTCACCGCCGAGCTGTCGCGGGTCAAGCAGGACGTGCTGCCCGCGCTCGACGGCCGGCTCCGCCAGAACACCGGACAGGTGGAGGAGCTGGCGGGCCTCGTCCACCAGGCCGACGACTACCTGCGCGCCCAGGCGGGCCGGCTGCGCGAGCTGGAGCAGCAGCGCGTCACGCTGGCCGCGCTGCGCCGCAAGCTCGGCGAGGTCGAGACGTCGGTGCGCGCCGTCACCAAGGCGCACGGCGAGTCGGCGGCCGGGAAGGTCGACGCGGCGCTCGACCGGCTCGCCGGCATCGAGCGCGGCGGCGCGGAGATCCTGGAGCTGCAGCGCACCCTCACCCGCACCCTGGAGGGCGTCGAGGACGTCGTCGCCGAGCTGCTCCAGTTCACCGAGGGCGAGCTGGACGACACCGTCACCGCCGCGCTCACCGGCCGCCCCCGCGCCCACGGCGACGCCGTCACCGCCACCGGGCGGCTGTGGACCCGCGACGGCCAGCTGGAGGACATCCTCACCGAGATGTACGAGCGGTGCGTGCGCGCGAGCCGGCTGAACGTCCGGTTCCGCACCGCCGAGGGCGCGAACGGCACCGCGCCCGGCGGGCCGGAGCGCCGCCGCTACTTCCTCGGCGGGCACGCCTCCGAGGACCTCGCGGGCGTGTTCAGCGCGCTGCTCATCTCCACCGGCGCCGACCTGCCGCACAACGGCTCCCACGAGCCCCGGCGCGGGCTCGCGCGGGTCGAGCCCGGCGTCCCCGCCGGGGTGGAGCCGACCCGCCCGCCCGAGGACGAGGCGGCCCTCAAGTCCCTGCTGCGGACGCTCGCGGAGAGCTCGGGCGCCGTCGCGCAGATCGGCCCGCTGCTCGCCGTCCGGACGCGGGACGAGCTGCTGTGCGCCGTGCTGACGGCCGCGCAGTCCCTGGAGCTGGAGAGCGACGAGGTGTTCTGGGACCCGGCCGCCGCGACCGTCCGGCTGCGGCGGCTGCCGTCCCATCAGCTCTGGGACCTCACCGCCTGGGCCACCCCGTAGGGCGGGGCGCCGTAGACGCGCACCGTCCGCTCCGCGGGGCCGCCGAGGCGCACGTACAGGGGGCACGCGGCGGTGCGGGTCAGCGGGTCGACCTCGGCGCACAGCCCGATCCCCGCCGCGCGGTCGAGGAACACCACGTTCTCCACCGCCCGCGCGCCGCGCACCGCGTACGGGACGGAGTCGGCGTCGCCGGTGTCGATCAGCTCGTCGAACGTCAGCCGCCGCGCGAACCGCAGCAGCGCGCCCGCGTCCACGACCCGGGTCCCGATCGCGGCCGACGGGCCCGCGGCGACGATGCCGAAGCTCGGGTTCTCCCGGCCGCGCACGTAGATCTCCCGGTCCGGTTCGAGGCCGCGCCGGCGGTCGGGCACCTGGACCCCGAACCCGGCGTCGCCGGTCAGGTAGGCGGGCGGGCCGAACCCGGCGGCCGCCGCCGTCCCGTGCCGGACCCGCACCGCGCCCGCGGGCAGCTCCCAGCCCGGCAGGTACACGCCGAGGCCGCGCAGCAGCAGCCGCCAGATGGGCCGTCCCGTCACGTCCGGCGCGAACTCCATGGCGACCATCATCCGGTGCGGCGGCCGCCGCCGACAAGATCCTCTCGGGGGGCCAGAGCCCTTACCGCGCCGCCCCTGCGCGTCCGGCACCGCGTGGGCTACCGTTGGACCACCCGGATCATGACGAGGACGCCGCCGTGAATCTGCAGGACATGATGGTGCACCGCGACACCTCGTCGCGCACCGTCGACAAGTATCTGATGTCCTACGAGGGACGCGTCATCGCGGTGCGCCGGCACCCCGCCGTCCTGCTCCCGCCCGCGGCGATCGTCGTCGCCGGGCTCATCGCGTGCGGCGCCGCCAGCGCGTGGACCGGCATCGGCTGGCTCTGGTTCCTGTGGCTGATCGCCGTGGGCTACCTCGTGTGGAAGGTCCTCGCCTGGTCGATCGAGTTCTTCCTGGTCACCGAGCACCGGGTGATGGTGGTCCGGGGCGTCCTCAACCGCAACGTCGTGATGATGCCGCTGGCCAAGGTCACCGACATCACGCTGAACCGGTCCATGGTCGGCCGCCTGTTCGGCTACGGGGAGTTCCGCACCGAGTCCGCGGGCCAGAAGCAGTGGCTGAAGAGCGTCAACTTCATGCCGTACCCGGAGCAGCTCTACCTGGAGGTCTCCTCCGTCATCTTCGGCACCACCGACGCCTCCCCCGACTGAGCCTCTCCGGCTAGCGGGCGGCACGGTCCGGCGGGCGGCACGGTCCGGCGGGCGGCACGACCCGGCGGGGGGCCGCGGTCCGGTGGGCGGCCCGTCCTAGCGGGCGGCGCGGATGTTGCGGCGCGCCGAGACGACCGCGATGAGGATGCCGACCGCGAAGATGAGCGTCCCCATCACGTTCACCTGCGGGGGCGTGCCCGTCCGGGTGGAGCCGTAGATCCACAGCGGGAAGGTGACGGTGGCGCCGCTGGTGAAGTTGGTGATGACGAAGTCGTCGATCGACAGCACGAACGCCAGCAGCGCCCCCGCCAGCACCCCCGGCATGATCATCGGCAGTGTGACCAGCCGGAACCGCGTCCACGGGCCGGCCCCGAGGTCCTGTGCCGCCTCCTCCACCGCCGGGTCGAGGCCGACGACGCGGGCCCGGACGGTCACGGCGACGAACGCGATCGAGAACATCACGTGCGCGACGAGGATCGTCAGGTAGCCGCGCGGCAGGTTGAAGGTGACGAACATCGACAGCAGCGACGCGCCCATCACGATCTCCGGGCAGGAGATCGCCATGAACAGCACCAGGTTCGTCGAGCCCTTGCCGCGGAACCGGTAGCGGCCGAGCGCGAGGCCCGCGAACGTCCCGAGGACCGTGGTGATCAGCGTGCTGAGCAGCGCGATCGTCAGGGAGTTGACGACGGCGGTGGTGAGGTCGCTCTTGTCGAACAGGTGCCGGTACCACTTGAGCGTGAAGCCCTGCCACTCGAAGTTCTGCTTGCCGCGAGTGTCGTTGAACCCGAACAGGATCATGATCGCGATCGGCAGGATCAGCCAGGCGATCAGCACGAGCGTGTAGACGTGCAGGCCGGAGACCTTGCGGCGCGGACGGGCCGCCGGGCGCTTCGCTTCGGCGTCCGGAGTCTTCGGGGTCCGCGGGGTGGTGAGCGTGGTCATCGTCCCGCCGCCTCCAGAACGTCCTGCGTGCCGAGGGTGCGCGCGTAGGCGAAGATCCCGACGAGCAGGATCGCCATCAGCGAGAACGACAGCGCCGACGCCGTCGGATAGGCGCTGTTGTTGAAGTACTCGGTCTGGATCACGTTGCCGATCATGGTGTTCTGCGGGCCGCCGAGCACCTCGGCGTTGACGTAGTCGGACGACACCGGCACGAACGTCATGATCACGCCGGCGAAGACGCCGGGCAGCGACAGCGGCAGGATCACCTTCGCGAACGCCTGCACGCGGCTCGCGTACAGGTCGTAGGCCGCCTCGACCACGCGGTGGTCGATCCGCTCCAGCGCCACGTAGATCGGCAGCACCATGAACGGCAGGAAGTTGTAGGTGAGGCCGGAGACGACCGCGACGCCGGTGTCCAGGATGTGGAAGCCGTCCGGGAGGATCCCGCTGTGGCGCAGCGGCCCGAGGACGGGGCCGTTGTCGGTCAGCACCAGCTTCCACGACACCGTCCGCAGGATGAACGAGACGAAGTACGGGAGCAGGAGGAGGAACAGGTACGTGGACTTGTGCCGGCCGCCGCGGAACGCGATCCAGTACGCGGCCGGGTAGGCGAGCGCGATGCACGCGGCGGTCGCCAGGAACCCGTACCACAGCGACCGGACGAACTTGTCGCCGTAGGTGTCGAGCCCGTCGAGGTAGTTCTGCCAGTGCAACGTCTGCCGGAACCCGTCGATCAGGTTGCCCGTCTGCAGCGACAGGGACACCATCAGCACCATCGGGACGAGGAAGAACGCAGCCATCCACAGCCCGCTCGGCAGGATCATGAGGTACGGCGCGAGCCGTCCCCGCCCCCGCCGCGGCTCCCCCCGCGCCATCACGACCCCTTGGCGATGGGCTCGAAGATCTTCTGGTACTCGGCCTCCTCGGCCTGGGTGAGCCGCCGGTAGTGCCGCAGCTTCGCCAGGTCGGCCTGCGTCGGGAAGATCAGCGGGCTGGTGCTGAGCCGGGTCAGGTCCTTCTTGTCGTCGCCCGAGGCAGCGGCCGCCTTCTGCTTCAGCAGCTCCTGGGTGGACGGGATCGGCGGCATGTAGTTGATGAACTCGGTCAGCGGGACGTTGTTCTCCGGGACGTACAGCCAGTCCATGAGCGTCAGCGCGTCCACCGGGTTCTCGGCGGTCTTCGGGATGCACAGGTTGTCGGTCCAGATCGTGCCGCCCTCCCCGGGCACCACGAACTTCACGTCCGGGCTGGTGAGGCTGTAGACGTCACCGGACCACGCCATCGTCATCCACACGTCGCCCTTGCTGACGGCGTCCACATAGTCCTGGCTGTAGTACTTGCGGACGATGCCCTTGTCGCGCTGCTCGCGCAGCTTCGCGGCGGCCTTCTCCCAGTCGGCCTTCGTCGACTTCTCCGGGTCGACGCCGAGCAGGAACATCCCGAAGTTCCCGAGCTCCTGCGAGTCGGCCATCATGCCGACCTTGCCCTTGTACCTGGCGTCGAAGAGCTGGGCGATGCTCGTGATCTCCTCGTCGACGTACTTGGTGTTGTACGCGATGCCGGTGACGCCCGACTCGTACGGGATCGTGTGCGCGTTGCCGGGGTCGTACGACGGGTTCTTGAACGACTCCCCCGCGTTCTTCTGGAAGTTCGGCAGCTTCGCCAGGTCGAGCGGCGCCAGGTAGCCGAGCTGGCGGCACTGCTCCAGCTGGATGCCGTTCGTCATCACCATCAGGTCGAACCCGATGGACTGGCCCGCCGACAGCGGCGCCTGGATCTTGCCGAACCACGGGCCCATCTCCTGGATGACCTCCTTGTAGGTCACCTTGATGCCCGTCTCCTTCTCGAACGCCTTGATCGTCGCCCGGTCGTCCTGCATGTAGCCCGGCCAGTTCGCCCAGTTGAGGCTGCCCTTCTCGGCCTTGCCCGCCCAGAACTCCTGCACGTCGGTCCGGCTGACCTTCTCCTTGCCGCCCTGGCCCTGCACGCCGCACGCGGACAGCGCGAGGCCCGCACCGGCCGCGCCCATCATCCGCAGGACGTCCCGCCGGGCGAAGCCGGCACGTGCCAGGCGCGGCCGCGTGAGTCCGCGCAGGAAGGCGGGATCGAAGTTGCTCACTGGGGGGCTCCTATGGCGTAAGAGTGGCGCGGGTCCCACGACAGCCAGACGGCGTCGCCGCGGACGGCGATGTCGTCGGCGGACGCGGCGTTCTGCAGGAAGACGACGACGTCGGCTCCGGCGGCGGTGGTGATGTTGTAGTTCGTCGACGTCCCGAGGTACACGACCTCGGTCACGGTGCCGCGGACGCCGCACAGGCCGTCCGCCGGCCGGTCCGGCCCGATGCCGATCTTCTCGGGCCGGACGGTCAGCTCCAGCCGCTCCCCCGCCGCGACCGCCAGCCCGTCCCGCACCGGGACCTCGATGCGGCCGTCCGCGCCGTAGGAGATCACCGCGGTGCCCGGCCCGGTCTCGGCGACCTCCCCGCCGAGCAGGTTGGACGTCCCGATGAACCCGGCCACGAACCGCGACGCGGGATGCTCGTAGATCTCCCGCGGCGTGCCGAGCTGCTCGATCAGCCCGTCGTTCATGACGGCGATGCGGTCCGACATGGTCAGCGCCTCGCCCTGGTCGTGCGTCACGTACACGAACGTGATGCCGACCTCCCGCTGGATCCGCTTCAGCTCGACCTGCATCGCCTGCCGCAGCTTCAGGTCGAGCGCGCCGAGCGGCTCGTCCAGCAGCAGGGCGCGCGGCCGGTTCACCAGCGCGCGGGCCAGCGCGACCCGCTGCTGCTGGCCGCCGGACAGCTCGGCCGGACGGCGCCTCTCCCGTCCGGCCAGGTCGACGATGCCCAGCATGTCGCCGACCCGCTCGGTGATCTCGGCCTTCGGGACGCCGCGCCGGCGCAGCCCGAACGCGACGTTCTCGAAGACGCTCATGTGCGGGAACAGCGCGTACGACTGGAACACCATGTTCACGTCGCGCCGGTTGGGCGGCACGCCGGTGACGTCCCGGCCGAGCAGGTGCACCCGGCCCGCCGTCGGCTCCTCGAAGCCGGCGATCATGCGCATGGTCGTCGTCTTGCCGCAGCCGGACGGGCCGAGCAGCGAGAAGAACTCGCCCTGCGCGATCTCCAGGTCCACGCCGCGGACCGCGGCCACGGTCTCGCCGTGGGCGTGGTACGCCTTCCGCACCCCCGCGAGCTCGATGGCGGGGACGGTGCGCCCCGGGTCTTCGCGCGCCGGGGCCTGCTGGGTCTCGGTCATGGCGGGTCTTCCTTCGCGGGCTCGTACGGGACGGTCAGCCGCCGATGTAGTGCATGACGTGCTTGACGCGGGTGTAGTCCTCGATGCCGTACATCGACATGTCCTTGCCGTAGCCGGAGTGCTTGAAGCCGCCATGCGGCATCTCCGACACGAACGGGATGTGGGTGTTGACCCACACGGCGCCGAAGTCGAGGGCCTTGGTCATGCGCATGGCGCGGCCGTGGTCCCGCGTCCACACGCTCGCGGCGAGGCCGTACTTGACGCCGTTCGCCCACGCGACGGCCTGCTGCTCGTCCGAGAAGCCCTGCACGGTGATGACCGGGCCGAACACCTCGTCCTGCACCATCTCGTCGTCCTGCTTCAGGCCGCCGACGACGGTCGGCGCGAAGAAGTAGCCGCGGTCGCCGACGCGCTCACCGCCGGCCAGGACCTCCGCGTGGCTCGGCGCCCGGTCGATGAACCCCTGCACCCGGGCCAGCTGGTTCTCGCTGTTGACCGGCCCGTAGTAGGCGTCGGTGTCGCTCGGCGGCCCCACCACCGTGCCCTTGGCGGCCTCGACGAGCGCCTCGGTGAACGCGCCCCGCAGCCGCTCGGCGACGAGCACCCGCGTGGCGGCGGTGCAGTCCTGCCCGGCGTTGAAGTACCCGGCCTCGGCGATGCCGGTCGCGGCGGCCTCGACGTCGGCGTCGTCGAACACCACCACCGGCGCCTTGCCGCCCAGCTCCAGGTGGACGCGCTTGAGGTCCCTGGCCGCCGCCGCGGCGACCTCCATCCCGGCCCGGACGCTGCCGGTGATGGACACCATCTGCGGCGTCGGGTGCTCCACCAGGGCGCGGCCGGTGTCGCGGTCGCCGCAGATCACGTTGAACACGCCCGGCGGCAGGAACTCGGCCGCGATCTCCGCCAGCATCAGCGTGCTCGCCGGCGTCGTCTCGGACGGCTTCAGCACCACCGTGTTGCCCGCCGACAGCGCCGGGCCGAACTTCCAGACCGCCATCATCATCGGGTAGTTCCACGGCGTGACCTGCGCGCACACCCCGATCGGCTCGCGGCGGACCGAGGAGGTGTGGTCCGCCATGTACTCGCCGGTCGCCTTGCCCTCCAGGACCCGCGACGCCCCCGCGAAGAAGCGGAGGTTGTCCACCATCGGCGGCATCTCCTCGTCCAGGGTCAGCTGGACGGGCTTGCCCGTGTCGCGGACCTCCGCCTCGACGAGGTCCTGCGCGCGCGCCTCGACGGCGTCCGCGAACCGGAGCATCGCCAGGCTCCGCTCCGCCGGCGTGGCGTCGCGCCAGGCGGGGAACGCGCCGGCCGCCGCGCGGAACGCGGCGTCGACGTCCGCGGCGCCGGACACCGGGGCCTCCGCGTACACCTCGCCGGTGCTCGGATCGGCCACCTCCAGCGTCCGCCCGTCCTTGGCGTCCACGTACTCGCCGCCGATAAAGTTGCGCAGCCGCTCGCCGCGCATCCTCAGGTCCCTCCTGGGCACCGGTGCCCGTTGTGTCCTGTAGGCCCAGACCCTTACAGACGACTCCCCCCATTACAAGTGATTCCGTTGTTACGATCCAGTTTCGCGACTGATTCACTTGATGCAGACGCCGTACACTCTCGATGCCGTAGCTAGGAGACCAACTCATGGAACGCGCAGCACGCGTCCAGCTCGACGAGACCGCGAAGCACATCATCGAGCAGCTCCAGCAGGACGGCCGCCGCTCCTACGCCGCCATCGGCAAGGCCGTCGGCCTCTCCGAGGCCGCCGTCCGCCAGCGCGTCCAGAAGCTCCTGGACACCGGCGTCATGCAGATCGTCGGCGTGACCGACCCGCTCATGCTCGGCTTCTCCCGGCAGATGATGATCGGCGTCAAGTGCGAGGGCGACCTGGAGAAGATCGCCGACGAGCTCGCCGACCTCCCCGAGATCGACTACGTCGTCATCACCGCCGGCTCGTTCGACATCCTCGTCGAACTCGTCTGCGAGGACGACGAGCGCCTCCTGGAGCTCCTCGGGCGCATCCGCGCCGTCCCCGGCGTCGTCTCCACGGAGAGCTTCGTCTACCTGAAACTCCGCAAGCAGACCTACTCCTGGGGAACGCGCTGACCCCCGCAATTCTCGTTCTCATTGGGGATGTCCCGGCACCACCGCACGGCGTACTTTGAGATGCCGTAAGGAGGGAGATCGGCCATGCCCGAGCCGGTCCGCCAGGACCTTCCCGCCACCGAGCGCATCGCCTTCCCGACCTCCGCCGACCAGTACCTCGTGATCCGCAAGGCGGCCGAGCTGATCGGCTGGACGGTCACCGACTACGTCCTGTCCGCGGCCCTGGACCGGGCCGAACGCGACCTCTACGAACACGCGGCCGCCCAGGAGGCGCCGCCCGAGCCGGAAATGGCCGCCCCCTGCACCGCCGTCCTGACGGCCCTGGCCGCGCCCGCGGTCAACCTGAGCTGAGCCCCCCGGCCAGGCGCTCGGCGTACTCGGCCGCCTCCTCGTCCGACGCGTACTTCTGCCGCGGCCAGAAGAACCCGCGCAACCCGTCCTTGCGGTTGCGCGGGACCACATGGACGTGCAGGTGCGGCACGCTCTGGCTGACCCGGTTGTTCATCGCCACGAACGACCCCGCCGCCCCGAGCACCGACTCCATCGCCCCCGCGAGCCGCTGCGCGTACCCGAAGAACGGCCCGAGGAACTCCCCGGGCAGATCGGTGAGCGTCTCATAGTGCGTCCGCGGAACCAGCAGCGTATGTCCCTTGAACAGGGGCCGCGCATCGAGAAACGCCATCACATCGGGCTCGTCCAGCACCACATGCGCCGCCCGCTCCCCTTTGACGATCTCGCAGAACACACACCCGCCCATGCCCCCATCCTCCCCCACCCCAAAGACCCCCAGCCCCAAAACCCACCCCCAAGCCCGGGCCACTGACCAACAGCACCCCTCATGGCGCGTCCACACAACCTCCACCGCCCCCCGCACACGACGCACAGGAGCGCGCGTCCACACAACCTCCACCGCACCGGGCCCGCACGCCGCGCAGGACGTTAACGGCGTCCTTATGAGGGTGGGTCTACGGTGTGGTGATCATGCGGCTGGAGAACGTCGCCTTCCGGTACCGGCGGAGGGATCCCTGGGTGCTCAGGGACGTCACCCTGGCCCTCTCCCCGGGGAGCGTCACCGAGGTGACGGGCCACAACGGTGCCGGGAAATCCACGCTGCTCCGGGTGATCGCCGGACTGCGGAGGCCGCGTGCGGGCGCCGTCAAGGAGCGGCCGGCGCGAGTCGGGTACGCGCCCGAACGCTTCCCCGTGGACCAGCCGTTCAGTGTGCGCGGGTACCTGGGGCACATGGCCGCCATCCGCCGGGTGCCGGAGGACACGGTCACCGCGTGGTCGAAACGGCTCCGCTTCGATCACCTCCTCGATGTGCGGCTCTCCGAACTGTCGAAGGGCAGCGCCCAGAAGATCGGGCTCGCCCAAGCCCTCATGGGCGACCCGAAACTCCTGGTCTTGGACGAGCCGTTCGCGGGCCTGGACGCGGTCACCCGTGATGAACTCCCCGCGCTGATCTCCGAACTCGCAGCCGGCGGCACCACCGTGGTCGTCAGCGACCACCAGCGCTGTATCGAGTCCCTGCCGGGCATCGACAGGCTGCGGGTCGCCGACGCATTGGTGACCCACCTCGCCGGCGAGACCGCCGCCTGGACGCTCCTCGAGGTCGAGGTGCCCGGCGACGAGGCCGACACCGTGGAGACCAAGCTGCGGGCGGACGGCTACCGGGTGCGGAGGCCCGAGCGGTGATCGCGCTCGTCCGGTTCCAGGTCGCGGGCTATGTCCGTTCGCTGCGCGTCCTGCACCCCCTCATCCTCGTGCTCCTCTTCGTGGCCCTGATCCTCTTCCAGGGACCGAGCGGGCCCGATGCCGCCGATCTCGCCGCGATGACCTTCGCGGACGTGGCGGCCGTAATGTTCCCCGTGTGGGCGTGGGCGGCGCGCGCGTTGCTCGACACGGCGCCCGATGAACAGCGGGCACTGACGGCGACCGCCGTCCGCCGCCCGTCCATCCCCGTCTGGGCGGGGCTCCTCGCCGCCTATGGCGTGAACCTGTGCCTGGGCGCCGTCGCCTTGGCCGTCCCTCTCCTGCACGCCGTCCAAGCGGGCTCCCCCGGTTCAGCGATCCTGACGGGGCTCGGACTGAACGTCCTCGTCGCCGTCCCGGGGACGTTGCTCGGCGCCTGCACGAGCCGCGCCCTCATCCCCGACCCTGGTGTCTCGCTGCTCGCGCTTCTCGGCGGAGCCGTCGCGCTCCTCCTCCTCGGCATCGGCCCCCTCGCCTGGCTCTCCGTACCGATGATCGAATGGCTGCGCGCGGCCCATGACGGCCCCGACGCCTTCGCCTCCGACTTCCCCGCCATAGCCCTCCACCTCCTCATCTGGTCCTTGGTCGTCGGCTTCTTCTACGTCACGACCGCACGCCGCACCACAGCCGCATAGCCCATCAAGCTCCAGGTGGCGTCCACTCGCACCGCTCCTCGCACACGGGCGCCAATGAGGCAGTCCTCCCGCCCACCCACCACACCAGCCCCCACAAACACCGCCATAACAACCCCCACCGCCACCCCGCCCGAGCCCCGCCGACCTAGCAGCACCGCTCACACACAGCCATACGCGAGCACCACCCCGAGACCGCCGTAAGCCACCCCCGACCGCCACACCGCCAGCACCGCCAGCACCGCCGCAGGCCAGCACCGCCGCACCCCCGGCCGCCACACCCCCGGCCGCCACACCGCCACAGGCCGCACCGCCGCACCGCCAGCACCGCCACACCGCCGCACCGCCGCACCGCCGCACCGCCGCACCGCCACAGGCCAGCACCGCCGCCCCCCCCCCCCCCCCCCCCCCCCCCCCGGCCGCCACACCGCCACAGGCCAGCACCACCACGCCGCACCAAGCAGCACTGTCACACAGCACCCGAAATCCAACGTCACACTCACCGCAGGCGAGCATCGCCGTCCCACCGCCGTAGACGAGCATCCCCGTCACACCGCAGGGCGCCGCCGTGGCCCGTGAGGGCGGCCGGCTCCAGGGCGGCATCCGCTGCGGCCGCTCCCCGCCGGGCCGCCCGTCCGCACCGGAGCCACCGGGGCCGGCGGCGCCGACGCCGATGAGTGCCAGCCCCGCCGCGTAGGCGGCCCACACGCCGAACGCCGCCCGCGCGCACGGCGCCCGGATCCTGCTGGACGCCACCCAGGCCGCCGGATGGCTGCCGCTGCCCGCCGACCGCGTCGACTGGCTGGTGTGCGGCGGCTACAAGTGGCTGCTCGGCCCCCGCGGCACCGGCCATAGGCGAGCATCCCCGAGACGACGGCGGCGACCGTGATGGGCACGCCGGTCAGCGCCAACAAGGGCGTCCACCGATCGGCCAGCCGATCCCAAACCCGGGCGTTCGTGCTGGACGGCGCGGCGCATCCTGTCCCCAATCGCGTCGCAGCAGCCAACACCACCGCCACGCCAGCGACCTCGCCATGTCGCCTCCTCTGGCATCACCCGCCGAAGTCAGCGTTGGGCAGGCGTGCGGCTTGCCGTGCCCGGTGTGCGGGACGGCGGTGGCAGTGCTGGCGGCCGAAACCTGTTCTGGTGTCCGCCCGTCAGCCGTTCGCCGTGTGAGGCACGGGCGGCCCCTCGGGTAGGTCAGGTGATGGCCGCGCCAACACCACCGCCAGGCCGCTGTGGCCAACGTCTCCATGCCGCCGTAACGGGCGCAGACGGCTGCTGTACACCGCAGGACGGCTCGTCTCGCCCACCGCCGCCTTCTTCGCCTCCCACGTCGGCGGTGGCGGGAAGGCTTCTGCCTTAGGTAACGCCATGCGGGGCGGTTCGGTAGGACGTGTACATCGTCTGTTGGTCGGGCGCCGTCGCGGACGGCTCTCATCACCCCTCTCGGCTGGTGCGCTTGGTCTGGCCAGGGCGCTTCGCTGTGTTGGGCTAGGCCCTCGACGGTGCGGTCGAGCGTGACGCGGCTGCCAGGGAGAGGACTGCGGACGCCGACCGGCGAGTGCCGTCGAGGGGCGGCTGTTTCGGGGGTGCGGCTTTGGCTGAGGGCATCAGGCGGCTTGGAGGGGGCAGGTTGAGGGTCTGCGGACGCCTTCCTGCCAGTGCTGGCGGTGGGGCTGTGTTGGGGAGGGGGCCTTGGGTGGGGGTCAGGCGGCTTGGAGGGTTAGCCAGGATTCCTCCAAGGGGGTGTTCTGACGGTTGCAGAAGTAGATGCGGCCTGGGTCGCCCCAGTACCAGCCGAGGCGGGGGTCGGAGTCGAGTTGGAGCAGGAGTTGCCACTCCTCTACGGTGCGCTGCTCATCGGGGGTGAGTGCCGGGGACTGGAGGGACGTCAGGGTGCGGCCCGTCGAGGCGTACAGACAGTCGGGGCCCAGCGGGCGTTGGACGAGGGCGGGCCATCCGCCGAGTTGGTGTGCAGGCGTGTCGTCCGGCCAGGTGTGTCGCGTCCACGCGGCGTGGAGTTGTACGTACACGGGCAGCACCCCGCTGTAAATGGTCTCCAGGCGTTGGACGGCGGGCTCCTGAGGTGAGGGCAGGGAGAGGAACGGGGTGGCGCTCAGGGTGGTCTTGGGGGGCGTGGTCGTCTTGGCCGGTGGCGTCGCTTCTCGGAGGGTGCCGGTGAAGACGCGCCAGCCGTCCCGGTGCGCGGGCTCGTTGCCCCAGGGCCGCGGGATCTCGGTGGTGTAGTAGAAGGCGGTCGTGCCGGTCTTGGGCAGGCCGGGGATCTTGCCGAAGCCGGCGAGTCCGGCGAAGTCGATCGCGCCGAGGAAGTCGAGCGGGCGGCCGTTCCACTCCGGCCACGTCTCCCCCGGCGGGAGAAGCGGTGCGCCGCCGAGGTGGACGGGGACGCCGTCACCGGCACCCAGTCGCAGCGCCGGCTTGGCCAGCGGCAGCAGGACGGCCGTGATCTCCGGTGACAGGAACGCTTCGAGCAGGAGGCGGAGCCGGCGGAAATGCGCGATGAGATCGTCCATGCACGTAGCGTGACCCGAGCGGGGCGGGGTTCGCAGCATCCGGCGAAATTGTGGATAACTTCGGTCAGCGCTCCAGGGCGGAGGCGAGCTGCACCAGGAAGCGGTCGACGTCCTGCTCATCGTAACCGGGCCCCAGGCGGACGACACGGAAGGCGCATTCCCGTACATCGCGGGCGGTCACCGGCGGGGCGGACCCGCGCAGGCCGGCGACGACGCGGTCCAGGAACGCGTCCACGTCCCGGACGTCGTAGCCGGTGCGCAGGCCGGCGCCGGCGAACCGGGCGCTCTGGATCCAGTTGATCAGCCAGGCGGGCCGGGCGCGCGAGCGCCCAGGGCGTTCCACGATCGGGACCCGGGTCTGGAGCTCCCTGATGCATTCGCGCAGCAGTTCGTCCACGGCGCGGTTGTCGTAGCCGCGCAGGACGACGTCGAAGCGGCTCTCACGCACCTCGTCCACCGAGATCGGGGGGCCGCCGTTCAGCGCCTGCGCGACCCGTCGCAGCAGGGTGTCGACCTGGTGCCGGTCATAGCCGCGCAGGACCACCGGCAATCGCGCGCTCGTCCTCACCGGTCCGTGCTCCTCACCCCGCGCGCGGAACGCGAGGAGCACGCCCGCGGCGCGCTCAGTCCCTGGTCGACGCGGCGAGCTGGCCGCAGGCCCCGTCGATCTCCCTGCCCCGAGTGTCGCGCACCGTGACCGGGACCCCGTGGGCCTCCAGGCGGCGGACGAACTCGCGCTCGTCCTCGGGCCGGGAGGCGGTCCACTTGGAACCCGGCGTCGGATTCAACGGGATCAGATTGACGTGAACGAGATTCCCGCGCAAGAGCCTGCCGAGAAGGTCGGCCCGCCATGCCTGGTCGTTGACGTCCTTGATGAGGGCGTACTCGATCGACACCCGGCGCCCGCTGCGGTCGGCATAGGCCCATGCCGCGTCCAGCACCTCGGACACCTTCCAGCGGTTGTTGATGGGAACGAGGTCGTCCCGTAGCTCGTCGTCAGGGGCGTGCAAGGACACCGCCAGCCGGACGGACATGTCCTCGGCGGCGAGCTTCTCGATCGCCGGGACGAGCCCGACGGTGGAGACGGTCACCGAGCGCTGGGAGATGCCCAGGCCCGCGGGTGCCGGATCTGTGATGCGGCGTACGGCGCCGATGACCGCCTTGTAGTTGGCCAGGGGCTCGCCCATGCCCATGAAGACGATGTTGGAGACCCGACCGGGCCCGCCTGGGATGCGCCCGCGCGCGAGTGCGCGCGCGCCGGCGGCGACCTGTTCGACTATCTCGGCGGTGGAGAGGTTGCGTGTCAGCCCGGCCTGGCCGGTCGCACAGAAGGGGCAGTTCATGCCGCACCCCGCCTGGGACGAGACGCACATCGTGGCCCGGTCCGGATAGCGCATCAGCACCGACTCGAACAGAACGCCGTCGAAGGCCTTCCAGACCGTCTTGAGGGTCGTCCCACCGTCGCAGTCCAGTTCGCGGACGGGGCTCAGCAGCGAGGGCAGGAGTTCGGAGACCAGGCGTTCGCGGACGGCGGCCGGCAGATCCGTCATCTCGGCGGGGTCGTCCACCAGGCGGGCGAAGTAGTGCCGTGACAGCTGGTCCGCCCGGAACGGCTTCTCCCCCAGCTCGGCGACCGCCTCGCGGCGCTCCGCGGTGGTGAGGTCGGCGAGGTGCCTCGGCGGCTTGCCGCGCCTGGGCGCGGCGAAGACGAGCTTCGCCGGGGTCTTCTTGGGCGCGGCACCGGTCGTGGCGGGCTGGGTCGTAGACATGGTCCTTCCAGTGTCGCAAACACCGGCCTGTGCCTCGTCCGTCCACGTACGGCGCCTCGACGCGTAGGACGACATTCCTGCACATGACCTTGTGTAGGACTAAGGTCTCGATCATGTCGGTTTTGCGTAGGGGCGGTGTCTCGTCCCGTGGTTCCGCGGCCAAGGTCGTCCACGCCGCGGCGAGCCCGTACGGCAGTCGGCGGCTCGTCATCGAGACCGACGGCGACGTCACCGCGGCCTATCTGAAGGACGCGCGCGACTCTGTGGTCGGGGCGACCTGGGTCGCGAACCACCGCAAGGCCCCACCGGAACTGGACCAGTCCCGCTTGGACACGGGAGACCCTCCTCTCCTGCCGGAATCCCACGTGCGCCATCCGTCCGGCCGCAAAGCGCTGGACGGCGAGGCCCTGGAGGTCGTGTGGTTCGAGGAGGGCGACGGTGTCGCCGTGCTGGAGGCGGGCGACCCGTTGATCGTGATCCCCGGATGGTCGGACATGGGACGCGGCATCCCCGGGTACGCGCGCGACGCGGCGCACCAGAGCCCCTTCGCCTTCCCCCTGGACGAGGAGATCGAGAACTTCGGGCCGCGCATCGAGCAGGCGCGTGACCATTGGAAGCGGTGCCGCGCCGACGGATCCTGGGCGGAGTTCCAGCAGTCGGTGCTCGGCCACTTGCTGCAACGGCTCGGCCCAAGTGGCCACTACTGGCACGACGTAGGACGGCAACTGGCGGGCGGCAGGACGGCGGTCTCCCCGACCGTGGGCGTTTCTGAGCGTCCGGCACGCAGCAACCGCGAATTCACCGTCCTGAGCACGGTCGGCATGAGCCGCCAGCGCATGCCCACGGTCGAGCTGTATGAAGACGACGTCGCCCCGTATGGACGTATTGAACTGGCCGTTGCCAGCACACTGCCCAGCCAGAAGGCCGGCAGCATCTTCCCCTGGCTGGCGCAGTACCCGTGGCGGTCGGTGACCTGGTTCGCTCCAGGGGACGTCGTCAAGTGGTACCACGAGGCCCGTACGTTCCCGCTGAGCAGCGGCGAGTCGTCCTGGGAGGGCGTCCTGCTCCTGGACGACCCGACCCGTCTGGCGGGCCCTGAAGCCCCCGCGATGACCGGGCTCACGCTGGGCGGCGACGCCGTCCGGTGGCTGTGGCTGGTGCCCATCACCGGTGAGGACCACCGCTACGCGAAGAGCGAAGGCTCGGACGCGCTCATACGGCGCCTTGCGCAGCAGGGCCGTTCCTGGGTCATCTCCTAGCTCGGCAGGAACAACTCCAGGAGAAGCCACACGACCGGGGCCGTCGCGACCAGCGAGTCGAGGCGGTCCATCACCCCGCCGTGGCCGGGAAGGAGCGTTCCCATGTCCTTGATGCCGAGATCCCGCTTGATCATCGATTCGACGAGGTCGCCTGCGGTCGCGGTGACCACGGCGGCGAGCCCGATGAGCACGCCCTGCCAGACCTGACCGCCGTCCAGCAGCCACCAGACCAGCCAACCGCCGACGGCCATGCAGGCGATCGCCGAACCGGTGACGCCCTCCCAGGTCTTCTTGGGGCTGATCGTGGGGGCCATCTTGTGCTTGCCCAGGAAGGACCCGGCGAAGTAGCCGCCGATATCGCTGGCGACGGTCGTGGCGATGAAGATGACGATGCGGTGGTCGCCGTCGTCCGGCCGCATGAGCAGCGCGACGATGCCGCCCATCAGCACCAGGTAGCCCGCCACGAGCGACCCCGCGGCGACGTCGCGCACGTACCCATCGGCGCCTTCGGTCATCCGCGTCATCAACAGGGCCAGCACCGTGAGGGACACGGCCGCCACGGCGGCCGTGGGGCCCCACACGTACGCGACGACCGGAGTACCGACCATTCCGGTGGCGACCGGGATGAACGGGACGCGGATGTCGCGGCTCTTGAGCGCCTCGGTCAGCTCCCGCATGCCGAGGAAGAGGAACACCACCATCACGCCAAGGAAGATCTCCTTGACGGTGTAGAGCGACAGCAGGACGAGTGAGCCCAGCCCGGCGCCCACGCCGATGGCAAGTGGCAGGTTGCGGCCCGTCCTGCTCTCCCGCTTGCCTCCAGGCGTCCCGGAGGGCGTCCCAGAGGAGATCCCAGCGGGCGCCTCGGGGGATGTGTCGGCGAGCGTCTCGGGGGACGCCTCAGAAGGCGCCGCAGCGGTGGCGCCGGCGGACGGAACGTCCGCGAGGGGGGCCTCCTCTGGGGGTACGACCTCCTTAGAGGACGAGTCCAGAGCTTCTCCGGGGGGTGGGCCGGCCATGTGGGCCTCCGGCTCGTCCGGGAAGCCGACGGGCTCCCCGGCGTCGTCGCGTTCCATCAAACTTCGAGCAGTTCGGCCTTCTTGTGCTCGAGCAGCTCGTCGATCTGCGCCACGTAGCGGTGCGTCGTGTCGTCGAGCTCCTTCTCGGCACGCCGCACGTCGTCCTCACCGGCCTCGCCGTCCTTGGCGAGCTTGTCGAGGGCGTCCTTGGCGCGGCGCCGGATGTTGCGGATGGAGACCCGGCTGTCCTCCGCCTTCGTCCCGGCGACCTTGATGAGGTCCCTGCGGCGCTCCTCCGACAGCTCGGGGAACACGACGCGGATCACGTTGCCGTCGTTGGTCGGGTTGACGCCGAGGTCGCTGTCGCGGATCGCCTTCTCGACCGCCTGCGTGGACGACTTGTCGAAGACCTGGACGATGACCATGCGCGGCTCGGGCAGCGTGAACGACGCGAGCTGGTTGATCGGCGTCGGCGTCCCGTAGTACTCGGCGGTGATCTTGTTGAACATCGCGGGGGTGACCCGGCCGGTGCGGATGGCCTGGAAGTCCTCCTTGGCGACCGCGACCGCCTTCTCCATCTTCTCCTCGGCCTCGAGGAGGGTCTCGTCGATCACTGTGACTCCCATGTCATCTGGTCGGCCCTGCTCCTGCGGTTGCACGGTGCGCCGGGCACCGGCGTGGACTGCGGTCAGCCCTGGGCCGGGCTGACCAGCGTGCCGATCTTCTCACCCCGGACGGCCCGGACGATGTTGCCCTGCCCCATGAGATCGAAGACCACGATGGGGAGCGCGTTGTCCATGCAGAGACTGATGGCCGTGGCGTCCATGACCTTCAGGCCCCGCTGTAGAACTTCACCGTAATCCAAACGGTCGAACTTGACCGCGTCTGGATTCTTTCGTGGATCGGCGTCGTACACACCGTCCACCTGTGTCGCCTTGAGGACGGCTTCTGCACCGATCTCCAGCGCGCGCTGGGCGGCGGTGGTGTCGGTGGAGAAGAAGGGCTGCCCGAGGCCCGCGCCGAAGATGACCACGCGGCCCTTCTCCAGGTGCCGTATGGCGCGCCTGGGGATGTAGGGCTCGGCCACCTGGCTCATGGTGATGGCGGTCTGCACCCGCGTGTCCAGCCCGAGCTTCTCCAGGAAGTCCTGGAGGGCGAGGCAGTTGATGACGGTGCCGATCATGCCCATGTAGTCGGCGCGGCCGCGGTCCATGCCGCGTTCGGCCATGACGGCGCCGCGGAACATGTTGCCGCCGCCGCAGACGACCGCCACCTGCACGCCGTCCCGGACGGCCTCGGCGATCGCCTCCGCGACGTGCTGGACGACCTCGGGGTCGATGCCGAGCGGGTCGCGTCCGGCGAAGGCCTCGCCCGAGAGCTTCAGCAGGACCCGCTTCCAGCCGGCGCGCGGAGCGTGCCCGCCGGGCGCGTGCCCGGCGGACGACGAGGCCGCCGTCGCGCTAGTGGTCGTCTTGTCCGGCACGTCGGCGGCCTCCTCGTTGCGTTGCGATATCTCGGGTACCCGTCTCCAGAGTGCCCTTACGCCTGCCCGACCTTGAACCGGGCGAAGCGGACGACCTTCACACCGGCCCCGTCGAGGACCTTGGCGATCGTCTTCTTGCTGTCCTTCACGAACGCCTGCTCCACGAGCACGAAGTCGCGGAAGTAGGCGTTCACCCGGCCCTCGACGATCTTGGGGATGGCCTGCTCGGGCTTGCCCTCGTCGCGGGTGAGCTGCTCGGCGAGCGCCCGCTCCTTCTCGATCGCCTCGGCGGGGATCTCCTCGCGGGTGAGGTACTTCGGCGCCATCGCGGCGATCTGCTGCGCGATGTCCTTGGCGACCTCGGCGTTCTCGCTGTCCAGTTCGACCAGCACGCCGGTGGTCGGCGGCAGGGACGGGTCGGACTTGTGCAGGTAGCTGGCCACGTACGCGCCCTGGAAGTGGGCGAAGCGGCGCAGCTCCAGCTTCTCGCCGATCTTGGCGCTGTTCTCCTCGATCAGGGCCTGGACGGTCTTGCCGGGCTCGATCTCGGCGGTCGACAGCGCGGCAGCGTCGGCGGCGCCGCTGCCGGCAGCGAACTCGACCAGGCGCTGGGCCAGCTCGATGAACTGCGCGTTCTTGGCGACGAAGTCGGTCTCGCAGTTGAGCTCCAGCAGCGAGCCGTCACCCGAGCCGTTGAAGTGCTCGGCGACGAGGCCGTTGGCGGCGGTGCGCTCGGCGCGCTTGCCGACGTCCTTGGCGCCCTTGAGGCGCAGCAGCTCGGTCGCCTTCTCAAAGTCGCCGTCGGCCTCGGTGAGGGCGTTCTTCACGGCCATCATGCCGGAGCCGGTCAGGTCGCGGAGCCGCTTGACGTCAGCGGCGGTGAAGTTGGCCATCGCTCTCTTCGCTTCTCTCGTCGTTGGTCGTGGGACCCGCGACGGTCCCGGCGGCCCCGCACCGGGGCCGCCGGGACCGCGGGATCAAGCCTGCTCGGCCTCGGCGGCCTGCGGAGCCGCCTCCGGCGCCTGCTCGGCCTGCTCGGCCGACTCGGCCGACTCGGCCGGCGCCTGCTCAGGCTGGGCCTGCTCGGCGGGCGCGGCCTCCTCGGCGGGCGCGGCGGCCGGCGCGGCCTCGGCGCTCGCGGCGGCGTCCGCCGGGGCCTCGGCCTGCTTGTTCTCCAGCAGGTCGCGCTCCCACTCGGCCAGCGGCTCGGCGGCGCCCGCCGCCCGCTCGGCCGGCTTCTCGTCCCCGCCGGTCGCGGCGCCCGCACGGGCGAGCAGGCCGTCGGCCACGGAGTCGGCCACCACGCGGGTCAGCAGGCTGACGCTGCGGATGGCGTCGTCGTTGCCGGGGACCGGGTAGTCGACCTCGTCGGGGTCGCAGTTGGTGTCGAGGATCGCGACGACCGGGATGCCGAGCTTCTTGGCCTCGTTGACCGCGATGTGCTCCTTCTTGGTGTCCACGATCCAGATGGCGCTCGGAACCTTCGCCATGTCGCGGATACCGCCGAGGGTGCGCTCCAGCTTGTCCTTCTCGCGGCGCAGGCCGAGGAGCTCCTTCTTGGTCATGCCGGAGCCGGCCACGTCGTCGTAGTTGATCTCCTCCAGCTCCTTGAGCCGGGTGAGCCGCTTGTGGACGGTGGAGAAGTTCGTGAGCATGCCGCCCAGCCAGCGCTGGTTCACGTAGGGCATGCCGACCCGGGCCGCCTGCTCGGCGATGGACTCCTGGGCCTGCTTCTTGGTGCCGACGAACAGGATCGTGCCGCCGTGGGCCACGGTGGCCTTGACGAACTCGAACGCGCGGTCGATGTAGGACAGCGACTGCTGCAGGTCGATGATGTAGATGCCGTTGCGCTCGGTGAGGATGAAGCGCTTCATCTTCGGGTTCCACCGGCGGGTCTGGTGGCCGAAGTGGACGCCGCTCTCAAGGAGCTGCCGCATGGTGACGACGGGTGCCATTGCCCGTGCTCTCCTTCTCTGGCCCTGGCGGGCCGCATTTGGTTGTCTGCCTGCGCCCGGGTGCGGTCCCACCGTCGCCGAGGCGACGGACCGAGGGACTGCGCCCCACCAAGCCTTCAGTGGCATGCGGACGCGTGAAATCAGCCGCCATGGGCATCCCAGGCGGCTGGCCCGTTGCCGGGTCTGAGCCTGTCCGTTCCGGGAGCGGCTTCTCGTCTCCCCGCCCGGAGGCGGGTCGATGACGGCCTGGCCCTGGCCGGTGTCCTTTCGGGCACGTCTACAGATTATCAGGGCGCCGACGCGTCCGGGCATCATCGGCCGGGGCGGTTATCCACAGTTGACCGAACGTATCGACGCGGTGGCGGGGGCCCGGCAGGCTGCGCTGCATGACGCTGCTCACGCTACTGCTCACCTGCATGATCACCGCCGGCGCACCGGGCCTGGACGCCTGGCGCTGGCCGTTAGGGCCGCCCGCGCCGCACGTCGTCCGGGCCTTCACGCCGCCGGCGACGCCGTGGGGCGCCGGCCACCGCGGGGTCGACCTCGCGGGGCGCCCCGGGCAGGCCGTCCACGCCGCCGCGCCGGGACGCGTGTCCTACGCCGACCGCCTGGCCGGACGCGGTGTCGTGGCGATCGATCACGGTGTGCTGCGCACGACGTACCTGCCCGTCGTCCCCAGCGTGCGTGTGGGGAGTCGCGTCGCGTCCGGCACCCGGATCGGCGTCCTGGAGAACGGGCTGCTCCACTGCCGCGTCCCCTGCCTGCACTGGGGTCTGCGCCGCGGTGCGCAGTACCTGGATCCGATCAACCTCGTCCGGCGCCAGGTACGTCTCCTTCCTCGCTGGCCGCGACCCGCGCTGTCCCATGGCGCCGCGCCGTCCCATGGCGCCGCACCGGAGGAGCCCGCCACCCGTTTCGCCTTGCGCGACGCCACCACGGCCACGGGCGGCGCGCTGACGGGCATGGCGCTGACGCTGTCCGTGGCCTTCGCCTGGCGACGCTTCCGCTTCCGCCGCCACCGCCGCCGGCCCCCGCCGGGCGTGATCGACCTCGCCCAGGAACGCCGCCTACGCCGCACTCCCTGACACGGCTCACGCCCGTAGACCACATCCCGAACACCGCCGCCCGGCTTCCGCGCACCGAATCCGGGCGGCGGCCCGGGCCCATGCCACGAACGCATCGGCCATCCGGCATCGCCCGGCGGCAAGGGCCGGCTTTGCCCGGCGGCAAGGGCCATCCGGCTTCGCGCCCCGCAGCAAGGGCCATCCGGCTTCGCGCCCGGCAGCAAGGGCCATCCGGCTTCGCGCCCGGCAGCAAGGGCCATCCGGCTTCGCCCGGCTGGACGGGCCGTCCGGCGGCGAGCGGCGCGCTCCAGGCTGTCAGTCGGGTTGGGCGCCGCGGGGGTGGGCCTGGCGGTGTACCTGCTTCAGCCGCTCGGCCGAGACGTGGGTGTAGAGCTGGGTGGTCTGGAGTGAGGCATGCCCCAGGATCTCCTGGACGCTCCGCAGGTCGGCGCCGCCTTCCAAGAGGTGGGTGGCGGCACTGTGGCGCAGTCCGTGCGGGCTCAGGTCGGGGACTTCGCCCACCTCGGAGATCCGCGCGTGGACGATACGGCGTGCGCTCGTCGGATGGAGGCGTCCGCCTCGCACTCCCAGGAAGAGCGCCGGGCCGCTGTCCCCCGCGGCGAAGGCCGGGCGCCCTGCGCGCAGCCAGTCCTGGACGGCGCGGACGGCCGGCTCCCCCACCGGGACCACGCGTTCGCGTCCGCCCTTGCCCAGGACGCGGACCGTCGCACGCCCGGTGTCCAGGTCGTCGATATCGAGCCCGCACAGTTCGCTGACGCGGACGCCCGTCCCGTAGAGCACCTCCAGGACGGCCAGATCACGGAGCCCGAGGGGCCCTTGGGCGTCCATGCTGTCGAGCAGGCGCGCCGCATCGGCCTGCGTGATGACGCCGGGGAGATCGCGCTGCCGCTTCGGCGTGCCGAGGAGCAGCCCGGGATCGTCCTCAAGGAGCCCGCGCCGGTACAGGTGCCGGGTGAAGGCGCGGGCGGCGGCCGTCCGGCGGGCCAGGGTGGCGCGGGAGCGGCCGAGCGCGTGCTGGCGCGCGAGCCAGGCCCGGAGTATCGAGACGTCCAGTTCGCCGGGGTCGCCGACTCCGGCGACGGCAGCATAGGCGCACAGATCGGACAGATCCCCTAGATAGGCCCGCAGCGTGTGCGGCGACACGTCCCGTTCGGCGCGGAGATGGCGCCCGAACTCGGCTACGGCGTCCTCCAGCGCGTTGGTCACAGCCGTCACGCTGCGCCAACGGCCCGGCCGGCGCAAGCACCGACCTGCGGTTTCGTGCGAACTGCCGTGATCTCCGGCCAGTTATCCACAGTTAGTCGTTCCTTCATCACGCAAAGTCACGGTCCGGCAGCGTCAGAGACCGGAGGTGAGGCATCCATGAAAGCCCACATCAGTCTCGGCCGGCGCGGTGAAGCGGCCGCCGCCGACTACCTCGCCGGCCTCGGCTGGACGATCCTCGACCGCAACTGGCGCTGCCGCGAGGGCGAGCTCGACATCGTCGCGCACGACGGCCGCAGGCACATCGTCTGCGAGGTCAAGACCCGCCGCTCGGCGCGGTTCGGCGATCCGGTCGAGGCGGTCACCGCCGAGAAGGCGGCCCGGTTACGGCGGCTCGCATGGCGGTGGGCCGCGGCCCACGGGGTCAGCGGCGCGCTCATCCGGGTGGACGTCCTCGGGCTGACCGGCGACGGCGACGGATTCTCGATCGACCACCTGCGGGAGGTGTGCTGATGACGCTCGCGAAGACCCGCTCGGTGTCCCTGGTCGGCGTGGACGGCTTCGTCGTCGACGTGGAGGCGGCCATCACCAGCGGCGTCCCCGGCCTGCACCTGGTCGGCCTCCCCGACACGGCCCTCAGCGAGGCCCGTGACCGCGTCCGCGCCGCCATCTTCAACTCCGGCGAAGACTGGCCCAACCGGCATGTCACCGTGTCGCTCTTCCCGGCGAGCATGCCGAAGAAGGGGTCCACCTTCGATCTGGCCATCGCGATAGCGCTCCTCGCGGCGGCGGAGGTCGTCCCGCCGCGCAGTTGCGCCGGGCTGGTGCTGATCGGCGAGCTCGGCTTGGACGGCCGCATTCGCCCGATCCAGGGCATCCTGCCCGCCGTGCTGGCCGCGGCCAACCGGGGCTGCCGCACGGTCGTCGTGCCGCAGGCGAACGCGGCCGAGGCCGAACTCGTCCCCGACATGCAGGTCGTGTCCGCGGGCACGCTGCGCGGCCTGCTGTGCATCCTGCGCGACGAGCCGCCGCCGATCGAGGAGGACGAGGAGGACGACTTCGCCATCCCCGCCGACGGGTACGCCATCCGGCAGCAGGAGATCCCGCCCGACCTGGACCTGGCCGACGTCCGGGGGCAGGCCGAGGCCCGCCGGGCACTGGAGATCAGCGCGGCGGGCGGCCACCACCTCTTCTTCGCCGGGCCCCCGGGGTGCGGCAAGACGATGCTCGCGGAGCGGCTGCCGACCCTGATGCCGTCACTGGAGCCCGAGATCGCCCTGGAGGTCACCGCGATCCACTCCGTCGCCGGAACCCTCCGGCCGGGCCAGCCGCTGATCACCCAGCCGCCGTTCTACGCCCCGCACCACACCGCCTCCAGAGCGTCGATGGTCGGCGGCGGGTCGGGCCGCGTCCTGCAGCCCGGCGCCGTCTCCCTCGCACATCGGGGGATTCTCTTCCTGGACGAAGCCCCGGAATTCCAAGGAGGAACGCTCGACGCCCTGCGGCAGCCGCTCGAAGAGGGCGTGGTGCGGATCTCCCGCATCGAGGGCATGGCGCTTTTTCCCGCACGGTTCACGCTCGTCCTCGCGGCGAACCCGTGCCCGTGCGCGGCCGCGAAGCAGATCGACTGCTCCTGCGCGCCCGGAATCCGGCGCAGATACGCCAGCCGCGTGACGGGTCCGCTGCTCGACCGCATCGACCTCAAGCTGGAGCTGGCACCGGCGAGCCGCGCGGAACTCCGCTACGACCTGGAGTTCGCCGAGTCCAGCAAGGTGGTCGCCGAACGCGTCCAGTTCGCCAGGGAGCGGACGCGGCACCGCCTCGCGGACACCCCGTGGCGCTCCAACGCGGAGGTTCCCGGCCCGGAGCTGCGCAGGCGTTTCACACCGTCCGCCGAAGCGATGCGAGCGGCCGACGAGGCGCTGCAGCGGGGCACGCTGAGCGCCCGCGGCCTCGACCGCATCCTCCGGGTCGCCTGGACGATCGCCGACCTGGCGGGCCATGACGAGCCCGGCCCGGACGACGTCGGCGGCGCGCTCGCCCTCTGGTCGGCGGGGCGCCAATGAGCGACGAGAGGACCGCCCGCGCCACCCTCACCGCCGTCGCCGAGCCCGGCGACGCCTTCCTCAACCGGATCATCGACCACTGCGGACCGGAGGAGGCCCTCGATGCGATCCGCGCCTGCCGCCTCCCCCACGACGTGGAGGCCACCCCGAAGGAGGTCCGGCGCCTCGATCAGTGGCGGATCCGCCTGATCGCCGCCGAACCCGACCAGGACATGGCCGTCTGCGCCGGGTTCCGCGGCCGCCTCATCTGCCCGGGAGATCCCGAATGGCCGACGACCCTGGACGACCTCGGCACCGGACGTCCCTACGCCCTCTGGCTGCGCGGCCCCGGCGACCTGCGCTATTCCTGCCTGCGATCGGTCGCCATCGTCGGTTCCCGCGCCGCGTCCCCCTACGGCCTGCGCGCCGCCGCCGACTTCGCGTCCGACCTGGCCGATGAGGGCTGGACGGTCGTCTCCGGCGGCGCGCTCGGCATCGACGCGGCCGCCCACCGCGGCGCGCTGGCCGCCGACGGCCCCACCGTCGCCGTCCTCGCCAACGGGGTCGACGTCCCCTACCCGGCGTCCAACGAGGGGCTGTTCGCCGAAATGGCGCGGCGGTCGCTGCTGGTCAGCGAGTCGCCCCCAGGGACGCATCCGCACCGGCTGCGCTTCCTCGTCCGGAACAGGGTGATCGCGGCGCTGTCCCGGGGCACGGTCATCGTCGAGGCGGAGGCCCGCAGCGGCGCCCTGAACACCGCCGGCTGGGCGTCCAAGCTGGGCCGGGTGGTCATGGCCGTGCCCGGCCCGATCACCTCCCGCTCCTCGGTCGGCTGCCACCGGCTGCTGCGGGAGGAGGGCGTCACGCTGGTCACCCGCCCCGAGGAGATCATCGAGGCGGTGGGACGCATCGGCACGGACCTGGCGCCGCCGCCGGACACGCCCGTCCTCCCCCGCGACCGGCTCGAACCGGTGACCCGGACCGTCCTGGAGGCGTTTCCGGCCCGGGGTGCGACCGGCCCCGCGCAACTCGCCGTCCGAGCGGGCATCGACCTGCCCACCGTCAACGCCAAGCTGGGCCTGCTGTCCGCTGCGGGCTTCATCGAGCGCGCCCCGTCCGGCTGGCGCCTGACCAAGTCCGGAAAGAGCTCACAGGGCCCCACCCCGAGCCTCACCCCCGAGGAGCCGAAATGACCCGAGCAACCGCACCACGCCAGAAAACCCGAACAACCTCGTCTGGGACGCCGGCGCGTTCGGCCGGCTCGGCACGCAGCGGCATCGGCCGCGCCGACGGCCAAGCCGGCGCCGATGCCCGCCTGCCGGCTGCCACCTCTGGCGCCGCGGTGCGAGCCGGCGGCTACCCGGCGGATCACTCCTGCGAGGGGAGTTCGAAGTCGCTCTTGGCGAGTTCCTCGACGTTCACGTCCTTGAACGTGACGACACGCACGTTCTTGACGAAGCGGGCAGGGCGGTACATGTCCCAGACCCACGCGTCCTGCATCGTGACCTCGAAGAAGGTCTCGCCGCTGTCAGCGCCGCGCACCTGGAGGTCGACCGAGTTGGTGAGATAGAACCTGCGCTCGGTCTCGACGACGTAGCTGAACAGCCCGAGGACGTCCCGGTATTCGCGATAGAGCTGCAGCTCCATCTCGGTCTCGTACTTCTCGAGATCCTCGGCGCTCACGCTCGTGCCCCCTCCGCGCAGCCCTCGCCGGAGACCTCCCCATCGGTCTCCTCCACCAGGGCCACCTCCCCATTGTTGCGCAAGGCCCGCCCGACGTTGACGTAGGAGAACCGATGCTCCGGACATGGCCCGTGCTCGGCGAGCGCCGCGGCGTGCGCGCGGGTCACGTAGCCCTTGTGGACGTCGAAGCCGTACTCGGGGTAGCGCTCATGGAGCCCGACCAGGATCCGGTCTCGGGTGACCTTCGCGACGATGGACGCGGCCGCCACGCAGGCCGCGACCTGATCGCCTTTGATCATCGCGAGGCCGGGGACGTCCAGCCCGGGGACGGGGAAGCCGTCGCTGAGGACGTAGGAGGGCCGCCTGTCCAGCGCGGCCAGCGCCCGCCGCATCCCCGTGACATTGCACCGGTGGAGGCCGATCCGGTCGATGTCATGGCACGGGATGACGATGGCGCTCCACGCGTACGCACGCCTGACGATCTCCCCGTACAGCTCCTCGCGGCGCGCCGGCGTGAGGAGCTTCGAGTCGGTCAGGCCGTCGATCCGGCCGCGTCCACCCTGCAGAATGACCGCGGCGACCACCATCGGCCCCGCGCAGGCCCCGCGTCCGGCCTCGTCGACACCTGCCACAGGGCTGAACCCCGCGTGCGCCAGCGCGCGCTCATACGCGAACAGCCCGGCGTCCCGACGCGGGGTGAAGCGGAGTGGACGTCCCTTCATGCTCCGCAGGTTACGTCCCCACCCACCTCCACCGCTCCCCGAATGCCCGCGATCACCCGCCATGTCCACCCCACACCACGACGCCCCCGCCCACCACCGGCCGCACAAGGCCCATCACATGACCACACGCCGCCCCTTCCGTCTTCGACGCCGACCAAGGAGAGCCCTGGGCTGTCGACTGCCCCCACTGCGCCACCGAGCACGCCCTCATGCAGCGCCACGAGACGACACAAACCCCACCCACATGCACCACCACGCCAAGCGGCCACGCCGGTCGATCATCCCGCACACCACGCCACATCCACCCGACGCGCGGCCGACGCGCGGCGTGCTCCGCGTGGCGCGGTCAGTACTAGGTGCGTTTGGTGTGGTGGCGGCGGCGGAGGTAGGCGAGGGGGACGGTGAAGAGGACGCCCAGGGCGAAGGGGGTGGCGGGGGCGGCCACGGCGGCCGATTTCTCCAAGGCGGGTTGCTTGAAGGTGGCGGGGATCGGCAGGGTGCCGATGCGGTCCAGGGGCCAGACGATGACGAAGGCGCGGCCGATGACGCGGTCGATCGGGATGGTGCCGCCGCCGGGGTCGCCGCGGTGGGAGCGGGAGTCGTAGGAGAGTTCGCGATGGTCGCCCATGACCCAGAGCTGGCCCGGCTTCACGGTGACGTCGAACGGGTCGTTGGACGGCTTGTTCTGCTCGTGCGTGATCGGGTCGGTGAAGACGTAGGACTTCTCGTCCAGCGGGACGCCGTTGACGGTGACCCGGCCCTTGGCGTCGCAGCATTTGACGTGGTCGCCGGGGATGCCGATGACGCGCTTGATGTAGTCCTTCTCGTTGGGCGCCACACCGAACGCGGTGCCGATGGCCCGCAGCACCTTGGAGACGGGGTTGCCGGGCTCGTCGACCTGGACCTCGGGGTCCCAGGAGTCCAGCCCGTTGAACACGATGACGTCGCCGCGGGCGATGTCGCGCGTGTGGTAGACGATCTTGTTGACGAGGACGCGGTCGCCGACCTGGAGGGTGTTCTCCATCGAGCCGGACGGGATGTAGAACGCCTGTACCGCGAACGCCTTGATGACGAGCGCGAGCACGACGGCGACGACGATCAGGACGGGGAGTTCCTTCCAGAACGACCCCTGCTTCTTCTTTTTGCCCTTGCCGTCGTCTTCGCCGTCGTCGGCCTGCTCCTCGGCCGAGTCCACGGGCTCCTTCTCTTCGGGCACCGCGCCCTCGGCCTCGGATCGCACGTCTCTCCGATCGTCCTCGTCAGTCATCAGAGCGAAAGCCTAGCGGCGCCGGGCCCGCGGGGCGCCGCCCGCGGGCGTGTCGCCGGTGCCCGGGCCGATCGCGTCCGTCCGGAACGGGCAACGCCCCGGGCACCGTCGCGGGTTCCCGGGGCGTCGTGGTCCATCGGCTCAGTGCTCGCGCTTCTCCTTGATGCGCGCGGCCTTGCCGCGCAGGTTGCGCAGGTAGTAGAGCTTGGCGCGGCGCACGTCGCCGCGGGTGACGACCTCGATCTTGTCGATCGACGGGCTGTTGAGCGGGAAGGTCCGCTCGACGCCGACGCTGTAGCTGACCTTCCGGACGGTGAACGTCTCGCGGGCGCCGCCGCCCTGCCGCCGGATCACCACGCCCTGGAAGATCTGGATACGGCTACGGTTGCCCTCGGTGACGCGCACGTGCACCTTCAGCGTGTCGCCCGGACGGAAGTCCGGGACGTCGGCGCGCATTGCGGCCTTCTCGATCTCCTGGATCAGGGTGTGCATCGCAGCGGTTCCTCGTGGTCGAACGCGGGCGTCGAGAGGCCCCGGTGGGTCTTTCGTGGGGGCGTCGCGCCGCGGGAAGTGGTCTTCGGGTGCCATGCGTTCTGGACGCACGGACGCTCTAGTCTGCCACACCTTCGGCGTCAACCGGAAAACCGGCCTCGCGCAGGACCTCGCGGTCCCGCTTGTCGAGGTCCTCCGGGGCGAAGCGGCCGAGGAGTTCGGGACGGTGCCGGGCCGTCCGGCGGAGCGCCTCGTCCCGCCGCCAGCGGGCGATCGCGCCGTGGTGGCCCGACAGGAGGACGTCCGGAACCGGCCGGTCCCTCCAGACGGGCGGCTTGGTGTAGACGGGACCCTCCAGGAGGGATTCCATGGCGCCGGGGGCGAAGGAGTCGTCCGCGACCGAGTCGGCGTTGCCGAGCACGCCCGGCACCAGGCGCCCGATCGCCTCGATCATCACCAGCACCGCGACCTCGCCGCCGGCGAGGACGAAGTCGCCGAGGCTGACCTCGTCCACGGGCATGCGGGTGCGCGCCTCCTCCGCGACGCGGGAGTCGATGCCCTCGTAGCGCCCGCACGCGAACACGAGCCAGGGTTCGGCGGCGTACCGCACCGCGTCCGCCTGCGTGAACGGGCGCCCGCTCGGCGTCGGAATGATCAGCCGCGGCACCGCCCCCACCGACCCCGCCCCAGCCGAGCCGGCCGCACCCGAACCATGCGCACCCAAGTCAGACGTGCCCAAGGCAGGCGCACCCGAGGCAGGCGCACCCGAAGCAGGCGTTTCCAAGTCGGGCCTATCTGAGGCAGACGCACCCAAGCCGGACATGCCCGAGGCAGACGTACCCGGGGCAGGCGTGCCCGGCGTGCCCGGCATGCCTGAGGCAGGCGTGCCCGAGGCAGGCGTGCCCGGCGTGCCCGGCGTGCCCAGGGCGGACGTGCCCGAGCCAGGCGTGCCGGGCGTGCCCGGACCGGGCGTGCCCGGCGTGCCCGAGCCAGGCGTGCCGGGCGTGCCGGGCGTGCCCGGCGTGCCCGAACCGGGCGTGCCCGGCGTGCCCGAGCCAGGCGTGCCGGGCGTGCCGGGCGTGCCCGGCGTGCCCGAACCGGGCGTGCCCGGCGTGCCCGAGGCAGGCGTGCCCGCGGTGCCCGAACCGGGCGTGCCCGAGGCGGGTTCGCCCGGGGCGGGGGTGCCTGGGGCAGACGTGCCCGGGCCCGGCTCACCCGGGGCGGGCGCGCGCAAGGCGGGCTCGCCTGGGGCGGGGGTGCTCCCGGTGGGCGAGGAGGGTGGGGGGGCGAGGGTGTCGAGGGCTTCGCCCCAGGGGTCGGGTTTCATGACCATGCCCGGGCCGCCGCCGTACGGGGTGTCGTCCACGGTGCGGTGCCGGTCGTGGGTCCAGGCGCGCAGGTCGTGGACGTGGACGTGGAGGAGGCCGGCGCGCCGGGCCTTGCCCAGGAGGGAGATGTCCAGGGGGGCGAAGTACTCGGGGAAGATCGTGAGGATGTCGATTTTCATGATTCGTCGAGCAGGCCGGGGGGCGGGTCGATGACGAGCCGCCCCCCGGGAACGTCCACCTCGGGGACGAGCGCGGCCACGAACGGCACGAGCTTCTCCCCGCCGGGACCGCGCACGACCAGCAGGTCCTGGCCGTGGTGCAGGATGTCCGCGACCTCGCCGACGCCGGCTCCGTCCGCGGTGACCACGGACAGGCCGATCAGCTCCTGGTCGTGGAAGTCGTCCGGGTCGGCGGACGGGGGGATGTCGCCGGGGTCGACGACGAGCCAGGTGCCCCGCAGGGCCTCCGCGGCGTCGCGGTCGCCGATCCCGGTGAAGCGCACGAGCAGGCGTCCCGAATGCCAGCGGGTCCGCTCGATGGTGAGCGGGCCGGCGGCGCCGGGGTCGGTGGCGATCCTCGTGCCCGCGGCGAACCGGGTGTCCGGTTCGTCGGTGCGGACATCGATGGTGACCTCGCCGCGGACCCCGTGCGGCCGCCCGATCCGTCCCACCACGAGCGGTTCGCTCATCGGGACGCCACTCAGCGGACCTCGTTGACGTCGAGCAGGTCAACGCGCACGTAGCGGCCCCCGGAGAGGGCGCTGATCACCGTGCGGAGGGCCTTGGCGGTGCGGCCGCCGCGGCCGATGACCTTCCCGAGGTCCTCGGGGTGCACCCGCACCTCGAGGACCCGGCCGCCCCTGATCCGGCGGGCGCGGACCCGGACGTCGTCCGGGTTCTCCACGATCCCGCGGACCAGGTGCTCGAGCGCTTCTTCGAGCACTGTCAGCCCTCGCTCTTGGCTTCGTCGGTCTCGGTGGCCTTGGCCTTCGGCTCGGCCTTCTTCTTGCCGCGGGTGGCGGTGCCGGCGGCCTCGTCGTCGCCCAGGGACTCCTTGACGGCGGCCTCGAAGGCGGCCTTCTTGTCGGCCTTGGGCTCGGCGACCTTGAGGGTGCCCTCGGCGCCCGGCTCGCCCTTGAACTTCTGCCAGTCGCCGGTGATCTTCAGCAGGTTCAGCACGGGCTCGGTCGGCTGCGCGCCGACGCCGAGCCAGTACTGCGCGCGCTCGGAGTCGATCTTGATGAGCGACGGCTCCTGCTTGGGCTGGTAGAGCCCGATCTCCTCGATGGCGCGCCCGTCCCGCTTGGTGCGGGCGTCGGCGACGACGATCCGGTACTGCGGGTTCCGGATCTTCCCCAGGCGCTTGAGCTTGATCTTGACTGCCACGGGTGTGGTGTACTCCGATTTCATTACTGGGTGGACGGGCCCGCGCCAGGTGGGGAACACCGGCTCGCGGCCGTCCGATGGACTCCGGTCGCGCAGGACGAGAGAGGGCGCCTCGCGATTCCGGGTTTCCAGCCTGTCATTCTGCCAGACGTTCGGTGTAAAGGTGCAATCGCAGGGCGCCGTGTCCCCATGAGCCGCCCGGCTCGGGCACGCCGGCGACTGCGGACGCGGCACGCAGGCGCACGCGGCCGGTTTCGCGATCTGGGTGTTCCCGCCGTGCCGCGTGGACGTCCGGACGGAACGCGGCCCCTACTTCTTCTTGCGGCCCTGGAGTTTGCCCAGGTCGGGCATCTGGAAGCCGGGCGGGAGCTGGCCGCCGAGACCGGGCGGCAGCCCGCCGGGGCCGCCCGGACCGCCGGGGCCGCCGCCGAGGCCCGGCGGGAGGCCCTGGGGCGTGCCCTCGGCCGCGGGCTGCCGGTCCTTGCCGGCGGCGCGCTTGCGCGGGTCGCCGCTGCGCTGCTTGCCCTTCTTGTTCTTCTTGGCGGCCGCCTTCGCCGCCTTCTTGCGCCCGCCGGGCATGCCGGGCAGGCCCATGCCGCCGGCCATCTGGCGCATCATCTTCTGCGCGTCGAAGAACCGGGTGACGAGGCTGCTGACCTCGCCGACGGTGACACCCGACCCGCCCGCGATGCGCGCCCGCCGCGAGCCGTTGATGATCTTGGGCTGGGAGCGCTCCTGCGGGGTCATCGAGCGGATGATCGCGGCGATCCGGTCCAGGTCCTTGTCGTCGATCTGGCTGATCTGGTCGCGGACCTGCCCCATCCCCGGCATCATCCCGAGCAGGTTCCCGATCGGGCCGAGCTTGCGGATCATCATCATCTGCTCGAGGAAGTCCTCGAGGGTGAAGTCCTCGCCCGAGGCGAACTTGCTGGACATCTTCTCGGCCTGCTCGGCGTCGAACGCCTGCTCGGCCTGCTCGATCAGGGTGAGGATGTCGCCCATGTCGAGGATCCGGCCCGCCATGCGGTCCGGGTGGAAGACGCTGAAGTCCTCCAGCTTCTCGCCCGTCGAGGCGAACATGATCGGGCGCCCGGTGATGTGCCGGACGGACAGCGCCGCGCCGCCGCGCGCGTCGCCGTCGAGCTTGGTGAGGACGACCCCGTCGAAGCCGACGCCGTCCATGAACGCCTGGGCGGTGTTGACGGCGTCCTGGCCGACCATGGCGTCGACGACGAACAGGATGTCGTCGGGCTGGACGGCGTCGCGGATGTCGATGGCCTGCTGCATCATCTCCGTGTCGACGCCGAGGCGGCCCGCGGTGTCGATGACGACGACGTCGTGCAGGGCGTGCCGGGCCTGGTCGATGGAGCGGCGCGCCACGTCCACCGGGTCGCCGACGCCGCTGCCCGGTTCGGGCGCGAACACCGGCACACCGGCCCGCTCGCCGACGACCTCGAGCTGCTGGACGGCGTTGGGCCGCTGCAGGTCGGCGGCCACCAGCAGCGGCGTGTGGCCCTCCTGCTTCAGCCACCGGGCGAGCTTGCCCGCGAGCGTGGTCTTACCGGCGCCCTGCAGACCGGCGAGCATGATCACGGTCGGCGGCGTCTTGGCCAGCCGGATCCGGCGGGTCTCGCCGCCGAGGATCGCGATGAGCTCCTCGTTGACGATCTTGACGACCTGCTGCGCCGGGTTCAGCGCCTGCGAGACCTCCGCGCCGGCCGCCCGCTCCTTGACCTGCGCGATGAAGTCCTTGACGACGGGCAGCGCGACGTCGGCCTCGAGCAGCGCGATCCGGATCTCACGGGCCGTCGCGTTGATGTCGGCCTCGGAGAGCCGGCCCTTGCTGCGCAGGGACGAGAAGACCGTCGTCAACCGGTCGGAGAGCGTCTCGAACACGTGTCTGGACCGTCCTTGGAAAGCTTCTGGGATCGCCTATCAGCGTATCGGGTCGTTGTGCCTCATTGCTGTGTTGATTGCTTCGCCCTCGGCGTCAGGCGCTGGCGCGCCTTCCTTCCACGGGCCAAGCGGCGATCGCTGCATCGCTCCGGCTCGCCTGGCGGCTCGCTGCGCGATCAGGTTCTCGCTTCGCTCGAACCTGGCTTCGCACGCGATCGCAACGCTGAGGTCGGCGCAGACTCAGCTTACTGACGATAACCGCTGGGCCGGCGCGACCGGCCTGGCTTCGCGCGCGGTCGCGTCGTTGTGGTCGTCGCGGGTCGGGCTTGCGGATGGCATTGGTTGAGGTCTGTGTGGGTTCGGGCCAGCGGGCGGGGGTTGTGTGTGGGCTTGGTGGTGGGACTGGCCATGGGATAGGGAGTCGAGCCGCGACGAAGTTGGCGGGGGCTGTTGCCTGGTTGTGCCTCTGGCAGGGGGTGGTTAGGCGAGGGTTGTCAGGATTTGGGCTCTCACGGCCTCTAGGGCGGTGGAGTCGTCTAGGGGACGGCCGACGTCGTCCACCACGTAGAAGACGTCCACGGCCTCCGCGCCCAGGGTGTCGACCTGGGCGGCGCGGATGTGCAGGCCGCGGGAGCCCAGCGCCTGCCCGATCCGCCACAGCAGGCCGGGACGGTCGTGGGCGCGCACCTCGATGACGGTCGCCGTCCGTGAGGCGTCCTCAAGGATCATGACGCGCGGCGGCGGCACCGCCACCCCGGGGCGCGTCCGCATCGAGCGCGCGCGGCGCTCCAGGCGGTCGGCGACGTCGAGGCGTCCGGCCAGCATGCGGCGCAGGTCGGCCTCCAGCCCGGCCGGGTCCGGCGGCGTGCCGAACTCGGGGATCGCCGTGAAGTCCAGGACGGCTGTCCCGCTCACCGGCGACTCCCCGTCCGATCGCTGGTCGTTGAGCGTGGGGGCCGAGATCGTGCGGGCGGTCTTCACGGCCAGACGGTGCAGGGCGAGGACGCCGGCGGCTCGCCAGAGGAGGCCCGGACGGTCGGGGGCGGCGATGGTGATACGGGAGCCGGTGACGCGGACGGCGGCGCCGTCGTGGCGGGCCAGGGCCAGGTGGGCGGGGTCGAGGACGGGCGGGGGCGGCGGCGTCCCGCCGGTGAGGGCGGCGGCGGCGCGGCGGGCCAGTTCGGCGACGAGGCCGGCCTTCCAGGCGCCCCAGGCGGCGGGGCCGGTGGCGGTGCCGTCGGCGATCGCGAGGGCGGCGAGGAGGTCGAGGATCTCGCGTTCGCGTCCCGGCACCCCGGAGACGGCGCCGGTGACGTGCTGCACCGTCACGGGGTCGTCGATGTCGCGGCGGGTGGCGGTGTCGGGGAGCAGCAGGTGGTGGCGGACGAGGGCTTCGAGGACGCGGACGTCGTCTGCGGGCAGGCCCAGCCGCGTCCCGATGCCGCGGACGGCGGCGGCGCCCGCGGTGGAGTGGTCGCCGGGCCGGCCCTTGCCGATGTCGTGGAGGAGGGCGCCGATGAGCAGCAGGTCGGGGCGGGCGACCTCGCGGGTGAGGGCGGCGGCGCCGGCGGCGGTCTCCACGAGGTGGCGGTCCACGGTGAAGCGGTGCACGGGGTTGCGCTGCGGCCGGTTCCGGACATGTGCCCAGTCGGGCAGCAGCCGGACGATCAGCCCGGCCTGGTCGAGGGCCTCCCAGACGGCGATGGCGGCGGGACCGGCGCCGAGCAGGGCGACGAGCGCGTCACGGGCGGCGGCGGGCCAGGGCACCGGCGGCAGGGCGGCGCGCTCGGCGAGCCTCGCCACCGTCGCGGGAGCGAGCGGCAGCCCCGCCTGGGCCGCCGCGGCGGCCACGCGGAGGACGAGGGCGGGGTCGCCGAGGTCGGCGTTCCGCGCGAGCACGACCTCGCCGTCGTACTCGACGGCGCCGTCCCCGACGGGACGCCGTTCGGCGCCTCTCGGCCGTGCGGGCCTCGCCGTCGATCGGGTGAGGCGGTCGACGCGCCGCCACAGGGTGGAGCCCGCGTAGGTGATCGTGCGGGCCGCGTCCACGATGGAGCGCTGCAGGACGTCCGCGTCCGGCAGGGCGAGGGCGCGGGCGACGGCCTCCTGCTCCTGGAGGACGAGGCGGTCGGTGGAGCGGCCCGTGACCTCGTGCAGCGCGTGCCGCACGTCGAGGAGCAGGTCGTGGGCGGCCCTGACCCGGCCGTCGGGGGCGGAGGCGACCCAGGACGCGGCGACGGCGTGCATCACGTGGACGTCGCGCAGCCCGCCGCGGGCCTCCTTGAGGTCGGGTTCGAGGAGGAAGGCCAGTTCGCCCTGGGCCTCCCAGCGCTCCCGGCACATCGCCGCCAGCTCCGGCAGCCGGGCGGCCGCGTCGGCGCGCCAGTCGGCGAGGACGGCGGCGCGCAGTTCGTCCACCAGGGTGTGGTCGCCCGCGACGCGGCGCACGGACAGCAGCCCCAGCGCGGCCTTCATGTCGCCGCGGGCGACGGTCCGGGCCTCGTGGACGGTGCGGACGGAGTGGTCGAGCCGCGTCCCGGAGTCCCACAGCGGGTACCAGACCCGGTCGGCGATCCCGGCGACGTCGGCCCGGCCGCGGTGCAGGAGGACGAGGTCGAGATCGCCCCCGGGCGTCAGCTCCCCGCGCGCATGGCTCCCGACGGCGGCGAGCGCGACCCCGTCCGAGAGGTGGGTGCCGAGGCCCTCCGCCGCCGGGGCGCGCGGACGCGCGGGGGCGTCCGGCGGCAGGGCGGTGGTCAGGAGGGCGGTCAGGTGGCGGTCCAGATCGGTGGCGCGGGACGCCCGCGCCGCCGCGAGGGTGGCGCGGGCGGTCGGGGCCGCTCCGGTCCCCCGCCCCCGGCCGGACGGCGTCCCGGTCCGGGCGGCCGAGGGGCTCGGCGGCCGGGGGCCGCGGGGTTCGGAAGCGGGCATGGGCGTCCTAGAGGGCTTCCGGGCCGGTCTCGCCGGTGCGGACGCGGACGACGGTGTCCACCGGGACCGCCCACACCTTGCCGTCGCCGATCTTGTCGGTGCGGGCGGCGCGGACGATCACGTCGATGATGTCGTCGGCGTCCGCGGCGTCCACCAGGACCTCGATCCGGAGCTTGGGCACCAGGTCGACCTGGTACTCGGCGCCCCGGTAGACCTCGGTGTGGCCCTTCTGCCGGCCGTAGCCGCTGGCCTCGCTGACGGTCATCCCCTTGACCCCGAAGGTCTCCAGGGCCTTCTTGACCTCGTCCAGCTTGAACGGCTTGATGACCGCCGTGATGAGCTTCATCCCTACGCCTCAACCTTCTTCGCGGGGGCGGGCGCGGCCGCGGTCGCCCCGGAGCCGATGCCCGCGCGGATGGTGCCGAAGTCGTAGGCGGTCTCCGCGTGCGCCGTGCTGTCGATGCCGGCGGCCTCGTCCTCGTCGCTGATCCGCAAGCCCATCACCAGGTCGATGACCTTGGCGATCACGTAGGTCACGACGAAGGAGTAGGCGAGGGTCGCCAGGACGGCGACGGCCTGCTTGCCGAGCAGCGCGAACCCGCCGCCGGCCAGCAGCCCGTCCGCGCCGGCGTCGTTGACGGCGGTGGTGGCCAGGAAGCCGATGAGCAGGGCGCCGACGATGCCGCCGACCATGTGGACGCCGACCACGTCGAGCGAGTCGTCGTACCCGAGCCGGTACTTCAGCCCGACCGCGAACGCGCAGACCGCGCCGGCGACGAGGCCGAGGGCGATGGCGCCGAGCGGGGTGACGAACGCGCAGGCCGGGGTGACGGCGACCAGCCCGGCGACGACGCCGGAGGCGATGCCGAGCGTGGTGGACGCGCCGTCGCGCAGCTTCTCGACGACGATCCAGGCGAACGCGGCGGCGCAGGTCGCGGCGAGCGTGTTGATGAACGCGACGGCCGCGGTCTCGCCGGCGGCGAGCGCGGACCCGGCGTTGAAGCCGAACCACCCGAACCACAGCAGCCCGGCCCCGAGCAGGACGAACGGGAGGTTGTGCGGGCGCATCGGCTCCTTCGGCCAGCCCTTGCGCTTGCCGAGGACGAGCACCAGCGCGAGCGCCGCGACGCCGGCGTTGATGTGGACGACCGTGCCGCCCGCGAAGTCGAGGGCGCCGAGGTCGAACAGCCAGCCGGCCTTGCCGCCGTCCTGGCCGTCCGACCACCACACCCAGTGGGCGATCGGGAAGTACACGAGCGTGGCCCAGACCAGGGTGAACACGACCCAGGCGCCGAACTTGGCGCGGTCGGCGATCGCGCCGCTGATCAGGGCGACGGTGATGATGGCGAACGTCGCCTGGAAGGCCACGAACACCAGTTGCGGGATGCCCGTGCCGTCGTCGGCCGTGGCGGCCTTCTCCAAGCCGACGAGCCCCCAGTCGCCGAGCCCGCCGATGAACGAGCTGAGGGCGCCGCCGTCGCCGAACGTGAGGGAGTAGCCGTAGACGACCCACGCCATGCCCACCACGGCGATGCTGACGAAGCTCATCATCATCATGTTGAGCACGCTCTTGGCGCGGCTCATGCCTCCGTAGAAGAAGGCGAGCCCGGGTGTCATCAGCAGGACGAGCGCGGTGCTCGTCAGCATCCAGGCGGTACTACCGCTATCGATCTTCATCTCTGAGAGAGTCCCTCCTCGCCAGGGAACTTCGAACTGCTCAGAGACTCGACCTCGGCGGTTTCACGCGCGGGGCTCCCGCGTTTCGCCGGTGTGAAAAGCACTACCGGGGTGTTTCGTGCGTGTTTCTATTTCCTCACATGCCGTTTTTAACCGATTAGAGGTCTATTTCAGTCACCCAGGATCGCGTCCACGAACGCCTCCGGCTCGAACGGAGCGAGGTCGTCCGGCCCCTCCCCCAGCCCGACCAGCTTCACCGAGACGCCCAGCTCCCGCTGCACCTGGACGACGATGCCGCCCTTCGCGGTGCCGTCCAGCTTGGTCAGCACCACGCCGGTGATGTTCACGACCTCGGCGAACACGCGCGCCTGCTGCATGCCGTTCTGCCCGGTGGTCGCGTCCAGGACGAGCAGGACCTCGTCCACCGCCGCCTGCTTCTCCACGACGCGCTTGACCTTGCCCAGCTCGTCCATCAGCCCGGTCTTGGTGTGCAGCCGGCCCGCGGTGTCGATGATCACCACGTTGACCTTGGACTCGATGCCCTGCTTGACCGCGTCGAACGCGACGCTCGCCGGATCGGCGCCCTCGTCCCGGCGGACGACCTGCGCCCCCACGCGCGTCCCCCAGGTCTCCAGCTGGTCGGCGGCGGCCGCGCGGAACGTGTCGGCGGCGCCGAGCACGACCGTGTTGCCGTCCCCCACCAGGACGCGGCCGAGCTTCCCGCACGTGGTGGTCTTGCCCGTGCCGTTGACGCCGACGACCATCAGCACCGCCGGACGGTCGCCGGCCCCCTCGGTGCGCAGCGAGCGGTCCAGGTCCGGGCCGATCTGCTTGACCAGCTCGTCCTTGAGCAGCCCCCGGACCTCCTCGGGGCTGCGGGTGCCGAGCACCTGGACACGGGTCCGCAGGTCGTCGGTGACCTGCCGGGCCACCGCCGTGCCCATGTCCGCCGTGATGAGGGTGTCCTCGATCTCCTCCCAGGCGTCCTCGTCGAGCGTGTCGCGCGACAGCAGGCCGAGCAGGGTCTTGCCGAACGTGTTCTGGGAGCGCGCGAGCCGGGCCCGCAACCGGACGAGGCGCCCCGCACCCGGCGGCGGCTTCTCGATCTCGATCGTGGGGCGCGGAGCGGGCACCTCCGTCGGCGGCGCCTCGACGGTCGGCGCCTCCGCCTCGTCGACGGCCGTGGCGCCGCCGGTGCGTTCCGCCGGCTCCTCCACCGGCGGGCGCGGACGGGTACGGCGGGGCCTCAGCAGCGTGATGCCACCGATGATCAGAGCGACGGCGGCCAGCGCGGCGATGACGATCACATATTCCATAGCGCCCCCAAGTTTTGCAGACTTATCCAGGGGGGCGACCCCCTGGAACCCCCGTCAGCGGTCGAGAGGCTGTTTCCCCGATCCGCTGGCGCGTCTCGGCGAAACAGCCTCTCGACCGGCGGGTCGGGCGGCCTCCGGGCGCTAGGGCGCCCTCCAGCCGCCCGACCCGTGTGGTGGTTCAGGGAGGTGGCTCCCTGGAACCCCCGTTGCGAGCCGGTCGGCATGCCCGTGGTCGGTGGCCGAGCTTCGAACCCCGAGGCTGGTGTGGGTCAGCTCATTGCGGGTTCGGTGATCGGCGTGGCAACGATGCCCGTTCGGAGGTCTCCCATTCGTCGACGTTGCGGAGGAGGGCCTCCAGGTAGGAGCGCAGGTGGGTGCGGTAGACGTCGCTGTAGGTGCGCAGGTAGGCGATCTCTCGTTCCATCGAGCGGCGCTCGTCGTCCGGGGCGGGGCGGGTCTCCTCCGTGGAGCGGACGGCGGCGTCGGCCACGGCGGCGGCCTTGCGGTGCGCGTCCTCCAGCAGGTGCTCGGCGCGGCCCTTGGCGTCCGAGAGGATCGCCTCCCGGTGCAGCCGCGCCTCGTGGGCGAGTTCGCGGGTGTAGCGCTCGGCGTCCGCGACGTACAGGTCGGCGGTCTGCTGGGCCTGCGACAGGATCCGGACGGCCTGGAAGTGGGCGTCCTCGGGCGCCATCACGCCGGAGCCGCCGCCCTTGGCCGCCTGGGCGCGCAGCCGGTTCACCTCGTCGGCCAGCGCGGCCTTGTCGGTGAAGATCTGGACGAGTTCGCCCTCGACGTAGGCGAGGAAGCCGCGGACCTGCTCCTCGTCGTAGCCGCGGCGGCCGAGGGCGGCCCGCCCGAACACCACGGAACGGAGCTCGCCGGGGGTCAGCCGCGTGCCGGCGGACACCACGGGAAGGTTCGGGGAGTTCAACGCGCTCACCTCTGTGCGTCTGCGAAGGTTTCCAGGCGGATGCGGTCGCGGGCGACGCCGAGGCGGGCCAGTTGCTCGACGGTGTGCCCGACCATCGCGGACGGCCCGCACACGTAGGCGTCGCGGCCGTCCCAGGGGCCGTGCCCGGCCACGACGTCCGACAGGTTGCCGTGCTCGACGTCCCCGTCGCCCGACGTGAGGACGGAGGAGAAGCCGTGTCCGCCGGGTTCGTCCGATACGGCGGGGACGACGGTGAGCCAGGGGAGGCCGCCGGCCAGCTTGGTCAGGTCCTCCAGGTCGTACAGGCCGTCGCGGGTGCGGGCGCCGAAGAACAGGTGCACGCGGGGCGGTGCGGTGCGCTGCGAGATCTGCTCCAGGATCGCCTTGAGCGGCGCCAGGCCGGTGCTGCCCGCGACGAGCAGGACGTCCCGCGGGGACTCCTCGTCCAGGGTGAGCGTGCCGATCGGCGCGCCCATCCGGACCCGGTCGCCGGTCTCCGTGCCGCGCACCAGGACCGGGCTCACCGGCCCGCCGTCCACCAGCCGGACATGGAAGTCGACGGTGTGGTCGGGGCGGGGCGCGTTCGCCATCGAGTAGTACCGCCAGTGCCGCAGCCGCGACGGCACCTCCAGCGCGACCGACTGGCCGGGCCGGTACGGCAGCGGCCGGTCCGGCTGGACACGCAGGACGGCGATGTCGAACCGTCGCCGCTCGACCGCGACGACCTGGCCGTTCCACCAGGCGGGGGCCGTGAGGGCGTTCTCGTCGGCGGCCTCCAGCATGACCTTGGCGACCAGGCTGTAGGCGGCGTTCCAGTCGCCCTCGACGTCGTCGGTCCAGTCGTCGCCGGTGAAGTGCCGCAGGGTGGCCAGGAGGCTCGCGCCGACGTGCGGGTAGTGCTCGGCGACGATCCCGAACCGCCGGTGGTCGCGGCCGAGCTGCCGCAGGAACGGGACGAGGGCCGGCAGGTCGTCGACCTGGGCGACGATGTGCCCGAGGGCGCGCAGCAGCTTGTCCCGCTGGCCGCTCATCCCGACGGGGAACATGTCGCGCAGGTGGGGGTTGCGGACGAACAGGTCGGAGTAGAAGAACAGGGCGACGGCGTCACCCTGCCCCGCGACCCGGTCGAAGCTGTCCTTCAGCCGCTGGGCGTCCACGCCGGATCAGGAGACGGGCTCGGCGGCGGCCTCCGTCATGACCTGGGCGACCACGCCGTAGGCGGCCGTCCAGTCGCGTTCCAGGTCCGCGCTCCACGCGGGGCCGCTGAAGTGGGCGAGGGTGGCGAGCAGGCTCGCGCCGACGGGCGTGTAGTGGTCGGCGGCGACGCCGAAGCCGTGGTGGCGCCGGCCGAGGTCCCGCAGGAACGGCACGAGCGCGTCCGGGTCGTCGACGGACGAGACGATCTGGGACAGCGCCGCGAGCAGCACCTCGTGCTGTTTGGCCATCGCGGCCGGGAACATCGATCTGAGCTGCGGCGCCCGCGCGAAAAGGTCGGCATAGAAATACTCGGCGACGTCCACGCCGTTCGCGCCCACCAGGGCGAAATTGTCCTTGAGTTTGCCGGCGTCCATGGGCAGCACCTCTCCACCGGTCCTCCGTACCGGGCGGAGGGCACCCGGTGAGGGGAGCCGGAGAACCACGGTGCACATGGGTAGTGGATGCCCCGGAGCCGCACAAGCCCGCCAGCGTCGCCGCCGCATCACCGTCAGTGCACGCGGATCACGCGCCGTCCACGTCACCGGCGAGAACGCGCCCGTAATCCATCGGTTATTGCCGGGTGAAAAAGATTTCGCGCCCGTCCGAATTGCGGACGGATAGGCGATGCAACGCTCCAATCACCGGCCGCGAATATTACGGCCATATGAAATCCGCAACACGGCGCGGGCGGCAAGGCGCACGTCCGTGAGCCCGGCCGGTGTCGGCCGCAACGTTGCGATCGCGTGCGAAGCCAGGTTCGAGCGAAGCGAGAACCTGATCGCGCAGCGAGCCGCAAGGCGAGCCGAAGCGATGCAGCGATCGCCGCTTTGCCCGTTGAAGGAAGGCGCGCCAGCGCCGACCGCCGAGGGCGAAGCAATCAACTCAACCGCTGGCTGACCACCTGGGTTACGCCGTCGCCTCGCATGCTGACGCCGTAGAGGGCGTCGGCGCCCTCCATCGTGCGCTTCTGGTGGGTGATGACGATGAGTTGGGACGATTCGCGCAGCTCTTCGAAGACGGTGATGAGCCGCTGGGTGTTGGTATCGTCCAGTGCGGCCTCGACCTCGTCCAGGACGTAGAACGGGGACGGGCGGGCCTTGAACACGGCGACCAGGAAGGCGATGGCGACCAGCGACCGCTCGCCGCCGGACAGCAGCGACAGCCGCTTGACCTTCTTGCCGGGCGGGCGGGCCGACACCTCGACCCCGGTCGTGAGCATGTCGTCGGGGACGGTCAGCGAGAGGCTGCCCTCGCCGCCGGGGAACAGCCGCGCGAAGATCCGCTCGAACTCGCGGGCGGTGTCCTCGTAGGCGGCGGCGAACACCTCCTGGACGCGGTCGTCGACCTCCTTGACCAGGCCGAGCAGCTCCCGCTGGGTCTTCTTCAGGTCCTCCAGCTGCGAGGTGAGGAACGCGTGCCGCTCCTCCAGCGCCGCGAACTCCTCCAGGGCGAGCGGGTTGACCTTGCCGAGCTGGTTGAGCTGCCGCTCGGCGACCTTGGCGCGCTTCTCCTGGACGGTCCGGTCGTAGGGGACGGGCCGGGCGTCCTCCCCCTTCTCCGGGTCGGGCGGGACGAGTTGGTCCGGGCCGTACTCGGCGACCAGCGACTCGACCTCCAGGCCGAACTCCTCCAGGGCCCGCTGCTCGTACTGCTCCAGCCGGAGCCGCTGCTCGGCGCGGGCGACCTCGTTGCCGTGGACGACGTTGACGAGGCGCTCCAGGGTCGCCGACAGCTCGCGGACCTGCGTCCGGACGACCTTCAGCTCGGCCTCGCGCGCGGCCTTGGCCTGCTCGGCGGCCTCGCGGCGGCGGACGGCGGCGGCGAGGGAGTGCTCGATGCGGTCGAGGGCCGTCCGGGCGCCGCGGTGGACGGCCTTGGCGACCCTGGCCTGCTCCTCGCGGCGGGCGCGGCGCTGCGCGGCCCGCGCGCGCTCCTCGCGCTCGCGGCGGGCGCCGCGTTCGAGGGCGTCGGCGCGGCCGGTGATGGCCTGCACGCGCTCCTCGGCGGTGCGGACCGACAGCCGCGCCTCCATCTCGGCGGACCGCAGCTCCTGGCTCCGGGCATGCAGGTCGTCGCGCGCCTCGGTGTCGTGCCCGGCCTCGTCGGCGACCTCGGCGGCCTCCTCCGACTCGGCGAGCCGCATCGCCAGTTCCTCGGCGGCCTGGGTGTCGCGCTCCAGCGACTCGGTCGCGGCGTCCAGTGCTTTGGTCAGCCGCTCCGCCTCGCCGCGCGCGGCCCGGACGTCGGCCTCCAGGCGCGCGGCGCGCTTGGCCTCCTGCGCCGCCTGCGCGTCGAACTCGCGCACGCGCGCTCGGACGCGGTCAAGGTCGGCCTGGGCCTGGTTCACGCTGGCCTGGGCCTCGCCCGCGGCGGCCTCCGCGGCCTCCAGCGCCATCTGGGCGGACTGCTCACGCTCCATGGACGCCGTGAGTTCGTCGGCGGCGGCCCCCGCAGCCGTCTCAGCGGCGGCCAGGTCTTCGGTGGCCTGGTCAAGGGTCGCGCGCATCTGCAGAAGGCCCTGCCCACCGCTCGCACCACCCTGCGCCCAGTGCGCGCCGACGAGTTCGCCGTCGCGCGTCACGGCGCGCAGGGACGCCTCCCGCCGGACCAGCGCTGCGGCGGACGGCACGTCGTCGACGACCGCCACGTCCCGCAGGAGATGCTCCACGGCCGGACGCACGACCTCGGGGACGCTCACCGCGTCGATCGCGTAGTCGACGCCCGGCACCCGTGTTCCGGGCGCGGCCGCTCCCCCGCCGACGAGAAGCCCGGCGCGTCCGGCGTCGCGGGTGCGCAGCAGCGCCAGCGCGGCCTCCGCCGTGTCGAGCGAGCCGACCGCGATGGCCTCGGCCGCGTTCCCCAGGGCGGCGGCGACCGCCGTCTCGTACCCGGACCGGACGTTCAGCAGCGACGCGACCGTGCCGAGCACGCCTTCGAGGGAACCGTCCGCGCCCGCCGACAGCAGGGCCTCGCCGCCGTCGGCGGCGCTGGCCAGCGTCAGGTTCAGGGCCTCGATCCGCGCCTGCAGCGCCGTGACCTTCTTCTGCGCCGCCTGGTCGGCGGACCGCGCGGCGCCCACCGCGCCCCGCGCCTCCTTCAGCGCTCCGCGCGGCCCGTCCACACCGGCGCGCGCGGCCTCGGCGGCGTCCTTCGCGGTCGCGAGCGCCTCCTGCGCGGCCTCGTGCTCGGCGGCGAGCGCGGGGTCCTCGACGACCTCGGCCTCGAACGCCTCGAACTCCACGCGGGCGTCGTCGGCGCGCTGCTCGGCCTCCTCGCGGGCGTCGGCGAGCCGTCCGATCTCCGACCGGCCGGCCTGCGCCTTGCTGCGCAGCGCCTCGACCCGGCCGCGCAGCCGGGCCAGCTCCTCGCGGCGGTCGGCGGCGGCGCGCGCGGCGGCCTGGAGGCGGCGCTCCTCGGCCGCGAGGGCCTCCTCGACGCCCGTCCGCTGCTCCACGGCGTCGGCGAGACCGTCCTGGGCCTCGTCCAGCGCGGCGCGGAGCATCTCCTCCTGCTCGCGGATCTCGGCGGCCTCGCGCTCCATGTCCTCGGGGTCGCGGCCCCGCCGCTCCTCCTCGCGCGCCTCCGCGGCGTTGCGGTGCCGCTCGGCGGCGAGGTCGGCGACGCCCCGCAGCCGCTCCTTCAGCGCCGACAGCTGGAACCAGGTGTCCTGGACCTGCGCGAGCCTCGGCGCCTGCTCGGCCTCCTCCGCCTCCAGGACGGCCTCGCGCCGCTGCGCCTCGCCCAGCGCCCGCTCCGTCTCGGTGCGGCGCTCCCGGATCGCGGCCTCGTCGGCGGCCTCCTGCTCCAGCCTCGTCCGCAGCGAGACGAGGTCGTCGGCCAGCAGCCGCAGCCGCGCGTCCCGCAGGTCGGCCTGGATCACCGCCGCGCGCCGCGCGATCTCGGCCTGCTTGCCGAGCGGCTTCAGCTGGCGGCGCAGCTCACCGGTGAGGTCCTGGACGCGGGTCAGGTTGCCCTGCATCGCGTCGAGCTTCCGCAGCGCCTTCTCCTTGCGCTTGCGGTGCTTGAGGACGCCGGCCGCCTCCTCGATCACCGCCCGGCGCCCCTCCGGGCCCGAGTGCAGGACGCGGTCGAGCTGCCCCTGCCCGATGATGACGTGCATCTCGCGCCCGATGCCGGAGTCCGACAGCAGCTCCTGGATGTCGAGCAGCCGGCACGAGTCGCCGTTGATCGCGTACTCGCTGGACCCCGACCGGAACATCAGCCGGCTGATCGTCACCTCGGTGTAGTCGATCGGCAGCGCCCCGTCGGCGTTGTCGATCGTCAGCACGACCTCGGCGCGCCCGAGCGGCGCCCGGTTCGCCGTCCCGGCGAAGATGACGTCCTCCATCTTGCCGCCGCGCAGCGACTTGGCGCCCTGCTCGCCCATCACCCAGGCCAGCGCGTCCACGACGTTGGACTTGCCCGACCCGTTCGGCCCCACGACGGCCGTGATCCCCGGCTCGAACTTGAGCGTGGTGGAGGACGCGAAGGACTTGAAGCCGCGCAACGTCAAGGTCTTCAGGTACAAGCGCCGTCCCTCCCTCGCGCCGCAGGCGGCATCGCAACGCTAGAGGCTATCGCGTACCCGCCCGACGACCCCGCCGTCACGCGCGGCCCCCGTCCGATGCCACGCTCCCAGAGATCAACACACAACCCCCCGGTTCCGGCCGCCCCGAACCCCGGAAACCTTTGCCACTTTTTGACCCCGCACCCCGGGCGCGACGCCGATCCCAGGATGCACCCGCGGACACCGCCCGGCGGGCAAGTCATGCGATCGCGCGATGGACCTCACGACGCCGCTCCTGCACGATGGCAATCAGACGGCGGCCCGCCACAAGCGACCGCAGCCGACGAAACCCACACCAGAGGGACGCCTGTACCGGCGGAGACCTGCACTGTCTCGTCCGTAAGCTGAGCCTGCGGGGGCCTCAGCGTTGCGATCGCGTGCGAAGCCGGGTTCGAGCGAAGCGAGAACCTGATCGCGCAGCGAGCCGCCAGGCGAGCCGAAGCGATGCAGCGATCGCCGCTTTGCCCGTTGAAGGAAGGGCCGCCAGGCCCGACCGCCGAGGGCGAAGCCATCAACACAGCGATCGCCGCTTTGCCCGTTGAAGGAAGGGCCGCCAGGCCCGACCGCCGAGGGCGAAGCCATCAACACGCAAATAAACACCTTAGGGACGCCGAAGGTCGGCGTCCCTGTGTTTTGAGGATGGAGCGCCGAGACTAGGTCAGCGCGGGTTCGCGGTCCTTAACCGCGAGCGACATCACATCGTCGTCCGTCGCCGTCGCAAGCGCGTCGTTCTCCGCCTGGAGCCGTACGAGCTCGGCCTCCAGGTCACGTACGCGCTGCTGCAGGCGCCGCATCTCCGCGACCATCCGGGGGTCGGGACCGCCGACGTGGCCGAGTAGAGCCTTCGCCATGACTAAGGGTCCTCCACGCTGAGTAACCAGCAGGGATCGCGCACGAGAATCAGCTGAAGTCGGTGCGCGTATCGTCTAGAGTCGCACCGGCCGGTGTCCTGGTCAAGCCGCACATCACAGGCCGGTAACAACCTTCCTCTACTAGTTTAGCAGGTACAAACCGGAACTCCCCACCCGTCACCGCTCCACGAAGCCGGCGGCCTCGCCGCGCGGGGCGCTCCAGCGCTCGGTGACGCCGGTGACCCTGCCCGGACGGCCGGCGGTGCCGTCGCCTTCCAGCAGGTCGAGCAGGGCGCGGCACTTGCCGCGCGGGCCCTCGGCCACGACCTCGACGCGGCCGTCGCCCAGGTTCGCGGCGCTGCCGGTCAGGCCGAGTTCCAGCGCCCGCGACCGCACCCACCAGCGGAACCCGACGCCCTGGACGCGGCCGCGCACCCAGGCCGTGAGCCGCACGTTCTCCTCGTCGTCCGTCACGCGAGAACCCTAGTAGTGCGCCCGCCGGGGGCGCGGCTGGCACACCGGGCAGCTGTAGGACGAGCGGTTCATGAACTCGTCGCGGCGGATGGGCGCCCCGCAGCGGCGGCAGGGCTCGTCGCGGCGGCCGTAGGCGTCCAGGGAGCGTTCGAAGTAGCCGCTCTCGCCGTTCACGTTGACGTACAGGCTGTCGAAGGACGTGCCGCCCACCGCGAGGGCGGCGCCCATGACCTCCTGTGCGGCCTCCAGGAGGCGCGTGGCCTCCGCGCGGGTCATCGTCTCGGTGGGGCGCGCCCAGTGCAGCCTGGCCCGCCACAGCGCCTCGTCGGCGTAGATGTTGCCCACGCCGCTGATCAGCGACTGGTCGAGCAGGGCCCGCTTGATCCCGGTCCTGCGGCGGCGCAGCGCGCGGAAGAACGCCTCGGGGTCGAAGGCGTCCTCCAGCGGGTCGGCGGCGATGTGCACGATCGGCTCGGGGACGAGCGAACCCGCGCCGAAGGCGTCCGGGACGAGGTCGGTGAGCATCAGGTGCCCGAAGGTCCGCTGGTCGACGAAGCGCAGGTCGTGACCGCCGTCGTCGAAGCAGACCCGGACGCGCAGGTGCTTCTCGCGCTCGCGCCCGGGGTCGCCGACGAGCAGCTGCCCGCTCATGCCGAGGTGGCACAGCACCGCCTCGGAGTCGCCGTCGAGCGGGATCCACAGGTACTTGCCGCGGCGGCGGGGCGGCCGCGTCGCGCGGCCGGCGAGGCGGGCGGCGAAGTCGGCGGGGCCCGCCTCGTGGCGGCGCACCGAGCGGGGGTGCAGGACCTCCGCGGACGCGATGGACCGGCCGGTCGTCCACTGCTCGAGGCCGCGCCGGACGACCTCGACCTCGGGCAGCTCAGGCACCGGCCTGCGCCGCCTCGCCGGCCTGCTCGCCGGCCTGCTCGCCGGCGTCGCGCTCCACGACGAGCGCGCGGATCTCGTTCCAGGCGGCCTCGGCGGCGTGCTGCTCGGCCTCCTTCTTGCTGCGGCCCTCCCCCGAGCCGTAGGTCTTCCCGCCGACCCGCACGGACGCGCGGAAGGTCTTCTGGTGGTCGGGGCCGCTCTCGGCGACGTGGTACTCGGGGACGCCGAGCTCCTCCACGGCGGTGAGCTCCTGCAGCGAGGTCTTCCAGTCCAGCCCGGCGCCGAGCCCGGCGGACCGGGCGATCAGCCCGTCGAAGAGCCGGTGGACGAGGGCGGACGCCTCGTCGAGGCCGCGGTCCAGGTAGACGGCGCCGATCAGCGCCTCCAGGGTGTCGGCGAGGATCGAGGCCTTGTCGCGGCCGCCGGTGCCCTCCTCGCCGCGGCCGAGCCGGATGTGGGCGCCGACCCCGAGGCCGCGCGCGACGCCCGCGAGCGCGCGCATGTTGACCACGGCGGCGCGGAGCTTGGCCAGTTGCCCCTCGGGCAGGTCGGGGTGGCCGCGGAACAGGGTGTCGGTGACGACGAGCCCCAGCACCGAGTCGCCGAGGAACTCCAGGCGCTCGTTGGTCGGCAGGCCGCCGTTCTCGTAGGCGTACGAACGGTGCGTCAGGGCACGTTCGAGCAGTTCGCCGGTCACTTCGACGCCGAGCGCGGCGGTCAGTTCCGCGCGGTCCGGCGTGGGTGCGCTCCTCTTGGCGCTCACGGGCCCTCCTCGCAGGCCGTGCACCGCGCATGGCGCGGTCGCTGATGCGGCGCGCCGGCCGGAACGGCCGGGACGGCGAGGACGCGCGGCGGGGAGGATGTCCGCGAAGACGAGGTGCGCGCCGGTCGGCTGATCCCGGCGTGCACCACGGCTCCGGGCGCGGTTCCCGCACCGGTCACCACGCCGACGTCGCGCGCCGGGGTGGTCGGGTGGTGTCCGTCCCGCACCGTGGGGGGCGGGCCGCGCCGCGCGCGGATCCGCCCCCCAGGATGCGAGAAGACTCAGGCCGACGGGGTGATGACCTGCCGCCGGTCGTAGGTTCCGCATGTCGCGCACGCGGTGTGCGGCAGCTTGTGGTCGCGGCACGTCGGGCACTCGACCAGGTTCGGCGCCGCGGTCTTCCACTGCGAACGCCGGTGCCGCGTGTTGCTGCGCGACTTCTTCCGCTTCGGGACGGCCACGTCAGCCCTCCTGCTTTCCTTCTCGTCGGTCGAATGAACCACGGGTGCCGGAGCTCCCGTTCCCCCGGTCGGGGTCCGCCGGCGCCATGTCGCCGGCGAGGTCCTGCAGCGCCGCCCACCGGGGGTCGGCGACGTCGTGGTGGTGCCCCGGCTCGACGTCCGCGAGCCGCGCACCGCAGTCCGGGCACAGGCCCGGGCAGTCGTCCCGGCACAGCGGGGACAGCGGCAGCGCGAGCACCACCGCGTCCCGCAGGACCGGTTCGAGGTCGATGAGGTCGCCCTCGAGGCGGAGCTCGTCGTCGGCGGCGTTCCCGCCCGAGCGGGTGTCGTCGTAGACGAAGAGCTCCTGGAAGTCCGCCTCGAAGGTCGAGGCGATCGGGTCGAGGCAGCGGGAGCACTCCCCCTCCAGGGGGACCGTCGCCGTGCCGGTGACGAGCACCCCCTCCAGGACCGCTTCGAGCCGGAGGTCCAGCCCGATCGCGGCGCCCTCGGGGACGCCCACCATCTCGACGCCGAAGTTCTCCGGTGCCGGCACGGTCAGGTGCTCCTCGCGCGACGATCCCGGCTGCCGGCTCAGAGCTCGGGTGTCGAGCACCAGAGGGGCGTTGGGGTCGAGGCGTGTCAGCGGAGTCCCTGCTTTCGTGAGGCATGGTGAACGGCGGCCGCCGTTGATGGCCGATGTCCCAGGGTACCGAACCCGGGGCGGTGACCCAACTCGCGACCCGACCGCCCGCCGCTCACGGGGCGGGGAGGGCCGTCAGGTCTGCTGCCGGAGGCGGTCCACGAGGCGGGCGTGGACGCTGTCGGGGACGAGTCCGGAGATGTCCCCGCCGAACTTCACGACCTCTTTCATCAGGCTGGAGGACAGGAAGGCGTACTCCGGGTTCGTCGCCATGAAGAGCGTCTCCACGCCGGCGATCCGGTGGTTCATCTGGGCCATCTGCAGCTCGTACTCGTAGTCGCTGACGGCCCGCAGCCCCCGGACGATGACCGGGATGTCCTGCTCCTTGCAGTAGTCGACGGTGAGTCCGTAGAACTTGTCCACCTTGACGTTGCCGTACTCCGCGGTGACCTCGGCGATCATGTCGGCGCGCTCGTCCACGGTGAACAGGCTCTTCTTGTTCTTGTTGATCAGCACCGCGACGACCACCTCGTCATACAGACGGGAGGCGCGGCTGATGATGTCGAGATGCCCGTTGGTGACGGGGTCGAACGATCCCGGACAGACGACACGGCGCACGACGCGAACCCCTTCGGTCCCGGTTTCTGACCTGCGGCGTGAACGTACCAAATCGCATTCGGCCCGGTTTCACCCGGGCTCGCCCGGCCGGTTCGGCCGCCCGCGCGGGGGCCCGCCGGGGGCCGTCCGGTGGGCCGGTCAGTCGCCCAGGGCCTTGAGGATCCTGGCCGCGATCGGGCCCGACTCGATGCCGTAGCCGGGCGCCTCGGTCATCACCGCGACCGCGTACTTCGGGTCGTCCCCCGGACCGAACCCGATGAACCAGCGGTCGTTGTAGGCGGCGCCCTCGACGTCGGCGGTGCCGGTCTTGCCGCCGACGATGGACGTCCCCTTCAGCGTCTTGCCCGTGCCCCGGTCGACGACGGCCTTCATCATGTCCCGCATCTGCTTCGCCTGCCCGGACGTCAGCGCCCGCGACATCCGCTTCGGCGAGACCGTGTCGACCGTCCGGCCGTTCGGGGCGCGCAGCTTGTCGACGAGGTGCGGCCGCATGACCTCCCCGTCGTTGAGGACGCCGGCGGCGACCATCGCCATCTGCAGCGGGCTGGCGACCGTGCTGCCCTGCCCGATGGAGCCGAGCGCGCTGAGCGAGGGCTGGTCGGTCGTCGGGAACGCGCTGGCGGCGCCGCGCAGGCCGTCGGCGTACTCGACCGGGTCGCCGAACCCGAACGCGGCGGCCGCGTCGTGGACGGCGTCGTTGCCGGGCTCCTCCGCGCCCATGAACGCGAACGTGGTGTTGCAGGACTGCGCGTACGCCTCGGCCAGCGGGATCCGGCTCAGGTCGCAGGACCCGCCGATGTCGCCCGCGTCGTTGTTGATCGCCTGCCCGGCGCCCGGCGGCTTGTAGCTGCGGCCGGCCTTGACCTGCGACCCGGCGGTGGCACCGGCCTTCAGCGCGGCCGCGGCGACGACGGTCTTGAACGTGGAGCCGGGCGGGAACACCTCCCGGGTGGCCTTGTCGAGCAGCGGCTTCAGCTTCTCGCGGTTGAGCCGCTCGAACGCCTTCACGGCCTTCTTCCGATCGAGCGTCGACACGTCATCGGGGTCGTAGGTCGGCGTGGACGCCAGCACCCGGATCGCGCCCGTCTCCGCGTCGAGGACCACGGCCGCGGCGCGGCGGGCGCCGCTGGACGCGAGCGCGGCGTAGGCGGTGCGCTGCGCCTTGACGTCGATGGTCGCCTCGACCGTCCCGCCGGGGACGTGGTTGCCGACGAGCTTGTCGACGAAGTTGGTGGTGGCCAGGCGGTCGTCGGTGCCGTCCAGGAAGTGGTTCGCGGCACTCTCCAGGCCGGTCTGGGAGAACACGGAGAAGTAGCCGGTGACCGGCGCGAACACCTTGCCGTCCTTGTAGTGGCGCTGGTAGCGGTCGTCATCGGTCTTCTCCGACCAGGCGAGCCGCTGGCCGTCCGCCACGATGGGGCCGCGGTCGATCTTGAAGCGGTCCTCGAACTGGCGGGCGTTGAGCGAGTCGTCCCGCAGGTCCTGCGCCTGGAAGCCCTGCACGTACGTGATGTTCGCCATCAGGGCGACGGCCATGACCAGCGCGACGACCCAGGTGCGTCCCACCGCGCGGTCGATACCGGGCTTCATGGGCATGCCTTTACCCGATCTCCCTCCCGTCAACGGCCGTTGGCGCGGCCGTACCAGAAAATCGCCTCACCGTAACGTCTCTCGCGCTCCGCCTCGTACCCGTCGGGCCAGGCCAGCGCGGGCCCGCGGGACGCCCGTTCGACGACGACCAGGGCGTCCGGCGCGGCCCAGCCGTGGTCGCGCAGGTCCTCCAGGAGGCCGGTGACGGACGCGTCCGCGAGCGCGTACGGCGGGTCGGCGAAGATCAGGTCGTAGGGCTCGCCGGGCGCGCGCCGGACGAGCCGCTCCACCTTCTCGGCGCAGGGGGCGGCGCCGGGCAGCCCGAGCGCGTCCGCGTTCTGCTTGATCACCCGCATCGCACGCGGGTGCGACTCGACGAGCAGCGCGTGCGCCGCGCCCCGGGACAGCGCCTCGAACCCGACCGCGCCGGACCCGGCGTACAGGTCGGCGACGCGCAGCCCGTCCAGCGGGCCGAGGAGGGCGAGGACGGTGGAGAACAGGCCCTCCCGGGCGCGGTCGCTGGTCGGCCTGGTGTCCCGTCCCGGCGGGACGGCCAGCCGCCGCCCGCCCGCGCTGCCCGCGATGACCCTGCTCACCCTTCCAGTATCGGGGGCCTTCTCCGCTGATCGCGCATCGGCGGCCGGCCCGGCCCGGCCGGCGGTCGGCGAAATGATGCACAACGCGCGCGGGGGCCTCTTGTGAACCTCTACCCAAATGGCGCGGACGATGTTCACATCGACTACGTCACGTGCAAGCGTGCTCGCAGGTTGTGCAACCCATCCCTCAGGAGCACCTGTGCCTCACGGTAGGAGACTGGCGGTGACGGCCGGGGCCGCGGTCCTCGGCTTCGCCGCCATGAGCGGCGTCTCGCACGCCGAGACCTCCACGCCCCTCGCCGACCTCACGACCCCTCACGCGACGACCCCTCGGACAACGGCCCCTCGGACAACGGCCCACCCGGAATCGGCTCAACCGAAATCGGCGCGTCCGAAAACGGTGACGACGCGAAAGGCGCCGACTAAGAAGACGGAAAGGCTGATAACGCCCAAGAAGGCGAAAACCCGAAAAGCGCCTTCGAAGAAGGCGTCGAGCAAGGCGAAGGCGAAGCCGCTGCTCGACCTCCGCGTCGGCGCCACGCTGGACTACGACGAGCGCACCCGGACCGCGAGCGCCGGCCTCGACGTCGGCGCGGGTATCGGCACGCCCGACACCGGCGCGGGCGTCCGGCTGCGGGCCGGCGCGAGCGTGTCGCTGAGCGACGCGACGGCCAAGGCGGGCGCGCGGCTGGACGGCCGGGCGGCGTCGCCCGCCGGGAGCGCCGGGCTCTCCCTCGCGGCGGGCGCCACCGCGTCCGCGGGCGGGCGGCTCCTCAGCGCCCAGGCCGACCTGGGCGCCTCGGTGGCCCCGGCCGGCGGCACCCCCGTCTCGGCGCACCTGTCGGCCGGCGCCTGCGTCGGCGGGGGCTGCGAGGCGCCCACGCCGCCGACTCCCCCGACCCCGCCGGTCCCGCCCACGCCGCCGACCCCGCCCGTGCCGCCGTCGCCGCCGTCGCCTCCCGGCGAGCCGGCGCCGCCCGGTTCGTCCCCGGAGCCGCCGTCGCTGCCGTCGTCCCCGGTGCCGCCCGAGCTGCCGTCCGGCACCGGCCTGGGCCCCGGCGCGACCGCCGCCGAGTTCACCCCGCCCCAGGGGCTGCCCTTCACCGGCACCGACGCGCTGCCGCTGGTGGCGCTCGGCCTCGCCGCCATCGGCGCGGGCAGTGCCGCGGTGGCCGCGACCCGCAGGCGCCACGCACGCGAGTCCTGAGCCGTCCCGCCGAAGGGCGTCCCCTCGCAGGGGGCGCCCTTCGGCCGTCTCAGAGGCTCCGCCGTCTCAGAGCGTCTCGGACTTGGCGACCTTCCAGCCGCCGCCCGCCCGTTCGAGCAGGAGGCGGCGGACCTCGACCGCGTCGCCGTCGGTGCAGCCGCCCTTGCACGCGCCGACCAGCACCAGCGCCGTGACCTGCTGCTCCGCCGCTCCCGCGCGCAGCCCGACCTCCAGCGCGGTCCCGCGCGCGACGGCCGGGTCGCGGGAGACCGCGTCGACCGCCCCGCGCGCCCGCACGCCCGGCCAGGTCGCGCCGGACATGTCGGCGCGGGGCGAGCCCGCCTTCAGCGAGTACAGGCTGTCGAGCAGCCACCCGCCCCCCTGCTTGACCATGGTCGCGCGCATCGGGTCCTGGAGGCGGGAGGGGTCGGCGTTCTGGGCGCGCACCGTCCGCCGGACGTACGACAGGACGGTGACCCTGCCGGGCGCCGCGGACACGACGGCGGCGTCGGCCACCTCCGCGGTGACCGAGCCCTTCTTCTCGGTCAGCTCCGCGCGGTAGTCGCGCGTCGCGAGCTGCCGGTCGTAGTCGGCGCCGTACCGGGCCGTGGCGGTCCGGTGCGCGGCCGCCACGTTCTGGTCGAACCGGGCGTGGTCGAAGCTGAGCACGGTCTCGATCGCCCGGGTCGCGGGCGCGACCGCCTCGGCCGCGGCGGCGGGCGGGGCCGCGGAGCCGGTCTCCGCCTGCGCGGGCGCTTCGCCGGAGCCGCCCGCCATCAGCGCCCACGCCGTCCCGCCCGCCGCGAGCGCGACCACCGCCGCCACGGCGGCGGCTACTCCCAGCCCGCGCCTGCGGCGCCGCGGCGGGACGGTCCGCGGCGGAGGCGTCCCGCCCGGGTCGGTTCCGCCCGGCCGCGCGGGGGTCGGCAGCGGCAGCACCCGCGCGTCCCCGGCGAAGTGGGCGCCGGTGCTGAGCGGGCCCTCGTCCTCCGGCACGGCCTGCCCGCCGAGCAGGTCCAGCAGCACCGTCTGGGCCTCCGGGCGCAGCGCCGGGTCCTTCGCCAGGCAGGACGCGACGGCGCCGCGCAGCGACTCCGGCAGCGCCGACAGGTCCGGCTCGTAGTTCAGGATCCGGTGGAACACCGCGGAGATCGTGTCGTTGCCGAACGGGTGCCGCCCCGTCGCGGCGAACAGCATCGTCGCCGCCCAGGTGAACATGTCGACGCCGGTGCCGAGTTCGGCGTCGGTGACCTGCTCGGGCGCCATGTAGGACGGCGTCCCGACGACGCCGCTGCCCTTCGCCGCCGGGGCGCCGGCGATCCGCGCGATGCCGAAGTCGATGACGCGCGGGCCGTCCGGCCCCATCAGCACGTTGGACGGCTTGAAGTCGCGGTGCAGGATCCCCGCCCGGTGGATCGCCGCCAGCGCGGTCACGGTGCCGATGGCCAGCCGGTCGAGGTCGGTGCCGGTGCGCGGCCCGCGCTCGTGGACGAGCCCGCTGAGCGACGGCCCCGGCACGTACTCGCTCACCACGTAGGGCAGGTCGCCGGAGATGTCGGCCTCGACGACCTGCGCCGTGCAGAACCCGGCGACCCGCCCGATCATCCGCATCTCGCGCTCGAACCGGGCGCGCCATTCGGGGCTGCGGCTGAACCGGTCGCGCAGCAGCTTCACCGCGGCCTGCGTCCCGTCCTCGCGGCGGCCGAGGTAGACGACGCTCTGCCCGCCCTCACCGAGCCGTCCGACCAGCTCGTACCGCCCGAGCCGCGCGGGGTCGCCGGGCGCCATAGGGCCAACGGACGTCATGGGGAGCTCCTCCGTCGCGTACGGGCCGCCACCGGGACCCCTACCCTGGCGAGCCCCCGATGGCCCCTCACCATCCACTCACGTTAGACCTCTGTGATCAACCGTGTGTCCGGAGTGAGCGGCGGCGTGGACGGCCCGCGACGGCCTAGGTCTTCTCCAGGAAGTCGGCGCGGTCCTCGTCGAGGAGGGAGGACAGGACGGTGGCGAGGCCCGGATGGCCGGCGAGGGCGGGATCGGCGCCGACGAGCGCCGTCGCCTCCTCGCGGGCGTCGCGGATCACGTCCTCGTCGCGCTGCAGGGTCAGCAGCCGCAGGCTGGACGCGCGGCCCGCCTGCGCGGCGCCCAGCACGTCGCCCTCGCGGCGCTGCTCCAAGTCGAGCCGCGACAGCTCGAACCCGTCGGTGGTGGACGCGACGGCGTCGAGCCGCTCGCGGGCCTTGCTGCCGGGCTCCGCCTCGGTGACCAGCAGGCACAAGCCGTGCAGCGAGCCGCGCCCGACCCGGCCGCGCAGCTGGTGGAGCTGGGACACGCCGAACCGGTCGGCGTCCATGATGACCATGACGGTGGCGTTGGGGACGTCCACGCCGACCTCGATGACGGTGGTGGCGAGCAGGACGTCCAGCTCCCGCTCGGTGAACCGGCGCATCACCGCGTCCTTCTCGTCGGGGTGCAGCTTGCCGTGCAGGACGCCGATGCGCAGCCCGGCGAGCAGCTCCTCCAGCTTCGGCAGCACCTCCATGATGCCGAGCGGCGACCTGCGCTCCCCCTCCTCGGCGGCGACGGCGTCGCCCTCGTCGCCCTCCTGCTCGCCGATGCGCGGGCAGACGATGTAGACCTGCCGGCCCTTCTCCGCCTCCTCCTTGATGCGCTCCCAGATACGTGCGAAGAAGGCGGGCTTCTCGGGCGGCACCACATGGGTCTGGATCTGCGACCTGCCCGCCGGGAGCTGCCCGAGGACCGAGGTCTCCAGGTCGCCGAACACGGTCATCGCGACCGTGCGCGGGATCGGCGTCGCCGTCATCACCAGGACGTGCGGGCGCCCGCCGTCGACCTTCTCGCGCAGCGCGTCCCGCTGCTCGACGCCGAAGCGGTGCTGCTCGTCGACCACGACGAGGCCGAGGTCGGCGAACTGGACGCTCTCCTGCAGCAGCGCGTGGGTGCCGACGACGATCCCGGCGGCGCCGGACGCCGCGTCCAGCAGCGCCTCCTTGCGCGCCTTCGCGCCCAGCGACCCGGTCAGCAGCGCGACGCGGGTGGCGTGCTCGGCGCCGCCGAGCTGCCCCGCCTGGGCGAGGTCGCCGAGCATCCCGGTGATCGAGCGGTAGTGCTGCTGCGCGAGGACCTCGGTGGGCGCGAGCAGCGCCGCCTGGCCGCCGCCGTCCACGGCCTGCAGCATCGCCCGCAGCGCGACGATCGTCTTGCCGGCGCCGACGTCGCCTTGGAGGAGGCGGTGCATGGGGTGTTCCTTGGACAGGTCGGCGGCGATCTCGTCGCCTACTTCGCGTTGTCCCTTGGTGAGCTCGAACGGGAGACGGGCGTCGAACTCCGCCTGGATGCCGCCGAAGGCCGGCGGGCGCGGCTTGGCCGGGAGCGCGGCGGCGGCGAGGCGGCGCTGGGCCAGGGCGATCTGGACGACGAACGCCTCGTCCCATTTGAGGCGCTTCTTGGCGCGGCCGAGCTCGTCCCAGCTCTTCGGGCGGTGGATGCCCTCGTACGCCTCGCGCAGGCCGATGAGGCCGCGGCGCTTCAGAAGGGCCTCGGGCACCGGGTCGGCGGGCAGGTCCAGGTGGGTCAGGACGGTCTCGACGGACGTGCCGATCGTCTCGATGGGCAGCGCCTTCGTGGACGGGTAGATCGGGATGATCTCGTCCGCCCACTCCTGCGCGGCCTGCTCGGCGCTGCGCTCGTGGACGACCTTGTACTGCGGGTGGGCGAGTTGCCGGACGACGTTCCCGCTGCGCGGCCGGTAGGTGCTGATCTTCCCGGCGAACAGCCCGCGGGTGCCGGGCGAGAGGTCCTTCTCGGCCCGGTAGGAGCCCTTGCGGCCGAAGAAGCTCAGCTTGAGCTGCCCGGTCCCGTCGGTGACGGTGATCTCCAGGACGTAGCCGGGGCTGCGGGACAGGGCGCGGCCCTGCACCTTGACGACCTCCGCCATGACCGTGACGTGCTCGCCGTCCTCCAGCCCGCTGAGCTGGGTCAGCTCGCCCCGGTGGGCGTAGCGGCGCGGGTAGTGGTGCAGCAGGTCGCCGACCGTGTGCAGGTCGAGGCCCTTCTCCAGCGCCTTGGCCGTCTTGTCGCCGAGGACCTTGCGCAACGGCTCGTCGAGGTTCGCCACGCACTCTTTTCTAGCCCATGGGCACGACGGGAATCATTCGACGCCGATGAGGAGGGGGTGGCGTTCCTGCCCGCCCGCGTAGACGCCGACCTCCACGTCGGGGTGCTCCCGGCACAGATGCTCCGCGAGAGCGCCGGCCAGGCCGTCCGGGGCCCGCGCGCCGACGATCAGCGTGACGAGTTCGCCGCCGCCGGACAGCATCCGGTCCAGGACGGCGCGGGCCACCTCGGCGACGTCCGCGCCGATCGTCGCGACATCGCCCTCGATCAGGCCGAGGACGTCGCCCGGCCGGCACAGCCCGACGCTGGTCACCGCCTCCTGCGCGGCGACCTCCAGGCGGCCCGGGCGCGTCGCGCCGGCGGCGCGGGTCATCTCGATCACGTCCTCGCCGAAGCGGCGCAGCGGGTCGTGGACCGCCAGCGCCGCCAGCCCCTGGACGGACGCCTTGGCCGGCACGACCGCGATCCGCGCGCCGCCGTCGCGCGCCCGTTCCGCCGCGGCCTCGGCGAGCGCGAGGACCTCGGGCCCGTCCGGCAGCACGGCCACCTCGTCGCCCGCCGCGAGGATCGCCTCCGCCAGTACCGCGAGCGGCGGGACCGCGCCCGGCTCGCGGCGGACGACTCGCGCGCCGCCCTCCTCGAACAGCGCGGCGAGCCCGCCGGCGGCGGTCACGGCGATCACCGCGCGGCCGGTGTGCGGTGCGTGCGGCTCTTCCGGGCCCGCGCGCAGGTAGTTGACGCGAATGCGGTGCGGGCGCCCGGCCGCCATGCCCGCCTCGATCGCGGCGCCGGCGTCGTCCACATGGACGTGCACGTTCCACAGCCCGTCGCCGCCGACCACGACGAGCGAGTCGCCGAGGCCGTCGAGCCGCCCGCGCAGGTCGTGGACGGCGCCGTCCGGCGCGTCGAGCAGGTACATCACCTCGTAGCCGGGGCCCTGCGGCGCCGGGCGCCGGGGTTCGGACGCCGTCCCGGCGGCGCGCGCGGGCACCTCGTAGTGCTCGGGGTACTCCTCGGTGACCACGGCGGCCAGGGCGTCGAGGACCACGCAGAGCCCGGCCGCGCCCGCGTCGACCACGCCGCTGCGGGCCAGCACGTCCAGCTGGCCGGTGGTGCGGCGCAGCGCCCGCCGGGCCCCGTCCGCGGCGCACCGACACGCCGTCGAGAGTTCGGCCCCACCTGCCGCCCCCGCCTCGGCGGCCTCGGCCAGGACGCTGAGGATCGTGCCCTCCACCGGGTGCTCGACGGCGCCCCGGGCCAACTCGGAGGCATGCCCGAGCGCGCCCGCGAACGCCGCGCCGTCCGGCGGCGCCGCCAGGGGGCAGAGGACGTCGGCGAGGCCCCGGAACACCTGGCTGAGGATCACGCCGGAGTTGCCGCGCGCGCCGAGCAGCGCGCCTCGCGCGAGCTCCCGCCACGTCTCGGCGGGGCCCGCGGCGGCGGGCAGCCCGTCCAGCGCGTCCGCCGCCGCGACCACGGTCAGGTGCAGGTTGGTGCCGGTGTCGCCGTCCGGGACGGGGAACACGTTGAGCGCGTCGATCTCGCCCCTGGTGCGGCCGAGCGCGTCCGCCGCCAGCCGGCACCACCGGCGCACCGCCGGGCCGTCGAGCACCTCGCCCAAGGACCGCTCCCCTCCCCGCCCGCGATTCGCCTACCGACGGGCTGTCGGCTAATCTGATCCGTGCGCCTCGTCCGAGGCGCTCATCAGTGAGCACCCATGATGCCCGGCCCTCCCCGCGAGCGGCACCGGGGCGGCGCTCCGGTCAGAGCATCGACACCACTTGGAGTTTCCCGTGGCTTCCGTCTGCGACGTCTGCGGCAAGGGACCCGGTTTCGGCATGCGCGTCTCCCACTCGCACCGCCGCACCCCGCGCCGCTGGAACCCCAACATCCAGCGCGTGCGCGCCGTCGTGAACGGCAGCACCAAGCGCATCAACGCCTGCACGTCCTGCATCAAGGCCGGCAAGATCGTCAAGCCCACGGTCTGACCCGCCCCGGCGGCGCCGCGACCGCACAGGACTCCGAGTCGGCCCATCGAACCGATGGGCCGACTTTCGCATGCCCGGGTGCGGTGGTCAGGAGCGGTGGCGCCAGGCGTGGTCCACCGGGCCGATGCCGGCGCCCAGGGGGAAGCCCGCCGCGATCGCGCCCGTCACGTACTGCTTGGCCTTCGCCACGGCGGTGGGGACGTCCTCGCCCAGGGCCAGGTTGGACGCGATCGCGGAGGCGAGCGTGCAGCCGGTGCCGTGGGTGTGCCGGTTGTCGTGCCTGGGGGCGGTGAAGCGGTGCTCGTGCTCGCCGTCGAACAGCAGGTCGGCGGGCTCGCCGCGGAGGTGGCCGCCCTTGATCAGCACCCACCGCGGGCCGAGGGCCAGGACCGCCTCGGCGGCCTCGCGCAGGCCCGTCTCGTCCACGACCTTGACGCCGGTGAGCTGCTCCACCTCGTACAGATTCGGCGTGACGACGGTCGCGACCGGGAGGAGGGCGGAGCGGACGGCGTCGACCGCGTCCGGCGCGAGCAGCGAGTCGCCGTGCTTGGAGACGCCGACCGGGTCGACGACGGCGGGGGCGTCGGTGGCGGCGACGGCCTCGGCGACGATCTCGACCAGTGCCGTGGAGGCCAGCATCCCGGTCTTGAGCGCGTGCACGCCGATGTCGGACAGGACGGAGTCGAGCTGCGCGCGCACCGCCTCGGGCGGCAGCTCCCAGTAGCCCTGGACGCCGAGGGAGTTCTGCGCGGTGACGGCGGCGATGACGCTCATCCCGTGGACGCCGTGGGCGAGCATGGTCTTCAGGTCCGCCTGGATGCCGGCGCCGCCGCCGGAGTCCGAGCCCGCGATGGTGAGCGCGAGGGGCGGGGTCTGCGGCGCGGACGGAGTATGCGACATGCCGTCCACCTTATGGTGGTTTCGGCGCGTGCTCAGAGGAGGGCGCAGGGGAGCTTGTTCAGGACGCAGGTGGTCGGCTTGGAGGCGGTGCCCTGCGCGGTGAACACGATGCGGACGCTGTCGCCGGGGGCGATCGCGCTGCGGCCCCGGACGAAGGCGAGCCGCCCGGTCCGCACGACGGTGGCGCCGCTGATCGCGGTGACCGACGCGTCGGGGATCGTGAAGGCGAGGGCCCACTTGGCGACGGGCGCCTGGCCCCTGTTGGCGATGGTCGCGGTGGCCTTGAAGCCGCCGGGCCGCTTCGAGGCGACCTTGAAGGAGATGACGAGGCCGTCGGCGCGGGCGTTGCCGCGGCCGGCGCGCTCCCCCGGCCCGCGCTGGGAGACCTGGCTGTCGCGGGGGTTGCTCTGCGTGTCGCGGGGGGCTCCGCCGCCGCCCGCGAAGTTGAGCGATATCTGCTGCGTGCTCAGCGCGTAGGAGACCGATCCGACCGCGACGACGAGCGCGACGATCGGCAGCAGCGGGAGCGGCAGTTTCGCGATGAACTTCGTGAGGCCGCGGCCGCCGCCCGGTTCGTCGGAGGCGCCCGCCCGCGGCCGGTCGACCGGGCCGTCCGGGTCTTCGGGAGCGTAGGCGGGTTCGGGGGCGCCGGGATAGTCGCCGGGGTAGTCCCCCGGGAGCGGGTCGAAGCGGTACCCCTCCGGGGCGGGCGGGGGACCCGACCTGGGCCGCTCGTACGACGACACGAAGACCCGGTCGTCGGTGGGCCCGGAGAACGCCTCGTAGGACGCCTCGTAGGACGGGTCGACCGGGGCCGCGTAATACGGCTCCTGGGATGCCGAGGTGCCCGGTACGGGTTCACCGTCCGGTCGCTCGTGCCTCGTGTGTCGTCCCATCCCATCCCTCTTCGATCACAGGATGTATACCAAACCCGCCCCAAACCTGCCTACCGGATGCGTCAACGCACACGGCCGTACGCGCTGCGTGCACCCGCCGTTCAAACGGCGAAATGGTCCCATGCGCCGGGCGGCGGTTCGCGGCCGTCCACGCGCACTCCCGAACCCGCCGCCACGGCGCCGATCCGCGACCAGGACGCCGGGACGGGCCCCGGGAACGTCGCGGCGAACGCGTGGTCCTCACCGCCGGTGAGCGCGTACCGCAGCCCGTCCGGGCCGAGGATCTCCGGGACGGGGACGGCCGCGGAGTCGATCTCGACGCGCACGCCGCTCGCGTCCGCGATGTGGCCGAGGTCCTGGACGAGCCCGTCCGACACGTCCAGCAGGGCGGTGGCGCCGTGGGCGCGGGCCTCGTCCCCGGCCTCGTAGGGCGGTTCGGGGCGCCGGTGCGCGGCGATCAGCTCCGCGGGGCCGTCGCGGCCCTCGGTGAGCAGCGCGAGGCCGGCGGCGGCGTGGCCGAGCCTGCCGCGGACGGCGACGCAGTCGCCGGGGCGGGCGCCGGACCGGGTGAGCGGCGCCGCGCCGCCGAGGTCGCCGAGCGCGGTGATCGCGAGGGTGACCCGCGGCGCGGACACGACGTCGCCGCCCGCGACCGAGGCCCCGGCGGCGCGGCACTCGTCGGCCAGGCCGTCGTAGAGCGCCTCCGCCCAGTCCGCGCCGGTCTCGGGCGGCGCCGCGAAACCGACCAGGAGGGCGGTCGGCCGGGCGCCCATCGCGACGACGTCGGCGAGGTTCTGCGCGGCGGCCTTGCGCCCGATGTCGTAGGGGCCGGACCAGTCGCGGCGGAAGTGCCGCCCCTCCACGAGCAGGTCCGTGGTGGCGACGACGCGCCCGTCCGGCGCGGCGACCACGGCCGCGTCGTCGCCGGGGCCGAGCCGGACCGCCGGGCCCTGCGGCAGCCGCCGCACCAGCCGGTCGATCAACCCGAACTCGCCCAGCTCGCCGATCGTGCCCATCCGCGTCCGTTCCCCCGTGTTCCGCCTGCTCGGGCCGCCCCGCCGGGACACCCGCCGCCCCGGCATGCCGCGGCGGCGCGTAACACGATACGGTGAACCGTCCGACGGTAGATTCTCCGCTTGGGGAGGACGTGATGGTGCAGGCCTACATCCTCATCCAGACCGAAGTCGGTAAGGCCGCCGAGGTGGCGAGCCACATCTCCGGCGTGGCGGGCGTCACCCTGGCGGAGGACGTCACGGGGCCCTACGACGTGATCGTCCGCGCGGAGGCGCGCAACGTCGACGAGCTGGGCAGGCTCGTGGTGGCGCAGATCCAGGCGATCGAGGGCATCACCCGCACGCTCACCTGCCCGATCGTGCACATCTAGATGGTCTTTGCGGGGGGAGCGGGGCGCCGGCGCCTCGCGGCGGTGCTGCTCGCCGGGCCGGCGGTGCTGGCGGCGGCCTGCGGCGACGGCGCCGTGCAGGTACCCGCGCCGAGCCCGGACGCGGCCGTCACGCGGCTGTGCGAGGGCCTGCGGCTGCCCGCGACGGTGCGCGGGCAGGAGCGCCGCGACACCTCCCCCGGCTCGCCGCTGACCGCCGCGTGGGGGTCGCCCGCGATCGCGCTGCGCTGCGGCGTGCCCCGCCCCGCCGCGCTCCAGCCCACCTCCCAGCTGGTGACGATCAACGGGGTCGACTGGTTCGGGGTGCCCGCCGACCGACCGGTCACCTTCACCGCGGTCGGCCGGCAGGCGTACGTCGAGGTGACGGTGCCGCCGAAGTACAACCCGGCCGGGGACGTGCTGATCGAGCTCGGACCGTCGATCAAGGCGACGATCCCGCCGAAGCCCGAGGGCCAGATCTGACCCGCCGGCCCCGGTCACCCGGCCGGGCGCGCCGTCACCAGATCGGGACGGGGCTCTCGCCGCGCCGGTAGTAGCCGGGGATCGGCTCGCCGGCCGCGGCCCGGTCGAGGCGCCGCTTCATCCCGTCCGACAGCACCCCCGCCTTCATCATCTCGACGAACACCGAGGTGACGTTGCCGAGGTCGAACCAGTCGCGCTGCCACGACCACCGCCGGTCCCCGGCGTAGCGGAACCAGGACCCGCCGATGCCGAGCACCTCGTAGGGCGTCCCGTCGGGGCGGACCGCGTCGGCGACCTGCTTCCAGAACCCGACGACCTCGCCCTTCACCTCGTCGACGAGGATGCTCTGGTACGGGTACGTCCAGCCGTCGAGGCCGCCCATCTCCGAGCCGAGCGCGAGGTCGCGGATCTCGTCCCGGCCGACGGCCATGAAGTCCTGGTCGGGGCCGATGTTCCAGCCGTAGGTGGCGTCCTCGGTGTAGAGGTCGGCCAGCGGGCGCCAGTCGCCGGCCTCCTCGCAGCGGCGGTTCTCGGCCAGCCAGTGCTCGACCATCGCGTCGAGCTCTTCACGGGGGAACGAGGGCATCACGTCTCCAGCAGTCTGAGGGCCTGGGTGGGGCAGTAGCGGACGGCGGCGGCGACCTCGGCGCGCAGGTCGGCGGGCGGTTCGGCGTCGAGGACCCGCACCTTGCCCTTGTGCGGGACCTCGAAGACGTCGGGGGCCTCCAGCTCGCACATGGCGTGGCCCTGGCACAGGTCCAGGTCGGCCTCGACCCTCACCGCCGCCTCCTGCGGTAGCGGACGGCGCACGGCTGGGCGAGCTGGACGACCATCTTGGAGTGGTCGTTGCGGTAGGTCTCGGGCGGCTGCGCGGCCTCGAACTCCCAGTCCCGCAGCAGTACCGAGAAGATGGCCTTGAGCTGCATCATCGCGAAGTTCGCCCCGACGCAGCGGTGCCGGCCGGCGCCGAACGGCACCCACGTCCAGCGGTTGAGGAGGTCCTCCTCGCGGGGCGCGACGTAGCGGTCCGGGACGAACGCGTCCGGGTCGGGGAAGTCGCTCTCGATCCGGTTGGACACGGCGAGGCTGCAGCCGACCATCGTCCCGGCGGGGATGCGGTGGCCGAGCACCTCCTGGTCGGACTGCGCGACCCGCAGCAGCAGGATCAGCGGCGGGTGCAGCCGCAGCGCCTCCTTGACCGCCGACTCCAGCCGGGGGATGGCGCGCAGCGCCTGGAACGACACCTCGCGGCCGTCGTCGTACAGCTCGTCCAGTTCCGCCACGACGCCGCTCAGCACCTCGGGGTGGCGGAGCAGCTCGATGAGCGTCCAGGCGGCGGTGCCGGACGTGGTGTGGTGCCCGGCGAACATCATCGAGATGAACATGCCGGTGACCTGGTCGGCGTCGAACTTCAGCGTCCCGTCGGGGTCCTTGATGGACATCAGGACGTCGAGGAGGTCGCGGTCCTCCTTCGGCGGTCGCGGGTCGCGGCCGTCCATGATGCCCTGGACGAGTCCGACGAGCGCGGCGCGCGCCGCGTCGCGCTTGCGGAAGCTCTCGATGTCGGCGTGCGGATCGACGTAGGCGATCGCGTCGGTGCCGCGTTCGAGGTCGTGGTAGAGGTCGGCGAACCGGCGGTCGAGCTGCTCGCGGAACTTGCGCCCGATCAGGCACGCCGACGAGGTGTAGATCGTCAGCTCGGCGAAGAAGTCGAGCAGGTCGATCTCGCCCTCGTCGCCCCAGCCTGCGATCATCCGGTCGACCTCGGCGGAGATCGTCGCGGCGTGGCCCTTCATGAACGAGCCCTTGAGCGCCTGGTTGTGCAGGGCCTCGCGGCGCTGCTCGGGGGTGGCGTCGAACACCACGCCCTCGCCGAAGATCGGCGTCATGAACGGGTACGCCTCGGCCTGGTCGAGCTCCTCGTCGGGGGCGCGGAAGAAGAACTCGTTGGCCTCGGCGCCCGACAGCAGCACGACCCGCCGCCCGGCGAGCACGAACTCGCCGACGTCGCCGCACTCCTCCCGGACCCGGCGCATCAGCCCGATCGGGTCCGAGCGCAGCTCCTCCAGGTGGTCGGGCCCGCCCGACACGGTGCGCGGCTCCACCAACGCTGTCATGACTCCTCCAGGGGGGCTTCGGGCTGTACTTCGACGAGCCGCAGATGGGCGCCGCGCGGGGTCGCGACGATCGCGGCGACGGCCGCGGCGACGTCGGAGGGGCGCAGGAAGTACGGGTGGCGGGCGTGGCCCCACTTCACCCAGTCCTCCAGGACGGCGCCGGTGGTGCCGGCGTCCCAGCTCATGCCCATCCCGGTCGCGGTGGGGCCGGGCCGGACGATGGACGCGCGGACGCCCGTCCCCTCCAGTTCCATCTGCATCGTGCGGGCCATGCCCTCGACGCCGTTCTTGGCGGCGACGTAGGCGCCCGTCCAGGAGCGGGGGGCGGGGACGGTGTCGGACGAGACGAACACGATGTCGCCGCGCCGCCGCGCCACCATCCGCGGGACGAAGTGCGACACGAGCCGGTGCGCGCCGACGAGGTGGACCTCGACCTGCGCGGCGAACGCGTCGGAGCCGATCTCGTGCAGGCGCCCGGCGGCCAGGTCCCCGGCACTGGACACGACGACCTCGACCGGGCCGAGCGCGTCGCCGGCGGCGGCCGCGAACGCCTTGACGGAGTCGGAGTCGGCGACGTCCAGCGGGTGCGCGAACGCCTCTCCCCCGCCGGCCCGGATCGTCGCGGCCAGCTCCTCGCACTTGTCGGCGCGCCGCGCGCCGAGCGCGACCGGGTGCCCGGCCATCGCCAGCGCGGTCGCCGTCGCCGCGCCGATCCCGGAGGACGCGCCGGTCACCACGGCGGGCCGCCGCTCGGGATGGGGGTCGAACCGGGGCATCAGCGCACCTCCACGCGCACGGGCAGGGACGCGAAGCCGCGCACGTTCACCGAGTGGACCCGCTCGGCGTTCGCGTGGTCGACCTCGTAGGACCGGACGCGCCGGACGAACTCCGTCAGCGCGATCCGCGCCTCCAGCCGGGCCAGGTTCGCGCCGAGGCAGAAGTGCCGGCCGCCGCCGAAGCTGACGAGCTGGGAGGTGTCGCGGTCGAGGTCGTAGGCGTCGGCGTCGGCGAACACACGCGGGTCGCGGTTGGCGGACCCGACGAGCAGCAGCACGCGCTCGCCCGCGGTGACCCGCCGGCCGTGCAGTTCGACGTCCTTCACGACCTTGCGGGCCAGCATCTGGCTGGAGGTGTCGTAGCGGAGCGTCTCCTCCACCCAGTCGTCGACGCGCGCCGGGTCGGCCAGGGGCTTGGCCGCCTGGCCGGGGTTGCGCGACCCCCAGTACAGGGCGTTGGCGAGCAGCTTGGTCGTGGTCTCGTTGCCGGCGACGACCATCAGGAACAGGAACGCGATGACCTCGGTGTCGTCCAGCCGGTCGCCGTCGGTCTCGGCCTCCAGCAGCGCCGAGGTCAGGTCGCCGGCGGGCCTGCGGCGCCGTTCGGCGACCATGTCCTGGTAGTAGCCGACGAGGGTGAGCGCGGCGTCCATCCCGGCGGGCGGGACGTCGTTGAGGCCCTCCTCGCGGTGCACGACCGTGTCGGCGAGGCGGCGGACCTCGACCCGGTCGGCCTCGGGGACGCCCATCATCTCGGAGATGACGTCCATGGGCAGCAGCCCGGCGAAGTCGGAGACGAAGTCGAACTCGCCCTTCTCCAGGGCGGGTTCCAGATGGCGGAGGGTCAGCGCCCGGATGCCGTCCTGCATCTCCTTGACGCGCCGCGGCGTGAAGCCCTTGGACACCAGTGCGCGCATCCGCGTGTGGCTGGGCGGGTCGAGCGCCAGGAACGACATCGTGCGGTGCGCGTGCGGGCCCCAGGCGCTCGGTTCCACCGAGACGCCGTGGGAGCTGGAGAACGTGCCGTGGTCGCGGAAGGCCGCCGCGACGTCGGCGTGCCGGGACAGCGCCCAGAAGCCGATCTCGTCGTTGCGGTAGAGGGGCGCCTCCTCGCGCAGGCGCGCGTAGACGGGATAGGGGTCTTCGTGGACGGCGTAGTCGAACGGGCTGTAGGAGACCTGCGCAGCAGGGTCCACGGCCGTCACCTCACTCGGGGGGGTTCGGGCAGGATGAGCTCTGCCATCTCGGCGAGCCGGTCGGCCATGCGGGCGTAGGACGTGTAGCCCATGCCCGCGTGCACGAGCGCGCCGGTGTAGGCCAGCTCCAGCGCACCGAGGATCTTGGGATCGTCGTGGTCGCGGAGCGCGGCCCGCAGCCGCTCGCGGATCGCGACGCCGATCCGCACCCGCAGTTCCCGGACGTCGGGGTCGGTGCCGAGCAGCGCGGTGGTGCACGCGGCCGCCAGCTCCGGCTCGTCCGACACCAGCAGGGCGATGTCGCGCAGCACCTCCACCACGCGTTCGAGCAGCGCGCCGTCGGCCTCCACCGGCGGCAGCGCGCTGAGCCGCCGCCAGAACACCTCGGTGATGAGATGGTTCTTGGAGGCGAAGTAGGTGTAGGCGGTCGCGGGGGCGACCCCGGCGCGCCTGGCCACGTTGCGGACGGTCAGCCCCTCGTAGCCGGTCTCGCCGACCTCCACCACGGCGGCGTCGGTCAGCCGCCGCACCGTGTCGGCCTGCCGCTCGGTGAGGCGGCGGCGGGTGGGCTCGGTCGTCAGCTCCTGGTTTCCGGACACGTGTCCAGACATTAGTTCAGCGACGCCGGATGCGCAACGGCGGCACACCGCCCGGCCCGCCGCCTGAGCGCGGGGGTCCCGCAATGGGCGCGCGGCGGTCCTGTCCGAGCCCGGGGCACCCGACCGACGATGGCGGACGTCCGGGCGGCGCAAGCCGGGCCCCGGCAGGGGCCGGGACCGCCCGGGGACGAGGAGCCAGGTCGCCCATGGACGCCAGAGACGAACCACTGTCGGCGCGGAGCCTCGCCGACCTCTTCCAGCGCACGGCCGCCGCGCGGCCCGGCGAGGTCGCCCTGCGCGCCTCGGACGGCAGCGTGGAGCTCACCTGGCGCGAGTACGCCGAGCGCGTGCGCCGGATCGCCGGCGGCCTCGCCTCGCTCGGCGTCCGCCGCGGGGACACCGTGGCGCTCATGCTCACCAACCGGCCGGAGTTCCATCTCGCGGACACGGCGGCGCTGCATCTCGGCGCGACGCCCTTCTCGGTCTACAACACCAGCCCGCCGGCGCAGATCGCGCACCTGTTCGCCAACGCGGGCAACCGGGTGGTGGTGACCGAGCGGCAGTGGGTGCCGGCGGTCCGCGCGGCGAGCGAGGCGGTGGGCGGGGCGCTGGAGCACATCGTCTGCGTCGACGGCGCGCCCGAGGGCACCCTGCCGCTGGCCGAACTGGAGGCGCGGCGGCCGGCGGCATTCGACTTCGACGCCGCCTGGCGGGCGGTGGACCCCGCCGACCTCGCCACCCTGATCTACACCTCCGGGACGACGGGGCCGCCCAAGGGCGTCGAGGTGGAGCACCGCGCGATCCTCGCCTGCCTGCGCGACGGCCTCGCGCTCCCCCACGTGGGCGCGGGCGCGCGCGCCGGGCGCATGGTCTCCTACCTTCCGGACGCCCACGTGGCCAACCGGTACTTCAGCCACTACCTCGCGATGGCCGCCGGCTCCTCGATCACCACCGTGGCCGACCTGAAGGCCGTGGCGCAGGCGCTGCCCGCCGTCCGGCCGACCGTCTTCCTCGGCGTCCCGGCCTTCTGGTACAAGACCCAGGCCGCGGTCACCCAGGCGATCGGCGCGCGGACCGGCGTGCGCCGGCACGCCGCCGAATGGGCCATGGGCGTCGCCCGCCTGGCCGCGGAGCGGCAGGCCGCCGGCCGCCCGCTGCCGGCCCGCCTGGCGGCCCGGCGGGCCGTCGCGGACCGGCTGGTGCTGCGGCCGATCCGGGCCCGGATCGGCCTGGACGAGGCGGCCGCCGTCATCACCGGCTCCGCCCCGATCGCCGCCGAGACCGTCCGGTTCTTCCAGTCGCTCGGCATCGAGCTGTGCGAGGGGTGGGCGATGTCGGAGTCGTCCGCCGCCGGGACGATCAACCGGCCGGGCGCGATCCGGCCGGGGACGGTCGGCCGCCCGATGCGGGACGTCGAGGTGCGGGTGGCGGCCGACGGGGAGCTGCTGCTGCGCGGGCCGGCGCTCATGCGCGGCTACCGCGGCGACCCGGAGCGGACGGCCGAGGCGATCGGCGCGGACGGCTGGCTGCGCACCGGCGACGTGGGCACGGTCGACGCCGACGGGTACGTCACGATCGTCGACCGCAAGAAGGACCTGATCGTCAACTCCGCGGGCAAGAACATGTCGCCGGCGAACATCGAGAACGCCGTGCTCGCCTGCTGCCCGCAGGCCGCGTCCGTCGTCGTGGTGGGCGATCGCCGCCCGTACGTGGTGGCGCTGATCGTCCTCGACCCGGCCGCCGCGCACGGCCTCGCCGGCGACACCGAGGTGCGCGCGGCCGTCGGGGCGGGCGTCGCGCGGGCGAACGCGACGCTGTCACGGGTCGAGCAGATCAAGGACTTCGCGGTCCTGCCCGGCCCGTGGGCGCCGGGCGGCGCGGAGCTGACCCCGACCGGCAAGCTGCGGCGGCGGGAGATCGCCGAGCGGTACGCGGCGGAGATCGAGGCGCTCTACGAGCGCGGGCGGCGGCCGGACCGGGCCCGCTGACGGGGCCGGCTCACCGGCCGCCCGCGCGCGGGCGGCCGTCCCCGGGCCGGTAGGCGCCCGGCGGCCGCCCGGTCCACCGGCGGAACGCGCGCCGGAACGCGCTCGCCTCGGAGAACCCGAGCCGCCTCGCCAGCTCTTCGACCGACTCCTCGCCGCGGGTGAGGCTGGCGACGGCGACCTCGCGCAGCAGGTCCTCCTTGAGCTGGCCGATCGAGGTCTGCTCGGCCCGCAGCAGCCTGCGCAGGTGCTGGGTGCTGACGCTGAGCCGCGCGGCGATCTCGTCGGGCACCGGCCAGTCCCCGCTCAGCCCGCGCTCCAGGATGCTGCGCACCTGGTCGGCGGTGGAGGACCCGTAGTCGCGGGTCACGAACCAGACGTTCGGCTGGTCGGCCAGGTAGTCGGCGAGCTGCCGCTCGTCCCGCACCAGCGGCGCCGTCAGCAGCGCCCGGTCGAAGGCCAGCACCAGCCCGGCGGCGTCGAACTCCGGGTGCCGGCCGAACACGACCTCGTAGTCGGCGGCGCTGGCGGGCGACGGCCACGGCAGGCGCAGCTCGCGCAGGACGATCCGCCGCCCGGCGAGCCAGCCGAGGACCCGGTGGATCAGCGTGGCGAGGAGTTCGCCGCCCAGATGGTCGGGGTCGTCCAGCGCGCTGACGTCGATCTCCACCTCCACGAGGGCGTCGCCGACGGTCACGCGCAGCCGGGGCGTTCCGAGCACCTCGCCGGCCTCGGCCAGCCGCCGCAGCGCGGCCCGCAGGTCCGGGACGTGGATCACCGAGCGCATCATGAGCTGGAACGCGCCGAGGCGCACGGGCGGCCCCAGCCCGAACAGCTCGTCCCCGGTCAGCAGCCACAGCTCCTGCGTCAGCTCCGACACCTGGGAGACCGTCACGGCGCCGCCGTACGGGTCCGCGGCGTTCGCGGGCAGCCCCGCGCGCCGCAGCAGCGACGCCCCGTCCAGGCCCTGCCGCTCCCCGATCGCCACCAGCCGCCGGGCCACGTCCCCCGGTAGTGCCGACCTGCTCACGGACGCATCCTAACCGCCGCAGCCGCGGCCGACCGGCATCAACCCAGGTCCGCACGGGGCGGCGGGCGGCGTGCGGCGTGCGCGCGAGGGTCATGGAACGTGCGAGGCACGGTGCTCGGCCGGGCGGACGGGGATCCGTAGCTTCGCCGGTATGTTCAGCACGCAGCAGATCGGGGTCTGGAGCGGCCCCACCGAGTTCGCGGTGACGGCGGAGCGCAGCAGGACACCACGCCCGGCGACAACGCCCCCTGGATCGTGGACGTCCCCACGCGCGGCACCTCCACCCCGTACCGCGTCGTCGGCGACGTCTTCGCCTGGCTGTGCGCGGCGGCGACCCTCGCGGCCCTCGGCTTCGCCCTCCGCCGCTCCCGACCGCGCGACTGACGCTCACTGCCACAGCACACGAAGGAGAACCATGGGAAAGCTGGACGGACGCACCGCGCTGGTGACCGGAGCCGGACGCGGGATCGGCCGCGAGATCGCGCTCAAACTGGCCGCCGACGGGGCCCGCGTCGTGGTCAACGACCTCGACGACGGGCCGGCCGCGGAGACGGCCAAGGAGGTGGAGGCGCGCGGGGGCGCCGCGGTCGCCTGCCCCGGCAGCGTCACCGACGCCGCCTTCGCCGGGCGGTTCACGGCCGCGGCCGTCGACGCCTTCGGCGGAATCGACATCATCGTCAACAACGCCGGCTACACGTGGGACTCGGTCGTCCAGAAGATGACCGACGAGCAGTGGGCCGCGATCCTCGACGTGCACCTGACCGCGCCCTTCCGCATCCTGCGCGCGGCCCAGCCGGTCATCGCCGCGGCGGTGCGCCGGGAGCGGGAGGCCGGGGGGCCGGTCGCCTGCCGCAAGGTCGTCAACATCTCGTCGGTCGCCGGTCTCGGCGGCAACGCCGGGCAGGTCAACTACGCGGCGGCGAAGGCGGGCGTCACCGGGATGACCAAGACGCTCGCCAAGGAATGGGGCCGGTACAACGTCACGGTCAACACCGTGGCGTTCGGCTTCATCCGCACCCGGCTGACCGAGGCGGCCGCCGGCCGGGGCGGCACCATCGACGTCGGGGGCCGCGACATCAGGGTCGGCGTCAACCCGGAGCTGCTGGCGGCGGCGGAGCGGATGATCCCGCTCGGCCGCACCGGCACGCCCGAGGAGGCCGCCGGCGCGGTCCACCTGCTCTGCATGCCCGAGTCCGACTACGTCAGCGGCCAGACCCTCGTCTGCGGCGGCGGGCTGAGCCTGTGAACGCGGCGGGCGCACGGGCGGGATCTCTGGGGCGGGTGGGATCTCGGTGGGGCGGGTGGGATTCGAACCCACTCAGCGCGAGGCACCTGGGTTACAGCCAGGCCCGACTCTCCGAGCGTCGGCGCCGCCCCTGGACGTTCTCGTACCTCCGGAGGGATTCGAACCCCCAGCACACGGCACCTCATGCCGCTGTCTCTACCGTTGGACTACGGAGGCGTGCGGCTCCCGGGAGTCGAACCCGGAACGTCCACTTCCTGAAAGTGGTCCCTCTGCCGGTTGGGGTAGAGCCGCGTGGTCGAGGTGGGCGTCACTCGCGGCGGCTCGGCCGGGGTTCCTAGAAGGCGGGATACCGGCCGGGGCGGGCGTGCGACGCCGAGGGCAGTCGAAGTCGATACTGCTCCAGAGCCATGGCCGGTCCTCCTCTCAACCGTCGTGTGCGGGCCGACGACGTCCACAGTGCCATCGGCGGCGGGACGGCCGCAACGTATTTTCCGGCGGTCGGATCTCGTCCGGCCGCGCGGCCCGCCGGCCACCCGGCCGGGGCCGGGCCCTTGCGCTCCGGGCGGGGCTGAACTGTAGTCTGGACAAGTGTCCAGAACAACCGATCGCTTGCTTCTGCTGGACGGGCGGCTCGTCCCCGGGACGGGCGGCGCCTTCGAGACGATCAACCCCGCGACCGAGGAGGTGCTCGGCACCGCCGCCGACGCCACCGCAGCCGACATGGACCGCGCGATCGGCGCCGCCCGCCGCGCGTTCGACGAGACCGCCTGGTCGACCGACCACGCGTTCCGGGCGCGCTGCCTGAACCAGCTCCGGGACGGCCTGAAGCGGCGCGCCGACGAGCTGCGCGACCTGACGATCCGGGAGGTGGGCGCGCCCCGCTTCCTGACGTTCGGCGCCCAGCTCGACGCGCCCGTCGACGACCTGGGCTGGTTCGCCGGCCTCGTGGAGTCCTACGAGTGGGAACGCGACCTCGGCCGGGCCGAGCCGATGGGGATGGCCAGCCACCGGCGGGTGCGCCGGGAGGCGGCGGGCGTCGTCGGCGCCGTCACCCCGTGGAACTTCCCGCACCAGATCAACCTGGCCAAGCTGGGCCCGGCGCTCGCGGCGGGGAACACGGTGGTGCTGAAGCCCGCGCCCGACACCCCGTGGTGCGCGGCGGTGCTCGGCGAGGTCATCGCGGAGGAGACCGACATCCCGGCGGGCGTCGTCAACGTGGTGACGTCGTCCGACCACGGGCTCGGCGCCCAGCTGACGCGGGACCCGCGCGTCGACCTGGTGTCGTTCACCGGCTCCACCGCGACCGGCCGGGAGGTGATGGCGAGCGCGGCCGGCACGCTCAAGCGGGTCTTCCTGGAGCTCGGCGGCAAGTCGGCGTTCATCGTGCTGGACGACGCCGACCTGCGGGCGGCGTGCTCGTACGCGGCGTTCTCCGGGGTCGCGCACGCCGGGCAGGGGTGCGCGATCACCACCCGGATCCTCGTCCCGCGCGAGCGCTACGCGGAGGCCGCCGAGATCACGGCGGGGACGCTGGCCAAGCTCGGCGTCGGCGACCCGCAGGACGACCGGACGATCTGCGGCCCGGTGATCTCCGCGAAGCAGCGCGAGCGGATCGAGGGCTACCTGGAGCTCGCGGTCGAGGAGGGCGGCGCGTTCGCGTGCGGCGGCGGGCGCCCGGAGGGCCGCGACAAGGGGTTCTGGATCGAGCCGACGCTGATCACCGGCCTGCCGAACGAGGCCCGCGCGGCGCGGGAGGAGATCTTCGGCCCGGTGCTGGTCCTGCTGCCGCACGACGGCGACGACGACGCGGTGCGGGTCGCCAACGACTCGCCCTACGGGCTGTCGGGCGCGGTGCACGGCGGTGACGTGGAGCGGGCGCGCACGGTCGCGCGGCGGCTGCGCACCGGGACGGTCAGCGTGAACGGCGGTGTCTGGTACAGCGCGGACGTCCCGTTCGGCGGCTACAAGCAGTCGGGCATCGGCCGCGAGATGGGCGTGGCCGGGTTCGAGGAGTACCTGGAGACCAAGGCGATCGCGGAGGGCTTGTGAGGTTCGAGGGAAAGGTCGCGGTGGTCACAGGGGCCGCGCAGGGCATCGGCGAGGCGTACGCGCGGGCACTGGCGGCGGAGGGCGCGCACGTCGTCGTCGCCGACGTGGACGAGCGCGGGCAGGGCGTGGCCGACGACGTCAAGGGCCTGTTCGTCCGGACGGACGTGTCCGACCCCGCGTCGGTGGAGGCCATGGCGGCGGCCGCGAAGGAGCGGTTCGGCGGGATCGACCACCTCGTCAACAACGCCGCCATCTTCGGGACGATGAAGCTGGACTTCCTCTTCACGGTCGACTGGGACTACTACAAGAAGTTCATGTCCGTGAACATGGACGGTGCGCTGCTGTGCGCGCGCGCCTGCTATCCCCACATGCAGGAGCGCGGCGGCGGCTCGATCGTCAACCAGTCGTCCACGGCGGCGTGGCAGTACTCCGGCTTCTACGGGCTGGCGAAGGTCGGCGTCAACGGGCTGACGCAGCAGCTCGCGCACGAGCTGGGCAGCATGAACATCCGCGTCAACGCGATCGCCCCCGGGCCGATCGACACCGAGGCCAACCGGACGGTCGTGCCCGGCAACATGTCGCAGAAGATCGTCCAGGACAAGATGGCGCTCAAGCGCATGGGCTCCCCCGAGGACCTCGTCGGCGCCTGCCTGTTCCTGCTGTCCGACGACGCCGCCTGGATCACCGGGCAGATCGTCAATGTGGACGGCGGCGAGGTGTTCCGCTCATGACGGTCGCGTTCATCGGGCTCGGCCAGATGGGCGCGCCCATGGCCGGGCACCTGGCCGGCGCGGGCCTGGTCGTGTACGACGCGCGCCCGGAGGCGGTGGCGCCGCTGGTGAAGGCGGGCGCGCGGGCGGCCGGGAGCGTCGCCGAGGCCGCCGCGCACGCCGACCTGGTCTCGGTCATGGTGCGGGACGACGCGCAGGTGCGCGAGGTGGGCGCGGAGGTGCTCGCCTCGGCGCGGCCGGGCACGGTGCTGGCGATCCACTCGACGATCAGGGCGGCGACGGCCGAGGAGCTCGCGGCGCAGGCCCGGCGCTACTCGATCGACGTCGTGGACGCGCCGGTCAGCGGCGGGTTCATGGGGGCGAGCGCGGGCACCCTCGCGGTGATGGTCGGCGGGACGGACGAGGCGTTCGAGCGCTGCCGGGAGCCGTTCGGCGCGTGGGCGGACCTCGTCCTGCACATGGGGCCGGCGGGCGCGGGCACCCGCGCGAAGCTGGCCCGCAACATGCTGCACTTCATCTCCTTCACCGCCGCCGCCGAGGCGCAGCGGCTCGCGGAGGCGTCCGGGGTGTCGCTGCGCAAGCTCGGGCGGGTCGTCCGGCACACCGACGCGATCACCGGCGGCGCCGGCTCGATCATGCTGCGCCCGACGACCGCGCCGCTGGAGCCGGGCGACGACCTCTACGACATCCTGTGCCACACCCGGGACCTCGGCGAGAAGGACCTGTCGCTCGCCCTGGAACTGGCGGACGAGCTGGGAGTGGACGTCCCGCTCGCCCGGATCGCCCGCGACCGGTTCGGCCCCGGGCTCGGGCTGCCGGAGGGAGACAGCGATGGATGAGCGGCGCGAGCGCGGGCTGGAGATGATGCGGCAGGTCTACGGCTGGGAGGTCGGGGACGGGCCGGGCGACTTCTTCGGCATCACCGTCGACCACCTGTTCGGCGACATCTGGACGCGGCCCGGGCTGAGCATGCGGGACCGGCGGCTGCTGCTCGTCGGCGCCCTCGCCGGGCAGGGGCTCAACGACGTCCTGGACATCCAGATCCCGGCGGCGCTCGGCAACGGCGAGCTGTCGCCGGCGGAGCTGCGCGAGATCGGCATCTTCCTGACCCACTACATCGGCTGGCCGCTCGGCTCGCGGCTGAGCGTGCAGATCGACACCCTCATCGCCAAGCACGAGAAGCAGCAGCGTAAGAAAAAGGACGAATAACGGAAACCGGGCGGCCGGTACGGGCGTCCAACGTCCATGCGGGGTCGAATCTCGGTAGCGGCCGCGGTGGCGCTCCTGGCGGCCGGCTGCTCCGGCGCGCCCCACTCCGGGACGCGGCCGGACCCGGCGCCGGGGGTGCGGCTCGTCGCCTACGCCGGCTGCGACGCGCTCCTCGACGATCTGCGCCGCGCCACCGTCGACCGGGTCGGCCCGAACGGGCTCAGCGACATGCCGATGCTGCCCGCGGACGGGAACTGGGCGCTGAGCAAGGGCGGCCGGCTGCCCGCCGAGGCCGCCGCGCCGCAGGAGTACTCGGCGACGAACGCCCACGAGCCGGGCGCGGACGAGCCCGACCTCGTCAAGACCGACGGCCGCCGGATCGTGGCGGTCGCCGGCCGGCGCCTCCACGTCGTCGACCCCGCCACCCGCGAGATCGCCCACACGCTGGACCTGCCGGGCCTCGGCCGGTTCGACCGCGCCGAACTGCTGCTCAGCGGCGACCGCGCGCTCGTGCTGACGAACCGCACGCCGGCCTATGCCGGCGACACACCGCCGCCCGGGTACACCGGCCGGGCCATGCGCCTCACGCTGGTCGACCTCGCCGGGCCACCCAAGATCATCGGGACGATGGACTCCGACGTCCAGTACCTGGACGCGCGGCAGAGCGGCTCGACGGTACGCGTCGTGGTGCGGTCGGAGCCGCGGATCGACTTCCCCGGCGGGACGGGCCGGGAGGACGCGATCGAGGAGAACCGGGTGGAGGTCTGGAAGGCCCCGCTCGACGCCTGGCTCCCGGCCTTCACCCTCGGCGACGGCAGGACGTACCGCGCGCCCTGCGACCAGGTCAGCCGACCGTCCTCGTACAAGGGCTCGTCGATGCTGACCGTGCTCACGCTGGATCTGGGCAAGGGCCTCGGTGACCCGCAGCCCATCGCCGTCACGGCGGACGGCTCCACCGTCTATGGCAACGGCAAGAGCCTGTACGTCACCGGCATGCCTCCGGAGCTGTTCAGGTGGTCGACCAAGAAGCGCCCCGATCCGCGTACCGACATCTACAAGTTCGACCTGAGCGGCCCCGCGCGTCCGCGCTACGCCGCGTCAGGGTCGGTCAAGGGGTTCCTGCTCAACCAGTACGCGATGTCCGAGCACGGCGGGAACCTCCGCCTCGCCACGACCACCGACCGGAACGGCGCGAAATCGCAGAGTTCGGTGCACGTCCTCGCCCAGCACGGCGCCCGCCTCGACCAGGTCGGACGGCTCGACGGGCTCGGCAAGGGCGAGCGGATCCACGCCGTCCGGTTCCTCGGCGCCACCGCCTACGTCGTGACGTTCCGGCGGACCGACCCGCTGTACACCGTGGACCTCACCGACCCCCGCCGCCCCCGCCGCACCGGCGAACTCAAGATCACCGGCTATTCGGCGTACCTGCACCCCGCGGGCGGCGGCAGGCTGCTCGGCGTCGGCCAGGACGCCGAGACGTCCGGCCGCACGACCGGCCTCCAGGTGTCCCTCTTCGACGTCTCCGGCGCGCCGCGCCGGATCGCCGCCTACACGCTGCCCGGCGCGACGTCCCAGGTCGAGTTCGACCCGCACGCGTTCCTGTACTGGCCGAAGTCGGGCCTGACCGTCGTCCCGGCGTCGCGGGGAGCCGACGGGACGGCGGACGCGGAGGCGCTCGTCCTCAAGGTGACCGGCTCGTCCATCACCCGGGCGGGCCGCATCCGGCAGCCGGGCGGCATCGTCCGCTCCCTCGTCATCGGCGACACCCTGTGGACGTTCTCCGACGACGGAGCCCGCGCGGCCGCCATGACCGCCCTCGACGAGGGCACCTGGCTCCCCTACCGCTAGCGCGGGCCGCGGGGCTAGCGCAGGCCGGTCGAGCGCTTCAGCGCCGTCTGGATGAGCCGGTCGACCAGCGCCGGGTAGTCCAGCCCGGTCGCCGCCCACATCTGCGGGAACGCCGACGCCGGGGTGAAGCCCGGCATGGTGTTGATCTCGTTGAGCACCCACCGGCCGTCCGGCGTGTGGAAGAAGTCGACGCGGGCGAGGCCCTCGCAGTCGAGCGCCTCGAACGCCTGCACGGCGACGCGGCGGACCTCCTCGATCGCGGCGGGCGGCAGGTCCGGCGGGACCGCCATCGAGGTGGAGCCGTCGAGGTACTTGGTCTCGAAGTCGTAGAAGTCGTGCTCGCCCGCCATCAGCACCTCGGCGGGCAGGCTCGCCTCGGGCGGGCCGTCGTCCACGCCCTGCAGGACGCCGCACTCGACCTCGCGGCCCTCGATCGCGGCCTCCACGACCACCTTCGGGTCGTGCTCGCGGGCCGCCTCGACCGCCGCCTCCAGGTCGGCCTCGTCGGTGACGCGGGTGATGCCCATGCTCGACCCGGCGCGGGCCGGCTTGACGAACACCGGCGCGCCGTCCGCCAGGCCCAGCTCCTTGATCTCGTCGATCTTGCGCTTGCGCTCGCGCCGCCACTCCCGGTCGCCGACCAGCACGTACGGGCCGACGGGCAGGCCGCGCGCCTGCCAGACGAGCTTCATGTACCCCTTGTCCATGCCGACGGCACTGGCCAGCACCCCGGCGCCGACGTAGCGGACGCCCGCGAGGTCGAGCAGGCCCTGGATCGTGCCGTCCTCGCCGTAGGGGCCGTGCAGCAGCGGCAGGACGACGTCGACCTCGGCGAGCGTGTCGGGCACCTCGCCCGGCCGCACCACCATCAGCCCGCGGCTGTCGGGGTCGAACGGCAGCGCGAGGGCGCTGCCGGCCCCGGTCACCTCGGGCAGCCGGCCGCCCTCGATCCCGAGCGGCAGGTCGGCGGGCGGCAGCACCCAGCGGCCGTCCCGGGCGATGCCGATCGGCACCACCTCGTACCGGTCCCGGTCGATGGCGGCCATGACGGCGCCCGCGGTGACGCAGGAGATCGCGTGCTCGGAGCTGCGTCCGCCGAAGACCACGGCCACGCGGATCTTAGAAACCTGGGACATGAGGTCCGACCCTACCGGTGATCAGTCCGGCTCGGCCACGAGCGGCCGGGCGCGGCGGGACGCGGGCGGGGGCGCACGTCACACCCCGTACCGCTCGGGCTTCGGGGACCGCGAGATCAGCGAGACCGCCGCCTCCTTGATCGGCATGCCGTGGTGCAGCACGGCGGTGACCGCCTCGGTGATCGGCATCTCGACGTTGTGCTTGCGGGCCAGCTCCAGCACCGCCTCGGACGACTTCACGCCCTCGGCGGTCTGCTTGGTGACGGCGATGACCTCCTCGAGGGTCATGCCGCGGCCGAGGTTCTCGCCGAACGTCCGGTTGCGCGACAGCGGCGAGATGCACGTCCCGACGAGGTCGCCCATGCCGGCGAGCCCGGCGAAGGTGTGCTCGTCGGCGCCGAGCGCCGCGCCGAGCCGGGCGATCTCGGCGAGCCCGCGGGTGATCAGCAGCGCCTGGGTGCTGGCGCCGAAGCCGAGCCCGACCGACATGCCGACGCACAGCGCGACGATGTTCTTCACCGCGCCGCCCAGCTCGCAGCCGACGACGTCGGTGGAGGTGTAGACGCGGAAGTACGGGGTCATCGTCGCGGCCTGCAGGCGCCGCGCGACGGCCTCGTCCACGCAGGCGGCGACGGCCGCGCCCGGCTCCCCGCTCGCGATCTCGCGGGCCAGGTTGGGGCCGCAGAACACGCCGACCCGCTCCGGCGGGACGTCGGCGACCTCGCGGATCACCTCCGACATCCGCCGCGCGGTGCCCATCTCGACGCCCTTCATCAGGCTGACGAGCACCGCGTCCGGCGGCAGGTGCGGGACCCAGGCGCCGAGGTTGGCGCGCAGCGTCTGCGCGGGGACGGCGAGCGCGACGAAGTCGGCGCCCTTCAGCGCCTCCGCCGGGTCGAGGGTGGCGCGGACGCCCTCCGGCAGCGTGACGCCGGGCAGGTAGTCGGGGTTCTCGTGCCGCTCGTTGACCGCCTCGACGACCTCGGGGCGGCGGCCCCACAGGACGACGTCGCCGCCCGCGTCGTGCAGCAGCTTGGTGAACGTCGTCCCCCAGGATCCGGCGCCCATCACCGCGGTACGGAAGGTCACGAGCCGTCCGCCTTCCGGGCGGCGGGCGCCGGCTCGACCGGGTCCGCGGGCGCCGGCACCGCGGCAGGCGCGGCGCGGCGGCGCTCCTCCAGCACCAGGTGGTGGTCGTAGCGCTCCTTCGGCGGCTCCTCGCCGCGCAGCTCGCCGAGCAGCCCGGCGATCGCCGCCATGATGTCGTCGGTGGCGGCGCGCAGCGTCTCCTTGCTGAGCGGCAGCCCCGCGTACTCCGACAGGTCCACCGGCGGCCCGGCGATCACCCGCATCGTCTTGCGGGGCAGCGGGTGGAAGCCCTTCTTCAGGCTGCCCGCGAGGCCCTTCTGCTCGCCCTTCTTGTACGGCATCAGCTCGTGCGCCCCCCAGCTCGCGACGGGGACGACCTTGGCGCCGGTCGCCAGCGCCATCCGGGCGACGCCCGTCTGGCCGGTCATCGGCCACAGCTCCGGGTCGCGGGTGCAGCTGCCCTCCGGGTAGAACATCAGGCACTCGCCGTCCACCAGCGCCTTCTCCGCCGCCTCCAGGGCGAGCGCGGCGTCGGCGCGGTCGCGGAACACGGGGATCTGGCCGGTGCCGCGCAGCACGCTGCCGATGAACTTCACGTCGAACAGCGTGGACTTGGCCAGGTAGACCGGGTACCGGCCCGACTCGTAGACGAAGTGGGCGAGCGCCAGGGGGTCGGCCTCGGAGATGTGGTTGGCGGCGATGATGACGCCGCCCTCCCCGGGTACGTTGCCCCGGCCCCGCCAGTCCCGCCTCAGGAGCCCGAACAGCAGCGGGCGCAGGATGACGATGGTGAGCTTCCGCCAGCGCGGCGAGTAGCCGTGGCTCATGCCCGTCCCCTCCTCATTCCTTCCCCTCCTCGCTTCATCCCCCGGATGAACGTGGGGTGTCATCAAGTGTCGCGGTTGCGTGCGCATAGTGTCGAGTTGCCATGTCTACAACAGCACGGTCTACAACAGCACGGGCCGGTGCCGCGCGGAACGCGCCCCGCCTGCCCTGGTCGCTCGTCGTCCCCGTCAAGGTGCTCGCCAGGGCCAAGACCCGCATGTCCGCCGCGGCGGGGCCGCACCGGGAGGCCCTCGCGCTCGCGGTGGCGGCCGACACGGTCGCCGCGGCGCTGCGCTGCGACCGGGTCCGCGACGTGATCGTTGTCACCGACGATCCCCTTCCGGCGGCCGAGCTCGCCGCCCTCGGCGCCCGCGTGGTGCCCGACGTGCCGGACGCCGGCCTGAACCCGGCGCTGGTGCACGGCGCGGGCCGGGGCCGCGAGCTGTCCCCGGACGCGGGCGTCGGCGCCCTGTCAGCGGACCTTCCCGCGCTGCGGCCGGATGAACTCGCCCGCGTCCTCGACGCCGCCGCGGCCGCGCCCGAGGCGTTCGTCCCGGACGCGGCGGGCATCGGGACGACGCTGTACACGGCGCGTCCGGGCGTCCCGTTCGCGCCGGCGTTCGGCGGCGGGTCCCGGGCGGAGCACCGCTCCCGCGGCGCCGTGGAGATCGTCCTGCCCGGCATCGACAGCGTCCGCCGCGACGTCGACACGCCGGACGACCTCCGGGCCGCCCTCGCGCTCGGCACCGGCCCCCGCACCGCCGAGGTCGCGGCCCGGCTGCCCTCGGTGGCCTAGAGTTCCGGTCATGCAGGGGACGGTGAAGGCGTTCGACGCGCAGACCCGGTCGGGGAGCGTCCTCCTCGACGACGGCACCGAGCTGGCGTTCGACGCGGACGCGTTCGCGGCGGGCGGGCTGCGGCTGCTGCGGTTCGGCCAGCGGGTGAACCTCGCGCTGGCGGGCGGCCGCGTCACCGCCGTGACGCTGTCGACGTTCCCGCTCCCCACCTGAACGCGTCAGCGCCCGGGACCGTTCGGACGGTCCCGGGCGCTGTCGCGGTGAGGCTACTTCTTGCCGGCCACCAGGTTCTTGAAGTCCGCACCGGCCTTGAACTTCGGCACGGACGTCGCGGGAACCTCGATGGTCTTGCCCGTTGCGGGGTTGCGGGCCGTACGGGCAGGCCGGTCGGCCTTCTCGAACGAACCGAACCCGGTGATCGCGACCTTGTCGCCCTTGGCGACGGCGTTCTGGATCGCCTCCAGGATGGCGTCGACGGCCTCGGCTGCGGCCTTCTTGCTGCCCAGCCGGTCAGAGATGGCGTCGACCAGCTCACGCTTGTTCATGGGTTACTCCTCTAGTTCCCCCCTTGCCCGAACGAAACTAAGGGACCCTCAGCATGGACACAATCACCTGCACGCAAGAGTTGGCGTGTCGCTGGCGTTTTTGTCGGCCTCGCCCCCGTCTCGCCGGGTGACCGGACCGGATCCGGCCACTGCGCACGCTAACCGACGTCGGCCCCGTCTTGGAAATCGGCGAGGAACGCGTCCAGCCTGCGGGCGGCCAGTCCGGCGTCCCGTTTCGCCAGATCGGTGATCGCCAGCAGGTGCCGGATGAGCCGCTGCCGGGTCTCGGCCGGAAGCGGCGCGACCGCCCGATGAGCGTCACGCAACTGGCGTGCGAGCAGCATCAACGCGGGATCGTCCCACTCCGGCCCCGTCCACGGGACGGCACTCAATTCCATTCCCCCAAACGGTCGGCGACCATGGCACACAGAAATTGTCCCTGGTGCCTGAAGCAACCGACACGCCCGGGGCCCACCTGAGCCCGCCCCACGCCTCTGGAGGACCTCAACCGGGGCCACGGGCAGGCCCGCGGAGGGCGCCCCAGCGCCCGGAGCGGGCCTGCCCGTCGGCGCAGGCGACCGCAGCGACGCCGCGCACGCCGGAACGGCCACGACAGACCACAACGGCGGCGTGAGGATCGCCTGCGCCGCAACGGGGGTTCCAGGGGGTCGCCCCCCTGGACTCACACGGTGCTGGGAAGCCAGGCTTGGCGAGATTTTTCGAAGTCGTCGATGGCGTCGGCGTGGCGGAGGGTGAGGCCGATGTCGTCCAGGCCCTCCAGGAGGCGCCAGCGGGTGTAGTCGTCGATCTCGAAGGACGCGGTCTCGCCGGCGTAGCGGACCTCGCGCGCGTCCAGGTCGACGGTGATCTCCAGCGCCGGGTCCTTCTCGATCCGGGCCTGGAGGTCCTCGACCTGCTCACCGGTCAGGATGACCGGCAGCAGACCCATCTTGGTGGAGTTGTTACGGAAGATGTCCCCGAAGCGGGGCGCGATGATGACGCGGAAGCCGTACTGCTGGAGGGCCCAGACGGCGTGCTCGCGGGACGAGCCGGTGCCGAAGTCGGGCCCGGCGACCAGGATGCCGGCGCCGTCGTACTGGGGCTGGTTCAGGACGAACTCAGGGTCCTCGCGCCAGGCGGAGAACAGCCCCTTGTCGAACCCGGTGCGGCTGACCTGCTTGAGCCAGACGGCCGGGATGATCTGGTCGGTGTCGACGTTGCTGCGGCGCAGCGGGACCGCGCGCCCGGTGTAGGTGGTGAACGCTTCCATCGTGGGTTCCCTTAGAGGTCGGCGGGGGCGGTCAGGCGGCCGGTGACGGCGGTCGCGGCGGCGACGGCGGGCGACACCAGGTGGGTGCGGCCGCCGGGTCCCTGGCGTCCCTCGAAGTTGCGGTTGGACGTGGAGGCGCTGCGCTCGCCGGGCGTGAGCTTGTCGGGGTTCATCGCCAGGCACATCGAGCAGCCGGCCTCGCGCCACTCGGCGCCGGACGCGGCGATCACCGCGTCGAGGCCCTCCTCCTCGGCCTGCTTCTTGACCTTCATGGAGCCGGGGACGACCAGCATCCGGACGCCGTCGGCGACCGTGCGGCCCTCCAGCACACCGGCGACGGCGCGCAGGTCCTCGATGCGGCCGTTGGTGCAGGAGCCCACGAAGACGGTGTCGACCTGGATCTCGCGCAGCGGCGTCCCGGCGGTGAGGCCCATGTAGTCGAGGGCGCGCTCGGCGGCCTGGCGCTGGACCGGGTCGGTGTAGGACGCGGGGTCGGGCACGGTCTCGCCGAGCGGCAGGCCCTGGCCGGGGTTGGTGCCCCAGGTGACGAACGGGGTCAGCGAGGCCGCGTCGATCACGACCTCCTTGTCGAAGACCGCGTCGTCGTCGGTGCGCAGGGACGTCCAGTACTCGACGGCGCGGTCCCAGTCCTCGCCCTGGGGGGCGTGCGCGCGGCCCTTGAGGTACGCGAACGTGGTCTCGTCGGGGGCGATCATCCCGGCGCGGGCGCCGGCCTCGATGGACATGTTGCAGACCGTCATCCGGCCTTCCATCGACAGCGACCGGACGGCCTCGCCGCGGTACTCGATGATGTGGCCCTGGCCGCCGCCGGTGCCGATCTCCGCGATGATCGCGAGGATGAGGTCCTTGGCGGTGACGCCCGCGGGCAGCGCGCCCTCGACGGTCACGGCCATCGTCTTCGGCTGGACCTGCGGCAGCGTCTGGGTGGCGAGGACGTGCTCGACCTCGCTGGTGCCGATGCCGAAGGCGAGCGCGCCGAACGCGCCGTGCGTGGAGGTGTGCGAGTCGCCGCAGACGACGGTCATGCCGGGCTGGGTGAGGCCGAGCTGCGGGCCCATCACGTGGACGATGCCCTGCCCGTCGTCGCCCATCGGGTGCAGCCGGACGCCGAAGTCGGAGCAGTTCTTGCGCAGCGTCTCGACCTGGGTGCGCGACACCGGGTCGGCGATGGGCTTGAGCAGGTCCGTCGTCGGGACGTTGTGGTCCTCGGTGGCGATGGTCAGGTCGGGGCGGCGGACCTCGCGGCCGGCCATCCGCAGCCCGTCGAACGCCTGCGGGCTCGTGACCTCGTGGACGAGGTGCAGGTCGATGTAGAGGAGGTCGGGCTCACCTTCGGCGCGCCGCACGACGTGCGCGTCGTAGACCTTCTCGGCCAGTGTTCGGCCCATCACTCCCACCTCACCTGTCAGGATCGTCGGTGCCCGGCGCTGGTCGACGGCGCACCGTGGTCTCGGTCACCTTGACTTGCAATCTCACATTACGAGACGCCAATATCAAGACATGGACAACTCTAGCGGAGTCGGCGTACTTGACAAAGCGGTTCTCGTACTGAACGCGCTGGAGGCCGGCCCGACCTCGCTCGCCCAGCTCGTCCAGACGACCGGGCTGGCCCGCCCGACCGCGCACCGGCTGGCCGTCGCGCTGGAGCACCACCGCCTCGTGCACCGCGACACGCAGGGGCGCTTCATCCTCGGCCCGCGGCTCGCCGAGCTGGCCGTCGCCGCCGGCGAGGACCGGCTGCTCGCCATCGCCCAGCCCGTGCTGGCCCAGTTGCGCGACCTCACCGGCGAGAGCGCCTCGCTGTTCCGCCGCCAGGGGGACGTCCGGGTGTGCGTGGCCGCCGCCGAGCGGACCAGCGGCCTGCGCGACACCATCCCGGTCGGCGCGGCGCTGCCGATGTCGGCGGGGTCGGCCGCGCAGATCCTGCTCGCCTGGGAGGAGCCCGACCGGCTGCACCGGGGGCTGCGCAACGCCAAGTTCGAGGCGACGACGCTGGCGTCGGTCCGGCGGCGCGGGTGGGCGCAGAGCGTCGGGGAGCGCGAGCAGGGCGTGGGGTCGGTGTCGGCGCCGATACGCGGCGCCGCCGGCCGGGTGATCGCGGCCGTCTCGGTGTCCGGCCCGCTGGAGCGGCTGACCCGCTCCCCCGGCCGGCTGCACGCCGGCCCGGTGGTCGCCGCCGCCGAGAAGATCTCCGAGGGGATGCGCCGCACCGCGTCCTGACCCGGCGGACCGGACATCCGCGGAACCGAACAAGGGGAACAACTCGGACAGACATTGGATAGTGCCGGTATCCAATCCCCCCGCCTCGCTACCGTTGGCCTCCGGCGAAGGGGGTTCGACGGTGCAGATCTCCGAGCTCAGCGATCGGAGCGGTCTGACGATCCAGACGATCAAGTTCTACATCCGGGAGGGACTGCTCCCCAAGGGCTCGACCGTCAGCGCGACCCGCGCGGAGTACGACGGCCGCCATCTGGAGCGGCTGCGGCTGATCAACGCCCTGCGCGAGGTCGGGGACCTGCCGGTCGCGGCGATCCAGCAGATCATCGCCGCCGTCGAGGACGACCGGGTCAGCCTGCACGACCTGTTCGCCACCACCCAGCACGCGATCGGCCCGCACGTCGCCGCGCCGCACGACCCGCACTGGCGCGCCGCCCGCGAGGACGTGGACGCCCTCGTCCGCGAACTCGGCTGGACGGTCGGCGCCGAGGCCCCCGCCCGCGACCTGCTCGCCCACACGTTCGTGGCGCTGCGCCGGCTCGGCTTCCCCATCACGCTCAAGGACCTGCGTCCCTACGTCAACGCCGCGACCGAGGTCGCCGAGCACGAGATCGGCCGGGTCGGCGAGGGCGCGCCCCGCAGCCGGACGGTCCATTCGCTGCTCGTGTCCACCGTCCTGTACGAGCAGGTGCTCACCGCCCTGCACCGGCTGGCCCAGGAGGACGCCTCGGCCCGCCGCTTCGGTACCCGCTGAACACCGCGCCACCAGGCATTTCCCAGATTGTCAGTCGGAATTGATTTTCCGTCCCGAAAATGGCATGGGCGCTTTCATCGCCTAATATGAATGGCGATGACCGCGACACGGCACTCGTCCTCCCCGGGCGGCAGGTGGGCCGACCGCCTGCTCGCCGAGGGCGACGACCCCGACCCCAGATTCACCCTCGCCAACGAGCGCACGTTCCTGGCGTGGATCCGCACGGCGCTGGCGCTGATCGCGGGCGGCATCGGCGCGGCGCTCGCCGGCGACTTCCTGGAGCCGGTGCTGCGGCACGGCCTCGCCATCGCGTTCGCCGGAACCGGCGCGCTCACCGCCGCGCTCGCGTTCCGCCGCTGGCTGCGCACCGAGCGCGCCCTGCGCCGCGACGAGACGCTGCCGCCGCCCGCGCTCGCCCCGGTGATCGCCTACGGCATCGCGATCGCCGCGATCGCGCTGCTGGTCGCGCTGCTGGTCACCCGGTGAAGCTCTGGGACCGGGGGGCGCAGCCGGAGCGGACGGCCCTGGCCTGGTCGCGCACCACCCTGTCCCTGACCGTCGCGGGCCTGCTGTGCGTGCGGCTCGCGCCCTCCGCCGCCGGGATGGCCGCCGCCGCGGCCGTCGTCTGCGGCAGCGCCGCGCTGCTGGTCCGCCGCACGCGGGCCGGCCTGCGGCTGCGGGCGCACCGGCTGCCCGCGGGCGGCGGCGCGGCCGACCCCGGCTCCATCGCGCTCATGACGGGCCTGGCACTGCTGCTGGCGCTCGTGGCGATCCTCTTCGCCTTCGGCTGAGCCATGCGCGGCTCGCATGACCGCCGTGCGAACCCTTCGCTGGTGTCATGGCAAAAAGGCGCCTAGCGTCGATCGCGCCATGACAAGAATCGCTTTTCTCGGACTGGGGCGCATGGGCGCCCCCATGGCCGCGCGGCTGCTCGCCGCCGGCCACGATCTGGCCGTCTGGAACCGGACGCCCGCCCGCACGGCACCGCTCGTGGAGGCCGGCGCCACCGCCGCCGCCACGCCCGCCGAGGCCGCCGCGGGCCGCGACCTGGTGATCACGATGCTCACCGACGCCGGCGCGGTGGAGGACGCCCTGTTCGGCCCCGCCGGCGCGGTCCCGGCGCTGGCGCCGGGCACGGTGATCGCCGACATGTCGACGATCGGGCCGGACGCGGTCCGCCGCGTCCGGGACCGGCTGCCCGCGGGCATCGGCTTCGTGGACGCGCCCGTCTCCGGGAGCGTCCCGCAGGCGGACGCGGGCGAGCTGGTGATCCTGGCGGGCGCCGCGGAGGCCGACCTCGCCCGCTGCGCGCCGGCGTTCGAGGCGCTCGGGCACGTCCGGCACGCCGGGCCGCCCGGCGCGGGCGCCGCGCTCAAGCTGGTGGTGAACGGCGTGCTCGTCGCCAATTTCGCCGCGCTGGGCGAGGCGCTCGCCGTCGCCGACCGGCTCGGCGTCGACGGCGGCCTGGCCCTGGACCTCCTGTCCCGCGTCAGCCCGCAGGCGCGCCGCCTCCAGGAGGGCGGGGGCCCGCCCCGCTTCACCCTCGCGCTCGCCGCCAAGGACCTCGGCCTCGCCCTCGACGGCTCCGCACAGGGCGGCGGTGTCCTGTCCGCCGTCCAGGCTCGCACGCAGGCCGCGCTGGACGACGGGCTCGGCGCCCGCGACCTCACCACACTCACCGACCACATCAGGAGAAGCACGCAGATGCGCGTCACGCTCGGCAACCCGGACACCGTCCCCGCCCCGCCGAACCCCGCCTACTCCCACACCGCGTACGTCACGCAGGGGCCGATGCTGTACGTGTCGGGGCAGATCGCCATGGACGAGGACGGCAAGGTGGACGCGCCCGGCGACATGACCCGCCAGTGCGAGGTGATCTTCTCGCTGCTCGGCCGCATCCTCGCCGCGCACGGCGCGGGCTTCGACGACGTCGTCAACATCCGCACGTTCCTGACCGACATGGACCTGCGCGCCGAGTACGCGGCCGTCCGGTTCCGGCACATCACCGGCACGCCGCCGACCAGCACGACCGTGGAGGTGCCCCGCCTGTTCCACCCGGACGCCCTGATCGAGATCGAACTCGTCGCGGCGATCCCGTAGCCGCTAGGGGTGCAGGTCCCCGGCCACGTCCCGCAGGTCCGCCAGGAACGCGGTGACGGCCGGGGACCGCCGCGCGTGCCGCCCCACCGCCGCGTAGACGGTGCGGCGCGGCCCCCGCCCGGACGCCACGGCGCGCAGCACCACCCCGTCCCGCACCACGGCGGAGGCCGCCAGCGCGGGCACGAGCGTCACGCCGAACCCCTCCGCGACCAGGCCCAGCTTGGAGATCCACTCGGCGACCCGGATCGGGGTCTCCGGGACGAACCCGGCGGCCTCGCAGCGGACGCGCAGCGCGGCGATCGCCTCCGGGTCGTCGGCGACGATCCACGGCTCGGCGGCCAGCTCCTCCAGCGGGACGCGGTCGCGCGCGGCGAGCCGGTGCCCGCTCGGCAGCGCGACGAGCAGCGCGTCCTCCAGCAGCGGCACGAGGTGGTCGGCGTCGAGCGACGGGTGCTTGTGGGTGCTGACCAGCACGATGTCGAGGTCGCCCGCGTCCAGCATCGGCAGCAGCCGCTCGGTCGTGCCCTCCCGGAGCACCGGCCGCACGCCCGGATGGCGGGCCCGGAACCGGGCGAGGGCGCGCGGCACGAGCACGGCGTTGGCCGTGGGGAAGGCGCCGAGGCGCAGCGTCCCGGTGTCGAGGCGGCGCAGCCCGTCGAGCGCGCGGGCAGTGGCGGCGAGGCGGTCGAGCAGCGCCCGCGCATGCGGCAGCAGGTACTCCCCGGCGGGGGTCGGCCGGACGCCCCGCGCGCCGCGCGCGAACAGCTCCACCCCGCAGACGTCCTCCAGCGCGGCGACCTGCCGGGACACCGCCGACTGGGTGTACCCCCCGGCGGCCGCGGCGGCGGTGAAGGAGCCGAGGTCGGCGACGGCGACGAACGTCCGCAGCAGGACGGGATCGAGGGCTTCGGCGCGCACAGGTGCAGGATACGAGCAGGCGGGGGGCACGGGCCGATCACCGGCTTGGTACCCTTTTGCGTCTCCCCCTCCGTCATCGCCGCAGGTCCCGCCGAGGTCGCCCATGTCCGAGAGCCGTCCGTTCGTCAGCCTGGCGACCGACTTCGGCGCCGCCTACACCGCCATCTGCGCCGGCGTGGTCCACACGATCGCGCCCGGCGCCACCGTGCTCGTGCTGAGCGACGAGATCACGCCGTTCGACGTCCGCGAGGGCGCGATGCTGCTCCGCCAGGCGCTCCCGTACCTGCCGGTCGGCGTCCACACCGGGATCGTCGACCCCGGTGTCGGGACGCCGCGCCGCCCCGTCGCGGTCGAGACCGGGCGCGGGGACGTGCTCATCGGCCCCGACAACGGGCTGCTCGTCCCCGCCGCCGAGAAGCTGGGCGGCGTCGTCCGGGCGCACGCCCTGGAGGATCCCGCGTACCGGCTGCCGGAGGTGTCGACCTCCTTCCACGGCCGCGACATCTTCTCCCCCGCCGCCGCGCACGTCGCGAACGGCGTCGCCGTCGCCGACCTCGGCGCGCCGGTCGGGCTGCTGCCGCTGGACGTCCCGCCCCCGGTGGCGGACGGCGGCGCGCTGACCGTGCCCGTGCTCTACACCGACCGCTTCGGCAGCCTCGTCCTCGGCGCCGAGCCCGGCGACCTGGCCGCCGCGTTCGGCGAACTGCCGCCCGGGACTCCGCTGGACGTCGCGTGGAGCGTTCCAGCCCCGGGCTCGGCCCGGGTGGCGTTCGCGGAGACCTTCGGCGCGGTCGCGCCCGGCGAGCCGCTGCTGTGGACCGACTCGTCCGGCTGGCTCGGCCTCGCCGTCAACCAGGGGTCGGCCACCGACGCCCTCGGCCTCACGGGTGTGCGGTCGCTCACGCTGCGACCCGCCGCCCCCGTTCCCGACTGAACACGAAAAGATTCGCTGGAGGCCCCCTTTGCACCGCCGCCCCCTGGCGGCCGTCCTCACCGGACTGGCCGCGCTGACCCTCGCCGTCACCGCCTGCGCCCCGCAGGAGGACGACACCGCCACCGCCTCCAAGAGCCCCGCGTCCTGCACGAAGGACAAGCTCCCCCTGAAGACGCCCGGCAAGCTCACGGTCGCCACCGACAAGCCCGCGTTCGAGCCGTGGTTCAAGGACGACGACCCGAAGAACGGGCAGGGCTTCGAGAGCGCCGTCGCCTACGCGGTCGCCGGCAAGCTGGGCTTCACCAAGGACGAGGTGGCCTGGACGGTCGAGTCGTTCGAGTCGTCCTACGCGCCCGGCACGAAGAAGTTCGACTTCGACATCAACCAGGTCTCGGTCACCCCGGCCCGCGAGAAGGCCGTGACGTTCAGCTCCGGCTACTACGACGTCCAGCAGGGCGTGGTCGCGCTGAAGGGCACCAAGTTCGCGGGCGCCTCGAGCATCGCCGAGCTGAAGGGCGCGAAGATCGCCGTGCAGGTCGGCACGACCTCGTACCAGGCGGTCAAGAACCAGCTCAAGCCGGACATCGAGCCGAAGGTGTTCAACAACCAGATCGACGCCGTCAACGCGCTGAAGAACAAGCAGGCGGACGTGCTGCTGGTCGACCTGCCCACCGCGTTCTACGTGACCGCCGCCCAGGTGGAGGACTCCAAGATCGTCGGGCAGCTGCCGCAGACGCAGGGCGGCGAGACCGAGCACTTCGGGCTGCTGCTGGAGAAGGGCAGCCCGCTGGTCGGCTGCCTCGACAAGGCGCTCGGCGAGCTGAAGTCGTCCGGTGAGCTGGCGAAGATCGAGGAGCGGTGGCTGACGTCGGCGGCCGGCGCTCCCGTGCTGAAGTGACCGCGCGCGGGACGAGCGCGCCCGGGGACGCCGCCTGGGTCAAGAGCGAGCGGCAGCTCGACCGGGAGCACCGGCGCCGCCGCGCCGGCGTCCGGTCGGCGTCCCTCGCCACGGCGTCGACCGTGCTGTTCGCGGTCGTCGTCGTGGCGGTCGTGGTGTCCTCGCCCGGCTGGCCGCGGGTGCACGAGACGTTCTTCGCCTGGGACGAGTTCGCCGACGCGTTCCCCGACGTGCTGCGCGGCTTCTGGCTGAACGTCCGGATCTTCCTGATCGCCGAGCCGGTGATCCTGGCCGTCGGGCTGCTGGTGGCGCTCGCGCGGGGGCTGCGCAGCCCGCTGTTCTTCCCGCTGCGGGCGCTCGCCGTCGCCTACACCGACGTGTTCCGGGGCATCCCGACGATCCTGCTGGTGTACCTGGTCGGGTTCGGGCTGCCCGCGCTGCGGCTGCAGGGCCTGCCGGACGATCCGGCGGTGCTGGGCGGGTTCGCGCTGGTGCTGTCCTACGGCGCGTACGTCGCGGAGGTGTTCCGCGCCGGGATCGACTCGGTCCACCCGAGCCAGCGCGCCGCCGCGCGGTCGCTCGGCCTGAGCCGCACGCAGAGCCTGCGGTTCGTGGTGCTGCCGCAGGCGGTGCGCCGGGTCGTGCCGCCGCTGCTGAACGACTTCGCGTCGCTGCAGAAGGACACCGCGCTCGTCGCCGTCCTCGGCCCGCTGGAGGCGCTCCGGCAGGCGCAGATCCACTCGGCCGACACCTTCAACTACACGCCGTTCCTGGCCTCGGCGGTGCTGTTCATCGCGCTGACGGTGCCGATGGCCCGGTTCACCGACCATCTCGCGGCGCGCGCGGAGCGGCGCCGCGCCCCCGGAGGCGGCACATGAGCGAACCGCTGCTGCGCGTCGAGGGCGTGTGGAAGACCTACCACGCGCATCCGGTGCTGCGCGGCGTCGACCTGGACGTCGCGCCGCACGAGGTCGTCTGCCTGATCGGCGCGTCCGGTTCGGGCAAGTCGACGCTGCTGCGCTGCGTCAACGTGCTGGAGACGGTCGACGACGGCGCGATCTTCCTGGACGGCGACGACATCACCGACCCGGGCGCCGACCCCGACGACGTCCGCAAGCGCATCGGGATGGTGTTCCAGTCCTACAACCTGTTCCCGCACATGTCGGTGCTGGACAACATCACGCTCGCGCCGGTGCGCGTCCACAGGCGGCGGCGCGCCGAGGCCGAGAAGGACGCCCGGGAGCTGCTGGAGCGGTTCGGGCTCGCCGACAAGGCCGCCGAGTACCCCGACCGGCTGTCCGGCGGGCAGCAGCAGCGCGTCGCGATCGTCCGGGCGATGGCGGGGCGGCCCAGCCTGCTGCTGCTGGACGAGGTGACGTCCGCGCTCGACCCCGAGCTGGTCACCGAGGTGATGGACATCATCCGGGAGCTGAAGGACTCCGGCATGACGATGGTGCTGGCGACGCACGAGATGGGCTTCGCCCGCGACATCGCCGACACGGTCTGCTTCCTGCACGACGGCGTGCTGCTGGAGCGCGGGCCCGCCGAGCAGATCTTCACCGAGCCCGCCGAGCCGCGGACCCGGGAGTTCCTGCGCCGGGTCCTGGAGTCCCGCAGGCTGTAGGAGACTGGTCGGGTGGCGGATCTCGACGTGGTGGCGTGGGTGCAGGTGTCGGACGGCCGGATGCTCGCCGTCCGGTCGCGGGGCCGCGACCTGCTCTACCTTCCGGGCGGCAAGCGGGAGCCGGGCGAGGACGACTGGTCGGCGCTGTCCCGCGAGGTCCGCGAGGAGCTCGCGCTGGAGCTGGACCGGGCGTCCTTCCGGGAGCTGGGCGTCGTCCGCGCGCCCGCCCACGACCAGCCCGACTTCGCCCACGTGCGGATGGCCTGCTTCACCGCCGGCCACCGGGGCGCGATGACCGCGGCCGGCGAGGTGGACGAGTACGCCTACGTGGGGCGCGGCGACCGGCACCTGCTCGCCCCGGCGGCGCGGGCGGCGCTCGACCTGGCCGGGGAGCACGGTCTCCTCGGCTGACCGGGGGCGGGGCTCAGAACGTCAGGGCCACGCCGGCGCCGATTCCGAGCGCGACCGAGAGCAGCGCGGCGGCGACGGCGACCGCCGTGGCGCCCCGCGCCGGACGGGACGCCCCGTCCGGCCGCCGGAACGTCGGGACGAGCCAGCGCAGGTAGTAGAAGACGCTCGCGACCGTGTTGACGGCGGCGACGGCGGCGAGCCACAGGTAGCGGCCGTCCAGGGCCGCACCGAACATCAGGACCTTTCCGACGAACACGGCGGTCGGCGGGGTGTCGATGAAGCCGAGCAGGCAGATCACCAGCGACAGGCCGTGCAGCGGTGAGCGGCGCATGAGCCCGGCGTATCCGGCAAGGTCGTCGCGTCCGGCGGCGAGGACGACCGCGAACGCGCCCGCGTTCGTCACCGCGTAGGCGGCGAGGTAGTACAGCAGCGCGGGCTCGGCCAGGCCGGTGCGTCCCGCCATCGCGACGGGGACGAGCAGGTAGCCCGCCTGGCTGACGGTCGAGTAGGCCAGCAGCCGCCGCACGTTGTCCTGCCCGAACGCGGCGAGGTTGCCGAGCGTCATGGTGGCCGCCGCGACGACGGCGACGAGCGCGGGCCATCCGGCCGCGCCCGGCGGGAGGGCCTCGGCGCCGAACCGGTAGAGGGCGGCGAACGCGCCGATCTTCGGGACGGTCGTGACGAACGCGGCGACGGCGGGCGGCGCGCCCTCGGTGACGTCGGGGACCCAGAAGTGCCCGGGGACGGCGCCCGCCTTGAACAGCAGCCCGGCGAGCAGCGCGACGACGCCGGCGGCGACCGCCGCCGGGGGCGCGTCGGCGAGGCCCGCGCGCAGCGCCGCGTAGGAAGTGCCGCGCCCCACCCCGAACAGCACCGTCACCCCGGCGAGCATGAAGACGCCGAGCAGCGCGCCCATCAGGTAGTACTTCAGCGCGGCCTCGGTGCCGTGCGCGTCCTTGCCGAACCCGGCGAGGGCGTAGGCGGGGATGCTCGCCAGCAGGTAGGCGGCGACCAGGACCAGCAGGTCGGACGAGGCGCCCAGCACGATCGCCCCGAGCGCCGACAGCAGGATCAGGACGTAGTGCTCGCTCTCGCGCGGATGGCCGCGCACCGGCCCGGCGGCGAGGGCCAGCACGGCGAGCGTCGCGGCCATCACGGTGATCCGGGTGACGTGCGTGATGGCGTCGACCTGGAAGGCGTCGAACACCGCCAGGTCGGCGCGGGTCGCGGCCACCCCGGCGGCGGCCAGCCCGGCGATGAGGCCGGCCGCGCAGATCACCGCGACCCGCCATTGCCGCGTGCGGGGCAGGAACAGCCCGTTGACCAGGCCGAGGACGGCGGCGAGCAGGACGCACATCTCGGGGGCGAGGTCGGCGGGGTTCTCGTTCATCACCGTCCCGCGTCACCGTCCCACGAGCCCGATGACGGCGGCCGAGACGGGCTCGATCGTGTCGAGCAGGCCGCGCGGCACCACGCCGATGAGCAGCGACAGGAGCAGCAGCGGGGCGAGCGCCGCCAGCTCGGGCCGGCGCAGGTCGGTGACCCGGCCGGTCAGCTCGCCGGGCGGCCCGAGCACGGCCCGGTGCAGGACGCGCAGGAACAGCCCGGCCGTGATCAGGATGCCGACGACGGCGAGCGCGCCGGTGACGGCGGCGGCGGTCGTGCCGCTCCCGATCGTCCCGGCGAAGATCTGGAACTCGGCGATGAACCCGGACAGGCCGGGCAGCCCGAGCGAGGCGAACGCCGCCACCGCGAACAGCCACGCGAACACCGGCGCGTCCCGCGCGATCCCGCCGAACCGGCCGAGGTCGTAGCCGCCGGCCCGGTCGTGCAGGACCCCGGCCAGCAGGAACAGCGCACCGGTGACGAGCCCGTGGCTGACCATCTGCGTCACCGCGCCGGTCACCGCGAGGCGCCGCGCGTCGGCGTCGCCGGAGGCGTACCCGGCCGCGCCCAGCGCGAGGACGATGTAGCCCATGTGGTTCACGGACGTGTAGGCGATGAGCCGCTTGACGTTGTCCTGCGCGAGCGCGACCAGTGCCCCGTACAGGACGCTGACCAGCCCGACGACCAGGAAGACGAGGGCGTAGCGGCGCCAGGCGTCCGGCAGCATCGGCATCGCGATCCGGACGAGGCCGTAGGTGCCCATCTTCAGCATCACCCCGGCGAGGATCGCCGACCCGGCGGCGGGCGCGTCGGTGTGCGCGGGCGGCAGCCAGGTGTGGAACGGGACGACCGGCGTCTTGATGCCGAGCCCGATCGCGACGGCAATCAGCGTCAGTCCGGCGAGCCCGCCCTGCGGCGGCGGGTTCCGGGTCAGCTCGACCATGTCGAAGGTGTTGGGGTCGGCGCCGAGGTAGAGGCCGATGAAGCCGAGGAGCAGGACCAGCGAGCCGAGGAAGGTGTAGAGGAAGAACTTCAGCGCCGACCGCGACCTGTCGCCGTGCCCCCACAGCAGGATCACGAAGTACATGCCGACGATCGACAGGTCGAAGAACACGAAGAACAGCAGGAGGTCGAGGGCCGCGAACAGGCCGAGGCACACCGTCTCCAGGAAGAGGAACAGCATCGCGAACGCCCGCACCCGGTGCGTCTGCCTCAGCGAGTACACCGCGCAGGCCGCGAACAGCACGGCGGTGAGGGCGAGCAGCGGCAGCGACAGGCCGTCCACGCCGACGTGGTAGCCGGCCCCGACGGACGGGATCCACCGCGCGTCGGTCTCGTAGGAGAGCCCGCCGCCCGTGCCGTGCGCGGCCCACATCCAGGCGACGAGCGCGACCTCGGCGAGGCTGACGGCGGTCCACGTCCACGGCACCGCGCGGCGCGGGACGGCGGGCAGCACGGCCGCGACCAGGACGGGCAGGAAGATCACCAGTGTCAGCATCGGCTCACCCGGCCAGGACCGCGACGACGACGAGCACCGCGAGCACCACCGCGGCCTGGGCGTAGTACAGGTGCACCTGCCCGGTCTGCGGGCGGCGGGCCAGGCCGGCGAGCGCGCGGGCGGCGCGCGCAACGAGGGCCGTCACGCCGTCCACCCGGATCTCGACCCGGCGCCCGGCCAGGCCCGCCGCCCACCGGCCGCCCCGCGCGGCGCCCCGGACGGCGCCGTCCACGACCCGGTCGTCGAACCGGGCCAGCGCCCGCGCGGCGGCGAACGCCGGACGGACGACGACGGCGCCGGCGGCCCGCTCCAGGTACAGCCACTCCGCCGCCCACCCGGGCGCCGGGATCCGCCGGGCGGCGCCGACCGCGCCGGCCGTCAGCACCGCCAGGGCACCGGACAGGACGAGCACCCAGAGGTCGGGGCCGCCCTCGTGCGGCATGCCGAGCATGTCGCGCCAGGCGTCCGCCACCGCGGGCAGCCCCAGCACCCCGAGCACCGCTGCCGCGAAGGCCAGCACGACCAGCGGAGCCTGCCCGAGGACCGGCACTCCAAGCGCCGCGCCCTCGGCGGGACGGAACACCGCGAACAGCGCCTTCGCCGCATAGGCGGCCGACAGCACCGACGCCGCGAGCGCCACCGCGAGCAGCCCGGCGGGCAGCCCGCGCAGCACCTCGTCCTTCGTCACCCACAGCGACAGCGGCGGGACGCCCGCCAGCGCCAGCGCCCCGACGCCGAACGCGGCGCCGACGAGGCGGTGCCGCCGTGCCGCGCCGCGCAGGTCGTCCAGCCGCTCGGTCCCGAGGGCGGTCAGCCAGGCGCCCGCGCAGAGGAACAGCAGGCTCTTCACCGCCGCGTGCGCGACGAGGTGGGCCGTCGCCCCGCCGACCGAGCCCGCGCCGGCGCCCAGCACCATGAACCCGATCTGCGCGCACGTGGACGCGGCGAGGAGCTGCTTGAGGTCCTGCTGTGCGAGCGCGACGGCGCCCAGCACCAGGGCGGTCACCGCGCCCGCCCACGCCACGAGCGTGTCCGCCCAGCCGGTCGCGGCCAGCAGCGGATGGACGCGCATCAGCAGGTACGCGCCGGCGGCGACCATCGTGGCCGAATGCAGCAGCGCCGACACCGGACTCGGGCCCGCCATGGCCCGCGCCAGCCAGAACGAGAACGGCAGCTGCGCCGACTTGCCCAGCGCGGACACCACGATCCCCGCCGCGATCAGGTCCCGCCAGGGGACGTCCGCCTGCGCGAGCGCGTCGAGCCGCAGCGAGTGCGCGCCCGCGAGCGCGAAGCCGGCCGCCGCGTACAGGCCCATGTCGGCGGCCCGGGTCGTCAGGAACGCCACGTCCGCCGACCGGACCCGTCCGGCGTCCGGCCACGCGTAGCCGATGAGCGCGTACGACATCGCGCCCATGACCTCCCAGCCCATCAGCAGCATGAGCAGGTCCGTGGCGGTGACCGTGACCGCCATCGCCGCCGCGAACAGCAGCATCAGCGCGTAGAAGCGGACCCCGTACCGCTCCCCCGCCGCGAACACCAGCACCGCGACCAGGACGACGGCGAGGGTCACCAGCAGCACGGCGGACAACCCGTCCACCGCCAACCCGCCCAGCCGGAGGATCATCCCTGCTCCCTGTGGGGGGCGACCCCCCACACCCCCCGGTTCGCTTCGCTCATCCTTTGAGATCCCCCGCGTCATCGGTCATGTCCACGTCGCGCGCCCGGAAGAGGGCGGTGACCACGGCGAAGCCCATCGCCATCTCCAGCGCCATCACGGTGATCGCGACCAGCACGAGGACCTGACCGTCCGGCAGGCCGGGCGACACCCAGAACCAGAACCCCGCCGCCGCGACCACCACGCCGTTGATCATCAGTTCGAGGCCCATCATCAGCATCACGACCGACTGCTGGGACAGCGCGCCGAACAGCCCGACGCAGAACAGCGCGGCGGCCAGCAGCAGGAACGTCTCAAGCGTCATCGCCGTACCGCCCCCGATGCGTCGCCAGCACCACCGCGGCGATCATGGTGGCCAGGATCGCGATCCCGATCACCATCATGACCAGCATCTTCGGCCCCATGATCGACTCGCCGAGCGCGAACGTCGGGTCGCGGGGCGGGCGGCCCGCGCGCTCCGGCCACGGCACCGCGAAGATCCCGGCGGCGAGGGCGGCGAACAGGGCGACCGAGATCCCGGCCGCGCCGCGCGCGTTGTGCATCATCGTCATCGGCATCAGCCCGGCCGGGTTCATCATGTACATGACCATGAAGACCGCCATCACCAGCATCTCCATGATCATCATGAGCACGACCAGCACGCCGAGGTAGTGCAGGTCGATCAGCAGCAGTTCCGCGCCCACGCACAGGAAGGACGCGAGCAGCGCGAACGTCGCCCGCGCCATCGAGTCGACGACGAACACCGCGGCGCCGGCCGCGACCGCGAGCACGGCGAGCACCCAGAACGCGGCGTCCTCCATGGGCTCCCTCCTCTCAGCCGATCCTTCAGACCACGACGATCCCGACGACGAGCATCTGCAGCAGCACGGCGGGGATCAGCACCGTCCACGCCGCCGCCATGGCCCGGTCCATGCGCAGCACGGGCACCCGCCCGCGCGTCCACACCAGCAGGGCCAGGACGGCGCACGCCTTCACCAGCGACCACAGCCACCCGGGCAGCAGCGGACCCGCGCCGCCGCCGAGGAACAGCGGGACGGCGACAGCCGCCGCCACCGCGAGCAGCCCGTACCGGCCGGCCAGGAGGACGAGCCGGTCGGGGCCGGACAGCTCCGCCATCGCGCCCCCGGCGAGGTCGCCGCCCACCGGATGCCCGAGCGGCCCCCAGAACGTCATCGCCAGCGTCGAGAGCAGGTAGACGGCGAACGCGACCGGCATCCAGACCGCGAACCACAGGCCGTGCTGCGCCGCCGCGATGACCCGCAGGTCCAGCGAGTGGGCGCCCAGCGCGGCGGTGATGAGCGCGAACATGTGCGGCAGCTCGTAGGCGAGGCCCTGCGCGAGGAACCGGTACCCGCCGACCAGCGCGTACGCCGAGTTGACGCCCCATCCGGCGAGCCACACCGAGGCCCAGGCCACGACCTCCATGGCGTTGAACCAGACGACGCCGACGCTCGACCCGACGGCCACCCGGTCGCCGAAGGGCACCACCAGCGCCGCGAGCGCCGCCGCCACCGGCAGCGACACCACGCCGACCGTGGTCAGCAGCCGGTCGGCGCGGTGGGTGGCGCGCCGCTGCAGGGTCAGCAGCCGCACCGCCTCCTGGAACGGCGCGGCCGGACGTCCGGCGAGCGCCCCGCTCAGCGTCGCCGCCGCGACCGCCAGCGCACCGATGACGACCACCTCAACCATCGGCGAGCGCCCCCAGATCGGGGTCGAGGCTCGCCACGATCAGCCGCGCCTCGCCCAGCTCGGCCCCCTCCAGCAGGGACGGCAGCGCGTCGAGCGCCTCCGCCGCCGGTATCGGCCGCCGCGCGTCCTCGCCTTCGATCTCCCGGAGCCATCCCTCGACCCGCTCCCGGACCCCGCCGAGCCCCCGTGTCATCCACCGCAGGACGACCGAGCGCCGGACCCCGCGGGTGAACGGCGCCGACCGCTCGGGCGCGAGGCCGCCGGCCAGGGCCTCGTCGCGCAGCACGGCGGCCCGTTCCGCCGCCGCGTCCCAGCCGGCGACGCGCAGGAACCGGGAGAGGCTGTCGAGGCGGGCCGCGACGCGCCGGTCGTCGGTCCAGAAGGTCCCGTCCGCCCGGTCGACCGCCGTGGCCTCCGCGGCCTGGACGACGTCCCCCTGCAACGTCAGGTCGAGGCGCAGCCCGGCGGGCCAGTAGGGCAGCACCGGCCCGAGCGGCACGTGCAGGACGTCCAGCCGCAGCCCGTCCCGGTCGTCGGCCCGGTCGGCCATCTCCGCACCGGACTCCAGCGCAGGGCGCTCCCCGCCTCCGCCCGCACCGTCCAGCCCGCGCCGCCTCGGCTCCGGCATGTCGCGCCAGACGGTCTCGATGGCCTCGGCCAGCGCCGGCCCGGGACGGCCGCAGACGACGAGCGTGCCCGTCTCGGCGGGGGCGAGCGCGGGCCGCCACCGGCGCCGCCGCAGTTCGGCCTCGACCGCGAGCCGGTCCGCTGTGCCGTCCGCCGCCGCCACGACGAACGGGCGCGGGTCGCCCGTCACGTCCACCGCAGCGCCCCCTCCCGCCACGCGTAGAGGACGCCGACCAGCAGCAGCGCCAGGAACGCGAACATCTCCACGACCGCCTTCACGCCCACCGACGCGACGACGAGCGCCCACGGGTACATGAAGACCATCTCCATGTCGAAGGCCAGGAAGACCATCGACACCGTGTACCAGCGCACGTGGTAGCGGGACAGCGCGTGCTCGGCCGGGCGCGCCCCCGACAGGAACGGCCCGCTCCCGAACCCGCGCGGCGCCAGCGCGGACGAGGCCGCGTACACGCCCGCGACGAGCGCGAGGACCAGGCCGACCACCGAGAGGGCGACGGCGTACGGCGGCATTGCCCCTCCGGGGTATCAGTGGACCGACTAGTCCGCCTCTACCTGATCAGGAGGGTCGCGAAACATCGCCCCGGCCCGGAATGTCCGGCCCGGTCGGCGTCCGCCCTAGGCGTTGCGGTCGCGGTCGGCCGCCGCGGCGGCGAGGATCATCTCGTCCACGACCCAGCGGGCCTGCGGGGACAGGTCGACGAGGGCGCGCAGCACCTCCGGCCGGATGACGCCCTGCTCCACGTCCCGCCGCAGCGCCTGGATCGTGAGGTCGTCGCCGATCGGCGCGGACTCGCCGGCGAAGCCGAAGTAGCCGATCGGCACGCCGAAGAACGTGGCGAGCGCGGTCAGCGTCTTCAGCTGCGGGTTCTCCTGCCGGCCGGTGCGCAGCTTCCAGACGGTCGTGGACGAGATGTCCTCGCCGGTGGCGCTCGCGATGGCGGCGGCCGTCTCGACGTTGTTGCGCGGCGGCGCGGCGTCCGCCGGCCACAGGTTCCGGATCAGCCACTCGACCTTCTCGGCCAGCGACGCCCCCGGTGCGTCCGGTGCGTCCGCGTGCTCGCGCATCATGCCCCTCCCCATGTCAGTGATTTTAGTTGACCACATCAACGCTCGTCAGCCAAGGACACGCGCCGGGCGGGACCGGAGAGCCAGGCGGTGCCTCCCCCTCAGGTCGCAGCCCCTCCCTCCCGCCGCCGAACTTTGCCGAGACCCGTTGCAAAGGGCCTTTGCAACTCCTAGCGTCAGCGGCATGAAGGAGCAACCGACTCCCGAGGTGATCACCGATCCGGCGCAGGTGCGGCTGCTCGCGCACCCGCTGCGGCAGCGGATCGCCGAGGTGCTGCGGCGCGGGCCCGCCTCGTCCACCACCCTCGCCCGCGAGCTCGGCGAGAGCACCGGGTCGACGAGCTACCACCTGCGGCAGTTCGCCAAGCACGGGTTCGTCGAGGAGGTCCCGGAGCTGGCGCGCGGGCGGGAGCGCTGGTGGCGGGCGGTGCCCGCCGACCGGCGGCTGCCGCCCCACCGCGAGCAGTCGCCGCAGATGCGGGCGGCCGTGGCCGAGGTGACCCGGCTGGAGTTCGCGAACGAGCTGGAGATGCTCGACCGCTACCTGCGCGAACGCGACGGTCTCGGGCCCTGGGCGGACGCGCTGCTGTACTCGTTCGGCACCGTCACGCTGACGCCCGACCAGGTGCGCCCCTTCTTCGAGGAGTACATCGCGCTCCTCTACCGCTACAAGCGCGCCGACGACGACCCGCCGCCCGGCGCGCGCACCCTCCACGCCAGGTTCCTGGCGTTCCCGGAGGTCTAGAGCCCGGGCCGCCGAGTTGCCCCTCGCCGGCCCGGACGGGCGGAAGCCCGCGTCACCACGCCGAACGGCGTGTTCCACGCAACGCAAGCCCCCACCGGAAAGGAGAGCACCTCATGCTGCTCTCGCGCAAACGGCGGCTGCTCACATGGGCGGTCCTGCTGACCTGGATCGTGGTCACGGTCCTGGCGGCGCCCCTCGCCGGCCGCCTCTCGGACGTCGTCCAGGCGAAGTCGTCGGCCGAACTGCCGCGCGGCGCCCAGTCGACGGAGGTCGACGAACTCGTGTCCCGCTTCCCCGGCGGCGAACTCGCGCCGGGCGTCATCGCCTACGTGCGGCCGGCGGGCCTCACCCCGGCCGACCGCGCGAAGGCCGAGGCCGACCGGCGCGCCCTCGCCCCGCTGGCCGCCGGGCCGATCGGGCGGCCCGTCCCGTCCGCCGACGGCGAGGCGCTGATGCTCACCGTGCCGCTGCCGGACGACGACGCGCTCACCGACCGGGCCGAGCGGCTCCGCGACCGGGCCTTCTCGAACGCCCCGCCCGGCCTGGACGTGCGGCTGGCCGGCCCGGCGGGCGCCACCCTCGACATCGGGGACGCCTTCGAGAAGGTCGACAAGCCCGTCCTGATCGCCACGGTCGCGCTGGTCGCCGTCGTGCTGCTGCTCACCTACCGCAGCCCGGTCCTGTGGCTGCTGCCGATCGTCAACGCGGCGATCGCCCTCCAGGTGACGGGCGCCGTCGTCTACCTGCTCGGCGAGCACGCCGGCCTCTACGTCGCCGACGGGACGTCCACGATCCTGAACGCGCTCGTGTTCGGCGTCTCGACCGACTACGCGCTGCTCCTGCTCGCCCGCTACCGCGAGGAGCTCCGCCGCCACCCCGACCGGCACGACGCGATGCGGGCCGCGCTGCGCCGCGCCGCCGCGCCCATCGCCGCGTCCGCCGCGACCGTCTCGCTCGGCCTGCTCTGCCTGCTCGCCGCCCGCATGGGCTTCAACTACGCGCTCGGCCCGATCGGCGCCATCGGCGTCGCCGGCGGCCTGTTGGTCGTCATGTCGCTGCTGCCCGCGCTCCTCGTGGTCCTCGGCCGCTGGGTGTTCTGGCCGCGCATCCCCCGCTACGGCGACGCCCCGTCCGGCCGCGGTGCCTGGGACCGCGCCGGCCACCGCATCGCGGCCCGCCCCCGCCTCGTCTGGGTGGGCGGCCTGGCCGTCCTCGGCGCGCTGGCCGCCGCCTGCCTCGGCATCAGCACCGGCTTGGACCGCGCCCACTTCCTCACGAGCACGCCCAGCTCCGCCATCGGCGAGAAGCTGCTCGCCCAGCACTACCCCGGCGGCCAGGGCCGCCCCCTCCAGGTGATCACCGAGCGGCCGGACGCCGTCACCGCCGCGCTCCGCGACGCCTCCGGCGTGGCCCGCGTGGGAGCGCCGCAGGCCTCCTCGGACGGCCGCCTGACCCGCTTCGACGTCGTCCTCACCGCGGCGCCCGACAGCGCGGCGGCGAAGCGGACCGTCCGGGACCTCCGCGCGGCCGTCCCCGACGCGCTGTTCGGCGCGAGCACCGCCGCCGAGATCGACCTGGCCGACGCCCAGGCCCACGACCGCAAGGTGGTGATCCCGCTCGTCCTGGCCGTCGTGCTGCTGGTCCTCATCGTCCTGCTCCGCGCGCTGGTCGCCCCGCTCCTGGTGGTCGCGACCGTCGTCGCGTCCTACTTCGCCGCCCTCGGCGCCTCCTGGCTGCTGTTCAGATACGCGTTCGGCTTCCCCGCCCTCGACATCCAGGTCGCGCTCATGGGCTTCCTGTTCATGGTCGCCCTGGGCGTGGACTACAACCTGTTCCTCGTCTCCCGCATCCGCGAGGAGGCGGGCCGCGCCGGCCACCGCGCCGGCGTCCTGCGCGGCCTCGGCGTCACCGGCGGCGTCATCTCCAGCGCCGGACTCGTCCTCGCCGCCACGTTCGGCGTCCTCGGCGCCATGCCGGTCACGATGATGGTGCAGATCGGCGTCCTGGTCTCCCTCGGCGTCCTCCTGGACACCTTCTTCGTCCGCTCGGTCATCGTCCCCGCCCTGGCCCTGGACACGGGCCCCCGCTTCTGGTGGCCCGCCCGCAGCACCCCAGCCGCGAAACCACACGACCGACCAAAGGAACCAGCCCACCCCTGACCCACCGAAAAGGCGGAGGGACCGGGGGTCCCTCCGCCACCATGTCCACCAACACCCATCCCCCAGGGAGGTTCCCTTCCATGCGTCTCCATGACGACGACCCACGGTGGAACGAGCGCAGCGGCGGTTCCGGTCACGACGGCCCCGAATGGGCGCCGGGCGACGAGGACAAGGCCCTCGCCCCCGCCCACGTGATGGCGGGCTCCCTCAACGGCATGCACAAAGGCAACGAAGCGGCAGGCCGCCGCTTCCCCTTCTGCTGGTGGGAGAAGGACGGCGGCGCCTCCTACGCGGCCAGGACGCAGACCGCCCGCATCTTCGACACCGCGCTCAACGCCGCCGAATTGGCCGCGTCCCGGGGCGAGGTCCTCGCGTTCGCCTCGCCCGCCGACCACGTGCGGCCGATCCACCCTCGTCCTGACCGACGCCGAGGCGGCGTGGGACGGGTGGGTGTTCAGCGGCTTCGCCGGCGTCCGCCCTCGCGGGTGAGGGGGCGCCACCGGATCAGCAGCGACAGCAGAACCGGGCCCAGGGCGAGGCTGAACAGGACGTCGGTGAGCCAGTGCTCGTCCGCCACCGTCAGCGCCGCGGCCGTGACGCAGCCCGCCGCCAGCGCGATGCCGCGGCGGCGGTGCGCGGGCAGCCGGACGGACGGGAACGCGATCACCAGCAGCTCCAGGATGAGCCAGATGAGCACGAACGCGTTGAGGGTGTGGCCGGACGGATAGGCGTTCCCGTGGGCGAACAGGACGTCGGTGCCGCTGAAGGGATAGGTCCGCGGGATCGCCGCCTTCAGGCCGGTCTGCAGCAGCGACAGCCCGCCGACGATCACCACGCTCACCAGGAGGCAGCGGGGCGAGCGCGTCCGGACGGAGGCGATGACGGCCAGCGGAACGATGACCACGACCAGGTCGCCGCGCTGGCCGAGCTTGGTGACCAGGTGGACGGCCGTGAGCAGCCCGCCCCGCACGTGCGCGTCGCAGAACTCGTGGACGGTCCAGTCGAGCCGCCTGAGCGGGCCGTCGAGGAGCACGTCCACGGTGACCAGCACCATGACCGCGGCGGGGAGCGCGTACAGCCCGGCATGCCCGCGCACCGCCGCCTCCGCCCTCACGGCGTGAGGATCGCGCGGCCCCGCACGCGTCCGGCGTCCAGGTCGCCGACCGCGGACTGGAAGTCGTCCAGCGCGTACTTGCGCGTGTGCAGCGTGACCGCGCCGCGGGCCGCGAGGGCCATCAGGTCGCACAGGTCGTTGTAGGAGCCGACGAGGTTCCCGATGATGTTGATCTCGGCGGAGATGACGTCGATCGTGGGGACGTCGATGTTCTCGCCGTAGCCGACCACGTGGTAGTCGCCCGCCTCGCGCAGCATCCGCAGGCCCTCGGCGGTCGTGCCGCCCTCGCCGACGAAGTCGAGGACGACCTCGGCGCCGCCACCGGTGCGGTCGAGGACCTCGCCGACATGGTCGCCGTCCGCGACGATCCCGTGGTCGGCGCCGATCTCGGCGGCCAGCCGCACCGCGTCCGGCTCGCGGTCCACCACGATCAGCTCGGCCGGGCTGATCGCCTTGAGCACCTGGACGCCGATGTGCCCGAGGCCCCCGGCCCCGATCAGCACGCACCGGTCGCGCGGGGTCAGCCGCCGCGCCGCCTTCGCCGCCGCGTGGTAGGCGGTGAGGCCCGCGTCGGCGAACGCCGCGACGTCCGCCGGCTCCAGCGACTCGTCCAGCTTCACCACGCTGCGCGCGGACGTCTTCAGGTAGTCGGCGTATCCGCCGTCGGAGTCGATGCCGGGGAACCTGCTGTCCGCGCAGTGCACGTCGTCCCCCGACCGGCACGCCCGGCACAGCCCGCAGGTGACGATCGGATGCAGGATCACCTTGTCGCCCTCGGCGACGTTCGTGACCGCCGGCCCGACGGCGTGCACCCACCCGGCGTTCTCGTGCCCGATCGTGTAGGGCAGCTCCACCCCGGACTTCTCGGCCCATTGCCCTTCGAGGATGTGCAGGTCCGTCCGGCACACCCCGGCCCCGCCGATCCTCACCACGACGTCGAACGGCCCGTCCGCCACGGGAACGGGCACCTCCGCCATCCGCAGGTCCTCGCCGTACCCGACGACCCGCACGGCCCGCATAGCGCTGCTCATGGACACGCCCATACCCACGCACGCCGGTGATGATCGCCCGGGGAAACCGCACCCGGAAAAAGAAAAAGCCGCAGGTTCCCCTGCGGACGTGTACCCCCGAGCGGATTCGAACCGCCGTTACCGCCTTGAGAGGGCGGCGTCCTAGGCCACTAGACGACGGGGGCCGGACATTTCACCCGGCGCGATCTCCCGCCCGGGCCTCGCCCAGCCTACCGGACGCAGCCCCCCACCTCGACCAGATTTCCCCCGCACGCCCCACCCGACCCACGCCCACGCACGACACAAGCCTTCAACGACCAGCGCTTCCCACACAGCCCGGCCGCCAAGCACACCGCCGATTTCCCTGCCGCCCACCACCCGCGCCAGCCGCTCTGCCCCCAGCAAACAAACACACCGACTCGTCACATCGGCTTCAAAGCGAGAGGCAGATCAAGAGACTGTGCATGCCCGCACAAAAAAACGTTCTTGGGCGATGCAGAAGAAGATCCCCGAGTACGCCCCAGCCACCGTGAGGGCGAAGCCCGAACATCGGGGGGTTCCAGGGGGTCGCCCCCTGGAGGACACCAGACGGCGGCGAAATCGGCCAACGGCCGATGAGCAGCCGTAGGCAAGTACCCCCGAGCGGATTCGAACCGCCGTTACCGCCTTGAGAGGGCGGCGTCCTAGGCCACTAGACGACGGGGGCGTGTGTCCGCCTGCAGGACGGACGCAGCTGGGGTACCAGGACTCGAACCTAGACTAAGTGAACCAGAATCACTCGTGCTGCCGATTACACCATACCCCAGTGAGGTACGAGCTTCCGTTCCGTTTCCGGCTGGTCGCTCGCGCCTCGATGAGAATACAGGGTCTTGGGAGAACCGCCAAAACGATTGGCGGGGCGGGTCTCAGCGGGTGAAGTCGGGCGGCCCGATGTGCCGCCGGCCCCAGTCCACGAGGGGGCGCAGGCGCCGCCAGGTGGTCCGTACCCGCGTGCGGACCTCGCCGGGGTCCGCCGCCCAGGGGTCGGCGGGCCAGCCCGTGTGGGCGTAGAGGGAGCGGTGCCGCAGGAGTTCGAGGCGCGGGTGGTCGGGGGGCGTGCCGCGGGGGCGGGTCTTGAGCCGGTCGCCGGCGATCTCCAGGCCGGCGGCGCGGAGGTCGTCCACGATGGCCTGGAGCTCGCCGCCGAAGGTGTCGGACGCGACGGCTTCGCGGTAGCGGCGGAGCTGCTCGGGGGTGGGCGCGTACATCCCGCCCGCGACCATCAGGCCGTCGGCGTCGACCTGGATGTAGAACCCCTCGGAGGTGTGGCCGCCCTGGTGCGTCTTGTAGGGCGTCTTGTCCTTGCTGAAGCGGACGTCCCGGTACGGCCGGAAGAGCTTGACCGCGCCGAACTCCTCTTCGAGCTCGGCGCACAGCTCGGCCAGCGGTTCGCGAACATGGCGCTCGTAGGTCGCCTTGTGGGACGTCCAGTAGGGCTTGCTGTTGTCGCTCTGCAAGCCCTCGTAGAACGCGAACGCCTCGTCGGTGAAGCCGCCGAACGCCATGGCTAGTCGCGGGAGACGACGCGGTTGGTGAGGCTGCCGATGCCCTCGATGGTGACGGTCACCTCGTCCCCGATCCCCATCGGGCCGACGCCGGCGGGGGTGCCGGTGAGGATGACGTCGCCGGGCAGGAGCGTCATGACCTGGCTGACGTACTCGACGAGGGCCGGGATGCCGTGCAGCAGCAGGGACGTCCGGGCGTCCTGGCGGACCTCGCCGTTGACGGACGTGGTGATGGCCAGGTCGGCGGGGTCGATCTCGGTCTCGATCCAGGGGCCGATGGGGCAGAACGTGTCGAAGCCCTTGGCCCGCGTCCACTGCCCGTCCCGCTGCTGGAGGTCGCGGGCGGTGACGTCGTTGGCGCAGGTGTAGCCGAGGATGACCTCGGCGGCGCGGGCGGCGGGCACCTCGCGGCACAGGCGGCCGATGACGACGGCGAGCTCGCCCTCGTGGTCGACGCGCTCGGACAGCTTCTCCGGGTACATGATCGCCTCGCCCGGGCCGATCACGGCGGTGGACGGCTTGGAGAAGATCACCGGTTCGGCGGGCGGCTCGGCCCCGCCCATCTCGCGGACGTGGTCGGCGTAGTTCTTCCCGATCGCGATGATCTTGCTGGGCAGGATCGGCGCGAGCAGCCGGACGTCGGCGAGCGGGAGGCGCTGCCCGGTGAACGTCGGCTCACCGAACGGGTGGGCCGCGATGGCGGCGACGGTGTTCTCCTCCACCACACCGAAGGACACGCCTTCGTCGATGGAGAACCTGGCGATACGCATGGTCGAGAGCCTAGTACCCCGGTCAGAGGCCGCATGCCTCGCCGTTGAGCTCGCAGCCCCTCGGGGTGGACGCCCGTCCCGCCGCGCCGTACTGGATCTCCCAGGTGCCGCCCGGCGGGATCGCGCGGGCGCCGTCCAGGTTCCGGATCTCCACCTCGGTGCCGCCGTGCACGAGCGCCGCGCCCCAAATGTTCTTCACGTCCGCGCCGGGGGCGCTGAACGTCAGCGTCCACGTCCTCATGGGACGGCCGGTGCGGTTGGTGATGACCATCTTGCCTTCGAAGTACCCCTCGTCCTGCTGGACGAGCTGGTAGGTGATCCCGTCGCCGCGGACGAGCGGGCCGATCGGGACGGTGGTCACCGGCGGCGGCCCGCTGGGCTGCCCCGCGGGCGGCCGACCGTTCGCGGGCGGCGCCGCGGGCGGCGTCTTGCCCGGGGAGGGCGCGCCGGACGACGGCACCGGAGCCGGGCCGCCGGTCGCGGGGGCGGACGCCGCCGGAGACGCCGGCTTCGGGGCGGCCTCCTCGTCCTTCGAGTCGCTCCCCGAGAACAGGAGCACCACGAGCGCCGCGGCGGCCAGCAGCACCACGGCGCCGACCACGGCGATCAGGATCATCGGACGCCTGGAGCGCGCCGGCGGCACTCCCCCCGCCGGCACTCCCCCGGCCGGCCCCGCCGGGGCGGTCGCGTCGGGCTGGGGGCCGGTCCCGGCGAGGTCCGGTGCCGGCATGGCGAAGGCGGCCGCCGGATCGCCCGCGCCTGAAGCCGCCGTCTCCTGCTCCGCGCCGAACTGCTCCGTCCACGGCATCTCCCGCATGAGCGGCACGGGCGGAGCCGGGGGCGCCGGCCGTGCCGGCTCCTCCCGAGGCGGGGCGTGCTCTTCGAGCCGGATGTCGGAGACGGTCGCGGACGCCTTCGCCGGCTCATCGCGGGACGTCACGCCCGGGCCCTCGGCGGCGAGATCCCGCGACGTCGCTTCGGGATCGTCCTCGGGGTCGTCTTCCGGATCGTCCTCGGGGTCGTCTTCCGGGAGGTCGCCGAGGGTGACGTCCGGAGCACCGGCCAGCTCCTCCACCGGGACGTCCTGGACCGTCGAGTCCGCCGGGCCGTCCGCGGGTTCGTCGACGAGGGTGGCATCGCCGCCCGTCCCCGCGTCCCGCGCGGCCGGGCCGCCGGGGACACGGAACTCGGCGGTCGTCTTGTGGTCCGGGGGCACGTACCCGGGCTCCTCGCCGCTCAACTCGTCCACCCTCCGCCGTCGTCGATCTCATGGAGTCCGACGACGGGCGAAGCGGTTCGGTTCATACCGACCGGGCGGCGTCCGGAGGGGGTCAGCCCGCCGGGGCGGGCTCCAGCCCGCGGCGCGCGGCCTGCCGCAGCTGCCGGTTGAGCATGTCGGTGATGAGCTCGATGGCGTCCGGGCTGGTGGTGTCGAGGGCGCCGCTGAGCCAGCGGGCGGCCTCGGCGATCAGCTCCCCGGCCGCGTCGCCGGCGGTCCCGGCGTCGGCCAGCCGCCCCAGCACGGCGCCGAGGCGCAGCGCGGCGTCGGCGCAGCCGGACTCGGCGGCCCGCCGGTACCAGCCGGCGGCCTGCTCCAGGTCGCCCTCGTGCTCGTACATCTCCCCCAGGCCGAAGGCGACATCGGCCCATGTCCCGTCCGTGGGACGCCCAAGGTCCTCGGGGGTCCAGGGTCGAGCGGGCATACGATCACTCCGGCGAGTCGGTTCGATGGGCGCGGGCACGCGGGAATGCCACGCGTGCCGTGCGGAACCCCATAGTGGACGCCGTTGACGAAATCCGCCACCGGTTTAGCCGAGTTTGGCGAACTTTCTGCGCAGCCGCCCCAATACCGCTGGAAACATCCTCGTTCGTGCGAACGACCGGTTCCGCGTCAGCGCCGCCACGGAGCGGCGGCCGCGGCGAGCGCGGCCGCCGCGCAGAGGACGGCGGGCCGGGCGTCCGGCCGGTGGCGCAGCTCGGCCGCGATCACCAGGGCCGCGGCCCCGGTGACCACGATCCGCATCGTGCGCGGCAGCGCCTCGCCGGACGTCCGGGCCTCCGGCACCGGAGTGAGCACCACCCGGGGGTGCGCCGCCCCGGACGGCTCGTCGAGGGTCGTCGCGGCGAACGCTCGCCCCGCCGCCGCGATCCGCGTCTCCTCCATCTCGGCCTCCTACACTCCTGGCCGCTGCGGGCCCGCGACGGCCGGCGCGGTCTCGATGACGGCGGCGGGGTGGTCGCGCGACACCACGTTGGCCAGCATCCCCGCGCGGCTGCGGGGCGGGCCGCCGGAGCCGGCGCGGAAGATGACGCTCCGGGTGCGGTACCCCATCAGGGCGAGGTAGCCGACGAGGGCCAGGAACAGCGAGGCCGGGACGAGTATCCACAGGTAGAGGGTCAAACCGCCGATCATCTGCACGCTCCTCTCAGTCCGGCTGGAGGATCGGCGCCTACGTGTCCGGCCGCCAGGGAGAGCGCACCGTGCTCCGCGACGCGCGCCGCCTCGGCGGCGGGATCCTGCTGTCCGCGCCCGCGCTCGCCGATCTGGTCGAGAGCGGTGCCGCGCTGCCGCTGGTCACCCGCGAGGCCGACGCGCGGGACGGGCTGTTCGACGCGCTGCGCACGCGGCGCGCCTGACCCGCGCCCCGCCGGTCGTGGCCGTCCGAGAGCGGCCACGGCCGGCGAGACCGCCGCTTCTTCGCGCACAAGTCCCTCGGCTCCGGTGCCCGCCACCGCCGCCGCGAAGGGACGCGATGCCATGGCCCGCGCGACGCCCGTCCGCTGGCGCGACATCGCCGAAGGCGCGCCGCCCATCTCGGCGAGGTCCTCGGCTACCGCGAGGCCGGCCACCACGACGAGAGCGGGGCCCGCCTCCCGGACGACGATGAGCAGCGGTTCTTCGGCCTGGGCGACCGCGCGGCGGACACCGTCCTCGAGACCGTCCGGACGGCGTACTCCACCGGGGGCGAGGCGTCCGATCACCGTGACGGTCTGGCCCGCCGACCGTACGCGGCTGCGCTACAGCGCCGGGCGGGTCCCCGGCGACGTGGCGGGGCCGCCGGGCTCGGGCGGGGCGGCGTCGGGCGCGGACGCCGGGTCAGACGAAGCGGACGAGCATGAGGTCGCTGTCGGGGGTCTCGCGCCAGTAGAAGGCGCCGGGCTCGCGGGACATGCCCTCGATCTCGCCGGCGATGATCAGCGCGCGGTTGATGCAGTCGGTCTTGTTGTAGCCGGTCTGCTCCTGGAGGCGCTGGAGGGCCTGGACGGCCTTGCCGGTCAGGTTGACCGTGACGCGCTCGCTGTGCGGGACCGGCTCCGCCCGGGGACTCCCGGCGGACCCGCCCGAGGTCTCGGAGGCTGCTCGGGATGTCGTCATGAGCGCTCACTCCTATCCGGGGCGCGAGGCCCGTCCCCGCGCCTTCCGGCGCCGGGACCGGAAGGCTCCGCCGGTCAGGCGACCATACAGCCCTCCGTCAGCAAATCCATGCCCAACGTACAGCATGCAGAACAAGGGTTCCCCGGTCGGCGGGACGAGAAACCTGCGTTATCCCTGTCTTGCCATCGAGCGATATAACAGTTACCGAGTTACAGACAGTCTTCGTATGGCTTTCATATGTATCTCATCCTAGTCTCGATGGTGGGAGACGTGGGGACGGAACCGACGCCGAGAGGCCGGACGGCACTACGCCCGGCCCTTCCGGGGGAAGGAAGACTCCGTGGAGCCGAACCGCTGGAGGGCGCGGTCGCGGAGGCGCACGGCCTCGCACGCGGGCACGATGAACGCGAAGACCGTGACCGCGGTGACGCTGGGGGCCGTGGTGCTCGGGTACGCGGTGGGCGGCTCGGCGACCGCCGCCGTCAGCGGGTTCCTGACGTTCCTGACCTTTCCGGCGGTGGCCGTGGCGAACGCCCTCGTCCAGTACCTGAAGGCCGGCACGCTGCGGGAGACGCCCGGACCGCCGGTGGTGGCCGCGGCGGCGGCGCCCCGCATGCTCGCGGTCCCCGGCCTGCCCGCTCCGTCCGGCACGGCGGCGTTCTGGGACGCGCTGACGCCCGCCGAGCGGTACGACCTCGCCGCACGCGCGCGCCGGCACGTCTACCGCGCCGAGGAGGTCCTGTGCCGGGAGGGCGGGATCGCGGGCGAGGTCATCGTGATCCTGTCCGGCTGGACGCGGGTGTGGGTCCGGGAGGGCGCCGAGCAGCGGATCATCGCGTTCCGGGGCGCCGGGGAGCTGGTCGGCGAGCGGGCGGCGCTGATGGTGCGGGACCGGTCCGCGACCGTCACGGCGGAGAGCGACGTCCGGGCGCTGCGCGTCGACGCCCGCGACTTCGCGGCGTTCCTGGACCTCAACCCGCGCGTGCGGGCCGTCCTGGAGCAGCAGGTGTACCGGCGGCAGGTCGAGAAGCACGACTTCAAGGACGTGCGGGGCAACTGCTCGATCCTCATCACCGACATCACGCGGTTCAGCTCGCCGCTGCGCACCGACGCCGACCGCGAGTACGTGCTGTCCGTGATGTACGGCCTGCTGGAGGAGGCGTTCGGCGCGTCCGGCCTCGACCTCGGCCGGATCTACCAGGAGGACCGCGGCGACGGCGCGCTCGTGGTGGTCCCGCCGACCACGCCGACCGACACGGTCGTCGACCCGATGCTCGCGCACCTGGCCGCGCAGCTGCGGCGGCACAACCGGCGCGCCGCCGAGGCCACCCGGCTGCAGCTGCGCGCCGCGCTGCACGTCGGCCCGGTGCGGCGCGGCCCGAAGGGGGTCGCCGGGACGGCCATCATCACGGCGCGGCGGATGGTGGACGCCCCGGCGGTGAAGCGCCGCGTCGCCGAGACCGGCGCCGACCTGGCGTTCGTCACGTCCGACTTCGTGTACGACTCGGTGATCGCGCCCGCCCCCGGCCTCGTCGACCCGGGCCGCTACTCGCGGGTCCGGGTCCGGCTGAAGGACGCGTCGCTGTCGGCGTGGCTCATGCTGGAGGGCGGCGGGTCCAGGCTCCAGGCGGTGTGAGGGTCGGGCGGTGTGCGGGTCAGGACGCCACGAGATCCTGGTAGTCGGGGTGCTTCTGGATCCACTTCTTGATGAACGGGCACAGCGGGACGGCCGACAGGCCCTTCCCCCGCACGTCGTCCAGCGCGCCGCGCGCGAGCGCGCTCCCGATGCCCTTGCCCTCGAACGCCGAGTCGACCTCGGTGTGGGTGAAGACGACGGAGCCCTCCCCGCGTTCGTACTCGGCGAACCCGGCGAGGTCTCCGTCCACCCTGATCTCGTAGCGGCTCTTCCCGGCGTTGTCACTGATCTCGGTGCTCATGCCCCGATAATGCCCCGAGGGCCGGCGGCATTCCCCGGCGGGCCGCCCTTCGCGCGCGGCGGCGCCTCAGCCGGCCTCGCGGCCCGCGCGCAGGAGGCAGTAGGTGACGGCCTCCTCCAGCGCCTGCCAGGACGCGGCGATGACGTTGTCCTCGACACCGACCGTGCCCCATTCGCGCTCGCCGTCGCCGGACTCGATCAGCACGCGCGTCCGGGCGTCGGTGCCGTGCGCGCCCTCCAGGATGCGGACCTTGTAGTCGACCAGCTCCAGCCGCGCGAGCTCCGGGTACAGCCGGCCGAGGGCGAGGCGCAGCGCGTTGTCGAGGGCGTTGACGGGGCCGTTGCCCTCGCCGGTCGCGATGATCCGCTCGCCCTTGGCGTGCAGCTTGACGGTGGCCTCGCTGACCATGGAGCCGTCGGGGCGGCGCTCCACGATCGACCGCCACGACTCGACGTCGAAGTGCCGCTGCCGGACGCCGGTCAGCTCCTCGCGCAGCAGCAGCTCGAACGAGGCGTCCGCGGCCTCGAAGGTGTAGCCGGTGGACTCCAGCTCCTTGACCTTGGCCACGACGGCCTTCGCCTTGTCGCCGGACAGGTCGTAGCCCAGCTCGCGGCCCTTCAGCTCGACGGACGCGCGCCCGGCCATGCTCGACACCAGCATCCGCATGTCGTTGCCGACGGTGGCCGGGTCGATGTGCTGGTACAGGTCCGGGTCGACCTTGACTGCGGACGCGTGCAGGCCCGCCTTGTGCGCGAACGCCGACACCCCCACGTACGGCTGCTGCGAGCTGGGCGCGACGTTGGTGACCTCGGAGACGGCGTGCGCGATGCGGGTCATCTCGGCGAGCTGCGCGTCCGACACGAGGTTCATGCCCCGCTTGAGCTGCAGGTTTCCGACGACCGTGAACAGGTTGGCGTTGCCGCTGCGCTCGCCGTAGCCGTTGGCGCAGCCCTGCACGTGGGTGGCGCCGGCCTTCACCGCGGCGAGCGTGTTCGCCACCGCGCAGCCGGAGTCGTCGTGGCAGTGGATGCCGACGCGGACGCCGTACCCGACGACCTCGTGGACGACCTCGGCCAGCTCGTCCGGCAGCATGCCGCCGTTGGTGTCGCAGAGCGCGACGACGTCCGCGCCCGCCTCGGCGGCGGTGCGGACGGCCTCCAGCGCGTAGGCGCGGTTGGCCTTGTGGCCGTCGAAGAAGTGCTCGGCGTCCAGGAAGACTCGTTGGCCCTCCGCACGCAGGTGGGAGACCGTGTCGCGGATCATCGCGAGGTTCTCCTCCAGGGTGGTGCGGAGGGCCAGCTCGACGTGCCTGTCGTGGCTCTTGGCGACCAGGGTCACGACGGACGCGCCGGATTCGCGCAGGGCGGCGACCTGGGGGTCGTCGGCCGCCTTCACCCCGGCCCGGCGGGTCGCGCCGAACGCGGTGAGCCGCGCGTGCCTCAGGTCGAGCTCTGTTCGAGCGCGCCTGAAGAACTCGGTGTCCTTGGGGTTGGCGCCGGGCCAGCCGCCCTCGATGAAGCCGACGCCCAGGTCGTCGAGGTGCCGCGCGATGGCGAGCTTGTCGGGCACGGAGAGGTTGAGCCCCTCCTGCTGGGACCCGTCGCGCAGGGTGGTGTCGTAGACGTGGAACGCGTCGCCTTGCATTGGTGAGAACCCCCAGAGGGTGGCGCCAGGGCACAAAAAAGACCCCTCACGGACGTGAGAGGTCTGCGCGCCGGCGGTGTCCCGTTAGCTGCCGGCGCGCCAGCCGATAATGACGAGGCTGTTGCGCATGATGCGCTCCAGTCTGCCATACGGGTCGAATGCTTGGGACACCCGTCTTGAATGATGAGACGGCCGGGCCCCGGCACGCGTCCGGCCGGGGCCCGTGGAACCGCAGGTCAGACGAGCTTGTGGACCCAGCCGTAGGGGTCGGGGCGGGTGCCGTACTGGATGCCGACCAGCTCCTGGCGGAGCCGCATCGAGATCTCGCCGGGCTCGCCGTCGCCGATCGTCCACTCCCGGTCCCGGCCCTTGACCCGGCCGACCGGGCTGATGATCGCGGCGGTGCCGCAGCCGAACACCTCGGTGATCTCGCCGGACTCGCAGCCCGCCTGCCACTCCTCGATGCTGATCTTGCCCTCGGCGGCGGGCACGCCGAGGTCGGGCGCCAGCTTGAGCATCGAGTCGCGGGTGATGCCGGCGAGCAGCGTGCCGGTGAGCGCGGGGGTGAGCAGCCGGGCGTGCGCGCCGGAGCCGTAGACGAACATGAGGTTCATCGAGCCGACCTCCTCGACCCAGCGGTGCTCCACCGCGTCGAGCCAGACGACCTGGTCGCAGCCCTGCGCGACGGCCTCGGCCTGCCCGGCGAACGACGCCGCGTAGTTGCCGCCGAACTTGGCCTCGCCCGTCCCGCCGGGGGCGGCGCGGGTGTAGTCCTGCGACAGCCACACCGAGACGGGCTTGATGCCGCGCGGGTAGTACAGCCCGGACGGCGACGCGATGACCATGAACAGGAACTCGTTCGCGGGGCTGTTGACGCCGAGCGCGCGGGTCGTGGCGATCATGAACGGCCGCAGGTAGAGGCTGTGGCCCTCGGTGTCGGGCACCCAGTCCTTGTCGGTGCGGACGAGCAGCTCGATCGCGTCGACGAACAGCTGCTCGGGGATCTCCGGCATCGCCATCCGCTTGGCGGACCGGTTCATCCGCGCCGCGTTCATGTACGGCCGGAAGGTGACGATGGACCCGTCCGGCTGCTTGTAGGCCTTGAGACCCTCGAAGAGCTCCTGGGCGTAGTGGAACACCTGCGAGGCCGGGTCCATCGGGATCGGCCCGTACGGTTCGAGTCTCGCGTCGTGCCAGCCGCGGTCGGCCGAGTACCTGATCGTGACCATGTGGTCGGTGAAGTGCCGGCCGAAGCCGGGATCTGCCAGGACCGCGGCCCGCTCGGCGGCGCTCGCGGGCCGCTCGGTGCGCGTGATCTCGAACTCCAGGGTGTCGCTCATCGCGGTTCGTCCTCTCGCGGATCGCCGGGCGGCCCCATCGCCGCTGTGGCGTCTCTCATCCCTATTGTCGTACTTCGTCTAGACCTGCTCCTCCACGCGCGGCGCATGCCGAAGACCGGGCGCGCCGCGAGGGCACACCCGGTCCGTCCGGACAGGCGGCGTGCCCTACCCGGATACTCGCTTGGCGATCGCGTCGCCGATCTGGGACGTGGACCGGGCGCCCAGGGCGGCGCGCTCGGCCAGGTCGTCGGAGACGGCCTGCTCGACCCGGCGGGCGGCGTCGCCCTCGCCGATGTGGTCGAGCAGCATGGCGACCGACAGGACCGTGGCGGTCGGGTCGGCCTTGCCCTGCCCGGCGATGTCGGGGGCGCTGCCGTGCACCGGCTCGAACATCGACGGCGCCGTCCGGTCGGGGTTGACGTTGCCGGACGCGGCGAGCCCGATCCCGCCCGCGATCGCGGCGCCGATGTCGGTGATGATGTCGCCGAACAGGTTGTCGGTGACGACCACGTCGAACCGCTGCGGCTGGTTGACGAAGAACATCGTCGCCGCGTCGACGTGCACGTAGTCGGTCGCGACCTGCGGGTACTCCTCGCCGACCCGCTTGAGGACCCGCTGGTACAGGTCGCCGGCGAAGGTGAGCACGTTGTCCTTGTGGACGAGCGTGAGCTTCTTGCGCGGCCGGGACGCCGCGACCTCGAACGCGTACCGGATGACCCGCTCGACCCCGTACGCGGTGTTCACGCTCTCCTGCGTGGCGACCTCGTGCGGCGTGCCCTTGCGCAGCACCCCGCCGACGCCGGTGTACGGGCCCTCGGTGCCCTCGCGGACGACGACCATGTCGATGTCGGCGGGCGCCACGCCGGCCAGCGGCGTCGCGACCCCCGGGAACAGCTTCACGGGCCGCAGGTTGACGTAGTGGTCCAGCTCGAAGCGGGTGCGCAGCAGCAGGCCGCGCTCCAGCGTCCCGCTGGGCACGCTCGGGTCGCCGACGGCGCCGAGCAGGATGACCTCCTGCTCGCGCAGCTCGGCCAGCACCGAGTCGGGCAGCGTCTCCCCCGTCCGGTGCCAGCGGGCGGCGCCCAGGTCGTAGGAGGTCCTGTCGAACGTGAGGTCGCCGGACACGGCGTCGAGGACCTTCAGTCCCTCGGCGACCACCTCGGGGCCGATCCCGTCACCGGGGATGACGGCCAGACGAATGCTGCGCGAAGCCATGCGCGCACTCTACTGCAAACGTCTCAATGCTTGGGCTCGCGTCTCACGATCCGGTCAACAGCCCGCAATCTCCGCACATCCCGCCGCCGGGCACCCGGTAGTACAGGCAGCAGCTCCTGCGGACGAACCGGTCGTCCAGGGCTCCCGCCAGCGGCTCCCGCCCGAGCAGTTCGCGCACCAGCGCGACCCGCACGGGCGACCCCGGCACCCGCAGAGTGCCCGCCAGCGCGGACGCCGCGTTCCCCCACACGAGCCCGTCCGCCAGCCGGACGAACTCGGACATCGCCGCTTGCAACGGCCGCAACAGACCGTCCACGACCACGGCCTGGATCACCGAGGCGGCCTCACCCACCTCTTCGACCCGCCACCCACACGCCTCCGGAACCCCGAGCGTGATTGCCTCGCCAGGCGCCCACGACCACCGCAGTTCCCGCAGGTCGGGCACGATCCCCGCCGCCGACGACGCGACGACCGGCGACCACAACCGCGCCGCGAGCCCCTGGAACAGCAGAGACGCGGCGACCCGCCGCTCCCCCGTCCCAAGCCGCACGGCGTGATCCCGGGTCAACTCCCGCAGCCGCTCGACGTCCCCGCTGAACGGCCGCCAGGCGCCGCCGCCCACGTCGTCCACGAGGAGTTCGAAGTAGGGCCCGAGCCGCCCGACCTCACGCAACACCCGAGCGACCTCACCGCCCCCGACAACGTCCACCCGCCAAGTCTCGCACCCGGCGACAGAACGGCCGGGACGGCATCAGCCACCGCCCCGGCCACGCACTGACCTCGACCCTCGCGATCGCGTCCGAAGGCAGGTTCGAGCCTGCGAGAACCTGATCGCGCAGCGAGCCGCCAGGCGAGCCGAAGCGATGCAGCGATCGCCCGCAACGCCCGTGGAAGTAAGGCGCCCCAGCGCCTGACGCCGAGGGCGATGCCTAACTACTCCGCCCTACGGTCCAGGGCGGTCTGCAGGGCTCGGGTGGCCTCTTCTTCGGCTTCTTCGGCCGTGGTGTTCCAGGTGTCGTCCATGGCAAATGCTCCAGATTCGCTGTGCGGTGGCGGGAGGGCCTGCCGGGGGCGTGGGTTCGCACGGTCCGGCGTCGATATCGGGCTCACGGCCAGGCAGAGCCTCCGCAGCGGGTGCCGGCCTGCCGATGATCAGGCCCCGCTGCGGCAGCGAAGGATTACTACGAAGCGCCGCATGACTACCAGCGAGAATACCTCCGCCACGGCGGGTTGTCCCGATCCGTGGCGGAGGTTCTCAGTATGTGAGACGTGCGGGCGGGCGTCAGCCCTCCAGGTCGACGCGGCGGCCCATGTCGGCGCCGACCTCGCGGGTGATGGCGTCCACGAGCTGCGGCGCGATGGCGGAGTCGACGGTGAGCGCGATCAGCGCCTTGCCGCCCTTGGCGTCCCGGCCGACCTGCATGCCGGCGATGTTGACCTGCTCGTCGCCGAGCAGCTTGCCGACGGCGCCGACGATGCCGGGGCGGTCGACGTAGGAGAAGAACGCCATGTGCTCGGTCGGGACGAGCTCCATGTTGTAGCCGTTGATCTCGATGATGCGCTCGGCGTGCTTGGGGCCGGTGAGCGTGCCGGAGACCGAGACGACGCCGCCGTCGGCCATCGTGCCGCGCACCTGTACGACGTTGCGCCAGTCGGGGCTGTCCTCGGAGGTGGTGAGGGTGACCTCGACGCCGCGGTCGCGGGCCAGCAGCGGCGCGTTGACGAAGGTCACGGCCTCCTCGATGACGTCCACGAAGACGCCCTTGAGCGCGGCGAGCTCCAGCACCTTCACGTCGTGCTCGGCGATCTCGCCGCGGACGACGACGTCGAGCCGGACGGGGACGCCGCCGGCGAGGGCGGTGAAGATGCGGCCGAGCTTCTCGGCGAGCGGCAGGCCGGGCTTGACGTCCTCGGCGACCGCGCCGCCCTGCACGTTGACGGCGTCCGGCACGAACTCGCCGGACAGCGCGAGCTTCACCGAGCGGGCGACCTGCGTGCCGGCCTTCTCCTGCGCCTCGTGGGTGCTGGCGCCGAGGTGCGGGGTGACCACGACGTTGTCGTGGTGGAACAGCGGGCTGTCGGTGCAGGGCTCGCTGCTGAACACGTCGAGCCCGGCGCCGGCGACGCGGCCGTCCTTGATCGCGAGGTCGAGGGCCTCCTCGTCGACGATCCCGCCGCGGGCGGCGTTGACGATCCGCACGTTCGGCTTGACCTTGTGCAGCTCGGCGTCGCCGACCAGGCCGAGGGTCTCGGGGGTCTTCGGCAGGTGGACGGTGATGAAGTCGCTCTCGCGGAGCAGCTCGTCGAGCGTGACGAGCTTCACGCCGAGCTGGGCGGCGCGGGCGGCCTGCACGTACGGGTCGAACGCGATCACGTTCATGTCGAAGGCGGCGAGGCGCTGGGCGACCAGGACGCCGATCCGGCCGAGGCCGAGGACGCCGACGGTCTTGCCCTGCAGCTCGACGCCGGTGTACTTCGAGCGCTTCCACTCGCCCTGCTTGAGCGCGGAGTGCCCCTGCGGGACGTTGCGCGCGGTGGCGAGGAGCAGCGCGATCGCGTGCTCGGCGGCGGTGACGATGTTGGACGTGGGCGCGTTGACGACCATGACGCCGGCCTTGGTGGCGGCCTCCACGTCGACGTTGTCGAGGCCGACGCCGGCGCGGGCGACGACCCGGAGCTTCTTGGCGTGCTGGAACACCTCGGCCGTGACCTTGGTGGCGCTGCGCACGATCAGGGCGTCGACGTCGGCGACGGCCGGGAGCAGCTGCTCGCGGTCGCTGCCGTCGACGCTCCGGACGTCGAAGTCGGCCTCCAGCACGGCGATGCCGGCCGGGGAGAGTTCTTCTGCGACGAGGACGACGGGCTTGCTCAAGAGGAAACAGTCCTTCGGGAAGTGGATGTTCGTGTGCTGTGTGCAGGTGAAGTCGCGAGTCACCTCGTCGTGGACCTCGCCCCCGGCAGATGAGTCTATAACCCGGCGGCGGCGCCGGTTCGCGGCAGGGAAGGACTCACCGGTAACTCCGCATTCGCCCTGGTCTGTCAGGCCGCGTCTGCCAGGCAGCGTCTGTCAGGCCGCGTTCGGTTCCGGGACGGCGGCGAGCACGGACGCCACCCGTTCGGCGTCGGCGACGTGCACGTGCGGGACGTCCACGAACACCCGCAGCGGCCCGGCGGGCAGCCCGAGCTCCTCGGCGACGCCGAGTTGCACCTCGCGCAGCGGGATGTACATCAGGTAGCCGCGGTGGACGTTCTGCGACCGGAACATCGCGGTCATGGTCAGCCGGTAGCCGCGGATCCGGAACGACAGCGCGGTCAGCGCCGGCAGCCCGTCGGCCGGCTCGCCCGGGATCGTCAGGGAGATCCACGCGCTGGTCGTCCACGGCCTGGCCCGCAGCAGGTCGACCACCCAGCGGATCTGGTCGTGCCCGTCCAGGTCGTGCAGCCGGGGCCAGTACCGGCCCCGGACGACCCGGCGGGTGCGCTCCTGGGCGCGCCGCACGAGCCGCGCCCGGTCGCCGTGCTCGTGGAGGATCGGGTCCTCCCAGCTCAGCGAACCGATCTCGAACAGCAGCGGGGGTCCCTCGATGATGGGACCGCCGTCCTCCAGCCCGGCCTCGCCGGCGGACCAGACGTGTCGCAGCACGCCGATCCACGCCTGACCGCACGTCTCCCAGCGCCGGACGTCCTCGTCCCGATGCGCCGGCATGTCATGACTCCGCACCGTTATTCACAAAATTGACTAGCCGCGCGATTGCCGCGCCGGTGGGGAATTGCGCACCGCCTCCGGCCGGCGTGCCCGTGTTGTCCTCGATCAGCCTCACACCGCTCATCCGCTCCGCCCAGGACCCGTTCCGGCGGCGGTCACACGGGTGTTCGCGCAGGTTCTCCACGCAGTGGCCGCGGCCGTCACGGCTTTCTTCAAGTATCAGGCAAAGTACCCAGAAACGATAGGGATATTTATCCGAACGGTATCTTCACTGGAATTCTGACAGCGATGTCGTCCATCGGTCACTGGACAATCCGTCCAAAGCGGCGGCTCACCAGGGATCGGGGGCGTCGCGGTGCAGGACGATGTATCCGGACTGCCGGAAGACCGTCCGGTACCCGGCGGCCTCCAGCTCGGCGACCCGCCGCCGCTGGTCGGCGACCGAGGGGAACGGGAACTCCAGCCGCCCGACGTAGGCGACCACCCACGGCGCCCCGCGCGACCGCTCGTCCCACAGCAGGACGCGGGCGCGGGACGTCAGCGCGGGCCCGACGCCGTTGGCCGCCTCGACGAGCGCGCCGTCGGGGACGGTCGCGGCCGCCGCCGCGGCCGCGCGGGCCCGCTCGTTCTGCCGCCAGAGCGCGGGGTCGGCCAGGTGCCGGTAGGCGAAGAACGGCACGCACACGAGCGTCGCGGCCAGCACCCCGGCCATCGGCAGCACGGGCGGGACGCGCCGAACCTTGCCCAGCCGCCCGCGCAGCCGTGCCGCTCCGTCCACCCCCGCGAGGACGAGCACGGCGACGATGAACGCGTTGTAGTGGTAGTGGGGCTCCCACCAGTTGCCGAAGCTGCTCGCGAGCATCCGCTCGGCCAGCAGCGGCACGGCGGTGAGGGTCAGTGGAGACGCCAGCGGCAGCAGGAGCAGCGGCAGCAGGACCAGCGCCATCGTCAGCACCTTCTGCGGCGGGTCGACGAGCACGGCGGCGACGTCCCACGGCTGGGTGAGGGCGTGGACTGCGGCGTGCGGCACGTCGGGGCCGAGCGCCCCGTACGCCCAGTAGTAGCCGTTGTCGCCGCCGAAGGCCGAGATGAGCACCCGCGAACTGACCCAGGTGGCGCACAGCCCGACCGCCGCGTAGGCGAGCCCGGCCCGGCGGTCGCCCCGGGGCAGCAGGTCGCGCAGCCGCCGCCGCTCGCCGTCGGACTCGTCGGGCCGGGTGAGCAGGTAGAGGCCGAAGCCCGTGAGGAGGAGCCCCATGTCCTCCTTGACGAGCAGCAGCGCGGCCGCCGCCACCGCCGCGTGGACGCGCCGCCCGGCGTCGTACCGCTCGACCAGCAGCGCCGACAGCAGCGGGACGAACGCGACCTCGTGGAAGTCGAACGCGAGCGCCTCGGCGATCGGCCAGGACAGCGCGTAGGCGCCCGCCGCGCAGTACGCGGCGCCGGAGCCGAGCCTGCGCTCGGCGTACCGCCAGATCGGCCAGATCGCGAGCGCGAGCAGCACGGCCTGCGCGATCAGCAGCGTCTCGGGGCCGTCGTGGATCCAGTAGAACGGCGCGAGCAGCGCCAGGATCGGCGAGAAGTGGTCGCCGAGGACGGAGAAGTCGGGCCCGAAGCCGTTGTGGACGCCCTTCACCATGGCGACCGGCAGGTCGAACCGGCTGTAGGACCGGACCGCCTGGTCGAAGATCACCAGGTCGTAGCTGCCGGTCCGGAAGGCGCGCAGCCGCATCAGCGCGTACGCCACGTACAGCAGCGCGCTCGCCGCGATCAGCGCGGCGAGCGGCAGGCGGGGCCGGCGCCGGGCGCCTCCCCCGGTGCCGGCCGGAACCTCCCCGACGGGTTCCTGCGCCACGACGACCTCGGCCACGCGCCGGACGCTACCACCGCACCGGCCCGCGGCTGAGTTCCGGCCCGCGCGTTTCCCCGCCCGGCGCGGACCCATGACCACACCTTTCCCCAGGACGGGACCGCCAGGGGCAGGGCCCGCCAGACCGCGGCGCGGGGTCTGGCGGGCCGTGGGGCGGGGTCGCTAGGCCGTGGTGCGGCGGGTCGTGGGGAGGCGGGTGGCGGTGGTCGCGCCGGCGACGAGTGCGACGAGCAGCGGGATGCCGACGCCGACCGCCAGGAGCAGCGTCCACGGGATGTCGACGATCACGCCGTGCGCCGCCGCGCCCGTCTCCTGGACCTCGCCGGTGAGCGGGCGCGCCACCGCGATGCCGGGGACGAGCCCGCCGGCGATGCCGAGCCAGCAGCCGAGCGCGGCGATGAACGCGGCCCGTCCCATGGCCAGCAGCCGCCGGGTGCCGGGCTTGGCGCCGACGGCGCCGAGGGTCGCGAGGTCGGGACGGGCGTCGGCGGACGCCAGCCCGGTCGCGATCAGCGCCCCGCCCAGTGCGAGGACGCCCGCCGCCCCCGCCAGCATCAGCACGACCTTGCCGAACGACCCGGTGAAGCCGCGTTCGACGTAGACGGACCCGTCGTCCTTGGTGAAGGAGCCGAGGGTCCTGTCGAGGCGCGCCTGTTCGGCCTCGGTGACGCGGTGGTCGGCGCGGTCGACGCCGAACGCCTCCGTCCGGACGGGCAGCCCGATCTTCGCGGCGGCCGCCGGCGGGACGATGGCCCGCACGTGCGGGTCGCCGGGTGCGGCGACCGCCGGCAGGTTCCCGATCGTCCGGAGGGTGTGCTCCTTGTCGTCCGCCCAGTAGGACACCTTGGCCGTGGTCGTCCCGCCGGCCAGGGGCTCGACCCGGAACAGCACGATCTTGCCTGCTGCCAGCGCGGCCGTGACGGCGGGATCGTCGCGGCCGAGGACGAGCCGGGCCTCGCGGGCGCCGCCGACCACGTTGTCCATGAGGTCGAAGGAGGCGTTCCCGTCGCGTTCGGCGGCGAAGCTCACGGACGGGCACTGCGACCAGTCGTCGGACGCGCAGACACCGTCCGGCCCCGGCATGGCCTTCAGCGGCAGGACGGGCACGCCGGGCAGGTCGCCCCGGACGGCGGCTCCCACCTCCTCCGCCCGGTCCAGCGGCGGCCGGACCAGCGCCGAGCCCATGGGCAGCCGCGCCTGGTACTCGACCTGCTCCTGCCGGAGGTCGCTGGCGCCCCCGATGGCCAGCGCGGTGATTCCGGCGACGGCCGCCATGATCGCGGCGACCGCGGGCGCGGTGCGGGCCCGGTTGCGGGCGCCGTCGCGGACGGCGAGGCGGAGCGGCAGCGGCAGCCGGTGCGCGAGCCGCCCGGCCGCGCCGATGAGCCACGGGCAGGCGAGCACGAGCCCGATGATGATCGCCGCCGCGCCGATCGCGGCGCCGAACTCGCGCCACCGCCGGACGCCCTCCAGGCACAGCGCCACGCCCGCGACGACGAGCACGGCTCCGGCGACGGGCCAGCCGCGGCGGCCCGGGGCGGGCGTCTCGCGGCGCTCGGCGAGGGCGGCGACGACGTCCATCCGGGCGGCCTGCGCGGCCGGGACGAGCGCGGCCGCCAGTCCGCTGCCCGCACCGAGCAGCACGGTGGCGGCGAGCAGGAGCCACGGCACGGTGAACGGGCCGAGCGGGGCCGCGCCCCGCGCCTCGGCGGTCCACGTGACAGCGGCCGCGCCCGCGACGCCGAGCACGGCGCCGCCGACCGCCGCGGACCCGCCGAGCAGGACGCCGCTCGTCAGCACGACGGCGCGCAGGTGCCGGCCGGCACCGCCCGCCGCCGCGACGAGCGCGAGGTCGCGGCGGCGGCGCCGGACGTCCACCGCGAAGGCCGGCCCGGCCAGCAGCACGACCTCCAGCACGGCCATCGCGACGATCAGCGCCAGCACGCCGGCCTCGGCGGCGGACGCCTCGCCCGCGCCGCCCGCGCCGTCGCGCGCCGCGGTCGTCGCCCGCAGGACCGCGAGGGCGCTGACGGCGCCGACCGGCAGCCCGATCATGCACAGCACCAGCGCGGTGCGGCCCCGGGACCGCAGCGCGTCCTGCCGCGCGAGGCGGAAGGCGAATCCGTAGCGGGTCACGTCGTCTCCCGCAGCAGGGTCTCGGGGCCGGTGCGGCCGGGCGTGGCGTCGACGAGCCGGCCGTCGCGCAGGAACACGACCCGGTCGGCCCAGGCGGCGTGCCGGGACTCGTGCGTGACCATCAGGCAGGACGCGCCCGCGTCGCAGCGGCCCCGCAGCACCCGCATGACGTCCTCGCCGGTGTGGCTGTCGAGCGCGCCGGTCGGCTCGTCGGCGAGGACGAGCCGCCGGTCGCCGACCAGCGCGCGGGCGATCGCGACGCGCTGCTGCTGGCCGCCGGACATCTCGTCGGGGTACCGGTCGGCGAGGTCGCCGACGCCCACCTCCGCCAGCGCGTGCAGCGCCTCGCGCCGGGCCTTGCGGGCGCGGACGCCGTCCAGCTCGCGGGGCAGCATGGCGTTCTCGGCGGCGGTCAGGCTGGGGATGAGGTTGAGGTCCTGGAAGACGTAGCCGACGGCGCGGCGGCGCAGCGCCGAGCGGGCGGCGCGGCCGAGCGCGCCGAGGTCGGCGCCGTCCACGAGGACCTGGCCGGACGTCGGGGTGTCGAGCCCGCCGGCGAGCGTCAGCAGGGTCGACTTGCCGGAGCCGGACGGGCCCATCACGGCGACGAACTCGCCCTCGGCGACCTCCAGCGTCACCCCCGCGAGGGCGTGCACGAGGGCCGGGCCGCCGCCGTGGTCGCGGGAGACGTCCCGCAGGGACAGCACGCTCATCGCCGCGCCTCCCCGCCGGCCTTCTCCGGCGCCTCGGCGGGCGCGGCGGCCGGGGCCGCCGGGGCGGCGGGCTCGGCGCGGGCGACGAAGGACTCGCAGTGGTCCAGCCAGCGCACCTCGGCCTCCGCCTGGAAGATCATGGACTCCAGCACCAGCCGCCACGCGCGGTCGCCCTGGTCGGCGGGGACGGCGGGCGCGTCGGCCTTCAGCCGGGTGAGGTCCTGGAGGGCGCGCAGCGTGGCGGTGCGCTGCGCCTGGACGACGCCGGCGACGTCCACGCCCGGCGTGGTGACGGCCATCGCGAGCTTGATCGCGAGTTCGTCGCGGGGACGGTCCGCCCGGACGAGCGGGGTGGCGAACCACCGCCGGACGTCCGCCTCGCCCGCCGGGGTGATCCGGTAGACGAACCGGCCCTCGTCGTCGGCGCCGACGCGGGTGACGAGCTCGTCGCGTTCGAGGCGGGAGAGGGTGGAGTAGACCTGGCCGATGTTGAGCGGCCAGGTGCCGCCGGTGGAGGACTCGAACTCGGCGCGCAGCTGGTAGCCGTAGCGGGGCCCCTGGGACAGCAGTGCCAGCAGGCCGTGACGGATCGACATGCCTACCAAGTATGCATACCGCGTATCCCCGAGGCAATACCGAGTATGCATCCAGGAGGACACACCACCGGGATTTCACTGTGTGCAATCGCCCGGAGCCTTAACGTGACCGGTGTCCCCGGCCGATCAGGAGAGACCCGTGACCTCGGACTGCACCATCAGCGTCCTGCGCGACGTGCTGCGCGTGTACGACCACCGCTACCTGAGCCTCGACCGCGTCCAGCGGGAGCGGCTCGTGGAGGGCACCCGCCACGTCATCGGCGAGGAGGGGCTGAGCGAGGCCGCCCGCTCCGCGATGCCCGCGTCGGTGCGGCTCCGGGCGTTCTGCATCCAGCACGGCCTGCGCGAGGAGCTGGAGCGGCTGATCCGGGACGAGGTGGAGGGCAGCCCGGCGGGCGCCGTGGTGGTCGGCGGCCGGATCTACGCGATGTACCCCTACCTGCGCGGCGTCCCCCGGCAGGACGCCGACATCACCGCCGAGGTCGGCGTCGAGCACCGGCTCGACGCGGTCGCCTGGCAGGGCCGCAAGGTGCGCATCCGCGGCGTCGCGGCGCTGCAGCGCGTCGAGACCAACCACACCGCCGTGGACCTCATCCTGCGGGAGCGGACGTCCGGCGTCGAGCACGGCTTCCCCGCCGAGCCCCGCCCGGACGGCGCCCGCGGGTTCGAGGCCGTCGCCGACCCCGCCGCCGTGGCGCCCGGGCGCTGGGACGTGCACGTCGCGGCGACCGCGCTCGGCGTCACCCGCGAGGCCCGCTTCGGCGCCGTCCGCGCCGAGGGCGTGCGGACCGGCCCGCAGCGGCGGGCGGCCGGCGCGCGGGACGTCGCCGTCTACTTCACCAGGGGCGGGCACCTGGCGCTCTTCGTCGGCGGCGCCGGCGGCGGCCCCTCGCTGCGGGCGCGGCTGCTCCGCCGCTTCGGCCTCTGAGCGCCCGGCCCCCGGAAACGGCGGAGGCGCGGAGGCGGTCCGCCCCCGCGCCTCCGGCGCGGCGCTCAGTCGTTGAGCCAGCTCATCATCGGGCGCAGCTCGGCGCCCGTCTTCTCGACCGGGTGCTCGGCCATCTTCTCGCGGTACTCCTTGAACTTCTTCTGGCCGCTCTCGAACTCCTCCACCAGCTCCTTGGCGTACTCGCCGGACTGGATCTCGCCGAGGATCTTCTTCATCGCGGCCTTGGTCTCCGGCGTGATGACGCGCGGGCCGCTGCGGTAGCCGCCGTACTCGGCGTTGTCGGACACCGACCAGTACATCTTGGAGATGCCGCCCTCGTACATGAGGTCGACGATCAGCTTCAGCTCGTGCAGCACCTCGAAGTAGGCGACCTCCGGCTGGTAGCCGGCCTCGGTCAGCACCTCGAAGCCGGTCTTGACCAGCTCGGACGCGCCGCCGCACAGCACGGCCTGCTCGCCGAACAGGTCGGTCTCGGTCTCCTCGGTGAAGGTGGTCTTGATGCCGCCCGCGCGCAGGCCGCCGATCGCCTTGGCGTAGGAGAGGGCCAGCGGCCAGGCGTTGCCGGACGCGTCCTTCTCCACGGCCACGATCACCGGCACGCCGCGCCCCGCGACGAACTGGCGGCGGACGAGGTGGCCCGGCCCCTTCGGCGCGACCATCGCCACGTCCACGCCCTCCGGCGGCTGGACGAGGCCGTAGCGGATGCTGAAGCCGTGCCCGAAGAACAGCGCGTCGCCCTCGACCAGGGCGGGCTTGATGTCCTTCTCGAAGATCTCCCGGTGGTGGTGGTCCGGGGCCAGCAGCATGATGAGGTCGGCCTCCTCGGCCGCCTCGGCCGGGGTCACGACGCGCAGGCCCTCGGCCTCCGCCAGCTCCCGGCTGGCCGACCCCTCGCGGAGCCCGACCCGGACGTCCACGCCGGAGTCGCGCAGGGAGAGCGCGTGCGCGTGCCCCTGGCTGCCGTAGCCGATGACCGCCACGTGCCGGCCCTGGATCACGCTCAGGTCGGCGGCGTCGTCGTAGAACATCTCAGCCACAGTGCTGTCGCCTTTCGTTGTATCTGTAGTGGTTTGCCAGGGTGCGGGGGCGGGCCCCGCACCCCGGCTTACGCGCTGCGCTCGATCGCCCGGAGCGAGCGGTCGGTGATGGACCGGGCGCCGCGGCCGATGGCCACCATGCCCGACTGCACCAGCTCCTTGATGCCGAACGGCTCCAGGACCCGGATGAACGCGTCCAGCTTGTCGCGGTTGCCGGTCGCCTCGATGGTGACCGCGTCCGGCGCGACGTCCACCACCTTGGCACGGAACAGGTTGACGGTCTCCAGCACCTGCGACCGCGTCTCCGCGTCCGCCCGCACCTTGACCAGCACCAGCTCGCGCTGGACCGACGCCCCGGAGTCCAGCTCGACGATCTTCAGCACGTTGATCAGCTTGTTGAGCTGCTTGGTGACCTGTTCGAGCGGCAGGTCGGCGACGTTGACCACGATCGTCATCCGGGAGATGTCCGGGTGCTCGGTGACGCCGACCGCGAGGGACTCGATGTTGAAGCCGCGCCGGGAGAACAGCGCCGCGACCCTGGCCAGGATGCCGGGCTTGTTCTCCACCAGCACCGAGAGGGTGTGCAGGCTCATCGGGGTCAGTCTCCGTTCTCCCACTCGGGCGCCATGTCCCGCGCGATCTTGATGTCGTCGTTGGTGGTGCCGGCCGCGACCATCGGCCAGACCATGGCGTCCTCGTGCACGACGAAGTCGATCACGACGGGGGCGTCGTTGATCTCCATGGCCTTGGCGATGACCTCGTCGACGTCCGCAGCCTTGTCGCAGCGCAGGCCGACACAACCGTACGCCTCGGCGAGCTTGACGAAGTCGGGGATCCGCTTCTCGGCGTGCTCGGCCTGCGGCTTGAGGCCGGTGTTGGAGTAGCGCTCGTTGTAGAAGAGCGTCTGCCACTGCCGGACCATGCCGAGGTTGCCGTTGTTGATGATCGCGATCTTCACCGGGATGCCCTCGATCGCGCAGGTCGCGAGCTCCTGGTTGGTCATCTGGAAGCAGCCGTCGCCGTCGATCGCCCAGACCGTCGTGCCGGGCGCGCCCGCCTTGGCGCCCATCGCCGCCGGGACGGCGTAGCCCATCGTCCCGGCGCCGCCGGAGTTCAGGAACGCGCCCGGCCGCTCGTACTTGATGAACTGCGCGGCCCACATCTGGTGCTGGCCGACGCCCGCGACGTAGTAGGCGTCCGGCCCGGCGATCGCCCCGATCCGCTCGATGACGTACTGGGGGGACAGCGAGCCGTCGTCCGGCGTGTCGTAGCCCAGCGGGTAGGTCTCCCGCCAGGCGTTCAGCTGCCGCCACCAGTCGGTGTAGTCGCCCTTGTGGCCCTGCTCGTGCTCGTTCTGCACGGCGACGACCAGATCGGCGATGACCTCGCGGGCGTCGCCGACGATCGGGACGTCGGCGTGCCGGTTCTTGGAGATCTCCGCCGGGTCGATGTCGGCGTGCACGACCTTGGCGTGCGGCGCGAACCCGTCCAGCTTGCCGGTGACCCGGTCGTCGAACCGGGCGCCGAGGGTGACCAGCAGGTCGGAGCGCTGCAGCGCGCCGACCGCGCCGACCGCGCCGTGCATGCCGGGCATGCCCATGTGCAGCGGGTGGCTGTCGGGCAGCGCGCCCTTGGCCATCAGCGTGGTGACGACGGGCGCGCCGGTCAGCTCGGCGAGCACCTTCAGCTCGGCGGACGCGCCGGCCTTCAGCACGCCGCCGCCGACGTACAGCACCGGGCGCTCGGCGTTGACGATGAGCCGCGCCGCCTCGCGGACCTGCTTGGAGTGCGGCCGGGTGACGGGCCGGTAGCCGGGCAGCTGGAGCGCGACCGGCCACTCGAAGGCGACGGTGGCCTGGAGCGCGTCCTTGGCGATGTCGACCAGGACCGGTCCCGGCCGGCCGGTGCCCGCGATGTGGAACGCCTCGGCGATCGTCCGGCCGATGTCCGACGCCTTGGTCACCAGGAAGTTGTGCTTGGTGATCGGCATCGTGATGCCGGCGATGTCGGCCTCCTGGAAGCCGTCCGTCCCGATGAGGGAGGACGCGACCTGGCCGGTGATCGCCACGATCGGCACCGAGTCCATGTAGGCGTCGGAGATCGCCGTGACGAGGTTGGTCGCGCCGGGGCCGCTGGTGGCCATGCAGACGCCCACCTTGCCGGTCACCATCGCGTAGCCCTGGGCGGCGTGTCCGGCGCCCTGCTCGTGCCGGACGAGGACGTGGCGCAGCTTCTTGGAGTCGAACAGCGGGTCGTACGCCGGGAGGATCGCGCCACCCGGAATGCCGAACACGGTGTCGACGCCGACGTTCTCCAGGGCGCGGACCAGCGCCTGGGCTCCCGTCATCTGTTCGGTCGTCATGATTCTGCGGTTCCTTGGGGAGTGAGTCTTGGCTCGCCGGGCAACAAAAAACCCCCGCCGCCGTGAAGCGGTCGAGGGGAGGCGCGCAGGACGAGAAGCTTGGTCAGCCCGCGCGCCGGCCAAGTACTACGAGGATGATGGAGGTGCTCTGCACGAGCCCACTTTCGCCGATGTCCGCCCCCCGGTCAAATCCGTGGACAGTAAATCTCAGGATTTGAGATAACTGTGGCGCGGTTCACGCGGCGGAGGCCGGCCGGGCCAGGGGCAGCCGGGGCAGGGTCAGCCGAACAGGGTCAGCCGGGCAGGGGCAGCGCGACGTCGCCCGGGCGGTTGCGCCCGGCGAGGTTCGTCCGCACCAGCGACTCGACCCGCCCGGCCGCCATCGGGCGCGCCACGAGGAAGCCCTGGCCGCGCGGGCAGCCCATCTCCCGCAGCAGCTCCAGCTGCTCGGGCCGCTCGATGCCCTCCGCCACCACGGTCAGCCCGAGGTCGCTGCCGAGCCGGACGATCGTCCGGGTGAGCAGCGTCAGCGTCTCGTCCCGGCCGAGGCCGGCCACGAACGACGGGTCGATCTTGATGATGTCCACCGGGAGCTGGCCGAGGTAGGCCAGCGAGGCGTACCCGGTGCCGAAGTCGTCGATCGCCAGCCGGACGCCGAGGTCGCGCAGCTCCGACAGCCGCGCCACGTTCTGCCCGGCGTCCTCGACGAGGACCTCCTCGCGGACCTCCAGGGTGAGCGCGCTCGGCGCCAGCCCGGTCTCCTCCAGCACCGCCGCGACCGTCTCGGTGAACCGCGGCGCGGCGATCTGCCGGGCGGTGAAGTTCACCGACAGGCCCACGTCCCAGGAGTCGCCGCGCCACCGGGCGACCTCGCGGCACGCCTCCCGCAGCACCCACTCGCCGAGCGGGACCATCAGGCCGGACTCCTCCGCCGGGCCGATGAACTCCTCGGGAGGTACCGCCTCGCTCCCCCGCCACCAGCGCAGCAGCGCCTCCACCCCGGTCACCCGGGACGTGCCGAGGTCCACCACCGGCTGGAACTCCACCGCGAACTGCTCCTCGGCGAGCGCCGTCTGCAGGTCGCTGCCGAGCTCCAGCCGCCGGACGACGTCGGCGTGCATGTGCGGCGCGTACACCTCCACGCGCCCGCCGCCCGCCTCCTTAGCGCGGGCCATCGCGAGGTCGCCGTTGCGCAGCAGGTCGGCGGCGGAGCGGCGGAGCCTGCGGCCCGCGTCGGCGCCGCCGCGCCCGGCGCCGGGCTCCTCCTCGTCCCCCGCGAACGCGATGCCGACGCTCGCGGTCAGCACGATGTGCTTGTCGCCCACCTGGTAGGGGTCGACCGAGAGGACGCGCAGCAGCCGCCCGGCGAGCTCGACCGTCGCGCGGGTCTCGCCGTCGTCCGGCGGGAGCTGGACGAGCACGGCGAACTCGTCGCCGCCCCACCGCGCCACCGTGTCGTCGGACAGGACGTTGGCGCGCAGCCGCCGCGCCGCCTGCGCGAGCACCTGGTCGCCGGCCGCGTGCCCCTCCGAGTCGTTCACCGCGGTGAACCCGTCGAGGTCGACGAACACGACCGCGGCCTTGCCGCCGGACTGCTGCCGCGACAGCACCTCCCGCGTCCGCTCCTCGAAGTAGGACCGGTTCGGCAGGCCCGTCAGCCCGTCGTGGAACGTCAGGTGCGCGACCTGCCGCTGCAGCGCCGCCTGCTCGCTCAGGTCGCGCGTCGTCACCAGCAGCCGGGCCGGCGTCCCGGCCGAGCCGCTGTAGCGCGAGATCGTCGACTCGGTCGGCAGCCAGGTGCCGTCGGCCGCGCGCACCCGGCACGACACGCGCAGCGCGTCGTCGGGCCCGCCGGCGCCGGGCTGCTCGCCCAGGAACTCGGTGAACACCGCCTGGACGCGCGGCAGGTCCTCCGGGTGGACGATCTCGCTCAGCGGGCGGCCGAGCAGCTCCTCGGACGTGTAGTGGTAGGTCCGCAGCGCGCCCGCGCTGGCGTACTGGACGGTCGCGTCCAGGTCGCAGATGAGCACGGCGTCGTTGATGCTCTCCGACAGCGCCCGGAAGTGCTCCTCGCCGGTGTCCACGGCCCGGCGCAGCGCCTCGTTCTCGTGCAGCAGCGCGGCGAGCCGCGCGATCAGCACCAGCGCGGCCGAGCCCGCGGCGATCGACACGCCGGGCTCCAGGCCGTTCTGGCCGGTGAGCGAGTGGCCCCCGATGAACAGCGCCGCCGCCGCGGCGACCGCGGCGGGCGCGATGCCGGGGCCGATCATGCGGCCGCGCTCCTCGGCGTCCACCTCGACGTCGGCCGGGATGTCGTCGACCGGCAGGTCCGGTTCGGCGACCGGGCCGGTCCACGGCACCAGCAGCAGGAGCAGCAGCCCGGCCAGGCGCAGGATGTCGGACGGGTCGTCGGACGGCCCGCCGCCGTCCAGCCGGACGAACGTGCTCACGATGTCGGCGGCGGCGATGGCGGTGAGCGCGCCGTACCCCATCCAGGCGAGCCGCCGGTGCCCGCGCGCCGCGCCGAGGACGAACGGCAGCGCGCCGCAGACGAACACGATGTCGATCAGCGGGTACAGCAGTTCCAGCAGGAACTCCGGCGGGGCCTCCCCCGACCGGTGGTACAGCGTGCCGAACAGCGCGACCCAGCCGAGCACGAACAGCGCGCACGCGCAGACATAGGTGTCGGCCGCGTAGCGCAGCCAGGTGCCCGCGTCGCGCGGCAGCCTGATCGGCACGACGAGACCCGTGACGAGCGCCACCAGCGCGAACAGGTAGAACAGGTCGGGGACCGACAGGGACAGCGCGCTGCGGCCGGCGCCGTCCGCCAGGGCCCCGCCGAGCGCGCCGACGAACCAGGACGCGGCGGCGATCCCGTACCACCGCCACGACGCGCGCCAGAGCCCGCCCGGTGCGCCCGGCTCCGCCGGGACGCCGTCGGGCCGACGGGACGACAGCAGCAGCGAGACCGCGGCGGCGCCCGCGGCGCCCGCCTCCGCCCACGCGATGAACGCCCGGCCGCCCCAGCCCAGCAGCGAACCGGTGGCGTACAGCACGCCGACGACCGCGGCCATGGCGACCGGCAGCGCACGCGGCGGCATCCGCCTGGCGTAGTCGCCGCTCATCGCGCCGGTCCCTTCCTGCCCCGGTGGGGCGTGTCGGCCCCCGCGGACGGTGGACGCCGCACGCCGGGGAGGAGTTGGGTCCACGACCCTCGCCGCTCGTACAACGGCCGGAAGGTCGCGGATCGTGCCCCGCGCAGGGTCGGCGCGGGCCGGTGGCGACCGGCTTGCCTGGGGGGAGCATGCCTGCCGGAGCCGCCTGCCGGAGATCAGCGACGTTGCTGCACTACGGGATCACCGTGTCGCTCACTGTACGTTCGGTAGGTCACGGAGCGATTGAGGCTGGGCGTCCTCCCGGCGACAAACGACCTCGTCGCGGATCTGTTTGGGAGGTCCGAAATGGGATCGTCACCGAATCGGCGGCTTGCCCCTGGATGACGCTCGGTGACGGGGAACGACCCGGCCGCCGGATGCGTACTACCTACAGGAGGCGTTCATGCGACTGCACACGATCGTCCTGGTCTCGACCGCGGTGCTCCTCGCGGGGTGCTCGTCCTCTTCGTCCGGCGGGGACGATGACGGCGGCGCGCGCACTTCACCGCCGCCTTCGTCCGGCGCGCCGTCCGGGACGCCCGGAGCGCGCGGCGAACCGCGCACCGTCGCCGCGGATCTGGAAGTGCCGTGGGCGGTGGCGTTCCTGCCGGGCGGCGACGCGCTGGTCACCGAGCGGGACTCGGGCCGCGTGGTGCGGGTCGCGCCGTCCGGGCAGAAGACGGTCGTCGGCACGGTGCCCGGCGTGGAGGCGCAGAGTGAGGCCGGGCTACTGGGCGTGGCGGTGTCGCCGTCCTACGCGTCCGACCACCTGGTCTACCTGTACTACACGGCCGCGGCGGACAACCGTGTCGCCCGCGCCACCTATGACGGGCGCCTCGGTACGCCCGAGCCGATCGTCACCGGCATCCCGAAGGGCCCCAACCACAACGGCGGCCGGCTCGCGTTCGGCCCCGACAAGATGCTGTACATCACCACCGGCGAGACCGGCGACGGCCCTCTCGCCCAGGACAAGAACTCCCTCGCCGGGAAGATCCTGCGCGTGACGCCCGACGGGAGGCCCGCCCCCGGCAACCCGTTCGGCAACCGCGTCTGGACGTACGGGCACCGCAACGTCCAGGGCCTCGCCTGGGACGACGAGGGCCGCCTCTACGCCACCGAGTTCGGGCAGAACCGCTTCGACGAGATCAACCTGATCCAGAAGGGCAGGAACTACGGCTGGCCCGAGGCCGAGGGCGACGAGGACGGCGACGGCTTCACCAAACCGCTGCTGACCTGGACGACCGACGAGGCGTCGCCGTCCGGCCTCGCCTACGCCGACGGCTCCCTGTGGGCCGCCGCGCTGCGCGGCGAACGCCTCTGGCAGGTCCCCCTGGACGACGGCAAGGCGGGCCGCCCGGTCGCCCGCCTCCAGGACCGCTTCGGCCGCCTGCGCGCCGTCGCCGAGGCGCCCGACGGCACCCTCTGGGTGACGACCAGCAACCGCGACGGCCGGGGCGACCCCGCCTCCGGCGACGACCGCGTCCTCAGCGTCCAACCCGGCTGACCGCCGCCCCGCGCCTCCGTCGGGGGCGCGGGGCGGCGGTCGCCCGGGGTCAGGACGCGCCGAGCTTCTCCAGGATGAGTTCACGGGCGCGGCCGGCGTCGGCCTGGCCGCGCGTGGCCTTCATCACGGCGCCGACGAGGGCGCCGGCGGCGGCGACCTTCCCGGCGCGGATCTTGTCGGCCACGTCCGCGTTGTCGGCGATCACCTGGTCGATGACCGAGGACAGCTCGCCCTCGTCGCTGACGACCTTCAGGCCGCGCTTCGCGACGACCTCGTCCGGGGTGCCCTCGCCGGCGAGGACGCCCTCGAACACCGTGCGGGCCAGCTTGTCGTTCAGCTCCCCGGCGGTGATCATCGCCTGCACACGGGCGACCTGCTCCGGCGTGATCGGCAGGTCGGCCAGCTCGACGCCCTGCTCGGTGGCGCGCCGCGACAGCTCGTTCATCCACCACTTGCGGGCCGCGCCGGCGTCGGTGCCCTGCGCGACCGTCGCCTCGATGAGGTCGACCGCGCCGGCGTTGACGACGTCCCGCAGCTCCAGGTCGGACAGGCCCCACTCGGCCTGGATGCGGCGGCGGCGCGCCGCCGGGAGCTCCGGCAGCGACGCGCGCAGCTCCGCCACCCAGTCCCGCGACGGCGCCATCGGCACCAGGTCGGGCTCGGGGAAGTAGCGGTAGTCCTGCGCCTCCTCCTTGCTGCGCCCGCTGGTGGTGCGGCCGGTGTCCTCGTGGAAGTGGCGGGTCTCCTGGACGATGCGGCCCCCGGCGTCCAGCACGCCGGCCTGCCGCTCGATCTCCGACCGGACGGAGCGCTCCACCGACCGCAGCGAGTTGACGTTCTTGGTCTCGGTGCGGGTGCCCCACTGCGACCCGCCGCGCGGCATCAGCGAGACGTTCACGTCGCAGCGCATCGAGCCCTGCTCCATGCGGACGTCCGACACGCCGAGCGACCGGACCAGCTCGCGCAGCTCCGTCGCGTACGCGCGGGCCACCAGCGGCGCCTTGTCGCCGGTCGCCGGGATCGGCCTGGTGACGATCTCCACCAGCGGGATGCCGGCCCGGTTGTAGTCGACCAGCGAGTACTCGGCGCCGTGGATGCGCCCGGTCGAGCCGCCGACGTGCAGCGACTTGCCGGTGTCCTCCTCCATGTGGACGCGCTCGATCTCGATCCGGTACGTCTCGCCGTCGACCTCGACGTCCAGGTGGCCGTCCACGCACAGCGGCTCGTCGTACTGCGAGATCTGGAAGTTCTTCGGCATGTCCGGATAGAAGTAGTTCTTCCGGGCGAACCGGCACCATTCCACGATGTCGCAGTTCAGCGCCAGGCCGATCTTGATGATGCCCTCGATCGCCGCGTGGTTGGTCACCGGCAGCGCGCCCGGCAGCCCGAGGCACACCGGGCACACCTGCGTGTTCGGCTCCGCCCCGAACTCCGTCGGGCAGCCGCAGAACATCTTCGACGCGGTGCCGAGCTCGATGTGCGTCTCGATCCCGAGGACCGGCTCGTACTTCGCCAGCGCCTCGTCGTAGTCCATCAGCGTCGGGGTGGTCACTTCGCCTCCACCAGTTCCGGGGCCTGCGCCAGCAGCGGGCCGCCCCAGCGGTCTTCCAGGGCCCGCTCGACGGCGGCGCCGACGCGGTAGACGCGGTCGTCGCCGAGGACGGGGGCCATGATCTGCAGGCCGACGGGCAGGCCGTCCGCCAGGCCGCACGGCACCGAGATCGCGGCGTTGCCGGTGAGGTTCGCCGGGATCGTGCACAGGTCGGCCAGGTACATCGCGATCGGGTCGTCGGCGCGCTCGCCGACGGGGAACGCGGTGGTCGGCGTGGTCGGCGAGACCAGCACGTCCACCTGCTCGAACGCCGCCTCGAAGTCGCGCTTGATCAGCGTGCGGACCTGCTGCGCCTTGCCGTAGTAGGCGTCGTAGTAGCCGGACGACAGCGCGTAGGTGCCGAGCATGATGCGCCGCTTGACCTCGGGCCCGAAGCCCTCGGCGCGGGTCAGCGCCATGACCTCCTCGGCGCTGCGGGTGCCGTCGTCGCCGACGCGCAGGCCGTACCGCATGGCGTCGAAGCGCGCCAGGTTGGACGAGCACTCCGACGGCGCGATGAGGTAGTAGGCGGGCAGCGCGTAGGCGAAGTGCGGGCAGGACACCTCGACGACCTTCGCGCCGAGCGACTCCAGCAACTCGACCGCCTCGTTGAACCGGGCGGACACGCCCGGCTGGTAGCCGTCGCCGGCGAACTCCTTGACGACGCCGACGCGCAGCCCGTTGACGTCGGCGCGGCGCGCGGCCTCCACGACCGGCGGGACGGCCTCGCCCACCGAGGTGGAGTCCATCGGGTCGTGGCCGCTGAACGCCTCGTGCAGCAGCGCCGCGTCGAGCACGTTGCGGGCGAACGGGCCCGGCGTGTCGAGCGACGACGCGAACGCGATCACGCCGTACCGGGAGGAGCCGCCGTAGGTCGGCTTCATGCCCACGATGCCGGTGACGGCGGCGGGCTGCCGGATGGAGCCGCCCGTGTCGGTGCCGGTCGACAGCGGCGCCTCGTACGCGGCGACCGCCGCCGACGACCCGCCGGACGAGCCGCCGGGGACGCGCTCCAGGTCCCACGGGTTGCGGGACACGCCGTAGGCGCTGTTCTCCGTGGACGAGCCCATCGCGAACTCGTCCATGTTCGTCTTGCCGAGGATCACCAGCCCCGCCTGCCGCAGCCGCGCCGTCACGGTCGCGTCGTACGGCGGCTTCCAGCCCTCCAGGATCTTGGACCCGGCGGTGGTGGGCATGTCCGCGGTGGTGAAGACGTCCTTGTGCGCGATCGGGACGCCGGCCAGCGGCCCGAGTTCGGCCCCGGCCGCGCGCCGCTCGTCCACCCGCCGGGCCTGCGCCAGCGTCGTCTCGCGGTCGACGTGCAGGAACGCGTTGACCTGCCCGTCCACGGCGGCGATGCGATCCAGGTGCGCCTCGGCCACCTCGACGGCCGACACCTCGCCGGCGGCGAGCAGCTCCCCGAGCTCCGCCGCCCCCTTCCTGACCAGCTCACTCGAGCCCTTCTGGGGGGACGCCCCCCCGGGCCCCCCGGGACGTGCCGCCTGACCGGCGCCTTCCGCTCCGCTGCGCTCCGCTCCAGTCACCGCTCAGGCCTCCTCGTCCAAGATCCGGGGTACGCGGAAGCGCTGCTCCTCGGCCGCCGGCGCGCCGGAGAGGGCCTGCTCGGGGGTGAGGCACGGGCGTACCTCGTCCTCCCGGTAGACGTTGGTCAGCGGCAGCGCGTGCGAGGTCGGCGGGATGTCCTCCGCCGCGACCTCCTGCACCCGCGCGACCGCGGAGATGATCTGGTCGAGCTGGGCGGCGAGACGGTCGAGCTCGTCGTCGCCGAGCGCCAGCCGGGACAGCCGGGCGAGGTGCGACACCTCGTCACGGGTGATGGCGGACATGATGGAAACCGTTCCTGCGATGAAGTGGGTTCCCGCCCATCCTATGGGCCGCGCGCCCGAAGGCCCGCCCGGTTCACGCGGGCACGATCGCGGCGCGCCGTTTCATCTCCGCACACGGGGAACGCTCCCCTCGTCCACCCCCGGGACGACGAGAGGAGCCCGCCGTGACCATCGGCGGCAGCATCGCCCTGATCATCATCGGCGCGATCCTGGCCTACGCGGTCAACTACGAGTTCAGCGGCATCGACATCCGGCTGGTCGGCGTGATCCTGATGATCGGCGGCCTGATCGGCCTGGTCATCGGCATCGTCCGCATCGTCTCCGCCCGCCGCGCGGTCGACCGCCGCCCCCCACCGGCCGTCCGCGAGGAGTACTACGCCGACGACTACGAGCCCCGTCGACGCTACTGACCCGGCCCGCTACCGGGCCACGGCGCGGTCACTGGGGCGGCTGGTACTGCTGCGGCACTCCGTGCTGCGGCCCCGTGCCGTGCTGCGGATACGGCTGCCCCTGCGGCGGAACGGCGCCCTGCTGCTGTTGCTGGAAGGGGAACGTCACCGGCTTCGGCGGCGTCTCCGAGCCCTTCATGCCCGCCAGCGCGGCGGCCCCCAGCACCGCGCACGACAGCATGACGAACCCGCCGAAGATGACTCCGGCGAGGTCGGCGGCCTTGAAGTCGCTGTCGCTGTCGGGCATCGAGGCGATGACCATGAAGAACATGGCTCCCATGCCCATGAGGGCGAGGCCGAGGATCACTCCGCGGGCGGCGTTGTTCATGGCGCGTGATCGTAGCGCCCCTGTCGACTCCGCGTAAGGCAGTCGGTAAAGACGCCCGGAACCGGCCCCGGACGGCTCGTGCGCGGCTGCGCGCGCTGGAGATCACGCAGCGGGTTCTGGGGCCTTGCGGGAATTTCGGCGGAGCCAGGCGGTGGCGGTTTCGGCGTCCATCGGGCGGCCGAAGTGCCAGCCCTGGGCGGCGTCGCAGCCCATGTCGCGGAGGGTCTGGGCGGTGGCCGGGTCCTCGACGCCCTCGGCGACCGAGCGCAGCCCGAGGGTGCGGACGAGGTCGACGATGGAGCGGACGATGACGGCGTCGTCGGTGGAGTCGGCGAGCCGGTGCACGAACGAGGCGTCGATCTTGATCTCCTCGACGGGGAGCCGCTTGAGCCGGACGAGGGAGGAGTAGCCGGTGCCGAAGTCGTCCAGGCTGAGCGGGATGCCGAGGGCGGCGAGGGCGGCGACGGTCTCGGAGGCGTAGGCGGGCTCGTTCATCAGGATCCGCTCGGTGATCTCCAGCTGGAGCGCGGCGGCGGGCAGGCCGCGGGCGAGCAGGCCCTCCTCGATCGTCTCGGCGAGGCCGGTGTCGAGCAGGTCGCGGCCGGAGACGTTCACCGCGACCTGGACGGCGAGGTCCTCGCGCCACCAGGCGGCGGTCTGCGCGAGCGCGGCCGTCACGACATGGTGGGTGATCGAGCGCATCAGGTACGTCTGCTCTGCGATGGACAGGAACGCCTCGGGTTCGAGGACGCCCTGGTCGGGGTGGCGCCAGCGCAGCAGCGCCTCCATGCCGACGAGCTGGCCGTCCCGCAGCGAGACCTTCGGCTGGTAGAACAGCTCCAGCTCCGAGCGGTCGATGGCGCGGCGCAGGTCGCCGAGCATGCTGAGCCGCGCCGGGGAGTTGCGGTCCTTGCCGGGCGAGTAGGTCTCGACGCCGGTGCGGGCCTCCTTGGCGTTGTACATCGCGACGTCGGCGCGCTGCAGGAGCAGCTCGAAGTCGGGCGCGTGGTCGGGGAACAGCGCGATGCCGACGCTGGCCTCCAGGTCGAACGACATGCCGTCCAGCCGGACGGGCTCGCTGAGCGCGGCGCGCAGCCGGGCGGCGACCTCGCGGGCGGCGGCCTCGTCCCGGACGGTCGGCAGCAGCACCGCGAACTCGTCGCCGCCGAGCCGCGCGACGAGGTCGCCGGGGCGGACGCTGTGGGTGAGCCGGTGCGCGACGAGTTGCAGCAGCCGGTCGCCGGTGGGGTGCCCGAGGGTGTCGTTGACCTCCTTGAAGCGGTCGAGGTCGAGCAGGAACAGCCCGGCGCGGTGGTCCGGCGGGTCGGCGGGCCTGCGGCGCCGGGACCCGAGCCGGCCGGGGCGGTGCCGCTCCGCGCCGCGCCCGCGGGCGCCGTGCCGCTCGGCGCCGCGGCTCCTGGCGCCGCGCGCCTCGGCGAGCGCCTCCTCGGTGCGGACGATCAGCAGCTTGCGGTTGGGCAGCCCGGTCAGCCCGTCGTGCAGCGCCTGGTGCTCGCGCCGGACGGAGACCGAGGCGTTCATGTAGACGGCGATGAACGGCAGCACGATCAGCGGCACGAACAGGGCGGACCGGTCCATCGCGACGACCATCAGCGGGGCCAGCCCGAGCAGCGCCAGGTGCACCAGGATCTGGTAGCCGAGGTCGAAGCGGAGCGCCTTCACCAGCGAGACCCGCTCGTGCAGGGCGACGGCGGAGCCGACGAGGGTGTCGTTGCAGACGAAGTACACGGCGCCGGCGAGGGCGATCGCGGGCAGGTCGGACCCCTGCGGCACCCACAGGCTGGACGGGGTCGCGAGGTTGCCCGACAGCGCGAGGACGAGCTGCGCGGCGGCGAGGCTGAGGGTGTACTGCGCGGCGTTGAAGGCGATCCGGTGCGGGGTGCGGCCGCGGAAGATGCCGCAGGTGATGACGGCGACGGCCTGGAGCGCGGCGGCGATGGGCAGCCCGGCGTACAGCAGCGCCGCGAACGAGAACGTGGTGGAGGTGGTGGCGCCGTTGTTCTCGGTGGAGCCCGGCGTGATGATCGGGCGCATCTCGCCGAAGATGATGAAGCAGCCGAGGATCCAGAACACGGGCGTGCCGAGGAGTGCGTCCAGGTCGGCGGCGCTCAGCCCGGAGAACGCCGCCCCGCCGGCCGCGCAGCCGAGCAGGACGACCACGACGAAGTAGATCCACAACGGGGAGCCGCGGCGCGGTGCCGTGTTCCGCGTATTGTTCGGGTCCTTCATCACATCCTCGGGGGGAGGTTCGGGGGGCCGGCCCCCGGCACCGGGCGTCTCCGCTCCCGGGGGACGCCTCCCGGGTGTTACGTCCGGAGATTCAGGTGTAGGTCGTGATGAGTGGGAGGGTACGGCCTTTGGTCAACTTCGCGAAACCGATTGCGTACGTTCCGTTATGCCGTATCACACCCGCCGCTCACCGTTGGGTGATCGTAGTGTACCCCTGAGTAACGCGACCCTGGTCGGACCCCCGTGACCACACCGCGTTATTCGTCGGCGCGCAAAGTTACGTTTTTGGCCGCATCTGGCCCGTCGGCGAGCAGCACACGGAAGCCGTCCTCCGCTAGGACCGGCACGCCCAGCTTGACGGCTTTGTCGTATTTCGACCCCGGATTGTCGCCCACGACCACGAAGCCGGTTTTCTTCGACACCGAACCCGACACCTTGCCGCCGAGCCGCTGCACCGCCTCGGTCGCCGAGTCCCGGCTGTACTCCACCAGCGAACCGGTGATCACCACGGTGACGCCCTCCAGCGGGCGCGGGCCCGCGGCGCGCTCGTCCTCCATCCGCACGCCCGCGGCCCGCCACTTGTCGACGATCTCCCGGTGCCAGTCGACCGCGAACCACTTCTTGATCGAGGCCGCGATCGTCGGCCCGACGCCGTCGACCGCCGCCAGCTCCTCCTCGGTCGCGGCCGCGATCGCGTCCATCGAGCGCATCTCGCGGGCCAGGTCGCCCGCGGCCGACGGCCCCACGTGCCGGATCGACAGCGCCACCAGCACCCGCCACAGCGGCTGCCGCTTGGCCTTCTCCAGCTCCTCGAAGAGGATGTCGACCGTCTTCTTCGGCTCGCCCTCCTTGTTGGCGAAGAACGACACGACCTTCGGCTCACCGGTCTTCGGGTCGGTCTTGGCCGTGCCGGTCTTGGGGTCGAGCACCAGGCTCCGGATCGGCAGCAGCTGCTCGACCGTCAGGTGGAACAGGTCGCCCTCGTTCCTCACCGGCGGGTCGGACGGCTCCAGCGGCTGCGTCAGCGCGGTCGCCGCGACGTAGCCGAGCGCCTCGACGTCGAGCGCGTTGCGGCTCGCCACGAAGTACAGGCGCTCGCGCAGCTGCCCCGGGCAGTACCGCGCGTTGGGGCACCGGATGTCGGCGTCGCCCTCCTTCTCGTAGGCCAGCTCGGTGCCGCACTCGGGGCAGTGCGACGGCATCTCGAACTCGCGCTCCGAGCCGTCCCGCAGCGCGGTCACCGGCGCGACGATCTCGGGGATGACGTCGCCGGCCTTGCGCAGCACCACGGTGTCGCCGATCAGCACGCCCTTGCGCTTGACCTCGCCCGCGTTGTGCAGCGTGGCCCGGTCGACGGTGGAGCCCGCGACCTTCACCGGCTCCATCACGCCGTACGGGGTGATGCGCCCGGTGCGCCCGACGCCGACCTTGATGTCGAGGAGCCGGGTGTTGACCTCCTCCGGCGGGTACTTCCACGCGATCGCCCAGCGCGGCGCCCGGCTCGTCGACCCGAGCCGGCGCTGCAGCGAGAACTCGTCGACCTTCACCACGACGCCGTCGATCTCGTAGGCGGGGTCGTGCCGGTGCTCGCCGTACCCGGCGATGTACTCGCGGACGGCGTCCAGCCCGCCGACGACCTTGTACCGGTCGCTGACCGGCAGCCCCCAGCCGCGCATCAGCTCGTACGCCCCCGACTGGCTCTCCGGCTGCGTCCCGCCGCGCCAGGCGCCGAAGCCGTGGACGAGCATGCCGAGCGGCCGGTGCGCGGTGACCCGCGGGTCCTTCTGCCGCAGCGACCCCGCCGCCGCGTTGCGCGGGTTGGCGAACGGCTCCTTGCCCGCCTCCACCTGCGCCGTGTTGACCTGCTCGAACCCCTCGACCGGCAGGAAGACCTCGCCGCGCACCTCCAGGACGTCCGGCCAGCCCTCCCCCGCCAGCCGGTCAGGGATGTCGGCGATCGTGCGGATGTTGTTGGTGACGTCCTCGCCGGTGCGCCCGTCGCCGCGGGTGACGCCCCGCGTCAGCCGCCCGCCCTCGTAGGTCAGCGCGATCGCCAGCCCGTCGATCTTCAGCTCGCACAGGTAGCCGGCGACGGTGCCGACCTCCTTGACGACCCGCTCGTCCCACGCGAGCAGCTCGTCGCCGCTCATCGCGTTGTCGAGGCTCTGCATCCGCTCCAGGTGCCGGACGGTCGCGAAGTCGGTGGTGATCGGCGCGCCGACCTTCTGCGTCGGCGAGTCGGGGGTGACCAGTTCGGGATGCCGCTCCTCCAGCGCGCCGATCTCCCGCATGCGCGCGTCGTACTCGGCGTCGGTGAGCGTCGGCTGGTCGAGGACGTAGTACCTGTAGTTGGCCTCGTCGAGCTCCCGGCTCAGCTCGAGGTGCCGCTGCCGTGCCTCCGCGGGAACGCCATCGCTCATGGTCATGCCCCCATTGTCGCCAACGCGTCCGACATTATGACCCGTGACGCACCCTGGTCATCCACCTTCTCAACGCCCGGCCGACCCACCGCTGAAACGCCCCGCGGGCACTCACTCGTCGGCGGCTTCGTACAGCATCCGGGCGGTGTCGCGGCAGCGTTTGAGGGCGGCGCGGACGTAGCGGGGGGAGGCGGCCGCCATGCCGCAGGCGGGAGTGATCACGACCTGGCGGGCCAGTCGCGCGGGCGGGAAGCCGAGCCGCCGCCACAGGTCCCGCACCGGCTCCCCGGTCGCCTGGAGGGACGGCAGGGCGGTGTCGGTACCGGGCACCGTGCCGAGGAGCAGCCCGATCCCCGCGTCGATCGTCTCGCCCACCGCGTCGTCGTCGTGCTTCGGCACGAGGCGCAGGTCGACCGAGATCGCCTTCGCGCCGGCGCCGCGCAGCAGCCCGTACGGGACGTTCCGGGCGCAGCAGTGCACCACCGGGTAGGCGCCGGCCGCGTCGATCACCGTGCGGAGGACGTCCTCGGCGACGGCCTCCTCGACGGCGCGCAGCCGCGAGAAGCCGCTGGCCGTCGGGACCGTCCCGGCCAGCGCGGCGGGCAGCCCCGGCTCGTCCAGCTGCAGGACGATCTCCGCCGCGGGCAGCCGGCGCCGGACGTCCGCGACGTGCGCCGCGACGCCCTCGGCGAGCGAGGCGGCCAGGTCCCGGACGGCGCCCGGGTCCTTCAGCGCCCGGTCGCCGTGCCGCAGCTCGATCGTGGACGCCAGCGTCCACGGCCCGCACACCTGGATCTTGAACGGCCCGTCGTGGCCGCCCGCGACCTCCTCCAGGACGTCGAGGTCGCGGGCCAGGTGGTCGAGGGCGCGGCGGGTGTCGCGGCCGGGCCGGTCGGAGAACCGCCAGCCGGACGGCTCGACCCGCACCGGCATGTCGATCAGCAGCCCGGCGGTCCGGCCGGTGAGGTCGGCGCCGGGGCCGCGCGCGGGCAGCTCCGGCAGGTGCGGCAGCTCGGGCAGCTCCCCGAGCACGACCCGCAGGGCCTCGGCCGGGTCCTCCCCCGGATACGACCCCACCCCGGTCGCCGTCCCCGCCTGCCACGGGTAGCTCGTCGTCACGTCCCCGACCCTATCGGCGCCGTGATCAGACCAGCTCCGCGAGCCGGTCGAGGTGGCGGAGCGTGACGTCCTCGGGCTCGGTCCTGAGGTTGAACAGCACCTCGTCGACGCCGGCGGCCGCCAGCTCGGCGACGACCTCCTCCTTCGCGGGCACGCCGAACAGCGTGACCGGCACCGCGCGGCCCGCCCGCTCGCGCAGCTCGGCGATCCGCGCCGCCAGCGTGTCCGTGCCGCGCCCGTAGATCGGCATCCAGCCGTCGCCGAACTCGACCACCCGGTCGAACGTCGTCGGGCCGGACCCGCCGATCATCACGGGCGGGTGCGGGTCCTGGACGGGCTTGGGGTAGGAGAACACCGGGTCGAAGTCGACGAACTCGCCGTGGAACTCGGCCCGGTCCCGCGTCCACAGCTCCTTGACGGCGAGCACGCGCTCGCGGAGCAGCCGCATCCGCGTCCTCGGGTCGGTGCCGTGGTTGCGCATCTCCTCCCGGTTCCAGCCGGCGCCGACGCCGAGCACCGCCCGCCCGCCGGAGACCAGGTCGAGGGACGCGACCTCCTTCGCCAGCACGATCGGGTCGCGCTGGACGACCAGCGCGATGCCCGTCCCGACGCGCAGCCGCTCCGTCGCCGCCGCCGCGGCGGTCAGCGCCACGAACGGGTCGAGCGTCCGGTAGTACATCCGGGGCAGCTCCGCCCCGCCGGGCCACGGCGTCTCCCGCTTCGCCGGGATGTGCGTGTGCTCGGCCAGGTACAGCGACCCGAGCCCGCGCTCCTCCAGCGCACGCCCGAGCGCCGCCGGCCCGATCCCCTCATCGGTCACGAACGTCGAAACACCGAACTCCACAGCACGCCTCCCAAGATCCGTCCACGCGACGATAGGCCACCCGGCACCCCGCCGCGGTGCTGCGGCCCGCGTACCCGAACCGTGTCAGGCGGGGACGCGGGTGGTGTCGGCGATCGTGGCGGACGCGAGGACGCGGTCGCCGGTGTAGAGGACGGCGGCCTGGCCGGTCGCGACGCCGCGCGCCGGGGCGGCGAGGGTGAGGCGCAGCTCGTCGCCGTCCCGCTCGGCGGTGCAGTCGTAGACCTCGCCGTGCGCGCGGAGCTGGACCTGGCAGGCGAAGGGGCCGTCCGGGGCGTCGCCCAGCCACACGGCGCGCTCGCCGGTGATCTCGCGGACGTCCAACTGCTCGCGCGACCCGACGGTCACCGTGTTCGTCACCGGGGAGATGTCGAGGACGTAGCGGGGGCGGCCGTCCGGCGCCGGGGTGCCGAGCCGCAGGCCCTTGCGCTGGCCGATCGTGTACGCGTAGGCGCCGTCGTGCTCGCCGACCTCGTTGCCGTCGGTGTCGACGATCGGCCCCTTGGGGGCGCCGAGCCGCTCGGCGAGGAAGCCGCGGGTGTCGCCGTCGGCGATGAAGCAGATGTCGTGGCTGTCGGGCTTGTCGGCGACCTGGAGACCGCGCCGCTCCGCCTCGCGCCGGATGTCGGCCTTGGAGGTGTCGCCGAGCGGGAACAGCGCGTGCGCGAGCTGCTCGGGCGTGCAGACGGCCAGCACGTAGGACTGGTCCTTGGCCGGGTCGACGCCGCGGCGCAGGACGCCGTCCTCCAGGCGGGCGTAGTGGCCGGTGCAGACGGCGTCGAAGCCGAGCGCCATGGCGCGGTCGAGCAGCGCGGCGAACTTGATCTTCTCGTTGCAGCGCAGGCACGGGTTCGGGGTGCGGCCGGCGGCGTACTCGCTGACGAAGTCCTCGACGACGTCCTGGTGGAACCGCTCGGCGAGGTCCCAGACGTAGAAGGGGATGCCGATCACGTCGGCGGCGCGGCGGGCGTCGCGGGAGTCCTCCAGGGTGCAGCAGCCGCGCGCGCCCGTCCGGTAGGACTGCGGGTTGCTGGACAGGGCCATGTGGACGCCGGTGACGTCGTGCCCGGCCTCGGCGGCACGGGCGGCGGCCACGGCGGAGTCGACGCCGCCCGACATGGCGGCGAGAACGCGCAGAGTCATAGTCCTTCGAGGGTACGCGGCGTGGCCCGGTCCGCCGTCCGCATTTCCGCGTACGATTGGGGCCGCTATGGGAATCTTCCGCCGTCCGCGCGAGGCGTCCACCGTCGTACCGCCCGCGATCAGCGAGTTCTGGGAGTGGTGGGCGCAGGCCCGCCCCACCATCGAGGCGTCGCTGGCCGCCGGGCCCGAACCCGACGCGGCCGAGGCCGCCGTGCCCGGCGAGGGGCTGTCGGCCGAGACGATCGAGGAGCTGTCCCGCCGCGTCCACAAGATCCATTCCGGGCTGCAGTGGGAGATCGGCGGCGCCGACGACCGGAGCCCGTCGCTGACCGTGACCGGCGGCGGCGACCCGGAGCTGCGCGGCCTCACCGAGCGGTGGGCCCGCACGGCGCCCTCCGGTGCCGCGGCCGGCGGCTGGAGCTTCCATCCGGCGCGCCAGGCCGACCCGGAGATGCTGTCGCAGGACCTCGTCCTCGGCGACCACGAGTTCGACCTGGAGTACGTCCGGCTGGGCATGCGCGCCGACGCCGACCGCGCCCGCGTGCACATCACCGCCTACCACCCCGACTTCCTGTTCGTCGCCGAGGAGCAGCAGCTCCAGGTGGCGCTGAACGTCCTGTACTGGGCGCTCGGCGAGGACGACGTGGCCCGCTGGATCGGCGAGGTCGCGATCGCGACGGAGGCGCCGATCGACGCGCTGGTGCCGGCGATGCTGCCCGCCGTCGTCGAGCAGGTCGCCGAGCCGTTCGCCGAGCCCGCCTGGCTGAGCGGCGAGGGCCGCACCCCGCGCGGGCACCCGGCCCGGCTCGGCGCCCGGTTCCCGCTGCACCGGCAGGACTACCCGCTCTGCGACCTGCACGTGGCGATCACCGTCCCGTACGCCAACAGCAACCCCGACCGGCTGCCGGTCGAGCCGTCGGCGGGCGCGCTGCGCTCCTTCGAGAAGAAGCTGGCCAAGCTCGGCGACCGCGCGGTCCTCGCGGTCCGGGAGACCGGTGACGGCCTGCGGGTCTTCCACCTGTACGCCGACCCCGACTCGGGCGTCATCTCCGAGCTCGACCAGCTCGCCGCGGGCTGGCCGGAGGGCAAGGCCAAGGTCGCCTCCACCGCCGACCCCGGCTGGAAGGCCCTCGCGCCCTACCAGCCCTGAGCGGCGGAAACGCCTACCAGCCCTGGCGGGTGGCGTCGACCTTGCGCCAGCGGGCCTCGCAGAAGCAGTAGAGGCCGAAGGTGAGCACGCCGGCGGCGACGGCCGCGAGGCCCCAGGCGCCGGCGGGGGTGGCGGCGAACTCGCGCAGCGTGCCGTCGAGGCCGCGGGCCTTCTCCGGCTGGAAGGTGGCGGCCGCGTAGGCGAGGAACGCGCCGGCGGCGAGGCCGACCAGGCCGCGGGCGCCGTTCCCGACGATGCCGAGGGGCTGGACGAGCCGCCGCGCCGCCCTGCCCATCTCGGCGGTCTTCAGCTCGTCCAGGAAGCCGCGGCGGACGGCGCCGGCGACCACGACGACGCCCCAGACCACGAACCCGATGGCGATGGCCAGGACGAGCCAGCGGCCGCCGGGCTCGCCCATCAGCCGCGCCGTGATGGTCTTGGACTGCCGGTCGCTCGACGTGCCGTGGTGGCCGAGCAGGAACGCCAGGGTCGCCGCGCAGCCCGCCGTGTACACGACGGCGCGTCCCGCCGACCCGAGCCGCTTGGTGAGCTTGTCGCCGTCCGCCATGGGACGCCCGTACAGGACCTCGGCGAACTGCCAGAGGGCGAGCGCGGCGAACCCGGCCGCCATCAGCCCGAGGACGACCGGGCCGCCCGGCTTCCCGGCGACCGCCTCCAGCGCGCCCTTGCGGTCGGCCTCCTTCCCGCCGCCGCCGAACGCCACCTGGAGGGCGAGCCAGCCGATCAGGAGGTAGAGGAGTCCGCGGGAGGCCAGGCCCGCCCGGGACAGGTGGTGGAACCAGGGGTGTCCCGCCGCCTGCTTGATGCCGTCGCTCACGTCCGTCGTCACGGGCAACGCCGTCCCCGTTCAAGAGACGGTCAAACCAGGGCAGATCGGTCTGCGGTCAGCTGAGGCCGGCGCGGCGCGCCCGGTCCACCACCGGGCCGATCGCGTCGGCGAGCGCCTTCACGTCGGCCTCGGTGGAGGTGTGGCCGAGGGTGAAGCGCAGCGAGCCGCGGGCGCGCTCGGTGCTCGCGTCCATCGCGAGCAGGACGTGGCTCGGCTGGGAGACGCCGGCCGAGCACGCGGACCCGGTGGAGCAGGCGATGCCGCGCGCGTCCAGCAGCATGAGCAGGGCGTCGCCCTCGCAGCCGGGGAAGGAGAAGTGGGCGTTGCCGGGGAGGCGGTCCGCGGGGTCGCCGTTCAGGACCGCGTCCGGCACGGCGGCGCGGACGGCCTCGACCAGCCGGTCGCGCAGCTCGGTGAGGCGGCGCGCCTCGGCCTCCCGGTGCGCGACGGTGGCCTGGACGGCGGCGGCGAACCCGGCGATGGCCGGGGTGTCGAGCGTCCCGGACCGGACGTCGCGCTCCTGTCCGCCGCCGTGCAGCAGGGGCACCGGGTCCAGGAAGACGGGCTCTTTGGGCTTGGCGAGCAGCAGCGCGCCGACGCCGATCGGCCCGCCGAGCTTGTGGCCGGTAATGGTCAGGGCCTGCGCGCCGCTCGCCGCGAACCCGACGGGCAGCTGCCCGGCGGCCTGGACCGCGTCGGTGTGCAGGGGGACGCCGCGCTCGCGGGCGGCGGCGGCCAGGGCGGCGACCGGCTGGACCGTCCCGACCTCGTTGTTGGCCCACATCACGGTGGTGAGCGCCACGTCGTCGCCGGATCCGAGCGCCTCGCGGAGCGTCTCGGGGCGGACGCGGCCCAGCCCGTCCACCGGGAGCCACTCGACCTTGGCGCCCTCGTGGTCGGCGAGCCACTGCACCGCGTCCATGACGGCGTGGTGCTCCACGGCGCCCGCCAGCACGCGGGTGCGGGCGGGATCGGCGGCACGGCGGGCCCAGAACAGGCCTTTGACCGCGAGGTTGTCGGCCTCGGTGCCGCCCGAGGTGAACACGACCTCGCTCGGCCGGGCGTCGAACGCCTCGGCGATGATCTCGCGGGACTCCTCGACGACGCGGCGGGCGCGCCGTCCCACCGCGTGCAGGGAGGACGGGTTCCCCAGCTCGCGCAACTCCGCCGTCATCGCCTCGACGGCCTCGGGCAGCATCGGGGTCGTCGCCGCATGGTCGAGGTAGGTCACCACGCGGTCAACATTATCCGCGCCGGTCCTGTTCCCCGCCGGTGCCCGTGCCGTTGCGCGCGAGGGCGGGAATAGCCGCCGGGGAGGGCCGGTTCAGCGTCTGTACCGTCCAGCCGGTACAGTAGGAGGACCATGACGAAAGAAGCCCTTCTGGACGCCGCCGAGGCCGTGCTCTCCGAGCAGGGCACGCAGGCGCTGACGCTCACCGCGGTCGCCGACCGCGCCGGCGTCAGCAAGGGAGGGCTGCTCTACCACTTCCCCACCAAGGACGCGCTCGTCCGGGCCATGGTGGCGCGGGTCATCGAGGAGTTCGACGACCTGATCGCCGCCTACGTCGACACCTACGCGGGCGGCGTGCCGAGCGCCTACACCCGCGCCTACGTCGAGGCCACGTTCGAGATCCTCACCGGGGAGGCCCGCGCCTACCGGCGCTGGTCGGCCATCACGGCCGCCGCGGCCGACCCGGAGCAGGCCGAGCCGCTGAACGAGGCGATGCGCCGCTGGCACGGCCGCGACCCCGGCGAGGACCGGGACCCGGGCGCCGCGCTGGTCGTCCGGCTCGCGGCCGAGGGCCTCTGGGAAGTGGTGAGCCATGATCCCGAGCTGTACGACGCCGCGCAGCTCGAAGCGCTGAAACGGCGGCTGCTGGACCTGCTGGAGCGATGACGGGGGCACCCGCCCCCTGACTCCCCCGTCCACCGCCCCACCCCGAACCACCCCACCCCGAACCACCGGGCGGCCCCGCTGTGCGGGGACGCCCGGCTGACTCCGGGCCGCCCCGCGGTCCGGAGTTCCGCCGTGACGGTGCCGCGCGAGCAGCACCGGGGCGCCCGCCCCACCGAGCCGAGAAAGAGGTGAACCATGCTGTTCCGTGCCCGCACCGGATCGTTCCTGACCTTCGCGCTGGCCGGCCTGCTGACCGGAGTGTGGGTGGCGCGCATGCCCGCGCTGGCCGCCAAGTTCGGGACGACCGAGGGCGAGATCGGCATCGTCGTCCTCGTCTGGGGGCTCGGTGCCGTCGCGGCCATGCAGGCGCTGCGCGGCGTCATGGCGCGCGCGGGCAGCCGGACGGTGCTCCGCGTGGCCCTGCCGCTGACCGCGCTGTCCTACGTGGCGGTCGCGCTCGCGCCGACCTACGGGGTGCTGCTCGGCGCCGTCGCGCTGTTCGGCATGACGTTCGGGATCACCGACATCGCGATGAACGCGCAGGGCAGCGTCGTCGAGCGGGCGTACCGCCGGTCCATCATGAGCGGCATGCACGCCGGGTGGTGCGTCGGCGCGATGAGCGGCGGGGTGTTCGGCGTCGCGACGGCCGCCGCCGGGCTCGGCTTCACCGCGACCGTGCTGACCGCCGCGCTGGTGGCGCTGCCCGCGGGCCTCGCGCTCGGCCGCACCTACCTGCCCGACCCGGTGGCGCCCGCCGCGTCCGGGACGGGCCGCGGGGCGCGCCGCCTGCCGCCCGCGGTCTACCTGATCGGGATCCTCGGGTTCATCGCGTTCATGACCGAGGGGTCGATCGCCGACTGGAGCGGCCTGCTCCTGCACGACGAGCTGGGCGCGACGGAGGCCGTCGCGGCCGTCGGGTACCCGGTGTTCGAGCTGGCGATGCTGCTCGGGCGGCTCGTCGGCGACCGCGTCCGGATGCGCGTCGGCACCCGCCGGCTGCTGACCGGCGCGGGCCTCGGCACCGCCGCCGGCATGGCGGTCGTCGTGCTGGCGCCGGGCCCGGCCGTCGCGATCGCCGGGTTCTTCGTGACCGGGCTGGTCGTCTGCACGGTCGTCCCCACGACGATCTCGCTGGCGGGGACGGCAGCGCCGGACCGCCCGGCCGCGGCCGTCGCCCAGGTCGGCGCGATGGGCTACGGCGGGCTGCTGCTCGGCCCGGTCGTGGTCGGCTTCCTGTCGGACGCCACCTCGCTGCGCGTCGGCGTCGGCACGGTCGTCGTCCTCGCCCTGCTCATCGCCGCCGGGGCGCGCTTCGTCCCGGTCGGGAGCGGCATCGACGCGACGGCCGCCGCGGCACCCGAGCCGGCTCCCCGGACCGACCCCGCCGACACCGGCGAGACCCGGCCCGAGCCCATCGCCGCCTGATCCCGGGCGGCCCGGGGCGCGATCCGATATAAACCCAATCGGAACCGCTGCGGCGGTGCGTCGTTTCGGGTGATGGGGGCGGGCCATGGCGGGGTGGCGGGTTCCGGGGTACAGCGAGCTGCGCGTGCTCGGGGAGGGCGCGCAGGGCCGGGTGGTGCTGGCGCGGCACGACGCGACGGGACGGCCCGCGGCGATCAAGTACCTCGGGGAGTCGCTCTCCGGGGACGCGGAGTTCCGGGAGCGGTTCCGCGGCGAGGCCGAGCTGCTGAGCCGGCTCCGCAACCCGTTCGTCGCGCAGCTGTTCGGCCTGGTCGAGAGGCCGGACGGCGCGGCCATCGTGATGGAGGCGGTGGACGGGGCGTCCCTCAAGGCGGTGCTCGCCGAGCGGGGGCCGCTGCGGCCGGAGGCGGCCCTGGCGGTGCTGAAGGGCTCGCTGCTGGGCCTCGCCGCCGCGCACGACCTCGGGATCGTCCACCGCGACTACAAGCCCGCGAACGTGATCGTGCGCGGCGACGGGCTGAGCAAGCTGATCGACTTCGGCATCGCGGTGGATGCGGGCGCGGCCGGGCGGTCGGGCACGCCCGTCTACATGGCGCCCGAGCAGTGGCGGGACGAGCCCGCCTCCCCCGCGACCGACGTCTACGCGGCGGCGTGCGTCTTCTTCGAGTGCGTGACGGGGCGCCGGCCCTACACCGCCGAGGACCACGTCGGCCTGATGGGGCGCCACCTCACCGCCCCGGTCCCGGTGGAGGACGTCCCCGAGCCGCTCCGCCCGCTGATCGGGCGCGGGCTGGCCAAGAACCCGTGGGACCGCCCGATGGGCGCGGCGGCGTTCGTCGCCGAACTGGAGGCCGTCGCGGCGGACGCGTACGGGGCCGGCTGGGAGGGGCACGGCGTCCGGACGCTCGCGGGCACCGCCGCCGCGCTGTCGATGCTCTTCCCGCTCACCGCGATGGGGCTCGGCTCAGGCGGCGCGGCCGGCGCCGGGGCCGGGGCCGCCGGGGCGGGGGCTGGCGCGGCCGGAGCGGCGGGCGGCGCGGGTGGCGCGGGCGCGGCCGGAGCGGGCGGTGCCAGTGCGGGCGGTGCCGGCGCGGGTCAGGGGGTGCTCGGCGCGCTCGGCGCGAAGGGCGCGGCGGCCGTCGCGGGCGGGGCCGCCGCCGTGGCGGTAGGCGGCGGCGCGGCGGTGTACGTGGCCACGGCCGACGAGGCGCCGAAGCCGATCGTGACGCGGCTGGCCGCGCTCAGCGAACCCCAGCGGGCCATCGGGAACGGGGCCACGTTGCGGGTCCAGGGGCAGCTCGTGCGGGTCACCGGCGGGGAGCCCGGGGTCGCCCGCAAGATCAACGCAGCGCTGCGGGCGCCGCTCGAACAGCGCTGGACGAAGACCGTCAACGGCCTGAAGGACATCGGCCGCGGCGCCTACACCGATGTGGTGAAACCGCAGATCCTGCTGCGCAACGACCGGCTGCTGTCGGTCTGGTACACCGTCAGCCTGCAAGGCGACCGCGGGACGGGCTGGGACCAATCGCAGGCGGTCACCGTCGACCTCGGGACGGGCGCCGCCTACACCGCGCCCGGCCTGTTCCGCGTCCCGACCGAGCAGGGCCTCCAGCCGCTGGACGGCAAGATCAAGGCGCATCTGCCCGACGGCGTGTACTGCTGGAGCGGCCAGAGCACCCCGGGCGGGACGGTGGTCGAGCGCGGCACCGACAACCCGTCCAAGTTCGTCAACGAGGGCTCCGTCACCATGGCCCTCACGCCGAAGGGCGTCCGCGTGGCGTTCTACGGGGCGATCCTGGGCTACGCGTCGGCGTGCGGGCTGCAGGACACGGTCGTCCCGTACGGCGAGGTGGGCGAGATGCTCAAGCCCGCGCTGCTGAAGGCCGTCCCGTACCCGTCGCCCGCGCGCTCCTGAACGCCGAAGGCCCCGGCGGCGGGCGCCGCCGGGGCCGATCGCGGGGCGATCACTTGCGCTTGGTGATCTCCTCGGTGAGCTGCGGCGCGACCTGGAAGAGGTCGCCCACGATGCCGTAGTCGACGAGCTCGAAGATCGGCGCCTCGGGGTCCTTGTTGATGGCGACGATGGTCTTCGAGGTCTGCATGCCGGCCCGGTGCTGGATGGCGCCGGAGATGCCGACCGCGATGTAGAGCTGCGGCGACACGGTCTTGCCGGTCTGGCCGACCTGGAACGAGTGCGGGTACCAGCCGGCGTCCGTCGCGGCGCGGGACGCGCCGACGGCGCCGCCGAGCGAGTCGGCCAGCCCCTCGATGATCGAGAAGTTCTCGGCGCCGCCGACGCCGCGGCCGCCGGAGACGACGATCGCGGCCTCGGTCAGGTCCGGGCGCTCGCCCTTCTCCTGGACGACCTTCTCCACGATCTTCGCGCCCTTGTCGGCGTCCGACAGCGCGACCGACACCTGCTCCTCGGCCGGAGTGGCCGGGGCCGCCTCGGGGGCGACGGAGTTCGGCCGGACCGCGATGATCGGCGTGCCGGTCTTCACCTTGGCGTGCGCGATGATGCCGCCGCCGAAGATGGAGTGCTCGGCGACGAAGCCGTCGGTGACGTCCACGACGTCGGTGAGCACGCCGGAGCCGGTCTTGACCGCGAGGCGGCCCGCGACCTCCTTGCCCTCGCCGGTCGCGGCGACCAGCACGGCCGCGGGCGACTTGTCGGCCACGAGCTGGGCGAGCAGCGCGGCCTTCGGGGCGACGACGTAGGAGGTCAGCTCCTCGTCGGCGGCCACGTAGACCTTGCCGGCGCCGTACTCGCCGAGCTTGTCCTTGGCGTTCTCATAGCCCGGGCCCACCCATACCGCGGCGGCCTCGCCGAGCCGGTTGGCCAGCGTCAGCAGTTCGAGCGCGACCTTCTTGACCTCACCGTCGACATGGTCGACGAGGACGAGAATCTCAGCCATTGGTCTCTAATCCCCTTCCCCGGTCAGACGAACTTCTTCGACGCGAGGAACTCGGCGATCTTCACGCCGCCGTCGCCCTCGTCGGTGACGATCTCGCCCTTGGCGCGCGGCGGCGCCTCGGCGAAGTCGACCACCTCGGTCGCGGCGTTCGCCAGGCCCACCTGGGCCGCGTCGATGCCGGCGTCGCCCAGGCCGAGCGTCTCGACCGGCTTCTTCTTGGCCGCCATGATCCCCTTGAACGAGGGGTAGCGCGGCTCGTTGATCTTCTCGACGACGCTGACGACCGCGGGCAGGCTCGCCTCGACCCGGTCGAAGCCGTAGTCGGTCTGCCGCTGCGCCTTGATGGCCGACCCGTCGATCTCGACCTTGTTGGCGAGCGAGACCTGCGCGACGCCGAGCCGCTCGGCGAGCATCGCGGCGAGGACGCCGGTGCGCGCGTCGGTGGACTCCGAGCCGAGGATCACCAGGTCGAACCCGGTGCGGCCGAGGACCTGCTGGAGGGCGTACGAGGTCTGCAGCGCGTCGGAGCCGGCGAGGCCGTCGTCCACGAGGTGCACGGCCTTGTCGGCGCCCATGGCCAGGGACTTGCGGATCGAGTCGGTGGCCTTGCCGGGACCCATGGTCAGGACGGTCACCTCGCCGCCGTGGGCCTCCTTGATGCGCAGCGCCTCTTCGATCGCGTACTCATCGAGTTCGTTGATGACCCCGTCCGCCGCCGCGCGGTCGAGCGTGCTGTCATCGGACTTCAGCTTGCGCGGGCTCTCCGTATCGGGAACCTGCTTCACCAGGACGACGATGTTCATGGCCGGTGGCCGACCTCCCTGCACTCAGTTGGCCGCTGGAAGAGCGGCAGAGGGGCGCCGCCCATGACGGGTCGACGCGGACGTGCGCTTTCGAAGTCACAGCCTGCCAAAGACCCGAACCGGCTTCGGCGCCGGGTCCCCGATTCGGCCGTGCACCCGCCATGTTACTAGCGAGTAGCCTGCTGGCAAATCCCAGTTCGTGAGACCTTACCCACGCGAACGGGGGTTTCAGGGGCCGAATCCCATTCCGAACCGGACGTGACGCACTTCACGTCTCACCACCGGTTGACGGCGTGCTGCAGCCGGTCCAGCGAACTCTCCAGCGACTGCTGCGCCCCGTACAGCGGAGCGAAGCTCGGCGTCAGCGTCAGCGCCGCGACCCCCGCGACCAGGGCGAGCGCGCCGAGGCCGAGCACGGCGCCGGCGATGGTCCGGGGCCGCCGCGCGACGGGCAGGAACATCCGCATCAGCTGCCGGCGCGGGCCGTGCACGCCCGGCGCCGTCCACAGCACCGCCGCCCCCGCCCCGGCGCCGAACGCGGCGGCGGTGAGCGAATCGATCCTCCCGCCGGCCGCCGCCGCCGCGACGAGCACGACCGGGACGGCGACCGCGGCCGCCGCCGCGTACGGGACGGTCAGCAGCGTCCGCCCGAACGCCCCCGCCCAGCCCTTCGCCCACGTCCCCACCGGGGTGCCCGCGAGCCGCAGCAGCGTCACGGCGGCGAGCGACGCCACCAGGCCGGCGACCGGCACCACGACCACGACGGCGACCGCGATCACCACGGCCATGGCGGTGAGCAGCCGCGCCCAGCCCAGCGCCACCTTCTCCTCGTGCGCCCGCACGGGCTCCCGCCGCGCCGCCTCCGGAACCCGCGTCGGCGCCGGCGGCAACGGCGCCGCGTCGGGCGCCGGACGGGCCGCCGGGACGGCGGGCAGGTCGAGCCGGGAGGCCGCCTCCGCCAGGTCCTCCGCCGCCGGGCGCATCCCCGGATCGGGATGCGCGGCGGCCTCGACGAGCGCGCGCAGGACGTCCGGCAGCGCGCTGACCGGGGCGTCCTGCCGGCCGGTGGCGGCGAACACCACCGTCGCGGCCCACGCGCGGACGTCGCTCGCGGAGTCGGCGGCGGTCAGCGCGAAGTCGACGACGACCGGCGCGTCGTCCACGACGAGCACGGTCCCCGGACCCAGCGCCCCGTGCGCGAGGCCCGTCGCGTGGATGGCGGCGAGGGCCTTGGCCAGCCCGGCGGCCATGCGGCACAGCGCGTCCCCCGCCATCGGACCGCGCTCCGCGACCGTCTCCGCCAGCGGCCGCCCCGGAACGAACCGGGACACGACGTACGGCTGCGGCCCGGCGGGCTCACCGTCCAGGACGTCCACCACGTAGGGGCTGAGCACCTCGCGCATCCGCCCGATATCGACGGCCGCACCAGGCGGGAGCAGCCGGATCGCGACATCACGGCCATCCGGCCCAGCACCCCGGTGCACGCCCCCGGCGGCGCCAGGCGCGCCGCCGTCCAGCCCGGACAGCAGCCGGTACGGGCCGATGTGCTCCATTCGCCTCGTCTCACCGCTCATAAGGGTCGCCACCATACCGACGCATCAAGATCTGTCGAGGCCCGTCGCAGGCTGCCGAGATCATTCGGGGTCCGTCAGGCTCTCCGGGTCGGTCGCCGTCCTTCGGGGGCCGCCGGGGTTTCCGGGACCGCCGAGGTCAGCGGTACCGGGTGGGGCCCGCGGGTCACATGCCGGGGATGTTGGAGACCAGGTCGCGGACGTCGGCGCGCAGGCCCTCCAGGCTCTGGCTCATGCCGTCCAGGGGCGTGGTGTCGGGCGGCTGCCGCTGCGACAGGCCGGCCAGCACCCCGGCGAAGATGCCGAGCACCAGGACGCCGGCGAGGGCGGCCTCGGCGCGCGGCAGGAGCGCGCCCCAGATCCGGGCGAGTTGCCGCCGGGGCGCGCCGCTGCCCGGCGCGAGGCAGAGCAGCCCGATCACCGCCATGGACGAGTACGCGATGGCCTTCGACGCCGTCATGTCCGACTGCGCGAAGATCAGCACGGCGAGCATGATCAGCCCGGCCAGCAGGCTGAGCGACGTCCACAGCACCGTGGACATCAGCGCGCCCGGCAGGTGCAGCGGCGTGCGGAACGCGGCGGCGACGGCGTCGCCGGAGCGCGGCCCGCGCCTGGTCTGGCGGCCCTCCATGCCCTTGGCGGCCTTGTCGGCCGCCCGCAGCACGAACACGCCGCCGATGGCGACGCCGAGGGCGAGCAGCGGCGCGATGTTGGCGAACGCCAGCAGCGCCACCAGGACGATGAAGCTGAGCACCCGGTACCAGCCGTAGGGCTTGCGGCGGTCGCGGTCGGCGCGCTCGCGGTCGGCGCGGGCCTGGTCGGCAACGCGGCGCTGCGCGTCCTGCGTCTGCGCGTCGTAGGGCGCGCCGCGCTGCAGTGCGCCCGGTGGCGGCTGGTTCGGCGGCGGCTGGTTCGGCGGCTGGTGGGGCTGGTTGGGCGGCGGCGCGTAGGGCGGGTACGCGCCGCTCTGGCCGTACGGGTCGGGCGGGGCGTAGCCGCGTCCGCCGAACTGCTCGCCCGCCTTGAACTGCGCGGGCGGCGGGCCCGGCGGCGGTGGCGGCGGCGCGGCGGGCGGCAGCTGGCCGACGAAGTCGCGGGGCTGCGCCGGGACGGGCGCCGGCGCGGGCGCGGGCAGCGCGTTGCCGCCGGGGGTCGTCGCGGGCGGCGGCGGCGCCGGGACGTCCTGGGAGGTGTCGGGCGGCGACCCCGTCACCGGCATCGAGAACATCCGGGAGTGGTCGGGCGCCGGCTCGTCCAGGGACGTGCCGTCCGGCGGCGCGGCCGGGGCCGGGTAGTGCCGGTCGACGCGGGTCTGGTCGGTGATGGTGGCCTCGACGTGGATCCGCCGGGTGAGCTGCACCAGCTTGACGGCGGTGGGGCGCTCGGCCGGGTGCCGCGCCATCGCCGACCGCAGCACCGGCAGCATCGCGTCCGGGACGCCGTCCAGGTCCGGCGTGCCCTGCATGATCTTGTAGAAGATCGACTCGAAGGTGCCGGAGCCGAACGGCGGCCGGCCGGTGGCGGCGTAGGCGACGGTCCCGGCCCAGGCGTGCACGTCCGACGGCGGGCCCGCGTCCTCGCCCTCGATGATCTCCGGGGCGAGGTAGCCGGGGGTGCCGATGACCATGCCGGTCGCGGTGAGCCGGGTCGCGTCGGCGGCCTGCGCGATGCCGAAGTCGATGACGACGGGCTCGCCGTCCACGAGCATCACGTTGCCGGGCTTCATGTCGCGGTGCACGATCCCGGCGCCGTGGATCGCCGACAGCGCCGCCGCCAGCCCGACGCCGAGCCGCTGCAGCCCCGGCCCGTAGATCGGCCCGGCGTCCTCGACGACCTCTTCGAGCGTCCGGCCGGGGACGTACTGGGTCACGATGTAGGGCTGGTCGGCGGTCACGTCGGCGTCGAGGATCTCCGCGACGTGCGGGCTGTGCACCCGGCGCATCGAGTCGACCTCGCGGGCCAGCCGGCGGCGCGCCGTGGCGTCGCCCGCGACCGCGGGCCGCAGCACCTTGATGGCCACGTTGCGCCCCTCGGCGTCGGCGCCGAGGTAGACGACGCCCATGCCCCCTTCGCCGAGGGTCTGCAGGACGCTGTAGTGGCCGATTCGGTCCCCGGACGTGACGGCTCCCTTCATCGTTTCCGAAACCCTACCCTCGCCGCCGCGGGCGGGCGGTTCCCATCGGCGTCACGCGGCCACCCCGTCACGGGCGGTGACCGGCCCGCCCCGCCGGGCGCGCCCCCCGGCGGGCTCCCCGGCGAGCGCGCCCGCGAGCCAGCGCGCGGACGGGCGCCGGGACGGGTCGCGCAGCAGCGCCGCCCGCAGCAGCCCCGCCACCGGGGCCGGGACGCCGTCCAGGTCGGCGTGGCCGCGCAGGATCCGGAAGCACACCCCGTGCAGCGACCCGCGCCCGAACGGCGGGCGGCCCGTCGCCGCGTACGCGACGGTCGCCGCCCAGGAGAACACGTCCGACGCGGTGGTGGCGCGCTCCCCCTCGATCAGCTCCGGGGCCAGGTAGGCGGGCGTCCCCACGACCATCCCGCGCCGGGTGAGCTGCTCGGCGCCGGCCTCGTGCGCGATCCCGAAGTCGATCAGCGTGGGCCGGTCGCCCAGCACGATGACGTTGCCCGGCGACACGTCGCGGTGCAGCACGCCCGCGTCGTGGACGTCGCCGAGCGCGAGCGCCAGCCGGCGCGCGAACCGGGCGAGCCGGTCGCCGCGCAGCGGCCCGTACGCCGCGATCAGGTCGTTCAGCGGGCAGCCCGGCACGTACTGCATGACCACGTGCGGCCGCTCCGCGGTGATCGCCCCGTCCAGCAGCCGGGCGACGTGGGCGCTGCGCACCCGCGCCTGCGCCCGCATCTCCCGTGCCAGCCGGTCGATCGCCTCCGCCACCCCCGTCAGCTCGGGTATCAGCTCCTTGACCGCGACCTCGCGGCCCTCGGAGTCCATGGCGAGGTAGACCACGGCCGTGCTCCCCCGGCCGATCTCGTCCAGCAACCGATACCCGCCCAGTCGCCGATGCGTCCCCATGCATGCTTTGACGCCGGGAACGGGGGCCGCGTTCCCGCGAACCGCGGCGCGGGCCGGCTCAGCCCCTGCGGGCGGCCTGGCGGGCGCGGCGCTCCTCGCGGCGGGTCTCGAACTTGGTGGCGGCGGCGTCGAGCTGGTCCAGGAACTCAGCCAGCTCCTCGCGGGCCTTCTCGCCCTCGCCGGACAGGTCGGTGCGGTCGAACACGCCCCACTTGCGCAGCACGGGGACGAGCACGTCGTCGTGGTGCAGCCGCAGGTCGTAGATGCCGGCGTTGGCGATGATCACGGACTTGCGCAGGAAGCCGTCGATGCTGTGACCGGGCATCTGGAAGCCCTTCACCACGTCGGTGATCGCCCGCATCGTCTCGTTCGGGGCAGCCTCCAGCGCGGCGGCCATCAGGTTCCGGTAGAAGATCATGTGCAGGTTCTCGTCGGCGGCGATGCGGGCCATCATCTGCTCGCAGACGGGGTCGCCGGACGCCTTGCCGGTGTTGCGGTGCGACACGCGGGTGGCCAGCTCCTGGAACGACACGTACGCCGTGCCGTGCAGGATCGAGTCGCCGTGGTCGGCCTCGTAGCCGGCCTCCATGTGGTGCATGCGGGCGCGCTCCAGCGCGACCGGGTCGACCGCGCGGGTCACGGTGAGGTAGTCGCGCAGGACGATGCCGTGCCGGTTCTCCTCGGCCGTCCAGCGGTTGACCCAGGTCCCCCAGGCGCCCTCGCGGCCGTAGACGGTGGCGATGGCGCGGTGGTAACCGGGGAGGTTGTCCTCGGTGAGCAGGTTGACGATCAGCGACTCGCGCGCCTCGACGCTCAGCTTCGACTGCTCCAGCGACCAGGGCTCGCCGTCCAGCAGCCCGTCGTAGTCGCGGCCCTGGCTCCACGGGACGTACTGGTGCGGGAACCATTCCTTGGCCATCGAGAGGTGCCGGTTCAGTTCCGTCTCGACCACCGGCTCGAGGTCGTGGAGGATGCCGGTCTGGAACTTCTCTTCGGGGGTCACGGACATGCGGTTCCTTCGCTGGGACGAGGTGGACTTGCCGGACGCGGGGCCGCGTCCGCGGCTCGATCGGGGCGCCCAGCAGGCCGTACACAACCTACTCAAGCGTAGGTTCGATCGTCGCCACTCGCCGTGACCCCCGTCAAGTCAGCACCGCCACAATCAACCCCCGGCAACTTTTGTAGACCTGAGCAAACCGGCGGCGGCGTCAGCGGCGAGGCGGGACGGCGTCAGCGCGTGTCGGCGGCCTGCTGCCACATGCGGTTCACGGCCGCCCTGAGCAGCGGTCTCGGCACGAGCTTCAGCGCCGGCATGGCCGCCTTGTACTGCATGCCGGGAACGCACAGCGCGCGCCCGGCGGCCACCGCGTCCAGGCCCGCGCGCGCCACGTCGTCGCGGCGCAGCCACAGCAGGTTGGCGGGGACGTCGTCCTCCGTGCGGGTGAAGCCGGGGCACAGCGCCGTCACGTGCACGCCCTTGCCCGACACCTCCGAGTGCAGGCTCTCCGAGAACGACGCCACGTACGCCTTGGTGGCCCCGTAGGTGGCGCTGCCGGGCGACGGCGCGAACCCCGACATCGAGGCGACGTTCAGCACCCCGCCCCGGCCGCGCTCGACCATCCCCGGCAGCGCAGCGTGCGTGAGCCGGACGAGCGCGGTGACGTTCAGCTCGATCTGCGCCAGATGATCGTCCAGCGGCAGTTCCGCGAACGCTCCAAAAGCGCCGTACCCGGCGTTGTTCACCAGCAGCTCGACCGGGTCGGCGCGCAGCCGCCCCTCGACCTCGGCGCGCTGCGCGGGGTCGGTGAGGTCGGCGGCCACCACCTCCACCGCGACCCGGTACCGCTCGACCAGCTCGCGGGCCAGCCCGTCCAGCAGCTCGGCCCGGCGCGCCACGACCACCAGGTCGGTGCCGCGGCCGGCCAGCAGGCGCGCGAAGCTCTCCCCGATGCCGCTGGACGCGCCCGTCACGAGCGCGGTTCGGTAGGCGTGTCGCATGGCGGCCGATGCTATCGACGGAACCCCACCGCTCCCGGCAGCACACTCGAAAACAGAAGTAACGGTTTAACCCTCACATACCGAGGTGCGGCGCGGGTCGCCGCCGGCGTGCGCGGGCGGCGGCAGCATCGCGGACGGGTCCTCGCCCGCGACCAACAGCCCGACCACGAACGCGGCCGCCGCCTCCAGCAGCCCCGCCCGCTCCAGGCCCCCGCCGTCCATCGGCACGCAGCCGAGATCCGCGACGAGCGCCCTGACCGCGGCGAGCGCCTCCGCGTCGTCCCCGCACAGCGGCACGCCGAGGGGCCGCCCGCCGAACTCCGGCGGCTCCATCCGCCACACGCTCTCGTGGCACAGATTGAACGCCTTGACGACCCGCGCGCCGGTCGCGTCCGCGATCCGCCTAGCCGCCGAGGGGCCGCCCTCCGTCTTGAGCCGCTCGAACGGCGGCTCCATCGGGTTGGTGCAGTCGATCAGCACCCGCCCGTCCAGCGGGCCCGCCGCGCGCAGGACGTCCTCCACGCCCTCGTGCCACACGGCGAGCAGCAGCACACCACCGTGCTCGGCCGCCTCCCGCAGGGTGCCGCCGGCCGCACCGTGCCCGATCCGCTCCGCCAGCGCCACCGCCTTCGCGGGCGTGCGCGCCCCGATCCGCACCTCATGGCCCTTGCGCGCCCACTGCGTCGCCAGCGCGTCCGCCATGTTCCCCGCGCCCAGCACTCCGATCCGCATGATGACCTCCCGCTCGATTACCGTCGGACGGGACGCTAAGCGGTCCGTTCGGCACCAACTGGTGCGTAACGGGAGGGGCAGAATGCCGGACGACACCATGAACACAGCGGCTTTTCTCAACGACGGCGGGTTCGCCGCGGACTGCCAGACCCGGATGGCCCTCGACCTCCTGTCCGGCACGTGGACGGGCGTCGTGCTCTGGACGCTGCGCGACGGCCCGCTCCGCCCGGGCCACCTGCGGGACCGGATCGGCGGCATCAGCCACAAGGTGCTGACCGAGACGCTCCGCCGCCTCGAACAGAACGGGCTCGTGACGCGGCGCCGCTACGCGGAGGCACCACCGCGCGTCGAGTACGAGCTGACCGGCCCCGGGCGGGGGATGCTGAAGCCCCTGTACGCCCTGGGCCGGTGGACCGAGGACTACGCCGACGAGGTGCTGGACGCGCAGGAGCGCATGCTCAGCGGCCGGTGAACTTCGCTTTGCCGGGGCCTTCCTCCATGAAGCTCTTCATGCCGTTCGCCTGGTCGTCGGTGGCGAACAGGGCGGCGAACTGCGCCCGCTCGATCTCCAGGCCGGTGTCGAGGTCGGCCTCCAGACCCCGGTCGACGGCCTGCTTGGCGGCGCGCAGCGCGATCGCCGGGCCGCCGGCGAACGTCGCCGCCCACTCCTTCGCGGCCGTGTAGACGTCGGCGTCCGGCACGACCCGGTCGACCAGGCCCATCGCGAGCGCCTCGGCCGCCTCGACGTGCCGTCCGGAGAAGATCAGGTCCTTCGCGCGGGACGGGCCGACGAGGCGGGACAGCCGCTGCGTGCCGCCCGCGCCGGGGATGATGCCGAGCTGGATCTCCGGCTGCCCGACCTTCGCGCCCTCGCCCGCGACCCGGAAGTCGGCGGTCAGCGCGACCTCCAGCCCGCCGCCGAGCGCGTACCCGGTGATCGCGGCGATGACCGGCTTCGGGATCGCGGCCAGCTCCCGGGTGAAGTCCTGCAGGAGCCGGGACGGCGCGCCCGACATCTCCGCGTACGACATGGGCGCCATCTCCTTGATGTCCGCCCCGGCCGCGAACACCTTCTCCCCGCCGTACAGCACGACCGCGCCGGCCTCGGCGTCCTCGGACACCTGCCGCGCCGCCTCGATCAGCTCCCGCTGCATCTGGGCGTTCAGGGCGTTCATCTTCGGCCGGTCCAGCCTGATCGTCGCGACCCCGTCCTCGATCTCGACCCGTACGAACTCGCCCACGGCGACCCTCCTGCGCATCCGGCGGTGAACGTCCCCGAGCCTAGCCAGCGACGGGTGCGGCGGTTGTGACGGGTAGTGCTGTCGGAGGCTGCTGGTAGCTTCGGTGACCATGCTCGTCGCCCACGCCACCTGGCATGGCGGTGCGCTCTGCCTGTGGGCCGAGCGCACCGGCCCGTACGAGCCGTCACCGGACGTCCACCCCTTCGCGACCTGCGACTTCACCGGGACGTCGTACGAGCCGCTCGTCCGCACGGGGTTCCGCGTCGAGCTGGCGATGACGCTGCCGACCCGCGGCGACCACCCGCTGCCCTCGGCCGAGCTGGGCCCCGAGCCGGTGCGGGACGAGCCGGAGCTGCGGCCGTGGCGGGTGCCCGCGCTCGTCCTCGAACCGTTCCCCGCGATGGCGCTGCTCCAGGCCGCCGAGCACAGCGGCGACGTCGTCCCCGGCAGCGACCTGCGGTTCCTGTGCCTGCTCGCGGACGAGGCCGTCCACCTCGCCGGGCGCGGCCACGTGCTGCCCGCCCTGCTGCGCGAGGACGGCGACCTCGTGGCCCGGTGGCGCCCGGTGATCGACGACCCCGCCCGCTTCCGCGACCTCGTGCGCGCCATGCCCGCCGCGTGCCGCGCGGCCGACGGCGGGCGCCCCGCCGCCGAGGTGCTGCGGGAGGCGCTGTCCGGGCTGGTCGACACGGCCGTCCGGGGGGTGGTGCCGCACCCGCTGCTGGTGTCGCGGCGCAAGGAGCCCGACCGGCTGCCGCTCGCCGAGCGCTGGGTGATGGCGCTGACCGGGCCGTCCGCCGCCGTCGCCCGCGAGCCCCGCGACGACCCCGCCGACCTGATCGCCGAGCTGGACGCGTGGGCCGCCGCCGCGCGCCGCCCGTCCGGCCCGCTGCGCGTCTGCTTCCGCCTCGCCGAGCCGGGCGCGGCGGAGTTCGGCGACCAGCAGGAGTTCGGCGAGCCGGCCGGTCGCGACGAAGCGGACGCCGACTCCTGGCGGGTCGAGTTCGCGCTCCAGGGCACCGACGACCCCAGCCTCTACGTCCCGGCCGCCCTGGTCTGGGACGGCGAGGCCACCTCGATCCCCGACGCGGAGGAGACCCTCCTCGGCGGCCTCGGCCGGGCGCTGCGCCTGTTCCCCGACATGGCGCCCGCGCTGAACGGCGCCGCACCGGCCGAGCTGGTCCTCGACACCGCAGGCGCGTTCCGCTTCCTGCGGCAGGCGGCGCCGATGCTCGCCGCCGCCGGTTTCGGCGTCCTGCTCCCCCAGTGGGCGGGCAAGGCGAAGCTCGGCATGAAGCTGACCACCCGCACCGAGGACCCGGAGGCGTCCGCCGGCGCCGCCGCGCCCTCCGGCTTCGACCTGAAGGGCATGGTCGACTTCCGCTGGGACCTCGCCATCGGCGACGCGAGCATCGACGAGGCCGAGCTGGAGGAGCTGGCCCGCCTCAAGACCCCGCTCGTCCGCCTGCGCGGCCAGTGGGTGGAGCTGGACGAGCGGCAGCTCGAAGCGGCCCTCGACTTCCTGCGCCACCCGCGCCGGGGCCGGATGACCGCCGCCGAGGCGATCCGCGCGATCGTCCACGCGGGCGACGACGCCCTCCCCCTCACCGAGGTCGACGCGGCCGGCCCGCTCGGCGACCTGCTCTCCGGCGAGGCCGACCGCCGCCTCACCCCCATGCGCACCCCGGACGAGCTGGACGCCGAGCTCCGCCCCTACCAGGAGCGGGGCCTCGCCTGGCTGACCTTCATGAACGACCTGGGGCTGGGCGCGCTGCTCGCCGACGACATGGGGCTCGGTAAAACGATCTCCGTGCTGTCGCTGCTCGTGCACGAGCGCGAGGACGGCGCCCGCCCGGGGCCGACGCTCGCGATCCTGCCGATGTCGCTGGTGGGGAACTGGCAGCGGGAGGCGGCGCGGTTCACGCCCAAGTTGCGCGTCCACGTCCACCACGGGGCGGGGCGGCATCGCGGGGACGACCTCGTCGAGGCCGTCGCGGGGGCCGATCTGGTGCTGACCACCTACGGGACGGCCGCGCGGGACGCGGAGATGCTCGCCGCCGTCGCGTGGGAGCGGGTGATCTGCGACGAGGCGCAGGCGCTCAAGAACAGTGCGACGCGGCAGGCGCGGGCCGTGCGGAGCATCCCGGCGCGCACCCGGATCGCGCTCACCGGTACCCCGGTCGAGAACCACCTGACCGAGCTGTGGTCGATCATGGAGTTCGCGAACCCGGGGCTGCTCGGGCCGCGCGCCGAGTTCCGGCGGCGGTTCGCGATCCCGATCGAGCGGGAGGGCGACGAGCAGGCGGCGCTGGCGCTGAAGCGGGCCACTCAGCCGTTCGTGCTGCGCCGTCTGAAGACCGATAAGTCGATCATCTCCGACCTGCCGGAGAAGCAGGAGATCAAGGTCTACTGCAACCTCACCACCGAGCAGGCGTCGCTGTACCGGGCGACGGTGGACGACATGCTCCAGCAGATCGCCGAGGCCGACGAGAAGCAGCGGCGCGGGCTCGTCCTCGCGACGATGGCGAAGCTCAAGCAGGTCTGCAACCACCCGGCGCAGCTGCTGAAGGACGGCTCGCGCCTCCCCGGCCGCTCCGGGAAGCTGCAGCGCCTGGAGGAGATCTGCGCCGAGGTCCTGGAGCAGGGCGAGAAGGCCCTGGTCTTCACCCAGTACGCCGAGTTCGGCTCGATGCTCCAGCCCTACCTCGCCGCGCGCCTCGAGCGCCCCGTCCTGTGGCTGCACGGCGGGACGTCCAAGCAGGCCCGCGACGACCTCGTCCAGCACTTCCAGGGCGATCCCGAGCCGGCGGTGTTCCTGCTGTCCCTCAAGGCCGCCGGGACGGGCCTGACCCTGACCGCGGCGAACCACGTCGTGCACGTCGACCGCTGGTGGAACCCCGCCGTCGAGGACCAGGCCACCGACCGCGCGTTCCGCATCGGCCAGACGCGCAACGTCCAGGTCCGCAAGTTCATCTGCGTCGGCACGATGGAGGAGCGCGTCGACGAGATGATCGAGCGCAAGAAGGCCCTCGCCGAGTCGATCGTCGGCACCGGTGAGGACTGGCTCACCGAGCTGTCGGTCGCCGAGCTCCGCGACGTGCTGCGGCTGTCCCCCGAGGCGGTGAGCGACTGATGGACGACGACGTGCGCGGTGCCGGGGGCGTCGAGGGCATCAGGGCCCGCACCAAGCGCGGCTCGATCGGCACCGAGTGGTGGTCGCGGCGCTTCATCGACCTCGTCGAGTCGTTCGCCGACAAGGGCCGCCTCCAGCGCGGCCGCACCTACGCCCGCAAGGGCAGCGTGTTCGACCTGCGCGTCGAGCCGTACGAGGTCACCGCGAAGGTGCACGGCTCGGCGCCCGAGCCCTACGAGGTCGCGCTCGGCATCGACGCGATCGACGAGGCGGACTGGCGGGCCGTCGAGCGGGAGCTGGCGTCCCGCGCGGTGTTCCGGGCCCGGCTGCTGGCCGGGGAGATGCCGCCGGAGATCGAGTGGGTGTTCGCCGAGCTCGGCCTCGCGCTCTTCCCCGGCTCGGCGTCCGACCTGCACCTCATGTGCGACTGCCCCGACTGGGGCGACCCGTGCAAGCACGCCGCCGCCGTCCTGTACCTGCTCGCGGAGGCGTTCGACGACGACCCGTTCCTCATCCTGCGGTGGAACGGCCGGGGCCGCGACCGGCTCCTCGCCGGCCTGCGGCGCGGCGCCGCCGCCGCACCCGACCCGCTCGACGTCGCGGACGAACCGCTCACGGCCGCCGGGTTCTGGACGCCTCCGTCCGGCCTGGCGCGCCTGCGCGACCGACCGCCCGCGCCCCCGGTCCCGCACGGCTTCGTCCTCCAGGTGGCCGCACCGCCGCCGATCAAGATCCGACGGCGCTCCCTCCCCGACGTCCTGGCTCCCGCCTACGAGGCGCTGGCCACCCAGGACGACACCTCCGACTGACCGTGGCCGGCGCGGGCTAGAGCGGGAGCCGGGCGCGGACGGTGAAGCCGCCGTCCGGGGCGGGGCCGGCCTCCAGGCTGCCGCCGAGCGACTCGGCGCGGTCGCGCATCCCGCGGATGCCGCTGCCGTCCTCGGACGACGCGTCCGGTGCCTGCTGCCCGTCGTCCTGCACGGTGACGGTCACGTGCGCGCCGGCGTAGGCGACGCGGACGACGGCGGTGGACGCGGCGCTGTGCCGGGTCACGTTGGTGAGGGCCTCCTGGACGATCCGGTACGCGGCGAGGTCGGCCTCGGCGGGCAGGGGGCGCGGCTCGCCCTCGGTCTCGGTGCGGATCGTCAGGCCGGCGGCGGCGATGCCGCCGGTCAGTTCGTCCAGCCGGGCGAGGCCCGGGGCGGGCGCGACGGGCGCGGCCTCGTCGACCTGGCGGAGGACGCCGAGGGTGGCGCGCATCTCGCGGAGCGTCTCCTTGCTCGCCTTCTTGATGGCGGTGAGGGCCTCCTCGGCGCGCTCGGGCTCGCGGCGCAGTCCGTGCAGCGCGGCGGCGGCCTGCACGTTGATCAGGGAGATGTTGTGGCCGAGGACGTCGTGCAGTTCGCGGGCGATGCGCAGCCGCTCCTCGACGGCGCGGCGGCGGGCCTCGGCCTCCCGGCCGCGCTCGGCGACCCGGGCGCGCTCCTCGGCCTCGCGCAGGTAGGCGCGGCGGTTGCGGACGACGCCGCCGATCGCGACGACGGCGACGAACCAGCCGGCGAGCAGGAAGGACGCCGCGTCGGCGAGGTGGTTGATGTCGTCGTGCCGGTCGGCGGCCACGGAGCCGGCGATCGAGACCGCCGCGAGCGCGGAGGACGCCACGAGGTGCCCTTCGGCCGCCGCCGTGTAGAGCGCGAGCACGAAGGCGACCACGAGCGGGCCGTCCGGTTCCACCAGCGGGTAGTAGGCGCCGCACGCGAAGAACGTGACGACGGCGACCGCGACCGGGTGGCTCAGGCGGAAGTAGAGCGCGCCGCACGCGACCGCCATCAGCGCCCAGCCGTAGACGGGCATCCGCGTGGACGCGCCCGTCTGGATCGATACGAGCGTCAGCGCGGCCGTGACCGCGAACAAGCCGCCGGCCAGGAGCGCGTTCGCCGAGCGCGTGCCCGGAGTCCACGGGACCGGGCGCTCGCGTGGTTTCGCCAGTCGCACATGTCCATCCTGCCAGGGTCCTTCCGCTTGTGACGGTCCGTCTGCTTGCGAGACTGCGATGGGATGTAGTACTTCTACTATCAATAGAAGTAGGAGTCGGGTGGATGATCCAAGTTCCCGTATGGGGGGTGCGCGTCAGATGAGCGAGCCGGTGATCCGGGCGCGGGACCTGCGTATGCGCTACGGCCGCACCGAGGTGCTGCGCGGCGTCGACCTGGAGGTCGGCGCCGGCGAGGTAGTGGCCCTGCTCGGGCCGAATGGTGCCGGGAAGACCACCACGATCGAGATCCTGGAGGGGTTCCGGCGCCGTTCGGCCGGGGAGGCCGCGGTGCTCGGCACCGACCCCGGGACGGGCGGGGACGCGTGGCGGGCGCGGCTCGGCATCGTCCTGCAGGACTGGCAGGACCACCCGCGCTGGCGCGTGCGGCCGCTGCTGGCGCACATCGCCGCGTTCTACCCGCGGCCGCGCGACCCGGACGAGCTGCTGGCCGCCATGGGCCTCACCGCGCAGGCCGGGCAGGCGGTCGGGCGATTGTCGGGCGGCCAGCGGCGGCGGCTCGACATCGCGCTCGGCATCGTGGGCCGCCCCGAGCTGCTGTTCCTGGACGAGCCGACCGCCGGCTTCGACCCGGAAGCGCGCCGGGAGTTCCACGGCCTGGTCGAGCGGCTCGCGCGGGAGGAGGGCATGACCGTGCTGCTCACGACGCACGACCTCGCCGAGGCGGAGCGGCTCGCCGACCGGATCGCGATCCTCGTCGACGGCGAGGTCCGCGTCTGCGGTACCCCGTCCGGGCTGGCGTCGGTGGTGCAGGCGGCATCGGAGGTGCGCTGGCTGGAGGACGGGACGCGGCGCGCCGAGCGGACGTCCGACCCGTCCGGGCTGGCGTTCGACCTGCACCGGCGGTTCGGCGGGCCGGTCCCGGGCCTGGAGATCCGGCGGCCGTCGCTGGAGCAGAGCTATCTCGATCTCGTGTCACGGAAGGAGGCCGCGTGATGAGCGCGCCGGGCATGCGGGCGATGAGGATCGGGCTGCGCCGCGGCTGGACGGAGCACGTCCAGTTCCTGAGCAGCCGCAAGGAGCTGGCGTCCGCGCTGGTCGGCACGGTCGGGGTGTACGTGCTGCTGGTCCGCTGGCAGGGCGGCAACGTCGTGGAGGGCACCGGGGAGTCCCAGGCCGTCCTGATGACGGCGGGGTTCATCGCGTTCTCGGTGTTCTCCGCGGCGCTGCTGAACCTGCCGATGGGCATCGCCGCCGACCGCGAGGAGGGGACGCTGCTGCGGCTGCGCACGGTGCCCGGCGGGCCGTCGGCCTACCTGGTCGGGCGCGCGGTGTCGGTGCTGCTGCAGATCGCCGGGTACGTGCTGCTGATGCTGGTCGCGGGCGCGGCGGTCGCCGGGCTCCGGCTGCCGGCCGCACCGGCCGACTGGCTGACCCTGGCCTGGGTGCTCGCGCTCGGCACGCTGTCGGTCGTCCCGGTCGGCGCGGCCCTCGGGGCGCTGCTGCCCGGCCCGCGCAACGCCGCGAGCATCCTGTCGCTGCCGGTGATGGCGCTCGTGGTCGTCTCCGGGGTGATGTTCCCGGTGGCGCGGCTGCCGGAGGCCGTGCAGACCGCCGCGCAGTTCTTCCCGCTGTACTGGCAGGGGCTCGGGCTGCGGGCGGTGTTCCTGCCGGACGCGATGGCGGCCGCCGAGATCGGCGGGACGTGGCGGCTGCCGGAGACCGCCGCCGTCCTCGGGGCCTGGGCCGCCGCCGGGCTGCTGCTGGCGCCGTGGGTGCTGCTGCGCGCGACGCGGCGCGAGTCCGGCGCCCGGGTGGCCGAGCGCCGCGAGCGGCGCGCCGCCCAGGGCGCGCTGTGACCCGGCGGTCGCCGGTCTCGCCCGTGATGCGGAGGGACCGGCCGTGATCCGGAAGACTGGCGCGGTGTCCGCCGACAAGGAGACCGTCTACAACCGGATCCCGGTGCTGAGGGCCGAGCGCGGCGTCTCGCGCCGCGACCTGGCCGCCGCGCTGGGCGTCCACTACCAGACGGTCGGCTACCTGGAGCGGGGCGAGTACAGCCCCAGCCTGCACCTGGCCCTGCGCATCGCCGAGTACTTCGAGGTGCCGGTCGAGGTCGTCTTCTCCCTGAAACCCTTCCCCCGAATCGGAGGCACATCATGACCAGGCGCTCCTCCGGGTGGCGCGAGCGGTACCGGCACAAGCGCGCGGCCCGCCTCGCGGCCCTCGACGAGCAGTTGGAGAGCCGGCTGCCCGCCCGCTACGCGCGGCGGCGGCCCCGCCGGGTGCTGGCGGGGGCGGGCGCGGTCACGCTCGGATTGTTCTGGGTGGACGCCGCCGTCTCGTGGGTGCTGGCGCCGAGCGACACCGCCATGATCGCGAACTTCGTGATCCTCGGGGTCCTGGTGGTGGTCGGGTTCCCGCTCGCGGGGCAGCTGATGGCGGTGACGCGGGGCCTCACCTCCAAGCGGGAGGACGAACTCGACGAGCGGCAGCTCCTCGCGCGGCTCCGCGCGTACGCGACCGCGCACCGGGCGACCACGTTCGTGCTGGCCGCCGTGCTGATCGTCACGAGCGCCGTCGACACCGAGGGCCGCGAGTCGCAGATCCCCGGCGCGGCGCTGTTCCTCATCCTGTTCGCCATGCTGGCGACGCACGTGCTCCTCCCGCTCGTCGTCGCGACCTGGCAGACGGCCGACCCACCGGACGACGACGAGGACGAGGCGGAGGACGAGGAAGACGCAGAGGCTTAGCGCAGGTCTCCGTTCGTCATGCCCTGCGGGGCGGGCGGGAGGGCGACGAGGCCCAGTTCCGCCCGTCCCGACAGCAGCGGGTGGCTCGGCACCACCCGGACGCTGTAGCCGAACGCGCCGCTGCGCCCGAGGGGGACCTCGCCGGCGTAGCGGCGCCGCCCGTTCTCGGCCGGCCCGGCCTCCGCGAGCTCCAGGTAGGACGGCTCGACGAGCGTGTCGGCGTCGTCGACCCGGCCGTAGGCGACCTCCACGGCGACGTCGCCGGGGTCGAGGCCGCCGAGGTCCACCACGACCCGCACCGCGAGCCGCGCGCCGACCTGCGGGCTCTCGGCCCCGTTGGACTCGACGTGCTCGACGGCGACGCCCGGCCACGCCTTGCGGACCCGCTGCTTCCACGCCGCCAGCTCCCGCGCGCCCGCGTAGTCGCCGGCGACCATCGCCCGCTCGGACGCGGCGGCCGGGGCGTAGAGGCCCTCGACGTACTCGCGCAGCATCCGGGTCGCGAGGACCTTCGGGCCGAGCGTGGCGATGGTGTGCTTGACCATCTCCAGCCAGCGGCGCGGCAGCCCGGCGCCGTCCCGGTCGTAGAACGTGACGGACACGTGGTCCTCGATCAGCTCGTACAGCGCGGCGGCCTCCAGCTCGTCGCGCCGGTCGGGGGCCGACAGGCCGTCGGCGGACGGGATGGCCCAGCCGTTCTGGCCGTCGTACCACTCGTCCCACCAGCCGTCCAGGATGGACAGGTTCAGCCCGCCGTTCAGCGCCGCCTTCATCCCGGACGTGCCGCTCGCCTCCAGCGGGCGCAGCGGGTTGTTCATCCACACGTCGCAGCCCTGCACCATCAGCTGCCCGAGCGCGATGTCGTAGTCGGGCAGGAACACGATGCGGTGCCGGACGTCCTCGGAGTCGGCGAACCGCACGATCTGCTGGATGAGGCGCTTGCCGCCCTCGTCCGCCGGGTGCGCCTTCCCGGCGATGACGATCTGCACGGGGCGCTCCGGGTCCAGCAGGATCGAGCGGAGCCGGTCCGGGTCGGTCATCATCAGCGTGAGCCGCTTGTAGGACGGGACGCGGCGCGCGAACCCGATCGTCAGGACGTCGGGGTCGAGGGCGTCGTCGATCCAGGAGACCTCGGCCTCGCTGGCGCCGCGCTGCCGCCACGACGCGCGGAGCCGGCGCCGCGCGTCCAGCACGAGCCGGCGGCGCAGCAGGGCGCGCATCCGCCAGATCTCGGGCTCGGAGACAGCGCGGACGCCCTCCCAGCCGCGGCCGCTCTCCATCACCGACGGCAGCTCGCGGGCGGTGAACTCCAGCACCTCGCGCGCCACCCACGTCCCGGCGTGCACCCCGTTGGTGATGGATCCGACCGGGACCTCGGCGAGGTCGAACCCGCCCCACAGGCCGCCGAACATCTCCCGGCTGACGCGCCCGTGCAGCTCGCTGACGCCGTTGACGCGCTGCGCGAGCCGCATCCCCATCACGGCCATGTTGAACACGGTGCGGTCGCCGCCGGGGTAGTCCTCGCTGCCGAGCGCGAGGATCCGGTCGACGGGGACCTGCCCCTCCTCGTTGGCGCCGCCGAAGTAGCGGCCGATCAGCTCGCGGGGGAACCGGTCGATGCCGGCGGGGACGGGCGTGTGCGTGGTGAAGACGGTGCCGGCGCGCGTCGCCTCCAGGGCCTCGTCGAACGTCAGCCCGTCCTCCGACGCCAGCTCGCGGATGCGCTCCAGGCCGAGGAACCCGGCGTGGCCCTCGTTGGTGTGGAACACCTCGGGCGCCGGGTGGCCGGTGATGCGGCAGTACGCGCGGATCGCGCGGACGCCGCCGATGCCGAGCAGCATCTCCTGCAGCAGCCGGTGGTCGCCGCCCCCGCCGTACAGCCGGTCGGTGACGTCGCGGGCCGCCTGGTCGTTGTCCTCGACATCGGAGTCCAGGAGCAGCTGCGGGACGCGTCCGACGCGCGCGATCCACACCTGCGCGCGCAGGGCGTGCCCCTTGGGGAGGCCGATGGCCACGTGCACCGGCGTCCCGTCGCGCTCGCGGAGCAGGGTCAGCGGGAGGCCGTTGGGGTCGATCGGCGGGTAGCGCTCCAGCTGCCAGCCGTCCGGGGACAGCGACTGGGAGAAGTAGCCGTGCCGGTACAGCAGCCCGACCCCGAGGATGGGGACGCCGAGGTCGCTCGCCGTCTTCAGGTGGTCGCCGGCGAGGATGCCGAGCCCGCCGGAGTACTGCGGCAGCGCGGCGGTGATGCCGTACTCGGGCGAGAAGTAGGCGATGCAGGCCGGGCCGCCGTCGCCCTCCGCGCGGCTCTGGTACCAGCGCGGCGCGGTGAGGTACTCGCGCAGGTCCTCGGCGGTGTCCTGCAGGCGGCGCAGGAACCGCCGGTCCTCGGCGAGGCGCTCCAGCCGCTCCGGGGCGACCTCGCCGAGCAGCCGGACCGGGTCGTGGTGGACGGCCTTCCAGAGCGCGGGGTCCACGGCGCGGAACAGGTCGAGCGTCTCGTGGTGCCAGGACCAGCGCAGGTTGAGGACCAGTTCCTCGAGCTGCCGGAGCGGCTCGGGAAGGACGGTGCGGACCGTGAAACGTCGGATTGCCTTCACACAACACCACGCTAAGCGCTGGGATCGGCTGGGCGCGACGGCGGGGATCGGGCCGCCGGCGCGCGGTTCGATGGCCCGGTACCCGCCTGGGCCGCGAAAACCCCCGGCGGCGTTGGGACTTTCGCCCGTTCGGACGGTCACGGACCGGGTTCGGAAGAGCACGTAAAGTTATCCCAAACTACTCGGCGGTAGGTCCGGCGTCGCGGGCATGGGACGTTTCGGAAGTCCCGCTCGGGTAGGGGGGAGAGAAGTCCCGCTCGGGTAGGGGGGAGACATGCACGTCGAGTCCGGAACATCCCATATGACCGGAATTCCGAGGCTTGGTCGCATTCCGATTCTGGACGTGTCGCCGGTGGTGGGGTGCGGCCGGTGGCCGGCGAAGGCCGTGGTGGGTGAGACGGTCGAGGTGTCGGCGACGGTGTTCCGGGAGGGGCACGAGCGGCTGGGCGCGGCGGTGGTGCTGCGCACGCCGGGCGGCGAGGAGCTGCCGGGTGAGCGGATGGCCGAGGTCGGTGCGGGGCTGGACCGGTGGTCGGCGCTGGTGACGCCGACGGAGTTGGGGTCGTGGTCGTTCCGGGTGGAGGCGTGGGGCGACCCGATCGCGCACTGGTGGCACGACGCGCAGATCAAGGTGCCCCGCGGCCAGGACGTCGAACTCATGCTCACCGAGGGCGCCCTGCTGTTCCAGCGTGCGGCGGAGGCCGTCCCCAGCAAGGACCGCCCGACGCTGGACCGGCTGGCGAAGTGCCTCGGGGACGAGACCGTCCCGGTCACCGACCGGATGGAGGCCGCCGCCGACCCCGATGTCGCCGTCGTGCTGGAGCAGCATCCGCTGCGGGATCTGCTGACGGTGTCGGACTGGTACCCCCTGGTCGTGCACCGCCAACGCGCCCTCTACGGCGCCTGGTACGAATTCTTCCCCCGGTCTGAGGGCGCCACCTTCGACCCCATGGGACGCCGGGGGCCGACGTCGGGGACGTTCCGCACCGCGATGAAACGGCTCCCCGCGATCGCCGACATGGGCTTCGACGTCGTCTACCTCCCACCGATCCACCCGATCGGGACCACGTACCGCAAAGGACCCAACAACACCCTGGACGCCGGCCCCTACGACCCCGGCTCCCCCTGGGCCATCGGCTCACCCGACGGCGGCCACGACACCGTCCACCCCGACCTGGGCACCCTCGACGACTTCGACGCCTTCGTCGCCCACGCCGGCGACCACGGCCTCGAAATCGCCCTGGACCTGGCGTTGCAATGCTCCCCCGACCACCCCTGGGTCCACCAGCACCCCGAATGGTTCACCCACCGCGCCGACGGCACCATCGCCCACGCCGAGAACCCGCCCAAGAAATACCAGGACATCTACCCCCTCAACTTCGACACCGACCCCGACGGCCTCTACACCGAGATCAAACGCATCCTCCACCACTGGATGGACCACGGCGTCCGCATCTTCCGCGTCGACAACCCCCACACCAAACCCGCCGCGTTCTGGGAACGCCTCCTGGCCGACATCCACACCACCGACCCCGACGTCCTCTTCCTCGCCGAAGCCTTCACCCGCCCCGCCATGATGCACACCCTCGCCAAAATCGGCTTCCACCAGTCCTACACCTACTTCACCTGGCGCAACACCGCCGACGAACTCACCACCTACCTCACCGAACTCACCGGCCCCGCCGCCGCCCACATGCGCCCCAACCTGTTCACCAACACCCCCGACATCCTCAACCAATACCTCCAGCACGGCGGCCGCCCCGCCTTCGAGATCCGCGCCGTCCTCGCCGCCCTCCTCTCCCCCACCTGGGGCATCTACAGCGGCTACGAACTCTGCGAGAACACCCCCGTCCGCCCCGGCAGCGAGGAATACCGCGACTCCGAGAAATACCAGTACCGCCCCCGCGACTGGGACACCGCCGACCGCACCGGCACCACCATCGCCCCCCTCATCACCCAACTCAACACACTCCGCAACACCCACCCCGCCCTCCAGCAACTCCGCAACCTCCACTTCCACCACATCGACCAACCCGAACTCCTCGCCTTCTCCAAACGCCACCTCCACGACGTGGTCCTGGTGATCGTCAACCTCAACCCCCACCAACCCCGCGAAGCCACCGTCCACCTCGACCTCCCCGCCCTCGGCCTCCCCGACGACCCCCACCGGCCCCACACCGTCACCGACCAACTCGACGGCGCCACCTACACCTGGACCCAGTCCAACTACGTCTACCTGGACCCCCAGACCCGTCCCGCCCACGTCCTGACGTTCGGGAGCAGCGAGAGTTGAGCGGACCCCACGAGCCAGACCCCCCGGCGCGGCCGGGTGCCGTGCCGGGCCCGGCACCGGGCGCCGTGCCGCGGGACGAACCCGTCCCGGACGTCCCCCTGGAGACCGTCCCCGCCTCCTCGGAACCGGTTCCGGACGCGTTCAGCCCCGAGACGCCGCGCGATCCGCACTGGTTCAAGACGGCGGTGTTCTACGAGGTGTCGGTGCGGGGGTTCGCCGATTCCAACAACGACGGCTACGGCGACCTGCGCGGCCTCATCTCCAGACTCGACCACCTGCAATGGCTCGGCATCGACTGCCTGTGGCTGCTGCCCATCTACCAGTCACCGCTCAAAGACGGCGGCTACGACATCGCCGAGTACACGCGGATCCTGCCCGACTTCGGGGAGCTGGGGGATTTCGTGGAACTGGTGGAGGAAGCGCACGCGCGCGGTATCCGGGTGATCGCGGACCTGGTGATGAACCACACCTCCGACCAGCACCCCTGGTTCCAGGCCTCCCGCACCGACCCCGACGGCCCCTTCGGCGACTTCTACATGTGGGCCGACGACGACACCGGCTACCCCGACGCCCGCATCATCTTCGTCGACACCGAGCAGTCCAACTGGACCTACGACCCCGTCCGCGGCCAGTACTACTGGCACCGCTTCTTCACCCACCAACCCGACCTCAACTACGACAACCCCGACGTCCAGGACGCCATGCTGGAGAACCTGCGCTTCTGGCTCGACCTGGGCATCGACGGATTCCGCCTCGACGCCGTCCCCTACCTGTACGCCCGCGAAGGCACCAACTGCGAGAACCTCCCCGAAACCCACACCTACCTCAAACGCGTCCGCGCCGAAGTCGACCGCCTCTACCCCGACCGCGTCCTGCTCGCCGAAGCCAACCAATGGCCCGCCGACGTCGTCGAGTACTTCGGCGACCCCGCCGCCGGCGGCGACGAATGCCACATGGCCTTCCACTTCCCCGTCATGCCCCGCATCTTCATGGCCGTCCGCCGCGAACAGCGCTACCCCATCTCCGAGATCATGGCCCAGACCCCCAAAATCCCCGAATCCTGCCAATGGGGAATCTTCCTGCGCAACCACGACGAACTCACCCTGGAGATGGTCACCGACGAAGAACGCGACTACATGTACACCGAATACGCCAAAGACCCCCGCATGAAAGCCAACATCGGCATCCGCCGCCGCCTGGCCCCCCTCCTGGACAACGACCGCAACCAACTCGAACTCTTCACCGCCCTCCTGCTCTCCCTCCCCGGCTCACCCGTCCTGTACTACGGCGACGAGATCGGCATGGGCGACAACATCTGGCTCGGCGACCGCGACGCCGTCCGCACCCCCATGCAATGGACCCCCGACCGCAACGCCGGCTTCTCCACCTGCGACCCCGCCCGCCTCTACCTCCCCGTCATCATGGACCCCATCTACGGCTACCAGGCCGTCAACGTCGAAGCCCAGGCCAACAACCCCGGCTCCCTGCTGCACTGGACCCGCAAAATGATCGAGATCCGGCAGCGCCACCCCGTCTTCGGCGTCGGCTCCTACGTCGAACTCTCCGCCTCCAACCCCTCCGTCCTCGCCTTCACCCGCGAGATCGACGGGTCGGACACCAACCAGTGGGGCGGCATGGACACCGTCCTCTGCGTGAACAACCTGTCCCGCTTCCCGCAGCCGGTCGAGCTCGACCTGCGGCGGTTCCGGGGCTCCGCACCGATCGAGTGCATGGGCGGCGTCCAGTTCCCGGCCATCGGCGACCTGCCCTACCTGCTGACGCTCCCCGGGCACGGCTTCTACTGGTTCCTGCTCCCGCCGCCGCCCGCCGAGCGCGAACCGGGAGAAGGGGTGATGTAGCCGTGCCGCCGCCCGACCATTCCCTCGTTCGGCTCCTGTCCGACTGGCTGCCCAGGCAGCGGTGGTTCGGCGGCAAGGACGGCCCCATCGACGAACTGTCCATCGGCACCGCCACCGAACTGCGCACCGGCGACCCCGCCCTGCACCACCTCGTCCTCGACGTCCGCCAGAACGGCACCACCGACCGCTACCAGCTCCTGCTCGGCGTCCGCCGCGAGCTGCCCGACCGGCTGCGGGCCGCCGCGATCGGACGGGCCGCCGGGCACCCCCCGATCACCGGGCACGTGTACGACGCGGCCCACGACCCGGACCTGACCCGCGTGCTGCTGGACCTGATGGCGAGCGAGGCGGCCGTCGGCCCGCTGCAGTTCCGCCGCGCGCCCGGCACCGGCGTCCGCACCGGCCTGGAGGGGCTGCCGGCCTCGGCCGAGCAGAGCAACACCTCGCTGATCTTCGGGGACGCCTACATCTGCAAGCTCTTCCGGCGGCTGTCCCCCGGCGTCAACCCCGACCTGGAGGTCAACCTCGCGCTCACCCGCCAGGGCTGCGAGCACATCGCCGCCGTCCACGGCTGGATCGAGCTCGACCCCGGCGACCCCGCCGAGCCCGGCGCGGAGCCGGTGACGCTCGCGCTGCTGTCGGAGTTCCTGCGCACCGCGACGGACGGCTGGCAGCTCGCCCTCACCAGCGTCCGCGACTGGTTCGCGCAGCCCGCCCCGCCGGGACCGGCGGGCGGGGTCACGGCCGGGGACGCGGGCGACGCCGGCGGCGACTTCGCCGCCGAGGCCGAGCGGCTCGGCGCCGCCACCGCGCAGGTGCACCGCGACCTCGCCGCCGCGTTCGGCGTGGTGCGGACGCCGCCCGAGGCGCTGCGCGGCATCGTCTTCGCGATGAACGAGCAGCTCGACCAGGTCACCGCCGCCGTCCCGGAGCTGCGCCCGCACGCGCACGCGATCCGCGAGGTGTTCGACCGGGTCGCGGCCGACGCGTCCGAGATGGAGTTCCAGCGCGTCCACGGCGACTACCACCTCGGGCAGGTCATGCGCACCGACGCGGGCTGGGTGCTGCTGGACTTCGAGGGCGAGCCGGCCCGCGCCCCGGGCGAGCGCCGCGCCTTCGCGCACCCGCTGCGCGACGTCGCCGGGATGCTGCGCTCCTTCGAGTACGCGGCGCGGTTCCTGCTCGCGCGCGACGGCGGCCTGCCGGACGGCACCGCGGAGGCCCTGGAGGTGCGCGCCCGCGCCTGGGCCGAGCGCAACCGCGCGGCGTTCTGCGCCGGCTACGCCGCCGCGGGCGGCCCCGACCCGGCCGCGCACGAGGCGCTGGTGCGGGCGTTCGAGTTCGACAAGGCGGTCTACGAGGTCCGCTACGAGGCGAGCAACCGGCCGTCCTGGCTCCCCGTGCCCCTGCGCTCCCTGGCCCGCCTGGCGGGCTAGCCCGGGTCGCGAACCGGGTTCACAGGTCGATCGAATAGTCGAGGACGACGCGGTCGGCGGGCAGGACGATCTCGCGGCAGACCTCCATCACGCCGGCGTGCGCCAGCAGCCGGCGGGTGATGCCGAGGACGGGGACGCCGCCGGTCATGCGGAGGGTCTCGGCCTCCTCCGGCGTCGGCATCCGGGAGCGGACGGCCTCCTCCACCCGGACGGCCGGGTGCCCGAGGTAGGCGAGCTGCGCGAGCGTCCCGCCGGGCCACGGCTCGCGGGCCGGGTCGGCGACCGGGGTGTCGCCGACGAGGTCCCACGGCAGGTAGTTGACGGAGATCTGCTGCGGCTCGCCGCGCGCGAAGAAGACGAACCGGCGGCGCAGCAGCTCGGTGCCGGCCGGCAGCTCGAACAGCGCGCCCAGCTCGCCGTCGGCCCGCACCCGGGTGAACTCCGTGTCGAGCCGGTAGTCCGCCCAGCCGATCTTCTGGTCGCGGGTGAAGGTCGTCTCCGGGACCGCGAGGGGCCGGGTCACCGCGCGGTACCGGTCCATCGCGACGCGGCGCGCCGGCGGGACGACCCTGACGAGGGTGCCGCCGCCGCGGCGGGTCTCGACGAGCCCCTCGCCGCGCAGCAGCGCGACCGCCTGCCGGACGACGATCTCGGAGACGCCGTGGATCTCGCACAGCTCGGCCATGGTCGGCAGCCGCGTCCCCGGCGGGAGGCTGCCGTCGCGGATCCCCTCCCGCAGCGTGTCGGCGATGCGCAGGTAGGCGGGGCGGTCCGGCACCGGCGTCACCTCCCTACTCTGCGCCGCGCGCGCCCCGCGCGGCGTTCGAACGATGTTCGAGTCGGCGTTCGATCCTGGTCCGTCCCTCCCCGCCATCCATACCTTCCACGCGCTATCCGGGAGGGCACGGTCCGCTTACGGACAGCTTGACACCTCTTGGCCCGAGTAAGACTTTTGTATACAGAAGAACGACCTCGGGGAAGGGACGACCTTGATGGGCGACTTCGACGTGTTGAAGGCGGCCATCGAGGAGGAGTTCCCGGGCTGGCAGGTGTGGCGCAGCGACGCAGGCCGCTGGTACGCGACCCGCATCGGCGACCTCACCGACGCCGAACTCCAGGCGGGATGTGCGATGACCGTGGCGGCGGACGACTCGGAGGGGCTCCGCCGGCTGCTCGTCGAACAGGCGCACGGAGGGCACGGGGACCGGTGACCGGAGGCCATGGGGAACAGCGCGGCCCGGTCCGCGAGCGGGGGCGGACCGGGCCCGGGCGCTCCGGTGCGCAAGGTACCTGTGTCGCTGAGGTGACACAGGAGTGGATCCTCGGGCGGCGGGGTCGGTGTCACCCCTGGGGCGAGGTGGACGTGACCCGGTAGCGGGCGGCGGGCGGGGAGCCGCCCCACGGAACGTGGCCGCACGGGCGGCGGCATTCGGCGCGACCCCACGACGCAGAGTCGCGCCGCCCGTGCGGCCGCAAGCCCGCGCTCGCGGCCGCGAGCACCTGCCCGCCAGGTCGCGGCCGATCGCCGATCTTGAACGTCAAGCTCGCGGAAACAGGTCCTCCGGTCATGTGAGAGCACCGCTTCTCGGGGCACTCCTAGAGGGGTAAAACCTCAGTGACGGGAGGCCATGAGCTCATGGCACGGGTGACGCGCGCGGAGATCGACCGGCTCGTCGGCGGCGACCACCACGATCCGCACGGCGTCCTCGGGGCGCATCCGGGCCGGGACGGCGTGACCGTGCGGGCGCTGCGCCCGCTGGCGGAGAAGGTCGAGGTCGTCCTGCCGAACGGCGACCGGCACCCCCTCCGCCACTTCCACCAGGGCCTGTTCAAGGGCACCCTGCCGAAGGGGGCCTCCCTCGCGGGCGAGGACGAGCGCGCGGCGCCGCTGGCCGTCCCCGACTACCGGCTCGCCGTCACCTACGGGGACGGCGTCGAGACGGTCCAGGACGACCCCTACCGGCACCTGCCGACGCTCGGCGAACTCGACCTGCACCTGATCGGCGAGGGACGGCACGAGGAGCTGTGGCGGGCGCTCGGCGCGCAGCCCCGCTCCTACGCGTCCGCGCTCGGCACCGTGCACGGGACGGGTTTCGCGGTGTGGGCGCCGACGGCGCGCGGCGTGCGGGTGGTCGGCGACTTCAACCACTGGGACGGCCGCGGCCACCCGATGCGGTCGCTCGGCTCCACCGGCATCTGGGAGCTGTTCGTCCCGGGCGTCGGCGACGGCACCTGCTACAAGTACGAGATCCTCGGCGCGGACGGCGTGTGGCGCTCCAAGGCCGACCCCATGGCGCGGTGGACGGAGCGCCCCCCGGCGACGGCGTCGCGCGTGTTCACCTCGTCCTACACATGGGGCGACGGCGCATGGATGGACGGCCGCAAGGACCACGACTGGCTGCACGAGCCGATGAGCGTGTACGAGGTGCACCTCGGGTCGTGGCGCCCCGGGCTCGGGTACAAGGAACTGGCCGACGAACTCACCGAGTACGTGCGCGACATGGGGTTCACCCACGTCGAACTGCTGCCCGTCGCAGAGCATCCTTACGGGCCGTCCTGGGGCTACCAGGTGACGTCCTACTACGCGCCCACGGCGCGGTTCGGGAACCCGGACGACTTCCGGCATCTCGTCGACCGGCTCCACCAAGCCGGTATCGGCGTCATCATGGACTGGGTGCCGGCCCACTTCCCCAAGGACGAGTGGGCGATGGCCCGGTTCGACGGCACCGCGCTGTACGAGCACGACGACCCGGCGCGCGGCGAGCACCCCGACTGGGGCACGCTCGTGTTCAACTACGGCCGCGCGGAGGTCCGCAACTTCCTGGTGGCGAACGCGTCGTTCTGGCTGGAGGAGTTCCACATCGACGGCCTGCGCGTCGACGCCGTCGCCTCGATGCTGTACCTGGACTACTCGCGCAACGAGGGCGAGTGGTCGCCGAACATCTACGGGGGCCGCGAGAACCTGGAGGCCATCTCCTTCCTCCAGGAGATGAACGCGACGGTCTACAAGCGCAACCCCGGCGTCATGACGATCGCCGAGGAGTCCACGGCGTGGCCGGGCGTGTCCCGCCCGACCCACCTCGGCGGGCTCGGGTTCGGGTTCAAGTGGAACATGGGCTGGATGCACGACACGCTCGAGTACCTGCGCCACGAGCCCGTGTTCCGGCACTACCACCACAACGAGATCACGTTCTCGCTGGTGTACGCGTTCTCGGAGAACTACGTCCTGCCGCTGTCGCACGACGAGGTCGTCCACGGCAAGGGGTCGCTGCTGAGCAAGATGCCGGGCGACTCCTGGCAGCAGTTCGCGGGGCTGCGCGCCCTGCTCGCCTACATGTGGTCGCATCCCGGCAAGCAGCTGCTGTTCATGGGCCAGGAGTTCGGGCAGGGCGCCGAATGGGCGGAGGAGCGCCCGCTCGACTGGTGGCTGCTGGAGAACGCCGCCGAGGGCGCCAACCACCTCGGGCTGCAAAAGCTCGTCCGCGACCTGAACCGCGCCTACCGCGCCGAGCCCGCGCTGTGGACGCGCGACAGCGACCACGAGGGGTTCCGCTGGATCGACGGCAACGACGCGGGCGGCAACACCCTCTCCTACCTGCGCTACGGGACGCCCCGCGCCGACGGCGAGCCTCCGGTCCTGGCATGCGTCGTGAACTTCGCCGGGAACCCGCACGAGGACTACCGGCTCGGCCTGCCCCGCGCGGGCCGCTGGCGCGAGGTCGTCAACACCGACTCCTACGACTACGGCGGCAGCGGCGTCGGCAACCTGGGCCGCGTCGAGGCGTCCGGCGAGCCGTGCCACGGCCTGCCGGCGTCCGCGGTGCTGCGCGTCCCGCCGCTGGGCGCGGTCTGGCTGGTGCCCGAATAGGGGCGCGCGCGCAGACCCGCCCGGTCATAGGGTGGGCGCATGCAACGCCTGCACATCGTTCCGGGCCAGTTCCTGGTCGAGCATCTGCCGCAATCGACGTTCCCCGAGGGCGACGACTGGGTCGCGCTGATCCGCGCCCCGGAGGGCCTCACCGTCGTGCGGGAGGCGTCGCCGTTCACCGAGGCGGAGCGCTGGGTCGGCTTCTACGGTGAGCCGGACGGCCTGGACGTGCCCGGCACGCTGGCCGCGCTCGTGCAGCCGCTCGCCGACGCGGGGGTGCCGGTCTTCGTGGTGTCCACCTACCACGCCGACCTCGTCCTCGTCCCCGAGCACCGCCTGAAGGACGCGACGGAGGCGCTCCGCGGCGCAGGCCACCGCGTCGAGGTCTAAGCCCCGGGTCTGGTCGAGGTCTACAGGCGTTCCAGGAGCCAGCGCGGCCCGGTGACGGCGGCGCCGGCGGCCTCGCAGCGGGCGCGCAGCTCCCGGTCGGCCGTGACCACCAGGTGCGCGGTGCCGGGCCGGGCCTCCTGGACGAGTTCCACGATCCGGTCGTCGCCGCTGCCGGGCGCCGCCACGACGGCCACCCCGTCGGCGGGCTCGTCCGCGACCGGCCGCGCCGCGCCTTCCACGACCAGGACGACCTCGGGGAAGCAGCGGTCGAACGGCACGACCCCGCCGGGCAGGCCCCGCACGCCGCCGGAGAGGGCCTTCAGGTCGTCGCGGAGCCGGGCGTTCGCCCCGGCGCGGTCCTTCCACCAGCCGTCGGCGCGGGCGCCCACGACGTTCGCCGCGTCCACGACGAGGACGAGGGTCGTCATCGAGTCCCGCAGGCGGGGCCACGACCGGGCGAACGGCGCGAACAGCTTGCGGTCGGTGACCTCCTCCTGCCGCACCCATTCGGCCCTGCGCGTCTCCCTGGACGCGGCGTCCACGCGGACGCGCTCGGACAGCGACCCCATCACGGAGGTGAACGACCAGCCGCCGTGGTCCTCGACGCTCGTGCCGTGCACGTTCACCACGCCGGTGTCGAGCGTGCACTCCTCGGAGGTCTCCCGCAGCGCGCCGGTGACGGCGTCCTCGTGGCTGTGCAGCGCGCCGCCGAACATGCCCCACGTCCCGCCGCCGATCCCCCACCAGGCGCGCTGCTGCAGCAGGATCCACACCTGGCCGTCGCCGTCGCGGTGGTAGGCCAGCAGGCCCGCGGCACCGAACCGCCCCCAGTGCGTGTGGCCCTGCCCGCAGTCGGCCCAGCCGTCGCCGTCTCCCATGCGTCCGACGATAGCGCCGGACACTCGTGACGAACGGCATAGTGCCGCCCCGCCGGGCACCGAATACCATTCGAAGATCACCGCTGACCGGGGAGAGTGAGTTGAGCGTCGACGCGAGCGCGGCGGCCCTTCAGGAGGCCGCCGAACTGTGGAACACGCTGTCCGGCGCCGACTTCATCCAGGCGATGGTGGACCGGCGCGTCCCGGAGATCTCTGACATCAGCGACTACATCGGGCAGGACGTGCGGGCCGCCGAGCCGGGCCGCGTGGAGATCGCGTGGTCGCCCGCCGACAAGCTCTGCAACCCGGGCGGCACCGTCCACGGCGGCTTCATCGCGATGATCCTCGACAACGCGGTCTGCCTGGCGGCGAGCAGCACGTGCGAGCACTTCATGCCGATGCTCACCCTCAACCTGAACGTCGACTACCTGCGCGGCGTCCAGTCCGGCCAGACCTACACGGTGACCGGGACGTGCCTGCACCCGGGCGGCACCCGCATGGTCTCCAACGCGCTGATCACCGACACCGCCGGCCGGCCCGTCGCCCAGGCGTCCGCGAGCGTCATCCCCAACAAGGCCTTCGCCCGCTGAACGAGGCCTGTGCCCGCTGAACACGGCATGCGCCCGCTGAGCCGGCCCCCTGCTCCTCGGACGGCACCGGGTCCTCCTTACGTCGGAGCTCACCTGGACTCGGGGTGCAGGAACGGCGCCGGGTGAGCGCATAGGCTGGGCCCATGGTGGATCCCGGCACAGTCGTCAACGTGATCAAGCAGGCCCGCGAGCGGCGGACGGCGCCGCTGATCCTCGAACTCGACCTCACCGACGGGCTCGTGGAGACCGCGCCGGCCGACCCGATCTCGGCGATCCTGTCCATGCGCCGGACGAACCTGCGCGACGTCCTGGACGGGCTGCGCCGCGCCCGCTCCGACGCCCGGGTGCGCGCCCTCGTGGTGAAGGTGTCCGGCGGCATCGGGCTGGCGCTCGTCCAGGAGCTGCGCGAGGCCGTCCAGGCGCTGCGGGACGCGGGCAAGTACACCGTCGCGTGGGCCGAGACCTACGGCGAGGGCGGGCGCGGCACCGTGCCGTACTACCTGGCCACCGCGTTCGACAAGGTGTACCTGCAGCCGACCGGCGAGGTGGGGCTGACCGGCGTCGCGCTGGAGGAGCCGTTCTTCGCGGGCGCGCTGGAGAAGGCGGGCATCGAGCCGCGGTTCGCCAAGCGGTACGAGTACAAGACCATGGCGAACACGTTCATGGAGAAGGCGTACACGCCCGAGCACGAGGAGTCGTCGCGGCGGCTCGTCGCCTCGCTCGGCGAGCAGATCACCGCCGGGGTCGCCGCCGCCCGCGGCCTGCCCGAGGACGCGGTGCGCGCGCTCGTCGACCGCGGCCCGTTCCTCGCCGACGAGGCGCTGGAGGAGAACCTCGTCGACCGGCTCGCCTACCGCGACGAGGTCTACGCCGACCTGCGGGAGCGGTTCGGCGAGGAGGCGCAGCTGCGCTACGTGTCCCGGTACAACCGCGCGCACGGCCTCGCGAGCCGGCTCCCGCAGCCGGGCAGGCAGGACGTCGTCGCGCTGATCAACGGGCAGGGCCCGATCCGGCTCGGCCGCAGCGGGCGCGGCGGGCCGCTGCCGAACTCGGGGCCCGCGATGGGCTCGGACACGATCGGCGCCGCGTTCCGCGCCGCGGTCAAGGACGAGCGCGTCAAGGCCATCGTGTTCCGGGTGAACAGCCCCGGCGGGTCCGCCGTCGCGTCCGACGCGATCTGGCGCGAGGTCGTCCTCGCGCGCCGCGCCGGCAAGCCGGTGGTGGTGTCGATGGGCAACGTCGCGGCGTCCGGCGGCTACTACGTGTCGATGGCGGCCGACACGATCATCGCGCAGCCCGGCACGCTCACCGGCTCGATCGGCGTCGTCGTCGGCAAGGCCGTGGTGAACGGCCTGCTGGACCGCGTCGGCATCGGCCTCGGCGCCGTCGCCGACGGCGCCCACGCCCGGATGCTCAGCGCCACCAAGGACTTCAGCGACTCCGAGTGGGAGCGGGTCAACGCCTCCCTCGACCGGATCTACGACGATTTCACCGCGAAGGTCGCCGAGGGCCGCGAGCTGTCCCGCGAGCGCGTGCACGAGCTGGCCCGGGGCCGGGTGTGGACGGGCGCGGACGCCAAGGAGCGCGGCCTCGTCGACGAGCTCGGCGGCATCGACGCCGCCCTCGGCCTGGCCCGCAAGAAGGCCGGGCTGGCCTCCGACGCGCCGGTCCGGACGTACCCGCACACCTCGCCGCTGGAGCGGCTGCGCCCGCCGGAGTCCAGCGAGGACCGCACGGCCGCGTCCGCCCGCTTCGAGGGGTGGGGGTCGCTCGGCGGCCTCGCCGCGCGCCTCGGGCTGCCCGCCGCGGGCCCGCTGACCCTGCCGGGCGCCTGGGAGATCCGCTGAGCGCCGACTTTGTCGAGGCCGTCGCGGGCTTCGCCACGGGAGTGGCCGTGCTGACGGTCCGCGACGGCCGCGACGACCTCGGCACCACGGTGACCTCGTTCATGTCGGTCTCCCTCGACCCGCCGATGGTCGTGGCGAGCGTGGCGACGTCGTCGTACCTGTCGGAGGTCCTGAACCGGCGGCCCCGGTGGGCGGCGACGGTCCTGGCGTCGGCGCAGCGCGCCCTGGCCGGCCGGTTCGCCGCCGAGGGCCGTCCGAGCGCCCGGATCCTGCTGGCCGCCGAGCCCCACCACCGGGGCCCGCGGTCGGACGCGCTGATCCCGGACACCGGGGTCTCCGCGCTGGAATGCGAGACCCGCCAGGCCATCGAGGCGGGCGACCACACGCTCTTCGTCGCCGAGGTCCTCGCCACCGACTACGTGGCGCGCGACCGCTCGCCGCTGATCCGCGTCAACCGCCGCTACCTGCCCGCCTAGCCGAGCCCGTTTCAGCGGAGCCGGTTTCAGCGGAGCCGGTTTCAGCCGACCCGGCGGCCCGCCTTCCACACGGCGCGGGTCTGCGGGACGCCGGGGCGGTAGGCGAGGTGGATGTGGGACGAGGCGTCCAGGACATGGACGTCCGCGCGCGCTCCCGGGGCGAGGTGGCCGACGTCGGTGCGGCGGAGGGCGCGGGCCCCGCCGGCGGTCGCGGACCAGACGGCCTCGGCCGGGGTCATGCGCATGTCGCGGACGGCTACCGCGACGCAGAACGCCATGCTCGAGCTGTAGCAGGAGCCGGGGTTGCAGTCGGTGGCGAGGGCGACGGTCGCGCCGGCGTCCAGGAGGCGGCGGGCGTCGGGGTAGGGCTGGCGCGTGGAGAACTCGACGCCGGGCAGGAGCGTCGCGACCGTCTGGGACGAGGCGAGGGCGTCCACGTCGGCGTCGCTCAGGAACGTGCAGTGGTCGGCGGACGCGGCGTCCAGTTCGACGGCGAGCTGCACGGCGGGGCCCTGGGTGAGCTGGTTGGCGTGCAGGCGCGGGCTAAGGCCGGCCTTCACGCCCGCTTGCAGGACCTCGCGGGCCTGGTCGGCGTCGAACGCGCCCTCCTCGCAGAAGACGTCCACCCAGCGGGCGTGCGGGGCGCAGGCGGCGAGCATGCCGGTCGCGGCCAGGTGCGCGTAGCCGGCCGTGTCGTCTTTGTACTCGGCGGGGACGACATGGGCGCCGAGGTAGGTGACCTCGTCCGCCAGTTCGGCGGCGATGCGGACGGCGCGCTCCTCCTGCTCGACCGTGAGGCCGTAGCCGGACTTGCACTCGACGGTCGTCGTCCCCTGGCGGGCCATCTCCTCGATGAGGCGGCGCAGGTTGGCGCGCAGGTCGTCGTCGGACGCGGCGCGGGTGCGCTCGACCGTGGTCCGGATGCCGCCCGCCGCGTACTTCTCGCCGCTCATCCGGGCGGCGAACTCCTCGGCGCGCTCGCCGGCGAAGACGAGGTGGGCGTGGGAGTCGACGAAGCCGGGGAGGACGGCCCGCCCGGCGGCGTCGAACGACGCGTCGGCAGGGGGCGCCTCGGATGCCGGGCCCGTCCAGGCGATGGTGCCGCCGTCCATGACCAGGGCGGCGTCGCGGACGATGCCGAGGCCGCCGCCGGCGGCCGGGTCGTTGGTGACGAGTTCCCCGATGTTCGTGATGACCGTGCTCACCAGGGCAGCATCTCACGCGGTGCGGCGGCGTCCCACCCGGTACGGCCGCGTCTCACGCGGTGCCGGCGCCGGCGGGCGCCGGCACCGCGCGGGCCGTCAGCGGCGGCGCGCGTCGGCCTCCAGGAGGGGGGCGGTGCCGCGCGCGGGCGCGCGCAGGTCGACGACTCCGCGCTGCTCGGAGAAGACCTCGACGACCTGCCGGGTGTGGCTGCCGCCGGAGACGTGCTCCATCCGCACGCCGGGCCCGACGCGCAGCGACGTGCACTTGAAGTGGATGGCGTAGACGTTCTGCGCCTCACCGCCGACGACGGAGTCGCACACCATCACCTTCTTCGTTCCGTCCTCCATGTCCTGCACGACCGCGTACCCGTGGTCGGTCGGCAGGTAGTAGTCCGAGCTCATGTGACCGTCCTTTCTCGTATGTGTGGTTGGTCAGAGGGGGCGGACGGGCGAGACGCCCTCGCAGTCGATCCCGAACATCACCCGCTTCCAGTCGCCGGCGTAGGAGAAGATCCCGCCGGACGTGGCGACGCCCAGCCTCGACGGCACCCGCGTCGCGTCCACGTGCCGGCGCACGCGCCCCATCGAGTGGACGCCCTCCATGTCCTGCCAGAGCGACACGTTGAGCAGCGTCCGGGCGCGCCAGGCGACCATCAGCGACGACCCGAGGAACCCGGTCGCGTCCCGCCGCACGTCCCGCGCGAGCCGCTTGTGCAGGACGAGCACGAGGAGCAGCGCCCACAGGCTCGGGCACTCGAACCTCGTGACCACGATGACGCCGCCGGTCACGGCGTCTGGAGCGCCGTCACCGCCGTCACCACCGCCAGCGACACCAGGGCCGTCCCGGACAGGGCGCGAATCGATCTCAGCCATAGCCGTTGCCTTCTCGTTCCCATGTCGACCATCGCGGGCGTGAAGCGCAGGCTCCCCACCGCGACGCTGAGGTTGGACAGCAGCGCCATGCCGACCATGACCGGTGCGGCCGTCCACGGGTCCAGCAGCACCACCGCGGCGACGGCGACCCACACCAGCGACACCGCCTTCTGCGTCGTCACGAGCAGGCCGAGGTCGAAGCCCCAGGCCACGCCGCGCGACCCCGGCGGCAGCCGGTGCACGAGCTGCTGCGGGACCTGCCGCCACACATGCGGCGTCCGGCCCGCCAGGTCGGCGAGCCCGAACCCGAGCGCCACCGCGGCCAGGGCGAGCACCCGCGCGCCCTCCGGCAGGACCTCGTGCACCCCGCGCCCCACCACGTACAGCAGCAGCGCCACGAGCAGCCCGGCGAGGACGCCGCCGGCGGTGAGGCCGGTCAGGAAGCGCGCGCCGTCCGCCGGACGGCGGCGCAGCAGCGGGCCGGAGACTCCGGCCATGGACCGGCCTCAAGGGCTCAGGATGTGCAGGACCGCGCCGATCCCGCCGAGCACCACCCAGGTGACCACGCGCGGCCCGTTAGCTGTAGCGGCACTCGTAGGCCGAGTGCTGCTTGCCGCTGTAGTAGGCCTCGCAGCAGGAGCAGTGCAGGTAGGCGCTCATGGCGCAGCCCCACAGGTAGTCCATGTTGTTGCGGCAGGTGTTGATGGAGATGTTGGGGCAGACCGCGAGGTTGCAGCAGTTCTGCTTGCAGATGGCGTAGGCGGGCTCGGACCGGCCGAACACCGCCGAGGCGGCGGTCAGCCCGCCGGCGCCGAGCGCGCCGAGGAACCCGCGCCGGGCCCACCTCCCGGTCGCCCGCCCCACCCGGCCGCCGGCGCGGCCTCCCGCGTCGCCCCGCGCGCGGTGCTCCGTCGTGGTGGTCATGACACTCCCTTCGGTTCGTTGACCCTCGTCCTGAGGGCCTGGACGTCCTGGAAGACGAGGGCCGACTCCAGCCGCCCGCCGCGGATGACCAGTGCGGTCGGGCTCATCCGGACGTTGAACTCGTCGGCGACCCAGCTGCCGCCCTCGTCGACGTAGTGCGCGAGGCGGTGCAGCCCGTACTGCTGGACGAAGCGGTCGCCGCGCGCACGCTCCGCCGTGGAGACGACCACGGCCATGTCGCCCTCGGCGCCCTTGTCCAGCTCGTCCGACAGCTGCTGGGCGACGTCCTTGCAGGTCGAGCAGGCGGTGCTGAGGACGAGGACGGTCCGGGCGGCGTCGATGTCGGTGCCGGGTCCGGTGAGGCCGGCGAGTTCGGCCGGCCAGCGGCCCGGCTCGGTGCCGAGCCGCGCGTCGTCCAGCGGCCAGATCGCCGGGTCGCGGTCGGCGGCGGTCTCCCGCTCGGTCGGCAGCCGCGAGCTCAGCTCGCCGAGCATCGCGAACAGCAGCACGACTGCCGCGACGAGCACGAGCAGCACGGCGCCGAAGAAGACTTCCATCATGGGGGTGTTCCTCCGTCTATCGCGAGGCCGGGAGGGGCCGGGTGAGGTCCGTGACGAGGCCGCGGTGCGCCCACCCGCACACCAGCAGCGCGCCGGACGCCAGCCCGGTGCCGGACTGGAAGAAGTACGCGGCGGCGGAACCGGGCGCCGCGGCGGCCAGGTTCACCGCGGGGACGGCCATGAGCAGCGCCCCGGCGAGCACGTTGAACCAGCCGAGCGGCCGGCCGCCCGCCGCGCCGAGGCAGCCGCAGACGGCGCCGCCGCCGCGGACGGCGCCGAGGACGCCGGCCGCCGCGAAGCTCGCGCCGAGCGCGCCCACCGCCCAGGCGCCGGCCGGGCGGGTGGCGGTGCCGGTCAGGGCCAGCGCGGCGAGGATCTCCACCGCCGCGAACGCCCGGACGTGGCCGCCGGTGAACCCGTCGCCCGAGCGCCGGAAGAGCGCGTTCAGCGCCCGGCCGAGCTGGGCCGGAGAAACCATTTTGGAGACGCCCGCGACGAACAATACGGCGGCCGCGGATGAATTGACGACGACGAGGACGGAATCGTTTGCAGCCATGCTGAGGACGACCTCGTGAAGAAGCGGGGAAGTGGGAGCTTTCGATACGCTCTTTTTAACCCGGCTTGATCAAGGAGTCAACGCTGTCGGCGGCCGGGCCGGAATTGAGTCGGATGCTCAACCGGCTCCGCGGGAGTGCTCATTCGGCGGCGGGCCGCTCGCGCGGCGCGGCGGGGGCGTCCAGGTCCAGGCCGCCGAGTTCGCCCCGGGTCCGGACGCCGAGCTTGGGATACGCGCGGTAGAGGTGGTTGCCGACGGTCCGCGGGCTGAGGAACAGCCGGTCGGCTATCTCCCGGTTGCTGGCGCCGGCCGCGGCGAGCCGGACGATCTGCGACTCCTGGTGGGTGAGGCCGGCGAGCACCGTTTCCGGGGCGTCCGCCGGGCGCGTTCCGCAAGCTCCGAGCTCCGCCCGCGCGCGCTCGGCCCAAGCACCGGAGCCCAATTCCTCAAACAATTCGAGCGCGTTGCTCAAATGCGTCCGCGCGGCTGCTCTGCGGCGCTCCCTGCGCAGCCATTCCCCGTACAGCAGACCGGTGCGGGCACGCTCATAGGCGTTGCCGTTCCGCAGCAGTTCCACCGCGTTCACGAAATGTCGTTCCGCCGCCGCGCCGGCGGCGAGCTGGGCGCGGCACCGCGCGGCCAGCGCCCGCACGTCCGGGGACGCGTCCCGGGCCGCGCGGTGGTCGAGCAGGGCGAGCGGGCGCGCCGCCCGGTCCGGCCGCCCGGCGCGCACCGCCGCCTCGACGCGGTCGGCCGCCTGGCGGGCGGCGCTCGCGGCCGGGCCCGCCGCGGGCACCTCCTCGGGGAGCTCCTCCAGCCGGGCCAGCGCCTCGGCGTGCCGACCGGCGCCGAGGTCGAGCAGCCCGAGCGCCCACGTCCCGAGGGAGGCGGTCGGCGCGATGTCCTCGGCGCGGGCCTGCTCCAGGCCGGCGGCGACCAGGTCCGCGCAGCGCTTCCCGTCGCCCTCCACCGCGGCGAGCCAGCCGAGCAGGCAGCTCAGGTGGGCCGAGCGCGACCGCGCACCGGCGTCGCCCGCCAGCCGCAGCCCCTCCTCGGCCGCCTTCCGCGCCTCGCGGTGCAGGCCCCGCCCGATCAGGGCGTGGGCGAGGACCTGGAGCGCGTAGGGCAGCCGCCCGGCCTCGGTGCGGCAGTCCCGCGCGAACCGCGCGGCCGCCTCGTGCGCGCCGGGGGCGCCGTCCGCGAACGCGATGGTGGACGCGGTGAGCCGGCGGCTCAGCTCGTCCGGTAACGAGCGCCGCAGGTCGGCGAGCCGCCCGGCGGCGTCCGCCGCGTCCGTCGCCGCGTCGATCGCGGCCGGCAGCCGGGCCAGCGCGGAGCCCGGCGGCAGCGGGAGGGCGCCGAGCGCGTCCAGCGCCTCCCGGGTGAGCCGGGCGTCGCCGGCGTGCCAGCCGCACCGGGCGGCGTCGGCGAGCAGCAGCGCGGCGCCGGCGGGATCGAGCCCGGCGAGCGGCGCGGCCCCGGCGACCAGCGCCCGCGCGGCGCGGCGCGGCGAGCCGCACTCGGCCTCCGCGACCGCGCCGGCCCGCGCCAGCTCGGCCCGCGTCAGCGGGTCGGCGGCGAGCCTGCGGGCGCGCGCGACCAGGTCCCGCGCCCCGTCGAACAGGCCCGCCGCGCAGGCGGCGCGGGCCGCGGCGGCGAGCCGGCGGGCGCGGGCCCGCTCCCCGGCGGTCAGCTCGGCCGCCCGCGCGTGGCAGACGTAGGCGCGCCGGTCCCCCGAGCACGCTCCGGCGCGCTCCAGCTCGGCCGCGACGTCCGCCTGGTACCCCAGGGACGCGGCGGCCAGGTGCCAGGTGCGCGCCTCGGGGTGCGCGGCGCCCGCGCTGTCGGCGAGCGCCCGGTGGGCGGCCCGCCGCTCGGACGGCGTCGCCCGGTGGTAGGCGACGGCCCGGACCAGCGGATGCGCGAACGCGATGGTCGTCCGCGTCGCCGCCAGCAGCCCGGCGCGCTCGGCGGGCGCGAAGTCGGCGACGGTCGCGCCGACGCTCGCCGCGGCGCCCGTGACGCGGGCGGTGTCGCGGGTGTCGTCCGCGGCGGCCAGGAGCAGCAGCGCCCGGGTCGGGGGCGGGAGCGTGCCGAGCCGGGCGCACAGCTCGGCCTGGAGCGTTCCCCCGACCGGGGAGGCGCCGTCGTGGAACGTGAACGGGTTGACGCACCCCGCGCGCTGGGCCGGGGACAGGGACGTCGCCAGCAGCCGCAGCGCCAGCGGGTTCCCCTCGGCCTCGGCGAGGACGCGGTCCCGCGCGGGCGGTGCCAGGCCGGCGCCGGCCGCGGTGCCGCGCAGGAACGCCGCGGCCTCGTCCGGGCCGAGGCGCCGCAGCCTGATCTCCGCCAGGCCGGACGAGCCGAACGCGCCCTCGTCGCGGGCGGCGGCCAGTAGGGCGGCCGGTTCGGCGCCGAGGCGGCGCGCGGCGTACGCCAGCGCGTCCGCCGACGCGGCGTCCAGCCACTGGGCGTCGTCGACGAGGCAGACCACGGGCCGGTCGGCGGCGAGCCGGTGCAGCAGCGCGAGGACGGCGCGGCGCACGGCGAAGACGTCCTCGCGGCCGGCCGCCGCCTGCGGCTCGATCAGTGCGCGCAGCCGCTCGGCCTCCGGTCCGCCGAGGCCGAGGACCGGCCGCAGCATCAGCTCCAGCGACGCGAACGGCTGCTCGGCCTCCGGCGGGAAGCCCGCGCAGCGCAGCACGAGCGCCCCGTCCGCCGCGTCCGCCGCGTGGTCGAGGAGCACGGTCTTGCCGATCCCGGCCTCGCCCCGGATGACGGCGGCCCCGCCCGCCCCGCCCCGCGCGGCGGCGACCAGCGCTTCCACCTCGGCCCGTTCGGCGGCTCTGCCCTGGAACATGGGGCCCCCACGCGTGCGGCTGCGGCCTTCAAGATCGTCCACCGCATGATCGCATGGCCCCGCCCGGCCGCCCCCTATCCCTGAGGTCTCCTCAGTGTCACCACTTCGGACCGCCCCTGGCGGCCCGTCAGCCGGGCCTGGTGACGTCGGTGATGGCCTCGGTGAGGGCGGCGGGGACGTCGTCGACGAGGAGGTGGCGGCCGTCGTGGACGATGGGCCGGCCGGAGACGACGACGTGCCGGACGTCGGCGGCGGTGGCGGCGAAGACGGCGGCCTCGGCGGCGTGGCCCGGGGCGGCGCCGGCGGTGCGGACGGAGTCGAGGTCGACGGTGACCAGGTCGGCGTACGCGCCCGGTTCCAGCCGGCCCGCCTCGGGCCAGCCGAGCCCGTAGTGGCCGTTGGACGTGGCGGCGGCGAGCAGTTCGCCGGCCGTCCAGTGGCCGCGGGCGCGGGTGCGCAGCCGCTCGTCCAGCTCGACGGCGCGGGCCTCCTCGAACAGGTCGATGACGGCGTGCTGGTCGGAGCCGAGGCAGATCGGCGAGCCCGCGCCGGCCAGCGCGCGGGCGGGGCCGATGCCGTCGGCGAGGTCGCGTTCGGTGGTCGGGCACATGCAGACGCCGGTCATCGTCGTCCCGAGGAGGCCGATGTCCTCGTCGGTGAGGTGCGTGGCGTGGACGGCGGTGGTGAGCGCGCCGAGCGCGCCCGCCTCGGCGAGCAGCCGGGCCGGGGTCATGCCGTAGGCGTCCAGGCACGCCTCGTTCTCGGCGGGCTGCTCGGACAGGTGCACGTGCAGCGGCGCCCGGTGCTCCTTCGCCCAGGACGCGACCGCGCGGAGCTGCTCGCGGGGCACCGCCCGGACCGAGTGGATCGCGGCGCCGACGCGGGCGTGCAGCCGCCCCGCCTTGTCGGTCTGCTCGTAGAGGCTGTCGACGCGCCGCGCCCAGTTGCCGGCGCTGCCGTCGCCGAAGCGCAGCTGCGGGCCGGCGAGGGGGCGGCCGATGCCGCCGGTGAGGTAGCAGGCGTCGAGGAGGGTGATCCGGATGCCGGCGTCGGCGGCGGCGGCGATGAGCGCCTGGCCCATCGCGTTGGGGTCGGCGTAGGGGGCGCCGCCGGGCCGGTGGTGCAGGTAGTGGAACTCGCCGACGCAGCTGATCCCGGCGAGGGCCATCTCGGCGAAGACGGCGGTGGCGAGGGCGCGGTACGACTCGGGGTCGAGCCGGTCGGCGACCTGGTACATCTGCTCCCGCCACGTCCAGAAGGTGCCGGAATGGGCCTGGACGCGGGAGCGGAGGGCGCGGTGGAAGGCGTGGGAGTGGGCGTCGGCGAGGCCGGGGAGCGTGAGGCCGGGGAGCCGCTGGGCGTACGGGGCGGACCGGACGCCCGGCGCGACGCCCGTGATCCGCTCTCCGTCGGCCTCGATCAGCACGTCGGCCGCCACGCCGTCGCCAAGCCAGGCGTACTGGGCATGCCACTGCATAGTGGGACCCTTACCCGCCCGCCAGGTCGTCCAGTACCGCGGTAAGGGCCTCCACACCCGCCAGGCAGTCCGCGGGCTCGGCGAACTCGGCGGGCGCGTGCGAGACCCCGGTCGGGTTCCGGACGAACAGCATCGCGGCGGGCACCCGCGCGGACAGCACGCCGGCGTCGTGGCCCGCCCCGGTCGGCAGGACGGGCGCGCCGCCGAGCGCCGCGCCGACCCGGTCGCGCAGGGCGCGGTCGAAGTCGACGATCTCGGTGTAGGACTCCTCGGCCAGGTCGACGCTCACCCGGTGCGGGCGGGCGGCGACGCGGGCGGCCTCGTCGATCTCCCGCACGGTGCGCCGGACCCGCTCCTCCTCGGGGCCGCGCGCGTCCAGCCAGGCGGTGACGGACGAGGCGATCGCGTTGACCCCGCCGGGCACGACGCCGACCTTCCCGACCGTCGCGACGGTGCCGTTGCGCTCGGCGGCCTCGCGGGCGGCGATGACCATGCGCGCGAACGGCAGCATCGGGTCGCGGCGGTCGGCCAGGAGGGTCGTCCCGGCGTGGTCGCCCTCGCCGGTGAAGTCGAACCGCCACCGGCCGTGCGGGACGATCGCGCTGGCGATTCCGACCGGTTCGTCCAGGGCCCTGCCCTGCTCGACGTGGAGTTCGACGTAGCAGCCGACGCGTCCGAGGAGGTCGTCGTCGGGGCCGATCGCGTCGGGGTCGAGACCGGCGTTGTGCATGACCTCCGCGAAGGTGTGCCCGTCACCGTCGGTCAGCGCGCGCGCCCGCGCCGGGTCGATCGCCCCGGAGAGCAGGCGCGACCCAAGGCAGGCCACACCGAACCGGGCGCCCTCCTCCTCGGCGAACGCCGCGATCCCGATGGGCTTCGCGGGCGTGGCGCCCCGCCTCCGCAGCTCGTCGACGGCCGCGAACGCGGACACGATGCCGAGCGGACCGTCGAACGCTCCCCCGCCCGGCACCGAGTCGAGGTGGCTGCCGGTCAGGACGGCGCCGTGCCGGGTGCCGTCGTCCGGGAGCCACCAGGCGAACATGTTGCCGTTGGCGTCGTGCTCCACGTCCAGGCCGCGGCGGCGCGCCTCGTCCAGGAACCAGGCGCGGCACTCCAGCTCGGGCGGCGTCCACGCGAACCGGTGGTAGCCGCCGGTCGCCTCGTCCCGCCCGACCGGCAGCAGCGCCGCCCACATCTCCTCGAAACCCATGCCCGCCCCGCTCATCCCAGCATCGGAATCCTGACGCCGCGCTCCCCGGCGACGTCGGCTGCCCGCTCGTACCCCGCGTCGACGTGCCGCATGACGCCCGTTCCCGGGTCGTTGGTGAGGACGCGCCGGAGCTTCTCGCCGGCGAGGGCCGTCCCGTCGGCGACGCAGACCTGGCCCGCGTGCACGGAGCGGCCGATCCCGACGCCGCCGCCGTGGTGGATGGACACCCAGGTCGCGCCGGACGCGGTGTTGAGCATCGCGTTCAGCAGCGGCCAGTCGGCGATCGCGTCGGAGCCGTCCTTCATGCCCTCGGTCTCCCGGTACGGGCTGGCGACCGAGCCGCAGTCGAGGTGGTCGCGGCCGAGCACGATCGGCGCGCTGATCTCGCCGCGCGCGACCAGGTCGTTGAACGCCTCGCCGGCCCTGTCGCGCTCGCCGTAGCCGAGCCAGCAGATCCGGGACGGCAGGCCCTGGAAGTGCACCTTCTCCCCCGCCATCCGCATCCAGCGGGTCAGCGGCTCGTTGTCGGGGAACAGGTCGAGGATCGCCCTGTCGGTGCGGGCGATGTCCTTCGGGTCGCCCGACAGCGCCGCCCAGCGGAACGGCCCCTTGCCCTCGCAGAACAGCGGCCTGATGTAGGCGGGGACGAAGCCGGGGAACTCGAACGCCCGCGCGTACCCGGCGAGCTGCGCCTCGCCGCGGATCGAGTTGCCGTAGTCGAACACCTCGGCGCCCGCGTCCTGGAAGCCGACCATCGCCTCGACGTGCGCGGCCATCGACGCGCGGGCCCTGGCGATGAAGCCGTCGCGGTCCTTGCCGCGCTCGCCGGCCATGTCCTCGAACGCGACGCCGCGCGGCAGGTACATCAGCGGGTCGTGCGCGCTGGTCTGGTCGGTGACGATGTCGATCGGGGCGCCGCGCCGCAGCAGCTCGGGGACGACCTCGGCGGCGTTGCCGAGCACGGCGATCGACAGCGGGCGCCGCGCGGCCCGCGCCTCCTCGGCGAGGCGCAGCGCCTCGTCCAGCGAGCCGGCGCGGACGTCGCAGTACCGGTGCGCGACGCGCCGCTCGATGCGCGACGGATCGCACTCGACGCAGATCGCGACGCCGCCGTTCATCGTGACGGCGAGGGGCTGCGCGCCGCCCATCCCACCGAGCCCGGCGGTCAGCGTGACCGTCCCGGCGAGGGTGCCGCCGAACCGCTTCGCCGCGACGGCCGCGAACGTCTCGTAGGTGCCCTGGAGGATGCCCTGCGTCCCGATGTAGATCCACGACCCGGCGGTCATCTGGCCGAACATCGTCAGCCCGAGCGACTCCAGCCGGCGGAACTCCTCCCAGGTCGCCCACTGCGGGACGAGGTTGGAGTTGGCGATCAGCACGCGCGGCGCCCACTCGTGCGTGCGGAAGATCCCGACGGGCTTGCCGGACTGGACGAGCAGCGTCTCGTCCCCGTCGAGGTCCGCCAGCGACCGGACGATGCCGTCGAAGGCGTCCCAGTTACGGGCCGCCTTGCCGGACCCGCCGTAGACGACCAGCTCGTCGGGGTGCTCGGCGACCTCCGGGTCGAGGTTGTTCTGGATCATGCGGAGGGCGGCCTCCTGCGGCCAGCCCTTGGCGGCGGTGAGCGCGGTGCCGCGCGGCGCGCGAACGGGACGGGGTCCAGACATGTCGGGCTCCTTGGGACGACGGGCCGGTGACGGCGGGTGCGGGCGGCCTGGCTACGACAGCGTGGGCTTACGACAGGGCCGGCTTACGACAGGGGGCCGGTGACGGTTTCGGCGGCGGCGATGAGGGAGCCGTCCCGCACCAGCGCGGTGGCGGCGGCGATCTCGGGGGCGAGGTAGCGGTCGGGGCCGGGCGGCGGGACGGCCTCGCGGAGCCGGGCGACGACGGCGCCGGTCGCGGGGCCGGGGCGCAGCGGGGTGCGCAGGTCCAGCGCCCGCGCGGCGGTGAGGATCTCCACGGCGACGACCTGGGCCAGCCCGTCCACGGCCCTGCGCAGCTTGCGGGCCGCGTTCCAGCCCATCGAGACGTGGTCCTCCTGCATGGCCGAGCTCGGGATCGAGTCGGCGCTCGCGGGGGCGGCGAGCCGCTTCAGCTCCGAGACGATCCCGGCCTGCGTGTACTGGGCGATCATGTGCCCGGAGTCGACGCCGGGGTCGTCGGCGAGGAAGGCGGGCAGCCCGTACGAGCGGCTCTTGTCGAGCATCCGGTCGGTGCGCCGCTCCGACATGGACGCGACGTCGGCGACCGGCACGGCGAGGAAGTCCAGCACGTACGCGATCGGCGCGCCGTGGAAGTTGCCGTTGGACTCGACCCGCCCGTCCGGCAGCACCACCGGGTTGTCGATGGCGGACGCCAGCTCCCGTCCCGCCACCAGCTCGGCGTGCTGGAGGGTGTCGCGGGCGGCGCCGTTCACCTGCGGCGCGCAGCGCAGCGAGTAGGCGTCCTGGACGCGGGTGCAGTCGGGCCCGCGGTGCGACTCCATGATCTCGGACGCGGCGAGCATCAGCCGCAGGTTGGCGGCGGACGCGGCCTGCCCCGGATGCGGCCGCAGCGCCTGCAGGTCGGCGGCGAAGACCCGGTCGGTGCCGAGCAGCGCCTCGACGGTCATCGCGGCGGCGACGTCGGCCGCCGTGAGGAGCCGGTGCAGGTCGCCGATGGCGAGGGCGAGCATGCCGAGCATGCCGTCCGTCCCGTTCAGCAGGGCGAGCCCTTCCTTGGCGGCGAGCCTGACGGGCGCGATCCCGGCCGCGGCGAGCGCCTCCGCCGCCGGCTTCAGGTCGCCGCCGGCGTCCCGGACCGACCCCTCGCCGATCAGCGCGAGGGCGACGTGCGCCAGCGGGGCGAGGTCGCCGGAGCAGCCGAGGCTCCCGTACTCGAAGACCTGCGGGGTGATGCCGGCGTTCAGCAGCGCGGCGAGCGTGCGCGCCGTGGTCGGCTGCACGCCGGTGCGCCCGGTGGCGAGCGTCCGCAGCCGGAGCAGCATCAGCGCCCGGACGACCTCCCGCTCGACCTCCGGCCCCGACCCGGCCGCGTGCGACCGGACGATGTTGAGCTGCAACTGGTCGCGCAGCTCCGGGGCGATGTGCCGCGTCGCGAGCGCGCCGAACCCCGTCGACACCCCGTAGACCGGTGTCGGGCGCGCCGACAGCTCCTCGATGTGGGCCCGCGCCTCGCCGATCAGCTTCAGCGCGCCGTCGGTCAGCGCCACCTCGGCGCCGTCCCGCGCGACGGCGGCGACCTGCGCGAACGTCAGCGCCTCCGGCCCGACCTCAACCATAGGAACACCCATACCCACCATTGGACCCGCCCAGCGGCGCCCGCCCCACCCCCGGGCGGCGCCTTGTGTCTCAGATACGAGACAATGCGGCCATGTCGCAGGTCCCCGCCGCCCGCCGCGCCCTGGCGGTGCTGCGCCTGCTGGCCGCCGCGCCCGGGCCGCTGCCCGCCTCGTCCATCGCCCGCGCCCTGGAGCTGCCCCGCTCCAGCACCTACCACCTGCTCACGGCGATGGCGGCGGACGGCTTCGTCGCCTACGTCCCGGAGGAGCGCCGCTGGGGGCTCGGCGTCGCGGCGTTCGAGATCGGCTCCGCGTACCTGCGGCACGAGCCGCTGGAGCGGCTGGCCCGCCCGCTGCTGCGCCGCCTCGTCGACCAGGTCGGCGAGATCGCGCAGCTGGGCGTCCTGCACGGCGCCGAGACGCTCTACCTGCTGAAGGAGCAGCCGCCCCGGCACGCCACCCTCGTCACCGACGTGGGCGTCCGCATGCCCGCCCACCTGACGGCGAGCGGCCTGTCGCTGCTCGCACACCTGCCGCCGGCTCAGGTGCGGGCCCTGTTCCCCGGCCGCTTCGTCGACCGGACGGGCAAGGGCCCCGCGTCCCTGCGCGAGCTGCGCCGCACCCTCGCCGAGGACGCCCGCCGGGGCTGGTCGGTCGAGGACGGCCACGTCACCGAGGGCTTCGCCAGCATCGCGGCCTGCGCCTTCGACCACACCGGCCACCCCACCGCCGCGATCACCGTCACGTTCCGCCGCGACGCGCACCCCGTGGAGACCTGGCCGCGCCTCGCCGCGCCCGTCCGCAGGACGGCCGAGACCCTGACCACCCGCCTCACCGGCCGCCTCCCCCACTGAGCGCCCCTGCCGGGCCACACCCCCCACCGGAGCACGGCCCCTGCCGAAAGACAGGGGCGGCGGGTGGCGTTCGGGCGGTGCGGCGGCGACCTGCCGATTCCTAGGTTCGAACCCGCAATGACCGACGATCCGGGTGGGAGACCCTTTGATCACGTTGCGGGGCCTGACGAAGCGGTACGGGGACAAGACGGCGGTGGACGGGCTGACACTCGAGGTGGCGGCCGGAAAGGTCACCGGGTTCCTCGGCCCGAACGGCGCGGGCAAATCGACGACGATGCGGATGATCGTCGGGCTGGACCGGCCCAGTGCGGGCGAGGCGCTGGTCGGCGGGCGCCGGTACACGGGCCTGCCGCGCCCGCTGCGCGAGGTCGGGGCGCTGCTGGACGCGGGCTTCGTCCATCCGGGCCGGCCCGCGCGGGCGCACCTGCTCGCCATGGCCCGCAGCAACGGCATCGACCGGTCGCGGGTCGAGGAGGTCCTCGGCCTGGTCGGGCTGGAGTCCGTGGGGGGCAAGCGGGTCGGCTCGTTCTCGCTCGGCATGCGGCAGCGGCTCGGCATCGCGGGCGCGCTGCTCGGCGACCCGCCGGTGCTGATGTTCGACGAGCCGGTGAACGGCCTCGACCCGGACGGGGTGCTGTGGGTGCGGGAGCTGATGCGCGGCCTGGCGGCGGAGGGGCGCACGGTGTTCGTGTCGTCCCACCTGATGAGCGAGATGCAGCTCACCGCCGACCGCCTGGTGGTGATCGGCCGCGGCCGGCTGCTCGCGGACGCCCCGATGGGCGAGGTCATCGCGCGCGGTCCCGGCAACGCCGTCCGGGTGCGCACGCCGGGCGCGGCCCACCTGGCGGCGCGGCTCACCGCCGTCCGGGCCGCGGTCCAGCGGGTGGACGAGAACGAACTCGAGGTGAAGGGCGTACCGGTGGACCGGGTCGGGCTCATCGCCTTCGAGGCGGGAGTGCCGGTGCTGGAGCTGCGTGCCGTCGAGGCGTCGCTGGAAGAGGCGTACATGGAACTGACCGGGGCGAGCGTGGAGTACGGGGTGGGACGATGAGGCGCGGCGGGATGCCGAGGGCACTGGCGGCGGAGTGGACGAAGCTGTGGTCGCTCCGGTCCACCTGGTGGGGCCTGGCCGGCGCGGTGCTGCTGATGGCCCTGATGTCGATGATCATGGCGACGAGCACGGTCTCGAACAACACCCACCCGACCGCGGGCGGGGAGCCGCCCGGCGTGGTGTCGGTGAGCGGGACCGCCACGAGTTCGGTGGACATGGTGCAGTTCGTCGTCCTCGCCCTCGCCATCCTGATGATCACCGGCGAGTACGCGACGGGCAGCATCCGGGCGACGCTCCAGTGGGTGCCGCCGCGCACCCGGCTGCTGTCGGCGAAGGCGATCGTCGCGATGGCGGTCATGTTCCCCGCCGGCGTGGTCCTCTCGCTGACCGGCACGGCGGTCGCCTACCCGATGCTCGGGAAGTGGGGGCGCCTGGACGCCGGCGACGCCGTCCGCGACGCGCTGCTGACGGGCGTGTACCTGGCGGTGATGAGCGCGTTCATCCTGGGCGTCGCGGCGATGCTGCGCAGCACCGCGGCGACGATCACGACCGCGTTCCTGTTCGTCCTCGTGCTGCCGATCACGCTGGTGAACGGGCCGTCGGAGCTGATGAAGGACGTCGCCGACGGGCTGCCGAGCACCGCCGGCCGGCACCTGATGAACGGCGGGGGCCCCTACCCGGCGGCGGTCGCCCTGCTGATCATCGCCGCGTGGACGGCCGCGGCGCTGTTCGGCGGGATCACCCTCCTGCGCCGCCGCGACGCCTGAACCCCGCACGCAACCGCCGGTCAGCCGGCCGCGTCCTCCCCGTAGCGGCGGACGAGCGGCAGGAACAGATCGTCGACGATCGACTTGATGCGCCCGGCCCGCACGGGTTCGAAGTCCATGAGCAGGTCGTGGCGCACCAGGTCGAACGGCATGGCGAGCACGGCCGGCGGCAGCCAGGCCAGATCGATCTCACCGCGGTCGTGGGCGCGCTCGTAGATGGTCCGGATGCGCGCGGTCCGCTTGTCGCCCAGGATCTCCTCGCGGACCTGGGCGGGGGTGAGCCCGGTACCGGCCAGCAGCCCCGAGAACGCGGTGGCCGCGACGATGGCGAAGAAACCCGCGCGCGCCTCGCCCATGCCGGTCAGCGCCGCGAGGAGGTCGCCGCGCAGGCTGCCGGTGTCGGGGACGTCGACCGGATGGCCGTTCCGGTAGTGCTCGAGCGCGGCGAGGACGAGCCGGTCCTTGTTGGCCCAGCGGCGGTACAGCACGGCGATGCCGGTGCCCGCGCGGGCGGCCACGGACTCCATGGTCAGCTTCGCGTAGCCGGCCTCGACGAGTTCGTCCCAGGCGGCGTCCAGCAGCGCGCCCTCAAGCTCGGCCCCGCGCCGCCGCCGGCGGGCCCCCTCGGGTGATGCGGTCACACCCTCACTATAAGGAAGGTTTGCCTTCCGTATCGAGGCGGCCGTACTCTTCTAAGAGAGGAAACCCACTCTTATTCTCCCGAGGGGAACGGCATGGCCCCAGAGAAGACGCTGTCACCGCAGGTCAGACATGCGCTGCTCGCGCTGATCGTCGGCGGGATCGCGGCGATCCTCGACTCGACGATGGTGACGCTCGCGATCCACACGCTGGCCGTGGAGCTGCACTCGACCGCCGGCACGATCCAGTGGGTCACCACCGGCTTCCTGCTCGCAATGGCCGTCGCGATCCCGGTGACCGGCTGGGCCGAGCGGCGCTGGGGCGGCAAGCGGGTCTGGACGGCCGCGCTCACGCTGTTCGTCCTCGCCTCGGTGCTGTGCGCGGCCTCCTGGAACGACACGTCGCTGATCGGCTTCCGCGCGCTGCAGGGCTTCGGCGCCGGGCTGATCTTCCCGCTGATGCAGACGCTCGCCGTGCGCGCCGCGGGCGGGCGCATCAGCAGCCGGCTGATGGCGGCCGTCAGCCTGCCGATCGCGCTGGGCCCGATCCTCGGCCCGGTGATCGGCGGCGTGATCCTGAACTGGCTGAGCTGGCGCTGGCTGTTCCTGGTCAACGTCCCGCTGATCGCCGCCGGACTGCTGCTGGCCCGGCGGTTCCTGCCCGCCGACCATCCCGCGCCCGGCACCGGACGCGCCCGCCTGGACTGGATCGGCCTCCTCCTGCTCGCCCCCTCCCTGGCGGGGGTGCTGCTCGGCCTCTCGCGGCTGTCCGAGGACGGCGAGATCGCCCACACCGCCGTTCTCCTGCCGCTCCTGGCGGGCGCCGCGCTGCTCGCGGCGTTCATCGCCCGGGCGGCCCGCCCGGGCGAGCACCGCCCGATCGTCGACATCCGCCTGCTGCGCCTGCGCTCGCTGGGCAGCGCCTCCGCCGTCCTCTTCACCGCCGGCGCGGCGATGTACGCCGGAATGTTCCTGCTGCCGCTCTACTACCAGCAACTGCGCGGCGACAGCGTCCTGCAGGCCGGGCTGCTGCTCATCCCGCAGGGCATCGGCGCCCTCGCCGCCCGCTTCGCGGTCGGCGGCCTGGTCGACCGCTTCGGCGCCCGCGCCGTGACGATCGCCGGCTTCCTCCTCGCCGCCGTCGCCACCGCCCCCTTCGCACTCGCGGGGCCGGCCACGAGCCCGTGGTGGCTGGGAGCCGTGCTCCTCCTCCGGGGCCTGGGGATCGGCGCGGTGCTGATCCCGCCGATGTCGGTCGCCTACCAGGACGTCGAGCCGGCGGGCATCCCGCACGCCACCATGAACACCCGGATCGTCCAGCAGGTCGGCGCCTCCTTCGGCACCGCGATCGTCGCCGTCGTCCTGCAGTCCCTGCTCGCCCAAGGCGCCACCAGCGCCTTCCAGGGCGCGTTCTGGTGGGCGACGGGCATCACGGCCGCCGCACTCGTCCCGGCCATCGCCCTCCCGACCGCCGAGCCGGCGAGCCACCGCCCGTCCACGCCCCAGAAGGAGCGGCCCGACCCGGCCGTCACAACACATCACTCAGCCACGTGAACCCCGTCGGCCACCTGGATGAGATCCATGAGCACCTGGTCCCCCTTGAGGAACATCCGATCTATTCGAACAAAGTGGCGAGCATTCCCCACCGGACTGAATTCTGTCGCCGCCCATGGCCGCCGAATGGAGGAATCGCTATGATCTCCCGGATGTCGACGCACTCCGGGGGCTTTCACCGTGCAACCACCACAACCGCCGTATAGCGGCCAGCCGCCTCACCGCCCTCCGCCCGGTCCGCCCGGCCCCCCTGGCTGGGGGCCGCCGCCAGGCGGTCCTCCGGGATGGGGCCCGAACGGCCCTCGGCCGCCGAAGGGCGGTAACGGGATGGTGGTCGCCATCGTGGCCGTCACGGGCTTCCTGCTGCTGGTCGGCGGCGGCGCGGCCGTGTGGGCCTGGTCCGGCGACGACGACTCCCCGAGCACGACATCGGTGGCATCGAGGCCTTCGTACTCGGGCCTTCCCACGCCGCCCACCTACAGCCCGCCGACGTACAGCCCCCCGTCCCTCCCCAGCTCGGACCCGACCACCTCCGAGCCCACGTACTCCCCGCCTGAGCAGAACTACGGTGCCATCGCCGTGGGACGAAACGGCGCGGTCGGTAAGGCCTGGGACTACGACACCGCGTCGGCCGCCCGCAGGCGGGCACTGAACGAGTGCCCCACCTCCGGCTGCAAGGTCCTCACGACCTTCGTCAACGGCTGCGGCGCCGTCGCCTACAACTCCAGAACCAACAAGTACTGGGGCGGCCACGGCTCCACCAAGGCCGCAGCCCAGCGCAACGCGATATCCAACGCGGGCGGCGGCCGCTGGATCGCCTGGGTCTGCACCACCCGGTAGGCGGGCGCGGGCCGCGCTCGCGCCTAAGGGTTCTTTCGAACAAGTGGCGGATTCGAACGGTGCCGCACTCCGCCGCCGGCCGATACCGGCGAACCGGGAACCGCGCGGACCACCGGCCCGTCCGATGGAGGATCCACCATGATCTTCCGGATATCAACGCACACCGGGGGCTTTCACCGTGCAACCTCCTCCACCGCCACCTGGCGGCCAGCCGCCGCACCGTCCTCCCGGCCCTCCCGGCTGGGGGCCGCCACCCGGCGGTCCTCCCGGCTGGCGGCCGCCGGGCTCCCCGCCGCCGAAGAGCGGCAACGCGATGATCGTCGTCATCGTGGCCGTCACGGGCTTCCTGCTGCTGGTCGGCGGCGGCGCGGCCGTGTGGTTCTGGACCGACGACGATGACCCCCCGAGCACGACCTCGGTGGCTTCGCGACCCACATACTCGGGCCTCCCCACGCCGCCCACCTACAGCCCCCCGTCCCTTCCCACCTCTGAGCCGACCACCCCAGAACCCACGTACTCACCGCCTGAGCGCAACTACGGTGCCATCGCCGTGGGACGAAACGGCGCGGTCGGCAAGGCCTGGGACTACGACACCGCGTCGGCCGCCCGCAGGCGGGCATTGAACGAGTGCCCCACCTCCGGCTGCAAGGTCCTCACGACCTTCGTCAACGGCTGCGGCGCCGTCGCCTACAACTCCAGAACCAACAAGTACTGGGGCGGCCACGGCTCCACCAAGGCCGCAGCCCAACGCAACGCCATATCCAACGCGGGCGGCGGCCGCTGGATCGCCTGGGTCTGCACCACCCGCTAGGCAGAGCGCCCCATCCCCGGCGTTGCGACGTGCCTGACCCGAGCCAGTGGGGTCAGGTACGTCGCACGTCCGATCAGGGCCTGTGGAGCAGGTGGGGACGACCATCGGGCTGCGGGAAGTGGTGGTGGCGCGGGGACGGGCGGTTCGGCCACCAGTTCCAGGAGCCCAGAAGCGCCATCAGGGCCGGCAGGACGAAGATGCGGATGACGACCGCGTCGACCAGGATGGCGGCCGCCAGGCCGACGCCGAGCTGCTTGAACTCGACCATGCTGAGCGTGCCGAAGATCGAGAAGACGGCGACCATGACGATCGCGGCGCTGGTGACGACCCCGGCCGAGCGGGTGATGCCCTCGCGGACGGCGTCCCGGGTCGGCAGACCGCTCCGGGCGGCCTCGCGGATCCGGCTCACGACGAACACGTGGTAGTCCATCGACAGCCCGAACAGCATCACGAACAGGAACAGCGGCAGCCAGGAGACGACCGCGCCGGAGGACGTGAAGTCCAGCAGGTCCTCCGCCCAGGTGTGCTGGAAGACCGCCACGAGCACGCCGAAGGCCGCGCCCGCCGACAGCAGGTTGAGCAGGGTGGTCGACAGCGCGATGGCGGGCGAGCGGAAGATGAGGCCCATCGTCACCAGGGTGAGGAGCAGGACGAAGCCCACCACCAGGGGCAGCCGCCTCTCCAGGTGATCAGTGAAGTCGACGCCCTCGGCGACCTTGCCCGTGACGGCGTACTCCGCCCCCGGGACGACGCCGACCGCCTGCGGCACCCAGGCGCGGAGCGTCTCCAGTGAGCGGCGGGCGCCGTCGCTGTTGGGGGTGTGCGGGGTGGCGATGCCGACCAGGTGCACCCGGCGGTCGGCCGACGCCTTGACGGCGGGACGGCGGTCGTGCGCGAAGAGCGGGTCGGCGGCGGTGCGGCGGGCCAGGGCGGTGAGGGCCGCCTCGACCTCCTCCGACCGGTCGGCCGGGGCGCGCACCGCGACCTCGTGGACGGTCCCCTCGCTGGGGAACGCGTGGGTCAGCCGGTCCATCGACCGGACGACGGCGATGTCGCGGGACAGGTCGTCCGAGCCCGGCTGCTTGAGCCGCATGTCCAGGGCGGGGGCGGCCAGCAGGAGGAGCAGCCCGATGGAGACCGCCAGGGTGACCGCCGGATGGTTGAGCGCGGGGCGCAGCAGCGCGGGCCACAGCCGCGACTCGCCTTGCCGGAGGGTAAGGCGCCACAGGACGGGGATCCTCGGGCGGTCCGTCCAGCGTCCGAGCTTGGCCAGCAGGGCGGGCAGCACGGTGAGGGACGCGAGCACCGCGACCGCGACGACGATGATCGAGCCGGTGGCGAGGGACGAGAACGTCGCCTCGCCGGCCAGGTAGAGCCCGGCCATCGCGACGATCACCGTCATGCCCGACACGACGACCGTGTGCCCGGACGTCTCCGCCGCGATCTCGATCGCGTCCGGCCTGCCCCGGCGCCGCTCCTCCCGCTCGCGCTTGAGGTAGAACAGCGAGTAGTCGACGCCGACCGCCATCCCCATCAGCAGGATCACGTTGCTGATCGCGCTCGTCGCGGGCAGCACGTGCGAGACCAGCGCCGACAGTCCCATCGCGGCGGCGACCGACGACAGCGCCAGCGCCACCGGCACGCCGGCCGCGATCACGGCGCCGAACACCACCAGCATGATCAGCAGGGTGAGCGGCAGGCTGATGAACTCGGCCCGCTCGAAGTCCTCGCCGAGCGTCTCGCCGAGGCCCTTGGCCGTCGAGCCCGTCCCGACCTGCTCGACGCGCAGGCCGGGGTTGGCCCGCTGCACCGCCGCGCTCTGCGCGAGCAGCGGGTCCACTCGGCGGTCGGCGGTCTCGGTGTCGCCCTTCATGGTGACCGGCACCAGCACGGCCGTACGGTCGGGCGACCGGACGGGGCGTCCGACCGACTCGACCTCGGGGAGCGCCTTCATCCGCCGGACGACGTCCGCGGCGGCGGCCTTCGCCGTCCGGGCGTCCAGTTTCCCGCCCTCGGTCCGGGTGATGAGGACGCTCTCCTCGGGCTTCTCGGGGAAGTGCCCGGACTCCGCGATCCGCCCGGCCCGGCCCGACTCCCCGACCCCGGACTCCGCGTCACTGATCTTGTTGGTGCCGGCGGCGCCGCCGAGCGCCAGGCACAGCACGACGAACAGGGTCCACAGCGCGATCGCCGTCCAGGGCCGCCGCGCGCTCCACCGCGCCACCCGGACCGTCACCGATTTCTTGATCTTCACGCGGACGACGCTATTTCCGGGCCGTTCCCGGCCCCATGGGGAAGACCATCGGATCCCGCCGCGCCACCGCACCCCGCGCCCTGCGGAAATCCTCAGGGGGGGCGAGGCGGGCGCGGCGCGGCGGTGGCTCACCGGGGCGGCGGTGCCGCGGCCATGAGGCGGGCACCGAGTGCGCGGACGTGTTCGGCCAGCTCAGGAGGCTCGTGGACGGTGAAGGGCGCGCCGATCAGCGCCACCCACAGGGCCAGTTCGTCGAGTGAGTTGGAGCCGCAGAGCAGCGTGCACGTCCGCTCGTCGACGGCCTCGACCGTGCCCGCCGTGGGCGGGACGCGGTCGGCCACGGCCGCGGCGGGGGCGTGGACGGTGAAGCGGCCCCGGTAGCGGTACGGGGCGTTGGAGATCGCGCGCGAGGCGTACTCCGCGAGGTCGGCGGCGGGCGGCTCGCGGGGGACGAAGCGCGGGCCGTTCGGCGAGCGCAGGCCGAGCCGGTCGACGCGGAACGTCCGCCAGCCGGCGCGGTCGGTGTCGTAGGCGACCAGGTACCAGCGGCGGCCGGTGGCGACCAGGCGGTACGGCTCCACCGCGCGGCTGCTGCCGGCGCCGTCATGGGCGCGGTAGTCGATGCGCAGGATCTCGCGGTCGCGGCAGGCCGCCGCGATCCTGGTCAGGGTGTCCGCGTCGACCGGCGGCGCGCCGGCGGCCATGGGCACCGTCATCGACTGCAGCGCCCGGACGCGGTGCCGCAGCCGGGACGGCAGCAGCCGCTCCAGCTTGGCCAGCGCCCGCAGCGAGCTCTCCTCGATGCCGGCGACGGTGCCGCCGGCGGCCGTGCGCAGCCCCACGGCGACCGCGACCGCCTCCTCGTCGTCCAGCAGCAGCGGCGGCACGTCGGACCCGGCGCCCAGCCGGTACCCGGCCGCCCCCGCGACCGCGTCCACCGCGTAGCCGAGTTCGCGCAGCCGCCCGACGTCGCGGCGGACGGTCCGCGCGGTCACGCCGAGCCGTTCCGCCAGTTCCGTGCCCGACCACTCCCGATGGGTCTGCAGGAGCGAGAGCAGTCTGAGCAGCCGGGCCGATGTCTCCACCATGCTCCCCAGAATGCCGCACACCTAGGACCGAAGCCGTCCTAGCTCGCCCGTAGCGTGTTCTTCATGACCTCCACTACAGAGATCCGCCCGTTCCGCATCGACATCCCGCAGTCCGCGCTGGACGACCTGAACGACCGGCTGGCGCGCACCCGCTGGCCCGACGAGCTGCCCGGCGTCGGCTGGTCGTACGGCATCCCGGTCTCGTACGTGCGGCGGCTGGCCGAGTACTGGCGCACCGGCTACGAGTGGCGGGCGCACGAGGCGGCGCTCAACGAGTTCCCGCAGTTCACCACGGAGATCGACGGCCAGAACATCCACTTCCTGCACGTGCGGTCGCCCGAGCCGGACGCGCTGCCGCTGGTGCTCACCCACGGCTGGCCCGGCTCGGTCGCCGAGTTCATGAAGATCATCGGCCCGCTCACCGATCCCCGCGCGCACGGCGGCGACCCCGCCGACGCCTTCCACGTCGTCGCGCCGTCCATCCCCGGGTTCGGCTTCTCCGGCCCCACCCGCGAGACCGGCTGGGACCTGCACCGGGTCGCCCGCGCGTGGGCCGAGCTGATGAGCCGCCTCGGCTACGAGCGCTACGGCGCGCAGGGCGGCGACAGCGGCGCGGTCATCTCCCCCGAACTCGGCCGCGCCGCGCCCGACCACGTTGTCGGCGTGCACGTCAACGGCGCGCTCGGCTTCCCGACGTTCGACCCGGCCGAGACGCAGGGCCTCACCGCGGCCGAGCAGGCCAGGCTCGGGCAGTACGCCGACCAGGGCGCGTCCAGCTACGCGATCATCCAGGCCGCGCGGCCGCAGACCGTCGCGTTCGGCCTGCACGACTCCCCCGCCGCCCAGCTCGCCTGGATCGCGGAGAAGTTCAAGGAGTGGACCGACCCCGCGCACGACCTCCCCGAGGACGCGGTCGACCGCGACCAGCTGCTCACCGACGTGACGGTCTACTGGCTCACCGGCACCGCCGCCTCGTCCGCCCGGCTCTACAAGGAGGGCGCGGCGCGATGGGGGGCGCCGACGGAGCGCTCGGACGTCCCGCACGGGGTCGCGGTCTTCCCCGGCGACGGCGGCATCCGGCGCATCGCCGAGCGGGAGCACAACGTCGTCCACTGGTCGGAGTTCGACCGGGGCGGCCACTTCGCCGCGATGGAGGCTCCCGACCTGCTGATCGAGGACGTCCGGGCGTTCTTCCGCAAGGTCCGCTGAACCCGGGACCGCCCACCCGGGGGCTCCATCCTCGACCGCCGCGGCGCGCGGCGGCGGCCGCACGGTCTGGACGGAGATCGCCCCCTACCGGCGCGACGGGATCTACCCGTCCGACCACGACCCCGTGATCGCCCACCTGAAGCTCGGCTGACGCCCCCGCGGCCGGTCAGGTGAAGCGGTGGACGGTGCCGGCGGGCACGCCGGGGTCGCCGTCGCGGACGAAACCGGTCCAGGCGCGGCGCACCCGGTCGACCAGGCCGGCGGGCCGCTCACCGGCGAGCATGGGCGCGTCCCGCCAGGCCTGCGCGGTGCCGAGGGTGAACGACAGCTCGATGCAGTGGCAGGCGCCGTAGGGGCTGTCCACCGGATGCCAGTCGAAGCGGTACAGCCAGGGCGTGGCCCCGTGCTCGACGAGCGTCCGCGCCAGCCGCCGCGCCGGTTCGCCGAACAACTGCTCGGTGGCCAGGTCGATGGCGATCCGCGTGGCCGTCCGCCCGTCGGGTGCGGCGCGGCCGGGGTCGCCGAACCAGTCGGTGGCGATGCGGGCGAGGTCGTCCTGGCTCAGCGCCGCGACCTGGTCGTCGAGGGCGAGGAACGCCGCCGCCTCGTCGCGGGTGGTGCCCATCAGCAGCTCGACGCCGCCGGCGGCGCGCGCGCCGACCTCGGCCACCGGGTCGGCCGCGACCAGGTCGCCGTCGGCGACCAGCTGGAACGGCGGGACGGCGCTGAGCGGGACGGCGGTGCGGCGGGCGACCGCGCCCTGGGCGGCCAGCAGCCCGGCGACCGGCACGCGGCCGAGCCGGCCGGCCTGGCCGGGCTCGATGCCCAGTTCGTCCAGCAGCAGGCGGCCGGTGCGCTCGGCATCGTCGGCCGCGTCGGGGAGCATGCCCGCGGGGGTGCTCTGCAGGATCGCGCGCCGGAACAGCCCGCCGGCCCGCCCGCCGGACAGCAGCGCCAGGATGGACTGGGCGCCGGCGGACTGGCCCGACACCGTGACGTCGCCCGGGTCGCCGCCGAACGCGGCGATGTTGTCGCGGATCCAGTGCAGCGCCGCGAGCTGGTCGCGCAGCCCGAGGTTCCCCTCGCTCACTCCGGGCAGGCGGAGGAAGCCGAGCGCGCCGAGGCGGTAGTTGAGCGTCACCACGACGACGTCGCCCTGGGCCGCCAGTTCGGCGCCGTCGTACCAGCCGATCGATCCCGAGCCGCTCATGTATCCGCCGCCGTGCAGGAAGACCAGGACGGGGTGACCGTCGCCCGGCGGCGCCCACACGTTCAGGTACAGGCACTGCTCGGCCTGCGGCGTCTGGAAGGCGCCCATCACGCGTTCCAGGCGGGACGGGTGCTGCGGTGCGGCCGGGCCGGGCGCGGCGGCGTCCCGGACGCCGGGCCGCGGCGGCACCGGCCTGGGTGCGGCGAACCGGTCGGCGAGGGCGTAGGGGATGCCGCGGAAGGCGGTGACCGGGCCGGCGGGGACGCCGCGGACGCGGCCCGCGGCCGTTTCGGCGATCATCGGGCGGTGAAGACCAGGGCGGCGCCGTGGGCGTCGCGGGCGGACACGGTGAAGCCGTCGGCGGTGGCGCGGGTCGCGGTGCCCGCAGCCTCGACGATCGCGCGCGCGGCGGCGACGTCGTCCACCGCGACGGTCATCGCGGCCAGGTAGGACCTGGCCGGGGCGGGCTCGCCGGGCAGCACCTCCTCCGCGCGGGAGGCCCGGACGAGCTCCAGCCGCCCGGCCGCCAGGTCCAGCACCGTGCGCGGCCCCTGCGTCCTGGGCTCGGCCCGCAGGATGCGGGCGTACCGGGCGGTGACCGCGCCGGCCTCGGCGTCGTCGACCACGATCAGCACCGCCTCCAGGGCGCGCGCGCCGTTGGGATGCCGCAGGTGGCGCGGCTGGTGGACGTACTCGCGGGTGAGGTGCTGCGCGATCCCCACGTACGCCTCCGGGGTCGTGCGCGGGTCCAGGTGCAGGGCGCGGGCCCGCATGGTGCGGGTCCCGTCCTCGGTGTCGACGTCGCGTTCGAGGTCGAGGACGCCGGAGGTGCGCAGCCCGCCGGCGGTCAGCCGCCGGTCGGTGGCCTCGGCGTCGCCGGTGTCGAAGTTCAGCAGCCGGAACCCCTCGTAGTCGGCGACCATCGCCTTGGTGCGCCAGGGGTCGGGCGCCGACTCGTCCACGATGCCCAGCAGTTCGATGTAGGCCCCGCCGAAGAGCGCGCACCGGTTCGCCGTGCATCCCGGCACCGGCGGCTCGCCGGGACGCTCGTTCAGCAGGTGCCGGGAACGGGGGCTCAGTGTGAACCCGAAGGAGAGGTAGGTGCGCTCCAGCGCGTCCAGATCGCGGGTCACGATGCCGGCGTGGTGGAAGCCGCGGATGTCGTGCGTGTCGTCTGCCATACGCAGATGCTGCGCCCGCGACCGCCGTCCCGTCCCCCACGGGCGCCGCAGACGCCGGGATCCGACATCGACGTACCATCATCGGGTGGATTCGGTCATCCTCGACCCGGTCGACCTGCGGCTGCTGCACGCGCTCCACGTCGACGGGCGCGCCCCCTTCAGCAGGATCGCCGGCGTGCTCGACGTCTCCGACCGGACGCTGGCCCGCCGCTTCGCCCGGCTGCGCGCCGCCGGCGCCGCCCGCGTCACCGCCGTGGTCGACACGCGCGGCCTCGGCCACGCCGAATGGCTGGTGCGCCTGCGCGTGCCGCCCGCCGCCGCCGGCGCGCTGGCCGGGTCGCTGGCGCGGCGGCCCGACACCGCGTGGGTGACCGTGCTGTCGAGCGGCACCGAGATCATCTGCATCCTGCGCGCGCCCGCCGGGCGGCCCGCCCCGCTCGCGTCGCTGACCCGGCACCCGCGGATCCTCGACGTGCGGGCGGACCGGCTGCTGCGCCATCTGATGGACGGCCGCTGGTTCGGCCGGACATCGGCGCTCACCGCAGAACAGGTCGCCGCGCTCCGGCCGCCCGCATCCGACGGCACCGGCCCGGTCGTCCTCGGCGACCTCGACCGGGGGCTGCTGCCCGCCCTGGCCGCCGACGGCCGGGCCGCCCACCCGAGCCTGGCGCGCCGCCTCGGCTGGTCGGAGTCGGCGGTCCGCCGCCGGCTGGAGGCCCTGCGCCGGTCCGGCACGCTGCACTTCGACGTCGAGGTCGACCCGGCGCTGCTCGGCTTCTCGGCCCAGTGCCTGCTGTGGCTGACCGTCGTCCCGTCCCGGCTCGCCGCCACCGCCCGGGCCCTGGCCGGCGACGCCGAAGCGGCCTTCGTCGGCGCGACCACCGGGCCGCACAACCTCATGGCCATCGCCGTCTGCCGCGACGAGGACGCCCTCTACACCTACCTCGCCGGCCGGATCGGGGCGCTGGACGGCGTCGAGCGCGTGGAGACCGCCCCGATCACGTCGTACAGCAAGCGCGCCGCTCCGGCGTCCTGACCGTGCCGCCCGCGTCGGCGGTAGGCTGCCGCATCTCCGGAGGCACCGGGACGATTGGGGACCCCTCATGGGTGAGCACTCCGCCTGGCTGGGCGAGCGACGTCATTGCTGGATGAGGATGTCGAGCTTCCGGGAGGCACCGGGGTTCGGCGAGCTGCCCCAGGGCCGGGGGCAGGGCGGCGAGCTGCCGCAGGGCGTCCGGGCACGCCAGTTCCGGGCCGGGGTCCTGATCGCCGACGACCTCCGCGCGGGGGCGCTGATCAGGGAGAAGGTCATCGGGACGCGGCTGGAGGCGCGGGCGGAGATCGGCCAGTTCCGCCGGTCGGCGGTGGCGGCCGGGCACGGCGACGTCCGCGTGGACGACCAGTTCGAGTTCTACACCCGCGCCGAACCCGCGGTCGGCTGCTGGGCCGTGCCGCCCGAGCGGGAACTCCCCCTCGGGCGGGCGACCGTGCGCGGGACGGCCGGCGACCCACTGGCGGGGCCGGGCGCGCTGGCCGACGCGGTCGAGGGACGTCTGCGGGCGGGTGACCGGGTGCGGGTCGTGCGCGGCGGCCGCCCGCTCGCCGACGCGCTACGGCTTCTGCTCCTGACCGACGACGCCGGGCAGCCGCTGAACGAGCTGGCAGCGGGCGGGCAAGGGGCCCTCTACCTCGGACATCCCGACCTGCGCGCCGGAGACACCGTCCTCGCCTACGCCGTGCCCGCGCCGGAATCGACGGAGGAGCGGACGTCCACGCTCAGCGTCACCGACATCGAGGCCACCGGTTCCGTGACCCGCACCATCGTCCTGCCGATCAGGGACTACGTGCTGTCGGCGAACCCGGCCGAGGGGCTCGCGGCGGGGCACCGCGCCCGCATCCTGCGCGACAAGACCGTCATCGCCGACGGAGCGACCATCCGCAGCGTGGTCACGCAGGGGCTGCTGGAGCAGTCACTGCGCTCGGGCCCCAACTCCAAGATGCGGGTCGCCATCGACTTCCCCGACCTGCGCGAAGGCGACTGGATCGAGCCGTACCGGACCGTCCCCATGCCCCCGCAGTCACTGTGACCGGCAAGAGCCCGCCGCGCGGCGCGCGGCGGGCTCTTATGAGGGTGGGCGTCAGGCCAGGCCGGACTTCTTCAGCCAGTCCTCGGCGACCTTCTCCTGGTCGTCCTTGTCGATGGCGATGCGCTTCATCATGTCCAGGAGGTCCTGGGTGGTGAGCTTGGCGGAGACGCCGTTGAGGGCCGCCTTCGCCTGGTCGTTCACCGCCTCCTTGTTGATCAGCGGCGTGACGTTCTGGGCGCTGAAGACGTTCTCCGGGTCCTCCAGGACGACCAGCTTGTTCTGCTGGATGGTCGGGTCGGTGGTGAACAGGTCGGCGGCCTGGATCTTGTTCTCGGTGAGCAGCTTCACCAGGGTGGCCTGGGCGCCCGCGTCGAACGGCTGGAACTTCTTGAACTCCAGGCCGTAGACCTTCTGGAGGCCGACGAGGCCCTGCTGGCGGGTCTTGAACTCCGACGGCCCGGCGATGACGAGGTCCTTGGCGACCGGCTTGAGGTCGGCGATGGACTTCAGGCTGTACTTGGCGGCCGTCTGCGGGTTGACCGTCACGGAGTCCTTGTCCTCGGCCTGGGCCGAGTCGAGGATCTCCACGGACGGCGGCAGCTTGGCCTTGAGGGCGGCGTTGATCTCCTCGGTGGTCGCGGCGGTGCTGCTCTTGTCGACCGAGGTGGTGAGCAGCGCGCCGTTGTACTCCGGCATCACGCTGATGCCGCCCTTGACGACCTGGTCGTAGTAGATCTCGCGGGCGCCGATGTTGAACTTGCGGATCACCTTGAGGCCCTTGGCCTCCAGCGCCTGCGCGTAGACCTCGCCGAGCAGGTTGCTCTCGGGGAAGTTGGCGCCGCCGACGGTGATCGTGCCGCTCTTGCCGCCCCCGGCGAGCGGGTTCTTGTCGTCGCCGGACGAGTCCCCGCCGCCGCAGGCCGACAGCGTGAGGGCGGCCGCGAGGCCGATCGCCGCGCCACGGATGAGTTTCTTCATGGTCCTTGTCCTTCGGTCGGTCAGGAGGAACGGGCGGAGCCGAGCAGTCCCGGCGAGATCACGACACGGCGCAGCGCCGCGAAGACGAGCTGGACGATCAGGGCGAGCAGGACGACGAGCACGGTCCCCCCGATGACGAGCTGGTAGTCGTTGCGGGCCAGCCCGTCGATGATGTAGCGGCCGAGGCCGCCGAAGCCGGGGTAGGCGGCGATGGTGGCGGTCGCGACGACCTGGATCGCCGAGGTGCGCAGGCCGAGCAGGATCAGCGGCAGCGCCATCGGCAGCTCCGCGTGCCACAGGACGCCCCAGCCGGTCATGCCCATGCCGCGCGCCGCGTCCTTGGCGTCGGCGTCGACACCGCGGATGCCCTCGAAGGTGTTCACCAGGATCGGCGGGACGGCCAGCGCCACCAGCGCGACCAGCACCGGCGTGATGCTGTACTCGATCACGACGATGAACAGGATGAGCCCGAAGGTCGGGATCGCGCGGGCGAAGTTCGCGAGCGTGATGGCGAGGAAGCCGCCGCGGCCGGTATGCCCGATGAGCAGGCCGAGCGCCAGCCCGATCACCGCGGCGGCCGCGAGCGACACGCCGCTGTAGTAGAGGTGCTGGAGCAGCCGGTGCGGGATGCCGTCGGCGCCGTGCCACTGGGACGAGGCGGTCAGCCACGTCCAGAACAGGTCGATCTGGTTCCACACGTCGGTCACGATGCCCCCCTTGCCCGCGCCCACGGTGTGAGCAGGCGCTGGACGGTGACCAGGATCGCGTCCGTGACCAGGGCCAGCAGGATGATCAGGACGGTCGCGGCGACGATCTGCGTCTGGAACTGCAGCTGGTAGCCGCGGATGATGTCCTCGCCGAGCCCGCCCTGCCCGATCAGCTGGCCGACCGCGACGAGGCTGATGGAGGAGACGGCGGCGACCCGCGTCCCGGCGATGACGATCGGGACCGCGATCGGCAGCTCGACCTGCAGCAGCCGGCGCAGCGGCCCGAAGCCCATCGCGGTGGCGGCCTGCCGGACGGGTTCGGACACCGACGCCAGGCCGTCCACGACGTTCGGGACGAGCACCGACAGGCTGTACAGGGTCAGCGGGATCATCACCGTGGCCGGGTTGAGCCCGGTGTAGTCGATGAACAGCATGAACAGCGCCAGCGACGGGATCGCGTACAGCACGTTCGAGAGGGTCAGCGCGGGCAGGTACAGCCAGCCCCAGCGGCGGCACAGCACGCCGACCGGCAGCGAGATGAGCAGCCCGAACAGCACCGGCAGCAGCGCGAGCCGCAGGTGCAGGACGGCGTGCTCGCCCAGCGAGTCGGTGTGCTCGCCGATCCAGCCCCAGTCGATGTCCATCAGCCGCCCTCCTTGGCCAGGGACGGCGCGCCGGGATCGGTGTCGGCGCCGGGATCGGTGTCGGCGTCTGGACCGGTGCCGGCGTCGGGATCGGCGGTGGCGCCGGTGCGGGCGATGGCGCTGGTCAGGTCCTGCTGGTCGGCGACGCCGACGAGCCGCCCGCCGGCGTCGACGCTCACGGCGCGGCCGGACGGCGACAGGATCGCGGCGTCGAGCGCGGCCCGGACGGAGTCGGTCTCGGTGTCGAAGGTGTGCCCGACCGGTGCGAGCCGCGCGTCGCCGAGCACACCGGAGGACGGCAGGACGCCGGCCGAGGCCCAGCCGAGCGGGCGCCGGTCGCCGTCCACGACCAGGACCCAGCCCTCGGAGGGCGCCTCGGCCACCGGGGTGTCGGCGGGCAGGACGCCGCGCTCGTTCAGCGGCACGGACGCGGACGGGACGAACGACAGCCGCCGGATGCCGCGGTCGCGCCCGATGAACCCGGCGACGAAGTCGTTCGCGGGCCGGGCGAGGAGGTCTTCGGGGCTGTCGACCTGGACGAGCCGGCCGCCGGTCTCGAACACCGCGATCCGGTCGCCGAGCTTGATGGCCTCGTCGATGTCGTGGGTGACGAACACGATCGTCTTGTGCAGTTCGTCCTGGAGGCGGAGGAACTCGTCCTGCAGCTCGCCGCGGACGACGGGGTCGACGGCGCTGAACGGCTCGTCCATCAGCATGATCGGCGGGTCGGCGGCGAGCGCCCGCGCGACGCCGACGCGCTGCTGCTGCCCGCCGGACAGCTGGAACGGGTAGCGCTTCCCCATCGCGGGGTCGAGCCCGACCCGTTCCATCAGCTCCAGCGCCCGCTCGCGCGCCTTCTTCTTGTTCCAGCCGACGAGGTAGGGGACGGTGGCGATGTTGTCGACGATGGTGCGGTGCGGGAACAGCCCGGCGTGCTGGATGACGTAGCCGATGCCGCGCCGCAGCTCGGCCGGCTTGCGCTCGCGGACGTCCCGCCCGTCGATGAGCACGCGGCCGGACGTCGGGTCGACCATCCGGTTGATGGTCCGCAGCGCGGTGGTCTTGCCGCCGCCGGACGTGCCGACGAACACGGTGATGCGCCCGGTGGGGCAGTCGAGGCTGACATCGTCCAGGGCGACGGTGCCGCCCGGGTAGCGCTTGGTGACGCCCTCAAAGGTGATCAACGATTCACGTCCTCGTTGGGCGCCCGCGACGCCGATGATCGATTTCGGCCTACCCGCCAACCGTAACCAATGGGTACGGTCACCTCGGTGTCCCAGCTTGTCCGGAACGTCGGTTGTCGAGCATAACTACCGGTAAACAGGGGAAAGTAGCGTAGCCGCGTGGAGAACAGTCGAATCGTTATCGACGGGACCGCGCTCACCTGCGGCCAGGTGGTCGCCGCGGCCCGCTCGGATGTGACGATCGTCATGGGCCCGGAAGGGGTCGCGCGGGCCGGCGCCGCGTGGCGGACCGCCCGCGAGGCCGCCGCGACGCAGCCGGTGTACGGGCGGACGACCGGCGTCGGCGCGAACCGCGTGGTGGACGTGGAGTGGGAGGACGCCGACGCGCACGGCCTGCGCCTGCTGCGCAGCCACGCCGCCGGGGCCGGGCCGCTGGTCGCCCCGGAGATCGTCCGGGCGATGCTGACGGTCCGGCTGAACCAGCTCGCGGCGGGCGGGTCGGGGGTGGAACCGGGCGTGCTGGGCGCTCTCGCGGACGTCCTCAATCTGGGCCTGCTTCCTCCGGTGCCGGTGTACGGGGCGATCGGCACGGGCGACCTGACGGCGCTGGCGTCGACCGCGCTGTGCCTGCTCGGCGAGCGGGCGTGGCTGGCCGACCCGGACGGGAGCGCCGACCCGGACGGGGCGGCGCGCGGGCCCGGCTACCGGCTCGGCTCCGCCGACGCGCTCGCGTTCATCAGCTCCAACGCCGCCACGCTCGGGGAGGCGGCGCTCGCGGTCGCCGACCTGCGCGAGCTGCTGCGCGCCTCGACGGTCGTCGCGGCGCTGTCGCACTTCGCCGTGCGGGGCTCGGAGGAGCCGTACGCCGAGGCGGTGCAGGACGCGTGCCCGCACCCCGGCCAGCGGGACGCCGCGGCGGCGATGCGGGCGCTGCTCGCCTTCGACCGGCCCGCGCCGATGCGCATCCAGGACCCGTACGGGTACCGGGCGTTCCCGCAGGTGCACGGGCCCGCGCTGGAGGCGGCGCGGTACGCCGAGGAGGTCGTCACCCGGGAGATCAACGCCGCCGCCGAGAACCCGCTGGTCGACGTCGCCGGGCGGCGGGTCTGGCACAACGGCAACTTCCACACCGCCTACGCCGGGCTCGCCCTGGACTCGGCCCGCGCGGCGCTGTTCCAGACCATGGCGCTCGCCGCCGCCCGCCTCGGGACGCTCGCCGAGCCGTCGTTCACCGGCCTCTACCCGTTCCAGGGCGCCACGGAGGCCTCGTCCGGGATCATGATCCTGGAGTACGTGGCGCACTCGTGCCTGGCCGACGTGCGGCGCCTGGCGACCCCGGCGGCGCTCGGCAGCGCGGTGCTGTCGCGCGGCGTGGAGGAGCACGCGGGCTTCTCGACCCAGTCGGCGCGCGCGACGACCGACGCCGTCGCCGCCTACCGGCTGGGGCTCGGCTGCGAGCTGGTCGCCGCCGCGCGGGCGCTGCGGATGCAGGGGCGCGCCCCGTCCGGCGGGCCGCTGCGCGCGGCGACCGACCTGGCCGCCGCCGTCCTGGACCCGCGCGTGGAGGACCGGCCGCTCGACTCCGACATCGCGGCGGCGGCCGACCTGCTGCCCCGGCTGGCGCGGCTGCATCCCTGACCCGGCCCTACTCCGCCCCGCCGCCGGTGGAGGCGCGGACGCGCAGCGCCGGCTCGCGCACCACGCGGCGCTTGCGGGGCTTGCCGTCGATGACGTCCACGACGAGCCGGACGGCGGAGTGGACGATGCCGTCGATGTCCCAGTCGACGGTGGTGAGCGGCGGCGTGAGCAGCGCCGACATCGGATGGTTGTCGTACCCGCAGACCGCCACGTCGCCCGGGACGGCGAGGCCGAGCGCGCGGGTCGCGGCGTAGACGCCGTAGGCGATCGAGTCGGCGAAGCAGAACACCGCGGACGGCCGGTCGGGGCCGCCGAGCACCCGCGTCGCGACCTCGGTGGCGGCGGCGAGCGACTGCGGCACGACCACCACGTCCACGCGCAGGCCGAGCCGCTCGGCCTCGGCGTTGACGTGCACGTCGGCGGGGCGGTCGGGGGTGCTCGCGCCGGTCGGGGTGAACACGGTGACGCGCTGGTGCCCGAGGCCGCGCAGGTGCTCCAGCGCGAGCGTGACGCCGCGCCGGTTGTCGAACACGACCTCGCCCTGCGCCTGGCCGCCGTGCAGCGCGTCGCCGATCGACACGACCGGGACGGTGCCGGCGAGCTCGGCCCACAGCGCGGCGGACGGGTCGAGCGGCTGCACGATCAGCCCGTCCACCCGCTGGTCGCGCAGCCGGCGGGCGAGGGCCAGCTCCCGCTCGGGATCGCCGCCCGCGTCCACGATGAGGGCGTAGCGGTCGCGGGCGAGCAGCGCGCGGCCGATGCCGACCGCGAGGGACTGCTGCCAGTAGTCCTCCAGGGAGCCGCACAGCAGCCCGACCTGGCCGGTGCGGCCGCTGGCCAGCGCGCGGGCGATCGGGTGGGCCTCGTAGCCGAGCTCGTCCGCCGCCGCGCGGACCCGCTCCTGCGTCTCCTCCGAGGTCTGGATGCCGCGCAGCGCGTACGACACCGCCGCAGGCGACAAACCGGTCGCCTGCGCCACTTCCCGGATGGTCGCGCGCTTGCGCTTCTCCGACATCCCTCCAACCCTAGAGGCCGCCGCCGACAGGGCAAGGAGCACGACCTTGACGGCATGGTTGCTGAAGCGGTTCACTGAAACGGTTAACTGATGCGGTTCAGTACCGCTGCTCAGCGGCTTCGCCGCGCCCTGCGTCAGTTCGGAAAGGAGTACCCGTGTCCTCGGAGGTCCTGCCCCGCGCCACCGGTCTGGAGAACCTGCCCGGCCGCCCCCTCGACAAGCGCGAGCTGCGGGAGCTGGTCGACGGCCTGGCGGAGCGGCCCGGCCTGTGGCGGCCCCGCGTCGAGTTCCCCGAGGGGCGGCGCCACTACGCCTCCCTCCACCGGGACGAGCACGTGGACGTCTGGCTGCTGTGCTGGACGCCGGAGAACGACACCGGGTGGCACGACCACGACGTGTCGTCGGGCGCCGTCCGCGTCGTCGCCGGGGCCATCGAGGAGAACAACCCGCGGATGGGCGGCGAGCCGCTGCGCACGGTGGTCCGGGAGGGCGAGTCGTTCGCCTTCGGCCCCGACCACATCCACCGGCTCACCGGCGTGGAGGAGGCCAGCGTCTCGATCCACGCCTACTCGCCGCCGCTGTGGCGGCTCGGCCAGTACTCCGTCGACGAGTCGGGGGTGATGCGCCGGCTGCCGGTCAGCTACACCGACGAGCTGCGGCCGCCGGATGACTCCCCGACCCCATCCGCCTGATAAGACCGCTCGCCTGACGGGACCGTTCCAGGGTGGAGCCCCCGGCGGGCCCGACCGGGGGATGCGGGCCCGCCGGAGGAAAGGCGTCCGGCCGAAGCCCGCTCACATCGGCCGGACGCTCATACCCGTTCAGCGCCCGCCGTCCCGGAAGTGTCACACCCCCCCGGTCACGGGGCGGCGACGGCTCCGGAGCGGCGGGCGAGCCACCGGTCGGTCGCGGCGCACACGGCGACGACCACGGCGAAGGCGATGCCTGCCGCGCGGAGGAGCCCCGCCTCGTAGTAGGTGTCGGTCACCAACTGCAGCGCCGCGTACCCGGCTGCGGCACCGGCGAGGAGCGCGGCCGCCGTTTGCGCCGCCCAGAGCGCGATGCGGGCCGTGCCGACGCCCGACAGGGTCTCTCGCCGGACGTGTACGGCGGCGGCCAGGCAGATGGCCAGCGCCGCAGCCACCGCGACCAGCGGCGTGCCGAAGTTCACGCCGTAGCGGACGGCCAGGGCCGGGACGAAGAAGAGGGCCAGCGCCCACCTCAGGCCGCTCGTCACGAACGACAGCGCCACACCGGCTTCACCGTCGCCCATCCGGGACGAGGCCAAGCGCGCGGCTACAAGAACGCACAGGGCGGCGACCGCGCCGGGCAGGCGTCCGCTCAGGTGGCCGAGGTTGTAGAGCAGGGCGGTGTCGTAGACGGTCAGTACAAGGTGCCCCAGAGCCCACACGGAGACGGCGAAGAGGAGCATCTGCGCGAACGACGATTGCTCGGGAGCGTCGTCCTCGCGGTCTGCCAGCCACCAGAGCAGCAGCGGGGTCACCACGGCGGAGCACGACCGGATCACGATGTCGTCCATCGTGTAGGGGTTGTGCAGGTCCCACTCGACCACGCAGAAGACGAACGTGTAGAAGAACGACGCCGCCCACACCAGCCATGAGCCGGCCAAGCGCCGGTACAAGCCGCGGTCCAACCACCTCAGCACCGTGGCATAGGCGAGCAGCACGAGCGGAAGCTCAAGGAACCCCTGCACCCGCAGGACGGACGGTGCCAGCAGTTCGGGCGCCGGGAAGTGCTCCGCCAGGGCGCGCATGGCCGAGCCGTCCGCCAGCGCGAACCAGCCCTCCGGCAGGTATCGCGCGACGAACGACGCGTCCCCGCCGTGGACGCGCAGCACGAACACGGTGAACAGCGCCTGGTTCAGGTAGACGAGAGCGACCACCAGGCCAAGGAACGGCTCCGGACGTGCCAGGCCGCGCGCACGTAACTCAACTCCGCGCCAGGTCCACTTCCTCCGCCCGCGCGGGCGGCATCGCATCGACCGGGGTGCGGCCAGGAGGCTCAATGCCGTTGCGAGCAGGACCGCCCCGTCCACCATGACCGACAAACTTAGACGTTTCCACCGAGCGGCGCAGGGGCTCCAGCGACGCGTACAAGCGCGCCTTCATCCATGCCGCTCCCGGCCGTTCGACCAAGCGGTGGACGGCGTACGCGCTCAGCAGGGACGCGGCCACGACGACGCACAGCGCGGGCCACTTCCCGAGGTCCGGGTACAGGGCGTCCAGCAGGGGCAGCGCGAGTTGCGAGTGGACGAGGTACAGCGGGTACGTCAGCGCCCCGAGGACGGTCAGCCGCGACCACCGCAGCCACCGGAGCCGGCGCGTCGCGACGAGGATCATCACGGCGAAGATGCCGGTGATGACCGCGCTGACCACGATCTCGTTCGCGCCCCGGAAGACGTGCTCGGCGCGCCAGGCGCCCCAGTGCAGCGCGATCAGGTAGGTCACGGCCACGTAGCCCCAGAGCAGCAGCGTCGGCCCGAACCGGTGGATCATGTAGAGCGCCATGCCGGCGATGAAGTAGCAGCTCCAGGTCGGGATGAGCATCACCTGCAGCAGGTCGTTGTCGGCCTCGTCGGCGTAGACGCCCGCGAAGAGCCAGGCCGCCATGAAGACCAGGCAGGAGCGGTAGGTGATGCCGATGCTCGCGAGGACGGCGATGAGCACGTAGAAGTGGAGCTCGACCCAGAGCGTCCAGTAGACGGCGTCCACGTTCCGCAGGCCGAGACCGCCCTGCAGCATGGTGAGGTTCGGCAGCACCAGGCCGGGGACGCCGTGGCCCTGCCGGAACACCGCGTAGACCACCGCGCCCAGCAGCACGCTCACCCAGTACGCGGGCATCAGCCTGACCAGCCGGGAGACGCCGAACTCGCCCGGCCCGCGCCCCCACGCGCTCATCAGGATCACGAACCCGCTGATCACGAAGAAGAGGTCGACGCCGAGGTACCCGAACCGCGTCACGTCCCCGAGCCCGGGGAACACCGCGGCCGACGGCTCCGGCCACGGCCCGGCGCCCCCGAAGCCCGTGAAGTGGTACAGCACCACCGCCAGCGCCGCCGCGAAGCGCAGCAGGTCGAGTTCCCTCAGCCGTTCCCGTCCAGTCACCGCGGAACCCTCCCGCCCTCCGGTGACCCGGTCCGGGCCGCGCGGTGAGCCCGGGGTGAACGGACGGTGTCGACGGCGGCACCGCGCTGCCGCGACAGGCCCCGGCAGCGGCGGCGGATCAGTAAGATGCCGCATGCATCCCCTGGAACTCTTGGGTGGTCCTCCATGACATTTCGCCGCGCCCGACGCGGCGCGGCGACGTTGCTGCTGTGCCTGAGCCTGGTGGCGGCCCTGTCGGCCACCGGCTGCTCCGTCCTCCCGGGCCCGGTCCACAAGTCGGCCGCCGCCGACGGCCCGGCGAAGGCCGAGGACGGCGGGTCCCGGAAGGCCCCGCCCGTGGTGATGTTCCTCGGCGACAGCTACACGGTCGGCGACCGCGGGGTCGAGCCGGAGACGACGTACGCGGCGGCCACGGCGCGGCTGCTCGGCTGGCAGGTCGTCATCGGCGGGCGCGCGGGCACCGGCTTCCTCGCCAAGGGGCGCGGGACGCAGGCGTTCCTCGGCCTGTTCGAGAGCCAGCTCGGCTGGCGCCCCGCCCCCGACCTGCTCGTCGTGTCCGGCGGCCACAACGACTGGCGGCTCCCGGCGCCGAAGGTGGCCGCGGCGGCGCACCTGCTGCTCCAGCGGGCCCGGCAGCGCTGGCCCGGTACCCGGGTCGTGCTGGTCGGCCCGCTGTGGGGGACGGGCGCGCCGACGCCGGGGGCGCTCGCCGTCCGGGACGCGCTGCGCGACCTCGCCCGGCAGCTCGGCGTCCCGTTCATCGACCCGATCGGCGAGAAGTGGATCACCGGTGACTGGGTGACCGGCCAGGGCAACGCGCCGCGCTACATCAAGCGCGACCGCACCCACCCGAACCAGACGGGCCACCGCTACGTGGCGACCCGCCTGGTCGCGGACCTCGACCGGCTCGGCCTCGCCCACCCGGCGCGCAAGCGCTGAGCCCAACCCGGGTGGGCGCGGCCTCAGCCGGCCGGCCCGCCCGGCCTCAGCCGGCGGGGCGGGCGAGGGTGAGCGAGAAGTCGCCGTCCGGGTCGGTCCAGAACTCGGCGATCTCCATTCCGGCCGCGCCCAGCTCGGCGTCCAGGCGCTCGCGGCGGAACTTGGCGGAGATCTCGGTGCGCATCTCCTCCCCCGCCGCGAACGACACCTCCAGGTCGAGGCCGCCGACGCGGACGCGCTGGTCGCGGACGGACCGCAGCCGCATCTCGATCCACTCCTCCGCCTCGTTCCAGACGGCGGCGTGCGCGAACGCCTCCGGGTCGAAGTCGGCGTCCAGGTCCCGGTTGATGACGTACAGGACGTTCCGGTTGAACTCGGCGGTCACCCCTGCCGCGTCGTCGTAGGCGCGGACGAGCCGCCCGGGGTCCTTGACGAGGTCGGCGCCGAGCAGCAGGAAGTCGCCGTCGGCCATGGTGGCGCGGACGCCGCCGAGGAACCCGATCCGCTCGGCGGGCGGCATGTTGCCGATCGTCCCGCCGAGGAAGGCGACGAGCCGCCGCTCGCCGCCGGGCAGCAGCGGCAGGTGCTGCTCGTAGTCGGCGACGACGGCCCGGACGGCGAGGCCCGGGTGGTCGGCGGCGATCCCGGCCGCGGCCTCCTCCAGGAAGTCGCCGCTGACGTCCACCGGCACGTAGGAGCGCAGCGTGCCGGACAGGGCGTCCAGGAGCAGCCGGGTCTTCTCCCCGGACCCGGCGCCGAGCTCCAGGAGCGTCCGGGCGCCGGTGGCGGCGGCGATCTCCGGCGCCCGCGCGGTGAGGATCTCCCGCTCGCGCCGGGTCGGGTAGTACTCCTCCAGCGCGGTGATCTCCTCGAAGAGCGCACTGCCGCGCTCGTCGTAGAACCACTTGGGCGGCAGGGTCTTGGGCGTGCCGGCGAGCCCCTCCCGGACGTCCCGGCGGAGCGTCTTGGCGAGGTCGTCGGCGGTCAGGAACCGGTCCATGCGGTCGTTCACCGGGTGGTTCTCCTTCAGGGACGTCGGGTCAGAGCGGTCGGACGCGCACACCGGCGCCGGGGGCGGCGGTGACGAGGGAGCGGTCGGGGACGGGCCGCCAGGCGGGGTCGTCGTCGAGCGGCTCGGACGCGATCCGGACCGCGTCCGCGTCCTCCCGCACGAACAGCGAGTCGCCCCAGGTGGTGGCGGCCAAAGACACTCCGTCGGAGGCGAGCAGGTTGTAGCGGCCCGGGGCCAGCGCGGTGACGGCGGCGACGGCGGCGGCGAGGCCGTCGCCGAGCGGCGCGCCGTCCCGCCAGTGCCGGACGGCGAGCGCGAACAGCGGCGCGGAGTCGACCGGCGCGCGGGCGTCGGGGACCTCGGCGACGTCGCCGGCCAGCTCGCGCAGCTCGGCCTCGACGCCGCCGTAGCCCTCGACCTTGCCGTTGTGGCTGAACAGCCACGTCCCGGCGCGGAACGGCTGGGCGCACGACTCGTCCACGGGGAACCCGACGGTCGCCGACCGGATCGCCGCGACCGCGCAGGACGCCCGGACGGCGCCGGCGACCTCGCGGAACGACTGGTCGGTCCAGAGCGGCTGGGCGCGGCGGAACCGGACGGGCTCCCCCGATCCGGCACCGTCCTGGTACCAGCCGACGCCGAACCCGTCGGCGTTCAGCAGGTTCCCCTGCGTCATGCGCGGCGCGTACGCCTGGGTCTCCAGGGAGTGCTCGCCGCCGTAGATGAGGGAATGCAGGGTCCGCTCAGGACCCAGGTAGCCGAGATGGCGGCACATTCAGCCGTCCTCCCCCGGGGTGCGGGCGCAGCGGAACCCGGAGAAGATCTGCCTGCGGACGGGGTAGTCCCAGTTGCGGAACGATCCGCGTACGGCGAGCGGGTGCGTCGCCCAGGAGCCGCCCCTCAGCACCTTGTAGTCGGGGCCGAAGAAGACTTCCGAGTACTCCTTGTAGGGGAACGAGCGGAAGCCCGGGTAGCCGTGGAAGTCCGACGACGTCCACTCCCACACGTCCCCTAGGAGGCGCCTGACTCCGTAGGCGGACGCACCCGACGCGTAGGTGCCGGTCTCGGACGGCCGTAGCGCGCGCTGCCCGAGGTTGGCGCGGCCCTCCTCGTACACGTCGCCCCATGGGTAGCGCCTGGAGCGCTGTGTGGCCGGGTCCCAGCGGGCGGCCTTCTCCCATTCGGCCTCGGTCGGGAGCCGCTTGCCGGCCCACCGCGCATAGGCGTCGGCCTCGTACCAGCACACGTGCTGGACGGGTTCGCCGGACGGGACGGGTTCCGTCCGACCGAACCGGCGCCGGACCCACTGCCCTCCTTCCCGGGTCCAGAAGGCGGGGGCGCGTTTGCCGCTGCTGTTGCGCCACTCCCATCCGGCGGGGTCCCACCAGCGCGGGTCGTCGTATCCGCCCGCCTCCATGAAGGCGAGGTAGGCGGCGTTGGTCACCGGCTCCACGTCGATGTAGTACGCGGGCAGGTCGACGAGGTGCACGGGGCGTTCGTTGTCGTACGCCCAGGGGTCGTCCGAGGTGCCCATCTGGAACGGGCCCGCCTCGATCAGCACCTCCTCGGCGCGGGTGCCCTCGGCGGGCTTCCGCAGTGGCTCGGCCAAGGGGTCGAGCAGTGCGGGGGCGCCCTTCCTGAGCTGGTGGGTGGCGAGCATGGTCTCGTCGTGCATGTGCTCGTGCTGCACCACCATCCCGTACACGAACCCGCCCGACGTCAGCGGATTCGCCGTGTCGAACCGCACGGACGAGAGCGAGTCGAGCACCTTGGACCGGACCGTGCCGATGTAGGCGCGGGCCTCCTCCGGCCGCAGGAGCGGCAGCGTCGGCCGTTCGCTGCGGGGATGCTCGAACGCGTCGTACAGGTCGTCGATCTCCGGCCGCATCGCCTCCCGGCCCGCCGCCGCGCGCAGCAGCCACAGCTCCTCGTAGTTGCCGACATGGGCGAGGTCCCACACCAGCGGCGACATCAGGGGCGACACCTGCGCGGTGAGGTCGTCCTCGGCGAGGACGTCGGTGGTGAGGCCGAGGCTGCGGTCGCGCACCGCGCCCAGCTCGGCGGCGATCAGTTCCTTCAGCGCCTCGTCATCGCGGACGCCGTCGCGGGCGCCGTCACGGGCGCCGTCGCGGGTGTCGAGCGGGCCCGGGGAGCTCATCGGGGCCATGTGGGGTCCTCCTCGGACGGAAGCCGGGACGGGATCGGGGACGGGGACGGTGTCGGGGACGGGGCGTCGTCGGCGGGGCTGCGGCCGCGCTCGACGTACCGGCGCGCGTACTCCTCGACGAGCGGGACGAGCCCCGGCGCGCCGAGCCGGGGCAGCGCGTCGAGCGCCGCCGCGAAGCAGGTCCGCGCGGCGGCGGCGAGCGGCGCGTCCGCGAGGCCGCACCGGGCCGCCGCCGCCCACCGGTCCGCGACGGGCTCGGTCGCCGCCTCGGCGGCCAGGGACGCGGCCGGGTCGTCCAGGAGCGCGGTCGCGACGGCGACCGGGACGGGCCAGTACCGGCCGGGCGGCGCGTCGATCATGCGCAGCTCCAGCCAGCCGCGCGGCCGGACCGGCGGGAACAGGGTGGACAGGTGGTAGGCCAGGTCGTCCTCGCCCGGCTCGCCCTTGTCGAGCCATTCCAGGAACGACATGCCGGGGTCGGAGACCCACTCGCCCTCGGCCGTGTGGACGAGCATGACCCGGGCGTCGAGCGCGTACCGCGTCCACGCCTCGGCGGGGTCGCCGTCCGCCCCGTCCCGCAGGACGGGCAGGGTGCGGCAGGGGTCGAGCTCGGTCCAGATGCCCTGCCGGGACGAGCGCATCCCGGTGCGGCGGCCGGCCCGCAGCGGCGAGTTGGCGAACGCGGCGACCAGCACCGGCCCGAGCGCGTGCGCGAGCCGCCAGCGGCGGGACGCGTCCGGGTCGTCGGCGCCGATGTCGAGGTTCACCTGGACGGACGCCGTGGAGCACATCATCGCCAGGCCCGCGTCCGGGAAGCCGCCCGCGCGGAAGTAGTCCCGCATGCACGCGTAGCGCGGGTGGTCGGCCTGGAAGCGGGGCCGCCGGACGGGGTCGACGCCGTGCCCGGCGAGGGCCAGCCCGTCCGCGGCGAGCGCGTCGCGGACCTGCGCGATGTCGCGGCCGAGCGCGGTGTGCAGCGGGCCGAGACCGCGGAAGGGCGCGGAGCTGAGTTCCAGCTGCCCGCCCGGCTCGTAGGTGATCTTGCTGCCGGCGGCCGGCGGGCCGGCGTCCGCGACGAGCGCGCGCACCCGCTCGGCGGGCACGTGGGCGGCGGTATCGGCGGTGTCGACGACGAACCACTCCGTCTCCGCACCGACCGTCCCGGGCGGGCCGGTCTTGAAGCAGACACCGCGAATGTGCTGGTAGACGCTGTCGACTGTCAGGCGGGTCACCGTTGACTCCTCACGTAAATCGATAACGGGTTCGAATCCTTCCCTGCTGAACCGCATCAGGAATCCGCCGATGTTCGGGAACTTCCTTAAATCTCCGTGAACATCACCGTCCGCAGCCGTCCCCGCTACCTGGGGTGCTCTTCGACGCACCGTCCGATCGCGGACTTCTCAGCGGTGGACGGGAGGCGCTAGAGTCCCGGTGATCTGCGGTATATGCGCTATTTGTCGGTCCAATGGACCAGCCGGACGGGAACGGGAGGGCACATGCGCGGGGACCTGGGCTCGCTCTACGACGCGCACGCCGACCGCCTGTACGCGTACTGCTGGTCGCTGGTGGGCGACCAGCGCGCGGCGGCGGCCCTCGGCGACACCTTCAGCGCCGCCGTGCACCAGCCGCCGCGCGGCGACCGCGTGCTCTGGCTGTACTCGCTCTCCCGGACGGCCTGCGCCGACCGCGGCGCCTTCACCGGCGAGCTCGCCACCCAGGGCGGGATGCTGTTCGCCGACCCCGACCCGCTGCTGCGCGCCGCCGCCGGGCTGCGCGCCGACCACCGCGAGGTCCTGCTGCTGTGGGCGGGCGAATGGCTCGAACCGCACGACATCGCCCGCGTCCTCGGCATCGCGCCCGACACCGTCGTGCAGCTGCTCGGCGCCTCGCGGGCCCGGCTGGAGCGGGCCGTCCTCGACCTCCTGATGCGCGGCACGACCGAGCCGCGGCTCGACCTCATCTCCGCGTTCGAGAAGGGCAGGCTGCCGCAGTTGCTGGCCCGTCGCGCGCCCGCGCGGGCGCCCGCCTGGCTGCGCGACCGGGTGCTCGCCGCCTGCGAGGAGGAGGCCACGCGGCCGCTGCCGAGCGTCGCCGCGCCGAGCCCGCTCGTGGTGATCGGCTCGGAGCGCAAGGACCGCGGGGAGCGTCCGAAGCGCGGCATCTCCGGCGGCGTCTCCAAGGGCTTCGGCGCCGCCGCCGGCGTCGCCGCGTCGGCCGCCGCCGTCATCGGCCTGCTGGTCTCCTGGCCGGCGGCCAAGGGCGGCAGCGGCGCCACCTCCCTCGTCCCGACGGCGAGCAACGGGCAGACCAACCCCGCGTCCGCCACCACGAGCGGCGTCCCGCGGCACCCGCTGCCCGGCCTCACCGGCTCGGAGCGGGCGAAGGGCGGCTCACCGACCGCGTCCGAGAACCCGGTCACCAGCGCCTACGACGGCCCGCCACGGCAGGCGGGCGGCACGACCGGCACCCCCGGCGGGCCGGCGCCCGCGCCCACCTCCCCGGCGGGGAGGCCGGCCCCGGAGAAGAAGCCGGCGACGGACACGCCGTCGCGGCCCGAGCAGCCGTCCACGCCGCCGGAAGAGCCGACCACTCCCCCGTCGACGCCGCCGACCACGCCGTCCGACCCGACGACCCCGCCGGACGACGGCTCGACGCCGCCGGCCACGCCGCCGACCGACACCCCGTCGACCCCGCCGGACGACGGCTCCGGGACGCCCGGCCCGAGCCCCACCGCGAATCCCGCCCCGGAGCCGGGGCAGGGCTGACGGCGGTCAGACCTCGGCCACGGGCCCGGCCCGCGGCACCGGGTCCGCGGGCGCGGGCACCCCGGCCCGGCGGCGTTCCAGCAGCAGGAGCAGCCAGCCGATCAGCGCGCCCGCCAGCATCGCCACCACGTGGCCGACGGCGGCGACCTCCAGGCCGAGCAGGCCGTCCAGCAGCGCGGGCGTGAGCGCGGCCCAGCCGGCGAGCGCCAGCAGCCGCCGCACCCGCCCGCGCCCGTACAGGAACGCCGCGACGAGCGCCGCGCACAGCACATAGGACGGGCCGACGTCCGGGATCGTGCGGATGGAGTCCGACAGCAGGCCCGCCTCCAGCCGCACCAGCACGATGCCCTGGCTGACGAGCGTGCCGAGGACGTGCGAGGCGGCGACGAGCACCACGGCCCGCAGGTTCCCGAACCGCCGGGTCAGCGGGAACAGCCCGATCGCCGCCGCGACCATCAGCGGGCCCTGCGCCCCCTCGGCGACGAACGCCGACGCGACCAGCGTCCCGACGGGGTTGACCGCGAGGTTCGCCAGGTTGGTGCTGGCCCAGGCGATCATCGCGTGCCGGGCGTCCGGCGGCAGGACGAGGGCCTGCACCGTCCACACCGCCGCGAACAGCCCGAGGAACGTCAGCGGCATCGGGTACCGCCGCACGAACGCGCCCATCACACCGGCAGCCTAACCCCGGCCGCTCAGACCGCCACGGCACCGTCGACCGCGGTGCTGCCGCGCCGCACGAGCAGCGCGGCGAGGGCGGCGACGAGCGCGACCGCGGCGGCGACGCTCAGCGACGTCTGGAAGCCGTCCATGAACGCCAGGTGGCTGCCGGTGGTGATGGCGTCCGCGGCCCCCTCCGGCGTGCCGGGCGGGACGGGCGCCACGCCCTGCGACACGAGCCCGCCGGCCCCTTCGAGCTGGTGCGCGGCCGGTGCGGGGACGCCGGCGTCGGTGAGCCGGCCGAACAGCACGTCGCCGACCTTGGTGGACAGCAGCACGCCCAGCACGGACGTGCCGAGGACGCCGCCGACCTGCGAGGCGGTCTGCTGGAGCCCGCCCGCGACGCCCGCGAGGTGGGCGGGGGCGTTGCCGACGATGGCCTCGGTCCCGGCGACGAGGACCATCCCGAACGCCAGCCCGATGAGGATGAACCACGGCCAGAGCTGCACGTAGGCGGCGTCCACCCCGACGCGCGACAGCCCGAACATCGCGGCCGCGGTGAACACCATCCCGAGGACGAGCGGCAGCCGCGGCCCGAACCTGCTGGTGAGCGCGCCCGCGATCGGGGACGCGACGATGAACACGGCGGTCATCGGCAGCAGCCGGACACCGGCGTCCACCGGGCTCATCCCGTGCACCTGCTGCAGGTAGAGGGTGAGGAAGAAGATCGTCCCGAACATCGCGAAGAAGCCGAGGACGATCAGCCCGGTCGCCGCCGACAGCGACACCGAGCGGAACAGGCTCAGCGGCAGCAGCGGGTTCTCCGCCCGCAGCTCGTTCCAGGCGAACACGGCGAACAGCACGGCGGACGCGGCGAACGACACCAGCGGGACGGCGTCCCCGAACCCGTGCTCGCCGGCCTTGATGAGGCCCCACACCAGCGCGAACAGCGCGCCGGTGAGCAGCGCGACGCCGGGCAGGTCGAACGAGCCGGCGGCCTCCTCGTCCCGCGACTCGCGGATCACCCAGAAGCCGACCAGCAGCGCGACCAGCCCGAGCGGGGCGTTGAGGAAGAACACCGACTCCCAGTTGACGTTCTCGACCAGCAGCCCGGCGACGATCGGGCCGCCCGCGATGGAGACGCCGAGCGTGCCGCCCCAGATGCCGATCGCGGTGTTGAGCCGCTCGGCGGGGAAGGTGTTGCGCAGGATGGCGAGGCTGGCGGGCTGCAGCAGCGCGCCGGCCAGGCCCTGCACGACGCGCCAGAAGATCACCATGCCGAGCCCGCCGGACAGCCCGATCAGCACCGAGGACACCGCGAACCCGACCACGCCGGCCAGGAACGTCCGCTTGCGCCCGAACCGGTCGGCGATCTTCCCGGCCGGGATCAGCGTGACGGCGAGCGCGAGCAGGTAGGCGTTCGTCACCCACTGCAGCCCGGACAGGCTCGCGCCGAGGTCCTTGGCGATCGCGGGGTTGGCGATGGACACGACGGTCGCGTCCAGCCCGACCATCATCACGCCGAGCGCGACGGCGAGGAGCGTGAGCCAGGGATGCCCGTGCCCCGGTCTCGCGGAGCGTGCGCGCGGCTGGTCGCGCGGCGGGACTTTGACGGCGCCGGGTTCGAGTGTCCCGGCGCTCTGGGAATGAGTCATTGAATCGACCTCCGGCTTGGGTAGGTCCTCAAAGTGTCATGCCGTGACATTTGTCGTCAAATGCCGATCGCCTATATGCGACATCAGTCACTCCGAGACAAGATTCTTCGGCTGGCGCTTGGCGCGGGTTCACCCGCTGGTTACACTTCGCCCATGACCGCGACCGCCCCCGAGACCGGCGCCGCCGAGACAGGCGCCCCCGGTCCCGGACCCCAGCCCCCGGGCCGGCGCGAACGCAAGAAGCAGCGCACCCGCGAGGCGCTCATCGACGCCGCGTTCACCCTCTTCGCCGAGAAGGGCTTCGACGCCACCACCGTCGAGGAGATCGCCGACGCCGTGGACGTCTCCGCCCGGACGTTCTTCCGCTACTTCGCCTCGAAGGAGGACGTGGCGCTCACCTTCCAGGAGGAGCAGGTCCAGGCCGTCACGGCCGCGCTCGCCGCGCGTCCCGCCGACGAGCCGATCATGACGGCGCTGCGCCGCACCGTGGTGGAGATCGCCCGCGCCTGCGAGGCCGGCGAGCTCGGCTTCGACCCCGACCGCTTCGAGTGCATGCTGACGATGGTCAGCGACAGCCCCGCCCTGCTCGCGGGCAGCCTGGAGCACGCGCAGCGCAAGCAGGCGCTGATCACCGAGATCGTCGCGCGGCGGATGGGGCTCGACCCCGCCACCGACATGCGCCCGCACGTCGTCGCCGCCGCGACGCACAGCGCGTTCCAGGCCGCCTCCGACGCCACCCGCCGCATGGGCGGCACGTTCAGCTCGCTGGCGGAGGCGGTCGACGAGGCGTTCGCCATCCTGGAGAACGGCCTCAACGAACCGCCGCGCCCGGCCGAGTAGGCGGGACGGGCGAGCCGTCCGTGCGGGCCGTCCCGCCGCGGGCCCGGTGTGGGACGGGCCGCCGGGGGTACCGCATGCGGGAGTCGGGGGACGCCGCGCCCCCGTGCGCGCGGAAGGACGGCGACATGGCCCGCAAGCACGACACGGCCCGTGAGCACGGCACGGCCCAGCACCACGACACGGCCCAGCACCATGACACGGCCCAGCACCACGACAGGGCCCGCAGGCATCCCCACACCTCCGCGAGCGGCGACCACGACCTGCGGGTCAACCCCGTCTTCAGCCGCGAGCCGCTGACGATCCCCCGCTACGCGCTGCCCGCCGGCGAGCTGGACCCCGGCACCGCGTACCAGATCGTCCACGACGAGCTGATGCTGGACGGCAACGCGCGGCTGAACCTCGCGACGTTCGTGTCGACGTGGGCGGAGCCGGAGGCGCTGCGGCTGATGGCCGAGTGCGCCGAGAAGAACATGATCGACAAGGACGAGTACCCGCGCACCGCCGAACTGGAGATGCGCTGCGTGCACATGCTCGCCCGGCTCTGGCACGCCCCCGACCCGCACCGCGCGGTGGGCTGCTCGACCACGGGGTCGAGCGAGGCGGCGATGCTCGGCGGGCTCGCGCTCAAGCGCCGCTGGCGGGAGCGGCGGCGCGCCGCCGGGCAGCCCGCCGACCGGCCGAACCTGGTCATGGGCGTCAACGTGCAGATCTGCTGGGAGAAGTTCGCGAACTACTTCGAGGTCGAGCCCCGGTACGTGCCGATGGAGGGCGACCGCTACCACCTCGGCGCGCGCGAGGCGGTGGAGCTGTGCGACGAGAACACCATCGGCGTCGTCGCCGTCCTCGGGTCCACCTTCGACGGGAGCTACGAGCCGGTCGCGGAGATCGCCGCCGCGCTCGACGACCTGGAGCGGCGCACCGGCCTGGACGTCCCGATCCATGTGGACGGCGCGTCCGGCGCGATGGTGGCGCCGTTCCTCGACGCCGGCCTGGAATGGGACTTCCGGCTGCCGCGCGTCGCGTCCATCAACACCTCGGGCCACAAGTACGGCCTGGTCATGCCGGGCGTCGGCTGGGCGCTGTGGCGGGACGAGAGCGCGCTCCCCGACGACCTGGTCTTCCACGTCAACTACCTCGGCGGGGACATGCCGACGTTCGCGCTGAACTTCTCCCGCCCCGGCGCGCAGGTCGTCGCCCAGTACTACAACTTCCTGCGGCTCGGCATCGACGGGTACCGGCGCGTCCAGCAGACGTGCCGGGACGTCGCGACGCGGCTGGCCGCCGGGATCGGCCGGCTCGGCCCGTTCGAACTGCTCACCGACGGCGGCGACATCCCGGTGTTCGCGTTCCGGGTGCGGGAGGGCGTCGACGCGTTCACGGTGTTCGACGTGTCGGCCGCGCTGCGCGAGTCGGGCTGGCTCGTGCCCGCCTACACCTTCCCGGCGAACCGCACCGACCTCGCCGTCCTGCGGGTGGTGGTGCGCCACGGGTTCGGGCACGACCTCGCCGACCTGTTCATGGACGACCTGCGCCGCGCCCTGCCCCGGCTGGAGTCCCAGCCGGGGCCGCAGCGCAGCGCCGCCGAGGCGGCCGGGTTCGCGCACGGCGCCGAGCCGAAGCCCGCGCACCCCGCGGCCGGCTGACCCCGGGCCGGCCCGTCAGCGCGGGGCGCGGGGCAGGCCGAGGCCGATCATCGCGATCAGCTCGCGCTGGATCTCGTTGACGCCGCCGCCGAACGTCAGCACCAGCGCGCCCTTGGCGAGCCGGTCGACCGCCGCCATGAAGGCCGCCGTCTCCGGGTCGCCGGGGTCGCCGTGCCGGGCGAGGACGTCGCCGACGATCCGGCCGACGTCCTGCATCCGCTCCGAGGAGTAGATCTTGGTGGCGGACGCGTCGGCGGCGCCGAGCCAGCCGAGGTCCTGGTTCGCGGCGACCTGCCAGTTCAGGATCTCGTTGACGCGCAGGTAGGCGTACACCTGGGCGAGCGCGCGGCGGACGGACGGCTCCTCGATGAGCGGCCGGCCGTCCCGTCCGGCGGTGGCGCGGGCCCAGCGCTCGAAGCGGATGTAGGTGTGCCCGATGTTCCCGGCGGGGCCGAGCGTGACCCGCTCGTGGTTGAGCTGGTTGACGATGAGGTCCCAGCCCTTGTTCTCCTCGCCGATCAGCATGTCCGCCGGGACGCGGATGTCCTGGAAGTACGTCGAGTTGGTGTGGTGCGCGCCGTCCATCGTGATGATCGGCGTCCAGGAGAAGCCCGGATCCGCGCAGTCCACGATGAACATGGAGATGCCCTTGTGCTTCTTCGCGGACGGGTCGGTCCGGGCGGCGAGCCACACGTAGTCGGCGTGGTGCGCGCCGGACGTGAAGATCTTCTGCCCGTTCACCACGTAGTGGTCGCCGTCCCGCACCGCCGTGGTGCGCAGGGCCGCGAGGTCGGTGCCGGCGCCCGGCTCGCTGTAGCCGATCGCGAAGTGGCACTCCCCCGCGAGGATGCGCGGGATGAAGAACTCCTTGTGCGCGTCCGACCCGTACTGCAGGATCGTCGGCGCCACCGAGTTCAGCGTGATCAGCGGGTAGGTGACCTCGGCGCGGGCGATCTCGTTGGCGAAGATCGTCTGCTCGACGGGGCCGTAGCCGCGGCCGCCGTACTCCTTCGGCAGCGCGACGCCGAGCATGCCGTCGCGGCCGAGCCGGCGGCAGTGCTCCATGTAGGCGTCGCCGAACGGGTCCGCCGCGATCGCGGCGCGCTGCCCGGCGGTCAGGCAGTTCTCGAAGTACTCGCGCAGCTCGGCGCGGAGCTTCTTCTGCTCGTCGGTCAGGTCGATGAACATTCAGGCCTCCTGAGCGATCAGAGCGCCGAGCGCGTCGAGCCGGTCGTCCCCGCCGCCGAGCAGGTGCGCGCAGTGCTTGCCCCACGCGAAGTAGCGGTGCAGCGGGTAGGTGATGTCCAGGCCGATGCCGCCGTGCAGGTGCTGGCAGGTGTAGAGCGCCTTGATGACGGGGTCGCCCGCGTTGTAGGCGGCGATCGTCAGCAGCTCCTCGGCGTCGGCGGCGCCCTCGGCGAGCCGCCAGACACCCGCCCAGACCGCCACGTCCAGCGCCCGCTTGGCGATGTAGACGTCGCTGATCTGCATCGTGACGGCCTGGAACTGCGCGAGCGCCCGGTCGAACTGCTCGCGGGTCTTGGTGTACTCCTTGGTCAGCTCCAGCGCGCCCTCGATGACGCCGGACGAGACGGCGACCGCGCCCGCCACGGCGGAGCGGCGGAGGGTGTCCCAGGCGGCGCCGTCGGCCGTCCCGCCGAGCAGGGCGCCCGCGGCGACCCTCGTGCCGTCCAGCACCACCCGGTACAGCGGCTCGGTCGTCGCCGACGGCTGCTCGGTGAGCGTCACGGCCGCGGGCTCGACGAGGAACACCCCGACGCCCGCGCCCTCGACGCGGGCGGGAACGAGGATCCGCGCCGCCTCCCGCGCGTACGGGACGAACGTCTTCACGCCGTCGAGGACGTAGCCGTCACCGTCCTTCCGAGCGGTCGCCGCGACCTCCCCGGCGGTGCCGACCTCGCGGTACGCACCGGTCAGGACCGCCGCGCCCTCGGTCAGCGGGGCCAGCAGGGCGCGCTGCTCCGCCGTCCCGTGCTCCGTGACCGGCACGGCCGCCAGCGCGAGCGAGGCGTACACCGGGACGGGGGCGGCGTGCACGCCGACCTCCCGCAGGATCACCGCCAGCTCGACCGGGCCGAGCCCGGCGCCGCCGGCGTCCTCGGGGAGCACGATCCCGAGCAACCCCGCCTGGGCGAGCCCCTTCCACGCCACGTCGTCGAAGGGGGCGCCGCTCTTCTCGAACTCCTCCAGGCGCTCGCGCGTGCATTCACGCCCGAGCACCTCGGCGGCGAGGCCCTTGATCTCTTGCTGGGTCTCGTCGAGGTTGAAGTCCACTCATCCGCTCCCTTCCAGGAGGTGCAGCCGGCCGCGCCGCGCGAACTCGGCCCGCAGTTCGGCCGCGTCCCGCGCGGTCATCGGCCGGTAGGCGAGGTCGCGGCCGGGCCGCCACCACACCGGGTCGTCGGTGCGCCAGCCGGCCGCGGCCAGCCGGCGCTTGAGGATCTTGTTGGAGGCGGTCGCGGGCAGCTCCCGCGCCACCCGCACGTACCGGGGCGCCCATTTCGGACTGAGGTCGGCGCGCCCGCGCAGGTAGCCGGCGAACGCCTCGGGGTCGAAGCCGTCGGCGGCGAGGGCCAGCATCACCTGGTCGCCGGACGCCGCGTCCGGCACCCCGTACACGGCGAGCTGCCGCGCGCCGGGCAGCTCCGCCAGGACCCGCTCGACCTGGACGGCGCCGAAGTTCTCGCCGTCCACCCGGAGCCGGTCGGCACTGCGCCCCGCGAAATAGGCGTATCCGTCCGCGTCGGCGTAGGCGAGGTCGCCGCTCCAGAACTTGCCGTCGCGGACGCGGTCGGGGGCGTCCTCCTTGTAGTAGCCGTCGAACAGGCCCATGTCACCGGTCTTGACCAGCTCGCCGATGGCCTCGTCGCCGTTCACCACCCGTCCGGCGGCGTCGAACACGGCGGGCGGGCACGGCTCGCCGGTCGCCGGGTGGAGGACGGCCACGTCCGCCGGCAGCTTCCCGAGCGCCCCGGACGGCCCGAACGGGTCGGGCGACAGCGAGATCGCGGTCTCGGTCGAGCCGTAGCCGTCGATGACGAAGCAGCCGAACCGCTCCCCGAACGCCTTCTGCTCCAGCGGCGCCGCCTCGTTCCCGAACGCGAACCGCAGCGGGTTGGCCGCGTCGTCCTCGCCCTTCGGCGTGGCCAGCACGTACGACAGCGCCTTGCCGACGTAGTGCAGGTAGGTGCAGCCGTGCGCGCGCACGTCGGGCAGGACGCCGGACGCCGAGAACCGGTCGCGCAGCACCAGCTCGGCACCCGCCGCGAGCGCCGGCGCGTACGCCGCCATGACCGCGCCCGAGTGGAACAGCGGCATCGGGCAGTACACGACCGACTCGGGGTCCAGCATGCGCTCGGCGAGCATCTCCCCCGGCACGACCATCTTGCGGTGGGTGACTCGCACGGCGCGCGGCCGCCCGGACGTGCCCGAGGTGAAGATCAGCATGAGCAGCGTCCCGGGGCCGACCGCCGAGGCGTCCGGAAGCGGCGCGCCCGCGAAGGGGACGAGCTCGGCCTCGAGGGCACCGGCGTCCAGCACCGGAACGCCCAGCGCGGCGGCCTTCTCCGCGTAGCGGTCCTGCGTGACGACGAGGTCGCAGTCGGCGCGCTCGGCGTCGCCGGCCAGCTCCACGGCGCTGCGGGTCGGGTTCAGCGCCACCGCCACCGCGCCCGACAGCGCGGCACCGCCGAGCAGGAACACCATCTCGGGCACGTTGTCGAGCAGCACGCCCACGTGGACCGGGCGCTCCGCGCCCCCGCGGCCCGCCATCCAGGCGGCGCGGACCGCGCACTCGGCGACGGCCTCCCGCCAGGTCCAGGCCCGGCCGCCGCCGGCGGCGCGCAGCCCGGGGCGGTCGTCGTCCGCCCGCGCCTCCAGCAGCGCCGCGATGCTCTCCACGCCCACCTCCCGGACCAGCCCACGGCGAAAAAGTAGAACAGATTCTAGTCTGTGTCCAGAGGCCGGGGCATTCCCGCTCCCGAGCCGGTTAGCCTGCCCAGTACGGCGGAAACGAGCGATCCGGAATCACCTCGACCGCACCCGCGGCCGCGTCGGCAGATAACACGTTCTCACAAGAGCGGTAGACTCGGGGGGACACACGTCGGGCGGCCGAGCCCGCACAGAAGGGAAGGCGACCGTGACCGCAGAGCCGACAGTGACCGGGGACGGTCAGCCGGCGGGGCAGCCGGCGGGGCAGGGCGTGCGTTCCCGCAGCCAGCACCAGCGGCGCAAGCGTATCGTGCAGGCCGCCGCGGCACTGGCGTCGCGCGGCGGCATCGAGGCGATGCAGATGCGCACCGTCTCCGAGCGCGCCGGGGTGGCGCTCGGCACGCTGTACCGCTACTTCCCGTCCAAGATGGACCTGGTCGTCGCCGTCGTCAGCGAGGAGCTCGACCTCCTCGAGGGCAGCATCGAGCGCCGCCCGCCCCGCGGCGGCGCCGCGCCCGAGCGCGCGGTGGAGGTGCTGATGCGCGCCACCCGCGGCCTCATGCGCGAGCCGGAGCTGGCCGAGGCACTGATCCGCTCGCTGCTGCTGTCCGACGTCAAGACCGACTTCGGCGAGCGGATGAGCGAGCTGCTGCTGCGCGCCGCGTCCGGCCCGCCGGAGGACATCCCGGCCGACGACCCCCGCCGCCTCGCCGCCCGCGCGCTGTCCGGCATCTGGACGATGGAGATGATCGAGATGCTGCGCGGCAACGCCACCGCCGAGGAGATCCAGTCCCGGCTGGAGATCACCGCCGCCCGCCTCCTCATCGACCCCTGAGCACCCGTCCGGTTACCGTGTGGCGCGGGCCCCTTCCCGACTAGCCTTGGACCCCGACAGGAGCCAGGACGAAGAAGGTGTGCCAGTGACCGAGCAGGAACCGATCCTCAGCGACGGGGTCATCATCGAGTTCATCGATGGCAAGGACGTCCCCGTCCAGCACAAGGACTTCGGTGACAGGGCCGTCGTGATGCGCGACGCCAAGAACCCCGCGGGCCCGATCCTCTACTTCACCGAGGCCGAGTGGGACGCCTTCATCGCCGGCGTCAAGGACGGCGAGTTCGACGACCTCCTCGAAGAGGACCCCACCGAAACCCCCTGACGCCCCCGGCGTTCCGCCCCCGCCCGGGGTCTCGGGCGGGGGCGGCTCCCTCGTTAGGGGTGTGACGGTTGCTAGGGGTGTGAGGGTTGTACGACGAGGGGGGTCGGGCGGTAGCCGAGGAAGGCCGCGGGGTCCAGGGTGAGGGCCTTGGCGGTCTTGTTCAGGGACTTTGCGGTCGTGCTGGGCCAGTGGCCGGTCTTCACGCGCTTCTCCAGGGTCTGGAGTGAGGCGACGTACTCGGACGCGGTGAAGTTGCAGTGGCCCGTGCGCTTGACGTACGCCTGGCGCAGGAGCGGGGTGCGGCCCGCGGCGCGGACGGTTCTGGCGTACTCGTTCTGGTGCTCGACCGGGACGAGCTGGTCGGAGATGGTGTGGATGGTCAGGGCCGGGACGGTCAGGCGGCCGGTGGGTTCGGACGTGCGGGTCAGCCAGGCGAGGGGGCCGGGCTCGACCTGCTTGGCGGCGGTCGCGGAGAGTTCGGCGAGGTCGGCGCGCAGGTTCAGGCCGGCCTCGCGGTAGAGGGCCTTGACCTGGCGGTGGTTGGCCGACGTGCGCAGGAGGCGCGCGTAGTCCAGGCCCTTGTTCCAGGCGCTGTCGCCGCCGGCGGCCTGCTCGATCGAGTAGCGGCCGCTGAAGATGAAGGTCAGGACGCCCGAGGAGAGCCACTGGTACTGCTGGAGTTCCTGGGCGGCGTAGTCCCGGCGGGGCGGCGGGGAGTCGCCGGAGAACCAGGACGACTGGTTGAGGAACGCCGAGGCCAGGGCGATGCGGGCGCGGCCGGCCGGGGTGGACTGGGCGTCCGCCACGGCCTGGGTGAGCTGGGTACCGGCGACGACGCCGTCCACGGGGGACGTGTAGCCGGTCAGCTTGATCCGCTGGGACGGGGCGAGCAGGGTCGCGATCGTGTGGCCCGCGTTGAGCTGGTAGTTGTTCAGGTCGGCGCCGCCGCCGACGATGCCGCAGGCGGTGAGGACGCCGTCCACGGCGCGGGTCTCCGCGAGCTTGGCGCTGACCAGGCCGCCCATGGACTGGCCGAGCGCGAGGGTGCGGCGGGGGCGGCCGATGAGCGCCGCGAGGGCGTCGCGGGTGGCGGTCTGGTCGCGGACGGCGCTGCCGAGGGCCCACAGGGAGCCGTCCGGGTCGTAGGACGAGCCGGCGAGCGCGTAGCCGCGGTCGAGGAGGGCCTTCCCGGCCGCCTCGCTCGGGCGGTCGGCCGGGGTGAGGGGCCCGAAGCCGTGGCTGAACAGGACGAGCGTGCCGTTCCAGTCGGCCGGGACGTCGGCGATCCAGGTGGCGCCGTCGGGGAGGGTGCCGCTGTAGTGCGCGGGGGCGGCGGCCGCGTGGGCCGCCGGGCTGAGGGCCAGGGGCGCCGCCAGGACGGCGGCGAGGGCTCCTGCCTGGAGTCGTTTCATGGGGGTTCCTCCTGGGCCGGACTCAATAAATGGATGTTGGCGTAGCGGGCGTCAGGATTTTGTCGAGTATTTGGCCGTGACGGGGATGCGGAGGTGGTGGAGTGCTCAGAATTTAGGCAGATTCCTGGCGGCCGTCAATGGTTTGCCTAATGTTTCAGGGCGGTCCAGCGGGCGTCGAGGGCGCGGGCGCCGTCCGGGGTCAGGTCGCCGAGGAGGCGGAGGCGGGCGATGCCGCCGTCCGGGTGGATGTCGAGCCGGACGTGCGTGATCTCGGGAGACGTCAGGCGGAAGCGGTGCCTGGTGTCGGGGAGCAGGCCGGTCCGGGGCAGGAGGGGGTGCCAGGTGCCGGCGGCGTCGCGGCCGTGCAGGGCGGCCGCGCCGGGGGCGTTGAACTTCAGGTTCGCGGTGTCGATCTCGGCGAGCCTGACCACGCCGGGCGCGGCGAGCCGGACCACCGCCCAGTCGTGGCCGCCGTCGCGGCGCCGGGCCGTCTCCCAGCCCTCGGCCTGGTTGCGCGCCAGGCCGGGGAACAGCATGTTGTCGGGCGAGGAGTAGAACATGTCCGAGCACTCGGTGACGCGGGCGCCGTTCTCCAGGGCGGCCAGGTCGACGGTGAGCCCGGCGAGCAGCCGGGGGTCGGGGACCACCTCGCCGTGGACGCGGAGGCGGGCGATGCCGCCATCCGGGAACATGTTCAGGCGGACGTGGGTGAACAGCCGCTCGACGCGCACGGGGAAGGCGTGCGCGGTGTCGCCCTTCAGGGGGCTCTCCGGGACGATCTCCACCCAGTCCGCGCCGGACAGGTCGGACGGGTAGCCGTCCACGGCGCACGCCTCCACGGACGCGCGGGGCGGGTAGTTGCCCTTGAACCAGGCGGTGTCGATCACGACGCCGCGGACGACGCCGGGCAGGCCGAGCCTGATCAGCGCCCAGTCGTGGCCGCCGGAGCGGCGGCGGGCCGTCTCCCAGCCGTCGTACAGCTGGCCCTTCGGGCCGAACGTCTCCGGGGAGAACGCCGGGGCCCACGGGTTGATGAGGTTCTCCTTGTCCGCGAAGGACTCGTCGCTCGCCGCCACCACCGAGCCGCCGAGCGCGCGGACGGCCAGGTCGGGAAGGGTGGTGATCGCGGTCATCGCGGCCCCCGGTGCAGCAGGCGTCCGTGACCGGCGGGCTCTCCCCGGAGCCAGGTGGTCTTGACGGCTCCGGTGAGCGTCCGGCCGGCGTAGGGGGTGACGGGGTGGCGGTGGTGGAGGGCCGCCGGGTCCACGGTGAACGTCTCGTCGGGGGCGAAGGCGACGAGGTCGGCGTCGTTGCCGGCGGCGATGCCGCCCTTGCCGGGGACGCCGGCCAGGGCGGCGGGCGCCTCGGACATCCAGCGCACGACCGAGCAGAGGTCGAGCCCGCGTTCCCGTGCGGCCGTCCAGACGACGGGCAGGCCCAGTTGGAGGGACGAGATGCCGCCCCAGGCCGTCGCGAAGTCGCCCTCTTTCAGGTCGGGCGTGCAGGGCGAGTGGTCGGTGACGACGCACGAGATGACGCCGTCCGCGAGCGCCTGCCAGAGCAGTTCGCGGTTGGCGGTGCCGCGGATGGGCGGGCAGCACTTGAAGGCGGTGACGGCCGCTTCGCCGGCGGACAGGGCCAGGTAGTGGGGGCAGGTCTCCGCGGTGACGGGAAGGCCGTCCGACCGGGCCTTGGCGAGGACGTCCAGGCAGTCGGCGGCCGACAGGTGCAGGATGTGGGCGCGCACCCCGGTCTCCTCGGCCAGCCGGACGACCCGCTCCACGGCGAGGCGCTCGGCGGACGGCGGCCGTGAGGCGAGGAACTCGGCGTAGCCGCCGCCCGACGGCGGGCCGAGTTCCGCCGGGTCCTCGGCGTGGACGATCACCAGCCCGCCGAACGCGGCGATCTCCGCGAACGCGGCCCGCATCCCGGTGGCGGAGAGCGGCGGGAACTCCGGCACGCCCGAGTCGGACGTGAAGCACTTGAACCCGAACACGCCGAGGTCGTGCAGCGGGCGCAGCGAGGCCAGGTTGCCGGGGACGGCGCCGCCCCAGAAGCCCACGTCCACGGCGCACGCGCCCTCGGCGGCGGCGCGCTTGGCGGCGAGGGCGGGCGGGTCGACGGTCGGCGGCAGCGCGTTGAGCGGCATGTCGATCAGCGTGGTGACGCCGCCCGCGGCGGCGGCCCGGGTCGCGGTGGCGAAGCCCTCCCATTCGGTGCGGCCCGGTTCGTTGATGTGGACGTGGGTGTCGACCAGGCCCGGCAGCAGCGCCACGTCGCCGAGGTCGACCGAGTCGGCGGCCGGGACGTCGGCCGTGTAGGGGGCGATCGCGGTGATCCGCCCGTCGCGGACGGCGACGGCGGCGGGGCGTTCGCCGTCCGGCAGCACGGCGCGGCGCGACCTGATCAGGAGGTCGTCCACGCGGGCTCCTCCGCCGACGGTCCCCCGGCACGTGCTTGAGCGAGATCCGGCCGCCGGGTCATGGCGCTCCTTGGACGATGTGCTCGGGGCGGACGGGGACGCGGGTGAGGGCGCGGCCGGTGGCGTCCCGGATCGCGGCGACGATGGCGGGCGTGGACGACAGCGTCGGCGGCTCGCCCGCCCCGCGCAGCCCGTACGGCGCCTCCGGGTCGGGGTACTCCAGGATGTCCAGCCGCATGGGCGGCATGTCGAGGATGGTGGGGATCAGGTAGTCGGTGAACGACGGGTTCCGGACGAGCCCGTCCGCCACGACGATCTCCTCCATCACGGCGAGGCCGAGGCCCTGCGCGGAGCCGCCGTGGATCTGGCCCTCCAGCGACAGCCGGTTGATGATCTTCCCGACGTCCTGGACGGCGGCCAGCTCGACGACCTTGACGAGGCCGAGCTCCACGTCCACGTCGACGACGGCCCGGTGCACGCACAGCGCGAGCTGGGTGTGGCTGCGGCCCTGCCCGGTGACGGGGTCCATCCGGGAGGTGGGCCGGTGGTGGTACTCGCGGGTCTCCTCGATGGCGTCGGCGCCGAGGACGTCCTCGATGGTGCCGAGCACCCCGCCGGACCGCGAGACGATCTTCCCGCCGGCGACGGCGAGGTCGGCGCGGCCGAGGCGGCCGGCGGCGAGCGCGAGCAGCCGCGCCCGGACCGCCTCGCAGGCCGCCTTCACCGCGCCGCCCGTCATGTACGACTGGCGGGAGGCGCTGGAGGAGCCCGCGTCGCCGACCCCGGTGTCGGCCGGGGCGATGGTGACCCGCTCGACGCCCAGCTCCGTCCGCGCGACCTGCGCCTGGACGGTGACGAGCCCCTGCCCGACCTCGGCCGCCGCCGTGTGGACGAGCGCGGTCGCCGCGCCGCCGATGACCTCCAGCCGGACGCGGGCCGTCGACTTGTCGTCGAAGCCCTCGGAGAAGCAGATGTTCTTGATCCCGACGCCGTAGCCGACGCCGCGCACGACGCCCTCGCCGTGCGTCGTCTGCGCGACGCCGCCCGGCAGGTTCCGCAGGTCGGACGGGTCGGCGGCGGCCGGCGGGGGCATCGCCTCCAGGCGGGTCAGCATCTCGGCGAGCGGCGCGGGCGACTCGATGACCTGGCCGGTCGCGAGCCGCGACCCCTGCGAGGCCGCGTTGCGGCGGCGGATCTCGATCGGGCCGAGGCCGCAGGCCGCGCCGAGCCGGTCCATCATCGACTCGTAGGCGAAGCACGCCTGGACGGCGCCGAACCCGCGCATCGCCCCGCACGGCGGGTTGTTGGTGTAGACGCCGTACCCGTCGATCCGGATGTTGGGGATCTCGTACGGCCCGACGCCGAGCGACGCCGCGTTGCCGACGACGTTCATCGTGGACGAGGTGTACGCGCCGCCGTCGAGGACGATCTCGACGTCCGCGTAGAGCAGCCTCCCGTCGGCGGTGGCGCCGTACTCGTAGCGCATCTGGGCGGGATGCCGGTGGACGTGCCCGAAGAACGACTCGTACCGGTCGTAGGACATCTTCACCGGCCGCCCGGTGCGCAGGGCGAGCATCCCGGCGTGGATCTGCATCGACAGGTCCTCGCGCCCGCCGAACGCGCCGCCGACGCCCGCGAGCGTCATGTGCACCTGGTCCTCGGCGAGACCGAGGCAGGGCGCGATCTGCTTGAGGTCGTTGTGGATCCACTGCGTGGAGACGTACAGGTCGATGCCGCCGTCCTCGGCCGGGATCGCCAGGCCGGACTCGGGCCCGAGGAACGCCTGGTCCTGGATGCCGACCTCGTACTCCCCCGAGACGACCACGTCGGCCTGCGCCTTCGCGGCGTCCACGTCCCCGACGCGGACCGGCTGGTGGCGGGTGATGCCGCCCCGGTCCTGCACCTTCAGCCGCTCCGGGTCGGCGATCACGGCGCGCGGATCGGTGACCGGCTCCAGCACCGCGTAGTCGACGGAGATCAGCTCCAGCGCGCGCCGCGCCGTCTCCGGGTGGTCGGCGGCGACGAGCGCGACCGGTTCGCCCTGGTGCCGGACCTGGTCGATCGCGAGGACGGGCTGGTCCTCGGTGTGGTCGATGCCGAACACCTTGCGGCCCGGCACGTCGGCGTGGGTGAGCACGGCCCGGACACCGGGCAGCGCGAGCGCCGGCCCGATGCCGATCGACCGGATCAGCGCGCGCGGGTGCGGGCTGCGGAGCGTCGCGCCCCACAGCATGCCCTCCATCCACAGGTCGGACGCGTACGCGAACTCGCCGGTGGCCTTGAGCGTCCCGTCCGGCCGCAGCGGGCTCTCCCCGACCCCGCCGATACCGGGCGCGGCGACGTGCCCGGGGCTCCTCACCGGGGACGCCTTGCCGGACGGTGATCCCATCTAGAGCACCTCCTCCGCGAGCCGCATGAGGCGGCGGTGGGCGTCGGCGCCGCGCCGTGCGGCCTCGTCCTGCGGGACGGTCACGAGGGCGTCGCCGTCCACGACGGTGCGCCCGCCGACGAGGAGGCGGTGCAGCGGCGGCACCGGGCCGAACGCGAACGCCACGACCGGGTCGTCGATGGCCGCCTGGAAGCCGTCCACCCGCCACAGCGCGATGTCGGCGAGCTTGCCGGGTTCGAGGGAGCCGATCTCGTCGTCCCGGCCGAGGCAGCGGGCGCCGCCGAGCGTCGCCATCTCCAGGGCCTGCCGGGCGGTCAGCGCGGTCGGGCCGTAGCGGGCGCGCTGCATGTAGAGGGCCTGCCGCAGCTCGCCGGCGAGCGGGACGAGCTCCGCCGACGCCGAGCCGTCCACGCCGAGCCCGACCGGCGCGCCCTCCGCGAGCAGGTGCGACACGCGGGCGATCCCGGCGCCGAGCCGCGCGTTCGAACTCGGGCAGTGCGCGGTGCCGGTGCCGGTCTCGGCGAGCCGCTTGACGTCGGTGTCGTGCAGGTGGACGCAGTGCGCGAGCCACACGTCCGGGCCGAGCCAGCCGATCGAGTCCATGTACTCGGTGGGCGTCATGCCGAACTGCTCGCGGGTGTGCTCCTCCTCGTCGACCGTCTCCGCGAGGTGGGTGTGCAGCCGGACGCCCTTGTCCCGCGCCAGCCGCGCCGACTCCACCAGCAGGTCGCGGGTGACGGAGAACGGCGAGCAGGGCGCGACGGCGACGCGCAGCATCGAGCCGGGCGACGGGTCGTGGTACCGGTCGATCGCGTCCGCGGTCGCGGCGAGGACCGTGTCGAGGTCCTCGACGACCTCGTCCGGCGGGAGGCCGCCCTGCGACTCGCCCCGGTCCATCGAGCCCCGGCACGGGTGGAACCGGACGCCGACCTCCCGGGCCGCGTCGATCTCCGCCGCGAACAGGTCGCCGCGCCCCTTGGGGAACAGGTAGTGGTGGTCGGTGGAGGTGGTGCAACCCGACTTGGCGAGCCACGCCAGCCCGGCGGTCGCCGCGCCCGCGACGACCTCGGCGTCCATCTTCGACCAGGGCTTGTAGAGGGTGCTCAGCCACTCGAACAGCGTGCCGTCGGTGACCATGCCCTGGCTCGCCCACTGGTAGAGGTGGTGGTGGGCGTTGACCAGGCCTGGGGTGGCCAGGCAGCCGCGGGCGTCGATCCGCTCCGGGTCGGCGCCGGGCGCCCTCCCGGGGCCGACGGCGGTGATGCGGTCGCCGTCGATCACGATGTGGCCGTCCGGGTACTCCTCGCCGGAGACGGTGACGACGTGCGCGTTCTCGATGATCATGCGGTGGCCCTCCGCCGCGCGGCCAGGCGCACCGCGTCCAGGATCTTCTCGTAGCCGGTGCAGCGGCACAGGTTCCCGGCGAGCGCCTCGCGGATCTCCGCGTCGCTCGGCGCCGGGTTCCGGGCGAGCAGGTCGTGCGACTGGACGATCAGCCCCGGCGTGCAGAACCCGCACTGGACGGCGCCCGTCTCCACGAACGCCTCCTGGACGGGATCCAGCCGCTCGCCGCCGGGCGGCCCCTCGGCCAGGCCCTCGACGGTCACGACCTCGCGGCCCTCGGCCTGCCCGGCCGCGACCAGGCAGGCGCACACCGGCACGCCGTCCAGGTAGACGGTGCAGGAGCCGCATTCGCCCTGCTCGCAGGCGTTCTTCGAGCCGGGCAGGCCCATCCGCTCGCGCAGCATGTAGAGGAGGCTCTCGCCCTCCCACACGTCGTCCACGGCCTCCGCCGCCCCGTTCACGGTGACGTTCACGCGCATCAGGACGCCCTCCTTCCGTTCGCTCCCGCGCGGTACTCGTCCCAGGCCCAGGTCAGGGTGCGGCGCGCCATCACCGACAGCGCGTGCCTGCGGTAGCCGCCCGTCCCCCGGACGTCGTCGATGGGGGACGCCGCGTCCCGCACCAGGTCGCCGAACCGCCGCACCGCCGACTCGGCGAGCGGGCGGCGGCCGCCCCAGTCCAACTCGTGGGAGATGAACGCCTCTGCCTCGGGGGCGGTGCGCGGGGTCGGCGCGGCGGAGCCGAGGCCGGTGCCGACGCGCCGCTCCTCCGGGTGCAGGGCCAGCGCGAACGAGCACACGGCGATCACCATCGCGTTCCGGGTGCCGATCTTGGAGAAGTACTGCGGGCCGGACGCGGGCACCGCCCAGAACGCGCGGATCAGCTCGTCCGGCTCCAGCGCGTTGCGCTTCACGCCGGTGAAGAACCGGGCGGCCGGGATCATCCGGACGCCGCGCGCCGCCGACTCGGCCTCGACCACCGCGTCCCCGGCCAGCAGCGGCGGATGGGCGTCCCCGGCGGGCGACGCCGCGCCGAGGTTGCCGCCGGCGGTGCCCCGGTTGCGGATCTGCGGCGACCCGACCGTCCGGGACGCCTGTGCCAGGCCGGGCAGCGGCCCGCCCAGCTCGGTGATCAGCCGCGCGTAGGGGACGCCTGCGCCGACGCGGAGCCGGCCGTCCGCCATGTCCCATTCGGTGAGGGCGCGGATCCGGGTCAGGTCGAGCAGCGCCTCGGGCCGGTCCCGGTCGAAGTTGATCTCGACCATGACGTCGGTGCCGCCCTGCACGGGCCGCGCGCCCGGCCGCGCCGCCTTGGCGGCCAGCGCGTCCTCCCAGGTCAGCGGTCGCAGGAAGTCCATGTCTCCAGGGTTCCTCAGTTCCAGGCGGACGGGGCGTCCCGCGCGTCATCGGTGAGCACCGTGCCTTCGATGAGTCCGTACGGGCGGTCCGCCGCGAAGTAGACCTCGTTGTCGTTGTGCAGGCCGAACGGCTCCAGGTCGACCAGGAAGTGGTGCTTGTTGGGCAGCGACAGCCTGATCTCGCAGATGCCGTCCTGGCCGTCCAGGACGGTGCGCCCCATCTGGAAGAGCGTCTGCTGGAGCGAGAGGCTGTGCGTCTCGGCGAAGGCGGTGAGCAGGGCGCCGCGGGCGGCGGCGTACGAGCCGTCCCATGCCGCGTCCGCCGTCCTGTGGCGCCATCGGGCGGTGACGGCCGTCGCCAGGACGCGGTCGTCGGTCGGTTCGAGGGTCGTGTACTCGTCCCGCGCGAACCCGTGGAACTCGCTGCCGGTCGAGTTCAGCACGACCAGGTCGGTGAGGCCGGACACGACGCTCTCGGTGCCGTCGGCGTCGTGGTGGACCAGCGCCGTCCTGACCTCGCCGCCGTCCCGGACGAACGAGTGCCCGCCCGCGATCCGGCGCCAGCCGTACTCGCGGATCTCGACCCGCGCGTGCGCGACCGCCGGCTGCGACGCCGTGAAGTGCCGCGCGAGCAGCAGGCCGAAGTCCTCGATCGCGGCGATGCCGTGCCGCTTGGCGAACGCGAACACGGTGTTCTTCTGGCTGTCGGTCGGCAGGACGGCCGCGTTGTCGCCGGTCAGGTGCACCTCGTCCATCGCGCCGGACAGCAGGACGCTGACGCTGACGTCCTTGAGCCGGTGGGCGGCGCCGTCCCGGGTCACGCGGACGACGCGGGTCTCCGCCTTCCCGTAGCGGTTCTCTCCGAGGACGACGGCCATCTAGCTCCCCCGGTAGGTCGAGTACGCGAACGGGCTGATCAGCAGCGGGACGTGGTAGTGCCGCCCCGGGTCGCCGATGGTGAACGCCACGGTGACCTCGGGGTAGAACTCCGACAGGCCGGCGGTGTCGAACGTGAGGCGGTGCACGCCATTCCCCGGCTCCGCGCCCCACTCCCGGATCCGGCCGTCGGCGTCGGTACGGGCCTCGGCCAGGACGGTCCAGCCGTCCCCGTCGCGGCGGTCGAGGCGCACGGCGACACCCGCCGCCGGCGCCCCCTTCGCCGCGTCCAGCACGTGCGTCGACAGGCTCATGCCCTCTCCTCCGCCAGCTTCACCAGCCGCAGGTCGACGATCTCGGCCAGCTCCCTCCGGACGACGGCCCGCTCGGTCGCGGCGTCGTTGCCGAGCCGCTCCCGGAGTTCGGCGAGCATCTCCAAGGCCGACCTTCCCGACGCGCGGATCAGGAACACATGCCCGAAACGCTCCTCGTAAGCCCGGTTGCCCTCGACGAGCGCGTCCCGCAGCTCGGCCGCCGCGCCGTCCATCCCGGACTGCTCGCCCCGCGACCAGCCGGCCTCCCGCCCGCCGCCGCCCGCGCGCTCCCCGATGCGCGGATGCGCCGCGAGCGCCTCCTCGACGTCGGCCCACGCCAGCTTCTCCAGGGCCCGCCGCGAGGCCGCGCGCAGCGCCGCCATGTCCCGGTGCCCCGCGACGGCCGCGACCCACCGGCGGGACGCGCAGCACGCCGCCAGCTCCGCCTCGCTCAGCTCCACGCCTGCCAGTACACACACGCCTCCGGCGGCGGGTCGAGGCACAGGACGTCCGAACTGTGCTCCCACCCGCGCGCGGCGCTTTGTATGTTCCTCCATATGAGGCTGCGTTCCCTGCTCGCGATGCCGGAGCTGCGGTTGGAGGTCGTGACCGGCGCGGACGAGCTGGACCGCGCGATCCGGTGGGTGGTCACGACCGACCTGCTCGATCCGGGCCGCTACCTGCGCGGGCGGGAGCTCGTGCTGACCGGGCTCGTCTGGCGGACCCGCCCCGCCGACTCGGAGACGTTCGTCCGGGCGCTCGCCGAGGCGGGCGTCTCGGGCCTGGCCGCCTGGGACCTCGCGCTCGGCGCCATTCCGGACGACCTCGTCGACGCCTGCCGCCGGCACCGGCTCCCGCTGTTCAAGGTGCCGGAGGACGTGGCGTTCGCGACCGTCACCGAGGAGGTCGTCCGGCACCTGTCGGCCGCCCGGGCCGCCGACCTCGCCGCCGTGCTGGACCGGCACCGCCGCCTCGTCGAGGGCACCGGCCTCGGCGCCGTCCTCGACCTGGTCGGGCACTGCCACGTGCTGGCCCCGACCGGGCGCGTCGTCGCGGGCCCCGCCCCGGCCGGCCCCGAGGCCCTCGCCCGCGCGTTCCTCGCCGCGCCCCGGCTGCCGCACCACGAGCCCGCGCTCGACGCGTCGCTGTTCCCGGTCGCCGGCGGCGGCACGCCCCGCGTCGCGGACTGGTTCCTCGTCGTCGACGGCGACTTCGCCGACTGGCCCGCCGAGCGCCGCGCCCTCACCGCCGAGCTCGCCGCGATCGTCGCGCTGGAGCGGGCCCGCCGCGACACGCCCGCCGCCGTCGACGGCGGCCTGCTCATCGCCGGGGACGCCGCCCGGCTCGGCCTGCCCGCGGACGGGACGCACGTCGCCGTGGCCGCCTCCGGGCGGGACGGTCTCCGGCCGGGCGAGGTCCGGACCGTCCTCGCCGAGATCCTGCCTATCCGGGTGGCGGCCCTGCTGGACGACGAGGTGGTCGGGCTCGTCCCGGCCGGTGGGCCCGACGTCGCCGCGGAACTCCAGGACGCTCTCGGCCTGCTGGCCCCCGGCCTCGGCGGGGGCGGCCTCGCGGCCGGTGTCAGCGGCGTGGCGGCGGCCTCCGAGCTGCGCGGCGCCGTCGAGGAGGCCCGGCACGCCCGCCGCCTCGCCGCCGCCCGCCCCGACCCCGCCTGCGTCGTCCGGCACGACGAGCTCGCCACCCACGTCCTGCTGCTGGCGAGCGTCCCGGACGACGTCCGCCGCATGTTCAAGGAGCGGCTCCTGGACCCGCTGCTCGACTACGACCGGGCCCACGGCGCCGACCTCGTCCGCACCCTGGAGACGTTCCTGCGGCACTCCGGCTCGTGGACGCGCTGCGCCGAGCAGCTCCACCTGCACGTCAACTCCGTCCGGTACCGCATCCAGCGCGTGGAGGAGCTGACCGGCCGCGACCTGTCCCGGCTGGAGGACCGGGTCGACTTCTTCCTGGCCCTCCGCCTGATGTGACCCCCTCGCCGCGCCCTCAGCTGGTGTGGCGGACGAGCGCGGGGACGACGGTGTCCCAGGTCCGGCGGGGCAGTCCCGTTCCCGTGCGCGGCAGGACGAGCAGTTCCGTGCGCGGGATCTCGGCGGCGAGGGCCTCGGCGTTGCCGACCGGGAAGAACGGGTCGTCCTCGCCGTGGACGACCAGGGTGGGCGCGGTGATCTCCGGGAGGCGCTCGCGCCAGCGGCCGCCGCAGTCGAGCGCGGCGAAGACGGTGCCCATCTGGTCGGCGCGGTGGAACTTCCCGCCCGGGTCTCCGGGGCGGGTCCGGTCGTGGACGCTTTCGATGTTCTCGCGCGCCTCGTCCTCGTCGAAGTCGCGGCCGCCCCTGTGCCGGGCGTTCTCCAGCAGGAACGCGACGACGGAGGCCCGGTCCGCCCAGTCCACCGGCGGCGGGTTCATGAGGTGCTTCATGAGCTCGGGCGCGTGCTCGGGCAGGTCGGGGTCGGCGGGGCCGGGCGCCGTGGGCCGGGTGCCGATCAGGGTGAGGGTGGCGACGCGGCCGGGGTGGTCGAGGGCGAGGAGCTGGGCGATCCACCCGCCGGGGCCGGTGCCGGCGACGTGCGCGCGCTCCAGGCCGAGCGCGTCGAGCAGGCCCGCGGCGTCCGCGACCAGGTCCCGGAGGGTGTAGGCGGGCGCCTCCGGATCGGTCGCGGCCGAGCGCCCGGTGTCGCGCAGGTCGTAGCGGACGACCAGGCGGCGCAGCGCCGCCAGCCGTTCGCACAGGGCGTCGGGCCACGTGAGCATCGTGTTCCCGATCAGCAGCACCGGCACGTCGTCCGCGCCGCCGAAGGTCTCCGTACAGAGTTCGGCGCCGTTGACGGTGATGAGCTTCTCCATGCCGGTGCAGACCCGCGCGCCCCCCGGAACTCATCGGTCGCGCCCCTCGCGCCCGGGTCTACGTGATCCGGGGCGGGGTGAGCGACTTCAGGGTCTCGGTGATCTTCTCCTCGGCGGCGGGCTTGGTGATCCCGAGGTCGGAGAGGACGCCGGAGCCGTTCTCGAACTCCAGGAGGGCGAGCAGGATGTGCTCGGTGCCGATGTAGTTGTGGCCGAGGCGCAGGGCCTCGCGGAAGGTCAGTTCGAGGGCCTTCTTGGCGTCCTGGTCGAAGGGGATCAGCGCCGGGAGCTCGGCGGACTCGGGCGGCAGCGCGGCGGTCGCGGCCTGGCGGACGGTGTCCAGCAGGACGCCCTGCGCGGTGATGGCCTTGGCCGCGAGCGCCTCGGGCTCGGAGAGCAGGCCGAGGACGAGGTGGGCGGTGGTGATCTCCGGGCTGCCGGCGGCGCGGGCCTCGGTCTGCGACCCGACGACGACGTTGCGGGCGCGGGTGGTGTACCGGGAGAAGGCCTCGGACGGGTTGAAGTCGCCCGCGCTCTTGGGGACGAAGCGCTTCTGCGCGGCCTGCTTGCTGACGCCCATGCTCTTGCCGATGTCGGTCCAGGACGCGCCGGAGCGGCGGGCCTGGTCGACGAAGTGGCCGATGAGGTGGTCGGCGACCTCGCCGAGGTGCTCGGCGGCGAGCACCGCGCTGGTGAGCTGCTCGAGCGCGTCGGGGTGGACCTCCTTGATCGAGTTGATGAGGTCGTCGAGCCGGACCTGGAGGTGGGACTGCGTGGGTTCGGTCATGCGTCAACCATAGGTTGACGATTGCTCGATCGTCAACCACTGGTTGACGATCACCAATCGGCGGCGCCCGCGAAGGACGTCGGGTGCGGGTCGTAGCCGAGGACCTTCCCGGCGGCGGTGATGTCGAGGGTCCGCTCCACGGCCAGATGGCTGATCGCGTAGCGGGTGATGCGCGGGGGCTCCGGGCGGCGGGCCAGCAGGAACGCGCCCTCGGCGAGCGCCGCCAGCGGCCGGGCGGCGCTCGCCGGGAGGTAGACCGGCCGTGCTCTGACGCCGCGCTCGCGGAGGATCTCGCGGAACGCGTCGTCGATCGTGACGGGCTCCGCGTCGGCGATGTTGAAGGCGCCGGAGTCCACCGGGCCCGTCGCGGCCAGCACGCAGCCCTGGACGAGGTTGCCGACCGAGGTCAGGCTGACGCGCTGGCGGCCGGTGCCCACGGCCGGCAGCAGCGGGCCGCGCACCGCCGACAGGACGCGCGGCAGCAGCGTCGTGTCACCGGGGCCGTAGACGGCGTGCGGGCGCAGGATGATCGCGCCGTGGTCCCGCGCCAGGCGCTCGGCGGCGGCCTTGGACGCTCCGTAGGCGTTCATGTAGCGGGACACCGGGGCCTCGTCCTCGCGCACCATGACGCTCGGCCGGAACGGGTCGTAGACACTCGCCGTGCTCACATGCACGAACCGCGCGTGCGGGAAGGACTCCAGCGCAGTGCGGGTGCCGGTGAGGTTGGCGGCGAACAGGGCCGGCGCCGGCCCCCAGTCGGTCACGCTGCCCGCGCAGTGGACGACGGCGTCCACGCGTGGCGCGTCCTGCAGCGGGCCTCGGGTGAGGTCCCATGAACGGTAGGGGGCGCTGCCCACGTGGGCTGGGGCGACGGCCGGGCGGCGGCCGAACGCGTACGTCGCGATGCCTTGGGCGGCGAGCGCCCGGCACACCGCGCCGCCCACGAAACCCGAGGCTCCGGTCACGGCGATCCTCATCGCGCCACCAGTTCGCGGAGCCGGTCCCGGTCGAGCTTGCGGGTCCGGCCGGAGCGCGGGAGGTCGTCCAGGACGACGATCCGGTCGGGCAGGGCGTCGTGGTCGATGACGTCCGGGAGGGTGCGCTGGAGCTGGGCGGGCAGATGGGGCGGGCCCACCACGGCCAGCACGACCTCCTCGTCCCCCGTCTGCGGGTCGGGGACGCCCACGATCGCGGCTTCGGCCACGTCGGGCAGGGCCGCGATCGATGGTTCGTACAGGCCGGGGTAGAGGTTGAACTTGCCTCGGATCAGCATGTCCTTCTTGCGCCCCGTAAGGACGAGGCGTCCATCGTCGATGCGGGCGAGGTCGCCGGTCGGGAGTTCGGTGATGGGGTCCGCGCCCAGGTAGCCGCAGCACAGGTTGGGGCCCGACAGGAGCAGTTCGCCGTCGTCGGCCAGGCGTGTGCCTACACCGGGCAGTGGCACGCCCAGGAGGTCGCCTGAGCCCGGCCCCGTGTGCGCGAGCTTCTCCTCCGCCGACGCGATCGCCACCGGCAGGATCTCCGTCATCGCGTACACGGACAGGACCTCGGCGGACGGCGCCGCCGCCACCGCCCTCCGCAGGATCGGCGCGGGCGCGGGCGCCGCGCCGAGCAGGACGTACCGGACGGCCGGCGGCAGCTCCCCGCAGGCGTCCAGGATCTCGGCCAGGTGGACGGGGACGCAGAACGTGTGCGTCGCGCCCCGCTCCCGCATCAGCCGGGCGAAGTCGGCGGGCGCGCAGAACAGCGGCGGCATCGACCAGCGGGCCCCCGCGATCAGCGTCGGCAGGCCGAGCATCAGCTGGTCGGTGTGCACGACGTCGCCGGGGCCGAGCGGCAGCCGGGCCCGGAACAGGTCGAGCGCCGCGGCGAGCGACGCCTGGGTGTGCACGACCGCGCGCGGGTGCGCGGTCGTCCCCGAGGTGAAGATCACGGCGGCGGGCGCGTCCGGGTCGGGGTCCGCGCCGGGCTCGGGGGCCTCCCCGCGGGCCAGCCGCGCGAACGGCACCGCGCCGCGCGGCACGCCCGGCAGGCGGCGGCCGACGTGGATGTGCCGCATCGGGCCCTCCCCCGGGACCTGGAGGTCGGCGAGGTTCGGCAGCAGCAGCCCGCGCCGCCGCGCGTAGGCCCGCACGGGCCGCAGCCGGCTGCCCGCGTACAGCACCGACTCGGCCGCCGACCAGCGCGGGCGCGCGAGCCGGAGCCGCGCGGTGAACATCTCGGGGCCGGCCCCCGGGTCGGCGAACACGACCACTCCCCCGGCCGCGACCACGCCCAGCGCGAGGACGAGCGACTCCGGCGAGGGCCGCACGGAGAACAGCACCCCGTCCCCCGCCGCGAGCCCGCCCTCCAGCAGCCCGTGCCGGACGGCGAGGACCTGCCGCCGCAGCTCGCCGTAGGTCAGCTCGGCGCCGTCCCCCGCGACGAGGGCGACGTCCGCGGGCCTGCGCGCGGCCTGGTCGAGCAACCGCCTGACGAGCGTCATGCCGCCTCCTGCGACCTGACGGCCAGGTACCGGTAGGTCGGGATCAGGACGCCGCGCGCCGCCGCCCGCCGGGTGATCCGCAGCGGCGCGGCGGCCAGCAGCGTCCGGGCCACCAGCCGGATCTGCGCCATCGCGAGCGGGTAGCCGAGGCAGAAGTGCGGCCCGGCGCCGAACCACAGGCGGCGCAGCTCGGGCGGGTGCGGGCGGTCGAGGTCGAACGGGCCGAGGGCGCGGCAGCAGTTGTGCGTGGCGATCAGCACCCGGTCGCCGGGCCGGATCGCGACGCCGCCGACCGCCGCCGGGCGGTGCACGCTGCGCAGCATCACCGGCGTCGGCGTCGTCACCCGCATGGCCTCCTCGACGGCCCGGTCCAGCAGCGCGGGGTCGGCGGCGACGCGGGCGAGCTGCCCGTGGTCGGCGAGCAGGGCGATCAGCCGGGGCAGCAGCGTCGCGACGGTCTCGGTGCCGGTCAGGAAGAACGCCCCCGCCGCGCCGCGCGCCTCGTCGGCGGACAGGCCGAGCGCCCGCATCCGGCCCATGACCGTCGACTCGTCCCCGGCCCGGTACGCCTTGGCCGCGATGTCGCCGAGCGGGTCGAGGACGTCGCGGGCGCGCCGCACCTGGGCCGGGGAGAGCCGGCGCGTGCGCAGCGACACCATGGACACGATCCGCTCGCCCTGCTCGAACAGGTCCCGGTAGACGGCCTCGCTCCCGCCCTCCAGCCCGATGACCTCGCCGATCACCGTGCCGGCCAGGACGCGGGAGGTGTCGACGAGGTCGACGGTCGCGCCGCGCCCGAGCCGGCCCGCGAGCCGCTCCAGCGGTTCGTCCAGCACCCGCGCGCACAGCGCCCCGGTGTAGGACGGCACGAACAGCTCGGTGAGCCTGCGGCGGAGCGCCCGGTGCGCCTCGCCCTCCATGTTGAGCAGGACCGACGGGCCCAGCACCGGCGTCCACAGGTCGCCGGGCGAACCGGGGCCGTCCTTGCGGAAGGTCTCCCCGTCCATCAGGACCTCGCGCGCCGCCGCCGCGTCGTTCACGACCACGCCGACGCCGGGCACGCGGACGACCGCGCCGCGCCGGGCCACCCCGCGCAGCAGCGGGTACGCGAGCGGATGCGCGGCCAGGTACAGCCGCTCCTCCCAGCTCATCGGATGCCGGCCCCTCACCGGATGCCCGCCCCTCACCGGATGTCCACGACGGGCGGGGTGTAGCGGTGGTCGGCGTACCAGCCGAGCGTCCTGACCAGGCCGAACGCGCGCAGCCTGCGCACCGATCCGTACACGGTCACGTCCTTGCGCAGCCCGTAGGCCGCGGTGACGTAGCGGACGCGGTTGACGAGCGCGCGGTCCTCGTGGACGTCCTCGATGCGGGTGCGGGGGAAGCCGCCCGACCGCTCGTACAGGTCCGCGGTGATGGCGACGTTGCAGCCCGGCATCATCACGTAGGGGCCGAGGTACAGCGGGTCCTGGTTGCCGGGCCGGAAGCGCCCGAACGCCGCGGCGACGTCGATGACGGCCGGCAGCAGGCGCCGCTCCCAGAACTTCAGCGGGAACTCGTCGGTGCGGGGCAGCAGCGGCCCGGACACCATCTCCAGCCCGTCGCCGAACGCGCGCTTCACCGCCGCGACCCAGCCGCGGGCCGGGAGGCAGTCGGCGTCGGTGCGGGCGATGTGCGTGGCGCCGGCGGCGATCGCGTGCCGGACGCCGGTGTCGGCGGCGGCGCCCGTCCCCTTCTCGGGCTCGTGGACGATCCGGACGTCCAGGCCCGGGTGCCCGGCGGCGAACTCCTTGACGACCCGCGCCGTCCCGTCGGTGCTGCCGTTGTCGACGACGACCAGCGCGAAGCCGGTGTCGGTCTGCGCGGCGAGGCGGCGCAGCGTCGCGCCGATCGACCGCTCCTCGTCGTAGGCGGGGATGACGACCCAGAGCCTCATGGTCACAGCTCCGCGAACATGACGCCGAGGCTGATGCCGCCGGCCAGGCCGACCAGCGCGACGCGGTCGCCGGGGCCGCAGCGCCCCTCGGCGCGGGCGGTGGCGAGCTGCAGCGGCAGGCTCGCGGACGCGACGTTGCCGTGCTCGGGCAGCGTCACGACGAGCCGGTCGGCGGGGACGCCGAGGATCGAGCGCAGCACCTCCAGGTAGGGCAGCGTCACCTGGTGGACGGCGACCACCGCGAAGTCGTCCCAGGTCAGCCCCGTCTTCTCCAGGGCCGTCGTGAACAGCTCCGGGCCGCCGGCGACGAACGCGTCCTTGAGTCGGCGCCCGTCGCCGCTGAAGTAGGTGTACTCGGGGTCGCGGGGGTGCATCGAGCCGCCGCCGGGCAGCGTCCCGACCCGCCACGCGCTGGAGACGGCGGCGAAGTCGCGGTAGAAGATCCCGCCGTCGGGGGCGGCCTCGACGAGCATCGCGGCGCCGCCGTCGGACAGCGTGTAGCCGGCGAACGCGTCCACGAACTGGGCGCGGTCGCGGACCTTCCAGCGGATCGCGCGGGACGGGCTCTCCCCGGTGCACACGAGCACGCGCTCGTGCTGCCCGGTGCGGATCAGCGCGTCCGCCATCTGCAGGCCGTTGAGGAAGCTGTTGCAGGCGTTCTTCACGTCGAACACCGGGCAGGTCGCGCCGAGCTTGGCGGCGACGATGTGCGCGGTCGCGGGCTCGACGAGGTCCTGCGACGCCGACCCGAAGACCAGCAGGTCCAGTCCCGCGGGGTCGGCGCCGCGCTCGGCGAGGGCGCGGCGGGCGGCGGCGACGGCCAGGTCGGAGGCCTGCTCGCCGGCGTCCATGACGTGCCGGGCGCGGATGCCGGTCATCCGCTCGACGATGGTGGGATGCGGCCGGTACCCCGCGCTCTCGGTCGCGACGCGGGCCTCGACCTCGGCGCTGGTGACGGTCCGCTCGGGCAGGTGCGCCGCGACGGCGGTGATGCGGGCTCTCATGGGCTGGGGTTCCCCCGGTTCCTCGTGCTCGGTCGCGGCAAGCCTGGCCGACCCCGGGCGCCTCCGGTGAGGGAGACCCTACGGAACCGTGGCCGGGCGTTGTACCCGGTTCGCCGTGAGTACCGCCACTTATCCGGAATGAGTAGTACCGCCATCCCGGCCGCTTTCCCAACCGGGCACAATCGCCGGATGACCAGCACGAAGACCCCCCGCCGGACCCGCGCGGCCGCGCGCCACGAGTCGCGGCTCCTGTGGGCGGCCAATCCCGGCCTGTTCGCGCTCCTGGAGGCCGCACGCCACACCGGTCCGATCGCCCGCGTCCCCCGGCTCGGGTGGATCGTGACGGACCCGGTGCTCGCCCGGCACGTCCTCAACGACCACGCCGCTTTCGGCATGAACGGCGAGGGCGGCGTCGGGCACCTGTGGACGCAGCTGTTCGGCGACGAGATGGGGCAGTTCTTCGGGGGCGCGCGGCACGCGGAGATCCGCACCCGCGCCCGGGACCTGTTCACCGAGGACGCCGCCCGCGACCTGGTGGAGCGGTCCCAGGGCCCCTCCCACGCCGCGCTCGCCCGCCGGCTCGCCGGCGGCGGCACCGTGGACGTCGCGGACGCCGCGCGCGTGCTCGGCGGGCGGATGGTCGCCGACCTGCTCGGGCTGCCCGCCGGGCGGGACGACGGCGGGTACCGGGACCTGTTCGCCGCCGGGGAGCGGCTCGCCCGGCTGGCGCTCGGCACCACCGCGTCCACCGAGCTCGACCCGGCCGTCCTCGCGCGGGCCCGGACCATCGTCGACGAGATCACCGCCGGCGTCCCGGAGGCCTACCGGACGGCCGGGACGGGCACCCTCCTCGGCCGCTGCCGCGAGCTGGACCTCGGCCTCCCGCTCGCCCGCGGCCTGGCGACCCTGCTGGTGATCGCCGGGACCGAGACGGGCGCGTCCGGGACCGTCCGCACGGTGGCGCTGCTGCACGACACCGGGCAGCAGCGGGCGCTGCTGGACGACCCGTCCCTGATGGGCAACGCGGTGCGCGAGGGCCTGCGCGTCGCGACCCCGGCCCCGGTGATCGGGCGGCACGTGACCCGGGACGCGGCGGTCGGCGGGCGGCGGCTCCGCGCGGGCGAGCGGGTCCTGCTGCTGACCTACCGGGCGACGAACGGCGCGGGGCCGTTCGACGTCCGCCGCGAGTACGTCCCGGAGACGCGGCAGCTGTGGTTCGGCGGGGGCCGCCACCTGTGCCTGGGCGCGGCCGTCGCGCGCACGCAGGTGGCGCGGATGCTGGCGACACTGCTGTCGGGCGGCGGGCCGTACCGGGTGGTGTCGCGGCGCGCGGCCCGCGGCGTCCTCGTCCCGGCGTACGCCGAGCTGCGGGTGCGGCTCGGCTAGACCCGTGCTGCTCGGTTAGACCTCGGGGATCTCCATCGTCGGCGGCGCCGTCGTCGCGGGGGCGGTCGGGGTGGGCGCGGGCGCCGGGGAGTGCGTGATCGTCGGGCTGACCGGGCGGACCGGCTCGGGGTCGCGGGGCGCGGAGTTCCACCACCACAGCCCGAACGAGATCGCGAACAGCACGAGCACGCCGCCGATGAGCTGGAGCACCGCGCGGCGGTGGCTCGGCTCGCTCCGGCGGCGGCGCCGGAACCGGCCGGCCCCGGCGGCTCGCCGCGCGGACCGCCGGGCGCGCCGCCGCTCCCGGCGGCTCGGGGGGCGGGCGCGCTCGCTCGCCGACGGCTCGGTGAACGCGGCGCTCCGCACGAATTCCTCGTCGAAGACGGGCTCGTCGAAATCTGCGGCCATGGGGGCTCTCCGGCACGGGGGAGGTCGGACGCCCAGGCTAGTCGACCCACCCGACACCCACTCCGGCCCGTTTCTAGAACAGGTTCTAGCTAAACCCCGTCACCCGGGTGAGGAAGCTCACCGGCCGCCCCCTTGATGCGGAGCCACGCTTGTGGCACGCGCGAGCACACCGCGCGTCAGGCCAGTTGGCGCCGAACATGACTACCCGGTCACCAATCAAACAGTTGATGGAGACAGAAGTTCAGACTTGAGTCTCATTTGCTCTTGAATCGGCCCTGAAACGGGTTCTACGGTGGGCGCAAGCGCCGTCCTATCGGGAGGAACCGCCGCATGACCGCCACCGTCTCGGAGACCGCCGCCGTCCCCGCCGGCTTCGACTTCGCCGCCCCGGACCTGATGGCCGAGCGCATCCCCCTCGCCGAGTTCGCGCTGCTGCGCCGGACCGGCGCGCCCTGGTGGAACGCGCAGCCGCGCGGCGCGACCGGCTTCGACGACGACGGCTTCTGGGTGATCAGCAGGCACGCCCACATCAAGGAGATCTCCCGCGACCACGAGCAGTGGTCGTCCAACGCCAACGGCGCGGTGATCCGGTTCAACGAGCGGTTCAGCCCGGAGGAGCTGGACGTCCAGCGGGAGAACCTGCTGCTGCACCTGGACCCGCCGCAGCACGCCAAGCTGCGCAAGATCGTGTCGCGCGGCTTCACCCCGCGCGTGATCAACGGCCTGCACGACGCGCTCCAGGACCGCGCCGAGCGGATCGTGGCCGAGGCCCGCCGGCGCGGCGGCGAGGGCGACTTCGTCACCGAGATCGCGGCCGAGCTGCCGCTGCAGGCGATCGCCGAGCTGATGGGCGTCCCGCAGGAGGACCGGCGCCGGCTGTTCGACTGGTCCAACAAGATGCTCGGCTACGACGACCCCGAGTACAACGACGACCCGGCCTGCGCCGCCGCCGAGATCATCGGCTATTCGATGGGGCTCGCCGAGCAGCGCCGCGGCTGCCCCGCCCACGACATCGTGACCAAGCTCGTCCAGGCCGACGTGGACGGGCAGGGCCTGTCCGACGACGAGTTCGGCTACTTCATGATCCTGCTCGCCGTCGCGGGCAACGAGACGACCCGCAACGCCATCACGCACGGGATGATGGCGTTCATGGACAGCCCCGAGCAGTGGGAGCTGTTCAAGGCCGAGCGCCCGGAGACCATGGCGGACGAGGTCGTCCGGTGGTCGACGCCCGTCACCGCGTTCCAGCGGACGGCCGTCCGCGACGCCGAGCTGGGCGGCGTCGAGATCAAGGCGGGCGACCGCGTCGCGATGTACTACAGCTCCGCCAACTTCGACGAGGAGGTCTTCGCCGACCCGACGGCCTTCGACGTCACCCGCTCCCCCAACCCGCACCTCGGGTTCGGCGGCACCGGCGCGCACTACTGCATCGGCGCGAACCTGGCCCGCCTGGAGATCGGGCTGATGTTCGCCGCGATCGCCGACCAGATGCCGGGCATCGCGCGCGTCGGCGAGCCGCGCCGGCTCCGCTCGGCCTGGCTGAACGGCATCAAGGAGCTGCGCGTCCGGTACTGAGCGACCGGCGGACGAGCGGGAGCGCGCCGATCCCTCTCACCGGGACCCGCCCTGGCCGGAGAAAGTTAGAACACGTTACATTCGAAGCTGAATCGTGTTCTAGAAGGAGACCGCATGGGTACCCCGGTGATCGTCGAGGCGGTGCGCACGCCGCTCGGAAAGCGCAACGGCTGGCTCGCGGGCATGAAGCCGATGGCCGTCCTCGCGCACGCGCTGAACGCGCTGGTCGAGCGGTCCGGCATCGACGCCGCCGAGGTGGAGCAGGTCTTCGCCGGCTGCGTCACGCAGGCGGGCGAGCAGGGCGGGCACATCGGCCGCTACTCCTGGCTGTACGCGGGGCTGCCCTGGCAGACCGGCGTGACCACGATCGACGCGCAGTGCGGCTCCTCGCAGCAGGGCGTCCACCTCGCCGCGTCGCAGATCGCGGCGGGCGTGGTGGACGTCGCGATCGGCTGCGGCGTCGAGGTGATGAGCCGCGCCCCGCTCGGCACCAACGTGATGCCCGCGAACCCGCGCCCGGACGACTGGTCGCTCGACATGCCGAACCAGTTCGAGGCGGCCGAGCGGATCGCCGCCCGGCGCGGCATCACCCGCGCCGACCTGGACGCGTTCGGCGTCCGCTCGCAGCAGCTCGCCGCCAAGGCGTGGGCGGACGGCCGCTTCGACCGCGAGGTCGCGCCCGTCACGGCGCCCGTGCTGGACGCCGACGGAAACCCCACCGGGGAGACCCGCGAGGTCACCCGCGACCAGGGCCTGCGCGAGACGACCGCCGACGGCCTCGGCAAGCTGCGGCCGGTCATGCCGGACGCGCTGCACACGGCGGGCACCTCCTCCCAGATCTCCGACGGCGCCGCCGCCGTGCTGCTGATGTCGGAGGAGAAGGCCAAGGCCCTCGGCCTGCGCCCCCGCGCCAGGATCCGGACGCAGGCGCTCGTCGGCGGCGAGCCGTACTACCACCTGGACGGCCCGGTGCAGGCGACCGAGCGCGTGCTCCAGCGGTCCGGGATGACGATGAACGACATCGACATCACCGAGATCAACGAGGCGTTCGCGTCGGTCGTGCTGTCGTGGGCGTCGGTCCACAAGCCCGACATGGACAGGGTCAACGTCAACGGCGGCGCCATCGCGATCGGCCACCCGGTCGGCGCCACCGGCGCGCGGCTCATCACGACCGCCCTCCACGAGCTGGAGCGCCGCGACGCCGGCACCGCCCTCATCACCATGTGCGCGGGCGGCGCGCTGTCCACGGCCACCATCCTCGACCGGATCTGATCCCGTCCGTCCGCCCCGGCTACCGTGGCCGGGGCGTACCCATGCTTCACCATGCTTCGGAAAAGGCGCGAAAGGCGGTCTCGGTGCAGCCGGAACCTGAGGACCTCGGCGGCGGGCTGTGGAGCGTTCCCGTCCCTATCCCGGACAACCCGCTCGCGTACACCCTCGTGTACGCGGTGGAAAGCCCGAAGGGGCCCGTCCTGATCGACGCGGGCTGGCAGCACGAGGACGCCTGGGCGGCCCTGCGCGACGGCCTCGGCACGTTCGGGATCCAGATGTCGGACGTCCACGGCGTGGTCGTCACGCACTTCCACCCCGACCACTCGGGGCTCGCGGGCCGCGTCCGCGAGACGTCCGGCGCCTGGATCGCCATGCACCACGCGGACGCCGACGTCGTCCGCCTCTTCCACGCCGCCGGCCGGGGCGACCGCCGCCAGTTCGAGCTGACCGCGCTGCGCCGCGCCGGCGCCGCCGAGTCCGAGCTGACCGGCCCGAGCGGGCAGGTGTCGGTGTCGCCGCCGGCGATCCCCGACCGGGAGCTGTCGGACGGCGACCTGGCCGACGTCCCGGGCCGCCGGCTGCGGGCCATCTGGACGCCGGGCCACTCCCCCGGCCACATCTGCCTCCACCTGGAGGACGGCGACCGCATCTTCACCGGCGACCACGTCCTGCCGCGCATCACCCCGCACATCGGCCTCTACCCCTACGACACCCCGGACGTGGACCCGCTGAGCGACTTCCTCGGCTCGCTCGACAAGGTCTCGGCCATGGGCGTGCAGGAGGTCCTGCCCGCCCACCAGTACCGCTTCAACGGCCTGTCCGAGCGCGCCCGCGAGATCATCGGCCACCACGAGGAGCGCCTCGCCGAGGTGACCGCCCTGCTGTCCCCGTCCGCCACCACCCTGTGGGACCTGACGGCGGGCCTCAAGTGGCGGCACGCCTGGGCCGACATGTCCCAGCAGGCGCGCCGCATGGCCGCGGCCGAGGCGGCCGCCCACCTCCGCACCCTCGAAACGCGGGGAGTCGCCCGCCGCGAAGGCGCCGACGACCCCCTGCGCTACGTCCTGCGCTGACCGTCCGCTAGCCGTCCGCGGCCCGCGCTCCGGCGATGCCGAGGTGCAGGACCGCGTCGGCCGCGGCGACGGCCTCCCGGGTGAGGGCGGCGTAGTGGCGTCCCGGCGCCAGGTCGGTGCGTGTGCGCGCGGGAGGGATCGCGGCGCTCGTCAGGCTCCAGGTAGTGGTGCGGCGTTGCAGGAAGCCCTCGTAGGTGTCGGGTTCGGGTTCTCCCAGGCCGAGGGCTTCACTGCGTCCCATGCTGCCGATGATGACGGTGTACCGGCCGCCCAGCAGGGAGCCGGCGATGGCTCCGGCGGAGGACCAGCCGATCTGCATCCCCGCCATGCTGATGCTGCTCGGGTTGCGCTGCAGGTGGCTGTTGTGGGCGAAGGCCAGGGTCGGGCCGCGTTCCGCTTCGATCGCGCGGACGTCCAGAAGGTTCTGCGCCATGAGCGCGTCCCGGGTGGCCATGAGGCCGGAGATCCGCGCGCCCTCCTCGATCCGCCGGGCGGCCTGCGCGTGGTAGCGGAGCAGGCCGATGCCCGCGGTGAGGTGCGTGCGGGCGCGGAACCAGGCGGCGCGCGAGGTCGTCGCGACCAGTTCCGGAGCGCGCGCGTAGAGCGAGGTGAGCATGTCGTCGGCGATCGCCCGTGACCGCGCCGCCTCGGAGCCGTCGCCGACCGACTCCGCCGGGTCCAGGATCGCCTCCTGGCGGCTCCATCTCTCGTCGGGGCCGAGCAGGTCCGCGAGGTCGAGGTCGAGGCCCAGGTAGTCGCGCGCGTACTCCAGATGGCGCCGGGGGCTGGGGGCGCTGGTGTTCTCGGCCGGGACGTCGAAGCCGTGGAAGGCCAGCCGTTCCCCGGCGGTACGGCCCTCGTTGTACTCGCGCATCCAGGCGACGAGCCGGCGGTTGGCGTCCAGGCCGCCGAAGCCGTGCGAGAAGCCGTCCGTCATCGCCGCGTCGAGGGTGCCCGTCCCGTGCTGGACGTGGTCGTCCACCGCGAGCGCGGCCACGCGGTCGGTCTCCAGGGCGATGGAGCGGAACCCCCGGTCCGCGAGTGCGGCGAACAGCTCGTTGCGGACGTCCCCGAACGCCGGTTCCTGGGACGGGTGGGCCGGTTCCCCGAGCGCCAGCAGCTCGCACGACGCGGGCACGAAGTCTCGAATCTCTTGACTCATGTGCCTGAATCGTATCTTTAAAAGAACGGGTGAAGCTTCCGAGCGATGCCACCAGATGACAGCAGGTGGCAGCGCCCGGAAGTCTCAAACGAGGGAGACGTTCCCTTCGCCGATGGGGAGGCTCGGCCAGTCCGCGGTGTCCCGCAGCAGCTGTCGGTCGTGGCTGGCGACCACGACCGCGGCCTGCGTGGCTTGGAGGGCCTCGGTCAGCTCGTCCACCAGGGCGATCGACAGGTGGTTCGTCGGCTCGTCCAGCAGCAGGACGTGCGGGCGCGCCGCCAGGGCCATCGCCAGGTCGAGCCTGCGCTGCCGTCCCATCGACAGCTCCCGCACCGGCCTGCCCGCGTCCGCGGACGACAGCAGGCCGAGGGCCGAGAGGGAGACCGCCTCGCCCTCGGCGAGCACCCCCGTGGTGATCAGGCGGCCGACGTGGGCGGCGAACACCTCGTGGGCACGCCCGGTCTCCGCGTGCGGCGACTCCTGGGCGAGCAGTCGCACGCGCGCGTCCGGGGCGCGCCGGATGGTTCCGCCGGTGGGCGCGAGCCGTCCCGCCAGCACGGCGAGGAGGGTCGACTTGCCCGCCCCGTTGGGGCCGGTGACGACCGTGCGCGCCCCCGACTCCAGCGCGAGCGTGACCTCGTGCGGCAGCCGGGCGGCCACGCGCACGCCCTCCGCGCTGAGCAGCGTCGTACCCGGCCGCGCGGGCAGGTCCGGCATGCGGAACCGCTGCGGCGGCTCCGGCGCGGTCACGGCGTGCCGCTCCAGGTCGTCCCGCCGCCGGTGGACGGCGCGGACGAGCGCCGGCGCGCGGGTGGCGCGCTGGTGCTTGCCCGTGCCCTTGTCCGGCCGCCACCCGGTGACCAGGCGGTCGCGGGCCGCCGCGAGGTCGCGGGTGAGGCGCGCGTGCTCGCCGCGCTGCCGCTCGTACTCCTCCTCCCACCGGCGCAGCTCCGCCTCGCGGCCCTCCCGGTATCCGGCGAACCCGTCCCCGTAGACGGCCGGGCGGCCGTCCCGGCTCGGGTCGAGGTCGAGGACCGTCGTCGCGGCGTCCGACAGCAGCGCGCGGTCGTGGCTGACGAGCACGACCCCGCCGGGGTGGGCGCGCAGCCGCGCGGTGAGGAAGGCGAGGCCGGCCGCGTCCAGGTGGTTGGTCGGCTCGTCCAGGAGCAGGAAGTCGTGCTCGGCGCCGAGCAGGCACGCGAGCCGCACCCGGTAGCGCTGCCCGACCGACAGCTCCGACAGCCGCCGCCCCCGGTCGGTGACCGCGCCGAGGGCCTCCAGGGCGAGGTCGACGCGCCGGTCGGCGTCCCAGGCGTCGAGCGCTTCGGCGGCGTCCAGCGCCGCCGCGTAGGCTTCGTCGGCGCCGGGGCGCCCTCCGGCCATGGCCCGGGTCGCCTCGTCGAACGCCCGCAGCGCCGCGCGGGCGTCCGCGAGCTCCCGGTCGACCGCGTCGCCGACGGTGGCGTCGCCGTCGATGGACATGGCCTGCTCGGCGATCCCGAACGTGCCGACGCGCTTGACGGTGCCCTCGTCGGGGACCAGCGCGCCGCTGAGCACGTGCAGCAGGGTCGTCTTGCCCCGCCCGTTCTCGCCGACGACGCCCCAGCGGGCTCCCGGCGAGACGGACAGGTGCACGTCGCGCAGGACGGTCCGCCCGCCGCGCACGACGCGGATCCCCTCGGCGGAGAGCTGGGCGCGGGCGCGCGCGGGCACGGTGATGGTGGTGTTCATGCTTCCTCCGGACGGAGGCACACCTGTCCCGGGAAAGGGAGAAGTGGGTGTGCCTTCGAACTGACAGCCCCGCAAGAGGGGGCCGATGGCGAGCGTCAGACCGCCCGCGGCTCGGTCAACGCGAGCGGCGGGCCGTCCGGAGGCCTGTCAGAGGTACAGGAGCTGCTGAAGCACGGATCCACGCTATCAGCCGGAACGGGACGGAAGGGGCAGGTGCGAGCCAGGTCACCTTTGCCCGTCGGCCCCTTGATGAGACTCCAGTCTCATGTTAGAACCTGTTCTAGGTCTGCGGCCAAGCAAGCGCTCAGTCGAGCGATCTCGGCACCGTCCCGGCACGAAGGGTCTTCCATGGCACTCGCGACGTCCATCGCCCCGCACGATCGGGTGTTCCGCGCCCCCGAGATCGACGTCATCGATCCGGGCGTGTACGAGCGCGGGGGCATCCCGCACCGGCAGTTCCAGTGGCTGCGCGACAACGACCCCGTGCACTGGCACCAGGACCCCAACGAGGGCGTCCCCGGGTTCTGGGCCGTGACGCGGCACGAGGACGTGGTGTCGGTGTCGCGGCGCGCCAACCCGTACTCCTCGCACGAGCGCACGGCGATGTTCGAGGAGTTCTCCTCCGACGACATCGCCATGTACGGGCAGATGATGCTGTTCCAGGACCCGCCGGACCACACCCGGCTGCGGTCCATGGTGAACAAGGGCTTCACGCCGCGGATGATCGGCCGGCTGGAGGACCACATCCGGCGGATCTGCAACGAGCTGATCGACGAGGCCGCGCCGCTCGGCGAGTGCGACTTCGTGGAGCGGTTCGCCGCGCCGCTGCCGCTCTACACGATCTGCGAGCTGCTCGGCGCGCCGCTGGCGGACCGGGAGAAGATCTTCCACTGGTCGAACAAGCTGGTCGCGTTCAACGACCCCGAGTTCATCGGGGGCCGCGAGGAGTCGACGCTGTGCGCGGCCGAGTTCGCCGAGTGGGGCGGGCAGCTCGCGGCGGCCCGGGAGTCCACCCCGCGCGACGACATCGTGACCAAGCTGCTCGCGCCCGACGCGGACGGCAGCAAGATCACGCTGGAGGAGTTCCAGCTGTTCGTGATCATGCTGTCGATCGCCGGCAACGAGACGACCCGGACCGCGACCGCGGGCGGCATGCTGGCCTTCTTCGAGCGCCCCGACCAGTGGGAGCGGCTGCGCGCCGACCGGAGCCTGCTGCCGAAGGCCGTCGAGGAGATCGTCCGCTGGGTGAGCCCGATCAACCAGTTCCGCCGCACCGCCCTCGTCGACACCGAGCTCGGCGGCAAGCAGATCAAGGCCGGCGACAAGGTCGTGCTGTTCTACGGCTCGGCCAACCGCGACGAGCGGGTCTTCGACGACCCGTCCTCCTTCGACGTGGGCCGCGACCCGAACCCGCACATCGGCTTCGGCGGCGGCGGCCCGCACTACTGCCTCGGCACCCACCTGGCGCGGCTGAACCTGCGCATCATCTTTGAGACGATCCTTGAGCGGATGCCCGACATCCGGCTCGCCGGCGAGCCCCGCCGGCTCCGCTCCAACTTCGTCAACGGCTACAAGGAGATCCCGGTGAGCTTCACACCGTCCGCCCCGCTCGGGGGCTGACGGCGTCTGCGGACGAGGAGGTTCGAGGCGATGACCAGCACCCCCGGCACCACTCCCGAGACCACTCCCGACATCGAACTGGCCGACCCGGGCGCCTACGAGCGCGGCGGCATCCCGCACGAGCAGCTGACCTGGCTGCGCGAGCACGATCCCGTCCACCGGCACCACGGCGACCCGGAGCGGGACTACCCCCCGTTCTGGGCCGTCACCCGGCACGAGGACGTCGTGCACGTGTCGCGGCACCCGGAGGTGTTCTCCTCCTGGCGGCGGCTCGCGCTGTTCGACGAGCCGCCCGAGGAGCACCTCGTCCTGCAGCGGATGATGATGCTCAACCAGGACCCGCCGGAGCACTCGCGCAAGCGGAGCATCGTCAACCGCGGGTTCACGCCGCGCGCGATCGGCGCGCTGGAGCAGCACATCCGGGACATCTGCCGGCGGCTCGTCCAGGAGACGGTGGAGCGCGGGGAGGAGGCCGACTTCGTCCGGGACCTGGCGGCGCCGCTGCCGCTGTACGTGATCTGCGAGCTGCTGGGCGCCCCGCCGGAGGACCGGGAGAAGATCTTCACCTGGTCCAACACCCTGATCGGCGGGGACGACCCGGAGTTCCAGCGGACGCCGGAGGAGGGCCAGGCGGCGGCGACCGAGCTGTACGCCTACGCCAACGTGCTGGCCGCCGACCGGCGGGAGAACCCGCGCGACGACATCGTCACGAAGCTGCTCCAGCCGGACGCCGGCGGCGAGGTCCTCAGCGGCGACGAGTTCGAGCTGTTCGTGATGCTGCTGTCGGTCGCCGGGAACGAGACGACCCGCAACGCGGCGACCGGCGGCATGCTCGCGCTGCTGGAGCACCCGGAGCAGTGGAAGCGGCTGCGGGCCGACCGGTCGCTGGTGCGGACGGCGGCGGACGAGATCGTCCGCTGGGTCACGCCGGTCAACCTGTTCCGGCGGACCGCCGTCCGGGACACCGAGCTGCGCGGCAAGAAGATCGAGGAGGGCGACAAGGTCGTCGTCTTCTACTCCTCGGCGAACCGCGACGAGGCCGTGTTCGGCGACCCCTGGGCCTTCGACGTGGGCCGCGACCCGAACCCCCACCTCGGGTTCGGCGGCGGCGGGCCGCACTTCTGCCTGGGCTCCCATCTCGCCCGACTCGAGCTGAGTGTGCTCTTCGAAACACTTTTGGACGCCGTGCCCAATATTGAACTCAGCGGTAACGTTCGCAGGCTAAGGTCTAGTTTCATCAACGGCATAAAGGAGATGCCGGTGCGTGTGCGTCCGGCGTCCCTCGACTGACGGGAGTGGTGCGTGGGCAGGGGCTGGCGTGGGTGAAGCAGGCGAGGCGGGCGGTCAAGGCCAGGACGGACCGCTGCGGGTCGCCCTGCTCTCGTACCGGAGCAAGCCGCACTGCGGCGGCCAGGGGGTCTACCTCCGGCATCTGAGCCGGGAACTGGTCGATCTCGGGCACTCGGTCGAGGTGGTCTCCGGCCAGCCGTACCCCGAGCTGGACCGGGAGGAGATCGTCCTCACCAAGCTCCCGAGCCTGGACCTGTACCGGGACGAGGACCCCTTCCGCACCCCGGCCCTCGGCGAGTTCCGCGACTGGGTCGACGTCCTGGAGTTCGCGCACATGAAGACGGGCGGCTTCCCCGAGCCGCTGACGTTCTCGCTGCGCGCGCTGCGGCTGCTGAAGCGGCGCCGCCGCGACTTCGACGTGGTGCACGACAACCAGGTCCTCGGGCTCGGCAACCTCGGCATCGGCGGGCTCGGGCTGCCGCTGGTGACGAGCATCCACCACCCGATCAGCGTCGACCGGCGGATCGAGCTGGAGGCCGCGCGCGGCGTCAAGCAGAAGCTCGGCAAGCGCCGCTGGTACGGGTTCGTCGCGATGCAGGCCCAGGTGTCGCGGCGGATCGGCCCGGTGCTGACGGTGTCGGAGTCGTCCAAGGTCGACATCGTCAAGGACTTCAAGGTCGACCCGCGCGACATCGAGATCCTGCCGCTCGGCGTCGACACCCGCGTCTTCCACCCGCGCGGCGAGCGCGTCCCCGGCCGGATCGTGGCGATGGCCAGCGCGGACGCGCCGATCAAGGGCGTGGACGTGCTGCTGCGCGCGGTCGCCAAGCTCGCCACCGAGCGGGACGTCCACGTGGTGGTCGTCAGCAAGCCGCAGAAGGACGGCCCGACCGACAAGCTCGTGCGCGACCTCGCCCTCGGCGACCGCGTGAAGTTCGTCAGCGGCATCAGCGACGACGAGCTGGGCGAGCTGCTGGCATCGGCGGAGATCGCCGTCGTCCCGTCCCGGTACGAGGGGTTCTCGCTGCCCGCCGTGGAGCACATGGCCTCCGGGACGCCGCTGGTCGCGAGCCGCGCCGGCGCGCTGCCCGAGGTCGTCGGCGACGCGGGCGTGCTGGTCGCGCCCGGGGACGTCGAGGAGCTGGCCGCGACCCTGCACCGCCTGCACGACTCCGCCGAGGAGCGGGCGAAGGCCGGTGCCGCGGGGCTCGCGCGCGTCCAGCGGCGTTTCGCCTGGCCGGCCGTGGCACAGGCCACCGTCGAGCACTACCGGGCGGCCATCGCCCAGCAGAACTACCTGCGGCTGGCCGCGAAGGGCAAGTAGGGGACGCCCGCCGGGCGCCCCTGTACGGAAGGAGCACGACCCTGCTGACCGTGGATTTCCAGCGGTTCCGCGTCACCCCCGGAGACCGCGTCCTCGACATGGGATGCGGTGCCGGACGGCACGCTTTCGAGCTGTACCGCCGGGGTGCGCACGTCGTGGCCTTCGACATGGACGCCGATGAGCTGGCGGGCGTCGAGAAGATGTTCGGGGCCATGCGCCTGGCGGACGAGGTGCCCGCCGGCGCGGCCGCCGAGACCGTCCAGGGTGACGCGCTCGACCTGCCGTTCCCCGACGACCACTTCGACGCGGTCATCGCGTCCGAGGTGCTGGAGCACATCCCCGACGACATGCGGGCGATGCGGGAGCTGCTGCGCGTGCTGAAGCCGGGCGGCAAGCTCGCGGTGACGGTGCCGAGCTGGCTGCCCGAGCGGGTGTGCTGGGCCCTGTCGGAGGACTACCACACCGCCCCCGGCGGGCACGTGCGGATCTACACCCGCGCCGAGCTGGAGGCCAAGCTGAAGTCGATCGGCTTCAGGGTCGGCGGCCACCACCACGCGCACGGCCTGCACGCCCCGTACTGGTGGATCAAGTGCGCGGTCGGCGTGGACAACGACGGCAACCCGCTCGCCAAGGCCTACCACCAGGTCCTGGTGTGGGACATCATGAAGCGGCCGCTGGCGACGCGGCTCGCCGAGCGGGTGATGAACCCGCTGATCGGCAAGAGCGTCGTCGTGTACTTCGCCAAGCCCGCGGCGCCGGGCACGCCCACGTCCCCGGCCAAGGAGACGGCGGATGCGGTCTGAGACCGTCCCGCCCTCGGTTCCCGGCGTCCTGACCGCAGACGACATCGTCGCCACGGCGCGCAGCATCGCGGCGCAGCAGGAGGCGTCCGGCGCCATCCCGTGGTTCTCGCCGACCGGCGGCGTGCCCGGCCACGTGGACGCCTGGAACCACGTCGAGGCGGCGATGGCGCTGACCGTCGCCGGGTTCGGCGCGGAGGCGCGGCGCGCCTACGAGTGGCTGCGGGGCGTCCAGCGGCCGGACGGGTCCTGGCCCGCCAAGTGGGTGCTGGGCGAGGTCACCGAGCCGGGCGGGGAGTCCAACCACGCCGCCTACCTCGCCGTCGGCGTCTGGCACGAGCTGCTGTCCACCGGCGACGAGGGCTTCGCGCGGCACCTGTGGCCGGCGGTCCGGCGGGCGATCGACTTCACGCTGGACCTGCGCACCCGGCGCGGGGAGATCATCTGGATCCGGCACGAGAACGGCGAGCCGTCCGACCACGCGCTGCTGACCGGCTGCTCGTCGATCTACCAGTCGCTGCGCTGCGCGGTCGCGCTGGCCGAGCACCTCGGCGAGCCGCAGCCGGAGTGGGAGCTCGCCGCCGACCAGCTCGGGCACGTGGTGGCCGCGCACCCGGAGGCGTTCGCCGACAAGAGCCGCTGGTCGATGGACTGGTACTACCCGGTGCTGGGCGGCCCGGTCCGCGGCGCGGACGCGGCGCGCCGGTTCGCCGAGCAGTGGGACACGTTCGTCGTGCCGGGCCTCGGCTGCCGGTGCGTGTCGGACCAGCCGTGGGTGACGGCGGCGGAGAGCTGCGAGCTGGTGCTGGCGCTGGACGCGGCGGGCGACCGCGACCAGGCGCTGGAGCTGTTCACCACGATCCAGCACCTGCGGCACGAGGACGGCTCGTACTGGACGGGCTGGCAGTTCGAGAACGAGCGGCACTTCCCCGGGGACCGCTCCACCTACACGGCGGCCGCGGTGATCCTCGCGGCCGACGCGCTGGCGGACGCCACCCCCGGCTCCCGGATCTTCAAGGAGGTCGCGGGACGGCCGCTCGGGCCCTCGCAGGCGTCCGATCCGCTGGCGTGCGGGTGCGCGCTCGTGCCCGCGGCCGGCCGCGGCTGACGCGGCCGACCGGGACTGACACCGCCGGCCGGGGCCCGACCGGCTAGCGGGCGCCGAGGGGGTCGGCGTCGCCGACGCGTTCCAGGACGCGCAGCGAACCGACCTCCCGGCGCTCCTCGAAGGCCCCGCTCTCCAGGGCGCGCAGGTACAGGTGGTAGGGCGCCTGCCCGCCGTCCTTCGGGTCGGCGAAGACGTCGTGGATGACGAGGGCTCCGCCGACGGCGACGTGCGGCGCCCAGCCCTCGTAGTCGCCCCGCGCGTGCTCCTCGGCGTGCCCGCCGTCGATGAACAGCAGCGCCAGGGGCGTCCGCCAGAAGGCCGACACGGTGCGCGACTGCCCGACGATCGCGACGACCTCGTCCTCCAGGCCGGCGGCGCCGATCGTCTTGCGGAAGGCGGGCAGCGTGTCCATGCGGCCGGTGCTGGGGTCGACCAGGGACGGGTCGTGGTACTCCCAGCCCGCCTGGTTCTCCTCCGAGCCGTGGTGGTGGTCGACGGTGACCAGGACCGTTCCCGCCGCCCGCGCCGCGGCGCCCAGGTAGACGGCGGACTTGCCGCAGTAGGTGCCGACTTCGAGCATGGGGCCGGCCGCCGCGAGGCGCGCCCCGTAGCCGAGGGCCGTCTCGTAGAGCGCGCGGCCCTCGTCGTCCGGCATGAAGCCCTTGGCCGTGCGCGCGGCGCGCAGCAGCTCCGAGGGCATCTCACGGCCGGCGTGGGGGGTCGTCCCCGGGTCGGTGGACGCCTTGCTGTGGGTCATCGATCTCCTCCGTCGGGGCACCCTACTATCCGTCCCCGGCACCGCGAGACGCCAGTCTTGCCCAGCCAGACTGGAACGTGTTCTACTTTCGGGGTGGGCGCCCTTTTCCGAACCTGGTTCGGTAGGTTGGCGGTCACGGCGAACCCTGGAACGGAGAAACGATGAGAGTACGAGTCGACCCGCTGGTGTGCGAGGCGAACGCCGTGTGCGTCGGGCTCGCACCCGAGGTCTTCGACCTGAACGACGACGACGAGCTCCAGATCCTCCAGCCGGACGTCCCGGCCGAGGAGCAGGACCGCGTCCGGCACGCGGTGCGGTCGTGCCCCAAGGCCGCGCTGACGCTGGAGGAGTAGCCGAGGAGCAGCCGCCCCCCGCCCCGTCCCCCGTCCCCTCACCCCCTTTCCTCTCCTCGATGTGGAGGCAGCCATGGCACGTGCCGCGGTCCTGCATGCGGTCGGCGACAAGGAACTCGACCTGCGCGACGACGTCTCGACGATCGATCCGGGCCCCGACCAGGTCAAGGTCAAGATCAGGGCGACGGGGGTCTGCCACTCGGACCTGTCCACCATGAGCGGCGTGCTGCCGTCGGCGCTGCCGACCGTCATCGGGCACGAGGGCGCCGGCGTCGTCGCCGAGGTCGGTGACCGGGTGACCGGCGTCCGGCCCGGCGACCACGTCGTCGTCAACTGGACGCCGGACTGCGGCGAGTGCGCCGAGTGCCTGCGCGGCGAGCCGTACCTGTGCATGACCTACCTCGCGCAGTCGTTCAGCGAGCCGGCCTTCCGGCTCGGCGACGGCAGCCCGGCGTTCGGCATGGCGGGCACCGGCACCTGGGCCGAGGAGATCGTGCTTCCCCGGCGCGGCGTCGTCAAGATCGCCGAGGACATCCCGTTCGAGTACGCGGCCCTGCTCGGCTGCGGCATCCCGACCGGCGTCGGCGCCGTGTTCAACACCGCGAAGGTCGCGCCGGGCAGCACGGTCGCGGTCGTCGGCGCGGGCGGCGTCGGGCTCTCGGTGATCCAGGGCGCCAGGATCGCCGGCGCGTCCGCGATCCTGGCGATCGACCCGAACGAGGCCAAGCACCCGGTCGCCGAGCGGTTCGGCGCCACCCACACCGCGACGCTGGACGGCCTTGACGAGGCCAAGGGGCTGCTCACCGGCGGCGCCGGCTTCGACTACGTCTTCGAGGTCGTCGGCAATTCCGCGGCGATCACCACGGCGTGGAACGCCACCCGGCGCGGCGGCGACGTCATCGTGGTCGGCGCGGGCGCCGCCGACGACAGCTGGAGCCAGACCGCGTTCGCGCTGCTGTTCGACGGCAAGAGCCTCAAGGCGTCGCTGTACGGCGGCTGCGACCTCAAGCGCGACATCCCGATGTTCGTCGACCTGTGGCGCGCCGGGAAGCTCGACATCGACGGCCTCATCACCCGCCGGATCGGCTTCGGCGACCTCAACGACGCCGTCCGGGCGCTCGCCGACGGCGACGTGATCCGCCAGGTCGTCCTGTTCGACTGAGAACGGCTCGCGCGGAGACCGCGACGAGGCGCGGCCGGGGCCGTCCCGCCCGTATCATCCTTCGGGTGATCCACGGTTTGGGGACGGTCCTGGCCGCGGCGGCGCTCGCCGCGCCCGTCGCCCTCGCGTCCCCCGCTTCCGCCGCCCCCCGTCCCGCCCGCATCCACGACATCCAGGGCGCCGCGCACGTCTCGCCGCTGAACGGCGCCGGAGTCGCCCGGGTCCCCGGCGTCGTGACGGCGGTGACGATGAACGGGTTCTGGATGCAGGACCCGCATCCCGACCGCAGCGCGGCGACGTCCGAGGGAATCTACGTCTTCACCCGCACCCGGCCCGGCGCCGCCGTCGGCGACGCGGTCCGGGTGGACGGCAGGGTCAGCGAGTTCCGCCCGGACGGCGCGTCCTCCGGGGGCCTCACCCGCACCGAGATCGACGCCACCGCGGTCGCCGTCACCGCGCACGGGGCGCCGCTGCCGCCGCCGGTCGTCGTCGGCGGCCCGCACGGCCGCCGGGCGCCCGGCGCCGTGATCGACGGCGGGCACGGCAACGTGGAGCGGGGCGGCCGGTTCGACCCGCGCCGCGAGGCTCTCGACTTCTACGAGGCGCTCGAAGGCATGCGGATCGCGATCGGCGACGCCGTCGCGGTCGGCCCGTCCCGCTACGGCGAACTGCCCGTGCTGCCCGCCAACGGCGCCGGCGCCGGGGTGCGGACGGCGCGCGGCGGCATCCTGCTGCGCGACCGCGACGCCAACCCCGAGCGGATCATCCTGGACGACGCGCTCGCCCCGCTGCCCGGCATGAACGTCGGCGACCGGCTGCCCGGGGTGAACGTCGGCGTCCTCGACTACTCCTACGGCGACTACAAGCTGCTGCTCACCGCGACCCCGAAGCGCGCGGCGGGCACGCTGGCCCGGGAGGCGACGCGCCCGCAGCGGCCCGGCGAGATGGCCGTCGCGACCGCCGCGCTCGACGGGCTGCACCCCGACGCGCCGCCCGCCCGCTTCGCCGCGCTCGCCGACGACATCGTGCACGGCCTGCGCTCCCCCGACCTCATCGCGGTCAGCGGGGTCGGCGACAACAGCGGCACCGAGGACGACGGCACCACCGCCACCGACCAGACCGTCGCGCAGCTCGTCACCGCGGTCAGCGCGGCGGGCGGCCCCGCCTACGACTGGCGCTCGGTGGACCCGCGCGACAACGCCGACGGCGGCGCGGACGGCGACAACGAGCGGTCCGGGTTCCTGTTCCGCACCGACCGCGGGCTGGCGTTCGTCGACCGCCCCAAGCCCGGCGAGCCGATCCCGGAAGCGCCGTCCGACCGGCCCGACCCGGCCGTCACCGCGGTCAGGGCCGTGCCGCGCGGCGGCACCGCCGGGCTGACGCTGAGCCCCGGCCGGATCGCGCCCCGCGACGCCGCCTGGGCGGGCACGCAGAAGCCGCTCGCCGGGGAGCTGACCTGGCGCGGCCACCGGTTCATCGTGATCGCGAACCGGTGGTACCCGAGCACCGGCGACGACCAGCCGCTGTTCGGCCGCCGGCAGCCGCCGTCCCGGCCCACCGAGTGGCGCCGCTTCGCGCAGGCCCGCACGGTGACGGGCTTCGTGAGGTCGGTCCGCAAGGTGGACGCGAACGCGCGCGTGATCGTCGCGGGCGACCTCAACGACCGCGGGACGTCCACGCCGCTGCGCACCCTCACCACCGGCGCCTGGCGCACTCCCGGCGCCGGGCTCGCCGACCTGCCCGCCGAGCTGCCGGCGGGCGACCGCTACACCGCGGTGACCGGCGGCAACTCCGAGGACCTCGACCACATCCTGCTGAGCGCGTCGCTGCGCAAGCGCAAGCACGAGTTCGACATCGTGCACCGCAACGCGGAGTTCGCGGACCGGGCGGGCGAGCGCGACCCGACGGTGGTCCGCATCGACATGTCCGGGAAGTAGCCGCCTCCCATTTTGGGAGATACCGAAACGATCGTCGCGGCATGTCCCTGAACACCGCCGGTGTTATTCCGCGGCCCGGCCGGGCACCGAGGGTTCGTCACACCCCCCACCGGGAGGAGACACCCTCCATGGCGACCCGTTACAGGCCGCACATCAGCCTGCTCGGCCTCATCTACATCATCATCGGCGTGTTCATCGCCTGGGACCGCGGCTACATCGACGAGAGCCTGGTCCAGCGCGTCGTCAGCGCGCTGCTGGCCGTCTTCCTGTGGGTCCTCGTCCTGCTCGGCGTCGACTTCCACATCGACTTCTGAGCCCTCCGGCCGGGCACGGGCCGTCCCAAGTCCCCCGCCACGGGACGGCCCGTGTCCCTGGAGACAGCTGCACATCGCGCCACGGTCATAGACCGCGCAGCGCCCAGGAGGTTACTTTCCGCCCATGACGAAAAAAGACTGCAGTTGCGGACACGGCGGCGGATGCTCGTGCGCGAAGGGCTGCTCCTGCGGCTGCAACGGCTAACCCCGAGCAGGCGCGGCCAGTAGGCGCGGCGAGCAGGCGCGGCCGGCAGGCGCGGCTAGGCCGCCCGGCGGAGATCCGCCCACAGCGCGTTCCGGTCGACGCCGAGATCCCGGAGGACGGCCACCGCGCCGCCGGCGCCGTCGGCCAGCAGGCCCCACAGCAGGTCGTCCGGACCGGCGTGTGCCCGGCGCGCGCGGCGCGCGGCCCAGAACGCCACCTCGACGGCCTTGCGGGCGCTCTCGTCCAGCACGATCGCGGTGCCCGGCCCTGCCAGGGTGACCCGGAGCGGACGCAGCGGTGCGCGCCGCAGCGTCCACAGCGCCGGGTCGTCCGGCCGGGCCGCGGTGGCCTCGCCCACGCGGCGCCGCACCTCGTCGAGATCGATGCCGAGGGTCGCGAGCAGCGCGCGGTCCCGGCCGGGACGCGCGCCTGCGGCCGCCCTGACGTCGCCGGGCGCGGCGCCGACCGGGCGGGTCTCGGCGAGCGCCGCGAGCAGGAACGCGTCGCTCAGGCTCGCGCGCTCCGCCTCCACCGCCAGCCGGCCGGCGCGCACGACCGTGCGCCGCGCGTCCGGTGCGAACCTGTCGAGCATGGTCATCGCCTCTCCCCGCTCAGCCGTGCGGCGTGCTTCTTGTGGACGGACTGGCGCCGCACGCCGAGCGCGGCGGCGACGGCCTGCCACGACCATCCCCGCGCACGCGCGTTGCGGACGTGCAGCGCCTCCAGCTCGTCGGTGAGCCTGCGCAGCGCCGCCACGGCGGCGAGGCCCACGGCGGGATCGGCGCTGTCGGCGGCCTCCGCCAACTCCCTCACGGACGTCATGGCGTCAGCCTAGGCTGACATCCAAGATTTGTCAGCCCAGGCTGACACATCGCCCGGAGACGGCCGCTACTTCGGGACGGGCGTGCGCCAGAGCGTGGGGGCGCCCTCGTCGGTGCCCGTCGCGAGGAGGTTCGCGCCCATCACGGTCAGCGCGGTGAGCCGCTGCTCGCCCTGGCCGCTCAGCCCGGCGACGCCGAGGCGGCGCCAGGTCGTCCCGTCCGGGGAGGTGAGGACGGCGGCGTCGCCACCGGTGTCGGCGGTCACGACGAATCCCCGCGGGGTCGCGGTGACGGCGGCGGCGGTCAGGCCGGGGCCGAGGTTGCGCTGCGTCCACGTCGCCCCGGCGTCGGTGGAGACCAGCGCGGTCGCGGACGCGGAGAGCGCCACGAGGGTGCGGCCGTGCGCGGCCACGTCGGTGAGCGGCGCGGTGAAGGCGGGCGGCGCCTTGACGGCCGTCCACTTCACGCCGTCCGGGGACGTCCAGATCGCGGGCGCCTTGCCGCGCGCGCCGACCGCCACGTAGGCCCCGTCCGCCGCCGCGACGTCGGCCGGGACGCCGTCGAGCACCGCGCGGCTCCAGGCGCGGAGGTCGGCGGAGCGCCACGCCGTGCGCGGGCCCACCGCGACATATCCGGACGGGCCCGCTGCGACGGCGACCGGCACCGGCCCGGCGGGGAACGCGGCCTTCTGCCACGCCTGGCCGTCCTGCGAGGTCAGTACGAGCGGGGCGGCGACGGCGCCGGCGGTGCGGCCCACGGCCGCCCAGCCGCGGCTCCCGTGCACGGCGTCCGTCAGCCACCGGCCGGCGGGGACCTGGGCCCGCGCCCAGCGCAGGCCGTCCGGGGCCGTCCAGATCGCGGCGGCGCCGTTGGTGCTGCCCACCGCGACCGCCGTCGCGGGGCCCGCGGCGAGCGCCCTGACCGACCGCTCCGCGTGGACGGCGCCGGGCACGGCGTCCAGGTCGACGCCGTGCAGGTAGGCGTCGTCGCCCTGCCGGCCGGTGATCGCCAGCGCGCCGCCGGCGGCGACCGTCAGGCCGCTGCCGCGCACCGGCGCCGGGATGGTGCCGCCCGGCCGCCAGGTGCGGCCGTCGGTGCTGCGCAGGATCGTGTGGGCGCCCTTCGCGCCGCGCACGATCGCGGCGAGCCCGTCCGGCGTGCCGCCGAACCGCTCGACGCCACCGCCGCCGAACCGGCTCACCGCCTGCCACTTGAGGCCGTCCGGCGAGGTGAACAGGACCCCGAACCGGGTGGTCCTGCGGCGCTTCTTCCTGCCGGTCGTCTGCCTGCCCTCGCGGACGGCCGCGAACCCGCCGGGGCCCGCCGTCAGGCCCTTCGCGGCCCCGTAGGAGCCCTGTGCCTGCGGGACGGTCGCGGCGGCCCACGTCCGGCCGCCGTCGGCGGACCGCCACAGCCCTTCGACGACCACCGTCCGGGTGACCTTCCTGCGGCCCCGCTTCTTGACGACCTTCTTCGCCGTCGTGCCGTGCGCCACGACGACGCCGCCGGACGCCGCCACGCCGTCGAGGCGGGTGGCGGCCGGGGCGGTGCCGCGCTGCCAGGCCCGCCCGTCGGCGGAGGTCCAGGTGACCGCGCGTCCCTTCGCCGCGCCCACGGCCAGGAAGCCCTGGGCGGTGCGGGCCAGGCCGGTCACCTGGTCGGCCGGGGTGAAGGCGGTGCCCGCCGGGTGGCGGGTCCAGGTCTTGGCGTCCTTGCTCGTCCACGCGACCGCGGCGCCGGCGGGCGTCCGGCCGAGCGCCGCCCAGTGCCCGGCCGCGCCGGCGATGAGGCGCGGCGCCTCGCCGGGCGGGGGCGCGGCGCCGTCCGGCGTGCGGATCTCGGCGAGCGCCCAGGCGCGGCCCGCGTCGGTGGAGGTCAGGAAGCGGGCACGGGCGGCGGGCGCGCCGGTGCCCTCGGTGCCGGCGGCGACGATCGTCGCTCCGGCGGAGGCGACCGCGGTGAGGTCCTGGACGAGGCCGTCGGACGCCGCGGCCGGGTCGAGGGCGAACAGCCCGTCGGCGGCGACGGGGCCGGGGATGCCCGGCTCGGCGGGCGCGTCCGCGCGCTGCTCCACCACGACGATCGTCCCGGCGGCGACCAGCACGAGCGCCACCCCGACCGCCGCGCGCACCCGCAGCCGGCGCCACAGCACCGGCTTCTGCGCCGGGGGCCGGGCGGGCTTCGGAGGGCCGGCGACCAGCACGTCCCCGGGGTCGGGCTTGGCGGACTTGGCGGACTTGGCGGGCTCGGCGGGTTTGGCGGCTCGCGCGGGCTTCGCGGGCTTCGGCTTGGCCGCCTTGGGCTTGGGCGCCTTGGCCCCGGGCCTCGGTTCGGCGGGCGCCGCCGGCTTCGCGCGCTCGCGGGGCGGGGCACCGTGCCCCCAGGTCAGCCCGGCGGCCCGCCAGGCCTCGTAGGCGCGCTGCCAGGGCGACAGGGCCGCCGGGAGGTCGGCGATGTCGCCGGCGACGCCGAACGTCAGCCGGCGGCGGACCTGGCGGGAGCCCGCCGGCTCCTCCTCGGCCGTCCGCGGGGCCTCGTCCTGCTCCGGGGTCCTCGCCGTCACACGCGCTCCTTCACGGTCCTGTCGGACCACCATCAAATCGCGCCACGGGACGCCGTGTACTGACATCCGCGTGAACGGCGGCCTATGGGGCCGCTGGAGCGTTCTATCACTTCAGAGCCGACGTATCAGACCTTTCACCCGGATAGCCCCCTTGTACGCATAACCCCGGACATGGACGACCGGTGCGCCGGCCGGCGGCTCGCCGTGCACCTCGGTGGAGACCCCGGCACCGTCCGCTTCCACGCGGATACCGGGCGGCACGGTGATCTCGACCGTGGACTTGTAGGCGAGCACCCGCAGCGTCGTGACCTGGGCGTCCAGCTCGGCGGCCTGGAGGTCGAGCGTTCCGCTCCCCTTGTAGACGACGGTCGTGAACCGTTCGGGCAGCCGCCACCGCCCGGCCCGCGTGACCGAGGTCTTGTAGGCGACCTGGAACCGGCCGGCGGGCGCGGTGCCGGGGCCGGGCGCTGTGCCGGGGCCGGGCACGGCGTCGCGGGCGGACGGCAGGTCGGCGGCCACAGCGCCCAGCTCGGCGTGGGTGCGCGCGGCGAGCACGCGGGTCATGCGCTCGTCCAGCTCGGACTCGTCGAGGCGCCCCTCGGCGAAGGCGGTGTGCAGCCGGACGAGCATGTCGTCGCGGTCGCGGTCCGAGGCGCGCAGTGCGGGACGCTGTTCGACGCTCATCGCATCTCTCCTTCGAGGCCGGCCCTCCGCAGCCTGCACCTTCCAGTCGGGGGAAGGTCAAACGCGATACATCGTAACTCGCCGCCGCGCGGCGATCGAGACATTCGGCCGCATCCCGACGCGCGATCATGGTTACGGCCGCTTCGGACGTCCGTCCGCTAAATTCGGAACCGCCCGTAGATCGAGGAGAGGGGGGAGACGGTCCATGGGCGTCACGCTCGGCCGCGCGCACGGCCCGTACACGCTCTACGATCTCGACGCCCTGCCCGAGGAGGGCCGCCGCTACGAGCTCGCCGACGGCTGGCTGCACGAGCTGCCCGGCGACCTGTGGCACGACCACGCCGCCGAGCAGCTGAAGACCGTGCTGAAGGACGCGGCGCGCCAGGCCGACGCCGACGTCCACGTCGCCGGCGCCCCGCAGGACGTGACGACGCCGGCCGGCATCCGCAAGCCCGACGTCTTCGCCGTGGCCCGCGACGTCGCCCGCACCGCCCTGGAGCGCCGGACCCGCACCTACTACGGCCCCGACCTGATCCTGGTCGCCGAGGTCGTCACGCCGCGGACGGTCAACGAGCAGATCGACCGCGTCCGCAAGGTCGAGGAGTACGCCGCGACGGGCATCCCGCACTACTGGCTGGTCGACCTGGAGCCGCGCCCGACCATCACGCTGCTCGAACTCAGGGACGAGCGGTACGAGGTGGCGGGCAGGGCCCGCTCGGGCGAGGTCCTCGCCGTCGACCGGCCCTACCCCATCGCCTTCGACCCGGCCCGCCTCTCCGAAATGGACTGACCGTGCTGCTGATCACGACGCTGGACGCCTGGCAGGCCGCGGCCGGGCCGCGGTTCGTCCTCTCCGACGCGGGGGCGGTGTGGGCACCGCAAGAGGCCGCGCTCGCCGTCGCCGACGACGCCTTCCCCGGCGGCGGCCAGGTCGTCGCGGTCGAGCTCGACCCCGAGCCCGGCGCGGTGCCCGGCCGCGGCACGGTCGACAAGACGGCCGCGGCCCGCGTCCGCTACCTGCGGCGCGGCCCGGACGGGCGGCACGTGGCGCTGCTCGACCGGCCCGCCACCGCCGCCGCGCTCGGCCTGCTGCCGCATCCGGAGGGCGGCTGGTACCGGGAGACGTGGCGGTCGGGCGTCTCCCTCGCCCCGGACGGCTACCCCGGCGAGCGCGCGAGCGCGACCGGCATCTACTTCCTGCTGCCGCCCGGCGAGGAGTCGATGTGGCACGCCGTGCGGTCCGCCGAGGTGTGGCTGTGGCACCGGGGCGGGCCGCTGGCGCTGCTGCTCGGCGGCGACGGCGAGCGCCCGTCCGGCGCCCCGGAGACCGTCGTGCTCGGCGACGGCCTGGCGGACGGGCAGATCCCCCAGGCCGTCGTGCCGCCCGGCGTCTGGCAGGCCGCGCGCCCCGCCGGGGACGAGGAGGTCCTCGTCAGCTGCGTGGTCTCCCCCGGCTTCGACTTCGCCGACTTCCGCGCCCTGCCGTAACCGCCCGCTCAGTCCGACGAGAACGCGGCGTCGAACGCGCCCTCCGGCGGCGTCATGGCGTTCAGGGCGCGGACGAACTCCAGCGCCTCGGGCGCGCCCTGGAGGCGGTCCATGCCCGCGTCCTCCCACTCGACCGAGATCGGGCCGCCGTAGCCGATCGAGTTGAGGGCGCGGAACACGTCCTCCCAGGGCACGTCGCCGCGGCCGGTGGAGATGAAGTCCCAGCCGCGCCGCATGTCCGCCCACGGCAGGTGCGACGACAGCCGCCCGCGCCGGCCGTCGCCCGTACGGACCTTGGTGTCCTTGCAGTCGACGTGGTAGATGCGGTCGCGGAAGTCGAACAGGAACCCGACCGGGTCGAGCTCCTGCCACACGAAGTGCGACGGGTCGAAGTTCAGCCCGAACGCGGGGCGGTGCCCGATCGCCTCCAGCGTCCGGACGGTCGTCCAGTAGTCGTAGGCGATCTCGCTCGGGTGGACCTCGTGCGCGAACCGGACGCCCACCTCGTCGAACACGTCCAGGATCGGGTTCCAGCGCTCGGCGAAGTCGGCGTAGCCGCGCTCCACCATGGCGTCGGGGGTGGGCGGGAACATCGCGACCGTGTGCCAGATCGACGAGCCCGTGAAGCCGACGACGGTGTCCACGCCGAGCTTGGCGGCCGCCCGCGCGGTGTCCTTGATCTCCTCGGCGGCGCGCCGCCGGACGCCCTCGGGCTCCCCGTCGCCCCAGATCCGCTCGGGCAGGATCGCCTGGTGCCGCTCGTCGGGGTGGTCGCAGACGGCCTGCCCGACGAGGTGGTTGGAGATCGCCCACACCTTCAGGTCGTGCTTGGCGAGCGTCTCCAGCTTGCGCGGGACGTAGGAGTCGTCGGCGAGGGCCTTGTCGACCTCGAAGTGGTCGCCCCAGCAGGCGATCTCCAGGCCCTCGTAGCCCCAGCCGGACGCCAGCCGGCAGACCTCCTCGAACGGCAGGTCCGCCCACTGGCCGGTGAACAGGGTGATCGGTCGTGCCATGGTCATGCGCTCCCTTCGACGTCGACCCAGCGGCGGGACGCCGCGCTGCCGGCGACCGCGGCGAGGACGCGCTGCACCTGCAGCCCGTCGGCGAACGACGGCCGCGGGTCGGTGCCGTCCGCGATGGCGGTGAGCAGGTCGGCCATCTGGTGGGTGAAGGTGTGCTCGTAGCCGAGCATGTGGCCGGGCGGCCACCAGTGCCCGGCGTACGGGTGGACGGGCTCGGTGACGACGATCCGGCGGAACCCGGCGGTCGCGTCGTCCTCCGCCCGGTCGTAGAACCACAGTTCGTTGAGCGACTCGAGGTCGAACGACAGCGCGCCGGCGGAGCCGCTGACCTCGATGCGCAGCGAGTTCTTGCGCCCGGTGGCGAACCGGGTGGCCTCGAACGAGGCGAGCGCGCCGCCGTCGGTGCGCCCGATGAACAGGGCCGCGTCGTCCACGGTGACCCGCGCGGTGCCGCCGCCCGGCACGGGGCGCTCCGGGACGAAGGTGTCCGTCAGCGCCGACACGCCGACGAGCGACTGCCCGGTGATGAACTGCGCGGTGTCGATGATGTGCGCGCCGATGTCGCCGAGCGCGCCGGACCCGGCCTTGTCGCGGTCCATCCGCCAGGTGAACGGCGACGCCGGGTCGGCGAGCCAGTCCTGGAGGTACTGGGCGCGGACGTGCCGGACGGTCCCGACGCGCCCCTCGTCCACCAGCCGCCGGGCGAGGGTGACCGCCGGGACGCGCCGGTAGTTGAACCCGACCATCGACCGGATCCCGCGCTCGCGCGCCCGGTCGGCGGCCGCCGCCATCGCCTCGGCCTCGGCGACGGAGTTGGCGAGCGGCTTCTCGCACAGCACGTGCTTGCCCGCCTCCAGCGCGGCGACCGCGATCTCGGCGTGCATGTCGCCCGGCGTGCAGATGTCGACGAGCTGGACGTCGTCGCGGCGGAGCAGCTCCTTCCAGTCGGTCTCGACCGACGCCCAGCCGAGCGTCGCGGCGGCGGCGCGGGCGCGGTCGGCGGAGCGTCCGGCCAGGGCGGTCATGACGGGCGTCAGCGGCGGCCCGAAGAACGGCCCGACGCTGCGCCACGCCTGGGAGTGGGCGCGTCCCATGAACGCGTGCCCGACCATCCCGACTCCGACGGTCGTCATGTTCAGCTCACCTCTCTGTGTCGTCTTCCGGGGCGGCCCCCGGCCCCCCGGGGCCGGGGCGCCCGCCCCGGCTCCGGGGCGGGCGCGCCGGCGCCCCCGTCGCTCAGGACTCGAAGCCGAGCGGCATGTACGTGTCGACGTTGGCCTTGGTGACGGTCTCGGACGCCAGCGTGATCGACTGCGGCACCTGCAGCTCCACCAGGTCGGTCATGCCCTTGCCCTGCGCGATGAGCCGGCCCAGCTTGATCGCGGACGCGGCCATCGTCGGCGGGTAGGTGACGGTCGCCTCCAGCACGCCGCCCGCCTTGATCTCCCGCATCGCGTTGGCGGATCCGGCGCCGCCGACCATGAAGAACTCCTTGCGGCCGGACTGCTTGATCGCGGCGAGCACGCCGACGCCCTGGTCGTCGTCGTGGTTCCACAGCGCGTCGATCTTCTTGTGCGCCTGGAGCAGGTTGGCGGCGACCTGGTTGCCGGACTCGACGGTGAACTTGGCGTCCTGCTTCGCGGTGACGCTGAAGCCGTAGGACTTGAGGGCGTCCGCGAAGCCCTTGCTGCGGTCCTGCGTCAGCGGCAGGGTCGCGATGCCCTGGATCTCCACGATCACCGGGTTGGAGACGCCCTTGTCCTTGAGCTTCTTGCCGATGTAGTTCCCGGCGGAGACGCCCATGCCGTAGTTGTCGCCGCCGACCCACGTCCGGTAGGACAGCTTGTCGGGGAAGACGCGGTCGAGGCTGACGACCGGGATGCCGGCGTCCATCGCCTTGCGCGCGACCTGGTTCAGCTGCTCGCCGTCGTTCGGCAGGATCACCAGGACGTTCACCTTCGCCCGGATCAGCGACTCGACGGCGGAGATCTGCTGGTTGATGTCGTTGGTCGGCTCGACCGGCTTGAACGTCACGTCCTTGTACTTCTTGGCCTGCGCCTCGGCGTTCTTGGCGATCGCCGCGATCCAGCCGTGGTCGGCGGCCGGCGCGGAGAACCCGACGGTGACCTGCTTGCCCGGCTTGTCGTTGTCGCCGGCGAGCGACCCGGCCTGCGCCGCGGGCGCCGCGTCGCTCTTCTCGCTGTTGCTGGTGCAGGCGGCGGCGAGGCCGCCGGCCGCGACGACGGCGCCGGAGAACAGGACGCCTCTGCGGGTGGGACGAGGGCTCTGATCACGCATGACGTGCTCCTGGTGAAGGGATGGGGCGTCCCCCGCCGCGCGCCTCCCCGCGGCGCGCGGCGCTGGACATGGGGGTGGTGGACGGGGGTCAGGTGGGCGAGCGGAGCCCGCGGCGCTGCAGCAGCACGGCGATCACGATGATCACGCCCTTGGCGATGAGCTGGTCGCTGGTCTGCAGGCCGTTCAGGATGAACAGGTTGGTGATGAGGGTGAAGATCAGCACGCCGAGGATCGACCCGACGACGGTGCCGCGGCCACCGGTGAGCAGCGTCCCGCCGATGATGACGGCGGCGATCGCGTCGAGCTCGTAGAGGTCGCCGTGGGTGCTGGAGCCGGTGGTGGTGCGGGCCATGATGATGAGCGCCGCGATGCCGCAGCAGAACCCGGACAGCGCGTACAGCAGCAGGGTGTGCCGCCGGACGTCGATGCCGGCGAGCCGCGCCGCCTCCGGGTTGCCGCCGACCGCGAACGTCCGGCGGCCGAACGTGGTGCGGTTGAGCAGCAGCCACCCGGCGACCGCGACGGCCGCGAAGATGTAGACGACGAGGGGCAGCCCGAGCACCTTCGTGGTGGACAGCGCCTCGATGGCGTCGTTCTCGGGCCGGACGAGCTGGGTCTTGCGGTCCGACATCCGCTGCGCGAGGCCCCGCGCGGCGACGAGCATCGCGAGCGTCGCGATGAACGGGACCATCCGCCCGTAGGAGATGAGCAGCCCGGTCACGACGCCCGAGCCCGTCCCGACGAGGATCGCGCACAGCGCCATCACGGCCGGCCCGTAGGACTGCGTCGCGACGGTGGTCGCCCACACCGACGCGAGCGCCATCACCGACCCGACGGACAGGTCGATCCCGCCGCCGATGATCACGAAGGTCTGGCCGACGGTGATCACGCCGATGGTGGCGGCGAGCGCGAGGATGCCGACGACGTTCCCGGACGTGCCGAAGTTGTCCGGCTCGGTCACCAGGCCGACGGCCGCGAGCAGGACCAGCGCGGCGGCCAGCCCGAGATGGTGCATCTCCCGGGTCCCGGCGCCGCCGCCGCGCGCGAACGGCCGCCACGGCCCGCCGCCGCCCGGCTTCTTCGCGACGGGCGCCGAACCGCGCTCGTCCACTCCCGAGCCGGTCCGGGGGGTCCGGGGGGTCGTCCCCCCAGAGTGACCCGAGCCGGTCCGGGGGGACTGGGGGGTCGTCCCCCCAGAATGAGCCGTATCGGTCACAGGGCGCTCCCTTCCATGATCATGTTGAGCACGGCGGCCTCGTCGAGGTCGCGGGCGTCGCCGGTGTGCACGACCCGCCCCTCCCGGACGACGAGGACCCGGTCGGCGAGCCCCAGCACCTCGGGGACCTCGCTGGACACCAGCAGCACCCCGATCCCGCGGCCGGCCAGCTCGCGGATCACCGCGTACAGCTCGGCGCGGGCGCCGACGTCGACGCCGCGAGTCGGCTCGTCCAGGATCAGCAGCCGCAGCCCGGTCGCGCCGAGCAGCCAGCGGGCGAGGACGACCTTCTGCTGGTTGCCGCCCGACAGCGTCACCACGGGCCGCCGCGGGTCGGGCGGCCGGATGTCGAGCGACTCGATCTGGCGGCGGACGTCCGCCAGCTCGCGGCGGCGGTTGAGCCAGCCGAAGGAGGCGTACCGCGACAGCCCGGCGACGCTGACGTTCCCGGCGACGGACTCGTTCAGCAGCAGCGCCTGGCTCTTGCGCTCCTCCGGCGCCATGCCCATGCCGCGCCGCACCGCCGCGCCGGTGTCGCCGGGGCGGACGGGCCGGCCGTCCACCAGCACCCGCCCGCGCGCGGGCCGCCGGGCGCCGTAGACGGTCTCCAGGATCTCCGAGCGCCCGGACCCGACAAGCCCGGCCAGCCCGACGATCTCGCCGGCGTGCACGGTGAGCGAGACGTCCTCGAACGCGCCGGGCAGCGTGAGCCCCTCGACGCGCAGCACCTCGGCCCGCTCGCCCTCCTGCTCGGGCCGCTCCGGGAAGACGTACTCGACGTCCCGGCCGGTCATCAGCGAGACGATCCGGTCGGTCTCGGTGGTCTTGGCGGGCAGGCCGCCCGCCACGGCCTTGCCGTCCTTGAGGACGGTCACCCGGTCGCCGATCTCGCGGATCTCCTCCAGCCGGTGGGAGATGTACACGACGGCGACGCCGGCGGCGGTCAGCTCGCGGATGATGCGGAACAGGTTGCCGACCTCGTCGTGCGCGAGCGCGGCGGACGGCTCGTCCATCACGATGAGCCGCGCCTCGTGCGACAGGGCGCGGGCCATGCTGACGACCTGCTTGCCCGCCGCGGGCAGCCGCCCGACCTCGCGGCGCGGCGGGATCTCGCCGTGCCCGAGCCGGCCGAGCAGCTCGCGCGCCGCCCGCTCGGCGTCCCCGCGCCGGGTGAACCCGAACCGGGCCTTCTCGTGCCCGAGGAAGATGTTCTCGGCGACCGACAGCCCGTCGACCAGGTCGAGCTCCTGGTAGATGGTCGCGATGCCGGCCCGCATCGCGGCGGTCGGCCCGGCCAGCCGCACCGGCTCGCCGGCGAAGACGATCTCGCCCTCGTCCGGCTGGTGCGCGCCGGCGAGCACCTTGATCAGGGTGGACTTCCCGGCGCCGTTCTGCCCGAGCAGGCAGTGCACCTCGCCCGGGCGGACGTCGAGGTCGACGCCGCCCAGCGCGCGGACGCCGGGGAACTGCTTGACGATGCCGCGCATGAGCAGCAGCGGTTCCATTGGGGGGCCTCCTCAGGACGCGGAGAAGACGTGGTCGCTGATGAGCCGCGCGCCGCCGACCACGCCCGCCGCGGCGGCGAGTTCGGACAGCACGATCGGCAGGTTGCCGGTCGCGAGCGGCGCGGACCGGCGGTAGACGACGCTGCGGATCTCGGCGAGCAGCGTGTGGCCGAGCCCGGCGACACCGCCCGCGATGATCACCAGCCCGGGGTTGAAGAAGCTGACCAGCCCGGCGAGGACCTGCCCGACGTGCCGGCCGCCCTCCCGGATGATGCGCACCGCCGCCGGGTCGCCCGCGGCGGCCGCCTCGCCGACGTGCTCGGCGGTCAGCTCGCCGCGCGCCTCCAGCAGCGCCGCGAGCGCGGGCGACTCCCCCGACCGGGCCGCCGCCTCGGCGTCCCGGGCGAGGGCGGCGCCGCCGAAGTAGGCCTCCAGGCAGCCCGCGTTCCCGCACGCGCACATCGGCCCGTCGTCGTCGACGCGGATGTGCCCGATGTCCCCGGCGCTGCCGGACACGCCCCGGTAGATGGCGCCGTCCACCACGATGCCGCAGCCGATGCCGGTGCCGATCTTGACGAGCAGGAAGTCGTCCACCGACCGGGCGAGCCCGGCGTGCAGCTCGCCGAGCGCCATCAGGTTCACGTCGTTGTCGACGAGCACCGGGCAGCCGAGCTCCTGGCCGATCGCGTCGCGGACCGGGAACCGGTCCCAGCCCGGCATGATCGGCGGGACGACCGGCATCCCGTCGCGGAAGCTGACCGGGCCCGGCACGCCGATGCCCGTCCCGTGCACCTGCGGGATGAGGCCCTCGTCCCGCAGCTTGCCGAGCAGGTCGAGCGCCCGGTCCAGGACCACGGTGGCGCCCTGCCGGACGTCGCACTGCTCGCTGACGTGGCCGAGCACCTCCATCGTCCCGTCGGTGACGGCGACGTCGATCGAGGTGGCGCCGATGTCGAAGGCGACGAACCGCAGGCTCGGCGACAGCCGCACGATCCCGGACCGCCGCCCGCCGCGCGACGCGGCGAGCCCGGCGCCCTCGACGAGCCCGAGCTCCACGAGCCGGTCCAGCTCCACGGCCAGCTTCGACCGCGACAGCCGGACGACGTCGCCGAGCTCGGCGCGCGACCGCGGCCCCTCGTCCCGCAGCAGCCGCAGCAGCCGTGCCTGATGCACGTTCTGCGGGCGAGCCGACATGCGCATCACGCCGTCCTCTCGGGGATCCCCGGGGCGGTGTGACCCCGGTCTCATGGCCGAGACCGTAACCCGCTTTCGCCGCTTTGAGAAGACCTTTTCCCTAGATCATCCAAACTTTCCCCACTCAGAGGACAAAGTCACGGACAAGCAACGGCCCGCACCCCCCGCGCCGAAGCACGGAGAGCACGGGCCGTCAGCGACGTGCTACAGCGGTGCGGCTACACGCACCACTTACGCGTACCGCCTACGCGTACCGCCTACGCGTACTGCCTGCCGCTCATGGTGCGCATGATGTGCTCGACCAGGGTGATCAGCACGCGCTTGGCGTCCTCGCGGTCGCGCACGTCGCAGTTGATGACGGGCACGTCGGCGGGGAGGTCGAGCGCGTCCCGGACCTGGTCGGGCGAGTGGGCGCCGGCGCCGTCGAAGCGGTTGACGCCGATGATGAACGGGACGCCGCGCCGTTCGAAGTAGTCGACCGAGGCGAAGCAGTCGGCCAGCCGGCGGGTGTCGACCAGCACGACGGCGCCGAGGGCGCCCTTGGCCAGTTCGTCCCACATGAACCAGAAGCGGTCCTGGCCGGGGGTGCCGAAGACGAACAGCACGAGGCCGTTGGGCAGCGTGATGCGGCCGAAGTCCATCGCCACGGTCGTCGTCGTCTTGGACGCGACGGCCGTGGTGTCGTCGATCCCGATGCTCTTCTCGGTCAGCGCCTCCTCGGTGCGCAGCGGGCGGATCTCGCTGACCGCGCTCACCAGGGTGGTCTTGCCGACGCCGAAACCACCGGCCACGAGGATCTTCACCGTCAGCGCGGACTCGCCCTGCTGGGCCGCCGCGTCAGAGCGCACGGATTCCATCGATCACTTCCTTGAGTACGCGCTCGCCGGGGAACTGCGCCACCGGCGCGGGACGCCGGACCTGAATCAGCGAGTGGTCGAGCAGGTCACCGAGCAGGACACGGACCACCCCGAGGGGGAGTTCCAGATCCGACGCTATCTCGGCGACCGACAACGGGGTGCGGCAAAGCTCCAGGATCATGTCATGTTCGGGCTCGGGGGCCCACGGCGCCGCGGGCGGCGCGCCGTCCGCGGGCTCCGCCGGGTCCGCGACGGCGATCAGCGCGACGAGGTCGAAGTCGTCGCCGTCGTAGTGCGTCCGGCCTCCGGTGACCGCGTACGGGCGGACCACGGGCCCCGCAGCGTCGTCGTACCAGGCCGTGCCGCCCACCTCACACGCCGCCCGGCTCGGCCGCGGCCACCCGCGGGTCGGCGGACAGGTGCTGCCCGACCCGGGTGACCAGCATCGCCATCTCGTAGGCGATGATCCCGAGGTCGGCGTCGGCGGCGGCCAGCACGGCCAGGCACGCGCCGCGCCCGGCGGCGGTGACGAACAGGAACGACGACTCCATCTCCACGATGGTCTGCCGGACGGGGCCGCCGCCGAACGACTCCCCGGCCCCGCGCGCGAGGCTCTGGAAGCTGGCGGCCACCGCGGCGAGGTGGTCGGACTCCTCGCCGGCGAGGCCCCGGGACGCGGCCATCTTCAGCCCGTCGCTGGACAGCACCACCGCGTTCTGCACCGCGGCGACCCGCTGGACCAGGCTGTCGAGCAGCCAGTTCAGGTCACCGCCGGCTCCGCCCGGGACCTCCGCGCCGGAGTGCTGGGCTCGTGTCATGGGGTGTCGTCCTCCTGGTCGCCTGGATTGCGGTCGCCCGGGTTGGGCTCGGCCCGCGCCTCCGCGTCGGCCGCGTCCTGCCTGCCACGCCGCCATCCGGCCTGCATGGCGGACATCATCGATCGCATCGCCTCGGGCGAGCGCGCGTCGTCGTCCGGGGCCGGGTCCGGCGGAACGGTCCCGCCGCCGGGCGGCGCGGGCTCGCCCATGGGGACGGGCGCGGACAGCGGCATCCCCCCGGCCGGCTCGGGCTCGGGCGCGGGCGGCGGCGCCGGGGGCGGGGCCTGGCCCTGGGCGGCGAGGTGCTCGTCCACCCGCTGCTTGAGCTGGGGCGCGAGATGGGTCTGCCGCCTGCGCTTGGGCAGCTCGCCCTCCTTCGGCGGCGCCTCGGCGGGCGCGGCCGCCGGCGGCGGGGCGGGCCGCGGCTCGGGCCGGGGCGGCGCCGCGGGCCGGGCGGGCGGGGCGGGCGGCTGCGGCTCGGCGACCAGCCGGACGACGCCGCCGGCCTCGACCGCCGGCCGCGCGGACGCCGACAGCGCCGCCGGCTGCTCCGGCAGCGCCCGCATCGGCCCGGTGGTGCGGCGCGCGGGCGGTTCCGCGTCGGCGTGCTCGACGATGAGGGCGCCGGGGATCAGCGCGATCGCGGTCGTCCCGCCGTACGGGGACGGGCGGAGCGTCACCGTGATGTCGTGCCGCTGCGCCAGCCGCGCCACGACGAACAGGCCGAGCTGGGCGCTGTCGGACGGGTCGAACTCCGGCGGGTTCGCGAGCCGCTCGTTGGCGGCGCGCAGCGCCTCCTCGGTCATGCCGAGCCCGCGGTCCTCGATCTCGATCGCGAACCCGCTCGGCACCGGCTGCCCGCTGACCCGCACCGGCGACTGCGGCGGCGAGAACGTGGTGGCGTTCTCCACCACCTCGGCGAGCAGGTGGATGACGTCGGCGACGGCGGAGCCGAGCAGCGCGATGCGCGGCAGCGGCTGCACCCGGACGCGCGGGTAGTCCTCGACCTCGGCGACGGCGCCGCGCACCACGTCCACCAGCGGGACGGGCCGCCGCCAGCCGCGCCCGGCGGACTTGCCGGCCAGGATGACCAGGCCCTCGGCGTGCCGCCGCATGCGGGTCGCGAGATGGTCGAGGCGGAACAGGTCCGACAGCTCCGACGGGTCCTCGGTACGCCGCTCCATGCTGTCGAGCAGGCTGAGCTGGCGGTGCAGCAGCGCCTGGTTGCGGCGCGCGAGGTTGACGAACACCTCGCTGATGCCGCGCCGCGCCGCGACCTCGCCCTCGGCGGCCTCCAGCACCGCCGCGCGGGCGCGGTCGAACGACTCGGCGATCTGCCGGACCTCGGTGATCCGGTAGTCGATGTCGGGTTCCGGCTCCGGTTCGGCGGGGCGCCCGGCGATGATCTGCGCGGCGAGCCTGGGCAGCCGCTCGGTGGTGAAGTTCACGACGCCGTCCGCGAGCGTGCGGCACTCGCGCACCAGCCGGCGGGACACGCGGATCGCGATGACCAGCGACAGCACGATCGCCGCGAGCCCGAGGCCGCCGGCGAGGCCGAGCCGGGTGAACGCGCCGACCGCGATGTGCCGGCCGCGGGCGACGACCTCGTCGAGGATCTGGTTCTCCAGCTCGTACAGCTCGCCGTCGGCGGTGTTGGCCAGCGACCGCCACACGGCGGGCTCGATGACGGTGACGCCCCGCGCGGTGCGGGTCTGCTGCTGCCGCCCGTGCGCCTGCGTCGCGGACGTCCCGGCGGTGCCGTGGGTGCCCTGGGTCCGCGTGCCCTGAGTACCCGTGCCCTGAGTCCCGGTGCCCCGGGTGGTGGACGTGCGGGTCCGGCGCGCGGCGGCCTGCGGCGGCTCGGCGCCCGCGATGACCTGGTCCTCCAGCTTCATCATCTGCATGAAGGCCGGGGACGACATCAGCTTCTCGTAGCGGGCCCGGCCGTCGGCCGGCAGGTCGCGGGCGTTGACCTCGTGCATCGTGTGGTGCGCGCCGACGAACTTGGCGAACTGGGTGCGCTCGGCGGCCGTGATGCGACCCGCGGCGAGCGCCCCCGTCAGCAGGGCGTCCTCACGGGACATGAACTCGCGGGCCATGCCGAACGAGGTCAGCGTGCGGACGCTCGCGGTGATGGACCCGTCCCCCGGCGTGGTCGAGCTGTAGATGGCGTAGCAGGCGTCGATGAGCTCGCTGTACTCGCGCAGGACGTGGGCGCGGCCGCCGGTGCGCTCGTCCACGCCGCGGCGCAGCGACGGCAGCGCGTTGAGCTTGGCGGAGAGCTGGTCCATGCGCCGGCCGACCTCGGGCAGGATCGAGTCCCGCAGCCCGTCGTCGCGGACGCCGGCGCGGAACTCCTCGCCCGCCTCGTCGGTCGACTTGCGCTGGGTCCGCATCGCGCCCGCGTCCGCGCGCGCGCCGCCCAGCTCGGTCATCGACAGCCGGCGCTCCTTCTGCAGCGCGTTGATGAGCCGCTGCGTGGGCAGCACCGTCTTCTGCTGGAACTCCCGGCTCTGCAGGAGCTGGTGCGCGTCGCCGTAGGTGATGCCGGTGAGGAAGCCCCACAGCGAGGCGAGCGCCAGCAGCGGCACGAGGACCAGCAGGATGATCCTCGCCCGGATGGAGGAGAAACCGCGGGCCTTCACCGCTGGCGGACCCTGCTCACTGGCTCGTCCTCCTGCACTGGATCGTCCGGGCTTGGGGGGCTTGGCATTGGGGGGCGGGGCGGTACATGCGGGGGAAACCTCCCGATGCGTGGAGTACGGGGGTGTGCGGGAGCCTACTACGTCGCGGCTTCACGATGATCGGGCAACCGATCACCGGCCGCGGGCTCCCCGGGGTCGGGCCAGGTCAGCACGTGCTCCATCAGCGCGACGAGCACCTCCTTCGACGACTCGCGGCGGCGGACGTCGCACGGCAGCACCGGGACGCCGGGGTCGAGGTCGAGCGCGATCGCGACGTCCTCGGCGCGGTGCGTCCGGATCCCGCCGAAGCAGTTCACCGCGACGACGAACGGGATGCCGCGCCGCTCGAAGTAGTCGACGGCCGGGAAGCTGCCGGCCAGCCGCCGGGTGTCGGCGATGACCACGGCGCCGATCGCGCCGGCCGCCAGCTCGTCCCACATGAACCAGAACCGCTCCTGGCCGGGCGTGCCGAACAGGTAGAGCAGCAGCTGGTCGGAGAGCGTGATGCGGCCGAAGTCCATGGCGACGGTCGTGGTCGTCTTGGCGCCGACGCCGGACACGTCGTCCACCCCGGCGCCGCGGTCGGTCAGCGGCTCCTCGGTGTGCAGCGGCCGGATCTCGCTGATCGAGCCGACCATGGTGGTCTTGCCGGCACCGAACCCGCCGGCGATGAGGATCTTGGTCGTGATCGGCGGCCGGACCGCCGGGACCGTTCCCTCAGAGTGCGCGGAGGCCATTGAGCACCTCCCTCAGCACGCCGCTCGGCGGGCGGCGGCCCGCCGCGGACCGCTCCTCGGCGACCACCGCGACGAGCCCCTCGTCCCGCAGGTCGCCGAGCAGCACCCGGACGACGCCGATCGGCAGCCCGAGGTCGCTCGCGAGGTCGACGACCGGGACGGGCGCGGCGCAGCGGCGCAGCACCCGCGCGTGGTCGGGGCTGTAGCGCAGCCGGTCGCCGGCCGGGACGCCGGTGGCGGCGACCACCGCGATCAGCTCGAAGCCGGGGCCGGCGGGGCGGGTCCGGCCCCGGGTCCGCGCGTACGGGCGCACGACCGGGCCGGCGTCCCGGTCCAGCCACCGCTCTGCCGACGGGTCCATCGGTCGGCGGTCCTCAGTAGACCCGTGGCGCGGGCCCCCCGGCGCCGCCGAAGTCCGTGCCGGCCGCGTCCGCGCCGAACCGCGGGCCCGCCTGCAGATGCTGGCCGACGCGCTTGACCAGCACCGCCATCTCGTAGGCGACGAGGCCGGCGTCGGCCTCGGCCTCGGCGAGCACCGCGAGGCAGGTGCCGTCGCCCGCGGCGGTCACGAACAGCAGCAGCGCGTCCATCTCGATGATGGTCTGCCGGACGTTGCCGCCGGCGAAGTGCCGGCCCGCGCCGCGCGCGAGGCTCTGCACCCCGGACGCCAGCGCGGACAGGTGCTCGGCGTCCTCGCGGGCCAGCTCGTTCGAGGCGGCCACGGCCAGCCCGTCCCGGGACAGGATCACCGCCTGCCGCACCGTCGTCACCCGCTCGGCGAAGTCGTTGAGCAGCCAGTTCAGTTCACCGGTCGCGGTGTTGTGCATCATCGGGTTTCCTCATCCCCCACATCCGTCGCGCGGCCGCGCCGCCAACCCTGCTGAATCGATGCCATCAGCGAGCGCGCCTCCTCCGGGGAGCGTGCGACGCCCCCGGACGCGCCCGCCCCTGCCTGCGCCGCCGGGCGCGGCGCCGGGCGCTCGCGCAGCTGCGGTGCCAGGTTCTTCTGCCTGACCCGGCGGGGCAGCCCCTTGTGGGTCCCCGCGGGCCGCCAGTCGTCGCCGCCGGTGTCCGCGCCGCCGGCAGTGCCGTCTTCCCTGCCGTCCACCGCGCCGTCTTCCCTGCCGACTTCCGTGCCGACTTCCCTGCCGACTTCCGTGCCGGCCTCGTCCGACCAGGGATTCGGGGCGGGACGCGGCGGGGCCGCGAGCACCGGCCGCCCCGGATCGCCCCACGGGCCGGTGAGCCTGGGCAGCGCCGGCGGCGCCTCCACCGGCCCGGCGCCCTCCACCGGCCCGGCGCCCTCCACCGGCCCGGCGTCCGCCGGCGGCGCGTCGCGCAGCGGGACGACGGCCTCGGACCGCGGCGCCGGCACCAGGGCCGCGCCCACCGCGCCGTCGGTGACGGTGTCGAGCGGCGAGCCGGCCTCCGGCGCGCCCGCCGCCAGCTGCTCCGCCGGGACCACCAGCTCGTGCGGCAGCAGGACGATCGCCGTCACGCCGCCGTACGGGGACCGCTGCAGCGTCACCGCGATGCCGTGCCGGGCCGCGAGCCGCGCGACGACGAACAGGCCCAGCTGGTCGGTGTCGACGAGGTCGAACTCGGGCGGGTCGGCGAGCCGCCGGTTGGCCTCGGCGAGCAGCTCGGGACGGACGCCGAGCCCGCGGTCCTCGATCTCGACGGCGAACCCGGTGCCGACCCGCTCGGCCTTGACCCGCACCTCGGTGCTGGGCGGGGAGAACGCCGCCGCGTTCTCGATCAGCTCGGCGAGCAGGTGGACGACGTCGGTGACGGCGGCGCCGACCAGGCCGTCCTCGGAGTCGGTGAGCACGGTGGCGCGGGTGTAGTCCTCGATCTCCGACACGGCGGCGCGCAGCACGTCGGCGAACCGCACGGGCCGCCGCCAGCCGCGGCCGGGCGTCGCGCCGGACAGGATGATCAGGCTCTCCGCGTGTCGCCGCATCCGGGTGGTGAGGTGGTCGATGCGGAACAGGTCTTCCAGGTCGTCGGCCTCGGCGCGGCTCTCCAGGCCGTCCAGCATCGTGAGCTGGCGGTGCAGCAGCGACTGGTTGCGGCGGGCGATGTTGAGGAAGATGCGGCTGACGCCGGCGCGCAGCTCGGCCTGGCCGACGGCGGCGTCGACCGCCGTCCGCTGGACTTTGGAGAACGCGCCGGCGAGCCGGGAGATCTCGGTGGTACCGCCCGCGGGCAGGGCGGGCGCCTCGGCGGCGACGTCCACGCTCTCGTTGCGGCCGAGCCGCGCGACGACGCCGGGCAGCCGCCGCTCGGCCAGCTCCTCGGCGGAGCCGTGCAGGCCGACCAGCTCGCGGACGAACCCGCGCGCGAACCGCAGCGACAGCAGCACCGAGGCGGCGATCGCCAGCAGGCCGAGGCCGCCGACGGCGCCGAGCCGCACGTAGGCGTCGCGGCCGCGCCGGTCGGCCTGCTCGGCGGCGCCCTTGGAGCCGGCGAGCACCATCCCGCTGACGGCGGCCACGAGCGGGTCGGCGGTGCGGCGCCACTCCGCCTCCCCGACGGGCAGCGGCTTGCGCGGGTCCGCGGCGGCGATGCGGTCCTCGATGGCCTTGAAGTCCTGGTAGCGGCGGGACGCGAAGACCGGCGCGGTCCCGGTGCGGTAGACGACCGGGTCGAGCAGCGTGCGCTGCTTGATCCACTGCCAGCGCTGCTCGCCGGTCATCTCGACGAACAGCCGGTGCTCGGCGGGCGTCAGCCGGCCCTTGGTGACGAGCGCGGAGGCGATCAGCGCGTTCTCGCGCTGCAGCAGCTCCATGCCGCGGGCGGCGTGCCGGGTGGCCAGCATCCAGTTGTAGAGGCCGGAGTCGTCGATGACCACCAGGCCGTCGTAGAGCCGGTGCAGGTCGTCGACCATCGTGCTGTAGCCGTTGACCGCCGTCAGCCGGTCGACGAGCCGCCCGTCGACGGCGGAGCGCAGGCCGCCCAGCCCGCCGAGCGCCCGCAGGACGTCGGTGACGCGGCTCTTCATCTCCTCGTCGGTGGCGCCCCGCGCCGCGTCCGACGTGGCCTCATGACGGAAGTGCTCGACGGCCTTGTCGACGCGCGTGCGCTGGGCGACGAGCGTGACGGGCACGCCGGGCGTGGAGCGCGGAGTGCTCAGGAAGACGGCCGAGGACTGGCGCTCCTTGCCCAGTTCCACCAGGAGGCCCTGGCCGCTCGGCCCGAACACGCGGTCGAGCGTGTGGTACTTGCGCTGGGCGAGCGCGTCCCGTCCGGTGACGCTCGCGGCGTACCCCCACAGCGCCACCAGCGAGAGCAGCGGCACGAGCAGCAGCGCCGTCACCTTCGAGCGGATCGAGCGCGTACGGGGGGATTTCATGGGACCTCGACCGTTCCGTCGTGGCGGGTCCCTGGATCATAAAGGCGGCCCGCGACGAGACCGCAACCCCTTTGGCGCCTTTCGGACGCATTGGCACCATTCCGTGTCACCTGCGGCGATGCCCGCGGCGGGAGTGATCTTGTCGCGGCTTCCGCAAGCAGATAGCGGCAAATCCGGACAATTTACTTCATTTCCCCCTGTTGCTCGCGGACATTGCGCCATACTCTGCTTCTTCATCACCGCACGCGCCACCACGCTCGCGCCACCACCGTTCGCGTCGCGCCGGCACGGAAAGGAGATCCGCGATCCATACAGGCAACGACGGAGGCCGGGACGGGAGGACGGCTCCGGGCCCGGAGGGCGTTACGATGCCCGCCGTGAGTCCCGAAAGCCAGGCATCCGACGCACTGCCGTCGCGACGGCGCCGCACCCCCCGCGGCGGCCGGCACCGCGGCGACGAGTCCTTCCTGCTGCCCCCCGCTTCCCCCACGCTCATCCTGGCCGTGCCCGGGCACGCCCGGCAGGCCGGCGCCGAGGTCGGCGCCGAGCTGGCCCGGCTCGTCGAGATAGAGCACACCGGCCAGCCCGCCTACGTCGGGCACCTGGACGGCGCCGAGGCCCCGCTGCACGGCGTGCTCGCCGGGCTGCGCCAGGAGCAGGACGAGCTGGCGGCCGTCGTGGTCCCGCTGTCCACCGGCCCCGACCCGGCGCTCGACCACGCCGTGCAGGCCGCGGTGGCGGCCGCGCCGGTGCGCGCCGTCGCCGCCGAGCCGCTCGGCCCGCACCCGCTGATCGCCGAGGCGCTGCACGACCGGCTCGCCGACGCGGGCCTCGCCCGCGCCGACCGCATCCGGCTGATGACGATGGTGACCGCCGCGTCCGGCGTCATCGTCGCGACGCCGGGCGACGCGACCGCCGTCCGGCAGGCCGAGGTCACCAGCGTGCTGCTGGCCTCCCGGCTGGCCGCGCCGGTCTTCACCGCCTCCCTGAACGACGAGGCGTCGGTCAAGGCCGCCGCGGACCAGCTGCGCATGGCGGGCGCCACGTCGATCGCCCTCGCCCCGCACCTGATCGGCACCGAGCCGGAGGCGGCCCTCACCGCCCCCGCCGCGGCCGCCGTCGGCGCCGCCCACTCCGCTCCCCTGGGCGCGCACCCGGCCCTAGCCCGCCTAACCGCCCTCCGCTACGTAGAAGCCCTCTCCACCGCCCTGGCCGACTAGCCACGGGCGGGCAGCCGGAGGGCACCCAGGCCACGGGCGGGGCGGCCGAAGAAGCACCCCGGCCACGGGCCGGGCGGCCGGAGGGCGCCCAGCGCCCGGAGGCCGCCCGGCCCGCCGGCCGAGAGGCCGTTTCACGAGACGCGCCAGCGGCTCGGGAAACGGCCTCTCGTCCGTTGACGGGGGTTCCAGGGGGTCGCCCCCCCTGGGCAAACAGGGAGTCAACAGTTCTTGAAGTTCGGCGGGCGCTTTTGGAGTGTCGCCGTCATGCCCTCCGCGAGGTCCTCGCTGAAGAAGGCGAGCGTCTGGACGGCCGTCTCCGCCATGAGCTGGCGGCGGAGGCCGGGGGCGTCCAGGGACGCGTTGAGCAGTTCCTTCGTGCGGCGCAGGCCGTACGGGGACTTGGTGAGCAGTTCGTCGGCGAGCGTCTGCGCGGCCGCCTGGTCGCCGCCCTCGGGGGTGATCTCGGTGATCAGGCCGAGTTCGTCGGCGCGGGTCACGTCCAGGCGCTGGGCGCGGTAGGACAGCTCCGCGGCCTTGGCCGGGCCGATCATCCGGGGCAGCAGCCAGGACAGGCCGCAGTCGCCGGCCGACAGGCCGAGGTTCGTGAACGGGATGACGAACCGGGTGGTCGGGTCGGCGACGCGCAGGTCGCTGGCCAGCGCCCAGGACACGCCCATGCCCGCGACCGGGCCGTGCAGCGCCGCGATCACCGGCTGCGGGATCTCCCGCAGCCGCGCGGTCACCTCGGCGCCGCGCGCGATGCCCCGGTAGAGCCGCTGCACGCGGCCCTCGGCGGTCTCGCCGCCCGGGTCGCCGCCCTGGATGTCCATGCCCGAGCAGAACCCGCGGCCCTCGCCGGTGAGCACGACCACGTGGGTGGACGGGTCGCGCGCCAGCTCGTTGAGGGCGTCGAGCATCTCCTCGGTGAGGGCGCCGTCGACGGCGTTCAGGCGCTCCGGCCGGGACAGGGTGATGGTGACCACCCCGTCCCGCCGGTCGAGCTTGATCCCGCCCAACGGCTCAGGAGGTGAGCTGCTGGATCAGGGGGCCCATCTGCTCGCCCACGTTCCTGAACACCGTCAGCGGCTCGTTGGCGCTGATCGCCGCCCAGTTGTCCCGGACGTCCTCCACCGACAGCGTGCTGTTCTGGCCGTAGCCGGGGCCCTCCGCGACGAAGATCTTCGCGATCCGGCCGCCGCCGACCGTGTAGACCTCGCCGGAGTCCTCGTTGGACTCGTGCACCAGCCACGCGACGAGCGGCGTCACCTGGTCGACGCCGAGCTTGTCGGCGAAGTCGGCGGGCAGCAGGTCCTCGGTCATCCGGGTCCACGCGACCGGGGCGATCGCGTTGGCCTTGATGTTGTACTTCGCGCCCTCCTGGGCGAGGGTCTTGGTGAACCCGACCAGGCCCATCTTGGCGGTGGAGTAGTTGGCCTGGCCGAAGTTGCCGAACAGGCCCGCCGGGGACGAGGTGTTCACGATCCGGCCGAAGCCCTGCTCGCGCAGGTGCGGCCAGGCGGCGCTGGAGACCAGGAACGAGCCGCGCAGGTGGACGGCGATGACCGCGTCGAACTCCTCGACGGACATGTTCTTGAACGACTTGTCGCGCAGGATGCCGGCGTTGTTGACGACGATGTCGACCTTGCCGAACGCGTCCAGCGCGCTCTGGATCACGGCCTGCGCGCCCTCGGGGGTCGCGACGTTGTCGGGGTTCGCGACGGCCTCGCCGCCGTTCTTCTTGATCTCGTCCACGACCTCCTGGGCGGGGCCCGCGGAGGCGCCGACACCGGACCGGTCGCCGCCGAGGTCGTTCACGACGACCTTGGCGCCGCGCGCGGCGAGCTCCAGGGCGTGCTGCCGCCCGAGACCGTGGCCGGCCCCGGTCACGACCGCGACCCGGCCGTCGTAGCGCAGTTCCGACATTCGCATCTCCCTCACATCGAGACCTGGCCACCAGACAACCATCCGGGGCCACCGAGTGGTACCACTAAACCGAATCTCGCTCGGCCGCGCCGCACCGGGGTCCTCCCCGCGTACGATGGAGCCAGAGGGAAGTTGCGCTGAATGCCGCAATCCGCCGGAGTCACCGCGTAGTCTCCAGCGGAGCCGCGAGGAGCAACGGAGGTCCCGACCCGATGATCGCCGCCGCCGCGCCGGGCACCGGCCGCCGCCCCTACCGCGTCGTGCAATGGGCGACGGGCGCCATCGGACGCAGCGCGATCAGGGGCGTCCTCGACCGCGACGACATGGAGCTCGCCGGCGTCTGGGTGCACAGCCCCGCCAAGGACGGCGCCGACGCCGGGGCCCTCGCCGGGCGCGCCCCGATCGGGATCGCCGCGACCCGCGACATCGCCGACATCCTCGCGCTGGACGCCGACTGCGTCATCTACGCCCCGAGCCCCGTGCACGACCGGTTCACCGAGCTCGACACGATCTGCGCGCTGCTGGCGTCCGGCAAGAACCTGGTCTCCCTCAGCGGGCTGGTCTACCCCCGCGCGCACGGCCCCCAGTTCGCCGGCGAGCTGGAGCAGGCGTGCAAGCGGGGCGGGACGTCCGTGCACGGCAGCGGGGTGAGCGGCGGCTTCATGGCCGACGTCATGCCGCTCGTGCTGTCGCGGCTGTCCCGGCGCATCACCCACGTGTACGCCCGCGAGTGCTCCGACTTCGCCCGGCACCCGTCCTGGCGGATGGTCCACGAGATGCTCGGCTTCGGCAAGACCGAGGAGGCCTACCAGCGCGCGCTGCGGCCGAACCGGGCGGCGATGCGCGCGCAGTTCGCCGAGAGCCTGCACCTCGTCGCGGCCGGGCTCGGCGTCGACCTCGACGAGATCGACGTGGACGTCGACTACCGGCTCGCCGGCACCGACCTCGCCACCGCCGCCGGGCCGATCCCGCACGGCACCGTCGCCGCGGCCCGCTGGACGTTCAGCGGCCTCGCCGCCGGCCGCCCCGTGATCACCGTCGAGGTGGTGCACAAGGCCGACGCCGCCCGCATGTCGGACGAGTGGGGCCGCCCCGGCTACTCGCTCCGCGTGGACGGCCGCCCCGCGCTGACACTGGCGGTCGACCAGGACTGGGCCTCCGACGTGATCTCCGCCGCGTCCGCGCACGCGCTGAACTCCGTCCCGGCCGTGTGCGCCGCCGAGCCCGGGATCCGCACCTACCTCGACCTGCCGATGATCAGCGGCCGGATGCACATCTGAGCCCTACGGCAGCGTCCGCGCGGGCTCGGCCGCCGCGGCGTCCGCCGCATCCTCCGCCGCCTCGGCCGCGGCCTCCTCGCGCGCCTCCTTGCGGCGCTTGCGGACGCTCCACACCGCCAGCCCGACGACGGCCGCCACCGCGAGCCCGATCGCGAGGCCCCGGCCCGCCTGCTTCGCCGCGTGCTCGAACGCCGCGCCCGCGAAGTAGCCGCCGAGCGTGAACGTCACCACCCAGGTCACGCCGCCGATGACGTTGAACACCAGGAACTTCGGATACGGCAGCCGCGAGCTGCCCGCCAGCGCCGGCATCAGCGCCCGCAGCAGCGCGGTGAACCGCCCGATGAACACCGCGAACGCGCCCCGGCGGCGGATCAGCTCCTGCGCGCCGTGGACCTTGGCCCGATGTTTGCGCATGACCTTGACGTCCAGCAGCCGCGGCCCGTACCGGCGGCCGATCTCGTAGCCGACCGAGTCGCCCGCGACCGCCGCGACGACCGCGATGACGAGCAGCACCGGCAGCGACAGCACGTCCTGGCTGGCGAGCACCCCGCCGACGACGATCGCGGTCTCGCCGGGGAACACGAACCCGACGAACAGCGCCGCCTCGGCGAACACCAGCGCCGCGATGATCAGGTACACCGTCGCGGGCGGCAGCCCGTCCACCAGGGCGTTGAATTGTTCGAGCATGGACCCCCGCCATCTCGTCTGCGCCTGGACAGGTCGCGGCCGTTTCGCTCCGGCCACCGACGGTTATGGTAGCCGCGGGGACCCGTCCCCGGACCGGCCGCGAGGACGAGATCCGGACCGGCCCATCGGCTTTTCGGAGGAGGCGCCGTGAGCGTGCAGGAGGTCGAGGGAGGCCGGTTCGTCCGGCAGTCCAACCGGTTCACCGACCGGATCACCGCGGACGGCTCGTCCGGCTACCCCGCCGAGGCCGGCCGGTACCGGCTGTTCGTCTCCTACGCGTGCCCGTGGGCGCAGCGCACCCTGATCGTCCGCCGCCTCCTCGGCCTGGAGGACGCGATCAGCGTCGCCGTCGTCGACCCCATCCGGGACGAGCGGGGCTGGCGGTTCCCCGACCCCGACCCCGTCACCGGCGCGGTGTTCCTCTCCGAGCTCTACCTCGCCCGCGACCCGTCCTTCCAGGGCCGCTACACCGTCCCCTGCGTCTGGGACACCGAGACCGAGCGCCTGGTCACCAACGACTTCCCGAACATCACCACCACGTTCGAGACCGAGTTCACCGCGCTGCACCGCCCCGGCGCGCCGGACCTGTACCCCGAGGCGCTCCGCCCGCGGATCGACGAGCTGAACGACCTCGTCTACAGGACGGTCAACAACGGCGTCTACAAGGCGGGCTTCGCCACGTCCCAGGACGCCTACGAGGAGGCGTTCGACGCCCTCTTCGGCACCCTCGACCAACTCGAAGAGCGCCTCTCCACCAGCCGCTACCTGCTCGGCGACGCCGTCACCGAGGCCGACGTCCGCCTGTACCCGACCCTGGCCCGGTTCGACGCCGTCTACCACGGCCACTTCAAGTGCAACCTGCGCCGCGTCGCCGACTACCCGAACCTGTGGGGCTACGCGCGCGACCTTTACTCGATCCCCGCCTTCGGCGAGACGACGAACTTCGACCACATCAAGCGCCACTACTACGTGACGCAGCGCAACATCAACCCGTCCGGCGTGGTCCCCAAGGGCCCGGCCATCGACTGGACGACCCCCCACGACCGGAACCGCTGACCTCACCACCTCGTTATGCTGGCGGATCTCCACCAATCCGCACGAAAGGCATGCCCGACCATGCGCAGCCAGTTCTTCGGCAACCTCGACCAGGGCCAGCAGCTTCCCGGCCACTTCGCCCTCCAGAACTCCAAGATGCTCCGGATCCACCTGAACGGGGACGTCCTGGCCCGGCAGGGCTCCATGGTCGCGTTCCAGGGCCAGATGGAGTTCGACTACGAGGGCGCCGGCGGCATCGGCAAGTTCATGAAGAAGGCCCTGACCGGCGAGGGCGTCCCGCTGATGCGCGTCAAGGGCCAGGGCCTGCTGTTCGCCGCGAACGACGCCGACGACATCCACCTGTTCTACCTGGAGAACGAGGGCATCACCGTCAACGGCAAGAACATCCTCGCCTACGACTCGCACCTGCAGTCCGACATCCAGCGCGTCCAGGGCGCGGGCATCGCCGCCGGCGGCCTGTTCAACACCACGCTGCAGGGCACCGGCTGGGTGGCGCTCACCACACACGGCACGCCCGTCATGCTCGACTGCGGCCGCGCCCCCACGTTCGCCGACGGCCAGTCCGCCGTGGCGTGGAGCACCAGCCTCCAGGTGGGCGTCAACCGCACCTTCAAGGCCGGCGCCCTGATCGGCCGGGGCAGCGGCGAGGCGATGCAGCTCGCCTACCAGGGCCAGGGCTTCGTCCTGATCCAGGCCAGCGAGGGCCCCACGGTGGCCCCCCACACGCACTGACAACCCACATAACCCGCACTGACAACGCACGAACCCAAGCCACCACAGCACCACGCGGCAACCCGCAAGCAGACCGTCCGTAAGCTGAGCCGGCAGCGACCTGAGCGTTGCGATCGCGTGCGAAGCCAGGTCCAAGCGAAGCGAGGACCTGATCGCGAAGCGAGCCGCAAGGCGAGCCGAAGCGATGCAGCGATCGCCGCAGTGCCCGTGGAAGGGAGGCGCCCCAGGCGCCGACCGCCGAGGGCAATGCAATAAACACGGTAGCCTGGGGTGCGTCTCAGAACTCACCTGCGAGCTGCGGAAGAGGGCGATCTCCGCCGTGTCGACAGAGTCGTCGCAAACAAGTGCCGACCCCAAGATCACAGATTTCGGCGCCAACGAGTGGCTGGTCGACGAGCTGTACCAGAAGTACCTCGAAGACCCGAACTCCGTTGACGAAGCCTGGTGGAACTTCTTCGCGGACTACCAGCCGGACAGCCGGCCGTCGTCCGCGACCCCCGCGTCCCCCCAGGCGCCGACCGACAGCGCGGCCCGGGCGGCCGCGAACGGCACTCCGGCCGCTCCGCCGACACCGCAGCGCCCGGTGGCACCGCCGAAGGCACCCGCGAAGCCGGCGCCGAAGGCGGCGGAGAAGCCTGCTCCGCCGCCGGTGCCGGCGGGCGCGGAGGAGGTCCGGCTGCGCGGTGTCGCGGCCCGGACGGCCACCAACATGGAGGCCAGCCTCGGCGTGCCGACGGCGACGAGCGTGCGGGCCGTCCCGGCGAAGCTGCTGATCGACAACCGCATCGTCATCAACAACCACCTGAAGCGCGGGCGGGGCGGCAAGGTCTCGTTCACGCACCTGATCGGGTACGCGATCGTCAAGGCGCTCGCCGCGATGCCGGAGATGAACGCCGCGTTCACCGAGGTGGACGGCAAGCCGGTGCTCGTCCGGCCGGAGCACGTGAACTTCGGGCTGGCGATCGACCTGCAGAAGAGCGACGGCTCGCGGCAGCTCGTGGTGCCGAGCATCAAGGCCGCCGAGACGCTGGACTTCCGCCAGTTCTGGGCCGCCTACGAGGAGATCGTCCGCAAGGCCCGCGGCGGCAAGCTCACCCTGGAGGACTTCCAGGGCACGACGATCAGCCTGACGAACCCGGGCACGATCGGCACGGTCCACTCGGTGCCGCGGCTGATGCCCGGCCAGGGCACGATCATCGGCGTGGGCGCGATGGAGTACCCCGCGGAGTTCGCCGGCGCGTCCGGCGAGACGCTGTCGCGCATGGGGATCAGCAAGGTCATGACGCTGACCTCCACCTACGACCACCGGATCATCCAGGGCGCGCAGTCCGGCGACTTCCTGCGCCGGATCCACGAGCTGCTGCTCGGCGAGGACGGCTTCTACGACGAGATCTTCGAGGCGCTGCGCATCCCGTACGAGCCGGTGCGCTGGGTCAAGGACATCTCCGCCACCCACGAGGACGACGTCGCCAAGGTCGCCCGCGTGCACGAGCTGATCCACGCCTACCGGGTCCGCGGCCACCTGATGGCCGACACCGACCCGCTGGAGTACAAGCAGCGCCGGCACCCCGACCTCGACATCCTCAAGCACGGCCTCACCCTGTGGGACCTGGAGCGCGAGTTCGCGACGGGCGGGTTCGGCGGCAAGCCGACGATGAAGCTGCGCGACATCCTCGGCGTGCTGCGGATGGCGTACTGCCGGACGGTCGGCATCGAGTACATGCACATCCAGGACCCGGAGGAGCGCGCCTGGATCCAGGAGCGCGTGGAGGTCCCGCACGACAAGCCGTCGCGCGAGGAGCAGCTGCACGTGCTGCGCCGGCTGAACAGCGCCGAGGCGTTCGAGACGTTCCTGCAGACGAAGTTCGTCGGGCAGAAGCGCTTCTCGCTGGAGGGCGGCGAGTCGGTCATACCGCTGCTGGACTCGGTGATCTCGTCGGCGGCGAAGGACAGCCTGGACGAGGTCGTCATCGGGATGGCGCACCGCGGCCGGCTGAACGTCCTGGCCAACATCGTCGGCAAGTCCTACGGGCAGATCTTCGGCGAGTTCGAGGGCAACCTCGACCCGCGCAGCGCGCAGGGCTCCGGCGACGTGAAGTACCACCTCGGCGCGTCCGGCGACTTCATGGCGAGCGACGGCTCCAAGATCCACACCGAGCTGGTCGCGAACCCGTCCCACCTGGAGACGGTCGACCCGGTGCTGGAGGGCGTCGTCCGCGCCAAGCAGGACGTGCTGGACGTCGGCGAGGCCGGCTTCACCGTGCTGCCGGTGCTGATCCACGGCGACGCCGCGTTCGCCGGGCAGGGCGTGGTGGCCGAGACGCTGAACCTGTCGCAGCTGCGCGGCTACCGCACCGGCGGCACCGTGCACGTCATCATCAACAACCAGGTCGGCTTCACCACCGCGCCGGAGTACTCGCGCTCCAGCGTCTACGCGACCGACGTCGCGCGGATGATCCAGGCGCCGATCTTCCACGTCAACGGGGACGACCCGGAGGCGTGCGCGCGGGTGGCGCGGCTGGCGTTCGAGTACCGGCAGACGTTCAAGAAGGACGTCGTCGTCGACATGGTCTGCTACCGGCGGCGCGGCCACAACGAGGGCGAGAACCCCTCGTTCACGCAGCCGCTGATGTACGACCTGATCGACGCGAAGCGCTCGGTGCGCAAGCTCTACACCGAGGCGCTGATCGGCCGCGGCGACATCACGGTCGAGGAGGCCGAGCAGGCGCTCCGCGACTACCAGGAGCAGCTGGAGCGGGCCTTCACCGAGACCCGCGAGGCGGTGAAGAAGCCCCTGGAGCCGGGCTCGGTCGTGAAGCCGGACGTCGAGGAGCGCATCCCGATCGACCACGGCAAGGCCGGCACGGCGATCCCGCCGGAGACCGTCAAGCGGCTCATCGAGACGCAGGTCAGCCTGCCGGAGGGCTTCACCCCGCACCCGCGGCTCCAGCCGATCCTGCAGCGCCGCGCCCAGATGATCGAGGACGACGCGATCGACTGGGCGACCGGCGAGCTGCTGGCGATGGGCTCGCTGCTGATCGACGGCCGCCCGGTGCGGCTCGTCGGGCAGGACACCCGGCGCGGCACGTTCGGCCAGCGGCACGCGGTGCTCGTCGACCGCAGGACCGGCGAGGAGTACACGCCGCTCAAGCAGTTCGGGCAGGGCGTGTCGAAGTTCTACGTGCACGACTCGCTGCTCAGCGAGTACGCGGCGATGGGCTTCGAGTACGGCTACTCGATGACCCGCCCGGACGCGCTGGTCTGCTGGGAGGCCCAGTTCGGCGACTTCGCCAACGGCGCCCAGTCGGTGGTGGACGAGTACATCTCGTCCGGCGAGCAGAAGTGGGGCCAGCACTCCGGCGTCGTGCTGCTGCTGCCGCACGGCTACGAGGGCCAGGGGCCCGACCACTCGTCCGCGCGGATCGAGCGGTACCTGCAGCTGTGCGCGCAGGACAACATGACCGTGGTGTACCCGACCACGCCGGCGAACTACTTCCACCTGCTGCGCTGGCAGGTGCTGTCGGGCCGGAACAAGCCGCTGATCGTGTTCACGCCGAAGTCGCTGCTGCGGCTGAAGGCGGCGACCTCCCCGGTCGAGGAGATCACTGACGGCGTGTTCCAGCCGGTGATCCCGGAGAGCGACCCGGCGGTCGACCCGGCGGGCGTGAAGCGGGTGCTGCTCACCACCGGCAAGATCTACTACGACGTGGTGAAGGCCCGGCAGTCGGCGGGCGCGAACGACACCGCGGTCGTGCGGGTCGAGCGGCTGTACCCGCCGCCGGTCGACGAGATCAAGGCGGAGCTGGCCAAGTACCCGGCCGGCACCGAGGTCGTGTGGGTGCAGGACGAGCCCGCGAACATGGGCGCCTGGCCGTTCATGGCGCTGAAGCTGCCGCACCACATCGAGGGGCTGAAGATGTCGCGGGTGTCGCGCCCGGCGTCCTCGTCCCCGGCCGTGGGGTCGGCGAAGCTGCACCAGGCGGAGCAGGAGTCGCTCCTGGCGCGGCTGTTCGGCGAGCACAAGTAGGCGTACGAGCGGAAGTAGGCGCGAGCGGAAGTAGACCTACGAGCGAAGCAGGCGTAAGGGCGTAGACCCGAGGGCTCCGGTGCACCGCGCCGGAGCCCTCGGCGTCCCGATGGCGGAACGCGCAGAAAGAAGACCACCTGCCATGTACTTCACCGATCGCGGCATCGAGGAGCTGACGGACCGGCGCGGCGCGGAGGAGGTCAGCCTGACGTGGCTGGCCGAGCGCCTCCGCGAGTTCGTGGACCTGAACCCGGAGTTCGAGACCCCGGTGGACCGCCTCGCCACCTGGCTCGCCCGATTGGACGACGATGACGACGACTGACCCGCGCACCGTACGCGATATGTCTTGACTTTCCAGCGACGCGACATATCGTGTTTACTGACGGTGGAGCCGGACGAAGGGCATCGCGATGTCACGCTGGACGATCGAGGAACCGACCACCCTGGACTTCGACGGCGTGGTCGCGCTGCGCATCACTCTCATCGCGGGCAGCGTCTCGGTGCTCGCCTCCGACGAGCGCCCGTCCATCATGGTCGGCGACGTCGAGGGCCCGCCGCTGGTGGTCACGCATGAGGCCGGGATGCTGACCGTCACCCACGAGAAGCTGTGGGAGGGCGTGCTGACCTGGCTGCGCACCCACAAGGCGCGCGCCGCGATCACGGTGACCGTCCCGCACGACTGCCCGGTCTCGCTGAACCTCGTGTCCGCGGACGCCGTGGTGACCGGCATGACGACCCGCACGTCCATCAAGAGCGCCTCCGGCGACGTCACGCTGGACGGTGTGGCCGGCGCGATCGACGCCAACACCGTGTCCGGCGTGATCGAGGCCCAGGGCCTAGACGGGACGGTCTCCTTCACCTCCGTCTCCGGCGACCTGTCCCTCGCCGGCGCCACCGTCGACCGGCTCGGCGCCCGCACGGTCAGCGGCCGCATCGCCGCCGACCTCGACCTCGGCGCCGACAGCGCGATCGACGTGAACACGGTGTCCGGCGAGGTGGCGCTGCGCGTCCCCGAGTCCGCCGGCGCGCAGGTCACGCTCAGCTCCGCCGCCGGCCGGATCGAGACGTCCTTCCCCGAACTCGGCCGGCAGGACCGCACGATCGCGCAGAGCGTGTCCGGCAAGCTCGGCGACGGCGCCGGCCGGCTCACGGTCAACACCGTCTCCGGCGCCGTCACCCTGCTCGGCCGCGACGACGACCCGGAGATCACCACCGGCCCCCGAATGGAGAAGTGAGACGCGTGAGCCCCGTTTTCGGGCACGGTCGGCTGCGGCTGTACCTGCTGAAGCTGCTGGAGGAGAGCCCGCGGCACGGCTACGAGGTGATCCGGCTGCTGCAGGACCGGTTCCTCGGGGTCTACTCGCCCTCCCCCGGCACGATCTACCCGCGGCTGGCCCGGCTGGAGTCCGAGGGGCTGGTCACCCACGAGGTCGTCAAGGGCAAGAAGGTGTACTCGCTGACCGACAAGGGCCGCGAGGAGCTGGAGCGCCGGATGGACGAGCTGGCCGAGCTGGAGGAGGAGATCTCCGCCTCGGCGCAGGAGTTCGCCCGCGGCGTGCAGGAGGACGTCCGGCAGACCGTCCGGTCGCTGCGCGAGGAGCTGACGCAGGCCGCGCGGACGATGCGCGACCAGGGCAAGACCACGTCCAAGGAGGCGTGGAAGGAGACCACCGAGCGCCAGAAGGACGAGTGGAAGCGCCAGAAGGACTACTGGCGCGAGCAGAAGCAGGCGTGGAAGGAGGAGTGGCGGCAGAACTGGGACGACGCCTGGAAGACGGCGATCGGCACCCGCGAGGACGTCGCCCGCCTGAAGCTGGAGCGCCTGCTCCGCACATTCGTCGAGGACGTCCGCAAGTCGGCGAAGAAGGCCCGGCTGGACGACGACGGGCTCGCCGCCGCGCAGGCCGTCCTGGACGAGGCGCGCGAGCGGCTGCGCGACGAGGTGTTCCGCAAGAAGCCGTGACCGGGGCGGGCCCCGGCCACGGCTCCCGCCTCACGGCGTGAAGACGATCTTGCCGAAGAGGTCGCCCTCCGCCATGGCGGCGAACCCCTCGCGGGCCCGGTTCAGCGGCAGCGTCCGGTCGATCAGCGGCTTCGTGCCGGTCTTGACCAGGAACCGGGCGAGCCGCTCCAGCTGCGCCCGCGTCCCCATGGTGGAGCCGACCACCGACAGCTGCAGGAAGAACACCCGGTTCAGCTCCGCCGGCGGCACCTGGCCGCTGGTGGCGCCGGACACCACGATCCGGCCGCCGGGCCGCAGCGACTTCAGCGAGTGCGACCAGGTCGCCTGCCCGACGGTCTCGATGACGGCGTCGACCCGCTCCGGCAGCCGTGCGCCGGACTCGAACGCGGCGTCCGCGCCGAGTTCTTGAGCGCGCTTGCGCTTGGCCTCGCTGCGGCTCGTCGCGTAGACCCGGAGCCCGGCGGCCGACGCCAGCGCGATCGCCGCCGACGCCACGCCGCCGCCGGCGCCCTGCACCAGCACCGACGCCCCGGGCTGCAGCTCCGCCTTGTCGAACAGCATCCGGTAGGCGGTGAGCCAGGCCGTCGGCAGGCAGGCCGCCTCCTCGAACGACAGCTCGGCGGGCTTGGGCACGAGGTTGCGGCGCGGCACCGCGACCTTCTCCGCGAGCGTGCCCGGGTGGACCTCCGACAGCAGCGACCGCTTGGGGTCGAGGGTCTCGTCGCCGCCGCCCCGGTCCGGGTCGCCGATCACCGCGTGGACGATGACCTCGTTGCCGTCCTCGTCCACCCCGGCGGCGTCGCAGCCGAGGATCATCGGGAGCTTGTCGGCGGGCAGGCCGACGCCCTTCAGCGACCACAGGTCGTGGTGGTTGAGCGCGGCGGCCTTCACCGTGACGGTCGTCCAGCCGTCCGGTACCTCGGGATCGGGCCGCTCCCCCAGCGTCAGCCCGTTCAGCGGATTGTCTGCGTCGATCTGCGTGGCCGTGACAGCGAACATGAACCGACACTAACCGTGCCGGGGTCCGGTGCGGCGGGCGGGGCCGTCCCCTATCGGCGGCACCGGTTCTCGGGGACAATGCCCCCATGCGCATGCGAGCGCTTCTCCTCGCCGGCCTGCTGCTCGCGGCGGCGGCCTGCGCGGAGCCGGCCGGCGGTGGAACGGAGCGTCCCATGGGCACGGAACCACCCGGCACACTCGCCAACCCCCGCGTCATGAACTGCGCGAACCGGAACGCCTGGTTCCCGGAGGAGACCGCGGGCCCCTACCGGGCCGGGCCGGACGACCTCGTCGCCGGAGACCTGGTCATCCCGGGGCTGCGCGCCTGGGCGGACGCCGACCCGGCCGGGTTCGGGCACGACGGCCGGTACAAGGCGGCCGTCCTGGTGCGGGCGGGGGCGACGGCCACGCTGTCGATCCCCGCCGGCCACCACGACGCGGCGGGCCTGCTCTACGCCGAGGCGACCCGGGACGCGCGCACTCCGTCCGAAGGCGACCACGCGATCACGTTCACGGCGTGCCCCGGCCACGACACCCCGTTCCCGGGGTACCTGTTCGTCCCCCGGCGGCAGCACGTCCCGCTGCTGGTGCGGTCCGGGCGCGAGCCGGCGGCCCGCGAAGACGTCTCCTTCTTCGCGGGCCGCGGCTGAGCGCTCCCGCCCGCCGGGGCGGCCGGTCAGGCGGACAGTGCCAGGGCGGCCGCGGCGGCGCCGAGCAGCACCGGCGCCGCCCGCCGCACCCGCGGTTCCCAGTCCCCGATCCGGTCCAGCAGCCAGACCGGTTCGGGCGGGCCCAGCGGGTCCGAGCGCGGCGGGACGAGCAGGACGAACACCGCGCTCGGCAGGACGAACCCCGCCGCGTACGCGACGCCCGCCCACCAGGGGACCAGGCCGAGCAGCGTCACGGCGAGGGCCGCCCAGGTGAGCGAGGTGACCCGGAACGTCGTCACGACGAGGCCGGTGTCCAGCCCCCACAGGAACGCGCCCCGCGTCGGGCCGAGGCGGTAGAAGTACTGCTGCGGGGTCTGCCGCCGCCACATGGGCGTGCGCAGCCCGAACACCCCGCTGTCGACGGCGACGCAGGCGAGCAGGACGCCCGCCGCCACGAGCTGCGCGACCGTACCCGGTCGCGATCCCAGCGTCACCGCGCCCACCAGGTGGACCGCCGCGTAGAAGGCGGTCGCGGAGATGGTGAAGCCGGTGCCGAGCGCGGCGAACGCGCGGCGCTGGGCGGGCTCGTCGGAGGCTCTCCCCTGGACCAGGGGTCGGAGGTACCCGATGAAGGAGATGCCTCAAAGACTGAACAGCTGGGCGAAACCGGCACAGGCGAGGAGCAGCATCAGTGCCGACAGGAGCACGGTGTGCATGGTGGACACCCCTGGTCAGGCCACGCGCGGGCGTGGCCTGACGTCGGTCGAGGTCGGATCGGTGTCAGCAGCTGTTGGCCCGGACGACCCAGCCCGCGGAGCAGTAGAACGGTCCGCTGCCGCAGCTGGAGCCGCCGGTGCACTCCCCGCAGGCGTACTTGCGGGAGCCGCTGCAGCAGTACCAGACCCGCATCGTGCCCTTCCGGCAGTACGGGTTGCCGGTCGAGCTGATCGGGCAGTTGGGGTTGCCGAAGTAGAGGTTGCAGCACCGCCACTTCACGGCGGCCTCGCCGGGTTGCTGCAGGGCCGTCACGCCGGCGGCGACGCCGACGGCGCCCATGCCGACCCGGCCCGCCCAGCCGAGGAATCCGCGGCGGTCGGAGCGGGGCTCCGCCGCCTCCCCGTGCTTCGTGTGTCCTGCGTGTCCTTGGGTTCTTCGCCGTCCGAGCATCTGACTCACACCTCTCCGTACCGCGGGTGGCAGGTCGCAGGTCAGCCGTGGGCCGCCTGCCGGACCTTCTTGCCGTCCCCCTCGAGCGGCGGCAGTGCGGCGAACATCTGCCGGGACGAGGGGACGCTGTGCGCCTTCACCATGCGGCCGTCCTCGACGAGGACGGCGGCGGGCGTGGCGTCGATGCCGAGCCGGTTGACGACGTGCTCGTCCTCGTCGAGCACCACCCGCTCGCCTCTCAGGTCGAACAGGTCGATGAACTCGGCGGCGTCGCCGAGCACGGGCACGACGACGATCCACAGGCCGGGCGGCCTGACCCGGCCCTGGAGCGCCGCGGCCAGCGTGAAGCAGGTCCGGCACTTGTTCGACAGGAACAGCACGGTCGCGCGGCCGGCCGTGTCCAGTTCGGCCGGCAGGCCGGCGGCGCTCGGGACCGTTCCGGCGGCGTCGCCGAGATCGATCAGCACCGGGCTGTCCTCGATCTCCAGGTATTCGCGTATCTGCTTCAGCTGGTGGAACATCTCGACCAGCGCGGAGAATGCGATGAAGACCAGGGCGGCGAGCACGCAAACGAGGATGAGAAGTGCCAGGGTCATCCGAGTGTCAGCTCCTTTTCGCGCACGGGATCGGCGACTCCGATTCCGCTGGATTCGGCGAATGCGGCGCGGTCTCCCCGCAGCGTCCGCAAAGCGCGGGCGGCCGCGGGGAGGAGTATTCCGGTGAACGCGGCCAGCAGGACCGCGAGGCCGGCGAGCCCTTCCTCCGCGGTCCAGCCGGGCGGCTGCGCCTGGGCCAGGCCGGCCGCCGCCAGCCAGACCGGCAGCAGGACGAGCTGGCGGCGCCCGAGCGTCCCGGCGCCGCCCGCGCCGAAGCAGTTGCAGCGGATGCGTTCCCGCAGCGTGAGGGCGCGCAGGCCGGCGGCGGCGAACCCGGCGGCGAACGCGACGACCAGCAGCCGGGGCCACGGCGTTCCGGGGAGCGCCAGCAGCAGGGCGGCGGTGCCGGCCTCGCCGGCGATCACGGCGGCGGCGAGCGGACCGGCCGCTCCCCCGGCGCCGAGTTTCTCCAGGACATCACGGAAAGCCGCGAAAGCGGGCACCTTGGTGAGCGACGAATAGGCGAATACGGCGGCCAGCAGAATCTGCGCAGTTGCTCCGGCGAACGACACGATCGTCAACACGGTCTCCCGCAGTTCAATGGAACTCGGCAGGGGGTGAAAACCGTCGGGAACGGGGGTCCATTGATCATGACCCACAAGATTCCGCGCGGGAACAGTGATCGTCCGGCCCGATGTGGCCACAGAAAAAAGGGCGGCCCCCTTGAAAGGGGACCGCCCGTGGTGCAGGGGCTGCCGCGCGGTGCCGGGGCTGCCGCGCGTGCCGGGGCTGCCGCGTGGTGCGGAGGCCGCCGGGTGGTGGTGGGGCCGCTACAGGACCTTCGAGAGGAAGTCGCGGGTCCGGGGGTGCTGCGGGTTCGCCAGCACCTCGCGGGGCGTGCCCTTCTCGACCACGACGCCGCCGTCCATGAAGACCAGCGAGTCGCCGACCTCGCGGGCGAAGCCCATCTCGTGGGTGACGACGACCATGGTCATGCCGTCCAGCGCGAGCTGCTTCATGACCTCCAAGACCTCGCCGACCAGCTCCGGGTCGAGCGCCGACGTCGGCTCGTCGAACAGCATCAGCGCCGGCTCCATGGCGAGCGCCCGCGCGATCGCCACCCGCTGCTGCTGCCCGCCGGACAGCTGCGCCGGGTAGTTCTGCGCCTTGTCGCTCAGGCCGACGCGCTCCAGCAGCGCCAGCGCCCGCTGCCGGACCTGCTCCTTCGGCTGCTTCTTGACCCACATCGGCGCGCCCATGACGTTCTCCAGGGCGGTCTTGTGGGGGAAGAGGTTGAACCGCTGGAAGACCATGCCGATCTCGCGGCGCTGCGCGGCGACCTCGCGGTCGCGCAGCTCGTAGAGCTTGCCGCCGTGCTGCCGGTAGCCGACCAGGTGGCCGTTCACCCACAGCCGCCCGGCGTTGATCTTCTCCAGGTGGTTGATGCAGCGCAGGAACGTGGACTTGCCCGACCCGGACGGCCCGACGACGCACATCACCTCGCCCTGCCGCACCTCCAGGTCGATGCCCTGCAGCACCTCCAGGCGGCCGAACGACTTGTGCACGTTCTCGGCCTTCACCATCAGGCCGCCGCTCTCGGGCGCGGACGCCCGCGCGGGCTCCTTGGAGAGCGGGTCGCTCACGATGTCCTCACCTCCGCTCACTGGCCACCTCCACTCACTGGCCGCCGCCTCCGCCCCGGAAGCGGATCCGTCCCCCGCGCGGCGCCGACCCCTTGCCGACCCCTCGGCTGAAGTAGCGCTCAAGGTAGTACTGCCCCACCATGAGGACCGAGGAGAGCAGCAGGTACCACAGGCACGCCATCACCAGCATGGGGATGATCTTGTAGGTGCTGGCGTAGATGGTCTGCGCGGTGAAGGTCAGCTCGGAGAACGGGACCGCCGCGACCAGCGAGGTGTTCTTCATCATGGAGAGCACCTCGTTGCCGGTCGGCGGCACGATGACCCGCATGGCCTGCGGCAGCACGATGCGGCCCATCGTCTGCGTCCGGGACATGCCGAGCGCGCTCGCCGCCTCCTGCTGCCCCTCGTCCACCGACAGGATCCCGGCCCGGATGATCTCCGCCATGTAGGCGGCCTCGTTGAGGATCAGCCCGAGGCCCGCGGCCAGCATCGGCGTGACGAGCGCCTGCGTCTTCCAGGTGTGGAACTCGGGGCCGAACGGGATGCCGATCCCGACCGTGGGGAACAGCGTCCCGATCGCGCCCCAGATGAGCAGCTGCGTGTAGAGCGGCGTCCCGCGGAAGAACCACAGGTAGAACCAGGCCGCGCCGCTCAGCAGCGGGTTCGCGGACAGCCGCATCAGGGCGAGGATCGTGCCCAGCACCATGCCGCCGACCATCGCGGCGGCGGTGAGCAGCAGCGTGTTGCGCACGCCCTTGAGGACGGCCTCCGAGGTGATGTACTTGCGCTGCTCCGACCACTCCAGCGCGTCGCTGGTCAGCAGGAAGTGGACGAACATCGCCACCAGCACGAGGACCACAGCCGCCGCCACCCAGCGGCCCGGGTGCCGGACGGGGACGGCCTTGATGGCTTCGGGCCGTCCCCGGTCGGCGTCGGTGTCGACGGTCATCGATCAGCTCTGCGCGGCGTTGACCGCCGGGTCGGTGATCGCGCCGCTCTCCACACCGGCGTCCGTCAGGATCTTCTTGTAGGTGCCGTCGGTGATCAGCGCCTTGACGGCGCCCTGCACGGCGTCCTTGAACTGGCCGGACTGCTTGCTGAGCGCGAACCCGTACGGCGCGGTGTCGTAGACCTGGCCGATGATCTCCAGCTTGCCGGTCTTCTTGACCGCGTCGCCGACGATCGGCGAGTCGGCCGCCATCGCGTCGACCTTGCCCGCGACCAGGTCGTTGTTGACCTCGGTCTGCTCCTTGCGGATCACCGACTTGATCGCCGGCTTGCCCGCGTCGGTGCACTTCTTGCTGCGCGCCTTCAGGTCGTCGACCTGGATGGTGCCCTGCTGGACGCCGATGCTCTTGCCGCAGGCGTCGTCGGGGTTGACGCCCTTGGGGTTGCCGGTCAGCGTGGCCCAGGCCGTCCCCGCCGAGTAGTAGGTGACGAAGTCGACGGCCTTCTCCCGCTCCTTGGTGTCGGTGAAGGAGGAGACGCCGATCTCGTACTTGCCCGACTGGATGCCCGGGATGATCGTGTCGAAGCCCGCGTTGTGGTACTCGGTCTTCAGCCCGAGCTTGGCCGCGACGGCGTTGAACAGGTCCACCTCCCAGCCGACGATCTTCTGCGAGGCCGGGTCGACCGACTCGTTCGGCGGGTAGGCGGCGTTGATGCCGACCGCGATCTTGCCGTCGCTCTTGATGGCGTCGGGGACCATGGCGGCGAGCTTGCTGTCCGCGCTCGTGTTCGCGGCGGCACCGCCGCCCGAGTCGCCGGAGTCGTCACTGTCGCCGCAAGCGGACAGGGCGAGCGCGCCGCCCAGCACGAGCGCGCTCGCCGCGACAAGGCGACGGCGCAGAGAACCGGTGGTCACTGGTCCCCCTTCAGATCGTTTCGTCGGATCCGTACAGATCCGAAGGTCAGGTGCACAGTTTGGCGCACAACCTCCCTGATCTGGATAAAGGGTCCGAAACAATCACGCAACGAGGTAGCGGTCGAAAGGCGCGCCTACCTCCGCTTCACCCACCGTGTGCTACCAGGCCGCTACATGTGGCGACCGTCACGTGACGGTCAACACCTACCCCGGTCACCGGGCGGCCCGCACCCCGTGTGGCACAATCGGACAACGGGTGACCCCCGTACGTCGCGAGATGACCACCCTGGTGAGGCCACCAAACACCACCACCGCGGCGGCATCGCAAGAAAGCCAACTTTCACTGACAGGGGTCGCTGTGGCTGCTGAGCCCATTCCCACCGAACCGCCCTCACTGGAGGACGATCCGGCGTTTCCGCTGCATCGCGGCGGAAAGCTGGAGATGCGGTCGACCATCCCCGTCCGCAACAAGGACGACCTATCGCTGGCCTACACCCCGGGCGTCGCCCGGGTGTGCACCGCCATCGCCGACAATCCCGACCTGGCCTACGACTACACCTGGACGTCCAAGGTCGTCGCCGTCGTCACCGACGGCACCGCCGTGCTCGGCCTCGGCGACATCGGCCCCGCCGCGTCCATGCCGGTCATGGAGGGCAAGTCCCTGCTGTTCAAGGAGTTCGCCGACGTCGACTCGGTGCCGATCGCGCTGAGCTGCACCGGCGTCGACGAGATCGTCGACACGGTGATCCGGATGGCGCCGAGCTTCGGCGGCATCAACCTGGAGGACATCAGCGCCCCCCGCTGCTTCGAGATCGAGGACCGGCTCCGCGCCGCCCTCGACATCCCGGTCTTCCACGACGACCAGCACGGCACCGCGATCGTCGCGCTCGCCGCGCTGAAGAACGCGGCCCGCTTCGTCGGCAAGCCCCTGTCGGAGCTGCGCGCGGTCGTCGCCGGCGCCGGCGCGTCCGGCATCGCCGTCTCCAAGATGCTGATCGAGGGCGGCATCGGCGACATCGCGCTGTCCGACAGCAAGGGCCTCATCCACGAGGGCCGCGACGGCCTGAACCCGGTGAAGGAGCGCATCGCCGCGATCACGAACCGGTCGCACCTGAAGGGCTCCACCGAGGAGGCGCTGCGCGGCGCCGACGTGTTCATCGGCCTGTCCGGCAGCACCGTCCACGAGTCCTGCGTCGCCACGATGTCGGAGAACGCGATCGTCTTCGCCCTCTCCAACCCGACCCCCGAGGTCCACCCGGAGGTCGCCCGCCGGCACGCCAAGGTCGTCGCGACCGGCCGCAGCGACTTCCCGAACCAGATCAACAACGTGCTGGCGTTCCCGGGCATCTTCCGCGGCGCGCTGGACGTCCGCGCCCACAGCATCACCGAGGGCATGAAGCTGGCCGCGGCGAACGCCCTGGCCGACATCGTCGGCGACGACCTGACCGCCGACTACATCATCCCGAACCCCTTCGACGACCGGGTCGCCCCGGCCGTCACCGCCGCGGTCGCCGACCAGGCCCGCCGCGAGGCCGTCAACCGAATCTGACCGCCCGGCCCGTGCTCCCGCACCGGAGCACGGGCCACCGGCCCGTCATACGGTGGGACTGCCATCACGGTCGCCCCTCAACCCTCGACAGCACCAAGATCGCCAGCCTCCGTGTCGTGCCGAATCATGGGATCAGTGTGAGACCAGAGGCTCAGGCACTGACCGGACCCCATACCGTCGCATGACTAGTTTGCAACGACCTCGCTGATAGTCACACTGCGTTGGCCATGCGGTGCTTACCGTTATCTCGACTGACGAATCGGTGAGGTGATTTATGGGTAAGCACGGCAAACCGGTCCAGTGCACGGGCTGCAACGGGTCAGGGAAGCAGGACCAGTGGGACGACGGGAAGAAGAAAGAGGTGACGTGTCCGCTCTGCAACGGTTCGGGGCAGGCGTGAACAGGGCCGACTTCATTCCCGAGCGAATCTGGATACGCCCCGAGGGCGAGCAACTCCGGCCGCTCGACCGCACGGACGATCCGGAGCTGTGGGCGGAGCACGTCGCGGACGAGGAGTCGGTGGTCACCCAGGTCAGCCGGGACGCGAACGGCATGCTCTGGCCGACCTCCTCGTCCTCGGCCCTCCACACCATGCGGCAGATGATCGAGGCCGCAGAGCTGGAGCCGGACCTGAACGTGCTGGAGATCGGCACCGGCACCGGCTACAACGCGGCGCTCATGGCCGACCTCGGCGTCCGCGTCACCACGGTGGAGATCGACCCGGAGCTGGCCGCCGCCGCATCGGCCGCCCTGGAACGGACGGGCTTCGCCGACCGGGTCACCGTCGTCAACTGCGACGGCGAGGACGGCGCCCCCGAGCAAGCGCCCTTCGACCGCGTGATCGTGACGGCTGCAGCTCGCACGATCCCGTACACATGGATCGAGCAGACTAGCGACGGCGGCCGCCTCGTGATCCCCTACTCGGGCCCTGAATGCGCGGGGGCGCTCCTGGTGCTCGACGTCGCAGAAGGGACTGCGACCGGACGCGCGGTAGGCGACGCGTTCTTCATGCCGCTACGGGGTCAGAAGCAGCCGCAATCGGTCCTCCGGGCAGAGCGCGCACCCGACGCACTTCGCAGGCTCCGCATCACCGTCACCCGGACAGGCCAGAACGTCGCCCTGGCCCCCACCGCGTAGATCGTTCACGGCGTGCCCGCGTCCTTACTCCCCCTCACCCGCGCGAACAGCCAGGGCGCCACACCACCGCCGGGCGGTAAGGGACGGCGCGTGGCAGGCTGCAGATCATGGAGCTGAGAACCCCGCGACTGCTGCTACGCGAGTTCCGCGCCGGTGACCACGCCGCCGTACACGCCTTCGCGGGCGACGCCGAAGTGACCCGCTACACCGACTGGGGCCCCAACAGCACCCAGGACACCGCCGCATTCCTGGCCGAGGTCGTGCAGGACGCCGACGCTCTCCCCCGCCACCGGTTCGGGCTCGCCGTGGTCGAGCAGGAGCAGGGCACGCTCATAGGATCGATCGAACTCCAAGTCACCGACACGTCCCACCGGCGCGCGGAAATGGGCTACGTCCTAGACCGCCAGTGGTGGGGACGCGGGTACGCCGGCGAAGCCGCCGCTGCCCTGCTCACCTTCGGCTTCGACGACCTGGGCCTGCACAAGATCACGGCCACCTGCGACCCCGGCAACGCCGCGTCGGCCCGTGTCCTGACCAAGATCGGCATGCGGCGCGAGGGCCATCTCCGCGACCACCTGCACCTGCGGGGCCGGTGGCACGACCGCCTGCTCTATGCGGCCCTGCCCCAATAGCCAGCACCCCCTGGACGAAGACCGACCCCGGAACCCGCGAGATTCCGGGGTCTACTCGTCTCCTCACTGCCCTGGCGACAGCCAGACCAGTCCTGTGGCCGTCCGCCGTGACGCGCTCTCCGGGGTGAGCCACCGCCCGAACCCCCGCCCGCTCAGCGGCACGGTGGCGGCGGAGCCGTCCGGCAGGGCGATCCCGTAGGCCAGGATCTCCTCGACGACCGCTTCGTCCTCACCGGACTCGTCCCTCACCAGCGCGAACAGCCGGGGCGCCACCCCACCCCGAGTTCTACGGCCCACTCCGCCACCTCCGCGTGGTAGACAGGCGTTAGTTCGGATTCGTGGACGTCATCCATCCGGATACCCCCTTCCGAGCCCCGGGCCGGGACGGCTCCGCCTCCACGCGATGATCCGTCCCGGCCCGCTCTTTGCTCGATCGCGACCACAGACTGTGACACATGGTCTACAGTTTGCATACTCGCACCCGATCCGAAGTTGAACAAGTTGTTCACCAAGATTCTTGCGAGAAGGTGTCCCAGAGCGAGGAAGGGAGTCCGACATGGCCGAACGGCAACGGGCGACACTGCGCTCCCAGTGGCTCGGACAGCAACTGCGCGAGTTGCGGGACGACAGCGGCCTGATGCTCAAGGAGGTCGCCGAGTACCTCCAGCGCGATCCGGGAACCGTCAGCCGGTTCGAGTCGGGCTTCTACCCGATCCGCCGCCCCGATCTGATGGCCCTGCTCGACCTGTACGGCGTCTCGGACCGGCAGCGACGCGACGCACTCATGACCCTCAGCCAGGACGTCTGGCAGAAGGGCTGGTGGGACGGCTACGCCGCCGACGTCGTGGGCTCACTGATCGACTACGCCTGGCTGGAGTCACGAGCCGACCTCATCCGCTCCTTCGCCGCCATAGTCGTCCCCGGCCTACTTCAGACCCCTGAGTACGCCGAAACCGTGATCCGTATCAACGACACCGATGCGACTCCTGAACAGATCAGTCGCTGGCACGAGTTGCGCATGGACCGCCAGCAGGTACTGGCAGGCGACGCTCCACCTCGCCTATCGGTCGTCTTGGACGAAGCAGTACTGCGCCGTCAGATCGGCGATCCACAGACCATGGCGGACCAACTCAGCCACCTCATTCGTTGTTCTGCCAGGTCCGCGGTGGACATCCGCGTGCTGCCCTTTCGCACCAGGACTCCGGTGAGTACCTATGGCAGCTTCGAGATCTTCGAGCTGCCCGAGCCCTTCCCGCGGGTCGCGTACACAGAGACGATGGCAGGCACCATCTACGTTGAATCACCCGAGAGCGAGCGGTTCTCACGGACGTACGCTGGACACGAGTCCCTGGCCCTCGGGCCGGCCGAGTCAGTCAATCTGATCTCGGCGATAGCAGAGGAATGGCGATGAGCGAATCACACCCCTCAGAAGCACTTACGCCTCAGCAGCGCGCCGACGTCGCATGGCACATCAGCAGCTTCAGCCCCAACAACGGCGGCAACTGCGTCGAAGCCGGGCCGCTGGCGGACGGCACCGACCGAGTCGCCGTCCGCCACAGCCACCGCCCCGACGCCGAAACCATCATCTACACCCGCGCCGAATGGGAAGCCTTCCTCGCCGGCGTCCGCAACAACGAATTCGACTTCTTCCACTAAAGGCTGCCCCGTAACGAGGGGCGACCAAGATCGTTGATCTCGCTGTCGAGCAGGTGATCAGGCCGATCGGGACGAGCGGGTGCCGGGGTTCACCGGCCTGTCGGTGCGGCAGTTCCGCCGTCTGGTGCGGATCGTTGCAGGTCGCGGCGGCGAGGAGATCGGCTCCGGGCGACGCTGGAGTCTGCCGCTGGCCGACTGGGTGCTGCTGATCGCGGTGTACTACCGCACCAACCTGACGCTGCGGTAGGTCGCACTGCTGTTCGGGTGTCGAAGTCGGCTGCGCATCGGCTGGTTGACCACCTGGCGCCGCTGCCGGCACTGGCCCGGTCACCCACCAGCATGCCCCGGACGCGGTGCTGATCGTGGACGGGACACTCGTGCCCGTTCACGACCGGACGATCAGCGCCTCGTCCAAGAACTACCGGTACTCGGTGAACATGCAGGTCGTCATCGACACCAATACCCGGCTGGTGGTCGCGGCGGGCGTCCGGTGCGGGGCAACCACAACGACTGCACGGCCTACCGCGATTCGGGCGCGGCTCGGGCGTGCCGGGGTGCGCACGTGATGGCCGACGGCGGCTACCAAGGAAACCGTCAAGTCATCATGCCCTACCGGCGCCCCTCAACTGCCCGCCTGGCAGCACCAGCTCAACACCGTCCGCAAACAGGTTCGGGCCCGCGTCAAGCACGCCTTCGCGCACATGAAGTGGTGGAACATCCGGCGCAACTGCCGCCGCAAACGCGACGGCGTCCACCACACCACCCGCGGCACCGCCCTCATGCGCAACCTGACAATGGTCGGCTGCCCCGGCCTGGACCGACAGGTCACCGGCAGCACACTCGACCGCGCTCCTCCACCATTACGGGACAGCCTTTAGTGTCCTGCGCCTGGAATCTGTTGTAGGTGTCTCGTGGGTGGCCAGTTGTCGCAGACCGGCTGCGGCGCCGGGCGGGGTCTGTTCCGATGTGAGGGTGGCCGCTTCCCGGGCGTTGTCCGGCAGGATCAAGGGTGGACGTCCGGGCCGGGGCTCATCGGCCGGTCCTGCTGGCCCGCGCTCGGTGAACCTGTCGCGCTACTCCGCCGCCGTTGGCGGTGAGACGCCCAGCTCGGCGGCAACGGGCGTGTGGAGCGCACCCGGGCTAGGCGCATGCCGACACGATCCGGCACCGCAACGCTCACGGCTGCGACCAGGCCGCCGCCCGCGCCCCACGCTCCAACTCCGCCCGCTCGGGCGCGGTCACCGAAAGGCACCTCTGTCGTCCCGCCCCCGCCACCGACCCAGCACAGATATGCACCACGGATATCAATCGCAGAACACCAGGTGCGAAAAGTGGTCACTAAGAGTGTGTCTCATGTGGGGAGTTTGGCGAGTTTCTTGTAGCAGGTGATGGTGGCTGCGAGGACGAGGAAGGCGTTGAACAGGTGGCCGTGGCGTTCATAGCGGATGGTCAGGCGCCGATAGCCGAACAGCCAGGCCAGCGTACGTTCGATCTTCCAGCGGTGGCGGCCCAGCCGCTCGCCGGACTCGACGCCGGCCCGGGCGATGCGCGGCACGACCCCGCGCCCGCGCAGCCAGGCGAGGTGCTCGGCGGAGTTGTAGGCCTTGTCGGCGCGGAGTTTGGCGGGCCGCCGCCGGCGTGGTCCGCGTCGTGACCGGATCGGCGGCAACGCCATCAGCAGCGGTTTGAGCGCCTGGCTGTCGTGGACGTTGGCGGCCGATACCGCCACCACCAACGGCAGCCCGCCAGCGTCGGAAAGCACGTGGAGTTTGCTGCCCTTCTTGCCCCGGTCGACCGGATTAGGGCCGGTCAGCGTGCCCCCCTTTTGGCCCGGACGGCGGCCGCGTCCACGATCGCCGACGCCCAGTCCACCTGCCCGCGCGCCCCGAGTTCGTCCAGCACGGCATGGTGCAACCGCGGCCACAACCCCGCGGCCGTCCAGGCGGTGAACCGCCGATGCGCCGTCGGCACCTTCACCCCGAACTCACCCGGCAGATGCCGCCACGCGCACCCGCTGGTCAGCACGTACACGATCGCGGTGAACACCGCCCGATCGTCCACCGGCGCCGTCCCGCCACCCTGCCGGCGCGGCGTGAACTCCGGGACCAACGGCTCGACGATCGCCCACAACTCATCCGGCACCAACCGGAGCGCAAGATCCGACGACACGATCCCCGATCATGCCGCACCACCCATCAAATCCACGTGAGACACGCCCTAAGCCTTTTCAGCGGCGGTTGAGGCGCCGATCACAGCATGATCGCGGACGGGGTGGCGGGCCTCGAACGTCAAGAAACCCCTGGTAGGACGGCTGGTCTCTCACAACGTCCCGTCCCCACCAGAGGCTTTCACAGCTTTGTACCGCGCTTCGCTGCCGTTGTCGCGCCGGACCCTGGCCTACGCCACCGGTGTCGTCCGCCGTCACCGGCAGGCCATCGACAGCGAAGGCCGGTGCCCCGCCCCCAGGCCTGCAGGCCCTCATGACCCTGGTCTACCTGCGCAAAGGCGAAACCTACGCCGAACTGGGCGCGGGGTTTGCTGTATCGACCACCATGCCTGACGCTACGTCAACGAGACCGCCGGCGCGCTGGCCGCCCGGTCGCCCAAGCTCGGGTCCGCGCTGGCCAAAGTGGTCAAGGACGGCCTGCCGTACCTGGTTCTGGACGGCATCTTGATCTCGATCGACCGGGTCGCCGTCGACCGGCCGTACTACTCGGGAAAGCATCGCCGCCACTGCATGAACTTCCAGGTCATCGCGGCCCCGGACAGGACCCTGCGGTAGGTGTCGGGACCGCTGCGCGGCGCGGTCCACGACCTGACCACGGCCCGGAACTGGGGGCATCATCCGGGCGCTGGCCGCCGCCGGGCTGCTCGTGCTGGCCGACAAGGCCTATGAGGGCGCCGGTGCGCACATCCTCACGCCCTACAGAGGACGCGGCAAGCCCGAGTCGCAGAAGGGACGCCAACCGCGCACAGGCCAAGCTGCGCGGACCCGGCGAACGCGCGAACGCGCAGCTCAAGTCATGGAGAATTCTGCGGAAGCTGCGCTGCTGCCCCTACCACGCCAGCCGCATCGCCAAGGCAATCCACCACATCCTGCAACTCTGTAAAACCGCAGCACGCTGAAAAGGCTCACTCTCTCCGGTTGTGGCTGCTGGTGTTCGGGGGGTGGCGTTTGGCAGTGGCTTTGTGGGGTGCGCGACGGGGATGGCGGGGGCCGGCTCGGACGTGGTGTGTGGTGGTGGTCCAGAGGTCGTTGGCTGAGGGTTGCCGCACCGGCGGTGTGTGGGTGCCGGGTGGGCCGTCGGGTGACAGGACGCGGTAGGCGTAGCGGCCGGCATGGTCGTGAAGAATGGCGATTTGCTGGGGGTTGGTGTGCTTGAAGCGGTTGTGCCATCCGCAGGTGAGGGTGAGTTGGTCGATGTCGGTGGGGCTGTGGCCGAGGGCCCAGCCGTGGACGTGGTCGACTTCGCACAGCGTCCCGGGCACCTCGCACCCCGCGACGGCGCAGGTCGCGTAGAGGGCTTCCAGGACTTGGCGTTGTGCGGCGGTGGCGAACCTGACCCGATGCCCTAGGTAGAGCGGGGTGTTGCCGTGTCCCAGGATCAGGGGTGAGACTCCGGCGTTCAGGGCGATGCGCCGGGCCTGTTCTGCGGGGATGGGGGTGCCGTCGGTGAGCCGTGCCGGTGCGGTGCCGCCGGTGAGGGTGTCCAGGTCGCAGATGACGGTGACCTTGGTGGCCTTGTGCCCGCCCGCCAGCACGCTGGTCAATGCCGCTGCGGTGCGTTCGGACAGGTCGCGGTGGTCGTCGGTTCCGGCGGGTTTGGCCAGCGGCCCCAGGGTGCCGTCCCAGATGGCGGCGTCTTCGGCGTTGAGCCAGCCTTTGATGTAGCGGCCGCCGTCCAGGGACCGGGTCGAGTCGATCCAGGATTGCTCGTATCCTCGCGCGGCGTCCTCGGGGGCCTGCTCGTGCCCGTCGCGTTCGGCGATGAGGTCGGTGATCTTGTTGCCGAACGCGGCGACCTTGCCCGCGGAGAATCCTTGCCCGGCCAGGTCGAGGAGGATGTGTTCGGCGGCGGCGCAGTCGGTGTCGTCCAGGCGTGCGACGGCGGCGCTGATGGTGGCGGCGTATCCGTAGGACAGTTCCCCGTCGATGAGGCGGCGGGTGACCTCGGGGAGGCGGTGGCGCTGGCGGGCCAGGTGCAGGCGTTCCCTGGCGCGGGCTTCGCGCATGCCCAGCCGGGTCCGCAACCATGCCAGCGTGGAGGGCAGCCCCCACCGGCGCATCTCCCCGGAGGCATCGACGCGGGCGATCCGAGCGGCCAGTGCGCTTTCGTGCTGGTCGGTGGCGCGGGCGAGGGTCTCGGCCTGGGCGAGGCAGGCGGCCGCAGAGGCGGGCGCTTCGCGGTGGGCGAGTTCGGCCGCGATCGCCGCCGCCATGTCCACCAGCTCCTCGGTGGACATCGACGCGGTGTCGATCCGGCTCGAACACATGACTCAATGTTATCGAACAGTCACGCAAGATCACCCTGATTTCACCAAAGAATCTTGTCGTCTTTACCGCCGAGCCGATTCGGGGAATATTTCGCCCATCCGGGCGCCGTAAACGGACCGGATCACCCAGCCGCGGTCTTTCGGGGCCGAAGGCCCCGGGTCCAGGGCAGCGGCCACGCACCGACCTGCAGCCGAACCACCACACCCACGCCACCGAGCCCAGCCGAAGTGACTCCAGCCCACCACGACCGCAACGTCCACACCGACCCGCAGGGGCCACCGCAACCGGGCACCCGCAGCAACCACACTAATCCGGTAAAAGACCGCCGCAACCGGGACCAACAACAGAAACCCCGCTGATGTTCTACATTTGATATCCGTGGTGTGAATTTGTGCTAGGCCGGGGGCGGGACGACCGCAGGGGCCTTTTTCGGTGACCGCGCCCGAGCGGGCGGCGTTGGAGCGTGGGGCGCGGGCGGCGGCGTGGTCGCGGGCGTATGCGTTGCGGTGCCGGATCGTGCCGGCATGCGCCCAGCCCAGCCCGGGTGCGCTCCACACGCCTGTGGCCGCCGAGCTGGGCGTCTCACCGCCAACGGCGGCCAAGCGGCACAACCGGTTCATCGAGGCATCGAGAGCGGGCCAGCAGGACCGGCCGATGAGCCCGGCCGATGAGCCCGGCCGATGAGCCCGGCCGATGAGCCCGGCCGATGAGGCGCGGCCCGGACGTCCACCCCCGATCCTGCCGGACATGGCCCGGCAAGCGGCCATCCTCACGTCGGAACAGACCCCGCCCGGCGCCGCAGCCGGTCTGCGACAACCTGGCCACACACAAGACCCTCGCCTGATGCCTACAACGGATTCCAGGCGCCGAACAGGTGGGTTAGGACGGGTCTACCAGGCGGTTCTCCCATGCCCAGGTGACGATGCCGACGCGGTTGCGCACTCCCAGCTTCGCCTGGATGCCTGACAGGTGGCTCTTGACGGTGCTGAGCGAGATGAACAGCTCTGCGGCTATCTCCTGGTTGGTGCGGCCGTGGGCGAGGGCGCGGACGACTTCCAGTTCGCGGTCCGACAGGGGTGGCTGGACGGTGCGCGGTGGTGCCGAGGCGGCCGTCAGGTGCTGCAGCAGGCGGACGGTGACGGAGGGCGAGACCAGTGCCTCACCGTTGTGGGCGGCGCGGACCGCCTCGACGAGGAGTGCGGGTCCGGCGTCCTTGAGGATGAAGCCCGCCGCGCCGCCGCGCAGTGCGCCGTAGACGTACTCGTCCAGGTCGAAGGTCGTGACCACGACGACGCGCATCGGGTCGGAGACCTTCGGGCCTGCGAGTGCTCGGGTCACTTCGATGCCGTCGAGCCGGGGCATCCTGATGTCGACCAGGCACACGTCCGGACGCAGTCTGCGTGCCAGAGCGACTGCCTCGGCCCCGTCCGACGCCTCCGCCACGACCGTGATGTCGGGTTGGTCCTCCAGGATCAGACGCAGCCCGCGGCGGACCATCGCCTGGTCGTCGGCGAGTAGAACCGAGATGGTCACCGGGGCTCCCCCGTGGGCAGGCTCGCTCGCACTGACCAGCCGCTGCCCGGGCTCGGCCCCGCCTGCAGTGAGCCGCCGAGCGACTCGACGCGTTCGCGCATGCCGATCAGGCCGTAGCCGCGATGGGAGTGGCGGGCCACGGGTGCGGGGGCGTCGTCGGCGACCTCGATGGTGACGGCCCTTGCGCACTGCTCGACGGTGACCGTGACCGTTCGGGCCTTGGGGGCGTGCCGCAGGACGTTCGTCAACGCCTCTTGCGCGACGCGGTACACGGTGGTGGTCACCTCCGGTGGCCAGTTGTTCTCGTCCGGCATGGTCAACGTGACCTTGGGGCCCTGGCGGCGGAAGCGGTCGATGAGTGCGCCGAGGCCCTCCGGTCCGGGGGTCGCCGGTGCCGCGTCGCCCGTGTCGCGGAGCAGGCCGACCACCCGTCTCATCGCAGCCAGGGCGTCGGTGCCCGCGACCTCCATCTCGCTGAGGTACTCGCTCACCTGCTCCGGGTCGCGTCGCGCGACCACCTGGGCGCCCTGCGCCTGGAGCACCATGCCCGTGATGTGGTGTGCCACGACGTCGTGCAGTTCACGGGCCAGTTCCAGGCGCTCCTCCCGCCGGACCAGTTCTGCGGTCGCATGCGCCCGCGCGTCCAGGATCCGGAGCGAGAGCCCGACGCCGACTGCGGCCAGCCAGATCGGGCCGTCCAGCACCGTCACCGCCGCGAGTTCGGCGAACGGCGGCCCGGCGGCCAGCTGACCGGCGGTGATCAGCACTGGGCCGGCCGCCGCGATGACGGCGGCCGGTGCCGGTGGGAGGGTCCGGAGGGCGGAGGCGGTCAGCACTGCCAGCCCCAGCGCCAGCGCCGGGTTGGGTTCGGCGGGAAGGTCGGAGCTGCTCAGGCGGGTGGTCGCGATGGCCGCCGCCGCGAGGACGAGCCCCGCGACCGCCGGCCAGAGCGGGCGGCGCAGCCCGGCCAGGGCCGTGAGGCACACCGCCGCCGCGAAGGCGCAGCCCGGCGCCCAGTACCAGCTTCCCCAGCTCTGCGCGATGGCGGTGGCCTGCACGGTGATCGCCGTGAGGAACGCGGCGCCGAGCCCGGTCACGGAGACGCCCCGGACCCATCCCCCCGGAACGGTCATGTCGGCCAGGTTATCGGCGTGTCGGACGGCGGGACGGGCGCGATCGCGCGCAGCAGCACCCCGGCGGCGAGCCCGCCGACGATCAAGATCGTGGCCAGTGCCGTCACTGCGGAGACGCCGGAGACCCAGCCGAGGGCGATCACGGCGACGCCGCCCACCGCGATGCAGGCGGCCGACGGCGCCGGCACGGCCCTGAGGGCGGAGCCGATGAGGACGGCGAGGGCCAAGGCCGTCGTGGGTGCGGGCTCCTGCGGCAGATCCGTCGCCAAGGACACGCCCACGGCACCGGCCGCCACGGTCAGGCCCGCCGCTGCGGGCCACACCCTTCGGCGCCCTCGCAGCAGGGCCAGCCCGCTCACGACCACTGCGACGGCGGTGGTGAAGACGCAGTAGGCCCCGCCCCAGCTGACGGCGAGCATCAACGCCGTGAAGGCGCTGCCCAGGGCGAACATCAGACCCAGACCTATGTTGAGCAGCACGTATGACCGGTCGGCGGCATTTCCGCGGTTGTTCTCCATGAGTGCTTCACACCCGCCTGATGCGGCGTAGGGCGGCGGCGGTCAGAAGCGCGCCGGTCAGCAGGTAGAGGCCCGTCTCGGCCAGTTGGAAGTACCAGTAGCGGTCGCCGGGCTGGTACTCGATGTCGACGTGCAGGTCGAGTGCGGACAGGCACAGCGCGGCGTCACCGAACGTCCCGCCCGCGCCCGTCTTGGACGGGGTGTCGAGGCAAGCGTTGAACTTCTTCTCGCTGAGCGTCCGCCCGTCGGCGGTGCGCATCGGGCTGGTGTCGCTGATCCACGCGTCGGGTGCGCCGGGGACCTGCAGCCCGCCGATGACCGGGGCGCCGGTGATGCTGCCCAGGTTCTTGGCCCCGTTGATGGCCTGCGCGGTCATCGGCAAGGTCACCTCCTCCGACGGCATGAGGTGTGGCCGCACCATGTTCGGCACCGTGAACTGGACGGCGAGGAAGACGACGCCCGTGATGGCCATCGCCGGGAGCGTCCGGCGGACGAGGAGCCCGACGGTGGTGCCGAGGGTGAAGGCGAGGAAGGCATAGCCGATCGGGGCGATGTTGCGGGCACCGAACTCGATCGCACCGAAGCGGTCGGAGGCGACCTGGTCGTACGGGGCGGCAGCCCACGTCAGCAGCAGGGCGGCGAGGCCCGTCACGGCCATCGCGGCCAGGGCGGTGAACGCCATCCTGGCGATCAGCCAGCGGCGGCGGGTCACGCTCTGGCTCCATACCAGCCGGTGGGTGCCGAGTTCCAGTTCCCGGGCGATCAGCGGCGCTCCCCAGAAGGCCCCGAGGACGACGGGGATCAGCCCCAGGCCGGCGGCCATGAACAGCAGCGTGCTCCGGTAGGTCCCCGCGAACTGGCTCGCGGCCTGCGCGCACGCGGCGGTGTCGGCGCACCGGGACCGGTAGGCGTCGTGCGCGTCCCGGATGTCCATGCCGAGGTACAGCAGGTAGGCGGCGATCAGTGCGAGCCCGATGGCGCCGGCGAGCGCGTGGATGCGGAACTGCCGCCAGTTCAGCCAGGTCATCGTGATCCCTCCCCGGCCACGGCGCCGACCCGGGCGACAGGCGTGTTCGCCCGCGACATGTACGCGAGCACCAACTCTTCGAGCGAGACGGGACCGGCCCGGAACGGGAGCTCCGATGGCGGAAGGGCGCCGCGCACGATCGCACCGCGCTGCTCCGCCCGGACGATCTCGACGCCCGCCGGGAGCCGGTCGATATCGCCGGACACCCGGTGATGACGGGCCAGCAGGTCGCGGACGTCCCCGGCGACCTGGACCCGCGCGTCGCACAGCACGATGAGGTAGTCGCAGACCTGCTCGATGTCGCCGAGCAGGTGCGACGACAGCACCGCACTGGCCCCGAGTTCGGCGACGAACTCCATCAGGTTCGCCAGGAAGCCCTGGCGCGCCAGCGGGTCCAGCGCGGCGGCCGGCTCGTCGAAGACCAGCAGTTCGGGACGTTTGGCGGCGGCGATCGTCAGCGCCAGTTGCGCGCGCTGGCCGCCCGACAGCCGTCCCGCCTTCTGGCCCGGGTTGAGTCCGACCTGCGCGAGGCGTCGCTCGGCCATGCCCTGGTCCCAGGACGGGTTCAGGCGCGCCCCCAGACGCAGATGGTCGGCCACGCTGAACGAGGGGTAGACCGGGGTGTTCTGCGCGACGAACCCGACCCTGGCCAGGTGCGCGGCACTCGCCGCCGGTGGGGACCCCAGTACGCGCAGCGAGCCCGACGTCGGCTCCAGCAGCCCGCAGGCCATGTTCAGCAACGTCGACTTGCCCGCGCCGTTCGGCCCTACGAGGCCCACGATGCGCCCGGCCGGAACGTGCAGATCGACTCCGCTCAGCGCCTCTCGCCGTCGGCCATATCGTTTCGTCAGTCCCTCGGCGTGCAGCATCGGGACGGGGTCTTCATGTGGCATGACGGCATCGTCGTCAACGGCGCCGTCCCAGATCACCGGCCCAAAGCATGGTTCGCCCCAGCAGCGGTCGTACTTTCGGCCAGTTCGTCCTGTCCCCGTCCCCGTTCCCGTCCCCGTCCCGCCAGGGCTAGGGCACGCGCTTCACCGGAAGGGGCCAGTAGCGGGCCAGAACACGTCCCATCACGAGGGCGTCGGGGACGGCCCCGAAGTCCCAACTGTCACTGCGCCCAGGGGCGCGCTGGTTGTCGCTCTCCAGCCACCAGCCTTCATCAGTGCGGTGCGTCGCGCGCTTCACGACGAGAAGCCCAGGCCGCTGCGGATGCTCCGCGACAACAACGGCACCGGGCGTGGGACGGGCTCCAGCCCGGACGATGAGCCAGTCACCCGGACGCAGCCCCGGCAGCATCGACTCCCCCGTGACCTCCACCGTCCGCACCCGCCGCACCCCAGCCACCACAAGCACCACCCCACCGGCGAGCGCCACCCCACCGGCAAGCGCCCAGAACACCCCGCGCCGCGTCCCGCAGATTCGCATGATCCTCCTTGGTGGGCCGCATAGTCCGGCGGATGGGGGTGACGAACACTGAAGGTTCCGGGCCGCGTGCGGTCCGGGTCTTAGGCCGAAATACCGAGTGCCCTGGACGGACGCGCCCCGCGGCACAAGGGTAATGTCGGTGCCCTGAGCATGATCCGCAACGAGGGAAGGGATTCGCAGGTGTTGCTCAAGATTCTGCGCCCGAAGACCACGGTGTCCGCGCACTGCGACCTGCCGTGCGGCGTCTACGACCCGGCGCAGGCCCGGATCGAAGCCGAGTCGGTCAAGGCGATCTGCGAGAAGTACGCCGCCAACGAGGACCCGGAGTTCCGCGCCCGGGCGATCCTGATCAAGGAGCAGCGCTCCGAGCTGGTCAAGCATCACCTGTGGGTGCTCTGGACCGACTACTTCAAGCCGCCGCACTTCGAGAAGTACCCGCAGCTGCACCAGCTGTTCAACGAGGCCACCAAGCTGGCCGGCGCGGCCGGCACCAAGGGGAGCATGGACCCCAAGGTCGCCGATGACCTGCTGGGCAAGATCGCGGAGATCGACAAGATCTTCTGGGAGACCAAGCAGGGCTGATCTGCCCAACAGGGCTGATCTGCCCAAGCAGGGCTGATCTGGACGAACGCTGAGGCCCGGCCTGCGGCTGGCCGGGCCTCTGCCATGTCCGGGTCAGGCTCGGGCGGCCTTGGTGAGGGCGTCGCCGGTGAGGCGGTAGACCGTCCACTCGTCCTGGGGGCGGGCGCCGAGGGACTCGTAGAAGCCGATGGCCGGTTCGTTCCAGTTGAGGACGGCCCATTCGACGCGTTCGTAGCCGCGGTCGTCGGCGATGCGGGTGAGCTCGGTGAGCAGGGCCTTGCCGTAGCCGTGGCCGCGGACGTCCGGCTCGACGAACAGGTCCTCCAGGTAGATGCCGTGGGTGCCGTTCCACGTGGAGAACGTGAGGAACCACAGGGCGAACCCGACGACGCGCCCTTCGTGCTCTGCGACGTGGGCGAAGACCTTGGGGTCGTCGCCGAAGAGCCGCTCACGCAGCTGCTCCTCGGTGGCCTTGACCTCGTGGAGGGCGCGCTCGTAGTCCGCCAGTTCGCGGATCAGCCGCAGGATGTCGGGGACGTCGTCGGGGGTCGCGTAACGAATCACAGGTGGCAGGTTATTCGAGCGGCGCCAGTGGGACGGCAGGGTCCGCCCAGCGGTCGTTCGGGATGATCGGGTACCAGCCGGGACGGCCCGGGTCGCGGTCGTAGGGGTAGCCGCCCAGCTCCTTGTACAGCTCCGCGTACTCGGCGAGTTTGTCACGGTCCAGGCGGACGCCCAGGCCCGGCCCGCTGGGCACCGCGATCCTGCCGTCGGCGTACTTCATGAGGCCGCCCTCGATGACGTCGTCGGCCAGGTGGTGGTAGTGCGCGTCGGCGGCATAGGTGAGGTTGGGCAGGACGGCGCCGAGGTGCAGCATGGTGGCGAGCTGGATGCCGAGTTCGCCGGACGAGTGGACGGCGACGCCGATCTGGAACGTCTCGCACACCCCGGCCGCCTTCACGCAGGCCCGGATGCCGCCCCAGAACGTCGTGTCGAGCAGGACGACGTCCACGCTGCGGCGCAGCACGTTCGCGGCGAGCTGCTCGAAGTTGACGACGACGGTGTTGGTGGCGAGCGGGACGTCCACGCGCTCGCGGACGAGCCGCAGCCCCTCCAGGCCGAGGACGGGGTCTTCGAGGTAGTCGTTGTCGAGGTCCTCGATGGCCTTCCCGAAGCGCAGGCCCTCCTTCAGGCTGAGCACGGAGTTCGGGTCGTAGCGCAGGCCGTCGCCGGGGAACGCCTCGGCGAGGGCCCGGTAGCTCTCCAGCTCGTGCTCCGGCGGGAACACGCCGCCCTTGAGCTTGTGGACGCCGAACCCGTGCCGGGCCTTGAGGTCGCGGGCGTGCGCGACGAGCTGCTCCGGCGTGCGGACCTCCGGGACCCCGCCGGGTCCCGGCGGCCGGAAGAACAGGTAGGACGCGAACGGGACGGAGTCACGGATGCGCCCGCCGAGCAGGTCGTGCACCGGGACGCCGAGGTGCTGGCCGATGAGGTCCAGGCAGGCGAACTCGATGGCGGCGAGCATCTGCACGCGGTTGTCGTACAGGCTCGCCGTCGGGTTGGCGATCTTGAAGCGGAGCGCCTCCAGCTCGAAGGGGTCGTGCCCCTCCAGGTGCGGGGCGAGGGCCTGGAAGGCGGCCTCGGCGCTCTGCCCACCGCCGCCCATCTCGCCGAGGCCGATCAGCCCGTTGTCGGCCTCGACCTCGACGATCGTCCGGACGAAGCGGCCCCAGTGGGCGCCGTTGCTGTGCAGGAGCGGCGCCTCCAGCGGCACGGTGACCGTGGTCGCGCGGATGCCTGTGATCTTCATGTGTCCCCGATCCGTGGTCAACGCCGAACGGTGACGGTGGCGACGCCGCAGGCGGGCAGCCGGACCGTCATCGTGCCGTCCCGGACGGGTAGTTCCGCCGGGTCACGCTCCAAACCGCCGCTGAGCCGCGCGCTCACCGCGCCGGGCACGTGCAGTTCCGCCTCCACCGGGCCGGCGGCGAGCGACTGGAGCCGGACGGCGAGGCCGTCGCCGTCGCGGGCGCGGCCCACCGAGGTGACGAGCACGTCCGGGTCGTCGACGCGCAGGAACGTCCCGGACTCGGCCGCGGGCGCGGTGCCGGTGGCGAGGGTGGCGACGAACGGGTCGGTGAGGCCGGCGGCGGTGCGGGCGCCGAGGCGGCGGCCGGAGCCGGCGGCACCGGACGCGAACGCGTACCGGAAGGTCGTCTCCCCCTGCTGCTGGGACGGGAAGTTGGTGTCCCAGATGTTGTTGAGCGCCCACGAGTAGACGGTGCCGTCCTCGTTGTCGAGCGTGGGCGGGAACGGCGCGTACGGCATGTGGATGGAGCCGAACTGGACGAGCGGCGCCTCCAGCGTCGCCCACGCGACGGTCAGCTCGGGGTCCTCGAACGCGACCCAGTGCCGGATCGGGCGCATGTGCTCCGCCGATCCGGGGACGCTCGGGACGCCGGTGCCGCCGACGCCGCCGGTCAGCTCCCAGGCGGCGGGCGGGCCGTCCACGGCGAACGGGAAGGAGAAGAACACCGCCTCCTTCGCGGCGGTGGGCTGCTTGCCGAGCTGGTAGCGGACGTCCACGCGCGGCACGCCCGCGTACAGGTCGATCGTGGTGCGCAGCCAGTCGACGCCCTTGCCGTGCAGTTCGATGACGAGGCGCTCACCGGCGGGGGTGCGCTCGCACTTGGTGACGGTCGCGTGGGTCGCCACGGCGCGGTCGCCGAGCATCGTCTTGTCGTGGACGAGCATGTGCCCGGACATGTGGTTGAAGTGCGGCGCGGTCGCGTACCGGTCGTAGATGTACTGGCCGAACCCGGCGATGCCGTCGGTGTTCACCAGCTCGCGGCCGGCGACCTTGTCGAAGACCGACGCGATGTGGCCTTCCTTGAGGTCGTAGGCGACGCGGTAGAACTCGTTCTCGATCGTCCCGTCCGGGCCGAGGTCGACCGGTTCGGCGGCCGCGGCCCCGGCCTCGGCCTCGGCGACATCGGTGTTAACGACATCAGCGCGGACGACATCAGCGCGGACGACATCAGCGCTGACGACATCAGCGCTGACGACATCGACGCGGACGTGCCCGTGGCCGGGGACGTCCGGCAGGACGGCCTCCAGGTGGCGGCCGATCGGGCGGGTGGGCCACTCGTCCGGGTCGACCTCCTCCTCGCGGTGCGGGACGGGCTCGCCGGTGCGGGCGTCCACGAGCGCGATGGGGACGTCCGCCGCGACGACGTCGCGGGGCAGGAACGCGCGGGCCACATCGGTGCGGGCGGCCGTGCCCGGGTTGACGACGAGGAACGAGGCGAGCGCGTCCGGCGACGGCCCGAACGTCGCGCCGAGCCGCCGCGCGCCCGCCTGGAGCAGGTCGAGGGCGTCGTCGTGCGCCTGGTAGCCGACCTGCGACTTGCGGGTCCACTGCAGGGCGCCGGAGTCGCCGCCCTCCTCGGCGTCCTCCCACGGGTTGGCGGCGCCCCAGGTGTGCTCGTCGAACAGCGCGGCCCGGTCGTAGGCCTCGTCGATCAGCTTGGACGCGCCGGTGTGCTCATCGCCGCGCTCGTCGGCGAGGGCGTGCAGCGTCTCGGCCGACCGCAGGACGTTCTGCGCCCGCCGGACGTAACCGAGCGGCCGGGCGCCGGAGCCGAGGCCGTCGGCCCACCAGTCCGTCCAGTCGCCCTCGTGGGTCTGGAGCCGGTCGCCGTGGTGCTCCTCGACGTACTCGAAGAAGTCGGCGTTGGTCGCCATCCGCAGCCGCGGGTACGCCCAGGTCTCGTTCCAGCGGTGCGCGATGTCGGCGGGGACGATCGACGGCCCGGCGTTGTCGGCGTGGGCGCCCTGCACGCGCAGGTGGACGGCGTCCAGGAAGTCGGGGTCCTTGGCGGCGCCGACCTGGCCGGGCGCCGCGTACCAGCCGAACGTGCCCGGCCCGTACGGGTAGGGGCGGTCGGCGAGGGAGCCGAGGTAGCGGGGCAGCAGGTCCTCGGCGAGGTCGTAGGAGTCGACGAGGCCGACGGTGTTGCCCTCCATGTAGGCCATGCCGTGCGGGGTGTCGGTGAACCAGACGATCAGCTCGCCGCCGCCCGGCGACCGCCACCGGAACGGCCGGGCCAGCTTGTCGCCGCCGGTGATGTAGGGCACGGACCGCCCGGCCCAGTTGTGCGCGGCGGCCAGGTAGCGGACGCCGGCCGCGTTCAGGGCGTCCACCGTCCCGACGACGGCGCCGGGGATGTCGGTGTGCATCGCGGACCGGACCTCGATGCCGTACGTGCGCCGCAGGTCCTCGACGAAGCGGAGCTGGCGGTACAGCTCCTCGGTCGAGCACGCCTCGGTGTGCAGCTGCATCGGGAACGCGGTGACCTCGATGTCGCCCGCGCGCACCCGCTCGGTGAACTCGGCGACCTGGTCGGCGGAGCGGGTCGCGAGCCAGCGCAGCGCCGGCATCGACGACTCGACCGACCAGCGGAAGCGCGCGTCGTCCGGCCGCCCGTCGGTCTCCCGCGCGAGCCGCAGCGCCGCGTCGAGGTAGTCGAGGTGGTGCCGCAGGACGGTGCCCTGGGTGTCGGTGTAGCCGATGTCGAGGTGCGAGTGGTGGACGACGAAGACGTTCCACTTGCGCTGCGGGGTGAGGTCGAGCGGCGCGGCGCCGACGAGCCCGGCGGAGTCGCGCACCTCCAGGGTGACGCGGCGCGGGGCCTCGACCTCGGGGACGAGCAGCGTCAGCGTGCCGCCGTCCCCGGTGGCGGACGCGAGTTCGGCGTCGCCGTCCTTGAGGGCCACCTCCACGGCGCCGCCTCCGGAGAGGGTCACCCGGACGGCCTGCCGGAGCCCGCCGTCCTCACCGCGCTTGAACAGCGGCAGCACGGCGGCGCGGACGGACAGCCCGCGCACGGCGAGCACCTCGGTGGAGGTGTCCTGGCGCAGCGCGTCGCGGATCCCGTCATAGTCGGGCGAACCGAGGCTCGCCTGAAGCAGACGACTCGTCATCGTGAAGCGCAATCCTCTCTGATGCTTCTCATGGTCACGGGCCGGGCGGCCGGAGGGCGCTCTGGCGCCCGGAGGTCGTCCGGCCCGCCGGGCGGGAGGCCGTTTCGCGAGACGCGGAGCGGATCGGGAAACGGCCTCCCGCCCGTGGCGGGGGTTCCAGGGGGTCGCCCCCCTGGGTCAGAACTGAGCGAGGGTGAGGCCGCGGGTGAAGAGGCGTTGGGTCGCCAGGAACAGCGCGACGGTCGGGAGGGAGACCACCAGGCCGGCGGCCAGCGCGATCGGCACGGGGGTCCCGGCGTACACGTCGGTGGTCAGGGCGGACAGCTCGGCCCACACCGGCCGGACCGTCTCCGACTGGGAGAGCGTCAGGCCGAACAGCAGGTCGTTCCAGACGAAGGTGAACTCCAGGATGAACACGGCGGCGAGGGCCGCCGAGGACAGCGGGAGGTAGATCCGCCAGAAGATGCGGAAGGTGGACGCGCCGTCCAGCCGCGCCGCCTCGAAGATCGACACGGCGACGTTGCCGAAGAAGTTGCGCATGACGAGCGCGGCCAGCGGCACGTTGATCGCCGAGTAGATGATGATCAGGCCCAGCTGGCTGTCGTACAGCGAGACCTCGCTGTAGCCGACGAACAGCGGGATGAGCAGCATCTGGAACGGCACGACCGTCCCGGCGAAGATCACCACGAACCACGCGAAGCCGTGCTTGAGGCGCAGCACCACGATCGCGTACCCGGCGAGCGCGCCCAGCAGGACGGCGACCGCGGGCGAGACGACGCTGTACAGCAGGGTGCTGAGCAGCGTGTCGCCGACGGCCGTCCGGTCCCATGCCTGGGAGACGTTGTCGAACAGGCCGAGCGAGGACGGCGGCTTCACCGCGTCCGACGGGTCGTAGTCGTCGGCCGGCCGCACGGCGTTCGCGATGATCAGGTACGTCGGGAACAGCCACGCCAGGCCCAGCACCAGGAGGACGGCGCGCCGCAGGTTCAGCGTCAACCGGTTCATCGGGTCTCCTCCCCGCCGATCTGCCTGCGCAGGTACACGTAGGAGGCCAGGCCGGTGACGGTGGTGAGCAGGACCGCGACCGCCGAGCCGTAGCCGTACTCGTTGGCGACGAACACGTCCCGGTACATGGTCACGGCGAGGGTCTCGGACGAGCGTCCGGGTCCGCCCTGCGTCATCACCCAGACGATGTCGAAGTTCTTCAGCCCGGCGACGAGCGCGAGGCCGAACACGACCGTGGTGATCGGGCGCATCAGCGGCCAGATGACGTGCCGGAACATCGACCAGCCGGACGCGCCGTCGATGCGGGCCGCCTCGATCGGCGCCTTCGGGATCGACTGGAGCCCGACGACGAACAGCAGCATGTTGACGCCGAGCTGCTGCCACGTCCACACGACGATCATCGCGATGGTGTTGCGGGGGCCGTCCTGCAGGAACGCGGTGTCGCCGCCCGGCATCCCGAACAGGGTGAGGATCTGGTTGGCCATGCCGTCCGGCTGGAGGATGAAGCCCCAGATCACGCCGAGGCCGGCGCCCGACATCGCGTACGGGAGCAGGAACGGCAGCCGGAACCAGCCGCCGCCCTTGAGGTCGTAGGACATGACCGCGACGAGGAGCCCGAGCCCCACCGGCAGGACGACGGTCCCGACGACCCACAGCAGCGTGTTGCGGAGGGAGGTGACGAGCGCGTCATCCTCAAGGAGCCGCGTGTAGTTGTCCAGGCCGGTGAACTCCGGTGACGCCAGCCCGTCGTAGCTGGTGAAGCTCAGGTAGGCCGTCCACAGGAACGGCAGGTACAGCAGGACGGCGACGAACAGGACGGCCGGGGAGATGTAGGCGTGCCGGAACCGGCCGTGCAGCGCGAAGCCCTTCCCCGCCCGGCCGCCGCGCCCCGCGCGGCGGCCGGATCCCGGCGCCTTCGCCACCGCCGTCTTCGGGCGGGTGGCGGTGGCCTTGTGCGTGCTCATGGATCTAGTTCGACTTCCAGTACGCCTCGTTCGCCTTCTGGATGCCCTTGAGGACGTCCATATAGGTCTCCGGCTTGTTCAGGAACTTGTCGAAGCCGCTCAGCGCCTCGGTGAGGACGGGCGAGGGCGCGGCCTCGAAGTAGCGCAGCACGAGCCGGTTCTCCGGCGACGCCGCCTCCTTGGTGACCTTCGTCAGCTCGGGGTCGGCGATCTTCACCTTGGGGTTGCCGGACACGTCGCCGCGCGCGTTCGCCCACTTCTCCTGGGCGGCGGGGGTGACCCACCACTTGAGGTACTTGGTGCTGGCGGCCGGGTCGGGGGCCTTGCGCAGCGAGCAGAGCGGGCCGCTCTCGAAGACCAGCGACCGCTTCGGCAGCGCGGGGTCGACGTTGGGGATGAAGAAGAACCCGTAGTCCTTGCCCTGCTTGAGGCCGCGCTGGGTCATGCTCGTGTTGAACCAGGTCCCGTTGATGACCATCGCGGCGTCGCCGGACTTGAAGTGGTCGGCGGGGTCGGCCTTGTCGCCGGGCTTGGAGAACCAGCCCTTGTCGATCATCGACTTCCAGCGCTCCATCACCTTCACCACGCCGGGGTCGGTGTAGGACGCCTGGCCCTTCGACAGCCGCTCGTACAGGTCGGGGTCGGTACCGGCGAGGAGCTGCTCGAACCAGGCGAAGGAGAACAGCGACGTCGGCGTGGTGTGGTTGAAGGGGACCTGCCCCTTCGACTTCAGCGTCGCCGCGGCCTTCTCCAGCTCCGCCCAGGTCGTGGGCGGCTTCAGGTCGTACTTCGCGAAGATCTTCTTGTTGTAGAACATGCCCCAGTAGGCGGTGTTCAGCGGGACGCAGTACTGCTTGCCGTCGACCGTGTAGTACTTCTTCAGGTCCTCGGTGAGGTCGCCGCTCTTGACGGCGCTCTGCCAGATGTCGGTGGTCTCGGCCACCTGGTTCTGCTCGACGATCTCTTCCAGGCGCCCGCCGGTCGACCAGGTGAACAGGTCGGGCTTGACGTTCGTGCGGAACGAGGTCTTGATGAACGCGGTGTAGGTCGGCTCGTCGGTGTAGCCGACGGGCGTCATGCCGAGTCCCGTCTGCTGCTTGCCGAGGGCGGCCATCTGCTCGAAGAAGGGCTTCCAGGCGCCCTTGTCGTTGTACAGCTTGAGCTCGGACTTGCTCCCGCCGGAGTCGCCGGACCCGCAGCCGGCGGCGAGCAGGAGCGCGCCCACGGTGAGCGCGGTCGCCCGCAGTCGCTTGGACACCATGGTGGCCTCCTTCATCGGGCGCCGATGCCCGATCGGGGTGGTCGAAGGTCGGTTTCGGGGATGGGTGAACCGGCCGCGCGGCGCACGGGCCGCGCGGCTGGGGTCAGGGGGCTGGGGTCAGGGGGGCTGGGGGCGGCCCGCGCTCAGGCGAGCCGCTGCTCGATCACGTGCTTGATGTCGGTGAGGTGGGACCGCATGAGCGCCTCGGCGTCCCGCGCCGCGCCCGCCTCGATGGCGGCGAGGATCGCGGTGTGCTCCTCGAAGTCGCGGACGCGGTCGTCGAAGATCCGCTGTATCTCGCGCTGCTCGGACGCGTGCACCGTGAGCAGCGAGTCGATGACCTCGCAGAGCACGGAGTTGCCCGCGACGCCCGCGACCTCGCTGTGGAAGCTCATGTTGGCCTTGTGGAGACGCGCCTCCGCGTCGGACGCGTGCGCGGCGTGCGCAGTGTGCGAGGCGTGCGAGGCGTGCGCGGTGCGTCGCGCGGGCGTGTTCCGTTCGGCGGGTTCGCCGCCGCGCAGGTCCGCGCCCGCCTGGTCGAGGATGGCGCGGAGCAGTTCGACGTCGGCGGGACCGGCCAGCCGGGCCGCCCGGCCGGCCAGCGGCGGCTCGATGAGCAGCCGGGCGTCCAGCAGCTGGAGCAGCCGGTCGGCCTCCAGCTCGCCGACGTTGGGGTTGGGGATGACCACGCGTTCGAGGTCGGCGCCGACGTAGATCCCCGAGCCGTGCCGGAGCTGGACCGCTCCGGTCGCCTCCAGCCGGCGCAGCGCCTCGCGCAGCGTCGGCGTGGTCACCGCGAACCGCTGGGACAGCTCACGCGCGGACGGCAGCCGGTCGCCGGGGCGCAGTCCGTCCGCCCTGATCAGCTCCAGCATCCGCTCGGTGAGCGCGTCCGCCAGGCTCGGCCGGGCCACATCCTGTGCCATCGCCACCTCGTTCCCAAGAAGTAAAGTCATCTAATCACTTAGCGACTGGCCGTGTCCACCCCCTCCGGAGAGGCCCGTGTCCCCCCTTCCGGAGAGGCCCGTGTCCCCCCTTCCGGAGAGGCATCGCCGCAGGACGGCGCGCTCCTCCTCGAACGCGAGCCGCCCCAGCCGCGCCGACATGATGCCGTCGAAGCCGTGGCAGGCGCCCGGCACATGGTGAAGCTCGGTGGGGACGCCCGCGACGATCAGCCGGTGCGCGTAGCCGAGGCCCTCGTCCCGCAGCGGGTCGTACTCGGCGACGAGGACGTAGGCGCGCGGCAGCCCCGCCAGGTCGGCGGCGCGGGCGGGCGCCGCGTAGGCGGGGACGTCCGCGCCGCCCGCAGCCCGCCCGCCGAGGTAGTGCCGCCACATGTGGCCGACATCGGCCCGGTTGAACAGCGGCGGCTCGGTGAACGCCCGCATCGACGGCGTCTCCATGCGATCGTCCAGGACGGGGTAGAGCAGCATCTGGAAGACCAGCGGCGGGCCGGCCTGGTCCCGCGCGCGCAGCGCCACGGCGGCGGCCAGGGCACCGCCCGCGCTCCCGCCGCCGACCGCGACCCGCTCCGGGTCGCCGCCGAACTCGGCCGCGTGCGCGTGCGCCCAGACCGTCGCGGCGTAGCAGTCGTCGAACCCGGCCGGGAACGGGTGCTCGGGCGCGAGCCGGTAGTCGACCGACACGACGGCGATGCCGTCCTCGCCGGCGAACGCCAGGCAGCGCTCGTGCTCGTTGTCCAGGCCGCCGGTGACGAACCCGCCGCCGTGGAAGTACACGAGGACGGGCGCCGGGCTCGGCGCCCCGCGCGGCCGGTAGATCCGCACGGGGACGGGCGGCGCGCCGGGCGGGCCGGGGATCGTCCGGTCCGTCACGTCCGCCCCTTCGGCGGTGGTGGGACGGGCCAGGACGGAGACCAGGTCGCGCATGGCGGCGCGGGCCTCGGCCGGGTCCGCCAGGCCGACGTAGGGCATGCCGTCGAACGCGGCGGCGAGTTCGGCGTCCAGGGTCATGGTCCGGACCTCCTGGTGGGTGGACGGGCGCGCGCCCCCGGGCGGGAGGTCACCCGGGGGCGCGCGGGGAGCGGTCCCACCGTGGACGGAACGGTGGAGCCGCGGCTTAACGGGCGGCCGTCAGCCCTTGCGGGCGAGCCGACCGCACGGACGGTCAGTTGGAGACCGGCAGATTGATGTAGCGCGGCCGGTAGATGCTGACGTCGCGGTAGTTGTCGTTCGTCGGTCCCTTGGTCGCGTCCAGGCTGTTCACGTTGTAGGAGATGACGAGGTTGCCGCTCGACGACAGCGACACGTGCTGATGGGCGTTGTAGGTGAAGATGTCCGGGTCGCCGTAGGAGCCGAACTGACCGGTCTCGGGCGTGCGGTAGACGGTCTGCTCACCGGTGAACGGGCCTGCGGGCGAGCACGAGAGCAGGACGTCGATCTCCCCGCCGAAGGCGATGTTCGCGTCCTGGTTGACCATGATGTAGTGCGAGCCGCGCTTGGCCACGCTGAACTCGTTGGAGACGCCGCTCATCAGCCGGGCCGAGTCGGTCTCCGATGCCGACCAGCCGGTGGCCGTCCGGTACTTCCAGGCTTCGCGCAGGTCGCTGCCCTTCACCCGTGCGACGTGCAGGTACTTGGTGTTGGCCTTGGTGTCGGGGTCGATGTAGTCCTCGGTGCCGTAGACGTAGGTGTAGCCGCCGTCCTTGAACAGCGCCGACCCCCACTGGACGCCCGACGCCGAGGGCATCGCCGTGACCTGCGTGGGCGCGGACAGGTTGCCGGTGGAGAACCGGGCCAGGACGTTGCTCTTGAACGTCATGTCCCAGCCGGTGCCGTTGTCCGGGTCCGGGTCGTAGTACTGGCGGTAGAGCTGCTGGACCTCGGCACCGCTCTGGGTGAGGTCCCCCGCCCAGTACCAGTGCGCCGCCTTCGGCGGCGGCATCACGGCCTTCGGCGCGGCGGCCGTCCCGCCGTGCACGGTGGTCGTCTCGCCGCCCGTCCCCTGGACGACGAACGAGTTGTTGATGAACGGCGTGGTGCCGCCCTCCTCGATGACGACCGAGCGCGACCCGTCCGCGTTGACCTTGCCGAGGAAGGTGTCGGAGTAGGCGTAGACGATGCGCCCGTCCGTGAGCTTCAGCGAGTAGGTCGAGTCGCCGCCGGTCCAGTCGTCCAGCAGCGTGTTGCTGTTGCCGTAGGCGGTGAACTTGCCGTTCAGCGCGGTGTTCTGCGTGGCCGTGCCGAACGTCGGCGGCGCCTGCCCGGAGCAGGTGGGCGCCGCTGCCTCGGCGGCGTGGCCCTTGCCGCGGGCCTTCTCGTGCCCGAGGCCGCGTCCCTGGTGGGCGCCGTGGCCGTGGGTGTCGGCCGCGGCGGGGACGGCGGGCACGGCCGCGAGGCCGGCGCCGAGCAGCAGGGAGGACGCGAGGACGGCGGCGCGCCTGCCTGTTCCGAGCACGCGCCGCCGACGCCCCGCGTGAACGGAAGAGAGCCGGTCGGGAGAGTAAGGACGGGAGGGGTCGGACTCCTGCATGGAAACCTCCGCGAGGTCGCTGCACGCGCCGCTCGGGCACGCTGCGCCAACATCATGAGTGATCAAATGACTTGGTGTCTAGATCTTTCGCGATCCGGGTTCAGGTTTCCGGCGAGCCGACATCCGGAAGGGCGGCGTCCGGAAGGGCGGCGGGGTTGCGGGCGAGGAGCCCGCCGTCCACCCGGTGCTCGGCGCCGGTCACGAACGACGAGCGCGGCCCGGCGAGGAACGCCACGACCTCGGCGACCTCGGCCGCCGTCGCGACGCGGCCGAGCGGATGCGCCCGCCCCCACTCGGCGACCTGCGCGTCCTGGCTCGTCCCGCCGCGGAACAGGTCGGCCGCCCAGCGCAGCATCGGCGTGTCGACCGACCCCGGGCACACCACGTTCGCGCGGATCCCGTCGGCGGCGTGGTCCAGCGCCATCGCCCTGGTCAGCGCGTTGATCGCGGCCTTGCTCGCGCTGTAGGCGGCGACCCGGTCCTGGGAGACGAACGCCTGCACCGACGACATCGTGACGATCGTCCCGCCGCCCCGGCGGCGCAGCTCCGGCACGGCGGCGCGGCAGGCGAGGAACACGCCCTTGACGTTCACGTCGAGGACCTCGTCCCACAGCTCCTCGGTGGTCTCCTCGACCGTCCCGTACCGCTGGACGCCCGCGCACGTCACGACCACGTCCAGGCCGCCGTGCCGGGACACCGCCTCCGCGACCAGCGCGTCCATCCGCGCGGCGGCGGTGACGTCGGCCTCCACGCCGGTGACCTCCAGGCCGTCCGCGCGCAGCTCCGCCTCGGCCCGCCGGACGGCGTCCTCGCCGACGCCGCAGAACACCACGGCGGCGCCGTCGCGCGCGAGCCGCTCCACCACGGCCCGGCCGATCCCGAGCGACCCGCCGGTCACGACGGCGGCCTTGCCTTCGAACTCCCTCACGTGTCCTCCCCCTCGATCACCGCCGCGCGCAGCCACAGGCTCCGGCGCGCGTGCGGTTCCAGCGCGAGCGCGGTGCCGTTCGCGACCGCGGCGGCCAGCCCGTCCGTCGGGCGGCCGGCGAACGGCTCCAGGCCCATCACGTACGCGCGGCCCCACCACGGGTGCCCGGTCGTCGCGCCCAGCTCCTGCCACAGCCACAGGTGCGGCAGGACGGCCGCGTCCCAGCGCACCCGCATGCCCAGGCCGCCGTCCGGATCGACGACCTCGTAGCGGCCCTCGTCCAGGCCGGTGAGGTAAACGATCTCACTCGGCTCGCCGTGAGCTGGGACGACGTCCAGGTCGACGGTGCCGCCGCCGGCCGCCGGGACGCGCGGCCACGCGTGCGGGCCGCCCGCGCGGACCCGCCGCCCGCCCGGCGCGATCGCCGTCTCGTGCGGGACGACCCGCGCGCCGCCCGGCAGCCTGATCCGGTGCCCGGGGCGCAGGAACGGCGCGCCGAACACGATGTGGTGGCCCCACATCGCGTGCAGCGCCACCCCCGACTCGTTGACCAGCTCCTCCTCGATCGCGAGTTCGGGCTCGCCGGAGCGGAGCCGGAGCGTCTTGGTCACCCGCAGCGGCATCCGCCGGGCCCGGACGGTGAGCCGCACAACGACCTCGCCGGCGTCGTCGGCGACGATGTCGTGGTCCCACGGCAGCCCGGCCACCTCGCCGTGCTGCGCGAACGCCGCGCCCTCGTAGGTGCTCGGCGCGCCGCCGTTCGGCAGGACCTCCTGCCAGCCGCCCTCGTAGCCGTCGAGGAAGGCGGCGGTGTCGTCGGCCGCTCCCCCGGCGAGGTCGCGCGGATCGCGCGGGCCGTCCGGCGACAGCCACACGAAGTCCAGGTCGCGCGGCTTGTAGCAGAACTCGGCGATGTCGCCGCCCTTGCCCGCGAGGACGGTCACCCGCAGCAGCTCGTTCTCCAGCACCACGGCGTCCAGCCCGGCCCAGGTGATCTCGTGGACGCGGGCGCCCCAGTTGCGGGACGGCCGGTGCCGCCGGCGCCCCATCAGCTCCAGTTCTCCGCGCCGCGGAACGGGTAGTGCTCGCCGGGCGCGTACCGGGGCCGCGGCTGGTACTCGTTCACGCCCGGGTCGCCGCGCAGCAGCAGCGCGGACGGGAACGGCAGCGGCTCCTCGGTGATCCGGGTCGAGGTCGGGATGTAGCGGATGGTCAGGCCGCAGCGGCGGTGCGGCGACTCGTTGGCGTTGCTGCCGTGCATGATGTTCGGGTGGTGGACCTCGACGTCGCCCGGTTCGAGGACGAGGTCGGCGGCCCGCGACTCGTCCACGCCGACGGCGCTCTCCACGCCGAAGACGGCCCCGGCGTCGTCGCGCTCGCGGACGTCGTGCAGGTCCTCCTTGTGGCTGCCGGGGATGACGCGCAGGCAGCCGTTCTCGGGCGTGGAGCGGTCGATGGCGAGCCAGAGCGTCACCACGCGCATCGGGTCGAGCGGCCAGAACGCGCCGTCCTGGTGCCAGAGCACGGCCTTGCCCGTGTAGGGCGGCTTGGAGATGTAGGCGGACGCGAACAGGGCGATGTCCGGACCGATGAAGCGCTCGGCGACGTCCAGCAGGCGGTCGTCGGAGACCAGCCGCACCCAGAACGGGTCCTTGGCGACCAGTTCGGTGGACAGGTCCTCGCCGGTGCGGTCGGGGTGGCGCTCCTGCAGCCAGCGGACGTGCCCGTCCGCCTCGGCGATCAGCTCGGGGTCCAGAACGCCCTTGAAGATCGCGTACCCGTCGTCGTCGTAGCCTCGCATCGGATCGTTGCCCATGGGCGTCCCTTCTCTGTGGAGCGGCTCTCTGGCGGGAGCGGCTCTCTGGCGGAGCGACATCCGAAGTCTTAGTCATCAGATCACTTGTTGTCTAGATGTATTGTCGCCCTATCGCGGACGCCCCCAGAGTCGCGGACGCCCCCAGAGAGGACGCCATGAGCGCGCTGGACACCCTGGCCGGCGGCGGCCGGCCCGCCCGGGTCGCCCTGATCGGCGAATGCATGATCGAACTGAGCCCGGTCGCCCCCGAGCTGATGGCCGTCGGCTACGCCGGCGACGTCCTCAACACCGCCGCCTACCTCGCCCGCTGCGCGGCGCCGGAGACGGCCGACGTCCAGTTCGTCACCCTCGTCGGCGACGACCCCTACAGCACCCGGATGCGGGAGGCGTGGGCCGAGCACGGCGTCGGCTCCGCCCACAGCCGCACCGTCCCCGGCGGGAGGGCCGGCCTCTACCTCATCCGCACCGACGAGCACGGCGAGCGGACGTTCACCTACTACCGCTCCCAGTCGGCGGCCCGCGGGCTGTTCGGCCCCGGACAGCCCGCCGGGACCGACGACGCCATCGCCGGGCACGACCTGGTCTACCTCTCCGGGATCACGCTGTCGATCATCGGCCCGGCGGCCCGCGACCGGCTCCTGGACGTCCTCGACGAGACCCGGCGGCGCGGCGGCCTGGTCGCCTTCGACGGCAACTACCGCCCCGCCGGCTGGCCGTCCCCCGACGCCGCCGCCGGCGCGATGGCGGCCGTCCTCGCCCGCACCGACGTCGCGCTGCCCACGCTCACCGACGACCGGGCCGTGTTCGGGGACGCCACCGCCGCCGGCGCCGTCGCCCGGCTGCGCGCCGCCGGCGTGTCCGAGATCGTCGTCAAGCTCGGCGGGCGGGGCTGCGTGATCGCCGGCGCCGGCGGCGCGGAGGAGGCCGTCCCCGCCGTCCCGGACGTCGAGGTGGTCGACACCACCGCCGCAGGCGACGCCTTCAACGGCGGCTACCTCGCCGCCCGGCTCGCCGGACGGGGCCGCCGCGCCGCCGCCGAGGCCGCGAGCACCCTCGCCGCCCGCGTGATCGGCCACCGCGGCGCGCTGCTGCCGCCCGTCCCGCGCGGGGCCGAGAGCGGGGCCGAGAGCGGGGCCGAAACCGCCTCCGGGAGCGGGCCGGCGCCCGCGAGGACCTGATCACCGCGTGACGCATGCCTCTCCCGGCACGGGTTTGGAACGCGTCCGTTCAGGTCGGCCCGGCGTTCGTAAGAAAGCCACGCGCGCCGAAGTCTCCCAGTGGGCTCCGCAGGCGGTAGTTTCGAAGCAGCGGGACCATCCTGCGAGGGAGTGACGTGACCGAGGAAACCGCTGCAATGCCGGCCAGTATGAAGTTGTCCGTCCGCGACGTGGTGACGGTGAAGCTGCCGGCCGCGAGCGCGTACCTGTCCGTGCTGCGGACGGCGACCGCGGGGCTCGCGGCCAGGCTCGACTTCACGCTGGACGAAATAGAGGACCTGCGCATCGCCGTCGACGAGGCGTGCGCGATGCTGCTCGCCCAGGCCCTGCCCGGGACCGACCTGACCTGCGAGTTCGAGCTGACCGGGGACGCCATGCGCATCTCCGTGTCGGTGCTCACGGTGGACGGCGAGGAACCGAGCCGCGACACCTTCGCCTGGACGGTGCTGTCGTCCCTGGCGGGCGAGGTCGACGCGGCGGTGGGCTCTGACGACCGGGTCACCGTGACGCTGCAGAAGCGGCGCGGTGCGGCGGGGGCCCCGTGACGGAGAAGACGGAGGAGACGACGACGGTCACCGCCGCGACCAGCGAGCGGTCGGAGTCCGCGGTGCCCGACCGCGCGCGGGCCCGCGCGCTGTTCGAACGCCTCACCGAGCTTCCGGAGGGCGACCCCGAGCGCCAGCGCATCCGCGACCAGCTCGTGGAGCTGCACCTGCCGCTGGTGGAGTACCTCGCCCGCCGCTTCCGCAACCGCGGCGAGTGGCTGGACGACCTGATCCAGGTCGCCACCATCGGCCTGATCAAGTCGATCGACCGGTTCGACCTGGAGCGCGGTGTGGAGTTCTCCACCTACGCCACGCCCACGATCGTCGGCGAGATCAAGCGCCATTTCCGCGACAAGGGCTGGGCGGTACGCGTCCCGCGCCGGCTGCAGGAGCTGAAGCTGTCGCTGACCAAGGCGATCAGCGACCTCGCGCAGCGCGAGGGCCGCGCGCCCACGGTGAGCGAGCTGGCCGCGCACCTGCAGATGAGCGAGGAGGAGGTGCTGGAGGGCCTGGAGTCGGCGAACGCCTACTCCACCGTGTCCCTGGACGCCCCCGACTCCGGCGACGAGGACGCCCCGGCGGTCGCCGACTCGCTCGGCATGGTCGACGAGTCGCTGGAGGGCGTGGAGTACCGCGAGTCCCTCAAGCCGCTGCTGGAGAAGCTGCCCGCGCGCGAGAAGAAGATCCTGCTGCTGCGCTTCTTCGGCAACATGACGCAGTCGCAGATCGCCGCCGAGCTCGGCATCTCCCAGATGCACGTGTCCCGGCTGCTCGCCCGCACCCTCGCGCAGCTCCGCGAGGGCCTGACCGCCGACGAGTGACGACCAGCCGACGAGTGACGAGCATGGGAAGGCCCCGGGACGCGCGTCCCGGGGCCTTCCCATGCCGGCGACACATGTCTCATGCCGGTCAGCACATGCCGGTCAGTTCTTGGTGGGCTGCTCCTTGAGCCGCTCTCTGAGGCGGCGGCCCAGGGAGCGCGGCGCGCCCGGCGTCCCGGTGGCGACGGCCGGTTCCGGCCCCGTCGGCGCGGCGGCCCCGCGCGGCTCGGTGCCGCTCTCGCCATCGCCGGCGCCGTCCTCGTCGTGGTCCTCGATCAGCCAGGCGGTGCTCGGCGGGCTGAGGACGGTGACCAGCGCCGCGACCGCGACCACGCCCAGCGGGATCGCGAGGGCGGGCTGGTCGCTCTGCCACAGCGACCAGGCGATCGGCAGCGCGAACAGCTGGGTGAGGACCGTGGGGGCGCGGCTCCACTGGTCGGCGCGCACCAGGCCACGCGCGCACGCGAGCATGCCCAGCCCGCCCGCGAGGGCGAGGACGGTGACCCCGATCGCGCTGGCCGGGTCGACGGCCGCGCCGGCCGCGGTCTCCACACCGGTGAAGACGCCGAACCCGACGGCGGCGAGACCCTCGGCGCCGATCAGAGCGGCGGCGGCCTGCACGGTGAAGGGGCGCTTGCTCACACCTGAACCCTACTCGTCCGTCCGGCGTGCGCGTCCCATACCCTGACCGCGTGCGCGCCATGCTCATCGCCAACCCCAAGGCGACCTCCACCTCCCGGCGGGCCCGCGGCATCCTCATGCGGGCCTTCACCGGCGACATCGACCTCGTGCTCGCCGAGACGGGGCACCGCGGCCACGCGACCGAGCTGGCCCGGCAGGCCGCCGTCGAGGGCTACGACGTCGTGATCGCGCTCGGCGGCGACGGCACGGTGAACGAGGCGGTCAACGGCCTGCTCGCCGACGGCCCGTCCCCCGAGCTGCCGGCGCTGGCGGTGCTGCCGTCCGGGAGCGCGAACGTCTTCGCCCGCGCGCTCGGCCTGCCGGACGACCCGGTCGGCGCGACGCGGGCGGTGCTGGAGGCGCTGCGCGCGGGCCGGTACCGCTCGGTCGGGCTCGGCACGGCGACCCCGCCGGACGGCCCGGAGCGGTACTTCACGTTCTGCGCGGGCGTCGGGCTCGACGCCGAGGTGATCCGCGAGGTGGAGGCGCGCCGCGCGTCGGGGGTCCGCGCGCTGCCGTCGCTGTACGCGCGCACCGCCGCCCGGCATTTCTTCTCCGGCACGGATCGGCGGCGTCCCGCGCTCACATTGGAGCAGCCCGGACGGCCGCCGAAATCGGGGCTGTTCCTCACCTTCATCTGCAATACCTCGCCATGGACTTTCCTCGGCCGGCTGCCGGTGAATCCGGCTCCGCGGGCGAACTTCGGGCGCGGCCTGGACCTGTTCGGGATGCGTTCGCTGGAGCTCGGCCCGACGGCGGCGGCGCTCGCCCAGATGATGACCGCGCGGACCCGCCCGGTGCAGGGCCGCAACGTCGTGAACGTGCACGACGCGGCCGAGCTCACGGTGCGCGCGGCGCGCCCGGCGGCCTTCCAGCTGGACGGCGAGTACCTCGGCGAACTGCGGAGTGTGACCTTCCGCTCGGTTCCGAAGGCGATACGCGTCGTCATTTGAGGGCACCGGGCCGTTCGGGGCGCGGAACCGTTCCGGTGACGCACGTCATTTGCGGCGCATGGGCGGCCAGGTGAGAGCCAAGTAACACGTTCGACCCACGGGTGTGACACATGCGACACCCATACTTTGAGAATCCTTTCTCAAAGGTCTTGCGTCGTCCGGCGCCCCCCTGACACGCTCAAAGTGCGCCCGCAGGACAGGGACCCCGATGACGCCGGTCCCCCGCTCGCGGCGTCGCCGAACATTCACCCCTGGACCTGGCCGTGGTCTCCCGGGCGTTCGCGACATGTGAAACCGTTCACAAAAGTGGAGTTCCTCCACCACCTGACGAAGGAGTGGACCGCATGGACTGGCGCCACCGAGCAGCCTGCCGTGACGTGGACCCCGAGCTGTTCTTCCCGATCGGCAACACCGGGCCCGCGATCCTGCAGATCGAAGAGGCCAAGCAGGTGTGCCGGCGTTGCGACGTGAGCGACGCGTGCCTGCGCTGGGCGCTGGAGTCCGGCCAGGACTCCGGCGTATGGGGCGGCATGGGCGAGGACGAGCGCCGCGCCCTCAAGCGCCGCGCCTCCCGCGCCCGGGCCCGCGCGAACATCGGCCTCTAGGCCCCGCCGCTCCGCCCCTCCCCGTTCCCCGGCGACGCGGCGCCACCGCCTCAAAGCCCTCCGGCAAGAGAGCCCGTGGCGCCGCCCCGCTCGGAACCTGCGCTGTCAGAACCTCCGGTGGACGTGGTCCAAGGGCACGTCCACCACCACCTCGGTGCCTCCGCCCGCGCGGGGGCGGAAGTCCAGCCGGCCGCCCAGCTCCCCCACGATCAGCGTGCGGACGATCTGCAGGCCGAGGCTGTTGGTGCTCTCCACGTCGAAGTCCGCGGGCAGGCCGACGCCGTCGTCCGCGATGACCGTCACCAGCCGCCGCCCGGACCCGTCCTCCGCCGGCTCATCCTCGTGCGGGGCGCGCGGCTCATGGGCGCCCGGCACCGGCCACTCCCCCCAGACCTCCACCCCGCCCGGCTCGCGGCGCTCCTCGCCCTCGCCGTAGCGGCGCGCGACGACCTCCAGCGTCCCGAACCGGTTGGCGAGGCCGTGCTCCAGGGCGTTCTGCAGCAGCTCGGTGAGCGCCATCGCCAGCGGCGTCGCGATCTCGGCGGGCAGCACCCCGAAGCTGCCGGACCGCTTCGGGGTCACCTTCGTCTCCGGCGTCGACACCTCCCCCGCCATCGTGATGACGCGGTCGGCGATGTCGTCGAAGTCGATCAGCTCGTCCGGGGTGTGCGACAGGGTCTCGTGCACGATCGCTATGGACCCGACCCGCCGGACCGCCTCGTCCAAGGCCGCACGGCCCTCCGGGATCCGCAGCCGCCGCGCCTGGAGCCGCAGCAGCGCCGCGACCGTCTGCAGGTTGTTCTTCACCCGGTGGTGGATCTCCCGGATGGTGGCGTCCTTGGTCATCAGCTCCCGGTCGCGCCACCGCAGCTCGGTGACGTCCCGGCACAGCACGATCGCGCCGATCCGGGTGCCGCCGACGACCAGCGGGATCGTCCGCAACTGCATGATCGACCCGTGCGACTCGACCTCGACCTCGCGCGGCGCCCGCCCGGACAGCACCACGCTCAGCGCCTCCTCCATCGGCTCGCCGGTGTCGCACAGGTCCGCGGTGATCAGGCCGAGCGCCTCGCCGACCAGGTCGGCCGGGAAGCCGAGCCGCCGGTACGCCGACTGCGCGTTCGGGCTGGCGTAGGTGACCTTGCCGGACCGGTCGAGCCGCATCAGCCCGTCGCCGACGCGCGGCGAGCGGACCATGTTCGGCTCCTCGCCCGGCACCGGGAACCGGCCCTCGGCGATCATCGTGGCGAGGTCGCTGGCGCTCTGCAGGTAGGTCAGCTCCAGCCGGGACGGGGTGCGCGCCGAACTGAGGTTCGTGCTGCGCTGGATCACCCCGAGGATCTTGGCGCCGCGCCGGACCGGGATCGACTCCTCCCGGACGGGGATGCCGCTGCCCCACTCCGGGTCGCCCTCCCGGACGATCCGGCGCTCCCGCCACGCCACGTCGATCAGCCCGCGCCGCCCCGTCCGGACGACCTTCCCGACGAGGTCCTCGGGGTAGGCGGTCGGGCCGGTCGTCGGGCGCATCTGCGCGATCGCCACCCAGCCGGGGACGGCGGCGCCGGTGTCGAGCCGGCCGCGCTGGCCGCGGCCGCCGCGCGAGGCGGCCTCGGCGGGCAGCGCGTCGGCCGACCGCAGCGGGACCCACAGCAGCAGGTCCGCGAACGACAGGTCGGCCAGCAGCTGCCAGTCCGACACGAGCGCGTGCAGCCATTCCAGGTCGGTCTCGGTGAGATCGGTGTGATCACGGACCAGATCGGTCAAGGTAGGCACCCGACCATCATCGCCCATCGTTCTTGGTGCCCGGGCGGTTGCCCCGGCCCCCGCGCGACCTGGCAGGATTCCCCGCATGACCGCGGTACGAGACCCCCTGGCCAGGCTCCGGGACGCCGCCGCGCGCCGTGCCGACGCGGGGCTGCGGCGGACGCTGCGCCCCCGCCCGGCCGGGCCTGCCGACGGGCCGACCGACCTGGCGTCCAACGACTACCTCGGGCTCGCCGGCGACCCCCGGCTGGTCGAGGGCGCCTGCGCCGCGGCCCGCGCGTGGGGCACCGGCTCCACCGGGTCCCGGCTGGTCACCGGGACGACCGCGCTGCACGCCGAGCTGGACCGGCGGCTCGCCGCGTTCACCGGCAGCGCCGCCGGCCTGGTGTTCTCCTCCGGCTTCCTCGCCAACCTCGGCGCCGTCACCGCCCTCGCCGGGCCCGGCACGCTCGTCGTGTCCGACCAGGTGAACCACGCTTCGATCGTGGACGCGTGCCGGCTGTCGCGGGCCCGCGTCGCGATCGTTCCGCACCGGGACGCCGCCGCCGTCGAGCGGGCCCTCTCCGAGCGCGAGGAGGACGACGCGCTCGTGGTCACCGACGCGGTGTTCTCCGTGGACGGCGACCTCGCGCCGCTGGGGGCGCTGCACGCCGCCGCCCGCGCGCACGGCGCGCTGCTGGTGGTCGACGAGGCGCACGCGCTCGGCGTCGTCGGCGCCGGCGGCCGGGGCGCCGCGCACGCCGCCGGCCTCGCGGGCGAGCCCGACGTCGTCCTCACCCTCACGCTGTCGAAGTCGCTCGCGTCCCAGGGCGGCGCCGTCCTCGGCGCGCCCGAGGTGATCGAGACGCTGGTCGACACGGGCCGGTCGTTCATCTTCGACAGCGGCCTGAATCCGCCCGCCGCCGGCGCCGCCCTCGCCGCCCTGGACGTGCTGGAATCCGACCCCGGCCTGCCCGCCCGCGCCCGCGACCGGGCCCGCCGGATCGCAAACCTCGCGGCCGGTTCCGGCCTGGAGACCGCCGCGCCGGCCGCCGCCGTCGTCCCCGTCTTCCTCGGCGAGCCGCACGCCGCGCTCCGGGCCGCCGAGATCTGCGCTGAGCATGGGCTCCGCGCCGGCTGCTTCCGCCCGCCGTCGGTCCCGAAGGGCCGCGCGTGCCTGCGCCTGACCGCCCGCGCCACCCTGGACGAGTCGGACCTCACACGCCTCGGTGCGGCCCTGGCTGATGTCGCGTCTTCTACCGGCCGTAGTCTTCACGCATAACATCGGGGAAAACCCGTGATGAACGTGAGGAGATGCCGTGACGGAGGTCAGGGGCGGGCCCCGGCACGGGGGCGGGTTCGAGCACGGCTTCGACCGTGCCTCGCTCGCCGGCATCGGCCAGCGGCATCCGAACCAGGCGCCGCGGATCCCGAAGTACTACAAGCTCAAAGAGCTGCTGGTCGAGCTGATCCAGTCGCTCCCGGCCGGCAGCCCGCTGCCCCCTGAGCGCACCCTCGCCGAGAAGTACGAGACGTCCCGCACCACCGTCCGGCAGGCCCTCGCCGAACTCGTGGTCGAGGGCCGGCTCCAGCGCATCCAGGGCAAGGGCACCTTCGTCGCCAAGCCGAAGGTCGCGCAGGAGCTCCAACTCGTCAGCTACACCGAGGACATGCGGCACCACGGGCTGCGCCCCGAGACCCGCATCCTGGAGGCCGGCTACGTCAGCGCCGACGAGAGCCTGGCGTCCCTGCTGTGCATCCGCCCCGGCGGCCGCGTCCTGCGCGTCCACCGCCTCCGCCTGGCCGACGGCGAGCCGATGTCGATCGACACCTCGCACCTCCCGGCCCGCCGCTTCCCCGGCCTGCGCCGCGAGCTGTCGCGCCACCACTCCCTCTACGAGACCCTCGCGACCGCCTACGACGTCCACCTGACCGAGGCGGAGGAGACGATCGAGACCGTCCTCGCCACCCCCCACGACGCCCAGCTCCTCGGCGTCGACGTCGGCCTCCCCATGCTCCTGCTGTCCCGCCACGCCTTCGACACGACGGGCCAGCCGGTCGAATGGGCCCAGTCCCTCTACCGGGGCGACCGCTACAAGTTCATCACCCGCCTCAGCCGCTGACCCGACCACCCCGCCGCCGCCCGGGGGAGTTCGGACTTCGACCACAAGTTCGAAGCTTTTGACTACGCTGGGTACATCACTTCTCTACGATGACTGGAGCAGATCGTGAGAGGGGAGTCACGGAACGTGAAAGTTCTGTCAAAGGAAGAAGTGGCAAGGTTGCCGGATACGCCCTACAACCTGTGGGTGCGCGGCGAACTTGACGAGCACGTCGATGCCCCCGAAGGATCCCGGATCGAGATCATCGGAGGAGAGGTCGTCGTGTCCCCGCCCCCAGGGCTCCCGCACAACGCCATCGCCGGGGACATCAACTACGCGACGGTCCGCGCCCACGTGCTCCGGTCCGACTTCGGCTGGAAGACCGACCAGGGAAGCGGGCTGTCCCTCGTCGGGGTGGGTGACGGGTTCGTCCCCGACCTGATGATCCTAGACGAAGAGGTGTACCTTGCCGCGCGCCGCTCCCAGGTGCGCACACTGGTCCCCGACCAGGTCGAACTGGTCGTGGAGGTCACTTCGTACAGCAATGCCGAGAACGATCAGGAGCGCACAGGACGGGGCCGCGGCAAGAACAAATGGAACGGCTACGCCAGAGCCGAGATCCCCTACTACCTTCTGGTGGACCGCTCTCCGAAGGTCGCGCGGTCCATCCTCTACTCCATTCCGGACCACGCACTGGGCGCCTACCTACACCAGGAGTCCTGGGCGTTCGGCGAGACGATCCGCCTTCCCGACCCGTTCGACATCGAAATCGGCACCACCGAGTGGAAGCCCTGGGACGCGTGACCATGGCTCGCATGGGCTGTTACGCGGGGTGAGTCCCTACAGGGTCTGGCTGAGGGCCTTGATGGGCATCTGGAGGTCGGTGAGGAGGTCCAGGTCCTTCTGCGCCGGGCGGCCGAGGGTGGTCAGGTAGTTGCCGACGATGATGGCGTTGATGCCGCCGAGCATGCCGTCGCGGGTGCCGAGGTCGCCGAGGGTGAGCTCGCGGCCGCCGGCGTAGCGCAGGATGGTGCGGGGCAGGGCCAGCCGGAACGCGGCGATGGTCGTGAGGGCCTCGGTGCCCTCGACCAGCGGGAGGTCGGCGAACGGCGTGCCGGGGCGGGGCGCCAGGAAGTTCAGCGGGACCTCGTCGGGCTCCAGCTCGGCGAGCTGGGCGGCGAACTCGGCGCGCTGCCCGACGGTCTCGCCCATGCCGACGATGCCGCCGCAGCACACCTCCATGCCGGCGTCCTTCACCATGCGGAGGGTGTCCCAGCGCTCCTCCCACGAGTGGGTGGTGACCACGTTCGGGAAGTGGGAGCGGGCCGTCTCCAGGTTGTGGTTGTAGCGGTGGACGCCCATCGCGGCCAGCTCGTCCACCTGCTCCTGGGTGAGCATGCCGAGCGAGCAGGCGATATTGATCTCGACGGCGTCGTTGATGGCCTTGACGCCCTCGCGGACCTGCGACATCAGCCGCTCGTCCGGGCCGCGCACGGCGGCGACGATGCAGAACTCGGTGGCGCCGGTCTTCGCGGTCTCCCGGGCGGCCTCGACGAGTTCGGGGATGTTCAGCCACACCGACCGCACCGGCGACTCGAACTTGCCGGACTGGGAGCAGAAGTGGCAGTCCTCGGGGCAGCCGCCGGTCTTCAGCGACACGATGCCCTCGACCTCGACCTCCGGGCCGCACCAGCGCACCCGGACCTCGTGCGCGAGCGCGAGGAGGTCCTCCAGCCGGTCTTCGGGCAGGGCCAGGACGTCCAGGACCTGCTGTTCGGTCAGGCCCCGGCCCTCGTCCAGGACCTGGCGGCGGGCGGTGTCGAGGATGTCCGTCACGTGCTCTCCTTGTCGAGACCGAAGCTGTCGCGGAAGGCGGCGGCGTCGAAGCCGCCGCCGAACGAGGGGGCGAGGCCGCGGTGCGCGGCCACCAGGAACTCCGCCGGGTCCAGGGCGCCCGCGCCCGCGGGCAGCGCGCCGGACAGCGGGCGGGCGGCGATGGTCTCCAGGTCGCGGACGTTGCTGCGCATCGCGAGGTCGGGGTCGTCCGGCCAGGCGCCGATCACGACGCCGGCGAGCTGCACCCCGCGGTGCGCCATCGCCTCCAGCGTGAGCGCGGTGTGGTTGAGCGTGCCGAGGCCGGGCCGGGCCACGACGACGACGGCGGCGCCGAGCCAGCGCGCCAGGTCGGCGATCGTGGTGCCCTCCTCGTCGTAGCGGACGAGGAGCCCGCCCGCGCCCTCCACCAGCACCAGCCGGCGGGTGGCGGCGAGGTCCCCGACGCGCTCGGCGGCCTCCGCCAGCCGCACCGGCGGCAGCCCGGCGGCGCGGGCCGCGGCGGCCGGGGACAGCGGGTCGGGGAAGCGCGCGAACTCGTGCACGTCGTCGAGTGCGGCGAGCCGGCGCACGTCGTCGAGGTCGCCGGGCCCGGCGCCGTCCGCCCCGGTCTGGCCGGGCTTGACGACGGCGACCGACGCGCCGCGAGCGGCGGCGACCGCGGCCAGCGCCGCGGTGACGACCGTCTTGCCCACGCCGGTACAGGTCCCGGTCACAACGAGCACACTCACAAGGCGGCACACTAGCGCGGGCCCGCGACGGGGGCGCCCGCCGGATCCCACAGTCTTCGGCGGCCGTTTTTGTAACGGACGGAACCTCGGGCGGCACGGGCGCGTCCAAGCTCCATGGCCGGTCCGTACACACGTTCCCGCTGGGTGCCGGCTCTCGCCTGCGCGGCGCTGACCGCCTGCGCGGCGGCCGCCTGCGGCGAAGGGGCCGGCGATGCCGGGCCTCCGGCGCCCACCACGTCCCCGACCTCGTCTCCCGCCAAGGACACCCCCGCCGGCGAGAAGCTCGTGCTGCGCCGGCGCCAGACCGGAGGCATCGCCGGCATCGGCGGCCCCGGCAGCGTCCCCGACTTCTCGCTCTACTCGACGGGCCGCGCGGTCGCCGCCGCCCGGGGCGGGCTGACCGAGTACCGCCTGACACCGGACGCGCTGCGCCGCCTCCTGGACGAGGCGCGTGCGGCGGGTCTCGACCGCTCGCACACGGTCGGCTCCGACCGCATCGCCGACGCGATCACCACGGTCGTGACCATGGGCGGCGCGACGACCCGCATCATCCAGCCGGAGTCGCAGGCGGGCGCGCAGGCCCGGTTCCTGAAGCGGCTCGACCCGACCGGCTGGTCCGCGTCCGACCAGGCCGCGAAGCCGGCGCCGTACCGGCCCGCGAGGACGGCCGTCCTCGCCGGCGAGGCGGCCGGCACCGGCACCGTGAGGGCCTGGCCGCTGGAACCGCTCGGCGACGGCCTGCCGGTGGCCGGTGCCGTCTGCACGCTCGCCCCGTCCGCGAAGGTCCCGGAGGCGAAGCCCGGCACGGCCTGGCGCAGCGGGGGCAGGACCTACTCGGTCCGCCTGCGCCCCCTCCTACCCGACGAGTCCTCCTGCCGCGACCTGTCCTAGCGTCCGTCCAGCTCGGCGGCGACCTCGCGCGCGGTCGCCGCCAGGTCCGGGTCGAGCCGGTCGAGGCGCTCGTCGAGGTCGTCGGCGAAGCGGAGGCGTTCGGCCTCGGGCGCCGGGACGGCCTCCGGCATCCACGCCGAGTGGATCAGGAACGGCACCGTCGTCCCGCGCGGCGGCGCCAGGACGGCGACGGGGCCGCGCCCGACGTCGGCGGCGTCGAACAGCTCGACGCGGAACCGGTCGTCGTTGTGGACGGCCACGACCAGGTACCCCTCGTGCCCGCCGGGGGCCGCGCCCGCGTAGCGGCTGCCGCCGTGCCCGCGCGGGACGAAGGACGGCGACGTCGGGTAGTCGTCCAGCGCGAACGTCCATTCCGACAGGGCCTTGAGGTCCTCCCGGTCGTGGCTCACCAGGACGGCCGGGGTCTCCTCGGGCGGGAACAGTGACGGGTCGATCCGGCCCGCGTAGTTGCGCATGGCGCGCCGGTTGACCGCCTCCGGGTGGAACCCGAGGTAGATGAGGTGGTGCCGGGTCGGGGCGCACTGCCCCTCGAAGCTCCAGTCGATCGCGGACAGCTCCGCCTGCCACCAGCGCTCGGGGTCGCGGGCGCGGGCGCGCTCCAGGACCCGGCCGGTCTCCGGGTCGAACTGCATGACGGTGGTGAGCGCGGGTGCCATGCCGTGGCAGTACATGCCGCGCAGGGCGGGGTCGATCGGGCGGCCGTGGACGTCGATGTCGTCCTCGCGCAGGTACATGCCGATGTCGACGCCCTCGCCGTGCTCCATGACGACCTGGACGCCGTCGGAGTCGTCGTAGCGGGCGTAGAAGTGGTTGACCTCGGGTGCGAGGCGGAACTGCGCGCAGGGGACGGTCGCCGATCCCGGCGTGAGGTCGTCCTTGCGGATCAGCAGGACGGGACCGTCCGGGTTGTTGGGCGCGGTCCGCTCCCCGCCGAAGACCTCGTCGACCTCCAGCTTGAACGCGGTGTCGGCCAGCACCAGCCAGTCGCGGGTCTGGGTGATGGTGTGCGTGGCCTGCGGCAGTGCCGCGCCCTCGACCTCCCAGCGCCGGACGCGGGTGCCCGTCCCGTCGTAGCGGATCACCGAGACGGCGCCGGACAGCACGTCGCGGCTCACGCTCCACAGGCAGCCGCGCTCGGGGTCGACGACGGGGTGCGCGGTGGTGGCGACGAGCGGCAGGACGGCGTGGTCCATCGCGGGCCGCCAGTCGTCGCGGTGCCCGACCTCGGCGACGAACTCCAGCGTGACCGGGTCGACCTCGACCGGGCGCCCGGCGTCCCAGGTGGCGAACAGCCGGTCGCCCCACGGCAGCGGCGCGGTGTTGGCGGCGTTGACGAACCCCCACGGCGAGTCGGTGCCGACCGGGCCGGCGGTGAACAGGTCGGGCCGCCTCCGGCGCAGCCGGACCGACGGTGTGCCGATGACGCGGGCCCGCCAGGGGAACCGGCCGCCCGGTCCCGGCCGCAGCGGCATCCGCGCGATGATCCCGTCGCCGAAGAACGCGTGCCGGGGCCGGGTGCGCTGGTCGGAGGTGCTGACGACGTAGTGGCCGCGCACGTCGTCCGGCCAGGTCCCGGCGACGACCTCCAGGTCCAGGTCGGTGACGTCCTGCGTGCCGAGGATGGAGCGGGGAACCGGCATCAGTCCTCCAGGGCGTTATTGGCTCCCCGTCAATCAACAGGCGCGGGCGCGGCGCCGTCAAGCCCGGCCGGACACCGCTGTGCGTGGCGAATACCCTGGTTCGGCACATTTGTCGGTCGTGGTGGCAGTTGGGGGGACGCGGATGCTCATGGAGGACGCCGGACAGGTCGTCGTGCGACCGGCGCGGCCGGAGGAGTACGGCCTCGTCGGGGAGCTGACCGTGGAGGTCTACGTGCACGGCGGGCTGGTGTCGCCCGAGTCGTCGTACGTGCGGACGCTGCGGGACGCGGGCGACCGGGCCGCCAAGTCGGAGCTGCTCGTCGCCGAGGTCGGGGGCGAGATCGCCGGGGCGGTGGCGTACTGCCCGCCCGGGAGTCCGTACGCGGAGCTGGCCGGGCCCGGTGAGGCCGAGTTCCGGATGCTCGCCGTCCGGGAGGCGGCGCGCCGGACGGGCGTGGGGCGCGCCCTGGTGCGGGCGTGCGTCGAGCGGGCGCGCGAGGCCGGGTTGACGGGGCTGCGGCTGTCGACGCAGCGCAACATGGCCGCCGCGCAGCGGATGTACGAGCGGATGGGGTTCGTCCGGTCGCCCGAGCGGGACTGGTCGCCCGTGCCGGGGGTCGACCTGCTGACCTACGCGCTGCCGCTCTGAGGCTGCAGTTCGCCGTGCGCGACGCAGCGGGCCGTCCAGCCGAGCGGGGTCACCTGGACGACCATGCGGCGGCGGCAGTGCGCGCAGTAGCGGGGCGGTTCCATCTCGCGGGCGGCGCGGCAGGCGGCGTGGTCGCCCTCGGCGGCGGGCTCGCCGCAGCGGTCGCAGTACACGGGGCCCAGCCTATGCCGGGCCGCCGGCGCGCATGCGGGCGACGGTCCCGGTGTCGTAGGTCCCGTCCGCGAACTCGGGGCGGTCGAGCAGCTCGCGCAGGAACGGCAGGTTCGTCGGCGGCCCCTCGATGCGGAAGGCGTCGACGGCCGCCCGGGCGAGGGCGAGCGCGTGGGCGCGGTCGGCGCCGTGCACGGACAGCTTCGCGATCAGCGGGTGGTAGTACGGGGTGACGGTGTTGCCCTCGGCGTAGCCGGCGTCGATGCGGATGCCGTCGCCGACGGGCTCCTCCCACACCTTGATCTCGCCGGAGCCGGGCAGGAAGCGGTCCGGGTCCTCGGCGTGGACGCGGAACGCGATGGCGTGGCCGCGCGGTTCGGCGGCGGTGAACGAGACGGGCTCGCCGGCGGCGATCCGGAACTGCTGCTCGACGAGGTCGATGCCGGTGACCATCTCGGTGACGATGTGCCCGGACGGCAGGCGGGTGCTCATCTCCAGGAAGTAGCACTCCTGCGCGGCGGGGTCGACGAGGAACTCGATGCTGCCGGCGCCCCGGTAGCCGACGGTCTCGCCCGCGCGGACGGCGGCCGCCAGCATGCGGGCGCGCAGCGCGGGGGTGAGGCCCGGCGACGGGGTCTCCTCGACGATCTTCTGGAAGTGGCGCTGGACGGAGCAGTCGCGCTCGCCGAGCGCGAGCACGGTGCCGTCCGCGAGGCCGAGGATCTGCACCTCGATGTGCAGGGCCCCCGGCACGTACCGCTCCAGCAGCACCTCGCCGTGCCCGAAGACGCGGTCGGCGGCGGCGCGGGCGGTCGCGTACGCGGCCTGGACGGACCGCTCGTCGTGCGCGACGGCCAGGCCGATGCCGCCGTCGCCCGCGGCGGGCTTGAGCATCACGGGGTAGCCGACGCGCGCGGCCTCCTCGGCGGCGGTGCCGGCGTCCGGGACCGGCTCCCACGCGCCGGGCGCGACGGGGACGCCGACGTCCTTCATCAGGTTCCGAGAGTTGATCTTGTCGCCCATCCGGGCGACGGCGAGCGGCGGCGGGCCGACCCAGGCCATGCCGCGGCCGGCGACCTGGCGGGCGAACGAGGCGCTCTCGGCGAGGACGCCGTCGCCGGGGTGGACGGCCCGCGCGTTGGTGCGGTGCGCGGCCTCCAGGATCGCGGCCGCGTTGAGGTAGCCGCGGGCGGGGTCGGCGGGGCCGATGAGGACGGCCTCGTCCGCCTCGGCGACGAACGGCAGGTCGGCGTCGGCCTCGGAGTACACGGCGATGGCCTTGAGGCCCATCGCGCGGGCGGTGCGCAGGATCCGGCCCGCGATCTCACCGCGGTTCGCCACGAGCACGGACTCGAACACTGCGGACTCCTCCTCGCACGCGGCGGGACCGGGCGTCCCGTCCCGGCAGAGACTAGTGCGAATCGCCGCCGCGCGCGGCCCGCCGGCGAGGGGCGGCCCCGCCGGTGACGAGCGGCACCGCCGGTGACGGGCGTCCGGCCCCGCCCCCGGGCGGGGACGGGGCCGGACGGTGTGCTCAGCCCGCCGCGATGATCTTCGCGGCGGCCGCGGGCGGGACCTCGGCGTGCGCCGCGAACCGCATGGTGAAGACGCCGCGGCCGGACGTCATGCCGCGCAGGTGCCCGACATAGCCGAACATCTCCGCCAGCGGGACGAGGGCCTGGACGGTCCGGGCGCCGCCGCGCTCACCCGTCCCCTCGACCCGGCCCCGGCGGCCGTTGAGGTCGCCGATGACCGCGCCCAGGTACTCCTCGGGCGTGGTGACCTCGACGGTCATCACGGGTTCCAGCAGCACCGGGGACGCGCGCCGGACCGCCTCCCGGACCGCCAGCGAACCGGCGATCTTGAAGGCGAGCTCGGACGAGTCGACGGGGTGGAAGTCGCCGTCGGTGAGGACGACCCGCACGCCCGTCATCTCGTAGCCCGCGACGGCGCCGGCGCGCAGCGCCTCCTGGCAGCCCGCGTCCACGGACGGGACGAACTCCTTCGGGATCCGCCCGCCGGTGATCCGGTTGACGAACTCGTACTCGTCCTCGATGGGTTCGAGGGCGAGCTGCACCTTCGCGTACTGGCCCTTGCCTCCCGTCTGCTTGCGGTGCGTCAGGTCGACCCGCGCGACCGCCCGGCGGATCGTCTCGCGGTAGGCGACGCGGGGGCGGCCCACGTTGGCCTCGACATGGAACTCCTCCTTCAGGCGGTCGACGAGGACCTCCAGATGGAGCTCCCCCATGCCGCCGATGACGGTCTGCCCGTCCTCGTCGCGGACCTGGAGGGACGGGTCCTCCTCCGACAGCCGGTGGACGGCCGCGCCCAGCTTCTCCACCTCGCCCCGGGAGCGCGGCTCGATCGCGACCTCGATGACCGGGGCCGGGAAGTCCATGGACTCCAGGACCACCGGATGCGCGGGGTCGCACAGCGTCTCGCCGGTGGCGGTCTGCTTGAGGCCCATGACGGCGACGATGTCGCCCGCGCCCGCCGCGCCGATCTCCACCCGCTTGTCCGCGTGGACGCGGTAGATCTTGCCGATCCGCTCCTTGCGGGCCTTGGCGCCGTTCAGCACCGCGGCCCCCGACTCCAGGCGCCCGGAGTAGATCCGGACGAAGGTGAACCGGCCCAGGTGCCGGTCGGTCACGACCTTGAACGCGAGCGCGGCCAGCGGCGCCTCGTCCGAGGCCGGCGCCTCGCCGGAGACCGGCGCGACGTCCAGCGGCGACGGCAGGTACCGCACGACCGCGTCCAGGAGGGGCTGGACGCCCTTGTTCTTGAACGCGCTGCCGCACAGCACCGGCGTCGCGGCCGACGCGACCGTCAGCCGGCGGATCGCCGCGTGGAGCTGCTCCTCGGACGGCTCGGCGCCGTCGAGGTACAGCGCCATGGCCTGCTCGTCGTGCTCGGCCACCGTCTCGATGAGCGCGCGCCGCCAGCGGAGCGCGTCCTCGGCCAGCTCGGACGGGACGTCCACGACCGTGTGCCGGTCGTCGGGCCAGACGTGCGCCCGCATGGCGACGAGGTCGACGACGCCCTCGAACCCGGCCTCGGCCCCGATCGGCAGCTGCACGACCAGCGGGACGGCCCCGAGCCGTTCGCGGATCATGTCGACGCACCGGTGGTAGCCCGCGCCCGCGCGGTCGAGCTTGTTGACGAAGCAGACGCGCGGCACGCCGTACCGGTCGGCCTGCCGCCACACCGTCTCCGACTGCGGCTCGACGCCCGCGACGCCGTCGAACACGGCCACGGCCCCGTCGAGCACGCGCAGGCACCGCTCGACCTCGATGGTGAAGTCGACGTGGCCCGGCGTGTCGATCAGGTTGACCGTGTGGCCGTCCCAGTGGCAGGTCGTCGCGGCCGAGGTGATCGTGATGCCGCGGTCGCGCTCCTGCTTCAGGTAGTCGAGCGCGGCGGCGCCGTCGTGGACCTCGCCGATCCGGTGCGAGACGCCGGTGAAGAACAGGATCCGCTCGGCGGTCGTCGTCTTGCCGGCGTCGATGTGCGCCATGATCCCGATGTTGCGGACCTTGGCGAGAGCAAGGGCGGTGGTTGTCATCGGGATCCTCCTTTTCGCTCGATGACGACCGCCGCGGGACAAGATCGTCCTCTGCGGCATCCGCGACGGTAACGGCCGGGGGCGCACGCGCGCGAGGGGTTTTCCGGGTCAGGGGCCGGCGCCGCGCTCGACGTCCGGGAGGGTTTCGATGACGCTGCGCAGGTGGGCGCGGGCGGCGCGCTCGGCGGCGCCGGAGTCGCCGGCGGCGATCGCCTCGATGATGTCCAGGTGCTGCGGCAGCGAGGTCTGCGGCCGCCCCGGATGCATGGCCAGCCGGAACTGGTGCCGGACGTTCTGCGCCCGCAGCCGCTCCAGGACGCCGGCCGCCGTCCGCTGCCCGCTGATCTCGCGGACGCGGCGGTGCAGGCGCTCGTTCAGCCGGGAGTAGCCGAGCACGTCGCCGGACGCCACGGCGGCGCGCATCGCCTCCCCGATCTCCCGCAGCTCGGCGGCGTCGGCCGCGGTGGCCCGCGCGGCGGCCTTGGCGGCGCACAGGCCCTCGACCACCATCCGGACCTCGGAGATCTCGACGGCCTCCGCGAGGGACACCGCGCGGACGCGGGCGCCGCGGTTCTGCACGCGCTCGATGAGCCCCTCGCCGGCCAGCTCGGCGAGGGCCGCGCGGACGCCGGCGCGGCTCGCGGCGAACTCCTCGGACAGGTCCGCCTCGATCAGCCGCTGGTTCGGCACGAACCGGCCGCTCAGGATCGCCTCGCGGATCCCGTTCACCACGTCGGTCACCGGCACTCCCCGATTGTCGCCATTTTTGTCGCTGATCTAGGGTAGCCGGTGCGGGACATCTCGGCAGGGACGTCAGGCACGGGCACGGTAGGGACGGCAGGCACGGCAGGCACGGCAGGCACGGCAGGGAGGAGAGCGGCATGGCCATCATCGCCGTACTGGGGCTGGGCGAGGCGGGCGGCGCCATCGCGGGCGACCTCGCCGCGGCCGGCGCGACCGTGCGGGGCCACGACCCGGCCGTCCCCGTGCCGGACGGCATGGCGGCCTGCCGGAGCGAGGCGGAGGCCGCGGCCGGGGCCGATCTCGTGCTGAGCGTCAACAGCGCGCACGACGCCGCCGCCGCGCTCAGGGCCGGCGCCGGGGCGGTCGGCGGCGGCGCCGTCTGGGCCGACCTGAACACCGGCTCCCCCGGCCTCAAGCGGGAGCTCGACGCGATCGCGCGGGAACGCGGCGTCCGGTTCGCCGACGTGGCGATCATGGCGCCGGTGCCGGGGCGCGGACTGCGCACCCCGCTGCTGGTCAGCGGCGCGGGCGCGGCGCGGGTCGCGGACCTGCTCGGCCCGCTCGGCGCCGACGTCGAGGTGATGGACGGCCCCGCCGGGCTCGCCGCCGAGCGCAAGCTGCTGCGCAGCGTGTTCTTCAAGGGCCTCGCCGGGGCGGTCGTCGAGGCCCTCGAAGCCGCGCGGGCCGCCGGCTGCGAGGACTGGCTCCGCGCGAACATCGTCGAGGAGCTGACCGCCGCCGGCGAGCACACCGTGGACCGGCTGGTCAGCGGCACCCACAAGCACGCCGGCCGGCGCGCCGCCGAGATGGAGGCGGCGGCGGCGATGCTGGCGGAGCTGGACGTCCCGCCCGCGATGGCCGCCGCCAGCCGCGACCTGCTGCGCCGCCTGGCTAGCTGACGTCCACCGGCGGCGTGCCGTGGGTGTGGAACGACTCGATCGTCTTCAGCCCCCACGCCTGGCCCTTCGCGCGCTCGGCCTCGGTCCAGGTGATCGTCTTCCAGTCCGGCGCGAGGATGAGCCGTGCGCACGGGTTGCACAGCTCGACGCGGTTGCCGCCCGGCTCGTAGACGTAGAGGAAGAACGTCTGCTGGATGGCGTGCTTGTGCGGCCCGGTCTCGATGAAGACGCCGTTGTCGAGGAAGATGTCGGCGGCGCGGAGGATGTCCTCGCGGGTGTCGGTCGCGAACGCGATGTGGTGCAGGCGGCCGTTGCTGCGCGTCCAGTCCCGCGTGTAGACGAGGTCGTAGGACTTGTTGGTGAAGGTCAGCCACCGCGCGCCGATGGCGCCGTCGTCCAGCCGGATCTGCTCGGTCGGGTGCCCGCCGAGCACGTCCCGCACGAAGTCGGTGCTGGGCTCGACGTCGGCGGCGAGGAAGTTGACGTGGTCGAGGCGGCGGACGCACACGCCCATCGCCGGGTACGCCTGCGCCTGGTTCTTCAGCGACGGCGCCAGCTCGGGCGGCGCCTCGTACCACTGCGACTCCCAGTAGATCTCCAGCTCGTGCCCGTCGGGATCGCGGAAGACGTACGTCGGACCGAGGCCGGGGTCGCCGTCGCGCCAGCCGATGCCGAGCCCCGCGTCCTCGATCGCCCGGACGCGCCGGTCGAGCGCCTCCCGGGAGGACGCGCGCAGCCCGGTCCGCCGGATGCCGGACGTGGTGTGCGCGGTGAGCTTGAGGGTGTGGTGCTCGTAGTCGTCCCAGGTCCGCAGGTACACCGAGTCGCCCTCGGCGCCGACCTCGGTGAGGCCCATGACCCGGGTGAAGAACCACAGGCTCCTGTCGGGCTCGGGGGTGAGCAGCTCGACGTGCGCGACGTGGGCGATCTCGTGCTCAACGCTCATGGGCAGCTCCGGGGGAAGACGGTTCCGTCGAAGAGTTTGCGCGCGGTCCGGACGACGGCGGCGCGCCGGACGGCCGTGCCGTCGAGCTCGACCGCCACGTCCAGCCGGCCGGTCGGGTGCTCGATGCTCAGGGGGGCGCCCGGCGGCGGGAACGCGGCGAGGTCGCGGCCGACCGCGCCGTCCAGCAGCAGTGCGGTCGCGACGGTGACGGCGCCGAGGACGCCGATGGAGGCGTGCATGCGCAGCGGGATGAACGTGCGGGTGCAGATCATCCCGCCGTCGCGGGGCGGCGCGACGAGGGTCGTCTTCGGCACCGAGGACGCCGCGACGTCGCCGAGGCCCATCAGCCCGCCCGCCGCGAGCCGCAGCGACTGGATCCGGTCGCGCAGGTGGGACAGGTCGGTCTCGTAGCCGGTGACGCCGAGGTCGGACGCGGCGGCCACGACGACCGGCATCCCGTTGTCGACGCAGGTGACCTCGACGCCGTCGACCACGTCGCGGACGCGACCGGTCGGCAGCAGCGCCCCGCACGACGAGCCCGCCGTCCCGGCGAAGTCGAGGTCGATCCGCGCCGCCGTGCCGGGCACGCCGGAGATCGCGGTGCCGCCGGCGTAGTCGACGGCGCCGCCCGGCGTCGGGAACGTCGCGGTCGCGACGCTGCCGGAGTTCACCATCCGGACGCGGACGCTCGTCCGGTCGCCGCCCGCCGGCACGAGGCCGCGCTCGACGGCGAACGGGCCGACGCCGGCGAGCAGGTTGCCGCAGTTCTGCCGGTCGGAGACCACCGGCTCCTCGACGCCGAGCTGGAGGAACAGGTAGTCGACGTCGGCGTCCGGGCCGGTGGACGGCGCCACGATCGCGACCTTGCTGGTCAGCGGGTGCGCGCCGCCGATCCCGTCGATCTGCCGGGGGTCGGGGGTGCCCATGATCCGCAGCAGCAGGCCGTCGCGCGCGGCCGGGTCGGACGGCAGGTCCCCGGCGAGGAAGTAGGCGCCCTTGGACGTCCCGCCCCGCATCATCATGCAGCGGACGCCGTTCACGCGTCCCCTCGCCCGATGTAGTCGGCGTGGTCGACGTACTCGATGCCCATCCCGGCGAGCCGGGCCCGCAGCCCGTACCGGTCGAGGCCGAGTTCGCCCCGCTGGAAGGCGGCGCGGGTCGCGGCCTCCTTCTCCTCGCGGGCCCGCGCGGCCTCCACCGCCTCGGCGGCGGACTCCCGCGCGACGCGGACGACCCCGTCGTCGTCGGCGAGCAGCACGTCGCCGGGCCGGACGACCTGCCCGCCGATGGTGACCGGCACGTTCACCGCGCCGGGCGTGGCCTTCACCGTGCCCTGCGCGCTGACGGCCGCCGACCAGACCGGGAAGCCCATCGCGTGCAGTTCGGCGACGTCCCGCACGCCCGCGTCGATGACGAGCCCGCGCACGCCCCGGTGCTGGAGCGCGGTCGCGAACAGCTCGCCGAACATGCCGTCGGTGGACGGCGAGGTCGTGGCGACCACCAGCACGTCGCCGGGGCGGCACTGCTCCACCGCGACATGGATCATCAGGTTGTCGCCCGGCCACGACAGCACCGTCACCGCCGTCCCGGCGACGCGCGACCCGAGGTGCACCGGCCGGATCGACGGGCCGAGGTAGCCGGTGCGGCCCATGGCCTCGTGGACGGTCGCGACGCCGTACCCGGCGAGGGCGTCCACCGCGGCGGCGTCGGCGCGCGGCGGGTCCGTGACGACGACGGTCCTCATGCCAGCTCCGTCGTGGTCTGCGGGTACAGCCGGACGAACGCCTCGGCGCGGGTGTCGTGCGGCAGCCCGAGGTTCGGGCCGGCGTTGCGCTTCAGCTGGACGCCGCGCCGCTTGGCGAGGTCGGTGTAGTAGTCCCACATGTGGACCTGCGCGGGCAGGCACTCCATCGCCTTGCGCTTCTTGTCGAAGACGGGGGTGATGTCGAGCAGCACGTCCGGCTTGAAGTCGCACTGCTCCGGCTGGTGCGGCTCGAAGAAGAACACCGGCGGCGCCCCGAGCGGCTCGCCCGGCGCGTCGTAGCCGATCGCCTGCGCGAGCACGCGCGCCTGCAGCGCCATCCGCGCCGCCGCCGGGTGGTCGCCGTTGTAGGGGTCGGCGAGGGTGTGGGTCAGCACGACGGCCGGCTCGACGTCCCGGTAGAGGCGGACCAGGCGGTCGACCAGCTCCGGCGACTCGACGAGCGGGTAGTCGCCGGCGTCCAGGAACTCGATCTCGGCGCCCAGTTCCGCCGCGGCGGCCTCGGCCTCGTCCCGCCGCAGCTTCTTGATCTCCTCCAGCCGCCTGCCCTCGCGCCACGCGCGGGCGGACTCGCCGCGCTCGCCGTAGCTGAGGCACACGACGACGGCGCGGTCGCCGCGCGCCGCGGCCAGCGCGATCGCGCCGGCGGCGCGCCAGACGAAGTCGCCCGCGTGGGCGCTGATGACGAGCAGGGGGCCGGGAGAGGCGGAAGAACTCATGGGCCGTACTCTCCAACTTGTCACCCAAATTGTCAACAATTCTGCGGACAAGCCGCCGGGCGCTAGGGCGGTGCGCGCAGGCCGTCCAGCAGCAGTCGGCTCAGCCGCAGGAGCTCCTTCTGCGGATCCCACAGGCCGGGGGCGTCCGTGCCCGGCCCGAGGTGCGGTTCCTCCAGCAGGAGCTGCGTCCGCTCGGTCGCGGCGAGCGCCTCCCCCGCCGGCGTCTCCGGCAGCTCGCGGACGATCCCGGCGAGGCCGCTCAGCAGGTCGGCGTAGGCGCGCCGGAACCGCGGGCCGAGCGCCGGCTCCGCCGTGTCCTCGCCGTCCCCGTCGAGCTGGCGCAGCGTCCCGGAGATCGACCGGGCGTAGGCGGCGGTGTGGTCGAGCGTGTTCAGCTCGCGCGGCGCCGGCCACCGGTCGCGGTGGCCCTGCCAGCGCAGCGGGTAGCCGCGCAGCTTCGCGCGCGGGTTGGCGCGCAGCGTCTCCTCGCCCTGCTCCAGCGAGAAGCGCGCCTCCTCCTGGACCCGGGACAGCCGCGTCTCGCGCTCGTCCCAGCGCGCCCGGCCGCCCTCGTCCTCGGCGACCTCCCCGGCGAGGGCGTCGAGCCCGTCGGCGAGCGCGTCCCGCACCTCCCGCACCGCGTACTCGGCGCGGCGCAGGTACAGCGGCGGGAAGAGCGTCGCGTTCACAATCAGCCCGACCGCCAGCCCGAGCGCGACGTCGCCCAGGCGCGGCAGGGTGTAGCCGACGACCTCGTGGCCGCCGAGCAGCAGCGCGAACAGCGCGGTGAACGCGACCTGGGACGACTGGTCGCCGAGCCGCCGCCACCCCGAGGCCATCATCGCCAGGACGAGCACGGCCGCGATGCCGAGCGTGGTGGGGCCGAGCAGCAGCCCGACCGGGATCGCGAGCCCGGCGCCGATCACGAACCCGGCGGCGTACGCCACGCTCTCCCGGACGGACCGGACGACCGACGGGTACACGCCGAGCAGCGCGGCCAGCGGCGCGAAGTACGGCTGCGGGTGCCCGACCGGATACTTCGCGATCAGCCACGCGACGACGGCCGCGACGACGGCCTTGGCCGTCAGCCTGGCCCGCTCCGCCCAGTAGCGGCGCCCCGCGAAGGGCAGCAGCCGGCTTCGAAGTCCTCCGGTCGGCACCGCATGGCGGTTCCCCGCGCCCGCGCGCCCAATCATGGGCCGCCGCGCGGCCCCGCCGGGATGTGGGTGGCGGCGGGGCGCGCGGCGGCCGGTCTCGGAGCGGGCCCATGGCGGGCCCGCGCGGGTCAGCCCTTGGCGGGGTCCAGGGCGGCGATGGCCGCCGGGGTCAGCTTGGCGGCCCGCTCCCGCTGCGGGAAGCGGCCGACGTCGATGCGGGCGACCTCCTTGGCGGTGCGGTAGTCGACGACGGAGATCTGGTCGTCCTCGGCGAGCGAGACGAAGCAGTCGTGGCCGTTGGGGCTCGTCTGCGTCCAGTACGGCAGCGCGTCGGTGGGGTAGTGGACGGTCCCGTCCGCGGTCAGGCCGGGCCGGGAGACGATGGAGACGTAGTCGTCGATCGTCCCGGCCATGCACAGCTTGGTCTCGTCGGCGTTCATCGCCATGCCGTGGTGCGCGGAGTTCTGCGGGTAGTCGTCCGGCTTCATCTTCGCGGCCTTGTCGCTGAACGGCATGTTCACCGTCCGGGTGGTCTTACCGGCCGCCAGGTCGTACTCGATGAACCCGTTGAGGTAGGACAGCTGCGCGTACATCGTCCTGTTGTCGCGGGTGAACACCGCAGGGCGGATCCCGTACTCGAAGGTGTAGGTGCGCAGCGGCTTGAACGTCTGCGCGTCCACCGCCGTCACGGCCCTCGAACCCTTCAGCCCGTTCAGCAGCTTCGGCAGCGAGGTGATGCCGATGCTGGAGTTGTAGAGGACCGTCCCGTCGGGCGAGTAGTCGTTCGCGTGCGGGTAGGTGCCGGTGGCGAAGCTGGTCTGGAGCTTCCCGGTGGCGGTGTCGATGACCTCGGCCTTGCTCGCGGTGGTGGCCGAGACGACGAACTGCTTCCCGTCCGCCGAGAGCGCCGCGTGGTCGGCCTTGAAGCCCTCGGTCTTGTGCCGCCACAGCATCTTCTTGGTGGCGATGTCGAACGCGACGGCGTCCGACAGCACGCCGCGTGAGATGTAGAGGGTCGTGCCGTCAGGGGAGACGGCCATGTCGTCGACGAGCTTGCGGTATCCCTGCGCGGCGTTGACGGCCTCGTAGCCGATCCGCTCGACGATGTTCATCGCGTCCAGGCGCTCTTGCAGGTCCGGGACGACGTCGATGGAGCCGAGGTTCCGGTAGGTCGCGGTGTCGATGAAGCTGACGGTGCCGCCCTGGCCGTTGCCGACGGCCATCACGTCGCGCAGCGCGGCGGCTCCGGCGGGCGCCCCGGCGGGCCGGGCCTGCGCGGGCGGCGCGCCGGACATCGCGGTCGCCGCGAGCACGGCGCAGCCGAGCAGTGCGGTTCGTCTTCGGAGACGTCGGGAAGGCATCGCGTCCTCCAGCGGGGTGGGGGTCTCCAGTGTGAAAACGGCCGTCTTCCGACTTGGTTACTGGACAGTAATGCAGGGTGATGTGCGACACAAGACCCAAGATGAGGGAAAATGCGATCCGAGTGACGGGGAGGGACGAGGTGGCGGGGAGGGACGAGGTCGCGGGGAGAGACGAGGTGGCGGGGAGGGACGAGGTGGCGGGCAGGCGGGCGAGTCCGACCGGCCGGTACGGCGGCAGGTCCGCGGCCGACCGGCGCGCCGAGCGGCACCGCCGGTTCCTGGACGCCGGGCTGGAGATGTTCGGCCGCGGCCCCGGCTACCGCGGCACCACGGTCGCCGCGCTGAGCGAGGCCGCCGGGCTCTCCACCCGCCAGTTCTACGAGGAGTTCCGCACCCTGGAGGACCTGCTCGCCGAGCTGCACCTGGAGGTCAACGACACCGCCGAGCGGGACGTCGTCGCCGCGCTGCCGTCCGTCGAGGGCCTCGGCCTCGCCGAGCGCACGGCCCGACTCTTTCGCGCCTACGCCGCCGCCATCACCGCCGACCGGGCCCGCATCCGGATCGCGTTCGTCGAGATCGTCGGGGTCAGTCCCCGGCTGGACCGCCAGCGCCTCACCCGCCGCTCCCGCTGGGTCGACTTCCTCTGCGCGGAGGCGGCGGCCGCCGCCGCGCGCGGCGAGATCGCCGACCGCGACTACCGGATCGCCGCGACCGCCTTCATCGGCAGCATCAACGGCCTCCTTCACGACTGGAGCGCCGGCTGGGTCGACGCCACCCTCGACGAGGTCATCGACGAGCTGGTGCTGATGCTCCTCGGCCGGCTGCACGCCCCCGACGCGGGCTGAGGCGCGGACAGAGGCACAGGCTGAGGTGCGGACAGAGGCGCGGGCTGAGGCGCGGGCCGGGGGCCTCGGGGTCAGGGACGGGTCCGGGTCTCGGTGACGTCGCGGACGGTCGGGGCGATGAAGGCCAGCCGGGCGCCGGTCGGGTCGGTGATGATGGAGAAGCGGCCCAGCGAGATGTCGCTCGGCGGCACCCGGACCCGGCCGCCCAGCTCGGCGGCCTTGGCCGCCGCCGCGTCGCAGTCGGCCACCCAGTAGTAGGGGATCCAGTGGGGCGGGTAGTCGGGCGGCCAGTGCTGCCCCATCGGCACCAGGCCCGCGACGGACCACTCGCCGACCTTCCAGTCGGTGTAGCCGGCGGTGTAGTAATCGCGTTCCACGGGCCTCCAGCCGAAGACCTCGCCGTAGAAGCGGCGGGCCTGCGCGATGTCGCGGGACGCCAGCTCCACCCAGCACATCGCGGACGGCTCGTCCTGCACCCCGGCGCCTTGCAGGTCGTAGGGGTACCAGAAGGCGAAGTCGGCGCCCTCCGGGTCCGAGCACAGCGCCATCCGCCCGAGGTTGGCGATGTCGGTCGGCTCCACCAGGACCAGGCCGCCCGCCGACTGCACGGCCTCCACCGACGCCTCGACGTCGTCGCTGCGGAAGTAGCACGTCCAGGACGAGGGCAGCGAGTCGTCGGCGAGGGACTGCATCCCGCCGACCTCCGGCCCCTGGAGGCCGCCGAGGGTGAAGATCTCGTAGTCGCCGATGTCGACGGTCAGCGTGTAGGAGTGCCAGCCGAACAGCTCGCAGTAGAACCGCCTGGAGGTGTCCGGGTCGGGGCTGGCCAGCTCCGCCCAGGTCGGGAAGCCCGGGGCGTAGGAGGTCACCTCGGGCATCGCCGGACCCTGACAGCTCGCATGCCACCACCGTAGGGAGGCGCGCGCAATCTGCGCTGTCCGGAATCGCCAAGATCGCTCAAAGCGGTCTCAGGCGCTCACCACCGTCTGGAGGAGACCCCACACGAAATGGGCGACATACCGGTCGCCGTCCGGCAGCGTGATGGTCGCGTGCCAGCGGCTCGGCGCGTCGCCGTCCTGGTGGGCCACCGCGCCGAACCGCGCGTCGACGTCGCCCACCACGCACGACCAGGGGACGAGGTCGTCGACGCCGGCGAGCCGCGGCACGGGGGCGGCGTCGTCCCGGACGAGCCACTCCTGCACGACCGAGCCGTCCGGCGCCATCATGATCTCGAAGCGGAGCCCCGGCCACAGCGGCAGCGGCGGCCACCACGCGGTCGCGCAGGCGACGTCGCCGACACGCCGCTCCGCGGTCCCGGCGGGCGGGCCGAGGACGGCCTCGTAGCGGCGCCGGCCGCGCGGGAACGTCCGGGACCGCAGGACGCGCTGCCAGCGGGCGTTGGCCTCCCGCATCTCGGTGCGGGACGCGCCGAGCGCGCGCACCGCGTCCTCGACCATGCCGGGCTGGTAGTCGGCCATGCGGCGGAGCAGGACGAGCTGGAACTCCCGCCGCGCGAATCCCTTCATCGCCGGCCACGCTACCCCTCCCCCGCGCCGCCCGGACGCCGGGGCGGCGCGGCCGGCGGGTCAGCACGGCCGCCGGGTCAGCGCGGCCGCCGGGTCAGCGCGGGGGCCGTCCGGTGACGGGCTCCTCCAGGTCGCGCTCGGACGGCCGGGGCGGCTCGGGGCCGTCCGGGCCGCGGCGCACGACGTACTCGACGCGGGCCACCCGGAAGCGGCGGCCGCGGACGCCGATCTCGGTGCGCCGCGTGCCGTCGCGCAGCAGCCTCGCCGCCGCCCGGAAGGCGGCGACGTCGCCGGGGGACGGCCCGTCCAGCAGCGGCACGACGAGGTCGAAGTAGGAGGCCAGGTGCTCGCGCACGGCGGCGGGGCTGTGCAGGAACGGCCCCTGCAGGGCCGGGGGTCCGTCGCCCGGTTCGGCGACGGTGAAGCGGGTCGGCAGCCGGACGGCCCGGGGGTGGCTGGCGAGCGCGCGGCGCGCGTCCCTGGCCAGTTCGGGCGGCACCGCGGGCCCGGCGGGGACCCACGCGTCCCCGGGCGGCGCCGCGGGCCCCGGCCCGGGCGCGTCCGGGAGCAGGCCGTGGTCGAACCGGCCGGCGTCGCGGCGGGTGCGCGGCTCGGGGAGCACGTCGGGATCGCCGGGGCGGGGCGGTTCCGGACCGTCGGGGCCGCACCGGCAGAACCGGTCGGCGCGCACCACCCGGAACACCCGCCCGGCGACGGTCAGCTCGTCCGGCCGGTCGCGGTCGAGCCGGCCGGCGCCGCGCCGGTAGGCCGCGCGGGCCGCCGCGGGCACGCCGGGGTCACCGGCCAGGCGGCCGAACCACCAGCCGAGGGAGTCGCGGGCGTCCTGCGGGGTCGCCCGCTCCATTCCGGACATCATCCAGCCGCCGGGTACCCGCTCCATCACCCCGTACGTGGCGCCGCACCAGCGCACCGCGGGATACGCCAGCCGGGCGCGCACCTCGCCGAGCCGCGCCGCTCCGCGCACCGGCACCGGCGGCGGCGGCGCGAGCGGGAGAAGGCCGGCGAGGGCCGCTCCATCACTACCCCTCATGTCCCCATGGTCACAGGGAAGGGCGCTCACCGCTCGTGTTTCGGCGATTCCGAGCGGTCAGGCATTACGGTCAGGCATTACGGTCGGGCAAGAGGGCCCGCGGAAAAGAGCCGCGCCGCGGCCGCCGGTCAGGACTTGCGGGCGCCGATGGCGGCGGCGATGCCCGGCCAGCTCCTGACCAGCTCGCGCTTCCAGTACTTCCAGTTGTGCATGCCGGGCCCGTAGAGGTTCGCGGTGATCGGGACGCCCGCGCGCTTCGCCGCGGCGACGAAGTTCTCGTTCATCGTCCCGGCGAGCTGCTCGCCGACCCGGCCGCCGTCGAGCGGCCCGGCGTTCGGGTTGTCGAAGGGGCCGGGCCGGCCGTCGCCGCAGGAGACGTAGACGCCGATGCCCTTCAGCTTGGCCACGTTGACGGTCGCGTCGTGCGCCCGCCAGTTCGCCCGCGCGATGATCGGGTCGCCCCAGATGGCGGTGCCCGCCTCCCGGTTCATGGACGTCAGGATGGCCGGCATGCCCGGCGCGGTGATGTTGAGGGCGCCGCTGTAGGACGCGGCGTACTTGAACATCCCGGCGTGCCGCTCGGCGTAGGTGATCGCCCCCTGCCCGCCGGACGACAGGCCGATCGCCGCGCGCGACGTCCCGGCGCGGAAGTTGCGCTCCATCAGCGGGATGACTTCCTGGATGTGGAACCTCTCCCACTCGGGGATGCCGCCCTTGCCGCCGTTCCACCAGTTCGTGTAGGAGCCGTTCCAACCGCCGTCGGGCATCACGACGATCGCGTCGTAGGGGCCGACGACCTCTTCGATGTTGGAGTCCCGCGTCCAGGACAGGTAGGTGTTGTTGCCGCCGTGGTAGGCGTACACGGTCGGCCAGGTCCGCTTGGCGGTGGACTTCCAGCCCTTGGGGACCATGATCCGGGTCTTCACGGCCGCGCCGAGCGCCGGCGAGGCGATCGTGATGTCGTACTGCCGCGCCCTGACCTTCGACACCTTGGTGATCGCGGCGCCGTCCGGGGCCTTGGCGTACTTGCTGCTCCCGGCGCCGGGCGGCAGGTGCGGCTTCTTGCCGTGGCTGCGGCGGTCGGTGTCGGGGTCGCCGCCGGCGGGCTTGCCGCCGCCCGTCTTGAACGGGTTGCTGTTCAGCGGCACGCTCGGCAGCTTCGCGGCCTTCGGCGACTTGCTCGGCGACGCCGAGGTCGCCGGCGCCTGCTGCGTCGGCGGCCCGAACGAGGGGATCGGCTGGGAGTCGCCCGACGCCTCCGACCGGCCCGTCGGCACGCCGATGCCGGCCTGCGCGAGGCCGACCATGACGGTCGGCAGCAGCACGGCGGCGGCCGCGGTGCCCGCGATGGCGATCTTGCGGTCGGTACGCTTCTTCATGGACTCCCCAGCCGCTCAGGCCCCCCGGGCCCGACGCTCTGCTTCGTCCGAAGAAACTACTGTCCCGGCAGTCACAGCCGCAAGTATTGGCAGTAAATGCAATAAAGGCGAGACAGAAGGCGCGGCGGCCCCTCGCTTTCCGTGACGTGACCGGGGTCACTCCCCCGTTCCGGGCCGGATCGACTGGGCGTGCCGGAACACCTCGCCCGGGTCCCAGTACCGCTTGGCGTCCTGGAGTTCCGGGTAGGCGTCCTTGTAGTAGAGCGTCTCCCACGACTGCCCCGACGCGTTCCAGCGGTGATCACCGAGATCGGCGTCCGGATACCCGATGTAGCAGCCGTCGGTGCGCTCGCCGTCCGCCACGGGCACGCCGCCGGTCTCCTCGAACACCGCCCTGTAGGCGTCGCGTATCCAGCCGATGTGGGCGTCCTCGCGGGGGTCCTGCTCCGCCCAGTAGACCTGGAATTGCAGTTTCAGAATCGAGTCGCGCTGCCGCACCGCGGTGGGGTGCAGCGGCCTGTTGACGGCACCGCCGTACGAGTCGACCTGGATGAGCGCCCGCGGGCCGGCATAGCCGGCCCCGTCGCCGAGATAAGCCCACATCGCGGCGATCTGCCGGTCGCTGAAAGGTTTCCGCAGATAGGCGGACTTGTGTTTGCCGCACCGATTGTCGCCGCCGGAGTTCAGCGCCCGCGCGGCGGTCAGCCAGGGCATCGTCCGCGGAATGTCCAGGTGGACGAGGTGCTCGCCCATCACCGACCGCATCTTCGTCGCGGGCGGCCGGACCCGACCGCCGAGGGCCGTGACGAAGTCGGCCATCGCCCGCGGCCCGTCGGGGTCGTCCGCGTCCACCTGGGCGAGCAGCCCGAGTTGCCCGTTGCCGACATGGTTGAGCTTGAGCATCGCGAACAGCTTCCCGGCCGCCGCCGACGGGTCCTGGTGGTCGCGGAAGTACTCCCCGAACGCCGTCACCAGCGCGCCGAAGTCGTCCTCGGTGAAGCCCTCCCAGTCCCAGGCCAGAGCGGTCAGCAGCACCCGCTCGGGCGGCTGCGGCAGCCCCCGGAACCAGAACCGGGTGGCCACGCCGAAGTTCCCGCCGCCGCCTCCGGTGTGCGCCCACCACAACTGGCGCAGCCGCGGGTCGGGATCGTCGCGCCGCGCCACCACCAGCCGGACGTTCTTCTCCGCGTCCACCACCGCCGCCTCCACCGCGTAGAGGTAGTCGACGGTCAGCCCGTGCTGCCGCGACAGCACCCCGAACCCGCCCGCCGGAATGTGGCCGCCCAGCCCCACGGAGAAGCACGAACCGCCCGGCAGCACCTTCCCGGTGAGCGGGTACAGCCGGCTGTAGACGTGCCCGTTCGTCGCCCCGGCCCCGACGCAGTACGCCTTCATGGCCTCGTCGTAGGACACGCCGCACATGGGGCTCACGTCCAGGATGGCCCGCACGTCCGCGCCGCACACGAAGTCCTCGTAGCAGTGCCCGCCGCTCCGCACCGCGATCCGCGCCCGCCCCGGGTCGTCCGGCGCCTCCCGCACCGCCTCGGCCAGCGCCGCCCGCGCCTCCTCCGGCGTCCGCACCAGCCGCACGTACTCGGGCGCCGCGATCCACCGCTGGTTGAACCCTCGACACAGCGCCGGATACCTCTTGTCCCCGGGCCGCACGACCGTGGTCGGCAGTGTCGACAGCTCACTCATGACCGCAACGCCTCCGCACATCCGGGACAGCAACCGCGAAGAACCCTTCCCAACCACCCCGTCGGGTAGTCGGTCAGATACACGTAGTTATCGCCCCAGAAAGATCCCCGAGCAGCACGTCGGCGACCTTCTCCTCTAGGACGGCCGCGCGGCGCTCTCCCATGTTGAGGGCCAGTTCCGGGTCCCAGGGAGCCTCGCCGACCCTGCCGGGAGCCGGGAGGGCGCCCTCCTCCGCGCCGTCCAACGCGGCGAGGTAGTCGCCGGACGACATGCGCCACGGCACGGCCCCGGTCTTGGCCATCACGTGCGCGGCGATCCGCAGGCCCTCGCCGTCGAAGTCGCCGTGGTAGCGCAGCGCGGCGCCGGACTCGCCGAGCGCGCGCAGCAGCCTGATGACGGCGCTGTTCGGCCAGCCCGACGAGCACATCAGCGGCGGGCACCGGGCTCCGAAACGCCGGACGGCCAGCGCGAGGACGGTGGGGTTCTCGGTCACCCACACGACCGGCACGTCCACGCGAAGGCCGGACGAGTCGCGCAGTTGCTCCAGGGTCACCGGCGTGGCGTGGCCCGCGTCCGCCCACATCCGGAGCGTCCGGGCGAGGACGCCGTCGCCGGCCGGTCTCAACCCCGCGACGAGAACGGTCGTGGACAGCGTGTCGGACGCCACGCCCGAACGCTCCCACAGCGCCCTGCGGTCGGACGCTTCCGCGGGCGGCTCGATCCCGTACCGGATCGCCTGGGCGCGCAGGACGAGCCCGGACAGCCGTCCGCCGTCGTCCAGCGCGTGCGAGTCGCCGAACAGGCCGGTCGCGAAGGACTGCAGCGGCCTGCCGTCCGACGGCAGCGCGGCGAGCACTTTCAACGCCCGCACAAGAAGAGTGCGAGTGGACGGCACGGAGCCCATGACGAGCCCTTGCCGGCGGACGTCGTCGACCCACCGGGCCAGTTCCGGTTCTCCGCGGACCACCGGATGCGCCGCGAGCCACTCCCAGAGGGCGCTCCGCTCGCGCTCCCGTTCCCTCCTTTCGCGCGCCCGGTCGCCGATCGGCCCGAGGACGGACTCCGTGACCGCCCTGCTGTCCGAGCCGGTGAGTTCTCGCAGGACACCGTCCAGCCGGGCCACCGGGACGGTGACCGTGGAGCCCGGATAGCGGTCCATGCCCAGCAGGTCGGCCAGGGCCGCGCGCTGGCCGCCGTCCAGGTCCTTGATCGTGATCCGGGCGACCGCCGCACCGGTGGAGAACCGCTTGTGCAGCTCTGTCCACAGCGGCCGCAGGTCGGCGTCGCGCAACCGGTCGGGGACGCTCATTCCGCGACGCCCTCCTCGACGGCCTCGGTCCGGTGGCCGTTCCAGATGAACCGCGCCGTCGTGACGGCGTTGTCGCCGTCCCCGTCGGCGCCGGTGATGAGCTGGTGGATGGCGATGCCGTCCAGCTCCCGGTAGTCGCACCACTCGTGGTCCGAGGTGAGCACCATGTCGAGCTCCAGGTTCACCAGGAGGTCGAAGACCTGGCCGCGGTTCGTGGTGTCCACGCCGACGAACACCTCGTCGAGGAGGATGAAGCGCGGGCACCGGGGGTCGGTCTGGTAGTGCGCGGCGACTGCGGCGAACAGGGGCAGGTGCAGCGCGATCGCCTTCTCCCCGCCCGACAGCGCGCCGTGGAGCTTGCGGGTGAGGTCCTGCCAGCCCTTGCCGTCCCCGCGTTCGAGCCGGACGGTGAACCGGTGCCAGGCGGTGTAGTCGAGGACCTCCATGAGCTGCTCCTCCCAGCTCGCCGCGGTGTTCGCGGCCCGCGCCTCCTCCACGCGGTCGCGGAAGAACCGGTAGAGCGCCTCCCGGTCGGCACCGCTCAGCCGTGCCGGGTCGCGGAGCAGCAGGTCGCGCGCCGCGCGTATCCCGGCGCTCTGCTGCGGATCGACCTGCCAGACCAGCCGTACCGCGACCCGCGAGGCCGTCCGCACCCGCTCCAGACGGCGGTTCATGCCGTCCACGAGCTCCGTGGCCTGCCGGATGCGGTCGGCGAGGTGCCTGCGCGTGTCGCCCGCGAGCGTCCGGTCGAACAGGTCGCGTTCCTTGTCGGTGATGTCCTGGCGCCGCCGGTCGCGTTCCGCGCGAAGCGCGGTGCTCAGCTCGGCCGCGCCGACCCGCATCCCGTTCATGGTCGCGGTGAGGACCTTGACGTCCTCGTCCGGGGCGAGTTCGAGGTCGGCCTGATCGGCCAGGACGTCCCGCGCGCGGTGCATCGCCTCCGACAGCCGGTCCTCGGCGTCCCGGACGTTCTTCGGCTCGTACGGCGTCCGCGTCCGATCCAGGGACGCGGCGACCGAGCGTGCGCCTTCCAGCGTGGCCTTCACTCCTCTGTCCGGGTCGAGCCGAGCATCGAGCCCGGCGTCGTCGGCCAGGTGGCCGGTGACCAGATGACGGAACCGGGCCGCGGCCTGGTCCCGGGCGGCGACCGCGTCGTCCCGCGCCCGCTCCGCGACGCCGACGGCCTCTTCCAGGCGGCCGAGGCGCTTCTCCAGTTCGAGCAGGGCGCGGCGGAGCGTCCGGCACCGGGTCTCGCACTCCGCGGCCTCGTCCTTGGCCTTCCGCAGGTTCTCCAGCACCTGCCGGTGCTCGACGCCGATCGAGGCGTCGATGGCCGCGAGCTTCTCGCTCGTCTCGGCGGCCTCCTCGGCGTTGTCCCGGGCGCGTTCCGCGGACTCGGCCGCGGTCGCCTCGTAGTCGCCGGCCGTCCGGGCCGCGGCGGCGGCGCGCGTTCCGGCGGACCGGAGCGCGTCGCAGTGCTGGAGCCACACCTGCCCGTTGTCGCGGAAATCGCGGACCGCGCCGGCCAGTGCGTCCAGCGCCGGTTCGCCGACCGGCAGGCCGTTCTCGGCGCCGAGCGCGGTGAGGGCGCGCAACGCGGTGGAGGCGGCCGACTCCCGCCCGCGCAGCCGTTCCTCGGCGCGCTTCAGCTCGTCGCCGCGCTGGGCGAGCGCGCGCTCGGCGGCGTCCAGGGCGCCGGACGCGGCGCCGAGCGGCTGGTACGGCGGGCGGTCCCCCAGCTCGGCGTCGAGTGCGGCGCGGGCGGCACCGACCTGCCCGAGCCCCTCGTCGCAGGCCGCCTCCTCCGCCTCCAGGGCGCCGATCTCCGCGTCGAGTGCGGCGATGCGGCGGCGCCGGGCGCGCTCCCGGGCGGTGGCACCGATGAACGCGGGCTCCGGTTTGGTCCAGCGGCCGGTGAGGGTACCGAGCCGCCAGGACCCGTCCATCCCGGCCACAGCGGGGTGGTCGGTCTCCAGAGCGCTCGGCGCGCAGGCGACACCGGACAGGACGGCGTGCAGCACCTCCGCCGGCACCGGGCTCCCGGGCTCGGCGACCAGGACCTCGGCGAGGCTGGTCCCCGGCGCGGGACGGGCGAGCAGCGCCGTGGCGAAGGCGTCGTGCTCCTCGTGGAGGAGGGCCCCGTCGGGCAGGACCCAGGCGTCCAGCAGCCCGGCCGCCTGGAGCGCGGCCTCGACGCCGGCCTGCGCGGCGGGCGCGACACCGGGGGCGAAGGCGACCAGGCGCCAGAGCGGGCCGCCCGGCCGTCCCGCCCGGTCGGCGGGGCGTGTCCCCGGTGCGTCCGGTTCGACGGCGGTCTGGGCGGCGAGGTCCGCGCGCCGCCGCCGCCCGGCGGCCAGCTTCTCCAGCACGCCGGCCCGCCGAGCCCGCCACCCGGCCTCGTCCGCGGCGAACCGGTCGACGGCGTCCGTACGGGCGGCGAACACCAGCTCATCGCATTCGCGCTCGTCCTCCACGGCGCCCACCAGCGCCTCGGCGTCAAGCGCCGCGAGCTGGACGCAGCCGCGCGCCCAGCCGTCGAGCGCTTCGGCGAGCCGGTCCCGTTCCTGCTCGTGCCGCCGCCGGGCCCCGTCGCGCAGCGTGACGGCCTCGTCCAGCCGCGCCCGGTTCTGGTCGCGCTCGGACAGCGCGTCGTCGCGGCGTTCCACGGCCGCGCGGTGCCGCTGGATCGCCGCACGCAGCGCGCCGATCTGGTCCTCGCGGCTGCGCACCGCCGCTCGCAGCAGGCCGCGCGCCCGGTGGACGCCGTCCGCCGTTTCCTCGGCGGCGGCCGCAAGGGCCTCTTCGTGGACGGCGGCAAGCCCGGCGCGGTCGGCCGCGCGGCGCGTGTCGGCCAGTGCTCGGCCGGTGAGAGAGCGCTGCGTCGCCGCCTCCGCCTGCGCCTGCTCGGCCTCTTCCCCGCGCCGCTGGGCGTCCGCGGCGTGCTTGTCCGCGGTCCGCCGCGCCTGATCCGCCGCCTTGCCCGCGGCGCGCACTCGTTCGCGGAGGTCGGCCAGCTCGTGGCCGGCGCGGTAGGCGTCGCTCTCCTTGAGGCCGTCGATGCGGGCGGCGAGTGCGCGACCCCGCGCCTCGTCCTCCGCCAGCCGCCCGGCCGTCTCGTCGCGTTCCCGAGACGCCCTCTCGTGCTCCTCACGGCCGGTGCGGGCCCTGGCGGTGAGGCCGTCCATGGTGCTGGTCGCCGAGACGAGCCGGGCCGCGGCGGCGCGCAGGACGCGCTGGGCGTAGGTGCGCTGGCGGGCGGCGAGGCGGCCGGCCTCCTGGACGTGCTCGTCCAGCCGCCGCAGTTCCTCGCGCTGCCGGTCCAGCCGCTCGAAGCCCTCCGCGATCTCGTGGATCTCCCCCTCGCCGAGCGGCGGAAGCGCGCTGGACAGCAGGTCCGAGAGCAGGCCGGGGTCGAGCCGCTCCGACAGCTTCGGCGTGCGGAGCTGCCGCAGCGCGGTGAGCAGCGAATCGTAGCGTTGCTCGGTCAGCCCGCCGAAGAGCGTCCGCCGGACGGCCGTGCGGTACTCCTCCGCCGAGTCGTGGACCTTGCCGTACGCGCCGATGGCGTCGCCGAGGTGCGCCCGGGTGAGGGGCTGGCCGCCGGCGCCGGTCAGGCTCAGCCCGCCCGGGATTCCGACGCGCTGCGCGGTGCTGAAGTAGGCGACCGCGACGTTCCTGGTGTTGGCCGTGGCCTGGAGGCGGGCCCCGCACGTGAACCAGCGGGAACCGTGCGCGAATTCGAGCCACACGTACCCGACGCGGGTCTTGCCGGTGTGGCCGTCGCCCATGAGGTTCCAGTGCATGGTCCGCTCGCTGCCGCCGAACGTCGACAGGCGGCTCGGCTTGAGGCTGGCGTCCAGCAGGTAGGGCAGGAGCAGTTCCAGGGCCTTGCTCTTTCCGCTGCCGTTGGGACCGCGCAGCAGGAGCCGTCCCTTATGGAATTCGAGGACCTCGTCGTAGTAGCGCCAGATGTTGAGGATGCCGGCCCGGACGGGCCGCCAGCGCGCCGCGGTCTCCTCCTTCTCCGCCGGGACGAGCGCGGTGACGGTCACGGAGACTCCTCTCTGATGACGCTGTAGCGGTGTGCCGCGGGCAGCACCTGGACGAGGCCGTCCCGTGGTCTCGCGAGCGCGAACCCGTACAGGACGGAGAGCGCGTCGTCGACCAGCCGTGCGGCGCCGCCCTCGGACTGGTAGGCCATCGCCCAGCGCGGGCGGCGCTCCAGGAGCCGCGCCGCCTCCTCCACCAGCGCCGCACGGGACGACTCCCCGTCCTTGACCAGGCGGTCGAGCAGGAGGAGCGCCGCCACCTTCGCGTGGCTCCCGTCGTCGGGGAACTTCGAGTCGGTGGCGATGGCGTCGGTGTCGACCAGCAGGTAGCCCTCGGCCCGCTCTTCGAGTTCCAGCCCGGCCTCCTCCGCCGCACGGCGGAGGATCTGCCGCCCGGTCAGGGAGCCCGCGTAGGCGATCTCGGCCGGAGACAGATCCGCCCGGTAGACGACGGGGTCGTCCAGCAGCCTGCGCAGCAGGGAGTGCCTGGCCCACAGGTTCTTCTGCGTCTCCGTGGGCTCCTCGGATCCGTACCTGCGCTCGACCGCCAGCCGTCCGAGGTCGGGCCAGTCGGTACCGGCCAGCCGCGACGGGGCGACCGGAGCGGCAAGGAGCCGCATCACGCGGGTCGCGTCGACCCGGTACAGCACCTTGGCCTCGGCGCTGTCGAGGAAGGCGTCCGTCGCGCCGTCGACGGCCGTCACCGCGCCGTAGTGCTCCAGCAGCTTCAGCGCGTCCACGAACGCGGCCCGCTCCTCGCCGCGCACCGGGTCGAAGGGCATGATCCCCTCTTCGGCGCCGGCCGCCTGCACGACCCGCTGCGCGAGCATCCCGATCGTCGTCACCGGCGCGGCGAGCGCCTCGGCCGCGACCAGGCACAGCAGCGTGTACCTGCGCCGGTCGAACGGCGCCCGCGTCGACCGCCGCCGCCTCGCGGGCCGCGACCGGTCCGCGTCCGCGCGGACCTTGACCAGCCGCGCGTAGCCGAGGCGCGGCTCCATGAACAGCCGCCAGCCGCAGTAGTAGTCGAACCACCGGGCGAGGGCGGAGTGGCGCCGCCGGATCAGGTCGAACCCGTCGGGGTCGGTGTGCAGCGAGACCAGCGGCCGTCCGAGCAGCAGCCGGATCGCCCGCGCCACCTCCTCCTTCTCCTCCCGGGCCTGCTGGTTCGCCAGCGTGCTCACGCGCCGGCCGCCTTCCGCGACGGGCCGGCGGCCGTGAAGCGGATGTCGACCACGTAGTCGGGGCCGCGGAACAGGCCGCGCGGCGTGCGCAGCTCGGCGGCGCGGCCGTCCGACGGCGGCCACAGCCGGACCTCGATGCGGCCGTCGGACGTGCCGGCCCGCCGCAGCCCGTCGCCGCCGGGACGCACGGCGAGCGCCCGGCCGACCAGGTCCAGGAGCCGCCGCAGCGTGTCGTGCTCGACGCGCCCGAACGAGGACAGCCGGACCGGGCCGTCGGTGGCGAGCCACTGCCAGGCCGCCTCCAGCTCTGCCCGCTCGCGCCGCGCGCGTTCCCGCCGCTCCGCGCGCAGCGCGCGGACGTCCCGCACCTTGGCGGTCCGTCCCACGCGTTCGGTGCGTCCGCTGGTGCGCAGCAGCGCCGACACCTCCACCGGCGGGGTCTCGTCCCAGCTCGCCCCCGTGGGGATGGGCTCGGCGTCCCCGTGGGCCAGATGCGCGTGCCGCGCGGACGCCAGCCCGAACGCCGCCCCCCACAGCCGGTGGGCGTCGTCCTCGGACGGCGCGTTGGCGAACCAGCGGGCGAGCGTCCGGAAGTCGGCCGCCGCGCCGGACGACCGCCGCCGCGACTCGGTGATCCGGTCGAGCACCTGCAGCAGCGAAACGATCGCCCGGCGCGCCACGTCGTGCAACTGCCGGACGCGCGGCGTCCCCTCCGCGGGCCGGAACCACAGCCGCAGCCCTTCCCATTTCGCCTGCCGCGCGGCCAGCCAGGCGATCCCAGGGTCGGCGCCTTGTACCGGCGGCAGTTCCGCCCCCGCCAGCGCCCGGCCGTGCAGGACGCCGACACCGCGTTCCTCCACGTCCCCGAGCGTGGAGTGAATGGCGTCGGCGCGCATGTCCAGATTGGTGACGAACTCCTGGAGATAGGCGACCGTCGCGCTCTTGACGTCATTGAAGGTGGCGAAGTCGGCGCCTTCCGCGCGCATGAGCCGCTGCAGCTCGCCGTTGAACGACTTGGTGTTGTTCCGCAGCGCGTCGAGATGGCCCTCCAACTCCTGCAGCGTGGTGAAGATGCGCCGGTTGACGGCGGGATCGTCGTCCTTGAGCAGCTCGCCCAGCTCTCCGAGCCGGTCTGCGATCGCGTCCAGCACGGCCGTCTGCAACGCGCCCGACGAGCTGAGCACGGCCAGCGCGTGCTGCACCCCGGCGAACGCGGCCTCACCCCGCTGCGTCAGCGAGTACTGGAGGTTCTTGCGCTCGTACTCCTCGGCCGTCGCGTAACTACCCGCATGGTTCTGCACGACGTCGAGCAACTGCCATTTGACGAGTTGCTGCAAGGCGCGCGTCAGCAGGGCGTCGTCCACGGGCGCGTAAAACCCTGCGTCCCGCAGTCGCTCCCGCACCTCATCGAACGCCAGCGACGTCTCCAGCCGCTCGTTCGCCTCCCCGAACGCGTACATGACCGCGGTGTGCAGGTCGGCGCGCTCGGTGGCGGTGAACGAGAACATCCCCTCCGGAACCCGCGGCAACGCCATCCCCGCATCCCCTCCCGAGCGCGACCCAACGGCAACGGGACGAGCCTACGCAGAGGCGTCGGCGAAGGTCGTCCGGATGTGGTCGTGGGTCACGCCGGGCTTACCCCTGCCGGTGCTGCTGCACGTCGCCGGCCGGAACGCCACCGCGCACCCACGCCTGCACGGCTGGCTGGCCGGACGCCTCTTGCAGGATTACCCAGCCCCGCGCTCTGACCAACTGGGCACCCAGACCGTCCGCGCCCTCACGGTCGGCGGAAGCCGCCGACCACCTCGAACCGGCGCTCCCGCCTGCCCGCACTGCGGTCTGGCATGAATCCTCACCGACCTGCGCACCGACCCGGCGTCCGCGCTCGGCGAGATCACCGCGCCCCCGCTGGGCCTCTGGCTGTTGCGCTCCGTCCATGCGGCCTCAGGTCCGCCCCGGCCCCGCTCGGGGTCAGTGGTCTGGGGGGCGGAGGGAGAGGGCGCCGGCTTGGAAGCGGGTGCGGGCGCCCAGGCGGTCGCACAGTTCGCGGACGCGGCGCTGGACGGTGCGGGTGCTGATGGAGAGGCGGCGCGCGATGGCCTCGTCGGTGAGGCCCGCGGCGAGGAGGGTGAGGACGGCGTCGTCCGGGGCGTCGCCGCCGGGGAGGGGGAGGCCGGTGCGCCACAGGGCCTCGAAGAGGGAGACAAGGGCGTCCAGCAGGGCCGAGGGGTGGACGACGAGGGAGCTGTCGACGCTGCTGGCGTGCTCGGAGGTCAGCGGGAGCATCGCGGTGCGGCAGTCGGCGATGGCGAGCTTGATGGGGACGGCGCCGAGGCGGGCCTCCTCGCCGGCCGCGGCGGCGCGGCGGATCTCCTCCAGGGCGTGCGGCTGGTCGAGCGCCTCGGCGCCGTAGATGCCGCGCACCCGGATGCCGCGGCGCATCGTGCGCTCCTGCTCGGCGCCGGAGAGCGCGGCGTCGGTGGCGAACGGCGGCTGGACGAGGACGCGCAGCTCCTCCCTGGCGCCGCGCAGCAGTTGCATGTAGCGGCGGGCCACGGCGGTGCGGCCGCTGACGACCTCGACCAGCTCCTCGGGGTGCGGGGCGGCCTCGGCGAGCAGCGGGCCGATCGCGGCGCGGCTGCGGGCGATCTCCTCCTGGCGGCTCGCGACAAGGGCCTCCACCGCGACGTGCGGCGGGGTGGCGAGCAGGCGCAGCGGGCGGCCGGCGAGCCGGGTCACGAGGCCGAGCTCCTCCAGGCGGGGCAGGAGGCGGCGCAGGGCGGCGACCGACGTGCCGTGGCGCGCGGCGAGGTCGGCGAGGGTGGACGGTCCCTCCCGCAGCAGGGCGCGGTACGCCGACTCCTCGGCGGCGGCCACGCCGAGCCCCTCCAGCAGGCGCGAATCGGACACGTCCTAAATGTAGGGGTTCCCTGGCCGTTTGGCGGGTTCCCGCCATGGCGGAAGCCGCCACCGCCGTCCCTGGATCGCCGCCGGGCGGCGGCCCGACAATCAAGATCCACTTCTTGGGGAGGGATGGCCATGTGGCTGAAGACCGCGGCGGCCCTGGCGCTCGGCGCCCTCGGGCTCGCGGCGCCCGCGGCGGCGGGCACCGGGCCGGCGGCCGGGCTGCGCGCCGCCGCCGGAGCCTATGACGTCACGCTGCCCACCGGCGACGCGGTGCGCGTCGCGGGCGGCGCCGCGACGGTGAAGCCCGCGCCGGGACGCGCGCCCGCGTTCTCGGTGCGGCACAGCGGTGGGGACCTGTACGTCGTCCCGGACGACCGGCTCACCGACGACCCGGAGCGCTACAACGTGACGGCGCTGCACGAGGGCCGCGGTCCCGCCCCGGCGCGCTCGGCGGCGCCCGCGGAGGACCTGGTCACCGTGCGGGTGCGGAGCATCGCACGGGACGGGCGGCCGGGGCCCGGCACGGTCGGCTTCGTGAACGTCGAGGACGCGGCGCTCGGCAACGCGCACCGGCCGCTGCCGGGTTCCGCCGGCGGCCCGTGCACCGACGAGCGCTGGAACGACTCGAACTGCGTACGGCTCCGGCCGGGGACGTACTCCGTGATGGGCGTCGTCAAGACGATGCCGTCGTGGGCGCCGGCCACCGGTCCCGGGAAGCCGCTCAACTACAGCCTCGTGGGGTACCCGGAGATCGACATCACCGGGGACACCGAGATCGTCCTGGACGCGCGCAAGGCCGAGGAGGTGACCGTCCGGACGCCCGACCACGCGACCAGGCCGAATCTCGGCGCGATCAGCCATCTGATGTGGACCCGCGGCCCCGCGAACGGTCCATCGGTGGACGAGGGCGTCTACCTGAACGCCGGCGCGACGCTGGAGCAGCGGGTGTTCCTGCAGCCGACCCGGCAGGTCCGCACCGGCACGTTCGAGGTCTACACGCGGTGGCGGCTGGAGGCGCCGGCCGTCACCATGCGGGCGCGGGGGCGCTCCCTGCACCCCTCGTACTATCCCGCCGGCTACTTCAGCGACACCTCCGACCAGTTCCCCCGCCTGGACGGCACTGCCCGCATGCGGGTCGCGGACGGGGACGACCCCGGCGCCCGTCTGCGCGGCGCCCTCGCTCTTGTCGAGCGCAAGGACGGCGTGCCGGTCGCCGAGCAGTCCACCAGGGCCGCCAAGGCGGGCGCCCGGATGGTCGCCGTCTACAACGACGAGCCCGGGGTGAACGACGACCCCGGCGGCTACGGGGTCCAGTTGCGGGTCCCGACCGTGCGGCTGTCCCGGGAGGAGGGCCTGGCCCTGCTGCGCCAGAGGCACGCCACGGTGACCGCCAAGGGCGTCGCGGACAGCCCGTACCAGTACGACCTGGTGCTCCCGGAGACCGGACGGATTCCCCGCGACCTCGGCCATGTCGTCCGCACGCGGGACCTGGCACGCGTCGACAGCGCCTACCACGGCAGCGGCGCCATGTCCTTCGCGCGCTACGGCAAGCGCCCGTGGGAGGAGTTCGCGATCGCCTACAGCAGCCCGGTCACCGGCACGCCCCGGACGCGCGCGGAGTACGTCTCGGCCGACCCGCGGACCCAGTGGTCGGCGATGGCGATCACACCGGAGCAGCCGTACAACAACGCCTTCCCCGGCCCGGAGACGCCGCACCTCGTGCTCGGCGAGACGAAGTGGTCGGCGTACGAGCCGCGCGACCGCGAGGCGCACTCCTGGGGCAGGGCACCGCTCGCCGGCGGGATCAACGCGCTGGACCCGATCACCCGCGCCGGCGACCAGATCCGCCTCCACGTGGGGATGGTGGACGCCGCGCGCAACTTCTCCAACGCCTATTCCAGTTCATTCCCGAACGGATTCACCACCGATTTCCGCGTTTACCGGAACGGGGAACTCGTCGCCCAGACTCCGCACCGCGCGAACGGCACGCTGACGACGACGCCGGACGACGCCGAATACCGCGTCGAATACGACTTCGCCAACAACGCCCCATGGGCCAGGCTGTCGACGCGCACCAGGACGTCCTGGAAGTTCCGTTCCGCGCACACCTCCGGCGTGACCGTCCTGCCACTTCTCCAGGTGGAATACGACGCCCGTCTGGATGTGCGTAACAGAACACGTTCTAGAACGCTGCGGCTGGCCGCCGGCTACCAGGACGGCTCCGCCGCGCGGCTGCAGCGGCTGTCGCTCCAGACGTCCTTCGACGACGGTGCGACGTGGACGGACGTCCCGGTGCGGGGCGGTGCCGCGCGGCTGCGCGGCAAGGGTGCGGTCTCCCTCCGGGTCACCGCCGAGGACACCCGGGGCAGCGCGGTGACCCAGGAGGTCATCCGCGCCTACGAGCTGCGCTGACGACGGACGCGGCCGGGCGCCGCGGCCCCGGCGGGGTGCCGGGGCCGCGGCGCGGCACGGTGCGCGGCCGGTGACGTCGGGCCGGCCGCGCACCGCCGGGTCAGGAGGCGGCGAAGTCGTACGTCGCCGACACGGTCGCGGGGTCGGGGCAGAGCCAGCCGCTGGTCTTGCGGACGGTCTGGTTCGCGAACGCGGCGGTCACCGGCAGGTCGGAGCCGGTGAAGGTGCCCGACAGGTTGCCGCCGTAGGTGCAGCCGATGGCGCTCATCGCGAACCCGTTGATGGTCGCGACGCCGCCGTCGAGCTTGCCGCTCCACGGCAGGTTCTGCGGCGTGACCGTGACGCCGCAGCCGCCGACGGACGCCGAGGTGATGGACAGCGTGCCGTCCGAGGCGATCGTGCCGGACAGGGTCGAGCTGGTGCAGGTGGCCGAGACCCCTGCGTTGATGGTCATGTTCCCGTTGAGGGTGGCCGTGAAGTCGCCGGCCGTCCAGGCCAGCGCGGGGGTGGCGGTCATGGCGACGGCGACGGCGGCCGCGGCCGTGATCGAGGCGATCGCGGCCGGCTTCGTGATGCGGGACAAGGGAGTCCTCATTTCGAACGGTGGGCGTCGCGCCTGCACCCGGCGATACGGGGTGGGAGGCCCGCCGCCTCGCACGCCGGCCCCGCCCTGGCCAAGGGCGTGGCGGCGCCGATCCGGGGGCCGGGAGCCGGGCGCCGTCTCGCTTCGTCGCGCGGCACCTGCGACTCCAAGTAGAACGCGTTCTATCCAGAACATAAGAAAGATTCTCCGGCCGGTCAATGATCGGCCGGAGATCTTCTGTTTTCTTTTCCTTAGGGCGTCCGCAACTCGGTGTAATGAACGTCCGTTAGCAGCCCCAAGTCAGGGGTCCGGTCTCGGGCGCGGCCGAGGCTCAGCCGAAGCGTTCGCGGAGCGCGGGCAGCAGGTCCGCCTCCGCCCACGTGCGGAAGTCCTTCTGGTGGTCCGGGCCGGACTGGCAGAAGGAGATGTGCGTGAAGCCCGCGTCGGCCCACTGCCGGACGGCCTCGACGTAGTCGCCGACGTCGTCGCCGCACGGGACGGACGCCACGACGTCCTCCGGCCGGACGGTCTTCGTCGCCGCCTCGAAGTTCACCGGTCCCGGCAGCTCCGACATCACCTTCCAGGCCGGCGCCGAGAACCGCCAGATCCGGTGGGCGCGCCGCTCGCACTCGTCGCGGTCCTCGCCGAACGCGACCGGGATCATGCCGTAGACGGGCTTGCCGGCCCCGCCCTGCTCGCCGAAGAGGCGGACGACGTCGCCGACGGGCTGGTCGGACATCAGGATGTCGGCGTGCTCGGCCGCGAGCCGCCCGGCCTGCGGGCCGAACGCCGCCATCCCGATCGGGACGGGCCGGTCCGGCAGGTCGTAGAGCTTCGCCGAGTCCACCCGGTAGTGCTCGCCCCGGTAGTTGACGTAGCCGCCGCCGAACAGCCGCCGGATGATCTCGACGGCCTCGCCGAACATCGCGTGCCGGACGTCCACCGGCGGCCAGTCCCGCCCGACGACGTGCTCGTTCAGGTTCTCCCCCGCGCCGAGGCCGAGGATGAACCGGCCGTCCGACAGCACGCCCATCGTCGCGGCCTTCTGCGCCACCACGGCCGGGTGGTAGCGCATCGTCGGGCACGTCACCAGCGTCACCAGGGGCACGCGGTGGGTCGCGTGGGCGAGCGCGCCCAGCACCGACCACGCGTAGGCGGAGTGCCCCTGGTCCTCCAGCCACGGGAAGTAGTGATCGGAGATGGTGACGTAGTCGAAGCCCGCCTCCTCGGCCTCCACGCCGTCGCTGATGAGCTGCTTGGGCGGTGTCTGCTCGCAGAGCAGCGAGTATCCGAATTCCATGCGGCTCGCATACCCGAGTGCGCCGGGTGAACCCTCAGTTGCCCAGCAGGTCCATCAGGTCGTCGGCGTGCTCCTCCTCCTCGGCGAGGATGTCCTCCATGATGCGGCGCGTCGTGACGTCGCCGTCGCCGAGCCAGCGGATGATCTCCTGGTAGGACTCGATGACGATCCGCTCGGCGACCAGGTTCTCCTGCAGCATGCCGCGCAGGTCGCCGTCGTCGAACGTCGCGTAGGTGGTGTGGGAGCGCCGGGCGAGGGTCTCGGGGTCGAAGTCGGGGTCGCCGCCGAGCTGGCTGATGCGCTCGGCGGCGCGCATCGCGTGGTCGCGCTCCTCCGCGGCGTGCTCCGCGAACTCCGCGGCGACCTGCGCCCGGTCGATCCCGGTCGCGCTGATCGCGTGCTGCGCGTAGCGCATCCAGCAGACGATCTCGGTGGCGAGGACGTCGTTGAGGACCCCGATGACCTCCTCGGCGCTCCTGCCGTAGCCGGCCGTCACCGGCCCGTCGGTCATCTTGCGCCGGGCGCGTTCCCGGATCGCCGCCACGTCGATGCTGAAGCTGCTTTCGGCCATTCCCGTCCTCCTCCTGATCATGTGCGGGCGTAGCCCGTCCTACCCAGCAGGGCGGCCTCATGCGCCGGTACGCGAAACGACGCGCGGAAGCGGCTGGACACGTCACGCTTGGCCACGGACCGTCACACGTGCTATACGTAGAGCTACCTCGCTGCGACCCTGTGGCGAGGAAGGGACATCCGGTATCCACCTTGAGATCCGGGCGTGACAAGGAAGAAAAGGAACCACATGAAGTCCTTCAGCTACACCGAGCTGGACAAGCTGGCCGGCGAGGTTCTGCCCGAGCGGGCCGTGCTGTCCACCCTTCTCGTCGGTGGCGGCGACGACGACAACCACAACTTCAACCTCAACGCCAACCACGGCGACAACGGCGGCGACGACGGTCACACGGTGACCACCAGCTCGTGCTCCGCCAACTCCAACCAGCCGCAGATGGGCCTCCTCACCCTGTGGCAGACGTCGCCGGCGGCCAACTCGCAGATCTGCACGCCGGCCAGCGCCGCGCTCAACGGCTGAGCTCAGGTCTGACACCGCGGGTTTCGGCCCGCACCGGAAGGGCTGGCGTTCACGCGCCAGCCCTTCCCCCTTTTCCTCGATGAACATGCGGTCAACGGACTGATCCCGAAAGGGAGCCATGAACCCTCAGAAACTTTCGTACAGCGATCTGGACCAGCTCTCGGGCGAGGTCCTGCCACCCCGGCTCGCGCTGTCCTCCGGCGGCGACACGGTCGTCATGTACGCCTGCCAGGCGACGTACTCCTCGGGCACCACGGGGCTGCTCGGCAGCGGGCTGTTCGCCCAGCCGGCCTACTCCACGATGACCTGCGTCCCGGCCACCGTGGTCGAGCACCACTGATGGGCTCTCCCGCGACCCCTGACGTGGCGGGCGGCGGGCGGCCCGCCGCCCTCACCCTGCCCGCCCTCGTCGACGGCGCCGAGATGGTCGGCGAGTTCAAGAACTCCGGCTACCGGGAGCCGCCGCAGCTGGTGCGGCTGCCGGACGGCCAGCTCGTCCGGCTGCCGCCGCTGCTGTTCCTGGTCGCCAAGGCGCTGCACGAGCACCGCGACCTCGCCGGCGCGGACGTCGCGCAGGCGCTCGACCGGGTGGCCGCGGCCGTCACCGAGGAGGCCGGCGCCCAGCTCACCGGCGAGCAGATCGTCTACCTCGCCGACCGCAAGCTCGCCCCGCTCGGCGTCACCACCTACAGCGACGGCACGGCGCCCGCGCCCGTGAAGGCCGACCCGTGGCTCGCGCTGCGGTGGCGGGTCGCGGTCATGCCCGAGTCGTTCACCTGGTTCGTCGGCGGGCTGTTCTGCTGGCTGTTCCGGCCGGTCGCGATCGCCATGATGCTCGTCGCGTTCGCGGTCAGCGAGGCGTGGCTGCTCACCAGCCACTCGGTGGCCGGCGCCATCACCACGGCGATCATGAACCCGGTCAGCATCCTGCTGATCCTCGCCCTCGGCATCGCGTCGTGCGCGTTCCACGAGGTCGGGCACGCCACCGCCTGCCGGTACGGGGGCGTCCGGCCGGGGGTCATGGGCTGCGGGATCTACCTGGTCTGGCCCGCGTTCTACACCGACATCACCGAGTCGTACCGGCTCGGGCGGGCCGGCCGGCTGCGCGCCGACCTCGCCGGGGTGTACTTCAACGCCATCTTCGTGGTGGGGCTGACGCTGGCGTACCTGCAGACGGGGTTCGAGCCGCTGCTCGTCGCCGTCCTCTACGTCAACCTGGAGATGATGCAGCAGCTCCTGCCGACGCTCCGGTTCGACGGGTACTACATCATGTCCGACCTGGTCGGCATCCCCGACCTGTTCAAGTACATCGGGCCGATCCTGCGCCGGGCGCTGCTGCGCCGCCCCGCCGACGCGCGGCTGGACGAGCTCAAGCGCTGGCCGCAGGTCTTCGTCACGGTGTGGGTGCTGACCGTCATCCCGCTGCTGGTCTTCCAGATCGGGCTCATCGTCAGCCAGGTCCCGGCGCTCGTCGCCAAAGACTGGATGATGATGCGGCGGCTCGGCGCCGAGGCGGCGCACGGGGCCGGGGCGCTCGAACTGGTCACCTCCGGGCTGCAGATCATCCTGCTGATCCTGCCGCTGGCCGGCGTGGCGCTGATCCTGTACGGGGTCGGGCGACGGCTGGTGCGGTGGGCCGTCCGCTACGTCCAGGGGCCCCCGCCCCAGCCGATGCCGGACGCCTAAGCCCGCCCGGACGAGCGCCGGACGCCCGCGACGGGCGTCCGGCGCTCGCGCGTCGGGCCTCGGAGAATGCATTTTATACAGTTTTTGATTGGCGCTTCACAATGGCGGCGCACGGGAACCCAATACGTATAGGGAGAGAAAAGACCGCACCACGGCGCTCCCCTTTCCCGCCAAGGCCGGCCCATCCCGCCGGTGTTTCCGGAAGGCCCCCATTGCTTCGCCGCAGCACCCCCGCCGCATGCTCGGCGGCCTTCGCACTGCTCCTCCCCGCACTCCCGCCGGCCGCTTCCCTGGTGCTCGCCTCCCCCGTGCTCGCGGGCGCCTCCGCCACCGGCGCGCGGGTCGTCGCCGAGCGGTCCGTCGCGTCCCGCACCCTGGACCTGACCATCGCCTCGCCGGCCATGGACGGCCGGCAGAAGGTCCGCCTCCTGCTCCCCCGCGGCTGGTCGCGGGACGCGCACCGCACCTGGCCCACGCTGTGGCTGCTGCACGGCGGCGTCGACGACTACACCGCCTGGACGCGCGACACCGACGTCGCCCGGCTCACCGCGGGCAGCGGCGCCATCGTCGTCATGCCGAACGGCGGCCGCTGCGGCAACTACTCCGACTGGTGGAACTACGGGCGCGGCGGCTCCCCGCGCTGGGAGACGTTCCACCTGACCGAACTCCGCCGCATTCTCGAACGCGATTACCGCGCCGGCACCGCCCGGGTGGTCGCGGGCAATTCCATGGGCGGTCTCGGCGCCATGCTGTACGCGGCCCGCCACCCCGGCATGTTCAGGGCCGCCGCGTCGTTCAGCGGGTACGTGGACACCCTCCACGGCCACGAGCCGGGCGACGACTCGACCGGCTGGGGACCGTCGTTCGCCTGCCCCGGCACCGACTGGCGGCGCGTCTGGGGCGACCCCGACGACCAGGCGGCGATCTGGCGTGCGCACAATCCGACGGACATCGCCGGGCGGCTGCGCGGCGTCCGGCTGTGGGTGGCGAGCGGCAACGGAAGGGCGGGGTCGCTCGGCGGGCTGCCGTTCACCGATCCGGTGGAGGCCGCCGCGAACGGCAACGCGCGCGCGTTCACGGCCCGGCTGCGCGCCCTCGGCATCCCGGTGACCGTGCGCTTCTTCGACGGGCAGCACGACTGGCCGTACTGGCAGCGCGACCTGCACCAGGCGTACCCGATGCTGATGGCGGCCCTCGGAGCCGGCTAGCTCGGGTCCGCCGGCCGGCTCAGGTCTGCCGGATCGCCTGCAGCGCGGCCTGCCGCCCGCCCCAGCCGTGCCATTCGAGGAGCAGGACGGTGGCGTCGTCGTCCAGCCGCCCCGCGTGGTGCGCCAGGATGCTGTGGATCAGGCGGCGCAACGTCTCCGGTGCCGCCAGCCCGTCGGCCTCCCGCTTGATGATGAAATCGACGAAGCGGGCCAGCCCGAACTCCCGCTTGCCCGGGTCGCGGGCCTCCACGATGCCGTCGGTGTAGAGCAGGATGCGGTCACCCGGTTCGAGCTGCTCGGTGCACAGCGCCGGCTCGACGCCGAGGCCGGTGCCGAGCGGCGTGCCGGGGCGGCATTCGAGCCTGGTCACCCAGCGCCCCTTGCGGATGATCACCGGCGGGGGATGCCCGTAGGACGCCCAGGACAGCACGCCGGACCGCAGGTCGAGCTCCCCCAGGACGGACGTCACGAAGCGTCCGCTGCTGTCCTGCTCGGCCAGCACCTCCTCGATCCCCTGCCCGACCCCCAGGAGGTCGGCGCCCTGCAGCCGGTGGTTGCGGAACGCGGCGACGGCGAGGCTGGAGGTCAGCCCCGCCGTGGTGTCGTGCCCCATGGCGTCGAAGACCCCGAAGTGCACGGTCTCGCCCGCCAGCGCGTAGTCGAAGGTGTCGCCGCCGAGGTTGTAGGCGGGCTCCAGCGCCGCGCTGATCACCACCTGGTCGTTGGCGAACGTCAGCGGCGGCAGCAGCCGCCACTGCATCTCCGCCGACACCGTCATCTCCCGCGTGCGCACCAGCCGGGAGAACGAGTCGCTGTAGGGGCCCTTGCTGACGACGATCAGCGCGATCATCCCGGCCAGGTAGTCGGCGTCGTCCCTGGCCCGCGGGTCGTCCCGGCGGATGGTCGCCCGGACCACACCGAGCCGCTCGGTGCCGTCGAGGATCGGCAGCCAGTAGTGGCAGGTCCCGTCGCCGAAGGTCTGCCCGACCACCGATGCCATGGTCTGGAACGCCCGGCCCGCGACGGTGCCCTCGATCTTCAGTTCCGGGATCTCGCCGCCGGGGTCGGCACCGGCGTCCGGGCCCCTGCCGGTCAGCAGCCGCAGGACGTTCTGCTGGAGGTCGGAGACGTAGATCACCACGTCGTGCAGGCCCACGTCGGCGGCGTGCCGGGCGGCCGCGCCCGGCAGCTGCTCCATGGACATCAGGTGGCTCTCCGCCACCAGCTCCCTCAGCATCGGCTCACCGTCCTCCGGGACCCCTCGTCCGTGCGGTCGCGGGGTACCTACCCGCCCTCGTCCCCGCCATGAGGCCCGCCCCCGCCGCCCCGCGGCGCGTCCTGCACGCTGGGGCGCCGGTCCGAGTCGGGCCAGACGTAGGGCAGGTCGTCCGGGACGCCGGGGAACTCGGGCCCGTAGAAGGCGGGGTCCTTGCGGACGAGCGCCGAGCGGTGGCTCAGATGGAACGCCGGGTCGCCCAGCCAGGGCGGCAGCTCGCCCGCGGCGGCGAGCCGCTCCTGCCCGCGCGGCTCCCGCACGCCCCGTGCCCCGGCGAGGTCGGCCGCCAGGGTCGCGGCGCAGGTGTCGGCGTGGCCGAGGTCGCACCACCGGGCGCACATCTCCAGGCCGTACCGGACGAGCGCCTCCTCGTAGCCCGTCCACATCAGCGCGGCCGGGTGGTGCCGCCAGCCGTAACCGGGCACCGTGAGCGCGCGCAGCACCTGGATCGTCTCGACGCGCTGCTTGCCGAGCCGCCGCCGGTCCAGTGCCCGGGCCGTGGCGGCGAAGTCCGCGTACGGCAGAAAGGTCTGCACGACCGCCCCCTGTCGCTCCCCCTGTCACTCCCTCTGTGCCCCGGTCCTACCCGCCGCGGGGCACCGCCGCGCACGGCGGGTGAGATGGGACACACCCGGCGCCGTCGCGGCGCGCGCGGCGGAACGTTCGAATCCACAGGTCACGGGCCGGGCTTATCGAATTCTGACAAACCGCCCCGGAAAGGCGGGCCATGAATTCCCGGAAGGACTGTGCTAAAACCCGTCTTGGGTTCGGCGACGCGGAAGGAACGTCATGGGCGCGGCGGAGTCTCTCGCACAGGTGGCCGACACGGAACGCCATCCGCTCGCCGAGCCGGACGGCCCCGGCTGGGCCGCGGCCGTTTCGCACACGCGCGCCGAGCTGGCCAAAACCGGGTGCTGCGTGCTGCCCGACTTCATTCGCCCCGCATTGCGGGACGTACTGCGCACGGAATGTGCGGAGATCGCGCCGTCCGCGCATTATGACGTCGAAACGGTGAACGCCTACAACATCGACATCGGCACGCCTTTGCCGGACGGTCATCCGGGCCGCATCACGGTCCAGCGGGGCAACGCGTTCGTCGCGCGCGACCGCGTCCCGGCGGACGCCGTGATCCACCGGCTCTACGCGAACGGGCTTCTCCAGCGGTTCGTGGCGAGCTGCTTCGGACTGCCGCGCGTGCACGAGCTGGCCGACCCGCTGTCGGGGCTGGTCCTCAACGTGGTCGGCCCCGGGATGGAGCACCCCTGGCACTTCGACACCAACGAGTTCACCGTCAGCCTGCTCACGCAGGAGCCCGAGGACGGGGGCGTCTTCGAGTACTGCCCGAACATCAGGACGGCGGAGCGGGAGAACCTCGCCGACGTCCGGGACGTGCTGACCGGCCGCGGCGAGCGCCTCGTCCGCCGGCTGACGCTGCGTCCCGGCGACCTGCAGCTGTTCAAGGGCCGGTACTCGCTGCACCGGGTGAGCACGGTCCGGGGGGACACGGCGCGGCACACGGCGATCTTCGCCTACAGCGAGCGCCCGGGGGTCATCGGCAGCGTCGCGCGCACGAGGCAGCTCTTCGGCCGCGTCCTGCCCGAGCACCTGGCGGCGGAGGGGCGCGCCGTCCGGGTGGACCAGCTGCTCGACTAGGAGGCCCGCCGTTGCGCGTCGACACGACCGGCAAGATCTCGCTCGACCACATCTACACGCGGCCCGATCCCCGCGCCTATTTCAGCACGCTCCGCGATCTCGACTACAACATCCCGGAACTGGCCAAACCGCATTTCCAGCGGCTCATCGCCGAATACCGGGAGACGCGCGGCGTTCCGGTCCCGACCGTCCTGGACATCGGCTGCTCGTACGGGATCAACGCGGCCCTGGTGAAACACGGCGCCACCATGGCCGAACTGTACGAGCGCTACAGCGGCCGCGACGCCCACCGGCGGACGCGCGCCGCCCTGGTGACCCTCGACCGGGAGCTGGTCGATGCGGGCGCACCGGCGAACCGCGTCCGCTTCCTCGGCCTCGACGCCTCCGACAGCGCCCTCGCCTACGCGCTGGACGCCGGTTTCCTGGACGGCGCCGTCCACGCCGACCTGGAGAACGGCGAGCCGACCGGCGAGCAGCGGACCCGGCTCGCGGCGGCCGACCTGGTCGTCTCCACCGGCTGCCTCGGCTACGTCACCGAGCGCACCATCGCCCGGATCGTCGACGCCGCAGGAGAGCGCACCGGAGAGCGCACCGGGGAGCGCACCGGGGGGCGGCTACCGTGGATGGCGCATTTCGTCCTGCGCATGTTCCCGTTCGACCCGATCGCCGACACCCTCGCCGCCGCCGGGTACGAGACCGTCCGCCGCGACGGCCTGTTCCGGCAGCGGCGGTTCGCGACGCGCGAGGAGCAGGCGTCCGTCCTGGAGCGGCTCGCCGAGGTCGGCGTCGACCCGGGCGGGCTGGAGACCGACGGCTGGTTCTACGCGCAGCTCTACATTTCCAAGCCGGCCGGCTGAGGCGGCGGGCCACGCGCCTACGGCGACTCCGGCACAGACAGCAGCTCCGGCACAGACAGCAGAGGAACGAAGTGAACGCCAGCGAAGAACTCTCGTCCCGCACCTTCGGCAACGAGGCGGGGCTGCCGCGCGTGCCGCTGCCCACGCTCGACGCGACCTGCGAGCGGTTCATGGAGTGGTGCGGGCCGCTGCTGACCGAGGACGAGCGGGCCCGGACGGAGTCGGCGCTGGCCGCGTTCGTCCGGCCCGGCGGCCCCGGCCGGACGCTGCACGCCGCGCTCGAGCGCTACGACGCCGCCGAGGGCGTGCACAGCTGGCTCGACACGTTCTGGCCGTACCGCTACCTCGGCCGGCGCGACCGGATCGCGCTGAACGCCAACTTCTTCTTCCTGTTCAAGGAGTCGCCGGAGGGCCAGGCCGAGCGCGCGGCCGGGCTCATCGCCGGGGCGCTCGACTACAAGCTGCGGCTGGACGGCGAGCGCATCCCGCCGGTCGTGCAGCGCGGCCGCCCGCTGTCGATGGTGCAGAACCGGTTCCTGTTCTCGGCGACCCGCATCCCCGGCGCCGAGCAGGACACCGTCCGCGCGCCCTACACCGACGCGTGGCCGGGCCCGTCCGACGCCCGCCACATCGTGGTGTTCTTCCGCGGCACCATGTTCCGGATGGACGTCCTCGGCCCGGACGGCCTCCCCCACACCCTCGACGAGCTGCGGGCGGGCCTCGGCACGATCCTGAAGGCGGAGGCGGCGGAGGAGCCGTCCGCCGGGCACCTCACCACCAAGGCCCGCGCCGAGTGGGCGGCGAGCCGCGACGCGCTGCTGGACCTCGGCAACGCCAAGGCCCTGGACGAGGTCGAGACGGCGCTGTTCTGCGTCTGCCTGGAGGACTTCGCCCCGGCGGACACCCTCGACGCCTGCGACCACCTGCTCCACGGCGACAGCGGCAACCGCTGGTTCGACAAGGCGGTGTCCTTCATCGTGTTCGGCGACGGCACCGCGGGCATCAACGTCGAGCACTGCGGGCTGGACGGCACCACGATCCTCAGCTTCGTCGACGCGCTGCTCGGCACGCCGGCCGGGGAGCTGTCGCGGCGGTCGGGCGCCGCCGCGCAGGGCCTCCCCGCGATCGAGCCGATCCGGTTCGCCCTGGACGAGGACCTGCGGCGCGACATCGGGAAGGCGGCGGCCGCCTTCGCCGGCTACGCCGCCGCGACCGCCACGGCCGCCGTCTCGTTCGAGGACTTCGGCGCCGCCGAGGCCAAGCGGCTGAAGACGTCGCCGGACGCGTTCGTCCAGATGGCCTACCAGCTCGCCCACAAGCGCGCGAAGGGCCTCACCGGCACCACCTACGAGTCGATCGCGACGCGCCAGTACCGGCACGGCCGCACCGAGGCGATGCGGGTCGTCACCCCGGAGGTGCTGCGCTTCGTCGCGGCGATGGACGACCCGGCGGCCGACCGGGAGGCGCGCCGGAACGCGTTCCGCGCCGCCGCCGAGGCGCACGTGCGCCGCGCGAAGGAGTGCCAGGCCGGGCAGGCCCCCGAGCAGCACCTGTGGGAGCTGCAGCTGATCGCCAAGCGGCGCGGCGCCGACCTCGGCGTCACCGGGCCGCTCCCGCTGTTCGACTCGCCCGGCTGGGTCACGATGCGGGACGACTACCTGAGCACCAGCTCGGCGCCGTCGGTCAACATCCGGTACTTCGGGTTCGGGTCGACCAGCGAGCAGTGCATCGGGATCGCCTACGTCCTGCTGCCGGACCGCTTCAACCTCTACCTGAGCACGCCGCGGCCCGTCGCGGACGCCATGTACGCGTTCGCGGACAGGCTGCGCGAGGCCGTCCAGGAGCTGCGCGACCTGCTCGCCTGACCGCGGGCCTCTCCCGGCCCGCCGCGCGGCGGGTCAGCGGCCCGGCCGGGCGGGGCGGTGGATCCGCCCGGCCGGGTACAGCCAGCGCCGCAGCAGCCGGCTGAGGCCGGGCATGATCACCACGGTGAGCAGCGGGATCACGATCACCGGGAACGTCAGCGCCTGCAGCGGCACCGGCCACGACTTCGTCAGCGGGGTGGCGAACGCGTTCAGCAGCAGGCTGAGCGGATACACCGCGCAGAACGTCACGACGATCATCTTCGCCTTGGACGGTGCCGGGACCGACTCCCCGGGCAGGCTGAACCACGTCTCCAGCCCGGTGGTGTCCAGATGGTGCTCGTCGGCGATGCCGCGGACCCGGTCGATCCACTCGGCCCGCTCCGGCGACCGCAGCCACCGGTCGAGGGCGTCCTGGCCGGCGAAGTGGACGACGGTGTAGTACCGGTGCCGCGCCCCCTCGGCGCGCAGCCACGTCGCGCCCCGGTGCCCCGGATGCTCGGACGCGACCCGGTGGAGGCCCTCTGCCCATTCCTCGAAGTCGCGCTCCCGGCCGGGCCTGACGTCCCAGGTGACCACGAGCGTGACGGGCTCGGTCTCCGCGTTACCCATACCGGAGATCTCACCCGTCCCGCTCCGTCCATGCCCGCCCCCAGGCTCAGGTGGCGGCGAGCGCCTCGGTGGGGCTGAGCCGGGACGCCCGGACCGCCGGGTACAGCCCCGCCGCCGCGCCGATGACCAGCGTGGCCGCGACGCCGCCGAGCACCGCCCAGGCCGGGATCACCACCGGCCACCCCTGGTAGAGGGCGTAGCCGGCGGTCACCAGCGACCCGATCAGCGCGCCGCCGACCCCGCCGAGCGCCGACAGCAGCAGCGACTCGGCGAGGAACTGGGTGCGGATCTGGCCGCGGGTCGCGCCGAGGGAGCGGCGCAGCCCGATCTCCGCGCGGCGCTCCAGCACCGAGATCACCATGGTGTTGGCGACCCCGACGCCGCCGACGAGCAGCGCGACCGCGCCGAGGCCGAGCAGCAGCCCGGTGAACGCCTCGCCCGCCGCCTGCCGCGCCGCGAGCGCGTCCGACGGCCGCGACACCTCCACCTCGTTCGGCGCCGCCGGGTTCGCGGTCGGGCCGAGCACGTCCCGGACGTCCTCGACGCTCGCGTCCGCCGACCGGGTGTAGATCGTCGTCGGATGCCCGTCGAAGCCGAGCACGCTCCGCGCGGCGGGCCAGCCGACCAGCGCCGCGGTGTCCAGCTCCGGCGCCAGCGGCACCGGCGCGAGGATCCCGATCACGGTGAACCGGTGGCCGCCGACGAGCACCTGCACGTCCGGGGAGGCGTGCCCGATGCCGAGCCGCTCGGCGGCCTTCGCGCCGAGCACCACCGCGGGGAACCTCCCGGTCGCGGCGCTCAGCCACACGCCGCGGCTCAGCTCCGCGCCCGTCGCGGCGCGCAGCCCGGTGCGGGCCGCGTACGTCGCGATCCCGCTGGTCTCGGTCGCGGGCACCTTGCCGGACCGGTAGACCTTCGCCTCGTCCAGCAGCCCGATCGCCGACACCTCCCGGACCGGGGCGATGCGGGCCACCATCCGCTCCGACTCCAGCGGCAGCTGCGCCTTCTCGCCGGTGAGGGTGCTGCCCGGCGACACCGTCAGCAGGTTCGTGCCGAGCGCGGCGAGGGCCCGGTCCAGCTCCGCGCGGGACGAGGAGGACACGCCGACGACGGCGACCATCGCGGCGATCCCGATCGCGATGCCGAGCGCGGACAGGAACGCCCGCATCGGACGTGTCCGGAGCCCGACCGCGCCGACCTTGACCACGTCCCCCGGCCACAGCCGCGCGGGCCGCAGCGTCCCGGCGGCCGTCACTGCGCCGCCTCGGGAAGGGCGGCCTCGGAAAGGGCCGCCTCGGCCTGCGCTGGGTCGGCCTGCGCCGCCCCGGTGAGCGCGGAGTCGGCGACGACGCGGCCGTCGCGCATCCGGACGCGGCGCGGCAGCCCGGCCGCGATCTCCCGGTCGTGCGTGATGATCACGACGGTGGTGCCGGCGGCGTGCAGCTCGCGCAGCAGCGCCATCACCCCGTCCCCGGACGCCGAGTCCAGCGCGCCGGTGGGCTCGTCGGCGAGCAGCAGCGCGGGCTCCCCCGCCACCGCCCGCGCGATCGCGACCCGCTGCCGCTCCCCGCCCGACAGCTCGTGCGGTTCGTGGTCCAGCCGGTGGCCGAGCCCGACCCGCTCCAGCGCCGCCGCGGCCCGCCGCCGCCGCGCCGCCGCGCGGAGCCCGGTGTAGAGCAGCCCGTCCGCGACGTTGTCGATCGCGCGCGTCCCCGCCGCCAGGTGGAAGTGCTGGAACACGAACCCGATGCGGGTCGCGCGGAGCGCCGACAGCTTGGCGTCGGTGAGCCGCCCCACGTCGTGCCCGTCGATGTGGACGCTGCCCGACGTCGGCCGGTCCAGCGTGCCGAGGACGTTCAGCATCGTCGACTTGCCCGACCCGGACGGCCCGACGATCGCGACCAGCTCGCCCGCGCCGATGTGCAGCGACACCCCGGCGAGCGCGTGCACGCCGCCCGGATACCGCTTCACCACGTCCCGCAGCGCGATCATTTCGGCACCCCCACGACGGTGCCCGCGGTGATCCCGGGCCCGGAGATCTCGACCTTGCCGTCCGCGAACAGGCCCGTCTCGACCGGGACGTACGAGGAGGCCGCGCCCTTGACGACCTCCACGCCGAAGCCGCCCTCGCTCAGCGCGACCAGCGCGGTCACCGGGACCGTCAGAACGTCCTCGCGCTTGCCCGCGGTGAACGTGACATCGACCGAGGCGAGCGCGTACCGCGCGGCGGACTTCTTCGCCTTCGCCGTGTCGAGCCAGATCGTCACCTCGACCTTCGTCGCCGGGTCCTGACCCTGCTCGCCCGGCTCGATCACCGTCGTGACCTCATCGATCTCCGCCGTGACGGTCTCGTTCTCCGGCAGCGTCACGGTGACCTTCGCGCCCTTCCTCGCCATCCGCTGGTCGGCGGTGTCCAGTGCGACCGTCACGGCCTGGCCGGTGCCCGTGCGGGTGAGCACCTTCTTGCCGGGCGCGGCCGGCTCGCCCGCGCTCGCCTGCACGCTGTCGACCCGGACGGGCCCGTCCGCGAACACGACGCGGCCGAGCTCGACGGTCCCGGTCTCCGCGACGCCGATGTCCTCCTGCCATTCCCGGACGGCGTCGGCGGTGTCGGCGGTGTACTCGTCGTCCACGGTGAAGCCGCCGTACCCGAGCGCGCTGAGGTTCTTCTCGAACCGCTTCACGTCCGCGCCCTCGGTGCCCGCCTTCAGCGGCCGGTAGGACGGCCGCGACCCGTACATCAGCACGACCGGGTCGCCGTCCACTTCGTACAGCTCGTGGCCGCGGGTGATCTCGGCGCCGCTCTCGGGGAGCTTGGTCAGCGTGCCGCGCAGCTGGCTCGTCACGGCGGACGTCGGACCGTAGCCGAGCTGCCCGTCCTCGGTCTGGGCGTCGTTGAGCGTCTGCCGCGCCACCTTCGCGGTGGCGGGCGGCAGCGCCGGGTCCGTCCCGCCGCCGGAGTCGCCGCCGCCGAGCGCCGCCGCGGCCGCCACCCCGCCGCCGGCCGCGACCAGCGCGGCGACCCCGAGCGCGAGCAGCGGCCGGGGCCGCCGGCGGCGGGTGCGCGCGGGCCGCTCCCGTGCCGGGGCGCTCTCGTCCACGGCCGTCCCGCCCATCACTTCCCGCCCTGGAGGATCTTCTGGCACTCCTGCTGGGCGGCCTCGAAGTCGGGGTCCTCGCCGACCTTCGCGTCGATCCGGATGCCGCGCTGGCCCGGCTTCGGGTCGGGGAACGCCTCCACGCCGTGCTGCCGCATGCATTCGGCGTGCTTGCGCGCCCGCTCCTGCATCTGCGGGTCGGGCGCACCGGTCGCGTTCGCCTGCGGGTTGTACTGCCGGCACGCCTCCATCGCCTTGTCGACGGTCTCCTTGTTGCCCTTGACCTTGAGCTGGACGCCCTTGCCGGGCTGGGGGTCGTCCATGTCGACGCCGTGCTCGCGCATGCACTGGGCGAACTTCACGCCCATCTCGTCCCGGTTCGGCTTGGCTCCGCCGCCGGCCGCGCCCTGCTGCTTCGTGCCGCCCGCCGACGCCACACCGGCGTCGCCGCCGTCGTCCGAGCCGCATCCGGTCAGCGCCAGCGCCAGCGCGAGCGGCAGCGCCGCCAGGATCCGCAGTCGCATGTCTCCTCCTCGTCCGCCGGCCGGAACCGTTCCGGCCGGACGCGGAGCGATGCAACCCGGCCGGACGTTTCCCCCGCGTTTCCGCGTCCGCGGAGCCCGGCGGCTAACGGCGACGAAACACGCCGTCGGGCACCATCACCCCTCGGAGGAGGAGTGATGAGAGTTCTGGTGGTGGAGGACGAGCGGCTGCTCGCCGACGCGATCGCCGAGTGGCTGCGGGACGACGCGCACGCCGTCGACCTCGCCTACGACGGCGCGGCGGCGCTGGAGCGCGCCGGCGTCAACGACTACGACGTGATCGTCCTGGACCGCGACCTGCCGCTCGTCCACGGCGACGAGGTGTGCCGGGAGGTGGTGCGGGGCGGGGCGGCGGCGCGGATCCTGATGCTGACCGCCGCCGCCGAGGTCACCGACCGGGTCGGCGGCCTCGGGCTCGGCGCCGACGACTACCTCACCAAGCCGTTCGCGTTCCCGGAGCTGGCCGCCCGCGTGCACGCGCTCGGCCGCCGGTCCCGGCCGGCCGCGCCGCCGACCCTGCACCGCGCCGGGATCACCCTGGACCCGGCGCGCCGCGAGGTGTTCCGCGACGGCCGGTACGTGCCGCTCGCGCGCAAGGAGTTCGCCGTCCTCGCCGAGCTGCTGCGCGCGGACGGCGCCGTCGTCTCCGCCGAGCAGCTCCTGGAGAAGGCGTGGGACGAGCACGCCGACCCGTTCACCGGCGCCGTCCGGCTCACCGTCCTCAAGCTGCGCCGCAAGCTCGCCGACCCGCCCGTGGTCGAGACCGTCAAGGGAGCGGGGTACCGGATCCCATGAAGCTGTCGCTGCGCGCCCGGCTCACCCTCACCTACTGCGGCCTGTTCCTGGTCGCCGGGGTCGTCCTGCTCGGGGTGACGTACGCCCTGTTCAACCAGCAGCTGTCCCGCTCGGGCACGAAGGTCCTCGCGACCCGGCTGGCCCCCGCGCCGCGCACCTCGCCCGCTCCACGGACCACGCCCGCTCCGGAGCGGCGCCTCCCGGAGGAGCAGCTGATGGCGGACGCCGAGGGCTGGATGAAGAAGCAGCGCGCCGAGCTGCGCGACGCCGCCGTCACGTCCCTGGTCACGCAGGGGTCGATCGCGCTGCTGGTCGTCGGCGGGGCCGCGGCGGGCCTCGGCTGGCTGATCGCGGGGCAGGTGCTGTCCCCGCTGCACCGCGTCACCGAGACCGCCCGGCGGATCGCCGGCTCGCCCGCCGCCGACCGGGGCCTGCACGAGCGCATCGCCCTCACCGGCCCCCGCGACGAGGTGAAGGAGCTCGCCGACACCTTCGACACGATGGTGGAGCGGCTCGACCGGTCCTTCGACGGCCAGCGCCGCTTCGTCGCCAACGCCTCGCACGAGCTGCGCACGCCCCTCACGCTGGGCCGCGCGCTGGTCGAGGTCGCGATGCACCGCGCGTCGGCGTCCCCGGACGTCCGGCAGCTCGGCGAGACCCTGCTGCAGATCAACGCGCGGCACGAGCGGCTCATCGGCGGCCTGCTGCTGCTCGCCCGCTCCGAGAACGAGATCACCCACCGGGCGCCCGTCGACCTCGCGGACGTCGTCGCCCATGTCGCGTCCCAGACCGCGCCCGAGGCCAAGGAGACCGGGATCGGCGTGGAGACCGACGCGGCCGAGGCCATGACGTCGGGCGACGCCCTCCTCCTCGAACGCGTCGTGCAGAACCTCCTGGAGAACGGCCTGCGCCACAACACCGAGGGCGGCTGGGTCAGCGTCGCCTGCCGCACCGAGGGCGGCCGCGCCGTCCTGGAGGTCGCCAACTCGGGCCCGGCCGTCCCGCCCTACGAGATCCCGGCGCTGTTCGAGCCGTTCCGGCGCCTCGACGGCGACCGCGTCGTCACCGCGAAGGGCGCCGGGCTGGGGCTCTCGATCGTCCAGTCGATCGTCCGGGCGCACGGCGGCACGGTCACCGCCGTCCCGCGCGCCCAGGGCGGCCTGGCCGTCACGGTCGCCCTGCCCGGCGGCTAACCGCGCGGGACGAGGGCGTCCACGAACGCGTTGCGGAACTTCCCGCCGGGATCCAGCTCGCCCGCCAACGCGGCGAAGTCGGCGGCGCGCTCGTAGCGGGCGGCGACCCGCCCGCCGGGCGTGGTGCTGAGCTTGCCCCAGTGCGGCCGCGCCCCCAGCGGGACGAGCCGCTCCTGCAGCGCGGCGACCGCGGGCAGCACCCCGGCGGGGTCGTCGTGCCAGGTGAAGTGGAGGGTCACCGAGTCCCGGCCGTACGCGGGGCTCAGCCACAGGTCGTCGCCGCGGACGGTGCGGATCTCGGAGATGTGCAGGACCGGCGCCAGGACGTCGGCCAGCTCCCGCACCTCCGCGATCGCGGCGCCCGCCGCCTCTCTGGGCAGGAACCACTCCGACTGCAGCTCGCGTCCGGCGCTCGGCGTCAGCTCGGGCCGGAAGTGGGGCAGCCGCTCGTGCCACGGGCCCGGCTCGCCCAACTGGACGGTGCAGGCCGCCGGGTCCATGCCCGGCACCGGATGCACCGCCGCGCCCGCCGCGCGCCCGCCGCTCCACACCGGCCCCGGCGCGCCCGCGCGGCATTTGAGCCACACGGCGGCCTCACCGCCGCGCCACCCGGTGAACGCGCTGACGCTGTAGGCGGCGCCGAACACCTCGTCGAACCGGGCGGCCAGGTCGTCGAGCGGGACGCCGAGCCGGACGTTCTGCGCGACCTCGAACGCGGGCTCGACCTCCAGCGTCAGCCGCGTGACGACGCCCAGCGCGCCGAGCGCGACGACCGCGCCGGGGAAGGCGGCGTCGGCGTCCCGCCGCAGCTCGCGCAGGTCGCCGTCCGGACCGACGAGTTCGAGCGCGGTCACCGACGCGGACAGGCAGCGCAGGCCGTCCCCCGACCCGTGCGTGCCGGTCGCGCACGACCCGGCGACCGAGATGTGCGGCAGCGACGCCATGTTGGGCAGGGCGAACCCCTTGCGGTGCAGATCCGCCGCGACGTCCGCGTACCGCATCCCGGCCGCGACGGTCACGGTCGACCGCGCCGTGTCGACCTCCACCAGCGGCGGCAGCCCGTCGAGCCGGACGAGGTCCCCGGTGGTGTCGGCGACCAGGCTGAACGAGTGCCCGCTGCCGAGCGCCCGCACCTGCCGCGCGTCGGCCACGATGCGGCGCAGGGCGTCCACGGACTCCGGCCGGTGCACCCGCGCGGCCCCGTAGCCGACGTTCCCCGCCCAATTCCTCAGGCGCGCACCCTCACGTTGATCCACAACGGCACCGTACTTCCGGCGCCGCCCTTCCCATAATGGCCACTTGTGTATTTGTCCATATTTTCCGGACGATTCGCACGTTACGGTGAAAACCAGGTCGATCTAACCGCGGAGGGCCGGCATGACGACCTTGTTCGGCGAGGCGAACGCCGAGGGCGACCTGGTATCCGGCGACAAGCACGTCCACCTGGCTCCGGCCCCCGAAACGGAGGGCCCGCCCCGGCAGCTCCCGCTGGACGTGCCCGGGTTCACCGGGCGCCGGGACGTCCTCGACCGGCTCGACGCCCTCATCGAACCCCCGGGGCAGTCCCCCGTCATCATCGCGCTGACCGGCATGCCCGGCATCGGGAAGACCGCCCTGGCCGTGCACTGGGCGCACCTGGTGTCGGAGCGGTTCCCCGACGGGCAGCTCTTCATCGACCTGCGCGGCTACGCGCGGCGTGGCCCGGTCTCCCCGCGCGAGGCGCTCGGCCAGGCGCTGCGCACGCTGCGCGTCCCGTCCAGCCGGCTGCCGGTCGAGGAGGACGAGCTCGCCGCCCTCTACCGGTCCCGGCTCGCCGGGAAGCGGGCGCTGATCGTGCTGGACGACGCCGCGTCCGCGCAGCAGGTGTACCCGCTGCTGCCGGGCACGTCGTCCTGCGTGGTGGTCGTCACGGCCCGGCGGCGGCTCACCGCGCTGGTCGCGCGCTGCGGCGCCCGGGCGACCGCGCTCGACCTGCTGTCCCCGGCGGAGGCGCGCGACCTCGTCGGCGAGGTCGCCGGCCGGGAGCGGACCCGGCGCGAGCCCGGCGCCACCGCCGAGCTGGTGCGGATGTGCGCGCGGCTCCCGCTGGCGCTGCGGGTCGCCGCCGCGAACCTCGCCACCCGCCCGCACCAGTCGGTGGCCGACACCGTCGACGCGCTCGCGGAGGGCGACCGGCTCGCCAAGCTCGCGGCCGGCGAGGACCCGGACGAGGCCGTCGGGGCCGCGTTCGACCTGTCCTACCGGGGCCTCGCCCCGGACCGGCGCCGGGCGTTCCGCCTGCTCGGGCTCGTCGAGGGGCCGAACGTCGCGGCCGGGGCCGTGGGCGCGCTGCTCGGCACGACCCCGGAGGCGGCCCGGCGGCTGCTCGACGAACTGGAGACGGCCGGGCTCGTCCAGGCGATCGGCGGCGGGCGCCACCATCTGCACGAACTGCTCCGCGAGTACGCGCGGGGGCGGGCGCTCCAGGAGGACGCGACCGTCGTCCGCACCGCCGCCATCCGGCGGTTCGCGATGTGGTACCTCACCACGGCGCAGCAGGCCGGGCGGTTCCTCGACCGGTACCGCCGGACGATCCGCCAGGAGCTGACCGCGCCGCCGGTGGACCCCGACCCCGCCGAGCGGGCCCGCCACCTCGAATGGTTCGCCGCCGAGCAGCAGAACCTCACCGAGCTGACCCGGCAGGTCGCGCGCCTGCACTGGGACCAGCTCACCTGGGAGCTCGCCGACGCCGTCTACGACTTCTTCGAGCTGCGCCGGTACTGCCACGAGAACCTGGAGGTCCACCGGTCCGGGCTGGAGGCGGCGCAGCGGGGCGCGGACCCGCTCGCCCGCTTCTTCATGCACCACCACATCTCCGTCATCTACCGGGAACTGGGCCAGACCCAGGAGGCGCTGCTCGAGGCGGCGCCCGCGCTGCAGCTGAGCGTCCAGTTGCAGGACCGGTACGGGGAGGCGGCCGTCCTGGACAACATGGCCCGGACGCACCTGCAGCTCAGCGACTACCGGATGGCCCTAGACCTCGGCAAGCAGGCGCTCGCCATGCGCCGCGAGATCAGCGACCGGCACGCCGAGGCGACCACGCTGGACACCCTCGCGCGCGGCTACCAGGGCCTCAGCGAGTACGACCGGGCCTACGAGTGCGCCGCCGACGCGCTGGAGATACGCAAGGAGATCAAGGACCTGCGCGGCGAGGCCGAGACCCTCGACAACATGGCCCGCATCTACTACGGATGGGGCCGGATCCGCGAGTCCCAGGCCGCCACCGAGCAGGCGCTGCGGATCCGCCGCGAGATCGGCGACCGGCACGGCGAGGGCGAGACGCTCGCCTTCCTCGGCTACCTCTACATGCGGATCGGCCGCCACCTCCAGGCCCGCGCCCACGCCGAGGAGGCGCTGAAGATCCGCCGCACGATCACCGACCGGCAGGGCGAGGGGCAGGCCCTGGTGTACCTCTCCACGATCAGGCGGCGGCTCGGCTGGCACGAGAAGGCCGTCGAGGCCGGCCTGGAGGCGCTCGACGTCCTGCAGGAGCTGCGCGACCGGCACGGCGAGGCGGAGGCGCTCGACAGCCTGAGCCGCTGCTACCGGCGGATGGGCATGTACACCGAGGCCAGGGAGGACGCGAACCGCTCGCTCGCGATCCGCCGCGAGATCGGCGACCGGCACGGCGAGGCCAACACCCTGAACGCGCTCGGCCTCATCGAGCTGAACGCCGGACGGCTCGGCCAGGCCCGGAACGCGGCGAAGCGCTCGCTGCGGCTGTGCCACACGATCGACGACAAGCGCGGCATCGCCGGCTCCCTCGACCTGCTGAGCAAGGTGTACCTGCGGATGGGCATCGCCGGGAAGGCGCTGCGCACGGCGGAGAAGTGCCTGAGCCTGGAGAACGACCTCGGCCACAGCTACGGCAAGGTCGTCACGCTGCGCAACGTCGGCGAGATCCTGCTGCGGCTGGACCGTCCCGAGGACGCCCTCGTCCGGGTCCGCCTGGCCCGCGACCTCGCGGCCCAGATCGGCGTCCAGCACGAGGAGATCAAGGCGCTCCGCCTGCTCGCCCAGATCCACCAGGCCACCGGCGACCCGTCCGCCGCCGCCACTAAAGCCGAGGCGGACGCCCTCGACCGCCGGCTCAGCCACCTCCTCGGCGACCCCTGACCCGCCCGCGGCCCGACGGCTCGCCCAAAACCCTCTCCCGACTGGTTGTGGATTTTCTATTCATGAGTTTCGGTCGCTCTTCTGTGGTGCAATTTGCTGCTGAGGCCTATGTGGGGCCTGTTATCGCACCCGGGGACGTACCTTGCTCCCGAATGACCGTTTTCTCACTTGCCGTGGGATTCTCAGGCGGCATTACGGCCACCGCCGGCCGCTGTTCCTGGGCGCCCCGCGCCGCCACTACAGCCTGCACTACCTGTACCGGCACGCTGACCGGACGTACCTGATCTCCCAGGTGCGCAGGGAGCGGGGACGGGTCCCTTTCGAGTGGCAATTCGCAATTATGCGAGCACTCGCCGATACGGCGGCGAGTTCCGTGGTGCGGTCCCCAGTCGGGACCCGGAAGGGACATTCCTGGGTGGCGCGTCCGCGACACCACTGGTTCGTCCGCTCCCATACCGAGCACGATCCGGCCCCCGACTGGCTGGCGGCCTCCCTGGTCGGGGACGCTGCGCGCAAGCTCGCCCTGGTGCACCGGAGTGCCGGCGTCGTCGACCGGGCGTCCCTGGACACGGCGCGGACCCGGCTCCACGTCTACGACTGGCCGATGACCCGGGTCCTCCGGAAGGCGGGCCCGCTGATCGACGACATGGTGTCGCGGGGGCGCCCGCCGGCCCACATCGAGGCCGTCACGGCCGGGCTGGACCGGTTGGCCGCCGAGCGGGTCGGGCTCTACCTCGGCCCCAAGGGGCTCACCCACCACGATCTGCGGACCGAGAACCTGCTCGTCCGGGACGGCCGGGTCGTCGAGATCGTCGACTGGGACCGGGCGCACTGGGACGTCCAGTGGTACGACGTCGCGCTCGCCGGGCTGCACCTGGCCCACCTGGGCGCGGACCGGCCGCGCTGGGACCTCGCGGACGCCTTCGTCGCCGCCTACCGGGACGAGACCGAGCACGACCTCAAGGACGAGGCGCTGGCCTGGCTGTTCCGGTTCACGGCGGTGCGCAACCTCGCGGTCTCGCGGTCGCCGGCGAAGTGGGCGCGGCTGCTGCGCGGCGTCGATGAGCGCTGGCCGGACGGGCCGTCAGCGCTCGTGGACGGTCTTGTCGCCGAGGACCATGTCGCCGTGGACCTCGACGTGGTGGAAGACGGTGGTTCCCTGGGGGCCGTCGGAGTCCGGTGAGCGCGGCGCCGGGGCCATGGCCGGGCGCGGTGCGAGATCCGGGGCGGGGCCTGCCAGGTACATCCAGGCCTCGGCGGTGGTCTCCTTCACCGTGACCGTCACGGGTTCGAAGGCCTTCGGGTCGAGTGCGCCGTGCAGGTGCGCGACGTAGGCGTCGTAGACGAACGACGAGACGATGAAGCCCAGGTCGGCGCCCCTCTCGGCGAGGGCGGTCTTGAGGGCCGGGGCCTCCATGAGGCGGGCGGCCTGGATGATGGCCTGGCCGTTCAGGCCCTCGGCGTCGGGCGCGACGGGGCCGACGTGCAGGGCGACGCGGAGCTGGACGCGGACGGCGGCGCTCGCGCGGTGGTTGTGGCGGCGGAGCGCGACGGCCAGGTGCCCGGCGAGCGGGTCGATCAGCGAGGCGGTGGGGACGGCCGGGGAGACGACCACCAGGGCGCCGTCGCTGCGGTCCTCGCGGTAGGTGTCGGCGGCCGGGACGTCCGAGGCCTCCAGGGCGGCCAGGAGGACGCCGTAGGTGACGTCGCGGACGACGCGGCGGTCGTCGTCGTCGCGGGACGGGTCGCCGAAGCCCGCGACGTCGCAGAAGAGCACGGAGCAGTTGAGCCCCGACCAGGTCGCGGGCGCGCGGGCGGGCGCGCGGTCGAGTGGTGCGTCCACGCACTCCAGTGAACGCCGCCGGCGGCGGGGCGTCCAGGTCATCGGGCACAGAGCGGCGGGTATTGCGGCGTGTTATGGCCTGCTGACATTTCCGCGTGTTCGGGGTGCGGTGCGACTTTTGTGGCGTTCCTCGGTTCCTCGCGCGGGGATTTCCGGCCGGAGTTCCCCCGGCACCGGCAGGGAGTCGCGCGGGGGGCGCGCCCCACGCCGGGAGAAATGGCGGAAGCATGAGAACGCGTACCCGACCCGCCCGGGCACGCCGGTGGCTCGCGGCCGGTGCCGCGGGGGTGGCGGCGGCCACCCTCGCGGCACCGGCCGCGGCGGCTTCGGCGCAGGACCTGCCGATCACGCAGCAGGTGCAGCAGCAGAACCAGTGGTGCTGGGTCGCCAGCGGGCTGACCATCGCCAAGTTCTTCGGAAAGGGGAACGTCAGCCAGAACGACTTCTGCAACCTCGGGCGCGGCTACCCGCGCGGGAGCTACTGCCCGAACCAGGCCGGCTACCTGGAGTACGACCAGCGCGCGTTCCAGGCGCTCGGGCTCTCCCCCGGGCAGGTCTCCGGGCCGCTGTCGTTCGCGTCGGTGCAGGGCGAGATCAACGGGCAGCGGCCGATCCTGACCGGCATCTACTGGACGGCAGGCGGCGGCCACGCCCAGGTCATCTACGGCTACTCCGGCCAGACGGTCTCCTACGGCGACCCGTGGCCGTCCAGCCCCCGCTACGGGGAGATGTCCTACAGCAGCTACGTCAGCAACTACCAGTTCCGATGGGGCCAGGCCCTGTCCAGGATCGGGGGTTGAGATGCGCGCCAGTATGAGGATCGCGGCCGGTGCGGTGATCGGCGGCACCGTGCTGATGGGCGGGAACGCGGCGCTGGCCGCCGGCCCGCCGTCCGGCGAGGCCGGCGCGGCGGAGGCCGCCCGGGCGCCCGCGGCGCAGCAGCGGCTCGCGGAGTTCTTCGTCCACCTCGACCAGCACCAGCGCGGCCGGTTGACGAACCAGGCCGTCACCAAGGCGCAGGCCCAGGCCAAGGCACCGCGGCTCCAGGGGGCGGTGCAGAAGGTCTACTCGCTGAACCCGGCGTTCGTGAAGGGTGAGAGCGCGCCGGTCGCGACGTTCGCCTACATGGCGGTCGGCGCGGCGTCGGCGAGCGGGCAGCACGCGACGATGTGGCTGACCCGGTCCGGCGCGAGCTGGCAGGTCATGAACATCATCTCCGGGTCGGACGAGGCGGCCTACCCGGCGCGGGCGAACGGCGGCACGGTGTTCACCGAGCCGCAGATCCACGCCTGGTACCGGCTGAAGGACGGCCGGGTCACCGCCCTCAACGACACCGCGCGGACGTCGGTCGGGAAGGCGGGCGTGACGGTGGCCGCGTACCAGCGGCTCGTGCACGCCCGGTACGCCGACAAGCTCCCCGGGACCGCCTACCAGCGGTCCGGGAAGCTCGGCGGCTACTCGCCCGCGACCGGTGTCCGCGAGCCGGTGCCGGATCGGGGCCCGGCACCGGCCCTGCTGGCGCTCGGCGCGGGCGGCGCGGTGACCGCCGCGGGCATCGCCGTGGCGCGGCGCCGCAGGGGCGGTTACTAGCGGCTCGGCGCGCGGGTCCCGGGGGCCGGTCCCCCTTCCGGGACCCGCGCGGCGAGCAGTGCCGGGTGCGCCTCGGGGTGCTCGTCCCACCATTCGCGGTAGATCCGCTGGGCCTGGACGAGGCCGAGGTAGACACCGGTGAAGGCGGCGCGGAGCCGCTCCGCCGCCGGTTCGGCCTCGGGACGCCACATCAGCACCACGCGCTGCGCCAGCGGGTCGCCGGCGATGCGGCGGAACGCGATCCCGTCGCGGGAGGCGGCGGTCGGCTGGTAGAGGCCGACGGCGCGCCCGGACCGGATCAGCGACGCCGAGATCTGCCAGTCGCTCGACCAGTACCGCACCCGCGGGGTGAACCCGGCGGCCGCGCACACGGCGCGGAAGTGGGCGGGCCACGGGCCGTCGTCGAGCGGGTCGTCCAGCCAGTCCCGGTCGGCGAGGTCGGCGAGGTCGACGGCCGGTCCGGCGGCGAGCGGGCCGGCGGCCGACATCCCGGCGAGCAGCGGCTCGCGCTCCACCAGGACGAGCCGGCGCAGCCCGTCGCGCGGGCGCGGGTCGTGGCCGGCCGGCTCCTGGAACAGGCCGATGTCGAGCGCGCCGGAGCCGAGCAGGGCGGGGATGCGCCCGCCGCCCGGGTCGACCCGCAGTTGCAGCCGCGCGTCCGGGCGCAGCGCGTCGAGGTGCCCGCCGAGCCCGGTCAGCGCGGGACACGCCTGGATCCCGATCCGCAGCAGCGGCGGCGCGGCGGGGAGCCGGTGCGCGAGCGCGGCGTTGAGGTCGTCGATGGCGGCGAGCGCGGCGCGGGCGCGGGTGGCGACCTCCGCCCCGACGGGCGTCGGGGTGACGCCCTCCGGGGAGCGGACGAACAGCTGCGCGCCGAGGTGGCCCTCCACACGGCGCAGCATCGTGCTGACGGCGGGCTGGGTGAGGCCGAGCCGCGCGGCGGCCTTGCTGATGCTGCCGGTGGCGGCGATCGCCTCGATCATCCGCAGATGGTGGGGGCCGAGGTCCACGGGCGCTCCTGACCTGTCGTCGCCCCGTGCCACTGGTTCTCCGCCGCATGCTAGCGGCGGCCCGGCCGCGGCGGAATGGCAATCCGTGCCGACCCGGCTCAGCCGGGCCCGGCGTCGCGGCGCAGGTCGCGGGGGCTGATGCCGAAGCGGCGGCGGAACGCGTGGCTGAGCGCGCTCGCGGAGGAGAAGCCGCTCGCGTGCGCGAGGTCGGTGATCGTGACGTTCCGGTACAGCGGATCGCGCAGCCGGTCCCGGACGAGCCGGAGCCGCTCCTCGCGGATCAGCTCGCGCGGCGTGGTCCCGGCCCGCTGCAGCGCGAGCTGGATCTGCCGCAGCGACCAGCCGAGGTCCTGCGCCATCGCGGTGCCGGTGAGGCCGGGGTCGGCGGCGTGCTCGCGGACGTGCCGGCGCACCACCGCCTCCACCTCGGCGAGGTGGCCGGACGCGGGCGGCCGGGCGCGCCCCGCGACGAGCAGGCACAGCAGCTCGGTGATCCGGTCGCAGGCGGCGTCGAACTGCGGCTCGGACAGGCTGTCGCGCTCCTCCCCGACGGCCCGCACCATGTCGGCGACGACGCGGCCGAGGCCGGCGGTCAGGTCGATGCCGGTCACCGGCAGCGCCGGCACGTTGAGCCGGCCCGCCATCTCGCGCGCCGGGATCGTCAGCACGAGCGCGCGGCCGGGCCGCCGCCGGTCGACCCGCAGCGGCGCGGCCGGCGGGACGAGCCCGCCCGTGCCGGGGCGCAGCCGCGCCTCCGGGCCGCCGTCGAGCGTGAGCAGCTCACCGTGCAGCGGCAGCAGGAACCGGTAGCCCTCCGCGCCGGGGTCGGGGCGGCCCTCCTCGTACAGGACGAGCCGGTAGGCGTCGCGCCGGACCGGCCCGCCGAGGAGGTCGTCCACCCGCAGGCCCTTCCGCCGGTCCGTGCCGCGCCGGACCTGGTCCGGCGCGGTGATCGCTTGCGCGCCCGAGCGTAGTACGCGCGGCGCCACCGATTCACCTGAATCCAGCGGTAAGTAACGCGAATCAGACTGTCGGTGATCTTGCTGTGCGCCCGGCGGCAGGTTCCTTGCGCGCGAGCACAAGCGCGCTCCCGCGAACCCCCCTACGGTGCCGAACCTGTGGCGTGTTCGCGCCATTTCCCCCACCTCCGGCCCCGCGGCCGGTCAACTTCGCCCGAAAACCCTCTGCACCGAGGATCTGATGGAGCAATTCGTCCTGGCGGCGGCGTTCGTCCTCGTGGCGGGCGCCGGCATCGCCGCCGCCGTCCTGCTGGTACGCCAGCGGCGGGCGACCGCCGAGCTGCGCGAGCAGAACTCCGTGCTCGCCCGCGGCCTGGACCTGCGGGAGCGGGAGCTGCGGCACCTCGCCGACGTCCGGCTGCCCGAGCTCGTGGAGTCGCTGACCAACCCGGCCGTGCACGTCACCGGACCGCTGCACGACCTCGACCGCGAGGCCCCCGCCTACGGCCAGGCGATGCGGACCGTCGTGGACCTGTTCGCCGGCTCCGCCGCGGGCGTCCGGGAGCGCGCCGACCGGTCGGCGAAGTCGACGCTGCGCGCGATGATGCGCGCCGTGCAGAGCCTCGCGAACGAGCAGCAGCTCGCCATCTCGCACATGCAGGAACGCCACGACGACCCCGACGTGCTGGAGGGCCTGCTCCACATCGACCACATGAACGCCCAGCTCGGACGGCGCGCGCAGGCCACCGCCGTGCTGTGCGGGTCGTGGCCGGGGCAGCAGCGGTCGGCGTCCTCGCTGACCGACGTGGTGCGCGGCGCGACCTCCCGCATCCGCGACTACCTGCGCGTCAACCTGGAGGGGTCGCTGAACGCCGCGGTGACGAGCCGGGCCGTCGAGCCGATCGTGCTGACCCTCGCCGAGCTGCTGGACAACGCCGCCCGGCACTCGCGCCCCGACACCGCCGTCGAGGTCAACTTCCGCTCCGCGCACAACGGCGTCGCCATCACCATCGATGACGCGGGCGTCGCGATGGACGCCGACGAGCTGCAGCGCGCGGCGGAGCTGCTGTCCGGCGACGCGTCGGTGGACATCCACCGGCTCGGCGACCCGCCCCGCGTCGGGTTCGCGGTCGCGGGCGTGCTCGCCGCCCGGTACGGCTTCCGGGTGTCGGTCGACAGCCACTCCCCCTACGGCGGCGTGCGCGCCGTGGTGTTCGTGCCGTCCGCGCTGCTCACCGAGGTCCCGGACGAGCGGCCGCCCGCACCGGCGGCGGCGGAGCGCCCGGCGGCCGCGGCCGCGGCGGGCGCCGCGACGGCCGGCGGGCTGCCCAAGCGGAGCCGCGTCGCCGTCGCCGAACGTCCCGCCGAACCCGGACCCGAACCCGGCGAGGCACCCGAACCGGACACCGGGGACGCCGCGCCGGCGACCTTGCCCCGGCCGGCGCGGGAGACCGCCGCGGGCCTCGGGGCATGGCAGCGCGGCACGCGGTCCGGCCGCGCCGCGACGCCGTCCGGCGAGGCGCCCGGGGCCGGCGGTGGCGGCAGTGCCGGCAGTGCGGACAGTAAGGATCTGCGGCCATGAACGAGGGGTGGAACGGCGCGATGGACGACGGTACGAACCGGCTCGGCTGGATGCTCGACGACGCGCTGCGGATGCCGGAGACCCGCTACGCGATCCTGCTGTCGGCCGACGGCCTGCTCATGGCGCACTCCGAGCGGATCGGCCGGGACGAGGCAGAGCGGCAGGCGGCCGGCATGGCGGGCCTGCAGTCGCTCGCCCGCAGCACCGCCGAGTTCTGCGGCGACGCGGGCACCACCTGGCGGCAGACGGTCAACGAGTTCGACGACGGCTACGTGTTCCTCGTCGCCGCCGGCCCCGGCGCCTACCTCGCGGTGTCGGCGACGCAGCGCGTCGACATGGAGACCGTGTCGTTCCGGCTCCAGGAGCTGGTGCAGCGGCTGGGCAAGGAGCTGACCAGCCCGCCGCGTCCGGGCGCGGGCAGCACCGCATGACCCCGCGGCGGAACGAGCGCGCGCTGGTGCGCCCGCACGTCGTCACCGGCGGGCGGGCGCACCCGACCCGCAACGTCTTCGACCTCGTCACCCTCGTCATCGCCACCGGCGACCTGCCGCGCAAGGACCTCACCCCGGAAAAGCTCCGCATCATCGACCTGTGCCGCGGCGGCGCGCTGTCGGTCGTCGAGATCTCCGGGCACCTCGGCCTGCCCGTCGGGGTCGTCAAGGTGCTGCTCTCCGACCTCGTCGACAGCGGGCACCTCACCACCCGGGCCGCCGCGCCCGCCGACCGGCAGCCGAAGGTACGGCTCCTCCAGGAGGTGCTCGATGGGCTCCGCGCTCGCCTCTGACCCGTCCTACGTCCGCGACAGCGTCCGGACCGCCGTCAAGATCCTCATCGTGGGGCACTTCGCGGTCGGCAAGACCACCTACGTCGGGACTCTGTCGGAGATCCGCCCGCTGCGCACCGAGGAGCGGATGACGCAGGCCGGCGCGACCGTGGACGACCTCGCCGGCATCCGCGACAAGACCACCACCACCGTCGCGATGGACTTCGGCCGCCTCACCCTCAGCGACGACCTCGTCCTGTACCTGTTCGGCGCGCCCGGCCAGCAGCGGTTCACCCGGCTGTGGGACGACCTGGCGCGCGGCGCCCTCGGCGCGCTGATCCTGGTGGACACGACCCGGCTCCAGGAGTCGTTCGCCGTCATGGACATCGTGGAGAAGCAGGGCCTGCCGTACGCGGTGGCCGTCAACCACTTCGACGGCTCGCCCGCCTTCCCGGAGGCCGAGGTCCGCGAGGCGCTCGACCTCGCGCCCCGCACGCCGCTGGTCACCTGCGACGCCCGCGACCGCAGGTCGTCCACCGAGGCGCTGATCTCCCTCGTCGACCACCTCCTCACCCTGGACACGGAAACCGCATGACCGAGCCGGAGCGCTTCCCCCTGTACGGCCCCGAGTACGCCCGGGATCCCGCCGCCGTCTACGCGCGGATGCGCGCCCACGGCGACCTCGCGCCCGTCGAGCTGGCCCCGGGCGTCCCGGCGACGCTGGTCATCGGGTACGAGGCCGCGCTGGAGATCCTGCGCGACCCGGACACCTTCCCGCGCAGCAGCGAGGTGTGGGAGGAGGAGGTCGGCCCGGACTGCCCGGTGATGCCGCTCATGATGGCGCGGCCCAACGCGATGTTCACCAACGGCACCGTGCACGCGCGGCTTCGTTCGGTGATCGTCGACAGCCTCGACCGCATCGACCCGGCGGCGCTGCGCGACCACACCCAGGTCAGCGCCGACACCCTCATCGACCGGTTCGCGGGCGACGGCAAGGCCGACCTCATCGCCCAGTACGCCCGCACGCTGACGCCGCTGGTGTTCAACGAGATCTTCGGCTGCCCCCGCGACATCGGCGACAAGCTCGTCCGCGGCATGAGCGCCATCTTCGACGCCGTGGGCGGCGTGGAGGGCAACGCGCTGCTCGCCGAGGGCAACTCCGAACTGGTCGCCTACAAGCGGGCCCACCCCGGCGCGGACGTCACGTCGTGGATGATGCGGCACCCGGCGGGCCTCGACGACCTGGAGATGGCCCACCAGCTCACGCTGCTGATCGGCGCCGGCTCCGAGCCGGAGCAGAACCTCATCGCCAACGGCATCCTGCTGCTGCTGTCGGACGACCGGTTCGGCGGCGACCTGGCGGGCGGCGGCATGCCCGTCGAGGACGCGCTCGACGAGATCCTGTGGACCGACCCGCCGCTGGCCAACCTCGGGACGACGTTCCCCCGCCGCGACATCGACTTCCACGGGCACCGGCTGCCCGCCCACCAGCCCATCCTGATCAGCTACGCCGCCGCGAACACCGACCCGTCCCGGGCGGTGGCCGACCGGAAGGGCAACCGCGCGCACCTGTCGTTCGCCGGCGGGCCGCACACCTGCCCCGCCAAGAACCATGCGCGGCTGATCGCGTCCGCCGCCATCGAGGTGCTCCTGGACCGGCTGCCCGACCTGGACCTCGCCGTCCCGAGGGACGCGCTGGAGTGGCGTCCCGGCCCGTTCCACCGCGCCCTGGTCGCCCTGCCCGTCACGTTCCCTCCGGCCGAGCCGCACTGACCCGCTGAACCGGCGGCGGAGGTGCGCGCGTACCACCGGCCGTGACGGCACCCGAGGCGATCCCCGACCCGCCCGCGGCCCGCACCGACCGGACGATGCTCGCCATCGGCGCCGCCGCGCTCGCGCTGGTCGTCCTCGCGCTGGTGGTGCGGCTGGGCGGCGCGTTCAGCGAGACCGCCGTCCCCGGCCTGTCGCGGGCGGGGGCGCTGACCAAGACCGGCCTGTCGGTCGCCAAGCTCGGCGGCGACGCCGCGGCGGTCCTCACGGTCGGCTGGCTGCTGGCCGCCGCCGTGTTCGTGCCGGGAACGTCCGGCACCGGCCGCCGCTGCCTGCGCGCGGCGTCGCTGACCGCGCTCGCCTGGGCGCTGTGCACGCTGGCGCTGATCGTCTTCACCGTCCTCGACCTGTTCGGGACGGGACTCGGCGGCGTCACCGGGAACATGCTGCGGACGCTGCTCATCGAACTGCCGCAGGGCCGGGCGCTGCTGCTCGTCCTCGCCGCCGCGCTCGCCCTGGCCGTCGCCGCGAGCCTGCCCCGCGCGGCGGGCCGCGCCGGGTACCTGCTCGCGGGCGCGCTCGCCGCGCTGCTGCCGCCGCTGTTCACCGGGCACGCCGCGAGCGCCGCGAACCACGCGCTCGCCGTCTGGAGCCTCGCCGCGCACGTGGCCGGGGCCGCGCTGTGGGTCGGCGGGCTCGTCGCTCTGCTCACCCTCGCTCCCGGCATGCGGGACGGCCTGCCCCGCGTCGCCGAGCGCTACAGCGGCCTCGCGCTCGCCGCGTTCGCCGTCGTCGGCGCCAGCGGCGCGGTCAACGCCTGGGTGCGGCTCGGCGGCGTCCACCTCGGATCCCGGTACGGGATGCTCGTCGTGGCGAAGGGCGCCGCGCTCGCCGTGCTCGGCGCGCTCGGCTGGTGGCACCGCCGCGCCACGCTCCCCGCGCTGCGGGACGGGACGGGCCCCCGCCCGTTCCTGCGCCTCGGCGCGGTCGAGGTCCTCGTGATGGCGGCGACGATGGCGCTGGCCGCCGGGCTGTCCCGCACGCCGCCGCCCGAGAACGCCCCGGACACCCTCGACGTCGTCGCGCTGCGCCTCGGCTTCCCGCTGCCCGGCCCGGCCGGCGTCGGCCCGTACCTCCGCGACTGGTGGATCGACCCGCTGTTCGCGGTGCTGATCGTCGCCGCGGCCGTGCTGTACGGGGTGGGTGTCGCGCGCGTCCGGGACTGGCCGTTGCGCCGCAGCGCGGCGTGGGCCGTGGGGCTGCTCGTCCTGCTGCTCGCCACCGCGAGCGGGATCTCCCGCTACAGCATGGTGCTGTTCAGCGCGCACGCCGTCCAGCACGTCCTCGTCGGGCTCATCGCGCCGCCGCTGCTCCTGTACGGGGCACCGGTGCGGCTGGCGCTCCGGGCCATGCGCGGGGAGGGCCGCGCGCTGCTCGACGCCGCAGCGGGCAGCCGGGGACTGCGGGCGCTCGGCCATCCGGCGGTCGCGTGCCCGCTGCTGCTCCTCAGCCTCTACGCGTGGTACGTGTCGCCGCTGTTCCCGCCGTCGCTCGGCAACCACGCGCTCCACTCACTCGCCATGCTGGTCTTCCTCGCCGCCGGGCTCGCGTACTTCCACGGCGCGACGGGCGCGCTCGTCCCCCTGGCCCTGCTGCCGCTGCACGTCATCGCCGGGGTGGCGCTCATGCGGGACGGGACCGTCCTCGGCAACTGGTACGAAACCCTCGGCCGCACCTGGGGCGCGCCGCCGCTCGACGACCAGCGCCTCGGCGCGCTGCTGCTGTGGACCGCCGCGACCGCCGTCACGGCGGTGCACGGCGCCCACGGGCTCTCCCGCCGCTACGGGCACTTCCGGCATCACGGGCCCTTCCGGCGCTACGGGCGGGGGCGCCGGTCGACGACGCGGCTGAGCGCCTCCACGACCGTCGGGTCGTACTCGGCGGCCGAGTCGAGCCGGAGCCGCTCCAGCACGGCGGCGCCCCGGTCGCGGTCGGCGGAGTCGCCGACGAGGTCGTCGTAGGCGTTGGCGACCTTGATGATGCGGCTGGCGAGTGGCGGCGGCAGCGGCCGCTCGCCCGCGTCGCCGGCCGGGTCGCGGCCCGTCCGGTAGGGGTGCGAGGACAGCTGGACGACGTGCGCCACCCGGTCCAGCACGCCGGTCTGCTTGATCACCTCGGCGCCCAGCTCGGCGATGCGGCGCTGCTCGGCCGGGGACGCCAGCACGGTCGCGCCGCCCGGGATCGGGTCGCCGAGCGACAGCTGCCCGATGTCGTGCATCAGCGCCGCGTACTCCAGTTCGAGCAGCTCCTCCTCGGCCATGCCGAGCTCGCGGCCCATCGCGACCGCGAGCCGCGCCACCCGCCGCGAGTGCCCCGCCTCCACGTAGCCGCCGACCTCGGTGACCCGCGACAGCGCGCGAACGGTCTCCAGGTAGGTGGCGCGGATGCCGGCGTACCGGCGGAACGCGAACTGGGTCACCAGGATCGGCACGGTGAAGATCAGCAGCGCGGCCTCGCCCATCGCGGTCGTCGCGACCGCGATCAGCATGGCGGTCGCGCTGGTCGCCGCGCACAGCGCGATCTTCGCCTCGATCTCGTCGCGCAGCGCGATGCCGAACCGCGCCCGGACCGTCTCCGCCCGGATCACCGCGGCGATCAGCACGTCGCTGAAGCAGGACGCGACCACGACGAGCCCCATCACGGCCAGCAGCAGGTACCAGGCGAGGTCGAGGGTCAGCACCGGCCGGAAGCACAGCGCGATGACGGCGACGTTGAACAGCCGGCGGGCCATCGCGTCCGGCCGCGGCATCCGGCCCACCGCGATGTGCGGCAGCGAGCCGACCAGCATGCCGACCGCGGTCACGGCGACGACCTGCAGCGCGGAGTGCGCGGCCGGGACGACGCCGAGCGGCGCGTCCGGCGCGGCGCCCTCGGGGCCGACGCCGACCAGCAGCGCGTACCCCATCGCGCCCGCGGTGGCGATCGGGGCGACCTCCCGGTTGCCCGGCATCACCATGCGGAACAGCTCGCCCAGCGCGATCAGCACGCCGAAGATGATCGCGATGTCGGCCTGCCGGAGCCCGGCCGCGGCGACCTGGGTGACGGCGACGACGACGAACAGCCCGGCGGTCGCGATCAGCAGCAGCTGGCCGGAGTCGATGGTCTGCCACGCCGCCCGCTCCCGGGCGGGGATCTGACCGGTCGTCACTGGTGCCGCACCTCGTCGCCGCCGGTGACCCGCAGCGGCGCGCTCGGGTCGTCGTGGTCCTGCCGGGTGGTCTCGACGACGTCGTCGTCCGGCAGCACGACCGGGTCGGGCGGCTCCCAGCCCTCGCGGTCGAGGGCGCGCAGGAACGCCTCGACCATCTCGGGGTCGAAGTGGTCGCCCATCCCGCGCTCCAGCTCGGCCACCGCCTCCTCGATGCTGCGGGCCGCCCGGTAGGAGCGCGTCGAGGTCATCGAGTCGAACGCGTCCGCCACCGAGATGACCCGGGCGAACTCGGGGATCTCGTCGCCGGCGAGGCCCATCGGGTAGCCGCGGCCGTTCATCTTCTCGTGGTGGTGCATGATCCCGGCGAGCGCCTCGTCCAGGAACCCGATCTCGCGGACGATCTCCAGCCCGCGCATCGGGTGCAGCTGGATCGCGGCGAACTCCTCCTCGGTCATCGGCCCGTTCTTCTGCAGCACCTTGGTGGGGACGCCGAGCTTGCCGACGTCGTGCAGCATCCCGGCGTAGCGGATCGCCTCGACCCGGTCGGCGCGCATGCCGATCTCCTGCGCGATCATCACCGAGCCGCGGGACACCCGCTCGGAGTGGCCGCGGGTGTAGAAGTCCTTGGTCTCGACGGCCTGGCACAGCGCGGCGAGGGTGGCCGAGTGCGCCTGCTGCTGCGCGTACGCCTGGTCCATCGCCCACCGGGCGATGAACAGCGGGAGCAGGACGAGCACGGCGGCGAACGGCCCGACCCGCGGCCACAGCCCGGCGATCAGCAGCCCGACCATGCCGTAGCCGAGGCAGCCGACGGCGAGCTGGCCGCTCTCGTGCAGCAGCTCGCGCGGCGCGGCCTGCCGGCTGAGCAGCAGGACCCCGGCGGTCAGTGCCAGGTTGACCACCACGAAGGCGACCAGCGCGCCGAGGAACGGCCCGATGACGTGCTCGACCCAGCGGGCCTTCTCGGGGTGGAAGCGGTCGCCGCCGAGCAGCTCGAAGACCGTCCCGGAGACGAAGCCGCTGAGCGCGAACTGCGCGCCGTTGAACACGCGCTTGACCGGGGCGAAGAACCGCTGCCCGGTGACCACGGCGACCAGGCCGAGCAGTGCCGCGCCGGTGGGGCCGAGCAGCACCACCGAGGCCAGGCTCGCGGCGAAGCTCAGCGACACCCTGGCGCGCGCGACGGTCAGCCGTGCGGGCGCCGAGTCGCAGACCAGGAACAGCAGGGCCAGCACGACCAGCTTGCCCCAGTCCAGCTCCGCGAAGGACGAGGTCGCGATGAGGCCGGCCGCGACGGCCACCACACCGCTGACGTACGCCCAGGCAGCGAGAGGAAGTCCACGCATTGCCGCCCCTCGGGGAGTGACGAGATGGCGGGCCGCCGCCGGGGTGCTGTGCGCCTGCCGGCACCTAGACCCAGGACACGCCCTTGGTCAGCATCAACGACGACGCCGGGGCGCTCGGGCACCGGCCGTGTCCTGCCGGCGACACGCGTTCGTGCATGGCTCCTTGCCTCCCCCCGCCGATCCGGGCCGTCCCGGCCTCGCGGCCGGCCTTCCGAGGGGCCGGGCGCGGGGCCCGGCTTCCCGGGCGAGCACATACCCCGAATTGCATCGGCGCGCACGTGCTCCCGTCGCTGATTTCGGCATAAGCCTAACGCGAACTGCCCAGGTCACACAGGCGTCAGGGAAAAACTGAGCAAAGCGTGAACCGACCGTCACCATAGGTGATCAATTGCCCCGGCGAATACACCCAACGTAAGCGCACAATCCGGCTGCACACCAGAATGCACGTGCATCGGCAAACGCAGCGCCAACCCGAGCCTTTTTCATCCCGCCGCCCACGGCGGTACGCCATACCGTACCTCTCGGATGAAAAAGACTCACCCCTAGGAAATAACCACAAAGCGACAACCCCGTGTTTTGGGGTACGCACCCGAATTCAGCCGCGGGCGGTGCTTCGCTCGCGTGCCCAGGCGACGGTTTCGGCGATCCCCTCGGCGAGACGGGTCCGCGGCTCCCAGCCGAGCGCCTCGCGGGTCGCCGCCGGGTCGACGGACATCGCGGGCAGGTCGCCGAGCCGGGGCGGGGCGAACTCCGGGTCGTCCGGGGCGCCCGCCGCCTCGGCGACCAGCGTGTGCAGGTCCCGGTCGGTCGTCTGGAGCCCGGTGCCCACGTTGAAGCGGCCCCCGCCGCCCGCCTCCCCGGCGGCGCGGGCGAACGCGTCCACCACGTCCAGGACGTAGACGTAGTCGCGGGTCTGCGTGCCGTCGCCGTAGACCTTGGTCGGACGGCCGGCCAGCAGCGCGTCGGTGAAGATCGAGACGACGCCCGCCTCGCCCTCGGGCGTCTGCCGCGGCCCGTAGACGTTCGCCAGCGTCAGCGTCGTGAAGTCGATGCCGTGGAGCTGCCTGTACATCCCGGCGTACACCTCGCCGGCGACCTTCGAGGCCGCGTACGGCGACGCGGGCCGCAGTTCGGCGTCCGCCGGGACGGGCAGCGCGTCCGGCACCCCGTAGACCGCGCAGCTGGAGGTGACCACGACCTTGCGCCCGCCGGCGGCGCGCGCGGCCTCCAGCACGTTGGCGGTGCCCACCACGTTCGTGCGGGCGTCGCCCAGCGGGTCGGACACGCTCAGGCGCACGCTGACCTGCGCGGCCAGGTGGCAGATCACCTCGGGGCGGCGGACCGCGACCTTCTCGGCCAGCGCGGGGTCGGCGACGTCCATCTCCCACAGCTCGACGCCGGGCCGGATGTTGGTGCCGGACGACAGGTCGTCCACCCCGATGACCTCATGGCCGTCGGCGAGGAGCCGGTCGACGAGATGGGACCCGATGAACCCGGCCGCGCCGGTGACGAGTGTGAGCACAACCCAGCACGATACCGAAGCGCCCGTGCCGCGCCCGGCCGGTTGCGGACGGGCGCGGCGGTCAGACGCTCTCGGACCTGTCGGCGCCGCCGGACGCCTTGATCTCGCCGCAGATCTCCTCGATGCGGCCGAGCACCTTGGCCCGCAGGTCGGTGGGCGCCTGCTCGCACCCGCACGACTTGTTCACCAGTTTCTTGACGGCCTCTTCGAGCCCGTACTCGCGCAGGCACGGCCCGCACTCGTCGAGGTGCTCGCGCACCTCGCCGCAGCCGCCCTGGTCGAGCTCGCCGTCCAGGTAGGTGTAGACCCGCGCGAGCACCTCGTCGCAGGGCGTCTCGTGGTGGTTCCCACAGCTCATGATGACCCCCTGGTGGCGCGCGTCAGGCCGCGCTCCTCAGCGTAGTCCTCCAGCATGCCGCGCAGCTGCCGCCGGCCGCGGTGCAGCCGGGACATCACCGTGCCGATGGGCGTGCCCATGATCTCGGCGATCTCCTTGTAGGCGAAGCCCTCGACGTCGGCGAGGTAGACGGCGATCCGGAACTCCTCCGGCAGGTCCTGCAGGGCCCGCTTCACGTCCGAGTCGGGCAGGTGCTCCAGGGCCTCGGCCTCCGCGGACTTGAGCCCGCTGGAGGTGTGCGACTCGGCGCGCGCGATCTGCCAGTCCTCGATGTCCTCGGTGGCGGCCTGCTGCGGCTGGCGCTGCTTCTTGCGGTAGGAGTTGATGAACGTGTTGGTCAGGATCCGGTAGAGCCAGGCCTTGAGGTTCGTGCCCTCCTTGAACTGGTGGAAGGACGCGAACGCCTTGGCGAACGTCTCCTGGACGAGGTCCTCGGCGTCGGCCGGGTTGCGCGTCATGCGCAGCGCGGCCGAGTACAACTGATCCAAGAACGGGAGCACGTCGCGCTGGAACCGCTCCTGGCGCTGCTCCACGGTCTCCGTGGTGCCCGGTACCTGTCCCACCCCCTCGGCTGTGGCGCCCTCGGCCCTGGCTCGGCCTGCGGCGTCGTGTCCCACAGACGATATCGGTCCGCGCGGCCGGCCGACGCGGACGGGTGGCCGCGCGTCGCCGCGGGTCGCCGCGGTGCCGGCTTCCCGCTGCTGGTCGGCGACGGCTGTGGTCATCGGCTCGCACCTCCGTATTGCTCGTGTGAGACGGTGCAACACCGGAACGGCCCCGCCGATTCCCGGGGTGAGGCCCCGGCCGGATCCCCGCCGCGCCCGGTGCCGCGTCACTCAGGGTGATGATCGGGGCCGGACGGGGAAGGAAGTGACATAGACGGCGAGAACAGGAGCATTTGGTGCACTCCGTGCCATCGGCGCGACCTTCCGAGACCAGCATCGCCAGCCTGCGCGACACCTCCGGAGCCGCGGCCGGGGACTCCCTGGCCAGCTACTGGAGGTTCTACCGGGCGGTGGCGGACGCCCAGCTCGCCCGGTGGCTGCCGCGGCGGCCGTCCCGCGTGCTCGACATCTCCGGCGGCCAGGGGCACAGCGCGGGCCGCGCCGCCGGCGCCGGCCACCAGGTGCTGGAGGTGCGCGACCCCGACCGCCCCGGCCGCCCGCCCGCCCGTGCCCATCAGGACGGCGCGCACCAGGACGCCGCACACCAGGAGAGCGCACGGCAGGAGAGCACGCACCAGGACAGACCGGGGCGCCCGGCGCGGGGGCCGGTCCCGGTCGTCGGCGACTCCGGCACACTCCCCTACCTCGCCGACGCCTCGGTGGACGCGGTGGTCGCCGAGAACCGCGTGCTGTCCCGGCACCTCGCCACCGAGGCCACCGTCGCCGAGATCGCCCGCGTGCTGCGCCCCGGCGGCCGCGTCCTGCTCTGCGTCGACTCGCTCACCCTCGGGATGGCGCTGCTCGCGGAGCGCAACTACTGGGCGCACCTGTCGGACGTCCCGAGCGCCGAGGTCGTGCTCGTCCCCTGGCCGGACGGGACGATCACCCGCTCGTTCTCGTCCCACCAGCTCCGCGAGCTGCTCGCGGACGCGGGCCTCGACGTCGAGTGGATCCGGCCGCGCACCGTGCTGTCCCCCTCGACGGTCGAGCACGTCCTCGGCGAGTCGCCCCGCGCGCTCGCCCGCCTGGTGCGGACCGAGCTGAACGCCCGGCAGACGGACGAGTCGCTCGGCATCCACCTGCTGGCCAGCGCCCGCCGCGCCGGTTAGCCGGAGCCGGCGGCGGCGCGAGGGGCGGGGCGAGGGGGCGGGGCGAGGGGGCGGGGGGCCGTCAGCGCCTGCGGTCGCGCCTGGCCTGGCAGGTGATGCAGCGGGCGGCGTCCGGGCGGGCCTCCAGGCGGCCCTCCGGGACGGCCTCGCCGCAGTCGACGCACCGGCCGTAGGCGCCGGCGGCGACCCGCTCCAGGGCGGCGGCCACCCGGCCGCGGTGGCGTTCGAGGGAGTCCAGCGCGGCCTCCACCCGGTCGTGGTCGGTGAGGCCGGCCCCCGCGTCCGCGGCGGAGTTGTCGCGCGCGGGCGTCTCGCCGCGCAGAATGGCGATGGAACGGTCCAGATCCACGAGCATGGCCTCAAGGCGGGAACGGGCGGCGGCGGTGTCCACGGTCGAGCGCACTCCTCGCACTGGAGCCGCACTCCCCCCGCCAGGCGGCGCGGTCAGAACAAGTGGTCAGAACAAACTGTCGGCCTGATCACCAGAGCTATCCCCAGAAATGACCGGCTCTATGAGTTCCGGCCCGTTGTTTCGCACGCTGTTGACCGCTTTCGACACCGGGAAGGCGTCCATTGTCCCGGCCATCGCCGGCACGAGCAGCCCGCGGACCTGCTCGGTGTCGGTGAGCTCCGGGTCGAGCCAGGCGTCCCAGCGGTCCCGCTCGACGATCATCGGCATCCGGTCGTGGATCCGGCCGAGGTCGTCGGGCGCGTCGGTGGTGATGACCGTGCACGTCCACACCCACTCGCCTTCCTCGATCTGGGAGGACGACCCCCCAGACCCCCCGGAACCGCCCTTGGGAGACTTCCACAGCTCGTACAACCCGGCCATGGCCATGACCTCGCCGTCGTTCGGCCGGATGAAGTAGGGCTGCTTCTGCGGCTTCTTCTTGGCCTTCTTCTCGCCCTCCGCCGGGTCGGGCGCGTCGCCCTGGTCCTGGATCGTGTACCACTCGAAGTAGCCGTCGGCGGGCAGCAGGCACCGGCGGCGGGCGAACGCCCGGCGGTAGGACGGCTTCTCGTGCACGGTCTCGAACCGCGCGTTGATCATCCGGGAGCCGATCGACAGGTCCTTGGCCCAGGACGGGACGAGCCCCCACCGCACCGTCCGCAGCTGGCGGACGGCGGCCTCCTCCTCCGGGGCGTCCTTCGGGCGCCGGTTCAGCACCGCCGGCACCTGCTTCGTCGGCGCGACGTTGTAGTCGGGCTGGATGTCCCCGTCGACCGCGTCGACCTGCACCTGGAACTCGTCCAGGAGCTCCTGACGCGCGCGGGTGGTGGCATAGCGTCCGCACATGGGTCCCATAACACCACGAGCCGACGACACCCGGTCCGCCATGGCGCCACGGCACGCGTGAGTCCCCTCGCGGCCGCGCTTGAGGCGCGGCGCGCTGGGCATGTAGCCGGTCATGCGACCCTTCACGACCATGGCCCGCCCGCTCGTGGCGGCGCCCTACATCATGACCGGCCTGGACGCCATCCGCGATCCGCGCGAGCGCGCCGAGCAGGTCGGCCCGGCCGTCAAGCCGGTCGCCGACCGGATCGAGTGGATGCCCAAGGACCCCGAGACGCTCGTCCGCATCGAGGGCGCGATCAGCCTCGGCACGGGCGCGCTGCTGCTGACCGGCCGGTTCCGGCGGCTGACGACGCTGCTGCTCGCCGCGCAGCTGGTCCCGGCGCTGGCGACCGAGCACCGCTACTGGACCGAGGACGACCCCGAGCGCCGCGCCAGCGAGCGCTCGCACCTGCTGAAGAACGCCGCGCTGTTCGGCGCGCTGCTGATGTCGGCGACCGAGCCGCGCCGCCCGCCGCGCGCCGCGGAGCTGCGCCGCGCGATGCGCGAGACGCAGATCAAGGGCGGCGCCGAGGCGAAGGCGATGCGCCGGGAGGCCGCCGCCACGCTGCGGGACGCCCGCCGGGAGGCCGCCCGCCAGGTGCGGATCGCGCGCGCGGAGGCCGGGCGCAAGGCGGCCGGGCAGGGCGCGAAGGCCGCCAAGATGAAGCAGGGCGCGAAGCCCGGCGGCATGCTCAAGCCGGGCGGCATGCTCAAGGCCGGCAAGGCGGGCAGGGCCGGGGGCAAGGCGGGCGGCATGCTGACGAAGGCCGGCGCCGCGGGCACGTTCAAGGCGGGCAAGGCGACCGGCGCGCTCAAGGGCATCGCGTCCCGGGGCGCGGCGAAGCGGGGCCGGTCCTCCGGCGGCTCCGACGTCCGGGCGGCGGCGGCCCACCGGGCGGGGAAGGCCGCGAAGGCGGGCAAGGCCGCGGGCAAGAGCATGAAGGCGGGCACCGCCACCCAGGCGGCGAAGGCGATGAAGGCCGGCAAGACGGTGAAGACCGGCACGGCGGTGCAGGCGGGCAGGGTCCTGGAGGCGGTCAAGCGCTGACTTCCCGAAGAGAGCCTTAAAAGACCCTCAAGACGGTTGAACCCGGGGGCGGCGCGGTCCCGTACTGCTTGACGACCGCCCGCATACGAGCACCCCGGAGACGCCCCGGCCATGGCACTTCCCGGATCGACCGGCCGCCGGCCCGGCGGGCTGCGGAGCCTGCTCCGCCGCCCCGCCCCGGCGCGCCCGCCCGACGGCGCCGCCACCGGCGAGGACATGGTCACCGCGCTCTACCGCGAGTACCATCGGCCCCTCCTCGCGTTCGTCCTCCGGCTGACCGGCGGTGACCGCCAGTGGGCGGAGGACGTGGTGCAGGAGACCATGATCAGGGCGTGGCGCAGCGCGGACCGGCTGGACGACCGGACCTCGTCGCTGATGCCGTGGCTGGCCACGGTCTCCCGGCGTATCGTGATCGACAACCGGCGGCAGCGCGAGGTCCGGCCGCCGGAGGTCGGCGACGGCCCCCTGGAGAACGTGCCGATGGCGGACGAGCTGGACGGCCTGCTGCGCAAGGTCGTCGTGGCGGAGGCGCTGGAGTCCCTCTCGCCCGCGCACCGGCAGGCGCTGACGGAGACGGTGCTGCGCGACCGGACGGTGAACCAGGCCGCCGAGCACCTCGGCATCCCGGTGGGGACGGTCAAGTCCCGCGTCTACTACGCGCTGCGCGCGCTGCGCGTCGCCTTGGAGGAGAGGGGGGTGACCTCGTGAGCTCCCAGATCGAGCACACCGATGTCGGCGCCTACGCGCTCGGCCTTCTCGAAGCCGGCGACCGCCGGGCGTTCGAGGCGCATCTGGCCGGCTGCGGCCGCTGCCAGGCCGAGCTGGGCGAGCTGTCCGGGACTGCCGGGGCCCTCTTCTCGCTGGTGCCCGAGCCGGGCGCGGTCCCGGGCGCGCAGGAGGCGGAGCCTGGTGAGGACGAGCCGTCCACACCCCCGGCCGCCGTCCTCGACATGGTGCGCGCCCGGCGGCGCGCCGACCGGCGGTTCCGCCGGGGCGCGTACGTGGTCGCCGCCGCCGCGGCGGCGGTGGCGCTGGGCGCGGGCGTCGCGATCGGCGCGGCGCTGAACGAGGAGGGCGAGCCGCGGAGGCCGCCGGTGGCGCAGCCCGTCACGGGCCGGCAGTTCCACGCGACCGACGCGGGCACCGGCGCGTCCGGGACGGTCGGGCTGGTCGACAAGGGCTGGGGCACGCAGGTCAGCCTGGAGCTGCGCGGCATCAAGGGACCGCTGCGGTGCCACCTGGAGGCCGTGTCGAAGGACGGTGAGCGCAGCGTCGTCGCCGGCTGGCGCGTCCCCGACAAGGGCTACGGCGTGCCGGGCCAGCCCAAGCCGCTCGTCATGCAGGGCGGGACGGGCCTCGACATGGAGCAGATCGGCAGCTTCGTGGTCAGACTGGACGGCGGCGGGACGCTCCTCACCATTCCGCTGTGACCTGCCGCGGCCCGATAGCCTGGGGGCATGCCCTCTCCGCATTGGTCCGCCCCGGTCGCGCACGCCCCGGTGGACGCCGTGGTCCCGCTGCCCGGTTCCAAGTCGATGACGAACCGGGCGCTGGTGCTGGCCGCGCTCGCCGCCGCGCCCGGCCGGATCGTCCGGCCGCTGCGCAGCCGCGACACCGACCTGATGGCCGCCGCGCTGCGCGCGCTCGGCACCGGCGTGGCGGCGGACGGCGACGACTGGCTGATCGCCCCCGGTGAGCTGCGCGGCCCGGCGAGCGTCGACACGGGCCTGGCCGGGACGGTGATGCGGTTCCTGCCGCCGGTCGCGGCGCTCGCCGCCGGCGAGGTGTCCGTGGACGGCGACCCGCGCGCCCGGGAACGGCCGATGGGCCCGATCATCACCGCGCTGCGGGCGCTCGGCGCCGGCATCGACGACGGCGGGCGGGGCGCGCTCCCCTTCACCGTGCGCGGGACGGGGTCGGTGGACGGCGGGGCGGTCGTGATCGACGCGTCCGGGTCGTCCCAGCTGGTGTCGGGGCTGCTGCTGGCCGCGCCGCGCTTCGAGAAGGGCGTGGAGGTCCGGCACGAGGGCCCGCCGGTGCCGTCCGGCGCGCACCTGGCGATGACCGTCGAGATGCTCCGCGAGGCGGGCGCGGTGGTCGAGACCGAAGAGGACGTGTGGCGGGTGGCCCCGGGTTCGTTGCGGGGCCGGGACTGGGTGATCGAGCCCGACCTGTCGAACGCGGCGCAGTTCCTCGGCGCCGCGCTCGTCACCGGCGGGCGGGTGACCGTGCCGGGCTGGCCCGCGCGGACGGCGCAGCCGGGCGACGCGCTGCGCGGCCTGCTCGCCGCGATGGGCGCCGAGGTGTCGCACGGCCCGGACGGCCTGACCGTCCAGGGCCCGGCCGGCGGGTTCCGCGGCCTGGACGCCGACCTGCACGAGGTCGGCGAGCTGACCCCGGTGCTCGCGGCGCTGTGCGCGCTGGCCGGGTCGCCGTCCCGGCTGACCGGCATCGCGCACCTGCGCGGGCACGAGACCGACCGGCTGGCGGCGCTGGTCGCCGAGATCAACGGGCTGGGCGGCGACGCGTCCGAGCTGCCGGACGGGCTGGAGATCCGGCCCCGCCCGCTGCACGCCGGCGTGTTCCACACCTACGACGACCACCGGATGGTGATGGCGGCGGCGGTGCTCGGACTGGCCGTTCCCGGCATCGAAGTGGAGAATCCGGAGACCGTGGGCAAGACTCTTCCGAACTTCACCCGGTTGTGGGCGTCCATGCAGGCGCCCGCCTGACGGCAGGGGCGGACACTGGCTCGACGAGCGCACGACTACGACGAGGACGACGTCCGGGTGCGGCCCGGGCGCCGCGGGTCGCGGCCGCGCACCCGCCGCCGTCCCGCGCACGAGGACGCCTCCCCCGGCTTCGTGACGGCCGTGGACCGGGGCCGCTACCGCTGCCTGGCGGACCCCGGCACCGATGACGAGCGCGCCGTGACCGCGATGCGCGCCCGCGAACTCGGCCGCAAGGGCGTGGTCGTGGGCGACCGGGTGGCGCTGGTCGGGGACGTGTCCGGCGCCGCCGACACCCTCGCCCGGATCGTCCGGGTGGAGCCGCGCACCTCGTCGCTGCGCCGCACCGCCGACGACACCGACCCGTTCGAGCGGATCATCGTCGCGAACGCCGACCAGCTCGCGATCGTGACCGCGCTGGCCGACCCGGAGCCGCGCCCCCGCATGATCGACCGGCAGCTCGTCGCCGCCTACGACGCCGGGATGGACCCGCTGCTCTGCCTGACCAAGGCCGACCTCGCCGGCGCGGAGGCGCTGGTCGCCGAGTACGCGCCGCTCGGCGTCCCGTACGTGGTGACCCGGCGCGGCGGCGGCCTCGACGAGCTGCGCGGGCACCTGGCGGGCCGCACCAGCGTCCTCGTCGGGCACTCCGGCGTCGGCAAGTCGACGCTGGTGAACGCGCTCGTGCCGGACGCCGAGCGCGCGGTCAGCCATGTCAACGCGGTGACCGGGCGCGGCCGGCACACCTCCTCGTCGGCGATCGCGCTGGAGCTGCCCGGCGGCGACGGCTGGATCATCGACACCCCGGGCGTGCGGAGCTTCGGGCTGGCGCACATCGACCCGGAGAACGTGATCAACGCGTTCGACGACCTGGCCGAGGGCGCCGCCGAGCGCTGCCCGCCGCACTGCGACCACTTCCAGGACGACTGCGGCCTGGACGGGTGGGTCGCCGACGGGCACGCCTCGCAGGCCCGGCTGGACTCCCTCCGCCGCCTCCTCGCCAGCCGGGAGTCGGACGCCGAATAGCCCGCGCACATGGCCCCCGCCTCGCCCGCTCATTGCCCGCGACGGGCCGCCGCCCGCGTCGGTAAGGTCCCTTCATGCCTCAGTTGATCGCGGCGCGGTACGAGCTCGTGGAGGTGCTCGGCCGGGGTGGGATGGGCGCCGTCTGGCGGGCCCGCGACCGGACGCTGGACCGCGAGGTCGCGGTCAAGGAGGTGACGCTGCCGCGGGGCCTGGACGAGGCGCAGGTCGAGCGGCTGTACGCGCGGACGTTCCGGGAGGCGCGGTCGGCGGCGCGGCTCGACCACCCGGGCATCGTGACGGTCCACGACGTCGTCGAGGAGGACGGCCGCCCCTGGATCGTCATGCAGTTCGTCCGGGCGGAGTCGCTGGACCGGGTCCTCGGGCGGGAGGGGCCGCTGCCGCCCGCGCGGGTCGCGGCGATCGGCCTCGACCTGCTGGACGCGCTCGGCGCCGCGCACGCGGCCGGGGTCGTGCACCGCGACGTCAAGCCGGGGAACGTGCTGCTGCCGGGCGGCCGGGCCGTCCTCACCGACTTCGGGATCGCGACCGTGGCGGGCGACGAGACCCTCACCCAGGCGGGCGCGATCGTCGGTTCGCCCGCGTACCTGGCGCCCGAGCAGGCCCGGCACCAGAAGGCGACCCCGGCGTCCGACCTGTGGTCGCTGGGCGGGACGCTCTACGCCGCCGTGGAGGGGCGCCCGCCGTTCGGGCGGCCGGACGTGTGGGGCGTGATGGCCGCCGTCCTGTCGGACGACCCGGACCCGCTGCGCCTCGCCGGCCCACTGACGCCCGTCCTTCACGGGCTCCTGCGCAAGGACCCGGACGAGCGGATGGGCGCCGAGGAGGCCGGACGGCTGCTCCGCCAGATCGTACAGGGAGGGCCGGGCCCCGGCCCCGGGTTCGCGCCCGCCCCGCCGCACAACCTGACGGTGGATCCGCCGGTGACGGGCCCGACGGTGGTGGCGCCGCCCCCGCGGCCGGCGCGGCGCGTCCCGTGGCCGCTGGTCGTGCCCGCGGTCGTCTTCGCCGCCGCGATGGCCGTCGCCGTCGTCGCGATCGTCGTGTTCACCAACACAAGCGGCGACAAGAACGAGACCGGGCGGCCGGGCACATCGTCGTCGAGCACGGGCACGCCGGCCTCGGCGCCGGCGGGCTACCGCCTCTACAAGGGGTCGTCGTTCACCGCCGCCGTCCCCGAGGGCTGGAAGGCGGAGGCCGAGGGCGACGACGTGACGTTCACCGACCATACGAAGGGCGCCGTGCGCGGGCTGGCGTTCCAGCGGCTCGGCTCGTCCTTCCAGAGCCCCGGGGACGGTCTCAAGGCCGCCATCGACCAGATGAAGAACGACCCGGCCGGCTACCCGGACTTCAGCTATCAGCGCTTCGACAGCGTCGCCTCTTACAGGTTCGGTCCGGCGGCCGAGATGTGGTTCAGCTTCACCGAGAACGGCACGCCGGCCAGCGCACGGGTGCTGGTGTTCGAGTCCAATGACGTCTTCTACCAGGTCCTGTTGGCGACCGACAAGGCGCACTGGGACGAGAGCGTCACGTACTACGAGACGTTCCTGAAGAGCCTGACCATGAAGTCCTAGCGGAGCCGTTCAGCCGCGCGACTCCTCGAACAGGGTGCGGGCCTTGTCCTCGGCCTCGTTCAGCGCCTTGACGTGCTGGGGCGCCAGTTCCTCCACGCAGCGGGTCATCTCCTCGGTGACGTGGCTGAACGCGCTCTCCTCCGCGCCGCGCAGCGCCGCCCGCACGGTCGCCGACCGGGCGCCGAGCGCGGACCACTCCAGCTCCAGCCGCGCGACGGCCTCGTCGAACGCCCGCGTCGTCTCGGCGCCCGCGCTCTTCAGCTCGTCGGGGACCGGCCCGCGCCCGGCCTTGCGGGCGTGGCCCGACAGCGCCGAGATGCGGCTGGCCAGCTCCAGGCCCTCGCGGGCCAGCGGCAGCACGTCGTGGATCAGGTCGGTGACCGCCTTGGCCAGCTCCTCCACGCGCGTGAGCAGCGTCTGCGTCGCCGCCTCCAGCGCCTTGGAGGTGCGTTCGGCGACGCGTGCGGCCACGTCCTCCTGCTGGCGGGTCAGGACGGGCACGATGTCGCGGTCGAGCAGCCGGCGCAGCTCGCGTTCCCGCGCGCCGCGGTCGCCGGGCGCGGCCCGGCCGGCCCAGTCCGCCCAGACCCGCTCGATGCGCTCGGCCCCGGACGCGGCGATCTCCGCCGTGATCTCGTCGAGGGCCTCGCCCACCCGGGCCTTCAGCCGGTCCACGCGCCCGTACAGGGCCTCGCGTTTGAACGGGTCGTTGAGCTCGTTGAGCTGCGCCTGCAACCGGCGGGAGACGTCGATCGCGTGCTCGGCGAGGGGGACGAGGCGGTCGGCGAGCTCGTCGAGCGTTTCCGCCCGGCGCGGGTCGGTCAGCTCGGCCACCCATGCGGGAAGGTCGTGCGCCATGGCCCCCATGCTGCCACCACCCGCCCCCCGAAACCGGCGATCGCGGCCCGGCGCGCCACGTCCGGGCGCCCGAAAAGCCGGAACGGCACGGACGGGTGTGTCCGGGCGCGGGCGATCAGGGTAGCGTTGCACGCCGTGGCGGGCTATTCCGATGACCTGCGTCTCGCGCACGTGCTGGCGGACGGGGCCGACGACATCACGACCAGGCGTTTCCGCGCCCTCGATCTCGACATCGAGACCAAGCCGGACCTGACGCCGGTCAGCGACGCCGACCGCAGCGTGGAGGAGCAGATCCGCGGCACGCTGAAGCGGGCCCGCCCGCGGGACGCGGTCATCGGCGAGGAGTACGGCAAGACCGGCTACGGGAACCGCTGCTGGATCATCGACCCGATCGACGCGACGAAGAACTTCGTGCGCGGCGTGCCGGTGTGGGCGACGCTGATCGCGCTGATGGAGAACGACGAGATCGTGGTCGGCGTGGTGTCGGCGCCCGCGCTGAACCGGCGCTGGTGGGCGGCCCGGGGCGGCGGCGCCTGGACGGGCCGCAGCCTCACCCGCGCCAGCCGGATGAACGTCTCGTCGGTGGGCGATCTCGGCGACGCGTCGCTGTCGTTCTCCAGCCTGAGCGGCTGGGAGGAGCAGGGCCGCCTCACCCAGTTCCTCGACCTGACCCGGTCGGTGTGGCGGACGCGGGCGTTCGGCGACTTCTGGTCGCACATGATGGTCGCCGAGGGCGCGGTCGACATCTCCACCGAGCCCGAGGTGTCGCTGTGGGACCTCGCCGCCCTCCAGGTGATCGTGGAGGAGGCGGGCGGCATGTTCACCGACCTGACCGGCGTCCCCGGCCCGGACGGCGGGAGCGTGGTCTGCACGAACGGCAGGCTGCACGCCGACGTCCTGCGCGCCCTGGGCGGCGGCCAGCTCTCCCTGCGCATCTGACGCGTGCGTCCGACGTGCGCATCCGACCCGCGCGAGCTGGGCATACCCACTCCGGGGCAGATCATCATGGCCATCCGCCAACTCGCGACATATCGTGGAACAACCGTCATGGCACGGTCGTTTTCTCGGTAGGAGCCCGGAGGTGCAGGTATGGGAACGAAGGTTGTCTACGTCATCGGCGGTGTGGTGGTCTCACTCATCGCCCTCAAGATTCTCGGCCCGCTCATCGCCCTCCTCATCGTGCTGGGCGTGGTGGCGCTCCCCGTCGTCGGCTACATGATGCTCGACCCGTCGCAGCGCAAGCGGGTCCGGGCGCAGGGCCGCAAGCGGCTCGGGAGCTGACGCCCGGCGCCCGTTAGGGTGCGGGGGTGGCGGAAACACGGGTCGGCGTCGTCGGCGCGGGGATCCTCGGGCTGGCGATCGCACGCCGGCTGGCCGAGACGCGCCCCGGCGTCCAGGTGACGGTCCTCGACAAGGAGGACCGCGTCGCGGCCCACCAGACGGGCCACAACAGCGGCGTCGCCCACGCGGGCCTGTACTACGCGCCCGGCTCGCTCAAGGCGACGCTGTGCAGGCGCGGCATCGGGCTGCTCAAGGAGTACTGCACCGACCGGAACCTGCCCTACGAGGAGTGCGGCAAGGTCGTCGTGGCGCGGGACGCGTCCGAGGTGGCCGCGCTCGACGAGATCGAGCGGCGCGCGACGGCCAACGGCGTTCCGGGGCTGCGGCGCCTGACGGGCGGCGGGCTGCGGGAGATCGAGCCGCACGCCGCCGGGGTCGCCGCGCTGCACTCCCCCACCACGGCGATCGCCGACTTCCCGGCGGTCGCCCGCGCGTTCGCCGCGGACGTCGCGGCGGCCGGCGGCGAGATCAGGCTCGGCTTCGAGGTCGTCCGGCTCGGCCGGGCCGGCGACCGCGTCACGGTCGCGTCCCCGCACGAGGAGCTGGTCTTCGACCGCCTCGTCGTGTGCGCGGGGCTCCAGTCGGACCGGGTGGCGCGCCTGGCCGGCGACGCGCCCGCCCCGGCGATCATCCCGTTCCGGGGCGAGTACTACCGGCTCGTCCCGTCCCGGACGGACCTGGTCCGCGGCCTGATCTACCCGGTGCCCGACCCCCGCTACCCGTTCCTCGGCGTGCACTTCACGCGCCGCGTGGACGGCGGCGTGGACATCGGCCCCAACGCCGTCCTGGCCCTGGCCAGGGAGGGCTACCGGCGGCGGGACGTCCGGCCCGCCGACGTGTGGGAGACGGTCCGCTGGCCCGGCTTCCGGCACCTGGCGCGGCGGCACTGGCGGACGGGCGCGAAGGAGCTGTACGGGTCGGCGGTGAAGCGGGCGTTCGTCGCCGAGGCGCGCGGGTTCGTCCCGGCGCTCGCGGCGGCCGACGTCGTCGCGGCGCCCGCCGGGGTCCGCGCGCAGGCGGTGGACCCCGACGGCTCGCTCGTCGACGACTTCCGCATCGGGCGCGTCGGCCCGGTCGTGACGGTCCGCAACGCCCCGTCCCCGGCGGCGACGTCCTCCCTCGCCATCGCCGAGCACGTGGTCGAGCGGCTCTAGTCCCAGAGCTTGCGGACGTCGCCGCGCGGGTCGGCGGCGGTCGCGTCGCCGGGCCCGTCGAACGTCCGCACCGGCCGCGCGGACGGGTCGAAGCGCTCCCAGCCGGGGTCGCCGGTGGCCGCGAAGTCCACCCAGTGGCGGTGCATCCGGTCGGCGAGGGCCTGCGGCGGGTTCGGCCCGGCGAGCCCCTCCGCCTCGGCGGTCAGGTTGTCGAACACGAAGCCCAGTTCGAGGGCGTGGCAGGCGCCGAGGCCGTGGTTCGGCGACCGCCACGCGAACTCGTACATCCAGGTGCGGCCGCCGGAGGCGGCGTGCCCGGCGGCGGCGCGGTTGGCCGGGATCCGGAACAGGTGGTCGGTGATGATCGTCGCCATCAGCTCACCGGCGGTCATCTCCGGGTACCGGTCCCGGTAGGCGCCGGGCAGCCCGGCCGGGACGCCCATCCCGGCGGTGACGAGGCCCACGACGTCGTCGGTGAGCTGGTCCGCGAGGCCGGTCGGCATCAGGAAGAAGCGGAACTCCTCGGAGGTGTAGCCGATGAGGAGGTCGACGTCGCGGCCGGCGCCGGCGGCGATGGCGTCCTCGGGCCGCCGGGCGAGCAGCGCGCCGTCCAGCACCGGGGTGAGGGACATGCCGCCCGCCGCCGTGGTGGCGCCCCACCGGCCGGGGTCGGGCACCATCGACACCTCGGCGGCGACGGACGACTGCGCGGGCAGGATCGCGGCCGGGTCGAGCGCGGCGAACGCCTCCGCGGTCGGCTCGATGCCGAGCCGGGCGGCCATCTCCTTCGTGACGAGCAGGGCGTCGTCCGGGTCCTGCGCGATGCTGCCGGCGCCGCTCTGCGCGATCGCGCGCCGGAACAGCCCGAGGTCGAGGGACAGCAGCGTGGTGACGCTCATCCCGCCCGCCGACTCGCCGAACACGGTGACGTTGCCCGGGTCGCCGCCGAAGGCCGCGATGTTGTCGCGGACCCACTCCAGCGCGGCGATCTGGTCGAGCAGCCCCCGGTTGAGCGGGGCGCCCGGCAGGTTCGCGAAGCCCTCGACGCCGAGCCGGTAGTTGACGGTCACGCAGACGACGCCGTCGCGGGCGAAGTTGCGCCCGTTGTAGACGGACACGGCGCCGGACCCGTTGCGGAACGCGCCGCCGTGGATCCACACCATGACGGGCAGCCGGGAGCCCCCCGGCTCGGGCGTCGTGTCATTCAGGGGGGTCGACCCCCTGTACCCCCCGAAGTACGGCGTCCAGACGTTCAGGTTGAGGCAGTCCTCCCCTGGGATGTCGGGGTCGGGCAGCAGCGCGTCGTACGGCTTGGGGTAGCCGGGCTTGGGCGCGGTCGGCCCGTACTCGAAGGCGTCGCGGACGCCGTCCCACGGCTCCGGCGGGCGCGGCTCCCGGAAGCGGTTCGGCCCGAACGGGGGCGCGGCGTAGGGGATGCCGAGGAAGGCGGTGACGCCGTCGCGCGTCCTGCCGCGCACCTTCCCGTGGGACGTCTGGACGACCGCCTCCATGCCGCGCCTCCGGTTCTAGAACGCAATTCGACAACCAGAGCGTACGGGACGGGCGGCGGCGGCGGAACGCCCCCTCGTCACCCGTTCCGGGGCGCGGGGCGGAGCATCCGGGTGAGGTAGTCGCGGGCGAACGCGCGGGTGGCGTCCTCGTCGTCCAGCCGCAGCCCGCCGCCCGGCACGAGCAGCAGCGACACCGCGAGCCGCAGCAGCACCTCGGCGACGGTGTCGTGGTCCTGCCCGTCGCCGGGGCGGGCGCGGCGCAGCCGGTCGGCGAGGATGTCGCGGGCGGCGAGCATGACCGCGCCGCCGTTCATGCTGAGCTGCGGCAGGAACGCCTCCGGCTCGCTCTCCAGGACCCGCCTCGTCAGCGGATGGGTGCGGGCGCTGCGCAGCCCGACCACGAACCCCTCCACCACGGCCTCCTCGGCGGACGCGAGGTCCTCGGTGGCCTCGGCGATCGCGGTGAGGAACCGGTGGCACTCGCGCAAGATCACCGCCTGAAGCAGTTGCTCCTTGTTGCTGAAGCGCCGGTAGATGGTGGTGCGCGCGACCCCGGCCCGCTTGGCGACGTCCTCCACGCTGACCCTGCGCAGCCCGTAGGTCTCGAACTCCGCGAGCGCGGCGTCCAGGATGCGGGTGTCGAGGTCGTCGGCCCCGGTGTCGGGCTCGGCCAGCCGCGCGAGCAGCGCGTCCGAGGTCGTCGCGTCCGTCGTCATAGCCGCACCCTAGCCGGATCGGGCACCCGGCCCGTGCCCGCCGGATGCTACACAGATACAATAATCGTCGTTCTGTACTTCTGTCTCCCACGCGCGGCGGTGCACATGACGGACCAGGCCGAGACGCAGCCCCCGGCCCCGCTCGGACCGGGCTCGCTGACCTGGCGCTACTTCGGCGACACCCGGATGGCCCTCGTCGGGCCCCGGGCGGCCGTCCTGCAGAACATGCTCCCTGCGCTGGGCCAGGGCGTCCTCGACCACTCGGTGTTCTTCAAGGAGACGTTCGCTCGGGTCAAACGGTCCGCCGGGCCGATCCTGGACACCGTGTACGGCGCGGAGCGGTCCGCCGAGACGGGCCGCAAGGTCCGCGACTACCACCGCGACATCAAGGGCACGATGCCGGACGGCGCCCGCTACCACGCCCTGGACCCCGAGACCTACTACTGGGCGCACGCGACCTTCCTCGACAACATGCTGTACGGGATCGAGACGTTCATCCGCCCCCTCACCGACGCCGAGAAGCGCCGCGTCTACGAGGAGTCGAAGACCTGGTTCCGGATGTACGGGGTCAGCGACCGGGCCATGCCGGCGGACTGGGAGGCGTTCCAGGCGTACTGGAAGCGGATGCTGGACGAGGAGATCGTCCCGCACAAGACCGCCCGGTACGGCGTCGGCTACGTCACCAAGGGCCTGCCGCGCCCGAAGCGGGTGCCCGCGCCGCTGTGGCGCGCGGTGTCGCCGCCGCTGAACTCCGTCGCCCGGTTCATCACGGTCGGCGGCCTGCACCCCCGCATGCGCGAACTGCTCGACCTGCCGTGGAGCGCCGCCGACGAGCGCCGCCACCGCCGCTTCGCGGCGGCCGTCCGCGCCGGTAACCGGCTGTGGCCGCTGCTGCCCGAGTCCGTCCGCTACCTCCCGCAGGCCCGCCGCGCCTTCCGGAAGGCACGGAAGACACGACGGGCCTGAGCGAGAAGAGGATCAGGAGTTCGACCGGATGCGCGCGTCGTACTCCTTGCGGGCGTCGGGATCGTACTCAAGGAAGATCTTGTCGAGGCCGAGCCGGCGGGAGGTCGCCTGGCGGAGCCGCTCGGGGAACAGCGCGCCGAGCCGGACCTGCGTGCCGAGCTTCTTCGGCACCGCCACCTGCGGGCGTGGCCTGCCGATCAGCTCGACGACGGCCGCGGCGATGTCCTCCGGCTCGCAGTTGCGCTGCCCCTTCGGGCTGCGCGTCCCGGCGACCAGTTCGGTGTTGGTGAACGTCGGCAGGACGGCGCTGACGTGCACGCCCCGGTCCCGCACCTCCAGCCGGGTCGCCTCGGTGAAGCCGACGACGGCGGCCTTGCTGGCGTTGTAGAGGGCGAGGCCGGGGGTGAACATCACGCCGGCGAGCGAGGCGATGTTGATGATGTGCCCGGACCCGCGCGGCAGCATCCGGCCGAGGGCGAGCTTGGTGCCGAGCATCACGCCGTGGACGTTGATGTCGATGCAGCGGCGGGCGTCGGCGTCGCTCTCGTCGGCGACCGGCCCGATCGGCATGATCCCGGCGTTGTTGATGAGGACGTCGAGGGTCCCCGCGGCCTCCTCCGCCGCGTCCAGGAACGCGGTGAACGACGCGCGGGACGTGACGTCCACGGTGAGGCCGGTGACGCCGAGCGACGCGGCGGCCTCCTGGACGGCGGACTCGTCGATGTCGCCGATGACGACGGTGGCGCCCTTGGCCTTGAGGGCGCGGGCGGTGGCGAGCCCGATCCCCCGCGCGGCCCCGGTGATGGCGATGACCTTGCTCATGCTTGCTCCAAGCGGTCGAGCCGGACGGGTAGCCCGTCCTTCGGCGAAGGGAGGGACGTGGTGTCCAGGGGCCATTCGTACCGCGCGGGGACGCTCCAGCGGTAGCGCTGGAGGACCTGGTGCAGGATCGTCTTGACCTGCATCCCGGCGAAGTACAGCCCGATGCACTTGTGCGCGCCGCCGCCGAACGGGGCCCAGGCGTACTTGTGGGCCTTGTCCTCGCGCCGCTCCGGCGCGAAGCGCTCGGGGTCGAACCGCTCCGGGTCCGGCCACCACTGCGGCATGTGGTGGTTGCTGAGCATCGGCACCACGACCATCGTCCCGGCGGGGACGTGGTAGCCGAGGATCGAGGTGTCCTTGACGACCTTGCGGGGCAGCGCCGGGACGGGCGGCAGCAGCCGCAGCGACTCCTTCATCACCATGTCGATGCCGGTGAGGGCGTCCAGGTCGGCGTAGGCCGGCTGCGCCTTGCCGAGGCCGAGCGACTCCTCGCGCAGCCGCTCCTGCCATTCGGGGAACTTGGCCAGGTAGTAGGACATCGTCGTCAGCGTGATGGTGGTGGTGTCGTGCGCCGCCATCAGCGCGAAGATCATGTGGTTGACGACGTCCTCGTCGGTGAACCGCTGCCCGTCGTCGGTCTCGGCCTGGCACAGCGCGGCGAACAGGTCGTCGCCGCCGTCGCGGCGCTTGGCGGGCAGGTGCCGGTAGAAGAACTCCTCCAGCACCTTGCGGGCCTGCAGCCCGCGGTGCCAGCGCAGCCCGGGGACGGGGAACCGGACGTAGGCCGTCCCCGCGCGGACGGCGTCGATGAACGCGCCGTTGACCCGCGCGCGCTCGGCGTCGTCCAGGTCGACGCCCATGAACACGTCCACGGCGAGGTCGAGCGTGAGCTTCTTGATGTGGTCGTACACCTTGAAGCCGGGTCCGGGCTCCCACGCCTCGACGCCCTTGACGATGCCGGGCGCCATCGCGTCCATGTAGGCGCGCAGCCGGGCGGGCGTGAACGCCTGCTGCATGATGCGGCGGTGGTGCAGGTGCTCCTCGAAGTCGAGGAGCATGATGCCGCGTTTGAAGAACGGCCCGATGTAGTAGCTCCACGCGGGCCCGCTCGCGAACGCCTTGTCCCGGTTGACCAGGACGACCTCGGCGGCCTCGGGCCCCTGGACAGTGCAGGTGCGCTGCCCGAGCAGCCAGCCCCACGCGACGGGCCCGTACTGGTCGTAGCGCTTGCGGGCCATCCCGATCGGGTCGCGCATCACGGCGAGCGTGCTGCCGATGTAGGGGACGCCGGGCACGCCCGGGACCGGTTTCAGGCCGCTGCCCTGCGGCGGCGGCGCGAGGACGCTCGTCATGGACCCTCCGGGACGCGTGCAACAAAAGACCGGATTCTGTTGCTTTGTTCTAACGTAGCGGACGCCCGTAAGTCCAGACTTATCACCCGTGACTTGCGCGCCGGCGCGCCTCGCGGGCCGTCAGCGCGCCTCGCGGGCCGTCAGCGCGCCTCGCGGGCCGTCAGCGCGCCTCCCGGGCCGACGGTGCCCGGAGCAGCCGCCGCCGCGCCGCGTCCGTCAGCGGCCGGTACGCGCCCGCCTTGTCCCGGTAGTAGGCGCGGCCGTCGCCGGCGGCGGGAACGCCCTCGTCCCGCAGCGGCGCCGTCCGCAGCCGCCGTCCCGCCGTGACGGGCACCTCGTCCACGACCCGCACCAGCGCGGGCCGCAGCCCCGGCTCGACCCGCAGCAGCGCCTCCGACAGATCGATCGCCTTCAGCTCACCGCCGCCCCGCAGGCTCACCGCCGCCGCGGCCAGCTCCGTGCCTCCCACGGGGATGCCGTAGACCGCGACGCTGTCGACGTACGGCAGGTCGCCGAGCGCGTCGCGGATGGGGCCGGGCGGGACGATGCCGTCGACGGTGCGGATCAGCTCGGTCTCCCGCCCGACGAGCCAGTAGTCGCCGTCGGCGTCCCGGCGGAACAGGTCGCCGGTGATCGTCCACGCGTCCTCGGGCCAGAACACGCCCCGCACCGGGCGGGCCGCGGCGCCGATCGCCGACAGCCGGACCCGGGCGAGCAGCATGCCGATCTCGCCGGGCTCGCTCTTGACCGCGAACCCGTCCGGCCCCTCGGCGAGCCGCCCCTTCTCCAGGTCGTACCGCGCGAGCCGGACCCGCGCGCTGCCCGGCAGCGGCCGGCCGAGCGAGCCGGGCTTCTTGCCGCTCATGTTGACCAGCACCGCCTCGCCCTCCGTCGAGGCGTAGAACTCCAGGACGCGCGCGGGCGCGAACCGGTCCTCGACCCGGCGCCACAGCCCGCGCGGCATCCCGGACCCGATGAACAGCCGGACGGCGTGGTGCCGCTCCGCCGGGTTCGGCGGCGCGTTCACCAACTCGCGCAGCATGGTCCACGTGTAGGACGCGACGGTCACCCCGTAACGGCGCGCCTCGTCCCAGAAGGTCTCCGGATCGAAGGAACTGGCCAGGGCAAGCCGCGCGCCCCCGGCCACCGCACCGCCCAAGCTCATCAGCAAAGCGGACGGATGCTGCAGCGGAGTGATGCTGTACACGGTGTCGGACGACGACAGCGCGGCCGACGAGGCCGTCCCGAACGCCGACAGGGCCCACCGCCGGTTCGTGATGCGGCTGGCCCGCAGTTGCTCCCCGTCGCCCCGGAACACCACGAACGCGAGGTCCCCGGCCCGCCCCGGGTTCGCCCGGTACCACCCCGGCAGCTCCACCTTCGCGGGGTCGATGGTCTCCATGTCGATCAGCGCCCCGCGGTCGCCGCGCCCGACGCCGCCGAGCAGGTAGCCCTGGACGTCCTCCAGCCGCGCGGCCATCGCCGCGTGCTCCGGGTCGGCGATGACGCGCGCCACCCGGCCGAGCCGCGCCTCCGCGGCCGGGTCGCCGTCCGGGCGCAGCAGCACCGCGACGGCGCCGAGCCGGCTCAGCGCCGCGACGAGCGCCAGCGCGGTCGGCCGCGTCTCCATCAGCACGCCCACGGCCTCGCCGCGCCGCACCCCGATGTGGATCAGCCCGCGCACCACCGCGTCGACGCGCCGCTTGGCCGCGTCATGGGTGTGCGCGCGCCCCTGGTACAGGAAGAAGACCTCGCCGGGCCGGTCCCGGGCCTGCTCGTCCAGCAGCAGCCCCATCGACATGCGCGTGTCGGACTGGATGCGCTCCAGCCGCGCGAGCCGGGGCAGGTTCTGCGCGGCCTCCCCGCTGAGCTGCCGGGTGCCGTGGACGACCTGCGAGGCCGTCCGGAGCGCCGACCGCGCGGCGCTGGTCCCGATGCCCACCGCCAGCTGGAGCCCGTAGCCGGCGGAGCCGCCGGGCAGGCCGGCGGGTTCGGCCTCCTCGTCCCCCGCGACCGGCGCGACGATCTCCGGAAGCTCGTCCTTGCCCTCCCGCCACAGCGCCCACGACGCGACCGCGGGCCACGTCCGCGCGATCGCGAGGCTGCCGACGACGAGCCCGAAGTGCCCGGCGCGCAGCGACGCCTCGTACACCTGCGCGCGCGGCGCGGCCCGGCGGATGCCGCGCACCATCGGCGGCGAGGCGATCTCGTCGACCTCCCCGACGAACGTCAGCACGGGGCAGGTGATGTCGGCGAGCGTCACCAGCCGGTCGCCGACGACGAACCCGCCGGTGAGCATCCGGTTGTGCTGGATGAACTGGCGGAGGAACTCGGCGAGCGCGGGCCCCGGCCACGACACCCACCCGTCCCGCTCCAGGAACCGCCGCTGGCGCTCCCTGGGCGCGAGCCGCTCCCGGTCGTGCAGTTGCAGGATGAAGTCGACGCGCGACCGCACCGACTTGACCGGGCTCAGGACCTGGAACCCGAGCCGCGTCACCCACCCCGGCACCGCGAACCCGCCGAGGACCCAGTCGGGAATCCGCTCGACGCCCTCGGACGCGAGCCGGCTCGGCAGTCCGAAGGGAAGCCCCTGGCTGGTGTCGGACGGGCTGCCGAACGTCACGACGGACTCGATGCCGTCGCTGCGCCGGTAGGCGGCGGCCTGGTAGACGAACATGCCGCCCTGCGAGTACCCGGCGAGGTGCACGTCCCGCCCGGTCGCCTCGCGGATCCGGTCGACGGCGTCGCTGACCGCCAGCACGTGGTCGCTGACGGTCCGCTCCAGCCCGCCGGGCTCCCGCTCGGGCGCGCCGAAGTCGACCACCCACGGGTCGACGCCGAGGTCGTGCAGCACGCGCACGGCGCTGACCCGCGAGGAGATGTCGTACACCTCCGCGGTAATCATCAGCGGCGGGACGAGCAGTACCGCGGGCCCGTCCGCCGCCTCCGGGAAGTAGTGCCGCAGCCGGTACACCCGCTGCTCGGTCACCACCTCGCACGGAGAGGCGTCCTCATCGGTGTCGAACCCGCCGAAGCGGGCGACCTCGAGAGCGTTCTGGGCGGTGGAGCCCAGGCGGGCGCCCAGGCGGAACAGCGTTCTGGCAACAGCCGGCATCGTCGACCTCTCACAGCGTCACCGCCATGTTGTCGTGTTATCACCGGCTTTAGCAATCAGCGGACGACCCGTGCGCCGTCCATCTGCCCGCCCTGCAGCCGCTCCCACATGTACCGCCGCCGGGGCTTGCCGCTGGAGGTGCGCTGGATCAGCCCGGTCCCCACCACGATCGTCAGCTCGACGTCGTCGCCGACCCGGCGGCGCAGCGTCTCCCGCACGGACGGGACCCACTCCTCGCCCTGCGTCTCGGCGAACAGCGCGAGCCCCTTCCGCCCGGCGCCCGGCACGCCGACCACCACGATGCGGCCCTTCCCGAGCCCGCTCACCTCGGCGATCTTGGATTCGAGGTCCTCGACGTACACCGACCGGCCGCGCACCTTGATGCTGTCGCCCATCCGCCCGAGGACGAACAGCTGCCCCTCGTGGAAGAACCCGGCGTCCCCGGTGTAGACCTTCCCGTCCATGAACCGCGTCGACTTGGCCTCGGCCCCCGCGAAGTACCCCGGGCAGGCCGAGGCGCCCCCCACGACGATCTCCCCGAGAAGCCCGTCCTCCAAAGGGCGCCCGGAATCATCGACGATCACGACCGACACATCGCTCTCAGGCGTCCCGCACCCGACGACCCACCCGGCCTTGGCACCGAGCGACTGGGCTCCGAGCCGGTGCTGGTCGAGGATCCGCACGGGCTCCCCGAACGTCAGCGCCTCCGGGTCGGGCCGGACGGCGAGCGGGTCGCGCGGCGCGTTGTCCATGGTGACCAGCAGCGTCGTCTCGGCCATCCCGTACGCGGGCTTGAACATCGACCGCGAGAACCCGTACGGCTCCACGAGCTGGGCGAAGATCTCCAGCGCGTGCGGGTCGATCGGCTCGGCCCCGATCAGCGCCATCTTCCATCCCGACAGGTCGAGCCCTTCCAGCTGCTCGGGCTTGACCCGCCGCGCGCAGTACGCGTAGGCGAACGGCGGCGCGGCCGTGTGCTGCGCCTCCGCGAAGCAGCGGATCCACCGTGCGGGGTCGCGGATGAAGTGGTCGGGCCGCATCAGCCGCAGCGTCCCCTGCCGCGCGATGGGCGTGATGAACGTCCCGATGAGCCCCATGTCGTGGTAGAGCGGCAGCCACGACGCGACGATGTCGCCGTCCTCGTAACCCGCCATCCGCGCGATGAGGTCGCTGTTGGCCTCCAGGTTCTCCCAGGTGACCATGACGCCGCGCGGGGCGCCGCTGGACCCGGAGGTGAACTGCAGCAGCGCCAGCTCCCCCGCGGGCTGGACGTCGGCCTCGACGCCCTGCCGGGGCTGCCACGGCTCGCCGCTCATCCCGGCCTGCTCCATGGCGCGCCCGGCGTACTCGGCCAGGTCCTTGGACGCGATCACGAGCGCCGGCGACGCCTGCCGCAGGATGGCCGCGACGTGGGCGACGTAGTCGTCCCCGTCCTGGAAGAGCGGCGGCGTGATCAGGCAGACGGTGGCCCCCGCCGCCCACACCCCGAAGTAGGTCTCGATGCAGGTGAAGTCCGTGGGGAGGACGAGGCAGACGACGTCGCCCGGCCGGACGCCCTCCTCGATCAGCGCCCCGGCGGTGCGCCGCGCGGCGGACGCCAGCCGGCCGTAGTCGCGGTACTCCCAGCCGCCGTCGTCGGCCGCGAGGTGCACGCCACGTCCGGTGTTCGGCCGGTCCAGCCATTCGCGCAGCGCAGATGCCATCGTGTTCCCTTCACCCTGATCCGCCACCCACGTGACTCGCGGGTAACTTCACCAGGACGGGGCGCCTCCGTCAACCGGTGCGACCACCCAAAGAGACCGGGCGGTCATTTGGAGGTCCCCGACAAGCGCGTCACCCGGCGGAGGCGGACGTCCGGCGCCCTGCCACGACCCGCGCGGCGAGCCGCCACCCGAGCAGCGCGGCCCCGAGGAACAGGGTCGCCACGATGACGAACGCGAGCGCCGTCCCCTGCCCCGAGACGGCCCGCAGCACCATGCCGACGGCGACGGCGGACACCCACACGCCGACTCCGGTCGGCACCAGCGCGTCGGCCCGCCGCCAGGCCCGGGTCAGGCCCCAGCCGACCCCGGCCCCGACGAGGAACGGCCAGGCGGTCGTGGCGAACCCCGTCAGGCTCGCGGCCTCCTCATGCGAGGCCCGCCCGATCGCCACGAAGACGAGCACGGAGCAGACGTCCGCGAGTCCCGCCAGATAGTTGCGCATATCTCCAGGCTAGAGCCAGGGACCGGTGCCCTGACACGGGGTCGGCACGTGCATTCTCACGGCATGAGGGGGGTATCAGCACCCAGCCAACGACACCTGGAGGCACGATGCCCGAGCGAGGCGAGGACGGGAACTGGCCGCGGCTGCGGCTGGCGGACTGGACCGACACCCGCGAGACGCTGCACATGTGGACGCAGATCGTCGGAAAGATCCGCATGGCGCACGCGCCCCTGCTGAACCACTGGTGGCAGGTCACCCTGTACGTCAGCCCGAGGGGCCTGACCACGTCGTCGGTCCCGTACGGGAACGGCGCCTTCGACATCGAGTTCGACTTCGTAGACCACGCACTCCGCATAAGACGAAGCACAGGCGAGACACGCGCTCTAGCCCTAACCGCAAAACCAGTAGCGGACTTCTACACCAACGTCATGAACACCCTGAACGACATGGGCATCCAGACCCAAATAAGCGCGACCCCGAACGAGGTAGACCCGGCGATCCCGTTCGCCGAGGACAACCAGAACGCGTCCTACGACCCGGACGCGGCACACCTCTTCTGGCGCCAGCTGATCCAGGCCGACCGAGTCCTGAGCGCGTTCCGCGCCCACTTCACCGGCAAGGTGAGCCCGGTGCACTTCTTCTGGGGCGCGATGGACATGGCCTGCACCCGCTTCTCCGGCCGCGAGGCCCCCGTCCACCCCGGCGGCGCCCCGAACTGCCCCGACTGGGTCATGACGGAGGGCTACTCAGGCGAACTGTCCAGCGCCGGCTTCTGGCCGGGCGGAGGCGAGGAGGGCGCCTTCTACTCCTACGCCTACCCAGAACCGAAGGGCTTCGCCGACCACCAGGTCCCCCAAGGCGCCCACTACGACAAGACCCTAGGCGAGTACGTCTTCCCCTACGAGGCAGTAGCGGCTTCAAAGAACCCAGACGCAACAGCAGCAGCCTTCCTACAAGCCACCTACGAGGCAGCAGCAGAAAACGCAAACTGGGACAGACAGTCACTAGAACAATCCCCAACCCGCCTAAACCACCACAAAGCAGGCTAAGCGGGGGTCTAGGGGCGAAGCCCCAGGGGCGGGCGGGTGGGGGAGGTGGAGGAACGGGGGGCTCCGGGGGGTCGTCCCCCCGGGCGAAATGCGAAGGGCCCCCTCGGGAAGCGAGCGAAGCTCGCGACCAAGGGGGCCCCAGGACCAGTAGCGGGGGCAGGATTTGAACCTGCGACCTCTGGGTTATGAGCCCAGCGAGCTACCGAACTGCTCCACCCCGCGGTGATGTCTTAACTGTATTGGGTGGGGGGTGCTTAGGCAAACGGGTGGGGGCGGGTGCGGGTGTGCGGAGGGCGGCGGTGAGCATGGCGGTGAGGTCGGCGGTGTAGACGTCGTGGGCGAGCGCGGGGGGTGCGGGGTCGGGGAGGCGGGCGGCGCGGTCGGCGAGGGCGGCGGTGAGGAAGGCTATGAAGTGCGAGACACGCTCAAGCGCGATGGCTTCGACATGAACGGCACGGCAGGCGTCTTGAAGTAGTTCAAGCTGCCCCTGAAGGGCGGTGCCGCGCAGAAGAGGCGGGAGGTGCCGGTCGCGGATTCCGGCGCGTCCGGCGAGTTGGGCGGTGATGCGGAGGAAGTCGCGGCCGTGTTCGGTGCGGAGTTCGTCGGCGGTGGGCTCGACGATGGCGGCGGTGATGGCGGGGAGGTCGCCGGGGCGCAGGCCGGGGAGGGCGGCGGCGCGGGCGGGTTCCATGCGGGTGATGCCGGCGCGGAGGACGGCGTCGAGGAGGCCGGCGCGGGAGCCGAAGTGGTAGGTGACGGCGGAGTCGTTGCCCTGTCCGGCGAGGGTGACGATGTCGCGGGTGCGGGCGGCGTCGATGCCGTGGGCGGCGAAGAGGTGGGCGCCGGCGTGCAGGAGGGCGTCGCGGGTGGCGCTTGCGTCTTTCGGCACGCCGATGATACTAACAGGGGGCGTTAATAACGACGCCTGTTACAACGGGAGGCCGCGCGCATGGCGGACGTCTACGACCCGTTCGACCCCGGTTTCCAGGCCGACCCCTACCCCGCCTACGCACGGCTGCGGGACGCGGACCCCGTCCACCGCCACGACGATCCGCCGTTCTGGGCGCTGTCCCGGTTCGACGACATCTGGGCGGCGACGCGGGACGCGGGGACGTTCTCGTCCGCGCAGGGCCTGACGTTCTATCCGGACGAGATCGGCACGCTGGGCCTGGCGCCGACGATCGTGATGCTGGATCCGCCGCGCCACACCGTCCTGCGGCGCCTGATCAGCCACGGCTTCACGCCCCGCCGCACGGCGGCCCTGGAGGATCTCCTCCGCGAGTTCGTCCGCTCCCGGATCGCCCTCATGGAGCGCAGGGCGGCCGACGGCGAGGTCCCGGACCTGCACCGCGACTTCTCCTCGCCCCTGCCCACCTACGCGCTCGCGCACCTGCTGGGCGTCCCGGAGTCCGACCGGGCCCGCTTCGACCCGTGGGTGTCGGCGCTGACGACCCTCCAGGACGACGGCTTCGACCTGAAGGCGCTGAAGGACGACGCGGTCGCCGCCGTAGCGGAGATGTTCGAGTACTTCACGAACGTGATCGCCGCGCGCCGCGCCGACCCGTCCGACGACCTGATAAGCGCGCTGACGGCCGCCGAGGCGGACGGAGAGCGCCTCACCGACTGGGACATCCTCGGCTTCTGCTTCGTCATGGTGGCGGGCGGCAACGACACCACCGGCAACCTGATCTCGCACGGGGTCGCGCTGCTGGACGGCGACCACGCGCAGCGCGAGCGCCTCGCCGCCGACCCGTCCCTGATCCCGAACGCGCTGATGGAGTTCCTGCGCCTGGAGAGCTCGGTGCAGGCCCTCGCGCGGACGACGACGCGCCCGGTCGTCCTCCACGGGACGGAGATCCCGGAGGGCGAGAAGGTGATGATGCTGTTCGGGTCGGCGAACCGGGACGAGCGCGAGTTCGGCCCGTCCGCGCACGAGCTGGACGTCACCCGGGAGATCCCGCGCCATCTGGGCTTCTCCAGCGGCGTCCACTTCTGCATCGGCTCGCACCTGGCGAAGCTCCAGGCCCGTATCGCCCTGGAAGAGCTCCTCCAGGCCCACCCCCACACAGGCGTGGACCTGGAGAACGCTCAACGGATCGCGTCCCCGTTCACCCGAGGCTGGGTCTCACTCCCGGCCACGGGCATCGGCCCGACCTAGCCCATGTGCGGGTACCGGTAGTCGGTCGGCGGAACGAACGTCTCCTTGATGGACCGAGGCGACGTCCACCGCAGCAGGTTGAAAACAGACCCGGCCTTGTCGTTGGTCCCGGACGCCCGCGCGCCGCCGAACGGCTGCTGCCCGACGACGGCGCCGGTGGGCTTGTCGTTGATGTAGAAGTTGCCGGCGGCGTACCGCAGCACCTCTGCGGTGTGCGCGGCGGCGGCCCGGTCGTTCGCGATGACGGCGCCGGTGAGGGCGTAGTCGGCGACCGACTCCATCTGGGCGAGCATCTCGTCGTACCGCTCGTCCTCGTAGACGTGGACACCGAGAACAGGCCCGAAGTACTCGGTCCGGAAGATCTCGTTCTCAGCATCACCGGAGACGAGCACGGTGGGCCGCACGAAGTACCCGACACTGTCGTCGTAGGTCCCACCGGCGACGACCTCGACACCCGGGTCACCGTGCGCCCGGTCGATGGCCGCCTTGCTCTTGGCGAAGGCCCGCTCGTCGATCACGGCGCTCATGAAGTTGGACAGGTCGGCGACGTCCCCCATGGCGAGCCCGTCGACCTCGGCGGCCAGCTCCTCCTTGAACCCGCCGTCCCAGATCGACCGCGGGATGTAGGCCCGCGACGCCGCCGAGCACTTCTGCCCCTGGTACTCGAAGGCCCCCCGCACGAGCGCGGTCTTCAGCACCGCCGGGTCGGCGGACGGGTGGGCGACGACGAAGTCCTTCCCGCCGGTCTCCCCCACGATCCGCGGGTAGCTCCGGAACTTCTCGATGTTGGTCCCGACGGTCTTCCACAGGTGCCGGAACGTCGCGGTCGACCCGGTGAAGTGGATCCCGGCCAGCTCGGGGTGCTGGAGCGCGACGTCCGACACCGCGAGCCCGTCCCCGGTCACGAGGTTGATGACGCCGTCCGGCAGCCCGGCCTCCTCCAGCAGCCGCATCAGCAGCACGGCCGAGTACGTCTGCGTCGGCGACGGCTTCCACACGACCACGTTGCCCATGAGCGCGGGCGCGGTCGGCAGGTTCGCGGCGATCGCGGTGAAGTTGAACGGGGTGATCGCGTAGACGAACCCCTCCAGCGGCCGGTGGTCGGACCGGTTCCACACCCCGGCGCCGCTGATCGGCTGCTCGGCGAGGATCCGCCGCGCGAAGTGCACGTTGAACCGCCAGAAGTCGACCAGCTCGCACGGGCTGTCGATCTCCGCCTGCTGGACGGTCTTGGACTGGCCGAGCATCGTCGCGGCCAGCAGCGTCTCCCGCCACGGCCCGGCGAGCAGGTCCGCGGCGCGCAGGAAGATCGCGGCGCGGTCGTCGAACGCCATGTCCCGCCACGCCGGCGCGGCCTTCAGCGCGGCGTCGATCGCGTCCCGCGCGTCCTCCCGCGTCGCGGTGCCGAACGTGCCGAGCACCGACGCGTGCCGGTGCGGCTGCACGACGGCGACCTTGGCGCCGGCCCCGAGCCGCCGCTCGCCGCCGATCGTCATCGGCAGGTCGACCGGCGCCTCGGCGGTCAGCTCGGCGAGCCGCGCCTCCAGCCGGGCCCGTTCGGCGCTGCCCGGCGCATACCCGCGCACCGGCTCGTTGACCGGCATCGGAACGTTGGTCACGGCGTCCATCAGGGGGCCCTCCTTAACGGGAGACGAACGAACGGAGAAAGAAGACGAGGTTGGCGGGCCTTTCGGCGAGCCGCCGCATGAAGTACCCGTACCAATCGGCGCCGTAAGGGACGTAGACGCGCATCCGATGGGCCTCAGCAAGCCGCCGCTGCTCACCGGCCCGAATGCCGTAGAGCATCTGGAACTCATAAGACTCAGCCGACCGCCCCGCCCCGAGCGCCTGCGCAATTTCAATGATCCGCGGATCATGGCTGGCGACCATCGGGTACCCGTCACCCTCCATCAGCAGCCGCAGCCCCCGCACGTAAGCACGGTCGACCTCACGCCGCCCCTGGAAGGCCACGGACGCAGGCTCGGCATAAGCGCCCTTGACCCACCGGACCCGCGAGCCCTCCCCCACCAGATCCCGCAGATCGCCCTCACTGCGTCGCAGCATCGCCTGGACGGCGACACCCACCCACGGGAAGTCGCTCCGCAGCTTGCCCAGGACCTCCAGCGTGGAGTCGACGGTCGTGTGGTCCTCCATGTCGAGGGTGACGGTCATGCCGATCCGCCCGGCGGCGGCGCAGATCTCCCGCGCGTTGTCGAGCGCCAGCTCCCCCGGCAGCGCCTGCCCGAGCGCGGAAAGCTTCACCGAGGCGTCAGCACCTCCCGCGAGGCCCTCTTCCTCAAAGGAGGAGAACATCCGCAGATAGGCGTCCCGGGCGGCCTCGGCCTGCGAACGCTCCCGGGTGTCCTCCCCCAGATGGTCAAGGGTCACGGAAAGCCCGGACTCCCGCAGCTCCCGCACCGCCCGGACCGCGTCGCCGAGCTCATCCCCGGCGACGAACCGGTCGACGACACCCCTGGTGAGGGGCATGGACGTGACGAGACCGCGCATCCGCTCGCTGCGCGCGGCAGCGAGGAGGGCGGAAGCGAGCATCGGAGCCTCCAACGTCGAGGAACACCTCGAACGGTAGAAGCATCACGCCCCTCCCCCTATAGCCAAACGCCACTTCCACCCGAGCTAGACTTCATACAAATGCACAAAGGAGCGAGATGCCTCCAGACCTCCAGGAAATCGCGGAACTAGCAGCCGACCTCCTGCGAGCTCCCGCCACGCTCGAAGACCGCGACTTCCACCTGGTCGCCTACGCGGCCCACGGCGACACCATCGACCCCGTCCGGCTGGACTCGATCCTGCACCGCCGCTCGTCCGAGGACGTCCGGGCCCGCTTCGAGCGGCACGGCATCGCCCGCGCGACGGGCCCGGTCCGCATCCCGGCGGACGCGTCCCTCGGCCAGCTCGCCCGGCTCTGCCTGCCCGTCCGCTGGCACAACGTGACCTACGGCTACCTGTGGCTCCTGGACGACCAGGAGCGCATCACGAGCGCCCAGGCCGCCAAGGCGATGCCCCTCTGCGAACGGGCCGCCCTCCTCATGGCCCGCCAGGCCCGCGAGCGCGACGACCTCGGCTGGAAGGTCGCCGACCTGCTCTCCACCCACCCGGACACCCGCATCCAGGCGGCGGACGACCTGACCGAGGCCGCCTCCCCGGAACCGCCCTTCGCCGTGGCGGTGCTGCGCACCCCGAGCCCGGAACCACTCAACCCGTGGCAACTCCCCCACTCCGTCCTGATGACGGTGTGGCAGCGCGACCACATCCTCGTCATCCCGAACTCGACCCCGACACCGCCGACGGTCGACCGGGCCCGCCGCCTCCTGGAGGAACGCAACGCCCCCGTCCAGGCCGGCGTCTACGCCCCTTGCGCCACTCTTGAGGACGTCCACGAGGGCTGGCTCCGCGCCCGCGTGGCAGCACGCACCGCCGCCCCCGGCGAGACCCGCGACTGGACGACCCTTGGCGTCCTACGCCTCCTCCGCACCGCAGGCGACGAGGCCCTGACCCAAACCACCCAAACCCCAGGCACCGACCACCTACTGCAACACCCAGAGCTAACGCAAACAGCCCGCATCTACCTGGACCTGGCGGGCAACGTCCAGCAAACAGCGAAGACCCTCAACATCCACCGCCAGACCCTCTACCACCGCCTGCGCCGCATAGAAGAGCTGACGGCCCTGACCCTCACCAACGGCCAGGACCGCCTAACCCTCCACCTGGCCCTAACGCTCGCGCCCCACCTGACTCCCCCGACCTGAGAGATCAGGCCTGCCCCAGACCGGCATGCCGGTCACGCAGCTCCCGCTTCAGGATCTTGCCACTGGGGTTCTTGGGCAGAGCATCGGCCAGCACGACGTACTTGGGCCGCTTGTACGGAGCGAGCCGCTCCCGAGCATGAGCATTGACGTCCTCAACGCTGAGCTCAGCCCCCGCCTTGGGAACCACAACGGCGGTGACGGCCTCGATCCAGTGCGGGTGGCTGATGCCGAAGACGGCGACCTCGGCCACGCCGTCCAGTTCGTAGATGGCCTCCTCGACCTCCCGGCTGGCGACGTTCTCCCCACCCGTCTTGATCATGTCCTTCTTGCGATCGACGACGGACAGGTACCCGTCCGCCGTCATCACTCCGAGATCACCCGAATGGAACCACCCGTTCCGGAACGCCTCGGCGGTCTTCTCCTCGTCCCGGTAGTACCCGAGGGCCGCGTGCGGGCTCCGGTGGACGATCTCGCCGACCTCTCCCGCCCCGACGGGATTCCCGTCGTCGTCGACGACCGCGGTCTCGACATTGATCGCCGCGCGCCCCGCGCTCCCGGCCCGCTCAAGCTGCTCCTCGGGCCGCAGAATGGTCGCCAGCGGCGCCATCTCGGTCTGCCCGTAGAAGTTCCACAGCCGCACCTCCGGCAGCCGCCGCAACAGCTCCCGCAGCACCTCGACCGGCATCGGCGAGGCCCCGTAGTACCCCTTCCGCAGGCTCGACAGGTCGCGCCGGTCGAAGTCGGGATGACGCAGCAGCGAGATCCACACGGTAGGCGGGCAGAACAGCTTGGTGACCTTCTCCCGCTCGATCGTCTCCAGCAGCGCACCGGGCTCGGGCGACGGCAGGATGATGCTCGTCGCCCCCAGGTAGACGTCGACCGAGAAGAAGCAGTCGAGCTGCGCGCAGTGGTACATCGGCAGCGTGTGCACCTCGACGTCGTCCGGGCTCATCTCGCCGTCGACGACGCAGCTGACGTACTGGGAGATCAGCGAGCGGCTGGACAGCATCACGCCCTTGGGCCGCGACTCGGTCCCGGACGTGTACATGAGCCGCAGCGGATCGTCGTCCTCCACGAGCACGTCCGGCGCCACTTCGGACCCGGCCGACCACCACCCGTCGACGTCCTCCCACCCATCCTCCACCGAGGCACCGGAGAGCGAAATCCACCCCCGCACACCGCCCTCGACGCCGGCGAGAGCGAGCGCCTTCTCCGCCGTAGGGGCGAGCGCGTCCTCCGCGATGATCCCGGACGCCCCCGAATGCCCGACGATGTAGGCGACCTCGTCGGCGTTGAGCATGAAGTTGACGGGCACGAGCACCACGCCGAGCTTGGCCGTGGCGAACGCGATCACCGCGTACTGCCAGCAGTTATGGCTGAGCAGCGCGACCCGGTCCCCCTTACCGACCCCCCGCGCCGCGAGCGCGTGCGCCGCCCGATTGACCGCGACGTCGAACTCCGCGAACGTGACCCGAAGCTCCCCGCTGACCACGGCGACCTTCTCCGGATACCGCCGAGCCGTCCGATGCAGCAGATCCCCCACCGAGTGCTGCCGAGCACGAGCCACAGAGTCGGACATGAGCCAGCCCCTCCCGCAAAGTCCCAGGTGGCGCGATAGAACCACACCCACCCACAGACCCACCACCCCCAAAAGGGGGTAAAAACCCGGCCCGAAACCCACCACACCAGCCGGGGAGGGGGTCGAGGGGCGAAGCCCCAGGGGCGGGCGGGCGGGGAAGGTGGCGGTCCGGGGGGCTCCGGGGGGTCGTCCCCCCGGACGAAATGCGAAAGGGCCCCCTCGGAAAGCCGCAAAGCGGCGACCAAGGGGACCCCAGGACCAGTAGCGGGGGCAGGATTTGAACCTGCGACCTCTGGGTTATGAGCCCAGCGAGCTACCGAACTGCTCCACCCCGCGGTGATGTCTTAAGTCTATGGCATGGGAGGGAGTGGTCGGGTCGGTCGGCGGTCATTTGCAGGCGGGGATGTCGCCCTTGCCGGTGTTGAGGGCGTTGACGGCCTGGATGGTGCCGTGGAGGGTGTCGGCGCGGACGAGGCGGAGGCCGTCGGGGCGGGCGGCGGCTGCGTCGGCGCAGTTGTCCTTGGGGGTGAGGAAGACGGTGGCGCCGGCGTCGCGGGCGGCGATCATCTTCTGCTGGATGCCGCCGATGGGGCCGACCCGGCCTTCGGGGGTGATGGTGCCGGTGCCGGCGATGAACTTGCCCTGGGTGAGGGGGCCGGGGGTGAGCTTGTCGTAGATGGCGAGGGAGAACATGAGGCCGGCGGAGGGGCCGCCGATGTCGCCGATGCTGATGTCGATCTTGAAGGGGAACTTGTACTGGTCGGACAGGACGATGCCGACGACGGCGCGCTTGCCGGTGGGGTCGGCGACGGTCTTGACGGTGGCCTTGTGCTCGGTGCCGCCGCGCCGGTAGGTCAGCGCGACGGTGTCGCCGATCTTGTGCTTGGCCATGGCGCCGGTGATCTGGGAGACGCTGGTGACCTTGGCGCCGTCGAGTGCGGTGATCTCGTCGCCGGGCCGCAGCACGCCGTCGGCGGGGCGGCCCTTCTGGACGCCGTCGACGACGACGCGGGTGGTGAGGGGGATGCCGAGTTCGTGGAGGGCGGCGGCTTCGGCGTTCTGCTGGGAGTCCTGCATCGCCCGGGTGTTCTCCTGGTCGACCTCTTTCGGCGACTCGTTCTTGGGGAAGATCGTCTCTTCGGGGACGATGGCGGTGTCGCGGTCGAGCCAGCCGCGCAGGGCGGTGAACAGGTCGATGCGGCCGCCGGGACCGCCGCGGTAGGTGACGGTGGTGAAGTTGAGGTGCCCCTCGTCGGGGTAGGTCTTGCGGCCTTCGATGCGGATGAGGGGCTGGCCCTTGTCGTTCGTGCCGAGCGTGTTGCTCGTGGGTCCCGGCATGAGCGCGACGTAGGGGACGCGCATGAAGGAGCCGATGACGGCGAGCAGGAGGACGAGCACGCTCGCGACGGAGAGCGTGGCGGCACGACGAGACATGCCGGAAACTCTATGCGGTCAGGGGGCTCAGCAGGCTCCGACCCACTCGTCGTCGCCGTCGGCGAAGGTCTGGTGCTTCCAGATGGGGACCCCGGCCTTGAGGTCGTCGATGAGGCGGCGGCAGGCGTCGAACGCTTCGGCGCGGTGCGCGCTGGAGGCGGCGACGATGACGGCGATGTCGCCGATGCGCAGGTCGCCGACGCGGTGGACGGCGGCGAGGCGGAGGACGGGGTGGTCGGCGGCGACCTTCTCCATGACGGCGCGCAGTTCCCGTTCGACGGTGGGGTGGGCGCTGTAGGACAGGCCGCTGACGGCGCGGGCGTGGTCGTGGTCGCGGACGGTCCCGGCGAACAGGGCGATGCCGCCGGCGCCCGGGGCGCCGACGGCGCGGTAGACCTCGTCGACGGACAGGGGCGTCTCGCGGACGCCGGCCAGCCGGATGACGTCGCCGGCTTCAACGCTGTGGGTCACGTTCCGCAGGCTACCTCCCGGCGCCCGCCCTACTCGCGGCGGGACGCGCCGGGGTCGTCGGGGTCGAAGGTGGCGGCGAGCGCGTCGGGCAGGCCGGGCACGAGGTCGGGCCCGAGCAGGACGGCGTCGTCGCTGTCGTGGCTGCGCATGCGGACGGCGGCGTGGCGGGCGCCGTCGCGCAGGACGCCGACGACCATGCGGACCTCTTCGCGGGCGGGGTGGTTCCCGACGAAGGCGGCGGCCTCGGCGGCGTCGTCCGGGATGTCGTCCTCGACGTCCGGGGGCAGGACGACCCGTTCGATGACGAGGACGCAGCCGTCGACGGTGTCGGGCCAGACGATGCCCGCGAGGGCGTCCTCGACGCTGCTCCCCTCGGGGAGCCCTTCCTGCTCGATGGGGACGAGGGCGTCGGCGTCGGCGGGCAGCTGGTCGGCGAGGCCGGGCTCGGCGCGGCGGAGTTCGGCGCTGCGGACGAGCGCGTACAGGCTGGGGGCACTGTCCCAGCCCTTCTCCGCCGAGTGACGTTCAAGATCGAGCACGGCTGTTTCCAAGAGACTCACGGGACCATCTTTCCCCTTCCCGCGGCGGTGAGTGCCGGAACCCTCGCGCCAGTCGGTAAGTTGCATCTACAGCACCGGCGGGCGGCCGGTGAGCGAGTTTCTCGATCGGAGGGGCCGACTTGACCTTCCGGACTCCCGCTTTCGGGCGCCGGCTCGGTACCGGACGGACGCGGATCGTCTTGCCCGCTCTGGTGGCGCTGGCCGTGCTGCTGGTCGCGTTCATGATCTTCACGGCCATGTACACGGACCTGCTGTGGTACCGCTCGATCGGTTTCTCCGAGGTCTACACGACGCAGCTGCGGGCGAAGATCGTGCTGTTCTTCGGCGCGGGGCTGCTGATGGCGCTGGTGGTGGGCGCCAACGTGATGGTGGCCTACCGGCTGCGTCCGGCGTACCGGCCGCTGTCGGTGGAGCAGCAGGGCCTGGAGCGGTACCGCTCGGTGATCGATCCGCGGCGCCGGCTGATCGCGGTGTCGCTGCTGGGGCTGCTGGGCGTGCTGACGGGTTCGTCGGTGGCGGGCCAGTGGCCGGTGTGGCTGGCGTTCCTGAACCGCACGCCGTTCGGCGTGGAGGACCCGCAGTTCCACATGGACGTGTCGTTCTACGTCTTCACGTACCCGTTCATACGGCTCGTGCTGGGTGTGGTCTTCGCGACGGTGATCCTGTCGATCCTGGCCGCGGTGATGGTGCACTACCTGTACGGGGGGCTGCGGCTGCAGGGGCCGGGCGACAAGGCGAGCCCGCCTGCGCGCGCGCACCTGTCGGTGCTGTTCGGGCTGTTCATCCTGCTGAAGGCGGTGGCGTACTGGTTCGACCGGTACGGCCTGGTGCATTCCGAGCGCGGGGTGGCGACGGGCGCGTCCTACACCGATGTCAACGCGCTGCTGCCCGCGAAGACGATCCTCGCCGTGATCGCGCTGCTGTGCGCGGCGATGTTCTTCAGCAACCTGCTGCGGCGCGGCATGATGCTGCCGGGCGTGGGCTTCACGCTGCTGGTGCTGTCGGCGATCCTGCTGGGCGGGGTGTACCCGCTGCTGATCCAGCAGTTCCAGGTGAAGCCGGACGAGCTGGCCAAGGAGCGGCAGTTCATCCAGCGCAACATCAAGTTCACCCGCGCCGCCTACGGGGTGGACGGTGCGAAGGTCGTCCCGTACGGCACGCAGCCCGTGACGGACAAGAAGCAGCTCCAGGAGGACGCCGAGAAGCTCGGCGGCGTGCGCGTCCTCGACCCGAACGTGGTGGGCGAGACGTTCCAGCAGCTGCAGCGGATCCGCCCGTTCTACCAGTTCCCCGACACGCTGGACGTGGACCGCTACAAGGTGGACGGCAAGCTCGTCGACACGGTCGTCGCGCTCCGCGAGCTGTCGGGGGCGCCGGCCGGGCAGCGCAGCTGGGTCAAGGACCACATGGTCTACACGCACGGCTACGGCTTCGTGTCGGCCTACGGCGACCGGTTCGACTCCCGGGAGCCGGCGTTCATCACCCGCGACATGCCGGCCTCCCCGGACCAGCGGATCCAGGTGACGAAGCCGGAGATCTACTTCGGGGAGCGCTCGCCGAAGTACTCGGTGGTCGGCGGGCAGGGCCAGCAGGAGCTGAACTACCCCGACAACAGCGCCACCGGGCAGCAGAGCAGCACCTACACCGGGCAGGGCGGGGTCCGCATCGACTCGTTCCTGCACAAGCTGCTGTACTCGGCGAAGTTCCAGGACAAGAACCTGCTGCTGTCGGGCGCGATCAACAAGGACGCCAAGATCCTCTACGACCGGACGCCGCGCCAGATGGTGCAGAAGGCGGCGCCGTGGCTGACGCTGGACGGCGACCCGTACCCGGCGGTGGTGAACGGCCGCATCCTGTGGATCGTGGACGGCTACACGACGTCCAGCAGCTACCCGTACTCGGAGGAGATGAGCCTCGGGGAGGCGACCCGCGACACCATCACCGACACGCGGTCGGCGGTGGCGCGGCAGGCGAACGACCACATCAACTACATGCGCAACTCGGTGAAGGCCACGGTGGACGCCTACGACGGCACCGTGCACCTCTACCAGTGGGACGAGAACGACCCGGTGACGAAGACGTGGATGAAGGTGTTCGACAACACCGTCCAGCCGCGCTCGTCGATCCCGCCGGAGCTGGAGGCCCACTTCCGCTACCCGCAGGACCTGTTCAAGGTGCAGCGCAAGGTTCTGACCAAGTACCACGTGACGGACCCGTCGGCGTTCTACAACGGCGAGGGCTTCTGGGAGGTCCCGCAGGACCCGACGGTGAAGGGCAAGCGGCAGCCGCCGTACTACCAGAGCCTGCGGATGCCCGGCCAGGACGCCGAGTCGTTCTCGCTGACGACGGTCTTCAACCCGCGCAACAACCCGCAGCTGGCGGCGTTCATGGCGGTCGGGTCGACGCCGGGGCGCGACTACGGGCAGATCCAGATCCTGCAGATGCCGCGGAACGCGCAGCCGCCGGGGCCCGGCCAGGTGCAGAACTCGTTCGAGACCGACTCGAAGGTCAAGAGCGACCTGTTCGCGCTGCGGCAGGGCGGGACGAAGACCGTGGCGGGCAACCTGCTGACGATCCCGTTCGGCGGTGACCTGCTGTACGTGGAGCCGATGTACACGAAGGCGGCGGGCGGCGCGGAGCAGCAGCCCTACCCGATCATGGGCAAGATCCTGGTCCGGTACGGGGAGAGCATCGCCGCCGCGGACACGCTGCAGGACGCGCTGAAACAGGTCCTCGGCGCGGCGGGCGCGCCCGTCCAGTCCGGGGCGCCGCCGGGCTCGCCGGGCGGGCAGCAGCTGAGCGCGGCGGCGCAGAAGGCGATCGGCGACCTGAACAAGGCCGTGACCGACTACGAGAACGCGCAGAAGAAGGGCGACTACCCGGGCATGGGCGACGCCTGGAAGCGGATCAAGGACGCGCAGGCCGCGCTGGCGGCGGCGGGCAAGACCGCGCCGCAGGCGTCGCCGAGCCCGTCACCGTCCGGGTCGCCGTCCCCGTCGAGTTCGCCGTCGGGCTCGCCGTCACCGTCGCCGAGCGCCACCCCGCCCGCGAGCTGACGGGGTCGCCGCTGACCCCGGCCGGGGGTCAGCGGCGGCGCTTGCGGGCGCGGCGGATCGCGGCGGCGGCGCCGATCGCGGCGACGGTGGCGCCCGCGGCGGTCGCCATCGTGGCCTCCTTGCCGCCGACGCGGCGGCCGACGACGGCGTGCCGCCCGGCGGTCTCCTCCATCACGGCGCGCAGCGCGGCGGCGTTGTCGTGCAGCGGCTTCCACCCGGCGGCCCGCAGCCGGGCGCAGTCGACGACCCACGGGTAGGCGACGTAGTGCAGGTCGGTGGCGGGCGCCGGGGTCATCCCGAGCCGGTGCAGCCGCTGCGCCATGCCGAAGGTGAGGGCGGCGGGCAGCTCGAAGGTGCGCTTGCCGGTGATCTCGGCCACCTCGTCGGGGCCGAGCCAGCCCTCGGAGCCGACGGCGACGGGCCCGCGCACGTCCTCGACGACGACGGTCTCCAGCGCGGACGCGAGGTCCTCGACGTGGCAGAACTGCCAGCCGGGCGTGCTGCCCTTGACCGACAGCAGCCGGGGCGCCTCGAAGTGGCGGGTGATCACGGTGTCGACGCCGGGGCCGGCGAGCGCGGCGGGGCGGACGACGGTGACGTCCAGGCCGGGATGGGTGACGGGCGCGGTCGCGGCCAGCTCCTCGATCTCCAGGAAGTCCCCGGCGATGCTGGTGCTGGCCTCGGCGAGCAGCGGCGCGTCCTCGGCCAGCGGCACCTCGTTGCCGGGCTCGGCCCCGTAGACCATCGCGGACGTGACGAGGACCACCCGGCGGACGCGGGCGGCAGCGGCGGCGGTGACGACCGTCTGGGCGCCGCGGACGTTGTGGGTGCGGCGCTCGCGCGGGTCGGCGTCCGGGGACCGCTCGATGTCCAGGTTGACGAGCACGTCGACGTCGGAGAGCCGTCCCGACAGCAGCGGGTCGCGGATGTCGGTGACGCGCCAGGTGACGCCGGGCACGTCGCCGCGCTGCCCGTCGACGGCGACGACCTTGCGGATCTCTTCCCGTTCGGCGAGCCGGGCGGCCAGCAGCCGTCCCGCCCCGGTGGCGGCGCCGGTGACGGCGACGACCGGGCCCTTGCTACGCCGAGGGCGAACCTTGCCCGTTGCCACGGGGCTGCCCCCTTCCTTGAGTACGCGACCTTGCCGGGACCGGCTAACGTTGCGGATATGAGCCCATCATGCATCCCAGGGGCGAACCGATGAGTGACACTCCCTTCGGCTTCAACCGTCCCGGCAACGGCGACGACGACCGGCCCCAGGATCCATTCAAGGGCATGGGCGGCGACATGGCGCAGTTCGCCGACATGCTGCACCGGTTCGCCGACATGATCGGCGCACAGGGTGCGGGCGGCGGGGGCGGCGGCCCGCTGAACTGGGACCTGGCCAAGAACATAGCGCGCCACTCGGTGGTGGAGCAGGGCGACCCGTCGGTGGTGGACGCCGAGCGCCGCCAGGTCGTGGAGGCGCTGCGCCTGGCCGACCTGTGGCTGGACGAGCGGACGACGCTGCCGGCCGGCATCCGGACGCCGCAGGCGTGGAGCCGGTCCGAATGGATCGAGCAGACGATCCCCGTGTGGGCGAAGGTCTGCGACCCGATCGCGACCCGCATGGTCGAGTCCATGGGCGGGGCGCTCGGCGGCGGCGAGATCCCCGCCGACGTGCAGGCGATGGCCGGGCCGCTGATCGGCATGGTCAAGCAGATGGCGGGCGCGATGGTCGGCGGCCAGGCCGGGCAGGCGCTCGGCGCGCTGGCCCGCGAGGTCACCGGCTCGGCCGACGTGGGCCTGCCGCTCGCGCCGGACGGCGTGGGCGCGCTGCTGCCCGCCGGGGTCGAGGCGTTCGGCCAGGGCCTGGAGGTCTCGGGCGACGAGGTCCGGCTCTACCTGGCGCTGCGCGAGGCCGCCCACCAGCGGCTGTTCACGCACGTCCCGTGGCTGCGCTCGCACCTGCTGGGCGCGGTCGAGGAGTACGCGCGCGGCATCACCGTCGACCTGTCCGGGATCGAGCAGGCGGTGCAGGGCCTCGACCTGAGCAACCCGGAGGCGATCCAGGAGGCGCTGGGCGGCGAGATCCAGCTGCAGCCGGAGGAGACGCCCCGGCAGAAGGCGGCGCTGGCCCGGCTGGAGACGGCGCTCGCGCTGGTCGAGGGCTGGGTCGACACGGTCGTGAACGAGGCCGCGGAGGGGCGGCTGCCCGGCTCGGTGAAGCTGGCCGAGGCGGTGCGGCGGCGCCGCGCGACCGGCGGCCCGGCGGAGCGCACGTTCGCGACGCTGGTCGGCCTGGAGCTGCGGCCCCGCCGCCTGCGGGAGGCCGCCGCGCTATGGCGGTCGCTGACGCAGGCGCGCGGCACGCAGGGCCGGGACGCGGTCTGGGACCACCCCGACCTGCTCCCGACGGCCGACGACCTCGACGACCCGGACGGCTTCGTGCACGGCCGCGACGAGATCGAGGGCCTGTCCGACCTCGACTGGTCCGACCTGACGAAGGCGCCCGAGGAGGGCGAGAAGCCCGACGACAAGGGCCCCGACGAGAAGGGCTCGGACGAGAAGGGCCCGGACGAGGGCGGGCCCGGCGGCGGAGCCCGCCCGGACGACGGCGGGCCGCGCGCATGAGCCGCGCACGCCCGTCCCGGGTGCCCGGCTGCCGGTACGAGCCCGGATCGTCCACGAACGCGGTCCGCCGCCGGGTGGCGCGCGCCAGCCTGTGCTGGCAGCGCCCGATCGACCAGGAGCGGCGCCGCCGCCGCCCCGACAACTCCCGCTACCCGCGGGTGGGGCGGGCCTGACGGCGCCCGGTGACGCATGCGGCCGCCCGGGCAGCCGGGCGGCCGCGCCTTTCCGCCGTCCGCGCCGCCCGCTCCGGCCGCGCCGCCCGAAAGCGAACCGCGGGCTGCGGAAAATGACTCATTGAGCGGATAAGCGCGCCCACGTACGCTGATCCCCGTCATATCCGGCGGCACATGCGCATCGAGGGCAGGCTTCGGTTGGACAGGTTCCGTTCCTTCGTCAGGTTCGCCTTCGGTGTCGCCCTGGTCGGCGTGCTGATCAACCTGGCCTCCAGCTATATCGACGACCGCTATCCGGCGGCTCGGGAACTGCTGCTCGGCGTCGCGCTGGGCGCCCTGGTCCTGTGGCTGCTGGTGCTGCTCACCCAGTACGTCTTCTCCTATCTGGTGGGCGGCCGGTACGCCGTCGAGGCGCTGATCCTGAACTCCCGGAACGAACTGCTGGTGTACCGGCATCCGCACCACAAGGTGATGCTGCCGCCGGGCGGCCGCGTCAAGCGCTCGGAATTCCCGAACTTCGCGCTGCAACTGCGCCTGGAAGAGCGGCTCGGGCTCAATCCGCGCGATTACCGGTTCGACGAGAGCTTCCATCACGGCATCGACGGGAACACCGGGCACCTCGGCGAGATCCAGCGCTTCGCGGCGCCCTTTCTGGTGCAGCGCGAGATCCACCGGCAGCGCGGGTTCGTGCAGTTCCACTACGACCTGATCTACGTCCTGCGGCTGCTGGACGACCAGACGGCGCTCGATTCGCCGAAGTACAACCCCGTGCACTTCGTCGACCTCGCGGCGCTGCAGGAGATGGTGGCGCAGCAGCGGTCGTTCCCGGACGTCCTGGACGCCTACCGGCGGGTGCTCGCGACGCTCGACGGCGCGCAGCCGTGATCAGGATCAGGTTCCCGCGCGGCGTCGCCGCGCCCGCCTGGCTGGCCGACGGCGGCGAGGACGTCCAGGTCACCGATGATCCGGCCGTGATCGCGCTGGAGGAGGAGAAGAACACCGAGGAGCGGCGCGCGGCCGTGGACCGGGTCCTGCGCCCGCGCTTCGAGCGGGACTGGTCGGCCGGCGACCCCCTGTTCCACCTGGTCTCGGTGGAGACGCGTGCGGGCTGCAACCACACCTGCTCGTTCTGCCCGGTGTCGCGGTCGGTCGACCCGCGGCCGCCGGGGGAACTGGACCTGGCCGTGATCGGGCTGATCGCCCGTCAGCTGGGCGAGCTGGGCTACGACCGGCGGGTCGCGCTGTTCGGCAACAACGAGCCGCTGCTGGACGCCCGGCTCCCGGAGATCGTGGGCGTCTTCCGCCGCGCCTGCCCGGCGGCGGACCTGCGCGTCCTCAGCAACGGGATCCTGGCGCGGACGGAGCTGGTGGCGGAGCTGTTCGAGGCCGGGCTGTCGACGCTGACCATCAACAACTACACCGACGGCAGCCGCGTCATCGCGCCCGTCCGCGAGTTGGTGGCCGAAGCCCGGCGCCTGCGGCATCATGACATACGGATCAGCGTGCGGCGCCGGACCGAGGTCCTCACCACGCGGGCGGGCCTGGCACCGAACAAGCCGCGGCCCGCCGCCGGGCCTCACGGCTTCTGCGCGCTTCCGTTCACCGACCTGCACATCTCGTACACCGGAGAGGTGAACCTGTGCTGCTTTGACGCGTACGGCAAGGTCCGCATGGGAGACGTGGCCGAGACGCCCCTGGTGGAGATCTGGCGGTCGGCGCTCTTCGCGCACCACCGCTCCGCCCTGCTGCGCTCCGGCCGCGCCGGCCTGGACCCGTGCCGGCACTGCGACTTCGACGGTTTCCGAGACCCCGCCCCCACCGCGTCCCGGCCGCTGACCCGCGACGACATCCTGCTATCCGGGAGCATCGACCCATGAACAAGACCGACGTCATCGAGCGCACGGCCGAGTACGCCAGGAAGACACTGGAGGCCGACTCCTCGGGGCACGACTGGTGGCACGTGGCGAGGGTCCGCCGGCTGGCGCTGGAGCTGGCCCGCGAGGAGCGGGCCGACCTGTACGTGGTCGAACTGGCCGCGCTGCTCCACGACATCTCCGACTACAAGCTGAACGGCGGCGACCTGACCAAGGGGCCGCGCCGGGCGTTCGAATGGCTGGTCGGCCTGGGCGAGCCGGAGGGCGTCGCGCAGGACGTGGCGGACATCATCGCCGCGATGTCCTTCAAGGGCGCGGGGACGGCGTCGGAGATGGCGACCATCGAGGGCAAGGTCGTGCAGGACGCCGACCGGCTCGACGCGCTCGGCGCCATCGGCGCGGCGCGCGCGTTCGCCTACGGCGGCTACAAGGGCGAGCCCATGCACGTGCCGGGCCTGTCCCCGCACCTGCACACGTCGCTGGACGACTACCTGAACCGCGAGGGCAGCACGATCAACCACTTCTACGAGAAGCTCCTGCTGCTGAAGGACCGGATGAACACCGAGGGCGGGCGCCGGCTGGCCGAGCGCAGGCACCGCGTCCTGGAGCGGTTCCTCGACGACTTCCTCACCGAGTGGGACGCCAAGGACATCGGGTGAGCGAGGGGTCCGCGGGCGAGCGGGCCGGCGCGGGGCGGCACACCGGCGCGGGGCGGCACGCCGACGCGGTCTCGCTGCTGCGGCGGTGGCACGCGCCCGACCCTGGGCAGGGCCGTCTCCGCGAGGCGTTCCTGGAGCACCTGCTCGCCCATCCCGACGGCACCGACCGGGGCTGCGACCCGGGTCACATCACGGTCGGTGTCGCCGTCCTCGACCGGGCGCGCACGAGCGTGCTGCTCACCCACCACCGCCGGATGGGCAGGTGGGCGCAGCTCGGCGGCCACTGCGAGCCCGACGACCCGGCCCTGCTCGCCGCCGCGCGGCGGGAGGCCGCCGAGGAGTCCGGCATTCCGGACCTGGAGATCGCGGGCACTCCCCTGCGCCTCGATCGTTATCAGGCCCGGTGCGGCGGCCGCGACCTGCTGCATCTGGACGTGCAGTTCACGGCCACGGCCCCGCCCGGGGCCGTGCCGGAACCGGTGCCCGGCGGTGACGAGGCGCGGTGGTTCCCGGTGGGGACGCTGCCCGCGTCGGCGGACGAGGGCACGCGCGCCCTGGTCCGCGCCGCCCTCGCGGCCGGGACGCCGGGCTGAACCGCCGGGTCGCCGGGCCGCCGAACCGGGCGGCTCAGCGGCCGAGCGGGTGGCCTTCCAGCAGGGCGCGGGTGTTCTCCCAGCCCTCCAGGCCCGGGTCGAGGAAGCGCAGGTCGGCGGGGGTGCGGACGCGGTGCCAGCCGGGGCCCTGCGGCACCAGGCCGGGGCGGGGCGCGGCGGCGCGCAGCCGGGCCAGGGCGTCCGGGGTGTCGAGGCCGACGTCGTGCAGGGCGGCGGCGAGCCAGCCCGGCAGGGGGAGGCGCGCGGCGAGCGCGACGAGGCCCTGGCCGGTGCCTTCGGCCTGGCAGGCGGCGGCCGGGGCGCCGCCGAGGGCGCGGAACAGCTTGCCGAGCAGCAGCGGCGGCAGGTCGGGGGCATCGGGGGCGACCAGCGCCGCGGACCCGGCGCCCAGCGCGTGCAGGGCGGCGAACGCGCCGGCGAGCGTGCCCTCCCGGACGATCGGCGTGCCCGGCCAGGTGACCGCCTCGGCGTCCGGCTGGTGGGGCGGGTCCAGGACGAGCGCGGGCGTGACCAGTTCGAGCCCGGCGACGACCTCGTAGGCGTCCTCCAGCAGCGCGAGGCGGAACTCGTCGGGATCGACGCCGGCGGGCGGCGCGGCCCCGTTCCGGGCAGGGAACGAGAGCACCGCGGCGAAACGGGCGTCCTGCGGGGGACGCGGCGCGGCGGGACCGTCGGTCACCCGGCGGCCTCGCGCGGGAACTCGTCGCCGGTGTGCAGCCCGTCGCCGTGGTGGATGCCGCCGACCTCGTCGTCGGGCGCGTCCGCCTCCAGCGGCAGGTGCGCGGCGGCGGCGACGCCCTCCAGGTAGCCGCGGGCGCGGTCGGCCTTCGGGTAGTTGGCGACCAGGTCCCAGAAGTCGGCGCCGTGCCCGGGGATGAGCAGGTGCGCCAGCTCGTGGACGAGGACGTAGTCGACCACCCAGCCGGGCATGCCGCGCAGCCGGGTCGACAGCCGGATCGTGCCGTCGTCGGGGGTGCAGGACCCCCAGCGGGCGCGCTGGTTGGCGACCCAGCGGACGCTGATGGGGTCGGCGCGGCCGTCCAGGTAGCGGCGGGACAGGTCGCGGGCGCGCGACTGGAGGTCGGCGTCGGTGGGCCGCCTGCGGCGCTCCCGCTCCTCGAGCCGTTCCAAGATGGTCGCGATCCACTGTTCCTCTTCGGCCTTGCTCAGCCTCGACGGAACCATCACCACCACCTTGTCGCCGTCACGGTAGGCGGACACGGTTCGCCTGCGTCTGGCGCTGCGGCGGACCTCAACGTTTGGGGGCACGCCTGAACGTTACTCGAAGATTTGCCCGCGCCAAAGGGGGTGTTTGACGTTGCCGCAGGTCAACGCCTATCTTTTGACCATCCCTCGGGGCTTTGTGTAAATCCCCTCCGGAGGTGTCGGCGGCTTTACTCGCCGGTGAATTCCGGGCTGCGCTTCTCCCGCTGGGCGGCCAGTCCCTCGCGCATGTCGCGGGAGGACATCGTGACCGGCTGCGCGAGCGACTCCCAGCGCAGTGCCGCCTCCATGTCGGCGTGCCCGCCGCCGGCGAGCGCGACCTTGGTGAGCCGGGTCGCGATCGGCGCCTGCGCGGCGATCCGGGCGGCGGTGCCGAGCGCCTTGTCCAGCAGTTCCGCGCGCGGGAACGCCTGGTTGGCCAGCCCGTGCGCGGCCGCTTCGGCGCCGGTGAGGACGCGTCCGGCCAGCAGCATCTCGCGGGCCAGCGGCAGCCCGGCCACCTCGGGGAACAGCCAGGTCGCGGCCATTCCGGGGTGCAGACCGAGGGCGGTGAACGGGGCGAGGAGCTTGGCGTCGTCGGCCGCGTAGCGCAGGTCGCAGGCGAGGGCGAGGCACAGCCCGGCGCCGACGGCGTGCCCGTTGACCGCGGCGATCGTCGGCACCTCCAGGCCGCGGATCGTCAGCCACGTCCGGTAGAACTCCAGCATCCGGTCGCGCAGCGGCGGGACGGCGACGGAGTTCGTGTCGGCGAGCCACGACAGGTTCCCGCCGGAGCTGAAGGCGCTGCCGGCGCCGGTGACCACGACGCAGCGCAGCCCGGCGTCGCCGCGCAGCCCGGCGATCGCGTCCTTCCACGCGGCGGTCATCTCGTCCGACATCGCGTTGCGGCGGCCGGGGTCGTTCAGGGTGAGGACGGCGACCCCGTCGGGGCGGCGGTCGACCAGCAGCGGGTCGGCGGAGTCTCCGGGCATGCCCGGCACGGTACCGAATCCGGCTCGGCCGCATCGCGCCGGGGCCGTGAGAAAGCGCACACTTACCACATCGGGGCAGGTCAGCGAGGTGGGCCGAGGCGGGGCCAAGGTTTACTCGGCGGTGGTTGTGGCGTGAACGACATCCGATCACCGACAATGTACGACGTGAGCGATCTTCCCCGCCGCGCGGTGACGCGGTCAGCAAAGCTGGCGTCCCTCCCCATCGGCTTCGCGGGCCGCACCGCGCTCGGCGTCGGGAAGCGGACCTTCGGCAAGCCGGCCGAGGCCGTCGCGATGGAGATCCAGACCCGCACCGCCGAGCAGCTGTTCAAGGTCCTCGGCGAGCTCAAGGGCGGGGCGATGAAGCTCGGCCAGATGCTGTCGATCTTCGAGGCGGCGCTGCCGCCGGAGATCGCCGGGCCGTACCGGGCCACGCTCACCAAGCTGCAGGAGGCCGCTCCCCCGCTGCCGGTGTCGACCGTCCACGGGGTGCTGGAGGAGTTCCTCGGCGCGGACTGGCGCGACTACTTCGAGTCGTTCGACGACAGGCCGGCCGCCGCCGCGTCCATCGGGCAGGTGCACCGCGCCGTCTGGCACGACGGCCGCGCCGTCGCGGTGAAGGTGCAGTACCCGGGCGCCGGGAAGGCGCTGATCAGCGACTTCAACCAGCTCGCCCGCCTCGGCCGGCTGTTCGGCGTGCTGATGCCGGGGCTGGACGTCAAGTCGATGCTCGCCGAGCTCAAGGAGCGGGTGGTCGAGGAGCTCGACTACACGATCGAGGCCGAGTCGCAGTCGCTGTTCCGCGAGGCCTACCTGGACGACCCCGACTTCTACGTCCCGGAGGTCATCGCCCAGTCCGGGAACATCCTGATCACCGAGTGGATGGACGGCACCCTCCTCTCGAAGATCATCAGCGACGGGGACCAGGAGACCCGCGACCACGCGGCCCTGCTGTACTGCCGGTTCCTGCTGTCCGGGCCGAAGCGGTGCGGGATGCTGCACGGCGACCCGCACCCCGGCAACTTCCGGCTGCTGGCCGACGGCCGGCTCGGCGTCCTGGACTTCGGCGCCGTCGACCGCATCCCCGGCGGCTTCCAGCGCCGGCTCGGCCTGCTGCTGCGCATCGGCACGATGGCCGACATCGACGAAGTCGAGGACGCGCTGCGCCGCGAGGACTTCATCCGCGAGGGCGTCGAGATCGACGCCGAGTCGCTGCAGGCGTTCCTCGCCCCGATCACCGAGCCGTTCGTCACCGAGACGTTCAAGTTCAGCCGGGAGTGGCTGCGCGACATGGCCGCGCAGGTCACCGACCTGCGTCCGTCCAACGTCGTCCGGCAGCTGAACCTGCCGCCCGAGTACGTGATCATCCACCGGGTGCTGTCGGCCGGCACCGGCGTGCTGTGCCAGCTCGAATGCGAGATCCCGGCCCGCGCCGAGTCCCTGAAGTGGGTGCCGGGCTTCGCCGACGACGAGGACGGCGAGCTGGTCTCCGGCTGACCGGTCCCGGCCGCGCCAGATGGACATGGCGGAGCCCCGCGCACTGATGGGGTGCGCGGGGCTCCGCTCTTCGCGCGTCCGGTGGAGTGGGGCCATCGGACGCGCTCCACATGCCCGCCGGGAGGCGCTCCCGTCCGCCAAACCATCCAAGAAGGACGGGCGGGGCCTCGACCGGGCGGGCACTCCTTCGCCTGGGGCGCAGAGGCCGGCCCCCGGTGAGCGGCCTCTGCGCGGTCAGTCCTGGTAGTGGGACCGCGGGACGTGCGTGTACGACTCGCCCCGAGCGGTCGGGGCGAGCAGGACGCGCCGGACGCGGGACGCCCTGGTCCGGGCCTCCCGGCGCGCCCGCCGCAGCGCGCGCACACGGGCGGCCATCTCGTCCGGCACGGTCGCCGGTATTCGTTCTCTGGACAGGTCCTGGCTGAGCAATGTCATCTCGTTCTCCCCGGCCGCCCGGAGGCGCGGTCCCCGCGTGGGGGCCACGCCTCCGGGGTCGATTCGGTCGAGCGTCGCGGGCATCACTGCCTCACACCGCCACTTCGTCAGGGCGCGGGTGCTTGCGCGGGCGGCCGCGCGGCCGCTTGCGCGGCACGATCACACCGCGGACGAAGAGCTCGCCGCCCCAGACGCCCCAGGGCTCCCTGCGCTCGAGAGCGCCGGCGAGGCACTCCTTGCGGAGCGGGCACTCCAGGCACAGCGCCTTGGCGAGCTCGACGTCGGCGGGAGCCTCGGCGAAGAACAGCTCCGGGTCGGTCCGGCACGGAAGCGTGAGGTCCTCCTCGCTGATCGCGAGGGCCCCCTGCATCACAGTCACCCTTGTTCCTCTCGTTGGATCTCAACGGTGTTTCGGTGGGTCTGGACAAAGAGAAAAGCCGCGGATCCGGTGTCTGGATCCGCGGCCTGGGGGCTTGCCGGTTGTCTTGCTAGACCGGTCGCCTCCAGGGGTACGGACCCGACACGCCACCCTTGGTGGCGCCCATGTGGGCCGTGGCCGGAGCCGGGGCGTCGATGCCGTCGACGAGGAGTTCGAAGACACTCCGCCCCTGGTCGTCCTGGATCAGCTGCTCGAATCGCAGGTCGCGCAGATTCGCCCGCTGCTCGTCGCGCAGCCACACGCGCTCATACGCGCCGGGCATGGCGAGGCGGGACGAGGAGGTGCCGCGCACCGAGACACTGGGCATCGAGACACAGGGCATCGAGGCGCCTAGGCGTGCGTCGGTCCAGGACGACGTGAATTTGGTCGACGTGTTGCTCACCGGACTGCACACCACCTCTCTGGCTCCTCGGGCCGGCCGGCGGATCAAGATCCACACCGGATGGCCGGCTGATTGCTCGCGACGAGCGTACGGGGATCTCGCCGAATCAAGCAAGATATTTTTGACCTGCGGTTTTGTGGGTGAGTTCACCCTTTTCCCGGGAAACCCGCGCCAGCGCACCGGCGTCGAACCTCACGGGAGTCCCGTGAGGAACGATCTTCCCAGAAGATGGCCGAGCGCGCCCCGCCGCCACCGTCCGGGCACGGTGGCGGCCGGGCCGAAGATCAGCCCGCGGGCTGGTCGCGCAGCTCGCGGAAGAACTCGCGGACGTCCTCCAGGAGCAGGTCGGGGGCGTCGTGGGCGGCCCAGTGGCCGCCGCGGTCGTACTCGCGCCAGTGGACGATGTTCCGGTGGTCCCGCTCGGCGAAGCGGCGCAGCGGGCGGAAGTCGTAGGCGAACGACGCCAGCCCGATCGGGAACGTGGTCGGCTCGGCGGCCTGCGGCTCGTGGCCGTTCTCGTAGTAGAAGCGCGCCGAGGACGCCGAGGTGTTCGTCAGCCAGTAGATCGTGGCGATGGTCAGGATCGTGTCCGGGTCGGGCAGGGCGGCCAGGAGCTGGCCGACCCAGGCCAGCTGCCCGGCGGGGGAGTCCGACAGGGCGTGCGCGAGGGTCTGCGGCTGGGCCTCCTGTGCGCGGTCGTGGATCGCGTGCCCGACGAACCCCTCCAGGAACCGCAGGTACTCCTCCTCCGCCGGGGTGACGCCCGCGAGCTCTGCCGGGTCGCCCGAGGGGAAGGAGAAGATCTGGTTGACGTGGACGCCGATCACCCGCTCCGGGTGGCGGCGCCCGAGCCAGGGGCTGACGATCGCGCCGGCGTCGTTGCCGTGCGCGCCGAAGCGGTCGTAGCCGAGCCGCGCCATCAGCTCGGCCCAGGCGTCGGCGGTGCGGGCCGAGCCCCAGCCCTTGGTGCGGGTGGGCCCCGAGAACCCGAAGCCGGGCAGCGACGGGACGACGACGTGGAACGCGTCCGCCGGGTCGCCGCCGTGCGCCGCCGGGTCGGTGAGCGGGCCGATCAGGTCCAGGTACTCGGTGAACGTGTTCGGCCAGCCGTGGGTGAGGATCAGCGGGGTGGCGCCCGGCTCCGGCGACCGGACGTGCACGAAGTGGATCAGCTGGCCGTCGATCTCGGTGGTGAACTGCGGGAACTCGTTCATCCGCGCCTCCTGGGCGCGCCAGTCGAAGCGCATCCAGCGGGCCACCAGGTCGCGGACGAAGGAGACGGGCACGCCGTACTCCCAGCCCGGCTGGACCGGGCCCTTCTGGACGCCGTCGGTCACCTCGGACTCGGGCAGCTCGTCGGCGAACCGGGTGCGGGCCAGGCGGTCGCGCAGGTCGTCCAGGTCGGCCTGCGGCACCTCGATGCGGAACGGTGTGATCTCAAAGCTCATCGGAGCCCCTCCTCGTTCGGTACTCCGAGTCTGCTGAGCGGCGGCGCGCGGGAGTAGTGCCTGGTGCACGGGTCGGGCTGCGGTCCGCAGGCCGCTGACGTGCAGATTGCATAATTGCCGCCATGCGCGACAGCCGCCTGCCCCTCTTCGCCGGGATCGTCCTGTTCTGGACGTACCGGATCCTGGTGATGTGGGTGTTTCCCGGCCCCGGCGGCCCGCCCGGAACGGCGGCGCTGCTCGCCGGGACGGGCGCGGCGGTCGCCCTCGGCGTCCTGCAGGCGCGGGCGCTGGCCTGGCGCGGCTCGCTCGGCAACCTCACGGCGCAGGCGGTGCTGGCGTACGCGCCGCTGCTCGTCCTCGGCGGCGCCTGGCGGCCGGCGTCGCCGCTGCTCATGGCGTCGGTGCTGCTGCTCGCCGCGCCGGCCCGCGCGCGCCGGCCGGCCGCCGCCTCCATCGTGGCCGCCGAGTTCGCGATCAGGGCGGTGTGGCTGCCCGGCGCCGACGCGGGATACGCCGCGTGGGCCGCCGTGGTGACGCTCACCGGCGGGCTCCAGTTCCTCGCCCTGGCACGGCTCGGGCATCTGGTCCGCGCGCTGGAGGCCACCCGCGCCGAACTGGCCGCCCGGCGTGCCGCCGGGGAGCGGCTGCGGATCGCGCGCGGCCTGCGCGCCGAGCTGGGGCGGCGGCTGTCGGCCGCTGCGGCGTCCGCCGACCCGGCCGAGATCACGGCGGCGGCGCGGGCGGCGCTGGCCCGCGCCCGGTCGGTCGCCGACGACTACCGGGACCGGTCCCTCACCGCCGAGATCGAGGCGGCGCGGACGGTACTCGCGGCGTCCGGCGTGCCGGTGCGCGTCGAGGCGGACGCCGCCGCGCCGTCCGCGCCCCGGGCCGACGCGGCGCTGGCCGGGGTGCTGCGCCGCACCGTGGTGGCGGCGCTGCGGGACGGCCGCCCCGACGGGTGCGTGATCGAGTGCCGTACGGGCCCCGGCGGGCCCGAGCGGCTGCGGGTGGCCTTCTCCGGTCCCGTGCCGCCGTTCGCGGAGCCGCTGGCGGCCTCGGCCGCCGAGATCGCCGGGCTCGGCGGGCGGCTCGCCACCGGACCCGCCGTGGAGGCGGAGATCCCGCGGGCGCGGGCCTGGGCGGGCGGCCCGGTCAGCGCGGCGCCGTGGCTGGCCTTCGCCGTCCTGCTGGTCCTGGAGCTGGACCATCTCGGCACGGTCGCGGCCAGCGTGGTGATGGCGCGGGACGCGGGCGTCACCGTGGACCCGGCGCGGCTGGCGGTGGCCGCGGTCGCGCTGCCGCTGGTCGCGGCGCTGCAGCTGTACCACGTGCTGCCGCGCGGCGAGGCCCGGCCGCGGCGCTGGGCGCTCCCGGCCCAGATCGTGCTGGTCCTGGCCGCGTTCGCCGTCGCGGGGCCGCTCGTCCCGGCGGACTACGGCGGGCTGCCCGCGACGTACGGCGGGCTGGTCGCGGGCGTGGTGCTGCTGAACGTGCGGCCGCCCTGGTCGTGGGCGGCGGCCGCCGCGCTGCTGCTGATGCCGTTCCCGCTGCTGTACGGCGCGCGTCCGCCGGCGGTGGTGCTGCTGAGCCTGCTCGCCTCGGCGGGCTTCATGATCTCGGTCCACGCGCTGGGCCGGCTGCCGGTCGCGGCGGCCCGGCTGGACCGGGCGCGCCGCGAGCTGGTCCGCACGTCCGTGCTCCGCGAGCGGCTGCGGATCGCGCGGGACGTCCACGACCTGCTCGGCTCGCAGCTGTCGGCGATCATCATCCGGGGCGCGATCGCGGCGGGCCCGGCGGACGGCGCGCGGCTGGCCGAGCTGGCGGGCGCGGCGCTGGCGACGGTCCGCTCCATCGGCGCGGACCCCGCCCCGCTGCGGCTCGCCGCCGAGGTCGAGAGCGCGCGGGACCTGCTGGACGCGGCCGGGGCACGGGTCGGCGTCACGGTCGCGGAGCCGCCGGCGGAGATCGCGGCCCTGTTCGCCGTCGTGCTGCGGGAGTCGGTGACGAACGTGGTCCGGCACGCGCGGGCGCGGCGCTGCGAGATCGCGATCACGCCCGCCCGGCTCCGCGTCTCCAACGACGGCGCTCCCCGTCCCGGCACGGGTCCGGCCGGGACGGGGCTGGCCAACCTCCGCTCGCGCGCCGCCGAGGCGGGCGGCGCGCTGACCGTCGTGCACGCGGACGGCCGGTTCACCCTCACCGTCGAGATGCCGGCCGGCCCGTCAGATCCAGCCCGCCTCGGTGGCGATGCGGATGGCGTCGACCCGGTTGCGGGCGCCCAGCTTGGTCACCGCTGACGCGAGGTAGTTGCGGACGGTGCCGTAGGACAGCCCGATCCGGGCGGCGATCTGCGGCGGCTCCGCACCGGACGCGGTCAGCCGCAGCACCTCCACCTCGCGGTCGGTGAGCGGGCAGTCCGGGGCGTCGAGCGCGGCGAACGCCAGCTGCGGGTCGACGACGCGGCCGCCGGCGGCGACGGTGCGGACGGCGGCCACCAGCTCGCCGGGCGCGCTGTCCTTCACCATGAACCCGGCGACCCCGGCCGCCATCGCGCGCCGCAGCGTCCCCGGCCGGCCGATCCCGGTCAGGATCAGCACGCGGCAGCCGGGCAGCTGCCGGGCCAGTTCCGCCGCCGCGCTGACGCCGTCCAGGCCGGGCAGCTCGATGTCGAGCACGGCGACGTCCGGCGCGGTGCGCAGGGCGGCGGCGACGATCGCGTCCCCGGCCGCCACCTGCGCGACGACCTCGACGTCGTCCTCCCGGTCGAGGAGGTCGGCCAGCGCCTCACGCAGGATCCGCACGTCCTCCGCCAGCAGCACCCTGATCAACGGTGTGGCCCCGCCGCGGTCAGCGCTTGCGCTCGCCGTCGGAGACGCGGACGAGGCCCTCCTGCATGACGGAGACGACCAGCTCGCCCTCCCGGGTGAACACCTGGCCGCGGGCGAGGCCGCGGGCGCCGCCGGCGAACGGCGTGTCCTGGTAGTACAGCAGCCAGTCGTCGGCGCGGAACGGCCGGTGGAACCACATCGCGTGGTCGAGGCTGGCGCCCATCGTCCGCTTGTCGCCCCAGGCAAGGCCGTGATTGAGCAGGACGGTGTCGAGCAGCGTCATGTCCGAGGCGTAGGTCATGAGGCAGACGTGCAGCAGCGGGTCGTCCGGCAGGTCGCCGTCCACCTTCAGCCACACCTTCGACTCGGGGGTGGCGAGTGCCGGGTCCTTCGCCGCCTCCCAGGTCAGCGGCGTCGCGTGCCGGATGTCGAAGGGGCGCCGGGAGACGAACTCGCGCGCGCCGACCTCGCCGAACACCGGCGTCAGCCGCTCCAGGCCGTCCGGCAGCGTCTCGGGGGAGGGCGCGTCGGGCATGGGGGCCTGGTGGAACGGCCCGTCCTCGGCGATCTGGAACGACGCCGACAGCGTGAAGATCGCTTGGCCGTGCTGGACGGCCATGACCCGGCGCGTCGTGAACGACCGCCCGTCCCGCACCCGGTCGACGGTGTAGACGATCGGGACGAGCGGGTCGCCGGGCCGGATGAAGTAGGCGTGCAGCGAGTGCACGGGCCGGTTCGCGGGCACGGTGCGCCCGGCGGCGACGAGCGCCTGCCCGGCCACCTGGCCACCGAAGACGCGCTGCCGCCGCTCCTCGGGGCTGCGGCCGCGGAAGATGTCGTTCTCGATCTGTTCGAGGTCGAGCAGGTCCAGCAGGGCCTTCAGCGATTCCTTCACGGCGGCCAGTCTTCCGTATCCGCCCCAGTGACCGGGATCTCACCCCCGAGGCACCGGCTCGTCCGCTATACACCCGTGACCCGAATCTCACCGGCCGGGTGCCGCGCTTCGGGGGTCAGTGGCCGCAGAGGGTGAGGACGGTGTCGCCGTAGCGGTCGAGTTTGACCTTGCCGACGCCCGGGATGCGGGCCAGGTCCTCCAGGGAGTCGGGGGCGTGCTCGGCGATCGCCTGGAGGGTGGCGTCGGTGAACACGACGTAGGCGGGGATCTTCTGCTCGGCGGCGACCTCGGCGCGCCAGTCCTTCAGGGCGAGGAGGACCTCCTCGTTCAGCTCGGACGGGCAGTCCTCGCAGCGGCCGAGCTTGCGCTCGACGGCGGCGGTCAGCGGGCGGCCGCAGACGCGGCACGGCTGCGGGCCCTTGGCGGGGCGGCGCTTGGAGCGGTCGGCGCGGGGCGGCGTGTGCGTGGTGGTCTTGCCGGTCAGGCCGTCCAGGAAGCGGGACGGGCGGCGCGTCTGCGATCCGCCGGGCGAGCGCGACAGCGCCCACGACAGCGCCAGGTGGACGCGGGCGCGCGTCACCCCGACGTAGAGGAGGCGGCGCTCCTCCTCGATCTGGGCGGGCGTCTTGGCGTAGATGATGGGGAGCGTGCCCTCGGCCAGGCCGACGAGGAAGACCGCGTCCCACTCCAGGCCCTTGGCGGCGTGCAGCGACGCGAGCGTGACGCCCTCCAGCGGCGGCGCGTGCTGCGCGGCGGCGCGCTCCTCCAGTTCGGCGACGAAGTCGGCGAGCGCGGCCTTGGGGTTGTCGGCGGCCATGTCCTCGGCGAGCTGGGCGAGCGCGGCGAGCGACTCCCAGCGCGCGCGGGCCGCGCCCGCGCCCTCGGGCGGCTGGTCGGTGAACCCGGCCCCCGACAGGACGTGCCGGACGGTCTGGATCAGCCCCATCCCGTCGGTCTCGGGGTCGGCGCCCGCCCGCGCCGCGCCGCGCAGCCGGACCACCGCCTCGCGCACCTCGGGCCGCTCGAAGAACCGCTCCGCGCCGCGCAGCACGTACGGGACGCCCGCCGCCGCGAGCGCCGACTCGTAGGTCTCGGACTGCGCGTTGATGCGGAACAGGATCGCGATCTCCCGCGCGGGGACGCCCTCGTCGATCAGCTTGCGGGCCTGCCGGGCGGCGTCGTCGGCCTCGGCGACCTCGTCGTCGTACTCGTTGAACACCGGGTCGGGGCCGTCCGCGCGCTGGGCCAGCAGCTCCAGCTTGTGCCGGGCGCCGCGGGCCTGCCCGATCACGCCGTTGGCCAGCCGGACGACCTGCGGCGTCGACCGGTAGTCGCGGACGAGCTTGACGACCTTCGCGCCGGGGTGCTCGCGGGTGAAGTCGAGCAGGTGGGACGGGGACGCGCCGGTGAAGGAGTAGATCGTCTGGTTGGGGTCGCCGACGACGCACAGGTCGTCGCGGTCGCCGAGCCAGGTGTCGAGCAGCATCTTCTGCAGCGGGTTGACGTCCTGGAACTCGTCCACCACGAAGTACCGGTACTGCTCGCGGACCTGGTTCGCGACCTCCCGGTGCTCGGTGAGGACGGCGGCGGTCAGCTCCAGCATCCCCTCGAAGTCGAGCAGGTTGCGCTCCCGCCTGAGCTGCTCGTACATCGCGTAGACGCGGGCCACGTCCACGACGTCGGCGGGCGGCTTGCGGTCGGCCTTGGCCACGGCGGCGGGGTAGTCCTCGGGGCGGTGCTGGGTGACCTTCGCCCATTCGATCTCGCCCGCGAGGTCGCGCAGCTCGGTGCGCGCGAACGACAGCCGGCACGCGCGCGCCGCGTCCGCGACCAGCGCGATCTTCGAGTCGACGATCTTGGGCGCCTCGCCGCCGATGACCCGCGGCCAGAAGTAGCTCAGCTGCCGCAGCGCCGCTGCGTGGAACGTGCGGGCCTGCACGCCGGGCGCGCCGAGCTGCCGGAGCCGGCTGCGCAGCTCCCCCGCCGCGCGCGTGGTGAACGTCACGGCGAGCACCCGCTGCGGCGTGACGACACCGGTCAGCGTCGCGTAGGCGATCCGGTGCGTGATGGCCCTGGTCTTGCCCGTCCCGGCGCCCGCGAGAACGCACACCGGCCCCTGCACCGCCTCGGCGACCGCCCGCTGTTCGGGGTCGAGTCCCTCCAGCACCGACTCAGCCAACATGCCCCCATACTCGCAGCCCGTCCCACGTGCATCAGCCGATACGCCGCCTGTGGACAACCAGGAATGCCGGAGGGCTGTCTACTGTTCTGCGGTAGGCACGGACTGTCCGAACGAACGAGGAGACCACGAAGCGATGGCGACGCCGACGACCGGCCAGCTCACCATGTACACGACGTCCTGGTGCGGGTTCTGCCGCCGGCTGAAGAGCCAGCTCGCGCGGGACGGCATCGAGATGGTCGAGGTCGACATCGAGCGCGACCCCGAGGCCGCCGACTTCGTCATGAGCGTCAACGGCGGAAACCAGACCGTCCCCACCATCGTCTACCCCGACGGCACGGCCGCGACCAACCCGAGCGCCAAGGAGGTCAAGCGCCGCCTGGCGGAGATCGCGAAGACCGCCTAGACCGTCGCGGAGCGGGCCCGCCGACCGCGGTCGGCGGGCCTCGGCATGTCAGAAGGCGGGCATCTTGGGGAGTTCGCCGCCGTACCAGCGCATGATGAGCTGCGCGGCGATGGACAGCGGGCCCGGTGCGACGATCTCGCCCGCGTCGATGGCGGCGCGCAGCTCGTCGCGGGTGTACCAGGCGGCGTCCAGGATCTCCTCCGGGTCGGGGTTCAGCGGGACGCCGGCGTCCGTGCGCGCGGTGAAGCCGAGCATGAGGCTCTGCGGCAGCGGCCACGGCTGGCTGCCCAGGTAGTGGACGTCCCGGACGGGCAGCCCGACCTCCTCCTTGACCTCCCGCGCGACGGCCTGCTCCAGCGACTCGCCCGGCTCGACGAACCCGGCGAGGATCGAGCGGCGGTCGGCGGGCCACTGCGGGCCGCGGGCCAGCAGGATGCGGTCGTCCTCGTCCGTCACCAGCATGATCACGGCGGGGTCGACGCGCGGGAAGTGCTGCGAGCCGTCCTGCGGGCAGACGCGCACGTGGCCGGCGGACGCCACCCGGGTCCGGGTGCCGCAGCGCGGGCAGAACCCGTTGGTGCCGTGCCAGTGCTCCAGCGCGACGGCGTGGGTGAGCAGGCCGGAGTCGCGGTCGCCGAGGAGCGCGCCGACGCGGCGCAGCCCGGCCGGTTCGGCCCCCTCGATGGCGGGCAGCGGCCCGGAGACGCCGAAGTACACGGTGCCGTCGTCGTCCGCGCCGAGGAGCCAGCGCTCGCCGTCCGGCGCCTGGGCGGGCGGGACGAGGACGAGCGCCGGGCTGGGCTCGTAGACCACGAGGGACCGCCCGTCCCGGATGACCAGGACGCGGGTGCGCGGATCGTTCCAAGCGGCGTCCAGCCAGGCGTCGTCGCGGCGGTTCAACGCGACCCGGTCGAGCGTTCCGCGCGCGAGCGCGAGCCACTCCAGTGGGGCTTCGGTCACAACTGCTCCTCTCCCGGGTATGTCAGCGCAGCGCGGTGGCGAGTTCTTCCCACAGGTGCGCGGCGGCCTCGGCGCCCTTGAGCAGCAGCGGGATCTCGACCTTCTCGTTGGGGGCGTGGATGCGGTCGCCGTTCAGCCCGACCGCGACGAAGACGAGCGGGGCGTCCAGGATGTCGGCGAGGTCGGCCTCGGGGCCGCTGCCGCCCTCGCGGGTGAACAGCACCTCGGTGCCGAACGCCCGCTCCATCGCGCGGCGCGCGGCGGCGACGACGGGCGAGTCGATCGGCGAGAAGCACGGGCGGACGCCGCCGCCCGGGCAGCGCACCTCGGCGTCCACGCCGGGCGGGGCGTGCTCGGCGACCCACGCCTTGAACGACTCCTGGACCTTGCGGGGGTCCTGGCCGGCGACGAGCCGGAAGGAGATCTTGGCGTGCGCGTCGCGCGGGACGATCGTCTTGCCGCCCGGCCCGGTGTGCCCGCCCCACATGCCGTTGATCTCGGCGGTGGGGCGCGCCCAGATGCGCTCCAGGGTGGTGTAGCCCTCCTCGCCCTGCGCGGCGCGGCTGTCGCCGGCGGTGCGGAGCCACTCGGCCTCGTCGAACGGCAGGCGCGCGAACGACGCGCGCTCCTCGTCGGTCAGCGGGACGACGTCGTCGTAGAAGCCGGGGAGGGTGACGCGGCCGTCGGCGTCGTGCAGGGCGGCGAGCAGTGCCGCCATGGCGTGCAGCGGGTTCGGGACGGCGCCGCCGAACGAGCCGGAGTGCAGGTCGGTGGACGGGCCGCGCAGCGTGACCTCGGCTTCGGTGAGCCCGCGCATCCCGGTGCACATGGACGGGACGTCCGCCGCCCACATCGTGGTGTCGCTGATGACGACGGCGTCGCAGGCGAGCCGGTCGCGGTGGGCGCGGAGCAGGTCGGCGAAGTGCACCGAGCCCGACTCCTCCTCGCCCTCGACGAGCAGTTTCACGGTCACGGGCGGGGCCTGCCGGCCGGTCGCGGCGAGCAGCGCGCGCAGGCCGAGCGTGTGGAAGAAGACCTGGCCCTTGTCGTCGGACGCGCCGCGCCCGATGAGCCGGTCGCCCTTCTCGACGGGCGTGAACGGGTCGGTCTCCCATTCGGCGAGCGGCTCGACCGGCTGGACGTCGTGGTGGCCGTACACGACGACGGCCGGGGCGTCGGGGTCGTCGGCGGGCCATTCGGCGAAGACGGCGGGCAGGCCGCCCGTCTCCCACGTCTCGACGGTCGGGAAGCCCTGCTTCCGCAGGTAGGCGGCGAGCCAGGCGGCCGAGTCGCGCACGTCGGCGGCGTGCGCCGGGTTCCCGGAGATGGACGGGATCGCCAGCCACTCCTTGAGATCGGCGACGAACTTGTCCCGTTCGGCCTGGATGTACCCGACCACGTCGTTCACCCGCATGCCCCTTCGCATGTGTGTTCTGTCGTACCGTTGCTGCGGCACCGGCCGGCACCGCCGCGAGCTTACATCGACGTCAACGCACTGTTAGGGGAAGCAGCTTGATCCTCATCGATCCGCCGCTGTGGCCCGCGCGCGGCCGTGTGTGGTCGCACATGGTGAGCGACGTCTCGTACGAGGAGCTGCACGCGTTCGCGGCGGAACTGGGGATGCCGCCCAGGGCTTTCGAGCGCGACCACTACGACGTCCCGTCCGAGCTGTACCACGCCGCGGTGCTGCAGGGAGCGCAGGCGGTCGGCTGCCAGGAGTTGCTGTTGCGGCTCACCAAGGCGGGTCTGCGCCGCCGCAAGGCCTACCGCCCCCGCGTCACCCACTGAGCAGCCTTGCGTGTTGAGCAGCCTTACGCAGTGAGCGGCCTCACGCGTTGAGGAGCATCAGTTCTGTCTGGATGTTGGTGCGCGCGCGTTCCTCGAAGCGTTCGCGTGCGGGCGGCGTGTGGAAGAGCTCGGGGAGGGCCAGTAGGCCGTTGAGCACTTCGGCGCGCCCGGCCGCGAAGAACTCGTCGGGCACGAACGCGTACTCCTCGCGGACGGCGGCGGTGTAGGCGGCGTACTTGTCGGGGTCCGCGCCGAGGATGGCGAGGTCGGCGTCGCACAGGACCCGGCCGTTGCGGTCGTCGTCGCCGGGGGCGTGCGTGGCCGTCAGCTCGACCAGCCGGGCCACCTCCTGGACGGCGGCGGGCGCGAGGTCGGTGTCGGCCAGCATGCGGGCGGCGAGGCGGGCGCTGCGCTCCTCGTTGTCGGCGCGCTCGGGGTCGTAGACGGCGTCGTGGAACCAGGCGGCGAGGCGGACGAGGTCGGGATCGGCGGCATGCCCGGCCAGCTCGTCCACGAGGTCGAGGACGGCGGTCAGGTGCGCGCGGGTGTGGTAGCGGCGGTGCGGCTCGCCGTAGCGCTCGTCCAGCTCCGTCCCGATATGCCGGGTGTGCGGCCCTGCCAGCGCGACCCACCGGTCGACAAGATCCATGGCCCCATCCTGGCGGACGCCCCGCACCGCCACTATGATCACTGCGAGTTAGGCAAGGCTTACCTCACCCACGAACCCGAACTGGAAAGGCCGATCGTGGCCGCCTCGCTCTACCTGGTCGCCGGGAAGGCGACCGACGCGGTGACGCACGGGTTCGTGCCCGCCGCCGCGCGCCTCGGGCTCGACGCGGTGCTGCTCACCGACCGTCCGGCAGCCTACCGGTCCGGCGCCCACGCGTTCGACGGGCCGGTCGTCGAGTGCGACGTCACCGACTTCCGCGACATCGTCCACCGCGTCGCCGGCGCGCACGCGGGCGGTGAGCCCGCCGCCGTCTTCTCCAACAGCGACTTCCTGCAGGCGCCCGCCGCGCTGGCGGCCGCGTACTTCGGCCTTCCGGCCAAGGACTGGCGGGCGGCGACCCGCGCGAAGAACAAGGCCCTCATGCGCCGCCATCTCGCGGGCATCGACCCGGTGTTCTCCGCCGAAGCGCGCGAGGTGCCGCCGGACGCGCCTTATCCGCTCGTTCTGAAGCCGCGCGAGGGCGTCGCCAGCGAAGACGTGTTCCTGGTGGAGGACGCGGCGGAACTGGCCGCACGCACCGGCGAGATCGCCGCCCGGCGCCGCGACCCGCTCGTGGCCGAGGAGTACCTGCCGGGGCGCCTCCACACGCTGGAGACGCTCGGCGATGGGCGGGAACTGCGCGTCCTCGGTTCGTTCCGTACGACGGTCTCGCCGCCGCCGTTCTTCGTTGAGGAGCGCCTTGAGTGGGCGGCACCGCCCCCGGAGACGCCCCAGGTGCTGCGCCAGCTGGAGGCGCTGGGAGTCGGGTTCGGCGCGTGCCACACCGAGTTCGTCGTCCACGAGGGCCGTGCCCGCATCATCGAGGTCAACTACCGGCTCATCGGCGACCACTGCGATTTCCTCTTGGCCGACCTGCTGGGCATACCGCTCTTCGAGCAGATCCTCCAGGTCCACTTGGGCGAGCCTGTGCCGGCCGTGCACGTTCCACGTCCGCGGCACGCCGTGGCGGAGCCGGTGATCGCCGACCGCTCCGGCACCCTCACCGCCGCCCCCGGCCCGGTGCGGGTGGACGATGGTGAGGTACGACTCTCCTACCGTCCGCAGCGCGCGGTGGGCGACTCGGTCGCGGTGACGCGCACCAACCGCGACTACCTGGGCACCGTGCGTGCGATCGGTCCCGGTCCGGACGAGGTCGAGGCGGCGCTCGCGCGCTTCCGCGCGGACCACAGCTGGACGATCACGTGACCGACCGCGCCGAGGCGGCCCCGCCGCCGGATCGCGGCGAGGGCCCGCTGGCGGCCCGCGTGCTGGACGCGCTGCTCCGCGAGGACTACGCCGGCATGCGGCGGTTCGTCCGGGACGGGAGATTAGAACTGCCCGGCCGTTCCGTGCGGCTGCTGCGCGCGCGCCCGGCCTTCCTTTCCGAACTCGTCGTGGCCCCCGGGCAGGGCCTGAAGCTGAGCGACGTGTTCCAGGCCGTCCGCTCGGTGGCCGACCCGCGCGACGACACGGCGGCCTTCGAGCGCGAATGCCTGGCGGCGCTGGCGGCCAGCAAACTTCACGACGACGCGCGTCCCGCCGTGCACCGGCGGCTGGCGCGCCTCCCGGACGCGCTCAGGACCGGCCCCGGGACGTTCTACGAGACGCTGGCGGCCTACAACGACCACCCGGTGCATCCGGCGGGGCGGAGCCGCGCGGGGCTCTCCATGGCCGATCTGAGCCGCTACGCGCCCGAGTTCGCGCCGTCGTTCCCCCTGCGGTGGGCGCCGGTGCGGAATCCGGTGCTCGCCGGGCGGCTGCCGGAGTGGTGGCCCGCGCCGTCCGACGTGGGCCTGGGCTCCGAGGAGGCGGCGGGCGCCCTGTTCCCCGTCCATCCGCTGGCGGTGCGGCAGGTGCGCGAGGAGGCCGGGACGGCTTCGGCGCCCGAGCCGTTCCTGCGGGTCGGGCCGACGCTGTCGATGCGGACCGTGGCCGTGCTCAGCGGCGCCGCGCCGCTCGTCCATGTGAAGGTGCCGCTGCCGACCAGCACGCTCGGCCTGCGCAACCGGCGCACCATCATGCCCGGCACGCTGCACGACGGAGCGCTGGTCGAACGCATCCTGCGCCGGGTACTCCAGCGCGAACCGGCGCTCCCAGTGCTTCTCGCCGATGAGCAGACCTACGGCCACGCCAACGACCCGCTCCTGGCCTACCTCGTGCGGCGATTCCCGCCTGAGACGGCGCGCGCGCACATCGTCCCGGTGGCGGCCTTGCTCGCCGAGGCCCCAGACGGCGGTTATGTCATCGAACGCTGGGACGTCGAAGAAGTCTTCGGCACGTACCTGTCGGCGCTGTTCGACTGGAACGTCACGCTGTTCCGCTACGGGATCGCGCTGGAGGCGCATCAGCAGAACGTCGCGCTCGTCCTGGACGACGTCTCTCCGCTGCGTCTCCTCATCAAGGACAACGACGGCGCGCTGATCGACCCGTCGCGGCTCAGGGAGCGCCTCGCCCCGTCCCCCGGCACGGACCCGCGCGACCTCATCGACCGCCGGATGGCGACCACCGCCCCCGACGCGCTCGCGCGCGTGTTCGTCACGATCACGCTGCACCTGTGCGCCGCCGCCGTCGCGGTCGGCCTGGCCGACCGGGGCCTGCTCCCCTGGCGCACCGGGCTCGCGATGGTCCGCGACCGGCTCGACGCCGCGCTCGGCCCGGCGGACGCGTTCCTGCGCTCCCGCACGCTCGACGCCGGCTCCCTGCCGGGCAAGGCCATGCTCACCGCCGGAACCCTCGTCGACAAGGCCAGGACCGGCGCGGCCGACATCAACAAGCACTACGGCCCACCGGGGCCCAACTACCTACTGGACGCGACGTGCCGCTGACTGGGCTCACAGAACTGACCGGACCGGCCGTCACGGCCGGCGACGCCACCGCGACCGCGCTGCTCAACTGCCTGCTCCGGGAGGTCTGCGCGCCCGAGCAGCAGCTGTGGCCGGACGGCGACCGCGTCGTCGCCCGCCTGCCCCGCGCGGGCGTCGTCCTGCGCGCGCGCCTGACCCGTCCCCCCGTCGGCCCCACCTACCGCCTGGCGCCGCCCTACGAGGAGCAGCGGGAGGACGAGTGGATCCCCGCGTCCTGGGACAGGCTGGCGAACCTCGTCGCGGGAGAACTGGAACTGGCGACCGGCCGTCCCAACCCCGAGTTCCTCACCCAGGTGGACGACAGCCGAACGGCACTGGCCGCGATCCTCGCCGCCAGGGGCGAGGCGGCCGGCGACCGGTACATCGCCTCAGAACAGGCTCTTGTCGCGGGGCATCGATTCCACCCGTCCCCTAAGGCCCGCCAGGGCGCGCCCGGTGACTGGCTCCAGTACGCGCCGGAGACCCGGGCCCGTTTCCGTCCGCACTGGCTGGCCGTCCCGGACGACCTCGTCGCCGATGAAGGGGACCCGGACGCCTTCACGGCCCTGGCGTCCTACGGGCCTCCCGCTCCGCCCGGCCGGACGCTGCTCCCCGTCCACCCGTGGCAGTTCTCGCTACTCGCGGACAACCCCGTCCTGCAGAAGGCTCTGGCGCAGGACCTCGTGGTCGACCTCGGCCCGTCCGACACCGAGGCGGTCCCCACCTCGTCCGTCCGCACGGCCTACCTGCCGGACGCCGACGTCTTCTGCAAGTTCAGCCTGGACGTCCGCATCACCAACTGCGTGCGCAAGAACGCCTGGTACGAGCTGAGCGGTGCCATCGCCCTCAACGAACTGCTGCCGCCCATCTTCGACAAGCTCGGCTCGACGCTCCTCGCAGAGCCCGCCTACCGCAGCGTCACACTCCCCGACCGCCGCCTGTACGAGGGCTTGGGGGTGATCCTGCGCCAGGGCGTCCGCTCCCTGCCCGGTACACCGCTGCTGGCCGGTGCCTTGACCGATCCCTACAGCACGCTCCTCGCCGACCTGCCCGCCCTGGAGACGCCAGAGCAAGCCCGCGCATGGTGGGACGCCTACGTGGCGCAGGTAGCGCCACCCGTGCTTCGCGCCTACCTGGACCACGGCATCGTCCTGGAGCCGCACCTTCAGAACGTCCTCGTCTGCGTCGACCCGACGGGCATGCCCGTCCACGCCGCGTTCCGCGATCTGGAGGGCACCAAGCTGACCGCCGGCCGCTGGGACCTCTCGCACCTGCCGCCCCGCGTCGCCGAAAGCCTCACCTACGCGCCCGACCGGGGCTGGAACCGCGTCGTCTACTGCCTTCTCATCAACCACCTCACCGAAGTCGCCGCCGCGGTCGCCGACCTGCACCCGCACCTGGAACGCACCCTCTGGCAGGACGCGCGAAAGCACTTCGCCGCCCACGACCACCATCCGCAAGTCAGGGCGCTCCTGGCGGGAGTCCCAGTGCCGGCGAAAGCGAACCTCCGCACCCGCTGGTCCCGCGTGGCCGACCGAGGCGCCACCTACATCCCGACCACCAACCCGCTCACCGCACCCCGCCCGCTATGAATGAAGTCGCCGCATTCGCGCTCAGCCTCGACAGCTACCCGGCCTACGTCTACGACTTGCCGGGTCTACGAGAACACGTCGAAGCCATCCGTACGGCCCTCGGCTCCACAGAGCTGTTCTACGCCGCCAAGGCCAACCCTGACGCCGAGATACTTCGCACCCTGGCGCCCCATGTGGACGGCATAGAGGTGGCCTCAGGCGGCGAACTGGCCCACGTCCGGGCGACCCTGCCCGGCACACCGCTGGCCTTCGGCGGCCCAGGGAAGACGTATGAAGAACTGCGCTTGGCGCTCACCGCCGACCGCGTTCACGTGGAAAGCCCGAACGAACTCAGGAAACTGGCTGCGCTGGGCCCCGCCGACATCCTTCTCCGCGCGAACCTCCCCCTTCACACGCCGGACGCCGCGCTCACCATGAGCGGCCCCTTCGGCATGGACGAGGACGCCCTCAGCGAATGCGCCCACCTCTTGGCCACCAATCCCCACCTCACGCTGCACGGCGTCCATGCCCACCTGGCCTCCGGCCTGGACGCACCCACCATGCTCGACCTCGCGCACCACATAGCCGAATGGGCGCTCCCCTGGCTGAAGACCCAAGGCGTGGACGACCCGGAGCTGAACGTGGGCGGCGGCATGGCGGTGGACTACACGTCCCCCGGAACTCTCTTCGACTGGCGCACCTACGCCTCCGGGCTGGCCTCCATCCCGGCCAGGCTCCGCATAGAGCCCGGCCGGGCCATCACCGCCTACCACGGCTGGTACGTCACCGACGTCCTCGATGTGAAGACGACCAGGGGCGAGACCTACGTGATCCTCCGGGGCGGTACGCATCACCTCAGAACCCCCGTGACGAAGGGCCATGACCAGCCCTTCCAGGTCCTGACCGTCACGGGCCCGGAATCTCCCGCCACGCTCGTCGGCCAGTTGTGCACACCGAAGGACGTCTTCGCCCGCGATGTCCCCGTCCCGCCCCTGTCCCCCGGCGACGTGGTCGCCTTCGGCATGGCCGGCGCCTACGCGTGGAACATCTCCCACCACGACTTCCTGATGCACCCCAAGCCGGGCTTCCACTACCTGCGCTGAGCTCCCATTCGTCCAAGACCCGGCGGCGGCCGCGGGTGACGATGGGGGTTTCCACATCGCGACCACGTTCTGCTGGGAGATATCGATGACCATTCGCCGCGTCGTGCCCAACATCGAGTCCGGGGCCATGGAGGAGAGCCGGGAGTTCTACCGGCGGCTGGGCTTCGAGGAGGTCATGAACCAGGGGTGGATCGTGACGCTCGCCTCCCCGTCCGTGCCGACGGCGCAGGTCAGCCTCATGACCCGCGACAAGACCGGGCCCGTCGTCCCGGACGTCAGCGTCGAGGTGGACGACGTGGACGCCGCCTACGAGGTCATGCGGCAGCGCGGCACGGAGATCGTCCATCCCCTCCAGGACGAGGAGTGGGGCGTGCGCCGGTTCTTCGTCCGCGACCCCGACGGGCGGGTCGTGAACGTGCTGGGCCACCGCTGAGGGGCGTCAGGGACGCGGGGTGCCGTCCGAGCGCCATGAGGTGAGGCGCGGGCGGCCCGGGAGCTCCGCGCGTCCCGTCGCCCACAGCAGCGTCTGCCACGGGTCGGTGTCGCGCGGCGCGTCGGGGAACAGGCGGCCGAGCGCGCGCGAGCACAGGTCGGCGGGCGGCTCCCAGGGGAGGCCGAGCCCTGCGGCGAGGTCATGGGTGTGGACGAGCGTCTCCACGATCCCCATGGCGGCGAAGCCCTCGGCGTCCGACGTGCCGTAGACGTGGTGGGCGCGGACGTCCGGGGAGGCGGTGCGCACCATGGCGACCAGCAGGCCGCCGCAGGCGTCGAGCACCTGCAGCAGCCCGTCCGGCCCGGCCTCGCGGTTCGCGTGGACCGCGTTCGCCGGGCCGCCCGGGCGGCGGGCCTCCCAGACGAACGGAACGTGGCCCTCCATCGGCGGTGCCTGCGGAGCGAGCTGGACGGCGTAGGCGAACAGGTCGTCGCTCAGGTGCTCGACGGTCTCCCAGCAGGTCCATTCGAGCGTGCCCGCCTTGGCGTTCCAGGCGTCCGGCGGCGCCTTCCGCAGGACGGAGACCGCGAGCCGGACGGCTCGCCGCACGTCATCGGCGGTCACGGCATCGTCGGAGATCGTCATGCCTCGACGTTAACCCACGGCACGGAGCGCTCAATATCTGCGGAAAGGGCGGGTATGGGCGGGACGGAGGACGAGGGGAAGGAACGACGTTGCCACTGCTCGACCAGCTGCGGTCAGGGGTGCGGGCCGTCCGCGCCGTGCGGGACACGGGGGTCGTGCGGCCGATCCGGCCGGACCGGGCCGCGCGGCTGCTGTTCCCGTACGTCCGGTTCGGGCCCGTGCCGGCGACGATCGGCGCGATGGCGGCGCTGCGGTTCCCGGGGCGGACCGCGCTGATCGACGAGCGCGGCGCGCTCTCCTACGCCGAACTGGAACGGCGCGCCGCGTCGCTGGCCACCGCCCTCGGCAGCCGCATCGGGGACGGCCGGGCCGGCGTCCTGTGCCGCAACCACCGCGGGTTCGTGGAGACGCTGCTCGCCGTGTCGCGGCTCGGCAACGACGTCGTCCTGCTCAACACCGACTTCTCCGGCGCGCAGCTCGGGCAGGTCGCGGAGCGCGAGGGGATCGAACTGCTCGTCCACGACGAGGAGTTCGCCGACGCCGTCGAGGAGTCCGGGTTCGCCGGGCGGCGGCTGCTCGCCTGGACCGGCGGCGACGCGCCCCCGGAGACCGAGACGGTCGACGCGCTCATCGGCTGCACCGAGCCCGAACCGCTCCTGCCCGACCGCACCGGCAGCGTGATCGTGATGACGTCGGGCACCACCGGCACGCCGAAGGGCGCCCGGCACGACATGTCCCTCGGGGCGCTGCTCCCGGCCGCGCTGACCCACGCCATGCGCGTCCCCGTCCGGGCCGGGGCGCCGATCGTCATCGCGCCGCCGCTGTTCCACATCCTCGGCTTCGCCTACACGGCGGTCGGCCTCGGCATGGGCATGCCGCTCGTCCTGTCACGCCGGTTCGACCCGCGCGCGGCCCTGCAGGCCATCGCCGACAACGAGGCCGAGGCGCTGGTCGCGGTGCCGCTGATGCTCCAGCGCATCCTGGACGTGCCCGGCAGGCCGGAGACGCCCACCCTCCGCGCGGTCGTGTCGGGCGGCTCGATGCTCCACCCGCACCTGTCGGAGGCGTTCATGGACGCGTTCGGCGACGTCCTCGTCAACGTCTACGGCGCGACGGAGACGGGCTGGGCCACCATCGCCACCCCGGCCGACCTGCGCGCCGCGCCGGGCACCGCCGGGCGGCCGTCGCTGCGGCTGACCGTCCGGATCCTCGACGAGGACGGCCGGGACGTCCCGCCCGGCGGGACCGGCGAGGTCTACACCGGCGGCGGCCTGCGGTTCGCCGGCTACACCGGCGGCGGTGGCAAGCCGATGCTGGACGGCCTGACGAGCACCGGCGACCTCGGCCACCTCGACGCGGCCGGGCGGCTGTTCATCGACGGCCGCGCCGACGACATGATCGTGTCCGGCGGCGAGAACGTGTTCCCCGGCGAGGTCGAGGACCTGCTCGGCGGCCGTCCGGACGTCGCGGACGTCGCCGTCACCGGCGTGGACGACGAGGCGTTCGGCCAGCGCCTCGCCGCGTACGTGGTGCGCGCCCCCGGCTCGTCGGTCACCGCGGACGAGCTCAAGGAGCACGTGCGCACGCACCTGGCCAGGTACAAGGTGCCGCGCGACATCCGGTTCGTCCGGGAACTGCCCCGGACCAGCACGGGCAAGGTCAGAACCGGGGCGCTGGGCGGTTGAGGACGGCCCCCGGCCCCAGGCTGAGGGCGGTGCTCAGGGTGGGGGCGGCGCCCGGGTCCAGGGCCGCGCGGTCCCGGACGCGCCCGGTCACCGGGTCATGCGGCGCCGCGGTTCTTGGCCGCCATGCAGATGCGGGCGAGGTCGTTGAGCGCGTCGGCGCGGCGCTCGTCCAGGGACCGGCGGTCGCCCGGGCCGGCCTCGGCGAGGGTGTCGATGACCAGCGAGAACACCGGCCATTCGGCGGGGCCGATGGCGCCCTGGAAGTCGACGCCGTCGGCCAGGTCGTCGAGGTCGAGGTTGCGGGCGAAGGTGGCGAGGGCCGCCTCGGCCGCGACGACGCCGATGCGCATCGCCAGCGCGGCGGGCTCGCGGTCGAGGGACCGCACGGTGGTGGAACCCATGCCCGCCAACCTAGAACATATGAGCGATCCGCGTCGAACATTCGCTCGAATCGTTACCCGGCGATCGCCTGCTGGAACAGGTACGAGTGCGTGAAGTGCAGGACGCCGTCCACCATGCTCGGGCGCATGCCGGTCGCGGGGCCGTCCGCCAGCTCCTCCTCCAGCTCCCGCCTGATCTGGGCGGCGGTCTCGGCGGGGGTCTGGCTGAACTCCAGCCACGGGTCGAGCGGCCGCACGAAGTCGAAGGTCTCGGCGCGCTTGACCTCGGCGCCCGCCGCCGCCACCAGCTCCGCGATCCGCGCCTCGGTGAGCGCGGTGCCGTGCGAGGGGTCGCGGAGCCGCTCGATGCGGTCGGGGTCGCCCGCCGCGCCGTCCGGCCGGACCAGGTCGGCGATGATCAGCGCGGCGCCGGGCCGGCTGACCCGGGCCATCTCCGCCACGACGGCCCCGGGGTCGGCGACCTGGTGCAGCGAGAAACGGGTCATGACCAACGTGAACGAGCGGTCCAGGTAGGGCAGCGCGGTCGCGTCGCCGCGGGTGAACGTCAGGTTCGTCAGGCCGGCCTGGTCGGCGCCGCGCTTGCCCTCGGCGAGCATCGCGGGCGTGAGGTCCAGGGCCGTGACGTGCCGGACGCGGTGGGCGATCGCGCGGGACACGAGGCCGGTGCCGGCCGCGACCTCCAGCACGACGTCCTCCAGGTCGAGTTCCGGCTCCATGAAGCGGACGAGCCGGTCCAGGTGACGGGTGAAGGCGGCGTTCAGCCTCGGGTCGGCGAACCCGGCCGCCTGCTTGGAGAACTCCCGGACGACCTTCTCGTCGTGCGTCACCGTCACGTCGCCTCCCTCGAAATGGTTGCCCGGATCATCCCCGAAAGCACGCACGGTGACCAGAGGGGAGTGAGACTCATCACCCCGTCCGGGCGAGAATCACAGGGCGAGAATCACAGGGCGGGGACGCCGTCGAGGAGCGCGGCGAGCCCGGCGGCGTCCAGCAGGTCGGCCGGCCGGACGGTGACGTTCGCGCCGACGTAGTGGAACGCCGCGCTGACCGCGGAGACCTCGACCCCGGTCAGCGTCGCCCACGCCAGCCGGTACGCGGCGAGCTGCACCGCCGCGAACCGCGCCTCCGCCCCGGACGGCGGCGAGCCGGTCTTCCAGTCGACGACCTCGTAGCCGCCGCCCGGCGACCGGAACACCGCGTCCATCCGGCCCCGGACGAGCCGGTCGCCGATGATCGTCTCGAACGGCACCTCGATGTCGAGCGGTTCGCGGGACGCCCACTCCGACTCCTCGAACCGCTCCCGCAGCCGGGCGAGCTGGGAGTCGTCGGCGGCGCCCTCGTCGGCGGCGCCGGGCAGCTCGTCGGGGTCGAGGAGGCGCTGCTGCCCCCAGCGGCCCTCCAGCCAGGCGTGGAACGCGGTGCCGCGCCGCGCGTAGGGGGCGGGCGGGCGCGGCATGGGGCGGCGGATCTGCCGGGCGAGCGCCGCCGGGTCGCGCGCGAGCGACACCAGCGACGACACCGACAGGTGCGCGGGCAGCTCGACGAGCAGGCCGTCGCCGGAGCGGCCCCGGTCGCGCTCGGCGAGCAGCAGCTCGACGTCGCGCGCCCACGCGGTCATCCGGGCGCGGTCGGCGTCGGACAGGCCGGTGTCGCCCGCCCAGTGCCGTGTCCGCCCGGCCATCTCGTCCCCGACCATGCGGGCGCCCTCGACGACCGCCTCGTAGCGCTGGCGGGCGGTGAGGTCGGAGTGGCCGCGCTCGCCGGGTGCGACGGGCCATTGCGCCTCCTCGGGGTCGGCGAGCAGCGGGTTCGCGGCCCCCTCCTCCGGCGGGTCGGTCCAGACGGCGACGGATCCGGCGCCGGCGACGCAGACGGCGCGCACCTCCTCCAGGAACGGCGACGGGCCGAGCGGCCGGCCCGACGCCCCCCACCAGTAGCCGGTGGTGATGAGCAGGCTGGACGCGCGGGTGACCGCGACGTAGGCGAGCCGCCGCTCCTCGCGCAGGTCGCGTTCGGCGCACGCCTGGTCGAACGCGGCGAGGTCGTCCTTCTCCAGGCCGGTCAGCGCGGGCAGGTCGGCGCGGTCGCCGCGCAGCATGAACGGCAGGACGCGCGGGTTCGCCGTCCAGCGGGTGGCGTTCTGCGGCGGCGACGGGAAGATCGACCCCTTGGCGGGGCCGCCGTTCTTCTGCGGCGTGTACGACAGGCCCGGCACCACGACGACGGGCCACTCCAGGCCCTTGGACGCGTGGACGGTGAGCAGCTTGACGCTGTCGGTCTCCCCCACGCGCCCGGCCTCCAGCCCGAACTCCTCGGTCTCGGCGGCCTTGAGGTAGGCGAGGAACGCGCCGAGCGTCGGGTCCTCGGCGTCGCCGGCGAAGGTGGCGGCGGCGTCGATGAAGGCGTCGAGGTCGGCGCGGGCGGTGACCGGGTCGAGCCCGGACCGCGCGGCGACCTCGATGTCGAGGCCGAGGGCCCGCTCGACCTCGGTGACGAGGTCGGGCAGCGGCAGCCCGACCTGGCTCCGCAGGCCGCGCAGCTCGTCGCGCAGGCGCCGCAGCCGGCCGTACCCCTCCGGCGAGTACGCCTCGGCCGGGCCGAGGTCGTCGAGCGCGTCGACGAGGCTGCCGGTCTCCTGGTTCAGCTCCCCGACGAGCTGGCGGAGCGGGTCGTCGCCGGCGTCCGGCGCGGCGGGCTCCGCCATGGCGTCCCCCGGTGGGGCGTCCTCGGCCGGGGCCGGTTCGGGGCGCTCGGGCGGGGTGACGTCGCGGGCCGTCTCCTGGGCGAGGGCGCGGGCGCGGCGGCCCAGCGCGACGAGGTCGCGGGGGCCGAGCCGCCAGCGCGGGCCGGTGAGCAGCCGGGCGAGGGACGCGCCCGCGGTCGGGTCGTGCATGACCCGCAGCGTGGCGACGACGTCCTGCACCTCGGGGACGGTGAGCAGCCCGCCGAGCCCGACGACCTCGACGGGGATGCCGCGCGCCTCCAGCGCCCGCCGGACCAGCGGGAACTGCGACCGCTTGCGCGCCAGGACGGCGACGTCGCAGTAGCGCAGCGGCTCGGCCTGCGGGCCGCCGTCGGGCGCGGTCTCGGGGTCGGCGGCCATCAGGCCCGCGATGCGCGCGGCGATGCGGTCGGCCTCGTCCTCGACCGTGGGGAACAGCGCGCACTCGACGCGGCCGCGCGCCTCGCGGCCCGCCCCCGGGACGAGGCGCGGCACGGCCTTGGTCTCGGCGCGCAGCTCCTCCTGCACCTTGGCCGCCGCCTCCAGGATCAGCTCGCCGTTGCGGAACGACCGGCTGAGCTGGACGACCGGCGCCGGCACCGGCCGCCGCCCGTCCGCGCCGGGCTGCGCGGGGAAGTCGTGGGCGAAGCGCAGCAGGTTCCCGGCGCTCGCGCCCCGCCACCCGTAGATCGACTGGCACGGATCGCCGACGGCCGTCACCGGGTGGCCGCCCGCGAACAGCGAGCGCAGCAGGACGAGCTGCGCCTGGCTGGTGTCCTGGTACTCGTCCAGCAGGACGACGGAGAACCGGGACCGCTCGATCATCCCGACCTCGGGATGCCTGGAGGCGATGCGCGCGGCGAGCGCCATCTGGTCGCCGTGGTCGATGACCTCCCGGTCGGACTTGGCCCGCGCGTACGCCTCGATGAGCGGCATGAGCTGCTCGCGGACGGCGTGCTTGGCGAGGATGTCGCGCTGCGCCTTCAGCGGCTTGTTCACCACGGCGAGCCGCTCGTCGAGCCAGGCGCCGACCTTGCGGACGTCCTCGGCGGTGCGCAGGTGCTCGGCCAGGTCGCCGGCCAGTTCCATGACGGCCTTGGTGACGGTGTCGGGCTGCCAGTCGATGCGGTCCATGGGGCCGTTGTAGGCGTCGACCACCCGCGAGCAGATCTGCCAGGCGACGGCCGGCGAGATCAGCCGCATGGTGGGTTCGAGGGCCTCGCGCAGGGCGTGGTCGCCGAAGAGCCGCGCCGCGTACGAGTGGTAGGTCGACACCATGGGCTCGCCGTCGAACAGGGCCTCGCCGCCGAGCCGTTCGAGCTCGTCGGCGGGCAGCACCTCGCGGAGCTTGTCGAGCCGCTTGCGCACGCGCACGCCGAGCTCGGCGGCGGCCTTGCGGGTGAAGGTCAGCCCGAGGACGCGCTCGGGCCGGACGAAGCCGTTCGCGACCAGCCACACCACCCGCGCGGCCATCGTCTCGCTCTTCCCGGACCCGGCGCCCGCGATCACCGCCATCGGCGCCAGCGGCGCCTCGATCACCCGGGCCTGCTCCTCCGTCGGCTCCGGGATCTCCAGCAGCCGGGCCAGTTCTCCCGGCGTGATCACCTCGCTCCCCCCGAGCTCACCGTGGACCGTTCAGTCGCTGTTCAGGCCGCTGTTCAGTCGGCGACCTGCCCGCCCTCGTCATGGACGGGGCAGCAGGAGCGTACGGGACAGGTGCGACACTTGTCGTTCGCCCGCGCCTGGAACACCTCGCTCGCCATCCCGGTCGCGACGACCTCGATGAGCTTCTTCGGCCACTCGGGGTCGGCGTCGTCGGCGGGCGGCGGCTGCTCCTGCTCGCGCGCCCTCGCGGTGAACGCGGCCTTGCCGACCTGGACGAGCTTGGCGCCGCCCGGCTCGATCAGCCCGTGCCGCTCGAACGCGCCGAGCATCACCGCGTACTGGTAGACGCCGAGCTGCGGGTGCCGCGCCAGGTCGTCCTTGGGGACGGCGGTGGAGGAGGTCTTGATGTCGATGATGACGGCGCGGCCCTGCTCGTCGCGTTCGGCGCGGTCGATGCGGCCCTTGATGACGACGCGGCCGAGGTCGACCTTGAACGACTCCTCCAGCGCGACGACCTCGTTGGGGTTGTCGCGGTGCCAGGCGAGGAACTTGTCGACCATGGTCGCGGCCTGCTCGCGCTGCTTCTCCGAGTACCAGGAGCTGCGGAACTCCAGGTCGTTCCAGATCTCGTCGAGCCGCTCGGCGACGTGCACCTCGTCGACGCCGTCGTCGGCGCCCGCCATCTCGGCGACGGCGTGGACGACCTTGCCCATCGTGCTGTACTCGTTGGGCCCGCCCTCCTGCGCGCCGACGGCGGAGGCGAGCAGCCAGCGCAGCCCGCAGGTGGTGAACGCCTCGACCTGGGACGGGGAGATGGTGATCTGCTCGTCCTCTCCGAACGCGGGCCCGGGGTCGGACAGCGCGGTGATGGCGTACCAGTTCTCCGGTTTCGCGCCGCGCACGCCCGCGCGCGCGAGGCGGGCCAGGTGCCCGGCTGCGGCGCGCCGCAGCGGTTCCGGGCGGGACGGGTCGGCGACGACCGAGCGCAGGTCGGCGACCAGCGCGGACAGTGACAGCCACCGCGTCTTCTCGTCCAGTTGCGACTGCTCGATGGCGCCGGGGAGCAGCTCGTTGAGGAACCGCGACGGACGTTCTTCGGTGTCGTCGCCGCCGACGGCCGTCACCACCAGGCGCTTGCGCGCGCGCGTGACCGCGACGTAGAAGAGCCGGCGTTCCTCGTCGAGCATCTTGGCGGCCATGGAGGCGCCCGCCGCCGCGTCGCCTTCCGGCTCCGCCCCTGCGGCGTGCTCGATGAGCTCCTCGACGCCCAGCAGCGACCCGCGCAGGCGGACATCGGGCCAGACGCCCTCCTGGACGCCGGCCACGACCACCACGTCCCACTCCAGGCCCTTGGAGCGGTGCGCCGTGAGGATCCGGACGGCCTCGCCCTCGGGCGCCTGCTCGGCCAGGGTGTCGCCGGCGATCTCCTGGGAGGCGATGTTGTCGACGAACAGCTCGGGCCCCGCCTGGGGAAGCCGGTCGACGAACCGCGCCGCGTGGTCGAACAGGGCGACGACGGCGTCCAGGTCGCGGTCGGCCGCCGCGCCGCGCGTCCCGCCCTTGACGCTCTGCTCCAGCAGGACGTCGGCCTGGCCGCTCTCCTGCCAGACGGCCCACAGCACGTCCTCGGCGGTGCCGCCGTCGTGCACGGAGCGCCGCGCCACCTCGATCAGCTGCGCGATCCGCTCGGCGGGCGCCCGCACCTTCTCGTGGACGAGGATCAGCTCGCGGGGGTCGTTGACGGCCGCGATGAGAAGCTCCCCTAGCGGACGGTCTCCGCCCGACAGCTCCTCCAGGTCGCGCAGGGCGCGCTTGAGCCGCCGCATGGCGAGCGCGTCGGCGCCCCCCAGCGGCCCTGTCAGCAGGTCTTCGGCGACCTCTTCGTCCAGGAAGCCCTTCTTCAGCGCGGCCCGCAGCAGCACCAGGAACGGGCGGACGGCGGGCTCGGCGATCAGCGGCACTTCGTCGCCCGCGACGACCACCGGCACACCGGCCTGGGCGAGCGCGCGCCGGAGCACCGGGACCTGCCGCACCGCGCTGCGCACCAGGACGGCCATCCGCGACCACGGGACGCCGTCGAGCAGGTGGGCGCGGCGCAGCTCGTCGGCCACCAGCGCCGACTCCTGGCTCTCGGAGTCGGCGATGACGGCGCGCACCTCGCCGTCGTCCAGCTCCTCCACCGGCTGCAGCGCGCGGTGCTCGGCGGCGCCGGCCGACCCGGCGGGCAGGCGGCGCGCGATGCGGCGCGACGCCGCGAGGATCTCCGGGCCCATGCGGCGGCACGTCCGCAGCGCCACCATGGGCGCGGGCTCGCCGTCCAGGGTCGGGAAGCGGCTGGGGAACTCCTGGATGCCCCGCACGTCGGCGCCGCGGAACCCGTAGATCGACTGGTCGGGGTCGCCCACCACGACCAGGTCGCGGCCCTCTCCGGCGAGGTAGTGCAGGAGCGCCTCCTGCGCGGGGTCGGTGTCCTGGTACTCGTCCACGAACACCACGTCGTAGGCGTCCCGCTCCCGGATCCGCACCTCCTCGTCCGCGAGCATGCCCGCGGCCATGTGGATGAGCTCGCCGTAGTCGTAGGTGGGGACGGGGTCGAGGAGGAACCGGTCGACGTACCGCTCCATGAACCCGCCGATGGCGGACCAGTCGTCGCGGCCGCGCACGCGTCCCAGCGCGGCCAGGTCTTCGGCGGCGTACTGGCGCTCAACGGCCCGCAAGGTGAAGTCACGCAGCTCTTCGGCGAACCCGCGCGTCGCCAGAGCGGCCCTCAGGCGCTCCGGCCAGTCGCGGGCGCCGTCCGCCAGCTCGCCCTCCAGCAACCGGCGCACTTCCAGGAGCTGCTCTGGGCCGGACAGCAGCCGCGGGGCCGGCTCCTCGTTCAGGACGGCGTCGCGCCGGAGCAGCGCGTAGGCGTAGCTGTGGAAGGTGAGCGCGAGCGGGGTGCGGGTCGTCCGGTGCAGGCGCCCGGTGATGCGCTCGCGCAGCTCCCCCGCCGCCTTGCGGCTGAACGTCAGGACGAGCACGCGCTCCGGATCGGCGCCCCGGTTCTCGATGCGGTCGACGACCGCCTCGACGATCGTCGTGGTCTTACCGGTCCCCGGCCCCGCCAGCACCAGCAGCGGCCCGCCGGCGTGCTCGACGACCCGCCGCTGCTGCTCGTCGAGCACAGGCGGGACGCTCCGCGCGGGACCGGCGCGGCGCACGAGACGGTAGGAACCAGAGGGCACAACAGTTCATTGGAACAGATCACCGGGACGGTTCTGACCACAACGCACGCATGTCGCCAGGGAGAAAAACCACACCCGGCCCGCTCAGGACGGACCTGACCACCGCGCCCGCTTGATGTCGACCTTCACGCCGTCCGGGCGGAGCGGCGTCCCCTCCTCGCGGTAGTGCTCGTGGGCGCGGCGCTCGTGGCACTGCGGCGGGCTCCCGTCGGCGCGGATCACCCGCCACCACGGGACGGCTCCCCCGTACAGCGACATGACCCGGCCGACCTGCCGGGGCCCGCCGCGCCCGACCAGCTCGGCGATGTCGCCGTAGGACAGCACCCGGCCCGGCGGGATGCTCTCCACCGCGTCCAGCACCGCCTCGGCGTACTCGTCAGGTTCGAACGGCATCCGACGATTCTCCCGGATCGCGCGGCGCGCCGCGCAGGAACACCGCGGCGCCCGCCAGGCCGAACAGGGACACCAGGCAGGCCAGCACGTAGGCGAGGACGAGCCCGCCCGAGCGGTGCACCGCCTGGACCGGCCGGACGGGCCCGTCCGCGAACCGGCGTTCGGCCGGCAGCCCGGCGCCGCTCATCCGGGCGCCCGCGAGCCCGTCGGAGGCGGCGAGCGCGGCGGCGGCGTCCACCGTCCCGAACCCGACGCCCCGGTCGTAGCCGCGCGCCGGCCGGTTCCCGGTGCTCGCCACGATCGCCTGCGTGACCAGCGCGGGCGCGAGGCCGGGGTGCCGCGACCTGATGAGCGCGGCGATGCCGGACACGAACGCGGTCGCGGGGCTCGTGCCGTCCCCGATCCAGTACCGCCCGTCCGGGCCGGCGCCGATGACCTGCACGCCGGGCGCGGACACGACCACGCCGGAGTTGCGGTTGGAGAACCCGGCGTGTCGCCCCTGCGCGTCCACGGCGGCGACGGAGATGACCCCGGGGAACGACGCCGGATAGAAGTACTTCGCGGAGGGGCGCCCCTTCCCCTTCACGCCTCCGGGGCTGCCCTCGGCGTTGTTGTTCCCGGCCGCGGCGACCACCACGACATTGCGGCGGACGGCGTAGGCGACGGCGTCCCGCTCGCGCGCCGTCGGGTACGAGCGGCCCAGCGACAGGTTGATCACGTCGGCGCCGTGGTCGACCGCGTACCGGATGCCGTCGGCGATCGTCCCGGCGAACCGCTCGGCGCCGGTGAACTCGGCGAACCCCGGCTCGTCCCGCTCCAGGATGACCCGCAGCGACAGCAGCCGCGCCTCGGGCGCGACGCCGATCATCCCCAGCGCGCCGCCGGGGCCGTGGCCGTGCCCGGCGATGATGGACGCCATGTTGGTGCCGTGCAGCCGCTTCGGCCGGGCCCCCGCCGGCCCGGCGCCGCGGGTGAGGTCGGGGCCCACGGTGACCGATCCCACGAGGTCGGCCTGGTCGGCGTCCACGCCCGAGTCCAGGACGGCGACGGTCACGCCGCGCCCCTTCGCCATCGTCCACGCCCGCGGCACGTTCAGGGACTCCAGGACGGGCGTCACGGCGTCCCGTACCTGATCAGAGCCGGGCGCGAACCGGGGGGTGTGGGGGGTCGCCCCCTCACGAACAACACCGTCGGCGCGGGCGGGCGGCGCGGTGAGGGCGGGAAGGGCGAGGAGCGCGGCGGCGGCCAGCGCGGCGGTGACGCGTCTCAGCATCGCCACTCCCGGTCGCCGCAGCGGACCTCCGCCGGGGCAGCCAGCGGGGCGAGCACGGCGCGCACCAGCTGCGGCGCGAGTTCGGCGAGGTCGGCGAGCGGGCCGCGCAGCGCGGGGCGCCCGTCGGCGTACCCGGCGGTCGCGGCGACCACGTACGGGCCGCGCTGCGCGGCGGCGGCCGCCTGCCGGGCCGCGTCGCCGAACCGGGCGGCGACCGACCCCTCGAACGGCAGCGCCCGCAGGCCGGGCCGGGGCGCGCCGTGCGGGAACCACTCGACCGCCCCGCGCGCGGACCGCTCGTCCGGGAACACCGCCACCCCGACGGTCACCACGAGCCCCTGCGTCTGGTCGAGGTAGGTGGCGCGGAGCACGGCGCGGCAGCCGCGGGCCGCGAGGGAGCGGGCGAGCGCGCCGTCGGCGGCCTGGGCGCAGCGGGTGTCGGCGCCGATCCCGACCCGGCGGGCCGTCGCCGGGGACGACTGGCCGAGCGTGTACGGGATCCCGGCGGGGAAGATCCGCCCGGCGGGCCACGCCCGGTACCGGCCCGCCACCTCGGCCGCCGCGGCGGCGGCGCGCTCGGCGGGCGTCGGGCCGCGGGTCAGCTCCGCCGACAGCCGCACCGCGGCGACGACGAGGACGGTCGCGCACGCGGACGCGGCGACCAGCGCCGCCGTCCGGCGCGACACCCGCCACCGCCCCGGTTCCGTCTCGGTGCCCGGGGCGGAGATGTCAGCGCGCGCCACGCAGCGGAGCGTAGCCCAACGGAGATCAGTACGGGGGCGCCGGCGACGCGCCGCGCGGCGGGGGCTGCTCCGGCGCGCCGTACGGCGCGCGCGGCGGCGGCCCGTACGGCCGGCCGGGCAGCTGCCCGGGCGGCGGACCGGGGGGTGCGGCCGGGCCGGAAGGCGGGCCGGCCGCGGGCTTGGGATGGCGGCGCCGGAACGCCATCGCGATCCCGCCCCCGCCGACGGCCCCGCAGATGCCGAGCACCAGGATCACGCCGATCAACCAGCGGACCCAGGCGGGATGGTCGATGATCGGCACCGGCCCGGGGTCGCCCGCGCCGAACCGCTCGCCGGCGGGCTTGCCCTTCGCGGGGCCCGGCTTCGCCGCCGCGAGCCCGTCCGCCGCCGTCAGCGCGCGGGCCGCGTGCACCTCGCCGAACCCGATCTCCGGGTCGTAGCCGCCCTTCGGCCCGCCGCGGGCGCTCTGCACCAGCGCCTGCGACACCAGCGCGGGCGCCATGTCCGGGTGCTTGGCACGGATGAGCGCGGCGATCCCGGACACGACCGCGCTGGCGTCGCTGGTGCCGGAGCTGACGAAGTACCGGCCGCCGGGCCCGGCGACGGGCAGCCCGGCGCCCGGCGCGGACAGCACCACCGAGTAGTTGCGGTTGGAGAACGGCGCGCGGGCGTGCCCGGCCGTCGTCGCCGCGACCGCGATGACGCCGGGATAGGACGCCGGGTAGGAGTAGGGCGCGAAGCCGTCGTCGTCCAGCAGCCGCTGCTCGTCGCCGTCGTTGCCGACCGCCGACACCACCACGGCGCCCTTGCCGATCGCGTAGCCGACCGCCTCGCGCTCCTCGGGCGTCTCGTCCTCGCGGCCGAGCGAGAGGTTGATGACGTCGGCGCCGTGGTCGGCGGCGTAGCGGATGCCGCGCGCCACCGACGTCTCCGCCTGCTCCGACGTCCGGTACCGGGCGTAGCTGGCGTCCTCCGGCTCGCCGATCGCGCGGATGGCGAGGATGCGGGCCTGCGGGGCGATCCCGATGATCCCGGAGCGGCCGCCCGGCCCGTGCCCCTGCCCGGCGATCAGCGACGCCATCCCGGTGCCGTGCAGCCGCGCGGGCGTGCTGCCGCGGTCGACCTTGGCGAGCATGTTGGGCCCGGTGGTGACCTTGCCGCGCAGGTCCGCCTGCTTCGGGTCGACGCCGGAGTCGACGACGGCGACCGTCACCCCGGCGCCCTTGGTGACCTTCCAGGCGGCGTCCATGCCGAGGAGGTTCAGGATGGGCCGCTGCCGGTCGCGGACCTCGTCCGCGTGCGCCGGGACGGGCAGCAGCCAGCTCCCGGCCAGGGCTCCCGCCGCCAGGGCGGCGGCCGTCCGCGCGCGCGTCAGCATTCCCACTCCGGGTCGTCGCAGTCGGGCAGCGCCTTGGAGGCCAGCGCCCGCGCGACCGCGTGGCCGAGCTGCGGGGCCACGGCGAACGGCTCGCCGGGCCGCGCCTTCTTGATCGCGGACGCGGGCCGGCCGTCGGACTGCCCGGACGCCGTCAGCACGACGTACGGGCCGCCGCGGTCGATCGTCCGGTCCTGCCGGGCCTCGTCGGTGAACCGGGCCGACGCCGTCCCCGGGAACGCGGCGGCGTGCAGCGCGGGCGCCACCGAGCGGGAGCCGTCGCCCGGGCCCTGCGAGCCGGGCAGCTCCTTGAACGCGCGGTCGGCCTTCCACGGGTCGGGGAACGCGATCACCCCGACGGTGACGACGACGCCCTGCAGCTGGTCGGTGTAGGTGGCGCGCAGGACGGCCCGGCAGCCGTACTTGGCGAGCGTGGCGGCGATCTCCTCGTCCACGGCCTGGGCGCAGCCGGTGTCGGGGACGATGCCGGTCCGGGACGCGTACTCGCTGTGGTCGCCGACGGGCCGGTAGGGGATCCGGTCGGGGAAGATCCGGCTCGCGGGCCACGCCTGCCAGCGCCGCGCGACCTCCTTGTTCGCGGCCGTCTGCAGCTCCGCGGTCGTGGGCTCGCGGTTGACGGTCGTCCAGGCTCCGACCATCGAGAACGCGGTGGTGAAGAAGTAGCAGCAGCCGACGACGAGGGCCACGACCATCCACTGGCGCCCGGTCAGGCCGAGGACCGTGGGACGGCCCGGCGGCGGCGGGGGACCGGGGGGACCCGCGTACGGAGGCCCTGGCCGGCCCGCGTACGGAGGCCCTGGCGGGCCGGCGTACGGAGGACGCGGCGGGGGCGGCGGCTGCTGGAAGGGAGGCGGGAATGCCACAACAGTCAAGATTAACTGTGTTTTACGACAATCCACCTGTCATTGCGTACGAGGCAGCGGAAAGCCCCTCCGCGGAGGGGCTTCCACTTGCGGGAGCGCTACAACCCGGTACCCGGGGCTAGGACCCGGTACCGAACGTCCGGCGCGCCTCCTGGGCGGCGTCCTTGGCCTTCTCGCCGACCTGCTTGGTGCCGCCGGCCGCCTGGTCCCTGCGCCCCTCGGCCTCCATGGACCGGTCGCCGGTCTGCCGTCCGGCCTCTTCCTTGCCCTGGCCCATGGCCTTCTGGGTCTTGTTCTTGAGCTTGTCGAGGAAGCTCATGGTTCCTCCTCCCGTATGTTGGGCGACCCATGCCCGCTACGGGACGGCCCATGCGTGCCCCTGGACCGCCACGCGCGTGCGCGTTCTGGGGGCGGCGCCCGGGGAATGCGGGGCGACGTGGCAAGGTTGTGCGGTGGGAGGACGGGACGCCCCGCCTCCCTAACAGCCGAGCGTCAGCACAGGAGCACCCACCGTGTCGTTGCCACCTCTGGTCGAGCCCGCAGCGGAGCTCACCCGCGACGAGGTCAACCGCTACTCGCGGCACCTGATCATCCCCGACGTGGGCATGTCCGGGCAGAAGCGCCTCAAGAACGCGAAGGTCCTGGTCGTGGGCGCCGGCGGGCTCGGCTCCCCCGCGCTGCTCTACCTCGCCGCCGCCGGGGTGGGCACCCTCGGCGTCATCGACTTCGACGTCGTGGACGAGTCCAACCTGCAGCGGCAGATCATCCACCGGCAGTCGTCCCTCGGCAAGCCGAAGGTCGAGTCGGCGGCCGAGACCGTCCGTGAGATCAACCCGCTGATCGACGTGGTGGTGCACAACACCGCGCTCGACCGCGACAACATCATGGACATCTTCTCCCAGTACGACCTGATCCTGGACGGCACCGACAACTTCGCCACCCGCTACATGGTGAACGACGCGGCCGTCCTGCTCGGCAAGCCGTACGTGTGGGGGTCGATCTACCGCTTCGACGGCCAGGCGTCGGTCTTCTGGGCCGAGCACGGCCCCTGCTACCGCTGCCTCTACCCCGAGCCGCCGCCGCCCGGCATGGTGCCGTCCTGCGCCGAGGGCGGGGTGCTCGGCGTGCTGTGCTCGTCCATCGGCTCGATCCAGGTGAACGAGGCCATCAAGCTGCTCACCGGCATCGGCGAGCCGCTCGTCGGCCGCCTGATGATCTACGACGCGCTGGAGATGACGTACCGCTCGGTCAAGGTCCGCAAGGACCCCGAGTGCCCGCTGTGCGGCAAGAACCCGACGCAGACCGAGCTGCTGGAGGACTACGAGGCCTTCTGCGGCGCCGTCTCCGACGAGGCCGCCGAGGCCGCCAAGGACTCCACGATCTCCGTGCACGACCTCAAGGCCATGCAGGACCGCGCCGAGGACATCTTCCTGGTGGACGTCCGCGAGCCCAACGAGTACGAGATCGTCTCGATCCCGGGCGCGACACTGATCCCGAAGGGCGAGTTCCTGAACGGCTCCGCCCTGGAGCGGCTGCCGCAGGACAAGAAGATCGTCCTGCACTGCAAGTCGGGCGTCCGCTCCGCCGAGGCCCTCGCGGTCGTCAAGAGCGCCGGCTTCGCCGACGCCGTGCACGTCGGCGGCGGCGTCCTGGCCTGGGTCAACCAGATCGACCCGAGCCAGCCGTCCTACTGACGCCGGCCGTCCTACCGACGCGAGCCGGAGACCCCCGCACCCACCAGGGTCCGGGGGTCTCCGCATGCCCGGCGCCGGCCGGCCGGGCTAGGCGTCGCGGAGCAGCTTCGCGATCTCGCCGTGCCCCTCGCGCTCGGCGTGCCGCAGCGGGGTCGCGCCCTGGCGGTCGGCCGGCTCCGGATCCGCCCCGGCCTCCAGCAGGAGCGCGACGACCTCCTGGTGGGACGGCCCGCCGAAGCGGTTCACCACCGCGCAGTCGGGCCGCGCCGGGATCAGCACCCGCGCCTGGAGGGGGACGAGTATCCGGTGGACGTCGAGGTGCGGGCGGCGCTGCTCCGCGTCGCGCAGGGCGCCGTCGCCAACGCGCGCGAGCACGCCGCCCCGGCCGCGGTGATGGTCACGCTGACCTATCTCGGCGAGGCGGTGTCCCTGGACGTCGCCGACGACGGCCCGGGATTCGACCCGGCGGACGCGGTGTCCGCACCGGGGCGCGGGTACGGACTGCGTGCCATGCGGGACCGGGTCGCGGAGGTCGGCGGCGTCCTCACGGTCGAGAGCGCGCCGGGCGCGGGGACCGTCGTCGCCGAGGCGGCCGACGGCGCGGAGGCGGTCCGGCAGGTCGGGCTCGTCCCGACCGACCTCGTCCTGATGGACCTTCAGCTCGGCGAGGGCATCGACGGCGTGGAGGCGACCCGGCGCGTCCTCGCGCTGCCGGACCCGCCGCGCGTGCTGGTGCTGACCATCTACGACTCCGACGCCGACATCTCCCGCGCCATCGCGGCCGGCGCCGCCGGGTACCTGCTCAAGGCCGGCCCGCCGGAGGAGCTGTTCCGCAGCGTCCGCACGGCCGCGCGCGGCGAGACGGCGCTGTCGCCCCGCGTCGCCACCCGCACCGCCGCCGTCGCCGCGGCCGTGGAGCGCCGCCTCATCCGCCTGCCCGGCTGACGGGCCACCCCGCATGCCCGGAATTGCCCGCCGCGCCGGGGAAACCGCACGGAGAACGCACCCTCTTATGCATAATTTATTTGCCGGGGACGATCTCCCAGCCGTCTCGTTCTCCGGTTAACCTGCCCTGCACGGTCGAAATCCGGTCGGACGCCGAATCTCCCGAGTCCGGCGAGAACGGGCATCCGAAAAATGATCGGCAAGCGCGGCAGAGGCAGCAGCCTGCTGATGGCGAGGGTGATCGCGAGCGGGGCGCCGCTCCACGTCGCCGCTCCCGCCGAAGCGGCCGCGTCCCCGGCGCCGTCGAACCCGTACGGCGTGGACGTCTCGCGCTACGACCGCGGCTTCGACTGGGGGCGCGAGGACCTCGCCTTCGGCATCGCGAAGGCCACCGAGGGGCTGCGGCGCGACGACCCGACCTTCACCGAGAACTGGACGAGGATCCAGCGGAACGGCCTGGTCAGGGGCGCCTTCCACTAAGGCCGCCCGGGCGACGACCCGGTGCGCGAGGCCGACCACTACCTCTCGGTGGTGACAAAAGCGGGCCTGGGGGCCGGCGACCTGCTCATGCTCGACCTGGAGACCACCGACGGGCGCTCCACGCGCCAGGTGAACGACTGGGCGAATACCCCTTGTGGGTCGCGCACTACGGAAAGGCCGCCGGGCGAGTGACCGCGCCTTCCCCGTGGAAGCAGTGGGCCATCCACCAATACGCGTCCACCGATCACGACCACAACGTGTCCAGCCTGAACGCGTCCCAACTCCGCGCTCTGGGCTACAAACTCCCCCAGACCCGACGCCGAACGGCAAGGCGGGCGGCGAGAAACTCGCCGCCCGCTCTGCAATGCCCACCGGCCCTGATTTCGACCGTTCTGATTCCACACCGAATTCGCCACGGAATCTGCGAGCCGAGGGGGCGGGCTGGGCCGCCTAGGCAGGTGGCCCGGGCGCGGCCGCCGGCCGGGGCCGCGCGTCACCGGGCCCCGGCCGGCGCCGGACCACCGGGAAAAGATTCCGGGGCTTTGGATCTTGACCGTCCGGCCGAGAGGTATTTAGTTTGGGCCCCGATCAAAACCCGGCGAAGGGACGCGACCGTGGTTCGACGGAGCGGCACGCAGCGAAGATGGCGGATCACGGTGGCCGGGGTGGTGAGCGTCCTGCTCGTCATCGGCGTGCTGCCCGGGACCATCGCATCGGCGGAGACGGCCGGCCACGGCCGGCCAGCGTTCGATGTGCGCCCGGCCCGTGAGGTGATCAAGCGGCTGGTCGGGCCGCGGTACGCCGCGCAGGTGAGCCTGGAGACCCTGCGGGGCGACCGGGACGCCTTCCGCGTCTCCGGCCGGCACCGGCGGCTGGTCATCGCGGGCAGCAGCACACCGGCGCTGCTCATGGGCTTCAACTGGTACCTCAAGCACGTGGTCAAGGCCGACATCTCCTGGACCGGCGAGCAGCTCGACCTCCCGCGGCGGCTCCCGCTGCCGGCGCGGCCGATCGAGCAGTCGTCCGTCGTGAAGCACCGGTTCGCCGGCAACGACACCGAGGACGGCTACTCCGGGCCCTACCGGACGTTCGAGGACTGGGAACGGCTCATCGACGTCTACGCCCTGCACGGCGTCAACGAGATGTTCATGCCCGTCGGCACCGAGGCCGTGTACTTCGAGACGCTGAAGGCGTTCGGCTACTCGGCGGACGAGGTGCGCTCCTGGATCCCGGGCGCCGGGTACCAGCCGTGGTGGCTGCTGCAGAACATGTCCAACTTCACCTCGCCTATCAGCGAGGACCAGATCCGCGACCGCGCGAAGCTCGGCCGCCGGATCGCCGACCGGATGCGGCGAGTCGGCATCACGCCGGTGCTGCCGGGCTACTTCGGCACCGTCCCGACCGACTTCGAGACCCGCAACCCGGGCGCCGTGACGGTGCCGCAGGGCACCTGGCAGGGGTTCACCCGGCCCGACTGGCTCGCGCCGACGAACCCGGTGTTCGGCAAGGTCGCCGAGCGCTTCTACGGCGTCCAGGACCGCCTGCTCGGCAAGTCGACGATGTACAAGATGGACCTGCTGCACGAGGGCGGCAAGGCCGGCGACATCCCGGTGGGCCAGGCCTCGGTGGCCGTCCAGGACGCGCTGGAGAAGGCGCACCCGGGAGCGACCTGGGTGATCCTCGGCTGGCAGAGCAACCCGCGCGCCGAGACGGTGGCCGCCGTCGACCGGAGCAGGATGCTCATCGTGGACGGCCTGTCCGACCGGGCGCTCAAGGTCGACCGCGACGCCGACTGGAAGGGCACGCCGTACGCCTTCGGGTCGATCTGGAACTTCGGCGGCAACTCCACCGTCGGCGCGCCGATCGGCGCCTGGAACGAGCGGTTCTGGGCGTGGCGGGCGCGGGCCGGCGGCAGCGCGCTCGACGGGATCGCGATCATGCCGGAGGCGAGCTACAACAACCCGGTCGCGGTCGAGTTCCTCGCCGAGATGCCCTGGCATGACGGCCCCGTCGACGTCCACCGGTGGTTCGACGAGTACGCGGACGCGCGCTACGGCGGCGCCGACCCGCACGCCCGCGCCGCCTGGCGGGTGCTGGCCGACACGGCCTACGCGATCCCGCCGACCGGCGGACGGTCGTCCGGGCACGGCGGGCTGTTCGCGGCGGCGCCGAGCCTGACCACGACGCGGCCGCACCGGTGGGCGCAGGCGGCGTTCGCCTACGACCCGGCCGCGTTCGCGCGGGCGCTGCCCGAACTGCTCAAGGTGGACCGGTCGCTGCGGCGCAGCTCCGCCTACCGCTACGACCTGCTCGAAGTGGCCCGGCAGGCCGTCGCGGACCGGTCCCGGACCCTGCTGCCGCAGATCAACGCGGCGTACCAGGCCCGCGACCTCGCCGCGTTCACCAAGCTGACCGACAGCTGGATGGACCACATCAAGGGCCTCGACGCCCTCACCGGCACGGACCGGAGCTCGATGGTCGGGCCGTGGCTCCAGCGGGCGCGGCAGGCGGCCGGCAGCCCGGCCGAGGCGCGGCAGTTGGAGTACGAGGCGCGCAAGCTGATCACCTCGTGGGGCGAGAGCGACACCAACCTGCACGACTACGCCTACCGCGAGTGGTCCGGCGTGCTGCGCGACTACTACGCGCCGCGGTGGAAGAAGCTGTTCGACGGGCTGAAGGAGGCGCTGCGCACCGGCGGCGAGCCGCCGACCGTCGACTGGTACGCCATGGCCGAGGCGTGGTCGAAGGACGACGGCAAGTACCGGACGAGGCCGTCCGGGGACACCTACACCGAGGCGTCCAAGACGCTGCGGCGGCTGATGGGCGACACCTACGACCTGCGCCTGGCGCTGCGTCCGACGGGCTCGCTCTCCGGTTCCGCCTCGGTGGCCGCCTCGGTGACCAACACCAACTACTTCGCGTCCATGAGCGGCCTGACCTTCGACGTCTCCGCGCCCGCGGGCGTGGAGGTCCGTCCGGCCGGGCCGGAGAAGGGGGAGATCGACCCGGGCGCCACGCTGGAGCAGGCCTGGACGCTGCACCGCACCGACGCCCTCCCGGCCGGGACGACGCAGGTCGCGGTGGAGTTCACCGTCGGCTTCGACCAGGCGGGGCAGCACCTGACCCGCAAGGCGACGGCGGTGCTGCCCGTGGCGGCGGACGGGCGCGTCCAGCTGAGCGACCTGCCGTTCACCTACTCCCGCAACCATGACGGCATCTACGCGGTGGCCCGCGACACGGTGACGCCGGGCACGCCCGAGGGCAACGGCAAGCCGATCCGGCTGGACGGGACCTTCTACAGCAAGGGCCTCGGCACGAACGCGAACGCGGACGTGCGCGTCGCGCTGAACCAGGGCTGCCAGCGGTTCACCACCGTGGTCGGGATCGACGACGCGATGAACCACACCGCCGACGGCGATGTGATCGTCCGCGTCTTCGGCGACGGCCGGCCGCTGCACGAGACCGGGGTGCTGCGCAGCGGGCTCGCGGCCTCCGGGGCCGAGGCCGTCCGGCTCGACGTCGATGTGACGGGCGTCAAGGAGCTGCGGCTCGTGGTCGACCAGTACGACGTGAACCGCTGGTTCGACGCCGTGTCGTTCGGGGTGCCGACGCTCACCTGCACGTCGCCGCCGGCGACCCGGTAACCCGCTCCCCCGGGGCCCGTGCCCGCCGGACCGGCGGCCGGGCCCCGGGGCATGTCCGATCCCTATACGCTCCCGTCCAGGGGGTCAGCGCGGTGGGCACGGGGAAGGCGAAGATGACCAGGCCGGTCCGCATCACCGAGAAGGCGACTCCCGCGGTCCTGCGGGAGCGCAACACCGAGCTGGTCCTGCAGAGCGTGCTGGCGGGCGGCGGCACGGTGTCCCGCGCCGACATCTCCCGGTCGACGGGCCTCGCCCGCGCCGTGGTCTCGGAGATCGTGGAGACCCTGGTGGCGCGGCGGCTGGTCGCCGAGGAGGCGGGGCGCCCGTCCGGCCGCGGCAAGCCGGCCAGGCTGCTCGGCATCGACACCGTCCGGCACTGCCTGCTGATGGCCGACGTCCGCCCGGCCGAGGTGCGCGGCGGCGTCATCGGGCTGGACGGCACGATCGGCGCCACCGCCCGGGTGCCGCTGCCCGCCCGTCCGGGCCCGGCCGACGTCGTGGCCGCGCTCGGCCCGATGCTCGCGGAGCTGGCCGCCGCCGACGGGCGCGCGGTGCTGGCCGCCGGGGTCGCCGTCCCCGGCATCGTGTCCCCCGAGCAGCGCGTCATCGAGGCGCTGCAGCTGCGCTGGAAGGACGTCGACCTGGCGGGGCCGCTGAAGTCCGCGCTCGGGCACGACGTCGTGCTGGTCAACGACGCGACGGCCGTCGGGATGTCGGAGCTGTCGTGCCAGCGCCGGGACGGCGACAGCGTCATCGTGCTGCACATCGCGGGCGGCATCGGCTCGGCGATCCTGCTCGACGGCCGCGTCCACCTCGGGGAGCGCCGCCGCGCCGGGGAGGTCGGCCACATCGACGTCGGCGTCAGCGACCGCGACTGCGAGTGCGGCCGGCGGGGCTGCCTGGAGACGGTGGCGAGTCTGCCGGCCGTGCTCGCCGGCGCGGACGTGGAGCGGCTGGACGCGGTCGCCGCGCCCGGGGACGCGCCGGCGGCGCCGGAGTCGGCGGCCCTCGCGGCGCGGGTCGACTACGCGGGCAAGAGCCTCGCGGCCCTGCTGTGCGTGCAGGCCGCGATCCTCGACATCGGGGACGTCGTGATCGACGGCCCGATCCGGCGGGCCGGGGAGCGGCTGCTCGACGCCATCGAGCGCGAGCTCGCGGTGCGGCTCCCGCCCAGCGACGTCCGGCGGCCGCGCTTCTCCACGATGGCGGAGCGCAGCATCATGCACGGCGCCGCCGCGACCGCCATGCACGACCGGCTCGGCGTCATCTGGCACAACGCCTGACCAGCCTCAGCGGCCGTCCGGCGGGCGGTAGGTGAGGCCGATCTGCGGGCTGATCTCGGTCAGCATCAGCTCGAACATGGGGGCGGCGTCCTCCAGCGCGAACTCCAGGTGGCCGAAGACCTCCAGGCTGACGCCGCCCTGGAGCCGGATCCAGCACTTCAGGAACTGCTGGATGACGCCGAGCGGCAGGTCGACGCCGACGACGTCGTCGCGGTAGCGGCGCAGCTGCGGCAGCAGGACGGGGTCGATCTCGTCGTCGGACGCGACCGGGAACGGGCTCTTGTTCCACAGCTCCAGGAACAGGGCCATGAACGTCCAGCCGAACTGGCGGGCGCACTCCTCGGCGAAGTCGACGTCCTCCTCCTGCTGGGCGGCGCCGCGCACGGGCGCGCCGAACAGCAGCGCGTACTCGCGGGGGTGCGCGAGCGACCAGGTCCGGAACCGGCGGGACACCACCAGGAACTTGCCGCTCATGTCGTCGTGCGGGACGTCCGCCAGCGCGGCGTGCAGCTCACCGGTCAGCTCGCTGAACAGGTCGCCGACCAGGTGCCGCAGCAGCTCGCCGTGGCTGCCGAAGTAGCGGTAGAGCGCCGGCGCGGTCATGCCCATCTCGCGGGCGATCGCGCGCAGCGTCACCGCCTCGGGGCCCTCCTCGACGAGGATCCGCCGGGCGGTCCCGGTGATCTCCCGGACCGTCGCCGCACGCAGCCGGTCACGCCGTGTCTCCACTACGCCGCCTCTTCTCCCGCGCTCCTGCCGTCCTCGCATGATTCCTCAGAAACACCCTTGACGAAAGCTAACGCTGTATGCGAAGTTAACGCTGTTCGCAGCTTACACCGTTTACTTCCGTGATGGAACGTAGCGAGACAGGAGATCGGGTCATGTTCGAGCGATGGGGACGGTGGGTCCACCGGCGGCGCCGGTGGGTCCTCGCGGTGGCCGGCGCCGCACTGGTCTTCGCCGGCGTGTGGGGGACGGGCGTGTTCGGCGCGCTGACCTCGGCGGGCGGCTTCGACACACCGGGCAGCGAGAGCGCGCGGGCCGCGCAGGCCGCCGAGCGCGACCTCGGCCGGGACGCGGCGGACGTCGTGGTCCTCTATCAGGGGCGGACCACGGTGGACGACCCGGCGTTCCGGGCGTCGGTCGAGCGGGCGCTCGCCGCGCTGCCGCAGGACAAGATCGCCTCGGTCGACACCTACTGGACGACGAAGGCGCCGCAGCTCGTCAGCGGCGACAAGACGGCCACCTACGCCGTCCTGCGGCTCGCCGGGGCCGACGCCGGCGCGCGGAGCGACAACTACGCCGACATGAAGGACGAGCTGACCGAGGTCGGCGGCGGTCTCACCGCGAAGGTCGGCGGGACGGTCGGCACCGAGACCGCGATCAACGACCGGGTCTCGTCCGACATCGGGCGGGCCGAGGCCATGGCGATGCCGGTGCTGCTCGTGCTGCTGGTGCTGATCTTCGGCGGGCTGGTGTCGGCGAGCCTGCCGATGCTGATCGGCGGCATCGCGATCCTCGGCTCGTTCACCGCGCTGCACGCGCTCAGCTACGTCACCGACGTGTCGATCTTCGCGGTGAACATCACCACGTTCCTCGGGCTCGGCCTCGCGATCGACTACGGCCTGTTCATGGTCAGCCGGTTCCGCGAGGAGGTCCGCCGCGACGGCGCCTCGGTCGAGGACGCCGTGGCCGCGACGATGGCCACGGCCGGGCGCACGGTCGCGGTGTCCGGGATCACGGTGGCGGTGTCGCTGTCCGGGCTGCTGCTGTTCGACCAGAACTTCCTCGTCTCGATGGGCTACGGCGGCATCGCGACCGTGTTCGTGTGCATGATCGGCGCGCTGACCGTGCTGCCCGCGCTGCTCGCCGTCCTCGGCCCGAAGGTCGACGCCCTCTCCGTGCGGCGGCGGCGCGCGAAGGCGCCCGCCGGGCAGGAGGGCTGGTGGGGGCGGCTCGCGCACAGCGTCATGCGCCGCCCGGTCGTATACGTCGTCGCGACGGTGGCGCTGCTCCTCGCGCTCGGCTCCCCCTTCCTGCACATCAACTGGGGCGGCATGGACGCCAAGTCCATGCCGGAGGGCGCCGAGGCGCGGGTCGTCGCGGAGACGCTGGAGACCCGGTTCCCGCCCAACGCGACCAACCCGATCGAGGCCGTGGTGACCGGAACGTCCGACCGGGCCGCGGTCCAGGCCTACCAGGACCGCCTCGCGGCGGTGCCGGGGGTGACCGACGCGGCGGTGACCGGCGCGAAGGGCACCACGACGCGGATCGCGCTGCGCTACACCGCCGACCCCGACTCCGGCGCCGCCCGCGACCTCGTGCACAAGGTCCGGGACGTCCCGCCGCCGCCCGACGCGGAGGTGCTCGTCGGCGGCACGACCGCCGACGTCGTCGACCAGCTCGACAGCATCGGCGCGACGCTGCCGTGGCTGGCGCTGCTCGTCGGCGGCGCGACGTTCCTGCTGCTGTTCCTGGCGTTCGGGTCGGTGGTGCTGCCGCTGAAGGCGATCGTGATGAACATGCTGTCGCTGTCGGCCACCTTCGGCGCCGTCGTGCTGATCTTCCAGGACGGGCACCTGTCCGGCCTGCTCGACTTCACCGCGACCGGCTCGATCTCCCCGGCGATGCCGATCCTGATGCTGGCCATGCTGTTCGGCGTCTCGATGGACTACGAGGTCTTCCTCATCTCGCGGGTCCGCGAGCAGTACGACCTGACCGGCTCCAACACCGCGGCCGTCGCCGCCGGGATGCAGCGCACCGGCGGGATCATCACCAGCGCGGCCCTGCTGTTCATCGTCGTGATCGGCGCGTTCGCCACGTCCGGCATCACGTTCATCAAGATGACCGGCATCGGCATGGCCATCGCGATCCTGATGGACGCGACCGTGGTGCGGGCGCTGCTCGTCCCCGCCGCGATGCGCCTGATGGGCCGCGCCAACTGGTGGGCCCCCGCCCCGCTGGCCCGCCTCTACGCCAAGTACGGCATCCACGAAAGCGACACCCCCGCCCCGCAACGACCCCACCTGGAACCCGTGGGCTGATCCTCCCGGGGCCCGCTTCAGTGGCCGGTGGTGCGCGACCACCGGCCACTGAATCGTGCCAAAGCAGTACAAAACGGTGTTTACCCTGCTTGGCGTAGCACCGGGATGCCGTGGGGGCGGGTGGGGGGCGACGGATGTTCGAGCGATGGGGCCGGTGGGTGCACCGGCGCCGCCGGTGGGTGCTCGCGGCGGCCGGTGCGGCACTGGTCTTCGCCGGCGTGTGGGGGACGGGCGTCTTCGGCGCGCTGTCCTCGGCCGGCGGGTTCGAGACGCCCGGCAGCGAGAGCACCAAGGCGACCCGGATCGCCGAGCAGGCCCTCGGGCGGGACGCGGCCGACGTGGTCGTCCTCTACCAGGGGAAGATCACGGTCGATGATCCGTCCTACCGGGCGGCGGTCGAGCGGTCCCTGGGCGCGCTGCCCGGCGACAAGGTCGCTTCGGTCGGCACGTACTGGACGACCAAGGCGCCGCAGTTCGTCAGCGGCGACCGCACGTCCACCTACGCCGTGCTCGAGATGGCCGGGGCCGACGAGGGGGCGCGGGCGGACTCCTTCGAGGCGATCAAGGACCGGCTGACCGAGGTCGGCGGCGGGCTCACCGCGAAGGCCGGCGGGCCGGTCGCGACCTCGGCCGCCATCGACGAGCGCGTCACCGCCGACATCACCCGCGCCGAGGCCATCGCCATGCCGGCGCTGCTCGTGCTGCTGGTGCTGATCTTCGGCGGGCTGGTCGCGGCGAGCCTCCCGCTGCTGGTCGGCGGGTTCGCGATCCTCGGCTCGTTCACCGCGCTGCACGCGCTGGCGTACGCGACCGACGTGTCGATCTTCGCGGTGAACATCACCACGTTCCTCGGGCTCGGCCTCGCGATCGACTACGGCCTGTTCGTGGTGAGCCGCTTCCGGGAGGAGCTGCGGCGGGACGGGGCCTCGGTCGAGGACGCCCTGGCCGCGACGATGAACACCGCCGGGCGCACCGTCGCGGTGTCCGGCGTCACGGTCGCGATCTCGCTGTCCGGCCTGCTGCTGTTCGACCAGAACTTCCTCGTCTCGATGGGCTACGGCGGCATCGCGACCGTGTTCGTGTGCATGATCGGCGCGCTCACCGTGCTGCCCGCGCTGCTCGCCGTCCTCGGCCCGAAGGTCGACGCGCTGCCGCTGCGGCGCCGGCGCAGGGCGTCCCGGGGCTGGTGGGGGCGGCTCGCGCACAGCGTGATGCGGCGGCCGGTCGTCTACGTCGTGGCCACGGTGGCGCTGCTGCTCGCACTCGGCGCGCCGTTCCTGCGCATCAACTGGGGCGGTGTCGACGCCGCCGCGCTGCCGGCCGGCACCGACGCCAGGGCCGTCGCCGAGGCGCTGGACGCGCGGTTCCCGCGCAACGCCACCACCCCGGTCAACGCGATCGTCACGGGGACGACCGACCGGGCCGCGGTCGACGCGTTCGGCGACCGCCTGGCCGCGCTGCCCGGCGCCGCCGGCGCCGCCGTCACCGGCGCCGAGGGCACGACGACGCGGATCGCGGTCCGCTACGACGCCGACCCCTACTCCGACACGGCGCGCGACCTCGTGCAGAAGGTGCGGGACGCCCCCGCGCCGCCGGGTGCGCAGGTCTACGTGGGCGGCGCCACCGCCGACGTCGTGGACGAGGTCGGCGGGCTCGGCGGCACGCTGCCGTGGCTGGCGCTGCTCGTCGGCGGCGCGACGTTCCTGCTGCTGTTCCTGGCGTTCGGGTCGGTGGTGCTGCCGCTGAAGGCGATCGTGATGAACATGCTGTCGCTGTCGGCCACCTTCGGCGCCGTCGTGCTGATCTTCCAGGACGGGTTCCTGTCCGGTCTGCTCGGCTTCACGCCGATGAGCGCGATCGCCCCCGCGATGCCGATCCTGATGCTGGTGATGCTGTTCGGGATCTCGATGGACTACGAGGTGTTCCTGCTGTCGCGGGTCCGCGAGGAGTACGACCTGACCGGCTCCAACACCGCCGCCGTCGCCGCCGGGATGCAGCGCACCGGCGGGATCATCACCAGCGCGGCGCTGCTGTTCATCGTGGTGATCGGCGCGTTCGCCACGTCCGGCATCACGATGATCAAGATGGTGGGGGTCGGGATGGCGGTCGCGATCCTGATGGACGCGACGATCGTGCGGGCGCTGCTCGTCCCGGCGATGATGCGGCTGATGGGCCGCGCCAACTGGTGGGCGCCCGGCCCCCTGTCCCGTCTCTACGGCAGGTACGGAATCCGTGAAGCGCCGGTCACCAATCTGCGGAAACCGCTTGTGGTCCCCCTCGAACCGGCGCGAGACTGAACGGCATTCCACCGGCACCGGCCCGCGTGAGGCGTACCGCGACGCGTCCGGCGGATCTTCGACCACAGCACACGGATGTCCCTTGGGGAGGCCCCATGTCCACGCGGGTGATCATCGACGCCGAGGCGGAGCTCGCGCAGCTGGAGCGGCTCACCGACGCCCTGCGGGCCGCGGGCTGGGCGGTCGAGGTCGCCGCGCCCGCCGGCCGCCGGCCGTCCGCGCTCGTCGCCGACCCGCACATGCGCCGGATCAACGAGAGCGTCATCGCGGCCCCCGACGGGCCCGGCGGCTCCTGGGCCTTCTTCTACGGCTGGGGCGAGCGGATCGCGCCGTGCACGGACCCGTCCGGCGCCGCGGCGCTGCTCGGCCGCGTCCTCACCGCCCGCCGCGACAACTGACCGGCGGGGTCAGGCCGACTTGCGGCTCCGGCTCTTGGCGGGCTCCTTCTTCGCGCCCGACTTGGCCGCCGGCTTGCGCGCGGCGGGCTCCTTTGCGGCCGCGCCCTTGCCGGACGCGGCCTTGCCGTCCTTCTCGCCGCGGCTCTTCTTGGCGGCCTCGACGCTCGCGCGCAGGGCGCTGAGCAGGTCCGCGGCGGGCTCCTCCTCGGCCTCCTCCGGCCGGGTGACCTCCCGGCCCTCGACCTTGGCGTCGATGACGGCCTGGAGCGCCTCCCGGTAGGCGTCCTTGTACTCCGACGGGTCGAACTCGCCCTCCATCGACTCGATCAGCGACGTGGCCATCGACAGCTCCTGCTTGCGGATCTCGATGTCCTCGTCCAGGAACGGGAAGTCGGGGGCGCGGACCTCGTCCGGCCAGAGCATCGTCTCCAGCACGAACACGCCGTTGCGGACGCGCAGCGTGGCGAGCGACTCGCGCTGGCGCAGCGCGACCTTCACGACCGCGACCTGCCCGGAGTTCTCCAGCGCGTCGCGCAGCAGCACGTAGGGCTTGGCGCCCTGCGCGTCCGGCTCCAGGTAGTAGGACTTCGCGAAGTAGATCGGGTCGACCTCGTCCTGCTCCACGAACTGCAGGACGTCGATCCGGCGGCTGGACGACAGCGGCAGGTCGGCGAAGTCCTCGTCGGTGAGGATGACCATCTCGCCGGACGGCAGCTCGTAGCCCTTGGCGATGTCGGAGTACGGCACCTCCTCGCCGTCGACCGTGCAGACCCGCTTGTACTTGATGCGCCCGCCGTCCTCCCGGTGCACCTGGTGGAAGCTGACGTCCCTCTGCTCGGTCGCCGAATAGAGCTTCACCGGTATCGTCACCAGCCCGAACGAGATCGCGCCCTTCCAGATGCTCCGCATGATCCGTCCTTACCCAGCACGTTCCGGCTCCTAGCGTCGCAACCTCCCGCGATTTGCGCCAGAACGAGCCGTTGATCCTTTTCCGCGCGTTCTGCGGGGCGGGACCGGGTAGGACGCCGGTATGACCATGCCGTGGCCCGTTGAGCCCATGATGGCCGCCACCGGGGAGCTGCCCCCCGACGGCGAGCGCTGGGGCCTGGAGCTGAAGTGGGACGGGGTCCGCGTCCTGGCGCACGTCTCGGCGGACGGCGTCCGGGCCGGCGGGCGGCGCGGCGGCGACGTCACGGGCCGGTACCCGGAGCTGTCCGCCCTGGCCGACCTGCTGCCCGACCACGACGTCGTGCTGGACGGCGAGGTCGTCGCCTTCGACGCGGGGCGGCCGAGCTTCGAGCGCCTCCAGCGGCGGATGCACGTCGAGCACCCCGACGCGCGGCTGATCCGCCTCGTCCCCGTCCGGTACGTGGTCTTCGACGTCCTGTACCTGGACGGGCACCTCCTCTACGACCTGCCGTACACCGACCGCAGGTCGCTGCTGGCCGACCTTGACCTGGCCGGAACCGGCCCCGTGGAGGTCCCTCCGTACCTGCACGGCGCCGACGCCACGCAGGTGCGGGAGTTACTCGCCTTCACCCGCGAGCAGCGCCTGGAGGGCGTCCTGGCCAAGCGGCTCGACTCCCCGTACCGGCCGGGGCGGCGCGTCGACTTCTGGCGCAAGGTGAAGAACTTCATGACGCGCGAGGTCATCGTCTGCGGCTGGAAGCCCGGCAAGGGCCGGCGCGAAGGCGGGGTGGGGTCGCTGCTGCTCGGCGAGTACGACGTGAAGGGCATGCTGGGGTTCGTCGGTCACGTCGGCACGGGCTTCACCGACCGCGCCCTGGACGAGCTGTACGAGACGCTGTGGCCGCTGCGCCGCCCGACGAGCCCCTACGACGAGGCCGTCCCGCGCGAGTTCGCCAAAGACGCCCAATGGGTTGAGCCGCTACTCGTCGGGGAGGTCGCCTACAGCGCCCGCACCCGGGACGGACGCCTCCGCTTCCCGTCCTGGAGGGGCCTGCGTGACGACAAGGACCCCCTGGAGGTCACGAGTGAGCAGTAGACCGGCGCGCCCCGAACCCGCCGGAGACGGCCGTGCAAGAGGCGCCGGAGGTGGCGCGTGAGCGGCAAGAAGACCACCGTGGACGTGGACGGGCGGCAGCTCTCGCTGTCCAACCTCGACAAGAACCTCTATCCGGAGTTCACCAAGGGCGAGGTCATCGACTACTACGCGCGCATCGCCCCGGTGATGCTGCCGCACCTGAAGGACCGCGCCGCCACCCGGATCCGCTGGCCGGACGGTGTCGACGGCGGCAAGTTCTTCGAGAAGAACGCGCCGTCCCACACGCCGGACTGGATCCGCACCGCGACCGTGCCGAGCCCCGGCAGCACGCGGGGCCGCGAGACGCTCGACTACATCGTGGTGGACGACCTGCCCACGCTCGTGTGGTGCGCGAACCTCGCGGCGCTGGAACTGCACGTCCCGCAGTGGAAGGTGGGGCCCCGCGGCAAGGTGCACGCGCCCGACCTCCTCGTCTTCGACCTCGACCCCGGCCCGCCCGCGACGATCGTCGAGGCGTGCAAGGTGGCGCTTCTGCTCGAAGAGCTGCTCGGTGAGGACGGCCTGCAGGCGTACCCGAAGACCAGCGGCAAGAAGGGCCTGCACGTGTACGTCCCCATCAAGGAGCCCAAGGAGGCCGAGCGGACGTCCCAGTACGCCAAGGGCATCGCCGAACGGCTCGCCACGGAGCACCCGGACCTGGTCGTCGCGAAGATGGAGAAGCGCCTGCGCAAGGACAAGGTCTTCGTCGACTGGAGCCAGAACAATCCCGCGAAGACGACCGTCGCGCCGTACTCGCTGCGCGCGGCGAGCCGCCCGTCCGTCTCGACGCCCGTCACGTGGGACGAGCTCCAAGAGTGCGAGGACGCCGCCGACCTCGTCTTCTCCCCCAACGAGGCGCTGGAGCGCGTGGACGGGCACGGCGACCTCCTGGCGCCGCTCCTGGAGGACCACCGCCCGCTCCCCTGACCTTCCCGCCGCGATTCGGGTGCCCTATGTGTTCGAACCGGCACGCTCCGGGATCGGATTCCGCCACCATGGACGCGGGGACACCGAGCGGGGCGGAAGGAAGAGCAGTTGTCGCAGAACCACCAGTTGTCGCAGCACCACTACGACGCCGTGGTCCTCGGCGGCGGGACGGCGGGGGAACTGGTCGCGGCCGGGCTCGCCCGCGCCGGGCGGGACGTCGCGCTCGTCGAGAGCCGCCTGGTCGGCGGGGAGTCGCCGTACTTCGCGTGCGTGCCGTCCAAGTCGCTGCTGCTGTCGGCGCGGCGCGGCGAGACCTGGGAGATGGCGCTGGCGCGCCGCGACGAGCTGGCCGGGCGGCGGGGCGAGCCCACCAGGCGCCGCGGCGACGATCCGGCCGTCGCGCGGATGGCCGAGGCCGGCGTCACCGTGCTGCGCGGCCGGGGCCGCGTCCTCGAACCGGGGCGCGTCGAGGTGGACGGGGCCGTGCACGGCTACGGCGACCTCGTCGTCTGCACCGGCAGCGAACCGGTGATCCCGCCCGTCGAGGGCCTCGCCGACATCCCGCTGTGGACGAGCGCGGAGGCGCTGTCGGTGCCCGACCTCCCGCGCCGGCTGGTGATCCTCGGCGGCGGCCCGGTCGGCTGCGAGCTGGCCCAGGTGTACGCGGCGTTCGGGTCGCAGGTCGCGGTCGTGGAGGCGTCCGGGCGGCTGCTGACCGCCGAGGCGCCGTTCGCCGGCGAGGTCGTCGCGGACGCGCTGCGCCGCATGGGCGTCGACCTGCGGCTCGGCGCCGCCGCCGGCAGCGTCGAGCGCAAGGACGTCGGCGTGCGGCTGTGGCTGTCGGACGGCGGGACGCTCGACGCCGACCGCGTCCTCGTCGCCGCCGGGCGCCGGCCCCGCGTGGAGGGCCTCGGGCTGGAGAGCCTCGGCGTCGCCCTCTCGCCGGGCGAGGGCGTCCCCGTGGACGAGACGTGCCAGGTGCCGTCCAGCACGGGGGGTGTGTGGGCGGCCGGTGACGTCACCGGCATCGCGCGTACGACGCACGCGGCCCGCTACCAGGCGCAGATCGTGCTGTCGAACCTCCTCGGGCAGCGCCGCGAGGCCGACTACCGCGCGATCCCGCGCGTCGTCCACACCTCCCCCTCCGTCTACTCGGTCGGGATCCCGCCCACGCGGGCGGCGGAACTCCGCATAGACCTCCTCACCGCCGGGTACGACCTCGCCGCGACGGCGCGGGCGGCGGTGGAGGCCGACGAGCGCGGCCGCGTCGAACTGTACGCCGACCGCACCCGCGGGCTGCTCGTCGGCGCCGCCGCGGCCGGCCGCCACGCCGAGGAGTGGATGAGCGAGATCGCCCTGGCCATCCGCGCGGAGACGCCGCTGAGCCTGCTCGCCGACGTCGTCCACGCGTTCCCGACCTACGGCGAGGCCGTCGAGGCGCCGCTGCGGGAGCTGGCGGCGCGGTGGCGCGACGGGACTTCGGAGGAGGACCGAGATGAGCGAGACCGACGACCTGGACCGGCCGGCGCCCGATGAGGCCGACGAGGCGGACGCCGCCGAGCAGCGCGCCGCGCTCGACGAGGCGGCCGACGGCCCCGGCGCCGCCCCGCTGCCGGACGAGGCGAACGAGGCCGACGCCGCCGAGCAGCGGCGCGAGGTGCCGGTGGACGAGGACGACTACCGGTGACCGGCACTGGCCCCCGGCACAGGTAGCAAGGTTTTCGAAAAAGATCGGTGCGGGGTGGTGCCCGCCCCGGCGGGAATACACTGACCTGCGCGAAGGAACGCCGCCGCGGCGAGAATGTGCCCGACGGAGTTACCCGCGCGTAGGATGATGTGATTGTTCACACGCGGCGGACGCCCCCCCACCCGCCGCGACGATTCGGTGATCGGAGAGTGTGGTGACCGCGACCCCGGACGCCCGCCCCCGCGGTACGCGGCTGCCGCGGCTGGCGCGCCGCAGGCAGCTGCTCGGCGCGGCCCAGGAGGTGTTCGTCGCGCAGGGGTACCACGCTGCGGCGATGGACGAGATCGCCGAGCGCGCAGGCGTCAGCAAGCCCGTGCTGTACCAGCACTTCCCGGGCAAGCTGGAGCTGTACCTGGCCCTGCTGGACGAGCACGCCGAGAACCTGGTGAGGATCGTCCGGGAGGCGCTGGAGTCCACCACGGACAACAAGCTGCGCGTCCAGGCGAGCATGCAGGCCTTCTACGACTTCGTGGCCGGCGACGGCGAGGCCTACCGGCTCGTCTTCGAGTCCGACCTGCGCAACGTGGCGCCCGTGCGGGCCCGCGTCGACCGCGCCAACCAGCAGTGCGCGGAGATGATCGCCCAGGTCATCGCCGAGGACACCAACGCCCCCGCCGAGGAGGCGCACCTGCTCGGCATGGGCCTGGTCGGCATGGCGGAGGTCAGCGCCCGGTTCTGGCTCTCCCAGCACCGCGCGATCCCGAAGGACACCGCCGAGAAGATCATCGCCCGGCTGGCCTGGCGCGGCATCTCCGGCTTCCCGCGCACGACCGACCAGGGCTGACCCCGGGCCGGGGCCGGGCCGGGGCGTCCTCCCGGGGCGTTCACCCTCGGCACAACCGACCGACCGCGCGCCGGGTGATCTCCGTGCGACCATCGGGAGTACGGGCCCGCCGGCGGTCGGCGGGACGCAGACGGACGACGGGAGCAGCGCGTTGCAGGTTCGCATCGGGGTGCAGAACGTTCCCAAGGAACTCGTGGTGGACACGGCGCAGTCGGCCGACGAGGTGACGGAGGCGCTCTCCGACGCGCTCGGCGAGCCGAACGGCGTGCTGGTCCTCAAGGACCGGCGGGCCGGCCGGATCGTGATCCCGGCCGCCCGTGTCGGCTACCTGGAGATCTCCGAGGACGAGCAACGCAGCGTGGGCTTCGGCACGCAGTACGCCTGACGGCCCCGCCGCCCGGCGACCGGCCGGGCGGTTGACCTGCGCTTTGTTTTAACGTGACATCACGGGCATACCGATCACCGTTCACGGGCCGTCCCGGCCCACGGAGAAGGAATGGATGATCGACATGCTCACGACGATCCTCTGGTTCATCGTCGTCGGTGCCGTCATCGGAGCCCTCGCCCGGCTGCTCGTTCCGGGCCGCAACCCGATCGGCGTATTGCTGACCCTGCTCATCGGGGTCGCCGGCGCCGTCCTCGGCGGTGTCGTCGCGGACGCGCTCGGCGCGGGCACCCTCATCGCCTTCGTGTTCGCGGTCGTGATCGCCGCGCTCGGCGTGGCGGCGCTGACCGGCATGAACACGCGCGGGCACGGCGGCCGCAAGCGCAACTGGCGCACCCGCCGCGGCACGTTCTGACCGCCCGCATGCGCTGACCGCCCGCATGCGCTGACGGCGCGGCATGCGCTGACAGCGCGGCGCGCGATGTGACGCGCGCCCGGCACTCCATGGAAGGCCCCCGCCGACGAAGCGGGGGCCTTCGCGGCTCCGGGCGCCGTGGACGAGCCTCAGGGCGAGGGAACGGCCGCGCCCGCCGCCCGGATGACGTCCGGCCTGATGTACCGCCCGAGACGCCGATACGGGACGTGGAACGGCCTCCATTGCCGCCCGCAGGCCATGGAGTACCCCATCCGCGACACCGGCGGATAGAAGACGATCCCCTGGCGCGTCGGCAGCATGTGCAGGACGCCCTCGTTCACCAGGGCGGGCGTCAGATCCCGCGACGCGGGCGGGGTGTCGACGTACCTGCGGCTCTCCTCGTCCCAGAACGGACCCTCGTCGCACAGCGCGCCGTGCCCGGGACCGTACTCGGCCAGCAGCCGCGTAAGGGCGCTCATGCGCGGCCCTGTCAGCGCGTCGGAGCGGAAGAAGTCGCCGCCCGCCAGCGCCCGGCCTGTGGTGAGGTCGACGGTGACCACCCGCACGGCGGGCGTGTTGCGCGTCATGACCGTCCCGCTGAAGGTGTAGCGGACGGAGAAGAGCTTCGGCCCCTTGAGGCCCACGTCGTACTCGACCTTGCCCGTGTACGGGTTCGCCGGGTCGTCCCTCGGCCGGAAGGCGGCCAGGTCCGGTCCGGCGCTCCGCGCCCAGCGCTCGGCCGGCGCCCGGACGAGCGCGTTGACCCGGGCCGCCAGCCCGCCGGGAAGCCCGGACAGCTGCGGCACCCGCGCCGTGACCCGCGTCGAGGGGCCGCTGCTCGTCCGGGTGAACGACACGGGCCGCACCTGGAGGACCCGGGGCCCGTCCGCCCGCGACGCCTCGTCGCCGGTGCTCGCCGCGTACACCCCCGCGCCGCCCGCCGCGACGGCGGTCGCCGCGATCACCGCCCCGGCCGCCTTCGCGGCGACCGCGGCGGAGACACCGCCGCCCGCGGTCACGCCGACCGCGGTGCCCGTGCCGGCGGCGGCGGTTCCGGCGGCGGCGCCTCCGGCGGGCGCCAGACCGGCCGCCACCAGCGGGAAGACGGCGGCGACCGCGACCGCCGCGCCCGCCATCGCCCGCACGCCGCGTCCCTCCCAGTCGGACCCGTAGACCGAGGACGCGACGGCGTCCAGCTCGGCGACGAAGTCGGCGGCGCCCGCCGGGCGGTCATCGGCGGACTTGGCCATTCCCCGCGCGATCAGGTCGCGCAGCGCCGCCGGCACCTGCTCGACCGGGACGGACGCGCGCAGGTGGGCGCCCGCGAGCGCCGCCAGGTCGCCGCCGTAGGGCCGCCGACCGGTGACGCACTCGTAGAACACGCAGGTGGCGGCGTAGACGTCGGTGGCCGGGGACGCGGGCCGCTTCTCCCACTGCTCCGGGGCCATGTAGGCGGGCGTGCCGGACCCGCCGCCGTCCCCGGCGAGCACGGCGACGCCGAAGTCGATCAGCTTGCTCAGCCCGTCCGCCCGGACGACGACGTTCGCGGGCTTGTAGTCGCGGTGCACCACCCCGGCCGCGTGCGCGGCGGCGAGCCCCCGCAGCGACCCCTTCAGCACGGTGAGCGCCGCCTCCGGCTCCAGCGCGCCGTGCTCGGCCAGGATCCGCTTGAGCGAGACCCCGTTCACCGCCTCCATGACGAGCGCGACGCCGCGCTCGGCGCTGACGAACCGGTACAGCCGGACGACGTGCGGGTCGTCCACCCGGCCCAGCATGACCGCCTCGGCGCGCAGCGACTCGACGGCGCGCTCGTCCCCGTCCCGCCGGTCCAGGTACTTGATCGCGACCGGGGCGCCGGTGCCGGCGTGCCGCGCCAGCACCACCCGGCCCTGCGCGCCCGCCCCCAGCTCGCGGACCTCGGTGAAGCCGCCGACGCGCCACGGCGGCGTGTCGGCGGGCGGCGGACCGGTCATGGGTCAACTCTGCGTGATCACCGGGCCGGCGGCGGAGCCGCCGGGCGCGGACTGTCCGGATGTGGCCGCCCTGACGGCCCGCGGGCGGGCCGCGCGCGGTGCCTCCGCCCCCGCCGGATAATGCCTGGCGGACGGGGCATGGAATACACGCGACCGCGCGAACGTTGGGACGGGTGATCGGCTATTGGTGTATGCAACCGCCGGTCGGTACACTGCGTCGCGGAGTGTGACCGCACGCAGCCACAGCGAGTGACTGCTTTCAACCCCTGACTGCGGTCGCCGAGAATTTGAGCAACGGCTGGTCCCTCCCGCGCGAGCGCGCGGCCACAGGAACGACGGACGCGTCCGCGAGGACGGAGTCGCGCCGGCTGGCCGCGCCGCACCCGGGAGCGGAGACCCCGCATATTGGAGGCTGAAAGCCCTGACTACCTTTCGTGAACTCGGGGTCGTCCCCGAGATAGCAGATGCCCTGGAAGCAGAGGGCATCGTGGAAGCGTTCCCCATCCAGGAACTCGCCCTCCCGATCGCCTTGGGCGGGCACGACATCATCGGCCAGGCCCGTACGGGCACCGGCAAGACCCTCGCGTTCGGCGCCGCGCTGCTGCAGCGCATCGAGCACGGCGGCAAGGAGCCGCGCGCGCTCGTCCTCGCCCCGACCCGCGAGCTGGCCCTCCAGGTCACCGACGACCTCCTGGTCGCCGGCGGCAAGCTCGGCACCCGCGTCCTGTCGGTGTACGGCGGGCGCGCGTACGAGCCCCAGATCAACGCGCTCCGCGAGGGCGTCGACGTCGTCGTCGGCACCCCCGGCCGCCTCCTCGACCTGGTCAAGCAGAAGCACCTCGACCTGTCCAAGGTCGGCGTGCTGGTGCTGGACGAGGCCGACCGCATGCTCGACCTCGGGTTCCTGCCCGACATCGAGCGGATCATCAAGCGGATCCCGGCGCAGCGCCAGACGATGATGTTCTCGGCGACCATGCCGGGCGAGATCGTCGCGCTGTCGCGGCAGTACCTGACCCGGCCCACCAACGTGCGGGCCGAGTCGCACACCGAGTCGGACGCGACGCCGCAGGTCGTCCAGCACGTCTTCCAGGCCCACCAGATGGACAAGCCGGAGATGCTGGCGCGGCTGCTGCAGGCCGAGGGCCGCGGGCTGACGATGATCTTCTGCCAGACCAAGCGGGCCTGCGACCGGGTGGCCGCCGACCTCGCGCAGCGCGGCTTCGACGCCGCCGCCGTGCACGGCGACCTCGGGCAGAGCCAGCGCGAGCGGGCGCTGCGCGCGTTCCGCAACGGCAAGATCGGCGTGCTGGTGGCCACCGACGTGGCGGCCCGCGGGCTCGACGTCGACGACGTGACCCACGTCGTCAACTACGAGTGCCCCGACAGCGCCGACACCTACGTGCACCGCATCGGCCGCACCGGCCGCGCGGGCAAGGAGGGCGTCGCGGTCACGCTGATCGACTGGTCCGACCTCACCCGGTGGAAGCTGGTCAACGGGCAGCTCGGCCTGCCGTTCGCCGAGCCGCAGGAGACCTACTCGACGTCCCCGCACTTCTTCGAGTCGCTCGGCATCCCGGCCGGCACGAAGGGGACGCTGCCGAAGGAGCAGCGGCACGGGCGCGCCGGGCTGGACGCCGAGGAGCTGGAGGACATCGGCGAGACCGGCAAGGTCCGCAGCCACACCCGCGGCGACCGGGACCGCGACCGGGGACGGGAGCAGGAGCGGGAGCGGCCGCGCCGCCGCAAGCGCAACCGGACCCGCACCCGCGCCGGCAAGCCCGTCGAGGCGACCGCGACCGCGACGGCCACCGCGGCGGAGGCCGAGACCGCCGCGGACGGCTCCGCCGCCGACGGCACCGTCGTCGACGCGGTCGCGACCGAGCGCAAGCGCGGCCGCACCCGCCGCCGCACCCGCGCCGGCCAGCCGGCGGCCTCGCAGGCCGAGGCGTCGCAGACGGCCTGATCACCTGGGACGACCGCGAGACCCCCGCCCGGTCTCGCGGTTGTGCTGTGTCTGAGCCGTGTCTCTGCGGTGCCCGGAGCCCGGGCGCCGCGGCGTCAGGCGCGGGCGCGCCCGTCCGGGCCGCCCCCGCCGTCGCGGAGCTTCAGCGCGGTGCCGGGATGGTCGGTGATCAGCACGGCGACGCGCGGGTCGCCGAGGAAGCGCCGCATCACAGGTTCGGCGTTGACCGTCCAGATCATGGCGGGGATCCCGGCGCGGCCGCACTGCCGCAGCACGCCGACGCGCGCCAGCCGGTGGTTGAGCGCGACCATGTCGGCGCCCGCCCGGCGGATGAGGCGCAGCGGCGCGAAGTCGTGCGCGGCGCCGCGCTCCCACAGGTTGCGCCCCACCGACAGGGCCGTCCGGACGCCCGGGAAGCTCTTCTTGATCTCCAGCAGCGAGGTGATCTCGCGGGTGGTGACGACGAACCCGTCCCGCCCGAACGCCTCCACCGCGAGCGCGACGGTCTCGTGCTCGCAGCCGCGCTCCTTGAGGTCGAGATGCCCCTTGGCGCTGCCCGCGATGATCTCCATGGCCTCGCTGACCAGCGGCACGGGCCGGGACGCGAGGTCCTGGACGCGGGCGTAGCTCAGCCGGTTCAGCCGCAGCCCGCCGACCTCGGGATCGTGGTGGACGACCAGGCGCCCGTCGCCCGTCCGCCTGATATCGATCTCCACGTACTCGGCACCGGACGCGGCCGCCGCGGCGAGGCCCGCCGGCCCCGCCTCGTCACGGCGGTGCGCGGAGATGGCCGGCTTGGAAGGCACGCTGGTGACGGTACCACCGAAACTTTTTCACCGATGTCCGTCGAGACCCATTGACTAGGCTGGTGCTCCGTGAGTACGCCCCGGTTCCTGAACCTGCCCCCCGGCGTGAGCCGGACGACCGTCGAGACCCCCCGCGGCGCGTTCGCCGTGCTGGAGGCCCTCCCCGGCTCGGGCGTGCCCGAACGCTGGCCCGCGCTGCTCGTCCCCGGGCTGACCGGCAGCAAGGAGGACTTCCTCGCCGTCCTGCAGACCCTGGCCGCGTCCGGCCGCCGCGTCGTCGCCCTCGACATGCGCGGCCAGTACGAGTCGATCGGGCCGGACGACGACGCCGCCTACACCCGCGCCGCGCTCGGTGCCGACATCGCGTCCCTGCTGGACGTCCTCGGCCCCGACCCCGTCCACCTCGTGGGGCACTCGTTCGGCGGCCTCGTCTGCCGGGAGACCGTGCTGTCCGGGGCGCTGCCGGCGTCGCTGACGCTGATGAGCTCGGGCCCGGCCGCCGCGACGGGCCAGGCCGCCGCCAAGGCGCGCGCCCTCCGCGACGCCCTCCCCGAACTCGGCCTCGCGCAGATCTGGGAGCTGGCCCTCGAACCCGACTACCTGGGACGCGGCGTCCAGTCCGAGATCGTGGCGTTCCTCAGGGCCCGCACCGTCGGCAACTCCGAGCGGGGCCTCGCCCGCATGGCCGACGAGCTGCTCACCGCCCCCGACCGCGTCGAGGAGCTGACCAAGCACTGCGCCGACTCCGGGCTGCGCACCCTCGTCCTCTACGGGGAGGACGACGACGTCTGGGAGCCGCCCGTCCAGGCCGCCATGGCGGAGAACCTGAACGCCGCCAAGGTCGTCATCCCCGGCGCCGCCCACTCCCCCGCCTGGGAGGCGCCGGAGACCACGGCCGCCGCCCTCCGCACGTTCTGGACCGAGACGGAGCACACCCTGAAGTAGGGGGGCGCCGCCCGTCAGGCGAAGTAGTGGCCCTTGTCCAGGTCGTCGAGAAGCCCCGCCTGAACCGGCCGCCATCCGATCAGCTCACGGGTCAGCGCGCTCGACGCCGGGCTGTCGGCCCCGACCATCGCGGCGAGCCAGCCGAAGTGCCCGGGGGCGTCCTGCGGGGCGATGGAGGCCACCGGCAGGCCGAGCCGGCGTCCGATCACCTCGGCGATGGCGCGCAGCGGCACGCCCTCGTCGGCGGAGGCGTGCAGCGCGGACCCCGCCGGGGCCTTCTCCAGCGCCAGCCGGAACAGGTGCGCGGCGTCCAGGACGTGCCCGGCGGGCCAGCGGTTGGCCCCGTCGCCGACGTACCCGGAGACGCCCGTGTCGCGGGCGATGGCCACCAGACCCGCGACGAAGCCCTTGTCCCCTTCGCCGTGCACGGTCGGAGGGAGCCGCACGACGGACGAGCGGACGCCGCGCGAGGCGAGGTCGAGCACGAGCTTCGCGGTGGCCTGCCGGACCGACGGCCCCTCCCCCCAGTCCCCGGCGTCGCCCTCGTCCCGCTCGGTCGCCAGGCGTCCCGGCGCGAGGCCGAGCAGCCCGGACGCGAGCACGAACGGCCGGTCGGTACCGGCGAGCGCGTCGGCGAACGTCTCGACCGCCCGGCGGTCCGCGTCGGCCGCGTCCAGGAAGCGGCCCTCCCCGAAGGCGACGTCGTGCTTGAACGCGAGGTGGATCACCCCGTCCGACCCGGCGGCCGCGTCCCGCAGGACGTCGAGATCGTCCAGGGTGCCGCGCCGGACCTCGGCTCCGGCCCGGTCGAGGGCGGCGGCCGAGGCGTCCGAGCGGGCGAGCCCGACGACCCGGTGGCCGGCGCCGATGAGCTCGGGGACGACGGCGGACCCGATCCAGCCGGACGCCCCGGTGACGAGAACGCGCATGAGAAACCTCCAGAACGACCGATGTCAGTCACTGCCATCACTGTACCACCGCGATGTCAGTGACTGTCATCGACTAGGATCCCCCGCATGGGGCGATGGGAGCCGAACGCGCGCGGCCGGCTCGAGAAGGCGGCACTGGACCTCTACGCCGAACGCGGCTTCGAGAAGACGACCGTCGCGGAGATCGCCGCCCGCGCGGGCGTCACCGAGCGGACCTACTTCCGGCATTTCGCCGACAAGCGCGAGGTCCTGTTCGGCGGCACGGCGGAACTCCAGGGCATGCTCACGGCCGCCGTGGCCGGCGCCCCCGCCGCCGCGGCCCCGCTGGAGGCGACGGCCGCCGCCCTGGAGGCGATCGGCGGCGTCTTCCTGGGCCACCGCGACCGCGCCCGCCGCCGCCAGGAGATCATCCAGGCGAACCCGGAACTGCGCGAACGCGAGCTGATCAAGATGGCCGCCTTCGCCACCGCCCTCGCCGAGACCCTGCGCGGGCGCGGCGTCCCGGACCCGGCCGCCGCCCTCACCGCCGAGACCGGCATCGCCGTCTTCAAGGTCGCCTTCGAACGCTGGCTCGACGCCCCCGCCGAGAAGGAACTCCCCGACTTCATCCGGGAATCGCTCAACGAACTGAGAACCGTGACCGCAGCCCCCTAGCCGCACACGGCCGCCCCTTGGCCGCGTACGCCCGAGGTAACGGTGAGCGATCGGAAAGCCGCGCATCGGAGTCGCGCTCGGCCTACCCTTGGGGCATGCCGGTGGATTACCGAGCCCCCAACATCAACGCGCGGAGCCTGGGGCAGCATCTGCGACAGATCCGGGAGATCCTCGAACTGTCCTACGAGGACGCGGCGGCCCACCTCGGTGTGAACGCCGACTGGCTCGCCCGCGTCGAGACGGGCTTCGGGACGATCACGCCCGAGCAGGTCGGCGAGATCCTGGACGCCTACGGCACGCCGCCGCACATCCGGGACGTGCTGGTCGACCTGGCGACCCGGCCCGCCGGCCCGCCGTGGCTGGCCCGCCACGTCGGGCGGCTCAAGGCCCTGGTCCGCGACATCTACACCGTCGAGTCGGAGTCCTCGCTGGTCCACGTCTTCGGCATCGGCCAGCTGCCGGAGCTGGTGCGCTGCGAGGCGTACGCGCGCCTGGTGTTCGAGCACCACATCCCCGAGGTCGACGTCGACGAGGAGTGGGATCTGCTCAGCAGCCGGCAGCGGCACCGCCCGGGCGGGGCGGCCCGCACGCTCGACGTCGTCCTCGACGGCCTGACCCTGCGCCACCACGGCGGCCCGCCCGAGGTCTTCGGCGCGCAGCTCGACCACCTGCTCGACCTCGGCGGCGCCTCGACCGTCCGCGTCATCCCGCCGGAGACGGGCGTCCACGCGGGACTGGACGGGCCTTTCGACGTCCTGGAGTTCTCCGGCATGCCCGACCGCGTCTCCCTCGTCCACACGGTCCTCGGCATCGACATCGCCGCAGGCGACCTCTGGGACACCTGGCAGAAGGTCGAGTCGGTGGCCCTCTCGCCCGCCGACTCCGCCGCGTTCCTCGCCGACCTCCGCGCCACCCTGTAGCGGCGGCCGGGCACAGCGTCCGCGTTGCCGTAGAATGCCCGGGTTCTCAGGAAAGCCTGCACGGACGGTTTCATACGGACCGGCACGCTTTTCGTCGTTTCCGGCCTGTTCGCGCGGGGCGACCGGCCGGCCGGATTCGCCGTGGTGCGGGCGCTCACGGAGCGGCGGCGCGTGCTCGCGGCCCGACCTGCCGCCCGACGTATGGATCGCGTTCGACGTGGACGCCTGAGCGCCGCTCTCAGGGCGGGTCGATCAGGACGCCCGGGTTCAGGATCCCGGACGGGTCCAGCGCGGCCTTGACGGCGCTGAGGGCCGCGGCGAAGGCGTCCGGGCGCTGGCGGTCGTACCAGGGCCGGTGGTCGCGGCCGACGGCGTGGTGGTGGGTGATCGTGGCGCCGTGGGCGGAAAGGGCGTCCGACACCGCCGCCTTGATCTCGTCCCACTGGGCCACGGTCGATCCCCAGCGGCCGGACGCGTACACGCCGAAGTAGGGCGCGGGGCCGTCCGGGTAGACGTGGGTGAAGCGGCACGTCACGACGCCCTCGGCGCCGGCCGCGTCCATCGCCTGCCGGGCCGCCGCCAGGACGGCCTCGCGCAGGGCGGGGAAGCCGCCCCAGGTGCACGCCGTCTCGAACGTCTCGACGATCATGCCGTGGGCCGCGAGGGCGTCGCGCTGGTAGGGCATCCGCAGGAACGCGGCACGCCAGGTGTCGGACGCGTCGCGCCGCGCGCGGGGCTGCGGACGGCCGCCGTGGTCGCGGCACAGTTCCAGGGCCCGCTCCAGGAGCGCGTCCACCGGACGGTCGGCCGACTCGAAGCCCAGGACGAGGACCCCGCCCGGCGAGTCGGTGCCGGCGTTCAGCAGCGCCTCCATGGGGTCGAGGAGGCGGCAGTTCGCCGGGTTCAGACCGGACTGCGCGAGGGCGCGTGTCGCGGCCACGGCGTCGTCGTAGGCGGTGAAGAGCACGGACGCCCCCGCACGCCACCGGGGGCGCTCCTGGAGGCGCATCCATGCCTCGGTGATGATACCGAGGGTTCCTTCCGAGCCCAGGAACAGGCGGTCCGGGGACGGGCCCGCGCCGGAGCCGGGGACGCGCAGCGACTCGCTCACCCCCGCCGGCGTCACCACCCGCAGGGATTCCACCATGTCGTCGATGTGGGTGAGGACGGTGGCGTAGTGGCCGCCCGAGCGGGTGGCCAGCCAGCCGCCGAGCGTGGAGAACTCGAACGACTGGGGGAAGTGCCGCAAGGTCAAACCCTGCGGCCGCAGGCGGTCTTCGAGGGCCGGCCCGTGGACGCCCGCCTGGACGCGGGCCGCCCTGGCGGCGGTGTCGATCTCGACGACGTCGGCGAGGCGCCCCAGGTCGAGGCTGACCGCCGGCCCGGCGCCGCGCGGCTCGACGCCTCCGACGACCGAACTGCCCCCGCCGTAGGGGATGACGGCGATCCCGGCACCGGCGCACCAGTCGAGGACGTCGACCACATCGCGTTCGGCGCCCGGCCTGACCACCAGATCGGGGACCTCGCCCAGGTCGCCCAGCAGGTTGCGGACCACGTCCCGGAACGCCTTGCCCCGGGCGTGGCCGAGCCGGTCGGCCGGGTCGTCCGAGCAGAGACCGGCCAGGGACGGGGGCGCGGCGATCCGCGGAGGCGGTACATCGAGGTCGCCGACGGCCGGGGGTTCGTGGTCGGTCAGGTCGGCGCCGGGCAGCAGCGCGGCCACTCGCGCGATCAGCGCCGCGCGTTCCGCGCCCGTGACCGCGCCCTCCACGTCCCCCCAGCCCCACCAAGATCGCATGCCCCCATCATCAGGTGAGGTTGAGGCCGCCGTCCACGGCGAGGGTCTGACCCGTCAGCCAGGTGCTGGACGGGTCGGCCAGGCGGACGATCCAGGCCGCCACCTCGGCGGGGTCGCCACGGCCGCTCTTCACTCTGACCTGGGCGTGTGCCAGGCTGGAAGTGTCCGTGCGTGGCGGTGCGGCGGGGTCACGGCCCGGCCGGCGCCCCGGGCTCTCCCCCGGCACCGGCCGACGGGGAGGAACCATGCGCAAGGTCGCCGACTGCCGGGACATGCCGAGCGAGTCCGGCTGCACGCTCACCATCAGCGGCGAGGAGGACGAGGTCGTCCGCGCCGCCGCCGAGCACGCGTCCTCGGTGCACGGGCACACCGACACGCCCGAGCTGCGGGACGAGGTCCGCCGCCACCTCAAGAACGAGGAGGTGAGCGTCCACTGACCCGGTCACGGCCGGGGGCGGTGTCGCGGGCGGCCGGAGGTAATGACACACTTACATGAGTTTGTCTCATGGAGGTGTGTGAATGCCCGCGACCGTCCAGCCACCCGAGAGCGTCACCTGGCGCGTCCACCTCGACCGGTCCATGTGGGTCGGCGGGGTGCGCAGCCTCATGCTCCAGGCGCTGCACCCCATGGCGATGTGGGGCGTCTGGCAGAACTCCACCTTCCGTGAGGACCCGTTCGGGCGGCTCCAGCGGACGTCCGACTTCGTCGGGCTCGGCACCTTCGGCAGCCCGGAGGAGGTCGATAAGGCCGCGTACCGGGTGCGCGAGATCCACCGGAGCCTGCGCATCCTCAACCACGACACCGGCAAGAAGGAGCGGCTGGACCAGCCGGAACTGCTGTTGTGGGTGCACTGCGCCGAGGTCTACTCCTACCTGGAGGTGGCGCGCCGCGCCGGGCTGCCGCTCACAGATGCCATGGCCGACCGGTACCTGGACGAGCAGCGCGCGTCGGCGACGCTCGTCGGGCTGCACGCCGAGGACGTCCCCGGCAGCGTCGCCGAGATGGAGGCGTTCTTCGCCGACATGCGGCCCCGGCTGCGGGTCACCGAGGAGGCGGCGGAGACCGTCCGGTTCCTGATGTGGCCGACGATGCCGGAGAACCTGAGGTTCCTCGCGCCGGGCAAGCCGGGCTACTTCCCGTTCGGCGCGCTCTGCTACTACTCGCTGCCGGACTGGGCACGCCAGATGTACGGGGCGCTGCCCGAGGTGCCGCGGCCCGCCGTGACGGCGGCGCTCAGGTCGTTCCGGCTCGCGATGAACGCGGTGCCCGAGAAGGTGCACGACTACGCGTTCGCCAAGGACACCCGCGACATGCTCGAACGGGCCCGGCAGCGGCTCGCGGCCGAGGGCTACGACGTCGGCAAGGGCCTGTTCGGGCTCCGCGACCCGCGCCGCTGGCCCGGCCGGGAACTCGCCTCGGCCTAGGCGGCGTCGACCGGGAGCGCCGCCCACGGCTCCTTGCGCGGGGCGGCCTCCCTGCCCTCGGGGCAGTGCCGGGCGAAGTCGCACCACGAGCACAGGTTGCCCGGACGCGGCGGGAACAGCTCGTCGTGGGGGGCGTGGTCGCCCGGACGCGGCTTCGGGACCCGGCCGCGGTACGCCTCGTCGGCCGCGGCGGCCTCGGCGGCGATCTGCTCCGCGCGGCGGATGTGCCGGGCCAGCGACTCGTCGGTGTGCTCCCACACCGCGACCTCGCCGGACGGCAGGTGGTGCAGCTCGACGCGGCGGCACGGGCGGCGCAGGACGCGCGACGCCGCCACCGCGTAGATCGCCAGGGCGAGGGAGCCGCGGGCGTCGTCGGCGGTGAGCACGTGCCGGCCCGTCTTGTAGTCGACGACGACCAGCTCGGGGCCGCGCGCGTCGAGGCGGTCGATGCGGCCGGAGACGGCGATCCGGTCGGTGCGGGTGGCGACCGTGCGCTCCACCCCGACCGGCTCGTCGGACGGGTCGAGGCCGGCGGCGTAGCGCTCGGTCATCTCGCGGGCCCGCTCGCGCCACTGCGCCGACTGCGCCTCGTCGCGGAAGCCGTCGGTCAGCCAGCCCCGGGCGAGCAGCGCCCCGGCGGCCTCGGGCGTGCGCTCACGGACGGGCAGCCGCCACCAGCCGGCCAGCGCGTTGTGCACGCTCGCGCCGACGCTGTTGTGCGCCCACGGCGGGCCCTTCGGCGGCATCGGACGGTCCAGGTAGGTCATCCGGTACCGGCGCGGGCAGTCCAGCCAGGTGTTCAACCGCGACGGCGTGCACGCGTACAGCCGCTGGGGCATCCCCTCGAAGCCCAGCTGCTCCATGCCCGGCCGCTCAGTCGTCGGACTCGTTGGCGAGCGAGCCCCAGGTCTCCCAGCGGGCGTCCTCGTCGCCGACGGTGGTCTCCTCGCCCTGCGCGGGCAGCACCTTCAGCTCCTTCGGCAGCGGGGTCAGCAGCGCGCCGATCGAGTTGAGCTGCTTGCGCAGGTCCTCGTAGGCGCCGCCGATCGAGCCGGGCCGGCCGCGGTGCAGGGTGTCGCCGGAGAACAGCACGCCGAGCTGCTCGCTGATCACGCAGACGCTGCCGGGCGTGTGGCCCGGGGTGTGCATGATCTCCAGCTGCGCCTCGCCGATCTCGAAGACGCCGCCGTCCTCCAGCCAGATGTCGGGTTCGAGGGAGCGGAGGGCCTTGGCGTCGTCCTCGTCCTCCTCCTCCTTGGCGAGGCGGCCGAAGTAATCGCGCCACAGCAGCCGGTCGGCGCGGTGCATCGCGATGGGGGCCCAGTCGTCCTCGTCCTCCTCTCCGGCGGCGGCGACCTCGAGCACCACCGCGAGGCGGTGCTCGTTGCCGTCGGTCAGGATGACGGCCATGACCTCGCGGTCGCCGACCTCCTTGAGGATGGCCTCGGCGTCGTACGCCGGGTCGATCACGATGACCTCGTCGTCGTCGCCGACGATGTAGGTGTTGTTCTCGACGTCGTACTCGGTGTCGTCCAGGGTGAGCTTCCCCGACGTCACCACCTGTTCGATGCGCGCGTCCACGCAACGCACCCTACCGCGCTTCGCCGCCCCGTTCCGGCACACGGAGATCACCGCCGGACGCGGCCGCGGCGAGCCGCTCGAACGCCTCCGGCGCGGTCGTCTCCGCGCCGAGCCGGTCGCCGGTCAGCGCGCCGTGGTCGTCGCTGGACCCGGTCGCGGCGAGGCCCAGCGCGGCGGCCAGGTCGCGCAGCCGGGCGCGGTCCCGCGGGCCGTGGTCGGGGTGGTCGGTCTCGACGCCGGCGAGCCCGGCGGCGGCCAGCCGCTCGATCACCGCGTCGTCGAACACGTAGCCGCGGCGGCGGGCGCGCGGGTGCGCCAGCACGCACACTCCCCCGGCCGCGCGGACGAGCCGGACCGCCTGCTCCGGGTCCAGCGCGTAGCGCTCGGCGTAGGCGCGGCCGCCCTGCGCGATCCACTCCGCCGTGAACGCCTCGTCGGCCGTCCTGATCACGCCGGCCTCGACCATGGCGCGCGCGATGTGCGGGCGGCCGACCGCCTCGCCGCGCGCGAGCGCCCGGACCATGCCCCAGGTGACGTCCACGCCGAGCTCGCGGAGCCGGTCGACCATGGTGCGCGCCCTGATCACCCGGTCGTCGCAGATCCGGGCCAGCTCGGCGGCGAGCGCCGGGTGCTCCGGGTCGAACAGGTAGCCGAGCAGGTGCAGGCTGCGGCCGCCCTCCTGGCAGGACAGCTCGATGCCGGGAACGACCGTCAGGCCCTCCGGCGCGGCGGCGGCCGCCGCGTCCCATCCGGCGACGGTGTCGTGGTCGGTCAGCGCGACGACGTCCAGTTCCCGGGCCCGCGCCCGCCGGACGACCTCGGCGGGCGGCCGGGTGCCGTCGGAGGCGTCGCTGTGGCAGTGCAGGTCGATCCGCATCAGCAGCCCGCCCGCATCAGTCGTCGAGCCGGGGGCTGTAGGCGCCGTAGGGGAGGTCGATCTCCATCCCCGGTTCGCGCAGGTCGAGGAGGTTCTGGCTCTCCAGCATCAGGACGCCCGCGTCGGCGGGCCACAGCACCGCCCACAGCCAGTTCCCCATCGCCTCTCCGGCGTAGACGGCCCGGTCGGGGCGGTCGCCGACCGCCCACATGGGCACCGACCGGCCGCACGTCGCGGCGGGGCCGCTGACGTCCAGCTTCACGTGCGGCGGGCTCCCGTTGAACGCCTCGCCGGGATCGGAGCCCGCCAGCCCCGCGTAGTGGGCGCCGAGCCCGATGCCGGGCTCCTCGGCGATCAGCACCATGTCGGCGGGGCCGCGCAGCAGCCCCGGCCCGGACACGGCGACGGCCGTCGCGCGCGCGCCGGAGCGGTCGTCGCCGACCGTGGCGAATCCCGTGACGAGCCAGGCCGGCGGAAGGGGCCAGGGCGTCCAGACCGGGACCCGCGCGTCGCGCAGCACGGCGGCCAGCCCGTCCGGGCCGGGGCGCCGGGACGGCTGCCGCGGCAGCACGGCGCCGTGCACACCGCAGCTCCAGTCGCTCGACCAGAGGCCCGGCGCGCTCAGCGGACCCGCGCAGCGCGGGCACATGGGCTCCGCCCTCATGGATACCCACACTGCGCGGCGGCGTCCCGCCCCGTCAAGTCGCCGCAGGTCGCCACCGGGAAAAGGGGGGACAAAATGGAGCCATGAGAACACGGTGCGTGGGCGGGATCGTGCGCGACGGCGACGGGCGGCTGCTGCTGGTGCGGCGCGGGCGTCCGCCCGGCGCGGGGCTGTGGTCCATTCCGGGCGGGCGGGTCGAGCCCGGCGAGGACGACCCGGCCGCGGTCGCGCGCGAACTGAGGGAGGAGACCGGCCTGGACGTCGCCGTGGGCGCCCTCGCCGGGACGGTCGAGCGCCCCGGGCCCGCGGGCGTCGTCTTCGAGATCCACGACTACGCGGCCACCGTCACGGGCGGGACGCTCCGCGCGGGCGACGACGCCGACGACGTGGCCTGGGTGCGTCCGGACGACCTCGCCGGTCTCCCGGTCACGCCGGGGCTGCTCGACGCGCTGGCGGAGTGGGGCGTCCTCTGAACTACGGCACCGGCAGCGGCTCGGGCCGCGGCGTGGTCGGGACCTCGTCCTCCCCCGTGCGCTTCTGCACCCGCATGCGCCGCGCCAGCAGCACCACCACCGCCGCGTAGAGCGCGATGGGGATGACGTCCGCCAGGACGACCTGCCAGGGCACGCTGCCCTGCTCCATGTCGAGCTTCCCGACCGCCGCCGGGAGGAGGAACGCCATCAGGTTGTTGAACACGTGCAGGGCGATGCCGGCCTCCAGACCGCCCGTCCGCACCGTCATCCACCCCGCGATCGCGCCGAACAGGAAGATGTCGGCGATGCCCCAGCTCGTGTAGCCGTGCCCGGCCGTGAACAGCGCGGACCCCAGCACGATGCCGGGCCAGGGAGTGCGGAACACCGCGCTGAACGCCCGCCCCACCGGGCCCCTGGCGTTCTCCAGCGTGCACGCGCCCACGGCCTGGAGCAGCCAGCCGCGGAACACGTACTCCTCCGCCGCCGCCTGGAACGGCACCAGCAGGACGATCAGGACCGCCGGGAGCAGGAACTCGCCCCAGCCGACCCAGTGCTCGTCGCCGCCGGACTGGTCGTCCAGCGCGATCCCCGCCACGATCGACGTCCCGTAGGACACGACGCAGAACGCGATCGCCAGGCCGCAGCACAGCAGCATCCAGCGCCACCGCAGCCGTCCCGCGACCGATGACAGGGTGCCGGGCCGCCGCCGCTGGATCAGCCACGCCGCCCCGAAGACCACGGGCAGGAACAGGGCGAGCGCCGCCAGGTTGTACACGACGTCGGCGGTGGTGTTGCCGAAGATCGAGTCGGTGCCGTCCGCGGTGGGCTCGGTGACCTCTCCGGTCGCCACCGCCTTGACGACCATCCCGGCGATCACCAGCCCGAGCATGCCGGCCATCCCCACCAGGAGGATCGCGATGCTGCCCGCCAGCGGGCGCCACCACTGGTGCACCTCGTTCCGGGCGGCCTGGTGGTACGGCCTGCCGGGCGGCAGGGACACCGTCCACGACCGCTTGGCGGGGGGCATGCCGTACGCGGGCCCGTAGTACGCGCCGGGCCCGTACGCCCCGTATGGCGGGGCCGGGTACTGGCCGGTTCCGTACGCCTGGCCCCAGCCGTCCGGCTGCGCCGGCGCCCCGGGCCAGTAGGGCATGCCGGGCGCGTACCCCTGGGCGCCGCCGGCCTCGTACGGCCGCTGCTGTGCCTGTTGCGGGGGCTGCGCCGGGACGGGCGGCTCCGGCGCGACGGGGTCGGGGGCAGGGCCTGGAGGGGCGGGGTCCAGGGGTGCCCAGCCGTTGGTCTCCCCAGGTTCTGACAACGCTCGACCCCTCCCGTTGACTTTCGCGTACGTGTGGACGAATCGTACGGGGCGTCAGTTCCCGGCGGGGTCGAAGCGCTTCGTGCGGGCCAGCCCGGCGGCGCGTCCCTTGGCGGCGATGACGAGCGCCATCTTCCGGGACGCCTCGTCGATCATCTCGTCGCCGAGCCGGGCCGCGCCCCGGCCCTCGCCCAGCGCGTGGTCGTAGGCGTCGAGGATCAGTTCGGCGTGGTCGTAGTCGTCCTGCGCCGGGGAGAACACCGCGTTCCCGGCGTCGATCTGCGACGGGTGCAGCACCCACTTGCCGTCGAAGCCGAGCGCGGCCGAGCGCCGCGCGACCCGCGTGAACGCGTCCACGTCGCGGACGTTGAAGTAGGGGCCGTCGATGGCCTGGAGGTCGTGGGCGCGGGCGGCGATCAGGATCCGCATGAGGATGTGGTGGTAGGCGTCGCCCTCGGTGTAGCCGGGCGGCTGCTCCCCCACCACGAGCGTCTTCATGTTGAGGGACGCCATGAGGTCGCCGGGCCCGAGGACGAGGGTCTCCAGCCGCGGCGAGGACGCGGCGATCGCGTCGATGTGCGTCAGGCCGCGGGCGTCCTCGATCTGCGCCTCGATGCCGATGCCGCCCGCCGGCAGGCCGGTGGCCCGCTCGATCTGGGTGAGCAGCCGGTCGAGCCACTGGACGTGGGTCGCGTCCGACACCTTCGGCAGCATGATCGCGTCGAGGTGGGCGCCGGCGCCCTCGACGACCTCGATCACGTCCCGGTAGGCCCACGGGGTGTCGAGGTCGTTGACGCGCACCACCCGGGTCTTGCCGGACCAGTCGCCGCCGGTGAGCGCGGCGACGACGGTCGAGCGGGCGTCCTGCTTGGCCGACGGCGCGACGGCGTCCTCCAGGTCGAGGAAGATCTCGTCGGCGGGCAGCCCCTGCGCCTTCTCGATGAAGCGGGGATTGCTGCCCGGGACGGCGAGGGTGGTACGGCGAGAGCGCATGGCCCGGATGCTATCCAGCGGGTGTGAGACCCTTCCGGCATGGGTCTGAACAGGGCGCTGGTGGAGGAGGCGGCCAAGAAGTCCGGGCTGCTGTGGCTCGACCTGCCCGGCCTGCCGCAGCCGCGGGCCGCCTGGCACGTGTGGCACGACGGCTCCGCCTACGTGCTGACCGGCGGCGAGGGCGAGCAGCCGCTGCCGGGCCTGCCGGAGGCCGACCGGGTCACGGTGATCCTGCGCAGCAAGGACAAGGGCGGCCGGCTGGTCTCGTTCACCGCCGACGCCGAGGTCGTCGAGCCCGGCACCGAGCTGTGGGACGCCGTGACGCCGGTCATCGCCAAGGAGCGCCTGAACGCCCGCACCCACGAGGGCCAGGTGGAGACGTGGGCGACCGAGTCGTGGATCGTCCGGCTGACCCCCGTCGAGGAGGTCGAGACGGCGGCGGACGGGTACGCGGCGGTGCGGCCGGTGCCGACCCCGGCGACGACCGCCGGCCCGCCGCCGCGCATGGTCGGCGGCAAGCGCCGCCGGATCGACCGCTGACGGGCGCCGAGCCCCGCGGTCACATCTCCAGCCGGCGGCCCTCCGCGAGGGCGCGCAGCTTGTCCGGGTTGGCGACCAGGTGGATGGCCTGGATCCGGCCGTCGGCGTCGACGTCGGCGGTGAACGCGCTGATCGGGCCGGCCGGGCCGGACACGACGACCGCGGGCTCGCCGTTCAGCTCGACCCGGTCGAACCGCATGTCCGCGGGCTCGATGCCCTGGTAGCTCTGCTGGGAGACCGCGCCGAAGAAGCGGCCGACCTTCTCCGCGCCGAAGATGACCCGGCGCGGGGCGCGGACCTTGCCGCCGCCGTCCGACCACAGCGCGACGTCCGGGGCGAGGACCTCCATGAAGCGGTTGATGTCGCCGCCGATCACCGCGTCGAAGAACCGCTCGGTCACGGCGCGCCGGTCGGGGCCACCGGCCTCGAAGCGGGGCCGCCGGGCCTGCACGTGCTTGCGGGCGCGGGTCCCGAGCTGCCGCACGGACGCCTCCGACCGGTCCAGCGCCCGCGCGATCTCCGCGTACGGGTAGCCGAAGACCTCCTTGAGGACGAAGACGGCCCGCTCCAGGGGGCTCAGCGTCTCCAGGACGACCAGCATCGCCATCGACACCGACTCCGCCAGCTCGGCGTCCTCGGCGACGTCCGGCGACGTCAGCATCGGCTCCGGCAGCCACGGCCCGACATAGGTCTCGCGGCGGGCCTGCGCGGAGCGGAGCCGGTCCAGCGCCACGTTGGTGGTGATCCGGACGAGGTAGGCCTTCGGGTCGGCCACGTCGGAGCGGTCCGCGGCGGACCAGCGCAGCCAGGCGTCCTGCACGGCGTCCTCGGCGTCGGCGGCCGTGCCCAGCATCCGGTACGCCACCGCGAACAGCAGGCTGCGGTGCTCCACGAAAGCGTCGCTCATCATCGTCAACTCTTTCACGTCGGCTAGGACGGGACGAGAGCCCGAGATGTGACACTCCTCGCCGTAAGCGTCCGGTGTGCGTCCCGAGTCCGGATCGACCGGGCGATCATGGGTAGTGTCCTGCCCATGAGTGCGGCTCCGACGCGGGTGTTCATCGCCCGGCTCGCGGGCATCGCGGTGTTCGACCCGGCCGGGGACCAGGTCGGCCGGGTCCGCGATGTGGTGGTCGCGCTGCGGCTGGCGCCGCGGCCGCCGCGGGTGCTCGGGCTGGTGGTGGAGGTCGCGCCGCGGCGGACGGTGTTCCTGCCGATCACCCGGGTGACGGTGATCGAGGCGGACGCGATCATCTTCGACGGCCGGCTGAACATGCGCCGGTTCCAGAAGCGCGAGTCGGAGACCCTGGCCATCGCCGAGATGCTGGACCGCACCGTCCGGTTCTGCGACTCCGGCGAGCCGGTCTCCGTGGTGGACGTGGCGATGGAGCCCACCCGCACCCGCGACTGGCTGGTCGCCAAGGTCGCCGTCCGCCGCCGCACCGGCCGCGGCCTGCGCAAGCGCGGGGAGAGCCTGATCGTCGACTGGGACGCCGTGGAGGGGTTCTCCGCCGTCGAGCACGGGCAGGGCGCCGCCGGGCTGATCGCCGCGTTCGAGCGGATGAAGCCCGCCGACCTCGCCAACATCGTGCACGAGCTGCCGCCGAAGCGGCGCGCGGAGGTCGCGGTCGCGCTGGACGACGAGCGGCTCGCCGACGTCCTGGAGGAGCTGCCCGAGGACGACCAGGTCGAGATCCTCGGCGACCTCGGCGTGGAGCGGGCCGCCGACGTGCTGGAGGCGATGGGGCCCGACGACGCGGCGGACCTGCTCGGCGAGCTGCCCGCCGAGCAGCGGGAGCGGCTGCTGACGCTGATGGAGCCGCAGGACGCGGCGCCGGTGCGGCGGCTGCTCACCTACCCCGACGAGTCGGCCGGCGGGCTGATGACCAGCGACCCGGTGATCGTCCCGCCGGACGCGACGGTCGCCGAGGCGCTCGCGCTGATCCGCCGCCCCGACCTGAACCCGGCGCTGGCCGCGCAGGTGTACGTGTGCCGGCCGCCGACCGCGACGCCGACCGGCCAGTACCTCGGCACCGTGCACTTCCAGAAGCTGCTGCGCGAGCCGCCGCCGACGCTGGTCAGCGGGATCGTGGACGCCGAGCTCGACCCGCTGCGCCCCACGATGTCGCTGGAGGCCGTCGCGATGTTCCTGGCCACCTACAACCTCGTCGCCGGCGCCGTCGTGGACGAGAACGGGCACCTGCTCGGCGCGGTGACGATCGACGACGTCCTCGACCACCTGCTGCCCGAGGACTGGCGCGAGAGCGTGATGGACGCCGCCGCCGAGGGGTCCGCCGACCCCGAGGAAGAGGCACTCCGGGGGACCACATGATGACGACACGGCCGATGACCGGGCGCCTGGACCAGCCGCGGGAGGTGCGCCGCACGCTGCTGCCGCGGATCCACTACGACCCCGAGTCGTTCGGGCGGCTGTCGGAGCGGATCGCCCGGTTCCTCGGCACGGCCCGGTTCCTGGTCTACATGACCGTCTTCGTCACCGTCTGGATCGTGTGGAACCTGCTCGCGCCGTCCGCGCTGAAGTTCGACCCGTACCCGTTCATCTTCCTGACGCTGATGCTGTCGCTGCAGGCGTCCTACGCGGCGCCGCTGATCCTGCTCGCCCAGAACCGGCAGGACGACCGGGACCGCGTCCAGTACGAGCAGGACCGGGCCCGCGGCGACCGCGGCATCGCCGACACCGAGTACCTGACGCGGGAGATCGCCGGGCTGCGGGTCGCGCTGAACGAGGTCGTCACCCGCGACTTCCTGCGCTCGGAGCTCCAGCAGATCCTCAAGGAGATGGACGCCAAGGAGAAGGTCCGCTAGCCGCCCGGGCGGGGACCTGCTCGTCGGCGAGCTTGCCGAGGATGTCCTCCAGGGTGCGCAGGTCGGGCTCGTCCAGCCGGCTGAGCAGGTAGTCGCGGACGCCCTGCCGGTAGGTGGGGGTGGCGTCGGCGAGCCGGTCGCGCCCGGCGGCGGTGAGGACGGCGAACAGGCCGCGGGCGTCGTCGGCGCAGGACTGCCGCACCACCAGCCCGTCGCGCTGCATCCGGTCGACCAGCCGGGTCAGGCCGCTGCGCGACAGCAGCACGCGGTCGGCGAGGTCGTTCATCCGCAGCCGCCCGTCCGGCGCCTCGCCGAGGTGCAGGAGCACGTCGTAGGAGGCGAGGGCGAGGCCGTGGCGGGCCAGCAGGTCGGCCTGGAGGCGGCGGGAGATCCGCGCCTGGGCCCGCAGCATGGTCCGCCAGACGGCCGGCTCGGCGGCCGGGAGGGTTCCGGTGGTCACCGCACCGATGTTACGGCCGGTGAGGCCCCCGCGCGATGGAGACGCACCCGGCGTGTGAGGACGGACACCCTGATTAACGGAACGGGCCCCGGGGTTCATACCATGGACGCATGGCCTCCCAGTTGACGACCGAGCGGGTGACCGAGGCTCTCGCCACGGTGAACGATCCTGAGATCCACAAGCCCATCACCGAGCTCGACATGGTCAAGAGCGTCGACATCGAGGCGGACGGCACGGTCCGCGTCGGCGTCTACCTGACCGTGGCCGGATGTCCGATGAAGGACACCATCACCAAACGCGTCACGGAGGCCGTCACCCGTCTCGACGGGGTCACCTCGGTCCAGGTCGAGCTGGACGTGATGAGCGAGGAGCAGCGCAAGGACCTGCAGACCAAGCTGCGCGGCGGGCAGCCCGCCAAGGAGATCCCCTTCGCCAAGCCGAACTCGCTGACCAAGGTGTACGCGGTCGCGAGCGGCAAGGGCGGCGTCGGCAAGTCGTCGGTGACGGTGAACCTCGCCGCCGCGCTGGCCGCGCAGGGCCGCAAGGTCGGGGTCGTGGACGCCGACATCTACGGCCACTCGGTGCCGCGGATGCTGGGCGTGGACACCCCGCCCACCAAGGTCGAAGACATGATCATGCCGCCGTCCGCGCACGCCGTGAAGGTGATCTCGGTCGGCATGTTCACCGCCGGGAACCAGCCGGTCGTGTGGCGCGGGCCGATGCTGCACCGGGCGCTCCAGCAGTTCCTCGCGGACGTCTACTGGGGCGACCTCGACATCCTGCTGATGGACCTGCCGCCCGGCACCGGCGACATCGCGATCTCCGTCGCGCAGCTGCTGCCGTCCGCGGAGATCCTCGTCGTCACCACCCCGCAGCAGGCCGCCGCCGAGGTCGCCGAGCGGGCCGGCGCGATCGCCGCGCAGACGCACCAGCAGGTCGTCGGCGTGATCGAGAACATGTCCTACCTGGCGTGCCCGCACTGCGGCGAGCAGCAGCACATCTTCGGCGAGGGCGGCGGCCAGACGGTCGCGGACGCCCTCACCCAGACCCTCGGGACCCGCGTCCCGCTGCTCGGCCAGGTGCAGATCGACCCGCGCCTGCGCGAGGGCGGCGACAACGGCACCCCGCTCGTCCTCTCCGACCCGGACGCCGGCGCCGCCAAGGAACTCCGCACCATCGCCGACAAACTGGCCGGCCGCAGCCGAGGCCTAGCCGGAATGTCCCTGGGCATCAGCCCCAAGGGTAGGTAAAGCACGAAGCCCAACCGACACAACACGGGTCGGGCGGCCGGAGGGCGCCCTAGCGCCCGGAGGCCGCCCGACCCGCCGGACGAGAGGCTGTTTCCCGAGACGCGCCAGCGGCTCGGGAAACAGCCTCTCGTCCGCTGACGGGGGTTCCAGGGGGTCGCCCCCCTGGGCTAAGTCGCTTCAGGGTCAAAGGGGGGGCGTTCGCCTGCTGGGAGGGCGCCGGTCGTCGTCGCGTAGGACGGGTCGTCGTCGAAGAGGCCGGTGCCGTTGGCGGTCGGGGTGCCGTCCTCGTCCTCGAACAGGTGCTTGCGGACGAACGTCTTCGGGTTCAGGTCGTTGATGTCGAAGTCCTTGAACTCCGGCCCGAGCCCCTCCTGCAGATCGGCCTTGGCGCTGTCGGCCATCTGCCGGAACTGCCGGAGCATGCGGCCGGCCTGCCCGGCGACCTGCGGCAGTTTGTCCCCGAAGATGACCAGGGCGAGGACGACGAGCACCGCCATCTCACCGAGTCCGACGTCGAACAACCCGTCCTCCACAAGCCGTCAGGGGCCGGTCCGCGCGGACCGGCCCCATCAGCGTATCCCGAGACCGGACGAACCGGACCTCTGCCTCTGACGGCGCGCTACTCGGCGCCGAGGGTCACCTGGACGTTGGCCTCCTTGCCGCCGCGCTCGTAGGTGACGGTGATCCGGTCGCCGGGGGCCCGGCTGCGGATCTGCGCGATCAGGTCGGTGGCGTCCTCGATCGGCCGGCCGTCGACCTTGGTGATCACGTCGCCGGGCTTAAGCCCCGCCTTGTCCGCCGGACCGCCCTTGATCACCGGGTTCTGCCCGTTGACCTGCTGGGTCATGATCCGCGCGCCGCCGTCCTGGTAGCGCGGGTCCGGGAACACGCCGAGCTTGGCCTGGCGGACGGAGCCGGTGCGGATGATCTCCTCGGCGATCCGCTTGCCCTGGTTGATCGGGATCGCGAAGCCGAGGCCGATGTTGCCGCTCGGGGTCTCCCCGCCGAGCGTCTGGCCGCCGAGCGTCGCGATCGCGGTGTTGATGCCGATCACGCGGCCCTTGCCGTCCACCAGCGGGCCGCCGGAGTTGCCGGGGTTGATCGCCGCGTCGGTCTGGATCGCGTTCAGGTAGGACGCGTCGCCGCCGCCCTCGCCCTGCGTGGGCACGGCCCGGTTCAGCGAGCTGACGATGCCGGTGGTGACCGAGCCCTGCAGGCCGAGCGGCGAGCCGATCGCGATCACCGGGTCGCCGACGGCGATCTTGCTGGAGTCGCCGAGCGGCAGCGGCGGCAGCGAGTGCTGCCCCTCCGGCTTGAGGACGGCGACGTCCGAGCTCGAGTCGGCGCCCTTGACGGTCGCGGGCAGCGTCTTCTTGTCGTTGAACACGATCTGGATCTGCCCGCCGCCCGCGCCGGCGACGACGTGGTTGTTGGTGACGACGTAGCCGCCGTTCACGATGAAGCCGGTGCCGCCGACCTCGCCCTGCGCGGACCGCACGCGGATCATCACGACGCTCGGCAGCACCCGCTGCGCGACGCCGGCGACCGAGTCCGGCGGGCGGGCCTGCACCTTGCCGTCGCTGCTGTTGCTGCCGCCGAGGCTCACCGAGCCGCCGTCGTCGCCGTTGGTGGCGATGACGCCGATCCCGGCGCCGAGCGCGCCCGCCACCAGCGCGACGATCAGCGCGACGACGGCGAGCAGCCCGAGGCCGGGGCCGCCGCGCGAGGACGGCGGCATCGCGGGCACCGGCGCCCAGTTGGGGCCGGTGCCGCCGGGCGGCATCCCGTAGCCCGCCATCGGGCGCGGGCCGGGCCCGCCGGGCGGCGGGCCCATCGGCGCGGGCGGCGGCGCCAGCGGCGGCCGGCCGTCCGCGGGCGGCGGCGGGCCCTGGTGGGACTGCTGCGGCCAGCCGCCGTACGGGCCGCCCTGCGCGGCGCGCGGGTCCTGGTTGTGGGGGACGAACCCGGGCCGCGGCCGGTCGTCCTCCACGGGGCCCTTGTCGAGCGCGACGGGCGGCGGGGGCTGCGGCATGTCCCGCGGCGGGACGTCCTGCAGCGGCACCTCCTGCGGCGCCATGCCGGCCGGCCCGCCGCCGGCGAGCACGTCCTCGCTGGTGTCCGGCGGGGCGACGAGCGAGTCCGGGGGCGCGAAGCCCCCGGCCACCAGCCGGTCGCCCTCGATGCCGGGCTCGCGGCCGGGCTCGGTGTCGGCGGCCGGCACGTCGTCGGCCGGCTCGGCGTCGTCCGCCGGCGCCTCCAGGGGGATCTCCTGGTCGGTCACCGTCTCGGGAGGAGCCGCCGCCTCCTGCCGCTCAGGCTCCTGGCCGGAGGCGACCTCGTCGTCCTCCGCCGCCGCCCTGACCGGCCCGCGGTTGTCTTCCGTCATCCCCATCTCTCCTACCGAGCATGGTCCTCGTCATCCGTGCTCATGCTGCCCCGAAAGGCATGTGGCGAGCATAAGACCTATCAGGCGCGCGCTCATCCCGGGTCAGCCGAAGGGATTCGCCGCCGACACAAGGCGCCGGGTGCCCCGCGACAGCCGCTTCCAGAACGTGTCGGCGCCGCCGCGCGGCATGTTGACGGCGACGGCCTCCGCCGTGCTCTGCGGCGCGTCGGTGAGCACGGTGTAGACGTACCCCTTCCCGGCGGACACGGCCCAGCGCCGCAGCGCCTCGCGGCGGTACACCGTCCGGCCCCGGCGGACGGTCTTCTGCCAGCCGGACATCCCGCTCTCGTCCAGCGCGCCGCGCTGCACGAACACCGAGACGGCGGCGAGACCGTCGGAGTAGCTGAGGTGGACGGACCCGCCGTCCTTCTCGCGGCGCACGTCGAAGAGGGTGAGCCGGCCGGGCAGGTCGGCCGGGACAGGCCAGCCGCGGTCGCGGAGCCCCGCGATCCCGGGGGCGTCCATGGGCTCGCCCCACGCGTCCGCTGCGGCCTCCTCGGGGGCGTCGCCCGCGCTAGACCCGGGGAAGCGCAGCAGCCCGCCCCGGGGCGTCGCCCGCACGGGCGGCTCCGGCGGCGGCATCGTGAAGCTGATCTCGGTGAACCCCGTGACGACCACCGGGCGCCCGGTCGCGTCGATCAGCTCGCGGTGCAGCATCAGCCCGGTCTCGCGGTCGATCCAGAAGCGCCCGGCCGGGGTGCCGTCCGGGCGGCGGGCCTCGACGACGCGGGCCCGGCGGCCGCAGACCATCCCGTCCGCCGCCCGCACCACCGAGTAGTTGCGGGTGAGCAGCGCCAGGGTCTCCGGGCTGAAGCCGGTGCTGTCGCCGGCGGCGGACTCGGGCCGGTGGCCGGTCCCGGAGCCGGCCGCGGACCGGTACCGGATGCCCTCGCCGGGCCGGTGCGCGACGGTGACGCGGGACGTGGCGGACCGGCTGCGGTTCCACGTGGTGAGGAAGCGGCTGCCCTCGTACGGGACGCGGCGGGCGGCGTCGGCGGCGGCGCGCAGCAGCCCCACGGCGCCCGGGTCGCTGCGGACGCGGCGCGCGGCGGCCGGGTCGCCGGACAGCAGCACGGCGAGGGCGAGCGCCCCCGCGAGCCCGCCGGCCAGGGCCGCGCAGCGCCTGCCCCGCCCGGTGCCGCCCCCCGTGCGGGTCGCGGCCGGCGCGGTCACGGCCCCGGGGAGACCTGGACCTGGTAGACCGGGTCGGTGAGCGGGTCGGTCATCGGCGCGTCGCCGGAGGTCAGCGCGTGCTCGACGGCGAACCGGTCGAACGCGGGCGTGACGGCGGGCTGGTCCTGCTCGCCGCCGGCGATGTAGGAGGCGGTGCCCAGGCCGAGGAAGAGCGTGGCGGCGCCGACGACCAGGTAGCGGCGCCGGGGGTGCACCTGGACGGCGGTGGCGCGGCCGGGCGGGCGGGTGTCGCGCGGGCGCCCGGCGGGGGACGTCCGGGACGGGCGGGCCGGTGATCGCAGCGGCCGGGCCGGACGCGCGGGCGGTGCCTCGGCGGCGGGCCGCCCCGGCGGCTCGGCCGGCGGGGGACCGGCGGGCGCCGGCATGGCGCGCAGCCGGTTCAGGAAGTCGGGGGTCGGCAGGTCGTCGGCGCCGGCCGCGGCGGGGCCGGCGGACAGCCCCCGCAGCCGCCGCTTGACCTTGCGCAGCTCGGCGACCTCGTCCCGGCACTGGGCGCATCCGGCGAGGTGGGACAGGACGCGGTCGCGCTCCTCATGCCCCAGCTCCTCGTCGACCAGAGCGGTCAGACGCTCCCCCAGACAACTCACGCCGCCTCCGTCGATTCCGTTCGATCAGGCGCGCGGTCCCGCCCCGCGCGCGATAAGTACGGCTTTACGCCCCGTCCGGCAGCGCCTGCGCGGCCGCCGCGTGCGCGCCCCCCGGCGCCTCGCCGGCCGCGGCGGTGCGCGCCTCGGCGGCCGCCTGGTAGTCGTTCCTCGTGCCGGGCCGGCGCCGCGTCGGCGCGCGGTGCTCCAGCGCCGCGCGCAGCTGCGCCCGCCCCCGGTGGATGCGGCTGCGGACGGTCCCGAGCTTGACGCCGAGCGTGGCCGAGATCTCCTCGTAGGACAGCCCCTCGATGTCGCACAGCACCACGGCCGCGCGGTACTCGGGGGCCAGCGCGTCGAGGGCGGCCTGGACGTCGGCGTCGAAGTTGGTGTCGTCGAACGCCTGCGCCGGGGTCGGCTCGCGGCCCTGGAGGCGTTCGGCGGCGTCGTCGGCGAGCCCCTCGAAGCGGATGCGCTGGCGGCGCCGCGCCATGTCGAGGAACAGGTTCGTGGTGATGCGGTGCAGCCAGCCTTCGAACGTGCCCGGCGTGTAGTTCGACAGCGAACGGAACACGCGGACGAAGACCTCCTGGGTGAGGTCCTCGGCGTCGTGCTGGTTACCGGTCAGCCGGTAGGCGAGCCGGTAGACGCGGGCCGAGTGCTCGCGGACGACCTCGTCCCAGGACGGCGGCGCCCACTCGGCCTCGGGGGCGTTCTCTCGAGTGCGAGCGGCGTTCCCAAGCCCCTGCCTGGCGCCGACCCCCACAGCGCTTCTGAAACTGAGTGCTGCGACTCCCATGGTGCCGGGCTGTTCCTCTCTCGTGAGCCAAGGTTCTCGCCTTGGAACGGCACGGTCTCGCCTGGGCTGGGGCGGTTGCTGAACCAACTGCTGAGTGCTCGTGACTTACTGCGTGCTTCTGCTTTCACTCGTTACAACGCGCGGAAACTCCGGTCGGTTCCCTGTCAACGATATGGTCTTTCCAGCATGAGGCATGCGGGGGTCCCGCGAGGAGGCAGCCATCGACGCCATTCAGGCCACCCGGGCCTACGTGGAGGATTTCCTCCCCGAAGACGAACCGCTGCGCGCCGCCCGGCGGCGCGGCGCGGAGGTCGGCGCGACGCCGATCGGCCCGGCCGGCGGCGCGGCGCTGCGCTTCCTCGCGACGCTGCTCGGCGCCCGGACGGTCGTCGAGGTCGGCTCCGGCTGCGGGGTCTCCGGCGTCTGGCTGATGCGCGGGATGCCCAAGGACGCGGTGCTGACGAGCGTGGACATCGAGCCCGAGAACCAGCGGCTGGCGAAGATCGCCTACCGCGAGGCGGGGCTGTCCGGCTTCCGCACCCGGATGATCACCGGCCCGGCGCTGGAGGTGCTGCCCCGGCTCACCGACGGCGCCTACGACATGGTCTTCTGCGACGCCGACAAGCGGGAGTACCCCGAGTACCTGACGGACGCGCTGCGCCTGCTCCGCCCCGGCGGCGCGGTCGCGTTCGACAACGCGCTGTGGCACGACCGGGTCGCCGACTCCGCCGTCCGCGACCCCGACACCGAGGCGATCCGCGAGGTGCACCGCATGATCCGCGAGGACGAGCGCCTCGTCCCCCTCCTGATCCCGGTCGGCGACGGCCTTCTGTGCGCGGTGAAGCGCGGCTGACCGATGCCTGGAGCGGAGCTCCAGCGGAGCGGAGGGCAGCGGTCAGCCCCATCGGGGGTCTGGGGGTCGCCCCCAGGCAATGACACGGCGGGTTGGGCTCCCCTGAAAGGACGACCGATGGCGGCAGACGATCAGGTTGTGGAGGCGGCCGAGACGCGCGAGCTGTTCTCGGTGCGCGACCGGGTGACGTGGCGCGGGGTCTGGCAGCTGGTGGCGTTCGCGATCCTGTTCGCGGCGTCCGTGGCGTTCGTCACGGGCGGCGCGGTGCGCGGGACGAGCGTGGCCGGCGTCACCTTCATGGTGCTCGGCGCGACGGGGATCGCGCTGTTCGGGGCGGGCCTGCTGGTGTCGGCGGGCGCGATGCTGGCGCGCCGTCCCGTGCTGGAGCTGGACGGCGACGCGGTGCGGCGCCCGGCGCGCTGGCCGCTGCCGCGCTCGGCCGGGCGGTCGCTGCCGTGGGACGAGGTGGCCGCGATCGCGGCGCTGCGGCGGGGCGTGCCAGGCACCCGGCGGGGCGAGCAGGACTACGTGGTGTTCCTGCCGACCGCGGAGCTGGCCGAGATGGCGCGCACGTCGGAGCGGCCGGCCCTGGTGGCGCTGACGATGCGGGACGTGCCCGCGACGGCGGCGGCCGCGCCGTGGTGCTTCGCCGTGGAGGCGGGCTGGGACGCGGCGCTCCCCGAGATCGTCAAGGAGGCCCGGCGGCGGCGCCGCGTCCCGGTGGTGGACCGCCGGACGAAGTGACCGGCGGCCCGCCGGTCAGGCCGTCAGCCAGTCGAGCAGCAGCCGGACGCCGTAGCCGGTCGCGCCGCGGGTGATCTCGGCGTCGTCGGCGGTGGCGCGGCCCGGGCCGGCGATGTCGAGGTGCGCCCAGGGGCGGTCGCCCGCGAACTCGCGCAGGAACAGCGCGGCCGTGGTGGCGCCGGCGCCGTAGCCGCCGCGCCCGATGTTGGCGACGTCGGCGAGGTCGGAGTCGATCGCGGCGCGGTAGTCGGCCGTCAGCGGCATCCGCCACACCGGCTCGCCCGCCGCCGTCCCGGCCCGGGTGAGCGCGGCGGCGAGGTCGTCGTCGGTGGCGAACAGCGCCGCGTGCCGCAGGCCGAGCGCGACCTTCGCGGCGCCGGTGAGGGTCGCGACGTCCACGACGGCGTCGGGGGCGAGTTCGGCGGCGGCGTAGGCGAGCGCGTCGGCGAGGACGAGCCGGCCCTCGGCGTCGGCGTTCAGCATCTCGGAGGTCTTTCCGCCGAAGTGGGTGATCACGTCGCCGGGGCGCATCGACGACCCGGACGGCATGTTCTCCGCCGCGGCGACCAGGCCGGTGACGCGGGCGCGGACGCCGAGGCCGCGCAGCGCGCTCATGACGGCGATGACCGCGGCGCCGCCGGCCATGTCGGTCTTCATCGTCTTCATGCCCTCGTTCGGCTTCAGCGAAAGGCCGCCGCTGTCGAACGTGATGCCCTTGCCGACGAGGACGATGTGCCGGCCTACGGGCTCGTCCGGCACGTAGGAGAGCTCGATCAGCCGGGGCGGGCGGGCGGACCCGGAGCCGACGGCGAGCAGCCCGCCGAAGCCGCCCTCGGCCAGCTCCTTCTCACCGCGGACCCGGACGGTGAGCCCGGCCTCGGCGGCGGCCTGCTCGGCCCGCGCCGCGAGCCAGGACGGGTCCTTCTCGGCGGCGGGCGTGTTGGTGAGGTCGCGGGCCAGCGCGGTCGCCCGCGCCCGCGCGGTGCCGCGCTCGATCGCCGGGGCGTCGGCCGCGGGCCCGGCCTCGGTCAGCACGGCGAGGGTGCCGAGCGCCTTCCGGGCGGGCGGCGCGCCGATCTTGAACTCGTAGGACGCGAGCAGCGCGCCCTCGACGAACGCGGCGAGGTCGCCGGCGGGCACGCCGGCGACGAGCGCCGCGCGGCCCCTGCCGCGGCGGGCCAGCGCGGCCCCGGCCCTGCGCAGGTCGGCCGGGGCCGCGTCGCCCACCCCGTACAGCAGCAGCTCCCGGACCTGGTCTCCGATGCGGACCTGGGTCGCGGTGATCTCGCCCGGCTCGCCCTTGGCCTTGTGCAGCGCGAGCAGTTCGTCCAGCGTGAAGGGCAGCGCCCCGGCGACCTCGGCCGCGGGCGCGACGGGGCCCTTGCGGACCGGTACCGCCACCGCCTCGGCGCCGAGGTCGGCGGCCGTCTGCGACACGGTGCCGCCGGCGCCCTGGACGCGGGTCTCGATGGGCATGGTGCTGGTCCCCCTGATCTGGACGTTCGCGTGCGGAAATGGCAAGGGCCCCGGCGTCGTCGCCGGGACCGTCACCAGAAAGGGCGGGAGCGGTGCGCCGTCAGCCCACGACGCCCTTGATCGCCTCGCCGAGCTCCTTGGCCTCGTCGGCGGAGAGCTCGACCACGAGGCGGCCCCCGCCTTCGAGGGGGACCCGCATGACGATTCCGCGTCCCTCCTTGGTCACTTCGAGCGGACCGTCTCCCGTCCGCGGCTTCATCGCCGCCATGCGTGCTTCCCCTTCCTGCGTCAGGGCCGCGGCCTCGCACACCGTTGGCCGCGTGGCCGCGTGTCGCATCCGCGTCATCAGTAGTGGTCCATTATCTCGTCTTCCGGGCGCGAAGTGGTAACGATCAGCCTCCAGATCGGAAGATGGGAAGATCTGCGGGAGAACCGGGAGGACGCTGATGTCTGAGACCGTGCTGTACGACGTGACCGACGGTGTGGGGACCATCACACTCAACCGCCCCGACGGGATGAACTCGCTGACGGCCGAGATGAAGGAGCTGCTGCGCGCGACGGTGGTGCGCGCCGCCGCCGACCAGGCGGCCCGCGCGGTGGTGCTCACCGGCGCGGGACGGGCCTTCTGCGCGGGCCAGGACCTGCGGGAGCACGCCGACAACCTCGCCGCCGGGAAGGGGCTGGACGGCACCGTCCGCGAGCACTACAACCCGATCGTGCTGGCGCTGGCCGGGATGCGCAAACCCGTGGTGGCGGCGGTGAACGGCGTCGCGGCGGGCGCGGGCGCGGCGCTGGCGTTCGCCTGCGACCTGGTCGTCGCGTCCGACAAGGCGCGCTTCGCGACCGCGTTCACCGGGATCGGCCTCGCGCCCGACAGCGGCATGTCGTGGACGCTGCAGCGCCTCGTCGGCCGCGCGAAGGCGGCCGAGCTGCTGCTGCTCGGCGAGCCGGTGAAGGCCGAGCAGGCGCTGGAGCTGGGCCTGGTGAACCGGGTCGTCCCGGCGGACGAGCTGGCCCCGGCGGCGGTGGAGCTGGCTCGGCGGCTCGCGGCCGGGCCGACGGTCGCCTACGGGGCGGTGAAGGCGGCCCTCGACCACGCGGCGACCCACGACCTGGCATCCGCGCTGGAGCGGGAGGCGGAGCTGCAGGACGAGTGCGCCGACACCGAGGACCACCGCAACGCGACCGAGGCGTTCCTGAAGAAGCAGCAGCCGGCGTTCGAAGGCCGCTGAGGGTCCGAGGGCCGCTGGAGGTAGGGCCTTCCCCCGCATCGACTGGGGAGGCTCCGCCAATGTGCCCGAGGGGGCGCGGGCGGTTGTCTTGAGGGCATGACCCAGACATCCGCCGCACCCCCTGCCGGGCAGCTCCACGACCATGTCGCCGCGGCCCGCGACCTCGTCAAGTCCTACGGGGCGGGCGAGCACGCGGTGACCGCGCTGCGCGGTGTCTCGGCGGCGTTCCCGCGCGGCCGGTTCACCGCGATCATGGGGCCGTCCGGCTCCGGCAAGTCGACGTTCCTGCACTGCCTGGCCGGGCTCGACACGGTCACCTCCGGCTCGGTGCTGATCGGGGACGTGGACATCACCAGGCTGTCGCGGACCCGGCTGACCAAGCTGCGCCGCGACCGGCTCGGGTTCGTGTTCCAGTCGTTCAACCTGCTGCCGATGCTGACGGCGGAGGAGAACATCCGGCTGACCGGGCGGCTCGGGAACCGGCGCGCCGACCGCGAGTGGTTCGACACGATCGTGGACGCGCTCGGGCTGCGCGGGCGCCTCGCGCACCGGCCGAGCGAGCTGTCGGGCGGGCAGCAGCAGCGGGTCGCGGTCGCGCGGGCGCTGCTGACCCGGCCGGAGGTGCTGTTCGCCGACGAGCCGACCGGCAACCTCGACTCCCGGTCGGGCGCCGAGGTGCTGGGGTTCCTGCGCCGCGCGGTGGACGCCTACGGCCAGACGGTGATCATGGTGACGCACGACCCGGGGGCCGCCGCGCACGCCGACCGGGTGCTGTTCCTCGCCGACGGCATGATCGTGCGCGAGCTGCACTCCCCCACCATCGACCAGGTGCACGACGTGATGCGCCGGATGGAGGGCTGAGCGCCATGTGGCTGATCGCGCGCCGCTCCTTCGCCGAGGGCTGGATGCGGATGGCCGCCACGCTGCTGGCGGCGGCGTTCTCGATCGGGCTGATCGCGGGGTCGCTGCAGTTCACGCTGCGGGCGCAGGAGGCGGTGTCGGGCAGCGACGCCAGCGAGTACGCCCGCTCCGACGTGCTCGTCCTGGGCGGCTCGGTGGACACCGACGACCCGTACGCGACGCCGGACGGCCAGGTCGCGCTGAGCAAGGTCGCGGGGCGGCCGGGCGTGGCGGCGGTCGCCGGGGACGCGATGGTCCCGGTGACCGCGCACGGGTCCGGCGGCAAGGCGATCCTGCCGCCCGCCGGGGCCGGGACGACGCTGCGGCCGTGGACGTCCGACCAGCGGCTCAACCCGTACCACCTGGAGTCGGGCCGGGCGCCCGCCGCGGACGGCGAGGTCGCCGTGACCCGGCATGTGGCGCGGGCCGGGAAGCTCGACGTGGGCGACCCGGTCCGGGTGCTGCTGCCGAAGCAGAGCCGCACCCTGAAGCTCGTCGGGATCGTGACCGTGCAGGACCACAGCTCCGTCGCGAGCGGCGACCTGCTGCTGGCGCCGCCCGCGACCGTCCAGGCGGCGGCGGGCCTGCCGGCCGGCACCTGGCAGGGCGTGTGGGTGAAGGCCGCGCCGGGCGTCGCGCCCGCGAAGCTCCGCAAGGACCTGGCCCGCGCCCTCGGGCAGGACGTCACCGTCCGCACCGCGAAGGGCGTCCGCGACGCCCAGTCGGCCGACCTGCAGTCGGCGGGCGCGTCGATCGGCGGCGCCATCGGCATGGTCTCGTCCGTCGCGGTGTTCGTCGGGCTGTTCGTCGTGGCGAACACCTTCGGCACCCTCGTCCGGCAGCGGACGCGGCGGCTGGCGCTGCTCAGCGCGATCGGCGCGACGCCCCGCCAGATCAAGCGGCTGATCCGGTGGGAGGCGCTGGCGCTCGGCCTGGTCGGGTCGGCCGGCGGCGTGGTGCTCGGCTATCCGGTGTCGGCGCTGCTCACCCGGCTGTTCGCCGACGACGGCTTCGACATCTCCGCGGCGGACGTGCAGTTCGGCTGGGTCGCGCTCGCGATCCCGGCCGCGGCCGGGATCGTCGTCACCCAGCTCGCGGCGTGGCGGGCCGCACGGCGCGCGGCGCGCGTCTCCCCCATGCAGGCGCTGCGCGCGGCGAGCACCGACACGCCCGGCCGCGCCCGGGGGCGGGTGATCGGCGCGCTCGCGATCTTCGCATGCGCGTGGATCTTCTTCGGCGGCGTCTTCGGGATCAGGTACGAGGAGCCGCCCGGCCCGGAGCGCACCATCGGCGTCTGCGTCATGGTCCTGCTGGGCTGCATGACGACGGTCGCGGCGCTCGCCGTCCTCGCCCCGTTCTTCGTCGGCCCCCTCGGCGGCCTGGTCGGCCGGATCGGGACGGCCGTCAGCGGCGAGGCCGGGCGGCTCGCCCGCGCCACCATCACCCGCAGCCCGCGCCGGGTGTCGTCGGCCGCGTCGTCGCTGATGCTGGGCGTGGCGCTGGTCGGCGCGACCGCGCTGACCGTCCTGTCGGCGGACGCGCGGTTCGCCGAGACCGGCGACCGGGTGATGCGGGCCGAGCACGCGATCGCGGCGACCGGCGCGACGTCCGGCGGCCCGGCGCCGCTGCCCCGCGACGCGGCGGCCAAGGCCGCGGCCGTGCCCGGCGTGTCCACCGCGGCCGCGCTGACGGCCTCGCAGATCAAGCTCGTCTCACCGCCGCCGAAGCGGCCGTCGCCGGAGGAGCCGCCACTGCCCGTCTACCTGGCGGTGACGGGCGCCGACCAGCGGGCGCTGCCGGAGGTGCTGAGGCTCGGCGGGCGCCTGCCCCGCCTCGGGGACGGCGAGATCGCCCTGACCTCCACGGTGATGAAGGGCCAGAAGATCAAGAAGGGGCAGCAGATCGTCGTGCGCGGGGCGCAGGGCCGCGTGCCGCTGACGGTCGCCGCCGCCTACCACGACCCGTCGCACCTGTTCGCCGACCAGGCGCTGGTGTCGGCGGCGACCATGGACAAGCTCGACCCGGACGCGCCCGCCCAGGTCGTCCTCGCGCGGGGCGGCTCCGAGCGGGACCTCGCCCGCGCGTTCGCCGGCACGCCCGGCGTCGAGGTGCTCGGCAAGGGCGCCTACATCGACCTGGCCAAGGGGTCGATGACCAGCGGGCTGACGGTCGTCTACGGGTTCATCGGCATGGCGCTCGTCCTCGCGCTGTTCGGGATGGCGACCACCGTCTCGATGAGCGTCGGCGAGCGGACCCGCGAGTTCGGGCTGCTCGGCGCGGTCGGCGCGACGGTCGCGCAGATCAGGGCGATCGTCCGCTGGGAGGCCGCGACCGTCGTGCTGCTCGGCGGGCTCCTCGGCCTCGGGACGGCGTTCGGCAGCGTGTTCCTGATGTACGTCGCGACGGGCAGCTCGTTCCTCGCGCCGAACCCGCCGTGGTGGCTGTTCCCGGCCGTCATCGCGGGCGCGGCGGCGGTCGCCCTGGCGACGTCGGCGCTCCCGGCCCGCCGGGCCGCCGAGGTGCCGCTGCTGGAGGCGGCGAAGTCGGAGTAGCGGGCCGGGCACCGGCGCGGCGGCCTACCGGTAGGCGCCGTGCCGGTGGCAGCCGGTGAGGTGGTCGTCGACGAGGCCGCACGCCTGCATCAGGGCGTAGGCGGTGGTGGGGCCGACGAAGCGGAAGCCGTGCTTCTTCAGCTCCTTGGAGAGGGCCTTCGAGGCGTCGGTGTAGGCGGGGACGTCGGCCGTGTCGGTGTAGGCCGGGGAGGCGGGGTCGGCATGGCGCCAGGCGGTCGCGGCGAGGCCGCCGGGAAGGTCGAGGGCGGCGCGGGCGTTGCCGACCGCCGCCTCGATCTTCGCCCGGTTCCGGACGATGGACGCGTCGCCCATCAGGCGCTCGACGTCGTCCGGGCCGAACCCGGCGACCTTCTCCGGGTCGAAGCCGCAGAACGCGGCGCGGAAGTTCGCGCGCTTGCGCAGGATCGTCAGCCACGACAGGCCCGACTGGAACGCCTCCAGGCAGAGCCGCTCGTAGAGGCCCTGGTCGTCGCGGACGGGGCGGCCCCACTCGCCGTCGTGGTAGGCGATGTAGTCGGGTGTCGACAGCCCCCACGGGCAGCGTCCCCGCCCGTCCTCGCCGATGATCGCGGTGCTCACGCGCCCCGTTCTACCTCACGCCTCCGACAGAACGGCCAGGCGGCGCAGCCCGAGGCCCAGGAACGCCTTCACGACCGGGCCCGCGACCAGCCAGCCGGCGCGGCCCAGCGGGCCGAGCGGGAGGTCGACGCGCTCCGCCCAGACGACGCGGCTGCCCGTCCCCTCCGGGACGACCTTGAACCACGCCTCGCCGCGCACGACGCGGCCGGTGTGCCGGACGGCGACGCGCCGGCCCTCCCGCCAGTCGGTGATGACCATGGTGTCGACGAACCCGACCGGGCCGACGCCCGTGCGCGCCCTGATCTCGTCGCCGGCCTTGGTGCCGCCCTCGGCGGTGGTGAACGGCATCCACTCGGCGTGCCGCGGCCAGTCGGTGAGGATCTCGAAGACCCGCTCGGGCGGCGCCGCGGACACGGCCTCGGCGTGGACGGCGACTGCGCTCATCGGTGGTCCTCCCCCGGTTCGTCCTCCGCCGGGACGGTCTCCTTGCGGAGCACGACCTGCTCGGCGGGCTCCTCCAGGCCGTGCAGGGCGCCGATCGGCGGCGTGTCGTCGCCGGCGCGCCGGCGCAGGTCGCCGAGCTGGCGTTCGAGGTCGGCCACCCGGGCGTCGCGCTCGCGCAGGGCCTCGGTGAGGCGGTGGACGGCCTCGTCCGTCACCTGCATCTGGTAGCCCCAGATCGTGGCGGGAAACCTGATCCGGGCGCCGGCCGGGAGGATCGGACGGCCCTCGGTGTCCAGCCTGAGCGGCGCGTAGTCCGGATGGGTCTCGGCGAGTTCGCCGCCCCGCCCCATGGCGAGCACGACGACGGCGCCCAGCACGGCCAGGCCGACCAGGACGAGCACCACGGTGACCATCACGCTCCGATCTGCCTGCGTCCCTGTGAAGGACGATCCCCGGACTCCGATCGTGCCACGCTTGGCGGCATGAGCATGCAACGGCGGATGGTCCTTCCACCGGACGCACCGGTTCCGAGCGGTGCCGTGGACGCGGGTACGGCGCCCCCCGCGAGCCGGGTGGAGCGGCTCGCCGCCTCCGGGGGAGCCGTGCTCGTCACGCTGGAGACGGACGCGCGGGAGCCCGATCCCGGGCTGCTCGCCGCAGCGTCCGTCTACGCGTGGCTGGGTGCGGCGTGGTTCCGGGTGCCGGAGTCCCAGGCGGACGGGATGCGCCAGGTACTGGACATGGTGGCGTCCATCGAGGGCACCCGGCCTCCGGCGGTGGCCCGCCGGGGCCTCGCCTGACCCCGGCGGCCCCGAGGCCGGCCCCGGCTAGCCGCGGAGCCGGTGCCAGGGGCCCGTGATGGCGTACGTCGCGCCCGGGTCCGACTGGCGGTTGGCGAACAGGGTGCGGCCGTCCGGGGAGAACGTGACACCGGTGAACTCGCTGCCGTTGAGGGCGTTGCGCGCCATCGCGAACGGCTTGTTCTTGCGGGTGGTGCCGACGAGGTACTGCTCGCCGTCGCCGTCCTCGGCCAGGATCACGCCGCCGCCGTACGGGGAGACGGTGATGTTGTCGGGCCCGTCGAACCGGCCGCCCGGCTTGAAGATCAGCTGGAGCTCGATCACGTTGCGGCGCGGGTCGTAGGTCCAGACCTGCCCGGCGTGGTCGCGGGCGGCGCCGTCCTCGGAGTTGGAGAAGCTCGCGACGAAGTACGCCTTGCCGTGCCCCCACCAGCAGCCTTCGAGCTTCTGGCTCCGGGTGACCGTGTCGAACTGCTTGCGGACGGAGGTCTTGCGCGCCGACGGGTCCGGGACGTCCAGCCACTCGACGCGCAGCCGGGTGCCGGGCTCGGTGACGAGGGACAGGTCCTCGACGCCGCGGACGTTCATCGCCTCCAGCTTCCCGCCCCGCATGTAGGCGTGGTAGCCGCCGTGGTGGGCGCGGGGCCGGAACCGGTAGAACAGCCCGAACGGCCCGGACGCGTCCTCGGTGAGGTAGGCGGTGAGGGTGTGCGGGTCGACGGCCACGGCCTCGTGGGCGAAGCGGCCGAGGCCGGTCAGCGGGACGGGCTCGGTGCGGCGGCCGTTCGGGTCGACCTCGAACACCCAGCCGTGGCTCTTGGTCTCGCCCTTGACGCCCTCGGTCTCCTCGCAGGTCAGCCAGGTGCCCCACGGGGTGCGGCCGCCGGCGCAGTTCACCGCCGTCCCGGCGAGGCTGACGTACTGCGACAGCAGGTTGCCGCGGCTGTCCACCTCCAGGGTGGTGGTGCCGCCGTTGACGGCCGGGTCGTAGGTCAGCTCGGGGCGGCCGACCGCGCGGGTGCCGTTGGTGCCCTGCTCGTGGTTGCGCACCAGCCGGGTGCGGCCGTGGCGGCTGCCGGGGAAGGTGGCCATCCCGTCGTGGTGGCCGGGCACGACGACGCCCTCGGAGATGGGGTCGCCTTCCACCGACAGCTCCTTGTAGTGGAAGCCCCTGGGCAGGTCCAGGACGCCCTTGGGGTCGGGGATGAGCGGGCCGTAGCCGAACGCCTCACCGGTGTCGGCGCCCGCGGAGGTCTGGAAGATTCCCTCCAGGCTTCCGGCGAGGGCGATGGACAGCGCGCCGGCCGCGCCGCCCTTGACGACTCCGCGACGGGTCACGGACATGGGGGACTCCTTCACGTAAGGGGATCACGCGGGAGCCTGGTCGCCGTCCCTGAACCGCCGGTGAACGATCATCGGCCGGCCGGCAAAACCCCAGGACAATCTCCGGGTCAGTGTGCCGTGGGAAAGGCCATGGAGGCGGTTTCGGACGGCCCGGAGGGCGCGGACGGCTCCGGCCAGCGCGACGTGACGGCCTTCGCCCGGGTGTAGAACCGGACGCCCTCGGGCCCGTGGACGTGGGTGTCGCCGAACAGCGACGCCTTCCAGCCGCCGAAGGAGTAGAACGCCATCGGCACCGGGACCGGGACGTTGATCCCGATCATCCCGACGTGCACCGACCGCTGGAACCGCCGCGCCGCCGCGCCGGACGAGGTGAACACCGCCGTGCCGTTGCCGTAGGGGTTGGCGTTGACCAGCGCGACCGCCTCGTCCAGGGTCGCGGCGCGCAGCACGGCCAGCACCGGCCCGAAGATCTCCTCGGTGTAGGCGGGCATGTCGGTGGTGACGCCGTCCAGCAGGCAGGGGCCGACGAAGAAGCCGGGGCCGGGCAGGTCGCGGCCGTCCACGACGAGCTTGGCGCCGGCGCGCTCGGCGTCGGCGACGCGCCCGCCGACCCGCTCCCGCGCCGCCGCGCTGATCAGCGGGCCCATCTCGCTGGCCGGGTCGGCGCCGGGCCCGACCGTGATCGCGCGGGCCCGGTCGGCGAGCCGCTCGATCAGCGGGTCGGCGGCGTCCCCGACGGCGACCGCCACCGAGATCGCCATGCAGCGCTGCCCGGCCGACCCGTAGGCGGCCGAGGTGATCTGGTCGGCGGCGAGGTCGAGGTCGGCGTCGGGCAGCACGACCGCGTGGTTCTTGGCACCGCCGAGGGCCTGCACGCGCTTGCCGGCGGTGCTCGCCGCCTCGTGCACGTGCCGGGCGACGGGCGTGGACCCGACGAACGACACCGCCGCGACGCCCGGGTGCGCGATGAGCGCGTCGGCGGTCTCGGCGTCGCCGTGCAGCACGTTGAACACCCCGTCCGGCAGGCCCGCCTCGGCGTACAGCTCGGCGACCAGGTTCGACGCGGACGGGACGCGCTCGCTCGGCTTCAGCACGAACGCGTTGCCGCAGGCGATCGCGATCGGGTGCATCCACAGCGGCACCATGACCGGGAAGTTGAACGGGACGATGCCCGCGCACACCCCGAGCGGCTCCCGGAACGAGAACGCGTCCACGCCGGTCGACACCTGGTCGGAGTACTCGCCCTTGAGCAGCTGCGGGATCCCGCACGCGAACTCGACGACCTCGCGGCCCCGGACGACCTCGCCGCGCGCGTCGTCCAGCACCTTGCCGTGCTCGGCGGTGATCAGCCGGGCCAGCTCGTCCTCGTGCCGCTCCAGCAGGTCGCGCAGCGCGAACATGATCCGCGCCCGCCGGGTGAGGGACACCTCCCGCCATGTCGCGAAGGCGCGGGAGGCGGCGCCGACGGCGGCGTCCACCTCGGCCCGGCGGCCCAGCACGACCTCTCCGGTCTGCTGCCCGGTCGCGGGGTCGTGCACGGGCGCCGCGGTGCTCCCGCCGACCGGGACACCGCCGATCCGGTGCTGAATCGAGCGCATGGGGGTTCCTTTCAGGGGTTTCAGAGGTGGTGGCGCTGGGTCTTCTTGGCGTCGTCGTAGCGGGCGCGGGCCCGCGCGGTGGACTCCAGCGCGGAGACCTCGGCGACGGGGACGTCCCACCACGCCTCGCCGTCCGGGGCGGGGGCGAGCGGGTCGGTCTCGACGTGGACGACGGTGGTGCGCGGCGACGCGACCGCCGCGCGCAGCGCGTCCCGGAACCCGTCGACGCCCTCGGCGCGGAGCACGTCGGCGCCGAGGCTGGCGGCGTTCGCGGCGAGGTCCACGGGCAGGACGTCGCCGTCCAGCCCGGTGCCGGTGCGGGCCCGGTAGCGGGTGCCGAACCGCTCGGCGCCGACACTCTCGGACAGGTTCCCGATGGAGGCGTAGCCGCGGTTCTCGATGAGGACGACGACGAGCTTGACGCCCTCGGCGACGGCCGTGGCCAGCTCCTGCGCCATCATCAGGTACGAGCCGTCGCCGACGAGGACGAACACCTCGCGGTCGGGGGCGGCCATCTTCACGCCGAGGCCGCCGGCGATCTCGTAGCCCATGCAGGAGTAGCCGTACTCGACGTGGTAGCCCTTCGGGTCCCGCGTCCGCCACAGCCTGTGCAGGTCGCCGGGCATGGACCCGGCCGCGCAGACGACCACGTCGCGGGGGCCGGACAGCTCGTTGACGGCGCCGATGACGGCGGCCTGCGCGGGGAGCCCGTCGCGGCGGGCGCCGAACGCCCCGTCGACGACGGCGTTCCACCGCTCGGCGAGCTCCCGGGTCTTCGCGCGGTACGAGTCCGGGACCGAGTGGCCGTCGAGCGCGGCGCCGAGGGCCCGCAGCGCCTCGCCGGCGTCGGCGACGACCGCCGTCCCGGCGAGCTTGAGCGCGTCGGGACGGGCGACGTTGATGTTGACGAACCGGACGCCCGGGTCGGCGAACAGGCTGTGCGAAGCGGTCGTGAAGTCGCTGTAGCGGGTGCCGATGCCGACGACGGCGTCGGCTTCGCGGGCGAGCGCGTTCGCGGCCGTGGTGCCGGTCGCGCCGACCGCGCCGACCGAGCACTCGTGGTCCCACGGCAGGGCGCCCTTGCCCGCCTGCGTCTCGGCGACCGGGATGCCCGTCCGCTCGGCGAAGGCGCGCAGTTCGTCGGTGGCCCGCGAGTAGATGACGCCGCCGCCGGCGACGATGAGCGGGCGCTCGGCCGACCGGAGGACGGCCGCCGCCTCCTCGATCGCGGCCGGTTCGGGGACGGGCCGCGGGATGCGCCACACCCGGCGGGCGAACAGCTCGTCCGGCCAGTCGTACGCCTCCGCCTGGACGTCCTGCGGCAGCGCGAGCGTGACGGCGCCGGTCTCGGCCGGGTCGGTCAGGACGCGCATGGCCGCGAGCAGCGCGCTGGGCAGCTGCTCCGGGCGGTTGATGCGGTCCCAGTACTTCGACACCGGCTTGAAGCAGTCGTTGACCGACACGTCATAGGACCGCGCGTCCTCCAGCTCTTGCAGGACGGGGTTGGCGGCACGGGTCGCGAAGATGTCGCCGGGCAGAAGCAGCACCGGCAGCCGGTTGATGGTCGCCAGCGCGGCACCGGTCACCATGTTGGTCGCGCCGGGCCCGATGGACGTCGTGCAGGCGAACGTGGACAGCCGGTCGTTCATCCGGGCGTAGCCGGACGCCGTGTGCACCATCGCCTGCTCGTTGCGGGCCATGTAGTACGGGAAGTCGTCGGCGTGCTCCAGCAGCGCCTGGCCGAGCCCGGCGACGTTGCCGTGCCCGAAGATCCCGAAGCATCCGGCGAAGAAGCGCCGCTCTTCGCCGTCCCGCTCGCTGTGCTGGGCCGCCAGGAAGCGGATGACCGCCTGGCCCACGGTGAGTCTCGTACTCATATGACCTCCACTGCTGCGTCCACGGCTCCGGCCACATCGCCGTCGGCAGGGTAAAGAAGGGAGCGGCCGACGACCAGGCCCCGCACGGTCGGCAGCCGCATCGCGCGGCGCCAGCCGTCGCGGGCGGCGCGCGGGTCGGCCGACACCTCGCCGCCCAGCAGCAGCGCGGGCAGCGTGGAGGCGGCCATGACGCGCTCCATGTCCGGGACGACGGGGACCTTCAGCCAGGTGCGCGCGGAGGTCGTGCCGAGCCCGGACGCGATCGCGATCGCGCGGATCATCGCCTCGGGGCTGAGGTCGTTGCGGACGCGGCCGTCCACCCGGCGGGCGATGAACGGCTCCACCATCGCCATCAGCCCGTGCCCGGCGAGCGCCGACACCGCGCGGGCGCAGTTCTCCAGGGTGCGCGGGGTCGCCGGGTCGTCGTCGTCCACGCGCAGCAGCACCTTGCCGCCGTCGAGCCGGGACGCGGCGATCCCGTCGGCGCTGTAGGCGGTGAACCGGTCGTCGATCTCGAACGCGGAGCCGGCGAGGCCGCCCCGGTTCATCGAGCCGACCACCACCTTGCCGTCGAGTGCACCGAGGAGCAGCAGGTCCTCGGCGACGTCGGGGGTGGCGAGCACGCCGTCCACGCCGGGGCGCTCCAGCGCCGTGCACAGCCGGTCGAGCAGCTCGCCGCGGTCGGCCATCGCGAGCGGGTCGCCGCCGGCGGCGAGCGCGCCACGCGCCGGGTGGTCGGCGGCGATCAGCATCAGCCGCCCGGTGGCGCCGAGCAGCGCGGGGCGCCGGGTGCGGCGGGCGGCGGCCTCGGCGACGGCCGCGGGGCGGACGGCGCGGGTCTCGGCGAGCGCCGCGATCCGCCCGGCCCGCGACCCGGCCGGGGACTCGGTGTCGAGGGTCACGGGGCCACCGCCGGCTCCGCGGACCCGGCGACCTCGGCGGTCGTCGGCATGGCGGCCGAGCAGGCGAGCCGGGACGCGACGATCGCGCCGGCCCGGTTGGCGAACGCCAGCACGCGGGCGAGGTCCCAGCCGGCGAGCAGCCCGTGGCAGAGGGCGCCGCCGAACGCGTCGCCGGCGCCGAGGCCGTTGACGACCTCGACCGGCAGCGCGGGCGCGGCGGCGGTCTCGCCGCCGGCCGCGACGGCGAGGACGCCGTCCGGGCCGCGCTTGACGACCGCGAGGCGGACGCCCCGGTCGAGCAGCGCGCGGGCTGCCCGCTCCGGGTCGCTCTCGCCCACGGCCATCTCGCATTCGGCGAGGTTGCCGACGGCGACCGTGGCGTGTTCGAGGGCCTCCCCCGCCCAGCGCCGCGCCTCCGCCGGGGACTCCCAGAACATCGGGCGGTAGTCAAGGTCGAGGACGGTGAGGCCGTCGCGGCGGCGCAGGCCCAGCGCGGCGAGCGTCGCCGTGCGGGACGGCTCGGCGCACAGCCCGGTCACCGTCGTCCACAGCACTCCGGCGGCCTCGATCGCGGGACGGTCCAGCTCGTCCGCGCGGATCTCCAGGTCGGGGGCCTTCGGGAAGCGGTAGAAGTACAGCGGGAAGTCGTCGGGCGGGAACAGCTCGCAGAAGGTGACGGGCGTCGGCAGGCCGGGGACGTCGGCGACGTAGCGGGCGTCCACGCCGTACTCGGCGAGGGCGCGGCGGACGAACCGGCCGAACGGGTCGGCGCCGGTGCGGGTGATGACGGCGGCGCGGCGGCCGTGCCGGGCGGCGGCGACCGCGACGTTGGTGGCGCTGCCGCCGAGGAACCGGGCGAACGTCTCGACCTCGTCCAGCCGGGCGCCGGTCTGGAGCGGGTACAGGTCAACGCCGACGCGGCCCATCGTGATGACGTCGAAGGCGGTCATGCGGGGATCCCGGCGAGGAAGTCGACGCAGGCGCGGACGTCGGCCACTGGGCCGGCGCCGGGCGCGGGCTCCGCGTCGATGATCATGTCCTGTTCGAGCACGTACCAGCCGTCGTACCCGGCGCCTTCGAGGGAGCGGATGATCCCGGCGATGTCGATGTCGCCCGCGCCGAGCGGGCGGTAGATGCCGGCGCGGACGGCGTCGGTGTACGGGGTCGCGCCGGTCCGGACGGCGGCGGCGAGCGCGGCGTCGACGTCCTTGAGGTGGACGTGCGCGATCCGGCGGGGCGCGCGCGCGGCGAGGTCCCCCGGGTCGGTGCCGCCGATGAGCAGGTGCCCGGTGTCGAGGCAGAGCGGGATCGCCGATCCGTCCAGGACGCGGTCGACCTCGTCGGACCGTTCCACCATCGTCCCGACGTGCGGGTGCAGCACCGCGCGGACGCCGGCGTCGGCCGCGACCGCGTCGATCCGGTCGAGGTTGCCGAGCAGCGCCGCCCAGCCGGCGGCGTCGAGCGCGGGGCGCTCGTCGTAGCCGTCCAGGCCGGTCACGGCCGCCAGCACCAGCGTCAGGCCATCATTGGAGCGTTCCACCCCGAACCCGGACAGAATCCTCCGTACCTCGGGCAGCGGGTCGCGGTCCGGGTCGTGCAGCACGACCGGCGCGAAACCCCCCACCGGGCGCAGCCCGTACTCGGCGAGCAGCGCCGCGCGCTCGGTGGCCCCGGCCGGCAGGAAGCCGTCCGGCCCGAACTCGGCGGCGGCCAGCCCGAGGTCGCGCATCTCCGCCAGCACCCGCGCGGGCGCCAACTGGTGGCCCCAGCCCGGTACCTCGCACACCCCCCACGAGATCGGGGCTCCCGCGACACGATCCTTGATCATCAGCTCACCATCTCTCCGGGAACGTGCTCCGGCCGGTCGTGGCACCGGCCCCGCCGAGTCTGCTGAAGGTCAGGACGGGATGTCAATAGTTTGTTAGGACATTATGAGGTAATAAGTTAAACACACAGATCGAGGTACGATCGTCCCGCACGAGAGGAGACGATGGGTGTACCGACCGCGCGTGACCGTGGACCGCAGCAGCCCCGTGCCGCTGTACTACCAGCTCGCCCAGCAGCTGGAGGCGGCGATCCGGGACGGTGAGCTGGCGCCCGGCACCCGGCTGGAGAACGAGGTCGAGCTGGCCGACCGGTGCGGGCTGTCCCGCCCGACCGTCCGGCAGGCCATCCAGCACCTGGTGGACCGGGGGCTCCTCGTGCGCAAGCGGGGCGTCGGCACGCAGGTCGTGCGGTCGGAGATCCGCCGCCCGATCGAGCTGACCAGCCTGCACGACGACCTGGCGGCGGCCGGCCGGGAGCCGCGCACCCGCGTGCTGGAGCTCGGCCCCGTCCCCGCCGACGACAAGGTGGCCAAGGAGCTCGGCGTCCCGCCCGGCTCCGAGGTCGTCCGGATGCGCCGCATCCGCTGCACCGGCGAGGAGCCGCTCGCCCTGCTCACCAACTACCTGCCCGTCGACCTGATGAAGGTGACCGAGGCCGACCTCGCCGAGCACGGCCTGTACGAGCTGCTCCGCGCGACCGGCATCAACCTGCGCATCGCGAACCAGACCATCGGCGCCCGCGGCGCGACGGCGGCCGAGGCCCGGCTGCTGGACGAGCGGCGCGGCGTCCCGCTGCTGACCATGAACCGCACCGCCTACGACGACAAGGGCGTCGCGATCGAGTACGGCTGCCACGTGTACCGCGCGGACCGCTACTCGTTCGCGCTCACCCTCGTGGAGCGGTAGCCGCCGGGCGGCGGCCCGCCGGACGCCGGCTGAAATCCTCGTGATCAATTAGAGCGCTCTATTGAATTAGAGCGCTCTAACGCTTACCGTGCAGGCATCCCCCTTCGCGCATCAGGAGGAACCCGATGCACCTGAGACCCACCCCCAAGGGCGTCCGGCTGGCGGCCGCCGCCACCGGCGCCGTGCTCGCCGCCGCCGTGCTGTCGGCCGCCCCGGCCGCCGCCGACGGCGACGAGCTCGCCCAGGTCCGCGCGGCCCTGGAGACCCCGCCGAACTACGACGACGAGGCGGGCGGCAACGCCAACGCCGACGACCCCGCGATCTGGAGCCACCCGAGCGACCGCGGCGGCGACCTCGTCGTCGCGACCCTCAAGGAGGGCGGCCTCGTCGTGTACGACGCCGCCGGCACGGAGATGCAGCGGATCGCCGCGCCCGCCCCGCCCCGCCCCGGCGACGAGGCCGGCCGGTTCAACAACGTCGACCTGATCTACGGCTTCCAACTCGGCAGCCGAAAGGTCGACCTCGCGGTCGTCTCCGACCGCGGCCGCGACACCGTCCGCACCTACGCGATCGACCCGCGGGCGGCCGTCCGGCACCAGGCGCCCCTCACCGACGTCACCGACCCGTCGGCGCCGCTCGTCTTCTCCTCCTCCCTCGACGAGGTCAACGACCAGGCCACGGCCTACGGGCTCGCGTCCTGGAGCGACTCGCACGGCGGCGGCTACGTCGCGCTCAGCCGCCGGCACACCTCCCGGCTCGGCCTCGTCCGCCTCCAGGTCACCAGCGCCGGCAAGATCAGCTACCGGCACGTCCGCGACCTGGACCTGCCGACCTCGTTCCCGGTGCCCGGCGGCACCTGGACGCCCTGCGAGGACCCGGGCGAGGGCCCGCAGGTCGAGGGCATGGTCGCCGACCCCGAGAACGACGCGCTCTACGCCGCGCAGGAGGACGTCGGCATCTGGCGCATCCCGATGGACGGCGGCCGGCCGCAGCTCATCGACAAGGTCAAGGAGTACGGCGTCCCCGCCACCTACAACCCCGAGACCGAGGAGTGCGACCCGAGCGGGCCCGACCCGGGCGTGGGCGGCACCCACCTCACCGCCGACGCCGAGGGCCTGTCGATCTACCGGCAGGACGACGGCGAGGGCTACCTGATCGCCTCCAGCCAGGGCGACAACACCTTCGTCGTCTACGACCGCGAGGACCCGGGCGACTACATCGGCCGGTTCCGCGTCGCCCCCGGCACCACCGTGGACGGCTCCGAGGTCTGCGACGGCGCGATGGTGACCAGCGCCCCGATCGGCGGCTTCCGCAACGGCCTGCTGGTCGTCCACGACGGCGTCAACACCCCCGACGCGGTGGACGGCAACGGCGAGGTCCGCGAGAACACCAACTTCAAGTTCGTCGACTGGAAGGATGTCGCCGAGCCCCTCGACCTGGACATCACCCCGGGCGACTGGGACCCCCGAGACTGACCTGACCTGACCCGACCGCACCGGACGCGAGTCGCCGCCATGCCTCCCCATGGCGGCGGCTCGCCCCGTCTATGGAGATCACGACATGGCCCACCCGACCCTGGAGGACGTCGCCGCGCGCGCGGGTGTGTCCCGCGCGCTGGTGTCGCTGGTGATGCGCGGCTCCCCCAAGGTCGGCAGGGAGCGCCGGAAGGCGGTCCTCGAAGCGGCCAGTGAGCTCGGCTACCGGCCGAACATGATGGCCCGCGGCCTCGCCGCGGGCCGGACCGGCATCGTCGGGGTCCTGCTCGCCGACCTGCACGACCCCCGGGACGCGGCGGTCCACGACGGGCTCGCCGACGAGGCGCCGCGCGGCGACGTCCGGCTGCTGGTGTCCACGGGGCGCGGCCGTCCCGCCCGCGAGGCGGCCGCGCTGGACGACCTGCTCGACCTCCGCCCGGACGGCGTGGTCCTGGTCGGCCCGCGGATCCCGGCCGCCGGCATCGACCGCGCCGCCGCGGGCTGCCCGGTCGCCGTGGTCGGGCGCTCCGTCCGCTCGGGCCGCGTCGACTGCGTGACGGGCGACGACGCGGCGGCGGTGGCGCAGGCCGTCGAGCATCTGAAGGCCCTCGGGCACCACGGCATCGTCTGCCTGGACGCGGGGGCGCGCCCGTCCCCGCTGCGCCGTACGTGCGAGGCCGCCGGGCTGACGGCCGTGACCGGTGTGGACGAGCTGCCGGCGTCCGCCACCGCCGTGCTCGCGCTCGGCGACACGACCGGCACGGCGGCGCTGACCGCCCTCCTGCGGGCCGGGAGACGCGTCCCCGAGGACGTGTCGCTGATCGTCCACGGTGATCCGCCCGGCGCGCTGAGCGCCCGGGTCACGACGGTCGCCGCCCCCGCCGCCGAGCTCGGCCGCCTCGCCATGGCGGCGCTGCTGGACCGGATCCGCGACGGCGTCTCGGCGGAGCCGCGCCGTCTGACCGTCCCTCCCCGGCTGCACGAGCGCGCCACCACCGCCCCGGTCAGGCGATGAGGCGAAGCCCGGTGGCCGCCAGGGTGAGCGGCCCGTCGTAAGCCTGCCTCGCCTCGGCCAGCGCGGCGTGCGGGTCGGCCCAGGGCCGCAGATGGGTGAGGACGAGCTGCCCCGCGTCCGCCTGCTTCGCCAGATCCCCCGCCTGGGCCGGGGTCAGGTGCGCCTCGGCTGCGCCGGGGGTCTCCACGGACGCGGCGGCCTCGCAGAGCAGGACGTCGGTGCCGCGCGCCAGCTCCAGCAGTTCCGGGCATTCGCCCGAGTCGCCGGAGTAGGTGAGGGCGCGCGAGCCGGCCGTCACGCGGACGGCCAGCGCCGGGACCGAGTGCCGCACCGGGGCGGTCTCCACCGTGAACGGCCCGAGGCTCATCGGGCCCGGCGCGGAGTCCAACCAGCGCAGGGCGCCGGCGTAGGAGGGCGGGAGGCCGAGGCGGCCGGCGGTTCCGGCGGGGGCCAGGACCGGGAGCGGCGCCGGGTGCCCGCGCCGGTCCCGGACGTAGGCGAGGGGCGCCAGGTCCGCGTAGTGGTCGCGGTGCGGGTGGCTGATGACCGCGGCGTCGATCGCGCACGGGTCGGCGAAGCGCTGCAGCGGGCCGAGCGCGCCCGTCCCGGCGTCCAGCAGGAGCCGGAAGCCGGCGTGCTCCAGCAGGTAGCAGGAGCACGCGGCGTCCGGCCCCGGGACGGTCCCCGCGCAGCCGATGACGGTCAGGATCACGGCAGCACGCGGGAGACGAGGTCGGCGACCGCGCCCTCCGCGCAGGCGGCGACCACGATGTCGGCGGCGGCGCGGACGGGCTCGGCGCCGTCCCCGACCGCGGCGCCGAGCCCGGCGACCTGGATCATGTCCAGGTCGTTCGGGTTGTCGCCGATCGCGGCGATCTCGGAGAGCGCCACGCCGCGGGCGGCGGCCAGCTCGCGCAGCGCCGCGCCCTTCGTCGCGCCCGCCGGGAGGGCCTCCAGGTAGGTGCTCTCCGAACGCATGAGGGTGACGCCCTCCACGTTCGCCGACACCATCGCCTCGGCGGGGTCCATCAGCTCGGGGCGGTCGCAGATCATCATGACCTTGGTGATGTCGTCGAGCGGCAGGTCGCCCCAGGCGCCGACGCGGTCGAGCGTGATGCCGTCCCGCTCGGCGTACTCGCGCAGCGCCGGGCTGACGGAGACCACGTGGGCGCGGCCGCCGCTGAACGCCACCGGCCACACGCCCTCGGGCAGGGAGCCGAACAGCATCGTCAGCTGCGCCCAGGTGGCCACGCCCAGGCAGCGGCGATGCAGGACGGCGCCGGTGCTCAGGTCGACCACGCGGGCCCCGTTGTAGAGGATCGCGGGGGTGGTGAGGCCGAGCGCCCGGTAGTACGGGAGCGCGGCGGCCTCGCTGCGGCCGGTGGCGATGACGACCGTGCCGCCCGCGTCCATGAAGCGGCGCAGCGCGGCGAGGCTCGACTCGACGATCTCCCTGTCGCGGCGGACGAGCGTTCCGTCCAGGTCGGTGACGATCCAGTCGACCGTGCGGATGCCGGTGGTGCTCATGCCCCGCTCCCCGGCGCCGGCAGGCCGGCCACCTCGACCATGACGGAGCCGGCGAGGTCGAAACCGCCGACGTGCGCCAGGTAGCCGGGCGCCTCGTGGTCGGGGGCGCCGGGCTCGCCGCCGAGCGGCAGGTACGTGCCGCCCGCCTGCCGGACCAGCAGCAGCGCCGCGGTCACGTCCCAGGCGTTGATGGACGGGTCGTAGGCGACGTCGGTCCAGCCGGCGGCGACGTGCGCGAGGGTGAGCGCGGCGCTGCCGGGGCGGCGCAGCGTGGCGAACGCGTCGACCATCTGCCCGAAGCGGCGCAGCGCCCCCTCCCGGTCGGCCTCCAGCTCGCGCGCGTTGGGGTAGGACGTGGCGACGACGGCGGTCGCGTCGCGGCCCGCCCCGCGGCTCTCGATCCGCTCGCCATCGCAGGTCGCGCCGCCGAGCGACGCGCTGAACATCTCGTCCCGCACCGGGTCGTACACCGCGCCCGCGACGACCTCGCCGCCCGCGACGGCGCCGATGGACACGCAGAAGAACGGCAGGCCGACCGCGAAGTTCGCGGTGCCGTCGATGGGGTCGACGTACCAGCGGATGTCGCCGTCCGCGCCCTGCTCTCCGCCCTCCCCGCCCTCCTCGCCCACGACGACGCTGCCGGGGGTCTCCTTGGCGAGCACCTCCCGGATGGTCTCCTCCGCCGCGCGGTCGTGCTCGGTGACGGGGTCGTGCATGTCGCGCTTGGTGTCGACCTCGGGACGCGAGCGGAACGCCGTCCGCAGCCGGTCCCCCGTGGCCCGAGCGGCGAGCTCGGCGATCCCGGCCAGTTCCCGCGAGGCGGGCACATCGACGTTCATCCGTCTCCTTCGATGGCGTTGGTGAGCAGTTCGAGCAGGCCGTGGCCGTCGTCCACGACCGCGTCGGGGCGGCAGCGGACCTCGTACGGCACGTCGTAGGTCCCGCCGGCGACCATCAGCACGTTCCCGCCGACGCCCGCGCGATGCCCGCAGAGCACGTCGCGGTCGAAGTTGTCGCCCGCGTACCAGGCGTCGCCCGGCTCGACGCCGAGCGCGCGGGTCGCGATCCAGATCATCTCCGGGTTGGGTTTGCGCACGCCGGCCTCGTCGCTGTAGACCTCCAGCGCCAGCTTCTCCGCCAGACCCGTCGCGGCGGTGAAGTTCCGGTGGACGGCGGCCGACAGCGAGTTGCTGACGACGGCGCACGGGATGCCGTGCTCCTCGGCGGCGTCCAGCAGTTCGGGAATGCCCGGCCTGATGCGGCGCTCCTGCCGCAGCTCCCCCATCCGCCGGCACAGCGGCGTCGCGTGCGCGACGACCAGCTGCCGGGCGGCCGCGGGCCAGTCGGCGGCGACGTAGTCGCCCCAGAACCCGGTGTGGGTCATCTCGGCCGGCGCGTACGGCCGCGACATCGCGTCCTTCCAGCACTTGTCGGCCGCGACGCCCGCCTTGATGTCGGTCTCGACGGCGGTGACGTCCAGCTCGTCGCAGCCGGCGCGGACGAGGGCGGCGTGCACCTCCTTCGCCAGCGCCGCCGACCAGCCCTCGCGGCGGGACGTCTCGACCAGCACCCCGCCGAAGTCCAGCAGGAGGGCGCGGGGCCTGCGCATCCGCGCGTTCACGAAGCCGCCTTTCCGACGGGCGCGTTGGCCTCGTCCCAGGCGCCCATGCGGGCGCCGTCGTCGGCGAACAGGTGCAGCCGGCCCGGCCGCGTCCAGCAGGTCAGCCGGTCGCCGGGGCCGGCCTCCGGGTCCTCGTGGGTGACGGCGAACAGCTCGGTGTCCAGGACGCGGAGCTGCACCGTCCAGCTCGCGCCGGTCGGCAGGACGGTCTCGACGACGGCCTCGTCCGACCAGGCGGTGTCCGGGACGTCGTTCTTCGACCGGACCAGCCGGAGCGCCTCCGGCCGGACGCCGACGCAGCCCGGCGACCCGATGCCGCGCTTCTCCGCGAACCGGAGCAGCGACCCGGCGAGCCCCTCCGGCTCACTCCCGATCGGGACGATGTTCATGGGCGGGCTTCCTACGAACTCTGCGACGAAGCGGTTGCCCGGTCGCTCGTACATCTCCATGGGCGGTGCCACCTGCTGCAGCTCTCCCTCCGACATGACCGCGATGTGCGTGGCCATCGTCATGGCCTCCATCTGATCATGCGTGACGAAGACGACGGTCGCCCCGGTCTCGTCGTGGATGCGCTTCAGCTCGGTCCGCATCTCCAGCCGGAGCCGCGCGTCGAGGTTGGACAGCGGCTCGTCCAGCAGCAGGACGTCGGGGTCGACGGCGAGCATGCGGGCCAGCGCGACGCGCTGCTGCTGCCCGCCCGACAGCTGGGACGGGTACCGGTCCATGCAGTCGGCGACGTGGACCTTCTCCAGGGCCTCCTCCGCGCGGGCCTTGCGCTGCTCGGCCGGGACCTTGCGCATCCGCAGCCCGAACTCGGTGTTGCCGCGCACGGTGAGGTGCGGCCAGAGCGCGTAGTTCTGGAAGACGAGCCCCATGTCGCGCTTCTCCGGCGGGACGTACACGCCGCGCTCCACCGAGTCCAGGACGCGGTCGCCGACGGCGATCTCACCGAGGGTCGGCTGCTCCAGCCCGGCGATCATGCGCAGGGTGGTGGTCTTGCCGCAGCCGGACGGGCCGAGCAGGCAGGTGAACGAGCCGTCCGGGATGGTGAGGTCCAGGTCCTTCACCGCCGGACGGGTGCCGCCGGGATAGGTCTTGACCACTCCGCTGAGGGTGATGGCCGGCATGATCAACCTCCGATGCCCGAGGCCAGGCTGCTCTTGGTGAGCCGCTGGGCCAGGTAGGTCATGGTGAACGAGAGCAGGGCGATGATGAGCACGACGCCGTTGGCGAGCTGGGTGTAGCCGTACTCGACGAGCCCGATGGACAGGGTGGTCAGCAGCTGGGTGCCGGCGGTGGTCAGCATGATCACGATGCTGAGCTCCTTCAGCCCCGAGATGAACGGCAGCACCACGCCGGTGACGAGCGCGCCCCGCTGGATCGGCATGATGATCCGCGTCATCCGGGTGACCCAGCGGGCCCCGCTGATCTGCGCGGCCTCCTCCGGTTCCCGGCCGAGCTGCATCATCGCCGAGATCCCCGACCGGGACGAGTACGGCAAATGCGTCACCACCATCACCAGGACGAGCAGCGTGATCGTGCCGTACAGCGCCGGGACCGGCCCGCGCTGGACGGCGAACAGCGACAGGCACGCGGCGGCGAACGCGATGCCCGGCACCAGGTAGGGCAGGAACGACACCTGCCGCAGGAACGAGGAGACCCGGCTCCCGGCGCCGCGCACCACCACGTAGCCGATCAGCAGTCCGAGGAAGCCGCACACCAGCGCGGCGACCCCGACGATCCGGAGGCTGTTCCAGGCCGCCTCCCACAGCTCGGAGCCGCGCAGCACGCCGTGCGGGAACCCGACGGCGCCCTCGATCTTCGAGCCGAACCAGTACTTGAGCGTGAAGTTGTCGGCGCTGAACACGCCCGGCGTCTTGGTGACGGTCGACAGCAGCAGCGTCAGCACGGGGACGATGACGCTCGCGGCGAACACCGTCATGCCGAGGCCGAACGCGGGCCAGCGCCAGCGGCGCAGGTCGCTGCGGCGGTCCATGGCGCCCTTGCCGCCGACCGTGACGAACCGGCGCTGCTCCCGCACGAGCCGGGTGTCGATGATCACGACGAGCACGCCGACCAGCACGATGACGCCGGCGAGCGTCGAGGCGACGCCGGTGCTGCGGTCGCGGATGGCGTGGTAGAGGCCGGTGGACAGCACGTTGTAGTCGCTCGGCAGCCCGAGGATGTAGGGGGTGCCGAACGTGCCGAGGACGCGGCCGAGGACGAGCAGCACCGCCGACGACAGCGCGGGCAGCATCAGCGGCAGCGTGATGCGGCGGACGACCGTCCGGCCGCCGGCGCCGAGGATGCGGGCCGAGTCCTCCAGCTGCGAGTCGATGCGGCGCAGCGCGTTGCCGAACAGCAGCAGCACGAACGGGTAGTAGTGCAGCCCGAGCGTGACGATGATCGGCACCGGCCCGTAGGCGAGCCAGTCGGGGGTGTGGATGCCGGCGCCCTGGAGGTAGCCGACCTGGCCGCCGGACCGCTCGTTCTTGAACAGCGACAGCCAGGCCAGCGCGAACGTCCAGGACGGCAGCATGTACGGGACGACGAGCGCGCCGGCCAGGAACTTGCGCCCCGGCACGTTGGTGCGGGTCACCAGCCACGCCATCGACCCGCCGACGACGAGGGCGAACGCGATGACGCCGAGCGCGACCGTCACGGTGTGGAGGAGCGGCTCCCAGAACAGCAGCTTGCTGACGGGCGAGCGGAACACCCGCCACAGGTAGTAGCCCGTCCACGAGCCGGACTCCTGGCCGGAGCGGGCCTCGTCGCCGTACTGGACGCGCGCCGCGTCCGAGATGACCGACACGAGCGGGGCGATGACGAGGTAGAGCAGGACGGCGCTCAGCGCGAGGCCGAGCAGCACGGTGGGGTCACGCAGGAGCACGCGCAACCGGTACAGCACGCGCCGGCCGCGAGACGCCGGCCGTGCGGGGGCGGCGACCGCCATGGGCAGTTCCTCCGGGGGTGAGGGCCCCGGCGGGCCGCCCGTGCGGCCCGCCGGGAAACCGGGGTCAGGAGTGGTTCACGCGCCAGAAGTCCTTGATGTCCTGGCGGGCGCGGAAGTCGGCGAGCAGCTTGTCCGAGGAGAACCAGTACAGCTGCGTGTTCCAGTCGGTGAGGCCGGGCGGGTTGTGCGGGCTCACGCCGACCTTGTCGTTGCCGGAGACGCCGCCGGAGTGGGCCTCGAGGTCGAAGCCCTCCTTCTCCATCGCGAAGTGGACGAAGAGCTTGGCGGCGTTCGGGTGCTTGGAGCCGGTCGCGATCGTGGCGAACTTCGGGTAGGCGAAGCCAGTCCACGGGGCCAGGCCCTCGCAGACCTTCATGTTGAACTTCTTGTCCTCGATGTCGCGGAACTTGGCGATGGAGAACAGCCCGATCGTGGTGCGGGTCTGGTTGGGGGCGCCGACGGCGGTCGCGACGTCCTCGTCCTCGGTGGTGAGGACGGGGTCGTTCTTGGCGAACCGCTTCACCCACTCGTGCGCGGGGTCCTTCTCATCGAGCTTGAGCTTGCCCTTGCCGAGCTGCTCGTAGGCGGCGGCGAGCTTGTCCGAGCCCAGCTCCGACATCTGCGTGAACCACTGGGTGAAGACCTCCTTGCCCAGCGGGTCCTGCAGCATCACCTTGCCCTTCCACTCCGGCTCGGTGAGCTGCCACATGTTCTTCACCGGGCAGCCGTTCGGGTTGAGCTTGGGGTTGTAGGCGAACACGTACGCCTTGGAGATCATCATCAGCGGGTTGCGGTTCTTCTCCGCGATGCTCCCGGCGAGGTCCGGCGGGATCCAGGTCTTGACGATCTTCTGCGGGAGGAGCTGGCCGACCAGCATCGGGCCGTCCTCGAACAGGCTGACGTCGATGGTGACGTTCTTGGCCTGCGCCTCGCGGGTCATCTTCTCGGCGGTGGCGGCGGCCTTGGACTTCACGCCCTCGGCCTTGATCCCGTACTTCTTCTCGAACGCCGCCGCCATGTCCTTGACGTCGCCGCTGCCGTCGTAGGCCAGGAGGCTGCCCTCCTTCTTCGCGGCCGCGATGAGCGCGTTCAGGTCGAACGACGCGGCGTCCTCGACGGTGACGGTCGGCAGCGGGTCGCCGGCCCCGGCCTCGCCGCTGCTGGACGGGGCGCACGCGCTGAGCGCCGCGGTGGCGAGCGCGGCCAGCACGGCGGCGCCGGTACGGCCCCGGCGCCCTCTCGGGATGGTGCGGATCATGGTCGGTTCTCTCCTTGCGCTTCGCCGGCGGGCCCCGGACCTGCGGCTCGATGGGGGTGGATGAGAGGTTCAGTGACTGCGTTTGAGCATCGCGTCCGACAGGGCGTCGGCCGCCTCGCCGAGCCGCCGCCCGACCGCGTCGAGCCGGTCGAGCAGCTCGCGGCTGCGCAGCACGTCGATGTCGAGCGGCCCGGCGAACAGCCGCGCGAGCGCGGCCTGCCGGTACTCGCGGACGCGGTTGCCGGCCTTGCGCGCGCCCAGCGCCGCGATGGTGACCGCGGCGGGCTCGGCGAGGACCTTCCGGACGGCGGCGTCGAGGGCGGTCAGCCCCTCCAGCACCGCGTCCAGCGGCGGGACGGCGAAGCCGAGTCCGGGCGGCCCGAACAGGTCGGCCTCGCGGACGAAGTCGCGGAGGTTGTCCAGGACGTCGTCGGCGGAGCGGGAGAGCCGGTAGAGGTCCTCCCGGTCGATGGGGGTGGCGAGGACGCCGCGCAGCATCGCGGCGAGCGCGGCCCGCTCGGCGTCGCCGGCGTGCTCGATCTCGGCCATCCGGGCGCGGGCGTCGGCCGAGGGCACCCGGCCGGCGGCCAGCTCGCGGGCCAGCTCGGCACCGTCGCGGGCGGCGCGGACCTGCCGGGCGACCTGCCCGATGACCCGGTCGCCGGAGCGGCCGCGCAGGTCGTCCCAGACGAGCCGGAACCGGCGCACGGGCCGGACGGCGGCGCTCACAGCGCCCTCGCCGCGAGGCCGCAGAGCGCGCCGCCGGCGAACGCCAGCGGGAGGGTGAGCAGCCAGGCGGCGCCGATGCCGAGGACGTTCTGCCAGCGCACCCGCGCGGCGCCCTCGCTGGCGGCGACGCCGACCACCCCGGCGGTGACCGACTGCGTCATGCTGACCGGCGCGCCCGCGAGCGAGCTGGCCGCGACGGACGCGGCCGCCGCGGCCTCGGTCGACACGACGTGTAGCGGCCGGGCGAGCACGAGCCCGCGGCCGAGCCGGTCCCCGACCCGGTGCACGGCGCTGAGCGCGCCGGCGCAGAACACCACGGCGATCGCGATGAGCACGAACGGGGTGGGCTGGACGGGCCCGATCGCGCCGAGCCGCCGGGTGGAGACCACGTGCCGCGCCACGCTGACGACGGCGAGCATCTTCTGCCCGTCGTTGGCGGCGTAGGCGGCGCACTGGGCGCTGTAGGCGAGCACGTGGGCGGTCCGCACGGCGCCGGGCATGCCGGCGAAGGACGGGATGCGCCGGGAGGCGAGCCCGAGCCCGTAGCCGACGGACGTCCCGACGAGCGGCGCCGCGGCGCCGATCAGTAACACCAGGCCGAGGCCGCCCCAGGCGACGTCCAGGCCCATGCCGAGGCCGGCGCCGCCGATGCCGCCGACGATCGCCAGGGTCAGGCTGGTCGGCAGGCCGCGCCGGGTGAGCGCGGTGACGACGGCGAGCGCGACGGTCACGCCGAGCAGGAAGGCGAGCGCGCCGCGCCGGTCGCCGAGGTCGGTCAGCCCCTCGGTGAACGTCCGCGCGACCGCGACGGTCAGCTGCGGGACGAGCACGAGCGGCAGCAGCACGAGCGCCATCAGCAGCGGCCCGGACGAGCGGGGGTAGCGCCCGCTCAGCCCGAGCAGGGCCGCCCCGTCGTTGACGCCGGTGACCCAGACGAAGGCCAGTGCCAGCGCGGCGAACGCCATCGCCCAGATCATCGCAGCTCCGCCAGTGCGACCCGGCGGCCCTCGCGCAGCGACAGCGTGGCGGCCTCGGCGATGAGGAACGCCTCCAGCGCCTCGTCCACCGTGCAGGGGCTCGGAACCTTGCCCTTGGCCACTTCTAGGAACGTTCCAATCTCGTTCGCGTAGGCGGGGTCGAAGCGCTCCTGGAAGTCGGTCCACGGGTCCCCGGAGGGCCAGTCGACACCGGGTTCGGCCGACCGGAGCGGGGCGCGCTCGTCCAGCCCGACCACCCAGGTGGCGGCGGTGCCCGCCAGCTCCATCCGGACGTCGTAGCCGGCGCCGTTGTAGCGGGAGCCCTGCAGCGTGGCGAGCGTCCCGTCGTCCAGGGCGAGGACGGCGGCGCTGGTGTCGACGTCGCCGGCCGCCGCGAAGTAGGCGTCGCCGCGGTTGGCGCCGGTGGCGGTGACCGACTCGACCTCGCGGCCGGTGACCCAGCGCAGGATGTCGAAGTCGTGGATGTGGCAGTCGCGGAAGATCCCGCCGGACGAGCGGACGTACTCGGCGGGCGGCGGCGCCGGGTCCGCGGTGACGAGGTGGACGCGGTGCAGCGCGCCGAGCCGGCCGTCGAGGACGGCCCGCCGCGCCGCCGCGTAGCCGGCGTCGAACCGGCGCTGGAAGCCGATGTGCACCGGCACCCCGGCCTTGGCGGCGCGGTCGCGGACCTCCAGCGTGGTGCGCAGGTCGGGCGCGACGGGCTTCTCGCAGAACGCGGGGACGCCCGCGTCGCAGGCGCGGCCGAGCAGTTCGGCGTGGGTGGCGGTGGGGGTGGCGATGACGACGGCGTCGAGCCCGGCGCCGAGCACCGCGTCCGGGTCGCCGGCGCGGGCGCCGATCGGGCCCGCGAGCGCCTCGGCCCGGCGGACGTCGGCGTCGCCGATCAGCAGGGCGTCCACCTGGGGATGCCCGCCCAGGAACCGGGCGTGCCACGCCCCGATCCGCCCCGCGCCCAACAGTCCGACCCGCATGGTGCCTCCCACTGGCCCGTTCGGTCTGACGGCGAGTTCACCGGAGGGACCGGTGGTGGACACCGTCCGTTCATCCGCTCGTCATCTTCGTGTGGCTTGAGGCACATTTGTAGCCCGCGCCGGAACGTCAGTCAATACTTTGTTCTTACATCTAGACGTTCTGACCTGAAGTCATCGCTACCTGACAGCCCGTCCGGCGGCGCGGCGGGACCGCGGGGCGCACGTGGGAGCGCAGGGGGCGGGTCAGCCGTCCCCGGCCGCGGGGAGGATGCGTTCCAGCAGGTGGGCGGCGGTGATGACACCGATCACGGTGCCCTTCTCGGGGTGCCGCTCGTCGTCGGCGACCGCCACCACCGGGCTGCGGGCGCCCGCCATGACGCTCGCGATCTCCATCACGGTGGCGCCGGGATCGACGACGGGCAGCGGCGTCCGGCCGCCCTCCAGGAGGTCGGCGACGGTGCGGCCGGCGAGCCTGGCGCAGAGCCGGTCGGCGTGCGGCTCGTCGTAGACGCGGGCGAGGGCGGGGTCGTCCCGCACATGCGGCGGGACGATCTGGCGCACCAGCCGGGAGCCGGGGAGCACCGCGACCGCGCGGCGCCGCCCGTCCACCACGACCAGGCCCGGCAGCCCCTGGGCCGCCAGCAGCCGGGCGGCGTCCATCGCGGAGTCGTCCGGGGTCACGGTCGGGTAGTCGACGGCGAGTTCGCGAGCGCGCACACCACGACGGTATCCCGCGCCGCGGACCACCGCGTTACAGACCCGCGGTCACGGGCAGTGGGTCTCTGTGCCCGGACAAAGCGCCCGCATGGGGATGAGATGAAACACAAGATCGGCAAGGGCGGCGTCGTCGTGCTCACCGGCGCCACCGGCGGGATCGGCCGCGCGACCGCGCGGGAGTTCGCCCGGCGCGGCGCGCGGATCGCCCTGCTGGCGCGCGGCGAGCAGGGGCTGGACGGCGCCGCCGCCGACGTGGCGGCCGCCGGCGGGCACCCGCTCCCGATCGCCGTCGACATGGCCGACCGCGACCGCGTCGAGGAGGCCGCCGAGCGGGCGGAGACGGAGCTCGGCCCGATCGACGTGTGGGTGAACGTCGCGTTCTCCTCGGTGCTCGCGCCGTTCTGGGAGATCGCGCCCGCGGAGTTCGCGCGCACCACCGAGGTCACCTACCTCGGCTACGTCAACGGCACCCGGGCGGCGCTGGAGCGGATGATGCCGCGCGACCGCGGGGTGATCGTCCAGTGCGGGTCGGCGATGGCCTACCGGGGCATCCCGCTGCAGAGCGCCTACTGCGGCGCCAAGCACGCCATCAAGGGGTTCCACGAGTCGCTGCGGACCGAGCTGATGCACGAGGGCAGCGGCGTGAAGGTGACGATGGTGCAGCTGCCGGGGGTGAACACGCCGCAGTTCGACTGGGTGCTGTCCCGGCTGCCGAAGCGCCCGCAGCCGGTGCCGCCGGTCTACCAGCCGGAGATCCCGGCGAAGGCGCTGCTGTACGCCGCCGAGCATCCCGCGCGCCGCGAGTACTGGGTCGGCGCGAGCGCGGTCGCCACGATCCTCGCCAACCGCGTCGCGGCGGGCCTGGTGGACCGCTACCTCGCGCGGACGGGCTTCGCCTCCCAGCAGACGGAGCAGGACGTCCGGCCGGACCGTCCGGCGAACCTGTGGGAGCCCACCGACGAGGCGCCCGGCACGGACCGCGGCGCCCACGGCCGGTTCGACGAGCGGGCGCACGGGACGAGCCCGCAGCTGTGGGCGGGACAGCACAAGTACCTGGTGGGGGCCGCGACGGCGGGAGCCGCCGCGGGCGCGGCGGTCGGCGCGGCGAAACTGCTGCGGCGCTGACCGGCACGCGGCGCCGACGGGCACGACGACGCCGACGGGGCACGACGACGAGAGGAGACAGGCATGGCGCAGCAAGTGGCCGACTACGTCCTCCACCGGCTGACCGAGTGGGGCGTGAAGCGGGTCTACGGGTACCCGGGCGACGGCATCAACGGGCTGCTCGGCGCGTTCGACCGCGCCGAGGGGAACCCCGAGTTCATCCAGACGCGGCACGAGGAGATGGCCGCGTTCATGGCGTGCGCGCACGCCAAGTTCACCGGCGAGGTCGGCGTCTGCGCGGCGACGTCCGGTCCGGGCGCGATCCACCTGCTGAACGGGCTGTACGACGCCAAGCTGGACCACCAGCCGGTCGTCGCGATCGTCGCGCAGCAGAAGCGGCTCTCCCAGGGCACCCACTACCAGCAGGAGGTGAACCTGGAGAACCTGTTCTCCGACGTGTCGGAGTTCTGCCAGATCGTCATGGCGCCGGGGCAGATGCGGCACGTGATCGACCGCGCGTTCAAGACGGCGCTGACGACCCGGAGCGTCGCGACGATCATCGTCCCGGAGGACGTCCAGGAGTCGGAGGCGGTGCCGTCGCCGCCGAAGGAGCACGGCTCGGTGTACTCCAGCGTGGGGTGGAGCCAGCCGCGGATCTTGCCGAACAAGGAGGAGCTGCACAAGGCGGCGCAGATCCTCAACGAGGGCGAGAAGGTCGCGATGCTCGTCGGGCAGGGCGCGGCGAACGCGCGCGACGAGCTGGTCGAGACGGCCGAGCTGCTCGGCGCCGGCGTCGCCAAGGCGCTGCTCGGCCGCGAGGTGCTCCCGGACGACCTGCCGTTCGTCACCGGGCCGATCGGCCTGCTCGGCTCCAAGGCAAGCGATGAGATGATCATGAACTGCGACACCCTGTTCATGATCGGCACGAGCTTCCCGTACGCGGAGTGGCTGCCGGACGAGGGCAGCTGCAAGGGCGTCGAGATCGACATCGACGGCCGCATGATCGGCATCCGCTACCCGATGGACGCGCACGTCGTCGGGGACGCCAAGGAGACGCTGCGCGAGCTGATCCCGCTGCTGGAGCGCAAGAAGGACCGGTCCTGGCGCGAGCGGATCGAGGAGAACGTCCGCACCTGGGACACGGTGATGGCCAAGCGCGCCGGGCAGAGCTTCGAGGGCAGGATCAACCCGCAGGCGGTGGCGCACGAGGTGTCGCCGCTGCTGCCCGACGGCGCGATCCTCACCGCCGACTCGGGGTCGGCGACCAACTGGTGGGCCCGGCACATCAAGCTCCGCGACGGGATGCGGGCGTCGCTGTCGGGCACGCTCGCGACGATGGGGCCCGGCGTCCCGTACGCGATCGCGGCCAAGTTCGCCTACCCGGACCGCCCGGTGATCTGCTTCGTCGGGGACGGCGCGTTCCAGATGAACGGCATGAACGAGATGCTCACCGTCAAGCGGTACGCCGACCGCCTCGGCGGCTCCCCGCCGCTGGTCTTCGCCGTGTTCAACAACCAGGACCTCAACCAGGTCACCTGGGAGCAGCGCGCGATGGGCGGCGACCCCAAGTTCAAGGGCTCGCAGAACATCCCGGACTTCCCGTACGCCGAGTACGCCGAGCTGTGCGGGCTCAAGGGCATCTACTGCGACAAGCCCAAGAAGGTCACCGACGCCTGGAAGGAGGCGCTCGCGAGCGACCGGCCCGTGGTGCTGGAGTTCGTGGTGGACGACGAGATCGCCCCGATCCCGCCGCACATCATGAAGGACCAGGCGAAGAAGGCCGTCAAGGCCGGGCTCAAGGACCCGCAGAAGATCGGGATGGCGGCCCGCGGCTTCCGGCAGAAGCTCACCGAGATGTACGAGAGCATGCCGGGCCGCAAGCACGACTCCTGACCCGACCGGCGGCTCAGAGCTGGGTCTCGGCGTAGTCCTCCGGGGAGTACTCGATGCGGGGCTGCGTCCGCTCCAGGAGGTCGAACGCCTCGGGGACGGAGGCCGTCCAGCCGATGGCGTCCCAGATCTTGGGGCGGGCGAAGCCCTGCTCGGTGAGGCCCTTCATCAGCTCGCGCAGCGGCTCGTACACGCCGGTCGGGTCGAGGATGACGACGGGCTTGTCGTGCATCGCGAGGACCCGGGCCGTCCACACCTCGAACAGCTCCTCCAGCGTGCCGATGCCGCCGGGCAGGACGAGGAACGCGTCGCTGCGCCGGTCCATCTCGCCCTTGCGGGTACGCATGTCTGGCGTGACGATCAGCTCGTCGTTGTCCTCGTCGGAGATCTCGACGCTGACCAGGCCCTCGGGGATCACCCCGACGGTCCGGGCGCCGCCGGCCCGCGCGGCGCGGGCGACGGCGCCCATGCACGAGACCTGGGCGCCGCCGCTGACGAGGCTGTGGCCGCGCCGGGCCAGCTCGGCGCCGGCGTCGGCGGCGAGGTCGACGTAGCGGCGGTCGATCTTGCCGCTGGAGGAGCAGAACACGCAGACGGCGAGGGGTTTCGGCGTAGTCACCGGGCCATGTTACGGCCCGGCGCCCGCACGGCTCAGCTCCATTACGGCCCGGCGCTCACGCGGCTCAGCGCTCTCACGGCTCAGCGCGTGGCGAGGTCCCGGCGGCGGAACCCGGCCAGGCCCGCCGCCGCCAGCACGGCGGTGAGCGCGAGGAGCCAGAGCATGGGCGCGGCCTCGAACGACCCTCCGGGGAGCTTCGGGATGTGGGTGAACGGCGAGACGTCCAGGGCCCACTGGTCGAGGTCGAGCGCGGCACCGAAGAGCGTCACCATGGTGCAGACGCCGACGACCGTCCAGCCGCCGCCCGCCGTCAGGCCGGGGACCAGCCCGAACAGCGCGAGCGCGATCGCGGCGACCAGCCAGACGGCGGGCAGCTGCGCCAGCGCCGCGCCGAGCACCCGCGGCACCTCCCGGCCGGGGTCGCCGGTGTCCAGGCCGTGCGCCACCCCGGCGGCCAGCCCGGCGACGACCAGCGCGGCGACCGGGCCGAGCAGCGTGAACAGCAGGTGGCTCGCCGCCCAGCGCAGCCGCCCCGTCGCGGTGGCGAGCAGCGGTTCGGCGCGCTGGCCGCTCTCCTCGGTGCGCAGCCGCAGCGTCGCCGACACCGCGTAGGCGGCGGCGAACAGCCCGAGCATGCCCATGATGGACGCGAAGTAGGCGTCGGTGATCCCGCTCTCCCCGCCGAGCCGGGTGAAGATCTCCTCCAGGTCGGGGTTGTCGTCCACCATCTCCCGCACCCCGCCCGCGACGGCGCCGTAGACGATGCCGAGCGCGAGGAAGCCGGCGAGCCAGCCGTACAGGGCGCGGCTCTGCAGCCGCCAGGCGAGCCCGAACGGACCCGACAGCCGCGCCGTGGCGTCGGGCCTGCCGAGCCGCGGCGGCAGCACGCCCGCGCCGACGTCGCGGCGCGCCGACAGCGCCGCCGCGGCGGCCACCAGCAGCGCGACGAGCGCGGCGGCCAGCGCGAACGTCCACCAGCGCTCCCCGCCGTAGGCGCGGGCGCGGTTGGTCCAGCCGAACGGGGACAGCCAGCCGAGCCAGGTCAGCGAGTTGCCCGCGCCGCCGACGTCGGCGGCCATCCGGACCGCGAACGCGGTGCCGAGCGCGGCGAGCGCCGTCCCCCGGGCCGCGCCCGCGCTCTCGCTGAGCTGCGCGGTGACGCCCGCGACGGCCGCGAAGACGCAGCCGGCGGCGGCCATCTGCGCGCCGAAGGCCAGCGACCCGGCGGCGGGCAGGCCCTGCGCGGTGAGCCCGGCGGCGAGCAGCCCGCCGAGGACGAGGTTCGCCGCCATCGCCACCAGCAGCGCGGCGGCCAGCCCGGCGCCCCGGCCGGTGACGGTCGCGCCGAGCAGCTCGCGGCGGCCCGCCTCCTCCTCGGTGCGGGTGTGCCGGACGACGGTGAGCGCGCTGATCAGCCCGATCACCACCGGGATGAACCCGGACCGCTGCGCGATGATGCTGCCGAGGTCGGTGCCGTACATCGGCCCGTAGAGGGCGAGGAACGTCGGGTTGGTCCCGGTGGTGTGCGCGTACTGGAGCCGGTCGGCGGCCTCCGGGTAGAGGGCGTCGGTGGCCCCGACGAAGCCGAGCGGGATGACGGCGATCCAGAGCACCCAGGCGGGCAGCAGGAACCGGTCGCGGCGCAGGATGAGCCGCATCAGCCCCCAGGTCCCGGTCAAGCCGGTCATCGCGCGGCCTCCTGCAGCTCGTCCTTGTAGTGGCGCAGGAACAGCTCCTCCAGCGTCGGCGGGCGGCTCACCAGGCTGCGGACGCCGATCTCGGTGAGCGCGCGGAGCGCGGCGTCCAGCTGCGGCGTGTCGACCTCGAACTTGATCGTGTTGCCGTCGGCCTGGAGGTCGTGGGCGCCGGGCAGCGGCTGGCCGTCCAGCGGCGCGGCCAGCTCCGCGTGGATCGAGGTGCGGGTCAGGTGCCGCAGCTCGTCCAGGGTGCCGGTCTCCACCGCGACGCCGTTGCGGATGATCGTCACCCGGTCGCAGAGCGCCTCGACCTCGGACAGGATGTGGCTGGACAGCAGGACGGTCCGGCCCGCCTGCCGCTCCTCGCGGACGCACTCCTGGAAGACCTCCTCCATGAGGGGGTCGAGACCGGAGGTCGGCTCGTCCAGCAGCAGCAGCTCGGCGTCGGACGCGAGCGCCGCGACGAGCCCGACCTTCTGCCGGTTGCCCTTGGAGTAGGCGCGGCCCTTCTTGCGCGGGTCCAGCTCGAACCGGTCGAGCAGCTCGGCCTTGCGGCGCGGGTCGGTGCCGCCGCGCATCCGGCCGAGCAGGTCGATGACCTCGCCGCCGGACAGGTTCGGCCACAGCGTCACGTCGCCGGGCACGTAGGCGAGGCGGCGGTGCAGCTCGGTCGCGTCCCGCCAGGGGTCGCCGCCGAGCAGGCGGACGGTGCCGGCGTCGGCGCGCAGCAGGCCGAGCAGGACCCTGATCGTGGTGGACTTCCCCGCGCCGTTCGGGCCGAGGAAGCCGTGCACCTCGCCGGGCCGGACGGTCAGGTCGAGACCGTCCAGCGCGCGCGTCCGGCCGAAGTTCTTGACCAGGCCGGATACGGCTATCGGAGGCGTGTTCGCGGTCACCGGTTCTCCTTGTCGGGAGGCTGCCCGCCGGCGGTGAGCATGGATTTCAGGGAGACGCGCGCCTGCTCGACCAGCTCCGGATCCACCAGCCGGTCGTCGAAGAGGTCCATCATGGCGAGCGCCATCCGGGGGTAGCCCTCGGCCGTGAGCGTGTTGCCGCCGAGGCTCCGGGAGATGTGTTCGTGCAGGACCATCAGGCCGAACGTCATCGTCGTCATGACGGCCGCGTAGGCGTGGAGGTCGTCGGTCTTGGGCACGCGCAGCCCGGGCCTGCCCTGCGCGAGGACCTCCTCGGTGTAGGCGACGGTGTCGTCGTACAGCGCGACCGCGGCCGGCGACCCGTCGGTGAGGGCGCGGGCGAAGTAGCGCTGGATGGGCAGGGCCGTGCGCATGGCGAGCATCAGGAAGCCGGGGTCGCCGATCCCCCCGCGCAGGGCCTCCTCCTTGATCTCGCGGACGGCCCCGAGCGCGTACTCGTCGCACTCGCGGCGCAGCGCCTCCTTCGTCCCGAAGTGGTGCTGCACCAGCGCCGGCGAGACGCCGGCGGCCTTGGCGATGCCGCGGATCGTCGCGCCCTTCGTGCCGTGCTCGGCGAACTCCAGCAGCGCGGCGTCCCGGATGCGGGCGCGTCCGGTCAGGTCGTCGGCTTGCTCGGCCGTCATCCCCACCCCCTGTACATATGTTCAGTGGCCTGTACGGATGTACACTGTACTCCCGTACAGGCCACCGTCAAGAGGGTGGGGCGCCGGGGATCATCCCCCGCCGGGCAACTCCCCGAGCGTCACCTGGACGGTCTTCTTCGACCCGTCCGCGTGCTGGACCTCGACCTTGGCCGTGTCGCCCGGCTTGAGGTTGGCGAGCACCGACGACAGCGCCGTCTGGTCGGGCGTCGCGGTGCCGTTCACCGACAGGATCAGGTCCCCCGGCCTGATGCCCGCCTTCGCCGCGCCGCCGCCGCGCTGGACGTCCACCACGGCGACCGCGGTCCGCTCACCGCTCTGCGGATCGACGATCGTGCGGACGGTCACGCCGAGCGCGGCCCGCCCCGAGTTCGACACCTTCCCGCTCTGGATCAGCTGCGGGACGATCCGCTGCACGGTGTCGCTCGGCGTCGCGAAGCCGATCCCGGCCGCCGCCGAGCCCGCCGACGGGTCCGACGCGGCGGCCGTCGGGACGCCGATGACCTGCCCGCTGAGCGTGACGAGCGCGCCGCCGCTGTTGCCCGGGTTGATCGCCGCGCTGGTCTGGATGGCGTCCGCGATCGTCGACCCCTGGAAGGCGCCCTCCCCCTTGGTGGACACCGTCCGGTGGAGCGCCGACACGATCCCGTTCGTCACGCTCCCGGCGAGGCCCAGCGGGTTCCCCATCGCGAGGACGATCTGCCCGACCCGCGCCTTGCCCGACTCGCCCCACGACGCCGGTTTGAGGTTCCCGCCCTTCGCCTTGATGACGGCCAGGTCGTCCGCCGCGAACGCGCCGACGAGGTCGGCGTCCAGCGTCGCGCCGCCGCTGGAGGACGTCACCTGGATCTTCTTCGCCCCGGCGACCACGTGCGCGTTCGTCACGATGTGGCCCTGCGCGTCGTAGACGACGCCGGAGCCCTCCGCCTGATCGGTCTGGATCTTCACCACGGACGGCAGCACCGCGTCCACGACCCGCTCGTACTGCTGCTCCAGCCCCGTCGCCGAATCGCTCACCGGCGCCGACGTCTGCGCCGCCGGTGTCGCGGCCTTCTCGGCGCCGCCGCCGTCGCTGCACGCGCCGAGCACCAGCATCCCCGCCACCGCCAGCGCACAGGCCCCGGCCTTCACGTCCCTGTCCACGCTCCACCTCCAGAGGGGACACTTCCCGCACTCCGGAAATCAGCCGCCGGGCAAGGTCACGTTTTGGCCGCGCGTTCGCATCCGGCCCGCAGCGCCAGGCCGATCCCGGCGGCGGTGACCGCGCCCACCGCGACGGCGGCGCCGGCTCGGGCGACGCGATGGGACGCGGGTGGGGCCGGTCTGCGCGCGCCCGGCCTTCTCCGGCTTGCCGCTGATCGGGGCGTCGCTCTCCCGGGCGAGCTGCATGAGCTGCGCGACGTGCAGTGCGCGCCGCCCGGTCTTGGCGTGCTCGATCTGGGTCTTGCAGGAGAAGCCGTCGGCGACGATGCACGTGGTGTCGGTGGCGTCCCGGACGGCGGGCAGGAGGGCCTGCTCCCCGCAGTCCATCGAGATGTCGTACTTGCCGTTCTCGAACCCCCACGACCCGGCGAGGCCGCAGCAGCCGCCCTTGAGGCTCTCGGTCTCCAGCCCCATCCGCTCAAGCAGCGCCTGCTCCGGTTCGACGCCACCGGTGGCGCGGTGGTGGCAGTGCCCCCACAGCAGCGCCTTGCCGCCGCCGCGCAGCCGCGGCGGGCGGATGTCGTAGGCCTGGAAGAACTCCGCGAAGTGGTGGGCGCTCGCCGCGAGCCGCGCGGCGTCGTCGTCGTGCGGAAGGATCTTGGTCAGCTCGTCCTTGAAGACGGCGAGGCAGCTCGGCTCCATTCCGACGACCGGCGTCCCCGCCCGGACGTACGGGCGCAGGACGTCCAGCACGTTGCGCAGGTAGCGCTCGGCCATGTCGAGGAAGCCGTAGTCGTAGAGCGGCCGCCCGCAGCACACGTGCGTCTCCGGCATGACGACCTGCCAGCCCGCGGCCTCGATCGCCTCCACGCAGTGCCGGAAGTTCGACGCGTCGTTGGCTTACATCGCCCGCGACCCGGCGTCGAAGCGGACCTCCCCCTCGACGGCCTTCCGCAGCGCGCGGGCCAGCCGCCGGACCTCGACCACCTGCCGCCCGCGCGGCGGCCCCGGCACGGAGGGGGCCGTCTTCGCCGGCACCTCGCGCGTCTCGGCCACGTGCGTCCTCGCCATGTCCCTCGTCCCCCTCTCTCTTCAGTCGCCATCAGGCCGGACGGGAGCCGTACACGCGGTACGGCTCCGCGTCGTCCCACCTGACCTCCAGGCCCAGTCCGGGACGGCCGGTGTCCGGGCGGAGCGCGCCGTCCACCGGGCTGAGGTTCCCGTCGAAGAGCAGGTGCTCCACGCGGACGTGGTCGTGGAAGTACTCCAGGTGGCGGAGCCGCCGCACCGCGCAGAAGGCGTGCGCGGACACGGCGGGCGCGCAGTGGGCGGACAGGTCGATCTGGTGCGCCGCCGACAGCCCGGCGACCTGGAGGAGGCCGGTGACGCCGCCGCAGCGGGTGACGTCGGCCTGCAGGCAGTCCACGGCCGGGCCCGCGAGCAGGTCGGTGAAGTCCTTCAGCACGAACCCGTACTCGCCGGCGGCGATCTCGGTCCGGCCCGGGCCCCGCTCGCGCACCAGCCGCAGCCCGGCGGTGTCGTCGGAGGGCACCGGCTCCTCGAACCAGCGGACGTCCCACTCGTCGGCGAGCCGGTGCGTCCAGTACAGCGCCTCCTTGCGGGTCAGCGCTCCGTTGGCGTCGGCGAACAGCTCCGCGCCGGCGCCGATCGCCTCGCGGACGGCGGTGAGCCGCCGCGGGTCCTGCGCCGGCCGCCGGGAGGTCTTCAGCTTCACCCGGGGGATGCCCTGCTCCACCCAGCCCCCGAGCTGGGTGGAGAGCCGGTCAAGGGAGTAGTTCGTGAACCCACCGCTGCCGTAGACGGGCACCCGGTCGTGGAACGCGGGCAGCGCCGTGACCAGCGGGACACCGAGCAGCCGCGCCTTGAGGTCCCACAGCGCGATGTCGACGGCGGAGACCGCCATCGCGCCCGCGCCGGGGCGTCCCGCGTTGCGGATGCCGGCGAACATGCGCGCCCAGGCGGCGGCGGGGTCGAGCGCGCTCGCGCCGCGCACCGCGGGCGCGAGCTTCGACCGGACGAACGCGGCGACCGAGACGTCCCCGTAGGTGTAGCCGATCCCGGTGCGGCCGCCCGCCCGCGCCTCGACCAGGACGGCGGTCGTCGAGTCCCAGCGGAGGGTGCCGTCCTCCTCCAGGCCGTCCGGGCCGTCCACGGGTACCTCGAACGCGTGGACGGCGACGTCCTCCACCACGGCGCCGGCCGCCTGCACCCCTTCGTCCACGTGCGTCTACTACCGCGGAAGGGAAGGCCAAAACGGGGGCGCCCGGCCCGGCGGGATCAGCCCCAGGTCGCCGCCCACGTCCAGGCGTCGATCTCCCCGTCGTCGGCCAGCCCGGCGCGGCGCTGCAGCGACTTGGCGACCTTGCTCGACCGCGGCCCGTACCAGCCGTCGACGCGCAGCGTGTAGCCCTTCCTGCACGCCTGCCGCTGCCACTGCTCGACGTCCATGCCGTGCATGATCGGCGTCCCCGGGCCGGCGTACTTCAGCGTCCGGCGCGGGAACGGCGGCATGCCCTTGACCAGCTGGACGACCGTGCGGCGCGGCCGGCGGTGCTTGCCGCCGAACCCCCGCTGCAGCCACGGCGCCCACGGGGCCGGCGCGGAGTACTCCGACGCCGCCGCGGTCGTCCCCAGCACATCCTGATTCATCGGAAACCCACCGTTCGTCTTTCTCACTGCGGATATCAGCGCGGCGCGAGGCAGGGCGCCGGCGCCGCGGCCAGCCGGGACATCTCGACGCCGATCACGATCGCGCCGAGCAGCGCCAGCGCGATGACGCACACGATCAGCGCCAGGTCCGTCCACACCCGCGGACGGCCCGGGAACGGCGGCGGCACGGCGTCCGCCCCGCGGGACGCGTCGCACGCCTCCAGCCGGAGCAGGGAAGCGATCTCGGGTTCGTGCAGGGTCATGGCTCACTCCATGGAGGTCGGGTCGGCCGTGCCGAGGGGAGGGCACGGCCGGAGGGTTGCGCCCGGTCGGTCGGCGGCGCGCCGGAGGGCGGCGCCGGGAGGGCCAGGGCCCCGCCCCCGCGGCGGGCCCTGGAAAGGCCGGCGGCCACGCCTGGGCGATGGGCGTGGCCGCCGGCGACGGCGGATCTCCTCCCCCATTCGAGACCCGCCCTCGGAGGTCGTCCCCCTCCCCCCGGTCGGGAGACGACGTGGTCAGTGGCGCCTCAGCGCAGGTCCCAGCTGTGCAGCCGGACGACGCGGCGGAGCTGCTCGGCGTGCGCGCCGGAGCTGTCGCGCGGCAGCGCCTCCCAGCGTTTGGCCAGGTCGTAGCAGGCGTCGGTGAGCGAGCGGTGTTCGGAGAGAGCGGTCTTGCCCAGCGCTTCGGCGCGGTTCTGCGCCGCGACCGCCTCGTCGCGCTGCGCGGCGATGAGCCGGACGGCCTTCTCCGCCCTGCCGAGCTGCGCGAGCGTCTCGGACGCCTTCCAGTACAGCCGCCGGCGGCGCCGGGCGGCGAAGGCCAGCGCGCCCAGCGTCAGCCCGGCGATCAGAACGGCGGTCCAGGCGTGTTCTCCACTCACCCCGTCACCTCACATTCCCGCGGCGCTTCTCGTCCGCCCGGTCCGCCGCACCAGGGACACCACGCCGCCGGTGCGCGGCTGCGCGGGCGCCTGCTCCGGCTGGTCGCCGGTCCCCTGGGCGGACGTGCCGAGGGCGTCGTCGAGCTCCTCGTCCGGGTCGCGCTCGGGGTCGCCGTGCTCCCGCTCGTTGGGCTCGTGGTCGCCGGCCCCGCCGGGCGGCGGCCAGGCGCGGGGCACGGCGGCCGGGGCGTCCGTCTCCGGCGCGAGGCGGGGCGGCGGCGCGCAGGTGCGCGCCCGCTCGTCCGCGTGCAGGGCGACGACGTGCGCGGCGGCGTACAGGGCGCGCATCGACTCGGCCAGGTGGCCGTACTGCACGGCGGACGCGTCCGGCGGCAGCGCCATGCGGATGCTGCCGATCGCCAGGCCCAGCCCCTCCTGCGCCCCGGCGACCTCGCGGATCTCACCGGGGGACGGGATGGGCGCGGCGCCGTAGGCGATCGTCAGGAGGAACTTCGCCTCGGCGGCGAGCCCCTGGTGCCGGTGCAGGACCTCCATGACCTGGAAGGCCGCCTTGCGGTGGTTCTCGAGTTCCTCGTGGGCCCGTTCGACGGCGACCTCGTGCTCGGCGACGGACGCGGCCAGGTCGTCGATGGTGCCCTGGCTGAGCCAGTTCATCGGGCACCTCCGGCCGGGCGGGCGCCGGCGGGAGGAGCGGGCGGTGGTGCGGTGCTCATGGTGACGTTCCTTCTTGCGGGGCGGTGTTCAGGGCTCGCGGCACTGTCCGGGGCTCGCAGCGCCCGCGGGGTTCAGTTCGCCCGGTCCCACTGTTCGGCGGGCTCGACCGGGCAGGCGCCCATGTCCTTGATCGCTTCGAGGTCCTCGTGCGCGAACCGGAACAGGCGCTTGCCGTAGCGGCGGTGCGGAATCTCTCCCCGGCTCGCCGCCCGGACGAGCCAGTCACGGGTGAACGACGTCATCTCTGCGGCCTCCTGGGGCGTGTACAGAAGGCGTTCCACGGGAATCTCGCTGCCTGGAGATCTTGACATGCCCGGAAGCGTAACGCATCTCAGTGCGTCGTGCAGCATCAAGACGCGTTTTAACCATCTCATGTGGTGCTCAATGCACTGCGTTGTGCAGGCATCCGATGGCAACCGGCCAAAACGCGTTACGACTCGTCAAAGTCCGTTTTGCTCCGCTACACTTACGCACCGTGTCAGGCCGTCACCCCGCGAATGAGTAAGGAGCCTGATCGCCTTGAACGAGTTGGACGGACTCGACGAGGACGCGCCCGGCCACCCGCCGGCGTCCTGGCGGCGACTGGGGCAGATCGTCCGGCAGCGGCGGATCGAACTCGGTTTCGGCTCCCAGGCGAGCCTCGCCGCCGAGGGCGGCCCCTCGCTGTCCGTGGTCAACAAGATCGAGACCGGCCGCGGCCGGGACTACACCGACCGCGTCATCATCCCGCTGGAGGACCGGCTCGGCTGGCAGCGCGGCAGCTTCCGCTCGATCCTGGACGGCGGCGAGCCCGTCTGCCTGGACGCCGCCGCGGCCCCGCCCGCGACCGCCGCGCCGGCCGCCGAGCATTCCCATGACGGAAACTATCCGGAGGAAGTGGTCGGCGACCCCTTCCTCCGGTTCATCTGGGACGCTCCGGAATCCCTCGCCGACGACGAGGACAAATGGGCCGCCGTGACGGGCGTCCTCCTCAAGCGGCGACGACCGATGCCCCGATCTCTCGACGAACCGCAGGGTCGTCAGCAGAAAGCCGACAACATATAGTGTCGGTAACTGGGTAGCAGGCGCTTCTGCTACCCAGTTTTTCTGTCTGCGCGATCGTGCTGCCCGGGGGCGCGGAACGACGCGGATGATGCGATCGGGAGACGGCATGGATTTTCCTGATGAACACCGCCTCAAAGAGACCATCGAACGCCTGACCCGCGAGAATGAGAAACTGCGTACTCAGCTTGCAGTGGCGCAGCAGTGGAACCCGCCCCTCGATCTCGAACGGGCGTTCCGGTCGGCGCACGGGTGGCAGTGCCTCACGGTATCGCTGATGCCGGAAAAACCGACGCTCATTCTGATCAGCGGCGGCAAACCCGGAAAGGACGAGGAGCCCGACGCGGCCGGCGAAGTGTGGCGGCATCTGCAGACCGCGGCCGAGCCGCCTGGCCGGATCGGGCCGTTCGCGCGGGCCTGGATGCCGAGCCGGCTGCTGGGATACCTGCGCGAGCAGAGCGGCCGGACCGTCATCGTCATCAACCGCGATCTGCGCCGCGGACAGGTGTCGCGCGCGGCCCGAATGCTCCGGGAGGGTTCCAAAAGACGCCGCTCGGCTACCCGACTCATGGAACTATCCGCCATTCCGGTGCTGAGCCTCTGCGCACTGCTGTACGGCCATACGGCCAAGAGCACGACCGGATTCTCGGGGGCGGCGGCGCCGGCCGCCACCATCATGCTGCCGGCGGCGGTCGCGTCCGCCATATCCCCCAGCCTCGACCTGCATCCGATAACGGCGCGGCACCGGCCGCCCGCGCACGGCAGGGCGCTCGACAGGCCGCCGCAGTGGCCCGCGGCCCCCCTTCAGCAGCACAACCTGGATTGGCTGCACTGACGGAAAGCGCGTTCGCGGGCGGTCGCTTCTTTCGATTCGCGTGTTCGCGCGCGGATCGGACATCCTCGCCGCACCGACCGCGATTATTCGAAGTCGTCCGGGCTGAGGTCCTCCGGCCGTCCGCCGCGCCCCTCGGTGGAGTCGGGCCGGAACTCCTCCGGATGCACGTCCTGACTCCCCGGTGCCTCCTGGGCTCCGCTCGCCTGCGTCTCGGGCCGCGGTCCCGCGTCGCCGGCCTCTCCGTTCGGCGTCCGCTCGCTCATCACCGGTCCCCCTTCCGTGCCGTCAGGCGCCGCCCTACCCGCCGGACGGCACCCTCACACCGGCCGCGGCTCACGTCCGCACGTCCAGCAGCAGCAGCCCGCGTGCGCCGACCGCCGCCAGCACGCCGCCGTCGCCGGACCAAGCGCAGCCGGTGAGGCCCCCGTCGACCCGCATCATCGCCACGGGCCGGCCGGTGCCGAGTTCCACGACCCGCAGCCGCCCCGCCGCGTCGGCCGAGGCGAGCCGCCCGCCGCGGGAGACGGCGACGGCCCGCACCGGTGCCCGGTGGTGGCCGAGCACCCGCACCGGACGTCCGGCGGCCACATCCCACACCCGGATCTCGCGGTCGTCGCCCGCCGAGACCAGCAGCGCCCCGTCCGGGGAGACGGCGAGGGACCGCACCGTCCCGCCGTGCCCGCGCAGGGTGAGCCGCACGGCGCCGGACGCCACGTCCCAGATCCGGACCGCGCGGTCGCGGCCGGCGTAGGCCAGCCAGCTCCCGTCCGGCGCGACGGCCAGCGCCGTCAGGTTCCGCAGGCTCCCGGTCGGATGGGCCTGGACGGCGTCGTGCCCGGTGTCCCAGATCCGCAGCGCGTGGTCGCCACCGGTCCAGGCGACCCATGTGCCGTCCGGTGAGATCGCCACCGCGTGCATCGACCACTGCGGGAGCAGCACGCGCCGCCCGGTCCGCCGGAGCGCCTCCCATGCCCGCGTGCGCCGGCGGACGGCCGGCGAGAACACCACGGGATCGGCGGCGAACGTCCGCGTCAGCTCGGCGCCGCGCGGATCCCACAGCCGCACCGTCCGGTCGGCGCCCGCCGTCGCGATCCGCGCGCCGTCGGGGGCGACGGCGACCGCTTCGATCCCGCCGGTGTGCCCCGCCAGCACCGTCGTCTCCCCCGACGCCGGGGCGAGGATCCGCAGGGTGCCGTCGCCGCCTCCGGTGGCGAGCCAGGAGCCGCCGGGCGCGAACGCCACCGCCGCCGGCGCGTGCCCGTCCCCCGCGCCGCCCGCGCCGCCGTCCGGGCGGGCGGCGGCACGCGCCACCCGGGCCGCGACCGGCGCGGTGTCCCAGACGCGGCCCTGCCGGACGGCGGCGGCGGCGATCCAGCCACCGTCCGACGGGACGGCCAGCGCGGCGATCCGCCGGTACGACAGGGCGTCCCGGCCCGGCATGACGAGGGCGGCGCACAGCGCGCCGGTGGCGGTCTCCCACACCCGGACGACGCCGTCGCCGCCCGCCGCCGCCAGCCACGAGCCGTCCGGCGCCACCGCCAGCGCGTGCAGGGCACCGGGAGCGCCGGAAAGGGTGCGCAGCAGCTCCCCCGTCGCCGGGTCCCACATCATGACGACGGGATCGTCGCCCACCGACGCCAGCCACGAGCCGTCCGGCGCCACCGCCAGCGCGTAGATCCGGCGGGCGTGGCCACCGGACCGGCGGAGTTCGGCACCGGTCGCCGGGTCCCAGACGCGGATCGTTCCCTCCTCACCGGCGGTCGCGAGCCACGCGCCGTCCGGCGCCGCGGCGACCGCCCGCGCGTCCGGCTGCGCGAGCCGCGCCGCCACGCGGCCGGAGGCGGTCTCGACGATCTGCACGTCCGTGCCCAGCACGACGGCGATCCAGTCGCCGCCCGGACCCACCGCCATCGCCTCCGGCCCGCCGTCGAGGCCGAACGAGGCGACGCGCTCCCAGGTTCCGGTGTCCCAGAGCACCAGCGTGCGGTCGGTGCCGGTGGCGGACGCGAGCCACCGGCCGTCCGGCGCCGCGGCCAGCGCGTCGGCGCCCCAGCGGTGGCCGCCGAGCCGCCGCGCCACCGACCGCCGCGCCACGTCCACGATCAAGATCTCGCGGTCGTCGAGCACCGCGAGCCAGCCGCCGCGCGGGTCGGCGGCGGCCGCGGCCCGGATGCGGCTCGCCGCCGCCCGCCAGGACATGCGCGCCGGGGCGGTGCCCACCTCCCGGACCCGGGACCGGTCGGCGGCGGCGTCCCAGATCCGCACCGTCCCGTCCCGGCTCGCCGAGGCCAGCCAGGCACCGTCCGGGGCGATCGCGACCCCGGTCACCGCCTGCCGGTGGCCGGTCAGCACGGCCCGGACGTCGCCCGTACCGGCGTCCCAGAGCCGGACGGTCTCGTCGCCGCCGGTGGCCAGCCACGTCCCATCGGGCCCGACGGCCACCGCCGCGATCGGGCCCGGATGCCCGGTGAGGACAAGGCCGGCCTCGCCGGTCCGCACATCCCAGAGCCGCACCGCCTTGTCGGCGCCCGCGGAGGCCAGCCACGTCCCGCCGGGGGCGGCGGCCACCGCCGTGACGACGTCCTCGTGGCCGCGCAGCTCGGTCACGGGCCGCCACCCGGCCGGGTCCCAGACGCGCACCACCCCTTCCCTCGGCAGGGTGCCGTACCGGCGGGAGCGGCGCAGCGGCGGGTTCCACGCCTCGGCGAGCACGGTGCCGTCCAGGCTGAAGGCCAGGTCCGCGGTCTCCCCCGCGCGGCGCGGCGAGCGCTTGAGCACCCGCCTCGCCTCCGCGTCGCACCGCGAGAGGCGGTCGCCCGCCCTGATCGCCAGGTCCCGGCCGGCGCCGAAGGCCAGCGCGCCGAAGCCGTCCAGCGGGGACGTCACCGAGCCGTGCGGCTCCCCGGTGGCCGCATCCCAGAGCTGGACGCGGCGGTGGCTCGCCGCCGCGAGCAGCGCGCCGTCCCGGCTGACCGCCAGCGCGACGGCCGCCCCGCCGAGCTCGCGGAGGCGGCGGCGTTCGGCGCCGGTCGCGGCGTCCCAGACGCGCACGGTGCCGTCGGCCCCGGCCGAGGCGAGCCAGGTCCCGTCCGGTGCGACCACCACGGCCGTCACCGCGCCGTCGTGGCCGGTCAGGGTCTGGCGCAGCGCCGGATCCGGCCGGTCGGGCAGAGGCGCGCGCGGGACGAGCCGGGGCCGGTCGAGGGCGGCGGCCACGTCCCGCGCCTCGTCCTCCCAGCCGGGGACGTACCGGAGCCTGGCGAGGAAGACGTCCTGGACCGCCTCGGGCGGGTCGGTGGGCGACAGCAGATGCGCCCACCGCGCCAGCTCGGCGCGCAGCACACCGGCGCGCGCGCCGGCCCCGTACGCGTCCAGGTCGGCGAGCACCGCGACCGGGCCGGACCATTGCAGCCGGGCGATGACCCAGCGCAGGTCCGTCACGAGCCGGGCCGCCTCACCGTCCCGCCCGGCCGCCGCCAGGTGCACGGCCAGGTTGTCCCACAGGTAGCGGTCCGCCGCCTCCATCCGCCACCACGCCGTCGCCGTCCCGCCGTCCGGGACGGGCTCTTGGGGGAGCTCCGCGCCGCGCGCGTCCAGCAGGGTCGCGTGCAGCTCCCGCACCCGGTCGCCGTCAAGGCCGGCGCGCAGATACGCGCGGACCGTGTCGTGCATGGTGACGGCGCCGCCCGACCCCGGCGCGGGCGACACCAGCGACAGCCGTGCGAGCCGCCCGGCCAGCCCCCGGGCCCGCGTCTCGTCCATCCCGGCGGTGGCCGCCCAGAGCCGGGCGATCAGCGGCAGCGGGACGGCCTCGTCCTCGGTGAAGACGGTCAGCTCCGCCAGCCGGTCGAGCCCGCCGGGCTCGCCGAGCAGGTCCCCGGCCGCGCCGATCGTGGTACGCACCGCGCGCCGCCGCTGCTCCGGGTCGGTGGCCGCGCCGCCGCCGGGCCCGGGGCCCGCCCAGGAGTCCACCGCGCCCGGACCGCCGGAGCGCAGGCGGGCGAGGAGATCGGCGGCGGCCTCGGCGGGATCGCGCCCGGTCGCGATCTGCTCGGCCAGGACCCGGTTCACCAGCCGGAGCAGCAGCGCCCACCGCGCCGCGACGGCGAGCAGCCCGTCGGCCGCCGTCGCGGGGAGGGCGGGAAGCCCCCAGGTCAGCACCGTGCGCGCGTCGGCGTCCGGCAGGTCGCGCACCTCGACCCCGGCGGCGCCGGAGAACGACCCGGCCGGCACCCGGCTCGTCAGCAGCCGGGCCGCGCGCCGCCCGCCGACGAGGAACGGCGCGGCGTGGGCCTCGTCCCACACGTCGTCGACGACGACCAGCACCCGGCGGCGCCGCTCGTCCAGCACCCGGCCGAGGTGCCGTCCCGCGACGTCGGGGTCCTGGTAGCCGGGCCGGCTCCCGGTGATCAGCTCGACCAGCTCGTTGACCCGCGCGGCGACCGCCGCCCGCCCGTCGAGGTCGCGGCCGAGCACGACGCGGTGGACGCCGCCGCGGAACCGCCGCGCCGTCCGCCGGTCGGCGCACACCAGGTCCGCCAGGGTGGTCTTGCCGAACCCGCCCGCGCCGTGCAGGACGACCAGGGGCCCGCGCCCGCCCTCGCCCTTGCGCCGCAGCGCGCGCCGGACCCGGCCGGCCTCGGCGGGCCGCTTCACCACCCAGTCGGGAGGCTCCGGGACCGCCGGCGGGGGCGGGCCCGCGTCGGCGGCGCCCCGCTGCGTCCAGAACTGCAGGACGCCGGCCGCGCCCGCGGCGGCGGTCAGCGCGAGCCCGGCCGCGAACGGATGCCGCCTGATCAGGTCGAGCGCCCCCGGCCACGGCCCGTTCCCCGACGAGAACACGTTCACCGCGAGCGCGCCCAGCTGCGCGAGCACCGCGACCGCCAGGATCAGCAGCACCTGCCCGCCAGTACGACAACCCCGACTCGCCACCGGCCACCCCTCGCGTCCCAGTCCCGTCCGGACACTTCTACATCCGGAAGGGGCCGGCCGGTGCTCCGCGACCGGACCCGGCCGGGCCGGTCAGCCGCCCTCGCGGTCGAGGGGTCCCCAGTCGGTGTTCGCGTCGCGTTTCAGCAGGTTCTCGGCCTCGTCGAGGACGCGCTTGTCGATGAGCGCGACGGCGGCGGGACGGGCCACGACGGGCTCGTTGTCGGGACCGCGGCCCGCCTCCTCGCCCTCCAGCACCCACGGCCGCGCGCCGCGGGCGCGGGCCCGCTCCAGGTGGGAGTAGTCGTGCAGCCGCCGCGCCACCCACAGCACCGTGGACCGCTCCCCCCACCACTCCTCGACGGCGAGCGGGTTGGCGGAGAGGCCCGGCAGCTCCGCGCCGGTCAGCCCGTCCGCGCTGTGCGGGCGGTACTCGTCCGCCTCCGGGTCCGCCGACCAGCGCACGTACAGGGACGGACGGTCCTCCAGCAGCGCGGCCAGCTGCTCCAGCGTGGTGATCACGTCCAGCGCCATGAGGGCGCCCTTCCCCGTACGGGCGCGCCGACTCCCCCGGGGGTCACTCGGCGGCGGTCTGCCCCGCCTCGGCCTGCGCCCGGGCCTCGATGATCGCCTGCTCGGCCCGCGTGTGGCCCTCGACGATGATCTGGACGACCTCCTCCGGGTCGTCGGTGAGGTGGATCAGGTCGATGTCCTGGGGGGAGATCTTGCCGCTGGGCAGCATGGACTGCTTCACCCAGTCCAGGAGCCCGCCCCAGAACCGCGTCCCGACGAGGACGATCGGGAAGCGGGTGATCTTCTTGGTCTGGACGAGGGTGATCGCCTCGAACAGCTCGTCCAGGGTGCCGAAGCCGCCCGGCAGCACCACGAACGCCTGCGAGTACTTCACGAACATCGTCTTGCGGACGAAGAAGTAGCGGAACTCCAGGCCGATGTCGAGGTGGTCGTTGAGCCGCTGCTCGAACGGCAGCTCGATGCCGAGGCCGACGGACAGGCCGCCGTTCTCGTCGCAGCCCTTGTTGGCGGCCTCCATGATCCCGGGGCCGCCGCCGGTGATGACGGCGTACCCGGCGTCGTGCAGCCGGCCGCCGATGTCGACGGCGAGCTCGTACTCCGGCGAGTCGGGCTTGGTGCGGGCGCTGCCGAACACGCTGACCGCCTTCGGCAGCTCGGCGAGCAGGCCGAAGCCCTCGACGAACTCCGCCTGGATGCGCAGCACGCGCCACGGGTCGGCGTGCACCCAGTCGGCCGGGCCGCGGCCGTCGAGCAGCCGCTGGTCGGTGGTCGTCTTCGGGACCGCCCGCCCGCGCAGCATGGCCGGCCCCTGGCGCCGCGAGGGGGAATTCGCATTCAGAGTCATGGAGCCACGTTAGTGCGACCGGCCAGCCACGTGCGCATACGTTGCTCGCACTCGGCGATGAGGGGGATCTCGACGTACTCGTCCCTGGTGTGGGCGAGGGTGGGCTCACCGGGCCCGTAGTTGACAGCGGGGATGCCGAGTTCGGAGAAGCGCGCGACGTCCGTCCAGCCGAGTTTCGCGCGGACCTCGGCCCCGGCGGCCGCGACGAACGCGGCGGCCGCGGGGTGCGTCAGCCCAGGCCGGGCGGCGGACGCGGCGTCGGTGACCGTCACCTCGAAGCCCGTGAAGATTTCCCTGAGGTACGCCTCCGCGTCGGCCACCGACTTGTCGGGGGCGAACCGATAATTCACGGTAACGACGCATTCGTCCGGGATAACGTTTCCGGCGACGCCGCCGGAAATGAACACGGCGTTCAGGCCTTCGCGGAATTCGAGGCCGTCCACAACCGGACGCGGCGGCTCGTAGGCGCGCAGCACGTCGAGGATCCGCCCCGCCGAGTGGATGGCGTTCGACCCCATCCACGCCCGCGCGCTGTGCGCCCGCTCCCCCTTCGCCACGACCTCGACCCGCATCGTGCCCTGGCAGCCGCCCTCGATCTGGCCGCCCGTCGGCTCCATCAGCACCGCGAAGTCGCCCGCGAGCAGCTCGGGACGCGCCGCCGCCAGCTTGCGCAGCCCGTTGCGCTCAGCCTCGATCTCCTCGCACTCGTAGAAGACGTAGGTGATGTCGCGGTTCGGCTCGGGAACGGTCGCGGCGAGCCGCAGCGCGACCGCGACGCCGCTCTTCATGTCCGTGGTGCCGCACCCGTAGAGCCGGTTGCCCTCCACCCGCGACGGCAGGTTGCCGTTCAGCGGGACGGTGTCAAGGTGCCCGGCCAGCACGACCCGTTCACCGCGTCCCAGGTCGGTGCGGGCGACGACGTTGTTCCCCGCCCGCTCCACCGCCAGGTGCGGAAGCGCCCGCAGCGCCTCCTCGACGGCGTCGGCGAGCGGCCCTTCCCCGCCGCTCACCGATTCGATGTCGACGAGCGCCGCCGTCAGGTCCGCCACGTCCGCGAAGAGATCCAGCCCCATCAGGTTTGCGCGGAGGGGCCCCGCCCGCTCCAGCGGGCGGGGAATTCCGCGCTCCCTCCCTTCGAGTTTTGTCGGCGCCGATCGATACCGTCGACCGGGCCGTTCTGATTCTGGTGTGGGAGGTGGGTGTGCACAGGTCGTTCAAGTTCCTGCTGCGCCCCACCGCGCGGCAGGCCGGATCCTTGGCGGCGTGTCTGGAGGATCACCGGCAGTTGTACAACGCCGCTCTTGAGCACCGCCGCACCGCCTACCGCAAAGCCGGGGTGACAGTCCGGTACGGGGACCAGTCCGCCGAGTTGAAACATATCCGTGCCGGTGATGAGGGCGGGCAGGGCCGCTGGTCGTTCAGTTCCCAGCAGGCCACGCTCCGCCGCCTGGACAGGGCGTTCGCGGCGTTCTTCCGCCGCGCCAAGGCTGGGCAGCGCGCCGGGTTCCCCCGTTTCAAGGGACGGGGTTGGTTCGACACGGTGCAATGGCCTCGGGACGGTGACGGGTGCCGGTGGGACTCCCAACCCGAACACCCCTCGGCGGTGTTCGTGCGGCTCCAGGGGGTCGGGCACGTCCGGGTCCACCGGCACAGACCCGTTCATGGTGTGGTGAAGACGATCAGCGTGAAGCGAGAAGGGCGCCGCTGGTACGTGATCCTGTCGTGCGACGGGGTGCCCGCCCTGCCCCTGCCCGCCACGGGCGCGGCCGCCGGGATCGACATGGGTGTGGCGTCCCTGGCCACCACCAGTGACGGGGAGCACATGGCCAACCCTCGCCACCTTTCGGCATCCGCCGGACGCCTCGCCCGCGCCCAACGCGACCTGGCCCGCAAGAAGCGAGGGTCGGGGCGGCACCGCAAGGCGGTGGCGCGGGTGGCCGCGCTGCACGCCAAAGTTCGCCGACAGCGGTTGGACGATGCGCACAAGGCCGCGCTCGCGCTGGTCCGCGCCTACGACGTGATCGCGCACGAGGACCTGCGGATCGCGAACATGACCCACTCTGCGTCCGGTACGGCCGAGCAGCCGGGCCGCAACGTCGCGCAGAAGTCGGGCCTGAACCGCAGCATCCTGGACGCGGGGTGGGGGGTGTTCCTGACGATCCTCGCGCACAAGGCTGAAAGCGCCGGTCGAGAGCTGATCGCGGTGAACCCCGCCCATACCTCCCGCACCTGCCCCCAATGTGGGCACTGCGCCAATGAGAACCGCCTCACCCAGGCCGCGTTCGCGTGCACAGCGTGCGGTCACACCGCACAGGCCGACGTCAACGCGGCCATCAACATCCTCAGGGCAGGGCTTGCCCTTCGCAACGCCGCGCAAGCGGCTTAGCGAGAAGCCGCTCCCTTCACGGAGCGGAGGAGTCACGCCCAAGTCCTATCATCACGTTCGTGGAGATGCTGGAGTGCGCCGTCCGCTGGGCGGCCCCCGTCGACGAGCCCCCCATGCGCGACCTGCTCGACGACGGCGAACGCGACCGCTACGACCGCTTCCTGCGCCCCGAGGACAAGGCCCGCTTCGTCACCGGCCGCCTCCTCGCCCGCACGGCCCTCGCCGAGGCGACCGGCCTGGCGCCGGAGACCATCCGCTTCACCACCGACTGCCCGCACTGCGGCGCCGCGCACGGCAAGCCACGGCTGCCCGGCAGCGCCCTCGACTTCTCCCTCTCCCACTCCGGCGACCGCGTCGTCCTCGTCCTCGTCGAGGGCGCCGAGGTGGGCGTGGACGTGGAGCGCGAGAGCGACCGCGATGTCGACCGCCTCGCCGAGATGGTCCTCGCCGCCCCGGAGCGCGCCGCCCTGGCGGCGATGGCCGACCGCAAGCGCGGCTTCCACGCCTACTGGTCGCGCAAGGAGGCCCTTCTGAAGGCCACGGGCCACGGCCTGGCCGCCCCCATGACCGACATCCACGTCTCCGCCCCGGACGAGCCCCCGGAGGTCCTGGCCTGGGAGGGCGACGCGGCGGTCTCCCCGGTCCGCATGGCCGACCTGACGCCGGGCCCCGGCTACGCCGCCTCCATCGCCGTCCTGACCGACCGCCCCCTCAAGATCACCGAGACCCCGCTCGACTGACGGCTACCGCACGGACACGCCGAACCCGTGATCGGGCGACACCGGGCACCGGAGGATCTGCAACGCGCCGCCGCCGTCGATCGATACGCGGGTCGGGTCGGCGCGGGGCGGGAACCCGCCGCCGGTTCCGGCGTCCTCGGCGGGGCGCCAGTACCCGGTCTCGTCCCACTCACCGGACGCGGCCGTCAGCAGCGGTTCCAGGTCGGCGCCGCAGTCGCAGGCCGTCGGCTCGGGGCTGGAGTCCCCCCGCGAGGCGTGCCCGCCCGCCTTCCAGCCGGCGGCGACCGCCAGGGCCGAGTACCGGTGGCCGCTCGATTCCTCCCACTCCTGGATCCGCTCCCGCAGCTCGACGGGCAGGGTCCGGGCATCGGGATACTCGACCACCCGCTCCGGATGCAGAACGCACGGTTCGGGCAGGTATCCGTATTCCATGATCTCGGGCTCGGGCTGCTCGGCGAGGACGTCGGCGACGTCGGACGCCCGGCGCCAGCGCAGCACGGGCTGAGGCGCGTCCAGGGGGTCGTGGTCGCGCGGGCACCACAGGACCTGCAGGACGTCGGCCTCATCGGGCGCCCCCAGGTCGGGGACGTCCTTCGCGTAGAGCTGGGCCACGGCGAGCATCGTCGCCGGCGTGTCCGGGTCGGCCTTCTCGTCCAGCCGTTCGAGGCGGTCCAGTTCGGCCTGCTCCTCGTCCGTGAACCCCCTGCCCGCCGGCGTCCGGCCCCACAGTGCCGCCAGAACGCGCCTGCGCCGCCGCTCGCCGTCCACGAGCATGGGTTCGACCGGGTCGTGCTCCTCCTCGCACACGGGCCACGGCTCGTCCGCCGGCCACAGCAGCGGCCCGCCCACCGAACTGTCGCGGACGCCGGGCGAACCCGGGCGCGGATGCGGCCGCGTGGCGGTGCGGGCGAGCGGCGCGAGCGCGGGGAACAGCACCGCGAGGTCCACGGGGCGCGGCGGGGTGGTGCGTGTCATGGCGCGCAAACGTAGCGCGCCCCACCGACGGCGGGGCGCGCCTCCGGCTCAGGTGCTGATGCCGTCTCAGGTGTTGATGCCGTGGTCGCGGAGGATGTCGTTGAGGGACGCCTTGTCGTGGCGCTGCCCCTCCTCCAGCCGCTTGAGGATCAGCACCGCGGGAAGCCCGAACGTGCCGCCCTTGAACTCCTTGTAGCGGGTGCCGCCGACGGCGACGCACCAGTCGGGGATGCGGCCGCGGCTGATCTCCTCGCCGGTCTCGACGTCGATCACCGGCATGGACGCGGACAGGTTCGTGCCGGAGCCGACGACGGCGCCCTTGCCGACCCGCGCGCCCTCGACGATCATCGAGCGGCTGCCGATCATGGCCTCGTCCTCGATGATCACGGGCTTGGCGTTCGGGGGCTCCAGGACGCCGCCGATGCCGACGCCGCCGGACAGGTGGACGTTCTTGCCGATCTGGGCGCAGGAGCCCACGGTGGCCCAGGTGTCGACCATGGTGCCGGAGTCGACGTAGGCGCCGATGTTGGTGAACGACGGCATGAGCACGACGCCGGGCGCGAGGTAGGCGCCCCAGCGGGCGATGGCGCCGGGGACGACGCGGACGCCGTCCAGCCGGCTCTTCAGCGGGATGCGGTCGTGGTAGCGGAAGTCGCCCACCTGGGCCCGGGCCATGCCGAGCACCTTGAAGCTCAGCAGGATCGCCCGCTTGGCCCGCTCGTCGACGAGTACCTCGTCGGTCGCGGGGTCGATGCGGGCGACGCGGGCCTCGCCCGTGTCGATCTGGTCGACGGCGGCCACGATGGCGGCGCGCGCGTCGGCGTCGTCCGGGGTGAGGTCGGCGCGCCGCTCCCACAGCTCGTCGATGCCGCCGGAGATCGGGCTGGTGAACGTTTCGGTCATGCCTCATGAGCTTACTGGGACCCAACTCCCGGTACCTTCTTCGCGTGGCTGTTTGGGCGAGGTTGAAGGAGCGTCCCGAGGAGGGCGCGGACGGTGGCGGGGGCCGCCGCGGCCTGCGCTGGGCCGTGGGCCTGGCCGTCGGCGTCATGCTGCTGGCCGTCGGCGGGTTCGCGCTGTTCGACCGCGCCCGCCCGTACCTGCACGGGACGGGCTGCGAGGTGCGGACGACGCAGGGCACGATGCCGCTCGACCTGGAGCAGGCCGCCAACGCCGCGACGATCTCGGCGGTGGCGTTCCGCAAGCGGCTGCCCGAGCGCGCCGTGGTGATCGCGTACGCGACGGCGATCCAGGAGTCGCACATCCGCAACCTGCCGGGCGGCGACCGCGACTCGGTGGGCATGTTCCAGCAGCGCCCCTCGCAGGGCTGGGGCACCCCGGCCAAGCTCCGCGACCCCGTCCAGTCCACGAGCAAGTTCTTCGACGCGCTGGTGAAGATCAAGGACTACCTCGACCGCGACCTGCACGACGCCGCGCAGCGCGTCCAGCGCAGCGCGGACGGCACCGCCTACGCCCAGCACGAGCCGGACGGCGAGCTGCTCGCGGCGGCGTTCACCGGCCGCGAGCCCGCCACGGCGCGCTGCTGGTTCCCGCCGGACAAGAAGACCGCGTCGCGGCGCCCGGCGGCGATCCGCGAGATGCGCCGCGCGTTCGGCAGCCGCCTCAAGGTCACGGGCCCGAGCCCGCTGACGCAGGGCGCGAAGTCCGACCCCGGCTCGTGGAACGCGGTGAAGCCGGGGAGCACCCGCGAAGGCTGGGCGGTCGCCTCCTGGGCGGTGACCCACGCCCAGGCATACGGCCTCACCGAAGTCCGCTACGCGGGCAAGCACTGGCGGTCCGACGCCGGCCACGACGGCTGGACCGAGGACAAGGACGCCCCGAAGGACGCCGTCATCATCCAGTGACCTCCCGGGGCAGGGCCGGCCGCGTCATCTTCGTCATCGCGGCTTGACTCTCAGGCGGCGTGAGACTTGCAAGATGGTCTCGTGCTGAGCATCGGGAGTTTCTCACTGGTCACCGGCCTGTCGATCACTGCGTTGCGGCATTACGACGACGTCGGGCTCCTCCCGCCCGCCCATGTCGATCACGAGACGGGATACCGCCGCTACGCGCGGGAGCAGATCGGCCAGGCGCGTCTCTACGCGGCACTGCGGCACCTCCACATGCCCGTCGACGCGATGCGAGCGGTTCACGAACGCGGTCTCGGCACCGTGCTCGCCGAGCACCGTGAACGGCTGCGGGCCCAGGCCGACTCGCTGGCACAGCTCATCGAAACCGTCGAGCACTACATCGAGAAAGGAATGCCCATGACGACCTCCCGCATCTCCCAGGTCACCATCGTGGCCGACGAGCCGCAGACCTCGATCGCCTTCTACCGCGACGCGTTCGACGCCTCGTACCACCAGGAGATCGGCTCGCTGCAGTTCGGCACCTACCCCGACGACGACTTCTTCCTGCTGACCATCGCCGACCCCGAGCGGCACCCCTGGTCCGGCGGCCCGGCCAAGTTCGGGCTGCTCGTCGACGATGTCGACGCCGCGCACACGCGCGCGCTCGCCGCGGGCGCCGTCGAGGTCGCACCCCCGGTCGACACGCCCTGGAAGCCGCGCTCATCGACCGTGATGGACCCGGCCGGCAACCACATCGATCTCTACCAGGGATAGCCGGACGCTCCACCCGGGGCCGCCCCGACTCGCCCGGGCCCGCGGTTCACTCGTGATCACCGCGCGCTCCGGCCGCAGGGGCGGCCGCCCGGTCCGCAGGGTTGGCCCACGTCTGCGCGGGAATCCGTGTGCGCATGGAGATACCGCGGACCCTCGTGCTGACCGGGCATTTCCCCCCGGAACCGGGTGGAGTGCAGACGTTCACGTGGGAGCTGGTGCGGCGGCTGCCCGCGGAGCGGCTGGTCGTGGTGGCGCCGGCGCGGCCGGGGGCGGCGGAGTTCGACGCGGGGCTGGGGTTCCCGGTGGTGCGGCGGCAGGGGTACCTGCTGTTCCGGGGGCTGCGCCGGATCGTCGCGCGGCACCGGGTGCGGGCGGGGTGGATCACGGCGGCGGCGCCGTTCGGGATGTACGCGCCGCTGGTGCGGGCGGCGGGGGTGCGGTGGCTGGTCGGCTCGGCGCACGGGCAGGAGCTGGGCTGGTTCCGGGCGCCGCCGACGCGGGCGGCGCTGCGGGCGGCGGCGCGGTCGTTCGACGTGCTGACCCATCTGTGCGAGGCGACGCTGCCGGAGCTGGCGGACGCCGTCGGTGACCGGACGCGGCTGGTCCGGCTGGCCGGGGCCGTCGACACGGTGCGGTTCCGGCCCGGTCTGGACGGGGCGGCGGTCCGGCGGCGGCACGGGCTCGGTGACGGCCCGGTGGTGCTCAGCGTGGGGCGGCTCGTCCGGCGCAAGGGGCACGACATGCTGATCCGCGCGTGGCCGGACGTGGTGCGGCGGCGCCCGGACGCGCGGCTCGTCATCGTCGGGGACGGCCCGATGCGGCGGCGGCTCGCCGAGATGGCGGACCGGCACGCGCCGGGCACGGTCACGCTGACCGGGCTCGTCTCGGCGGCGGACCTGCCGCGCTACTACGCGGCCGCCGACGTGTTCACGCTGCCGTGCCGCGACGACCGGCGCGGGCTCCAGACGGAGGGGCTGGGGCTGTCGGTGCTGGAGGCGTCCGCGGCGGGGCTGCCGGTGGTGGTCGGACGCTCGGGCGGCAGCTGCGCGTCGCTGGTCGACGGCCGGACGGGGGTCCTGGTGGACGCCACCGGCCCGGACGAGCTGGCACTGGCCCTGCACCGCCTGCTCGCGTCCCCGGAGCGGGCCGCCGCGATGGGCGCGGCGGGCCGCCGGTGGACGTGCGACACCTGGAGCTGGGACACCGCCGCCGCCCGGCTCGCCGGCCTGCTGTCGGGCCCGTCCCCCGATTCGCCGTCGCGGCCGGAGAGACCGGGGATGGAGCCCGCATGGGACTCAAGGAGCAGCTGAGCCGCCGGGACTTCCGGCGGCTCATCGTCGGGCAGACGGTCTCCTCCTTCGGCGACTGGATGGGCACGCTGGCGCTGATGTACTTCGTCCTGGAACTGAGCGGCTCCACGACGGCGGTGGGCGGGGTGCTGGTGCTGCGGCTGCTGCCGTCCGCGGTGGGCGCGCCGGTGGCGGCCCGGGTGGTGACGCGGTGGCGGCGGCGCAGCGTGATGCTGTGGTCGGACCTGATCCGGACGGGCATGGCGCTGGCGCTGCCGATCGTGCCGTGGCTGGTGTGGGTGTACTTCTGGGCGTTCGTGATCGAGGTCGTGGGGCTGATGTTCCTGCCGGCCCGGGACGCGGCCATCCCCTTCCTGATCGAGGACGAGGAGGACGAGCACGACACCGGCACCCTGGAGATGGCCAACGGCATCACGATGGCGACGTCCTACGGGATGATCCCGCTGGGCGCGGGCGCGTTCGGGCTGCTGCTGTGGCTGTCGAACATGGCGGGCTGGGAGGGCCACTGGCGGTACGTGGTGGTGTTCTGGCTGAACGCGGCGACGTACATCGTGTCGTACTTCGCGATCCGCTCGATCCCCGACCTCGGCCCGGGCCCGGTGGAGCGGCGGCGGATGGAGCACTCCGAGCGGGAGTCGCAGGGCGGTTTCTTCCGGTCGCTGCGGCTGCCGGTGGTGCGCGGCGTCCTGCCGGGGGTGGCGGTGGTGGCGCTGGGTCTGGGCGCGCTGTTCTCGCTGGGCGTGGTGTTCGTCAAGAACGTCCTGGACGCGGGCGCGGTGGGGTTCGGGGCGCTGGTGGTGCTGTTCGGGGTGGGCGCCATCACGGGCCTGCTGCTGGTCCACCGCAAGGCGGGCAGCCTGATGACGCAGATCAAGCTGGGGACGGCCGCGCAGGGCCTGGTGATCGCATCGATGGGCGCGCTGGGGTCGATCTGGTGGTCCTTCATCGGGGCGGTGGTGTTCGGCGCCGCCGCGACGAGCGCGCTGGTCGGCGGCATCACCTTCCTCCAGGAGCAGCTGAACGGCGTGGAGCGCAACCTGGCGCTGACCGCGTTCCACGCCGTGCTGCGGTTCGGGCTGGCGCTGGCGGCGCTGGTGTCGGGCGTCGCGGCCGACCTCCTGAAGGAGGCCGGCGCGTCGCCGCTCGGCCTGGCGCCGGGCCAGTTCGTGCTGGCGGCGTCCGGGCTGGTGGTGCTGGCGGGCACGTTCCTGATCCGCGCGCCCGGCAGCACCAGGATGTCGTTCAGCTGACCGGCGCGGGCTCCCGTTCGGTGCCGAGTTCGACCTCGGACGCCTCGCCGCGGGTGTTGGCGGCGCGGAGTGCGACGACGGCCGCGGCGGCCAGGAAGAGGGCGCAGGCCAGCAGTGCCCGGGAGAAGCCGGAGGTCATCGCCTCGCGCACCGGCGTCCGGTCCGCGAGGAGCCCGCTGGTGCGGGACGTCGCGACGGCGGAGAAGATCGCGAGTCCGAGCGCGCCGCCGAGCTGCTGGGAGGCGTTGAGCAGGGCTGCGGCGAGCCCGGCCTGACCCGGCGGGACGTTGGCGTTGGCGGCGGTCGTGACGGCGACGAACGCGGCGCCGAGCCCCAGCGAGCCGACCAGCAGGCCCGGCCGCAGCGCGGCGCTGCGCCCGATCCGGGGCGCCGACAGGGTGGCGCGGGCCATCACCGGCACGGCGAGCCGCCGCCCCGCGGACCTGGACGTCCGCTACCGGACGGTCAACGGCGACCCGTCGGCGGTGCTGTTCGACACGTACGCCCCGTTCGCCGTCATGGTCCTCGACCTGGACGCGGACGGCGACCGGGTCCGCGGCGTCTACGCCGTCACGTCACCAACCCCGACAAGCTCACCCACATCACCGACGACGAGTGACCCGCCCCGGTCAGTGCGCGTCGGTGCGCCACCGCGTGAACCGGCGCTCGACCAGCACGAGCAGGTAGTTGAACGCCAGCCCGAGCGCCGAGATTGTGAGGATTCCGGCGTACATGTCGGGGATCGCGAAGTTCTGCTGCGCGGAGCCGATCAGGAAGCCGAGGCCCTCCTTGGCGCCGACCATCTCCGCGACGATCATCACGAGCACCGAGATCCCGCCGGCCAGCCGGATGCCGGTGAACACCGACGGCACCGCGGCGGGCAGCACGACCTTCTGGAAGATGCGGGCGGCGGGCAGCCCGAGCGACCGCGCGGACTTGACGAGCGTCGCGTCCACCGTGCGGACCGCGCTGATCGTGTTGAGCAGGATCGGCCACGTGCAGGCGTACAGCACGATCGCGATCTTCGAGGTCTCGCCGATGCCGAGGACGAGGACGAAGACCGGCAGCAGCGCGATCGCGGCGGTGTTGCGGAACAGCTCCAGCAGCGGGTTCAGCAGCTCGGCGACCGGCCGGTACCAGCCGATCAGCAGCCCGAGCGGCACCGCGACGGCGATCGACAGCCCGAAGCCCGCGAGGGCGCGGACGAGGCTGGCCTCGGTGTTGCTCCACAGCTGCCCGCTGCGGGCGAGGTCCCACAGCGCCGGGAGGACGTCCGACACCGGCGGCAGGAAGACCGGGTCGACGAGCTGGGCGCGGGGCGCCAGCTCCCAGACGGCGAAGAACGCGATGACGGCGATCGAGCGGCGCAGGGCGGTGGCGCCGAGCGCGGCGGCGCGGCGGCCGGTGCGGCGCGGCGGGGGCGCCGGCGCCGCGGGCCCGGCGGTGCGGGCGGGGGCCTCGACGGTGCTAGCCACGGCGGGCCTCCTCGCGCGGCGCGGGGACGGCCGGCCGCTGCGCCGCCCGCACCTCGTCCTTCAGCAGCGACCAGACGCGGTGCCGGTGCGCGGCGAACGCGGGGCTGGAGCGCAGGTCCTCGTGCGCGTCGCGGGGGCCGAGGTCGATGTCGACGACCTCCTTCACCCGGCCGGGCCGCGAGGTCAGCACGGCCACCCGTCCGCCCAGGTAGACGGCCTCGTCGATGCCGTGGGTGATGAACACGACGGTCTTGCCGGTGGCCTTCCAGATGCGCAGCAGCTCGTCCTGGAGGGAGTCGCGGGTCTGGGCGTCGAGCGCGGCGAACGGCTCGTCCATGAGCAGTACCTCCGGGTCGTAGGCGAGGCTGCGGGCGATCGCGACGCGCTGCTTCATGCCGCCGGACAGCTCGTGCGGGTAGCGGTCCTCGAAGCCGGACAGGCCGACGAGGTCCAGGTGGGAGCGGGCGATGTCGGCGCGCTCGCGGCGGCGCAGCCCCTTGGCCTCCAGCCCGAACTCGACGTTGCGCAGCGCCGTCCGCCACGGGAACAGGGCGTACTGCTGGAAGACGACGGCCCGGTCCAGCGCGGGCCCGGTCACCTCGGCGCCGTCGATCGCGACGCGCCCGGCGGTGGGCCGGGCCAGGCCGCCGATGAGGTCGAGCAGGGTGGACTTGCCGCAGCCGGACGGCCCGACGACGACGAGGAACTCGCCCTCGGCGACGTCGAGGTCGACGCCGCCGAGCGCGGTGAACGCGCCGCCGCCGCGGACCGGGAAGGTCTTCCCGACCCCGGACAGGCTGATCTTGGTCGCGGGCCCGGTCATCGCGGGACGCCTCCGTTCGCGTACGGATTGAACTGGTTGGTGTAGAGGTCGCGGGGCGCGACGCCGACCTCGCGGATCTGGCCGACGTCCTTCAGCCAGCGGCTCCAGACCGAGAACTCCCGGTCGGACATCAGGCCGCCGCGCCCGGCGACGCCGAGCGACTTCCAGTACTTGAGGGCGTCGGCGTTCTCGTTGCGGCCGCGCGCGGTGAGGATGCGCGTCTGCCGGGCGATGACCTCCGCGCGCGGCGCCGTCCGGGTCCACTCGATCGCGCGGGCGACCCCGGCGGTGAAGGCCCGCACGGTGTCGGGGTTGCGCTCGATGAAGTCGTCGCGGAACACGTAGGACCCGGCGGTGAAGGGCCCGAGGAAGTCGTAGTCGCTGAACACCGCGCGGACCCCGCCGGCGGCGAGCGCCTTGTCCTGGAAGATGCCGCTGAGCGCGGCGACGTCGAGCTGCCCCTGGCGCAGCGCCTGCTCCAGGGAGACCGGCGGCACGGCCAGCGCCTCGACCTTCCGGACGTCGGCGGGGGCGACGCCGTTGCGCCGCAGGTAGAGGTCGAGGACGGCCTGGGCGTGGCCGCCGAGGGTGTTCATCCCGACCTTCTTGCCGATCAGGTCGCGCGGCCCGCGGATCGGGCTGCCGTCCAGGACGAAGAAGCCGTTGTAGGTCGCGCGGTCGGTGCCGTAGTAGCCGATGACGGACGTGAGCGGCGCACCGGCCTCCTGAAGCTTGACCGAGGCGCCGTTGAACGCGCCGCCGAACGCGACCTGGCCGGTGGCGGCGCTCTGCACGTCCTGCGGGCCGCTGATGGTGTTGCCGATCCACTCCAGCTTCACCTTGCCGAGGTAGCCGAGGTCGGCGGCGAGTTCGGGGAGGATCACCTGTCCGGTCCAGCCCTGGTAGCGCAGGGTGCCGGTGCGCTCGGCGCCGCCGCCGAGCGCGCGGCCGCAGGACGCGGTGAGCGGCACGGCGGCCGCCGCGACCGCGAGCGCGGACAGCAGCCGTCTTCTCGTGGGGTCGGGGTACGGGCGTGGGACTCGTGAGGCGTTGGAGGGCACATCGTGACTATGACCTCTATTTCCTACTAAGTCAATCGGAATAGTTGCTTTTTGGGCGAGGGCGTGTTTCGCTACCGATCGGCGGGTCCGCACGGCTCCGCTCCGGATCGCCCTCCGGAGCGCCCTCGGACCGCCGTCCCGTTGACCGTCCGTCCCCCAGGAGGTGGGCAATGCCCGAGTTCGACATCCGCAAGATCGGCGGCCGCATCGGCGCCGAGGTCGTCGGCGTCGACGTTCGCGAGCTGACCGGCGCGCTGTTCGGCGAGATCCAGGAGGCCCTGCTGGAGCACAAGGTGCTGGGCTTTCGCGGCCAGGACCTGACCGACGACGACCAGATCGCCTTCGCCGCCCGCTTCGGGCCGCTCACCGGCGCGCACCCGACCGTCCCGGCGGCCGAGGAGCACCGCGAGATCCTGCCGGTGGACAGCGAGTCGGGCCGGGCGAACCACTGGCACACCGACGTCACGTTCGTCCAGACGCCGCCGAAGATCAGCACCCTGCGCAGCCTGGTCATCCCGCCCTTCGGCGGGAACACGCTGGTCGCCAACACCGGCGCCGCGTACCGGGACCTGCCGGAGGAGCTGCGCGCGCTCGCCGACCGGCTCTGGGCCGTGCACACCAACGACTACGACTACGTGAAGCCGCCGAACACCGGCGCCGACCCGGAGAAGTCGGCCGAGCACCGCAAGGCGTTCGTGTCACGGACGTGGAAGACCGCGCACCCCGTCGTCCGCGTCCACCCCGAGTCGGGCGAGCGGAACCTGTTCATCGGCGGGTTCGCGCAGAGCGTCGTCGGGCTGCCGCCGCGGGAGGGCCGCACGCTCCTCGACATCTTCCAGCGGTACGTGACCCGGCCGGAGAACATCCTGCGCTGGGCGTGGGCCCCGGGCGACCTCATCGTGTTCGACAACCGGATCACGCAGCACTACGCGTCCGACGACTACGGCGACCTGCCGCGGCTGCTGCACCGCGTCACCGCCGCCGGCGACGTCCCGGTCGGGGTGGACGGCCGGGAGAGCTACCGCGTCGAGGGCGACGAGGCCGCGCACTACACGCCGTCCGCCGCCGCCTGAGCCGGAACCGTCCGCAGACCAGGGCCCGGGGTAGGGGTGACCCCGGGCCCTGCCCGCCCTCAGAGCTTGGGCAGGACGCACATGGCGTCGAGGCCGAGCACGTGGTTGAGGCGGCCGAAGGCCAGCCACGAGCCGATGCACATGCTCAGCTCGACGATCTCGCGCTGGTCGTAGTGCGCGGTCATGCGCTCCCAGAACTCCTCGTCCAGGCCGTGGTGGTCGAGGACGTAGCGCTCGGCGTACTCGGCGGCGAGGCGGGTGCGGTCGTCGAAGGCGCCGGTGGTGCGCCATTCGGTGACCGCGTCGGCGAACTCCTCCTCGACCTTCTCGCCGTCGCGCTCGGTCCGCCAGTCGAGGCAGAACAGGCAGCCGTTGATCTGCGCGACCCGCAGCCGCGCGGCCTCGAACTCGCGGAGGCCGAGGGTGGTGTGCTCGTACACCGCGAGCGACAGGCGGGACGCGGCGGGGCCGATGCCGGGCACCAGCTCGCCCCACGCGTACTGGATCGGGTCCTTGCCGTCGGGGACGTCGAGGTTCATGCGCGGGTGCCTCCGAGCCTGCCCGCCGCGGGGCGCAGCGGGACGTCGAGCGCGTCGTAGAGTCCGGGTTCGGCGTCCACCAGCCAGTCGATCGCGCCGACGAGCCGCCCGACCGCGGTGGCGTTGCCGCCGGCGGCGCGGTTGCCGTGCTCGTCGGTGGCCTCGACCGTGACCTCGATGCGCGGGTTCCCCTCGATGATGACGCGGTGGGCGCCGTCGCCGTCCGGCGGCACGGGCCAGTCGGGCGCGCACGACGGGTGGATGCGGGTGACGTGCTCCACGACGATGCGGGGCTCGCCCTCCACGATGCCCTGCACCTCGAACCGGACCGCGCCCTGCGTGCCCTTCTCGAAGTCGCCCATGGACGCGGTGGTGATGGTCTCGTCCAGCGGACGCCGGTCCAAGGTCTCGCGGACCTCGTCCAACTCGACGCCGAGCGCGCGCGCCATCAGCCTGACCTGCCCGCCCCACACCATGGTCGGGACGGTCGCCGCCAGCATGGGCGGCTCGTAGTCCATCGGCTGGCCCATGCCGACCAGGTAGCGGACGGAGTCGGGCTGGTCGTAGGTGGAGTAGTCGAAGATCTCCTGGCAGCGGACGACGTCGATGACGCCGCCCAGCCCGCTGATCATCAGCGGCAGGACGTCGTTGCCCCAGCCCGGGTCGACGCCGGAGACGAACAGCGAGCCGCCGCCCTCGGCGACGGCGTCCAGCACCGCCTCGCGCATCTCGGCGGGCGCGTTGCGCTGGTCGTAGAGCGCGTACAGCGCGGGGGTGACGACGACGGCGCCGGCGCGGATCGCCCGCAGGATGTCGGCGAGGGCGTCGTCCGGGCGGATGTCGCCGGACGCCGCGTAGACGACGGCCTGCGGCCGGGCGGCGAGGACCGCGTCGATGTCGGTGGTCGCCGCGACGCCGAGCTCGCGGCCGAGGCCGGCGAGGTCGCCCGCGTCCCGTCCGGCCTTGCCCTCGTCGTGGACGATCACGCCGGTGAGTGTCAGCGCCGGATGGGCGTCGACGGCGCGCAGGGCGAGCCGCCCCACATTGCCGGTGCCCCAGACGATCGCGGAGATCATGGGCGGAATGTAACAAAGCCCGGGTCCAATGCCAAGCAAGCACTTGGTTAACTGCCTGTGACCTGGCAACACTTGTGCGTGATGGTTCGTAAGTTACTTTTGCGTAGCTAGTGACTTCCCTCTCCGGTCGATATAGAACCTGTTCCAATCTCAGCGACAGTGAGGGAGGTCACATGACCGATTCCATCATGCCCAACGGGAGTCTCGGCGGGGTTTCGCGCCGCGGGTTCCTTGTTGGAACCGGTTCCATTCTGGGACTGGGCCTGATGGGCGGCACCGCCGCGTCCACCGCCGCGGCGGCCGGCCCGATCGGCGACGGCGCGCACGTCCCGGTCCTGATCATCGGCACCGGCTACGGCGGCTCCGTGGCCGCGCTGCGGCTCGCCCAGGCGGGCGTGGACGTGCACATGGTCGAGATGGGGATGGCCTGGGACACCCCCGGCTCGGACGGCAAGATCTTCGCCAACACCCGCTCGCCCGACTACCGGTCGTTCTGGCTGCGGACCCGCACCAAGCAGCCGCTCAGCAACTTCCTCGGCTTCCCGATCGACAAGGACGTCCCCCGCTACACCGGGATCCTGGACGCCGAGGAGTTCGGCGGCATCACCGTCTACCAGGGGCGGGGCGTCGGCGGCGGCTCGCTCGTCAACGGCGGGATGGCGGTGACGCCGGTGCGCTCGCGGTTCAGCGGCGTCCTGCCCTCGGTGGACGTCGACGAGATGTACGGCGTGTACTACCCCCGCGCCAACGCCGGGCTCGGCGTCAACCAGATCGACCGCGCCTGGTTCGACAGCACCGACTGCTACCAGTACGCGCGGGTCGGGCGCAAGCACGCCGAGCGCTCGGGGTTCGAGTTCGTCTACGTCCCGAACGTGTACGACTTCAACTACATGAAGCAGGAGGCCGCGGGCGCGGTGCCGAAGTCGGCGCTGGCGGCGGAGATCCTCTACGGCAACAACCACGGCAAGAAGTCTCTGCAGCAGACCTACCTGGCGCAGGCCAAGGCCACCGGCCGCGTCTCCATCTCACCGCAGCACCGGGTGACGTCGGTGTCGCCCGCGTCCGGCGGCGGCTACACCGTCGCCATCGAGCAGATCGACACGACCGGCGCCGTCACGGGCACCAAGACGGTGCGGGCCGACCGGGTGTTCTTCGCGGCCGGCAGCGTCGGCACCAGCAAGCTGCTGGTCAAGCTGAAGGCGACCGGCGCGCTGCCGGCGCTGAACGGCGAGGTCGGCCGGGGCTGGGGCGACAACGGCAACGTGATGTGCGGCCGCGCCAACCACCTCTGGGACCCGACCGGCAGCCTCCAGTCCTCCATCCCGACCGGCGGCATCGACAACTGGGACGCCGGCGGCGCGTTCGCCGAGGTCGCGCCGCTGCCCACCGGCATCGAGACCTGGGCCTCGTTCTACCTGTCGATCACCAACACCCCGCACCGGGCCGCCTTCTCCTGGAACGCGGCGGCGGGCCGGGTGGACCTGAACTGGCAGACCGCCTGGAAGCAGACCAGCATCGACATGGCCAAGTCGATCTTCGACAAGATCAACAAGAAGGAGGGGACGATCTACCGGACGGACCTCTTCGGCGCCTACAAGATCTGGGGCGACCACCTCACCTACCACCCGCTCGGCGGCGCCGTGCTGAACAAGGCCACCGACAACTACGGCCGGCTGCGCGGCTACTCCGGCCTCTACGCCATCGACGGGTCGCTGATCCCCGGCAACACCAGCGTCAACCCGTTCGTGACCATCACCGCGCTCGCCGAGCGCAACATCGAGAAGATCATCGCCACCGACCTGTGACGACGCGCTAACGGGATCCGGCCACGGGCGCGTGTGGCCGGACAGTCACCCGTAGCGCCGCTCAGGCGGAGCCGCTCAGGGGCAGGCGGGGAACAGCCGCCGCGTCCCGGCCCCGGCCGGACGCCTGCCGGTGCCGATCCAGCGCACCAGGCCGTCCCAGGCCGTCCCCGCCTCCACGGCCGAGAACTCGCAGTGCTGGGTCGTCCGACCTTGGCGGTGAACAGGTCGGCGACGTCGCGGGTGCTCAGCACACCGGCGCGGACGTCGTACCCGCGTAGCCGTGCGCGTAGAGCGCGAGCTTGCCGTTCCAGTGCGGCGGCACCTCGATGGCGTAGGCCGCGTGGTGGTGGACGCCCTGCGGCACCCGCGTCGGCTTCGCGTGCACCTGGACGGGCGGCAGCGGCGGATTGTCGATCGTGTAACCGGGTAACGGCTGATCATCGGGGGTGCGGCCGGCCTGGGCCGGGCTCAGCGGGACCACCGAGGCGAGGACGGTCGCGACGAGGGCGGTGAGGGCTCGGATGCGCATGGTGCTCCGCCGGCAGACCCCCGTATTACATACCGTCCAGCCGGTTTGTGGAATGTGAAAGGCCGGATCCGGACGGGTCGCTCGGGGGAGATCGTGGACGCGGATGAGCATTCTCGGCATGGCCATCGCCGTCGTGGCGGCGGCCTTCATCGGGCTCGGGTTCGTGGCGCAGCAGCACGCGGCGTTCCGGGAACCGCTGGAGGAGATCCTGCATCCGCGGCTGCTGCTGGACCTCGTGCGCAGCCGGCTGTGGCTGACCGGCATCGCCTCGATGATCGTCGGCCAGATCATCTTCGCGTTCGCGCTGAACATCGCCGATGTCGCCGAGGTCACCCCGGTGCTCACCATCAACCTGATCTTCGCGCTGTTCGCCGCGCACGTGATCTACCGGGAGCGGCTCGGCCGCAACGAGTGGCTGGGGTCGCTGCTGCTGACCGGCGGCGTCGCGCTGTTCCTCGGCATCGGCGTGCCGCACGGCGGTGCGCTGCCGGGCGTCCACTCGCCGCGCTGGCTCGCGGGCGGGGCCGTGCTCGTCCTCGTCGCCCTGTGCGCGTTCGGCGGCCTGCACCGGGACCTGCGCGTCCGCGCGATGCTGCTGGCCTGCGGCGCCGGGCTCCTCTACGGGCTCCAGGACACCCTGACCCGCAGCGTCCTGCTGGTCTCCGACGAGGGCTTCGGCCGCATCTTCGTCACCTGGCAGCCGTACGGGCTGGTGTTCATCGGGGCGCTCGGGCTGCTGTTCGCGCAGAGCGCGTTCGACGCGGCGCCGCTGCGGATCTCGCTGCCCGCGACCACGGCGGCCGAGCCGCTCACCGGCATCGCGCTCAGCATCGTGATCTTCGGGGAGCGGGTCCGGCTGGAGGTCTCCGACCTCGCGCTGGAGGCGCTCGGGCTCGCGGCGATGGTCGGCGGCATCGTCGTCCTCGGCCAGTCCCCCTACCTCGGCAAACCCGGCGAGCGCGCCGCGGCCGCGCCGCCTGACGGGGTGGAGTGCCAGTGATCGCCATCGTGCTCGCGCTGCTCGCCGGCGCGTCCAACGCCCTCGCGTCGGTGCTCCAGCGGCGGGTCGCCAAGGCCGCGCCCGAGTCGGACGCCTTCAAGTTCGCGCTCATCCTCGACCTGCTGCGCAGCCCGATGTGGCTCGGCGGCATCGGCGCGCTCATCGCCGCGTTCGTGCTGCAGGCGGCGGCGCTGTCCATCGCGGGGCTGTCGCTCGTCCAGCCGCTGCTGGCCGTCGAGCTGCCGTTCACCATGATCCTCATCGCGTGGCTGCCGCCGCGCGGGCTGACCCGGGTGCCGTGGACGGCCGTCGTCCTGCTCAGCCTCGGGCTGGCCGTGCTGCTGTTCGCGCTGTCCCCCGACGAGAGCTACCACCTGCCGAGCGGCGCCGCCTGGATCATCGCGACGACCGGCACGGTCGCCTGCGTCGCCGGGCTCATCGCGCTCGCCTGGCTGATCCGCGGGCCGGTCCGCGCCGTGCTGCTCGGCATCACGACCTCGATCGGGTTCGCGCTGACGGCCGCGTTCATGAACACCGCCACGCACGACTTCGAGCGCGGGCTCCGCGCCGTCCTGACGTCCTGGCAGCTCTACGCCATGGCCCTCGCCGGCCTCGCCAGCCTCTTCCTGCTGCAGAACGCGCTGCAGAGCGGCACCCTCGTCGCCGTGCAGCCCGCCCTGACCATCTCCGACCCCGTCGCCAGCATCATCCTCGGGGTCTACCTGTTCGGCGAGAACGTCCGCGGCGGGCCGTGGGTCCTGCTGGAGGCGGTCGGCATGGGACTGCTCCTCCTCGGCAGCATCGGCATCGCCCGATCCCCGCTGCTGCACGAGGAGCACGACGTCAGCCGAGCACCGTCGCGATGACCCGCTCGGCGGGGACGGCGCGCAGCAGGCCAGCCGCCGTCCGCGCCCGGGTTCGCCGCTCCGCGCCGTCGGCGAGCCGGTCCAGTTCCCCGACCAGTTCGCCGGGCGTGCGCGCGTAGCGGCTCAGCCCGGCCCGCGCCATCGCCGCCGCGCCGTCCCGGCCGTGCCCGGGGATCGGCCGGTAGGAGATCACCGGCAGCCCGCACGCGAACGCCTCCCGGCAGGTCAGCCCCGCCGCGTTGTCGATCAGCGCGTAGGCGCCCGCCATCAGCTCCGGCAGGTCCTCCCGCCAGCCGAGGGCGGGCCCGTAGACGCGTTCGCGCAGCCGCTCGTTGCGGCCGCACAGCACCACCGGCACGTACCGGCCGGACGCCGCGAGGTGCTGCGCCGTCTCCACGACCCGCCCGACGCCCCAGGCGCCCGCCGAGATCAGCACGATCCGGTCACCGGGGCGGGCCCCGACCTCGCCGCGCAGCCGGTCCGTCGCCGCCCGCCTGCGGCGGAACGCCGGCCGCACCACGGGCGCGCACCGGGTCGCCGGGCGGCCCGTCCGCTCCGCCACCGCCTGCGCGGACCCCTCGTCCGGGCACAGGTACCGGTCGTTGCCGGGGTGCAGCCACATCCGGTGGACGGCGAAGTCGGTGACCAGCACCAGCGACGGCACCTCCAGCCGCTCGGTCTCCCGCAGCCGCCCGGCCGCCTGCGCCGCGACGTGGAACGTGGACACGACCGCGTCCGGCGGCAGCTCCCGGATCCGCGCGTCCAGCCGCCGCGCGATCAGCGCCGTCAGCGGCGACGCGGGCGGCGGCCGCCGGGACACGAAGAACGCCCGGTAGATGCCCTCGTACAGCCACGGCGCCGACCGGACCATGCCCTCGTACATGTGCCGGAGGCCCTGCCCGAGCCGCAGCGGGACCAGGTCGAGGACGTCCAGGACGGACGCCTCCACCCCCTGCCCCGCCATCCGCCGGGCCAGCTCCGCGGCGACCGCGTCATGCCCGGCCCCCATGCCCGCTGTCAGAATTAAGAGTCGTTTGCCCATTAATTGAACTCCCCCCGGTGAAACTGATCTCATGTCCCGCCGCGTGCCCGCCGTCCTGACCGCCGCCCTGCTGGGTCACGCCCTGCCCGCGGCGACCTGGCTCCCCCCGGTGCGGCGGCTGACGCCCCGCGTCGCCGGCCGCGGCGGCCCCCGCCACGTCGCCCTCACCCTCGACGACGGCCCCGACCCCGGCTCCACGCCCCTCTTCCTGGACGAGCTGGCCCGCCTCGGCTGCCACGCGACGTTCTTCGTCCTCGGCGCGATGCTGCGGCGCGCCCCGTCCCTCGGCCGCCGCATCGCCGCCGACGGGCACGAGATCGCCGTCCACGGCTGGGAACACGGCAACACCCTCACGGCGCGCCCCGGCCGCACGTCCGCGGGCATCCGCGACACCGTGCACCTGGTCGAGGACGTCTGCGGGGTCACCCCGTCCTGGTACCGGCCGCCGTACGGCGCGCTGAGCACCGAGGCCCTTCTCGCGGCCCGCCACAACGGCCTGCGACCCGTCCTGTGGACGGCCTGGGGCAAGGACTGGACGGCGACCGCGACCCCCGAGTCCGTGCTGCGGACCCTGGAGCCGGGCCTCGAAGGCGGCGCGACCCTGCTCCTGCACGACAGCGACGTCACCTCGGCCCCCGGCGCCTGGAAGGCGACCCTGGCCGCGCTGCCCGAGGTCGTGACCAGATGCCGCGCCACCGCCCTGACCGTCGGCCCCCTGCGCGACCACGGAGTGCGCCCGTAACTCCCCCTGCCACAGGGCTACTACTCCCCCGGCATTCGCCCTCTATGTGGAACCACCAGCCGTTTCATGGCGAGCCCGACGGACCTGACGGCCGGTTCACGTGCAGGTCAAGGCGTTCCGGCCGGGCGACGGCCGTCCGCCGGCGCCCCTCCGCGCGGAGCCGGGTCGAGCAGCATGCGCCGCGGCGGCTTCGCGACGAGCAGGAACGGGACTGCGAGCAGCGCGATGAGCGGAACTGAGGGCCCGTGCTCCTCCCCTAGGACGAGGATCACGGCGGCGAGTGTTCCGATGACCCCGGCGGCCCACACCCCGAACGCGACGCGCCGCGCCCCGCTGGGACGGCGTCCGCCGAGCGCCACCGCCGTCGCCGCCGCGAGAACCGCCGAACCGACGAATGCCGCGCCGAGCGCGACGAAGAACGGCGCGAAGACCACCGGAACGTCGCCGTCCAGCGCACCGACCAGCCCGACCGCCGCCGAAACAACGGCGAACGTCACGTACCGGAAGAACTGGATCCACATGAACCTGCGGCGATTCCCCGGATCCCGCTGAACCGCACGCCGCGAAAGAGAGAACACGGCGTCTAGCCGGTCACGACACCGGACGGCGGCCACTGCCCGCCCGGCCACTTGTTGTTCCCGTTGTTCTCCGTGCGGAAGGTGCTCGCCGCGCCTCCCATCACCTGCACGGCGCCCCAGCCGGCCGCATCGCTGACGGCCTTCGCCGTGTCCGCGTACTGCTCCGTCGCGCCGCTCTGCGGCGCGTCCGGCTTGAGCACCTTCTTGTACGCCTTCGCGGCGTCGCCCTCCCAGTAGTCGTCCACCTTCGAATAGCTCTCTTGGAAGTAGCCCGCCTGTGCGCTCACCGGCCCCTGGACATTGTCGCTGAACTTCTTCGCCGCGTCGGCCAGCTTTCCCCAGTCCCCCGGCTCCGCCACGAAATTCGCGAACTCGTTCCACATCTTGACGACAGCGTCCCGCAATTTGTCCAGCAGCGGAACGACGCGATCGGAGATGAAGGACGGAAGCTTGGCGAGGACCCGGTTGACATTGGCGACCAGCTCGTTCAGCTTCTCGGTCACTTTCTGGGTCTGCTGGTTGATGTGCGACATCGTCGCAGCGAACTCGGTCATGTCAGATATGCCACCCCTGCCGGATCTTCTTGACGTCCGCCACGTTCATCTCCTCGGCGTGCTCGTACGCTCGGCCCACCGTGTCGAGTTTGTGAGCGATCTCCTGGAAGACCTTGCCGGCCTGCCCGCCGACGTTCACGAGGGTCTGGTTCAGCGTCGCATATGTGGTGTCACATTCCGCTTTCTTGCCCAGGTACCCGAATCCCGAGGCCAGGTCCTTCATCGCGGCGACGTCCCGCGCGGCCTTCTCCATCACCTTGGCGGCGTTGCGCCAGTTGTCGGCATCCTTGTGCAGATGCTTGAGGGCCACTTCCAGTTCGCTCATGTCATCTCCCGAAGTCCAGGAAGGCCGAAGCTCCGGAGGAGGTCCTCGAGTTCGCGGAGGACGGACCCCGCGCCGTCCTCTCCGCCCGCCGGCGGCGCGCTCCGGTCCCGGCGCTCGGAATCGGCGAGGTCGTTGGCCGCCTGGAAGGCCGTGGTGAATTCCGTACAGAGCCGACCGGGGTCGGTTTTCAGCAGCCAGCTCTTCTGGGTCTCGACCCCCGTGACCATCCCGTCCCTGACACGCAGAGTCACGCGGTGATTCGCACTCTGGACGGTCACGTCCTCTGGCGGGCGCGCCAGGGCCTCTTCCAACTCCACCAGTCTTCTACTGGATTCCTCAAGGAGGCTGTTGATCTGTCGCAGCGCGGAATCGGGGTCGATGCCGGACGGAGGTACCCACGAGCCGAACGGCGTCTCGAGGCCGGGAGGCCGACGCCCGGCGGCGGGCTCCGCCTTTTCCGCATCGTCCAGACCGCGCGCCATCCTAGCCAGCATCGCGTCCGAAACCGCCTCCAGAACCGCCGAATCGAACATCTCGGCAGCCAAGGCGGCCTGCCACTTCCTGGTGAGACGGAAGCCGGTCACCCGCCCATGACCGGCCATCGTGACTTCGATGGTGCCGGTGTGGTTTCGGTACCCGTGGCTTCCAGCGAATCGTCCATCGCGGGCGCCAGCCCGGCCGCCGCCTCTCCGAGTTCGCCGATGACCTGCTCCAAGCCGGCGAAGACGTCGTCGTCCTTGGAATCACCCGCGGCCGTGACCATCGGCCGCACAGGTTCAGGTGCGGTCACCGGTTCGGCCTCGCGCACCGCCGCGGTCCTGGCCTCTCCACCCGGGCGATCATCATCATCGGAGTCGGCCCTCTGCTCGGCGGGCAGCGCGGCATTCGTCCCGGAGGGGCTCCTCTTGAGACGCGCGCTCAAGTCCTCCGCAGAGGTCGGCGCGTGCGGCACATCCCGATTGAGTAACTCATCGAGGCGATTCCTCTCCCCTGCCATAGAGCCCCCATTTCAGTCAAGGTGAGGCCACCCCCGGTGAATTGATTGGTCAAACTAGCACTCACCATTTGATGTGTCCACTAAGCCGGGTTCATTTCCGGCATATCAGTCAACCGAAATAGGGTAATAGTGTCAGGGTCCCTAACCATCGCCACGTCACGCGGCCCACTGCAGCGCACGTTCCACGGTGACTGCTGATCGCTCTGGGGACCGGGCGGTCGGCGTGCGGCACCCCGCCCGGGCGATGATCGCCCGGGCGGGGTGCGGTGCCGCGTCAGAGCCGCTGCTTGAGCATCTCCTTGCCCTGCTCGGCGCCCTTGCGGCTCTCGCCCTGCGCCCGCCGGAAGAAGTCCGCCAGCTCGACGTCGCCGTCGCGCTCGGCGTCCTCGATGTAGACGTCCAGCCTGAGGGCGTTGCTCAGGCACTGCTCCACGAACCAGGTGATGTTGTAGTCCTTGTCCTTGGTCCCGGTGACGTGGCCTGTCTCTTGAGCAGCCATGTTTCCTCCCCCAATAGCGCTTCGTCCCGCGCCTACCCCATATGTCCCGCTCTATGTAGACGAGCACCCGTTTCATCCCTCGCGGCCGCCGGGCCGGTCCACCGCCGTCCGGAATGGGGCGCGGCGCGGCGGGCGTTGAGGAGGGATGACCACGGCGGAAGAACGGCTGATCGCGGATCGCGACGCGCTCCTGAAGCTCATGGCGTCGCTGCGCGTCGACTGGGACGGCGTCGTCGAGGCGTCCGCGCAGACCGGGGTGGACGACGAGCACGATCCGGAGGGCGCCACCATCGCCTTCGAGCGCTCCCGAATCGAGTCGTCCCTGAGCAGGGCAGAGGCGCAGCTGGCCGACATCGAGAGCGCGCTGGAGCGGGTCCGCGACGGCACCTACGGCGCCTGCGAGCGCTGCGGCGGCCCAATCGGAGCGGACCGCCTGGCCGCCCGCCCCGCCGCCCGCACCTGCATCACCTGCGCCGCCGGCTGACCCGTCCGGTGCAGGCCGTCACCGCCGAGCACCACCCCTCGGGACTTCCCCCGCATTGATCAATTCGAGGCCATAATGAAGCCTCATCGGCCAGGAGTTGAATAGCGAGGGACGCGTGGCGGACGGCGGCGGCCCGGAGCGGATCGGCGGGCGGTACCGGCTCGTGGAAGAGCTGGGAGCGGGCGGGTTCGGGCGGGTGTGGAAGGCCCATGACGAGACGCTCGGCGTGGACGTCGCCATCAAGGAGGTGCGGCTGCCGCCGACGGCGTCGGACGCGGAGCGGTCGCAGTTCCTGGCCCGCGCGAGGCGGGAGGCGCGCAACGCGGCCCGGCTGCGCGACCAGCCCGGCGTCATCCCCGTCCACGATGTGGTCATCAGGGACGAGGTGCCGTGGATCGTCATGCGCCTCGTCAACGGGCACTCCCTGGAGGACCGGCTCAAGCAGGACGGCCGCGTCCCCGCCGGCGAGACCGCGAGGATCGCGAAGGCGCTGCTGAAGGCCCTGGACGCGGCGCACGCGGCCGGGGTGGTGCACCGCGACATCAAGCCCGCGAACGTGATGCTGACCGAGGCCGGAGAGGTGCTCCTCGCGGACTTCGGCATCGCCGTCCACCAGGCCGACACGGCGATGACCGCGACCGGCGCGATCATCGGCTCGCTGGAGTACCTCGCGCCCGAACGGCTGCGCGGCAAGAACAACGGCCCGGCCGGGGACCTGTTCTCACTCGGGGTCACCCTGTACCGGTGCGTCGAGGGCGTGTCGCCGTTCCGGCGCGATACACCGGCGGAGGTCGTCACGGCCCTCCTGCACGACGAGCCGCCGCCGCTCCAGCACGCCGGCGGCCTCTCCCACCTCATCGGCAGGCTTCTCGACAAGGACCCGGACACCCGCCCGACCGCCGCCGAAGCCCTCACCCTGACCGGCGCCCCGCCCACCGCCGAGGACGCGGTGGAGGAGAGGGCCCCCGAACGCCCACCCGTCGCACCCCTGATGGACACCCGGCTGAGGGGCCGCACGCATCGGACCACGTCCGGCAAGTGGCGGCCGCTCCAGCGCTTGCGCCGCCGCAGACGATGGACGGTCGCCCTGGGGGCCGTCCTGCTGCCGGGGCTTCTCGTCGTCGGCTACATGACGCTGCTCGACGTGGGAGACGGCATCGAGGTGGGCGACTGCATCCACGCCGACGGGCCGGTCGCCGACAGCACCTCCTCCGTGGGAGAGCATCCCTGCTGGCAGTCGGCGATCCGGCGGAACAGCTTCCGCGTCGTCCGGCAGTACCCGTTCTCCGCGTACTGCCCCATCGACTTGGAACGCAGAGTGGACAGCCGCTCGAACACCCTGTGCCTGACCCCCACGGGCTGAGCCGCACGCCCGACGGCCGGCAGCGGCCCGCCCGGGTCCTCGGAATCCCGAACCGCCACGACGGGCCCGACCGCACCCCTGAACCTCGCACAACCCGAGGTCCTCAATGGTTAGCCCTTGCGCTAAGTGTTGGGGGCTGGTAATACTTAGCTTCATGGCACAGTATTCGGCGGAGCTGGACGGGGTGTTCGTGGCGCTCGCTGATCCGACGCGGCGGGCTGTCGTGCGGCGGCTCGGGGGTGGGCCGGTGAGTGTCGGGGATCTCGCGAGCGAGTTTCCGATGACGTTGCCCTCGTTCATGAAGCATGTGCGGACGCTCGAAGCGAGCGGGCTCATCCGGACGGCCAAGGCCGGGCGGGTGCGCACGTGCACGCTCAACCGGGAGCGGCTCGTCCTGCTGGACGAGTGGCTCGCGGAGCAGCGCCGGGTCTGGGAGGAGCGCACCGACCGCCTCGAACAGTTCGTCACCGATGTGGAGGAGACCAATGAACCCTGACCTTGATCTTGTGTTGGAGCGGGTCATCCGGGCGCCGCGCGCGGTTGTGTGGGACGCGTGGACGGATCCCGCGCGGCTTGCGCAGTGGTGGGTTCCCGCTCCCAGCCGGTGCCGGGTGGAGCGGCTTGAGCTGCGGGCCGGCGGGGCGTTCGTCACCCGGTTGAGCGACGGGGGCGAGTTCGGGCCGCATCTTGATGCCTGCTTCCTCGATGTCGAGGAGCGGCGGCGGATCGTGTTCACCAATGCGATCGACAGCACGTGGCGGCCCGCGCGGCCCGCGCCGGTCGCGATGACGGCGACGATCACGCTGGACGACCATCCGGACGGGACGGATTACCGGATGCTCGTCCGGCACGGGGACCCCGACGCCCGGGCACGGCACGACAAGCTCGGCTTCGCCGACGGGTGGGGGACGGTCGCCGGGCAGCTCGCCGCACTGGTGGAGGGGTCGTGAAGGTCACCGTCACCGAGTTCGTCACGCTCGACGGGGTCTACCAGGGGCCCGGGTCGCCGGATGAGGACACCAGCGGCGGGTTCACCCAGGGCGGGTGGCTCGTCCCGCACATGGACGGGACGTTCGTGCAGCGCGTGTCCGGCTGGCTCGATCTCGCGGACGGGCTGCTCCTCGGGCGGCGCACCTACGAGGCGTTCGCGCGGGACTGGCCGCGGATCACCGACCCGGACGACCCGTTCGCCGAGCGGATGAACGCGCTGCCGAAGTACGTCGTCTCGAACACGCTGGTCGAGGGGAGCTGGCAACCGGCGGTGGTGCTCAAGAGCGTCCAGGCGGTCGGGGAGCTCAAGGCGCGGCCTGGGCGGGAGCTGCAGGTGCACGGGAGCGGTCGTCTTGCGGACGCTCTTCTGGAGGCCGGGCTGGTCGACACGTTGCGGCTTGTCGTCGCGCCCACCGTGTTGCGGGCCGGGCGGCGGCTGGTCAGTGGGGCGGGGGCGCTGGCCGGGTTGCGGCTCGTCCGGCATGAGGCGACCGCCAAGGGGCTGCTGCTGCTCGAATACGAGGCCGCCGGACGTGCGCTGCGTGCCGAGTACGAGGGCGTCGGCGCGTTCGCCTGAGGAGGGGGCAAGGGGCGCACTTCTCCCGGCAAATGCCCTCTGAGCTGGGTCAACGCGGTGGAGATTCTGCGATTCGGCGGGGCCAATGATCGTGGTCCGGGGCTGGCCGGGCGGCGCGGCGGCGGGAAAGCCTGAGTCCCGGGCGGTCACGCTCCGACGCCGAACGTCCGGGAGGACCCGCATGACGCAGACCATGGGCCGGCAGGCCGTCGAGTACACCGAGCGCGCCTGGCAGGACGGTGCCAGGCCCGGCCAGCAGGTGTGGGGGGCGCCGCCGCCGTTCGCGCCCGATCCGAGTGACTTCGTCCTGGACGGGCGCGGGGTGCCGCCGGACCGGCGGGACACGGTGCTGCGCCGCCTCGCCGCCTACCTCGCGGACCGCCGCGACCGGATGCTCGGCTACCAGGTCACCGAGGACATGGACGCCTACCAGCGGGACATCGGGCAGTTCCTCACCAGCCACATCAACAACATCGGCGACCCGTTCCAGGACAGCGGCTACAAGGTCAACTCCAAGGTCGTCGAGCAGGCGGTGCTGTCGTACCTCGCGCGGCTGTGGCACGGCAAGCCCTACGACCCGCGCGACAAGGACTCGTGCTGGGGATACGTCCTCAGCATGGGCTCCACCGAGGGCAACATGTACGCCCTGTGGAACGCCCGCGACTACCTCGCCGGCAAGCGGCTGCTCGGTGAGGACGAGGGCGCCGGCAAGCAGACCGCGGTGCGGTACACGGCGCCGTCCGAGGCACCGGAGAACCCGAACGCGTACTCGCCGGTGATCTTCTACTCGGAGGACACGCACTACTCGTTCGCCAAGGCCGTCCGGGTGCTGGACCTGCCGACGTTCAGCGAGATGGGGCGCGCGAAGTACCCGGACGACTGCCCGCTCGGCGGCGCCTGGCCGGACGAGGTGCCGTCCGCGCTGCCGTCCGGCGGGAAGCCCGACGAGCGGTTCCCGTCGTTCGGGCCCGGTTCGGTGGACGTCGAGAAGCTGGCGAAGCTCGTCCGGTTCTTCGCGTCCAAGGGCCATCCGTGCATCGTCAGCCTGAACTTCGGCAGCACGTTCAAGGGCGCCTACGACGACGTGCGGGCCGTCTGCGACAGGCTGCTGCCGATCTTCGCCGAGTACGGGCTGCTGAAGCGCCGGGTCCCCTACGGGCAGGACGACCACGACGTCCGGCGCGGGTTCTGGATCCATGTGGACGGGGCCCTGGGCGCGGCGTACGTCCCGTTCCTGGCCAAGGCCGCGCACGATCCGCGCTACGAGTACGAGCCGGAGGTGCCCGTCCCCGAGTTCGACTTCGGGCTGACGTCCACGGTCCCCGGCACGAACGAGGCGGTGGACATGGTGTCGTCCATCGTGGTCAGCGGGCACAAGTGGATGGGCGTGCCGTGGCCGTGCGGGGCGCTGATGACCAAGATCAAGTACCAGATGCAGCCGCCGGACAACCCGGAGTACATCGGGTCGCTGGACACCACGTTCGCCGGGTCGCGCAACGGCCTGTCCCCCATCGTGCTGTGGGACCACATCGCCCAGCACCCCGACGACCGGCAGATCGCGCTCAGCATGCACGCGCAGCGGCTGGCGTCCTACCTGGTCGAGAAGCTCACGCGGCTGGAGCACCGGCTGGAGCACCAGTTCGGGCCCGGCGGCCTCTGGATCGCCCGGACGCCGCTGGCGATCACGGTGCGGTTCCGGCGCCCGAACGCGGCGCTGGTGGCCAAGTGGTCGCTGTCGACCGTGACCATGCGGATGCGGCCCGCCGACCGGGACCCGCGCCATCTCGCGCACATCTTCCTGATGTCGTCGGTGACGGAGGCGAAGATCGACGCGTTCGTGGCGGACCTGCACGCGCCCGACGCGTTCGACCTGGAGGCCTCCCTGCCGATGGAGCTGGCCATGCCCACGGTGACGTTCGACGGCGAGAGCCTCAGCGGCGCGACCCCGTACGCGGAGCGCGGCTTCGCCTGACCGGGCGGGACGGCGGGGTCTCACGTCGCGGGCGTGAGGCCCCCGGTCCGTGCGCGGAAGGTGCGGCGGTAGGCGTCCGGCGGGACGCCGACCGTGCGGTTGAAGTTGCGGCGCAGGGTGGTGGCGGTGCCCATGCCGGTGGACGCGGCGATGGCGTCGATGCCGTCGTCGGTGGTCTCCAGCAGCTCCTGGGCGTGCCGGATCCGCTGGGTGAGCAGCCATTGCAGCGGCGTGGTGCCGGTGACCGCGCGGAAGTGGCGGGTCAGGTGGCGGGCGCTCATCCGCGCCTGGCGGGCCAGGTCCTCGACGGTGAGCGGCTGGTCGAGGCGTTCGAGCGCCCAGGGGAACAGGGCGGCGAGCGGGTGGCCGTCCGGCGCGGGCACCGGGGTGGTGACGAACTGGGCCTGGCCGCCGTCGCGGTGCGGCGGGACGACCAGGCGGCGGGCGACCGCGTTGGCGATCGCCGAGCCGTGGTCGAGGCGGACGAGGTGCAGGCACAGGTCCATCGCGGCGGCCTTGCCCGCCGAGGTGAGCACGGTGCCGTTGTCGACGTAGAGGACGTCCGGGTCCACGTCCACCCGGGGGTGGCGGGCGGCGAGGTCGGCGGTGTGCGCCCAGTGGGTGGTCGCGAGCCTGCCGTCCAGCAGTCCGGCGGCGGCCAGCACGAACGCGCCCGTGCAGAGCGAGGCGACGCGCGCGCCCGCCTCGTGCGCCGCGCGCACCGCGTCGACGAGGTCGGCGGGCGGCTCGACGTCGGTGTCCGCCCAGCCCGGGACGATCACGGTGTCCGCGTGCCGGAGCCGGTCGAGGCCGTGGTCGGGCTCCAGGAGGAACCGTCCGACCCGTACGGCGCCGGAGCCGCAGACGGTCAGGTCGTACCAGGGGACCGTGACGCCGGCCGGGGCGGCGGCGAACACCTCGTGCGCCAGCGACAGCTCGAAGTGCAACATGCCGTCGGTGACGGCCAGCGCTACCGATCTCATGTCCGGAATTGTACGGGTCATGGCGTTCCAGACACTCGCGGTGGGATGACCGTCCTCGCCAGGATGGTCCCGGCAGACAGGCCGAGGACGAAGGAGACCCCATGGGATCGGGGCAGCTGGTGGCGGTGTACGGCGCTTACGGGCACACCGGGCGGTTCGTGGTGGCGGAGCTGCGGGAGCGCGGGTTCGTCCCGGTCCTGTCCGGCCGCGACGCCGGCAAGCTGGAGAAGGCGGCGGCCGAGACCGGGCTGGAGGCCCGTCCCGCGCCGGTGGACGACCCGGCCGCGCTCGACCGCGCGCTCACCGGCGTGGCGGCCGTGGTCAACTGCGCCGGCCCGTTCGCCGTGACGGCCGCGCCGGTGATCGAGGCGGCCCTGCGCGCCGGGATCCCGTATGTGGACGTCGCGGCCGAGATCGAGGCCAACGCCGACACGTTCGCCCGTTTCGCCGGGCGCGCCCGCGATGCCGGAGCCGTGGTCGTCCCCGCGATGGCCTTCTACGGCGGCCTCGGGGACCTGCTGGCCACCGCCGCCATGGGCGACTGGACGGCGGCCGACGAGGCGCACGTCGCCTACGGGCTGAGCGGCTGGCACCCGACCGCCGGGACGCGCGCGGCGGGCGCGGTCTCGCACGCGCGGCGGGACGGCCGGCGCGTCCGGTACGCGAACGGGCGGCTGGAGTACCGCCGCGACGACCCGCCGGCGCTGGAGTGGGCGTTCCCCGCCCCGATGGGGCCCCGGGACGTCATCGGGGAGTTCACGATGGCCGACGTCGTGACCGTCCCCAGCCACCTGCCGATCCCCGAGGTGACCACCTACATGACGGTCGAGGCGGCCCGGGACATGGCGAACCCCGACACCCCGGCCCCCGTCGCGGCCGACGAGGACGGGCGGTCCGCGCAGACGTTCCTCGTCGACGTGGTCGTGCGCTCCGGCGGCCGCGAGCGGCGCGCCGTGGCGACCGGACGCGACATCTACGCCGTCACCGCGCCGCTGGCGGTGGAGGCGGTCGACCGCGTCCTCACCGGACGGACCCGCACCACCGGCGTCGCCTCCGCCGGGGAGATGTTCGACGCCGCCGACTTCCTCCGCGCACTCGCCCCGCACATCTCCCTGCGGAATGGTTGACCGGGTCGGGCGGGATTTCTATTCTGATGGGTTGTCTGAAAGGCGCTGACCAGGAGGGAAACGGTGACCTTGCCGGCGGAGGAGACATTCGGCTTCCAGGCCGAGGCGGCCCAGATCCTCGATCTGATGGCCAATTCGCTGTACAGCGACAAGGAGATATTCCTGCGCGAGCTGATCTCCAACGCGTCCGACGCGATCGACCGGTTCCGGATCGAGCGGTACGCCCATCCGGAGACCGCCGAGACGGAGGCGGACGGGTCGGAACCGGCCGGGGAGCCGCGGATCCGGGTCTCCTTCGACAAGGACGCCCGCACGATCACCGTCGCCGACGACGGCATCGGGATGAGCCGGCAGGAGGTCATCGACAACATCGGCACGATCGCCCGGTCCGGCACCGCGGAGTTCCTCCGGGCGCGCAGCGGAGACGGGCGCGGCGACACGGCGCTGATCGGGCAGTTCGGCGTCGGCTTCTACGCCGCGTTCGTCGTCGCGGACCGGGTGACGCTGACGACCCGGCGCGCCGGGCTGCCGGCGGCGGAGGGCGTGCGCTGGTCGTCGGAGGGCAAGGCCGGGTACACGCTGGAGGCCGTGGAGCGCGCCGAGCGCGGCACGACGATCGTCCTGCACCTGCGCGAGGGCGAGGACGAGCTGCTCAACGACTACCGGCTGCGTTCGATCATCAAGCGGTACTCCGACCACATCGGCCGCCCGATCCTGCTGGGCGACGACGACATCCCGGTCAACCAGGCCACGGCGCTGTGGGCGCGTCCTAAAAGCGAGCTCAAGCAGCAGGACTACAACGACTTCTACCGGCAGCTCACGAACGATTTCGCCGACCCGCTCGCGTACGTGCACGCGAAGGTGGAGGGGCGGTTCGAGTACACGCTGCTGCTGTTCGTCCCGTCGCAGGCCCCCTACGACCTGTGGCTCGCGCAGGCGATCCAGGGCGTGCGGCTCCACGTGCAGCGCGTGTTCATCCTGGAGGACACCGACCGGCTGATGCCGCGGTACCTGCGGTTCGTGCGCGGTGTCATCGACTCCGCCGACCTGCCGCTGAACGTCTCCCGGGAGATCCTCCAGGGCGGCCAGGCCATGGACCACATCCGGTCGAGCGCGGTCAAGCGGGTGCTCCGGCTGCTCAAGGACATGGCCGGCGGCGAGCCGGAGAAGTACGCGGCCTTCTGGAAGGAGTTCGGCGCCACCCTGAAGGAGGGCATCCCCGAGGACCCCGCCCACCGCGACGACATCGCGGCGCTCCTGCGGTTCGACACCACGAGCGGTACCGGCGTCTCGCTCGCCGACTACACGTCCCGCATGAAGGACGGGCAGGACAAGATCTACTACCTGCTCGCGCCCGGCCTGTCGGACGCCGCGTCCAGCCCGCACCTGGAGGCGTTCCGGGAGAAGGGCATCGAGGTGCTGCTGCTGGACGACGCCGTCGACCCCTTCGTCGTCAACGCCCTGCCGGAGTTCGACGGGAAGCGGCTGCAGTCGGTCGCGCAGGGCGCGACCGACTTCGGCGGCCTGGAGGACGACGCCGACAAGGAGGCCGCCGAGCAGGCCGGCGCCGACTTCGCCGGCCTCCTCGGCAAGCTCAAGGAGCACCTGGACGGCCGGGCCGTGGACGTCCGCGTGACCAGCCGCCTCACCACCTCCCCCGCCTGCATCGTCGCGGACGGCCCGGAGAACGACTTCACGCTCGCGCAGCGGATGCGGGGGTCGGGCCTGCCGAGCCGCCCGGTCCTGGAGGTCAACCCGCGGCACCCGCTGGTCGAGCGGCTCAACGGCGGGCAGGACGACCCGCGCCTGGCCGACTGGGCGCACCTCCTGTTCGACCAGGCCGTCCTCACCTGCGGCGCCCGCATCGAGGAGCCGGGCGCGTTCGTCGGCCGCCTCAACGACCTCCTCGTCTCGCTGACGTCCGGCACATCCGGACGTTAACCGCGGCCTTATCGGGGGTCTGCGGGAATGGGACGATGCGGATTCTCGTGGCCGAGGACGAGCGGTTCCTGGCCGATCTGGTCGCCGAGGGGCTGCGGAAGCGAGCGATGGCCGTCGACGTCGCCTACGACGGGGACGGGGCGCTGGAGCGGCTCGCGGTCAACGACTACGACGTGCTCGTCCTCGACCGCGACCTGCCGCGCGTGCACGGCGACGAGATCTGCCGGGAGCTGGCGCAGCGGGGCGCGGCCGTCCGCATCCTGATGCTGACGGCGTCGGGCGCGGTGCACGAGCGGGTCGACGGGCTGAACCTCGGGGCCGACGACTACCTGGCCAAGCCGTTCGCGTTCGACGAGCTGGTGGCGCGGATCCAGGCGCTGGCGCGGCGCAGCGCCCCGCCGCTGCCGCCGGTCCTGGAGCACGCGGGCATCACGCTCGACACGGCGCGCCGGGAGGTGTTCCGGGACGGGCGTCCCGTGCCGCTGTCCCGCAAGGAGTACGCGGTGCTGGAGGTGCTGATGCAGGCGCGCGGCACGGTCGTCAGCACGGAGGCGCTGCTGGAGCGGGCCTGGGACGAGCACACCGACCCGTTCACGACGGTGGTGAAGGTGACGATGAGCAAGCTGCGCGCCAAGCTCGGCGGGCCGCCCGTCATCGTCACCGTGCCGGGAAGCGGGTACCGGCTGTGCGGCCGATGACGGTCCGGGCGCGGATGACGCTCCTCTACGGCGGGCTCTTCACCGTCATCACGCTGGGCGTGCTGGGCACGGCGCTGTGGATCCAGACGAGGATCGTGAACGACCGGGTGCAGGACGTCCCGTTCCCGGCCGACCCGATCGCGTCCGGCGCCGTGCGCGGGCCGGCCGACGGCCGGAAGCGGATCATCGGGCCCGAGCAGTTCCAGGAGAGCCTGATCGGGTCGCAGCAGCTGGTCATCCTGACCGCCTTCGCGGTGATCGTCGTGCTGGCGTTCGCGGTGTCGTGGTGGCTCACCGGGCGGCTGCTGCGGCCGCTGCACCGCATCACCGGCACCGCGCGCCGGCTGTCGCTGTCCACCCTGCACGAGCGGATCGCGCTGGACGGCCCGCGCGACGAGCTGCGGCAGCTCGCCGACACCTTCGACGCGATGCTCGACCGGCTGGAGCGGGCGGCCGACAGCCAGCGGCGGTTCGTCGCCAACGTCTCGCACGAGCTGCGCACGCCGCTCGCCGTCCAGCGGACCGCGATCGAGGTGGGGCTGGCCGACCCGTCGCCGGAGCGGCTCGCCGTGGTCCGCGATGAGATGCTGCGCAACACGCGGCGGTCGGAACGGCTGATCGAGGGGCTGCTCGTCCTGGCGCAGGGCGAGCGGGGGCTCGACCGCCGCGACCCGGTCGACCTGGCGGCGGTCGTCGGGCAGGTCGTCGGGGAGAACCTCGCGTCCGCCGAGCGGGCCGGGGTCGGCGTCACCGCCGACACGCGGCCCGCCACCGTCGCCGGGGACGAGGTGCTGCTCGCCCGCATGGTCGCCAACCTGGTGCAGAACGCGATCCGCCACAACCATCGCGGCGGGAGCGTCCGGGTGGCGCTGCGCGAGGGCGAGCTGACCGTCGCTAACACCGGGCCCGTCGTCCCGCCGGACGAGGTGGACGGGCTGTTCGAGCCGTTCCGGCGGCTGGCCGGCGAGCGGACGGGGTCGGACGGCGGCGCCGGGCTCGGGCTGTCGATCGTCGCGGCCATCGTCCAGGCCCACGGCGGGACGGTGACGGCCACGGCCGCCCCGGACGGCGGGCTGACCGTGGCCGTGGCCTTCACCTGATCACTCGCTGCCCGGCATCACTCGCTGCGCAGCACGGCGGCGGTGCGGGTCGCGGCGGCCCGCCCGGCGGGCGCCCACGCGCCGAGGACGGCGACGAGCACCCCGGCACAGGCCGGCGGCAGCAGCAGCGTCCAGCCGTAGACGTGGATCCACGCCGCCGCCATCCCGCTGCTGAGCATCTCGCCGGTGAGCATGACGACACCGTGGTGCGCCAGGACGCCCAGCGGGGCGCCGAGCGCGCCCGCGACGACCCCCAGCGCGGCCATCGACGTCACCATCATGAGGACGACCTGACGCGGCGCCATCCCGACGGCCTTCAGGACCCCAAGGTCCCGGCTCCGCTCCCGCGCGTTCAGCAGCACGCTGTTGAGGACGCCGAGTGCCGCCGCCGTGCAGATGATCAGCGAGAACAGGACGAACAGGCCGTCGAAGACCACGCGTCCGCCGAGGTCGGGTTCGGTGGGCTCGGCGAACAGCCCCGCCGCGCCGCCGACCGTGTTGATGCGCTCGGCGTAGGCGGCCGGGTCCGTCCCCGGTTTCACGATGACCGCGAACGGCTGCGGCTCGGGCCCCTTCTGCACGCCCGGGAAGGTCGCGGCGTCGAGCATCAGCCGGGTGGTGTCGGAGTGCGCGAAGGAGCCGACGATGCGCACGGCGGCCTTCGTCCCGTCCGCCTGGAGGGTGAGGGTGTCGCCCACGTCCATGTCGTGGAGCCGCAGGAACGCCTCCGTCACCACCAGCTCGCCGCGTCCGCTGAACCAGCGCCCGCGGACGATGCTGTCGCCGAGGAACGGGCGGTAGTCGCCGCTGTAGGTCTCGGCGACCAGCCCCGACGGGAGCCCGTCGACCCGCACGGGCTGCGGACGGAACGACATCACGTGCGCGGTGCCCGGCTGCGCCTTCAGCAGTGCCGTCACCCGCTCCTCGGACAGGTTCACCGAGCCCTGGCGGTGCGGGTCGATGCCGACATTGACGGACGTGTGCCCCTCGGTGTCCGCCGTGAGGATCATCGAGACCGTCTGGTGGAGGCCGAACCCCATCGTCACGGCGGTCACGCCGAGGCACAGGCCCGCGAGGGTGAGCGCCGACCTGGCGGGCCGGGCGACGGGCAGGCTCAGCCCGAGCCCGACCGGGACGGGCAGCCGGGTGCGGGCCAGCCACTTCTGCGCCCGCCGGCCCCGGCCGCCGCGCGACACCGTCCCGGCGCTGATCGCCTGGGCCGCCGGGAGCCGCCCGGCCCGCAGCGCCGGGACGAGCGCGGCCAGGGCGACGAGCGCGAGCACGCAGCCGCCCGCCAGGACGTCCAGCGCGAGGCCGGTGCCGCCGGCGGACGGCAGGTCGAACCCGGCGGCCAGGTCCCCGGCGACCCGCGCGGCGAGCAGGTGCCCGGCGACCAGGCCCGCCGCGCAGCCGAGCAGCGCCGGCGGCGCGATCATCCCGAGGTACACGCCGACGACCTGCGCCGGGGTGAAGCCGATCGCCTTCAGCACGCCGATGCGCCGGACCCCCGCGACGACCGCGCCGCTGACCACGTTGCCGATGATGAACACCGCGACGGCCATGGCGAGCGCCCCGAAGACCGTGATGAACGGGATCAGCTCGTTGAAGTCCTCCTCGAACGCCTTCTCGGTCTCCACGGAGGACGCGTGGTCCCGCATCGCGAGCCCGGCCGTCGCCGCGGCCAGGCTCTGCCGGATCTCGGCCGCGTCGCCCGCCCGGTCGAACCGGTAGAGCATCTGCAGCCCGTCCGGGCGGAGGGCGCCGATCTGGGCGGGCGTCACCCAGCCGTCCGCGCCGCCCGTCACCGAACTGGCGAAGCCCACGACCTTGAGCGACGGCAGCCCCGGCGGAGCGATGGTGCCGCCCAGTTTCACGGGCCCCTCCGGCGAGCCCCGCAGGACGATCTCTCCGGGGGCGCGGACCCACCGCCCGGAGGTGATCATCAGCTTGTCCACCGGGCCGCCGGGGTCGGCGCGGCCCGCGACGAGGAGACCGTCGCCGCCGATGGGCCGCGGACCCGTCCCCGGCCCAGGCTGCAACGCGGCCGTGCGGAACGGGCCCGCCGCGGCGGTGACCCCGGACGCGCGCCCGGTCGCCGCGGCCTGGTCGGCGGTCACCGCGCCGGCGTCGAACGTGACGGTCGCGTGCGCGCCGCGCGCCTGCGCGAACGCGTCGGAGAACAGCGAGTTCGACGCGCTGAGCAGGCCGAGCCCGAACACGAGCGTCGCCGTGGACAGCGCGACGACGACCGCGACGCTGGCCGACTGCACCCGGCGCCGCCGCACCCCGGCGCGCGACGCCGCCCACACCGCGCTCAGCGGGCGGCCCACGGCTCGCTCCTCTCCAGCGCGGCCTCGCGGACGATCCGGCCGTCCCGGAACTCCACCAGCCGGGTCGCGCACCGGGTCGCGAGCGCCTCGTCGTGGGTGACCAGCAGCAGGGTCTGGCCGCGCCGGTTGAGGTCGAGGAGGAGCCCGGCGACCTGCTCGCCGGTGCCGCTGTCGAGGGCGCCGGTCGGCTCGTCCGCCAGCAACAGCGCCGGCCGGTTCATCAGCGCCCGCGCCACGCCGACGCGCTGCCGCTCGCCGCCGCTCAGCACCGCCGGGTAGGCGTCGCGGCGGGCGGCGATGCCGAGTTCGTCCAGCAGTTCCACGGCCCGCGCCCGCGCCCTGCGGCCGGGGACGCCCGCGAGCCGCCCGGACAGCGCGACGTTCTCCAGCACCGGGAGGTCGTCGAGCAGGTTGAAGAACTGGAAGACCATCCCGATCCGGCGGCGGCGGTACCGCGCCAGCGCGGCCTCGCCCATCCCGGTGAGGTCCTCGCCGTTCACCTCCACCGTCCCGGACGTCGGGCGGTCCAGGCCCGCGACCATGTTGAGCAGCGTCGACTTCCCGCTGCCGGAGGGCCCCATCACCGCGACGGACTCGCCCGCGCGGATCTCCAGGTCCACCCCGTCCAGCGCGGCGACCTCACCGAATGCCTTGCGCACGGAGCCGAGCCGTACGACCGTTTCGTCAAGTGCGTTCACGCGGCCAACCTGGCAGCCGCGAGGTTTCCGCGAGGTGAGCGCCGGAACCTTTCCCGGTGGGAGGGAAACATGGCGGATGTCCGGACGGCGCTGAGCGAGGCCGTCGGCGAGGAGCACGTCCTGTCGGGCGAGGCGGTGCCCGCGGACTACGGGCGGGACGAGTCGCTGGGCGTCGCCCCGGTGCCTCCCGACTGGCTGGTACGGCCGGCGGACGCCGCGCAGGTCGCGGCGGTGCTGCGGGTCGCCACCGCGCACCGGCTCCCGGTCACCGCGCGCGGCTCGGGGACGGGCCTGTCCGGCGCCGCCGTGCCGCGCCCCGGCGGCCTGGTCGTGTCGTTCGAACGGATGAACCGCGTCCTGGAGATCGACACCGGCGGCCAGGTCGCGGTGGTGCAGCCCGGTGTCACCCTCGCCGAACTCGACGAGGCGACCGCCGCCGAGGGCCTGGTCTACCCGGTCTTCCCGGGCGAGGGCGGCGCCAGCATCGGCGGGACGGTCGCGACGAACGCGGGCGGCATGCACGCGGTGAAGGAGGGCGTGACCCGGCACCACGTCCTCGGCCTGGAGGCGGTGCTCCCCACCGGCGAGGTGATCCGGACGGGCGGCCGGTACGTGAAGACGTCCACCGGCTACGACCTGACGCAGCTCATCGTGGGGTCGGAGGGCACCCTCGCCCTGGTCACGGAGGTGACGCTGCGGCTGCGGCCCCGGCTGCCGCACCGCGCCGGGGTGCTCGCGCCGTTCCCCGGCACCGACCCGGTCACCGCGGCCGTGCCCCGGCTGACCGGCGGCGGCCTCGACCCGCTCGTCCTGGAGTACATCGACGTCATCGCGATGGCGGCGATCACGCAGAACGCCGGGCTGGACCTCGGAGTGCCGGAGCGGGTCCGCGAGGCCGCCGGCGCCTACCTGCTGGTCATCCTGGAGAACCGCTCGGCGGAGCGGCTGGCCGAGGACGTCCAGACCCTCGGGGAGGAGCTGGCCGAACTGGGCGCCGCCGACGCCTACGTCCTGCGCGACGACCCCCTCCGGAAACTGGTCACGGCACGGGAGAAGGCGTTCTGGGCGGCGCGGAACGCCGGCGCCAACGCGATCGTGGACGCCGTCGTGCCGCGCGCCGCCCTCGCCCGGTTCTTCGAGGCCGTCCCCGCCATCGCCGGGCGGCACGGCGCGCTGATCGGCGGCTGCGGGCACGCCGGCGACGGCAACGTCCACCTGTCGGTCTTCCAGCCGGACGCGCAGGCCCTGGAGCGGGTGATGGACGAACTGCTCGCGGCGGCCGCCGGCCTCGGCGGGACGATCAGCGGGGAGCACGGCATCGGCCGCGAGAAGATCCGCCACTTCCGCGCCCTGGAGGACCCTGCGAAGGTGGACCTGATGCGGCGGATCAAGAGATCCTTCGATCCGGACGGGATACTCAATCCCGGTGTCCTGTTCGGCTGAGCCTTGGAGGGGCGTATGAACGGCGCGCAGGCCATGGTGGGCACGCTGGCGGACGCCGGAGTCGGCGTCTGGTTCGCGAATCCGGGCACGTCCGAGCTGCATCTCGTCGCGGCGCTGGACGCCGAGCCGCGCGCCCGGGGCGTGCTGTGCCTGTTCGAGGGCGTCGCGACGGGCGCCGCCGACGGGTACGGGCGGATGGCGGACGCCCCCGCCGCCGTCCTGCTGCACCTCGGGCCGGGGCTCGGCAACGGGCTGGCGAACCTGCACAACGCGCGGCGGGCCGGAACGCCGATCGTCAACATCATCGGCGACCACGCCACCGGGCACCAGCGCTACGACGCGCCGCTTCAGTCCGACATCGCGGCCGTGGCCGGGTCGGTGTCGGCCTGGCTGGGTCGTCCGGTGAGCGCGGCGGAGGCCGGGAAGACGGCGGCCGAGGCGGTCACGGCGGCGCGGGCGGGCGGCGTCGCCACGCTGATCGTGCCGTCCGACGTCGCCTGGTCGGACGGCGGCGCGACGGCCGCCGCGTCACCCGCCCCGACCCCGGAGCCGGTGCCCGGCGGCACGCTGGAGCGGGCCGCCGCCGCGCTGACCGGCGGCGAGCCGTGCGTCCTGCTGATCGGCGGGGACGCGGCCCGGCGCGACGGGCTGGAGGCCGCCGGGCGCATCGCGGCGGCGACCGGGGCGCGGGTGCTGTGCGAGACGTTCCCGGCGCGGCTGGAGCGCGGCGCCGGGGTCACGGCGGTGGAGCGGCTCGCCTACCTGGGCGAGATGGCGGCGGCGCAGCTGGCGGGCGTCCGGCACATCGTGCTCGCGGGCGCGCGTCGTCCCGTGACGTTCTTCGCCTACCCGGACCTTCCCGGCGACCTGGTGCCGGACGGCTGCCAGGTGCACGACCTCGGCGCCGACGCGACCGGCGCGCTCACCGGGCTCGCCGACGCGATCGCGAAGGAGGCGCACCCGGCGGTGCAGGTCGCGGTGCGGCCGGAGCTGCCGTCCGGGGCGCTGACCGGGGAGACCGCCGCCGCCGTCATCGGCGCGCTGCTGCCCGAGGGCGCGATCGTGTCGGACGAGGCGAACACGTCCGGGCTGTGGCTGCCCGGCGCCACGGCGGGCGCGCCGCCGCACGACTGGCTGTCGCTGACCGGCGGCGCGATCGGGCAGGGCCTGCCGGTCGCGACCGGTGCCGCGATCGCCTGCCCGGACCGCCCGGTCGTCTGCCTGGAGGCCGACGGCAGCGCCATGTACACGCTGTCGGCGCTGTGGACGCAGGCCAGGGAGGGCCTCGACGTCACGACCGTCGTGTTCAACAACGGCGCCTACGCGATCCTGTCGATGGAGACGACGCGGGTCGGCGCCGTCCCGGCCCCGCCCGAGGAGGGCACCATCACCCGCGACATGGTCGACCTGTCGCGGCCCGCGCTCGACTTCGTCGCGCTGGCGTCCGGGATGGGCGTCCCGGCGTCGCGCGCGCACACGGCCGAGGAGTTCGCGGCCCAGTTCGGCAAGGCGCTCGCCGAACCGGGCCCGCACCTCATCGAAGCGGTGGTGCCCCCGCTGGGCTGAGCCGGGCCGGCGCCGGCCAGCGGGGGTCGGCCCGCCGGTCAGATGCCGAGGCCGCGGCCGATGATCTCTTTCATGATCTCGGTCGTGCCGCCGAAGATGGTCTGGATGCGGACGTCCTGGTACGCCTTGGCGATCGGGTACTCGGTCATGTAGCCGTACCCGCCGTGGAGCTGGACGCAGCGGTCGACGACCCGCTTGAGCAGCTCGGTGTTCCACCACTTGAGCATGGCGGCCTCGTCGGCGGTCAGCTCGCCCTCGCCCTCCTTGACGATGCACTCGTCGGTGAAGGAGCGGGCGACGGTCAGCTCCGTCTTCATCTCGGCGAGCGTGAAGCGGTTGTGCTGGAACTTGCCGATCGGACGGCCGAACGCCTCGCGCGTCTTGCAGTACTCGAGGGTCTGCTCGAAGGCGTCCTCGGCGGCGGCCATCGCGGTCGCGCCGATGGACAGCCGCTCGCGGGCGAGGTTGGTCATCAGGTAGATGAAGCCCATGCCCTCCTCGCCGAGGAGGTTCTCCTTCGGGACGCGGACGTTGTCGAAGAACAGCTCGGCGGTGTCCTGCGCGTGCATGCCGACCTTGTCGAGGTTGCGGCCGCGCTCGAAGCCCGCCATGCCGCGCTCGACGGCGAGGAGGCTGACGCCCTTCGACCCGGCGGCCGGGTCGGTCTTCGCGACGACGATGACGAGGTCGGCGAGGATGCCGTTGGAGATGAACGTCTTCGACCCGTTCAGGACGTAGTCGTCGCCGTCCTTGATCGCGGTGGTCTTGATGCCCTGGAGGTCGGACCCGGCGGCGGGCTCGGTCATCGCGATCGCCGTGATGATCTCACCGGAGCAGTAGCCCGGGAACCAGCGGGCCTTTTGCTCGTCCGTGCAGAGCTGGCGCAGGTAGCCGCCGTTGATGTCGTTGTGCACGGCGAAGCCGGGACCGTGGACGCCGGCCCTCGCCAGCTCCTCGTTGAAGATGACGTAGTAGCGGTAGTCGTCGTTGCCGCCGCCCCCGTACTCCTCCGGCATGTCGATGCCGAGCAGGCCCGCGCGGCCGGCCGCCAGCCACACCTCGCGCGAGACGATCCCGTCCTTCTCCCACTGCTCGTGGTGCGGCGCGGCCTCCTTGGCGATGAAGGAGCGCACCATGTCGCGGAAGGCCCCGTGCTCCTCGGTGTAGATGTCCCGTCCCATCCGGCGGTCTCCCTCAAGTAAGTACGTGCTGATACACGGTTAATGTAACACTGGTGCTGTCACATAGAGGGAGGCGGGATGGAGCTCACCGTCGACGAGCTGGCCTCGCGCGCCGGGGTCACCGTCCGCACCGTGCGGTTCTACGCCGGGCGCGGCCTGCTCCCCCCGCCCCGCCTGCGCGGGCGCACCGGCCTCTACGGCCCCGACCACCTCGCGCGGCTCGAACTCGTCCGGGAGCTCCAGTCGCTCGGGCTCACCCTCGCCTCCATCGAGAAGCACCTCAAGAAGATTCCCCTGGACGCCCCCGCCGAAGACCTCGCGCTCCAGCGCGCGCTGCTGTCGCCCTGGGCGCCGGAGCGGCCGGAGGACCTCGACCGCCACGAACTCGACCGGCGGGCCGGCCGCCACCTCGACGACGCGACGATCAAGCGGCTGGAGGCGCTCGGGGTCGTCGAGCACGTGTCGGAGGACGTCATCCGGGTCGTCAGCCCCGCGCTGCTCGGGATCAGCGCCGAGCTGGCCGCGCTGCCGATGCCCCTCGACACGCTGATCGCCTCCCATGAGGCCGTCGACCGGCACACGACCGCGCTGGCCGCCGAACTCCAGCAGGTCTTCCAGGACACCGTCGTCCGGCCCTACCGGGAGGGCGGGCGGGCGCCGCAGGAGCGCGAGCAGCTCATGGAGATGGCGGGCAAGCTCAAGCCGCTGATGATCCAGTCGCTGGTGACGTCGTTCCAGCGGGCCGTGGACAAGGCCATCCGCCAATCGGTCCCCGACTAGCCGGGCGCCCGGCTAGGAGTTCTTCCACTCCTCGCCCTCGTACTCGACGAGGCGCGGGTGGACGAGCGTGTTGACCTCGACGTCGCGGCCGCGGCGGTCCTTGGGGAACACCGTCGCCGCCTGGAGCACGGAGCCGTCGAGGAAGCGCAGGCCGCCGGGGACGCCGGGCGCGAGCCGCAGCGCGGGCGGCCGCTTCCCGGCCGCCGCGAGGACGAAGCCCCAGTCGCCGAAGCTCGGCACGTCCACGTGGTACGGGTTCACCGCGAAACCGGCCGCCGCGATCGACTTCTCGATGCTCCAGAACGACTTGGGCGCGAAGTACGGCGACCCCGACTGGACGACCATCCGCCCGCCCGGCGCGAGGGCCCGCTTCACCATCCCGTAGAACTCGACCGAGTACAGCTTGGCCGTGGACACGTCGTCGGGGTCGGGCATGTCCACGATGACCGCGTCGAACTGCTCGCGCAGGCCGCGCAGCCACGAGAACGCGTCGGCGGCGACCGTCCGGACGCGCGGGTCCTCGAACGAGCGGCGGTTCAGCGACACGATCGGCTCGTAGGTGCGGGCGAGGTGCAGCATCTCCGGGTCGAGTTCGACCAGCGTCGCGCTGCGGACGTCCTTGTACCGCAGCACCTCGCGCAGCGCCAGGCCGTCCCCGCCGCCCAGGATCAGTACCCTGCCGTGCGGCCCCGCCATCACCGGGTGGACGAGCGACTCGTGGTAGCGGTACTCGTCCACCGACGAGAACTGCAGGTCGCCGTTGAGGAACAGCCGCAGGTCCGACGGCCCGAGCCCGGCCTGCCGGGTGATCACGATCTCCTGGTACTCCGTGCGCTTGGACAGCGCGATCGGGTCGCTGTAGAGCGCCTGCCGCGCCGACACCTCGAAGCCGTCGGCGAGCGCGTACGTCCCGCCGAGGACGGCGAGGACCGCGACCATGCCGAGCGCCAGCGCGGCCCGCGCGACGCGCCCGACGTCGCGGCGGAACAGCCACAGCACGACCGCCATCCCGGCGACCGCGTTCACGACCCCGACCAGCAGCGCGCCCTTGATGTGGCCGAACGCCGGCAGCAGCAGGAACGGGAACGCGAGCCCGCCGACCAGCGCGCCCACGTAGTCGGCGGCGAACAGGTCCGCGACCGCCGACCCGGCGTCCTGCTTGCGGATGCGCTGGAGCAGCGTCATCAGCAGCGGGATCTCCGCGCCGATCAGCGCGCCGACCGCGAACGCGACCACCACCAGCGCCGGGACGTACAGGTCGAGCCACGCGAACGCCGCGTACAGCACGAGGACCGACACCCCGCCGATCAGCGCGAGCGCGCCCTCCACGACCGCGAACGCGACGACCGCGCGGCCCTGCAGCGGCTTCGCCGCCAGCGACCCGACGCCCATCGCGAACACCATCACCGACAGGACGATCGACGCCTGCGTGACGGAGTTGCCGACCAGGTAGCTGCCGAGCGCGACCAGCGCCAGTTCGTACACCAGCCCGCACGCCGCGCACGTGAACACCGCCGCGAGGATCAGGGTGCGCGCGAGTCGGGCGGGCACGCGCGACCGCCCCGGCCGGCCCGCCGGAGCGGGCGCCGGGGCGGTTTCCTCCAGGTCGGCTCGCGCCACGTCGGACTGGCCCACGTCGGACTGGTCCGGGACGGCCTGGTCCAGGTCGCGGGACGTCAGGAGACCGCCCCGGCCACGATCGCGGCGACGCCGAGGTCGGCGGCGGCGACGACCCAGCCCGCCGGGTGGATGGCGGTGCCGGCGCCGTCGGCGTTCACCAGCGTCGCGCCGAGCTTGCCCGGCGTGGTCACGTCCAGCAGGAAGTACGCGACGATCATCAGCACGATGCCGCACGCGCCGAACACGGCCGTGTCGATCAGGCCCTCGGACAGGTCGCTGTCGCTGGTGACGATCGCGGTGGTGACGATCGCGCCGATGCCGAGGAGCTTGGCCGCCAGCAGCAGCGCGGCGCCGCGGTTGCCCTCGGTCCAGATCTGCTTGCCGAGCCTGCCGGGCGTCGTCACCTCCACCACCAGGTAGCCGAGCGCCATCAGCGCGATGCCGACCGCGCCGTAGGCGAACGTCGCGCCGATCTCCTGAAGGATGTCGTCGTTCATCTGTCGCTCCTCATTTGCCCGACCCTGGGCCGCCGCCCCGGAACGACGCGGCGCCTCTGCTGTTCCATCCGTTGCTGCCGGGACTCGCCCAGTGCCCGCCGACATGGGAGTAGTAGCGGTTGTAGCCGCGGCGGGGCTTGTCGACCGTGATCCGGCTGCCCGCGCCGTTCGGCAGGACGCCGACGACGAGCTTCGGGTAGCGCAGGAAGATGCCGCCCGCGGCGCCCTTGGTGGTCATGTCGTCCACCCGGTCGATCGGCTTGAACTTCTTGCTGATCTCCCCGGCGACCGACTGCGGGGCCTTCGACGACCGGTAGGTGTCGGCGCTGACGCGGGAGTACTTGTCGCCGATCCACGACGACTGCGACTGGCCGCAGCCGGTGAGGGCCACGGCGGCCACGGCGGCGGCCGCCACCGCACCCGCCGCCCGGTACCTGCCGTTCGCCCGGTTACTGTTCGTCGCCCGGTCTCTGCTGTTCACGAGGGTCTCACCAACCGGCTGCGCGTCATCACGATCTCCCGGGTCTGGGGGTAGGCGTGCCAGGTCCGCCAGCCGAAGCCGGGTTCCTGCGTCTCTTCCATGGCCAGTGCGGTGACGGCGTGCGGGGAGCCGGGGAACGCCCCGGTCAGCGCGTCACCGCGGTCCGCGAGCCGCGCGCACACGGCCTCGACGGCGCGGGCGAACGCCGTCCCGTCGCTGTGCGCGGCGGTCGTCGCGGCGAAGTCGTAGGCCCAGCCGGGCACGCTGGTGGCGGCGCGTCCCGGCAGCGGCTCGGCGCGGTCGGGCAGGCACGCCACCGTCTCGCTCAGCGGGCCCGCGATGACCTGGTGGGACGCGCCGAGCAGGCGCATCTCCACGGCGAGGCCCGCCCGCTCCAGCGGCAGCACGGCGAGGGCCGTGAGCGGCGGCAGCCCGAGCACGAACGAGAGCCCGTCCGCGCGCGCGTCCGCGTAGGGGGTGTCGAGGGTCGCGCGCAACTCAGCTACCGCCACCGGGGTAGATCGTCATCGATCCGGTCGGGACGCGCTCGCCGAGGCCCGCCTCCCACTGGCCGCCGCCGTACTGCTCGAACGACAGGTATCTGCCGCGCGGGCCCTCGTAGTCGACGTACTCCACCCGGCCCTGGACGCCGACGCCGGTCGTGCCCTCACTGGTGTAGTCGGCGGTGCCGTGCTCGTCGCGGCGGTACTCGACGCCGTCCACGACGATCGTCTTCTCGCCGGGGGTCAGGTCGCCGGCGTCGTGCTCGGTCCACCAGACGACCTCGAGGTCGGGGTCCTCCTCGACGGAGACCCACACCTTGGTGCCCTCGATGGTGTCGGCGTCCAGGAGGTGCTCGCTCCAGGTGAAGCCGCCCTCCTTCAGCCGCAGCGAGCCGCGCACGAAGTAGCGGGTGCCGAGGTACTCGACCATGTCGCCGGCCTTGAGGGTCCGCGGGTCGCCGGCCACCTGGTCCTCGGCGGCGAACGGGTCGCGGGGCGCGGCGGGGGCCGGAGCGGGGGACGGGGCGCTCGAACGACGTCGCAGCAGGACGACGATGAGCACGATCAAAGCGACAAGGATCAGCGCCAGTAGAACAACTATCGCCGTTCCGCCCACGGACACCTCCATCATTTCGTCGACATGCCGGGCGCAGACCAGCGGATCCTACCGACTGGAGGACTGCAAGCCCATACCGCGATGAGACGTATCAAATGATCCGGCGGTTTCATACGGAAACGCCGCATCCGATGCAAGGCCGCAACCGACCCGACACCGTCCGTGACGAGGAGACCCGAGAGCCGGGCGGCGGCGCCCGCGGGCCGCGTCAGAGGCGGTCGGCGGCGGCGGCGACGCGCTCGTCGGTCGCGGTGAAGGCGATCCGGATGTGCCGGGCGCCGCCCGCGCCGTAGAACTCGCCGGGGCCGACGAGGACGCCGAGGGACGCCAGGTGGGCGACGGTGTCCCAGCACGGCTCGTCCCGCGTCGCCCACAGGTACAGCGACGCCTCGGAGTGGTCGATCCGGAACCCGTGCCGCTCGAACGCGGCGCGCAGGGCGGCGCGGCGGCGGGCGTAGCGCGCGCGCTGCTCGTCCACGTGCGCGTCGTCGGCGAACGCGACCGCCATCGCGGCCTGCACCGGCGCCGGGACGATCATGCCGGCGTGCTTGCGGACCTCCAGCAGCCGCTTCACGATCGCGAGGTCGCCGGTGACGAACCCGGCCCGGTAGCCCGCCATGTTGGAGCGCTTGGAGAGCGAGTTGACGGCGAGCAGGCCCTCGTGGGAGCCGCCGCACACGTCCGGGTGCAGGACCGACACCGGCGGGTTGGCCTCGTCCCAGCCGAACTCCAGGTAGCACTCGTCGCTGACCACGACCGCGCCGCGGTCGCGCGCCCACGCCACGACCTTGCGCAGGTGCTCGGCGGGCAGCACCTTGCCGGTCGGATTGGACGGCGAGTTCACCCACACGATCTTCGGTTTCACCGGGCCGAGCGCGAGCAGCCCGTCCGCCGGGACGGGCGTCGCGCCGGCGAGGCGCGTCCCCACGTCGTAGGTCGGGTAGGCCAGTTCGGGGAAGACGACCTTGTCGCCGGGGCCGGCGCCGAGCAGCGTCGGCAGCCAGGCGACGAGTTCCTTGGTGCCGATGACGGGCAGCACCGCGTCCGGGTCGGCGCCGGACACGCCGGCGCGGCGGCGCAGCCAGCCCGCGACCGACTCGCGCAGCGCGGGCGTCCCGTAGGTCTGCGGGTAGCCGGGCGCGTCGGCGGCCGCGGCGAGCGCCTCCCGGACCGGCGCGGGCGTCGGGTCGACGGGCGTCCCGACGGACAGGTCGACGATGCCGTCCGCGTGCGCCAGCGCCCGCTCCTTGTAGGGCGCGAGCCGATCCCACGGAAAGTCCGGCAACGTGAACACTGACCTGCTCCTTCGCTCAAGACCTGGCACGGCGGCCCAGGACCGTGCACGGCCGCGCGCGGGCCCGCACGGCCGACGGGCCGCGGCCCTCCCGAACCCGGGGAGGCCGCGGCCCGGAGAAATCGACGCAGGGAGACCTGCGGAGCGCGCCCGCGCCGGGTGCGCCCCCCGGTCCCCCGGCTCAGTCGTCGTGGCTCTGCGGAGGCAGCGCGGCGACGATCGGGTGGTCCTTGTCGATCTTTCCGACCTTCGACGCGCCGCCCGGCGAGCCGAGGTCGTCGAAGAACTCCACGTTCACCTTGTAGAAGTCCTTCCACTGGTCGGGGACGTCGTCCTCGTAGTAGATGGCCTCAACCGGGCAAACCGGCTCGCACGCACCGCAGTCGACGCACTCGTCCGGGTGGATGTAGAGCTGACGCTTCCCTTCGTAGATGCAGTCGACCGGGCACTCCTCGATGCATGCCTTGTCGAGCAGGTCCACGCAGGGCTGCGCAATGACGTAGGTCACGTCAGTGACTCCTCTCGGATTTCCGGCCCCGCCGCACGTCACGGCTCACCGCAAGCTCGCTGTGAATAGTATGGCCACGACGGCTCAGTCGATTCGACATGGGGGTCCTCACATGTCCGCCCGCTTCGCCGCGCGCCTGGTGGTGTCCATCAGTGGCGCGGACGTGGGCCAGCGGATCTCGCTGCGCCGCCGTCTGCCAACGGGAGAGTACAGCGACGTCGTCGGCGTACTCGAATCGTGGTCCGGCAAGATCCTCATGGTGCGCCGCCGCGACGGCGAACTGGTCGAGGTCCCCGAGGAGATCATGGTCGCGGCGAAGGTCGTCCCGCCGCGTCCGCCGCCGCGCCGCCGCCCCCGCCGAGAGGAACCGGAGGACGGCTGACGCGGTCGGCCGTGCCGATGTTCCCGCCGGTCAGCCGGTACTGGACGGCGCCGGGCTCGCCGGGCGTGTCGGCGCGGGGCTCACCGGCCCGCCGGACGGCCCCGCCTGCGGCGGGCTCGCCGTGACCGGCGCGGGCTTCAGCCGCTCGGTGTAGGTCGTGCCCGGCACGAGCTTCTGCCCCTGGAACAGCTCCGACACGGTGACGAACGTGAACCCGCGCTTCTTCAGGCCGTCCACCACCTTCGGGATGGACTCCACGCTCGCCTTGTGGATGTCGTGGTACAGGACGATGCCGCCGGGTTTCGGCTCCTTGATCCCGACCCGGGTGTCGCGCGCGACGTCGCGGTAGCGCCAGTCGAGCGTGTCGACGCTCCACAGGATCAGCGGCATCCCGATGTCGCGCCCGACGCGCTTGTTCGTCGCCCCGTACGGCGGGCGCATCAGCGTCGGCCGCACCCCGCCCGACGCCTGCGCGATGACCTGCTGCGTGCGCTGGATCTGCGACCGCACCTCGGCGGACGACAGCCCGGTGAGCTGCGGATGGGACCAGCTGTGGTTGGCCAGCTCGTGCCCTTCGAGCGCCATCCGGCGCACCACGGCGGCGTGCGCGCCGACGTTCTCGCCGAGCATGAAGAACGTGGCGCGCGCACCGTCCTTCTTCAGCGTGTCGAGCAGGCCCGCCGTGTAGGGGCCGGGGCCGTCGTCGAACGTGAGCGCGACGCACTTCACCCGGTCGCAGTCGATCTTCCGCGGCGGTGGCGGCGTCGGCTTGCGCGGCGCCTGCGTCTTGTTCCCCAGCGCGGCATGCTGCCCCGCCGTCCTGGCCTGCCGCTTGTCCGCGTGGCTGCATCCCGCGAGGAGCAGCAGTCCGGCGCCGATGGCAGCGTATTTCCTGATCTGCACCACGCACCCCCGAACATGTCGCTTTCGGGCGGCTAATACCCTCCGTCACCCATACGACACACACCGCCAAGGCCAGAAGAACGTGAACTCTGTCCCGTGATGCGGGTGATGACGGTTGATGACGGGTGACGACGGCGAGCGGGCGGCATCCCGCACGGGCCGGCGTAGAGGACGGAGCCGTATGACCATCAGCTCACGGGACGCACCGGCGGCGCCCGCGCTAGACGACGCGGGCCTGATCGAACGGTCCCTGCGCGAACCCGAGGTCTTCGCCACGCTGTACGACCGGCACGCGCCGGCCGTCCACCGGTACGTCCGGCGGCGCCTCGGCGACCAGGCCGCCGACGACGTGGTGGCCGAGACGTTCCTGGCGGCGTTCCGGCGGCGGGCGCGCTACGACCCGGCCCGGCCGGACGCCCTGCCCTGGCTCTACGGGATCGCCGCCAACCTGGTCGGCAAGCACCGCAGGTCCGAGACGCGGATGCTGCGCGCCCTGGCCCGGACCGGGACCGACCCGGTCACCGACCCCATGGAGGGGGCGGACGCCCGGGTGAGCGCGTCCGCGTCCTCCCGGGAGCTGGCGGGCGCGCTGGCCGGGCTGTCCGCCCGGGACCGGGACGTGCTGCTGCTCGTCGCCTGGGCGGACCTCTCCTACCAGCAGGTCGCCGAGGCGCTGTCCATCCCGCTGGGGACGGTGCGCTCCCGGCTGAACCGCGCCCGGCGCAAGGTCCGCGAGGCGCTCGGCGGGGCCGACCCGACGCTCGTCCAAGAGGAGGATGAATGAACGACATCGAGGAGCGGGTCCGCGCGCTGCGCGACGAGGTCCCGGAGCCCGACGCGGCGCGGCTGGCGTCCGGCCGCGCCCGGCTGGTGGCGGCGGCGTCCGGGAGGCGGTCCGGGAGGCGGTCCGGGCCGCGCGTCCCGGCCTGGCGGCTCGCGGCGGCCGGTACCGCCGTCGCCGTACTGGGGGTGCCGGCGGCGATCGCCGTCCTGGACGGCGGCCCGGCGCGGGAGGGCGGCGGGCGGCCACCGGTCTCCGCGACCCCCGTGAGCGCCGCCGCGTTCCTGGAGAGCGCCGCGCGGGACGTCGACCAGCGGTTCGACCACCGTCCGGGAGACCACCAGTGGATTTACACGAAGGTCTACAACGCCGGGGCCGACCCGAGGGCGCCCCGGTACGAGCTGCAGCGGGAGACCTGGACGCGCTTCGACGGCCTGAAGAGCGCCGACTACACCATGGGGGCGGACGGGAAGCCGAAGCTGGAGATCGAGGACGAGGGCTGGGTCAAGACCGGAACGGACAGCGAGGAGCGGACCCCCGCCCAGTGGTACGACTACCTCCGCACGCTGCCGATGACTCCGGGGGACCAGCTGTCCGCGATGCGGAAGCGGGCCGACGAGTACGCCGCCGAGATGGGGACGGCCGGGTTCCGGCAAGGCCGCGACCAATGGGTCTTCGCGCGGCTCGGCCACTACCTGAGCCTTGAGCAGGCCATGCCGGAGCCCGGGCGCGCCGCCATCTTCCGCACCCTCGCGCGGATCCCCGGCATCGAGATCCGGCAGGGCGTGCGGGACGCGCTCGGACGCCCCGGCGTGGGCCTGACCAGGACCGGCGGGGACGGCGTCCGCACCGAGTTCATCCTTGATCCCGACACCTACACCTACCGGGGCATGCGCCTCGTGAACGTCAAGGCGCAGATGCTCCCGTACTCGCTGGGAAAGAGCACGCCGACGTCCAGGCCGGTCATGAAGCCCAAGCACGTCCCGGCCGGGAAGGTGCTGGTGGACACGGCCCTGGAGGCGACGGCCATGGTCCAGCGCCCCGGGCAGCGCCCCTGACACCCGCCCGGCGGCCGCCCTCGCCGGCGGCCGCCGGGCGATGGGTCAGCGGACGGGCCAGTCGGGCACTTCGGGCGGGAGGTCCTTGCTGACGCGCATCGGGAAGGCGGCGTCGCGCTTGTCCAGGAAGGACGAGACGCCCTCGATCGCGTCGGCGCCGCCGCCGAGCGCGGCCATCAGCCGGGAGTCGGCGGCGTGCGCGTCCCACGGCGACGGCGCGGACAGTCCCGACCACATCAGCCGGCGGATCGCGGCGACCGACACCGCCGAGGTGTTGTCGGCGATCTCGCGGGCGAGGGCGTAGGCGGCGGGGAGCAGCTCGTCCGGCGCGTACACGCGGGACACCAGGCGGCCCGCGAGGGCCTCCCGGGCGTCGAACACGCGGCCCGTCGCGGCCCACTCCATGGCCTGCGCGATGCCGACGAGGCGCGGCAGGAACCAGCTGGACGCGGCCTCGGTGACGATGCCGCGCCGCGCGAACACGAAGCCGAACTTGGCCTTCTCGCTGGCGAGCCGGACGTCCATCGGGAGGGTCATGGTGACGCCGACGCCGACCGCGGCGCCGTTGAACGCGCCGATGACGGGCTTGAGGCAGCGGGCGATGCGCAGCGCGACCGTGCCGCCGCCGTCGCGCGGGGTGCCGTCCTCCAGGACGTCGTCCTCGCCGGCGAACATGTCCTTCGACTTCTCCTTGTCGAAGGTGTCGCCGCCGCCGCTCAGGTCGGCGCCCGCGCAGAACGCGCGGCCCGCGCCGGTCACCACGACGGCGCGCACGTCGTCGTCGGCGTCGATGCGGTCGAAGACGTCGAGCATCTCGTTGCGCATGGTGAAGGTGTAGGCGTTCATCTTCTGCGGGCGGTTCAGCGTGACGGTGGCGGTCCCGTCGCGAACCTCGTACTCGATCTCCCGGTACGACCCTTGCTCCCCGGACGGCCCCTGCTCCTGGTACGGCACCTGCGAGCCCCTCTCACGCTGGACAGAACTCGATTCTAGAACGAGCCTTCAGCTTCGGGCCTCGGGGAACAGCCGGAGCAGGACGTCCCGGCGCCACTCGGCGGCGTCGCGTCCCGTCGGCGGGACGGCGACGAGCGCCCCGTCCCCGGCGGGCTCGAACCGGATCCCGACGCCGGGGGCGAGCTCGGCGGGCGGCTCGCCGGTCGCCGCCAGCCGCTGCGCCGCGAGCCCGAGGACGCGCGCCCAGCCGTCCCCCAGATACGGCGGCAGGCCCTCGGCGCACAGCTCGGGCAGGCCCCGCGCGGCCAGGCCGACGGTGCGCAGCGTCAGGCCGTCCGGACGCTCCGCGCCGGTGATCCGGACCTCGGACGTGACGTCCGCCATTCCCAACGCCGCCTCCCCGCAGGACTTTCTCCGATAAATTATGACAGTGAATTGGGCCGTGACGACGTACGACTCCGCCTTCGGGTACGTCTCCGCGCACGGCGCGCCCCTGGTCGACCTGCTCGATCCGCAGCCCGGCGAACGGATCATCGATCTCGGGTGCGGCACCGGGGCGTTCAGCGCGGAGATCGCAGAGCGGGGCGCCGAGGTGCTGGGCATCGACGGCAACCCGGAGATGGTCGCGCAGGCGACCGCCATGCAACCCGGGCTGTCCTTCATCGTCGGCGACGCCCACGACTTCGCCGTCGGCGAGTCCTTCGACGCGGTCGCCTCCAACGCGGCGCTGCACTGGATGACCCGCGACCCCGACGCCGTGATCGGCCGGGTGCACGCGGCGCTGCGCCCCGGCGGCCGGTTCGTCGGCGAGCTGGGCGGCGCCGGGAACTGCGCCGAGCTGATCGTCGCGATGCAGACGGCCTGGCGGGTGTTCGGCCTGGGCGAGCCCGAGCTGCCCTGGTACTTCCCCTCGCCGGCCGAGTACGCGGCGAAGCTGGAGGAGGGCGGGTTCACGCTGCGGCTGCTGGAGCACGCCGAGCGCCCGACCCGGATGACCGAGGGCCCGAACGGCGCCGCCGACTGGGTCCGCGCCTACGCCGCGCGCGCGCTCGCGGACGTCCCGCCGGAGATGGTCGACCCGCTGCTCGACCGCGTCAACGACCTCGCCGCGCCCGCGCTGCGCCGCGAGTCCGGATGGGTCGCCGACTACGTGCGGCTGCGGTTCGCCGCCGTCCGCCGCTCGGACGGCGCCGCACCGCTGCCGTTCGGCCCCCTGGCGTCCGACCGCCCGCTCTGAGGCTCGCGCAGGCGCCCGCCTAGTGTGGGAGCCATGCTGCGCTTGTACGACCACCGGACGGGACGCACGGAACCGCTACCGGCCGGGCAGGGACTGCGCGTCCAGGCCCTGCCCGGTGCGGGCTACCGCACGCTGGTGGTCGCGGACCTGCTGCGCCGGGTGGCGCAGCGGGGCGGGCGCCGCGTCCGCCTGGTGAGCACCCCTCATGGCGGTGCCTCCGACGACTACGGTGTCGCCCCGTTCGAGGTACTCGACGAGCCACTCCCCGACGCCGACGTGTACGTCTCCGCAGACACCACTGTGGACGCCCTGTGCCTAACGGTGCCCACCGAGACGGGCACGGCGGTTTCGGACGCGGTGGCCGCCCGTCTGGCGATGCTGGAGACCCCCTACCGGGAGCCTGCCGACCTCACCGACGCGCGTCTCTCCGCAGCGGCCGAACGGCTGGACGCGTGGCGCGGCAAGGTCGCCGAGTGGGCGACGTCCCCGGGCCGTCCCCTGAACCGGGAGTACGCGAACCGGGCGGAGGCCGCGCTCGCCGACGACCTGGACACTCCGGGCGCGCTCGCCGTCCTCGACCGGCTCGCCGCCGACCCGGACGTGCCGCCGGGCGCGAGACTGGAGACGTTCATCCATCTGGACCTGGTGCTCGCGCTGGGCCTGGTGTCCGCCATCGGCACCGCCTGAGGGGTACTCCGGGGGGTGTCCTTGATGGCACCTGACCGGCAGATGATCCGCACCACGGGGTGACCCGGGCTTTCGCGGTGCCCGGGAGAAGCTAACTTCGTATGTCGTGTCGACCGAAGCCCCAGAGTCCCCGGCACCGGCGCCGCCCGAACCGCCGGTCCGCCCGCGGCGCCGCCGCCTCGTCCGCCCGCTGATGGCGACGTTCGTCGCGCTCGCCGTGCTGCTGTTCGCGGCGGTCGGCGGAGTGGGCTGGTACTTCGCGGGCGTCGCGATCGAGGTCGACCACACCGCCGAGTACCCGCTCACCATCGTGGACGCGGCGGACGGCACCGTCACCCTCCCCCGCGTCCCGGTGACCGAGCGCCCCGGGACCTGGGCACTCGTCTGGAAGGACGGCCGCGCCGTGCTCGGTCCGGTCGTCGGCGGCGACGACGGGCACGTCGTCCGGAAGGTCTCGTCGGTCATCGCGGGCTCCCTGGTGAAGGGCGCGCCCGCCGCCATCGACCACTGGATGTACGACGGCGACCCCAAGACGGCGTTGGGGCTGCCCTTCGAGGACGTCACGTATCCGTCCAAGGCGGGGCCCATGCCGGCGTGGGTGGTGCCTGGAGCGTCCTCCAAGGGGACATGGGTCATCGCCGTCCACGGACGGAACGCCGACAAGGCGGAGACCTTCCGCGTCATGAAGTCGGTGCACGAGATGGGCATGCCGTTGATGTCCATCGCGTACCGCAACGACGTGGGCGCGCCTTCGTCCGGCGACCGCAAGAACCATCTCGGCGACACCGAATGGCACGACGTCATCTCCGCGATGGGCTACGCGCGCGCACACGGCGCGACCGGTGTCGTCCTGTACGGATGGTCGATGGGCGGCGCGATGGTGATGACGGCCCTGCGCAAGGACCCGTCGTTCGTGCGGGGCGTCGTCCTGGACTCCCCCGTCCTCGACTGGAGCGCCACCCTGGACAAGCAGGGCGCCGCCCGCAACCTGCCGGGCTTCATGACGGACGTGGCCAAGCAGGTCCTGGAGTGGCGCATCGGCATCGACCTGACCGACTACGACCAGCGCCGCTTCGCGCCCCGCCTGCGCACCCCCGTCCTCCTTTTCACCACCAGGGACGACGCCACCGTCGCCAACGGCCCCGCCTACACCTTCGCCCGCACGGCACCGCCCGGCATGGTGACGCACGTCCCCACACCGGGCGACCACACCGAATCGTGGAACGTCGACCCCTCGGCCTACGAAACGAACCTCCAGTCCTTCTTGAAGAAGGTCGCCTAGCCCGGCCGGACCTCCAGCAGCGTCTTGCCGACCGTCGCCCGCGACTGGATCGCCCTGTGGGCGTCGGCCGCGTCCTCAAGCGGGAACCGACGGCCGATGACAGGCCGAAGCCGCCCCTGGGCGGCCTCCTCAAGCGCGCTCACGGTGAACTCCCGGAGCCGCTCAGGCGTGGCCTGCGGCCGGACGAGCGTCACGCCCCGTTCCGCGGCGCCCTCCTCCGGGATGCTCGCCCACTCACCGGACGCCAGCCCGAAACTGACCATCCGCCCACCGCTCCGCAGCAGCGTGAACGCCTCCCGCGCCACATCACCGCCGACGCCGTCGAACACCACGTCCACCGCACCGGCCTTCCCGGCCCAGCCGGCCTCGCGGTAGTCGACCGCCTCGTCCGCGCCGAGCCCCATCGCGACCTCGGCCTTGCTCGCACCCCCGGCCGCCGCGACGACCACCGCGCCCCGCGCCTTCGCCAGCTGGACGAGCAGCGTCCCGACCCCGCCGGCCGCCGCCTCCACCAGCACCCGCTCCCCCGGACGCGGACCGGCCGCGTCGACCATCATCGACGCCGTCCGGCCGTCGGCGAGCAGGGCCACGGCGTCGTCGAGCGCGAGCCCGTCCGGCACCTCGAACAGGCCCTCGGCGTCGACGGCCACCTTCTCCGCATAGGCGCCACTGCCCCCGGTGCTGCTCACGACCCGCCGCCCGACGAGCCCCGCGTCCACACCGCCGCCGACCGCCGCGACCACACCCCCGACCCCGTTGCCGGGGATCACGGGCGGCTCCAGCTTCACCGGCGCCGGCCCCGTCCCGGACCGCAGCTGCGTCTCGACGAACGTGATGTTGACGAACTCCACATCGATGAGCGCCTGCCCGTCCCCCGCGACCGGATCGGGCGCCTCCCCGGGCACGAGCACCTCCGGCCCGCCGAACTCCCGCAACCACACCGCACGCATCGGAACCCTCCTGTCAGTGGTGACCACCGCCAGCGTGCTACCTCAACCAAGGTCGAGGTCAAACTGTTTCGCAACGAAGCCCTTTTCCCGCCCCACGCTCCTCTGTAAGCTTTCCGCGTATTCCGCCCCGTTGTCGGCTGCCGCTCAAGGAAGACGATGCGCGCCCGGTTGGTACGTTCCTCCCCGCTCCGGTCAAGCCGCGCCGCCTCCCTGCTCGCCGCCGCGTCCCTGCTGGCCGTCGCGGGGTGCGGATCGTCCGGCTCGTCCTCGAACGGCCGCCTCGACCCGAACGGCTCCCTCGACAACGGCGCCGCCACCCCGTCCCAGGTCGCCGACGCCCCCTCGGCCGTCCCGACGGAGGAGCTGTTCAAGACCGTCCTCAAGCGCTACCGCGCCTACCAGGACGCCTACAAGAAGGCCTACGACACCAACGACCCATCCGGCCTGGCCGACGTCGCCATGGACCCCCTCCTGACCGAGGTCACGGACGACGTCGAGGCCACCAAGGCCAAGGGCGTCATCTGGCGGTTCGCGAACACGTTCAACCCCCGCGTCTACGCCCGCTCCAAGGACAGCACGAAGGTCTACGTCATCGACTGCGTCCGCACCCTCGCCGCCTACCGCTACTCCGCCAAGACCGGCAAGCGGACTGAGACCCTCCGCGGCGGGGCCTACGTGTACCGGGCCACCGTCCAGTACGACTCCGGCACCTGGAAGGTCGCCGCCAACGTCCGGGACCGCCAATGCTGACGGTCCGCAGGGAAGGACACGCGATGCCGCCCCACACCCCCACAGGGCGCCGGACCGCCACGGCCTCGGTCACGGCGATCGCCTTGGCGCTGCCTCTGCTCGTCGCCGTTCCGGCCCGGGCCGAAGGCTGCTCAGTCGATCAGAGGGAACTCGCGAACTGCAATCTCATCGTCCGTACGCCCGGCACGGGAGGCGGCGGTGGCGGGACCGGAGGCAGCGGCAACAGCGGCCCGACGCTGCCTCCGCCGCCGGAGGGGCTGACTCCCGAGCAGGCTCAAGGCGTCGTTCCGGTCCCCGGCGTGGACCCGCCCGCCGCCGCGCCCCCCGCCACCGCGGACCTGCTCGCCATGGCCAAGGCCGCCACCAGATTTCCCGAAGTCGTGGTCCACACGGCGCCCAAGGACAAGACGTTCGTCGGTCTGCGGACATCCTTGTGGGTCGAGGGTTTCGACGACGTGGAGACCAAGCCGATCAGCATCGGCGCGCAGACAGTCCAGCTGACCGCCGAGCCCAAGTTCGTGTCATGGGACCTGGGAGAGAAGAAGGACTTCATCTGCCAGGACGCCGGCAGCGAAGACGGCAAGACCTGCAACTACACCTTCAAACGCTCGTCTGCCGCGGAGCCCGGTGGCGCCTACGAGATCACGGCGACCATCGTCTGGGACGTCGCCTGGACGTGCGTGGGCGTCGACTGCGACACCGGTGGCGCCACCCTTCCGCAGAATCCGATCCAGTCCGAGCCCACCCCGCTCACCGTCGGTGAGATCCAGACGAACACGGGCCAATGACAACGGCCGAGCATCGACTCCCCGGCTTCATCGAACTGGCGAAGTTGGGCACGGGAGCCCAGGGCGAGGTCGTGCTCGCACGGCACCAGACCGGCGGTCCACCGGTCGCGATCAAGTACCTGGCCGCCGATCTGCTCGGCGACAGGGCCGCCAAGAGCGTCTTCCGCGACGAGGCGCAGATGCTCAAGCGGGTGAACAACCCGCATGTGGCGCGCTTACTCGACTACCTGGAATCCCCGTGGGGCGCTGCGATCATCCTGGAGGCAGTACCGGGCCGTCCGCTCCGCAAGGTATTGGACGAGCACGAAGGGGCGCTAGCACCTGAAGCGGCACTGGCGACGTTGAAGGGCTCACTACTCGGCTTGGCGGCCGCGCACGGGGCCGGGGTCGTCCACCGCGATTACAAGCCGGGGAACGTGCTCGTCCAGGACGACGGGCAGAGCAAGCTCATCGACTTCGGAATCGCCGTACTCACCGGGCAGGGCGGCCGGTCAGGGACGCCCGCCTACATGGCTCCCGAACAATGGGCGGGCGGCCCCGCCACTCCCGCGACCGACATCTACGCGGCGACATGCGTCTTCGTAGAGTGCGTTACGGGGCGGAAGCCCTTCGGGGGCACGGCTCTCGCCGAATTGAAGGTTGCGCACGAGGAGGGTTTCACCTCCTTCGAGCGTGTGCCCGAGCCGCTGCACCCGCTCGTCCGGCGAGGCTTGGCGCGAAGTCCAAGTGACCGAACTTGGAACGCCTACGAGTTCGTGAGCGAACTCGAAGCGGTCGCCGCCCGCGCCTACGGGCCCGACTGGGAACGGCGCGGGATCCTCGCGTTGGGCACGATAGCCGCGACGGTGGTAACGGCCGTCCCTTTGGCGATGCTCGGGAGCGCCTTGCTGGCCCCCGGCATGTCGGCGACCGGCGCGGCCGCGTCCACGGCCTCTGGCTACATATCGGCAGGTCTCGCGCAGGGCGCGACGTCGGTGGATGTCATGGCGAAGACCGGCACCTCCGTCTCGAAGGGCTTCCTCAGCAAGATCGGCGGCGCGAAGGGCGCCGCCGGCATCGGGGCCGCGGGCGTGGGCGGCGTGATCGCGGCATGGCTCTTCTGGCCAGGTCCGAGCGTGGGCGGGACGAATCATGCCGGGGTGCACGCGTACTTCACCAAGCCCGGTGTCCTCCTCGGCCAGGCGAACCTCCCCGCCGCCGAGACCCCGTACATCGACTTCAAGTACACGCTGACCCCCGCCAGAGCCAAGACCGGGACGGAAGTACGCCTCGTGGAGGAGTTCCGGGGACGCACTCCCGGGGGCCTTTACTACACTCCGAGCGGCGAACGCCGCTGCTCCGGTGAAGAAGTGAGCCCGCCCAATAGCCATCCGTACGAATGGGGTATCGGACTCGGCGAGAACCAACTGGACATCAAAAGCTCTGATTTCATGGCCTTCTACCGCATCCCGCCAACGAAGCGCAGCGATATTCCGCAAAAGACGTCCAACGCCATCATCCTCCCCGTCCGGAGCGACACGACGGGTGAGCAGCAGCCGTTCGTGCAGGCGGAATGCGCCAACATTAGCCGCTGGACGACCACCACAAGGATCGTACTTCCCGGCCATGATCTGTTACCGCCGGGAAAGTACCTGGTGACACCCCATGTACCCATGAAGGTCACGAAGGCGGTCCGTGGTGACGAGGCCATCCCGCCGGAATCGGCGGGGGCGAGGATCGACGGAACGCTACCGATGATCGAGGTGCTGGACGACTGAGCCGGTCGTCACGCGGTGGGGAGCCATGCACCTGCGGGGCGCGTGGATGTGCGGCGGCGGTGATAGGACAAGGTCGCGGCTCCGATGAGCGGCCCCCAGGCCAGCATGGGTGCATAAGAAGCCGCGCCGAGCAGGCCGAGGTCTTCAGAGACCGCAGGATGATCCGGGCGCTCCTTGCCGATGAGTACAGGCGCCGAATCCACGAACCCGAACACCGCGTTCAGCCCGCCGTAGGCGGCCAGCAGAGTGATCAGCACCGCGGCCGTGGCGAACGGGACCACCACCATGCGCACCGGGGGCGTCCGGCCGCCCACAAACGGAACCCACCGGGGAACCGCCTCGCCCCATGGACGCACCAGCGCGAGTGCAAGCAGGCCGAACGCGAAGGAAACCGCACTGAGCGCCGGGATGTAGATCGCCTCGCCGATCGTGGCGTCGTCAGGGATCAGCGTGAGACGGAAGATCGAGGACGGCAGCACGCACAGGGGGATGGCGTAGGCGATCCATCGGGCCCGGCGCGGGATCACAGGGGCAAGGTGCACATCGGCGGCTTCGTGACGTCGCATGCCTCCACGCTCGCCGCAACGCCCGCCGCGCAACTCCCCCGCACGACCGGAGCCGATCCCCCGCGCGAGGGAATCCAGGCTCCCAGAGCGACGAGCACGGTCGCCCCTCGTCAACGAGCCGATGCGCCTGACCGGCACCCTCCGAGCCACGAGGTCAGCAGAGAACTGCGGTTCGCCGCGCATCGCCGCCTCCAGTAGTTCCGGCGACGACGCCGAGATGAGCCGTCTTCCCGAGGCCCGCCACATGCCGCGCTCCACCGACACGGCCCAGCCGGGAAAGCGCGTCCGCAGCCGGGCCAGCGCGTCGGCGTCGTTCACGCCGCCCCGTCAGGTAGGAGCGCCCACACTGCCTTCCCGCCGCCTCCGAGGGGCTGCGCACCCCACTCCTTGACGAGCGCGCCGAGCATCGCCAGCCCGCGCCCGTCCTCGCTCAGCAGGTCGACCGAGCCCGGAGCCGGCAGGACGTCGGAGGAGTCGCACACCTCCACGACGGTGCCCCTGTCCGCCTGAATGAGCCGCACGGTCGCCGAGGTGCTCACGGTGTGCTGCAAGACGTTGGTGAGGAGCTCCGACACCACGACCTGCGCCACGTAGGCGTCCTGCCCCCACTTCTCCAGGACGTCCCCCGTCCAGTCCCGAGCCGATTTGACCGACTCCGCCCGAACCGGGACGACGATCTCCGCACGCCCCTGCATAAACGATCACCTCCGGATTTCCGTGACTCTGTGCACAGAATCCACTGCGAGGCGTAGTGTCGCCACGGAACAACGCCAACACACGCACACCGCTGTCAGAAGGTGTGAGCCAGTTCCAGGGAGGTGCGCCACTTGGCTGCACGCAAGCCGACGCGTCAGACGATCTCCTTCGGCCAAGAAGTGACGCGGCTTCGCCAGGAGGCTGGACTATCACGGCTAGAGCTGGCCAAACGCGCCGCAGTCAGCCGCAGCTACATCGCACAAGTAGAGAACGGGACGACTCGCTGCCGGCAGGAATTTGCCGTGCGCTTGGACGAGGCCCTCGGCACCGGCACCACACTTCGCGACGCCTGGGACGACATCCTCAAGTCGTCCGCCCATCCCAAGTTCTTCACCGACTACTCAGAGGCCGAGTCCACCGCAGCACTGCTGCGCGCCTACCACGAGACCTTCGTTTACGGTCTGTTGCAAACTCAGAGGTACGCGCGTGTGCTCCTGCCAGCCGACAGCACCTATGAAGGACGCATGCGGCGTCAGCAGGCCCTGAGGAGCGAACCAGCACCGACGATCTGCGTCGTCATCGGAGAAGCCGTCCTGCTGCGAGAAGTCGGCGGTCCGGACATCATGCGCGAACAGCTCGAGTTCCTACTCGAGGTGTCTCAATGGGAGAACGTCTCACTTCAGATCGCCCCTACTGCTTACTACCGAGGCATCAGCGGCTCGTTCGATCTCGCGACGCAACCAACCGGCGAAGAACTCCTGTACCAGGAGACCTCCACTGGGGGTGTCACTTCGAGCGATCGAGACGATATCTTGCATATCGTCACGGCGTTCTCAACCTTGCAGGCCAAGGCACTGAGCAGCGACGCCTCACGCGAGTTCATAAGAAAGGTAATTGAGGAGCGATGGACGAGCAGATGACGGTGTGGCGAAAAGCGCGGCAGAGCAACGACCAAGGGGGATCCTGCGTGGAGTTGGCCGCCCTCACTGGAGGTGTGGGCCTTCGGGACTCCAAAGACCCGGAGGGTCCCAAACTCCTTCTCCCTCCGGCCGCATTCCGCACGCTCCTGACCGACCTCAAGCAGCGGTAATCCCCTAATCAGGCACGTGGCCCCTGGCGCACGGCCGGGGCCACGGCATGCCTGGACAACCCAGCGCCACGCACCCACGCTTCACCCAGGGCCAACCCCTTGAGGAGGGCGTCGACATGGATCAGGTGACATGGCGTAAAGCATGGCGAAGCAACGATCAAGAAGGGGCGTGCGTGGAGGTCGCCATGTTCCCCGACGCCATCGGCATGCGGAACTCCAAAGACCCGGACAGGCCCCACCTGCTCCTCACCGCAGGCGCATTCCGCGCACTCCTGACCGAACTCAAGCACTGGTGACTGGCAGCGCTGCTGGCGGATGCGCTTCCGTCGTCGTAGGAGCACGGAGTCTCGTCCGAAAGGTTCTGGGAGGACGATGGAGTTGAACTGGCGTCGGTCTAGTTACAGCGACAACCTTGGCGGCAACTGCGTGGAAGTGGCGCCGGTCGCTGGAGGTGTGGGGGTGCGGGACTCCAAGGTGCCGGGCGGGAGTGTGATTCTGCTCGGTCCGGTCGTGTTCCGGGCGCTTCTGGCCGAGTTGAAGCGGTGGCCGTAGGGCGCCCCGAGCAGCCCGCACGCCCCGCGGCGTGGGTGGCCGGGGGCGTGGACGGCGGGTGGGCCGCTGGTCAGGGCTCTAGGGGGCCGCCTCGCAGGGTGATGCGGGTGGTGGTGAGGGTGGTGAGGACGGTGGATGCGAGGGCTGCGGCGGCGATCGCGGCCAGGAGCCAGGGTGGGCCGCCCGGGAGGGGGGAGTCCAGCACGCTGAGGCCCGTCGGGACCAGGGTGAGGGCGGCGATCAGGAGGCCGAGGGTGATGCCGGCGGCGGCGACGAGGGTGGCTTCGACGGCCATCATCCGCAGGATCTGCCGGCGAGTGGCTCCCACCAGGCGCATCAGCCCGAACTCGCGGCGGCGTTCGGCGGTCGCGAGGGCCTGGGTGTTGATCAAGGAGATGACCGCGTAGCCGACGACGACGGCGAGGACGAGCCAGGCCATGGTCGCCTGGGTGCGGTCCTGGTCCTGCTGGGCGGCGGACAGGGCGGCGCGGTCGGCGAGGTGGAGGCCGGGGCCGCCGCTGGAGGTCAGTGCGGTGGCCAGCGCGGTGCGGTCGGTGCCGGGTTCGGCGCTGATGAGGATCTGCGGGACGAGTCCGGTGCCGGTGTGCGGGGCCAGCAGCGCGGCCGGTACTAGAGCGGTCTCGTAGCCGCGCCGTGCGTCGATGGTGGCGACGAGCTTGAGCCGGGTGCGGGTGCCGTCGCCGAGGCGCATCGGGATGGCGTCGCCGATCCGGTGTCCGGTGGCGTAGCGGGTGGGCAGCGCGATGGTGTCGCCCTGGAGTGCGGTCAGGGTGCCGGTGGCGGCGCGGTAGGAGGTCGTCCGATCGGCTCCCTGGGGCGTGATGCCCTGGAGGGCGAGTTCGGTGGGCTGCGGACCGGCCGATTCCTCTTCCTCGCCGCCGGAGGGCGTGGGCGCCGCGGTGGGCTCGATGAAGCCCCGGCTGGGGATCTGGGCGGTCGCGGCGGCGACGCCGGGGATCGCGCGGACGGTGTCGAGGGTGTCCAGGGGCATCCCGCCGGCGGTGGAGGTGAGCACGAGGTCGGCGCGCTGGGCCTGCTCGAAGGCGCGGCGGTTGCCGTCGGACTGGGTGGTCTGCAGGTAGGTCAGGCTGAGGGCCAGTCCGCTGGCGAGCATGACCGGCATCACGGCGGCGGTGAGGCGGGCGGTGCGGGCGCGGGCGTTGGCGGTGGCCAGTTCTCCGGTCAGGCCGGACAGCGCGCGGACCGGACGGGCCAGGGCGGTGGTGATGGCGCGGGCCAGGACGGGGCCGAGCAGGCCGAACGCGATCGTCCAGACCAGCGCGGCGGGGGTGGCGACGCCGCCGGCGTCGGGGCCGTCTGCCCCGGCGGTGCCGACCGCGAGCGCGGCGCCGCCGCCCAGGCACAGCACGCCGAGACCGACCCGGCCGGCGCTGAACCAGCGGCGTTGCAGCGCGGCCTCGGCGAGCGCCTCGGCCGGGCGGGTGCGCGCCGCCTGGTGCGCGGCCATGAAGGCGGCGCCCAGCGCGGCGGCGAGGGCGAGACCGGCGCCGGCGATCAGCGGGAAGGCACCGGAGCGGAACGCGACCGCGTCGGAGACCACGCCGCCGTGGGTGAACGCCTTCAGCAGTCGTCCGCCGAACCAGGGGGCGAGGAGGCAGGCCGGCACGGTCGCGGCCACCGCGAGGATCATCGTCTCGGCCAGGATCATCCTGCGGAGCTGGCCGGGGGTGGCGCCGACCGCGCGCAGCAGCGCGGTCTGGCGCTCGCGCTGCCGGATCGACAGGCCCACGGTGCCGGCCACCACGAACACCATGGCCAGTGCCGCGAGGCCGCCGAACGCGGCGGCGAGCGGGATCAGGTCGTCGGTGCCCTCGATCAGGCCGGGGTCCTCGGCGCGCCCCCGGTCGTCCCCGGTCAGCACGGCCGGGCCGGACCCGATCGCGGACTCCACGGCGTGCGCGACGCGGCCGCCGTCGGCGCCGGGCGCGAGCAGCACGCCCACCGAGTCGATCTTGCCGGGGTGTCCGGTCAGGCGGCCCGCGTCGGTGTCGGTGACGAAGACGTCGGCGGTGCCGGCGGCCAGCCCGACGATCTGGAACCGTTCGGTGGCGCCGCGCACCAGCAGCTCGACGCGGCCTCCGGTGTGCAGGCCGGCCCGTTCGGCCAGGTCCTCGCCCAGCACGAGCTGCCCGGGGCCGGACGGCGCGGTGCCCTGCGCGAGCCGGTGCGGGGCGAGCCGCGCCGAGGCCCAGTTGTGCCCGGTGACCGCGCCGTGAGAGGCGAGCGCGGCGGGGAAGGAGACGTCCGGCACCGCCGCGGCGACCCCCGGCACCGCGCCGATCTTCGCGGTCAGGGCGGCGTCCAGGCGGGCCCGCTCGGGGAAGATCAGCTCCTGGACGGTGCCGTGGTAGCGCTGGTCGCCGGTGACGACGATCGGTGCGGCGGCCAGCCGCTGCGGCGGCGCGGCGGAGCGGATCCCGGTCTCCAGCAGCCCGCCGCAGCCCACCACGATCAGCGCGCCCAGGAACAGCGCGGCGAACGAGGCCAGGAAACCGCCCTTGTGGAACCGCAGCATGCGCAACGCGATCGCGGTCATCGGCCCGCTCCGTCCGCGCCCAGGCGGGTCATCTGCGCGGCGACCCGCTCGACGGTCGGCAGCTCCAGCTCACCGGCCAGGCGTCCGTCCGCGAGGAACAGCGCGCGGTCGGCGTGCGCGGCGGCGACCGGGTCGTGGGTGACCATCACCACCGTCTGCCCCGTCTCCTCGACCGCCTCGCGCAGCAGGGCGAGCACCTCCCGGGCGGTGCCGGTGTCCAGCGCGCCGGTCGGCTCGTCCCCGAACAGCACCGCCGGCCGGGTGATCAGCGCCCGCGCGATCGCGACCCGCTGCTGCTGGCCGCCGGACAGCTCGCCCGGCCGGCTGCCCAGCCGGCCGCCGAGTCCGACCCGCTCCAGCACCTCCTCCACCGCCCCGCGCTCGGGACGGCGGCCCGCCAGCCGCAGCGGCAGCGCCACGTTGTCGCGCACGGTCAGCGCGGGCAGCAGGTTGAACGCCTGGAAGACGAAACCGATCCGCCGGCGGCGCAGCCGGGTCCGCTCCCGCTCGCCGAGCGAGGTGAGCTCCACGCCGTCCAGCGTCACCGAGCCCGACGTCGGCCGGTCCAGCCCGGCGGCGCACTGCAGCAACGTGCTCTTGCCGGAGCCGGACGGCCCCATGATCGCGGTGAAGGCGCCCTTGCGCAGCCCGACGCTCACCCCGTCGAGGGCGACCACGGCGTTCCTCGTACTGCCGTAGACCTTGCGCACCGACGTCAACCGGACGGCGTCGGCAGAGGCGGGCGCACCGGCCGCGCCGCCGCCACCGAGAAGTGCTTCTTGCTGGGAGTTCGTCATGACGATCATCCTCTGAAACGGGCCGGGGCCCCCGGCAGGATCGATCGGCTGAACTTGCCGTCCACCGATCGGTGGACGGCGGGACGGGCGGTTACTCGGTCGGCGGGGTGGGGCGGTAGCAGAGGCGGACCACGCCGGAGGGGAACGTCGTGGTGTTGACGAGTTGCAGGCGGACGGGCCCGATCTCGTCGAAGATGCGGGGGCCGGTCGCCCACAGGTAGGGGTTGACGGTGAACCAGAACTCGTCGACGAGGTCGGCGGCGATGAGGGCGCGGGTCAGCTCGCCGGCGCTCGGGGAGATCAGGTTGCCGGCGTGCTCCTCCTTGAGGCGGCGGATGCTCGCGGCGAGGTCGCCGTCGAGCAGGGTGGCGTTCCAGTCCAGCGGTCCGGTCAGCGACCGGGACGCGACGTACTTGGGCATGCCGTTCATCCGGGCCGCGTACTCCTCGAAACCGGGCACGTCGGCGAGCTGGGGCCAGACGGCGGACAGCCCTTCGTAGGTCTTGCGCCCGAGCACCATGGCGTCGGCCGCCTCCCACACCTCGCGTCCGAACCGCGTGCTGTCGGGGTCGTTGACGAACCATCCCTGCGGCTCGGCCTCGGGGGCCTCGAAGGCGCCGTTGACGGTCATGGCCACGTTGATGATCAGTCGTCCCATGGGAAGCTCCTTGTGATCGGTGTTCTAGGCGGCGGCCAGGACGGCCGCCAGCTTGTCGAGGCTCTGGCCGGGACGGGGTTTCTGGCGGCGTGGAGAGGGGGTTGCGGCGGTGGAGGGGTTCGTTGTGGTCACCGGAGGGCCCGGGTCCGGGAAGAGCACCTTGATCGACCGCTTGGAGCGGGCGGGTTTCGCGCGGTCCCAGGAGGCCGGGCGAGGCGTCATCCAGGACCAGGTGGCCATCGGAGGCCGCGCGCTGCCCTGGCAGGACGTCGAACTGTTCGCCGAGATGATGCTCTGCTGGGAGATGCGCTCCTACCGCAGCATGCAGGCGCAGCCGGGGACCGTCCTCTTCGATCGCGGGATCCCCGACATCGTCGGCTATCTCCGCCTTGAGGGACGGCCCGTCCCGCCGCATCTGCACACCGCGGCGCGCACCTTCCGCTACCGGCGGCGCGTGTTCATCGCCCCGCCCTGGCCCGAGATCTACGAGCAGGACACCGAACGCAAGCAGTCTCCGGCCGAGGCGGAACGGACCTACGAGTCCATGGTCACGACCTACGCCGAGTACGGCTACGAGCTGGTGGAACTGCCCCGCGTCCCCGTCGAGGAGCGCGTCCGGTTCGTCACCGAGCAGCTGTGCTGAGTGCGCGCGCCATAAAGGAGTGGAGCGCGGACGGGCCGGTTGATAGGTTGCCGTCGGCCGTGTTCTGACACTTGGAGGTGAGCCCCATGAACGCTGTACCGATGTGGGTGCTCCCCTCGTCGTCACGGTCGGGCGATTGACGTAGGGGTCGCCGGGAGCGCCTCGACAGTCAGGCACTCCCGAAAGGCACCACCTGTGCATCCCTTGCGATTCACTGCCGAGACGTCGTCCGGCGGCGTCATCGAACGCGACTTCACCGTGGACGGCGTCCCCGGTGTGCTCTGGTCGGCCGGCAGCGGCCGCGCGCCGCTCGTGCTGCTGGGCCACGGCGGCGGCAACCACAAGAAGTCCCCGGCGATGTCGGGCCGCGCGCGCCTCCTCGTGGAGGGCTGCGGCTTCCACGTCGCCGTCCTCGACGCCCCCGGGCACGGCGACCGGCCGCGCACGGCGCACGACGAGGAGGAGATCGCCGCGCTGTACCGGGCGCGGGAGGCGGGCGAGCCGGAGGGCCCGGTCGTCGTCCGCTACAACGCCCACCTGGCGGAGCGCGCCGTGCCGGAGTACCGGGCGGCGCTGGACGCCCTCCAGCGGCTCCCCGAGATCGGCGCCGACGGGCCGGTCGGCTACTTCGGGCTGAACATGGGCACGGCGGTGGGCGTCCCGCTGACGGCGGCCGACTCCCGGATCACCGCCGGGGTGTTCGGTCTCCACTGGCCCGACCGGCTGGCCGAGGCGGCGAAGCGGATCACCGTCCCGGTGGAGTTCGCCATCCAGTGGGACGACGAGCACATCCCGCGCCAGGCCGCTCTGGCGCTGTTCGACGCCTTCGCCTCTGCGGAGAAGACGCTGCACGCCAACGTGGGCAAGCACAAGGAGCTGCCCAGGTTCGAGGCCGACAGCGCGGTCCGGTTCTTCGCGCGGCACCTCGGCCGAGCGTGACGTGAGCGGCATCGGCGCCCGGTCCGGCGGGGCCGGGCGCCGGTGGCGTGCCCTCGCCGCGCGTCGGCCGCCGCACCGCTGCTCGACGCCCGTAAGAACCTGGTAATGGTCGGCGGCCTGTCGGCGGGCGCGGGCGGTGAGCAAGATCGTTGGCATGTCGATAAGCACACTCTTGCGCCGTTCCGCCACCGTCGCCGCCGCGACCGCCCTGGCCGCCTCCGCGGTCACCGCGCCCGCCCACGCCGGTGAGCGGGCGACGACCTACACCTACGTCGATCTCGGATCCGTGCCCGGTTACGCCTCCAGCATCGCCAACGACGTGAACGCCGGCGGTGTGGTGGTCGGCTCGGCCGACAACGCCGTGGTCTGGCAGGACGGTGAGATCGGCAGGCTGCCCATGATCACCGCGCTGGGCGTCAACGACGCCGGGCGCATCGTGGGCAGCGCCTACAGCGGTGCCTCGAACGAGCCCGCGCACGCCGTGGTGTACCGCGACGGCGAGCTGGTCGACCTCGGCGCCCCCTACGGCGGCGCGAACGGCAGCACCGCGCTCGCCGTCAACGAGTCCGACACCGTGGCTGGAACGTTCCGCGAGGCCGGGCAGCCGGTCCGCGCCGCCGTCTGGGACGCCGACGGCGCGATGCGCCGCCTGCCCGGCCTCGGCGGCGTCTCCTACGGCACCGAGAGCCAGGCCGCGGCGATCAACGAGGGGGGCCAGGTCGTCGGCACCGCCGTGACGAAGTCGGGGGCGAAGCGGGCCGTCATCTGGGAGAACGGCACGGTGCGCGACCTCGGCACCCTGGGCGGCGGCGGGTACCCCGGCACCCGCGCCCTCGACGTCAACGACCAGGGCACGGTCGTCGGCGACTCGCAGAAGCTCACGGGCCACCTGCACGCCGTCAGGTGGAGCGACGGGAAGATCACCGACCTCGGCACCCTCGGCGGGCCCGCCAGCTTCGCGGGCGGGATCAACAACCGGGGCCAGATCGTCGGCCTCTCCGACACCGACTCCAGCGGGGGCGCCGGGCGCCGCGCCTTCATCTGGGAGGACGGGAAGATGACCGACCTGAACAAGGTCACCGTGAACCTGCCCAAGGGGACCGTCCTCTACAACGCCACGGCGATCAGCGACGACGGCGTCATCGTCGGCACGGCCTCGCCCCGCGCCTTCATGCTCGTCCCCAACGACTGATCCGGCGACGCCGGCAGGCGGGGCGCGTCCGGTCTCCGGGCGCGCCCCGTCCGTCGCCGCCCGGCGGACGGACGGCCGGGGCGCCGCCGGATGCGCTGGTAGGATCGCGGCCGATGCGCGGGCGGTTGCTGTGACGCAGCGTGGAGGCCCGCCCCCGGCGTGAAACGGCCGATAATCGCCCGGCGCGGGATTCGTCCGCCCGCACGTCCATAGCAAAGGTTCCCCTGTGCCGCTTGCCCCTCTTGCCGATCGTCGTGCGAAGGCCGGTGCCGTGGTCGGCGCGATCAGGGGGCACTGGCTGTTCGCCGTGGTGCTCGTCGCCGGTGTGGTGCTGCGGGTGGTCACCATGCTGGGCTTCCGGGGCGTGCTGTGGTTCAACGACAGCTACGACTTCCTGCGGATCGCCGACGACCCGTTCCCGCATCCGCTGCGGCCGTCCGGCTACGGGCTGTTCCTGTGGGTCTTGAAGCCGTTCCACAGCCTGGCGCTGATCACGGCGTTGCACCACGCGGCGATCCTCGGGCTGGCGGTGGTCGGCTACCGGATGCTCGTCCGCGACTTCGAGGTGCGGCGGACGTGGGCGGCGCTGGCCGTCGCGCCGATCCTGCTCGACTCGTTCCAGATCGAGCTGGAGCATCTGCTCCTGTCGGACACCCTGTTCACCGTCCTGGTGTTCGGGGCGATGCTGCTGCTGGCCAAGCCGGGGGCGACCGGGTGGCGGCGCGCGGCGGCGGTGGGCGCGCTGCTGGGCGTGGCGGCCGTCACGCGGACGGTCGGGGTGCCGCTGTTCCTGATCGTCGTCCTGTACCTGGTGGTGCGGCGGACGCGGTGGCCCGTGTACGCGGCGCTCGCGGCGGCGTTCGTGCTGCCGGTCGGCGCGTACGGGATGTGGTTCCAGCAGGAGCACGGCCGGTTCGCGATGTCCGGGGTGGACGGCATCTTCCTGTGGGGGCGGACGGCCGCGTTCGCCGACTGCGACGCGCACACCCCGCCGCCCGACCTGGCGAACCTGTGCCCGTACGGGCAGAAGGGCGACCGGCCCGCGTCGTCCCACCAGATCTGGGAGGCCAACTCGCCGACCGGGTGGTCCAACGGGAAGCCGTTCGACGAGGAGACGAACGCGCGGGCGCAGCGGTTCGCGCTCTGGGCGATCCAGAACCAGCCCCTGGACTACGCACGGGTCGTCTCGTACGACTTCTTCGTCCGGACGTTCTCGTGGCACCGGTCCCAGTACCCGACGGTCGGCACCGAGGCCCGGTACCACTTCCCCACCAAGCCCACCGCGCGCAAGCCCGACCTCCAGCTGCTCGGCGGCGGGGACCGGCGGACGATCGTCCACGAGTACTCGCACGGCACCGGCCGGACGCACATCGTCGAACCGTACGCGGGCTTCATGCGCGGCTACCAGGAGCGGGTGAGCGTACCCGGGACGGTGCTCGGGGTCGTCCTGCTCGCGGGCGCGGCGGGCATCGTGTGGCGGCGGGCGCGCGCGCGGACGGCGCTGTTCTGGGTGTCCGGGGTGACGCTCCTGGCCGTCCCCCCGATCACGGTCGATTTCGACTACCGGTACATGCTGCCCGCGCTGCCGTTCGCGTGCTTCGCGGCGGCGATGGCGTGGGGACGGCGGCCGGCGGAGACGGCGGAGGAGCCGGAGCCGGTCAAAGCCCCGGAGGCGCAGCCCGCCGGCGCCTGATCGTCCGGCGCCTCTTGCGCGCCCCGACCCGATACGTGAGACTTTCTCGCATTCTGCGCGGGAGGGCGTACATGTCGCGTATCCGGTGGGACGTCCTGCTGGGCGTCGTCGTGCTGGCGGACGTGGTGCACGTCTTCCTGCCGTCGCTGATCACGCTGGTGGGCAGCGCGGGCTCGACCCCGGCCGAGGTCATGGGCGCGTACGCGTTGTCGTGGTTCGTGGCCGCGTTCCTCACCGTCCCGCTGGCGCGGCTGGTCCCGGCAGGCCGCTTGGCGATCGGCGGCGCGGCGCTGATGGTGGTCGCGCGAGTCGTCCTCCAGGCCGCGGACGGCGGCGACCCCCAGCTCTACGCGGCCAGCGCGGGCCTGCTCGGCGGGCTGGTGTGGCTGACCGCGACCGCCATGACCGTCCGGGACACCGCGCCGGTGATGACCGGGTTCGCGGGCGGGCTCGCGGCGGCCACGGCGCTGCACGCGGCGGTCGAGGGCATCGACCTCGTGTGGCGGACGGGCGTCGTGCCGTGGATCCCGGTCGTCGCCTACCTGGGGTTGTTCGCGTTCGCGCTGGCGCGGCGGCCCGGCGGGAGCGAAGGCGTCGCCGCGCCCCGGATCTGGCTGGCGGCCGGTCCCGCGTTCCTGCTGTGGGGCATGTGGACGGGCAACGCGGCGCACGCGCAGGCCAGCGCGGGATGGTCGGGCGGTGTCGCGGCGGCCGTCGTGGCGGCGGCGGCCGTGCTGTCCGTGGCGGTCGCGGCGCGGCCCCGGTTCTGGACGCGGCATCCGCTGGTCCCGGCGGCCGGGCTCGTGCTGTCGGTGCTCGGGTTCGCCGCCGGGCGCGCCACGATCGACGGCGTCCACGGCGTCTCCCCCGCCTGGACGGTGGCCGCCCAGGTCCTCGGGCAGGTCGCGCTGGCCGGGTGCCTCGGCTGGGCCGCGTCCGTCCCCGGCCCCGACCGGGCGGGACGGCGCGGGACGGCGATGGCGGGCGGCTGGCTGCTGTTCGTCGTGCTGATGTTCGCCTACTACTCCGCCTACGACCTCGGCACCCCGAACCAGTGGGTGCCCGTGGCGACCGCGCTGGGCGTGGCCGCCCTGGTCGTCCGCGCCCCGAGCCCGTCGCGGGAGCGCGGGCTCGAACCGTGGGCGGCGGGCGCGGCGGTCGTCGCCGTCCTCGCGGTGGCGGCCGTCCCCCTGTGGCGCGACACCGGGCCGCGCTGGCGACCGCTCGACGACGGCGGGCTCCGGCTCGCCGCCTACAACGTGCGCATGGGATACGGCATGGACGGCACGATGACCGTCACCCGGCAGGCGGACGCCCTGCGCGCGCTGCGCCCGCACGTCGTCGTCCTCAGCGAGGTCGACCGCGCCTGGCTGCTGAACGGCGGCCGCGACTCGCTGCGGCTGCTCTCCGAGCGGCTGGGGCTGCGGGCGATCTGGGCGCCAGCGGCGGACGAGGTGTGGGGCGACGCGCTGCTCACCGACCTGCCGGTGACGTCCGTCCGGAACATGCCGCTGGCCGAGGGCGGCCCGACGGGCGCGCAGGCGCTCGCCGTCGGGCTGCGCTGGCAGGGCCGCGACGTCACGGTGATCGCCACGCACACGCAGCCGCCCTCGGACTGGTCCGACCTGCGCCAGGCCGAGCAGCTCGGCGCCTTGGCCAGGGACGCCGCGCGGGACGGCCGGCAGGTCGTCCTCGCCGGTGACCTCAACCTGGAGCCGGGCTCCCGCCCCTGGGACGTGCTGATGCGCGCCGGGCTGACCGACGCGCTCGCGCCGTCCCGCCCGTTCCCGACCACGCCGGACTCGGCGGAGCAGATCGACCATGTGCTCGTCACGTCCGGCCTGGTCGGGCGGAACGCCGCCAACCCGGCCGTCCGCCACTCTGACCACCGGCCGATCGCCGTCACGCTCACCACCAGATGAGTGCATGTACGGATGCGGGAAGGCGCCGCACGCCGCGATCATGAGCGGACGCGCCGACTCGCGATCTTCCTGCTGCCCGTCGGCGTCCAACGCCCTCCCCCATGCCGCCCCCGCATTAGCCGGGCGACCGGTCCGACAGCGCGTGCGGCACTAGGTCGCCGGCCTCGGCCAGCCCGGCGCGGTCGCGGCCGTCCGGTGACGGCGGGACGCGCAGGAGCGCCGCCGCCCAGGCGGGCAGCCACCAGTTCCAGCGGCCGAGCAGCGCGACCATCGCGGGCACGAGCAGCGCGCGGACGACCGTCGCGTCCAGCAGGATGCCGAGCCCGAGGCCCGTCGCGAAGATCTTCACCTCGATGATGGGCGCGGCCGCCAGGGAGGCGAACGCCAGGAACAGGATCAGCGCCGCGCTGGTCACCAGGCGGCCGGTCCGCCCGATGCCCTCGACGACGGCGGCCTCGGTCGATCCGGTGCGGTCGTACTCCTCCCGCATCCGGGCGAGGATGAAGACCTCGTAGTCCATCGACAGCCCGTAGAGGAACGCGAACACCATCGCCGGGACGAACACCGCGATGGAACCGGTCGCCGAGATCCCCCACAGCTGCTCGCTGCCGTGCCCGTGCTGCCAGACCAGCACGGTCGCGCCGAGCACGGCCGCCAGCGACAGCAGGTTGAGCAGCACGGCCTTCAGCGGCAGCAGGAGCGAGCGGAACGCGCGGGCCAGCAGCACGAACGTCAGCAGGCCGATGAGGGCGAGCATCAGCGGGAACGTCCCGTAGACCTTGTCGGTGAAGTCGAGGTCGGCGGCGGTCCCGCCGCCCACCTGCACTCCCGGTGGCACGGCGGCCCGGACGGCCTTCACGGTGTCCTTGCCCGCGCCGGTGCCGCCCTCGTCTGCGGGCAGCACGGTGACCAGGGCCGAGCCGCCCTTGCGCCAGGCGTCGCCGTCCGGCGCGGCGACCGCGTGCACGCCCGGCAGCGAACGCAGGTCGGCCGCGACCCCGGCCGGGTCCGTGCCCGGCGGCACGAGCACGTCCACGGGCGTCAGGACGCCGGACGGCACTTCGCCGCGCTGCAGGGCGGCCAGGCCCTCGTAGGCCGGGCCGGACTTGGCCATGGCGCCGCTGTGCGCCTCGCCCAGGTTCAGGCCGAGCGCCGCGTACGCCAGGCAGGCGAGCATCGCCGTGGAGACGAGCACGGCCACCCAGCGGAACCGCACCACCAGCCGGGTCCAGGCCGTCCAGGCGCGGCTCGGTCCGGTCTCCTTGCGCAGGCGAGGCCGGTCGAGGAACGGCCCGACGGTCGCCAGCACGACCGGGAGCAGGGTCAGCGTCGCCAGCGCGCTCACCATCGGGATGATCATTCCGCCGAGCGCGACGCTGCGCAGGAAGCCGACCGGGACGACGAGCATGGCGGTCAGCCCGATGGCGACCGCGACCGCGCTGAACAGCACGGCGTGCCCGGCCGTCGCCATCGCCCGCCGCACGGCCTCCTCGCCCCGGTGGCCGCGCGCGCGTTCCTCCCGCCACCGGGTCACCAGCAGCAGCGAGTAGTCGACCGCGACGCCGAGCCCGATCAGCGCCACCACGAACTGCACCATGAAGTTGACGTCGGTGACGCCGGTGATCCCGTACACGACGAGGAACGAGGTCAGGATCGACACCACGGCGATCGCCAGCGGGACCACCGCCAGGAACGACCCGAACACGAAGGCCAGCACCACCAGCGCGCCGACGCCGCCGACCAGGGTCTCGACGAGCACGCTGGGCCCCTCGCCGCCCGCGCCCTCCGCGAGGCCGTCGATGCCCGTCACATGGACCGTCGCGCCGGACGGCAGCGCGGACAGCAGCGCCTGCCGGAGCGGCTCGCTGAGGTCGGGCCCTTCGTCTGCGGCCCCGTCGGCGGCCGCCTCATTGTGCGGGAAGACCAGGCCGAAGGTGGTCCGCCCGCCGGGCGAGACGAACCTGCCGTCGCCGGTGGAGGCGTAGGAGACGACGCGGGCGTCCAGCTTCCGTCCGGCCGTGCCGAAGGCCTCCCCGAGAGCCGCCTTCGCCGCCGGTGAGTCGGCGGTCTGCCCGGCCGGGAGGGTGACGACGGGGACGAGCGGGGTGTGCGCGCCGCCCGTCCCGTACTGCCGGGCGATCGCCTCGTTGGCGTCGCGCGCCGCCGACCCCGGCGGCGCGAAGTCCTCCTTGAGCCGGTCGGTGACCTGCGTGGCGGCGAGCGCGCCCGCGCAGGTCAGTGCCAGCCACATCAGTGTGACCAGGAGTCTGTGCCGCAGCACCAGTCCAGAGAATCTCTCCATGCCGCCCAGTGCAGCGGCCCGCTCTTCGGCGGCCCTCCGAGATCTCTTAGAGATCGCAGTGAATCCGCGATTCACAGCGATCTCTAAGAGATCTCTCACTGCGCCCACAGCGCGGAACGGACAAGACTGGGCATCGTGACCAACACGCCGAGTGCCCCTCCCACCCGCGTCCTCGTGGTCGACGACGAGGACTACCTCGCCGACCTGGTCGCCACCGCCCTCCGGTACGAGGGCTTCGAGGCGGCGGTCGCCGGCTCCGGCGCCGAGGCGCTGCGGCAGGTGGCGCGGTTCGCCCCCGACCTCATCGTGCTCGACGTGATGCTGCCCGACGGGTCGGGCCTGGAGACCTGCGCCCGGCTGCGCCGCGAGGGCTGCGAGGCGCCGGTGGTGTTCCTGACCGCCCGCGACGCCACCGAGGACAAGATCAAGGGGCTGACGGTCGGCGGCGACGACTACGTGACCAAGCCGTTCAGCCTGGAGGAGCTGATCGCGCGCGTCCGGGCCGTGCTGCGCCGCACCCGGCCGCGCGGCGGCGCCCCGGCGCGGGCGGCTTTCGCCGACCTGGAGATCGACGAGGACTCCTACGAGGTGCGGCGCGGCGGCGCCCTCGTCGAACTCACCCCCACCGAGTTCAAGCTGCTGCGCTACCTGGTGCTCAACGCGGGCCGCGTGCTGACCAAGCGGCAGATCCTCGACCATGTGTGGGAGTACGACTTCGGCGGCGGCGACGGCGTCGTGCAGACCTACGTCAGCTACCTGCGGCGCAAGGTGGACGACCGCGAGCCGCGCCTCATCCACACCGTGCCGCGCGTCGGCTACGTCATGCGGCTGCCGCGGGAGGGGCGGTGACCCTGCGCAGGCGGCTCGTCCTCATCGTGCTCGTGCTGCTCACGCTGGGCTTCGTCACCGCCGGGGCCTCCACCGTCGCCGCCCTCTTCGACTGGAAGAGCGCCACCAACGACCGGCTGATGACGGAGGTCGGACGCGAGGCCGCGGCGATCGTGTCCGCCCGCGCGGGCCGGGGCGAGGGACTGGCGCTGCCGCCCGAGTCCGGCGACCTGCGGCGCCTGTGGCGGGCGGGCGCCGGGCACGGCGGCTTCCCTTCGTTCCTGCAGATCCGCGGCCCGAACGGCGCCGTCGTCCAGACCCTGGCGTTCGCCGAGACTCCCCCGATCCCGGCCGGCGTCCGCGCGGGACGGCCGAGCGAGGGCAACCCGGACGGGGAGCGGTTCTCGCGGATCGAGGCGCGGGTGGCCGGTGACGGCGACCGCTCCGGGGGGCCGTTCGGCGGCCAGGTGCCCGACTGGCGCGTCCGCGCCGCGCTTCTGCCGGACGGGCAGGGCACGCTGGTCATGGCGATGCGCACCACCGAGCAGGACGAACTGCTCGCCCGGACGCTCGGCACGCTCGTCACGGTGACGGTCGTGGTCCTCGGCGTGGTCGGGCTGCTGGCCTGGTGGGCGATCCGGAGCGCGCTGCGCCCGCTGGACGAGATCGCCGGGACGGCCGCCGCGATCGGCGGCGGGGACCTGGCGCGGCGGGTCGACGTGCCGGGCCCGCGGACCGAGGTCGGACGGCTGAGCACCGCGCTCAACGGGATGCTCGGGCAGATCGAGGCGGCCTTCCGGGAGCGCGAGGCGTCCGAGCACCGGCTGCGGCGCTTCATCGCGGACGCCTCGCATGAACTCAGGACCCCGGTCGCCACCGTGCGCGGCTACGCCGAACTGTTCCGGCGCGGCGCCGCCGACCGGCCCGGGGACCTCGCCAAGGCGATGCGCCGCATCGAGTCCGAGGCCGAGCGGATGGGCCTGCTGGTGGACGAGATGCTCCTGCTGGCCCGGCTCGACCAGGGCCGCCCGCTGGAACGGCGGCCCGTCGACCTGGCCGTCCTCGCCGCGGACGCGGTCGCCGACGCCGGGGCCGTCGAGCCCGGCCGCCCGCTCACCCTGGAGGCCGGTGAGCCGGTGCCGGTCTCCGGGGACGCCGAACGGCTGCGGCAGGTGCTCGCGAACCTGCTGGCCAACGTCCGCACGCACACCCCCGCCGGCACGCCCGCCACCGTCCGCGCGGCCCTGGACGGCGACCGGGCGGTCATCGAGGTGGCCGACCGGGGGCCGGGGCTCACCGCGGAGCAGCGCGCCAAGGTGTTCGAACGGTTCTACCGCGCCGACGCGGCCCGCTCGCGCGACCAGGGCGGCGCCGGGCTCGGACTGTCGATCGTCGCCGCCGTCGCGGAGGCGCACGGCGGCACCGCCACCGTGCGGTCCGCGCCCGGGGAGGGCGCGGTGTTCACCGTCTCCCTCCCCGCCGCCTCCCCTGCCGCCGCCTCACTCCCCGCCGCGCCCACCTGATCGGCCGCGCTACGGGGCGCCGCCCGACGGGAGGTCGCCGAGGCGGGCGGCGGCGACCTTCTTCGGGACGACCATCCGCCACGCCTCGATGACGAGTTCGCGCATCTCGGGCTCGTCGAGGGCGGCCGTCCGGCACTCCACCCAGTTGAACCGCATCTCCGACTCGCGGGGCAGGTGGAACTTCTCCGGCTCGGACGCCACCAGCGCGGCGCGCTCCTCCTTGGGGAACGCGAACCCCATCTCCGTCTCGTCCCGCGAGAAGGCGACGTAGACGATGGAGCCGACGCGGAACTTCACCCGGTCGTGGATGAGGTGCTCCGTCGTGCGGGGCAGGGTCCGCGCCAGCGCCCGTACCTGCTCGACCGTGATCATCGTGTCCTCCTGTGGCCCCGTTTCCCCCAGCAAAGCACCCGGAACCGACGATCTTGTTAGATTTGCCTGCGTGAGGGGGCGGTCGTGAACGAACTGGTGCGGTGGCAGACCGAGCACGGGACGATCGTCGTGGAGAGCGACGACCGCGAGCCCGGATTCCAGTCCGTCTCCCGGAGCGGCGAGATCTTCCGCGACGCGGCGGGCAGGTTCGAGGAGGCGTTCGGCAACGTCCGGGAGGCGGCCCAGTCGGCGCTCGCGGCGCTGCGCGGCGGCGACCTGAACCCCGACGCGGTCGAGCTGGAGTTCGGCGTCAAGCTCAACGCGGCGGCCGGGGCCGTCATCGCGAAGACGTCCGTCGAGGGGCACCTCAAGGTCAAGATGACCTGGGGGCAGCCGGTCCCGCCGGCCGGCGGCGGGACGGCCGAAGAGGGGGCGTAGCCGCGACCGTGGACGACTGGCAGTGGCGCGCCTGGGTCGGCCATCCGTCCGGCGGCAAGCTCGGCGCGGCGTTCCTCATCACCGAGACCCGGCTGCTGACCTGCGCCCACACCGTCCACGGCCTGGACGAGGCGCGCGTCGGCTTCCCCGGCCTGCGGGAGGGCCTGACCGCGGACGTCGTCCGGCGCGGCGAGTGGCGGCACGAGGGCGACCCGGGCGACGTCGCCGTCCTGGAGCTGCGCCGGCCCGTCCCCTACGAGCCCGCCCGCCTGGCCGCCCCCGACGACCTGCACGAGCACGCCCTCGCCGGGCGGACGTTCGCCGTCTGCGGGTTCCCGCGCCGCAAGGACCAGAACGAGCGGCACGCGAACGTGACGACGTCCCCGCACCGCGACATGCGGCGCGAATGGTGGGAGCTGAAGACCGGGCCCGGCGACTGGCTGGAGGAGGGCTACAGCGGGTCGGCCGTGTACGACGCGGCGACCGGCGAGGTCATCGGCATGGTGACGAACGCCGAGCTGCGCGACGGCGACCGCGCCGACCTCGGCTGGATGCTCCCCCTCCCGCACATCCGGACGTACTGGGAGGAGCTGGACGACCTGCTGCCGCTCCGCTGGCTCACCCCGGACGCGCGCCGCGAGCTGCGCGAACTCCTCGACGGGGTGCGCTGCACCGACCCGCTCGACGCCGCCCTGGAGCGCGTCACCGGGCGCCGGGCGGCCGGCGGGTTCCGGTCCGCGTGGGGGTCGGTGCGGTACGTCGCCGAGGGCTGGCCGCAGGACCGGCTCGTCCGCTACCTCGCGGCGCTCGGCCCGCACCTGCCGGACGCGGCGCGCGGGCGGCTGGCCGCCTGGTCGGCGCGCCACCTGCCGGACGCCGCGCCCGCCGCCCCGCGCTCGGGGCCCGCGTCGGTGATCGTCCGGCTGGAGCGGGTCACCTTCGACAACGCCTTCGACGTGACCGTGCACACCTGGATCGACGGCGCCGAGGGGCCGCGCCGGCCGACCGAGCGCGTCCCGGAGAAGCGGGTGCGGGCGGTGGCCGAGGCGGGCGTGGCGGCGCTGGCGCCCGCGCTGTTCGGCCGCGACTGGATGATCGAGTTCGCGGTGCCGGAGAGCTGGCTCGGCAAGCCGTTCGAGCAGTGGCACCTCGACCCGCGCAACCGGATCCCGATGCGCCGCTACCCGGTCGTCGTGCGGGACGTGGAGCGGATGCGGCCCGACTCGTTCCGGCGCGACCAGGCGCACCACCGCTGGCGGCTGCTGCACGAGCGGGGCCGCAGCGACCCGCGCCCCATCGCCTGCGACGCGCCCCGCAAGGGCAGCGACTTCCAGGACTGGCTGGAGGCGAACATCGACTTCTGCGTGCTCGTCTACGGGTCGCGCCCGGTGAAGAGCTGGCTGACGGCCGCGCTCAACAACGGCATCCCCGTCATGCTGTGGACGCGCACGCCGTGCGACGCCCCGTCCCACGGCGACTGCCGGGGGCACCGTGTGCTGGACGAGCTGACCGCCGCCGTCGGCGGCAGGCATCCGGGCGAGCTGCCGCAGGTGGCGCTCGCCCTGCGCAAGGCCGCCCTGGTGGCGCCGAAGGGCGAGCCGCACTGCGGGCGCGACCTGACCCTGCTGTGGGACGACCCGTCCCGCCTTCCCGACCCCCCGCTCGCCATGGAGGTATAGGTGTCCGACTGGCTGCTCTACACAGGGAGCCGTCGCACCCACGACGGCATCGACCGGCTTCCCGGCCCGCCGCCATGGCGCACGTTCGACGGCGAGCCCGTTCTGGACACCCCGTCCGGCGGCTCCGGGAACGAGCATCAGGCCACCACCTACCGGCCGTCGGACGACGCCGTACAGCAGGTCAACGCCGCGCTGTACCTGCGCAGGCCGCTGCTGGTGACGGGGCCGCCCGGCACGGGGAAGTCGACGCTCGCCTACGCCGTGGCCCACGAACTCGGTCTCGGGCCCGTCCTGCACTGGCCCATCACCAGCCGCACCACGCTCCGCGACGGCCTCTACCAGTACGACCCCCTGACCCGCCTGTACGCGGCAGGGCAACGCGACGACGCGCCCGCCGACGACGACATCGGCCGCTACATCCGGCTCGGCGCGCTCGGCACCGCGCTGCTCCCCTACAAGCGGCCGCGCGTCCTGCTGGTGGACGAGATCGACAAGAGCGACATCGACCTGCCCAACGACCTCCTCACCATCTTCGAGAAGGGCGCGTACGAGCTGCCCGAGCTGACCCGGCGGGCCGACCCGTCCGCCGAGGTCATGACCGCCGACGGGCCCGGCGCCCGGGTCACCGTCACCGGCGGCACCGTGCGCTGCAACGCGTTCCCGTTCGTCGTGCTGACCAGCAACGGAGAGCGCGAGTTCCCGCCCGCGTTCCTGCGCCGCTGCGTCACCGTCGAGCTGCGGCAGCCGTCCGGGGAGGCGGAGCTGGCGGCGATCGTCCGGGAGCATCTCGGGCCGCTCGCCGACCAGAGCGAGGACCTCGTCCGCCGGTTCCTCGACCGGTCCGCGTCCGGGACGCTCGCCACCGACCAGCTGCTCAACGCCGTCTACCTGTGCCGCCACGCCGGCGCCGGCGACCGGGCCGCCCTCGCCGACCGGATCATGCCGTACCTGACCGGGCCGATCGACGACGACGCATGAGCGAGATCGACCGGCTCCGCGCGGCCCTCGCGGCGACCGGGCCGCCGCCGGACGCCCGCGAGCTGAGCGAGATGCTGTGGCTCGCCTGCCACATCACCCCCGCCGAGCAGGAGCCCTCCCCCGCTCCGCCGGCTCCCCCTGCGGCCGTGCCCGACGCACCGGAGGACCTCCCGGCACCGCCGCCTCCGCCCGCCCCCTCGCCGCCGCCCGCGCGGGAACCGCTGACCGGCCTCCACCCGCGCCCCGGGCCCGGCGCCGAACCGGCCGGCACGGCGACGGAGGTGCTCGTCCCGACGGCGCCGATGCTGGCGGACGCCCTCGGCGTGCAGCGCGCGCTGCGCCCGCTCAAGCGCCGCGTCCCGTCCCGGCACCGCCGCGAACTGGACGAGGAGGCGACCGCCGCGCGCATCGCCGACACCCTCCTGTGGGCGCCCGTGCTCGTCCCGTCGTCCGAACGGTGGCTCACGCTCAGCCTTGTCGTCGACACCGGCCCCACCATGCGGCTCTGGCGGCCCCTCGCGCGCGAGCTGACCGAGACGCTGATCCGCCAGGGCGCCTTCCAGAACGTCCACATCGCCTACCTCGACACGACCGGCCGCGTCGCCTCGGCCCCCGGCGCCCCGCCGCAGGACCCGGGCACCCTGCTGGACGCGTCCGGCCGGCACGCCGTGCTCGTCCTGAGCGACTGCTCCGGCCCGCACTGGTGGAGCGGGCACGCCGCGCGCGCCGTCCGCCGCTGGGCGCAGGCCGGGCCGACCGCGATCCTCCAGCCGCTCGCCGAACGCCTGTGGCGCCGCACCGCCGCACCGGCCGTCCCCGGCCTCGCGTCCCTCCCCCGGCCCGGCGCCCCGAACACCGACCTGCGCTTCACCCCGCACGACGGCGCCCCGCCGCCGGGCGTGCCCGTCCCGGTGCTGGAGGCGGCGCCGCGCTGGTTCGCCGCCTGGGCCCGCCTGGTCGCCGGTTCCGGCCCGCAGCCCGCCGCCGTCGCGGCACTGGCGGCCCACCCGTCCGGCCCGACGCCGGTCGGCCGCGAACGCGAACTCCCGATCGGCGAACGCGTCCGCCGGTTCCTGACCACGGCCTCCCCGGACGCCGCCGAACTCGCCGCGCACGTCGCCGTGTCCGACCCGTCCCTGCCGGTGATGCGGCTCATCCAGCACCGCATCCTCGGCGGCTCCGGGCCCGGCCAGCTCGCGGAGGTCCTGCTCAGCGGCCTGCTGCGCCCGGCGGGCGACGTCCGCTACGCGTTCGTGCCCGGCGCCCGCGAGGCCCTCCTCGACACCCTCCCGCGCCCGGAGGCCCTGCACACCCGGCGCGTCCTCGAAGCCGTCTCCGCCGAGATCGAACGCCGCGCCGGCACCGCCGCCGAGACGTTCCGCGCCCTGCTCCCCACCGACGGCGGCCCCGTCACCCTCACCGCCGACACCGACCACTTCGCCCTGGTCACCCCCGAGACCCGCACCCACCTGGCCCCCGGTCCCGCCCCCGCTCCTGCGCCCGCTCCCGACCTGCTGGACCTCTTCGGGGCGTCGCCCGACGAGCTGATCTCCCACCACTGGCACGGCCCGCCCCGCAAGACGCTGATCGGCGCGATCGGCGACGGCGGCTGGTTCTCCCTGGACATCCTCAGCGGCCGCCCCGACCTCCCGCACGGCCTGGTCACCGGCCCCATCGCGGACCGCGACGCACTGCTGCGGGCGATCGTGGCCAGCCTCGTCCTCACCCACTCGCCCGATGTCGTGAACCTCGGGTTCGCCAACTTCCTGCGGTGGGACACCTTCACCCACCTGGCGGACCTCCCGCATCTCGCCCTGTCCAACTCGGAGTCGACGCCGTTGCCGTCGCTGCTGGACGGGCTCCAGAAGGCCCTCGAAGCCGAGCGGCGGCGCCGCGAAGCCGTTCTGCGGGAGGCGAACGTCCGCACGTGGGACGCCTACCAGGCGGCACTCGCCAGAGGACGCCCGCTCCCCCCGCTCCCCGCGCTCGTCGTGATCATCCAGGACGCCGGCGATCTGTTCGGGCCCAACCTCCCGGGAGCCATGATGCGGCTTTGCGAAGTGGGCGCCGATCAGGGATTGCGTTTCATCTTCTCCATGGCCGACGCCGCCCTCTTCCCCTGGGCGGCGGACCTGACGACCTGGCAGGCCGACATGGGGGAGCACAGGATGTCCATGAAGCTCCCGACGGGGGGCTACTTCTACCAGGATTTCCGGCCCGCGACGGTCTCTCCGGACGCCGCCGACTCCATCGTGGAGGCGATACGCCGGCGTGCTCCGCGAGTGGACAGGCTCCACCTTCCCACCGACCCCGTCGAACCACCGGAACCCCCCGCGCCCGAGGCCCCGCCCAGGTTCGACGTCCTCAGGCTGAACGGCGGCGGGCCCAGCGGCATGTTCCACGAGACGTGGGCGCTTCCCGCGTCCGAGCCGCGCAGTCCCGGCATCGGGTACGACGATGAGGGCGATGTCGTCACCCTCTACCCGCTCGACATCTCGGCCGGGATCCCCCACGGCCTCATCGTCGGCGACACCGAGGCGCGGCGGCGCGTCATCCGCGCGATCACGTTCTCACTCGCCGCCGCCTACTCGCCGGGCGATCTCACGTTCGCCTTCGCGGGGCTGGGCGAGCATCCGCTCGGTGAGCCGCTCGACCTCCCGCACGTCCGCTACTGCGACGAGGAACTGCTCGGTTCGCCGGACCGCCTCCGGCAGTTCACCGAGTTCTTGTCGGAGGAGATCGAGGCCCGTTCCACCGGGGCGGTGACAGATCCCCCGGGCCTCGTCGTCTTCGCCGACGTGTCGCTGACCTTCCCGTCCGGCAGGCCCGAGGCGGCCGAGGCGCTGCTCACCGCGGCCCAGAAGGGCGCGGCGCTCGGCATCCAACTCCTGGTCGGCTCGACGACCGTCGAGGACACCACGATCTGGGACCGCTTCCTGCCGCTGCTCGGCTGGCGGGTCACCGCGAGCGAGCAACCGCCCGCCGTGCTCCGGCGCGTCCTCGGACGCCCGTCCCTGCCGTTCACCGGCGAGCGGACGGCGTACCTCCGCGCGGGCACCGGTGCTCCGCGCCGCTTCACCGTGGCCGAGGAGCCGCCCGCCCCCGCCGTCGAGGACTTCGTCCGCCGGACGCGCGCCCAGGTGGCGCACACCTCCGGGCTACGGACGACCGTCGCCGATCCCCGGCGGTCCCGCGCCGTGCTGATCGGCGTGTCCGACTACACCTCGATGCCGCGCCTGCCCGCCGTCCAGAACAACCTGAGCGGATTGAAGGCGGCCCTGTGCGACCCGAGGGTATGGGGTCTGCCGGAGCGGAACTGCATCACCCTGTGGCAGCCGACGGATGCGGCACAGGTCATGGATGCCGTCCAGGACGCCGCGAGCGGCGCGGAGGACGCGCTGCTCGTCTACTACATCGGCCATCTCACGGGAACCGTGGGCGACCCGCCGTCCCTCGCGCTGCCGGAGACCCGGCCGGGCATTGACCACACCGCGCTCCCCTACAGCGGGCTGCGAAGGCTGATCAATGAGGCGAGTCCGCGCCACAAGGTTCTGCTCCTCGACTGTTCCTTGGGCGGACGCGCGATACAGGACGTCACCCCATTTCCGACGGATGGCGACACGTACGTCATGGCATCGGTTTCCACGATCGAGCAGATGCTTCCTTCCACGGGAGAAACGCACACCGCGTTCACCGGCGAGTTGATCAATCTGCTCGAACGAGGAGTGGCGACGGCGCCCGCGCACCTCGACATGGCGATGCTCCACTACGCCCTCGGGGAACGGCTCATGGCCAAGGCCGCCGATCGGCCGGTGATGTTCGGGGCCGGCATCGACGGCACCGGCATCAGCCTGTTCCGCAACCGCGCCCGCGAGGTGGAGCGTCCGGCCGCGCAGGAGCCCGGCGAGTCGATCAGGGCACTGCTCGATGGCGCGCTCGATGGCGGCCATCTGGTGTTCTGCGGCCGCTACGGACCGGAGAAGCTGGCGGCCGCGGAGTGGTGCGGCGAACAGCTCGCCGCCCGGCATGATCTGCCGCACGGGCGCGTGACCACGACGTCCTGGCGCCTGCTGGTGGGCCAGGACTCGGGCGACCGTGACACGCCCGGCTCATGGCTCTCCCACGAGCCCGTGGGCGGTGTGCTGCTCGTGCGGGACGCGGACGAACTGGTGAGCGCCGAGAGCGGCCCGATGGGCGAGGCGGTCATCAAGGAGATCGTCAGGCTGGCCCGGCACGACGATGACCCGCTGATCATCTTGTGCGGGCAGGTTCCGGCCATGCGCGCCGTGCTCACCCTGCTGCCGCCCGCCATCGCCGACCGGTTCCGCATGATCGCGCCGACGGAGTGGGGTCCGGGCGTGTCCCCGCTGCCGGAGCACCTGCCGCGCGCCCAGCTCGCGATGGCGTCGCACGGGCGCATCCCGATCGGCATCGAGTACGGCTCGCAGGCCCCGGCCGTGCTGGACTTCCGGGAGCTGCCGCATTTCACCGTGGTCGGCCCGCCCGGCTCCGGTAAGACGAACGTGCTGTACCTCGTCTTCGACGCCCTCAGCACCGGCGGGGAGGAGCCGTACGTCATCGACCCGAGCGGCGGGCTGAACGACATGGACTTCCGGCTGCCGGGCGGGCCCCGGATCTCCTCCGGTGAGTACGCCGCCACGTCGACGCAGGTCCGGTTGCTGATCGACCGGCTCCTCGGCCGCCTGGAGAGGTCGCCCGCGCAGGAGTTCTACCTGCTCGTGGACGACCACGCCCTGCTGGACCGCGGGCTGTTCCAGCCGCTCGGGCCGCACCTCGGCGGGGGACGCCTCCACCTCGTCGTCGCCCGCACGGAGACGAGGCCGGACGCCGGGACCGACTCGCTGCTCGACGAGCTCCACCCGCAGGTGTGCGCGGCCCTGCTGATGGGCGGGCCCACACCGGCCGAGCGCGTCCCCGGGCGCGGGGTGCTCACCCAGGGGTACGAGAGCCGGTTCGTCCAGGTCGCGTCCGTCCAGTGAACGATATTGGACCGGCCGATACATAACGTGTTAGCCTGCGGACATGGGGCGGCCGAGGAAGTTCGAGGAGGAGCGGGCCGTCCGGGCGGCCATGCTGGCCTTCTGGGCGGACGGGTACGAGGCGACCTCCACGCAGGAGCTGTGCGAGGCGACCGGTCTCGGGCGCAGCAGCATCTACAACACGTTCGCCAGCAAGCGCGACCTGTACGTCAAGGCGCTGACGCACTACACGCAGCACCGGACGGGTCGTCTCGCCGAACTGATGGAGGACGGCGCCAAGCCCGTGCGGGAGAAGCTGCGGACGGTGCTGGAGTGGGCCGTCGAGCCGGACGCCGGGGACCCGGCCGGCTGCCTGGTCGTGAACGCGACGGTCGAGTTCGGGCCGCATGACCCCGACATCGCCGAGCGGCTCGACCGGGACCGGCGGCGGCGCTTCGACCTGCTGAAGTCCGGCATCGAGGACGGCATCCGCGCCGGCGAGATCGCCCCGGACCGGGACGCGGCGGCGCTGACGCACTTCGTGATCGCGACGGTGAGCGGCATCCAGGTCGCCGCACGCGGCGGCGCCGACCGGGCCACCCTGCAGAGCATCGCCGACACGGCCATGACCGCCCTCTGAGACGAGGGCGGCCGCGGCCGCCCTTTTCCACGCGCTGATTTTGTACTGATCTATCCAAAACAGGGAGAGGGACAGCGATGCCACTGGCCGTGTACGTGCTGGGGATGGCGATCTTCGCCCAGGGGACGTCGGAGCTGATGCTCGCGGGCCTGCTGCCGGAGATGGCCGCCGACCTCGGGGTGTCGGTGCCCGACGCGGGGCTGCTGATCTCCGCGTTCGCGATCGGGATGCTCGCCGGGGCCCCGGTCCTGGCGTTGCTGACGCTGCGGTGGCCGCACCGGAGCACGATGCTGGCGTTCCTCGCGGTGTTCGTCCTGACGCACGCCGTCAGCGCGCTGACCCCCGGGTACTGGGTGCTGTTCGCGATGCGGATCGTGGGCGCGTTCGTCTACGCCGGGTTCTGGGCGGTGGCGGCGGCGACGGCGGTCTCGCTCGTCCCGGCGAACGCGCGGGGCAGGGCGATGGGGGTCGTCGCGGGCGGGCTCACCGTCGCGGCGATCGTGGGGCTGCCCGCCGGGACGGTGATCGGCCAGCACCTCGGCTGGCGGGCGGCGTTCTGGGCGGTGGCGGCGATGTCGGCGGCCGCGATGGCCGGGGTGGCCGCGACGATCCCCGCCGGGCGCACGGGCGGCGCGGCGCCCCGCGTCCGGGCCGAGCTGCGCGCGGTGGCCGTCCCCCGGCTGTGGCTGCTGTACGGGACGACCGCGCTGGCGACGAGCGGGCTCCTCGTCACGTTCGGCTACCTCGGCGCGCTGCTGACGGAGACGACGGGGATCGCGGAGGCCTGGGTGCCCGGCGTCCTCGCCCTGTACGGCGTCGGCGCGCTCATCGGGATCACGGCCGGCGGGCGGACGGCCGACACGCGGGCCGTCCCGACCCTGTACGCGGGGTTCGCCGGGCTCACGGTCGTGTCCGTGCTGCTCGCGCTGACGGCGGAGTCGCCCGTCCCGGTGGTGGCCCTGGTGTTCCTGCTGGGGTTCGCCGGGTTCGCCACGAATCCGACGCTGAACACGCGGGCGTTCGGGATGGTGGACGGCGCGGCGACGCTGGTGGCCGCCGGGAACGTGGTGGCGTTCAACATCGGCATCACCGTGGGGCCGTGGCTCGGCGGGCTCGCGCTCGACGCCGGGCTGGGCTACCCGGCCACGGCGTGGATCGGCGCGGCGCTGGGCGTGGCGGCGCTCGGCGCCGTCGCGCTGGGGCAGGTCCGGCGGCGTCCCGTCGAGGACGCCGCGCGGGCCCGGACGTCGGTGAACGCGTGACCGGGTCAGGCGCAGGAGCTTGCGCGGAAGCTCCACAGGGCGCGCTTGCCGGCGTACTCCGCGACCGTCCAGATGCGGTGCGCGCCGCGCTGGCAGGACAGGTCCTCGGGCCCGCGGGAGGACGCGCGGCGCTGCACCTTGCCCCAGCCGGTGCCGGAGTAGCGGGCCGTCAGGAGCCGGCCGCGCGCGTGCCCGCGGCTCTGCGAGAACCACCAGCGGCCGTTGGTCCGGACGGCGCCCTGGATCCGGTCCGCCGGCAGCTCGGCTCCGCCGGTGGGGCGGACGGTCCCGCCGCCGGCGAGCGCCGCCAGCCGCCACGTCACCACCCGTCCCCGCGCCCAGTTCGGACGGCAGTACTCGCCCCCGGCGAGGACGTGCGGCGAGTCGGTGCGGTCGACGGAGATCCACGACATGCGCGGCGGGCCGGAGCCGCGGCACTTGCGGCCGACCTTGCCGTGGGCGAACCGCCAGCTGCCCGTCTGCGGGAGGACGTAGCGGAAGCCGTGCCCGTAGTACTTGCCCTTGTGGAGGCCGACCCAGCCCGCGTGGCCGGTGGAGCCCGCCTTGCTCCTGCTCAGGTCGTAGATCCGGCGCATGTCGAACATGCGCAGGCCGTGGCGGGTGTCGGCGACGTACAGGGTGTCGCCGTACCAGGCGATCCCGCCGGCGTGGATGCCGATGTCGCCGAAGGTGGCGCGGCCGCCCCGCATCTGCGGTTCGACGAGCAGGACGTGCCGGTAGGTGCGGCGGCCGGGGTTGACGAAGGTGACCCTGACCTTGCCGCCGTTGTGCCACGACACGAGGATCGGCCTGCCGCCGCCTGGTGACGTCTCACCGGCGGAGGCGTCCGACGCGGTCGTGACGCCCTGCGGGACCCAGGCCCTCGTGGCGGTGTCGGCCCGGTTGAAGCAGTACACGAGCGAGCCGGCGGGGACGGCGGCCGGGCCGCCGCAGCCGCGGCCGAGCTTCTTCTGCCCGGACGATCGGATCACGCCGTCCACGCCGGTGCCGCGCAGGCTGCGGTCGAGTGCCTGGATCGGCGCGGCGTGGGAGGGGCCGCGGCGCAGCGCGAAGTCGCGGGGATTGAGACCGGCCGGGGCCTTCGCCGTCGTCGGGGTGGCCGCCTGGGCGGCGGGTACGGCGGCTGCCAGCGCGAACGTGGGGACACCGGCCATCAGAGCCGCGACGGCCGCCCACCCCGTCCCGGTCGCCGTGCGTTGCAAGATCATCACGTTCCGCAACGTTGCCGGGTCCGGGTCGGGGTAAAGGCGGCCGCACCTTTCGCGATGGGCAATTTCTGTTTACGCCGCCGGACGGGACGGCCCCGCCGCCGGGGCCGTCCCGCTCAGGGGATCAGCGCAGCGCGCAGGTACCGGAGTCCGACTTCGACGGGTCGCTCTCCGAGGTCCCGGTCAGCCGCAGCCGCGCGTGCCGGGAGGCACCGGGGCCGGGCTTCGCCCACACCTCGACGCGGGTCCGGCCGTGCGCCTTCGCGGTGGCCAGCTCGTTGGGCAGCCAGGTCGTCCAGCCGTCGCCGGCCACGTCCGCCTTCAGCCGGAACACGTCGGAGCCGTGGGGGCCGGCACCGCCGCGGCCGGTGTTGCGGAGCGTCAGCGTGCACTTCGCCCAGCCCGCGCCCGCCGGGCGGGCGCGGCCCGAGTCCACCTTCACGCCGCGCCGCTGCGGGCCGGCGCCGTCGAGGGAGCTGACCGCGACCGTGTAGGACAGGACGCCGCGCCGGTCGCGCTTCAGGTTCAGCACGTAGAAGTGCAGCCGGTTGGCCTCGTCCACGTACTCGTACTCGCTGCCGGAGCCGGTGCCCGCGTGGTACAGGGCGTCCGACAGCTGCCGGTAGTCGCCGATCGTCATCTTCACCGGGGTGCCGTCCGGGCGGACGAAGTCGACCTTGTCGATGTCCTGCGGGTTGGCGTCCTTGACCCAGATGAACGGGGCGTCGTCCGCGTCCTTCGTCTTCGCCAGCAGCACGCCGGAGTCGGGGGTGAAGGAGTCGGTGCCCATCCGGTCGACGACCTCGAGGGTGTAGTTGTCGTAACCGCCGTCGTCGCAGAGCGGGTCCGTGCCGGTGTCGCAGCCGGGGCTCTTGTCGCCGCCCGCGCCGAGCTTCACGTTGATGCCGGCGAGGCCGCTCTTGCCGGGGTCGACCGACCGGGCCGTCACCTGCGCGACGACCATGCCGGACGAGGCGAGCGCGTCCCGGCTGAGCTGCAGCACGTTGTCAGGGTTCACCATGCCGAGCTTCATCTTGTTGCGGAGCATGTGCTGCGCGCCCATGGAGCCGCCGCCCGTCGCGGGGATCGTCCAGCGGCTGTGCGGGCCGCCCGGCCCGTTGAAGGTGCCCCGGCTCAGCATGTCCCACGGGCCGCTGTAGGCGCGGCGCGGCGGGTCGCTGTACGGGTTGTTGTAGTTGTCGCCGATGCCCAGGATGTGGCTGAACTCGTGGGCGTAGACCGACATGCCGGAGCTCTCCGCCTGGGTGGAGGAGACGCCGAAGATGGCGTTCGGCCAGAGCGTGGAGCCCGCCTGCCAGGACGTCCACGGCACGTACCGGGTCTTCACCCAGTTCGTCAGGCCCGGGTCGCCCGGCCCCCACTCCGGCGGGACGTCCTCCTTCGCGGTGAACTTCATCTCGCCGAACTCCTGCCAGGTGGACGACTCGTCCTGCCCGGCGCTGAGGAAGAACACGAAGTCGTACTTCTTCGCGGTCTCCTCGCCGACGTCGGCGACCCACGCGGCGCGGGCGTCGGCCCGCAGGTCGCGGTTGCAGGTGTCGCCGGCGGGGCAGCCGGTGCCGCCCTGCATGCGGTCGACGCCGTACTCGTGGTCCTTGGCGGGCATCCGGTAGGCGCCGAAACCGGTGAGGTCGACCCCGTACCGGCCGCCGGAGTCCTCCATCCAGTACTCGTGGAGGGTGTGGCCGTGGTTCAGCTCCTGCGGCCTGTTGAGCAGGTCCTGGTAGAACTTCGCGACCCCTTCGCGCGGGACGTCGCCGACCTTCACCGGGTTGCCGAAGATGGAGGAGTTCCGCGGCCGCGTCACCTCGAACGGCTGGTTCGCGTAGTCGACGAGGACGATCGCGACGTTGAAGTTCTCCACCGACCCCTTGCGGGACGGGTCCGCCCACGAGGTGCCGGGGATGCGCTTGTAGTCGTCCCACGTCATCGTGTCGGGAAGCTCGTAGTTCTGCGGGTCGATCGGGCGCGGGGCGCCCGCCGCGAACGTGCGGGCGGACGGCTGCTCGCGCTGCCACGGCTGCGTCTGCGGCCAGTGCCGCATCTGCCAGGGGTTCGCGGTCTCGTTCGGGATCGGCGGCTTCGCCAGCGCCGCGGCCGGGGCGGCGGCGAGCCCCGCGACCAGCAGCAGCGCCGACGCGGGTACCAGCAGCATCTGTTTGACGCGCATGTCTCCCCTACCTCTGGTGGTTGCTGAGAGCAGGAAAGACCACACGGCGCCCACCGGCTAGGGCCGATTTAGCCGATCTTGTACCGAATAGCGTGTCATGTCGCGCGATGCCCGCAGGTCAGCGCGGGAGTTCGCGCTCCGCGACGACGATGCCGTCCTCGTCGCTGTAGAGCCAGTCGCCGGGGCGGAACTCCGCGCCGCCGAACGACACCGGGACGTCCACCTCGCCGGCGCCGTCCTTGGCGCTCTTGCGCGGGTTCGAGCCGAGCGCCTTCGCGCCGAGGTCGAGACCGCGCAGCGCCGCCACGTCCCGCACCGCGCCGTTGATCACGACGCCGGACCAGCCGTTCGCCACGGCCGCCGCCGCGATCATGTCGCCCATCAGCGCGGACGCCAGCGAGCCGGCCCCGTCCACGACCAGCACCCGGCCCCCGCCCGGCGTGTTGAGCAGCCTCTTCACCAGGCCGTTGTCGCGGTGGCAGCGCACGGTGGAGACCGGGCCGGCGAACGCCGTCCGGCCGCCGTACTGCCGGAACTGGGTCTCGCAGCTGCGCAGCTCGGCCCCGAAGTCGTCGATGAGGTCAGCGGTCGCGAAGTCCATGACGGCAGCCTACTGCTCGGTAACCGGGCCGCCGGACGGCGCGTCGGTGGGCCGGCCGATCAGCCGGGACAGCACGATCGCCGTCTTGGTCGCGGTGATGTTGTCCTCCCGGCGCAGCCGTTCGAGGGCCTGCTCCAGATGCTGGATGTCGCGCGCCCGCACATGCACGAGCGCGCTGGCGTCCCCGCTGATCGTGTACGCCGCGACGACCTCCGGATGGCCGCGGACACTGGAGTAGATCTGCTCCGGTGACGTCGCGCCGGTGCAGAAGATCTCGATGAACGCCTCGGTCGTCCAGCCGAGCGCGGCCGGGTCGACGACCGCCGCGAAGCCGTTGATGACGCCGTCCGCGCGCAGCCGGTCGACCCGCCGCTTCACCGCCGGCGCCGACAACCCGACCCGGTCCCCGATCTGCGCGTACGAGGCGCGCCCGTCCTCCAGGAGCCGCGCAACGATTCGACGGTCCAGGTCGTCAAGACGCAACAAATAACACCCCCGAAGTCGGTTTTCGTCATTGGTCGGCGGTCATTTCCGAACATACGCTGGGAAGTGGACCGGCGGCCACCCGGACCCCGCCCGTCCCTCCCCTCGGCACCGGACTCCCCGTCCGGTGTCCAGCCATGCCCCGGCCCGACCGGCCGGGCCGAGCCGCGAAGGAGCGTCGTGACGCAAACCGACCAGCTGCGAGCGATGTCCGAGGACCACAGCGCGCACAACTACCATCCCCTTCCCATCGTGGTCGCCGAGGCGGACGGCGCCTGGCTGACCGATGCCGAGGGCCGCCGCTACCTCGACATGCTGGCCGCCTACTCGGCGGTCAACTTCGGGCACCGCAACCCCCGCCTCGCGGAGGCCGCCCGGCGGCAGCTCGACCGCGTCACGCTGGTCAGCCGCGCGTTCGACCACGACCAGTTCGGCCCGTTCGTCACCGAGCTGGCCGAGCTGTGCGGCAAGGACATGGTGCTGCCGATGAACAGCGGCGCCGAGGCCGTCGAGACCGCGCTGAAGACCGCCCGCAAGTGGGGCTACGAGGTCAAGGGCGTCCCGGCCGACCAGGCGAACATCATCACGTTCGAGGGCAACTTCCACGGCCGCACCACCACGATCATCAGCTTCTCCACCGACCCCGACGCCCGCGACTCCTACGGCCCGTACACGCCGGGCTTCCGGACCGTCCCGTACGGGGACGCCGAGGCGCTCAAGGCCGCGATGGACGAGCACACCGTCGGCGTGCTGATCGAGCCGATCCAGGGCGAGGCCGGCGTGAACGTCCCGCCGAGCGGATTCCTGCGCGCGGTGCGGGAGCTGTGCACCGCCGGCGGCGCGCTGATGATCGCGGACGAGATCCAGTCGGGCCTCGGCCGCACCGGCACCACGTTCGCCGTCGAGCACGAGGGCGTCGTCCCCGACGTCTACATCCTCGGCAAGGCCCTCGGCGGCGGCATCATGCCGGTGTCCGCCGTCGTCGCCGACCGCGACGTGCTCGGCGTGTTCAAGCCCGGCCAGCACGGCTCGACGTTCGGCGGCAACCCGCTCGCCTGCGCGATCGGCCGCGAGGTCATCGCGATCCTGAAGACCGGCGAGTACCAGGAGCGCTCCCGCACGCTCGGCGCGCACCTGCACGACCGGCTCGGCCGGCTGCCCGGCGACCTCGTCCGCGAGGTGCGCGGGCGCGGGCTGTGGGCGGGCGTCGAGCTGACCGGCCCGGCCCGCCCGGTCAGCGAGCGGCTCATGGACCTCGGCGTCCTCGCCAAGGAGACCCACGAGACCACGCTGCGCCTCGCGCCGCCGCTGGTCATCGAGCACGCCGACCTCGACTGGGCCCTCGACCAGCTGGAGATCGCCCTCAAGGGCTAGCAGCGGCCGCGCCGCCTCCCCGCAGCGCGCGGGCGCGCGGTTCCCCCCGGCCCGAGACGCCGCCGGTCAACGGCGCCCGGCGGCGTCTCGCTCTGCTAACGCAAACCCGCGAGTCGTCAAAGAATCGGCCCCCGCCCGCCCGGCGGCGCGGCGCGCGGCGCACGCGGCGGCAGGGTGGTCGGCATGCTGTTGCGGAACACGAGCCGGCGCCGGGTCGCCATCGGTTGCGGCGGGCTCGCGGTGGGCGTCCTGATACTGCTCGCGGGCGGCCTCTACCTGCTGCAACGCGCCTACGACGGGGAGGTCAGGCGGGTCGCCGGGGCGCTGCCCAGCGGGGCAGGGCGGCCGGCCTCCACCGGCCGCGGCGAGAACTGGCTGCTGATCGGCTCCGACCGGCGCGCGGACATCCCCGCGATGGGCGCCCGCGCCGACACGATCATGCTGGTGCACCTGTCCGGGCGCGGCGACCGGGTGTCGCTGATCTCGATCCCCCGGGACGGCTGGGTGCCGGTCCCCGGGCACGGCACCACGAAGATCAACGCGGCGTTCGCCTACGGCGGCCCGTCGCTGCTGATCCGCGCCGTGGAGCGGCTCAGCGGCGTCCGCGTCGACCACTACGCCTCGCTCGACTTCCGCGGGTTCGTGAAGATGACCGACGCGCTCGGCGGCGTGGACGTCACCATCACCAAGGACACCTACGACCCGATGCACGAGCGCAGGTGGAAGGCGGGGAGCCAGCACCTGGACGGCGTCGAGGCGCTGGACTTCGTCCGGCAGCGGTGGAACCTGCCGGACGGCGACCTGGACCGCATCAAGCGGCAGCAGGCGTTCCTGCACGCGCTGGCGGACAAGGCCCTCGACACCCGCAACCCGATCAAGATCGACCGGTTCGTCCGGGCCGTGACCGGCTCGGTGGCCGTGGACGACTCGGTCACCGCCGGGACGCTGCGCGGGCTCGCGCACCGGCTCCTGAAGACGTCGCTGGTGGAGTACCTGACCGCCCCGGTCGCCAAGCCCGCCGAGCGGGACGGGCAAAGTGTCGTACTCCTGGACGATGATGGTGTGCGGTCGCTGTTCACGGCCGTCCGCAACGACACGGTCGGCGACTACGTCGCCCGCAACGGCGCGGCCAACTCGGTGGATTCCGTGCGCTGACACCTCCACTGACCTGCATGGGGCTTGTAGGGACATGTCCGGCTTGTAATTAAGGTGACGAAGTCCGTCCGGTTGGATTAGTCTGTGTGGACTAATCGGAATCGACCATAGGGCCGGAACCATGTCCCGACCACTGACACCGCTCGCGCTGACCGTGCTGCGGATGCTCTGCGACAGCCCGATGCACCCGTACGAGATGCAGCAGCGCATCCGCGACCACGCCTACGACCAGGCCGTCAAGATCACCCACGGTTCGCTGTACCACTCGGTGGAGCGGCTCGCCGCGGCCGGGCTGATCGAGCCGCTGGAGACGAGCCGCGAGGGCCGCCGGCCCGAGCGCACCGTCTACGCGGTGACCGCCGACGGGCGGGACGCCGCGCAGATGCGGCTCGCCGAACTGCTGCGCCACCCCGCCGAGGAGTTCCCGCTGTTCGGCACCGGGCTGGCGTTCGTCAACCTGCTGTCCGAGGGGGAGGTCGTCCGGCTGCTGCGCGCCCGCGCGGTCGCGCTGGAGGCCAACCTCGCCGGCCACCAGACGGCGAACGACGCGCTCCTCAAGCAGGGCCTGGAGCGCTACAAGCTGCTCGACCACGAGTGGACGATCGCCCGGGTGCGCGGCGAGCTCGACTATGTGCGGGGACTGGTCGACGACCTGGAGTCCGGCCGCCTGACCTGGAGGGACGACGAGGTGCAGATCCGCTGCCACCCCCGCCCCCGACCACCACGCCACGACGACAAGGGGGCCTCATGAGCAAATGGCGCGGAAATCCCTGGGCGATCCTGCTGACGCTCTCCCTCGGATTCTTCATGACCCTGCTCGACCTGACGATCGTGAACATCGCGATCCCGAGCATGACCGACAAGCTGCACGCCTCGCTGGACGAGGTGCTGTGGGTCGTCAACGCCTACGTCCTGGTGCTGGCGGTGCTGCTCATCACCGCGGGCCGCCTCGGCGACCTGTGGGGCAAGAAGAACCTGTTCATCGCCGGGGTGGCGCTGTTCACGCTGGCCAGCCTGGCCTGCGGGATCGCGCAGGACCCCACGCAGCTGATCGCCGCCCGCGCCGTGCAGGGCCTCGGCGCCGCGCTGCTGATGCCGCAGACCATGTCGATCATCATCGGGGTGTTCCCGCCGGAGCGGCGCGGCACCGCGCTCGGCGTGTGGGGCGCGGTCGCCGGGGTGTCCACGATCGCCGGCCCGACGATCGGCGGCCTGCTCGTCACCAGCCTCGACTGGCGCTGGATCTTCTTCGTGAACCTGCCGATCGGGATCCTGGTGCTGGCCATGGCGGTGCCGATCCTGCCCGGCCGCACCCCCGGCGTCCGGCACCGGTTCGACGTCGTCGGGGTGCTGCTGGCGTCCGCCGCCCTGTTCTGCCTCACGTTCGCGCTCACCGAGGGCCAGAAGTACGAGTGGAACGAGGGCATCTGGGGGCTGATCGCCGCCGGGCTCGCCCTGTTCGTGGTCTTCGTCGTGCAGCAGCGGTCCCGCCAGGACGGCGAGCCGCTCGTCCCGTTCTCCCTGTTCAAGGACCGCAACTTCACCGTGCTGAACCTCGTCGGCGCGGCCGTCTCGGTCGGCATGGTCGGCATGTTCCTGCCGATGACGATCTACCTGCAGTCGGTGCTGGGCTTCAGCGCCCTCAAGGCGGGGCTCGTCATGGCGCCGTCGTCGCTGGTGTCGATGTTCCTCGCGCCCGTCGCGGGCCGGCTGTCGGACCGGATCGGCGGCAAGTTCATCCTGATGGGCGGCCTCACGCTCTACGGCGTCGGGATGGTGTGGATCGTCCTCGCCGCCGAGGTCGGGACGGACTGGAAGGCGTTCATCCCCGCCCTCGTCGTGTCCGGCATCGGCATCGGCGGGGTGTTCGCGCCGATGGCCACCGAGGCGACCCGGAACGTCCCGCCGCGCCTCGCGGGCGCCGCGTCCGGCGTCAACAACACGATCCGGCAGGTCGGGTCGGTGCTGGGCAGCGCGGCGGTCGGCGCCGTCCTGCAGAACCAGCTCGCCTCCTCGCTGCGGGAGGAGGCCGCGACCCGCTCGGCGGCGCTGCCCGCCGACGTGCGCGGCGGGTTCGTGCAGGGGTTCGCCAACGCGGCCAAGAGCGGCCTGGAGGTCGGCGCGGGCCAGAGCGGCGCGAAGCAGCAGCTCCCGCCGGGCGTCCCGCCGGGCGTCGCGCACCGCGTCCACGAGCTGGCCGGCCAGGTCTTCTCGCACGGCTTCGTGCACGCGATGAAGCCGACGATGTGGCTGCCGATCGCCGTCGTCCTGCTCAGCGCGGCGGCGTGCGTCACGCTGAAGGGGCACAAGGACAACACGGCCATGCCCCAGCTCGACGCCGAGCCCGCGCCGATGGCGTCCTGACCGCGGCCGCCGGGAGCGGCTAGTCGCGGACCCGGCCCGCCCTGCCGAGCAGCCAGTCGCCCGGCGGGCGGGCCGCCGGCACCGTCATGACCCCGACGACCGCGGCGACCATGCCGCCGACGATGAACAGGTATCCGGCGAGGGTGCCGGGGACGACGAGGTCGCCCTCGCCGCGGCGCATCGACAGGACGAACACCACCACGCCCCACACCACCGCGGGGACCGTCGCGCCGAGCCGGCCGCCCATCCCGTGCCCGGCCAGCCGGGCCATCGCGAAGACCAGCACGACCAGGGCGATCGCGGCGACCGGGACCGAGCCGAGCGTCCAGTCCTGGCTGAACGAGCCGACCACGCCGAACACCGCCCCGAGCAGGGCCAGCGCGGCGTAGGCGGCGCCGGACACGAACGCGTCCAGCGGGCCCTCCCGGCCGGGCTCGCGCGCGGCGGACGCGCCCGCCGCTCCGCCCGCCGCTCCGTCCGCCGGGAGGCCGTCCTTGGCGAGGCTCACCCGCGCCTCGTCATCGTCCTTGTGCACGCAGTCAGGCTACCGGCCGCGGGTCCCGCGGCGATCAGGCGCCGGGGCCGGGGCCCTGCTCCGCGAGGCCCGCGAACAGGTCGCGCTCGCGGCGGCCGGGGCCGACCGGGCCCTGCTCGCCGGCCTGGAGGACGAAGTACTCGGTGCCGAACGCCTGCTGCCCCAGGTTGTTCGACAGCGCGAAGAACGGGCCGACCTGGTCGGGCGCCACAACGATCTGGGTGTGGTGGGCGCGCAGCGCGGCGAGTTTGGCGGGCAGGTGCGCGCGGGCGTCCACCACCGTCGTGACCTCCCCGTCGGGCACGCCGGAGCCGAGCTCGTCCAGCCCGGCGACGCGCGCGAACGGCAGCTTCGCCTCCCGCATCACCGCGATCGCCCGCGCGAGGACGGTGCGCGGGGTGGCGTAGGCGTAGAACTTGGCGGCCCGCCACGGCTCGCCGCCCGCCGTGACCGACGGGTCGGCGGCCAGTTCGAACGCCCGCCACGCGACGCGGTGCGCCTGGATGTGGTCGGGATGCCCGTAGTTGCCGCGCTCGTCATAGGTGACGATCACCTGCGGCCGGACCTCCCGGATCACCGGGACGAGGTCCGCGGCGGCGGTGTCGACGTCCGCCCGCCAGAAGCAGCGCGGGTCGTCGTTGGTGGGCGCGCCCATCATGCCGGAGTCGCGCCAGCGCCCCGCGCCGCCGAGGAAGCGGTGGTCGCGGACGCCGAGCGCCGCGCACGCCGCCGCCAGCTCCCCGATCCGGTACTCGCCGAGGGCGTCCTCCTTGTCGGAGGCCAGGTGGCGCAGCTCCTCCGGGATGACCTCGCCCTCCTCGCCCAGGGTGCAGGTGACGAGACAGACGTGGGCGCCCTCGGCGGCGTACTTGGCCATGGTCGCCCCGGTCCCGATGGACTCGTCGTCCGGATGGGCGTGGACGAACAGGATCCGCGGCTCCTTCATAGTCAACGAGCCTACTCAGAGCACGGGGCGGCGGCGATGACCGCCCTGCCCCGCACGGTCCGGCGGGTCCTGGAGGGGGGTCAGTCGCCCGAGCCCGGCCCGCCGCCACCGCCCGCACCGGTACCGGGGCCGTCACCGCCGTCACCACCGTCGCCGCCGCCGGTCGTCGGCGGCACGCTGGTGGGCGGCTCGCTGGTCGGCGGCTCGGACGTGGGCGGCTCGCTGGTCGGCTCCTCGGTCGTCGGCTCGCTCGACTGCTGCGGCGGCGGGGTGTTGCGGCGGGTGCGGGTGCGGGTGGGCGTCGGCTCCTCCGGCTCCTCGGACGTCGGGGTCTCCGAGACCTCCGTCGACTCGCTCACCGACGGCGTGACCGGCGTGTTCGGCGAGCCGCCGTCGCCGCGGGTCGCCGCGTACACGCCGACGACGAGCGCCAGCACGGCGATCGCGGCGACCGCCGCGACGATCGGCCACTTGGACTTGCGCTCGGGCTCCCAGTCGTCGTACCGGGCCCGGGCCGCGCCGCCGCGCGGGGGCCCCGCGGGCGGCAGGCTCCCGGTGTACTCCGACGGCGAGACGCGGCGCGTCCCGCCGGCGGGGCCGCCCGGATGGGTGGCGCCCGCGCCCGCGAGCCCGGACACGCCGAGCCCGCCCGCGGCGAGGGTGGAGCCCTCCGCGAGCATCGTGGTGGCCTGCGCGGGGTCGTCCATGCGGGTCTGCCCGGCGCCGCCCGGCCCGCTGCCGATCAGCGCCATCATGATCTGCTGCGCGGTCGGCCGCCGCTCCGGCTCCTTGGCCAGGCACGCCGCGATCAGCCGGTGCAGGTCGGGCGGGACGCCGTCCAGCATCGGCGGCTCGTTCATCACCCGGTTGATCACCGCGACCACGGTGTCGTCGCCGAACGGCGGGTGGCCGGTCGCGGCGAACACCATCGTCGTCGCCCACGCCCACACGTCCACGGCCTCGGTGAGGGTGGCGCCCGCCACCTGCTCCGGCGCCATGTAGGACGGCGTGCCGATCGCCTTCGTCGCGTTCGTCTGGCCGGTGTCCAGGGCGCGCGCGATGCCGAAGTCGATCACCCGCGGGCCGTCCGGCGCCATGATGACGTTGTGCGGCTTGAAGTCGCGGTGCACGATCCCGGCCTGGTGGATCGCGACCAGCGCGGTCGCGGTGCCGATCGCGAGCCGGTCGAGCGCCGCGCCGCCGATCGGGCCCGTCTCGGTGACCTGCTTGTAGAGCGAGGGGCCCGGCACGTACTCGCTGGCGATGTAGGGCTGGTCGCCGGCGACGTCGGCCTCCAGCACCTGCGCGGTGCAGAACCGCGCGACCTGCTTGGCGGCCTGCGCCTCCCGGACGAACCGGGTGCGGGCCATCGTGTCCCCGGCGAGGTCGGCGCGCAGCAGCTTGATCGCGGCGCGGTTCCCGGAGGCGTCGACCCCGGCGTAGACGACCCCCTGGCCGCCCTCGCCGAGCCGTTCGACGATCTCGTACGAGCCAAGCCGCCGGGGATCTCCCGGCTGCAGCTCCGGCATTGACCACTCCTCAGCCCGCGACGAAAAAAGTGCTTGGGGAAGCCTTGAGCTTACGCGAGCGCGGACCCGGGCACGGGACATTCCCCGGCCGCCCACGCGACGACCCGTGATCATAGAGGGCAGGAGACCGCCGTGCGCCGTACTTCCCGGGCATCCTGGCAGACTCGGGTGCCATGAGCATCAGCTATCCGCGGCAGAGCGCCCGCACCCGCCGGTTCGGCCTCGGCGTTCCGCGCGCCTTCCAGATCGCGCCGGACGAGTCGCGCGTGCTGTTCCTGCGCACCCGGGCGGGCGACGATCCCGTCACCTGCCTGTGGACGCTGGACACCGCGACCGGCGAGGAGGAGTGCGTCGCCGACCCGGCCGCGCTGGACGTGCCCGGCGAGGAGGGCCTGCCCGCCGAGGAGCGGGCCCGGCGCGAGCGCGCCCGCGAGCAGGCGGGCGGCATCGTCGGCTATGCCACCGACCAGAGCATGCAGCAGGCCGTGTTCACGCTCGCCGGGCGGCTGTACGCGGTCGACATCGGCACCGCGCTCGTCCGCGAACTGCCCGCGCAGACGCCCGTGTTCGACCCGCGCCCCGATCCCGCCGGGCGGCGCATCGCCTACGTGTCGGGCCGCACACTGCGCGTCATCGAGATGGACGGCACCGACGACCGGGCGCTCGTCCAGCCGGAGTCCGACCAGGTCTCCTACGGCCTCGCCGAGTTCGTCGCGGCGGAGGAGATGGGCCGGATGCGCGGCCACTGGTGGTCGCCCGACGGCGGCACGCTGCTGGCGGCGCGGGTGGACGAGACGCCGGTGCAGCGCTGGCACATCGCCGACCCGGCCAACCCCGAGCGGCCCCCGTCCGAGATCGCCTACCCGGCGGCCGGCACACCGAACGCGCTGGTGTCGCCGGTGCTGCTGAAGCTGGACGGCCGGCGCACCGCCGTCGCCTGGGACCGCGGCATGTTCCCCTACTTCGTGGCCGCCTCGTGGGACCGGCACGGCCTGCTGATCGTCGTGCAGCCGCGCGACCAGCGCTCGCAGCGGGTGCTGAGCGTGGACCCGTCCAACGGCGAGACGTCCCTCCTGCACACCGAGCACGACCCGGTGTGGACGGAGATCGTCCCCGGCCTGCCCGCCCGGACGTCCTCCGGCGGCCTCGTCTGGGTCACCGAGGACCGCGACGCCGACACCCGCCGCATCACCGTCGGCGGCACGCCGGTCACGCCGGCCGGGCTGCAGGTCCGGTCGGTGCTCGGGGTGGACGGCGAGTCGATCCTGTTCACCGGCTCGGAGGAGCCCACCGAGGTCCACCTGTACTCGTGCGCCGGCGGCGAGACCACCCGGCTGACCGAGGGGGCGGGCGTCTTCGGCGGCCTCCGGTCCGGCGGGGTCACCGTGGTGACGGGCGCGCGGCTCGACCGCCCCGGCTCGGAGACCGAGGTGCGCACGCCCGCCGGGACGCACCCGGTCGCCTCGTTCGCCGAGACCCCGGTGATCACGCCGAAGGTGGAGCTGCTGCGCGCCGGCGACCGGGAGATCCGCACCGCCGTGCTGCTGCCGACCGGCTGGGAGCCCGACCAGGGGCGGCTGCCCGTCCTCATGGACCCCTACGGCGGGCCGCACGCCCAGCGCGTCCTCGCCGTGCAGCGGATGTACTGCGAGCCGCAGTGGCTGGCCGACCAGGGCTTCGCCGTCGTGATCGCCGACGGCCGCGGCACGCCCGCGCGCGGCCCGGCGTGGGAGCGCGCCGTGCACGGCGACTTCGTCGGCCCGGTGCTGGACGACCAGATCACGGCGCTGATCGAGGCGGCCCGCAAGCACCCGGCCGCGCTCGACCTCGACCGGGTCGGCATCCGCGGCTGGTCGTTCGGCGGCTGGCTCGCGGGCCTCGCCGTCCTGGAGCGCCCGGACGTGTTCCACGTGGGCATCGCGGGCGCGCCCGTCACCGACTGGCGGCTGTACGACACCCACTACACCGAGCGCTACCTCGGCCACCCGGACGAGGAGCCGGAGGCCTACGCCGCGAACTCGCTGATCGAGCGGGCCGCGGACCTGAAGCGGCCCCTGATGGTCATCCACGGGCTGGCGGACGACAACGTCGTGGCCGCGCACACGCTGCGGTTCTCATCGGCGCTGCTGGCCGCCGGGCGCCCGCACACCGTCCTGCCGCTGTCGGGCGTCACCCACATGACCCCGCAGGAGGTCGTCGCGGAGAACCTGCTCCACATCCAGGTCGACTACCTGAAGTCGGCGCTAGCCGGCTGAGCCGTGCCAGGACGCCCACAGGGCCGCGTAGGAGCCCTTCTGGGCCAGCAGGTCCTCGTGGGTGCCGAGTTCGGTGATGCGCCCGTCCTCCACCACCGCCACACGGTCGGCGTCGTGGGCGGTGTGGAGGCGGTGCGCGATCGCCACCACGGTCCGGCCGTCCAGGACGGCGGCCAGCGACCGCTCCAGGCGGCGGGCGGCGCGCGGGTCGAGCAGCGACGTCGCCTCGTCCAGGACGAGGGTGTGCGGGTCGGCGATGACGAGCCTGGCCAGCGCGAGCTGCTGCGCCTGCGCGGGCGTCAGCGTCGCGCCGCCGGAGCCGACGACGGTGCCGAGGTCCGGCCCGTCCCACTCGACCGCGGCGAGCACCCGGCGGACCTCCGCGTCGGAGGCGTCCTCGCGGGCCATCAGGAGGTTCTCGCGGAGCGTGCCGCGGAACACGTGGTGCTCCTGGGTGACCAGCGCGACCTCGCGGCGCAGGCCGTCCAGCGGCAGCTCCACCAGCGGGACGCCGCCGACGGTGACGGCGCCCGCGCGCGGGCCGTCCACCCCGGCGAGCAGGCGGCCGAGGGTGGACTTGCCCGCGCCGCTCGGCCCGACCATCGCGAGCCGCTCACCGGGCCGCAGGTCGAGGTCCACGCCGTGCAGGACGTCCTTGCCGGGCCGGTAGGAGTAGCGGACGCGGCGCGCCGTGAGCCGGTCGCCCGCGGGCCGCGCGTCGCCCGGTTCCCGGTCGGGCGGGACGTTGCCGACGCCGAGCAGGCGGGCCAGTGACGCGCCGCCGAGCTGCAGCTCGTCCAGCCAGGAGAGCATGGTGTCCACGGGCTCGATGAGCAGCTGCGCGTACAGGGTCGCGGCCGTCACCTGCCCGAGCGTCGCCATGTCGTGCATGTACAGCAGGCCGCCGACGAACAGGGTCGACACCACGGGCAGCACGAAGCTCAGCTCGGCCACCGGGAACAGGAACATGCGCAGCCGCAGCGTGTAGCGCTGGGCCTTGTAGGAGACCGCGATGTCGTCGTCGCCGCGGCGGTGCCGGCGGTCGGCGAGGCCGAGTGCCTCGACGGTCCGGGCGCCCTGGACGGTCTCGGTGAGCCCGTCGGCGATCCGCGACCACGCCTCGTTCTCCCGCAGGTAGCCGACGTGGGCGCGCGGCAGGTACCAGCGCATCACCGCGACCAGCAGCGGCACGGCGACCAGCGCGGGCAGCGCGACGAGCGGGCCGTTCAGCAGCAGCGCACCGAACGTGAACGCGCCGACGACGATCGCGACGAGCGTCTCCGGCATCGCGTACCGGACGGACGTGCTGAGCGTGTCCACGTCGCGGGACGCGCGGGTGACCAGGTCGCCGGTGCCGGCCCGCTCGACCGTGGACAGCGGCAGCGCCAGCACCCGGTCGACGAACTCCTCGCGCAGCTCGGCCAGCACCCGCTCGCCGAGCTTCGCGGACGCCAGGTAGGCGTACCGGATCAGCACGCCCTGCGCGATCACGAACCCGGCGATGGCGAGCCCGGCGGTGTCGATGGCGGCGTGCCCGTCGCGGACGTCCTCGACGAGCGCGCCGAGCAGCCGGGGCGTGACCAGGCCCGCCACGGCGGCCAGCGCGTGCAGGCCGAGCACCCCCGCGAGGGCGCGCGGGTGCCGCAGGACGAGCCGCCGCGCGTACGCCCGCACCTGCGCGGACGTCGCGACCGGCAGTGTCTCGGCGCTCATGCCTCCGCCCTTTCCACGGTCTCTCCCCTGGTGACGGTGGCCGCGTAGCGCGGCTCGGTCTCCAGGAGGTCGCGATGTGCTCCTTCGGCGACGACCAGGCCGTCCTGGACGAACACGACGTGGTCGGCGCGGTCCAGCATCAGCGGGCTGGTCGTGCACACCACGGTGGTGCGGCCCGCGCGCGCTTGGCCGAGCCTTCCGGCGATGCGTGCTTCGGTGTGCGCGTCCACCGCGCTGGTCGGCTCCACCAGGACGAGGACGTCGGGGTCTGCGGCGAGCGCCCGCGCGAGGCGGAGGCGCTGCTGCTGGCCGCCGGAGAACTCCCGTCCGGCCTCGGCCACGTGCGCGTCCAGGCCGGCGGACGCGACGATGTCCTCGGCACAGGCCGCGTAGACGGCGTCCTTCAGGGCCGCCTCGTCGGCGTCCGGCGCGAGGGACTCGGCCAGCGGCCCGGAGAAGAGGCGGTCCTCGTTGACGGCGACGAGGATCCGCTTCCGGACGTCCGCGACCGCGTGCAGCGGGATGCCGCCGAAGTCGACGTCGCCGTCGGCGTACCGGCCGAGCCGGTCGGCGACGGCCTGCGCGTCGCGCGGGTCGGCCGCGGCGACCGCGGTCACCCGCCCCGGCCGCACGACCAGCCCGGAGGCGATGTCGACCAGCTCGGCGGACGCCGCCGGGCGGGCCGTCCCGGCGGCCGGCAGCTCGGGGTCGATCGCCAGCAGCGCGGTCACCCGGCCCGCCGCCACCAGCCCCTTGGTGATCTTGCCGGCGGCCTCGCCGAGGGTCTTCAGCGGGACGATCAGGAACACCGCGTACCCGTAGAAGGTGACCAGTTCGCCGACGCTGATCGTCCGCTCGGCGGCGAACCGGGCCCCGATCCAGGTGACCAGCGCGATCAGCAGCCCGGGCAGCAGCACCTCGGCGCCGTTCATCCGGGTCTCGGCCCGCGCGGCCGCCACCCCGGCCGCGCGCACCCGCTGCGACCCGGCGCGGTAGCGGCCGGAGAACAGCGTCTCGCCGCCGATGCCGCGCAGCACCCGCAGGCCCGCGACGAGGTCGGTGGCGTGCGAGCTCAGCTCGCCGACCAGCTCGCGGTGCGCCAGCTCGCGGTCGCGGTAGGGGCGCAGCAGCGGCGCCGCGACCGCCAGGATCAGCGGCACGCCGACCAGCACGATCAGGCCGAGCGGCGGCGAGGTGCTCAGCAGGATCGCGGCCACCGCGACGATCGCGACCACGGCCCCCGAGCCGCGGGACAGGATGTCGATGGTGTCGCCGATGTGCGACACGTCGGACAGGCCGATGCTCACCACCTCGCCGGCGCTCAGCCGCTTCGGCAGCGTCCCGCCGAGGCGGGTCGACTGCCGGGTGACGAGCTGGACCGTCCGGTAGGCGGAGGCGAGCCAGTTGTAGACGGCGAACCGGTGCCGGACGGCGCCCGTGGCTGCCTGCACGACGCCGAGGCCGAGCAGCACGCCGGACCACACCAGCAGGGCGCGCTCGTCCCGCGCCGCGACGCCGTCGCCGATGGCGCGGCCGATCGCGGCGGGCATGAGGGCCTGGCTGAGCATCCAGACCACGCCGAGGAGCGCGCCCGCGGCGATGCTGCGCCACTGGACGCGCGCCAGCCACAGCAGGTAGCGCGCGGATGCTCCGCCGGCGCCCCTCCGGGCGCCGCGCGAGGCTCTGCCTCGGCGGAGGACGTGGTCGGGCGTGCCAGGATTTTTCTCCGGCAGCGGCTTCACCTGACGAAGGTTATGCAGCCGGACCCGGCGAGTTCGACTGGTTTTTCACCTGGCCGGACGCCGCCCGGGCGGCTTTCGGACCGCCCGCAAATCATGATCAGGACGCGCGCGGGAGGTGCGCCGGGACGCGGCGGCACGCTAAGGTCGGGGCGTACGGAGCGATGCTTCCTCCGCTCCTTGAGCCGGGACCCTGGCGGCTAGGCCGATGCCGCTGCCCCGGCGCGGCCCGCCGCGCGCTCCCGCACCCACGGGAATAAGCGGGGCGCCACCGGCCGTTGCCAGTGCCGTCAGCCCGACTTCCGGAAGCCCTGTGAGCACCATCAGCCATCAGACGTACCCCTTCGCACCGGGGGCCGAGGACAGGACCGACCTGCTCCTCATCGACGCCGACCCCTCCGACGTCCTCATGGTCGAGAAGATGCTCGCCGAGAGCGGCCTGGACACCGCCATCGCGGTCGCGTCCGACCTCGCCGAGGCCCGCCGCGCGCTGACCCGCCGCACGCAGTGCATCCTCGTCGACCTGTCCACCCCCGGCATCGACCGGCTGGACGGGCTGCGCCAGGTGCTGGCCCTGTCCGAGACCGCCGCCGTGGTCGTGCTGACCGGCCTCGACGACGCCCACCTCGGCGTCCAGGCCGTCGCCGCCGGCGCCGAGGACTACCTGGTCAAGCAGGAGGTCGACGCCCCGCTGCTGGCCCGCGCGATCCGCTACGCCATCGAGCGCAAGCGCTCGGAGGAGACCGAGCGGCGGCTCGTCGAGGCCCGCATCCTCGGCCGCGAGAACGCCCGGCTGGAGCGCGGGCTGCTGCCCGTCCCGCTGATCGAGGACGCGTCGCTGCGGCACCACACCCGCTACCGGCCCGGCCGGCGGCGCGCCCTGCTCGGCGGCGACTTCTACGACACCGTGCAGACCGAGGGCGGCGCCGTCCACCTGATGATCGGGGACGTCTGCGGGCACGGCCCGGACGAGGCGGCCCTCGGCGTCCAGCTCCGGATGGCGTGGCGGACGCTCGTGCTCGCCGGGCACACCGGCGAGCAGCTGCTCGGCACCCTCGACACCGTCCTCGGGCACGAGCGGCGCAGCGAGGAGATCTTCACCACGCTGTGCATGATCACGATCGCGCCGTCCCGGCGGACCGCGCGGATGCACCTGGCCGGGCACCCGGCGCCGCTGCTGTTCCACGGCGTCCTCGGCGAGGACGGCGAGGTCGCGGCGCTGCCCGACTACGCGCACGGGCCGGCGCTCGGGCTGCTGCCGGGCGCCGAGTGGCCGACGACCGAGATCGACCTCGGCGACTCCTGGGGCCTGATGCTCTACACCGACGGCCTCATCGAGGGGAAGGTCGGCGCCGGCTCGGACCGGCTCGGCACCGACGGCCTGGTCGGGCTGGCGCGCGAGGCGCGCACCCGGGGCGCCACCGGGCGCGCCCTGATCGACGACCTGGTCACCGAGGTCGAGCACCTCAACGGCGACGCCCTCACCGACGACCTCGCGGTGCTGCTGCTGTCCCGGCAGCCCGGGCGCGCGTAACCACAGGCCGCTGACCTCGGTCAATGTCTTGTGGATCACTTGATCGGGGAGTTCCCGGACCCGTTGTGAGGTCACTCACCAGGCAGAACGTCACGGAACGGCTACAACACCCGCCCGGCGTGCGTCCATAGCCTGCGGCTATCGCCATGAGTGCGCTGATGACTTGGAACTATTCTCCGATCCGGACATAACGTGCAGGTCGTGGCTATAGCGATACCTGCGATCTACCGATCGACCGTCGGCAAGAAGGCCGTCATGGCGGTGACCGGCGGCATCCTCGTGCTGTACCTGGTCGCGCACATGGTCGGGAACCTGAAGATCTTCATGGGCGCGGAGGACTTCAACCACTACGCGCACTGGCTGCGCACGATCGGTGAGCCCGCGGTACCGCGCCGGACCGTCCTGACCCTCATCGAGGTCGTGCTCGGCGTCTCGGTGATCCTGCACATGTGGTCGGCGGTGTCGCTCGCCAAGCGCGCCGCGCACGCCCGCCCCGTGAAGTACCAGTCGAAGAAGAAGTCGAACGCGCAGGGCTACGCCGTCCGCACGATGCGGTACGGCGGCGTCATCATCGCCGTCTACATCATCTGGCACCTGCTGGACCTGACGTTCTTCGTCGTGAACCCCAAGGGCGCCGACGCCACCCCCTACGAGCGGATGGTCGCCGACTTCGACCCGTCCCGCTGGTACATCACGCTCTGGTACGTCGTCGCCATCCTGCTCGTCGGCCTGCACCTCAACCACGGCATCTGGAGCGCGTTCCAGACGCTCGGGCTGCGCAGCCCGCGCAGCCACAACGCCCTGCGGGGCCTCGCCGCGACCACCGCCGCGCTGATCACGCTCGGCTTCATCGCGGTCCCCGTCTCCATCACGTTCGGATGGGTGAGCTGACCATGACCGACAGCTTCTACAAGTCCGGCGACCCGATCGCCGACACCAAGGCGCCCAAGGGCCCCATCGAGGACCGCTGGACGACGCGCAAGTTCGAGGCCAAGCAGGTCAACCCGGCCAACAAGCGCAAGAAGAAGATCATCATCATCGGCACCGGGCTGGCCGGCGGCTCCGCCGGCGCGACGCTCGGCGAGGCCGGCTACCACGTCCAGCAGTTCTGCTTCCAGGACTCGCCGCGCCGCGCCCACTCGATCGCCGCGCAGGGCGGCATCAACGCCGCGAAGAACTACCGCAACGACGGCGACAGCGTCTACCGGCTGTTCTACGAGACCGTGAAGGGCGGCGACTTCCGCTCCCGCGAGTCGAACGTGTACCGGCTCGCCGACATCTCCCGGAACATCATCGACCAGTGCGTCGCGCAGGGCGTCCCGTTCGCCCGCGAGTACGGCGGCCTGCTCGACAACCGCTCGTTCGGCGGCACCCAGGTCTCCCGCACCTTCTACGCGCGCGGCCAGACGGGCCAGCAGCTGCTCCTCGGCGCCTACCAGGCGCTGATGCGGCAGGTCGAGGCCGGGAACGTGGAGCTGTACCCGCGGCACGAGATGCTCGACCTGATCATGGAGGACGGGCGGGCCCGCGGCGTCGTCGTCCGGAACCTGATCGACGGCGAGATCAAGCACTACACGGCGGACGCGGTCGTGCTGGCGTCCGGCGGCTACGGCAACGTGTACTTCCTGTCCACGAACGCGATGGGCTCGAACGTCACCGCGTCCTGGCGCGCCCACCGGCACGGCGCCCTGTTCGCCAACCCGTGCTACACGCAGATCCACCCGACGTGCATCCCGGTCAGCGGCGACCACCAGTCGAAGCTGACGCTCATGTCGGAGTCGCTGCGCAACGACGGCCGGGTGTGGGTGCCGAAGAAGGGCGGCGACACCCGCAAGCCGTCCGACATCCCCGAGGACGAGCGCGACTACTACCTGGAGCGCATCTACCCCTCGTTCGGCAACCTCGTCCCCCGCGACATCGCGTCCCGCGCGGCGAAGAACGTCTGCGACGAGGGACGCGGCGTCGGCCCCGGCGGCCTCGGCGTCTACCTCGACTTCGCCGACGCCATCGGGCGGCTCGGCCGCGACAAGGTCGAGGCCAAGTACGGCAACCTCTTCCAGATGTACGAGCGCATCACCGGCGAGAACCCGTACGAGACGCCGATGCGCATCTACCCCGCCGTCCACTACACGATGGGCGGCCTCTGGGTGGACTACGACCTCGAGTCCACCATCCCGGGCCTGTTCGTGATCGGCGAGGCGAACTTCTCCGACCACGGCGCCAACCGGCTCGGCGCGTCCGCGCTGATGCAGGGCCTCGCCGACGGCTACTTCGTCCTGCCGAACACCATCGGCGACTACATCGCCCGCAACGCGCTCGGGCCGGTCGCCGAGACGGCGGTCAGCGAGGCCGAGGAGCGGGTGCGGACCCGGATCGACACGCTGCTCTCGATCGACGGGGACCGCACCGTCGACTCCTTCCACCGCGAGCTCGGCCACATCATGTGGGAGTACTGCGGCATGGAGCGCACCGAGCAGGGCCTGCGCAAGGCCCTGGAGCTGATCCCGGCGCTGCGCGCGGAGTTCTGGACGCGCGTCAAGGTCACCGGCAAGGGCGAGGAGCTGAACCAGCAGCTGGAGAAGGCCGGCCGCGTCGCCGACTTCTTCGAGCTGGCCGAGCTGATGGTCATCGACGCGCTGCACCGCACCGAGTCCTGCGGCGGCCACTTCCGGGCCGAGAGCCAGGACGAGGACGGCGAGGCCAAGCGCGACGACGACAACTTCGCCCACGTCGCCGCCTGGGAATGGGCCGGGGAGGGCGAGCAGCCCGTCCTCCACAGGGAGGCCCTGGACTTCGAATACGTCAAGCCGACGCAGCGGTCGTACAAGTAGCAGAGGGTCGGACAGGTAATCATGAAGCTCACACTGCGCGTCTGGCGCCAGAGCGGCCCCCGGGACAAGGGGAGGATGGTCGAGTACAAGCTCGACGACATCTCCCCCGACGCCTCGTTCCTGGAGATGCTGGACGTCCTCAACGAGAAGCTCATCGCCGAGGGCGAGGAGCCGGTCGCGTTCGACCACGACTGCCGCGAGGGCATCTGCGGGATGTGCTCGCTGGTCATCAACGGCACCCCGCACGGCCCGGAGCGCGCCACCACCACGTGCCAGCTCCACATGCGCAAGTTCAAGGACGGCGAGGTCATCGACGTCGAGCCGTGGCGCGCCAAGGCGTTCCCGGTGGTGAAGGACCTGGTCGTCGACCGGTCCGCGTTCGACCGGATGATCCAGGCCGGCGGCTACATCACCGCCCCGACCGGCACCGCGCCGGAGGCGCACTCGACCCCGGTGCCGAAGCCGGACGCCGACCGCGCGTTCGAGGCCGCCGAGTGCATCGGCTGCGGCGCCTGTGTCGCGGCCTGCCCGAACGGCTCGGCCGCGCTGTTCCTCGGCGCCAAGGTCACCCACCTCGGGCTGATGCCGCAGGGGCAGCCGGAGCGCTGGGACCGCGTCGTCTCCATGCTGGAGACCCACGACGAGGAGGGCTTCGGCGGCTGCACCAACACCGGCGAGTGCACCGCCGCCTGCCCGAAGGAGATCCCGCTGGACGTCATCGGGCGCCTCAACGGCGACTACCTGAAGGCGACCACCGGCGGCAAGAAGCGCTGATTCCCGCCGCCTGATCGGCCCCTGATCTCGGCCCCGCCCGGAGTACCGGGCGGGGCCGTACTACTGCTCTACTGTGGTCACATGATCACATTTGTGCCGTACCACCAGGACGAACGGCTTCCCGACGCGTCCTTCCCCCTGGACGGGTTCGACCTGATCCCGGTGACCCGCGACCTCCCGGACGGCGACGTGTGGGAGCGCGTCGCGGCGCTGTGCGAGCCGGTGGCCGCCGAGGTCGCCGACCAGGTCGCCGGCGGCACCCGGCCGGCCGTCGTCTCCGGCGACTGCCTGCTCGCCGAGGCCGTCCTCGCCGGGCTGCAGAAGGCCGGGGTCGACGCGTCCGTCGTCTGGTACGACGCGCACGGCGACGTCCACTCGGCGGAGAGCTCCACGTCCGGCTACATCGGCGGCATGCCGCTGCGGCAGATCATCGGCACCGACACCGCGCTGCTCGCCGACCGGCTCGGCCTGCGCCCGCTGCCGGAGGACCGCGTCGTCCTGGTGGACGCCCGCGACCTCGACCCGGCCGAGGCCGAGTTCCTCGCGTCGTCGAAGGTGCGGCGCTGCCCGGTGGACGACGTCGTCCTGCCGGACGGGCCGCTGCTCCTGCACATCGACCTGGACGTCGTCGACAAGGACGACCTGCCGGGGATGAAGTTCCCCGTGGGCGGCGGGCCGTCCTATGACGCGGTGATCGCGTCCGTCCGCCGGGTCATGGCGACCGGCCGCGTGGCCGCGCTGGACATCGCCTGCCCCTGGCACCTGCCGGAGGGCGATGACAACGCCGTCCGGGGCCGTGTCCTGCGCGACCTCCTGACCGCCTGACCGCCTGACCGCTACTCGGCGCCGACCAGGTTCTCGACGCCCGCGGGGAGGGTCCCCGCCCCGGCGGCCTCCGCGAGGAACGCCTCCAAGGTCTCCTGGAACGCGCGGGCCGCATGGGTCAGCTCGACGTCCTTGCGGTGGGCGAGCGCGATGGTGCGCAGCAGGCCCGGACCGTGGCGGCCCCGCCGCGCCTCCTCGTCGGCCAGGACGAGCGGCGTCCCGCGCAGGCCGGGGCGCCCGGCGAGGACCATGCTCGGGACGACCGCGATGCCGAGGCCGACCTCGACGAAGCGCAGCACGGCGTCCATCTCGCCGCCCTCGACCGCGAACTTCGGCTCGAAGCCCGCCGCCCGGCAGGCGCTGATCGTCGCCTCCCGCAGGTCGTATCCGGGGCGGAACATCACCAGCGGGCGGTTCTGCAGGTCCTCGATGCGCAGGTACGAGCGGCGCGGCAGCTGCGGGGGCGTGCCCGCCCCCGCCGGGGAGGCGACCACCAGGTACTCGCGCAGTATCGGGGTGGTGTCCAGCGGCGGGTCGCCCTGGAGCGGGAGGATGACCAGGGCCATGTCCAGGGAACCGCGCGTCAGCTCCCGGACGAGGTCGCGGGAGCCGCCCTCCTCGACGATGAGCTGGATGCCCGGGTACATGTCGTGGAAGCGGCGCAGGACGTCCGCCAGCAGGCCCGCGCAGAGGGACGGCGTGGCGCCGAGCCGCACCCGGCCGCGTTTGAGGCCGGCGAGTTCCTGCACCTCCAGGCGCGCGGTGTCGACGTCCGCCAGGATGCGCTTGGCCAGGGGCAGCAGCGCCTCACCGGCGGGCGTCAGGGTGATGTTGCCGCGCGCGCGCCGGAACAGGGAGACGTTCAGCTCGCTCTCCAGCGCCCGGATCTGCTTGGACAGCGACGGCTGCGCGACCCGCAGGATCTCCGCGGCCTGCGTGAAGTGGCGCACCTCCGCGACCGCGACGAAGTAGGCGAGCTGCTGTAGCTGCATCCTGCACAGAGTACGGCCAGCGCGCCCGCGCCCGGCGACCCGGGTTACCGCGCGTGGCGGCGGAGGGCCTGGAGGTCGTGCACGATCAGCCGCCGGCGCCCCGTCTCGATCCAGCCGTGCCGGCGCAGCGTGCGCAGCGCCTTGCTCACCGCCTCCCGGGACGCGCCGACCCAGCCCGCCAGCTCCTCCTGCGACAGGTTCAGCGTGATGCGCACGCTCTCCCCGCCCGCCGCGGGCTCGCCGGGCCCGCCGCGCGGGACGTACGGCACGCCGAACCGCTCCGCCAGCTCGACCAGCCGCTGCGCGACCCGCCCCGTCGCGTCGAACATGCCGAACTCGACGCGCTTGCGGTCGGCGTCGCGCCACCGCTGGCACAGCATCCGCATGATGAGGATCGAGACGCGGCCGTGCGCCTGGAGGAACGCCATGAACTCGTCGGCGCCGATCGCGAGGGCCTGGACCGGCTCCAGCGCCGCGACCGACGCCGACCGCGGCAGCCCGTCGATCGCGGCGACCTCGCCGAGCAGGGCGCCCGGCCCGCGCACCGCGAGCAGCGCCTCGCCGCCCTGCTCGCGGTAGGAGAACGCCTTCACCCGCCCCCGCAGCAGCACGGCGACCCAACCGGGCTGCTCCCCCTCGGAGAAGAGCGTGTCGCCCCGCTCGAAGTCGCGGACGCGGGAGCGTGCTTCCAGATCCGCGCGTTCCGCCGCGGTCAGATCGGCGAGGAACGAGCCCGGTTCGAGAGCGGTCACGCCATAACGCTAAAGGGATCCGGGGGCACCCGCCCCCCGTGAGGGAATCACGGTTCAATCACGCGCTCTGTGCACTATTCCCTACTCAGGGGGCCGGATGTGCGTCAGGGTTGGTCCCGGCGTGCGCGACCGGAGGGCCGTAGCGACGTCCACGGCGTCCACGGGGAACGGCGGGACGGCGGGCGGCGGTCCGGGGGCACGCCGCCCGCCGTACCTCGGGAGTGCCGCATGCCAGAGCGCCGCCCCCGCGGTGGAGAGCGGCGGAAACGCGAACGCCCCCCGTCGCGCGGGGCGGCGGGGGACGTTCGCGAGAGACCTGCCGGCCCGGGGGCCGGGCGGTCCGGTCAGGCGGACGGGGTGTCCTGGCCTTTCTTCACGATGCCGAGCTTGCTGCCGAGCCACACCACCGGGTCGTACTTGCGGCCCACGACGCGCTCCTTCATCGGGATCAGCGCGTTGTCGGTGATCTTGATGTGCTCGGGGCAGACCTCGGTGCAGCACTTGGTGATGTTGCAGAAGCCGAGGCCGTGGTCGTCCTGCGCGATGTTGCGCCGGTCGGCCTGGTCGGCCGGGTGCATCTCCAGCTCCCCGATCCGCATCAGGAAGCGGGGGCCGGCGAAGCTCTCCTTGTTCTCCTCATGGTCGCGGATGACGTGGCAGACGTTCTGGCACAGGTAGCACTCGATGCACTTGCGGAACTCCTGCGAGCGCTCCACGTCCACCTGCTGCATGCGCAGCTCGCCGGGCTTCGCGTCGCCCGGGTCGAACGAGGGGATCTCCCGCGCCTTCTCGTAGTTGAACGAGACGTCCGTGACGAGGTCGCGGATGACGGGGAACGTGCGGATCGGGGTGACGGTGACCGTCTCGTCCGGGTCGAAGGTCGACATCCGCGTCATGCACAGCAGCTTCGGCATGCCGTTGATCTCGGCCGAGCAGGAGCCGCACTTGCCCGCCTTGCAGTTCCACCGGACGGCGAGGTCGGGCGCCTGGGTGGCCTGCAGCCGGTGGATGATGTCGAGGACGACCTCGCCCTCGTTCACCTCGACCGTGTAGTCGGCGAGCTCGCCGGAGCCGTCGTCGCCGCGCCAGACCTTGAACTTGGCCTCGTAGCTCATCGGTCGTCCTCCTCGTCGTCCGCGGCGCCGGCGGCGTCGGCGGCGGTGCCGGCGGCGGTGCCGGCGGCGGTCGCGCCCGAGCCGGCCGCCGCCTCCTCGGCCGGCCCCTTCGGCAGCTCCTCGGCGGTCAGGTACTTCTTCAGCTCGTCGTTCTCGAACAGCTCGAGCAGGTCCTCGCGCATCGGCACGAGCGGCTGCCGGGTCAGCTCGACGTGCGGGGCGGACGGGTCGCCGGCGAGCGAGCAGACCAGGTTGACCTTCCGCCACTCGGCCGACATCTGCGGGTAGTCGTCGCGGGTGTGGCCGCCGCGGCTCTCCTGCCGCTCCAGCGCCGCCTTCGCGACCGCCTCCGACACCAGCAGCATGTTGCGCAGGTCGAGCGCGAGGTGCCAGCCCGGGTGGTAGCCGCGGCCGTCGTTGACCGCGACCGGCTGCACGCTGACGTTCGCGACCCGCTCGCGGAGCTTGCCGAGCGACTCGATGGCCTGCTTCAGCTCCTCCTCCTTGCGGATGATGCCGACCAGCTCGTTCATCGTCTGCTGCAGCTCGGCGTGGACGGCGTACGGGCTCTCGCCGCCCTCCCGCTCGAACGGCGCGAGCGCCTCCGCCGTCGCCGCCTCGACCTCCGCGTCCGGGACGGCGGGACGCGCGGCCAGCCCGTCCACGTACTCCGACGCGCCGAGGCCGGCGCGGCGGCCGAACACCAGCAGGTCCGACAGCGAGTTGCCGCCGAGCCGGTTCGAGCCGTGCATGCCGCCGGACACCTCGCCCGCCGCGAACAGGCCGGGCACCTTCGCCGCGCCCGTGTCCGGGTCGACCTCCACGCCGCCCATCACGTAGTGGCAGGTCGGGCCGACCTCCATGGCCTCCTTGGTGATGTCGACGTCCGCCAGCTCCTTGAACTGGTGGTACATCGACGGCAGCCGCTTGACGATCTCGGCGGCGCCGCCCGGCATCCGGTCGACGACGGTGAGGAACACGCCGCCGTGCGGCGATCCCCGGCCCGCCTTGACCTCGGAGTTGATCGCGCGGGCCACCTCGTCGCGGGGCAGCAGCTCAGGGGGGCGCTTGTTGTTGTCGGGGTCGTCGTACCAGCGGTCGCCCTCGCCTTCGGAGGTGGCGTACTGGTCCTTGAAGACCTCGGGGATGTAGTCGAACATGAACCGCTTGCCCTCGCTGTTGCGCAGGACGCCGCGGTCGCCGCGGACCGACTCGGTCACGAGGATGCCCTTGACCGACGGCGGCCAGACCATCCCGGTCGGGTGGAACTGCACGAACTCCATGTTCAGCAGCGTCCCGCCGGCGAGCAGCGCCAGCGCGTGCCCGTCCCCGGTGTACTCCCAGGAGTTCGACGTGACCTTGAACGCCTTGCCGATGCCGCCGGTCGCCAGCACCACCGCGGGCGCCTCGAACACGACGAACTTCCCGGTCTCGCGGACGTAGCCGAACACGCCGCAGACCTTGCCGTCGGCGTCCTTCAGCAGCCGGGTGACCGTCGTCTCGGCCCACACCTTGAGGTTGGCCTCGTAGTCGCCGTGCTCGGCCTTGTCCTCCTGCTGGAGGGCGACGATCTTCTGCTGCGCGGTGCGGATCAGCTCCAGGCCGGTCCGGTCGCCGACGTGCGCCAGCCGCGGGTACTCGTGCCCGCCGAAGTTGCGCTGGCTGATCTTGCCTTCCTTGGTGCGGTCGAACAGCGCGCCCCACAGCTCCAGCTCCCAGATCCGCTCCGGGGCCTCCTTGGCGTGCAGCTCCGCCATCCGCCAGCTGTTCATGAACTTGCCGCCGCGCATGGTGTCGCGGAAGTGGACCATCCAGTTGTCGTTGGCGTTGACGTTGCCCATCGCGGCGGCGGCGCCGCCCTCGGCCATCACCGTGTGGGCCTTGCCGAACAGCGACTTGGAGATGATCGCGGTCTTCTTGCCCTGGAGGCGCGCCTCGATCGCCGCGCGCAGCCCGGCGCCGCCGGCGCCGATCACCACGACGTCGTACGAGTGCCTCTCGATCTCAGTCATGTCCCTTGGCCTCAGTTGAAGATACGCGGGTCGTCGAACACGCCGCCGGCGACGAACGCGATGTACGCGTCCGCCACCACCAGCGAGCCCAGGGTGATCAGCGCGTACATGCCGTGCCGCTCATTGATCTTGGACACCCAGCCCCACATCCGGTACCGGAACGGGTGCTTGGAGAAGTTCTTCAGCCGCCCGCCGACGATGTGCCGGCACGAGTGGCACGACAGCGTGTAGAGCCACAGCAGCACGACGTTCGCCACGAGGATGAGCGTGCCGAGCCCGATGCCGAAGCCGCCGTCCTTGCCGTGGAAGGCCCGGATCGCGTCGTAGGTGTTGATGAGGGAGATGAGCACGGCCGCGAGCCAGAAGTAGCGGTGCAGGTTCTGGCCGATCAGCGGGAAGCGGCGCTCGCCGGTGTACTTGCCGTGCGGTTCGCGGACCGCGCACGCGGACGGCGACGCCCAGAACGACCGGTAGTACGCCTTGCGGTAGTAGTAGCAGGTCAGCCGGAACAGCAGCAGGAACGGCAGCGAGATCGCCGCGAAGGGGATCCAGCCGCGGGTGCCCGCCGGCAGGAACGTCCCGAACTCCGCCGCGTCGCCGGTGTGCCCGTTCACCGTCACGCCGTTGCAGATCTCGTTCAGGCACGGCGAGTAGAACGGCGTCAGGTAGTGGAACTCCGGCACGTAGAACGCCGCGCCCCAGAAGGCCCGGACCGTCGCGTACACCACCCAGGCCGTGAAGATCACGAAGGTCGTGACGGGATACAGCCGCCAGTTGTCCCTGCGGAGCGTTTTTTCCTTGATCTGGGCGCGCGTCTTGACGGGCGCCTCCACAGTGCTCATCGATCGCTCTCCTGAGCTCGGGTCGTCGTGTCCCCGTACCACGGTCCGCGCGCACCGGTTTGCCGTCGCGCCCGCCGGCGGACTCCTCGCGCCGTCGCGCCGAACCTCGGGACATGGCTCCCCGGCGGGCGGCCGGAGGCCGTGCCGCATGCGGGCGGTGACGCCTCGTGTGCGCTTCCAGCGAAGCGACCCTACGCCACACTTGACGCGCTGTGACATACATAACAGGGAGACCCGTATGTGAGCCTGACCACAGACTTTAACCCCGTCGCGGGCCCGTCGCACGGCCCGCGTTCCATAACCAGTCGTTATGGCGCAGGGGAATCGAGACGAGCACGCAAAGGAATGACCTAGCGGTCGCCGAGCATCCGGCCGAGTACGGTACGCGCGAAGTGGGCCTCGGCCTCGCTCGTGCGTCCCGTCCCGTACACGCGCAGGACCTCCGCGAGTTCCGGGAAGCGGTCGGCGATGAGGTCGGCGGCGGCGTCGATCTCCGCCGCGGACGCGACCTCGCGCAACAGGGCCTGCACCAGCCGCGCCGGCTCACCGGCCTGCCGTCCGGCACCCTGGGCCGGCGCACCCTTCGGGGACTCCCCGGGGCCGTCGTCGGCGGTCATGCGCATCCCGGACGTGGTCGGCGCCGCCTCGCCCCGGATCTCCTCCAGCCGCGCCTTGACCGCGTCGGGCGGCAGCGCGCCGAGCTCGGGGTCGGCGACGAACTCCTCCACCGCCATCAGCCGGTGCAGCACCGCCGGATTGCTGATCTTGGCGCGCTGGGCGGACATCAGCTGGGAGAGCATCGGCGCGGACAGCCCGAGCACGCCCGCGAGGCCCGACTGCGACAGCCCGAGCCGGTCGAGCAGCGGCCGGACGCGATCACCGAGCGGCTCGCCGTACCACTCGATCTGCAACGCGCGGTTCCGGGCGACCGTGTCCTCGGCGACGCTCACCCCGTCCACCCCCTTGACGATTCGCAGATGCAAACGCTATATTCACGTCCGCACACCCTATCGTGGCTCCAGATGCCATATTGCCACGGAAGCCCGCCTTTGCATATGCGACGAACCGAAGGATCGACTATGCGCCTGACCCATCGCCTGGTGGTCGCCACCGCCGCGGTGCTGCTCCTGGCCGGCTGCTCGGGCAGCGGAGACGACGAGGCCTCATCGTCGGGCGCCGTCTCGACGACGGCCGCCGGCGCGGCCGTGCCGGCGTCCGAGGCGGGCTACGACAACGCCGCGAAGCCGGTGGTGCAGGGCACCTTCGACAGCCCCGCCGCGGTGGGCGCCAAGGTCGACATCGCCATCATGGGGCTCAAGGCGAAGGGGAAGCTGGCCACGCTGACCGTGCGGTTCACGCCGCACGTCCCCGGCGCCCGGCCCGGCCGGATCAACGGCTACGGGCTCAACGGCAACCACCGGCTCGGAACCTCGCTCATCGACCCGGTGAACCTCAAGCGCTACATCGTCGTGAAGGACTCCGACGGCAAGTCGCTGGAGAGCGACGACATCTTCACGCACATGACGAACGACCAGCCCACGCCCTACTACTTCACCTTCGCCGCCCCGCCCGAGAACGTGAAGTCCATCGACGTACAGATCGGGACATGGCCCACGTTCCGCAACATCCCGGTCGAGCGGTGAGCCGCATGCGCCGCACGACGGTCATCGCGGGCGTCCTCGCGACGCTGCTCGCCGTCCCCGCCGTCGCGGGGGCCGACCCCGGAGTGCCGGACGGCAACCTCGCCAAGAGCGTCCTGCCCCTCGAGACCGGCACCGCCGTGCACGACATCGACCTGTCCAAGGCCGTGATCCCCCTGGAAGAGGAGCACGCGAACGGCGGGCAGGTCACCGTCCGCATCTCCGCCGACGTCCTGTTCGACTTCGGCGCGTCCACGCTCACCGACACCGCCCGCCGGCGCATCAGCGAACTCGCGCCGCGGCTGCGGGGCGTCAAGGGCGCCGTCCAGGTCTCCGGGCACACCGACTCCATCGGCGACCCGTCCTCCAACCTCGCCCTCTCCCGGCGGCGCGCCGAGGCGGTCAAGACCGCACTGCAGGATGCCCTCGGCGGAGCCTCCCTGCGCGTCCAGGCGAGGGGCTACGGCGAGACCAAGCCCGTCGCCCCCAACGAGCAGGGCGGCAAGGACGACCCCGAAGGCCGCGCGAAGAACCGCCGCGTCGAGATCACCTACGAGAAGAGCTGAGAACCGCCCGCCCCGACCGCCGAACAGGAAAGAGGTATCCCGATGACGGGCATCCGAGGCGCGCTCGCCGCCCTCACGGCCGTCCCGCTGGTCCTCCTCGCCGCCTGCGACTCCGGCGGCGGGGCCCCCGCGAGCCGCGGCACCGCGGAGACCGGCCGCCCCCACTCCGGGCCGATGATCAAGGAGGCCTGGTCCGCGCTCGGCGGCGGCCGTTCGCGGCTCGAGGTGCGGGCCGTCGAGCGCCATCGCGACCGGTCGGTGCTGCGCTTATATGTGACCAACCCGGAGCGCGATCCGAAGATGTACTCGTTCGCGACCTCGGTCGCGGGGTCGGCGTTCGGCCAGCTGCACTTCACGCTCGTCGACCCGGTCGGCCACAAGGCGTACGGCCCGCTCTACGACCGTGGCGGCGAGGGCAACACCGTCGGCAGCGACCTCCGCTTCACCATGGTCCGGCCCGGCGTCCGCTACGAGGCGGTGCTCGCCTTCCCCCGCCTCCCCGAGTCGGTGCGGGCCGTCACGGTGGTCACTCCCACCACCGCCGGCGAGTTCACCGGCGTCCCGGTGATCGACGGCAAGGGCGAGGGCGGCCCCACAGCCCCCGTCGTGGACGACGCGACGCCCCCGAGCCCCGGCGCCACGGTGGCGTTCAAGACGCGCGAGCAGCAGGGCGACGCCTCGGGCCGCACCTACGACCTCTACGGCCTCACCGAGGGCGAGGTGCAGTCCACCAGCACGAGCGCGAGCGAGCAGACCATCGGGTTGCGCACCGACGTGCTGTTCGCCTTCGACAAGGCGACGCTCTCCGCCCGCGCGAAGGCCATCCTGGACCAGGTCGCGAACGAGACCAGGGCGAAGGCCGACCCGGCCAAGCCGCCGATCCTCATCACCGGGCACACCGACGGCAAGGGCACCCCCGGCTACAACATGCCCCTGTCACAGCGCCGCGCCGACGTCGTCCTGAAGGAGCTCCAAGCCCGCCTCGGCACCGCCTACCAGTACAAGGCCGAAGGCAAGGGCGAGACCGAACCGGTGGCGAAGGAGGGCGGCACCGACGACGAGGAGGCCCGCCGGCGCAACCGCCGCGTCGAGATCTCCTACCAGATCAAGCAGCAAGCGACCGAGACGACATCGACCACGGAGACCGTCCCGCTGGACAAGCCCGGCACCGGCACCGGCGCCCCCGCCGCGTTCCACCCGGACGGCCCGACCGTGGCGAGCCGCACGGCCGAGATCGGCCGGATCCCCGGCCAGAAACGGCGTATCGACGTCAAGCCGTTCTACCGCGACGGCGCCTACCTCGTCGCCGTCTTCGAGATCACCAACGCCGGCTCCCAGGACCTGCTCCCCACCGACAGTTACATGGGCGACAACGGCTCCTACGGCCGGTTCGGCGCGTTCTCCGTCATCGACCCGGCCACGAACACCGCCTACCGCGGCGTCCGCATGGGCCCCACCGAGGAGGTCGGAGTTAACCTGCGCTTCGTCGACCCCGGCTGGGCCATCTTCAGAACCGAGCCGGGCACGGCGAACCGCGGTTTCTTCTACGTCCCCGCTCCCCCGCCGTCCGTCAAGGCGGTCACCTTCGACGCGGGCCCCTTCGGCAAGATCCCGAACGTCCCCATCAGGTAGGGCCCGGCCGGCTCCGATGAGGCGGAGGCGCCCCCAACTGTTCAAAGATCTGCAGCAGTTCACCGTCCAGCGTCCGGGCGGGAAACCGCAGGTCCCGACGGCACGACCCCAGCGCCCGCCGCGCCGCGTCCGCGTCGGCGAAGCGCCGCGCGGGATCGGGGTCGCACAGATGGGACAGCACGGTCCACAGCATCGGCGCCACACCCGCGGGCCGCGCGCCGATCCGCTGGTGCGGCTCCGGGTCGCCCGCCCCGGTGAGCATCCGCCAGCCGACCATCCCGGCGGCGTACAGGTCCTGCCGCGGCGCGGGCCGGTTCCAGTCGAGCGCCTCGGGCGCCAGGTAGCCGGGCGTGCCGACGACGAACCCGGTCGTGGTGAACCGGATCCCGTCGTCCCCGAGCGCGATCCCGAAGTCCGCGAGCCGGACATGCGGCGCACCGACCGCACTCGGCTCCATCAGCAGGTTCGCCGGCTTCACGTCGCGGTGGACGATCCCGGCCCGATGGATGCGGCTCAACGCGGCCAGCACCTGGTCCAGGATCTCGGCGGCGTAGTCCGGCGGCAGCCGCCCGTAGTCGCCGAGGAGCGTCTCCACGGACCCGCCGGTCATCAGATCCATCGCCAGCAGAACGTCGTCGCCCGCCATGCACGACGCGTAGGGCGTCACCACGTGCGGATGCGCCAGCCGCAGCGCCTGCTCCCGGATCGCCCGCAGCAGCATCGTCCGCCCCTGCCACCGGATGAGCTTCGCGGCGCAGTAGCGCCGCTCCGCATGATCGTAGGCACGCCACACCCGGCTCGTCCCGCCCGCCCCGATCCGGTCGAGCATGGTGAACCGCCCGCCGATCACCCACCCTCCGTCCACGGGACAGATCGTACGGAATCCACCGCCCCGAAGACCCACCGGCCGAGCGCCGTCAACCGCAAGGACGGACCGCGCATCGAACAAGGAGAGCCCCACACCTCCCCGCTCCCTCCATAGACTGACGATCTCCGCAGACCATGCGCCCCGGACAGGGCCCGCCCGAAACTGGACAAATGAGCGACAAAGAGCCCGGCCGCGAAAATCTCGCGGGGGACACCGCCGCCCACAGCAACACCACGCCCTCCCCCAACGAGACCGGCACCGAGCCCGCGACCACGCCCGGCACGCCCGCAGCGAAAGGCGACAACGCGGAGACCACCGACACACCCCGCACGGACACGCAAGGCGCGGACCTCACGCCCCGAAGGTCAAAGGTCACGCGATCCGAGAACACAGACGAGCCTGACTCCGTGCACGCGTCCACAGGTGGCATAGAAGTAGCGAGCGTGCAGGCCACGCGCACGAAAGCCGGCAACACAGACGCCGGGACCGCAAAGGACACCAACGCAAAACTCCCGGACACGAGAGGCACGGCCGTAGCCGCCACAGGCACCAAGAACACAGCCGTGAAAGGCACCGGCGCTGAGAACACCGGCGTCCCCACCAACGACAGCCCCGAAGGCGACGGTGCCGAGGGCAGCGATCCTGCCGGCGGCAGCGTTGAAGGCGGCAGCACCGCGGATGCCGGCCCCACCGGCGGCAAAGCCGAGGGCGGCAGCGTTGAAGGCGGCGCTGCAGATGCCAGCCCTACCGGCGGCAAAGCCGAAGGTGGCGGCGCTGAGGGTGGCGGCGCTGCGGATGCCGGCCCTACCGGTGGTGGATTTGAGGGTGATGGTCCTATCGGCGGCCGCGCTGAAGGCAGCGGCCCTACCGGCAGTGGGGCTGAAGGCGGCAAGGCTGAGCGTGGTGGCGCCGGTCCTACCGACGGCGGGGCCGAAGGTGGCGGGGCTGCGGGTTCTACCGGCGGCAGTGCTGAGGGTGGCGGGGCTCAGGGTGGCGGGGCTGGTTCTACCGGCGGTGGGGCTGACGGTGGTGCTGGTGGTGGGGAAGAGGGAGGTTCGGGTGTTGGGGGTGGTCGGTCGGGGCGGCGGGGGAGGCGGCGGCGGGTTTTGCGGTGGACGGGGGTGGGGGTGTTGGGCGTGGTGCTGCTCGGTGGGGCCGGCGCCGCTTGGCTCTACCACGACATCGTCGGCGGCATTGACCAGAAGCATGTCGGGGGGCGGCTCGGGCCGGATCGGCCGGAGAAGCTCAACAAGTCGCTCAACATCCTGCTGCTCGGGTCCGACACGCGGGCGGGCGACAACTCCGAGTACGCGGACGGTGTGACCGGCGCGCGGTCGGACACCACGATCCTGCTGCACCTGTCGCCCAACCGCGACCAGGCGGTCGGCATCAGCTTCCCGCGCGACTCGATGGTGAAGATGCCCAAGTGCGAGAAGGAGGGCGGCGGCACGGTCCCGGCGCAGTTCGGCATGCTGAACTCGGCGTTCGCGTTCGGCGGGCCGGCCTGCACGTGGAAGACGCTGGAAAGCCTCACCGGCATCCACATCGACCACTTCGTCCAGATCGACTTCTCCGGGTTCAAGCGGATGGTGGACGCGCTCGGCGGCGTCGAGATCTGCGTCGACAGGCCCGTCAACGACCCGCGCGCCCAACTGCACCTGAAGGCCGGCAAGCAGACGGTGAAGGGGACCCAGGCGCTCGGCTACGTGCGGGCCCGCTACTCGCTCGGCAACGGCTCCGACCTGGAGCGCATCCAGCGGCAGCAGAAGTTCATGGCCGCCGTCGTCGACAAGGCCACCAGCGGCTCGATGCTCACCGACCCCGCCAAGACCTACAAGTTCCTCAAGGCCGCGACCAAGTCGATGACGACCGACGACGATCTGAACCTGGCGACCATGAAGAAGATCGCGGACGGGCTGAAGGGGATGGACGCCGGGCAGGTGCGGTTCGTGACCGTGCCCGTCGAGCGCTACGCCCCGGACCCCAACCGCGTCCAGTGGAACCGGGAGCGGGCCCGGGCGCTGTTCGAGGCGGTCCGGCGCGACGACGACCTGCCCGCGGAGCCGGCCGCGCCCGCTCCGGCCGAGCAGGCCCTGCCCGCCCCGGGGAAGGTGAACGTCACGGTCGTGGCCGCGGGCGCTCCGAAGAAGGTGGTCGCGAACGCGGTGCGCCGGCTCCGGGAGCGCGGGTTCAAGGTCGCCGAGACGGTCGGGAAGGCGGCGCCCGCCGCGGAGACCCGCCTCGTCTACGCCCCGTCCAGCGAAGCGCAGGCGTCCGTGCTCGCCCGGGCGCTTCCCGACGCGGTGCTCACCGCCGACGGCGGCGCGCCCGCGGGCGGTGTCCGCCTCGTTCTCGGCAAGGCCGGCGCCCGCTTCACCCCGCCCGCCATCAACAAGATCGGAGGAGGGGTCAAGGCCGGCCGGAAGAACCCCTGCGCGTGACCGGGTTCATCCGGCGGCCGCCAGCACCGCCGCGAGGGTTCCGGCCAGCATCGCCGGGCCGAACGGGAACTCGCCCTTCCGCGTCCGGCGGACGATCAGCACGCCGACGGCGATGACACCGCCGATCAGGTACATCACCAGCAGGCCGGTCACCCAGGCGCGCCCGCCGAACCATCCGAGGCAGAGCCCGAGCACGCCCGACAGCTTGACGTCCCCGAGCCCGATGCCGGACGGGACGGCGAGCGCCTGCGCGGCGAACAGCGCGAAGAGCGCCGCCATGCCGATGAGCGCGTGCGTGAAGTGCCGCAGGCCGTCGTCGGTGAACGGGGCGGCGACCGCCAGCAGCGCGGCCGCGATGCCGTAGGACGGGAGGGTGAAGCGGTCCGGCAGCCGCTTCTCCCGGATGTCGATGAACGCCAGCAGCGCGCCGACCGCCGCGAGGTAGAGCAGCGCGGCGAGGACGGGTTCCGCTCCGATCCGCCATCCGACGGCTCCGAAGACGCAGGCGGTGGCGACGCCGAGCGCCGTCCGCCGCGTCCGGTCGACGGGGCCGGTGAACGGCACCGCCAGCGGGGCCAGGAGGAGGCCGGCGGCCAGACCGACCGGGAGCAACACCAACGCGACCATCGCACCTCGCCCATTCCGGCGCTCATCGGGAGCCTCGGGAACGATAACGCGCCCTGGGCGCCCCCGCCTCGTCCAACTGGAGACGCCCCCACGGCCGGGGCTCAGCCGGTCGGGCACTGGCGCGGATCGTCGCAGATCTTCAACGCGGCCGACTGCTGGAACAGCGCGTGGATCTGCCGCGGATCGCGGATCTGGTAGGCGGCGCCGCCGGTCGCCCGCGCGATGCGCTGGAGCGCGCCGAGATCGACGCCCGGCCCGAACCCGAGCCCGACGACCTGCACCGGACGGCTCGCGTCGTACTCCGCCTTCAACTGCGCCAGCAGTGTCCGCTCGGAGAGTCCGCCGGCGAAGTCGTTGCGGCCGTCGGTCAGCACCAGCACGATGTTGATCATGTCGTCGCGGTATCCGGCCTTGACGGTCCGGTACGCGGCGAGGACGGAGTCGTAGAGGCCGGTGTCCCCGTCCGGCTTGGCCCGCATCCGGGCGAGCGCCTGCTGCATCGCGGCACGGTGCGGCAGGCCCCCGTCCGTCGCGCCCAGGCGGCCGACCGGAGCGAGCTCCTTGTACGGGCGCGGGCCGTCCATCCCGGTGGAGAAGGCCCACAGGCCCATTTCCGCGGAGTCCGGCATGAGGGAGATGCCCTTCTCGACCTCACCCGCGGTCACCGCCATCCGCGACCGGCCGGTCCCCGGCACCTGCTCCAGCATCGACCCGGACACGTCGATCACGGTGAGCATGCGGGTGCCGAGGTGCATCCGGCGCCACATCTCCAGGGCTTCGCTGACCGCGCCGGGCGCCGGGGGCGATGTCGCGGGCACGGCCCCGACCCCCGTCACCGCCGACACGGCCGGCGCCGGACCGCCTCCCGCCGGACGCAGCCCCGCCTTCGCCAGGGCGTCCGCCCCCTCACGTGTCCCGACCTCGGCGAGGAACCGCCGCGCCGCCGCGGCCTTCGCACCCGCCGCGACGACGAGCGGGAAGTCCAGGGCCATGGTGCCGTCCGCCGGAAGCACCGCCTGGACGGGCGCGCCGCCCGCCGTAGCGCGCCGCCACACCGACTGCTCCGGCACCGCCAGCACCGGCGTCTTGCCGCCGCCGAACCGGACCAGCCCGTCGAACGCCGCCGCCTCGCCCCGCGCGGAGCCCTCCACGCTCTGCGCGGACGCCAGGATCCCGGTGAACCCGGCGATGGCCTGGTCCCCCGTCCCCGCCGCCCGCTTCGCCATCAGCAGCGCGACCATGCCGGCCGCGTTCTGCTCCGGCGCCGGCAGCCGCAGGGACACCGCCCCGTCCGGCGTCATCGACCGCCACGACAGCGGCTCAGCGCCCTTCGCCCGCGCGAGCACGACCGGCGAACTCGCGACCGACCCGATCGGCTTCGGCGGCGCGGTGCCGGTCCGCTCGGCCGTCCGCCCGGCGATCTCCAGCCACAGCGACGAGTCCAGGACGTAGGCGTCCGCCCGCGCCTGGGCGGCGGACCTGTCACCGCCCAGCGCCAGCGCCATCGCCGCCGAGGGCAGCGTGTTCACGGTCACCTCGGCGCACCGCCCGCCCACCTCGTGCTCCGCGCCGTTGAACCGTCCGGCCAGCGCGGTCAGCGCGGGGGCCACCGCCGGATCCGCCGCCAGGCTCACCGTCACCCGCCCGTCGCACCCGCCTCCGGCGGCCTGCCGCACGCCGAGCAGCGCCCCGACCACGAGCAGCGCCGCGACCCCCGCGATGAGGACCACAGGCGGGCGCCTCCGCCGGAGCCGTACCGTCCACCCGCTTCCCGCCGTCGCGACCGCCTGGGGCCGCACCGGCCGCGCCACGATCGCCGGAGACACCGCCACACCGCCGCCCTCGGACGCCACGACCCGCTCGGACGACGCGGCACCTACGGGCGACGGCTCCACGACCGCCGACGCGGGCGTTGACGTCGGCAGAAAGCCGGCCACTCGCACGTCCGGCACGGGCGCGGACCGAGTCGGCGCGCCGCCAGGCGGCGGCCCCGCGGCCGTTTGCGCACCGGCCGACTCGGACGGCGGCACCGGCGGCACCGGCGGCACCGGCGGCGCCGGCGGCGCCTGAACGTCGGGCGAAACCTGCGGCCTGCCCGCGGCGGCGGGCGGCCGCGCGGCGCCGTTGGGCTCGGAAGCGTCCGGAGGCGCCCCTGCCGGCGGTTGCGGGTTCGGGCTCCCGGCCTCGGTCGACGGGGGCGGCGGCGCTTGCACGCTGGGTGAGACCTGCGGAGCGGTAGTGGCCGCGATGGGAGGCGCCAGCGTGGAGCCGTCGGGGTCCGGAGCCCGGTTGGCGAGTTGAGAGTGCGGGGAGGCGGTGCCCGCAGTCGGTGATGGAGGGACGGCCGAGGGAGGCGTCGGTGCTTGCGGTGTGGGCGACGTGGGCGTGGTGGGGGTCGCCAGTACCGGCGGCGGACTCGGCGTAGGCGGAGTTTGCAGGGGTTGCTGCGGGTCACCGGGGAGGCCCGGGATGTCCAGCGGGAGCGGCGGGAGGTCGACACCGTCTTCGGCAGGCATGGTGCCGCCATTGAAACGAGCCGGGTGGTGGGGGTGCATGGGCCTCGGGGCCCAACCTGGGGCCCAATCAGTAGAGGGCCTCGCTCTTTCGGGGTGCACGGCGGAGGCCGATGAGGGTGCCGAGGACGGCGGCGCAGAGCGGGGCCAGGACGCTGATGGGCGGGGCGACGTGCTCGATGGGGCGCAGGTTCGCCAGGAGCGCGGGGATGCACGGGCCGAGGGCGGTGAGGGCGGGGAGGGCGACGGTGCCGGACACCCCGGCGCGGCGCAGGCGCGGTGCGGTGCGGCGGGCGGCGAGGACGCCAATGGGGAACTGGACGAGGGTCGCCGCTGCGGCGGACGTCCAGTAGACGGCGTCGGAGGAGGCGGCGCCGGGGGCCGCGAAGGCGGTCGCGGCCACCACTGCGGCGAGGGCGAGGAGGACGGCCAGGGCGGCGGCCGCAGTGAGCAGCACCGTGGTGGCGACGCGCATGGGGCTCCCTTTCAGCGGACGGACGGCCGGGCGGCCGGGCGGACGGTCAGCCGAGGCAGCGCGTCCACGGCACCCATCCCTGTCCGGCCTTGTAGAACTGGGCTCCGGTGAGCGTGTTGATCTGGTGTTCGCCGGAGCCTTCGAAGAGACCGCCCCAGTTGACGTCGAGCTTGTCGGTGTCGCCGGTGACGTCGTAGGTCAGCCGGGACATGCGTCCGCCGCCGCCGGTGAAGTAGCGGTCGAGGGCGGCGTCGTCGCCGGTCTCCCCGTAGTCCTCCAGGGCCTTGCGGTCCTGCGGGTCGGCGTAGTCGAGGGTCTTGTCGGTGACGGTCCGCTCGGAGTAGAGCAGCCATTGCTTGCCGCCGATGACCGCGCCCTTCTCGCTGTCGACGCCGCCGCTGAGCTTGCCGTCGGCGCGGAAGTACAGGATGTCCTGGGTGTTGGACGTCTTGGTCAGGCTGAGCATGGTGCCGTCCTTGTCCTCGGTGTAGGCCCAGGTGGTCTGGGCTCGGCGCTTGAAGTTCAGGCCGGCGTTGGGGTTGAGCTGGATCTTCGCCTTGATCTTCTCGGTCTGGGCGGGGGTCAGTTCGATCCCCTTGGCACCGATGCGCTTGCTGATCTCCGCCATGGCGAGGGCCAGCGCGTCCGCGGCGCCGGCGGCGGCGCGCTCGCGGGCCCCCTTCGGCAGGCGTTTCCACACGTCGCCGAGATTGACGAGCACCCCGGCCTCGGCCTCCCCTTTCTCGGTGTAGTAAGTGGTGCGCTGACCCGTCTTGCGGTCGGTGCGGGTGCCGTCGATCAGCCAGCCGCGCGCCTTGGCCGGCATTTTCACCTTCCACAGGTTGAGCTCGCTCTTGAAACCGCCCGTGAGCCCCCCTTCCCGGTAGTCGGCGGACGGTTTCCTGTCGGGTTCGCTGCCCCCGATCCACCGGTCGTAGTACTTGCCGACGACCGGGGTCTTGCCGACGAGCCAGGAAAATCCGCTCGTGAGCGGGTTGGTGCGGACGACGAATTTCGCGGTGTTGCCGATGCGGTGGTCGACGAGGTCGTCGAAGAACTTCCGCGCCTCCTTCTCGTTGTCGAAGGAGTACACGTCCCCGTTGGTGAGCTGGCCGCCGCCCCAGATGCCGAACTTGCCGAATTTGAAGTCGAAATCGGGGCTGGCGATCCCGCCCTCCCCCCAGGTGAAGTCGGAGACCTCCCAGGTGGACTTCCCGTTCGCGCCCACCCGGTGGTCGAGTTGCAGCGTGTTGCGGCTGTTGGTGCGCACGTTGATGCGCGTCGGAATCGTCACCGTCTCCTCAAGGTATTTGGTCTCGATTCCCGTGGAGCAGGCCGTGCGCGGTTCGTCCGGGTCCGGTTTCCCGGCCGCCGTGGCGGTCCCCGAACACGCACCGGTGAGGTGCATCGTGTGCAGCGCCCGGCAGACCGCGCCGCTCGTCCGGCCGGGCACGCCGAAGGTGAGGAGGGACGCGCAGACCGCCGCGACGAGCGCCAGGATCCCGACGTACTCGGTAACGGACGCACCGCGGTCGGCGGGTTCGCCCGCACGGATCTCGACAAGGGGCACGCCTTGAAGATTCGCATCGAGGAGTCGTTCCCGAATGAGCCCCGGGGCCCAATCTCAGGCCTATTTCGCCAGAATTCTCGCTAGCCCGCGTACGGGCGCCTGAAGCCGATATATCCGCTGTAGGTGCTGTACCGGACGGTGGTTCCCGTCCGCGGTGCCTCGATCATGGTGCGGGTGGCCGGGTCGACGATAAGGCCGACGTGTTCGGGACCTCGCGGGCCCATGCGGAAGAACACCAGATCGCCCGCCTTCTCCTGGCCCGGCGCGATGCCCCGCCCGAATCTCCATTGGTCGTAGGTGACCCGCGGAATGGAGATTCCGGCCGCGCGGTAGGCCATCTGGACGAGGGACGAGCAGTCGCAGTTCCCCATCGTGGCCGCGACGCGGCTCGGGGCCGTGCAGGTGCCGCCCCACTGGTACCAGGTGCCGAGTTGCGCCTGGGCGAAGGCGATCGCGCGGCGGATCATCTCCGGTGTCCCGGCGGGCAGCGGGCCCGGCGGCGGAAAGGCGCCGCCGGTCCCGGCTTCCAGGTAGGGGAAGCCGTTGTAGGGAACGCTGCTCTCCTTGTCGACCAGCCGCAAAGTGAACTTCTTCCCCAGTGCCGCCGCGTCCCCGCCGGGCCAGGCGACGACGCCTCCGCAGACCAGCCGGGACGGGGGCGCCGGCTGCTGCTCCGGCACCGGCTCCCCCGGCGGCACGGGTGAGAACCGGTACGCGCAGTCCGGAACGGTGAGCCGCGCGACCGCGACCGCCGTGCCGACCCGTCCGATGCCCTTCTCGCCCGAGCCGTCGGTGCACAGGCGGCGGCCGTGGCGCAGGTCGTCCTTCTCCTGCTCGGTGAGCTCGTTCTCCTTCTTGAGCTGGCAGTCGGCGGTGCCGGCCCAGACCTTGGCGTACGTCCCGTCCAGGCCGGTGAGGTGCACCGTGCCGTCGACGCGTGTCCCGTTGCCGCGGGCGTAGCGTTCGGCGGCGCCCTGCGGCGCGTCGTCGGCGAGCAGCCAGGCGCCGAGCCCCGCGGGCGGCGTGCCGGCCAGCGCCATCTCCACCAGCCGCAGCCGCAGCGGTTCGAGCGCGCCGAGGGCGGCGGCGTCGGCGCCGCGCTGCGCCCGGGTGCGCATGTCGCCGGCCTGCGCGACGCGGCTGACCACGAGCACGGCCGCGAGCAGGCACAGCGCCATCCCGATGATGAGGACCGAGGTCGCGGCGCCCGCGTCGCCCGCGTCGCCGCGCGGAACGGGACGGGTCACCGCGCGAACCAGCCCCCGAACAGTATGCCGGTCAGCGCCCCGGCCAGCATGAACGGGCCGAACGGCAGCTCGTCCTTGCGCCCGGCGCGGCCGAGGAGCAGCCATGTCGCGCTGTAGAGGCCGCCGTAGAGGAGCCCGGCGACCACGCCCGTCACCCATGCCGCTTCACCCAGCCAACCGAGGTAGAGGCCGAGGACGCCGGCCAGCTTGACGTCGCCGCCGCCCATCGCGCGCGGCGCCAGGGCGTGCTGGACGAAGTACACCGCCCACAGCACCGTCATCCCGGCCAGCGCGTGCGCGAGCCGGGCGGCACCGCCGGGGGTGAAGGGGGCGGCGGCCGCCAGCAGCGTCAGGCCGATCGGGTAGGACGGCAGGGTGATCGCGTTCGGCAGCCGCTTCACCGCGGTGTCGATCACCGCGAGCTGGACGCCGATCACCGCCAGGTAGGCGAACGCCCCGAGGTCCGGGCGCGTCCCGAGCCGGACGGCCAGCGCCGCGAGGACCGCGCCGGTCAGCGCCGCGACGCCGATCCCGGCGCGCGGCGCGAGCGGGCCCCGGTAGCGGGCCGCGACCGGGGCGGCCAGCCAGCCGGCGGCGGCCCCCGCCGCGGCCGCTCCCGCGGCCGCGGCGGCCGTCATCAGTTCTCGCCACCCGGATCGCCCTCGAAGATCTCCTTGAGCGCGTCCTCGACGGCATTGGTGACCGTGTCCACGATGCCGAGGCTGTAGAGGCCGGCGATGATGGCGGCGACCAGGATCAGCATTCCGGCCCACTCGAAGATATCGGCGCCGCGGTCGTCGGAATCACTCAGCCGTTCGGCACGGCCCTGAAAGAAACGCACGACGCGCTGTCCGCCGGCGTTCATCGACAAATGCGCCCGCGCAAGGGCGGGAATCAGCGAATCCATCATGAACCTCCTGGGTTCTCCGTCGTCCATGGGGAGCCCGCCGTCACCAGGGGCACAGGTCGATGCCGTCGGTGATCTGGCAGGAGTCGGGGTCGCCGCCGCCGTCTCCGCCGCCGCCTCCGCCGCCCTTGCCGGGATCGCCCTCGAAGATGCCGCTCATCGCCTTGGTGACGCCGCCGGTGGTCGTGTCGACGATGCCGAGGCCGTAGAGGCCGGCGATGACGGCGGCGACCAGGATCAGCATTCCGGCCCACTCGAAGACGTCGGCGCCGCGATCATCACCGGCCACCTTTTCGCGCACCGCATCGAAGATCATCAGCGTCCTTTCCCGGTCGGTCCGGCCGCCGGTCGGGAGGGTCGGCCGTCTCCGTTTCACGACCACCAAAATATGGAGCCGGACACGCCATTCCCAGGGTCCGCCGCCCCAATTGGCGGCCCACTCGCATGGGCCCGGGGACAGGGGGCCGCCCGCGCCAAGAATGGGCGGCGTCATCCGAAATCACCGGACGTGCCGATCCAGCGGGCGATGGCCGCGCCGCGGGAGGTGACGCCGAGCTTGGCGTAGATGCGGTTGACGTGGTTCTTCACGGTCTTCTCCGCGAGGAACAGCCGTCCCGCGATGTCTCCGTTGGACGCGCCCTGGGCGATGAGCCGCATCACCTCGGCCTCCCGCGCCGACAGGCCGAACCCTCCCGCCCGCTCCGCCCGCCCTGCTCGCTCCGCCGGCTCCGCCGCCTCTGCCGGGACCGCCGGCTCCGCCGGTCGCGCCGTGCCGGACGCCTCCCGGACGGCGCCGACCAGCGCGGACACCGCGGCGGGCGACAGCGGGTGCGCGCCCGCCACGGCCTCGCGCACGGCGGCGATCAGTTCGTCCGCGGTGAAGGCGCCGTGCACGAGGTAACCGGTCGCGCCCCTGGCGAGCGCGGCCCGGACCGTGCCCGGATCGTCGGTGTAGGTGAGCATCAGCACCCGGGCCAGCGGGCTGATCTCGGCCGCCGCGTCGACGCCGTCCATGAGCGGCATCCGCACGTCCAGCAGCACCAGGTCGGGACGCAGCCGCGCGGTGAGCTCCACGGCCCGCCGCCCGTCGCCCGCCTCCCCGGCCACCTCGATGCCGTGCGCCTCCAGCAGCGACACCAGGCCGGAGCGGACGACCACGTTGTCGTCGACGACGAGGACGCGCGTCGCGCCGCCCATTCAGCACACCTCCGCGGAGCGGTCCGGCCCGGCGCGGCCGGCGGACCCGGCGGATCCGGCGGGACCAGCCGCGACCCGGACGACCAGGGTGGTGCCCTCCCCCGGTTCCGAGCGGACCAGCGCCGTGCCGCCCGCCCGCTCGGCGCGCTCGTACAGCCCGACGAGCCCGTACCGGCCGCGGCGGGCGTGCTCGTCCGGCGCCGCCGTGCGGAACCCGCGCCCGTCGTCGCGCACCGTCAGCACGATGTCGGCCGCCGACCAGGCGAGCCGGACGGACACGTTCGCGGCGTCCGCGTGCCGCTCCACGTTGGCGAGGGCCTCGCCGAGGATGGCGAGCAGCTCGTGCCGCGAGCGGTGCGGGAGCCGGACGTCGCCCGCGATGTCGGCCTGGACGGCCACCCCGGTCCGCGCGGACCAGGCGTCGCAGCCGGCCCGCACCGCGTCCGGCAGCGGCAGCGCGGCCGCGGTGTCGCGCAGCTCGGTGAGCAGTCCGCGCGCCTCGCGGGACGCGGTCTCCGCCGCCTCGGCCAGCCGGGCCGCCTCCCGCTCGGCCCGGTCGGGCGCGGTCCGCACCCAGGCCGGCAGCGCGGCCGCGCCGAGCGCCAGGCCGCGCAGCGTCTTGGCGAGGGAGTCGTGCATCTCCCGCGCCAGCCGGGCCCGCTCCTCGGCGGCGGCCGCGGTCGCCTCGGCGGCGACCCGGGCGTCCTCGGCCGCGCCGTGCTCCTCCAGCAGCCGCCGCAGCGCGACGCCGCCGAACCCGATGACCGGGTAGTAGGCGGGCTGGCTGGCCAGCGCCTGGAAGGTCCCGAGGTCGTCGTGCGGCACGGCGAACGCGGCGAAGTACCCGGCGATCTGCGCGACGGAGACGATCAGCATGCCCGGCCACCGGTACAGCAGCCCGGCGACCGCCGCGGTCGCCACCGTGGACAGGAAGAACGGCCCGGACGGCCCGCCCACCGCCAGCACCGCGAACCCGAGGCACAGGTCCAGCGCGACGAGCAGCGGGTGGTCCAGCAGCCGCGGGACGATCCGGTCCACGTGCCGGGACGCCAGCCACGACAGCAGCGCCACGCACGCCACCATGACGAACGTCGCGAACGCCAGCCCCCGCACCGCCAGGACGAGCAGCGTGATCGACGCCATCAGCGTCCGCACCTGCATGAGCAGCCGGATCGCGGCGTTGATCCGGGACCGGGCGCGGTCGTCGTCGCCCGCGCGGCACCCCGGTCCGGGGCCCGAGCGGGCGGGGCCGGCCGGACGGGGGTCAGCGGCCGAGGACGGCACCGAGATCAGCTCCCGAGCTGTAGAAGAGGGCGCCCAGCACCACGAGGATCAGCGCGGGCAGGGTGAGCGCGGTGGTGACGGCGGTGACCTGCGGCGTCGTCCGCTGCGCCTTGCGCCGCGCCCACTGCGCCGACTCCCGGCGCATGTCGGCGGCGATGTCGATGAGGGCGGCGGCCAGCGGCGCGCCCAGCTCCTCGGCCTGGAGCACGGCGGTGACGAACTGGCTGAGCATCTCCGAGCGGTTGCGGCGGCGCAGGTCCTCGAACGCCTCGCGGCGGGACGTGCCGAGTTCCATCTGCCGCAGCGCGATCGCGAACTCGTCCGCCAGCGGCCCCGGCATGCTCTCCACGACCCGCGCCAGCGAGTGCCGGAACCCCATGCCCGCCGACACCGTGACGGCGAGGACGTCCAGGAAGTCGGGCATGCCGCGCTGCATCTCGTCGCGGCGGGTGCGGGCACGGCCGATCAGCAACAGCTCGTTCTGGAAGATCCCGGCGAGGCAGATCAGCCCCATCGGGACCCGCCCCGCGCTGAGCAGCAGCACGCCGAGCGAGCCGAACAGCACCGCGTAGCCGGCGGTGATGCGCGCGTACGACTCGACCGTCATACCGCCGGGACGGCCCGCCGCGTCGATCCGCTCGCGGATCCGGCGGTGCCAGGGGGCGAGCGCGGACATCAGCGGGCGGCCGAACGGGCGCCCGATCCGCCCGGCCAGCCGGTTCAGGCCGAACACCTCGCCCCGGCCGGGGCGCGCGGCGGGCGCCGGGGCGGCGGGCGCGGCCAGCGCCGACCCCGCCACCCGCTCGGCCCCGGTGAGCAGGACGAACCCCCAGCCGGCGAGCAGCACGCTGAGCCCGGCACCGGCCGCCAGCACGAAGATCATCGGGTCCCCTCACACATCGATCCGGGTGATCCGGCGGATGACCACCAGGCTGGTGGTGAACAGCGCCGCGCCGGCCGCGAGCATCAGCTGGCCGGGCAGGTGGGTGCTCATCTCGTGCAGCGCGCCCGGCTCGATCTGGTTGATCATCGCGATGCCGGCCACGCCGAGGATCCCGACCGCCCAGTTCGACACCACCGCCTGCCCGAGGATCGTGCGCACCTCGCGGCGGATCTCCTTGCGGTCCTCCAGCGTCCCGGCGATGCTGCGCAGCGCGGTGACCAGCGACCCGCCCGACCGCGACGCCACCAGCAGCGTGCTGACCAGCACGCCGAGCTCGCGGGACGGCAGCCGGGCGGCGAGGTCGCCGAGCACCCCCTCCAGCGACTCGCCGAGCCGCAGCCCGTCGGCGGCGCGGCGCAGCTCGGCGCGGGCCGGGTCGTCCAGTTCGTCGGCGGCCAGCGCGATCGCGGTGCGCAGCGACAGCCCGGCCTGCGCGGCGTTCGACAGCACCCGCGCCAGCTCCGGCAGCTGCGCGACGAACTCCTCCTTGCGCCGCTCCTCGCGGCGGCGCAGGTAGCCGAAGAACACGAACCCGACCGCGACGGCGGCGGCGACGCCGAACACCGGCCCGAGCAGCCGGCCGATCAGCGCGATCGCGGCGGCGCCGCCCGCGACGATCGCGAACAGGAAGGTGGACACCCGCACCGCCAGGCCCGCGGCGGCGATGCGGCGGGCCAGCGCCCGGCCCGGCTCGGTGCCGCGCAGCCGCCGGTCGAACCGGACGAGCGGCCCGTCCGGCGGCGCCTCCCCGTCCAGCCGCGACCGGGCGGCGATGCCGCGGCGCACCTGGTGGCCGGCCGCGAGCTCCCCGACGCCCCAGACGGCCAGGACGCCGGTGACCAGCATCAGCAGCATGATGACCGGCAGGCTCACCGCGCCTCCCCTCCCGCACCCTCCGCGCCCGCGCCCGCCGTGCCCGCGCCCGCCGTGCCCGCGCCCGCCGTGCCGGACTCCGCCGCGGGCTCCACGCCGAACGCCGGCGGGACGCCCTCGCCGGCATGGAAGAGCCGGGTGGCGAGCACCGCGGGCAGCGGGTGGTGCCGGAACACGCCGCGCACCGTCCGGTCCGGCCCGATCGGCTCCGCCTCGAACGTCATGACCGGTGCGAGCCGGGGGCGGTCGCCGCGCCGCGCCACCAGCGCCGCGATCTCCACGACGCGGCGCGAGCCGTCCGGGCCCCGGCCGAGGTGGACGAGCACGTCGACGGCGCCGTCGATCTGGTCGCGGACCGTGTCGAACGGCAGCTTCACGTCGCTCATGCTGGCCAGGGTCCGCAGCCGGTGCACCGCGTCCTCGGTGGAGTTGGCGTGCACCGTCACCATCGACCCCTCGTGGCCGGTGTTCATCGCCTGCAGCATGTCGAGGGTCTCGCCGCCGCGGACCTCGCCCACGATGATCCGGTCGGGGCGCATCCGCAGCGCGTTGCGGACCAGGTCGCGGATCGTGACCCGCCCCCTGTCCTCCATGTTCGGCGGGCGCGACTCCAGCGGCACCACGTGCTCCTGGCGCAGCCGCAGCTCCGCCGAGTCCTCGATCGTCACGATCCGCTCGTGACCCGGGATGAACGCCGACAGCGCGTTCAGCATCGTCGTCTTGCCCGTCCCGGTGCCGCCCGAGATGACCAGGTTCAGCCGGGCCCGGACGAACGCGGCCAGCAGCACCCCGGTCGGGCCGTCCAGGCTGGACCGCGCGGCCAGCTCCTCGATCGTGTACGAGCGCGGGAACCGCCGGACCGTCAGCACCGGCCCGACCAGCGACAGCGGCGGGATGATCACGTTGACCCGCTCGCCGCCGGGCAGCCGCGCGTCCACCATGGGGCTCGACTCGTCCACCCGCCGGTTCACCTGCGCGACGATCCGGTCGATCGTCTGGTAGAGCTGCTCCTCGCTGGCGAATGCGGTGTCGACGCGCTCCACCCGCCCGTCGCGCTCCACGAACACGTGGTCGGGCCCGTTCACCATGATCTCGGTGACGGTCTCGTCGGCGAGCAGCGGCTCCAGCACGCCGAGGCCGAGCGCCTCGTCCACCACCCGGCGGATCAGCGCGGCCCGCTCCCCCGGCGACAGCACCGGGCCCTCGCGGCCGACGATGTGCCCGGTGACCTTCTCCAGCCGGGCCCGCCGCTGCGCCGGCCCGAGCAGCGCCAGCTCGTCGAGGTTCACCTCCTCCAGCAGGCGGCGCCGCCAGTGCGACACCCCGGCGCGGCCCGGCGCGCCGCCGAGGCGCTCGTCCTCCAGCCGGTCCCTCAGCCCCATCGGTCCCTCAGTCCCCTCGGCTCATCCGTTCGGCATGGTGGCGGTGCGGGTGACGGTGAAGTCGAGCGGGACGCCGCGCCACAGCAGCGGCACCTTCGCCCGGACGGTGCAGGACACGCCGTCGCCGCCCGCCTCCCCGCCGCGCACGGTGCGGTCGTTCAGCCAGGCCGGCAGCGCCGCGGCCGCCGCCGGGACGCAGGCCGCCGGATCCTGCCGCATGGCGGCCTCCCGGGCGCCGGTCCGCGCCGCGTTCTCGACCCGCTCGACCGTCGTGGACGCCGTCAGCGCCCCGAAGCAGACCAGCACGACGCCCAGCACGATCGGGAGCAGCGCGGCGAACTCGACGGAGGCGGTGCCGCGGTCGGCGGGACGGGGGTCGGGGTCCGGGTCGGGCATGGCCTCAACCGCCCTCCGCGTCCTCATAGACGATCTTGGCGCGGGTGGTCAGGCCGAACGTCGACGACCAGCCCGGCAGGACCGCCGGGACGTCGATCGTCACCGCCGCGTACCCGTCCTCGACGGCCAGGTGCAGCACGTCCTCGCCGCCCCACGGGCCGGGGACCCGCGCCACGGCCCGGCTCCGCGCCTGCGTCCTGGCCGCCGCGGTGTCGTAGCCGAGGACGGCCACCGCGCGGGCCGCCTCGTTCGCGGCGTGCGCCGCGTACATCGAGGTCAGCCCGGTGAGCAGCGTCTGCCAGCAGAGCAGCAGCACGAGCCCGGCCAGCGGGATGGTCGCCGCGAAGTCCACCGACGCCGCGCCCCGGTCGCGCGGCCCGTCCGGCGGGCCCGCGGGCGCGTCCAGCAGGCCGAGCTCGCGCACCAGCCCGCTGATCGCCTTGCGGAAGTCGGCGCTCTTCACCGCGTCGGGCGCGCCGGTGTTCGCCGCCTCCTCCAGCGCCCGGTACGCCGCGGGGACGGTCGTCCCGAGCAGCGGCACGCCGACGATCCGCGCGGCGAGGTCGGGCTGGATCTCGTTGCGCCGGTCGTGCCGGTTGAGCAGGACCGCGACGTCCTCCTCCTTGCGGACCCGCAGCCGCCCCCACAGCTTCACGAGCCGCTTCGCGCCGCGCAGCGCGGGCAGGTCCGGAGTCGCCGCGACCACCGCCCGGTCGGCCAGCTCCACCGCCATCGCGTTCGCCTCCGACAGCTGGGCGCCGCAGTCGACGACCACCACCTCGTAGCGGGCCCGCAGCGCGGCGAGGATCTGCCGGGCCGCGCGCGCCGGGACGTCCTCGGCGCGCTCCCCCTCCGCCGGCGCGGGCAGCAGGTGCGGCCCGAGCCGGTGCACGAACAGCGCCTCGGCGAGCGTCGTGCCGTCCAGGTCGTCGGCCGTCCCGGCGAGGTCGGCGACGCTGCGCCGGTGCACGACGTCCAGCCGGTCCGCGACGTCGCCCTTCTGCAGGTCGAGGTCGACCAGGCAGACGCGGCGGCCCGCCGTCGCCGCCGCCACCGCGAGGTGCACCGCGACCGTCGTCGCGCCCGTCCCGCCCTTGGCGCCGCAGACGGCGACGACCGTCCCGACGCGGCCGGGCGGCGGGCCCTCCTCGGCGGGGTCGAAGTGCCGCCGCATCGTCCGCGCCCACTCCGCCGCCGCCTCCACCCGGCCCTGCAGCTCCGACAGCGTCGGCTCGGTGGAGATCACCCCGCGCGCGCCGGCCGCCATCGCCGCGCCGAACGTCTCGGCGGTCGCCTCCTCGGCGATCAGCACCACCGGCAGGTGCGGGTGCCGGATGCCGAGCTCGCGGATCAGGTCGAGGGCGGGCAGCGGGCCGAGCGCCTGGTGCAGCAGGACGAGGTCGAGGCCGGGGGCGCCCGCCACCGCGCCGGCCACGTCCGCGGTGCTCGTCTCGACCCCGGCGACCTCCATCCCGCCCAGCTCGCGGAACTGGGCGTTCAGCAGGGCCGCGAGGTCCCGGTCGGCGATGGCCAGCAGCACCCGGACCGCCCGCCCGGACGCGGGGCCGTCCGCCCGGCCGTTCATGGGGCCGTTCACCGGGCCGCCGGCATGTCGCAGACGGCGCCGAGCTTGCCGACCGGGTCGCTCTTGGCGTCGGTCTGGTCGCCGCCGATCAGCGCGAGCCGGACATGGCTCGCGAACGCCTCCGCGTAGGTGAGCTTCACACTGTCCTCCGCCGCCAGCGCGAACGTGATCGGCACGACCGTGTTCACGTCCTCGCGGCCCGATCCCGCGCGCTGCCGGGTCAGCCGGCCGACCTGGATCACCCGCGCGCGGCGGATGATGCGGGACGCGCAGGACTTCTGGTCGCGCTGGGACTGCTGCTGGAACGTCGCGTAGATGTCCACGGCCATGCCGGGCCGGACCTTGCCCGCCACCCCGGTCTCCGCGTCGATCATGATGGCGATCTCGCGCTGGCCGGGCTGCAGCGCCGGCGCGTCGACCAGCATGCCCCGCTGCAGGTACGAGCCCGCGGTGAGCGCCGCCGGCGCGACCTTGCCGGCCACGGCCGCCGGGTCGGCGAGCATCGTGTCCGGCGTCCACTTGGCGGGCATCTCGACCCGCTCCACCATGGCCGGGTCCAGCCGCCCGTAGGCGGGGACCGCGACCTTCAGCCGCAGCACCTGCCGTTTCTCGCCGACCTCGGCCCGTACCGAGCCGACATAGCCGAGGACGGACACGAACACCGTCACGGCGCCCACCGCCGCGAGGATCATGAGCAGCACGCCGCGGCGCTGTCGGGGGTTCATGTGACTCCGTTCGATCACGAGTCGGGGCGTTCCGGGTGATCCGCCGGCGCGTCGACGCGGGCGGGGGCGTCCTCCCCGGTTCAGGGCGGCGCGGTGACGAGCGGACCGGGCGGCGGCCCGGCGCGGGCCGCCGGTGCCCGGTGCGCCTCCGGCTCCCCGGCCGCCGGCGGGACGGTGCCCGCCGATGCCGTTTCCGGCGGCGCCGCCCTGCGGGGCTGGACCATCGTGCAGAAGGGGCAGACCAGCGCGCCGACCGGCTCACCGCACCAGGGGCAGGGCTCGCAGTCGGCCGCCCGCACGACCGACTGCAGGACGCGGCTGTCCCCGCTGAACGCGACGAACTCCACGTACCGCCTCGCGCGCCAGTACGCGGCGCCGAGCGGCTGGTCGTCGACCGCGGTCACCGAGACCGCCCCGAGGGACGGCCCGAGCCGCTCGCGGACCCAGCCGCCGTCACCGCCGTGCTCGGCCGTGAGCACGACCACCGGCGGCCGCGGCACGAACCCGGTGGGCGGCACCGCGCCCCCGGTGATCCTGCGGACCCCGGGGCGCGGGGCGGCGGTGACCAGGAACTCGGTGCCCGGCAGGTAGGAGGCGACGTGGTCGCCGAAGCCCGTCGGGACGTGCTCCAGCCGCGCGACACTGCCGACCCGCGCCCCGGCGGCGATCTCCGCGCCGAGCCGCGGCGCGACGGTGGCCAGCGTCCCCGGGCCGACATGGGGGGCGAGGAAGGCCAGCTGGTCCGCCACCAGCGACAGCGCGAGCGGCGGAAGATCGAGCGGGACGGCGGCCAGGCGCCGGGTCCGCAGCGACGCGCGGGCCACGCGCAGCAGCCGGTCCGCCGCGTCCGCCCGCCAGGACGGGTAGAGGGCGAGCACCGCCCCGTGCTCGGCCAGGGCCCGCTCGATGCGGGCGGTGAAGCCCAGTCCCTCGTCCGACAGCGGGGAGAACCCGGCCGGCGACCGCTCGGCCGCGACGCCGCGCATGACGCCGAGGCCGGGCACGTCGCCGATGAGCATGACCAGGGTCACGAGGGGTCCCCGTCGGTCACGCGCCTCACCACATCCTCCGCCGGCCGTGCGGGACGCCCGGCACCGTCCACCCGTTCCCACCGAACCGGACCTTCGGCACCGCCGGGCACGATAACCATCGAAATACACCGATACCAAGAATTAGTACAACCGATCCGACATACATGGTGGAAGTTACCTGATAAACCCTCAGATTTGCCCGAGGAGCGGCGTTCCGCTGGGTGAACTTCTGCCGTCCCAGAACGAAATAAATGACAAACCAGCAGATGAGAGGGCATAAATAAGCCACTGGACCCAAAGGTCGTGCAGCGGAATGAGCCCACAGACCCTGGCCCGCCAACAATGGACGCCAATACCATGACCTGTTCAAACTTCCGCCGTTCACAGGCCTTGGCGTCCCCGTACGCGCGGCGGCCGTCGCGCGGCGGAGGCGGGGGCGGTGTCCGGGAGAGCCGCGGCACGCCCGGTGAGCGGTGCCTTCCGTCCCGGGCGGGCGGCCGCGTCAGGCTCTAGAGTCTGTCTGTAGGCCCCACACTGGAGACGACGGCGAATGACGAATCCTTCGGACCCCGGTCACCCACCGCGCTCGCAGGCCCCCGGCCCGCCGGGGGGACCGTACGGTCCTCCGCCCGGTCCGCAGCAGCCGGCGCCCGTCCCCGGCCCGCGCCAGCCCGCGCCCGGCGCCCCCGGAGCGGCCCCGCAGGGGCAGCAGGGGCAGCAGGGGTGGCTTCCGCCCGAGCGGACCGACAAGGGCCTGCTCGGAGCACTCCTGGACGCCAACTTCGATTCGCTGGTGACCCCGAAACTGCTCAAGCTCTTCTACGCCCTGTCCATGGTGATGGTCACGCTCGAATGCCTCGCCATCGTGGGGTTCGCGATCTGGATCATCTCGATGGACTTCTACTGGGCGGTGGCCCTCCTGCTGATCATCGCCACGCCGCTGATCTGGTTCTTCCAGATGCTGTTCGTCCGGATCCTCATGGAGGCGGTGGTGGTGCGGTTCAAGCAGGCCGAATATCTGCGGGTCATCAAGGACAAGGTCTAGACGGGACGGCTGGTGGGCGAGTTCGACGGGGCCGGTCCCGGCGGCGGGGTGCCGGGCGAGACGCGGCGGGACGCCGGGGCGACGCGGCGCGACGACGCGCGGGTGCCCGGGCCGCGGCCGCCGGGTGAGACGCGGCGGGACGGGACGGCGGCCGGCGAGTCGCTGATGCGGCTGCCGGCGGTGCTCGCCGAGCGGTACGCGACGGTGGCGGAGCTGCCCGTGCAGGGCGCCGAGTCCGACCTGCTGCTCGTGCGGGACGGCGCTGGCGACGAGTACGTGGTGAAGATCTTCCGCCGCGGCTACCGCGCCGACCGGGACGTGTGGGCGAAGCTGCCCGCGCTGGACTCGCCGCACGTCCTGCGGATCCTGGAGACCGGGCACGCGGACGGGCGCGACTACGAGATCACCCCGTACGTCCCGGACGGCAACCTGCGGGCGCTCATGCAGGCGGGGCCGCTGCCCGGCGACGCCGCCGCGGATGTCGCGGCGCAGCTCGCGGCGGGGCTCACGGCGCTGCACCGGGCCGGGATCGTGCACCGGGACCTCAAGCCCGAGAACGTCCTCGTGCTGGGGGCCGAGCCGCTGCGGCTGGCGATCGCCGACTTCGGGCTGAGCAAGGTCCTCGACCAGAGCGTGGTGTTCGCGTCGTCGTCGCGGACGCTGGCGTACGCGGCCCCGGAGTCGCTGTCGGGGCAGGTGTCCCCGGCCCGCGACTGGTGGTCGCTCGGCATGATCGTCAAGGAGCTGGCGACGGGGCGGGCGCCGTTCCAGGGGCTGAGCGAGACCGTGGTGGTCGACCATCTGGCGACGCGCCCGGTGAGCGCCGACGACGTCCCCGACCCCAGACTGCGTCTGCTGTGCCGCGGGCTGCTGACCCGGGATCCGCGCAAGAGGTGGACGGGCGGGCAGGTCCAGGAGTGGCTGGACGGGGGCTCGCCACCGGTTGCGGAGGAGAGCGCCCAGGCCGAACCGGGCGACGGCCTTCCTTTCAAGGGCCGCCGTTACACGCGCAGGGACGAGCTGGCGCGCGCGCTCGTCGAGAACTGGGATCACGCCGCGCAGTACTTCTTCGGACGCGGCGAGTCGGGCGAGGCGTGGCGGAGCCTGCGCGAATGGCTCGCGGACGCACCGGACGACAGCCGCATCGACCTGGTCGACGGCTACCTCATGACGCGGCTGCCGCCGGACGTGAAGCTGCTTCATCTGGTGCGGTGGCTGGATCCGGCGCTCCCGCCGCACTTCCTCGGCCGCCGGGTGACCGCCGACGACCTGCCTGGCCTCGCCGCCTTGGCCGGCGACCCGCGGCACGGCGACCACCGCACCGCCTGCCTCATCGGCCGGGCGCTGTGGGAGCACCGCCTGCTGCCGGTGCTCGCCGGCTTCGAGGGCGCCGCAGAGCTGGCGCGGGTCGACGACCAGTGGCGCGCCCATGTCGCGGCGTGGAACGACCTCGTCCACTGGCTGCGCGGCCAGGACGCCACACCGGCCGGGGCCGCGCGGCGGCTGCCCGACGCGGAGGCGGAGGAGCCGCCCGCCGTGCTGCTGACGCTGCTCGCGCTGGCGGCGCGTCCGGCGGAGGCGCACCGGCTGATCGCGGAGGGCGCGGCGCGGGCCCGCGCGGCGGTGACGGATCCGGCGCCGTGGTTCACCTGGATCGCGGACGGCGCGGGCGACGATCCGCTGCGGCTCCTCGCGGTGACGCGCGCCGCGCCCGAGGCCGTCGCGGAGAGCGAGTCCCGGACGCGCGACCGGTACACCGCCGAGCAGCGGAACGAGGCGCTCAAGGCGCAGTGGGCAGACCGAGAACGTCAGCGCCTCGCTGGCCGCAATGCGGCCACGTCCAAGGCCGTCCTGTGGACGCTGCCCATATTGCTCTTCTGGCTGCTGGGCAGCTGGGTGGTCGGTTCGCTCTCCGGTGGGGGCTCCGACGACGGCACCACGTCCGTCGGCCTGCACGGCTCGTCGTCCGGCTTCTCCTTCGGCGCGCTGGCCGTCGTGTCGGTGCTCGCCTGGGCGGTGCAGTGCGGCAGCGAAGTGCTCTTGGCGCGCGCGCAGGGCGGCGACTACCTCCCCCACGGCCCGTGGGCGATGGTGTCTGGCGTTTTGGGGGCGAGCAGCCGCGGGCTCTCTAAGGCGTCCCAGACCATGTCGGGCGCCGCGCGGCAGACCGGGCGGCGCGGCTGCGGGTTGCTGCTCCTCGCGACGACGGTCCCGCTGCTCCTCCTGCTGCTCCTGCTCGCGGCGCTGACGTCCGTCGCGAGCCTGCTGTGGCTCCTGGTCCTCATCGCCGTCCCCGCCGCGCACGCCGTCGCGGCGGGGGTCCGGCTGCACCGCTGGCGGCAGGCACGCACCATCGCAGGAGGAGCTTCGTGAGCAGCGGGATCGACGCGGACATCGCGCTGGACGCGGCCGTCGTCCTCAGCCTCGGCATGAACCGGGTGCTCGGGCGCGGCGCCGGGCTGGCCGGGCGGGGCGCGGAGGCGCTCGCCGCCCTGGCCGCGGGGCGGGCCGAGGCGCGGGCGGCGGCGCTCGCCGAGGTCGAGTCGCAGGAGCGCGCGCTGCGCGAGGTCGTGGAGCGCAACGCGCGCATCGCCGCGCTCGCCGAGACCCGCGCGAAGCTCGGCGCGGAGGTGCCGCTGCCCGAGCGGCTCACCCCGGACGAGCACCGGGGCACCGCGGAGCTGACCGCGTGGTGCGCGGCCACCGACCGGGCCCTGGACGAGGCCGAGCGGCAGCTGTCCGAGCATCTGGCCGCGCAGGTCAGCACCCAGCTCTTCGCCGCCCCCGCCGAGGGCCTGGCGACCGACGCCGCGCCGAGCGCGCCGCCGCCCGCCACCGGCGAGGACGTCCGGCGGAACCTCGAACGGATCATGGCGCGGCTGCTGCCGGACGCCGCGGACGCCGAGCGGCGGGCCGTGGCGGAGGCGGCGGCGCTGCTCGCCGGGGCCGGGACGGCGGAGGAGGCCGAGGGCGTCCTGCAGGAGGTCCGGCTGCGGATCCAGGCCGCCAACCGCCGCACGCAGGAGCTGCGGGCCGAGGAGCGGCGGCTGGCCGCCGAGCGCGACGCCGCAGCGCAGGCCGAGGCGGAGCGCCGGTACGTCCTCGACTCGATCACCACCGCGTTCGAGGACATGGGGTACGAGGTCCACGCCGGGTTCGAGACGCTCACCGCCGAGGACGGCACCGTGACGCTGACGAAGGGCGCCTGGCCCGACCACAGCGTCCGGATGCGGGTCGACGACGCGGCGCACGTCCGCGCGTCGATGGTGCGCGAGCGGCCCGCCGAGAGCGAGGACGACCGGCGGGTGGACGTCGAGCGCGAGGAGGAGTGGTGCGCGGCGTTCGAGGCGGCGCGGGCCCGGCTGGCGGACGCGGGGATCCGCTCCGAGGTCGCCTGGCGACTGGAGCCGGGGGTGCGTGAGCTGCCGGTTTCGGCGCGGTCACGGCAGACTAGGGGGCGAGCCGGGCAACGTGAGCGCCACCGCGAGCGTCATACCTGAGATGCCCGGGGGCCTGGAACGGAGTGGGGGCGCACCAACACATGAGCATTGATTCGCCGACTCTCGGCGGGCGGCTGCTGGGCTGGCCGCCGTTCATCCGCGAGCTCGACGCGACCCTCTCCGTGCACTCCCAGTACGTCCTGTCGGGGAACCTGCACGACAGCTTCCTCACCCCGCCGGAGGAGGGCGGCGCGCCGACGGGGCTGCTCCCGCTGCGCGCCCTGCTGTGGGAGGCGCTGCGCTCCAGCGGCGCGTCCTTCATGGCCGTCTACGACCCGGTGGACGGGCTGCAGATCATCCCCGGCGCCGAGGACGACGACTCGACGCGCGCGGCCGAACGGCTGCTCGGCAAGGTCAAGGCGGACGACAAGCCGTCGCTGGAGGGGCTGACCCGGTACCTGGCGGCGGTCGCCCGGCCGAAGGAGGACGTCCGCGCCGCGTTCGTGATCGACTCGGCGTCCCGGATCGCCCGCACGCCCACCGACCTGGAGCCCGCCGAGCGCGACTTCTTCCGGTTCTGCGCGAAGCTGTCGCGCGGCGCGCGGCCGGTCCGGGTGTCGGGGCCGCGCCCGAAGCCGCTCTACAACCCCGTCCTGTGGCTGGTGGAGCGGCCCGGCGACCTGCCGCCGTGGCTGACCGCCGACAACGAGAACATCCGCGAGATCACGATCCCGCGCCCGCACCTCGGCGACCGGCAGGAGACGGCGCGGCTGCTGGCCCGCGCGTTCGGGGTCACCGACATCGGGGCGGACGAAGCCGCCGCGGCCGCCTGCGACGCGTTCGCCGAGCAGGCCGACGGGCTGACCCTGCAGTCGATGATCGAGGTGACGCGGCTGGCGAAGGAGCGGGGCGTCGGCCTCGCCGACCTGCCGGACGCGGTGCGCACCTACAAGCTCGGCGTGCTCGACAACCCGTGGAGCCGCGGCCATCTGCGCCGCCGGGTGCTGGAGGGCGAGAAGCGCGTTCCGGAGCGGGTGATCGGGCAGCCGCAGGCCGTCACCAAGACCCTCGACATCCTGAAGCGGGCCGTGCTCGGGCTGTCGGGGGCGCAGGCGACCCGGTCCGGCAGCCGGCCGCGCGGCGTGCTGTTCTTCGCCGGCCCGACCGGCACCGGCAAGACGGAGCTGGCGAAGTCGATCACCGAGCTGGTGTTCGGGGACGAGTCCGCCTACCTGCGCTTCGACATGAGCGAGTTCTCCGGCGAGGGGTCCGGCGACCGGCTGATCGGGTCGCCGCCCGGCTATGTCGGGCACGAGGCGGGCGGCGAGCTGACCAACGCCGTCCGCGAGGACCCGTTCCGGGTCATCCTGTTCGACGAGATCGAGAAGGCGCACCCGCGGATCCTGGACAAGTTCCTGCAGATCCTGGAGGACGGCCGGCTCACCGACGGCCGCGGCAACACCGTGCACTTCTCCGAGTCGATCCTGATCTTCACCTCGAACCTCGGGATGTACGTCCCCGGGCGGGACCTCACGACCCGGGACGCCTTCCCCCTCGCCTCGGCCGACCGTGTGCAGAACATCACACCCGGGATGTCGTACGACGAGGTCGAGCAGCGCATCAAGGGCGCGGTCGCCGACCATTTCACCGAGGTGCTGAACCGGCCGGAGCTGCTCAACCGGTTCGGCGACAACATCGTGGTGTTCGACTTCATCTCCGCCGAGGCCGCGCACAAGATCTTCGACCTGCAGTTCGCGAACATCTGCCGGCGGGTCACCGAGGAGCACCGGCTCTCCCTGGCCGTGAAGGGCGAGGCCCTGACGACGCTCCGCGAATGGTGCACCGAGGAGCTGGACAAGGGCGGGCGCGGCATCGGCATGGCGCTGGAGTCGCACTTCGTCAACCCGCTGGCGCGCGCGCTGTTCGACCGGGAGCTCGTGCCGGACGAGAAGGTCACCGTGACGGCGATCCGGCGCGAGGGAAGCATCGTCCACCTGGACCTCCAGTGACCGGCGACGGCGGTGCCGGCGCGAGTGGCGGCGGCGAGGCGCTGCTGCTCGCCAAGGCGCACTATCCCGTGACCACACTCGGCCCCGGAATCCGCGCGGGCATCTGGACGCAGGGCTGCACGCTGCACTGTCACGGCTGCCTGTCGCGGGACACCTGGGACGCCGACCCGCGGCGCGCGGTGCCCGTCCAGACCGTTTTAGGATGGCTCGCGTCCCTGCCCGGACCGGTCGACGGGATCACCATCTCCGGTGGTGAGCCGTTCCAGCAGCCGGCCGCGCTGGGGGCCCTGCTGCGCGGTATCCACGCGTGGCGGGACACCCTCGACCGTGAGACGATTGCGTTGGACATATTGGTATACAGCGGATATGTCTACTCTCGGCTCTGCCGAAGCGGTGAGACGCGCGAGATCCTGGACATGTGCGACGCGGTGATCACCGGACCGTACGTCGACCGGCTCAATCCGGGGGGGCGACACTCCGGCGACGGCTCCCTACTCTGGAGGGGGTCGGCCAACCAGCGCGTCGTCCCGCTGTCTCCGCTCGGACGGCGGCGGTACGGGGCACTGGCCGACGTCGGGAACACTGGAGAAGGAACAGGGCCCCGAGTGCAGGTGTCCGTGGACGAAGGGCCGGAGGGAAGGCGGGTGTACTACATCGGGATCCCGCGAAGGGGTGACATGGAGCACCTGACGTCGAGGCTCGACCGCGCCGGGGTGCGCTCGGGGGATGTGTCATGGCGACCTTGAACTGTCCTGTCTGCGGTGAGCCGCACCAGCAGGGCGACCTGCTCTGCATGAACTGCGGGGCCAACCTGGCGCGCGGCGGAGGCGGTGCCCACCGGCAGGGGCCGGGCGGGTACGACGACCAGCAGCCGCCGGGCGGCCAGTACGGCGGCGGCCCGCAGCACGGCCAGCCGCAGTACGGCGCTCCGCAGCCGCACGATCCGTACGGGCAGCAGTCCCCGCAGCACCAGCAGGGTCCGCCTCCCGGGCAGCAGCCCGACCAGTGGGGCCCGCCGCAGCCGCAGCAGCCGGACCAGTGGGGGCCGCCACCCGGGCCCCAGCAGTCGCCCGGCCAGTACGGGCAGCCTCAGCACGGCGCTCCGCAGCAGGGAGGCCCCCACCAGGGCGGCCCGCCGCACGGGGGCCAGGGTCCCGGGCAGCAGCCCGCGGACCCGTGGGGCATGCCCCAGCAGCAGCCGCCGCAGGACCAGTGGGGCGCGCCGCAGCCGCCGTCCGACCAGTACGGGCAGCAGCGCGAGCCGCAATACGGCGCCCCCCAGGACCAGTACGGCGCTCCGCAGGGCCAGTACGGCGCCCCCCAAGACCAGTACGGCGCTCCTCAGCCGGAGCAGTACGGCGCGCCCCAGCAGGATCAGTACGGCGGCCCTCAAGACCAATATGGCGCCCCCCAGCAGGACCAGTACGGCGCCCCTCAGGACCAGTACGGCGGCGCACCGCAGCAGGACCAGTACGGCCCGCCGCAGCCGGCCGACCACGCGTTCGGCCCGCCGCCGCAGCAGCACGGGCAGCCGCCCCACGGCGGCCCTCAGCACGGCGGCCCCCCGCACGGCGGTCCGCAGGGCGGACCCCAGCACGGGGGCCAGCCGCCGCTGCCGCCGCACGGCCGTGAGGCCACGCTGCTGCCGCACGACCAGGGCCAGCGTCCTCCCGCCCCCGACAGCACGGCGTTCATGTGCCCGTACTGCGAGGCGGTGCTGAGCAACCCGGGCGCCGCGCAGTGCGACTCGTGCCTGCGGCCGCTGCCGAAGCAGGGCACGCCCGTCCTGCGGGTGCAGTTCCCCACGGGCGAGCTGAAGGTGTCCGTCGGCCAGCACCTCGTGCTCGGCCGGGACGCCGGGCAGTCGCCGGTGGCGGCCACGTTCACGCAGTACGACAACGTGTCGCGGCGCCACTCGACGGTCTGGCTCGACCCGTCCGGCACCGCCTGGGTGCGGGACGAGGGCTCCACCAACGGGACGTTCGTCAACGGCGAGCGGCTGCCCCGCGGCGTGGAGGCGCCCCTGCGCGACGGCGACCAGCTCCGCCTGGCCGCCGACGTCACCGGGACCGTCCAGCTGAAGTGAGCTGAGCACGCGAGAAGGGCGGCCCCGCGGTCGCGAGAACCGCGGGGCCGCCCTCTTTCGTGCGACGGGCGGGCCGGCCTCAGCCGGCGCGCTTGGTGCGGGCGCGCGTGCGCTCGCGCTCCTTGGCGTCCAGCACGACCTTGCGGATGCGGACGTTCGCCGGCGTCACCTCGACGCACTCGTCCTCGCGGCAGAACTCCAGCGCCTCCTCCAGCGACAGGAGCCGGGGCGGGGTGAGCCGCTCCAGCTCGTCGCCGGTGGACGACCGCATGTTCGTGAGCTTCTTCTCCTTGGTGATGTTGACGTCCATGTCGTCGGCGCGGGAGTTCTCCCCGACGATCATGCCCTCGTACACCTCGGTGGTCGGCCCGACGAAGAACGTGCCGCGCTCCTGCAGGTTCGTGATCGCGTACGCGGTGGCGGCGCCGGCGCGGTCGGCGACCAGCGACCCCGACGGGCGGGTGCGCAGCTCGCCGAACCAGGGCTCGTAGTCCTCGAAGACGTGGTGCGCCATGCCGGTGCCGCGCGTCTCGGTCATGAACTCGGTGCGGAACCCGATCAGGCCGCGGGCCGGGACGAGGAACTCCATCCGGACCCAGCCGGTGCCGTGGTTGGTCATCTGCTCCATGCGGCCCTTGCGGACCGCCATCAGCTGCGTGACCGCGCCGAGGTGCTCCTCGGGGATGTCGACGGTGAGCCGCTCGACCGGCTCGTGCCGCTTGCCGTCGATGTCGCGGGTGACGACCTGCGGCTTGCCGACGGTCAGCTCGTAGCCCTCGCGGCGCATGTTCTCGACGAGGATCGCGAGGGCCAGCTCGCCGCGGCCCTGCACCTCCCACGCGTCCGGCCGCTCGGTCGGCAGCACCTTGATCGACACGTTGCCGACCAGCTCGCGGTCGATCCGGTCCTTGACCATCCGCGCGGTGACCTTGGTGCCCTTCTCGCGGCCCGCCATCGGCCCGGTGTTGGTGCCGATCGTCATCGAGATCGCCGGCTCGTCCACGGTGATCAGCGGCAGCGGGCGCGGGTCGTCCGGGTCGGCGATGGTGTCGCCGATCATGATCTCCGGGATGCCGGCGATCGCGATGATGTCGCCCGGCCCGGCCTCGTCGGCGGGCTTGCGGGTGAGCGCGTCCGTCATCAGCAGCTCGGTGATCTTCACCCGCTCGATGCTGCCGTCGTGCCGGCACCAGGCGACCGGCTGGCCCTTCTTGATCGTCCCGGCGTACATCCGGCACAGCGCGATCCGGCCGAGGTAGCTGGAGGCGTCCAGGTTCGTCACGTGCGCCTGCAGCGGGGCGTCCGGGTCGTAGGACGGCGCCGGGATCGTCTCGGTGATGACCTTGAACAGCGGCTCCAGGTCGGCGCTGTCGGGCATGGCGCCGTCGGCGGGCTTGTCGAGCGAGGCCCGCCCCGCCCGGCCCGACGCGTACACGATCGGGAAGTCGATCTGGTCCTCGTCGGCGTCGAGGTCCATGAACAGTTCGTAGGTCTCGTCCACGACCTCGTCGATGCGGGCGTCGGGACGGTCGGTCTTGTTCACCACCAGGATGACCGGGAGCCGCGCGGCCAGCGCCTTGCGCAGCACGAACCGGGTCTGCGGGAGGGGGCCCTCGCTGGCGTCCACCAGCAGGACGACGCCGTCCACCATGGACAGCCCGCGCTCGACCTCGCCGCCGAAGTCGGCGTGGCCCGGGGTGTCGATGATGTTGATCGTCAGCCCGTTGTGCTTGACCGCGGTGTTCTTCGCGAGAATCGTGATGCCCTTCTCGCGCTCCAGGTCGTTGGAGTCCATGACCCGGTCGTCGACGTCCTGGTTCTCGCGGAAGGCCCCGGACTGCCAGAGCATGGCGTCGACCAGCGTCGTCTTTCCGTGGTCGACGTGGGCGACGATCGCGACGTTCCGGAGGTCGTCGCGCGTGGAGATGGGCATGCGGGTTACCTTGCGTGAGGTTTCAGGAGAGTCGCCGCAGAAACACGGCAGCACTCCATTCTACGCTCCGCGACCCCTCCCGCATTCCCGAGCGGGCCGCCCCGGGCCGCGCGCCCGCCCGATTGGCCAACTTTGCCGATCCTTTGTAATCTTCCCGAGATCCGGTCGTCCGGAGTCCCACCCCCCGGGGCTGCGACCGGAACGCCGAATCTCCCGCCCGGCGGGAGAACCGGGGACCCAACACCCCCGGGGTGAATCGGCGCGCGACACGCGCCGTAGGGCGACTCCTGGCCCGAACCCGTCAGCTAACCCGGTAGGCGTGCGTGGAGAGGAGAGCACCGGCTTGGCACCGGACCCCCACCGGCGGCGGCGCGTCGCGCCCACCGCCACCGCGGCAGCCCTGCTCCTGGCCGGCCTCGGCGCCACCGCGCCCGTCGCCGCGCCCGTCGCCGCGCACGCCGCACCGCTCGGCCTCGCCGCCGCGGCGAACCCGAGCCCCACTCCGACGACGGAGAAGGGCCTGCGCAAGAGCCTCAACGCGCTGAACGAAGAGGCCGAGATCCTCACCGAGAAGTACAACAAGACCCGCGTCGACCTGAAGGCCGCGCAGAAGGCCGAGCAGGCCGCCGCCAAGACCGCGCAGACCCTGCGGGCCCAGGCCGCGCCCGCCCGCGAGCGCCTCGGCCGGATGGCCGCCGCCAACTACATCGCCGGCTCCCCCGACGCGCTGTTCGGCGCGAACGGCTCCCCCGACGGGCTGTCAGACAGCGCCTACCTCGTCCAGAACCAGGCGCACGCCGTCCAGGCCCTGCAGAAGCAGATCGACCGGGCCGAGGCCGCCGAGCGCGACGCGAAGGCCAAGACCGCCCAGGTCAAGAAGGCCTGGGAGGACGCCAAGAAGGCGCGCTCCGAGGCGAAGGCCAAGGTCACCGAGGTGATGAAGCGCCTCGACAAGCTGTCCACCACGCGCGCCAGCGACCCCCGCACCGGCCTCACCGCGACCATCAAGGGCTCCGACCTGCCCGCCAAGATGGCCCGCAAGGCCTACGGCAAGCTCGGCTCCCCCTACGTGTGGGCCGCCGCCGGACCGAGCAGCTTCGACTGCTCCGGCCTCGTCGTCTGGGCCTACGCCCAGGTGGGCAAGCCCGGCCTGCCGCACTACACCGGCGACCTCTACCAGCTCGGCACCAAGGTCCCCCGGACCCAGCTGCGCTCCGGCGACCTGGTCTACTTCGGCGGCAACCTCCACCACATGGGCATCTACCTCAGCGGCGGCAAGTACCTGCACGCCCCGCAGACCGGCGATGTGGTGAAGATCTCCAAGCTGTCGGACCGCTCCGACTACGCCGGCGCCAACCGCATCTCCTGACCCCCCTCCCGGGCCGCGCGACGCGGCCCCCTCAGTCGTCGGGGGCTTCCTGCGGCGCGGTAGGAAGCCCCCGGCGGGTTTATTGTTTTGCCCTCGGCGGTCGGCGCTGGCGCGCCTTCCTTCCACGGGCAAAACGGCGATCGCTGCATCGCTCCGGCTCGCCTTGCGGCTCGCTTCGCGATCAGGTTCTCGCTTCGCTTGAACCTGGCTTCGCACGCGATCGCAACGTGGCGGTCGCCGCAACCTTGGGTTACGGACGTGTGCCTTGTGGTCCGCGCGTGGTGCGGGAGTGGCTGATGTCGTTGGGGCAGGTTCCCCGGTTCGTCTTCGCTCGCCTTGCGGGTCGCGGCACGATCGGCTTCTCGCTTCGCTTTGAAGCCGGCTTCGCCTGGCCACTCCAGATCGGTTGGGGCGGGGTCGGCGGAGTGGGGCCTAGATGAGGTGGGCGTGGGCTATGGCGTCTATTACCGGGCGGTCGCCTGGGAGCCAGTCGACGTCGTAGAGCTCTTGGGGGGACAGCCAGCGCAGGGCCAGGTGTTCCAGGGGCCGGGGGGTGCCTTCGATGATCTCGGCCGTCCAGACGCGCAGGACGGCCTTGTCACTGAGGCGCCAGTCGGTGCCGATGCGGCGGTCCAGCCGGACCTTGATCGCCAGTTCCTCCGCGCACTCGCGGACCAGGGCGTCCTCGTCGGACTCCCCCGGGTCGACCTTGCCGCCCGGCAGCTCCCAGCCGCCCGCCATGTGCGGCGGCTCGGCCCGCTGCGCGGTCAGCAGCCGGCCGTCCGCGATGATCGCCGCGCCCACCACCACGAGGTCGATCGCGATCAGCTCCTCTCCGTCGCGGCGGCCTCGACCAGCCGCCTCGATTCCCGGACGATCTCCTCGAGGTGGTCGCCGTGCGCGCCGCGCCAGTAGACCTGCTCGCAGTCCGCGCAGCGGCCGTAGACGTCGTAGCTGCGGCGCGTCCCCGCCTCCAGGCCCTCCTCGACCTCGGTCTTGTCGACCGGGACCAGCTCGCCGTTGCAGGCGGTGCAGCGCGTCCAGGGGTGCAGGACGGGCGCGAAGCGGTCGAGGAGGTCGCGGAGCTGGTCGTCCGGCCGGGCGCCGCGGACGTAGGCGCCGAACCACAGCGCGCGGCGGCGCAGCAGGCCCCGGTCCTGGGTGAGCAGGACGCGGCGTTCGGCGTTGGCCTGGACGACCAGCGCCGGGTCGTCCATGTCGTTGTGGTAAGCGGTGTCGAGGCCGAGGAGGCGCATCCGGCGCGCGAGCGTGCCGAGGTGCACGTCCAGCAGGAAGCGCGGGGCGTCCTGGCCCGGTTCGAGCGGGACGGGCTGGGGGCGCGGTACCGCCGCCACCCGCACCTCGTCGCCGGGCTCCGGACGGGCGGACGGCTCGGCCGGTTCGCCGTTGACGGTGATCGGCCCGGCCTCGGGCAGCGGCACGCCGAGCGACTCGATGAGGTGCCCCAGCGTGGACGTCCCGTCGCAGGGCACCCGGGTCGCGGTCCGCCGGCGGGCGGCGGGCAGGAACAGGAGTAGTTCGTCGGCGACGCGGATCGTTGTCTCGGGCTCCACGCCGATCAGCATGCCACGCGAGCCCGGTGATCTTCCTCGGATTATCGGCCGAGGCGCGCGGCGGACTCCGCCAGGGCCGCCGGCAGGGACGGGACGTCCTGCCCCTGGAGCACCCCGCCGCGCTTGAGCACGCGGCCGCCGACGAGGACGGTGTCGACGTTGCGGATGTCCGCCGACAGGACGACCGCGGCGATGGGGTCGCGGGCCGCCGCGACGCCGAGCGTGTCGGTGTGCAGGAGCAGGATGTCGGCCCGCTTGCCGGGGGTCAGCGAGCCGCGTCGGCGTGGCCGGGGCCGACCTGGATGCTCGACCAGTGTCGTGAGGCCCGGGGCGACGTCGACGTCGCGGCCGCGACGTGGCGGCGGGACGGGCTGGCCGAGCCGCTCGTCGCGATGCTGGAGGTCAGCAAGCGCGCCGGACGCGTCGCCATGCTCGTCCAGCAGGCCATGCGGCCCGCGCTCGCCGGCCTCGGCCTCACCGACGCCGAGTTCGAGGTGCTGACCGTGCTGCGCCGGGAGGGCGCGCTGACCCGGTCGGCGTTCCTCACCTCCGGCGGCACCGGCAACGTCCTGCAGCGCCTGCAGAAGGCCGGCCACATCGCGCGCGAGGCCAACGCCGGGGACTCCCGCAGCCGGTTCGTGCAGCTGACCGAGGACGGGCTGCGCGTCACCGAGCGCGGCCTGGCGGCGGCCGCCGCCGCGCACGAGGACGTCATGGGGCGGGTGTCGGAGCGGGACGTCCGGGCCGCCGCCGACGCGCTCCGCGAGATCGTCGCCGCCGTCCGCCCGGCCCGCTGACCGGGCGGGTCAGCTCCCGGGCTGCGGGGCGGCCAGCTCGGCGAGCTTCTTCTTGAAGTCGGGCCGCGCGAGCGGGCGGGTCACGCCGACCCAGTCCGACCGCTTGTACGACTTCACACCGATCGCGGGCACGCACGTCGAGCAGCTCGCCACGATCATCTTGCCCTTGCCGATGACCATCCCGACATGGCCGGGATTGTTCGACGAGGTCCCCGGGCCGGAGTTGAAGAACACCAGGTCACCCGGTTGCTCCTTGCCCTTGGAGATCCGCACGCCGAACGGCCACTGCTCGAACGTGGTGCGCGGGATGTCCAGGCCGGCCTGCCGGTAGGCGGCCTGGAGGAGGCTGGAGCAGTCCCAGGCGTCCGGGCCGTTCGCGCCGAACACGTACGGCTTGCCGCGCTGCGCCATCGCGAACTCGATGATCTTCTGGACGAGCGCGCCGACATTGGCGGGGAGCTCGTTGTCCCCGCAGTTGACGCCGTTCGCCTGGACGACCTTGAAGTCGCCGCCGACGTAGCGCTTCGCCCAGTCCAGGACGAGGTCCACGTAGTCGGACGAGTGGTTGTACTGGAAGATCGCGGTGCGCATCCGCTGCGGGGCGCCGTTGTGCTTGAGGTAGGCGGCCGCGGAGGGGATGGCGTCCACCGGGTCGTAGCGGTCCTTGTCGCCGTCCTTGTCCCCGTCGACGCCGAACGCGTCGAACGTCGCCTTCAGGAACTGCATCGGCCCGCCGGCGCCCGCGTAGTTCTCCCCGCTGCTGACGCCCGGCAGCGTCGAGCGGCCGTGGTCGGTCTCGACCTTGCCGACGCCCGCCAGCACGTTCCACGGGATGCCGTACTTCTTGCCGGCCTCCTGGTAGAGCTTCAGGTAGTTCGCCGGGACGGCCTTCGCGTCGTTCGCCGCGGCGGGCTGCGCGTCCGCGCCGGCGACGTCCACGCAGCCACCGCCGCCGACCCCGCCGCCGAACATGAACTGGCTCGCGCCGAACATGATCGGGACGAACACCAGCGCGACGAACAGGGTCGCGGCGACGCCGAGCCCGCCGGCGAGCAGCAACCGGCGCGGGCTCATCCGGTGTCACCCGCCTGACCGGTGCCGGCCGGCTGGAAGGAGTACACCTTCAGCGCTCCGCCGTCCCGCGCGACCGTCACCGCGTACTGCCTGCTCTCGCTGGTCCGCTTGCCGCCCTTGGTGAGCTGCTGCCGGCCCGTCACGAGGAAGATGAGCGAGTTGTCCTCGATGTTGCGGACCTGGTCGAGGGACGCCGACCCCTGCGCGACGACCTGCTCGCGGCGGCGCTCCTCCAGCAGGCCGGGCGTGCCCGCGTCCCGGCCGAGGCGCTGCCGCAGCTCGTCGGTGGCCAGTCCGGCCAGGCGCCCCATGTAGGCGTCGGGGGTCTCGTCGTAGCGGTAGGTCTCGTAGGCGGCGACGAACCGCTGCGCCATGTCCGCCGCCGTGGCGAACTCCTGCTGGGAGAACGGCAGCAGCCGGTAGATGTCGAAGTCGCCCGGGTTCACCGCGCTCTGGATGCCGGGCGGCGGGGACTGCGGGCCGGGCGGACCGGCCGTGGGCGTGGCGCTCGGCCGCGCCTCCGGCCGGTCGTCGCCGTGCTCGGGCGCCGCGACCGTCAGGTAGATGCCGACGGCGGCGAGCACCACCACGAGCCCCGCGAAGATGAGCTTGCGCCGGCGGTCGTTCAGGTTCATCACTCGTCCCGCTCCGGCTCACCGGCCGGACGGTCCACCGGGCGCAGCCAGAACGGGATGGGCGGACCCTCCCCGGAGCCGCGCCGGCCCCCGCCCCACAGCGGCGGCGGCTGCTGCCGCCCGCCCGGGCCCTGGGACGGCGAGGCACCGCTGGACCCGCCGTTGCCGGTGCCACCGCGCTGCCGCGGGATGTTCGCCGCGGGCGCGCCGCCCCCGGACCCGCCGGACCCGCCGGAGCCGCCGCCCGAACCGCCGTTGCCGTTGGAACCGCCACCGGAGCGGCCGCGGCCGACGCCGGCGAACCAGCCACCGCCCCCGCCCGAGCCGCCGTTACCGCCGCCGGAACTACCGCCGCCGCTCGCCCCACCGCCGCTACCGCCGCGTCCCGACCAGGAGGTCGGGCGTACGGTGCCGGGGCCGTTGCCGGACGACGGCTTCCCGCCGCCGGCCGCCGCGCCGCCCCCGCCCTTCGCGGCCGAGACGCCGCCTGGACGGGCGGAGGTGCCCGCCCCGCCGCCATCCGACGTGCGGTCGCCGAGCGCGCCCGCGCGGGTCGGCAGGTTCAGCGGGGGCGCGCCCCGCCTGGACCGTCCCCGCGAGGCCGCGATGGCCCCGCCGGCGCCGCGCGGCTTCGCCGCGAGCACCGGTGCCTCCTCCGGCGACGGGCCGTCGCCCGCGCCCGCACCCGTCCGCCGGTCGGCGACGGCGACCGCGGAGCCGGGGGCGGCATCGCCCTGCGCCCCGGCGGCCACGGCCTCGGACGTCGCCTCGCGCTTCGCCCACCGGCCCAGCCGGTAGCCGGCCGCGCCGGGCACGACGGCGGCCGCGACGCCGGTGGTGCTGCGGCGCGCCTCGGTGACCGACTTGTTGAGCTGCGCCTCGCTCTTCTCCCGCGACCCGACGGCCGAGTACCCGACCGCCGAGAACAGGTGCTGGAACGGCTTGCGGTAGATGAACGCCGCGAACGTCACCAGCGCGATGAGCAGCACCTGCAGGCCCCACGGCAGCGTCTCGCCGAGGATCAGGCTGTACGCCCACAGCAGCAGCGACAGCACACCGATCAGCGCCGCCTGTTTCAGCAGCATCGACAGCAGGAGTTCGAGCCATCGGACGGCGATGACCCGTCCGATGCCGGGATGTATCCCGATCCCGAGGAAGATCGGCCCGGCGACGAGCAGCAGCAGGAACGCGATCTTCACGACGATCAGCGCGATCGCGATGACCATGATCAGCAGCCCGGCGACCAGCGCCGCGAACAGCCCCCCGAACGCGACCGCCAGCCGGTTCTGCCAGTTCTTCCCTTGGAACAGCGAGTAGGACTGCGGGTAGTTGTCCTTGATGTTCTTCGTGACGTCCTTGTAGGCGTCGGCCTTCTTGCCGAGGTCGACCTTGTTGCCGCCGTACGTCTCCGGCAGGTCGACGGCCTGCGACCACAGCAGCTTGTCGGCGTTCTCCTTGACGATCTTCGCGTTGGGGTCGGTGGTGCCGAACTCGCCCTGCAGCCACGGCTTGCAGACCAGCGCCACCCACAGCCCGTTGGCGTTGCGCGTCGTCGCGTCGAGGTTCTGGGAGGTCGCCGGATCGGGCTTGCCGTCCGGCCTCGGTATACAGGTCCCGCCCTTGGTGTCGCTCTGCGGCAGGGCCGCGTTGAAGGCGGCGCTGGTCGCCTCGGACGTCTTCGTCCCGAGCGTGGTGAAGTCCGCGGGACGCGCGATCAGCCAGACGAGCGCCACCATCGCGGCGACCATCCAGATCACGCCCTCGGTGACCTTGCTGGCCCGCTTGCGGACCAGCCCCCACCAGGCGAGCCACATCGCGCCGAGGATGACCACCCACGACCAGTACCGCGCGTTGAACGTCTTGCCGATGTTGCTGATGACGCCGTCGACGGTGTCCTTCAGCCAGCCGAGCAGCGAGTCGGACGCCGCCGCCTGGTAGACGCTGATCGTCGTCCGGTCGATCGCCCGGACGATCGTGAACGTGGTGTTGGCGAGGGCGTTGCCCATCAGCGCCATCGCGTCCGAGCAGTCCATGTCGACCGCGTACCAGGTCTGCCCGGCCGTGCCGTACCGGTCGTAGTACGTCAGCTGCTCGACGGACGTCCCCTGCAGCTTCTCGTTCGGGTAGTCCGGCGGCTTGATCAGGCCGTCGGTGCCCGACCCGTACTGCTCGGGCGCCGGGTTGTCGGCCGGCCGGCACGGGCTGTTCGGGGAGAACGGCCCCGCGCTCGCCATCGGGGAGAGGATGACGACGAAAATGGCCGCCACCAGCATGACCAGGACCGAGCGGCGGGTCCGCGGAAGCGGGCGGCGGCGCCGGCGGCGGCCGGGGCGGTCGAGGACGGCGGGGTCGAGCCCTTCGCCGGGCGAACGCTGCAGGCGCGCCGTCCCGTGGCGGGGACTCCTCATCGGGTGACCTCCTCGGCCTCGGCCCCCGCGGCGGTGAGTTCGGACGTGCCCGGACGGGACCGGGTCGGGTTGGTGTCCAGCCAACGCTGCAGTTCCTCGGAGATCAGGTCGACGCCGATGCGCCCCGCTCGGCCGTCGAGGTCACGGAAGATGCATTCGCCGTTGCCGAGGTTGCGCAGCACGGCCTTGTGCTCGTCGGACGCCTCGACGCCGAGCAGCGACATGACGTTGCCGACCTCGACCCGTTCGGTGGAACGGAACGAGAACACCGACGACAGGCAGTTCGTCACCTGTTCGTTCAGCAGGTCCCCCGCGTTCTGGGAGACCAGGATCAGGGCGGTGTTCCGGGAGCGGCCCATGCGGGACACCTCCGGCACCAGCTTCGCGCCCTCGGGCGTCGAGGTGATCGCCCACGCCTCGTCCAGGAAGATCGCCTTCGGCAGCCGCCGGTCGAGGCCGTGCATGAGCCTCCGCGCGAACTGCGACACGAGGTACATCAGCGCCACCGACAGCCGCTGCTCGTAGGAGTAGTCCTCCCGCGAGATGGTGACGTCGGGCAGTGTCAGGCCGCCGAGCGTGAACACCGTCGTCCAGCCCTCGGTGTCGATGCGCTCCCCGCCGGACGGGTCGAAGCACAGCCGCGCGAGCTTCATCTCCGACATCGACCTGAGCACCGCGCCGAGGTTCTTGGACGCGGGGTCGGCCGCGGCCTCCAGGTGGTCGACGACGCGCCCGAGCGAGGGCCGCTCCGCGTTGGCGACCGCGCCGACCGCCTGGATCATCGCGGACTCGCGCTCCTCCGACATCCGCGGCAGCAGCAGCCGCAGCGTCTCGGTCGCCATCGTCTTCATCGTGGCGAGGTCGTCGCCGAACGAGAACGGGTCGAGCAGGCCGGGCGCCGCCGAGCCGAGCGGCAGGATGCGCGCCTTGCGCCCGCGCGCCTTCAGCAGCTCGACGAGCGACTCGGCGTCGCCCTTCGGGTCGATCGCCGCGATCGTCACGCCGCGCAGCGCCATCTGGTAGATCAGCAGCAGCGCCAGCGTCGTCTTGCCGCCGCCCGGCTCGCCCGTGATCGCGACCGCGGTCGGCCGGTTGCGGGCCGCCGCGACGAGCGGGTCGAAGTGCACGATGGAGCGGGCCCGGCCGAGCGTCTCGCCGATGTAGGGGCCGATCCAGCCCTCCTGCTCGTCGTCCGGCCGGTCGCCGAGGTCGACGGTCGCGACCGGCATGCCGCCCGCGATCGTCCGCAGCGGCTGCCGCTGCGCGTAGGCGTTCAGCCGGATCTGGTCGCCGGGCAGCGACTCCAGGAACAGCGAGAACTGGTCGCCGGTCGAGTTCACGACGTCGATGCCGATGTCGCGGTAGTGCTCGACGACCGCGTCCACCCGCTGGGCGAGCAGCTCCTCGGTCGGCGCGGACACGATCAGCCGGTGCCATCCGTACACGAACGGCAGCCGCTCCTTGGTGATGCCGTGCTCCAGCATGCGGGCCGCGTCGATCTGCTCGGCGAGCGCGATCGGCGCCTCCGCGCCCGCCTCCCGGATGTGCTGGTCCATGTCGCGGGCGTGGGCGAGCTTGCGGGAGACGTCCTTGGACGCCTTCGCCGGCGGGATCAGCTTCATCCGCGCGCTGATCTCGACGGGGAACGGCAGCGAGTCGGAGTAGTGGAACCAGGGCTCCCCGTCCGGGAAGGGCATCATGTCCGGGAACCGGGCGAACGACAGGTACGCGACGTAGGACGCGGCCGTCGCGCCCCCGCCCGCGCCCGTGAAGTTCGGCTGCTCGATCCGCAGGTAGGAGCGCCCGTTGTGGATGGCGCCCTCGACCAGCGACTCGATCTCGCCCTTGCCCCACGTCCGGCGCGGGACGGCGGACGGCGGCGGGTCGGCCAGCGACCCCGTCACCGCGTGCTGGAACAGCCACGCGACCTCCGTCGAGGTGGCGTGCCTGGCGTACAGGGCGGACCCGCCGAGCGCGCGCCCGACCCGTTCGGCCTGCTCCGTCCAGCGCGCGATCTCCTTCTTGTCGATCGCGTCGTCGTGCATGCCGAGGGCGCTCTCGCTGCGCTTGTAGAACCCGAGGAGCTGCGCCAGGACGCCGCCGGACAGCTGCGCGCCCATGCCGCGCGGCCCGAGCCGCACCCCGAGGTAGACCTCCTTGGTCCAGAAGTCCTTCGCCCACACGTGCGCGTAGGTCTCCTCCAGGTACTCCCGCCATCCGGGGCCGCCGTCGGACGTCCGGTCCAGGGCGAGCGCCCACTCGGCCGCCGGGTACGTCCGGTGCGCGATCCGCAGGTGGACCTCGGCGTCCTGCATGCGGATGCCCGCGAGCGCGATGGTGATGTTCGTGGCGAGCGCCTCGCGCTCCTCCCCGGTGGTGAACTCGTACGACACCGTGGGGAGCCGGAAGTACGCCCAGGCGGCGCCGTCGGTGAACAGCACCCGGTCGTCGAAGTACCGGACGGCCAGCCGGCTGGACTTGCTCATGCCGTCCTCCCGCCCTCGGATCCGACCGGTGAGCGCCGCTCGGCCGCGGCCGGCCCGCCGCGCGCCCGCACTGATTCTCCCGGCGCCCGGGCGCCCGCGCAGGGCTGCCCGGGAGAGTGTTCACGGTCCGGACGGTCATGAACGTCAAGCCCGTCCGCCAGGGATGCCCGTTTCACTAGGGTCTCCGCTCGATGCCCGCGAGGGGCGCTCATCGGGTGGCCTCCTGCTCCTGCTGAAGCTCCTGGTAACGCTCGGGCATGACGGTGAAACCGCCGGCGACGACGCCGGCCAGGGCAAGGTAGGCACGCCGCGTCGGCGTCCGCAACGACTTCAGCTCGTTGCGCGGCGCGCGGTCCATGCTGAGGTGATCATCCCACGGGATGCGCACCAGGGCCCGGCATCTGCCGCGCGCCACGGCCTCGGCCTGCTCGACGTCGTCCATGCTGCGGCGGCTCACCCCGTTGATGACGGTCACGGCGCGTGATCTCAGCTCCTCGTAGCCGTGGCCGTCCAGCCACTCGAACGTCATCGCGACGGCGCGCGGCGCGTCGGCGCTGGCCGGCGCCACCAGCACGATCTGGTCGGCGTACGGCAGGACCCGCGCGACCACGGCGGCGGCCGCGTCCAGCAGCGTCACCGAGTAGAACTTGTCGATCGTGCGGATCGCGAGCGCGTAGTCGCGGTCGTCGAGCGCCTGCAGCGGGTTCTTGCCCGCCGCGATCACATCGAGCCCGGACTTGGCCTGCGAGGTGTACCGCCGCATCGCGGTGAGGCTGCCGACCTGGTCGGCGCGCGTGATGAGCCCGGTCAGCGTCTCGTTGGTGTCGCTGCGCGTCCGGCGGGCCAGCGCGCCCGGCCCGGGGTTCACGTCGATCGCGACGACGGGCTCCCCGTTGTGCTGCGCGAACGTGTGCCCGAGCATCAGCGCGGTGACGGTCTGCCCCGCGCCCCCGGTGCACCCGAGCACGACGACGTGCCGCGTCCCGTGGAACGGCTGCTGGAGCCGCTGCTGGTACTCGGCGTCGACCTCGCCGTGCCCGCCGCCGACGGTGTGGATGAGCCGCCGGAACCCGCCGGTGCTGACCTCGTGATCCGGCCCCGGCGGCGTGATCGCGGGCCCGGACGGCGGCGGCGCGGGCGGCGGCGGCAGCGGCCGCGGCCGCACGGGCGAGGCCGGCTGCGACCGCACCTCCCGCGGCGGCGCCTGCTCCTCCACCGGCGGCGCCGGCGGCGGCACCTGCTGCGCCGGAGGGGGCACCTGCCGCACGGGCTGCGCCTCCGCCGACTCGGCAGCTGGACGCTGCGGCCGGGACAGCCCCTCCGACCACGGCTTGGGCGGCTCCCGGCGCGGCGCCGGCGGCACCGGCCGAGGCGGCGCCCCGAACGCCCCGGGCACCATCGGCACATCGGGCCGCGTAACGGGCGGCGCCCAAGGCGGCGGCGGAGGCACCGGCGCCCGAGCCCCAGCAACTCTCTTATCCCCCGGCTCCCCACCTTCAGGAGCCCGCACCCGCTGCCCAGCCTCCACCCCGGAACCAGCCCCAGCCGGAACCGGCCCTGCAGAACCATCGCTCGACCGGCCAGCACCCGGCTGCCGCGTCCCCTCAGAGGCCGCCGCCTCGGACGAAGACCCGACCGCCGCACCGGCACCGGCCGAAGGAGCGCCGGTCGGATCAGCACTGCCCGGCTGACGCGTCCGATCAGCCTGCGCCGCCTCCGACGCGGACCCGCTGGCCGCAGCGGGGCCGGGCGCCGGAACACCAGTCGCACGCACGGGACGCACAGGGATCGGCTGCCCCGTCCCCTCGGGCCGCGCCGACTCGGACGAAGACCCGCCCGCCGCACCGGCACCGGCCGAAGGAGCGCCGGTCGGATCAGCACTGCCCGGCTGACGCGTCCGATCGGACCGTGCCGACTCGGACGCAGGCACGCCCGTCGCAGCGGGGCTGGGGGCCGGAACACCAGTCGCACGGATGGGGGGCGCAGGGGTCGGCTGCCCCGTCCCCTCAGGCGACGCCGCCCTGGGCGAAGCCTCGCTCGCGGGGCCGGCCGCAGGAACGTCGGTCGGTTGGGTGGGGCTCGGCTGCCGTGTCCGATCGGACGGCGCTGGTTCTGACGCAGGTACGCCTGCCGCGCCGGCATCGGCCGTAGAGGGGCCGGTCGGATTGGTGATGCCTGGTTGTCGCGGCCGGTCGGATCGTGCTGGCTCCGGCGTGGAGCCGACCGTTGCAGTGGGGCCGGGGGGCGGAGCGCCGGGTGCGTGGAGGGGGCGTGTCGGGCTTGGGTGTTGCGTCGCCTCTGGTGGTGCTGGCTCCGGGGAAGGGGCGTTGGCTGCGGGGCCTGCCACCGGGACGCCGGGCGCGTGGGAGGGGCGCGCGGGGGACGGTTGTGGGGGCGCCTGGGGCGGGGTCGGGTGGTTGGGCAGTGCGGGGCGGGGGCCGTTGGCTATTTCTTCTGCGGCTCGGCGGATGTCGGGACGCGTGGCGGGGGCGGCCTGCCAGATCTCGGCGGGGGCGCCGGGGCGGCGGACGCCGGAGGCCAGGGCGCGCTTGCCGGAGCCCGGCGGGGTCTCCAGCTGGGGGGTGGCCGGGGGGCGTTCCATCTCGGCGGTGGGGAGCGGCAGGACGTCGTCCTCGTGGAAGATGTCGCGGGTGGTGCGGCGCCAGGCCTTGGGCGGGGCCGCGGCCGGCTCCTGCTGGGCGGCGTACTCGACGAGGGGCGGGGGCGCCGCGGCGGTCGCGGGGCGGGGCAGGCGGGCCGGGAGCGGGGTGGGCTCGGGGTCGGCGTGGCGGCGCTTGCGGCGGGACTTGATCGCGGCGCGCTCGGCCGCGGCGACCGGGGCGGGGCCCTCGGCGCGGCGCCAGACGCGGGCGACGATCACCACTTCGCGGGGCTCGCGGATCGGGGTGAGGCGGCACCAGGTGCGGGGCTCGGCGAGGTAGCGGCTGTGCGAGAGCAGCAGCTCGGTGAGGCGCTTGCCCTCGATGACCGGGCGCGTCGCCAGCCAGGTCAGGACGCCCGGCGGAACGATGTACAGCACGTGCCAGGGCGACTCGAACGGGACGCCGACAAGCCTGAGCAGCAGGATCCAGGGCACGAACACGCCGAGGAAGACGCCGATCTGGACGAGCGGCAGCGGCATGGGCAGCCGCAGGTCGTACAGCTTGTACAGCCGCTTCTCGATGCGCCAGATGTTCGTGTACGTGGGCAGATCCACGCCCCTACTCCCCTCCCTGCGCGAGCGCCGAGCCTCCCCGGGTCAGGAGACGTCCACACCGAGTGCCGTGGCGATCGCCTTGGCCGTGGTCTCGATGATCTTCGGCACGTAGAAGATCACTCCGATGCCGATCGCCAGCACGATGAATTGCACGAATCGCGTGATCTCGCGGGTGAACAGGAAGAAGATCGCCACAATGGAGACGATCACGAGGAACAGCGGACCGAATATCTGGCGGAGCCATTCGGCCAGCTGGTCGGTTTTGAGTTCGTCGTCGGGTGCCGCCAGGAGATCGAGCGGAATCGACGCCATGAGGTGATGCAGCATCGATGTTCTACCTTCCTCGGTCGGCGGATGCGGGGGTTGCGTTCTTCAATTCGCGGCCTCTCATGACGCGTTCGGTTCGGTGCTGCCGCGAATGTCGCGCACGAGCCAGGTCGTGCCCTTCTTGACCATGGTGAGCTGGTAGCTCTGCTCCAGCTCGCCGCCGCCGCCTCCGGCGGGCTGCCACACCACCGTCGCGGTGACGGACCGCTCGCCCTGGGCTCCCTTCGGCGCGATGACCTCCTTGACCTGCACGAACGTGACGGACTTGGCGAGGCCGGTGATGGTCGTCCCGGCGGAGAAGCGGGACAGGGCCTCCTGGTTGCCGGACGCGTACTCCGGGAAGAAGGTGCCGAGGAAGGGCTTGAGCTCGTTCTCGAGCGCGGTGTCGCGGTCTTCGAGGCCGCCCTGGGGAAGCTGCGCCTTGGTCGGCGGGGGAAGCAGTGCGGGGCGGGCGGACACCACCAGGGAGCCGCTCTTGTCGGCGTAGACGGGAACGGCGAGCCGCAGCCACCGGTCGGCGGTGCGGGCGAGCAGTGTGACGGTCGCGTTGTTGGCGTCGCGGGCGTCCACTCCGGCGACCTGGACGGACTGCACCTGCATCTTCCCGACGCCGTTCCAGCCGAATTGCGCGTCGGCGCCGTCGGGCAGGAAGGTGCGCAATCGCACCTCGCGGGCGGGGGCCGTCTTCTGGTCGTAGTTGAGATAGACGTTGGCGAACTGGATGGCGAACGCGCCCGCGGCGCTGCTGGGGAACCCGGCGCTGCGCGGCGGCTTGGACGGGGACGCGGCGCCGCCGCCGGAGTCGCTCGCGGTGAAGCGCTCGAACGGGGCGCGGACGCCGTTGACGAGGATGACGAGGATCAGCGCCCACAGCACGGCGCGCCCGACCCACACCCACCAGCGCCCGCCGGACCCGCCCCAGCGGCCGCCCCGCGAGCCGCCGCCGCCGGACCCGCCGCGGCGGCCGTCCCGCTCGGGCAGGTCCCACGAGGGGTCGACGGAGGACGCGAGCGCCCGGACGGGCGCCGCGGTCTCCTCGACTACGGCGGTGTCACGGCCGCGTCCCACGGCCGACCTGCGAGCCATCCTGCCTCCGCTCGCGCCTCGCCCCCGGTCGGCGCGGTCCTGTGTGCCTGGTCATGTTCCGGTGGCTTTTCCGAACCCACCTTCGGGCCCAGGGTAACCACGGGCGTCAATTGTTCCAGCGCATCGCAGCGAAGCACAGCCCCGGCGCGCGGTTGTGGATAATGCAATCCACCTCAACAGGAACGGGGAAGATTGCCAAACGGTGACGATCCCCTATCCAAGGCTCCGAAGAGTGCGCAGGTCCAGGTTCCGGACAAGCGGCGCGACTCGGTCGTTGCTTGGTGACCGGGTGGCGGTGACGGGCGCAATCCATTCCCGAAAGAATCCGACAAACTGGCCGATACGCGACATCACATGGCAAAACGGCAGCTCACCGGCCTCGCCCGCCCCAGCGGCACCTCAAAGACCCGCTGTTGCCAAAATCACACTGGTCACGGCCCTTGCCGGACCCTGACAGCCCCTCCGCGGCGGCGGTCAGACGTTGAAGCGGAACTCCACGACGTCGCCGTCCTGCATCACGTACTCCTTGCCCTCCATCCGGACCTTGCCGGCGGTGCGGGCGGCGGCCATGGACCCGGCCTCGACGAGGTCGTCGAACGAGACGATCTCCGCCTTGATGAAGCCGCGCTGGAAGTCGGTGTGGATGACGCCGGCGGCCTCCGGGGCGGTGTCGCCCGTGCGGATCGTCCAGGCCCGCGCCTCCTTGGGCCCCGCCGTCAGGTACGTCTGCAGGCCGAGCGTGCCGAACCCGATGCGGACGAGCTGCGACAGGCCCGACTCCTCCTGCCCCATGCCCTGGAGCAGTTCGAGGGCCTCGTCGTCCGGCAGCTCGATCAGCTCCGCCTCGATCTTGGCGTCCAGGAAGATCGCCTCGGCGGGCGCCACAAGGTCGCGCAGGCGCGCGCGCAGGGCCTCGTCGGTCAGCTCGCTCTCGTCGAGGTTGAAGACGTAGAGGAACGGCTTGGCGGTGAGCAGGTGCAGCTCGCGCAGCAGGGCGAGGTCGATGCCCGCCTTCTCCGCGCCCGCGAAGAGCGTCACCCCGTCGTCGAGAAGCTTTTGCGCGGCGTTCACGGCGTCGACGACGGCGAGCTTGTCCTTGTCCTTCTTGGTGCGCGCCTCCTTGTCGAGGCGCGGCAGCGCCTTCTCGATCGTCTGGAGGTCGGCCAGGATCAGCTCGGTGTTGATCGTCTCGATGTCGCGGGACGGGGCGACGTCGCCGTCCACGTGCGTGACGTCCGGGTCCTCGAAGGCGCGGATGACCTGGCAGATCGCGTTGGTCTCGCGGATGTTGGCGAGGAACTTGTTGCCGAGGCCCTGCCCCTCGGACGCGCCCTTGACGATGCCCGCGATGTCGACGAACTCCATCGTCGCCGGGATCACCTTCTGCGAGCCGAACAGCTCCGCCAGCGTGTGCAGGCGCGGGTCGGGCACCCCGACCACGCCGACGTTGGGCTCGATGGTCGCGAACGGGTAGTTGGCGGCCAGCGCGTCGTTCTTGGTCAGCGCGTTGAACAGGGTGGACTTGCCGACGTTGGGCAGCCCGACGATTCCGATGGAGAGGCTCACGGCGGTCAAGTTTATGGGCGCCCGCGCGCCCCGCGTACTGCCCGTTACCTCCGCGGGTTCCGCCGAATGTCCGGGACGGGGCGACCCGCGGCATCCCGGCGCGTCGCGATCGCGCTTCGCCGCCGCGCTGTCACGATGAGCGGATGGACCTCGCGCTGTTCGCCGGCCTGCTCGTCGGCGCCGTGTTCGGCGCCGTCGCCGGGTACGCGCTCGCGACGGGCCGGCAGGGCGCGCTGATCGCGCGGGCGCGGGCCGCCGAGGAGAAGCTCGCCTACGCCGAGGACCGGATGGCCGAGCACTTCGAGAACCTGTCCGCGAAGGCGCTGGACGCCAGCAACCAGCGGTTCCTCGAACTGGCGGACGCGCGGCTCAAGGCCGCGGGCGTGGAGGCGGCGGGCGAGCTGCAGCGCCGCCAGCAGGCCGTCGAGCACCTGGTCGCGCCGCTCAAGGAGACCCTCGCCAAGGTGGAGGAGCAACTCCGCGAGGTCGAGACGGGCCGCCGGGAGTCGCACGCGATGCTGGCCAAGCAGGTCGACTTCGTCCGGCAGAGCTCCGACCAGCTGCGCCGCGAGACCCAGTCGCTGGTCCGGGCGCTGCAGCGGCCCGAGGCGCGGGGCCGGTGGGGCGAGTTGCAGCTCCGCCGGGTCGTGGAGCTGGCGGGCATGGCGCACCACTGCGACTTCGACGAGCAGGCCAGCGCCGTCACGGCCGACGGGACGGTCCGTCCCGACATGGTCGTGCGGCTGGTCGGCGGCAAGAGCATCGTCGTCGACTCCAAGGTCTCCCTTGCCGCCTACCTGCAGGCCGCCGAGAGCGGCGACCCGGTCCGCCTGGACGCGCACGCCCGCCACCTGCGCGACCACGTCGACCGGCTGGCGGCGAAGTCGTACTGGCAGGCGTTCAGCCCGGCCCCGGAGTTCGTCGTCCTGTTCATCCCCGGGGAGGCGTTCCTCGCCCCGGCGCTCGACCGCGACCCGGGCCTGCTGGAGTACGCGATAAGGCGGCGGGTGCACATCGCCACGCCGACCACCCTCATCACCATGCTTCGGACGGCCTCCTACGCGTGGCAGCAGGCCGCCCTCTCAAGGAACGCGCGCGCGGTCTTCGAGCTGGGCAAGGAGCTGTACGAGCGGCTCGGCACGATGGGCCAGCACGTCGACGAACTGGGGCGCGCCCTCACCGGAGCCATCAAGTCCTACAACCGGACGGTCGGCTCGCTGGAGACGCGCGTGCTCGTCAGCGCCCGCAAGCTGAACGAGCTGGGCGTGGTCGAGGACGGCCTGGAAGGCCCCCGCCCCGTGGAGGAGAGCCCGCGCGCGCTCTCGGCGGCCGAACTGACCGCCGAGGGCGACCCCCTGGAGGACGAGGCCGAGCCCGCCCCGGCGCCCGAAGCGGTAGGTTTCGGCTCACAGGCCATTCCCGAGCAGGCGGACCGGCGCGACGCGCAGGAGCGGGGCGAACCGGGCGGTGCGGGGCGCCGGTTCCCCGGGGCGAAGGGGTGGCGATGAGTTCATCGACGGCACGCGGTGCGCCCGGCGGCGCCCCGCCGGCTCCGGAGGGTGCAGTGGGACGTCAGCACGGCGCCGCGGCCCCGCGCTCGCGCGCGCGCTCGGCCGGCGCCGGGAGCCCGGTCACGCTGACCGGCCGCGGCGGCATCGTCGTGATGTTCGCCGTCGGGGTGCTGTGCGGGCTGCTGTCGCGCTGGTTCGAGGTGCCGCTGCTCGCCGGCGCCGGATTCGCGATCGGCTGCGCGCTCGCGGCGTTCGCGACGCGCCCGGCCGACCTGCTCACGCTCGTCGTCAGCCCGCCGCTGGTGTTCTTCGCCGCCACGGTCATCGTCGTGTTCGCCACCGCGCTCGGCGACGGCTCGCTGCTGCGCGGCGTCACGGTCGGCGTCCTGACCGCGCTGGCGGCCACCGCGCCGTGGCTGTTCTTCGGGACGCTGCTGGTCCTCGTGATCTGCCTGGCGCGGGGGCTGATGACCAACGTCCGCGAGCTGCGCGACAAGCTCGCCGGGATGCGCCTGTTCGAGAAGGAGGAGAACGAGAACCCCGTCCGGTGGGACGAGTCCCCCGTGACGACGGGGGAGCGCCGCCTCCACCACGGCGAGGTGGACTGAGCGGCGCCCGCCACGCGGCGCCGGGTCTAGACCGGCGTGATGCGGAGGTCCTTGCGGAGTTCCTTCGGGAGGGAGAAGCGCATGTGCTCGGAGACGGACTCGATCTCCTCCGCCGCGCCGAAGCCGCGCTCGGCCAGCCAGGCGAGGACCTCCTGGACCAGCTCGTCCGGGACGGAGGCGCCGCTCGTGACGCCGACCGTCGTGACGCCCTCCAGCCAGGCGGGGTCGATGTGCTCGGCGTAGTCGACGAGGTGGGCGTCGTCGGCGCCGTGCTCCTTGGCGACCTCGACGAGCCGCACGGAGTTGGAGGAGTTCGTCGACCCGACGACGATGACGAGCTGCGACTGCGCCGCCATCTCCTTCACGGCGACCTGCCGGTTCTGGGTGGCGTAGCAGATGTCGTCGGACGGCGGGTCCATCAGGTTGGGGAACCGCTCGCGGAGCTTCTCGACGGTGGCGACGGTCTCGTCGACCGACAGCGTGGTCTGGGAGAGCCAGGCGACCTTGTCGGGGTCGCGGACGGTCACGTTGGCGACGTCGCCGGGCCCGTCCACGAGGTGGATGTGGTCGGGCGCCTCGCCGGTGGTGCCGATGACCTCCTCGTGGCCCTCGTGGCCGATGAGCAGGATGTCGTAGTCGTCGGCGGCGAAGCGGACCGCCTCCTTGTGGACCTTGGTGACCAGCGGGCAGGTCGCGTCGATGGTGCGCAGGTTCAGCCCCGCGGCCTCCTGGTGCACGGCGGGCGCGACGCCGTGCGCGGAGAACACCACGATCGCCCCCTCGGGCACCTCCTCGGTCTCGTCCACGAAGATCGCGCCGCGCTCCTCCAGCGTCTTGACGACGTGGACGTTGTGGACGATCTGCTTGCGGACGTAGATCGGCGCCCCGTACTTCTCCAGGGCGATCTCGACCGTCTGGACGGCCCGGTCGACGCCTGCGCAGTAACCACGCGGCTTGGCGAGCAGGACACGGCGCTGGCTGTTGGCGGTCATGCCCCTATCGTACGAGTCACCGGATCGTGGGAGTGACCTGGCTGTGACCGACTCCACGGTGTCTTTGGACAGAAATCCATTAACCCGGGGTGACCGCGATCGCACCCGTGGGGCAGAGTGAAGTTCACCAGACGAGGCAGGAAGAGGAAGAGTCGATGACGAAATCGCCGCGCCGCCTCAAGGAGCAGGTCCGGGACACGGTGGGCGAGCAGGTTCGCGATCTCCCGCTGCACGCCGTCCGCCTGGCCATGTTCGGCGTCGGCCGGGCGCTGCTGCTCGGCGACCGGGTCACCAGGGACTACAAGGAGATCACCCAGGGCGGCGGCGTGAAGCCGGTGCTCGGGCGGCTGCGCGACGACGTGCAGGGCACGGCCGAGAAGGTCGTCGAGCGCGTCGCCGAGCGGGTGCGCGGCGAGGAGCCCGAGCCCGAGCCGGTGCGCCGCACCCGGCCCGCGGGGCGGCCGGCCGCCGCGCGCGGCGAGGGCACGCGCGCCGCCGGCGCGGAGATCTCCGTCGGCAAGCCCGGCGCCGTGGCCAAGCCCGAGCCGAAGGCCGAGGCCGCACCGAAGGCCGAAGCCGAGGCGGGCACGCGGCACCGGCCGAAGCACGCCCGTCCGGGCCCGCCGCCGAAGCCCGCCAAGCCCGGCGCGCTGGGCCGCCGGCACGCCAAGTCCGAGGAGGAGGCGCCGGCCGACGGGCGGGCGCCGCTCGCGAAGCCGGCCCCGAGTCCCGAGCCCGCCGAGCCGGCGCCCGAGGCCGCGCCGCAGGCCAAGCCCGCGCCGAGCCCGGAGGCCGCCGAGCCCGCGCCGCGCGCGAAGCCCGCCAAGCCGGCGAAACCCGCGAAGCCGGCGAAGCCGGCGAAGCCGGAGCCGGCCGCCGAGGCCGCGCCCGCGGAGGCGTCGGACGAGACGACCGCCGAAGCGGTCGCCAAGGACGGGAAGGCGTTCGAGCCGAAGCCGGAGAACAGGCCCGCCGCACCGGCGGAGGCCGAGCACATCGCCGCGGACCTGCCCGTGCCCGACTACGACGCCGCCACGCTGCCGCAGCTGCGCGCGCGCCTGCGCGGCCTCACGGTCGAGCAGGTGAAGCTGCTGCGCGAGTACGAGCGCCGGCACGCCGCCCGCGAGGACATCATCCGCATGTACGAGCGCCGCATCGCCAAGCTCAACGGCCTCAGCTGACGCCGAGGCCACGAGCCGAGCGCGAGCCGAGCGCGAGCCGAGCGCGAGCCGAGCGCAACACGGGCGCGAACGAGCGCATACGAGCCCCTGGGCAGGCCCCGGGGGCTCGTCCGCGTCTCAGGGGCCGCTGAAGAGCTTGTCGAAGGCGGGCAGCGCCGCGGCGATCCGCGCGCGCTCCTCGCCCGTCAGGTGCGCGAGCCGGTCGGCGAGGAAGGACAGCCGCCGCTCCCGTCCGGCGGCCAGCCGCTCCCGGCCCTCCCCGGTGAGCCGCGCGGTGACGACGCGGGCGTCGGCGCCGTCCCGGCCGCGCGCGACGAGCCCGTCCCGCTCCAGCCGGTTGATCTGGGCGGTCATCGTCGGCAGCCGGACGCCGTGCTCGGCGGCGAGCTCGGTCATCCGCCGCGGCCCGTGCTCCAGCGAGCCCAGCACGGACAGCTGCTGGCCGGTGACCGGCTGGTCGGCGCCGGCCTGCCGCAGCATCAGCACGACGTGGCGCAGGCGCAGGTTGAGCTGCTCGGCGAGCTCGCGGTCGGATGCGGTCACGGATCACTCTCCTCGGGGTCGTAGTCAGTAGTGTTCCTGCATGGCGATGGAGACCACGGCCGAATCCCCGGTTCCGGTGCGGACGGTCCTGCAGGCGGTGAGCGGCTGGATCGGGCGGCTCGGCCGGATCTGGGTCGAGGGCCAGATCACCGACCTCAACGCCCGCGGCGGGACGGTGTACCTGACGCTCCGCGACCCGGTGGCGAACATGTCGGTGCGGGTCGTCGGGCCGCGCGCGGTGGTCGAGGCCGCCGGTCCGGCGGTGACCGACGGCGCCCGCGTCGTGGTGCACGCCAAGCCGGACTTCTGGATCAACCGGGGGACCTTCTCGCTCAGCGTGCTGGAGATCCGGCCGGTCGGCGTCGGCGAGCTGCTCGCCCGGCTGGAGCGGCTGAAGCAGGTGCTGGCGTCCGAGGGGCTGTTCCGCCCGGAGCGCAAGCGCCCGCTGCCGTTCCTGCCGGGGAAGATCGGGTTGATCTGCGGGCGCGACTCCGACGCCGAGCACGACGTCCTGCAGAACGCCCGGCGGCGCTGGCCGGCGGTGGCGTTCCGGGTGGAGAACACCGCGGTGCAGGGCTCGTACGCGGTCGGCGAGGTGATGGAGGCGTTGCGGGCGCTGGACGCCGATCCCGAGATCGATGTGATCATCATCGCGCGGGGCGGCGGCGCGATGGAAGACCTGCTGCCGTTCTCCGACGAGGCGCTGGTGCGCGCGGTGTCGACGGCGCGCACCCCGGTGGTCAGCGCGATCGGCCACGAGCAGGACTCCCCGATCCTGGACCTGGTCGCGGACGTGCGGGCCTCGACGCCGACGGACGCGGCGAAGAAGGCCGTGCCGGACGTGCGCGAGCAGCTCCAGCTCGTCCGGCAGCTGCGCGACCGGGGGCGGCGCTGCCTGTCGGGGGCCGTCGAGCGGGAGCTGGGGTGGCTGCGCGCGGTGCGGTCGCGGCCCGCGCTGGCCGACCCGGTGCGCGAGATCGAGCGGCAGTCCGAGCAGGTCGCGGCGCTGCGGGACCGGGCGCGGCGGTGCCTGTCGGGGGCGCTGGACCGGGCCGGGGACGAGCTGTCGCACACCCGCGCCCGGCTGCTGGCCCTGTCCCCCGCCGCGACGCTGGAGCGCGGCTACGCGATCGTCCAGCGCGACGACGGGGCGGTGGTGCGGGAGTCGGCGGCGGTCAAGGACGGCGAGGCGCTGCACGTCCGGCTGTCCGACGGGCGCCTCGGCGTGACCGTGACCGACCGCGAGGGGTCTTAGGGTGGGGCAGGTGGCGGACGACAAGGAGACGGCCGAGAAGCCGTCGTACGAGCAGGCACGGGACGAGCTGACCGAGGTCGTCAAGCGGCTGGAGGCGGGTGGGCTCACGTTGGAGGAGTCCCTGGCCCTCTGGGAGCGGGGCGAGCGGCTCGCAGCGGTCTGCGAGGAGTGGCTGGAGGGCGCCCGCGCGCGGCTGGCCGCCGCCCTCGACCGTCCGGAGAACGGCGACGCGGCCCCGTTCTGAGGCGCGGCCCCGGACCGGCCGGGCCGTCAGGAGGCGGGCGTCGGCGCCGTCGAAGACCCGAGCTTCGCGCCGCCCTTGCTCTGCGCCTTGAGGGCCGCCGCGAGGACGGCCAGCTCCTGGTAGGACGCGGTGCCGGTCACGACGACGCTGCTGCCGTCCGGCAGGGTGCGGGCGAGCGTGTTCGCCTTCTTGTCCTTGCGGTGGTACTTCGTCCAGGTGACGTCGCCCACCTGCTGCGTCCCGGTCGGCTTGCTGCTGTTGGCCATGCGCGGGACGTACTCAGACGCCTTCTCGTTGCTCTGCTCCAGCGCGGCGTACTCGTCGCTCGGCGTCACGAACCCGAGGTGCCACGCGACGGGCGTGTCACCGCCCGCGCCGAGGCCGGTCAGCCGGGAGCTGTTCGGGCGCCAGCCGGCGGGCAGCCCCTCGGGCGCCCACACGGTGAAGGGCGCGTCGCTGCGCATCGCCCACAGCTGCGAGCTGTAGTCGACGGTCGGCAGGACCTCCTTGTCGCCGCGCGGCGCCACCACGTAGACCGCCAGCACCAGCACCAGGCACGCGGCCATCGCGATCGCGAAGCCGCTGAGGCCGGTCGTGAGCCGCTTGTGCACGCCGGGGCTGACCTCGACGACGGGACGCTCCGCCGGGGCGGTCTCCGGCGCGGCGGGGGCAGGGGACGGGGTCTTGTCGGTCACCCCTCCAGGATCCCCCACGGTCAGCGCTGCTCGGTACCGGGGTTGCGTATCGTGCCGACGATCCCCATGATCTCGTCGGCGAGGCGGCGGGCGGCGACCTCGTCGTCCAGCAGCGAGATCTCGGACACGGCCCCGGCCATCGCGCCGGTCAGCACGGTGACGAGGGCCTCGTCCACGCCGCCGTCGGCGGTGTGGAACAGCGCGGCGTTGCGCCGCGCCCACTTGTTGAGCCGCTGGCGCATGACGCGGTCGAACCCGGGCGGGCCGTCGCCGGAGATGAACAGCCGGGCGACGTCGCGCTCGTCGAGGCAGCCGTTCAGGTAGGCGCCCGCGCCGGCGATGAACTGCCGCATGGGGTCGGTCTCGCCGGCCTCGCGGACGGCGTTGATCGCGTCGCGGGTGCGCTCCTGCTGGCGGCCCTGGAAGTCCTCGAACAGCGTGAGGTACAGGTCCGCCTTGCCGTTGAAGTGGTGGTACAGGCTGCCGACGCTGGCGCCCGCCTTGGCGACGATGTCGGTCACCGCGGCCTGGGCGAAGCCCGACGCGCAGAAGACGTCCCTCGCCGCGGCCAGCAGGGCGCCGCGGGTGGCGGCGCCGCGGTCGGAGGTCCGCGCGGGGGTCTCGGCGGACCGCGCGCCCCCGCCGCGGGCCGCCTCGCCGGACGGGACGTCGATGTCGCTGCTCATGACGCCTGAGATTACGCCCTCTCCCATGGGGAAACGATCCCTTGCCCGCGGGACCGTCAAATACCGGTGCCCCGGGCGGTCGGTACCGCGGGTGCCGGTACGCTCCGTTTCCCGGCTGGTCTGGTCCAATTTGTGACCCGCCGTCCGGTCACCGGAGAATCCGAGGCACCACCGAACGAAGGGGCTGCCCCGTCATGTCCGATGAGACCACCGTTTCCTCCCCGCTCACGACCGAGCCGTCCGCGCCGGACCGCAACCTGGCGATGGAGCTGGTCCGGGTGACCGAGGCCGCCGCGATGGCCGCCGCCCGCTGGGTCGGCCGGGGAGACAAGAACGGCGCCGACGGGGCCGCCGTGAACGCCATGCGCCAGCTGATCAACACGGTGTCCATGCAGGGCGTCGTCGTGATCGGCGAGGGCGAGAAGGACCACGCGCCGATGCTGTTCAACGGCGAGCGGGTCGGGGACGGCTCCGGCGCCGAGTGCGACGTGGCGGTCGACCCCGTGGACGGGACCCGGCTGACCGCGCTCGGCATGAACAACGCGATCGCGGTGCTGTCGGTGGCGCCGCGCGGGTCGATGTTCGACCCGTCCGCGGTGTTCTACATGGAGAAGCTGGTGACCGGCCCGGAGGCGGCGGACGCCGTCGACATCGAGCGCCCGATCGCCGACAACATCCGCGCGATCGCCCGCGCGAAGGGCTCCGCGCCGAACGACGTGACCGTGTGCATCCTGGACCGGCCGCGGCACGAGGGCATCGTGAAGGAGGTCCGCGAGGCCGGAGCGCGGATCAAGTTCATCCTGGACGGCGACGTGGCCGGCGCGATCATGGCGTCCCGGCCGGGCACCGGCGTCGACCTGCTGCTCGGCATCGGCGGCACCCCGGAGGGGATCATCGCGGCGTGCGCGATCAAGGCGCTCGGCGGGGTGATCCAGGGCCGGCTGTGGCCGCAGGACGAGGCGGAGAAGCGCAAGGCGCGGGACGCGGGCCACGAGCTCGGCCGGGTGCTGACCACCGACGACCTGGTGACGTCCGACGACGTGTTCTTCGCCGCCACCGGGATCACCGACGGCGAGCTGGTCGACGGCGTCCGCTACAGCAAGGGCACGGCCGTGACGCACTCGCTGGTGATGCGCTCCCGCAGCGGGACGATCCGGACGATCTCCAGCGAGCACCAGCTCGCCAAGCTCCGCGCCTACAGCGCGATCAACTTCGACACGGCGGTCTGACCCGCCCCCGGTAGCGCTACGCGCGGCGTCCCCGGCCGAGGCGGTCGCGGACGCGGGTGCGCAGCGACCGCTTCGGCGCGCGGGCGCGCACCGAACCGAAGATCATGGTGCCGCCGACCTCGACGGTGGGCCCGTCCTGTGCGGGGCGGGCCCGCAGGTCGCGGGTGCTGAGGATGGTGCGGCCGGTGACGTGCACGGTCACGCCCTCGGGGACCAGGAGCCGGATCCGGCCGCCGAGCACCAGCGGGTCGACGACGATGTGGCGGCGCTGCAGGACGGCCTCGCGCAGGTCGAGCTCGACCGTCCCGAACAGGGCGAGGACGGGCAGCTTCACGGGGACGACCCAGCGGCCTTCGCGGCGGGTGCGGCCGAAGAAGACCGTGACCGGGCGGTCGTCCACGAGGATGGGCTGCGCCTCCTCGGGTCCGAGGTCGCCGGTGAGGCCGGTCAGCTCGCCGAGGGTGCGGGCGGCGTAGGCGCGGGCGGTGCGCTCGGAGTGCTCGGCCATGCTGAGCCGCCCGTCGGCGACCGCCTCGCCGAGGACGGCGACGACGCGTTCCCGGTCGGCGTCGGACGCGCGCAGGTCGCGCACGCTGGTGGCCTTCGCGGCCGGGCGCTGGGGAACGTCCACACCTAGAAGATTAACCGCCGCCCGGGGCGGGGGCCGCCGGAAAACCTGTGGGGTTGTGTCCGGCCCTGTCCTTACTGTGAGGGGTATGACCTTGCAACGTGCCCAGATCGCCGCCGCCCGTGACGAGGCGGGCGCGGCGGCGATCAGCCTGCGCGGCGTCGTCAAGCGGTTCGGCGACTTCACCGCCGTGGACGGGCTGGATCTGGAGGTCCCCACCGGGATCTGCCTGGGGCTGCTGGGCCCGAACGGCGCCGGGAAGTCGACGACGATGAAGATGCTGACCGCGCAGGCGATCGCCGACGAGGGGAGCATCGAGGTGCTCGGCTTCGGCGTCCCCCGCGAGTCCAAGCGCGCGCGGGCGGTGATGGGGGTCGTCCCGCAGCAGGACAACCTGGACGAGGAGCTGACCGCCCGCGAGAACCTGGAGGTGTTCGCGCACCTGTACCGGGTGCCCCGCAAGGAGCGGCGCAAGGCCGTGGACGACGCGCTCGCGATCGCGCACCTGACCGAGCGGCAGCGCACGAAGGTCGACGACCTGTCCGGCGGCATGCGGCGGCGGCTGCTGATCGCCCGCGGGCTGGTGCACCGGCCCGCCCTCGTCCTGCTGGACGAGCCGACCGTGGGCCTCGACCCGCAGGTGCGGGCGGAGCTGTGGGGGCTGATCGACGGGCTGCGCGCGGCCGGCACGACCGTGCTGATGTCCACGCACTACATCGAGGAGGCCGAGCGCCTCGCGGACGAGTGCGCGCTGATGTCGCACGGCAAGGTCATCGCACGGGGCTCGCCGACCGCGCTGGTGGCCGAGTACGCGGGCGACCGGGTGGTCGAGCACTACGGGCCGCCCGACCGGCTGGCGGAGGTCGAGCGGCTGGCGCGGGGCGCGGGCCTGCCGACGCGCCGCACGGGCCCGTCGGTGTCGGTGCTGAAGGCGGAGACCATCGCGCCGTCGCTGGAGGACGAGTTGGGCCCGGACGGCGTGCGCCGCGCCGCCAGCCTGGAGGACGTGTTCGTGGTACTGACCGGGGAGCGGGTCGAATGACCCGGGCAGAGGTGGAGCGGGCGCCGCGGCTGCGGCGGTTCGAGTTCGCGCCGGTGCGCGGGATCTGGCGGCACGAGTTGGCGCTCTACAAGCGGTACTGGAAGTCGCAGTCGTTCGCCTCGATGGTGGAGCCGACGTTCTTCCTGCTCGCGTTCGGCTACGGGTTCGGGTCGATGGTCGCGGTCATCGGCGACTACCGGTACCTCGACTTCGTCGCGACCGGCGTCGTCGGGACGGCGGCGCTGTTCACGTCGGTGTTCCCGGGCATGTTCAACGGCTACATCAGGCGGGTGTTCCAGCACACCTACGACGGGATGCTCGCGGCGCCGGTGGACGTCCACGAGCTGGTGACGGCCGAGGCGCTGTGGATCGCGGCCAAGTCGGCGGTGTACTCGTGCACGCCGATCGTGGTGGCGCTGTTCTTCGGCCTGGATCCCGCGTTGGGGATGCTGCTGGTGCCGTTCGTGACGTTCTTCACCGCGCTCGGCTTCGGGCTGTTCGGCATGTGGACGTCCTCGGTGGTCCCGTCGATCAACTCGTTCGACTACGTGATCACCGGCGTGGTGACGCCGCTGTTCCTGATCGCCGGGACGTTCTTCCCGGTGGACGCGCTGCCCGACTGGGCGCAGAAGGTCTCCTACCTGAACCCGCTCTACCATTGCGTGGAGCTGGTCCGGGACGCGGTGTTCGGCCTCCGCCCGCTGGCCGACCTCGGGCACCTGGCGGGGCTGGTGGCCTTCGCGGCGCTGATGTGGGTGATCGCCGTCCGCGGGATGCGCAGGCGCCTCATCGACTGAACGACCCGGGAGACGATTGACCGGCGGCCCGCCCGGTCTCTACGCTGACGCGAATCTTATTCACGTTGTGCCTCGCAGAGAGGTCGGGCCGCATGACCCAGGGCATCACCGTACGGGACCGCCAGGCCCGGTCCGCCGCGTACACGGCGTTCGCCGTCCAGGGGCTCTGCTTCGCCTCCCTGGTGACGCAGGTACCGCAGATCCAGAAGGCCCACCACCTCAGCGACGCCACGCTCTCGCTGGTGCTGCTGATGGTGCCGCTCGTCGCCGGGGTCGGCAGCGTCGCGTCCGGCGCCCTGTTCCAGCGGTTCGGCAGCGGCCCGGTGCTGCGGGTCTCCCAGCCGGCCGTCGCGGTCATGATCGCGCTGATCGGCCTCACCGGCGACAACGACGTCGCGCTGTACGCCGCCGTCGCCCTGTTCGGGCTGTTCGTCGGCGCGGTGGACGCCTCGATGAACGCCCAGGCCATCGCCGTCGAGCGCCGCTACGGCCGCAGCCTGATCACCGGCTTCTACGCGGTGTGGAGCGTCGCCGGCATCCTCGGCGGGCTCTGGGCGTCGCTGTCCAACAAGATCGACCTGCCGCTGTCCGCCTGCTTCGCGATCGCCGCCGCCGCGGGGATCGCCGGGTCCCTGGCCACCGGGCACCGCCTCTACCGCCGCGCGGAGGAGGGCGACGGGCCGACCGCCGAGGAACTGAAGGCCGCCGGACGCAGCGTCCCGTGGCGCCCGATCCTCGTCGTCGGCGCCGCGATGGCCGTCGCCTACCTCGCCGACTCGGCGATCTCCAGCTACGGCGCCAAGTACCTGGACGACGAACTGTCGGCGAGCGACTGGGTCGCGCCGCTCGGCTACGTCGCCTACCAGGTCACGATGGTGGTCAGCCGGGCCGTCGCCGACCTCGCCGTCCGCCGCTCGGGCGCCGTCCGCGTGGTGCGGATCGGCGGCCTGGTCGGCATCGTCGGCATGGCCGGCGTGGTCGCCGCGCCGAACGCCGCCGTCGCCATCGCGGCGTTCGCGCTCGCCGGCCTCGGCCTCAGCGTGATCGCCCCGGTGTCCTTCTCCGCCGCCGGCCGCGTCGACCCGACGGGCCTGGGCGTGGCGGTCGCCCGCGTGAACATCTTCAACTACGTCGGCTTCGTCCTGGGCGCCGCCGTGGTAGGCGCGATCGCCCCTCTGAGCACCGACCACGGCCTACGCATAGCCTTCATCGTCCCCACGGTGCTCATCCTGGTCGTCTTCGCCACCGCCAAGGGCTTCAACCCAAGGCCCGCAGCAGACCCCACCCCAGAAACCCCCACAATGCAGCGCCCCACAGTCTGAGGGGTGTTCTTCCCAGGGGGTTGTGTTTTCCCAGAGGGGCGACCCCCTGGGAAAACACACCCTGGGAGGTTACGCATCCTCCAAGAGGCGGAGTGCCTTCTCGCCTTCTGCTTGGGCTTGTTCGGGGGTCAGGTCCGTCAGGGCGCGGCTGAGGGCCACTTCGGCGGCGTCCGCGGCGGCGCGGAGGGTCACCGCGTGCTCCTGTGCCCTTTCGAGGTCGCCCAGGCCTATGCAGTCGAAGGCCACCCGCGCATCGTGGCCGGCCATCTTCAGCTGCCGCGCGGCCTCATCCAGACTCATGCAAACCTCCTACTCCAGGGATGTCGGTCCTACCCACCGGCACCCTGGGTAATCGCTTGACCCAGCAGTTCCGCTGCCTTGACCAGGCGTGTCTCGCCCATTCCGGCATAACCGAGGACGAGCGCGGGCGGCGCGGCGGCGGCGCGGCCCGGCCACCACAGGGGCCGGGCGCCCGCCACGGCGACGCCCGCACGGGCCGCGCGGGCCACGATCGCGTCCTCGTCGCTTCCGGACGGCAGCTCCACGTAGAGGTGGATGCCCGCCGACACGCCGCGAACCCTCGCGCCGGGGAGATGCTCGCTCAGCGCGGCGGCGAGGGCGTCCCGCCGGGCCCGGTAGCGGCGCCGCATGGTGCGCAGGTGCCGGTCGTAGCCGCCGCTGCGGAGGAACTCGGTCAGCGCGTGCTGCTCCAGGACGGGCGCGCCCAGGTCGGTGACGGCGCGGTACTCGCGCAGCCGCCCCACGACGGACGGCGGGGCGACGGCCCACCCCAGCCGCAGCGCGGGGGCGAGGGACTTGCTCACCGAGCCGAGCAGGACGACCCGCTCGGGGTCGACTCCCTGGAGGCAGCCGACGGGGTCGCGGTCGTAGCGGAACTCGGCGTCGTAGTCGTCCTCCAGGATCAGGCCGTCGACGTCGCGCGCCCAGGCGATCAGCGCGGCGCGCCGGGCCGGGGACAGCACCACGCCGGTCGGGTACTGGTGCGCGGGCGTGACCAGGACGGCGCGGGCCCCGCTGCGGGCGAGCGCCGCGACGTCGACGCCCTCGCCGTCCACCGGGACGCGGGCGAGCCGCAGCCCGGCGGACTCCATCATCGGCAACTGCCGGGCGCTGGTCGGGTCCTCCACCGCGAGCGTCCGGTGCCCGCTCGCCCGCAGGAGCGCGAGCAGCGCGGACAGGCCCTGCGCCACCCCGTTCATGATCACGACGCGGCCGGGGTCGGCGTACGCGGCGCGGACCCGGCCGAGGTAGCTCGCCAGCTCCGCGCGCAGCACCGGGACGCCGCCGGGGTCGGGGTAGCCGAGCTCATCGTTCGGCAGGGTGCGCAGCGCGGCGCGGGCGGCGGCGATCCAGCGTTCGCGAGGGAAGGCGGACAGGTCCGGCCGGCCGGGGGTCAGGTCGTAGAACGACGCGGGCGCGGGCGCCGAGTCACCGCCCCGAGCCGCCGTACCCTGCCCCATCGCCCCGCCATACTGCGTCCCCCCGCCCTGCTGCGCTGACGTGCCGTACTGCGGCGTCCCGCTGGGCTGCGCCGTCCTGCCGTACTGGAGCGCCGCACCGTGCTGCGTTGACGCGCCATGCTGCGACGGCTCGCCCTGCTGCGGAGTAGCGCCGTACTGCGTTGGCCCGCCCTGCTGCGACGTCCCGCCGTACTGCGTTGTCGTGCCGTACTGCGTTGTTCCGCGCTGCTGCGGCGTACCTCCCTGCTGCGTTGGCGGGCCGTGCTGTGTTCCGCCGTGCTGCCAGGTTTCGCTGTGTTGGGACGGGGTGCCGGGCGGCAGGGGGGCGCCGTCCGGGGGGAGGGTGGTGGTGTCGGGACGGGCCAGGGGGGCCACTCGGGTGCCGTCGCCGCGGCGTGCGATGAGGAAGCCCTCCGCGGTGAGCTGCTCGTACGCGGTGACGACGACGCCGCGGGAGACGTCCAGATCGCGTGCCAGGTCGCGGCTCGACGGCAGCCGGGTCCCGGCGGTCAGCCGGCCGGAGCGCACGGCCGCGCGGAAACCGGCGGCGATCTGCGCCGCCAGCCGGCCGGCGGACCGGTCCAGGGGAAGGTGAAGGTCGGTCACATCACCCTCAGCGCCAAGAGGGAGCCCGAGCGTCACCGGGCCGGTAATGGTCCATAGTCAAGCATGGTGATTGGCTCTGTTTGCAGGACCAAGCGCACCCTAGCGTTCCGTCCATGAACACCTCACACAGGCGCGGCGCGGTCGGCGCGGGGTCCGCGATGTTCCTTGTCGGCACGCTGACCGCCGTCTCGGCGACCATCTCGGGGTATCCGATCTTCGGCGGCCAGGCGGTCCGGTACGCGGTCGCCGCGCTCATCCTGTTCGCCGTCGCGCGCTTCGCGGGCGGGCCCGCGCGGCGGCCGTCCGCGCGGGACTGGGCGCTGCTGGCGGCCCTGGCGGGGACCGGGCTCGTCGCGTTCAACGTCTGCATCGTGGCGGCCACCGCGGACACCAGCCCGGCCACCATCGGCACGGTGATCGCGGCGGTCCCGATCGTGCTGGCGGTCGCCGGGCCACTGCTGGACGGGCGCCGGCCGGCTCCGGCGGTGCTCGTGGCGGCGTGCGCGGTGGCGGCCGGCGCGGCGCTGACGGGCGGGCTCGGCGGCGGGAGCGTCCGCGGGCTGCTGCTCTCGCTGGGCGCGCTCGGGGGCGAGGTGTGCTTCTCGCTGCTGGCCGTCCCGCTGCTGCCCCGGCTCGGGCCGCTGCGGGTCTCCGCCTACTCCGCCGCGCTGGCCGCCCCGATGCTGCTCGCCGCCGGGCTGCTCGCGGACGGGACGGCGGTGCTGCGCGTCCCGACCGCCGCCGAGCTGGCGGGCTTCGGCTACCTGACCGTCGTCGTCACCACGGTCGCGTTCCTGCTCTGGTACGACGCGATCGGCCGGCTCGGCGCCGACCGCGCCGGGCTCTTCGCGGGCCTGGTCCCGGTCAGCGCGCTGATCACGACGGTCGCGCTCGGCCTCGGCCGGCCGGGCGCCGCAGAGCTGGCGGGGGCCGCGCTGGTCGCGGCGGGCGTGGTGGCCGGGCTGCGCGCGCAGGTCGCCCCCCGTGAACCCGCGCTCCGCGAACCCGTAGCCTGTGAGGCGGCCCCCATCGGAATCGCGCGAGGATCTGCCTGAGATGCCTGAATTCTCCTACACCGACCTGCTGCCGCTCGGCCCGGACGAGACCGACTACCGGCTGCTGACCTCCGACGGCGTGTCCGCGTTCGAAGCGAACGGCCGGACGTTCCTGCAGGTCGAGCCGGAGGCGCTGCGGCTGCTCACCGAGACCGCGATGCGCGACATCGCGCACCTGCTGCGCCCGGCGCACCTGGCGCAGCTCCGGCGGATCCTGGACGACCCCGAGGCGTCCCCGAACGACCGGTTCGTGGCCCTGGACCTGCTGAAGAACGCGGGCATCGCGTCCGGCGGCGTCCTGCCCATGTGCCAGGACACCGGCACCGCCATCGTGATGGGCAAGCGCGGCCAGCACGTCCTGACCGACGGGGCCGATGAGGAGCACATCTCGCGCGGCGTGTACGACGCGTACACGAAGCTGAACCTGCGCTACTCGCAGATGGCGCCCGTCACCATGTGGGACGAGAAGAACACCGGCTCCAACCTGCCCGCGCAGATCGAGCTGTACGCGGCCCCCGGCGACGCCTACAAGTTCCTGTTCATGGCCAAGGGCGGCGGCAGCGCGAACAAGTCGTTCCTGTACCAGGAGACCAAGGCCGTCCTGAACCCGAAGCGGATGATGTCCTTCCTGGAGGAGAAGATCCGTTCGCTCGGCACCGCCGCGTGCCCGCCGTACCACCTGGCGATCGTGGTCGGCGGGACGTCCGCCGAGTACGCGCTGAAGACCGCCAAGTACGCCTCGGCCCACTACCTGGACACGATGCCGACCGAGGGTTCGCCGCTCGGCAACGGCTTCCGCGACCTGGAGCTGGAGCTGCGGGTGTTCGAGCTGACGCAGCAGCTCGGCATCGGCGCCCAGTTCGGCGGCAAGTACTTCTGCCACGACGTGCGGGTGATCCGGCTGCCCCGGCACGGCGCGTCCTGCCCGGTGGCGATCGCGGTGTCGTGCAGCGCCGACCGGCAGGCCCTCGCCAAGATCACGGCGGAGGGCGTGTTCCTGGAGCGGCTGGAGACCGACCCCGCGCAGTACCTGCCCGACACCACCGACGAGCACCTGAACGACGAGGTCGTCCGGATCGACCTGAACCGGCCGATGGAGGAGATCCGCGCGGAGCTGACCCGCTACCCGGTGAAGACGCGGCTGTCGCTGACCGGCCCGCTGGTGGTGGCCCGCGACATCGCGCACGCCAAGATCAAGGAGCGGCTGGACGCGGGCGAGCCCATGCCGCAGTACCTGCGCGACCACGCCGTCTACTACGCGGGGCCCGCCAAGACGCCGGAGGGCTACGCGTCCGGCTCCTTCGGCCCGACCACCGCCGGCCGGATGGACTCCTACGTCGAGCAGTTCCAGGCGGCCGGCGGCTCGCTGGTGATGCTGGCCAAGGGCAACCGGTCCAAGCAGGTCACCGACGCGTGCGAGGAGCACGGCGGGTTCTACCTCGGCTCGATCGGCGGCCCGGCCGCCCGCCTCGCCCAGGACTGCATCAAGAAGGTCGAGGTCCTCGAATACCCGGAACTCGGGATGGAGGCCGTCTGGAAGATCGAGGTCGAGGACTTCCCGGCGTTCATCGTGGTGGACGACAAGGGCGAGGACTTCTTCGCCGACACCACCGGGCCCGTCCTCAGCATCGGCAGGCGCTGACGTTCGGCAGCCGCTGACGGCTCTCCGGCGACCTTCTGGAGAGCTGTTCAGCGGGCCGCGGGGCGCCCGCCCGCCCGGTTTCTCGTCAGTAGGTCACAGTATTGGGCCGAAAATATAGTTCCTCCTGAGGTCTCCCGGATGACCGCCTGGCCACTCCGGTATCTTTTCCGCCATGTCACAGTCAGAGCGCCTCGTTCTAGCGACGCGCTACCGGCTGGTCTCGGAAATAGGTCAGGGTGCCAACGGCACCGTCTGGAGAGGGCATGACGAGCTCCTCGATCGCGCTGTGGCGATCAAAGAGCTGCGGCTCCCCGAAGACCTCTCCGAGGACGACCGGGTGGTCTTCTACCGCCGCACCCTGCGGGAGGCGCGCGCGCCCGCTCAGCTGCGCACGCACTCCATCGTCGAGGTGTACGACGTCGTCATCGAGCAGGGCCGCCCCTGGATCGTGATGGAGATGATCGAGGCGCCCAGCCTCGAGCAGCTCATCGAGCGCTCGGGCCCGCTGCCGCCCGACCGCGTCGCGCACATCGGCCGCGCCCTGCTGGACGCCCTCAACACCGCGCACAAGGCCGGGATCGTGCACCGCGACCTCAAGCCCAGCAACGTGCTGCTGGACGGCGACCGGGTCGTGCTGACCGACTTCGGGCTCGCGTTCTCCTCCGGCTCCGCGAGCCTGACCAAGACGGGCCACTTCATGGGCTCGCCCGCGTACGTGGCGCCCGAGGTCGCCGCCGGGGAGAAGGCCACCCCCCGGTCGGACCTGTGGTCCCTCGGCGCGACGCTGTACGCGGCGCTGGAGGGCCGCCCGCCGTTCGAGCGCGAGAACGTGATGGCGACGCTGTCCGCGCTGGCGAACGAGTCGACCCCGTCCCCGCAGAACGCGGGCGCGCTCGCGCCCGTCATCACCGGGCTGCTGGAGAAGAACCCGACCCGCCGGCTCAGCCACGCGCGGGCCGTCGACCGGCTCGAACGGGCCCTCGCCGGGCCGCGCTCCGGCCGCCGCCCGCCGACGCCCCGCTACCGGCTGATGGCCGTGATCGCGCTGATCGGCGCGACCGTCGCGTCCTGCGGGATCGGCGCGACCGCGCTGATCGTCGGCATGATGCGGGAGAGCCCGGGGCCCTCCCCCACGGCGACCTCGTCCAGCCCGGCCGGTACCGCGCAGGCCGCCGCGCCGCCCGGCGCCGAGTCGGCCACGCTGGTCGTGCGGGCCCGCACCGACGCGTGCAAGATCTTCGTGTCGGTGCCCGGCGACGCGATCACCGTGCTCAGCGACGAGACCCTGCACAAGGGCGACGCGCGGCGCTACGACCAGCCCCGCCTCAACGCGGTGGTCTACGACGCGTCCGCCTGCGACGTGTGGGTGAACGGCGAGCAGAAGCCGGCCGGGGCGCCCGGCGAGCGCAAGAACTACACCCTGAACAAGGGATGAGCCCGGGCCGCAGGTGACCCGGGGGCGGGCGGGGAGTGAGAACGCCCACCCCGGGGAATGCGGGAGCCACCTGGCAGGCTGCCATGAAGGACGGCAGCGGTTTCGAAGGGGAGGCTTCCATGTCCGAGCAGGAGTTCCGGGTCGAGCACGACTCCATGGGCGAGGTGCGGGTCCCGGCGGCGGCCAGGTGGCGGGCGCAGACCCAGCGCGCGGTGGAGAACTTCCCGATCTCCGGCCGGCCGCTGGAGGCCGCGCACATCGCCGCGCTCGGCCACATCAAGGCCGCGGCGGCCACGGTCAACGCCGAGCTGGGCGTGCTCGACGCGGACGTCGCCGCCGCGATCACCGAGGCGGCGCGGGAGGTCGCGGACGGCCGTTGGAACGACCAGTTCCCCATCGACGTGTTCCAGACCGGGTCGGGGACGTCGTCCAACATGAACGCCAACGAGGTCGTCGCGACGCTGGCGCAGGAGCGGCTCGGCCGCCCCGTCCATCCGAACGACCACGTGAACGCCTCCCAGTCGTCCAACGACGTGTTCCCCTCCTCGATCCACATCGCGGCCACCGGGGGCGTCCTGAACGACCTGATTCCCGCGCTGCGGCATCTGGAGGCCGCGCTGGCGCGCAAGGCCGGCGAGTTCCGGACCGTGGTGAAGTCGGGCCGCACCCACCTGATGGACGCCACGCCCGTGACGCTCGGCCAGGAGTTCGGCGGGTACGCGGCGCAGGTGCGGCACGGCGTCGAGCGGCTGGAGGCCGTGCTGCCGCGGCTCGCGGAGCTGCCGCTCGGCGGGACGGCGGTCGGCACCGGCATCAACACCCCGGAGGGCTTCGCCGCGCGCGTCATCGCGGAGATCGCGCGGGTCACCGGGCTGCCGCTGACCGAGGCCCGCGACCACTTCGAGGCGCAGGGCGCGCGGGACGGCCTGGTCGAGGCGAGCGGCGCGCTGCGCACCGTCGCGGTCAGCCTCAACAAGATCGCCAACGATCTGCGCTGGATGGGGTCCGGGCCGCGCGCCGGGCTCGCCGAGATCCGGCTGCCGGACCTGCAGCCCGGGTCGTCGATCATGCCGGGGAAGGTCAACCCGGTCATCCCGGAGGCGGTGGCGCAGGTCGCCGCGCAGGTCATCGGGAACGACGCGGCGGTCGCGTTCGGCGGCGCGGCCGGCAACTTCGAGCTGAACGTGATGCTGCCGATGCTGGCCCGCAACGTGCTGGAGTCGGTCACGCTGCTGGCCAACGTGTCGCGGCTGCTGGCGGACCGCTGCGTGGACGGCATCGAGGCCGACGCCGACCGGATGCGCGAGTACGCCGAGTCCTCGCCGTCGATCGTGACGCCGCTGAACCGCTACATCGGGTACGAGGAGGCGGCGAAGGTCGCCAAGCAGGCGCTCAGGGAGCGCCGGACGATCCGCGAGGTCGTGCTCGAACGCGGCTACGTCGACGACGGGAAGCTGACCGTCGAGCAGCTCGACGCGGCGCTCGACGTGCTCGGCATGACCGGCTCGCCCGGCTGGCGCCCCCGCGGCTGACGCCCCTCGCAGGGCCTGTGCGCGTCCCAGCGGCCCGTGCGGGCGCCGGGACGCGCCGGGCCGGGATCAGTACCAGCCGGCCGACTGGAAGTGCGACCAGCCGCCGCAGGGCGTCTTGTAGCGGTTCTTGATGTAGCCGAGGCCCCACTTGATCTGGGTGGTGGCGTTGTTGCGCCAGTCGGGGCCGGCGCTCGACATCTTGGAACCGGGCAGCGCCTGCGGGATGCCGTACGCGCCCGACGGGTTGGCCGCGTGGGTGTTCCAGCCGCTCTCGCGGTCCCACAGCTTCACCAGGCAGCCGAACTGGCCGTCGCCGGTGAACCCGAAGCTCGGCATGAGCCTCTTGGCGATCTCCTGCGCCTCGCCCTTCGGCGTCGGGTCGCCGAGCGGGGCGCCGCCGCCGTCGTCGCCGTCCTTCTTCTTCTCCGGCGTCTTGGTCGGGATCGGGGCGCCCTTGGGCCGCAGGGCGGGGCCCTTGCCGTCGTCCTCGCGCGTCTCGCGGGACGCGCGTTCGAGGGCGAGCTCGCGCCGCTGCTGCTCCAGCACCTTCGGGTCGACCTTGGGCGCGGCGGCGTCCGCCAGCTGCCGGGTCGGCTGGACGGTCGCGGCGGCGTCGCCCGAGTCGCCGGACCCGCCGGCGAACGCGAACGCGGCGACCGCGCCGCCGCCGATCACCACGGCGGCGCCCGCCGCGACGGCGGCGATCCGCAGGCCGGTGCGCCCGCCGGAGCCGGAACCGCCGGCGCGCCGGGAGCGGGCCCGGCCGCCGGGGGGCGGCGGCTCGGCGGAGCCGAAGCCGAGCGTGTCGCCGCCGGGGGCGGCGGCGCGGGCGGCACCGGCGACGTGCACGTCGTCCTCGTGCGGCGCGGACGCCGGCGGGGCCTGCCGCTCGGCGGAGGGCTGCTCGGGGGACGGCTGCCCGGCGGGAGACGGCGTCTCGAAAGCGGCCATCGCGTCCGCGACGGGGGCCGGGAGGTCGCCGAAGTTCTGTCGTTCGTCTCGCCTAGGGGACCCGGGACGGTCTCCGTACAAGGCGGTCCTTCCGACGGTCGCACGCGCATGGACACGCGGACGAGCTGTTTCCACCCCGGCCCGGCCGGCCGCCAGGGGTGCGTGCGGCTCCGGGCCCGGCGGGCGCCTCGTCCGGGGCGCGTCTTTTGGGGGGCCGCGCTCCGGCCTGGCACCGCTCGGGGGTGCTTACGAGGAGACACAATGCCGGAGTCCGCGGGCCGCTTCGCAACCGAAACGAGACCAATGCGGCCTACGGGGCCGTTGTCAACTCCCCCTTCGCGGCACCGAAACGCCCGGCCCGCCTGCACGTCTCCGCTATTGGCGCCCTGAATATGACCTTAATCACAACTCTACGGTACGAGGTTTGCCGATCACGATCCGTAGGGAAGGGATACGCGTGTTCTGAGACGACGAGACCCCGGCGGACCGGTTCGGCCCCACCGGGGTCTGCTCATGCGCGCGGCTCATGCGCGCGGCGCCCGCGCCGGGCGCTCGTGTCAGGCGCCCACGTCGCCCAGCATGTCGGTCACCAGCTCGGCGATCGGCGACCGCTCCGACCTGGTCAGCGTCACGTGCGCGAAGAGCGGGTGGCCCTTCAAACGTTCCACCACGGCCGCGACCCCGTCGTGCCGCCCCACCCGCAGGTTGTCGCGCTGCGCCACGTCATGGGTCAGCACGACCCGCGACCCGGCGCCGATCCGCGACAGGACGGTCAGCAGCACGCCGCGCTCCAGCGACTGCGCCTCGTCCACGATCACGAACGCGTCGTGCAGCGAGCGGCCGCGGATGTGGGTGAGCGGCAGGACCTCCAGCATCCCGCGGTCGAGGACCTCGTCGATGACCTCCGGCGTCGTCACCGCCGACAGCGTGTCGTAGACGGCCTGCGCCCACGGCGACATCTTCTCGTTCTCCGAGCCGGGCAGGTAGCCGAGGTCCTGGCCGCCGACCGCGTACAGCGGGCGGAACACCACGACCTTGCGGTGCCGGCGCCGCTCCATCACGGCCTCCAGGCCCGCGCACAGCGCGAGCGCCGACTTGCCGGTGCCGGCCCGCCCGCCGAGCGAGACGATGCCGACGTCCTCGTCCATCAGCAGGTCGAGCGCGATCCGCTGCTCCGCGGACCGGCCGCGCAGCCCGAACACCTCGCGGTCGCCGCGCACCAGCTTGACCGACTTGTCCGGCAGCGTCCGGCCGAGCGCGGAGCCGCGCTCCGACAGCAGCCGCAGCCCCGTGTGGCAGGGCAGGTCCCGGGCCTCCTCCAGGTCGGCGCCGCCCGAGTCGTACAGCTGCTCGACGGCCCCGGCGGGCACCTCCAGCTCGCGCATGCCGGTCCAGCCGGACTCCACGACCGCGAGCTCGGCCCGGTACTCCTCGGCGGCGAGCCCGACCGCGGACGCCTTCACCCGCATCGGCAGGTCCTTGGAGACGAGCACGACGTCGCGTCCCTCGCGGGCGAGCCACCCGGCCACCGACAGGATCCGGGTGTCGTTGTCGCCGAGCCGGAACCCGTCCGGCAGGACGCTCGGGTCGGAGTGGTTCAGCTCGACCCGGAGGGTGCCGCCCTGGTCGCCGAGCGGCCCCTCGACGGACACGGCCTCGTCCAGCCGCCCGTGCCGCAGCCGCAGGTCGTCCAGCGTGCGCAGTGCCTGCCGGGCGAAGTACCCGAGCTCGGGGTGGTGGCGCTTGGCCTCCAGCTCGGAGATCACGACGATGGGGAGTACGACCTCGTGCTCGGCGAACCGGGTCAGCGCCCCGGGGTCGGCGAGCAGGACGCTGGTGTCGAGGACGTACGTGCGCCGATCCGGGACTGTCGTTCCGGAGGGGATCCCGGACGTGCCGGGACGGCGCGCGGAGGATGTGGCCACTCGATCTCCCTGGGAATGGGGAACCTACGGGTGGCGCCGGGGTCCGCCCAGGGGGCGGTGGTCCGCGAAGGACGGTCAGGTACCGTAGCGCCGGTGCCGCGCGGCGTAGGAGCGCATGGCCCGGAGGAAGTCGACCTTGCGGAAGTCCGGCCAGTGGACCTCGCAGAAGTAGAACTCCGAGTGGGCGCTCTGCCAGAGCATGAAGCCGGAGAGCCGCTGCTCGCCCGAGGTGCGGATGACCAGGTCGGGGTCCGGCTGGCCGCGCGTGTAGAGATGCTCCGCGATGTGCTCCACTTCGAGGGACTCGGCGAGTTCCTCGATGCTGGTGCCCCGGCTCGCCTGCTCGATGAGCAGTGAGCGCACCGCATCAGCGATCTCACGCCTACCTCCATACCCAACGGCGACGTTCACAATCAGGCCGGGAGCGGCGGATGTGGCCTCGGCCGCGTCTTTCAGGACACGTGCCGTCTTGTCGGGCAGGAGGTCGAGGGCGCCGACGGGCTTGACGTGCCAGCCGTCGGCGGCGAGCTTGCGGACGGTGTTCTCGATGATCTCCAGCAGCGGGTCCAGCTGGTCGGCGGGGCGGTTCAGGTTGTCGGTCGACAGCAGCCACAGCGTGACGACCTCGACCCCGGCCTCGGCGCTCCACTGCAGCAGTTCGGAGATCTTCTGGGCGCCGCGCTGGTGCCCGGTGTTGACGTCGGCCAGCCCCATCGACCTGGCCCAGCGCCGGTTACCGTCCAGTATCACGCCGACGTGCCGGGGGGTGACGTCGGTGGGCAGGTCGGCCTCGACACGGCGCTCGTACAACCGGTAGACGGCGTCGCGGACGGCCGCGTACGGGCCGCTGCGGCGGAGCGCGGAGACGAGCCGCCCGCCCTCGGCGGGCCGGCGGCGCGCGCCCTCGCTCCGCCCGCCGCGCGACTCCGCGCGCCGCGGTGTTCCCGTACGCCGAACCCCCATCTGGGCTTCCCTCCGAGCGACCTGTCCCTGCCGGGAAGAACGCTCAATTATGGCCCGGCGGGGACAGTTCTCCCGCCGATATGGGAAAGCCGGGGTGCCGTAAGGCCCGTCCGGTAAGGGCCAGTGGCCGGTTCCGGCGCGGCTCCGGCGCGGCCGGCGGGGCCGCGCCGGACGGGCTCAGGCCTTCGGACCGGCGGCGCGGGCGCGCTCGACGTGCTGCAGCGCGGTGCGCAGCTCGGCGAGCCACGCGTCGGTGTTCTTGCCGACGAGCCGGACGCACCAGGCGAGCGCGTCACTGCGGCTGCGCGCGACGCCGGCGTCCACGAGCGTGTCCAGGACGCGCCGCTCGGGCTGTCGCAGCCGGGTCATGACCGGCACCGACAGGTGGGTGAACATCTCCCGCTCGCCGTCGCACTCGACGCCCCAGGAGACCTTGTAGCCGAAGCGCTGCTCGGCCTCGCGCGCGATGCCGATGCGCCGCTCGCGGGTCTCCTCGCGGAAGCGCTGGACGTGCCCGGCGATCACGCCGGCCCGTTCCGCGCCCGACACCTCGGCGGCCGCCGCCGGCAGCGGCAGCCGGCCGATGACACTGGCCTCCTCGCGGTCGAGGACGACCTCGGGCACGCCGTCGAACCAGCCGTCCGGAAGCCGCCCGGAGAACCAGCCGCGGAGCTCTTCCGCCGCTTCACTCGTACTCATGTAATCAAAATTACAGCGCATACCCGGACGGGCGCCAGCATTCAGCGCGATTGACATACGACCTCTTTTGAGAGTTACTTTCATTTCATAGTTGCACTCATTCGGAGGTCACTCTCATGTCCGTGGGGTACGCCCGGCGCTGGATCGGGCTGTCGGCCCTGGCGCTGAGCATGCTGGCGCTCGGCTTCGACCTGACGATCCTCAACGTGGCGCTGACGACGCTGTCGGAGGAGCTGAACGCGAGCACCAGCCAGTTGCAGTGGATCGTCGACTCCTACCTGCTCGTCTTCGCGGCCGTGCTGCTCCCGGCGGGGCTGCTCGGCGACCGGCTCGGCCGCAAGCGGCTGCTGCTGGCCGGACTCGCCGTGTTCGGCGCCGCCTCGCTCGCCGGCGCGTTCGCGGACGGCACCGGCGGCGTCATCGTCGCCCGCGCGTTCATGGGGCTCGGCGCGGCGGTCGTCCTGCCGCTGTCCATGTCGATGCTGCCGGCGATCTTCCCGCCGGAGGAGCGGACCCGGGCCGTCGCGATCTGGACGGGGGCGAACGCGGTCGGGCTGCCGCTCGGCCCGCTGCTCGGCGGCTGGCTGCTGGAGCACTACTGGTGGGGGTCGATCTTCCTGATCAACGTCCCGGTGGTGGTGGCCGGCGGCCTCGCGGTGGCCTTCCTGCTGCCCGAGACCCGGGACCCAGCGGCGCCGCGCGTCGACCTCCCCGGCACGCTGCTGTCGATGGGCGGGCTCGTGGCGCTCGTGTACGGCGTCATCGAGGCCCCCGTCCGCGGCTGGGGCGACCCGGTGTCCGTCGCCGCGTTCGTCCTCGCCGCCCTGCTGCTCACCGGCTTCGTGGCCTGGGAGCGGCGGGCCGCCGAGCCGATGCTGAACCTGCGGCTGTTCGGCGACCGCGCGTTCGTGTGGGCGATGATCGCCGCGGTCACCGCGAACCTGCTGCTCGGCGGGCTCCTGTTCGTCCTGCCGCAGTACCTGGAGGCCGTCCAGGGCAACGACGTCTTCGAGACCGGCCTGAAGATCATCCCCATGCTGGCCGGGCTGCTCGGGGGCGCGATCGCCACCGACCGGGCGGCGCCCCGCACCGGCCACAAGCCGGTCATGGTCGTGGGCCTGCTGGTGCTGGCCGCCGGGCTCGGCTGGGCCGCGTTCACCGAGGCGGGCGACGGCTACGGCACCGCCGTCCCGTGGCTCGTCGTCATCGGGCTCGGCTCCGGCCTCACCCTCATCCCGGCGATGGACGCGGTGCTCGCCGCCCTCCCCGCCGAGGAGGCCGGACGCGGCTCCGGGCTCGTCCAGACGCTCCGCCAGACCGGTGGGACGCTCGGCGTCGCGGGCCTCGGCAGCCTCCTCGCCGCCGTCTACCGCGACCACGTCGGCACCGGCCACCTGCCCGCCGAAGCCGCCGCCGCGGCCGGCGACTCCATCGGCGGCGCCGTCCGCGTCGCCGGCCGGCTGGACGACGCGGCGCTGCTCGCCTCCGCGCGCGACGCCTACGTCCAGGGCATGGACGCGGTGTTCGCCGCGTGCGGCGCCGGCGCCCTCGCCGTGGCCGTCCTGCTGTGGCTCTTCATGCCGCGCCGGGCGCCGCGGGATGCGGCCCCCGCCGCCGATGCCCGACAATCGGACCATGAGCACGTCGTCCCCTGAGCACGCGATCGACCGCATGGAGGACCGGCTGGCCCGGCTGCCGCTGCGGGAGCGCAAGAAGCTGCGGACCCGGAGGGCGATCCAGGACCATGCCCTCCGGCTGTTCGCCGCGCAGGGCTACGACGAGACGACGGTCGAGCAGATCGCGGCGGCGGCGGAGATCTCGCCGAGCACGTTCTTCCGCTACTTCCCCACCAAGGAAGACGTCGTGATCACCGACGAGTACGACCCGATCATGGCGGAGGCCATCCGCGAACAGCCCGCCGAGCTGCCGCCGATCGACGCGCTGCGCGCCATGCTGCGGGAGATCCTGCCCCAGCTGTTCGAGACCGACCTGGACGCCCTCAAGACCCGCCTCCGCATCACCGCAGAGGTCCCCGCCCTGCGCGGTCGCACCTTCGAGGGGATGCGGGCCACGTTCACGGTCCTGAGCGAGGCCTTCGCCGAACGGACGGGCCGCGCCCCCGACGACCCGGACGTAGAGGCATTCAGCTGGGCCGTCCTAGGCGTCCTCCAGGCAGCCCTGTACCGCCTGCTCGACGGCAAGACCACCTACGAAGACCTCCCGGCCCAGATAGACCACAACCTGAGATTTCTCGCCCAAGGCTGTCCGCTTTAGCCCAGGGGGGCGACCCCCTGGAACCCCCGTCACGGTCGAGAGGCCGTTTCCCGAGCCGCTGGCGCGTCTCGTGAAACGGCCTCTCGACCGTCGGGTCGTGCGGCCTCCGGGCGCTGGGCGCCCTCCGGCCGCACGACCCGTGATGCCGGTGGCTGAGGTTCGGACAGCGACTTGGGTGGCGGTGGTCGGGTTTAACCACCTATGGCGCCGGCTACCTTGGCTGCGGTTTGGGGGTTGACCCTTACTGCGCCTCGCATGTTGCGGGTGTAGACGTTCTGGACCTGGACTACCGTGCCGCGGCGGGGGGCGGCGATCATCTTGCCGTTGCCCAGGTAGAGGGCGATGTGCGAGATGTAGCCGGGGGCGGTCGGGTCGTTGGCCCAGATGAGCATGTCGCCCGGCTCGGCCTTGCTGTAGGGGATCACCCAGCCGGCGCGGGCCTGGTCGGCGGCGACGCGCGGGAGGCGGATGCCCGCCTTGGCGAAGGCGTACTGCATCAGGCCGGAGCAGTCGTAGCCGCCCTCGGCCTCGGACTCGCCGCCCCACACGTACGGCCAGCCGAGCCGGGTGTAGGCCGCCTTGATCACCGTCTGGACCTGCTGGGCGGTCATGACGCGGCCGTTGGCGGTGGGGACGTCGCCGGCCTTCGGGAAGTCGATCTCCGGGTTGACGGCGACGGCCTTGGCCTGCTTCGGCAGGTGCTTGCGCAGCTTCTTGATGAACGTCTTGGGCGCGCTCTTCGGGACGCTGATCAGCATCGCGTTGCCGCTCGGCATGCCGAGGGCCTGCGCGGTGGTGTGCGAGATGACCGCGTCGACGTCGCTGATGCCCATCGTGGCGTAGGCGCCGACGCGCAGCTGGGACTGGCTGCGGGTGCCGCCGACGGGGACCTGGCTGCCGAGCTTGACGCCGCCGTCGCTGCCCATCGTGAAGGAGATCGCGACGTCGCCGGACGCGAGGTTGCGCCAGAGGGCGTCCGACTTCGCGGTCGGCTTCGGCGTGTAGTTGCGGAACGTGGACGGGTTCACGCCCATCAGCCCGATCCGCTTGCCCGCGACCATGCCCTGCACGGCGTCCACGACCTCGACGCCCTGCACGCCCTTGGCGCCGCGGACCTCGCGGACGAAGTCGGCCGGGAGCGTCGACGGCGCCGCCACGAGCACGTGCGGGGTGAGCCGCTTGCCGAGCGGCGCGACCGCCGTGGGCGACAGGGTGGTGCTCCCGGACGCGGCCACGTAGCGGGCGCGCTTCTCCTCGGTCTGCCGGGCCTGCGCCGGGGGGCCGTCGTCGTGCGCGACGAGGACGGCCACGTTCGCGGCGAGGGTCGTCAGCACCGAAACGCCGATGATCGTCGGTAGGACCCGGCGGTTCGGCTTGCGCACTGCCACACTCCCTCGAAGGTCGCCCTGCCGGCTCCGCCGGCCCCGGGACACGACTATGGCTGAGCCTGTCGGCCACCGTCCAGATACCCGGCCCGCCGCCTCGGCACCCTCGCCCGTCCTGCCGCATCGGGTCAGTTCCGTCCCGGCTACTCAGTGGTAACACCAAGCGGGCACGAGATCAAGGTCACAGTGCCACAAAGTGGACCATCAGTCCAATTGCCTACGGAGTTCGCGAGTCAGGTCCGCGCGCGTCGTCACCGGCAGCCGGCACACGAAACCGCGGCACACGTACGCCGACGGCACGCCGTCCACCAGGCCGCGCCCCTCCAGGAGGGGGACGCCCTCGGCGTCCGGCGGGCCGACGCTGACCACCGCGCCGGGCGCGACCGCCAGCAGGGCCGTGCGGTGCAGTTCCCGCGTGCGCTCGTCGGCCGGGTCGCCGACCACCGCGATCTCCACCGGGCCGGTCGCCCGCGCCTCGGCCACGGCCAGCCCCCAGCCCGCGAACCGGGCGTGCTCGGCGGCGAGCGTCGTGGCGGGGGCCAGCGCGGCCTCGGCGGCCTGCCGGTGCCAGTCCGAGGCGGTGAGCGCGGCGAAGGACAGCAGTGCGCCCGCCGCCGCGAACTGGCCGGACGGCGTCGCGTTGTCGGTCGGGTCCTGCGGGCGGCGGAACAGCCGCTCCGCGTCGTCGGCCGTGTCGTAGAAGCCGCCGGAGCCGTCCGCGAACCGTTCGAGGACGGTGTTCAGCAGCTCGCCCGCCATCCGCACGTGGTGCGGGTCGCCGGTGACGCCGTGCAGGGCGATCAGGCCCTCCGCCATGTCGGCGTAGTCCTCCAGGACGCCGGAGTTGGCGCCCGCGGCCCCGTCCTTGGACGTCCGTGTCAGGCGCCCGTCGCGCTCGTGGACGTCCAGGAGGAGCCGCGCCACCTCTTCGGCGGCCCGGACGAGGTCGGGACGGTCGAACAGCGCGCCGCACTCGGCGAGGGCGGCGATGGCGAGCCCGTTCCATGCGGCCACGACCTTGTCGTCCCGTGCGGGAGGGATCCTGTGCGCGCGCGCCGCCAGCAGGGTCGTTCGGACGCGCTCGTAACGGTCGGCGTCCTCCGGGTCGTTCAGCAGTTGCAGCACTGAGGTGCCGTGCTCGAATGTTCCCGTGACGTTGAAGAGTTGTTCGGCGAAGGCACCGTCCTCTTCGCCGAGCACCTCGTGGAGCTGCGCCGGCGTCCAGACGTAGTACTTGCCCTCGACGCCCTCGCTGTCGGCGTCCAGGGCGGAGGCGAGACCGCCCTCGGGGGTCCGCAGGTCGCGGAGCATCCAGTCGCAGGTCTCCAGCGCGATCCGCCGCGCGAACGGCGTCCCGGTGAGGCGCCACCAGTGCGCGTAGACGCGTGCCAGGAGCGCGTTGTCGTAGAGCATCTTCTCGAAGTGCGGGACGACCCAGCCGTCGTCCACCGAGTACCGCGCGAACCCGCCGCCGAGCTGGTCGTACATGCCGCCCCTGGCCATCGCCTCCAGGGTGTGCGACGCCATCTCGAGCGCCCGCTCGCCGCCGGTGCGGGCGTGGTGGCGCAGCAGGAACTCCAGGGCCATCGACGGCGGGAACTTGGGCGCGCCGCCGAACCCGCCGCGCTCGGGGTCGTAGGCGGTGTCGAGCGACGCCACCGCCTGGGCGAGCGCCTCCTCGCCGGGCGTCTCGTCCCCGGCCAGGCCCGAGCCGCGCGAGGTGAGCGCCGCGACGACCTGCTGCCCCTGCCCGGCCACCTCGTCGCGCTGCTCCGTCCACGCCTTGTGGACGGCCTGCAGCAGCGCCCGGAACTGCGCGCGCGGGAAGTAGGTCCCGCAGTAGAACGGATGCCCCTCGGGGGTCATGAACACCGTCATCGGCCAGCCGCCCTGGCCCGTCATGGCCTGGGTCGCCTCCATGTAGACGGCGTCGATGTCCGGCCGCTCCTCCCGGTCCACCTTGATGTTCACGAACAGCTCGTTCATGACCCGGGCGACCTCGTCGTCCTCGAAGGACTGATGAGCCATGACGTGGCACCAGTGGCACGCGGCGTACCCGACGGACAGCAGGACGGGGACGTCGCGGCGCCGCGCCTCGGCGAACGCCTCGTCGGTCCACTCCCACCAGTCCACCGGGTTGCCGGCGTGCTGGAGCAGGTACGGGCTTGTCGCGTCCTTGAGCCGGTTCATGCCCCCGATCCTGCCCGATCCGGCCTGCGCCTCACCCCCGCCCTACGCCTGAAGGTCGGCGAGGGCGGACTCGATGGCGCGGTGGAAGGTGGGGTAGGCGTACATCATGTCGCGCAGGACGGCCGTGGGCGTCTCGGTGTGCACGGCGACGGCGAGGAAGCCGAGGACCTCGCCGCCCGCCGGGCCCGCCGCGGTGGCGCCGACCAGGGTGCCCCACTCGGGGTTCTCGACGAGCTTGATGAAGCCGTCGTTGCCGGCCTTCTGGATCCACCCGCGCGCCGAGTCGGGAATCCGCGTCATGCCGGTGCGGACGGGGAGGTTCTGGTCGCGGGCCTGGGCCTCGGTGAGGCCGACCGAGCCGATCTCGGGGTCGGTGAAGGTGACGCGGGGCACGGCGCGGTAGGCGGCGGGCGAGCCCTCCTGGCCGAGGATGTCGCGGACGGCGATCGCCCCCTGGTACATGGAGACGTGCGTGAACGCGCCCATGCCGGTGATGTCGCCGATCGCCCACACGCCGTCGGCGGCGCGCATGTGGCCGTCCACGGAGATCTGGCGGGCGTCCTCGTCCAGGCCGACGTGCTCCAGGCCGAGACCCTTCAGATTGGGGCGGCGGCCGGTCGCGACGAGGAGGCGGTCGGCGGTGAGGGCCTCGTCGCCGAGGCGCATCGTGAACTCGCCGCCGTCGTGGCCGACGGCCGTGACGTTCACACCGGTGCGGACGCCGATGCCCTCGCGCTCGAAGACGTCCCGGATCAGCGCGCTCGACTCCGGTTCCTCGTTGAGCAGGAGGCGGTCGGCCGCCTCCACGACCGTGACGCGGGTGCCGAACCGGGAGAAGACCTGCGCCATCTCCACGCCGACGACACCGCCGCCGAGGACGATCAGCGACGCGGGGACCTCGGTGGCCTGGACGGCCTCCCGGTTCGTCCAGAACGGCGTGTCCGCCAGTCCGTCGATCGGCGGGGCGGCCGGGGCCGTGCCGGTGTTGAGGAGGATGCCCCGGCGGGCGCGGAACACCCGGCCGTTCACCGTGACCTCGTGCGGCGCGGTGATGCGGCCCTCCCCGCGCACCAGTTGCACGCCCTTGCCGGTGAGGCGGTCGGCGGCGACCTTGTCGTCCCAGGAGTCGGTCGCCTCGTCGCGGATGCGGGCGGCGACCGGCCCCCAGTTCGGGCGGACGCTCGCCTCCCCCGCCATCCCGGGGACGCGGCGGGCCTCTTCGAGCAGCCCGGCGGCGCGCACCATCATCTTGGTCGGGACGCACGCGTAGTACGGGCATTCGCCCCCGACCAGCCGGGACTCCGCGGCGGCGACGGACAGGCCCGCCTCCGCCAGCCGCCCGGCCGCGTCCTCTCCCCCGGGGCCCAGCCCGATCACCACGACGTCGACTTCGTCAGCCATGCCGTGGTTACTGCCCCTCATCCCACCCGGTTAGGCGGCGGGGCGGCAGCGGAATCCGGTCCAGGTCGTGGACGAGGGTGATCTCGCCGCCGAAGCGGGCGGACGCCTCGCCGGTGAAGCGGTGCTCGTCCTCGGCGCGGTACCGCTCGGAGAAGTGGGTGAGGACGAGGTGCCGGACGCCCGCCTCCGCCGCGACCTCCCCCGCCTGCGCCGAGGTCAGGTGGCCGTACTCGGCCGCCAGCGCGGCGTCCTCGCGCAGGAACGTCGATTCGATGACGAGCATGTCGACGCCGTCCGCCAGTTCCCGGACGCCGTCGCAGAGCCGGGTGTCCATGACGAACGCGACCTTCTGCCCGGGGCGGGGCACGCTGCATTCGTCGAGCGTCACCGTGCGGCCGTCCGGCGCGGTGACGCGGCCGTCCTCCTGCAGCCGCCGGATCAGCGGCCCCCGGACGCCCCGCGCGGCCAGTTCGGCGGGCAGCATGGTGCGGCCGTCCGGCTCCTCCAGCCGGTACCCGTACGCCTCGACCGGGTGCGACAGCCGCCGCGCGGTCAGCGTGAACGGGGCGCCGCCGGTGTCGAGCCGCATCCGCTCGCCGGAGACGGGCCGCTCGCGGATCACCTCGGTGTCCCGGAAGACGGCGGCGTGCCGCAGCCGCTCCCAGTACGCCGCGCCGCTCGCCGGGAACGCCGCGTCCACCGGGTGCTCGACGCCGTCGCGGGCGATGCGCTGGACGACGCCGGGCACGCCGAGGCAGTGGTCGCCGTGGAAGTGCGTCACGCAGATCCAGGTCACGTCGTTCGCGGCGACGCCGGCGCGCGACATCTGCCGCTGCGTCCCCTCGCCGGGGTCGAACAGCACGCCGTGGCCGTCCCAGCGCAGCAGGTACCCGTTGTGGTTGCGGTTCTTGGTGGGCACCGCGCTGGCGGACCCGAGGACGATCAGCTCGCGCACGGACATGCCCCCATGGTGCCGGGTGCGGGAGCCGTGCAAGCGCTTGGTTATTCTGTGCGCGATACACGCGACCCAGGGAGGGCCCGTTGGCCGGCAAGCGCGACAAGATCAAGATGACGCCGGAGGAGGTGGCCACCTACCTCGCGGACAACTTCAAGGTCCAGGTCGCCACCGTGGGCAAGGACGGCGAGCCGCACCTCGTCACCATGTTCTACACGCTGTTCGAGGGCAAGATCGCGTTCACCACCTACAAGGCGTCGCAGAAGGTGCTGAACCTGCGCCGCGACCCCACCATGACGTGCCTGGTCGAGGACGGCGTCGAGTACAACGAGCTGCGCGGCGTCGCGCTCTACGGCCGCGGCCTCGTCATCGAGGACCCCGGGCCGCGCAGCAAGGTCGGCATGGTCGTCGGCTCGCGGATGGCGGGGCTGCCCGTCCCGCAGATCGGCGAGCCCGTCGACCCGGTGATCGCCGAGGGCATCGAGCAGGCGCTGGCCAAGCGCGTCCTGATCGTCATGGAGCCCGACCGCGTCGTCAGCTGGGACCACCGCAAGGTGTAGCCGCCGGGACGCCGCTAGGACGCGCCGTCCTCCAGGGCCAGCACGGCGGCGCGGCCCAGCGCGGCGCCCTCGGCCGCGTGGTCGCCGCGCTCGCGGGCGGCGTCGGCGATGTGCACGAAGATGCCGGCCTGCTCGCCGACCTCGCCCCGCCGCCGCATGATGTCCAGGGCCTGGCCGAAGAAGTTGATCGCCGCGACGGGCCGGTGCGCGCGCAGGTAGGCGTCGCCGAGCGCGGCCAGCACGCGCGCGCGTGCGGCCTCGTCCTCGGCCTCGGTCAGGCGCTCCCCCAGCACCTCGGCGGCCTCCGACCAGCGTTCGCGGTCGAGCAGGGCCGCCCCGAGGTCGCCGGGCTCCGCCGCGCCGGGCGGCTGGGCGAGGCAGTGGTCGAGCAGGCGGCGCAGCGCGGCGTTGCGGCCGTCCTCGGTCTCCTCGTGCTCGGCCCGCTCCCGCGCGAAGCCGAGGACCGGCCCGGGGAGCCGGAACCGGTCACCGGACGCGGCGACGAGCCCGTGCGCGGCCAGTGTCTCCAGCAGCCCGCGCGCCTGGCTCTCCGGCATGTCGGCGAGGGCGGCGGCCGCCGCCGGCCCGATGTCGTCGCCGGGCGGCAGGCTCAGCAGCCTGAGCAGCCGGGCCGCCGCCGGAGCGAGCTCGCGGTAGGCGTCCTCGAAGTTCGCGCGCACGACGAGGGTCCTCCCCGGCCGCGACCGGATCGAACCGGGGAGGCGGCGCGGCGCCCGCCGGCTCGGCCGGCGCCGCGCTCAGGCGTCGTCGTCGGCGGCCGACTTCGCGGCCGGCGCGCTCCCGGCCGCCTGGGCGCGTTCCCACGCCTGCTGCTTCAGATCCGCCTCGCTGGGCGCCTGGATCTTCTTCATCTGCCGGCCCATCGACCGGATCAGGAAGACCGTCGCGGCCACCAGGGCGAGGAACACCACGAAGCCGAGGACGCCGGGACTGACCGTGTCATCGTTCAGCGGCATGGCGTAGAGGGGAGGCATTACAGACACACCTTCTCCCGGATGCCGGCGAACAGGTCGTCCTCCGGCACCTCGGTGTCGACGAGGGACCTGGCCAAATGGTAGTCCTCGGTCGGCCATGCCTCGCGCTGGACGTCCATCGGGACGACGAACCAGAACCCGTTGGGGTCGATCTGGGTGGCGTGGGCGAGCAGCGCGCGGTCGCGGGTCTCGAAGTGGTCGGCGCACTCGACGCGCGTGGTGACCTCCCACGTGGCGCGGGTGTCGTCGCCGTCCTCGAAGCGCTTCATCCAGTCGCCGTAGGGCGACTCGAGACCGGCCTTCTCCATCGCCGTGTGCAGGGCGAGGATGCGCTCCTTGCTGAAGGTCATGTGGTAGTAGAGCTTGAGCGGCTGCCAGGGCTCGCCCGCACCGGGGTAGCGCTCCGGGTCGCCGGCGGCCTCGAACGCTTCCACCGACACCTCGTGGCACTTCACGTGGTCGGGGTGGGGGTAGCCGCCCTTCTCGTCGTAGGTGAGGACCACGTGCGGGCGGAAGTCGCGGACGGCGCGCACCAGCGGCTCGGCGGCGGTCTCCAGCGGCTCCAGCGCGAAGCAGCCCGCGGGCAGCGGCGGCAGCGGGTCGCCCTCCGGGAAGCCGGAGTCGACGAAGCCGAGCCAGCGCTGCTCGACGCCGAGGATCTCGCGGGCCCGCGCCATCTCCGCCTCGCGGACCTTGCCGATGTCGGCCTTGACCTCCGGGCGGTCCATCGCCGGGTTCAGGATGTCGCCGCGCTCGCCGCCCGTGCAGGTGACGACCAGCACCTCGACGCCCTCGGCGACGTAGCGCGCCATCGTGGCCGCGCCCTTGCTGGACTCGTCGTCGGGGTGGGCGTGCACCGCCATGAGGCGCAGCGGCTCGTCGCCGCCGCAGGGCCGGTCGAGCGTCGTACCGTCGATGACCTCGGACACGTGGGGATCTCCCTCTCCGGACTCACTTGGCGGCCCCCCGGTTCGAGGCATGCGCCAGCACAGACGAGAATTGTCCCTGACAACGTCCGCACACCGCACGGAGATTCCCCGCCATGACGACGAGCGTGTCGAAACCCGCGGCCCCGGCCGAGCCCCGGCGCGGCCGGGCCGGGATGGTGATCGCCGGGCTGCTGGCGGCGCTGATGGCGGTGGGCATCGGGGTTCTGGCGATGCACTCGGGGCAGACTCCGGGGATCGTCCCGCAGACCGTCTCCTACGACATCACCGACACCTCGGTGAAGATCAACTACACGGTGGCCAAGGGGAAGGGCGACGCGGTCCGCTGCACGGTCGACGCCTACGACACCGACTTCGCGATCCTGGCGGAGACGAAGGTCTCCGTCCCGGCCGGGAAGTCCGGCATCTCGGGGACGCGGACGCTGACGACGCCGCGGCGGGCCACCGGTGCCCGGATCCACGACTGCGTCAAGGAATGACCCGGCCGGAGCGGGCGGACGACCGGCCGGAGGCCCGGCGCGCCGGGTGAGCGGCGAACCGCGATTGGCGGATTGCGGACGCCGAGTTCAGGGAACCTTTACCCGCACACACCGGATAGGCTAGAGGTTTCACCCGGCCGCACTTCATGTCGATGTGACACCCACCCGCGTGGGCGGGTGAGGATCGCAACATGTGGATGAGGAGTACCCGTGACCGAGACCCGCGCTGACAACGTCACCTGGCTCACCCAGGAGGCGTACGACCGGCTCAAGAACGAGCTGGACCAACTGTCGGGCCCGGGCCGCATCGAGATCGCTCAGAAGATCGAGGCGGCGCGGGAGGAGGGGGATCTGCGCGAGAACGGCGGCTACCACGCGGCCAAGGAGGAGCAGGGCAAGATCGAGGGCCGCATCCTCCAGCTCCAGAGCATCCTGGAGAACGCGCGCGTCGGCGAGGCCCCGCGCACGGAGGGCGTCGTCGGCCCCGGCATGACCGTCACGGTCTCCTTCGAGGGGGACGACGAGGAGGTCACCTTCCTGCTCGCCTCCCGCGAGGAGGTCGGCGCCCCCATCGACGTCTACTCGCCCAAGTCGCCGCTCGGCGCCGCCATCGACGGCAAGAAGGTCGGCGAGAAGGCTAGCTACAACCTGCCGAACGGGCGCTCCATGAGCGTCGAGATCCTCGACGCGACGCCGTACGGCGGCGCCTAGCCCCCGGCCGGGACCAGTGCCGAGGTGAGAGCCGCCGGACGGAGCGATCCGTCCGGCGGTTTTTCGTTGCGCGGGGGCTAGTCCCGCTGCGCGGCGGCGGCCTTGACCAGCGGGAGGGTCCGGTACGGGAGCTGGGTGGCCAGGGAGATGACCGAGGAGGCGCGCTCCACGCCCGCCACGTCCACGATCACGTCGATGACGCGCTGCAGGTCGGTGTTGCTGCGGGCGACGATGCGGCACAGCATGTCGCCGGGGCCGGTGATGGTGTGCGCCTCGATCACCTCGGGGACCTGCGCGAGCCGGGCGGCCACCGGGTCGTGCCCGCCGGCCTGGCGCAGCTGCAGGGTGACGAACGCGGTCACGCCGTAGCCGAGCGCCGCCGGGTCGATCTCCGGCCCGAACCCGGCCACGACGCCGTCCCGGGCCAGCCGGTCCAGCCGCGCCTGGACGGTGCCGCGCGCGACGCCGAGCCGGCGGGACGCCTCCAGGACGCCGACGCGCGGTTCGGCGGTGAACATCTCGATCAGGCGGGCGTCCAGCTCGTCGATCGCCACCGCGCCTCCCGTCGTCCGTGACCGTGGTCACCCTGCACAGAAATACTGGTCGGTTCCGGGGGCCACTGTACAGTTTGTCCAGTGTTTCGGACGACCCTTGCGCACCTTGTAGTCGTATGCCGAGATTAGTTGGCATGGATGAGTTTCCGGTCAAGGGTATGGACGCCGTCGTCTTCGCCGTCGGCAACGCCAAACAGGCCGCCCACTACTACTCGACCGCGTTCGGGATGCGCCGGGTCGCCTACCGCGGCCCCGAGAACGGCAGCCCCGACGAGGCGGTGCACGTGCTGGAGTCCGGCAGCGCCCGGTTCGTGTTCCGCGGCCCGGTGAAGGCGGGCACGCAGATCGGCCGGCACATCGCCGCGCACGGCGACGGGATCGTCGACCTCGCGATCGAGGTGCCCGACGTCGAGCACGCGTACCGGCACGCGCTCGCCAAGGGCGCCACCGGGCTGGAGGAGCCGCACGTCCTCGCCGACGAGCACGGCAAGGTGACGATCGCGGCGATCGCCACCTACGGCGAGACCCGGCACTCGCTGGTCGACCGCTCCAACTACACCGGCCCCTACCTGCCGGGGTTCGCCGCCGCCGACCCGATCACCGCGCCGCCGGACAAGCGCTTCTTCCAGGCCGTCGACCACTGCGTCGGCAACGTCGAGCACATGGACGAGTGGGCCGACTACTACCACCGCGTCATGGGCTTCACCGACATGGCCGAGTTCGTCGGCGACGACATCGCGACCGAGTACTCGGCGCTGATGTCCAAGGTCGTCGCGGACGGCAGCCGCAAGGTGAAGTTCCCGCTGAACGAGCCGGCGGAGAGCAAGCGCAAGTCGCAGATCGACGAGTACCTGGAGTTCTACGGCGGGCCGGGCGTGCAGCACATCGCGCTGGCCACCAATGACATCCTGGCGTCGGTCGACCGGATGCGCGCGGCCGGCGTGGAGTTCCTGGAGAGCCCGGACTCCTACTACGAGGACGCCGCGCTGCGCGAGCGGATCGGCGAGGTGCGCGTGCCGATCGAGGAGCTGCAGAAGCGCCGCATCCTGGTGGACCGGGACGAGGACGGCTACCTGCTGCAGATCTTCACCAAGCCCGTCCAGGACCGTCCGACCGTCTTCTTCGAGCTGATCGAGCGGCACGGCTCGCTCGGCTTCGGCAAGGGCAACTTCAAGGCCCTGTTCGAGGCGATCGAGCGCGAGCAGGAACTCCGCGGCAACCTGTGACGCCCACTCCCGGACTCGGGGGTCCCGGCCGGTTCCGTCGGCTCCACCGGAGCGGACGGAACCGGCCGCGGCGCGGTGTCCCGGACGTGACCGGCAGCGTGCACACTGTGGGGGCATGAGCGAACCACCGCAGAACCCCCCCGCCTCCGGGCGACGAGACGCCCGCGCAGGACGCGCAGGACGGGCTGGACGCGCAGTCTCCGGAGGCGCCGCCCTCCCCCGAGCGCCCGCCGCCCTACCAGGGCACGTACGGCACCCAGCCCGGCGCCGCCCCGGCGGGCGGCTTCGCGCCGCCGGGCGGCCAGCCCGCACCCGGCTACGGCCAGCCCCAGCAGGGCTATGGACCGCCCCAGCCCGGCTACGGCCAGGGCGTGCCCGGCGGACCGCTGCCGCAGGCGCCGCCCCTGCCCGGCTACGGCGTCCCCGGCGGCCCCCAGGACCAGCTCGCCGGACGCCTCGCGCGGCTCGGCGCGGGGATCCTGGACAGCATCCTGCTCGGCATCCTCGCCATGCCCGCTGCCCTGGCCGCCATCCGCTGGGACAAGATGCAGGAGTCCATCGACTCCGGCGAGCCGGTCACGAACCCGATGGACCTCTACAACATCCCGGTGCTGCTGGCCGGGTACGCGGTCGTCTTCGTGGTGGGCTTCGCGTACTACACCGTCCTGCACGTGAAGTGGGGCCAGACGCTCGGCAAGAAGGCGTTCGGCATCAGGGTGGTGAAGGCGGCCGACCGCTCCGCGATCACCTGGGGCCAGGCGTTCGCCCGGCAGGGGTTCGTCTACGCCATCGCGATCGTCACGCTGGTGCTCAACTTCCTGACGCCGGCCGCCGGGATCCTCGGCCTGGTCGGGCTGCTCGACAACGCCTGGATCCTGTGGGACGAGCGGCGGCAGGCCGTGCACGACAAGGTCGCCGGGACGATGGTCATGAAGGCGACGCCGTGGACGCCGAACCCGTACGCGCGGCCGCCCGGCAAGATTTGATCATCTGAAGGTGGATATTTCGGGCGCTCCCGGACGCGACGATGTTTGGACGGCGGTCGCGTGGCCACGCTGACGACATGACGCAACCGCCGAGAGACCCCGCGTCCGGGGGAGAGCCGGAAGAGAACCGGCCACAGGGACACGAGGAGCCCGGACGGCCGGGACCGTACGAAGGGGGTCCCTACGGCGGCCTCCCGCGGTACGGGGAGCAGCCCCAGGAAGGGCGGCCACCGTACGGAGAGCAGCAGGGCCAGGGAGAACAGCAGGGCTGGGGCCGGCAGCAGGGGCAGGGCTACGGCCAGCAACAGGGCTACGAGCAACAGCAGGGTTACGGCCAGCAGGGTTACGGCCAGCAGGGTTACGGCCAGCAGGGCTATGGGCAGCAGGGGCAGCAGCCCTACGGCGAGCAGCAGTACGGGCAGCAGCCCTACGACCAGCCGTCCTACGGGCAGCAGCCCTACGGGGGCCAGGCCGGGTACGGGAGCGTGCCGGGGTACGGCGGGGGCGGCTACGGGGCCCCGGCGGAGCTGGCGAGCCGGTGGGCGCGGCTCGGCGCCGGCATCCTCGACCTCATCATCGTGGGGATCGTGGCGGGCCTCGTCTCCATCCCGTTCATCGACTGGGACCGCGTCGTCGACCCCGAGCCCGGCTCGTCCTTCTACAACGGCGCCCAGGTCGGGACGAACGCCGTCAGCGTCGTGCTGGCGTTCCTCTACTTCTGGCTGATGCACGCCAAGTGGGGGCAGACGCTCGGCAAGATGCTGCTGCGGATCCGCGTCGTCCGCGACGACGACGGGCAGGCGATCACCAACGGCCAGGCGCTCGGGCGCTCGGCGTTCTACAGCGTGCTCGGCGGCATCTGCGGCTGCATCGGCCTCATCGACATCCTGTGGATCCTGTTCGACCAACGCAAGCAGGCGCTGCACTGCAAGGTGGCGCACACCGTCGTCGTGAAGGCCGAACCGCACACGCCCAACCCCTACGACTTCCGCTGAGCGGGCCTCCCGGCGGGCGCCCGAGTTGCCCGGCGGGGTTCGCTACGGGCAGGCTGGGCGGGTGCATACGGCCGGAAACTCCCCCAGTCCCCGCCCTCACGGGTCGCGGGCCGTCCGCGGTGCCGCGGGACTGGCCGCCCTCGCCGTCGCGGGGTCGCTGACCGCAGCCTGCCAGGGGCCCCTCGGCGGCGGCGACGACCCCGGCGGGCCGGGCGGTTCACCGAAGGGCGCCGCGACCGGCCCCGCGGGCCCGACGACCGCGGGCGACGCCTACGTGCCGGGCGACGGCAACGGCGGCTACGACGTCAAGCACTACGGGCTGAAGCTCACCATCACCCCGGACGGGCCGAAGCAGCTCGCCGGCACCGCGACGATCACCGCGACCGCGACCGAGCGCCTCGCCCGCTTCAACCTCGACCTCACCGGCCTGGACGTCGCGTCCATCAAGGTCAACGGGGCGGCCGCGCGGCACCAGCGCGGCGGCGAGGAGCTGGAGATCACCCCGGCCGAGCCGCTGGCGAAGGGCGCGGAGTTCACCGCGGTCGTCGAGTACTCCGGCACCCCGGAGCCGACGAACGACCCGGTGCTCGGCACCTACGGCTGGATCCGCACCCGCGACGGCGTGTTCGTGGCGTGCCAGCCGAGCGGCGCGCACACCTGGTTCCCGAGCAACGACCACCCGAGCGACAAGGCCACCTTCGACTTCGAGATCACGGTGCCGCAGGGCCTGACGGCGATCGCCAACGGCGAGCCGGAGACGCCGGTCGCGAGCACGGACAGCGGGCCCGGCGCGCCCACGGCGCCCGGCGTGCCGCCGACCGGCGGCCCCGGCACGGGCGGCGGCGGGCCGGGGATCGACCCGGTCGCCTGGCACGGCGCGGCCAAGGGCGCCCCGACGGCCGAGCAGACGACGACGTCGAAGTGGCGCGTGAAGAAGCCGATGGCCACCTACCTCGCGACCGTGGACGTCGGCCGGTTCGCGGTGCGGACGGGCAAGACGGCGAGCGGCATCCCGGTCATCACGGCGGTCGACCCGACGCTGCCCGGCGTCAGCGTCGACCAGTTCCACAAGCTGAACGGCGACATCACCGAGGAGTGGTCGAAGCTCTTCGGCCCCTACCCGTTCTCCTCCACCGGCGGCCTGATCGACAACGCCGAGGTCGGCTTCGCGCTGGAGACGCAGACCCGCCCGGTGTACGGGGCGTTCGGGCTGCAGCCGACGATCGTCGCGCACGAGCTGGCGCACCAGTGGTTCGGCGACAGCGTCAGCCTCACCCGCTGGCAGGACATCTGGTTGAACGAGGGCTTCGCCACCTACGCCGAGTGGCTGTGGGACGAGAAGACCGGCGGCCAGACCGTCCAGGAGCACTTCGACGAGGCGTACAACGGCCTGGGCGCGCGGGAGCTGTGGAACGTCCCGCCCGGCAACCCCGGCCGCAAGCAGATGTTCGGCCGCTCGGTGTACGACCGGGGCGGCATGGCGCTGGTCGCGCTGCGCGACCGGGTCGGCGAGGACGTCTTCTACAAGATCCTGCGGACCTGGACCAAGGAGCGGGCGCACTCCAGCGGGACGACGAAGCAGTTCGTCGCGCTGGCGAACCGGGTGTCGGGCAAGAAGCTCGACGCGTTCTTCGACGACTGGCTCTACAAGAAGGGCCGCCCGGCGAAGTGAGCGGCGGCCGGTCCCGGCCACGGGATCGGCCATGATCAGGCGAATTCGATACCAAATCGCGCTTGCCCCGGCCCACCTCGCGAGAAAGTCTTGATCACGGCAGTGACGGCTTACCGAGGTAACCGAGGACGAGGTCGATGAGCAGAACTCCACGAGCCCTGGCCGCCGTGTCGCTGGGCGTCGCCGCGAGCCTCGCGGTGACCGCGGCGCCCGCGGGCGCCGCCGCCGCGCGCTTCACCCCGGGCGCGCCCGGCGCCGGCGACCCCTACTTCCCGGACATGGGCAACGGCGGCTACGACGTCGCCCACTACGACATCGGGCTGAGGTACGACCCCGCCACGAAGGGGATCCAGGCCGTCACGAAGATCAAGGCGCGGGCGACGCAGAACCTGTCCCGGTTCGACCTGGACTTCCTCGGCCCGCTGAAGATCTCGTCGCTGACGGTGGACGGGCGCAAGGCGTCCTTCAAGCGGACCGGCGCGCAGGAGCTGGTCGTCACGCCGCGCAAGGGGCTGCGCAAGCACCGGCACTTCACCGTGACGGTCGCGTACTCGGGCGTCCCGCAGACGATCAACGACGCGACGCTGGGCACGTCCGGCTGGGTGCCGACGCCCGACGGCGCGGTGATGCTGAACCAGCCGTTCGGCGCCGCCACCGTCTTCCCGGTGAACGACCACCCGACCGACAAGGCGACGTACACCTTCACCCTGTCGGCGCCCAAGGGCCTCACCACGCTCGCCAACGGCAACCTGCGCGGCACCTGGAGCAAGGGCGGCTGGACGACCAGCCGGTGGGACGTCCGCGACCCGATGGCCAGCGAGCTGTCCATGCTCGCGATCGGCAGGTACGACGTCCTCAAGGGCCGGACGGGCGCGGGCGTCCCGAACCTGACGGCCACCGACCAGGCCATGGCGATCAAGCCGGCGGACGCGAAGAAGTTCCACGACCAGACCGCCGAGGTCACCGACTTCCAGGCGTCGGTCTACGGGCGCTACCCGTTCACCTCGACGGGCGGGATCGTGGTCAAGGCCGGCGTCGGCTACGCCCTGGAGACGCAGGGCCGCCCCGTGTACGACCTGGGGCGCCGGCCCGGCAGCATCCCGAGCGGTAGCCTCCTCGCGCACGAGCTGGGCCACCAGTGGTTCGGCGACGCGGTGTCCCCGGCGAAGTGGGCCGACATCTGGCTCAACGAGGGCTTCGCGACGTACTCCGAGTGGCTGTGGGACGAGCACGCGAACGGCACGCCCGTCCAGAAGAGCTTCGACGGCGTGTACGCGACCCCGGCGGAGGACGGCCTGTGGAAGGGCAAGGTCGCCGACCCGGGCCGCGACCACATCTTCGACGGGCTCGTCTACGACCGCGGGGCGATGGCGGTGCACGTGCTGCGCACGACCATCGGCGACCGCGACTTCTTCCGGCTGCTGAAGGCGTGGCCCGCCGCCCACCGGAACGGCAACGCCTCCACGGCGGACTTCGTCCGCTTCGCCGAGCGCCTCTCCCACAAGAACCTGGACGGCTGGGCCAAGGCGTGGCTCTACTCCGAGGGCAAGCCGGCCCTGTAGGCCGGGCCCCCGCCGGGCTCAGCTCAGGGTGAGCGTGTAGCCCTTCTCGCGCAGGCGGCCGATCACGTCTTCGGAGTGGTCGGCCCCTCGCGTCTCCAGGTGCATGAGCACCTCGGCCTCCTCGACGTGCAGCCGGGCGGCGACGCGCTCGTGCATCACGTCCAGGACGTTGACGCCCAGCTCGGCGAGCTCGCCGAGCAGCGTCCCGAGGGCGCCGGGACGGTCCTTGAGCCGGCAGCGGACGACGAGGTACCGGCCGGCGCCGGCGAGGCCGTGCCGCAGCACCTTCGACAGCAGCAGCGGGTCGATGTTGCCGCCCGACAGCAGCACCACGACGGGCGGCTCGAACGCGTACATGTGCTCCAGCATCGCGGCGACGCCCGCCGCCCCCGCCGGCTCGACGACCTGCTTGGCGCGTTCGAGGCAGAGCAGCAGCGCCTGCGAGATCGACTCCTCGGTCACCGTGACGACGGCGTCCACGAGCCCGGTGAACAGGTCGTAGGTGAGGTCGCCGGGCCGGCCGACCGCGATCCCGTCCGCCATGGTCGGCTCGATCTCGACCTGGACGGGCTTCCCGGCGGCGAGCGAGGGCGGGAACGCCGCCGCGCGCTTGGCCTGCGCGCCGAGGAGCTTGACCTCCCGGCCGCCGGCCTCCTTCAGCACGCCCTTGGCCGCCGCGGCGATGCCGGACAGCAGGCCACCGCCGCCCACCGGCGCCACGATGGTGCGGGCGGCCGGGCACTGCTCCATGATCTCCAGCCCGATCGTGCCCTGCCCGGCGACGACGTCGGGGTGGTCGAAGGGGTGGATGAACACCGCGCCGCACTCGTCGGCGTACTTCTGCGCGGCGATGAGGCAGTCGTCGACGGTCGGGCCGGGGAACAGGACCTCGGCGCCGTAGCCCCGGGTCGCGGCGATCTTGGGGAGCGGGGCGCCGGTCGGCATGAACACGGTGGCCTTGCAGCCGAGCATGGACGCGGCGAGCGCGACGCCCTGCGCGTGGTTGCCGGCGCTCGCCGCCACTACGCCGCCGGCCCGCTCGGCCTCGCTCAGCCGGGCGATCCGCACGTACGCGCCGCGGATCTTGAACGAGCCGGTGCGCTGCAGGTTCTCGCACTTGAGCAGGACGGGCCCGCCGAGCTGCTCCGACAGGACCCGGGAGGGGATGAGGGGGGTGGGGACGGCCACCGCGCGCAGCAGCTCGCGGGCGGCGCGGACGTCGTCAACGCTGACGGAGGTCATGCTCCGATCCTCGCACCCCCCGTCCCTCAGTCCGCACTCCAGTAACGATCTTGCTCGTGGATCAGCGCGGCGGCGCCGACGAGCCCCGCGGTCTGGCCGAGCGCCGCCGGGACGATCCGGGCGCGGGTCGCGAACTCCATCCGGGCGTGCGCCGCGAACGCCGCCCGCAGCGGGTCGAACAGCAGCGGCCCGGCCTGGGAGAGGCCGCCGCCGATCGCGGCGACCTCCAGGTCGCACAGGTGCGTCGCGGACGCGAGCGCGATGCCGATGGCGCGCCCGGCGCGCCGCATCGCGGCCCCGGCGACCGGGTCGCCGCGGCGCGCGTCGGCGGCCAGCTCCACGCCGGTGGCGGCGCCGTCGCCGGGCCGCCAGCCCTGCTCCCGCGCCCAGGCGACCAGGCCGGGGCCGCGGGCGATCGCCTCCAGGCAGCCGCGGCCGCCGCAGGCGCACGGCGGGCCGTCCGGCTCGACGACGACGTGGCCGATGTGCCCGGCGTTGCCGCTGGCGCCGTCCACGAGGTGGCCGTCCAGGATGAGCCCGCCGCCGACGCCCGTGGACACCACCATCCCGAGGACGTTGCCGTGCCCGCGCCCGGCACCGAGCCAGTGCTCGCCGACCGCCACGCAGATCGCGTCGTTGTGGACGCGGACGGGCAGTCCCGGGTGGCGGGCGCGGAGCCGCTCGCGCAGCGGGAAGCCCCGCCACGCCGGGATGTTCAGCGGGGACACCTCGGCGGCGGGCCAGGTCATCGGGCCGCCGCAGCCGACGCCGACGCCCGCGAGCGGCGGGTTCCCGGCACCGGCGACGAGCTTGCCGAGCAGGGCGTCCAGCGCGCGCCACAGCTCCTCGCCGTCCGCGCCGGGCGCGTTCGGGGTCGGGGCGCGGTCGTGGGCGGTGACGCGCCCGTCCGGTTCGACGAGGGCGGCGGCGAGCTTCGTCCCGCCGATGTCGACGGCGAGCACGGGCGCGCTCATCGGACGTCCTCCACCCGGTCGCCCAGCCGGTCGCCCGCCCGGCCGAACGCCAGGATGGACGCGGTGAAGCCGTGCACGTGGTTGCGTCCCGAGACGGGGCCGATCTCGCCGGCGGCGAAGAAGCCGCCCACCCCGGCCGGGCCGAACGCGCGGTCGAGGACCTTCGCGTCGTGGTCGGAGTCGGGGAACATCGCCTGCCCGCGCCCGTTGCAGGAGAACAGCAGCGCGCCCTCGACCGGCGTCAGGTCGAACCGTTCGAGCAGCGCGGCGAGGTCCTCCTCGGCGGCGCCCGCGTCGCGGACCTGGAACCGGACGGTGCGCCCCACGTCGACCACGTCGCCGATCGCGATGGCGCCGCTGTCGGGGTCGGCGCCCACGACGCCGCGGACGAGGAAGTCGCCGTGCTCGTGCTCGTCGGCGTACTCGTCCATCGCGACGCCGATCAGCAGCCCGCGCCCGGCGAGCTCCTGCTCCTCCTCCGGCAGCCCGAGGACGATCTGCTCCAGCTTCTCCAGCGCGGGCACGCCCGCCAGCTCGTAGAGGACGTTCTCCTCGGCCTTGGTCACCACCATGTCGGGCCCGATCGGGCGGGCGCCCTGGCTGACCACGGTGGCGGCGGCGACGGACCCGCCGATCACCACGCCGACCGCGCCGTCCCGGTAGACCTCGCCGCCGACGAACAGCCGCGCGTCGCCCTGCCCGCCGTCGCCGGGGCCGCCGCCCTCGGCGAGCCCGCCGACCAGCGGCAGGCCCGGCAGCGCCTCGTCGGAGCGCTCCACGAACGCGTCCACCGGGAAGCTGTAGGGGTCGGCCAGCAGGACGCCGACGACGTCGTCGTCCTGGCCCTCCGGCATCCCGACCACCACCAGGCGGTCGTCGGCCTTGAGGGTCTCCAGCCGGAACGCGTCGAGCCGGGCGCCCGGCAGCACCGCCGCCCAGGCGCTGACCGCGCCGCGCTCCTCCACCCCGCGCCCGGCGCCGATCACCCCCGACGCGCTGCACCCGAGCAGCATCGTCGGTCCCGCCGCCTGCTCCGCGGCCACGACCGCCGCCTCGATCTCGTCCGGATCGTCCCCGGTGACGAACACGCACACCAGGTCCGGCGCCGCGCTCAGCGGGGCGAGCGCCTGCTCGACCGCCGACGCGGCGGCGCTGGACAGATCGGGTCCGAGGGCCAGGCCATCACCGAATCGCGCCATCGGCGCCGCCTCCCTCACCGCATTCACCGGCTCCGTTCACACTTCCAGTCTCCCCCGCGGCGCGCCGTCCACCCAAACACCGGCGGTCCGGGCATGGCGGGACGATTCCCCAAGCGGGGCCGTACGCCGGTTCCGGGCGATTCCAAGGCGCTTTCCCGGGCGGGCGCGGGGCGGTTCTCCGGTCCGGCGGGAATCCGCCGGCCGAGGGTGCGAGTCCCGGGGACCGCGACGTAGTGTCGATCTCGTGCGTCCATCCACCCGTGAAACCACTCCCTCTGGGACAACACTGGGCGAGCTGCGCGCCGGCGGCCACGTCCAGCTTTCCGTGAAGGCCGAGATCCGCCGCAACCTGCTCGACCGGCTGCGATCCGGCGAGCCGCGCTTCCCGGGCATCCTGGGGTTCGACGACACCGTCCTCCCCCACCTGGAGCGCGCCCTGCTCGCCGGGCACGACCTGGTCCTGCTGGGCGAGCGCGGCCAGGGCAAGACGCGGCTGATCCGCACCCTCGCCGGGCTGCTGGACGAGTGGACCCCGGTGGTCGCCGGCTGCGAGATCAACGACCACCCGTACGCGCCGGTGTGCGTGCGCTGCCGCCGCCTCGCCGCCGAACACGGCGACGACCTGCCGGTCGAGTGGCTGCACCGCGACGACCGCTACGGCGAGAAGCTCGCCACCCCCGACACCAGCGTCGGCGACCTCATCGGCGACGTCGACCCGATCAAGGTCGCCGAGGGCCGCACCCTGGGCGACCCGGAGACCGTGCACTTCGGGCTCGTCCCGCGCACCAACCGCGGCGTCTTCTCCATCAACGAGCTGCCCGACCTCGCCGAGCGCATCCAGGTCGCGCTGCTCAACGTGCTGGAGGAGCGCGACGTCCAGATCCGCGGCTACGCGCTGCGGCTGCCGCTGGACGTGCTGCTCGTCGCGTCCGCCAACCCCGAGGACTACACCAACCGGGGCCGCATCATCACCCCGCTGAAGGACCGCTTCGGCGCCGAGATCCGCACCCACTACCCCCTCGAACTGGCCGCCGAGCTCGCGCTGATCAGGCAGGAGTCCGACTTCGCCGACCTCGCCGGGCTGCCCGCCGAGGTGCCCGACCACCTGATCGAGGTGATCGGCCGGTTCACCCGGCTCGTCCGGGAGTCGACGGCGGTGGACGCGCGGTCCGGCGTGTCGGCGCGGTTCGCGCTCGCGGGCGCGGAGACCGTCGCGGCGGGCGCGGTGCGCCGCGCCGCGCTCACCGGCGAGGAGCACGCCGTCGCGCGGGTCTGCGACCTGCCCGCGGTCGTGCCGTCGCTGATGGGCAAGGTCGAGTTCGAGGTCAGCGAGGAGGGCCGCGAGCAGGAGGTGCTGGAGCACCTGCTGCGCCGCGCGGTCGCCGAGACCTACCGGCGCACGCTCGGCGCCGCCGACCTGACCGGCCTGCTCGACAAGTTCGACTCCGGCGAGCGCGTCGAGTCGGGCGAGCTGGTGCCGGCGGCGGAGCTGCTGCGCCGCGTCGGCCAGGTCCCCGGCCTCGCCAAGATCATGGAGCGGCTCGGCCTCAGCGGGGAGTCCCCCGGGCAGGCCGCCGCCGCGCTGGAGTTCGCCCTGGAGGGGCTGTTCCTCACCCGCCGGCTGTCCAAGGACGTCTCCGAGGGCCGGCCCGACGGGACGGCCACCTACCGGACCTGACCCCCGCGCCCCTCGACCCGGTCGTCCGCTCAGCAGGTCTCCACGCGTAAGGAACATCGATGAGCCGATATCGCTACGGGGCCTACGAGGACGGGCCCGATCCGCTCGCACCGCCCTACGACGTCCGCGACGCCCTGGACGCGCTGGGCGACTCGGTGCTGGAGGGCACCCGCCCCGACGACGCGCTGCGCGAGCTGCTGCGGCGCGGCCTGCCGGGCGCGCGGGACCGCCACGGGCTCGACGACCTGCTCCGCCAGGTGCGGGAGCGGCGCCGCGCGCTGCGCGACCGGGGCCGCCTCGACGGCACGCTGGAGCAGGCGCGCGCGCTGCTCGACACCGCGATCGGGCAGGAGCGGGCCGAGCTGTTCCCGGACCCGGGCGACGAGGCGCGGCTGCGCGAGGCGGAGCTGGACACGCTGCCGTCCGACACCTCCCAGGCGATCCGGCGGCTGTCGAACTACGACTGGCGGTCCGACGCGGCCCGCCGCACCTTCGAGCAGCTGAAGGACCTGCTGCGCCGCGAGGTGCTGGACGCGCAGTTCCAGGGCATGAAGCAGGCCCTGGAGAACCAGGACCCGGCCGCCATGCAGCGGGTCAAGGACATGATGGCCGAGCTGAACGGGATGCTCGACCGCGACGCCCGCGGCGAGCACACCCAGGAGGACTTCGACCGCTTCATGGAGCGGTACGGCGACATGTTCCCCGACGAGCCGCGGAACCTGGAGGAGCTGGTCGACTCCCTCGCCCGCCGCGCCGCCGCGATGGACCGGCTGCTCGCCTCGCTGAGCCCCGAGCAGCGCGCCGAGCTGGCCGGGCTGATGGAGCAGGCCATGCAGGACGCGGGCCTCGCCATGGAGATGACCCGGCTCGGCGACGCGCTGCGCGCCCGCCGCCCCGACCTCGGCTGGGGGCAGCCCGAGCAGATGACCGGCGACGACCCGCTCGGCATGGGCGACGCCACCACCGCGCTCGCGGAGCTGGCCGACCTGAGCGAGCTGGAGGCGGCGCTCGGCCAGGACTACCCCGGCGCCCGGCTCGACGACATCGATGAGGAGGCCGTCCGGCGGGCGCTCGGCCGGCAGGCCGTCGACGACCTGGACGCGCTGCGCCGCATCGAGAAGGAACTGGAGCGGCAGGGCTACCTGCGCCGCAACCGCGGCAAGCTGGAGCTCACCCCGAAGGCGGTGCGGCGGCTCGGCGAGACCGCGCTGCGCCGCGTGTTCTCCCAGCTCGCCTCCGGCCGGCCGGGCAACCACGACCAGCGCGACGCCGGGCAGGCGGGCGAGCTGACGGGGGCGAGCCGGGAGTGGCGGTTCGGCGACGAGCAGCCCCTCGACGTCGTCCGGACGGTGAGCAACGCGATCCGCCGCAGCGCCATGGAGGGCGGCACGGGCCTCGTGACGCGCCCGGCGGCGACGGCGCGGGTCGCCGAACCGGGCCTCGCGGAACCGGGCCTGGTCGAACCGGGTACCGCCGACGTCGCCGAGATCACCGGCGCCGACCCCGGCACGGGCGCCGGCACGGGCGCCGGGGCGCGGCCGAACGGGGTCCGGCTGGGCGTCGACGACTTCGAGGTGCACGAGACCGAGCGGCGCACCGGCGCGGCCGTCTGCCTGCTGGTCGACCTGTCGTACTCGATGGTGCTGCGCGGGACGTGGGCGGTCGCCAAGCAGACCACGCTCGCCCTGCACACGCTCGTGACCAGCAAGTTCCCGCAGGACGCGATCCAGATCATCGGGTTCTCCAACTACGCCCGGGTGCTGCACCCGGAGGAGATGGCGGGCCTCGACTGGGACATGGTGCAGGGCACCAACCTGCACCACGCGCTGATGATCGCGGGACGGCATCTGGACCGGCACCCCGACTTCGAGCCGATCGTGCTCGTCGTCACCGACGGGGAGCCGACCGCGCACCTGCGCCCGGACGGCCGCTCGCTGTTCGACTACCCGCCGTCCACCGACACGCTCGTCCTCACCCTCGCCGAGGTCGACAAGATGACCCGGCGCGGCGCCGGCATGAACTTCTTCATGCTCGCCGAGGACCGCCGGCTCGTCTCGTTCGTGGAGGAGGTCGCGCGGCGCAACGGCGGCCGGGTGTTCGCGCCCGACGCCGACCGGCTCGGCGAGTACGTCGTCAGCGACTACCTCCGGGTGCGGCGGGGCCGCCGCTGAGCGCGGGCAGGGGCTAGGGTCGGCGTCATGTCGACTTCCGATCGCATCCTGCTGATCCTGCACATCGGATTCGCGATCTTCACGCTGGGGCCGCTGACGGCCGCGACGATGTCCACGCCGCGCTACATCCGCAAGCGGAACGCGCCCGTGGTCCGGTTCCTCAACTGGACGACCCGCGTCTACGGCCTCGCGACGCTGGGCATCTTCCTGTTCGGCCTCGGCCTCGCGGAGGGGAACTTCGCGCAGGCGTGGCTGACGGTGTCGATGACGCTGTTCATCGTCGCGCTGGCGCTGCTGCTGATCATCGAGCGCGACCAGCGGAAGGCGGCGCGGCTGCTGGAGGAGGCGGCGGCGGGCGCCCAGCCCGCTCCGCAGCCCGCCCCGCAGCCCGCCACGGCTGCGGAGGCCGAGACCGAGAAGGCCGGGCCGGCGAAGACCGAGCCCGAGCCGGACGCGGACGGCGCGTCCACCGCCCCGGCGGCCGTCGCGGGCGGCGAGATCGCGCAGGTGGAGCGCGGCCGGCTGGCCGCGCTGTCCGGCGTCGTGGCGCTGCTCTGGCTGGTGATCCTCGTGCTGATGGTCTGGAACGGCTGAGCCGCCGCCCGGGACCCCGTCCCGCTACTTCTTCAGGTGGCTCTTGAGCCAGCTCACGATCGTCGGGTAGGTGTCGGGGTCGGTCAGCAGCTGCGAGGCGTGCAGCCGGCCGTCGACCGTCTTCACCGTCGTCTTGACGCCCGCCGCCCGCAGCGCGGCCGCCAGCCCGGTGCTCTGGGCGACGGGGACGAAGTCGCCGGTGCCGTGCATCAGCAGCATCGGCGCGTCCCCGCGCGAGACGTGCGTGAGCGTGCTGGCGTCGTCCACCAGCGGCCAGCAGTCCGTGCCGGTGCCGGGCTCGCCGCCGTCGCCCGTCCCGGCCTCCGTGCCCGCACCGGGCTCGGTGCCGGGGCCGGGCGCGGCGCCCGGCGTGCAGTCCAGGAGGTCGACCACGGCCCGCCGCAGCTTGCGCTGGGTGGCGGTGGCGCCGGGCTTCGCGCCGTCCTTGAAGGCGAGGAACGGGTTGTTCGGCGGCGACAGCGCGACGACGCCGCGCACCCGCCGGCCGCCCTTGCCGAGCGCGCCGAGCTGGGTCGCGAGCTGCCCGCCGGCGGACGACCCCATCACCGCGACGCGGGACGGGTCGGCGTTCCACAGCCGGGCGTGCCTGCGGACGAAGTCGAGGGCCGACAGCGCGTCGTCGCGCTGCGCGGGCCAGTGCGCGCGGGGGGCGAGCCGGTAGTTCGCCGACAGGACGACGAACCCCTCCTCGGTCAGCCGCCGCGCGACGTACTTCCAGCCGCCGCCCTTGTCGCCGTGCAGCCAGTAGCCGCCGTGCAGGAACAGCACGACCGGGCGCGCCTCGGCGCCCGCGCCCTTGTCCCGCCAGTAGGCGTCGATCTTCTGCGCGGCGTCGGTGCCGTAGGCGTAGGTGCGGAACTTCGGCAGCTCCGGCGTGACCATGACCGCGTGCGCCGTGACCGTGGCGTCGCCGGGCTCCCCGTCCTGGCCGTTGGCGCCGCTCCCGGGCGCCGTGGTGGACGACGCCGACGGCGACTCGCTCCCCGCGGCGCCGGAGCCGGTGCCCGCGGAGGGACTGGCCGTCGGCGCCGACGGGACGTTCACGGACGGTGTCGGCGCCGGGGCGTTCGCATGGGCGCCCCCCGGGATCGCGACGGCGGACACGCACGCCGCGGCGAACGCCGCCCCACACACCAGTACTTTGCGCACCCCGGGCCCCTTCTTTACGAACCTGGCGCGCTGAGTATAGATGTTTTGATCAAGTTGGGGCGGGAATGGCTCCTCGACTCTCAGCCGGCGTTCAGCCGAGCGCCTGCTCCAGATCGCGCCGCAGGTCGTGCACGTCCTCGATCCCGACGGAGAGCCGCACCAGGTCGGCGGGCACCTCCAGCGGCGATCCGGCGGCCGACGCGTGCGTCATCCGGCCCGGGTGCTCGATCAGCGACTCGACGCCGCCGAGCGACTCGCCGAGCGTGAACAGCTTGGTCCGCTCGCACACCCGGACGGCGGCCTCCTCCGACTCCATCCGGAACGAGACCATGCCGCCGAACGCCTTCATCTGCTTGGCGGCGATGTCGTGGCCGGGGTGCGAGGGCAGCCCCGGGTAGAGGACCTGCCGGACGGCCGGGTGCCGGGTCAGCATCTCGACGATCCGCTCGGCGTTCGCGCAGTGCCGGTCCATCCGCACGCCGAGGGTCTTGATGCCGCGCAGGGTGAGCCAGGAGTCGAACGGCCCGGCGACGGCGCCCATGGCGTTCTGGTGGAAGGCGAGCCGCTCGCCGAGTCCCGCGTCGGCGGTGATGAGCGCGCCCCCGACGACGTCGGAGTGCCCGCCGATGTACTTGGTGGTCGAGTGGACGACGGCGTCCGCGCCGAGGTCCAGCGGGCGCTGCAGGTACGGGGAGGCGAAGGTGTTGTCGACGGCGAGCAGCGCGCCCGCCTCGTGCGCGACCGCGGCGAGCGCCGCGATGTCGGCGATGCCGAGCAGCGGGTTCGTCGGCGTCTCCACCCAGATGATCTTCGTCTCGGGGCGCACCGCGGCCCGCACCGCGGCGATGTCGCCGAGCGGCACCGGGTCGAACGTGACGCCCCACGGCTCGGCGACCTTCGCGAACAGCCGGTAGGTGCCGCCGTAGGCGTCGTTCGGGATGATCACGTGGTCGCCCGGCTTGCAGACCGCGCGCAGCAGCGCGTCCTCGGCGGCGAGACCGGACGCGAACGCGAGCCCGCGCGCGCCGCCCTCTATCTCGGCCAGGCATACTTCCAGCGCGGTACGGGTCGGGTTCGCCGACCGGGAGTACTCGTAGCCCCCGCGCAGGCCGCCGATGCCGTCCTGCTTGTAGGTGGAGACCTGGTAGATCGGCGGGACGACCGCGCCGGTCGCGGGGTCGGGCTCCTGCCCGGCGTGGATGGCCAGGGTCTCGAACCCGTGCTGAACCTCGTTGTCCATGGGTACGAGGCTATCCACCCATCGCCCCTCCTAGAGGAGGAGGCACTCCCCCGGAGGTATCAGCCCTCATTTCAGCGCAGCGGGTGACCCGATCGGCCTCCGCGATCTCTACCGTTTTAGAGGTATCCCAACGACCTTGATTAAGGAAGCCCATGTTCGCTCGGCTCGCGCGCTTCGTCGTGAGACACCCGTGGTGGACGATCGTGGCGTGGCTCGCAGCCGCGGTCGTGATCATCGCCTTCTCCCCCAAGCTGACCACCGAGTCCGACCAGGGCGACTTCCTGCCCTCCAAGTACGAGTCGGTCCAGGCGATGGAGATCGCCGAGAAGGCGTTCCCCCAGCAGGAGGACACCTCCTCGCTGATCGTCGTGAAGCGGTCGGACGGGAAGCAGCTGACGGCCGAGGACACCGCCAAGGTGACCGCGGCCGCCAAGTCGCTGAACGCCGACAAGCCGCAGACCGTCCTGAACTTCCTGACCGGCCCGCAGACCGTGGCGCCGAACAAGGCCGTCCAGGTGATCATGGTGCCGATGCAGGGCACCTCGATGGACGACAGCAAGAAGCAGGGCGACGCGGTCAAGGAGATCCGCAAGGACCTGCCCGCGCTGCTGAAGGGCAGCGGGCTGGAGGCCAAGGTCGGCGGTGACGTGGCCGGCTTCGTCGACAACGAGGACTCCTTCAACAAGTCCTTCGAGATCGTCGGCATCGCCACCTTCGTGCTGATCATCGGACTGATCCTGCTGATCTTCCGGGCACCGCTGGCGGCACTGCTGCCGATCATCGTGATCATGGTGACGATGCAGGTCTCGATGGGCCTGATCGGCGCCGCCTCGAAGCTCTTCAACTTCTCCGGCGACGACAGTCTCGGCACCATCATCCTGATCGTCTTGTTCGGCATCGGCGCGGACTACTACCTGTTCCTGATGTTCCGGTTCCGGGAGCGGCTGCGGGCCGGCGACGACAAGAAGACCGCGATGATCACCGCGGTGGAGCGTGTCGGCGAGGTCATCTCCTCGGCCGCCGCCGCGATCGCCGTCACGTTCCTGGTGCTGCTGCTCGCGACGTTCGGTGTCTTCAGCGCCTGGGGCCCGTCCCTCGCCATCGCCGTCGTCGTCATGGGCATCACCTCGCTGACGCTCTTCCCGGCGCTGGTGTCGCTGCTCGGCACGGCCGTGTTCTGGCCGTCCAAGGCGTGGAAGAAGCAGCCGAAGGGCTCGATCTCCGCCGCCATCGGCCGGGGCGTCGGCAAGCGCCCGGCGGTCGCCGCCGCGGCGTCCGGCCTCGTGCTGATCGTGCTGGCGCTCGGCGCCCTCGGGTTCAAGGCCGACTACGACTTCGCGGCCGGATTCCCGCAGGACACCGAGTCGGCCCAGGCGACGAAGGACATGGAGAAGGGCTTCCCGCCCGGCCTCACCACCCCGGTCCAGGTGTTCATCAAGTCGGAGAACGGGCAGCCGGTCACCGAGCAGCAGGTGGCCACCTTCAGCCAGGCCGCCAAGACCGCTCCCGGCGTCGGCCGGGTGCAGCAGCCGGTCCCCGGTCAGGACAAGTCCGTCGTGCGGGTCGACCTCGTGCTGAAGACCAACCCGATGTCGAACAAGGCGATCAGCCTGGTCAAGGACGACCTCACGCCGGCCGTCCACAAGGCGGCCCCGGAGGGCACCCGTACCTACGTCGGCGGCGCGACGGCGGTCTTCTCCGACATCAACGCCGTCAACAACCGCGACCTGTCGGTCATCCTGCCGGTGGCGGCGGTGCTGATCGCGCTGATCCTGGCCCTGCTGCTGCGCTCGGTCGTCGCCCCGCTCTACCTGGTCGTATCGGTCCTGCTGGGCTTCGCCGCGACGCTCGGCTCCGCGGTGTACGTCTTCCAGGGCGGGATGGGCGAGCCCGGCGTCACCTTCCAGTTGCCGATCATCCTCTACCTGTTCGTGCTGGCCATCGGGACCGACTACAACATCCTGATGACCGCGCGGCTGCGCGAGGAGGCGAAGGAGGGCAACGACCCGCGGCGGGCGGCGGCCCTGGCCGTCCAGCACGGCGGCCCGACCGTCGCCGCGGCGGGTCTCATCCTGGCCGGCACGTTCTCGGTGATGATGCTCGCGCCGGTCTCGATGCTCAAGCAGATGGGCTTCTCCGTCGCGATCGGCATCGCGCTGTCGGCGTTCGTCATGTCGATGTTCCTGGTGCCGGGCATCACCGCGCTGCTGGGCCACAAGGCCTGGTGGCCGGGGCACGGCGACGAGCCGAAGAAGAAGCCGGTCGGCCCCGCCGACACGCGCGAGGACTTCGTCCCGTCCGGGTTCCGCCAGTAGGAACCCCCAAGACGTCGGGTTGCGGAGCCCGGCCCGAAACGCCGCCCACCGGCTGGGCTCCGCAACCCGACACCTTCACCCGCCTCTCGGGGGGTGTGGGGGGCGTCCCCCCACAGGGAACAGAGAAGGCCCGGAGACCGTCTCGGTCTCCGGGCCTTCGCCGTTCGGGCGGCCGTTCGGTCAGCCGGTGGCGGACGCCAGGAAGGACAGCAGGTCCTGGCGGGTGACGAGGCCCTTCGGCTTGCCGTCCACGAGGACGACCGCCGCGCCGGACTTCTCCAGCACGCCGACGGCCTTGCTCACCGGCTCGCCGTACCCGAGCGTCGGCAGCGGCGCCGCCATGTGCAGCTCGACGGGCTCGGACATCTTGGCCTCGCCCTTCACCATGATGTCGAGCAGGTCGCTCTCGCCGACCGAGCCGACCACCTCGGCCGCCATCACCGGCGGCTCCTCCTTCATCACCGGGACCTGCGACACCTCGTACTCGCGCATGACGGCGATCGCGGTCTGCACGCTCTCGTGCGGGTGGACGTGCACGAACTCCGGCAGCGTGCCGCCCTTGCGGGTGAGCACCTCGCCGACCCGGGCCTCCTCGGTGTTCGGGGTGAGGAACCCGTAGTCGGCCATCCAGCCGTCGTTGAAGATCTTGCCGAGGTAGCCGCGGCCGCCGTCGGGCAGCAGCACCACGACCACCGCGTCCGGGCCGGCCTTCTCGGCGACGCGCAGCGCGGCGACCACCGCCATCCCGCAGGACCCGCCGACCAGCAGCGCCTCCTCGCGGGCGAGGCGCCGGGTCATCAGGAACGAGTCCTTGTCGGACACGGCGATGACGTCGTCGCAGATGTCGCGGTCGTAGGTCTCGGGCCAGATGTCCTCGCCGACGCCCTCGGTCAGGTAGGGGCGGCCCGTGCCGCCCGAGTACACCGAGCCCTCCGGGTCGGCGCCGATGATCCGCACCCGGCCGCCGGACACCTCCTTGAGGTAGCGGCCGGTGCCGCTGATCGTCCCGCCGGTGCCGATGCCCGCGACGAAGTGGGTGATGCGGCCCTCGGTCTGCTCCCACAGTTCGGGGCCGGTCGTCTCGTAGTGCGACCGCGGGTTCTGCGGGTTGGTGTACTGGTTCGGCTTCCACGCGCCGGGGATCTCGGCGGCGAGCCGGTCGGAGACCGAGTAGTAGGAGTCGGGGTGCTCGGGGGTCACCGCCGTCGGGCAGACGACGACCTCGGCGCCGTACGCGCGCAGCACGTCGATCTTGTCCTTGCCGACCTTGTCGGGGCAGACGAAGACGCAGCGGTAGCCGCGCTCCTGGGCCACGATGGCGAGGCCCACCCCGGTGTTGCCGGAGGTCGGCTCGACGATCGTCCCGCCCGGGCGCAGTTCGCCGGACTGCTCCGCCGCGTCGATCATGCGGACCGCGATGCGGTCCTTCACGGACCCGCCCGGGTTGAAGTACTCCACCTTGGCGAGCACCTGCGGCCGCAGGTCCCCCGTCACCTTGCGCAGCCGAACGAGCGGGGTGTTGCCCATCAGTTCGACGAGCGAGTCGTGTACGTGCACCGCGACATCCTTGTCGTTCAGTGATTGATCTGAGCGCCGCGACCCGGTGGCGCCGCCGGTAAAGCGGCGGAGCGGGTGCGGCTCCGGAAGGTTTCCCGTTTCCGACGTTAGCCGAGATCCAGCGGGCAGGCATCAAAGCGGCAGCGCGCGGGTAGAAAGATGATCACGGAGGGTCAAGGCAGCATGTTGAGAGCATTCACCGCGCGCCGGATCGCGGCGGCGGCGGCCTACGGCGGCGGTGGCATCACCGCCCTCGGCGGCATGACCTTCGGCCTCATCGTCGTCGAGGCCAGGCTCGCCCGCCGGATCATCCAGGCGACGCCCAACGGCGACCCGCCCGCCGCGGACGGCCTGTACGGCGAGCGGGCGGGCGGCGACCCGCTGTCGCTGGTCATGCTCGGCGACTCGACCGCCGCCGGCCTCGGCGTCCACACCTCGGCGGAGACGCCCGCCGCGCTGCTGGCCGGCTGGCTCGCCGAGGCCGCGGGACGGCCCGTCCGGCTGACCACCGTGGCCCGCTCCGGCGCCCGGTCGCAGGCCCTGCACGGCCAGGTCGACCGGGCGGTGCGGGCCCGTCCCGACCTCGCCGTCATCATGATCGGCGCGAACGACGTGACCGGCCGGGTCGGGCCCGCCGAGTCCGTCCGGCACCTGGCGGAGGCCGTCCGGCGGCTGCGCGCCGCGGGCGCCCACGTCGTCGTCGGCACCTGCCCCGACCTCGGCTCGGTGAAGCCGCTGATGCAGCCGCTGCGCTGGTTCGCGCGGCGCGCCTGCCGCCAGCTCGCCGCCGCGCAGACCATCGCCGTCGTCGAGCACGGCGGCCGCTCGGTCTCCCTCGGCGACCTGCTGGGGCGCGAGTTCGCCGCGGACCCGCTGTCGATGTTCTCCGAGGACCGCTACCACCCGTCCGCCCGCGGCTACGCCGCCGCGGCCGCGGCCGTCCTGCCGTCGATGGCGGCGGCGCTCGGCCTCGAGCCGGACCTGCCCGGCGCGGCCGCCCGCCCGGTCGCGCAGGCCGCCGCCGAGGCCGCCGAACGGGCCGGTACCGAGGTCAGCGGCGCCTCCGTCGCGGGCGACGACCGGGGCCCGCGGGGCCGCTGGGCGACGCTGCGGTACCCGCTGCACCGCCCGCTGCGGCGGGCGCTGGTCCGCCCGCTGTCGACCGGCGTCGCCGCGCTCGCGGCCGTCGCCCCGGCGCGCCGGCTGGCGCGCTGCGCGACCGGCATCGCCCAGGCCCGGCAGCGCCTCCGCGACCGCCGCGCACGCCGTCCGGCCGCAGAGACCGGCGGTGGCTGAGCCGACCGGGACCCGTCCGGTCACCGGTAGACGGGCCCCGGCGCCGCCGGGCGCCGTCCGGCCGGCCCGCCGCCCGCGCTTGCGGCGGCCCGGCCGGTGGCACGGCTCCCAGCGTCCGGCGACGCGCGTCCCGGGCGCATGGGGCGGCCGTCACCGCGGCGCCGGGATCCCGGTAAGCCCGCACTTATTGGACGCGCCGTCGACTAAGCCCGGGGGCCGCCGTGCACGGGGCGGCCGCCAGCGGTTAGATTGACCGGGTGACCGGTGAGTAAGTTGACACCGTTCCGGCCGCTGAGACAGGAGACCCGCTATGCCCGAGGCAGTCATCGTCGCGACCGCGCGCTCGCCCATCGGCCGCGCGTTCAAGGGGTCGCTCAAGGACATCCGGCCCGACGACCTCACCGCCCAGATGATCACCGCCGCGATGGCGAAGGTCCCGCAGCTCGGCCCGGACCAGATCGACGATCTGCTGCTCGGCTGCGGGCTGCCCGGCGGCGAGCAGGGCTACAACATGGCCCGCGTCGTGTCCGTCCTGCTGGGCTGGGACAACGTGCCCGGCGCCACGATCACCCGGTACTGCTCGTCCTCGCTCCAGACGACCCGGATGGCGCTGCACGCGATCAAGGCCGGCGAGGCCGACGTGATCGTCTCGGCCGGGGTGGAGACCGTCAGCCGGTTCGCCAAGGGCAGCAGCGACGGCCTCCCCGACACCCAGAACCCGCTGTTCGCGGACGCGCAGGCCCGCACCGCCAAGGCGGGCGAGGGCGGCGCGCCGGTGTGGCACGACCCGCGCGAGGACGGCACGCTCCCCGACATCTACATCGCGATGGGGCAGACCGCCGAGAACGTGGCCGGGCTGCGCGGCGTCAGCCGGCAGGCGCAGGACGAGTTCGGCGTCCGCTCGCAGAACCTCGCCGAGAAGGCGCTCGCCAACGGCTTCTGGGAGAAGGACATCACCCCGGTGACGCTGCCGGACGGCACCGTCGTCGCCAAGGACGACGGCCCCCGGCCCGGCACCACCTACGAGAAGGTGTCGCAGCTCCAGCCGGTGTTCCGCCCCGACGGGACGGTCACCGCGGGCAACTGCTGCCCGCTGAACGACGGCGCCGCCGCGGTCGTCGTGATGAGCGACACCAAGGCCGCCGAGCTCGGCATCACCCCGCTGGCCCGGATCGTGTCGACCGGCGTCACCGGCCTGTCCCCCGAGATCATGGGGCTCGGCCCGGTCGAGGCGTCCCGCAAGGCCCTCGCCAAGGCCGGCATGACGATCGGCGACATCGACCTCGCCGAGATCAACGAGGCGTTCGCGGCGCAGGTGCTGCCGTCCGCCGAGGACCTCGGCATCGACCACGACAAGCTGAACGTCAACGGCGGCGCGATCGCGGTCGGTCACCCGTTCGGCATGACCGGCGCCCGCATCACCTCCACGCTCGTCAACGGGCTCAAGTTCCACGACAAGCAGTTCGGTCTGGAGACGATGTGCGTGGGCGGCGGCCAGGGCATGGCGATGGTTTTGGAGCGCCTCTCCTGAGTCACTCTCCGGGTGGCCCGCGCCGCACGCCCCACAGGGGCGGGCATGCGGGCCACCTGCGCTTTTCCGGGGAATATCCCCGTTACAAATGATCTACGTAACGCAAAAGATAGGTCCCCGTTAGGGTCTTGTCACATGCGGAGAGGTGTTGCAGAGTCAGCAGGAAGAGCCCCGCGACCTGGAGGTGCCAATTGTCACTGAACCACTCGCCGGAGACGCACAGCAAGCTGATCGCCCGGATTCCGCAAGTCACAGGACGTGACATCCCCGAGTGGTTCACCGCCATCGAGAACGGCCCCTCGTTCACCCGCTGCGAGGAGCGCAGCACCTGGCTGGCCGAGGAGCACAACCTCTCGCACGGCTACGCCGCGGCCCTGGTGCGCGAGCACGAGCGCACCCGGCGCGAGCGCCACTACTGACGAAGCACGACCACGGACCCGGTGGGATCCCGCCGGCGGCTGCCCCCGCAGTCGTGCCGCGACGCCGGCACGACCTCGGCGCAGAGATCCCGCACGGATCAGCCCCGCACCGTCCGGCGCGGGGCTGATCATTGCGCGGGCTAGTCGCGCCCGCTGAAGTAGCTGACCAGCCGCAGGATCTCCAGGTAGATCCACACCAGGCTGAGCACCAGCCCGAACGCGCAGTACCACGCGAACTTCTCCGGCGCCCCCTGGCGGACGCCCTGCTCGACGGCGTCGAAGTCCAGCAGCAGGAAGAAGCAGCCGACGAGGATCGCGACGACGCTGAAGACGTAGGCGAGCGGGCTGCCCGGGTCGCGGATGCCGATGCCCTGGTCGCCGCCGAACAGGTGCACGAGCAGGTTGATGATCATCAGCCCGATGAGCGCGGCGCCCGCGGCGATGACGAACTTGGCGAACTTCGGCGTGACCCGGACGATGCGCAGCGCGTAGACGGCGAGCGTCGCGCCGAACGCCAGCGCCGTGCCGATCACGGCCTGGAAGACCACACCGTGGTAGACGTCGTTGTAGGAGTGGCTGACGATGCCGACCACGACCCCGTACACCGCGGCGAACGCCAGCACCAGAGGCGCGTTGGCCTTGCGCCCGAACGTGATGAACGCCCAGATCCCGATCTCGGCGATGAGCGCGACCACCAGCACCGGCACCGCCACCGAGGTGGGAACCGCGACCCAGGCAACAGCCGCAGCAACCACCAGCACGGCCAGGCTAAGAAACCCCCGAACGACAACATCGTCCAAGGTCATGGCCCGCGAGACCGGCGGCGCGTACCCGGGAGCCTGATAACCAGGCGCCCCGTACTGGCCGCCATACGCGGGCGCCCCATATCCGGCGGCACCGTACGCCGCCCCCCGCTGATCGAAGGCGTTCCCCCGAAACGCGGGGTTCCTACTCTCCATCAGAGTCACCACTTTCGGCAGAGATGACCTTCTAATTTACCCAGGGGGGCGACCCCCTGGAACCCCTGTGTTCACCCAGGGGGGCGACCCCCTGGAACCCCTGTGTTTTCCCAGGGGGGCGACCCCCTGGAACCCCCGTCACGGTCGAGAGGCCGTTTCCCCGATCCGCTGGCGCGTCTCGGCGAAACGGCCTCTCGACCGGCGGGCCGGCCGACCTACGGGCGCTGGGCGCCCTACGGCCGCCCGACCCGACCCCCCCGGCACCCGCACCCACACGGACAAACCACAAAAGACACACACAAAGCCGATACACCCAATCGGCGACAGTTCCCAGGCTTGAACCTCAGCCACAAGAACACGGGTCGGGCGGCCGGAGGGCGCCCAGCGCCCGGAGGCCGCACGCCCCGACGGTCGGCGGGCTGTTTCACCGAGACGCGCCAGCGGATCGGGGAAACAGCCCGCCGACCGTCGGGGGTTCCAGGGGGTCGCCCCCCTGGGATAAACAGTGCCCCTGGTCGGACTCGAACCGACACAATGGCTCTTTTAGGGAGCCTGCCTCTGCCATTGGGCTACAGGGGCGGCGTCATCATATCGAGTCAGGGGCCGCCAGCGGCGGGTCCTTTCACGGGGTTTGCGGCCGACGGCCGGGTCCGGCCAGTTCCACAGCGCCAGTCAAGAAGGACGTGCAGACGGCGGGGCGACGGCGGCCGGGCGGCGTTACCCCGTTTCACCTCGGCGGACGGCGATCAGACCGCCGCGTTCTCCTGTGTCTTGCCCGCGGCGAGTTCGAATTCCTGACGCGGCCGTTCCAGCTCGGCGAGCGAGACGATTTCACGGCGGAAGAAGAAGGCGAGCGTCCAGTCCATGGTGATGCGGAACTTGCGGTTGACGGTCGGCATCCGCGACAGGTGGTAGGTGCGGTGCATGAACCACGCGGGGAAGCCGCGCACTTGCAGTCCGTAGACGTTCGCGACGCCCTTGTGCAGGCCGAGGCTCGCCACCGAGCCGACGTAGGCGTGCTTGTACGGCTTGCGCTGCCTGCCGCGCACGTCCGCCGCGACGTTGTCGCCGAGCCGCTTGGCCTGGCGGACGGCGTGCTGGGCGTTGGGGGCGGTGAATTCGCCCTTGCCGCTGAGGTCGGGGACGGCGGCGTTGTCACCGGCCGTGTACACGTGCTCCAAGCCCTCGACGGTCAGTTCGGCGGTGGCCTTGAGACGCCCCTTGTCGTCCACCGGGAGGTCGGTCTCCTTGAGCAGGGGGTGCGGTTTGACGCCGGCCGTCCAGACGAGCGTGCCGGCCTCGAAGTCCTCGCCGTCGCTCAGCACGATGCGCCGTTTCACCGCGGATTTCAGCAGCGTCTTCATTTTGACCTCGATGCCGCGGGCCCGCAGCGCCTCGGCCGTCCAGCGGCCCATCTCCGGGCCCACCTCGGGCAGGATCCGGTCGGTGGCCTCGACCATCACCCAGCGCATCTCGCGGGGGTCGATGGTGGGGTACCACCGGCACGCGTCGCGCGCCATGTCCTCCAATTCGGCCATGGCCTCCACGCCCGCGAAACCGGCGCCGACGAACACGAAGGTCAGCGCCCGCTTCCTGACCTGCTCGTCGTCGGGGTTGGCGGCGGCGATGTCGAGCTGGTGCAGGACGTGGTTGCGCATGAAGATCGCCTCTTCGACGGTCTTGAAGCCGATCCCGCATTCGGCGAGCCCCGGGATGGGCAGGGTGCGCGAGATCGAGCCGAGCGCGATGACGAGCATGTCGTAGGGGATGTCGCGTTCGGCGACGCCGTCGGTCCGCGTCCCGGCCGGGCAGATGGTGACCCGTTTGGCCGCGTGGTCGATCCGCGTCACGAAGCCGTTCACGATCCGGCAGCGGTTCAGGACCTTGCGCAGCGACGCGACCACGTGCCGGGGCTCCAGGTTCCCGGCGGCGGCCTCGGGGAGGAACGGCTGGTAGGTCATGTAGGACTGGGGGTCGATGACGGTGACGGCGACCTCGCCCCGGCGCAGCTCCTTGCGGAGCTTGCGCTGCAGGCGCAGCGCCGTGTACATGCCGACGTACCCGCCGCCGACGATCAGGATCCGCGTCGTGGACCCCCCGTCGCGTGCCGCGGTCCCCGCCGGACCGCTCGGCCGAACTGTTGTTGAAGGCATGTCGGGAGCGATACCCGCCTGCCCGTCCGGCGAACTTCACGGCCACGTCCGGCATCTCACCCGATGTACCGCCGGAAAGGCGGCGGGCCAGGGCCGGACGGGGGCGCCAAGCGGCCGCGGGCGGTGACCGGGACAGGGGCCGGTCACCGCTTCCGGATCGCTTGGCCAAGGCCCTGCCCCGCCGTCGCGGCGGGCACGGCCCGGAACCGGGCTAGCGGTAGTCGCGGGCGCGGGTGAGGACCGCGTCCAGCATGTCCTCGGTGACGCGGCCGGTGAAGGTGTTCTGCTGGCTCGGGTGGTAGCAGCCCAGCAGCAGGACCGGGTCGCGGCGCGTCACCGCGGGCGGCGGCGCCAGCTCGGCCTCCGCGCCGTGGCCGAACTTCGGCCGGGGCCGCGGCACCTCGTAGCCCGCCTGCTTGAGCGCCGGCCACACGCCCTGCCAGGCGAACCCGCCGAGGCACACGATGCAGCGGACGCTCGGCGCGACCATCTCGACCTCGCGGGCCAGCCACGGCAGGCAGGTGGTGCGCTCCAGCGGCGTCGGCTTGTTGTCGGGCGGCGCGCAGCGGACGGTCGCCGCCATCCGCGCGCCGATGAGCCGCTGCCCGTCGCCCGCGTGGACGCTGGTCGGCTGTGAGGCGAGCCCCACCCGGTACAGGGACGCGAACAGCCAGTCGCCCGACCGGTCGCCGGTGAAGATGCGCCCGGTGCGGTTGCCGCCGTGCGCCGCCGGGGCCAGCCCGACGATGAGGACGCGCGGCTCCGGGTCGCCCCAGCCGGCGATGGGCCGCCCCCAGTACTCCTCGCCGGCGAACGCGCGGCGCCGCTGGACGGCGACCTTCTCCCGCCACGCCACCAGGCGGTCGCAGGCCCGGCACACCGACTGGCGGGCGCACAGCTCGGCCAGGCCGGGCGCCTGCGCGGCCAGCTCGACGACCTCGCCGGTGCCGTGCGCGACGGGGGTGTCCGGGGCGGCGGGGTCCTCCGGCCACCCGGATCCGGGCGGCACGAAGGGGGCGTTGGCGGTCGGCATACCACCGATCGTCCCACGCCGTGGCCGGTCGCCGGGCGGTGGCCGGGTTCCGCCGGTGGCGGGTGCGGAGCGGGCCCGGTCGGTACGATGCGTTCGCCGGTCGGGGAGGCGGGTGTCCGGCGCTGCCATTGGGCGAAAGCGGGAGGCGGGAGTGTCGAAACCGGGCTGGTACCCCGATCCCTACGGCACCGGGAGCCTGCGCTGGTGGGACGGCGCGACCTGGACCGAGCGCCTCAACCCCGAGCCGGACCGCCCGCCCCGGCTGCGCCCGCCCGCCCGCGCCGAGGCCGCCGAGCCCCACGCCGCCCCGCACGTCCAGCGACCGAGCTGGGAGCAGGCCCCGTCCGACCAGGCGCTGGACACCTCCGTGCGCGGCCTGCAGCTGCGCGCCGACGAGCAGGCCGTCGCGTACGGGAACGCGTCGTTCCCGTGGCCGCGGGTGGAGTGGGTGGCGTACTGGGCGGCCGAGCGCCCGGCCGGTTCCGGCCACCGGGCCTGCACGCAGTGGATCTTCCAGGCGGGCCGGTTCCCGTTCCACGGCGGCCCGCGCGTCGAGGTGGTGATCGAGCCGGACGGGCTGCCGGGCCGCGGCGGCGAGCCCGAGCAGGTCTGGGGCCGGCTGATCCAGCTGTGCCAGGAGCACTGCGAGCGGCGGCTGGTCACCGAGCTGGCCGGGCGGGTCCGGGCGGGCGAGTCGGTCGACGTGGCGCAGGGCCTGACCGTCCACCCGGGCGGGGTGCGCGGCAACCGGGTGTCGCTGAGCTGGTCGTCGATCTCCGGCGCGGTCGTCGACCGGGGCCGGGTCTGGATCCAGCAGGCCGCCGGCGGCTCCCCGATCCTCTACGTCCCGCAGCAGAACCCGAACGCGGTGCTGATCCCCGCGCTGCTGGCGCGGCTCAAGCGGCAGTAGCGGCCCGGCCGGCCCACCGGCTCACAGCAGGGACCAGGCGATGCCGTCCAGGATGTCGTGCTCGCTGACGACGACGGCGCCGAACCCGTACTCCCGCATGATCCGGTCGAGGATCAGCGCGCCCGCGCCGATCACGTCGACGCGACCCGGGTGCATGACGCCGAACTCGGCGCGCTCGGCCCGGGTGGCGTGCAGCAGGCCGCGCGTCACCTCGTGCACCTGGGTGGCGGTGATGCGCGACAGGTGGATCCGGGACGCGTCGTACTCCGGCAGGTCGAGCGCGATCCCGGCGACGGTGGTGACGGACCCGGCGAGGCCGACGAGCGTGCGCGCCTCGTCCACCGGGACCCGCTCCCGGACGACGGCGAGCGCGGCGTCGATGTCGGCGGCGGCGTTGGAGATCTGCTCGGGCGAGGGCGGGTCGTCCCGCAGGTGCCGCTCGGTCATCCGCACGCAGCCGATGTCGATCGAGCGGGACGCGTCGGCCGAGGAGCTGCCGAGCACGAACTCGGTGGACCCGCCGCCGATGTCGACGACCAGGTAGGGCCGGGCGGGACGCAGCTCGGCGAGCTCGCGGGTGGCGCCGAGGAAGGACAGCTCGGCCTCCTCGTCCCCGCTGATCACCTCGGGGACGACGCCGAAGATGTCGACGACGCCGCTGACGAAGTCGGCGCGGTTGGCCGCGTCGCGGGTGGCGCTGGTCGCCACCACCCGGGTCTTGATCGGGCCGTGCCCGGCGCGGCTGCCGTGCCGCTCGATCAGCGCGGCGTAGCCGCGCATCGCGGTGAACGTCCGCTCCAGCGCGGCGGGCGAGAGCCGGCCGGTCTCGTCGACGCCCTCGCCGAGCCGGACGATCTCCATCCGGCGCTCGACGTCGGTCAGCCGCCCGCCGCCCTCGCCCGGCACGATGTCGGCGATGAGCAGCCGGACGGAGTTCGTCCCGCAGTCGATGGCCGCGACCCGCGTCACGCGTCCTCCCCCGGTTCGGTCTGCGCACCCGGCTCGGCACCCGGCTCGGCCCCCGGCTCGACACAGGGCCCGGACCGCCACCAGTCGGGCAGCGCGTCGAGGGCCTCCCGGCCGAACGGGTTCGCCCCGGGCACCGCCAGCTCGTGCGCGACCAGGGCGTGCAGGCACTTGACGCGGTCGGGCATGCCGCCCGCGCTCTGCATGCCGGCGGGCAGCGGCTCGACGCCCTCCTCGCGGGTGGCCGCGTCCCTGCGGCGCAGGTAGTCCTCGTGGGCGGCGGCGTAGGCGTCCTTGAGGGACGGGTCGTCGGCGAGCCTGGCCTGCATGTCCCGCATGATGCCGCTGCCCTCCAGGGTGCCGATGGCCGAGGCGGCCTTCGGGCAGGTCAGGTAGAACAGCGTGGGAAAGGGCGTCCCGTCGGGCAGCCGGGGCGCGGTCTCGATCACCGCGGGGCGCCCGCACGGGCAGCGGGCCGCCACCGCGCGCACGCCGCGCGGCTCGCGCCCGAGCTGGGCCGCGACGGCGGCCGTGTCACCTGCTTCGATCATCTGTCCCCACCCGCGAGTTCAGCGCGGCCGGTCGGCGGCCTCCACCGATCGCCACAGCGTCTCGTACCAGGGCGGCTTGCGCGCCGGCCCGTCCTGCCGCGCCTGCCGGCCCTCCGCACCGCTGCCGTCCAGCACGATGTAGCACTTTACGTCAGGACGGCAGTAATGGAGCCTTCGCGTGGCCTCACGCTCAATGTACGACTTATCACCCAATTGTTGCTTGCGCAGGGCGAGCTGCTCGACCTGCCGGCGCGCCACCGCCTCCTGGTGCCGCAGGTCGGCGATCTCCTTGCGCTGGGCGATGTACTCCCGGACGGGGTAGGCGAGGCTCAGCGCGATCGCGCACACCACGACCGCGAGGATGGCGGCGCGGCTGGTCAGCGCCGGGTTGCCGCGGCGCCCCCCGGTGCCGTGCTCGTCCGCGGCGCCGTCCCCGGCCGCGCGGTCGCCGTCCCGCCCGCCCTTGCGGCCGGTGCGGTCGTCATCGTCGGCCATCGTCTCCCCTGCCTCCGGCTCGGCCGCCCGGGGCCCGGCGGGACGCGGTCGCCCCCGCCGGGCCCGGGCCTCGGCTCAACCCCGCGCGTCGAAGCGCGGGAACGCGGCGGCGCCGGCGTAGCGCGCCGCGTCGTCCAGCAGTTCCTCGATGCGCAGCAGCTGGTTGTACTTGGCGACGCGGTCGCTGCGGGCCGGGGCGCCGGTCTTGATCTGGCCGCAGTTGGTCGCGACGGCCAGGTCGGCGATCGTGGTGTCCTCGGTCTCGCCGGACCGGTGGCTCATCATGCACTTGAAGCCGCTGGTCTGCGCGAGCGAGACGGCGTCGAGGGTCTCGCTGAGCGTGCCGATCTGGTTGACCTTGACCAGCAGGGCGTTGGCGGCGCCGGACTTGATGCCGCGGCCGAGCCGCTCGGGGTTGGTGACGAACAGGTCGTCGCCGACGAGCTGGACGCGGTCGCCGACGGCGGCGGTCAGGCCCTCCCAGCCGGCCCAGTCCTCCTCGTCGAGCGGGTCCTCGATGGAGACCAGCGGGTAGCCGCTCAGCAGCTCGCCGTAGTAGGCGGCCATGTCGTCGGCGGACCGCTTGGTGCCCTCGAACGCGTACTGGCCGTCGGCGTGGAACTCGCTGGCGGCGACGTCCATCGCGAGCGCGATGTCGCGGCCGGGGGTGAAGCCGGCCTTGCGGATCGCCTCCAGGATGAGGTCGAGCGCGTCCCGGTTGCTCGGCAGGTCGGGGGCGAAGCCGCCCTCGTCGCCGAGGCCGGTGTTCAGGCCCTTGGACTTCAGCACCGACTTCAGCGCGTGGTAGGTCTCGGCGCCCCAGCGCAGCGCCTCGGCGAAGGTGGCCGCGCCGATCGGCGCGATCATGAACTCCTGGACGTCGACGTTGGTGTCGGCGTGCGCGCCGCCGTTCAGGATGTTCATCATCGGGACGGGCAGCAGGTGCGCGTTCGGGCCGCCCACGTAGCGGAACAGCGGCAGGCCGGCCGAGTCGGCGGCGGCCTTGGCGACCGCGAGGCTGACGCCGAGGATCGCGTTGGCGCCGAGCGCGGACTTGGCGGGCGTGCCGTCCAGGTCGACCAGGAGCTGGTCGATCAGCCGCTGGTCGGACGCCGGGTAGCCGACGAGCTTCTCGTCGATGGTCTCGTTGACGGCCTTGACCGCGTTGCGGACGCCCTTGCCGCCGTAGCGCTCACCGCCGTCGCGCAGCTCCACGGCCTCGAACTGGCCGGTGGACGCGCCGCTCGGCACGGCGGCGTGCGCCTCGGTCCCATCGGCGAGCAGGACCTCGACCTCGACGGTCGGATTGCCGCGGGAGTCGAGGATCTCCCGGGCGAGTACGGCCTCGATCGACGACACGGGGAACCCCCTGAGGAAAAGCGGATGGTCGGTGCGGTCACCGAGCCTATCCGCGCCGCCCCCGCGCCGACCAACGGGCTCGCCGTTCGCATAGAGGACAGCCATGACGAAACCGTTCCGGAACGGGGACTTGACGCAGGGCTTGCCAGCCATATCTACTATTCAGGTCTATCCGACTTGATTGATAGGAAAACAGGGCAATGCTTCGAGGACTCACCGGGCGCATCACCGCGGCGGCACTGGCCGCCCTGGTCACGGCGGGCGCGCTCGGCGCCTGCGGCGACGGCGGGGGAACCGGCGACGGTGGCGGGTCCGGGGGGCCGCTTAGGCTCGGGTACTTCCCCAACATCACGCACGCCACCGCCCTCGTCGGCGTCGAGAAGGGCATCTTCGCCAAGCACCTCGGCGCCGCGCCGAAGACGGCGACGTTCAACGCCGGCCCCGCCGCCGTCGAGGCGCTGTTCTCCGGCGCGATCGACGCGACGTTCGTGGGGCCCAACCCGTCCATCAACGCGTGGTCGAAGTCGCACGGCAAGGCCGTCCACATCATCTCCGGAGCGGCGTCGGGCGGCGTCTCCCTCGTGGTCAAGCCCGGCATCAAGGGCGTCCAGGACCTGCGCGGCAAGCGCATCGCGACCCCGCAGCTCGGCAACACCCAGGACGTCGCGCTCCGCCACTGGCTCAAGCAGAACGGCCTCACCGCCAACAAGGACGGCAGCGGCGACGTGAAGGTCGTCCCGCAGGAGAACGCGCAGACGCTCCAGACGTTCGCGCAGGGCGACATCGACGGCGCCTGGGTGCCCGAGCCCTACGCGTCCCGGCTGCTCCTGGAGAGCAAGGGCAAGCGGCTGCTGGACGAGAAGTCGCTGTGGCCGGGCGGCAAGTTCGTCATCACCAACCTCCTCGTCAGCCAGGAGTACGCGAAGAAGAACCCCGAGCAGGTGAAGAAGCTCCTCCAAGGCGTCGTCGAAGCGACCGACTACATCAACCAGAACCGGGCGGACGCGGAGAAGGTGACCAACGACGCGCTCACGAAGCTGAGCGGCAAGCCGCTCAAGCAGGACGTGCTGGCCTCGGCGTTCAAGGAGATCGACTTCACCGTCGACCCGGTCGCGTCCTCGCTCACCGCCGGCGCGCGGCACGCCGAGGAGATCGGCCTGCTCGACAAGACCGACCTCGCCGGGATCTACGACCTCGCGCCGCTCAACGCGGTGCTCAAGGCGGGCGGGAAGCCGCAGGTGGGCGACCGATGAGCGGGACGGCGGCGGTCCGCCTCGACGGCGTCTCCAAGGCGTTCGGCGGCGGCCGGTCGGCGCTGCTCGCGCTCGACCGGGTCTCCCTGGACGTGGCGCCGGGCGAGTTCACCTGCCTGCTCGGCGCGTCCGGCTGCGGCAAGAGCACGCTGCTGAACCTCGTCGCGGACCTGGAGGAGCCGAGCGCCGGGACGATCGACACCGCGGGCGCCCGCGTCGCGCTGATGTTCCAGGAGCCCGCGCTGTTCCCGTGGCTGACCGTGACGGGCAACCTCGAACTCGCGCTCAAGATGCGCGGCGTGCCCCGCGCGGAGCGGCGCGGGCGGGCGGCGGAGCTGCTCGACTCGGTGCACCTCGGCGACTTCGCCAAGAAGCGCCCGCACCAGCTGTCCGGCGGCATGCGCCAGCGCGTCGCGCTCGCCCGCGCGCTGTCGCTCACCGAGGGGGCGGGCGGCGACGCGGCCGGCAAAGGCGTGGCCGGCGGGGACGCGGGCGGGCGGCGGACCGTCCTGCTGATGGACGAGCCGTTCGGCGCGCTCGACGCCATGACCCGCGACCTCCTGCACGACGAGGTCGAGCGGATCTGGCGCGAGCGGAACCTGACCGTGCTGTTCGTCACCCACAACGTGCGGGAGGCGGTGCGGCTCGGCGACCGGGTCGTGCTGCTCAGCAGCCGTCCCGGCCGGGTGGTGGAGGAGTTCCCCGTCCCGATGGGGCGGCCCCGGCGGATCGACTCGCCGGAGGTCGCCGCGCTGGCGGCCGCCATCACCGACCGGCTGCGCGAGGAGGTCGTCCGGCATGGCGCATGAGGTGCTGAAGAAGGGCGGCCCGGCGGACGGCGGGCCCGCGGACGGCGGCGCCGCGGACGGGCGCCGCGACCGGGAGCTGGCCGGGCTCGACGCCCTGGAGCTCGGCGGCGGGACGCGGGTCCGGCTCGCCCGGCGGGCCTGGTCGGCGGCGTGGCCGATGGCCGCGGCCGTGCTGATCGCGCTCGCCGCCTGGCAGGTGGTGGTGTGGAGCGGCTGGAAGGACCCGTGGGTGCTGCCCGGCCCCCGTGACACGCTCCCGGTGTTCTGGGACCAGGTCACCAGCGGGCGGTTCTGGGAGGCGGTCGCGCTGACCATGCGCCGCGCGCTGGTCGGGTTCGCCCTCGCCGTCGCCGCCGGGGTGCTGACCGGCGTGCTGGTGGCGCGGTTCCGGGTGCTGCGGCGCGCGTTCGGGTCGCTGATCACGGGCCTGCAGACGATGCCGTCGATCGCGTGGTTCCCGCTCGCCATCCTGCTGTTCCGGCTGAGCGAGAGCGCGATCCTGTTCGTGGTGATCCTGGGCGCGGCGCCGTCGATCGCCAACGGGCTGATCGCGGGCGTCGACTACACCCCGCCGATCCTGCTTCGCGCGGGGCGGGTGATGGGGCTGCGCGGCGTCCTGCTGTACCGGCACCTGGTCATGCCGGCCTCGCTGCCGGCGTTCGTGGCCGGGCTGAAGCAGGGCTGGGCGTTCGCGTGGCGCAGCCTGATGGCGGGCGAGCTGCTGGTCATCATCGGCGACACGACGTCGCTCGGCGTGCTGCTCTCGCAGGCCAGGGAGCTGAACAACACCGCCGACATGATCTCCTACATGCTGGTGATCCTGATCATCGGGATCGTGATCGACCAGCTGTTCGGGGTCGCGGACGGCGCCGTCAGGCGGCGCTGGGGCGTGGACGCGGCATGACCGGGTTTTACCCGTCCCCCGCGGTGGCGTTTGCCGCATTCCGGCAAGAAATCCCGGGTACTGGCAGATACGTACCCGGGAGGTCGCCATACGCTTCCGGCTTCCCCGGCCGTCCACGGGACTGAGCCACTGGATCTGGCGGGCCGTCCTTCGTCGCCCGGAGATCCGGATCCGGGTGACGCTGGCGGCCGCGCTGGTCGCGCTGGTGCTGTCCGGCGTGCTGTGCACGGTGCTGCTGACGCTGATCAGGCAGCAGGCGCGCACGGACACGATCCGCGGCCTGGCCCGCGACGGGCGCCGGGTGGCGACCGCGCTCAACACCGGCACGCTGCACGGCCCGATCGCGGCGCCCGACGGAGAGCTGCTCCAGGTCACCGACCTGCACGACCGGGTGCTCGCGGCGTCGCCGCGGATGCGCGGCCGGGCGCCGGTGCGGCTGCCGCCGCTGCCGCCCGACGACGACCGCCGCGACGTCCGCCGGTGCGGGCTCGACGCGCCCGGCGGGCGCTGCTTCCTCATCGTCGAGTACCAGGTCGGGATCGGGCCGTCGGCGAAGCTCGTCTACTCGCTGGCCCCCGAGCCGGGGCTGGTGCCGCAGCCGGTGCCGGCGGCGCTGCTCGGGCTCAGCGTCCCGCTCATCACCGGGCTCGTCGGCTACGCGACGTGGCTGTCGGCCAACCGGACGCTGCGGCCCGTCGACGCGATCCGCCGGGAGCTGGACGAGATCACCGCCACCGACCTGGAGCGCCGGGTGCCGGTGCCGGCCCGCCGCGACGAGGTGGGGCTGCTCGCCGAGAGCGTCAACGCGACCCTCGACCGGCTGGAGCAGGCGGTGGCCCGGCAGCGCGGGTTCGTCTCCGACGTCTCGCACGAGCTGCGCAGCCCCCTCACCGCGCTGCGGATGGAGGTGGAGCTGGCGCTGACCGCGCCGGAGGACGCCGACGTGCCGGAGACGCTGCGGGCCGTCCTGGAGAACACCGAGCGGCTGTCGGCGGTGGTGGACGACCTGCTGGCGCTGGCGCGGCTGGAGGCCGACCGCAACTTCCCGCGCGAGGCGGTGGACCTGACGGAGCTGGCGGACGAGGAGGTCCTGCGCCGTCCCCGGCGCACCCAGGTGACCGTCCTGTCGGAGGGCTCGGTGACGGTGGACGGCGGACGCAGCGAACTGGCCCGGTTGCTGACGAACCTGCTGGACAACGCCGACCGGCACGCGGCGTCGGAGGTGACGATGATCCTGCGCGCGGAGCTGCCCGCGACCGCCGTCGTCGAGGTGATCGACGACGGCCCGGGCGTCCCGCCGGAGGACCGCGAGCGGGTGTTCGAGCGGTTCACCCGGCTGGCCGAGGGCCGGCACCGCGACGCGGGCGGCACCGGCCTCGGCCTCGCGATCTCCCGGGACATCGCGGTGGCGCACCAGGGGTCGCTGATCCTCACCGACCGCCTGGACGGCCGCACCGGCGCCCGGTTCGTGCTGCGCCTCCCCCGCCGGTGACCCGCCCGGCGGGGGCGTGCCGACGCGGTGTCAGGCCAGGTCGGCGGCGGTGACGGAGACCTCGACGCCGGGCGCGGGCTCGACGCCCATCGCGCGGGCCAGCTTGCGGAACCTGCCCGCCTCCGCCGCGCGCCCGCGCCGCTCCAGAGTGCGGGCGAGCGCCTCGTGGGCCCAGCCGTTGCAGGGGTCGAGGTCCACGAGGCGGCGGAAGACCGCCTCGGCGCGGCCGAGCTGCGCGCTGTGGAAGTAGGCGCGGCCGAGCAGCTCGACGGCGGCGCGGTTGCCGGGGTCGCCCTCGACGATCGGGGCGAGCAGGCGCGCGGCGCCGGCGTAGTCCTTGGCGTCGAAGAACAGCGTGGCGCGCTCGAACTCCTCGTAGACGGTCATCCCGGCCTCCCCTCGGTCGCGTGGTACAACCCCGCCAACCGGGAGTGCCCCGCCTTTGTTCCCGGCCTGCTCCGGGCGGGTCGCGGCCGGGTTCAGCCGAGGCCGAGCGCGTCGCGGAGGCGCTCGCGCTCGTTCTCGAGCAGCTCGATCTGCCCTTCCAGCTCCTCCCGCTGGGCGAGGTACTGCCCGGAGTCGACGAAGTCGCCGGCGTCACCGGGCGGGTCGGGCAGGTCGGCGCGGAGCCGGTCGAGGGAGTCCTCGACCTGGCCGAGCCTCTCGCGCAGCTCCCCCTCGGACTGGTTCATCTGGTCCTCCCGTCTCGGGCCGCCCGCGCGGGCGGCCCCTGCATGCACCTCTGCATGCCCGCCTCCCGCCGCTCTGCACGCCGCCGCCCCGCCCTGAGACGCTGATCACTGTCAGAACCGGATCACTGTCAGATGCGGATCACTGTCAGATGCGGATCACGGTCTTGCCGCGGGCGCCGCCGGCCCGGTTGGCGGCCAGCGCGCCGGCGGCCTCGGCGAACGGCGCCTCCCACTCGACCCGGACGCGCAGTTCCCCCGCGTCGATGATGTCCGACAGCCGGTCCAGCAGCTCCGCCGACGGCGCGACCTCGAAGTTGATGCCGCGCAACTCCCGCGCCGCCATCGCGTCCGGGTTCACCGCCCAGACGGTGCTCAGGTAGGTGCCGCCGGGGCGCAGCAGCTGCGCGAGGTGCTCGGCCGCGGTCGTGTCGCTCGCCATGTCGAGGATCGCGTCGACCCCGCCGGAGTGGACGGCCAGCACCTGCCCGTTGAGGTCGCCCTTGGAGTGGTCGACGGTCTCGTCCGCGCCGAGGCGCCGCATCGTGCCCGCCATGTCGTCGCGGGCGGTCGCGATCACCTTGGCGCCCGCGCGGGCGGCGAGCTGCACCGCGCTCTGCCCGGTGCCGCCGGTGGCGCCCACGACCAGCACGGTCTGCCCGGCGTCGACGCGCGCCCGGTCCACCATGGCGAGCGCGCTCATGCTCGCGATCGGCACCGCCGCCGCCTGCGTGTAGATCATGCCCGCCGGCATCTTCGCGACCGGCCCGTCGTCGCGGGCGATCGCGTACTCGGCGTAGCTGCCGAGGCCGCGCTCGGGCGCGCCGAAGACCCCGTAGACCTGCTCGCCGTGCCGCAGCCGGGTCACTCCGTCGCCGACCGCGTCCACCACGCCCGCGCCGTCCTGGCCGATGACCAGCGGGAACGACGCGTCGACGGAGTCCTTGAGCAACCCGTCGGCGATCTTCCAGTCCATCGGGTTGAGCCCGGCCGCGATCAGCTTCACCAGGATCTCGCCGGGCCCCGGCTCGGGGCGCGGCAGGTTCATCGGCGCCGGCGTGGCACCGTACTCGGACACGGCGATGGCTCGCATGACGATCGTCCCCCCGATCGGATCCCGCGGGGGTCCCGACGCCCCTGTCGAGCCCTACCCGATCATCGCGACGATCACACGGACCCGCAGGTCGGACGGGTCACATCCCGGCCCCCGCGCGGCGTCACGGCGGCGGCGGCCGGGCCGGGTCGCCGGGCAGCGGCGGGATCGTCACCGGCGGGCGCGGCGGCTGCGGGCCGTCCGGTCCCTCCGGGTCCCCGGGCTGCTCGGGCCGCTCCGGGCCCCGGCTGGCGCGCAGCGTGATGGTCGTGCCGGGCTCGGCCGGGCCGGGGGCGGGCGACATCTCGGCCACCGTCCCCTTCGGGTACCGGTCGGAGGCGACCTGCGCGCCGACGTTGGTGGTGAAGCCCGCGGCGCGGAGCTTGGCGACGGCGTCCCTCAGCTTCATCCCGCGCACGTCGGGCACCTTCACCCGGTCCTCGCCGGACCCCTTGCTGAAGTAGAGCGACGGCGGCCGGTGGAACGACGACGGCTCGGTGTGGCGCAGCGCCCCCGTCATGCTCTGCTGCCAGATCGGCGCGGGGATCGTCGCGCCGAACACGGCGCCGTAGCACCGTCCGTCCATGCAGAGGTTCTCCATCGGGTGCCGGTAGCCGCCGCGCGGGTCGCCGACCCAGACGGCCGCCGCGAGGTCCGGGGTGTACCCGGCGAACCAGGCGGCGGAGAAGTCGTCGACGGTTCCGGTCTTGCCGGCGGCGGGCCGGCCGAGGCCCATCCCCCGCGCCGTGCCCTTGGTGAGGACGCCCTTCAGCACGTAGTTGACGGCGTCGGCGACGCCCTCGTCCAGCACCTGCTCGCAGTCGCGCGGCGGCACCTTCAGCTTGTGCCCCGCCGCGTCCTTGACGGACTTGATGGCGACCGGCTCGCAGTACTCGCCGCGCGCGCCGAACGCGGCGTAGGCGGCGGCGAGCCGCAGCGGGGAGACGGGGTTGAAGCCGAGCGTGAAGGCCGGGTACTGCTCCAGCGGCTTGCCGTTCGCCTGCTTCATCCCGAGCCGCTCGGCCATCCGGACGGTGTCGCAGAGCCCGACCTCCTTCTCCAGCGCGAGGAAGAAGGTGTTGACCGAGTGGTGCGTGCCGGTGACGAGGCTGAACTGCCTGCCGCCCTCGCCGTCGGCGGCGTTGCGCAGCGACGCGCTCGGGTCGCCGACCCGGTCGCCGTCGCAGTTGCGGAAGCCGACCGGGGTGTAGGCGCGCGGCGCCATCAGCCGGGTGCCGAACGGCATGCCCTCGTCCAGCGCGGCGGCGAGCGTGAACGCCTTGAACGTCGACCCGGCCTGCATGCCGATGCTGGAGCCGTGGCTGGCGTCGGCCGCGAAGTTGATCCAGGTCTTGCCGCGCTCCTTGTCGGGCCCGAGGTCGCGGTCGACGACCATCGCCTTGATCTCGCCCGTGCCCGGCTCGACCATCGCCTCGGCGGCGGCCTTGTGCGCGGAGTTCTTCGGCGGGACGTGCCGGTCCACCGCGCGCTGCGCCGCCTTCTGCGCCCGCGGGTCCATGGTGGTGCGGATCGTGAGGCCGCCGCGTTTGAGCAGCTTCTCCCGGTCCTTGGCGGTCTTGCCGAACACCGGGTTGGTGAGGATCTCGCGCTGCACGTAGTCGCAGAAGAACGGCGCCTTACTGGACACGCAGCCGCTGCGGATGTTGTCGATCTTCAGCCCGATGGGCCGGCGCTTGGCCTCGGCCGCCTTGGCGGCGTCGATCCAGCCGAGCGCGGCCATCCGGTCCAGGACGGTGTCGCGGCGCTGCCGGGCCTCGCCGGGGTGCCGGGTCGGGTCGTAGGCGTAGGGGTAGCGGATGATCCCGGCGAGCAGCGCCGCCTGGGGGAGGTCCAGCTGGGAGGCGTGCTTGGAGAAGTAGTGGCGGGACGCGGCCTCGATGCCGTACGCGCCGTCGCCGTAGTAGGCGATGTTGAGGTAGCGGCGCAGGATCTCGTCCTTGCTGAACTTCTCCTCCACCGCGACCGCGTAGCGCAGCTCGCGGATCTTGCGGGCGGTGGTGACCTCCTTGGCGGCCTGCCGCTCCTCGTCGTTGTCGGCCTGGGTGAGCAGCAGGTTCTTCACGTACTGCTGGGTGATGCCGGACCCGCCCTGCGTGACCTGCCCGCTGCTGAGGTTGCTCGCCAGCGCCCGCAGCGTGCCCTGGAGGTCGATGGCGCCGTGCTCGTAGAAGCGGCTGTCCTCGATGGCGAGCACCGCCGTGCGCGCGACCGGCGCGATCTTGTTGAGCGGGACGTCCACCCGGTTCTGGTAGAAGAACGTCGCGAGCTTCGAGCCGTCGGCGGCGAGGATCGTGGACCGCTGCGGGACGCCGGACGTCGTCAGGTTCACCGGGTCGCTGTCGAACCAGCGGGCCGTGTCGCGGGCGCCGACGCCCGCCGTGCACGCGGTGGGCAGCAGCATCAGCGCCACGAGCACCCCGGCGAGGCCGCCGAGCGCGCCCAGCCCGCGCAGCGCGCGGAGCTTCTCGGCGCGGGTCGTGGACGCGGTCAGGATCCGGTGCGGCCGAGGGCGCGGCGGAGCCGGGACACCGCTTCCCGCGTCGCGATTCCCTGGGTCACCATCCGCCCCGGTCGGCACGCGCCTAGAGTAAACGCGCCTTCGCGGACGGACCACCCCATTGCCGATGTTCCGCCCTAATCCCGGCGATCCACGTCCCCGCGACCCGGGCTTCCCCCGTGGATCAGGCGCGCTGCCGCCGTCGTTCCCACGCTTGGACACGTTCGCGGAATACCCGGGAAACGGCGCGCAACTCCGCTTCGGGGTCGGCTCCCCGCTCCACCGCCTCGCGGACGAGGGCGAAAAGCCGCGAACCCAGATCATTCGCCCCGGCCGCGTCGTCCCCGGGCGCCTCACCGGGCCCGGCGAGGCCGGCGGCGAGGTCGGCCGGGGCCTCCATCCGCGCCGCGCGGCGCTGGAGCTGCGCCGCCAGCGACAGCGCGGGCTGCCCCATCGGCACCCCGTCCAGCGCGGACGCCTCCGCGCCGCTCTTGGCCGCCCGCTCGGCCGCCTTGATCTGCTCCCAGTTCGCGTTGACCTCGTCGGCGCCGGAGACGGTCACGTCCGCGAACACGTGCGGATGGCGGCGGACCAGCTTCTCCACGATCGCGGCGGCGACGTCGTCGATGGTGAACGCGGTCTCGTCGTCGCGCTCGGCGGCCACCACCGAGTGGAACGCCACCTGCATCAGCACGTCGCCGAGTTCCTCGCGGAGCGCGCCGTAGTCGCCCGACTCGATCGTGTCGAGGACCTCGTACGCCTCCTCCAGCAGGTACGGGACGAGCGTGGTGTGCGTCTGCTTGCGGTCCCACGGGCATTCGCGGCGCAGCGTGTCCATGACGGAGACCAGGTCGAGCAGCCGCGCGCCGGGCAGGTCGTAGGAGCCGTGCAGCACCTCGACGTCCAGCGGGTCGCTGACGACGAGCGTCCCGACCTCGCGCATCAGGTCCTCGTCGCCCTCGGGGGCGGCGACCCACACGACGTCGGCGGCCCGCGCGTCCGCGACCAGCCGCGCCGCGTCGGGCTCGGCGACGGTCTCGGCGGCGACCCCGGCGTCGCGCAGCGACGGCAGCAGCGGATGGCCGTCGCGCAGCCGGACGGCGCCCGCCGAGCGGAGCGCGTCCCACGCCCGCCAGGTCAGCAGCCCCGGCGCGACCCGGTGCGTGGTCGCCAGCAGTGTCAGCGCCATGCGCCTCAGATACCCGAGTCGGGGCTGGACAGCCGGTAGGTGATCGGAGCGATCTCGAACTTGCCGGGGTCGTAGGTCCCGTAGCGGGGGTTGACCTCGATGTGCATGCCGTTCGCGGTCTGCTGGAACAGCTCGTTCCAGCGCCGGCCGGCCTGCTGCGTCGCCGGGCTCAGCCGATTGTTCATGTCCGCGCCGAACCGCTGCATGACCGCCGCCTGCGTCGCCACCAGGCGCGCCAGGTCGCGGGTGTGGTCGCGGGGCAGCCCGCTCGCCAGCGTGATCGAGCCGGCGCCGCCGCGCCCGTCCAGCGCCCGCACCGCGGTGTCCACCTGCCCGTCGGTGACCTTCACCCCGGCCCGCTCGGCGACCTCGCCGGCGACCTGGAAGTTGATCAGCAGGGTCAGCGCGCCCTGCAGGTCGGACTCGGACTCGCCGGCGAGCTGCGGCGCCGGGTTCGCGGGGTTGGCGCGCAGCTCGTTGGCCGCCGGGTCGGCGCGGAACTGGGTGCGCCAGTCGCGGACGGTCTGGCTGAGCTCGGTGACGGTGATGCGGTCGTCGCCGACGAGGGCGGCGGTGCCGACCTTCGGGGAGCCGCCGCAGCCGGCCAGCGCGCCGGCCGCCAGCGCGACCGCCACCACCGCCTTCACGGACTTACCAGGCACGGAATCCTCGTCTCGTCATGGATCTCGTCGTCGGGGCGGGCCCAGGCTACCGCTTGGCGGCGGTGGACGCCGGTTCGAGGAACAGCGCCTCGACCAGGCCGGTCGCCCACGTCAGCAGCTCCTGGTCGCGCAGCGGCCGGCCGCCGAGCGGCGCGGTCTTCGGCATCGGCACCAGCAGGGTGTCGGTCGCGGGCTTCAGGATGCTCTTCGGGTACAGCCGCTGGAGCCTGACCTGCTTGGAGTCGGGCAGGTTCACCGGCGTGAACTTCACGAAGTTGCCCTGCAGGGTGACGTCGCTCAGCCCGGCCCGGCGCGCCTTCGCGCGGAACCGCGCCACCTCCAGCAGGTTCAGCACCGGGACGGGCAGCGGGCCGAAGCGGTCCTTCAGCTCGTCGTGCACGGCGCCGATCTCGTCGTCGGAGGTGATCGCGGCGATGCGGCGGTAGGCGTCCAGCCGGAGCCGCTCCCCCGGCACGTACTCGTGCGGCAGGTGCGCGTCGACGGGCAGCTCGACCTTCGTCTCGACGGACTCGGCCGCGCCGGCGCCGCCCTCCTTCAGGTCCCGGACGGCCTCCCCGACCATCCGGACGTACAGGTCGAACCCGACCCCGGCGACGTGCCCGGACTGCTCCGCGCCGAGGATGTTGCCCGCGCCCCGGATCTCCAGGTCCTTCATCGCGACGTACATGCCCGCGCCGACCTCGGTGTGCTGCGCCAGCGTCGCGAGCCGCTCGTGCGCGGTCTCGGTCAGCGGCTGCTCCGGCTGGTACAGGAAGTAGGCGTACGCGCGCTCCCGGCCGCGCCCGACGCGCCCGCGCAGCTGGTGCAGCTGCGACAGCCCGTACATGTCGGCGCGGTCGACGATGAGGGTGTTGGCGTTCGGCACGTCCAGGCCGGACTCGACGATCGTGGTCGCGACGAGGACGTCGTAGTTCTTCTCCCAGAAGTCGACCATGACCTTCTCGAGCTCGTTCTCGTTCATCTGCCCGTGCGCGACCGCGACCCGCGCCTCCGGGACGAGCCGGGCCAGGTTCGCCGCGACCTTGTTGATCGAGCGGACCCGGTTGTGCACGAAGAACACCTGGCCCTCGCGCAGCAGCTCGCGGCGGATCGCGGCGGCGATCTGCTTCTCCTCGTACGGGCCGACGAACGTCAGCACCGGGTGCCGCTCCTCCGGCGGGGTGAGGATCGTCGACATCTCCCGGATGCCGGTCAGCCCCATCTCCAGCGTGCGCGGGATCGGCGTCGCGGACATGGCGAGCACGTCCACCTGCGTCCGGAGCCGCTTCAGCTCCTCCTTGTGCTCGACGCCGAACCGCTGCTCCTCGTCGATGATGACGAGCCCGAGGTTCTTGAACCGGGTCTGCGACGACAGGATGCGGTGCGTGCCGACGACGACGTCCACGGTGCCGTCCGACAGCCCGCGCAGCGTCTCCTCGATCTCCTTGTCGGTCTGGAACCGGCTGATCGGCTTCACCACGACGGGGAACGCCGCGAACCGCTCGCTGAACGTCGACATGTGCTGCTGCACCAGCAGCGTCGTCGGGACGAGCACCGCGACCTGCCGGCCGTCCTGCACCGCCTTGAACGCCGCCCGCACCGCGATCTCGGTCTTGCCGTAGCCGACGTCGCCGCAGATCAGCCGGTCCATCGGGGTGGGCTTCTCCATGTCGCCCTTGACCTCGTCGATGGCGGCCAGCTGGTCGGGCGTCTCGTTGTAGGGGAACGCGTCCTCCAGCTCGCGCTGCCAGGGCGTGTCGGGCGCGAACGGGTGGCCGGGGCTCGCCATCCGCGCCGAGTACAGCCGGATCAGCTCCCCGGCGATCTGCTTGACCGCCTTGCGGGCGCGGGACTTGGCCTTCTGCCAGTCGGCGCCGCCGAGCCGGTGCAGGCTCGGCGCCTCGCCGCCGACGTAGCGGGTCAGCTCCTCCAGCTGGTCGGTCGGGACGAACAGCCGGTCGCTCTTGGCGTACTCCAGGATCAGGTACTCACGGGTGGCGCCCTGCACCGTCCGGCTGACCATCTCCACGTACCGGCCGACGCCGTGCTGCTCGTGCACGACGTAGTCGCCCGCCTTGAGCTGCAGCGGGTCGATGCCGCCGCGCCGCCGCGACGGCATGCGCCGCGCGTCCTTGGTGGAGGACTTCTGGCCGGACAGGTCGGTCTCGGTCAGCACCGCGAGCTTGACCGACTCCCAGACGAAGCCGTTCTCCAGCAGCCCCGTCGCGACGGTCACCACGGACGGCTCGGGCGGCGCCGCGAGGTCGGCGCGCCGCGCTCCGATGCCCTCCTCCCCGACGAGCTGGACGAGCCGCTCGGCGGGCCCGTGCCCGGCGGTGACCATCACGACGCGCCAGCCGCCGTCGATCCAGCCCTTCAGGTCGCCGACGACGCGGGACGTGTCGCCCCGGTACGCCTCCGCCGGGACCGCGCCCAGGCTCAGCGCGTCGCCTTCGGGATTGAGCGCCGTCACGCTCCAGCGCGGCAGCCCCAGCTCCGTGCTGTGCTCGCGGACCTCCTCCAGCGAGCGGAACGCGGCGGCGCCGAGGTCGATCGGCGCCTCTCCCCCGGCAGCGGCGTTGACCCAGCTCGCCTCCAGGAACTCCTGGCTCGTGCGGACCAGCTCCACCGCCCGGGTCCGGATCCGCTCCGGCTCGCACACCAGCAGCGCCGACCCGTCCGGCAGCAGGTCGGTGAGCAGCTCCATCCGCTCGGCGAGGACGGGCGAGAACGCCTCCATGCCCTCGACGGTGTCGCCGTCGGCGATCCGGCCGAGGATCTCCTCCAGCGCCGGGTGCTCCTCGGCGAGCAGCTTCGCGCGCTCGCGCACCTGCTCGGTCAGCGGCAGCTCGCGGCACGGCGGCGCCCACAGCCCGCCCTGCGCGACCTCCAGCGACCGCTGGTCGGCGGCCTTGAAGTAGCGGATCTCCTCGACGGTGTCGCCCCAGAACTCCACCCGCAGCGGGTGCTCCTCGGTGGGCGGGAACACGTCCAGGATCCCGCCGCGCACCGCGATCTCGCCGCGCTTCTCCACCAGGTCGACGCGGTGGTACCCGGCCTCCACCAGGCGGCGGACGGCCTCGTCCATGTCGGCGTCCCCGCCGGAGACGAGCCGCACCGGCTCCAGGTCGGCGAGGCCCGCCACGATGGGCTGCAGGACGGCGCGGACCGGCGTCACGACGACGTCCAGCGCGCCGCCCTTCGCCGACCCCTCCTGCGCCTCCTCCTCGGTGGGCGGGCCGCCGGCGCCCGGGTGGACGAGGCGGCGCAGCACCGCGAGCCGCTGCCCGACGGTGTCCGAGCGCGGCGACAGCTTCTCGTGCGGCAGCGTCTCCCACGCCGGGAAGTGCGCGACCCGCGCCGGGTCGATCAGGCTCGACAGCGCGGCGGTCAGGTCCTCGGCCTCGCGGCCGGTCGCGGTCACCGCGAGCACCGTGCCGCCGCCACCGCCGTCACCGTTGCCGCCGTCGCCGCCGCGGTCGCGCAGGGCGCGGCTCAGCGCGGCGGCGAGGACCGGCCAGAGCGCGCCCGGCGCCACGACCTCCTGGTCGGCGCGCGCCCGCCGCAGGGCCTGCTCCAGCCCGGAGTCGGTACACGCAAGGTCAACAAGTCCAGAAAGCGTCATCTTCGCCCGCACATTCGCCGAATAACCCCGAGGCAGGGCAGCCCGAAAACCCGGAAATCCCCTCGGACCCCGGTACCGCCTACCAGACTACGCGCCCGCCGGCCCGCCCCGTGACGTGCCGGGCGCGGCGCTCACGTGCCCGCGATCATCCGCCGCAGCGCCGTGCTGGAGGTGTGCACCGTGTAGGGGAAGTAGACGACCCGCACCCCGACCGCGCCGAGGTCGGCCTCCAGCCGGTCGCCCTTCTCGGTGCCCTTCCAGTCGTCGCCCTTGAACAGCACGTCGAAGCCGAGCTCGCGCCACATGACGACCTTGTCGCTGGACACGTCGGTGACGACCTCGTCCACGCACTCCATGCTGCCGACGATCGCCAGGCGCTCGGCCAGCGGGACGATCGGAGGCCGGCCCTTCACCCGCTCCAGCACCTCGTCGGTGACGACGCCCGCGATCAGCCGGTCGCACTCGCCGCGCGCCCGCCGCAGGATGTTCAGGTGCCCGATGTGGAACATGTCGTAGGCGCCCGGCACGTAGCCGACGACCCCGCTCACCCCGGCGCTCACCGCAGCGCCGCCTCGCGCTCACGGGCCGGCGCGTCCAGCGCGCCGACCTCGCGGAACCACTTCACGGCGGCGGCCAGCAGGAACAGCAGGTTGCCGAGGAAGATCAGCCCGTACAGCGGACGGAACACCGAGGGCGCGCCGAGCAGCAGGAACGCCACGCACAGCAGCCCGTAGTCGGTGGGCACGACCAGCAGCGAGCGGACCAGGGACGGCGCGGCCGCGGGCGGCACCTGCGCGCCGGTCCGGGCGCGGTGCGCGCGGGCCAGCAGGTCCTTGAGGATCATGCCGAAGAACATCACCGCGGCCACGACCGTGAAGCCGACCGGGATCAGCAGGTACGCGGCCTCGTCGAGGTCGCCGAACCGGTACCAGGAGATCAGCACGGCCAGGTGCAGCGCGGAGATCTTGGCGCTGTCGACCATGTGGTCGAGGTACTCGCCGGACATCGAGCCGCCGCCGCGCAGCCGGGCCAGCTGGCCGTCCGCCGCGTCGAAGGCGTACCCGACCATCAGCGCCAGGCAGACCGCGACGCCCAGCCAGGGCGCCGGATCCACCAGCGCGATCAGCGCGATGCCGGTGAAGGTGAACGCGGCGCTGATCCCCGTCACCATGTTCGGGGTCAGGCCGAGCACGTAGGAGGCGGCCGCCAGCAGCCGGCCCAGCTTGCGGTTGACGAACCGCGAGTACGCCGGGGCGCCCTTGGCGGTCTTCTGCGCCATGGCGAGCCGGGACAGCGCGTCCCGGAAACCGGAGGGCCCGCTCACGCGACCGACGCCCTCGGGCCCGCGCCCGGCAGCGCCCCGCGGAGCACCGCGCTGCGCGTCTCGGCCAGGCCGTCGAGCGCCACCACGGCGACGCCCGTCCCGTCCAGGTCGCGCTCGACGTCGGCGGCGGCCGGGGCGTCCAGGGTGCCGGTGAAGACCCGGTGGAAGCCGACGGCCTCGCGGACACCGCGCAGGCCGGCCCCCGCCAGGGGGACGACGTCGGCCACGTACCGCACGTTGGAGACGATCTCCATCCGCTCGATCGCCGGGACGATCGGCCGGGCGCCGAGCAGCTCCTCGGCCGCCTCGTCGGCGAGCACGCCGACCACCAGGCGGTCGCACTGCGCGGCGGCGCGGGTCAGCAGGTCCAGATGCCCCACATGGAAGAGGTCGAAAACCCCCGGCGAGAAGCCGACCACGTGGTGCATGAATTCCCCCTGATAGCGCGCGATGACCGACATGCGGGTGGGTCACGCGTACGTTAGCAGCAATCAAACGCCCAGATGGGGCGGTCGCCGCGACACGGCATCGGCCAAGAATGCGCAAATAGCGGACGGAGCGCAGTCGTGCGGTTACGCTGCGGAATTGTGACCGATCTGCGTACGCCGCCGGTCAGCGACGGCGATCTCTTCTCAGAACGCGCCCGTCAGTACGCCCTAGAGAAGCCCCTGCAGCGGATCCACGTCCTGGAGGCGGGCTGCGGCTGGGGCACGGGCCTGGACCTCGGCGACCACGAGCACCACGTCACGGGCGTCGACATGGAGGCCCCGGAGCTGCGCGCCTACACCTGCGAGCGGCCCGACCTCGACACCTGGTACCTCGGCGACCTGCGCACCGCGCCGATGCCGCCGCGCGCCTTCGACATCGTGCACGCCTCGTACCTGATCGAGCGGGTGCCGCACGCCGAGCTGGTGCTCGACCGGTTCGTCGCCGCGCTGAAGCCCGGCGGGCTGCTGCTGGTCCACCTGCGCGACCGCAACACCGCGTTCGCCTTCCTGGACCGCACGCTCCCCAGCTGGCTGCGCACCGGCCGCCGGAGCCGCACGCGTCCGGTCCGGGCGCCGCGCGCGGGGCGGGGCGGCGGCCGCGGCGGGCGGGGGCCGCGCGGCGCGCACGCCCGCGTCCCCAGCCCGGGCGATGAGCGGGTCGCCGGGCCCGAGTCGGGCACCGCCGCGCCGACGCGGGAGGCGCGCGTGCCGGAGGCCCGTGCGCCTGAGGCCCGTGCCCCTGAGGCCCGCGCGTCGGAGGGCCGTGCGTCGGAGGGCCGGGCCGCCGCGCGGCCGGTCCCGGTCGTCCGGACGAGCCCGCCGCCCGCGGTGTACGGCAAGGTCGCGTCCCGCTCGGGGATGCGCTGGTACTGCGTGATGCGCGGTCTGGTGATCTCCGAGGAGTACACGTCCCGGCAGGCCATCGACGCGCTCGGCGCCGGGACCGGCGTCGCCGATCTGCTGTGCCGGCTGGTGTCGGCGCTCACCCGGGGCCGCCTCACCGCCGACCACAGCGAGATCACCCTGGTCATCCGCAAGCCCGAGAACCGGTTCGCGCGGGTCATCTGACCGGGCCGCCGGGCGGGGCGGGTGTGCGCGGGTCCGGGCCGGCGCAGTATTTTTCCTGCGGAAACTCCCACTGACACGGACGAGCCCGGCTCCCCGCCGCCGGGCGGGATCGGAGATCGCGGTGACCGCCGAAGCCGGCCTTCCCGACACGCTGCGCGACCTGCCCGCCTGCACCCCCGACCCGGTGGAGCTGGCCGATCTGGAACTGCTCCTCGCCGGGGTGTACCGCCCGCTGAGCGGCTTCCTCGGCTCCTTCGACACCGCGATGGTGATCGCCGGCGGGCGGCTGTCGGACGGCACCCCGTGGCCGGTCCCGGTCACGCTGACCGTCCCGAAGGACCTGACCGGGCACGAGCGGATCGTCCTGCAAGACCCGGAGGGCGTGCCGCTCGCCGTGCTCACGGTCGCCGAGGCGTGGCAGGACCCGACCACCCAGGCGTGGCGGCTCGCCGGTCCGCTGGAGGGCCTGCGCGCCCCCGCGCACGGCCCCTTCCACGCCCTGCGCCGCCGCCCCGACGAACTCGACCCCGCTGAGGGCAACCTGCTCGCCGTGGCCACGCGCGAGCCCCTCCACCGCAAGCAGCTCGGCCAACTGCGGCAGGTCGCCGAGCGGCTCAGCGCACAGGTGCTCGTGCTGCCGCTGCTCGGCGGTGAGCACGACGAGTCGCTCGTCCGCGCGCTGCTGGGCGTCCGCAAGGAGCTGCCGGACGGGGCCCGGATCATCCCGGTGCCGCTGCCCGCGCGCGGCACCGGCCCGGAGCAGGACGAGCGCGACGTCCGCCTGCGCGCGCACGTCGCCGCCGCCTACGGCGCCACCCACCTGCTCGCCGACGCCGAGCTGGCGGGCACCGCGATCCCGCTGGTCGTCCCCGAGCCGTGGGCCTACGACGCCGACGTGGAGGTATGGCGGCCGGTCGCGCGCATCGAGCCCGACCACGTGCAGGCCGAGCTGACGCGGGAGCGGCTGCACGAGCTGCTGGACGCGGGCGAGCCCGTGCCCGACTGGTTCACCCCGCCGGCCGTCGCCGCCGAGCTGGCGCTGGCCCGCCCGCCGAAGCGCTCGCGCGGGATCACGGTGTTCTTCACCGGGCTGTCGGGCTCCGGCAAGTCCACGATCGCGCGCGGCCTGTCGGACGCGCTGATCGAGCGCGGCGGCCGGACCGTCACCCTGCTGGACGGCGACGTCGTGCGGCGGATGCTGTCGGCCGGCCTGACGTTCTCGCGTGCCGACCGCGACCTCAACATCCGCCGGATCGGGTTCGTCGCCGCCGAGATCACCCGGCACGGCGGCACCGCGATCTGCGCGCCGATCGCCCCCTACGCGGCGACCCGCGCCGAGGTCCGCCGGATGGTGTCCGCCGTCGGCGACTTCATCCTGGTGCACGTCGCGACGCCGCTGGAGGAGTGCGAGCGCCGCGACCGCAAGGGCCTGTACGCCAAGGCCCGCGCGGGGCAGATCCCGGAGTTCACCGGCATCTCCGACCCCTACGAGGAGCCGGACGACGCCGACCTGACGCTGGACACCTCGCGGATGGCACCGCAGGAGGCGGTCGGCAAGGTCGTCGACCTGCTGGTGGCTGGGGGCTGGGTCCGTCCCGCATAGCGGGCTTTGCCTCTTCTATCCCGTCCGTCTCGTTTGTCCGTCTATAGCCGGGTTACCACGCCCGAGTGGCGTCCTCTACTCTGTAGACGAGTTTTCCTACATGTCAGGTAGGTCATGCCGATGGACTTCGATTGGACGATGGCGCTGGGCTCGTTCCTCGTCGCCATCATCGTCGGGCTCACCGGGATGGGCGGCGGCGCGCTGATGACACCGATGCTCGTCACGTTCTTCGGCGTCAGCCCGCTCGCCGCCGTGTCCAGCGACCTGGTCGCCGCCGCCGTGATGAAGCCGGTGGGCAGCGCCGTCCACTACCGGCAGGGCACGATCAACATGCGGCTGGTCGGCTGGCTGTGCGCGGGCTCGGTGCCCGCCGCGTTCTCCGGCGTGCTGCTGGCGCGGGCGCTCGGCCACGGCGACTCCGTCGAGGACCTGATCAGCAAGGCCATGGGCGTCGCGCTGATGATCGCGGCGATCGGCCTCGTGCTGCGCGCCTACCTGGCCCACCGGGGCCGCGCCGGCGGCGAGGAGGGCGCGGCGGGGAACGAGGCCCCGCAGGTGGTGGTCCGGCCCGTCCCGACGGTGCTCATCGGGATCGTCGGCGGCCTCGTCGTCGGCATCACCTCGGTCGGGTCCGGCTCGCTCATCATCGTCGCGCTGCTCGCCCTGTACCCGGCGCTGAAGGCCAACCAGCTCGTCGGCACCGACCTGCTGCAGGCCGTCCCGCTGGTGTTCGCCGCCGCCATCGGCCACCTGCTGTTCGGCGACTTCCGCATGGAGGTCACCGCCGCCCTGCTCGTCGGCTCCGTCCCCGGCGTCTACCTCGGCTCCAGGATCTCCTCGCGCGCGCCGGGCGGGCTGATCCGCCGCGTGCTGGCGCTCGTCCTGGTCGCGTCCTCGCTGAAGATGTTCGGCGTCGGCGCCGTCCCCCTCGCCTGGACGATGGTGGCCCTCACCGCCGCCACGGTCGCCGCCTGGCTCGTCCTGCGCCGCCGCCCCTCCCCCGCCGCGGCGGGGCCCGGGGACGCGGTCGCGGCCTCAGCCGACGAGCTGGTCCGCTGACGCCGGCACCGGCCGGCCGCCGCGCGGCGGATCGGTCCGGCGCAGCATCCGCCACAGCATGAACGCCGACACCAGCCCGCCCGCGCCCAGGCAGTACGGGGCGAGCGAGGCGTGCCCGGAGTCGGTGGCCAGCAGCACGAGCAGGACGGTCAGCCCGCTCGCGCTCTCCACCCCGCGGATGGCGAACACCGACCGGGACAGCTTGCGCGCCGTCGCCAGGCTGGCCAGCGGCAGCGTGCACGCGAAGCACACCGCGTAGACGCCCCAGCCGCCGAGCGCCACCGCGTCCACCTCGAACGAGCCGCCGGTCACCAGCGGGCCGAGCCAGTCGACCAGCAGGATCCCGGCGAGGCTCATCACCAGCGCGATGCCCGCCATCAGGCCGCAGGCCCGCACCGCCTGCGGGGCCCGCATGGGCGTGCCGGCCCGCTCCGCCTTCGCGAAGTCGCCGAGCAGGAACCAGCCGGCGCCGTTGACGAACGTCAGCGCGGGCGCGAGCAGCAGCCGCGCGGCCTCCACCCCGGCGAGCGCCGCCGTCGACGCGAAACCGGCGATCATGACGCGGGCGAGCAGCAGCGCGGTCGGCCGGATCCCGGCCTGCACCGACCGCCACGCGGAGAACTCCAGGATCTCCCGGAACGCGGTGCCGCGCAGCGGGGCCCGCGCGTACTCGCGGGCGGGGAGCCGCAGCCGGGCGAGCGTGATCGAGGCGACGCACCCCGCGCACATGGCGCCGAGCAGCACCGCAACGGAGGCGTCCGCGCCGAGGGCGAGCGCGCAGCCGAGCACCGCGAGCGTCGTGCCGAGGTAGCAGGCGTCGTTGGCGGCCAGCCGCCAGAACTCCATCCGGGCGGTGAAGATCCGCCGGCCGGTCTCGTTCAGCAGCCACAGCGCCACCAGCAGCGCGAAGACGCCGATGGTGCCGGGCCCGGCGAGGCCCATCAGCGCGGAGACGAGCGCCCCCGCCGCCGAGCCGGCCAGGACGGTGCCCGCCACCGACAGGATCAGCGCGCCCCGGATGCGCGGGTCGAACCGGTCGAAGACGGTGAGGGTGTCGCCGACCCAGCTCGTCTGCACCGCCGTGATCATGACGATGACGGCGAAGAACAACGCGTAGGCGCCGTAGCCGGACGCGCCGAGCGTGCGCGCCCCGAGCGCCTGGACCACCAGGCTGCCGCCGGCCGTCACGAACTGCACGGTGACGGCGCCGCCCGCCGACGCGAGCAGCCGCCCCGCCTTCCCGGCGAGCCCGCCGGCCTTCGCCACGCCCTTCCCCGGCGCCTCCGGGCTCACCTGTCCGCGTCGTAGCGCATCAGGGACGAGTCCTCTTTTCCCTCGCCGTCCGAGGCGGAGGCGGAGGCGGACTCGGCGTCGGCCGCCGGAGTGCGGCCCGGCGCGGACTCCCCGGACTTCGGCTTCCCGGACGACGACCGGCTCGACGAGGACCGGCCCGACGACGACCGCCCCGACGAGGACCGGCTGGACGAAGACGAAGAAGACGACGAGGACGAGGACGACGACGAGGACCGCCCGGTCGACGAGCGCCCGGCCGAGAGCAGCTGCTCATCGGTCACGAAGGTGAGGTCCTCGACGGTGCGGGTGGGGTCGAGGGCGGGGGCGTCGCCGCCGAGCAGCGGATCCGCGGGCGAACCGGTCGCCGGGCGTGTTTCATCCTCCGCGGAGGACTCACCGGCGCGGCCCTTGCCGCGCGTGCCCCGGCGCGGCGGCTTGCCGGACGCGGCGGAGTTCTTGCTCGCGACGCGCGTGCCCCACGTCCCGGAGGAGGACCGCGAGGCCGACCCCGAGCCCGAGCGGGACGCGCCCGCGCCGTTCACCCGGGACGGCCGGCCCGCGTCCCGCTCCGCCGGGGGCGGCGGCGGGGCGGCCGGCATCATCTGCGTCGCCGAGGCCGACGGGGCGGCGAGGCCCGCGTCGTCGGCGTGCCGCGGCCGGCCGTTCCGGTCGGCCGGGGGCGGCGGCGGGGCCTGCCGGCCGCGGGGCCGGCGCCCCCGGCCCCCGGCCGGCGCGGCGGACGGCGGTTCCATGCCGTAGCCGTCGTCGGCGCGACCCCGGTACTCGTCGTAGGGGCGCCCGACCGGAAGCTCGGGCACGCCGCCGCCGGGACCCGCGAGGGCCGGGCCCGCCGGGGCGCCGGCGGGCACCGGGCCGGGCCGCGACCGGCCGCCGCGGTGCGGCGCCGACGCGCGCAGGAACGACACGATGCAGGCGAGGATCGCGCCGATCGCGAACCCGATCGCGGCGTTGCGCGGCAGCTTGCTGGGGTTCGGCGCGGTCGGGTCTGCGGTGTCGAGGAACTGGACGCCGTCGTTGCTCTTGGACCGGGCCGACAGCAGCCCGCTCTCCTCGGCCTGGTACTTGCCGAGCTGGTTGGCGAGCAGCTTGTAGGCCCGGCTGCCCGGCTGGAGCTGCTCCATGTCCTGCGTGACCTTGGTCTCCAGGTCCTTCAGGTTCTGGATCCGCTCATTGAGCTTCGCCACGCTGCTGGAGACGGTGACCTCCTGGTAGGCCTGCAGCACCGCGTTGGCGATGATCGCGGCCTCGGGCATGCTGTCGCCCTTCGCGGTCACCACCACCACGCCGCCGTCGGGCTTGCTGGAGGTCTCCACCCGGCCGCGGAGCTGCTCGCCGCTCAGGCTCGGGCCGCGCTTGCTCTTGACGATCTGGGCGGCGCGGGCCATCACCGGCGTCGAGCCGGCGAACACCGCGCGCTGCGCGGTGTAGGTGGCGTAGCCCTGGCCGGAGACGACGCCCACGCGCAGCGCGTTGTTGTTGTTCGTGGGGTCGGTGACGGCGAACCTGGCGGTCGCGGTGGCGCCGCTGAACAGGATCTGTGTGGCCGCGACGGAGGCGAGCAGCGCGGCCAGCACGATGACGAGCGACATCAGCCGGTAGCGCCAGACGGCCTCGACGAGGCTGATCTCCGGGGTTGCGGGGGTCTGTGCTGTCATCGGGGGCTCTGGGTCCTCAGAACGGCGGACAGGTGGCTAGGCGGGTCGGGTCAGGCCGCGGACGGCCTCCCGCAGCTCGCGGTGGTAGCGGTCCTTGCCGAACCGCCGGGCGGCGTCGGCACGGGCCCGTTTGGCCATCACCAGCGCGCCGTTCCAGTCGTCGAGCAGACGGGCGATCCCGTCGGCGAGGGCCGCGGGGTCGTCGGGCGGCACGCTGATGCCGTTGTCGCCGTCGGTGACGATCTCGACCAGCCCCTGGGTGGCGCTGGCGACCACCGGCCGGCCGGCCAGCATCGCCTCGACCGCGACGTTCCCGAAGGGTTCGACGCGCGAGGGGACGATCGCGATGTCCGCCGCGGCGAACGAGTTCCACACCGAGGCGCGGAAGCCCGCGAACTCCACCCCGCCGTCATCGCCCGCGAGGTCGCGCAGCTCGTCCTCGAACCACTCGTAACCCGGAAAGACGCTGCCGATCAAGGTCAGGGTCGTATCGTACCCGCGCTCCCGGAGCATCCGGACGGCTTTGACCGCGACGTCCGAGCCCTTGCGCGGGGACAGCCGGCCGACCAGCGCGATCCGCGCGGGCGGGCCCGGCTCGGCGCGCGGCGCGACCACCTCGGGCGGCTCCTCGACGCCGTTGTAGATGATCTGGGCGCGGCGCCCGGCGCGGCCGAGGGCGGCGGCGCTGGCCCGGCTGTTCACCACCAGGGACCTCGCCAGCCGCAGCGGCGCCGACAGCGCGGCGCGCACGGGCGCGGGCACGCCGTCCTCGGCCTCGTGGACGTGGCAGAGCGCGGGCACGCGGGCGAGCTTGCCGGCGGCCAGCCACACCGGGATCGTGACGGTGTTGACGTAGAGGGCGGCGGCCCGCTCCCGGCGCAGCAGCCGCCGGGCCGCCGGCAGCGCGCGCAGCGTCGCGACGGCGAGCCGGACGAGCCCGAGCGGCGACATGTACGCCTTGCGCAGCACCGGGACGGGCAGCACGACGATCTCGGCGCCCGCGTCCCGCAGCGCCTCCGACAGCGGCCCGTCGGCGGGCAGGGTGACGATGACGCGCCACTGCGACGCGAGCGAGCGCACCGACTCGATGAGCATCCGGTCGGAGCCGTAGAGGTCGGGCGAGGGGTGCGCCAGCACCACCGTGGACCTCGCGTCCGTGGACCTCGCGTCCGTGGACCTCGCGTCCCGTTCGGCCACTTGCCCTCCTTCTGGCGCGCCCGCCCCCGGGGTACCAGTTCGCGCGACCTTTAGATTAACTGCCTTTTAACGCCGGGGTGCCCGGCTCCCGACGCGTACCCTGAGCCGGGTCGTCAACGGCAGGATTCCGTAAAGAGGTGGGGGTAAGGGTGCGCATCGCCATGGTAGGTACTCGCGGGGTGCCGGCGCGGTACGGCGGGTTCGAGACGGCGGTCGAGGAGATCGGCAAGCGGCTCGCGGCGCGCGGCCACGAGGTCATGGTCTACTGCCGCGGCGAGCGCCATCCCGAGCCCGAGTACCTCGGGATGCGGCTGATCCACCTGCCCGCCATCGAGAAGAAGGTCGCCGAGACGCTCAGCCACACCGGGCTGTCGGTGCTGCACGCGTTCCGCGGCAAGATCGGGCGGGAGGGCGCGGACGTCGCGCTGGTCTTCAACGCCGCCAACGCGCCGCTGCTGCCGGTGCTGCGGACGCTGCGGATCCCGGTCGCCACCCATGTCGACGGGCTGGAGTGGAAGCGCACCAAGTGGAGCGGGACGGGGCAGCGCTACTACCGGGCCGCCGAGTCCATGGCGGTGCGCTGGTCGGACGCGCTCATCGCCGACGCCGTCGGCATCCAGGAGTACTACCGCGAGCGGTTCGGCGCGGAGTCGGTGTTCATCCCCTACGGCGCGCCGATCCTCGCGGAGACCGACACCGCGAAGCTCGCCGAGGCCGGCTACGAGCCCGGCGGGTACCACCTGGTCGTCGCCCGGTTCGAGCCGGAGAACCACGTGCACCTGGCGGTGGAGGGGTACCGGCGGAGCCGGGCCGGGAAGCCGCTCGTGGTGGTGGGGTCGGCGCCGTACGCCGACGAGTACACCGCGCGGGTGAAGGAGCTCGCGGGCGACGACCCGCGCATCACCTTCCTCGGCGGCGTGTGGGACCAGGACCTCCTGGACGCCCTGTACGCGGGCGCGCTGACCTACGTGCACGGCCACTCTGTCGGCGGGACGAACCCGTCGCTGCTGCGCGCGATGGGCGCGGGCGCGTCCGTGCTCGCCTTCGACGTCAACTTCAACCGCGAGGTGCTGGGCGAGGACGCGGGCCGCTTCTTCGCGGACGCGGCCGAGCTGGCCGAGCGGATCGAGGCGGCGGAGGCCGACCCGGGCGCCGCCGCCGACCGCGGCGCGGCGGCGCGCAAGCGGGCCGCCGAGCGCTACGTGTGGGACGACGTGGCCGACTCCTACGAGCGGCTCTGCGCGGACCTGATGGAGCGGCGGCTGTCCCGCAAGACCGTCCGGCCCCGGTGACCGTCCCGCCCGGCTGACCGATTGTGGTCACCGTGAATCGTGGACATAGAACCTCATGGACATGAAGAACGCCCCCCGGCGATCCGCCGGGGGGCGTTCTTCAGGTGCGGACGGTCAGCCGACCGCCTTGGAGGCGGCGCTGGTGATCGTGTTGCCCATGGCGTCCTTCACCCGGATCTTGTAGGTGTGCTTGCCCTTGGGCGGGTTGGCGTCGGTGAAGCTCATCTTCGGCAGGTTCCAGAAGCTGGAGTTCTTCTTCAGCGTGGCGACGGGCGTGGTGCCCTTGTCGCGCAGGACCTCGTAGGTGAGCGCCGTGTTGTCCATGTCCCAGGTGGCCTTCCAGGACACGGTGATCTTCTTGGACCACGCCGTCTTGTACGCGGTGGGCGCGGCGAAGCCGGAGGTCAGCGGCCCCGACTTGTTCGGCGCCTTGGCCTTCGTGGCGAACCGCACGAGGCCCTGCTGGGCCTTGCCGTTCACCCTCGGGAACTCGCCGCCCATGGCGATGTAGTCGGCGTTGCCGGTGACCGCCCAGGCGGCCTGGTACTGCTTGGTGAACGACCCCATCGCCAGGCTCGGGAACCAGTGCAGCAGGCTCGGGACGGGCTGCTTGCGGTAGTTGCTGTTGTTCGACGGGGGCGCCTTGTCGGTGCCGGTGGCGACCCTGGTCTCGGCGAGGGCGCGCTGCCAGCGCCTCGGGGTGACCTCGGGGAACGCGCCGAGCGAGGCGCAGTCGTGCGCGTGGGACACGCTGTAGATCGACTGGCCCTGCGCGAAGATGCCGTAGGTCGCGCCGTAGCAGTTGTCCAGCCACACCAGGTCGCCGTTGGAGGCCTTGGCCGCGAACCGCCCGTCGAACCAGTGGACGCCCTCGCCGTCGGCCGAGGCGAACACGGTGTCGCCCGACACGAACAGGTCGGTCACGTAGGAGAACTTCGAGCCCTGGCGGGCTGGGACGGGCTTGCTCGTCCAGGTCGCGGACGCGCCGTTGGTGGCGTTGACCGCGCCGATGCCGACGCGCTGCGCGCCGTTCAGCTTCTGGAACCGGCCGCCGATCAGCACCCGCTCGTTGCCCGGCGCCATCGCCAGCGCGAACACCTCGTCGTCGTCGGCGGTGGGCCGCCACGTGTCGACGTTGGCGCCGTTCGAGGCCTTCACCGCCGCCAGCCGCGTCCGCGACTTGCCGTTGACGTTGAAGAAGTTCCCGCCGAAGTACACGGTGGAGTTCGTGGCCGCGATGCCGCGCACCTTGTTGGACACCTTCGGCGCGAACGCGTCGACCAGCTTGCCGGTCGCGGTGTCGAACGCGGCGAGGCGGCTGTGGGCCTTGCCGTCGACGCTGGTGAACTCGCCGCCGACGTACACCCGCTTGCCGTCGGGGGACGCCACGATGCGCAGGCCCTGCCCGTTCAGCGAGTGGTTGAACGAGGTGATGAGGTTCCCGGTCGTCAGGTCGAACGCCAGGATGTTCTTCCGCACCACCTCCTTGGCGTTGCCCGGCGCCGTACCCGGCGGGCGCGCCTTGGTGAAGTTGCCGGTGGCGTACACGGTCTTGCCGACCGTCGTCATGCTCCAGACGACGCCGTCGACCTGCCAGGTCGGCAGCGGATCGACGCTCACCGTCGCCGGCGTCCCCGACGGCGGCGCGGTGTCCGCGGCCGCGGCGCCGGCCGGCATGTAGGAGGCGCCCGCGAGCGTGAGCGCGGCGGCTGCCGCCACACCCACCCGCGTGCCGCTCCGGCGCTGACGCAAAAGAGCTCTCACGAGTCGCATCCCCTAGCGCATATGGCCCGAGTGACCCCTGAGGTCACTCCGATCCCCGGAATCCTAGTGGTCGCCGACGGCGCCGGATCGGGCACCTTATGAAATCGTGACCGAAGTCCAGAAGTATGGATTCGCGGTTCGCCCCGCGGGACGAAACGCCGGATGAAGAAAAGTGCCCCGAGGCGTAAACCTCGGGGCACTTTCGCGCGTCGGCGGTCATTTCGCCGCGGCCGGTCAGCCGGTGGCGCGCACCGGTCAGCCGGTGGCGCGCACCGCCTTCAGGTCGTCCACCGACACGACGATGGGCGCGTTGGTGGTGCTGCCCGCCAGGTACGTGCGGAGCCCGACCGCGCCGGGGACCTGCAGCCCGGCGGTGTCGTCGGTGCCGGTCAGCTGCCAGCCGGGCTCGGTGGCGCCGTCGGCCCACACCTTGCCCTTCAGCGTCGTCGGCGCCGTCCCGGTGACCTGGAACCGCAGCCGCAGCCGCTGCCCGGGCGTGTAGGTCAGGCCTGCGACGTTCTGCTCCGCCACGATGACCGTCTCGGCGTTGCCCGCGTCCGTGCGGCTGAGCTGGAACGACACCACGCCGGACGGCCGGAGCCTGACCCTGGCCCGGTAGTCGCCGGCGCCGGGGATCCGGCGCCCGGCGGCCCACACGTACACGCCGTTGCCGGTGCCCTCCTTGTCGACCGACAGCTTGAACGACAGGTCGGTGTCCTGCTCGGACACCGTGCTGAGGTAGCCGCCGCCGCTGTTGGTGGGCGCGCCCAGCGAGACCTTCGCGGCGCCCCCGTCGACCGACAGGACGCCGCCGGAGCCGTTCCGGCTCCACGCGCCGCCGGTGTCGGCGGTGCCCCAGCCGTCGGCGACCGTCCGGCCGAACGCGTCCTCGGCGAGGATGTTCGACGTCGCGTTGACTGCGTGCACCACCTCGCCGGTCGCGCCCTGGTCGTCGGTGACCGTGAGCTTGACGTTGTAGCTCCCGGCCGACTCGTAGGTGTGCGACGGCGTGGCGCCGGTGCCGGTGTGCCCGTCACCGAAGTCCCACGCGTAGCTCGCGATGGACCCGTCGGAGTCGGCGGAGCCGGACCCGTCGAAGGCGCACGCCAGCATGTCGCAGGACGAGGTGAACGCCGCGGACGGCGGCTGGTTCGGCTGGACGGCGCCGGTGCCGACGCCGTGGTGGCGCGTCACCTGGGCCGCGGTGAGCGCGCGCGGGTAGACGGCGACCTCGTCGATCGTGCCGTTCAGGTAGCCGCTGGCCGGCGCGCTCGGCCAGCCGGTGAGGTTGTCGCCGCCGATGCGCCAGTAGCCTGCGTAGGACTGCGCGCTCTTGACGGCCGGGTCGGCGCCGACCTGGGCGCCGTCGACGTACAGCTTCATGCCGTCGGTGCCGGAGAGGCTGCCGACGACGTGGTGCCACTGGCCGTCGTTCAGGCCCGCCGCGCTCTCGACCGTCTTGGTGGCTCCGGGGTAGACGCCGAACACGACGCGCCCGTTGTTGGTCATGTACAGGTGGCGGTCGTTCTTGCTGCTGTTGCCGCTGGTGGCGTTCCCGTACCCGATGATCTTCCCGCCGGCGGTGGACGTCGTCTTCACCCACGCCTCGATGCTGAATTCCTCCGGGGTCGGCGCCGTGCCGCTCGCCGCGGTCCCCGTGGAGCCGCCGCCGAAGCGCACCGCGCGGTCGGGGTCGCCCGACAGCGCGCCCGCCTGGCCGCGGGTCGTGCCCGAGCCGAGCGTGAGGTCGTTCACCCCGGCGTAGTCGTAGCCGGGGCCGCTGGTCTCGCCGAGGCGCCAGTAGGCGGCCGCCCCGTCCTCGCCGACCTCCGCCGTGTACGGACCGGGGGTGCCGCTGCCGGCCGTCGCTGAGTTGGACGCGCCGCTGGTGGCGGCGTTGCCCGCGGGGTCGACCGCGCGGACCCGGTAGGTGTGCGCGGTGCCCGGCTCGGCGGTCGTGTCGAGGAACGCCGCGGTCGGCATGTCCCAGAAGCTGGAGGACTTCTCGACGCTGCCGATCGGCGTCGTGCCGCCGTCGCGGAGCACCTCGTACTTCAGCGTGGCGTTGTCCATGTCCCAGGTGGTCTTCCACGCGACGCGGACGCTGCCGTCGGCCATGCTCTTGGCGGTCGGGGTGCCGAGCTCGCCGCCGTCCGGGCCGGTCTTGTTCGGCGCGTCGGCCTTCAGCGCGAACCGGACGAGCCCCTGCTGGGCCTTGCCGTTCACGCGGGGGAACTCGCCGCCGAGCGCGATGTAGCGGTCGTTCCCGGTGATCGCCCAGGCGGCCTGGTACTGCTTGGTGAACGACCCCATCGCCAGGCTCGGGAACCACTGGAGCAGGCTCGGGACCGGCTGGCCGTTGTAGTTGCTGTTGTTCGACGGGGGCGCCTTGTCGGTGCCGGTCGGGTACGCCGTCTCGGCGAGGGCGCGCTGCCAGCGCCTCGGGGTGACCTCGGGGAATGCGCCGAGCGAGGCGCAGTCGTGCGCGTGGGACACGCTGTAGATCGACTGGCCCTGCGCGAAGATGCCGTAGGTCGCGCCGTAGCAGTTGTCCAGCCACACCAGGTCGCCGTTGGAGGCCTTGGCCGCGAACCGCCCGTCGAACCAGTGGACGCCCTCGCCGTCGGCCGAGGCGAACACGGTGTCGCCCGACACGAACAGGTCGGTCACGTAGGAGAAGTGGGTGCCGTCGCGCGCCGGGACGGGCTTGCTCGTCCAGGTCGCGGACGCGCCGTCGGTGGCGTTGACGGCGCCGATGCCCACCTGCTGGACGCCGTTCAGCTTCTGGAACCGGCCGCCGATCAGCACCCGCTCGTTGCCCGGCGCCATCGCCAGCGCGAACACCTCGTCGTCGTCGGCGGTGGGCCGCCAGGTGTCGACGTTGGTGCCGTCGGACGCCTTCACCGCCGCGAGCCGCGTCCGCGACTTGCCGTTGACGTTGAAGAAGTTCCCGCCCAGGTAGACGGTCGTGTCCGTCGCGGCGATGCCGCGCACCTTGGCCGAGACGTTCGGCGCGAACCCGGCGACGAGCGCGCCCGTCTCGGTGTCGAAGGCCGCGACGTGGTTGCGCGCCTGGCCGTCGACCGCGGTGAACTCGCCGCCGACGTAGACGCGGTCCCCGCTCGGGGACGCCACGATCCGCAGGCCCTGGCCGTTCAGCGAGTGGTCGAACGAGGTGATGAGGTTCCCCGTCGTCAGGTCGAACGCCAGGATGTTGTTACGTTCCACCTCCTGCGCACTGCCCGCCGCCGTCCCCGGCGGGCGCGCCTTGGTGAAGTTGCCGGTGGCGTACACCGTCGTGCCGACCGTCGCCATGCTCCACACGACACCGTCGACCTGCCAGGTCGGCAGCGGGTCGGCACTGACCGTCGCCGGCGTGCCCGGCGGCGGGTCGGTGTCGGCCGCGGCACCGCCCGCGGGCACGAAGGCCCCGAGCAGTGCGGCCGAGAAAGCGGTGACGGCGGCTATCGCCGTTCTGCGGACGCGCGAGACGCGCCGATGCGAAGGTACAGATCTCACTGAGCCGTTCCCCTGAACTTCCGCTCCAGTGGCCCCCACGGTCACCGGAGTAAAGGCAGAGTAACCGAGGCCCCACGTCTACACTGTTCACCCCACGGTTTGACTTTTCCCGGAACCGGTCCTATTCCGGTCACTCACCCCTCTTTCATGGTTCGAGGAGAATGCCGCATGTCCCATCGGGGAGCGCGTCCGCGCAAGCATCTCGTCGCGACGGGGGCGGTACTGGCCCTCGCATTGACGGTGACGGGCTGCTCGGACGGCAAGAAGAAGACGGAGGGGAAGGGAACCCCGCCCCCGCCGCCGAGCACGCAGCCGGAGACGTCGGCGAACGCCGCGCCCGGCTCGCTCGACCTGAAGTCCTCCGAGGGCCTGCGCAAGCCGGTCACCTACAACGACAAGATCAGCGTGCGGATCAGCGGCATCCGCTACGTCAAGAACAAGGCGACCGGCCCCGGCGAGATCACCGGCCGGGTGCTCACCATCTTCACGCTCCGCTTCACCAACGGGTCGGCGAAGCCCCTCGACCTCAACAAGGTCCGCGTGGTGGCCAGGTACGGCCCGCGCAAGGCCGAGGCGCGGCCCACCTCCTACGCCGACATCAACGACTTCTACGGCACGGTGGCGGCCGGCGCGCAGAAGTCGGCGTCCTACGCCTTCGACCTGCCGGCCAGCGGCTACAAGTCGGTGGTGATCGGCGTCAAGTTCGACGAGCGGCACAAGACGGCCCTGTTCACCGGCTCGCTGCAGCGCTGACCGGCCGTTGCCGGTGGCCGGCCGCAACCGGTGGCCGGGCGGGCTCGGCATGGGTACGTTCTGAGTGAGGATCCCGGGGGCAAAGGAACAGGTCACGCCATGGCACGTCATCCGCAGCGCGCCGCACGGCCGCGCCGAGTCATCGCCGTCAGGGTCCTGGCGCTGCCCCTCGTCCTCGGCGTCGGCCTGCTCGGCTGGCAGATCCCCGGTGACAACGACACCGTCCCCGCCACCGAGAACGCGGACGGGCCGCCCGGCGCCGCGCCCGTCGGCAGCACCTCCTACCGGGTGCCGGACGGCGCGCTCTTCGTCTCCCCCTCCGGGGAGGACGGCGCCGACGGCGGCCGCGACCACCCGCTGCGCACCCTCGCCGCCGCGATCGCGAAGGCGCGCTCGGGCGGCACGATCGTCCTGCGCGGCGGTGTCTACCACCAGACCGCGACCGTCCCGGCGGGCAAGCGGCTGACGATCCAGCCGCACCCGCGCGAGGCGGTGTGGTTCGACGGCAGCACGCCCGTCGCGGGCTGGCGGGCGGCCGGCGGCGCCTGGGTCCGGGACGGGTGGACGGCGAAGTTCGACTCCAGCCCGACCTACACCGCCGGCGCGAAGGCCAGCCCCGACGCCGACTTCCAGTTCGTCTCGCCCGACCACCCGATGGCCGCGCACCCCGACCAGGTCTGGGTGGACGGCGTCCCGCAGCGGCAGGTCGGGTCGCTCGAGGAGGTGAAGGGCGGCCGCTTCTACGTGGACGAGCGGGCCCACCGCCTCTACCTGGGCTCCGACCCGCGCGGCCACGACGTCCGCGCGAGCACGCTCGGCGAGGCGTTCACCATCGCGGGCGCGGGGTCCCGGCTGCGCGGCGTCGGGGTGCGCCGGTACGCGACCGCGCTGCCGCGGCTGGGCACCGTGCGGGTCACCGGCGCGGACGTCACGGTGGAGAACGTCGCGGTCACCGACTCGGCCACCACCGGCCTCAGCGTCCTCGCGTCCGGTGCCCGGGTCCGGCGGGTCACCAGCACCCGCAACGGGATGCTCGGCGTCCACGCCAACCAGGCCGACGACCTGCGGCTGGAGAGGGTGCGCAGCGCCGAGAACAACCTGGAGCACTTCAAGTACGCCCCGGTCTCCGGCGGGATCAAGGTCACCCGGTCCCGCAAGGTGGCGGTGACCGACGCCGTGGTCACCGGCAACCTCGGCAAGGGCGTGTGGATGGACGAGTCCGTCTACGACATCACGCTCACCGGCAACCGGATCACCGGCAACGCCGACCACGGCGTCGCCCTGGAGCTCAGCGCGAAGGCGGTCGTCGCGGGCAACGTCATCGCCGCCAACGACGGCGACGGGCTGAAGATCAACAACACCTCCGACGTGCAGGTGTGGAACAACTCCATGGCCGGGAACGGGCGGACGATCCGCATCGTCCAGGACGCCCGCCGCCGCGACGACCCGGGCACGCCCGGCCGCGACCCGCGCCAGAAGGGCCCCGACCCGGAGATGACCTGGCGCATCGGCAAGACGACCGTGAGCAACAACACCCTCGCCGACCCGAGGCCGGGCAGCCCCTGCCTGCTCTGCGTGCAGGACCACACCAACGAGCGGTCCGCGCGCGAGATCGGGCTGACCGTCAACGGCAACGTCTACGTCCGGCCCGACGCCGCCGACCCGCGCGCGCTCATCGTGTGGATGGGCAAGCCCTACGCCGATCTCGGCCGGTTCCGGTCGGTGACCGGGCAGGAGGCGCGGGGCCGGCTCCACGATTCCCGGGCGGCGGCCGGGGCCGAGGGCATGCTCGAACGCACCCTGGGCGCGGACGCCGACGCCGAGGCGGCGGTCCCGCTGCCGCCCGCCGTCGCGAAGCTGCTCGGCAAGCGGCCCGGCACCCGCCACATCGGCGCCTGGACGTCCTGACGCGCCCGCACGCACGCTCTGGGCGGGGGCCGGTCCCGGGCGGTCGCGACGCAGCGGGGACACCCGCCCCGCACCCGTATTCTTGGTCGCGTCCTCAGTGAGCCGGGAGCCTTCCATGACCACCGTTAGGGGCCTGTTCCCGCGTCGCAGGCCGCCGGCGCCGAGCGCCGGCTGGTGGGCCGCGACGCTGCCGCTGGCACTGATGCTCGCCAGCGACTACAAGCTGCGGAGCCGCGACGTCGACCAGGCGGTCGGCGGCAGCGCCGACCTGACCGTGCTGGTGGAGATCGCCGTCTACGGCCTGGCGGCGCTGTACCTGGTGAACAGCTTCGGGCTGCGGCTGCCGCGGCGCCGCGTCTCCGGCCTGCTGCTGTCGGCGTGGGTGTTCGTCGGGTACGCCGCCTTCTCGGCGCTGTGGTCGCCGTTCAAGTCGCTCGGCATCGTGCGCGGCACGCAACTGGTGATCACGATGCTGCTGGCGCAGTTCCTGGCGACCCGCGCGACGCCCGCCGACCTGCGGCGGCTCTCGCACGCGTTCATCGCGATCGTGGTGGCGTCGGTCGCGATCGGCGTCGCGCACCCGTTCCCGCGCACCTCGCACACCGAGGAACGGTTCAACTGGCTGTACGTCCACCCCGTCCAGGCCGGGATCTACCTCGCGGTCGCGGTGCTGCTGACGGTCGGCTACCTGATCCGCTGGACGACGCCGCAGGACCGGCTCTGGCATCCCGCCGTGTACCTGACCGCGCTGGCGGTCCTGACGGGCGCGCTCGTCGCGACCGGGACGCGCGGCGCCGCGCTGGGCTGCGCCGCCGGGCTGGTCGTGCTGCTGTTCGCCGCGCGCGGGCCCAAGGGCCGGGTGGACGTGGTGGTGATGGGCGCGGCCGTCTCCGTCGTCGCGGTCCTCGCGTTCTCCGACAAGATCCTCGCGTTCGTGGCGCGCGGCGAGTCCGCGGAGAAGCTCGCCTCGCTGAACTCGCGGACCGAGCTGTGGACGTTCGCGATGGACGCCTTCGCCAAGGAGCCGTTCTTCGGGCACGGGCTCGGCGCGTCGCGCGGGCTGTTCCTCGACGACATCGGCCTCGGCGGCGGGCACAACGCGTTCGTCAACGCCCTGGTGGACGAGGGGGTGCTCGGCGCGGCGGCGTTCACGGCGCTGCTGATGACGCTCGCGTTCGTGTTGACGATGATGTCCAGGCAGCGGACGCTGCGCGCCGACTCCGGCATGCTGCTCGGCCTGCTCGCCTTCTTCCTCGTCGACAGCATCACCACCGAGGGGCTCGCCGCCCCCGCCAACGTGGCGAGCGCCTGGCTGCTGCTCATGGTCGCGTGGGCGGAGACGCTGCGCCGCCAGGGCGGCGACCCGCTGCCGGCCGCCGCCGCGGCGCCGATCACCGTCCGCGCCGAGGTCGACGACCGCGCGCTCGGCACCGGCGGCGCGAACGGCGCGGGCGGCGCGCTGGGCCCCGGCCCGGTGCCCGGACGGGCCGGGTCAGCCCTGCCGGCGCCCGCGTATGTAGAAGCCCCCGACGAGCACGCCTAGCAGCACCAGGCCGGCGAGCGCGCCGGTGCCGATCACCCCGCCGGGCAGGCCCGACTTGTCGGGGATCGCGACGGGAGCGGCCCGCTCCGTCACCGGCAGCGAGATGGTCGGCCGGGCCCGCGTGGCCGCGTTCGGCTCGGGCAGCACGACCGACCGGAAGACGGGCCGCAGGCCGCCGCCGGCGAGCAGCACCTGCTTGCCGTCGGAGGTGACGCCGAACGCCTTCCCGGCCATCGAGGCCGCGGTCCGCACGACCTGGCCGACGTCCTCGCGGATCCCGCCGAGGACCCGCACGTCCTTGGTGGACTTCAGGACGACCCGGCCGTCCCGGGCGAACTGGCCGCCGCGCACGGGGAACGGCAGGCTCCGCAGCCGGGTCAGCGCGTTCTTGCCGGGGCCGAGGATGCTGGGCAGCGCGAAGACGGCCGCGGAGTCCTCGCCCGTGGTGATGACGTAGAGCCGGCTCTCGTCGGGGTCGGCGATGAGGGTGCTGGCCGCGTGGCCGCCGTCCGGGTAGGCCACCTTGAACGACTTGACCGGCAGCGTGCCGCCCGTCAGCTGGGCGGGCTCGGCGACGCGGTGCAGGGTGAAACCGCCGCTCTGCCCCGCGTTCAGCTCGCAGAGGAACAGCCCGGCCTCGCCGGCGGAGTTCTTCACGACCGTGACCGCGTCCAGGCGCGTGCCCGCCGACGCCCCGGCCAGCGTGTACGCGGCGCGGGTGCGGCCCTTGGTGTCGAGCGCGAACAGCATGGGCCGGCCGCCCGCCGTCGCGACCGTCCACCAGATGTCCGGGTGGGCCATCCCGGCGACCAGGGCGGCGGGCCGGGTGAGGCGGGGGTCGGCCGGGCGGAAGCGGGCCTTGGCGGGGGCCGTGCTCGTCACGGCCGGTGACGGTGACGGTGTCGGTGCCGCCAGCGCCGCCGGCCCGGTCAGCACCACGAGCGCCACCGCCGCGCCGCCCGCGGCGGACCGAAGCACTCGGGGAGGGTGTGCTCTCACAGTGACGTCCAAATCTACGGGGAACCGTGTGGCATTCTTGCGTATGTGGATCCACTCGGCATTAAAGGTACGTACTTGTTCAACCCTCGCGTACACGGCGACGATCGGGGGTCGTTCCACGAGTGGTTCCGCGCCGAGGACCTCCACTCCCGGCTCGGGCACGGGCTGAACCTCGCCCAGGCGAACTGCTCGGTGTCGTCACGCGGAGTGCTGCGCGGCGTGCACTTCGCCGACGTCCCGCCGGGCCAGGCGAAGTACATCACCTGCGTCCGCGGCGCGATCCTGGACGTGGTCGTCGACCTGCGCGTCGGGTCCCCCACCTTCGCCCAGTGGGAACCGGTGCGGCTGGACGAGGAGAACCGCTCCTGCCTGTACGTCGCCGAGGGCATCGGCCACGCCTTCATGGCGCTCACCGACGACGCCACCGTCGTCTACCTGTGCTCGGAGCCGTACGCGCCCGGCCGCGAGCACGGCGTGCACCCGCTCGACCCCGACCTCGCCATCCAGTGGCCGGCGGACGTCGAGCCGGTCCTGTCCGACAAGGACGCGCAGGCCCCCAGCCTGATGGAGGCGCGCGAGCGCGGCCTCCTGCCCGACTACCAGGCCTGCCTCGACCACTACACCAAGCTCGGCCTGCCCAGCTGACGCCCCGTCAGGCGGGCGCCGTCAGGCGGGCGCCGTCAGGCCCACGCGATCAGGCCCGTGCCATCAGGCCCACGCCATCAGGCCCACGCCATCAGGCCCGCGCCGCCGGGCGCCGCGCCTGCGTGAGCGCCGGCCAGGCCGCGTGCAGCGCGGCGCGCCAGTCCCGCATGGGCGGCAGCCCCGCCGCCGCCCAGCGGTCGTGCCCGAGGACGCTGAACGCCGGACGCGCCGCGGGCCGGGGGAACCGGTCGCTCGTCGTCGGCCGCACCCGCCCGGGATCGAGCCCGAGCAGCGTGAACACCTCGCGCGCCAGCCCGTACCAGGTCGTCCGACCCGCGTTCGTGCCGTGGTACACCCCGGGCGGCGCCCCGGACCCGGCCAGCGCCACGACGCGGGCCGCGAGGTCGCCCGTCCACGTCGGCTGGCCGACCTGGTCGTCCACCACCTCGACGCCGTCGCGCTCGGCCGCCAGCCGCATCATCGTGCGGACGAAGTTGGGCCCGTGCGCCCCGTACAGCCACGCCGTCCGCACCACGTAGCCGCGCTCGTAGCCGAGCACCGCCCGCTCCCCCGCGAGCTTCGTGCGGCCGTAGGCGTTGACCGGCGCCGGGACGGCGTCCTCCGGGTACGGCTCGCTGCCCGCGCCGTCGAGCACGTAGTCGGTGGAGATCTGGATCAGCGCGGCGCCGGTGCCCGCGCACCCTTCGGCCAGCGCCGCGGCGGCGGCGCCGTTCACCGCGAGCGCGTCGTCCTCCCGCGCCTCCGCGTCGTCCACGGCGGTCCACGCGGCACAGTTCACCACCGTCGCCGGCCGGTGGCGCCGCAGCGCCGCGCGCACGGCCGCCGGGTCGGTGACGTCCAGGACGTCCCGCCCCGCCGCGACGCACTCGGCGCCGTCCGCGCGCAGCCGCGCGACGAGGTCGGTGCCGAGCATCCCGCCGGCACCGGTGACGAGCCAGGTCACCTCGCGTCCTCCGACCGCTTCTTCAGCGGCTCCCACCAGTCGCGGTTCTCCGCGTACCAGCGGACGGTCGCGGCCAGGCCCTCCTCGAAGCCGACCTCCGGCGCGTACCCGAGCGCGCGCAGCCGGGCGTCCGACAGCGAGTAGCGGCGGTCGTGGCCCTTGCGGTCCGCGACGCGCTCGACCCGGTCCCAGCCGGCGCCGAGCGCCGCCAGCAGCCGGTCGGTCAGCTCCAGGTTCGTCAGCTCCGCCGTCCCGGCGATGTGGTACACCTCGCCGGCGGCGCCCCGCTCGGCCACCACCTGGATGCCGCGGCAGTGGTCGGCCACGTGGATCCAGTCGCGGACGTTGCCGCCGTCGCCGTACAGCGGGACGGTGCGCCCGTCCAGCAGGTTCGTCGCGAACAGCGGGATGACCTTCTCCGGGTACTGGTACGGCCCGTAGTTGTTGCCGCAGCGGGTGATGGACACCGGCAGCCCGTGCGTGCGCGCGTAGGCGCGGGCCATCATGTCCCCGCCCGCCTTCGCCGCCGAGTACGGCGAGTTCGGCGCGAGCGGCGCGTCCTCGTCCCAGCAGCCCTCGTCGACGCTGCCGTACACCTCGTCGGTGGACACCTGCACCACCCGCGGCGTCCCCGCGTCCAGGCACGCCTGCATCAGCGCCTGGACGCCCAGCACGTTCGTGCGGGCGAACTCGGCGCCGCTGGCGATCGACCGGTCCACGTGCGACTCGGCCGCGAAGTTGATCACCACGTCGTGGCCGGGCACCAGCCCGGCGAGCAGCTCGCCGTCGCAGACGTCGCCGTGCACGAACGTGTACCCGCCCTCGACGGGCTCCAGGTTGCGCAGGTTGCCCGCGTAGGTGAGCTTGTCCAGCACCGTGACCTCGGCGCCCGCCCACGCCGGGTAGGCGCCGCCGACCAGTTCGCGGACGTAGTGCGAGCCGATGAACCCGGCGCCGCCGGTGACGAGCACGCGCGGGGCGCCGTCCCGGGGGGCGCGGGCCTGGGGCACGCTCATTTGCTGATCTGCACTTTGCTGTGGTCTCCCAGTACGAGCCGGTGCGCCTTCGGCACCCGGGGGGCGGGCGTGACCTGCGCCTCGCGTCCGATCAGCGAGCACTCGATGCGGCCGACGCCGTCGATGGACGCGCCGCGCAGCACGATGGAGTACTCGATCTCGCTGTCGAGGACCGCGCAGTCACGGTCGATCGAGGTGAAGGGGCCGACATAGGAGTCGCGGATGTCGGAGCCCGCGCCGACGACCGCCGGGCCCACGATGCGGGACCCCGCGACGCGCGCGCCCTTCTCGACCACGACCCGGCCGATCAGCTCGCTGGCCGCGTCCACGTCACCCTCCACACAGGGTTCGACGCCCTCCAGCACCAGCCGGTTGACCTCCAGCATGTCGGTGACGTTGCCGGTGTCCTTCCAGTAGCCGGTGATGGCCGTGGACTCCACGCGGCGGCCGCGCTCGATCAGCCACTGGATCGCGTCGGTGATCTCCAGCTCGCCGCGCCGGGACGGTCGCAGCTCCGCGACCGCCGCGTGCACCGCTGGGCTGAACAGGTACACCCCGACCAGGGCCATCTCGCTCTTCGGCCGCTCCGGCTTCTCCTCCAGCGCCACGACCCGGCCCGCGTCGTCCAGCTCCGCGACGCCGAACGCCCGCGGGTCCGACACGCGGGTCAGCATGATCTGCGCCTCGGGCCGCTCCTCGCGGAACCGCTCCACCAGGTCGGCGATGCCACCGACGATGAAGTTGTCGCCCAGGTACATCACGAAGTCGTCGTCGCCCAGGTACTCCCGGGCGATGAGGACCGCGTGCGCCAGCCCGCGCGGCGCGTCCTGCGGCAGGTAGGTGACCTCCAGGCCGAACCGCGACCCGTCGCCGACCGCCGCGCGGATCTCCGCCGCGGTGTCGCCGACGACGATGCCGACCTCGCGGATCCCCGCGTCCCGGATCGCCTCCAGGCCGTAGAACAGCACCGGCTTGTTCGCCACCGGCACGAGCTGCTTCGCGAACGAGTGAGTGATCGGACGCAGCCGGGACCCCGACCCGCCCGCCAGCACCAGCGCCTTCACGCCGCTACCGCGCCCCGATGATCATGCCCGCCGCGACGGTGTTGTTGGTGGCCTCGTCGATCAGGATGAAGCCGCCGGTGAGCCGGTTGCGGCTGTAGTCGTCCACGAACAGCGGCTGCGTGACGCGCAGCGACACCCGGCCGATCTCGTTCAGGCCGAGCTCCGCCGCCTGCTCGTCGCGGTGCAGGGTGTTGACGTCCAGCCGGTAGTGCAGGTTCTTCACCATCGTCTTCGCGGTGCGGGTCGTGTGCTTGATGACCAGCTTCGAGCGCGGCGTGAGGGTGCGGTCCGGGGTCATCCAGCAGACCATCGCGTCGATGTCCTGCGCGACCTCGGGCCGGTTGTTCGGCCGCGCGATCATGTCGCCGCGGGAGATGTCGATGTCGTCGGCGAGGCGCAGCGTCACCGACATCGGCGCGAACGCCTGCTCCACCGGGCCGCGCGGCCCGTCGATGCGGGTGATCGTCGTGGTCAGCCCGGACGGCAGGTGCACGACCTCGTCGCCCGGCTTCAGCACACCGCCCGCGACCTGGCCCGCGTAGCCGCGGTAGTCGTGCAGGTCCGGGTCGGTCGAGGCGTGCGGCCGGACCACGTACTGCACCGGGAACCGCACGTCGATCAGGTTCCGGTCGGAGGCGATGTGCACGTGCTCCAGGTGGTGCAGCAGCGACGAGCCCTCGTACCAGGGCATGTTCCCGCTGCGCTCGACGACGTTGTCGCCGTGCAGCGCCGAGATCGGCACGAACGTCAGGTCGGTCACGTCCAGCTTGGACGCGAACGCGGTGAACTCGTCCACGATGCGCTCGTACACGCCGCGGTCGTAGTCGACGAGGTCCATCTTGTTGACCGCCACGACCAGGTGCGGGACCTGCAGCAGCGTCGTCAGGAACGCGTGCCGGCGCGACTGCTCCAGGATGCCCTTGCGGGCGTCCACCAGGATGATCGCGAGGTCGGCGGTGGAGGCGCCGGTCACCATGTTCCGGGTGTACTGGATGTGCCCCGGCGTGTCCGCGATGATGAACTTGCGGCGCGGCGTCGCGAAGTAGCGGTACGCCACGTCGATCGTGATGCCCTGCTCCCGCTCGGCGCGCAGCCCGTCGGTCAGCAGCGCGAGGTTGGTGTACTCCTCGCCCCGCTCGGTGCTCGTGCGCTCCACCGACTCCAGCTGGTCCTCGAAGATCGACTTGGAGTCGAACAGCAGCCGGCCGATCAGCGTCGACTTGCCGTCGTCCACGCTGCCGGCGGTGGCGAACCGCAGCAGGTCCATCGGCTTGCCCGCGGGCTCCTCGTTGCCGGCCATCAGAAGTAGCCCTCCTTCTTGCGGTCCTCCATCGCGGCCTCGCTCGTCCGGTCGTCGGCGCGGGTCTGGCCGCGCTCGGTGATCCGGGTCGCCGCGATCTCCTCGATCACCTCGTCCAGCGTCGCCGCCGCCGACTTCACCGCGCCCGTGCAGGACGCGTCGCCGACCGTCCGGTACCGGACCGTCGCCTCGAACTCCGGCTCGTCGTCGCCGCGGTTCGCAAAGCCCGTCTCGGCGTCCAGCAGCAGCCCGTCGCGCTCGAACACCCGCCGGGAGTGCGCGAAGTAGATCGAGGGGAGCGCGATCTCCTCCCGCCGGACGTAGTCCCAGATGTCGAGCTCCGTCCAGTTCGACAGCGGGAACACCCGGACGTGCTCGCCCTGCTCGATCCTGGTGTTGAACAGGTTCCACAGCTCGGGGCGCTGGTTCTTCGGGTCCCACTGGCCGAACTCGTCGCGGAACGACACCACCCGCTCCTTGGCGCGGGCCTTCTCCTCGTCGCGCCGCGCCCCGCCGAACGCCGCGTCGAACCGGTGCTCCTCGATCGCCTCCAGCAGCGGCACGATCTGCAGCCGGTTCCGGGACGCGCGGCGCCCCTTCTGCTCGGCCACCCGGCCGCTGTCGATCGCGTCCTGCACCGACGCCACCACCAGCCGCACGCCGAGCTCGGCGACCCGCCGGTCGCGGAACTCGATCACCTCGGGGAAGTTGTGCCCGGTGTCGACGTGCATCACCGGGAACGGGATCGGCGCCGGCCAGAACGCCTTCTCGGCCAGGCGCAGCATCACCAGGCTGTCCTTGCCGCCCGAGAACAGCAGCACCGGCCGTTCGAACTCGGCCGCCACCTCCCGGAAGATGTGGATCGACTCGGCTTCAAGGACGTCCAACTGCGACAGCAGGTAATCGGAACGCTGCATGGTCTGGGGCTCTCTCCACGCTGTTCTGGCAGATGCAACCGGTGGCCACGGGACGGGACGTCCCACCGGGTCGAACGCCGGCCCGCGGCGGATCAGTCCCGCCCGGCCGGACAAGCTCGGCGGGCCTCAGCCCGGCACGGCACCGGCGGCTCCCGCGATGCCGGTCAGCAGCATCGATGCCGACGCGGGATGGCACACCAGGATATCCGGCAGCCGGGGGTCCTCCCGGTTGTACTCCAGCGGCGACCCGTCGACCCGCGACGCGTGCGCGCCCGCGCCGAGCGCCACCGCCGCCGGCGCCGCCGAATCCCACTCGTACTGGCCGCCCGCGTGCACGTACGCGTCGACCTCGCCGAGCAGCACCGCGGAGATCTTCGCCCCCGCCGACCCGATCGGCACCAGCTCCACGTCCACGTCGAGCCGCTCGGCCAGCTGCCGCACGAACTCCGGCGGGCGCGTCCGGCTCACCGCGACGCGCAGCTTGCCCGCGTCCGGCGCCGGGACGTGCAGCGGCACCTCGCGCGGCTGCGCCCGCACCGGACCGGCCGTCACCGGGTCGGGGGCGCCCGCGTCCGTCCGGACGAGCGCGGCGCCGCCCGTCGCGTCCGTGCGGAGCGTCAGGCCCTGTGCCGGCAGCGCCACCGCCCCGGCGGCCAGCCGGCCGCGCCCGGCGGCGTCCCGCTCCCACAGCGCCACATGGACCGCCCAGTCGCGGCGGCCCTCCTCGGCGAACTCCCGCGTGCCGTCCAGCGGGTCGACGATCCACACCCGCCCGGCCGTGCGCCGCTCGGCGGCCGCGGTGTTGCGGGTCGGGGCGCGGTCATCGCCCTTCGACCGCTTCCCCGCGACGGAGGAGCGCCCCTCCTCGGACAGGACGGCGTCGCCGGGACAGCGCTCCGCCAGCGCGGCCATGAGGTGCTCGTGCGCCCGCAGGTCGCCGGTGTCCTTCAGGACCCGCGCGTCCGCGAACCCGACCTCGTCCCGCACGCCCAGCAGCAGCCGCCCCGCCGCGCCGGCGAGCTCCGCGGCCAGCGCGTGGTCGTCCACATCCGTCATCCGCTGATCACATTCCCGACTCGCACGGTCTGTTGGGTCTACTTTCTCATGCCTACCCGAGCCGGCCCGATGCCCGGTCCCGGTCAGTGAGGTCAGTAGGCCCCGGAACCCCGGAAGACCGCGCTCCACGTCTTCCACATGATCTGCAGGTCGAGGGCGAGGGTCCAGTTGTCGACGTAGCGCAGGTCGAGCCGGACCGACTCCTCCCATGTCAGGTCGGAGCGGCCGCTCACCTGCCACAGGCCCGTCAGCCCCGGCTTCACCACCAGCCGCCGGTACACGTCGCCGCCGTACTGGGCGACCTCCTCCGGCAGCGGCGGCCGCGGCCCCACCAGCGACATCTCGCCGCGCGCCACGTTGAACAGCTGCGGCAGCTCGTCCAGCGAGTACCGGCGCAGCCACCGCCCCACCCGGGTGATCCGCGGATCCTCCCGGATCTTGAACAGCACCCCGTCGTTGTCGTTGGACGCCAGCAGCTCCGTCCGCCGCGCCTCCGCGTCCTGCACCATCGTGCGGAACTTCAGCACGGTGAACTCCCGGCCGCCGCGCCCGACGCGGGTCTGCCGGAACAGCACCGGGCCGTGGTCCCCGTCGAACTTGATCAGCACCGCGACCAGCGCCAGCAGCGGGCTCAGCACCACGATCCCGGTCAGCGCCGCGACCCGGTCGAACAGGCCCTTGAACAGCTTGCGGCCGCCGTCCAGCTCCGGATGCTCCACATGCAGCAGCGGCAGCCCCGACACCGGGCGGATCGAGATCCGCGGGCCGGTCACGTCCATCAGCGCGGGCGCGACCACCAGCTCGATGTCCTCGCGCTCGATCTGCCACGCCAGCCGGCGCAGCGCCACCCCGTCCATCTCCGGGCAGGCCAGCACCGCCACCGAGTCCGCGCCGGCGCGCTCGGCGACCGCCGCCGCCTGCGCGAAGTCGCCCAGCACCGGGACTCCCTCGACCTCGGCGACCGCGTCCTCACCGGACGCCAGCGCCGGCGGCAGGCACACCGCCACGATGTCCATGCCGTGGTAGCGCTTCGTGCGCAGCAGCCGGATCAGGTCGGCCACCGACGTGCGGTGCCCCACCGCGACCACGCGGCGCATGCACTCGCCGTTCCAGCGCCGCTTGTGCAGCCACTTGCGCAGCCGGTACCGCGCGACCAGCGCGAGGAAGGTGCCGAGCGGCAGCGCCATCACCACATAGCCGCGCGCCACCTCGGTCTTCGTCGCGTACGCCACGATCGCGACCGCCGCCGTCAGGATGAACCCGGCGCGGATCACCCGGTGGAACTCCTCGTAGCCGACCCCGACGTACCGCGGCTGGTAGGCCCGGCACATCATCAGCGTCGGCACCCACAGCAGCGGCAGCGCGACGGTCAGCGCCACGTACGGCGCGTTCAGCTCCGTCGGCACCCCCGGGAACCGGAGCACGAACGCGATGACGCCGGCCATCAGCATGCTGAGGAAGTCCAGCCACGTCGCGACCCGCCGATACGCGCCGCTCCAGTTCTGCGACTGCGCGCGCTTCTGCTCATGGCGGGTCGATGACTCGGCCTGGACCTTGTCAACGACGGCCATAAACCACTCACCAATCCCCTGTAACGCGCGCCACGACAGCGCGATTCACACCGAAGACGGTTGAACGTCGCTCTAGGTTCACATGCATCTCGAACCTCATCCGGGCGCCATCCTACGGATGCTTTGCCATGGTCAGCGGCGGAACGCCGGCGGCGCCGACAAAGCCGGGCACAGGCCGACAGAACGAACATGGTCGGGGCATGATCATCGACCGCTCGTGGCCGGAACCGGTCACCCCGCGTGGAACACGTTCTGCGCCGCCTCCAGCCCGTCCGACAGCAGCGCCTCCACCGCGTCCGCCGCCCGGTCCACCTCCAGGTCGAGGCTCTTGCGCTCCGCCGCGGAGAAGTCCTTCAGCACGAACGCCGCCGCGTCCATCCGCCCCGGCGGCCGCCCCACCCCGAACCGCACCCGCAGGTACTCCTTGGTCCCGAGCGACCGCGTCACCGACCGCAGCCCGTTGTGACCATTGTCACCGCCGCCGCGCTTCAACCGCACCGCCCCGAACGGGATGTCCAGCTCGTCATGGACGACGACCACCCGCTCCTCCGGCACCTTGAAGAAGTCCCGCAGCCCCTTCACCGGCCCGCCCGACTCGTTCATGAACGACCGCGGCTTCGCCAGCACCACGCGGCTCCCCGCGAGCCGGCCCTCCAGCACGTCCGCCCGCGACCGGTGCGACTTGAACCGGCCGCCGGCCCGCGCCGCCAGCACGTCCAGCACCATGAACCCCGCGTTGTGCCGGTTCCCCGCATACGACGGCCCCGGATTGCCCAGCCCCACGACCAGCCAGAGATCCACCCGAACTCCTCACCGACGAGCACGGCCCCCGCGGGTGCGCGCACCCGCGGGGGCCGTGGAAGAACCATGCGGCCGCACGGCCGCGCCTGCGCTACTCGCCGGCGGACTCGCCCTCGCCCTCGGCGCCCGCACCCTCGGCCGCGCCCGCCTCGGCGCCCGCCTCCGGCTCCGGCTCCGTCGCCGCCGTCGCGTCGACGATCTGCAGGACCAGCGTCTCCTCGTCCGCCGCCAGCGTCGTCCCCGACGGCAGCTTCAGGTCCTTCGCCAGCACCTGCGAGTCGACCCCGAGGCCGGAGATGTCCAGGTCGACCGACTCCGGAATGTGGGTCGCCTCCGTCTCCACGGAGATCTCCACGACCGTCTGCGCCACCTGGCCGCCCGCGACCACGTCGCCGACGATGTTCACCGGCAGGTCGACGACGACCTTCTCGCCGCGCTTCACCAGCAGCAGGTCGACGTGCTCCAGGAACCCCTTGACCGGGTCGCGCTGCACGTCCTTCGGCAGCGCCAGCTCCGAGCCGTTGCCGAGCCCCTCGATGGTCAGCAGCACGTTCGGCGTCTTGAGCGCCAGCATCAGGTCGTGACCCGGCAGCGAGATGTGCTGCGGGTCGGTGCCGTGACCATAGAGGACGGCGGGCACCTTGCCGGCCCGGCGGGTGCGCCGCGCGGCACCCTTACCGAACTCGGTGCGCGGCTCGGCGGCAATGCGTACCTCGGACACGGCGAAAACTCCTCGTTGTTGCGATCCACGGCCGTCCGGCACTGGACGTCCGCTACGGACAGAGCGAATCAGGCGATGCTCGACGCGTCAGGCGCCTCGAAGATTCTTTGCGTTCCCGGGGAGTGCGGCTCCTGTACCGGCACCGCACTGAACGACCCGAGGCATGCGCGATTCAAGGAGTCTACTGTATTTCCCAGGGGGGCGACCCCCTGGAACCCCCGTCACGAGCCGGTCGATCCTCACGCCACGGTGCGGGTGGGTTGTGACCGTGCGGCTTTGCGTCGTGTCGCTGCGGTCGCCCGGCTCGACGGGCATGCCCGCTCCACTCGCTAGCGCTCGCTCCGCGTGCCTGCCCGTGCCCCGGTCGCGGTTCAGGCATAGAAGAGAAACGACTCCTCCAACATCCACCCCTCACCCCAAGCCCAACCCCCGCTCAGCCCGAACCCCAACCACCACTCGGTTCGAACCCCAACCACGCCTGTGTTTGAAGCTCAGCCACCGGTCACGGGTCGGGCGGCCGGAGGGCGCCCTAGCGCCCGGAGGTCGCCCGACCCGACGGTCGGCGGGCTGTTTCACCGAGACGCGCCAGCGGATCGGGGAAACGGCCCGCCGACCGGGCGGGGGTTCCAGGGGGTCGCCCCCTAGGGAGTTAGCTATGCCCGCCGAACAAGCTTGTTACTGAGCCGTCGCTGAAGACCTCGTTGATGGCTCGGGCCACCAGGGGGGCGATCGGGAGGACCGTGAGCTTGTCGAACTGCTTCTCTTCCGGGATCGGCAGGGTGTTCGTCAGGACGACCTCGGAGATGCGGGAGTTCTTCAAGCGGTCCACGGCCGGGCCGGAGAGGACGCCGTGGGTCGCTGCGACCACGACCTTCGCGGCGCCCTGCTCGAAGAGGGCGTCGGCCGCCTTCACGATCGTGCCGCCGGTGTCGATCATGTCGTCGACCACGACGCAGGTGCGGCCCTTGACCTCGCCGACGACGTCGAAGACCTTCACCTCGTTGGCCACGTCCGGGTCGCGCTTCTTGTGGATGATCGCCATCGGCACGCCGCCGAGCCGGTCCGACCAGCGCTCGGTCACCCGCACCCGGCCCGCGTCCGGCGCCACCACGGTCACCTGGGAGGTGTCCAAGCGGCTCTCGAAGTGGCGGGCCAGCAGGTCCAGCGCGAACAGGTGGTCCACGGGGCCGTCGAAGAAGCCCTGGATCTGCGCGGTGTGCAGGTCCACGGTGATCAGCCGGTCGGCGCCCGCGGTCTTGAACAGGTCCGCCATCAGCCGCGCCGAGATCGGCTCCCGGCCCCGGTGCTTCTTGTCCTGCCGCGCGTAACCGAAGAACGGCGCCACCACGGTGATCCGTTTGGCGGACGCGCGCTTGAGCGCGTCCACCATGATCAGCTGCTCCATGATCCACTGATTGATGGGAGCCGTGTGGCTCTGGATCACGAAGGCGTCCGACCCGCGGACCGACTCCAGGAACCGCACGAACGTCTCACCGTTGGCGAAGTCATACGCGGACGTCGGTGTGAGCTCGATGTGGAGGTTGTCGGCGACTTCCCTGGCCAGGTCCGGGTGGGCTCGGCCGGTGAAGAGCATCAGCTTCTTCTGACCGCTCGCTTTGATCCCACTCACCTCTGACAACTCCCCCTCAATGGAACTGTGCCTTACATGTGGGTTGTTGTCCCCACTCCCCGCGCACCACAAGACTCCGGCTCACGGGTTGCTCTGTTGTCACGGAGGACATCGGTGTCCTCCACATCCCCACCGGGCGGCGGGAAGTACCTCGCGCACGGGGCGCGGCGCTACGGCGCGTCCTCGCCCTTGGCGCGCCGGGCCGCGTCCGCCGCCGGCGTGCCCGGCCTGCGGCGCTCGACCCAGCCCTCGACGTTGCGCTGCCGCGCCCGCGCGACCGCCATCGCCCCCGGCGGGACGTCCTGGACGATCACGGACCCGGCCGCGGTGTAGGCGCCGTCGCCCACCACCACCGGGGCGACGATCATGTTGTCGCTGCCGACCTTCACATGGGAGCCGATGACGCTGCGGTGCTTCTCGACGCCGTCGTAGTTCACGAACACCGAGCTCGCGCCGATGTTGGAGCCCTCGCCGATCTCGGCGTCGCCCACATAGGTCAGGTGCGGCACCTTCGTGCCCTCGCCGATGTCGGCGTTCTTGGTCTCGACGTAGGTGCCGATCTTGGCCTTGCGGGCCAGCTTCGTCCCGGGTCGCAGGTAGGCGTAGGGGCCGACGGACGCCTCCGGCCCGATCTCGGCCTCCACGCACACGGCGTTGACGACCGAGGCGCCCTCGCCGACCGCCGTGTCGGTCAGGGTGCAGCCCGGGCCGACCCGGGCGCCCTCGCCCACGTGCGTCGTGCCGTGCAGCTGCGTGCCGGGGTGGATCTCGGCGTCCGGCTCGGCGGTCACGCCCACGTCGATCCAGGTGGACGCCGGGTCGATGATCGTGACCCCGGCCCGCATGTGCGCTTCGAGGATGCGGTCGTTCAGCTGCCTGCGCGCCTGCGCGAGCTGGACCTTGTCGTTCACGCCCTGGGTCTCCACCCAGTCGGCGGCCAGGTGCGCGCCGGCCCGGTGGCCGTCCCCGCGCACGATCGCCACCACGTCGGTGAGGTACTCCTCGCCGCCCGCGTTGTCGGTGGTGACCCGCTTCAGCGCGTCCGCCAGCAGGGCGCCGTCGAAGGCGTACATGCCGACGTTGATCTCGTTGATGGCCCGCTGCGCCTCGGTGGCGTCCTTGTGCTCGACGATCGCCTCGACGCCGCCGTCCGCGGCCCGGACCATGCGCCCGTACCCGGTGGCGTCCGGCATCTCGGTCGTCAGCACGGTGGCGGCGTTGCCCTCGCTCTCGTGCGTCCGGACGAGCGCCTGCAGCGTCTCGCCCCGCAGCAGCGGGTGGTCGCCGTTGGTGACGACGACGGTGCCGTCCAGCGCGCCGGTCTGCTCCAGCGCCATGCGCACCGCGTGCCCCGTCCCGCCCTGGTGGTCCTGGACGACGGCCTCGGCGTCCGGCGCGTGCGCGGCGAGGTGCTCGACGACCTGCTCGCGCCGGTGCCCGACGACCACGACGAGCCGCTCGGGCTCCAGCTGCCGCGCGGCGGCCAGCACATGCCCGAGCATGCTGCGCCCGCACAGCTCGTGCAGGACCTTCGACTGACGGGACTTCATGCGGGTGCCCTCGCCCGCGGCGAGAACGATGACGGCGGCCGGTCGGCTCGCAGCGCTCACAAGGAGGCTCCTCGGCATCGCGGACGGGATCGGTCTCGGACGCGCCCACCTGCGAGTTCACAACACCGCAGGCCGGAACACACCCGACACGGGCAGGATACCGCCCACCCGCGACCTGTCACCCCGCCGCCCACCCCGGGGCCGGCTACCTGGGCCGTCTCAGACAGCTCCGGCGCAAGGACTCGAACCTTGTCTAAGGGCACCAAAAACCCTTGTGCTGCCGATTACACCACGCCGGAATAAAGCGGACGGCCCGGACAGGGTCTCGAACCGACCGGGCCCAACGATACCGACACCCGCCCAGCGAAACCCACCTCATTCCCCGGCGGCGGGGCCGCGCCCGTCGAGAGTCGTTCGCGGACCCGCGGCGGGGGTGGGGATCGTCGCGGTGAAGGTCATCCTGATCGATTCGTCCTGATCTGTGTAGAACGTCCACCATGGAGCATGAAACTCCCATGTCGCCCGACCAGAACCTCGGCGCGGCCGGCCGCCGCGCGGACACTCCCCCTGAGGGGTGGAGGTGTGAGGGGTTTGTGGCTTGAGGGGCAGTTTCTTGCTCAATTTACTGTTCGGGCTCTGGGCAACCTACGCTTGCGTAGGTTACGTTGGCGTAGGTAAGGCTCACCTAGTCGCAGGAAGTGGTGACGCATGACAACCGTTCCGACCATGGACCCCCCTCGACCGCAACCGCGGCCGGAGTTCGCGCCGGAGGCGCGCGGCAACGCGGAACGGGTGCTCATCGCCGCGTTCACGGGCGTGCCGTTCCTGGCGCTGTTCGCGGCGGTCCCGCTGGCGTGGGGCCGGTTCCTCGGCTGGACGGACGTCGCGCTCACCGCCGTGTTCTACGTGCTGTCGGCGGGGGGCATCACGGTCGGGTACCACCGGTACTTCACGCACGGGTCGTTCAAGGCCAGGCGCGGCCTGAAGATCTTCATGGCGCTCGCCGGGAGCCTCGCGGTCGAGGGGCCGGTCATCACGTGGGTCGCCGACCACCGGCGGCACCACAAGCACTCGGACAAGGAGTTCGACCCGCACTCGCCGTGGCGGTTCGGGGACGACTGGAAGGCGCTGGCGAAGGGGCTGGCGTGGGCCCACTACGGCTGGCTGTTCGACGCCAACCGGACGTCCAAGAAGCGGTTCGCCAAGGACCTGCTGAACGACAGGGACATCCGGCGCATCCACCTGGCGTTCCCGGGGCTGGTCGCGGTGTCGTTCCTGCTGCCGGCTGTGCTCGGCGGGCTGATCACGATGTCCTGGATGGGCTTCTTCACCGCGCTGTTCTGGGCCGGGCTGGTCCGGATCACGCTGGTGCACCATGTGACGTGGTCGATCAACTCGATCTGCCACACGTTCGGCACCGAGGACTTCGAGGTCCGCGACAAGTCCCGCAACGTGTGGTGGCTGGCGATCCCGTCGCTGGGCGAGTCGTGGCACAACCTGCACCATTCAGACCCGACCTGCGCGCGGCACGGGGTGCTGAAGGGGCAGGTCGACATCAGCGCGCGGATCATCCAGGCGTTCGAGAAGGCGGGCTGGGCGCACGACGTCCGGTGGCCGAACAGCGACAGGCTCGCCGCGAAACGCACGAAGCAGGCGGTTTGACCGCCACAATTGGTCCCGTGACAGATCCCGCTCCCAGGTCCCGCAGAAAGCGGATGACGGGCAAGGAACGCCGCGAGCAGCTGCTCGACATCGGCCGGTCGCTGTTCGCCGACCGCGGCCTGGACGGCACCTCGGTGGAGGAGATCGCCTCCGCGGCCGGCGTGTCGAAGCCCGTGGTCTACGAGCACTTCGGCGGTAAGGAGGGGCTGTACGCGGTCGTCGTCGACCGCGAGTTCGAGCGCCTCCTGCGGCTGGTCACGGACGCGCTGAACTCGGCCATCCACTACCGGGGGAAGCTGGAGAAGGCGGCGCTGGCGCTGCTGGAGTACATCGAGGGCCATCCGGACGGGTTCCGGATCCTGGTCCGCGACTCGCACGGCGGCACGGGCACCGGCAGCTACGCCAGCCTGCTGAGCGAGATAGCGGGCGAGGTGGAGTACGTCCTCGCGCAGGAGTTCGACCGGCACGACTACGACGACAAGTTCGCGCCCATGTACGCGCAGATGCTGGTCGGCATGGTCGCGATGACGGGCCAGTGGTGGCTGGACGTCCGCAAGCCGCGTCGGGAGGAGGTCGCCGCGCACGTGGTGAACCTCGCGTGGAACGGCCTGGCGGCGCTGGAGCCGAAGCCGTCGCTGGATCCGCGCCGGCGGCGCAAGGAGCAGGAGCGCCGGGAGCGGGCCGCCGAGAAGGCCGCGGCGAAGGCCGAGAAGGCCGAGGAGAAGGCGGCGGCGAAGGCCGAGCGGGAGCGGCGCCGGGCGCGCCGGGAGCTGGACGGGATCGCCGACCCCTCGACGTGAGACGGCCGGTGGCCGCCGGAGTTCGTCCGGGCGGCCACCGGCCAGGGGTCGCCGGGCTCGGGTCACGAGTCCGGGAGCTACGGACGCCGCCCTTCCGTCCGAGTCGAGCACCGCAGGGGAACGAGTCGCTTCCCTCGGCGGCGGGGCGGCATCCCGTCTAGGTGGTGTTCCGGGTGGCGATCACGAAGATCCTCCGGAACGGGAACACGGTGCCGTAGGGGGCCGCGGGGTAGGCGCGGCGGAGCCGGGCGGCGTAGTCGGCGAGGAATTCGGCGGCCTCGGCGTTGTCGAGCGCGGCGAGGACGGGCCGCAGCGCGGTGCCCTTGACCCATGCGAGGACGGGGTCGTCGCCGTGCAGGACCTGCGCGTAGGTGGTCTCCCAGGCGTCGACGGCGCAGCCGTGGCGGGCGAGGAGGTCGAGGTACCCGGCGGGGTCGAGGACGGGCGCGTCGTGCTGGAGGTGCCCGAGTTTGGCGCGCCAGCGGTCGGAGCGGCCGAGTTCGCGGAGCAGCACGTGGCTGGGCGCGTCGAAGTTGCCGGGGACCTGGAAGGCGAGGCGCCCGCCGGGGGTGAGTGCGTCGACCCACCGGGGCAGCAGGTCGGGGTGTTCGGGGACCCAGTGCAGGGCGGCGTTGGAGACGATCAGGTCGACGGACCGCTCGGGGCGCCAGGCGGCGAGGTCGGCGACGCGGAAGGCGAGCCTGCCGGGGATCTCGTGCGCGCGGGCGGCGGCGATCATGTCGGGTGAGCTGTCGAGGGCGTCGACGGTCGCGCCGGGCCAGCGGGCGGCGAGGGTGGCGGTGAGTTCGCCGCTGCCGCAGCCGAGGTCGGTGACGCGGGCGGGCGCGGCGCCGCCGAGGCGGGCGACGAGCTCGGCGAACGGCCGGGCGCGCTCGTCGCCGAAGATCCCGTACTGGACGGGATCCCACACGGCAGCGGTTTCTCTCGACATCAAGACAGAGCATGCCCGGCCCATATCTTGATGTCAAGAGTCCTTCCGGCGTGTCGCGAACACCCGCCGGACCTGGTCCGAGCGGTCGACGGCGGGCCGCGGCCGCTGTCCCGCTGCCGGAGGGATCGTCATCCGGGGAATCGCGGAGTGTGTCTCGATATCGAGACAGGTAGTGTGGCGGGATGCGCGATGAGGTCGACGAGCTGGTCGAGGCGTGGCGGGCGGAGCGTCCGGACCTGGACGTGCGGCCGCTGCAGGTCCTCAGCCGGGTGTCCCGGCTGGCCCGGCACCTCGACCGGGCCCGGCGGGCGGTGTTCGTCGCGCACGATCTGGAGTCGTGGGAGTTCGACGTCCTCACCGCGCTGCGCCGGGCGGGCGCGCCGTACCAGCTGAGCCCGGGGCGGCTGCTGCGCGCGACGCTGGTGACGTCCGGCACGATGACGAACCGCATCGACCGGCTGGCGGCGGCGGGGCTGGTCGAGCGGCATCCCGACCCGCAGGACAAGCGCGGCGTGCAGGTCCGCCTCACCGAGGCGGGCCTGACGCGCGTCGACGCGGCGTTCGCCGATCTGCTCGGCCGGGAGCAGACGATCCTGGAGGGCCTCAGCCCCGAGCAGCGGGACGTGCTGGCGGGCCTGCTCCGCACCCTGCTGGTCCCCTTCGACCGGGACTAGGCCCCCCGGGTCACGACAGCGCGGCCTCCAGCGCGGCGGCCAGGCCGCAGAGCCGCTCCTCGCCGCCGGCGGGCCCGATGAGCTGGACGGACGCGGGCAGGTGCGAGCCCGGCAGCGGGACGGGCAGCGCGAACGCGGGCAGCCCGGCGGCGTTGACCTGGCCGGTCAGCGTGGTCAGCTCCAGGTCGGATTCGTCGGCCTCGCCGGGTTCGGGGGCGACGCAGGTCAGCACGGGCAGCGCGATCGCGGCGTGCCGGGCGAGGATCGCGTCCAGCTCGGCCCGCAGCTCCTCGCGGGCGCGGAGGGCCCAGTCGAGCAGCCCGGCCTCCGAGACGTCCCGCATCTGCTGGATGCGGCGGTAGATGCGGCCGCTCAGCTTGGACGGGTCGTCGAGCAGGCGGCCGTTGTGCCGCCAGCCCTCCGCGCTGACGATCACGCCGTTGACGGTGGCGCCCTGCTCGTAGTGCGCGGACGTGACGTCGGTGACGGGGCCGAGGCGGCGGAGCGCGTCGTCCACGGCGGCGTCGATCGCGGGGTCCACGCCGGGGACGCGCAGCCGCGCGACCGGCAGGGACGCGTCGTACGGGACGGGCGTGAACCCGGGCTCGATGAGGCCCATGCCGAGGACGACGGCGGCGACGTCGCGTCCCATGGGCCCGACGACGTCGAGGGTCTCCGACAGCGGGTGGACCCCTTCGAGGGACACCCGCCCGTGCGTGGTCTTCAGCCCGGCGATGCCGCAGCAGGCGGCGGGGATGCGGATCGACCCGGACGTGTCGGTGCCGAACGCGACGTCGGCCTCGCCGGTGGCGACGGCGACGGCGGAGCCGCTGGACGAGCCGCCCGGCACCCGGGACGGGTCGAGCGGGTTCACCGGCATCCCGGACCACGGGTTGACGCCGTCGGCGGCCATGCACAGCTCGTTCAGGTTGGCCTTGCCGGCGATGCGGGCGCCCTGGGCGCGGGCGGAGGCGATGACGGGCGCGTCCGCGGCGGCGGGCTCGGCGCGCTCGGCGATGGCCTGGCAGCCCGCCGTGGTGGGCAGGCCGGCCACGTCGATGGCGTCCTTGACGGCGAGCCGGGGGCCGTCGCCCGGCGCGTCCGTCTTGATGATCCAAGTCGTCATTGGGGGATGATGCCCGGTCCGGGGCGGTACGCGCACCGCGGCCGTCCTGCTAGCCGAGATCCTCGGCGAGCATGAGCCACTCCTCCTCGACCCGGGCGGCCTCGGCCTGGATCTCGCGGAGCCGGCCGTCCAGCTCCTGGAGCTTGGCGTAGTCGGTGGCGTGGGCGGCGAGCTGCTCGTGGAGCTCGCCCTCCTGCGCGGCGAGCTTCTCCAGGCGGCGTTCGAGCCGGTCGAGCTCCTTGCGGGCCTTCCAGTCCTGCCCGCCCTTGGGCTTGGGCGGCGCCGGCCCGTCGGCGGCCGGGGCGGCGCCCGTCTTCGGGGCGGCGCCCGGCTTGGGGGCGGTCCCGGCGGCGCGGCGTTCGAGGTACTCGTCGACGCCGCCGGGCAGCATCGACACGCGGCCGTCGCCGAGCAGCGCGACGACGTGGTCGGTGATGCGCTCCAGGAAGTACCGGTCGTGGCTGACGACGACGAGGGTGCCCGGCCAGCCGTCGAGGAGGTCCTCGACCTCGGTGAGGGTCTCGATGTCGAGGTCGTTGGTGGGCTCGTCCAGCAGCAGGACGTTGGGCTCGCCCATCAGCAGCCGGAGCAGCTGGAGGCGGCGGCGCTCGCCGCCGGACAGGTCGCCGACGGGCGTCCACTGCCGGTCGCCGGGGAAGCCGAGCCGCTCCAGGAGCTGGCTGGCGGTCCAGTCGCGCTTGCCGACGGTGATGCGGCGCTGGATCTCCTCGACCGACTCCAGGACGCGCCGGGACGGGTCGAGCTCCTCCAGGTTCTGCGACAGGTGCGCGAGCTGGACGGTCTTGCCCTGCACCACCTGCCCCGACACCGGCCGGACGGCGCCGTCGAGGAGGCGCAGCAGGGTGCTCTTGCCGCTGCCGTTGACGCCGACGAGCCCGACCCGGTCACCGGGCCCGAGCCGCCACGTCATCCGGGAGAACAGCTCCCGGCCGCCGACCTCGACGGTGGCGTCCTCGATGTCGTAGACGGTCTTGCCGAGCCGCGCGGTCGCGAACCGGGTCAGCTCGACGGAGTCGCGCAGCGGCGGCTCGTCGGCGATGAGGGCCTGCGCGGCGTCGACCCGGAACTTGGGCTTGGACGTCCGGGCCTGCGGGCCGCGGCGCAGCCACGCCAGCTCCTTGCGGAGCAGGTTCTGCCGCTTGGCCTCGGTGGCGGCGGCGATCCGGGAGCGCTCGGCCTTGGCGAGGACGTAGGCGGAGTAGCCGCCCTCGTAGCGTTCGACGCGGCCGTCGACGACCTCCCACGTCCGGTCGGTGACCTCGTCGAGGAACCAGCGGTCGTGGGTGACGATGAGCAGCGCGACCTTGCGCGCCCTGAGGTGCCGGGCGAGCCAGTCGATCGCCTCGATGTCGAGGTGGTTGGTGGGCTCGTCGAGCATCAGCAGGTCGGACTCGGGGACGAGCAGCCGGGCCAGCGCGACGCGGCGGCGCTCCCCGCCGGACATGCCGTCGAGCGGGGCGTCCAGGTCGAGGTCGGCGAGCAGCCCGGCGAGGACGTCGCGGGCGCGGACGTCGCCCGCCCACTCGTGCTCGGCGCGGTCGCCCAGCACGACGGACCGGACGGTGGCGCCCGCCGGGAACGCGTCCCGCTGGGTGAGGTAGCCGAGCCGCAGGCCGCGCGCGTGGGTGACGCGCCCGGCGTCGGGGTCGGTCTCGCGGGCGAGGACGGCCACGAGGGTGCTCTTGCCACCGCCGTTGCGGCCGACGACGCCGACGCGGTCGCCCTCGTCCAGGCCGAGGGACACGGCGTCGAGCAGCGGCTGGGGCCCGTAGGCCTTGGCGACGTTCTCAAGGTTGATCAGATTCACGGCACCGTCAACCCTATTGCCCCCGCCGCACCGCTCGCGCGGTCAGGCGCCGGGCGGCGGCTGCTGCCCCTGCGGTTCGGACGGCGGCGGCGGGTATCCCGGCTGCTGCCCGTACCCCGGCTGCGCGTATCCCTGTCGGCCATATGGCTGGCCATATCCCTGCTGCCCGTATCCGGGCGGGGCGTATCCCGGCGGGGCGCCGGCGCCGCGGGACCTGCGGCTCACCGCCACGATCACGATCACGACCCCGGCGATCAGCACGATGGGGACGAGCAGCAGCACGATGAGGGTCAAGATGCCGAGGCCTCCTCCGGCAGTCGTCACCGTCGTCGCCTTCCAGGGGTGCGGCGTCTCTCAGCGGACGGCCGGGGGTGCGGACCGCTCCCCGGCGTGCCCCTGCACAGTAGCGTTCCGCATGACGGCGCCTGGGGCGTTGTGGCGTATGTCACGGTCGCGGCGCACGGCCAGCACGACGAGCGCCACCATCATGGCGAGCGCGACCAGACCGAGCAGCCCGGACAGAATCGTCATCGCTCCACCTCGCCGGAGGGATCGGTGCGGCAGTGATTCGCTGTCACGGAGAGTAGGACGTCCGTCGCGGGCGGGTGGTTCGCTTGTGTGCCGAGCGCACCTAGTTGGCGCCCTGACAACGCGGCGGCACGCCAGAGCGCGGAAGCGCCCGGATCCGGCCGCGTCAGATCAGGGTCGCGCCGGGTACCGGGCCGGACGCCCGGACGACCTGCGCGGCGACGCCCGCGCCGGCCAGCGCGTCCGCGAGGTCGGCGGCGTCCTCGTCGGTCTCGGCGAGGAACGCGCAGGTCGGGCCGGAACCGGAGACCAGCGCGCCGATCGCGCCGAGGTCGCGGCCGGCGTCGACGGTGCGGCGCAGCGACGGGCGCAGCGACAGCGCGGCGGGTTGCAGGTCGTTGGTCAGCGCGGCGCCGAGGGCCTTGGCGTCGCCGGTGGCGAGCGCGGTCATCAGCGGCTCCGACACCTCCGGCCGCGCCGGCGGCAGCCCCTCCTCCAGGCGGAGCCGGTCGCACTCGCCGTAGACGGCGGGCGTCGACAGGCCGCCGTCGGCGGTGGCGAACACCCAGTGGAACACGCCCCGGGTGAGGGCGGGGGTGAGCCGCTCGCCGCGCCCGGTGCCGACGGCGGTGCCGCCGAGGACGGCGAACGGCACGTCGCTGCCGAGACCGGCGCCGATCTCCATCAGGTCGTCGCGCGACAGCGCGGGCCGCTCCCGGTCGTCCCACAGCCGGGCGCAGGCGACCAGCGCGGCGGCGGCGTCGGCGCTGCCGCCCGCCATCCCGCCCGCGACGGGGATCGCCTTGCGGATCCGCAGCGCGACCCGGGGCTCGGTGCCGAGCCGGGCCGCGACGGCGCGGGCGGCCCGCGCGGCGAGGTTGTCGTCGTCGGTCGGGACGCCGCCGATCTCCACCCGCGAGTAGGGCGCGGCCTCGACGCGGATCTCCAGCCGCTCCGCGGGCCGCGCCGTCACCTCGTCGAACAGGGACACGGCGTGGAACACGTTGACGAGGTCGTGGTACCCGTCGTCGCGGAGGGGCCCCACGCCGAGCTGGAGGTTGACCTTGGCGGGGACGCGTACCGTCACTGCGCTCACGTCCGAAACCCTACGGGACCGCTACCCGCCGCTGATGACGGGGAGGTTGCGGGGATTGAAGTAAGGCGCCGTCGCCAGCTCCCGGAGCGCGGACATCGCGTGCTTGTCCGCGGTGACCGAGTAGGCGCGGCGGGTGTCGCGGGCGCCCTGCGCCTCCTCGTTGGAGTTGAAGTACACGACGGCCTTGACCTGCGGGTCCTGCAAGGTCTTGGCGGCCTCCCGGAGCCATTCGGCGCGGCGCGTGCCGTAGGACTTCGGCACCCCGAACTCGGCGACCATGATGGGCTTCTGCCGCTTGCGGGCCCATTCCAGGAACGTCTTCATGACCTCCGACAGGTCGCGGTAGTCGTAGCCGCCGCCCGCGTCGGCGTCGGCGCAGATCCAGTCGACCTGGTCGTCGCCCGGGTAGTAGTCGCCGGCGCGGCCGCCGAACCCGCGGGCGGTGGGGCACCAGACCCAGGCGACGTTGTCGACCTTCTCCCGCTTGAAGACCGCCCGCAGGTGCTTCCAGGCGGCGACGAAGTCCGCCGGGGAGTGGACGCGGTCGTTCAGCGACGCCTTGTCCATGTCGCGGGACCAGCGCAGGAACACCGGCTTGCCGAGGGCCTTGATGGCGCGGGCGCGGCGCGCGATGAGCTCGTCGTGGTCGCCCTTGACGATCTCCTGGGTGTCGGCGCCGCCCCAGGTCAGCAGGAGGTAGCGGTTGCCGTCCGCGACGGACTTCTCCAGGTCGCGGGGGAAGTCGCTCTTCCAGCCCCGGTAGCTCTGCACGATGTCGAGCTGCCGGCCGAGCCGCTGCTCGAAGCCCGCGACGGGCGCCATGCCCGGCTTCCCGGCGTCCTTGGCCGACGGGGCGCCCGACGGCGTCCCGGTGGGCGTCTCGGAGCCGGACGGCTTCGGCTTCGACGACGCGAGGCCGGTGCCCTCCGGCGGCACCCACGCGCCGAAGTAGGCGCCCTGCTGCGGCGGGACGGGCGCGACGCCGGCCCGCGCCGTCGTCGTGATCTTGGGCACCGCGTCCGCGCCGTCCCCGCAGCCGGCCGCCACCGTCGCGACCACGACCGCGGTCGCGAGCAGCGCCGTCCCCACGAGGGGCAGCCTCGACCCCCCGAAGGGCACCCTGGTCCGCGCCGTACGCGAACGCGCCTTCACATCGACCTCCGGCTCGTGCTGGTGTTGTGCCGCCCCGCGCGGGGACCGCCCCCGGGGGAGATGCCCGCCGCTAGGGGGCTGGGGACCGATCTCCCCGGCGGAAAGGACCATACTCGGCAATCCGGGCGAAGGCGGCCACGTCCAGCGCTTCGCCCCGCGACCTGGGGTCGACGCCCGCGGCGCGCAGCGCCTCCTCCGCGGCGGCGGCCGAGCCCGCCCATCCGGCGAGGGCCGCGCGCAGCGTCTTGCGGCGCTGCGCGAACGCCGCGTCGACCACGGCGAACACCGCCTCGCGGGACGCCGCGGTCGGCGGCGGGTCGCGGCGGGTGAACGCCACGAGCCCGGAGTCGACGTTCGGCGCGGGCCAGAACACCGCGCGCCCCACCGCCCCGGCGCGCCGCGCCTCCCCGTACCAGGCGAGCTTCACCGACGGGACGCCGTAGATCTTCCCGCCGGGCGCCGCGACCATCCGGTCGGCGACCTCGGCCTGCACCATGACCAGCGCGGACCGCAGCGACGGCAGCGCCGCCAGCAGGTTCAGGACGACCGGGACGGCGACGTTGTAGGGCAGGTTCGCGACGAGCGCCGTCGGCGCCGGCCCCGGCACCTGTGTGATCTTCATCGCGTCGGCCCGCACGACCTCCAGCCGCTCCGCGAGATCGGGCTCGCGCGCCGCGACCGTGGCGGGCAGCTCCGCGGCGAGCACCGGGTCGATCTCCACCGCGACCACGCGCCGCGCCGCCGGCAGCAGCGCGAGCGTGAGCGACCCCAGGCCCGGCCCGACCTCGACGACGACGTCGCCGGCGGACAGCCCGGCGGCCCGGACGATGCGCCGGACCGTGTTGGCGTCGATGACGAAGTTCTGCCCGAGCGTCTTCGTCGGCCTGATGCCGAGCCGCGCCGCCAGCTCCCGCACGTCCGCCGGCCCGAGCAGCCCCCGTGTCTCCCCCATCCGCCGATTGTTTCAGCTCAGGAGAACAGGAACTTGCCGCAGTTGGGCCACTGGCCCTGCCAGCGGCCGTTCACCTTGTTGTAGAGCTTCTGCGCGCGGTAGGTCTGCTCGCCCGCGCTGGCGTCCGACGGCTTGCCCGAGCCGCCGACGGACGTCCAGGTCTGCATGGAGAACTGGTAGAGGCCGTAGTACCCGGCCGGGTTCACCGCCTTGGGGTTGCCGCCCGACTCGCACTTGGCGAGCCCCGCCCAGTTCAGCCGTGCCGCCGAGCCGGTGCCGGCCGACTTCGGGCCGACCGCGAGGATCCGGGTGACCGGCTTGCGCTTCACCTTCTGCGCGAGGACCTTCGGGACCTTCTTGCCCTTGCGCCGGACGTACGCCCACTTCACGATCTTGATGCCGTCCTTGCCCTCGCGCAGCACCTTCTCGCTCCACGGCGGCACCGACGAGCTGTTCTTGCGGACCGTCTTGGCCGGCGTCCGGACGACCTTGAGCTTCGGCTCCGACAGCAGCCGGGTGATCGAGATCTTCTCGCCCGGCGGCTCATCGGCGGCGGGCTTGACCAGGTCGTGCGGGCCGAGCGCGATCTTCGCCTGCGCCAGCACCTGCTGGACGGTGGTGCCGGTCGTCATCGTCTCGGTCGGCTTGCCGTCGACCAGCACGACGACCTTGCGCGGCGTGGGCGTGTCGGCCTTCGGCGCGTCCGCGACCGGCGCGGTGCTCTTCGGCGCGGCCGTCTCGCCGCCGCCGCACGCCGAGGCCAGCAGCGCCGTCGCCACGACGACGGAGACGGCCGGGAGCAGGGGCGTACGGCGCATGGGAACGCGCGGCGCTCTATTCCGAAGCAAGGGGGGTTTCCTCCAGGGGGGCCGGGCTCGGGGGCGCCCGCTCGATGGGCCAGAGATTAGAGGCACTCGGACGTTCTCCGCCACCTCATCGCCCTCACACGCCACATCCGCGGGCCGTATCCCCCTTGATCCCCTCTTGGAGGCATTACCGCAAGAATCCGTTCCCGCCCCCCTGAAATCGCCGATCATGGCCTGGCGGCGCGACTGAGGCCCGCCACCCGTCCGACCGAAGCGGCGATCACCAGGGGCCGAAGACGCGCTCCCCGTTCGCGGCGATCGCCGTGCACAGCTCCGCCACGTCCACGCCCTTGACCTCGGCCATCGCCCGGACGGTGTGCGGGATCAGGTACGAGGCGTTCGGCTTCCCCCGGTGCGGGATCGGGGTGAGGAACGGCGCGTCGGTCTCCACGAGCAGCAGGTCCAGCGGGGCGGCGCGCAGCGCGTCGCGCAGCGGCTCGGCGTTCTTGAAGGTGACGTTCCCGGCGAAGCTCATCACGTAGCCGCGCTCGGCGCAGACCTCCGCCATCGCCGCGTCGCCGGAGAAGCAGTGGAACACCACCTTCTCCGGCGCGCCCTCCTCCGCCAGGATCGCGAGGACGTCGTCGTGCGCGTCGCGGTCGTGGATGACCAGCGCCTTCCCCAGCCGCTTGGCGATCTCGACGTGGCCGCGGAACGAACGGTGCTGGTCGTCCTTGGGCGCCCAGTCGCGGTAGTAGTCCAGGCCGGTCTCGCCGATCGCGCGGACCTTCGGGTGCGCGGCCAGCCGCGCGATGTCCTCCAGGACGGCGTCGGAGATCCCCGTCGTGTCGTTCGGGTGCATCGCGACCGCCGCGTACACGTCGTCGAACTCGGCGGCGGCCTCCACCGCGAACCGGGACGACGGCAGGTCGCAGCCGATCGTGACGATCCGCGTGACGCCCGCGGCCTTCGCCGCCTTCAGCTGCTCGTCCACCGGTGTCTGGACGACGTCGAGGTGGCAGTGGCTGTCGAAGACGTCCACGGGCAGGCGCTCGGGCAGCGGCGGGTAGGACCGGGCGGCCTGCCCGTCCCCGTCTCGGGTCACGTGTTCTCCAGCCTGGCGAGTTCCTCGTCCACGACGGACGGGTCCAGCTTCTTGAACAGCGGCGTCGGCTTGGCCAGCGGCACGCCCGGCTTGATCGGGACGGACTCCCAGCGCGCCTCGGTCGCGTAGTCGCCGGTGAGGACGCGGTAGTCGGGGCCGCCGTCCTCCGACACGGTCTCCAGCCGCGGCATGCCGCTCCACACGCCCTCGCCGCCGAGCATCTCGTAGACCTTCTGCGAGGAGGTCGGCAGGAACGGCGTCAGCAGCGTCTTGGCGTCGTCGACCACCTGGAGCGCGGTGTGCAGGATCGACTTGACCCGCTCGGGGTCGTCCTTCAGCTTCCAGGGCGCCTGATCGGACAGGTACTTGTTGGCGTCGCGGACGACGTCGAGCGCCTCGGTGATCGAGCTCTTGAACCGGGAGCGGCCGAGTTCGGCGCCGACCGCGCCGAAGGCGTTGCGACTGCGCTCCAGCAGCGCCCGGTCGGCGTCGGTGAGGTCGCCCGCGTCCGGGATCGCGCCGAAGTTCTTCGCTGCCATGTTCACCGACCGGTTGACGAGGTTGCCCCACGCGGCGACCAGCTCGTCGTTGTTGCGGCGGACGAACTCCGACCAGGTGAAGTCGGTGTCCTGGTTCTCGGGCCCCGCGACCGCGACGTAGTAGCGCAGCGCGTCGACGTCGTAGCGCTCCAGGAAGTCCTTCACATAGATGACGACATTGCGGGACGAGGAGAACTTCTTGCCCTCCATCGTCAGGAACTCCGACGACACGACCTCGGTCGGCACGTTCAGCGCGCCCAGCGAGCCCGGCTTGCCGCCCTTGTCGCCCTGGCCGCTGTAGCCGAGCAGCATCGCCGGCCAGATCTCGGCGTGGAAGACGATGTTGTCCTTGCCCATGAAGTAGTAGGACAGGGCCTCAGGGTCCTGCCACCAGGCGCGCCACGCCTCGGGGTCGCCGGACCGCCGCGCCCACTCCACCGACGCGGAGAAGTAGCCGACGACCGCGTCGAACCACACGTACAGCTTCTTCGCCGGGTTGTCGCGCCAGCCGTCCAGCGGGATCGGCACGCCCCAGTCGAGGTCGCGGCTGATCGCGCGCGGCTGCATGTCGTCCAGCAGGTTCAGCGCGAACTTCAGCACGTTCGGCCGCCACTGCCCCTGCTTGCCGCGCAGGTACCGGCCGAGGACCTCGGTGAACGCGGGCAGGTCGAGCATGAAGTGCTCGGTCTCCACGAACTTCGGCGTCTCGCCGTTGATCCGCGACACCGGGTTGATCAGGTCGATCGGGTCGAGCTGGTTGCCGCAGTTGTCGCACTGGTCGCCGCGCGCGCCGTCGTACCCGCAGATCGGGCAGGTGCCCTCGATGTAGCGGTCCGGGAGGGTGCGGCCGGTGGACGGCGAGATCGCGCCCATCGTCTTGGTCGGGAAGATGTAGCCGTTGTCGTACAGGCCCTTGAAGAGCTCCTGGACGACCGCGTAGTGGTTCAGCGTCGTCGTCCGGGTGAACAGGTCGTAGGTCATGCCGAGGCCGTGCAGGTCCTCGGCGATCACGGAGCTGTACCGGTCGGCCAGCTCGCGGGCGGTCACGCCCTCCTTGTCGGCCTGCACCTGGATCGGCGTGCCGTGCTCGTCGGTGCCGCTGACCATCAGGACCTTGTTGCCCGCCATCCGCTGGTAGCGGCTGAACATGTCGGCGGGCAGCGCGAATCCGGAGACGTGCCCGATGTGACGGGGCCCGTTGGCGTACGGCCAGGCGGGCGCGGTCAAGATGTGACGGCTTGACGAGGACATGCAATCAAGGGTAGTCGCGTCACGGGGGCACCGGCACGCGAGTAACCTGGTCCGGGTTCCGGGGCAGGTTGATCAGCGGAGGCGGGGGACCCCAGGCATGGCCCAGACCACGTCCGACGAGGCCGTCGGCCGGCCCCGGAGCGACCCCGCGCCGGACGCGCCGGCCCGCGCCGGCCTCGGCCCGCGGCTGCTCGCCCGGCTGCGCCGCACCCGGCGGGTGGTGTGGCTGTCCCTGCTGGTCTCGGCGTCCGCGGTGCTCGCCCAGTGGGTGATCATGACGCCGCCGCTGTACTTCGACCCGTACTACGTGTGGCTCGCCGCCCGCGACTGGCCCGACATCCCGCTCACCCAGTGGCCGTTCGACGAGGTCCCCCACCAGGTCACGCGGATCGGGCTGGTGCTGCCGGCGCGGCTCGTCCAGGAGGTCCTCGGGCCCGGGCAGGCCGCCTACTTCACGATCGCGGCGCTCGGCGGCATCGCGTTCTTCACCGGCACGTACCTGGTCGTCCGGTCCCTGTTCGGGGACGTGGCCGGGGTGCTGTCCGCGCTGGTCCTGCTGATCCACCCGTTCTTCACGATGACGAACCCGTTCGGCCACGAGATCACCTGGTCGACCGGGGTGATGCTGCCGGACATGCCGGGCGCCGGGCTGTTCGCGATCGGGATGGCGGGCCTCGTCGTCGCGAGCCGCCGCACCGGGCGGGCGCAGACCCGGATGCTGCTCGCCGCCGGGGTGCTCCTCGGCACCTCGTTCCTCGTCCGCGAGTTCCTCGCGTTCCTGTTCCTCGCGATCCCCGCCTACCTGGCGCTGCTGCGCATCCCGTGGCGGCGCAACATCACGGTCGGCGCGCCGATGCTCGCGATCCTGCTGCTCAACTTCGCGCACAACCAGCTCGTGTGGGGCAGCCCCCTCGCCGGGCTGATGTCGGCGGCCGAGCACGGCGGCCAGTCCCGCGACTACGTCACCCGCGAGCTCGCCGCCCGCTCGTTCCTGCGCGCGATGCACGACTGGAACCCGCTCGGCCTCGTGTTCACCGCCGCGCTCGCCCTGACGATCGTCGGCTGGGCCGTCACCCGCGACCGGCGCCTCGCGCTCGTCCTGGTGTGGTTCCTGACCCTGGCGATCCCGCTGACGCTCTGCGCCGGCGTGCTCGACCCCGATGACATCAAGCTGCGGGCGTGGCTCCAGCGGTACTGGTTCGCGGTGCTGCCCGCGCTGCTCGCCGGCGGGTTCGGGTCGCTGATCCTGATGTTCCGGATGCTGCCCCGGCAGTGGGTCTCCCGGCTGCGGCTGAGGACGGTCGTGGTGCCGGTCCTCGCGGTCGCGCTGGGCGGGACGTACACGGTCGCCGCCGTCCGCGCCGTCCCCGACCTGCCGCGCGACAAGGCGTGGGGCGAGCTGCGCGGCTACCTCGCCGGCCACCGCGACATCACGCTGATCTGCGCCGACCGGCGGCTCGCGCAGACCCTGACCTTCTACACCCGCGACATGTGGGGCGACCCGGTCTGGCGCGGCGAGATCCGCGACTTCCCGCACTACATGCCGGTCCCGCGCGACGCGATGGAGGGCCCGATGCTCTACACGCGGTGGCGCGGCATGGAGTCGCAGATCGGCGGCGGCTGGCGCCCCGACCCCGCCCAGGGGTGGACGCTGATGTGGCGCTCGTCCGACAACGTCCTGCAACTATGGAATCCGCCGCCCCGGCCCGCCTCCCCGTAAGGATTCAGCGGGTCCAGGCGACCCAGTCGCCCTGGACGGTGCGGCGGCTGTCGGCGACGTGCCAGCCGGGCGGGGCGCCCTTCGGCCAGGACGCGGTGGCGGGGACGTCCTTCGGCCACGCCAGCACGACCATGTCGACGTCCTGCGGCGGCGCGACGTCGCGGGCGTTGAAGACGATGCCGTCGCTCCACCACGCCCAGTAGAACTGCGACAGCCGGATCGTCCACGGGACGTTCCAGTCGACGGCGACCGACCGCTGCGCGCGCAGGGCGACGCGGTCGCGCAGGTCGGTGTGCGCGGTCTCGGCGCGCACCAGCGGCTGCGCGATGCGGTCGGTGGCGGTGGCGCACATGGCGACCGCGACGACGGCGAGCAGCGCCGCGAGAAGCGGCGGGCCGTGCCGGCGCAGCCGTACGGCGGCCACCGACAGTGCCAGCAGGACGAGGCCCGCCACGGTGGCGTGCCAGAGGCGGAACGACGTCCAGTCCCATGTGAGCAAGGACGTCTCGGGGAAGTCGTAGGAGGTGTAGGTGTACTGGCTGAGCAGGTCGCCCGCGTACCACTGGACGACGCACGCCGCGGCGACGGTCAGCACGGCCGCCGAGGACGCCGCCCACAGCAGCGTCTTGGCCGAGGCCCGCAGCAGGACCGCGACCCCGACCGCGAACAGCACCGGGGTGATGGACGCCAGGTAGCGGCCGTAGACGTAGTTGCCGATGCGGTACTCGACGGGCAGCGCCGCCGACGTCGCGACCGCGATGCCCGCCACGGTCCCGAGGACGGCGAGGGCCAGCGCCCTGGTGCGGCCGGGCGAGCCCGGCAGCGCGAGCGGCGGCCGGACCACGGCGTACACCGCCGCGAGCAGGCCCATCGCGGCGATGCCGCCGGTCGCGACGGCCTGGTACCAGACCTGGCCGGTGCCGAGCGACAGCATCCAGCCCCAGCCGTCGGCGGTGGTGAGCCGCCGCACGACGTTGCCGCCGAGGTCGTTGTCGCCGTAGGGGTACATGTGCGGCAGCAGCGAGCGGTTCAGCAGCGTCCCGGCGCCGGTCGCGGCGGCGAGGACGAGCCCGGCGGCGGACGCGTTCCGCCACGACCGCCACCGGAACACCGGCGCGGCCACGATCAGCGCCGCGTGCACGGCCAGCAGGATCGCGCCGCGCGTGTGGCAGGTGACGGCGTAGGCGACGATGAGGGACGCGCCCGTCCCGCACAGCAGCGGGCGGCGCGCGGCGCGCCCCCGAAGCGGCTCGCCGAGCCGCTTCGCGGGCGCGGCCAGCCACGCGTGGGCGAGCAGCAGCCAGCCGGCGAACAGCACCGGCAGGATCGCGTCCGTGAGGACGAACTCGGAGTAGAACAGCACGCACGGCAGCAGCGCGGTGACGTGCGCGAACACATACGACCAGCGGGGCCGCACCTGGAGGCGGCGCAGCAGCAGGTAGGCCAGCGGCAGCATCAGCGCGCTGATCAGCGCGTTGATGACGAGAGCCGTCCGGTAGACGCCGACCGGGCCGGTGCCGAGCCAGATCGCGGGGGTCAGCAGCAGCGGGTAGCCGCCGCGGTAGACCGTTCCGAACGACATGTCCGCGTCGGGGCCGCCGGTGAGGACGCGGGCGGCGAACAGGTAGCCGGACTCGTCCGGCGTCGCGACCGGGATCGTCTGGCCGGAGCCGAGCCACAGCCGCAGCGCGACCTGCGCCGCCCAGCCCAGCAGGAACAGCCAGGCCCAGCGGCGACGGCCCGCCGGAGACGCGGCGGCGCGGGACTCCGCCGGGGCGGCCGGGGGCCGCGCGGCGGTGCGCGACGCGGTGCCGGTGCCCGCCGGCGGACGGGTGCTCATCGGGCCGCGGCGCGGGCAGTCGGTGAACGAAGATCCATTGCAGGTCAAGCCTGTCACAGTGCGGGCGGGGCGCCGGTCTCCGGCCCGGAAACGCTCAGCAAGTTCTCGGCATGAGCGCCCGCGGGGCGCCCGCCGGCGCCGGTCAGCGCTCGGCGCCGTCCTCGCCGTCGGTCTCCTTCGCGGCCTCCGCCGTGCCCGCGGCGACCTTCTCCTCCGCGTTCTCGGTCTTCGCCCGCTCGGCGTTCTCGGCCTTGGCCTTCTCCGCCTTCTCGGCGGCGCGCTTGGCCTTGTGCGCGGCGGCGTCCACGACGCCCGCGGCCTCCTCGGCCGCGTCGGTGAGCGGCGGGTGCTGGCGGCGGCGGATGCCGAGGATGCTGACGAACAGCGAGGCGAAGATGGCCTGGAAGCTCATCACCAGCGCGGTCGCGGCGGGCACGACGATGCGCAGCGAGTGCCGCGGGTCGAGTTCGCCGAAGCTGTTGACGCGCCAGTGCAGCAGCGACGCGACGAGGCCGGCGAGGCCGGCGACCGCGAGCAGCCCGCCGATCAGCAGGCCGCGCTCCAGGCTCCACCAGTCGATGATCTTCTGCACCCGGCGGTCGTGCGGGAGGAACCCCTCCTGCATCGCGTAGACCTTCGTGAGCAGCGCGAACAGCACCGCCTGGAAGCCGATCACCAGCGCGGCGGACGCGCCGACCAGCGTGTCGACGTCGAAGGCGATCTCCCCGACGGTCACCGGGCCGGTCGACAGCGCGATCCCGGCGACGAGGCCGAGAGTCATGAAGACCAATCCGGGGATGAGGAACAACCAGCGGGGGCTGTAGAGGAGGAGGAAGCGCAGATGGCGCCATCCGTCACGCCAGGTGTTGAGGTGCGGGGCGCGGGTGCGGCCGTCGGGCGACAGGGTGGTCGGCACCTCGCGGATGTCGTAGCCCTGCAGGGTCGCCTTGACGACCATCTCACTGGCGAACTCCATGCCGCCGGTCTGCAGGCCGAGCCGCATGATGGCGTCCTTGTCGAAGGCCCGCAGCCCGCAGTGGAAGTCGCCGATCTTGCTGCCGAAGAACAGCCGCCCGACGAAGCTCAGCACCGGGTTGCCGAGGTAGCGGTGCAGCGGCGGCATGGCGCCGTCGGCGATGCCGCCCTTGAACCGGTTGCCCATGACGAGGTCGGCGCCGTCGCGCAGCTCGTCCAGGAACGGGCCGAGGGTGGTGAAGTCGTAGGAGTCGTCGGCGTCGCCCATCGCGACGTACTTGCCGCGCGCGGCCCGGATCCCGCCCATGAGGGCGTTGCCGTAGCCCTTGTCGATCACCGGCACGACGCGGGCGCCGGCGTCCCTGGCGAGCTGCTGGCTGCCGTCCGTGCTGCCGTTGTCGGCGATGACCACCTCGCCGTCGATGCCCTTGTCCTCGAAGAAGCCGATGGTCTTGCGGACGCAGGTCTCGACCGTTTCGGCCTCGTTCAGACATGGCATCACTACGGAGAGTTCCACGCGATCTCCTTCGTTACCCCTGGTGACCGTCTGCGGTGTTTTCCACTAATCTCAGTTGTTCCGCGCGGCGGCCCGTCGTCGTTCATGATGCCTGCCGGGGACGGGTAATGATGGCAGCTCTCGTCAAGAGCACCCGTATCGTGTTGCGCACTTGCAACCGAAAGACCCTCTCCGCCACGGTCGCGGGCGGCAGGCTAGGACGTCAAGCATACGGGCACGGCGGCCCGGAAAGGGTGGGTCTGCTGTGACGCGCGCCGGAGAACGCAGTGTCGGCGGAGAGAGCAGTGCCACCGGACCGGGGGCCGGACACCGAAGGGGAGGTGCGGCAGTGGCGGGGGAAGCGCCGCGGGGCACCGCGCTGGAGACAGGGCTCGGCACCGCGGACGACGCCGCCGGGGACGGCGGCGCGGAGGCGTCCGCCGAGGTCGGAGCGGCCGCCGAGGCCGGCGGCACCGCCGCGGGCACCACCGGGAAGGCGGCCGGCAAGGCCGCCGCCGGAGGCGACACGCCCGGCGGCGCGACCACCGGGGGAAATTCTGGCAAAGCCATTGCGGACACCCCCGAATCCCCCACTGGGGCCGGCCGGAAGAAGGGCCGCGCCGCCGCCGGGAAAAAGACCGGAGATGTCCCGCCGATTGACGGAACCTCCGGAGACGCACCGCTTTCAGGTGGTAAGCGGCGCGCGCGCGGGCTGTGGACGCTGGCGCGCCGGCATCCGGCATTCAGTGTGATCATTGCCACAGCGGCACTGCTCCGGCTGGTCGCGATGCTCGGCTACCAGCCGGTCATGTACTTCAACGACAGCTTCGACTACCTGCACGTCGCGACCGACCCCTATCCGCACCCGCTCCGCCCGGACGGGTACGCGTTCCTGCTCTGGATCCTCAAGCCGCTGCACAGCTTCGCGCTCATCGCCGGCCTCCAGCACCTGATGGGCCTGGGCATGGGCGTGATGATCTACGCGCTGCTGCGGCGCCGGTTCGGGCTGCCCGGCTGGGGCGCGGCCCTCGCCGCGGCCCCGGTCCTGCTGGACGCCTACCAGCTCCAGCTGGAGCACCTCGTCCTGTCGGACACGCTGTTCACCTTCCTGGTCGTGAGCGCGGTCACGCTGCTGCTGTGGCGGGACCGCCCGTCCTGGAAGATCGCCGCGGCGGTCGGGCTGATCGTCGGGATGGCGTGGCTGACCCGCTCGGTCGGCATGCCGGTGCTGCTCGGCGTGCTGGTCTTCCTGTTGATCCGGCGGGCCGGCTGGAAGCCGATCGCGATCACGCTCGCCGCGTGCATGCTGCCCGTGGTCGCCTACATGGGCTGGTACAAGGTCGACGGCGGCAAGTTCGCGATCACCGAGAGCAACGGGATCTTCCTGTACGCGCGGGTCTACAAGTTCGCCGACTGCCACCAGATGAAGGACCTGCCGGTCCGCGAGTACCCGCTGTGCACCGAGCCCGCGAACCGGCTGCCCAACTCCCAGGACGGCATCTGGAACGCCCAGTCCCCGCTCAACCGCTACACCGGCACCCGGTTCAGCCCCGAGAACAACGCGCTCGGCAACGACTTCGCCAAGCGGGCGATCATCGCGCAGCCCGGCGACTACCTGCAGGTCGTCGCGCACGACTTCTTCCGGGTCTTCCGCTGGGACCGGACGGTCTTCCCCGACCCGGCCACCTACTCGCAGTACGAGTTCGAGAAGACCAGCCGCCCCCTGCCGGACTGGCACATGCCGGGCGGCGGGGTCGCCTCCCAGGAGGCCAAGGGCTACGAGCGCGGCAACGCCCGGACGCAGGTCGTGGAGCCGTTCGCCGGGGTCGCCCGCGGCTACCAGGACGTCTTCTACCTGCGCGGGACGATGCTCGGCGTCGTGCTGCTGCTCGGCCTGGCCGGGCTGGTCCCGCTGTGGCGGCGGTTCGGCGGCGCGGCGCTGCTGCCGTGGACGCTCGCGACCGGGCTGCTGCTCGCGCCGGCCGCGACCGCCGAGTTCGACTACCGGTACGTGCTGCCCGCCGTCCCGCTGGCGGCGCTCGCCGCCGGTGCGGCGTTCGCGCCCGACGTCCGCGCGACGGTCGCCGGGTGGGGGCGCTGGCTGCGGCGCGGGCCCGCCGCGGCGGCGGCGCCGGCGGCCGACGCGCCGGAGATCGAGACCAAGGTCCCCGAGGTCGCCGCGAAGTGACCCGCGCCCGGCGCCTCGCGCCGAGCCGGGGCCGAGCCGGGCCCCGCTACCAGGCGTGCATGCGGCGCAGGTGGAAGACCATCGCCACGTCGCTGCCGGCGCGGGCCTTCGGGACCTCGCCCTCCTTGCCGCGCATCGCCGACAGCGCCTTGACGTTCTGGCTGCCGCACTTCGGGCAGGAGCGGTCCGTCCAGGGCGTCGTGCAGGGCTGCCCGCCGCGCTCGTAGATGACGGCCTCGTTGCCGTGCCCGTCGCCCGCGTGCCGGACCTCGAACTCCTCGTTCCAGGTCGTCGTGCAGTTGAGGCACTCCAAGACCCATACTTCGTGGCTCGTCCATGTGTCCAGCACGGCATTCACCCCCTCGGAGACCGTCTCGGCGCGTCCCGCCGACCGCGCCCAGTTCCATGGTGGCCCCGACGAGCCCATAGTGCGCCCGCCGAGCGGCCACCGATAGGGGTTATTCCCAGAAAGAACCGGTTGGACCAGTCCGATGCCGTGGCTACTTCCTGGACTTCACAACGGCGTCGTAGACGACGCGCTTGGGGGCGCCGTTCTCCTTCGCGACCTCCGCGATCGCCTGCTTGCGGGGCGTCCCGGCCTCCTCGCGGGCGGCGACGGCCGCGGCCAGTTCGGCCGGTTCGCGCAGCCCGGACGGCTCCGGCGCGCCCCCGACCACCAGCGTGATCTCGCCGAGCACCCCGTCCGCGGCCCAGCCGGCCAGGTCGCCGAGCGTTCCGCGCCGGATCTCCTCGTAGGTCTTGGTCAGCTCGCGGCAGACCGCGGCGGGACGGTCCGCGCCGAACGCGCCGGCCATCGCGGCGAGGGTGTCGGCCAGCCGGCGGGGCGACTCGAAGAAGACCATCGTGCGGGGCTCCTCGGCCAGGGCGCCGAACCGGCGGGCCCGCTCGCCCGGCTTGCGGGGCGGGAAGCCCTCGAAGCAGAACCGGTCGCTGGGCAGCCCCGACACGGCCAGCGCGGTCGTGACGGCGGACGGCCCCGGCAGCACCGAGACCGGCACCTGCGCGGCGACGGCCGCGCGCACCAGCCGGTAGCCGGGGTCGGACACCCCGGGCATGCCCGCGTCGGTGATCACCAGCACGTCCCGCCCGGCCAGCAGCTCCTCGACCAGGCCCTCGGCCCGCGCCCGCTCGTTCAGGTCGTTGTAGGACACGACGCGGCCGGTGGTCCGCACGCCGAGGTCGCCCACCAGCCGGCGCAGCCGCCGGGTGTCCTCGGCCGCGATCACCGGCGCGGCCGCGAGCGCCGCGCGCAGCCGCGCCGACGCGTCCTCGGCCCGCCCGATGGGCGCCGCCGCCAGCAGCAAGGTCCCGGTCACGCGGATCATTGTCCCACCCGGCCGCTCCCCCTGACGCGCACGGCGGGCCCGGCACCGCGCCCGGCACCGCGCCGGGTGGGGCCGCGCGGGGCGGGGCCGCCCGTACGATGACGGGATGGCGACGACGGATACGGCCCCCGCTCCTGTCACCGCGTCCCGGAGCCGGACGTCCCCGCTGCGGGACTGGCTCGCGCCCGCGATCCCGGGCAGCGCGCTGCTGTCCTGGCTGGGCCCGCTGCTGGTGACGGCGCTCGCCGGGTACCTGCGCTTCGACCGGCTGGGGTCGCCGAAGGCGGTGGTCTTCGACGAGACCTACTACGCCAAGGACGCGCTCGCCCTGCTGAAGTTCGGCTGGGAGCACAACACCGTCGAGAACGCCGACAAGATGCTGATCGCCGACCCGGACGCGCACATCTGGGGGAACGGGCCGGCGTTCGTCGCGCATCCGCCGTTCGGCAAGTGGATGATCGCCATCGGCGAGTGGATGTTCGGCGCGACGCCGTTCGGCTGGCGGTTCATGCCCGCGCTGGTCGGGACGCTGTCGGTGCTGATCCTGTGCCGGGTCGCCCGCCGGATGACCGGGTCGACGCTGCTCGGCTGCGCCGCCGGGCTGCTGCTCGCGCTGGACGGGCTCGCGTTCGTAACCAGCCGGGCCGCGCTGCTGGACGTCTTCGTGATGTTCTGGGTCCTCGCCGGGTTCGCGTGCCTGGTCAACGACCGGGACCGGTCCCGCCGCGTCCTCGCCGAGCGGATCGACCGGGGCGAGACCTCGGTGTACGGGCCGTGGCTCGCGCACGGGTGGCGGTGGGGCGCCGGGGTCTGCCTCGGCCTGGCCTGCGCCACCAAGTGGACGGGCGTCTTCTACGTCGCCGCGTTCGGGCTGATGGTCGTCCTGTGGGACTACGGCGCCCGCCGCGCGGCCGGGGTGCGCGCCCCGTTCACCGGGACGCTGCTGCTGGAGGCCGTCCCCGCGTTCGTGCAGCTCGTCGTGGTGGGGCTGGTGACCTACCTGGCGACCTGGTGGGGGTGGATCTTCAAGCCGGGCGGCTGGGGCCGCGGCGAGGTGTCCGGGAGTCCGCTGTGGCGGCCGTTCGAGGCGATGCCGAACCTGTGGGACTACCACTCGCAGATCCTCGGCTTCCACACCGGGCTGGACGCCAAGCACCCGTACCAGTCGTGGCCCTGGGACTGGCCGATCCTGCGGCGCCCGGTCGCGTTCTTCTACACCGAGCCGAAGGGCGGCGGCTGCGGCGCGGCGCGCTGCTCGCGGGAGATCCTCGGGATCGGGACGCCCGCGCTGTGGTGGGGCGCGCTGGTCGCGCTGGTCGTCGTCGTGTTCCTCTGGCTGCTCCTGCGGGACTGGCGGGCGGGCGCGATCCTGCTGGGCTTCCTCGCCGGCTGGGCGACCTGGTTCCCGTCGGCGTTCGCGGACCGGACGATGTTCCTGTTCTACGCGACGCCCGTGATCCCGTTCATGGTGCTGGCGGTGGTGCTGGTGCTCGGCTACCTGATCGGCCCGGCGCCCGCCTGGGCGAGGGGCGCGCACGCGGCGCGTCCCGGTGAGGCCGCTGACTCCGTTCCCGACGTCCCCGCCGGCCCTTACGAGGAGGGCGCCTACGGGGACGGTGCCTACGGGGAGGGCGGGGCGTACGCGCCCGCCCCGGTCCAGGCGGCGGGGGTGCGGCGGCTGGTCGGCGCCGCCGCCGCGGGCGCGTTCCTGCTGGTGGTGCTGGCGAACTTCGCGTACTTCCACCCGATCCTGTCGGCGCAGACCATCCCGTACGACGACTGGCACGAGCGGATCTGGTTCCAGTCCTGGGTGTGATCCCCGCCGCCGAGCCCGGCCGGCACGGCGAGCCCGGCTAGGCGGTGACGGCCGCGCGATGGCCGGAGCGGAGCGTCCGGCCGCCGAGCAGGAAGAGGGCCAGCGCGAGCGCGCCGCCCACGCCGGCGCCCGCGAAGGCGCCCGGGACGCCCGCCGCGTCCTGCCCGACGCCGGCGACGAACGAGCCGAGCGACCCGCCCGCGCCGATCGCGGCGACGACCCACGCGAACGCCTCGGTGACGGTCCCGGCCGGGGCGAGCCGGTCGACGAGCGCGAAGCTGCACGCCAGCACGGGGGCGAGGGAGACGCCGGACACGAACGCCAGCACCGACATGACCGGCAGGGACGGCGCGAGGACGAGCGGGACGTACCCGGCGGCGAGCGCGGCGAGCAGCCAGCGCAGCCGGCGGTGCGGCTCGCCCGGCCACGGCCGGGCGCCGTAGCCGATCCCGCCGGCGAGGGCGCCGCCCGCCATGCACGCCAGCAGCAGCCCGGAGGCGAGGTCGCTGCCCTGCTCCTCGGCGTAGGCGACGACGGCGACGGCGTAGACGCCGAGCGCGATCCCGGCGCAGCCGAGCGACAGCAGCAGCACCCGCAGGCCCGGGGAGCGCAGCGGCCCGGCCCAGTCGGCGGCGCGCGGCGCGCTCCGCCACCGGCGGGACGGCCCGGACAGCGCGACGACGAGCGTCCCGGCGACGCCGAGCGCGCCGGTGAGCAGCAGCGCGGCCTCGGTGTTGAGCGCCGCCGCCGCGACGACGAGGAGCGGCCCGACGGTGAAGAGGATCTCCTGGGCGGCGGCGTCGAGCGCGTAGGCGGCGTCGACCTGCTCCTGGCCGTCCAGGACGTCCGGCCAGAGGGCGCGCAGCCCGGCCTCCAGCGGCGGGGTGGCGAACCCGGCGAGGACGACGGCGGCGACGGCCACCGGCAGCGGGTGGGCGCCGACGAGAGCGAGGAGCGCGAATCCGGCGGCGGCGGCGCAGGCGGCGGGGAGCAGGACGGGCGGCTGGCCGTAGCGGTCCATGACGCGGCCGAGCACGGGCTGGCCGGCGGCGGTCGCGAGGCCGAACAGCGCGGCGAGCGTCCCGGCGAGCGGGTAGCCGCCGTCGTCCGCCCGGACGTGCAGCACGACCGCGAGCATGCCCATCCCGTTGGGCAGCCGGCCGAGCAGGGTGCCGCCGAGCAGCCGCGCCGCGTACGGCCTCCGCAGGAAGACGACATAGCCGCGCATTCGATGGCCCCCGGAGATCCCCGTCGTGCGTACTCGCGTCGCACGCCGTCTCGTCATACGTATTACTGAACCCGTCATACGTACCACTTCCGGGGCCCTCGGCTCTAGTCTGTTTTCGTCCCAATGTCCGCACAGGGAGGCGCGGGTGCCGGCCATCAGCCGTCCCACCAGCAAAGACGTGGCCCAGGAGGCCGGGGTCTCGCAGTCCACGGTCTCGCTCGTGCTGGGCGGCAAGTGGAGCGGGCGCGTCTCCCCCGCCACCGCGCGCAGCGTCCGGGACGCCGCCGAGCGGCTCGGCTACCGGCCCAACCAGGCCGCCCGGAACCTGCGGCTCGGCACGACCCGGACCGTCCTGCTGATGGTCCCGACCCTGACCGCGCCGTTCTTCGGCCCCGTCTACACGGGCGCGGCGCGGGTCGCGGCCCGGCACGGCTTCGGCGTCGTGGTGTCGACGTGGCCGGACGACGCGGAGGGCCCGGCGGACAGCCCGTTCGGCTCGGAGGAGGCGATCGACGGGGTGCTCGCGTCCTCGATGGCGGTGGACGCCCTCGGCCGGTTCGGCGGGACGCCCGCCGTGATGCTCGACAGCGGCCCCGACCCGCGGACCGGCGGCACCGTCCCCACGATCGACTTCGGCGTGGCGGACGGCATGCGCGCGATCGCCGGGCACCTCGCCGGCCTCGGCCACCGCCGGTTCGGGCATGTGGCCGCCGCCGTCGACCAGTGGACGTTCCGCGCTCGCGCCGCCGCCCTCGCCGCCGTCGTCGCGGGCCTGCCCGGCGGCGCCCTGCTGCGGGAGGAGTGCGCGATCGACGTCGCGTCCGCGAAGGCCGCCGCGCTGCGGCTGCTGTCGGCCGCCGACCCGCCGACCGCGCTCGTCTGCGACGACGACCTGATCGCCGCGGGCGCCTACAAGGCGGCGCGGGCGCTCGGGCTGGACGTCCCGTCCGAGCTGTCGGTCACCGGGTTCGACGACGTGCTGCTGGCGACCGCGCTGGAGCCGGAGCTGACGACCGTGCGGCTGCCCGCCGAGGAGCTGGGCGCGCAGGGCATGGCCGCGCTGCTCGACCTGCTCGCGGGCCACCGGCCCGCCGCCCGGGTGCTGCCGGGCGATCTCGTCGTGCGCGCGTCGACGGCCCCGCCGCGGGCAGGGTCGCGCGCGAAGGGGGTGTGAGGGGGCCGTGCATCCGTCCGAGACCGACGTCGACGGGCACCCGGAGAACCGGATCGGCAGCGCGCCGCCGCGCACGCGGGCGTGGCGCGGCGGCGAACTGCTGGCGGAGGGCTTCCCCGTCGCGGAGGTGAGCGAGTACCTGTCCCGCCCGGACGTCGTCGTGTGGCTCGACCTGTGCGCGCCGCGCCACCAGGACCTGCGCGTCATCAGCGACGAGCTCGGCCTCGACCATGTCGCCGTGGAGGACGCGGTCTCCCGGCACGAGCGCGCGAAGCTCGACCGGTACCGGGGCTACGCGTTCCTCAACGTCTACGTCCCGTACGTCGCCGGCGGCCACCTGACGCTGCACGAGCTGTCGGCGTTCATCGCCGAGCGCGCCCTGGTCACCGTCCGGCAGGACCCCGATCTCGACATCGACGCGCTCATCGCGCGGTGGGACGCGAGCCCGGACGCGGGCCTCGCCGAGCCGACCGCCGCGTTCCTGCTCTACGGGATGCTGGACCTCGTCGTCGACCTGCAGCTGGCCGCCGTGCAGGCGCTCGACGACGAGGCGGACGCGGTCGAGGACCTGGTGTTCGCCGACGCGTTCCCGGTCAAGGAGATCCAGCGGCGCAGCTACGCGCTCCGCAAGAACCTGGCCGCGCTGCGGCGGGTCGCGGTGCCGATGCGGGAGGTGCTGAACACGCTGCTGCGCCGCGACCTGCCGATCGTCCCGGCGCCGCTGGTCCCCTACTTCCAGGACGTCTACGACCACACGCTGCGCGTCGGCGAGTGGACCGACGGCCTGCGCGATCTCGTCGCCGACCTGCTCGACACCCGGCTGGCGCTGCAGAGCAACCGGATGAACGAGGTGATGAAGAAGGTCACCAGCTGGGCGGCGATCATCGCGGTGCCGACCGCCGTCACCGGGTTCTACGGGATGAACGTCCCCTACCCGGGCTTCTCGGAGCACGCGGGGTTCATCGCCGCCACCGCCGTGATCGTGGTCTGCAGCCTCATCCTCTACACGGTCTTCAAGCTCAGGGACTGGCTGTGACCCCGGACGGGCGGCCAGGTCAGGGCGCATACATATGAGGTCCGATATCGCTCGCCGACCAATATCAATATTGGACACCGGCTCCGCGCCTCTGGTCTGCTCACCGGCATGACGAAACACGCTCCCGCCTTCCGGGCGGTCGCCGCCGCCGTCCTCGCCCTGTCCGCCGCCGCAGGGTGCGGCGCGGACGCGGACCCGGCCGTCAAGAGCGCGGCACCGCAGAGCACGACCTCGCAGACCGCCTCGCAGACCGCCGTCCAGACCGCCGAGACGCAGCCGGAGGTGACGAAGCAGCTGACCCGCCTGGAGACGACCCGCCGGACGCGCATCGGCGCGTACGCGATCGACACCGGCAGCGGGCGCGCCGTCGGCCACCGGGCGGACGAGACGTTCCCGTTCGCGTCCACGTTCAAGGCGATGGCGTGCGGCGCCGTGCTGCGCAAGGCCCGGCAGAGCGCCCCCGGCCTGCTCGACAAGGTGATCCACTACACGAAGGACGACCTCCAGGAGTTCTCCCCGGTCACCGAGAAGCACGTGGACACCGGGATGACGGTCGCGGAGCTGTGCCGCGCGACGATCACCAAGAGCGACAACACCGCCGGCAACCTCGTGCTGACGGAGATCGGCGGGCCCGCCGGCCTCACCGCCTTCCTGCGCTCCCTCGGCGACACGGTCAGCCGCAGCGACCGCACGGAACCCGGGCTGAACGACTGGAAGCCGGGCGAGAAGCGCGACACGACGGCGCCGCGCTCCTGGGCGAACGACCTGCGCGCGCTCACCGTGGGCGACGCGCTCGTCCCCGCCGACCGCACGCAGCTGATCGACTGGCTGAAGGCGACCGTCACCGGGGACAAGCGGATCCGCGCCGGGCTGCCGAAGAGCTGGACGGTCGGCGACAAGACCGGCACCGGCGGCACCTACGGCAGCGCCAACGACATCGCGATCGCCTACCCGAAGCCCGGCGGCGCCCCGCTGATCATCGTGGTCACCACGACCCGCAAGGGCGCGGAGGCGGACACGGACGAGAAGTCCATAGCCCTGACGGCGGGCATCCTGGCAACCGCCCTACGAAAGAAGCCCTGATGCGCTCCCGCAGGACATCGACCGTTCACCTGCGGCGAGTTGTTGTTTTGGCAGGGCTGATAGCAACAACTCGCCGCAAGTGAACGTATCGAACGCACCGGGTGATCTTGGCCGCGTTGCCGCTGCTCCCGCCGTCCCGGTCGAGAGCGCTTCGCGGGAGCGGCGGGTCGTCGCGGTGCTCGCCGCCGTGCAGGTGGCGATCGGGCTCGGGTACTACGCGGTGTTCGGGCATGTGGTCGTCCATCTGCGGGACGACGTGGGGCTCGCGGCCGGGACCATCGGGCTGGTGCTCGGCACCCGCCTGCTCGTCCAGTACTCGCTGCTGCTCCCGGTCGGCGCGCTGACCGACGCGCTCGGGGCGCCGCGCGCCGGGATGCTCGCCTGCGTCGTCCGCGCCGCCGGGTTCGCCGTCCTCGGCGCGGCGGACGGGCCCGCCGGGCTCGCCACCGCCGCCGTCCTGGTGGGGGCCGGCGGCGCGCTGTACCACCCGGCCGCCCAGTCGCTGCTCGCGGGCCTGTCCCCCGGCCGGCGGCCTGGCGGTTTCGCGGTGTACCTGGTGAGCGGGCACATCTCCGCCGTGCTCGGCCCGTCCGCCGGGCTGGCGCTGCTGGCGCTCGGCGGCTTCCCGCTGCTCGCGGCGGGCGCGGCGGCGGCCTGGTGCGCCGCCGCCGTCCTCTTCCCGCTGCTGCCCGCGCGGCGCGCACGGCCCGTGGCGCACGCCTCACCGGCGAGCGCCTCCCGGACGGTGCTCCAGGGCGTCCGCGCGGTGGCGCGGGACCGCGGCTTCGTCCGCTTCGCCGTGATCGTCGCGCCGTCCACCCTGCTCGTGACGGAGGCCGCCACGGTCGTGCCGCTGCGCGGGTTCGGCGCCGGCTGGACGGCCGCGTTCCTCTGCCTGGCCGCCGCCGTGGTCGCCGCCGTCCAGCCGTGGTGCGCGTCCCGGTCGGAGCGGCCCGGCGTCCTGCGGGCCGGGCTGCTGCTCTCCGGCGCCGGCTTCCTCGCCCTCGTCCCGCTGGACGGGGACGCGGACGGCCCCTGGCAGGTCGCGGGGCTGCTGGGCGCGGCCGTCCTCACCGGGCTCGGGCAGGGGCTGATGCAGCCGCCGATCTTCCAGGCCGTCGCCCGGTACGCGCCGCCGGAGCAGGTCGGCGCGTACCTCGGGGCGTCGTCGTTCCTGGCCGGGATGACGGCGTTCGGCGGCGGACTGGCCGTCGGCGCGCTGTTCGACACCGGGTCCGGCGGCGCGGTGGCCGCGCTCGCCGGACTCGCCGCGCTCGGGTTCGGCGCCGCCGCCGCCCGCCCCCGGACGGCGCCGTGACCCCGGCCGCGGGCTCAGAGGGAGCGCAGGAACTTCGCGGCGATGGGCGCGGCCGCCTCGGCGCCGGTGCCGCCGTCCTCGACGATCACCGCGAACGCGACGTCCTTGCGGTAGCCGATGAACCAGGCGTGGGTGGGCGGGTTCTCGCCCTCGCCGAACTCGGCGGTGCCGGTCTTGCCGGCCGTCCCCGCCGGGAAGCCGACGCCGGACGCGGTGCCCTCGCTGACGACGGCGGGCATCAGGGCGTGCAGCGCCTTCTCGACGGCGGGCTCCAGCTTCTTCGGCGCCTCCGCCTTGCGGCCCTTGGCGTCGGCGGCCTGGCTCACCAGGGAGGCGTCGACCACGCGGGGCGAGCGCCAGGTGCCGTCGGCCGCGGCGGCGGCGACGCTCGCCATGTTCAGCGGGCTGGTCAGCACCTGGCCCTGCCCGAACGAGGCGGCGGCGAACGCGGTGTCGTCCTTGTTGGGCGGGAACGCGGCGCGGACGGAGGGCAGCCCGGAGATGATCGGGGCGTTGAAGCCGAACTGGGCGGCGACCTCCGCGAGCCGCTTCTCGCCGAGCTTGTCCACCGCGAGCCGCGCGAACGTGGTGTTGCAGGAGTGCGCGAACGCCTCGCGGAACGGGACCGTCCCGAAGTCCTCGTGCTGGTAGTTGTGGAACGACCGGCCGCCGACGGTCGTGGTGGCGGGGCAGCCGACCTTCGTGGCGGGGGACACGCCGTCGGCCACGAGGGCGGCGGCGGTGACGACCTTGAACGTGGAGCCGGGCGGGTACTGGCCCATCAGCGCCCGGTTGTAGCCGCCGGGCTTGTTCGCGACGGCGAGGATCTCGCCGGTGGACGGGCGCAGCGCCACCATCGACGCCGGCTTGCTCGCGCCGGTCAGGGCCTTGCCCGCGGCGGCCTGCACCTTCGGGTCGATCGTCGTCTTGAGCGGCTTGCCGTCGGTGCCGCCGAACCGCTTCAGCGTCTTCACCGCGTTGCCCTCGGCGTCCACGATCTGGACGGCGAGCGCGGGCGTGCCGGCGAGCCGCCGCTCGTACTGCTTCTGCAGGCCGTCCGCGCCGACCGGGTCGCCCTTCTCGTAGGGCGCGCCGAACCGCTTGGCGGCCTCCGCCGACGCGGCGGCGACCGGGCCGGCGAGCTGCCGCGCCGACCCCGACGGCGAGGAGCCGAGGTCGCTGCCGTCCGCGGCGAGGACGGCGGCGCGGTCGGGCCAGGCGCGGGCGGCGCGCAGCCGCTGCCCCTCCGCCAGCTCCGGGTACAGCACCTTCGGCGACCACTGGACGAGCCATTCGCCGTCCCGCTCGACCAGCGGCAGCGCGCCCTCGTAGGTCCACTTCCGGTCGCCGGCGAGGGTCAGCTCGGCGCTGTAGGAGCCCCCCGCCTTACCGCCGTCCGGGTCGCCCACCGAGGCGACGGTGAAGCGCTGCTCGGTGACGCCGAGTTCCTCGCGCATCTTGGTGAGCCGCTGCTCGAAGTCGGCGGGCGGACTGTCGGTCAGCTTGCGCATGGCGGCGAGGTCGCCGCCGCTCCACGCCGCGAGGTAGCGTCCGGCGGCGTCGTCCGGGCCCTCTCCGTCGCGCAGGAACCACACCGCCCCCGCCCCCACGATCAGCACCGCCACCGCGATCGCGGCGGCGGTGAGCACACGGGATCGGCGCATCGTCGATCTCCCTTCCCCCTGGTATGGAGGCACAAGGACACCAGGCATCGCCTGGAAAGTCCAAGATTGATATCAATGTCACAGATATATCCGATTCGATATCATCGCTGGTCGTGAACCTGGTCGGGCATCTGCGATGCTTCGTCGTCGTCGCCGAAGAACTCCACTTCGGGCACGCGGCGGAGCGGCTCGGCATGGCCCAGCCGCCGCTCAGCCAGCGGATCCAGCGGCTGGAACGGGAGCTCGGAGTGCGGCTGTTCGACCGGTCCAGCCGGAAGGTGGAGCTGACCGCGCCCGGCCGGCTGCTGCTGGACGAGGCCCGTGACATCCTCGCCCGGGTGGAACGCGTCTACTCCGTCGCCGAGCGCGCCCGGCTCGGCGAGGTCGGCGCCGTGCGCGCGGGCCTGCCGGGCGGCCTCGGCGGCCGGGTCGTCGCCGCGCTGATCGCCGCGTTCCGGGACCGCCGCCCCGACCTGCGGCTCGACCTGCGCGAGACGGGGACGGACGAGCAGGTGCGCGCACTCGCCGACGGCACCCTGGACGCCGGGGTGGTGCGGCACCCGTGCGACTCCCGCGACCTGGAGCTCGGCCCGGTGCTCGGGCAGCCGCTCGGCGTGCTGCTGCCCGCCGGCTCCGGCCTCGCCGCCGCACCGGAGGTGCACCTCGCCGACCTCGGCGGCCGCGACCTCGCGGTGGCCCCGCGCGAGGAGGCGCCCGGCGCGCACGACGAGCTCCTCGCGGGCTGCCGCCGGCACGGGTACGCGCCCGCGGCCGTCCACGAGGCGCGGGACCCGGAGTTCGCGCTCGGCCTCGTGCTCGCGGGCACGGCCGTGGCGCTCGTCCCGCGCACCGGCGACGCCGCCGGCGCGGTCTGGCGGCCGCTGGTGGGCGAGCCGCTGGCCTGGCGGACGTCCTGCGCGTGGCGGCGCGCCCGCGACCCCGAGCACGCCCGCGCGATCGCCGACTTCAGCGCGGTCGCGACCGGCGTCCTGCGCCGCGAGGCGGGCATGGTGCCGCTGGACGCGCCGCCCGTCCGCCGCGTCGTGCCCCGCCCGTCCTCCGGGTTCCTGGCATGAGCGGGGCGAGCGGTGTGGGCGGGGCGAGCGGTGTGGGCGGGGCGAGCGGTGTGCACGCGGCGGTCCGGCGGATCGAGGCGGAGTTCCGGTCGGCCGGGGTGACCGGCGTGCTGCACGTCGTCGACGTCGACACCGGGCGGGAGGTCGCAATCGGCGCGGCCGAGCCGGTGGTGCTCGCGTCGGTGTTCAAGGTGCCGCTGCTGGTGGCGTTCCACCGGCTCGCCGCCGCGGGCGCTCTCGACCCGGCCGAGCAGGTCACGCTGCGTCCGGAGGACCGCACCGCCGGGCCGACCGGGGTGTCGGCGCTGCTGGACGAGGTGCGCATGTCGCTGCGCGACCTCACCTGCCTGATGATCACCGTGAGCGACAACGCCGCCGCCGACACCGTGCTGGACCGGGTCGGCGGCCGGGACGCGGTGAACGCGGCCGCCGCCGAACTGGGGCTGCGCGACACGGTCGTCGAGGTCACCGGACGCGAACTGCACGAGGGCCTGCTCGCCGACGCCGGCGCCGACACCTTCGCGGACGTGTGGGCGAAGCTGGACGACCCCGGCCTGCTCGGCCGCCTGCGCGCGCTCGACCCGGCCCGCACCAGCCGCAGCACGCCCCGCGACATGACCCGGCTGCTGTCGATGATCTGGCGGGACGAGGCCGCGCCCGCCGCGGACTGCGCGGCGATGCGGCGGCTGCTCGGGCTGCAGGTGTGGCCGCACCGGCTCTCCTCGGGCTTCCCCTACGACGACGTCCTCGTCAGCGGCAAGACCGGGACGCTGCTGACCGTCCGCAACGAGGTCGGCGCGGTCGAGTACCCCGACGGCGCCCGCTACGCCGTGGCGATCTTCACACGGTCGCTGCTGCCCACCGCCGTGCTGCCGCGCGCGGACGCCGTGATCGGCACCACGGCGCGGCTGGCCATTGAGTTTCTCCGCCGGCCTTGACCCCGGGGTGCACTGGCCCCGGTGGAACGTGTTGCATCCGATACCGCCGAACGGTCCGACAATTAGCCCGGCACCGCCCCGGTAAACGTAGGCTGTACCCCGGTTTTGACTGTTCTTGGGGAGTGTTCTTTGCGGCTGCCGGAGCATCTGGAGCTACTGCTCACCGACGAGCCGGTGCTCGACGTCTATTCGCACGGTCCGTGGCGGGTCCCGGACGGGCTGTTCGAGGAGATCGCGGCGCGGATCGACGGGCTGGCGGCCGATCCGCGCGCGGTGGAGCTGACCACGGAGGAGCACAAGCTGCTCACCCTGCCCGCGTCGCTGGTCACCGCGGAGATCTTCGGCATGCTGGCGTTCCTGCCGGGCGGCGGCGCGATCAAGGCGGGGTCGTGGTCGCAGCTGCCGGAGCGGCTGCTGTACCGGCACCTGGCCGGGCCGGGGCCGCTCAGCACCCGGATGACGCGCTGGGACGCGCCGGGCGGCCGGTGGCGGCCGCCGGTGGACTGGCTGATCGAGGCCCCGGACCGGGGCCTCGCGATCGAGCTGGCGCGCGACTGCCTGTCGGTGCTGGAGGGCATCGAGCCGCTGGAGGAGCGCCGCAAGGCGCTGCTGCGGCTCTACGACGACCCGCCGCAGTGCGAGATCGGGCTGCCGAAGCAGGAGCTGCGCGAGCACTGGCACGCCCACGCCGGCGACGACATCGTCGCGGCGGTGCCGGAGCTGCTCGGCCCGGTCGGCTACCTGGAGTGGGTGTGCGCGGGCCTGCTCGCGGCGTACGAGCGCGTGATCGAGGCGGCGCCGCGCGACGAGACCGTCGAGGGCCATCTGCTCCACCTGCTGCTGCAGGGCAGCCTTGAGCAGGTCCCGGCGGAGCTGGCGGTCGCGCTCGGCGAGGACCGGTACGGCGCGCTGCGGCAGCGCTTCGCCGCCGAGCGCCGCGGGTTCAAGGCGGGCGCGTGGCAGGAGCGGACGCGGGCGTGGCTGGCCGAGGCGCTGGTCGCGGGCGCGGCGGACGCGTGCCGCGGCTGGCTGGACATGGCGATGCGGTTCATCGCGACCGTGCAGGGCCTGCCGGGCGACCCGTGGTTCCCGAAGGCGGAGTGGATCCCGGTCGGCCAGTTCCAGACCGACCTGCGGCGGCTGTACGCGCCGCGCCGCCGGGTCGTGAACCCGCTGACCGAGACGCTGCGCAGCGTGCCCGGCGCGGGCGCCGGCACCGCGGCGGGCGGGGCGGGGCACGGCGCCCGGCCCGACATCGCGTCCGCGCTGGTCGAGCAGCCGGAGGTGACGGCCGCGCTGGCCGAGCTGACCGGCGGCGCCGGCGGCACGGGCGGCGGCGCGCCGGTCCGGCTGCTGCTGGCGGGCCCGGACGGCACCGGCAAGCGCGACGCCGCGCAGGAGCTCGGCCGGGCGCTCGCACTCGGCCGCGACCCGCACTGGGTCACCGAGAACCTGTTCGCGGGGCAGCGGCTGCCGGACGCCGTCGCCCGGCTGCACGCCGACGCCCGCGACTGCGCCGGCGACCGGCTGCTCGTCATCGACGGTCTGGACGGCATCGTCGCCGACCCCGGCAACGGGGAGGCCCTCGCCGCCGAGCTGCACCGCCTGCTCGCCGTCCACCCCGACCTGCACCTGGTGGCGCTGTGCGACGCGGGCGGCGAGGAGCGGATCCGGGAGATCAACCCGGTGCTGCCGCAGCTGTTCCGCGTCGCGCGGACGCAGCCGTTCACCGCCGACGGGCACGCCGAGCTGTTCCGCCGGGCGCTCACCGCCCGCGGCGCCCGCGGCACCCGCCCGGCGGTCACCGCGGCGGGCGCGCTGCTGGCCGCGACGCCGCCGATGCAGACGCTCCGCAACGCGCGGCTCGCCCCGCACCTCGCCGACCAGGTCGTCGCGGCGGCGCGGGCGCGACAGCAGGCGGCGGACACGGCCGGCACGGCGAACGCGGGGGACGCCGAGATCGTCGTCCGCAAGCAGGACGTCCCCGCCGCGCTGGACACCGCGCGTGCCGCCGGGAACCCCCTCGCCGAGCTGCACGACCTCACCGGGCTCGACACCGTCAAGCACGAGATCGCGCTGCTCGTCGCCGGGACGCACGCGGCGCGGCTGCGCAGCGAGAACGGGCTGAAGATCACCCCGCCGACCCGGCACATGGTGTTCACCGGCAACCCCGGGACCGGCAAGACGATGGTCGCGCGGCTGCTCGGCCGCATCTACAAGCGGCTCGGCGTCCTGTCGTCCGGGCACCTGGTCGAGGCGTCCCGCGCGCACCTCGTCGGCGAGTACATCGGGCAGACCGCGCCCCGCACCCGCCGGCTGGTCGAGCGGGCCCTCGGCGGCGTGCTGTTCATCGACGAGGCGTACACGCTGACGCAGTCGCCGCTGAAGGGCGACTACGGGCACGAGGCGATCGCCGAGCTGGTCAAGCTGATGGAGGACCACCGCGACGACCTCGTCGTGGTCGTCGCGGGCTACCAGCAGGAGATGGCGGAGTTCCTCGCCGCCAACCCCGGCCTGGACTCGCGGTTCCCCAAGCAGATCCACTTCCCCGACTACACCGACGACGAGCTGATCACCGTGTTCGGGCAGCTCGCCGCCGCGGACGGGTTCGAGCTGGCGCCCGGCACCGAGGACGTGCTGCGGGCGATGCTGCGCCGCGCGCCGCGCGGGCCGTCGTTCGGCAACGGACGGCTGATGCGCAACATGCTGGACGTCGCCGTCGCCAACCAGGCCGACCGGGTCGCCTCCGCCGCCGTCCACGCCAAGACGGCCGCGCAGGCCACGAAGGCGGGCGGCGCGGAAGAGGGGGAGCCGCCGGCGACGCCCTCCAGGGAGGACCTGGTGACGCTCACCGCCGACGACCTGCCCCCGCTGCTGGACTACCCCGAGGAGTTCTTCGGGCTCTACCTGTAGGGGCTCTACCTGTAGGGGCTCTCCCGGTAGCGGCGGGTCACCCGCGGCCGAGGCGCTCGGCGGCGCGGAACAGCACGTCCTCCGCGCCGCGCCGGGTGACGAGCTGCACGCCGACGGGCAGGCCGCCGACCGTCCCGGCGGGGACGGTCAGCGCGGGCAGCCCCAGCACGTTCCACGGCGAGGTGAGGCTGACCAGCAGCGCCGTCAGCGGGCCGAACTCGCACTCGGTCGCGCCGATCTTCGGCGCGGTGATCGGCATGGTCGGCATCACCAGCAGGTCGTAGCGCTCCAGCAGTTCCGCGATCTCCGCCGCGTACCGGTCCCGCTCGCGCAGCGCGCGGACGAGCCGCCAGCCCGGCATCCGGCCCGACTCCTCCAGCCGGCCGAGCGTGACGGGCAGGTACCGGTCGGGGGCCGCGGCGATCCGCTCGGCGTGCACGTCGTAGGCCTCGCTGAACTCGATCGCGAGGAACACCTCGCGCAGCCCGGCGAAGTCGAGCGGCTCGGCCGGGGCGTCCGGGACCAGGGCCCGGACGGTCCGCACCACCTCGGGGTCGGCGGCGGGCGGCTCGATCCAGGCGGCGCGGCCACCCGGCACGGCACCGTCCCGCGCCAGGGGCCCGGTCAGCGCCTCGTAGCCGAGCAGGCAGTCGGCGGCGGTCCCGGCGAGGACGCCCACGTGGTCAAGCGAGCGCGACAGCGGGAACACGCCGCCGGCCGGGACGGCGCCGTGCGCGGGCTTGAACCCGGCGACCCCGCAGAACGCGGACGGGATGCGCACCGACCCGCCCGTGTCGGTGCCGAGGGCGAGCGGGACCGTGCCGGCCGCGACGGCGGCGGCGCTGCCGCTGCTGGAGCCGCCCGACATCCGCTCCCGGTCGTGCGGGTTGCGGACCGGTCCGCTCGCCGACACGTCGCCGGTGGCGCCGAACGCGAACTCCTGCGTGCCCGTCTTCCCGACGATCACGGCGCCGGCGTTCCGCAGCGCCGCCACGCAGGCCGCGTCCGCTTCGGCGACGTGCCCGGCGAAGTGCGCGGACCCCATCCCGGTCGGCAGCCCGGCGACGTCGATGATGTCCTTCACCGCGACGGGGATCCCGTGCAGCGGGCCCCGGTCGGTGCCGGACGCCAGTTCCTCGTCCGCCCGCTCGGCCGCGACCGCGGCGCCCTCGGGGTCGAGGGCCGCGAACGCGTTCAGGTCGGGATCGACCGAGTCGAGGGCGCGTGCGACGAGGTCGCGCGCCGTCTCCTTCCCGGAACGCAGCCCCTGCCCGAGGTCCGCCAGCGTGCGCCCGGTGAAGAACCCGCCCATACCGCCTCCTACCTGATCAGCCGTCCCGCATTGCCTAGCACACCGGGGCCCGCGCGGGACAAGCCGAGCGCCCCTTCGTAGCACTCTGTCCGCAATAGGTCGCTCTGCGTGAGCCGTTCATCGCAACCCTCCTACCGCTGACCGACCGCACGCCCCGACCCGTGAACCTACGGGCGAGTACGAGGCAGGCTTCAACACGCCCAGAGGAGACGCCTCCACCGGTTCGCTGGGGGGCGGGGCGGAGCCCGCGCGGGATCCGCCCCTGTAACCGGTCGCGTCCACCCTGATACCGCGGCGCCTCCGGTGCGCGGACGCCGAGCCGTCCGGCACCGGAGGCGCCCGGCGGCACCCGGCTCCACCTGGGGACGTTGGGCCCTGGGCGCGCCATCCCCCGCGTGATGGGGTTTCTGTGACGGTTCAGGCCGCCGATGCGGGGGACGTGATCCCCCTGAGACGGGACCGACAGCGGAGAGGACGCGCCATGGCCGAGCCCGTGATGTCCGACGACGAGGTACGGGCGATCGACGCGTACTGGAGAGCCGCGAACTACCTGTCCGTCGGGCAGATCTACCTGCTCGCGAACCCGCTGCTGCGCGAGCCGCTCGCGCGCCGGCACATCAAGCCGCGGCTGCTCGGGCACTGGGGCACCTCCCCCGGCCTGAACTTCTGCTACGCGCACCTCAACCGCGCGATCCGGGCGCGCGACCTCGACATGATCTACATCATGGGGCCGGGGCACGGCGGTCCGGCGGCGGTCGCGAACGCGTGGCTGGAGGGCACCTACAGCGAGGTGTACCCGGACGTCTCGCGGGACGCCGAGGGGATGCGGCGGCTGTTCCGCCAGTTCTCCTTCCCCGGCGGCATCCCGTCCCACGTGGCGCCGGAGACGCCGGGCTCCATCCACGAGGGCGGCGAGCTGGGGTACTCGCTCGCGCACGCGTTCGGCGCGGTGTTCGACAACCCGGGCCTCGTCGTCGCGTGCATCGTCGGGGACGGCGAGGCCGAGACCGGGCCGCTGGCGGCGAGCTGGCACTCCACCAAGTTCCTGGACCCGGTGCGCGACGGCGCCGTCCTGCCGATCCTGCACCTCAACGGCTACAAGATCGCGAATCCGACGGTGCTGGCGCGGATCCCGGAGGAGGAGCTCGTCCAGCTGCTGGACGGCTACGGCTACCGGCCGCTGCTCGTCAGCGGCGACGAGCCGGCGTCGATGCACCGCAAGATGGCCGCCGCGCTCGACCAGGCCCTCGACGAGATCGCCGGCATCCAGCACGACGCCCGCGAGGGGCGCACGTCGCAGCGGCGCCGCTGGCCGATGATCGTGCTGCGCTCCCCGAAGGGCTGGACGGGTCCGAAGGAGGTGGACGGCCTCCCCGTCGAGAACACGTGGCGCTCCCACCAGGTCCCGCTCGCGGGCGTGTGCGACAACCCCGAGCACCTCGCGCAGCTGGAGGAGTGGCTGCTCTCGTACCGCCCGGACGAGCTGTTCGACGCCGACGGCCGCCCGGTCGAGGCGCTGCGGGCCCTCGCCCCCGAGGGCGAGCGGCGGATGAGCGCCAACCCGCACGCCAACGGCGGCCTGCTGCTGAAGCCGCTCGCCCTGCCCGACTTCCGGGACTACGCCGTGCCCGTCGACAAGCCCGGCACGACGTCCACCGAGCCGACCCGGACGCTCGGCACCTGGCTGCGCGACGTGATCAAGGCCAACCCGGCCAACTTCCGGATCATGGGCGCGGACGAGACGGCGTCCAACCGGCTCGGCGACGTGTTCCAGGCGACCGACCGCGTCTTCGAGGGCGAGCGGCTCCCGACCGACGAGCACCAGGCGCCGTCCGGGCAGGTCATGGAGGTGCTGAGCGAGCACCTGTGCCAGGGCTGGCTGGAGGGCTACCTGCTCACCGGGCGGCACGGGCTGTTCAACAGCTACGAGGCGTTCGTCCACATCGTCGACTCCATGTTCAACCAGCACGCGAAGTGGCTGAAGGTGACCCGGCACCTGCCGTGGCGGCGGCCGATCGCGTCGCTGAACTACCTGCTGTCCTCGCACGTGTGGCGGCAGGACCACAACGGATTCACCCACCAGGACCCGGGCTTCCTCGACGTCGTCATGAACAAGAAGCCGGAGATCGTCCGGGTGTACCTGCCGCCGGACGCGAACACGCTGCTGTCGGTCGGCGACCACTGCCTGCGCAGCCGCGACTACGTCAACGTGGTCGTCGCGGGGAAGCAGCCCGCGCTGAACTGGCTGCCGATGGACGCCGCGATCGCGCACTGCACCCGCGGCATCGGCATCTGGGAGTGGGCCTCCACGGACGGCGGCGCGGACCCGGACGTCGTGCTGGCCTGCGCGGGCGACATCCCCACCCTGGAGACGCTCGCCGCCGCCGACATGCTCCGCCGCCTCTTCCCCGACCTGCGCGTCCGGGTCGTGAACGTCGTGGACCTCATGCGGCTGCAACCGCCCAGCGAGCACCCGCACGGGATGCCGGACCGCGACTACGACGCCCTGTTCACCACCGACAAGCCCGTCATCTTCGCCTTCCACGGCTACCCCTACCTCGTCCACCGGCTCACCTACCGCCGGGCCGGGCACGCCAACCTGCACGTCCGCGGCTACAAGGAGGAGGGGACGACGACCACTCCGTTCGACATGGTGATGCTGAACGACCTCGACCGCTACCACCTGGTCATGGACGTCATCGAGCGCGTCCCGTCGCTCGGCGGGCGGGTCGCGCACATCCGGCAGCGGATGGCCGACCAGCGCCTGGCGATGCGCGCCTACACGCGTGAGCACGGCGAGGACGCGCCGGAGGTCCGCGACTGGACCTGGCCGTACTAGAGAGGGCCGGACCGATGCGCGTCCTCACGGTCAACCCCGGATCGAGCAGCCTCAAGGTGAGCCTGCTCGACGCCGGCGACACCGTCCTCGCCGAGGACTCCGGCGCCGGCCACGAGATGGCGGGCCTGGTCGCGGACATGCCGCGGCCCGACGCGATCGGCGTCCGGTTCGTCCACGGCGGCACCGACTACACCGAGCCCGTCCGCGTCGACGCCGCCGTCACCGAGCGCCTGCGCGCCCTCGCGGACCTGGCCCCGCTGCACCAGCCCGCGTCCCTGCACGCGCTCGCCGAGATCACCGAGGCGCTGCCGGGCGTCCCGGCCGTGGCCTGCTTCGACACCGCGTTCCACGCGACGATGCCGGACGCCGCCGCGACCTACGCGCTGCCCGCGGGCTGGCGCGAGCGGTTCGGGCTGCGCCGCTACGGCTTCCACGGGCTGTCGTTCTCCTACGCCGCCCGCCGGACGGCCGCGATGCTCGGCGCCGTCCCGCCCCGGGCGGTGATCTGCCACCTCGGTTCCGGCGCGTCCCTGTGCGCCGTCGCCGAGGGCCGCTCGATCGACACCACGATGGGGTTCACGCCCCTCGAAGGGCTGGTCATGGCGTCCCGCGCGGGCAGCATCGACCCGGGCATCCCGCTGTGGCTGATCAAGCACGGCCTCGATCCCGCCGACGTCAACCGGGCCCTCGAACGCGACTCCGGCCTGCGCGGCCTCACCGGCACCGGCGACATGCGGCGCGTCCGCGAACTGGCCGAGGCGCGGGACGTGAACGCCCTGGCCGCGCTCGACGTCTACCACCACCGCCTGCGCGCCTGCGCCGCCGCCATGGCCGCCTCCCTCGGCGGCCTGGACGCCCTGGTCTTCACCGGCGGCGTCGGCGAGCACGACCCGTCCGTCCGGATGCGGCTCGCCGAGGACCTCGCCCACCTCGGCGCCTCGATCGACCCCGACCGGAACGCGGCGGCGGACGGCGACACCGACGTCACCGCGTCCGGCGCCGCCGTCCGCACCCTGGTGGTCGAGGCCCGCGAAGACCTGGAGATAGCCGCCGGCGTCCGCGCCGCGATGGGCGGTTAGGCGCCGGGGCCGCGCTACGCGCCCGGCTTGCCGTCCTTGGCCTGGCGGGCGCGGCGCTCTTCGTCCTCCAGGAGAGGACCAATGCGGAACGGGACCTGGTGGGTCAGGACGATCGACGTGGTGCTGCGGCGGACGCCGGGGCAGGCGAGGATCGAGTCGATCACCTCGTGGAGCTGCCTGCCGTTCGGCGCGACCGCGCGGACGAGGAGGTCCCCCTGGCCCGTGATCCCGAGCACCTCCAGCACGCGCGGGATCGCCGACAGCGCCACGGCGGCCTCGCGCAGCCGCCCCTGCGCGACCTCCAGGGTGACGAAGGCGGTCAGCTCGAAGCCGATGGCGCCGAGGTCGACCTCCCGGCCGCGGTGCCCGATGACGCCCTCGCGCTCCAGGCGCTCGACGCGCGCGTGCGCGGTGTTGCGGGCGATGCCGAGCTTGGCGGCCAGTTCGGTGACGCCGATGCGGGGCTGCTCCACCAGGCGGCGGAGGATCTGGAGGTCGAGGAGGGTGGCGCGGGTCACAATGCTCAGCTCCAGCGGGTAACTCGGTTCTGACTTGAGCAATCTGCTCAAGTATTGCCCTGACATCTTGCACACCGCTCAGGGAAATGGGCTCAATGCAAGCATGAGCACCACCGTTTCTTCCTCCCCGTTCCGGGACCGGCTGGAGCTGGAGCGCGGCCGGATCGCGCTCGGCGGCGTGCACGCGCTCGTCCGGCTGCTGCTCGACCAGCGGCGGGCGGACGCGCGGCGCGGCCTGCGGACCGCCGGGTTCGTGTCCGGCTACCGGGGATCGCCGCTCGGCGGGCTCGACCAGCAGCTGGTGCGGGACGCGGCACTGCTGGAGGGCAACGACATCCGGTTCGTCCCCGGCGTGAACGAGGAGCTGGCGGCGACGGCCGTGTACGGGTCGCAGCTCGCCGAGCACCTGCCGGGGCCGCTCTACGAGGGCGTCTTCGGGCTCTGGTACGGCAAGGCGCCCGGCGTCGACCGGTCGCTGGACGCGTTCAAGCACGCCAACTGGCTCGGCACGTCCGCGCTCGGCGGCGTGCTCGCGGTGGTGGGCGACGACCCGTCGTGCAAGTCGTCCACGCTGCCGTCGGCGACGGAGGGCGCGCTGGCGGAGGCGTTCATGCCGGTGCTGGTGCCGGCCTCGGTCGCGGACGTGCTGCGGCTGGGACGGCACGGGTTCGAGATGTCCCGGTTCAGCGGTGCCTGGACCGGTTTCAAGGTCGTCACCGACGTCGCCGACTCGCTCGAGGTCATCGCCGCCGAGCCGGTCCCCGACCCGGTGCTGCCGGAGTTCGCGTGGCGGGGCCGCCCGTGGCGGCCGACGCGCAGGCCGGGCGTCGACCTGAAGGACACGACGTCCCTGGAGCCCGAGGTCCTGGAGGGACGGCTCCAGGCCGCGGCGGCGTACGCGGCGGCCAACGGGCTCGACCGGATCGAGGGCGCCGGCGACGCCGCCCTCGGGCTCGTCGCCGCCGGGCGCACCTACCTGGAGCTGCGCGAGGCCCTCGACCGGCTCGGGCTGGACGAGGCGGCGCTCGAACGGCGGGGCGTCCGGCTGCTGCGCCTCGCCATGATCCACCCGCTCGACCGGGACCGGATCCGCGCGTTCGCGCACGGGCTCCGCGAGATCGTCGTGGTGGAGGAGAAGCGCGGGTTCGTCGAGGCGCAGATCCGCGACGTGCTGTACGACCAGGCGGAACGTCCCGCCGTGTACGGCAAGTACGGGCCCGGCGGCGCCGCCCTCGTCCCGCCCGACGGGGGCCTGGACGCGGACCGGCTCGTCACGGCCCTCGCCCGGCTCCTCGCCGACCGCGTCGGCGCCGAGCACGTCGACCTGCGCGACCCGGTGCTGGCCCCGCGCAAGCCCGCGATCAACCTGCTCGCGCCGGCGCGCACCCCGTACTTCTGCTCCGGTTGCCCGCACAACCGGTCGACGGTCGTCCCGGCCGGGTCGGTCGCGGCGAGCGGCATCGGCTGCCACGTCATGACGGTGTTCCAGGACCGGAGCATCGGCACGACGCAGATGGGCGGCGAGGGCGCGATGTGGGTCGGCGCGGCGCCGTTCAGCGGTACCGGGCACCTGTTCCAGAACCTCGGCGACGGGACGTTCTTCCACTCCGGCAGCCTCGCCGTCCGGCAGGCCGTCGCGGCGGGCACGAACATCACCTTCAAGCTGCTCTACAACGCGGCGGTCGCGATGACCGGCGGGCAGGACGCCGACGGCGGCTCCGACCCGGCCGCGATCACCCGGATGCTGCACGCCGAGGGCGTCGCGAAGATCGTCGTGGTGGCGGACGACCCGTCCCGCTACCCGCGCGGCACCGCCTGGGCGCCCGGCGTCCGCGTCCGGCACCGCGACGACCTCGACGCCGTGCAGCGCGAGCTCCGCGAGATCCCCGGCGTGACCGTGCTGCTGTACGACCAGGCGTGCGCGGCCGAGTCGCGGCGCAAGCGCAAGCGCGGCCTAGCCCCGGACCCGCAGACCCGGGTGCTGATCAACGAGGCGGTCTGCGAGGGCTGCGGCGACTGCGGCGTGAAGTCGAACTGCCTCAGCGTGGAGCCGGTCGAGACCGAGTTCGGGCGCAAGACGCAGATCAACCAGACGTCCTGCAACAAGGACTACTCGTGCGTGGACGGCGACTGCCCCTCGTTCGTCACCGTGACGCCGGGCGAGAAGAAGGCGCGGCCGTCACTGCCGGAGATCGGTGAGCTGGACGAGCCGCAGACCCGGCCCGACACGGCGGACGTCCTGCTCGTCGGCATCGGCGGCACCGGCGTCGTGACCGTCAACCAGGTCCTCGCCACGGCGGCGCTGATCGACGGCCGGCACGCCCGCGCGCTCGACCAGACCGGGCTCAGCCAGAAGGCCGGCGCGGTCGTGTCGCACCTGCGGATCGGGGACGCCGAGCGCGACCGCCCCGGCATGGTCGGCGCGGGCGGCGCCGACGCCTACCTGGTGTTCGACGCGCTCGCCGCGACCACCGAGCCGAACCTGCGGCGCTGCGCGCCCGGCCGGACCGCCGCCGTCGTGTCGACCAGCGAGGTCCCCACCGGCCGGATGATCACCGACACGTCGGCGGCGCTGCCGCCGAGCGCGTCGCTCGTCCAGCGGATCGCCGGCCGGACCGACGCCGGCCGCCTCGTCGCGCTGGACGCCCTCGCGCTCGCCGAACGCTGGTTCGGGAGCACCACCACGGCCAACCTCATCGTGGTCGGCGCCGCGTACCAGGCGGGTCTGCTGCCGCTGTCGGCGAAGGCCATCGAGGAGGCGCTCGCGCTGAACGGCGTGCAGGTGGCGGCGAACGTCCAGGCGTTCCGGGCGGGGCGGCGCCTCGTCCTCGAACCGGACTGGGCCGCCGAGCCCGCCCCGGCCGCCGCCACCGCCGTCGCGCCGCGCCCGCTGGACGCGACCGCACCGGCCGCGACGGCGCTGGTCGAGTCGTCCGGCGTGGACGGCGAGCTGGCCCGCGTGCTGCGGATCCGCGTCCCCGACCTCGCCGCCTACCAGGACCTCGCGCTCGCCAAGCGGTACCTGGACGCCGTCCTGCGCGTCGCCCGCGCCGAGCGGGAGGCGGGCGGCGGCGAGCAGCGGCTCGCGGTCGCCGTCGCGCGCAACCTGTACAAGCTGATGGCCTACAAGGACGAGTACGAGGTCGCGCGCCTGCACCTGGACCCCGAGCTCGCGCGCCGCGTCGAGGAGCAGTTCGGGCCGGGCTCGACCGTGTCGTACATGCTGCATCCGCCGCTGCTGCGGGCGGTCGGCCTCGACCGGAAGATCGCGCTCGGCCGGACGGCCCGCCCGGCGTTCCGCGCGCTGCGCGCCATGCGGCGGCTGCGCGGCACCCCGTTCGACCCGTTCGGCGCCGCCGCGCAGCGCCGCGCCGAGCGCCGCCTCGTCACCGGCTACGTCGCCGTCGTCAACGAGCTGGTCGCGGGCCTGCGCGCCGGAGCGGACGGGGACCGCCGCGACCTCGCCGTCCGGATCGCGGAGCTGCCCGACATGATCCGCGGCTACGAGGACGTGAAGACCGCGAACGTCACCCGGTACGAGGAGGCCCTCGGCGAGCTGCTCGCGGCGTGGCGCGCGGAGCGCGCCCCGGCCCGGGTGTGAAGATCAGGTGATCGCGCTGGTCACCGCGCCGACCAGCGCGATCACCCGCCCGCGCGGCCCGTCGAACCCGGCGGGGCCGGGCGCGCGTACCTCCTGGCGTACCGGGGGACCGCACCCGGGCACCGACGTGCGGACGCCGACATCGAGCGCGGACGAGGGTGACGTCCAAGTGGAATCGGGCTTGCGGCTGACGGAGCGCTACCGGCTCGTGGAGCGCCTCGGCGACGGCGGGACGCTGGAGGTCTGGCGCGCCTTCGACGAGCTGCTCGACCGCCCCGTCGCGGTCAAGCTCCCGGCGCCCGGCGGGCCGCCCCGCGCGTTCCAGGACGGCGTCAACCGCGCCGCAGGGCTGTCGCACCCCGCGCTGGAGACGGTCTTCGACGGCGACCTGACCCGGGACGCCTCCGGACGCCTCGTCCCCTACCTGGTGACCGAGTTCCTGGACGGCGAGTCCCTCGCGGGCCGGCTCCGCCGCGGCCGGCTCACCGCCCGCGAGGCCGCCTCGGTCTGCGGCCGCGTCGCCGCCGCGCTGGCGGCCGCGCACGCGGCGGGGGTGACGCACGGCGACCTGCGGCCCGGCAAGATCATGCTGCTGCGGGACGAGGTCAGGCTGGTCGACACCGGCATCGGCGGGATCGTCCGGGGCGCCGCCGCGCCGGTCCCGGCGGCGGCCGACGTCCGCGCGCTCGGCGCCGTCCTGGCCGCCTGCCTGCCGTCCGGGACGTCCGGGGAGCTGCCCGCGCTCGCCGCCCGCTGCCTGAGCGAGGACGCCCCGTCCGCCCGGCAGGTCGCCGACGCGCTGATCCGCGACGACCCGCCGCCGCGCCGCGTCCGCATGGCACCCGCGATCGCCGCCGCTCCGCAGCGGACCAGGGCCCTGCGCCCGCCCGCCATCCCGCGCCCGCGCCACCGGCGGGGCGCCCGCATCGCCGCCGCGACCGTCGCCGCCACGGTTCCGGCCGCGGTCGCCGTGGTCCTCGCCTCGGCGCCGCGCGCCCCGGTGACCGTCGCGCCGCCCGTCCGGTCTGCCACGGTCCCGCCCACCACGGTCCCGCCCGCCACGGTCCCGCCCGCCACGGCGCCCGAGCGCCCGCCGGCCGCCGAGCCCGCCGGGACGCGGGTGCGCGGCGCGCTCGGACGGCTGCGGCCGATCGTCAGCCGCGGCCACGCCGCCGGCCAGATCCGCTCCGACGTCGCCCTCGACCTCACCAACGTGATCACCAGTCTGGAGCACGACCTGACCGCCGACCGGGACGTGGACGTCGGCCGCCGGATCGCCCTGCTGCACGACAAGATCGCCACCCGGCGGCGCGAGCACGCGCTCAGCCCCGGTCTCGCGGACGAGCTGAACCGCGTCCTCGCGACCATCGCCGCATGACCGCCGGGCCGGACCCCGGCGGCTGGCGCCGGGAGGAGATCCGCCACCCCCGGCGCGGCCTCCGGGTCCCGTGGCTGGCGCTCGCGGGCGCCGCCGCCACGGCCGTCGCCGCCACCGTCCTCGTCGCCGGGATCGGCGACGCGCTCGCCGGCCCGGACCGCTCCGCCGGCCGCCTCCTCCCGCTGCAGGCCGCCTCCCCGCCCGCGACGAAGACCCCGTCCCCGCCACCGTCCTCACCACCCGCCGCCCCGACGCCCGCGCCGTCCTCCAGCCCGCCCTCGAGCAGCCCGCCGCAGTACCGGGTCCCGCCCGGCCTCCTCATCGACGAGGCGCTGGTCAGGCTGCGCGCGTCGGTGGACCAGGGCGTCGCGGCCGGCGACGTCCGCGACGACGTCGGCCGCGACCTGGCCAACGTGATCGACGGCATGCTGGACCGCCGGCACTCCCCCCTCGACCGCCGCCGCGCGGACGTCGCCGCGCTCCAGCGCAAGATCTCCACCCGCGCCCGCGAGGGCGCCATCACCGCCGCCCGCGCCGCGGGGCTGCACCGCATCCTGGCGGACGCCCGCGATTAGCCGCCGCTAGACGCAGCCCTCGAACTGCGGCACCTCGATGATCGACAGGTCGAGGCCGGTGCCGCCGAACCACTTGTCCATCAGCCGCGCCGCGGTGCCGTCCTGGTACATCCGGGTGATGACGCGGTTGAGCGCCTCGCAGCCGTCGGTGTCGCCCTGGCGGATCCCGATGCCGGTGTTCTGCTCGCTGATCCGCGCGTTCACCAGCCGGAAGCCGCCGCCCTCGCGCCGGATGAGCCCGGCGAGGATCACGTCGTTGGTGGTGATGGCGTCCACCGTCCGCGCCTTGATCATGCGCATGCACTCGTCGTAGCTCTTGGCGGGGACGGTCCGCGCCGTCATGCCGCTCAGGGCGCGGAGCCGCTGGATCGGGTCCGCGCCCTCGACGGCGCAGAACCGGCGCCCGCTCAGGTCGCGCACGCCCTTGATGTCGCGCATGTCCGTCCGCACGAGGACGTCCTGGTAGGACATGTAGTACGGGCCCGCGAACGCGACGCGCGTCTTGCGCTCGGGCGTCACCGACAGCGTCGCGAGGACGAGATCGGCCCGGCCCGACGTCAGCGCCGGAAGCCGTTCGGACGCCAGCACCTGGACGAACTCGATCTTCTTCCCGAGCCGCTTCCCGACGTACCGGGCCACGTCGATGTCGAACCCCTCGAACCGGCCGTCGGAGTGCCGCAGCCCCAGCCCCGGCAGGTCCGGCCGCACCCCGACCACCAGCGTCGACTTGTCGAGCAGCGACTCCTCACCGCTCTGCCCGCATCCAGCGAGCAGCCCTGCGGCCAGCACCACCGCCCCGAGCACCCGCCCCCTGCCCATCCCCGTCCTGCCCGTCCCAGCCCTGCCCATCCCAGCCCTGCCCATCCCCGAACCTCCACCGAGTCGACCATTCGGGCGTTGCACTCAGAACCGGAGCAGCCCGGGAATTCGGTAGAGGCACTCTATTTCTCCCCACGGAGATCGTCACGGGTTCGCCCGAAGTACGGCGGACGCCACCGGCCCGACGGCACAGCGCCCGAACACGCAGGGTGAAGTAGCATCGGAGCACCACAGACCGGACTCTCACCTCCAGGGACGGGGAACGCGTGCAGCAGCTCAGCCAGGAGGAGTTCACCGCGCTGCTCGCCTTCCGCACCGGGCTGCGCCGCTATCTCCGCTGGAGCGAGGAGGCGGCGCGCGGCGCCGGGCTGACGCCGGCCCAGCACCAGCTGCTGCTCGCCGTCAAGGGGCACGGCGGCGCGCGCCCGCCCACGATCGGGGACCTCGCCGACTACCTGCTGCTGCGCCACCACAGCGCCGTCGAGCTGATCAACCGCGCCGAGCACGGCGGCCTCGTCGTCCGCGAGCGCGACCCGGACGACAACCGGGTGATGCGGGTGCGGCTGACCGGCGCCGCCGAGCGCGTCCTGGCCGACCTGACCCGCGTGCACATCGCGGAACTGCGCGACCTCGCGCCGATCCTGGACCGCCTGAGCGCCGAGCTGAAAACCCTCGAAGAGGGCTAGCCGGCCAGCCCTCGAAGAGGGCTAGCCGGCCACCGCGGCGGCGACCGCGCCCAGGGCGGCGACCGACACCACGAGCACCGCCGTCAGGATCCAGCACAGCCGCCGGCTCGGTTCGAGATCCTCCCGGCGCGGCGGCGGATCACCCGCCGCCAGCCGGTTGAACATCGCGAACCGGGCCGCCAGCTCCCGGTCGTCCCGGCACAGTCCCATCTCGATGAGCGCGAGAACGCGGCTCTCGTGCAACGGCAGGCTCATCGCTCGCTCCTCCGACTAGACCTCCCTGACTGCCTAACCGGGAGAAGCAAGATCTATCGCCCAAATCCATCGCAACCCGATACGAACCGGACGGATCACTCGTCGCGCGGGCCGAACTCGACGCAGCAGTAACCCTCGGCCGGGGCGAGCGTCGCCTGGACGCCGGACGCGCCGAGACCGTCCACCACACCGGACAGGAACGCGTGGTTCACCCCGCACACCAGGCCCGGATCGTCCGCCGCCATGGGGTGGAACGGGCAGTTGCGCAGCCGCAGCCGCTCGGGGCTCTCCCGCTCCGGCTCGAACCCGTGCCGCTCCAGGACCTCCTGCGCCCGGGTGAGTGCGCGCTCGGTGCCCAGCCGCCCGCCCCGGACGGGCCGGCGCTCCGCCTCGCCCAGCGCGCGGCCCCGCTCGCCGGCGGCCCGCAGCGCCGCGTCCTGCCCGCTCTCCCCCGGCTCCTGCCCGCGCACGGCGTCCAGCAGGATGCCCGCGAGCAGCCCGTGCTCGCGCTGCGGGATGCTGACCCGCACGTCGATCCCGGACGGCTCGTACACCTTGGGCGCCCGGCCCACCCGCCGGACGCCGGACGGGTTGGCGTAGCGGGCGCACAGCAGCCCGGCGTCCACGAGCTTGTCGAGGTGGAAGGCGGCCAGCTTCCGGGAGATGCCGACGCTCGCCGCCGCCTCGTCCCGGGTCACCGGCGCCCTCGCCGCGCGGATGAACGCGTACATCCGGCGCCGCAGGTCGTCGCTGAGGATCGCGGCGGCCTCCAGCCCGGCGGAGTCCGAAGTCACCCCACCACCCTAACCGGCGATCACCATAACACCCAAAAACAGCACCGAGCCATGCCAACACCCCAGCCGACCTCCCATCATTGACGCGCGGCTGCTATAACACCAATACTTGTTGGTGAAATAGGAGGTCGTCATGGACGATCCGCAGCGGCAGTCGAAACACCCGGTGAGCGCGCTCGCCGGCGGCTACGGCCACCCCCTGCACCCGGTCCTCGTGACCGTGCCGATCGGGGCGTGGGTGGGCAGCCTGGTGTTCGACGCCGCCTCGCACCTGGTCGACGACCCGGACTTCCTGGCCCAGGGCTCGCTGTGGCTCATCGGGCTGGGCATCGCGGGGGCGCTCGCCGCCGCCGCGACCGGGTTCCTCGACCTGCTCGCCGTCCCGCCGGGGACGCGCGCCTTCCGCACCGCGCTGGTCCACATGTCCCTCAACCTCGCCGTCACGGCCGCCTACGCGGGCGGCTTCGGCTGGCGCTACGGGGACGTCACCGGACCCGTCACACCCGGCCCGATCGCCCTGTCCGCCGTGTCGCTGGCGGCCCTGGCCGTGTCCGGCTTCCTGGGCGGCAGGCTCGCCTACCGCTACGGCGTCCGCGTCGCCGACGAGCAGACCCAGTCCGAGGGCTTCGCCCGCACATCCCGTCCCACCGCCGACCGAGGAGAGAACACATGACCATCGCCGCACTCGTCACCTGGCTGATCACCGCCCTGGGCGGCTTCCACATGCTGGGCACCTGGATCGCCCGCGGCGGCGTCCGCGGCGGTACGTCCCGCCTCCCCGTCCCGGTGATCTTCGGCCACTTCCTGCTCGCCGCCGCCGGCCTGGTGGTCTGGATCATCTACCTGTTCGCCGACGCCGCCGCCCTCGCCTGGACGGCCTTCGGCCTCCTGCTCCCGGTGGCCCTGCTCGGCTTCGTGATGTTCTTCCGCTGGCTCTCGGTGACCCGCGCCCCGTCCGTCCGCCCCGCCGGCGCCCCCGGCTCCGCCCAGGCCGCCGCCACCCCGCCCGAGCGCAGCTTCCCCGTCCCGGTGGTCCTGGGCCACGGCCTCTTCGCAGTGGCGACCCTAGTTCTGGTCGTCCTAGCCGCTCTTCAGTCCTGACCGACAACCCCAGCCACCACACCAGCCCCGCGCGGACCGGGACCGTCGCGATTGCGACCGAAGGCAGGTTCGAGCGAAGCAAGAACCTGATCGCGCAGCGAGCCGCAAGGCGAGCCGAAGCGATGCGGCAATCGCACGTTCTGCCCGCCGAAGGGAGGGCCCCCAAGGCCCGACCGCCAAGGGCAGAACAATAAATACAGCAGGCACCTCATCCGGATTGAGGTGCCTGCTGTGGGTCGGGCGGTCGGGCGAACCGGGCCTTTCGGTCCGGGTCAAGGCTTCGCACGATGCCCGGGTTCTGCGGTTCTCCGCAAGGCGGGGTCAGGTGCCGGCGACCACTTCCTTCTCTGGCTCGGGGACGGTTGTCGGGGAGGGCTGGAGGCGGCGCGGGGTCATGCCAAGGGCGGCGATCGCTGCGATCACCATGAACCCGCCGACCATCAGCCAGGCGTTGGTGTAGGCGGCGTGGGCGTCGGGCCAGCCGCGGGGGGTGCCGAGGGCGGCGACGGCGAGGCTGACGCCGAGGACGGTGCCGATCTGCCGGCTCATGTTCACCACGGCGCTGCCGGTGGCGTAGCGGTGCGGCGGCAGTTCGACGGCGGCGGCCGACAGGATGGTGGGGAGGGCGAGGCCGACGCCCGTCCCGCCGATGAGCCAGCCCGGCAGCAGCTGCGTGGCGTAGGCCGGTGCCGGGCCGAGGCTCATCGCGATCATGACGACGCCGAACGCGCACAGCATGCACCCGACGGCGGTGATCAGGCCGACGGGGACGCGGGCGGCGGCCAGCCGGCCGGCGACGAGCGCCATGACGGGCACCATCAGCGGGCCGGGTGCGACGGCGAGCCCGGTCCTGATGGGCGAGTAGTGCCAGACCTGCTGCATCCACAGCACGCCGAGCAGGAGGTTGGCGGCGAACGCGACGGTGAACAGCAGGACGGTCGCGTTCGACCAGAAGAAGGTGCGGACGGCGAGCAGCGCGGGCTCGATGACCGGGGCGGGGTGCCGCAGCGAGCGCAGCCAGAACCAGGCGAGGCCGAGCAGCGCGGCGCCCACCACGAGGACGGTGTGCTCGGCGGGCCAGTCGTTGATCTTCACCAGGCCGAGCGCGAGCAGCGCGATCGCGGCGGTCAGCACCGCGGTGCCGGACAGGTCGGGGACGCGGGCGGTGGCGCCCTCGCGGGAGTCGGGGACGAGCCGCGCCGCGAGCAGCACCGCGGCGATCCCGATGGGGACGTTGACCTCGAACACCCAGCGCCAGGAGACGTCCACCAGGACGCCGCCGACCGCGGGGCCGGCCGCCGCGGCGAGCGCGGAGGCGGCGGACCAGATCCGCACGGCGCCGCCGCGCCGGGCCGCGGGGAAGGCCGACAGCAGCAGGCCGAGGCTGGTGGGGATGAGCGCGGCGGCGCCGGCGGCCTGGAGTACGCGGAAGCCGACGAGCCACCACAGGTCGGGCGCGGCGGCGCATGCCTGGGAGGCGACGGTGAAGACGGTCAGGCCGAGGATGAGCCCGGCCTTGCGCCCGTACCGGTCGGCGAGCCGGCCGAGCGGGACGAGCAGTGCGGCGAACACGATCGCGTACCCGTTGAGCACCCAGGACAGGTCGGCCATCGGGGTGCCGGCGAAGTCGCGGCCGATGTCGTCGAAGGCCACGTTGACGATGAACAGGTCGAGGCCCGCCATGAAGGAGGCGACGGAGAGCACCGCGAGGACGGGACCGGTGCGTACCTGACTTTGTTCCACCATAGTCAGGGACGCTAGCGCCCGACCTGACTTTGGTCAAGCGAAGTCAGCAGGTTTATAGTGGAGGGGTGACAATCGCACTTGAGGGGCACTTCGCCGACCGCGACGCGTGGTCGATGCAGAACTGCCCGGTCGCCCGGACCCTCGCCGCGCTCGGCCCGCCGTCGGCGGTGCTGGTGCTCAGCGAGGCGTTCTTCGGGACCAATCGTTTCGGCGACTTCGTGCGCAACCTCGGCATGACCGAGTCCGCCGTCACCGCCCGCCTGCGCCACCTCGTCAAGGCGGGGCTGCTCACCCGGGAGCCGTACCAGGAGCCCGGCCAGCGCACGCGCTACGAGTACCACCTGACGAAGATGGGCCTGGACCTCGCGCCCACCCTCGTCAGCCTCATGGAGTGGGGCGAGACCTACCTGCCCCACGAGGAGGGGCGCCAGGTCATGCTGACCCACGCCCGCTGCGGCGAGCGCGTCTCGGCGCAGGTCCGATGCGCGGACGGCCACGACGTCGGGGTGGACGAGATCATCATGGGCCCGCCGGCCACCGAGGAGGAGTAAGCGGCGGGTCAGCCGGCCCGGCGGGGGCTCGCCCCGCCGGCGAGCCGCAGCGCGTGCTCGACCAGCGACACCAGCACCTGCTTCGCCGACACCGTCCGGCGCGCGTCGCACAGCAGGACGGGCACGTGCGGGTCGATGTCCAGGGCCGTCTGGATCTCCGCCGGGTCGTACCGGTCGGCGTCGTCGAAGCAGTTCACCGCGACGACGAACGGCGTCCCCTTCCGCTCGAAGTAGTCGATCGAGGCGAAGCTCGCCATCAGCCGCCGCGTGTCGGCGAGCACGACCGCGCCGAGCGCGCCCCGCGACAGCTCGTTCCACATGAACCAGAACCGCTCCTGGCCCGGCGTCCCGAACAGGTAGATCGCGACGCCGTCGCGCAGCGTGATGCGGCCGAAGTCCATCGCCACCGTCGTGGTGGTCTTGGCGGCGACGCCGTCGAGGTCGTCGACGCCGACGCCCGCGTCGGTCAGCGCCGCCTCGGTGCGCAGCGGCCGGATCTCGCTGACCGCGCCCACCAGCGTCGTCTTCCCGACGCCGAACCCGCCGGCGACGAGGATCTTCAGCGCCACGCGCGGGCCGTCCTCCCGGTCGTCGGCGGGCTCGGCGGCGGCGGGGGGCGGTGAATCAGAGTGCACGGAGTTCATCGAGCACCATCCTGAGCAGGTTCTGGTCGGTGTGCGGGGGGACCGCCGCCGGCTGCCCGGTCGGCGAGGACGGCGTGGACCACCGCTGGACGTCCACGAGGCCCGAGTCGATCAGGTCGCCGGCCAGCACCCGGATCACGCCGAGCGGCAGGCTCAGGTCCGAGGCGAGGTCGGCGAGGGCGTGCGGGCGGCGGCACAGCGCCAGCAGCCGGCGCTGCTGGCGCGACAGCCGGCCCGGATCGGCCGGCCGCCGCCCGGTCGCGACGAGGATCGCCACGATGTCGAGCGGCTCGCCGGTCGGCCGGGTCCGGCCGCGCGTCACCGCGTAGGGGCGGACGATGGGCCCGGCGGCGGCGTCGAGCCACCGCTCCCGGCCCCATTCCCGCCCGGGACCCCGGGGAGCTCCGGGCACGTCGCTGGGGTCCATGGCGGGTCACCTGGGTCCGGGGCCGGCGGCGCCCTGCCTGAGTCCGGTGGACAGCTGCCGCCCGACGCGCTTGACCAGCATCGTCATCTCGTAGGCGACGAGGCCCGCGTTCGCGCCGACCTCACTGAGCAGCGCCAGGCAGCTGTTGGTCCCGGCGGGCACCACGAAGAACAGGCCCTGGTCCATCTCGATGAGCGTCTGCCGGATCTCGCCGGACTCCAGCTGCGGCTTCGCGCCGATCGCGAGGCTGTGGAACCCGGCGGCGAGCGCCGCGAGGTACTCGCCGTCCTCGCGGCCGACGCCGCGCGACTTGCCCATCACCAGCCCGTCCCGCGACAGCACCACGACCTTGCGGATCTGCGGAACCCGGTCGACGAGGTCGTCGAGGAGGAAGTTGAGCTCGGCGGCGACTCCCTGCTGGGTCATGATCTTCCCTCCATGCCGTCGGCCGGTCCTTCGTCCTCGTCCCTGCCCCGCAGCCAGCCGGCCTGCAGGGAGGCGAACAGGTCCCGCGACGCCTCCGCCGAGCGCTCCTCCCAGGCCGCGATCGCGTCCTCGGGCGGCACGGCGGGCGGCTCGTCGAAGCCGTCCTGGTCGCGCAGCTGCGGCGCCAGGTTGCCGCCCCGCACGCGGCGCGGCAGCGGAGCGCGCCCGCCGCCCGCCCGCACTTCTCCGAACGACTGCGTCTCCCCGGACGACGGCGCCTCCCCGAACGACTGGGTCTCCCCGAACGACGCGGGGGCCTCGTAGCGGCCGGCGCCGGCGTAGGGGTCGTGGCCGTAGGCGGGGACGCGCGGGCCCGCGGCCTGGAACGGGCGCGTCGCATCGAACGCGGGCGGCGGCCCGGGCCGCGCCCCGTACGACGGTGGGGTGCCGTACGACGTCGGGGTCTCGGTTCCGTCGTAGGCGTTGAACCCCACCGTCGCGCCGGACTCCGGCCCGCCCTCCAGGGACGCCGGGGTATCGGGCGCCGTGCTCTCGTAGCCCGGCGCGGGGTCGTAGGCCGGCGCCTCGTAAGCGGGCGCCTCCTCGTAGGTGGGCGCCGGGTCGTAGACGGGCGTCGGGTCGAACTGCGGCGCCGTGTCACGGGAGGACGGCGCGTCCTGGACGGGCGGCGCGTCGTACACCGGCGCGTTCAGCATCGCCGTGGACGACGACGAGGGCGGCGGCGTGGGCCACTGCCGCGTCGACCCGTTCAGCGGCGCGTGCCCGTTGCGCCCGGCGCCCCCGGCGACCGGGACGTCGCCGTCGGACGCGGCGGCCCCCTCCTCGTCCTCCGGCTGGTCGACGTCCACGATCAGCTCGCGCGGGATCAGCACGACCGCGCTGACGCCCCCGTACAGCGACGGCTGGAGCGCGACCCTGATGCCGTGCCGTCCGGCGAGCCGGGCGACGACGAACAGCCCGAGCCGGTCGGTGACGGCCAGGTCGAACTCCGGCGGCCGCGACAGCCGCAGGTTCAGCGCGTCCAGTTCGGACTGGTCGAGGCCGATGCCGCGGTCGATGACGTCGACGGCGAACCCGTTGGCGCCCATCTCGCCGCGCACCAGCACCTCGGTCGGCGCCGGCGAGAACACGGTGGCGTTCTCGATCAGCTCGGCGAGCAGGTGGATGATGTCGGCGACGGCCTCGCCGATCAGCGCGGCCCGCCCGGTCACGACCACGACCTCGACCCGGGTGTAGTCCTCGACCTCGGCGACGGCGGCGCGGAGCACGTCCTCGACGTGCACCGGCCGGCTCCAGCCCCGGCCCGGGGACGTCCCGGACAGGATGACCAGGCCCTCGGCGTGCCGGCGCATGCGGGTGGTGAGGTGGTCGAGCCGGAACAGGTCCTCCAGGGCCTTCGGGTCGGACGCGCCGCGCTCCATCTCGTCCAGCATCCGGAGCTGGCGGTGCAGCAGCGACTGGCTGCGCCAGGCGACGTTGAGGAACACGCGGCTGATGCCCTGCCGCAGGTACGACTCGCGGACGGCGGTGTCGATCGCGGTGTGCTGCACCTTCGTGAACGCGTCGCCGACCCGCGCGACCTCCTTGGTCTTGCCGATGACGAGCGGCGGCGCCTCGGCGTCCACGTCGACCTCCTCGCCGCGCCGGAGCCGGGCGACGACGCCGGGCAGCCGGTCCTCGGCGAGGTCCAGCGCGGCGCGCTGCAGCCCGCGCAGCTCGCGGGACAGGCTGCGGGCCGCCAGCAGCGACAGCACGATCGAGGCGATGACCGCGAGCAGCCCGAACCCGCCGGCCAGGACGAGCCGCATGACGATCCGCTCGCCGATCGGCTTGGCCAGCTCGTTCAGCGCGAGGCTCGCCTGCTGGACGCGCTGGCCCCACGCCTGCGACAGCAGCTGGGTGGTGGCCTGCCAGTCGGCCGCCTCGGGCGGCAGCCGGTCGCCGCGCGCGTCCACGATCGCGGCCTCGGCGGCCCGGTACCGCTGGAACTGCTCGGACGCGGCGAGCGCGCTCAGCGGCCCGCGGATCTGCTCGTTGAGGTCGGCGAGGCCGGCCTCGAACTCGCGCCGGCCCTCCGCCGCCCACTGGACGAACGCGGTGTGCTCGGCCGCGGTGAGCCGGCCGTTGCGCGCCATCGCGGCGGTGACGAGCGAGTCCTGGCGCAGCATGTAGGCGCGGGCGTTGCCGATGCCGATCAGCGCGCGGCCCTGGGTGAGGATCGCGACGTCGTTGACCGTCACCAGGCCGTCGAAGACCTTGATGACCTGGTCGAGCATCGTGCTGTAGGAGTTGATGACGTCGAGCGGCGCGGCCTTGCCGGAGTCGACCTTGTCGCGCAGCCGCGGCAGCGTGTCCAGCGCCTTGATCGCCTCGGCGAGGCGCTTCTTCGTCTCGGGCCGCGCCGCGTCCTGCGCGTCGGCCGACAGCGCCGTCCCGCGGAAGGACTTCTCGACCGCGCCGACCCGGGCGCGCTGCGCGCCGAGCTTCTGCCTGGCCCCGGCGTCGCGGGACACGAGCGCGACGACGCTGAGGGAGCGTTCCGCCTGGAGCTGGTTCACCAGCACGAGGCCGGGCATGCCCATCTTCTCGTACGTCGTCGAGAAGTCGTACTTGTCGAAGGCGTCGCCGAGCGTGATGTTCGCGGCGAACGCCCACAGGGTGATGAGCGACACCAGCGGCACCAGCAGCAGCGCCGTGATCCGCAGGCGGATCGGACGCCGGCGCCGGGGCCGGCCGCCGGGGACGTCGTCGCGGGGTGTCTTCGAGGCCATCTGATCACAACCTCATGCCGGGGACGGGCCGGGTGCGCCGGCCCGTGTCGTGGGGGATGCGGGGACGGAGAGCAGGGTCGTCGTGCTCGCGTCGGTGCGGGGTCGGGTCCTGCGGGGTCGGGTCCTGCGGGGTCAGGTCCTCGCTTCGGGGCGTACCTCGTCCATGGCCGCGCGGGCGACCAGCCCGCGCAGCCGGCCGGAGATCATGGCGACGGCCTCCGCGTGGCCGCGCGCCGCCTGCTCCCGGGACGTGTACTGCCCGATGTCGGCGTGCATCGCGTGGTCGGACACGAGCGTCTGCCACAGCAGCGGCCGGCCGTTGGCGGCGATGCCGAGGTCGACCACGGTGAACCAGGTCGAGACGACCACGACGGCGGCGCCGACGCGGATGACGTCCTGCGCGAGCAGGCGCCCCCGCACGTCCAGCAGCAGCCGCTGGGCCTCCTCTGCGGTGGCCGGGCTCCCGTCCGACCGGTGGTAGCGCGGGGGACGGCGGTCAGCGGGCGCGTATTCGGGCATGGCACTTCCATTCGCCGAACCGGGGGTCTGCGAAAGGAGTGCTCAGTGCCCGGGGTACTCGTCCCGCGGCCAGGCGCGCACTTCGCACCACACCGACTTCCCGGCCGTGGTGTGCTCGGTGCCGTGCCGGTCGGCCATGACCGCGACGAGGAACCAGCCCCGTCCCGTCTCCTCCATGAGGTCGACCTGCCGCGGCCGGGGGACGCCGCCGCCCTGGTCGTGCACCTCGACGCGGAGCCGGGTGCCGGCGCGCAGCAGCCGCAGCCGCAGCGCGGAACCCGTCGCGTGCCGGACGGCGTTGGTGACCAGCTCGGAGACCAGGACCTCGGCGTCGTCGCGGATGTGCGCGATGCCGGACGCGGCCGTGACGGACCGGCTGAACCGCCGCGCCCGCGGCACGGACTCCCGCTCGGCGGGCAGCCTCAGCTCGCCCAGCAGCAGCGGGGGCGGTTCGTCGATCGTGGGCAGGCCGTGCGGCGGGGTCGCCGTGGCCGTGCCGGTGGCGAGTGCGTCGCCGGGAAGAGCGGTGTTGGGGAGTGGGCTGCTAGGGAGTTCGATGGTGTGGTGTTCGCCCGACATGGTGAACGCCTCCTTGACTAAGGCGTGTCGCCCGGGTCCAGCCCGGCCGGGGTGCGGGGCTGGTGAGGGCGTGAGGGGTCGGCGCCGGCGGCGCCGTGTTCGAGGAGGCCGTCATGACGGCTCGCCCTCCTCGGCCTGGGTGCCCACCCGGGTGCGCAGCAGCCGGGCGGTACTGGTGAACCACTCGTAGTTCTCCTGCTCGAAGCGGCGGCCCCGCAGGCAGGTGAGGTACGGACCGAGCGGCGACCCGGTGCGCAGGAACGCCTCCTCGTCCATGTCGCCGCGCAGGTGCTTGAGGGTGCGCTCGAAGACCTCGACCTTGGCGGCGGCCGCGACCGCCCTGTCCTCGAGCTGCGCGATGACGGACGCGGCGGAGATGTGGTCCACGGCCTGGACCATCACGAGCAGGTTCTCGCGGATGATCCCGGGTTTCGCGGGGGTCTCGGCGAACCGCTCGAGCTCGCCGACGCCGGCCTGCGTGACCGTGTACACCCGCTTGTTGGGACGGTCGTGCTGGATGATCTGCCGTCCGCGGATCAGGCCCTCCGTCTCCAACCTCGACAGCTCCGAGTAGAGCTGCTGCGGTACGGCATGCCAGAAGTTGGAGACCGACAAATCGAAGATCTTGGCCAGCTGGTAGCCGCTGTACTCGCCATCGAGCAGCGCCGCCAGCACCGCGTGACGTAGCGCCATCGGCCTTCTCTCCCCGCCTTGACTCAGGGTTGCGACCGACGTTATCAGACAAAGACATGATTAGTCATGCTTTTGACTAGGATTGGTTGCGGAGAATTTCTGGATCTTCGGAATTGCAGGTCATGAGGGTCATGACGGTCGTGCGGGCGGCGGTCATGCGGGTGCCCGCCGGAGTTCGGCGACGCCCGGTTCGAGGTCGTCCGCGAGTGCGGTGATCTCCCCGGCGAGGAACGCGTCGCGGGTCAGCCGGCGCTGCATCTTGCCGCTCGTCGTGCGGCGCACGGTGCCGCGCGCGGCGAGCACGACGCTCACCGCGGGCAGCTCGAAAGCCCGTGCCACACGGGCCTTGAGGAGCGACGCCAGCTCGTCCAGGGGCGTGCCCGCGGCCGCCCGCGTGCTGATCTCCTGGACGAGGACGACGTGCTCCCTGCCGGCGTCCAGCCCGCCGCCGGGGCCGCTGTCCGACCCCTCGGCGAGGGTGCCGTCGAGCGCGCCGTCGAGCGCGAACGCGGCGCCGACCAATGCGGCCGGATGGGCCGCCCGCGCCGCCTCCTCGATGTCGTGGGCATGGATATTGCGGCCGTTGACGATGATCAGGTCCTTGATCCTTCCGGTGACGAACAGTTCGCCGCCGAACCGGAATCCGAGATCACCGGTACGCAGATAGGGACCGTTCCCGGAGATCGTTTCCGCCTGGAAAGTCGCGGCGCTCTCCTCCGCGCCGCCCCAGTAGCCGCGCGCGACGCTGCCGCCCCGCACCCAGATCTCGCCGACGCGCCCGTCCGGGCGCTCGGCGCGGGTGTCGGGGTCGACGATCCGCACGTCCAGCGTGACGGGGCGGCCGCTGCTCACCAGCCGCCGGGCGGGCCCCGGCCCGGTGCGGGGGACGGCCTCGTCCTTGGTGAGGGCGTCGGCGTCGAAGTCGCGGATCACCGGGCCCACGCCGATCGGCGCGCCGGTGACGAGCAGCGTCGTCTCCGCCATCCCGTAGCAGGGCATCCACATCTCGGGCCGGAACCCGACCGGGCCGAACCGCTCGGTGAGGGCCTCCAGGGTGGCCGCCCGCACCGGCTCGGCGCCGTTCTTCACCACCGTCAGCGACGACAGGTCCAGCCCGTCCAGCTGCCGGTCGGTGACGCGGCGCAGGGCCAGCTCGTACCCGAAGTTGGGCGCCACGGTGATCGTCCCCCGGTACCGGGTGATCAGCTCCAGCCACAGCACCGGGCGCTTGATGAACGTGATCGGCGAGGTGAACACGTACCGGCAGGCGAGGTAGAGCGGCTGGAGGAACTGACCGACCAGCCCCATGTCGTGGTAGTGCGGCACCCACCCGACGCCGATCGTGTCGGGCGAGCCCTCGATCCGGCGCTTGATCTCCTCGCCGTTGCACAGCAGGTTGCCGTGGCTGACCATCACCCCCTTCGGGTCGCTGGTCGAGCCGGACGTGTACTGCAGGAACGCGAGGGTGTCGGGGCCGAACTCCGGCGGCGACCAGTCGCCCGGATCGACGTCCTTGCCCGCCTGGGTGTCGAGGCAGTGCAGGCGGCTGCGCAGGCCGGCCGCCCGCAGCCACGCGTCGAGCGTGCCCCGGTGGGCGGTGTCGGTGAGGATCAGCGCGATGTCGGCGTCCTCGATGATGCGGCGCGTGCGCCCGAACCGTCCCGCGTCCAGGTCGGGCAGCGGCGCCGGGACGGCGATGACGCGCGCGTACAGGCAGCCCAGGAATGCCGAGATGAACTCAAGGCCCTCCGGATACAGCAGCAGGACGGCCCTGTCGCGTAACCCTCGCGCCTCCAGGCGGCGGGCCAGCGCGCGCGCCTTGCGGTCCAGCTCGGCGAACCCGAGCACGCTCTCTTTATAGGTGCGTCCTGCCCCGGGGGGTACGGGGGGTCGCCCCCCGGAAGAAGGCGCCTCGCTGATGAAGGTGAACGAGCGGTCGTCACCGTGGGTCCGGATGTTGTCCCGGACCAGCGACACGAAGTCGGTGTACACGGCCGATCACTCGTCCTCGGCGAGAGAGAGCAGGGAGAACCAGCGCCGTTCGTCGAAGCCGCGGAACATCGCGTCCTCCAGCGACGGCAGGAACTCCTCCGACAGGACGGCGTCGGGCTGCGCGCGCTGCAACAGCCGCTGCAGGCACAGGACGAGCCACTGGCCGTCGGCGAACGCCCCGCCGAACGCGTGCCTGTTGTGCAGCCACGTCAGCATGCAGGAGGCCATCGCGTGCAGCTCGCAGTACCGCTTGGCGCGGGCGAGCGCGGCGACCGAGGAGATGTCGCCCTCGCTCGCGCGGATGCCCTCGTCCACCTTGGCGCGCAGCCCGCCGATGCTGGAGGTGAGGTCCTTCAGCTCCGCCGCGACGCCGGGCGCCGCGTGCGCGTTCGCCGCCGCCAGGACCTCCTCGGCGAGCTGCTCGAACCGCTGCCCGACCTCGTCGCGCCCCTCGTTGGTGAGCTGGAGCAGCCGCCCGTCCGGCTCCCAGGCGGGCGGGGTGCGCGTCCAGCAGAACAGGTCGGCGAGCAGCTCGTCCTCGCGGCCCGTCTCCTCCGGCGGCTCGATCAGGTACGGGAGCTGCGCGGCGACGTTCGCGAGGTTCACGTGCGTGGTCCCCTCGAAGATGCTCGCGATCGCGTGGTCGCGCTGGAGCTTCTGGAACACCCCGTGCGCGACGCCCTCGCGCAGGTAGCCGCGCGCGGCGAGGACGGTGCCGATGCTAGCCACGACCTCCTCCCCCACCACGGGGACGAAGTACTTCACGATCGACGACCACAGGCTCAGCCGCCCCGGCGCCACCGTCAGGCAGCGCGCCACCGGGATCGCGACGCACTCGGCGATCAGCAGGTCCAGATGGGCCTTCAGCAGATGGTCCCGGATGACGGGGATCTTGTAGATGTCCGAGCCGTAGAGGGTGCGCTGCCGGGCGTACTCCATGCCGATCCGCACGACCGCGTCCATCGTGCCGACCGACAGCGCCGCGATCGCCGTCCGGGTGATCTGCAGCGTCTTCAACGTCTGGACGAGCCCGGACCCGCGCCGCCCGATCACCCGGTCGGCCGGGACCCGCGCCCCGGAGAACGCGACGCCGGACAGGTCGTGGCCGCGCAGCCCGACCGTCCGGACGGGCGGCAGCGTCGACCACACGGCCGGGTCCAGCTCCCGCTTGTCGACCAGGATGAGGGAGAAGTCGCGCGGCCCGGTCCTGGCGTAGGTCGTCACGAACCGGCCGCGGGTCGCGTTGCCGACCGGCCACTTCACGCCCGTCAGCACCAGCTCGTCGCCCTGGATCTCGGCCTCCGACTCCGACGCCATCACATCGCTGCCGTGGTCGGCCTCCGAGACGCCGAAGCAGGCCAGGTCGCCGCGCAGCACCCCGTCCGCGACCGCCTTGCGCTGCCAGGAGCTGCCCCACAGCCAGACGGGGTTCACCGCGAGCAGCCCCGACCCGTACATCACCGCCATCGTGACGCTGCGGCGGGAGATGCCGCGGGTCACGAAGAACAGCTCCTCCAGGGTCGACAGCCGCCCGCCGAGCGGGGCCGGCACCAGGTACGCCGGGAAGCCCCAGGCCCGGACGGCGTCCACCGCGCCCGGCGGCAGCTCGTCGCGCTCCTCGGCCTCCACGATCGCCTTGTAGGAGAACGGGCCGGCCTCGTCGTCCATCGGATCGCCGAGGTAGCCGTCGAGGTCGGCGGCGATGCCGTGCGCCGGGGCCAGCCCGGCGGGCGCCGGACCCGGGGGCGCGGGGCTCCCGGACGCCCGCCGCGCGGGGGCGGGGTCCGCGAGCGCCGGAACCGCGAGTGCGGGGCTCACGGGGTGTGCGGGGACCTTACTGTCCATCGTTCCTTCCACTCCCTTTGATCCTCGGTCGGCTCCCAGCGGCCGTGCCGTCCGGCCGCGCCGTCGGCCGCGCCCGCTGAGCGGCGCGCCCTAGGGCGCCGTGCCGTGCGTGTCCCCCGAGCCGTGCGCGCCGCCCACCCCTGCGGCGTTCGCCGCGGCTCCCCCCGCGGCCTCCTCCATCCGCTTCCCCACCACCCGGGCGAGCGTCATCGCCGCGGGCAGCGGGCGCACCATGACCGTCAGGCCGGTGACGAGACCGGTGTCGCCGAACCTGAGCCAGTCGAGCCCCTGCACCTGCTTGCCCAGCACCCGGGCGTCGAAGATCAGCGCCTGCGCGGGCGGACCGGGCCCGTCCGGGACGCGGCTGACCAGGTCGTCGAGGTAGCGGAAGTCCTCGAAGACCTCGAACAGCACCGCGATCAGCGCGCTGACGGTGGCGCGGCCCAGATAGGGCTTCACCATCACCGGGCTGCGGAACTCGATGCCCGGGTCCAGGGCGCGGGTGACGGCGGCGAGGTCCTTGGCCTCCACCGCCGTTCGGAACGTTCCGGCAGCCGTCATCCGAACTGCTCCCTTCGCTCGCCGTGCCGTCTCAGGCCGGCGTCGTGTCGGTCCGGCGTCGTGTCGGTCCGGCGTCGTGTCGGTCCGGCGTCGTGTCGGTCCGGCGTCGTGTGTCGGTCCGGCGTCGTTTCAGTTGGGCGCGGCGACGGCGTGCGCGAGGTCGTGCGCCCAGGCCCGGTAGCCGGCGGGCGACGGGTGGAAGCCGTCGGAGGCGAACAGCCCGCGGTCGCGCGCCATCGCCTCGTCCATGGGAGCGTGGACCGCCCCGCCCGCCCGGGCCGCCTCCCGCATGATCCGGTCCATGGTCCGCGCGCGGGCGCCGAGCACGTACCGCAGCGGCTGCGGGATCGCGGGGAACCGGTGCACCGGCGGCATGCCCGCCACCAGCACGGTCGCGCCCGCGTACCGGCCGCGCAGGACGCCGACCAGTTCGCTGACGTCGGCCGCCCAGCGGCGCAGCGGCCGCCGCCGGATCAGGTCGTTGATCCCCACGGTGACGACGACGAGATCCGCCGCGCACCCGCCGGCCGTGCCCTTCGGCGTGCCATTGACCGTCCGGTCGGCGGTCCGGCCGGCGGCGCCGTTGAGCGCGCCGGCGGCCGCCGGGACGAGCCCGCTGGTGATCCGCCGGGCGGTGGCGCCGTTCTCACCGGTGACCGACCACGCGACGCTGCGCCGCAGCCGCTCGCGCAGCGCCTCGGCCAGGTAGCCCGGCAGCGCCTCGGTGTGCCGGGACGCGCCGACGCCGACCGCGGTGGACTCCCCGATCACGACCACGCGGAACGCGGGCCGTCCCGCGCCGGGGTTCGCGCCCTGCACGAAACCGTGCTCGTCCCCGCCGGCGGGGTCGAGCCGCGGTGTCCTGCGCACCGTCCGCCACGCCTGGAAGGCCAGCACGGGAGCCAGCGGAATCAGCATCATCGACTGGGGGACGCGCGCGAGCGCGAATGGTCTGTTCATCTGTTTCCCACACTGCTGGAATCGGCCCCCGAGGCTCAGCTCACCCGCTCACCGAGCAGGTCTCCGGCTAGCTGTGCGATCACCTCCGCCACATAGGCGTGCCCGTCCGGATTAAGGTGGATTCCGTCGGGACTCCACATCGCGCGGTCAGCGACTTTCGCCACCGTCTCCTGATCGGGGAACGCCATTCCGTGGTCCCGCGAGACACGGTCGAGCTCGGCGTTGAAGTCGTGAATGCGCTGGACGGTGCGTTTCTTGCGGAACTGCGAGATCGGGGACAGGTCGAGCAGCGGGGGCCGCGGCACCGGGATCGCCAGCGCCACCGCGCCGCGCCCGCGCGCCCAGCCGAACAGCTCGTCCAGCCGCCGCGCCGCGGCCGGCCGCTCGAAGCCGCGCAGCGCGTCGTTCATGCCGCAGCCGAGCACCACCAGGTCCGGCCGCAGGTGCCGGACGGCCGGCAACTGGTCGCGGACCACGTCCTCGACCGTCGCCCCCGGGTCGGAGGTGTTCAGCATCAGCTCCCGGGGGACGCCCAGGTGAGCGGCCAGTCGCCCGGCCCAGCCGAGCCACCCGCCGGCGGGGTCCGGATCGTCCTGGCCCTCGGCCACGCTGTCACCGAGGACGACCAGCGCGGGCCCGTCGTCCGGCCGGCCGGCCAGTACGCCACGCGCCGTCACGCGACGAGTTCGAGCAGGTAGTCGGTGAGGGCGGTCACCGTCTCGCGGCGCCGGGCCTCGGCCACGTCGACCTCGACCTGCAGGTGGTCCTCGATGTCGCTGATGATGCTGATCGCGTAGACCGAGTCCACTCCGTAGCGGGCGAGTTCCACCGCCGGGTCGATGTTTTCCGGGGGCCTGTCGAGGTAGAAGGCGATCCTGTCAAGAAGCCACGATTGCAGCTCGCCGTGGGAAATTGTTTCCGAACTGGTCATCGCACTCCTCCTTATGTCAGAGGATCTCGAATCAATCGCGATAGCTATCGAGTGACGAGCAACACGCAAGATACAACCAAAAGCATGGCGTGTCTCATATCCGTATGTGAACGAACGGACACGACCATGTCTCCGTCGCGTAAATTAAGTCAGCCGCGCGGTAAAAACGGCGCGCGGCTACCGACGGGTAACCCCTGCCGATAAGGGGCCCAGCCGATCATGATCGGAAAACGCTGTCCCCGTCCGTCCCAGCGGTCCGCTTCTCCCCCGCGGGGCGCACCACGGCACGCCACCTGCGCCGTTCCCCAGCGGGCGCGCGGCGGCGGGGCGCCGGCCCGCCCGGCACGTTCCATGAGAATTTCGGACAACCGGCCAGAGGGGCCCTTCGAGGCCGCGCGGCGCCCCCCTTGCCCCGAGGACAGGGTCACCTGACCCGGCCGTGTCAGTCCTCACACCCTCCGGTAAAGAGCCGTGACGGCGCTCACCCGGCCGGTCACCGCCGGATCACCGCCCGGTCACCGTCCGGGCGGGGGCACCGGGCCGGTGAGGCGGGAGGCGACGGGGTTGGGCTCGCGGGCCTCCGCGACCCGGTCCCGGACGGTCTGCGCGTGCCGCGACCGCCAGCGGTGCGTCGCGAGCCGGTGGAAGCGCGCGAGGTGCGCGGCGGCCGGGCGCCGCACGCCGGTCAGCTCGTAGCCGTGGTGGCGCAGCCGGTCGGCGAGGACGTGCTCGACCAGGTCCGCCTCCCAGTCCCCCATCCGGTCGCGCCACGCGCCGACCTGGCGGGTGTTGGGCGCCTCGTGCGTGCGCAGGTGCCACTTGCGCGAGGACGGCACGGTCTGCCGCGCGTGCTGGTACGCCTTCGTCATGGCGGGGTCGTACTCCTCGCCGAGGAACGCGCACAGCCCCCGCAGGGCGTCCTCCGGCTCGGCGACGAGGTCCTCGTAGCGGAACTCGTAGAAGGTGTCCGGACCGAGGCGCTCGCCGAGGCGCCGGCCGGTGTCGACGGCCTCCCGCCAGGTCAGCGCCGCCGCGTACAGGTCGCCCTTGAACCACGGCATCCGCATCAGCGAGCTCACCGCGTCCCGGCCGTCGCGGACGAGGTGGACGAACTGCGCGTCCGGGAACATCCGCTGGAGCATCGGCACCCGCCGGAAGTAGCTCGGACGCTTGTCGCCCCAGCGCGGCTTGCCGTGCTGGCGCGCGTAGGCGCGGAAGACCGCCGCCAGCGCCGATCCGAGCGTCGGCGGCCCGTGCACGATCTCCTCGACGACGGCGGCCGCGTCCAGGTCGAGGACCGTGAACTTGGTGTCGGCGCCGGTGGTGATCCATTCGGCCAGCGCCCGCCGGTTCGCCTCCTGCTCCAGGTCGCCGAAGTCGTGCCGGTTCTCGTAGGCGACGTGCACGAAGCGCGTCTCGGACGGGAACGCGATGGCGGGGTGCGAGTGCAGCATCTGCTGCAGCAGCGTGGTCCCGGATCGCGGGCACCCGAGGACGATGATCGGCCGGCAGGACTCCCTGGTCATGGCGGGCGAACGTACCCGCGGGACCTGAGCCGAAGCTCCAGCGCAGCTCAAGGAAAGCTGAACATCCGCAGGGCCCCGGCGGGCAGGGGCCTGGGGGGGCACGGCCGGCGAGCGGTCGCGGCGCGGCAGGGGGTCGGCAGGGGGTCGGCAGGGGTGAAAAGGGGCACCGCGATACCGCCAGGATCACCGCTTTCCCCGAGAACGGCAAGGCCCGCGCGCCCTATCGGACGATCCGTCGCTTAAAGACTTCCCTCGCGGAGAGAAATAAGCTAAAGTAACTACTGGTGTGCCGGGAAGCCTGGTCGGCGAGACAGGAGATGTCTCCGATCAGGAGGGTGTTCGATGACTCCCCGGCACTTTTTCTATGCCCTGCCGGCCGCCCCGCCGACTGCCCTGCCAGCCGCCCCGCCGGCCGCGCCGGTGCGGCCGCGCCGCGCCCGCCCGCAGCACGTCAGGCCCTACGACCTGAGCCACATCACCTGGGCGCACGCCTTCCCCGATAGCTGAGCACGGCCTTCACCGCGTCCTTGGGCGCGGACTCCGGCGCGGACTTCACCGCGCGGTAAGCGAACCCGTTCGCATTCCCGGGACGCCGTTTCGGCCACCCGGTCGGTCAATGACGTCTCGATGCGGGAGCGTGCATTTCCTTGGGTGAATTCTTCGACGCGGCGCTCGGTTTCCCGACCGCGCTGTTCAGCTTCTCCCTCCTGGTGGTCGCCGGCTACTGGACGCTCGTCCTGCTCGGCGGCCTCGGCGTCGACTTCCTCGGCGCCGGCACCGATGCCGATACGGGGGCCGGTGCCGGCGCCGGGGACGCGGCCGGCGGAGGCGGCGGCTCCGACGGCGGGGACGGGGACGGGCTCGTCGCCGAGCGGCTCGCGATGCTCGGACTCGGCGGCGTCCCGGTCACGGTCGTGCTGTCGCTGCTGATCGCGCTCGCGTGGTTCGTGAGCCTGGCGGCGTCGGCGCTCACCGACGGCCTCCCCCAGCGGGTCCTCGGCATGACCGGAGCGCTGGTGGTGGCCTGGTTCGGGACGCGCCTCGCCGTGCTGCCGCTGCGCCGCGTCTTCCAGCAGCAGGCCGGGGCGTCGCTGCGCGACTTCGTCGGGCTGCCCTGCGTCATCCGCACGGGGCGGGTGGGGCCCGACTTCGGCCAGGCCGAGGTCACCGCGCCGGACGGGTCGTCCGCGATCGTCCAGGTGCGGCGGCCCGCGTACGACATGCCCGTGGCCGGCGCCGCGATCGTGGACGGCGGCGACGACCTCACGGCCGGCAGCACCGCACTGATCTTCGATTTCGACCCGGACGGCCGGTTCTTCTGGGTGATGCCGCACGGCACGGCGTCCGACCTGGCCCACCGCCCGTCCCCCTGACCCCGCGACCTCCTTCCCCCCAGCAGAGAGGGATCCCGTTGGACACGATCACCATCGGAGCCGGTGTGCTCCTCGCACTCGCATTGCTCATCGCCCTCGGCCTCGTGCTGATGGTGACCCGCCTGTTCCGCAAGGTCGACCAGGGCCGCGCGCTGATCATCTCCAAGCTCAAGAGGGTCGACGTCACCTTCACCGGCGCGATCGTCCTGCCCGTCCTGCACCGGGCCGAGCTGATGGACATCTCGGTCAAGACGATCGAGATCGAGCGGACGGGCCGGGAGGGCCTGATCTGCAAGGACAACATCCGCGCCGACATCCGCATCACGTTCTTCGTCCGCGTCAACAAGACCGTCGAGGACGTCATCAGGGTCGCGCAGGCCATCGGGACCGAGCGCGCCAGCAGCCAGGAGACGCTGCAGGAGCTGTTCGCCGCGAAGTTCTCCGAGGCACTGAAGACCGTCGGCAAGCACCTGGACTTCGCCGACCTCTACACCCGCCGCAACGAGTTCCGCGACCACATCATCCAGGTCATCGGCACGGACCTGAACGGCTACAGCCTGGAGGACGCGGCGATCGACTACCTGGAGCAGACGTCGCTGCTGTCGCTCGACAAGTCCAACATCCTGGACGCGCAGGGCATCCGGAAGATCACCGAGCTGACCGCGATCGAGCACGTCCGCACCAACGAGTTCACCCGCAACGAGGAGAAGGAGATCACCCGCCAGAACGTGGAGGCGCGCGAGGCGATCCTGGAGCTGGAGCGCCGCCAGGCCGACGCCGAGCTCCGCCAGGAGCGCGAGATCGAGACCGTCCGGGCCCGCGAGCAGGCGGAGACCGAGCGGGTCAAGGCCGAGGAGCGGCTCCGCGCGCAGACCGCGCACATCCGCACCGACGAGCAGCTCGGCGTCCAGCACGAGAACAAGGAGCGCGAGATCTCCGTCGCGGCCAAGAACAAGGAGCGCGTCCTCGCGATCGAGAGCGAGCGCATCGAGAAGGACCGGCTGCTGGAGGTCATCGGCCGCGAGCGGGAGACGGAGCTGACCCGCATCGCCGCCGACAAGGAGGTCGAGGCCGAGAAGCGGGAGATCGCGAACGTCGTCCGGGAGCGGATCGCGGTCGAGCGGACCGTCGCCGAGCAGGAGGAGGGCATCAAGCGGCTCCGCGCGGTCGAGGAGGCCGAGCGCGCCCGCCAGTCGGTGATCATCCACGCGGAGGCCGAGGCGCAGGAGAACCTCGTCAAGGACATCAAGGCCGCGGAGGCGGCCGAGGCCGCCGCGCAGCACCGCGCCCGTGAGGAGCTGACGATGGCGCAGGCGCGGCAGGAGGCCGCGGAGATGGACGCGCAGGCCAAGATCAGGCTCGCCGAGGGGCTGCGGGCGGAGGCCGCCGCGGCCGGGCTCGCCGAGGTCCAGGTGCGCGAGCGCGACGCCGACGCCATCGAGAAGGTCGGCCGCGCCGAGGCCGCCGCCGCGACGGAGATGGCGGCGGCGGAGGCCGCCCGGATCCGCGAGACGCTGCGCGCCGAGGCCGAGGGCCTCACCGAGAAGGCCGGCGCGATGGCCGCGCTGGACGAGGCGTCCCGCCAGCACGAGGAGTACCGGCTGCGGCTGGAGGCGGAGAAGGACGTCCGGCTCGCCGGGATCGAGGTGCAGCGGCAGGTCGCGGAGGCGCAGGCCACCGTCCTCGCCACCGGGCTGGAGCAGGCCGACATCAACATCGTCGGCGGCGACAGCGTCTTCTTCGACCGGCTCGTCGGGTCGATCGCGCTCGGCAAGAGCGTGGACGGCTTCGTGCAGAACTCCGAGGTGGCGCGGTCCCTCGCCGGACCGTGGCTGGACGGGACGTCGTCGTTCACCGGTGACGTGGCCCGGCTGCTCGGCTCGATCGACACCGGCGGCGTCCGCGACCTGACCCTCTCGGCGCTGCTGCTGCGGCTGATCAAGTCGGGCGGCCCGGAGGCCCCCGGCCTCCAGGACCTGCTGGACACCGCGCGCCGCCTCGGCGTCGCCGACGCGCCGCTGTCGGAATTGTCCGAGATCAATGGAACCGCCGTGGCCGCGAATTGATCCAAGACCTGCGACGGGTCGCCGGCACCGGGGGCCGCCGGGCCGGCGACCCGTCGCAGCCCACCGAACCCCCTCGCGCGCCCGGTGCGCGGGCGAGGCGCCGCCATCACAGCGACACGCAGACGGGAGAGATGGGTGAGCGAGGTCGTCAGGACCGCCGCCGGGGACGCGACGGGGACCGCCGGGGACGCGACGGGGACCGTCCGGGACGCGGCCGGAACCGCTTGGGACGCAGCCGGGACCGCCGGCGCGGGGGTCGAGGCCGCCGGGGCGAGGGTCGAGGCCGCCGGGGCGGGGGTCGAGGCCGCCGGGGCCGAAGCGGGTCGAACGGGGCTGGATCACGGGACGTACGAGGTGCTGCGGGCGCGGCTCGCCGAGCGGGCCGGTGAGCTGGCGCGGCGTGCGGAGGCGCTGAACGCGCGGCGGCTGGAGGTGTTCGGCGGCACGGAGCTGCGGCTGGCCGGCACCGAGCGGATCCGGACCGCGCACAACTGCGTGCCCCGCGACGTGGTGGCGCTCGGCGGGGTGATGCTGTTCGGCTACAACGTCTTCCTCGGGCTGAAGCCGGAGACGACGGTCGACGACGTGTTCTCCCTGCACCGGTTCGCCCGGACGGAGGACGGCATCGCGTTCGTCCCCGCCGGGCCGGAGGCGGTACCGGGCCTGCTGGACGACCCGCGCTTCCTGCGCGACTTCGCCGACATGTACCGGTACTACCGGCAGGCGCGGCTGCTCCAGCTGAGGCTCGTGGACGGGCGGCTCCTCGCCGTCTTCCAGACGGGGCCGCGCCTGTCGGACCTGCGCGTCCTGCGGTGGCGGACCGCACCGGACGGCGGCGTCGCCTACGAGGACAACCAGGGCGAGCGCGACCACGCGTTCCCGCCCGCGCACGACGTCGACTGGGTCGAGACCACCCGGGACGACCACGTCCTCGGGCGGCACCCGCACATCTCGATCGAGGGCGAGGTGTTCGTCGAGACGATCGGCGGCACCCTCACCGTCAAGATCGAGGACAACACCGGCAGCGGCGAGGGGATCTACTCCGAGCCGGTGGACGAGCCGCTCCAGTCGCTCGCGGACGCCGACGTCCTGCACGCGCGGGTCGGCGCGCTGATCCTGCTGCGGATCCGCCCGTACAACGAGCGGGCGTGGCGGCACCTGGTGTTCAACGTCCGCACGAAGGAGGTCACGCGGCTCGACGGGATCGCGCAGGCGTGCCGGCGGCTGCCGGACGACCACGGGATCATCTTCCCCGGCGGCTACTACCTCGACACCGGCACCGCGAAGACGTTCGACACCGACGTGGCCGGGCTGGAGTACGAGCGGGTCATCCGCTCCCCCAACGGGGAGGACGTCCTGTACGTCTTCCACGCGCGGGAGGACGGGCGGTCGCTGCTGCTGCCGTACAACGTGATCCGCAAGCGGGTCGCGACGCCGATCACCTGCCACGGGTACTCGCTGTTCGCGGACGGGACGCTCGTCGTGATGCGGGCGTTCTCCGACGAGCCGTCGCGCGTCCACCCCATGCAGATCTGGGCGACCCCGTACGTCTCGGACGCCTACGCCGCCGCGCAGCCGGTCGGGACCGGGCCGCTGGAGCGGGTCGGCAACGCCGAGCTCGTGCGCGGAATCTCCGAGTGCCTGTCGATCACCCGGATGGTGGACGAGATGTCGCCGTCCGCCCGGGTGTTCGAGGCGCTGATCTCCGCCTGCACGCGCGCCGCCGACCTGTACCACTGGCTCGCCGACGACGATCTGGGCGCGGTGACGGCGCCGCTGGCGGACGTCCGCGCGACCGCCGGCCAGGTGCTGGACGAGTTCGAGAAGGTCCAGGCGCTCACCGACCAGGCCGTTTCCGCTGTTTCCGAAGCGGCGGACGACATCGCCGCGCTGAGCCGCCGAGCCCACGCCGAGCCGCCCTCGACGGCCGACGGCTGGGTGTCGCGACTGGCCTCTTTCCGCCGCGCCCAAGGCCGGCTGGAAACACTCCGCGACCTGCGCTACGTCGACGCGTCCCGGCTGGACGAGCTCTCCGAGACCGTCCAGGCCGAGTTGCGGGAAGCGGGCCGGGGCGCGGTCGAGTTCCTCCAGCGCGAGGACGCCTTCACCGGCTACCACGCCGAGGTCGAGCGCATCACCGAGGCGGCCGGCGCCATCGAGACCGCCGCCGACGCCGCGCCCCTCGCCGACCTCCTCGCCGCGCAGAACGAGGGGCTGGAGGTCGTCACCGAGGTCGTCGGCGACCTCGACATCACCGACGCGACCGCGCGGACCGCGATCCTGGAGCGGGTCGGCGAGGTGCTCGGCGGCCTCAACCGGGCCCGCGCCGTCCTCGACAACCGGCGCCGCGACCTGCTCGGACGCGAGGGGCGCGCCGCGTTCGCCGCCGAACTCGCCCTGCTGGACCAGTCGATCGCCGGCGCCCTCGCGACCGCCGCCACGCCCGAGGACTGCGACGAGCGGCTGGGCCGCCTGCTGCTCCGGCTGGAGACCCTCCAGGCCCGCTTCGCCGAGCTGGACGAGTTCCTCGGCGAGCTGGAGACGAAGCGGACCGAGGTCTACGAGGCGTTCTCGTCCCGCAAGCAGACCCTGCTGGACGAGCGCGCCCGCCGCACCGACCGGCTCACCGAGTCGGCCGACCGGATCCTGGCGGGCGTCCACCGCCGCGCCGCCACCCTCGGTTCGCCGGACGAGGTCAACACCTACTTCGCGACCGACGCGATGGTGGCGCGGCTCCGCTCGATCGCCGACGAGCTGCGCGGCCTGGACGACGGCGTCCGGGCGGAGGAGCTGGAAGGACGCGTCAAGGCGGCCCGGCAGGAGGCGGGCCGCGCGCTGCGCGACCGCCTCGACCTGTACGGGGACGACGGCGGGACGATCCGGCTGGGCCGGCACCGGTTCGCGGTCAACACCCGTCCGATCGAGCTGACCCTCGTCCCGCACCGCGACGCGGTCGCGTTCGCGATCACGGGGACCGACTACCGGGCGCCCGTCCAGGACGAGGGCTTCGCCGCGACCCGTCCCCTGTGGAACCAGACCCTGGTATCGGAAACCCCGGAAACATACCGAGCCGAGTACCTGGCGACATCGATCCTGGCCACCTCACCCCTGGACGACCTCCTGGGGGCGGCCGCCGATGGCCGCCTGCTCGGCCTCGTCCGCGACGTGGCCGCCGACCGCTACGACGAAGGCTACGAGCGGGGCGTCCACGACCACGACGCGGCCCGCATCCTGGACGCGCTGCTGCGGCTGCGCGCCGACGCGGGCCTGCTCCGCTACCCGGGCCCTGCCCGAGCCACCGCGCAACTCTTCTGGACGCACGGCCCGGACGAGACCGAACGCGCCATGTGGACGGCGCGAGCCCGGTCACTGATCCGCGCCCGCCAAGCCTTCGGCCGCACCGACGCGTTGACCGACCTGACCGCCGAACTGACCGCGTCCATCACCGGTTTCGCCCGGCACCATCACCTGCGCCTGCCCGACCCGCTGGCCGCCGAATACCTCATCGAGGAATTGGCCACGGCCCCGGACGGCTTCGTAACGAGCCAGGGCGCCCGCGCCCTCCTGAAGGGATTCACGCAAGCACTGGGCGACACGACACTCGACGACGACTTGCGTGATGTCGGCACGCTCACCGCTCGCCACCAACTGGCCGAAGCGTGGCTGGCCTCCTACCTGGCGACCGGCGATGGCGGCGACGAAGCCGACCTCCCCGAGGCCGTGGCGACGCTCCTGTGCCCGTCCGCCCGCTACGACTCCCCCGCCGCGCTGACGGCCACGATCGAGGACCTCCTAGGCGACCACCCGCGCATCACCGACCGCCGCCTGAACCTGCGCCTGGACGAGACGCTGGCCCGCACTCACCATTTCCGGAACGAGCGCGTCCCCGCCTTCCGCGCCTACCAGAAACAGCGCAACGACCTGATCACCGTTGAGGAGAAGCGCCTAGGTCTGGCCGACTTCAAGCCCCGCACGATGAGCGCGTTCGTCCGAAACCGCCTGGTGGACGAGGTCTACCTGCCGCTCATCGGCGACAACCTGGCCAAGCAGCTCGGCGCCGCCGGCGATGGCAAGCGCACTGACCAGATGGGCCTTCTCCTGCTCATCTCCCCGCCCGGCTACGGCAAAACGACGCTCATGGAATACGTAGCCGACCGCCTCGGCCTGGCACTGGTGCGGGTGGACGGCCCCGCGCTCGGCCACGACGTCACGTCCCTGGACCCGGCCCAGGCGCCTAACGCGACGGCGGCCCGCGAGATCGAGAAGATCAACCTCGCCCTCGACATGGGTAACAACGTCCTGCTCTACGTGGACGACATCCAGCACACATCGCCCGAGTTCCTCCAGAAGTTCATCCCTCTCTGCGATGCCCAACGCCGCATAGAAGGCGCCGCCCGCACCTACGATCTGCGCGGCAAGCGCTTCGCGGTCTGCATGGCCGGCAACCCGTACACCGAATCAGGCCGACGCTTCCGCATCCCCGACATGCTCGCGAACCGCGCCGACGTATGGAACCTGGGCGACGTCCTGTCCGGCAAGGACGATCTGTTCGCCCTGAGCTACATCGAGAACGCACTGACCTCGAACCCTGTCCTGGCCCCGCTAACGACCCGCGACCGCGACGACGTAGAACTGCTGGTGCGCCTCGCCTCAGGCGACCAGACCGTCCGCCCGGACCGCCTGTCGCACCCTTACTCCCAGGCCGAATTGGACGAGATTCTGTCCGTCCTGGAGAAGCTGATACATGTGCAGCAGGTGGTGCTGACGGTCAACCGCGCATACATAGCCTCCGCCGCCCAGGACGACGCGTCCCGCACCGAGCCACCGTTCCGCCTCCAGGGCTCCTACCGAGACATGAACAAACTGGCCGAACGGATCCTCCCGGTGATGAACGCCCGGGAACTGGAAGCGGCATTGGACGACCACTACCGAGCCGAGTCGCAGACACTGACCTCGGACGCCGAAGCCAATCTCCTGAAACTGTCCGAACTCCGAGGCACCCTGGCCGCCGCCGAAGCGGACCGTTGGACAGAGGTCAAGGCGGCCTACCAGCGCTCCCAAACCCTAACGGGCAACACCGAAGACCCGTCCGTAGGCGCCCTACTCCACCTGGCAGACAAACTATCCGCCATAGAAAAGGCCCTTCGCAACGCTTAGCCGCCATCGTTCACCGGATACTCGACCAGCCCACGTTCGACCAGGCCGGCATCCGACCACTGCGGAGTTCAGCCACGGCCTGCATTCGACGAAACCGATGACCAACCAGACCGACGTTCGACCACGGCAGCGATAAACCAGGCCGACGCTCAACCAGGACGATCTTCAACCCGACCGCGCTGCTGGAGGGCTACCGGGCCGGGCCGCGGGCAGCGCCGCCGGGACCGACGAGGAGGCGGGCATCGCGGACGTGGGCCTAGCGATGCCCGCCGGCGGCGCCCGGCCGCGCCGTCCAGGTGCAGGTCCACACAGCTCGGCATACGCCCAACTCGGTGTTCGTCCAGCTCGGAGTTCGACCAGATCAGACACCATGGTCTGATCGTTCTTCGTGGAATTGTGGTGGGGGCGGCGCTGCGTACGGGGCCGCCCCTCCAAAGTCAAGGGCGCCTTCGGCGTCGCTTCGCGATGGGACTCCGTCCCACCCTTGACTCAATGCCACTTAGTTAGTGCTGGTGCGTCGGCTTCTTCACATATCCACAGGGTGGTTTGTGGATTAGTTCATTTTTGGGTTTTCGTGGACGTGGAAGTAGCGGTCGATCTACCGTGCGACGATGGATGAGGCTGCTGCGCGTGGTTCGGGTTCGGCTGGTGTGCTGGTAGATCAGATCGGTATCGGGGTTTTGACGCGCTTGGTGCCGCGTGAGCTGGTGGATGAGGTGATCGCCGCTGCCGGACGCCGGGAAAAGCGGGTGCGGGTGCGGCTGCTGCCTGCGCGTGTCGTGGTCTATTTCGTCATGGCGTTGACGTTGTTCCATGCGGACGCGTATGAGGAAGTGATACGTAAGCTGGTGCAGGGCCTGCGCGGGTTGCGGATCTGGCGGAACGAGTGGGTGGTGCCGTCGTCCGGTGCGTTGACCCAGGCACGTCGGCGGCTTGGGGCCGAGGTGATGCGTGATCTGTTCTTCCGTGTCGCGGTTCCCTGTGCCCGGCGGTCGACCCAGGGCGCGTGGCTGGGGCGGTGGCGGCTGATGGCCCTTGACGGCTTCGACATCGAAGTGCCCGACAGCGCCGCGAACGCCGAACGTTTCGGGTATGCGGGGAAGAAAAAGGACGAGAAAGGCGTGTTCCCCAAAGTGCTGGTGGTCGGGCTGGCCGAATGCGGCACCCACGCCATCGTCGGAGCGGAGTTCGGTGCGCAGCACGATACCGAGATCGCGCTGGCGACCCGGCTGCTGGGCTCGGGGATCGTGGCCGAGGACATGCTGGTCATCGGCGACCGGGGCATGTACAGCAACGAACATCTGCAACGGATCAGAGATGCTGGAGCGGACGCGTTGCTGCGCGCCAAGATCAATGTTCTGCTTCCGGTCATCAAATGGCTCCCCGATGGGTCTTATCTGTCATATTCGGCGAACCGCAGAGCCCGCACCGCCGCGTCCAAACGCTTGGCGGCCGGGACTATGGAACTGACCGAACTTCCCGGCCTGTACGTCCGGGTCGTGGAATATGAAGTGACCAACCGTGGAGAGGATGAACTGTTCACCCTCGTCACCACCATCCTTGACCCCCTGGACGCGCCCGCGACAGAACTCGCCGCCGCTTACCATGAGCGGTGGGAGATCGAAGCGGCCATCGGCGAGATGAAAACGCACCAGAAGGGCGCCGGAGCGTTGTTGCGCTCGAAGTCACCCGAGATGGTCGAGCAGGAACTGTGGGGGATGCTGCTGACATACTACGGCGTCCGGCACCTCATGGCCGAGGCCGCGGATCAAGCGGAATTGGATCCAGACCGGTTGTCGTTCATCCGCTCACTTCGCATCGTCCGCCGGCAGGTAGGAGGCCCGGCGGATTTTTCCCCCACCGCACCTTGAGCGCGCGACCGCCGACACCATCGCCGAGATAGTCGAACGACCGAACCCGCCACGGCGTCTACGAAGCTATCCACGCGTTACCAAACGCCAGCGGTACACGTCCTACCGAGTCAAACGACCCGCAGACAGCTGCACCTATCACACGGAAGAACCCGCCATCAAGATTCTGGGTTCCGCAGCCTAACTAAGTGGCATTGACCCTTGACTTCGGAGCCTCTGCGGCCCCTGAGTGCAGCTTTCGTCGGGCAGGCTCCGCCTGCCCTCTGCCCGACGCGCCGCCCCCACCCCAACCAGAACCACCAACCAGAAACACACAACGACAACACCCGGCAGGACAACGAAATCGAAATGCCCGAAATGGGCCTTTGTGGATAACGGGATACCCGTTGATCAACAAGACTCGAAAAGAATCATGGAAGAATTCCGGCCCGAAAGGATGAAAGGGTGCCCGGCCGGATATCATTGGGGGTATGAGTTCAATCGCGGTCGACCTCGATGAGGCGTCCACCATGGAATTGGTGGACGCGGCATCGGCGATCGCCGCCGAACTCGCCTCCCGTACCGCACCCGACTCGGCGGCGGTGTGCATGGATCTCGTCGAGACCCTCGCCGCCGCCGGTGATCTGCAGGAGGCCGCCCTGGCCGGGTTCATCACGGTGGTGGACGGCGCGCGGGAGGTGCAGCGGTGGGGTTTCCCCTCCACCCGGTCCTGGCTGCGGTCCCGCCTGGGCATGCGCGAAGCCCGCGCCAAAGAACGGTTGACCCTGGCCCGCCAGCGCCACCGCCTGCCGAAGGTGGCCGGGCGGTGGGCTTCTGGTGAGCTGTCGGCCGGGTACGCCGCCACCATCGCCGACGCCACGACCCGGCTCGACGACCACGACTGCGGCCGGGCCGAGACGATCCTGCTGGGCATGGTCGACCAGGGCTTCTCCGCCGGGAAGATCGCCTCGTTCGGTAAGCGGATCCGCGAGGTCATCGCCGAACGCGACGGCACCGAGCAGGCCCCCGAAGAAGTGGCGCGCGGGTATGAGCGGTCATGGATCGACTCGACCCGCTCCCTGGACGGCGGCCGCTACATCAAGGGCTGGCTCAACGCCGAAGACGCCGCGATCTTCGACGGCACCCTCGCGCCCTTGGCCAAACCCGCCGGGACCGACGACCACCGCGACCTGTCGGAGCGGACGGCAGCCGCACTCACCAGCGTGCTGTCGGGCGGGCACAGGGCCACCCGCGTCACCGTGATCTGCGACCTGGACACCCTCACCGGCGGCACCACCCCCGCGAGGCTGACCGACGGTACCGCGATCCCGGCACAGCAGGCCCGACGGATCGCGCTGGCCGCCGGAGTGTCACCGCTGCTGCTCGGTGGCGGGAACACTCCGCTGTATCTGGGGCATCGGGTGCGGTTCGCCACCGGTGCTCAGCGCCGGGTCCTGGAGACCTTGTATCCGACGTGCGCGGTGCTGGGGTGCGAGGTGCCGGGGACGCTGTGCGAGGTCGACCACGTCCACGGCTGGGCCCTCGGCCGCAGCCCCACCGACATCGACCAACTCGCCCTCACCTGCGGCTGGCACAACCGCTACAAACACACCCACCCCGACCGGCTCCACATCACCAAGGCGCCGGACGGCCGCTACACCTACCGCCTCCACCCACCCGGAACCAGAACCCTGCCCCAACCCGGCCGCCCACCACCCTGGCCCCAGGCCGCATGAACCCACACCCACACCCACGCCCATGCCCACGCCCTAGGTCAGACCGGCTGCTCCTTCGGCGCGGGCCTGGCCGGGGGCCGTGGCCCCAACCCGGCCGCCTACCGTGCCGGTCGAGGTCGCGTGGCCGCAGGTCCCGCACTGACACCGACCGCTCCACCCATGCGGGGCCTGACAGCGCCCGCACCACGATCACCCACCACCTCGGCCTCAGACGCCATGACCACATGCCCACAACCCAAGCCCGACCACCCCGCTGGCCACAGGCCCACCGCCATGGACCACCATCCCGGCCGGCTATCCACCCCCAACAAGCCGAACCGCATAACCGCACGCCCCCCCGGCCCGTCCCGGACCGACCCACCAATGAGCCGGAAGCCCTCGACACCGGCTGGCCGCCCGCCCCACTGGCCTCGGGCCTACCGGCGTAGACCACCATCCCGGCGAGTTGGCCGCCCCGCTACGCCGAGCCGCATAACCGCACTCCCCGGTCCGGCCTGGGGGACCAACCAGTGTCAGCGGAGGCCGTCCACCACGGCTGGTCGCCCGCCCCACTGGCCCTGGATCCCCGGGCTGCATGACGCCACCCACGCCCACCCGCAGCCCGTCCCGCCAACACGGGCGGGCAGCGAGCCGCTCTCCCCGGCTCGACCCCAGCCGCCGCCCTGGCCCAGACTGTGTGACCAGCAAGGCCAGGCTGACGAGCACGGGGACGGCCACACTGCACACCGCGATCACCACGAAGACGGCGACCGACACGGCCTGCCCACCAATGCCCAGCGCTCCCCGGACGATGGCGATGCCGACCGCTGCGCATATCATCAGCTTCTTGGGATTGACAGCGGAGAACAGCAGGCAGCGGGAAGCGGCCTTGATCGGAGTGAAGGTGTCGACGGCCTTCATCCACCGCACCCAGCGGCCCGCCTCCACCAACCCAGGCGCAGCCCCTCCCCACCCAGACTGGCCACCTGCTGACGTCCGGTCGTCCCATCAGCATGGGCCGGAGCCGTCCGAGCCTGGGCACCTGCCGATCTGGCGCAAGACCGCCTGATCACACACCCCGTCTGCGCCTCGCAGCCCTCGCCCGCATCGATTTCGTCAGGGAAGGGCATCTGCATGTCCACAAGTACGTCGGGCACGTCGGCCACGGCCATCGCACGCGACAGCCGGCGGCAGCGCGGTTCAGGCGCGGGCGAGAGACCGGGTTGAGGCCTCGAGGATGTCGCCCAGAGCTGCGCGGGCCTGGACGAGGTCGGCTATGCGCGAGTCCATCTCGGCGCACTGGGTTCTGAGGTGGTCGAGAACGCATGCCTGGACCTCGGTGCCGTCGCCGACGAAGCACGGCATGAGCTCACGGATGACCCGTGTGGGGAGCCCGGCGGCGAGCAGGGCGCGGATGCGTATGACCTCAGCCGGGGCTTCGGGACCGTAATGGCGGTGTCCGCCCTGGCTTCGGTGAGAGGTGAGCAGGCCTTGAGCCTCGTAGTAGCGCAGGAGCCGGACGGCCACGCCCGTTTCACGGGACAGCTCTCCGATTTTCATGTGACCCACCCCATAGGCACGCGGCTTGAATCTCACACCGATGTCACATTCTAACGTTGCTCACATGACAACGACTTCGACTGCACCAGCACCCGTCTCGCTCTACGGATTCCTGACCCCCAAGCCTGGGCACGCCGAGCAACTCGGCAAGCTCTTGCTGGACCTCGTCGAGCCCTCCCGGAGGCACACCGGCAGCCTTCAGTACCACCTCCACGAACAGGATGACGGCCGGTTCTTCCTCTACGAGGTCTGGCGTTCACAAGAGGACCTCGATCGGCACAATGCCACCGCGTTGTTGCGCGCCTTCATGGACGAGCTGCCCGAGCATGTGGAAGGCCCACCTGAGGCCTACTTCGGCGCGATGCGGAGTCCCTACCCGGCCAACCCCACATCCGGCTCAACACAGTTCCCGACTGCTTGACCTACCGGCGTCGCCAGATGATGGCCGCGCCGAGGGTCATGAGCGTCGTCCAGGCCGCCCCGGCCCGTACTCGCCACTACGGGGGCCATGACCTACGGAAAGTCCTCCGTCAACGCCGGCCGCCGGGGGCTCAAGCGGCGGCACTGACTGAGTGATGAGGTCGTTCAATCACCAATGGCCGGGCGGCCACGAGTTGTGCCTTGGGCACGGGCGGGTATTTGTTCCGCGCCTGCCTGGCTGGTCCGTCGCAGTACAACCGCCCGCCGCGGATGGTGGACGTCATCCCGCTGCGATGCCGTGCCTTGCGCGTTGCCGTGGATCGCTTGGTTCACTGCGAGATCGCGGCTACGGCATGCGAATTTCCGCGGGGCGGGACCCAGCGGCGGTTGGCCTCGGTGGATGCTTGGGGCGTCGAGTCTTACGACGGTTAAGGATTCGAGGGCGGCCACCGTCGTTCCCAGTCTGGTCTGGGGCGGGGTGACGTCGCTGAACGTGTGGGGCGGCGCTGCGGCCGACTGGCAGATGGGCGGGTTGAACTGCCAGATCGCAGCAGCTCCAGCCACGGCGCCTCGGGCAGCCGCCCCTCGCGCGGCCACAGCAACCGCAGCGGACTGGCGTGTGGAGGCGCGTAAGGCGTCCAGGTGGTCGGTCAATGCGTCTGGGGTGATGCCCGATGAGTTCAGTAGGTCGGGCAAGTCCAGTTCGGCGATCAGCGCGCCTCGACGATGTAGTAGAGCCTGCTGAAGTTGTTGTTCGTTCAGGATGATCGAGTGCACGCGGCGCCTTTGTTCAGGCGTTGGAGTTCGACCAGTTCGACGGCGGTGCGGTGGGCGACAACGACACGATGACCGCGTCGCCGCGTTGTTCCGGGAGACCGCGTCGTCGGGTCGTAGCCGTGGTCGGTCCGTCGGGGTGTGGCCTGGTTGCCGATCGGAAGGCGCGCTGCCTTGTGGACGGTCAGGCTCGGGCGGAGGACAGCCGTCCATGAGCAGGTTCTCCTTGGCGTCATGGTCCGGTGTGAGGTGGCGGCGCAAGCGGGCGCGCATCCGTACGTAGTGTGCTCGCACCTGTTCCGGTGACGGGCCAGCCGTGCTCGGTTCCCTTTGGTCGACGCCCGCATGATCCCCGCGTCGCCCTTGACCTCGATATTGGTTGAGGTTGGAGAGTGGGGTGGATACAGGTCGTAGAGAAGGGGGCTTTCATGCGTGCGATCCAGGTGAAGGAGTTCGGTGGGCCAGAGGTGCTGACTCTCGCGGAGGTGCCTGACCCGGTGCCGGGGGCGGGGCAGGTGGTCGTCGGCATGGCCGTGGCGGACGTCATCTTCCTGGACACCCTGCTCCGCGGAGGCTGGGGGCAGGACTTCTTCCCCCGGACGCTTCCGTACGTGCCCGGCGGCGGTGGAGCGGGCGAGGTGCTGCGGACGGGTGAAGGGGTCGATCCGGCGTGGGTCGGGCGGCGGGTGCTCGTGCGGACCGGGACCGGTTACGCCGAGCAGGTCGTCGCCGAAGAGGGTGAGATCATGCCGATTCCCGGCGGGCTGGCGGCTGGGACGGCGGCGGCGCTCGTCCACGACGGTGTGACGGCGCTCAGCCTGGCGCGGCTGGGTGTGCCGGCGAAGGGGGAATGGGTGCTGGTGTCGGCGGCGGCCGGTGGAGCCGGGTCGCTGCTGGTGCAGCTCGCCGTCGACGCGGGGGCGCGGGTGGTGGCGGCCGCGTCGAGCGAGGCCAAGTTGGAGCTCGCGCGGGAGCTCGGGGCGGAGGTCGTCGTCGACTACACGCGGGCGGAGTGGGTCGAGCGCGTGCGCGAAGCGACCGGGGGCGGGGTCGCGCTCGGCTACGACGGGGCGGGCGGGCCGCTGGGCTTGGCCGCCTTCGATGCCGTGGCCGATGGCGGGCGGTTCGTCACGTACGGCAGCGGTGAGGGTTTCGCCGACCCGGACAAGGACGTGGCCCAGCGGCGTGGGGTGCGGGTGCTGGCTCCGCACATGGACGGTCCGCCGGACGAGGCGACCGTGCGTGAATTGCTGGCCAGCGTGCTTGAGCTGGCCGAGGAGGGGCGGCTCAAGCCGGTCGTGCGGGCCACCTATCCGCTGGATCGCGCCGCGGACGCGCACCGCGCGCTGGCCGAGCGCGCAACGGTCGGCAAGTCGCTGCTGGTCGTGAACGCCGAGCAGGCCCGCTGAGCGGCGCGCCTACTCCAAGGGCGGCTGGGCGTCTCCTGTTCGGCCCTCGCTGGCCTTCTGCGCTCAGCCGCCTTCAGGCGGGACGGCCGGGATCGCAACCTTCCGCGCGACGTCCTGACCATCTGTGGGTGGTGTGATGGCGCGTGAGCGGCCGCTGGTCGTACACCTGTCGACGCTGGCACCCGAGTTGGCCACCATTCCCGGCGGCGCCCATCGCGGGCGGACGGGCGCGCCCGGCGCTGCCTGCCGCTGCCTGCCGCTGCCTGCCGCTGCCTGCTGCTGATGGCCAACCTGCTGGGGCGCGTGGTCAGGTCGCCGAGGCCATTCCAGGTGATCTGGTCGGATCCGGGTGGACGACTTCCTGATGGTCCGGGGCCGTGACGAACGCGCCGGGGCGTGGTTCACGGCGGTAGAGGCGCTCATCGAGGCGTGGTGGCAGCCGGGCGAGTTCGTCCTGCGACGGGGTGATCCGCTGGCGCATCGGACGACCTGGCGCGGCGGGAAGGCGAGATGAGCGGCATCGACGAAGTGCTGACCCGGATGCGGGCCGACTGCGACTTCTAGCTCGCCGACCGCGAGGCTCCGGTGGAGGCACCGGTGGAGGCACCGGTCGGCTACGACCCTCTCGGACCCGCGAGCGCGCGGCGCCGGCGCGGCCGGACGGCGAGGAGTCATAGGCCATCGTCGCCAAGCGGAGCCAGGGGACGCGGGGGCGCGTCAATCCGGCGATGCCAGCGGCGCTCATCGCCGTGCGTTCGCCGACGCGCCAGCCGCCCCCTGGACGCGCCGCCGCCGCTGCCTCCTCCCCCCCAACCGCCTCCCCGCCCCCACCGATCACGATGCGGCCGGACGGCCCATGGAGGCGATCCAGTGGCGGCGATGAACCCCGCTCCGCGCGCCCGTTCGACATCGCGGTCGTCGGGATGGGGATCACGGGCGTGCACCATCTGACCCGGGAGGCCGAGGCGGTCGTCGCGGGTCTTCGTGGTCGACTCGACGCCGGGCGTCACGGAGTATCTCGGCATGCTGTGCCCCCGCGTCACCAGCCTGCTCTCGGTGTGCGAGCAGGGACACGACCGGCTGACGACCTACCGGCTGATGCCGGCGGCGGCCGCTGCAGGGCGACGTGGCGTGCGTGATCCGGCAGCGGACCGGCCCGGCGTACCAGGCGGGCGGCGCACGGCGGAGCACTTCGCTGGGCTGCGGGACTGCCTGCTGGAGTGCTACCCGCCGGAGTACGCCGTCTTCTCCGTGTTCTCGCGGACGCATCCCGCACTCCGGTCGATGGTGCGCAGGCAGCGCCTGGACAAGTTGACGGAGGACGCCGAGTCGGGGACGCCGTTCATCCCGTCCGGCGGCGTTCCGTCGGGGATGGCGGGCGTGGCCGGTCGGGTTCGGGACCCCGCCGGCAGGCGCCGATGTCCAGCTGAGTGACGAAGGACGCGCCGCCCATCCGTGCGGACGGGTGCGTTTGCGGGGCTCATTCGCTATAAATGTAGCGATACATGTGTAGCGAATGGAGAGTGTCATGTACGACGTCATCGTTGTCGGGGCCGGGCCTACCGGGCTGATGACCGCCTGCGAGCTCGCTCTGGCCGGCGTGTCCTGCGTGATCGTGGAGAAGCGCGGCGGCGAGTCCAACGTCACCCGGGCCTTCGGCCTGCACGCTCGCGCGCTGGAGCTGCTCGACGCCCGCGGGATGGGCGACGAGCTGGTGGCTCTTGGCAACCCGCTCAGGACCGTGTACCCCGCCTACGCCTCGCGGGTGGACTTCGGGCGGCTCGACACGCGGTATCCGATGCTGCTGATCGTGCCCCAGAACGGCACCGAGAAGGTCCTGCGGCGGCGCGCCGACGAGTTGGGTGTGGAGGTCCGCCGCGGTGCGGAGGTCACCGGCCTGGCTCAGGACGCTGAGTCCGTTCGGCTGACGCTCGAAGACGGGAGCGTGCTGCGTGCCCGGTACGTCGTCGGCGCGGACGGCGCTCACAGCACCGTCCGCGAGCTGGCGGGCGTGGGGTTCGCCGGCGCGGCCTACAGCCTGCCCATGCTGCTGGCCGACGTCCGCATCCCCGGCTCCGAGCCGCCGCCGATCACGCAGGTCGGTCCCCAGGGCGTGGTGGTGACGCTCCCGTTCGGGGACGGCTGGTACCGGGTCGGCGCGTGGCTGCGCGAAGATCGGGAGGACGCGGATTTCGACCGGATCCGTACGGCGTTCCGGCACATCGCCGGCAGCGACTACGGCATGAGCGAGCCGCGCTGGTTCTCGCGTTTCGCCGCCGAGCGCAGGCAGGCCCGCGATTATCGGGCGGGGCGCGTCTTCCTGGCCGGGGACGCGGCGCACGTGAACTCGCCGATCGGCGGGCAGGGCATGAACACCGGCATCCAGGACGCCGTCAACCTGGGCTGGAAGCTCGCCGCCGACGTGCAGGGCTGGGCGCCGCCGGGGCTGCTCGGCACCTATCACGCGGAGCGGCATCCCGTCGGCTCCGCCGTCCTCGCCATGACCGACCACCTCACCGGGCTCGTGCTGAGCGGGTCGCGGGTGCGGCTGGCGGCCAACCGGCGGGTCATGGCGGCCCTGCTGCACACCGGCGCGGGTCGGCGCCGCATCCTCGGCAGGCTGTCGGGGCTGGAGTTCGCCTATCGGCCCGGCGCCCACCCGCTGGCCGGGCGCCGCGCCCCCGACCGCCGGACGGACGTGGGACGCCTGTACGAGGTACTGCGCGCGGGGCGGTTCGTCCTGCTGTCGGACGAGCCCGTCCCCGTCCACTGGCGGGACCGTGTGCGGCAGGCCAGGCCGGAGGACGCGACCGGGCCGGCGGCGACGCTGGTCCGCCCGGACGGCTACGTGGCCTGGGCCGGTGAGCGCGCCGGCATCGGGGCGGCTCTGGTGGAATGGTGCGGTCCGGCCGACCGCACCGATCTGGAGGGGCACCGTGCCACCGCCTAACCCGCAGCGACGCGCCCTGCTGGCGGACGCGGCCATCGCCGTGCTGGCCGAGCAGGGGTCGCGCGGGCTCACCCACCGGGCCGTCGACGCCGGCGCCGGCGTCCCGGCCGGGACCGCCTCGCGCTACTTCCGCACGCGGGACGCGCTCCTCGACGGGGTCATCGAGCGGATCACCGGCCGGCTCGGGGAGCGGGTGGCCGCCCATACCGTCCGGTCGATCTCGCCCGCGGATCTGGAGGAGGCGCTGGTCGCGGTGCTGACCATGATGCTGACCGAGGGGGGCCACGACCCGCTGGCCCTGTTCGAGCTGCATCTGGAGAGCACCCGCAATCCGGGGCTGCGGCGGATGCTGACGGACGCTCTGCACAGCCGCGCCGATCTGATCGTCCGCCAGTGCCATGCCGCCGGGATGGAGGTCAGCCCGGACGACGCCATGCTCCTGGAGATGAGCGTTCTGGGCATTCTGTTCACCGCGCTGACCACCGGCGTCCCGGAGTCGCCGGGCGAGCCGATCCGCACCGCCGTGCGGGCTCTGCTGGCCCGTTACGGAAGTCCGGCGGCCGGCTAGACCTGCCGCAGAGGAAAGGCGCGCCCGGCCATTCGGGCGCGCCTTTCACTAGAGGCGGGGGCGGGATTCGAACCCGCATCACCAGGCTTATGAGACCTGCATGCTCCCGTTGCACTACCCCGCACCGGCCTTTCGATGGTAAAAGACCGGTGCGGGGTTTCGCCAATTGTTTTTCGGCGCGGGACGGGTCAGGTGGTGGCGCGGGTCAGGTGGTGGCGTGGACTCGGGCGTCGGCCTCGACGGCCTCGCGCAGGTGCTGCTCGGCGTCCGCGCTGAGCGAGGTCTGCAGGATCTCGCCGCCGTACTGGGCGACCTGCGGGATGACCTTGTCCGGCGTCACCTTGGTGACCAGGAGGAACAGCGCGGCGCCGCCGGGCTGGAGCTTCGCGCCGAGTTCGCGCATGAACGAGTCGTCGACGCCGACGTCGGACGCCGCGCCGCCCGCGGCACCGGCGGCCGCGCCGACGGCCGCGCCGATCAGCGGGGCGAAGAACAGCATGCCGAGCAGGCCGCCCCAGACGGTGCCCCAGGCGGCGCCCCGGCCGGTGGTGTTGTGGATCTGGTGGAGCTTGATCTTGCCGTCGAGGCGCTTCTCGACGACGGCGGCGTCGGCGAGCGCGATCACGTTCTGCCGCTGCATGTCGATGAGCCGGTCGCGGACCTCGGTGGCACGGTCGAGGTCCGGGTAAGCGATGGCGATGAGATCGCTCATTGAACTGTTCCCCCCAAGGATCTGTGACGCCTGAGCGTTACGGGACGATGCCCACCCCAATGCCCGGCAATGCGGCGGTAGTAGAAAGATGCCCGTTTCCTGTGCTGCCCTTGACCGTCCCGCGCGTCACCGCCACAGGCGGATGCGCAGGCCCCCGCCGAAGTCGCCGATGTCGGTGACGACGGCGCGCCAGCCGTCCGGATCGGCGAGGTAGGGGCCGCCGATCCCCCCGCCGAATACGGCGAGTCCGTCGTCGTTGACGTACGCCGTGAAATACGTTCCGGCGTTCTCTCCCCGGGCGTCCCAGTGGTGGCCGGGGGTGCGCCATCGCAGGAAATCCCCGTCCTCCGGGCTCTGGTAGGTGTACTCCTCCTTGGCCAGGGCGCGCGCGTTCCTGGTGACGTCGATGGTGTACGGCCGGGGCAGGTCACCGCCGGGGACGGGCGCCGGCGCGGAACCCGCCGCCCGGTTCAGATGCTCCCGGCGGTCCCGCTCCCAGGCGCCGATCTCGTACGGCGTCCGGCCCATGTCGCGGCCGAGGCGCAGTTCGCGCAACGTGCTCACGAGCATGTCGACGGAGTGCCGCCACGGGTCGTCCTCCTCCGGGCGGGCGGTGGCCGACGCGGGGAGGACGCCGGGGCCGCCGATCTCCGTCAGGCGCCTGCGCGCCAGGTGGCGGACGTGGTAGGCCGCGTCCTCGTCGGCCAGGATGCCGAGCAGCGGCTCGATCGCCCGCGGGTCGAGACGGATGCGGGTGAGTGCGCGAGTGCGGGTGTCGGGGTCGTCGAGCGCGGCGAGCAGGTAGTCGGCGACGTCGGCCACACCGAGCCGGGCGAGCGCGTCCGCGGCGGCCTCCAGCCCGCGCCGTCCCGCGTCGATCAGCGGGAAGACCGCCCTGCGGTCCCCGCGCCTGCCCAGCTCCGCCGCCGCGAACAGGGCGTTCTCCGCGCGGGAGGCGCGCAGCAGCCGGACCAGGATCCCGTGCACGCCGGGGTCGTCGACCGCGCCGAGGCCCGCGCGGGCGTCCCGCCGGTGCGCGGCGTCGTCGGCGTCCAGGAACTTCACCAGCGTGCCGATCCCCTTGGCTCCGGAGGCCAGCGCACGGTCCAGCGGCGCCCTCTCGGCGGCGGCCTTGGCCGCGCGTTCGGCGTCGCGCTGCACGGCGCGGACCGCGTCGGGATCGGACGACCGCTCGGCGATCTCGTCCGCGAGCGTCTCGCGCTGCCAGGGGCACGCCACGTCCGGGATGAGGGCGGTGAGGCGCCGCTCCACGTCCGCGGAGCCGAACCGGTACAGGGCCTCGATCTCGCTCTTGTAGCCGAGGTAGTCGCCGTGCGCCCGCAGCGGCGGCGTGTCCGCCAGCCGGGTGAGCAGGACGTCCAGCGTGGACGGGTCGCGGAAGGAGGCGATCGCGCCGAACACCACGCGGTGCGGTACCTCGTCGTAGGGTTCCTTCCCCAGCCTCGCGACCAGCGGGCGGATGGCGGCCGGATCGCCGATCCCCTCCAGCGCCTTCGCCGCGCACTCGCGCAGATGGCGGTCGGCGTCGTTCAGCAGCTCGACCATCAGCGGCACGTGCTCGCTGCGGGCACGCCGCATCAGGACCTGGGTGGTCGGCCAGAACAGGGAGCTGCGGTACCGGCAGCCGCACGCGCGCCGGCCTTCGCCGTGCCAGCGCCGCGAGCTGCGCAGCGCTTCGACGAGGTCCTCGACCGGTGCGCGGTGGCCCTTGCCGTCGAGTCCGGCGACCGCCTCGGCGGCCGCACCGGCGACCGGGCACACGTCCGTCGCCATCGCCTCGACCAGCACCGGAACGGTCTGCGGAGCGGCGATCTCACCGAGCGCCAGAGCGGCCTCGCGGCGGGTCTTCTCGTCCTTGCCCTCGCGGAGGATCTTGACGAGCTTGGGCACGGCGCGGCGGCGCTTCAGCCGCTCGATGTCCGGGGTCCTGAACACTCCGGCCATCATTCAACGGCGGAGCGGTCCCGTCCACCCTCCGGTCAGCAGATGCGCGGGAGCGGGTCGCCGACCAGGACGTCGATGATGCGCGTGCCGCCGAAGGCCGTCTTCAGCAGGACGGTGCCGGGCGGGTCGTCCCGGACGTGGCCGATGACGGCGGCGTCCGCGCCGAGCGGGTGGGCGTGCAGGGAGGCGAGCGCCGCGTCCGCCGCCTCGGGCGCGACCACGACGACGGCCCGGCCCTCGCACGCGACGTACAGCGGGTCGATGCCGAGGAGTTCGCAGGCGCCCCGGACGGCCGGGTGGACGGGGATCGCGTCCTCGTCGACGACCACGGCGAGGCCCGCGTCCGCCGCCAGTTCGTTGAGGACGGTCGCCACGCCGCCGCGCGTCGCGTCCCGCATCCGGCGGACGGTGCCCCGGCAGCGGGCCGCCAGGTCGGCGAGCAGGCAGTTCAGCGGCGCGGTGTCGGAGGCGAGGTCGGCCGCGAGGTCGAGGTCGCCGCGGGCCAACATGATCGTGACGCCGTGCTCGCCGATCGGGCCGGTGACCAGCACGGCGTCGCCGGGCCTGAGCTCGCCCGTGGGCGGGCGGCGGACGACGCCCACCCCGGCGGTGTTGATGTAGCAGCCGTCGGCCTTGCCGCGCTCGACGACCTTGGTGTCGCCCGCGACGATGTCGACGCCCGCGGCGCCGGCGGCGGCGGCCATCGATTCGGTGATGCGGCGCAGCGACGCCACCGGGAAGCCCTCTTCGAGGATGAATCCGGCGGACAGGTGCAGCGGGGTCGCGCCCGACACGGCCAGGTCGTTGACCGTGCCGTTGACGGCGAGGTCGCCGATGTCGCCGCCCGGGAAGAACAGCGGCGACACCACGTAGGAGTCGGTGGTGAAGGCCAGGTCGGCGCCGTTGACGGCGAAGCACGCCGAGTCGTCCAGGCGGTCGAGCAGCGGGTTGCCGAACGCCTCCTTGAACACCGCGTCGACCAGGGTGCGGGTGGCCTTCCCGCCGGACCCGTGCGCGAGCGTGACGGCGTCCTCGCGGAGGCGGGCCCGGCGGCCGCGCGCCCGCGCGATGCGTTCCAGCACCTGCTCTTCGCGGATCGTCATCGGGTGGCCTCCTTGACGCGTTCTCGGGTGAACCGGCCGAAGTTGTAGTAGGCGGCGCAGGCGCCCTCGGACGACACCATGCAGGTGCCGATCGGCGTCTCCGGGGTGCAGGCCGTCCCGAAGACCTTGCACTCCCACGGCTTCAGGACGCCCTTGAGCACCTCGCCGCACTGGCACGCCTTCGGGTCCGCGACCCGTCCGCCCGGGATGTCGAAGACGCGCTCGGCGTCGAACGCGGCGTACTCGTCCCGCAGGCGCAGCGCGGAGTGCGAGATGAACCCGAGGCCGCGCCATTCGAAGTACGGGCGCAGCTCCATCGTGCGGGCGATGGCGTCCAGCGCCCTGGGGTTGCCCTCCCACGGGACGACGCGGCCGTACTGGTTCTCGACCTCGGCGCGGCCCTCCGCGAGCTGGGTCAGCAGCATGCGCACCGACTGCAGCAGGTCGAGCGGTTCGAAACCGGCGACGACCAGCGGCTTGCCGTAGTCGCCGGGGATGAACGCGTAGGGGCGGCAGCCGATGACCGTCGAGACGTGGCCGGGGCCGAGGAAGCCGTCCAGGCGCAGGTCCGGCGAGTCCAGGATCGCCTTGATCGCCGGGAGGATCGTCACGTGGTTGCAGAACACCGAGAAGTTGTCGATCCCGGCCGCCGCCGCGCGCAGCACGGTCATCGCGGTGGACGGCGCGGTCGTCTCGAACCCGATCCCCATGAACACGACACGGCGGGACGGGTTGCGCTCGGCGAGCTTGAGGGCGTCCAGCGGCGAGTACACCATCCGGATGTCGGCGCCCGCGGCCTTCGCGTCGAGGAAGGAGCCGCTCCCGCCGGGCACGCGCATCATGTCGCCGAACGTCGCCAGGATCACGCCGGGCCGGGACGCGATGTGGACGGCGTCGTCCACCCGGCCCATCGGGATCACGCACACCGGGCAGCCCGGCCCGTGGACGAGGGAGACGTTCTCCGGCAGATAGTCCTCGACGCCGTGCTTGTAGATGGTGTGCGTGTGGCCGCCGCACACCTCCATGAACTTGTAGTGCCGGCCGGACGCGCACAGGGAGGCGATCGAGGCGGCGAGCGCCCGCGCCCTCCCCGCGTCCCGGTACTCGTCGACGAAGCGCATCAGCCGATCCCCGATTCCCGCAGCGCGTCGATCTCGTCGTCGTAGGCGTCGCCGAGGTCCTGGAGCAGCTCCAGCGTCGCCCGCGCCTCCGCCTCGTCGATCTTGGACATGGCGAAGCCGACATGGATCAGGACCCAGTCGCCGACGGCGAGCCGCTCCCCGTCCAGCAGGCCGATGTCGACCGCCCGGCGGACGCCGCTGACGTCGACCTCCGCCACCGGCCGGTCCGCCCGGACCGCCACGACCTCACCCGGTATCGCCAGGCACATCAGCCGGCCTCCCCAGCGGTTCCAGACTGTGCCGGCTCAGACTGTGCCGGCTCAGACCGCGCCAGTTCGGACTGCGTCAGCTCCCACAGCGCGTGGTACACGGTCGTCTGCGCCTCCTGGATCCGGTGCACGGACGCCGACGGGATGACGAACAGGTGGTGCAGGCCCGGCGTCTCCGCCATCCGGCCGCCGCCGCAGCCGGCGAGCCCGACCGCCGTCATGCCGCGCCGCGACGCCTCCCGCAGCGCGGCGATGAGGTTGTCGGAGTCGCCGCTCGTGGACAGCGCCACCGCGATGTCGCCCGGCCGCCCGAACGCGGCGAGCTGCCGCGCGAACACCACCTCGAACCCGATGTCGTTGGACAGCGCGGTGATGGCGGCGGTGTCGTTGGTCAGCGCGAGCGCGGGCAGCGGGCGCGCCGTCCCGCCCGGGTTGAGGAACAGCGCGGCGACGTCCTGCGCGTCGGTGGCGCTGCCGCCGTTGCCGAACGCGAACAGCCGGCCGCCCGCGCGGAACGCGCCCGCCATCCGCGCGGCGCAGGCGGCGAGGTCGTCGGCGTACTCGGCGAGGACGGTCTCCCGGAGCCGGACGATCTCGTTCGCCTTGTCGGCCGTCGAGCGCCGGACGTCCTCCAGCAGCGTGTCCAGCCCCGAGCCGCCCGCGTACAGGAACGGGTAGAGCATCTCCGTCACGTCACGACCCCGATCGCCTCCTTGGCGTGGACGAGCACGGTGTCGCCGGCTCCGGCGTCCACCAAAGCCACGCTGATCCGCTCGATTCCTCCGCCGCCGGTGTCGACGTCGGCGAAACCGTCGTCGAGAAGCCGGAGCACGACGGCCGGGCGCGCCTCGTCCGCGCAGGTCGTGCAGTGGCCCTCTCCCGCGCACTCCGTCATGCGGGCATCTCCTCGCCGAGCACGTCCGGCTGCTCCAAGAACACGTGGACCAGCTCCCAGAGCAGGTGATAGGCGGTGACGTGCACTTCCTTGACGACGCGCGGGTCGGTGGACGGGACGGTCACCAGGTGGTCGACGGCTTCGGGAAGCGCCCCGCCGTCGCCGCCCGCGAGCGCGACCGTCAGCATCCCGAGGCCGCGCGCGGCCTCCATGCCGCGCAGGACGCTGCCGCAGCGGCCGTCCGGCGAGATGCCGAACGCGATGTCGCCCGGCCCGCCGAAGCAGCGGACCTGGTGCGCGAAGACGTCGTCGAACCCGGGCCCGGCGCAGATCCCGGTGAGCGTCGCGACGTCGCCGGTGAGCGACAGCGCGGGCAGCGCCCGCTTCCCCACGATCACCGGATGGACGAACTCGACCGCGACGTGCTGGGCGTCGGTCGCGGCGCCGCCGGCGCCGAACGCGAGCAGCCGCCCGCCCCGGTGGAACCGCGCCGCCATCGCGTGGCACGCGGCGGCGATCGGCCCGGCCGCGTCCGCGAGCGCCGCGCCCGGTGCGGCGCGCCGCGCGAAGACCTCCGCCGCCGTCGCGCTCACCGGCCGTCCTCGGGCGGCGGCGGGACGTCGCGGAGGCCGTGCTGGCGCAGCGACATCTCCACGGCGAGGTCCCAGCGCTCCGACAGCTCCGCCGACATCGCGTGCGCGTCGTCGCACAGCGCCGTCGCGATCCGCGCCGTCTCGGCGTCCCCGGCGCGCTCGGCGACCCGGCGCAGCATCTCGGCGGACGCGATCTGCAGGTGCGCGGCGACGTAGGCGTCCCGGATGTGGCGCCCGGCCGGGTCCCGGCGGGTGCGCCCGAGTCCGGCCTCCAGCACGGCCGCGAACAGCTGCCCCGCGTCCCGGACGATGGACGGCGCGGAACCGTGCGCGCGCAGCCGCGCCTCGATCTCCCGCGTGTGCGTCCGCGTCCGCTCGGCGTAGCGGCCGAGGCGCCGGCAGACGTCCGGCTCCTCCGCCACCGTGGTGAGCAGCTCGCTCAGCGTGGCCTCGACATGCTCCTGCAGCGCATGCGCGTCCTTCAGGTAGCCGACGAGCTGCCGGTCGATGGTCGTCGTCATGGCCCGTGTCCGATCCCGTGTCCGATCCCGTGTCAGCGGCGGCGTCACATCGACTCGGCCTTGAGGTACCTGCGGATCGCCGGCGTCTCCCTGACCAGCGCGGCCGCCACGGCGAGCGCGAGCAGCGCGACCGTCACCCGGACCACGCCCGGCCCGATGTGGATTCCCTTCCTCATGCCACAGATCCCCCCTCTGTGCCCGCGTGCGTCGTGTCCGCGTGCGTCGTGTCCGCGTGCGTCTGCAGTTCCTTCACGAGCAGCCCCTCGATCAGCCGGACGGCCTCGCCGACGGCCGCGCGGACCGGCGCGCTGAGCTCCATGTCCCAGGTCGCGTCTGTGGTCTGCGCGGAGGGCTCGCACGCGACCAGCAGGATCCGCGGCGGCACCGGGCCGCTGCCGCGGGCCAGCCGCAGCACCCGCGCCGGGTCGAGCCCGTGCGCGTCGACCGCCGCGCCGCCGAAGTCGTCGGAGCCGGGGTCCGGCTCGATGAGCGAGACGGTGCCGGGCTCCTCGCCGCGGGCCGCCGCGTCGACCAGGACCGCCGTCCGGTAGCCGTCGCCGAGCGCGTACATCAGGTCGATGCCGCGGATGCCGAAGTCGGTGACGGCCACGCCGTCCGGCACCGGTCGCTCCGCCAGCCGCCGGGCGACCTCCACCCCGAACCCGTCGTCGCCGTGGAACACGTTCCCGATCCCGGCGACGAGGACCTTGCGGAACGCCGCGTCCTGCGGCAGCGGCTCCACCTCGTCCAGCCCGACGAAGAACCGGTGGCCGAGCTGGTCGCGGGCGCCGAGGTCCCGGCCGGGGTCGTCGTCGACCGCGACGACCAGGTGCAGGCCGCCCTCCATGTCCTCCTCGACCCGCTCGACGGTGGCGGTGCGGCCGAGCAGCGCCAGGTCGAAGATGTCCGCGCCGCCCCTGGGCCGCAGCCGCACCCGGCTCCCCGCGGTCAGCTCCCGCCCGCCGACGACCGCCCTGCCGTTCACCACACGTCCCTCCGGGGGTCGCGCATGGTGCCGTGCAGGACGAGCAGCTCATCGGACGACAGCGCGCCGCACCGCTCCAGGATCCGCCGCGCCTTCGGGTCGGTCGCCGCCATCTCCCGGCGCTCCTCCTCGCTGAGGCCGAGCACGCTGAGGATGAGGAGCCGGTCGATCTCCGTCCCGTCGAACAGGTCGCCGGGGCTCTCCGGGGCGACCTGCGGCCAGTCGTAGAGGACGATCGGCGCCGCGAGCACCGTGCCGTACCCGCCCGGCTCCCCCGCCAGCACCGGCCACAGCCCCTCGCTCGCGCACCCCGAGACGGCGGCGGCGAGCCGCTCCGGCGGATCGGTGGACGAGGCGAACGCCCCGCCCCCATCCGCGCGCGCCACGACGTGTGCGGAGAGCATCCCGGCCCGGACGGCGTCGCCGTGCTCCCCGGCGTCCCCGCCGTTGACCACCTCGACCCTGACCCGCACGGCGCCGTCCCCCACGGGCACGGCCGAGACGTCGACCCAGCCGGTCACCCGCCCCCACGACCGCGTGAAGCGGGCGCCGCCGCCGATCTCCTCGTCCTCGGCCCCGGGCGGCGCATCGACCGGGATCCGCACCGGCCCGCCGAGCAGCCGCTCCAGCGGGACGCGGCCGCCGGTGATCTCGTGTTCGCGGGCCTCCTGCCAGGTCGTGTACGTCTCGACGCCCCGGCGGAGCTCGTCCACGGGGGCGTCGCCGTCCATGACCTGGCGGTGCACCTCGTGCAGGAAGCGCAGCGTGACCTCGATGCCGGTCGCGTCACCGGGCTCCAGGACGAACTCGGCGCGCACCGTCCAGCGGTCGTCGTTGCGTTCGGCGTAGCGGCGCGGGTAGACGCCGCCGATCGTCCAGCGGCGCTGGTTCTTCAGCGCCGACCGCCGGTACGGCCACAGCAGGTAGCCCTCGTAGAGGACCGTGTCAGCGACCGCCCTCACACGGTCCACTCTTCCTCCCCCTCGCGCGCCGCCTCCGCCTGCCGCAGCAGCTCGTCGACCGTGTCGTCGAACGAGGAGTGCGCGCGGCGCGCCCGGTAGGCGGACAGCCGGCCGAAGCACGCGTCGTCCAGGCGGAGCCAGCGGGCGCCGCCGTAGTAGCGGTCCATCAGGTCCCGCCACGCCTGGACGGGCAGCACGCCCGCCGCCTCGTGGTGCCACGGGATCTGCGCGGTGCGCAGCTTCCCGTCCTCGCCCGGGTAGAACACCGTGCCGTTGAACGTGAGGTCGAGCGGGACGTCGCCGTCGTCGAGCGCGTGCAGGTAGCGGTCCGCCGCGACCTGCATGTCATGCCCGCACGGCAGCGACAGCGTCGCCTCCGTCTCCCCGCGGAACGTCGGCACCGTCGCGCCGACCCGCGCCCACGTCAGCCCGCGCAGCGACCTCTCCCACATGTCCGGCGTGCCGAACACTCCGGTGAGCCGCTCCCGCTCGGCGTCGCCGTACTCCCGCCGCGCCGCCGCGATCGTCACCGTCGTGGTCAGCAGCACGCACTGCACGGGCCCGCCGTCCAGCCGCCGCAACCCGATCCGCAGGTTCAACGTCGGCGTGGCCGCGAACGCCTCCGCCTCGACCCCGAGCAGCTCAAGCCCCAACTCCGGCGCCGAGTTCCCCCCGCTCATGCCGTGCTTTCCCGAGGGGGGACGACCCCCCACACCCCCCGGCTCGCTGCCGCTCATGCCCTGCTTTCCCGAGGGGGGACGACCCCCCACACCCCCCGGCTCGCTCGCGCTCATGCTGGTGACAAATTCGGCATCGAGTCGAGGATCGGCTCGCGGTGGCTCGCGTTGATCCCCGTGGAGCGGCGCTGGGTCGATGTGCCGTCGGGCAGGTGGCCCGGCTGCCTCTCGTAGTTCCCCGTGGCGTTCCCCTCGCGGACGCCTCGCGTGTGCGACGGCGTGTCGGGTTTCACGTCGGGTCTCCCCAACCTGATCATCTGTCCCCCTTCAACTCCTCGAAGAACGTGCGGATGCGGTGCCGGACGGCGTCGCCGCCGGTGAAGCCCGTCCAGTGCGCGCGCAGCAGGGCGGTGAGGCGGAAGCAGTCGTCGACCGGGAGGATCCAGTGCTCGGCGGCGCCCAGCGCGCGGTGGACGACGAGCGCCTCCACGTCCGGGCGCAGGTCCGCCAGGACGGGGTTCGCGCGGGTCAGGCGCTCCCAGCTCGCGGCGTGCACGGGCGCGTGCAGCGCGCCGGCCGGGCTCGGGTAGCGGGCGGTGACCTCGCCCGACGCGGCGGCGGTGAAGAACGCCAGGTCGACCGGGACGCCGAGCGCGGCCCAGAGCGGGCCGTCCAGGTGGAAGCCGGTCAGCCGGCGGCGCTCGTCCGGGACGAGCCGGTAGTGGCGCCCGCCCGCCGCGTGGTCGTCGAACAGCACGGTGCAGGCCCCGCACGCGCACAGCGGGTCGCCCGTCCCCAGGTCGAGCAGGTGCCGGTGGGCGTCCGGCAGCGGCTCGCCGCACAGTTCGCACCGCTCGGCGGCGGGGGCCGCCGGGAGGCGCGGGTCCCGGCGGGCCAGCGCGGCGAGCCGGGGCGTGGACAGGGCGGCCGTCATGCGCGGCTCCGCACCTGGTCGAGGGTGATCAGCACCGGTTCGGGGGCGGGCGCCGCGATGTCGACGCGGTCCAGGTCCGGCGCGGCCGCGCGGACGGCCCGCTCGACCGCGTCCAGCACGGGACGGGGCGGTGCGGCCCGGCCCTCGGCGGCGACCGCGAGCCGCAGCGTGCCGTCCTCGATGCCGCCGAACTCGGCGGACGTGCGGTGCTTCGCGAGGAACGCGTCCAGCGCGCCGAGCGCCCGCCGCACGCGTGCCTCCGCCGTCTCCGGGTGCAGGCCGTGCATGAGCAGGAGGTGGCGGACCAGTTCGTCCTCGGCGAGGGCGCCGGTGTCGCCCGCGAGCCGCATGACCCGGTCGAGCGCCTCCCCGTACAGCTCCACCAGGGCCTGGACGGCGTCCGCCGCGGCCGGGTCGAGCCCTTCCAGCAGCCCCTCCAGGCGCTGGACGTGCTCGCGTACGCGCTCGTCGTCCCAGCTCATCGTTCCTGCGCACCGAACATCGGGGAGTGCCGCTTCTCGATCGTCCGGCCGCCGCCGAGGTACATGTGGACGCCGCACGGCAGGCACGGGTCGAAGCTGCGGACGGTCCGCATGATGTCGATGCCCTTGAAGTCGTCCGGCCCGTTCTCCTCGAAGATCGGCTGGCCCTGCACGGCGTCCTCGTACGGGCCGGGCGTGCCGTAGGAGTCGCGGGGGCTGGCGTTCCACGGCGTCGGCGGGTACGGCTGGTAGTTCGCGATCTTGTGGTCGCGGATGACGAGGTGGTGCGACAGCACGCCGCGCACCGCCTCGTGGAAGCCGACGCCGATCGCCTCGTCCGGCACCTCGAAGTCGGTGAACACCTTCGTGCGGCCCGCGCGGACCTCGTCGAGGGCCTTCTCGGCGAAGTACAGCGCCATCCCGGCCGCGTAGGCGACGAAGTAGGCGCGGGCCCGGTCGCGCTCGATCGTGTTGGCGAACGGCGGCGGCGTCCACTCCAGGTTGACCTCGGGCATGCCCGGCGTCTTCGGCAGGTCGATCTGCACGCTGTGCCCCGTGGACCGGACGTACGGCGTGTCGACCAGCCCGGCCAGCGCGGTCGTCCACAGCCGGGCGAGCGGCCCGCCGCCGGTGTCGAGCGCGAGGTGCTCCTCGGTCACCGGATGCAGCCAGCGCGGGCTCATCACCCAGCTGTACTTGCCGCCGTCCAGGTCGCGCTTCTGCGGGTGCGGAAGCGTCGTCTGGTTCCACGGGTGCCGCTGGTCGATGGGGTTGCCAAGCGGGTCCTGCTTGACGAACGTCTCCTCGTGCGCCCAGTCGTCGTAGTAGGAGCTGCCCAGCAGGATCCGCATGCCGAGGTTGATGTCGACCAGGTCGGTGGTGAGGAGCTGGCCGTCCACCACGATGCCTGGCGTGACGTACGCGGCCCGGCCCCAGTCGGACATGTGCCGGTAGTCGTAGTCGCAGACGTCGGGGTCCTGGAACGCGCTCCAGCAGCCGAGCAGCGTCCGGCGCCGCCCGACCTGGTCGTAGCCGGGCAGCGCGTCGAGGAAGAAGTCGAAGATGTCGTCGTTCATCGCGACGGACCGCTTGATGAAGTCCAGGCAGCGCGTCAGCCGGACGAGGTAGTCGGTGAACACCTGCGGCGTCGCGACCGTCCCCACACCGCCCGGGTACAGGGTGGACGGGTGGACGTGCCGCCCCTCCATCAGGCAGCACATCTCGCGGGTGATCCGGCTGAGTTCGAGGGCCTGCTTGTAGACCGACCCCTCGAACGGGTTGAACGCCGCCATGATGTCGGCGATCGTCTTGAAGCCGTGGACGGAGCCGCGCGGCGCCTCGGTCGTCTTCGCCGTGGCGAGCAGGCCGGGGTTCGTCTCGCCGACCATCCGCTCGCAGAAGTCGACGAACACCAGGTTGTCCTGGAAGAGCGTGTGGTCGAACATGAACTCGGCGGCCTCGCCGAGGTTGATGATGTAGTCGGCGAGCGGCGGGGGTTTGATCCCGTACGCCATGTTCTGGGCGTAGACCGAGCAGGTCGCGTGGTTGTCACCGCAGATGCCGCAGATGCGGCTGGTGATGAAGTGGGCGTCGCGCGGGTCCTTGCCCTTCATGAACACGCTGTAGCCGCGGAAGATGGACGAGGTGCTCCGGCACTCGGCCACCTCCCGGTTCGCGAAGTCGATCTTGGTGTAGATGCCGAGGTTGCCGATGATCCGGGTGATCGGGTCGAACGCGACCTCGACGAGGCCCCCCGGCCCCGGGGACGTCTCGCTCTTCGTGCTGGTGCCCTGCTTCATCGGCGCGGCCTTTCGGTACGGCCCTGCGGTGGTGGCCCCTGTGGTGGTGGCCCCTGTGGTGGTGGCCCTGCGGTGGCGGCTCTGCGTGTGCGGGTCAGGTACGCGGCCAGCGGGGCTGGTAGCCGCTGGTCAGCCTGTCCCGGTTGTGGCGCCATCGCGGTTCCCTGTCGGCGCTCCGGTTGGTGATCGACCGCATCGTCCGGATGAACGGCCCGTAGGTCTTCAGCAACGTCGTGGAGAGGTTGCCGCCGGGCGGCTCGTCCATGAACGGCATGAACTTGTCCGGGAAGCCGGGCATGGTGCAGCCGATGCAGATCCCGCCGACATTGGGGCAGCCGCCGACGCCGTCCATCCAGCCGCGCTTGGTGACGTTGCAGTTCACCACCGGGCCCCAGCACCCGATCTTCACCTGGCACTTCGGCGAGTTGTAGTCGAGCGCGAAGTCGGCCTGCTCGTAGTAGGCGGCGCGGTCGCAGCCCTCGTGGACGGTCTTGCCGAACAGCCACGTCGGGCGGAGCTTGTCGTCCAGCGGGATGACCGGCGCCTGCCCGGCCGCCTGGTGCAGCACCCACAGCAGGGTCTCCATGAAGTTGTCCGGCTGGACGGGGCAGCCGGGCACGTTCACGATCGGCAGGCCGCCGGCGGTGCGGAAGTCCCAGCCGAGGTAGTCGGCGAGGCCCATGCAGCCCGTCGGGTTGCCCGCCATCGCGTGGATGCCGCCGTAGGTCGCGCAGGTGCCGGCCGCGACGACCGCCCACGCCTTCGGCGCCAGCCGGTCGATCCACTCGTTCAGCGTGACGGGCTCGCCGGTCTCCGGGTCGTTGCCCATCGACGTCCAGTAGCCGTCGCCGTTGATGTTCTCGTTCGGGACCGACCCCTCGACGACGAGGATGAACGGGTCCAGCTCGCCGCGCGCGGCCCGCCGGAACGCCTCCAGGAACGCGTCGCCGGTCTCGTAGGCGAGCACCTTGTTGTGCAGGTGCACCTTGGGCAGGCCGGGGATCGCGCCGAGCAGGACGTCCTCGATGCTCGGCAGCGAGGCGGCGGTGACCGAGACCGTGTCCCCGTCGCAGCTCATGCCCTCGGACGTCCACAGGATGTGGATCTCCTCCGTCGGCGGCTGCGCCGTCGGCGGCGCGGGCTGTCCGGGCACGGCGGTGCTCGCCATCACGGCTCCCTTCCCCCGGCAGTGATCATCACCACGACTGCGGCCTGCCCGGCGGGATGGGCCCGAAACACCGCCCGAAGAGCCGTTAAACGGCGGTCCCGAATTCGGTCAACACACCGTTTGACGAGGGAAGATCGGGGGCACCGCAACAGCGCTCCCGCAACGGGATCGGGGGCCCGGACGGAACGGAGGACGCGTGCACGAACTGGCCGTCACGGAGAGCGTTATCGCGGCAATAACCACGCAATTGCCGGATTCGCGGGTGGTGGTGGTCCACCTCGAAATAGGGAGACTTTCCGGAGTCATGCCGGACGCGGTGCGGTTCTGCTTCGCGCTCGCCGGGGAGGGGACCTGCGTGGAGGGCGCCCGGCTCGACATCACCGAGCCGGACGGGGTGGGCGACTGCGCGTCCTGCGGGCTCACCTTCCCGGCGCGCGCGCAGCTCGCCGTGTGCCCCTGCGGCAGTGCCGACGTGACGGTCAGCGGCGGCGCCGACCTGACGATCAAAGCGGTGGAGGTCGCCGACGATGTGTGAGACCTGCGGCTGCGACGCCGATCCCGGGGACGCGCGCCTGACGACCCTCCCACCGCCCGGCCCCGGCCCCGGCCCCGGGCACCGGCATGAGCACGGCCACGAGCAGGCCCATGAGGAGCACGCCCACGAGCACGCGCACGGCCTCGGACGCACCGTCGCCCTCGGCCAGAAGGTGCTGGCCCGCAACGACGACCTGGCCGGGCGGAACCGCGCCTGGCTGGCCGAGCGCGGCATCGCGGCGCTCAACGTGATGAGCTCCCCCGGCTCCGGCAAGACGACGCTGCTGGAGCGGACCGTCGCCGACCTCGGCGCGGACCGTCCGATCTCGGTGATCGAGGGCGACCAGGAGACGCTGCTGGACGCCCGCCGCCTCACCGCCGCCGGGGCGCGGACCGTCCAGGTCAACACCGGCGCCGGCTGCCACCTCGACGCGGCGATGGTCGCGGAGGCGCTGACCGCGCTGGCGCCCCCGGACGGCTCGACGGTCTTCGTCGAGAACGTCGGCAACCTCGTCTGCCCGGCGCTGTTCGACCTCGGCGAGCGGGCCCGCGTGGTGCTGATGTCGGTCACCGAGGGCGCCGACAAGCCGCTGAAGTACCCGCACATGTTCCGCGGCGCGGACGTCCTGCTGCTCAACAAGACCGACCTGCTGCCGTACGTCGACTTCGACGTGGACGCCTGCCGGGAGGCGGCCCGCCGGCTGTGCCCCGGCCTGAGCGTCCTCCCCCTGTCCGCAACAAGCGGCGACGGCCTCGACGCCTGGTACGACTGGCTCGCCGCCCTCTGAGCCGCCGCCCTCTGGCCCCGCCGCCGGCATGCCCGGATCGGCGCTTGACCTGGAGCGCGCTCCAGGTCGTAGCGTGCTGCGCGGTCACCTACGAGGGAGCGCAGATGCAGTACCGCAAGCTCGGCCGTACCGGCGTCGAGGTCAGCACCCAGTGCCTCGGCGCCATGATGTTCGGAGCCGTCGGCAACCCCGACCACGACGAGTCCCAGCGCATCGTCCACCGGGCGCTGGACGCGGGGATCAACTTCATCGACACGGCCGACATGTACTCGGCCGGCGAGAGCGAGGAGATCGTCGGCAAGGCCCTCAAGGGCCGCCGGGACGACGTCGTCCTCGCGACGAAGTTCTTCTTCCCGCTCGGCGACGAGCGCAACGCGCAGGGCGGGTCGCGGCGGTACATCGTCCGCGCCGTGGAGGACAGCCTGCGGCGGCTCGGCACCGACCGCATCGACCTCTACCAGATCCACCGCCGCGACTGGGACACCGATCTGGAGGAGACGCTCGACGCGCTGTCCGACCTCGTCCGGCAGGGCAAGATCCTGTACGCGGGGTCGTCGTCGTTCCCGGCCGACCAGATCGTGGAGGCGCAGTGGGCCGCCGAGCGGCGCGGCGGCGTCCGGTTCGTGTGCGAGCAGCCGCAGTACTCCATCTTCGCCCGGTCGATCGAGCGGGCGATGCTCCCGGCCGCGCAGCGGCACGGGATGGGCGTCATCCCGTGGAGCCCGCTCGGCGGCGGCTGGCTGACCGGCAAGTACCGGCGCGACGTGCAGCCGCCCGCCGGGTCCCGGTTCGCGCCGTCGGACAACCCGGCGTGGCGGGACCGCACCGTGGACGTCGACCCGAGCGCCCCCGCCCGCTACGACGCCGTCGAGCGGCTCACGAAGATCGCCGAGGAGGCCGGGCTGTCGCTCACCCACCTGGCGCTCGCGTTCGTCGGCGAGCACCCGGCCATCACCTCGACGATCATCGGCCCGAAGACGCTGGCGCAGCTGGAGGACCTGCTCGCCGCCGCCGAGCTGCGCCTCGACCCGGCGGTGCTGGACGCGGTCGACGAGGTCGTCCCGCCCGGCACCGACATGGCGGGGATCAACCACCGGGCGGGCGAGCCGGGGCTGCTCGCGCAGCACCGCCGCCGGCCCGCCGCGTCCGCTACTTGATCAGCGGGTCCCGGGGCAGCCCCAGGATGCGCTCGGCGATCTGGTTGCGGGTGATCTCGGACGTGCCGCCCGCGATCGACATGCCCCGGGAGCCGAGCCGCATCAGCCCGGCGAACTGGCCGAGGCCGTCGTTGAACGCGGTGCCGGGGCCGGCGAACGCGGCGAGGAGGTCGGCGGTGGCGTGGCCGTGCTCGGCGAGGACGAGCTTGGTGATGTTGCCCTCGGGGCCCGGCTCGCCGCCGGCGACGGCGCGTTCGGCGGAGCGCAGGTTCAGCCCCCGGAGCGCCTGCTCCTCGGCCAGGTAGGCGCCGACGCGCTCGGCCCCGGCCGGGACGCCCGCGCCGTGCTCGCGGTAGAGCGCGACGACGTCGGGCCCGGCGGGGCCGCCGGCGCCGCCGCCGATGCTGACGCGCTCGTTGCCGAGGGTCGCGCGGGCGACCGTCCAGCCCTGGTTGGGCTGCCCGACGACGTCGGCGTCGGGGACGAACACGTCGGAGAAGAACACCTCGTTGAAGTCGGACCCGCCGGTGATCTGGCGGAGCGGCCGGACCTCCACGCCCGGGTGCTCCATGTCGACGACGACCATCGTCACGCCGGCGTGCTTGGCCGCGTCCGGGTCGGTGCGGACGGTCGCGAAGCCCCAGCGGCAGTGCTGGGCGCCGCTCGTCCAGACCTTCTGGCCGTTGACGATCCAGCCGCCGTCGGTCCTGACGGCGCGGGTCTTCACGGCGGCGGCGTCCGAGCCGGCCTCGGGCTCGCTGAACAGCTGGCACCAGATCTCGTCGCCGGTGAGCGCGGGCCGCACCCAGCGGTCGATCTGGTCCTGGGTGCCGTGCTGGACGAGCGTGAGGATCACCCAGCCGGTGATGCCGAGCTGGACGCGCTTCACCCCGGCCGCGCGGAACTCGTCCTCGATGACGAGCTGCAGCCCGGCGCTCGCCTCGACGCCCCACGGGCGCGGCCAGTGCGGCTGCGCGTAGCCGGTGTCGATGAGCCGCCGCCGCTGCTCGGCGGCGGGCAGCGCGGCGATCTCGCGGGCCAGCTCGCGGATCCGGGGCCGCTCGGCCTCGGCCTCGGGCGGCAGGTCGAGGGTCGCCGCCCGGACGACGCCGGCGTCCCGCAGGCGGGTCACGTCCCGCTCGGCGGAGTGCGGGTCGAACACGGCCTCCAGCGTCGCGGCGCGGCGCATCAGCAGGTGCGCGTCGTGCTCCCAGGTGAAGCCGATGCCGCCGTGCACCTGGATGTTCAGGCCCGTGTTGGAGGTGAACCCGGGGAGCGCGAGCGCCGCGGCGACGGCCGCCGCCAGCTCGAACTGGTCGGCGGGCCCGGACGCGGCCCGCGCGGCGTCCCACACGGCGGCCGTGGCCAGCTCGGCGGCGACGAGCATGTTCGCGCAGTGGTGCTTGACGGCCTGGAACGTCGCGATCGGACGGCCGAACTGCTGCCGCACCTTCGCGTACTCGACGGCGTTCTCCACGCATTCGAGCGCGCCGCCGACCGCCTCGGCGGAGACCAGGGTGCGGGCGATCGCGACGGCCTGGGCGCGGGCGCCGGGCAGGACCTCGGCGGCGGCGCCGTCCAGCCGGACGCGGGCGGAGCGGCGGGACGGGTCGAGGTTCTCCGGGACCTCGACGCTCGCGGCGTCCGCCCGGACGATCACCATGGCGTCGCCCGCCGGGAGGACGAGCAGCTCCGCGAGGCCGCCGCCCAGCACGACGCCCGCGTCACCGGTCGCCGTGCCGTCCGCGAGGGTCAGCGAGCCGCCGGTGCCGAGGGCCGCCGGGGTCGCGCCGGACGCGAGGCCCGGCAGCAGGCGGGCCCGCTGGTCGCCGGTCCCGGCGGCGGCGATCACCGCGGACGCGATCATCGTGGGCAGCATCGGGCCGGGCGCGGCGGCGCGGCCGAGCTCCTCGGCGACCACGACCAGCTCCTGGAGGCCGGCCCCGCCGCCGCCGTGCTCCTCGGGCAGGTGCAGCCCGAGCAGGCCGAGTTCGGCGAACCCCGTCCAGAAGGCGGGGAGCGTCTCCTTCTCGGCGTCCAGCAGCGCGCGGTTCGCGGCCCGCGCCTCGTGGTCGCGCAGGAAAGCGCGCGCCGTCCGTGCCAGCTCGCGGTGCTCCGCGCTGATGGCGATCGCCATGGCCCCTCCAGGCATCGTTGCGTCCGGACACCAGAATGGCATTCGGTTGCCGTCCGGGGCGAGGGGTCGTCCCGATCTCTTGGCCAACGGCCAGGGCGGGCGCCGCTACTGGAGCGCCGCGACGAAGCGCTCCGCCTCCTCGGGGCTCATCCCGGTCTCCGCGCACACCAGCGCGACGGCCGAGGCGTGGTCCCCGCCCGCCTGGAACGCCCGGACCCGCTCCGACAGCGTCCCGCCCGGGTCGGCCACGGGCGCGCGGACCCGCCCGTCCCGGAGCGCCTGGATGAAGTCCTTGGCCGCCTGCGACCCGAGCCCGGTCTCGGCACGGACCATCTTGGCCGCCGGCTTCGCCCGGCCGTCGGCGATCATCGCGCGCGCCATCGCCTGCACCTGCGGCGGCACCTGCCGGGCGAAGACCCGCCCCTTCAGCCAGTCCACGTACTCCTTGGCGTCCTTGAGGCCGAGGCCGGTCGCCTCCCGGACGAGCTTGATGGCGGGAATGTACTTCTCCTCGGCGATGAGCCCGATCACGCGCTCGTACGCCTCGGGGAGCAGGTACTGGGCGGACACCGGATACTTCACCGGGTCTGTCTCCTCTGGCCGGGGGAACGGACGGGACGATTCTCGCCGAACCCGCCCGAGCGCGCATCCTCCGGGCGCGGGCCCATCGCCGGGCGGCGTCCGAGAAGCGCGACGAGCCGGTCGCCGGGGGGCGCGTCGTCCGGCGGCTCCACCGGATCGGCGAACAGCGGGCCGCGCGGCGGCGCGGGCAGCACCAGCGGGCACACCGCCAGCAGGTCGGCCGCCAGCACCGGCGGGATCCGCCGCCCCTCCCCGGTCGCCTGGGCGATGTCCCAGCCGTGGACGGCGACCTCGACCGCCCCGGCGGCGGCCATCAGGTCGCCCTGCAGCCGCCGGTCCCCGACGGTGACCGTGCCGCGGGCGGCGGACGCGCGCAGCACGCGGACGGCCTGCACGCGCAGTTCCGACACCGGATCGTCCGCCCCGGCCGGTTCCGAGCGCCGCTCGACGTGCCCGCCGGCCATGCCCTCGTGCAGCGCGGCCAGGGAGTCGGCCACGTGCAGGAGCAGCATGCCGAGGTCCCAGGACGCGCACGGCGTGCGGCGGGCGAGCATGTGCGGCAAGACCCCTTGGGCGGCCGTCAGCGCGAAGCCGATCGCGCGGTCCAGCAGCCTGCCGCCGTTCGCGTCCACTCGCACACTCGGTCTCCTATCGGGTGACGACCCATGCTCTGTAGACCGGAGCGGCGGCGGAAAATCATCACGGGCGGGCGATCGCGGCGCGGCCGGGTGCGGCCCGTGCGGCGGGCGCGGTCAGTCGTGGGCAGTCGCGGTCAGTCGCGGTCAGTCGTGGTCGGCGCTCGCGCAGGCCGCGTGCATCCTCCGGACCGAGTCGAGCAACTGGTCGCCGAGGTCGCAGAGCGGGCCCTCGTCCGTCCAGGCCAGCGTCATCACCGCGCCCAGCGGCGTGCCGCGCAGCGCCACATGCCGCCGGCGCGGCTCGGTGATGTTCGGCCAGTAGGTGAGCGTGACGGCGCCGAGCGCCTCGCCGAGCGTGATGGCGGCGGACGCGCTGTTGGCGTAGCTGATCCGCGGCCGGACCCCGGCCAGGCCGCAGGCCGTCTGGAAATGGCCGGTGAGCGGCTGGCACTCCGGATAGGACAGGACGAAATGGTCGGTGCCGAGGTCGGACAGCCGGACCTCGGCGCGTCCGGCGAGGGGGTGCGTGTCCGGCAGGCACACGTGCGGTGACTGCGCGGCGATCTCGGCGTGCCGGACGTGCTCCGGCAGCTCCGGGTCCAACTCGGGGAAGTGCCGGAACATCGCGACGTCGATCTCGTTCTTGGCGAGCAGTTCGGTGAGCCGCCGCCCGGACTCGTCCACCAGCAGCGACAGCGCGGCGATCCCGAGGTCCTCCACGCAGCGGACGAAGGCGGTCAGCGCGGGCGCGGGCGCGGCGCCGATCCGGGCGGGCGCCCGGCCGCCCGCGGCGGCCAGGCAGCTGCGGACGTCGCTGAACATGCGGCGCAGGGCGGGCAGCACGGTCTCGGCGTGGCCGAGCACGATGGTGCCGGCCGGGGTGAGGGTGATGCCCGCCTGCCCGCGGTTGACCAGCGGCATTCCGGCGGCGCGTTCCACCCGCTGCAGCGCGCGGCTCAGCGCGCTCTGGCTCATTCCGAGCTCCTCGGCCGCGCGATTGATGCTGCCCGCCTCCGCGACCGTCTGCAGAATGCGTAACTGCTGCAGTTCGATGTCCATCCCGCGGCCCTTTCCCCGCCCTTCTTGCCCTTCTCTCCCGGCTTTTCCCGGCGCTTTCCGGCGCGGCCCGGTCAGAGCAGGGCGCAGGTGTCGACCCGCGCGCGGTGGGCCTCGCGCATCATCCGCGCGAAGACCGGGACGTGCTTCGTCCAGGCGCAGCCCTCCCGGTACACCAGAGTGTGCCGCGAGCCCCAGGGCAGCCCGGCGACCGGCCGGCGGGCGAGGCCGGACGCCGCCGGCCGCCACCCCTGGGTGAGCAGGACGCTGCCGTCGTGCCGCACCACCTCCTCGTGCGGCCCGTGCAGCGGCAGGTGGTGGGCGATCAGCGGCGCGAACCCGAACGGCCGGCACCAGCGGTGCAGGGCGGCGATGCAGCCGTCCGGCCCGGCGATCGCGATCCACCGCTCGTCGCGCAGCTCGGCCATGCCCACGGCGGGACGCCGGGCGAGCGGATGGTCGGCGCGCAGCAGCAGCCGCGGCCGCTCGTCGAGGACGTGCTCGGCGGCGAGCCCGTCCGGCCGCGGGGCCTGCGCGTTCGTGGCCTCGTTCAGCAGCGCGACGTCGATCTCGCCGTGCACCAGCCAGTCGGTCACCACCCGCGCCGAATCGTTGATCAGCACTTCGACGCGGGTGTCGGGGAAGCGCCGGCTCAGCACGGCCAGCAGCAGGTCGGCGACGCAGCTGGACGTCCAGCCGAGCCGGATGACGCCGGTCTGCCGCTCCCGGTGCCGGGCCAGGTCGTCCTGGATGGCGGCGCACTCGTCGAGGATCTCGGCCGCGTGGTGCAGCACGACCCGGCCGAGGGGCGTCGGGCGGACGCCGTCGTGGTGGCGGTCGAAGAGCGCGCCGCCGAACAGGTCCTCCAGGCGCCGCAGCTGCCGGCTGAGCGCGGGCTGCGGCAGCCGCAGCCGCGCCGCGGCCCGGTTGAGGCTGCCGGCGGCGGCGACCGTGCGGAGCGTTCTGAGGTGGTGCAGTTCCAGCTGCATTCCATGCTCCCAAGCGGATCGGGGCGGGGAGCCCGCTTGGCATTCAGCATTGTGACACAGTTCACTCGGCGGTCTGGAGGAGCAGATTCGGCGAATCGGCACCGGGGTCCTGGACCTTTCCGGGGGCGGCCGCGTCCTTGAGCGCCTTGTCCAGCTCGACGGGCGTCGTCTCGGGGTGCCGGGCGAGGTACATCGCCGCGACGCCGGCGGCGTGCGCGGCGGCGAAGGACGTCCCGCCGGCGCGGGTGTAGGCGCGGTCCATCCGCGCACCGGCCGTCACGATGCCCTCCCCCGGCGCGAAGAGGTGGACGCACGAGCCGTGGTCGGCGCCCGCCGTCCGGCGGTCGTCGCGGCCGGTGGCCGACACCGAGATCGCCGTGGTCTGCCGGCCGGGGGTGGCGTCGCAGGCGTCCCCGCCGTCGTTGCCGGCGGCCGCCGTGTACGCGAGCCCGTTCTCCGTCATCTGGTAGAGGGCCAGGTCGATGACGGACTCCGACGGGCCGGAGAAGCCGAGGTTGAGCAGCGCGGGGCGCCGCGCGTGCGCGCTCACCCAGTCGATCGCCGTCATGACCTGCTCGCCCGTCGCGGTGCCGTCGCAGCCGAGCGCGCGCACCGACTCCAGTTGGACGCCCTTGGCGACGCCGACGTACCGGCCGCCGATCGTCGCGGCGACCTGCGTCCCGTGGCCGTTGCAGTCCTGGCCACTGGCGCCCGCCGAGCCGTCCGGGTCGAGCGCGTCGAAGGCGGCGCGGGCCCGGCCGCCGAACTCGCGGTGGCTCGTCCGGATGCCGGTGTCGAGGACGTAGACGCGCACGCCCGCGCCGTCGCCCGGGAAGCGGTAGGTGCGGTCGAGCGGGAGGTCGGGCTGGTCGATGCGGTCCAGGCCCCAGGACGGCGGGTAGTACTGCGTGCCCGCCATGCGGATGCCGGCCGTGCGGATGCCGGCCCGCCGCGCGCCGGCGGCGCGGAACGTCTGGTCGGGGGTGACCGAGGTGACGCGGGTGTCGCCGAAGTAGGCCATGACCTGGTCCATCGTCAGCTCGGCGGAGAACCCCTGGAGGGCCGAGTAGTAGGTGCGGCGCAGCGTCCCGCCGTACGCGCCGACCATGGCCTTCGCGGTCGCCGCCACCTCGGCCGGATCGGCGGGGACGTCGCGGAGCCCGATGATGTAGACCTTGCTCTCCTCCTGCGGGGCGGGGGCGCCCGCCGGGGCGCCGGCGAGCGCGGGCGTGCCGGTGGCCGTGAGCGGGAGGGCGGCCGACGCCGCCAGGAGCACGGCCGTGAGCCAGGGCTTCGTCTTCATGTCCGGTCCTTCGCTTCGGGGTGGGTCGTGGACGGGGTGGGGCCGTGCCGGGCACGACGGCATCGCGTGCCCGGCACGGCGCTCGGAGGGGAGGCGGCTCAGTAGCGGCTGATCACGTTGTTCAGCCAGTACCGCAGCATCTGCGGCGAGGACGGGTCGAAGCCGACGAACCGGCTGCCGTACTCGCTGCCCCGGCGGACGCTCACGAGGGCGGGGATGCCGCGGACGCCGTACTGGCGGACGATGCTCTGGTTCTGGTCGACGTCCACCCGCGCCCAGATCCAGGAGCCGCCGTCCTGGTCGTGGTACTGCTGCAGGTAGGGCTTCTCGACCTGGCACCAGTGGCACCACTCGGCGGTGAAGTCCAGCACCACGGGCTTGGTGTTGGACATCTCCATGACCTGGGCGTAGTTGGCGGACGTGACGTCCACGATGGTCGGGTCGGCGGCCGGGGCGGCCTGCGTCCGGGGCGCCGCCTGCTGCGGGACGGCGGCCGAGGCGGGGGTCGCGGCCGCGGTTCCGGCGACCAGCGCGGCGGCCAGGGACAGGGTCCCGGCCAGGGTGGTGATCGTGCGTTTCACAGTGGATCCTTCCTTCGGTGGGGAGCTTCCGGATGGCTTCGGGTGGGGTCAGCCGCCGTCCACGGCGGACTCGGTGGGCAGCCCTGCGGCGACCCAGTCCTCGATCCCCTCGCGGTACTTGCGCACGTTCGGGTAGCCGAGGCGGACGAGCCGCGCGCCGACCAGCTCGCTGTTGCGGCAGGGGACGTTGGCGCAGTAGACGACGATCGCGGCGGCCTTGTCGGGCAGGACGCGGGGCGCGTGCTCGTCGGTGAATTCGGCGGCCCGGTCGTAGGGGAACCCGGGGATGTTGCGGGCGCCGGGCAGGTGCTCCTTGGCGTAGTAGGCGGCGGGCATCGTGTCGACCACGACGACCGCGCCGGCCTCGATCCCGGCGGCGAGATCGTCACGGGTGATCAGGGGCAGCACGTCAGTGTCCTTTCGGGGTGGCGGCGGGGACGGGGGACGGTCGCCGCGCCGGGTCCCGGACCGGGTGCGTCCGGCGGCGGCCGGCCAGCCGGCCGAGCGCCGCGTGCACCGCGAACGCGACGGTGACCGAGGTGATGGTGGCGATGCCGAGGCCGGCGACCGCGGCGGCGGTGCCCGCGGCCCAGCTGACCAGGGCGCGCGGCATCCAGTCCGCGGGGTCGGGCGGCGCCGCCCCGGCATCGCGGCCGGACCTGAGCGGGGCGCGGCAGGTCCGGACGACGAAGTACTCGGCGATGATGATCCCGGCGACCGGCGGCGCGAGGACGCCGATCGCGGTCAGGAACCCGGTGAACCGGTGCACGATCCCCGCGGCCGACAGCAGCGTCCCGGCGGCGCCGAGCACGACGGTGACCGGGACGCGGCCGACCCGGCGCCCGGTCAGCACGTGGATCGCGTTGACCAGGCCGAGCGACGACGAGTACAGGTTCCAGTCGTTGATCTTCAGGATGGCGGTGGCGAGCACCAGCGTGCCGAGCAGCCCGGACGAGGAGGTCACGATGCCGACCACGTCGTCGGTGCGGGCGGCGTGCGCGAGCAGGACGCCGATCATCCCGATCAGGTACTCGCCGAGCGTCACCGAGAGGAGCGTCTGCTTCACCACGTCGGCGGGCCGCCGGTTGAACCGGGTCATGTCCGGCGTCATGATCGCGCCGAGGATGAACGCGCCGGACACCAGCGTGACGCCCGCGCCGAGCGACAGGTGCGGGCCCGGCGGGGCGGCGGCGACCAGCGCGCCGAGCGAGTGGTCGCGCAGCGCGTCCGCGATCGACACGAGGGCGAGCACCAGGAACGCCGGCACGGCCAGGTAGCCGACCCAGGCCATCGTCTGGAAGCCGTACGTGGTGACCGCGGTGATCGCCGCCCCGCCCAGCACGGCCCACACCCACTCGTGGGACCAGCCGGTCAGGTCGTGCATGCCCTGCGCGAACACCCCGTTCTGGACGCCGAACCAGCCGGCCAGGCTGACCGCGACGAGCATCCCGACCAGCGCCGAGCCGCGCCGCCCGAACCCGGCCCAGCGCGCCAGCACCGACGTGGACAGGCCCTCCCGGACGCCGGCGACGCCGAGCAGGATCGTGAGGGCCTCCAGCATCACCGAGCCGATCGTGATGGCGAGCACGGCGTCCCGGAACGTCATTCCGTAGCCGAGCACGGCACCGACCATGAACTGCTGGAATGAGGAGACCTGGCCGAAGCGCTGCACCGCGACGGAAATCCACGATCTTCTCGCTTCGGCGGGGACGCGGACCAGCGAATAGTCGTCGTGGCCCACTGCCGTTTCCGGCGCATTAGCCGTTTCCATGGCGTCGCCTATCTCGCGGTTCCGAGCGAGCTGAACGGCCGTTCCGCGGCGGGCCGGTCATCGGCCGGGCGGACGATCAGGAAACCCTGCCCGGGGCGCGGCGACCACTCCAGCTCGCGGTTGAAGAACCGTTCAAGGAAACGCACCCGCTGGTGGTAGGCGAACACCGAGTGGGACGCGCCCACGATGTATCCCGAGCCCGCGAACATCGGCAGTTCCGCGAGGAAGTACCGGACGCCCGAACGCAACTGCTCGGGGGTGGCGTCCCCGTCCGGCAGCTTGTGCTCAAGGACCCAGCGGGTCGCCTCCAGGCACGCCTCCCGGAACTCCGCGCTGTCCTCGAAGAGCCCTGCGGCCTGGTCGAACAGCTCCTGGTACCGGGCGTTGGCGTTCAGCCGGACCATGCTCAGCACCCGGTCCGCGGCATCCGGCACGCCGGCCGACGACAGCGCCGTCCGGATCTTGTTGTGCGTGTACTTGGACTGCCGGTGCGCCTTCTGCCGGGCCCTTCCGGCCGGGTAGCCGAGCGCCTCGAACGTGTAGGCGGTGATCTCGTCCGGCACGAAGAAATGGAAACCGGCGAAAGCGGTGGCCGCCCAGCGCGCCAGGCTCGCCAGCCGCGCGGTGCTGAAGTAGCTGTTGAACGGGCTGACCCCGATGCAGACATGCTCCGGCCGGCGCAGCGCCCGCGCGCATTCGGCGGACAGCGGTTCCGTCTCGTACATCGTCCCGTCACTCCTTCGACTCCGATAATTCGGTTCGATCGGAAGTGTGCGGGGCAGGCCGCGGCGCCGCTAATGCCAGCGGGTTATGCCGCAGGCGCATAACCCCAGGAGAACGCCAATTCGCACCTTAGTCTGATCTTCTCGCCGACAGAAGGGGAACATCGTGGAGAACGGCGTCTGGAATCTGATCGTCCTCGGCTCGGGACCGGCCGGCCTGACCGCCGCCGTGTACGCGGCCCGCGCGCGGTTGCGCCCGCTGGTGATCGAGGGCGTGCAGGCCGGCGGCGCGCTGATGACGACGACCGACGTGGAGAACTTCCCCGGCTTCCCGGACGGCGTCCAGGGCCCGGAGCTGATGGAGGGGATGCGCAAGCAGGCCGAGCGGTTCGGCGCGGCCGTCGTCACCGGCGACGCCGTGCGCGTCGACCTCGCGGGCGACGTCAAGCGGGTGTGGACGGCCGACGGCGAGCACCGGGCCCGCGCGGTGATCCTCGCGACCGGGTCGGCGTGGCGGCCGCTCGGCGTCCCCGGCGAGCGCGAACTGCTCGGCCAGGGCGTCTCGTCGTGCGCGACGTGCGACGGGTTCTTCTTCCAGGGCCGGGACATCGCGGTCGTCGGCGGCGGCGACTCCGCCATGGAGGAGGCGACGTTCCTCACCCGGTACGCCGCGTCCGTCACGATCGTGCACCGGCGCGCCACGTTCCGCGCCAGCAAGATCATGGCCGATCGGGCGCTGACCGATCCGAAGATCGACGTCCGGTGGAACACCGTGGTCACCGCCGTGCACGGCACCGACGCCGTCACCGGGCTGTCCGTCCGCGACACCGGCACGGGCCGGACCGGGCGCCTCGACGTCTCGGGGCTGTTCGTCGCGATCGGCCACGACCCGCGCAGCGCCCTGTTCGCCGGCCAGGTCGACCTGGACGAGCACGGCCACGTCGTCACCGAGGCGCCGAGCAGCCGCACGAACCTGCCGGGCGTGTTCGCCTGCGGCGACCTGGTCGACCCCAACTACCGGCAGGCCGTCACCGCCGCCGGCACGGGGTGCGCCGCCGCCCTCGACGCCGAGCGTCACCTAGCGCAAGGCCATGCCATCATGGCGTGATGCCCCGGTCCCCCAACCCCGCCGCCGCATGGGACGAAGAGATCCTGCCCCCCGCCGACTGGGGACAGCCCCGCACGTCCAGCCTCGGCGGAGCGCTGTGGCTGTTCGGCGCCGCGGCCGTCGTGCTGGTCGCCGGGCGCCGCTGGGTGGCGCCCGGCGTCTCCGCCCCCGCCCTGGACGCCTGGTCGACGATCTTCGTCGCGGTGTGCGTGCAGGCCCTGCCGTTCCTGGTGTTCGGCGTGGCGCTGTCCGCCGCGATCACCGCGTTCGTCCCGGCGGCGTTCTGGACCCGCGTGCTGCCTCGCCGCCCCGGCTCGGCCGTCCCCGTCGCGGGCGCGCTCGGCGCCGTGCTGCCGGGCTGCGAGTGCGCGTCCGTGCCGGTCGCGAGCGGGCTGATGGCGCGCGGCGTGGCGCCCGCCGCCGCGCTGACATTCCTGCTCGCCGCGCCCGCCGTGAACCCGGTCGTGCTGGTGGCGACGCTGGTCGCGTTCCCCGGGCAGCCGGAGATGGCGGCGGCGCGGTTCGGGGCGTCGCTGCTCACCGCCGTCGTCGCGGGCTGGGCGTGGCTGCTGTTCGGGAAGGGCGAGTGGCTGCGCGTCCCGCGCCGCCGCCCCGCCGAGGGCGCCGCCCGCTGGACGGCGTTCCGGGAGGCGATGACCCACGACATCATGCACGCGGGCGGCTTCCTCGTCGTCGGCGCGCTGGCCGCCGCGACGATCAACGTGCTGATCCCGCCGGAGTGGGTGACGGGCGTCGGCGGGGTCCCGCTGGCGTCGATCCTGGTGCTGGCCTTCCTGGCGGTGCTCATGTCGATCTGCTCGGAGGCGGACGCGTTCGTCGCCGCGAGCCTGACCGGCTTCTCCCCGACCGCCAAGCTCGTCTTCCTCGTCGTCGGCCCGATGGTCGACCTCAAGCTCATCGCGCTGCAGACCGGCTTCTTCGGACGCTCGTTCGCGATCCGGTTCGTCCCGCTGACCTTCGTCCTCGCCGTCGTCTGCGGCACCGCCGCCGGAGGGATCCTGCTGTGAACCGGCACGCGCAGTCGCTGCTGCTGATCACGCTCGGCCTCGCCGCCGCCTGGATCACGCTGCCGACCGGCGAGTACCTGAACTATGTGCGGCCCGGCTTCCGGATCCCGCTGCTCACCGCCGCCGCGGTGCTGATCGCGCTCGGCGTCGCGGGCCTCGTCCGCCGGCCGGCGCCCGCCGAGCACGAAGACCCCGCCGAGCACGGGCACGACCACCACGGGCACGACGACCACGGGCACGACGAGCACGGGCACGACCACTCGCGCGGGCCGCGGGTCGCGTGGCTGCTCGGGCTGCCCGTGCTGGTCATCGCCGTGATCGCGCCGCCCGCGCTCGGGTCGTACATGGCCTCGCGCGGCACCGGCCGGGCGCCCGCGCCCCCGGCGGACTCGCGGCAGTACGGCGAGATCGCCGTGTCCGTGGCGCCGGCGCAGATGTCGATCGGCGAGTACATCGGGCGGGCGTTCCAGGCGCAGCGCGGCAACCCGAAGGCCCTGGAGGGCGTCCGGGTGCGGCTGACGGGGTTCGTCACCCCGCGCCGCGAGGGCGGCTGGTACCTCACCCGGATGAAGATCGCGTGCTGCGCGGGCGACGCCGTCGCGTTCCGCGTCATCGTGCACGGCGTGCCGCAGCCGCCCGCCGACCGGTGGGTGCAGGTCACCGGCACCTGGCGCCGCCCGCCGGCGGGCACCCCGCCGACGGACGAGCAGGCGATGGACGCGACGCGGGCCGTCCCGATCCAGCGGCCCGAGCAGCCCTACGACTGAGCCGGCACGGCCGGTCAGGCGGTCGCCTCCACCTCGTCCCGCGTGAGGACGGGGTCGGGCGCGGCCGGTGCCGTGGAGGCGACCGGAGCGGAGGCGCCGCCCGCGACGCGGGCCTCGGCCTCGCGGTACTCCCGGATCGGGCCTGTGGCGTCGTGCAGGCCGTTGAGGACGAGCCACAGCGTCGCTCTGCGCGCGCGCAGCGCGACGGGGTTCGGCGGCTGGTAGAGGCAGAGCTTCTGTGCCCATCTGGGGAGCATGTCGCGGGCGGCCCAGTCCATGAACGGGCTGCCGGGCTCCCACGGCTTGGCCTTGCTGTCGCGGAGGTTCGGGCCGGTCCCGAACGCCTTGATCGGGGTGACGGCCAGGCGCGGCAGGTAGGACTCCAGGCACTCGGCGACCTCGGCCTTGGTGGCGGGCAGGTCCGTCCCGCCGAGGGCCTCGCCGACGCGGACGAACTCGCCGTAGTAGCGGTCCAGGGCGGGGCCGCGCAGGGGGCGCCGGTGGTAGCGCTCGTGCGCGGTCGCGAGCCCCCACACGACGGTGGCGTAGTTCCAGCGCAGCCACTCGGGGTCGTCGGCGTCGTAGGGCAGGCCGTCCGGGCGGGTGCCCTTCACGGTGTGGTGCATGGCGCGGACGGTGCGGGCGAGGCGCTCGGCCGTCGCGGTGGAGCCGTAGGCGGTCCCGATGAAGAACGACAGGGAGTGGCCGAGCCGGACGGCGGCGCCCTCCGGGTCGATGTTGCCGGTCGGGACGCCGCCGGCGCGCTCGGGGATGCGGGAGTGGTCGTAGGCCATCCAGCTGATGCTCGGGTCGAGGCCCTCGATGTAGGCGGCGCCGACCAGGCCGAGGATCAGCGTGGGCAGGTGCGAGTGCACGTACCAGACCGCGCTGCCGGGCCCGAACCAGCCGGGGTCGCCGTCGGGGCCGGCGAAGTCCAGGCCCTTGAAGAACCTGGAGCGGATGTCGGCGTCGAAGGCCTGCTCGAAGCGCGTCGCGACGATGTTGCCCTTGCCGGGGCTCGTGGTGGCCGCCATCTGGACTCCCAATTCTGGCTACAGCTGTGGCCAGAGTAAGTGTTTGGGTACGCCCGTGTCCAGACTCCGGGTGCCCGGCGCGGGCCGGGGGTATCGTCGGGGCATGGCGAACGCGCGCACGGCCACGTCCACCCGGTGGGCCGGCGTGCCCGCGAGCCGGCGGCGGGACGAGCGGCGCGACATGCTGGTCAGGGCCGCGTACCGGCTGTTCGGCGAGGAGGGCGAGGCGTCGCTCACGGTGCGCGCCGTGTGCCGCGAAGCCGAACTGCACACCCGGTACTTCTACGAGAACTTCCCCGACACCGACGAGCTGCTGGCTGCCGTCTACGACCGGGAGGCGGCGGCGCTCGGCGAGGCGCTGGCGGCCGCGCTCGACGAGGCCGGCCCGAGCCCGGACGCCCGGACGCGCGCCGGCATCCGCAGCGTGCTCCGCTTCATCAGCGACGACCCGCGCCGGGGCCGCGTGCTGTTCGCCGAGGCGCGCGGCAACGAGGTGCTGGCCGAGCGGCGCCGCGCCGCCCAGACCGCCCTGCTGGACGGCGTCCTCGCGATGAGCAACATCGAGAACCCGCGGCTCCCGGTCGTCGTCGCCGCGACCATGTTCACCGGCGCGATGACCGAGCTGGCCCAGCGGTGGGCGGACGGCCGGCTCGGCGACGACCTCGACGCGGTCGTCGACAGCGCCGTGGAGCTCTCCCTCGCGCTCCACGGCACCGCCGCGGTCAGGTGATCAGCTCCAGGGCGCGGTCGAGGGAGACGACGTCGGCGTACTTGGCCTGGAGGTCGAGCAGGTTGGCGGCGTGCAGGCGCGGGTCGCGGTCGCCGCACGCCTCGTCCACCACGAGCGGCCGGAACCCGTGCTGCAGCGCGTCCGTGGCCGTGGCCCGGATGCAGCCGCTCGTGGAGAGCCCGCAGATGACCAGGGTGTCGATGCCGGACGAGGTCAGCGTCGCCGCCAGCGACGTCCCGTGGAACGCGCTCGCGTACTGCTTGGTGACGACGGTCTCCCCGGGCCGGGGGGCGACCCCCTCGGCAAAGTCGCCGAGGGGGCTCCCCTCCTCGAACACCCGCAGCGCGGGCACCTTGCGGCGGAACAGGCCGCCGTCCGCGCCGCCCGGCTGGTAGCTCACCCGGGTGAACAGCACCGGGACGCCGGCGCCGCGCGCCGCGCCGATCAGCGTGACCGCCGCGGCGAGGGCGTCCTCGACGGGGGCGCGCAGCGGCGACCCGTCCTCCAGGTAGGCGCGGGCGAAGTCGACCACCAGTACCGCCGGGGCGTCCCCGCAGCCGAGGCTCTCGCCGAAGCCGGACGACCGGTAGTCGGCCATCAGCTCGTCCGACCCGGTCATCGGCGCAGCGCCGCCGCGGAGCGGACGTCGACCGGCGGGCGCGGCGCGGGCAGCCCGGTCTCCTCCTCGCAGCGGGCGAGGATCTCCGCCAGCGGCGGGCCCATGTCGAACACGGGGATCTCCGTCCGGTCGGCGGCCATCTCCGCGCGCAGCACCTCGGTGGCCTCCGCGTCGAGGACGCCGTCACCGGTGCAGACGACGCCGTACCCGTCGCGGGCGCCCTCGGCGGTCACGAGGCCGCGCAGCACCTCCGTCGCGACCAGCTCGGCGGGACGGGCGAGCGGGTCGCCCCATCCGCCGCCGCCCCACGTCACGAAGTGCAGTACGTCGCCCGGCGCCACCGGCACGTCGTGGACCTTGCTGGGCAGCACCTCGCGCGTGCCGTCCGCCCGGTCGATCCACTTGCGGCCCCGCTCCCCCGGACGGCCGCCGTTCACGCCCCACGGGTAGGTGAGCCAGCGGTCGTCGTGGATCGCGATCGTGCCGGGCTCCTCGAAGTGGTAGGCGACGTCGACGCCGTTGCCGCCCCGGTGCAGGCCGGCGCCGCCGGAGTCGGCGATCGTCTCCCAGCGCTCGATCCGCAGCGGGTAGTACGACTCCAGGTACTCGCAGGGGATGTTGACGAACGACGGCCACAGCGAGTGCCCGTCGGGGCCGTCCCCGACCGGGCGCCCCGGCACGCCGCCGAACCCGATCGAGTACAGCTGGAACCACTCGCCCTCGCGCGGCCCGGACGTGTAGTGCCCCGAGTACATGAAGTGCGGCGAGGAGGAGAACCCGGCCGCGTTCAGGATCTCCGGGTTCGTCTGCCCGAGCAGCCCGCCGAACAGGTCGAACACGCGGCCGATGCCGTGGTTGCGGGCGTTCAGCGCGGCCGGGTGGCGCGGCTTCCAGAACGAGTCCTCGGGGATCGTCACGTCGATCAGCGGGTAGAAGCCGTCGTTCCACAGGATCTGCGGGTCGGCCACCGTGATCACGTAGATGCCGAAGAACATCCGGACGAGGTTCTCGTTGATGAAGTAGTTGATCGGCCCCACCGCCTGCGGCGCGGCGTGGCTGAAGTCGAGGTGGATCTTCTCGCCGGTGCGGGTGAGCGAGATCTTCAGCTCGTAGGGGCCGTAGCCGCAGCCGTCGTCGCAGATGTAGTCGGCGAACTCCAGCGTCTGCCCGTCCTCGAAGAGGGTCGCGAGCAGCACCTTCATCGCCTGGTAGTTGCGGTCGAGCAGGGCGTCCAGCGCGGACAGGTAGGTCTCGACGCCGAACCGGTCGCACAGCTCGGTGACCCGCCGCGCCGCCGTCGTGCAGGCCGCGACGAGGCCGTTCAGGTCGGCGCGGTTCCAGTCGGGCATCCGCACCTGGTTGAGGATGATGCGCAGCGCCGCCTCGTTCAGCTCACCGCCCTCGTACAGCTTGAACGGCGGGACGACCACGCCCTCCTCGTAGATGGTGCGGGCGTCGGCGGGCATCGAGGACGGCGTCTTGCCGCCCACGTCCGACATGTGGCCGAACATCGACGACCACCCGACGAGCCGGCCGCCGTGGTAGATCGGCACGACCAGCAGCCAGTCGTTGGCGTGGCTGATCGCGGCGCCGCACGCGTACGGATCGGACGTCATGAGGATGTCGCCCTCGCCGATCGTCCCGTCGAAGTTCTCCAGGAAGTCGGGCACCGACAGCCCGAACTGGCCGACGACCATCTTCCCGGACGGGTCCGCGATCAGCGGGAACTCGTCGTGCTGCTCGCGGATCCCCGGGGACAGCGCGGTGCGGAACAGCACCTCGTCCATCTCGTGCCGCGCGTTGCGCAGCGCGTTCTCGATGATGTCCAGGGTCACCGGGTCGACCTCCACCCGGCCGACCGGCTCGGTGGTGGTCTGCAGGATCTCGGCCATCAGCCCTCCTCAGTGGGACGGATCAGCAGGCTGCCGCTCGGGTGCACGGTCGCGGCGTGCCCGGACAGGACGAGGGTGGTGGAGTCCATCTCGACCACGACGGCCGGACCGGCCACGACGTCCCCGGCGCGGAGCTTGGAACGGTCGAAGATGCGGGCGGGCACGGACGCGCCGTCCATCCACACCTCGGTCTCGCGGACCAGTGCCGCGGACGGGTCGCCGTCCCCCTCCGGGAGGGTGCGCCAGGCGACCTCGGGGCGCGGGCCGCTCACGGTGACCCGCAGGTTGATCACTTCGCGCTCGTTGTCGAGCAGGAACGAGAACAGCCGCTTGTGCTCGGCGTCGAACGCGGCGCCCAGCTCGGCGAGCAGGTCGCCGTCCACGGTCGCCCGGCCGACCTCGACGGGGATCTCGAAGCCCTGCCCGTGGTAGCGCAGGTCGAACTGGTACGTCGCGGTCTGGCTGCCGCGCGGGACGCCCTCGGCCTCCAGCCGCCCGGCGGCGGCGTCGGCCAGCTCGGCGAGCGCGGCGCGCAGCTCGGTGTCGTCGAGGGTGGAGAAGCGGCGCACCATCGTGCGGGCGCTCTCGTCGCGGGCGCAGGTCGTCGCGTCCCCGTAGGCGCACAGCACGCCCGGCGACGGCGGCACGATCACCGGCCAGGAGCCGGTCAGCCGGCCGAGCGCGTTGGCGTGCAGCGGACCCGCGCCGCCGAACGACATCAGCGCGAACTCGCGCGGGTCGAAACCCTGCTGGACGCTGATCAGCCGCAGCGCGCCCAGCATGTTCTCGTTGACGATGTCGATGATCCCCGCCGCGGCGGCCTCGACGCTCGGCAGGCCCATCGCCTCGGCGACGGTGCCGACCGCCTTGCGGGCGGCCTCGACGTCCAGCGAGATCTCCCCGCCCGCGAGCTCCGTCGGCAGGTAGCCGAGGACCACGTTCGCGTCGGTGACCGTCGGGTCGGTGCCGCCGGTGCCGTAGGCGGCGGGGCCGGGGTCGGCGCCCGCCGACTGCGGGCCGACCCGCAGCGCCTTCGTCAGCTCGGGGACGTGCGCGATCGAGCCGCCGCCCGCGCCGACCGTGCGGACGTCCACGCTGGTCGCCCGGACGGTCAGGTCGCCGACGCTCGTCTCCCGGCCGATCCGGGGACGGCCGCCGAGCACCAGCGCGACGTCCGTGGACGTCCCGCCCATGTCGAAGGTGAGGAAGTCGGGGAACCCGGCCTGCTCGGCGAACCACACCGCGCCGGTCACCCCGCCCGCCGGGCCGGACAGCAGCAGCGACACCGGGTCCTCGGCCGCCTTGTCGGCCCGCGTGAGGCCGCCGTCGCTGCGCAGCACCGCGAGCGGCGCCGCGATCCCGCTGCCGGTCAGCGACCGGTCGAGGTTGCCGACGTACCGGGCGACCTCCGGCTGCACGTAGCTGTTCGCCACGGTCGTGACGGTCCGCTCGTACTCCCGCATCTCCGGCAGGACGTGGCTGGACAGCGACACCGGCACGCCCGGCAGCTCCTCGGCCGCCAGCTCCGCGACCCGCCGCTCGTGCGCGTCGTCGGCGTACGAGTTGATGAGCGAGACGGTCAGCGCCTCGATCCCGGCCCCGGCCAGCCGGCGCAGCGCCGCGCGGGCCCGGTCCTCGTCCAGCGGGGTGACGACCTCCCCGTCCGCCGTGATCCGGCCGGGGATCTCCACGGTGTGCTCCAGCCGGGCCAGCGGCTCCGGCTTCGGCCAGATGATCCAGCCGGCCAGCCCGCCCGGCACGAACGATCGGCCGATCTGCAGCACCTGCCGGAACCCCTCGGTCGTGACGAGCCCGACCCGCGCTCCCCTGCCCTGGAGGATCGCGTTGGTCGCGACCGTGGTGCCGTGCAGCACGTGCGCGACCTCGGCCGGTTCGATCCCCGCGTCCCGGCACACCTTGCGGATGCCGTTGAGGACGCCCTCGGACTGGTCAGCCGGAGTGGACGCCGTCTTGGCGCGGTGGCTGACGCCGGTCTCCTCGTCCACCAGCAGCACGTCGGTGAACGTGCCTCCTACATCGACGCCTAGGCGATAACCCATGTCGGTCTCCCGATGCCGTACCTGCTCTAGATGGCTCCGCGCTCGGCCAGCGCGGCGATCTCTTCTTCTCCGAGGTCCAGGAGGCCGCCGTACACCTCCCTGTTGTGCTCACCGAGCGCCGGACCGGCGTGCCGCACCGATCCCGGCGTCTCGCTGAGCTTGGGGAATGCGTTGTGCATCGGGAGCTCCCCGAAGTCGGGGTGGACGAGCCGCACGATGGCCTCGCGGGCCGCGAAGTGCGGGTCGTCGAACATGTCCTTGGCGGTGTAGATGCGCCCGGCGGGGACGCCGCCCTCGTGGAGCGTCTCCAGCAGGGCCTCGGTGCCGAGCGTCGCCGACCAGGCGGAGATCAGCTCGTCCAGCTCGGCCATGTTGCGGCCCCGGTCGGCGTGCCCGGCGAAGCGCGGGTCCTCGGCCAGCTCGGGGCGGCCCATGGTCTTCGCGAGGCGTCCGAACACGGTGTCCTGGTTGGCGGCGATCAGGATCATCTCGCCGGACGCGGTCGGGTAGACGTTGCTGGGCGACACGTTCGGCAGCACCGAGCCGGTGCGCTCGCGCTGGTAGCCCGCCACGGCCCACTCGGGCAGCAGCGACTCCATCATCGCCAGCACCGCCTCGTAGATCGCCGAGTCGACGATCTGGCCCCGGCCGGTGTTGCTCCGGTGGTGGACGGCGACGAGCGCGCCGATCGTGGCGAACACGGCGGCGAGGGAGTCGCCGAGCGAGATGCCCGCGCGGGACGGCGGGTTCTCCGCGTCGCCCGTCACGTACCGGATGCCGCCCATCGCCTCGCCGATCGACCCGTATCCGGCGCGCGGCGCGTAGGGACCGCTCTGCCCGAAACCGGACACGCGGACGAGGATCAGCCCCGGGTTCGCCTCGCGGAGCGAGTCGAAGTCCAGGCCCCAGCGCTCCAGCGTGCCGGGGCGGAAGTTCTCCACGACGATGTCCGCCTGCCCGATGATCCGCCGCGCCAGGTCCTGGCCCTCGGCGGTGCGCAGGTTGCACGTCACCGACTTCTTGTTGCGCGCGACCACCGGCCACCACAGGGACTTGCCGTGCGGCTTCTCCCGTCCCCACTGGCGCATCGGGTCGCCCGCGCCCGGCGACTCCAGCTTGATCACCTCGGCGCCGAAGTCGCCGAGCAGCTGGCCGCAGAAGGGGCCGGCGAGCAACTGCCCCATCTCCACCACGCGCAGGTCGGCGAGCGGTCCCCGGGCGTCCTGAGCGGCGCCGTCGTGCGTTGACATCTAGCGGATCCTCGTTTCGGTGTCGTCGTGGGAGGGGTCGGGGGCGCGGAGGAGCACGGCCTTGGCCGCGAGCACGTGGGCCCGCATCACCGACTCGGCCCAGGTGCCGTCGCCCGCCCGCAGCGCGGCGGCCAGCTCCCGGTGGTGCGCGGAGCTGCGGGCCAGGTCGTCCGGCGAGTACCGGTGGAACGTGCGCATCACCAGCGGGAGCTGGACGACGGCGTTGAGCATCGACACCAGCCGAGCACTCGCCGCCGCCGCGCGGACGATGCCGTGGAACTCGGCGTTCAGCTCCGCGACGCGGTCGAGGTCCTGGCCGTCGCCGGGGCCCGCCGCCCGCTCCATGAGGCCGCACAGCTCGTCCATGCGGTCCACGTCCTTCGGCTCGATGCGCGTGGCGGCCCGCCGCGCGGCGGCGCCCTCCAGCAGCATCCGCAGGTCGTAGATCTCCTCCAGGTCCTCCGGCGTCCAGTCGGGGACGCGGGCGCCGCGGTGCGGCAGCACCTCGACCAGCCCCTCGACCTCCAGCCGGCGCAGCGCCTCCCGGACCGGCGTCCGGCTGGAGCCGGTCTGCTCGGCCAGCTCGGCCTCGCCGAGCCGTGCCCCGGGCGGGTGGACGCCGTCCAGGATGTCGGCGCGCAGCCGTGTGTACACACGGTCCACGGCACGGACCATCCGAACCTCCTCAGCGGTCGATTGCATGCAAGATAAGCATTTCGGTCGCTTGACACAAGGGTTCTACCTGGCCGATTCTCGGCATGTCGACAGATTGCATACAAGGGAAGGGCCCATGGCGGACGTCGAAGTCATCGAGGTGGGGCCCAGGGACGGCCTGCAGAACGAGGCCGCGATCCTGCCCACCGCCGACAAGGTGCGGCTCATCGAGCGGAGCGTCGCCGCCGGGCTGCGGCGGATCGAGGCGGTCAGCTTCGTCAATCCCAAGCGCGTCCCGCAGATGGCCGACGCGGAGGCCGTGATGGAGCGCGTCCCCCGGGCGGACGGGGTGCGCTACGCGGGCCTCGTCCTGAACCCGCGCGGCCTCGACCGGGCGCTGGCCGCCGGCGTGGACGAGGTCAACGTGGTGGTCGTGGCGACCGACGAGTTCAGCCGCCGCAACCAGGGCTGCTCGGTCGAGGAGGGGCTGGCCAACTGGGCGCGGATCGCCGCCGACGCGCGGGCCGCCGGGCTGTTCCGCAGCGTCACGATCGCGGCGTCCTTCGGCTGCCCGTTCGAGGGCGAGGTGCCGGCCGAGCACGTCCTCGACCTGGTGCGGCGGATCGCCGAGAGCGAGCCCGACGAGATCGCGCTGGCCGACACGATCGGCGTCGGCGTCCCGACGCAGGTGCGGGCGCTGCTGACCGGCGCCGCCGAGATCGCGCCCGGTGTGCCGCTGCGCTGCCACTTCCACAACACGCGCAACACCGGCTACGCGAACGCGCTGACCGCGCTCGACCACGGGGTGAGCGCGCTGGACGCGAGCACCGGCGGGTTCGGCGGCTGCCCGTTCGCGCCCGCCGCGACCGGCAACATCGCGACCGAGGACCTGGTCTACGCGCTGGACCGGATGGGCGTCCGGACCGGCGTCCAGGCGGCCCCGGTGACGGAGACGGCGGCCTGGCTGAGCGAGCGGCTGGACAGCCCCGTGCAGGCGCTGCTCGGCCGCGCCGGGCCCTTCCCCGCCGGGTCCTTCCCCGCCTCCTGACCGCCGCGGCGGCCGGTCACCACTCGGGGCGCGTGCCGTCCCGCTGCAGGAACTCCAGCCGGTTGCCCAGGTTGTCGAAGGCGTAGAAACGGCGGTGGCCTGGGAAGTCGTCATCCCAGGCCACCTCGGTGCCGTGCTCCGCCAGCCGTTCGGCGAGGGCGTCCAGGTCGCCGACGCGGATGCCGGGATGCGCCTTGCGGGCCGGGCGGAAGTCCTGTTCGACGCCGAGATGGATCTCCAGCGCGTCCGCGCGCACCCAGAGCCCGCCCCGCGCGGCCAGCACCGGCGGCTTCACGATCTCCTTCATGCCGAGGGCGTCCACGTAGAACGCGCGGCAGGCGTCCTCGCTGCCGGGCGGGATCGCGATCTGCACGTGGTGCAGCCCGAAGGTGAACGGCGACGCGTGGTCCGGTCCATAGCCCTGCGCTGAGATCTCCGTCATGATCACATCATCGCGCGGGTGAAGTAGACCCTGATGACGGTTCTGCCGGGTTCTGTCCGGATGCGGACGAAATCGGCGAGCTTATGGACGAGCAGCAGCCCCCGTCCGCCGATCGAGTCGGGCGGCACGGGCCGCTTGCCCGCCAGCGGGTCGGCGATGTAGCCCGCGTCGCTCACCTCGATGACGAGGTGGGTGGCGTCGTGCCAGATCCACAGCACGCCGGTGCCGCCGCCGTGCTCCACGGAGTTGGCGGTCAGCTCGCTGGCGACGAGCTCGGCGTCCTGGACCCGGTCCTCGTCGAGCCCGGCCTCGGCCGCGGCCTCGACGACCAGCGCCCGCGCCGCCTTCAGCGCGGCGGCGTCGAAGGGCAGCCGCCGCGGGCGCGCGGCCCGCTCGGCGGCGGGCGGCGCCCCCGTGTCCGGCGGATCGCCGACGCGCTCCCCGCTGCCGGTCATGGCGTCCTCCGACCGCACTCGTTGCCCCAGGGCAATCGTCCATGGTCCCTTCGCGAGCGAACGGCGAGGCCCGCCCAACGGGGGTCTTCCCTGATCACCGGCACGTTAGACGGGACCTTTCAGGTTCGGCATGCCCGGGGGGCGGGGAGGTCGCCAAGCGCGGGAACGCCGGGGGTTCTACCTTTACCGCATTCTTCGCACACTGGGAGGAAACCCATCGAGTGCCAGGGCCCCCGGGCCTCCCGACCAGCGTGAGGAACGCGTTCCCGTGGATTCCACCGCACCCGTGACCGGCGACGCCGGCATGCCCGCAGGCGGCACAGGCGCGCCCGACCGCACCCTCCGGCTCGGCGGCCGCCCGCTGCCCGTCGCCGGACCCGCCCGCATGTACGTCTGCGGCATCACCCCATACGACGCGACCCACCTCGGCCACGCCCGCACCTTCGTCTGGGCCGACATCGCCGCCCGCGTCCTGCGGCACGCCGGCGGCACCGTGCGCGTCTGCCGCAACGTCACCGACGTCGACGACGTGCTCGACCGGGCCGCGCACCGCGCCGGCAGCCCCTACGACAGCTTCGCCGCCGTCCAGCAGTACTACTTCGAACGCGACCTCGACGTGCTCGGCGTCCACGCCGTCGACCACCAGCCGCGCGCCCACAACCACGTCCGGGAGGTCATCGCGCTCGCGCGGGGACTCCTCACGTCCGGCCACGCCTACCTGCGGGACGGCGCGGTGCGCTTCCGCGGCGCCGACATCCCCGGACGGGTCGGGCTCGGCGGCGAGGAGGCCCGCGCGCTGATGGCCGAGTACGGCGACGAACCCGGCGACCCCGGCAAGGAGCACCCGTTCGACGTCGCCGTCTGGCGGCCGTCGCGCGCGGGCGAGCCCGCCTGGCCCAGCCCGTGGGGCCCCGGCCGCCCCGGCTGGCACGCCGAGTGCGCCGCGATGGCCATGACCGTCTTCGGCCCGGCCGTCGACCTGCACGCCGGCGGCGCCGACCTGTGCTTCCCCCACCACGCCTACGAGGCCGCCATGGCCGAGGCGCTCACCGGCGTGCGGCCCTTCTCCCGCGCCTGGCTGCACGTGGGCGTGGTCCGCCGGGACGGCGAGAAGATGGCCAAGTCCACCGGGAACCTGGTGCTGGTGTCCGAGCTCGTCCCGGACCACCCGGCCGTCGCCGTCCGGCTCATGCTCATCAGCACGCCGTGGCGGGACGCCTGGGACTACACCCCGGAGGCCCTCGACGAGGCCGCGGCCGTCCTGGACCGGCTCCACACCGCCGCCGGGCGGCGCCCCTCGTCCGCCACCGCCGAGGAGGCCGTCACGCAGGCGCTGCTGGACGACCTGGACGTCCCCACCGCGCTGGCCATCGCCGAACAGGACGGCGCCGGCTCCGCGCGGCTCGCCCTGCACCTGCTGGCGCTCTCCTGAGGGCTCGCCAGGCCCTGATCGCCTCGCTAGGCCCGGATCACGCGGACGCCGGCCTCGGTGAAGGCCGCGACCTCCGCGTCCGGCACCGTCTTGTCGGTGACCAGGACGTCGATGTCGCCGACGGCGCAGATCCGGGCGAACGCCCGGTGCCCGACCTTGGAGCCGTCCGCCACCACGACGACCTGCTCGGCGCGCTCGGCCATCAGCCGGTTCACGTCGGCCTCGCCCTCGTTGTGGCAGGTCGCGCCGTGCCGGGCGTCCACCCCGTTCACCCCGATGATCGCCACGTCCAGCGTCACCTGGTCGAAGAGCCCGGTGGCCAGCGGCCCGGTCAGCTCGTAGGACTGCGGGCGCGGCACCCCGCCGGTCAGCACGATCTTCACATGCGGCCGGACGGCCAGCTCGTTGCCGATGTTCAGCGCGTTCGTCACGATCGTCAGCGCCGGCGTCGCCCCCTCGGCGTGCAGGTCGGCGCGGGTGGCCAGGACCCGGGCGACCTCCGAGGTCGTCGTCCCGCCGTTCAGCCCGATGATCGACCCGGGCACGGCCAGCTCGGCGGTCGCCGCCGCGATCCGCTGCTTCTCCGACGCGTGCCGCGCCGCCTTGTAGCGCAGCGGCAGGTCGTAGCTGACGCTCTGCGCCACGGCGCCGCCGCGGGTGCGGGTCAGCATCTGCTGCTGCGCGAGCTGGTCGAAGTCGCGGCGGATCGTCGCGGCCGACACCCCCATCCGCCGGGCCGCCTCCTCGACCGTCAGCCGGCCCGCGTCGGCGAGCAGTTCGAGCAGCGCGTTCCAGCGCTCGTGCCGGGTCACACCGGCCCCCCTTCCGGCGGGCGCGTCCGGGGCGAAGGTCATCCGAGGATTCTAGCCCTGCACTCCCCTGGTCTTACCTGCTCGTTGCGGCGATGGAACAATCAGCAACGATCAGAGGCGCGCAGCGAAGGAGTCCCATGTCGAAGCCGGCCCCCGGGCTGACCCTGGCCAACGCCCGCATCGTCATGCCGGACGGCGTCCGGCACGGGGACCTGCACATCGCCGACGGCAGGATCGCCACCGCGGGCGCGGGCGAGAAGATCGACCTTGCCGGGCGCCACGTCGTCCCCGGCTTCGTGGACATGCACGTCCACGGCGGCGCGGGCGTGTCCTACCAGCGCCCCGACGACGCCCAGCGCGCCGTGTCCTTCCACCTCGCGCACGGCACCACGACCACGATGGCGAGCCTGGTCACGGGCGACGCCCGCGAGCTCGCCGACGCCGTCGCGAGCCTCGCCGACCTCGCCGCGGACGGCCTGATCGCCGGGATCCACCTGGAGGGCCCCTACCTGTCCCACGACCGCTGCGGCGCCCACGACCCGGCGCTGCTGCGCGACCCCGACCCCGCCGAGTTCCAGCGGCTCGCCCGGCTCGGCCGCGGCCACCTGCGCATGATCACCATCGCGCCGGAGCTGCCGGGCGGGCTCGACCTCGTCCGGGACGCCGTCGCCGCCGGCGCCATCGCCGCCGTCGGCCACACCGACGCCGACGGCGCCACCGTCCGCGCCGCGTTCGACGCCGGCGCCCGCGTCGCCACGCACCTGTTCAACGCCATGCGGCCGCTGCACCACCGCGAGGGCGGGCCGATCGCCGCCGCGCTGAACGATCCCCGGGTCACCGTCGAGCTGATCAACGACGGCGTCCACGTGGAGCCCGCCGTGGCCCGGCTGGCGTTCGCCGCCACCCCCCGCGTCGCGCTGATCACCGACGCCATGGCCGCCACCGGGATGGGCGACGGCGCCTACCGCCTCGGCGTCATGGACGTCGAGGTCCGCGACGGCCGCGCCGTCCTCGCCGGCGGGACGTCCATCGCCGGCAGCACGATCACGATGGCGGACGCGTTCCATCTCGCCGTCACCAGCCTCGGCCTGCCGATCGAGGACGCCTCCCGCGCCGCGTCCCTCGTCCCCGCCCGCGCACTCGGCCTCGACGACCGCACCGGCTCCCTCGAACCCGGCAAGGACGCCGACCTGATCGTCCTGGACGACGACCTCCGGATCGACTGGGTCATGAAGCAGGGGCGCCGAGTGTGAAGAACGTCCCGGGTGCCCGAATTCTCGGCGAGAATTGATGGCGTCCAGACGTCCGACAAGGGAATCATGGAACCGTGGAACGTCTACGGGGATGGCCGGTCACGTTGACCGAGGGTCCCGTCGGGCTGCGCCCCCTGCGGCACCGCGACGCCGCCGCCTGGCGTGAACTGCGCGTCCGCAACGCCGACTGGCTCCGCCCCTGGGAGCCCACCAACCCCGAGACGCCGCTGTTCCGCAGCGGCCTTGGGCCCTACGTCAGCATGGTGCACACCATGCGCCGCGAGGCCCGCCAGGGCCTCGCCCTGCCCTGGGTCGTCACCCACGACGACGATTTCGCCGGCCAGCTCACCATCGGCGCGATCGTCTGGGGGTCGGCCCGCTCCGCGCAGATCGGCTACTGGGTCGACAAGCGAGTGGCCGGACGCGGCGTCATTCCCACCGCCGTCGCCCTCGCCGTCGACCACTGTTTCTTCACCGTCGGCCTGCACCGCCTCGAAGCGAATATCCGCCCGGAGAACACCGCCAGCCGCCGCGTCGTCGAAAAGCTCGGATTCCGCGAAGAGGGAATTCGGCGCCGCCACCTTCACATCGACGGCGCCTGGCGCGACCACATCTGCTACGCCCTCACCGTCGAGGACGTCCCCGGCGGCCTGCGCGCCCGCTGGCTCGCCGACCGCAAACAGGCATTTCCCCGCGGCGGCTGAGCCGCCCGTGACTTTCCACCGTAAGAATCCTGCGAACGAGAAGGCCGGGCAAACGGAGAGTAACGGCGAGATCGATCTCGCGACACACCGCCCCTTATGCTCGTCAACCTCTGACAGGCCCTCGTACCGTGCGGGGCGTGACCCTGCTCCCATTGCACGTTCGCGCGCCGAAAGTCGGCCCGCCTACTGAGCGTGCCCTGGGGCGGTGGGGCCGGTGAGCAGCACCGTTCTGTACCTCGCCATCGTCGCCGTCTGGGCGGTCGTCCTCGTGCCCATGTGGCTGCGCCGCGACACCGAGGCGACCGGGATCTCCCGCCTGCTCCACAAGCGCGACGAAGCGGCCGAGGAGCCCGCGGAGGACACCGCGGCCCCCGAACCCCGCCGCCGCGTGTCCCGCGCCACCGTCATCGCCCGGCGCCGCCGCCGCACCACGGGCCTCGCCGCCCTCCTCGTCACCGCCGCCGCGGTCGTCGCCTCCGGCGTCGCCCCCTGGTGGGTCACCCTGCCCCCGGCCGCCCTCCTGACCGGCCACCTGGCCCTGCTCCGCGTGGCCGTCGGCATGGACGCCGCCCGCCACCTCGCCGCCGCCGAGGCCGCCGCCGCCCGCGCCGCCGCGGCCCGCGTCCGCGAGGCCCGCCGCGCCGCCGAAGAGGCCGAACCCGCCGAAGTCATCGAACTCCTCACCCCCGACGAGGTCTTCGACCAGTACGCCGACGACCGCCGAGCCGTCGGCGAGTAACCGATGCGCGAGCACCCCCCGATGTTTGCTAACCTTACGGAGTCGTTGGGGCTGTAGCGCAGTCCGGTAGCGCACCTCGTTCGCATCGAGGGGGTCAGGGGTTCAAATCCCCTCAGCTCCACCAACGAACCGCAGGTCAAGGGCCTGATCGGAGCAGGCTCCGGTCAGGCTCTTCTCGTTTTCAGGCGTCGCGTGAGTGCAGTAGGAGGCCGCCGGCCAGGAGCGTCGCGGTGGTCCAGGCGGCGGTCACGCCGAGGCCGGCCCAGGGGCCGATGGGCAGGCTCCTGAGATCGGTTGTGGCCTGGATGGCGAGGCCGGAGCTCATCGGTGCGATCTTCTGCAGCAGGCGCTGCCAGCTCGGGTCGCCGATCGTCTGGGAGAGGATCGGGACGATGTAGAGCAGGCCGAGGACGACGCCGATGCCGGTGGCGGAGTCGCGCACCGCGGTGGCGACGCCGAGGCTGAGAAGGCCGATCAGGATCAGGTAGAGGACGGTCCCGCAGACCGCGCGCAGGGTCGGGCCGTTGGACAGGGACAGGGCCCGGTCGCCGACGTCGGGCAGGATGAGCCGGGCGGCGAGCACCGCTCCGAGGACGGCGGTGGTTCCGCCGGCGGCCACGGCGCCGGTGAGAGCGACGGCCTTGGCCGCCAGGACTGTCAGCCGCCTGGGCACCGCCGTCAGGGTCGTGCGGATCATGCCCGAGCCGTACTCTCCGGTCGTGATCAGCACCGCCAGGATGGCGATCGGCGCCTGGCCGAGGTAGGCGCCTACGAGGGTCAGCCTGGTCGTGTCACCGCCGCAGCCGTTGGCCGTGCAGTTCACCATCGAGGTCGCGCCTGCGCTCAGGGCCACCGTCGTCGCGACGGTGGCGAGCAGCAGCCACAGCGGGCCGGCGACGGTTCGCATCTTCGTCCATTCCGCGTGCAGCGCGAGTTTCATGCGTCCCTCCTGCTGAGCAGGACGGCCGCCGCGAAAAGGCTCACGATCGCGTACGCGGCGAGGACGGCGAATCCGGCCCACGGCGCTAGCGGGTAATAGCCGTTGTACGGTGTGTAGTGGCTTGCTACTTGGTCATACTCCACGAGCGTCTGCTGGACGGCGAAGGCCGCTCCCGGTGTCACCCGGGTCAGCCATTCCGCCGCGCTCGCCGGCATGAACGGAATGGCGCTCAAGATGTAGGGCAGCACGATGGCCAGGACGACGGTGGTGACAGCGGCGGCGCTGTGCCGGAAGATGGCGCCGGCCGAGAGGGCCAGGACCGAGGCGGTCGCGAGCAGCGCCGCGGTTCCGAATGCCACTCGCAGTTCTGTCGAGAACGGCACCGGGAAGATGTAGACGCCGTTGTCCTGGGCGAGCCGTTCACCGAGCGGAGTCGCGATGACCGTCCCCAGCAGCCCGGCGACGAAGGTGACGGCCCACAACACGATCGCCTTGGCCGCCAGCACCCGGCTCCGCCCCGGGCTCGCGGCCAGGGTGAGGCGGATCATCTCGCTCCGGTATTCCGTGGTGATGAACAGCGCCCCCACGACGATCACCGCGATGAGCGCGGCGAACGTGCCGGTGAGGATGTCCCGGAGGGTGCCGCCGGTCGGCAGGGTCTCGCGGGTGGCGGGGGCTATGTCGCCGGCACCGGTCACCGTGAGCCGGCCGTCGGATCCCGTGACCGAACCGGACGTGTCCTCCGGATAGCCGGCGAAACTGGGGGATTCGGGGCCCACCTGGTCGCCGGTCCATCTTGCATGGACCCAGCCTCCCCGGAGACGAGGGGCGTCGAAGACGGCGGTCGACACGCTGCCGGCCGTGCCCATGCCGTCCAGGGCGGGTGGAGACGCTACGAACAGCCCGACTTGCGCAGTTGGTCCGAGTCCGCTTAGTTGTACGGTCCCCACCTTGGTCCAGTGCGCGCCGTCGGTGGAGGCGTAGCCGGTGATCGTGTCGCCCGAGCGGTCCAGCCGCAGTCGGCGAGGGGACTCGGCGGAGACAGGGCCGGGCAGGCCGGGCCTGTCGTTGACGTAGGCGTCCTGCATTCGCACGCCGTGGCCGCCGGTGACCATGATCGCCGCATAGGACGATCCCTGGTGAATGCCCTGCTTGACGATGAGGCCGGCCTTCGCCCACGGCACGGTACCGGGCCGCAGATTCCCCGGCCCCTCGGGAATGCCGCTCTTGAGCGAGGAGACCGAGACGGTGATGCTGCCGTTTCCGGAAAGCGGCTGGTGCACGAAGTAGAAACTGTCGGAGACCGGTTTACCGCCCGGTCCGGTCGGAACGGGCGGCGCACCCTTCTGATCGCTGCTCATTCCGGTGAGCACGGCGAACAGCAGCAACAGCAAGGTGGCGGCCACCATGCCGATCAGCCAGGCGCGGACGGTCCGGAATTTGGTCCATTCCGCGTGGAGCACCTGGACGAAACCGTCCCGGTCGGTGCGTTGGCCATGTCGATGAGACGTCACGGCAGGAGTCACCGTGTCACCTCCGTGGACGTGGCACGGAATTCGACGGCCTCGCGAGTGAGGTCCAGGTAGACGTCCTCAAGGGTGGCGCGGTGTGCCGATATCTCGGAGAACGGCACCGCGCCCTCGTTGAGCAGTGCGGCGACCCGGTCCGCGGGCAACCCCGAAACGGTGATGGTGTCGCGGCCGGCCGCGCCGGTCGCGCCGGCATGCGCGAGCACCCTCATCGCGTGCGTCCCGGCCGTGGTCCGCACGGTCACCCGGTTCCCGGAGGCGGCGGCGATCAGGTCGGCCACGCCCGCGTCGGCGATGGCCTTCCCGCGTCCGACCACGACGAGATGATCGGCCGTGTCCTGCACCTCGCTCATGAGGTGGCTGGAGACCAGCACGGCGCGGCCCTGGGCGGCCAGGGACCGCAGGAGGCCGCGCATCCAGACGATGCCGTCGGGGTCCATGCCGTTGAACGGCTCGTCGAGCATGATGACCGGCGGGTCGCCCAGCAGGGCCGCGGCGATCCCGAGCCGCTGCCGCATGCCGAGCGAGTAGCCTCCGGCCTTGCGCCGGGCGGCGGAGGCCAGGCCGACCTGCTCGATCACCTGCATCACCCGCCGCGCGTCCAGGCCCTGCGAGTGCGCCAGCCACAGCAGGTGGTCGCGTCCGCTGCGGCCGGTGTGCAGCGCCGAGGCGTCCAGCAGCGAACCGACATGATTCAGCGGACACCGGAGACTGCGGTATGGCTTCCCGCCGATGAGCGCAGTGCCCTCATCGACCGAATCCAGGCCGAGGATCACTCGCATCGTGGTGGACTTCCCGGCACCGTTCGGCCCGATCAGTCCGGTCACCACACCCGGGCGGACGGTGAAGGACATGCCGTCGAGAGCGAGCGCCGAACCATACCTCTTACGCAGTCCGGCGACGACGATCCCCGGGGCGCTCATCGTGGCGCGCTTGCGGTTCGCAGTGCGATCATGCCGACGGTTGTACGCGGCACCTGGTTCCAGCCCGGTCGCAGCGGCCGCGACCGGGCTGAGACCGGGGATCTGGCATCGTCAGGGCATGGCCCTTCGACCCGGCAGCCGCCCAGCGGGCACGACGACCGGCGGTGCGCGGCGGTGAGGATCCTCGTCGTCGAGGACTTCGAGGTCCTCGCCCGCTCCCTCGGGACGGGGCTGCGTCACGAGGGCATGGCCGTCGACGTCGTCCTCGACGGAACCGCCGCTCTCGACCGCCTGGCCGTCACCCGCTACGACGTGGTGATCCTCGACCGGGACCTGCCGGGCGTCCACGGAGACGAGGTCTGCCGGCGCCTCGCCCACGGCCGCTGCGAGACCCGGGTCCTGATGCTCACCGCCTCCGGCACGGTCGAGGACCGCGTCGACGGGCTCAGCCTCGGCGCCGACGACTACCTGCCCAAACCCTTCGCGTTCGCCGAACTGGTCGCCCGCGTCCGTGCGCTGGCGCGCCGCGCCACCCCGCCGCTCCCGCCCACTCTGGAAAGCGGGGACATCACTCTCGATCCGGCCCGCCGCACCGCGTTCCGGGCAGGCCGGCGCCTGCAATTGAGCCCGAAGGAATTCGCCCTGCTCGAATGCCTGCTCGCCGCGCCCGGCCTGGTCATCTCCGCTGAGGAACTGCTCGAACGCGTCTGGGACGAAGCGGCCGACCCCTTCAGCAGCGCCGTCAAGCACACCATGCACCGGTTGCGGACGAAGCTCGGCGAACCGCCCGTGATCGAGACCGTCCGCGAGGGCGGCTACCGCATCGGACCGCCATGACCGTCCGGCAGATCGCCAGAAGCTCCCTGCGGACACGGCTCGCGCTCGCCTACGCAGCCGGCGTCTACGCCGCCGGTGGCTTCGTCCTCGTCCTGGTGCTCGTCCCGCTCGTCAGCGTCGATGCGGCCACACCTAGGGGACGCCCCTCATCGGGCGTGACCACCGGAGCAGGGCGCGGGATCAGCCTGGCCCAGCTCCTCACCGGCTCCGCCATCGCCTTGATCATTCTGGTTCCCGTCGCCCTGGCTCTCGGCTGGTTCGTCGCCGGCCGGTTCCTGCGCCCGCTGCGCACCATCACCGCCACCGCCAGGATCATCTCCGCCGGCGACCTCCACCGGCGTCTCGACCTCGGCGACCCCACGGACGAGCTGACCGAACTGGGCCACACCCTCGACGACCTGTTCGCTCGCCTCCAGGCCTCCTTCGACGCCCAACGCCACTTCCTCGCCAACGCCTCCCACGAACTGCGCACCCCGCTGGCCGGCCAGCGCACCCTCCTCGAAGTCGCCCTCGCCAACCCCGATACCGACACCGACACCCTGCGCTCGGCCTGCCGGGAGGCCCTCGCCCTCGGCGAACACCAGGAGCGGCTCGTCCAAGCACTGCTCGCCCTGGCCACCAGCGAGCGCGGCGTCGCCCGCTCGGTAGGTGTCAAGTCAAACGGGACAGGGGCCAGTGATCGTTAGGCGGCCTGTTTCTCCTGGTCAGAGCTGCTCGGGTCGGTGGGGTCTTCGTCGGGTCGGTTGATCTGCGCGACTGTGGGGATCTTGGGCAGCGTGGGCGGCTGGGTGAACCGTCGCGGGTTGGCCGCGCGGAACGCTGCGATCGTGGCGGCTCGGTTGTGCTGGATCGCCTGTGCGGTGCCGATATGCATGGTGAACGGCGTGTGGAGCCCGATCCCGGCGTGGTAATGCCGGTGATTGTAGTAGTCGAAGAAATGGTGGCAGAACGTCTCGGCCTCGTCGAGCGAGGTGAACCTGGCAGGGAACACCGGGCAGTACTTCAAGGTTTTGAACTGCGCCTCGCTGTAGGGGTTGTCGTTGCTCACCTTCGGGCGGGAGTGGGACTTGATGATGTCCAGGTCTGCCAGTAGTGCCGTCACCGGCTTGGAGGTCATCGAGGTCCCGTTGTCGGAATGGATGGTGCCGGGCACGATCCCGCCGTTGGCGGCGAACGAGTTCTGCATGAACTGCTCGGCCAGCTCACCTGACTCGCGCAGGTGGATCTCCCAGTGCACGACGTAGCGGGAGAAGATGTCGAGCATCACATACAGGTCATAGAACTGGCGTGGCCCCGGACCTGGCAGTTTCGTGATATCCCAACTCCATATCTGGTTGGGGGCGTGCGCGGCCAGATACGGTTTGGTGCGCGCCTGGTGCCGGGCGTGGGCGCGCCGCTCCCGGACCTGGTCACGCCTGCGTAGTTCCCGGTACATCGTCGACACCGACGCCAGGTACACCCCCTCGTCCAGCAGCGCAGCCCACACCTGTCGGGGTGCCTTGTCGGCGAACCGGTCGCTGTTGAGCATCTCGACCAGTTCGGCCCGTTCGCTCTCGCTCAGCGCGTTCGGCGGCGCCGGCCGCTCCGCCGGCTCACTGTTTCCCGGCGCCGGGTTCCGCCGTCGGTAGAAACTGCTGCGCGGCACACCCGACAATGCGCACGCGAAGCGAATCGGCAGATGCTCGACCAGCAGGGAAAGGGTTTCGTGGCGGCAGCGGGTCACGAATTCTCGGTGTCCGCGCTCTCGGACATTGTTTCCAAGAGCGCGATACCTTTTCCCATGATGTCCAGGGCGGCCTCGGTCTGCTTGAGTTTTCTGGCCATGGCGGCGTTCTGCCGCTCCAGCCGCGCCTTCTCCTTGCGCAACTGCTCCAACTCGGCCTGCTCCGGCGTCTTCTCCTTCTTGGCGGCCGGGCGGCTCGTTCCCGCAGCGGTCAGTTCACCGGCGTCGCGCTGCCGGCGCCACAGTTGAACGCTGGACTCATAAAGTCCCTCACGGCGCAGCAGTGCGCCCTTGTCGCCATGCTCGGCCGCGTCGTACTCCTCGACCATCCGCAACTTGTAGGCGGCACTGAAGGTCCGCCGCTTGGGCCGGCCGGTCCGCGGCCCGTCACCGGAAGGAAGATCGTGGCTGGTCATCGTCACTCTGCTCAGTACCCGTTCTCGCCCTGTCTACATCAGCTAGGGAACTTCATCCCCTCGTGTCCCATCTGAGCCTGACACAGAGGGGCTGGGATCGCCTCGACCTTGCCGACGTCGTCAAAGGAGCCCTCGCCCGCCGCCGCGACCAGGCGGTGGAGCAAGGCATCAACATCGCCGAGCACCTGACGCCCGCGGTGACGGCCGGGGACCCGAAATTGCTCGAAAGCCTCGTCACCAACCTCATCGACAACGCCATCCGCTACAACCACGCCGGCGGCCACGTAGAGGTCACAACACGGACCTCCGGCACGCAGGCGGTCCTCAGAGTCACCAATAGCGGACCGGTCGTCCCCGGCGACCAGATCCCGCGCCTCTTTCACCCCTTCCAGAGGCTGGCACCTGATCGTCACGGACGCCGCGACAGCTACGGTCTCGGCCTCGCCATCGTGAATGCCGTCGTCCGAGCCCACCACGCCACTCTCACTGCCAACGCCCGCGCCGAGGGCGGCCTGGACATCGACATATGGTTCGGCTCCCAAAGCGCCTGAGGCATCCAGCGCAGTGCGTCTCGGGCGCCTCCTTCAGGACGGGCGGACCTCGGTGTCCCTAGCCGTGGGCATTCCTCAGCGTGCTCGGGATGAGCTTCAGCGCGCCGTGGGAGACACTGACGCACAGCGCCGTGGGGACGAGTACTGTGAGCGCCCCGATCAGGCTCGCCAGCAAAGAGTGCGCAATGCCCACACCGGTGACCATGGCGGCAAGAAACACATAGACCATGGCCAGGGCTCCGGCAACTGCGGTGGCGACGAGCCACTTGGTGAGCAGACGTCCCCTCTTCGCGGCCACCTCGCCGATGACGCCGGCCGGCAAGAACAGCAGTGGCAGCAAGACGACGCCAACCACACCGGCAAGGAGCACCAGGAAAGGCCCGGCCAATGGACCGCCAATGTCCGCATCAGCGACGACTGCGCACACGAGCAGACCGGCGTAGATGACGGTGCTCTGGACGACGAACGCCAAGCAGGCGACTATCGCACCAACCAGATGCTGGCCAGCCTTCACGAACATGCTGCTCCCCCGCGGTCACGCCCCGGTCGGCAGCACAGCGAAGTCACCGGCCGAAAACGTCCAGATTGTGACCATATCGGACGGTCGCCGTGGTACGTGGCGGCGACCGCTGGGCGTGCCGACTACAGCAGCGCTGAACACACACGGTCACGCAGGCCAGGGGCCATGTGCCACCACGTCGCCACCAAGCCCGACCGACGCTCGCTGAGGCGCGCGCGTGGACAGATCCGGACGACAGCGAACCCCGCGCCAGCGGCTGAGCGCCCACGGGTCGGCCCCCACCGTCCCACACCGCCGTCCGCTGACCCCATGGATCCGAGCCTTCAAGGTAGCCGCACTTCAGGGCAAAGACCCAAAGGCTCAGAACTCGAACATGCACGGAAGGGCACGCATAATGCGGGTACGCCTCGGTCGCGCGGGCGTTCACCGGACGAGTGTTAAGCGCGAAGAAATGTCAGTGGTGGGGTAGAGGCCGACCCGGGAGAAGGCTGGGTCGGCCTCTGGTTTTGGGGTTAGGCGACGGCGGTGGCTTCTAGTTCGACCATTAGGGGCGGGAGTGCCAGGCGGGTTACGCCCAGCATTGTGGTGGTCGGGGCTACTCCGGCGGTGGCGAGGCGGGAGGCCAGGACGGCGTAGTGCTGGAAGAGGCGGTCGACGTCGGTGGTGTAGACGTTGAGCCGGACGAGGTTCTCCAGGGTCATGCCGGCCTCGTCCAGGACGGTCTCCAGGTTGTCGAGGCTCAGGGTCAGCTGTGCTTTCATGTCGTCGGGGTGCTGGGGCTTGCCGTCGGCGTCCATCGCGGTCTGGCCGGAGATGTAGAGGGTGCGGGTCTCACCGGAGACGGTCTCGCCCTGGTTGTAGCCCATCTCGACCGACCATGCCCAAGGGTTGACCGGCGTTCGCTCTATGGTCACTGCGGCTCCGTTCGTTGGGAGTACGTTCGTCGGCTCCAGTGGCCGATGTGGTGAGAGCCTGCCAACCAATCACGACATCCTGTGTCATGTATTCGCTAGGGTTTTCGTGTGCGTGCCGACCGGTTGGTCTCGCTGGTGCTGCTGCTGCGCCGGCGCGGCCGGTTGTCCGCGGCCACGCTGGCTCGCGAGCTGGAGGTGTCCACGCGGACCGTCCTGCGGGATATCGAGGCGCTGTCGGCGGCCGGGGTTCCCGTGTACGCCGAGCGCGGGCGGCATGGCGGTTTTGAGCTGCTGCCCGGTTTCCAGACGGAGCTCACCGGGCTGAACCACGATGAGGCGCTGGCGCTGCTGATCGCCGGGTCGCGGCGGGGGGCGCAGGCGTTCGGGCTGGGGTCGGCGCTGGCGTCGGCCATGCTCAAGGTGGTCGACGCGCTTCCTGAAGGCCATCGGGACGTTGCGGCGGGGGCGGCCCAGCGGTTGCTCATCGATCCGGAGATCGACCTTCTGTCGCGGCGGCAGGACGCCGAGGAGGTGCCCGAAGCCGTCGTGGCTCAGGTTCGGCGTGCGGTGTTCGCCGGGCACAAGTTGCGCATCCGCTATGAGGCCAAGGGCGGGGCGCCGCAGTGGCGGACGGTTGATCCGGTCGGTCTGGTGACCGTTCGGGATCTGGGGTACCTGCTGGCGAGGAAGGCGGGCGAGGACCGCACCTACCGGCTGTCGCGGATCCTGGCCGCCGAGGAACTCGACGAACCCGCCCAGCGGCCGGAAGAGGTCGATCTGGACCAGGTCTGGCAGGAGCGCAGCACGCGGTTCCGGACCGGGGGCGACCAGGTCGCCGTGCTGGTTCGGGTGCACCCGGCGCGGCGGGACGAGCTGGTCGGCACCGCGCTGGCCGTCCTCGCCGAAGAAGCCGAGCCCGATGGGTGGGTGCGGCTGGAGGTGACCTTTCAAGACCAGAGGCACGCCGTGTGGGCGTTGTGGCAGCTCGCTAGTAGTGCGGAGGCCCTGGGGCCTGAGTGGTTGCGCACTTCGCTGCGTGATCGGGCTGCCGCTATCGCCGCTTGCTATGGCGGCGCGCCTTAGAGGTCGTGTGCAGGTTCAGGTCAGGCGGTTTACGGCCTGCGGCCACGGGGTCGGGTCTGAGGCGTCCTCGCTCATCATGATCTCCTCCTCGTACCAGCCGGTTCCCGAGAGCCAGGCGTGGAGCCAGGCGGCGAGGCTTTCGGCGTCCTCGTACCAGGCGATGCTCCAGTCCTCCTCGACGGCGTTGGGTTCGTAGAGGAGGACGGGACCTCGGGGGTCGGTGCAATCGACCGCCGCGTACATTCCGCAGCCCCAGTCGAGGACGGGAACGACGCCGGACGGCCATTGCCCGGGGACGTATTCGGCCTGGTACGACCCCACGACGGTGCGGCCTTCGCCGATCAGGGGCAGGAGTTGGTAGTCGGGGCCGAAACCGCCGTTGCCGACCTCCTGGTAGAGGCGGGCGAGGAGGGGCGGCAGCGGGAATCCCAGGGCCGTTTCCGCTTCTCGCACCTGGTCGGGGGTGGCACGGGTCAGGTCGGCCGATGACTCCTGGGCCACTCGTTCGGCGACCAGCCTCAGCAACTCGTCGTGTCCCGTCACCCGACTCATGATGGCGATCGCGTCTGACATCGGGGACTGGACGGCTCCGCGAGGTGAGCGCTGTGGCTCAGATCACTTGAGAAAGGTGACAGTACGTTGTCGTGGACGGTTGGGAGCGTTGGCCGCGTGACGATCACAGATGAGGACTGCCTCAACGAGACCCTGGCGTTCAACGAGCAGTTCGAGGCCGCCGCCCGGAGGCGGCCGGCTCGCGGGAAGGCGCCGAGCGCGGACATGCTGGCACTGCTGCGGCGCAATCGGCTCGGCGGCGACACGCCACCGGTGAGGCTGCCCCACGGGCGGGACCGGCTTGTCCACGGGGTGAAGGTACGGGTCTTCACACCGGAGCGGATCGACGGCGTGTACCTGCACATCCACGGCGGCGGCTGGGCATTCGGTTCGGCGGACGGGCAGGACGAGCGGCTCTGGCGGCTCGCGCGGCAGACGCGGCTCGCCGTGGTGAGCGTCGACTACCGCCTCGCGCCCGAGCATCCGTTCCCCGCCGGGGCGGCTACGAGATGTTCACGCCGGGGATGGGAAGCGAGCAGCGCCGCGACCCGGGCGTGTCGCCCCTGTTCGCGGACCTGGCCGGGATGCCGTCCGCCCGGATCGTCGGCGGCACCGAGGACCCGCTGCTCGACGACTCGCTGTTCCTCGCCGCACGGTGGCGGGCCGCGGGGGCGCCCGTGCGGCTGGGGGTCGTCGCCGGGGCGATGCACGGCTTCACTCTCTTCCCGCTGACGATCACCGAGCGGGAGCAGCGGCGCGAACGCAAGTTCCTGGCCTCGGCGCCATGAAACGCGCTGCCCGGCTGTACGCCCTGGTGGACGAGTTGCGCGCGGCGGCGCCACGGCCGGTGGCGGTCGCGGTCCTCGCCGCGCGGTTCGAGGTCGGTGCGCGCACGGTGCAACGGGACCTGCAGACGCTGATGGAGGCGGGTGTCCCGGTGCGCGGTGGAGGAGGCCGTCGCCGGCGGCATGGTGGTGCGGTTGTCCTACTGCGACGCGGCGGGGCGCCGGAGTGACCGGGTCGTGGAACCGGCCGGGTTGCTGACCGCTTCCGGCCGCTGGTATCTGATCGCCTGGTGCCGCACGCGCCGGGCCGGACGGGGCCTCCGGCTTGACCGGATCGCGGCGGCGGCTCCGACCGGTGAGCGCGTCCAGGCGCGTGACCTGGCCGAACTCCTTCTCGGCTCGGCCGCCGAGCGCGCCGTCCCACCGGCCGCGCTCGTCCCGCTGGCCCGGCCGTGAACGGCGCCGGAGGCGGTCAGGTGATGAGGGGTGCGGTCACCGGTGTCGGTGAAGTCCCAGTCGGTGGTCAGCGTCAGGGGCGGGGGTGGTCGCCGCCCTTCAGCTGGTCGAGCGCGTGCGGGAGGACGCGGGCCAGCACGGCCATGCCGTCGCGGACGCCGCCGGTGGAGCCGGGGAGGTTGACGATGAGGGTGCGGCCCGCGACGCCGGCCAGGCCGCGGGAGAGGATCGCCGCGGGCACCTTCTCGCGGCCCTCCAGGCGGATCGCCTCCGCGATGCCCGGGATCTCCCATTCGAGGACCTGGCGGGTCATCTCCGGGGTCTGGTCGGTCGGGGTGAGGCCCGTCCCGCCGGACGTGACGACGGCGTCGTAGCCGTCCGCGACCGCGTCGCGCAGCACCTCGGCGACCGGCGGGCCGTCCGGGATCACCACCGGGCCGTCCACCTGGCAGCCGAGGTCCTCCAGCAGCTCGACCAGGACCGGCCCCGACCTGTCGGCGTAGACGCCCGCGGCGGCGCGGTTGGAGACCGTGACCGCCATCGCCCTGATCACCGGCGCATCCCCGGTCACCGGCGCCACACGCCCTTCTTGCCGCCGGTCTTCTCCTCGACGCGGACGTCGGTGATGACGGCGGCGGGGTCGACCGCCTTCACCATGTCGATCAGGGCGAGCGCCGCGACGCTGACAGAGGTCAGCGCCTCCATCTCCACGCCGGTGCGGTCGGCGGTACGGGTGACCGCCTCGATCGCGACGCCGTCGTCCGTGATCTCCAGGTCGACGGTGACGCCGTGCAGCGCGATGGGGTGGCACAGGGGGACGAGGTCGGGAACACGCTTGGCCCCCATGATCCCGGCGATGCGTGCCACGGAGATGGCGTCGCCCTTGGGGATGTCACCGGCGCGCAGAAGGGCGACGCAGTCCGGCGATAGGCGGACGAAGCCCGTCGCCGTCGCCGTCCTGGCGGAGACGTCCTTGGCCGACACGTCGACCATGCGGGCCGCGCCGGTGTCGTCCAGGTGGGTGAACTCTGTCACGAGGGCAACCTCAGAACGTTGACGGTGGAACCGGCCTGCACGGCCTCGGTGTCTTCCGGGATCTCGATCAGCGCGTTCGCCGAGGAGAGGGACGCCAGCTGGTGTGATCCCTGGACCTCGGCGGGTGCCACGCTGTAGGAGCCGCGGTCGAACGACAGCTTCCCGCGCAGGTAGTGGCGCAGGCCGGCGGGTGACGTAACGTCCTCGGCCAAGACGGCGCTCACGGTCGGCAACGGTTCCGGCGCGAGCCCCTGCATGGCGAGCAGCGCGGGACGGACGAAGACCTGGAACGAGACGTACGCGCTTACGGGGTTCCCAGGGAGCGTGAACACGGGCGTGCCTTCAAGGAGGCCGAACCCTTGCGGCTTGCCCGGACGCATACGCACCTTGTGGAAACCCACCGTGCCGGTCAGCGCTTCCTTGACGACGTCCCTCGTGCCCATGGAAACGCCGCCGGTGGTGATGATGGCATCGGCTCGGACGAGCTGGTCGTGGAGCATTTCCAGGACGTTGCCCGGCTCGTCCTCCACCGTGGCGTGGCGGTAACCCACTCCCCCGGCCTCGACCACGGCGGCGATCAGCATGAAGCTGTTCGACTCCCAGATCTGGCCCGGGGCCAGGGTGGCGCCCGGCTCGCGCAGTTCATCGCCTGTGGAGACCACCACGACGCGTGGTTTCGGACGCACCGTCACCCTGGGCCGTCCCACAGCCGCGACCATGCCGAGCTGGGGCGCGGTCAGCCGCGTGCCGACGGGCGCGACGACCTCCCCGGCGCGGACGTCCTCGCCCGCGCGCCTGATGTAGTTGCCCGGCGGGGCCGCGCGGAAGACCTGGACGTTGGCGTTCCCGCCGTCCGTCCACTCGACCGGGATGACCGCGTCGGCGCCGGCGGGCAGCGGCGCGCCCGTCATGATCCGCGCGGTCAGGCCGGGCCGGATCGCGGACACGCCGGAGTCGCCCGCCACGATGTCGCCGACGACGGGCAGCGCCACCGGGGATCCGTCGGCGGCCGCCGCGATGTCGGCCGCGACGACGGCGTAGCCGTCCATCGCCGAGTTGTCGAAGGGCGGCAGCGGCACCGGCGCGGACACGGGCTCCGCGAGCACCGTGCCCTGCGCCTCCAGCAGCGCCAGGTCCAGCGGCGGCAGCGTCTTCACGCTGCCGAGGATCTCCTGCAGATGCTCATCGACCGTTCTCATGACCACGCCCTCCAGTCTGGCGGGTCGTCACGCGTCCCCGGAGCCGCCCACGCCGCCCGCGGCGTCCTGGGACTGGACGAACTCGCGCAGCCACGGGATGAACTCGGGCGCCAGGTCGGGACGTTCCGCGGCGAACTGGACGACCGTCCGCAGGTACTCCAGCTTGTTGCCGGTGTCGTAGCGGCGCCCCCGGAACTTGACGCCGTAGACGCCGCCGCCCTGGCCGGCGGGCGTGTCGGCGAGGGTGCGCAGGGCGTCGGTCAGCTGGATCTCGCCGCCGCGCCCGGGCGGGGTCTTCTCCAGCACGTCGAACACCGCGGGGTCGCAGACGTAGCGGCCGATGATGATCCAGTTGCTCGGCGCCTCCTCGGCGGCGGGCTTCTCGACGAGGTCGGAGATCCGGACGACGTCGTCCTCGTCCGTCGCCTCGATGGCCGCGCACCCGTAGGCGGAGACCTGGTCGGGCTCCACCTCCATCAGCGCGATGACGCTCCCGCCGTACTGGTCGCGCACCTCGATCATGCGGCGCAGCAGCTTGTCGCGGGCGTCGATCATGTCGTCGCCGAGCAGCACCGCGAACGGCTCGCGGCCGACGTGCTGGCGGGCGCAGTGCACGGCGTGCCCGAGGCCGCGCGGCTCGCCCTGCCGGACGTAGTGCATGATCGCGAGGTCGCTGGACTCGCGCACCGCCTCCAGCCGCCCGTCGTCGCCCTTCGCGCGCAGCGCCTCCTCGAGCTCGTAGGCTCGGTCGAAGTGGTCCTCGATGGACCGCTTGCTGCGCCCGGTGATCATCAGCACGTCGCTGAGGCCGGCGTCGACCGCCTCCTCGACGACGTACTGGATCGCCGGTTTGTCGACGATGGGCAGCATTTCCTTGGGAGTCGCCTTGGTGGCGGGCAAGAATCGGGTACCGAGGCCGGCCGCCGGGACGACCGCCTTGAGTACAGGTGCAATGTCGGCCATGTACCGACCCTAGCCATCCGTGAGGACGACAGCGTGCAGGACATCGTTTCGAAGACCGATCTCCGGACGGAATTGCTGGCCCGGCGTGCGGCGATGCGACCGGAGGAGCGCTCCGCGGCCGCGCGGCCGATCCGCGACGCGCTGCTGTCGGTCCCCGAGGTGGAGATGGCGGGGACCATCGCGGCGTACGCGTCCATCGGCGACGAACCCGACACGCGCAGCCTGCTGTTCGCGCTGTGGAAACGCGGCACGTACGTGCTGCTCCCGATCCTGCTGCCGGACGGCGATCTCGACTGGGCGTCCTATGAGGGGCCCGACTCGCTGGTGCCGGGGGCGCGCGGGTGCCTGGAGCCGTCCGAGCCGCCGCGCGGGCCTGGCGCCATCGCCGGCGCGGACGTCGTCCTGACCCCGGCGGTCGCCGTCGACCGGACCGGGGTGCGCCTCGGCCGCGGCGGCGGCTCCTACGACCGGGCGCTCGCGCGTGTCGGCCCGGCGATCCTGACGGTGGCGCTGCTGTACGACGGCGAACTGGTGGACGCGCTGCCGGCCGAGCCGCACGACCAGCGCGTCCGGGCCGTCGCCACGCCGTCGGGCGGGCTCGTCCGGCTGGACTGACCCCGCACCGACGGGGGCAGGACGTCCGGAGCGGGAGCGCCCAGAGCGAGGTCGCGACGTCCAGGAGCGGGAACCTCCGGGAGCGCGAACCTCCGGGAGCGCGAACCTCCGGGAGCGCGAACCTCCGGGAGCGCGACCGAAGGGGGGACGTCCGGGGCGGGGGCCCGGGGCGGGACGTGCGAAACATCGCGTTCAGGGTAAAACCGCAGGCCATACAGCGATTGCCGCCGTTTCCGACATGCCGATGCTCAACAGGAAATGCGCGATCGACCGTTGAATCTGTAGGATTGCTAAACGTTCAACTTTGACGACCCCGAAGGGCGGGATGTGCATCTCGACATCTGGCTACTCCTCGGGGCCGCGCTCGTACTCTGCGCCATCATCGCGGTCAGGCTGTCCCACAAGGCGGGACTCCCGACCCTGCTGGCGTACATGGCCCTCGGCCTCTTCATCGGCGAGTCCGGTCCCCTCCACATCCACTTCGACGACGCCGAACTCGCCGAGACGCTCGGGCTCGCCGCCCTGGTCCTGATCCTCGCGGAAGGCGGCATCACCACCGACTGGCGGCGCATGCGGCCGTCGGTGCCCGCCGCGGTCAGCGTGTCCATCATCGGCACCCTGATCAGCATCGGCATCGTGGCGGCCGCCGCCATCTGGCTCATCGGCATGGACTGGCGCCCGGCGTTCCTGCTCGGCGCCGTGCTCGCGCCGACCGACGCCGCGGCCGTGTTCTCCGTGCTGCGCCGATTGCCCCTGCCCTCCCGGCTGATGGGCCTGCTGGAGGGCGAGTCCGGCTTCAACGACGCCCCCGTCGTCATCATCGTGGTCACGCTGAGCGCCCACAGCGCCGCCCCCAACCTGGCCGAACTGCTCGGCGTGATGGTCTACGAACTGGTCGCGGGCGCCGTCATCGGCATCGCCATCGGCTGGCTCGGCGCGCAGGGGCTGCGCCGCATCGCGCTGCCCGCGTCCGGCCTCTACCCCATCGCGGTGCTGTCGCTGGCCGTCGGCTCCTACGGCATGGCGTCGCTGCTGCACGCGAGCGGGTTCCTCGCCGTCTACGTGAGCGCGGTGGTGCTCGGGAACTCCCGGCTCCCGCACCGTCCCGCCACCCGAGGCTTCGCGGAGGGCGTCGGATGGCTCGCCCAGATCGGGCTGTTCGTGATGCTCGGGCTGCTGGCCGACCCCGGCGACCTCCCCGGCCAGATCGTGCCCGCGCTGATCGTCGGGTTCGTGCTGCTGCTGGTCGCCCGTCCGGTATCGGTCGTGCTGTCCACGATCGGGTTCAAGCTGACCTGGGGCGAGAAGGTCTTCACCTCCTGGGCCGGGCTGCGCGGCGCCGTGCCGATCGTCCTCGCGACCATCCCGATGGTCGCCGACATCCCGAACGCCGATCGACTGTTCGCGATCGTCTTCAACATCGTCGTCCTGTTCACCCTGCTCCAGGGGCCGACGCTGCCGCTCGTCGCGCGCTGGTGCCGGCTGTCCAGCGACGAGCAGACCCGCGAACTGGACGTGGAGGCGGCGCCGCTGGAGGAACTGCACGCCGACCTGCTGGAGGTCCGGATCCCGGCCGACTCGATGCTGAGCGGCGTGGAGATCTTCGAGCTGCGGCTGCCGCCGGGCGCGTCCGTCACCCTCATCGTGCGTGAAGGGTCGAGCTTCGTCCCCGAACCCACCACGCCCTTGCAGTCCGGTGACACGCTCCTGGTCGTGACCACCGACTCCGTGCGCGAGACGGCGGAGCGGCGGCTGCGCGCGGTCAGCCGCAAGGGCAAGCTGGCGGGCTGGTTCGGCGAGACCGGCACCTGACCGGCCGGCCCGTGCACGGGCCGCGGCCGTCTTGGGACGAACCCGCAGGTCTGGGGGACGAGGCGCCGGGGGACGGTTTTGTGACCCGGCCGGGAACAGGCCGGGGGCGAATCCTGTTCCACGCATGGGTACCATTAGCAGTCGTTCAGAGTGAGTGCCAGTCCGGACTCCGCCGGGCTGAGTCAGCTAGGAGGAACCGTGCCGACGTATCAGTACGTTTGCACCGAGTGCGGCGAGCCGCTGGAGGTCGTGCAGAAGTTCAGCGACAACGCGCTGACCGAATGCCCGGCGTGCAGCGGCAAGCTCCGCAAGGTCTTCTCCGCGGCGGGGATCATCTTCAAGGGGTCGGGCTTCTACCGCACCGACAGCCGCGGCTCCGGCAAGTCGTCCTCGACCGCGGGCTCGTCGTCGGGCGCCTCGTCCAACGGCTCGTCGGGCGGTTCGTCCAACGGCTCTTCGGGCGACTCCGGTTCGGCGGGCTCGGCGGGGTCGTCCTCGTCGTCCTCCGGCTCGTCGTCGTCCGGCGGCGACTCCTCGTCGTCCAGCAAGTCCTCGTCGTCCGAAAAGGTCGCCTGACCTCCTAGGACCCCTTCACGTCCGACCCGGCGGAACCCCTGCGGATCCGCCGGGCCGTCGGCGTTCCCGGGCGCCGGCTACATCTCAAGACGTAGCCGGCGCCCTTTTCATGCCCCAGGTGGGGTAGCCGGGTTCCCTTCTCGCGCCGGACGCGCACGGCATCCCCGCTCGCGACGATTGAGAGTGGGGAACGGCCCGCTTCGGCGCTCCGGCGCCGCCTGGCCTGCTCGGCCCGCTCGGCCCGATCCGCGTTCCGTTCCCGCCGCACCATCCTCGGGGATTTCGAGATATTACTTGACATCTCTCGGGGAGCGAGAGACTCTGAGTCAATGCGACATATCTCGTCTTTCACGGCCCTCAGGAGAGGAACATGAGCGCACCGAGCCCGGCTCCCCCCAGACCCCCGTCCCACCGACTGGCCGGACTGATCGCCGGACGGCGTACCAAATGGGCCGTGCTGGCCCTGTGGATCGTCCTGCTGATGGCCCTCGGCCCGCTCGCCGGCAAGCTCGGCGACGTCGAGGAGAACGACGCGGCCGCCTGGCTGCCCGCCGGCGCCGAGTCGACGCAGGTCGTCGAACTGGAGGAGCAGTTCCGCAAGGACGAGACGATGCCCGCCGTCATCGTCTACGAGCGGTCCGGCGGGATCACCGCGGCGGACCGCGCCAAGGCCGCCGCGGACGTGAGCGCGCTGCAGAAGCTCCCCGGCGCCCAGAAGGTGGCGGGGCCGTTCCCGTCCAAGGACGGCAAGGCCCTGCAGACGCTGGTGCCCCTCACGGACGTCGACATCACCGCCGCCGTCGACGACGCGCGCGACATCGCCAAGCGCGGGCCTCCCGGGCTGACCGCCCACGTCACCGGGCCCGCCGGCAGCGGCGCCGACATGTTCAAGGTCTTCAACAGCCTCGACGGCTTCCTGCTCATGGCAGCGGGCCTGGTCGTCATCGTCCTGCTGCTGTTCATCTACCGCAGCCCTCTGCTGTGGATCGTCCCGGTACTCAGCGCCGTCTTCGCCCTGGGGCTCGCCCAGTCGTCGGTGTACCTGCTCGCCAAGTACGGCGACCTCACCGTCAACGGGCAGAGCGCGGGCATCCTGACGGTGCTCGTCTTCGGTGTCGCGACCGACTACGCCCTGCTGCTCGTGGCCCGCTACCGGGAAGAGCTACACCGCCATGAGGACCGGCACGAGGCCATGGCCTACGCGCTGCACCGTGCGGCGCCCGCCATCATCGCCTCCGCCGCCACCGTCGCGGTCGGCCTGCTGTGCCTTCTGCTCGCCGACATGAACTCCACCGCCGGCATGGGCCCCGTCGCCGCCGCCGGCGTGCTCACCGCCCTGGCGGCCATGACCACGCTGCTGCCCGCCCTCCTGGTCATCTTCGGCCGGTGGCTGTTCTGGCCGCTCGTGCCCCGGTACGACGCCAAGTACCTCAAGCCGGAGGCGTACGAGGCAGAGCACAACGTGTGGAGCCGTATAGCGGCCTTCGTCGGCAGGCGCCCGCGCGCGCTCTGGGCCGCCACCATGCTCGGCCTGATCGTCCTCACGCTGGGACTTGGCTCGCTCAAGGCGGACGGCCTGACCGACGCCGGCCAATTCACCGGAACCCCCGACTCCGTGAAGGGCTCGAAGGTCGTCGCCCAGCACTTCCCGGCGGGATCGGGCTCCCCCGCCGTCGTCATCGGCCGGGCGTCGGCGTCCGGCCAGCTGGCCCAGACCCTGCGCGGGACGTCCGGCATCGCCGAGGTCTCCTCGCCGGCGACCGTGAACGGCCTGGTCAAGTACGAGGCGGTGCTGAAGGACCCGGCCGACAGCCAGGCCGCGAGGGCGACCATCGACCGGCTGCGCACCGCCGTGCACGGCGTCCCGTCCGCGGACGCGAAGGTCGGCGGCACGACCGCGACGTCGCTCGACATCAAGCGTGCCTCCACCCGCGACAACAAGGTGATCATCCCGATCGTGCTGGCCGTGGTGTTCCTGATCCTCATCGCGCTGCTGCGCGCGGTCGTCGCGCCGCTGCTGATGATCGGCACCGTCGTGCTGTCGTTCCTGGCCTCGCTCGGCGCCTGCGCGCTGATCTTCGAGCACGGCTTCGGCTTCGAGGGCGCCGACGCCGGGTTCCCGCTGCTGGCGTTCATCTTCCTGGTCGCGCTGGGGGTCGACTACAACATCTTCCTGATGCACCGGGTGCGGGAGGAGTCGCAGACCCTCGGCACGCGCCGTGGCATCCAGCGCGGCCTCACCGTCACCGGCGGCGTGATCACCTCGGCCGGGCTGGTGCTGGCGGCCACGTTCGCGGCCATGGTCACGCTGCCGCTGGTCAGCATGGTGGAGATGGGCTTCGTGGTCGCGTTCGGCGTGCTGCTCGACACGCTCATCGTCCGGTCCCTGCTGCTCCCGGCCCTGGCGCACGACATCGGCCGCCGGATCTGGACGCCGGGACGGCTCGCCCGCGAGGAGCCGGCCGCCGAGCCCAAGGTCCTGGACCCGGTCGGCTGACGGTCCCCGGGGGAGAGGGCGCGCGTGCCCTCTCCCCCGGTTATCCACAATCGGCGGACGACCTGCCGCGCCCGGTGGCCGGGTGGCTAGTGTCGGCGCCATGTCCACTTCCGGTTCCCAGCCCACCGCCGAGATCGGGGTCATCGGCGGCTCGGGCTTCTACTCGTTCCTCGACGACATCGAAGAGGTGCGGGTCGACACCCCCTACGGCCCGCCGAGCGACCCCATCGCGGTCGGCGAGCTGGGCGGCCGCCGCGTCGCCTTCGTCCCCCGGCACGGCCGCGACCACCGGTTCCCGCCGCACCGGATCCCCTACCAGGCCAACCTGTGGGCGCTGCGCTCCCTCGGCGTGCGGCAGGTCCTCGCGCCCTGCGCGGTCGGGTCCCTCACGCCGCGGTACGGGCCCGGCACGCTCGCCGTCCCCGACCAGCTCGCCGACCGGACGTCCGGGCGCGAGCAGACCTACTACGACGCCGGCGGCGCGATCCACGTGTCGTTCTCCGACCCGTACTGCCCCACCGGCCGCCGCACCGCCCTCGAATCGGCCCGCGCCACCGGCTGGGAGCCGGTCGACCGCGGCACGCTCGTCGTCATCGAGGGGCCCCGGTTCTCCACCCGCGCCGAGTCCCAGTGGTTCGCCGCCCAGGGCTGGACGCTCATCGGGATGACCGGCCACCCGGAGGCCGTCCTCGCCCGCGAGCTGGCGCTCTGCTACACCTCCCTCTGCCTCGTGACCGACCTCGACGCCGGCATCGAGGAAGGCGAGGGCGTCACCATGCAGGAGGTGCTCCGCGTCTTCGGCCAGAACATCGACCGCCTGCGCACCCTCGTCGCCGACGCGGTCAAGGCGCTGCCCGCCGAACGCACCTGCCCGTGCCCCGGCGTCCTGGACGGCATGGAGCTCCCCCTGGACCTCCCATGAGGCATGCCCGCCTGCGGCGGCCGCTGGCGGCGCTGTTCGCCGCGGCCGCCGCGGGCCTCGCCCTCCTCGCGCTGCGGCCCGGGCCTCCCCCGTCCGTCCGCGTCCTCGCCGCCGCCCGCGACCTCCCCGCGGGCACGACCCTGACCGCCTCCGACGTCCGCCCCGTCGCCCTCCCGCCGTCCGCCGTCCCGTCCGGCGCCCTCCGCACGGCCGCCACCGGCCGCACTCTCGCCGGCCCCATGCGCCAAGGCGAACCGTTAACGGACGCCCGTGTCCTGGGCGACGCCCTCCTCCACGGCTACGGCCCAGGCACGGTGGCGGCCCCGGTCCGCATAACCGACCCCGACGCCGTCCGCCTCCTCCACCCCGGTGACCACATAGACGTCCTCACCCACCCGCCCCCTGAGTCCCCCACCCCCGCCGAGCAACCACCGGACGCCCGATGGAGCACGGCCAAGACCGTGGTCTCGGACGTCCCGGTAATCACAGCCCCACCACCAACCGAAACTGCCGAAGGAGCACTGGTCGTCCTAGCAACCAGCAGACCCCAAGCCCTAGCACTGGCGACCGCAGGCCCTTACCTCTCCCTGACCATCACCAGTCCCTAACCCCCACAAGCAACGTTCCACCACGCGCGACCATATCCAGAACGCCACCAACAGCCCGACCACCGAGCAACCGACAGATCCCAAGTGGTGCTGGGTGGGTTCGCCGCGAGGGGCGGGGCGGGCGTTACCTGAGGTCAACTTGGCTAAGCGGGGAGTGTTCAATACCATCCGTAGCCGTTCCAGCGCCCTTGATGTGCTTTGGGCGTTCCCCGCTACCCCCAGGAGTCCTCATGAGCGGATTCAAGAAGTTCCTCTTCCGCGGCAACCTGGTCGACCTCGCGGTCGCCTTCGTCGTCGGCGCGGCGTTCGCGGGCCTCGTGAAGGACTTCGCGAACTCGTTCATCACCCCGCTGATCGCCCTCATCGGCGGGAAGCCCGACTACACCCGGCTGGCCGTCACCATCGACGGCACGACGTTCCCCTACGGGGTCTTCGTCACCTCGGCGATCGCGTTCGCCATCACCGCGGCGATCGTCTACTTCCTGGTCGTCCTGCCGACGACGAAGCTGATCGAGCGGATGGACCGCGGCAAGGAGGCCACCGAGCGCGAGTGCCCGCAGTGCCTCAGCGAGATCCCGATGAAGGCCAGCCGGTGCCGCTACTGCACCTCGGAGATCGTTCCCGCCACCGAAGTCCCCTACTAGGCCCCCCGTCCCGCCTCCTGGTGAGGAGCCCCGGCAGAGGGGGCTCCGCGCCTGGAGGCGGGGCCGGTCACTCGTTCTCGGTTCCGAACTCCCAGTGCCAGGGCTCGAACGGGTTGCTGTAGGCCCATGCCGGGTGGATCCAGCCGTACCTTCCGGCGTGGGACTCCATCCAGTTGAACTGGAGGGAGCCCGAGTTCTGGATGCCGCCGCACAGGTCGAGGGCCTGGCCCTTGCCGTGGTTGCTCGTGCCGGGGACGGCGGCGAAGCCGGGCCGGCGGGCGTAGACGGAGTGCTGCTCGGCCAGGCTCCGGTACGCGTCCGTCACGCACATGTCGCGGCCGAAGCGACGCTTGTACGCGGTGTTGAGTTTGTAGAAGGAGAGGGCCGCGTCGGCACGCAGCTTGTGGTCGCCCTTCTGCGGCAGCGCGCACAGGTACTTCGCCGGGATCAGGCCGTTCGGGAACTTCTTCGCGTCCGCGGCGAGGGTCTTGTCGCAGCCGAGCTCCAGCCGCTTCTGCCGGCTGACCGCGAGCTTGTCGAGCATGTCGTTGAGCTGCTTCGTCAGCTGCGCCGACTTGCTCTTCAGCCCGTCCACCTCCTGCTGGAGGCGGGTCTGCTCGACCGCGTTGCGCGACTGCAGGTCCTGCGCGGTGGAGGCGAGCTGCCGGCGCCGCTTCTGCAGGTCGTCGGCACGGTCCACGAGCGCCTGCTGCGACCGGGCGAGCAGCGTCACGTCCGCCGTCGAGCGCAGCGCCTGGCCCGGGTCGCCGCCGCCGAAGATCGACATGGACCCGGCCGCGCCGCTCTGCTGGTAGGACGTGTTCGCCAGCCGGGCCAGCGGCTCCCGGATCCGGTTCAGGTCGGCCTCGGCCACGGCGAGGTCCTTCAGCGTGCCGCGCAGCTTCACCTGCGAGGCGGCGAGGTCCTTCTGCCGGCCCTTCATCTGATCGGTGGCCTTCTCCAGCTCGTCGCGGGCCTTCGACGCCTCGCGCCGCAGCGACTCCAGCGAGTCGGCCCGGCCCGCGGCGGCGGCGCCGTGCGGTGACAGCACCGCCATCACCAGGAAGACCGCGGTCAGCGCCGCCGACCGGGTGTACGGCACGGTGGTTTTCCTCCAGATGCCCAGTTGCGGAACAGCGGCAGAACGCTACTACAGGTTCTACGATGACCTGTGCGTAACCGGTTCAGCGGTCACCGTAACCGTGGCGCTCGCACCACCGGCGCATCCACCAGACATCGTCCCAGCCCGCCGGGCACGGCCGCCGCACCCGCCTCGTCGGGGACGGCGACGGCGCCGGAGCCGCGGTCCTCCGCGGCTTCGTCACCGGCGCGGGCGCCCGTTTCGGCACCTTGGTCGCGATCTGCGGCTCCGACTCGGGCGGCACGTACTCGCCGTACGTCGGCTCGGTCTCCGGCGTGGCCGGCGCCGTGTTCCGCGCCGGCGTCCCCGCCGTCTCGGGCCGCTCCCGGACGGGCTCGTCCCGCATCCCGACCGCGATCACGGACGCCACGAGCACGGGCACCAGGAACGCGCCGGCGATCACCGCGATCTGTCTGCTCCGCGACGCACCGCGCTCTTCCACCTCGTCCTCGGCGCCCTTGAGCTTCGGCTGACCGCGATGCCGTCCCGTCACGGCACCGAAGCGTACCGACCGGGGCCAAGCCCGGCCTAGAGTCTCGGGCCACCCATAAGAAGAAGCGTTCACCGGGCCCTTTCCCCTACCCTGTACGTGCCGTCCGCTACGCTCTAGCGCGAGCGACGACATGCCTCCGTAGCTCAGGGGATAGAGCACCGCTCTCCTAAAGCGGGTGTCGCAGGTTCGAATCCTGCCGGGGGCGCCATCGTCCCTTCGGAGCAAGGCCCTGACCAGCGCGAACGTCGGGGGCTGCCTGTCGTGTGTGGTGTGCCCGATCCTGTGCGGCCGTTCGCGGCTCGTCGGTCCCAATGCGGTCCCAGGGGGTCCGTTAGTTGACTTACGGGCCTCTGCCGGGCCGGGCTGCGGATTTCTCGCCGTTGAGCGCATCGGAGTACGCCGCTCGGCTCTCGCCTCCCTCTTCGGGTGGAAACAGCGCGGCCTCACACCGCTCCTGGCGTGGGGCCCTTCGCTCGCAGCCGCTGCACCGGCGTCCCCTATGCGGCACGCGTCGCCATCCGAATCGGCCGTGGCGCCGACTACGCTCGCGCCCCGGTCCCAGGCCGCTGCCCACTCGTGGTTCCACCTCGCACCTGGGCGTCAGGCCGACGATCCATCGTCCTCTGAGCAGACCGATGAGCGACTTGAGGAACACCCCCCTGCCGGAGCCGGACGGCCCGAGGAGCGGTGCTGCATGGTCGCTGTGGCTTCGGCTCGGGCATCCCCGGTGTGGACGGGGGGCCGGCTTTCATCGCGGGCAGGTGAGGTCGCGCGTGGGGAGGGTGCCGGTTCGCGGGTAGGTGTTGACGGCGCGGTCCGCGCACGGGACGGCCGTGAGACCGTCCAGGCCGCGTCCAAAGACGCCGTGCGAGCGGATGTCCGCCCGGATTGGACAGCAGGATGCCGCGCCGGTGCGCGCCGTCCTTGGCCGGGATCCGGGAGACCGCCAGCCTGATGGACGCGCCGTCCGGCTTCGCGTAGTCGAGTGGGACGCTCACCTGCGCGCAGTGCGCGCCCGCCTCGACCAGGTCGGTGGCGTCCTCCGGACACGCCCCCACGAGAGCCGCTGGCCCAGATATCGCGACATGTCGGACGGCTGGTCGCGGTGTCCTGGTGCCGGGGCAGCGGTAGCGGTCCCGGCCGGGCCCGCGATCCCGGCGCCCGCGATCCGCGTCGCCGCGACCACGGCGGTGCCCATCGCGATGCCGATGCGAGGAATGATCACGCTTCGGAGTACATCGTCCCCGGCACGGGGAATCACTGCGGCCGCCCCCCCATTCGCCAGGTGGGGGCAGCCCCAGGTCGATGCCTTCCGCAGCGCGCCGACGGCCGCCTTCGGATCCGGTTGCGGCCGGGTCAGACCCAGTCCGCTTGGGCGGCTAGGGCGGTGCGGTAGAAGGCGCCCATTCCGAATTGGTCCGGAGCGGCGATGTCGGCGGCCCTGTGGGCGGGTGTGGTCGCCTGGGGCTCGTCCATCAGCTGGGACAGTGCGCCGTCCGCAGGTGGGGTGCGCGCGAACAGTTCCAGTGCTGCCGCGTTCTCGGCGGACGGAGAGTCCGGCACTTCGATCACCACGCCGGCGTCCTCTGTCAGCATGTCGGCGGTTGGAGGCAGTGCCTCGCGGCCGTCCTCTGTGAGATTCGTCCCCAGCAGGACGGTGCCGCCGACCACCACGATCCTCATGGCGGGCCCCTCCTTTCTCGGTCTTGCCGGGTACGACCAGGCGGCCCGTGAGGCTGTGACAGTTCGGCCGGGATCGACGCGGGGGCGGGGGCACTGGTCGATGCCCGGGGTCCCGGGGGTGAGTGCCCTAGGGGGTCACGGATGCGAATCGGGCACGGGCCCGGGGAACCTGTCTTCATGCGCAGATATCCGGTCGTAAATCACGCACCGTTCGGGGCAGAGGAGAAGGAAGCTCGCTGCATGGCCGACCTGGACTATGGGTGGCGTCTCCGCGAGGTCATGGCGGAGCGCGGCATGTTCTCCACGACGGAACTGCGCCCGCTGCTGGCCGCTCGCGGCGTCGAGCTGTCGGCGAGCCAGGTGTACCGGCTCGTGGTCGACAAGCCGGAGCGGCTGAACCTCCGCACGCTGATGGCGCTGCTGGACATCCTCGACTGCACGATGGACGACCTGATCAAGCCGCCCTCCGCACGGACCGCGCGCCGTCCGGTGGAGTGACGCGGAGTACCGCCCCCCGCCGAGGCGGGAGTCCCGTGGCCCCGTGGAGATGGCCCGGGTCTCCCCAGGGAGACTGCCCAGGCTCTCCCTGATGCGACCGCACCGCGTGTCCGCACACAGTTGTTATGTCGGCGAACGGTGTCCACCGGCATGCTGAACGGAGGGGTCATGGCGGTCCAGCAGGTGATTCGGAGGCGGAACGGCGGTCTGGGGCGCGTTCCCGTCTCGCCGTCCGGAACGATCGGTGATCTCCCCGTCCGCGGCCGCGGCGCCGAGCTGGGACTGCTGCGCGACCGGCTCGCCGCGCTGGCCGGCGGGGAGGGCGGGGCGGTGCTGGTCGAGGGTCCGCCGGGCTCGGGGCGGACGCGGCTGCTCGCGGAGGTCCGGACGCGCGCCCTCGCGGCCGGCCTGTCCTGCCGGCACGGCGCCGGCGCGTTCAGCGGACTGCCCGTCCCCCTCGGACCGCTGCTCGAAGCACTGTGCACAGGGCCGGCGCCGCTGATCAGTGCCACGGCCCCGCAGGCCGCCGACCCGGCCGAGCTGCGCTCGTGGACGTTGCGGGAGGTGCGGAGCGGGCTGGCGCGAAGCGCGGCGCGGCAGCCGCTGGTGATCTGCCTCGACGACGTGCAGTGGTGCGATCCGGCGACGCAGGAGGCGCTGGCGATGCTCATGGACGGCCTGGCGGACGCCCCGATCCTGTGGGTCGCGGCCGTGGGCCCGGCACCAGTGGACGCCTCAGGAGCGCTGGACCTGATCCGGGAGAGCGCCGGGCATCGGATCGTCCTCGGTTCCCTGCCCGACCGCGCCGTCATCGCGCTGGCGGCCGATGTGCTCGGTGCCGAGCCCGGTGAGGCCGTGATGCGAGCCGTGCGGAGTGCGCAGGGCACGCCGCGGCTGGTCGTCGAGCTGCTCCGCGGCCTGCGGGAGGAGGGGCTCGTCACGGTCAGGGACGGGATCGCCTCAGCGGACGGTGCGACGATCCCGCGCCGGGTCCACGCCATGGTGCGGGGGCGGCTCGACCAACTGCCGCCGGACGCGCGGGAGGGCCTGCGGGTCGCGTCGGTGCTCGACCGGCCCTTCACGACCGGGGAACTGGGCGACCTCATCGGGGTTCCGGCGGACGAGGCGGCGGAGCTGGCGGACGAGGCCGTCCGCGCCGGTTTCCTCCGTCTGACGGGGACTGTGCTGGGTTTCCGCCACGACCTGGTGCGGCAGGCGGTCTCCGAGACGCTCTCCGCTGCGCTGCGCCGCTACCTGCGGCGCGAGGCGGTCGACGTCCGCCTGGCTCGGGGCGGCACTGCGGTGGACGTCGCCGCCGCGCTCGCGGAGGCCGCGGCACCGGGCGACCGCCGGGCCGTCGCCCTGCTGCGCGAGGCCGCCGCGGACCTGGCCGCTTCCGCGCCCTCGCGGGCGGCGGCGCTGAGCCGCAGGGCGCTGGAGCTGGCGGAGCCGATCGGCCCGGACACCGCCGAGATCGTCCGTGAGACGGTGGAACTGCTCGGCGCGGACGGCCGGTATACCGAGGCCCGCGCACTGGCCGATACCGCGCTCGACGGCTGCCTCGCCCCGGAGGCCGAGGCGCGGCTGCGGTTGGCGGTGGCGCTGCTGGTGAGCCCTTCCTCGTCCGCCGAGGCGGTCCGCCAGTGCCGGATCGGGCTCTCGCTGCCGGAGCTGCCGGAGGCGCTGCGCGCCCGGCTGTCGGCCGCCGAGGCGCTCTATCTCTCCCAGTCGGGTGACCTCAGGCCGACCGGCACGACCGACGCGACCGGCGTTGACGAGGCTCTGGCGGCGGACGCCTGGGACGCGTTGTCCCGGCTGGAGCCGCGTCTCGCCCTCGATCTCCAGGACCGGGCCTCCGCCGCCGGCTCGAACACGCCGGCACCGCAGTGGACGCCCGAGGTCTGCGGGCGGGCGTTCGCTCTCACCGCGTCCGGGCAGACGGGTGCGGCGCTGCGGGAGGCCGATGCGGGCGTCCGCGCGGCCCGGCGGACCGGGCGCGCGGCCGCGGCGGTCCTGTGGTCGATGAGCCGCGCGCGGATCCTGTTCGACGCGGGCCGGCTCGGCGACGCGCGCACCGAGGCCGGCGCCGCCCTGGCGGCGGCGGACGGCCCGGTCGCGGGCGACTTCGCCGACACCGCGGCCCGGTACGCGCTCGGCCGCGCGTCCGTGACGCTCGGGGACCGGGAGGGCGTCCGCCGCTGCGCCGCCGACGGCGCGCGGATGATGGACGCCGAGGCGCCCGCGGTGCGGCGCACCGGCGCCTGGCTGGCCGCGCTGGCGGCGGACGCCCTGGGCGACACCGCCCGCGTCGCCGAGCTGCTCGAACCCGCCTGGGGCGGCGCGGACGCGCCGCACCGGTCGCCCGGCGCCCCGCCCGACCCCGCCGACCTCGTCGTGCTCGCGCGCCTCGCGCTGGGCGCCGGCCGGCCGGGCCTCGCGGCCGCCGCCGCCGAGCGCGCCGCCGACCTCGATCCCGCGTTCCCGCTGCTGTGCGGCGTCGCGGCCCAGGCGCGCGGCCTCGTGGACGACGATCCCGACCTGCTGCTGCACGCGGTCAAGCTGTTCGAGGACGCCGAGCGCCCGCTGGTGCGCGCCTCGGCGGCCGAGGACGCGGGCCGCGTCCTCGGCGCGGCCGGCGACCCCGCCGCACGGGACCTCCTGAACACCGCGCTCGACCTGTACGAGGAGTCGGGCGCCGCGCGTGACGCCGCCCGCGTCCGGCGGCGGCTGCGCCAACTCGGCGTGCGCCGGGCACCCCGGACCCGGGACGGCGCGAGGGACGGGCAGTGGGGGCTGACGGCGGCGGAGGTCACCGTGGCCCGGCTCGTCGCGCAGGGCGCCACGAACCGGCAGGTGGCCGAGCAGCTGTTCCTGTCGCGCCACACGGTCAACACCCACCTGCGGAACGTCTACACCAAGTGGGGCATCAACTCCCGGGTCGACCTGGCCCGCCTCGTCCTGGCCCGCGAGGCCGCGTAGCCGCGTAGCCGCGTAGCCCGGCGTCCTGCCCGCGCCACCCTTCCCCCTGCCGCGCTTAACGGTTGATGCGCGTTTCGGGTGGCGTTGCGCGTTTTTCGGCATATTGCATTGGATAATGAGATGTTGCATTAGATGACAGCCCGGTCGTCCTGGCGCCGCCGGTGCTGCGCGGCACGGAAGACAGGGTTGGATGCCCGAAGAGTCGGATTCTGCAGCTGGTCGGTCCGCGTTCGGGACGGGACGGCCGCCGTCGCTGGTGGGCAGGGCCGCGGAGCGCGGGGCGCTCGGCCGGCTGCTCGCGGACGTCCGCGGCGGCGGGAGCCCGGTGCTGGTGCTGCGCGGCGCGGCCGGAGTCGGCAAGTCCGCGCTGCTGGACCACCTCGCCGCCGAAGCCACGGAGTCCACCGAATCCGCGGAGTCCGCTGAGCCAGCGGGATGCCGGGTCGCGGCCGCCGCCGGGGTCAGGACGGAGATGGAGCTGCCCTTCGCGGCCGTCCACCAGCTGTGCGTGCCGATGCTGGACCTGCTCGACGGCCTGCCCGGCCCGCAGCAGGACGCGCTCGGCACGGCGTTCGGGATGCGCGCCGGTCCGGTCCCCGACCTCCCCCTGCTCGGCGCCGCCGTGCTCGGTCTGCTGGCCCGCGCCGCCGAGCAGCGCCCGCTCGTGTGCCTGGTCGACGACGCCCAGTGGCTCGACCCCGCCTCGGCGCGGCTGCTCGCCGAGGCCGCCGACGGCCTCGCGGTGGCGGGCGCGGCCCTCGTCTTCGCCGTCCGGGAGCCCGCCGGGACGGACGTCCTCCCAGGTCTGCCCGTACTGGAGGTCGGCGGCCTGCCGGACGCCGACGCGCGCACGCTCGTCGGACGGGCGGTCCCGGGGCCGCTGGACGAGCAGGTGCGCGACCGGATCCTGGCCGAGGCGCGCGGCAACCCGCGCGCGCTGCTGGAACTCCCCCGCGCCGTGTCCGCGGGCGGGTTCCCGACGGCGGCCACCGGGGCGGCGGCGCCGGACCGGCTCCGCCGAAGGCTCGGCGACCTGCCGCCCGGCGCCCGGACCGTGCTGCTGCTGGCCGCCGCCGAACCCGTCGGAGACCCGGATCTGCTGCGGCGCGCCGCCGCGCTGCTCGGCGCCGGCGCGGCGGCGGTCGAGGCGGCCGGCGGGCTGGTCGAGGTCGGCGGGCCGGTGCGCTTCCGGGACCCGTTCGACCGTTCCGCGGTGTACGACGCGGCCGGGCCGCCGGAGCGCCGGCGGGCCCACCGGGCGCTGGCGGAGGTGACCGCCGACGCCGACCTCGACCGGCGCGCCTGGCATCGCGCGCACGGCGCCGCCCACCCCGACGAGGGCATCGCCGCCGACCTCGAACGCTCCGCCGGGCGCGCCCGGGAACGCGGCGGCCTGGCCGCCGCCGCGGCCTTCCTGGAGCGGGCGGCCGCGCTCACCCCCGAGGCCGGGCGGCAGGCCGAACGCGTCCTCGCCGCCGCCGAGACCGCGCATCTCGCCGGGGCGCTCGCGTCCGCGCGGGCGCTGCTGGCGGTCGGGACCGGGCTGCTCGACACGTTCCAGCAGGCCCGCGCGGACGTCCTGCGGGGCCGGCTCGCGTTCGCCGAGAACCGGGGCGGCGACGCCCCGTCGTTGCTCGTGCGGGCCGCCGAGCGACTCGAACCGTTCGACGCCGGGCTGGCCCGCGCGGCCTACCTGGACGCGGTGTTCGCCGGGATGTTCGCCGGCCGGCTGGCCCGGCCCGGCGGCGGCATGGCGGACATGGCCCGCGCCGCCGGGGCGGCGCCGCGCCCGCCGCACCCCCCGCGCGCGTCCGACCTGCTGCTGGACGGGTTCGCGGTGCTGGGCAAGGAGGGGACCGCGGCGGCGGTGCCGGTGCTCCGGCAGGCCGTGGCCGCGTTCGGCGACGGCATGCCCGCCGACGAGGAGCTGCGCTGGATGTGGCCGGCCTGCGTCGCCGCCTGGCATGTCTGGGACGACGGCCGCCTGGTCGAGCTGTCCGGCCGGTTCCTGGAGCTGGCGCGCGGCGCCGGTGCACTCGGCGAGCTGCCGCTCGCCCTCACCATGCGCGCCCAGGTGCTGCTGCTCACCGGCGACTTGGCCGCCGCCGAGGCCCTGACCGGCGAGGTGCCGGGCGCCATGGCGGCGGCGGGCGGACGGCTCGCGCCGTACGCGGCGCTGGCCCTCGCCGCCTTACGCGGCCGCGAGGCCGAGACGTCCGCGCTGGCCGAGGCCGCCGCCGCGGAGGCGGCCGAGCGCGGGGAGGGCCTCGGGGTCGCCGCCGCGGAACTGGCGGCGGCGGTGCTCGGCAACGGCCTCGGCCGCTACGGCGACGCGCTGGCGGCCGCCGAGCGGGCCGCCGGCCACGAGCGGGACCCGGGCGTCGGCAACTGGGCGGCGGTCGAACTCGTCGAGGCGGCCGCGCGCACCGGCGGCGGCGAGGCGGCGGCCGGGGCGCTGCGCCGCGTCACCGAGACCGCCGCGGCCGGGGGCACCGACTGGGCGCTCGGGGTCGCGGCCCGGTCGCGGGCGCTGCTGGCGGACGACGCGGACGCCGAGCCCCTGCACCGGGAGTCGATCGACCGCCTCGGCCGGACCCGCGTCCGCTCCGATCTCGCCCGCGCCCACCTGCTCTACGGTGAGCGCCTCCGCCGCGAGCGCCGCCGCGCCGAGGCCCGCGAGCACCTGCGCACCGCCCTCGACCTGTTCACCGAGATCGGCATGGCGGCCTTCGCCCGCCGGGCCGCGCGCGAACTGCGGGCCACCGGGGAGACCGCCCGGGAGCGGACCGCCGGGGCCGCGGCGGCGCTCACCCCACGGGAGGCGGAGATCGCCGCGCTGGCCCGCGCCGGGCTGACGAACAAGGAGATCGGCACCCGGCTGTACGTCAGCCCGCGCACCGTCGAGCACCACCTGCGCCAGGTCTTCACGAAGCTCGGCATCACCTCCCGCCACCAGCTCGAAGACCACTTCTGATCCCCCGTGCCGGTGCCCGGCACTCCCGGGGTCCCTGGGGCCTCCCTAGTGCCCCGGCCAGGTATGTCCCTGATGCGACCGCGACCCGTACCCGGCGAGAGTGTGGGGTACCGGCGGCGATCGTCCGCCACCGGGCCGGACGGAGGAGGCGGGGGGCATGGCGGTCGAGGAGATGGCGCGAGGAGCACGCGGGGACGTGCTCCCGCTGCGGGGCCGCGACGCCGAGATCGCCGAGCTGACCGGGTGGCTGGCGCGGCTGCGCGTCGGGCAGGGCGGCGTCCTGCTCGTCGAGGCGGCCCCGGGGGCCGGCAAGAGCCGCCTCGTGCGGGAGGCGCGGGCCATCGCGGAGAACCTCCCGGTCCGGGTCCTCGCCGGGGCGGGCGAGCGCGAGGAGCGCGGCGTTCCGTTCGGGGCGCTGCTGCGGGCGCTGCCCTCGGACGGCCCCGCCGTCGGCGCCGACGTGTTCCGGACGCTCTCCGAGTCCGCCGAGCAGCGGTTCTGGCTGTTCCGGGCGCTGCGTGACCAGTTGGAGCAGATGGCGCGAGAGCGGCCTCTGCTCGTCGTCGTCGACGACCTCCAGTGGTGCGACGCCGGAACGCTGCTGGCGCTGCGCACGCTGCCGGCGCGGCTGTCCGCGCACCCGGTCCGCTGGCTGGTCACCGTCCGCACCGGGTCGCCGGGCACCGACGTGCGGGCCACCGTCGCCCGGCTCGCCGACCTCGGCGCCCGCACGATGCGCCTCGGCCCGCTGCCGGCGGACGCCGCCGCCCGGCTCGCCGGCGACCTGCTCGGCGCGGAGCCCGGCGCGGACGTCCTCGCCCTGGTCCGGCGGGCCGAGGGGCGGCCGCTGCTGGTCACCGAGATCGTCCGCGGGCTCAGCGGCGAGGGCGCGGTCGCCCGGACCGGCGGGACGGCGCACCTGGCCGGACGCCACTCGCCGGTCCACTCCTACGGTTCCGCGCGGCGCCTGCTCGGGCACCTGTCGCCGGCCGCCCGCGAGGTGCTCCGGCTCGCGTCGGTGCTCGGCCGCGACCTGGACGCCGGCCGGCTCGCCGCACTCGGCGGGTACGGCGTCGCCGAGGTCGTCGCGGCGCTCCAGGAGGCCGTCGACGCCGACCTCGTCCGCTCCAGCGACCCCCTCGGCTTCCGGCACGACCTCGTCCGCGAGGCCATCCGTGGAACGGTCCCCGCCGCGCGGCGGCGGGAGCTGCGCAGGCGGGCCGCCGACCTGAGCCTGGCGCGGGGAGCGCCCATCGGCCAGGTCGCCCTGGCCATGGCCGAGACCGCCGAGCCCGGTGACGCCGACACCGCCGCGCTGCTGCGCAGGGCGCTGGACGAGCTGGCGGAGGCCGCGCCGGACGCCGCCGCGCCGATCGCCCGGCAGGCCGTCGCGCTCGCGCCCGCCGGCTCACCGGAACGGGCCGCCGCCGTCGCGGAGGCCGTCCCCCTGCTCGCCCGCGTCGGCCGGGGCGGCGAGGGCCGCAGGCTCGCCGACTCGGTCCTGGACGGTCCGCTGCCCGCGGCCGTCGAAGGCCGGATCCGGCTGGACGCGGGCCTGTCGGCGCTGCAGGGTTCGTTCGCCGAGGCACTGCGGTTCAGCGGGCCGGGTGCCCGCCTCGACGGGCTGCCGGACGGCATGCGCGCCCAACTGATGGCCGTGCAGTGCGCTTCCACCCTCCTGACCGGCGACATCGCCGCCGCCGACCAGCTGCTCGCACCCGCCACCGAGGCCGCCGCGCGAGCCGGGGACGGCGCCGCCCTGGCGCTGCTCCACACCACCGACTCCGTCGCACGGGCCCGCCGGCTGGACTTCGCCGCGGCCGAGCGCCTCGCCGCCGCGGCCGTCGCCGCCGCGCCGGACCCGGCCGCGGTCTTCGGGCCGGCCGTCTGGCGGGCGTCGCTGCACGGCATGACCGGCCGCGTGGAGGAGGGGCTGCGCGAGGCGGCGGACGGCACCGCCGCGGCGCGCCGCCCCGGCCGCGCCCAGGGCCTGCCCCTGTGGCTGGCCACGCACGCCCGTCTGCTGCTGGCGGCGGGCCTGCTGGCCGAGGCGCGGGCCGAGGCCGAGGCCGCGCTCGCGCTGGCCGAGGAGTCCGGCGCGGGCGAGGCCATCTGCTTCGACGCGCTGTGCGTGGTCGGACGAGTCGCGGCGCTGACCGGCGAGTCCGCCGCCGCGAAACCCAGCGCCGCGAGTCCCGGCGACGCCGCGTTCGCGTCCTCGCACCCGTCCGCCCGCGCGGGGCGGATGCTCGGCGCGGGCGAGGCCGACGGGCTGCGCCGGCCGGGCGCCTGGCCGGCGGACGACCCCCGCTTCGTGCGGATGGCGCTGAGCGCCGGCCGGTCCGGCCACGCCGCGGCCGTGGTCGCCGAGGCGGAGCGCCGGGCAGCGCTGAACCCCGGCGTCCCGTTCTTCGCGGCGGTCGCCGCGCACGCGCGCGGGCTGCTGGACGACGATGCCGCCCCGCTGCGGCGGGCCATCGGGATCCTGCGCGGATGCCCCTACCCGCTGGCGCTCGCCTCCGCCCTGGAGGACGCCGGGCGGCTGCTCCTGGACGCCGACCGCGACGCGGCCGTCGCGCACCTCACCGAGGCCGAGGACGGCTACGCCCGGACGGGCGCCGCGAGCGAGGCGGCGCGGATCCGCCGCAGGCTGGGCGCCGCCGGGCAGCGGCAGCGGCGGCGCCCGAAGCCCCGCCGGGAGGCGCGGGGCTGGCACGCGCTGACCCCGGCCGAGCGGCGGGTCACCGCGCTCGTCGCCGAGGGCGCGACCAACCGCGAGGCCGCCGCGCGGCTCTTCCTTTCCCCGGCCACGGTCGGCACGCACGTCATGCACGTCTTCCAAAAGCTCGGAGTGAATTCGCGCGTGCAGCTCGCGCGCCTTTACCTGGAGCACGAAGAGACCGCCGGCTGACCCGTCGGCGGGCGAAGTCGGAACCGTTCCGAGCGGACGGTTCCGACCTTTCGGCATACCCGTTATAACTTCCGCGAGCATCCGTTCACATAACGCAAGTTCCGCTCTCTCTACTCACCATTCTTCGATCTCATGCGTTCATGTCATGCCACGTCATGGCCGCCAGGAGAAGGTAAGGAAGGTAAGCCTGGTTCGTCCGGCGAAGCCTGGCCCTGGGAGGATGGAATGGCACACGACCACCGCAACGAAGGCCGCCCGGCGACCGGTACCGCATTCAGCACCGGAACCATTGTTCCGAAGGCACCGGCAAGCACGCATTACGCCAGACAAGACCGGCCGGGCTCCCTTGAAGAGGCCGCCGCCACGTTCACCGAGATACGCCCGCGGCTCTTCGGCATCGCCTACCGGATGCTGCTCAGCAAGGCGGAGGCCGAGGATGTCGTCCAGGACGCCTGGCTGCGCTGGCAGCACGCCGACCACGCGGCCATCGCCAACCCGGCGGCGTTCCTGACCCTGATCACCACGCGGCTGGCCCTCAACGCGCTGAAGTCCGCCCGGGTCCGCCGCGAGACCTACGTCGGGTCCTGGACGCCCGAGCCCGTCGACCCCGGCTCCGATCCGGCCGCCGGGGCCGAGCGGGAGGAGGCGCTCGGCCGCGCGCTGCTCCTGCTGCTCGAACGGCTGACGCCGGCCCAGCGCGCCGCCTACGTCCTGCGGGTGGCCTTCCTCTACCCCTACGAGCAGATCGCCGAGATCATCCAGCTCAGCCCGGCCAACGTCCGGCAGCTGGTGAGCCGCGCCCGCAAGCACTTGAGCACCGGGCGGTGCGAGCCCACCGACACCGGCGAGCACCGGCGCCTCCTGGTGACCTTCCTCGCCGCCCAGGACGGGGACATCGCGGCCCTGGAGGCGCACTTCGCCGAGGACGTCGTCAGCTCCGCCACCGGCGGGACGGCGCGGCTGCCGCGGATCGGCGTCAACCGCTGGCGCGGCCCCGCCCGGCGCACGCTCCGCTCCGGCGCCGTCCGCCCCGGCCAGCACCGCAGGCCCCACCCCGCGCCCGCGTGACCGGCGCTCCAGCCGAATCCCGCCCCGCCCTCGAAAACGATGCACGTCGCGCACCGGAGCCGCTGGTCCCATGGTCACGAAGACGACGCCGACCCCCGCCGCGCGCGGACTCACCTCCGCCGAAGCCGCCGCACGGCTGCGCGCGGACGGCCCGAACGCCCTCCCGCAGGAGCGGCCGCCCTCCCCGCTGATCTCGCTGGCCAGGCAGCTGGTGCACTTCTTCGCGCTGCTGCTGTGGGCGGCGGCGCTGCTCGCCTACGCGGGCGGCATGCCGCAGCTCGCGGTGGCGATCGCCGTCGTGGTCGTGCTCAACGGGGTCTTCGCGTTCGCCCAGGAGTACCGCGCCGAACGGGCCGGGCGGCGGCTGCGGGAGCTGCTGCCGACGCGGGCGGCCGTCCGCCGGGACGGCCGCCGCGTGCTGGTCGACACCACCGCCCTCGTGGCCGGGGACGTCGTCCTGCTGCGGGCCGGCGACCGGATCTCCGCCGACGCCGACCTGCTGGAAGCGCATTCCCTGGCGGTGGACGAGTCGACGCTCACCGGCGAGAGCGTCCCGGTGCGGCCCGAGGCGGGCGCCCGCGTGCACGCGGGCACGTTCGTGACCGAGGGCGAGGCGGAGGCGGCGGTCGTCGCGACCGGGGCGCGGACCCGGCTGGCGGGCATCGCCGCGCTGACCCGCACCGCCCGGCGGCGCCCGAGCCCGCTGTCCGTGGAGCTGCACCGGGTGGTCCGGACCATCGCGTTCGTCGCGGTCGCCGTCGGCGCGGCGTTCTTCGGCGCCACCGTCCTGCTGGGTCCGACACCCAGCGAAGGGTTCCTGCTTGCGGTGGGTGTCACCGTCGCGCTGGTGCCGGAGGGCCTGCTGCCGACCGTCACGCTGTCCCTGGCCCGCGCTGCGCAGCGGATGGCCGGACGCAAGGCGCTCGTGCGGCGGCTGGAGGCGGTGGAGACCCTCGGCTCCACGACGTTCATCTGCACCGACAAGACCGGCACGCTGACGCGCAACGAGATGACGGCCGTCCGGGTGTGGACGCCGTCCGGGACAGTGCGGATCGAGGGCGCCGGCTACTCCCCCGAAGGCCGGCTCCTCGGCGGACCCGCCGCGGTGGACGCCGTCCGGGCGCTCGCCGTCAGCGCCTACCGCTGCTCCACCGGGCGGACGCGGCGCCAGGACGGCCGCTGGCGGGCGGTCGGCGACCCGATGGAGGCGGCCCTGCACGCGCTCGCGCTGCGCGCCGGGGCCGACCTGCCCGATGAGCCCGAGCTGCGCCGGTACCCGTTCGACGCGCGGCGGCGGCGCGCGTCCACGCTCACCGCGAGCGGGCTGCACCTGAAGGGCGCCCCGGACTCGGTGCTGCCGCGCTGCGCGCCCGTGCCCGGCGCCGAGGACGCGCTCGCCGCGATGACCGCGCGGGGCCTGCGCGTCCTCGCCGTCGCCGTGCGCCGGCCGCCGGATCTGCCGGACGACCTGCCCGCGGGCCTGCCCACCGACCCCGACCGGGCCGAGCGGGAGCTGACGCTGCTGGGCCTGGTCGGCCTGGAGGACCCGCCTCGCGACGACGTCGCCGGGGCCATCGCGTCCTGCCGCCGGGCCGGGATCCGGCTCGCCATGATCACCGGTGACCATCCGGCGACGGCCCGCGCGATCGCGGCCGCCGTCGGGCTGGCCGGGCCGGACGCCCCGGTGGTGACCGGCGCCGGCCTCCCCCGCGACGAGGCCGGACTCGGCCGGCTGCTGGACCGCGACGGCGTGGTCGTCGCGCGGGTCACCCCCGAGGACAAGCTGCGGATCGCCAAGGCACTGCAGGCGCGCGGGCACGTGGTGGCGATGACCGGCGACGGCGTCAACGACGGCCCGGCGCTGCGGCAGGCCGACATCGGCGTGGCGATGGGCGCGTCCGGCACCGACGTCGCCCGCGAGGCCGCCGACCTCGTCCTGCTGGACGACCACTTCGCCACGATCGTCGCGGCGGTGGAGCTGGGCCGCGCGACCTACGCCAACATCCGCCGGTTCCTGACCTACCACCTCACCGACAACGTCGCCGAGCTGGTGCCGTTCGTGCTGTGGGCGGCCACCGGCGGGGCGCTGCCGCCGGCGCTCGGCGTCCTGCAGATCCTGGCCCTGGACATCGGCACCGACATCCTGCCCGCGCTCGCGCTCGGCGCCGAGCCCGCCGGGCACCGCACGATGGACGGCCGCGCCCGCACCGGGCGGCTGATCGACCGCCGGCTGCTCGGCCGGGTCTTCGGCGTCCTCGGTCCCGCCGAGGCCGCCGTGACCATGGCCGCGTTCGCCGCCGTCCTCGCCGCCGGCGGCTGGAGCTGGGGCGAGACGCCCTCCGACGGCCTGCTGTCCACCGCGTCCGGGACCGCGTTCGCCACGGTCATGCTCGGCCAGATGGCCGCCGCGTTAGCGTGCCGCAGCGAGTCGCGGTGGGCGGGCCGGCTCCGCTGGACCGGCAACCCGCTGCTGCTCGGGGCGGTCGCCGCCGACGCGGTGCTGATGGCCGTGTTCCTCGGGATCCCGCCGGTGGCGGACCTGCTCGGCGGCGGCCCGCCGTCCGCGCTCGGCTGGCTGATCGCCCTCACCGCCGTTCCCGCCGTGCTGCTGGCCGACGCCGCCGCCAAGGCCGCCCGGCACCGCGGCACCCGGCCGCCGGACCCGGCGGGCCCTCCGAACCCGCCGGACCCGCCGGACGCCGACGCCGTGCGCTCACCCGGATGACCAGTTGGAACCGCGGCGCTCCGCCGCAGCTGAGGAGGTACTCATGAGTGCGAAACCCGCCCGCCGGAAGCTGGGGCTGTGGATGGCCACGGCGCTGGTGGTGGGCAACATGATCGGGTCGGGCGTGTTCCTGCTGCCCAGCTCGCTGGCCGAGTACGGGCCGATCAGCCTGATCGCGTGGGGGTTCACGGCGGCGGGGGCGATCCTGCTGGCGCTGGTGTTCGCCCGCCTGTCCCGGGCCTACCCGAGGACGGGCGGCCCCTACGCCTACGCGCGGCGCGCGTTCGGCGACTTCGTCGGGTTCCAGACGGCCTGGGGCTACTGGATCGCGGTGTGGGCGGGCAACGCGGCGATCGCGGTCGCGTTCGTCGGCTACCTGGCGCACTTCTGGCCGTCGCTGGGCGAGGACAAGGTGCTGGCCGCGGCGGTCGGGGTCGCGACGATCTGGCTGCTGACGGCGGTCAACGCCTACGGCGTGCGGGAGGGCGGCGCCATCCAGGTGCTCACCACCGTCATCAAGCTGGTGCCGCTGCTGATGATCGCGGTCGGCGGGCTGTTCTTCGTCGAGTCCGGCAACTTCGGGGAGTTCAACGCCAGCGGCGACAGCGCGTTCGGCGCGGTCTCCGCCGCCGCCGCGCTCACCCTGTGGTCGTTCATCGGGCTGGAGTCGGCCACGGTCCCGGCCGAGGACGTCGACGAGCCGGAGAAGAACATCCCCCGCGCCACCGTCGCCGGGACCGCCGTGACCGCGCTGATCTACATCCTCGGGACCGTCGCCGTCCTCGGGCTGGTCCCGGCCGCCGCGCTGGCGACCTCGACCGCGCCGTTCGCCGACGCCGCCGACGCCGCGTTCGGCGGCTGGGCCGCCGATCTGGTCGCGGCGGGCGCGGCGATCAGCGCGTTCGGCGCCCTCAACGGCTGGATCCTGCTGCAGGGCCAGATCCCGTTCGCCGCCGCCCGCGACGGCCTGTTCCCGCGCGTGTTCGCCCGCACCGGACGCGGCGGCACGCCCGTCATCGGGCTGGTCATCTCCAGCGTCCTGGTGACCGGGCTGATGCTCATGAACTACAACGCCGGCCTTGTCGACCAGTTCACCTTCATCATCCTGCTGGCCACCCTCACCACCGTCATCCCCTACGCCTACGCCTCGCTGGCCGAGCTGGTGCTGCTGGCCACCGACCGCGTCGCGTTCTCCGGCCGGCGCCTGGCCCGCGACGCCGTCATCGCCCTGCTGGCCTTCGGCTACACCGTCTGGGCCATCGCCGGCGCCGGCTACGAGGTCGTCTACAAGGGCACGCTGCTCATCTTCGCCGGCATGCCGATCTACGCCTGGCTGAAGTACCGCGAGCACCGCGTCCAGGAGGAAGAGGCCGAGGCCGAGATCGAGGTCGCGGTGGAGGAGGCCGAGGAGTACGGCCCGCCGCCCGCCGAGCCCGGCCCCTCCGGGAAGCCCGGCCCGTCCGAACCGCCCGTGCACGCCGCCTGAAGGGACCGATACCCGTGTTCACCGTCTCCTCCGAGGTCGGCCGGCTGCGGCAGGTGCTGCTGCACCGCCCCGACCTGGAACTGCTCCGCCTCACCCCGGCCAACAAGGACGACCTGCTCTTCGACGAGGTGCTCTGGGCCAAGCGCGCCCGCCAGGAGCACGACGTCTTCGCCGACACGCTCCGCGAGCGCGGCGTCCAGGTCCACTACCTCGCCGACCTGCTCGCCGAGACCCTCAAGATCGACCAGGCCCGCGGCCACGTCCTCGACCACACCGTGTCCGAGGCGGCGCTGGGCGCCACGCTCGCCGGACCGGTGCGCGCCGTGCTGGAGGACATGGACCCCGAGACCCTCACCCGCCACCTCATCGGCGGGCTCACCAAGGGCGAGCTGGACCTGGCCGCCCACAGCCTGCTGCTGGCCTCCCTGGACGACGGCGACTTCGTCCTGCCGCCGCTGCCCAACCACCTGTTCACCCGCGACCCGTCCGCCTGGATCCACGGCGGCGTGACGCTGCACCCGATGGCCAAGCCCGCCCGGCGCCGCGAGACCGTCCACCTGAACGCCGTCTACCGGTACCACCCGATGTTCACCGGCGCCGACATGCCGGTCTGGTACCCGGGCACCGACTTCGGCCTGCCGTCCGTGGAGGGCGGCGACATCCACGTCCTCGGCGAGGGCGTCGTGCTGATCGGAATGAGCGAGCGGACGACGCCGCAGGCCATCGAGCTGCTCGCGCAGCGGCTGTTCACCGCCGGGGCCGCCCGCCTGGTCATCGCCGCGCAGCTGCCCAAGCAGCGCGCGTACATGCACCTGGACACCGTCATGACGATGGTCGACCGGGACGCCTTCACCGTCTACCCGGAACTGCCGGTGCTGCGGTCCTACCGCCTCACACCCGGTACCGGCGGCACGGTCACCGTGGGCGAGAACGACGGGCTGTTCCCGGCGATCGCCCGCGCCCTCGGCCTGCCCGGCGTCCGCGTCCTGTCCGCCGAGCAGGACGTGCGGGCCGCCGAGCGCGAGCAGTGGGACGACGGCGACAACGTGCTCGCCCTCGAACCGGGGGTCGTCGTCGCCTACGAGCGCAACGTCACCACCAACACGATGCTCCGCCGCAACGGCATCGAGGTCATCACCATCCCCGGCGGCGAACTCGGCCGCGGGCGCGGCGGGCCCCGCTGCATGAGCTGCCCCCTCCAACGCGACGCGGCGGCGCCGGCCGGCGCGACGGCGCCGGCTGGCGAGGCCGCTCCGGCCGGCGCGACGACTTCCGAAAGCGAAACGACTCCCGAGAACGAGGTGGCACCGTGAAAGACCTGCTCCGCATCGCCGACCTGGGCAGCGACGACCTGACCCTGCTGCTGCGGCTGTCGGCCGACTTCCACCGGGTGCCCGACTCCGCGCACGACCTGCTCGCCCACCAGATCGTGCCGATGTACTTCGCCAAGCCGTCCACCCGGACCCGGCTGTCGACCGCCGCCGCGGTGACCCGGCTCGGCGGGACGCCCATCGCCGTCGGCCCAGACGAGCTGCAGCTGCGCCGCGGCGAGACCATCGGCGACACCGCGCGGGTGATGGGCGCCTACTCCGCCGCGATCGTGATCCGCACCTACGCCGACGCCGACGTCGCCGACCTCGCCGCGGCGGCGCCCGTCCCGGTCGTCAACGCGCTGACCGACGGCCACCACCCGCTGCAGGCCGTCGCCGACCTGCTGACCGTCCAGCAGCACTTCGGGCGCCTGCGCGGCCGGCGTGTCGCCTACTTCGGGGACGGCGGGAACGTCGCCCGCAGCCTGATGGAGGCGGCGGCCCTCGCGGGGATGGACGTCGCCATCGCGACCCCGCCCGGCTACGCGCCGCCCGAAGAGGCCGTCGCGTTCGCCACCGAACAGGGGCGGCGGCGCGGCGGCGCCGTCCTGGTGACCGATGACCCGGACGAGGCCGTCAAGGACGCGAGCGTCCTGTACACCGACGTCTGGCTGTCCATGGGCGACGCCGAGGACGAGCGCGCGAACCGCGCCGCGGCGCTCGCGCCCTACCGGGTCGACGAGCGGCTGATGGCGCAGGCCCGCGACGACGCCGTCTTCATGCACTGCCTGCCCGCCCACCGCGGCCAGGAGGTCAGCGCCGGCGTGATCGACGGCGCGCGCTCGCTGGTCTTCCAGCAGGCCGCCAACCGGCTGCCCGCCGCGCAGGCCGTGCTGTTCGCGCTGCTCACCGAGCGCCTGGACGGACGGCCGTGAGGATCGTCGCCGCCCTCGGCGGCAACGCGCTGCTGCGCCGGGGCGAGCCGCTGGACGCCGCCGTGCAGGTCGCGCACGTGCGCGAGGCCGTCGGCGGGCTGGCCGCGCTCGCGAACGGCAACGAGCTGATCATCACGCACGGCAACGGACCGCAGGTCGGGCTGCTGGCCGTGGAGAGCGCCGCCGACCCGGCGCTCGCCGCGCCCTACCCGCTCGACGTGCTCGGCGCCGAGACGCAGGGCATGATCGGCTACTGGCTGGTCCGCGAGCTGCGCCGCGCCCTGCCCGGCCGGGAGATCGCCGCGCTGCTCACCGAGACCGAGGTCGACCCCGGGGACCCCGCGTTCGGCGACCCGGCGAAGTTCGTCGGCCGCACCTACGGTACGGCGGAGGCCAAGCGGCTGCGCGCCGAGCACGGCTGGACGATGCGCCGGGACGGCGACGCCTGGCGCCGGGTCGTCCCGTCCCCCGAGCCGCGCGCCATCGTCGAGCTGCCGACGATCGCGCGGCTCACCGACGAGGGGTGCCTGGTCGTCGCCGTCGGCGGGGGCGGTGTCCCCACCGGCGGCGACCACGACGGCATCGAGGCAGTGGTCGACAAGGACCTCGCGGCGGCGCTGCTCGCGACGCGGCTCAAGGCCGACGTGCTGCTGCTGCTCACCGACGTCCCCGCGATCGAGCGCGGCCACGGCACGGCGCGGGCCCGGCCCGTCCGCCACATCACCCCCGCGCTGCTGCGGCGGCTGCGGCTGCCGGCGGGGTCCATGGGGCCCAAGGCGGAGGCGGCGTGCCGCTTCGCCGAGCACCGCCGCGGCGCCGTCGCCGTGGTCGGCGCGCTGAACGACGCGCCCGCGCTCCTGTCGGGGGCCGCGGGGACCCGAATCGAGGACGATGGAGGAGAACAGTATGAATGACCAGGTCGATGTGGTGGTGGTCGGGCTCGGGCCGGGCGGCGAGTACGCCGCGGGCGCCCTCGCCGAGGCCGGGCTGGACGTGGTCGGGATCGAGGCGGGGCTCGTCGGCGGCGAGTGCCCGTACTGGGGCTGCGTCCCCAGCAAGATGATGGTCCGCGCCGGGAACGTGCTCGCCGAGGCGGGGCTCGTGCCCGTCCTGGCGGGCGAGGGCAAGGCGGTCCCCGACTGGAGCCGGGTCGCCGCGCGCGTCCGGTCCGAGGCCACCGACGGCTGGAACGACGAGGCGGCCGCCGACCGCCTGACGGCCAAGGGGGTGCGGCTGGTCCGGGAGCGGGGGCGGCTCGCGGGGCCGCGCCGGGTCACCGCCGGCGACCGCACGTTCGAGGCCCGGCGCGGGGTGCTCCTGGCGACCGGCTCGCAGCCGCGCATCCCGCCCATTCCGGGCCTGGAGGGGACGCCGTACTGGACGAACCGGGAGGCCATCGAGGCCGCGGAGATGCCGGCGTCCATGCTCGTGCTCGGCGGCGGCGCGATCGGCGTCGAACTCGCGCAGGTCTACGCCCGGTTCGGCTGCGCGGTCACCGTCCTGGAGGGCGGCGAGCGGCTGCTCGCCCGCGAGGAGCCCGAGGCCGGCGACCTGGCCGCGCGGGCGCTGCGGGCCGACGGCGTCACCGTCCGCACCCGCGCCCGGGCCGTCGACTTCGAGCATGACGGGACGATGTTCGAGGCCCTGCTCGAAGGCGGCCTGGAGCCGGTCCGCGCGGAGCGCCTCCTGGTCGCGACCGGGCGCGGCACCGACCTGGCCGCGCTGGACGTCGGCACCGTCGGCCTCGACCCCGCCGCCCGCGCGGTGCCCACCGACGGGCAGATGCGGGCGGGCGACGGGCTGTGGGCGGTCGGCGACATCACCGGCCGGGGCGCGTTCACGCACATCTCGATGTACCAGGCGCAGATTGCCGTCCGCGACATCCTGCGCCGCCCCGGCCGCGACGCCGACTACCGGGCGCTGCCCCGCGTCACCTTCACCGACCCGGAGATCGCGGCGGTCGGGATCACCGAGCGGCAGGCGCGCGACCGGGGCATGCGGGTGCGCACCGGCCTCGCGCCGGTCCCGGAGTCCACCCGCGGCCGCATCCACGGCCCCGGCAACGAGGGGTTCATCAAGCTCGTCGAGGACGCCGACCGCGGCGTGCTGGTCGGCGCGACCTCGGCCGGGCCGACCGGCGGCGAGGTGCTGTACGGCCTGAACGTCGCCGTCCACACCGAGACACCGACCGATGTCCTCAAAAACATGATCTACACGTATCCGACCTTCCACCGCGCCGTGGAGGCGGCTCTGCACGCCCTTCACTGACACCGCCGAAAACCCGGCCCCGCCATGAAGAAATCTTGGCGTTTCCGCATGGGAGCGTCACAGGGACAACCGATATCCGGTCATTAATTATGGCGTCTGAACGGGCCCACACACCGAACAGGAGAAGACCATGACCAATTCTCCCGGCCAACCGGCCGGACACTTCGGGAAGAGACCCGCCGCGGCGGTCCTCGTCCTCGCGGTCGCCCTCGTCCTGACGAGCATCGTCCAGACGCAGAGCGCGTTCTCGCAGGAACGGCGCCATCGGACGCCGAAGCCCACCGTCGTGCTCGTGCACGGGGCCTGGGCCGACGCGTCGAGCTGGAACAAGGTCGTCACCAGGCTCCAGCACGACGGATATCCCGTCGTGGCGGTCGCCAATCCGCTGCGGTCGCTATCCGGCGACGCCGCGTTCGTGCGGACCTTCCTGGAATCCCAGAAGGGGCCCGTCGTCCTCGTCGGCCATTCCTACGGCGGCGCCGTGATCACCAATGCCGCCACCGGGAACGCGAATGTCAAGGCGCTCGTCTACGTGAACGCCTTCGCGCCGGACGAGGGCGAGTCCGCCACCGCGCTCGCGGGTCCGGATTCCGCGCTCTCGGTGGACCCGACGACCGTTTTCGACTTCGTTCCCGGCACCCTTCCGCCCACCCCGGCGACCGACCTCTACCTCAAGCGGTCGACCGTCTTCGCCTCGTTCGCGACCGGGCTGGACGCGCGGGACAAGGCGCTCATCACGGCCACCCAGCGGCCGGCGACGGTCGGCGCGCTCAACGAGCCGTCCGGGCCCCCGGCCTGGCGGAGCATCCACGCCTGGTACCTGATCGGGAAGAACGACAAGATCATCCCGGTCGGCGTCGAGCGGGCCATGGCGGAGCGGGCCGGCGCCACGACCGCCGAGTACGACGCCGGGCACCTCGGCCTGATGACCGACTCTCGGACCGTCACCCGGTTCATCGAGCGGGCCGCGAGGTCGAGCGTCCGCTAGCGATCTGCCGCACACCGGCGGATCCGGGCCCACAGGGACCGGATCCGCCCGGTCGCGTCTCAGGGCTCAGCCCGGTGACCCGCCGTCGAGGGCCTGGCGGAGCTGATGGCGGGAGGTGATGTCGAGCTTGGTGAAGACCTTGCCCAGGTGGTACTCGATGGTGCGGGGGCTGAGGAACAGCTGAGCCGCGATCTCCGGGTTCGACAGGCCCTCCCTCGCCAGCTGCGCGATCTGCGCCTCCTGCGGAGTGAGCTGGTCGGGCGTGCCGGCGGTGCGTCCGCGCACCGCCGCGGACGACGAGGCATCGCCCGCGTCCCGACCGCAGATCCCCCAGCAACTCGTCGAGCGCCGCGCGCTCGCGCTCCCGGTTCAGCAGCCCCGGCCCCGCCTCGAATCGAGTCCCCATGCCCGTCTCCGCCACATATTCAGCGGGGCCCACCGGCACGGCATCCCCGGTTGTCGACAGCCCCCGCAGCTTAGAAGACCAACCGGTTCGTTGGTCTCTATTCCACCGAACATAACTTCATGTGACAGGCGTGCATCTCTGTGTACATGCACGTCGTGGCGAGGGTAGCGGGGACGGGCCCCGGCTGGACGACGCGTAAAGCACTGAATTCCCGGCCGGTGCGAACGGTGCCGGGATTCGGCAATGGAATTGTCGTGTGAATGGCCGTTGCCGGGTACGGCGCGCCGGCCCGCCTCGCCGCTCCCCGCCGCGCGTCTCAGGAGGAGTCGCGGACGATCAGCTGCGTGGGCAGCACCACCGGCTCGGCCCGCCCCTCGCCACCGCCGAGCAGCATCCCGACGGCGGCCCGCGCCACCTCGGCGACCGGCTGGCGGACGGTGGTCAGCGGCGGATCGGTGTAGCGGGCGGCGTCGATGTCGTCGAAGCCGACGACGGCGACGTCGTCCGGGACGCGGCGGCCCGCCTTGCGCAGCGCGTGCAGGGCACCGGTCGCCATCAGGTCGTTCGCGGCGAACACCGCGTCGAGGCCGGGGTCGTCCTCCAGGAGCTGGGCCATGGCCGCCGCCCCCGACTCGCGGGTGAAGTCGCCCAGGGCGGCCAGGGACCTGCGGTCGGTGCCGGAGAGGATCTCGCGGTAGCCGGCCAGCCGGTCCAGCCCGGCGGACATGTCGGGCGGGCCGGTGATCGCGGCGATGCGCCGCCGCCCCCGGGCCAGGAGGTGCTCCACGGCGGCGCGCGCGCCGCCGACGTTGTCGGCGTCGCAGTACGGCGGCCTGGCCGTGGACACGGGGCGCCCGTGCGACACGACGGGCACGCCCGTCCGCAGGAGGGCCGCCGGCAGCGGGTCGGCGCCGTGCTGGGAGAGCAGGATGACGCCGTCCACATGCCGTCCCGCGACGTACCGCTCCACCCTCGCCTGGCCCGCCGGAGTGGACGGCATCATGAGCACGACCTGCTTGTCGGCGGCCTCCAGCTCCTGGCTCACGGCGCGGACCACCGACAGGAAGAACGGGTCGTCGGAGAACACCCGCGCGGGCGGCTCGGAGACGACCAGCCCGATCGACCCGGTGCGCTGGGTCACCAGGCTGCGGGCGGCCGAGTTCGGGATGTAGCCGAGCTCCTCGACGGCGCGCAGGACGGCCGCGCGTATCCGCGGGTTCACCGTGGCGGAGCCGTTGACCACGCGCGACACCGTGGCCCGCGAGACCCCGGCCCTGGCCGCCACGGCCTCCAGCGTGGGACGTTTCATCGGATACCAACAGCGTGGAAACCCCGTCCTTCAGGGCGGGGAGGAAACGCGGAACGACGCGGCTCTTTGGCCTCCTGGTTTTGTCGGTCCGGATTTTGTCGGTGGTGGTCGGTAGGTTGCAGAGCGTGTCCAGGTTCCGGCTGTGTCCGACCCCTGCCCAGGAGGCGGGGCTGCTGGAGCATTGCGCGCATGCCCGGTTCGTGTGGAATCTGGCGGTTGAGCAGCACGCGTGGTGGACGCCGCGGCGCGGGCCCGCTCCGGGGTATGCCGTCCAGGCCCGCCAACTCACGGAGGCGCGGGCTGGGTTCGGGTGGCTGGCGGCGGGGTCGCAGACGGTGCAGCAGCAGGCCCTGCGTGATTTCGCGCAGGCGATGGCGAACTTCTTCACCGGTACGCATCGGCGTCCTACTTGGCGCAAGGCCGGGGTGCACGAGGGGTTCCGGGTCGTCGGGGCGCGGGGCCGGGCGTGGGATGTGCGGCGGTTGTCGCGTCGCACGGGTGAGGTGCGGGTGCCGAAGGTGGGGTGGGTGCGGTTCCGCTGGTCCCGACCCGTCCCGCCGGACGCCAGGTCGTTCCGGGTGACCCGTGACCGCGCCGGCCGCTGGCATGTCGCGTTCGCGCACGTGCCCGCCCCGGTTCCCGCGCCCGGCAACGGTGAGGCGGTCGGCGTGGACCGGGGCGTGGCCGTCAGCGCCGCACTGTCCACGGGTGAAATGCGCACCGTGCCGGGCCTGACGCCGGGTGAGGCCGAACGGTTGAAACGGTTGCTGCGCCGCCTGGCCCGCGCCCGCCCGGGGTCGAACCGGCGTGCCCGCCTCAAGGCCGCCGTCGCCCGGCTCAAGGCGCGCCAGACCGACCGCCGCAAGGACTGGGTGGAGAAGACCAGCACGGATCTGGCGCACCGGTTCGATGTCATCGCCGTCGAGGACTTGAACGTGCGGGGTATGACCCGGTCCGCCAGGGGCACCGTCGACGCCCCCGGCACGGGTGTCCGGCAGAAGGCCGGGCTGAACCGGGGCATCCTGGCCGCCGGGTGGGGCCGGCTCGTGGTCCGGCTGGAGGACAAGGCGCCGGGGCGGGTCGTCAAGGTCGATCCGGCGTACACGTCGCAGACCTGTCATGCGTGCGGGCACCGCGCCCGGGACAACCGCGAGAGCCAAGCGGTGTTCCGATGCGTCGCCTGCGGGCATCAGGCCAACGCCGACGTCAACGCCGCCCGCAACATTCGAGACACCGCCTGCAACATCCGAGACACCGCCGTGGGACGCACGGTGGCCGCGCGGGGAGGCTGGGCATTGGTCCGGCCGGTGAACCGCGAACCTCAACCCACTCTCCTCTCCATATAGGGGACGGTTGGAATCCCCCGCCTTCAGGCGGAGGAGGACGTCAAGCCCGCCTCTCCCTATCAGGGAACGACCTTACGTCGCGCGGGAACGGCCGCATGCCCGCGCCTTCGCGAGAGAGCGATTTCTTGAAGAGTCTAGAAGTGAGCCGACAAACACAAGTCGCCTGTTCAAAGACCTAAATGCCAGCTGGACGCCGTGAGAGAGCGCTCTCTGAACCTCTTGACGGAGGGTCTCGTGCGGGTGACATTGAGCGCACCAGAGGCAGGCACCCCGCGCTTGCTCCCACCCCTCTCTGGAGGTCCCCGCCATGTCCCCACCGAGACGTCCCCGGTCCTGGCGCCGGCCCCTGCTCGCCGTGCTCGCCGCCGCGCTCCCGGCGGCGGTCGCCCTCACCGTGACGCCGCCGACGGCCGGCGCTTCCGTCCCGCCGCCCCCGTCCGGCTGGAGCCTGGTCTGGAGCGACGACTTCGACGGCGCCGCCGGAGCGCGTCCGTCGGCGGCCGACTGGATCATCGACACCGGCCACGGCTATCCCGGCGGCCCGGGCAACTGGGGCACCGGCGAGATCCAGAACTACACCGCCGATCCCGACAACGTCAGCCTGGACGGCGGCGGCAACCTGCGGATCACCCCGGTCAAGACCGCTTCGGGCGAGTGGACGTCGGCCCGCATCGAGACCCGGCGCACCGACTTCAAGCCCGCCGACGGACGCGTGCTGCGCATCGAGGGACGTATCCAGATGCCCAACGTGACCGGCGCCCAGGCGCTCGGCTACTGGCCCGCGTTCTGGGCCCTCGGCTCCCCGTACCGGGGCAACTACCAGAACTGGCCGTCGATCGGCGAGTTCGACATCATGGAGAACGTCAACGGGATCAACTCCGTCTGGGGCGTCCTGCACTGCGGGACGAATCCGGGCGGCCCCTGCAACGAGACCAACGGGATCGGCGCGAACCGCGCCTGCCCGGGGACGTCCTGCCAGGCGGGAATGCACACCTACCGCTTCGAGTGGGACCGCAGCGTCAGCCCCAACCAGCTGCGCTGGTACGTGGACGGCCAGCAGTTCCACAGCGTCGGCCAGAACCAGCTGGACGCGGGCACGTGGGCGAACATGACCGGCCACGGCGGCTACTTCCTGCTGCTGAACGTCGCCATGGGCGGCGGTTTCCCCAACGGCGTCGCCGGACGGGGCACGCCCACCGCGGACACCGTCTCGGGGCGGCCCATGGTCGTCGACTACGTCGCGGTCTGGCAGAGCGGCGGCTCGACCACCCCGCCGCCGACGGGTGACACGGTCGACGCCCGCTCGACCATCCAGGCGGAGAGCAGCGACGCGCAGTCGGGCACGCAGGTGGAGGCCACGACCGACACCGGTGGCGGCCAGGACGTCGGCTACATCGGCAACGGCGACTGGCTGCGCTTCGATGACGTCGCCTTCGGCGGCACTCCGGCGACGCAGTTCAAGGCCAGGGTCGCCTCGGGCGCGCCGGCCGGGGTGAGCGGCCTGGTTCAGGTGCGGCTGGACAGCCCGACCGGCCCGGTGATCGGCGACTTCGCGCTCGCGAACACCGGCGGCTGGCAGAGCTGGCGGACGGTCCCCGCCAACATCGCCGCGACGACCGGCACCCACACCGTCTACGTCACGTTCAGCAGCGGCCAGCCGGCCGACTTCGTCAACCTCAACTGGTTCACCTTCGCGAGCTGACCTGCCGCGCCGCCCGGCCGCGCGAGTTCTTACGGACCGCGAACGCCTGTCCGAACGCGGGGCGGGCGGCGGCCGGGCGGCCTTACAGTCCCAGGTAAGTGATCTTGAGGGGCGCGCCGAGCGGGCGGCGCCCCCGCACGTGCCGGGGACCGCGCGGGACCGCCGGCTTGGGGGGACGCGTGGAGCCGGTGATCCGGGTTCGGAATCTGCGGGTGGGCGGCCGGGAGCGGGCCGCCGGAGTGTCGTTCGACGTGGCGGCAGGAGAGGTCCGCGCCCTGCTCGGCCGGTCCGGGTCGGGCAAGACGGCCGTCCTGGAGGCGGTGGCGGGGCTGCGGCGCCCCGTGGCCGGGTCGGTGCGGGTGAAGGGCGCCGACCCGTACGGCGGCCGGGACGGGCTGCGCCTGGGCGCCGTCTGGCGGGAGGGCGGCGACCACGCGGGCTTCACGGTCGAGGAGATCGCCGAGTCCTTCCGCCGCTGGACGCTCGACCCGCTGACGACGGCGGACGCGCTGGAGCTGACCGGTCTCGGCGACCTGGCGGCGGTGCGCTTCGAACGGCTGACCGCCGGGCAGCGGCGCCTGCTGGATCTGGCACTGGCCCTGCTGAACCGCTCCGACGTCCTTTTCCTGGACGATCCCCTGGCCGGTCTCGGCAGCGGCACGGTCGAGCGGATATGGGCGGTGCTGCGCGATCTGGCGGCCTCGGGCGCGGCGATCCTGCTTTCCACGCGCTCGCTCGCCGAGGCGTCCCACGCCGACCGGACCAGCACCATTGACGAAGGCCGGGCGGCCCCGTCCGCCGTACCTCCGCATTCACGGGCCGCGTGAATACCGCCTTTTCGTTAGGGTGGTGCGTCCCGAAAAAAGGAGATGGTCGGCATGGCCGAGAGTCCGCCCCCGCAGATCGATTCGACGGTGCCGCACTCGGCCCGGGTGTGGAACTACTTCCTGGGCGGCAAGGACAACTATCCCGTCGACCGCGAAATGGGCGACGAGTACCAGCGGCTGTTCCCCGAGATCATCGACATCGCCCGGACCGACCGGGCGTTCCTCGGCCGCGCGGTCCGCCATCTGGCCGGCGAGGCCGGGGTGCGGCAGTTCCTCGACATCGGCACCGGCCTGCCGACCATGGACAACACGCACGAGGTCGCCCAGCGGGCGGTGCCCGCGTCGCGGATCGTGTACGTCGACAACGACCCGCTGGTGCTGGCGCACGCGCAGGCGCTGCTGACCAGCAGCGCGGAGGGCGCGTGCGACTACATCCACGCCGACCTGCGCGACCCCGAGGCGATCCTCGCGGCCGCCGCCGGGACGCTCGACCTCGACCGGCCGGTCGCGGTCATGCTGCTGGGGATCCTGCACTTCCTCCCCGACTTCGACGAGGCGCGCGGGATCGTGGCGCGGCTGCTGGACGCCGTCCCGCCGGGCAGCCACCTGGCGCTCACCCACGCCACGTTCGACCTGGGCGACCAGTCCGCGGCCGAGGCGAACGCCGACGCCCAGGACGCCTGGAACGAGCGCGCCACCGAGACCCTGACACCCCGGACGCGGGACCAGGTCCTCCGGTTCTTCGACGGGCTCGACCTGCTGGAACCCGGCCTGGTGTCGATGTCGCGGTGGCGTCCGGAGGCCCAGCCGTGGGGCGAGCCCGCCGAGGTGTCCGGCTTCTGCGGCGTCGGGCGCAAGCCCTAGGCGGCCCATTCGCGCCGGTCCGAGTTTTCATGCGGCGGGGCGCGTTCAGCCTGGTGAGAGCGGCCCGCCATGAAAGGCGGCGCCGGACGTTGACGAATCGAAGCGCTTCGATCAGCCTCCTGGACACCGGGACACCAAGGAGGCGCCATGCCCGCACGAAGATCGTCAACTGCCGCCGCCGCGGCGGCGTCGGCCGCGCTCGCGCTGGTCGCCGCCCTGGTCTCGGTGATCGCGGCCGTCGCTCCCCGCCCCGCCGCGGCGGCCGAGACCTACACCTGGCGGAACGTGCGGATCGACGGCGGCGGGTTCGTGCCCGGCATCGTCTTCAGCCGCAAGGAGAAGAACCTCGTCTACGCCCGCACCGACATCGGCGGCGCCTACCGGTGGGACCAGGCGAACGGGCGGTGGATCCCGCTGCTCGACTGGGCCGGCTGGGACGAGTGGGGCTACAACGGCGTGATCAGCCTTGCCGCCGACCCCGTGGACGCCGACCGCGTGTACGCGGCGGTCGGGATGTACACCAACGACTGGGATCCCAACAACGGCGCCGTGCTCCGCTCGGCCGACCGGGGCCGGACGTGGGACGTCGCGGAACTGCCGTTCAAACTGGGCGGCAACATGCCGGGGCGGGGCATGGGCGAACGGCTCGCCGTCGACCCCAATGACAACCGGGTGCTTTATCTGGGAACGCCGGAAGGCCACGGTCTCTGGCGCAGCACCGACAGGGGTGCGACCTGGGCGAAGGTGAACGGCTTCACCAATCCCGGCGACTATTCCGACGATCCGAGCGACACGACCGGTTACGGCAGTCACCGGCCCGGCGTCGTCTGGGTGACGTTCGACGAGAGCACGGGAACGTCCGGCACTCCCACCAGGACGATTTACGCGGGCGTCGCCGACAAGGAGAACACCGTCTACCGAAGTACGGACGCGGGCGCGACATGGGAGCGCCTACCGGGCCAGCCCACCGGATACATCGCGCACAAGGGCGTCCTGGACGCGTCCAATCACGTGCTTTACATCGCCACAAGCGACACGGCCGGTCCTTACAGCGGCGCGAAGGGCGATGTGTGGAAGTTCGACACGCAGTCGGGCGCGTGGACGCAGATCAGCCCTGTGCCGTCCAGCAGTTCCGACGACTATTTCGGCTACAGCGGCCTCACCGTCGACCGGCAGCACCCGGGGACGCTGATGGTGGCCACGCAGGTGTCCTGGTGGCCCGACATGATCATGTGGCGGAGCACCGACGGCGGCGCGACCTGGACGCGCATCTGGGACTGGACGAGCTACCCGAACCGCAACTTCCGCTACACCCAGGACGTCTCCTCGGTGCCCTGGCTGACGTTCGGGACGAACCCGGCGCCGCCCGAGGTCACCCCGAAGCTCGGCTGGATGAACGAGTCGGTGGAGATCGACCCGTTCGACTCCGACCGCCTGATGTACGGGACGGGCGCCACGATCTACGGCACCGGGAACCTCACTCGGTGGGACGCCGGCGGCAAGATCACGATCAAGCCGATGGTGAAGGGGCTGGAGGAGACCGCCGTCCTCGACCTGGTCAGCCCGCCGTCGGGCGCGCCGCTGGTCAGCGGGCTCGGCGACATCGGCGGGTTCCGGCACACCGATCTGGGCGCGGTGCCGTCGTCGATGTTCACCCAGCCCGTCTTCACCAGCACGACCAGCCTCGACTACGCCGAGGGCAACCCGAGCGTCATGGTGCGGGCGGGGAACTTCACCGACTCCGACCGCCCCGGTGACAGCCATGTCGCGTTCTCGACCGACGGCGGGGCCGACTGGTTCCAGGGCACCGAGCCGGGCGGCGTCAACAGCGGCGGCACGGTCGCGGCGGCGGCCGACGGCGGCCGGTTCGTGTGGGCGCCGGGCGACGCCGGGCAGCAGGTCGTGTACTCGGTCGGGTTCGGCACCTCCTGGAGCGCGTCGTCCGGCGTCCCGGCCAACGCGATCGTCGAGTCCGATCGGGTGAACGCGAGCAAGTTCTACGCGTTCTCCGGAGGACGGTTCTACGTCAGCACGAACGGCGGTCAGTCGTTCGCGGTGACGGCCGCCTCTGGGCTGCCGTCCAGCGGCGTCCACTTCAAGGCGCTGCCAGGCAAGGAGGGCGACATCTGGCTCGCCGGCGACACCGGGCTGTTCCACTCGACCGACTCCGGTGCGAGCTTCACCAAGGCCGGAAGCATCTCCAAGGCCGTGAACGTCGGGTTCGGCAAGGCCGCCCCAGGCGCGGACTACGCCGCGCTTTATCTGGTCGGGACGGTCAACGGCGTCACGGGCCTGTTCCGGTCGAACGACGCGGGCGGCACCTGGACGCGCATCAACGACGACCAGCACCAGTACGGCAACGCGGGCGAGGCCCTCACCGGTGACCCGCGCGTCTACGGCCGCGTGTACCTGGGCACGAACGGGCGCGGCATCATCTACGGCGACACGTCCGACACCACGCCGTCGAGCCCGCCGGTGACCAGCGACCCGCCGACCACCGACCCGCCCACCACGGACCCGCCGTCCGGCAGCGGCTGCACGGCCACCTACAAGACGACCAGCTCGTGGGGAGGCGGCTTCCAAGGCGAGGTCACCGTCAAGAACACCGGAACGGCCGCGACCAAGGCGTGGAAGGTGTCCTGGACGTTCGGCGGCGGCCAGTCGGTGTCCCAGTTCTGGGGCGCCAAGGTGACGCAGGCAGGTGCGTCGGTCACAGCGGCGAACGAGTCCTGGAACGGCTCGCTCGCGCCCGGGGCCGGTACGACGTTCGGGTTCATCGGCACCGGTTCGCCCGAGTCCGTCACTCCCGCCTGCAGCGGCGAGTGACATACGGGGGGCGGGACGGCCAGACGCGCTCCCGTCCCGCCCCCACCCGGGCCTACAGCGGACGCGGTCGGCCGCAGCGCCGCCGATGGCCTCTCAGCCTTCGCCCACGAGGGCCGCCTCGGCGGCCGGGGCGGCGGGCAGCCCGGGGAACGGGACGCCGAGCAGGCGCAGCAGCGGCGCGGCCTTGACCGCCGTCTCGGCGAACTCGTCGGCCGGGTCCGACAGCGCGGTGACGGCGCCGCCGATGCCGAACTCGACGCGTCCCGGCGTGGCGACGGCGGTGCGGATCACGATGCTGAAGTCGGCCGCCCCCGACAGCGAGAAGTAGCCGAGCGCGCCGGAGTACACGCCGCGCGGCCCCTCCTCCAGCCGGTCGATGATCCGCATGGTGCGGATCTTCGGCGCGCCCGTCATCGAGCCGCCGGGGAACGCCGCCCGCACGCACCGCACCGCCGACACGTCCGGGCGCAGCCGGGCCCGGACGGTGCTGACCAGCTGGTGGACGGTCGTGTAGCTCTCCACGGCGAACACCGGGTCGGCGGTGACCGACCCGGTCTCGGCGACTCCCCCGAGGTCGTGCCGGACGAGATCGACGATCATCAGGTTCTCCGCGCGGTCCTTCGCGCTCGCCGCGAGCTCGGCGCGCAGCCGCCGGTCCTCGGCCGGGTCGGGCGAGCGCGGCCGGGTGCCCTTGATCGGCTTGGACTCGGCCGCGCCGTCCGCCGAGACGCGCAGGAAGCGTTCGGGCGAGGCGCTGAGCACCGCCAGGTCGCCGAACCGCAGCAGCGCGCCGAACGGCACGGGATCGCTGCGCCGGAGGCGGCGGTAGAGGTCCCACGGGTCCGCGCGGACGGCGGCGGTGAGCATGTTGGTCAGGCAGACCTCGTAGGTCTCCCCGGCGATGATCTCCCGCCGGCATTCCGCGATCTTGCCGAGGTAGCGCGGGCGGTCGTGCCGCAGCACGATCGCGGACGGCGCCGCGACCGGGCCCGGCTCCTCCGGCGGGGCGAGGGCCGCCAGGCGGGGCTCCATGGCGTCCAGCCAGGCCCGCGCCTCGCGCTCATCTCCGGCCGGGCAGAGCGCCAGCAGGTGGACGGCGCCCTCCGCGTGGTCGAACGCCACGGCCCGGTCGGCGAAGACCATGGCGGCGTCGGGGTGCGGCGAGCGGTGCGCCCGCGCGCCGCCGGTCTCGGCCTTGAGCTCGTAGCCGAGGTAGCCCACCCAGCCGAGCGCGAACCCGAACGGCAGGTCCGGGACGTCGGCCGCGTGGGCGCGCAGGTCGGCGTCGAGCCAGTCGAAGAAGGACGCTCGCTGGACCCGTTCCCGCCCGCCCGCCGACTCGACCGTGAGGTCTCCGGTCTCCACGTCGAACGCGGCGAACCGGGCCAGCGGGCCGGAGGCGTCGCCCATGAACGAGAACCGTCCGCCGTGCTCGCCGGTGCGGCTGCTGTCCAGCCAGAACGCCCGGTCGGACGAGGCGAACAGCGCGCCGAACACGTCCTCGGCCACCGCCGGAGTGCCCAGCCGCCGCGCGATGACCCGGAAGGGCGCGGGCGGCGCCTCCACGGCAGCGGCCCGGCCCCGCACGGGCTTCACACCGACCCTCCCCGCTTGCGCCAGGAAGTTCGCGATGATGCGCCGCCCATGCTCCGTGCACACCGATTCCGGGTGGAACTGGACGCCCCAGATCGGCCGCCGGGTGTGCCGCACGGCCATCAGGACCCCGTCGGACGTCCAGGCGATCGGCTCCAGCACGGGCGGCAGGTCGTCCGCGACCAGCGAGTGGTACCGCACCGCCGTGAAGGGCGACGGCACGCCCCGGAACAGGGCGTCGCCGGTGTGCTCGACCGGCGAGGTCAGCCCGTGCCGGACCTCCGGGGCGGGCCGGACGCGCCCGCCGAAGTGGTGGCAGATCCCCTGGTGCCCGAGGCAGACGCCGAGGAGCGGGATCCGGGCGTGCTCGATCACGTCCGCGCAGATCCCGAAGTCGCCCGGCCGGTCCGGCGAGCCGGGGCCGGGCGAGATGACCACGGTGTCGAACGGGTCGAGCAGGTCCGCGCGCCAGGCCGCCTCGTCGTTGCGCAGCACGACGGGCTCGGCCCCCGCCTCGGCCACGTACTGGACGAGGTTGCCGGTGAACGAGTCGTAGTTGTCGATGATCAGGGTCCGCACCGACCGCGCCGCCTCCGCATTGATGTCCGGCCTGACCCGGTTACGCCGAAAACGGTACTCGACGCGCCCCGGACGTCCCCGCCCGAGGCCGCGCGTACGGAACGCGTGAAGGATGGCCGCATCCGCGTATGGATCGCGTCAAGAAGGGACGGATCTGGAGAAGCCCGGCGTTTCCTTCCACGTGACGCCACCAAGGGTGGGTGGTCTTCGACCTGGAAGGATAGGGGCATGGCCAGGGGGCAGCTCCGCGTCTACCTGGGGGCCGCCCCCGGCGTGGGGAAGACGTACGCGATGCTGGCGGAGGCGCGGCGGCGCCTCGACCGCGGCACCGACGTGGTCGTCGGCTACGTCGAGACGCACGACCGTCCGCGCACCGAGGCGCTGCTGGACGGCCTGGAGATCGTCCCGCGCCGGACGGTGATCTACCGGGGTGCCGCGTTCGCCGAGCTGGACGCCGCCGCGGTGATCGAACGCGCACCGGCGGTCGTGCTGGTCGACGAGCTGGCGCACACGAACCCGCCCGGCGCCGGGCACGCCAAGCGCTGGGAGGACGTCGAGCAGATCAGGGACGCGGGGATCGACGTCATCTCCACCGTGAACATCCAGCATCTGGAGTCGGTCAACGACGTCGTCGAGCAGATCACCGGGGTGGTGCAGCGGGAGACCGTCCCGGACGAGGTGGTCCGCCGCGCCGACCAGGTGGAGCTGGTCGACATGGCGCCGGAGGCGCTGCGGCGGCGGATGGCGCACGGCAACGTGTACCGGCCGGAGAAGGTGGACGCGGCCCTCTCGAACTACTTCCGGGTCGGCAACCTGACGGCGCTGCGGGAACTGGCGCTGCTGTGGCTGGCCGGCAAGGTGGACGACCAGCTCGACCGGTACCGCGCCGACCACGGCATCGGCGGGACGTGGGAGGCGCGCGAGCGGATCGTGGTCGCGCTGACCGGCGGCCCGGAGGGCGACGCGCTGCTGCGCCGCGCCACCCGCATCGCCGCCCGGTCCAAGGGCGCGGACCTGCTCGCCGTGCACGTCGCGCGCGGCGACGGCCTCGCCGGTGCGCGGCCTGGCGACCTGGCGCGCCAGCGGCAGGCCGTGGAGGGGCTCGGCGGCACCTACCACCAGGTGGTGGGCGACGACGTGCCGGGCGCGCTGCTGGACTTCGCGCGCGGCGCGAACGCGACGCAGCTGGTCCTGGGCGTGTCGCGGCGCGGGCGGTTCGCGCAGCTGCTGCGGCCGGGGGTCGGGGTGACGACGACGGCCCGGTCCGGCTCGATCGACGTGCACATGGTCACGCACGACCAGGCGCGGCGCGGCGTCGCCCGCCGGGGCCGCGCGGAGGGACTGCCTCTCAGCCGCCGCCTCGGCGGGTTCCTGCTGGCCCTCGCCGGGCTGCCGCTGCTGACGTTCGGGCTGCTGGCGGCCCGCCCGGCGATCTCGCTGCCGTCCGACATCCTGTTCTTCCTGGCGGCGGTGGTCGCGATCGCGCTGGTCGGCGGGATGCGGGCGGCGCTGTTCACGGCCGTCGCCGGGTTCCTGCTGCTCAACTGGTACTTCACCCCGCCCATCCACCGCTTCACCGTCGCCGCGGAGGAGAACCTGCTGGCGCTGGCGGTGTTCGTGCTGGTCGGGGTCGGGGTGAGCGTCGTCGTGGACCGCGCCGCGCGGCGCTCCCGGGAGGCCGCGCGGCTGGGCGCGGAGGCGGAGGTCCTGTCGACGCTGGCGGGGGACGTCCTGCGCGGCGAACACGCCCTGGACGCGGTCCTCGGCCGCCTCCGCGAGACGTTCGGCCTGACCTCGGTCACACTGCTGGAGCGCCCGTCCGGGGACGAGGGCTGGCGGATCGTCGCGACCGTCGGGGGCCGCCCCTGCGGGACGCCGGGCGACGGCGACGCCGAGATCCCGGTGGGGAACGATCTGACCCTCGCGATCCGGGGCCGTCCGATGCCCGCCGGGGACCGCCGCGTCCTGGAGGCGTTCGCGGTGCAGGCGGCGGGGGCGCTGCGGCAGCAGCGGCTGCGGGCCGAGGCGGAGAAGGCCCGCCCGCTGGAGGCCGCCGACAAGATGCGGACCGCGCTGCTCAACGCCGTCAGCCACGACCTGCGCACCCCCCTGGCCTCGGCGAAGGCCGCGGTCGACAGCCTCAGCACCACCTCGATCGCCTGGACGCAGGAGGAACGCGCCGAACTCCTCGACACCGCCCAGCTCTCCCTGGAGCGGCTGGACCGGCTCGTCGCGAACCTGCTCGACATGAGCCGCCTCCAAGCAGGCGTGCTCGGCATCGCCGCCCGCCCCCTGGCCCTGGACGAGATCGTGCCGCGCGCCCTCGACGACCTCGGCGGCGGCGACGTCACGGTCACGCTCGCCCCCGACCTCCCCGAGGTGTCGGCCGACCCGGCGCTGCTCGAACGCGTACTCGTCAACCTCATCGCCAACGCGCTGCGGCACAGCCCGCCCGGCGCGCCCGTCCTCATCACCGCCGGCGCCATCCTGGACCGCGTCGAACTGCGCATCGCCGACCGCGGCCCCGGCATTCCAGAGGGCGAACGGGAGCGGGCGTTCCTGCCGTTCCAGCGGCTCGGCGACCGCGACAACCACACCGGCGTGGGGCTCGGGCTCGCGCTGGCGCGCGGGCTCACCGAGGCGATGGGCGGCGAACTGATCCCCGAGGACACCCCGGGCGGCGGCCTCACGATGATCGTGTCGCTGCCCGCGCACCAGAAGGAGACCGCATGACGCGCGTGCTCGTCGTCGACGACGAACCCCAGCTCCTGCGGGCGCTGCGGATCAACCTGCGCGCCCGCGACTACGAGGTGGACGTCGCCGCCGACGGCACCACCGCGCTGCGCCGCGCCGGCTCCTGGCATCCCGACCTGGTCGTCCTCGACCTGGGGCTGCCCGACCTGGAGGGCATCGAGGTGATCCACGGGCTGCGCGGCTGGACCGAGGTCCCGATCATCGTCCTGTCGGGCCGGGCGGGCAGCCGCGACAAGGTCGAGGCACTGGAGGCCGGCGCCGACGACTACGTCACCAAGCCGTTCGACATCGAAGAACTGGTGGCCCGGATCCGCGCCGTGTCCCGCCGGATCCCGTCCGCGGAGGCGGTCGCCGAGGTCCAGGTCGGCGAGCACACGATCGACCTGGCCGCGAAGACGGTGTCGAACGGCGTGCACCTGACGCCCACCGAATGGCGGCTGCTGGACGTCCTGCTCCGCAACCCGGGCAAGCTCGTCGCCCAGCAACAACTCCTCACCACAGTCTGGGGCCCGACCTACAAGAGCGAGACGCACTACCTACGCCAGTACATGGCCCAACTACGCCGCAAACTGGAAACCGACCCGGCCCACCCCCGCCACCTCCTGACAGAACCAGGAATGGGCTACCGCTACCAGCCCTAACACGCAGGCCGCCGTCGGCCCCGCGACCTCCAGCACCAGGAGCGCCGCAGACCTCAGGTCGCCGCCGAAGTCGGGTCAGTGACCTTGTGTGCGGAGCCGGTGAAGAAGAACCCGCCATTCCTCCCTGGTGAGCTCCAAGGTCGGTCCGTTGCCGTGAAGCTTGGTGTCACGGACGCCAACGCTCCCATCGAACGCCCGGCCCACTTCGACGCAGTGGCCGTTGGGTTCGCTGTAGCGCGACTTACGCCAGTCGTGGAACTGCTTGCTCATGTTCCTGATCCTGTCTGGTCGGTGAGCCGGTTGGCCACCCCCGCGAGGAAGTCGATGCTGTCCCGGGTGGACAGGGCGGCCCTCCGGAGGCGGTCATAAATTCCGGTGTACCGCGCCACCTCTCCGTGCCGCGTAAGGACGAGGTCAGTGGTGACGGTATCTACGATCGCGATGGGCTGGTCGCCCGGTTCGGCGAACGTGTAGAGGTAGAACGACGACTTGGGGAGGAAGCCGCCAGGGATGCGGGCGTCGTGCATTAGCACGCGAACCGTGATCCGTTCTGCCTCCGAGACCGTTTGGACCATGTGCCGGAGCTGAGCGGCCATCACCTCGGCTGGTACCGCCAGCCGGCGAATCACCGACTCGTCCAGGATGGTCTCGTAGCTGGGTCCGCCCGCCCTGAGTAACTCATGCTGGCGCTGTTCACGCGCTTCGGTCATCCGGCCTGGTTCGTAGTCGAGCGTCTCCTGACTCTCGTCGAGGTTGACGAGGGCATCGATGAACGGACGGCACTGCAGAGCACCTGGCATGGCCGTCTGGTCGTAGGTGCGGACGGTGGCGGCGTTGTACTCCAGGTCCGCCGCGATCTTTTGGCGAGGGCCCATCGTCGCGCCGTAGCGGTCCCACCAGCCCTTCTGCGCGGCCTCGCGGGCGAGCCGGCAGATTCGGTCGTACTGGCTCCCGGTGATCCCAAGGGCGTCGAGGATGTCCATGATCTCTGTCAGGTCCGGCCGCCGCTGGGCGTTCTCCAGCCGGGAGATCTTCGCGCGGTTGTAGAACATGAGGCCGGCGAGACCATCGGCGGTGAGGCCACGGCTCTCGCGTAGTTTGCGGATCTCGTCCGCCAGTTGACGGCGGCGGACGTAGGGGCTCGGCATGGCCGTCCTCCCGAAATCGCGTCGGACACGATCCGTGCCGATCACCGATTCGGCACGGACGATCAGTGCCGAGTAATCGTACGGTCACCCACAGACAAAGACCTGTTCCGCACGTCGAAAACGAGCGCGGTCGCCGCTATCAGCACGCACGATTTCCGCACGTGCAACATTCACGCATCCGATTTGCCCCGGAAAACCCAATTCACAAAGCCCTCATGCCTCGATGTATCGGACATGCGAACGCACGGCCCGGCCGAGGCCCCAATCTCGAGCTTCCTCGTCCAGCGGCGCTTAACGCTGCTCGGCCGGCTCGTTCTGACGTGCCGCGAGCCACTGCCTGGTGTAGGCCGTCGCCTCATCGATGAACTGCTCCAGCCCCACCCGATCGAAGCCTGCCTCACCGACGAGGTACAGCAGGACGAAGACCTCGGCGTACAGGACGGCCCGCACTTCATCCGGCCCGCTGTCTTCGAGCGGCGGCGCACCGACGACACGGCGGATCATGTCCTCGGCCACGAGTGCGTTGATCAGCCCCGCTTCCTCTTCGGCCCTGATCCGCACGTCCGCCACGAGCCTGACGATCTCGCCCACCGTGTACGTCGGCGAGAACCTCCGCCGCACCGCCACACAGAACGCCCCGTAGAGCAGCGACATGTACCCGGCCGCCGTCTCGTCGTCCACCCGGATCTTCTCTTCCAGGGGCACCCACGCCTCCGGCCCTTCCAGCAGAAAGGACCGCAACGCCAGGATGTTCTCCTCGCGAATCTGAACGGCCGAGTAATCCATTACCCGAGCAGCTCGTCCGCGAGCGATCGAGCATGGTTCAAGAATGCGTCAAGTTCGGTCGAGGTGAACCGCTCCTCACCTACCAAAGCTGCGAGAAGGACGGTCTGATGGCCGAACCTCGTGTCTGGATCGGCGTCGACCATGGCACCTTTACCGAGCAAGTCGAGTATCATGCTCTCCGCGATCTGCGGCTTGATCAGCCTAGAGGATTCGTCGTCCGTTTCGCGCACCTGGGCAACGAAGTCAATCACCTCGGAATCGTCGGCGACTTTGCCATCTTTGACGAAGCGCCGCTCCGCCGCCTCGATGAAAGCGGCGGCGACCAATGCCGTGTAGTACACGTTGGCTTCATTGGAATCGAGCCGCTCCATCAATCTAAGGTGCTCCTCGCGGTTTCCCGCCAGTTGGGCGCGAAGCACCGCTACTTGCTCATCAGTTATCGGCACGTTCTCTCCTTCTTGCTCGTCGGGCAAGATTGACGATGGAGCGGACGACCTCGGTGACGACGATTGCCGCACCGACAGCGCCGACCACCGCATCGCCCGTCTTCGCACTCTGGTCGGACGGACTCATCCGATCACTGTCGGGACGTGCACCGCTTAGCTGACCCGTTGGTTGCACGCGCTCCAGGTTCTTCTGAGCTGTTTCGGAGTATGTGCTTGTCGCATCCTTGGCGTTATCTGCGTTATTGAGGAACCGGCGGAGGCTTTCGCGGCCGCGGGATGGATTATCGGGATCACTCTCCCGGTAATCACGGGAAGCGGGGTCGTCGTCGGGGTCGCGGAGTTCGCCGCGTCCGGCTTCGCCGCCTTGGGCTCCTGCGGGGTCGAGGTCTTCGCGGGTCGGGAGTTCTGCTGGTTCTGTTGTCTCGGGTTCGTTTCGTGCCAGTTCGGTGCCGGGTTGGCTGGTTTGTTCTCGTCCGTATCGGGGCTCGACGTGTACTTGGCCGCTGCTGTCGGTGTACACGTCGGAAAGAATCGGATTGGGGCCAGCCTCCGGGTTGTCCTCATTGGTCTCGTTCGGGTTCTGCTCGGCGCCGTCGTCTTCGGCTTTCTTACCACGGTCGCCGTCGTCTTCGGCCTGAGATTCTTGCGGCCCGTGATTCTCGGCGGTCTCGCCGGACGGGGAGGGCGGGTTGTCGGTGGTCTGCCGGCCGCCTGTTTCGCCATTCGGGGCCTCGCGGTCACCGGAAGGCTCTTGGGGCTCGGTGCCTTGCTCGGCGGGCTGCTCTTGGCGACGGTCGGCTGGGGACTCGCCGCCGGTTTCGGTGGACTGACCGGCCTCCATGCCGGGCCGCGCCCCATCCTGCCCGGCCTCCGCCTGCTCTTCGGCGGGAAGCGGGCGTTCCGAGTCTTGGCCTTGGCCGGTGGGCCGTTCGGCGACGGAACCGTCGTGCTGTCGAGGGACAGGCTGCTCGCTGCCTGCCTCCGCTGCTTCGGGTGGAGCTGCTGGGCCGTCATCGGTGTCCTCGTCCGCCGGTGACGGTGTCGGTTCGGGGGCTTCCGTCGGGACGGCATCGCGTTGCCTAGGTTCTGTGGTGCCGGGTGCGGTGTCCGTCTCGGCCTCTTGGGGACCGTTGTCCTGCTCGCCGGTGCCGTCGGTGCCCTGCGGTGTTCGGCTGTCGGCGGGTGGGGCGGCGCCCTGCCGTGGGAGCGGCTGCTGTTCCTGGTCTTGCGGACGTGGGGTCTCGGGCGTGCGGTTGCCGGTCTGCTCCCCGGAGGGCTCGGGCGCGGGGCTCGCGGCCTGTGTGTCTTGGGGCTTGTTCTGTTGCTGGTCTTGGCGGGTGCGGGCACGGCTTTCCAGGCGGGACATCTGGCCGGGCGAACCGGGATTGTCGGCCGGCAGGGTGTACTGCTGTGCGGGTGGCGCGGGCTTGTCGGCGGGCTCGGTGCGGGCGTCGGTCTCCCGTTCGGTGACCGGGGGCTGGGCACGCTCGCGGCTACCGGGAGTTGATCCGCCGGCCTGGGCGCCGCCGGTGTCGCGTGCGCGCGGTTGCTCGGTGGGTGGGCTGCTCTGGCCGGTCTCTGGTCTGCCTTGGGATCCCGTGCTCTCGGTTCCGCCGCCGGCCTTAGTGTCCGTGGTTTGGGCGGCGCCGGTGTCCTGGGCCTTGTTCTGCTCTTGGTCTTGGCGCGTGCGGGCGCGGCTTTCCAGACGGGACTGCTGGCCGGGTGATCCGGGGTTGTCGGGCGGTGGAGTGTAAGGGCGGTCCCCGGACGTCGGCCTGTCCGTGGTCTCGGTGCGGGTGCCGGTCCCGCCGGTGTCCTCCACGCCCACGCTGGCAGGCCCTTTCCACGAGGGGGCGCGAACCGGTCCGTGGCGACGGCTCGCGGGTCATGTCCCGTGACGCGCGGGGCCGACGTCCTGGGCGCAACCGGACCCTATGTAACCGTGCGCGTGCGGACTTTGCACGTACGGAAATCGGACGTGCTGGTGTCGTGCCTGCGTTCGGCTTTCCGTACATGAGGCGGGACCCGCGATTCGTCCCCGAGGGGTGCGTGTTCTGGGAGGGGTGTTGAGTCTGACGGGCGGCAATCAAGTGATGCGTCGCCCCACCCCTGACACAGCCCATCCCCGGCTCTGGACCGGGGATGGGCTGCCGACGCCAGGCCTAGCGGGCGGGGTACGCGTGGTCTAGGGCGAGGTTGAGCTTCAACACGTTCACGGTCGGTTCGCCCATGAAGCCGAGGGCGCGGCCGTTCGTGTTCTGCTGGACGAGCCGCTCGACCTGCGCGGCCGGGATGCCGCGCGCCTCGGCGACCCGCTTGAGTTGGAGGTCGGCGTAGGCCGGGGAGATGTGCGGGTCCAGGCCGCTGCCGCTCGCGGTGACGGCGTCCGGCGGGACGGCTGGGTCGGCCGGAGCGTTGCCCCTGATGGGGACGATCAGGCCCTTTGCGTAGTCCTCACCGAAGCGGGCCAGTTCGACGCGCACGCCCTTGTAGGACGCGACGAAAGGCGCCTTCACCGTGCCCTGCTCCTCGTTCACGCTGACGACGCGGGTCGGGTGCGGGACGGCCCCGTCCGTAGTGCGGTGGCCGAAGACGGCCAGTACCGCGCCGACGCCGCCGGGCGTGCAGAACGGGCGCGCCCCGCTCACCCCGTTGAACTCGCCGACTGCCTTGCTGCGCTCGCACACCTGGGTGAGGAGGCTCTGGGCGGCGTTCTCGTCCTCCTTGCCGGCGGCGACCAGCGCCTGGTCGGGCAGGGTGTCGACGACGTCCTCCGGGCCTAGGTTGCTCGCCCCCGAAGCCGTCGGGTCGTAGTCCCCGGCCGACGGACGGCTCTGGAAGTACTGCCGCAGCGGCTCGCCGTCCTTGCCGGTGAAGGACTGGCCGATCAGCGCGCTGCCGGCCGTCCGGCCGTCCGCCGAGACGAGGGAGCCGTCGGCGCGGTCGTTCAGGCCGGGGAGCCGTCCGGCCGCGTAGACCGCGAGGGGATAGGCGGCGCCGAGCAGGACGGTCAGCGCGAGCAGTGCCCGCACCGCCGCCAGATGCACCCGGAACCAGGCAGGAAACCGCATGTCACGACACCCCCGGAAGGAACTGGACGAACAGGTCGATGATCTTGATGCTGAGGAACGGGGCGACCAGGCCGCCGAGTCCGTAGACGCGCAGGTTGCGCGAGAGGAGCCTGGCCGCGCCGCCGGGACGGTAGGACACGCCGCGCAGGGCGAGCGGGATCAGCGCGACGATGATCAGTGCGTTGAACACGACCGCGGAGAGGATCGCCGACTCCGGGCTGTGCAGCCGCATGATGTTCAGCGCGTCCAGCCCGGGATACAGGCCCGCGAACAGCGCCGGGATGATCGCGAAGTACTTGGCGATGTCGTTGGCGATCGAGAACGTGGTCAGCGCGCCCCGCGTGATGAGCAGCTGCTTGCCGATCTCCACGATCTCGATCAGCTTGGTCGGGTCGGAGTCGAGGTCGACCATGTTGCCCGCCTCCTTGGCGGCGGACGTGCCGGTGTTCATCGCCACCCCGACGTCGGCCTGCGCGAGGGCGGGCGCGTCGTTGGTGCCGTCCCCGGTCATCGCGACGAGCCGGCCGCCGGCCTGCTCCCGCTTGATCAGCGCGAGCTTGTCCTCGGGGCGGGCCTCGGCAAGGAAGTCGTCCACGCCGGCCTCGTCGGCGATGGCCCGGGCGGTCAGCGGGTTGTCGCCGGTGATCATCACGGTGCGGATGCCCATCCGGCGCATCTCGTCGAACCGCTCGCGCATGCCCTCCTTCACGACGTCCTTCAGGTGGACGACGCCGAGGACGCGGGCCGCGCCGGCCGCGGCCTCGCCGACGACCAGCGGGGTGCCGCCGGACGCGGAGATGCCGTCCACGATCGAGGCCAGGTCGGACGGGACGGTCCCGCCGTTCTCGCGGACCCACTCGGCCACGGCTCCGGCTGCGCCCTTGCGCAGGTGCCGCTCCGGGACGCCGTCGAGGTCGACGCCGCTCATCCGGGTCTGCGCGCTGAACGGCACCCAGGTGGCGTGGGTCAGTTCGCCGGGCGTGCGCTCGCGCAGGCCGTAGCGCTCCTTGGCGAACACGACGACCGAGCGTCCCTCGGGCGTCTCGTCGGCCAGGCTGGACAGCTGGGCGGCGTCGGCCAGCGCGTCCTCGGCCACCCCGGCGACGGGGACGAAGGCCGCCGCCTGCCGGTTGCCGAGCGTGATCGTGCCGGTCTTGTCGAGCAGCAGCGTGCCGACGTCACCGGCGGCCTCGACCGCGCGGCCGCTCATCGCGAGGACGTTGCGCTGGACGAGCCGGTCCATGCCGGCGATGCCGATCGCCGACAGCAGCGCCCCGATCGTCGTCGGGATCAGGCAGACCAGCAGCGACACCAGCACGATGCCGGTCACGCCGTGCCCGCCGAGGGCGGGGCTGTCGGGGACGCCCGGGTTGACGTCCTTGGCGTAGATCGCCATCGGCTGGAGCGTCGCGACCGCAAGCAGGAACACGATGGTCAGCGCGGCGAGCAGGATGTTGAGCGCGATCTCGTTGGGCGTCTTCTGCCGGCTCGCGCCCTCCACCAGGGCGATCATCCGGTCCACGAACGACCGGCCGGGCTCCTGGGTGATCTCGACGACGATCCGGTCCGACAGCACCCGCGTCCCGCCGGTCACCGCGGAGCGGTCGCCGCCGGACTCGCGGATCACCGGCGCGGACTCGCCGGTGATGGCCGACTCGTCCACGCTCGCGATGCCCTCGACGACGTCGCCGTCCCCGGGGATGATCTCCCCGGCCTCGACGACGACCCGGTCGCCGCGGCGCAGTTCGGGCGCCGGGACATGCTCCTCGGACGTGCCGGTGAGGCGGCGCGCGACGACGTCGGTCTTGGCCTTGCGCAGCGAGTCGGCCTGGGCCTTGCCGCGGCCCTCCGCCACCGCCTCCGCCAGGTTCGCGAAGAGGACGGTCAGCCAGAGCCAGGCGACGATCAGCCAGCCGAACACGCTCGGGTCGAGGACGGCGAGGACGGTCGTCCACACCGCGCCCACCTCGACGATGAACATGACCGGGTTGCGCCACAGTGTGCGCGGGTCGAGCTTGCGGAACGCGTCCGGCAGCGACCTGGCCAGCTGCGCGGGGTCGAGCAGGCCGCGGGGCCTCCGCTCGGCGGGCCGCGGGGGCGCGGGTTCGATCGTCTGCGTCGTCATGAGCGGATCCCTTCGGCGAGCGGGCCGAGCGCGAGCGCGGGGAGGAAGGTCAGCGCGACCAGGACGACGGTGACGCCGACGACCATCCCGACGAACTGCGGGCGGTGGGTCGGCAGCGTCCCGGCCGACGCGGGGACGGCGCCCTGCCGCGCCAGCGACCCGGCCAGCGCGAGGACGAACACGATCGGCAGGAACCGGCCGAACGCCATGCACAGGCCGAGGGCGGTGTCGTAGAAGACGGTGTTCACGGTCAGCCCGGCGAACGCGGACCCGTTGTTGTTGGACGCCGACGTGAACGCGTACAGCACCTCGCTGAAGCCGTGCGGGCCGCCGTTGAGCATGCCGGCGCGCCCGTCCGGGGTCGCGATGGCGACCGCCGTCCCGGCCAGGACGAGGGCGGGCGTCGTCAGGAAGTACAGCGCGGCGAAGGTGATCTCGCGGCGGCCGATCTTCTTGCCGAGGTACTCGGGGGTGCGGCCGACCATGAGCCCGGCGACGAACACGGTGATGACGGCGAGGATCAGCATCCCGTACAGGCCGGAGCCGACGCCGCCGGGCGCGACCTCGCCCAGCATCATGTTGAGCATCGTCATCATGCCGCCGAGGCTCGTGTACGAGTCGTGGAAGGAGTCGACGGCGCCGGTCGAGGTCAGCGTGGTCGCGCCGGCGAACGTCGCCGAGTTCGCGACGCCGAACCGGGTCTCCACGCCTTCCATCGCCGCCCCGGCGGCGGTCGGCACGGTGCCGTGGTGCGCGAGTTGGAACGCGTTGACGAGCGAGACGCTGATGAGCGCGATCGTGCCCATAACGGCGAGGATCGCGTAGCCCTGCCGGTTCTGCCCGACGAGGCGGCCGAACGTCCGGCAGAGCGCGATCGGGATCAGCAGGATGAGGAAGATCTCCAGCCAGTTCGTCCAGGCCGCCGCGTTCTCGAACGGGTGCGCGGAGTTGGCGTTGTAGAAGCCGCCGCCGTTGGTGCCGAGGAGCTTGATGACCTCCTGGCTCGCGACCGGTCCGCCCGGGATGTGCTGCGTCGCCCCGGTGAGCGTCTCGGCGGTGTGGCCGCCGCTGAAGTTCTGCACCAGCCCGCCCGCGATCAGGAGCACCGCGCCGGCGAAGGCGATGGGCAGCAGGACGCGCAGGCAGGTGCGGGTCAGGTCGACCCAGAAGTTGCCGAGCCGGTCGGTCTTCTTCCGCGCGAACCCGCGGATCAGCGCGACCGCGACGGACATCCCGACGGCGGCGGACACGAAGTTCTGCACCGCGAGGCCCGCCATCTGCACCAGGTGGCCCATCGTCGCCTCACCGGAGTACGACTGCCAGTTGGTGTTGGTGACGAAGCTGACCGCGGTGTTCCACGCCTGGTCCGGCTTGACCGGCCCGAACCCGAGGCTGAGCAGCAGGTGGTTCTGCAAACGCTGCAACCCGTACAGGAAGAGGATTCCCGCCACGGAGAAGGCGAGCACGCTGCGGGCGTAGGCGCCCCAGGTCTGCTCGGCGTCCGGGTCGGCGCCCACGAGCCGGTAGGCGGCCCGCTCGGCCCTGCCGTGCTCCGGACGGCTGTAAACGCGGTACATGTAGTCGCCGAGCGGCCGGTAGACCACGGCCAGGGCGATGACCAGGGACCCGATGAAAAGGATCCCCGCGAGGGTCGTGTCCATTCAGAATCGCTCCGGGAAAAGCAGCGCCGCGACCAGGAAAAGGATCAGTGCCGCCGCGAGCCCGAGCCCGATGGCGTTCTCCGCGGTCACAGCTTCTCCACGCCCTTCACCAGCAGGCCGAGCAGGGCGAACACCGCCACTGTCAGCAGCACGAAGACCACGTCTTGCACGATCTGTGCCCCCATCGAATTCCCGGCGCGCGTTTCGGCCGGACGAATCCGACCATAGGGACGAATTGCCACCGGGCCGCCGTTCGCTACGCGATATTGACACCGCCGCGGCCGATCCTGACGCCGCCCTGACGACCCGCTGACGCCCCCGCCCGGCGGTGCGGGTTCAGGACCAGGTGAGGCGGTCGGCCAGGAGGGCCTGCTGGGCCGGGTTGGCGGTGAGCGCGAGGGCGCGGCGGTCGGCCGTGTGGGCGTCGCGGTACCGGCCGAGGTCGCGCAGGAGTTCGGCGCGGGTCGCGTGGTACAGGTGGTGGCCGTCCAGCGCCTTGGCGAGCGGGTCCAGCTCGGCAAGGGCGGCCTCGGGGCCCTGGACGTAGCGCAGCGCGATGGCGCGGTGGAGCCGGACGACCGGGGACCGCGTCATGCCCAGCAGCATGTCGTACAGCACCAGGATCTGCGTCCAGTCGGTGTCGTCCCAGGTGGGGGCCTCCGCATGGCACGCGACGATCGCCGCCTGCACCTGGTACGGGCCTGGCCGGCGCATCGCGGCGGCCCGCTCGATCAGCCGGATCCCCTCCTTGACCGCCTCGCGGTCCCATGCCGTCCGGTCCTGGTCGCGCAGCAGGACGAGGTGCCCGGCGGCGTCGAAGCGGGCGGGCGTGCGGGCCTGGTGCAGCCTGATCAGGGCGAGCAGGCCGAGCACCTCCGGCCGGCGCGGCATCAGCCAGGCGAGGCTCTCGGCGAGCCACTGCGCGTCGTCGGCCAGGTCGCGGGCGTGCGGACGGTCGCCGCCGCTCGTCAGGTACCCCTCGTTGAACAGCAGGTACACGACGGCGAGGACCTGGGCGAGGCGCTCGTCCAGCTCGCCGTCCGGCGGGATCCGGTACGGGATGCGCGCGTCGGTGATCTTGCGCTTGGCGCGGGTGATGCGCTGCGCGACCGTCGTCTCCGGGACGAGGAACGCGGCGGCGATCTGCCCGGTCGTCAGCCCGCACACCGTGCGCAGGGTGAGCGCGACCTGCGCGGGCACCGGCAGCGCGGGGTGGCAGCAGGTGAAGACCAGCTTGAGCCGGTCGTCGGGCTCGCCGGGCACCGGCCACTGGAGCAGGGCGAGCTTCTCCCGGTAGGTGGCCTGGCGGCGCAGCAGGTCGATGCCGCGGCGGCGGGCCGTGGTGAGCAGCCAGGCGTCCGGGTGCTCGGGGATGCCCTCGGCGGGCCAGCGCTTCAGCGCGGTCTCCAGGGCGTCCTGCATGACGTCCTCGGCGGCGGAGAAGTCGCCGAGGGTCCGGATGAGGGACGCCGTGAGCCGGCCCGCGTGCTCGCGCAGCACGCGGGTCAGCTCGGCGTTCACCCTCTCGGTCACGCGGCGCCCGTCACGTGAGCGGGCGAACCTCGACGATGGGGCACGCGGGCCACGAGCGGGCGATGGCCAGGGCCTCGTCCAGGTCGCCGACCTCCACCTCGGCGTAGCCGCTGACGACCTCCTTGCCCTCGACGAACGGGCCGTCGGTGAGCATCGGCTCGGGGCCGTCCAGGCGCAGGGTGGTGGCGGTGTGCGCGGGCTGGAGGTGCCCGTGGTGGGTGATCTGCGCGGCGTGCCGCGCGAACCACTGGGCGACCTGCTCGTAGGACGCCTGGCGCTCGTCGTCGCTCATGGCGGCGAGCTCCTTGGCGAACTCCTCGGTCTCGACGAACATCAGCACGTACTTCATCGGTCTTCCTCCTCAGCTCGCGGGCAGCGGCGCGTACAGGTCGATGCCGTTGCCGTCCGGGTCGAGGACGGTCGCGTAGCGCATGCCCCAGAACGCGTCCCACGGCTCCTTGGCTCCGGTGTACCCCGCTTCGGTCAGCTCGGTGTACTTGGCGTCGACGTCCGCCGGGGACCCGGCCTGGAAGGCGAGGAAGTTGCGCGGGCTTCCGGACGGCTTCGTCCACCCGTCGACGGTCGGCCCGCGGAAGTCCTCGGCGTCGAGCATCAGGTGCAGCCCGCCGGGCAGGTCGCAGCCCGCGTGGCCGGGGTAGGCGGCGTCGGTCTTGAACTCGACGCCGAGCCGCCGGTAGAAGGCGATGGCGGCGTCCATGTCGGACACCACGATGTCGATCGTGTTCATCGTCAGGTCCATGACACGCTCCTTCGGGACGCCCCGGACCCGGGGCGGTCGGTGTTGTCGTCACCCCCTAGACGATCGGCGGACGCCCCGATCAGACACCCCCCGCGAAAATCATGGTTTCCGCGGGCATGCCGTGCCGCAAGGCAGAATTCGGATGTGGCCACTAAATGCCCGTGCGGCTCCGGCGCCCGGTACCGGGACTGCTGCGGCCGGTTGCACCGGGGTGAGGGATCGGCGGAGACCGCCGGGGAGCTGATGCGGTCGCGGTTCAGCGCGTTCGCCGTCGAGGACGAGGCGTACCTGCTGCGGACGTGGCATCCGGCGACCCGCCCGGAGCGGATCGGCTTCGACGGCGGCACCCGCTGGACGCGGCTCGACATCGTCCGGGAGGAGGACGGCGGCCCGGCGGACGCCAAGGGCGTCGTCGAGTTCCGCGCCCACTACCTGGCGGACGGGCGGCCCGGCGAGATGCACGAGGTCAGCCGGTTCGTCCGCCGGGACGGCGGGTGGGTCTACGTCCGCGGCAAGATCATCGAACCGGGCGGCTAGGCCCGGTTCCACTCCGGGACGGTGCCGGGGTCGTGCCGGCAGAAGTCGGGGGCGCCTTCGAGGGCCTTCTCCTCGCCGCCCGGCGTGTACGTCACGATGAGGCGCAGCGGCCGCCACGTCGTGTTGTACGTGGAGTGCCAGACGCCCTTCGGGATGTGGACGGCGTCGCCCTCGCCGATCGGGAAGGGCTCGCCGTCGTCCACCATCTGCGTCGCCTCGCCGGAGATCACGTAGATGACCTCCTCGGCACCGGGGTGGTTGTGCCGCGCGTGGCCCTTGCCCGGGTTGACGATCACCTCGCCCAGCGTGCTGCTCGCGCCCTCGACGCTCGACGGGGTGACGAACCACTTGATGGAACCCCAGTCGAACGACATCGTCGCCACGTCATCGGGACCGACTCGCATTCACAGCTCCAGGTTCTTGAAGGCGGCGACCTGCTCGGTGATGGCCCGCTCGGTCGGCAGGCGTTCGACGGAGGACGCGCCGAAGAAGCCGACGACCCCCTCCGTGTGCGACAGGACGTAGGAGGCGTCCTCGGGTTCGGCGATCGGGCCGCCGTGGCAGAGGACGACGATGTCGGGGCGGACGGCGAACGCGGCGTCCCGCATGGCCTGCACCCGCTCGACCGCCTCGTCCAGCGTCAGCGCGGTGCCCGCGCCGATGCTGCCCTTGGTGGTGAGCCCGACGTGCGGGACGAGGACGTCCGCGCCGGCCTCCGCCATGGCGCGCGCCTGGTCCTCGTCGAAGACGTACGGGGCGGTGACCAGGCCGCGCTCGTGCGCGAGCCGCACCATCTCGACCTCCAGGGCGTACCCCATGCCGGTCTCTTCGAGGTTCTGCCGGAACACGCCGTCGTAGAGGCCGACCGTGGGGAAGTTCTGGACGCCGGCGAACCCCATCGCCTTCAGCTGGTCGAGGAAGACGGGCATGACCCGGAAGGGGTCGGTGCCGCACACCCCGGCCAGGACGGGGGTGCTCTTCACGACCGGCAGCACCTCCGACGCCATCTCCACGACGATCTGGTTGGCGTCCCCGTAGGGCAGCAGCCCGGCCAGCGAGCCGCGCCCGGCCATCCGGTACCGGCCGGAGTTGTAGATGATGATCAGGTCGACGCCGCCGGCCTCCGCGCACTTGGCGGACAGCCCGGTGCCCGCCCCGGCGCCGATGATCGGCTTGCCCTCGGCGGTGGCGTTGCGCAGCCGGAACAGGACCGTGTCGCGGTTCACCGCGCCCCCTCGGTGATCAGCCGGTGCAGCCGGTCGGCCATCGCGCGGCCGAACGCCGGGTCGTTGATGTTCATGTCGAGCCTTTCCGTCTCCACGGCGCCCTCCATGGCCGCGAAGCACGCCTCGTCCGCCTCCGGGTCGTGGAAGGGCATCCCCGGCGCGTCCAGCGCCGACACGCCCCGGAGGGGCAGGAAGAGCACGGCCGGGCCGGTGGCCGCGGCGAGCTTGCCCGCGACCCGCCGCCCGAGTTCGGCCATCTCGTCCCGCGTCGTCCGCATCAGCGTCACGGTCGGGTTGTGGACGTAGAGGTTGCGGCCCTCGAAGCGCTCCGGGACCGTCGCGAGCGGCCCGAAGTTGACCATGTCGAGCGCGCCCGGCGCCACGACCTGCGGGACGCCCGCCCGGCCCGCCGCCGTGAGCCGCTCGGGACCGGCCGACAGGACGCCGCCGACCAGGTCGTCCGCGAGTTCGGTCGTCGTGAGGTCCAGGACGCCGGCCAGGAGCCCGCTCTCGGCGAGCCCTTCGAGGGCCTGCCCGCCGGCGCCGGTCGCGTGGAAGACGAGCACCTCGTAGCCCAGCTCGTCCAGCCGCTCCCGCGCCGCCTCGACGGCCGGCGTGGTGACCCCGAACATGGACGCCCCGACCAGCGGCCGGTCGTCCATGACCGGGGCGGGCGCCGCGTACGCCTTCGCCATCCCGGCCGCCGCTGCCGCTGCGTTCCCGAGGACGAGCCGCGACACCCGGTTCACGCCCGCGATGTCGACGACGCTGTACATCATCGCCACGTCCTTGGCCCCGACGTAGGGCGCGACGTCCCCGGCCGCCATCGTGGACACGATCAGCTTGGGCACGCCGATGGGCAGGTCGCGGACGGCCCTCGCGGCGATCGACGACCCGCCGCTTCCGCCCACGGCGAGCACGGCGTCGACCCGCTCCAGCCCGGCGAGGACGGCCGCCGCGCCCTCCCCCATCGCGGTGACGGCGGCTCCGCGGTCCCCGGCGTCGCGCAGCGCCTGGAGGGACGCGCCCCCGGCCTCCGCGACCTCCTCGGCGGGGACGTCGGCCTCCGTCTGCGGCGGCCCGACCCCCGCGTCCACGAGGACCACGTCGCAGTCCAGCCGGCGCAGCCGCTCGCGCAGCCACGCGTACTCGTCCCCCTTGGTGTCGAGCGTTCCCACCAGAACCACGGTCGCCATGAACGATCACTTCCCACCCGGTCGTCCCCCCAACCGGCGCAACGTCCGGGCAACGGATCAGCTGCGATCATTTCGCCAGGAACGCCTACAAAACGATCATCTACGTCGTAAGCCGGAGCAACCGTGACCAGACCCGCATATCTCCGCATCGCCGATGACCTGCGCCAGCAGATCGTCGACGGCCGCCTGGTCCCGGGCGACCGGGTCCCCTCCCGGTACAAGCTCGCGGGCGAGCACGGCGTCTCCGACCGGGTGGCCGTGGAGGCCGTCCGGCTGCTGGTGTCCGAGGGGTACGTGGTGTCGCGGTCGGGAAGCGGCACGTACGTGCGGCGGCGCCCGCAGGTGCGGCGCCTCACGAGCAGCTGGTACCGCGCCAACGGCGGCCGGGCGGGCTCCCCGTTCCGCGCGGACATGGAGGCGCAGGGCCACGCGGGAACGTGGCTGTCGGTCTCGGAGACGGACAAGGCGTCGCCGGACGTGGCCGAACGCCTCCGCATCCCCGTGGGAGAGCCGGTGATGGTGACGCGCTACACCTTCTTCGCCGGCGCCCAGCCCGTCATGCTGTCCACGTCCTGGGAGCCGCTCGACCTGACGTGGGGCACACCGGTGATGATGCCGGAGGAGGGTCCGCAGGCCGGGGCGGGGGTGGTCGCGCGGATGCGGGCCATCGGGCGGGACGTGGCGCAGGCCACCGAGGTCGTCACGGCGCGGACCGTCCTCACGGGCGAGGCCGAGCGGCTCCGCGCGCCGATGGGGTCCATCGTGATGGTGATCCGGCGCACCTACACCGGCGACCGGCCCGTCGAAACGGCCGACATCGTCGTCCCCGCCGACCGCTACGAACTCTCGTACACCGTGCCCGTGGAGTGACCCCCGCGCGGGTTCAGCCGGCCGGGACGGACGCCTCGGTGATCACGCCGTCCTCCAGGTTCAGGACGCGGTCGGCCTCGGAGAGCAGGCCCTGGTCGTGCGTGGCCACCAGGACGGTGACGCCCTCGCTGGCCACGACCGCGCGCAGCAGCGGCATGATCGCGGCGGCCGTCTCGGAGTCGAGCTGGCCGGTCGGCTCGTCGGCCAGCAGCAGCCGCGGCCGGTTGGCGAGGGCCCGCGCGATCGCGACGCGCTGCCGCTGCCCGCCGGACAGCTCGTAGGGGCGCTGGGCGGCATGGTCCCCGAGCCCGACCAGGGCGAGCAGGACGCGGACGCGCTCGTCGCGCTCCTTCGGGTCCGTCTTGACGAGCCGCAGCGGCACCTCGACGTTCTCGGCGGCCGACAGCACCGGGATCAGCCCGTGCGACTGGAAGACGTAGCCGATGTGGTCTCGGCGCAGGGCCAGCAGGTCGTTCTCGGGGAGGGCGCCGACGTCGCGGCCGTCGACGCGGACGGTGCCGCCGTCCGGGGTGTCGAGGCCGCCGATCAGGTTGAGCAGCGTCGTCTTGCCGGAGCCGGACCGGCCCTTGATCGCGACGAGCTGCCCCGCGTCGACGCTGAACGACGCGCCGCGCAGCGCCGGGACCTCGATCTTGCCGGTCCGGTATACGCGGGTCAGGTCCTCGACGGCCACCATCGCGTCACTCATGCGGTTCCTCCCGGTCCGGCCAGACGCCGACGTGGTCGCTTTCCAGCGCGAGGCGGACGCGGTCGCGCAGGTCGAGGGCCTCGGTGAACGCGGCGGGCAGCTGGACGCGCCCGGCGCGGTCGAGCAGGGCGTACTCCTCGGCGGTGCCGCCGCCGCGGCGGACCTCGACGCTGGTGCGGCCGTCGCGGATCCCGATCGTCCGGTCGACGCGCTCGGACACCTGCGCGTCGTGGGTGACGACGACGGTGGTGGTGCCGAGCTCCTCGTTGACGCGGCGCAGCGCGGCGAACACCCCGGCGGCGGTGGCGGTGTCGAGCTCGCCGGTGGGCTCGTCGGCGAGCACGACCTTGGGCTCGTTGGCGACCGCGACGGCGATCGCGATGCGCTGCTGCTGGCCGCCCGACAGCTCGGCGGGCCGCCGGTTCGCGCAGTCGCCGACGTCCAGCATGCCGAGCAGCTCGGCGGCGCGGGTGGCGCGCTCGCGCCGGGACCGCCCGGCGAACCGCATCGGCAGCTCGACGTTCTGCACGGCGGTCAGGTACGGCAGGAGGTTGCGGGACGTCTGCTGCCAGATGAACCCGACCTGCTCGCGACGGAACCGGAGCCGCTCCTTGGACGCCATGGTGAGCAGGTCGGACCCGGCGACGCGGGCGACGCCCGCCGTCGGCACGTCCAGCCCCGACAGGATGTTCAGCAGCGTCGACTTCCCGGAGCCGGACGCGCCGACGATGGCGACCAGCTCGCCGGGGTCCACCAGCAGGTCGAGGCCCTGCAGCGCGACGACCTCGACGCCGTCCGTCTTGTAGATGCGGACCAGGTTGTCGCAGACGATGTGGGCGCCCTCGCCGTAGACGGGCCCGCGTTCGGCTGCGCGTCGTTCCAGTTCCGCGAGGTCGGGTGCGTCGGTCATCAGTCCCCCGTTCTCAGGGCGGTGCCGGGGCGGGTGTCGAAGAGCCGGTCGACGGCGACGGCCGCGGCGGCGGCGAGCAGCAGCGCGCCGGCCAGGCCGAGCAGCGCGGCCAGGCCGGGCGTGTGGGCGGTGACGGCGAACCCGCCGGTGTAGGGGCGCAGGTCGACGACCGGCCCGGTGATCTCGGGCAGCAGCAGGCCGAGCACCCAGCCGGCGCCGACCGCGCAGACCAGCACGGGCGCGATCTCGACGAGCGCGAGGCCGCGGCTCTGCCGCCGGCTGAGGCCGACGGCGCGCAGGTGGGCGACGGTGCGGCCGCGGGCCCGCGCGCCGACGACCAGGACGAGCAGCACCGCGAGCAGGCCGTAGGCGCCGCCGATCAGCGCTCCGTCGCGGAACGTCTCGTGGACGACCGTCACCAGGGGCGCCTCGGTCATGGCCTTCTGGACGTCCCGGCGCAGCCGCACGTCCCGGCCGGGGGCGGCGGCGCGCAGGGCCTTGGCGTCCACGTCGCCGGTGACGAACACCTGGGACGGGAAGCCCGTCTCGCCGGCGACCAGCTTGTACGGGACGACGGCGAACGCGGTGCCGCGCCCCTGCCCCGGGAAGTACTCGATCTGCCCGGCGGGCTTGACGTTGACCGGGGTCATCCCCGGACGCCCCAGCGTCACCGGGCCGCTCCCGAGGCTGCGGGCGGCGAGCGGCGACAGGTACACGCCCGTGCCGGACGGCAGGCCCGGCACGCCGGGCGCGAGCTCGCGGTAGGCGTCGAGGTCCACGCCGACCACCGTCATCGGCGCCGGGTCGGTGCCGCCGGACACGCCGGTGATGATCCGGGCCGGGACCGCGCCGGTCACGCCGGGCAGGTCGCGGATGCGGGCCAGCGCCGCGTCGTCCACCGGCCCGGCCTCGATGCGCGCGTCGCCGCCGGTGTCCGACCAGGACGCGCGGACCTGGCCGTCCCGCAGGGCGGTGTCGACGGTGGCGGTGAAGCCGGCGACGGTCGCGGCCAGCAGCAGGACGGCGAGCGGCAGCGCCCCCACGAGGCTCTGCCGGGACGCGCGGGCCACGCCGAGGAACGCGACGGCGCCGCTGCGCCGCCGCAGGAACGGCCCGGCGGCGCGCAGCAGGTACGGGTAGCCGCGCAGGACGAGCACGCCGAGCGCCGCGCCGAGCAGCACGGGGACGGCGGCGACGAGCGGGTCGGTCCCGGCGGACGCGCCGCGCTCGCGCAGCAGCACCACGCCGATCACGGCGAGCACGACCAGCAGCACGTCCAGGACGAGCCGCCGCGCGGACGGCCGGACGGACACGAGGTCGTCGCGGCGGTCGGTGACCGAGGTGAGGCCGCCGCCGCGCTCCCGCCACACCGCGGCGGCGGACAGCAGCAGCGCGGCGAGCACCACCGCGCCGGTCGCGTAGCCGGACACGGGCTGCGGCGGGCCGGCGTCCAGCAGCCGCCCGGCGAGGTAGCCGAGCAGGGCGGCGGGAACGACGGCGAGCGCGGTGAGCCCGAGGGCGGGGCCGGCGAGCTGGCGCAGCGACGCGCCGCGCGCCCGCATGGTGCCGAGCACCGGCCGGAGCCGCTCGCCGAGCAGCCCGGCGGCGAGCAGCAGCACCCCGGCGGCGACGGCGGCGAGCCCGCCGAACGCGAGGCCGAGCACGGACCGGGCGGTGTGCAGGCGCCCGGCGAACTCGCCCAGCCGGTCGTCCAGCACGGTGACGACGTCGCAGGAGAAGAACCCGGCGCGGCCCCGGACGGCGGACCGGAGCGCGTCGAGGTCGGCGGCCAGGGCGGCGGCGTCGTCCGCGGCGACCGCGCCGGGCCGGATCGGGAAGCGCCAGCTGAAGGTGAACTGCGTGCCGCCCCCGCGCGCGAGCCGCGAGTACCCGCCGGCGTCCATCAGGGCGGTTCCCGCGTCGGCCTGGCTCCCGTCGCCGCCGAGGCTCTCCTTGACCGGGTGGAGCATGCGGGCGCGGCTCGACCAGAACGGGTCGGCGGCGTCCACCGGTTCGTACAGGCCCGCGATGCGGGCCGTGACGCCGCGCAGGACCATCCGGTCGCCGACCTTGTACCCGAGCCGGTCGGCGAACTCCTTGGCGACCATGACCCGGATGTCGCCGGAGGTCTCGGTCGCCGGGTTGACCGCCCTCGTGCCCGCGACGACGCGGAGGCGGTTCATCGCACCGAGGTCCCAGCCCAGGTAGAGCAGGCGGGGCGCGTCGAACGTCCCCTCGACGGCCATCCGCTCGGCGGTGGCCGACGCCTCGGGCTCGCCCGCGACCGCGCGCAGCGACGCCGGCAGCATCTGCTGCCAGGTGAGGCTGTTGGCCTCCAGCGCCGCCCGGCTCGGCACGGCCGCCCACGCCTCGTTCCCCCGCGCCTTGCCCTCGACCCGGATGTCGGCGTCGGCGCCGGCGGCGGCTTGCGCGGCGCGGTCGTACCCGGCGGCGGTGCGGGCCGGGACGGCGACCGCGAGCAGCGCCGACAGCAGCGACAGCACGGCCAGCGCGGCGAGCGGCGCCCACTGCGCCCGCGCCAGCCGCAGGGCGGTGCCCCTCATCGGTCCTCCCCCACGCGCAGGCCGGCGCCGAGATCGCGGCGGCGCAGCATCCGGATCACCGGTGGCAGCACGAGGCCGAGCACCGCCGCGACCCCGGCGAGCATGGCCAGCAGCACCGGCCACTGGACGACGAGCTCGGCGGGCGGGTACGGCTCGGCGGCCTGCACGCTGAGCACGATGTGCGGGACGACGAGCCGGGCCACCACGAGGCCGAGCACCGTCCCGCCGAGCAGGCCGAGCGCGACGAGGTACGCCTGTTCGATGGCGAGCATCCCGGCGACCTGCCGGGGCGGGACGCCGAGGGCGCGCAGCACCGCGAACTCGCGGGTCCGCTCGCCCGCGGTCACCGCGGCGTTCACCGCGAACGCGATGACCGCGAAGGCCAGCGACGCGCCGAAGCCGAGCACGAGCGCCCCCTGCAGGGCCGCGCCGAGCGGGGCGTCCCGGAGTTCGGCGCGCACCTTGACGCGGTCGCCGGCCACCTCGCCCCAGGTCGGATGCTCGCCGAGCGCCGCCGCGGCCTTGGCGGTGCGCCCGCCGCGCACCGCCGCCCACCATTCGCCGGGCTCGATGTTCCCGCTGATGAAGCCGCCCGCGGCGAGCCGGCTCTGGGTGAGCGTCGGCAGGTCCACCAGGACGCCGGGCTCGCCGGCCGGCACGGTCGGCAGCGCCGGGGCGACGCCCGTGACCTTGACCGGCTGGTCGCCGTCGACGGTGCTGACGGTGATGGTGCCGCCGACGCCGACCTTGGCCCGCGCGGCCGCCTCCTCGGTGACGACGCCCGGCACGGCCGGCAGCAGGTCGGCGTTCTGCGGGTCGTGGTCCGGCGGCGAGGGGGTGCCGAGCACCCCGTGGACCGCCATGCCCGTCTCCGAGCCGAGGAAGTCGTCCGCGTCCTCGCGGAAGAGCGGCGACATGGGGATCATGAGGTCCACCAGGGCGCCGCGCGCGTCGACGGCGTGCGGCTGGAGCGGGTCGACCAGGTTGGGCTGCTCGGCGAACACGTCCCAGCGGCCTCCGGCGGGCACCGCGGCCTTGCCGGTCCCCTCGCCGCGCACGTCCAGCAACTGGAGGTCGAGCACGCCGGTGAGGGCGTTGTCGTCGTAGACGAAGTGGACGCCCCGGACCGACAGGGGGTAGGACAGCTCGCCGTCCGGGCCGGCCAGCTCGGCCGCGTCCAGGGCGAGGGTGTGCACCTCGCCGTCCGCGTCGAAGGCGGGCAGGTCGAACCGGCGGGCGAGCCCGGCCCCGTCCATGACGGTCACCGCGATCTTGTGGTCCGGGCCGGGCGGCGGCACGTAGCCCTCGGGCATCGCGGGCACCGGCCCGGCGTGCCGGAGCCGCACGTCGAACAGCAGCCGCTTCGGCCGGCCGGGGACGGTCAGCGCGGGCGCGGGCGGCCTGGCCTTCGCCAGCTCGTCCAGGCGCAGGTCGTCGCGCAGGCCGGGCTGGACGCGCAGCAGCGGGGCGAGCGCCTTCGCGTCGGCGCCGAGCAGGGTCGCCGCGTCGTTGCCGAGGTCGACGTCGGTGCGCAGCACGGGCACCGTCCCGGTGACGCCGGGCAGCGCCGCGAACCGGCCGCCCTGGCCGAGCACCGCCGGGCCGCCGGCCTGGGTCGCGCGGGCGAGCCGCAGGTCGGCGCCGCTCTGGAAGTCGGCCTGGTCGGTCTGCGACGCGCGCCAGGTCGCCATCGTCGTCACCGACAGCACCCCGACGGCCATCGCCATCACCAGCAGCAGGACCGGACCGGCGTAGCGGAGCTGGCGGCGCCCGACCTGCCGGGTGCCGAGGACGGGGACCAGCCCGCGCGCCCGGGTCGCGGCGCGTTCGGCGACGCGGGACGTCACGGGCACGACGCGCAGCAGCAGCACCCCGCCGGCGAGCAGCGCCAGCGCGGGGCCGGACACGATGAAGGGGTCGATGCCGGACGTGCCGTCCCCGGTGCCGCCCGCGCCGTCCGCCCCGTACCGGGTGAGCTGCCAGATCGCGAGGCCGGCGACGAGCAGCAGCGCGAGGTCGACGCCGGAGCCGCGCAGGCCGCCGCGTCCCTGCCGGCCGATCCCGGCCTGCGCCTCGACGAACGTGCGGTTGGCGCCGCGCAGCGTCGGGATCGTCAGCGCGACCGCGCAGGCCAGCGCCGTCAGCACCGACACGGCCCACAGCGGCGCGAGCGGTCCGGCGTCCAGCCGCAGCCCCGCGGAGCGCACCGCCGGGGCGTGCCCGGCGAGCCGCAGCAGCGGACCGGCGAGCAGCGGGCCGAGCACGGCGCCGGGCAGGACGATCAGCAGCCCCTCGGCGAGGCCGAGCCGCGCAAGCTGCCGCATGCCCATGCCGCGGGTGCGCAGCAGCGCGACCTCGCCGCGCCGGTGGTCGGCGAGCAGCCGGGCGACCAGCAGCCACGCGCACCCGGCCAGCAGCACCAGCTGGATCACCGGGATCAGCATCGTGGACCGTGCCACCAGCACGGCGCCGTGCAGCTGGGAGGTCAGCTCGGGGAGCTTGGTGACGACGGTGAACTGCTCGCCCCCGCCGGCGTCGCGGAAGGTGTCGGCGGCGTGCGTCACCCGGTCGCCGAGCGGGCCGAGGTCGCCGGCGCCGACGCCGCGCAGGTCGGGCATGACGGTGAAGCGGGCGTCGGCCCCGGTGCCGGTGAAGCGCTCCGCGAACACCTCGGGCGGCACGACGAACGGCCCGTAGGTCGTGTAGTCGAGGCGTTCGGCGCCGGTCGTGACGAGCCGGTCGCCCTGCCAGAAGTAGTGCTGCGGGTCGGGGACGTCGAACAGCCCGACCACCCGGACCTTCACGACCGACTTCTTGTCGACGCGGCCGTGCAGGGTGAGGACGTCGTTCACGCGGGCGCCCATGGCGCGGGCGGCGGCGCCGGACAGCACCGCCTCGACCTCTCCGGACGCGGCGGCGGGCCACCGGCCCTCGGTGAGCCGCGCGTGCTTCTCGATGCCGGTGTAGGTCCCGAACGCGGTCAGCTCGGGGTGCTTGCTCTTCTCCTGCCCGGGCAGCGTGTAGGAGTCACTGCGCACGCTCATCGAGACGGTGAGCGGCACGTCCCGGTAGATCTGCTTGAGCCCTCGGGAGACCTCGTCCTGCACCTTGGGGAGGCCGTTCGCGGGTACGTGCGTGCCGAGCGTCGTCCCCACCGTGGCGAAGGTCGCGTCGGCCAGCGTGCTCCGCAGCCCCTCGCGGGTCACCGACCCGGTGTAGCCGACCAGTGCCGCGAGCACGGTCGTGGCGAACAGCGCCGTCGCGCACGCGGCCAGTACCAGCATGCGATCGCCGGCCATCCGCCTGAGTACCAGCCCCCGTCGCCCCACAGCCGCTCATGATCAATTGTCAGTGGCGCGGACCACAAGGGGCCGCAACCTATCCGTGACTTTCCGCAATGCTCTTGCAATATACGACAAATCACCCAGCGTTCCGCCAGGTGAGACGGCGTAAGGATCCGGTAAACCGCATGGCGCGGCGGCGGTGCGGTGCGGGAGAAGAGCAGGCGAGGGCAGCGCGGCACCGGTCGAATCCCAGGAGGACGAGCATGCGCAAGATCATCAATTCGACGTACGTGTCACTCGACGGCGTCATCGAGAAGCCGCAGAAATGGACGGCGGCCTACTTCCAGGACGAGGCCGCCGCCTACGCGCGGGAGCTGCTGTTCTCGTGCGGCGCCCTGCTCATGGGGCGCCGGACGTTCGACGGCTTCTCCCAGGCGTGGCCCGCGATGCGGGAGGCGGCCGGCGACTTCGGCGTCCGGATGAACACCCTCCCCCACTACGTCGTGTCCGACTCGCTGCGGAAGCCGGGCTGGGGCGACACGACGGCGATCCCCCGCGCGGCGGCGGTCGCCGAGATCACCGGGCTCAAGGAGCGCGGCGGCCAGGACATCCTCCAGTACGGGTTCGGCCCGGTGACGCGGACGCTCATCGAGCACGGCCTGCTGGACGAGCTGCGCCTGTGGGTCCACCCCGTCTTCGTCGGCTCCGCCGCCCCGGAGAACCTGATCGCCCGCTCCGGCTTCTCGGCCGCGTTCGAGCCGGCCGGCGTCACGACGTTCAAGACCGGCGTCGTCATCGCGACCTACGTACCGGCCAGGGAGTAGCGGTGGAGTCATGATCAGCGGGCGCGGGACGGGCCACAAGGCCGCGTGACGACTCCTTGACCTTTCCCGGACCTCCCCGAAATACGGACAAATCGCAAATCGGCCCGGCTGAAAGCCGCTGCGGCCCGGCCGGGATCAGGGGGCGAGAATGGTGCGGAGGATCTGCGGAGTGCGGGACGGCGGTTCGGCCTGGACGCCGATCCGGTCCAGGACGTCGCGGTAGCGGGCGATGTCGGCGGCGCGGTCGGGGTACAGGGCGCCGGTGAGCTGCTCCAGGTAGACGACGTCGGGCAGTTCGGGCTCGGCGAAGCGCAGCAGCGTCACCGGGCCGCTCTCGGCCGCGTGGCCGCCCGTGGTGAACGGCAGCACCTGCACGGTGACGTTCGGCCGCGCCGCCATCTCGATCAGGTGCTCGATCTGCGCGCGCATGGTCCGGGGGCCGCCGACGACGCGGCGCAGCACCGCCTCGTCCAGGACGGCCCACAGCTTCAGCGGGTCGGGGCGCTCGAACACGCGGCGGCGCGCCATGCGCAGCTCGACCCGGCGCTCGATCTCGTCCTTGGACGCGTCCGGGTGGCGGGCGGACAGGAGGGCGCGGGCGTAGCCGGGGGTCTGCAGCAGCTCCGGGACGTCCTGGACCTCGTACACGCGGGCGATCAGGGCGCCCTGCTCCAGCCCGAGGTAGGGCTCGTACCAGCCGGGCACCACGTCGCCGTACGCGTGCCACCAGCCGGGGGTGCCGGCGTGCCCGGCCAGCTCCAGCAGCGTGTCGCGGACGCCGGGGTCGGTCACGCCGTAGAGGGTCAGCAGGTCGGCGATGTCGCGCTCCTTGAAGCCGACGCGGCCGAGCTCCATCCGGCTGATCTTGGAGTGCGAGCCGCGGATCTCGTACCCGGCGGCCTCGGTGGAGATCCCGGCCGCCTCGCGGAAGCGGCGCAGCTGCGCGCCGACCACCATGCGCAGCACGGTCGGCCCGGCGGCCCGCAGGTCCGGCGCGGTGCGCGGGTCCGGCACGGTGCGCGGGGCGGGCGCGGTGCGCGGGGCGGGCGCGGTGCGGGACGGCTCGTCCGAGCGGGGGCGGGCGGTCATGATCTCTTCACGCCCACGGCGCAGTACTCGTCCACCTCGTCCGGCTCGCCGAACGGGCCGGGCTCGGCGCGCCACCGCGACACCGGCACGACCCCCGGCTCCAGGATCTCCACGTCCGCGAAGAAGCCGGCGATCAGCTCGGGGGTGCGCAGGTGGTAGGGGGCGTCGCTGGCCTGGTTCCACATCTCGATGGCGCTGCGGAACGCCTCGCCGGTGATGACGTCCGTGCCGTCGGCGATCACCAGGTGGCTGCCGGCCGGCAGCGCTCCCATGAGCTGCCGCACGACCGCGCGCGCCTCGTCGTAGTCGGCGACGTGCCCGAGGATGTTCAGCAGCATCAGCCCGACGGGCCGGCCGAGGTCGAGGGTGCGGCCGGCCTCGGCGAGGATGCGGGCCGGGTCGCGCAGGTCGGCGTCGACGTAGCTGGTGGCACCCTCCGGCCTGCTGGTCAGCAGCGCGCGGGCGTGCGAGAGGACGAGCGGGTCGCTGTCGACGTAGACGATGCGGGACTCGGGCGCGACGCGCTGCGCGACCTCGTGGGTGTTGTCGACGGTGGGCAGGCCGGTGCCGATGTCGAGGAACTGCCGGATGCCGACGGTGCCCGCCAGGTACCGGACGGCGCGGGAGAGGAAGGCCCGCGAGTGCCGGGCGATGTCCACGATCTGCGGGTAGGCGGCGACGAACTGGTCGCCGGCGGCCCGGTCGACGGGGTAGTTGTCCTTGCCGCCCAGCCAGTAGTTCCAGATGCGCGCGGACTGCGGCACCGTGTCGTCGATGTCGGGTTCCGGTCGCGGACCGGTACCCGGTGCCGAATCTCCCACGGAACTCCTCCTCGACGGGAAAGAAAACTACCTACGGAGAGAAGTTACTCGACGGCGGACCGCTTGCCCACCTGTCCCGAGCCGCCCGTTTTGTCGTGATCTGCGGGAATATCAGGCGCCCTGGCCGGCCCTTCGGCGGGCTGACCTGGCACGATCCATGCTCCGAAGAAAATCCGAGAAAACTTGGGCCGGGATGTCGATCCGCCCTCCCCTTCTTCGACGCGCCAGTGAAGGCTGGGGATGACCCCGGGCACCGACGGCAGGAGGCAGCCATGCGATTCATGATGATGACCACCGACACCGGCCCCGACACCGCTCCCCCGGACGAGCGGATGCAGCAGGAGATGGGCGAGTTCATCGCGGAGATGGCCAAGTCGGGCGTGCTGCTCGCGACCGGCGGCCTGGAGCCGGACGGCACGCGCATCAGCTCGGTCGACGGCAAGATCACCGTCACCGACGGCCCGTTCGCCGAGTCGAAGGAGGGCGTCGTCGGCTTCGCGCTGATCGAGGTCCGCACCCGCGAGGAGGCGATCGAGCTGTCCAAGCGGTTCTACGGGATCGTCGGCGGCGGCGAGGGCGTCATCAAGCAGGTGTTCGGCCCGGACGACCCCTACCCCGGGCAGTGACCGCGCGCTGAGCTTGCGCGGCGGCCGGTGCGAATGCTCTCATCGGCGGCGTGACGGCTTCGACAGAGCCCGGTGGGGACGCGCCCGGCGTGCGGGCGAGCGTCGACGCGGTGTGGCGGCTGGAGTCCGGCCGCATCATCGGCGGCCTCGCCCGGATGGTGCACGACATCGGGCTCGCCGAGGAACTCGCGCAGGACGCGCTGGTCGCCGCGCTCGAGCAGTGGCCGGAGTCAGGCGTCCCGGACAACCCGGGCGCCTGGCTCATGGCCGTCGGCAAGCGCCGCGCCATCGACCGCATCCGCCGGCAGCAGCGCTTCGCGCACAAGCTGGCGGAGATGGGCCGCGACCTGGAGAGCCAGGCGCCGCCGGAGCTCGACGTCCCGGACGAGGGGCGCATCGAGGACGACGTCCTGCGGCTGATCTTCACGGCCTGCCATCCCGTGCTGTCGATGCAGGCGCGGGTGGCGCTGACGCTGCGGATGCTCGGCGGCCTCACCACCGACGAGATCGCGCACGCGTTCCTGGTCTCCGAGGCGACCGTGGCGCAGCGGATCGTCCGGGCCAAGCGCACCCTGGCGGACGCCGGCGTGCCGTTCGAGGTCCCGCAGGGGGACGACCGCGCGGCGCGGCTGTCGTCCGTCCTGGAGGTCGTCTACCTCATCTTCAACGAGGGCTACGCGGCCTCGGCGGGCGACGCCTGGGTGCGGACGGACCTGTGCCAGGAGGCGCTGCGCCTCGGCCGCATCCTCGCCGAACTCGCACCGGGCGAACCCGAGGTGCACGGGCTCGCCGCCCTGATGGAGATACAAGCGTCCCGGACACGCGCGCGCACCGGGCCGTCCGGCGAACCCATCCCGCTCTTAGAGCAGGACCGCGGCCGCTGGGACCGGCTCCTCATCCACCGGGGGTTCGCCTCCCTGCTCCGCGCCAAGGCCATCGGGGAGCCGCCCGGCCCGTACGTCCTGCAGGCGGCCATCGCCGCCACCCACGCGCAGGCCCTCACCGCCGACGAGACCGACTGGACGCAGATCGCGTCCCTCTACGAGATCCTCGCGAACCTCGCCCCGTCACCCGTCGTGGAGCTGAACCGGGCGGTCGCGGTCGGCCGCGCGCACGGCCCGGAGGCGGGCCTCGAAATCGCCGACGCGCTGCTGGACGAGCCGTCACTGCGCGGCTACCACCTGCTGCCGAGCGTCCGCGGCGACCTCCTCGAACGCCTCGGCCGCCGGGCGGAGGCCCGGGAGCAGTTCGAGCGCGCGGCGGAGCTGACCCGCAACGCGCCGGAGCGCGCGGTGCTCCTCGACCGGGCCGCCGCGCTCGGCGGCCCGGCGCCCGACACGCGGTGACGGCGCGCTCCCGACCACCCCACCCCCGGTCATGCGCCAAACTGGAATTGACTGCTGGACTCGGGGAGGAAGATCGGTGATCGCTCAATCGGACGTCCGGACGGCGGCACGGCGCATCGCGGGCCGCGTCCGCCGCACGCCGCTGATCGAGGTCGACCCGGTCCCGCTCGCGCCCGCCGGCCGGATGTGGCTGAAGCTCGAACTCGCCCAGCACACCGGGTCGTTCAAGGCGCGCGGCGCGTTCAACCACGTCCTGGCCGCGCGCGACGAGGGGCGGCTTCCCGGCGCCGGCATCGTCGCGGCCTCCGGCGGCAACGCCGGCCTCGCGTTCGCGTACGCGGCGGCGGAGACCGGCGTGCCCGCCGAGGTGTTCGTCCCGGAGACGGCGCCCGCGGTGAAGGTCGCGCGGCTGCGCGCCCTCGGCGCCGCGGTCGTCCAGGTCGGCACGCGGTACGCCGAGGCGCAGGACGCCGCCCTCAAGCGCGCCGCCGACACCGGGGCGCTGTTCTGCCACGCCTACGACCTGCCGGAGGTGTGCGCCGGCCAGGGCACCCTCGGCCTGGAGATCCTGGAGCAGACCGGCGGCGAGGTCGACACCGTCCTGCTCGCGGTCGGCGGCGGCGGCCTGATGGCCGGTGTCGCCACGGCCCTCGAAGGACGGGCCCGGGTCGTCGGGGTGGAGCCGGAGACGATCCCGACGCTCGAACGCGCCCTGCTCGCCGGGAGCCCGGTCGACGTGCCGGTGTCCGGGGTCGCGGCCGACTCGCTCGGCGCCACCCGCCTCGGCGACATCGCGTTCGCGGTCGCGTCCCGCACCGGGGTGCGGCCTCTGCTCGTCTCCGACGAGGCGATCGTCGAGGCCCGCCGGTTCGTGTGGGACGAGTACCGCCTGGTCGTGGAGCACGGCACCGCCGCCGCGGTCGCCGCCCTGCGCGCCGGCGCCTACCGGCCGTCCCCGGACGAGCGGGTGCTGGTCGTCCTGTGCGGCGCCAACACCGACCCGTCCGACCTGGCCTGACGCCCCGGCACCGCTACGGAGCGGCGAGGTGGGCCGACAGCGCGCGTGCCTCGCGGACGACGTTGGACGTCCCCTTGCGGGCGGCGAGCTGCTCGACCTGCGGGACGGGGCCGCGTGCGCCGGACCAGCGCGCGGTCTTCAGGCCGAGGGCGATCAGGCGGTCGAGGGAGTTCACCGGCCGCTCGCCCGGCCCGGGGCACAGGACGGGCAGGGCCGCGGCGATCGCCGTCCAGACCTCGGCGTGGGCGCCCGCGTCCGCCGCGCGGTCGAGCGCCTCGGTGATCCGCGCCGGGCGGATCTCGCCGGCGCGGACGAGCCCGCCGATGTGCCGGCCGAGAGCGGCGGCGGGCAGGTCGCCCCGGGCGGCCATGGTGAGCAGCGCGTCACCGGCGGCCTCGCTGCGCCGTTCCGCCAGGTGGCGGGCCAGGTGGTGGGCGATCGCCTCGGCGAAGGGACCGTTCCCCGCGGTGAGTCCGGTGAGCTCGCCGATCGGCACCCCGGAGCCGAACCGGCCGCCGGGAAGGTGCGGGAGGACGTGCGCGGCGACGACCTCGGGATGGGAGGGCAGCAGCCGCGTCCAGTCGTGCCGGTAGAAGCCGTGCCGCGCGCCGGGGTACATGGGCGGGGCCGTGAACACCGCGTCGACCAGCGGCAGGCCCGTCGGCGGGGCGTCGATCACGGGCTGCGCCCGGCCCTTCACCAGTGGGCCCATCGACACCTCGGGGACGGGCAGCCCGCCCTCGGCCAGCCAGTGCGCGACAGTGCGCCCGGCGGGCGTGCCCAGCGCGGACGCGCGCCGGACGGCGCGCGGGGTGATCTCGCGCGGCAGCCGCAGCAGGGCCTGCTGGAGGTCGGCGGGCCCCGGTTCGACGCCCGCGGCCCGCAGGATCTTCAGCCGGTCGACGAGCGCGCCCGGGTCGATGTGGCCGGTCGGCTCGGTGGGGGTGGCGAGCAGCAGCGGCGGCGGTGTCCCGTCCTCGATGGCCGCGGCGATCTCCGCGCACCGCGACAGCAGGATGATGTGCGGTGAGGCCCCGCCTTCGAGCGCGGGCAGCCGGTGGCGCCAGTCGGCGGGCACCGGATCGGAACCGGTCAGGAGGCGGGCGGCCGCGTCGAGCCACTGGCTCGGCCAGGTCCAGTACCGCTCGTCCGGTCCCGGGTACGGGTGCGGCCGCGGACCGTCCGCGAGCGCGGCGCGCAGGCGGCCGGCGTCCCCCCGGGCGAGCCGGACGAACGCCGCCAGGACCGGTTCGATGATCGGCCATTGGAGGTGGTGGCCGGCGAGCGCCGCCACCAGTTCCGCCGGGCGGGTGATCGGTCCCGGGAGCAGGGGAGGCGGGTCCGGCGGCGGGGGCGCGACGAGGGCGGGCGGCGGGCCGTCGTCCGGTCCGGGGTCGGCGACGGTGCCGCCCAAGCGTGCGGCGGCCTTCGCGCCGAGGTCCGGTGGCAGCAGCGGGACGGCGCCGGCGAGCACGGCCGTGTCCGTGCCCTCGGGGAGCTTGAGCGCGATCCCGACCGCGCGCTCCTGGACGGCGGCCGACTCGTGCCCGAACGCCCGGGCGAGGGCGGCGGCGCAGTCGCCGGCGAGTTCGGGCCTGTCCCTGAGGGTCGCGCGCAGCCACGTCAGCCCCGTGTTCACGAGCCCCGACTCCGCGCGGAAGAGCACCCCGTCCAGCGCCTCCGCCACGTGCCGGGACGGCAGTTCGGGGGGCTCCATCAGCAGGCCGAGCGCGAGGTCGGCGACGGTGCCCGGCGCGACCGGCAGCAGCCGGACGTAGTCGCGGGCGCGGTCGAGGATCTCGCGTTCCCGCGCGGCCGGGTCGGCGGGCATGAGCAGGCTGTGCAGGCGCACGAAGAAGCGCAGGTCGAGGACCGTCCCGCCGCGCAGGAACCGGCGGACGCAGCCGTCCAGCAGCATCCGGCGGTCGACCGCGCCCCGCTCGGCGAGCGTCGCCAGCGTCCGCGGCCAGGACGAGTTGTCGCGCAGTTGCCGGCCGACGCCGGCGGCCTCGAAGACGCGCGGCAGCAGGAACGGCAGCAGCGGGTCATGCGCGCGGGGCGGCGCGGACGACACCCAGCCGACGACGAGCGGATCGTGCTCGGGCGGTTCGATGCCCGTCTCGGTCAGCAGCGTCAGGACGAGGTCGAGCCCAATGTACCGGGGGCCGCGCAGCCGGATCGTGAGCCGGCGCGCGAGGTCGGCGAGCCAGGTGTCGTCGCGGTCGGCCCACAACTCCATCAGCAGGTCGGTGTCGTGGTGGCCGCCCGACCAGCGGGAGTTGAACTCGCGGCGGGTGAGCCAGGCCGCGACGGCGGAGGCGCCGCCCAGCACGGCGGCGCCCGCCGCGCGGAAGGAGGGCGCGAAGTCGTCGATGTCCTCCCAGGGTTCGCGCCGGGCGCGGACGGCCTTGACGTGCCCCGGCAGCGCCCTGGCGACCGCGCGCCGCCCGGCATCGTCCAGGTCGCGTGCGGCGGCGGCGACCGCGTCGGGGTTCCGATCGTCGATGAGGGCCGCGATCTTCATCCAGGCGGGGTCGTCCATGTCGGTCGCGCTCGGCATGCCCGGAAAGCTAGACGCTCCCACCGACATTCGGCGCCGGGGGGTCAGCGCGCGGTTCGGGCGAACTGGAGCGGCAGCAGGCGGAGGGGGGCGCCGGGGGTGGCCGTCGCCGTCGCGGGGCGGGTGCCGCAGAGGGCCTCCACGACGTGCGCGGCGAGCGCGTTGTCGATCGGGTGCGGGACGGGCGCGCCGTTGGCGTCGAGCTGCTGGTACTTCATCAGGTTGAAGGCGACCGACACCTGGCGCGCGCCGCCGGCGGACGACAGCGCCTGCGTGCCGGCCCCGAAGACGGCGCCGTCATGGCCCCAGAACGTCCCGCACGGCAGGTCGAGCGCGTAGATGCCGAGGCCGTAGTCCATCAGGACGTTGCCTTCGGCGTCCTGGACCGGGACGGTGCGCTTCATCTGCGCCAGCGCGTCCTTGCCGATGATGCGGCCGGTGAGGAGCTCGCGGTAGAAGCGGTTGAGGTCGTCCATGGTGGAGACCAGTGCGCCCGCCGTCCATGCCCAGCTCATGTTGTAGACGCTGTAGTCGCGCGGCGGTTTCACATGCTGGTACAGCGACTCGTACATACGCGGGTGGGGCTCGGCGATCCAGGGCGAGGACGGGAAGTAGGTGTCCTTGAGCCCGGCCTTCTCGATGACGTTGCGGGTGATGTACTTCTCCGCCTTGGTGCCCGTCACCTGCTCCAGGAGCCTTCCGGCGATGATGTAGTTGGTGTTGGAGTACGACCAGCGCTCCCCCGGCATCCCGGTGCGCGGCGCCTGCACGCCCCACGCGATGAGCTGCTCGGGCGGAACGTTCCGGAAGCGGTACTCGTCGAGGCTCTTCGGCGACAGCTCCGTCCACGACGGGAACGCCGTGCCGACGTAGTCGCCGATCCCGCTCGTGTGGTTCAGCAGCATGCGGACCGTGACCTGGTCGCCGAGCCGCCCCGGGAGCAGGCCCGGCAGGTAGTGCCCGACCGGCACGTCCAGGCCGATGCGCCCCTTCTCGGTCTCCTTGAGGACGGCGGCGGCGACGAACGACTTGGTGATGCTGCCGACCCGCTGCCGCATGCCGGGCTCGACCGGGCGGCGCGTGCGCACGTCGGCGACGCCGGACGCGCCGTCCCACACGGTGCGGCCGTCGCGGGCCTGGGAGAACAGCCCGTACATGCCCGCGTCGCGGGTGGCGTCCAGGGTGGCGCGCAGCTTCGCGTCGTCGAACGCCACGGTCGGCGGCCGGAGCGTCGTGGCGGCGGCCGGCGGGGTGCCCGGCGCGGCGGCCCGCGCCGGGGCCGGGACCACCATCAGCGCCAGTGCCGCGGCCGCAGCCGCGGCCCGCCCGAACCGCCTCGCCATCATCCCCAACTCTCCACGCACCGCAGGACGTCCAGAGGAAAGTGTCCTCGGCGATCAGCCGCCCTGTCATCCCAATACGTGAGAATTCGACGGCCCGGTTCACCGCGTGAACCGGGCCGCACTCAGGAGTTCACCTCAGCCGAGCAGGTCGGCGAGCGTCTCCCGGCGGGACGGGTGGCGCAGCTTGTGCATGCCCTTGGACTCGATCTGCCGGATGCGCTCGCGCGTCACCCCGTAGACCTTGCCGACCTCCTCCAGGGTCTTCGGCTCGCCGCCGGACAGCCCGAAGCGCATCGAGATGACGCCGGCCTCGCGCTCGGTGAGCGTCTCCAGCACCGCGTCCAGCCGCCCGCGCAGCATGGAGGACGCGACGACGTCGGCGGGGTCGCCGCCGTCGGGGTCCTCGATGACGTCGCCGAGCTCGCCGTCGCCGTCCTCGCCGAGCGGGGTGTGCAGCGACAGCGGCTCGCGGGCCTGCCGCCGCAGCCACTCCACCTTCTCGGGGGTGATGTCCAGCTCGACGGCCAGCTCCTGCGAGTTGGGCTCGCGGCCGAGGTCCTGCATCATCCGCCGCCGGACGCGCGTCATCCGGTTGAGGACCTCGACGACGTGCACGGGGATGCGGATGGTGCGGCTCTGGTCGGCCAGCGCGCGGCTGATCGCCTGCTTGATCCACCAGACGGCATAGGTGGAGAACTTCAGGCCGCGGCGGTACTCGAACTTCTCCACCGCGCGGATCAGCCCGAGGTTGCCCTCCTGGACGAGGTCGTTCAGCGGGAGGCCGTGGCCCATGTAGCGCTTGGCGAGCGACACGACGAGGCGGAGGTTCGCCTCGACCATGTGCTCCTTGGCGCGGCGCCCGTCGACGGCGATCCACTCCAGGTCCTCCTTGTCCTGGAGGGGGAGGTCGTCGCCGAGGGTTTCGAGACGTTCGCGGGCGAACAGGCCGGCCTCGATGCGCTTGGCCAGGTCGACCTCCTGCTCGGCGGTGAGCAGCGGGGTGCGCCCGATGCGGGACAGGTAGTCCTTCATCGGGTCGACGAGGTTCACGGTCGCGCGGGGGGACGCGCTCGGCGCGTGGCTGGCGTTCAGGGCGGTGTCCTTTGCTCGTCCGGCCGGGAGGGAACGGGTCACCCGATCTCGGTACCCGTCTGCCTTGCGACATAAACTTAGGACGAACCTAGAGATGTGTCAATGACAAACTTAGGTTGGTATGCGATGCTGTCCGCATGGGACTGCGGGAGATGAAGAAGCAGCAGACGAGGCAGAACATCTCGCACCAGGCGACGCGCCTCTTCCTGCGGCACGGCTTCGACCGGGTGACGATCGCCGACGTCGCGGCGGCGGCGCAGGTCGCGAAGATGACCGTCACCAACTACTTCCCGCGCAAGGAGGACCTCGCACTCGACCTGCACGAGGAGTTCACCGGCCTGCTCGCCCGCACGGTCGCCGCCCGCGCCCCCGGCGAGTCCGCGCTGGCCGCGCTGCGCCGCGCGTTCCTCGCGGCGGCCGACCGGCACGATCCGGTCATCGGCTTCTCCGGCCCGGACTTCGCCCGCATGATCGTCGAGAGCCCCGCGCTGGTCGCCCGCCTCCGCGAGTTCCACGAGGAGCGCGAGGACGCCCTCGCCGCCGCCCTCGCCGAGCAGACCGGCGCCGCCCCGGACGACCCCCTGCCCCGGCTGGTCGCCGCGCAGCTCGGCGCCGTCCACCGCTTCCTCTTCCAGGAGACCCTGCGCCGCACCCTCACCGGCGAGACCAACGACGAGATAGCCGCCGCCCTCACCAAGACGGCCCGCACCGCCTTCGACCTACTGTCCCCGTCCCTCAACGACTACGCGCGGCGCTAAAGCGCAGCGGGGTCTCGCGGCGCACCGCCTGGACGCCGCAAGACCCCGCCGGGTATCGGGTTAAGCCTCCTGGATGACCAGGAGGAGGTCGCCCGCCTGAACCGGGGTTGCCTCGGGGACGGCCAGACGGGTCACGGTGCCCGCCACAGGCGCGGTGATGGCGGCCTCCATCTTCATCGCCTCGATCGTGGCGACCACGTCGCCGGCGGCGACCGTGTCGCCCTTGGCGGCGCGGAGGGTCACCGAGCCGTCGAAGGGCGCGGCGACGTGGCCGGGTTCGGACGGGTCGGCGCGCTCGACCGGCGGCGCGTCCGAGACGACGGACTTGTCGCGGACCGACAGCGTGCGGAGCTGCCCGTTCACCGTGCAGATGACCTGCCGGACGCCCGCCTCGTCGACGTCGCCGACCGCCTCCAGCCCGGCGAGCACGCGGACGCCGGGTTCGAGGTCGAACGCGACCTCGTGCCCGGTGCGCAGGCCGTAGAGGAACGGGCCGGTGGGCAGGACGGAAAGGTCGCCGTAAGCGGCGCGTGCCTCGCGGTAGTCCTTCGCCGGGCCGGGGAAGAGGAGCCGGTCGAGGGTGTCGCGGACCTCTGGCCCGGCCAGGGCCTTCTCTTCTGCGCCGTCCAGTTCGGCCCTGGGCGGCGTGTATTGGCGTCCGGCAAGGGCCTTGGTGCGGAAGGGCTCGGGCCAGCCGCCCGGTGGGTCGCCCAGCTCGCCGTTGAGGAACCCGATGACGCTGTCGGGGATGTCGTAGCGCTCCGGGTTCGCGGCGAAGTCGTCGGGGTCGGCGCCTGCGGCGACGAGGTGCAGGGCCAGGTCGCCGACGACCTTGCTGGACGGGGTGACCTTCACCAGCCGCCCGAGGATGGCGTCCGCCGCCGCGTACAGCCGCTCGATCTCCTCGAAGCGGTCGCCGAGGCCGAGCGCGACCGCCTGCTGCCGCAGGTTGGACAGCTGCCCGCCCGGGATCTCGTGCCGGTAGACGCGTCCGGTCGGCGACGGCAGCCCCATCTCGAACGGCGCGTACAGCTTGCGGACGGCCTCCCAGTACGGCTCCATGACGGTCAGCGCGTCCAGGTCGAGGCCGGTCGCGTGGTCGGTGAAGTCGGTCGCGGCCACGATCGCCTGGAGGGGCGGCTGGCTGGTGGTGCCCGAAAGCGGTGCGGCGGCGCCGTCGACGGCGTCGACACCGGCTTCGATGGCGGCGATGTAGGTGCCGATCTGCCCGCCGGCCGTGTCGTGGGTGTGGAGGTGGACGGGCAGGTCGAACCGCTCGCGCAGCGCCTTGACGAGGGTGCGCGCGGCGGGTGCGCGGAGCAGGCCGGCCATGTCCTTGATGCACAGGATGTGGACGCCCGCCTCCACCAGCTGCTCCGCGAGCCGCAGGTAGTAGTCGAGCGTGTAGAGGTTCTCGCCTGGGGACGAGAGGTCGCCCGTGTAGCAGAGGGTGCCTTCGACCAGGGCGTGGGTCTGGAGGGCCGCGTCGATGGCCGGACGCATGGCCTCGATGTCGTTCAGGGCGTCGAACACACGGAAGATGTCGACGCCCGTACTGGCCGCCTCCTTCACGAAGGCGCGCGCCACGGAGTCGGGGTACGGGGTGTAGCCGACGGTGTTGCGGCCCCGCAGAAGCATCTGGATGCACAGGTTCGGGGCGGCCTCACGGATCGCGGCCAGCCTGTCCCAAGGCGATTCGCCGAGGAAGCGGAGCGCGACGTCGTACGTCGCCCCGCCCCATGCCTCGACGGAGAGGAGCTCAGGGGTCATGCGCGCCAGGTAAGGCGCGGCGGTGAGCAGGTCGTAGGTCCGTACTCGCGTCGCAAGGAGCGACTGGTGCGCGTCCCGGAACGTGGTGTCGGTGACGGCCAGGGCGCTCTGGTTGCGGAGCTGCTCGGCGAACGCGCGCGCGCCGAGGGCGAGGAGGCGGTCCCTCGACCCTTCGGGGAAGGGCGCGTCCATGTTGAGCGGCGGCAACTTCGTCGACGGGTCCAGGTCGGTCGGCGCGTCGCCGTGGGGCTTGTTGACGGTGACGTCCGCCAGGTACCGGACGAGCCGCGTCGCGCGGTCGCCGCTGGACCGGGCCGTCAGAAGGTCGGGGTGGTCGGCGATGTAGGACGTGGTGACGCCGCCCGCGCGGAAGTCGGGCTCGTCCAGCAGCGCCTGGAGGAACGGGATGTTGGACGCGACGCCGCGGATGCGGAACTCGGCGACGGCCCGGCGCGCGCGCCGCACCGCCTCCTCGAACGTCCGGCCCCGGCAGGTCAGCTTCACCAGCAGCGAGTCGAAGTGCGGGGAGATGATCGCGCCGCCGTAGGCGGTGCCGGTGTCGAGCCGCACCCCGGCGCCGCCCGGCGAGCGGTAGGCCGAGATCTTCCCGGTGTCGGGGCGGAAGCCGTTCGCGGGGTCCTCGGTGGTGATGCGGCACTGCACGGCGAAGCCGCTGACGGTCACGCCGTCCTGCGCGATGCCGAGGTCGGCGAGCGTCTCGCCGCCCGCGATGCGCAGCTGGCTCTGCACCAGGTCGACGCCGGTGACCTCCTCGGTCACGGTGTGCTCCACCTGGATGCGCGGGTTCATCTCGATGAACACGTGCTCGCCGCGGTCGTTGACGAGGAACTCGACGGTGCCCGCGTTCTCGTAGCCGATCTCGCGGGCGAACTTCACCGCGTCCTCGCAGAGGCGCTGCGCCGCGACGGGGTCGAGCCGGGGCGCGGGGGCGATCTCCACGACCTTCTGGTGGCGGCGCTGCACGGAGCAGTCGCGCTCGCGCAGGTGGACGATGTGGCCCTCGCCGTCCGCGAGGATCTGCACCTCGATGTGGCGCGGCCGGTCCACGGCCTGCTCCAGGAAGACGGTCGGGTCGCCGAACGCGCTCTCCGCCTCGCGGCGCGCGGTGTCGACGGCGGCCTCCAGCTCGTCGCGGTGGTCGACGCGGCGGAGCCCGCGCCCGCCGCCGCCCGCCGCGGCCTTGACGAACAGCGGGAAGCCGACCTCGTCGGCGGCCGCGAGCTCCTCGCCGGGCGCGGGGGTCGCCGAGCGCAGCACGGGCAGGCCGGCCCGGCGCGCCGCCGCGACCGCCTCGATCTTGTTGCCGGCCAGGCTGAGCACGCGGGACGGCGGGCCGACGAACTTGATCCCGTTGCGCTCGCACGCCTCGGCCAGCTCGGGGCTCTCGGACAGGAACCCGTAGCCCGGGTAGACGGCGTCGGCGCCCACCCGCAGGGCGGTCTCCACGATGCCGTCCACGTCGAGGTAGGCGCGGACGGGGTGGCCGTGCTCGCCGATCTCGTAGGCCTCGTCCGCCTTCTGCCGGTGCAGGGACAGCCGGTCCTCGTGCGCGTAGACGGCGACGCTGGCGATGCCGAGTTCGTAGGCCGCGCGGAAGGCGCGCACGGCGATCTCGCCCCGGTTGGCGACGAGCAGCTTTCTGATCAACGTATCTCTCCCCGGAGAAGGCATGGGCGCGTCGGATACCTACCCAGTTGAGCGGTCCGGCGAGCCTCGCACAGCGGCCCGGACGCGTGAACAAAGTGACAGATGACGCTTTGCGGGAAAAACGCGCAATTGTTCTCATGGTGGCGGGTTCCGCTTCCGGCCGCACTGGGTCCGGCCCCCGCAAACCCCCGGATCGCTAGGCTTTCGCCCTGTTTCGTGGACTGCGGGGAGGAGCAGCGGTGCGGCTGCCGGAACACTTGGAACTGCTCGTCGCGGACGAGCCCGTCCTCGACCTGTACGCGTCCCGTCCGTGGCGCGTCCCGGACGGGTTCTTCGACGAGGTCCGGGGCCGGGTGGACGCGCTCGCCGAGGACCCGCGCTGCGCCGGGTTCACCGTGGACGAGCACGGGCTGATGGACGCCCCCGCACCGCTGATCGTCGCCGAGATGATGGCCATGCTCGGCTTCCTGCCCGGCGGCGCGGCCGTCCTGTCCGGTTCTAGCGCGAAGCTGTACTACGAGGTCTTCGGCTCCTACATGCGCGAGCCGCTGGACCCGGGCGAGGACGACGTCGACTGGAGCGCCGGTGCGGGCGCCTTCCGGCCCTTCGACTGGCTGGAGGAGACCGGCGACCAGGAACTCGCCCTCACCCTGGCGCGCGAGGCGGCGGACGTGTTCAAGGGCCTGAAGCCGTTCGAGCGGCGGCGACGCGCCCTGCTCCGGCTGTTCGACGACCCGCCGCCCGGGAACTGGCTGGCGCTGCCCTTGGAGAAGCGGCGCGACGCGTGGGCCGCGCAGGCCGACGATGATGTCCTCGCCGTACTGCCCGAACTGGCCGGCCCCATCGGTTATCTGGAATGGGTGTGCTCAGGGCTGCTGCCCGTCCACGAGCACCTGCGCGAGGTAGCCCCGCACGGCGAGACCGCCGACGGGCTGCTCGTCCACTTGCTCCTCCAGGCGGGGCTCAAGCAGGTCCCGGCCGAACTGTCGGTCGTCCTCACCGAAGACAGGTACGGCGAACTGCTCGGACAATTCGAGGACGCCCGCAGCTCCTCCTTCGATCCCGACGAGTGGTGCTCGGACGAATGGGCGTGGCTCGGCCGCGCCCTCGGCGCCGGCGCCGCCGACGCCTGCCGGGGCTGGCTCGACATGGCGGCGCGCTTCACCGGCTGCGTCCAGGGCCTGCCCGGCCCGGCGCGCTCGCCCGACCCCGTGTGGCTCCCCGTCGGCGGGTTCCAGGACGACGTGCGCCGCCTGTTCACCCCGCGCCGCCGCGTCGCCAACCCGCTCGCCGCGAGCCTCGGCAAGGCCCCGGCGCGGCGGAGCGGCGGCGGCCCCGCCGAGATCGGGACGGACCTGATCGGGCAGCCGGACGTCGTCGCGGCGCTGGCGGACATCGCGGCGGGCGACGGCCCGGTCCGGCTGATGCTCGTCGGCCCGGACGGCACCGGCAAGCGGGACGCCGCCCAGGAGGTCGCCGAGCTCGTCCAGCGGCACGGCATCATGGAGCCGCCGCTGTGGCTGGCCGGCGACTTCTTCGCCGCCAAGGAGGTCTCCGCCGCGACCAGCCAGCTCTACGCCGAGGCCCGCGACTGCGCCGGCGTGCGGCTGATGGTCATCGACGGCCTGGACGACATGTCCCACGACACGCAGAGCGGCGAGGCCATCGTCGAGCAGCTGCACCGCACCCTGGACGCACATGACGACCTGCACGTCGTCGTCATGTGCGAGCCGGGAGGCGACGAACGGATCCGCGAGGTCAACCCTGCGCTGGCGCTGCGGTTCCAGATCGTCCCCACGCATCCGTTCAGCGCCGAGGGTCACGCGGAGCTGTTCAACCGTGCGATCCAGCAGCGCGGGGCGCGCGCGCACAAGCGCGCCCTGACCGCCGCCGGTGAGCTGCTCGTCCGCACGCCGCCCGTGCGGAACCTGCGCAACGCCCGCCTGGCCCAGCACCTCGCCGACACCGTCGTCGAGGCCGCCCGCGCACGGACGGAACCCGGTGCGGAGATCGTGGTGACGCACGCCGACGTGCCCCCCTCGTTCGACACCACCGGCGACGACCCGATGGCCGAACTCGCCGCCCTCACCGGGCTCGGCACCGTCAAGCAGGAGATCGAGCTGCTCGTCGCCGCCGCGAAGGCCGCGAGGATGCGCCGCGACGCGGGGCTGCCCGTCCCCGCGCCGCCCGCCCGGCACATGGTGTTCACCGGCAGCCCCGGCACCGGCAAGACCGTCGTCGCGCGGCTGCTCGCCCGCGTCCTGAAGGACCTCGGGGTCCTGTCGTCCGGGCACCTGGTCGAGACGTCCCGCGCCGGGCTCGTCGGCCGCTACGTCGGCGAGACCGCCGGGAAGACCCGCGCCGTCGTGCAGCGCGCCGTCGGCGGCGTCCTGTTCATCGACGAGGCGTACGCGCTGGCGCCGACGGGCTCGGAGGACGACTACGGGCCCGAGGCCGTCGCCGAGCTGCTGAAGGGCATGGAGGACCATCGGGACGACCTCGTCGTCATCGTCGCGGGGTACGAGCGCGAGATGCAGCGGTTCGTCGCGTCCGACCCGGGCCTGGCCTCCCGGTTCCCGGGCACCGTCCGGTTCCCCGACTTCAGCGACGCCGAGCTGATGGAGATCTTCACCGGGCAGGCCGCGGCCGCCGGGCTCGCGGTGTCGGACGGCGCGCGCGGCAAGGTCGCCGGCCTGCTGCGGCGCGCCCCGCGCGGCCGGGCCTTCGGCAACGCGCGCGTCATGCGCAACCTGTGCGAGCGCGCCACCGCGCTGCAGGCGCGCCGCGTCACCGCGCTGGACGCGCCCACCGCCGCCGACCTCGCCGACCTCCGCGCCGACGACATCCCGGACGGCCTCGGCGGCGCCACGCGGGTGCCGCCGGCCACCGACCCGCTCGCCGAGCTGGACGCCCTCATCGGGCTCGCGTCCGTCAAGGAGGAGGTGCGCCGGCTCGCCGCCGAGGCCCGCGCGGCCGACCTGCGGCGCGCCGCCGGGCAGCCGGTCGGCGCCCCGGCCCGGCACATGGTGTTCACCGGCAACCCCGGCACCGCCAAGACGACCGTGGCGCGGCTCGTCGCGTCCGTCTACGCGCAGCTGGGGCTGCTGTCGTCCGGGCACTTGGTCGAGGTGACGCGCGCCGACCTCGCCGGCGCCTACGTCGGCCAGACCGCGCCGCGCGTGCGGGCCGCCGTCGAGCAGGCCCTCGGCGGCATCCTGTTCATCGACGAGGCGTACGCCCTGGCCGGCGACGAGTACGGGCGGGAGGCCGTCGCGACCCTCGTCCAGCTGATGGAGGAGTACCGCGGCGACCTGGTGGTCATCGCGGCGGGCTACGAGCGCGAGATGGACGCCTTCCTGGACGCCAACTCCGGGCTGCGGTCCCGCTTCCCCAGGCGGCTGGCCTTCCCCGACTACTCCGACGGCGAGCTGGTCGCGATCTTCGAGCACCTCGCGGCGCGGGACGGGCTCCGGCCGGCGCCGGACGTCCCCGGCCGGCTCCGCGAGATCCTGCGGGACGTCCCGCGCGGCCCGTCGTTCGGCAACGGCCGCCTCATGCGCAACCTGCTGGACGACGCCCTGGCCGTGCAGGCCGGGCGGCTCACCGCGGCCTCCGGCCCGGAGGACCTGGCCGCGCTGGAGGCCGCCGACCTGCGGCCGCACGGGCCGGGCTCGTCCGGACCGTCCGAGAGCCCCGGCCTCTACCTGTAGCGCCGGTCGCCCGGAGCGCCGCTAATGCGCGCGGTGGGCCTGCCATAGGCGCAGGCCCACCAGCGCGACGGCCACCACGCCGCCGGCCAGGAAGCCCCCGATGAAGGTGGAGCGCGAGTCGTCCAGCGCGAAGACGATCCAGGCCGTGCACACGGCGGCGATGAGGGCGATGTAGCCGGCGAGGAAGAGATAGAAGCGCCTGCTCCAGTAGGTCGCCTGGGCCGGGGCCTCCGGCGGCAGGTCGAGCTCGCCCTCCAGGCCGAGCATGACCGCCTTGGGGCGCTTGAAGTACTCGAAGTGGAACCACGACCCGCACGGCTCCCAGCCGTCCGGCGCGAGGCGCTCGGCGACGGCGGCGCGGTTGCGGGGCAGCGCGGTCTCGCGGCGGTACTCCCAGCGCAGCGGGTGGTCGCCGGTGCGGCGGCTCACGAAGCGGCCGACGGAGTCGACGCGCTCGACCTCCCAGCCCTCGTCGCCGTAGCGGTTGAGCACCTCGCGCTCGTGGAACGCGTCGGCCCGCCACGTCCACGTCTCGGCCGAGGCCGGCGGGGCGGCGGCGCCGGCGGGGGCGCTGCCGGGCTCGCCCGCTCCCGCGAGCTGCGCGGCGAACTCGTCCGGCGTACCGAACTCCTGCTCCGGGTCGGTGCCGGACTCGGCCGCGAAGGCGGCCAGGTCGGCCACGGTCCGGGTGATCTCCTTCTCGGGGAGGCCGCGGCCGCGCAGGCGCCGCGTCAGTTCGTCGAAGTAGGGGTTGGTCATCGGTCCGCTCCCTGGGTGAGCATCTTCCGCACTGATTCGTCGAAGGCGAGCCACAGGCCGCTCTGCTCGGTGAGCGTCGCGCCGCCCGCGGCGGTGAGGCGGTAGTAGCGGCGGCCGGGGCCGCGGTCGGCGGCGCGGAACTCCGAGGAGACCAGCCCCGCCTCCTCCAGCCGGTTGAGGACGGGGTACAGCGTGCCGCCCTTGATCTGCCCCAGCCCGGCGTCGGCGAGGGTCTTGGCGATCTCGTACCCGTAGCTCTCGCCGCGGGTCAGCCCGGCGAGGACCAGCAGGTCGAGGACGCCCTTGAGCCAGCTGGCCCGGCGGTCGACGGCCATGTCCGACGGCACCTCCTCTTGGGTTTGCGCAACGATCTATACGGTAGGGCAACCTAGTTAGGAATACAACCTAGGTAGCGAGCCCAGTCTGTGGCACGGCGGGGCGGCCGGAACCGGACGCGCATAAACGGAACGATCACTCGGAATAGCCGGAAGGATCTTGCGGTTGCAACTACCGTGCGAACACCGGCGAACCGGGTAGCACCCATGTCCACGACCCATGGAGGTGAACCGTGCCCAGCAGCATCCCCCGCACCCGTTCCACCAACGGACGCAAACACGTGAAGACGACGTCGCTGCGCGCCCTCGCGGTGGCGGCCCAGCTGGAACGCAACCACGCCCTGGAGGGACCACCGGGCAAAGTGGACGGCCGGGAGGAGTCCCGCCCCGAGCGGCAGACTCCCGACCCGGCCTGACCTCCGCCCCCCGCACCCTCCGGCAGCTGGTCCGGTCCGGCCCGACCTGGTCTTGGTCGAGCATGTGACGCCGAACCCCCGTGCATCGCGCACGGGGGTTTCGTCGTCTCGCGGTCAGGGCCGGTCGGGGTGCATGTTGTACAGCGCCTGGACGGCGGCGCGCGCGCGTTCCGCCCCTACGCCGTCGACCATCGCGGCGAGGTGCTCCGCACCGAGGACGGCCAGAAGCGCATGCGCGGTGGCCTCCGCGTCCGTTTCACCCAGCTGGTCGAGAAGGATCGTCAGGTGCCGGTGCCAGAACCCGTAGGCGCCGATGCGGTAGCGCGCTCCCGGCGCGGCGGTCTCCGACATCCGCAGCAGGGAGAGGTGGTCCAGCGCGTAGTCGAGGTAGGCGTCGGCGAAGGCGTGCAGGCGGTCGGACGGCGGGACGGCCGCGTCCCCGGCGCCCGGGCCCAGCGGGGCCGGGCCGGAAAGGATCGCATCCTGCAGATCGCGCTCGCGCTGGTTCAGGAGGGCCGCCGCCAGGCCCGCCTTGTCGCCGAAGCGGCGGAAGAGCGTCCCCTTGCCGACGCCCGCCGCGGCGGCGACGGCGTCCATCGAGACCGACTCGACCCCCTGCCCGGCGAAGAGCCCGGCCGCCGCGTCCAGCACCTTCACGCGGTTGCGGGCGGCGTCGGCGCGCTCCTTGGGCGGCGGCGTCCGCATCAGTTCGAGGTCGACGCGCCGACCGCTCGCGGGTCCCCGGTCCATCGGCGCCTCCTCGTCGAAATCAACCGGACTATAGTCCTATTTGCGTCGACGAGCGCGCGGAGCGCCTACCATCGTGTGCCCAATAGTCTTGCCGCACGGTCTTGCGGACGAGCCGGAAGCGACGGGGAGCGAGTGGTGTGACGGACAGGACGATGCCGGACGCCCTTCCATTGAGGTCGGGCGACCCCACTGAGCTGGGCGGATACGAGATCCTCGGCCGCCTCGGCGAGGGCGGCCAGGGCGCGGTCTTCCTCGGTCGGCGGGTCGGCGCGACGGGACCGGTCCAGCCCGCCGACCACGTCGCGATCAAGCTGCTGCACGGCGGCCTCGCCGGCGACGAGTCGGCCCGCGCGCGCTTCGTCCGCGAGCTGGAGGTCGCCAAGCGCGTGGCGCGGTTCTGCACCGCGCAGGTGCTCGACGCGGACGTCGCGGGCGACCAGCCCTACATCGTCAGCGAGTACGTGCCGGGCCTGTCGCTGCACCATGTCGTGCGGTCGGAGGGCCCGCGCACGGGCGGCGCGCTGGAGCGCCTCGCCATCAGCACCCTGACCGCGCTCACCGCGATCCACCAGGCCGGCATCGTCCACCGCGACTTCAAGCCGCACAACGTCATGCTCGGCCCGGACGGCCCCCGCGTCATCGACTTCGGCGTGGCGCGCGCGCTGGGCGCGGCAGGCGAGACCCAGAACGTCGGCACGCCCGCCTACATGTCGCCCGAGCACTTCACGGGCGGCGAGGTCGGCCCCGCGTCCGACATGTTCGCGTGGGGCACGACGATGGGGTTCGCCTTCACCGGGCGTCCCGCGTTCGGGAACGACGAGATGGCCTCGGTCATGCACCGGATCCTGACCGGCGAGCCCGACCTCGGCGACCTGCCGGAACCGATGCGCGGACTCGTCCTGGCGTGCCTGGCCAAGGACCCGGCGCAGCGCCCGACCGCGCGCCAGGCGCAGGAGCGGCTGGTCGGCGCCGCCAGCGGGACGTTCGCGGCCGAACCGCCCGTCCCGCCGCCGCCCGCCTTCCCCGGTCTGCCCGCCGACGCGGCGGCCGAGCCCGGTGCGGGGGCGCCGCGGAGCTCGACGGACCCGCACGGCTCCCCGTCGGCGATGGCGGGCGCCCTGCTGCCCCCCGACCACGTCACGGACCCGTCCGCCCCCCGGAACAGGACGGCCCCGCAACCGCCGCCCTACGAGGAGCTGAACCCGCCGCCGGCCATGCCGGGCCAGGTGCACGGCGCACCACCGCCCGTCCCTCCCGTCCCGCCCGGCGCGCCGCACGGTCCGCACGGTCAGCACGGGCCTGAGGGCAGGAAGCGCGGACGCCTCATCGTGCCCATCGCGGCCGCGGCGGCGGTGGCCGTCGTCCTGGCGGGCGGTGCCGCCTGGGCCGCGACGAGGGGCGGCGACGACAAGGGCAGAGACCGGCAGACCGTCGCCTCCGACGAGAACCAGGCCGGACAGCAAGGCGGCGGGGCCACCGGCAGTGCGGGCAACGCCGCGCAGAACCCGTCCAAGCAGAAGTCCGGGCAGCCGCAGAGCAAGAAGAGCGGGAACCCCGCGTCCCCTGGCCCGTCCAAGAAGCCGGGGGCACCGCAGCAGCCGGGCCAGCCCGCGCCCACACCGGGCACCGGTGGCGGTGGCGGAGACGATGGCGGCGGAACCCCCGCCCGGGAGCCCGCCAACAAGTACACACCGCAGCAGGCGTGCAACAGCGGCGGCCACGGGAGCGGCTACTACGTGCAGCGGTCGCTGAGCGTCTCCGGTGGCAGGGCCTACCTGCTCTACAACAGCTCGGGCTACAACTGCGCGGTCACCATCAAGACGGTGAACGTCGGCAAGAAGTCGCCCGTGTCGGTGTGGATCCAGAAGAAGGGCGGCAGCTCGATCGCCGACAGCGGGTCGTTCGCCTGGTACGCGGGGCCGGTGTACGTGAAGGCGCCCGGGGTCTGCGTCAGGTTCGGCGGCAACGGCCGCAGCGCCCCCTACGGCAACTGCGGCTGAGCGAAAGGAAAAGGCCACCCTCGCGCCGGGGTGGCCTGTGTGCGATCTGGTGCCCGTCCGTACCGCGGCCGGGTCGACGTTCGGTGTTCCGGAGCCGACCCGCCGCCGTTCGGGCGTGCCCGTTCGTTGTGAGAGCCGTCAGTTACGGGAGGCGATGAGATGGTCGAAGTCGCCGTCCTTGGCTCCAAGGATCAGCGCCTCTATCTCCGGGCGGGTGTAAATCAAGGCGGGTCCGTCGGGATGACGGGAGTTGCGCATCGCCACCTGCCCGCCGGGCAGCTCGGCGATTTCCACACAGTTCCCCTGGGAGTTGCTTCGCGAGGACTTCAGCCACCGTGCTCCGAGGAGTTCGGCGGCCGGCATCCCGTTGTCGTAATCGGTCTGGAGCATCATGTCTCTCTGAGAAGATCACCGAGAAGCTCGACGGTGCGCTCCGGGGTCGCACTGTCGACGCACAGGCGTTCCATCGCCTGCAGATAGGTGTCGACGTCGTCGCGCTTGTCCAGGTACATCGCGCCGGTGAGGTTCTCGACGTAAACCACGTCCGGCAGGTCCTGCTCGGGAAAGCGCAGGATGGTGAAGGCCCCGCCCTCGGCCGCGTGGCCGCCGAACCTGAACGGCATGATCTGGATGGTGACGTTGGGCAGCTTCGACATCTCGATGAGGTGCTCGAACTGGCCCCGCATCACCTCCGGACCGCCGATGGGACGGCGCAGCGCGCCCTCGTCCACCACGGCCCACAGGCGCGGCGCGTCCGGGCCCGTGAGGCGTTCCTGACGTTGCAGGCGCAGTTCCACGCGCTGGTCGATCTCGTGTTCGGCGGCTCCGGCGTTGCCTAGGCGGATCACCGCACGCGCATACCCCTCCGACTGCAGCAGTCCCGGGACGAACTGCAGTTCATATGTGCGGATCAACGCCGCCGACTCCTCCAGGCCCACATAGGTCTGGAACCAGCCGGGCAGCACGTCGTTGTACCGGTGCCACCAACCGGGGGTGTTGGCCTCCCGCGCCAGTTGCAGCAGCGCCTCGCGCTCGGTCTTGTCGCTGACGCCGTACAACGTGAGCAGGTCGTCCACGTCACGTTCTTTGAAGCTGACCCGGCCGAGCTCGAGACGGCTGATCTTCGACTCCGACGCACGGATGACGTAGCCGGCGTCCTGACGGGTCACGCCCTTCTGCTCGCGCAGACGGCGCAGTTGCGACCCGAGCAGGATCCGACGGACCGTCGACCCGCTTCCCGGCGTCTCTGGAGTCACGCCCAACCTCCCGGCTATTCGGCGGACAGCGAACCTAGTGTGCCACTGGCCTGAGTGTCCTGCGGTTACCTCCGTTCACCCGCATGCGATCCGCGTCGCCCCACACCCACACAACCCGGATGCACGTGCATTGGGCCTTGCATTCGCACGCTACGATGCGCAGGATAACGCACGAGACTTCCGAGCCACGGCTGCACAACGAGATCACTCTGCGGGGTCCGGTGGAATGACGTCACGCCACGCGCACGACGACACGCGGTGGGAGCTCGGCCCCGTCGCGGGGCCGAGCGAGCCACGCGACCACGCTGGGCTGTCGACGCCCGTCCCCGAGTCGGTGAACCTGCCGCCGCGGCTCGACACGGCCGTCACGGCGCTGACCGAAATGCGGGGCTCCGCGGTGTCGTTCACCGTGCAGCCCGATCCGGAATCGGTCACCGAGGCCCGGCACTTCGCCGTCTCCCGCCTCGCCGAATGGGACCTCCTGGAACTCGCCGACGACGTCGGCCTCGTCGTCTCCGAACTCGTCACGAACGCGCTGCGGCACAGCGGAGGGGTGAACTCCAGCGGGCGGCCGGGCGTCGACGTGCACCGCGAGGGCGTGTACGGCGACCCGGCCGACCCGCTGGGCTCCGCACCGGCGGCGATAAGGCTGCGCCTGGGGCACGAGGCGCCCTGGCTGCTCTGCGCCATCATGGACGCCAGCCGCTCCGCGCCGCGCCGCAGGGAGCCCGACTACATCGCCGAGACGGGACGCGGCCTGCACCTCGTCGAGTCGTTCAGCGTCCGATGGGGGTGGCGGGGGCTCGACCACGGCAAGGTGGTGTGGGCACTGTTCCGTTCCCCGTGACGCAGGGCGTAACGGGGCGCGACGGGGGTAACTATCCATTTCCCCCGCGGGCACCTGGCACAGGGCCCGACGAGCCATGCGGATGAAAGGAGCACCTGTGGACTTCGCCGTCGAGCACCGCGTCGAGAAGGGCCTCACGGTCGTCAAGATCAGCGGTGAGATCGACGTCTTCACCAGCCCCCGGCTGCGCGAGGCACTGCTCGGCATCATCGACAACGGCGGCACCCAGCTCGTCATCGACCTCGGCGAGGTGACGTTCCTCGACTCCACCGGCCTCGGCGTGCTGGTCGGCATCTACCACCGGCTCCGCGCGCGCGACGGCTCGATGTCCTTCATGGGTGTCAACGACCGGGTGCGCCGGGTCTTCCACGTCACCCAGCTCACCAAGATCTTCGTCCTGCACCGCTCCCTGGAGGACGCGATAGCGGCCCACGAGGCCGCCACCTCCTGACCCGCCGCTCCCCACAGAGTCCCCGCCCTCCCGCCTCCCCGCCCTCCCGCCTCTTCGCCCTCCCGCCCGGAACGAACCCCCGCTTCCGCTCCCATTCGTCCGCTCTTGTCCGGCTTTGTTGACCTGGTTATCCACAGGTCGACGCGAACGCGACCGTGGCCGGACGCACCCGGTACGGTGAGACCGAGATCAAGCCCGCCGCCCGGGCACGTCCCGCCGACGCGCGCGGTGCTGTCCGCCAGCCGACCCATCGAACGGACGGGAGCGCTCCGTGGCAGAACAGCCGCTGCATGAGCACACGCTCGGCAATGGCCTGCGCGTGGTGGTCTGCGAAGACCACGTCATACCACTGGCCGCCGTGAACATCTGGTACGGGGTGGGCTCACGGCACGAGCGGTCCGGCCGGACCGGCCTCGCCCACCTCTTCGAGCACCTGATGTTCCAGGGCTCCGCGAACGTCGCCGAAGGCGAGCACGCCGCGCTGCTGGAGAGCGCCGGCGCCGCGTTCAACGCCAGCACGTCGTTCGAGCGCACGAACTACTACGAGACGGTGCCGGTCAGCCACCTGGAGCTCGCGCTCTGGCTGGAGGCCGACCGGATGGGCACGCTGCCCGCCGCGCTCACCCAGGCCAACCTCGACAACCAGCGCGACGTCGTGAAGAACGAGCGCCGCCAGCGCTACGACAACCAGCCCTACGGGACGGCCTTCGAGCGGCTGTGCGCGCTGACGTTCCCCGGCGGCCACCCGTACGCGCACACGCCGATCGGCTCGATGGACGACCTCGACGCCACCACCCTCGACGACTGCGCCGACTTCTTCGCCACCTGGTACGCGCCCGGCAACGCCGTCCTGTCCGTCGTCGGCGACGTCGACCCGGCCGCGACCATCGCGGCGGTCGAGCGCTACTTCGGCGGCCTCCCGGCCGGCCCGGCCAAGCCCGCCGCCCGCCCCGGCGAGCTCGGCCCGCTGGCCGGCGTCCGCGAGGAGACCCTCACCGAGGACGTCCCCTCCCCCGCCTACTTCGCGATGTTCACGCTGCCGACCGACGGCGGTGACGACGTCGAGGCCGCCGAGCTGGCCGTGGAGATCCTCGGCGGCGGCTCCGGCTCCCGGCTCTACGACCGGATGGTCCGCCGCGACCAGATCGCCACCGAGGTCTGGGCCGGGGTGACCCGGCTGGCCTCCGGCCCCTCGCTGGCGATCGTCGACGCCATCGGGCCGGAACCGGACAAGATCGCCGCCGTGCTGGACGAGGAGCTCGAGCGCTTCGCCGCGCACGGCCCGGACGCCGACGAGACCGCCCGCGCCACCGCGCAGGCCGAACGCGGCTTCCTGGAGCAGACCGAGACCGTGACCGGCCTGGCCAACGCGCTGTCGCAGAACGCCACCCAGTTCGGCGACCCGGCCCGGGTCTTCACCGCCCCCGGCCGCGCCGCCGCGGTCACCGGCGACGCGATCAAGGAGATGGCGGGCCGCTGGCTGGCCCCCGGCGCCCGCACCGCCCTGACCTACGGAGGCACCTCGTGAGCAGCGGCCTGGCACTGCAGCCCCGTCCCGTCCCCGGCCCGGCCCCGGCCTGGGTGTTCCCGTCCGGCGTCGAGGGCCGCGTCCCGGCCGGCCCCGCGACGCTCCGCTGCGACCTGCCCGGCCGCCGGCTCGCCGCGGTCCGGCTCGTCCTGCACGCGGGCGCGGGCCGCGAGCCCGCCGGCCTGGACGGCGTGGCGACCCTCGCCGCGCACGCCCTGATGGAGGGCACCGAGCCCGGCGGCGGCACCGCGCTGACCGCCGCGTTCGAGCGGCTCGGCGCCAGCTTCTACGCGACCGCCGACCTCACCGCGCTGCGCATCGCGCTGGACGTCCCGACCTCCCGCCTCGGCGCCGCCCTCGACCTGTTCTCCGGCGTCGTGCGGCGCCCCGCGCTCGACGACGCCGACGTGCGCCGGCTCGTCCGCGAGCGCCTGGAGGAGATCGCCCAGGAGGACGCCGACCCCGGCTCGCGCGCCATGCGCGAACTGCGCGCGGTGATGTTCCCGGCCGAGGCCCGCGCGTCCCGTCCGACGGGCGGCGACCGCACCTCGGTCGGCGCGCTGCAGGGCTCCGACATCCGCGCCTTCTACGGCTCCATCGTCCCCGCCGAGGCCACCGCCGTCGTCGCGGGCGACCTCTCCGGGACCGGCGCCGACGCGTCCCTCACCGCCGCCCTGGAGTCCTGGGCGGCCACCGGCGAGCCGCTGCCCACCGCCGACCGCGTCCTGCCCGACTCGGCGGCGCGCATCGTCGTCGTCGACCGCCCCGGCTCCGTCCAGACCTACCTCAGCTTCGGGCACGGCGTCCCCGACCGCTCGCACCACGACTGGCCGTCCCTGACGGTCGCGGCCCACGTCCTCGGCGGCGGCCTCACGTCCCGTCTGAACGCGGTGCTGCGCGAGGAGAAGGGCTACACCTACGGCATGCGCGCGGGCCTGCTGCGCATGCGGCACTGCGGCCTGTTCATCGCGCAGGGCTCCGTCCACACCGAGGTCACCGCCGACGCCGTCGGCGACGCCCTGACCGAACTGCGCAGCATCGTCACCCGGGGCATCGACGCGGAGGAGCACGGCCTCTCCGTCCGCGCCCTGGCCGACCGCGCGCCCGCCGAGTACGAGACGGCCCGCGCGGTCGCCGCCGAACTCGCCGACGCGTCCGCGAACGGCCTCGGCACCGGCTACCCGAGCGCCTACCTGGCCGCCGTCCGCGCCTCCACCCCCGACGGAGTGGCCCGCGCCTACCGCAAGCACGTCGACCCCGAGGCCCTCACCGTCATCGCCGTCGGCGACGCCTCCAAGATCCGCGAACCTTTGGAGCAACTCGGCTACGCCCCGGTCACCGTCACCACCAAGGAGAACTGACTCCACCCGCCGGGAAGCCCAGCACCCGCCCCCGCCTCCAGCGAGCGGCGTCCCGCCGGGCATCCCGCAACGCCCCGCAGGCCACCCTGGAAGGGTGTCTCCGGCCCCCGGCCGGAGACACCTCAACGGCTCCACCGCACAACCGACACCGAACGACACCTTCACCTCAGCGCGGGCCCACTCACCATGCCCACTCACCGCCGACCGCGAACCAGGCTCGAACGCCGACCTCGAAACCCGGCATCGGACGCCGGCCCCGAACACCGGCCCCGAACGCCGGACTCGGACGCCAGCCCAGGACGCCGGCCCCGGACGCCAGCCCCGAACACCGGACTCGGACACCGGCCCCGAACACCGGCCCCGAATGCCGGCCCCGAATGCCGGCCTCGAAACCCGGACTCGGATGTCGCCGGAGCCTCAGGGCCGACGGCGGGAGGGGCTGCGCGTTAGGGGCGGAGAGAAATAGTGTCGGGCTTCCGCTTCGGGGGTGAACCGATGGCATGGTGAAGTAGGTCTAACTTGCGTGGCCCGGGGCGGGCGCGGTGGGCTGGGGCGGGGAGAGCGTCCTCGCGAACTGGAGAAGGGAACGGCCGGTGTCCTACGGGCAGATGGCGGGTGGCGGGCCGTCCGTCGACACGATCCTCGCGGAGCCGAACTGCAAGCCGGGCGGGGTCGTGGCGGGCAAGGTCCACCTGCGCGGCGGGCCCGGGCCCGTGGAGATCCGGCACGTGACGCTCGCGCTCATGCCGCGCATGCAGAACGGCTACGGCGGCGAGACCGCGGGCCCCGAGGTGTACCGGGGCGCGCTCACCCGCCGCTTCCGGCTGGACCCGGCGCAGCAGCGCGACCTCGCGTTCTCCATCCCGCTGCCGTACGAACTGCCGTTCACGACCGTCCTCGGGCACGAGCTGCCCGGCTTCACGATCGGCATGTGCACCGAGGTCGACGCCGTCGGGCAGCCCGACCCGGGCGACATCGACCCGATCTCGGTGGAGCCGCTGGAGTCCCAGCAGTGGGTGCTCGCCTCGATCGCGCGGCTCGGCTTCCAGATCACCAACGTGACGTTCGAGTCGTCGAAGCTGCGCGGCGTCGCCCAGCAGCTGCCGTTCCACCAGGAGATCCACCTCAACCCGCCGACCGCGTACCAGGGGCGGGTCGACAAGGTCGGGCTGAGCTTCGTCGCCAGCCCGCGCAGCATGGCCTTCGTCCTGCGCGCGGAAGACCGTGACGCTCCACAAGACGAGTCGTTCGGCGTGTTCCAGGTCGCGCACGCCGAAGCCGCCGAGACCGACTGGAACGCCAAGATCGGCGAATGGCTGGAGGCCGCCGCCGCACTGCCGCGCTCGTCCGGCCCCGGCGGGGGAAGCGACGGCCGGGCGCCGCTGCCCCCGCCCGGCGGCGCGCCCTTCCCGCCACCGCCCCCAGGTGAGGCCCCGTCTTACGGGCAGGCCGGCAACGCACAGTTCCCGCCCCCGGCACCCGCCCCCGGCGAGGCACCGGCCGCCTACTCTCCCGACCCCGGCTACCCGGGCGGTCCGAGCCCCGCGTACCCACCCCCGGGCGCCCCCGCGCACGCAGCGCACTCCCCCATGCCCCCCGGCCCCGGAGCACCGCCTCCCCCCGGCCACCTGCCCTACGGCCAGCCCCCGCCACCCGGCGGAGCACCCGCGCCAATGGCGCCGCCGCCCGGTCCGTTGGAACACGGCCACACGCCACCTCCGCTTCCCGGTCAGATGGGGCACGGCCACACCCCACCGCCGGCACCCGGCGGAGCACCTGGGCCGATGGCGCCGCCGCCCGGCCCGATGGGGCACGGCCACACCACTCCCCCTCCCGGGGCATTCGCCGGGCCGGCGTCCGCTCCCCACGGAACCGTGCCGCCGCCCGCGCCGCCGGGGCCCGGCGGCATGCCCGGCCACCCCGCTCCGCCGCACGGCGCCCCGCCGCCCCCGGCGCCCGGCGGTCCGTATCCACCGGCGCCGGGCCACGCGGGCCCGCCGCCCGCCTACCCGCCCGCGGCGCACGGCCACCCCGCGCCGCCGCCGGCCCACGTCCACCACGGCTACCACGGGCATCGCGGCCACCACGGCATCGCCGCGGCGGGCCTCGTCGGCGGTGCCGCAGCGGCCGGTGTCGCGGGAGGCATGGCCTTCGGCGCCATGGGCGACGTCGCCGGGCAGGCCGCGAACGTGGCGGGCTACGTCGCGGGCGCCCCGGTGGACGCCTTCGGCAACGCCGTCGCCGGATACGCCGGGAACGTCGCCGGCGGCATGATCGCGGACGCCGCCGGCGGCGTCGCCGGGGACATCGCGGGCGATGTGGCCGGCGAGATCGCGGGCGGTGCCGCCGAGATCCTCGGCGGCCTGCTCGGCGGCCTCTTCGGCTGACCGCCCGCACCGAAAATCACGGGACCTTTCGGACGAGATACGCCGCCATCTCGTCCAATCCGGCCACGGATGGTTATCGTCGAAGGCGCAGCCGCTTCCCGAGGAGTCACATGACCACCGTGATCCTGGTCCTGCTCTGCCTTGCGATCGCCGGACGCGAGCTCTACCTGGCGTCCGACAAACGGCTCCCCCGCGCCCAGGCGGAACTTGGCCGGCTGCGCAGGCAGCTCGACGACCTCGCCAGAGACCACGAGGCCCTCAAGACGGTGGTGGACGAGGCGACGGAGCCGGCGGGCATCCCCATCCCGCCGCCGGAGCCGCCCACCGAGATCCTCGAACGGCTCGACTCCGCCGTCGGGCGGGTGGAGCGGCTGGAGAAGCAGTTCGGCGACATCTCCGGGGACCTGGCCGGCGCCGACCTCGACCGCGACGCCCAGCGCGCCCTGGCCCGCTCCCTCGACGCCGTGGAGCAGGACGTCCTCGAACTGCACCGCGAGATGCTCGACCGGCTGGACCGCGAGGAGGGCGTCGTCACCGGCGTCCTGCTCAGCGAGGAGGGCGAGAACGAGACGCTGCTCGCCGAGGCGTACGAGAAGTGCGCCGCCGAGTGCGGGCTGCGCGTCCGCATCCGCGACCAGCGCTCCGCGCAGGCGACCGGCACCTACTGGGGCACGGTCTACCACATGTCGGGCAGGCGCCCCGATGTCCTCGCCGAGGACCTGTTCTCCTACGTCCGCGCCCTCTACGACCCGCGGGACGAGTCCGCCGTCAACGCGCTGCTCACCGAACTGGCGTCGCTGCGCGGCGGCGGCATCGCGCAGTTCGGCCCGTTCGTCGCGGTGGGCACGCCGAGCGCGCTCCTGTGCGGCGTGCTCCCGGACGACGAGAGCACGCCGCCGACCGAACCGTGGCAGCTCGTCGACCGCATCCGCGAACTGCCCGCCGACCGGCAGCGCGACCTGTCCTGGCTGCGCCCCGACGAGTGATCACGGGCGGACGAACAGGGCCGCGCCCTCCTCGTCCACCCCGAACGCCAGCAGGCAGCGCGGCACCCGCGCCGCGTCGATCCGCAGGCAGAGTCCGAGCCGCAGGTCCGGGTCGACGACCACGACCTGCCGCAGCGCCCGCAGCGCCCGCCGCACCCGCACCCGCGTCTCCGGACGCCCCGGCTCGTGCAGCGTCCCGGTGACGACCCGGTCCGCGTACCGCCACAGCGCCGCCGAGTCGAGCACCCGCACGCCCGCCTCGGTGAGCTTCGCGACGACCACGACCCCGCCGTCGTCGTCCTCCGCCCCCGGCGGCACCGGCAACGCGCCCTCACCCGACAGATCCCGCGGCGCCCTCGGCCCGCCCACCGCGCGGTGGTAGCGCAGCGGGTCCAGCGTGTCGATGACGAGGGCACCCGCGTAGGGCCTGGACGCGCGCGGCGGCGCGGCCCGCCCCGGCATGGGCGACCGCACCGGACGCCTGCCCTGATGCGCGCTGAGGTCGAACACCATTCCGGCGTCGTCCAGCCAGGCGGGCACCCCGAGGCTCGCCGCCGCCGTCCGGTCGAGCGCGCCGACCGCCATATCGCTCCGTCGCGACAGCGCCGAGGCGATCCCGAGCCCCGGGAACGCGCTCTCCAGCACCGCCAGCATCGCCCGCCACGTCGTACCGCCGACGAACTCGCCCACGAACGCGTCCGCCACGTCCCCGCGCCGCCCGGGCTCGGCCACGTCCCCCTGCCGCGGCGCCGGCACGCGCACCGCCGGCGGCTCCGCCGACAGTCCCTTCACCGGCAGGAACGGCTCGTCCTGCCCCGGCCCCGGCCTGGTCTCCCGCTCCGACTCACCGCCGCCCTGCGAGGAGCCGAACGCCTCCGGCGGCTCCTCCCCAGCACCGGCCGCCCCTTCCGACTCGCCTGGACGACCACCGGCCTCGTAAGGCGTCCACGAGGCCCCGCCCTCCCCCGACTCACCCGAAGGCACCGAACCATGCGGAGCCCACATCGGCGTCAACGGTTCCTCGCCTGCCCCGCCACCGGACCCGTAAGGCGTCCAAACCTCCGACGATCGGCTCGGGGACTCACTCGATGACCGCCCACCTTCACGGGAGTCCGCCTCTGCGGTCCCCGGCGGCCCGGCGGGCGCATCGTGCGGCGTCCAAGCTTGTGAAGCCCCGGACGCCCCCTCACCCGCTGAACCCTCCACGCCGGGTGCGGAACCCTGCTCAGCCGACGCCGCACCACCGCCCGGCTCCTGCGAGGACCGCGACGCCCTCGCCTGCCCGGCGCTCTGATCGTGCGGCGCCCAACCCTGAGAGGACACGGGCAACGACGGACTCGACGGTTCGCCCGTGGGAGTCGCCGGGGAGGCCACAGCATCCCGCTCGGTCGATTGCCCACTCGAAGCCTCCGGGTACCACGACGCCGACTCACTCCCCGACGGCGCCGTACCAGGCGAGCGTCCGCCTGTGGGAGGCAGAGCACCTTGTTCAGGAGACGGCGCCTCATTGGAGCCCTGCGAGTACCCAGTCGACGGCCCAGCTCCCGGACCGCCCGGCGTCCAGCCCTGAGCGGACTCAGGCGACGGCGGGCCCGGCTGATCGTCAGCAGGGGGCGCCGCAGCGTCCCGCTCCGTTCGTCGGGCGCCCGGCTGCTGTGAGGACGAGGACGGGCCGCCTAGCGGGCGCTCGCCCTCTGAAGGCGCAGCGCTCCGCTCGGAAGACGGCGCCGCGCCGGGTTGGTGCGGGTACCCAGTCGACGGCCCAGCGCCCGGACCGCCCGGCGTCCAGCCCTGAGCAGACGCGGGCGACGGCGGGCCCGGCTGATCGTCAGCAGGGGGCGCCGCAGCGTCCCGCTCCGTTCGTCGGGCGCCTGGCTGCTGCGAGCTGCCTAGCGGGCGCTCACCCTCTGAAGGTGCGGCGGTCTGCTCGGGGGGCGGTGCCGCGCCGGGTTGGTGCGGGTAGCCGGTCGGTGGGCCGGCGCTTGGGGCTTGTGGGGTCCAGCCCTGGGAGGACGTAGGTGAGGACGGGCCCGGGTGCTCGCCTCGGTCTTGCGGGTACCACGATGACGGGTCGGCCGGCGATGGTGCGGGGCCCTGTTCGGGGGGCGGTGCTGTGGTGGATTCCTGCGGGTACCACGGCGATGGTCCTGCGGTCGGATCTTGCGGGGTCCACGCGGGGGGTGGCTGTTCGCCTGGGGTGTCTCGGCCGGGCTGCTCCTGGGGGTACCACGAGGACGGTGGCGCCGGTGGTGGGGCGCCTGGGGTCCATGGTGGCGGTGGTGGGGCGGCGGGGTCGGGCGGGGTGGGATGGGGGACCCAGTCGGACGTGCGCTTGCCTGCGACGTGGACGTCTCCGGGGTGGGGCGGCTGGACGGGGTCCCCGGGAGGGTCCTCTGGTTCGGGGCTGGGGCGGTCACGCGGGCCGAATCTCACGGTGTCGATCCTGCGCTCCTATCAAGATCATCGGCAAGGTCGGCCGCCGAAGAGGGCGGTGCAGACGGGGGCGAGGGTGTCGGGGACGCCGGCGGTGAGGACCGGGCCCGGGGCCAGCCGGAGGTGGACGGGCACCTCGCGGCTCGTCGGGTCGCGGGCGCCCTGGGCGGCGGCGATGTCCTGGAGGCCGACCGGGACGGTCTCGGGGATGTCGACGGTGAGGGCGCCGGAGGGCAGTTCGGCGAGCCACAGGTCGAGGACGCGGTGGGCGAGGCCGTTGAGGACGCGGCCCCAGGGTTCGAGGAGGTCGGGCGGGACGTCCTCGGTCTGCAGTTCGGGGAGGCCGAAGCGGGCGAGGCCCTTGGTGGTGACGAAGAGGCCGTCCGGGCCGGCGGTGTGCGGGAGGAGCATCCAGTCGGTGAGCCGGACGGTGCCGTCCGGGCCGGGCAGGGAGCGCTGGAGGTGGTCGGGCGTCAGGACCTGCGGGGTGAAGACGTCGACCACCGGCGCGCCGGCGATGGCGCCCAGCGCGCCGGCGACGGTGCGGGACGCCCATTCGTGCGCGGGCGGGCGGCCCGGGCGGTAGGCGGCGCGGACGGCGATGAGGTGGGCGGCGGACGTGATCGCCTCCAGGTCGGGGGCGGCGGCGCCGTAGGCGGCGAGCAGGTCGCGGGGCAGCGGCGGGAAGTCGGGCGCGGGGCGCTGGTCGAGGGTCAGCATGGGGCTGCCGAGCATGCCGAGGACGAGGTCGCGCAGCGGCGCCGCGGTGTGCCGGGCGATGTGGTCGCGGGCGAGGGCCGCGGGGTCGGCGAGCGGTTCGGCGAGCGCCACGGCGTAGTTTCCATAGAGGGTCTCCGGCACGGGCAGCGTCAGATGTTCACCCAAACTCGTCCCCCGGGGGTAGTCGGCACCCCTCGATCAGATCCGATGGGGACGGCGGAGCGAATCTGGCGACAACGGAACATTTACCTCACATCAGCGCGGCAGCCGCTGCTCGAACCACACGATCTTGCCCGTGGCGGTGCGGTGGGTGCCCCAGCGGGCGGCGAAGTGGCCGACGAGCTGGAGGCCGCGGCCCGACTCGTCGGTGGCCTCGGCGTGCCGCTGGTGCGGCAGGTCGTGGCCGTCGTCGTGGACCTCGCAGAGCAGCGTCCGGCCCTTGGTCAGCCGGACGCCGAGGGACCCTGCGCCGTGCACGAGCGCGTTGGTGACGAGCTCGCTGACGAGCAGCTGCGCGGTGTCGGTGAGGGCGTGCAGGTCCCAGCCGGCGAGCCGGGCGGCGACCTGCGCTCGGATCCACGGAACGCTGTTCGGCTCGGGTTCGAGCTCCCAGGAGACGGCCTCGTCCTTGGGGATGCCGTCGCAGCCGACCGCGACGATCGCGATGTCGTCGGCGGGAGTGTGCGCGGCGAGCGCGGCGAGCACGTCGTCGCAGGCGCCGTCGAGGTCGGCGGACGCCCCGGCGAGCAGCGCGCGCAGCTGCTCCAGGCCCTCCTCGATGTCGCGGTCGCGGCGTTCGAGGAGGCCGTCGGTGCACAGGACGAGCTGGGAGCCGTCCTCGACCTCGACCTCCATCGTCTGGAACGGCTCGCCGCCCACACCGATGGGCACGCCGGGCGGGACGGCCAGCACGCGGCTCTCGCCGGCGGCCGAGACGAGCACCGGCGGGACGTGCCCCGCGTTGGCGAAGGTGCAGCGCCGCTCCACCGGGTCGTACACCGCGTACAGGCAGGTGGCGAGGTAGTCCTCGCCGAGCCGGCGGGCGAGGCCGTCGAGCTGGCGCAGCACCCGGTCGGGGCGCATGTCCTCGGCGGCGAGGGTGCGCACGGCGGTGCGCATCTGCCCCATGATCGCGGCCGAGGTGAGGCCGTGCCCCATCACGTCCCCGACGACGAGGCCGAGCCGGCAGCCGGGCAGCGGGATCGCGTCGAACCAGTCGCCGCCGACCTGCGCGGCCTGCTCGGCCGGACGGTACCGGTACCGGACGCGGGCCCCGGCGACATCGGGCGGGTCGTCCGGGAGCATGCTGCGCTGCAGCTTCTCGGCGACCTGGACCTCGCGCCGGTACAGCCGCCCGTTGTCGATGCACAGCGCGGCGCGGCGGGCGAGCTCGTCGACCATGGCGAGTTCGAGCTCGCCGAACCCGGGCCGGTCGAGCTTGCGGAGCAGCTTGAACGTGCCGAGGACGCGGCCGCGCGCGATGAGCGGGACGACGAGCATCGCGCGCCCGGCGAACAGGCCGCGCAGCTCCGGGTTGCCGAACGCGATGGCGAGCTTGGCGGCCTGCCCGGGGCCGACGCGCCGGATGTGCACGGGGCGCCCGGTCCGCATGGCCTGGACGAACGGCGTGCCGGAGGGCAGGAACAGCGGCTCCCCCTCGCGGACGGCCTCGTCCCACCGCCCGTGGTCGTCGTTGTGGGCGACGGCGACGCGGCGCATCGGGGTGGTCTCGTCGACGATGGCGGCGGGCGGGGCGGAGTCGGCGACGACGCGTTCGAGGAGTTCGACGGCGGCGAAGTCGGCGAGCCGCGGGACGAGGACCTCGGCGAGCGTCCGGGCGGCCTGCAGGTGGTCGAGGGAGCTGCCGATCTGCTCGCCGGCCTCGCCGAGGTAGGCGAGCGGCTCCCAGGCGGCGGGGGCGCCGGCCCCGGCGGGCCGCCGCCGGCGGGCCGGGGCGGGCCGCGGCGCCGGGACGGCCGGCGGCCCCTCGGCGTGCGGGACGACCGGCAGCCGCACCGTCAGCCCGAGCGAGACGGCCGGGCAGCCGAGCCCGATCACCCGCGAGGCGATCTTCTCGGCGGCGGCCGGGTCGAGCGCGGGCAGCAGTTCGGCGAGCCGCCCGGCGAACGGGCCGGCGACGGCGTCGCCGGCGTCCCCGGACGGGGTGGTGAGGGCGGGCTCGACGCGCAGCAGCCGGGCGGCCGGGCGGCGGACCGGGACCGGGCCGTCCGGCGGGGAGAGCAGCAGGTCGCCGACGGTGATGCTGATCCCGTCGCGGCGGAGCCGGCGCAGGTCGGCGGCCAGCGCCAGCACGCTGACGCCGCGTTCGCCGGGCGCCCGGTCGATCGGGTAGACCCACCACGCGACCTCGGCCGGTTCGCCGGTGTCGACCCGCGGCAGGGTGCAGGAGCCGCACCAGACGTGCCCGAAGGTCTCCGGTTCGAAGGCGCCGCGGTGCTCGGGCGGCAGCCGCAGCAGCGCCGCGGGCGCCCGGCCCAGAGCGCGCGGCGGCCCGACCCCGAACAGTTCGGCGGCAGTGTCGTCCCAGTGGCTGATGTGGCCGTGCTCGTTGAGCGTGATGGCGGCCATCTTCGCCACTCCCAGCAGGTCGGCGATGACCATGCTGTCCCCCTTCCGGGCGCAGGACGCCCGAAGTCCCCCGGCAACGCCTGGTAAAGGGGACGTTACCTGCTGTAAATGAGGCGCGCTGGAACTCCGCCGAAATGCTTCGGATGAGCCCTCGGCCGCTTGTCGGCGGGCCCGAATTGCGGGGCGGACGGTGCCGGGGCCCTCACGGGAACGGCGAGCACAAAGGGGCGCGTCCGCCAAGCCGTCCGCGCGGACCGGAGGTGGCCAGAACGACAGAATGCGCCACCCAGGGTAATTCGGTGGCCGAATGCGGGCTTAGGCAACTATTGCCCCATTGACACCCTTTGCCCCCCGGCAGACGATCGCGCAACCCCCGTTGTGATCCCTGCCAGGAGGCGCAATGCCGCGCACATTGTTCCGGCATCGAAGATTCACGCCCATCGCCGCCACCGCCGCGCTCCTGATCGGAGCGCTCGTCGCGGCGCCCGCGAACGCGGCGCCGAAGCCGGCCGCGTCCGGCCCCGCCGTGGGCGTCTACACCGCCGAGCTGACCCCCGACCAGGTGAAGGTCCTGAACGGCTCCGCCCTCGACCGGGAGGACGTCGGCTTCTCCAAGAGCGCGCAGAAGGACCGCGTGCACGTCGAGGTCGTCATGAGCGGCACCCAGGCCGCCGCGCTCAACGCGCGTGGCCTCGGCCTCACCTCGAAGGGCGCCCGCCCGCGCGCGAAGGCCGCCGCCCGGAACGTCTTCCGCCCCTACAGCGGGCCCGGCAACATCCGCGAGGAACTGCTCAAGGTCGCGACCGACCATCCGTCCATCGCGAAGGCCGTGGACATCGGCACGTCCGTCAAGGGACAGCCGATCACCGCCGTGCGGGTCGCCGGCAAGATGCGGCGCGGGCACCGCAAGCGGCCCGTCGTCGTGTACCAGGCTGCCCAGCACGCCCGCGAGTGGATCACCCCGGAGATGGTCCGCCGGCTGCTGCACCACTACGTCGACGGGTACGGGACGGACGCCGCGCTCACCAAGGTCATCGACACGACGGAGCTGTGGTTCATCCCCGTCGTCAACGTCGACGGCTACGACCTGACGTTCCAGGACGGCTTCCGGCTGTGGCGCAAGAACGTCCGCGACAATAACGGCGACGGCCAGATCACCGGCGCGGACGGCATCGACCTGAACCGGAACTTCCCCTACAAGTGGGGCTACGACAACGAGGGTTCCTCCGACCTGCCGTCCAGCCAGACCTACCGCGGCAAGTCGCCGGCGTCCGAACCCGAGACGCGGGCGCAGCTGAACCTCTACGAGCGCGTCCGCCCGACGTACCTGATCAACTACCACTCGGCGGCGCAGCTGCTGCTGCACGGCGTCGGCTGGCAGGCCCTCACCCGCAGCCCGGACGACGCGATCCACGACGCGCTGCTCGGCGACATCGACCACCCCGCCGTCCCCGGCTACACGCCCGAGCTGGGCGCGCAGCTCTACACGACCAACGGCGACACCGACGGCCAGGTCGACAACGAGTACGGCACCCTCTCGATCACCCCCGAGATGGCGACCTGCACGACGGCCGCCAGCGAGGACCCGGACGACGCCTGGGAGCCCGGCGACTGCGGCAGCGACTTCGAGTTCCCGGACGACGAGGCGCTGATCCAGCGCGAGTTCCAGAAGAACCTGCCGTTCGCGCTGTCGATCGGCGAGTCCGCGCACACGCCGGACGAGCCGGTGTCGTCCGTGGGACGCACCGCGCCCGACTTCGAGACCGACGCGTTCGGCACGTCCTACGGGACGTCGCAGGAGGTCGCGTCCGTGATCCGCAGGTCGCTGCGGAACAAGGAGCTGCGCTACCGCGTCAACGGCGGCCGGGTGCACCGCGGGCACGTGCGCGAGTGGCGCGGCGGCGAGCGGTTCGGCCGCGACAACAAGGTCTACTACGCCGAGTACCGCGGCGAGATCAGGCGGCAGCGGCCCGGCGACAGGGTCGAGGTGTGGTTCACCGGCAGGAAGGGCCACAAGCAGGTGGAGAGCAAGCACTTCACCTACACCGTGCGCGACCAGCACAGAGCTGACGTCCTGATCGTCGCGGACGAGGACTACAGCGGGATCAACCCGACCTACCCCGCCAAGGCACCCAGGTACACGGGCCAGTACGCCGACCTCGTCAAGGCGGCGGGCCACCGGCCGCTCATCTGGGACATCGACAAGGACGGCGTCCCGCACGACCTCGGCGTCCTGAAGCACTTCAAGGCCGTCGTCTGGTACCTCGGCGACAACCGCCTCACCCAGGACCCGGCCGACGACCCGGTGAAGACCTACATCGGCGACGCCCCCGACTCGCAGGTGGCCGACCGCGAGAAGGACCTCGTCCTCTCCGTCCGCTCCTACCTGAACGAGGGCGGCAAGCTGCTCCACACCGGCGAGACGACCGGCTACTACGGCCCCGTCAGCCGGCTGAACGGGGGCGGCATCTACTACGGCCTCAAGGGCCACCCTGAGAAGCCGTGCGTGGTCACCGGCAACTTCCGCGACGACTGCGAACTGCTGTCGGACGACTTCCTCCAGTACTACATGGGGGCCTACGACAGGCAGCCCGTGGGCGCGCCCACGGGCTTCATAGGAGCAGGGGCTCCATTCGATGGGGTCACGTCCAAGCTCACCGGCACCGCGACCAACCCGGTGAACGAGGCGGGCGGGTTCCAGGTCACCTCTACCGTCCTGCCCAAGGCCGACTTCCCGCAGTTCACCAGCTGGAAGGCCGGCGACTACACCGGGGCCGCCGCGCCCAGCGAGCCCGTCGAGGGCCAGTGGTACGTCGCGGGCCCGCACCAGGACGGCGCCTACCGCCGCCTGACCCGCACGGTCGACCTCACGTCGATCACCGCGGCCCAGGCCCCGACCCTCCAGGCCCAGCTCTCCTACGGCACCGAGACGGGCTTCGACAACATCATCGTCGAGGCGCACACCACCGGAGCCGAGGACTGGACCACGCTGCCCGACAAGAACGGCCGGACGAGCACCACCGTCCCGGAGCAGTGTGAACAGGGCTACTACCTGGACATGCACCCGTTCCTCAACCACTACCTCACCGGCGGCAACCCCTGCGGCAGCACCGGCACGTCCGGTCAATGGAACGCCTTCACCGGCAACTCCAACGGCTGGGTCCCGGCCGCGTTCGACCTGTCCGCCTACGCGGGCAAGAAGGTCGAAGTGTCCATCTCCTACGTGAGCGACCCCGCCACCGGCGGAACCGGACTGTTCATCGACGACACCCGGCTGACCACGTCCGGCGGCCAACTCGACGCCGAGGGCTTCGAGACCGGCCTCGGCCCGTGGACGATCCAGGGCGCCCCCGCCGGCAGCCCCGGCAACGGCGCCGAGTACGTCCGCACGCAGGCCCTGATCGACTCCGTCTCCGCGGTGGCGACCCGGGACACCGTCCTGCTCGGCTTCGGCGTGGAGCAGTCCCCCGACGCCCGGACCCTGATCAGGAAGGCCCTCGACCACCTGCTCGACTGACCGCGAACGCCCACCAGCGCGGCCCTCGTCCTGGACGCCCGGCGCTCCAGGCGGGGGCCGCCCCCCGCTTCACCTCGTCCTCACGGCCCCGTCCTCGCGACGCCGGGGAATAGTCCGGCGTTGGCGGGCCTTATAGCAAGGGTTCACAGCGGGTTTGCCGACACGCCATGCGGATGTGATGAGCGACACCCGAGCCGAGGCAACCTTTTGGACCCTTCCACGCGTCTTACCTAGCAGGAAGACCACCGGCGGGTGGTCAAGCGCCTGATCGAGCACCGCCCGCGACGTCCCGGACCACCGGGGTCGCCCTGGCACCGCCGACCCGCGCAGAAACCCTCGGCCCGGCCTCCGCCCGGGACCGGGGACCTTCTCCGAACCCGCCGGGAACGGTGGCACGTACCACTCAACGGGGGGCGGCATCATCCGCCCGGTCCGCGCGTGCCCCCGACCACGCGCCATGCAACCGGCCCCTTTCACCGGGCCCTACCACGGGGAGCGACGATGACCGCTGTCACCACGCCTGTCCGCGACAACGGCCGCGACGCCAGCCGCACGATCCGCACGAGCGGCACGATGAGCATCAAGGGCAACACGAGCATCAAGGGCAACACCGGCATCAAGAGCACCGCGAGCACGACGAGCACCGACCGTGCGAAGAGGAGCACCACGACCATCGAGAGCACCCAGCGCTACGAGCGGGACGTCCTCCCGCTGGCCGACCCGCTCTACGCCAGCGCCGTCCGGATGACCCGCAACTCCGCCGACGCCGAGGACCTCGTCCAGGAGACCCTCGCCAAGGCCTACGTGAACTTCCACCAGTTCCAGGAGGGCACGAACCTCAAGGCCTGGCTGCACCGGATCCTCACCAACAACTTCATCAACACCTACCGCAAGAAGCAGCGCGAGCCCCAGCGCGCCGGCTCCGAGGAGCTGGAGGAGTGGCAGCTCGCGCAGACCGAGGCGCACGCCGCCGGCTTCCGGTCCGCCGAGTCCGAGGCCCTCGACCGCATCCCCGACTCGCAGGTCATCGACGCGCTGCGCGCCCTCCCGAAGGACTTCCGCGACGCCGTCTACCTCGCCGACGTCGAGGGTTACGCCTACAAGGAGATCGCCGAGATGATGGGCACCCCCATCGGCACGGTGATGTCCCGCCTGCACCGCGGCCGCAAGCAGCTCCGCGAGTCCCTCGCCGACCACCGCCGCGCCGCCCACATCCTCGCTGCGTGATATTTGTTCCGCCCTCGGCGGTCGGGCCTTGGCGGCCCTTCCTTCAACGGGCAGAACGCGATCGCCGGCATCGCTTCGGCTCGCCTTGCGGCTCGCTTCGCGATCAGGTTTCTCGCTTCGCTTGAAACCTGGCTTCGCACGCGATCGCAATTGAGGGTCGTCGCGGGCTGAGATTACGGACGTGTGCCTTTTTGTCCGTGAGTGGTCCGGCCGGTGGCCGGTGATCAAAACTTGACATCGCGTTCGCGATGATCGAAAAGCGTGGTCCCGCAGCTGCCCCGTGGCTGCGGGATCACTTGTTTTCCGTACAGAATGTCATTGCTTCGCTACTCTGAGTTTTCGAGTCCCCTCGACTACTCGGAGTCTTTCGTGTCGAACCTCCTTACCGGGGTCATCGCGGGTGCGGTGATCGCCCTTCTGCCCGCCGTCCCGTCGGGGTCGTCGGTGCGGCTCACACTCACCCATCCCGGGCGCGACACGTCCGGGACGCGGACCGTGACGTTGCGGTGCGATCCGCCTGGAGGCGGGCATCCCGCAGCGGCGCGGGCGTGCGCCGAGCTGGCGGCGTCCGGCGGGAAGTTCGAGCATCCGCCGGACGGGCGGATGTGCACCGCCGTCCACGCGCCGGTCATCGCGCAGGCGGACGGGCGGTGGGACGGAAAGCCGGTGCGATTCCGCGCCGAGTACGGCAACGACTGCGCCATGCAGGCGCGGACCGGTACCGTTTTCGCCTTCTGACCACGGGAAACGGGATGAAGCGTTGGCCGATCCCGGAACTGTCCGAATAGGCGCGCCGCCCCTGGGTAAGGCGCGCACACGGGCCACGCGAGCCGCCGGCGATTCGGGAGGATGTGCGCGCGATGCCACCAAGGGTCAGCGACGTGATGACAGAGGCCCCACTGTCATTGCCGCTGGACGCGACGCTGTACGAGGCGGCCCGTGTGATGCGGGACCAGGGGATCGGCGATGTGCTCGTCACCTATGCCGGGCGCTTGTGCGGGGTGGTGACCGACCGCGACATCGTGGTCCGCGCGGTGGCGGAGAGCCGTGACACGTCACTGACGCCCCTCGGCGACGTGTGCACGGCGGAGCTGACCACCGTCCGTCCCGACGACGACACCGGGACCGTGGCGCGGCTGATGTGCGAGCAGGCCGTGCGGAGGCTCCCCGTGGTGGACGCCGAGCAGCGCCCGGTGGGCATCGTGTCCATCGGCGACCTCGCGATGGCGAACGGGGACGCGGGGCCGCTCGGGGAGATCAGCAAGGCGCCGCCCAACAACTAGGCCCCCCAGGAACGGCAAGCCATGAACCATGAGGGCCGCCGGGGGCGCGGGCATGCCCCGCAGCCGCCCGGCCAGGATAATCTCGGAGGGGTGACGGCCACCGAAACGGTCCTGACGGACCAGCTCGCGCTCGAGATCGCCCGGCTGGGCATGGTCGGGGAGTCCTCCGACGTCGGAACCCTGCACCGGGTGACCGAGCTGGCCGCGCGCGCCGTGCCGGGCTGCGCCGGAGCGGCGAGCGTGCGGTGGGCGCTGCCCGCGGCGGCCGGCGGGGCGACCGCGTGGCCCGCGGCCGACGGCCCCGCCGCGGACGCGGAGATCGCCGTGGACGCCCGCGCGCCGGAGGAGGCGCGGCCGGAGCCGCTCGCGGCCGCCGCGAGCCATCCCGATCTCGCCGAGGTGACCGACCGGCAGCTGTCCCGCGGGCACGGGCCGGTCTTCGACGTGGTGCGCGGGCGCCGGGTGCTCACCTCCGACGACATCCTCGCCGAGACCCGCTGGCCCGAGTCGATGTCGGACATGCTGCGCCGCGGGGTGCGCTGCTTCAGCACGACCCCGCACCTGAACCCGCCCGTGCTGGTCACGCTGACGCTGTACGGGGTGCTGCCGAAGGCGCTCGGCCACGGCCGGCACGCGCTCGCGGCGCTGCTGCTCGCGCAGGGCACCGCCGCCGTGTCCAACAGCCAGCAGTACGACGACGTGCACCGGACCGCCGTCCAGCTGCAGCAGGCGGTGGAGGCACGCGCGGTCGTCGACCAGGCGAAGGGCATTCTGATGCACGCGCTGGGCTGCGACGCCGACGAGGCGTTCGCCGAGATGCGCCGCATCTCGCAGACGCGTCATGTGAAGCTGACCGCGCTCGCACAGCGTATCGTCGGTCATCAGGGCCTTCCTTAGGCCGTGCTTACAGACGCATGCGGGTGAGGCGAATAGGCTGCTCGAAGCGGTTCCGCGGATCGTGGCCGGTCCGGACGGGAACCGAGCTGGTTCCGCCGTGTGACGCGGATGAGAGGGAGACCAGATGCACGATCAGCCCGACCAGCTCGAACCCGAGTCCCTGACGCGGGAGATCTCGGATCTCGAGGGGCGCATCGGCGAGCTGCGCCAGGCCGCCGGCGTCCCGGAGCCCGACCTGCGCGCCACGCTGGACGCGGCACTGGTCGAGCTGGAGCTGGCGCTGACCGTGCTGCGCACGATGGGCGGCGAGCAGGCCGGCGAGCAGGGCGGGACGGCCGCGGCGGAGAACGAGCGCCGGGTGCTGCGCACCGTGTTCCAGGACGCCCCCGTCCCGCTGTTCCTGCTGGACCGGACGACCAGCGTCCGCCGCGTCAACCGGCAGGCGGCGATGCTGCTCGGCACGTCGTCGGGGTACGTGTCGGGCAAGCAGTTCACGGCGTTCTGCGACATGGCGACGCGGGCGGCGGTGCGCTCGCAGCTGGCCGCCGTGGTCCGGACGGGGCGGCGCCGCCGCGCCAACGTCCGCTTCCTCGGCCGGGACCGCCCGGTCGACGCCGTGGTGACGCTGGCCCGGGTGTGGATCCGCGGCGAACCCGACCCGATGGTCGTGGTGGCGGCCGGGCCGACCACCACGCCCGCCGATGACGACGAGCCGCGCAGGCAGCAGGCGCGGGGCCGGGCGCGGACGTCGCAGCACGCGCCGGCCGACGACGAGGCCGTGGCGACGATCGTCCACCGGATGGACGTCCTCGCCACCGCGAGCGAGCTGCTGCTGGACGAGCCGGTCTTCAACGAGACGGTGGCGGTGCGGCGCTGCGCCCGGCTGCTGGCCGCGGAGCTGGCCGACTGGGCGTTCATCGACCTGACCGGCTCGGGCGGCGGCCCGGGCGGCGCGCCGCAGGGCGGCATCCACGCGGCGGGCGCGAAGCCGGAGCTGCGCCGCCAGGTGGTGATGGGCCCGGAGGACGAGCACTCCGTCGAGGCCGCGCGGATGCTGGAGGAGGTCGAGCCCGGCCAGGGCACCCTCTCGCACACCGTGTTCGTCACCCGGCAGAGCGCGCTGCGCCCGCACCTGGAGAACCTCGACGTGCTCGGCGTCTGCCCGGACGGCCAGCCCGTCTGCGGCAAGATCGGCGCGACGTCGGTGCTGAGCGTGCCGATCGAGGACGGCGACCGCGCCATCGGCACGATCACGCTGGCGGCGAGCGGCGAGTACGGGCCGTTCGACCTGATGGACCTCGGGGTCGTGCAGCGGCTCGGCCGGTACCTGGCGCTGGTGATCCGGGCGGCGCGGCTGTACCGGCGGCGCGCCGAGGTCGCCGACACGCTCCAGGCGGGGCTGCTGCCGAAGACGCTGCCGGCCATCCCGGGCGTGCGGGTGGCCGCCAAGTACCTGACGTCCACGCACGGCTCGGACGTGGGCGGCGACTTCTACGACGTGTTCCGCACCGAGAACGGCTGGGGGCTCGTCCTCGGCGACGTGTGCGGCAAGGGCGAGGACGCGGCGGCGGTGACGGCGACGGCGCGGCACTGCGTGCGGCTCGCGTCGCGGTGGAAGTCCTCCCCGGGGGACGTCCTCGGCATCGTGAACGAGGCGCTGCTGGAGGAGGACCGGTTCGTCACGGCGGTGATGGCGGGGCTGACACTGGAGACCGAGCGGGTCGTCGTCTCGCTGGGCACCGCCGGGCATCCGCCGGCGATCGTGGTGCGCGCCGACGGGGTGATCAGGTCGGCGTCGCGGGGCGGCGTCCCGCTCGGCCTGTTCGAGGACTTCGAGGCCGGGCTGGACACCATCGACCTCACGGTCGGCGACACGCTGATCCTGCATTCCGACGGGGTGCTGGAGGCGTGCGACATGACGCGGCAGGAGTTCGGCCAGGAGCGGCTGCTGGAGGCGCTCGCCGGGCATGCCGGCGACACGCCGGAGGGCATGCTCTCCGGGGTGGAGCGGGCGCTGCTCGACTTCTGCGACGGCGACCTGCGCGACGACGTGTCGATGCTCGCGCTGCGGGTGGAGCCGCCCACGCTGAACTAGCCCCTATGGGCAAGATGTCGGGATGATGGTCGTTTAGCCGGGTAGATCAGGAACATGACCGTCGATCCCGCCGACAAACCCCGCAACGAGACCGAGCACGAGCGGCTGGACCGGCAGCTGATGGAGCTGCTCCAGGGCTTCCGGGTCGCGACGACCGGGGTGCAGGTGCTGTTCGCGTTCCTGCTGACCGTCCCGTTCTCCGCCGGTTTCGACAAGGTGGACGGCGCCGGGACGACGCTGTTCTACATCGCGCTGTTCGGCGCGGCGTTCGCGTCGATCTGCTTCATCGCGCCCGCGTTCCAGCACCGCATCCTGTTCCAGCTCGGGCAGAAGGACCTGCTGATCAAGCGGGCCAACCAGTACGGCATCGCGGGCGCGTTCGCGCTGGCGATCTCGATCACGTCGGCGACCATGCTGATCGTCGAGTCGCTGTCGGAGCGGACGGTCCCGGTCGTCCTCACGGCCGTGGGGATCCTGGCGCTGAGCGGCTGGGTGTGGTTCGTCCAGCCGTATCTGACCCGGATGAAGGCGAACGCCCGCGCGGACGGCGAACCGTGACCGCGCGGGCGCTCTCCGGCGATCAGTAGGCGCGGCCGAAGATGACGCGCTTGCCGTAGGCGGACGGGCGGCCGCACTTGACGCAGGTGCCGGTCTCCTCGGGCGCGTCCGCCGGGATGACCCGCGGGGTCGCGGCGGTGTCGGCCTTGATCGCGTCCTCGCACTCGGTCTCGCCGCAGTGGAAGGCGCGGGCCCAGCCGGTGGCGACCTGCGCGGCGAACGCGTCCCAGCCGTCCACGACGGCGGTGTTGCCGTCGCGGAACTTCTCGGCCCTGGCCAGCAGGAACGCCTGGAAGTCGGCGAGCATCCCGGGCAGCACCTCGGGCACCTTGGCGAGCGGGATCTGCTCCTTGCCCTGCCCCTCGACGGTCGGCAGCCGCCGGGCGACGGTCGCGACGCCGTTCTCGATGTCGCGCATGCCGAGCTCGATGCGGACCGGGACGCCGCGCATCTCCCATTCGTTGAACTTGAAGCCGGGCGACAGCTGCGGGCGGTTGTCGTCGACGTGCACGCGGATGCCCATCGACTTGATCGCGGCGCCGAGCTTGCGGGCCTCGGCGGCGGCCTGCTCGCCCTGCTCCTTGCGCCCGATCGGGACGATCACGACCTGGTAGGGCGCGAGCCGCGGCGGCAGCACGAGGCCCTTGTCGTCCCCGTGCGTCATGATCACGCCGCCGATCATGCGGGTGCTCATCCCCCAGGACGTGGTGTGGGCGTGGGTGAGCTTGCCCGCCTCGTCCTGGTACTGGATCTCGAACGCCTTGGCGAAGTTGGTGCCGAGGTAGTGCGACGTGCCGGCCTGCAGGGCCCGGCCGTCCCGCATCATGCCCTCGATCGTGTAGGTGCGGACGGCGCCGGCGAACCGCTCGCCGGGCGTCTTCTCCCCCGGCACGACCGGCATCGCGGCGAGGTCGCGGGCGACGGCGGCGTAGGCGTCCAGCGCCCACATCGTCTCGCGCATCGCGTCGTCCTCGTCGATGTGCGCGGTGTGGCCCTCCTGCCAGAGGAACTCGGTCGTGCGCAGGAACATCCGGGGCCGCATCTCCCACCGGACGACGTTCGCCCACTGGTTCAGCAGCAGCGGAAGGTCGCGGTGGGAGTCGATCCACTTGGCCATGTACTCGCCGATGACGGTCTCGGACGTGGGCCGCACGACGAGCGGCTCCTCCAGGTCCTTGCCGCCGGCGTGGGTGACGACCGCGAGCTCCGGCGAGAAGCCCTCGACGTGCTCGGCCTCGCGCTTGAGGTAGGACTCCGGGATGAACATCGGGAAGCAGGCGTTGTCGTGGCCCGCGTCCTTGATGCGCCGGTCCAGGTCGGCCTGGAGCAGCTCCCACATCCGGAAACCGTACGGTCGGATGACCATCGTGCCGCGCACCGGGCCGCGGTCGACGAGCTGGGCCTGCACGACCACCTCGTTGTACCAGGCGGAGAAATCCTCGCTCTGCGGCGTCACACCTTCTCGACTCACGGCAAACAAGGGTACTGACCATCGGCATCGGTCCGGGCACCTTCGCTACCCTCGCGGGATGCGCTGGTCCCAGATGTTCGCGCCCACGCTCCGCGAGGACCCGGCGGAGGCGGACGCGGCGAGCCACCGGCTGCTGCTGCGCGCCGGGTTCGTCCGGCAGCTCACGGCCGGGCACTACTCGCTGCTGCCGCTGGCCGTCCGCGTCCGCTCGAAGATCATCGCCATCGTCCGGGAGGAGATGGACGCGATCGGCGCGCAGGAGATGCTGCTGCCGGCGCTGCACCCGGCCGAGCCGTGGCGCAGGTCGGGCCGCTGGGAGCTGATGGGGCAGGAGATGTTCCGGCTCCGCGACCGGCGCGGCGCCGACCACGCCCTCGGCATGACGCACGAGGAGATCTTCGCGACGGTCGCGCGGGAGCTCAGCTCCTACCGGCAGCTGCCGCAGCAGTGGTACCAGTTCCAGACGAAGTTCCGCGACGAGCCGCGCCCCAAGGGCGGCCTCATGCGGACCCGCGAGTTCACCATGAAGGACGCCTACAGCTTCGACGCCGACCGCGCCGGGCTCGACGCGTCGTTCGACGCCTACCAGGGCGCCTACACGCGGATCTTCGCCCGGCTGGGGGTGCCGGCGCTGGCGTGCGAGGCGTCCAGCGGCACCATGGGCGGCTCCGGCTCGACCGAGTTCATGTGCCCGTCCGACGCCGGCGAGGACCTCGTCGCCCACTGCCCGTCCTGCGGGTACGCGGCGAACGTCGAGCGGGCGGCGTCGGCGCTGCCGGCCGCGTCCGACGGGCCGGGCCTGCCCGCGCCGGAGCGGTTCGACACGCCCGGCGTCCGCACCATCGAGGATCTGCTCGCCTACGACGCGCCGGGCGACCGCCAGATCAAGACGCTCGTGTACGTCCTGGACGGCACGCTCACGCTCGTCCTGCTGCGCGGCGACCACCCGCTGAACGAGCAGAAGCTCGTGGACGCGACCGGCGCGGCGGAGATCCGCGCCGCCGAGCCGCAGGAGATCCAGGACGCGCTCGGCGCGCTGCCGGGCAGCCTCGGCGCGGTCGGCGCCGCCCTCCCGGTGATCGCGGACGAGGCGCTGCGCGGCCGCCGCGCCATGTTCACCGGCGCCAACACCGACGACGTCCACCTGCGCGGCGTGGACGTCGGCCGCGACATCGAGGTCGGCGCCTGGGCCGACCTGCGCGAGGTCGCGGCCGGGGAGCCCTGCGTGCGCTGCGGGACGCCGCTGGAGATCGTCCGCGCCATCGAGGTCGGGCACATCTTCAAGCTCGGCGACCGCTACTCCCGCGCGCTCGGCGTCGAGGTCCTGGACCCGGACGGCCGGCGCGTCCCGGTGATCATGGGCAGCTACGGGATCGGCGTGGAGCGGGCGATGGCCGCGATCGTCGAGACGCACCACGACGAGCGGGGCATCGTGTGGCCCGTCTCCGTGGCGCCGTTCCAGGTGGTGGTCGTCCCGGCCCAGTCCGACGACCCGGGCGTGTCGGCGGCGGCCGAGGAGATCTACGCCGCGTTCCAGGCCGCAGGCGTCGAGGTCGTGATCGACGACCGTCCCGAACGGGCGGGCGTGAAGTTCCGCGACGCCGAGCTGACCGGCATCCCGTTCCGCGTCACGATCGGCCGCCGCGGCCTGGCCGAGGGCATCGCCGAGGTGAACGTCCGCGCCACCGGCGAGATGTCCAAGATCGCCTTGGACGCGGTGGCCGCCCACGTCGAATCACTGCTGGCGAAGCCGGCCTGAAGCGTCACAGCAGCGTGCCGCCCAGCTCCCCCGTCTTGACCACCACCAGGACGGCCAGCAGGACGAACACGGCCGCGGCGGCACCCGCCTGGACGAGCAGCCGCCGCTCTCTCGGCGCGTAGGCGAAGGCGACCGCGACGGCGCCGCCCGCCAGAAGGCCGCCCAGGTGCCCCTGCCAGGAGGCGATCCCGGCCGAGACGACCAGCCAGATCACGGCGAACACGACGAGCCGGTTCGCCTCGTCCATGCGGTGCCCGAGCCGGCGCATGAAGACCCAGTAGGCCGCGGTCAGCCCGAACACCGCGCCGGACGCGCCGACCGCGTTCATACCGGGGTCGATCAGGTAGCCGAGCACCGACCCGCCCAGCGCGGCCAGCAGGTACAGGGCGAGGAACCGCCCGCGGCCGAGCATCTCCTCGGTCGGCCGGCCGAGCCGCCACAGCCACCACATGTTGAACACGATGTGGAGGATCCCGAACCCGCCCTCCGTCGGCGGCAGGTGCACGAACGCCGAGGTGATCAGCCGGTACCACTCGCCGTAGGCCACGCCCACGGACTCGAACCCGGCGTAGGACGTCCCGTCGGCCACGAAGAGGTCGCCGTCCGGCCCGACGAGCCCGATGCCCAGCGAACCGAGCTTGTCGACGAGGTCGGGCTTGGCCAGCTCACCCAGATAGACCAGCACGTTCACGGCGATCAGCACGTACGTCACCCACGGCGTGACCGAGACCGTGCCGCCGAACACCGTGCGGCTCCGCCGGACGGTCTTGTTGCCGTCCCGCACGCAGTCGACGCACTGCTGCCCCACCGCGGCCGTGCGCATGCAGTCCGGGCAGATGTAGCGGTCGCACCTCGAACAGCGGACATACGTCTCGCGCTTGGGGTGCCGGTAGCACGCCGGGGCCTCTTGTGTCGCCGTCATCATCCAACCTCTCCGAGAGCCGGAGATCATAGCCGCAACCACCGACACGCCCCGGCGAAAACCGTTTGACGGCCCGCCCGTCGCCTCCGGAGACTCGACGGGTCATCGAGGGGGAGACCGTGGGACACGTCGAAGTCGGCCATATCAGCCATGTGCTGCCGGACGGCCGCGCACTCCTGGACGACGTGTCCTTCCGCGTCGGCGAAGGCGTCACGGCGGCCCTCGTCGGCCCGAACGGCGCCGGCAAGACCACCCTCCTGCGGCTGATCGCCGGCGACCTCGTCCCCCAGTCCGGGACGGTCGGGCACAGCGGCGGCATCGGCGTGATGCGCCAGTTCATCGGCAGCATGCGGGACGACTCCTCGGTGCACGACCTGCTCCTGTCCCTGGCACCGCCCCGCGTCCGCTCGGCCGCCGAAGCCGTCGAGACGGCCGAACTCGCGATGATGGAGCGCGACGACGAACCGACCCAGCTCCGCTACGCCACGGCCCTCGCGGGCTGGGGCGACGCGGGCGGCTACGAGATCGAGGTGCTCTGGGACGCCTGCTGCGTGGCGGCGCTGGGCGTCCCCTACGACGGCTGCCGCTGGCGCGAAGTGCGCACCCTCTCAGGCGGCGAGCAGAAACGCCTGGCCCTGGAAGCCCTCCTACGCGGCCCCGACGAGGTCCTGCTCCTGGACGAGCCGGACAACTATCTCGACGTCCCAGGCAAGCGCTGGCTGGAAGAAAGGCTGCGCGAGACGTCCAAGACCGTCCTCCTCGTCTCCCACGACCGCGAACTCCTCGACCGCTCCGCCGACCGGATCGTCACCGTCGAAGCGGCCCGCGTCTGGATCCACGGCGGCCGCTTCGCCACCTACGCCGCCGCCCGCCGCGACCGCAACGAGCGCCTGGAGGAACTGCGCCGCCGCTGGGACGAGGAGCACGCCAAGCTCAAGGAACTCGTCAACACCCTGCGCACCAAGGCGACCGTCAACGACGGCTTCGCCTCCCGCTACCGCGCGGCGCAGACCCGCCTGCGCAAGTTCGAGGAGGCGGGCCCGCCCGAGATCCCGCCCCGCGACCAGAACCTCAAGATGCGCCTGCGCGGCGGCCGCACCGGCAAGCGCTCGGTGATCTGCGAGAACCTCGAACTGACCGGCCTGATGAAGCCCTTCGACACCGAGATCTGGTACGGCGAGCGCGTGGCGGTCCTGGGCTCCAACGGCTCGGGCAAGTCCCACTTCCTCCGCCTCCTCACGGCCATCGCCGAAGCACTCCCCCGCGGCGCGACTCCGGTGGAGCCCGTCGCCCACACCGGCGTGGCCCGCCTGGGCGCCCGCGTCGTCCCCGGCCTGTTCGCACAGACCCACGCCCGTCCCGACCTGGCCGGACGCACCCCGTGCGAGATCGTCATGACCGAGCACGCCCGCCTCCGCAACGACGCCATGAGCGCCCTGGCCCGCTACGAGCTGAGCATCTGCGCCGAGCAGCCCTTCGAGACCCTCTCCGGCGGCCAGCAGGCCCGCCTGCAGATCCTCCTCCTGGAACTGGGCGGCGCCACCCTGCTCCTCCTGGACGAGCCCACCGACAACCTCGACCTGGCCAGCGCCGAAGCCCTCCAGGAGGGCCTGGAGTCCTACGAGGGCACGGTCATCTCCGTGACCCACGACCGCTGGTTCGCCCAAGCCTTCGACCGCCACCTCATCTTCGGCGCCGACGGCACCGTCTACGAGTCCCCCGACCCCGTCTGGGACGAAACCCGCGTAACCCGCCCCCGCTGACCCCAAAGGCGCGCGGCACCGGGCCGCGCGCCTTGTCATGAGATCAGGTCGTCCGTGGTCACGGGGTCGCTCCTTCGAGGGTGGGAGTCTGGTCAGGCTCGGTGGTGGGGCGGGCGGGTTTGAGGACGAGGGCGATGAGGCCGCCGGCGACGGTGACCGCCGCGGCCGTCCAGCCGGCGGCGTGCAGGCCGTCCAGGAGGTCGGCCGAGCTCGTGGTGATCGCGACGATCACCGCCAGGCCCATCGCGCCGCCGACCTCCTTGACGGTGCTGGCCAGCCCGGACGCGACTCCCTGCTCCTCGGGTGCGACGCCGGCTCCGGCGGAGGCGAACAGGGTGACGGTTGCGGGCCGGCCCCTCGGCGAAGCCGCGGTAGATCAGCGTCAGCGTCGCCGGGGTCGGCAGTGCCCCCGCCGACGCCCTGCACCGCGCGGGCGGCGACCAGCGTCCCGGAGCCGGACGCGAGGCCGCCCACCAGCGAGGCGACCGCGTACAGCGCGAGGCCCGTCATGAACATGCGGCGTGGCCCGAGCCGGTCCACGGCCCGCCCGCCGAACAGCAGCAGCCCGCCGAGGCCGACCGCGTAGGCGCTGACCACCCACTGCACGGACTGCGGGCTGAAGTCCAGCGCCTCCCCGATGTCGGGGAGCGCCACGTAAACGATGTTGTAGTCGAGGGCCACGATGAGCTGCGTCAATGCCGGCAGCCCGAGCCGCAGCCCGTCCCGTGCCAGTAAGCGTGCCAGTAAGCGTGCCAGTAAGCGTGCCACGAGCTTCCCATATGCCGTTGCATTACTACACGCCCACGATCCCGGGGCCGTCTACCAGGACGAGATCCGCGACCTCGTCTCCTCACTCGGGCTCGGCCGCTGACGGGCGCTCGCGATCTGATCGCGGTGTCCCGCGCCGAGAGCACCGATGAGTTTTCCGGGCGGCGGGAGTCGGCATCACCGGTGAAGTCCATGCCGGACGACTCTGGGAGGGCAGCATGACCGGTGTTCGGGTTCTCGTCGGGACGCGCAAGGGCGCGTTCATCCTCACGGCGGACGGCGCGCGCAAGGACTGGGCGGTCAGCGGGCCGCACTTCGGCGGGTGGGAGATCTACCACGTGGCGGGGTCGCCCGCCGATCCGGCGCGGCTGTACGCGTCGCAGTCCACGGGCTGGTTCGGGCAGATGATCCAGCGGTCGGACGACGGCGGCGCGTCCTGGCGGCCGATGGGGAACGAGTTCGCCTACGACGGCGTGCCCGGCACGCACCAGTGGTACGACGGGACGCCCAAGCCGTGGGAGTTCAAACGGGTGTGGCATCTGGAGGCGTCGCCCAGCGATCCCGACACCGTGCACGCCGGGGTCGAGGACGCCGCGCTGTTCCGCACGGTCGACGGCGGCGCGTCCTGGCAGGAGCTGCCGGGGCTGCGCGAGCACGGGTCGGGGCCGTCCTGGCAGCCGGGCGCGGGCGGGATGTGCCTGCACACCATCGTGCGGGACCCCGCGGACGCGGCCCGGATGTACGCGGCGATCTCGGCGGCGGGCGTGTTCCGGACGGACGACGCCGGCAAGACGTGGCGGGCGGTCAACCGCGGGCTGCGGTCGGAGGGCATCCCCGACCCGGACGCCGAGGTCGGCCACTGCGTGCACCGCATCGCGCTGCACCCGTCGCGGCCCGAGGTGCTGTTCATGCAGAAGCACTGGGACGTCATGCGCAGCGACGACGCGGGCGAGACGTGGCACGAGATCAGCGGCGACCTGCCGAGCGACTTCGGCTTCCCGATCGCGGTGCACGCCCACGAACCGGACACGGTGTACGTCGTCCCGATCAAGAGCGACTCCGAGCACTACCCGCCGGAGGGGCGGCTGCGCGTGTACCGCAGCCGCGCCGGCGGGAACGAGTGGGAGCCGCTGACCGAGGGCCTGCCGCAGCAGCACTGCTACGTCAACGTGCTGCGGGACGCGATGGCCGTCGACTCGCTCGACTCGTGCGGCGTCTACTTCGGCACGACGGGCGGGCAGGTGTACGCGTCCGCCGACGCCGGGGACACCTGGGCGCCGATCGTCCGCGACCTGCCGGCGGTGCTGTCGGTGGAAGTCCAGACGCTGCCATGATCCGCGTCGTGCTGCCCGCGCACCTGCGCGTCCTGGCGCAGGTGGAGGGCGAGGTGGCGGTGGACGTGCCCGAACCCGTCACGCTGTGGTCGGTGCTGGACGCCCTGGAGGCGCGGTACCCGGTGCTGCGCGGCACGATCCGGGACCGCTCCACCGGCCGCCGCCGCGCGTTCGTCCGCTTCTACGCCTGCGAGGAGGACCTCTCCCACGACCCGCCGGAGACCGTCCTGCCCGCGCGTGTCGCGGCAGGGGCCGAGCCGTTCCTGGTCGTCGGCGCCATGGCCGGCGGGTGAGGGGCCGGGGGTCGGCGGGTGCGGGGCCAGGGGCGGCAGGCCGCCCCTGCCCCCGGTACCGGCTCGGTCAGCAGTGCCGGACCTTGCCCTTCACGATCTTGACGTAGGCGCCCGAGACGTAGTCCTTGGGGCTGCTGTAGCCCATGCGGTACCAGACGCGGGTGTGGCGGACCTTCTGCCCGCGCGTCCAGCACTTGACGAAGAACCGCTGGCCGGGCTTCAGCCAGCCGACCCGCTTCGAGTGCGTGGTCGGCCTCGACCGGATCGCGAGCTTGTGGCGGCTGGTCACCTTCCCCGTCGCGTACTGGTACGCGGCGGCCGCCGGCGTGCTCGCCCCCTCGGCGGCCGGCGGGGCCGACGCCTGCGCGGCGGGCGCGTCGGCGAGGCCGGCGGCGACGCTGCCCGCGAGCAGCAGGGTTGCGAAACTATGGCGTAGTTTCACGAACTCTCCCTTTCAAGAGTGTGTTGACAGGCATGGCAGTCCTGCCCGTCTGTAACTGAAAACTAACCCTAAGTAACGACAGTGGGCGGCTATGTTCACTTCATCCACCGATGGGAATCCGCCGACGAGAATCCGCCGATAGTCCCGGTTGAGCTGGGACGGGAGCCCTGTCCGGGTTCGGGGTCCTGCGGATAAGGTGCCCGGGTGCGGGTGGTCGTGACGGGTGCTGCGGGGTTCATCGGGAGCCATGTCGTCGACGCGTGCTCGGGGGCCGGGCACGAGGTGCTCGCCGTCGACGCGCCCGCGCGGTCGCCGGCCCCGGAGTCCGCGCGGCGGACGTGGGCGGAGATCGCGGCGCGGCCCGGCGTCGTCACCGCCGAGGTCGATCTCGCGGTGGACGAACTGGACGCCGTCGCCAGGGCGGACGTCGTCCTGCATCTGGCGGGACGGCCCGGCGTACGGGATTCGTGGGGGCCGGGGAAGGCCGTCGCCGAGCGGGACAACGTGACGGCGACGCGGCGGCTGCTCGCGGCGTGCACGGCGGCGGGGCGCAGGCCGAAGGTGGTCATCGCGTCGAGTTCGTCGGTGTACGGGTCGGCGGGGCGGCGGCCGAACCGGGAGGACGACCGGCTCCGGCCGGAGAGCCCCTACGCGGTCAGCAAGGTCGAGGTGGAGCGGCTCGCGGGCCTCGCGGCGGACGCCGGGCTCCGCGTCGTCGTGCTCAGGTACTTCTCGGTGTACGGGCCCCGGCAGCGCCCCGACATGGCCTTCCACCGGTTCGTGGAGGCGGCGCTGGACGGGCGTCCGCTGCCGGTGTTCGGGGACGGACGCAGGTCGCGCAGCTTCACCCATGTGCGGGACGTGGTGGCGGCGACGCTCGCGGCGGCGGCCGAGGAGCTGCCGTCCGGCATCGCCGTCAACGTCGGCCATCCCGAGCATGTGGCCGTGCGGGACGCGATCGCGCTGCTCGTCGACGCCCTGGGCGTCCGGGCGGAGATCCAGCGGGAGACGCCCGTGGCCGGTGACGCCCACCGGACGTGGGCCGACACCGCCCGCGCCCGGGAGCTGCTCGGCTGGGAGCCCGCGATCGGTCTCCGGGAGGGGCTCGACGACCAGATCGCCTGGCACCGGGCGCTGGCGGAGGTGCGCGTCGGATGAGGCACAGAGCGGCCTATGTCGCGTTCGACCGGTTCCCGTCCAGCAAGGGGTCGGCGGTGCACATCGCGCAGATGGCCGACGAACTGTTCGACCGGTACGGCGGCGGGCTCCTCGGCGTGATCGGCGGCGGTGACCTGCCCCGCTACCAGCGGGAGGGGACGCGGGAGATCGCGCGGTTCGACGCGCGGATCCCGAACCTGATCGACCGGGCCGAGGCGTTCTCCGGCTGGGTCGCCGACCATCTGGCACCGCACTGGGAGACGCTTGAGGTCTGCCATGTGCGCGACCCCTGGAGCGCGCTGCCGGCGGTCGCGGACGGCCGCCGCCACAAGGTCGTCTACGAGGTCAACGGCCTGCCGTCCATCGAGATGGGCCACACGTGGCCGTGGGCGGCGCCCAGCACGCTCGGCAAGATCCGCGAGCTGGAGCGGTTCTGCCTGGAGCGCAGCGACGCGGTCGTGGTGCCGTCGCGGGTGATCGGCGACGCCGTCCGGGAGCGGGGCGTTCCAGAGCACAAGGTGCATCTCGTACCGAACGGCGCGGACGTGCCCGGTGCAACCGAACGGCCCGCCGATGCGCCTGAGCGTTATGTCATCTATGTCGGCGCGATGCAGCCGTGGCAGGGGCTGGACGTGCTGATGCGCGTCTTCGCCCGGCTCGCCGACCTCGACGGGCTGCGGCTGGTGGTCTGCGCGTCCGTCCCGGAGCGGCGGGCGAAGCCGGTGCGGCGGCTGGCCGAGCGGCTCGGCGTCGCCGACCGGATCGACTGGCGGTTCACGCTGCCGCACCACGAGGTCGCCGCCTGGCTGGCGCACGCCGAGGCGTCGGTGGCGCCGCTGACCGGCTGCGCCCGCAACCTCGACCAGGGCTGCGCGCCGCTGAAGGTCATCGAGTCGATGGCGGCGGGCGTCCCGGTCGTCGCGTCGGACCTGCCGGCGGTCCGCGAGCTGATGGCGGACGGGGAGCACGGGCGGCTCGTCCCGGCCGACCGTCCCGCCGAGCTGGCGCGGGCGATCCGCGTCCTGCTGGAGTACCCGCACGAGGCGGCCGCGATGGGGCGGCGGGGTCGCGAGCACATCGAGGAGGGCCTGACCTGGGCGCGGTCCCGCGCCCGGCTGGCCGAGGTCTACCGCACGCTAGACCGATAGGTGGTCCGACATGTTCTGGCGTAAGCAGAAGGCCGCCATCGAGCGGTTCCATCCGCTGCACAAGGCGCTCACCCTGGAGAAGGGGTTCTCCGTCTCGCTGCGGCGCGACGACTGGGAGCCGGTGATCCAGAGCCTCGCGGGGCACCACACTGTGGTGAAACGGCGCAAATGGCAGCTGTCCGGGCGGGTTCCGGCCGTCCTCGTCCCGCTGCTGCGGGTGCTGGCGGCCGACATGCCACCGGACGGGGTGCTGTCGGTCGCGGCGGATCTGCGCGGTTCGAACGTCCCCGAGAAGTGCGGCCCGCAGCACGACGTGCCCGTCCAGCGGCCGGTCATCTCGATGAAGCAGTGGTACGCGATCGACCCGTGGCTGCGGATGCGGGCGGAACTGCGCGACGGCAGCGTCCTGGAACTCGTCATCACCGACCGGGTCCGCTACCGGCGGCGCAAGAAGCGCAACCCGCGCGGCAAGGTCAAGATCAAGACCAAGACGAAGACCACGCAGCTCGTGCGGGTCACCCGGCGGCTGGCCAAGGACGCGGTGGTCCGGCAGCCCTCGTCACCGCCGCCGCGCTGGCTCAAGGTGCAGGTCAAGCCGGGCAAGCGCATGGTGGTCCGGGTGGACGGGAAGCTGCGCGGCGTGCAGGAGGGCAAGGCCATGCTCGACCGCATCCTGGACGTGTCGACGGAGCCGTTCCGGTGGACCCCGCCCGGCACGGCCAAGAGGAGGGCCAAGTGACCCGCTGCACCGTGACCACCGGTTTCTTCGTCCTCGGACGCTGCGGCCAGGCGGCCGCGGGGTCCTGCCCGCACTGCGCGCGGCCCGTCTGCGCGGCGCACGCGGCACCGGGCGGGGCGTGCCCCGAGTGCGCGGCCGCGCGCGGGTACCGCACGCAGGACCCGCACGACCCGACGTGGGTGGGCAACCGCCGCCGCGACTACTACCAGCGCAGCTCGCGGACCTACCAGGACACGTACTGGTACTCCTCGTTCGACGAGTACGACCGGGGCGCGTTCAACCCGGGCGACGACTACTCCTACGGCGGCGACTGGGGTCCGGACGACGACACCGGCTTCGTGGACAGCTGATGCACCGCGTCCTGTGGCTCACCGAGCACTACCCGCCGAGCCAGGGCGGCATGGCGCAGTCGTGCGACCGGATCGTGCGCGGCCTGCGCGGCGCCGGAGTCGAGGTGGACGTCGCGCACCTGACGCGGCGCGCCCGGCCGTGGGGCGTGAAGCGGGAGCACGGCGGGCGGCTGCTGACGGCCCCGCTCGGCGACGACTCCGAGCACGCGCTGCGCCGGCTGTGGACGACGATCACCGCCGAGGGCCTCACCGGCTACGGCCACGTGGTGGCGTTCGGCGGCGTGTACGCGATGCTCGCCGCGCCCGTCCTGTCCTCGCTGCTGGACGCCCCGCTGGTCACGCTGCTGCGCGGCAACGACATCGACGTGGGCGTGTTCTCGATGCGGCGGCGCGGCGTGCTGGCGGACGCGCTGCGCGCCTCGTCCCGGGTCTGTGTCGTGGCCCGGTCGCACGCGCCGCTGGTGGCGGCCCTCGCCCCGGACGCTCCCGTCGAGTTCGTCGCGAACGGCGTCGACACGGCGCAGTGGCGGATCCTGCCGTCCGAGCGGGCCGAGGGCCTCGCCTGGCGGGACGCGAACGTCGAGCCGGGCCGCCGGACGATCGGCCTCATCGGGCAGCTCAAGGTCAAGAAGGGCGTCGGGTTCCTGCTGGACGCGCTGGCCGCGTCGGGGCACGCCGGCGCGTTCCACCTGGTGCTCGTCGGCGAGGTCGAGGAGTCGGTGCGGGAGTGGCTCGCCGGGCACGACGTCCCGCACTCGTTCCTGCCGTTCATGGAGCGCTACGACCTGCCGGCCGTCTACGCGGGCTGCGACCTCGTCGCGCTCCCCTCGTTCTACGACGGGATGCCGAACGTGGCGCTGGAGGCGGCGGCGCTCGGCGTGCCGCTGCTCGCCTCGGACGGCGGCGGCCTCGCCGACCTCGTGGACGACGAGATCGGGTTCACCTTCCCCGCCGGGGACGCGCACGCCTGCCGGGCGGCCGTCGACCGGGCCGCGCGGGCGGGCGCCGACCAGTTGGCGAAGCTCGGCGCGGCGGGCGCGGAGCGGATCCGCCGCGACTTCACCCCGGCCGCCGAGACCGCCGGGTACCTGGCCGTCCTCGACGCGGCCCGGTGATCGTCTGCTACGCGGCCGGGGACGGGCTCGGCCATCTGACGCGGCTCCGAGCGGCGCTGCACACCCTGCGCATGGACGGCCCGGTGACGGTGGTGACCGGGTCCCGGTTCGGCGGCGACGCGCGCGTCACGGGCGGCTGGCGGGTCGTGGAGAGCGCGGCAGGGCTCGCACCGGACGAGGTAGTCGTGGACGCGTTCCCCGCAGGGCTGAAGGGCGAACTGTCCCGCTTCCCGTCCGGGACGAGGGTCACGCACCTGGCCCGGCTGCTGCGCTGGGACGCGTACCGTCCGCTGCTGCCCGCCGACCCGCCGCGTTTCGACCGCACGTTCGTGCTGGAGCCGCTGGCCCCCGCGCACGACGCCTATCTGCGCGAGGTATCGGACGAGGTTTCCCCGCTGGTCCTCACCGATCCGCCATCGGAACCGGTCGATGTGGACGGCTGGCTCATCGTCCACAGTGGGCCCGCCCCAGAGACCCTTGAACTCGTCGCCTATGCGCGGGACATGGCGTCCGCCGAAGGAGCCCGCCCGCCGATGACGCTGGTGTCGCCCCAGCGGCCGCACGGTCTGCCCCCAGGCATCGCCTACCTGGACATATATCCCGCCTACGCGCCAGGCCCGAACGTCGAACGCATCATCACCGCGGCCGGGTTCAACGCCGTCCGCCAGTACGCGCCCTGGCGCGAACGGCACCGGATCCTGCCGTTCCCACGCAGCCTGGACGACCAGTACGCACGCGCCGCACGCGCCCGACGGGAGACTTCTACTCGGGGAGCGTGATGTCGAACTCCACCTCGACGTCGTCGGCGAGCCGCAGCGCGCCGAAGAACGCCGAGTACGGCTTGATGCCCCAGCGGCTCTGCGTGACCGTGGCGGAACCCCGCACCCGGCCGCCCTCCAGGGAGGCGGCGACCCGCACCGGCTTCGTCCGGCCCATGATCGTCAGATCGCCCTCGACGGCGTCCTCCCCGACCGCCGTCGAGACGAACGTGATCTTCGGGTACCGCCCGCTGTCGAGGACCTCGCGCAGGTTCCTGCGGATGTCGGTACGGTCCTTGTCGGCCAGCGGCAGCGCGCCCCCGGTGCCGTCGACGACCTCCAGCCCGTCCACCTCGACGGTCACCTCGACCGACGACGCGGACAGCGGCTCCCCGGCCCGCACCGCCGCCGACCACCGGGCGGCCGCGATCGTCAGATCGTGCCCCGCCCGCCGGCCCAGCCCGCTGCGGCCCGTGCGGAGCAGCAGCCGCCCGTCGCCGGGTCCCAGCTCGAAGTCTCCCTGCATGCTCACCACCCTGCCATGCGCCGTCTCAGCGCTCTCACCGGCACTTCACCTTCGGCTGCGGCCGGTACTCGGTGTGGAACCTCTCCCGGCGCACCTTGCGTCCCTCGGCGTACAGCGTCCGCCACACGTCGATCTTGAAGCCCTTCCGGCCCGTCATGGGCACGCACTTGCGGCCGTGCCCCACGCCCGTCCCGTACGGGGTGAACGCGTACCGCTCGGACGTCTTCGACCGCACCTCGTACTTGCGTTCGCCCCACAGGTTCACCGTCAGCGACGACCCCGTGTAGGCCACCTGTATCCGCACAGGACGGCCGGTGTCGTTCTTCCAGGTGAAGTCGAGCTGGGGGTAGGAGACCGCTGCCTCCCGCCCTTCCGGGTACTCCGGCATCCACATGGTGTGCGCGCGCGACTTGCGAATGTCCAGGCCCGCCCTGAACACGGCGTTGAAAAGCGTCGTGGACACCTGGCAGATGCCGCCGCCCACATCGTTCACCAGCCGCGGCCCGACAATGGCGGGCGCGGGCACGTAACCGCGGCTCTTCGTACGCGGCCCTACAGCGCCGTTGAAGGAGAACGTCCCGCCGGGCTCGACGATGTGCCCGTCCAGGATCTGCGACGCCAGCTCAATGTTCCGGACGCGCGGCTCCCCCGGCGTGAACCGGGTCGTGTAGGTGCTCATCAGCCGCTCAGCCGGGTCGCGCGGCGCCGCGCCCGGCCGCTTCGGGCCCGGACGCCCAGGTGCGGCCAGCGTCGCCGCCGTGCCCTTCTGGCGCGGGACCTCCAGGTAGGCGCCGAGCAGGAGGCCGGTCGTCGCCAGTGCCCCCGCCACGATCGGCCACCACTGCCGGACGCACTGCCGCAGCTGCCGCTGGCGCCCCTGACGTCGCAGGTACCGGTCCCGCCGGGTCCGTCCCACGGCTCACACCCCCCGATGATCCCCTAGCGGGATCCTGCACCGGACCCTGCCGCCGCCGTACGGGCGACCCCCACGCCTTTACCCGATCAAGACCGGCACACGGCCAACACGGGGACGCGCCTTGACGCGCCGCCCGTCCAGGGGACCGGGGACGGCTATCCGGGCGCCGCCGCGGGTGCCGTGGGGCAGAACACCGCGAGCGCGCCCGCGTGCTTGCCGAACCGGACCGCCGCCGGCAGCGACGAGACCTCGCCGTCGCGCGCGAGCCGCAGCCCGCCGTCCGGGGAGACGACCTCCAGGCCGCTCGTCCGCCACTCCCGGTACCCGGGCATGACGTGCAGGGGCCCGGCCAGCACCGCCGCGACCGCGCGGACCCGCGGCACCCGCCGCCCGGTGACGATCATCCGGACGTCGAGCAGGCCGTCGTCCAGCCGCCCGCGCCAGGTCGGGGCCGCGCCGCGCGAGCCGAACACGCAGTTGCCGGCGAAGGCCAGCCACACCCGCAGCCGGCGTCCGTCCACCAGCAGTTCGACGGGCTCGGAGTGCCGCAGCGTGCGGACGGCCGCGATCGCGAGCGCCGGCCACTTGCCGATCCGCCGCTCCAGCCGCTCGCGCCGGTCGACCAGCTCGGTGTAGGCGCCGAAGCTCGCGGTGTTGAGGAACAGCCGCTCCTCGTCCCGGCCCGCGCCGCCCGCCGGGGCGGCGTACGCCACGTCCACCCGGCCGAGCCGCCCGTCCCGGTACGCGCCGATCGCCTCCGCCGCCGACTCGACGCCGAGCGCGCGGGCGAAGTGGTCGAACGTCCCGCCCGGCACGACGAGCAGCGGCACGCCGTGCTTCAGCGCGGCCCCCGCCGCCGCGTTCACGGTGCCGTCGCCGCCGACGACGCCGAGCACGTCGGCCCGCTCGGCCGCCTCGCCGAACGCCTTGTCGATGTCGGCGTCCGGGTCCAGCTGGACGATCTCCGCCGCCGGAAGTTCGTGCCGGAGCAGCCCCAGCGTCGCCTCGGGGCGTCCCGGCAGGGAGATCCCGGCCGCCTCGCCGCCGGCGCCGGGCCCGGCGCCGGTGTTGGCGACCACGACGAGCCCGCGCCCGTCCGCCGCCACCTTCGCCGGCTCCGCCGCCGGCGCCACCCCGGCCACCGGGGGCCGGGCGGGCCACACCAGGCGGGTCCCCGCCCCCGCCAGCGCGCCGATCCCGACACCGGCCAGGACGTCCCCCGGATAGTGCGCGCCGGTATAGACGCGGGAGAACGCCACCGCGGCGGCCGTCGCGGCGACCGGCACCGCCAGCCGGCGCGGCGCCTCCAGGGCGACACCCGTCGCGAACGCGGCGGCGGACGCCGAATGGCCGGACGGGAACGCGTGCGAGGTCGGCAGCTTCCAGCGGATCCGGATCGGCGGCACCAGGTCGACGACGGGCCGCTTGCGGCGGAACGCCTGCTTGCCCAGGATGTTCACGGCCGGGCTCGCCACCGCGATCGCGATCGCGCCGCGCAGCGCCGCGCGCCGCAGCCGGGGCCGCCCCGTGAGCCCCATCACCCCGGCCGTGGTGAACCAGAGCACACCGTGGTCGGCGAACCGCGACAGCCGCGGCAGGACGTACTCCAGCCCGCGCAGCCGCGCCGCCGCCACCCGGTCGAACGCCCACCGGTCGGCGCGGCCGAGCCGGCGCAGCAGGACGGATCGGGGGGAAGGGGCATGAGCGGGCTCATGACGACGCCGAATGGCGGACCGTGATGGCACGACAATGCTCCGTGAGTGGTTGACCCGCATCTCGGGGGTATCCCCAGGGACGCCGACATGATTCCGTAAAGATCTCAAATCGGGGGTCACATGCGGGCGAACGTCACTCTGGACTCACCGACTGCAATAGGCTTCGCGACATGAGTCACCCGGAACGGCTCTCATCCCCGGGTGGCGAGTCGGTCGGAACGATCGCGGAGCCTCATCACGTGAACGGGTCCCTGGCCGACTACGCCGCACGATACGGGCTGAGGCAGAGCGCTGCGCGCCCCCCGCTGCGCAAGTACATCCAGGATGTGTGGGCTCGGCGCCATTTCATCTGGGCGTTCGCGTCGGCCAAGAACATCTCGATGTACTCCGACTCGCGGCTCGGCCAGGTGTGGCAGCTGCTGACACCGCTCCTCAACGCGGCGGTGTACTACCTGATCTTCGGGCTGCTGCTCAGCACCAGCCGCGGCGTGCCCGACTTCATCCCGTTCCTGGTGACCGGTGTCTTCCTGTTCGGGTTCACGCAGCGCTCCGTCACGTCCGGGGCGAAGTCCGTCGGCGACAACCTCTCGCTGATCCGGGCGCTGCACTTCCCCCGCGCCACGCTGCCGCTGGCGATCGCGGTCGTCGAGCTCCAGCAGCTCCTGCTCTCGCTCATCGTGCTCTTCGCGATCATCTTCGCGTTCGGCGAGCCGCTCAGCTTCAACATGGCGCTGTTCATCCCCGTGGTGGCGCTGCAGCTCATGTTCAACGTCGGCATCAGCATGGTGATGGCGCGGCTGGGCGCGTTCAACCGCGACATCACCCAGCTCCTGCCGTTCGTCATGCGGACCTGGCTCTACATGTCCGGCGTCATCTTCAGCCTCCCGTCGCTGATGAAGCCCGGCTCCAAGCTCGCCGAGTACCCCGTCCTCGCGGAGATCCTCAAGGCCAACCCGGCGTACGTGTTCGTCGAGCTGAGCCGCCACGTGCTGCTCGGCGAGTACCGCGACCACGTCAAGAACGACCTCCACATGCAGGAGACGGGACAGCTGTGGTTGTACGCCGTCATCTGGGCAGTGGTGATGCTGGTCGGCGGATTCACGTTCTTCCACCGCGCTGAGGAGCGATACGGCCGTGGCTGACACGAAGGTGCGCATGAACCCGACCGGAAACCAGGTCGCGATCGACCCGTCGCGGGAGCCGATCGTCGTCGTCGACGATCTGCACATCGTCTACCGCGTGTACGGCGCGGGCGGGAAGGGCAACGCCGCGTCGGCGTTCTCCCGCGTCCTGCGCCGGCAGAAGCGTCCCTCGATGACCGAGGTCCACGCGATCAAGGGCCTGTCGTTCGTGGCCTACCGCGGCGAGGCCGTCGGGATCATCGGCACCAACGGCTCCGGCAAGTCGACGCTGCTGAAGGCCATCGCCGGGCTGCTGCCCCCGCACCGCGGCGGCGTCTACACCGACGGCCAGCCGTCCCTGCTCGGCGTGAACGCCGCCCTGATGAAGGACCTCACCGGCGAGCGCAACATCGTGCTCGGCTGCCTCGCGATGGGCATGTCCCCGACCGAGGCCAGGGCCCGCTACAAGGACATCGTCGAGTTCGCCGGGCTCAAGGAGGGGTTCATCCAGTACCCGATGCGGACGTACTCGTCCGGTATGGGGGCCCGGCTCCGGTTCGCGATCGCGGCGGCCAAGACCCACGACGTGCTGCTGATCGACGAGGCCCTCGCCACCGGCGACGCCAAGTTCCGGACGAAGAGCAAGCGCCGCATCGACGAGCTGCGCAAGGAGGCCGGCGCGGTCTTCCTCGTCGCGCACCAGCTCGACACGGTCAAGGACATGTGCGACCGGGTCATCTGGATCGACGAGGGCCGCATGCACATGGACGGCGAGCCCGAAGAGGTCATCGCCGCCTACGTCGAGGCCACCGGCAAGTAACGCGGGCGCACGCCCGGGGCCGCCGTGGCCGGTGGGGCCACCGTGACGTGGAGTTACCGGATCGTCTCTGGATGAAGTCCCCTCGCCGATCTACCGTCGAGGGGAGACCTCCAGCGGCGAGGGAGACTCCCCATGGCCGAACGGTTCGACACCCCCGGGATCAGCGGACGCGGGATCAGCAGACGCGGCTTCCTGTCCTCCACGGCGCTCGCTGCGGGCGCCTACGGCGCGCTGGCGGGATGCGCCAGCGAGTCGTCCGGCCCGCAGGCGAAGAACACCGGGAACGCCCCGAAGGAGGTGTTCACCGCCCCCGCCAAGAAGCTGAGCGGCTCCCTCAGCATCCTGATGTGGAGCCACTTCGTGCCCCGGCACGACAAATGGTTCGACGCGTTCGTCTCCGACTGGGGCGAGAAGGTCGGGGTGGACGTCCGGGTCGACCACATCAACACCGTGGACGTCCCGCGCCGGGCCGCCTCCGAGATCCAGGCGGGGCGCGGCCACGACCTCATCCAGCACATCGCGCCGTTCTCGCAGTACGAGCCGTCCGTCCTCGACATGACCGACGTCGTGCAGGAGGCGACGCGACGCTGGGGGCAGCAGCTGGAGCTGTGCCGCAAGTCGAGCTTCAACCCCAACACCAAGAAGTTCTACGCCTACTGCCCCGGCTGGTCGCCCGACCCCGGCGACTACCGCAAGTCGATGTGGCAGAAGGCCGGCATGCCGAACGGCCCGTCCAGCTGGGACGACCTGCTGCGCGGCGCCGCCGAGATCAAGAAGCAGACCGGGGTGCCGTGCGGCATCGGGCTGTCCCCGGAGACCGACTCGAACATGGCGGCGCGGGCGCTGCTGTGGTCGTACGGCGGCTCCGTCCAGGACCAGAACGAGCGGGTCGTGCTGAACTCGGACGCGACGGTCGCGGCCGTGGAGTACATGGCGCGGCTGTTCAAGGAGGCCGAGACCAGCGAGGTCTTCTCGTGGACGCCGGCGTCCAACAACCAGGCGCTCATCGCCGGCAAGTCGTCCTACATCGTGAACTCCATCTCCGCCTGGCGCACCGCGATGGGGACGAACCGCACGATCGGCGACGACATCTTCTTCGTGCCCGCCCTGCGCGGCCCGAAGGCGGCGATGGCGGCGCAGCACGTGATCCAGCAGTGGATCGTGCCGAAGTACGCGGGCAACGCGGACGCGGCGAAGGAGTTCCTGCTGCACTACACGGCGAACTTCCCGTCGGTGTCGTACTACTCGGAGCTGTACGACCTGCCGGGCTGGCCGTCGATCGTCCCGCAGCTGAACGGCTGGCTCGACGACGACCCGTGGGGCGCCAAGCCGGCGAACAAGCTGAGCCTGCTGAAGACGGCGACGTCGTGGAGCGCGAACATCGGCTACCCGGGGCCGTCCAACCCGGCGATCGGCGAGATCTTCAACACCAACGTGCTGCCGACGATGTTCGGCCGCGCCGCCCGCGGCCAGACGTCCCCGCGCCAGGCCGTCGCGGAGGCCGAGCAACGCGTCAACGCCATCTTCCAGAACTGGCGCGGCCGCGGCCTCGTGGGCGGCTGAGCCGTGCGGACGCGAGCGCCCGCTCGCCGCCGAGCGGAGGCGAGGCAATGAACACGGTCGAGGTCAAGGGGCTGGTGAAGACCTTCGATGGGCACGTGCGGGCCCGGCGGGGGCGGGCGGAGCATGTGCGGGCGCTGGACGGGGTCGATCTCGCGGCGGAGCCCGGCGAGTACCTGGTGCTGCTGGGGCCGTCCGGCTGCGGGAAGACGACGCTGCTGCGCACCATCGCGGGCCTGGAACAGCCCACGGAAGGCGAAGTGCTGATCGGCGGGAACGTCGTGAACGGGCTTCCGCCCAGGGTCCGGCAGATCGCGATGGTGTTCCAGTCGTATGCGCTGTATCCGCACAAGACGGTGCGGGACAACATCGTCTTTCCGCTGCGCGCTGAGGGCATGCCCAAGGAGGAGCGCGAGAAGAAGGCCCAGTGGGCGGCGGGCCTGCTGGAGATCGAGCCGCTGCTACGGCGCAAGCCGCGCCAACTGTCGGGCGGTGAGCGGCAGCGGGTGGCGCTGGCGCGCGCGCTCGTCCGCGACCCGGCGGTCTTCCTGCTGGACGAGCCGCTCTCCAACCTCGACGCGAAGATGCGCGCGACGGCGCGGGACGAGCTGAAGCGCTTCCAGCAGCGCGTCGGCACCACCACCATCTACGTCACCCATGACCAGGCGGAGGCGATGGGCCTGGGCGACCGCATCGCGGTGCTGGAGCACGGCCGCGTCCGGCAGGTCGGGACGCCGCAGGAGGTGTACGACGACCCGTCCGACACGTTCGTGGCGACGTTCATCGGGTCGCCGCCAATGAACCTAGTCGAGCGCGACGACGTGCTGGTGGGGTTCCGTCCCGAGCATCTGCTGCCCGCCGAGAACGTCGTGTCGCCGGAGCGGGTGGCGATGCCGCTCCAGGTGGAGCGGATGGAGTACCTGTCCGGCGACCGGCACGTGTACGGGACGGTCACGGGCATCGGCGCGGAGACCCGCGTGATCGCCCGGCTCCCCGCGACCGTGGGGACACCGCTGGAGGCCGGGGAGACCCGCGAGTTCGCGGTGCCGGTGGATCGGCTCCGGTTCTTCGACGCCGCGTCGGGCGCCCGGCGGGCCGCCGTCCCGCTCGGGGACGCGCGGTGACGCGGGCGGAGGCGGCCCCGGCCGCCGAGGCCGGGGCCCCACGGGCGAAGGCCGGCCTCGCCGACCGGGAGGGCTTCCTCGCCTGGGTGATGCTGCTGCCCTCGGTCGTCTACATCGCCGCGCTGGTCGGCGTCCCGTTCCTGCTGGCGATCGCGTTCGCGTTCTCGGACGTGACGACCGGCGACCCGTCGTTCGACCTCGTCGGGTTCCGCAACTTCGACGCGGTCTTCGCGGACGGCGTGTTCTGGCGGGCGCTGCGCAACACGCTGGTGTTCACGCTGGTGAGCATGGCGCTGATCGTCCTGTTCGGGAAGATCCTCGCGAACATCCTGGTGGCCGACTTCCGCGGCAAGTGGGTCGTGCGGTTCCTGGTGCTGCTGCCGTGGACGACGCCGGTCGCGCTGTCGACGATCTCGTGGCTGTGGTTCCTCGACTCGATCTACTCCCCGGTCGACTGGGTGCTCCGCCATCTGGGGCTGATCGACGCGAACATCGTGTGGCTCGGGCGGCCGGGCACGGCGATGGCGTCGGTGATCGCGGTGCAGACGTGGCGGCTGACCCCGCTGGCCGCCGTGATCGTGATGGCCGGGCTGGTGGCCATCCCGCGCGACATCGACGAGGCCGCGCGGATCGACGGCGCCGGGTTCTGGCGGCGGATGTTCGAGGTGACGATCCCGCTGACGCTCCCGGTGATCGCGGTCGCGGGCCTGTTCGGCGCGATCATGACGTTCACCGACATGACCGTCCCGTACGTGCTGACCCGGGGCGGCCCGACGCACTCGACGGACGTCCTGGCCTCCTGGGCGTACTTCCGCGGCATCGAGGGCGGCGACGTCGGCCAGGGGGCGGCGATCGCGCTGTTCCTGTTCCCCCTCCTCCTCGCCGGGGCGGTCGCCATCCTCCGCGCGGTCCGCCGGTTGGAGGCCCAATGAGCACGGACGTGGCGGCGCTGCGGCGCAAGTACGCGCGGCGGCATGCGGCGGCGCGGTGCGGGGTGTACGGGGCGGCGGTGCTGGCGGCGCTGGTGTGCGCGCTGCCGTTCCTGTGGAGCGTGATCAGCGCGTTCAAGCAGAACCAGGACCTCTACAACCCGGAGAGCAACCCGTTCTTCTTCAACAAGCCGGCGACGCCCGACCATGTGACGTTCCTGTTCGCCGACACGCCGTTCCTGACGTTCGTGGTGAACACGCTGATCGTGGGCGCGGCGGTGGTGGCGGTCACGCTGGTGCTGGCGCTGCCGGCGGCGTACTCGCTGGCGCGGCTGGACCGGCCTTGGGGCACGCCGATGGGCATCGCGATCTTCATGGTGTACCTGGTGCCGCCGTCGCTGCTGTTCCTGTCGCTGACCCGGGTCGTGGTGGCGCTGCACCTGGAGGACACGCTCTGGTCGATGATCGTGGTGTATCCGACGATCACGGTCCCGGTGTCGGTGTGGCTGCTGATCGGGTTCCTCAAGGCCGTGCCGAAGGACGTCGAGGAGCAGGCCATGGTGGACGGCCACAGCCGTCTCGGCGCGTTCCTGCGGGTCGTCCTGCCGCTGGTGTTCCCGGGGATCGTCGCGGTGGTCGTGTTCAGCTTCACGCTCACCTCCAGCGAGTTCGTGTACGCGCTGGCGTTCGTGTCGGCGAGCCCGGAGATGGTGGTCAGCACCGGCGTGCCGACCCAGCTGGTGCGGGGGGACGTGTTCTTCTGGCAGTCGCTGCAGGCGTCCACGGTGATCACGGCGGTGCCGATCGCGTTCCTGTTCAACCTGTTCCTGGACCGTTTCGTCACCGGGTTCACGATGGGCGCGGTCAAGACATGACGCCCACTGATAGAGATGGAGGGACACGCAGATCCTGATGTAGGAGGTCGCCATGGCCAAGCCGCCGCTTCCGCACGAGCACCTGCCCGAGGTCCCGTCCTTCACCGTCGAGAGCGACGACGTCGCCGAGGGCGAGCGGCTCGCGGACGCGCACGTCTTCGACGACTGGGGGTTCAGCGGCGGCAACAAGTCCCCGCACCTGCGCTGGTCGGGGTTCCCGGCGGAGACGAAGAGCTTCGCGGTGACCTGCTACGACCCGGACGCGCCGACCGGCAGCGGCTTCTGGCACTGGAGCCTGTTCGACATCCCGGCCGACGTGACCGAACTGCCGACGGGCGCGGGCACCGCGGACGCCGAGATCGGTGTGCAGGCCCGCAGCGACTTCGGCACGAAGGCGTACGGCGGCGCCGCGCCGCCGCCAGGCGGCCCGCACCGCTACGTGTTCACCGTGCACGCGCTGGACGTGGAGTCGCTGGGCCTGGACTCCGACGCCTCCCCCGCCGTCGTCGGGTTCAACATCACCGCGCACACGCTGGCCCGCGCCGCGATCGTCCCCGTCTACGAGTCCTGACGCCCTTTCGGGGAGGCCGCCCCGGCCGGGGCGGCCTCAGCCGGCGCCCACCAGGACGTCCCCGACGGCCGTGCGCCGGTAGAGGACGGACCGGCCGCTCCGCTCCCGCGTGACCAGCCCTGACTCGCGCAGCACCGCGAGGTGGCCGCCGATCCCGCCGAGGCTCATCCGAAGCCGGGCGCTGAGCCAGGTCGTCGTGGCGGGCTCGGCGAGCAGGCGCAGCAGCTCGGCGCGGGTGCGGCCGACGAGCCGGTCGAGGGCGTCCTCGCCGTGCGGCGTCCGGCTCTCCCAGAGGGCGGCCACTCCCCGCGCCCGGTACATCAGCGTGTACGGCCAGTCCTGTTCGAGGGCGATGCCCAGCTCGGAGAAGACCACGGGCACGAGGGTCAGCCCGGCACCGCCCAGTCGGTAGGTGAAGTCGCCCTTGATGTCCGCCTCGATGACGCCGTCCCGCCAGCGCACCTGGCGGGACAGGCCGTCCAGCGCCGCCGCCCAGCCGTAGGCGGCGAGCCGCCCGGCGCGGTGGACGATGTCGCGTTCCAGGATCGAGCGCAGCACCGCCCAGTCCGGCTCCAGCAGGGCGTGCCACGCGGTCTCCATGCCGGCGGCGAGCCGCTCGACCATGTCGGGCGCGTCCAGGATGTCCCGGGTCGCGGCGTCCGGCTCCGGCAGCCCCGCCAGGTTGCGGGCGATCTCCCGCCGCGCCTGGTCGAGCGGCGTCGCCCGGACGGTCGCCAGCTGCTCGGCGACGGTGAGGTTGGGCCGGGCGGGCGGCGGGACGATGAAGTCCGCCATGTACCCGTGCCGGCGCCGCAGGAAGGCCAGCGCCCGGACGGCGGGGTCGCCGGCGATCTCCCGGTAGGCGGGCCGCGCCCGCTCCACCCACGGACCGAGCGGCCCGACGGGCCTGCGGTCGGCGACCAGGCCGAGCGCGGCGTACACCTCGATCAGGGGCGCGATCCCGAAGCGGCTGGCCGCGAGATCCCCCGGTCCCACCTCGATGCGGTACATGTTTCGCTCCTCCCCGAAACATTGTCCCGGAGCGGGACCGGTTCCGCACAGTCGCCGTATGACCGCCATCCCTTCCACCGCCGCCGCGCGGTACCGCGACGTCTTCGGCGTCGCCGAGTTCCGGACGCTGTTCTCCCTGCAGACGCTGCAGGTGGGCGGGGACTCCGTCCGGACGATCGCACTGTCCGTGCAGACCTACGCGCTGACGGGGTCGCCCGTCGCCGCGGCGCTCGTGTTCGCCGCCGGAATGCTGCCGTACGTGATCGGCGGCGCGCTGCTGCTGTCGCTCGCCGACCGGCTCCCGGCCAGGCGGCTGCTGGCCGGCTACCACGTGCTGCGTTTCGCCGTCACCGCGCTCCTCGCGCTGGGGATCCTGCCGCTGCCGGCGGTCCTGGCGCTGCTGGTCGCGGTGGGGCTGTTCGCGCCGGTGGGCGGCGCCGCCGTGCAGGCCCGGCTGCCCGCCCTGCTGCCCGGGGACGGCTACGTGCTGGGCCGGTCGCTGTTCACGATGACCAGCGCGGGCGCGCAGATCGCCGGGCAGGCGGCGGGCGGGCTGCTGCTGGCGGCGATCTCCCCGGCCGGGGCGCTGTGGCTGGCGGCGGCCGGCGCGGCGCTGGCCGCGCTGCTCGCCCACACCCGGCTGCCGGACGTCCCGCCGACGGCGCGGTCGTCGTCGTCCGGCCTGGCGGGCGAGACCTGGCGGACGAACCGGCTGCTGCTGGGCCGCCGCCCCACGCGCGGGCTGCTGCTCGCCGGGTGGCTGCCGATCTCCCTCTCGGTCGGCTCGGAGGGCGTCGCGGTGCCCTACGCGGCCGGTTCGGGGCGCCCGGACGCGGCGGGGCTGCTGCTCTCCGCCGCGGCGGTGGGCATGTTCGCGGGCAACTTCGTGGTGGGCCGCTGGATGCCGGCGGCGACACGCGAGCGCCTCACGCTCCCGCTGGCGATGCTGACGGGCGCGCCGCTCCTGCTGTTCGCGTTCGAACCGGGCCTGCCTGCGGCGTGCGCGCTGATGGCGGCCGGGACGTTCGGGCTGGGCTACGAGCTGACCGTCCAGCAGCGCCTCGTGGACGCGGTGCCCGAGGAGATCCGCGGTCAGGCGCTGGGGCTGTCCGGCAGCGGGCTGATGACGGGCCAGGCCGCCGGGATCGGCGCGGCGGGCGCGCTCGGCGAGTTCCTGGCGCCCGGCCATGTCATGGCGCTGTGCGGCGCCGCCACCCTCGCCGCCTGCCTCTGCCTGGCCCGTTCACTGCGCTGACCTCGTGCTGAGCCCCGGGACTACGAGGGGGCCGGGGGCGGCCACGTACTCAGTCCGGCCGTGGCCGTCCCCGGCTTTTGCGCGGTGCCTACTTCTCCCAGGGGAAGCGGTCGGCGAAGGCGGGCTTCAGATCGTCCAGCCAGACCGCCTCAGGGTCGTACTTGGCGAAGAAGGGCTTGCCCACCAGTTCGGAGTCGCGGCACTGGATGAAGTGCAGCGCGAACACCTTCTCGCCGTTCAGGTCGAGGACGCCGTCCACGCAGACCTTGCCCGGCGTCGCGGACATGGACGGGCCCCGGACGGTCCGAGCGAGGCCGGAGACGTTCTTGTAGGCGTCCCGGAAGATGTCGTAGGCGCGGGTGAGCGGGACGGCGAAGTAGTCCTGCGGTCCCGTGTCGCGCTCGACGAACATGTAGTACGGGATCAGACCCATGCGGGTCTGCGTTCGCCACATGCCCTCCCAGGTCTTGGCGTCGTCGTTGATCGTCCTGATCAGCGGGGCCTGGGTGCGGATGACCGCGCCGGTGTCCCGGATCCGGCGGCAGGCCTCGGCGACCATGAGGGGCTCGAGCTCGCGCGGGTGCGTGAAGTGCGCCATGAACGCCAGGTTCTTGCCCGACTCCACGACCTGCTCGAACAGCCGGAGCATGTCGTCGGCGTCCGGGTCGGTGACGAACTTCTGCGGCCAGTAGGCCAGCGACTTGGTGCCGATCCGGATGGACTCCAGCTGCTCCAGGTCGAGCAGCGGCTCGACGTAGCGGCGCAGCACCGGCTCGCCCATGATCATGGCGTCGCCGCCGGTGAACAGGACGCTGGTCACCTCGGGGTGGGCGATCAGGTACTCGCGCAGCGCGGTGGGCTCGTCGCCGGCCATCTTCAGGTCGGCCTCGCCGACGAACTGGGCCCAGCGGAAGCAGTACGTGCAGTACGCGTGGCAGGTCTGCCCCTGCTTGGGGAAGTACAGCACGGTCTCGTCGTACTTGTGCTGCATCCCGGGGATCTTGCCGTCGCCGAAGCTCGGGATGTTGAGCTCCATCTGGCCGGCCGGGTGCGGGTTCAGCCGCATCCTGACCCGGTGGGCGGCGGCCTCGACCTCGGCCTTGGGTGCCTCGCGGCGCAGCAGGTCCGACAGGTGGGCGACGTCCTCGGCGGGGAGCATGTCCGGGCGCGGGAAGACGAGCCGGTACATCGGGTCGTCGGGCGCGGCCGTCCAGTCGATCAGCTCCTCGATGACGTAGGCGTTGGTCCGGAAGGGCAGGACCGTCGCCACCGCCCTGGTCGCGAGCTGCTCGTCGGGCGACAGCCCGGCGCGAGCAGTGAGTTCGTCCAGGTGCTTCGCCGTGAAGGCGCGGAACTTGCGACCGGTGGATCGCACCGCGGGAGCCGCGTCGTTCACCAGTGTCACGTGTTGGTACTCCTTGCTGTCAGCGGGGTGGCGCGCCCCGGGCGCGTCCTCACGATGTGTGATCAGGAGTGCGCGGGACACCCCCATTGAACCCTTTGATACGGGTTCATGCCGAATTGATACCCCCTACCGGGCCGGGACAAAGGCTGGTCAAGGACGATCCAGACGAATCGCCTCGACATCATCTGTGACATACCGTCCCGAGTACAACGACTACGGCACGTCAACTTCTCCGTCATCCGGCGGTAACTCCTTCGTCGCCTGGCGGTGAGTTTCGCCACAGCCGCCGCCGCGACCGCCGCCGCGACCGCCGCCGCACCGGCACTACCAGCGGATACGCCGCAACAGGCGCCCCGGTCCCCGCAAGCCGCGATCTTGGGAAATACTGGGCGGGGCGGGCAGGACCGAAGCGGCGGGACCGGGGCGTGCGGCAGGGCACGCACGCGGTCACGCGGCGTGAGGGGGGCCGGTGGACGCTGTCGAACGGGACGGGCCGGGCGTCGTCCCGCTGCGGCTGGTCGTCCTCGCGACGATCGCCGGGATCACCTACTCGACCTTCGTGCTGGAGAACCTCCTCAGCCCCAAGCTCGACTTCTTCAACGGCTACGTCAGCGAGCTGTCGGCCGCCGACCAGCCGTTCCACCTCGTCTACAGCGCGGGCGACCTCATCACCGGAGTGCTGTCGATCATGGTGGCGGCCGGCACGCTGCGCAGGCTCACCCGCAGGCCCCTCGCCACCGCGGGCTGGGCGTTCCTCGGGCTGTTCGGCGTCTGCGCGATCGGCGACGCGTCCTTCCCGCTGGACTGCGCGCCCAGCCTGGAGACCTGGTGCGCGCTGCGGGAGCGCTCCGAGCACGTGTCGTTCTCCCACGAGTTCCACTCGGTGACCAGCAGCGCCGTGATCGTCTGCGGGGTCGCCGCGCTGCTGCTGCTCTCGCTCGCCGCCCGCCGCTACGGCTGGTGGCCGGCGCTCGCCCGCTGGGGCTGGCTGCTCGCGCTCGCCGAGTCGGTGTCGGCGCTCGGCACGCTCGTCGCGATGTACCTGGGGCAGTGGCTCGGGGTCGTCCAGCGCGTTCAGATCAGCATCCTCGTCCTCGGCCTGCTGGTCATCGCCTGGGCGCTGTACGCCGACCGGCGGGAGGCGGCGCGCGCCGCGCGGGACGACACCGCCGCCGTGACGGAGGGGGCCCGGCTGTGAGTCGACTCGTGAACGTCGGGCGCGAGCAGGTCCATGTGGTCGAGTCCGGCCCGCCGGGCGGGCCGCCGCTGCTGCTGACGTCCGGGCTGGGCGGCGCGTGGTTCGACTGGACGCCCAGCGTCGAGCAGCTGCGGGCCGGGTACCGGGTGACGGTGTTCGACCGCCCCGGCCTCGGGCTCAGCCCGGCCGCGGTCGCGCCGCCGTCGCTGCGCCGCGACACCGCGATCCTGGAGGCGCTGGCGGAACGGGCGGGCGCGCCGGTGACCGTCCTCGCGCACTCGATGGCCGCGTTCCCCGCCGAGGCCCTGGCCCGGCTGCGGCCCCGGCTCGTCCGGGGGCTGGTGCTGCTCGACCCCAGCTTCGAGCACGACCCGCGCGTACGCGTCCGGACGGCCGCCGCGCTGACCCCGCTGGCCACGGCGACCGGCACGGTCCTCGGCGCGACCCGCGTGGCGAAGGTCGCCGGGCCGCTCGGGCGGCGGCTGGTCCTCAAGCACACCAGCCGCCGGGACGAGGCCGTCCCGCGCCGCGTCGTCCGGTCGGCGTACGGGCGCGGAACGGTGATCGGCACGGTGATCGCGGAGGAGCTGGCCTACCGCGAGATGGCCGCCGACCTGGCCCGGCTGCGGGAGCGGCGCCCGTTCCCGCCCGTCCCACTCGTCGTGGTGACCGCGCTCGGCGACGTCCACGACCCGGACCGCAGGCGCGACTGGGCCGACGGCCACGAGCGGCTCGCCCGGATGAGCCCGCACGGCAGCCGGATCGAGCTGCCCGACGCCCTGCACATGGTCCCGCTCGACCGTCCCGACGTGGTCGCCGACGCGGTCGCCCGCGCCGGCCGGGTCAGGGAGTCCGCATGAGAAGGGGGCCGGTCCTCGTCCTGGCGGTCCTGCTCGCCCTGACCATGTCGGGCTGCAAGGTGATGCAGCGCATCTCGGAGGGCGCGTACCGCAACGCGGTCTCCGACGGGGTCGTGGACGAGCTCGAGGTCCGCGGCATCGCGCTGCGGGAGCGCCCCGCCTGCGAGTCGCCGGTGCCCGCCACCGGTTCCGTGGTGCGGGTGGCCTGCACGGCCCGCACCACGGCCGGGGAACCGGTCACCGTTGAAGGGGTCGCCTACAACGCCGACACCGACCGTCCGCGCGAGAGCTACGTGGTCACGGTCGGCGGGCGCGAGGTGCTGCGCAAGCACTGCCTCGGCCTCGGCTGCGAGCACCCGAACACCTGACCCCGGACGGCAACGAATCCACCTGCGGACCTCAAAAACCCACCACTCGACGCATACAAGCCCGTACTGTCGGTGACTTAGCCGTTGTGAAGATAAGTCGCAAGAAGGCCCTGATCCTGGGGTCCGCCGCGCTCATCGTGCTCGCCCTCGCCGGCGGGGTCTCGTACCTGGCGCTGTCCGGCGGCAAGGAGCTGAAGTACAAGACGCAGGCCGCGCTGCGCAGCGCGCTGCCGGTCACCGCCGCCGCCGAGCTGCACCAGCGGGGCGTGACGCTCGCCGCGCCGCTCAAGTGCGCCGACCTGCCCGGCTGGACGAAGGAGCGGCTGCGCGTCTCGTGCACCGGCACCACGTCCGACAGCAAGCGCGTCGAGGTCCTCGGCAGCGGCGAGAAGCAGACCGCCAAGACCTACTACACGATCCTCGTGGGCGGCCGCCCGGTCGTGGAGAACGCGACCTGCCTGGGCGCCGACTGCCACAGCCAGGAGGCCGGCGGCCGCGGCTGACGCCCGGAAGGTGATGATCGCCACTCCGGCCGGGCGCTGCCAAGGCAGGTGAAGGAACGCCATACGATGCGATGAGCTGCGTTGTTGCGGCACACCGCTTTTTCCTTCCATCTCCCTGGAGCGGCCATGACCGGCACTGGCGAGCCGTCGCGTGCCGGGGCGCCGCGCCGCGTGCCGCCGCCTCCGCTGCCGGTCGCGGTCGACACGATGGGCGGCGACCACGCCCCCGGGGAGATCATCGCCGGCGCGGTGGACGCCGTCCGCGAGCACGGCGTCCGGCTCGTGCTGGTCGGGCAGGCCCCGCGGATCCGCCGGGAGCTCGACCGGTACGGCTATATCGGCAAGATCCCGATCGTGCACGCCGACGAGGCGCTCGACATGGGCGAGGGCGCGCTCGCGAGCTGGCGCAAGCCCCGCTCGTCCATCGCGATCGCCTGCCACCTGATCAAGCAGGGCCGGGCGTCGGCCCTGGTCTCGGCGGGCAGCACCGCCGGGGTGGTGGCGACGTCGCGGCTGCGGCTGAAGGGCCAGCAGGGCGTGCTGCGCCCGGCCATCGCGGTGACGCTGCCGACCCGCCCGCGCCCGACGATCCTGCTGGACGCGGGCGCCACCGCCGACGTCAAGGCGGAGACGCTCGTCCAGTTCGCCGCCCTCGGCACCGCCTACGCGCAGATCCTGCTCGGCCCCGACCGTCCGACCGTGGGGCTGCTCAACATCGGCGCCGAGGCGGGCAAGGGCAACAAGCTCGCCAAGCGGGCCCACGAGCTGCTCGCGGGCGGCAGCCACGGCATCGAGTTCGCCGGCAACGTGGAGGGCCACGACCTGCTCGCCGGGCGGGTCGACGTCATCGTCACCGACGGGTTCACCGGCAACATCGCGCTCAAGACGATGGAGGGGACGATCGGCGCCGCGTTCAGCGAGATCCGCGACGCGATGACCGCCACCCCGGCGGCGCGGATGGGCGCGCTGCTCCAGCGGCGCCGCCTCCAGGACCTCCGCGACCGGCTCGACCCCGACACCTACGGCGGCGGCGTCCTGCTCGGCCTGAACGGCACCGTCGTGATCGCGCACGGCGCCTCCCGCGCCCGCGCGATCACCTCGGCGTGCGAACTGGCGCACCGCCTCGCCGCCGGGCGGATCGTCGAGCGGATCCGCGAGCAGGTCGCCGCGACCCGCACCTCCCGGTTCGGCCGCTGGACGCACGGCGAGCGCGACGGCGACAGACCGCCGGACAAACCCCCGGAGCAGCCCGTCGAGGGCCCGCCGCCGCCCCGGCAGCCGGTCAGCGGGCCCGCGGGCGACACCGTCCCCGACCGCACCGACCCGCAGTAGCGGGAAAACCGGGTCCGGCCGGCGGCCCCTCGCCGATAACCTTGGGACATGCCCGATCCGCAACTCGTACTCGCCGCTCGGGTCCAGGCCGCGCTGAGCGCCGCCTTCGGACCGTCATACGCGGACGCCGACCCGGTCATCCGGCCGTCGCAGTTCGCCGACCTTCAGGCCAACGTGGCACTGCCGCTGGCCAAGAAGCTGGGCCGCAAGCCGCGAGACGTGGCCGACGAGATCGTCAAGAACCTCGACACCGCCGACGTCGTGGCGAACGTCGAGGTCAGCGGGCCGGGCTTCATCAACCTGACGCTCAGCGACGGCTGGATCGCCGCCCAGGCGCAGCACGCCCTGGAGGACGCGCGGCTCGGCGTCCCCGCGGTCGAGCGGCCGCAGAAGACCGTCGTCGAGTACTCCTCGCCGAACGTGGCGAAGGAGATGCACGTCGGCCACCTGCGGACCACGATCGTCGGCGACGCCATCGCCCGGATCCTGGCGTTCCTCGGCCACGACGTCGTCCGGGACAACCACGTCGGCGACTGGGGCACCCCGTTCGGCATGCTGATCGAGCACCTGCTCGACCTCGGCGAGGACGCCGCCGCGCGGGACGACTCGTCCGTCAGCGACCTGACCGCGTTCTACCAGGCCGCGCGGGAGAAGTTCGACGGCGACGAGGAGTTCGCCGACCGGTCCCGGCGGCGGGTCGTCGCCCTCCAGGCCGGCGACGCCGAGACCCTGCGGCTGTGGAACGTCCTCGTGGACGTGTCCAAGCGGTACTTCAACGCCGTCTACGGGCGGCTCGGCGTCACCCTCACCGACGACGACATCAAGGGCGAGAGCTTCTACAACGACCTGCTGGCCCCGACCGTCCGGGAACTGGAGGACAAGGGCATCGCGGTGATCAGCGACGGGGCGCTGTGCGCGTTCCCGCCCGGCTTCACCGGCCGCGAGGGCGAGCCGCTGCCCGTGATCATCCGCAAGAGCGACGGCGGCTACAACTACTCCAGCACCGACCTCGCCACCATCCGGTACCGGGTCGACACCGAGCACGTCGACCGGATGATCTACGTCGTGGGCGCGCCGCAGTCCCTGCACTTCCAGATGGTCTTCGCCGTCGCCCGGATGGCGGGCTGGCTGAGCGACGAGGTCCAGGCCGACCACGCGCAGATCGGCAACGTCCTCGGCACCGACGGCAAGATCCTCCGCACCAGGGCCGGCGGCACCGTCAAACTAGCCGAACTCCTCGACGAGGCCGTAGAACGCGCCGGCGCCGCGTTCGACGAGGTACAGCACGACGACTCGTTCGACGACGAGACCCGCGCGGCCATCGTGCAGGCGGTCGGCATCGGCGCGGTGAAGTACGCCGACCTGTCGGTGGCGCGCGACAGCGAGTACGTCTTCGACTTCGACCGGATGATCTCGTTCCACGGCAAGACGGGCCCGTACCTGCAGTACGCGGCGGCCCGGATCCGGTCGATCTTCCGCAAGGGCGGCGTCACCGTCGAGGACGCGACCGGCCCGATCACGCTCGGCCACCCCGCCGAGCGGTCCCTCGCCCTCGAACTGCTCGGCTTCGGCGCCGTCCTGAAGCAGGCCGGCGACACCGCCGAGCCGCACCGGCTGGCGTCCTACGTCTACGCGGTCGCCGACGCCTACACGACCTTCCACGAGAACTGCCCGGTCCTGAAGGCCCCGGACGAGGCGACAAAGGAGTCCCGCCTGGCCCTGTGCGCAGCAACACTGCGCACCCTGGAAACAGGCCTACACCTCCTAGGCGTCCCAACCCCAGAACGCATGTAAGAAACCCCAACCACCGCCTCACGGGTCGGGCGGCCGGAGGGCGCCCTAGCGCCCGCAGGTCGCCCGACCCGCCGGTCGGCGGGCTGTTTCACGAGACGCGCCAGCGGATCGGGAAACGGCCCGCCGACCGGGCGGGGGTTCCAGGGGGTCGCCCCCCTGGGCCAACACAGCACGGGTCGGGCGGCCGGAGGGCGCCCTAGCGCCCGCAGGCCGCACGACCCGCCGAGCCGGGCGACCGCAGCGACACGACGACAACCCGCACGGTCACAACACACCAGAACCGTGGCGTGAGGATCGACCGGCTCGCGACGGGGGTTCCAGGGGGTCGCCCCCCTGGGCCAACACAGCACGGGTCGGACGGCCGGAGGGCGCCCTAGCGCCCGGAGGCCGTCCGGCCCGCCGGGCGGGAGGCTGTTTCACCGAGACGCGCCAGCGGATCGGGGAAACGGCCTCCCGCCCGTGGCGGGGGTTCCAGGGGGTCGCCCCCCTGGGTAGACACAGACACCCCCCGTTCTTCGGCTACCTTCTCCCGCACTGCCGGGACGACCTCCAGGGCGAAGACCGGGAGGTCTGCCGGGTCGCCGGCGTACAGGAATGTGTCGACGCCGTGGCCGATGGCGAGTTCGGTGAGTTCGTAGACCCACTGGCGGGGTGGGCCGTGCAGGAAGCCGTGGGAGTCGCGTCCGTCCAGGGTGCCTTCGAGGATGTAGACGCGGCGGATGGCGGCCGGGTCGCGGCCGGACTGGGTGGCGGCGTCGTCGAGGCGGCGGCGGCCGTCGGCGAGGCGTTTGGGCGGGACGCGGGACGACGGTGCGATCCAGCCGTCGGCGATCCGGCCGGCGAGGTCGATGCCGCGCGGGCCGGTGACGCCGAGCCAGACGCCGATCTGCCGCTGCGGGGCCGGGCCGGCGTCCGCGGCGGCGAACCGGTAGTGGTCGCCGTCGAAGCGGAGTCCGGCCTGGTCGCTCCAGTGCAGCCGGATGAGCCGCACGGCCTCTTCCAGGGCGCGGAGCGCCGCCGCGCCGCCGGGCCGGGTGCCGCCGTAGGCCTCGATGCCGGCCGGGTCGGCGCCGGCGCCGAGGCCGAGTTCGACGCGGCCGCCGCTGAGCAGGTCCATCGTCGCGATGGCCTTGGCGAGCGCGGCGGGCGGGCGCAGCGGCAGGCACGCCACCGCGGGCAGTGCCCGGATCCGGGACGTGCCGGCCAGCACGGCCGCCAGCAGCGTGAGCGCGTCGGCGGTGCCGCGCCGGTGCGGCAGGTCGCGGACGCCGAGCAGGTCGAGGCCGTAGCGGTCGGCGTCCTGCGCGGTGCGCAGCAGCGGGGCGGCGGCGGCCGGGTCGAGGCAGGCGCCGAACCGCAGCCGCCGGCGCGGCGGGTGCGGCGGCGTCACTGCAGGTAGCCCTCAACCTCGTCCGGCGGCCGGACGCCGGCGGCGTCCGGGTCCTGACCGGCCTCCAACCGGGCCCTGCGGCGGCGCAGCAGGTCCCAGCACTGGTCGAGGGCCACCTCCAGCTGTTCCAGCCGCCGGTGCTCCTCCTCGCGCCCCAACTCGTCGCGCTGGTAGCGCTCGCGGAGCCGCTGCTCCTCGCCGACGAACTCGTCGATGCGCGCGAGGATGTCCTTCTCGTTCATCGGCTCTCAGCGCTCGCGGCCGGCGTTGGTGAGCCCGCTGAGGAACCCGCCCTCGCTCCGCGTCGAGTGCTGGAACGGGCCGGTCTTCGGCTCGACCATCGAGGACGCGGGCCGCGCGGCCGCGGCGGTGGTCCCCGCCGCCTCCATCGCGCGGCGGGCGGGCGTCTTGCGGGCCGTGGTGGACCGCGTGGACGACCCCGACCTGGACCCCGACTTGGTGCTGGCGGTGGTCCTGGACGAGGTCGTCTTGCGGGCCGCGGAGGTCCGCGACTTGGGCGCGGACGCCTTCTTGGCGGTGCTCGACGGCTTCGACTTCGCCGTGCTCGACCGCGACGTGCCGGACTTCGACGTGCTCGTCCGGGCCGAGGTCGTCGGCCGCGACCGGCTGGACGCCGCCGAGGTCGTCTTGCGGGACGAGCCCGACTTGGACGTGCTCGCCTTCGCCTTGGACGTCCCCGACTTCGCCGTGCCCGACTTCGAGGTGCTCGCCTTGGACGAGCTCTTGCTCGCCGGCGTGCTCTTCTTCGCCGTGCTCGACTTGGCGGTGGTGGTGATGACCTTCGCCGCCGCGTCCATCGCCTTCGCGGCGTCGGACATCGCCTTGGTCGCGCTGGTCATCGCCTTGGTCATCGCCGTCATGGCCTTGGCCGACGAGGACGCCTTGGTCGCCACGGACTTCATCTGCGTCGCGGCGGTCTTGGCCTGGCTCGCGGCCTTGGTCACGCGGGTCGCGGCGGCCGACGACGTCCGGCTGGACGACGTCGACTTCTTCGCCGTGCTGCTCTTGGTCCCCGTCGACCTGGTCGTGGTCGACCGGGACGACGAGCTCGCCGCCGACGTCCGCTTGGCCGCCGGCTTCTTGGCGGTGGTGGACTTGCCTGATGTGCTCTTCGCGCGACCGGCCGTCCCTCGGCTCGCGGTCGTGCGCGATGCGGTTTTGGTTGCCACTGATCTCCCCCCCGAAATGATCAGTTACGGGGAGATCTATTCCACACTTTGTGACCCTCTACACGCGAAGCGTCATATCGAATTAGACGCCCACCGGGTGCCAGACGGTCTTCGTCTCCAGAAAAGCCGTCATACGGGCGGTTCCCGGCTCCTCGGTCCAGTCGGTCTCCGCAGGGCGCAGCACGCGTTTCAGGTTCTCGGCGGCCTTCTCCTCCAGGCCGGCGACCTGGTCGTCCGGGACGCCGGCGAGGTCGATGGCGTTGACGTCCATGTGGGTCGCCAGCCAGGGCGCGATCTCCGCGCGGCGGCCGGTGAGGACGTTGACGACGCCGCCCGGCAGGTCGGACGTCGCCAGTACCTCGGCGAGGGTGATGGACGGCAGCGGCGCGGGCTCGGAGGCGACCACCACGGCGGTGTTGCCGGACACGATCGCGGGCGCCACCACCGACACCAGCCCGAGCAGCGGCGAGTCGGGCGCGACGACGGCGACGACGCCCGTCGGCTCGGGCGTGGAGAAGTTGAAGAACGGCCCGGACACCGGGTTGGCGGCACCGGCGACGGCGCTCAGCTTGTCGGCCCAGCCCGCGTACCAGACCCACCGGTCGACGGCGGCGTCCGCCTCGGCGCCCGCGGCGCTCTTGGAGGCGCCGGCCTGGCGCAGCTCGTCCACGAACTGGTCGCGGCGGCCCTCCAGCATCTCGGCGACCCGGTACAGGATCTGGCCGCGGTTGTAGGCGGTGCGCCCGGACCAGCCGGGGAACGCCTTGCGCGCGGCGACGACCGCGTCCCGGGCGTCCTTGCGGGACGCCTGCGAGGCGTTGGCGACGAAACGGCCCTTGGCGTCGGTGACCACGTACGACCTGCCGGACTCCGATCGGGGGAACGCGCCGCCGATGAACAGCTTGTAGGTCTTGCGGACGGCGAGACGGTCAGGCATTGAGGTAGGCCTCCAGTCCGTGGCGTCCGCCCTCGCGGCCGAACCCCGATTCCTTGTAGCCGCCGAACGGGGAGGCCGGGTCGAACTTGTTGAACGTGTTGGCCCACACGACCCCGGCGCGCAGCCGCTGCGCCGTCCAGAGGATCTGGGAGCCCTTCTCGGTCCAGATGCCGGCCGACAGCCCGTAGGGGCTGTTGTTGGCCTTGGTGACGGCCTCGTCCGGGGTGCGGAACGTCAGCACCGACAGCACCGGCCCGAAGATCTCCTCACGCGCGATCCGGTGCGACTGCGCGACGCCCGTGAAGATCGTCGGCGCGAACCAGAACCCCTGGGACGGCAGCTCGCACGGCGGCGACCACCGCTCGGCGCCCTCGCTCTCCCCCGCCTCCGACAGCTCCTTGATCTTCGCGAGCTGCGCGGCCGAGTTGATCGCGCCGACGTCGGTGTTCTTGTCGAGCGGGTCGCCGACGCGCAGCGTCGCCATCCGCACCTTCAGCCGCTCCAGCACCTCGTCGGCGACCGACTCCTGGACGAGCAGCCGCGACCCGGCGCAGCACACGTGGCCCTGGTTGAAGAAGATCCCGTTGACGATGCCCTCGACGGCCTGGTCTAGCGCCGCGTCCGCGTAGACGATGTTGGCGGCCTTGCCGCCGAGCTCCAGGGTGAGCTTCTTGCCGGTCCCCGCCAGGGAGCGGGCGATCCGCCGTCCCACCTCGGTGGACCCGGTGAAGGCGACCTTGTCGACGCCCTCGTGCTCCACCAGCGCGCGGCCCGTCTCCCCGGCGCCGGTGACGATGTTGACGACGCCCGGCGGCAGTTCGGCCTGCCGGCAGATGTCGGCGAACAGCAGCGCGGTCAGCGGCGTCGTCTCGGCGGGCTTGAGCACCACCGTGTTGCCGCAGGCCAGCGCGGGCGCGATCTTCCAGGCCAGCATCAGCAGCGGGAAGTTCCACGGGATCACCTGCCCCGCGACGCCCACCGGCTTCGGGTCGGGCCCGAACCCGGCGTAGGGGAGCTTGTCGGCCCATCCCGCGTAGTAGAAGAACCAGGCCGCGACCAGCGGCACGTCCACGTCCCGGGACTCGCGGATCGGCTTGCCGTTGTCGATCGACTCCAGCACCGCCAGTTCCCGCGACCGCTCCTGGACGATCCGGGCGATCCGGTACAGGTACTTGGCGCGCTCCCGGCCGGGCATCGGGCCCCACACCTTGTCGAAGGCCGTGCGCGCGGCCTTCACGGCGCGGTCGACGTCGCCCTCGTCGGCGCAGGCGATGTCGGCCAGGACGCTCTCGTCCGCCGGGTTGACCGACTTGAACGGCTCGCCGTGCCCGTCGGTGAACTCGCCGCCGATGAACAGCCCGTAGGAGGCGCGGATGTCGACGACCGCCCGCGACTCGGGCGCCGGCGCGTACTCGAAGACCATGGTCAGTCCAGGGTGAAGTAGTCGGGACCGGAATACACGCCGGTGGCCAGCTTGCGGCGCTGCATGAGCAGGTCGTTCAGCACGCTGGACGCGCCGAGCCGGAACCACTCGGGGGTCAGCCAGTCCGGGCCGGCGGTCTCGTTCACCAGCACCAGGTACTTGATCGCGTCCTTGGTGGTCTTGATGCCGCCGGCCGGCTTGACGCCGACCTGCCGCCCGGTGGCCGCGCGGTAGTCGCGGACGGCCTCCAGCATCACCAGCGTGACCGGCAGCGTCGCCGCCGGCGCCACCTTGCCCGTGGACGTCTTGATGAAGTCGGCCCCGGCCCGCATCGCGAGCCACGACGCCCGCCGCACGTTGTCGTAGGTCGCCAGCTCGCCCGTCTCCAGGATCACCTTCAGGTGAGCGTCCCCGCAGGCCTCCTTGACCGCGGTGATCTCGTCGAACACCTTGGCGTAGTCGCCGGCCAGGAACGCGCCGCGGTCGATCACCATGTCGATCTCCGCCGCGCCCGCCGCGACGGCGGCCCGCGTGTCGGCGAGCTTGGCCTCCAGCGGCGCCCGGCCCGCCGGGAACGCCGTCGCCACGCTCGCGACGCCGATGCCCGTCCCCGCCAGGGCCCGGACGGCGGTGTCCACCATGTCCGGGTAGACGCAGACCGCCGCGACCGTCGGCACCGACGCGTCCGCCGGGTCCGGGTGGGCGGCCTTGGCGCACAGCGCCCGCACCTTCCCTGGCGTGTCCGCGCCTTCCAGCGTGGTCAGGTCCACCATCGAGATCGCCAGGTCGATCGCCTCGGCCTTCGCGGTCGTCTTGATCGACCTGGTGGCCAGCCGCGCGGCCCGCTCCTCGGCGCCCACCCGGTCCACGCCCGGCAGGCCGTGCAGGAAGGCGCGCAGCTCGGCGGCGCCGTTGAGAGTCTCCGTTGACACTCCCACAGCATCGCCGAACTACGTCCCCGGCACAAAACAGACACCTAACGAAGCGATGTCGCCGTCCACCCCTCGGGGCCGGAACCGAGCAACTCGACCGTCTCGGCGGCGCGCCACGCGTCCCCCACCAGGTACACCGACCCGACCCCTCACGCGTCCCACCAGGGACGACGGAGGTGGACGATGGGGTTCGGGTTCCGTGTGGGCGTGCCGGGGATGAGCGTACGCGTGTCGAGCCGGGGCGTACGGACGTCCGTCGGACCGCGCGTGGCACGCGTCCATGTAGGCGGCGGACGCAGGACGACCGTCTCCAGCGGCATGGGGCCGTTCTTCGCTTCGACTTCGGTGGGCGGGTCCCGGCGTCGTTCCACCGCGAAGCGCCCGGCGCGTCCCCGCACCGTCGGCCCGGCCCCTGCCCAGCTCGAACGAGCCCGCCGCCAAGCCGAACGCGCCGAGCAGGACGCGCAGCGGGACGCGGCGATCGCGCACCTGGAGGAACTGCGGCGCCAGACGACCGGCGTCCACCTCCAGACGTTCCCGCAGGCGCGACCACCGTTCGTGCCGCCCCCGCCGCAGTTGGCACTCCCCTGGGCCCTGGCGGAGGCACAGGCGTTCCACCTCGCGGGCATCGGCCGCTTCGCCCGCGCGGACCGCGCCGCGGCCCGTCATGCCGCCGAGCAGGACGCGCCCGCCTACCTGGCCGCCGAGCAGGCCCGCCTCAACGACGTCTACCGGCAGCTGCACGCAGCCGCCGACGAGTGGTGGCGGGCCCTGAACGACAACGACGAGGACACCGTCTGCGAAGCGGTCAACACCGCGTTCTCCGACAACCCGGCCGCCGGCAGCGCGGTCGGTCTCGACGGGACGGTCCTGTCGATCGTGATCCGCCAGCCCGACTTGGACGCGCTCCCGACCCAGGCCCCGGGCCTGACCTCCGCCGGCCGTCCGACGTTGAAGGCGATGACGAAGCGCGACCGGTTGCTGTGGTGGCTCACGTCCATGGGCTCCAACATCGTCGCCGCTCTCAACGAGGCGTTCGCGACCGCGCCCGGCATCATGGCGATCGACCTCGCCGTCCTGACCCGCATGCCCGACACGCAGCGCCTCGGCATCGTCGCCTACGGCCGCTGGACGCGCCAGGCCGTGGCCTCCGTCCCATGGCGCCGCGCGGAAGACGCGCTGCGCTTCCTGGACATCGCCGAGGACGTCGACTGCTCAGTGCGCACGACCGCGTCCGGCAACCTCTCCACCTCCGTCAAGCCCCTCGACACCGCCAAGATCCCCGGCCTGGAGGCCCTCCTCGCCCAGATCGAGGACGTCCCCAAAGCACCGCCAGAACCCGCCGCACTCGGAGGCGGGCTTCGAGGACCTCGGGTGCATTGTGTCCAGAAGCCGGGGTGCTGATGGCGCCGACCACGTATCGTTGCCGAGCGTTACAGGTCAATCACGGGGGGCGCTATGGCTGCGGCCACACCGGGTACGTACACTCAAAGGCGACAGGCAGTTGACCAATTGGAAGAAGCATCCCAAAAAGGAAGGCGAGGATGCGCTGCGGCAGATCGCAGCTATGGACTGGCGCGTGGAGGATCCGCCTAGGTACTACACCGTCAAGTGTCCGTGTGGTCTGCACCAGCGCCAGGTACACCTCACCCCATCGAACCCGAACTACTTCAGACAAGCAGTGAGCTGGTGCCAGAGGGTCTGCTCACCGGCGAACCCCGAGGAGGAGGAAGGACCATGAGCAAATCTGAACGGTCCCAGCTTTGCCTTGAGTTCCAACTGCTCCTGGCACCGGGGACCACGATTGAAGACGTCCACGCCCACGGCCGGCGGGTGATGGAGGAGCTTCTTCGGCTTGAGGACTGCAACAGCGACTTCACCGACTCAGCCGTCAGCACCAACGCCGAGACGAGCACCATCACCATCGAACTGCTGGTCCTCAACACGGCGGACCCCACCGCCGCTCTGCAACGCGCTCTGGACCTCATACGCACAGCCGCGCATGCTGCCGGCGGCGCTACCCCGGACTGGCCGACCGTGAGCGAAATGCCGGTCCAGGTCCAGTTCGCGAAGGCCCAAGAGCTCGCCTCGGCCTAAGAGGTCGTAACAGAATCAGCGGACGAGGCGTCGCCAGCAGATGATGGCTGCGGCGAGGGTCATGAAGGCTTCGTGGATGTCGTCGCGGATCTCCCAGCGGATGCGCAAGCGGCGGAACCAGTGCAGCAGGCCGATGGTGCGCTCGACCACGTAGCGGTGGACGCCCAGCCCGGACCCGTGCGGGGCGCCGCGGCGGGCGATGACCGGCTTGATGCCCTTGGCCCATACCAGGCGCCGGTACTTGTCGTGGTCGTAGCCGCGGTCGGCCAGCAGCCGCCCGGGTCTTCTCCGAGGCCGGCCGACCCGGCCCCGAACGGGCGGCACCGCCTCCAGCAATGGCATCAACTGGGTGACGTCGTTGCGGTTCCCGCCGGTCAACGACAAGGCGAGCGGGATGCCGTGGCCGTCGGTCAGCACGTGGTGCTTGGAGCCCGGCCGGCCGCGGTCGACCGGGCTCGGCCCGGTTTTGGGCCGCCCTTCAAAGCCCGGACATGGGAGCTGTCGATCACCGCCCTGGACCAGTCCAACTGCCCGGCGGCGTGCAGCTCCTCCAGCAGCAGGCGGTGCAGACGCTCCCACACCCCAGCCCGATGCCACTCGGCCAGCCGCCGCCAGCACGTCATCCCCGACCCGAACCCCACCTGGGGCAGGAACTCCCACCGGATCCCGGTGTGCAGCACGAACAAGATCCCGCACAACACCTTGCGGTCGTCCAGCCGCTTACGCCCGGCGTGGCGCTTGCGACGCTCCACCTTCGGCAGCAGCGGCTCGACCCGCTCCCACAGGCTGTCGGGCACCATCCATGGGGGTTGCTCGCCCTTACGCACCGGCCCACACCACACCCGACCGTCACCACATGTCGCGCTACATGCACATTTTGTTATGACCTCTAATACCCCGGCCTGAATCTGCCGAAAGATCAGCGCGACGCCTCGGCCTCGGTCGTGGACGATGTCGAGTCTTTCGCCGCCTAGGTCAGGTCTTATCCGGACACCAGCGCGCCTGCCAGGGGGGCGAGGGCATTGCCTCCAACCGCCGCCCGCCTAGCAGACATCGCCGAGCCGGCGCCTTCCCGGTCGGGCGTCAGCGGGGGGAGAGTCTGAGGGTGGTGTCCCTGGGGCCGGGGCGGGTCATCGGCTCGGCGTGGGGGGTGCTGCCGTACTTGGCCATGTAGGCGGCGTCGACCTGCTCGTTGACGGCCGGGTCGGTCTCGTCGGCGAACGTCACGTCCACGGTCATGCCGTCGGCCTGGATCCGGCCACGGTGGGTGCTCTCGGCGGTCCGGTACCAGTGGCCGCCGGGGCCGTTGACCGAGCGCACGTACATCTCCTCGCCGCTGCGGACGATCCAGATCGTGGTCGGGCTCCGTAGCGTGCCGTCGCTCTCCTCCGGCGCGATCTGGATCTCGTCGGCGCCGCCGAGGCGGGTCAGGTCGTCACTGCTCCAAGTGGACATGCCGGGGTCATGCCCGGCGAGCCGTTCGATGCGGCCCGTATTGCGCGAATTTGGCGATGTTCTGAGGGTCTTCGTCCCGTCGCGTTGACATCGGGAAGGTCTGCACCTCTAAAGTACTAGCATCCTAGTGAAATGGAGGTGGCGGTGATCGAGTTCCATCTGGACTCCGGGTCGGGGGTGTCGCCCTACATGCAGCTCGTCCGGCAGGTGCGGCACGCGCTGCGGCTCGATCTGCTGCGGGTCGGCGACCAGCTGCCCACGGTCAAGGACGTGGTGGCGCAGCTGGCGATCAACCCGAACACCGTGCTCAAGGCCTACCGGGAGCTGGAGCACGAGGGGCTCGTCGCGCCGCGTCCCGGGGTCGGGACGTTCGTGACGCGGTCGCTGGCCGGCGAGTCGCTCGCCGCGCACGGGCCGCTGCGCAAGGACCTGGAGCGCTGGCTCGCCAAGGCGCGGCTGGCCGGGCTGGACGACGAGAGCATCGAGGCGCTGTTCACGACCACATTTCGGTCCGCCAGTCAGGAGGACATAGCGTGACCGCCGTTCTGGAGGCCCGGGGGCTCGGCAAGAGGTACGGGCAGCGGTGGGCGCTGTCCGACTGCACGCTGGACATTCCGGCCGGGCGGGTCGTCGGGCTCGTCGGCCCGAACGGGGCGGGGAAGTCCACGCTGCTGAACCTGGCCGTCGGCCAGATGCAGCCGACGGCCGGGAGCATCACCGTGCTCGGCGGCCGTCCTGCGGAGAGCCCGGCACAGCTGGCCAGGGTCGGGTACGTCGCGCAGGACACGCCGACGTACGCCGGACTCAGCGTCAGAGACCACCTGACGCTCGGCGCCCGGCTCAACCCGCGGTGGGACGACGCCCTCGCGCGCGAGCGGATCGAGCGGCTCGGGCTCGACCTCGGGCGCAAGGCCGGGAAGCTGTCCGGCGGGCAGCGCGCCCAGCTGGCGCTGACGCTGGGCATCGCCAAGCGGCCCGAGCTGCTGATCCTGGACGAGCCCGTCGCGGCGCTCGACCCGCTGGCCCGGCGCGAGTTCCTCCAGGGGCTGATGGAGGCCGTCGCCGAGCAGTCGCTCAGCGTCGTCCTGTCGTCCCACCTGGTGTCGGACCTGGAGCGGACGTGCGACTACCTGGTCGTGCTCGTGGAGTCGCACGTCCGGGTCGCCGGTGACGTCGACGACCTGCTCGCGACCCATCACCGGCTGACCGGGCCGCGCAAGGAGACCCTTCCGGCGGACCAGCACGTGGTGTCCGAGAGCCACACCGACCGGCAGAGCACGTTCGTCGTCCGGACGGACGGCCCGATCCACGACCCGGCCTGGACGGTCGGGCGGCTCGGTCTTGAGGACCTCGTCCTCGCCTACATGGCCAAGGCCCCGATCCGTCCCGCACTGGAGGCGATCCGATGATCTGGCTGACGTTCCGGCAGTTCCGGGTCCAGGCCGCGGTGGTGTTCGGCGCGCTCGCCGTCCTCGGCGTGGCCCTCGCCGTCAGCGGACCCGGCCTGGCCGACACCTACGGCAAAGGGCTCGCGTCGTGCGGCTCGGAGGAGGCCTGCACCCACTTCGCCAAGCGGTTCTTCACCGACCACCAGGTGGAGTACGGCGCCATGATCGCGATCGTGACGGTCCTGCCCGCCCTCATCGGGATCTTCTGGGGCGCGCCGCTCATCGCCCGCGAGCTGGAGAGCGGCACGCACCGGCTCGTGTGGAACCAGAGCATCTCGCGGAGCCGTTGGCTGGCCGTCAAGCTCGGCCTCGTCGGGCTGGCCGCGATGGCCGCCTCCGGGCTCGCCGTCCGCGCGGTCGACTGGTGGGCGGTCCCCCTGGACCAGGCCGTGACCGACAGCTTCCCGCGGATCGCGCCGCTCGCGTTCGGCGCGCACGGCATCGTCCCGATCGGGTACGCGGCCTTCGCCTTCGCGCTCGGCGTGACGGCGGGCGTGCTCACCCGGCGCACCCGGGCGCGAGGCCGCCCTGCCCGGCGCCCTGATCACGGGAGCGTGCGCCCCGCCGGGACCGGACCTGGCGCCCGCCCGTGGGGCGGGCGACCCGGCGCCCCCCGACGGGCCCTCCGAGGAGTGCTTCGACGCGATCGCGAAGCTCGGCTACAAGCAGCAGGTGGTCTATCAGCCCGCCGACCGCTTCTGGCCGCTGCAGTGGGCCGAGACGGGGCTGTTCGCCGTCCTCACCCTGGGGCTCTGCGGCGTCTGCTTCCACTGGACGCGCCGCCGCCTCTCCTAAGAGCCACTGCCGGAGAGGGTCAGCGTGCGCTGGATCCGCTCGGCGGCCGCGCGCATGCGGTGCGCGGACCGCTCGATGCGCGACAGCTTCGCCGGCCGGCAGGAGATCGCGAGGGCGCCGGTCACCGCGCCCGTCGCGTCCGTCACCGGGACGGCCGCGCAGCCGGTGCCGAGCGCGTACTCCTCGCGGTCGAACAGCAGGCCGCTCGGTGTGCTGAGAGAGCGCACCAGCCGGGCCGGCTCGGTGATCGTGTGCGGGGTCAGGTCGACGAGGGGGTGCCGGGACAGGTAGTCGCGGCGGCGCTCGTCGTCGAGCTGGCTCAGCACGCACTTGCCGATCGCGGTCGCGTGCGCGGCGTCCTCGAACCCGATCGACAGGTCGACGCGGGGCGCGCGGGGGCCGTCGGCGATGTCGATGAGGCGGATCTCGTCGTCCACCTGCATGCCGAAGTAGGCGGCGGCGCCCAGCTCGTCGCGCAGCGCGGCGAGGGCGGGCCGGAGCCGGGCGAGCAGCTGCTGCGCCCGGCTCTGCCCGTGCAGGGTCTCGACGCGCTCGCCGAGCACCCAGACGCCGCCGGGCAGCCGGGTCGCGTAGCCCTCGTGGGCGAGGGTGCGCAGCAGGTGGTAGGTGGTGGCGAGCGGGAGCCGGGCCTCCCGGGCGAGCTGCTTGGCGGGCGCCCCGCCGGGGTGCGCCGCCACCGCCTCCATGAGGTGGAGGGCGCGCTGGACCGAGGCGATGAGCGTGGGTTTGCGTGACTCGCCCATGACGCGCGGTGCACCCCTCTGGTCCGATCTGGTCGAGCCTTCGGCGCCGGTGCGTCCATTGGATCACCTCCCGGCGACGGACGCCCGGGTGTTTCCCGATCCGGTCACGGGAAATGCGGTCACCATGAGTCAGCAGACGCATACGCATGTCGACGAGCGGACGGCCCGGAAGGTCGCCGAAGAGGCGCGGGAGACCGAATGGCGGCTGCCGAGCTTCGGCAAGCAGCTGTTCCTCGGCGATTTCCGGCTGGACCTGATCCACCCGCATCCGCGTCCGGATGCCGAGCAGCGGCGCAAGGGCGAGGCCTTCCTCGCCCGGCTCACCGAGTTCTGCGCCACCCGGGTCGACTCGGCGCTGATCGAGCGGGAGGCGCGCATCCCCGACGACGTGATCGCCGGCCTGCGCGACCTCGGCGCGCTCGGCATGAAGGTCCCGGAGAAGTACGGCGGGCTCGGGCTCAGCCAGTACCACTACGGCCGCGCGCTGATGGTCGTCGGATCGGTGTGCGGGGCGCTCGGCGCGCTGCTGTCGGCGCACCAGTCCATCGGCGTCCCGCAGCCGGTCAAGATGTTCGGCACCCGGGAGCAGAAGGAGGAGTGGCTGCCGCGCTGCGCCCGGCAGATCAGCGCGTTCCTGCTGACCGAGCCCGACGTCGGCTCGGACCCGGCCCGGCTGCGCGCCACCGCCGTCCCGGACGGCGACGACTACGTCCTCAACGGCGTCAAGCTGTGGACGACCAACGGCGTCGTCGCCGACCTCGTCGTGGTGATGGCGCGCGTCCCGAAATCGGCCGGGCACCGCGGCGGCATCTCCGCGTTCATCGTGGACATGGGCACGCCCGGCATCACGGTCGAGAACCGCAACGCGTTCATGGGGCTGCGCGGCATCGAGAACGGCGTGACGCGGTTCCACGACGTCCGCGTCCCGAAGGCGAACCTGATCGGCGCGGAGGGCGCCGGGCTGAAGATCGCGCTGACCACGCTGAACACCGGGCGGCTGTCGCTGCCCGCGATGTGCGCGGCGAGCGGCAAGTGGGCCGCCCGGATCGCCCGCGAGTGGTCGCGGGAGCGGGTGCAGTGGGGCCGGCCGGTCGGCGAGCACGAGGCCGTGTCCCGCAAGATCGCGTTCATCGCGGCGACCGCGTACGCGATGGAGGCGATGCACGACCTGTCCAGCCAGCTCGCCGACGACGAGCGGAACGACATCCGGATCGAGGCGGCGCTGGCGAAGCTGTGGTCGTCGGAGATGGCGTGCCGCGCCGCGGACGAGCTGATGCAGCTGCGCGGCGGGCGCGGCTACGAGACCGCCGCGTCGCTCGCGGCGCGCGGCGAGCGCGGCGTGCCGGTGGAGCAGGTGGTGCGCGACCTGCGCATCAACCGGATCTTCGAGGGCTCCACCGAGATCATGCACCTGCTGATCGCCCGCGAGGCGGTGGACGCGCACCTGTCGGCGGCCGGCGACGTCATCGACCCCGACGTCTCCACCGCGCGCAGGGCGCGGGCCGCGGCGAGGGCCGGCGGGTTCTACGCGCGCTGGCTGCCGACCCTCGTCACCGGCGCCGGGCAGCGGCCGAACTCCTACGCCGAGTTCGGGGTGCTCGCGCGGCACCTGCGGTTCGTGGAGCGGGCGTCCCGCAAGCTGGCCCGGTCGGTCTTCTACGCGGCCGGACGCTGGCAGGGCGGCCTGGAGCGCAAGCAGGGGTTCCTCGGCCGGATGGTCGACATCGGCGCCGAGCTGTTCGCGATGAGCGCGGTGTGCGTCCGCGCCCACGCCGACGCGTCCGGCCGGGGCGGCCTCTCGGACGGGGCACCCGGCAAGTCGGCGCTGCTGCTCGCCGACGCGTTCTGCAAGCAGGCGCGGGTCCGCGTGGAGGAGCTGTTCGACGGGCTGTGGCGCAACACCGACGCGATGGACGCGAAGCTGGCGCGGGCCGTCCTCGACGGCGACTTCGCCTGGATCGAGGAGGGCGTCCTCGACCCGTCGATCCCGGGCCCGTGGATCGCGCCGTCCGAGCCGGGGCCGAGCGGAACGGAGTCCGTGCACCGGACGATCGGCTGATCCGGCACCGCTGCGACCGGGCGACACGCCGTCCGGGCGCCCGCCAGGGCGGTCACTGACGGACGCCCGGCGTGCACGCATGGGTAGACTGTCCCGACCTTCGCGCCAGAGATCGGCCGGCCCCGAGCGGGCCGGGACACGGATCCGGCGAACGAGAAGCCGAACGCCAACGCACCCAGCGAGCGGGAAGTATGCAGTCACCTGGTCAGAAGAAGTCCATCGCCGGCAGCCTCCTCGGCCTGCTCGGCAGCGGCCCGAAGAAGGGCGGCCCGGCCGCCGGGCCCGCGCCGCACGTGAACGCCGACGGGGACGTCGTCCAGCCCGCCGCCGGGGAGGGCGCGCTGGAGAACCACCTCGGCGGGGACGAGGCCCGCAACTACCGCAAGTACGAGTACGAGACCGTCGCCCCGCACGTGGGCCGGTCGATGCTGGAGGTCGGCTCCGGCCTCGGGCACTTCTCCGAGCAGTTCGCGGGGCGGCTCGACTACCTCGTCGTCAGCGACAACGACCCGTACTGCGTCGGCGAGCTGCGCAAGCGCCACGACGGCAACGACGACGTCGAGGTCATCGACCTGGCCCTGCCGGCCGACATCACGATCCGGCGGAAGGTCGACACGGTCGTGATGATGAACGTGCTGGAGCACATCAAGGACGACGTGCAGGCGCTCCGCGACCTCGCCGCCGTCACCGAGCCCGGCGGCCGCATCGTCATCTGGGTGCCCGGCTACATGCAGCTCTACGGCGACTTCGACCGCAAGGTCGGGCACGTCACCCGGTACACGCCGCAGACGCTGGAGGCGTCCGTCCGGGAGGCGGGGCTCGTCCCCGAGGTGCTCAAGCCGATCAACTTCCTCGGCGGCATCGCCTGGTGGTTCGCGGTGCGCCGCGGCGGCGCCGGCTACCCCGACCCGCGGCTCGTCAAGATCTACGACCGGACGGTCGTGCCGACGACCCGCACCATCGAGCGCTTCGTCCGCCCGCCGTTCGGGCAGACGGTGTTCTGCGTCGCGCGCGTCCCGCGCTGACCGCGCGGTACACCTGCTGGAAGGCGATGGTGCCGGGTCACGGAACGCGGCTCGGCACCGTCGCTTTTTTCTGTCGCCCCGAACGGTATGTCTCGCGCGCCGTCGGGGCCCCCGGACCACGACACTGGGCAGTGGCCGGACGGGTCACGGGCCGTCTCTCCGGACGGCGAAGCACCGCCTGCTTCCGCGGGCCGTGCCCCGGCCGGCCGGCCACGATGTTCCCGTGTGGTCCGACGGTTCGGGGCGGGGGATCCGGGAGGGGAGGTCCCCCGCCGCCGAATCACGGGGCTCGGCGCGTCAGGGTCGGCGCGTCAGGCGCGGGCCTTCGGGGCGGCGAACAGCCGCAGCCTGTGCGCGGTGGCCGCGGCCTCGCCGCGGCTCGCCACCTCCAGCTTGCCGAGGATGTTCGACACGTGGACGCTCGCCGTCTTCGCCGAGATGAACAGCGCCTCGGCGATGTCGCGGTTGCTGCGGCCCTCCGCCACCAGGCGCAGCACCTCGAACTCGCGGGGCGTCAGCCCGAGCGGCGCGGACGCGTCGCCGCGGCGCGGCGACCGCACCCGGCGCAGCATGTCGGCGATGTCGGCGGCGAGCAGCGGCGCCCGCAGCTCCTCGGCGAGGTCGCCGGCGGTGCGCAGCGCGTCCGAGGCGGCGTCGTGGTCGCCGCCCGCGAGCAGCGCCTCCGCCGACCGGAGCAGTGAGCGGGCACGGGCGTAGGGGTTGCCGAGCGTCTCCCACGTGGCGGCGGCCTCCGCCCAGGCGGCCTGGTCGAGGACGCCGCGAGCGCGGGCCAGCTCGGCGGCGAACGTGAGGCAGTGCGCGTGCTGCAGCGGCCCGCTCGACGTCAGCCCGGCGGCCCGCTCCTCGATCCGGGCCAGCTCGCCCGCCGCGGCGTCGCCCAGCTGCGCGCAGGCCGCGGCGCCCGCGAGGAGCACCGGCCACGCGTAGCGCGCGTCGTCCGGCATGCCCGCCTGCTCGACGACGGGCCGGACCGCCTCCAGCGCGGCGGCGGGGCGCCCCTCGGCCAGCGCGATGTTCGCCTCCAGCCACAGCGTGCTGAAGTAGTCCTGCGTCTTCAGCCACTCCGACTTCAGCTTCTTGATGTCGCGGGACGTGGCGAGCCGCTCCCGCGCGGTCGGGAGGTCGCCGCGCGCGAGCGCCACCCAGCCGGTCAGGACGAGCAGCGACGTCCGGGTGGTGATGGCCGGGTCCTGCGCGAGGGCGCGGTTCATCTCGGCCATGGCCTCGTCCCACCGGCCGAGCGAGACCAGCGGCTCGGCCTGGTTGATGCACAGGAACGTGCCCTGGGTGCGGGCCACCCCGTACTCGCGGGCCAGCTCCTTGCCGTGCGCCGCGACCGAGGCGGCCTCGGCGTGCCGGCCGGCGCCCTCCAGGAAATGCGACTTGATCACGTAGTAGCGCAGCAGCACCTGGTGGTTCTTGGCACGCTCCACGGTCGCCTCGATCTCGGCGAGGTCGGCGTCGTTCTCGTAGTCGGTGTCGGCGCAGTACCGCGTGATGAGCGCCTCCGCCTCGGCGAGCGGGTCGCCGAGCCGGCGCGCGACCGCCAGCGACTCCTCCGCCGCGTCGCGCGCCGCGCCGATCTCGGTGGTGACGCGCACGTAGTTGCCGAGCATGGACAGCGCCCGCGCGCGCAGCACGGTCGGCGGCTCGGCGGGCAGCGCCTTGACGGCGGCGCGCAGGTCCTCGACGAAGCCGGGGCGCGCCATCTGGTACCGCATCCTGGCGCGCAGCACCAGCAGCATCGCCCAGCACTCGGTGTCGCGCTCGCCGTCGGCGGCCTCGATCTCCTTGAGCGCGGCGGTGACGAGCTTGATGCCGCGGTCGTACTCGCCGGCGAGGTCGGCGGCGGTCGCGGCGTCCATCAGCACCTTGACGAAGCCGGCGTCGATGCGTTCAGGGGCGTCGGGGACGAGGTCCCACAGCTTGAGGACGCGTTCGAGCATCGCCAGGCACTCGGCGTGGGCGAGCGCCTTGCGCGCCTCACCAGCGGCGCGCCAGGCCGCGACCAGCGCCCACGTGCTGTCGTGGGCCTGCTTCCAGTGGTAGCTCAGCTCGACCCACAGCCGCCCGGCGGAGACCAGCGACGGGTTCTCCTCCAGGGTCTCGGCGTAGCGCTTGTGGAGGCGCGTGTGCTCGCCCGGCAGCAGGTCGTCGTGGATGGCCTCGCGGATCAGCGCGTGCCGGAACGCGTACCCGTCGCCGTCCACGACCAGGACGTTGGCGGCGACGGCGGGCCGCAGCACGCGGGTCAGCGCGGCGTCGCCGAGCCCCGTCACGGCGGCGAGCAGCGCGTGCTCGATGCGGGTGCTGCTGCCGCTGGCGTCGCGCAGGACGTCCTGCGTCTCGTCGGGCAGCCGCTGCACGCCGGCGAGCAGCAGGTCGCGCAGCGACTCGGGCAGCTCGCACGCCAGCCCGCCGTCGTCGTCGAGCAGCGCCTCGATGAACAGCGGGTTGCCCTCGCTGCGCGCCTCGATCCGCTCGACGAGGCCGGGCGGGGGGTGCTTGCCGAGCAGCTGGGCGACGAGCGCGGACACATCGGCGCGGGTCAGCTTGCCGAGGTCGGTGCGGCGCACCCGCTCCAGCCGCTCCAGCCCGGCGAGCAGCTGCCGCAGCGGATGGGTGCGGTGCAGCTCGTCCGTCCGATAGGTCAGGACGACCAGCACCGGCCCCCGGCCGAGGTTGCGCACGAGGAAGGCCAGCAGGTCGCGGGTGGAGCGGTCGGCCCAGTGGGCGTCCTCGATGACGAGCACGACCGGGCCGCGCTCGGCGAGCCGCTCCAGCAGCGACAGCACGACCTCGAACAGCCGGGCGCGCTCCTCCCCGGACGCGGCGTCGGACTCCGGCTCGCCGAACTCCGGCAGCAGCCGGGCGAGGCTCCCGGTGTCGCCGCGCGGGACGAGCGCCGCGACGCCGTCGATGCCGATCTCCCGGACGAGGCCGCGCAGCACGGTGGTGAACGGCGCGAACGGCAGGCCGTCGGAGCCGAGCTCCAGGCAGCCGCCGACGAGGACGTTCGCCTCCCCCTCGACGGACCGGGCGAACTCCCTGATCAGGCGTGTCTTGCCGAGTCCGGCGTCACCGCCGACGAGGACGGCCCCGGGCGCGGCGGCGAGGGCGTCCCGCAGCTGGGCCAGCTCCGCCGCCCGGCCGACCAGAGCGGGACTCATCGCACGCGCGTTCACGCACCCAGCATGCCAAACGGCTCGGACAATCCCACCCGAATTTCATTCCGTGAGACGCCAGCCCTGGCCTCGGTGCTCGTCCGGCCCGGGCACGGCCCCGCCCTTCAGCGGCGGGTGGACGGCGGTCCGGACGGGCCCCTCGTCCTGCACCTTCCGGTGCGCGAAGTGGTCGAGCGCGAGCATCTCGGCGTGCGAGAGAAGGGGCGCGACGGGGGCGCCGGCCCCGGTCAGCCGCTCGACGGCCTCGGCCTGTGTGAGCTTCGCCACGGCCGCGGTCACCGCCCCGTCCAGCTCGGCGATGCGCCCCAGCCGCTCGGCGAACGGGACGCCGGCGTGCGCTTCGATGCCGAGCGCGCGGCAGGTCGCGGCCCACAGCCGCTCCTCCGACACCACCCCGAGCGTGATCTTGCGGCCGTCCTTCGTCGGGTAGACGCCGTAGCCGGGGACGGGCCCGGCGCCCGAGCTGCGCGTCGCCGCCGGGACGGTGCCGGTCCAGTGCGCGAGGACGTCCGCCATGCCGAGGTCGACGCGGTCGCCGACTCCGGTGGCGCGGGCCCTGAGCACGGCCGCGGTGATCGCGAACGCGGCCATCGTGGCGGCGGCCATGTCCGCGAGCGGGAGGTCGTCGGCCTCCGGGGAGACGGCGTCGGGGGGCAGCGCGGCGGCGTAGGCCCGGTAGTTGATGTCGTGGCCCGGAACGTCGCGCAGCGGCCCGTCCGCCCCGTATCCGGAGATCGAGCAGTAGACGAGCCGCGGGTTGAGCGCGCGGAGCGCCTCGTGGCCGGCGCCCAGCCGGTCGGCCACGCCGGGCCGGAAGCCCTCGACGAAGACCTCGGCGTCGGCCGCGAGCCGCCGCAGCTCCGCGAGGCCGTCCGCCGACTTCAGGTCGAGGACCATGCTGCGCTTGTGCCGGTTGAGGACGTCGAAGTGGTCGCCGAACATCCGCATCGGCTCCCCGCCCGGCGGCTCCACCTTGATCACGTCGGCGCCGAGCTGGGCCAGCAGCAGCGTGGCGTACGGGCCGGGCCGCCACATCGTCAGATCGAGGACGCGCAATCCGTCCAGCGGCGCCATGGCGCTCCTCTCGCGCGGGGATCGTCGCGCTCACCGTGCCGGGTGCCACCACCTGTCGTCAAGCGAGCGCTTGGTCGTTGTTGACGCGGAGTCCAATCGGGGTAAGGCTGGCCGGGAGGTGGTCACCGATGCGGTTCTCACTCTTCTATGAGCACCAGTTGCCGCGGCCCTGGAGCAACGGGCAGGAGCAGAAGCTCTACCAGGACGCGCTCGACCAGGTGGAGATCGCCGACCGGGTCGGATTCGACTACATCTGGGAGGTCGAGCACCACTTCCTGGAGGAGTACTCACATTCGTCCGCACCCGAGGTGTTCCTGGCCGCCGCGTCGCAGCGGACGAAGCGGATCCGGCTCGGGCACGGGATCGTCCAGCTGCCGCCCGCCGTGAACCATCCGGCGCGGATCGCCGAGCGCGTCGCGACGCTCGACCTCGTCTCCAACGGCCGGGTCGACTTCGGGACCGGCGAGTCCAGTTCGAGCGCCGAACTCGGCGGCTTCGGGGTGCGGCGCACCGAGAAGCGCGCCCAGTGGCAGGACGCCATCGACGCCATCACCCGGATGTTCGTCGAGGAGCCCTTCGCGGGCTGGTCGTCCGACCACATCCGGATGCCGCCGCGCAACGTACTGCCGAAACCGGTACAGAAGCCGCACCCGCCGCTGTGGGTGGCGTGCTCGCGCCGGGAGACGATCGAGTTCGCGGCCCGCAACGGCATCGGCGCCCTGTCGTTCTCCTTCGTAGAGCCCGAGGACGCCGGCAAGTGGGTGGACGAGTACTACCGCCTCATCGCCTCCGAGGAGTGCGTCCCGGCGGGCTTCGCGGTGAACCCGAACGTGACCGTCGTCCTGCCGATGATGCTGCACGAGGACGAGGCCACCGCGATCGACCGCGGCATCGACGGCGCGCACTTCTTCGCGTTCGCCCTCGCGCACTACTACGGCCCCACGCCGCACGACCCGGGCCGGACGAACGTCTGGGAGGAGTTCCAGGCCCACCGCGACGCCCGCGGCTTCTCCCGCGAGCAGGTCATGGCGAACGCCGAGACCCTCAACGTCAACATCGGCTCGCTGCGCGGCGCCGTCGGCACGCCCGCGCAGGTCATCGACCTGATCCGGCGGTACGAGTCGGCGGGCGTCGACCAGATCGCGTTCGTCCTGCAGTCGGGGCCGAACGAGCACGAGCACATCTGCGAGTCGCTCGAACTGTTCGGGACGGCCGTCCTGCCGCACTTCACCGAGGGCCGCGAGGAGCGCGAGGCCGCCAAGGCCGAGCGCCTCGCCCCCGCCATCGAGGCCGCCCTCGCCCGCCGCGCCCCGGCCCGGACGGCACCGGCCGGCTACCGCATCGACGAGGACGCCGAGGTCGCCCGCGCTGACCGCTCCCGCCATCCGCTGCGCGGGGACATCCGCGCCGCGAGCCGCCGCCGGTTCCGGCAGGGCTTCTACCGGCTCGTCCACGGCCGGACCGACGAGCAGATCGAGCGCCGCTTCGGTCCGAGCGGGCAGCGCCTGTTCTTCGCGGGCATGGCACGCGCCTACGACCCGTCGGCGTCCGGCGGCTTCACGGGCGAACTGGAGTTTCGCCTGACCCGCACCACGTGGACGCTCGTGCTCGGCAAGTCCAGAGCCCGCGCCCACCCCGGCCCGGCCGACGACCCGGCCCTCACCCTCACGGTGAAGACGGCGGACTTCCTGCGCATCATCGCCGGCGACGCCAACCCGGCGACGCTCCTCATGGAAGGCCGCCTGGAGTTGCGCGGCGACTACGACCTGGCGCCCCGCCTCAGCGAGATGTTCGGCGGCCCGTCCCCGTACTGACCCCCGTGGCGGCTTGGTGGTGGCCGTAGTCCCCCGATGACCACGGCCACCGCATAGTCAGACGTCCACACCCCCCGCAAGAGTTCGCAATCCGCCGAAAAACCTCGATCACCATCTCCCGTGATGCTTTACCGTCACGGGGTGTTCTCCCTCCAGGAACCCCCGCTTTTCGCACGCCTGAAGAAGGCCCGCAGCGTTCTCGTCGCGGGCGCGGGCGGCGGCTTCGACGTCTACGCAGGTCTCCCCCTGGCCCTCGCCCTCATGGAGGACGGGAAGGACGTCCATCTGGCGAACCTGTCGTTCAGCGCGCTGTACGGCCTGCCGTCCGAGACCTGGCTGGAGGCGGACGTCGCCGCCGTGACCCCAGCGACCCCCAGCCGCGACGACTACTTCCCCGAGGGCGCACTCGCACGCTGGCTCGACCTCCACGGCCTCCCGTCCACCGTCTACGCGTTCCCGAAGGTCGGCGTCCAGCCGCTCCGCGCGGCGTACCGGTACCTGGTCGACCACCTCGGCCTGGACGCGATCGTCCTCGTGGACGGCGGCACGGACATCTTCATGCGCGGCGACGAGGCCGGCCTGGGCACCCCAGAGGAGGACATGGCGAGCCTCGCCGCCGTGCACGGCCTAGACGTCCCCGAGAAGATCGTCGTCTCCCTGGGCTTCGGCGTGGACGCCTACCACGGCGTGAACCACACCGACGTCCTGGAGAACCTGGCCGCCCTGACCGCGGACGGCTCCTACCTGGGCGCCCTGTCCATCCCCCGCGACAGCCGCGAGGCGGCGCTCTACCTGGACGCGGTCGAGTACGCGCGGGCGGCGACGCCCGCGCGCCCGAGCATCGTGAACGGCTCGATCGCCGCCGCCGTCCAGGGCCGGTTCGGCGACGTCCACTCCACCGACCGGACGCGCGGCAGCGAACTGTTCATCAATCCGCTGATGGCGATGTACTTCGCCGTCGACCTGGACGGACTGGCCCGCCGCTCCCTCTACCTCGACCGCCTTGAGGACACCCGGCTCATGCGCCAGATCAGCTCGGTCGTCGAGACTTTCCGGTACGAGATCCGTCCTCGTCCGCCCCGCCAGTACCCGCACTGATGGACGGACGTCCGGCGATGACATCGCTCAGCCAGTCGCCGAGCCGCTGCACGGGCCGCCGGTAGCGGCGTTCGCGCACCTGCGCCCGCCGCTCCTTACGCGACCCCGGCCGGTACCTCCGGCGCGCCCACGGCGAATCCGGCCGGGCCAGCCGGACGGCCCCGACCAGCCCGACGACGCCGACGAACACGCCGATGAGGCCCGTCCAGACCTTGCCCTTGAGCAGCGCGACCACGGCCACGCACAGGTCGAGCACGATGACGGCGACGATCACCCATATCCCGTCCCCCGCCACGTCGCTCACGCCCAAGGGCTTCAGGCCGAGCAGCAGGAGGCCGCACAGCGCGATCGTGATGAACACGACCTCGACCGATAGGCGGCCCTGCTCGCTCCAGTAGACGTCCTCCAGGTGCAGGACGAGCGCGAACTCGTCCAGGACCAGCGCCGTCCCGACCCCGAACACGGAGGCGGCGGCCACCGCGAGCCCGGACGAGTCGTCCTGGACGACGAGCCCGCTCACCCCGCCCACGCACATGAACACCAGGCCGAACACCACATGGTGGATGTGCTGACCGCCCGGCGTGACGTTGCCGGGCCACCACCGCACCTGCCGCCGGATCATCCGCACGCTGAAGCGGATGAACAGGAATCCGGCGATGAACGCCAGCAGGAAGCAGAACAGCCGGAGCCGCCCCGTGTCCGCGATCTCCCGCGTGAACCAGTCCCCCACACCGCCCCTCTTCCCCGGCCCGGGCGAAGCTCACTTTCACACGGGCTAGCGGAACTGGGTTTTCAGCCGCGCCCACACGGTCTTCCCCTCGAACTCCGCCCGGACCCCGTGCTCCTCGGAGAGGTATTCGACAATGCCCAAGCCCCAGCCGCCGGGGTCGGGAGCATCGTCGGGCACGGGCGTTTCCGGCATCGAGAGGTCGGGCGCCGCCCCCTTCGGATGGACCGGCGAGGTGTCCCAGACCTCCACCCGAAGGCCGTCCTCGGCCAGCGCCAGCCGCAACGACACGGGCCGGTGGCGCGTGGCGCGCACGGCGTTGGTGAGCAGCTCAGAAGCCACCAGGACGGCGTTCTGCACGGTCTCCTCCGCCACTCCCCACTGGAGCGCCTGCGACTCGACGATCAGCCGCCCCTCCTGGACGACCTCGGGCTCCGCCAGAAACCCCCGCCGCATCACCCAAGGCCCGACCGCCGTCCTTTCCACTCGAACCAAACAGTCCGTTTTGTCGAACTCACCCCTCCGCAGATCCCGCCCGAAGATCATTTCTCCCACCACTCCCATCGCTCGCCGTGTGCAATTCGCTACACATCGTGGGAGCTTTCAGTTATGGTCGGAAGTGGGACGAGCTTTACCCAACTCGATACTTCCCGGGGGTAACTCATGGTGAATCGGAAGCGACTCGACCCGACCGAGTCGACGGCCGCACTTTTCGGGGCAAAGCTCCGCAAGCTTCGGGACAAAGCCGGACTTTCCCAAGCCCAGCTCGCGGAGGCGGTCGGCTACTCCCACGACACGATCTCGAAGGTCGAGACCGCCGCCCAGGCCCCGTCCCCGCAGCTCGCCGAACTCCTCGACACCCACTTCGGCACCGACGAGCAGTTCCAGGAGCTCCAGCCCCTCGCCGTCAAGGAGGGCATCCCAACCTTCTTCCGCCCCTACGCCGACCTGGAGAGCACCGCCAACGCAGTCCGCGTCTACGAGCCGGTAGTCATCACGGGACTCCTTCAAACCGAGGAGTACGCACGGGCGGTGCTCAGCCCAGGTCAGCACGCAAATGCCATCGATCCGGCGGTCGCCGCGCGAATGAACCGCCAAGAGATACTGCGTCGAGAACGACCGCCGTGGGTGGTCATCATCATGCTGGAAACGGTAGTCCGGAAGATCGTGGGAGACAGGGAGACCACCAGAGCGCAGCTCGCTCAGGTTCTGGAACTCTCCAAGGAACCCAACATCAACGTCCTGGTCGTGCCAGGCGACGCTCAGGTCTTTCCCGCAGCGGGGTTCACGCTGTTCAGCCTGGAGGACGAGCCGGAAATCGCCTTTGTGGAAGGCGCAGGCGGCACAGGTCGGGTGATCGAACTAAGCTCTCATGTCAAGGAGCTCCGGCGATTGTGGGACTTGATCAGCAACTCGGCACTGACCGACGTGGCCTCGGAAGCTCTGATCCGAGAGGTGATGGAGGGCTTGTGAAAGACGTCAAGCGCGTCACATGGCGCAAGAGCAGCTACAGCAGCCAGGAAGGCGGCACCTGCGTCGAACTCGCCAACCTCGACACGACCACGGGCGTTCGGGACAGCACCGACCCGGACGGGCCCGTCCTCCACTTTGGACGGGACGCCGTGACCGGGCTGCTCAACCGCATCAAGTCCGGCGAACTCGACCGCTAGCCGCCCCCTGCAAGCAAGGCCCCCTCTCCGGAGGGGGCTTTTCCACTTTTTCGGCCACTCAGTGACACAGCGAACCCTCGCCATCCGTCCCCCGAAGGCACAGCATCTAGGTGCGGACCAGCCTCACCACTACCGGAGGACGACCTATGAAGAACGGAGCACGCACCACCTGGCGCAAGAGCAGCTACAGCACCCAAGAGGGCGGTCAGTGCGTCGAGACGGCGGATCTGGAAGCCACTCTCGGCATCCGCGACAGCACCGACCCGGACGGGCCCGTCCTCCACTTCGGACGGGACGCCGTGACCGAACTCCTCAACCGCATCAAGACCGGCGAACTCGACCGCTAAGAGCGAGGACCGAGCGCACCCCGGACACATGGGGCGGCGCGTCCGGGCTGGGAGGCCAGATGCGAGGGCCGATCTGCCCGCCCGCTCAACTCGTCCGTGGTCAGGCGGGGGTGGTCGGCCAGGCCAGGGAGCGGCCGGGCGTGTAGGCGGCTTCCGCGTCGAGGACCCCGCCGAGTTCGGCGAGGTGGTCCAGGGTGCGGACGGGCAGTTGGCTCTCGCTCATCCGGGCGCGTAGGAGGGCGAGGACCCGGTCGTAGCCCGGAATGGCCCGCCGCCCGGTGTTGAGGGAGTACCACCATTGGCCGTTCAGGTACTTCGCGAAGTCGGCGGCGAGCCGGTCGTCGTCGTCCAGCCCGGTGATGCGGGCGACGTCGGCGCGCAGCCCGAGCGTCCCGAGGACGTGGTCCAGGCCCTGGGTCGCGGTCATCGACGGGTAGCGGCGCCCCGAGGCCGGTACGGACGCGAACCCGAGGGGCGCGCCGAGGACGGGTGAGACCCAGGTGCGGGCGCCGGCGACGTAGCCGACCGCCGTGATGGGCTCGTTCAGGGCCGCCATCCGGACACCGGGGATCCGGGCGAGCCTGTAGTCGCCCTGCCTGATCCCTTCACTGTCGTTCAGGACGCGGAGTTGGTCGGGGTCGACCATGCAGACACGCGCCTCCAGCGTCGTGCCACGGCAGTACTCGGTGTGCAGGAGCAGTTCGCCGTAGAGATACCCCTGGCCGTGGATTCCGCAGCCCGCCACATCGGCGTCCGCGAGCGTGGCGCGAAGGACCGGGACGCACAGATCGACGCCGTTCGGCGAGCGGTATCCGTAATTGTCATGCTTGATGCGCAGGGTAGCGGGGTTCCGGTTCGCGCCGTAGGCGAGCACCGCCACGCGTTCTTCCAGGCGGGGAAGCCCGCGCGCCGTCAGGAGCGCGTCCAGCTCCGTGTCATGTCCGGGAACCGAGAACGTGGCGCCGCCCTCATGGCCCAACGGATGGACCCGGTCGTTCAGCAGGACGTAGTCGTGGTCGGGACAATCGCCGGGATAGAGGTCGGGGTATGTCCTGGCGGGTTTCCAGTGGCCGACCTCGCCGGGAATCGCGTCCAGTCCAATGGGGCCGGCCATCTCTCTCCTCGCGTTCGCGGGCGTTCACATCTCCTCATCGGCGGCGGCCCTGTGGAGCTCGCGGCCGCCGCCGGTCGCCGGCCGCCAATGCCACTCGACGCGGTACCGGGCCTCGGCGGGAAGCCAGCGGCCCTTGTCCGGAACGATCCGCCAGTGGGCGACGGTACCTCCGCTCACCAGGATCGGGCCGTTCTCCCGGTCGGTCTTCTTCTCCGTCCTCCGCCCGGTCTGCACGAACCCGGTGATGTCGTCGGCCGGGTGCCGCTCGGGCAGCAGGAGGACGAAGACGAGCGCCAGGGTCGGACGGTCGATGTGGGTCTCGAAGTTCTCCAGAGGCACCCGGTCGTAGGCCCCCGTGAAGGTCACCTCGTTGATGACGCGCACCACGGCGTCCATCGCGAGCCCGCGCAGGTCGACGCCCATCGCGCAGTTGACCGGCATGTGCTGCGACTCGATCGGGCCGAACTCGTGCCCGGCGCCGGGATGGGAGACGCACCGCGCCTCCAGCGTGCCGCTCGTCCCGTAGAAGGAGACGAGCCCGTTGCCCTTCTCGGCGTTCCGGCGCACGAGATAGGTGTCGGTGAGAACCGTCACCCCCGGCTCGCCGGGCGACCGGCGCAGGTCGAGGACCTTGACGACCTCGTCGACGCTGAAGGACGCGTCCTCCCGGAAACGTCCGAACTCCGTCGCCTCGCCCCCATGCGGAACCCGGTTGCCGCGCCAGTGCCAGCTCCGCTGGATGACGGCGCCGGAAACCGTGGCGACAGCCCCGATCATTCCCACGATGAGTTCGGTCTCCATGGGATCTACCGCCTCCCACTCGTCCCCGCCCCACGGGCCGGGCGGCCCGGACCGGCGCGACGAAGCGCCCGGACGAGTACACCCCGCGCGCACGCCAGTCATGTAGGTACAACTGCACAGTGGACCGCCAGTAAGCGAACCCTGACCTCCGGGCGACGAAGCGACCGTCCACACACTGAGGACACCGGCGTACGGCTCGCGGGCGCTGGACCGTTAAGCGGCTCCCCCTCCGGAGAGGGCTTTACCGCTTTTTCGGCCGCTCAGCAGCACAGCGAACCCTCGCCATCCGTCCCCTGAAACCACAACATACAAGTGCGGACCAACCTCGCACTGCCGGAGGACCCATGAAGGACAGCCCACACCCCACCTGGCGCAAAAGCAGCTACACCAGCCAGGAGGGCGGCACCTGCGTCGAACTCGCCAGCCTCAACACGACCACGGACATCCGCGACAGCACCGACCCCGACGGGCCCGTCCTCCACCTCGGACGGGACGCCATGACCGAACTCCTCAACCGCATCAAGACCGGCGAACTCGACCGCTAGTGCTCTGACCGGGAACGTTTGCCGGGGCGGTAGCTTCGCCTCGTTAGTCTGCACAGCGTGATCAACTCATACGCGAGCTCCGACGATGCCGCAGTCGCGATAGCCGGGGCGCGGGCCGGCAGGGGACGTGGTCCGCGACATGTACGGCCAGCGGCTCGACCGCATTGACAAGGGTGCCGGGGACTTTGCCACCGCCGCCGATGTGGAGGCCGAATAGGCGATCCTCGGCGTCATCCGCGCCGCGCGGCCCGATGACGCGGTGTTCGGCGAGGAAGGCGGACAGCAGGGCGCCGCCGACGCTGTGCGCCAGTGGCTGGCGGATCCCCTGTGCGGCACGCTGAACTACGCCGTCGGCAACATGCTGGTGGCCATCAACGTGGCATGACAAGGCCGGCGACGCACCGCTGACGCCCACGCCCGCCACCCGTCTGATGGACGTCAACCTGGATCCGCCATTCCCAAGCGCGCCGGGAATCCGGGCCGTGGATCTGCTGGCCCACCCGAAATTCATCGAATGTTTCCGGCCGCGCGTCGTATCCACGACGCTGGCGCTGGCCTGGGTGGCCGCCGGCAAGCGCGCCGCGTATGTCACCGATGGCGGCGACCTCCCCAGGAGCGTGCATTTCGCAGCCGGCATCGGGCGCCGAGGCCGCTGCGCCGGTTGCGGCGCGGTTCCTCAAGGCCACCGGGTGCGGAGCCGAGGGCAGGCCGCCATCCTCGCAGCCGAGGTGCTCACCGTGCCTGTTGAGCCCTTGAGGTCGACCAGGCCGTCCAGCCCCGGCTGAGGACATACGCGGCCAGCAGCATGAGCGTGACCACTCCGTCGGCGATCAGCACCGCGTCGGCGCCGTCGGTCCCGCTGCCGAAGGACAGGGCGGCCAGTGTCAGGCCGAGCTTGTTGAGGATGGCCAGCTCCCAGATCCCCGCGTAGAGCCGGGGCCGGTAGCCCAGCAGCAGGAACACGCCCGCGAAGACACCGAAGCCGAGCATGCGCCAGGTCTCGACCATGCGTGTGGCCGGTCCGGCGTCCGCGACGTCGCCCACTGCGCCGGCCACCGCGGCGACGGCGCCGGCAGCGGCGAGGACGAGCAGGGCCCGTGCGACGCGGTCACGGATCCGCGCGGAGCCGGTGCCGGTCTTGAGGTGACTGGAGTGGGCAGGAGCGGGCATCGTCGACATCTCTCTCCCTAACGGCGTTAGGACGCTAACCTAACACCGTTAGGGCATCCTGGAAAGGCGGGACGGATGGCTTCCCACGTACTGAGCCGGCTCACCCCCCGAGCCCGGGAGATCGTGCAGACCGCGCGGCAGCTCCTCGAGCAGGAGGGCCCCGATGCGCTGTCGATGCGTCGCCTCGCCGCCCAACTCGGGATCCGCGCCTCCTCCATCTACGAGCACCTGCGCGACAAGCAGGCACTGGAGGCGGCGCTGATCTCGGTCGGCTTCGAGGAGCAGGCCGAACTGTTCGCGCAGGCCGTCCAGCGTTCCGACGATCCGATCGCCGCCCTCACCGTCGCATACCGCGACTTCGCGCGCCGCCAGCCGAACCTCTACCGGCTGATGGCCGAGCGGCCTCTGCGCCGCGACCTGCTCACCCCCGGCGTCGAGGAGGCGGCCGCCATGCCGCTCCTCGACGCCACCGGCGGTGACCACGAACGCGCACGGGCCACCTGGGCCTTCGCGCACGGCATGGTCATCCTCGAACTCAATCAACGCTTCCCACCTGACGCCGATCTCGACACCACCTGGCGCAAGGGCATCGACGCGTTCCATGGCACGAGCCGCTAGTACGGTGCCCACGAACGTTCGCCGGTGCGATCACGCTGCCCCGGGTGCGCGGGCGGCGCCAGCGTCGTTGTCGTTCGCTGCGGATGCGGGCGCGTTCGCGGCGTTGGGCGGCCAGGACGTCGGAATGGCGGGCGTCGACGTTGCGCCACCGCAGGTAAGCGTGCAGTCCGCGGGCGCCCATGTGCGGATCGCAGGGATCTTGTTCGCCGACAGGTTGCCCATGATCCAGGCCCCCTCTCCGGAGGGGGCTTTTCCGCTTTTTCGGCCGCTCCCTGCCACAGCAAACCTCGCCATCCGTCCCCCGGAGGCACAACATCGAAGTGCGGGCCGATCTCATCACTGTCGGAGGACCCATGAAGCACGGGCCATACCCCAGCTGGCGCAAGAGCAGCTACAGCGGCGGTGACACTGGCCAATGCGTCGAACTCGCCAACCTTGGCACCACTCTGGGCGTCCGGGACAGTACCGACCCCGATGGGCCCGTCCTCCGGTTCGGGCGAAACGCTGTGAGGCGGCTGGTCCTGTCCATCAAGAGCGGCGGTTTCTCTCACCCGGTGCAGGACGAGGAGTGACGCGTTCGTTCATCGCGGGCGGGACCGGGATTCGCGGGGGTCGCCGTGCTCCACGGTGCGCGGACGCGGACGGACCAAGACAGTTCGCCTGCCGCCCGCACGGACTCGGCCGGCGCACCGGTCGACAGCCGGACGGTCATGACGACGGCGTCGCGCGGGTTGCCCTCGTCCGGAGGCAACCAAACGCCGCAAAGACGCGTTGACCGATCATGGATGGGACGCTGGCATGGCCGTTGGTGGTCTTGCTGATCGTGGTGTTCATGGTCGAACGGCTCTGGCGGTGGGCGCGCGGTGTGCACAAGTCCGACAGGTCGGCATCGGCGGCCGGCCTCGAAGAGCTGACGGCCATGTTCTACGGCTCGAAACGCCTGGAGCAGGAGCAACGCGAGATCGACTACATGCTCCGCGACGACGAGTACGACGGCGCGCCACCCACGAATTCCGTCGACCTCGATGCCGGAGTTGCCCGAATTCACCGACAGCACAGAACAGAATGACCCATCCGCGAGCGGGTGCGTCATCGCGGGCGGCAAGGCCTGCCGATCCCTCGGCATCAACTCTCCACCCCTGGACGATCTTGGCTACGGGGCGGCAGACCGGTTCTGATCGTCCTGGAAGTGAGCCGGTTCTCCTGCGATAACACTGCGTGTGAACGGCGCACGTTCGCTGAGCAGGTTCCGGTGGTGACGAGGCGGCACGGCCCGTCGGTCGGCCAGGTCCGCGCCACCTCTTGATCACGACGTGCTGCTACGCGGGCGTTCGTGGACGAGTGTCGGAGGGCGGGTCTGACACGTCGCATGTGTCAGACGAAGGAGAAGTGCGCGGCGGCTTCGGCGGGCGTGGTCGCTTGGCGACGTCCGGGGACATCGTGGACGCTGGTCGCGCCCTCGGAGCGGAGCTGGTCGGCACCCGCGTCCCGGCTCATGATGGCGGCGTAGGCACGGATGTCCGCGGCGGCGAGGTCCGTGCGGCCTCGCTCAGTGTACTGCTGGAGAAGGTCGGTGACGTCCGGGTCGAATCGCAGCATGGTCACCGGGGCGTTGAAACGCCTGGCGATGGCGATGAGTCGTGCACGTGCCTGCGGCGTGACGTTCGTCGACTCGGCGACTGCGCTGCGCCCGGCGGCGAGCCTGGCGACGATCCTGCGGTCGCGTTCCTCGAAGATCCGTGCTTCCGCCTCGTCGGATTTCGCCTGTGCGGGTGAGGTGCTGAGAAGCTCCGCGCGGATCTCGTCGCTGGACACCACGGCTTGCGCGTCGATCTGCCGGTGCGCGATCAGCGCCCGAACGAAGCTGGTCTTGCCCGAGGCCGGTGGACCGACGAGGACGACGAGTCCGGTCGGCACCCAGATGCGGCAGCGGCCCGCCATGATCGTTGGCCATGGCGGGCGGGCGACGGGCGGGTGAGCACCAAGCGGCGGTGCCGACTCAGGGGGCGGTGTGCTCAATGGCGTTCGTTCCCGGTGCCGGAGGGGGACGGTTCGTTGGGGGTTCGGGGAGCCAGTCGCGGGTCGGGTCGTATTCCAGCCATCGGCTCCGTCCGGCTTCCGCGGCGCAGGCGGCGGTGAGGCCGTCCAAGCCCGGGTGGCCGTTGCCGGTGCGCCACAGCAGCGACCAGGCGTACAGCAGCGTCGGGTCGACCAGCGGGACGGACGCCAGCCCGGGGATCTCCGGCAGGGGCACGTCGGCGGGCAGCAGCGAGAAGCGTCGCGGGTCGGCGGCGACTTCGGTGAGGAAGTGGACGGGGCCCAGGTTGATGCTCGCGGCCCTGTCCTGGATGTCGAACCGGTCGGCGAACTGGTGGAGGAAGTCGAGCCGGTCCAGCGCGCCGGGCGCCCACAGCACGCTGCCGCACAGCTGGTCCGGTCGCAGCGCCGGTTCGGCGGCGAGCGGGTGGCCGGTGCTCAGTACGGCGTCCACCGGTTCGAGGCGGACGAGGCGGTGCGCCAGCCCGGCGTGCAGCGGAGGGTGGACGCGGCCGAAGGCGGCGTCGATGTCGCCGTGCAGCAGGGCCGCCGCCACCGACGGCAGATCACGGCCGTGGCCCAACTCCAGGTTCCCGGCCGGCCCGGCGACCTGGGCCAGCGTCCGCATCGGCGCGTAGAGGTGGCCCCAGACGTCGACGCGCAGCGGACGGTCCGTCCCGATGGCAGCGGCGACGGCGGCATCCGCGGCGGCGAGGGTCTGCCGGGCCGGCCGGAGGAACCGCCGTCCGGCCTCGGTGAGGAGCATCCCGTTGCCGCCGCGCTGGAACAGCCGCGTCCCGAGCAGCGATTCCAGCCGCGCGATCCGTTTGGACAGTGCCTGCTGGGAGATGGCGAGCGTCCCGGCGGCCCGTCCGAAGTGCAGTTCCTCGGCGGCGCGGACGAAGGCACGTACCTGCGCCAGGTCGAGGTCCATGGCCCTCACCATAGGTGACAACCGAAAGTTGTCGGATACTTCCGGCCGTTGTTGGATCACGGGGCGGCCGCGGGGGTTGCATTCGCGGCATGCGAAGACTGATTCCGACGGGGGACGCGGCGCGGCCGGTCGCCTTCGCCGAGGCTCCCCAGCCCGTCCCGGAGCCCGGTGAGGCACTGGTCAGGGTCGAGGCGTTCGCGCCGAACCGGGGCGAGACGTTCCTCCTGGAGAACCCGCGGGCGGGGCTGCTGCCCGGCAAGGACATCGCGGGGCTCGTCGTGCAGGCCGCGGCCGACGGCTCGGGCCCCCGCGCGGGCGCCCGCGTGGTCGGGCATCCGGGGCAGGGCGGCTGGGCCGAGTACGCCGCCGTTCCCACGCACTCGCTCGCGGTGCTGCCGGACGGCGTCGACGGCGTCCGGGCGGCCGCCCTGCCGCTGGCCGGGATCACCGCCCTGCGGCTGCTGCGCACGGCCGGTTCCCTGGCGGGACGGCGGGTGCTGCTGACCGGTGCCTCGGGCGGGGTCGGCCACTACGTCGCGGAACTGGCCGTCGGAGCGGGAGCCGAACTGACCGCGGTGACGGCCACGCCGGTGCGCGGCGAGCGGCTCGCGGAGATGGGCGCGCTGGTGGTGCACGCCGTCGCGGCGGCCCGGGGGCCGTTCGACGTCGTCCTGGAGTCGACGGGCGGCCCGGCACTGCCGGCCGCCCTGTCCAAGGTGCGTCCGGGCGGGCTGCTCGTCTGGTTCGGGCAGGCGAGCCACACCCCGGCGACCCTCGACTTCTTCGATCTCCTGAACGGACCCGAGCGGGTCGCCATCCAGCACTTCCACTACGCCGGCGCACCCTACGGCTGCGACCTCGCGGCCCTGGTGCGCCTGGTGGAACAGGACCGGCTGCACCCGGAGATCGGCCGGACCGCCGACTGGACCGAGACCGCCGCCACCCTGGTCGACCTCCGCGAGCGCCGGATACGCGGCAAGGCCGCCCTGCTGACCGAAGGAGCGATGTGAGCGTCACCGAGTTCGCCGCCGCGCAGTGGACGCGCGCCACCGGCGCGGGCGTCGACCCCCACGAGTACCGTCGCGTCACCGATGGCCTCGCCTCCGTCGCCGACTGGGGCCCGGCCTTCACGCGCACCGGGCACGCCCACCTCCAGCGCGCGGAGGAAGCGGACTCGCCCGTCTCCGCGGGCGAGCACCTGCTGATGGCGGCCCGGTGGTTCCACCTGGCCACCCTGGCGCCGTACCCGGAGGCCGCCCGTGCCGCCGCCGCCGCGGACCGTGCCCTGAGCAGGGCGATCACGCTGCTGGAGCCCAGCGGCCGACGGGTGGGCGGCGAGGAATTCACCGGCTGGCTGCGCGGCCCCGCCGACGCGCCCGCCACCGTGGTCGTCGTCCCCGGCCTGGACTCGGCCAAGGAAGAGTTCCTCGACCTGACGGCCGCGCTGCTGGCCAGAGGACTGGCGGTGTTCGCGATGGACGGCCCCGGGCAGGGCGCACTCGCGGCCACGACGCCCCTCAGACCGGACTACGAGCAGGTCGTCGGCCGGGTCATCGACGCCCTCGGCGTCGCCCGCGTCGGGCTCGTCGGCCTCAGCCTGGGCGGCTACTTCGCCGCGCGCACGGCGGCGCTGGAACCGCGCGTGGCGGCGGTCGCCACCGTCAGCGGCCCCTTCCGCCTCGACTGGGACGAACTGCCGCCACCGGTGAGGGACATCATGGCCGGACGCACCGGCGGCCCCGGCGCGGCCAGCGAGTTCGCCCGCCAGGTGGACCTGACAGACCTCGCACCCCGCGTCACCGCCCCGCTGCTCGTCGTGGACGGGGAACAGGACGTCATCCCCGGCGTGACGAACGGGGAGCCGCTGGCCCGTCTCGCGCCGCACGGCACCTACCTGTCCGTCCCGCACGGCGACCACCTGCTCGGCAACGCACGGCCCGACTGGCTGCCCCACCTTGGCGACCACATCGCCCACGCCCTGATCGGAGTACCCGAATGAACCGCTTCACCAGGAAGACCATCCGGGACGGGACGTTCTGGGTGGATCACGCCGGGCAGTTCTGGGCGGGCGGCCTCCCGTCGCACGGTGTCGCTGTCACAGGCGGCCGCCACTTCCATGCCTAGCCGCCGGGCCCAGACCGCCAGGTGCAGCCCTCTGCTCAGCCCGATCACACCGATGCGCATGCGTGCGTCCCAGGCGGGTTAGGCGATGACCGCGAGCAGGGCCGTGATGGACGCGGTGAGGTCGGCGTCGCCGGACGCCGTCGAGCGCTCGCGGGCCTGATCCACGGTGATGCCCCTGGTCGCCAGCCGCCAGAAGGCGTCCTGGTCCATGGAGACGTGTGCGGACGGCTCGCCGTGGGGCTCGGCCATCCGCCATCGCCCGTCCTGCCGAGCCACGGTCCACCGGCCACCCGCCGGGCCGAGCACTTCCAAGTGGGCCGTGCTGCCTTCGGGACGGTCGTGCATGCGCAGGGCATGCGGCAGGCCCCGCGCGAAGAGGTCGAGCACTGGGGCCATGAGATCGGGTTCCAGGGCGCCCGGTGCGGAGACCGCGTCGCGCACCTGCTGCTGGTGGACCCAGAACTCGGTGTATTCGCGGCCGATGTCCAGCCAGGCCGGGCTGTCTACGTCGTCGGCGGCCCAGGAGACGTTCAGGTCGGCGGCGGCATGGAGGTCTCGGGACGCCCACATGGCGTCCAGTCGCGGCCCCAGATCGTCCAGCAGCTCGATCATCAGCTGCGGGCTCAGCTGCCGGGACGCCCGGACGAACTCGTCGTTGGTGCGCGCCAGGTAGCCGGGAAGCGTCTCGTCATCGGCGAACACCGCGCCGCCGTACCCGTCGCGGCTGCCGGACAGGCGCCGCATGTAGTCGTTGAGGACGTGACTGACGACGTCGTGGACGTCCCAGCCGGGGCACACCGTCGGCGTGGCCCACTCGGCGGGTGTCAGGGCCCGGAGCAGGTCGAGCATGGCCTGCCGCTCGCGCGGGAACAGGGGACGGACGTCGACGGCCGGTCCGAAGATCATGCCGCGACCCTACCGACGCCGGTCCCGTTCTTCCTGCGGTTTTTCGGGCGACCGGGGCCGGGCCTTCCGCCGTCAGTCGCGTTTGAGGACGCCGGTCAGACCGGCGACCACGGCGGTGCCCAGGATCCAGCCGGCCGCCGTGAAGGCCCACGACCAGTACTGGGCCGCGCCGCCGGGCTGCCATGCCTTCTGCTGGCCGAGGTCTCCGATGGGCAGCAGCACGTCGAGGGTGTATCCGAGGGCGCTGAAGGACGGAGCGGTCGTCGCGGCCTTCGTCATCTGATCGGGGTCGAAGACCTGGGTGCCGAGCACGAGGAGGGCGGCCAGCCAGAGGGCGGCCAGCCAGGTGCGGTAGCCGTAGCCGACGGTCAGGTACAGCAGCCAGTTCGCCAGCTTGCCGGGCGCCCTCAGCACCGTGCGGCGGCGCCACTGCTTGGCGATGGCGACCTGCCGGGCGGTCCTCTCGTGGCCGGTGCGCCGGTAGGCGGCGGCGAGCTGGTCGTAGATCTGCGGGGTGTAGCCGCCACGATGGCGGGACGCCCAGCGCAGCCGCGACCGGACGTCCGCCTCACCGGTCAGCGTGTCGTAAGTGAAGCCTTGCAGCAGGAGCGTGGCGGGCCATGTCCGGTGGTCGTCCTCGTAGATTCCGACCTGCGTACCGGTGAGGTTGATGAGCCCTTCGGGGGCTTGCCGGGGCCGGAGGATGAGCGCCTGCGCCGTCGCGTAGCCCAGGTCGAGCGCCTGGCGGCGGGGCCTGGTGAGGACGGCGTCGGCCAGTTCGATGTGGCCGCCCACGCGGGCGCCGGAGAGCTGGAGCCCGCCTTCGGCGGTGAACCCTCGGCGGCACATCAGGTCGCCGTCGACGCTGAGCCGCACCGCGTACAGCGCGCGGCGTCCGGGGTTGGCGAGCCGCGCCCCGCTGAAGTCGGCCACTCCGCCGATCCTGGCCCCGACGAGGCGGACCTCCCCCTCGGCCGACAGGCGGCGGCCGTACACGGACTGCTCGACGGTGAGCGCGTCAGCGGTCAGCGCCTGGCCGTCGGGGTCGGCGAGCACGGCGTCGTCCAGGTTCAGCGCGCCGCCGATCCGGGCGCGGACGAGCTGGACCTCGCCCTCGGCACGGAAGCCGCCGGTCGCGTGCACGTCCTGGTCGACGACGAGCCCTTCGCCGCTCAGCGCCCGCGCGCCGGGGTTGGTCAGGCGGGCGCCCGCCAGGACCAGCGTCCCGTCGATGCGGGCGCCGGTGAGCCGGATCTCCCCGTCGGCCGTCAGGCCCTCGGCCAGCACACCGTCGTCCACGGCCAGGCGGTCGGCGGTGAGCGCGTCGGCGCCAGGGTTGGCCAGGTGCGCGCGGGTCAGATCGAGCCTGCCGCCGATGCGCGTACCCGGGAGCCGCACTTCCCCGTTGGCGGACAGGTCGCGGCAGAAGGCGTCGTGCCCGACCGTGAGTCGGGCGGCGGCCAGCGCGGCGGCTCCGGGTGCGTCCAGGTGGGCGCCGTCCAACGCCAAGGTGCCGTTGATGGCAGCCCCGCGCAGATGCACCTCGCCGTGGACGGTGAGGTTCCGGCAGAGCATGTCTCGCGCGACCGTAAGCCCATCGGCGACCAGGGAAGGGGTGCCTGGGGCGCGCAAGACGGCATCGCTCAGATCGACCGTCCCGCCGATGTCGGCTCCCGCGAGGCGGATTCGCTCGGTCGTAAAGCCCCGGTTCAGCTCCAGGTTGCCGGTCGTCCGCAGCTGGTCGGCGATGAGCGCCGGAACGCGACAGCCGGGCAGGCGCACGGACGGCGCGGTCGCCTCGCTGAGGACGAGCGGCTCGTCGAAGTGGCAGTCGGCCAGCAGCAGCGGGCACGCCAGCTCGGCCGCCTCCAGGTCGAGCGCGCCCGCGATGCGCGCCCCGCGCAGCTTCAGCGCCCTCGGCCGCCCACCCTCCGGTGCCCGCTCGCCCGTCAGCAGCTCGGCCAGCAGGGCGGCGCGCACCTGGCGGTCGGCGTCCGTCCCGGCGGCCCGGACGTCGGCCCGGGCGCCGGTGGCGGCGGCTTCGATGAGCCCGCGTTCGGCCGCGCTCAGCTCCCCGAACCGCGGGTCGGGGTCAGGATCGGTCATCGCGGCGGCGTTCTCAGGTGCAGCCCTCGAACTGGGGGACGGTGATGGCGATGTTCAACCCGGACGTGGCGAACCACTGGTCGAGGAGCGTCTCGGCGGCGCCGTTCTGGTACATGCCGGTCAGGATGCGGTTGACCTCGCGGCAGCCGCTCACGTCGCCCTTGCGCAGGCCGATGCCGTAGCGCTCGTCGGAGAACGGCGCGTTCACCACGGTGACGCCGGAGCGGGGAAGCGCCGCGTACCCGGCGAGGATCAGGTCGTCGGTGGAGACGGCGTCCAGCCGTCCGGCGGTCAGGGACTTCACGCACTCGGCGTAGGAGCCCGCCGAGACGAGCTCGGCGAGGACCCTGCGCTCCTCGGTCACCCGCCGCCAGGAGTTCGACCCGGAGACCTGGCAGAGCTTCTTGCCGCGCAGGTCGCGCACGCCCTTGATGGTGCGGTCGCCCTGCCGGACGAGGATGTCCTGGTGCGCGACGTAGTACGGCCCGGCGAAGGTGACCTTGTCCTTGCGTTCGGGCGTGATCGAGTAGGTCGCGATCACCATGTCGACCGTGCCCCGGCGCAGGGCGCTCTCGCGCTCGTTCGAGGCCAGCGGCTTGAACGTCAGGTCCTTCGGCGCGACGTCGAGCTGTCCGGCGACGTAGGTCGCGACGTCGATGTCGAAGCCCTTCAGCGAGCCGTCCGGGGCTTTCAGGGCGAGGCCCGGACGGTCGTCGTTGACCCCGATGACCAGGGTGTCCCGGTCGGTGATGGACGGCGGCTCGTCGGCGCCGTCCACCAGCGGCGCCGCCACCACGGTCGCCGCCAGGATCAGCGCGGACAGCCCGGCGAGGGCGGCCGTCGCGGCGAAGGTGAGCGTGCTGCGGGCGGCATGCACGGAGGGCTCCCGTCTTTCGGTGTCAGCGGTATTCCGACAGGCGCGGCCAGACGCCGGCCACGATGAGCGCGGCGAGGGCCAGCGCCGCGGCGACCGGCAGCCAGTCCCACGGCTCCAGGGCCTTGTCGCCGTCGGCCACGCCGCGCGTGCGGAGGAAGTCGTGGTGGCTGATCCGGGCGTCCAGCTCCTGGTCGTGCGCCCGGAACACGGGGTGGGGCAGGGGCGCCCAGCGCGGGTCCAGATGGACGCGGACGGCGGCGGCGCGCTGGCCTGCCTCGGCGAGGATGCGGACGGCGCGGTCGTGGTCCTGGTACTTGCGGTAGCTGTCCAGGAGCGCGCGGGTGTCGGCGGTGCTGCGGGCGCGGGTGCCGTAGAACCCGCCGAAGTCGACGGTCCGCTTGCTTCCGGCCAGCAGGTCGTCGAGTTCGCGGTAGTAGGCGGCGAGGCTCGTCGCGCCGCTGATGTAGAGGATCGTCTGGGACTTCTCCAGATACATCTGGTCGTAGCGGTCGGCCTGGCCGGGGTCGAGGAGCTGGCGGGCCCGGTCGGTGTCGAGGCCCTTGCCGATCGCGCGGGCGCGCGTGAGGGTCAGGACGGGGTCGAAGCCCGACGCCTTCGCCGCCCGCAGGTGGTCGGCCTCGGTGGCCAGCAGCGACGCGCCCGCGACCGTCAGCACCAGCGCCCCGGCGAGCGCGGCGGCGAGCGGCAGGCTGAGCAGCCGCCGGAACCGCCGCGCCAGGTACACCTGGAGGGCGCCCAGCGCGGCGAGGAGCGCGATCCCGGCGCCGAGGACCAGGTACCGGCCCGCGCTGACGGCGGCGTGCTCGTCCCGGTAGGCGGTGTCGACGTCCGCCGCGCCGTCCAGCGTGAGGTTGTAGGCCTTCGGCAGCAGGTCCCGCGTCATCAGCTCGGTCGCGGCCCGGTACTGCCGGACGCCCTCCGGCGGCAGCGCGGCGGTCGGGGCCGCGCGCCGCCGCCCGGCCTCCATCGCCGCCTGGACGTGCTGGTCGTAGGTGTGCAGGCCGTCCAGCACCGACTGGACGGTCTGCTGCCGCTTGTCCTCGCCCCCCGCGAGCAGGGCCGCCTGCAGCGCGGCCGACTGGGCGTCCTCGCGCCGGATGTCGTAGGCCTGCCGCTCGCCGCTGCGCTCGCAGGCGCTGGCCGCGTCTTCGGGGTCGCAGAGCCAGCCGTCCTCGCCGCCGGTCAGCAGCACGTTGGTGACCTGCGCGTCCATGTCGCTGAGCGCGAGGTACATGTCGCTGGTGGCGACGACCATCGGGCCTTCCCGGTGCCCGAGCGCCTGGAGCCCGTCGCGGGCGTGCCCGGCTCCGGTGGTCAGCGCGGCGACCAGGACGCCGAGCGCCACCAGCGCCAGGGCGGACAGGGCCAGGACGCGGCCCGCGACGGTGCGGAGGCCGGGAAGCTTGGGACGCACGCTCGGTAGCTCTCCTTCGGGGGGCGGCCTCCCAGTGTCGGGGAACGATCATGAGCACGGCAAGGGTGCTGCCACACCCGGACAGTCACCGGCGCCTTACGGCACGCCGGTGATACCGCCGTCCACGCGCAGGTCGATGCCGTTGATGTAGCCGGCCAGCGGGCTGGCGAGAAAGGCGACGGCGGCGGCGATGTCGTCCTCGGTGCCGAGCCGCCCGCTGGGGTTGGCCGCGTAGTCGGCGAGGATCTCCGGTTCCAGCTCGTCCCACGTGGCGGGACGGCCCTGCGCCGCCGCCCGGTCCTCGAACAGCTTCCGCATGCCGGCGGTGACGACCACTCCGGGGCTGACGGTGTTCGCCGTGACGCCGGACCCGGCGAGGTGCCGGGCGAGGCTGGTGGTCATGTTGACCACGGCGGCCTTCGCGGCGGAGTAGTCGACGAGGTTCGGCTGGGGCGTGGTCGCGCCGCGGCTCCCGACGTTGACGATGCGCCCCCAGCCGCGCTCGCGCATCGGCGGTGCGAGGACGCGGATCAGCCGCACCGCCGAGACGACGTTGCCGTTGACGGTGTCGAGCCAGATCGAGGGGTCGGCGGTGTCCCAGTCGTGCTCGGCGACCGGACCGGCGTTGTTGACCAGGACGTCCACGCCCCACTGCCGGGCCTGCTCGGCCACCTCGGCGGCGGCCGCGTCGTCGGTGAGGTCGCCCAGCACCACCCCGGCCTCCCCGCCGGTGGCGCGCACGGCGTCGGCGACCTCCGTCGCGCGGCCCTCGTCCCGGCCGTGGACCAGCACCGCGCAGCCCTCGGCGGCCAGCCGCGCGGCCACCGCCGCCCCGATGCCGCCGCTGCTCGCCGTGACCAGTGCCCGCCGTCCCGAAAGTCGAAGGTCCATGGGAGGCGACCCTAGGCACCGCCTCCGACAGTCGGCGGTCTCGCGCGCTCCGGGGGTCAGCGGCCCCGGAAGTCCGGGGAGCGGTTCTCCAGGAAGGCCGTGATGCCCTCCTTGGCGTCCTCCGTGGCGGCCAGCTCGACCAGTTCGCCCAGCAGGTGGGCCACCTGGTCCTCCAGCGGGCGGCCCTCGATCGCGAAGAAGGCGTCGCGGCCCCGGCGCAGGCCGAGGGGGCTCTTGGACGCGATGGTGCGGGCCAGCTCGTCCACCCGGGCGTCCAGCTCGGCGCGCGGGACGACCTCGGTGACCAGCCCGATGTCGCGGCCCTCGGCGGCGGTGACGCGGGCGCCGGTGTAGTAGAGCTTGAACGCGTGCTTGGGCGCGACGTTCCGGTTGATGATCGCCATGATCATCATGGGCCAGAGCCCGACGTTGACCTCGGGGGTGGCGAGTTTGACGTCATCGGCGGCGATCACCAGGTCGCAGGCGGCGGCCAGGCCGAGCCCGCCCGCGACGGCGTGCCCGGCGAGCCGCGCGATGATCGGCTTGCCGAGCTTGGGGAACGCCGTGAACAGGCGGAACGGCGCGCTCTCGCGGACGGCGGAGGCGTCGGCGACCGAGCGGCCGTCCGCCTGGGCCCGGCCGAGGCCGCCGAGGTCGGCGCCCGCGCAGAAGGCCCGGTCGCCGGCGCCGGTCAGGACGATCACCCGGACGCCGGAATCCGCCTTCGCCCGGTCGAACGCGTCGAGCAGCTCGTCGATCATCTGATCGCTGAGCGAGTTGCGCGCCTCCGGCCGGTTCAGCGTGATCCGCGCGATCCGCTCGTCCGCCGTGTAGATGATCGTCTCGTACATGCCCCTCATCCCGGTCGGGAACGGCGTCTGCCCCCGGAGCGGGGCTCCAGGGGCAGACTACGCGGCGAGATCGTCAGAGACGCTCGATGATGGTGGCGTTGGCCTGGCCGCCGCCCTCGCACATGGTCTGCAGGCCGTAGCGGCCGCCGGTGCGCTCCAGCTCGTGCAGGAGCTTGGTCATCAGCACGCCGCCGGTGGCGCCGAGCGGGTGGCCGAGCGCGATGGCGCCGCCGTTGGGGTTGGTCTTGTCCAGCGAGGCGCCGGTGTCGGCCGCCCACGCCATCGGGACCGGGGCGAACGCCTCGTTGACCTCGAAGACGTCGATGTCGTCGATCTTCAGGCCGGACTTGGCGAGGGCCTTCTCGGTCGCCGGGATCGGGCCGGTCAGCATGTAGACCGGGTCCGAGCCGCACACCGCGAGGGTGTGGATGCGGGCGCGCGGGGTCAGGTTGTGCCGCTTGACGGCCTCCTCGGAGGCGATGAGCAGCGCGGACGCGCCGATGGAGATCTGCGAGGCGACGGCCGCGGTGATCACGCCGCCCTCGCGCAGGACGTTCAGCCCCGCCATCTTCTCCAGCGTGGTGTCGGGGCGGGCGCCCTCGTCCTTGGAAAGACCGGCGAGCGGCGCGATCTCCCGGTCGAAGTAGCCGGCCTCGATGGCCTTGGCGGCGCGCTGGTGGCTCTCCAGCGCGAACTTCTCCAGGTCCTCGCGGGTGAGGCCCCACTTCTCGGCCATCAGCTCGGCGCCGCGGAACTGGGAGATCTCCTGCATGCCGTAGCGCTCGGCCCAGCCCTCGCCGTACGGGAAGTCCATCCCCTGGACGATGCTGGAGCCCATCGGCACCTTGGCCATCTGCTCGACGCCGGAGGCGACGACCAGGTCCTGGGTGCCGGACAGGACGCCCTGCGCGGCGAAGTGGATCGCCTGCTGGGACGACCCGCACTGGCGGTCGATGGTCACGCCGGGCACGGTGTCCGGCAGCCCGGCCGACAGCCACGCGGTGCGCGCGACGTCCAGGGCCTGCGGGCCGACCTGCATGACGCAGCCCATGATGTTGTCCTCGACCGCGGAAGGGTCGACGCCGGTGCGGTTCACGAGCTCCTTGAGCACGTGGGCCCCGAGGTCGGCGGGGTGGACGTCCTTCAGTGCGCCCTTCTTGGTACCGACGGGGGTACGGACCGCGCCGACGATGTACGCCTCGGCCACTGCGCCTCCAAGTTGTGGGGTTCCGTCCCGAAACCGAGTGAGATTCGGTTAGTCAGTATGAGATTACATCCATCATGGCGCAACGCCATGTGAGCTGAGTCTCCGGTCCCGCGCCGCCGCCCGTGGCTAGGCCTCGCGGACGGCGGCGGCCGGCGGGCGGCGCAAAATCTCGCCGTCCTCGTCGTCGCCGACGGACGCGTGCGCCAGCCGCGTCAGCAGGTCGGCCAGCTCCGGGTGCTCCTCGGGCGCCCAGCCGTCCACGTGCCGGGCGAGGCCCGCGCGGCGGGCGGCGAAGAGGCGCTCGGCGACGGCCTGGCCGGATGTGGTGATGGCGAGGGTCGTGTCGCTCCGCTCGACGTACCCGGCGGCGACCAGCCGGTCGACGTACGGGCGGCCGTGCTCCATCGTGACCCCAGCCCGGTCGGCGAGTTCCTGCCGTCCGACTGTGCCGTCCTTGGCGATGCGGCACAGCGCCCATACGCTGCCCGCCGGCAGGTCCACCCCGCACAGCAGGGCCAGCCGGTCGTAGAGTTCGGCCGCCTTCGGGTCCTTGCGCATGAGTTCGCTCAAGGCGCGCTCTATCTCGTGCCTGGACGAACGGACGGTCGGCGCCGCACCGAACCCCTCGCCGTAGTCGTGCGTCTGCGACGTCGCCCGCAACGGGACCTCGCGCAAGAACCACGTCAGCACGAACGCGGCAGCCGCCACTGGCACGGCCCACAGGAACACCGAGTCGATCGACTGCGCATAGGCGTGCAGAACGGCCTGCTTGACCTCGCCTGGGAACCGGTCGAGCAGCTGGGGATTCCCCTGGACGGCCGCAGGGTCGAACCCCGGCGGCAGGACCCGCGCCAGATCGCCGACGTGCGTGGCGAGCTGGTTGCTGAAGATGGACCCGAACACCGCGACGCCGAACGACCCGCCGATCTGCCGGAAGAACGTGACCCCGGACGTGGCCGACCCCAGGTCCTGGTACGACACCGCGTTCTGGACGGCGATGACGAGCACCTGCAGCACCAGCCCCAGCCCGAAGCCGAGCAGCGCGAACCGCAGGCTCATCGACAGCGTGGACGAGTTCTCGCTCAGCCCCGAGCACAGCCACAGCGCCAGTGCGATGAGCGGCGTGCCGACCACCGGATAGATCTTGTAGCGGCCGAAGTGGGTGATCAGCTGCCCGGAGCCGATCGAGCTGACCAGCATGCCGAGCATCATCGGCAGCAGGTAGACGCCCGACAGCGTCGGCGACACCCCGTGCACCACCTGGAGGAAGATCGGCAGGAACGTCAGCGCGCCGAACATCGCGAAGCCGACCGCGAAGCTGATCGCCGCGCCCAGCGCGAACACCGGGTTCGCCAGCAGCGCCGGCGGCATGATCGGCTCGGCCGCGCGCCGCTCCACCAGCAGCCACACGACGATCAGCGCCACCGACCCCACGGCGAGCCCGATGATCGGCGCGGACGACCAGGCGTACTGCGTCCCGCCCCAGGTCGTCATCAGCACCAGCCCGACCGCCCAGCCGACGATCAGCAGCGTCCCGAGGTAGTCGATGCGGTGCCGCTCCCGCTCCCCCGAGGCGTGCAGGACGGCGGCGATCACGATCAGCGCGACGATGCCGATGGGGATGTTGATGTAGAACACCCAGCGCCACGACAGGTTGTCGACGAACCAGCCGCCGAGCAGCGGCCCGCACACGCTGGACACGCCGAAGACCGCGCCGAACAGCCCCTGGTACCGGCCGCGCTCGCGGGGCGGCACCACGTCCCCGACGATCGCGACGACGAGCACCATCAGCCCGCCGCCGCCGAGCCCCTGAATGGCGCGGAACACGATCAGCTCGAACATGTCCTGGGACAGGCCGCACAGCGCCGACCCGATCAGGAAGATGACGATGGACGTCTGGAACAGCCGCTTGCGCCCGTACTGGTCGCCGAGCTTGCCCCACAGCGGCGTCGAGGCCGTCGAGGCGAGCAGGTACGCCGTCACGACCCACGACAGGTGGTTCAGCCCGCCGAGGTCGCTGACGATCGTCGGCAGCGCCGTGGACACGATCGTCTGGTCGAGCGCCGCCAGCAGCATGGCGAGCATGAGGGCGCCGAGGATCACATAGAGGTCGCGGCCCTTCGGCATGGCCCGCTCGTCCCGCGCCTCGTCCTTCGCCGTCGTCATGCCCCGCCCCCCGCCGAGATCCGCGTGCGGGGGACATCTACCCAGGGGCCGGACAGGATCACCCGGCCCCTGCGGGAACGTCAGCGCACGAGGTCGCCGCCGGCCTTCGCCGCGCCGATCCCGGCGGCGGCGCCGGCGACGCCCACGGCCCCGGCGGTGACCCACAGCGGCAGCGCCCCGCGCGTCTTCAGCCCGTTGACGAGATCGAGCGAGTCGACGGCGAGCCCGAGCCGTCCCCACAGCTTGCGCCCGGAGTCGCCGCTGAGCAGGTAGCCGGCGCCGAGGGCGAGCTCCCTGGCGGCGAACATCCGCACCATGTAGTCGCGGCCCGGGTCGGCGCCGCCGCCCATGCCCATCAGCTTCACGGTCAGCTTCGGCGCGGCGAACGCCGCGAGCCCGAGGGCGACCCGCCCGCGCGCCAGGTTGGTCGCCATGGCGTCGAGCTTGTCCCGGCCGTCTACTTCCTTCACATCTGCCACAAAGGCGAGATTAGCGGTAGCGGCACACGGGCCGAACCGGCGGGTAACTGAAGCCTTACACGTCTATCGTGCTTGGGAGGCGGCACTCCCCCCGGCACTCGGAAGGTGACCCATGGAAGGCATCATCGCCCTCGTCGTCGTGTCGCTGCTCGCCGCGTTCTGCGTGCGCTGGGCCGCGGTGCGGATGCGCGTGCCCATGCCCACCCGCGTCTCCGTGATCATCGTGTTCGTGCTGGTCGTGCTCGCGCTGTACGGGCAGCACCTGCGCGGATGAGCCGCGGCGCGGAAATCTGCGGCGGCCGTGCGAACTTCCGCCCCCGGCGGTGAGTCATATCTGACGAAACCCGGCTTCACGCCCCGCCCGGCGACGCCCGACCAGGGGAGCCGGCCCGAGCCGAGGGAGTGCACCAGTGCCGCAACCGGCGCCCGCCGTCCAGCGCAGCGGCGGCACGATCGCCCCGCATCTGAGGCGCCTGCTGGAGTTCGTCGAACCCGGCCGCGACGACGTCTGCCTGGACGTCGCGCGGGGCCGCGGCCCGATGCCCGCGGCGCTCGCACCCCGGGTGGCGCACGTCACCGCCGTGGACGCGATGCCCGAACCGCCCGCGCGCCCCGGCGGCGGGTCCGGGCGGATGTCCACGGTCGAGTTCGGCACCGGCCCGGTCCGCATCACCGGCGACGGCGGCCCGGACGGCGACCCGCTCCCGGCCGCCGCGACCCGCGAGGACCACCGGCCCCACCCGACCGGCCCCGACCGTCCGACGATCAAGGCGGACGCCACCGCGCTGCCCTACCGCGACAACGCGTTCTCGCTCGTCACCGCCCGGTTCTCGCTCTACACCGTCGGCGATGCCGACGGCGTGCTGCGCGAGCTGCTGCGGGTCTGCAGCCCGGACGGGCGGGTGGTCGTCGCCGACCTCGTGCGCGGCAACCTCGCCGGCCCCGAGCGCGACCGGATCGAGCGGCTCCGCGACCCCGACCACCCCGGCACCCCGTCCATCGCCCGGCTCACCGAGATGATCACCTCGGCGGGCGGCAGCATCCGCCGGCTGGACGTGTTCACCGTGGAGCGCCCCATCGAGCCGTGGCTCGCCGGCGCCCGCGACGAGGCGGCGGCCGACCGCATCCGCGAGGCCCTGCTGGACGAGGTCGACGGCGGCCCCAAGACCGGCGCGAAGCCGCGCGTCATCGGCGGCGAACTGTGGTTCACCCAAACCTGGGCCCACGTCGCCGCCGAACCCATCCGCTGACCCTCACGGGACGAGGACGGCCGCCCCGGTGAACCGGTCGGCGGCGAGGTCGGCCAGGGCGTGGTCGGCCTCGTCCAGCCCGTAGGTGTGCGTGGTGACGGCGACGTCCAGTCGCGCGGCCAGCGTCAGGAACTCCTCGCCGTCCGCGCGCGTGTTCGCCGTCACCGACCGAACCTGGCGCTCCTGGAACAGGTGGCGCCGGTAGTCCAGCACCGGGACGTCGCTGAGGTGGATGCCGGCGACCGCGCACGTCCCGCCCCGGTCGAGGCGCTCCAGCGCGGCGGGCACCAGCTCCCCCGCCGGCGCGAAGACGATCGCCGCGTCGAGCGGGGCGGGCGCCGCGTCGAAGGAGTCGCCCGCCCAGGACGCCCCGAGGTCGCGGGCCAGCTCCCGCGCGGCCGGGCTGCGGGTGAACACGTGCACGTCGGCGCCCTCGGCGAGCGCGATCTGCGCGGCCAGGTGCGCGGAGCCGCCGAACCCCCAGATGCCGAGCCGCCCGCCCGGCGGCAGGTCGGCGCGGCGCAGCGCCCGGTAGCCGATGATGCCCGCGCACAGCAGCGGCGCGGCGCGGACGTCGTCCAGCTCGGGCGGCAGCGCGTAGGTGTAGGCGTCGGCGGCCGTCGCGTACTCGGCGTAGCCGCCGTGCGCGTCCCAGCCCGTGTAGACCGACGCCGGGCACAGGTTCTCGGCGCCGCGGCGGCAGAACCGGCAGGCGCCGCACGTCCCGCGCAGCCACGCCACCCCGACCCGGTCGCCGGGACGGCGCAGGCAGCCGGGCCCCGCCTCGGCGACCTCGCCGACGATCTCGTGGCCGGGCGTCACCCCCGGCAGGTGGACGGGCAGGTCGCCCTCGGCGACGTGCAGGTCCGTCCGGCAGACGCCGCAGGCCAGCACTCGGACCAGCAGCTCGCCGGGGCCGGGCGAGGGCACCTCGCGGTCGGCGCGGCGCAGCGGCCCCGACGCGATCGGGGACGGCTCCTCCACCACCCAGGCGCGCATCGCTACGGGGTCAGCGGCAACTCGAACCAGACGGCCTTGCCGTCCGCCGTGGGCCGGGCGCCCCACCGGGTGGCGAGCTGGTCGACCAGGTAGAGACCGCGGCCGCCCTCGTCGGTCTCGCCGGCGCTGCGGATGCGCGGCAGCCGCATGTCGGAGTCGAACACCTCGACCCACACCATGTCGTGGCCGCGCCGCAGCCGCAGGCGGAACTCCTTGGTCGGCGGCTCGCGGCGGCCGAGGTCGGCGCCGAGGTTCCAGTCGTCCTCGTCGAAGGCGCCGCCCTCGAACGGGTCGCCCTCCAGGCCGGTGCCGAACTCGGTGTTGAACTGGACGGGCGGCGGCGCGCCGAGCGGCTCGCCGCCGCGGCCGGGCGGCCCGGCCGCGACCGGGACGACCATCTCGCGGCGCGGCGTCGGCGTGGTCGTGGCGTGCAGGACGACGTTCGTGACGACCTCGGAGACCAGCAGGCACGCGAGCTCGGCCTGCTCGTCGAGCATGCCCCAGTCGGCGAAGGTGTCGGCGGCCATCCGGCGGGCCTCCGACACCATGATCGGCTCGGCGGTGAAGGTGCGCTCCGCCACGCCCAGCTCGTCGCCCGCGGTGCGGATGACCACGATCGCGACGTCGTCGTCGATGTCGCCGGGCACCGCGTCGTAGGCGGCGTTGGCGACCGCCTCGACGCCGCCGCCCGCGGCCTTCGCGACGGCGGCGCGGACCATCTCCCGCGACTCCTCGCGGGTGTAGTAGTCGCCGTCGTCCTTGGGCCGCCGGTCGATGAGGCCGTCGGTGTACAGGACGAGCGTCGAGCCCGGCTTCAGCTCGGTGGTCTCCTCGTTGAAGAGGATCTCACCGCCCATGCCGGGGGCGCGCAGGCCGAGCATGCCGCCCTCGCTCTCGAACTCCAGCTCCTGGACCTCGCCGTCCACGACGAGGAGGGGCGGGTCGTGCCCGGCGTTGGCGAACTCCAGGACCCGCGACCAGGCGTCGTACACGAAGTAGGTGCACGACACCAGCGGCGGCCGGACGAGGTCGTCGCTGTTCCATCCCGAGCGCATCCGCTCGGGGCGCGTCATCGTGCGGACCCATTCGTCCAGCTTGCGCAGTATGTCGGCGGGCGGCTTGTCGTCCTGCGCGAAGGCGCGCAGCGCCGCCCGCAGTTGGCCCATGACGGCGGCGGCGCGGGCCCCGCGCCCCTCGACGTCGCCGATGACGAGGCCGACGCGCCCCGCCGACAGCGGGATCACGTCGTACCAGTCGCCGCCGACCTGGGTCTGGATGCCGTGCCCGTGCGACTCCAGCGGCCGGGCCGGCTCGTACCGCCAGGCGATCTGCAGGCCGTCCAGCGGGGGCGGCCGGTCGCCGGGCAGCAGGTGCTTCTGGAAGGCGAGCGCGGTGTCGCGCTCCTCCTCGAACAGCAGCGCGTTGTCGACGGCGAGCGCGACCCGGCTGGCGATCGCGCCGAGCAGGTCGCGGTCGAAGCCGTCGTAGTGCGGGTCGGGCCGCTTGGACAGGTTCGACAGCGCGAGGCTCATCACGCCGAGCAGTTCGCCGCGCACCAGCAGCGGCGCGGAGATCACCGAGGTGATGCCCATCTCGACGCCGAGCCGCCGGGACGACTCGGTCGGCGCCGCGAACCGGTGCTGGATCATGTCCTCGACGAGGACGGCGTCGCGCCGGTCCATCGCCTTGGCGCTGAAGTGGCCGGGCGGGTAGGAGACGGGCTCGCCGACCTCCGCCCACGTGCCGGGCGGCGGCTCCCAGTCGGCGGCGTGCCGCGACACCCGCCGGTACAGCCGGTCGCCGCTGTAGAGGTCGATGAAGCAGTGGTCGGCGAACTGCGGGACGAGCGTGTCGGCGACGCGGCGCAGCGTGCTCTCCAGCTCCAGCGACCCGGCGAGCCGCTCGCCGATCCGCTCCATCAGCCCGTAGCGCTCCTGCTCGCGCTGGTTGGAGCGCAGCGCCTCGCGCGCGAAGATGACCACGCCGTCGACCGCGCCGGACGGGTGCCGCAGCGGCACCGCGTGCGCGCGCGTGTAAACGGTGGTGCCGTCGGCGCGCAGGTTGCAGAACGTGCCCTCCCACACGCCGCCCTTGAGGACGTGCTTGGCGAGCTCGGTCGCCTGCTCGTGGTCCTCCTCGGCGATGCCCAGGGACAGGATGGAGTGCCCGATGATCTCGTCGCCGCCGAAGCCGAACAGCTGCCGCGCGAACGCGTTGCCGTAGATGACGTTGCTGAAGCGGTCGCAGACGATGACCGCCATCTCCATCTGACTGAGGACGGTCTCGGGTGGCAGACGCGCCTCGTCAGGCGCTTCCCCCCAGTGGTTCATCTCCCCATCCCGATCCTGCCGGCGGCCGCCGTCCCCGGCCTGCTGTTCACCGGGCGTGGCGGTACGGCCGGCGCATGAGTTCGTCTCGTCGTATTGAACGACGAACCCGGCGCCGGGATACGCCCGAAAGGCGCGATGGTATGGAGATCTTCGGTATAGACCGTCGGAACCGGTGCTCGCACGCCGATCGTGTCAGCGCCTGCTGACGAAGACGTGTTCGGCGATGTCGCGCGGCAGCTCTGTCGCGGGCCCCTCGTCCTCGTCGTCACTGATCACCCGTACCCCGTCATCGGTCGCCCGGAGAATCACCTCTCGTCCCGGTTGTATCCCTATCTGCTTGAGTCTAAGCATCAGGTCGCTGTCGCTCTGCACCTGCTCGCTGATCCGCCGGATCACCGCGCCGGACCCGGCGGGGCTCGCGACGGCGGTCATCACCGACAGCGGCGCGGGGTCGCCGTCCTCGCCGTGCCCGCCGAGCTCGTCCAGCCCGGGGATCGGGTTGCCGTGCGGGCAGGTGGTCGGGTTGTCCAGCAGCGCGACCAGGCGGCGCTCGACGTCCTCCGACATCACGTGCTCCCAGCGGCACGCCTCGATGTGGACGTCCTCCCAGGGCAGGCCGATCACGTTGACCAGCAGGCACTCGGCCAGCCGGTGCTTGCGCATGACGCGCGTGGCGAGACCGCGACCGCTTTCGGTCAGTGCGAGATGCCGATCGCCCTCGACCCTGAGCAGGCCGTCGCGCTCCATGCGCGCGACCGTCTGGCTCACCGTCGGGCCGCTCTGGGAGAGCCGCTCCGCGATGCGCGCGCGGAGGGGAATGATCCCCTCCTCTTCGAGCTCGAAAACCGTCCGGAGGTACATCTCCGTGGTATCGATAAGGCCGTGTGAGGTCACAGCTCCCTCCAGTCTTATGAGCAGGAGTCTACTTGCTCGGGCACGGCCCCGCCGGGCCCCGCGAATATCCCCCTGAAGCCGGGTAAGGGGAACGCAAGATGAACGCGAAACCTTCCCATGACGCGGAACCGTTCCTGCCCCGGACGCCCGGGGAGCGCGCCGATCTCGGCGCCCTGCGCCGCGCGGCCGCGGACTGCCGGGGCTGCGACCTCTACGCCGACGCCACCCAGACGGTCTTCGGGGAGGGCTCGCCGGGCGGCCGGATCGTGCTCGTCGGCGAGCAGCCCGGCGACCAGGAGGACCGCAAGGGCCACCCGTTCGTCGGCCCCGCCGGACGCGTCCTCGACCGGGCCCTGGAGGAGGCCGGGATCGAGCGCGGCGACGTCTACGTCACCAACGCCGTGAAGCACTTCAAGTTCAAGCGGCAGGCGGCCGGCAAGCGGCGCATCCACGAGACGCCGAACGCCGGGGAGATGCGCGCGTGCCGCCCCTGGCTGCTCGCAGAGCTGCGGGTCCTGGAGCCGGACGTCGTCGTCGTGCTCGGCGCCACCGCCGGCAAGGCGCTGCTCGGCTCGTCGTTCCGGGTGACGAAGCAGCGCGGGCGCCTGATGGCGCTGCCCGACCTGGAGACGATCGGTACCCCGGCTGCGGGGCGCGAACTCGGCGAGGCGCCGCCGGAGCGGGCCGACACGCGGCTGCTGGCGACGATCCACCCGTCCGCCGTGCTGCGCGCCGAGGACCGCGACGCCGTCTACGCGGGCCTCCTGGACGACCTGAGGATCGTCGCCTCCGCCCTCGCGTGAGCCGCGGGGTCAGGGCTCGGCGACCGTGACCGCCTCGGCCGTGCGGGTGTCGTAGCGGACGAGCGCCGGGACGGCGAACGCGGCGACGACCACCAGCGCCGCGCAGGCCAGGCCGCCGCCCACCCAGGACGCGGTGGCGCCGGCGACGCTCGCGGTCGCGCCCGCCCGCACGTCCCCGAGCCGGGGGCCGCCCGCGACGACCACGGTGAACACGCCCTGGAGCCGGCCGCGCAGCTTGTCCGGCGCGTACGTCTGGAGCATCGACTGGCGGAAGACCGCCGACACCAGGTCGGCCGCGCCGCCCACGGCGAGCAGCACCACCGCGAGCCACAGCGAGCCGGCGAGCCCGGCCGCCGCCACGGCCAGCCCCCACACCACGATCGAGGCCACGAGCGCCAGCCCCTGCCGGTGCACCCGCCCGATCCAGCCGGACGACAGCCCGCCGAGGAACGCGCCGATCGCGATGGCGGCGAACAGCCAGCCGACCGCGCCCTCCCCGCCGAACTGCGTCTCGGCCACCTCGGGGAACAGGGCGCGCGGCATCGCGATCGCCATCGCGATGATGTCCACGACGAACGACATCAGCAGCACCGGCTGCGTGGCCAGGTAGCTCAGCCCGTCGATCACCGACCGCAGGCCCGGCGCGCCGGTGACGTCGCCGAGCGGCGGGATCGCCGGCAGCCGCAGCGCCGCGTAGAGGACGACGGTGAACAGCACGGCGTCGAGCGCGTAGGCCGCCGCGTAGTGCCAGTGCGCCAGCAGCACGCCGGCGAACAGCGGCCCGGCCAGCATCCCGAACTGGCTGGCGGTGAAGTTGAGGGTGTTGGCCGCCGGGACGAGCTCCCGGTCCACCAGCCGGGGGATGATCGCGCTGCGGGTCGGCGAGGCCACCGCGAACCCGACCGCCTGGACCGCCACCACCGCCATGATCAGGGTGAGGCTCTCGATCCCGAGCAGGGCCTGGACGAGCAGCAGCAGCGTCGCCGCCCACATCACGCAGGACGAGGCGAACAGCAGCCGCCGCCGGTCCATGTGGTCGGCGATCGCGCCGCCCCACAGCCCGAACACGATCAGCGGGACGAGGTTGACGAAGCCGAGCACGCCGACCCACAGCGACGACCGCGTCATGTCGTACACCTGGACGGGCACGGCGACGGCGGTGACCTGGAAACCGACGAACGACACGCCCTGCCCGAGCCACAGCCGCCGGTACTCCGGCTTCCGCAGCGGCCGGACGTCGATCGCCAGCCGCCGCAGCCTGCCGCGGGCGCCCGGCGGCCTCCCGGCGGCCTCCTCCGGCCCCGCCCGCTCCCCGGGTTTCGCGGGTTCCTCGGGCTCAGCCGGCTCCTCGCCGGACGCCGCGCCCGCGCCGGCGCGCCCGGCGGTGTCAGGAGTGTCGGTGGGGGATGGCTGCTGTTCCGATGTCACGGAGACAGTCTCTCCGCCGTCCACTCCCCCGGCTCCTCCGCACCCCCCGGAGATACTTCGCGGCGGTAACGAATCCGGTCGTGCAGCCGGTCGCGGCGGCCCTGCCAGAACTCGATCGACGCGGGAACCAGGCGGTAGCCGCCCCAGAAGTCCGGCAGCGGGACGACGTCGGAGCCGTCCCCGTCCGGTGCCCCCGGCGGCTGCCCGGCGGCCGGATCCGGCCAGCGCGCGGCCGCCTCGGCGTAGCCGCGCTCCAGCACGTCCCGGCCGGGGATGACGCCCGACTGGTGCTCGCTCGCCCACGCGCCGAGCCGCGACCCGTACGGGCGCGTCCGGAAGTAGGCGGCCGACTCGTCCCGCGACAGTTCGGTCACCGGACCCGAGACCCGCACCTGCCGGTACAGCGGATGCCAGGGGAACACCAGGGCCGCGCGCGGGTTCGCGGCGAGGTCGCGGGCCTTGTCGGACAGCAGGTTCGTGAAGAACCGGAACCCCTGCGGCCCGTACCCCTTGAGCAGCACGAGCCGGGCGCTCGGGACGCCGTCGCCGGACGCGGTCGCGAGCACCATCGCGTTCGGCTCGGCGAGCCCGGCGGCGTGCACGTCGGCGAACCACGCGGCGAACAGCGGGAGCGGATCGGCGGGGAGCGCCGACTCGGACAATTCGCCCGCCTCGTAGGATCTGCGGAGCCGTGCGGGGTCGGGCGTTGCGGAATCCACAGCGTCAGAGCCTCTCACCTGGGGCTTGTGCAACTCGCATGGCCCCTGGGTACTGGTCAGTAAGGCGGACAGGGTTCAATGGCACGGCACCGCCTTATCACTCTTGGGGACGAAAGGCAGGACGACATGTCCGACTTCAAACCTGGTCTCGAGGGGGTCGTGGCCTTCGAGACCGAGATCGCCGAACCGGACAAGGAGGGCGGCGCCCTCCGCTACCGGGGCGTCGACATCGAGGAACTCGTCGGCCGCGTCTCCTTCGGCGACGCCTGGGGCCTACTGGTGGACGACAGCTTCACCCCCGGGCTCGCCCCCGCCGACCCCCACCTGCTCCCGGTCACCTCCGGCGACGTGCGGGTGGACGTGCAGAGCGCCCTCCCCACCCTCGCCACCGCGTACGGCATGCGGCCGCTGCTCGACATCTCCGACGAGGAGGCCCGCGCCGACCTCGCCCGCGTGTCGGTGACGGCGCTGTCGTTCGTCGCGCAGTCCGCGCGCGGCGTCGGCCTGCCGATGGTGCCGCAGCGGCGGATCGACGAGTCCGCGACCATCACCGAGCGCTTCATGGTCCGCTGGCGCGGTGAGCCCGACCCGCAGCACGTCCGGGCCATCGACGCCTACTGGGTCTCCGCCGCCGAGCACGGCATGAACGCCTCCACCTTCACCGCGCGGGTGATCGCCTCCACCGGGGCGGACGTGGCGGCCAGCATGTCCGGCGCGATCGGCGCCATGTCGGGCCCGCTGCACGGCGGCGCCCCGGCCCGGGTGCTCCCGATGATCGAGAAGGTCGAGCAGCTCGGCGACGCCCGCAAGGTCGTCACCGACATCCTCGACGGCGGCGAGCGGCTGATGGGCTTCGGCCACCGCGTCTACCGCGCCGAGGACCCGCGCGCCCGCGTGCTCCGCCGCACCGCCAAGGAGCTGGGCGCGCCCCGCTTCGAGGCCGCCAAGGCCCTGGAGGACGCCGCCCTCGCCGAGCTGCGCGAGCGCCGTCCGGACCGCCCGATCGAGACCAACGTCGAGTTCTGGGCCGCGGTCATCCTGGACTTCGCCGAGGTCCCGACCGCGATGATGCCCGCCATGTTCACCTGCGGCCGCACCGCCGGCTGGGCGGCGCACATCCTGGAGCAGAAGCGCACCGGGCGCCTCGTCCGGCCGAGCGCCAAGTACACCGGCCCGGGCACCCGCGCGATCAGCGAGGTCACGGGAGCGGCCGAGGTCCTCAAGGGCTGAGTCCGCCCGCATGACCTGAGACACCTTCCCCCCATCCCCTCGCGAATCGACGCCGCCGAGGCCCCCGGACGATCCCGGGGGTCTTCGGCTTTTCCGGACGCCGCTACTGGGCCGTCGCCCGCGTCGCGGCGTCGCCGGGCGGGCAGGACGCCCGGCCCTGCTCGCCCGCGATCAGGCGGCCGCAGATCTGCTTGACCTCAGTAGTGCCGTCGGGATTGATCGTCGCGAGCAGGACCGGTTTGTCAACCACCTGGTGGCCGGTCGCCCGGGAACCGAACCGGATGACGCCGCTCGCCCCGTTGCGCAGCACGTCGTGGTCGGGGTCGTTCAGCGCCGCGAACACCGACCCGGCGGACGGCTGCGCCTTCTCCTGCCAGTACACCCGGCTCGCCACGGTCGCGATGAGGGTGGCGGCGTCGTAGCTCACCGCGGCGCGGGTGATGGACGGCCGCCGCCCGGACGCGTCGTCCTTCGAGGTCATCTCCCGGACGGCCGGGTCGTAGTCGGAGTAGAAGGTCTGCGGCGCCTGGTCGCCGATCCAGCGCCACGTCCACGCCTCCCGCGCGGCGAGCGGGGTGAAGTACAGGTCGAAGGTGTTCTTGCGGCCGAGTTCGTCGGCGTTGTCGCTGACGTACTTGGCGATCTCGTCGTCCGCCATCACCAGCGGCCGCTTGGGGCACGACAGCTCCAGGACGTTGACGAACGAGCGGAACTCGTCGGAACGTCCGGCGTAGTAGAACATGTCCGGCTGGTTCTGGCACGCCTCCCGGACGGACTTGTTCAGCTCGCCCGGGTTCCGGTACGGGCGCATCAGCGCCTTCCCGGGGCGGAACGCCTTCTCGAAGTCGGTGGCCAGGTTCCGGCTGTAGAGGTCGTCGGGCTCGCCGTCGTAGATGACGACGGCGTCGTCCACCTTCCGGCCGCCGACGTCGCCGTGCCGCGCCCAGTACGCGGCGTGCTCGGCGGTGCGCGCGTTCGGCGACGCGAGCCGGAAGTAGTAGGGCGAGTAGCCGGCGTCGTCGTCCAGCATCGCCGTCTTGTCGTAGCTGTTGGCGGTGCCGACCAGCGGCAGCGCCGACTTGGCCAGCAGCCTGATCGCCTCCTGCGTCTGCTGGCGGCTCTGCTCGAAGCCGACCACCGCGACGATGGAGCGGTCCTCCAGGGCGCGCTTGCGGATCTGCTCCGCGACGTGCACGGCGTAGCGGAACTTGGCGCCCGCGTTGGCGATCAGCACCCGCAGCCGCAGGTCCTTGCCCTCGGCCGCGTCGTTGAACCGCTTCTGCGCGATCGCCAGCCCGATCAGCTCGCCCTGCACCCCGGCGAGCAGGTCGATCCGCCGGTTCTTGATCGACGGGTCGGCGGTGACCGGGCCGAGGTAGACGACCGTCGCGTACGGCTTGCCGGACGCCTTGACGTGGTCGTTCAGCGCCTCGATCCGGTCCAGCACCTTGTTCAGCCGGTTGTCGTTGTTCCGGCCGCCGGACTCCTCGCCGAACCGGTACGAGCCGTCGGTGATGCCGACGCACTCGCCGTTCGGCATCCGCCTGATCCCGAACGGCGAGCAGTACTTCACCACCTGTACCGAGATGACCGTGATGGACGCCGCGGCGACCGCGACCATCGCGATCCACGGCAGCGCCGGGTGCGCGAGCCGCGGGCGGCGCCGCACCGGCCGGACGGGCGGCAGGTCGCCGCCCGGGTCGCGGGTGACGTCGACGCGCAGTTCGCGGCGCGAGCCGAGGGCGCCGACGCGGCGCTGCTCGCGGGTGTAGCGGTCCCACAGGCCGCGCGCGGCAATGACGCTCTGCGGCTCGCCGGACGACAGGTCCACCCGGACGGCCTGCGCGAGCCGGTCGAGGAGCCGCGGACCGGACGGCACGTTCGGGTCGTCGTCGGCGGGCGCGTTCGGGTCGACGCCGGCGATGACGACGAGCGGGTCGAAGCCGCTCAGCCGGTCGGCGGCCTGGACGTCGGCGCGGACCCGCTCGGCCAGCTCCACGAACGCCGTGCCGGGATGCCGCGCGGACAGGTGCTCGAAGATCAGCACCGGGTACCGGACGCGCGCCCACGCGGCCCGGCGGTAGTCGCGCCGGTAGTTGCGGCGCAGGTCCTCCAGGAACGCGGCGACGAGCAGCAGGTCGAGCTGCTCGCCGTGGTCGTCGGGCTCGACCGGGCGCGGATCGAACACGCCGAGCGCGAAGCCGAGGAACCCGGTGGAGTCGCGGTCGACGTAGGGCTGGCGCAGGAACCAGCCGAACCTTCGCACCCCGTACCAGCCGCGCGTCCGGGCGACGATCTGCACGGTGACGAACGCGAGCCCGATCACGGCGGCGAGCACGGCGGAGGCGAGGTCGAGCGCCGCCGCCGTCCCGGCGCTGATCAGCGCCACGACCGCGATGCCGATCGGGGCGATCTGCTCCAGGAACGACAGGAACGTGGCGGGGCGGCTGCGCACCTCCTCCAGGTCGCGCAGGACGTCCCGGCCGCGGCGGCGGATCACCCGGTTCAGCTCGCGGCGCCGCGCGTTCTCGTTGTCGCCGGCCGGCGGATGCGTGAGCCGCCGGATCAGCTGGTGGTTCTCCCGCTCGGCGGCCGAGGCGCCGCGCGGCGGCGGGCGGTCCCCGGCGAGCCGGATCTCCCGCAGGTCGCGCAGCCACAGCGCCATCTCCAGCAGCGGGAACCGCAGGCCCGGCTCGCCGCGGGCGCGGCTGCTCGGCTGCGACAGCTCCCGCTTGGCCTCCCGCAGCACGCCCGCGACGTCGGTGGCGGGCGTGTCGGCCGCGATGTGCGACACGGGGGCGCGCTCGTCCTCGCAGCGGGTCTTGAGGATCTCGGCGGCGTGCGAGGTGGCCCGGCCGGGGCCGAGCAGCAGGAGCAGCGGCCGGAGCCGCTCCCGCCACCGCCACGGCGGCCGCTCCCGCAGCCGTTCGAACAGGTCGAGCACTCCGCGCAGCCGATCCTCGCTCAGGATCCGGTCGCCGTCGCCCGCCATCTCAACGCCCCGCTTCCCTGGTCGCCTCTCCTCGCCCGCTCCCCTGGCCGCCGCGCGGCCGCCCTCTGTGTTTCGACGCCGCGGATCTTGATTTGGATCGAAACTTTTTCCGATCCCCGCGACCCCGCAGGTAAGCGGGTGACTTTGCCATCATGGGACGCATGAGCCAAGACCCCGACGAGCCGCTCGACGGCGACATCGGCCCCGCGTCCGTGCCCGCGGAGGCCGGCGCCGGGGCGGTGAAGGCCGACACAGCCGAGGAGCTGCGGCGGTACGAGGCCGAGCGGGAGGAGCGCCGCCGGCACACCAACGCCGTGTCCGGGCGGATCGCCGTGGCGCTCGCCGCGCTGTTCCTCGGCTTCCTGACCTACGACTCCGTCCGCACGGCGGTCGAGGCGCGCTCGCGGGGCGACGACTGGATCTACCCGCCGGCCGTGATCGCCGCCGTCTGCGCGCTCGCCCTGGGGGTCCTGCTGACCTGGGCGTGGCGGCGCCGGCGTCTCGGCATGTGAACCCGAGCCGCGATCTTCACCGCAGGTCAGATAGCCTGCTGCGAGTGACCGACAGCGCGAATCCAACCATTGACATCCCCGCCGATCTCAAGCCGGCCGACGGCCGTTTCGGATGCGGTCCGTCCAAGGTCCGCCCCGAGCAGCTGGCCGCCCTCGCCGAGTCCGGTTCGACCTACCTGGGCACCTCGCACCGCCAGAAGCCGGTGAAGTCCCTCGTCGGACGTGTCCGGGAGGGCCTGTCCCAGCTGTTCTCCCTGCCCGAGGGCTACGAGGTCCTGCTCAGCAACGGCGGCACCACCGCGTTCTGGGACGCGGCCGCGTTCGGGCTCGTCCGGCAGCGCTCGCAGCACCTGACGTTCGGTGAGTTCTCCAGCAAGTTCGCCAAGGTCACCACGGGCGCGCCGTGGCTGGGGAACCCGACCGTCATCTCCGGCCCGCCCGGAACCCACCCGGAGGCGTCCGCCGAGGAGGACGTCGACGTCTACGCGCTCACCCACAACGAGACCTCGACCGGCGTCGCCATGCCGATCAAGCGCCCGGCGGGCACGACCGCGCGCGAGGGCCTCGTCCTGGTGGACGCCACGTCCGGCGCGGGCGGCCTGCCCGTGGACGTGGCCGAGACCGACGTCTACTACTTCGCGCCCCAGAAGTGCTTCGCCGCCGACGGCGGCCTCTGGGTCGCGCTCGCGTCCCCGGCCGCGCTGGAGCGCATCGACGAGATCGCCATGTCCGACCGGTACGTCCCGGAGTTCTTCAACCTGAAGACGGTCGTGGACAACTCCGCCAAGGACCAGACCTACAACACCCCGGCCGTCGCCACGCTCATCCTGCTCGCCGAGCAGATCGAGTGGATGAACGCCCAGGGCGGACTGGCCTGGACCACGTCCCGGACGGCCGACTCGTCCCAGCGGCTCTACACCTGGGCTGAGAAGACGTCCTACACGACGCCGTTCGTGGTCGACCCGGCGCAGCGCTCCCAGGTCGTCGGCACGATCGATTTCAACGACGACGTGGACGCGTCCGCCGTCGCCAAGACGCTGCGCGCCAACGGCATCGTCGACACCGAGCCGTACCGCAAGCTGGGCCGCAACCAACTGCGCATCGGCATGTTCCCGGCAATCGACCCCGACGACGTCGAAGCCCTGACCGCCTGCGTCGACTACGTCGTAGAGAGGTTGTAATTGGGGGGCGACCCCCCAAACCCCCCGTCACGAGCCGGTCGATCCTCACGCCACGGTTCCGGTGTGCTGTGACCGTGCGGGTTCTCGTCGTGTCGCTGCGGTCGCCCGGCTCGGCGGGTCGGGCGACCTCCGGGCGCTGGGCGCCCTCCGGCCGCCCGACCTGTGACCGGTGGCTGAGGTCACCTCGGGGGCGGTCAGCTGACGGAGAGCAGGCCGGCGGTGCCGCCTGCGCGGGCGATAATCCGGTGGCTTAGGCCTGCGTGGTCGGTTTCCTTGTCGGCTTGGGTGAAGCCGCGCCAGACTCGGGGGTCCATGTCGGAGTCGCGGGCCGTGGGCAGGAAGTGCGCCGTGGCCAGTACCTCGGGGAGGTCGCGGCGGCCGGGGCGGCGTTCCATGCCGATCTTCACGTAGGTGCCCTCGCGCACCATGACGACGGACGCGAATTGGACCCGCGTGTGCCGTTCGGCGTCCCGGAACCAGCGCGGGTTGGACGCCCAGTAGATGTTCTGCTCGGTGTCGACGGCGATGGTCAGCGGGCTGAGCGCGCCCCGGGCCAGGTGGACCTCGGTCGGGCGGTCGCGGTGCACCCAGGCCAGCGCGACCCGCCCGACCACCGCTTCGAGGACGGCGGTGACCTCGGCCGGGCCCCGGCAGCCGGCGAGCAGCTGGAAGAGCGGCTCGCTGTCGGTCGTGCCGGACGCGGGCGGGAGCGCGAACCGGGCCCGCAGGTCGGCGGTGTCGATGTCCCCGTTGTGCGTGGCGACGAGGTCCCGGACGGCCATCGGGCTGGCGTTGCGCGGCTCCAGCGGCGACCCCTGCGTCGCCCAGCGGGTGTGCCCGAGCGCGACGGGCGAGCGGTCCAGCTCGGGGACGTAGGCGGGCCGCCAGACCTCGGCGAACCGTCCGCGGCCCTTGACCACGCGGCAGCCGCCGGCGGGCCCGCCGAGGCTGGGCCAGCCGCCGAGTCCCGGCCAGGCGCCGAGCAGCGCGAGGCCCGCCGAGTCCGTGCCGCGCTCCTCCGCGAGCATGCCCAGCGTGACGAACACGTCGGAGGCCCGCCCCGGGTCCTCGTCGAACGGCGACCGCACCATCCCGAACAATCCGCACATGTCAGATGAGATGCAGATCATGGGCGGACGGTTCGAGTCGTGCACCGGGCCGAATAAGCTCAGACGCGTGAACCGCGCGCCCCGCTGGCTGCTTCCCACCGTGCTGACCGCGCTCGTGCTCGCCGTGGTCGTCGGTGCGCTGCTGAGCTGACCGGCGCGGGTCATATGATCGACGGGGCGCGGAACGGGGATGATCAGGCCATGTCAGCAAGCCGCGCCGTCGCCGCGCTCGCCCTGGCCGGCGCGTCCGCGGCCGTGTTCGCCCCCGCCGCGCACGCCGCTCCCGCCGCTCCCGCCGCGAAGAAGGACGAGCGCGTCGCGTTCACCATCAAGGACCCGCGGATCACCGAGTCCAGCGGGCTCGCGGCGAGCGCCCGGCATCCGGGCGTCGTGTACACCCACAACGACTCCGGCGGCGTCCCGAAGATCTACGCGCTCGGCAAGGACGGGCGGGTGCGGGCCGTGCTCACGCTGGGCGGCGCGAACGCCCGCGACTGGGAGGGCATCGCGCTCGGCAAGGACGGCCGCGGCCGTCCGGCAATCTTCGTGGCGGACATCGGCGACAACCTCGGCGGTGCCTGGCCGTACGTGACCGTATACCGGATCCCGGAGCCGTCCCGGCTGGTCAGCCAGACGCTGCGGGCCACCGCGTTCAAGATCAAGTACGCGGACGGGCCGCGCAACGCCGAGACGGTCATGATCAACCCGCGCACCAACCGGCTCTACATCGCGAGCAAGCTGTTCGGCGGCAAGATCTACGAGGGCCCGGCGAAGCTGCGGACGCGCGGGTTCAACGTCATGCGCAAGGTCGGCGACGCCCCGGCCATCGCGACCGACGGCGCGTTCGCACCCGACGGCCGCACCTGCGTCATCCGGACGTACTTCGGCGCCCGGCTCTACACGGTCGGGGCCGACGGCAGGCCCGACAAGCAGCTGAAGTCGATCAACCTGCCCATGCAGGCGCAGGGCGAGTCGGTGACCTACACGGCCGACGGCAGGTCGCTGCTGGTGGGGTCGGAGGGCAAGAACCAGCCGGTCCACCAGGTGCCGCTGCCGGAGGAGGCGCTGCCGTCGCCGTCGCCCGCGGCGAAGAACGCGGGGGCGGCCGGCTCCCCCGAGAACGGCACCAAGGACGCCACCGGCACCCGGGTCGGCCTGTTCCTCGCGCTCGCGATCGCGGGCGCGGTCGGTTTCGGCCTGATGCGGCGACGGCGGTGACGGGTGGGGCGCGGGTTGCGGCGGGCGGCCGTCCGACCTGACCGGCACGATGGAAAAGGCTTTCGGAGGACGACCGGATCCCGGAAGGGGGCGACGGTCCCGCGGGGACCCGTGTGAGGATGCGGACTGTGGAGCATGAGCTGGTGGGCCTCGCGGGGTCCGGTGGCCGGTGGCGCCCCGTCGCCGCCGGCCCGTTCACCGTCCTCGCGGTGGCGCTGGCGCTGCTGCCGATCCGCCCGGTGTGGCTGTGGGCCGCGCTGATCGGCGCCGTCGCCGCGGTCCCGTGGCTGCTCGGCGCCGTCCCCGACGCGCGCCGGCGGCGGCCCCGCCCGTACTGGCGGCTGTCGGCGGGCGGCCTGGAGCGGATCGGCCGGGGCGGGCTGGTCATGGTGTCCTACGAGCGGTCCCGGATCGACGGCCTGGCCATCACCACCGGCGACGGCGTGCTGACCGTCTTCCACCGCTTCGGGCGGACGGCCGTGGGCGGCATGACGGCGATGGGCCTGGAGCCGCTGGCGGTGTTCGTGACGGCCCGCCGCCTCGGCATCCCCATGTACGTCCTGGACGGCGAGGCCACCGATCTCCTCGATCCGGCGCTCGACGAGGCGCTGCGCGCGTCCGGTCTGGAGGACGACATCCCGGGCAGCGGCCCGCTGCCGCGCGACCACGCGGCCGAGAAGCGCCTGCTCGACCAGGAGGCCGCGCTGCTGGCGGCGGCCTACGAGCCGCCCGCCGAGCCGACCACCGAGCCGACTACCGAGACGCCCACCGCGGGCCGGGCGGGCCGCGGCCGGGGCAGGCGCGCCGGAGAGCAGCGGCTGGCCACGCCCGAGCCACTGCCGAGCCGCCGCCGGATCATGGCGCTCGGCGCGCTGACCGCGCTGCTCGGCGCCGTGATGATCGTCCGGATCGCGCTGGACGGGACGAGCGAGTTCGGCGCCCGGCTCGCCGCGGGCTGCTGGGCGCTCGCCGCGATCGCCGGCGTCCTCGCCGCCCGGCGCCGGCTGCTGCGCGCCGCGCAGATCCGCTGGACGATCACCGCAGAGCGGCTCCTGGTGCGGGCCCGCCCGGGCCGCCGCCGCGAAGCCCAGGACCTGCGCGCCGGCGACGTCGCCGCCGTAGTGGTCGGCCCCGGCCTGCGGCTCGACCCGGTCAGCGGGGAGCCGCGCCGCGCCGACCTCGCCGCGCTCGCGTTCGGGCACCGGCTGGAGCTCGTCGCCCGGCTGCCCGCGCACGGCCTGGACGGGTTCCAGCTCGCGCACGCCCTCGACGACCACGGCTACCGGGTGATCACGCCGGGGGCGCGGGCGCCGCGCCGCCCCGACTACGGCCTGGAAGGGCTGCCGGAGATCTTCGCGCAGGTGCCCGGCGGGCGGCTCGTCGTCGCCGACGGCGGGCTCGGCTGGGCGGACGCCGCCGGCGACGTCGTGCTGAAGATGCCCGAGGACCGCATCGGCGGCATCGAGCTGCTGACCATCGGCGGGCACGCCTGGGTCCGGCTGTACGACTCCGACGGCGACGAGTTCTTCGCCGCGCCGCTGTCGGCGCTGCGGATCTCCCGTACCGACCTGCGCGACTCGGCCCGCCGCGCGGGCCTGCCGGTCAACGACGCCGAGTACGACGCCTACATGAGCGCCGCGTTCCATTCGGCCGTGTCCACGCTCGCCGCGCCCGAGCCCGACCGGGCGGCGGCCGCGCTCCCCGCGCCCGCCGCGGGCCCGGACGGCGGCGTCCAGGACGTCCCCGCGGCGCCCCCGCCGGGCGGCCCCGGCGAGCAGGACGTCATGTTCGCCGTCTCCGCGCCGCTCGGCCCGGTCACGGCCCCGGGAACGGTCCTGGACGCGACCCGCCGCTCCCGCGTCGGGACGTACGCGATGAGCGTGCTGCTGTGCGAGGCGGTGGCGCTGCTGGGCGCGGTCTGGCTCGGCCCCGACCTCGGCGGCTTCAACGCGACGGCGAGCTGGTCGATGCCGGCCGGGCTGGTGATCGGCCTCCTCGGCTACTGGCTCTACGACCGGAACCGCTCGCAGCTCCGCGTGTCGTCGGCCGGGCTCGCGGTCGTCACCCGGCGCGGCAAGGTCGAATGGGACCTGACCCGCGACCGCGTCGGCGGCGTCGGCATCGACGAGTCGACCGACCGGATGCCGCGGCTGGTGGTGTGGGCGCCGTCCGGGCGGGTGCTGCGGCAGATCACCTTCCCGCCGGACCTGGACGAGCTGCGCCGCGCCTGCGAGCGCTACGGCGTCCCGTGGGGGCCGCCGGACGCCGACCGTCCCGCGCCGCCGCCGCCGGAGCTGTGACCTGACCGCAGCGACCACGTCTTCAGCGGCTCGTAGGTGACCTGGTCGTCGTCCTTGCCGGGCAGGTGGCTGCGCACGAGCTGGACGGACTCGGCCGTCCACGGGGTGCCGGCGAACGCCGACAGCTCCTCGATCAGCGACCGGACGTCCACCGGCCGCCGCGACCGCGCCAGCGTCAGATGGGGGCGGAACCCGCGGTGCTTGTCCGGCAGCGTCCCGACGCGCCGCCCGGCCGCCGTGGTGGACACGGCGAGCCGCGCGAGCCGGCGGCGGTCGCCGTACAGGCCCGTCCACAGGACGCGGGCGTGCGCGCCGCTGCCGGGGAAGGCGCCCGCGCCCGCGAGCGACAGGTCCATCCGCTCATGCCGCCCGACGGCGCGCTCCAGCCGGGGCAGCAGCCGGTCGAGGGTGCGGTCGTCGACCTCGCCGAGGAACGTCAGCGTGACGTGCAGCAGATCGCGCCGGGCCCAGCGCAGCTCCGGCACCGCCTCCAGATGCGGGCGGACGGCCTCTTCGAGCTCGTCCAGGACGTCCGGTGGCGGCACGAGCGCCACGAAAAGCCTCATGGGAGCGTCCGAACGGCCACCCGGCCAGCCTCGCAGCCGACGGCACCGTTGTCACGCGGATGGGCCCGTCATCCTTCCGCAGGACGGGCCCTGCGCAGCGCGGGCCGGGCCGCCGACCCCCGCGCGGCGACCGCCCCCACCACGACCGCGGCCAGCGCGGAGACGACCCCGCCGAGCACGAGGCTCGTCCGGGCGCCGAAGTGCTCGGCCAGCCAGCCGATCGCGGGCGCGCCCAGCGGGTTCGTGCCGAGGAACACCAGCATGTAGAGCGCCATCACCCGGCCGCGCATCTCCGGCGCGACGCCGAGCTGCATCGTCGCGTTCGCCGCCGTCGTGATCGTCATCATCGCGATGCCGGTCGGGACGAGCAGCGCCAGGAACAGCCAGTACGTCGGCATCAGCCCGGTGACGGCCTCCAGCGTCCCGAACACCAGGCCCATCCCGACGAGCATCCGCAGCCGCGGCTTGGCGACCCGCCGCGCGGCCAGCAGCGCGCCGCTGAGCGCCCCGAGGGCCAGCATGCTGGACGCGAGCCCGAACGCGGACGCGTCGGTGTGGAAGACCTCCTTGGCGACCAGCGCGACCGTCGTGTTGAAGTTCATGCCGAACATCGCGAGGAACCCGATGAGGATCAGCACGAGCATGAGGTCGCGGCGCCCGCGCACGTACCGGAGCCCCTCGCGGAGCTGCCCCTTCGCCCGCTTGACCGCCGGCGCGTCGTGCAGCTCGTCCGCCCGCATCGCCGACAGGCTGAACAGCACCGCGCCGAACGACGCCGCGTTCACCAGGAACACCGGCCCGGTGCCGATCAGCGCGATGAGCACCCCGGCGACCGCCGGGCCGAGCAGCCGCGCGCCGTTGAACGTGGCGCTGTTCAGCGCGATCGCGTTCGGCAGGTCGCGCCGGCCGACCATCTCGACCACGAACGACTGGCGGGTCGGGTTGTCGACGACCGTCGCCACACCGAGCCCGAACGCCAGCACGTACACGTGCCAGACCTGCGCGTTCCCCGACACGGTGAGCAGGCCCAGGATGAGCGCGAGCACGCCCATCGAGATCTGCGTGAGCACGAGGACGCGCCGCTTCGGGTACCGGTCGGCGATGACGCCGCCCCACAGCCCGAACAGCAGCATCGGCAGGAACTGCAGCCCGGTGGTGATGCCGAGCGCGGTCCCGCTCCCGTGCGCGAGTTCGAGGACGAGCCAGTCCTGCGCGACGCGCTGCATCCACGTCCCGGTGTTGGAGACGACCTGCCCGGCCGCGTAGAGCCGGTAGTTCCGGACCCGCAGCGACCGGAACATCCCGCCGCTGCGCGCCTCCTCTTCGGCCGCCTCCGCGCCGGGAACCCCGGAACCGTCCTCCTGGAACGTTCCGTCCTCCTCCGAAGCACGCGCACCGTCCGCGAGCCGCGCAACCTCCCCAGCCCGCACGGACCCATCGGCCCGCACGAACTCGCCAACCTGCGCCCTCTCGCCGACCCGGCCGCTCTCCCCTACCCGCGCGGACACACCGGCCCCCACCACGTCACCGCCCCGCGCCGGGGGCTGGGCGGGGCGGGTGGGGTGGCGGCGCCGGGGGCGGGCCGGCGCCGCGGTCTTGGGGGGTGCGGAGGTCACCGGGCGGGCGGGGTGTGCGCGGCGGCGGCCGTGCGGGCCGCGCGTCGCGGTCCCCTCCGGTTCATCAGAGGTTTCGTTAGCAGAAGTCATTACCAAAGCTAACGTTAATCCCAGCGATGTTATTCCGGCAAGGGCGGGCGCGGGCGCGGTCTAGGAGCGGCTGAGGCGGTCGATGATCGGGGCGGCGCGGCGGAGGGTCTCGCGCTCCTCGTCGGTCAGCTCCTCGAGGCGGCGGGCGAGCCAGGCCTCCTTGCGGCGGCGCTCGTCGGCGAGGAGCGAGGCGCCCGCCTCGGTGGCGTTCAGCACGACCTGGCGGCCGTCGGTCGGGTGCGGGCGGCGCGCGACGAGCCCGCGCTCCTCCAGGTGGGCGATCACGCGGGTCATCGAGGGCGGCTGGACCTTCTCGTGGTCGGCCAGCTCGCGCGGCGTCATCGACCCGTGCCGCTCGATGGCGGCGAGCGCGGCGAACTGCGTGAGCGACAGCGGACGGCCGCCGTCGCCCGCCGCGGGCGGCCGCAGCGTGCGCAGGCGGCGGGTCAGCCGCGCGATCGAGATGCGCAGTTCCTCGGCCAGCCCCGGCGCGGACGCCGTGCGGCCCCGGATCGGTGGGGTTGTCATCGTTTTCGCTCTCCCGGGTCTGCCGCCCATGCTGCCACGCCGCAGGTCGGCGTACATCACCGTGGTCGGCGGAGGGCGCGCGGCGGCCGGCGGAGGACGGCGTAGGACGGCGGGGCCGGGGCCGCGTAGCCTGAACCCATGAGCCGCACCCGCCTCCCGGATCCCCCGCCGATGCAGACCAACGACGTCCGGATCGCGGCGGCGGGCACCGGCGCCTGGGCGGTCGCGCTCGTGGTGCTGCTCATCGTCGGGCTGCCGTCCGACGACCGGTGGTGGCTGTGGGTGTGCTGCACCGGCATCGGGATCGGCCTGTTCGCCATGTGGTACACGCCCCGGCTCCAGGCGGGGCGCGCCCGGCAGGAGGCCGAGCGCGCCGAGCGGCGGGCCGCGGCGGCGGACGAGGAGCGGGAGAGCGCCGGCTAGGGCTCCAGGTCGGCCTCGGCCAGGAGGGTGGGGACGGCCGCGGGGTCGCGCAGGACGGCCTCGATCAGCAGCCGGTCGGCCCAGTTGCCGGTGGACCAGGCGAGCGCGCGCGCCAGGCCGTGCACGTCGTGCGCATGGATCTCGCCGTCTCGCGTCCACCAGGGGACGTCCTGGCCGTCCACGGTGAGGCGTTCGTGTGCGAGGTAACTGGCCGGGGCATCCGGTAGGACGGCTCCGACGGCGGTCGGGACGGGGCGTTTCTCGCCGTGCGAGTCGACCTCGCCCGGGATCTCGTCGCCCGCCAAGGGGAGGTCCAGGAGTTCGGATAGCCGGGCGTCGCGTCCCTGGGCGGCGATGATGAGCGGCTGCCCTTGCAGGAGGGGCAGGAGGTCGGGGCTGTCCAGGATGAGGGCGTCGCCCGCGTCCACGACCTCGGTCTCGCCGTCCACGATGGCGCGCAGGTGGTCGGGTGGCTCGATGTCCACTTCGGGGGTGTCCGCGAGGGCTGTCCAGAGGACGGCCAGACGAGCGCGGGTCACGGACCGGGCGGGGTCACCGAGCCGGTTGAGCAGCTCTTGGGCGCCGCCAGGCTCCTCAAGGAGCTCTTCCAGGGACGTGCGGACGCCCAGGGCGAGCAGCAGCCGCTCGTCCAGGCCGTCTGGTGCGACGTCGTAGAGCCCTGTCAGCGAGTCGTCGCCGCGTAGGCGGAACTCGCCGGGTCTGCGGCCGTCCAACACCGGATGCCGCCCCAGCCACCACGCCGTGTACGACGGGACGGCCACGCGCCTGCCGTTGTGCAAGGTGACATGGGCGGGGTCGACGATCGCGGCCCGCCACGGAGGCCCGGCAAGGACCGTGAGTGCCGCCGCCCAGTCGTCGACGAGTTCCAGGTCGCGGACGGCCGTGAACTCCGGCACGAGCGGCGGGAGGTCTTGCGGGCCGATGCGGCGCAGGGCGTCATCCGCCCACAGGTCCTCGTCGTCCAGGTGGAGGGTCTCGGCCTCGTCGGCGAGGCCCATGAGGTTCACGTCCTCGCTCTTGGCGAGCGCGAACCCGTCCAAGACGCCGACGGCGGCGAGGGTCTCGGCGCCCCACTTGCCCAGGAGTTCGCCGTCCACGACGCCGAACGGCGCGTCGCCGGCCATGAGGCTGCGCAGCGGGCTCTCCGGCAGGAGGAGCTCACCGGCCGGGTAGAGGTCGCCGTCGTCGCCGGGGAGGGCCAGTTCGGCCAGCCAGGGCTCGTCGCCGGGGTCGATGTGGGCGGGCCCCACCAGCCCCAGCACGGCCTCGGCGACCGCGTCCGGGTCGTCGGCCTCGAACGACTCCTCGACGGCCGCCCGGACGGCCGGGTCGCCCAGCACCGCGCGCGGGCCCGCCTCCACCGCCCCGAGCCGGGCCAGCAGCGGATGCACGGCCTCCGGATGGACGAACCGCAGCCCGAGCGCGTCCAGGCCCGCCGGGTCGACGCCGTCCGCGATCAGCAGCCCGCGCGGCCCGCGCACCAGCCGGGGCTCCGCACCCGCCAGCGGCACCGGCAAGGCGCCCAGCGCGTCCCTGGCGGCCCCGCCGAGCGCCTCGTACACCCGGTGCCACCACGCCGGTTCCCGGTCCACAGCGGCCAGCTCATCGATCACGTCGGCCAACTCGACGCGGCGGACCCCGAGCGCCGCCAGCGCCGGGCTCCGCGCCGGCCACTCCGCCGGCAGCAGCCCGCCGACCACGGCGTCCGCTTCGAGCAGCCCGACGAACGGCGCGGGCGCGTCGATCGCGATGGCGTCGCGGCCGCGCGTCCCGTGCGGCAGCACGGGCGCCTCGGGCAGCCGCTCGCGGATCCCGCGCCGGATCCGCGCGTCGAGTTCCCCGGCGCCCACCGGCCCCGGCACGAGGTCGAGCACGCCCGGCGACACCGGCAGCCCGGCCAGGAGCCGCACGTACGTCTCGGCGGCCCGCTCCGCGAGGTACTCGGTCAGCGGCCCTGGGGCGACGTGGCGACGGTCAGGGGCGAGCGGGAACGACGCGATGAGCAGAGCGGGGAGATCCAGCCTCTCGTCGCTGGGCGTGGGGGCGTGCACCACCGGCGGCATGCCCTCGGGCAGACCGTCCTCTGGCAGAGCCCACCGAACCTGCCAGAACGGACGCGCCCGTTCCTCCACGGGACGGTCCGTTAGAAGCTCGCCTGGGATCTCCCCGTGCGCTTCGGCCGTCCGCCACACGCCACCGTTGATGACGACCTCGCCGCCCGGACGCCGCTCGGCGACCAGTTCGCGCGCATCGCCGTCAACGTCGATCTCGACGCGCGCCAGCGCCGGCAAGGCCAGCATCAGCGCCGCCCCCACCTGCCCCAGCTGGCGCCGGACGGACTCGACCGCGTCCTCCAGCAGCGGCAGCCGCACCAGGGTGTCGAACCCGTCCGGGACGTCCGGCGTCTCGTCCAGCGCGAAAGGCAACCGCAGGAGCGGCACATGCCCGCCCCGCCGCGCGGCCTCCTCCGCGAGCGCGGGCACCGCCTCCACCTGGGCACGAGCCCGCTCCCGCGACCATTCGACCCCCGACGGGACGGGAAGCGCCGAAGCGATGGACGGCGCGTCCGACACGGCGACCACGGCGGCGAACCCCACGCCGAAGCGGCCCGTCGCGGACGTCTCGTCCCGCTTGGACGAGGCGCGCAGCGTGGACAGCGCCTCGACGCCCTCCGCGTCCAGCGGCGCCCCGGTGTTCGCGGCGGTCAGCACACTGCCGGACGGCGATGACCGCAAGGCCAGCCGCAGACGGCCGGGTACTCCGGCGCGCAGCGCGGCGTCGGCGGCGTTCTGGGCGAGCTCGATGACCGCGCGGTCGCGGTAGCCGCCCAGGGCGTAGTCCTCTTCGGCGTTGGCGTCCTCGCGGAAGCGCGCCGGGGACTCCGCCCAGGCCCTCAGCACGCGTTCGCGAAGAGCCCGGGTCTGGAAATCGTCCGGAGTGTCCGGCATGGTCAGCTGTGGCCGAGGGCCTCGTCGTCCAGGGACGCGGTGTCCTCGTCACCGGCGGGGATGACCTCGTACCCGAGCTCGTCGATCACCGGCGGGTTGTGCTCGGACGCCGCCGGGATGGAGACCGCCTCGGAGTGCGCGCCGCAGCCGTGGTCGGCGGAGACCACGCGGCCGTCGTCGGGCGCGTACTCGTTCGCGCAGACCCCGAACACCTGCCGCAGCTCGCCCGCCAGCCCGACGAAGAACCCGCAGGTGGAGCACTGCGCGGGCGCGGACGCGGCGATGGGCGCGCGGGGCCCGGCGACGCCCTCGTACCAGCGGGTCGCGGCCTCGTCGCGGCCCTCCCGGGACAGCACCCGGACGCGGCCGAGGCCGAGTTCCCACTGGGCCTCGCGGTCGGTGGAGTCGTCGACCTGGGTGAACCCGGGCGCGAGCCGGACGTCGTCGGGCGCCGTCGGCAGCAGGTCGCCGGGGCCGAGGTCGCCGGGGCGCAGCCGCTCCAGCCACGGCACCCACGGCGGCGCCAGCAGCGCGTCGTCGCCGGGCAGCAGCACGCACTCGCTGACCGTGACGTTCTTCGCGCGGGACGCGCGGGCCACGGTGACCGCCCAGCGCCAGCCCCGGTAGGCGGGGTCGAGGCACGTGAAGTAGTGCGTGACCACCCGGTCGGCTTCGGCGCGCAGGCCGAGGTGCTCGCCGACCCGCGGCGCGCCGGCGGTGTCCTCGGCGGCCTCGCGGGCGAGGTCGACGGCCTCGGCGCAGGCGGTGTCGACGGCGGGTGTGCGGGTCCGGCGGGCGGCCCCGGACGTGGTGCGCGCGGCGGCGGGACGCGCGGGGCTGGACTGACGCTGTGGGCTCACCCCTCAATTCTCGCCCATGGGAGGACGTGGCCGGGCCCCCGCGGAGGTGCGGCGGCCCCGAACCTCCCGAACCGGTGGGGTGAGCCCGCATTCCAGCGGGGAACGTACCCTCAATCGAACGACTCCGATGGCCGTCCCCGGTACCGAGCCGGCGCGGCCGCTGGGAGAGATCAGGGCGCATGGCGGACGGGACGAGGGCCGGACGGACCCTGCGCGCCGTCACCGGGGGTGCGGCGCGCGCCGGCCGCGGCATGCGCTCGGCCGTCCTCGGCACGGGCCGGCTCACCCGCCGCGTCACCCACGCGCAGGGCGCCGGGCGCAGCGGCCTCGGCAGCCTGATCGAGGCGTCCGCGATCAACTCCGCGGGCGACGCCATGGTCACGGTCGCGCTGGCGGGGACGCTGTTCTTCGGCCTGGACGTCAACCAGGCGCGCGGCCAGATCGCCCTCTACCTCGTCGTCACGATGGCGCCGTTCGCGCTCGTCGCCCCGCTGATCGGCCCGGTGCTGGACCGGGCCCGGCACGTCCGCCGGTACGCGATCTCGAGCACGTTCGTGATGCGGGCGCTGCTGTGCTGGGCGATGGCGAGCGCGCTCCCGCACGGCGACCAGGTCACCTTCCTGCCCGCCGCGTTCGGCGTGCTGGTGCTGTCGAAGGCGTTCGGGGTGCTGCGCGCGTCGGTCACCCCGCGCGTCCTGCCGGACGAGATCACGCTGGTGACGGCGAACGCGCGCGCCTCGTTCGCCGGGCTGATCGCGGCGTCGGTCACCGCGCCGGCCGCGGCGGGCCTCGCCCTGCTCATCGGGCCGGCCTGGGTGCTGCGCATCGGCACGGCCGTGTTCCTGCTCGGCGTGCTGTTCACCATGCGGCTGCCGGGGCACGTGGACGTCCCCGAAGAGGCCGCGCGGCCGGAACCGGCCGAGAAGGGGGCGCGGCGCTGGCGGGCGCTGCCCCGCGTCGGTCCCCTCGTCGTGGAGGCCATGGAGGCGAACGCGGTGCTGCGCGCGTTCTCCGGCTTCCTGATCATCTACCTGGCGTTCCTGCTGCGGCAGGAGCGGTTCGACCCGGTGTCCCACCATGTCGCCCTCGGCCTGCTGGCCGCGTGCGCGGGCGCCGGCGGGCTGCTCGGCACCGCGCTCGGCGCCTGGATGAAGGCGCGGGCGCCCCGGTTCATCGTGTCGGCGACGCTCGCCGCCGTCACCGGCGTCACCGCGGCGGGCGCCGCGTTCTTCGGGCTGTGGGCGGCCCTCGCCGTCGCGACCGCGGCCGGTCTCGGCCAGGTCCTCGGCAAGCTGTCGATGGACGCGGTCGTGCAGCGCGAGATCGGCGAGGAGCTGCGCTCGTCCACGTTCGCGGTGTCGGAGACGCTGCACCAGCTCAGCTGGGTGCTGGGCGGGCTGCTCGGCCTCGGCATGTCGATCGTCGCGGACGGCCGGGTCGCGCTCGCGACCGTCGCGGCGGCGCTCGCGCTGGCCTTCGCCCTGCTGCTGACCCGGCAGACCGGGACGCACCGCCGCCGCCGCTCGGACGCGGCCCCGCCCACCACGACGATCAAGGACGCGCATCCGGAGATGCGCGCCTGACCGCCTACCGTTCCGGCGGCCTCAGAGGGCCTTGGGGCCCTCAGGCGGCCTCAGGGGGACGACAGGTCGTCGGCGACCGCCCGCAGCACGGTGGCGATCTTCTTCGCCTCCGCCGGGGACGGGTGCTTGCCGCGCCGGTAGGTGTTGGAGATCCCGTCCAGCAGCTTGATCAGGTCCTCGGTGATCACGACCATCTCGTCCGGCTTCTTGCGCCGCTGCTTGGCGATGGTCTTCTCCACCGACGGCAGCGACTCCAGCACCCGCACCTGGAGGGCCTGCTGGCCGCGCCGCCCCTCGACCACGCCGAACTCGATGCGCTGCCCCGGCCGGAGCGTCGTGACACCGCCCGGCAGCGCCGAGGAGTGCACGAAGACCTCCCCGCCGTCGTCGCGGGTGAGGAAGCCGAACCCCTTGTCGGAGTCGTACCACTTGACCTTGCCAGTCGGCACCGGAGACCTCGTTCGGTAATCGTCCTGAATCGCCCCCAAGATTAGTGCCTCCCCGCGGGCCGGTGAACACGCCGGGTACCCCCGGAGAGGCCTACGGGGCAGTGCCTCCGACGCTATCCCGGTGCCCCGCGGACGGCACCCGAATATCGGGCCGCGCGCAGCCGCCGGTCAGGACGGGTCAGGGCCGTGTCAGGGGCAGGATCTGTCAGGCCGTGCGGAACCCGCCGACCGTCCGGAACCCGCCGAGCCACTCCGGGAACGCCAGCAGGTCCGGCAGGACGACGTCGGCGCCGTACGCGGTGAGGGCCGCCGAGTCGAACGCGCCGGTCGCGACGGCCACCGCCACCGCCGACGCCGCCCGCGCCGCGTCCACGTCGCCCGTGTGGTCCCCGATGTAGGCGTCGGCGCCGTGCGCGCGCAGCGCGGCGCCCTTGTCGGCGCCGAACAGGCCGCCGACCACGGCGTCCGCCCGCAGCCCGAGGAACCGGACGGTGCGCTCGGTGTCGGCCTGGTTCTTGCCCGACACCACGACCACCTGGCCGCCGCGGGCGCGCACGGCGTCCAGCGCGGCGACGGCGCCCGGCATGAGGCCGGTCGCCGGGATCGCGACATCGGGGTAGATCGCCCGGTACCGGGCCGCCATCACGGGCACCTCGTCCGCGGGGAACCAGTAGGCCAGCTCCTCCTCCAGCGGCGGCCCGATCCGCCCCACCACCTGGTCGGTGTCGATGGGGACGCCCGTCTCCGCGGCGAGGGCGGCGTACACGGCGCCGATGGCGGCCCGCGTGTCGGCCAGGGTCAGATCGAGGTCGAAACCGACGGTGAAGGACGCGCCGGACGAAGCGGGAGGTTCGAGATCGAGCACGCCCACAGGGTAAGGGGCTGGACACAGGAGAGGACCCGCGCTCTCCTGGTAGTGGCGATGCGACGGGATCCGAGTAGGAGAGCGCGGGACCGTGTTGGCGATATACCCGACCCCCCGGCCACAAACCAGCTGACCAGGGAAAACGCAGCACCCGAACACGCCACCCCGGCGCCAAGGACGATCACGCCGCCGTCCGCCCCCGGCACAGCCCCCGGTGAAGGAGGCCGCAGATGGCAGACGACCCCACCACCCGCACCGAGCCGGGCGGCGAGCACCGCGCGGCGCCGCGGCGGCGCCCGTTCACGGCTCGCGCCGCCGGGGCCAGGCGCCGCGCCGTCGGCGCGCTCGCCACCGCGGTCTCCGTCGTGACCACGGTCGTCGTGCTGGTCCTGGCCGTGCACATCGTGTTCGTCGCGTTCGAGGCGAACACGGCGAACGACATCGTCCGCTGGTTCGGCGACCGGGCCACCGACCTGTGCTGGCAGTTCAAGGACGTCTTCCAGCCCGCGAACCACAAGGCGGAGGTGGCGGTCAACTACGGCCTCGCGGCCCTGGTGTACCTGGTGATCGGCCGGCTCCTGACCGGCCTCGTCCGCCGCCTGGCCTGACCGGCCCGCCTGACCGGCCCGCCTGACCGGCCCGCCGCTCCGGTCAGTCCCGGCCGGGGAAGCGGACCTCGTCGAAGGGCCAGGCCGTCGTCGCCCAGCGGCGGACGAACGTCTCCAGCTCCTTCTCCAGGACGGAGTTCTCCTCGTCCGCGCGGACCCAGAACACCACGACGGCGTCCGCCGCGGGGTCGTCGGACGGCGCGACGTGGATGCGGCCGAGCTGCCGCTCCCCGTCCGGCGTGATCACCACGTAGCTGAACGAGCGCCGCAGCTGCCCCTCCTTCTGCAGCCAGGCGACGTCGATCAGGGCCTGCTCGAAGGTGAACTCGTGGTCGGGCCACCCCCATTCGGGGCCGAACCGGCCGGCCAGCCGGTCGAGGCTGCCGATCACGGCGCCGTAGTCCTTCACCACGTCGTGCACGGTGATCGGACGGATCTGGAAGTCGGGCCCCGCCACCAGCGTGGGCACCACGAAGTCCTCGGGCAGGAAGGCCCCGCCCACCGCCTTCCGCGGAGACTTGAACATCGTCGACCTTTCCTGGGCGACGCCCCTTCCGGCGACGGGGCGTGCGCCAACGAACTCTAGTCCCCCCGGCCCCCGAAGGCGGCGCATCGCGGATTCGGGCGTGCCGCACGACCAGTTCGGGCGCGCCGCGCGGACACATCCGGCATGCCGTGCGAGCAGTTCGGGCGTGCCGTGCGAGGAGGCGGCGGCCCGCGGGGCGAACATGCCTTAGTGTTCTTGCGGAGGAATTCATCACCATGACGCCATCCACGCGCGACCGCATCGTGTCCGAGTCGCTCCGGTTGTTCGCCGACCGGGGCTACACGGCGACGTCGGTCGCGGAGATCGAGGCCGCGGCGGGCCTGTCCCCGGGCGCCGGCGGGCTCTACCGCCACTTCCGGTCCAAGGAGGAGGTGCTCGCCTCCGCCATCCGCGAGCACATCGAGCGGACCCACCGCCAGATCAGCGACGTCCTCGTCCAGGCGGCCGCCTACGAGGAGCGCCCGCTGGAGGTGCGGCTGCGGATGACGTGCCAGGCCGGCCTCGCGAAGATGCGCGAGGAGCAGGACCTCATCCGGGTGCTGTTCCGCGACCTCGACCAGTTCCCGAACCTGGTCGCGGAGATGCGCGAGGGCATCGTCAACCCGCTCTACGACGGGATCGCGACGTGGCTGGCCGCGCAGCCGGAGTTCGAGGGCGCGGGCGAGGACTGGCCCGCGATCGCCTCCATCCTCGGCGGCGCCGTGGTGAACTACTGGCTGGCGAACGAGTCGATGTACGAGCCGCCGACCCGCATCGACGAGAAGCGGTTCGTGGAGAGCTGGGCGCGGCTCGGTCTCGGGCTGGTGCACCTGGAGCGCACACCCGCCACCTGACCTGCGGCATCCTGGTTCCTCGCCGGCTTCGGGCACGTCCCGCGGGCTCCTACCCTGTGGACCCGCGTACCAGCGGCGTGCACGCGACATAAGGTTGGGGAACGGCATGGAAACGTATGCGGACTGGCTGCGCGCGCGAGGCGATGACGAGCTTCGTGCGCTGCTGTCCGCGCGTCCGGAACTGCTCGCCCCCGTCCCCGCCGACCTGACCGCGCTCGCCGCCCGCGCCGCGACGCCCGCCGCGGTCACCCGCGCCCTCGACCGGCTCGACCGGTTCACCCTCGCCGTCCTCGAAGCCCTCCTCGTCCTGCCCGAGCCGGGCGCGGACACGCTCGCGGCGGCCCTCGACGCGACACCCGCACAGGTCGAGCACGCCCTCGCCACGCTGCGCCGCTACGGGCTGGTCTGGGGCGCGCAGGCACCGGCGACGGCGCCCGGCGTCCGGCAGGGCCTGCCGCACCCGGCGGGGCTCGGCCCGCCCGTCCAGGAGGTCTTCGCGGGCTACCCGGCCGAGCGGCTCACCGACCTGATCACCGACCTGGAGGGCGAGGCGCCGCGCGGCTTCCCCGACTCGTCGCGGCTCCTGCGCCGGCTCGCCGAGCTGCTCGCCGATCCCGCCGCGCTGATCGAGGACGCCGGGCCGGACGCGCGGGCCGCCCTCGACCAGCTCACCTGGGGGCCGCCGTTCGGGCGGGTCGCCGACGCGCGCCGCCCGCTCCGCACCGCCACCGCGACGACGCCGATCGAGCGGCTCCTCGCCCGCGGCCTGCTCGCCGCCGAGGACGACCGCACCGTCACGCTCCCCCGCGAGGTCGCGCTGTACCTGCGCGGCGGCCGGCTGTTCCGGGACGTCCCCGCCGAGCCGCCGCCGCTCCCCGCCGCGACGCGCGAGCCGCGCGGCGAGGAGGTCGTGGTCCGCGCCGCCGCGGGCGAGGCGGCCGGCGCCGTCCGGCTCATCGAGGAACTGCTGGAGCGCTGGGGCCTGGAGCCGCCGCCGGTGCTGCGCAGCGGCGGCCTCGCCGTCCGCGACCTGCGCGCCGCCGCCGCGCTGCTGGACGTCCCCGAGTGGAAGGCGGCGCTGCTCGTCGAGATCGCCTACGCCGCCGGGCTGCTCACCCGCAGCGGCGACCTCGACGGCGAGTGGCTGCCCACCCCCGCCTACGACCTGTGGCTGATGCGCGACACCGCCGGCCGCTGGACGGAGCTGGCCCGCGGCTGGCTGAAGTCCGACCGCGTCGCCGGGCTCGCCGGGGCGCGCGACGACCGGGACCGGCTGATCAACGCGCTCAGCGAGGCGATGGTGCGCAGCAGCGCCCCCGCCACCCGCCGGGAGATCCTGGAGGTCCTCGCCGGCGCCGGGCGCGGCGCCGCCGTCGACGAGGACGCGCTGCGCACCCGGCTCGGCTGGCTGCGGCCCCGCCGCGGCGGCCCGACCCGCGAGCGGCTCCTCGGCTGGACGCTGCGCGAGGCCGCCGCGCTCGGCCTCACCGGGTTCGGGGAGCTGGTCGCGTTCGCCCGCGACCTCCTCGCCGGCGACGACCCCGAGCCCGCCCTGGAGAAGTACCTTCCCGACCCCGTCGACGAGATCCTCATCCAGGCCGACCTGACCGCGATCGCGCCGGGCCCGCTCGTCACCGACCTCGCCCGCGAGCTCGCGCTCGCCGCCGACGTCGAGTCCACCGGCGGCGCCACCGTCTACCGGTTCACGCCCGAGTCGGTCCGCCGCGCCCTGGACGCCGGCCGGACCGCCGCCGACATCACCGACCTGCTGACCCGGCACTCGGCGACGCCGCTGCCGCAGCCGCTGGCCTACCTCATCGACGACGTCGCGCGGCGGCACGGGCACCTGCGCGTCGGCGCGCTGTCCTCCTACGTCCGCACCGACTCCGCCGCCACCCTCGACGAGATCCTCGCCGACCGGCGCGCCGAGCCGCTGCGGCTGCACCGGCTCGCGCCGACCGTCCTCGCGTCCGGGCTGCAGCGCGCCGACCTGCTCGACGGCCTGCGCGCGATGGGCCTCGCCCCGGTCGCCGAGGCGCCCGGCGGCGGCGTGATCGTGACCCGGCCGGACGCGCAGCGCGCCGACCCGCCGCCGACCGCCGAGATCGTCCGGCTGCGCCCGGACGACCGCACCGACGCCTCGATGATCGCCGCCGCGGTGCGCGCGGTGCGCGCGGGCGACGAGGCGTCCCGGCACGGCGCCGAGCAGGCCGCCCGGCAGGCCGCGGCCCCGGGCGGGGAGCCGCCCCGGTCCCCCGCGATGGCCACCATCGAACGGCTGCGCGCCGCCGTCGAGCGCGGCGGCCGCGTCTGGATCGGCTACCTCGACCAGCAGGGCCAGGCGTCCAGCCGCATCGTGGCGCCGGTCCGGGTCGAGGGCGGCTTCCTCACCGGCTACGACGCGACCCGCGCCGCCGTGCACCGCTTCGCGCTCCACCGCATCACCGGCGTCTCGGAACTGGACGACGAGACCGGCACATAGCACCCTTTCCCTGACGGGACGGATGGACCGGGTCTTACGGCCGCGAAAAGGAACCCGCGCCGGTGTCCGGACGTCCTAGTCTGGAGCCCCATCGGCGAGTTGAGGAGGCCGCCTGTGAGCGGATACGGCGGCAACCCGCCCGGCTGGCAGGACCCCTACGGGTCCGGGTCCCAGGGCTGGGGCGGTTCACCGTATCCCGGCGCGCAGCCGCCGCCCGGCTACGCCTACGGCCCGCCCGGCGTGCCCGTCCAGCGGCAGAGCAACGCCAACACGACCGCCTGCCTCGTCTGCAACATCGTCAGCGTCGTCCTGTGCTGCGGCCTGCTGGCCATCCCCGGCGCGATCGTCGCCGCGATCGCGATGGGCCGCGTCCACAGCGACCCCGAGTCGGCCCGCAAGCTGACGATCGCGGGCTGGGTCCTGTTCGCCCTGTCCATCGTCTGCGGGATCGTCCTCGGCATCCTCTACATCATCCTGATCGTCAACGGCGACTCCACCTACAGCGACGGCGGCGGCATCTAGCCGGGGGCACCGGCCGGGGGCGTTACAGCACGTCAGACGGCACCCGCTCAGCAGGCGCACGCCCCCGCTCGGCTTCACCCGCCGCCCGGCGCAGCGCCGCCGCGACGACGATTCCCGCGACCATGCCCGCCGCGGCCAGCAGCACCGCGAGCCGGCCGCCGTCGGCGATCGCGGCGCGCAGCACGTCGCCCGTCCGCCCGGCGGTCCCGGCGTTCGCGACGGCCGCCAGGGCGGCGAGCCCGATGGCGTTGCCGAGGTTCAGCGCGGTGGAGGCCATCCCGTTGGCGACCCCCTGCCGCTCGGACGCGACGCCGGTGGACGCGGCGATCCACATCGCCGTCCACACCACGCCCTGCGCGACGCCCGACACGACCAGCCCGGGGACGGTGGTGAGGAACGCGGCTCCGAGGGCGAACCCGGGCGCCAGCAGCACCGTGCCGGCCGCGCCCGCCGCGAACCCGGCCACGAGCGTCCGCCGCGTCCCGAGCCGCCCGGCCATCCGCCCGCCGAACTGGGTGCCGGCAGCGATCGCCGCGGACGGGACCAGGAACGCCAGCCCCGTCTCCAGCGCCGAGAACCGGTGCACGTCCTGGAACAGGGTGGTCAGGAAGTACGGCAGCGCCCCGAACGTCCCCATGTAGACGAACGTGACCGCGACGCCGACCACGAGGCTGCGGTTGCGCAGCAGGCCGGGCGGCAGCAGCGGGTCCGCGCCGTGCGCCTCGACGGCGGCGAACGCGGCCAGCAGCACGGCGGCGAGGACGAACGACCCGATGATGAGCGGGCTCGTCCAGCCGGTCTCCGGCCCCTGGACCAGCCCGAACACCAGCAGGGTCGCGCCGCCGGTCACGGCCAGGGCGCCGGGCAGGTCGAAGGAGCGCCGCACGCGCGGCGCCCCGCGCCGGTCGTCCGGGATCACCAGCAGCGCCGCGACCGCGACGAACCCGGCCAGGGGGACGTTCACGAAGAACACGGCGGGCCACCCGAACGCCTGCGTCAGCACGCCGCCGAGCAGGGCGCCCACGGTCAGCCCGCTCGCCCCCGCGCCGCCCCACACCGCCAGCGCCCGGTTGCGCCGCGGCCCCTCCTCGAACAGCGTGCCGATCAGCGACAGCGTGGCCGGGAGCAGCAGCGCGCCGCCGATCCCCTGCACGGCCCGCGCCGCGACGATCAGGCCGGGCGTGCCGGCCAGCCCGCCGGCCAGCGAGGACAGCGCGTACACGGTGAGGGCGGTCACGAACATCCGGCGGCGGCCGAGCAGGTCGGCGGCGCGCCCGCCGAGCAGCAGGAACCCGCCGGCCAGCACCACGTAGGCGCTCACCACCCACTGCCGCGTCTGCTCGGAGAAGCCCAGGTCGGCGCCGATGTCGGGGAGCGCCACGTAAACGATGTTGAGGTCGAGGGAGAAGATCAGCTGGGCCAGCGCGAGAAGCGCCAGGCTCCAGCCGAGCCTGCGTCGGTCGGGAGCGGCCATGCGGGCGGTCCTGCCTTTCGGGAAGATCAGTACGACTGTTCGGATATTGTCGTACAGTCCGACTGTTCGTCAATATACGTACAGTCGGGTAGGGTGGCGGGCATGATCGCCCAGCACCCGGACCGGGACCAGATCCTGCTGGAGAACGTCCTCGCGGCCCTCGGCAACCCGCTGCGGCTGCGCATCGTCGGCGTCCTCGCCGACGGCGGCGAGCACACGTGCGGCAGCATCCTCGACGGCGTCTCGAAGTCGACGCTGACGCACCACTGGCGCGTCCTGCGCGACAGCGGCGTCATCTGGCAGCGCCCGTCCGGCCGCGAGAACCTCCTCTCCCTGCGCCGCGACGACCTGGAGGCGCGGTTCCCCGGCCTGCTGCCCGCCCTCCTGACGGCGGTGGCGCCCGACTAGGCCGGGCGCGCATTGGGCGTCCGGGCCGGCCCGGACGCGCGCACCGGGCCGCGAGGCAATAAACGCGGCGGCCGGGGTTGTTAGAGTCTGCGGTCCGGTTCGGAACGCGCCACGCTGGGGCGCGGCTCGGGTAGCGTGCGGCTGCGGCGCCCGGCGGTCGAACGCGGAGCTCCGATCATCGAACCCCTGACGAAGGGCTGCTGCTTTGACCGACGGTCCGCTCATCGTCCAGTCCGACAAGACGCTGCTGCTGGAGGTCGACCACGAGCTGGCCGGCGCCTGCCGCAAGGAGATCGCCCCGTTCGCCGAGCTGGAACGGGCGCCCGAGCACGTCCACACCTACCGGGTGACACCGCTCGCACTGTGGAACGCCCGCGCCGCCGGGCACGACGCCGAGCAGGTCGTCGACACGCTGCTGCGCTTCTCCCGCTACCCCGTCCCGCACGCCCTCCTGGTGGACGTCGCCGACACGATGGCGCGGTACGGGCGGCTCCGGCTGGAGAAGGACCCCGTGCACGGGCTCGTCCTGTCGTCCTCCGACCGGTCGGTGCTGGAGGAGGTCCTGCGGGCCAAGAAGATCAAGGGGATGATCGGCGACCGGGTCGGGGACGACGCCGTCGCCGTCCACCCGAGCGAGCGCGGCGCCCTCAAGCAGGCCCTGCTCAAGCTCGGCTGGCCCGCCGAGGACCGCGCCGGCTACGTGGACGGCGAGGCCCACGCGATCTCCCTCGCCGAGGACGGCTGGCAGCTGCGCTCCTACCAGGAGGAGGCCGCGTCGGCGTTCTGGGACGGCGGTTCCGGCGTCGTCGTCCTGCCCTGCGGCGCCGGCAAGACCATCGTCGGCGCGGCGGCCATGGCGCGCGCGCAGGCCACCACTCTGATCCTCGTCACCAACACCGTGTCGGCGCACCAGTGGAAGCAGGAGCTGCTGCGGCGCACGTCCCTCACCGAGGACGAGATCGGCGAGTACACCGGCACGAAGAAGGAGATCCGGCCGGTCACCATCGCCACCTACCAGATCATGACGACGCGCCGGAAGGGCGTCTACACGCATCTGGAGCTCTTCGACGCCCGCGACTGGGGACTGGTCGTCTACGACGAGGTGCACCTGCTGCCCGCGCCGATCTTCCGCATGACCGCCGACCTGCAGGCCCGGCGCCGGCTCGGCCTCACCGCCACCCTCGTCCGCGAGGACGGCCGCGAGGGGGACGTGTTCTCCCTCATCGGGCCGAAGCGCTACGACGCGCCGTGGAAGGACATGGAGTCGCAGGGGTGGATCGCGCCCGCCGACTGCGTCGAGGTCCGCGTCACCCTGACCGACTCCGAGCGCCTCGCCTACGCGACCGCCGAGCCCGAGGAGCGGTACCGCTTCTGCGCCACGACGGACACCAAGACCAAGCTCATCCAGGCCCTCGTCGACCGGCACCGCGGCGAGCAGACGCTCGTCATCGGCCAGTACATCGACCAGCTGGACGAACTCGGCGCGCTGCTGGACGCCCCCGTCATCAAGGGCGAGACCAGGGTGCGCGAGCGGGAGCGGCTCTTCGACGCGTTCCGCTCGGGCGAGATCGACGTCCTGGTCGTGTCGAAGGTGGCGAACTTCTCGATCGACCTGCCGGAGGCGTCCGTCGCCGTCCAGGTGTCGGGAGCCTACGGGTCCCGCCAGGAGGAGGCGCAGCGGCTGGGACGGCTGCTGCGTCCCAAGGCGTCCGGAGCGGGGGCCCGGTTCTACGCCGTCGTCGCCCGCGACACCCTCGACCAGGACTACGCCGCCCACCGGCAGCGCTTCCTGGCCGAGCAGGGCTACGCGTACCGCATCGTCGACGCCGACACCGTCCTGGCGGGGGACGACTTCTAGGACGCTGAGGGAGTCCGGGGCGCGGTGGACGTCGTGGACGTCGTGGACGCTGTGGGCCAGTTGCGGAGGGCGCTGTCGAGGGCGTCCAAGGTGGCGGCCCAGGAGGCTTCCACGTCGCGCGGGGTGTGCTGGAAGGCGCCGGACGTCTCCAGGCTGACGTAGCCGTGGAACACGGCGCCCAGCATCCGCACGGCGTCCGTCTGGTCGGGCTCCGGTAGCGCGTAGGCCCGCAGGATCGCCCGCGTCATCTCCGAGTGCCGTACGGCCGCGCTTTTGCGGGCCGTTTCGGGGTCGAGTTCCATCCGCGCCGCCGTGTACCTGCCCGGGTGCCGCTTGGCGTAGCTCCGGTAGGCGCTCGCGAAGGCCACCAGGGCGTCCTTGCCGGCGCGCCCGGCCACCGCGGCCGCGACGTCGTCGGCGAGCTCGGCGAGGGCGAGCAGCGCCACCCGGGTCTTCAGGTCATGGGCGTTCTTGATGTGTGAGTACAGGCTGGCCTCCCGGACGCCGAACCGGCGCGCGACCGCGGCGACGGTCACCTTGTCGAAGCCGACCTCGTCGGCCAGCTCCGCCGCCGCCAGCGTCACCCGCTCGACGGTCACTCCCGCGCGAACCATGGGGCCCTCCTTCTGCTCGTCCGCGTCAGCCTACCCCATAAAGGCATTTGCCTAATGCCCTTAGGAAGGCTACTCTCGCCGCCCATGAGACCTCTGACCGAACACGACATCCGCCGGTCCTTCGTCAACGCCTCCAAGGGCGAGGCGAAGCGCCTCGACCTGCCCAAGGACTTCGCCGACCAGCCGTGGGACGACCTGGACTTCCTCGGCTGGCAGGACCCCGGCGCGCCAGGACGCGCCTACCTCATCGTCGAGCGCGGCGACCGTCCGGTCGGCGTCTCGTTCCGGGTGGCGTCCGGCGCGGCCCGCGGCTTCACCGCGCGCAGCATGTGCTCGCTGTGCCTGACGACGCGCACCGGCGGCGGGGTCGCCCTGATGACCGCGCGCCGGAGCGGCGAGGCCGGCCGCCAGGGCAACTCGGTCGGGCAGTACATGTGCGTCGACCTCGACTGCTCGCTGTACGTCCGGGGCAAGAAGCAGTCCGTGGCGGGCAGCGGGCTGGAAGAGTCGCTCACTCTGGACGAGAAGATCGCCCGGGTCCTCACCAACCTGGACAAGTTCCTGGAGAAGGTGACCCGATGAGCGTCCTCGCAAATGAGAAAGGCCCCGCCGGTGACGGCGGGGCCTTCCTGCAATATGTGTCCGGCGGCGTCCTACTCTCCCACACAGTCTCCCATGCAGTACCATCGGCGCTGAAGGGCTTAACTTCCGGGTTCGGGATGGGACCGGGTGTTTCCCCTTCGCCAAAACCACCGAACGTCTCAACGCACCACCCGCACACGGATGGGCAAATCAACGTCCAAGCCGGCAGGCTCGGAATACTTCAATTATGTGCTGCGGTTCCAGGTTGTTTCCTGAGAACCACACAGGGACGCGAACAAACTCGTAGCAGCGACTCGCTTTGAACGTTCAGTGTGTTCAAGCCACTCGGCCTATTAGTACCGGTCGACTCCACACGTTACCGCGCTTCCATCTCCGGCCTATCAACCCGGTCGTCTACCGGGGGCCTTACACCCACAAAAGGGTGGGAGAACTCATCTCGAGGAAGGCTTCCCGCTTAGATGCTTTCAGCGGTTATCCCGACCGAACGTAGCCAACCAGCCGTGCCCCTGGCGGGACAACTGGCACACCAGAGGTCCGTCCGTCCCGGTCCTCTCGTACTAGGGACAGACCCTCACAATTCTCCTACGCGCGCAGCGGATAGGGACCGAACTGTCTCGCGACGTTCTAAACCCAGCTCGCGTGCCGCTTTAATGGGCGAACAGCCCAACCCTTGGGACCTACTCCAGCCCCAGGATGCGACGAGCCGACATCGAGGTGCCAAACCATCCCGTCGATATGGACTCTTGGGGAAGATCAGCCTGTTATCCCCGGGGTACCTTTTAGCCGTTGAGCGACACCACTTCCACACGTAGGTGCCGGATCACTAGGCCCTGCTTTCGCACCTGCTCGACACGTCCGTCTCACAGTCAAGCTCCCTTGTGCCCTTACACTCGCCACCTGATTGCCAACCAGGCTGAGGGAACCTTTGGGCGCCTCCGTTACACTTTAGGAGGCAACCGCCCCAGTTAAACTACCCACCAGGCACTGTCCCCCACCCGGATACACGGGTGCGGGTTAGACGCTCAAAACGACCAGAGTGGTATTTCACCAACGACTCCACCGACACTGGCGTGCCGGCTTCACAGTCTCCCACCTATCCTACACAAGACGCTCCAAGCGCCAATGCCAAGCTATAGTGAAGGTCCCGGGGTCTTTCCGTCCTGCTGCGCGAAACGAGCATCTTTACTCGTACTGCAATTTCGCCGGGCCTGTGGTTGAGACAGCGGGGAAGTCGTTACGCCATTCGTGCAGGTCGGAACTTACCCGACAAGGAATTTCGCTACCTTAGGATGGTTATAGTTACCACCGCCGTTTACCGGCGCTTAGATTCTCAGCTTCGACCCCCGAAGAGATCTAACCGGTCCTCTTAACGTTCCGGCACCGGGCAGGCGTCAGTCCGTATACAGCGTCTTACGACTTCGCACGGACCTGTGTTTTTAGTAAACAGTCGCTTCCCCCTGGCCTCTGCGACCCCACCCAGCTCCGGAAGCACGTTCCTTCACCGGACGAGGCCCCCCTTCTCCCAAAGTTACGGGGGCAATTTGCCGAGTTCCTTAACCACAGTTCACCCGATCGCCTTGGTATTCTCTACCTGACCACCTGAGTCGGTTTAGGGTACGGGCCGCCAGTACACTCGCTAGAGGCTTTTCTCGACAGCATGGGATCACTCACTTCACCTAAAACGGCTCGGCATCAGCTCTCAGGATTCACGAGAGACGGATTTACCTGTCTCTCTCCCTACAGCCTTACCCCGGGACAACCATCGCCCGGGCTGAGCTACCCTCCTGCGTCACCCCATCACTCACCTACTACCCCCTCGGGTCCCACGCTCCCCGCGAAACAGGCCCGAAGGCCCGAACCACGGTTCGGGTGGTTAGCATCAGAGGGTTCAGCGTTGGCGCATACCAGCGGGTACGGGAATATCAACCCGTTGTCCATCGACTACGCCTGTCGGCCTCGCCTTAGGTCCCGACTTACCCTGGGCGGATTAGCCTGCCCCAGGAACCCTTGGTCATCCGGCGCACACGTTTCTCACGTGTGACTCGCTACTCATGCCTGCATTCTCACTCCCGCAGCCTCCACCACTCGATCACTCGGCGGCTTCACCGGCTACAGGACGCTCCCCTACCCATCAACACAAACGTGTCAATGCCACGGCTTCGGCGGTGTGCTTGAGCCCCGCTACATTGTCGGCGCGGAATCACTTGACCAGTGAGCTATTACGCACTCTTTCAAGGATGGCTGCTTCTAAGCCAACCTCCTGGTTGTCACAGCAACTCCACATCCTTTCCCACTTAGCACACGCTTAGGGGCCTTAGCCGATGATCTGGGCTGTTTCCCTCTCGACTACGAAGCTTATCCCCCGCAGTCTCACTGCCACGCTCTCACTTACCGGCATTCGGAGTTTGGCTGACGTCAGTAACCTTGTAGGGCCCATCAGCCATCCAGTAGCTCTACCTCCGGCAAGAAACACGCGACGCTGCACCTAAATGCATTTCGGGGAGAACCAGCTATCACGGAGTTTGATTGGCCTTTCACCCCTAACCACAGGTCATCCCCCAGGTTTTCAACCCTGGTGGGTTCGGGCCTCCACACCGTCTTACCGGCGCTTCACCCTGCCCATGGCTAGATCACCCCGCTTCGGGTCTACAGCATGCGACTCAAACGCCCTATTCAGACTCGCTTTCGCTACGGCTACCCGCCACCGGTTAACCTCGCCACACACCATAACTCGCAGGCTCATTCTTCAAAAGGCACGCCATCACGAACACAAGCCCGAAAGCCTGTGAGGACGCTCTGACGGCTTGTAGGCACACGGTTTCAGGTACTATTTCACGACCCCTCACCGGGGCACTTTTCACCTTTCCCTCACGGTACTGGTCCGCTATCGGTCACCAGGAAGTATTCAGCCTTACCACGTGGTCGTGGCAGATTCACACGGGATTTCACGGGCCCCGTGCTACTCGGGAACACACCCAAGAGACACCGCAGTTTCGTCTACCGGACTCTCACCGTCTACGGTCGGCCTTCCCATGCCGTTCGACTACCACGATATTTTGTAACTCTTCGACCCAGCGGCAGCTAGATCAGGATGGTCCCACAACCCCGCACACGCAACACCTGCCGACTATCACACGCGCACGGTTTAGGCTAATCCGCTTTCGCTCACCACTACTCACGGAATCACTATTGTTTTCTCTTCCTGCGGGTACTGAGATGTTTCACTTCCCCGCGTTCCCACCAACCTGCCTATACATTCAGCAGGCGGCGACACCCCATGACGGGTGCCAGGTTTCCCCATTCGGAAATCCCCGGATCAAAGTCTGGTTGCCGACTCCCCGAGGCATATCGCAGGCTCCCACGTCCTTCATCGGCTCCTGATGCCAAGGCATCCACCGTATGCCCTTAAAAACTTGAACACACAAAACGATCAAAACAAATCGCAGACAAGAACACGATCCAAAGACCGCATTCTCGCCAGAGATGCTCGCGTCCACTGTGCAGTTCTCAAAAAACAACCGGGCCCACCAGCGCCACACCACCCATTGCAGGTGATGCGGCGTCTGGTCCCGCAGTCCGAGGTCACCGGGCAAAGCCCGTTTCCTCAGGACCCAACAGCGTGTCCAACCCCCCACCCACCCGAAACCGTCGTTCCCACTCCCCCCAGGTCGAAGCCAGAGAGGCGGTACTTGCCGGCTCACGCGGGCGGTGAGCTGAGTAGCCAGTGCTCCACATCTATGAGCAGCCACCTGACAGACACTCGCTGTCAACAGCGGCCACCGACTCAGACACCCCGAAGGGTCGGTCCGAGCCAGCTGTGTGCTCCTTAGAAAGGAGGTGATCCAGCCGCACCTTCCGGTACGGCTACCTTGTTACGACTTCGTCCCAATCGCCGGCCCCACCTTCGACCGCTCCCCCCATTGCTGGTTGGGCCACGGGCTTCGGGTGTTGCCGACTTTCGTGACGTGACGGGCGGTGTGTACAAGGCCCGGGAACGTATTCACCGCAGCGTTGCTGATCTGCGATTACTAGCGACTCCGACTTCACGAAGTCGAGTTGCAGACTTCGATCCGAACTGAGACCGGCTTTAAGGGATTCGCTCCACCTCACGGTATCGCAGCCCTCTGTACCGGCCATTGTAGCATGTTTGCAGCCCAAGACATAAGGGGCATGATGACTTGACGTCATCCCCACCTTCCTCCGAGTTGACCCCGGCGGTCTCCCATGAGTCCCCACCACTACGTGCTGGCAACATGGAACGAGGGTTGCGCTCGTTGCGGGACTTAACCCAACATCTCACGACACGAGCTGACGACAGCCATGCACCACCTGTCACCGGCCCAAAAAGGACCCCGCATCTCTGCGGGATTTCCGGCGATGTCAAGCCTTGGTAAGGTTCTTCGCGTTGCGTCGAATTAAGCAACATGCTCCGCCGCTTGTGCGGGCCCCCGTCAATTCCTTTGAGTTTTAGCCTTGCGGCCGTACTCCCCAGGCGGGGCGCTTAATGCGTTAGCTACGGCGCGGAATCCGTGGAAGAACCCCACACCTAGCGCCCAACGTTTACGGCGTGGACTACCAGGGTATCTAATCCTGTTCGCTCCCCACGCTTTCGCTCCTCAGCGTCAGTACAGGCCCAGAGAACCGCCTTCGCCACCGGTGTTCCTCCCGATATCTGCGCATTTCACCGCTACACCGGGAATTCCATTCTCCCCTACCTGCCTCTAGTCTGCCCGTATCCACCGCAGACCCACGGTTAAGCCGTGGGCTTTCACGACAGACGCGACAAACCGCCTACGAGCTCTTTACGCCCAATAATTCCGGACAACGCTTGCGCCCTACGTATTACCGCGGCTGCTGGCACGTAGTTAGCCGGCGCTTCTTCTGCAGGTACCGTCACGTTAGCTTCGTCCCTGCTGAAAGAGGTTTACAACCCGAAGGCCGTCATCCCCCACGCGGCGTCGCTGCGTCAGGCTTCCGCCCATTGCGCAATATTCCCCACTGCTGCCTCCCGTAGGAGTCTGGGCCGTGTCTCAGTCCCAGTGTGACCGGTCGCCCTCTCAGGCCGGTTACCCGTCGTCGCCTTGGTAGGCCATCACCCCACCAACAAGCTGATAGGCCGCGAGCCCATCCCCAACCGAAAAACTTTCCACCGGCACTCCATGCGAAGGCCGGTCATATCCGGTATTAGACCCAGTTTCCCGGGCTTATCCCAGAGTCAGGGGCAGGTTGCTCACGTGTTACTCACCCGTTCGCCGCTCGAGTACCCCCGAAGGGGCCTTTCCGCTCGACTTGCATGTGTTAAGCACGCCGCCAGCGTTCGTCCTGAGCCAGGATCAAACTCTCCATTAAGGTCCAAACGACCAACCAGGGGGCGAACCCCAGCCGGCCAAACCTCGAAGAAAATCCCAGCAAAAGCACAACTCCGAAGAGTCGCGCATTGCCTCAAAGAAATCCCCACCATCAACCCGGAAGGGCTGACGGCCACGGGGCGACCCGGACTCCCCGAAGAGAGCACCGAGCCGATAAAGGCACTGGCTTTTAACACGCTGTTGAGTTCTCAAGAAACGGACACCCACCGTGCTGGTCCCGCTTTCGCGTTTCCCGCCCCGGGGCGACTCGTCTTACTTTATCAGTTCCGGCCGGTCTGTCAATTTCGGCCTTCTCTGATAACGCCCTTCCGATTCCGCTTCCGCGGCGCCTTCCGGGCGGTGGAGCTATTTCATCAGATCCGGCCCGTTTGTCAAAATCGAGCCTTTTCCGACGCCACCACGGCACGGCGGACACAGCACAGCCGTGTCGACCGATTCGTTGGTGGTTTCCCCTTGGGCCGGCCGCCGGCAGGCGTCCCGCACCCCGTGGGGCGAAGTGAACAGTATGCCCAGGAGGCAGGGACGTCAAACTGGCTCGCGCGGACGGATCGCTTCCGCGTCGACCTGCCGGTCCGCCGGCCCCCGGCACAACCCGCCCAGATCACCCGTTCTACCTTGCACTTCGACCGGATTCGCCCCATCTTGCATGGCTCGCCCGCACATTCCGAGCAGCCAATGTTTCTTTTCGGCAACGGCGGAGGAACGGAGCGGAACTTACGGCTTGGCCAGGTAGCCGCCGATGAAGAGCACCGCCTCGGCGAGCACCCAGACGAGGGCCGCGGCGGTCAGGAACGCGTCCAGCCGGTCGGGTCGGCGCCGGACACTACGGACGGCCCACGCCGTGACGCCGATGGCCGCGGCCAGGAGGGCGACGGGGGACGACAGCCTCACCGCGTCGTCGAAGCCGGCACCGCATCCCGGGTCGTATCCGTCGTCCTCACCGCAGAACGCGGCGTCTCCCCAGCCGCCGAACGCGGAGAAGAACCAGAGGACGGCCAGCACGCAGTTCGCGATCGTCGGGATCGCCGGCGAGATGCGCCAGCTGTTCGACCGGTCCGGCATGGCCTGCACGACCGGACGGTACCCCGCCCCGCGGACGCCGTGAAGGCCCAGCCGCGGGGCGACGTCCAGGTCAGGTGATCTCCTTGGCCTCGTGGAGGTTCATGTCCATCACGATCGCGGTCATGACGGCCATGGTCCGCAGCGGTTCCCGGACGGGGTCGGAGATCTCGACGTGGTACTTGTCCGCGGTCGTCAGCAGATGCGTGGCGAGCCCGGCCCACTTCTTGCGCACGTGCGCGACGGCGCCGCCGTCGGCGTCCTTCACGTGGAAGTTGTTGCGCGGCACGTCGACGTCCACCGCGCCGATGAGCGTGCCGTCGTCGTGATAGATGACGTAGCGGCGGCCGACCCGCTCGGTGACGAACGACCCGACCCGCTCCCCGTCCGGCCGGAGGATCTCGGTGTACTCGCGTCCGGTCTGCTTGTCCACGACCAGCAGTGGCTCGCCGTCCGGCGTGGTCAGCGTCACGGCCCGGGCGTCGAGGTTCGACTTGCCCGGGAGCAGGCCCCGCATCTCCGAACGGCCTTCGTCACTCGTCTGCCCCGCGATGGCGAGGACGGTCCCCTCACCGTCCATCACCTTGTACCGCGACTTCGCGAACGGGCCCCGGCGAGGCTGTTCGATCCTGAGCACCGGGGAGCTGAACACTTCGCTCACGCGTTCTCCTGCCTCATCAGCCGCATGTGCGCGGACTGCGTCACTTACCCGACCTCCGCGCCCTCGTCATGCGACGGCGTCCAACCGGCGATCCTGCCAATGCCGGACGCGCAGGGGAAGCACTTTCCCGGTCCAGCACCGCCCGGCGGCCGCGTCGAGACCCGGCCGGCACGTCGCTGACCTGCGCGAGCACGAGTCAAGGCATCCATCGAGAAATACTTCTCTTCCGGTCAAGCCCGCTCCGAACAGGCCCTGTGGACACCCTCACCGGAGGCCCGCGTGGTCATCTCTCTCCTGACTCGCGCCTTCGTCGGCAGCGGCGGTGGCCACGGCGATCCGGCGCACGTCGCGCGCGACGACGATGTCCCGACCACACCGGAACGGCTGCGCATCGTGTTGGCACGAGTTCGTGGCGCCTGACGGGCGGTCGCTCCGCATATACACGGCCGCAGGCTGGAGCGCGGGCTCGCGGACCATCCCCTGCTCGGCACGGCGGCAGTCCTGCGCAGGGCCGGCCGCCCGGCCGTCCGCTCGCCGGCGGTGACGCTCCGGCTGGCGGCGGCCGCCGCCAACGCCTCATCGCCGAGGCCGAGACCGAGGCCCTCAAAGCTCGCTCGGCCGACTGCGCGGGGACGGCCGGCCAGCCCGGTCGACCTGTGGCTGGAGGACGATGGGACCGAATGGCTGCAGCCACCGCCCGCACGGGAGGCACCAGCGGCCCGAGTTGAGGTGCTCCCGCAGGAATCGGCGGACGTGGTCGGCGGACGTGGTCGCCGGGCTGGAGCCGCGAGCCCGTGATGTGCGGGTCCGGGATTATTGAGCCCGTCCAGGTCTGGGCGTGGATCGGCGAGGCCGCCTGTCTCGTCCGAGCCCGGCACTACGCTCGGAGCCAGGGCAAGCGAGCGGACGAGGCATGCGAGGCATGCGGCTCAGCGTCGGTGCTGCCAGCGGTCCGGGCTGGGACGTCCCCCGACGATCGTGCACAGCCGCGGATCGATCATTCAGATGCGTTTGCGCGGCGACGGCCTCGTCAGCACTCGGGCGGCACCGACCGGCTGGCCCGCACCCGCGTCTCCCGTCGGCGGGCGGGCTACTCGATCGGCCAGTCCTTGGGCTCGTGCAGCAGCAGGTCGATCGCGAGCGGGGCGGCAACCGCCAGGAAGATCTCCAGCGAGTACCGGTCGGCGGTCATCAGCGCCTCCGTCGCGGTGCCCTTCCATTCTTCTCAAGCTGCGCCACCTGGTCCCCGCGGCCGTCCAGCACCTCGGATTGCGGCCGAAGCGGCCGCGAGCCAGATGGCCGCGAGGACGTTCCGCCACGTCCAGCAACACTTAGCTGTACCGCTCGCGATTCTGCGCCGACCCGATGTGGACGCCCTCGCAGGTGTTCACTCGGGTCCGCCTCTTGCTCTCCTGGTCCACGATCAGCAGCCGGGCGCCGCGTGTCCTCGACATGGACGATCCAGCGGCCGTCGCTGCCGCCGAGGGTCGTCCCGACCGCCTGCCGAAGCAGCGATACGTACCGATCCGCCGCCACCGCGAGCAGCTTGCCGTGGGCGTCGGACAGCTTGGTACCGGGAGCGGGCCGCCGGCGCGCCGAACCGTCTCCGCGCACACAAAAGGGGCGGCCCGCGGGGCCGCCCCTCTCATGCGCGTCGGTTACGCGTCGCCGATCAGAAGTCCATGCCGCCGGCGTCGGGCATGCCGCCCGCCGGGGCCGGGTTCTTCTCGGGCTTCTCGGCGATGACGGCCTCGGTGGTCAGGAACAGCGCGGCGATCGACGAGGCGTTCTGCAGCGCGGACCGGGTCACCTTGGCCGGGTCGAGGATGCCCGACTCGAACATGTTGACGTACTCGCCGGTGGCGGCGTTCAGGCCCTCACCCGGGGTGAGGTTGCGGACCCGCTCCACCACGACGCCGCCCTCGAGGCCGGCGTTCACGGCGATCTGCTTCAGCGGCTCCTCCAGAGCGCGCTTGACGATGTTGGCACCGGTGGCCTCGTCGCCCGCGAGCTCCAGCTTGTCGAACGCCTTGGTGCCGGCCTGCAGCAGCGCGACGCCACCGCCGGGGACGATGCCCTCCTCGACCGCGGCCTTGGCGTTGCGGACGGCGTCCTCGATGCGGTGCTTGCGCTCCTTGAGCTCGACCTCCGTCGCGGCGCCGGCCTTGATGACCGCCACACCGCCCGCGAGCTTGGCCAGGCGCTCCTGGAGCTTCTCGCGGTCGTAGTCGGAGTCGGTGTTGTCGATCTCGGTGCGGATCTGGTTGACCCGGCCCGCGATCTCGTTGGCGTCACCGGCGCCGTCCACGATGGTGGTCTCGTCCTTGGTGATGACGACCTTGCGGGCGCGGCCCAGCATGTCGGTCGTGGTGTTCTCGAGCTTGAGACCCACGTCCTCGCTGATGACCTGGCCGCCGGTCAGCGTGGCGATGTCGCCCAGCATGGCCTTGCGGCGGTCGCCGAAGCCCGGGGCCTTCACGGCCACGGACTTGAAGATCCCGCGGATCTTGTTGACGACCAGGGTGGCCAGGGCCTCGCCCTCGACGTCCTCCGCGATGATCAGCAGCGGCTTGCCGGACTGCATGACGCCCTCGAGGACGGGCAGCAGGTCCTTGTTGGCCGACGCCTTGCCCTGAACGATCAGGATGTACGGGTCCTCGAGGACCGCCTCCATCCGCTCGGGGTCGGTCACGAAGTAGTGCGAGATGTAGCCCTTGTCGAAGCGCATCCCCTCGGTGAGCTCGAGCTCCAGACCGAAGGTCTGGCTCTCCTCGACCGTGATGACGCCTTCCTTGCCGACCTTGTCCATCGCCTCGGCGATCATCTCGCCGATCTGCGGGTCGCCCGCGGAGATGGACGCCGTGGAGGCGATCTGCTCCTTGGTCTCCACGTCCTTGGCCAGCTTGGACAGCTCCTCGCTGACCCGCTCGACCGCGGCCTCGATGCCCCGCTTCAGCGACATCGGGTTCGCGCCCGCCGCCACGTTCCGCAGACCCTCGCGCACCAGCGCCTGGGCCAGCACGGTCGCGGTGGTGGTGCCGTCACCCGCGACGTCGTCGGTCTTCTTGGCGACCTCCTTGACGAGCTCCGCGCCGATCTTCTCCCACGCGTCCTCGAGCTCGATCTCCTTGGCGATCGACACACCGTCGTTGGTGATCGTGGGGGCGCCCCACTTCTTCTCCAGCACGACGTTGCGACCCTTCGGACCAAGGGTCACCTTTACGGCATCGGCCAGCTGGTTCATGCCGCGCTCGAGACCGCGGCGGGCCTCCTCGTCGAACGCGATCATCTTTGCAGCCATAGGCTCCAGTCCTCCCGGAACAAGGTGGCTTAGACGGATCGAGCCGACGCCCGCGACGGACGGCCCCCGCCGACGACTTCCATTCCGCCGCCGGACTGAGGCCTCATCGCCCCGACCCAGACTGTGAAGCTGTCACTCTCCACAGTAGAGTGCCAACCGTTTTTTTAGCACTCTACCCTGCCGAGTGCAAGCGCCACACATCCTCGCCGGGGGAAGGTTCACCTACCTGCCCAGACCCGTTCTCACCTGCGACGGAACCCCGTCTGGGAACCTCACGGGTGTGTCGCCGTGACTCACTGTGCGTGGTCGTACGCCGGTATTCGCGGAGCACGCGCACCGGGACGGGGCAGAGGAACGACGGTCTGTTCCGCGCGTTCCGCGCCGGAAGTAGGAGGAGCCCCAGCGCTGCATCAATGCGCCGGTTCATGATCTCCTCGTCGTCGATGCAGTGAGCATATGTGCTCTGGAGCATGGCCACCGAGTGCCCGGCACGAGCCGCCACGTTGGCCGCCGGCACCCCACCGTTCAGCCAGAGCGACAGGCACGCACGGCACAGGTCGTACGGCCGTTGAGCGAGCGGGCAGCGGTCAGGACGTGCTTGCCATCGTCCAGGTAACGGCACCCCTCGGCCGCCCTTCGGCGCCCTGGTCAGCCGCCGCTGCCGGGGTAGTAGTCCTCTTTAGGCATGATGCGGCCACCGGTGCTGGGCCAGTGGTCATTGCCAGCCGTCACACGGCCGCCGGTGCCGGGCCAGTTATCGTCTTTGGCCGTAGTCATGGTCGTGGGGCCAGCGGCCAGCAGGACGCCGGCGGCCAAGGCCACTGCCAGTAGGCCCCGCACGCTCCAGGTAGTCCGGGTGGTCAAGCGCATCGACTACTCCCATTGTGAGGACAATGCGGGGTGTCGTCGTGACTCCGGACATGCTAAGCGATGGCGTCGCTCGCAGGGTTCCCGGCGGTTACCGCATCTGGGGCACAAAGGGACGCAAGTGGGGGAAACCGCTACGAACTGTAGCCCGACGATCTCTTGGCCGAGCTGAACGGAAACCGATAACTGGCCACGCGGAACCATTGCGGAACGGGCGGCCCTGCGGGGCGGTTTCGGACGGCCGGGACGGGGCGGTTAGGAGCGGCGTCGTGAGGAGTTCGAGCCGCGCTTGTTGCGGGTGGCCCGCCGCTCGGACAGGTGGCGGAGGAGTAGTCGGAGCACCAACAGCGCCGCCTCGCGACGCTCGGGCGTCCTCGACCACACCGCCGGGACGATGACGACGGCGATGAGAGTGAAGAGGATCAGCGCGACAAGGGACGCCCCGAGCCCGGGGAGAATCGCGAAGTTTCCGAAATTGCTCTGGGCCTCGCCCATGCAGGACCTCCGGGCAGCAGAAAGCAGCTCCGAAGGTCTCTCCCGCCGTGCGAAAGCCACGACCGACGGCCCGGACCGCATCATGCGGACGTGATGACGAGCTCGCCGCTTTGGGGATACTCCCCTTCCAGGGGGTAAGCGTAGCCCGTCGCCTCTGGCCGTGGCTCGGGTCACACGGAACACTTACGGAACGGACAGCCCCCGCATCAGCCGACGACGATCTCGAAGGGGCGTCCGGTGGGCTGGTCCTGTAGGGCGTGACGCTTCCCGTGCACATAGGAGACGAGGTCGCGGACCTGCTCCGCAGGACGGAGGTGACGCCTCATCGAACCGAGCGGCACGCCGGTCGATGGCGGCGTCGGGCGGATCAGAGGGCGATGGGGCGGTGGGCGAGGATTTCGTCGGCGATCTGGTCGGGGTCGTCGAGGGCCGGTGTGTGGAAGATCAGGGCGGCCCAGTCGGGGCTGGAGACGCTGGCGTCCAGGACGCGTGAGTAGTAGTCGGTCTCCGGGTCGGCGGCCTGGATCCTGCGGACGATCTCGGCGAGTTCGGCGCGGGTGATGTCGGCGACGCGCGGATGCGCCGGGCGGGCTGCTTCCAGGGCGAACTCGTCGAGAGTGCGCCGGTCGAGGTGGTCCGTGAAGTCGTGCGTGGTGTAGGCGTGCCCGGTGGCCTGGTTGAACTCGTCGATCGCCGCCGCGGCGGGTTCGCCGCGGGCGAGCAGGTCGGCGATGCGTTCGATCTCACTGGCCAGTTCCGCCAGCCGTTCGGGGGCGGCGGTGGGGGGCAGCAGTTCGGGACGCAGGTCCATGCGCGCATCCTGGCACACCGTCCGCCGGCTGTCTCAGCGCCCTTGGAAGGCGTTGCGGGTCTGGTCGGCCAAGTCGTCTACTACCTGCGCCACTGCTTCGACCAGGGCCTTGCCCGTCGGCTCGCCGGTCACCGTCCAGACTTCGCGGTCTTCCTCCTCGACGGATGTCACGCCGGTGACGGCGCTCAGCGCGTCGTCGATGCGGTGGCGCAATTCGAGTTCGAGAGGGCCGGTGCGGACGAATTCCATGACCCAGACGCTGACGTGCCACCACGGGCCCTCGCGGAGCTTGGAGGCGGATACGGCACGCAGGTTCGGCTCGTTGGTCTTGCGCAGCCACTCCTCGGCTATCGAAGAGTCGAGTGGCTGAATCTGCTGGATCTCATCAGTCACGTGGTGGAGGCTATCGCGCGTGCGCGGAGGTACGACCTCAGGATGATGTGCGGTGGGCGGGGCCGGAGAATCATGGCGGCATGACGCAACGGAAAGCCGACCCTTTATGGGCAGTCGCCCGGTGGCCGTTCGGTGTCGGCGTGGTTTGCCTGGTCGGGGGCGTTCTCGTCCTTCAACTGGACGAGGAGACTCCGTACAACTGCGACTTCAGCTGCGCCATGTCGAGCATCGGATGGCAGGACCTGCTGGCGCTCTTGCTGTTCATCCTCGGGATCATGGCGTTCTTGATGTTCGCCATGGTCTGCGTGTTGTTCGGGGTGCTGTCGGTCGTCGATTCCGTTCGTGACCGGTGGCGGTAGCCGCTATTCGGGGAGTAGCGCGCGGACGGCCGTCAGGCGTTCGCGGTGCTCTTCCAGCCAGTCGGCGGCGACTTCGATCGTGAGTTCCACCGTCACCAGGAAAGAGTGCGAGTCGACTACGGCCACGTGGACGCGGTCGTGGTCGTCGATTTCCAAGTGGATCTCGGTCGCGCGCTGACCTTCGCGCCATGCGGCGTCCGTTCCCTGGGAGAGGGAGTCGAGGGCCTTCTCCCAGGCGGTGAGGTCTTCGGCGTCCAGCCAGGTCTTGATGCCGCCGCTGACGAAATAGCTGCCGACCTCTATCTCACCGGTGAGGCCGCCGCTCTCCTGGCCGGTCACCCGAAGCGTGACGCTGTTCCCGAGGTCGTCGGCGAGGTTGATCAGTTCCGCTGGCACCGCGCCATCGTAGACCCGCGCCCGGCCCCGTGCGGACGGGACCGGGCTGCGGGCTGGGCGTCAGCCGCCGGCGACGGCGGGGATGATCGAGATCTGCGCGCCGTCGGGGGTGGCGGTGTCGAGGCCGTCGGCGAAGCGGACGTCCTCGTCGCCGACGTAGACGTTGACGAAGCGGCGGATCTTGCCGGCGTCGTCCAGGATGCGGGCGGAGATGCCGGCGTAGCTCGCCTCAAGGTCGGCGACGACGGCGCGCAGGGACGCGCCCTCCGCCTTCACCTCGGACTCGCCGCCGGTGTAGGTCCGCAGGATCGTCGGGATGCGCACGGAAACGCTCATGGTGCTCCTTTTCTCAGGCGAGGCCGGCGGCGCGGAACGCCTCCAGGGACGGGGCGATGTTCGCGGACGGTGCGACGACCGGGGCGACGGCGTCCAGGGTCTTCAGGCCGTCCCCGGAGTTGATGATCACGGTCTCGGCGGCGGGGTCGAGGGTGCCCGCGTCGATCAGCTTGCGGAGGGTGGCGACGGTGACGCCGCCGGCGGTCTCGCCGAAGATCCCCTCGGTGCGGGCGAGGAGGCGGATGCCCTCGACGACCTCGGCGTCGGTGACGTCCTCGACGGCGCCGCCCGTGCGGCGGGCGACGTCGAGGACGTAGGGGCCGTCGGCGGGGTTGCCGATGGCGAGGGACTTGGCGATCGTGTCCGGCTTCACCGGGCGGACGACGTCGTGCCCGGCCTTGAACGCGGCGGCGACCGGGTCGCAGCCGGCGGCCTGGGCGCCGAACACGCGGTACGGGCGGTCCTCGACCAGGCCGAGCTTGATCAGCTCCTGGAACGCCTTGTCGATCTTGGTGAGCTGGGAGCCGGACGCGACCGGGACGACGATCTGGTCCGGGAGCCGCCAGCCGAGCTGCTCGGCGATCTCGTAGCCGAGCGTCTTGGAGCCCTCGGCGTAGTAGGGCCGGACGTTGACGTTGACGAACGCCCAGTCGTCCTGCTCGCCGGCGATCTCCGAGGCGAGCCGGTTGACGTCGTCGTAGTTGCCGTCGACCGTCACGAACGTCCCGCCGTACACGGCCGTCGTGATGATCTTCTGGGCTTCGAGGTCGGACGGCACGAACACCGCGCTGCGGATCCCGGCGCGGGCCGCGGCGGCGGCGACCGCGTTGGCGAGGTTGCCGGTGGACGGGCAGGCCAGCACCTTGAAGCCGAGTTCGCGGGCGGCGGCGAGCGCCACGGCGACGACGCGGTCCTTGAAGGAGTGGGTCGGGTTGCCGCTGTCGTCCTTCACCCAGAGGCTCTGCAGGCCGAGGCTCTCCGCGAGGTTGTCGGCGCGGACGAGGCGGGTCAGGCCGGGCTCGGTGTTGGGGGTGTCGGCGACGTTGGCCGGGACGGGCAGCAGCCCGCGGTACCGCCAGATGTTGCGGGGCCCGGACGCGATGGACTCCCGGGTGACGCCCTGGAAGTCGTAGGCGATCTCCAGGGGGCCGAAACACTCTTCACAGGCGTAGAAGGGGCCGAGATCGCGGGTCGTGCCGCATTCGCGGCAGACGAGCGCGGTAGCGGGTCCGAGGTCTGTGGCAGGCGTGAGTGCCATGAGGGCGAGGCCTTTCTCCCCATCTTCCCTGCGCCACCTTGGTCGCAGGCCGGAGTTGGCACCATCTCCCGGCCGGCCTCGCAGGATCGCGAGCGCGCCACAGCCGGGTGGTTGCCGGGGCTTCGCAGGGCCGGTCCCTCCACCCCTCTGGATGAGCGGTATTCAGTTGTCGTCACGAGCGCTTTGAACTCGTATGCGTGACTTTACATGATCTGACCGGATGCCAGACAGCCGGGTCCGCTGGTTGAGACGGTACCCGGGTGAGGTCTTGATCACGCGGCCGACCCCTCGCGCGCGGAGCGCTGGGTGGGGTCGAGGAACACGTGCCGGATGATCGGGACCCGCTCGCGGAGCCGCCGGTCGATCTCGCCGGCGACGTCCTCGGCCTGGTCGGCGCTGATCGCGTCGGAGAAGTTGACCTTGGCGGCGACGAGCAGCTGCTCCGGGCCGAAGTGCATGGTGAGCAGCTCGTCCACGCCGGTCACGCCGGGCGCGCGGAGGATCTCCGCGCGGATCACGCGCTGGTCGGCGGGATCGGCGGCCCGCCCGATGAGCAGCACCGAGCTCTCCCGGCCGATCAGCAGCGCGAGCCCGGCGAGCAGCACGCCGATGAGGACGGACGCGAGCCCGTCCCAGAAGTCCGACCCGGTCAGCTGCCGCAGCACCAGCCCGCCGGCGGCGAGGGCGAGGCCGATCATCGCGGCGCTGTCCTCGAACAGCGCGGTCTTGAACGTCAGGTCGGGCGACCGGCGGACGTGCTCGACGATGTCCCGGCCGTTCTCGCGGGTCTCCTTGCGGGCCTGGTAGAAGGCGCGTATCCAGGACGTGCCCTCCAGCACGGCGGCGAGGGCGAGGACGGCGTAGGCGAGCCAGACCGCGGTGCCGGTGCCGCCGTGACCGGTCATGGTCAGGATGCCCTCGAAGATCGAGAACCCGGCCCCGGCGATGAAGATGCCGAACGCGGCGAGCAGCGACCAGACGTACCGCTCGTTGCCGTAGCCGAAGGGGTGCCGCCGGTCGGGGGGACGCTCGCTGCGCCGCAGCGAGGCGAGGAGGAAGGACTGGTTGAGGGTGTCCGCCACGGAGTGGGCGCTCTCGGCGAGCATCGCGCTGGATCCGGCCAGCAGGCCGGCGATCAGCTTGACGATCGCGAGGACGAGGTTGGCCGCTCCGGCGACGAGCACGGTCTTCGTCGTCTCGGACCTGCTCATCCGGATCGGTTACCCCGCGCGCTCCCCGCTAATCGCGCCGGATCCGGCCGCGGCGGCGGCTTGCGGCGCCCGTGGCGCACACCACGCGGGTCACTGTGGAGCGCCTGGGTAACAACTGAGACCCTGCCGGTATGAGCCAAGTGCTGGTGGCGTCCAACCGAGGCCCTGTGTCGTTCTCGCTGTCGGAGGACGGGGAGCTGGCCATGCGGCGCGGTGGGGGCGGGCTGGTGTCGGGCTTGGCGGCCGTCACGGGCGCCCCGCGCGACCCTGGGCCGCCGCGTCTCGCGCAGCAGTCGGAGGCGTCTTCTTCAGCGGCGGACGTGCTCTGGGTGTGCGCGAGCCTCGGTGAGGGCGATCGGACGGCTGCTCGCCGTTCACCGGACGGCCGCATAGACCTGGCGGGTTACGACACCGGTGGCGCGGCCGTGCGGATGCTCGACATCCCGGCGGCGACGTTCGACCGTGCGTACAACGGCGTGGCCAACTCGACGCTGTGGTTCGTCCACCATCTGCTGTACGACACCCCGCGCAGCCCGCATTTCGACGCTCGCGCACGGCGTGACTGGCAGTCCTATGAGGCGTACAACGCGGCCTTCGCGGACGCCCTGGCGCGGGACGCCGCCCAGGGCGCGAAGGCCGCGATCCAGGACTACCACCTGTCGCTCGCTCCGCGGATGCTGCGTGACCGGCGGCCCGACCTGAGGATCGTCCACTTCTCCCATACGCCTTGGGCGCCGCCGGAGTACTTCAGGCTGCTGCCGGACGACATCGGGACGCAGGTCCTGCTGGGCATACTCGGCGCAGACCACGCCGGGTTCCTCACTGAGCGGTGGGCCTCGGCGTTCCTTGACTGCTGCGAACTGCTTCCGGGTGCGCGCGTCGACCGGTCGGCCCGGACCGTCACCTGCTCGGGGCACACCACGCACGTCGGCGTCCATGGCCTCGGGGTGGACGAGGCGGCGCTGCGCAAGCGCGCGGCCCAGCAGGACGTAGTGGAACGGGCGCGCGCGCTGAAGGAGCAAGTGGGCGACCGCCAGCTCATCGTGCGGATCGACCGGACCGAACTGTCGAAGAACATCGTGCGGGGTCTCGCCGCCTACCGCGAGATGCTCGTCAACCATCCCGAGTGGCGCGGGCGCGTGGTGCATCTGGCGTTCGCCTATCCGTCCCGCTACGACCTGCCCGAGTACCGCGAGTACACCGCGGCCGTCCAGCGGATGGCGGCGCAGATCACCGAGGAGTTCGGCACGGCCGACTGGGATCCGCTGATCCTTCAGGTGAACGACGACTATCCGCGGTCGCTCGCCGCCTACGGCCTGGCCGATGTCCTGCTGGTCAACCCCATCCGGGACGGCATGAACCTGGTGGCGAAGGAAGGGCCCGTCCTGTCGAAGCAGGGCTGCGCGCTCGTGCTGTCACGAGAGGCGGGGGCGGCGTCCGAGTTGTCGGAGGATGCCCTGACGGTCAACCCCTACGACGTGTCGCAGACAGCGGAGACCCTGCACCAGGCGCTGCTGATGCCGCGCGGGTTGCGGGCCGAGCGCTGCGCCCGCCTGGCCGCCGCCGCGGCGGCGCTCCCGCCGCAGCGCTGGTTCGCCGACCAGCTCGCCGCCCTGGACTGACCGGCGGCGCGCTGCCGGCGCTTCAGGTGGCGCTGGTGGACGTCTCGGCCGGCAGCCTGCACTCGACCGGGTTCGGCTCGTGGCGCTGCTTCCAGCGCTCGCGCAGCGCGTCCTTGCTCTGCGCCATCCGGCGGTGGGCGCTGACCCGGGTGAAGTGGGCGAGCTGGGACGCGGGCGGCTTCGGCAGGCCGCTCGGCTCGTACCCGTACTCGGCGAGTCGCTCCCCGAACGCGGCCTCCGCCAGGCTGATCTCCCAGGGGTCGAGCCGCTCCGCCCACGACCCGATGCGGCCCGTGTTGACGGCGTCGTGCGTCCGGCCGTGCCACCGCTTGCGGGACGGGACGGTCCGCCGCGCGAGCCCCTCCGGATGCGTCATCACCGGGTCGAACTCCTCGCCGAGGAACCCGCAGAGCCGGCCCAGCTCGTCGGCGGGGTCGGCGACGAGCCGCTCGTACTGCAGCTCGTAGTAGGTGTCGGGGCCGAGGCGGTGCGCGAGCCGGCGGCCCTGGTCGACCGTCTCCCGCCAGAGCGAGATGGCGTGGTGGACGTCGCCGTCGTACCAGGGCATCTCCAGCAGCGAGGCGACGCAGTCCCGGCCGTCCCGGACGAGGTGGACGAACTGCGCGTCCGGGAACATTCGCAGCAGCGTGCCCGCGTACCGGGCGTAGCTCGGCCGCTTGTCGCCCCAGCGCGGCTTGCCGTGCAGCCGCGCGTAGGCGCGGAAGACGGTGCCGAGCGCGGAGCCGAGCGTGGGCGGGCCGGCGACGATCTCCTCGATGACCGCGTCGGCGTCCAGTCCGAGGGCGTGCACCTTGGTCGACCGGTCGCCCGTGATCCACTCCGCGAGGGCGCGCCTGTTCCTGCTCTCCGCGAGGTCACCGAAGTCGCACCGTCCCGTATAGGCGGGGAGGACGAACTTCGTCTCCCCCGGGATCGCGATGCGCGGATGCGAGTGGAGCATCAGCCGCAGCAGCGTCGTCCCCGAGCGGGCGCAGCCGAGGACGAAGATCGGGCGGTCGTTGCGGGAGGCCGGTCCTGATGGCATGCACCGCATGCTGGTGGACGCGCGCATGCCGCGGCCTGCGTTCTTGACGCACCGTGACCGCCCGATGACCGACCTTTGACGGCCGCCCGGCACGCGGCCGGGCCCGACCGCCGATCGTCAGGTGTAGGACTCGCCCAGCGTCTGCCTGACCTGCTTGCGCGCCTCGTGGATGCGGGACTTGACCGTGCCGAGCGGCAGCTTGAGCTGCTCGGCGATCTCCGCGTACTCCAGCTGGGACACGTCCCGCAGGACGAGGGCCTGGATGAGGTCGGGCTTGCGGGCCTCCAGGTCCTCCATGGCGTCGAGGATGTCGACCCGGGACCCGGCGATGACGCTGGTGCGGCGCGGGTCGGGGCGCTGCTGGGGCAGCTCGCCCGCCTGCTCGACCGAGCGCCGCTTCAGCGACCGGTAGGTGGAGCGGGCGGAGTTGGCGACGACCACGTGCAGCCAGGTGCTGAACCGCGACCGGCCCTCGAACCGGTGGATGTTGCGCGCGACCTGGAGCAGCGCGTCCTGGCAGGCCTCTTCGGCGTCCTGCCGGCACGGCAGGAACCGCGAACTGTGCCGCAGCACGTCCGGCTCGATCTTGCGGAGGAGCTCGTTGAGCGCGCCCTGGTCGCCCTGGGCGGCCCTCACCGCCAGCTCCTCGGTCCTCTCGTCGAATGCCATGCCGCCTCATTGCTCGTTCGCGGGGTCACCCCGTTTGCTGGGATGATACGGGAGTGTCTTTCCCACCAGCTGTAGGCCGTTACCGAATCGATCGCGTCCTGGGTTCGGGGGCGTTCGCCTCGGTGTGGCTGGGGCACGACGACGCCCTGGAGTCACAGGTCGCCATCAAGGTCCTGAACAGCAATCTGATCGACGATCTGGACGTGCGCAACCGGTTCCTGGAGGAGGCCCGGATTTTGCGCCGCGCCGATTCGGAGCGGCTCGTGCGCGTCCACGACATCGGGGAGCTGCCGGACGGGCGCCCCTACTTCGTCATGTCGTACGCCGACCGGGGGACGCTCGGCGACCGGATGCGCGAGCGGCCACTTCCGGTCAGCGAGGTGGTCGCGCTGGCCGAGCAGATCGCCTACGGCGTCGAGGTGATCAACACGCTCGGGGTGATCCACCGGGACCTCAAGCCGTCCAACGTGCTGTTCCAGTCGACGCCGGACGGCGGCGAGAAGCTGCTCATCGCCGACCTCGGCCTGGCCAAGGCCCTCGCGCACGCGTCCGGGGCGTTCACGCTGCCGGTCGGCACCCCCGGCTACATGTCGCCGGAGCAGGCGCGGTTCGGCGGCGGGCTGGACGTCCGCGCCGACGTGTACGGGCTCGGCGCGCTGACCTATCACATGATCACCGGACGGGCCCCAGGCCCGGCTCCCGTCAAGTCGCCGCCGAGCGAGTTGCGCGAGGGGCTGCCCCCGGCGTTCGACCAGGTCGTCATGCGGGCGCTGGAGGTGGAGCGGGAGAAGCGGTGGCCGACCGCGGAGGCGTTCGCGGAGGCGCTGTCCACACTGCGTCCGACGACGGCGCCGGCACCGCCCGCGCAACCGGCGCAGCCCGCGCAACCGGCACCGCCCGCGCAACCGGCGCAGCCCGCGCAACCGGCGCAGCCCGCGCAACTGGCACCGCCCGCGCAACCGGCGCAGCCCGCGCAACCGGCGCCCGTGCCTGCGTCTGCACCTGCGCCGCCACAAAACCCGCGGATCGACGCGGACGCGACCGTCCAGGACTTCTACCAGGACGGTTCCCAGGCGCGTCCGCCCGCACCCGTCCCCGGCCCGGGTCCGGGCGCGGGGCCACCGGGCTCGGCCGACATGCAGACCCGGTTCGACCAGCCCATGCAGGACGACGTCCGCACGTCCGAGATGCGCCTCCCGCCGCGCCCTCCGGCCGGCGCTGAGGCGACGATCGTGGACGAACCGGGCGGACGCGCCGTCCCGTTCGGGCAGCCCGAGGGGCCCACCGCCCCGGACAACGACAATGACCGCACGGTCGCCTACCAGCAGCCGCCGCAGGGGCCGCAAGCGCCGGGCGGAGACAACAAGACGGCGGTCTTCCCGACGCAGCCGCCTCCGCAAGGCGGCGGTGCCCCCGGTCAGCCGATGGGCGCGCCCGCGCCCGGCCCCTACGGCGGCCCGCCGCCGCCCACGGGCTTCCAGGCGCCTCCGGTCCAGGGCCAGGGGCCCGGCGGAAAGCAGGGCGGCGGCCTGATGGGCCGGCTCGGGGGCGGCGGCGCCGGCGGGCCCGGCGGCGCCCCCAAGAAGTTCGTCACGCCGCTGATCATCACCGTGGTCGTGCTGGCGGTGGCGCTCATCGGCGGCCTGACGCTCGGCATGCTGTTCTCCGGCGGGGACGGCAAGGACGACGACAAGGAGAAGGCGCCGGCCGTCCCGAAGGACTTCGTCGCCGTCTCCGACACCGCGGGCAAGATCAAGACCGCGGTGCCGAAGGCGTGGCCGAAGGGCCAGGAGCAGACGTGGTCGCCGTCCACCGTCCGGCTGAACGACCCGCAGGCCCGGCCGGTGCTGCGCGCGACTCCGGACAAGGCCGCCTTCCTCGGCAACGGCAAGGGCCCCGGTGTCTTCATCGGCGTCACCACGGACCTGCGTCCCGGCCAGTTGCCGCCGCCGAGCGCGGCCGCCCATCCGCAGTGCACGAAGGCCGCGCCGGAGAACTACACGACGCCGGACGGCGCGCTCAGCGGGACGATCACCCGCTTCACCGCCTGCAAGGTCGGCACGCCGTCGGTCACGGAGATCGGCCTCAAGGACAAGGCCGGCAAGTTCGGCCTGTGGATCAGGGTCAAGGAGACCGACGACCGCCAGGCCACCAAGGACATCCTGGACCACCTGAAGGTCACCGGCCCCTGACCCGGACGCGCTCCTGAGCGCCCACCTGCCGAAACGCGCCCCGCGAGAACCACCTCGCGGGGCGCGTTTCGCATGCGCCTCCTCTCTCGGACTTGCATGCGACATGTTTCCGATATATCGTTAATGCATCGCAACCGATCACTAGCAAAGGAGACTGCGATGCACGAGCACAAGATGCGAAGGCGCGACGGCTTCTGGGGGCCCCAGGAGCGCGGCCGCCGCGGCGGCGGGCCCTTCGGCCCGTGGGGCGGCCCGGGCTTCGGGCCCGGCGGACCCGGATTCGGCCCCGGCGGCCCCGGGCCCGGTCACCACGGACGCGGCGGGCGCGGCCGGCGCACCCGGCGCGGCAACGTCCGGGCGGCACTGCTCGCCCTGCTCGCCGAGCGCCCCATGCACGGCTACGAGATGATCCAGGAACTGGACGGCCGCACCGGCGGCGTCTGGCGGCCGAGCCCCGGCTCGGTCTACCCGACCCTCCAGATGCTGGAGGACGAGGGCCTGGTCAGCAGCGAGGAGCAGGGCGGCAAGCGGCTGTTCTCCCTCACCGACAGCGGCCGCGAGGAGGCGTCGGCGCAGACCACCGCCCCCTGGGACGAGGTCACCGAGGCCGCCGGCGAGAACGTCCTGCGCGGGCGCGAGGCCGTCGGCCAGCTGATGGGAGCCCTCCACCAGGTGATGGCGGTCGGCAGTGAGGCGCAGAAGGCGCGCGCGCTGGACGTCGTCAACGACGCCCGCCGCCGCCTCTACGGGATCCTCGCCGACGACCCCGAAGCCGAGTGAACCCGGCGGCGGGTCACCCCGCACCACAGGAACCGCCGCGGCCCGCACCGGGCCGCGGCGGTTCCGTGTTCACTCTCCGCGCGGGAAGGGCGCCTGCTTGGCGAGCTGGTCGGCCATGTAGAGCTGCTTCCACACGTACAGGCCCATGTCCGAGCGCTTGATGCCGCGGTCGACGGGAACGTCCACCGTGGCGCGCACCAGGAACGCCGAGCCCGGCGGCATGTACTTGTCGCCGCCGTCCCCCGAGACCAGCGCGGCGCCCGCGAGATGCCGGACGACCTGGCTCTTGGTCGGCGGCGTGCACATGTCCTCGGGGACGCCCGCCTGCGGCATGCACCGGCCGCGCGCGTCCGCCGTGACGAGGTTCCGCCTGACGAACACGTCGCCGGGGAAGTCGAGCAGGATGCGCTTCTGCGTCGGGTTGCTGAGGATGTACTCGATGTAGGCGAACGACGTCCCCGACGGCGGTGAGGACTGCGACGCCGTCTCCACGCCGCCGCTGACCCCGTCCGTCACGGCCGCGATCTTGTACTGGGACCCGTCGGCGGTGCCGACCGTGATCGCCTTCCCGGCGTCGGGCAGCTCGCCGGTGCCGGCCGGGCGCTGCTCCCCGCCGGCCGGGGCCGTGCCCGTCCCGCCGTCGTCCCCCGAGCCGGGGGTCAGCACGAGACCCGCCGTGACCAGCCCGGCGAGCACGAGCACGCCCGCCGCGACGAGCCCGCTGCGGCGCCCCGCACGGCGGCGCGCCCGCCGGGCGCGCTCCCGCTCCCGCGACCCGAGCCGGACCTGCACCCCGCTCGTCTCGCGCACCCCCATCGGCCCGGTCGTGGACGACCGTTTCTCACGCCGCGAGTAGGCCTCCTGCGCCTCGGGCACCCCGGCCCACTCCGCGTCCCCGGTCCCCCGCACACCGCCCCCGGCCTGCGCGGGTCCAGCAGACTGCCCGGCGGAACCAAGCTCCGCAGCACCACCGACCTGCCCACTACCACCAGGCCGCGCAACAACACCGGGCTGCGCAGACGTGCCGAGCTCCGCAGAACGACCGGGCTGCGCGGGGCCACCGGGCTGGACAACACCGCCGGGCTGCACGGCGCTATCGGGCTGCGCAGCAACGCCGGGCCGAGCGGACGTGCCGAGCTGCGCGGACGACGTGCCGAGGTCCGCAGAACGACCGGGCTGCGCGGGGCCGCTGGGCTGCGCAACGCCGCTGCGCTGCGCGACACCACCGGGCTGCGCAACGCCACCAGGCTGCGCAACACCACCAGGCTGCGCAACACCACCAGGCTGCGCAACACCACCGGGCTGGGCGACGCCACCAAGGTGGGTGGGGCCTGTGGGTTGTGCTGGGGTGGTGGGGTAGGCGGGTGGGGTGGGCATGTTGAGGGTTTGCGGGAGGCCGCCCGGTTGAGGGAGGGCGGGCTCCGGCGGTGCGGCGGGCGGGGGCGGTGTGCCCCACACGCGTGGCGGTGCCTCGGCGGCGGGTGGTGTCTGGACGATGGGGCGGTTCGGCGCGCCCGGTGGGATCGGGGCGCCCGGCGGCTGCACCGGCGTGCCCTCCCGTGGCGTGGCCCTGGGGAGGCCGTGGGCGGGCGTGTGCCCGGTGCCGTCCGGACCGCGCGGGACTCCCGGTTCCGTGTCCACCGTCAAGCCTCCCGTGTACTCGCGCGGTCCCCCGTGAACCACGCTTACCGCAGTTCACCATATTTTGGCCTAATTGGACTTGCGGTCCACGGGCGGCCCCGGAGTCGCGCGAGATGCGACAAAGCCGGTCAGCGCACTTGTCACCTCTCCGACAAGCGAGCGGCCGGGGAAGGGGTCAGGACAGGCCGTCCACCAGGTCGTCGAGGAGGCCGACCACGCCGGCGGGGCCGTCGACCACCACGTCCGCCCGCTCGGCCAGCGCCGTGACCTCGGCGGATCCGCTGCACACCAGCACGCCGGGCACCCCCTCGCCGCGCAGCGCGTCGACGGCGTCGAACGCGGCCAGGTCGCCGAGGTCGTCGCCGGCGAACAGCACCGCGGACGGGCGGGCGCCGAGGCCCTCGACGAACGAGCGGAGCGCCTTGCCCTTGTCCATGCCGGGCGGGCGCAGTTCGAGGACGAGCCGCCCGGGCTCCACGGCGAGCCCGGTCCGCTCGGCGAGCGCGGCGAGGATGCTCCGGAGCCGTTCGAGCGCGACCTCCGGCTCGGCGCAGCGCCGCGTGTGCACGGCGAGGGCCTGCCCCTTGTCCTCGACGAAGGTCTCGGGCGGCGCGCCCGCCGCCGCGAGGACGCCGGGCAGCTTCGCGCGCGCCTCGGCGACGCCCGGCGGCGGCTCCGGCTCGGTCAGCGTGCCGGACTCCCAGCGTTCGAGCCCGTACTGGCCGAGGACGACGAGCCCGTCGACGCCCGCGAGGCCGCCGTACTCGACGGCCACCGCCGCGGGCCGGCCGGTGACGATCACCAGGGCGCCGACCAGCGGGGCCAGCCGGGCGAGCGCGGGGGCGGCGCCGGGATGGGCCCGGGCCGCGGCCGGGTCGGCCACGATCGGCGCCAGCGTGCCGTCGAAGTCGAAGCCGAGCACGGCCCCGGCCGGGTTCGCGCGGATCGCGTCGAGGCCGGCGGCGCCGGCGCCGGTCACGGAGCGGGGAGGTGAGTTCACGCCACCCAGTGTGGTCGGCTCAGGGCCGGATGCCGAGTCGGCGCGCGGCGCGGCTGCGCTGCCGCTGCGACCGCATCCGGCGCAGGCGCTTGACGAGCATGGGGTCGCACTCGAGCGCCTCGGGCCGGTCGATCAGGATGTTCAGGAGCTGGTAGTACCGCGTCGCCGACATGTCGAACAGCTCGCGGATGGCCTGCTCCTTGGCGCCGGCGTACTTCCACCACTGCCGTTCGAAGGCGAGGATCCGCCGTTCGCGGTCGGAGAGGCGGTCGGTGGGGAAGGCGGCGGCGTCCGGCCCGCCCTCCTCGTCGTCGGCGACGCCGTCGAGGGCGGCGTCGTCGGTCAGTGGTCGCGGGGGCCGGCCATCGTCCATGCTTCCGTCCTGTGGGGGGACGTCACCGCGGGGGTCACCGGGGGCGTTCGCCGCTCGCATCAGGTCCCCTCTGTGGTTACTGATCCCGGGTCGTCCGGGTTCGGGCGGGTGCCATGCTACGCGTCCGAGCCGACAAGTTCCGGTGGTTCAGCGCGAACGGGGCCGGTGGTTCAGTGCATCACATCCCGCCTCACCTGCGGCTCTCTCGTACCGTGTGTCTCATGGGGAACACCGGTCGCACGGATCCCAATCATATGCAGACTACATACGTTAGAGTGGGGAGTTCCGCAACGTCCGGCGTCCGAACTCGCGAACGGAGACCTGCATGGCGACGGAGACCCCCGCCACGGGACGGCCCGCCGAGCCGGACGCGCTGGTGCCGCCCGAGTCGCCGGACGCATCGCTCAACGGGGCACCGGACGAGCGGCCCGCGGACCCCGTGCTCGCCGACGTCGCGATGGCGCTGTTCCATCTGCGCCGCGTGTGGGCCAAACCCGACCTCATGCGGCGGATCCGCGCCCAGACGTCCGCCTGCGCGGACGGACGGCCGCTGCAGTTGTCCAACCTCATGGTGGTGAACGCCGTCGCCGCCCTCACCGCCGCCGCGCAACCGGAGTGCACCGGGGGCCGGCCCGGCGAGGTGACGGTCGGCGCCGTCGCGGAACGGCTGGAGATCGACCCGTCCACCGCGAGCCGGCTGGTCGGGCACGCCATCGACGCCGGACTGGTGTCGCGGCGCCCGTCCCCCGTCGACGCGCGCCGCGCCAACCTCGGGCTGACCGAGGCCGGGCTGCGCGTCAAGCGGGTCGCCGACCGGTCCCGCCGCGCCTACCTGGACGCCCTGATGACGGGCTGGACGGCGGGCGAGCGGGCCGAGTTCGCCCGGCTGCTCACCCGCTTCGCCGACGCCGCCGGCCGGGCGCCGGAGTACTCCGACGGCATCGGCCGGATCTTCGAGGAGGCCGCCGCCGACTGAGCCGCGGTCCCCGCCGCGGCCAGCCGGCGGCGCCGCCCCCGCCGGGCGGTGGTCAGTCGGAGTTGAGCGCGGACGTGCGGCGGAGGTACTCGTCCTCGTCGATCTCGCCGCGGGCGAACCGCTCGGCGAGGACCGAGCGCGCCTTGGCGAGCGGGTCGGGCGCCGCGGCCGCCGCGCCCCCGCCCCCGCCGCCGGTGCGGCGGCGGATCAGGTAGAACACGGTCCCCAGCACGGCCAGCCAGAACAGCCCGAACGTGATCGGGAAGACCGGCCAGAAGGCGGGCGCGTCCCCGTCCTGCCAGCCGCCCGGGTGCATCGCCGCGACCTGCGCCGCCTGCGCCGCCAGTGTCGTCATCATGGTTCATCGACCCTTCCTGTGTGCGGATACGTCGATGCTCGGCGAGAGGTTCGGGGTGCCGCATCGGCCGGCCGGAGACACCCGCGCTACGCCCGCCGGAGTACCGCGATCACCACCAGGGGGGCCGGTAGTCCTCGTCCTCGGCGGGACGGGCGTGCCGGGAGCGCCGTCCGTGCGGGAGGTCGTCCTCGGGGGCCGCCGGCGGGCCGAACGCGCCGCCGTCCGCCGGTTCCTCGTCCAGGGGGTGTACGGGCGGCGGGAGGACGTCGCCGGGCGGCTCCGGAGATACCGCGGCGGGCGGAGCGGGCGCCTCCGGCTCGTGCGCCGCCAGCGGGCCGAGGGCGCCGCGCCGGAACTCCTCCCAGTCGGCGTCGTCGAGGGTCTGGTCGTCCAGACCCGCACCGTCCAGGCCCGCGCCGTTCAGGTCGGCGCCGTTCAGGTCGGCGCCGTTCAGGTCGGCGCCGTTCAGGTCGGCGCCGTTCAGATCTGTTCGGTTCGCATCGGTGCCGTCCCGATCGGCGACGTGGCGGCCTTCGGCATGCCGCCCGTTGCCCGAGCCGTTCCCGTTCAGCAGGTCGTGCCCGTTGACGCCGTTGGACGTGAACTCGCCGGGCACGAACGGGCGCATCTCGTGCCGCATGATCGGCGGCTGCTTCGGTTCGATGGGCGGCGGAAGCGGCACCCCGCCAAGGCCAGGCCCGGGAACGGTGCCGGGGCCGGGGCCGGGGCCGGGCGGCACGTCCCCGTCCCGGTGATCGTCCTCGGGCTCGTCCCAGGACATGCCGAGCCGCGGCGGGATCTCCGGCGCCAGCGGCGGCCCCTGGTACGCCTCCGTGTTCTGCCAGAGCGGCACGTTGACCGGCGCGAACGCGGGGTCGGCGGCGGCCGGTCCGGCGGAGACCGGCGCGGCGGCCGGGACGGGGGCGGGTTCGCGCTGCGCGGCGGGCGCGGACGGCAGGCCGTAGTCGGGGACGGCGTCGGTCTCCTCGGCGTCCTCCTCCGGGCGGCGCCGCTGCCGCCAGCCGAGCACGAGCCCGACGGCGACGAGCAGCCCGCCGCCGCCGAGCACGAGCGGCAGCAGGACGCCGGCGTCCCGCGCCGGGGACTCCGCGACCGGGGCCGGGGCGGGCGCGGCGGGCGGCGGCGTCTCCACCGGCCCGCTGGAGGTCTTGTTGATCTTGTGCGCGGCGACCAGCGCACGGACCGCGTCGACCGTCCCGCGGCAGGTCGGCGAGCCGGTCGGGTGGCCGGCGCGGGCCGGGGAGCCCTGGATGAGCGCCCGCCTCACCTCGGCCGGGGACAGCTTCGGGTAGCGGGACCGGATGAGCGCGGCGATCCCGGCGACCATCGCCGACGACGCGCTCGTGCCCGTCCCGACGACGTAGCCGTTGCTGGCGTCGGCGCTGACGATGTCGACGCCCGGCGCGCACACGGCGGCGTGGGAGCGGCGGTTGCTGTCCTTCCACAGGCGCAGCCGCCGGTCGAGCGCGCCGACGGCGATCACGCCCGGGTAGGCGGCGGGGAAGTTCTTGCGGTTGGCGCCGGACCCGTCGTTGCCGGCGGAGGCGATCAGCACGACGCCCTTGGAGAGCGCGTACTTGATCGCGTTCTCCTGGGACTTGGTGCCGTTGTAGAACTGGCGCCCGCCGCCGAGCGACATGTTGATGATGCCGGCGCCGTGGTCGACGGCGTAGCGGATGCCCTGGGCGACGGCGTCGTGCTCGCCGGTGCCGGACTGCGACCCGTTGTCGCGCCGCAGCGGGTCGTCGTTCTCCAGCGTGACGCGCACGGACAGGATCTGGCTGAGCGGCGCGACGCCCATCATGCCCTGGTCCAGCCCGGGGCCGTGCCCGTGGCCGGCGATGATGCTGGCCATCGACGTCCCGTGCAGGCCCCAGTAGCGGCTGCCGGGGTTGCGGACGCCGCCGGTGAGGTCGGGGCCGCTGATGACGCGGCCGCTGAGGTCGGGGTGACCGCCGTCGACGCCGGTGTCGAGGACGGCGACGGTGACGCCGCGTCCCTTGGAGTACTTCCACGCCTTCTGGGTGCGCAGGGTCTTCAGGTGCCACTCGCGGGAGCGGATCGTGTCGGTCGGCGCGCCGACGAGCGACCCGGCGGCGGCTCCCGCGGCCGCGCCGCGGACGGCGCGCTGCCCGGCCCGCCGCTCGTCGCCGGAGACCATCGCCACCGGCACGGCCACGGCCGCGCCGAGGGTGAGGACGGTGAGGGCCGCGGTCGCCCGGGCGCCGAGCCGGTGCGGGGACAGGGCCGGTCGGATCAACCCCGGACGGCGTCGACCGGTTTCGGACACGCCGCCGCACCTCCCTCCGGCCCACCGCCGCGCTCCACGGCGCTGACATTCTGCCACGCGAACCGGCCCCCGCCCGGGCACTCGGCACATTGAACCCCTGGCCCGGACGGTGCGGCCGCGACGCCGCCGCCCCGTCCCGCCAGGCGTCTCATACTGATCGGTAACAGTAGGGCGGAACGGAATGTTAACCCGCCCACACCCTCGGGCGGCAGTGCCCGCGCCGGTACGGGCGCGTCGCCGGTGACCCGCCGGTCACCGGCGCGCGGCCGCCGTCAGTGCGCGCCCGCTCCCGTGAGCGCCCGGACCGTCAGGTCGTCGTAGCGTTCGGCGTCGGCCTCGTCCCGCCCGAGCAGGGTCCCGGCGACCGCGCACGCGAACCCGATCGGGATCGAGACCAGGCCGGGGTTCTCCAGCGGGAACAGATGGAAGTCGATGCCCGCCGGGAGCAGCGACAGGCTCTCCCCCGTCGCCGGGTCGGTCTTCCCGGACACGACCGGCGACAGGACGACCAGCACCAGCGAGGCGGTCAGGCCGCCGTAGATGCCCGCGACGACCCCGGCCGCGTTGAACCGCCGCCAGAACAGCGACAGGACGATCACCGGGACGTTCGCCGCCGCCGCGATCGCGAACGCCAGCGCGACGAGGAACGCCACGTTCAGGTTCCGGGCCGCCACCGCGAGGACGATCGCCAGCGCGCCGACCAGCAGCGCCGCGAACCGCGCGACCGCGACCTCCTGCGACTCGCGCGGCCGGCCGAGCATCAGCACCTGGCCGAAGTAGTCGTGCGCGAGCGACGTCGACGACGCCAGCACCAGCCCCGACACGACCGCGAGGATCGTCGCGAACGCGACCGCGCCGATGAACGCCAGCAGCACCTCGCCGCCGGCCCGCCCGCCGACGTGCTCCCCCACGGCCTGCGCGAGCTGCGGCGCGGCGGTGTTGCCGGACGGGTCCTGCGCGACGATCGCCTCCCGTCCGACGAGGGCCGCCGCGCCGAAGCCGAGCGCCGGCGTCATCAGGTGGAAGGCGCCGACGAGGCCGATCGCCCAGGTCACCGACCGCCGGGCCGCGCGGCCGTCCGGGACGGTGAAGAACCGGCCGAGGATGTGCGGCAGGCCGGCGGTGCCGAGCACCAGCGCCAGCGCGAGGCTGATGAAGTCCAGCTTGTTGATGATCGTCTGGTACGCGTCGCCGGGGACCTCCCGCCCGAACCGGAGCCCCGGCCGCAGGAACTCCGCACCGCGCCCGCTGGCGTCGGCGGCCGACCCGAGCAGCGCGCCGGGGTCGAACCCGAACCTGCCGAGCACGAGCACGGTCAGCACGACCGCCCCGGCCAGCAGCAGCGCGGACTTGATGATCTGCACCCAGGTGGTCGCCTTCATCCCGCCGCACGCCACATAGAAGATCATCAGTGCCCCGACCGCGACGATCGTGACGGTCTTCGCCGTCCCGGCGTCCATGCCGAGGAACCGCTCGCCCCGGTGGATGCCGAGCAGCAGCGACACCAGCGCCCCCGCGCCGACCATCTGCGCGAGCAGGTAGAACACCGACACGGTCACGGTCGACACGGCCGCGGCCCGGCGCACCGGCGCCTGCCGCCGCACCCGCCGCGCCAGGACGTCCCCCATCGTGAACCGGCCCGCGTTGCGCAGCATCTCGGCCAGCAGCAGCGCGAGCAGCCACGCCACCATGAACCCGACGGAGAACAGGAAGCCGTCGTAGCCGTTCAGCGCGATGATCCCGGCGACGCCGAGGAAGGACGCCGCCGACATGTAGTCGCCGGCGAGCGCGATCCCGTTCTGCGCGCTCGAGAACGTCCGGCCGCCCGCGTAGAAGTCGTCGGCGCCCCGGGTCCGCGCCCGCGCCCACAGCGTGATGCCGAGGGTGATCAGGACGAACGTGACGAACAGCCCGAACGTCAGCGCCCGTCCGGTCACCGCAGCTCACCGGCCAGCGGGTCCAGCCGGCGCCGCGCGTAGGCGGCGTACCCGAAGGCGAGCGCGAACGTCGAGGCGAACTGCAGCAGGCCGAGCAGCAGCGCGACGTTGACGTGCCCGGCGACCGGCCGCGCCATGAAGTCCCGGGCGAACGCGGACAACCCGACAAAGACGAAGTACCACCCGAGGAACGCGGCGGCCACCACCGCCGCCGCCCGCCGGAACCGCCTCCTGAGCAGCTGGAACCGTTCGTACTCCGCCACGGGCGCGAGTCCACCCACCATTTGGTCCCCCTGACCGAACATGACTCTTCGCAGTGCTTCGAGTGCACTATGAGAGCGAAGATTCATGTCCGGCGACTCACGTTTGGCGAGCCTTTGGCGAGACCCTTGCCCGCGCGCGCCCCCTCCCGCGGCCCTACTCCGCCTCGATTCTCACGACGCTGAGCACCTCGCTGTGGAACCGGTCCACGGCGGCGTCGACGCTCCGCACGAAGCCCGTCTCGTCCGTCCCCCGCCTGGTGCCCATGCCGGTCGGCAGGGTCAGCCGGAACGCGGTCAGATCACCCGAGCCGGGCACGAGCAGGCCGGGTTCGCTCCGCAGGTTCTTGAGCAGGTCGCACGGCCCCTCGCCGCGCCCGTCCGGCAGCGCCTCCACCCGCAGCTCCGGCGGCGCGTCCGACAGCTGCCGCAGCAGCCACTGCACGCGGGTGAGCGCGCGCGCCCGGACGGCCGCCGGGATCTCCATGCTCGTCTCGATCCGCCCGGTCCGCAGGTCGGCCTCGACGCGGACCGGCCCGCCCGCGTCCGGGATCCGCAGCTCGGCGTCCATCCGGCCGGACTCGACCAGGGACGCCGCGATCGCCGCCCGCCGGGTGGCCGCGCCGGACCGCCTGCGGCGCGCCACCGGCGCCACGTTCAGCCCGGTCTCCCCGCCGAGCCGCAGGCACAGCTGCCGGACGAGCCGCTCCCAGCTCTCGGCCACCCGCTCCGCGTGCCGGTCGCCGGGCCGCAGCGTGCCCGCCGCGATCGCGTCGCGCAGCGGCACCCACGACGGCCCCATGTCCCGGAAGCCCTGGCATCCCGCGCCGTCATGGCGCAGGTAGTGCAGCAGCTCGCCGAGCATCCACGCGTGGACGGAGCCGGCGACCCCGTGGTGGTGGCAGAGCATGTGCGCCTCGTGCGCGACCTCGGCCCAGGACAGGTGCCGCAGCGCGGTCTTGCGCAGCCGCCGCTTGTCGACCGTGAGGGGATGCTCGTCGTCGAGCGCCAGGTCGTTCGACAGCGTGATGACCGCCTCGTAGCCGTTGCGCGCCGCGACCTCCAGGTAGGCCTCGACCTGCTCGGCCTTGAGCGGGCTGCCGCCGGTCTTCGTCTCGATCAGGGCCGTCCAGATGCGGCCCGCCCGCGCCACCCGGACCACCCCGTCCGGACGGACCTTGGTGTCACCGTGCTTGAACGGCGTCTCGACGAACGTCTGCAGGGTGCCCGCGGGGGCGCCGAACCGGGCGGTGAGCCGCCGCCCGAACTCCGGCACCTCCGTCATCACCGCCAGCAGCGTCGAGGTGGCCCGGACCTCGCGCTCGTGCTCGCTGCGCAGGCCCGCGACCGAGAACAGGCGTGCCCGCTGCCAGGACGGATGGTCGGCGAGGTCCACCTTGGCCGCCTTCGGCAGCGTGCTGCGCTTCTTCGCCGTCCGGACGCGCCGCCGCGGGGCGCTCCGGGCGTCCGGCACGCGCTCGGGCACCGGCGCCGCGGCCTCCGGCTCGGCGGTCGGCGCCTCCTCGCGGCTCTCGGCGGCGGGCGCCTCCTCCGCGCGCTCGGCGGGCTGCACGGGACGCTCCTCGTCCTCGCGGTCGTCCACGGCGATGCCGAAGTCGCCGGCGAGACCCGCGAGACCGGTCGCGTAGCCCTGGCCGACCGCCCGGAACTTCCAGCCGCCGCCCCGCCGGTACAGCTCGCCGAAGACGAAGGCGGTCTCCTCGGCGGCGTCGGTGATGTCGAATCCGAGCAGCGCGGCGCCGGAGCTGTCGTAGAGCGTGAGGCCGAGGTCGTCCAGGTCGCCGAACGTGGCCCCGGCATACCGGCTCGCCGTCACGGCGACGCGCTCCACGTCCGCCGGAAGGGACGCGAGGTCGAGCATGATGCGGTCCTCGCTGCCGCCGCCGGTGGGCGTCTTGCCCAGCAGCTGGACCGAGCCGTCCGGGGTGGCCGGCTGGTTGTAGAAGACGAAGTCGGCGTCGTCGCGGACCTTGCCGGACGCGCCGAGCAGCAGCGCGGCCACGTCGGCCTCCCCGCCGCCCGCCGCCGTGCCGCCGGCCGGGTCGGACCACCGCAACGCCACGGTGACCGGGCCCGCCGCCTCGGTCAGGCTCGCCAGCTCGGCATTGGCTCCCTTGCGCATCTGCTGCACCGCGCCACTCCCCGCATCGACCGGATGTGCGTCATCGGCCACCGCGGACGACGCCGCGGCCGGGAGCGGGCCGTTTCGAGGATCGCACCGGTGCGGTGGCCGGGGCGCGGGGTCGGGTGGATGTGGCGGACTCCGGCCACGGAAAGTAAAGCCGCTGACACGGGGTGCCAGCCGGTGTTAGCCGGGGTGCGGGGCGGTGTTGCCCGGGGCGGGTCAGCGGGGGACGCGGCGGTGGTTGCGGCGGGCTCGGAGGGCGGCGACCGCGGCGACGCCGAGCACGGCGAGGCCGACCTGGAAGGCGAGTTCGATCCAGTCGATGCCGGACGTCGTGGACACGCCGACCTTCTGCGCGATCGCGGTGCCGATGATCGCGGCGACGATGCCGACGAGCACCGTCAGGATGACCCCGATGGGCTGGCGGCCGGGGAGCAGCAGCCGGCCCAGCGCGCCGATGATCGCCCCGATGATGATCGCGCTGATGATGCCTGTGATGTTCATGCCGTCCCTGTGCCCATTGCGGACGGGCTCTCACCTGGGCCGATCGTCGCCCATGGAGCCCAGGTCGGCGAAGGTCAGGGCCGGGCCGGCGAGGCCGGACGGGTGGCCGGGCGCGGCGCGCAGGCCGTCGATGATCACGTCGAGGTGGCGGTGCGCGAGCTCGCCGGCGACGTTGCCGGGCAGCGGCCCGGGCAGCGGGCGGGACAGCCGGACGAGCAGCATCCCGACGTCGCCGTGGGTGACGTCCGGGCGCAGGTCGCCGTCGCGCTGCGCGGCGGCGACGAGGTCCTGCATGACGGCGACGCCGTCGGCGCGGACGGCGTCGATGTCCTCGTCGTCGAACGGGATCTCCTCCAGCAGGACGGGGAAGACCGCGCCGATGCCGATGTCCAGGACGCGGTGCATGTAGCGGACGAGGGCGGCGAAGGCGGTCGGCTCCTCGTCCCGCGCGCGCTTGGCCTCGTCGGTGGTGCGCTCTAGGGCGTCCAGTGCGACGGCCCTGGTCAGGGCCTGCCGGTCGGGGAAGCGGCGGTAGAGCGTCGCGATGCCGGTGCCGGCGCGCTTCGAGATCTCCTCCAGCGGGGCTCCCGGCCCCTGCTCGACGAAGACCTCGGCGGCCGCGGCGAGGATCCGCCTGCGGTTGTCGCGCGCGTCGGCCCGCAGCGGGCGGTCCTTCTGCTTCTGGCCCATGGCTCCGAGCCTAGCAAGCATCCGGAGGGACTTCCTCCGATTCCCAAGTAGTCACGAATCTTGACTATCAAAAGCCGTGACTATAGCGTCGAGGACGTCGGGCACCGGAAAGGTCCGGAGATAAGTGGAGACAAATCCTCCGGTCGGTGTTACGGTGCGAATAAGTGGAGAAGAAACCTCCGGAAGGATCGAGATCATGAACACCACCGCCCTCCCCCGCCGGACCGGCCCGCTGACCGTCGACGCCACCGGGCCCGCGGACGTGCGCGCCGCCGTCCTCGCGTCCCGCGAGCGGGGCCTGCCGCTGACCGTCCAGGCCACCGGGCACGGCACGCTCGTCCCGACGGACGAGGGGATGCTGCTGAGGACGTCCCGCATGTCCGGCGTGCTCGTCGACCCCGCCCGCCGCGTCGCCCGCGCCGGGGCCGGCGCCCGCTGGAGCGACGTCATCGCCGCCGCCGCGCCGCTCGGGCTCGCCCCGCTGTCCGGCTCGCACGCGTCCGTCGGCATCACCGGCTACACGCTCGGCGGCGGCGTCGGCCCGCTGTCCCGCCGGTACGGGTTCGCCGCCGACCACCTGCTGCGCGCCCGGATCGTCACCGCCGACGGCCGGTACCTGACCGCCGACGCCGACCGCCACCCGGAGCTGTTCTGGGCGCTGCGGGGCGGCGGCGGCAACTTCGGTGTGGTGACGTCGCTGGAGTTCCGCCTCCACCCGGTCTCGACGGTGTTCGCCGGTACCGCGCTGTTCCCGGCCGAGCGCGCCACCGACCTTCTCACCCGGTTCCGGGACGAGGCGGACACTCGCCCCGACGAGCTGACGGTGTCGGTCGCCCTGGCCGACCACAACGTGCACGGACGGGTGGTCGTGCTGCGCGGCGCCTACGCCGGTTCCGCCGAGGACGGCGCGCGCGCGTTGCGCTCACTGCGCGAGGCAGGCGGCCCGGCCCTGCACGACGACTTCCGCACGATGCCCTACGCCGAGACCGAGACGCTCGGCGGCACCGCGCCCCACCACTTCCACCTGCACGCCGACCTCCCGGACACCCTGATCGCCGCGATCGCCGCCTCCAGCGCCGCCGGTATCGAGGTGCGGCACTGGGGCGGCGCGATGGCCCGTCCGGCGCCGGACGCGGGCCCGGTCGGGCACCGGGACGTCCCCTTCTCGCTGACCGTCGACGGCACCGCCGACGACGACGCGGCGCTCGCGCCGTTCGCGACCGGCGGCTCGTTCCTGAACTTCCTGCACGACACGTCCCGGACGGCGACCGCCTACACGCCCGGCGACCTGCGGCGGCTGCGCGAGGTCAAGCGCGCCTACGACCCGCAGAACGTGTTCCACCGCAACCACAACATCCGGCCCGCCTGACCGCCGGCCCGCCTGGAATGCGAGGAAACCGCCATGACCACGACGCTCACGGCCTCCGCCCCCGACTCGGCGCAGAAGCTCGACCGCGGCCTCGTCGCGCTCGGCATCGCGGTGGTGCTCGGCGCCATCATGTCGATCATCGACGCGACCGCCGTCAACGTCGCCACCCGGACGCTCGCCGCGGACTTCGGGGCGCCGCTCACGTCCGTCCAGTGGGTGCTGACCGGCTACATGCTCGGCCTCGCCGCCGTCATCCCGGCCACCGGCTGGGCCACCGAGCGGTTCGGGGCCCGCCGGGTCTGGATCGCCGCACTGCTGCTGTTCCTCGGCGGCTCCGCGCTGTCCGGCCTCGCCTGGTCGCTGCCCGCGCTGATCGGCTTCCGGATCGTGCAGGGCGTCGGCGGCGGCATGATCATCCCGGTCGCGCAGACCGTCCTCGCGCAGGCCGCGGGCCCGGCCCGGATGGGACGCGTGATGGGCTTCATCGGCCTGCCGATGCTGCTCGGCTCCGTCGCCGGCCCGATCGTCGGCGGGCTGATCCTCTCGTCCGCCGGCTGGCGCTGGATCTTCCTCGCCAACCTGCCGCTCGGCGCGGTCGCGGTCGTCGCCGCGCTGCGCCTGCTGCCCCGCTCGGCCCCGCGCCCGGCCTCACTGGACGTGCGCGGGCTGCTCCTGCTGTGCGGCGGCGTGGCCCTGTTCACCTACGGCACCACCGAGGCCGGACGCCCCGGCGGGCTCGGCGACCCGCGCACCTGGGCGATCGCCGGCACCGCCGCCGCGATGATCGCCCTGTACGTCCGGCACGCGCGCCGCCGCCCCGCGCTGATCGACATCGCGCTGTTCCGGCACCGCGGCTTCACCGCCGCCGCGGTGACCAACGTCGTCGTCGCCGTCGCGCTGTTCGGCGTCCTCGTGCTGCTGCCGCTGTACTGGCAGGTCGTGCGCGGCCACGGCCCGCTCGCCACCGGCCTGCTGCTGGCACCGCAGGCGCTCGGCGCCGCCGTCGCCATGCCCCTCGCCGGACGGATCACCGACCGGCTCGGCGCGGGCATCGTCGTCCCCGCCGGCATCGTCCTCGGCCTGATCGGCACCGCCGCCTACACCCGACTCGGCGCCGACACACCGGTGACCGTCCTCGCCGCCGCCCTGTTCGTGCTCGGCCTCGGCCTGGGCGCGACGATCATGCCGTCGATGGCGGCGGCCTACCAGTCCCTGCCGCCGCACCTCATCCCGCGCGCGACCAGCGCCATCAACACCCTGCAGCGGATGGGCGCGTCCGTCGGGACGACGGCGCTCGCCGTGGTCCTGCAACGCGAGATCAGCGCCCGGACGCCGGGGCTCGCCGCCCTCGGCCCGCTGCCCGACGCGACCCGCGAGGCCGTGGCGCCCGAGCTGGCGGCAGCCTTCGGGCACGCCTTCTGGATCGCGCTGGGCATCGCCGTCCTGGCCCTGGTGCCGGCGCTGCTGCTGCCCCGCACGAAGTCGTGACCGGCCGGGCCCCGTGCTCCGGAGCTGGGGATCACCTGCGCGAGACCCGCATGGGGACCACCCCGGCCGGACGGTACGTGATCTCCGCGCGCGCCCGGACGTTCACCCCCGGCACCAGGTCCAGCCGGTGGGTGCGGCTGATGGCGGCCAGCACCAGCGTCGCCTCCAGCATCGCGAACCCGGCCCCGACGCAGATGCGCCTGCCGCCGCCGAACGGCAGGTACGCGTACCGGGGACGCTGCTGCTCCCCCATGAACCGCTCCGGCTGGAAGCCCTCCGGATTCGGCCAGACCTCCACGTTCCGGTGCACGAGATAGGGCGGGACGGCGATGGTCGCCCCGGCGGGGATCCGCACCCCGGCGACCTCGTCGTCCTCGACCGCGTCGCGCTCGATCGTCCAGGCGGGCGGGTAGAGGCGCATCGCCTCGGAGATGACGGCCTTCGTCCACGGCAGCTGATCGGCGTCCTCGGCCTTCGGCTCCCTGCCGCCGAGGACGTCGTCGACCTCCGCCTCCAGCCGGTCCCTGGCGGCCGGGTAGCGCGACAGCAGCATCAGCGTCCACGCCAGCGCGGCCGCGGTGGTCTCGTGCCCGGCCAGCAGAAGCGTCAGGACCTCGTCGCGGAGCTCCTCGGCGTTCAGTTCGCCGCGCTCCTTGAGCAGGACCAGCATCTCGCCGCCGTCCGGGCCCTCCACGACCCGCTGCACCATGCCGTCCAGGTAGTCGAGCGCGCCGCCGAGCCCCGGCACGCGCCGGTAGAACTCCCGCTTGGCCAACGCGCCCGGCAGGAACGTCCCGGCGACGGCGCCCCGCTGCAGCGCCTCCAGCGCCCGCCCGACGCGCGGCGCCTCACCGGCGAGCGCGCTGCCGAAGAGGGCCCGCCCCACGATGTCCAGCGTGAGTTTCCGCAGCTCGCCCGCCGCGTCGAGCGTCACCCCGTCCGGCCACCGCTCGACGCCCTCGACGGCCGTCTCCACCATCTGCGACCCGAACCCGACGACGTGCCGCTGCGAGAACACCGGCTGCATCAGCCGCCGGTGCCGCCGCCAGATGTCGCCCTCGCTGGTCAGCAGCCCGTCACCGAGGACGGCACGCAGCGGCCGGTACGTGAACGCCTTCACATAGTTGTCCTGGTTGGCCACCAGCACCCGTTCGGCGTGCTCGGGCCGCGACAGCAGGTAGAACGCCCGCCGCGCCCCGAACGGCACGCGCACCGCGTCCCCGTACCGCCGGGCGAGCCCCCGGTAGGTCTCCAGCGGATCCCGGGCCATCCGCCCCCACCAGCGCGCCGCCTCCAGGTTCCCCGGCCCCATGACGTCCATACCTCCACCGTAAAACCGGCGCCCGCCTCCGGCCACCCCACCCGATCTAGGGGCGCAGACGGTAGCCGGTGCCGCGCACCGTCTCGAACCGGTCGGCGCCCAGCTTGCGGCGCAGGTAGCGGACGTAGACGTCCACGACGTTGGAGCCGGGATCGAAGTCGAAGCCCCACACGTGCGCGAGCAGCTGCTCCCGCGTCAGCACCTGGTCGGGGTTGCGGCAGAACATCTCGGCGAGCGCGAACTCGCGGGAGGTCAGCTCGGCCGTCCGTCCGGGCACGTGGGCGCGCCGGGTCCGCAGGTCGAGGGCGAGGTCGCCGACCCGCAGCAGCGTCGGCTCGGGGATCCGGTCGCCGCGCAGCCGCAGCCGCACCCGGGCGAGCAGTTCCTCGAACGCGAACGGCTTGGCGATGTAGTCGTCCGCGCCGCCCTCCAGGCCCGCGACGGTGTCGGCCACGCCGTCGCGGGCGGTCAGGATGATGACGGGCAGCGCCACGCGCTCCTCGCGGAGCCGGCGCAGCACGGTGAAGCCGTCCCGCAGCGGCAGCCCGATGTCGAGGATCATCAGGTCGAACGCGCCGCCCCGCGCCTGCTCGTAGGCGGCGACGCCGTCGGCGGCCACGGCGGTGCCGAAGCCCGCGGCGCCCAGGCCCTTCTCCAGGAACGAGGTGATGCGCGGTTCGTCCTCGGCGATCAGGATCCGGCTCATGCGTCCTCCCTCTCGTGCCTGTCTCCCGCGAGAACCTCCACAGCACCCTCCTGAACCGGACGCAACGGCAGCTCCAGGACGAAGCAGGCACCCCCGCCGACCGGATGCTCGACCCGGGCCCGCCCGCCGTGCGCCCGCGCGATCGACGCCACGATCGCCAGGCCGAGCCCGGCCCCGTCCGTCGGCCGCGGCCCCTCCCCGGCCCGGACGAACCGGTCGAAGATCCGGGCGGCGTCCGCCTCGTCCACCCCGGGCCCGGTGTCGCGCACCCACAGCACGGCCACGGCCCCGCGCACCGTCGAACCGATCTCGATGACGTCGTCCTCTCCGGTGTGCCGGACGGCGTTCGCCGCCAGCTGCATGAGCGCCTGCGTGAGCCGCTGCCGGTCGGCGACCGTCCGCACCTCCGCCACACCGCCCACCCGCCACCGGCGCGGCGCCATCCCGCGCGCCTTGGCGACCGTCTCGACCGTGAGGTCGGCGAGGTCCGTCGCGTCCGGCGCCAGGAAGTCGGGACGCTCCGCCTTCGCCAGCACCAGCAGGTCGTCCACGATGCGGCCCATCCGGTCGAGCTCGTCGAGCAGCAGCGCCCGCGTCTCCGCGCGCTCGGCCGGGTCGTCGTCCATCAGCTCCAGATGCCCGCGGATCACCGTGAGCGGCGTCCGCAGCTCGTGCCCCGCGTCGTCGACGAACCGGCGCTGCGTCGCGAACGCCGCCTCCAGCCGGTCGAGCATCACGTTGAACGTGGCGGCCAGCGCGGCGACGTCGTCGTTGCCGCGCACCTCCAGCCGCCGCGTCAGGTCCGACCCGCTGATCCGCTCCGCCGCCTGCCGCACCAGCCGGACCGGCGCCAGCACCCGCCCCGCGACCAGCCACCCCGCCGCCCCGGCGACCGCGAGCGCGCCGAACGCGGTGATCCCGAGCACCCGGGTCGCCTCGACCACCTCGTCCCGCTGCCGGTCGCGGAACTCGACCACGACCAGCGCACCGCCGACCGGATCACCCGCCACCCGCACCGGCAGGACCGCGTACCGGACGCGCCCCGCGGAACTGTCGGCCCACCCGTGAGCAGGCCGGTCGGCCCGCGCGACCCGCGCGACGAACGCCGCGTCACGATCCAGCCGCGCGGGCGGCGGATACGGGCTGCGCCGGTCGGCGCGGCCGTCCACGACCGTGAAGAACGTCTCCTCCTCGTCCGGGAGGTTCTGGGCGAGGTAGGCGGTCAGCAGAGTCCGGACGTCCCGCGCCTCGACGCCGCCCTGGGCGTACTCACGCAGCTTGGCGGCCTCATGCCCCAGCTCCTCGTTGATCCGCTCGTCCAGCCGCTCCGACTGCACCGACCACGTAACGAACACCGAACCGCCCAGCGCCAGCGCGACCAACAGCAGCATCCACCCAACGATGCGGGCGCGCGCGCTGACGCCATGGGTCTCAGTCGTCGTCGGCATCGTCGTCATCGTCGTCGCTGTCCGGCGGACGCGGCGGCGCGACGGGCCGCACCGTCCGCTCCGTTCGCTCCGGCGACGGCCGCGCCGTCTTGGACACCGTCGCCGTGGGGCCGCTGGACGTGGGCGACACCCGCACGGTGTCGCCGAGCCGTGGCGGTGCACTCGTCTGCGCATGGGCGAACGCGGCGGCGAGCCCCAGCGTCACGAGGGCCGCCGCGCCCGCACCGGCGATCGCCGCTCGGGTGGCCATCCGCCCACTATCCCCCCGAGCCCGCGCCCCCGCGACGCGTCACGGATGAGAACCCTCTAATGAGAGCCCCCTAACGGTGGCCTCACCGCGCCCTAATCCCCCCGGGCAAACCTGTACTCATGCAAGACGACATCATCTACGGCCTCACCGCGGACCTGCTGGCGATCGGAGTACTGGCGCACCTGATCTACTTCAGGCGCCACCGCCGGCGCGACCTGCAACTCGCCTACATCGCCGTCAACATCGGCGTCTTCACGGTCGTATCCCTGCTCCTCGTCCAGCGAGCGGACCTGGCCATCGGCTTCGGCCTGTTCGGGGTGCTGTCGATCATCCGCCTGCGCTCAAGCGCCCTCACCCAGGAAGAGGTCGGCTACTACTTCATCGCCCTGGCCCTCGGCCTGGTCAACGGCCTGGCAGCCCAATCCCCATGGCTGGCGCTGACCCTCGACACCGTCCTCCTAGCGGTCATGTACGCCGCCGACCACCCCCGCCTGGCGCCCCGCACCGAACACCGCCTCATCACCCTTGACGTCGTGCACTACGACGACACCGCACTACGAGCCGACCTAGAGAGCCGCCTGGGCGGCACCATCCTGCGACAGTCGGTAACAGAGGTCGACTACGTCCGCGACGTGATGGTGGTGGACGTCCGCTTCCGCCGCACAGCCCACCGCGCCCTCACCCGGAGCCTCACATGAACCTGACGGCCTTCCCCGCAGTCGGCCTGCCCGAGGTACTGGCCCGCTCCGCACTGCAACTCCGCCTAGACCGCAAGTACATCGTCCCCACGAACCTCATCCCCGCCCTGCTCACCCAACTGACACCCACCCACGCCGCCCTGGAGATCGACGGCCTCCGCACCTTCCGCTACACCTCGACCTACTTCGACACCCCCGACCTGCTCACCTACCGCCACCACCTGCAGGACAGACGCCGCCGCTACAAAATCCGCACCCGCACCTACCTCGACACCAGCGAGTGCATGTTCGAAGTCAAGATGAGCGGCACCCGCGAAGCCACCGACAAGCGCCGCCTACCCCACGACGCCACCCACCGCGACGAACTCACCCCGTCCGCTCAAGACTTCCTCTGGGAGACGCTCCTCTCCGCCTACCGCACGAACCCACCGTCCCCGCTACTCCCCACAGCAACGACGACCTACAACCGAACCACCCTCGTCCAACGCCACGGCACAGGCCGCGTCACCCTGGACACCAACCTCATCTGCACCCACCACAACAACCACCAAGCCGCCCGCGACGACTGGGCCCTGGTCGAATGCAAGTCGTCCACCCCGGACACCCCAGTGGACCGCCTCCTACGCCGCATGCGCCTGCGCCCAGTGAGACTCAGCAAGTACTGCCTGGCAGTAGCCGTCCTCTACCCAGGCACCACCGCCAACCCCTGGCACCGCCCCCTACGCCGCTGCTTCCCCCACGATGAGCACGACTCCCACCAAGTCGACTACGATGCGGGACGAGCCCGCCGGCGTAGCTCAATTGGCAGAGCATCTGTCTTGTAAACAGAAGGTTAGGGGTTCAAGTCCCCTCGCCGGCTCCCAGCTCAAAGCCCCCTTGCGATCACCACAAGGGGGCTTCTTGCTGACAGCAGCGTCTACGCCGCACCAACGCTCCGGTCCACAAAGATCGTGGCCGCTTCGGTGAGCTCCTCGCTGACGACGTGTGCGTAGGCGCGCAGTGTGATCGCCGGGTCAGTGTGCCGGGCTGGGCGGCGATGACAATGGCAGGCGTGGCCATGGCGCGAAGGTCATTCGGTCCACTCGCCTGAGGTCGCCCATCGCTGGACGCGCCTCACATAACGAAGAGCGCGCCTGAGGGCGGGTGTACCGATCACCACGGCCAGGGTCCCGAACGCGAGCATGTACGGCGCTCGATCCTGTCCGGCGCGTCTTTCCCTCATGAGATCGCTGTAGTCACGGGGACCGTAACCGCTGAAGCACGTGTACGGGCCGTCCGGGTTCATCACCTCGCCGCCGCACTTGATCGGCCGGTCGGCCACATAAAGGTCGTGAGTACCGATGAACACCATCATCGCCCCGCACCCGATCAGCGGGAAGAAGAACGCGGACAGCAGCAATGCCGCGATCGCCCGCGGGAGGTGCAGGCGGACGAGACATGACCACGATCCCTGGCCGCCAAGGTCGATCATCAGGATGTTACTCGGCAGGGATCAGCACCGCCGGGGTCTCGCGCCCCCAACCCAGGGAGCTGGTGAGCGGTGGGCGGTGCGGACGCCCGCTTCGGCGACCTCGTCCATGGAGACGGCCCTCGGCGCCGTGGGTGGCGATCAGTTCGGCGGCGGCGCGCAGTGTGGGGGTGCCGGCAGCCTTACGGAGTTGTATCCGGAGGATCCTCCGGTTAGCCTCCATAAACGGAGACTTTTCCTGTTAGCGCCTTGGAGGATGGGATGGCTACTGCTCTGGAGGGCCGGACGGCCCTGGTCACGGGCGGCGGACGCGGTATCGGAGCAGCGATCGCGCTGCGCCTCGCGCGGGACGGCGCGGACGTTGCCGTGACCTACGTGCGGGACGGCGAGCGGGCTGCCGAGGTCGTCCGCGAGATCCAGGCAGCGGGGCGGCGCGGACTGGCGATCGCGGCGGACGCGGTCGATCCGGCCGCAGCGGTGGGCGCCGTGGATCGGGTCGCGGCCGAGTTCGGACGCCTCGACATCCTGGTCAACAACGCCGGCATCGCGCCGTACGGGCCCTTGGAGGACGTCTCGGCCGAGGAACTCAACCAGACGATCGACCTGCACGTCCGGGCCGCGTTCGTGACGGCGCAGGCGGCGGTCCGCCATCTCGGTCCGGGTGGACGGATCATCAACATCGGCAGCAGCATGGCCGAACGCGTCCCCTACCCGGGGTGGACGCTGTACGCGATGTCCAAGTCCGCGCTCACCGGCCTCACCCGGGGCCTCGCGCGCGATCTCGGACCGCGCGGGATCACCGCGAACGTGGTCCAGCCCGGCTCGACCGACACCGAGATGAATCCGGCCGACTCTCCGGACGCGGAGTTCGAGCGCGGCTTCACGGCACTCGGCCGGTACGGGCGCGCCGAGGAGATCGCCGCGATGGTCGCGCACCTGGCCGGCCCGGGCGGCGACTACGTGACCGGCGCGTCGATCGCGGTGGACGGCGGGTACGCGGCCTGAATGGAGTGCTGCTGCTCGTCGCCTCGCTGACGCATTTCGGTGAGGGAAGCCGTAGGCGCGCGGGCCGGGATACCTTGGGCAGAATCCGGCTCGCGCCCAGGTCCTTCAATACAAGGGCCCTAGGGCCCCGAGATTTCGTCGTCGCATTGAGGCCCCTTAGCTCTGCCCGGCCGTGATTCGTCTTGAGTAACTTTCGGCAAGCTACCGAAAGGAGAAGGATCGTGGCGATCAACGTCCGAAGAAAGGCCGCCTTCGCGGGTGCCGGGATTGCGATGGCAACCGGCCTGGGACTGGTGGCATACGATGCGGCGCCCGCTCGGGAGACCACATTGAGCTCCGGGGGCACCGAAACAGCCCAGGCCGCCGGAAGCCTGAGCAGCGCGCAGATCGCGGCCGGAGCCACCCGTGTCGTCGGGGACTCGGCGAACACGCCCGTCTACCTCATCAAGGGGTACCGGCAGAAGGTCACCGACACCGGATGCGCGAGCAAGTGGAGCGGCGCGGTGAAGGCGATGCGCGGCTGGGGCTGGACGGGTAAGTTCCACCGGGTCGGCTACTATTCGACCGACAATCCGAAGAACTGCGTGCGGATTGCCAAGGGGTCGAATGACACCTCCATCAAGGATCTCGGCAGGAAACTGGCCCAGAACATCTACAAGAACTACTCGTCCAAGGGCCAGACCGTCGACATCGTCGCGCACTCCATGGGCGGTCTGGTCGCCCGTGCCGCCATCGCCGGCTACGCGCGCCACGAGCCGGGCTGGCCGCCCAGGCTGCTGATCCAGGACGTGGTCACGCTCGGCACGCCGCACCAGGGGGCCCTGTACCCCATGGCCTGTGCAGTCAACAAGCAGTGCCGGGAGATGAGCGGGACGAACTCGTTCCTGAACTGGCTCGGCACAACGCTGCCCCAAGCCGATGGCGGTACGGACTGGACGCTGATCGCCACGGATCGGGACGAGGCGGTCAACTCCTCCAGCGCCGCGGCCGGGCACGTAGGAGCCCAGCACCGGGTGCGCTACGCCGGGGCCGCCAACCTCCGGCACAGCGACCTGCGCACAAGGGTCTCCGGCCACTACCGGCTGAACTACAGCCTCAACGACGCCAACTGGAAGCACATCCGGAACGGTGCACCACCCATCCGCGTGGCCATGGACGCCATCTACTGGTCCAGCAAGTGGTGATCTGAGAGGCGGCGGGCCCGGGGTCAGTGGAGAGCCGGAACCTGACTCCGGGCCGGTCCGCCGCTGTTCTCCGGGCCTCAGGCCAGTGGGCCCAGCCTTGCCCATGCGTGCGTCCGCAGGGACCCCACGGGCGACGTACCGCCGCCTAGCCGCGTGCCTCCCGACCGGCCGTCTCTCGTCGCCGGGCCACGAACGCGTGGATCGCGAAGATCGTGGCGAAACCCAGCGACAGCACCGGGACCACCAATCCATCGATCATCGGGCGTCGTGCGTCGACCGCGGTGAATTCCGGACGGGACGGCGAATACCGTATCCGGGCCCGTGTCCCCACCTTCGGCATCTCCGCCCAGTCGTCCTGGTTGATGGAGGCTCGCACCCGCCGTCCCGTGGAGGTCGTGAAGACCACATCCGCGTAGTCCGTCGACTTGTGCCCGGACCATCTCTTGACGACGACACCGGACGTCTCCACCCCGTCACGCGCCCGCAGGGCCTCTTTGACGATGAAGACCGAGGCGATGAGGGTGAATATCACGGCGCCCACTACGGAGATCGTCGCCGCAGGAAGTCGTATCGGCCGCCGAGGCGTCGGCTCGATCGTCCGAAACCGCTTCTGATGCCGCCGTTCGAGAGCCGCCGTCCATGGTCGCCGGCTCATCGTGCCTCCCCGTTTCTGCTGTGACGTCCGCGGCCGGCCAGCCGTTTCCCGCGTCAGCGGTCATGTCCGTCTCCGGCCAGGGCGGCACCTTGGACGCCTATCAGCGGCCCTTGGGATGACGTTCGGATAGGCGGCGGCTGAGGCCAGACCGCATGCGTGGTGATGCGCCGGGTAGCGCTGCCAGGCGCTGCACCTCCTGCGGTTCGAGTTCGTGGCGAGCGGCGAGTGCGAGTGCGGCCGCGTACGGTCTGCTCGTGGAAGCCAGCAGTCTGGTCTCCAGTTCGGCCAGCACCTTGAGCAGCACCGTTCGGTCGGAGTTCGGGTGCTCGGCGAGGAGCCTCAGGAGTCGTCCGTCGTTCCAAGCGCTGTCGCCCTTCGAGCACAGCTTTCCCAGGACGCACGCGGGTGTGCGTGGATTGGAAGCCAGCGCCTGCCAGACGAACGGATATGGAGACTCTGCGAGAAGGCAGAACGTCTGCGGGTCGGTGTTCGGGTCGAGCGCTGCATCGCGGTAGTCCGCCGGTGTGCGGAAGCGCAGGGAGGGTCGGTCGTCTTCGCTCTGGCCCACCTTGGACAATCTACGCCCGCACACCCCTCAGGCCGCCGACCGCGTCTTCCGCGAAAAGGCTGCTCACCTGGGTGTCGATCTCAGCGACAGGGAGCGGAGGTTCCCACTACCCCGCCTTCTCCCGGGGCGAAGACGTCCTTGAGGTGTTCCTTCAGATCCACGCAACTGGTCGCGCCGGACGAGGGTGCCGCCGGGACGATACCGACAATGGCAGCCAGCAGTAACACGAGCAGTGACGCGCGTCGGGGCAGGGGCACGGGGGATCTTAGACCTCTCTGCGGTTCGGGCGGGCGTTGCTCTCGGGCCGGTCGAGGGCCGGGAAGGCTCAGTACCCTCTGGCTATGCGGATTGTGGCGGTTGCCGATACGCACACCTTTCATCGGGAGCTTGTCGTCCCTGATGGGGATGTCTTCGTGCATGCGGGGGATCTGTGTCGGCGCGGCAAGGACCTCGGCGAGCTTGAGGACGCCGCCGACTGGATGTACGGCCTTCCACATCGGACGAAGGTTGTGGTCGCGGGTAATCACGACTGGATGTTCACGGACGCGCCTGAGCGTGCTCGTGCCGTCTTGGCCGAACGTGGCATCTGCTACCTGGAGGACAACGGGACGGAGATCGACGGCGTCACGTTCTGGGGCAGCCCGTGGCAGCCGGAGTTCAACGAGTGGGCGTTCAATCTGCCTCGGGGACGTGCCCTTGCGGAGAAATGGGCCTTGATTCCGGACGGCGTCGACGTTTTGGTCACGCATGGGCCGCCGCTGGGGATCGGTGACGCCAACGCCTACCCCGGGCGGCACGGTTGTGAGGATCTGCTGGCTCGGGTGCGGGAGGTGCGTCCCAAGCTCCACCTGTTCGGTCACATCCACCAGGACGGAGGGCTCTGGCGCCATGAGGAGACGACCTTCGCCAACGTCACCACATGGGAGTGCGAGCGCGGCCCCACCGTTGTCCGGCTGGAGCCATCGGGTGCCGTGGGCGAGGTCGTGCCGCCGGCGCGGAGCCCGAGCTGAGCTTGTCGCGGGAGGGGATGTCAGACGTCTACTTCCGAGAAGCGGATGGCGACCTTCTTGCTGCCGATCGACTTGATGGTGATGTTCAGGTTGGCCTCTTGGGCCTCGTGATCGTCCAGCGCGACGGTGATCTCGGTGGCGGCGACGGTGAGGGTCACTCGGTCGCGCTCGGTGGTGGTGAGTTCGACGTCGCGGCCCAGGACGGTGGCGGCGGACGGGCCTTCGCGGTCGAAGGTCACCGTGCAGGGGCTCTTGGCGCGGCCGGTGATGGTGTGCGCGCACTCGACCTTGGCGTTCTCGGTGCCGGCGCCGCAGGCGGTGGCGCCGAGGGCCAGCAGGGCCAGTGGGAGGGCGGTCAGCGGCTTCAGCCGGAGGGCGATCACTCGCCGAACCTTAGCGGGGGTATGTGGAGATTTTTTCGGGGTCGGGTGTCGATTTCGGGGCGCGGCGTTCGTGTAGGGGGTGGGAGCGTCCGAGGGGCCTGGGCGTGGTGCGCGGGCCCTGCCGGGGAACGACGAGGTCACCGGGGTAGGGGACGCAATGAGGAGGAACCATGAAGCTCTACGCGCTCAACATGATCCAGCCGGTGGGCGACCCGCCGCCGCCGGAGGTGCTGGACAAGGTCATGGCGGACATCGCGGAGATCCGGCGGGACCTGGAGCTGGAGGAGTCGTGGGTGTTCGGACGGGGCTTCCACGGTCCCGAGGCGAGCACCATGGTGCGGCCGCGCGGGGATGACTGCGTCGCGACGGACGGGCCCTGGACGGAGGGCAAGGAGCACATCGGCGGCATCACGATCATCCAGGTCGAGGATCTGGACGCGGCGCTGCGGGTGGCGGCCAGGTTCGTCAAGGTGACGGGGCTGCCGATGGAGGTGCGGCCGTTCCAGGGCGAGGTGTGATCGAGCGGGTCTTCCGGGAGGAGCACGGCCGGGCGGTGGCCGTCCTGGTCCGGGTCTTCGGCGATGTCGACGTCGCCGAGGACGCGGTCCAGGACGCGTTCGCGGAGGCGGTCCGGAGGTGGCCGTCGGACGGGACGCCGCCGAGCCCGGCCGGGTGGATCATCACGACGGCGCGGAACAAGGCCATCGACCGGCTGCGCCGGGAGGCGCTGCGGGCCGGCAAGCACGCGGAGGCGGTGACGGTGCGGGAGCCGGTCGAGTCGGGCGCCGTGCCGGACGACCGGCTCCGGCTGATCTTCACGTGCTGCCATCCGGCGCTGGGGCGGGAGGCGCGGGTGGCGCTGACGCTGCAGCTGCTCGGGGGCCTGACGACGGCGGAGATCGCGCGCGCCTTCCTGGTGCCGGAGAAGACGATGGCGCAGCGGCTGGTCAGGGCGAAGGCGAAGATACGCGATGCCCGGATCCCCTATCGGGTGCCGGAGGAGCGCGAGCTGCCCGGCCGGCTGTCCGGTGTGCTGGCCGTCCTCTACCTCGTGTTCAACCAGGGGTACGCGGGGCGGGACGAGCTGGGCGCCGAGGCGATCCGGCTGGGTCGGGTGCTCAGGGAGTTGATGCCGGACGAGCCCGAGGTGCTGGGTCTGCTGGCGTTGATGCTCCTGGTCGAGTCGCGCAAGGCGGCCCGGATGGAGGGGGGCGAGCTCGTCCTGCTGAACGACCAGGACCGGGGGTTGTGGGATCGCGGGCTCATCGAGGAGGGGCAGGCGCTCGTCCGGCGCTGCCTGGAGATCGACCGGCCGGGGCCGTACCAGATCCAGGCGGCCATCAACGCGGTGCACAGCGACGCGGCGGCTGAAGCCACGCGGTGGACGCAGATCGTGCGGTTGTACGACCAGCTGATGGCCGTGGCGCCGAGCCCCGTGGTGGCGTTGAACCGGGCCGTGGCGGTGGCCGAGGTCGAGGGTCCGGAGGCCGGTCTGGCGCTGGTGGACGGGCTCGACCTCGGCCGGTACTACCTGTTCCATGCGGTCCGCGCGGATCTGCTGCGGCGGCTCGGAAGGGGCGCGGAGGCCGCGGCGGCGTACGGCGCGGCCATCGAACGGGCGGAGAATCCGGTGGAGATCGCGTTCCTGGAGAAGCGGCGGTGAAGGTCAGGCTCGTCCCGCCGGCTGCGCGACGGGCGGGGACGCGGCAGGCGGGGACGCGGCTGGCGGGGACGCTGCTGACCCGTCCGCGACGGGCGCGTCCGGGACGGGCGGTGCGGGCCTGCGGTTGAGGGACTGGCCGGCGAGCAGCGCGCCGAGCGCGATGGTGAACCCGACGACCTGCCAGAACGTGAGCGTCTGCCCGAGGATCAGCAGGCCCGCGAGGGTCGCGACCATCGGGTTGGTCAGGCCGAGCAGGGAGACCGAGGTCGGGGGCAGCCGGTCGATGCCGCGGAACCACAGCGCGTACGCGATCGCGGTGCCGACGATGCCGAGGTAGGCGAAGCCCAGCACGTTCTCGCCCGTGATGGACGCGGGCACGCCCTCGGTGAGGAGCGTGAGCGGCAGCAGGGCCAGGCCGCCGACCGTGAGCTGCCAGCCCGTCATGATCAGCGGCGATTCGGGGCGTCCCCACTTCTTGGCGAGGACGATCGCGACGGCCATCAGGGACGTCGCGGTGAGCATGGCGGCGATGCCGAGCGGGTCGAGGCGGGCGTCGGCGGTCAGGGTCAGCAGCGCGACGCCGCCGGTGCCGGCGAGCGCCGAGTACAGCACGGCGCGGGCCGGGGCGACGCGCAGGATGCCGAGCGACAGCAGCGCCACGACCAGCGGCTGGACGGATCCGATGGTCGCGGCCACCCCGCCGGGCAGCCGGTAGGCGGCGAAGAAGATCAGCGGGAAGAAGGCGCCGAAGTTCAGCATGCCGAGGACGATCGACTTCCACCACCAGTCGCCGCGCGGGAGGCGGCGGCCGGCGGCGAGCAGGACCAGCCCGGCGGGGAGGGCGCGCAGGGTGGCGGCGAGCAGCGGGCGGTCGGCGGGCAGCAGCGTGGTGGTGACGACGTAGGTGGTGCCCCAGCTCGCGGGCGCGAGGGCGGCCAGGGCCAGGTCGGACGCGTAGCGGCTGTGCCGCGTCCCGGATGCCGCGGTGGCGGTCACGGACGATCACCTCGAACCGGACGATCCCAACAGGTACATGAACGTCAATTATCTGAACGTTGAGATTATTCCTGTTGAGAGAAACCGGTTCCCCGGGTGCGCGGGAGATCAGGCGTGCGGGAGATCAGGCGTGCGGGAGATCAGGCGCGGCGGAGACCAGGGGCGGCGGAGATCAGGCGCGCAGGCGGCTGACCTCGTACAAGGCGATGCCGGCGGCGACGCCCGCGTTCAAGGACTCGGCCTTGCCCGGCATCGGGATCGTCACCAGCATGTCGCACGTCTCGGCGACCAGGCGGCTGAGGCCCTTGCCCTCCGAGCCCACGACCAGGACGAACGGCCCGGACGCGATCTCCAGTTCGCCGACGGTCACGCCGCCGGCGGCGTCCAGCCCGGCGACGAAGCAGCCCGCCTTCTGGTACGCCTTGAGCTGCCGGGTCAGGTTCGTGGCCTGCGCGACCGGGCAGGTCGCGAGCGTGCCGGCGGACGACTTCCATGCCCCGGCGGTGACCCCGGCGGCGCGCCGCTCCGGCACGACGACGCCGTTCGCGCCGAACGCGGCCGCGGACCGGACGATCGCGCCGAGGTTGCGCGGGTCGGTGATGCCGTCGACGGCGACGACCAGCGGCGACGACCCGGTGAGCAGGTCATCGGGGTGCGCGTACCGGTACGGCTTGACCTGCAGCGCGATGCCCTGGTGGACGGCGCCGTCGGTCAGCCGGTCGAGCTCGTTCTTGCCGGTCTCCAGCAGCGGGACGCGCCGGTCGGCGGCCAGTTGGATCGACTCACGGACCCGCTCGTCGGTACTGGACATCACGTACAGCGCCGTGCCGGGGACGCCCGCGCGCAGCGCCTCGACCACCGGGTTGCGTCCGGTGACCAGCTCGGGGACCTCGCCGTTCGCGCGGCGCGCACCGGCGGGGCGGCCCCCGGTGGCCGGCGCGGCGGCGCCCTTCGCGCGGGCGCCCGGGCCCACCGTCGGCGTGCCGGTGCGCTTGGCGCTCTTCACGGCGCGGGCCTTCTGGCGCTTGGCGTGCCAGTGCCGGTCCTCGGCCTTGGGGGTGGGTCCCTTGCCCTTGCGCTTGGCCATTGTCGGTCATGCCCCTCGCGACGATTGCGTGCTCGCCCTCGCGGCTGCCGGGCGGCTCAAGATCTCAGCGCGACGGGGACGGCACACTGCGGCGCACTGGCGAACCCCCCGCGAACATCCGATTTTATCCGGTGCGCGGCGTCCTTCAGTCCCCGTCGCGAACCCCGCCGACGGCTCGGCTCAGTCCCGCTTCAGCTCCCAGCGCGGGCCCTGCGGGGTGTCCTCGACGAGGACCCCGGCCTCCGCCAGGCCGTCGCGGATGGCGTCGGCGGACGCGTAGTCCTTGCGCGCGCGCGCCGCCTGCCGCTGCTCCAGCGCGACGGCGACGAGCGCGTCCACGACGGGACGCAGGTCGGCCTCGCCGGCGCGGTTCCACTGCGGCGACAGCGGGTCGATGCCGAGGACGTCCGCCATCGCGCGCACGGAGCCGAGGGCCTCGCGCGCCGCATCCTGGTCACCGGACGCCAGGGCGCTGTTGCCGTCCCGGACGGTCTCGTGCAGCACGGCCAGCGCCTGCGGGACGCCCAGATCGTCGTCCAGCGCAGCCTTGAACGCGGGCGGCGCAGAGGACGCCGACACATCGCCCACCACTTCCATGGCGCGCGTCACGAAGCCCTCTATCCGCTGGTAGGCGGAGACTGCCTCGGCCAAGGCGGCGTCGGTGTAGTCCATGAGGGAGCGGTAGTGCGCCGACAGCAGGTAGTAGCGCACCTCCACCGGACGGGCCTTGCCCAGCAGGTCGGGCAGCAGGACCACGTTGCCGACCGACTTGCTCATCTTCTCGCCGTCGACGGTGAGGAGCCCGTTGTGCAGCCAGTAGCGGGCGAAGCCGTCACCGGCGGCGCGCGACTGGGCGATCTCGTTCTCGTGGTGCGGGAAGATCAGGTCGACGCCGCCGCCGTGGATGTCGAACGACGGACCGAGGTACTTCGTCGCCATCGCGGAGCATTCGAGGTGCCAGCCGGGGCGGCCGTCGCCCCAGGGCGTCTCCCAGGACGGCTCGCCCGGTTTGGCGCCCTTCCACAGCGCGAAGTCGCGCGGGTCGCGCTTGCAGTCCTCGTTGGGGGTGTCGCCCGCCGACCGCATGTTGTCGAGCCGCTGGTTGGACAGCGAGCCGTACTCGTCCGCCCACGACTTGACGTCGAAGTACACGTCGCCGCCCGCGGCGTAGGCGTGCCCCTTCTCGATCAGCCGGCGGATCAGCACGATCATCTCCGGGACGTGCCCGGTGGCGCGCGGCTCGATGGTCGGCGGCAGGCAGCCGAGCAGGTCGTAGCCCTGGTTGAAGACGCGCTGGTTGCCCTCGGCGACCGCGAACCACGGCACGCCCCGCTCCGCCGCCACCGCGATGATCTTGTCGTCGACGTCGGTGACGTTGCGCGCGAACGTCACCTCGTAGCCGGACGCGCGCAGCCAGCGCAGCAGCACGTCGTAGATGACCCCCGAGCGGAGGTGGCCGATGTGGGGTGACGCCTGCGGGGTCGCACCGCACACGTACATCCCCACGCGGCCCTCTTCCAGGGGCTCGAACGTGCGGACGGTACGGGTGCCGGTGTCGTAGAAGCGCAGGCTCACAGGTTCAGGTTATTGGATCAGGCAGGCCGCGCGCCGTCCATCACGCGACGCGCGCCATGCCATCGGCCTATGCCATCGGCGCCATACCCAAGCCGTTCGCCCACGGCGTTCGCGTATGCCGTTCGCGCATGCCGGCGGGTCACGCCTTGGCGAACACGGCGTCCAGCCTCGCCGCGAACGCCTCCGCCTCGGCGCCGAAGCCGCCGTGGTCGCCCGGGTAGACCTCGGCGGACGTGCCGAGGCGGTCCGCCAGCGCGAGGGCGGCCCGGTGCGGCGGCTCGCCGGCGGACCGCTCCCCCGCCGCCACCACGATCCGGACGGACGACCCGCGCAGCGCCTCGACATCGGGCACCTGCCGTCCGAACCCCGGCACCTCGTAGCCGATGAAGAATCCGGTGTTCTTCTCGAAGCGCGCGAACATCTCCAGCATCTCCGGATCCGGCTCGCCCTGCGGTTCCCCCTGCGGTTCCCCCTGCGGTTCCCCCTGCGCCTCCGCGCCGGAACCGTCGTCCGAGTCGCCGCCCATGCCCATCGCGGCGCCGAAGACCCCCATGGCCGGGCCGACGCCGCCGTCCCGGTAGGCGCGCTCCACGTCCGCGATGACCGTCTCCCAGTGCGCCGCGTCCGGCAGGAGGCCGAGCAGCGGCGGCTCGTGGGCGACGAGCGCGCGCACCTGCTCGGGGTGCCGAGCGGCCAGTTCCAGCGCGATCTGCGCCCCGGAACTGTTGCCGAACACGAACGCGGGCCCGGCCGCCACCTCGGCGAGCAGCCGGGACGCGTCGTCGGCGTGCACCTCGGCGCGCTGCGGCTCCGGCGGTCCGGACAGCGGGCTGCGCGAGTTGCCGCGCCGGTCGTACGTCACGACCGTGTACCGGTCGGCGAGCAGCCCGGCGAGTCCGGCGTAGCCCGCGGCGTCGTAGATCCCGCCGCAGATCAGCAGCAGGACGGGCCCCGACCCGCGCACCTCGTAGTGCAGGGTGGCGCCGGGAACGTCAAGCGTCGTCATCGTCTTCTCCATCGGATCCGTTGAGTCGTGCGGCGCGGGAGTCGAGGTAGCGGCGCTCGGGCAGGCTCGTCGTGCGCCGCGCCGCCTCCCGGTACGCCTCCCGCGCCGCGTCCGGGTCGCCGGTCATCTCCAGCAGGTGGGCCCGGACGGCGGCGAGCCGGTGGTGGCCCGCCATCCGGGCGTCGCCGTCCAGGGCGCGCAGCAGCTCCAGCCCGGCGGACGGGCCGTCCACCATGGCGAGCGCCACCGCCTCGTTCAAGGTGACCATGGGGTTCGGGGACAGGTGCGACAGCAGCCGGTACAGCCCGAGGATCTGCCGCCAGTCGGTGTCCTCGGCGCGCGGCGCCTCCGCGTGCACGGCGGCGATCGCGGCCTGCAGCTGGTAGGGGCCGGGCGGCGACCAGGTGAGGGCCTCGGTGATCAGTGCCGTGCCCTCCTCGATCGCGTCCCGCCGCCACAGCGTCCGGTCCTGGTCGGTGAGCGGGATCAGCAGCCCGCCGCGCCCGGTCCGGGCCGGGCGCCTGGCGTCGGTGAGCAGCATCAGCGCGAGCAGGCCCGCGACCTCGCCGTCCCCCGGCAGCAGCGCGCGCACCCCCCGCGCCAGCCGGATCGCCTCCGCCGTCAGGTCGGTGCGCTGCAGGTCCGGCCCGCTGGACGCCGTGTAGCCCTCGTTGAACACGAGGTACAGCACGTGCAGGACGGCCCGCAGCCGCGCGTCGCGCTCCCCGGCCGGCGGCATCGCGAACCGCGCCCCGGCGGCCTTGATCTTCTGCTTGGCGCGGCTGACCCGCTGCGCCATCGTCGCCTCCGGGACGAGGAACGCGCGCGCGATCTGCGCCGTCGTCAGGCCGCCGACCGCGCGCAGCGTCAGCGCGACCTGCGACGGCGGCGACAGCGCCGGGTGACAGCACAGGAACAGCAGTGTCAGCGTGTCGTCCCGGTCGGCCGCGCGGCCCTCGCCCGGGCCCGGCGCGGCCCCCTCGCCCGCCAGCGCGGTCTCCTCCGCGAAGACGGCCGCCTCGCGGTCGCGCCGGGCCCGCTCGCTGCGCCACTGGTCGGTGAGCCGCCGCGTCGCCACGGTCAGCAGCCAGCCGCGCGGGTTCTCCGGGACGCCCTCCCCCGGCCACTGCACGGCGGCGGCGAGCAGCGCCTCCTGCACGGCGTCCTCGCAGGCGTCGAAGGCACCGTGCCGCCGCACGAGCGTGCCGAGCACCTGCGGCGCGAGCGCGCGCAGCAGGTCCTCGACGGCCGGGGGCGTCCTCACATCTCCGTCCCGGCCTCGGTCATGACCGCCCGGACCTCCATGTACCCGCCGTACCGGACGTCGGGCCAGCGCGAGGCGATCTCCACGGCCCGCTCCTGCGACTCGCAGTCGACCACGATGTAGCCGGCGAAGTGCTCCTTGGCCTCAAGGAACGGCCCGTCGGTCACGGCCGGCTGCCCGTCCTTCGCCCGGACGGTCTTCGCCGTGGTCGCGTCGGCGAGGGCGTTGCCCTGCACCATCTCCCCCGACTCGGTGAGCTCGGCCATGATCGCGTCGACCTCGCCGAACAGCGCCTCGCGCTCGGCCTCCGTCAGCTCCTCCACGAAGCCGGGGCGGTTGTAGATCAGCAGCATGTACTTCACGGGTGCTCCTCTTCTTCCCTCGCGGTTCCGGGCGGCCGCGGGGGCCGCTCGTCACAGAACGATCGGAGCCGCGGACGCGTTCTCGACATCCCCCGCCGCGGTCCGCGAAAAATTCTTCAGGAAGATCAGGTCTCGTCGACGAGCCGGTAGCACAGGGCCGCGAACGCCGCCGCGTCCGGCACCTGGGAGGCGACCGCCATCAGGTCCGTCCGGCCGGAGTGCGACCGGACGGCCACCATCCCGTTCTCGATCACCACGTCCTGGACGTCCTTCCAGGGCAGCCGCTCGCCGTCCTTCTCGACCCCGTCGAGGTCCACGGTGAACGGCCCCAGCCGCACCGGCTCCCGGGCCCGGACCGCCGCCAGGCAGCGCGGGACGAGCCGGGCCGTCACCTCCTCCGCGACGGCGACGCCGAGCGTCCGGACGTCCGGGATGTCGTCTTCGAGGCGCAGCACGCGGCCGTCGTCCGCCACGATCGTGAAGCGCCACCGGACGCGCGGGCCGCCGCGTCGGCCGGAGACCGTCACCGACGCCAGCTCGTCCCACGCGTAGGCGGCCTCGCCGTCCGGCCCGGTGACCGTGAGGCCCCCCGCGTAGAGGCGCGCGACGCGGTGGCGGAGGCGCGGGCGGTCGCGGCCCGCGATCCAGCCGGCGGCGGCCGCGCAGCCCATCGCCAGCAGCAGCGCGGGAATCCCCACCCACCAGACGCGGTCGTGCAGGTAGGCGACGGCGCCCGGGATCAGCGCCACCGACGCCAGGCTCAGCAGGCCCAGCCACAGCCACGTGCGGCGGGCCGCGGCCCGGCCGTCGAACGTCCGGATCGGCTCGCCCAGCCGATCATGAGGCGACGCCACGCGACGCTACCGGGCCCGCCCGGCGCGCGTTCCGTCCACGAACCGGCCGTACGGCATCGCAGCCTCCCCTCGGGGTGTCGTCGTCCATACCGTACGTCTCCCCACTTATGGTGCACAGCGACAAAGTGATCACCAAGAAGTTGCGGTTCGGCGCGGTCCGGGCTGGTTAATCTCGGCTCAGGACCTCAGGCGCCCTCTCCCCCGGAACGAGACTCGATGCCAACTGATCGGACCCGGCCCGCCTACAGCCGCGGGCAGCGGCGGCTGCTGACCGCCCTCGCCGGCCTCGTCGTCGCCGCGCTCGCGGCCGGCGCGTACGTGCTCACCTACGCCGTGCTCCGCGAACTGGCGCTCGCGGGCGGGGTGGGCCGGCGGTGGGCGCCGCTGTACCCGGTGATGGCCGACACGCTCGTCGCGATGACGATCCTGTCGCTGGTCGTCACCCGGGGCGCCCGCTGGTGGACGCGGCTGCTGCGCTGGGCGCTGCTGCTCGCCCTCGTCGCCGGGGGCGCCGCGCTGCACGTCCAGCACTCGGTGTGGGGCTACGCGTCCCTGCCGGACGACGCGGTGAAGGCCGGGGTCGCGGTGGCGCCGCACGTCATGCTGGTGATCGCGGTCTGGCTGTGGCTGACGATGTTCAAGCAGATCCGGGTGGCCCGGCCCACCGCCGAGGACGCGGGCGCGCCCGCGGAGACGCAGCAGCGCGGCCACGTGAAGGTGCTGGAGCCGGCCGCGCCCCCGCTCGCCCTGGAGGCCCCCGCCGAGACCGCGCCGGAGCCGCACGCCCCCTTCGCCGACGAACCGGACGAACTCATCCCCTTCCCCCCGGAAACGTCCGCCCCCGAGCCCACCACCGCCCCCGCCCCAGAGGTCCGAAGGCCGGAGTTCCACGAGCCTGAAGCCCGCGAGCCTGAGGCCCTTGAGCCGGGGGCACACGAGCCGGAGGCACACGAGGCGCACGAGCACGAAGCGGACACGGACGAGCCCGCCAGCCAAGAGCCCGTCCAGGAGCCCGCCCAGGAGTTCGGCGGGTTCGAGGACGGCCCGTACGGCGGGGGCCTGTCGTCGGAGCCGGCGCCGCCGCTGGACGCGCTGCCCGAGCCCCGGCCGCCGCTCGACCCCGTCCCCGCGCTGCTGCCGACGGACGTCGAACTGGTCCGCAGCCGTGATCACGAGGAGGCGCCCCGCCGGCCGGTGGCGGCGACGACCCGCCCCGACATCGTGGTGCCCGGCCCGGCCGCACCGGCCGACCCGCCCGGCGCGGACGAGGACCTCCACGACCCGCCGCCCGCCGACCGCGCCGAGGACCCCGACGCCGGCGACAGTCCGGCCAAGGACTGGAACCCGCCGCCGTCCGGCAACTTCCGCAGCGGCCCGACCCCGCCCGCCGACTAGCGGGACGGGTCCGGGGTAGGGGCCCGGCATGAGCGCCCTCCTCGCTCGGCTCCTCGACGACGCCGCGCTCTTCCCGCCGGACCCCGCCCCGCCGGCCGGGGCCCTGCCCGCCTACCGGGCCGCCGCCCGCGCGCCGGTCACCGGGCGGCTGCGCTGCCCCGCGTCCCGGTTCGCCGAGCTGCGGGCCCATCTCGTCCCGGAGGACCTCCTCGACCTCGTCCTCGTCGCGGACACCGGCCTTGAGGAGCTGCCGGAGGCGCTGGACGCGGTCCGGGACGAGCCGCGGGTCCGGCTCCCGGCCGTGGAGATCACCATCCCGGAGGACGCCGACCAGGCGCGGTCCGTCGCCGTGGCGGTGGCGCGGCTGCCCGCCGGGGTCCCCGCACGAGTCCAGGTGCGCCCCTCGACCGGCTGGCGGGACGCGCTGGACCGCATCGCCGCCGCCCGCGACCACGGCATCCCCCTCGGCGCCGCGACCCGGACGGCGCCGGCGGCGTTCATCGCGGCCTGCGCCGAGCGCGACCTCGATTTCACCTGCACGGCCGGGACGGGCAGAGAGGCCGTAACCCTCCTGCTGGGCGCGGCGCGCGCCGCCGATGCCGCCGGTGAACGCGACATCGCGCGAATCCTCGACCGCACCGACGCCGCGGACCTGGCAGCAGAGGCCCGAAAGCTCCCGGACGAGGCCGCGCAGGCCGCCCGCCGGCTGCTGGCCGCGGTCGGCGTCCGGCACCTCGGAACGGCACTCGCGGAACTGCACCGGCTGGGCCTGATCGAATCGCCGGACACGGGGGAAGATATGTCTCCATGACGACCGAGTCGTGGGTTGAGGTGGACGAGGACGCCGGGTTCGGCATCGGGAACCTGCCGTACGGGGTGTTCGCGCGGCCCGGGGAGCTGCCGCGCGTCGGTGTCGCCATCGGCGACCGCGTCCTCGACCTGGCCGCGATGTCCGCGGCCGGGCTGGTGGAGGACCGCCGCTACTTCGCCTCGGGTTCGCTGAACGCGTTCATGGTCGCGGGGCGCCGCGCCTGGCAGGCGAACCGGGAGCGGGTGACGGAGCTGCTCACCGACGCGTCGTACCGGGACCGGGTCGAGCCGCACCTGCTCCCGGTCGCGGACGTGGAGCTGCTGCGGCCCTTCGAGGTCGCCGACTACGTCGACTTCTATTCGAACGAGCACCACGCGGTGAACGCGGGGCGGATGATGCGCCCGTCCGGCGACCCGCTGCCGCCGAACTGGAAGCGGCTGCCGGTCGGCTACCACGGCCGCGCGGGCACCGTGTATCCGTCGGGGACGCCGATCATCCGGCCGTGCGGGCAGCGCCGCGCGCCCGGCGACGACGAGCCGTCCTACGGCCCGTCGCTACGGCTGGACTTCGAGGCGGAGGTCGGGTTCGTCGCGGGCGTCCCGTCCTCGGCCGGCCGCGGCGTGGCCGCGGCCGCGTTCCGCGACCACGTGTTCGGGTACGTACTGGTGAACGACTGGAGCGCGCGCGACCTTCAGGTTTGGGAGTCGCAGCCGCTCGGCCCCTTCCTCGGCAAGTCGTTCGCCACGTCGGTCTCCTCCTGGGTGGTGCCGGTCGCGGCGCTGGAGGCCGCGCGCACCGACCCGCCCGCCCAGGACCCGGCGCCGCTGGACTACCTGCGCTGCGACGAGCCGTGGGGCCTGGACCTGCGCCTGGAGGTGCTGATCAACGGGCAGGTGGCGGCGCGCCCGCGCTTCGCCTCGATGTACTGGACGTCCCCGCAGCAGCTGGCGCACGCCACGGTGAACGGCGCGCCGCTGCGCACCGGCGACCTTTTCGCGTCCGGGACGGTCTCGGGCCCGGAGCGCGACCAGCGCGGCTGCATGCTCGAACTCAGCTGGAACGGCCAGGAGCCCCTCGAACTGCCCGACGGCACCAAGCGCACGTTCCTGGAGGACGGCGACACGGTCACGATCCGCGCCCAGGCACCGGGCGCGTCCGGCTCGCGCATCACCTTGGGCGAGGTGACCGGCACCGTCCACCCCGCCCAGGGCTAGGGGCCGGGCGGGAGGACCAGGGCGGTCGCCAGGGCGGCGAGGCCTTCGCCTCGGCCGGTGAGGCCGAGGCCGTCGGTGGTGGTGGCGGAGATCGTCACCGGGGCGCCGCCGAGGGCCTCGGTGAGGGTCTTCTCGGCCTCCGCGCGGCGCTTGCCGATCTTCGGGCGGTTGCCGATGATCTGGACGGCCACGTTGCCGATGGTGAAGCCCGCCTCGGTGACGCGGCGGGCGACCTCCCCGAGGAGGTCGGTGCCGGACGCGCCGGACCAGCGGGGGTCGGACGTGCCGAAGACGGCGCCGAGGTCACCGAGGCCGCAGGCCGACAGGAGCGCGTCGCAGGCGGCGTGCGCGGCGACGTCGCCGTCGGAGTGGCCGGCGAGGCCGTGGCCCTCACCCGGCCATTCGAGGCCCGCGACCTTGAGGGGGCGCGGGGTGGACGAGAACGGGTGGACGTCGGTACCTACGCCCACCCGTGGCAGCCTCATGCTCAATTCGGTCGACCGTTCAGCTGGCCAGGACCTCGTCCAGCAGGGCCTCCGCCTTGTCCTCGTTGGTCTTCTCGGCGAGCGCGAGCTCGCTGACCAGGATCTGGCGCGCCTTGGCGAGCATCCGCTTCTCACCCGCGGACAGGCCGCGCTCCTTGTCGCGCCGCCAGAGGTCGCGAACGACCTCGGCGACCTTGTTGACGTCGCCGGAGGCGAGCTTCTCAAGGTTCGCCTTGTACCGGCGCGACCAGTTGGTGGGCTCTTCGGTGTAGGGTGCGCGAAGCACCTCGAACACCTTCTCAAGTCCTTCTTGGCCGACGACGTCCCGGACGCCCACGTCCTCGACGTTCTCAACCGGGACCCGCACTGTCAGGTCACCCTTGTCAACCTTCAGGACCAGATAGGTCCTGTCCTCACCCTTGATGGTGCGAGTCTCGATGGCCTCGATCCGAGCAGCCCCATGGTGGGGGTAGACGACGGTGTCGCCGACCTGGAAAGTCATGTGACAAGTACCCCTTCCGCTAGAACCAGGGTAGCACGGAAACGAGCATGGCTGAACCGGCCTTCCAGGCATATGCGCAGGTCAAACCGCATATTGGGGTATTGACAAAGCCCTTTAATGGTGCATCGGCGTCCAGTTCCCCGTACTCAGTGTAGCCGGGAGATCACCGGGATCCGACCGAAACGCCATTACCGGTAAGGGGACGCCGTTACAAGCGTCCGTCCCGCCGGGCCCGCGCACGCGTTCCATACTGGGAGGTGAGCCTTCCGCACGGCGCGGGTACGAAGCGCCCGGAAGGGTTCGAACTGGACGGCGGCCCGGGTGACGCGACCCGTTGAGGGAGGTGCGGCGTGAGGCCGGACGGCGGCGACCCGGAGCCCGACGACTACGGGCTCCCCCGCGTGGACGTCGTCGTGCCCGATGACGCCCGCGAGCTCGAGCGCGACATGGCCGCCTACCACCGCGAGGAGCGGCGGCGGCGGCGCCGCGCCCGGGTCCGGCGGCTCGCCCGGCCGGTCACCCGGTTCGGCGTCGCGATCCCGATCATCGCGGGCGCGCTGCTGGTCGCGCTGCTCAGCGGGGTGCTCATGACGGCGTTCGGCCCGCGCCCGGTGCCGCGGCCGACCGGCGCGCAGCTCGCGCCCCGCCCGTCCGCGAGCCCCGGCGAGATCGGCGGGCTGCTGCCGGACCGGGAGGTCGGCACCGGCGCGGACGGCGACGTCCCCACCTCGCTGCGCGACCTGCGCCCCGGCGTGATCGGCATCGTCCCGCCCGCGTACGAGTGCGAGAGCGTGGTGGCCGACCTCGCGGCCAGGACCTGGCAGTACAAGCTCAACTTCTGGCTCGTCGCCGACCCGCGCCCCGCGCCCGGGAAGAAGGCGACGCCGCTGAAGGACCTGAAGGCCTGCGCGGGCACCGCCCACGGCGGGACGCCGCTGATCCTGGAGGACCGGGCGGGCGTCCTCGCCGCGGCCTACGCCCCCGCGCCCGGCACGCCCGGCCCCACCGGCACCGGCCTCACCGCCGTGTTCGTCCAGCCGGACGGCGTCGTCACCGAGATCGTCCGCGGCCCCAGGTCGGGCGCCGAGCTCAACGGCCGGGTCGAGTCGCTCGGCACCGGCTACTGAGCCGCCGGCCGCCCGGACCGGCCGCCCGGAAGGATCTTTCGTGCGCGCGTGCGCATGTTCCGCGCGTGCGCGAGCATGATCCGGACGTGCGCGGGCGTGTCGGCGACCCCGGGGAGGGGTTCCCGCCAGGGTCTCGCTACGCTTCCCCTGGCGTATCTCACGCCGCCATCACCATGACACTTCGCGAGGAGACCGACGCCGTGATCCGAAACAGCCGTCGAGTGGTCGTGCTCGCCGTGGCGGGCGCCGTCGCGATCGCGCCGGTGATCTCCGGTTGCGGCGCCGGCACGTCGCCCCAGTCCGCCGCGCCGACGCGGCTGACCGAGGGCGTCAACGTGGCGATCCCGATGGACAAGAAGGCCCCGACCCAGATCGACCTGCGCAACATGTTCCTGCTGGGCGCGCAGGACGGGCAGCCGCTCAAGGCGGGCGCGGACGTCCCGCTCTACGGCGTGCTGATCAACCAGGTCAAGGGCCGCCCGGACCGGCTGGTCGCGGTCAGCTCGCCCGCCTTCGGCCAGGCGAAGATCGCGGGCGGCGCCGTCGCGCTGCCGGCCGCCTCGGTGGACGGCATGGGCGGCATGGTCCAGCTGCTCGGCAAGCCGCAGCCGAAGGCGAGCGCCTCCGCCACGCCGTCCGGCACGCAGACCGGGACGCCGTCCGGCACCGCGAGCCCGCGGACCACCGCCGGCACCGGTGCCACGCCGAACACCAGCAGCACCCCGACGTCGGAGAACACCACCAGCCCGCAGGAGAGCGGCCTCCCGGTGACGCCCGGCACGGGCGAGCAGCCGCTCGTGGTGCTGACCGGGCTCACCAAGGACCTCATCGCGGGGACGATCGTCCCGGTGCGGATGCAGTTCGAGCACGCCGGCGCCATCGAGTTCAAGGTGCCCGTGGTCCCGCACCAGCAGGACTTCGCCACCTTCCCGTTCGCCACGCCCACGACGCAGCCGTCCGGCACGCCCGGGGCGACCGGCGGCCCGTCCGGCAGCCCCTCGCCCGGCGCGTCCGGCGAGCCGAGCCCCGGCACGTCCGAGACGCCCGGCACGTCCGAGACGCCGTCGCCCGGCACGTCCGAGACGCCGGGTGCCTCCGGGGGCCACTGACCCCCTCCCGCACACGCGAGAACGGCCCGCCCCCAACCGGGAGCGGGCCGTTCCTCATGTCCGTCAGGGCTCGAACTTGTAGCCCAGGCCGCGCACGGTCACGATGTACCGCGGCGTGGACGGCGCCGCCTCGATCTTGGCGCGGAGACGCTTGATGTGGACGTCCAGCGTCTTGGTGTCGCCCACGTAGTCGGCGCCCCACACGCGGTCGATCAGCTGCATCCGGGTGAGGACGCGGCCGGCGTTGCGGAGCAGCACCTCCAGCAGCTCGAACTCCTTCAGCGGTAGCTGGACGGGCTCGCCGCCGACGCTGACCACATGGCGTTCGACGTCCATCCGGACCGGGCCGGCCTCCAGCGTCGCGGGCGCCGGCTCGTCCACCTCGCCCTGGCGGCGCAGCACGGCCCGCATCCGGGCGATCAGCTCCCGGGTGGAGAACGGCTTGGTGACGTAGTCGTCGGCGCCGAGCTCCAGCCCGACGACCTTGTCGACCTCGCTGTCCTTGGCGGTCAGCATGATCACCGGGACGCTGGACTTGGCGCGCAGCTCCCGGCAGACCTCGGTGCCCGGCAGGCCGGGCAGCATCAGGTCGAGCAGCACGAGGTCGGCACCGTTGCGCTCGAAGATGTCCAGCGCGTCGGGGCCGGTGGCGGCGACGGCCACCTCGAAGCCCTCCTTGCGCAGGTTGTACGACAGTGCGTCGCTGAACGACTCCTCGTCTTCCACGACGAGCACGCGGGTCACGGTGATGCCTCCCGGGCGGTGTTCTCTGGGGCTTGCGTTGCGGTCCCTGAGGCGGGACGAAGGGGGGCGTCGAGCAGCGGGAGCCGGATCGTGAACGTCGACCCGTGGCCCTCCTTGCTCCACACCGTCACGTCGCCGCCGTGCTTGCCGGTGACGTGCTTGACGATGGCGAGGCCGAGCCCGGTGCCGCCGGTGCGCCGCGAGCGGGCCGGGTCGACCCGGTAGAACCGCTCGAAGATCCGGCCGATCTCGGCGTCCGGGATGCCGATGCCCTGGTCGGTCACGTTGATCTCGACCTGGCGGTCGTCGAACCGCCGGGCCGACACCACGACCCGGGTGTGCTCGGGGCTGTAGGCGACGGCGTTGTCGACGAGGTTGCGCAGCGCGGTGGCGAGCAGCTCCTGGTCGGCGCGGACCCGCAGGTCGGCCTCGCCGCCGGAGGCCAGCTCGATGTCCTTCTCACCCGCCCGGAACTGGCAGCGCTCCAGCGCCTCCGCGACGACCTCGTCCAGGTCGACGGGCCTGAGGTCGGGGAGCGGCTCGTCGCCCTGGACCCGCGACAGCGTCATCAGGTCCTGGACGAGGTTGGTCAGCCGCACCGACTCGTACTGCATCCGCCCGGCGAACCGGCGGACGGCCTCGGGGTCGTCGGCGGCGTTCTCGACGGTCTCGGCGAGCAGCGACAGGGCGCCGACCGGGGTCTTCAGCTCGTGGCTGACGTTCGCCACGAAGTCGCGCCGGATCGCCTCGGTGCGGTGCATGTCGGTGAGGTCCTCGGCGAGGACGAGGACGAGCCCGTGCGAGCCGAGCGGCGCCACCCGCACCGCGAACCAGCGGCCGTCCGCCCGGATCCGCGCGCTCGTCGGCCCGACCTGGATCTCGGTCTCCCGGATCTCCCCGTCCCGGCGGACGAGCCGGGCCATGGCGAGGACCTCGTCCACCACCAGCCGGTCGCCGCTGACGAGGCCGTAGGCGCGCGCGGCGGAGCTGGCGCGCAGCACCCGGTCCTCCCCGTCCACGACCACGGCCGACGAACGCAGGACGCTCAGCACCGACGCCACGCCCGGGGGCAGTGTTCCCACCGGGGCGGTCTGGGACACCGTCCGCTGGGCTCGCTCGCTCACGCGTACCGCCAATCCAGTCGTCAGCCCGATGGCGAGCCCGGCGAGCCCCGCGAGGCTCGCGACAATCTCGACCTCCACACCACGGATCGTAAGCGGCGAAACGAGCTACCCTTCCCCGCGGTGCAGGTCAGGTACGTCTCGTTCCCTTAAAGTTCACCTTCCCCTCCGGACTCGTTCACGACGGCGGGGCAGGCTGTTGCGTGGGCGAGTCCGCCCTCCCCCGGTTCCCAGCGAAGGACTTCAATTGCGCGACGCCTACCACGAGGAACTCGACTCCCTCACCGACAGCCTGGTGGAGATGACCCGCCTCGTCCGGTCCGCGATGGCCCGTGCGGTGACCGCCCTGCTGGACGCCGATCTGCGGCTCTCGGAGGAGGTCATCAGCGGTGACGAGCACGTCAACAAGATCGACGCCGACATCGAGGCGACCGTCTTCGACCTGATGGCGCGCCAGCAGCCGGTCGCCGGCGACCTGCGCACGCTGATCACGGCGCTGCGGATGAGCGGCGACCTGGAGCGCATGGGCGACCTCGCCGTGCACATCGCCAAGACCGCCCGCCGCCGGCACCCCGAGACGGCCGTCCCGCCGGAGCTGCAGGCGACCGTCCTGGAGATGGGGCAGATCGCCGAGCGCATGATCGCCAAGACGGGCAGCGTCATCGCGTCCCAGGACGTGGAGATGGGCCTCGAACTCGACGCCGACGACGACCAGATGGACCGCCTCCACCGGCGGCTGTTCGACATCCTGCTGTCCCCCAAGTGGAAGCACGGCGTCGAGCCGGCCGTCGACATCACCCTCGCCGGGCGCTACTTCGAGCGCTTCGCCGACCACGCCGTCCATGTGGCGGAGAACGTCGTCTACCTGGTGACCGGGCAGCGGCCGGAGGAGATCACCGACCTGTCCTGAGCCCGGACGTCGGTGCCGGGAGACCACTGGCGGGGCCGGTGCCGCGCTCGCGTGGAGCGGCGGCACCGGCCCCGCCGTGCCCGAATCGGGACGGGACGGTCAGGAGGCCAGGGCGGCACCGTCCTTGGCGGTGGGGCGGTCGTCGTCCTCGGACAGGCCGCCCTCGGCGGGACGGCGGCCGTGACGCATGACGAGGGCCACCACTAGGCCGACAGCGCCGACGACGGCCGCGTACATGTAGCCGTTAGTGAAGGCGTCCGGTTGGTAGAGCACCGCGTGGGTGACCGGGTGGGTGGCCCGGACGTGGTCCGCCATGACGATGCCGGTGATGGTGCTGCCCACAGACGCAGCCAGCAGCGAGTTCATGGCGCCGATCGTGTTCCCGACGCCGCTGTGCGACGACGGCAGCGCGTCCTGGACGAGGTTGGCGTTGGACGAGTGCAGGAACCCGACCGCCATGCCGGCGATGACGCTCATCGCCGCGACCTGCCAGAAGACGTGCGGCAACTGCGCGCCGACGAGCAGGGTCAGCAGGAACAGGCAGGCCGCGCCGAGCAGGACCCACCGGGGGCCGAACCGCTTGGCGAGGTAGCCGCCGAGCGGTCCCATGACCATCGCCATCACGCCGAGCGGCCACGTCCACATCGCGTACCCGGTCGCGGACAGGCCCGCGCCGTAATCGGTGCCGCCCGCGCCCTCCGGCGTCCGGAGCATGGTGGGCACGATCAGGGCGTGGGCGTTCATCATGTAGGAGACGCATCCGACGGCGAGCAGGGTGGGCGCGAACCGGGGGCCGAACAGGATCCGCGGCGCGATCAGCGGGTGCCGCGCCGTCCGCTGCCGCACCAGGAAGCCCGCCAGCAGGACGACGCCGGCGGCCAGGAAGCCGAGCGCGCCGGGGGTCGTCCAGCCGTGGTCGGAGCCGCGGGACAGGCCGTACAGCAGCGCGCCGGCGGCCGGGCCGAGCAGCGCCGAGCCGAGGTAGTCGATCGGCTGGCCCACCCGGGTCGCGCTCTCGGGGATCAGCAGCGCGTACAGCGGGAGCAGGAGCGCCACGTACGCCGCCATGAACCAGTAGACGCCGCGGAAGCCGAAGGCGTCGATGAGCGCCCCGGCGGCGAACGGGCCGACGACGGCCGACATGCCGACACCCGTGACCACCATGCCGAGGGCGACCGGGACGAAGTCCCGCGGCATGATGTCGCGGACCAGGCTGTAGGACAGGCCCACGATCCCGACCATCGAGCCCTGCATGGCCCGGCCGGCCAGCAGCAGCGGGAACGACTCCGCCGTCGCGCACAGCACGCTGCCCGCGAGGAACACGCAGCCGAGCAGGACGATGACGCGCTTCTTGCCCCACCGGTCGGCGGCGCGGCCGACCAGCGGCATGATCGTCGCGCCGGCGAGGGTGAGGATCGAGACGACCCAGGCGACGGCGGTGGTCTGGAAGTGGGCGGCCATGTCCGGCAGCGCCGGCATGACCATGAGGACTTCGAAGGTCGCGGTCTCGGAGAACAGGATGATGACGGCGAGGGCGAGCAGGAGCCGGTACCTCGGCGCCGCACCATGGGCAGGGGTGAGATCGAGTGCCATGGGATCCTTCGATCGTTTCGGATACGACGGCCGTCGGCCATTCGGCGTCGATTTGTAAAAGCCGAAACTCGATGAGTGATCCGGGCCACGCAAGGACGATCCCACTCAGTGGGACTTAGGTCGGGAAATGCCGTCGGCGAAGTTAAGCCCGGTGATTTAACGACACGGGCGGCGCGGGCGGGCGGGGGCGCGGGTCAGGGCGCCGGGTGCGGGGCCTGCATCAGCGCCAGCAGCATCCGGGTCAGGTCGGCGACGACCTGGCCGGCGGGCGGCGCCGCGGCGGGGGCGGCCGAGCGCTGCCGCTCGTAGTCGGCCAGCAGCCGGAACGCGGCGATCATCGTCCAGCGCGTCCGGCGCTCGAACTCGGCGTCCGGCAGGTCCGGCAGCAGCCGCCGCCACTCCACGCGCAGGTGACGCATCGCCGGCGGGTCGGGCCGCGCGGGGGCGCCGGGCGGGCGGGACGCGTCCGGCCGCCACGGCGCCTCGAACATCGGGTGGTCCATGACGTTGGCGAGAAACCGCAGGTACCAGGTGCGTTCGCCGGTCGCGCCGATCGTCTCCACGAGCGGCTGGAGGAGCAGGCCGATCAGCTCGGCCGGGTCGGGCGGCCCGCCGCCGGCGCGCAGCGCCGCCGCCAGCTCGGCGCGGCGCGCGTCCACCGGCGCGGACCGGACGTCGATGATCGCGGCGATCAGGCCGTCCTTGGAGCCGAAGTGGTACAGCACGGCGGAGTTGTTGCGCTGGCCCGCCTCGGTGCCGACCATGCGCAGCGACACCGCCTCGATGCCGTACTCGGCGAAGAGCCGCTCGGCGACGTCGATGAGCCGGGCGCGGGTGTCGCGCACCCCGGCCGCCCCCTTTACCGCGCTCACGGCGACCACCCTACAAGAACCCGCGGCACCGTAGCCCTTGACCAGTTAAGCGAGCTGCTTTAACGTGCCTAAGCCACGTGACTTAAACCTGCTGGAGGCTCGCGATGCCGAACGCTCCCACGTTTCCCGACAACCAGCGGCGGACCGCCGAATCGGCGTTCGGGCTTTTCAGTCCGGACCAGGCCCGGCACATCTTCTCCCGCGCGCACGGCTCCGGCCGCGAGCCGCTGGTCGTGGAGGCGGCGCCGCGCACCCACTACATCCAGCCCGGCATGGTCAACGTCGCCCTGTTCGAGACGGACGAGGGCCTGCTGCTGGTCGACTGCGGCTGCGCCGGAGACGGCCCGGCGCTGCTGGCGGCCGTCCGCGCGATCAGCGCGCGGCCGCTGCACACCGTCGTCTACACGCACGGCCACAGCGACCACGCGTTCGGCCTCTGGGCGTTCCTGGAGGCGGGCGAGCGGCCGCGGGTGATCGCGCACGAGAACGTCCCCGCCCACTTCCGCCGCTACATGAAGACGTCCGGGCTCAACGCCCGCGTCAACGGGCAGCTCCCCGGGCCGGACGGCGGGCCCGCCTGGGCCTCGAAGGAGTCCGACTTCGTCTGGCCGGACGAGACGTACCGCGACGCCCTCACCCTCACCATCGGCGGCGAGCGGTTCGAGCTGTTCCACGCCAAGGGCGAGACCGACGACGCGACCTGGGTCTGGGCGCCCGAGCGCGGCGTCATCGCCGCTGGCGACCTGGTCACCGGCTACCTGCCCAACGCGGGCAACCCGAAGAAGGTGCAGCGCTACGCCGAGGAGTGGGCGGACGCCGCCGACGCCATGGCCGCGCTGCGCCCCGAAGTGATCATCCCGGGGCACGGCGACCTCGTCCGGGGCGCCGCGGGGATCCAGGACGAGCTGGGCGCCATGGCCCGCTACCTGCGGCACATCGTCGACCACGCGCTGGACGGCCTGAACGCCGGGACACCGCCCGAGGAGATCGTCGAGTCCCTGCGCGTCCCCGCCGAGCTGGCCGCGCACCCCCGGCTCGTGGCGATCTACGACAAGCCCGAGTTCATCTGCCGCAACGTCATCCGCCGCTACGGCGGCTGGTGGAACGGCCACCCCGCCGACCTGCTGCCCGCGCCGAAGGCGGCGCAGGCCGCCGAGATCGCCCGGCTCGCGGGCGGCACGGCCGTCCTCGCCGCCCGCGCCCGCGAACTCCAGGACACCGACCCGCGCATGGCGAGCCACCTCGCCGAATGGGCGTTCCTCGCGGACCGCTCCGATCCCGGCGCGCAGGACTGCTACGCCGAGGTCCTGGAGCACCGGGCGTCCGCCGAGCCCTCCCTGATGGCCCAGGTGAACCTGCGCGTGAGCCGCCAGTGGGTCGAGCGGGCCCGCAAGGAGGCGGCGCGATGACCCGCCGCCCGAACGTCGTCCTCGTGCTGCTCGACGACGTCGGCTACGGCGCCGCCGCCACGTTCGGCGGCTCCATCGCCACCCCCACGCTGGACGCGATGCGCGCCGAGGGCCTCGCCTACAACCGGTTCCACACGACGGCGATCTGCTCCCCGACTCGGGCGTCCCTGCTGACCGGACGCGACGCGCACGCGGCCGGTGTCGGGACCGTCCTCAACAGCGCCAACGCCCACCCCGGATACGAGGGCGTGCTGCGGCCGGAGAGCGCCACCATCGCGACGGTCCTGCGGCAGAGCGGCTACTCCACCGCGTGCGTCGGCAAGTGGCACCTGGCGCCGCCGTGGGAGTCGTCGCAGGCGGGGCCGTTCGACCGCTGGCCCACCGGGCAGGGCTTCGACCGCTTCTACGGGTTCCTCGGCGGCGAGACCCACCAGTACCAGCCGACCCTCTACGAGGGGACGGCCCCGGTCGAACCGCCGTCCGACCCCGGCTACCACCTCACCGAGGACCTGGTGGACCAGTCGATCCGCTGGATCCGGATGCAGCAGTCGATGACCCCCGACCGGCCGTTCTTCCTCTACCTCGCACCGGGCGCCACGCACGCGCCGCTGCACGTCCCGCCGGAGTGGAGCGCCCGCTACCGGGGCCGGTTCGCGCACGGCTGGGACGCCGAGCGCGAGCGGATCCTGGAGCGGCAGATCGAGCGCGGCGTCGTCCCGCCGGGCACCCGGACGACCCCGCGCCCGGAGGAGATCCCGAGCTGGGACAGCCTCTCCGACGACGAGCGCGCGATGGCCGAACGCCTCATGGAGGTGTACGCGGGCTTCCTGGAGCACACGGACGTCCAGATCGGCCGGCTCGTCCAGGAGCTCAAGCACAGCGGCATCTTCGACGACACCATGTTCGTCTACATCGTCGGCGACAACGGCAGCAGCGCCGAGGGCGGGCTGCCCGGCAGCGTCAACTACATGGGGGCGCTCCAGGGCATCACCGAGTCGCCGGCCGACGCCCTCGCCAAGCTCGACGTGATCGGCACCGCCGAGTCCTACCCGCAGTACCCCGCCGGGTGGGCGTGGGCGATGACCTCCCCGTTCCAGTGGGTCAAGCAGATCGCCTCGCACCTCGGCGGCACCCGCAACCCGATGGCGCTGACCTGGCCGAACGGCATCGCCGCCGGCGGGCTGCGCAGCCAGTTCTCGCATGTCAACGACGTCGCGCCGACGATCCTGGAGGCGGCCGGGCTGACGATGCCGGACACGGTGAACGGCGTCCCGCAGGAGCCGATGCACGGGACGAGCCTGTGCTACAGCTTCGACGACCCGTCCGCGCCGGAACGGCACACCACCCAGTACTTCGAGGTCTACGGGCACCGGTCGGTCTACCACGAGGGCTGGATGGCGTCCGCACACCACGGCGGCGTCCCGTGGGGCGTCGCCCTGCCGGGCAAGGGCCGCCCGTTCGAGGACGACGTCTGGGAGCTCTACAACCTGGAGGAGGACTTCAGCCAGGCGAACGACCTCGCCGCGACCGAGCCCGAGCGCCTCGCCGAACTCCGGGCGGTGTTCGAGCGGGAGGCGGGACGCGTCGGCATCCTCCCGCTGCGCGACGCCCGCGTCTCCCGCACCCGCATGCCCAACCTCGCCGCCGGGCGCAAGAAGTTCACCTACCACCCCGGCGCCGTCGGCATCCCGGAGAGCAACGCGCCCCGCATGATCGGCCGGTCCTGGACGCTGGAGGCGGCGCTGGACGTCACCGGCCGGCCGCGCGGCGTCATCGCCACGATGGGCGGCCGGGCCGCGGGCTGGTCGCTGTTCGTCGGCGACACGGGCCGTCCCGTGTTCGTCTACCGCACGTTCGAGATCGCGGTGGCCGAACTCGTCCCCGACGTCGTCCTGGCGCCGGGCCGCCACACCCTGCGGGTCGACTTCACCGCCGACAGCGACGGCCTCGGACGCGGCGGCACGCTCGTGCTCACCGTCGACGGGGCGGAGGCCGCCGGCGGCCGGATCGCCGCGACCCCGCCCGCCGTGTTCTCCATCGACGAGACCTTCGACATCGGCCTCACCACCGGCTCCCCGGTCGGCGACCACCCGCCCGCCTACCCCTTCACGGGCGGCGAGATCGACCGCGTCGACATCACCCTCGACTGACGGGCCCCGGCGGCGGTGGCGACCGGCGAATGGGTCTGGACGGCTTGATCAACTTTCGTTAGCTTGCGCGGCATGACTCCGATGCGCGCGGTGATCCGGAAGCCGGCCGTGGCCGGGATGTGCGGGGCGGTCCTCGCGGCGGTGCTCGCCGCCGCGCTCCCGGCACCGGCGCGGGCCGAGGCGGGCGGGCCCGGCTGGCGGCTCACCCCGACCGGCTCGGACGCGCGGTTGCGCGGGCTGGCCGCGGTCGGGCGCGACGTCGCCTGGCTGGCGGGCAGCGGCGGCACCGTGCTGCGGACGACCGACGGCGGCCGCAGCTGGCGGGACGTCGCGCCCGCCGGAGCCGCCGGGCTGGAGTTCCGCGACGTCGAGGCGTTCGACGCGCGGCGGGCCGTCGTGCTGGCCATCGGCGAGGGCGACGCGTCCCGCGTCTACCGGACGTCCGATGGCGGCCGCACCTGGACGCTCGGTTTCCAGAACGACGACCCGAAGGCGTTCTACGACTGCGTCACGTTCTTCGACGCGCGGCACGGGCTGGCCGTGAGCGACCCGGTGGACGGCCGGTTCCGGATCATCTCCACCCGCGACGGCGGCCGGAGCTGGCGGGTGCTGCCGTCCGAGGGGATGCCCCCGGCACTGGAGGGCGAGGCCGGGTTCGCCGCCAGCGGGCAGTGCCTGGTGAGCCATGGCGGGCGGGACGTGTGGCTCGCCACGGGCGGCGCGTCCCGTTCGCGCGTGTTCCACTCCCGGGACCGCGGCCTGACCTGGACCGTCACCGACACGCCGCTGCCCGCCGGACCGGCGGCCGGGGTGTTCGCGGTCGCGTTCCGCGACTCGCGGCACGGCATCGCGGTCGGCGGCGACTACCGTCCCGGCGAACCGTCCCCGAAGGCCGCGGCGACGACCTCCGACGGCGGCCGGACGTGGCGGGTCGCGGCCCGTCCCCCGGCCGAGTACCGGTCGGGGGTGGCGTGGCCGGTGTACGCGGGCCCGGCCGCGCTGGCCGTGGGCCCGACCGGCAGCGACGGCACCCTGACCGGCGGCCGCACCTGGACCCGGTTCGACACCGGCTCCTTCGACACCGTCGACTGCGCGCCGGACGGCGGCTGCTGGGCCGCCGGCGAGCAGGGCCGCGCGGCCCGGCTCGCCTTCACCCGCACCGGCCGGCCGTAGCCACGGCCGACCGGGGAGCGGTCACTTCTCGCGTGCCGCCACTTCTCGCGTGCCGTCACTTCTTGCGGGCGGTCACTTCCTGCGGCCGCGCCGGGGCTTGTCCTTCTTCGCGTCCTTGGCGTCCTTGGCGTCCTTCGCGGGCGGCGTCGGCGGCTTCGGGCCGTCCGACTTCGCGGCGCCCTGGTTCTTGACGGCCTCGATCGCGGCCTTCGCGGCGGACGGGTCGAGGTACTCGCCGCCGCGCTTGAGCGGGGCGAAGTCGTCGTCCAGCTCGTAGACGAGCGGGATGCCGGTCGGGATGTTCAGGCCGACGATCTGCTCGTCGGAGATGTCGTCCAGGTGCTTGACCATGGCGCGCAGCGAGTTGCCGTGCGCCGCGACCATCACGGTCTTGCCGGCGGCCAGGTCGGGGACGATCGAGTCGTACCAGTAGGGCAGCAGCCGGTCGACGACGTCGGCGAGGCACTCCGAGCGCGGGATCAGCTCGGACGGCAGCTCGGCGTAGCGCAGGTCGTTGACCTGGGACAGCGGGTCGTCGTCCTTGATGGGCGGCGGCGGGGTGTCGTAGGAGCGGCGCCAGGTCATGAACTGCTCTTCGCCGAACTCCTCGCGCGTCTGCGCCTTGTTCTTGCCCTGGAGGGCGCCGTAGTGGCGCTCGTTCAGCCGCCAGGAGCGCTTCACCGGGATCCAGAGGAGGTCCGCGACGTCCAGGGCGATGTTGGCGGTGCGGATGGCCCGCTTCAGCAGGGAGGTGTGCAGCACGTCGGGGGTGATGTCGGCGTCGAGCAGCAGGTCGCCGCCGCGGGTCGCCTCGCTCTCGCCCTTCGCGGACAGGTCGACGTCCACCCAGCCGGTGAACAGCCCCTCCGCGTTCCAAACGCTTTCGCCATGCCGGAGCAATACCAGGGTCGCCATGCAGCAGAGCCTATCGGCCCGCCGGAGGTCACTCGCGGTTGGCCGGGTCCGCGAAGGAGGCGAACGCCCGCAGGTTGGCGAGGCTCTCGCCGCGCTTCACCCGCCAGTCCCATTCGCGCTGGATGGACGACTTGAACCCGTGCTCCAGGGCCTTGTCGAAGTTCTCGTCGGAGTAGGTGAGGACGCAGCCGAGCACGCGGTCGATCTCGTCCGCGGAGATCGAGTCGAGGGGCAGCTTCCCGACGAGGTGCACGTCGCCGACGTCGTCCAGGGCGAACGCGACCCCGTACATGCCGCCGTTCTTCTCCAGCAGGAACCGGTAGAACTCGGCGTGGTTCTCGTCCGGGCGGCGGCAGAAGAACGCCTCGACGTGCAGGGAGTGGTCGCCGACGAGCAGCCAGGTCATGGTGGCGAGCTTGTGCTGCCCGGGGAGCTTGACGAAGAACGCGTTCTCGCGCGGCTCGTCGAACTCCAGCTCGGCCGCCTCAAGCGTCTCTCTGATGGTCTCGACGTGGCTCATGCGGTGACCTCTGCGGGGACGACACTGACGGCGGGGATCGACATGGCACCGGTATACACGTCGAGGAGGCGGTCGACGGTGGCGTCCCAGCCGAAGCCGTCCGCATGTCGGACGGCGCCGCGGGCGAGGCGCGCGTGCAGGCCGGGTTCGGCGTGCAGCCGGCGCAGGACGGCGGCGTAGTCGGCGGGGTCGTGCCCGGAGATCAGCACGCCGGACTCCCCGTCCGCGACGGCCGTGCAGAGGCCGCCGACGCGGGACGCGACGACGGGCGTCCCGCACGCCTGCGACTCGACGGCGACGAGCCCGAACGACTCGCTGTGGGACGGGACGACGGTGACGTCCGCGGCCCGGTACCAGTCGGCCAGCTCGTGCTGCGGGGACGGCGGCTCGAAGCGCATGACGTCGGTGATGCCCAGCTGGGCGGCGAGCGACTGGAGCCCCTCGGGGCGGCAGCGGCCGGAACCGGACGGGCCGCCGACGACGGCGACGACGAGCTTGGCGCGCAGCGCCGGGTCGTCGGCGAGCATGCGGGCGACGGCGCGCAGCAGGACGTCCGGCGCCTTGAGCGGCTGGATCCGGCCGACGAACAGCAGCACGTACGCGTCGCGCGGCAGTCCGAGCCGGCGGCGGGCCGGGCCGGTGCGGTGCGGGAGGAGGCCGGTGCTGCGGGCGAGGATCGGCGACTCGGGGCGGAACATCGACAGGTCGACGCCGGGGCTGACGGTCGCGACCCGCGAGGGGTCGGCGCCGTAGAGGTCCACGAGTTCGCGGGCCTCCTTGCCGGTGTTGGCGACGAGCTGGTCGGAGGACGCCGCGACCTGCTCCTCACCGAGCACGCGCTCGGCGGGCTCGGGCTTGTCGTCGTCGGCGAGGGCGGCGTTCTTGACCTTCGCCATCGTGTGCATGGAGTGGACGAGCGGGACGCCCCACCGCTGCTTGACCGCCCACCCGGCCTGCCCGGACAGCCAGTAGTGCGTGTGCAGGAGGTCGTAGTAGCCGGGGTCGTGGGCCGCCTCGACGCGCAGCACCCCGGACGTGAACCCGCACAGGTGCCGGGGAAGCTCGGTCTTGTCCAGCTCCTCGAACGGCCCGGCGACGACGTTGCGGACGAGCACGCCCGGCGCGAGCTCGACCACCGGGGGCAGGGCCCGCGACGTCGCGCGGGTGAAGATGTCGACTTCCACGCCCCTCGCGGCCAGCCTCTTGGCCACCTCGACGATGTAGACGTTCATGCCGCCCGCGTCGCCGGTACCAGGTTGGTCAAGGGGGGAAGTATGAACACTGACCGTCGCAACCCGGTTGACACGACGCGACACTGAACATCACCTCCGGTAGTGCAACCTATCGACCCGGTTTGGTGTTCCCACGAGAAGGGGGACATTCGTGACTTCTCGCCACAGTGACCGGTCTCACCGGCACCCGGTCCACCGGTGGTGCCGCGCACCGCTTCTGGGACCCTGGTCGCATGCGTAAGACCGCGATAGTGACCGGAGCAAGCAGCGGGATCGGGGCCGCCACGGCGCGGCGCCTGGCGGCGGAGGGGTTCAACGTGGTGCTCGCGGCGCGGCGCCGCGACCGCCTCGACGCCCTCGCCAAGGAGATCGCCGAGACCGTGCCGGGCGCCGCGAAGATCGTCCCGCTCACCCTGGACGTCACGTCGCAGGAGTCGGTGGACGCGCTCGCGGCGGCGGTCGACACCTGCCACGTGCTGGTCAACAACGCGGGCGGCGCCGTCGGCCTGGAGAGCGTCGCGGCCGCCGACCTCGCCGACTGGCAGACGATGTACGACACCAACGTGCTGGGCCTGGTCCGGGTGACCAAGGCGGTCCTGCCGAAGCTGGTCGAGAGCGGCGCCGGGCACGTGGTGAACATCACCTCGCTCGCCGCGCACGTCCCGTACGAGGGCGGCGGCGGGTACAACGCGGCCAAGCACGCCGCCTACGCGGTCAACGACGTGCTGCGGCTGGAGCTGGTCGCCGAGCCGGTGCGCATCACCGAGATCGCGCCGGGGCTGGTGAAGACGGAGGAGTTCTCCCTGGTCCGGTTCCGCGGGGACGCCGAGCGGGCCGCCAAGCCGTACGAGGGCGTCCCGGAGCCGCTCGTCGCCGAGGACGTCGCCGACTGCGTGGCCTGGGCCGTCACCCGCCCGGCGCACGTCAACATCGACCGCATCGACGTGCAGCCCCGCGTGCAGGCCGCCCCCTACAAGCTGCACCGCGAGTAGCGGGCTCAGCGTCAGCGGGCTCAGCGTCGGCGGGCTCAGCCTCGCGGGGCGACCGCCGTCCAGGGGAGGGTGACCTCGCCGAGGCGCCACCGGTGCCGTCCGCCGTACGGCAGATGCGTGAAGACGGGGTGGGTCCGCGCCAGGAGCGACACCGCCTCGACCCAGCGCGCGCGGGGGCCGAACGCCGAGTGCGGCGCGGCCGTCGCCCAGCAGCGGTCGAAGTCCGCCAGCAGCGCGTGGACGGGCTCGCCCGGCACGTTCCGGTGGATCAGCGTCTTCGGCAGCCGCTCGGCCAGCACGGACGGACGTTCCAGCGAGCCCAGATGCGCGGCGAACGTGATGGTCTGGGGCCCGTCCGCGGTGAGGGTGACCCAGACCGCGCGGCGCCCGATCTCGTCGCACGTCCCCTCCACGAGGACGCCCGAGGGCGCCAGGCGCGCGCGCAGATCGTCCCATGCGCGCCACGCGGCCGTCTCGTCGTACTGCCGCAGCACGTTGAACGCTCTGACCAGCGCAGGCGGCCGCGGCACCGGCAACTCGAACCCCCCGCGCCGAAACGACAGCCCGTCGAACGCCGCCCCGGCACGGTTCACCCCCGCCCCTCCTTTGAAGGCACCGGCCCCTTTGAGGGCACCGGCCCCTTTGAGGGCACCGGCCCCTTTGAGGGCACCGGCCCCTTTGAGGGCAACGGCCCCTTTGAGGGCAACGGCTCCTTTGGGGGCTTCGGCTCCTTTGCCGCTGCCGGAGGGCTGCGGCGGGGGCGGGTCCGGGGGTTCGGGGGGTTCGCGGAGGGCGGCGAGGAGGGTGCGGCCGGCGGCGACGCGGTCCGGCTCTATCTCGATGCCGACGACCTCCAGGCGCGGTGCGACGGCGCGCAGCCGGGCGTAGATCTCGAACGTGGTGACCGGCGAGGCGCCGTAGCCGAGATCGACGGCCAGCGGGCGCGGGTCGGCGTGGAGGGGGCCGGTCTGGGTGGCGGCGATCCAGCGGTCGACGCGGCGGAGCCGGTTGGGGGCGGTGGTGCCGCGAGTCACCTCTCCTCGCGGCCGGCGGGCTGGGGGCACTTGGCAATTGTTCCTTCTCGCGGCCTATGCCCTGTACGCCGAAGACGCCGCGAACCGCCCGCAACGTCCACCGAATGAGGTTCGGTAAGTTATCGGTTACGGTGCTGCCGACGCCGTCCCCCCCGAGGAGTGCCGATGCTCGACCTGGCGACACTGCACGAGGCCATCGCCGCCGCGATCCCCGACCGCGAGTGCCTGGTGTGGCGCGACCGCCGGACGACCTGGCGCGAGACGGCCGACCGCACCCGGCGGCTGGCGAACGTCCTGCACGGGCACGGCCTCGGCCTGCGCGGCACGGCGGCCGAGCCGTGGGAGTCGCCGCACGACCATCTCGCGCTCTACCTGCACAACGGCCCCGAGTACCTGGAGGGCCTGGTCGGCGCGCACAAGGCCCGGGTCGCCCCGTTCAACGTCAACTACCGGTACGTGGACGACGAGCTGGCGCACCTGTTCGGCGACGCCCGCCCGGCCGCCGTGCTCTTCCACGCGCGGTTCGCGGACGCCATCGGCCGGGTCGTCGAGCGGCTGGCCGAGCGCCCGCTGCTCCTCCAGGTCGCGGACGAGTCCGGCGCCCCGCTGCTGCCCGGCGCGCTCGACTACGAGGACGCCCTCGCCAAGGCGTCGACCGACCCGCTGCCGGTGCGCCCCGAGGCCGGTGACCTGCACATCCTCTACACCGGCGGGACGACCGGCATGCCGAAGGGCGTGCTGTGGCGGATCGGCGACCTGATGATCGGCCCGCTCGGCCTGCGGCGCCGCGACGGCGTCCCCGTCACCGATCTGGAGGACGCCGTCGCGCGGGCCGTCCGCAGCGACGTGCGGGTGCTGGTCGGCCCGCCGCTGATGCACGGGGCCGGCACGTGGTCGGCGCTCGGCGCCTGGTGCGGCGGCGGGTGCGTGGTGTTCCCCGACCGGGTGGACGGCCTGGACGCGGCCGACCTGATGGCCACCGCCGAGCGCGAGCGCGTCACCCGGATGCCGCTGGTCGGGGACGCGTTCGCCCGTCCGATCACGGCGGCGCTGGAGGCGCGCCCGCACGACCTGGGCGCGCTCCGCACGTTCGTGAACTCGGCCGCCGCGATCAGTCCCGGCGTGAAGGCCCGGATGCTGGAGCTCCTCCCCCGGACCCGGATCGTGGACGTCCTCGGCTCGTCGGAGTCGGGGTTCCAGGTCACCCGGAACGGCTCGGCGGCGCGGACGTTCGCGGCGGCGCCCGGGACGGCGGTGCTGTCCGCCGACCGGTCCCGGCGGCTCGCCCCCGGCGAGGACGAGCTGGGCTGGCTGGCCAAGGGCGGCGACGCGATCCCGCTCGGCTACCTGGGCGACCCGGCGAAGACCGCGGGCACCTTCCTGGCGCTGGACGGCGAGCGCCTCGTCGTGGCGGGCGACCGGGCGCGGCTGCTCGCGGACGGCACCGTCGAGGTCCACGGCCGCGAGGCCACCACGATCAACACCGGCGGGGAGAAGGTGTTCGCGGAGGAGGTCGAGTCTGTGCTGCGCGGGCTGCCGGGCGTCGCGGACGCGCTGGTCGTCGGCCGGCCGAGCGAGCACTGGGGCACCGAGATCGTCGCGGTGGTCAGCCCCGCCGGGGGCCCGTCCGACGCGGAGCTGCGCGCGGGCTGCGCCGCCCACCTGGCCCGCTACAAGATCCCGAAGGCGTTCGTCCGGACGGACGCGGGCCTGCGCCTGCCGAACGGCAAGGCCGACTACGCCGCCGCCCGCGCCCTCCTCGACTGACTGCCCGGCTAAAGAACCACGTTCGGTTTTGTAGGGCCCGATCTGTACCGGGGCGGCGCGACCGACGATCCTGGCGGAATGCCAGATCTGCACTCTCTGCTCGCCGACCTCGCCGCCGAGGGCGACTCCGTCGACGCCCTCGTCGCGCCGCTGCCCGCCGCCCGCTGGGCGGACCCGACCCCCGCCGAGGGCTGGACGATCGCGCACCAGATCGCCCATCTCGCCTGGACCGACGACCAGGCCGTGGTCGCGGCCACCGACGCCGGCGCGTTCGCCGAGCTCGTCGAGGCGGCCCTCGCCGACCCCGAAGGCTATGTCGAGACGGGCGCGCGGGAGGGCGCGAAGGAGGACCCGGCGGCGCTCCTCGCGCGCTGGCGCGACGGGCGCCGCGGCATGGTGGCCGCCCTCGCCGCCGTCCCGCCCGGTACGCGGCTGCCCTGGTTCGGCCCGCCGATGGGCGCCGCGACGCTGGCGACCGCGCGGCTGATGGAGACGTGGGCGCACGGCGAGGACGTCGCCGACGCGCTCGGGGTCCGACGCGAGCCGACGCACCGGCTCCGGCACGTCGCGCACATCGGCGTCCGGACCCGCGACTTCGCGTACCGCAACCGCGGGCTGGAGCCGCCGGCCGAGGAGTTCCGCGTCGTCCTGGCGGGCCCCGGCGGCGAGGAGTGGACGTGGGGGCCGGCGGACGCGCGCCAGTCCGTCACCGGCCCCGCGCTCGACTTCTGCCACGCCGTCGCGCAGCGCCGGCACCGCGCCGATCTCGCCCTCACCGCCACCGGGCCGGACGCCGACCGCTGGCTGGACATCGCCCAGGCGTTCGCCGGGCCGCCCGGCACCGGCCGCGCGCCGCAGGCCGGCTGAGAGATCGGCCACTGTGCGAGCCGTTCGGGTTCCACCGGGTCTGATCTTGGAAATGTCCTCCTCATGACAGTTCTCATTGCATTCGACGGTTCTGACGACTCGCGTACCGCCATCGAGTTCGCCGCACGCCATCTGAAGGGCGAGCCGACCGTGATCATGACGGTGTGGGAGCCGCTGCTGACCCAGATCACCTGGGCGCCGATCGCCGCCGTGGCACCGATCCCCGCCGGGCCGCAGGACGGCGACACCTGGGAGGAGGAGAAGCAGGCCGAGCAGCTCGCGCGGGCGGGCGCCGACCTCGCCCTCGCCGCCGGGCTGACCGAGGTGACGACGCGTGCGGAGCGCGGCGGCGGACCCGTGTGGGCCGCCATCGTGGACGTCGCGGACGAACTGGACGCGTCGTTGATCGTCACGGGTTCGCGCGGCCTGGCGGGCGCCCGTTCCGTCATCTTGGGCAGCGTGTCGACCCGCGTGCTGCATCACGCGCACCGGCCCGTCCTCGTGGTGCCGCCCCGCAAGAAGGAGGACTGAACCCGGGTTAGGACGATTCCAGAGCGTGCTCGAAGGCGGCGTAGACGTCCGCGCTGAAGAGGACGAACCGGACGTCGGCGACCTGAGTGGGAGTGGAGCGGACGGTGCCGACCGCGATCCGGGCGGCATCGTCCAGCGGCCAGCCGAAGATGCCCGCCGACACGGCCGGGAAGGCGACCGAGGCGGCGCCCAGCTCGTCGGCGACGCGGAGGGACTCGCGGTAGCAGGAGGCCAGCAGGCCGGAGCGGTCGTCGGACGCGGAGTACACCGGCCCGACCGTGTGGATCACCCAGCGGGCGGGCAGCCGCCCGGCCGTGGTCGCGACCGCCCGACCGGTCGGCAGCCCGCCGCCGTAATGCGAGGCGCGCAGGTCACGGCACGCGTCGAGGATCTCCCGCCCACCCCGGCGGTGGATCGCGCCGTCCACGCCGCCGCCTCCGAGCAGCGACGAGTTGGCCGCGTTCACGACCGCGTCGACGTCCTGCTCGGTGATGTCGCCCCGCACGAGAGTGATCTCCATGTGCGCCCTCCTCCGCCGCCGGTTCCGTCCTCGAAGACGGGAATTCTCGTCCGCGCCGGATGCGAAACGCGTTCGGGCGGTTCCCGGCGGTACGCTCATTGGCGGACGGGACCCCGGGGGCGGTGCGGCTCGTCCGACGTCGTCCGACCGGACGCAGGGGGGCTACCATGCCGAACGCCGGGCGAGTGCACTGGACGATCCTACAAAAGACGATCTCACAAAGGCGTGACAGTCGCGGAGGTACCCCCTTGAAGATTCTCCTCGCCGGAGCGACCGGAGTCGTCGGTCGCCGGCTGATCCCGCTGCTCGTCCAGGCGGGCCACGAGGTCGCAGGGACGACGCGCCGGTCCGACCGCGCCGCGCTGCTGCGCGATCTCGGCGCCGCGCCCGTCGTCGTGGACGTGCTCGACGGCCCGGCGGTCCGCGACGCCGTCGCGGCCGAGCGCCCGGACGCCGTGATCCACCAGCTCACCGACCTCAGCGAGGAGGACTTCGGCGCCAACTCGCGGCTGCGCATCGCCGGCACCCGCAACCTGGTGGACGCGGCGAAGGCCGCGGGCGTCGAGACGATGGTCGCGCAGAGCATCGCCTGGCTGTACGTCCCGGGCGGCGCGGCGGCCGCCGAGAGCGACCCGCTCGACTCGACGCTGCCCCCGTACGAGGGCGTCGCGGCGCTGGAGGACGCGGTCGGCGAGATGCCGCGCGGCGTCGTGCTGCGGTACGGCGCGCTCTACGGCCCCGGCACCTGGTACGCCCCCGACGGCGCGATCGCCGAGCGGGCCCGCGCGGGCACGCTGCGGCTGGCGCCCTCGTGGACGTCCTTCGTGCACGCCGACGACGCGGCCTCGGCGGCGCTCGCCGCGCTCGACTGGCCGGCCGGCGCCGTCAACATCGTGGACGACGAGCCCGCCACCACGGCCGACTGGCTGCCCGTCTACAGCGCGGCGATCGGCGCTCCCCACCCGGGCAGCGCCGGCAAGCACGCCGCGACGACCGGCCGCCCGGTGTCCAACGCCAAGGCGCTGGGCCTCGGCTGGAAGCCGCAGGTGACCTCGTGGCGCACCGGTTTCACCCAGATGGAGACCGCGACCGACGGACCGACCGGCTAATCGGGCGGAACGTGACAATTCACCCGAACTGGAACGAGCGCTTCGCCAGCCCGAGCCAGTAGCCGTCGATCACGGACCGGCGCCTCGACGCCTGGTCCGCGTCCGCTCCCAGCGCCATGAACAGCGGCGCGAAATGCTCGGTCCGGGGGTGGGCGATGCGCGCCGCGGGCGCCTTCGCGCGGAAGTCGAGCAGGGCGTCGACGTCGCCGCCCCGCACCGCGCGGTCCGTCCACTCGTCGAACTCCGCCGACCAGGCGGGCGGCGGGGCGTCCGGGTCCGGGCGCAGCTCCCGCAGGTTGTGCGTGGTGAACCCGCTCCCGACGATCAGCACGCCCCGCTCGCGCAGCGGCGCGAGGCTCCGCCCCACCTCGAAGAGCCGCTCCGGCTCCAGCGTCGGCATCGACATCTGCAGCACGGGGACGTCGGCGTCCGGGTACATCTCCACGAGCGGGACGTAGGCGCCGTGGTCCAGGCCCCGCTCCTCGTCCTGCCGGACGCCGGGGATCAGCTTGCGCACCTCGGCGGCCAGTTCGGGAGCGCCGGGCGCGTCGTAGCGGACGCGGTAGTAGCGCTCGGGGAACCCCCAGAAGTCGTACACCAGCGGCACCTGCCGCGTGGCGCCGATGCTGAGCGGCGCGGCCTCCCAGTGCGCCGACACCATGAGGATCGCCGCGGGCTTCGGCAGGTCCGCCGACCAGCGGGCGAGCTGGCCGGTCCACCGGGCGTCGTCCGCCAGCGGCGGCGCGCCATGGCTCAGGTAGAGCACCGGCATCCGGGTCATGTCGTCCCCCTTTTACTTGAGACTTCAACCATATCCGGGAGATGCTTGAACTTTCAAGCCTTGAGGGTTCAACTGTTGGGTAGACTGTCCGCATGACCGAGGCGCAGTGGCTGGACGACGAGGAGCAGGAGACCTGGCGGGCCTTCCTGTGGACGTCGCGGCTGCTCAACTCCGCCCTCGACCGGCAGCTCCAGCGCGACTCCGGGATGCCGCACGCCTACTACATGATCCTGGCGATGCTGTCGGAGGCCCCCGGCCGCGCGCTGACGATGACCGCGCTCGCCGAGCTCGTCCACTCGTCCCCGAGCCGCCTCTCGCACGCCGTGAACCGGCTGGAGGAGGCCGGCTGGGTGAGCCGCTGCAAGCACGACGGCGACCGCCGCACCACGATCGCGCGGCTGACCGACGAGGGGTACGCGGTGCTGGCCAAGGCGGCGCCCGGCCATGTCGCCGAGGTCAGGCGCCACCTGTTCGACCCGCTGGACCGCGAGCAGATGCTCGCCTTCCGCGAGACCCTGCACGCGCTCCTGTCGTCCCTCGACCCCGACCACGAGGCCCCCTGCGCCCGCGGCGAAGGCTGACTGACCGGCAAGCGCTAGAGGAACTCGACCGCGTGCGACTTCACGCCGGGATGTGCGGCGGCCAGCAGTCGCAGGCCCTCCTCCTCCAGCGCGGCGCACTCCCGCTTCGGGACAGGCGCGAACGGGTCGACGCGCAGCACCGCCTCCCCGCGCTTCTTCTCGATCTTCCACATGCCGTGGACGAAGCCGTCCACGAGGAACGTCGCGCGGATGATGCCGTTGACGGTGAAGACGCGCTTGCGGTGCTCCTCGCTGATGATCCGGGCGCGGTCGGCGTGCGAGAGCAGCAGGTTGTCGAAGTCCGGGACGAACCGGACCGGCGCGGGCGCGTCGCCGCCGGGGCGCGGCGCGTCCGGCACGTCGTAGAGCGCGCGGCCGTCCTCGTCCCGGAACTCCAGCAGCCGGGGCCGCAGCCGCTCGACGACCTCGCCGAGCCGCGTCAGGCCGGACCACTGCTGGACGTCCTGCGCGCTCGCCGGCCCGAACGCGGCCAGATAGCGCAGCACGACCTCGTCCAGCGTCGTCTCGGCGGTCGGACGCCCGTCCAGCCAGGTGTCGAGCGTCGTGTGCCGGGCGATTCCGGAGGCGCCCCAGATGCCGCGCGGCGGGACCTGCACCAGCGGCAGCCGGAGCCGGACCGCCCAGCCGAGCAGCGCGGGGTCCTCGCCCGGCCAACGCTCGGCCAGCAGCTCGCGCAGCTCCTTGTCGGTGCGCGGTTCGTCCTCCAGCAGTGCGCGGGCGTGCGCGGTGACCGCGTCGAGGTCGATGCCGGCGAGGTCGGCGGCCCGGGTCCGCAGGTAGTTGTCCAGGAGCGGCTGGGTGAGCGGCCGGAGCGCGCGGGCGTCGCGGGCGCTGACCAGGTGGAGCGTTCCGCGCATCAGGACCATCCTGAGCACTCGCCGCTCGGTCATCAGCGGGCCGACCGCGTCGAACGCGAAGCCGTCGAGCCGGCTCCACAGCCCGATGTGCGGCGGGCTCGGCGCCTGCGCCTGCATGCCGACGAGATGCTCGATCGCGTCCAGGACGGGCATGTCGCGCCGCTCCAGCAGCATCTGCCGCGCGAGCAGCGCCCGGTTCAGGTCTCGCCTGTCAGCCTTCATGGCGACCTCGCAGCTCCGTGAGGTGCGGAACCTCCAGGGCCGGGACGGGACGGCGGTGCCGGAACCGGTTCATCCGCTCATCGTCTCGGATGGGTCCGACATCCGGGTAATCATTGCGCACCGAACTGCCGCACCCCCCACTCGCTCGGCCCGGCGGGTACGGCCTTCAGCGCGGCCTTGACGGCGAAGACGATATGAACGTAAGTTCATGAACGGTTGTTCATAACCTGAGGAGGGGACATGGCGGAGATCGTCAACACGCATCAAGCGGAGGCGTGGAACGGGTACGAGGGCGCGCACTGGGCCGAGCATCCCGACCGGTACGACGCGGTCAACGGCGGGTTCAACGACGCCCTGCTGGACGCGGCCGCCATCGGGCCGCACGACCGCGTCCTCGACATCGGCTGTGGGAACGGGCAGACCACCCGGCTCGCGGCCCGGCGGGCCCGGCTCGGCGGGGCGACGGGCGTGGACCTGTCCGGGCCCATGCTCGGAACCGCCCGCGAGCGCGCCGCGGCGGAGGGCGTCGGGAACGTGGAGTTCGTCCAGGGCGACGCCCAGGTCCACCCCTTCCAGGACGGCGCCTTCGACGTGGCGATCAGCCGGGTCGGCGTCATGTTCTTCGCCGATCCCGTCGCCGCGTTCGGGAACGTCCGGCGGGCGCTGCGGGACGGCGGGCGGCTGGCGTTCCTGGCGATGGCACCCCTCGGCGACACCGACCTCCAGTCCGTCTTCGCCGCGCTGCCGCCGCGCGAGGAGGCCCCGATCGGGCACGACGGGCCCCTGTCGCTGTCGGATCCCGGGCGCGTCCAGGAGGTGCTCGGCGCGGCCGGGTTCGGCGCCGTGAACTGCCGCCGGGTCGAGGCCGAGCAGATCTGGGGGCGGGACGCGCGGGACGCGGCGGAGTTCTTCGCCGCATGGGGCCCGATCCGCTACAACTACGGCGCGGGAGACGACCTGGTCGCCACGCTCGCGGACGCGATGCGGCGCTTCGAACGCGACGGCGCCGTCCGCCTGCGGAGCACGTCCTGGCTGGTGACGGCACGCCGGTGACCGGGGGCCTCGCCGGCCCGGCCCTCCCGCCCGGGCTCGCCGCGCGGGGGTTCGCGCTCGGCACATACGATGCGCGGTGATGTCACCTCGAAAAGCGGCCGCGCTGCGCGCCGGCGACCGGACCCTGCGCGAGCACCTGATCGCGACGGCGGAGCGGATGATGGCCGAGGGCGCGACGGCCGGGCTGACCGTCCGGGCGATCGCGCGCGAGGCCGGCGTCGCCGACGGCGTCCTCTACAACCACTTCGCCGACAAGGAGGAGCTGCTCGCGCACGCGCTGCGGGCGCGGGCGGAGTCGGTGGGCAGGGCGCTCGACCCGCTGCCCGAGCCCGGCACCGCGACCGTCGAGGAGAACCTGCGCGCATACGTCGCGCACGGGATGGCCGCCCACGGCGCCCTCGTGCCCGCGCTGGCCGGCCTCGTCGCGCAGCCCGAGGTGCTCGCCCGGTTCTCGGCGCTGAGCGGCGGCGAGGAGGACTGGCGGTCCCGGCTCGCCGGCTACCTGCGGGCCGAGCGCGACCTCGGCCGCCTCGCCGCCGACGCACCGGTGGACGCCGCCACGTCCATGATCGTCGGTGCCTGCCACGAACCGGTGCTGTCGGCGCTCTTCCAGGGCGAGGACATCGCGCACCGCGTCCCGCGGGCCGGCGCCGGCGACCTGGTCGCCGTCGTGCTGCGCGGCATCGCCCCGCACTAGGACTCCATCGCCGCCCTCACCTCCGCCAGCGTGCGGCCGGCGACGGCGTTGGCGCGCTCGTTGCCCGCGTCGAGGACGCCGCGCAGGTACGTCCGGTCCGCGAGCAGCTCGGCGCGGCGGGCGCGGATCGGCCGGAGGAACTCGTTGACCGAGTCCGTGACGACCTTCTTGAGCGCGGCGCCGCCGCCGTCCCCGATCTCGGCGGCGACGGCGTGCGGGTCGCGGCCCTGGCAGAGCGCGGCGAGCAGCACCAGGTTCGACACCTGCGGACGGGTCTCGGGGGCGTAGGCGATGTGCCGGTCGGCGTCGGTCACCGCCCGCCTGATCAGTTTCGCCGTCTCGTCCGGCCCGGCGGACAGCGCGATGGCGTTGCCGCGGCTCTTGCTCATCTTCTGGCCGTCCATGCCGAGCAGGCCCGGGGCGGCGGACAGCAGCGCGTCCGGCACGGGGAAGACCGGCGCGTAGCGCTCGTTGAAGCGGCGGGCGATCGTCCGGGTGATCTCCTGGTGCGGGAGCTGGTCCTTGCCGACCGGGACGAGGTTGGCCTTGCAGAACAGGATGTCGGCGGCCTGGTGGACGGGATAGGTGAACATCAGCCCGCTGACCGACGCCTGCCGGGACGAGGCGATCTCGTCCTTCACGGTCGGGTTGCGGCTCAGCTCCGGCACCGACACCAGCGACAGGAACGGCAGCATGAGCTGGTTCAGGGCCGGGACGGCGCTGTGCCGGAATACGGTCGCGGCGGACGGGTCGATCCCGGCGGCCAGGTAGTCGGCGACCAGGCCCTCGACGTACTCCGACAGGCGGTCGGCGACGTCCCGGTCGGTGAGCACCTGGTAGTCGGCGACGAGCACGAACAGCTCGACGCCGGCCCGCTGCAGGCGCACGCGGTTGGCGAGGGTGCCGAAGTAGTGGCCGAGATGCAGCGGCCCGGTGGGGCGGTCGCCGGTCAGGATGCGGAACGCGCCGGGGTCGGCGGCGATCTGCTGCTCCAGCTCGCGACCGCGCGCTTCAGCGGTGGTGACGGTGGTGGCGGCGGTGGTCTCCATGGTCTCTCCTCGGTGGGGCTGGGCGGGCGGCCGTCCCGCCGGACCGGCCCCGGTCACCGAGAAGCAGAAGGGCCGTCCAGCGGACGGCCCTGTGGCATGCGTGAGCGTCGGCCGTCCTAGGACGGCCACCAGCCCAGACATACGCGGTTCATGCCTCCAGCATAGACGACGGCATGCGGCCTCTAGCAGATAATCCGCAACAGAACAAGTTGGGTAGGCTGGAGGCATGACTTCGATGGCCCCCAGCCGGACGACGACGGACCTGTCGTTCCTGCTCGACCGCACCGGCCACGTGCTGCGCACCCGGATGACGGCGGCGCTCGCCGAGATCGGGCTGACGCCGCGCATGCACTGCGTCCTCGTCCACGCGCTGGAGGAGGAGCGCACCCAGATCCAGCTCGCCGAGATCGGCGACATGGACAAGACGACCATGGTCGTGACCGTGGACGCCCTGGAGAAGGCGGGCCTCGCCGAGCGCCGGCCGTCGTCCACCGACCGCCGCGCGCGGATCATCGCGGTGACCGAGGAGGGCGCGCGGGTCGCGGCGGAGAGCCAGCGGATCGTGGACGGCGTGCACGCGGCCGCCCTCGGGTCGCTGCCGGACGGCGAGCGGGAGGTGCTCGTCCGCGCCCTGAACACCCTGGTCACCGGGCATCTGTCGACCCCCGTCGAGACCGGCCGGCCGGCCCGGCGCGTCCGACAGGGCCAAAAATAGATCCACGAAGGATCGTCTATAACAAAACCATCTGCTACGGTCGCTCCATGGACAAGGAGACGACCCCTTCCACCCTGCCGCGGTCCCGCTGGGCCGCGCTCGGCGTGCTGTCGGCGACCATGCTGATGGCGATCCTCGACGGCAGCATCGTCACCGTCGCCGCCCCCGCCATCCAGGCCGACCTCGGCTTCTCCCCCGCCGGGCTCAGCTGGATCATGAACGCCTACCTGATCCCGCTCGGCGGCCTGCTGCTCCTCGCCGGCCGGCTCGGCGACCTCGTCGGCCGCAAGACGCTGTTCCTCGCCGGGAACGCGGTGTTCACGGCGGCCTCCGCGCTCGCCGGGGCGGCCACCACGTCCGGCGTGCTGATCGCCGCCCGCCTCCTGCAGGGCGTCGGCGGAGCGCTCGCCACGGCCGTCGTCCTCGGCATCCTCGTGACGCTGTTCACCGACCCGCGCGAGCGGGCGACGGCGATCGGCATCTTCAGCTTCACCGGCGCGGCGGGCGCGTCCATCGGGCAGGTCCTCGGCGGCGTGCTCACCGACGCGCTGAGCTGGCACTGGATCTTCCTGATCAACCTGCCGATCGGCCTCGCCACGATCCTGCTGGCGCTCCCCGCCCTGCCCCGCGACCGCGGGCTCGGCCTGTCCGCCGGCGCCGACATCGCCGGGGCCCTGCTGGTCACCTCCGGGCTGATGCTCGGCATCTACACGGTCGTGAAGGTCGAGGGCCACGGCTGGATCTCGCCCCACACGCTGGGCCTCGGCGCGGTGGCGCTGCTGCTGCTCGCCGGGTTCGCCGTCCGGCAGGCGCGGGCGGCGACCCCGCTGATGCCGCTGCGGATCCTGCGCTCGCGGAACGTGGCCGGCGCGTACGCCGTCCAGCTGCTCACCCTGTCGGCGATGTTCTCGTTCCAGGTGGTCGTCGCCCTCTACATGCAGCAGGTGCTCGGCTACAGCGCGCTGGACACGGGCCTGGCGATGCTCCCGGCCGCCGTCGCGATCGGCGCGGTGTCGCTGCTGGTGTCGGCGCGGCTGTCGAACCGGCTCGGTGAGCGGTTCGTGCTGATGGCGGGCCTGGTGCTGCTGGTCGGCGCGATGGCGTGGCTGACGACCGTCCCGGTGGACGCTGACTACGCCACCGACCTGCTCCCGGTGTTCGTGCTGGTCGCGGGCGCCGGGCTCGTCCTGCCGTCTCTGACCGGGCTCGGCATGTCGAGCGCCCGCCCGCAGGACGCGGGCCTCGCGTCGGGGGTGTTCAACACCGTCCAGCAGGTGGGGATGGCGCTGGGCGTCGCGGTCCTGACGACGCTCGCCGCGTCCCGCACCGAGACCCTCCGCGCGGACGGGCAGGACGCCGCCCACGCCCTCACCGGCGGCTACCACCTGGCGTTCGGCGTCTCCGCCGGGCTCCTGGTGGCCGCGCTGGCGGTGTCCCTTCTCGTCCTGCACCGCCCGAAGCCCCAGGCCACCGCTCCGGCGGGGCCCGGGCCGGCTAGTGGGGCAGGACGAGAAGCAGCAGCGGAAGGCCGGCGATGACCGGGACGGCGACCGACGCGGCGAGGCGCATGCGGCGCGACACCGGCTCCGGCTCCAGCAGGCGGTTCACCCGCGCCATCACCGGGATGTCGCCGTGCGCGACGCCGAGCGTCCCGGACGGGGCGGCGGCCGGGCGGGCGGCGGCGAACCGCAGCAGCGCCGTCGCCAGCTCGCGCGCCGGGTGGTGGTGCCGGGCCCGGTCGTCGGCGGCCATCTCGATCAGCAGCTCCACCGCGTCCAGGCACCGCCCGACCAGGTGGAACTGCGGGAACACCTGGCGCAGCGACGTGAAGGGCAGCAGCACCAGGTCGTGGCGCTCGCGCGCGTGCGCGCGCTCGTGCGCGAGGACCGCGGCCAGCTCGCCGCGGTCGAGCAGCTCCAGCGTCCCGGCGCTGACGACGACCTTGTGCGAGCGGACGCCCGGCACGCAGTACGCGGCGGCGCCCGGATGATCGAGGACGAGCGTGCCGGGCACGGACGAGTCGCGGCGCGACACCAGCGCGAGCAGCGCCCGGTGCCGCCGCCGGGCCCGGAACACCCGGACCACCGCGAACATCAGCATGACCAGCAGCACGCCCGCCAGGCTGATCGCGCCGAGCAGCGCCGCGACCTGCACGGCGCCGAGCCGCGCCGCCTGGTCGTCGTAGAGGCCGGGCAGCCCGCCGAGGACGCCCTTGCGGTACGGGAGGAGGGCGAGGCCGAGCAGCGCTCCGATGGTGGCGACGCCCCAGCACAGCCCCAGGGCCTGCCAGAGCGCGATACCGATGCGCGGCGCTCGCCACGTCCACCGAGCGCGGGACAGGAAGTGCGCCCCGCCGACGGTCCCGAGAGAGATCAAGGCGAGCAGGGCGGCGCCGGTCATGCCGGTGGTTCCTTACTCGTGAGGCCCGCGAGGGTCTCCCGGATCACGTCGATCTCGTCCCGGGACACGGACCGGACGAAGTGCGCGAGCGCCGCGTCCCGGTCGCCGGTCTCGTTCAGCGCGCCCAGCATGAGCTCGGTCACGTACATCTCCCGGCTCGCGACCGGGTGGTAGCGCCAGGCGCGGCCGTCGCGCTCGCGCTCCAGGAAGTCCTTCTTGGCGAGCCTGTCCAGCACGGTCATGACCGTGGTGTGGGCGAGGTCCCGGTCGCCGGCGAGCGCACGGCTCACGTCACGGGCGGTCGCCGCCTCGTGGCCGGCGTCCTCCCGCGCCCACAGGACCTCCATGACCGTGCGTTCAAGCTCTCCCAGACCCTTCACGGCTTCAAGGTTATCCGACCGATACCGAGGTCACCACGTCAGGTAGTACTACCGCTGGTAGGGGGCCCGGCGAGGCCCAGCTCGTAGGCGATGATGACCAGCTGGACCCGGTCGCGGGCGGCCAGCTTCGCCAGCAGCCGCGCGACGTGCGCCTTCGCCGTGGCGACGCTGATGTAGAGCTCGTCGGCGATCTCCTGGTTGGACAGGCCGCGCCCGACCAGGGCCAGCACCTCGCGCTCGCGGTCGGTGATCCCGGCGACCTGCCGCGGCTCGGCCCGCTCCGGCGCCGCGGCGGGTTCGGGACGGGCGGCGAACTCCTCGATCAGCCGCTTGGTGACGCCGGGCGCGATCAGCCCGTCCCCGCCCGCGACGACGCGGATCGCCGCGAGGATCTCCTCCAGCGCCATGTCCTTGACCAGGAAGCCGCTCGCACCCGCCTTCAGCGAGCCGTACACGTACTCGTCGTCGTCGAACGTGGTCAGCATGATGACGTGCGCCCCGGTGATGCGGCGGGTGGCCTCGATGCCGTCCATGTCGGGCATGCGGATGTCCATGACGACGACGTCGGGCCGGAGGTCCTCGACCAGGTCGACCGCCTCGCGGCCGGTTCCGGCCTCGCCGACGATCTCCAGGTCCGGGGTGTCGGCGATCAGCACGCGCAGCCCGGCGCGGATGAGCGGCTGGTCGTCGGCCAGCACGACGCGGATCGTCATGCCGCCGCCGGCGCCGGGATGCGGGCCGCCACCCGGAACCCGCCCGCGGGGCACGGCCCGGCGGCGAACTCGCCGCGCAGCAGCGCGACCCGCTCCCGCATCCCGACGAGGCCGTACCCGGCGCCGACCACGCCGCCGCGCCCCTCGTCCGCCACCTCGATCGCGAGCTCACCCTCGCGGTAGTCGATCGTCACCCGGCACTGGTCCGTGCCCGCGTGCCGGACGACGTTCGTGACCGCCTCCTGGACGATCCGGTAGGCCGAGAGGTCGACGTCCGGCGGGAGCGCCCGCGGCTCCCCCGTCCGGCGGATGTCGACCTCGACCCCGGCGTCCGCGGTCGCCGCCGCCAGCCCGTCGAGGTCGGCCAGGCCCGGGGCGGGGCCGAGCGGCGCGGGATCGTCGGCGCGGAGCGCGGTCAGCATCCGCCGCAGCCCCGACAGGGTGTCGCGGCTGGTGGCCTCGATCGCGCCCAGCGCGTTGCGGGCCTCCGCCGGCTGCGTCTCGATCACCCGTCCGCCCACGCCCGCCTGGATCGCGATGATCCCGATGCTGTGCGCGACCATGTCGTGCAGCTCGCGGGCGATCCGGAGCCGCTCGGCGGCGACGGCCTGCGCGGTCTCCCGCTCGCGCATCTCCTCGGCGTGCGCGCGCCGCACCCGGATGGAGTTCCCCGTCATCCACACGACGACCATCGCCAGGACGATGGTGAGCAGGAGCACCTCGTCCGGCATCAGGAACGCCGTGACGGACAGGAGCTGCAGGACGCCGGTGACGACCGCCACGGAACCCGAGACCCGGCGCCGACGCGTCGCGGCGATGTAGCAGACCGCGAGGTCGGTGAGCAGGATCTCCCCGCCCGCGACGGCGCCGTTCTCCGTCTCCGCCAGGGCCAGGATCCAGGCGAAGAGCAGGATCGCGTGGGCCGGGAGGGGATGCCGCCGCAGCAGCACCGCGACGAGCACAGTGCTGGCGGCGCAGAGCAGGATGTCCACTTCCGGCGAGACGAGCCACCCGCTGGAGAGGACGAGGAACAGGACGCCGGGATAGAGAGCGGCTCCCGACCAGAGGAGAACCGCCCCGCTGAGGCGGCGCACTCGGGCTGACATGCGCCGATCGTAACCGCCGGCCGTTCCCCCACACATTGGCCCGCAGGCGTAATCCCGTGGGCTAACGGGCGTTCCGCGAATGTGTGCGACGGCCCGATGCGCGAAAACCGGGCCCACCGACACCGTTATCCGCATGAAACGCTGGGTGCCACTGCTCTTGGCCATCGAAGTCGCGGCAATAGCAATTTTCTCTCTCGCCTACGACTCACTGGATTTCCGCATCTACTGGCTGGGCGGGGACGCCATAGCAGACGGCACCCGCCTCTACACGGAACAACTGGCCGACCACTGGTTCACCAACACCCCGTTCTTCGCCGCTCTCTTCACTCCCCTCTCCCTGCTACCCCTGACCGTGGCCCGCGTGATCTGGCAATTCGCCGCGCTGGCCGCCTTCATCTGGGCCTGCCGGGCGGCTCTGAGACTGACCGGCCGGCGGGCTCCTCTCATCGCGGTCGTAGCGGCCGGCCTCCTATTGGAACCGGTCTACCACTCGTTCTTCCTGGGCCAGGTCAACCTCTTCCTGCTGGCCCTGGTCCTGGCCGACATGCACCGCGCCGCCCAGGGCCGCCCCGCCGGAATCGCCATCGGCATCGCGACCGCGATCAAACTGACCCCGGCCGTCTTCGTCGTCCTGCTCCTGCTGACAAGGCGCACGAGAGACGCCGTGACCGCGACGGCGACCTTCGCCGCCTGCACCCTGCTCGCCTACGCCATCGCCCCGGAAGCGTCCCGCGTCTATTGGCTGGACACTTTCTACGACACGTCCCGCGTGGGCGTCCCGTACATCAGCAATCAATCCCCTTACGGCACGCTGACCCGCATATTGCGCGGGACGGCCGAAGTAGGCGACTGGTACACCGCCATCCCCCTGACGATCGGCGCGATCGGCCTGGCGATCGCCGTCCTATGGGCCAGGCGGGGCGACTGGCTGGCCGCAACGGCGGTAACAGGGGCCACCGGCCTACTGGTCTCCCCCATCTCCTGGGCGCACCACTGGGTATGGATCGTCCCGGCCCTGGCGGTACTCCTCAGAAACGGCAACCGCAAAACCGCCCTGGCCGCCTACGTCCTCTTCGCGCTCTCACCCCTCTGGTGGACGCCCCACAACGGCCACCCGCTCCAATACGGCTTCCACATCTTCCTGACCCCGATCGCCAACTGCTACCTGCTGGCCGGCATGGCCTTCCTGGCCCACATGGCGATCCGCCTCAAGACCGCCCCGCCCACCGGTCAAGGTGAACAGCGGCGTCCAGTGCCCGCCGCTGCCGCCACCCGTGCCGTTCGAGATCCGGAGCGGGTTGCAGACGGCTGACCGGCCCAAGACACAGCCAGGCGACCGGACGAACGTCCACCGGAATGCCGAGCAACTCACGCAGATAGGCCTCCCGGTAGAACGACACCCACCCCACGCCGAGGCCCTCCGCCGTAGCGGCCAGCCACAGGTTCTGAATGGCCAGGCAGACCGAGTACAGCCCCGCGTCCGCGATCGCGTGCCGTCCCAGAACCGCAGGCCCGCCCCGAGCGGCGTCGTAAGTGACCACAACGGAAAGGGAAGACTCCAGAACCCCATCAATCTTGATCTTCGCGAACCGCTCAGCGGCGTCCCCACGCAGACCGCGAGCGAATACGGCCCGCTCCCCCTCGACATGCTCATGAAAGGCACGCCGAAGCCGGGCATCCCTCACCAGAATGAAATCCCAGGGCTGCGACAGCCCCACGCTCGGCGCGGCATGCGCCGCCGCGAGCACCCGGTCGAGAACGTCCCGGGCAATGGGCGCACCGGTGAACTCGGCACGCACATCGCGGCGGCGGTGGATGACGTCGTAAAGCTCCATGGCAGGCTCCCGCTGCGTCGGGCCGCCACAGGGCGGCCGCGTGGAGCGGGGCCGGTCTTCGGACTCCCGGATCGACGCCGGCCGCCCGCCTTCCCAGCCTTCCGGCCAGTGGCCGCGCAAACGCGCGTGGACGGCAGCTCCCCGGTCACCGCGGCGGGCCCGTGCCGGATTCACACCGGCTTCCCGATTCTCCCCACGAAGGGGCACCCCGCATCAGTTCATGCCACCGGCGACCCTACCGCCGTCAACGCTCACGACCGAAGGCCGGGTCGATGAGCCCCAGCCAAGCCCCCTGGTCGTCCGCGAGCGGCCGCACCAACGGCAACGCCACGAACCGGCACGCAAACCTCAACCCCGCATCGCCGCCATCACCGTCCACCACGTGCTCCCACGCATCCGCCACGGACGCCCCCGCGACAAGATGAAAAAACGACGTCTTGCGAGGCTCGCCAGTGCAAGGATGCGGCTTCTCCTCAACAGCAACACGCCGAACAACCGAGACATCGCCAAGCCCCGTCTCCTCAAAAACCTCCCGCAGAACGGCACGCACCAGATCTTCGCCGCCCCTCACACCACCCGCAGGCACCTGAGTCCCCGCGTCCGGCATGCCGACGTGGTCGAAGACGAGCAGCTCAGGACCGGAGCCGTACCTGACCACATAAGCGGCGACACGAATCCTGGGCGGACTCAAACGCCGGGACCAAGCGACAGCCGCCCCGGCGGCGGGTAGGGCAGGTCCGGCCGCGAGCCGGCGGAAAGCCCGTCGAGGGCCAGTTCGAGATAACGCCGCCAGGCCTGCGGCTCATGGTCCAGCAGCGGCGCCGCCGTGTGCTGGATGCCGGTCAGCAGCAGGACCACATCGGTGCCGGTGACGTCCGGCCGCACGGCCCCCTGCCGCCGGGCACGGTCGGTGATCTCCTCCGCGACGTCGCGCAGCCGCTGGATCGCCTCCCGCACCTGCTCGCTCTGCAGCGACGGACGGCCGACGACCTCGCAGAACGCCCGGTCCCTGACGAAGATCTCCACCCCGGCGGCCATGAACTCCCGCAGCGCCCGCCCGGCATCGTCGTCCTCCAGCAGCGCGGTCCCGGTGCTCTCCAGCTCGTCCAGCATGCCGAGCATGATCGCCGCGAGCAGATCGGCCTTGGAGGAGAAGTGCCGGAAGACCGTGCCCTTGCCCACCCCGGCGCACTCCGCGATCTCCCCGATGGACACCTCGACCCCGCGCTCGGCGAACGTCCGGGCCGCGGCGTCCAGCAGCAGCCGCCGATTGCGCACCGCGTCACTGCGCGACGGGACGGTTCTGGCCATGTGCCGCTCCTTCCTCCAGCGCCCACTCTATCTAAGGTGACCAATCGGTCCGCTTATGAGCTAGGCTAAGGTGACCACCCGGTCCGCTTAGGTGGGCCACGAAAGGACACGACATGAACGACACGCTCGCCGGAAAGGTCATCCTGGTCACCGGAGCGTCCTCGGGCATTGGCGAGGCGACCGCACTGGCCCTGTCCACCGCCGGCGCGAGCCTGGCCGCCGGCGCCCGCCGAGCCGACCGCCTGACGGCCCTGGCGGACAAGGCACCGGGCGAGGTGCTCCCCCTCGACCTGGACGTGACGGACCAACGGTCAGTGCAGGCCGCGGTCGCCGCGACCGTCGAACACTTCGGCGGCCTGGACGTCCTGGTGAACAACGCCGGGGTGATGCTCAGCGGCCCGATCGCGGGCGCCGACACCACCGAATGGACCCGCATGGTCGAAACGAACCTGCTCGGCTCGATGTACGCGGTCCACGCGGCCCTGCCGCACCTCCTGGAGAGCAAGGGCACCGTCCTCCAGGTCTCCTCGACGTCAGGACGGATCGCATCAGCGGGCGGCGGCGTCTACGCCGCGACGAAGTTCGGCGTCAACGCCTTCTCCGAGGCACTCCGGCAGGAAGTCACCACCCAGGGCGTGCGCGTGGTCCTGGTGGAACCGGGCTTCGTCTCCACCGAACTGGCCGACCACATCTCCGACCCGGCAAGCCGAGCAACCGCCCAGCAGATGGCCTCGGCCATGCGCACACTCCAACCCGAAGACATAGCCAACGCCGTCGTGTACGCACTCACGCAGCCTGAACACGTCGCGGTCAACGAGATCCTCATCCGCCCAACCGACCAGACCCAATAACAGCCCACCCCACCACCCCGCCGACCGCATGAACGGCCTCCGACCAAGGCAGCAGGAACCAAACTGGTGGGACGGACCCTGTCGGCGGGGCAACCGGCGCCGCGCGTCCCTACGGGAGCCCCGCGATGCCCCAGCACGGCGGACACCCAGGCAACTGATCGTGTCCATCAAAGACAGAAACGCAATACACGGGCTCCAGCAACCACCGGCCGCCTCGCTCCGCAAACGTCGCCGACATTCAGCAACGGCGGCGGACAACCGGGGTGGGTCTTCAGGGCCGTGCCGGCAGGACGCCGGCGCAGGCCTGGCCGATCACGTGCCTTCTAGGACGAGCGCGGTGGGCGGCCAGGGCGGGCGCGTCTCCGGGCTTGTGGTGGGGCGTCCGCGTGTGGGGGTGTGGACGCGGGCCTGGCGCGTGGCCTCCCCCAGTACAGCGGGTGATTAGAGTGCCGCTGTGGCGAGCAGACGCAGGGTCCGCCGCTCGGTGGTGGGCAGAGCGGTCTACGGCTGGTGTTTCGCGCATCGGCACGACCGGGCGCGAGGCTACCCCGGGTGCAGCAGCACGGTGACGCTGTGGCGCCGAGGAGAGTCGGGCCGTCTACGTCTGGTGTTCAGGCCGCAACACGACCGGGTCATCGCTGATGGTCACTTCGATGAGGGCGCGGCGATGCGCCTACCGGACCGGGCGTATCTGAACCTCCACAAGCCCAGCACCGTTCGTGCACTGATGGAGGAGGCCATAGCCAGTGGGCTGTGGCCCACTGTCGGAACAGTCGAAGTGGACGGTTGGGCCCTGTTCGACGCCGTGACGCCAGACGCTGAACACCGCTAACTCCCCCGGACGAGCCCTAACTGGATGGACGGTCGCACGCCCGTGCCGTTGGGACGACGACGACCGAGCGTCGGCCTGCTGATCTTGTGACCCGGGAGCGCCGTGGGCGGTCGGGGTGAGCGTCTCCTGACCCGTGGTGGTGGTTGGAGGGGCCGCGTCCGAGAGCCTGGGGTTCTGGGCTTGCGGTGCGGTCACACCGCCTTCGGCCAGCATGGTCCTCGGCCAGTCTGAGTGGATAGGGCCCGGCCAGTCTGAGTGACCGGGCCTCGAGCCGTGCGGGCGGGGTGATAGGTGGGCGGGTGCTCGCGCCTGTGAACCCGTGGCGGCCCTGTTCGAGCGTGGTGGGTGACTAGCCGGGGGCGGCTGCAGAGCCGTGCGGGGGGGTTGCGTCCACGGAGGTGGTGTATGAGTTTGACCTGGTCAGAGGGCGTGGCGTCGTGACGTGAGACGGCCATCGCGTGATCCTTCGAATCGACCAAGATCAGAAGGAGAGGAACGCGATGGCCGTGGACAACAGTGTGGACCCTGCGGGGTGGCTGGCCGAGCAGATCGGGGTGTGTGAGCCCGATGTGTTGCGGTCGATGGTCAAGACGATGGCCGAGGCCCTCATGTCGGCGGAGGCGGACGCGGTCTGCGGCGCCGACTACGGGACCCGCTCAGAGGACCGGGTGAACCGCCGCAACGGCTACCGGGTCCGGGACTGGGACACCCGCGCCGGCACCGTGGAGTTGGCGATCCCGAAGCTGCGGTCGGGGTCCTACTTCCCCGAGTGGCTGCTGGAGCGGCGTCGCCGGGCCGAGCAGGCCCTGGTCTCGGTGGTGGCCACCTCCTATCTCCTGGGGGTGTCGACGCGCAGGGTGGACAAGCTGGTGGAGCAAATGGGCATCAAGGGCATCTCCAAAAGCCAGGTGTCGGAGATGTCCAAGGTGCTGGACGCGCAGGTGGCGGCGTTCCGGAACCGGCCGTTGGAGAGCGGCCCGTATGCGTTCGTGTGGGTGGACGCCCTGACTCAGAAGGTCCGTGAGGGCGGCCGGATCGTGAACGTGCATGTGCTGGTGGCCACCGGGGTCAACGCCGACGGGCACCGCGAGATCCTCGGGGTCGAGGTCACTTCGGCCGAGGACGGAGCCGGCTGGCTCGCCTTCCTGCGCGGGCTCGTCGCGCGCGGCCTGTCGGGCGTCCAGATGGTGATCTCCGATGCGCATCGGGGCCTGGTCGAGGCGATCGGGTCGACGCTGCCGGGCGCGGGCTGGCAGCGGTGCCGGACGCATTACCTGCGCAACCTGCTGACCAGGGTGCCCAAGTCGGCGCAGCCGTGGGTGGCGACGCTGGTGCGGACCATCTTCGACCAGCCCGCCGCCGAGGAGGTCCATGCCCAGCACGCACGGGTCGTCGCCTCGCTGGAGGCCAAGCACCCCGACGCGGCCGAGCACCTGGACCAGGCCAGACCCGATCTGCTGGCCTTCACCGGCTTCCCGCGCCAGCTCTGGCGGCAGATCTGGTCCAACAACCCGCAGGAGCGCCTGAACAAGGAGATCCGCAGGCGCACCGACGTGGTCGGGATCTTCCCCGACCGGGCCGCGATCGTCCGCCTGGTCGGCGCGGTGCTGATGGAGCAGACCGACGAATGGACCGAGGCCCGCCGCTACATGGGCCCGGAATGCCTCGCCAAAGCCCGGCTGCGCGTCATCGACGGCACCACACCCGACCCCGCTACCGAGCAGCAGGAACTCACCGCTTAACCTGCAGAAACAGGATCACGCGAAGATCAACTCTTACACCACTCCAGTGGACGTCACCTGCGGGTGGGGCGCGGTGGTCGCGGGCGTGGGTCTGCCACTCCTGTGACCTGGGCCGGGCGTGGTCGGGTAGCGGGGCCGAGGGGTGTCTCCGGGATCATGGTGGCGGCGCGACCGGGCGTGGGGCTGTGAATTTGCGACCAAACCATGTCCGATTTGGCCAACGCGGCCTTCGACGAGTCTGAGGCGAGGGCCTGGCCGGTGCTGGCGAGGCACCCTGGCGCAGGGGCACATACCTGCGATCCATGCCGGCTTTGGTCTGCATGGCAGGTGGTCAGCTTGGGCGGGAGGCTGCGGCTGGGCTCGTGGATGCGGGCCGCTGGGTGCGGTGGTTGAAGGCCGACGACACCTTCACTCCGGTCAAGGCGGCTCCCCGCTGCCTGCTGTTCTCCGCTGTCAATCCCGAGAACCTGATGATGTGCGCGGCGGTCGGCATCGCCATCGCCCGGGGAGTGCTGAGTGCCGGTGGGCGGGCCGTGTCGGTCGCCGTCTTCGTGGTGATCGCGGCGCGCAGTGTGGCCGTCCCCGTGCTCGCGGGCCTGGCCTTGCTGGTCGCGCGGTTTGAGCCAGGGCGGCGGCTGGGGTCGAGTTGGGGAGAGCGGCTCGCTGCCCGCCCGTGTTGGCGGGACGAGCTGCGGGTGGGCGTGGGTGTGGCGTCATGCAGCCGGTAGGCCCGGGACCAGTGGGGCGGGCGGCCAGCCGGTGTCGAGGGGCCTCCGGCTCACTGGTAGGTCGGTCCGGAGCGGGCCGGGGGCGTGCGGTTATGCGATTCGGCTTATCGGGGGTGTGGAAAGTCAGCCGGGATGGTGGTCCAAGGCAGTGGGCCTGTGGCTAGCGGGGCAGGCGGCATCCGTGGCAGGCGGTACCGGTGGCGGGCGCCGAGGTGGACCACCGGCCGGTGTGGAGGGCCTTCGCCTTACTGATTGGCCGGCCCAGGGCCGCAGACGTGCGGCATGCGGCTCGGCTTATCGGAGGCGGGTAGCTGGACTGGGTGGTGGTCCGCGATGGTGGGCGTGGGGCCAGTGGGGTGGGCGGCCAGCCGGGTGGACGGAAAGCCGGGGTGGACGGAAAGCCGGGGGTGGACGGAAAGCCGGGGGTGGACGGTCTCCGCCCACATTGGTTGGCCTCCGGGCCGGGCTGGGGGGTGCGGTTATGCGGTTCGGCTTGTCGGGGGTGGATAGCCGGCCGGGGAGGGTGGTCCATGGCGGTGGGCCTGTGGCCAGCTGGGTGGTCGGGTCTGGGCTGTGGGCATGTGGTCATGGCGTCTGAGGCCGGGGTGGTGGGTGATCGTGGTGCGGGCGCTGTCAGGCCCCGCATGGGTGGAGCGGTCGGTGTCAGTGCGGGACCTGCGGCCACGCGACCTCGACCGGCACGGTAGGCGGCCGGGTTGGGGCCACGGCCCCCGGCCGGGCCCGCGCCGAAGGAGCAGCCGGGTCTGACCTAGGGCGTGGGCATGGGCGTGGGTGTGGGTGTGGGTGTGGGTTCATGCGGCCTGGGGCCAGGGTGGTGGGCGGCCGGGTTGGGGCAGGGTTCTGGTTCCGGGTGGGTGGAGGCGGTAGGTGTAGCGGCCGTCGAGTGCTTTGGTGATGTGGAGCCGGTGGGGGTGGGTGTGTTTGTAGCGGTTGTGCCAGCCGCAGGTGAGGGTGAGTTGGTCGATGTCGGTGGGGCTGTGGCCGAGGGCCCAGCCGTGGACGTGGTCGACCTCGCACAGCGTCCCGGGCACCTCGCATCCCGCGACGGCGCAGGTGGCGTACAGGGTTTCCAGGACCTGGCGTTGGGGAGCGGTGGCGAACCGGACCTTGTGGCCGAGGTAGAGGGGCAGGTTTCCGCGTCCCAGGAGGAGGGGTGAGACTCCGGCGTTGAGCGCGATGCGGCGGGCTTGGGCGGCGGGGATCGGGGTGCCGTCGGTGAGACGGGCGGGGGTGGTGGCGCCGGTGAGGGTGTCCAGGTCGCAGATGACGGTGACGCGGGTGGCCCTGTGCCCGCCCGACAGGACTGTGGTGAGTGCGGCGGCGGTGCGTTCGGACAGGTCGCGGTGGTCGTCGGTTCCGGCGGGTTTGGCCAAGGGCGCGAGGGTGCCGTCGAAGATCGCGGCGTCTTCGGCGTTGAGCCAGCCCTTGATGTAGCGGCCGCCGTCCAGGGAGCGGGTCGAGTCGATCCACGACCGCTCATACCCCCGCGCCACGTCTTCGGGGGCCTGCTCGGTGCCGTCGCGTTCGGCGATGACGTCGCCGATCCGCTTGCCGAAGCCGGCGATCTTCCCGGCGGAGAAGCGCTGGTCGACCATGCCCAGCAGGATCGTCTCGGCCTTGCCGCAGTCGTGGTCGTCGAGGCGGGTGACTGCGTCGGCGATGGTGGCGGCGTACCCGGCCGACAGTTCGCCGGTGGCCCACCGCTCGGTCATCTCCGGCAGACGGTGGGCCTGGCGGGCCAGCGTGAGGCGCTCCTTGGCGCGGGCTTCGCGCATACCGAGGCGGGACCGCAGCCAGGACCGGGTGGAGGGGAAACCCCACCGCTGCACTTCGCGAGTCCGGTCGACGGTGCCGATCAATCGCGACAGGGCGGCTTCATGCAGATCGGTGGCGGCGGCGAGGGTCTCGGTGAGGTCCATGCACACCGCCGCCGAGTCGGGTGCGGCACGGGAGGCGAGTTCGGCGGCGATCGCCGATGCCGCGTCCACCAATTCCATGGTGGACGCGGTATCGAGGTCGACCGCGATTGAACTCATACCCCAATGATATCCGGCCGCCCCTCACTTCACCCTTTCGGACCGGAATTCTTCCATGATTCTTTTCGGGTCTTGTCGATCAATGAGTGCCCATTATTCACAAAGGCTCATTTCGGGCATTTTGATTTCGTTGCCCTGCCGGGTGTTGTCGTTGTGTGTTTCTGGTTGGTGGTTCTGGTTGGGGTGGGGGCGGCGCGTCGGGCAGGGGGCAGGCGGAGCCTGCCCTCTGCCCGACGAAAGCTGCGCTCAGGGGCCGCAGAGGCTCCGAAGTCAAGGGTCAATGCCACTTAGTTAGTGCTGGTGCGTCGGCTTCTTCACATATCCACAGGGTGGTTTGTGGATTAGTTCATTTTTGGGTTTTCGTGGACGTGGAAGTAGCGGTCGATCTACCGTGCGACGATGGATGAGGCTGCTGCGCGTGGTTCGGGTTCGGCTGGTGTGCTGGTAGATCAGATCGGTATCGGGGTTTTGACGCGCTTGGTGCCGCGTGAGCTGGTGGATGAGGTGATCGCCGCTGCCGGACGCCGGGAAAAGCGGGTGCGGCTGCTGCCTGCGCGTGTCGTGGTCTATTTCGTCATGGCGATGACGTTGTTCCATGCGGACGCGTATGAGGAAGTGATACGTAAGCTGGTGCAGGGCCTGCGCGGGTTGCGGATCTGGCGGAACGAGTGGGTGGTGCCGTCGTCCGGTGCGTTGACCCAGGCACGTCGGCGGCTTGGGGCCGAGGTGATGCGTGATCTGTTCTTCCGTGTCGCGGTTCCCTGTGCCCGGCGGTCGACCCAGGGCGCGTGGCTGGGGCGGTGGCGGCTGATGGCCCTTGACGGCTTCGACATCGAAGTGCCCGACAGCGCCGCGAACGCCGAACGTTTCGGGTATGCGGGGAAGAAAAAGGACGAGAAAGGCGTGTTCCCCAAAGTGCTGGTGGTCGGGCTGGCCGAATGCGGCACCCACGCCATCGTCGGAGCTGAGTTCGGTGCGCAGCACGATACCGAGATCGCGCTGGCGACCCGGCTGCTGGGCTCGGGGATCGTGGCCGAGGACATGCTGGTCATCGGCGACCGGGGCATGTACAGCAACGAACATCTGCAACGGATCAGAGATGCTGGAGCGGACGCGTTGCTGCGCGCCAAGATCAATGTTCTGCTTCCGGTCATCAAATGGCTCCCCGATGGGTCTTATCTGTCATATTCGGCGAACCGCAGAGCCCGCACCGCCGCGTCCAAACGCTTGGCGGCCGGGACTATGGAACTGACCGAACTTCCCGGCCTGTACGTCCGGGTCGTGGAATATGAAGTGACCAACCGTGGATAGGATGAACTGTTCACCCTCGTCACCACCATCCTTGACCCCCTGGACGCGCCCGCGACAGAACTCGCCGCCGCTTACCATGAGCGGTGGGAGATCGAAGCGGCCATCGGCGAGATGAAAACGCACCAGAAGGGCGCCGGAGCGTTGTTGCGCTCGAAGTCACCCGAGATGGTCGAGCAGGAACTGTGGGGGATGCTGCTGACATACTACGGCGTCCGGCACCTCATGGCCGAGGCCGCGGATCAAGCGGAATTGGATCCAGACCGGTTGTCGTCCATCCGCTCACTTCGCATCGTCCGCCGGCAGGTAGGAGGCCCGGCGGATTTTTCCCCCACCGCACCTTGAGCGCGCGACCGCCGACACCATCGCCGAGATAGTCGAACGACCGAACCCGCCACGGCGTCTACGAAGCTATCCACGCGTTACCAAACGCCAGCGGTACACGTCCTACCGAGTCAAACGACCCGCAGACAGCTGCACCTATCACACGGAAGAACCCGCCATCAAGATTCTGGGTTCCGCAGCCTAACTAAGTGGCATTGAGTCAAGGGTGGGACGGAGTCCCATCGCGAAGCGACGCCGAAGGCGCCCTTGACTTTGGAGGGGCGGCCCCGTACGCAGCGCCGCCCCCACCACAATTCCACGAACATCTCTCGCACGAACCTCCTCCAGCGACCACACCGCACCTTCTCAACTGTTGACCTATCTCACCTGCACGGCACGTCACGCTTTAACCATGACGTCTCAAAATTCGATGCTGTCGCCAGGCGACCTCCCTTCCCACTAGAGGGAATGAAAGGGCAACAAACACCAGCCACCGGTGCCCGTGAAGCGAACCGCTGGGGACACCGGGTTGCACTGGGGCGGAAGGTCGACTCCAGGGCGCCCCCATCGCAGTCCACCTAGATACGGTGGCGTATCCAGATACGGTCATGTATCCTGTGAGCCATGGCAGGACGAGAGACGCGGGCCGAGCGGCAGCAGCGCACGCGTGCTGAGCTTGTGGTGTCGGCAGCGCAGCTGTTCGCGGAGCGCGGGGTGGCCGCCACCTCCGTCGAGGCGATCGCGGAGGAGGCCGGGTACAGCCGTGGCGCGTACCACAGCAATTTCGAGACGAGGGAAGAGATCCTCAACGCCGTGGTCGACCGCGTGGTCGGGAAACTGGGGCCGGAGCTTGCGGCAACGCTGCGCAGCGAAGGTGATGTCCTAGGCCGCCTCGCGTCGTACATCTGTACTTTTCTTACGTACTGCGCGCAGCGACCAGTGGAGACGCGGGCCTTGATAGCAGTCGTCGCGCACAGGGCGGCAACGGCGGCGGAATCCTACGACGATCTCGTGGCGGCGTCCCTTTCCGACCTGGTGGCGCTGTTCGAGGAAGGCCAGCGCAGTGGCGAACTGCGCCGATTCGACCCCGTCATGATGGCCTCGATGCTTCGCCGCGCTCTCGATAGTGAAGGGCTGCGAGTGGCACTCGGGGCTCCAGTGGACCACGTCATCAGCGAACTGACCGCGACATTCAGCCAAGCGACACGTTCCAACGAGAAAGCTTGAATCCATGCCCGTCAAGACCTTCCGCCAGATGGTGCTTCGCGAACGTCCGAGCGCGGGCATCACCGCCGACACGTTCGCTGAGCAGACCATGCCAGTGCCTTCGCTGCAAGACGGTGAAGCGTTGGTAGAGGTCGTTTGGCTCGGCATCGACGCCACACAGCGGACGTGGCTCAACCCCGACGCCACCTACACCGCACCCGTAGGAATCGGCGATGTGATGCGCGGTAGCGGCGTCGGCCGCGTGGTCGCCTCCCGGAATGCAGCGCTGCCGGAAGGGCAGTGGGTTTATGGCGACCTAGGCTGGCGGGAGTATGTCGTGGCCCGCGACGGCGGACTGTTCGGCGTCAATCCCGTCCCGGACGGTATCGATCCGCGCCACATGCTCACCGTGTTCGGCGTGAGCGGGCTGACGGCATTCTTCGGTATGTCACGCGTCCTGAACATCGCGGACGGAGACACCGTGCTGGTCACCGGCGCGGCCGGGAGCGTGGGCTCGCTCGCCGGGCAGATCGCGCGACTCCTCGGCGCTCGGGTCATCGGCACCGCCGGCTCGCCCGAAAAGGTCGCCTGGGTGAAGGACGTCGCCGGGTTCGACGCGTGCGTCGATTACCGCGCCGACGACGTCCCGGCCGCTTTGCAGGCCTTCGCGCCCGACGGGCTCACCGCCGTCTTCGACAACGTGGGCGGTGTTCTCCTGGAGAACGCGCTCGACCGGCTGGCCATCCATGCGCGCATCGCACTCTGCGGGTCGATCTCGTCCGGCTACACGGCCACCGGCTATGGGACGGGGCCGTCCAACTACATGCAACTGGCTTTCCGGCGGGCTCGCATGGAGGGCTTCATCTTCTTCGATTACCTCTCCGAATTTCCCGAAGCGCTGTCTCGTCTCGCGGGGTGGCTGGCCGCGGGGGAACTGCATTGGGCCGAAGACGTCATCGACGGGCTGCACAACGCTCCTACCGCGCTGCAACGGCTTTTCGACGGTGCCAATCTCGGAAAGCAGCTCGTTCGGGTGAGTTAGGTGAGGTGAGCCCGGCGGCGGACGGCGGACGCCGGACGGACGGGCAACTATTAGCCGTCGCCGGGAGCTGCTGTGAGGGCGGCGGCGTCGAGCTGGTTCAGGTAGTCGTTGAGCTGAGCGGACGCCTTGAGCATTGCAAGTCCCCGCGCTGTCAGCTTCTCTTGCCAGTCGTCAAGGGAACGGGACAGCGCATCGGTGCCGCCCGCGGTTCGGATTTGCTGGACCACGGCGGCAATGTGGTCCAGCAGGTATCCCCCGCGCCGAAGGAGATGGGCCAGTTCGGCATCGCGGACGTCGGTCGTGCGGAAGACGCGGTACCCGGTGGCCGGGTCGCGTTCGGGGACGATGATCCCGGCGTCCTCCCAGTTGCGCAGGGTCGCGGTGGTGACGCCTAGCCGGTGGGCGAGATCCCCGATGGTCCCGATGGCCCCGATGGTCCCGATGGCGCTGATGGCGGCGGCGTCCGGACGAACAGAATCGGCGACATCCGGGGATACAGGGCCTGCGGCGTCCGGGTGGGCTGGGGTGGTGTTCGCCTCGGCCGTCAGGTGTTCCACCGCCTGCCGCACCGAGCTGAGGGTGTCCCGGTCGCGGAGGAGTTGGTGATGGCCACGGTCGATGACGGTCAGGGCGTCGTCCAGCCGGTCGTCGTGGAGCGCGTTCATGACCTGGCCCGCCGCCGCGTAACCGAGCGCCTGGACGAGGGAGAGGTAGGCGCGGAGAGCGGCGGCGTGCGCCTCGGTGTAGATGCGGTAGCCGCTGGCGGAACGCCGCGCCGCCGGGATGAACCCGTCCCGCTCGTAGTTGCGGACGGCCTGTGCCGAGATGCCATGCTCCCGCGCGAGATCGAACGGACGCAATCAGATCACCTGTTTGAGGCTTTGCGGCACGGGTCTTCGTCCATCACCCTGAAAGTATCAACTGAACTCCAGCGATGCAGTTCAGTTCTCTCGACTCGCCCGGGCTCCCCGCCACACCGGCGAGACCATCTCGTCCGGCTGACGGGGAGCCGCTGCAACCAGGCGAGCCCGCCTCTGGCTAGCTCGCCAGGATCCGTCTGAAGGGCAGCGCGAGAAGCAGGGCCGCCGCGACGAGGACGCCGCTCGTCCAGACCGGGCCGAGGTCGGCGAGACTGGTGTCGAGCGTTGCGGCGGCGGCGAGCGGTCCCGCGACGGCACCGACGTTGAGCGCCGCCGTCGCATATGAACCACCCATGGTCGGGGCCCCGGACGCCTCGTAGAGGACGCGCGCGATCAGTGTGCTCCCGAGAGCGAACGAGAGCGTCCCCTGGACGAACACAAGGCCGAGCAACGCGACCGGGCTGGCGGCGAAGGCGCCCAGGGCCAGCCACCCCAGCAGCAGAAGGGGCCCGCCGACCGCGATGACGAGGCCGGGGCGCTTGTCCGACAGACGTCCGGCGGTGGTGACGCCGGCGAAGGAGCCGAGCCCGAACAGCACCAGCACGGCGGACACCCAGATCGGCGCCAGCCCGGCGGTGCCGGTGACGATGGGCGCGAGGAAGGTGAAGGTCCCGAAGGTCGCGGCGTTCACCAGCGCGCCGAGCAGCATCACGAGGACCAGCCGCGGCCTCCGCAGCTGCGCGAGTTCGACCTGCAGCGCCGGGCCGTCCGCCTCGTCCGGCCGTCCGGTACGCGGGGGAAGGCCGCGCAGGACGCCGATGGCGGCGGGCAGGCACAGAACGGCGACCGCCCAGAAGGTGGCCCGCCAGCCGAGCAGGGTGCCGAGGACCGCACCACCGGGGACCCCGGCGATGGTGGCGGCCGTCGTGCCGGACAGCAGGACGGCCAGCGCGCGCCCCTTCCGGTCGCCCGGCACGAGCGCGGCCGCCGTCGCCAGCGCGACCGCGAGGAACCCGGCGTTCGCGAGTGCGGCGACGATCCGGGTCACGACCAGCACCGGGAAGCTCCCGGTGACGGCACCGACGGCGTGCGCCACGAGGAACACGCAGATGAAGCCGAAAAGGCTGGTCCGCCGCGGCCAGGTGCGCGCGACCGCCGCCACCAGCGGCGCACCCGCGACCATGCCGAGCGCGAACGCGGAGGTCAGCAGACCGGCGGTCCCGACGGGGACGCCGAGGTCGGCGGCGATGTCCGGCAGCAGGCCGGCGAGCATGAATTCCGAGGTTCCCATGGCGAAGACCGCCACGGCGAGCAGGTAGAGCGGAAGAGGCACCGCATGGCTCCGAGGTGAGGCGAGATCGGACGAGTCGTCTCGTCACCGCGCTCAGCCCGAGAACGGCCCCGGCCGCTCGCAGCGGCCGGCCGGGCCGGATGGCTTCAGTGGTTCAGGGGGCTGACGGGTGACCGAAAGCCCCCGTCTCGCTCGCCTCGGGACTCACCATGCCCCCGACGATAGCCACCCGAACCCGGCCAACGCACACCGTTTTCCCGCGGCCCGTCCGCCATTTTGCCTGGCTGCCCACCTGCCTGGAGGCCGACCGCGACCGACCGTTTCCCATCGCGGACGTCCCAGCGCCGGGCCCGGTAACCGTTATGCGCCGCAGCGGTCGATCTACCCGCCACACCGCCGCCCGCCCACCCCCCAGCCGTCGCACCGCCCAACCGCCACCCGCCGCACCACCGCCCGCCATAGCGCTGCCCGCCATAGCGCTGCCCGCCATAGCGCTGCCCGCCATAGCGCTGCCCGCCATAGCGCTGCCCGTCATAGCGCTGCCCGCCGCACCGCCGGCCACCGAACCGCCGACCGTCGCACCGCTGCACGTCCCAGCGCCGCACGTCCAACCGCCGCACGTCCAACCGCCGCGCGCCGAACCACCGGCCGCCGAGCCACTGCCCGTCGCAGCACTGCCCGTCGCAGCACTGCCCGTCGAACCGCTGGCCAGCGGACCGCTGCCCGTCGGGCCGCTGGTCGTGGTTGGGGGCGCAGGGTCGGGTTACGCGCCCGGCGGTCGGGGCGAAGTACGATGATCATGAAATGCGCGATATGTCTGACACCTTTCGCATCGGGGGCGCCGTCGAGGTGGGGCGGCTCGGGTTCGGGGCCATGCAGTTGCCGACTGGTCCCGGGCAGGCGCGGGAGAACTCGGTCGCGGTGGCGCGGCGGGCCGTCGAGCTCGGCGTCACGTTGATCGATACCGCCTACCTGTACGGCTGGGGCGCCAACGAGGAGCTGCTCGTCGAGGCCCTCCACCCCTTCCCGGACGACGTGCTCGTCACGACGAAAGTGGGCGTCATCCCGCCGGAGCCGCCGCGCGAAGCGGCGCTGTGCGGGCGGCCCGAGGTCCTGCGCGACCAGGTCGAGCGGGCCCTGCGCCGCCTGCGCACCGAGCGGCTGGAACTGCTCCAACTGCACCGCGTCGACCCGGAGGTCCCGCTCGCCGACCAGGTGGGGACGCTCCGCGATCTCCGGGACGAGGGCAAGATCGGCCACATCGGGCTGTCCGAGGTGACCGTCGCCGAACTCGACGAGGCGCGGCGGATCGTCGACATCGCGAGCGTGCAGAACCGCTACAACCTGCTCGACCGCGAGCACGACGCGGTGCTCGACGCCTGCACGGCGGCGGGGATCGCCTTCCTGCCGTGGCGGCCCGTCCTGCCCGCGACCACGGCCGGCGAGGTCGCCGCCGTGGCCGCCGAACTCGATGCCACGCCGGCCCAGGTCGCCCTCGCGTGGCTGCTCGGCCGTTCGCCGGTCGTCCTGCCCATCCCGGGGACGGCGTCGATCGGGCACCTGGAGGAGAACGTCGCCGCGGCCGGGTTGAGGCTCACCGACCGGCAGCAGGCCCGGCTCGACGCCCTCTCGCTCGACACAGCCGGCGCGTAGAAACAGAACTCAGAACTCAGACCTGCTCGCCGTTGACCACGACGGACACGTCCATGTTGGCGCGCGTGGCCGACGAATAAGGGCATGCCCGCTGGGCGGCCCGAGTCAGGCGGTCGGCCTCGTCGACAGCGAGCGACGGCGAGCGACGGCGAGCGACGGCGAGCGACGGCAGTGAGATCCGCATTTCGGTGCTCAGCGTGAATCCGCCGGAGCCGTTCGGGATCAAGGACACCGCCGCCGCGTCGCCCGGCGCGCTGCCCGAGCCGTCGGACGTTCTGGCGCGGCCGTTCCTGCCTCCTTAGATGTGCGCCTCCGCCGTGTATGCCGCCCTCGTCATCCAAACCCCTCGCAGCGACGGCGGCCGGCGACGCGGCGGTGCTGCGCAGCGCGGGCCGGGGCTGTTCCCGCTGCCGCCGGCCAGCTCGCGCACGCCGATCTAACCCGGCCAGTACACACTGGAAGGCATCCGAGTGTGTATTGTGTGCGCCATGGCGAGACTCAACATCACGCTCCCGGACGAGCTTGCCGCCACGCTCCAGGGCCTCGCCGAGGACAAGAAGATCGCCTCGGTGTCCGGCTTCCTCGCGGACGGGGCGCGCCTCAAGCTGGCCTACCTGCGGGACTCCTCGACCATCGACGATCTGTTCGGCCCGCCGAGCCCCGACGAGCAGGCGATGGTCGACCGCCTCGTCGAACGCGGCACGCCGGACCGCAGGGACGTCGCGTGATCACCGGTCACGTCTTCGACGCGACCGCACTCCTGGACCTCGCCACCGGCAAGACGATCTACGTCCGCGCCCGGCTCCGCGCGTCCATCGCCCAGCACGCCACCATCGTGATCCCCGCGACCGCGCTCGCCCGCGCGTGGCAGATCGTCCCCGACCACGGCCGCACCGTCCTGGAGCGGCTCCCCGGCATGCAGGTCGTCCACGTGGACGACCTCGACGACGTGATCGCGCAGCAGACCGGTCTGCTCGTCACCACGATCCCCAACCTCGGCATGGACGCCGCCCAGGCCGCCTGGTCCGCGCGCTGGCGCCGGTGGCCGCTGGTCACCGCCGACCCCGACGTCTACGAGGCCGTCCCCGGCGTCCGCGTCGAGCAGATCCCCTGACCCGACGCCGCCGCCGACCGTGCCGTTTACGCGGCCAGGCCGGGGTACGGGGGCCGCATGGGGACACGTGGCAGCCGGGGATTGCTGCACATCTATCTGACCGACCATCTGGCCGCGGCAGCGGGCGGCGTGGCACTGGCCCGCCGCGTCGCACGCTCGCACCGTGACACCGGCGACGCCGAGCTCTTGCGGAGGCTCTCGGACGACATCGCCGCCGACCGCGGGGCGCTGCAGTCGATCCTGCGTTCGCTCGGGATGCCGCCCCGCCGGTTCAAGAGCATGGCGGTGTGGGCGGCGGAGAAGGGTGGCCGGCTGAAGCTCAACGGCCGGGTCGCGACCCGCTCCCCGCTCAGCGATCTCGTGGAGATCGAGGCGCTCCGGCTGGCCGTCGAGGGCAAGGCGGCCGGGTGGCGCACCCTGCTCGCCATCGCCGACCGGGAACCGGGGCTGGACGTCGAGCAGCTCCGCACCCTGCTCGACCGCGCGATCGCCCAGATCGCCCTCCTGGAGGGACTCCACAGGCAGGCCGCCGGCACGGCGTTCCGCGAGCAGGCCTCGAAGCGGACAGGCCGGACGCACACCACCGTCTCACCATGACCGACCGAACCGTCTCACCATGACCGAGCGGCCGCCGCCGTTCCTCGTCCGACTCCCCCAGAGCCGCACATGGGCGGGGCAGTCGTGGCTGTACTCGACGTTCCAGCGTGACCGAGCGCCTCGTTCTCGACCCTGATGCGCGTCCGGAGCAGGCACAGGTTGGTCGCCGTGAACAGCAGCGCAGTACGCCACCCGGTGTGGACGAGCGGCAAGGCGGCGCCCTCTGCGACGACCGCCACGTAGTTGGGATGCCGCAAGCGCCGGTAAGGGCCGCGCTCCACGAGCGGCATGCCGGGCACCACGATGACCCGGGTGTTCCACCGCTTCCCCAGGCTGGTGATGCACCACCAGCGCAGCGCCTGGGACGAGAGCGCCACCGCCAGCATCGGCCAGCCGAGTGCTGGGATGAACGGGCTCCGCCCACGCCGGGCCTCCAGCAGCGCCCCGCCCAGCAGACCGGCATGGGCGGCGGCGATCAGCGGATAGTGCCGCCGGCCGTGCTCGACCCCGCCGTTCCGCAGCGCCCAGGCGCGGTTCCGGCGCGCCACGGCCAGCTCCGCCAGCCGCTCGGCGGCGACGAGCCCGATCAGCACGCCGTACCGGTTCACCGACCGCCCGGCAGACCTCCCGCGCCGCCGCCCCCGCCCGCGCCGCAGCCCGCGCCGCAGCCCCCGCCTCACCATCGCAGCAGGACGAGTTCGGCGGAGAACCCCGGCCCGAGCGCCATCAGCAGGCCGGGCGTCCCGTCGGGCGGGCGGCGCCGCGCGATCGTCTCCTCCAGCACGTTCAGCACCGACACCGACGAGAGGTTGCCGAGCGTCCGCAGCGACTCCCAGGTGATGTCGAGCGCGCCCGGCTCCAGCGCCAGCTCCCGCTCGATGGCCTCGATCACCTTCGGGCCGCCGGGGTGGCAGACCCACGACGGGACCCGGCCCGGGGCGAGCCCGTGATCGTCCAGAAAGGACGTCACGTCGCCCGCCAGGGTGGCCTCGACATGGGCGACGAGGTCGGCGGCCAGGACGACGCGCAGGCCGTGGTCGCCGACGTCCCAGCCCATGAGGCGCTCGGTGCCGGGGTAGAGCCTGCTGCGGCTCGCGACCACCCGCGGCCCCCGGTGCCCGGCGGTGTCGCGGTGGTCGCCGAGCGCGACCACGGCGGCGGCGCCGTCGCCGAACAGGCCGCTGGCCACCAGGTTCGCCATCGAGCTGTCGTCGCGCTGCACGGTCAGGGAGCACAGCTCGACGCACACCAGCACCGCCACCCGCTCGGGGCGGCCGCGCAGGTAGTCGGCCACCCGGGACAGCCCGGCGGCGCCCGCCGCGCAGCCGAGGCCGAACATCGGCACGCGGGTGATGTCCTCGCGCAGCCCGACGCGCTGCGCCACGCGGGCGTCCAGCGAGGGCGTCGCCACCCCGGTCGAGGAGCAGAAGACGAGGTGGTCGACGTCCTGCGGGGAGATCCCGGCCCGGTCGAGGACGTCACCGACCGCCCGCGCCGCCAGCTCGACGGCCGTCTCGATGTAGACGCCGTTGGCCTCGGTGAAGCCGTCGAGCTTGACGTACTCGTCGATGGGCAGCGCCAGGCGGCGGCCGGTGACCTGGGTGGCGGCATGCAGGCGCCGGACGATCTGCTCCTTCGCGGCGGCGCGCTCCACGACGGCCCGGGTGATCTGGTCCTGGTCGTAGTGATGCTCCGGCACGACCGTCCGTACTGCAGCGACGCGCATGAGGCCCCCCGATGTCCGCCACGGCACGTACCCGGCGCTTCGGAGAACACTCGCCGTCAGGTCGTCAACTCAAGTTCCAGCTGCTCGGCGACCGGTTCCGGAGGCGGCTGCGGCGTCGGCGGCACGGCCGGACGGCCGCGTCCCGGCCACCACCAGTTCGCGTGCCCGAGCAGGCTCATCAGCGCCGGGACGAGGACGAGCCGGACGATCGTCGCGTCCATCGCCACCGCGACCGCGAGGCCGAGCGCCATCATCTTCACCATCGGGTCCGGCTGCGGGACGAAGCTCGCGAACACGAAGATCATGATGAGCGCGGCCGAGGTGATGAGCCGGGCCGTCGCCCCGATCCCGACCACCACCGACTCGTGCGGGTCGCCCGTCCGGTCGTACTCCTCCTTGATCCGCGACAGCAGGAAGACCTCGTAGTCCATGGACAGCCCGAAGATCAGCGCGAACATGAACAGCGGGATGAACGACATGATCGGGATGGCCTGGTCGACGCCGAGCAGCTCGACGCCCCAGCCCCACTGGAACACGGCGGTGACGACGCCGAACGACGCCCCGATCGACAGCAGGTTCATCAGCGCCGCCTTCACCGGCACGATGATCGAGCGGAACGCGATGACGAGCAGCAGCAGCGCGACGCCGACGACCGCCACGACGACGGTGAGCATGCGGTCCCCGACCGTGGCGGCCAGGTCGATGATCGCCGGGTTCTCGCCGCCCAGGTAGATCTCGGTGCCCGGATGGGCGTCCCGCACGGCGGCGATCTCCACGTCCCGCAGGTGCCGGACGAGCTCCGTGGTCGACTCGGCGTGCGGCGCGTCACGCGGGATGACCTGCACGATCGCCGTCTTCCCCGTCACCACCGGCGCGGCGGCGAAGACGACGCCGGACGCCTCCGACAGCCGCCGCTGCAGCTCCTGGCCGATCAGCACCGCGTCCTTGTCGGGCTTCTTCGTCTGGTCCGGCGCGCCCTTCGGGAGGGCGGGCGAGGGAGACGGGCTCGGTCTCGCCCCGGACGGGCCCGTCAGGCCGGACAGGCCCGCCCGCCCGTCCACCGTGGGCACGACCCGCTTCGGCTTGGCGCGCTTCTCCTCCCCCGGCACCTTCGCGACGACGACGAACGGGCTGTAGTGGCCGGCGCCGAACTCGCGGGCGACGATGTCGTAGGCCTGCCGCGCCTCCATCTTCGGCGACGACATGCTGTCGGCCATCACGCCGAACCGCAGGCTGAGCGTCGGGATCGACAGCGCCAGCAGGACGAGCGTCGCGACGATCGCGTACGGCCACGCGTGCCGGTCGACGTGCCGTCCCCAGGCCGTCCAGCGGCGCGAACTGCGGTCGGGCCGGACGCGCGGCAGCCGGTACCGGTCGATGCGCGTGCCGAGCGCGCCGAGCACGGCGGGCAGCAGCGTCAGCGCGGCCACGACCATGACGGCGACGGCGAGCGCGGTGGCGATGCCGATACGTCCGATGAACTCGATCCCGGACAGGAACAGCCCGCAGATCGCGAACACGACGGTGCCGCCCGCGAACACCACGGCGTGCCCGGAGTGCGCCATGGCCCGGCCGACCGCGGTCTCGACGTCGTCGCCCTCGGCGAGCTGCTGCCGGTACCGGGTGACGATGAACAGCGCGTAGTCGATCCCGGCGCCGATGCCGAGCATCGCGGCGACCATCGGCGCGGTCGGCGCGATCTGGAACAGCGACGCGGAGAAGTGGATCAGCGAGTAGGCGACGGCCATCCCGCACAGCGACACCAGGATCGGGATGCCCGCCGCGAGGTAGGACCCGAACGCCAGCAGCAGCACGACCAGCGCGAGGACGATCCCGACGCCCTCCTGCGGCCCGCCCTTCGGCTGGTTGAGGATCATCGCGGTGATGCCGCCGGACTTCACCTCCAGGCCCGCCATCCGCGCGGGCTCGACGGCGCGGTTCAGCGCGTCGAGGTCGGCGTGGGAGACGTCGCTCATCGTGCCGGTGAAGTTCAGCCGGACGACGACCGCGTTGTCGTCCTTCAGCCCGCCCATGCCCTGCGCGTAGGGGTTCTCGACGAACGCGACCCGCTTCAGCTTGCCGATGTTCTCGATCGACCGGCCGATGGTGAGCGCGACCCGCCAGTCCGCCGGGCTCGCGGCGCGGGTCTCGTGGAACACGACGGTCGCGGTCGGCCCGGTCATCGCCGGGAAGTCCTGGCGGAGGGTGTCGATGGCGCGCTGCGTCTCGGTGCCGGCGAGGGTGCTCTGCTGGACGAACATGCCGCCGTGCGTCAGGCCGAGGACGCCCGCGCCGAGCATGACGGCGACCCACAGCTCGAACACGGTGCGCCGCCGCCGCACGCAGAGACGCCCCAGTGCGTCCAGGAATCGCGCCATGTCCGCAGAGAACACCCATCGGTGCAGATTTGCAATACGTGCAACTTTGCATTCGTGGTAATGTGCGTCACATGAGCGCGGGCCAAGCCGGTGAGGGGCAGGGGATCGGCGCGGGGACGGAGCGGACGGAGCGGCCGAGTCTGCGCGAGCGCAAGAAGCTGCGCACCCGGCAGGCCATCGCGACCGCCGCGCTGCGCCTTTTCGCCGAGCGGGGCTACGAGGAGACGACGATCGCCGACATCGCCGCCGCCGCCGACGTCGCCCCCCGCACGTTCTTCAGCTACTTCCCGTCCAAGGAGGACGTGGTCTTCGCCGAGATCGACGACCGGCTGGCCGAGGTCTCCGAACGGCTGCGCCGCACCCCGGGCGAGACCCCGATGGAGACGATCCGGCGCAGCATCGTGGACGTCCTCAACGCGGTCGTGGCGGAGCACCGCGACTACGGGCCCGTGCAAATCGCCCTCGTCTTGGAGCGTCCCGCGCTGCGGGCCCGCGCGCTGCAGCGGATGACCGACGCCCAGGAGGCGATCGAGGCGCTGCTGCGCGAGCTGTGCCCCGGCATCTCCGAGATCGACGCGGTCGCCGCGTCCGGCATCGCGATCGGCGGCATGCAGGCGGTCGTCGCGCACTGCCGCCGCGAGGGCTACGACCCCCTGTCGATGCGGACGGCGCTCGACCGCGCCGTCGACATCGTGGAGCACGGCCTGGTCTCGGTCGACGCGCTGTCGCGGCCGTCCCCCTAGAGCAGCCCTGCCCCCTGAATCGTCGGGCACCGGCGGCGGAGGCGCCCGCCGCCGGTGCCCGGCCCGGCCCTTCGCCGCTAGTCGCTGATCTTGATGCGGAGGCGGCGGAAGCCGCGGCCCTTGTTCTCGACCTTGGCGACCGTGATCCGGCCGATCTGCTTGGTGGAGCCGACATGGGTGCCGCCGTCGGCCTGCGTGTCGAGCCCGACGATGTCGACGATCCGGACGTCCGACACCTCCGGCGGCACCAGGTTCGTCGCGGTGCGGATGATGTCGGGGATCTCGAACGCCTCGGCGCGCGGCAGCGTCCTGGTGTCGATGCGGCGGTCGGCCTCGACCTCGGCGTTGCAGGCGTCCTCGACGGCCTGCTTGAAGCCGGGCGGGACCTCGCGGAGGTCGAAGTCCATCCGGGCGGTCAGCGGCTCCATGTTGCCGCCGGTGACCAGGCACCCGTAGTCGCGGAACACCACCCCGCACAGCAGGTGCAGGCCCGAGTGGGTGCGCATGAGCGCGGTGCGGCGATCGTCCTCGACGGCGGCCTGGACGACGGTGCCGGCCGGCGGGAGCGGATCGTCCTCCACCGGGATGAGGACCAGGTCGTCGCCCTTGCGGACGCCCGCGATCCGGGTCTGGACGCCCTGCCAGAGCAGGACGCCGTGGTCCGGCGGCTGCCCGCCGCCGCCGGGGTAGAAGGCCGAGCGGTCGAGGACGATGCCGTCCGGGCCCGCGTCGAGGACGACGGCCTCCCAGTCGCGCAGCGCCTGATCGTCCAGTTCCAGCCGGGTGGTGCGTCCGAGGGTCTCGCTCATGACCTCACGGTAGAGGTCACCAGGGTCCGTACGGGCCTGATCGGGAACCGCCGCGGCCGCCGTTCTTCTTCTTGTACGGGGCGACGGCGGGCCGGACGTCCGCCAGGTAGACGGCGGCGGCGATGAACGCGGCGACCGGCAGGATGCCGATCAGCAGCGCGATGGGGCTGGCCCCGAGCGCCGCCGGCGCGACCGCGTACGCGGCGCCGACGACCGTCGCGACGATCAGCACGATCATCCAGAGCCGCTTGCGCCACTTGCCCGCCGCGGCGTAGGCGCCCTCCGGCACGGTCAGCGAGTCGACCAGCGCCCAGGCCTCCATCACGAAGGCGATGATCAGCAGCAGCCAGAAGAAGTAGTCCAGCACATTGAAGCCCTCCACGGCTATCAGCGCTCCTGCTCGTCTCGGACGGCGACTCCTCGTCGCTCACACGGCTTGTGGCTCACACGGCTCGTCGCTCACACGGCGTCTAACTACCCCAACCCTATGCGCCCTGTCCAGCGGGGCGGCCCGCCGCGCGGCCCGCCCGCCGGAACAGACCCGCCCGCCGGAACGGACCGGCCTGCTGAAACAGACGAAGGAGCCCGGCCGGATGTTCCCGGCCGGGCCCTCACGGCGGCGCCGTTACTTCTTCGCGGTGGTGCGGGACTGCCGGGCGGTCCCGTTGGCGCGGCGCTGCGGCGCGGTGCGGGTCCGGGTGACCGGCTTCGGCTCGGGCTCGGTGGCCTCGGCGACCTGGACGGCCTCGCGGTTCACGACCTTGCGGCCCCGCTCGCTGAGCTCGTCGATGAACTCGACGGCGCGGGTGCCGAAGTGCGTGGCGTACGCGACCGCCGCGCCCGGCAGGTCCTTGGCCTCGACGCGCTGCTGGTAGCGGGAGACCTCGCCGCGGTAGCGGTCCACGGTCTCGCGGACCTGCTCGCGGTAGCGGTCCACCTGCCCGGGGACCTCGCGCAGCTTCTCCACCGCGAAGTCGCCGGCGCCGGCCACGGTGTAGACGGCCTTGTTCTCTCGGAGGTTGCTGGCCAGCGTCATCCGACCTCTTCCTTTCCATGGGATTCGTGCGGCTCTGGTGGTGCCGGCGCGGGCCGGTCGTCCGGGGCCGCCGCGTCGGCGAACCCGGTGCCGGTCGCTCCGGTGGCCTCGTTCTCCTTGAGGAACGACGCGTAGATGTCGAGCAGGACCTGCTTCTGCCGCTCGGTGAGCAGGAGGTCGGCCCGCACGGCCGCCATCACGTCGGTGTCGGCCTCGCGGTCCTCAAGGATGCCGGCCTGCACGTACAGCGCCTCGGCGGAGATCCGCAGCCCCTTGGCGATCTGCTGCAGGATCTCGGCGCTCGGCTTGCGCAGGCCGCGCTCGATCTGGCTCAGGTACGGGTTGGAGATGCCCGAGACGTCGGCGAGCTGGCGCAGCGAGATCTTCGCGCGCGTCCGCTGCTCCCGGATGTACTCCCCGATGGAGCCGACCTTCGAAGTGGCCATGCCTCCACCATGCGTCACGGTGCTTGCAATTGCAAGCGCCCTTGCTAGCACTTCGTGGTGAATCGCCTCACATGCCGGAAAGGTCGGAAAAACGAGGTCACCGGCAGGGAGTGGCGGTCAACGGCAGGGTTCAGCTGACCTTGGAGCCGGGGGCGATCCAGGTGTTGCAGACGGTCAGGTCGCGGCCGTTGAAGCCGGTCATCACCCAGCCCGCGTAGTGGCGGCCGGAGCCGTGGTCGCGCTCGGCCACCGGCTTGCGGTCCTCGCCGCGGCCCCGCACGTCCATGATCATCGCGACGTACTGCTCGCGGGTCATCGGCAGCGTGGAGCGCTCCGAGCCGAGGAACGCGCCGGCGAAGCACTGCGCCTGCAGCTCGATGCGGCGGCTCGCCTCGTTTCCGGTCGCGGTGTCGCCCGTCTCGATCTGGCGGTCGCCGTAGAGCAGGATCCCCGCGCGGTCCTGGACGTGGTGCCCGTACTCGTGCGCGATCACCCGCGCGTACACGGCGTAGTGGGACAGGGGCTCGCCGCCCGACGTCTCCACCACGTGCTCCAGGCCGACGTACATCGTGTTGTTCGCCGGGCAGTAGAAAGCGGACGCGCCCGGCGCCGGGTAGGTGCCGCATGGGCTGCGCCCAGGGTTCACCCAGAACACGCGGTTGGGCTTGTTGAACGAGATCCCGGCCTTCTGGAACTGCTTGGCCCACGCGGTGTCGAGGCAGTCGCTGAGGGTGTCCATGAACTGGCGCATCGAGTCGGCGGACGGCAGGATGCGCGGCAGCCGGCAGCTCACCGACGTCAGCGCCCCGCTCTTGTACAGCTTGCTGTCGGTGGCCTTCTCCTTGGGAGACATCGACTCGGTGCCGCGTCCGGACGAGGTGGTCGTTCCCGTACCGCCCGCGCCCTGGATCCCGCCGAGCGCGGAGAGCCCCACGATCGCCAGGACGACCAGGGCCGTCAGCCCGCCGAAGATGCCCGCGATCGTCCCGCCCGCGCTGCGGCGCGGCGGCGGGCGCATCGGGACGTACCGGTACTGCGGTTGCCCGTAGGCAGGCTGCCCGTACCCTGGCCCGTAACCCGGCCCGCCCGGCGGCTGCGCACCGTAGGGCGGCACGCCTTGCGGGGGCCCGCCATAGGGGGGACGGCCGTACGGCGGGGCCGGTGGCCGCGACGATGGTGGCGGCGGGGGGTATTGACCTGCCATAGCGCAGAATCATCGCACGCGTTGCCGATACTATTTGCGGCCATGTCTGCTCTTGCGGCCTTGTTCCGGTTCCGGCCAGTCGTCCTGACGGTGTCAGCCGCGGTGTCCGCCGCGGCGCTGATCCCCGTGATGACCTCCCCCGCCGCGGCGGCGGGACCGGCCGGCGGGACGGCCGCCCCGGCGGAGCGGGTGCTCAAGGACGATGTCGTCCTCACCGCCGGCAAGGGTGGGACCGTCAAGGTGAAGGAGACGGTCGTCTACCGGTTCGCCGGGCAGAAGGGCTTCCAGCGGGCGTTCCAGACGCGCGTCCACGAGAGCCTCAGCGAGGACCGCGTCTACAAGCTGGACAACCTGCGGGCGAGCAGCCCCGACGGCGGGCCGACGCGGGTCAGCACGTCCGAAGGCGAGACGCGGACGACCGTCAAGGTGAGCGGCACCGGCGCCCTGAACGGCACCCGCACCGTGGTGCTGGAGTACGACCTGCGCGGCGCGATCACCCCGATGGGCGGCGCGGAGGAGCTGCGCTGGCCGGTGATCGGCGGCTGGAAGGTCCCGGTGGACGAGGCCAAGGCCGTCGTGGACGCCGGCGCGATGATCCGCAGCGTCAACTGCTTCACCGGGCCGATCGGCAGCACGATCGGCTGCACGCAGTACTACACGAACCACACGCACACGCAGGGCGTCTACGCCCAGCAGGGCATGCTGCCCGGCGAGTACCTGACGGTCGTCGCGGGCCTGCCCGCCGGCACGACCGGCGGCAAGGCGATCTTCGAGCGGCGGCACACCCTCGCGACCGCGTTCTCCGTCAACGCGGTGACCGGCTCCGTGCTCGCCGGCCTGCTGGTCCTGCTGGTCGGCGGCGTCGCCGCCCTCTACCTGCTGCGCGGCCGGGACGCCAGGGTGGTGGGCAAGAAGGCCGCCGAGGGCGACCAGGCACCGGTCGCCGGAACCGAGTTCGAGCCGCCGCACGGGGTGCGGCCCGGCCAGATCGGCACGCTGATCGACGAGCAGGCCGACGTGATCGACGTGACCGCGACGATCGTCGACCTCGCCGTCCGCGGCTACCTGCTGATCGAGGAGGAGGACCGGGCCCGTACCGGCCGCCTCGACTGGACGCTGCGCCGCCTCGACCGCCCCCAGGTCGACCTCCTCCCCTACGAGCGGATCCTGCTGGACGCCCTGCTCACCGCCCCCGACGGGACGGGCCGTGACGCGGTGAAGCTGTCGGATCTCGGCGGGACGTTCGCGACGAAGCTGGCGCAGGTCAGGTCCGCGATGTACGACGACGTCGTGAAGCAGGGCTGGTTCGCGCGCCGCCCGGACACCGTCCGCTCCCGCTGGACGGTCGCCGGCATCCTCGTGACGCTGCTCGGCATCGGCGCGACGGTCGCACTGGCGATCACCACCGAGTGGGCCCTGGCCGGCCTCGCACTGATCATCGCGGGCGCGGCGCTGGCCTATGGCGGCCAGTACATGCCGGCCAAGACCGCGCGCGGCGCGACGGTGCTCGCGCACACGATCGGTTTCCGGGCGTTCCTGGAGCGCGGCGCCGTCCCGGACGGCGACGCCGTCGCGTCCCGGCAGCGGATCGCGCTGTTCTCCCGCTTCCTGCCGTACGCGGTCGTGTTCGGCACCGTCCCCAAGTGGGCCGAGACGGTCAAGGACGCGGGCGAGCGGGGCGCCGACAACCTGTACTGGTACGAGGGCCCGGCCGAGTGGGACCTGTCGAAGTTCGCCGAGTCGATGCGCACGTTCACGCTGGCCACCTCCGGCTCCATCTCGCAGTCGCGCGGGATGTGACGGCGGTTAACCGCCTGACGCGGGGTAGGTGCCGGGGCGAGGAGGTATCGCCTCATGTTCCTGGCCGACCAACTCCCCCCGCCCGGCGGTAGCGACCTCGGGACCTCCTGGTTCTTCTACATCGGGCCGGCCGTCATCTTCCTCGCGGTCATCTTCTGGGTGGCCGTCACCCTGACCGCGTCCCGCGTGCCGCCCCGCAACCGGACGCCGATGGGCGGTATGCCGAACCGGGGGCCCGTCCAGGGCGGGATCATCCAGGGCAGCCCGTCCCAGCGCACGCGCCGCGACCCGGCCCCATCGGTAACGCACCGCGAGATCATGGCCCACATCGAACAGGCCCGAGCCGAGGAGCGAGCCCGCGCCGAGGAGGCCGCCCGCCCACCCGAACCACGCCGAAAAGGCCACAGACGCCGGAAACGACGCCGCCTGTTCGGCCCCCGCAGATCCCGCTGACAGCCCCCACAGCAGAAGCGGCACCCCGTTCAGCACCCATAAAAGCCACTGACCACACCCGCTCAGCCCTCTCCCATGATCACTCCACGTAAGATGTCTGACGTCTTACTTGGGAGGGTTCGTGGGTTTGAGTCCCGTTTCCAGTGGTTCGACGGTGGACGCCGTGCTGGAGCAGCTTCAGGCGCAGGTCAGTGCCGGTTCCTGGGCGGTCGGCGAGCGGATTCCGGCGGAGACCGACCTCGCCGCGCGGCTCGGTGTGAGCCGTCCGGCCGTCCGGGAGGCGATCCGGGCGCTGTCGCACGTCGGGGTGCTGGAGGTGCGGCGCGGCGACGGGACGTACGTGCGCAGCAGCGCCGACCCGCGCCCGCTCCTGCGCCGGGTCTCGCGGGCGTCGGCGCGGGACGTGTTCGAGGTGCAGCTCGCCTACGACGTCCAGGCGGCCCGGCTCGCGGCCCGCAGGCGCACCGCCGCCGATCTGGAGCGGCTGGAGCTGCTGCTGCGCGCCCGCGACGAGGCCACCGAGCCGGACGCGTTCGGCGCCGCCGACGCGCGGTTCCACCTCGGGGTCGCGGAGGCGTCCCGGAACCCGGTCCTCATCGAGGCGATGCGGTACTTCATCGACCGGCTGCACGAGTCGATGCGCGCGATCCGGCTCGACCACGACGTCCCCGAGGCGGGCCCGGCCCGGCACCGCGCCGTGCTGGACGCGATCGCGGCGGGCGACCCGGAGGCGGCGGCGTCGGCCGCGGCGGCGGTCGTCGAGCCGACCCTCACCGTCCTGGAGTCCCTGCTCGGCGAGGGCGGGGAGGCCCCGTGACGGCGCGGCGCGCCGGGCTGGCCGGCGCCCTGCTCATGATCGTCCTCGTGGCGGTCAACCTGCGGCCCGCGATCGCCGCGGTCGGCCCGGTGCTGACCGAGATCAGCGACGAGTTCGGGCTGTCCGGGACGGCGGCGGGCGCGCTCACCACCCTCCCGCTGGTCTTCTTCGGCTCCTACGGGCTGGTCGCGGCGTTCCTGCCGCGGGCGCCGCGCGGCGAGACGCTGCTGGTCAGCGCGATGGCGCTGCTGGTCGGCGGGCTGGTGCTGCGGCTGCTGGACGGCCCCGCCGCGCTGTTCGCCGGGTCGCTGGTCGCCGGGATCGCGATCAGCATCGGCAACATCGCGATGCCGGGCATCATCAAGCGCGACCATCCCACCCGGATCACCACGGTGACGGCGGTCTACACGGTCGCGGTGACGGTCGGGGCGTCGCTGTCGTCGGGGGTCGTGGTGCCCGTCGAGCACGCCTTCGACTCGAGCTGGCGGCTGCCGCTCGGCCTGCTCGCGGTGCCGGCCGCGCTGGCCGGGCTGCTGTGGGTGCCCCGGGCGCGGCGCGCGGCGCACGCGGCCCGGTCGGCACCGCCCGCGGCGCACCGGCGCGGCGTCACGGCGCTGGTGTGGCGGTCGGGCCTCGCCTGGAACGTCACGGTGTTCATGGGCCTGCAGTCGCTGCTCGCCTACGTGGTGCTCGGCTGGCTGCCGACGATCTGCCAGGACCGCGGGATGGACGAGGCCGCCGCCGGGTACGTGCTGGCCCTGACGTCGGGGGTCCAGGCGATCGGGTCGCTGGCCGTCCCGGTGCTGGCGCGCCGGACCCGCGACCAGCGCCCGCTGGTGGTCGCCACGGCGGTGCTGGCCCTGGTGGGCTTCGCCGGGACGACCTGGGCGCCGATCGGGTCGGTGTGGGGCTGGGCGGTGGTCCTCGGCTTCGGCCAGGGCCTCGGGTTCGCCACCGCGCTGTCGTTCATCGGGCTCCGCGCCCACGACGCGCAGGTCGCGGCGCAGCTGTCCGGGATGGCGCAGGGCGTCGGCTACGTCATCGCGGCGCTCGGCCCGCTGGCGCTCGGTGCGCTGCACGACGCCACCGGCGGCTGGAGCGTTCCGATGGCGGGCGTGCTCGCGGTCTGCGTCGCCATGGCGGTGCCCGGGGCGGCGGCGGGCCGCCTCCGGACGGTCGGCGCCCCTTCCGAGGCCCCGGAGGGGGTTAACTCGGAAATCAGCGGACACATCCCTAATTGACCCCTGTAGGGGCCGATACGCCATCGGGAGGTGGACGACGATGCGCGCCACGATCCTGGCCGACCCAACCCAGCTCGTGGCACTCAAGTGGGCGTGGATCATCATTGTGGTGGCCGTGGTCGGGCTGATCGCCTGGCTCTCGCTGACCATCGAGGCCTCGTCCAGGAGAGTGCACCCACGCCGCCGGAACGACCAGATGAACCACCGCGGCATGGAGCAGGGCGGCATGTACACCTACCGCCCGGGGATGTTCTCCCACAGCTACCCGCCGTCGCGGGACGGCCAGTGGGCGGAGTTCCGCAGGGACAACCCCCAGCCGGGCCGCGAGCCGAGAAAGGCCTGGCCGGACGGCATCCTCTACGAGCAGACGGTCTTCAAGGAAGAGATCGAAGAGCTCAAACGCACCCCGCAGCGCCGCTAGAACACGTTGGGCGCGGGGCGGATGCCGCCTACGCGGGTCTCTCCGCCTCGTACCTCTACGACCGCGAGTTCCTCCAGGCCGGGGGTGTCGAGGCCCAGGGCTCGCAGGAGGGCCACGGTGACGGGGGTTCGCGCGCGCATGGCGCCGTCGTCGATCTTCACGGCGCCCGCGCGGCCGTCGGTGTAGGCGAACGCGTCGACGCCTTCGGCGCCGCACTTGACGAGCAGGCCGGGGACGGCGTCCATCAGCTGCCGCTCCTCGCGCCGGGTGCCGGACGTCCACTGCGGGTGGGTGCGCATCGCGTCGGCGACGCGCCGCTCGGGGGTGCCCGGCGCGGCGAGCACCAGCGCCCGGAACGCCCGCGCGACCCCGGTCGTGGACACCGCGAACAGCGGCGCCCCGCACCCGTCCACCCCGACGGCCGCGACCGGCTCGCCCGCCAGCTCCTCGACGACCTCCCGCACCGCCTCCTGCAACGGGTGCGCCGGGTCCAGGTAGGTCTCGGTCGGCCAGCCCGCCGCGACGCACGTCGCCAGCATCGCGGCGTGCTTGCCGGAGCAGTTCATCCGCATCCGGGACGGGCCACCGCCCTGCCGCGCGACCGCCTGCTGCGCCTCGGGGTCGATCGGCCAGCTCCGCGGGCACCGCAGGTCGTCCGCGACCAGCCCGGCGCCGGCGAGGATCTTCTCGGCGCCCTCGACGTGGAAGTCCTCCCCGGAGTGGCTGCCGGCCGCCAGCGCGAGCAGCTCGTCGTCCAGGTCGAGCCCGCGGCGCAGCATCGCGACGGCCTGCATCGGCTTGTTGGCCGACCGCGGGAAGATCGCCGCCTCGGGCTCCCCCGCGTGCACCGCGACCGCTCCGTCCGCCGCGAGCCCGACCGCGGCCCCCCGGTGCCGCGACTCCACGAACCCGGACCGCTCCACCTCGACCAGCACTGGATTGACGTCCACCGCACCCTCCCCTAACCGTCCGCTCGCACCGGTGTCGGCACGGACCACCTGATCAGCCCTCGGAAGGCCCCGACGTGGCCGCACCGCCCCGGTGAAAAGCAGGCCCGCCCGGTGGCGGGCCGCTCAACTCCATGGTCAAGTACCCGTCCGGCCCCATGGAACCGGAATCAGATCCTGTGGATAACCCCAAGATCAGCGGGGTTTGGTGTGCAGCAGGGCGCGAGCGTCCGCGGCGGGCATCGGCGGGCGCTGGGCCAGGTGGGCGGCTTGGGCGGCGCGTTCCACCAATTGGACGTTCGCCGTCACCGGCTGCCCCTTCGCCAGGGTGACGGTGTCCTCCATGCCGACGCGCAGGTGCCCGCCGGCCGAGAGCGCGGCGAAGAGGACGGGCAGGGACGTCCTGCCGATGCCGGTGGCCGACCACGTCGCGCCGGGCGGTAGGGCTTCCACGGCGGCGACCAGGGTGCGGGCGTCGCCGGGCATTCCGCCGGGCACGCCCATCACCAGGTCGCAGTGGACGTGGCCGCCGTAGGGAAGGCCGTGCTTGTCCAGGAGCCTGTGCAGCGCCGCTATGTGTCCGAGGTCGAACAGCTCGAACTCCGGCACGACCTCGCGTTCCTGGGTGCGCTGGTACAGCTCCACCATGAACGGCCAGGGGTTCATGAAGACGTCGTCGCCGAAGTTGACCGTCCCGCAGGTGAGCGAGCACATGTCGGGTTCGGCGTCCAGGACGCGGATGCGGTCCTCGTAAGGGTCGGTGACCGCGCCGCCCGTGGACAGCTGCACGATCAGTCCCGTGCTCTCCCGCAGCGCCGACACCGTGTCCCGCAACCGGGACGGGTCGAGCGTGGGCCGCGCGTCGTCGTCGCGGATGTGCACGTGGATCACGGCCGCGCCGGCCGCCTCGCACTCCTTGGCCGTCTGGACCAGTTCATCCAGGGTGACGGGCAGGGCCGGAACGTCCGCCTTGGCGGACTCCGCGCCCGTGGGCGCCACCGTGATGAGCGTCGTTGCTCCCATAGGCGGCAGAATGCATGGTCATGCGTGCGGTAGTCCAGAGGGTGAGCCAGGCCAGCGTGTCCGTGGAGGGGCGCGTCGTCGGCGCGATCGAGGGGCCGGGGCTGCTCGTGCTCGTCGGCGTGACGCACGACGACGGCCCGGAACAGGCCCGCAAGCTGGCCTCGAAGCTGTGGGGCCTGCGGATCCTGCAGGACGAGAAGTCGTGCTCGGACGTGAACGCGCCCCTACTGGTGGTGAGCCAATTCACCCTGTACGGGGATGCGCGGAAGGGCCGCCGCCCGTCGTGGACGGCCGCCGCGCCCGGGAACGTCGCCGAGCCCCTGGTGGACGCCGTCGTCCATGAGCTGCGGGGGCTGGGGGCCAAGGTCGAGACGGGCGAGTTCGGCGCCGACATGAAGGTCGCGCTGGTCAACGACGGCCCGATCACGCTCGTCCTGGACGTCTAGCCGACCCCGCACACGCCAGGCCGACCCGGCACACGCCTAGCGGAATCCGCACACGCCTAGCGGAATCCGTAGACCATGCCGACCAGGACGACGACCGTTCCGGCGGCCGCGAGGAGGATCAGGAAGCGGTCGGGCGGGGTGAGCCGTCCGCGGACGTCCGAGGACACGACGACGACGCCCGGCCCGGCCTCGTCCTGGTGCGGCCCCTTCTGGAACGGGTTGCGCAGGCCCGCGAGCCGCCACAGCGCGTCGTTGCGGATCCGCTGGTGGTCGGGCCCGCAGGCGAACAGCCGCCCCCGGGTGCGTTCGGTGCAGGCCGCGCCCTGCCGGCTCAGGACCCGGCACATGGTGGGGACGAGCATGAACTGGTACAGGCACCAGCCCAAAAGCGCGAGCAGCGCGACCCGCCAGGAGTGCAGCCACCACGCGGCACCGGCGGCCGCCGCGAACAGGGCCCACCACAGCAGCGCGGACTCGCGGCGGGGCCGCCGCCGGGTCCCCCGCCTGGCCGCCTGAGGCTCTCGCTTCCCAGGGTTCGCGACCATCGGTAGGAATCCACCTTCCCCGGACGGCGGCCGGTGAGAAATCGTCTATGTCCGACGATATTCGCCCGGGGGGCGCGCTGCTACCCGTGTTTCGCTGGGCGGCGGCGCAGCGCGATCTGCGCGTTCGCGCCGGTGTCCGGCGACACGATGACCTCCTGCGCGGCCGCGACTCCGCCGGCCAGCAGCTCGGCGTCCACCGGGACGTTCCGCTTCACCGTCGCCAGCGCGACCGGGCCCAGCTCGTGGTGCCGGGCGGCCGACCCGACGAACCCGATCGCCCGCCCGCCCGGGATCTCCACCGGGTCGCCGTGCGCGGGCAGCCGGTCGACGCTGCCGTCCAGGTGCAGGAACACCAGGCGGCGCGGCGGCCGGCCGAGGTTGTGGACGCGCGCCACCGTCTCCTGCCCCCGGTAGCAGCCCTTGCTCAGATGGACGGCCGTCTCGACGTAGCCGGCCTCGTGCGGGATCGTCCGCTCGTCGGTGTCGAGCCCGAACCGCGGCCGGTGCTCGGCGATGCGCAGCGCCTCGTACGCCCACAGGCCGGCCGGTTCGAGCCCCTCCGGGAACTCGCCGCGCGGGACGATCCGCGTCTCCGTTCCCGCGACGTCCGGCCAGGACAGGCCACCGTCCCGCGGCGGGCCGGTGACGACCATGTACTCGCCGGTCACGTCCGCGACCTCGACGCGGAGCATGAAGCGCATCCGGTCGAGGAACTCCGCGAGGGGCGCGGCGGCGCCGGGCTCGACGTGCGCCCAGGTCGCCTCGCCGTCGTCGACGACGAACAGGTGGTGCTCGATGTGGCCCTTGGGGTCGAGCAGCAGCGCCTCGGTCGGCGCGAACGGCGCCAGCCCGTCGAGGTGCTGGCTGAGGAGGCTGTGCAGCCAGCTCAGCCGGTCCGGGCCGGTGACCTTCAGGACGCCCCGGTTGCTCCGGTCGACGAACGCGGCCCCGCGTTCCAGCGCGCGCTGCTCCTTCGACGGGTCGCCGTAGTGCGCGGCGATCTCCTGGTCGGGCGCGTCGGCGGCGACGGCTCCGGGCGTCTTCAGCAGCGGGCTCTCCATGCGTCCAGACTATGTGGCGCGGCACTCCTTGCACCGCCCGTAGACGGTGAGGTGGTGCACGTCGGTCTCGAACCCGAAGTCGCGCCGCAGGACGTCCGCCAGCCCGGCGGCGGCGCGCGGGTCGACGTCCTCCACCGTGTGGCAGCCCCGGCACACCAGGTGGATGTGCTCGGCCTCGGCGGCGAGGTGGTAGTTCGGCGGCCCGTGCCCGAGATGGGCGTGCTTGACGAGCCCGAGCTCCTCCAGGAGTTCGAGCGTCCGGTACACGGTGGAGATGTTCACGCCGCGCGCGGTGCGCTGCACCTCGGTGCAGATCTCCTCGGGGGTCCCGTGCTCCAGGTTGGTGACCGCTTCGAGGACCAGCTGGCGCTGAGGGGTGACCCGGTACCCCTTGGCCCGCAGCTCCTCTTGCCACGACTCGACCATGCACCGAGTCTAGAACCCGCCCGGCGGGCCCGCCCCCGGGCCGGATTCAGCCCTCGGAAAACTTGTTTGCCTCACCGTGCGCCCTCACATAACGTGCGGGGTACGCGCGAAAGGAGGTGGTCCAAGCAATGGTTGATTGTAGGACTCGCGAGGTGGCTGTCCGCTAGTCGCCGTTCCGCCTCGGACCGCCGCCCCCTGGGCGGCGGAGCCGGTCGCGACGGTGACCGGCGAATACCAGGCAGTTACCCGGTCCCCGGACCGATGGACCCGTCCTGTCCATCGCCCCGCCACCCGGCGGGAAGGTCCGGGGATCGTTCATTTTCCGGGCCTGCCGGCCCTCAGGACACCTTCTTGAGCTGCGCCGACAGGTGCGACTGGAGCTGCTGCCCCATGGCCGCCATGTCGTACGCCCAGCCGAGGTCCTCCCCGATCAGCCCGTACAGCCGGTGCCCGCCGGTGACCTCCTTGGCCGACTCCGTGCGCGCCACGACGTCGGTGTGCAGCTCCACCCGGTTGAACGCCACGTCGCCGACGTAGATCTCGACGATCCCGGTCGGATGGGCCAGCGTGACCTCGACCTGGTGGTCCGGGCGCGGCCGCCAGTACCCCGTCTCCACCGCCAGCGGACGCCCGAGCGTGCCGTCCGCCTCGATCATCCAGGTGCGGCTCGCGTAGACCAGAAAAGGCTTCCCGATGTGGGTGAAGGACAGCTCCTGGCCGAAGTTGAACGACTCGATCGTCGGATAGCCGCCGACGCCGGCGCCCTCCCAGGTGCCGAGAAGGAACTTCAGGGGCTCAAGGTCCGGGTGCAGCTCAGGAACGTCCATGGACACCGAGCGTAGCGGCGCGCGCCGCCCTCCGCGTCCCGCTCCGGAGGGGACCGGCGTCCCTGGGCGCGCCCGCGTCCCGCTCCCATCATGTGAGCGTGTCGAACATCACCGGTGCGCTGCTCGTCCCGCTGCTCATCGCCGCCGCCCTGCTGGCCGCCGGCTGGGTCTGGCGGATCCGCTACCGCAACCTCCGGCGGGCCGCGGTGGCGAGCTGCGCGGAGGCCGCCGCACTGCCGGCCGGCGTCCCGTGCCAGGTCAGCGGGACGGCCGTCGCCGTCCAGGCCGCGCCCTTCTCCGGCCGGCCGTGCGCCTGGTACATGGCCAAGGCGACCGCCAAGACCGGGACGGGCAAGACGGTCTTCATCGACAAGAAGTCCGAGACGCCCTTCCACCTGGAGGACAAGACGGGCCGCCTCGCCATCGACCCCGCGACCGCCGCCGTCGACGGGGCCGTCCGGTCGATGGACGAGCGCCGCCCCGACAGCGGGCAGCTCCCCGGCCTGGACGGGGAGGTCGCCGAGTACCACTACGAGGAGTGGATCCTGCCCGCGCACCAGCCCCTCTACGTCCTCGGCACGTCGACCGGCACCGGGACGATCGGCAAGGACAAGGAGACCGGCCAGTACGCCGTCAGCACCCGGACCCGCGAGGAGTACCGGCGCCGCGCCGTGCTGTTCATGGGCATCGGCTACGGGGGCGGTGCGGCGATCTTCGCCGCCTGCGCCGCCGTCGTCGGCGTCTTCCACGTCATGGACTGACCGGCCCGCACTCGACCGGCCGGCGCCGCCCCTCCTACTTCAGCCGGCCGAGCCGGATCACGAGGAGGACGGCGGCGACCGCCATGAGACCGAGGGCGAGGACGAGGATCCCCGCGTTCACCATGCCACCCACACCGCCCGATGCTACGGGCACCGTCCGGAACTAGAGTGCCGATATGGCGAGACCACTCGTGATCAAAGTGACGGCGGGCGCGGACGCCCCCGAGCGCTGCAACCAGGCGTTCACGGTGGCGGCGGCCGCCGCGGCGAGCGGGGTCCCGGTCTCGCTGTGGCTCACCGGGGAGTCGGCGTGGTTCGCGCTGCCGGGGCGGGCCGCCGAGTTCTCACTGCCGCACGCCACCGGCCTGGACGACCTGCTCACCGTCGTCCTCACCACCGGGCGCGTCACCCTGTGCACCCAGTGCGCGGCCCGCCGCGACATCGGCCCGGACGACGTCCTGCCCGGCATCCGCATCGCGGGCGCCCCCACGTTCGTCGAGGAGATCACCCTCGACGACGTGCAGGCCCTCGTCTACTGATCCGCCCGCACGGGCGCGCAGGGCGAGCGCGAGGCCCGCGAGGGTGGCGCCGGTGAGGCCGAGCATGAGGTCGCCGATCGTGTCGCGGTAGATCGTGACGGTCTCGGGCGTGTCGAGGATGAAGACGCCGTACTCGAAGAACTCCCAGAGGATCGCGGCGATGGCGCCGGCCCCCGAGCAGGTCAGCGCCATCGCCCACGGCTGGAGGCCGCCCCAGCGGCGCAGCGCGACGCCCGCCGCGGCGCTCAGCAGCGCCCAGTTCCCGAAGTGGCAGGCGTCGTCGAACCAGCCGACGGTGTCGTAGAGGTCGGCGGCGTTCCCGGCGACGTCCACGAGGAACGGGAGCGTCACGAGCAGGTCGAGGTCCCACGGGAAGCGCCCGCCCCGGCCGCGCAGCGCCCAGACGAGGGTGACGAGCATGACGGCGGCGGGGTAGGCGGCCACGCGCACGCCCATCGCCTTGTCCGCGAACCGGTCCCATTCGGGGAAGGCGACGGCGAGCGCGAGCAGGGCGGCCAGGGCCGCCTTGGCGGCGAGGGCGGGCGGGCGCCAGCGGGAGGTGTCCATGCCGGCAAGCTTCGCTTCGGGCCGCGTCCGGCCGCATCGGCGCAACTACTCAGACGCGCCTGAGTCGTTCGTCGGCCGGGGACGCCGCTCCGGGCACGGCGGACGCGCGGTAGAAGCGGCGCAGAACGGATATAGGTCACCGGACACCCGTTCAGGAGGAGCCGGCCGGATGCTCGACGTACCGCTATGGGCCTGGGGCGCGACGATCGGACTGATCGCCGCGCTGTTCGTCCTCGACTTCTTCGTCGCCGTCCGGCGGCCGCACGCGGTGCACATCAAGGAGGCCACGTTCTGGTCGGTGTTCTACATCGGCGTCGCGATCCTGTTCGGCCTCGCCGTGTGGGCGCTCGGCGGGTCGACCGGCGGCACCGAGTACTTCTCCGGGTGGCTGGTCGAGAAGAGCCTGTCGGTCGACAACCTCTTCGTCTTCGTGATCATCATGGGCCGATTCGCGGTGCCGCCCGAGTACCAGCAGAAGACGCTGCTGTTCGGGATCGGCGCCGCGCTGCTGCTGCGGGCCGTGCTGATCGCGATCGGCGCCGCCGCGATCAGCCTGTTCTCCTTCACCTTCCTGATCTTCGGGCTGATCCTGATCTGGACGGCGGTGCAGCTCGTCCGGCACCGCGACGAGGAGCCGGACGTGGAGGACACCTTCCTCGTCCGCCGCGCCCGCAAGATCCTGCCGGTGAGCGAGAGCTTCCACGGCGGGCGGATGCTCGCCCACGAGGACGGACAGCGCGTGATGACGCCGCTGCTGATCGTCTTCGTCGCGATCGGCAGCACCGACGTCCTGTTCGCGCTGGACTCCATCCCCGCGGTGTTCGGCGTCACCAAGGACCCGTTCCTCGTCTTCTCCGCCAACGCGTTCGCGCTGCTCGGCCTGCGCGCCCTCTACTTCCTCATCGAGGGCCTGCTGGAACGGCTGGTGTACCTGTCGATCGGCCTGTCGGTGATCCTGGCGTTCATCGGCGCGAAGCTGATCCTGCAGTTCCTGCACGAGGACGTCAGCGAGTCCATCCCCAAGGTGCCGACCACGCTGTCGCTGGGCGTGATCCTGGCGATCCTGCTCTTCACGACGGCCGCCAGCCTCGTCCGCGTCCACGCCCACCCGGAGGAGAAGGCCAAGGCGGGCTCCCTGCGCAAGCGCCGCGACAAGGAGCCGCGCGACGAGGAGCCCGCCCACCGCTGACCGCCCCCGCCGGGCGGGTGGGCTCAGCCCATGCTCTTCGCGCCGTCGAGGGACTCGCGGATGATGTCGGCGTGCCCGGCGTGCTGGGCCGTCTCGACCGCGATGTGCGTGAGGACGCGGCGGGCCGACCAATGCGTCTCGGTGTTCCACGGGGCCTTCGGGAGCGGCTGGAGGGCGTCCAGGTCGGGCAGGCTCACCACGAGCTCGTCCGTGCGGCGGGCCGCCTCCTCGTAGGCGTCGAGGACGCCCTGCAGCGTGTCGCCGGGCAGCATCTTGAACTCGTCCGCCCGCTGCTGGAAGTCCTCCTCGGTCATCTCGGTGAAGTCGCCCATGGCGGACGGGCCTTCCACGATGAAGGACGCCCAGTTCCGCTCGACCGAGGTGACGTGCTTGATGAGGCCGCCGAGGCACAGCTCGCTCTTGGTCGTCCGCAGGCCCGCCTGCTCGTCGGTGAGGCCGCGGACGGTGAAGCGCAGGAAGTGGCGGGCGCCGGCCAGCGTCGCCAGCAGGTCGGCGCGCTCGCCGGTGGCCGTGGTCGGGGTCTGCTCGCTCATGCTCATGCCTCCGCCTTCAGTTCGTTCGTTCCGGTGAGTACCACGCTAGATGGCATTGCGGCCACTTCCTGACCGCAATTGCGGGAGACTGGAGAACATGGCGAACACGAGCTCCCGGACCCTTCGGTTGCTGTCCCTGCTCCAGACCCACCGGCACTGGCCGGGCGGGGAACTCGCCGAACGCCTCGGCGTCTCCGTCCGGACCCTGCGCCGGGACGTCGACCGGCTGCGCGAGCTGGGCTACCCCGTCGAGGCGTCGCGCGGCGTCGACGGCGGCTACCAGCTGGCCGCCGGGGCGGCGCTGCCGCCGCTGGTGATCGACGACGAGGAGGCCGTCGCGCTGGCCGTGGGCCTGCAGGCGGCGACGCGGGTGGAGGGCATCGCCGAGGCGTCGGTGCGGGTCCTGGCGAAGGTGGCGCAGGTGATGCCGGCCCGGCTGCGCCGCCAGGTGGACGCGCTGCGCGCGGTGACCGTCCCCGCCACCTGGGACGGCTCCGCCGAGGAGGGCATCGACCCGGGCGTCCTCACGGTGATCGCGCTCGCCTGCCGGGACTGCGAGCGCCTCCGCTTCTCCTACACCGCCGCCGACGGGACCGGGACCGGCCGGGAGGCCGAGCCGCACCGCCTCGTCCGCCTGGGCCGCCGCTGGTACCTGGTCGCCTACGACCTGGGCCGGCACGACTGGCGCAACTTCCGGCTGGACCGGCTGAGCGCCCCCGAGCCGACCGGCGCCCGGTTCCGTCCCCGCGAGCTGCCCGCCGCGGACGCCGCCGAGTTCGTCCGCAGCGGCCTGCAGGAGATGCCGCGCCCCTACCGGATCGAGGTCCTGGTGGACGCCCCGGCCGCGGCCGTCCGGAAGCTGATCGGCCGCTGGTGCACGGTCGAGGAGGTGGACGGGGAGCGGTGCCGCGTCCGGATGACCGGCGACTCCCTGGAATGGCCCATCATGGCGCTGGGCTCGGTCGAGGCCGACATCCACGTCGTGGAGCCGCCCGAGCTGCGCACCCGGCTGCACGCCTGGGGCGCCCGCTTCTCCCGCGCCTGACGGCGGCCCGGCCCCCGGGAGGAATCTCCCTCAAATGTGCCGCGACGAGACGTGCGCGCGGTTGTCCGCCCAGGTCGGGCGCAGGAGATTGGGAGGGATCGCACCGGGCTCCAGTGAGCGCGGACCAGGGGCCGGGCCGGCCCGGGCGCGAGGAGGGAGCGGGGCGATGCGCGTCATGCTGCGAGCGGTGATGGACACCGAGCGCTCGAACGAGGCGATCAGCAGCGGCAGGATGCCGGAGATCGTCCAGTCGCTGTTCGACAGGCTCGACCCGGAGGCCGCGTACTTCTGCGCCAGCCAGGGCTCGCGGTCCTGCACGGTCGTCTTCGACATGCGGGACAGTTCGACGCTGCCGACCGTCGTCGAGCCGCTGTTCCAGGAGCTCGGCGCCAAGGTCGAGATCCAGCCGGCGATGAACAGGGAGGATCTGCAGAAGGGGCTGGCCTCCATCCAGTAATCCGCGGCCGGACAATTCGCCGGGCGCCTTTCGGCATGACCACCGGGATGGCAGGCTCACAGGCATGCGAGTCGTCATCGTGGGTGCCGGAATCGGCGGGCTTGTCACTGCATTAAGGCTCCACCATAAAGGGATCGACTGCGTCGTCCACGAGCAGAGCGAGCGGATCCGCGAGCTGGGCGTCGGCGTCAACATGCTGCCGAACGCGGTGAAGCAGCTGGCCGAACTGGGGCTTCTGGAGCGGCTGGAGGCCGTGGGCAGCGCTCCCGACGAGCTGGTCTACACCCACCGGCTGGGCCAGGAGATCATGCGCCGGAGCTGCGGGCGCGCGGCCGGGTTCGCCTACCCGCAGATCAGCCTGCACCGCGGGCACCTCCAGGGCGAGCTGTACCGGGCGGTGTGCGAGCGGCTCGGCGGCGACGCGGTCCGGACGGGGCACCGGCTGGTCGATGTCGAGCAGGACGAGAACGGCGTCACCGCCCATTTCACGACCCCTGCCGGTGAAACGACGGCCCACGGCGATGTGCTGGTGGCCGCGGACGGAATCCATTCGACCGTCCGGGCGATCCTCTTCCCCGACGAGGGCCCGCCGCTCTGGAATGGCGTGATGATGTGGCGCGGGGCCGCCGAATGGCCGGAATTCGGCGGCGGACGCCGCATGGTCATCGCGGGCGGCACCGAGGCCAAACTGGTCGTCTATCCCATCGCGCCGGGCCGCCGTCCGGGCACGAAGCTCACCAACTGGGCGATCTGCGAGCGCACCGGCCGCCCCGGCGACCCGGCGCCGCAGCGCCAGGACTGGTCCCGCCGCGCCGCCACCGCGTCCCTCGGCGCGCTCGCCGCCCGCTTCCGCGCCCCGCTCCTCGACCACACCGCCCTGGTCAAGGCGGCCCCGGAGTGCTTCGAGTTCCCCATGTGCGACCGCGACCCGCTCCCCCACTGGACGCGCGGGCGCGTGACGCTGCTCGGCGACGCCGCCCACCCGATGTACCCGATGGGCTCCAACGGCGCCGGCCAGGCGATCATGGACGCGACCAGCCTCAGCGGCCACCTGGCCGGCCGTCCCGGCGACCCCGCCGCGGCGCTGCGCGCCTACCAGGACGAGCGCCTGCCCGTCACCCGCGAGGTCGTCCTCCGCAACCGCGAGGGCGGCCCGGAGAACGTGATCGACGAGGTCGAACGCCGCGCCCCCGACGGCTTCACCCGCCTCGCGGACGTCATCGACCCGGCGGAACTGGAGGCCGTCGTCACCGGCTACGCCCGACTCTCCGGCGCCACCAGAGACCAGGTGAACCGGCCACCCGGCGGGAGACCTTGATCGGCGAAAACCTGGGAGCGCTACGGATTCGGCATGTTCGCCGGTGCTTTGACCTGGGGTGATTGACGACTCCAGCCTGCCGCGGCCGGATAGTCGGGCAACTGGATGCCGTTGGCCGCTTCCCGGATCGGCTTCATGATGGCCTCCATCATCCGCGCCTTGCCCGGCATGTGCGGCGCCATCCGCATCATGAGGCCCTGCAAGCGCGCGCGGCTACGGGACGCGGGCACCATGCCCTTGGCTGCGGTGCGGCCCAGCCGCTGGTTCAGCTCCACGAACTCTCGCATCTCCTGCTCGTACCGCGCGAAGGCGACCCGGTGGTCGCCCTGGGCGGCGGCCAGCTCTCCGGCGAGAACGTACGCCCCGACGAGGGCCATGCCGGTGCCCTGTCCGGACGCGGGCGAAGGGCAGTACGCGGCGTCGCCCAGCAGCACCGCGCGCCCGCGTGACCAGGAGTCCATGCGTACCTGCGCCAGGGTGTCGTAGTAGAAGTCGCTCGCCGCCGGCATCGCGGCCAGCAACCGCGGCACCTCCCACCCGTGCCCGGCGAACGCCTCCGCGACGACCCGCTGCTGCGCCGCCACGTCATGCCGGTCGACGGGCCGGCTCGGCGCGGGGAAGAAGAACTGAGCCTTGGCCTCGGCAGCCGCCCCCACGCTGTAGACGTTCACCACGTGCCCGGCGGCCGACAGGACCATCTCCCAGCGGTCGAGATCCAGGTTGCCCGGGACGCCGAAGACCGCCACGCCCAGGCCGAGGCTGTGGGTGAACTGCGACTCGGGGCCGAAGGCCAGCGCGCGGATGCCGGAGTGCAGGCCGTCGGCTCCCACCACCAGGTCGAACGTACGCGGCGCCGCGTTCTGGAACGTCACGCGCGTCCCGCCGTCCGCGTCGGTGAGGGAGGTGATCGCGTCGCCGAAGACGTACTCGGCCTCGTCGCGGGTGAGGTCATGAAGGATCTCCGCCAGGTCCCCGCGCATGATCTCCAGGTCTCCGGGATCGCGGAATCCGATCATGTCCGGTCCGAGGGTCGCGATGGTCTTGCCCGCGCCGTTCAGCCACGTCCCGCCCCGGATGTCGGTCGACCGGCGCCGCACTTCGTCGAGGACCCCCATACGCCGCGCCACCTCCACCGCCACCCCGCGCAAGTCCACCTTGTAACCGCCGGGACGCGGCCCGGCGGCCCGCTCCACCACGGTCACCGCGAAGCCGTGGCGGCGCAGCCAGTACGCCAGGGCGGGACCGGCGACGCTCGCGCCGGAGATGAGCACCTTCATGAAGCCTCCTCTGTGTATGAGATACACGCTACTGCGTATGACGTATACCTAGATGCGTATGCTATACACAGATCCACGGAGGTGGTCAACATCGAGGAACCGGAGATCCCCGTCGGCATCGCGTTGGCCTGGGGGCTGCGGGATCGTCCCGGCAAGGGGCCCAGACCGGGGCTGAGCCTGCCGCAGATCGTCCAGGCGGCCCTGGACGTCGCCCGCGCCGACGGGCTGGCAGCGGTGTCCATGGCACGTGTGGCCAAGGAGGTCGGCGTGTCGACCATGGCTCTCTACCGCTATGTCGCGGCCAAGGACGACCTGCTGGACCTCATGCAGGACGCCGCCTACGCGCACCCGCCCGAGGCGCCTGCGGACAAGGACTGGCGCGCTGGGCTGACCGAATGGGCCTGGGCCATCCTGCACGCACTCAGAAGGCACCCGTGGGTCCTGCAGATGCCCGTCAGCGGGCCTCCGCTCATGCCGAACCAGATCGCCTGGCTGGAACGCGGCCTCACCTGCCTCGACGGTACGGGCCTGGCCGAGTCCGAGAAGCTGTCGGTCGTCATGCTGCTGTCCGGGTACGTCCGGCAATGGGCGGGCCTGTCGATCGCCGTCGGCGCCGCCGGGCCCGACCAGGCCGCGCGTTACGCCACGACGCTCGCCCGCGTGATCGACCCGGTCCGTTTCCCCGCCGTCTCCGCCGCCATGGCCGCCGGAGCCGTGAACGACGAATGGGACGACGGCGACGCCGAGTTCGTCTTCGGCCTCGACCGCGTCCTGGACGGCATAGCCGCCCTCACCCAAGGAGCGGCAGAGGCTTAGCCACGCGATCTCGTAGAGATGGGCAGTGGAGCTTCCAACCGGTCTCCGGGTGAGTCCGTGACCGCCGGGACGTCCTCGCGCGGGTGGTCGAAACTCGGCTCGGCGGCGCAGAAAGTTTCGGAGCGGACGACTTGCCGCCGATCATGATTCCGTCCCACCTGTCCAGGAATTTGGACTGTGGTCGGCGAGGCGTTCGCCGACCAGGCGAAAGGTGAGGTGAACGCGAGCGGGGGCTTCGAAAGGTTTCCGAAACTGTTGACATGCCGCCGGGGGCGGACGAACACTGGCGCCATCGACGGGCCTCGACCACCCCGCGCGGCACCGCCGACCCGGGCCACCCCGTCCGGCGCACGTCCTCGGGCCGTCCCCTCGCGGGACGGCCCCGACTCCCGCTCCCGCCGATCGATCCCCCCGCCCCCCGGCGACCGACCGGGTCGTCCAGCGCTGGCCCGGCCGCCCCGCCCGCGTCACGAGTAAGGACCCACCCCCATGAAGAGCGCGCCCATCAGCAGCACCCCGCAGGGCCGCGGACGCCGCCCCGCGACGCTCATCCGCACCAAGCCCGTCATCGGCGCCTGCGCCGTGGCGCTGGCGACGGCCACGGCGCTCCTGCCCGGCACCGCCAGCGCCGACACGACCATCACCACGAACCAGACCGGCACGAACAACGGCTACTACTACTCCTTCTGGACGGACGGCGGCGGGTCGACCTCGATGACCCTCGGCTCCGGCGGCAACTACCGCATGAACTGGAGCAACGTCGGCAACTTCGTCGCCGGCAAGGGGTGGAGCAACGGCGGCCGCAGGAGCGTTGCCTACTCGGGCAGCTTCAACCCGTCCGGCAACGCCTACCTGGCCCTCTACGGCTGGACGTCCAACCCGCTCGTCGAGTACTACATCGTCGACAACTGGGGCACCTACCGGCCCACCGGAACCTACAAGGGCACCGTCACCAGCGACGGCGGCACCTACGACATCTACCAGACGACGCGGTACAACGCGCCGTCCGTCGAGGGCACCAAGACCTTCCAGCAGTACTGGAGCGTCCGGCAGTCGAAGCGGACGGGCGGGACCATCACGACCGGCAACCACTTCGACGCCTGGGCGAGCAAGGGCATGAACCTGGGCAGCTTCAACTACTACATGATCCTCGCGACCGAGGGTTACCAGAGCAGCGGCAGCTCCAACATCACGGTCGGCGGCTCCGGCGGAGGCGGGGGCGGGGGCGGAGGCGGAGGCGGTGGGGGCGGCGGCACCGGCGGCTGCACCGCGACGCTGTCGGCCGGGCAGAAGTGGAGCGACCGGTACAACCTCAACGTCTCGGTGTCCGGCTCCAGCAACTGGACCGTGACGATGAACGTCCCGTCCCCAGAGAAGATCATCGCTACCTGGAACACCGCGGCGAGCTGGGACTCCAGCGGCCAGGTCATGACGGCGCGGCCGAACGGCAACGGCGACGACTTCGGCGTGACCCTTCAGACCAACGGCACGTGGACGTGGCCGACGGTCTCCTGCAGCGCCTGACCGGCACACCGCTCTTGTGGCGCGGCGACCCGGCCTCCGGTCGCCGCGCCGCACCGTCCCCTACTGGAAGGCCGCGACGTTGGCGCGGGCCCACTCCTCGAAGGAGCGGGGCGCCCGGCCGAGGACCCGCTCGACATCGGGGCTGAGCCGCAACTCGGCGGGCTTCGGCTCGCCGAGGATCCGCAGCAAGGTGTCGACGACCGGCGCCGGCACGAACGCCGGCATCCGCGCGAGCGCCTGCGCCCGGGTCAGCTCGACGAACCGCACCGGCTCGCCGAGGGCCGCGCCGATCGCCGCGGCCTGCTGCCGGGGCGTGACGGCGGCCGGCCCGTTCAGCTCGTAGACCCGGCCCACGTGCTCGTCCCGGCGCAGGGCGGCGGCCGCGACCGCCGCGATGTCCACCGGGTCGATCACCGGGATGCCGACGTCGCCGAACGGCGCGGCGACGGTCCGCTCGGCGCGCACCTGCTCCGCCCAGCTGTAGGCGTTGGACGCGAAGACGCCGGGGCGCAGGATCGTCCAGGCGAGGCCCGACTCGCGGACCACCTCCTCGCGCGCCGCCATGATGCCCCCGTGCGAGGGCGACTCCGGCCGGGTTGCCACGCCCTGCGACGAGAGCAGGACGACGCGCCGCACGCCGGCATCGCGGGCCGCCTCCAGGATGGCCCACGAGCCGAGCCGCTGGCCGCCGGCGCCGCCGTCGTGCAGGAACAGCGTCTCGGCGCCGTCGAACGCGGGCCGCAGGGTCTCCGGTTCGGACAGGTCGGCCCGGACGTGCACGGCTCCGTCCGGCAGGTCGACCGGTGTGCCCCGCGACACCGCCGTCACCCGCTCCCCCGTCTCCGCCAGGGCGCGCACCAGCGGCCGTCCGACGTTCCCGGTCGCACCCGTTACCACGATCATGATCGGTTCCCGCTCCTCACTGCCGTCTCTTGCGACGACGGCGACGCCAACTGCACCGGGATAGTAGGTACCTGGGAGATTCGGCCGTCCAGAAGAGGGCCGGATCGCCGGGCCGGGACCGGTCGCTCAAGGCCACCGTTACGGCGGGCCGGAAAGCGGCCCGCTCGACCGATTCGAAAGGCCGACCGCGTCAATTACCGGCCCGCGCGGAATTGGTTGACGATTCAATATGGCACCGGTCACAGCGCCGTTTCGCGCGGAGTCAGGTTCATCGCGATGTCGTCGGCCGCCCACAGCACGAAGCGCTCGATGGGAGTGATCGTCTGCCCCGGCGCGAGCTCGAACCGGAACCGCTTCAGCAGGACGGCCAGGACGAGTTCGGCCTCCACCATCGCCAGCGTCGCGCCCTCGCAGCTGCGCGGGCCGAGCCCGAACGGGATGTAGGCGAGCCGCGGACGGCCGGCGGACGCCTCCGGGGTGAACCGCTCCGGGTCGTAGACCTGCGGGTCGGGCCAGTACTCGGGGTTCATGTGGACGGCCCAGAACGGGTAGAAGATCGTCGTCCCGGCGGGCACGGTGTACTCGCCGAGGACGACGTCCTCGGTGGCCTCACGCGCTCCGTAGGGCCCCGGCGGGTAGAGGCGCATCGCCTCCTTGAGGGCCATGTCCAGCTCGGTGAGCGCCTTCAGGTCGGCGTAGCCGGGCGCGGCCCGGTCGCCGAGGACGCCGTCCACCTCGTCCGCGACGCGCTTGGCCACGTCGGGGTGCCGGGCCAGCAGGTACAGCGTCCAGGAGATCGCGACGCCGGTGGTGTGGTGGGCGGCGAGCATCGTCATCAGCACCGTGTCGCGGATCCGCGCCGGCGACTCGCCGGACGCCGCCAGCGCCGCGATCATGTCGCTGCGCTCGGCCTCGCCGGTGCCGCGGTCGCGGTGGGCGGCGAGGACGTCGTCGACGGTCCCGCGCAGGTAGGCCAGGGCCTCCTCGGCCTGCGCGCTCGCCGGGCCCGGCGAGCCCATGTACTCGGTGAGGACGGTCTCGAACGCCTCCACCACGCGGCCCGCGGACTCCTCGTCCTCCAGGCCGCTGCCGAGCGCGTAGCGGCAGATCATGCGCAGCGACAGCGCGCTCAGGTCCCGCTGCAGGACGACCGGCCCCGCGGCGGCCGCCCAGCGGTCGGCCATCTCGGTCGCCAGCGCGGTGAACTGCGCGAAGTGCGCCTCGTGCGACGGCCGCCCGGCCAGCACCGACAGCATCGTCCGCCGCCACGGGCCGTGCTCGTCGGCGGGGATCGTCTGCAGGTTGCCCGCCTCCTGCAGCGGCGCGAGGAACTCGAACAGCTTCTCCGGCCGCTTGTCGATCTTCGCGGTGGCCTCCAGCAGGACGGGGTCGGCGACCGACACCGCCACGTCCGCGCCGGGCAGCGGGAACCGCACCACCGGCCCGTACTCCGCGTGCAGTTCCAACTGGTAGTTGTGCAGCCCGCCGGCCGCCGCGATGGCCGCGGCGCCGTCATTTTCCGCGGCCGGTCCGGGGATCTGCGAGGGGGTGGCTCCGTCGCGTCGCATTTGCGCTCTCCCGCCGTCAGGATGGTCGTTTCGGTTGTTACGGAGTTGATCACAATGCTTACATGTTCGTGCATAGTTCGCGATATGCCGGGCAGAAAATCGTCCGGCCCCGGCAGGACGGGGGAGAAGACACTGGACATCGTTGATCCGACGACGCCGAACGTCCCGCGGATGTACGACTACCTGCTCGGCGGCAAGGACAACTACGCCGCCGACCGGGAGGCCGTGGAGGAGGTCGTCCGGCACGCGCCGGACACCCCGTTCCTCGCGCGGGAGAACCGCGCCTTCCTGCGCCGCGCGGTGCGCCTGCTGGCCGAGTCCGGGATCCGGCAGTTCATCGACATCGGCTCCGGGCTGCCCACGCAGGGCAACGTCCACGAGATCGCGCACCAGGTCGCCCCGGACGCCCGCGTCGTGTACGTCGACATCGAGCCGGTCGTCCTCGCGCACGGCCGCGCGCTGCTTGCCGGGACGCCGGAGGTGACCGTCATCCAGGGCGACGCCCGGCGGCCGGACGACATCCTGGCCGACCGCGAGCTGAACGACCTCATCGACTTCGACCGGCCGGTCGCGGTGCTGATGCTGGCGGTGCTGCACTTCATCGACGACGAGGCCGACCCGCCCGGCATCGTGGCGCGGCTCCGCTCCGTCATGGCCCCCGGCAGCTACCTGGCGGTGTCGCACGTGACCGCCGACTTCGACGCCGACAGCCGGGTCCGGGAGGCGGGCGCGGTGTACGAGAAGGCCACCTACCAGATCACCCTGCGCAGCCGCGACCACGTGATGCGGCTGTTCGACGGGTTCGATCTCGTGGAACCGGGCCTCACCACGCTGTCGCTGTGGCGCCCCGATCCCCGCACGACCATCCCGCCCGGCGCCGAGCGCCAGTGGTGCTACGCCGGCGTCGCCCGCAAGACCGACTAGCCGAGGCCCGAAAGGTCCCGGGTGACGACGGTGTTGCGGTCGGCCGGACGGTTCCCCAGGGAGAGCTGTGGCCACTGGCCCGACAGCTCCTGGCGGCTGCGCTCGCTCCAGGCCCGCGCCTCGTCGCCGCGCGTCTTGTAGAAGTTGAGCGCGTAGCCGCCGGTGTGGACCCGCAGGAGCGTGAAACCGCCCGGGTACTCCTTCACCGCTCCCACCTCCTGCTGGACGACGCGGGGCGCCAGAGGGAACGTCGAGCGCTGGTTGCGGTGCGTGTGCCCGGCATGGTGCAGGAACACGCCGGGCGTGCGGTTGTAGGCCGCGAGGATGCGCAGGGACTGGCCCGCGTCCAGCGAATGGGCGCCGGTGATGGCGAGCGGGTCGTTCTCGGTGAAGAGCGGATGGTGGCCGAAGACGAGGGTCGGCCGGTCCGGCTCCTTCGCCAGTTCCGCCTCGAACCAGGCCCGCTGGCCGGCGGAGAGCCCGCCGGAGTCGCCGCCGTCGCCCGGCTTGTCGTAGGTGTCGAGGCCGATGACGCGCAGCCCGCGCAGGTCGCGTGAGAAGTACGTCCGGCCGGACGGGAAGAAGGCGTCCTTGAAGCAGTCGTTCCCCTGCCAGGAACCGGGCGTGCAGCCGCCGTAGGGCGTCCCCGCATGGGCGCGGTCGTGGTTGCCTCGCGCCACCAGGTAGTCGCCGCCGAGGGTGCCGAACGTGTCGAGGATGCTCTTGGCGCTCTGGAGGTCGGCGGGGGCCGCCTCGCTGGAGACGTCCCCGGCCGCCAGGAGGTAGGACGCGCCCCGGCTCCGGGCGTCCGCGATCAGGGCCTTCGCCATCACCTCGGGATAGGGCGGATGGCCCGGCACCTGCTCGATGCCCTTGATCCACGGGAGCTGTCCGACGAGGCCAGCGACCGTCTCGCCCAGGTGGAGGTCGTTGCAGAGGGCGATGGAGAACAGGTGGCGGCCGGGCGGCGGCTGCGGGGTCGTGAACGCGAACACCTCGCCTTGCGGGCTGCCCGCCGCCGTCCCGAACGCCAGCCAGGTCGGCGCCGCGTCCTGCCCGGCCGAGCGCGCCTTGTAGTAGTACGTGCGTCCCGGTTCGAGACCGGTCAGTTCGACGTAGTGGTACGGCGTGCCGGACGGGCCGTGGGCGACGGACGTCAGGCGGGACGGGTGCGTCCCGTAGAGCACCTCCGCGTCGGACGGCGCGGGCCTCATGCGCCCCAGGCCGTCGTCCGTTCCGGGGGCGCCGGTGTACCAGGTGAGGACGGCCGTCGTCTCGGTGACGGTGACCAGTTCGAGGTTCACCGGCCGGACGGCGCCGCCGTCCGCCCACGCGGTGCCGGGCAGCAGCGACGCGCCCGCGGCGATGGCGCTCCAGCGGAGCAGGGCCCGGCGGCTCGGACGGCAGCAGATCATGATCGCTACGGTGGCACCGGCGCCACCGTCCGACCAGACCCAAAACCGCCCGGAACCGGCCGATCCGGTCGGCGGGTCAGCCGGCGACGGCGCGCAGGCGCTCCTCGCGCAGGCGGCCCGCCCAGGAGTCGTCCAGCGGCTGCAGCTCGCGGCCGACCGCCCAGCGCAGCAGCAGGTCGGCGAGGCCGGGGTTGCGGACGAGCGCCGGCCCGTGCATGTACGTGCCGAGGACGCGCCCGCTGTAGGCGCCCTCGAAGCCGTCGCCGCCGCCGTTGCCCACACCGTGCAGCACCTTCGCGAACGGCCGCGCGTTCGGGCCGAGCTGCGTGACGCCCTGGTGGTTCTCGAAGCCGGTGATGCGGGGGACGTTCAGCTCGGCCGCCACGTCCCCGACGATCTCGCCGACGGCGCGCTGCTCGCCGCGCCCGGAGCGGATGTCGAGCAGGCCGAGGCCGGGCACGGGCTGCCCCTCCTCGCCGCCGAACTCGTGGCCGAGCAGCTGGTAGCCGGCGCAGACGGCGAAGACCACCGCGCCGGACTGGACGGCGCGCGCGAGGCCGCCGTCGCCGCGCAGCCGGTGCGCCGCGAGGATCTGCGGGCGGTCCTCGCCGCCGCCGAGCAGGTAGATGTCGCCGTCGGCGGGGACGGGCTCGTCCGAGCGCAGGCTCACGGTCTCGGTCGGGATGCCGCGCAGCGCCGCACGCCGCTCCAGGACGATCGTGTTGCCCTGGTCGCCGTAGGTGCTGAGCAGGTCCGGGTAGATCCAGACGATTTTGATGCGGTCAGACGACACGGCCGTACCTCGTTCGGATGTTCTGGAAGGCGGTGTAGTTGGCGATCACGTCGAGGTGCCCCGGCGGGACGGCCATGACCGCCTGGTCGATGTCGTCCACGACGGTGAACGATACGTCGGCGGCCTCCAGCCGGGCGGCGAGGTCGATGCGGCGCTCGCCGGTGACCCAGACCGGGCGGCCGCGCAGGATGCGGTAGTCGACGTCCCACAGCCAGGACGTGTCGCGGCCGTCCGGCCCCTGCGCGTTGATCGACAGCGCGACCGGGCCGGGCGCGGGCTGCAGCACGTCGAACGCCTCCAGCCAGCCCGCCGGGTTCTTCGACAGCAGCAGCCGGATCGACCGGCCCTGGTGCTCGACCGTCGTGTACCGGCCGGCGACCGAGGTGACCTGCGACAGCAGCGGGAGGGCCTGCTCGGGCGGGACGCCGAACTGGGCGACGACCGCGAGCGCGACCAGCGCGTTCGAGCGGTTCGCGCGGCCCGGCAGCGACAGGCCGGCGAGCGAGAACGCCCGGCCGTCGGGCCCGGTGACGGTGTCGCCGCGCAGCGCCCAGTCGGGGCGGGGGCGGCGGAAGTGGCACTGGCGGCAGGCCCAGTCGCTGTCCTCGTCGGTGTCCTGCCGGTCGAGGGGACCGCCGCACTCGGGGCAGCACCAGGAGTCCTCGCGCCAGTGCTGACCGACGGCGACCCAAGTGACGCTCTTGGCGGTGGCCGCGCCCCAGGTGACGAGCGGGTCGTCGCAGTTGGCGATGACATGGCTGGTCGGGGACGCCTCCAGGGCGCGGCGCCACTTGCCCGCCAGCAGCCAGATCTCGGCGGCCCGGTCCATCTGGTCGCGGCTCAGGTTCATCAGCGCGACGAGGTTCGCCCCGGTCTCCCGCAGGACCATCGGGACGTACTTCTCGTCGCATTCCAGCACGCCGTAGCGGGCGGACGGCGCGGACGCGAGCGCGGACACGTGGCCCGTCGGCATGTTCGCGCCGAACGCGTTCGTGGCGACCTCCCCGAGCGGCGTCATCGCCGAGGTGATCAGCCGGGTCGTCGTCGTCTTGCCGTTGGTGGCGCTGACGAGGACGAGCTTGCGGTCCTTCGCGAGCCTGGTCAGCAGCTCGGGGTCGAGGCGGAGGCCGACCCGTCCGCCGATCACCGAGCCGTCCCCGCGGCCCGCCATTCGGGACATCTTGGCGGCCGTACGACCGAGCGCGACGGCCAGCTGCGAACGCAGCGGAAGATCGCTCATGGACTCCGTCTTCTCTGGATGCGCCGGAAAACCGCTCCGAGCCTAGCCGCTGGACGCACCGGTCCGGGCGCGTTGGGGGCGTACCGGCGGGTTCGCGGGCATCCCGCGGCGGGACCGTGCACAATGTGAGCATCATCACACGCGACGGTGTAAACCAATCGGGGCATTGTTGACCAGACCTGACATGTCGTGATTCGGTGCGACCTCCGACTGCGGTGTGCCAGATTTCCGTCCACGCATCCGAGAACGGCGGCACCCACTACTTTTGTCGGGAGCCCTGCTGGTTTCGCGGGGAAGCGGTGCCCGTCCCGGCCGGCGGGCCAGGACCGCAAGCGTGGCAAAGCGGCGATAATGCGAGGTCTGAGCGATGCAGTGTCCGACGTGCGGTAATGACACGCCCGGGACGCTCGGCAAGTGTTCGCACTGCGCGGCGCCGATCGACGTGTACTCGGTCGGGCCCGCGGTACCGCTCGCGGCGCCCGTCGCGGACCCGGCCCCGGGCGCCGGCGCCGCCGACGGGCTCGGCGACCGGACGATGATGGTGCCGCCGCCCACGCCGTCCTGGGCGCCGGAGCCGCAGCCGCCCGCCCTGCCGGACTTCGCGGCGCCGCCGGGCGCGATGCCGCCGGGCGGGCTGCCGGCTTCCCCCATGTCGGCGTCTCCGACGCCGCAGGCCGGCTCGCCGTACGCGGCGTCGCCTCCGGCCGGGTCACCGCAGGCGACGGCCCCCGAGCCGCCGGCGGCCGCGGCCCCGCCCGCCGCCGACCCCGAGGACACCGCGGCCTGGACGTTCAACCCTGACGAGGACGACTCGGGCTCTTACGGCACCGTCCCGCCGCCCGCCTGGGGCGCCGGGGGCGCCGGGGGCGCCGGGGCGCAGTCCGCACAGCCCGCGCTGCCCGCCAGCGAGAAGCCGGCGCTGCCCGCGGCAGGGGGCGGCGCGAACCCGTTCGGCCTCGCCGACGCGACCGGCCCGACCGAGTCGATCGTCCCGGAGTCGTGGTTCGCGCAGCCGCGCAGGCCGCAGGAGCCGGACGCGGACGCCACGCAGGTATGGGGCGGCCAGGCCGGCGCCGCGCAGCCGCCCGCCCTGCCGGACCCCGAGGCCACGCAGCTCGCCCCGGGCCCGATGCAGCCCGCACCCATGAACCCGGGCTTCCAGGGCGGGTTCGGAGGCGGGGACTTCGACCAGACCCGGATGGACCCCGGCGCCCCCATGGGCGCCCCGCCGATGGGCCAGATGGGCGCCATGGGCGGCCAGATGGGCCAGCCCGGCCTGGGCATGGGCCAACCCGGCATGGGGCAGCCCGGCATGGGGCAGCCCGGCATGGGGCAGCAGCCTGGCATGGGGCCCATGGGCGGGATGGGGCCCGGCGGTCCCGAGTACGGCGGCTACCCGCCCCAGCAGCAGCAGCCGCACGGCTCGAAGGGCGGCAGCGGGACGAGCAGGCCGCTCATCGCCGCCGTCGCCGCGCTCGTCACGGTCGCGGCCGGGGCCGTGGTGTTCGTCGTGTGGCCGTCCGGTGACGACTCGTCCGCCAGCACGTCGCCGACCGCGACGCCGTCCAGCCAGCAGGTCGCGCAGAAGAACACGATCCCGCCCGAGACGAAGCAGCAGGCCGCGGAGCTGAACGGGGTCCTGAACGACAGCGTCGCCACCCGCCGCGTCCTCGCCGGGGCGCTCGGCCGGGCCGGCAAGTGCAAGACGCTGCCGCAGGCGATCCAGGGGTTCCAGAAGGTCGCGCAGCGCCGCCAGAACCAGCTGGGCCGCACCAAGAGCCTCAAGGTCGACAAGCTGGCGAACGGGGAGCGGCTGCGCGGCTCGCTGTCCGAGGCGCTGGACGCGTCCCTCCAGGTCGACCTGGTCCTGCTGAGGTGGGCGCAGGCGAACCAGCGCAAGTGCCACGGCAAGCCGAAGCCGAGCGCGGCGCACGTGCCCGGCCGGGCGGCGCAGGAGCGGCGCGCGACCTCGGCGAAGAAGAAGTTCGTCGTCCTGTGGAACCCGGTGGCGAAGCAGACGGGCCAGCCGCAGCGCAGCTGGAAGCGCGTGTAACGATCGGTGACGGCCGGTTACGGCCGGGTCTCGAACGGGGACGAACCGCCGCGACCCGGTGCTCGCGCGTTATCTTGTGACCGATCGTTTTCACGGGGGCAGGGAGCCGTCATGCGGTGTCCGAACTGCGGGACCGACACCACGTCGTCCTCTCCGGCGTGCATGCGCTGCAACGCCCCCCTGCCGCCCGACGACGACGCGACGGCCCGCGACACGACATCCCGCGACGCCACGGCCCGCGACCCGTTCGCGAAGCCGCCCGGCGCGTTCGGCGCGACACCCGGCGCCGGCCCGTTCGGCGAGGTGCCCGTCCCCCGCGACCCGCTGCCGCCGCCGTGGGCCGGGCAGAGCCCCACCCCCTGGGAGCCCGCGGGCGACTTCACGTCCCCGATGCCGCCGTCGGACGAGCGGTCGACCCAGCTGTCCCCCGAGCCGTGGGCCGAGCCGCCCGAGCCGTGGGCGGAGCCGCCGATCTGGCAGCCGCCCCCGCCGCCGGGCAGGAGCAGGCTGCCGTACCTGCTGGGCGCGGCCGGAGCCGTCGTCCTGCTCGGCGTGGCGCTCGCGATCGTGTTCTGGCCGAGCGGGTCGGGCGATCCGGAGGCTCCGCCGGCCGCGGTGCAGGAGTCCGCGCCGCAGGAGTCGTCACCGCCGACGCAGGGCGTGGTGTCCGAGACCGGCGACACCGGCGACCTCGACGCGCAGGCCGGCGCCGTGAACGAGCTGCTGGAGGCGATGGGCGCGACCCGCTCCTCGCTCGGCACGGTCGTCGAGGAGGGCTGCACGACGAGCGGCCTGCAGCGCATCCTCGACGAGCGGCGCGGCCAGCTGGAGAAGGCGCGCGAGCTGGAGGTCGGCGCGATGCAGAACGGCACCCGGATGAGGGACGCGCTGATCCGCGCGCTGGAGGCGTCGACCGAGTCGAACCAGCGCTACCTCGACGTCGCGCCCGGCTGCCCGTCCGAGGGCGAGGTCTCGGACGTCAACGAGCGGGCGAGCAGCGCCAAGAGCGAGTTCATCGGCTACTGGACGCCGATCGCCGAGCAGGCCGGCCTCCCCGCCCGCACCGAGAGCGACATCTAAGCCCGCCCGGGGCATCGGCCGCCCGCGAGCGGGCCGCATCGACCGCCGGCGGGCCGGGGGTGTCAGCCGCCCGCGCCGAGGGCGGCGCCGAGCGCGCCGGCGGCCTCCGCCAGCACCGCCACCCCCGCAACGCGGCGGCTGAGCCGGGCGAGCGCGCCCTCCATCCGCTCGACGTCGGGGTCGCCGGAACCGGCCTCCTCGCGGACGTCGGCGAGGTCGCGGCGGGCCCGTCCCGGCTCGGCGAGTTCGCCCTCGTGCGCCGCCAGCAGCCGTTCGAGGCGGTCGAGCGCGGCCGCGACGTCCGCCGCCTGCCCGGCGCCGCCGGCCTGCTGGTACTGCGTGACGTTGTCGCCCGACGCGACCTGCCCGGACACGTTGGCGTTGCCGCCGATCCTGATGCCCCGCTCACCGCGCTCGCTCATGCCGCCTCCACTGGAAGGTCAGGGGTTGCCGCGGCGGGCGCCGCCGCCCTGCCGCTGGTCGACGCGGCCGCCAGCGGCGACCTGCCCGTTGACGGTGCCGCCCGTCATGATGACGCCCTCGTTCATGATGACGCCGGCCTGCGCCCGGTAGGCCGACACGTCGAGGCCGCACTCGTCGCCCAGGTAGTCCAGCAGCGCCTCGTTGACACGCCACTCGATCAGCCGGGTGTACTTGTCGGCGTCCATCTCCTGGACGTAGGTGTCGAACTCGTCGGCGGCGCACAGCTCCCGGACGCTCACCCGCGCGCCGTAGTCGTGCACCAGCCGCTGCGCCGACGCCTGCGCGACCGTCGCCGCGACCAGGCTGCGCACCACGGCCCAGCAGGTCGCGGCCGTCCGGACGCCGGGCATCACCATCGCGCGCAGCAGGCCGCGCCGCCCGCGGGCGAAGGCGCGCAGCACCTGCCCCCCGGTGCCCCAGGCGGGCAGCAGGTCCACGACGCGGAACTCGCGCCGGACGGGCGGCAGGACGGTCGCCGCGAAGTGCCCGTACAGCATCCGGCCCTCGACCGCCAGGTACACGAAAGCCGTGAGGGAGATGTCCTGCTCCTCGGCGGGCGCGACGATCCGCCCGTCCCGGCCGAGCACCGCCTGCCCGTGGGCGCCGACGGTGACGCGCTGGAAGCAGCGGATGTGCGACTGCGGATGCCGGATGAGCGCCTCGGCGGCCTCCGGCGTCGCCATCGAGAACGGGCAGCCGTTCGCCGGGTCGATCAGCGGGTGCGGCGGCAGCGTGATCGCGTTCGCCGGGTCGGCCGGACGGGTCCGCCGCACGCTCTCCCCGCGTCCGGCGATGTGCATGCCGGTGAGCAGCGCGGTGATCCGCTCGTTCGGCGGCAGCGGCTCGGCGCCGTCCGCCCGGCCGGGCGGCCGCTCGTCCCGCATGGCGTGCAGCCGCTCCCGGACCCGCAGGTGCATGGTCATCGGATCGACGCGCGGCGGCGCGCCGTCGTCGTCGCCGCCCTTGGCGCCCTTGGTGAGGTCGACGGGGCCGGCCGCGGGCCGGTCCAGTTCGAGGACGATCGACCAGGCCCGCGCCCACGGCGAGGTGAGGTCGCCCGCGCCGATGAACGGGTTCGTCCCCGAGTGCAGCGTCACGTTGCCGCGCTGCGCGGACCGGACGCGGGCGAGCACCCGGGTCACCCGGTCGCTGAACGTGCGCGGCGGCGCGGCGGCGGAGCCGGGCGCGAGGTCGCGCGCCAGCACCCCGTAGACGGCCGCGAGATGCCCGATGATCGTCAGGGCCAGCGCGAGGGTGAGGATGATCAGGCTGGGGACGGCCAGGTCCGTCTGGAGAACCTCAAGGGGCCCCTCCGCCCGCTCCTGCTCGTAGGAGCTGAACCCGGAGTCCTCGGCCCACTGCTCGCCCGCGAGGACGAACAGGACGCCGAACACCGCCCACGTCACCACCCCGAACCCGACCCAGGCCCCGACCAGCCGCCACCCCCAGGCGAGCCGCCGCCACGGGACCGCCGCCAGGCCGGCCAGCACCAGCAGGACGAAGAAGTACCCGACGGCGAGGAACTGCAGGAAGACCAGCGCGCCCAGCCAGATCCCGCAGAGGACCAGGTCGCGGACGAGCCGGTAGCGGCGCGCCCGCAGCGCGTGCAGCACCACCGGCTCGACGTCGAACCCGTAGGACGGGACGACGGCGCGGTTCTCGTCGTCCAGGAACTCGGCGATGACGCGGTCGCCGATCCGCCGGTCCAGGTAGGCGGCGGCGCACAGGTAGCGGGTGGTGTTCTGCATCGGCTGCCGCGACGTCTCCGCGCCGGGCTGCGCGTGGTAGAAGGGCGGCGCGGCGCCGGGGGTCGCCTGCTCCACGGTCATGCGGACGAAATTATCCAGACCACGCCGCCGCCACGTGAGAAAGCACCCACTCGTGGCCGACTGGCCGCACATGGTCACGACTCGGCGGACTCCCGCGCGTCGCGGGACGGGCTGAGGAAGGACAGCCCGGCGGACGGGTCCTCGAAGGGATGCACGAAGCGTTCGAACCAGCTCAGCACGGGTTCGAGCCACTCGGTGACGCCCATCGTCCCGGCGACGTGGTCGATCTGCTCGTCCTCGTCGAAGCCGATCGCGACGACGGACAGGTCCTGGTAGAAGCCCGCCTGGTCGTCGTCGCCGTACAGGGCCGTGAGCGCGATCGGGCGGTTGCGGGCCAGCTCCATCGACAGCGGGTGGCGGCGCAGGGCGCGCAGCCGGTGGCCGAGCCGGGCGTCCGGCGGCTGCTTCAGCCCGGCGAGCGGGTAGTCGAGCGGCGGCGCGAGCGCGTGCTTGTCGGGGGCTCCCTCGCCGTAGGGGAACAGGCGGTCGAGTTCGTGCAGCCACTTGACCTGCGGGATCATCCACTGCGGCCCCGGCGCGGCGCCGGGTGCGGCACCGCCGAGGAGCTGCCCGGCGACGTCCGCGGCGGCGGCGGTGAGATCCGCCGGCGGGTAGGCGGCCCGCAGCGACCGCGACCGCCGCGTCACCGCCCGTTCGAGGACGGTCGCCAGCGCGCACTCCCGGAGCCGGGGCGCCAGCCGCGACCACGACCGCCCCAATTCCGCCGGCACGGCGGGCAGCGGCCGGTTCACCACATGCGCCAGCACCAGCGTGTCGGCCCACAGCCGCAGCCACGCCCAGCCGTCCCCGCCGGCGAGGATGTCGGCCTCGCGCAACTCGAACAGCGTGCACGCGCGCCCGGACCGGCATTCGCAGCCGCAGGCCGCGGAGCGCCGTCCGTCCACGGGCGGCGGCGGGCCGGGCAGCTCCGCCTCGCGCCCCTCGCCCAGCGGCACCCGGACCCGCAGCGGACGGTCCATGCCGTCCGCGAACACCGCCGCGACACCCGGCCGCAGCGACACCACTTCACGCGACTGGTCGCCGTCCAGGTTCATCGCCGCACCGACCTGATGCCGGTCGTCGAACGCGGGCAGCCGATGGACGACCTTCAGCGCGGTGTTCTTGATGACGTCCGGAACCAGCTTCGTCGGAATCTGCTCGGCGACGATGATGCCCTCGCCATAAGCCCGGATCTCGGCGAGCATCCCGGCGAACAACTCGACGGCATGCGAGCTGCCGCGCTCGGGGCCGCGATTGCGCAGCAGCCGATGCGCCTCCTCGATGACGATGACGTGCCGCAGCACCGACCCCGTCGCCTTGTCGCGCTTGCGCTCCCGCATCCGCAGATGCTCGACGATGCGGATGATGAGCGTCCCCATGAGGAACGCCTTGTCCTCGTCGTTCGCGACGTCCTCAATGGCGAGCACGATGTTGTCGCGAAGCATCCCGCCGATATCGGCAGGGTGCCCGCCCTCAAAGAACCGTCCCGCCGACCCGATGCGCAGCGACCGCAGCCGAACGTCAACGAACCCCTGCACGTCGGCCATCAACTCGCGCCCGTAACCAACATCTTGGATGACCTGGAGCGCAGCATTCTGCAACTGCTCCAACGTGGGAACGGCAGGCTCGATCAGCGACCCGGGCACACCCGCACCCGTCACCACGTCCCACCCGTTGTTCTCGTACACCCGCTGGAGCGCCTGCGCCATGATCTGCGGGAACGGCTCTTCCGCGTCGAACGCGGCCTGGAACAGCGCCCGCACCATGTCGATATGCGCCTGCACCGGGTATCCCGGCTCCGGCGCAAGCGGATTCACCGACAACGGCACCGAGTCGGGATCGGACGGATTCACCACCGTCACCGGCCCGCCCAGATCCTGAATGCGCCCCGCCATCGCCGCGTACTCCGACTTCGCCGGCTCGATGGCCAGCCAAGGGATACCCGCCCGCGTGAGTTGCTCCAGCAGATGCCGAACGGTCTGCGACTTCCCAGCCCCTGTAGCACCCGTCACGAAAACATGCCGGTTAATGGTCGACCGGGGCACGGCGAACCGTCCAACCTCCCGATCCTGCCCGTCCAGGATGGCGCCCAGCTCGATCTGCGGCTCCCCGCCCTGCGGCTCGGTCTCCGACGTCACGTCGAAATAGCCGGCCTCCAGCACCCGCAGCCCGGGGACCTCCCGGCGCGGCAACCCGGCCAGGGCCGCCAGCGCCCCCGCCGTGGCGACGAACGGGAACCGCTGCTCCGCCTCCGCCATCGGCCGCACCGGCACGGGCGGCATCCCTGGGCTGAGCATCTCGGCGAACGACCCGCTCCCCTGCCCCGACCTGAGCCGGTAGGGATGGTGTCCAAGCTCCATAGACCCGACCAACACGGGCGCGATCTGCCCGAGTTCGTCCTGCGATGCCGCCCCCGCCACCACCCGGACCTGCCACAGCCCGGCCTCGCGGAACGCGTCCAGCTCGGCGAGCCGCTGATCGGCCCTCGCCACCGCCAGCCGCGCGTGCTCGTCCTCACCCCTCCGAAGCATGCGCAGCTCGTGGTGCAGCTCCCGCATCTCCTCGTCGATCATTCGCTCATCACAGGGATCGGCGACGACGAACCACCCGAACGGACGCTCCATCAACGTCACGAGCGTCGCCTCGAACAACCCGGGCCCGCCCTCGGCCCCCTGCGGCGCGAGCCGCCCCGGACACCGCGTCCACGCCATCCGCTCCGCCTGCCGCAGCCACCCGTCCCCGATCGGCACACCCCGCGCCCCGCTGGGAAACAGCAGCCCGTGCGTCTCCACCCCGGGCACGGGCGTCCCGATCGGCCCGGCATTGGTGATCAGCTCCAGCGGCGCACCCGCCCCCGCCGACAACCACCCCACCACGAACGGCCTGCCCCGCCGCGCCGCCGACAGCGCCGCGGGCAGCACGCTCACGAAGTCCCACTCCGCCGACCCGTCCCGCTGCGGCGCCGGAATCGCCTGGATCCGGTACCAGGGCCCAGGCAGCACGAACGGCTCAGCCTCCGGCGGCCCGGCCCGCATCCCCGGCGGCGGCCCACCCGGCGGCACACCGGTCCCCCCTCGATAGGGCGGCAACGGCGGCATCCCAGGCGGCAAAGTCACCCCAGCATCCTGACGCCCCCCACCTCCCCACGCCAACGCCCCATCAAAAGCGCCATGCGCCCTCCACGCCGGAACCAGTTGCGAGTATCGGTCACCTCGGAACTCCGCCGGTCGTCAGAGAGGCAACCCAGCACTGAAGATCCATGGAGGATCCGCGATGCGAGCACGAATGAGCAACCCCGCCTACCTGGTTCCGCCCGCAGGCGAGGCGATCGGCGCCCTCATGCAGGCGCTGCAGCACGACATGGAGCAGGGCATCGTCCCCGCCTCCACGCTCATGCTGGCCGGCATGCGCGGCAGCCAGATCAACGGCGGCAGCGCCTGCCTGTACGCCGACGCGGCCGAAGCCCGGAAGGCCGGAGTCACCGAAGACCAGATGACCTCCGTCGCCGCCTGGCGCCAGTCGCCGTTCTTCACCGACGCCGAACGCGCCGCCCTGGCCCTGGCCGAGGCCGCCACCCGCATGAACGACCGCTCCGGCGACGCCATCCCCGACACGGTCTGGGACGACCTCGTCAAACACTACGACGAGCGCCAGCGCGCGACCCTGACCCTATGGATGGCCACCAGCAACCTGTTCAACACCATCAACAACATCATCAACGACCCCGCCGGCACCACCTGGGACTGACCACCCCCGCCTGTGCGGCGGCCCCCGGGCAACCGCACAGGCTGCCGCTGGTGGCGATCGGGCGATATTCTCCCTGACGATCCTCCATCCAGTCAGGTCATTCCGATGAACCCAGATGGGTAAGGATCTCGGAACGCCTGTCCTGGCTAACTGCCGACTCGAGTACGGCGGTGATTGCACGAACACCGCCGTCACGCACTATTACCAGGTCAGGACAGCGAAAAAAGGTGCCGCTTCGCCCCTCCCCACTGGAGCGCCAACGGTCCATAATGCGTTCTATCTCGCCAACCGTAATGAAGGTTGCCCCCCACCGCGTCCCGTCCGAAAACGTGACCTCTACGTCAACGTTCTCCACCGAGTCGGGTTCGTCGTCTTTTCCTAGCATGAACAGTGCCCTGAAGTCGCTCGTCACGACCTCATGGAGTGGACTACCCACGATATATCTCCACCATCCCTATTCAGTATCTTCACTCTCTGCCATGCCACCGAATACGTGCCTTAACCGGCAGATGAAAGGGATGCGCGGAACTGCAAGCGGATCCCCGCATCCAAATACCCCTGGTCGGCAAGCGCGATCACACCCCTCGGCCGCACGGGCGCACCCATTCTTCAACAAACCCTCGATGGTGAGAATTTCGATACCGAGCAGTTGCTCGTCAGCGGAGAACTCGAAGAGTCGGTGCGGAACGAGTCATTTACGCTGAGGACGTTCAAAGGCGCGAGCGGCGCCCGAGGGCGCAGGCCCAGCGGCGGATGAGCGCCACTCCAGCCGTTAGACCATTTCGACACAGCAAGGACGACTCTACGTGGCCAGGAATTTGCCCATGTGCACGTTGCGTTCCATTCCGGGAACTCTCGACATCATCTCACCAAGGGCCAAATCGAGGAAATTTTCCATCACATGGACGAGCTCATCGACCGCCACCGACGCAGCCTTTTGCTGATTGAGCACTTCAAGACGACAAAGGTTGCCGCGCATCTCGAAAGAGATTCGCTTGGATGTCTCAGTAAAATCAATAACCCTCTTCCCTCGCACCAGCATCCCGCTCAGCACAGACAACACCGAGCTCATAATATCAAATATTGGAATGTAGTGCTTTGGGCCGATGAAGTCGACACCGTCAACCTGCAGAGAAACTTGTACGGCGAAAGGCTTACAGTAAAGATCCACGAGTTCGGTGATGCGGGTGCCGTCGATAAACCAGCGCAGGACCAGCACCGCTCGGGCGAAGCAGCCCAGTGTCCGCAGGCCCCCGCGGGTACCGCGCCCGCATCGTTTGGCGTGCAGCAGGCCGGACAGGAACAGCACCGCCTCTCGCCACATGTCGAGCGTGACGGAGTATGTGGCACTTGAGGACACGCAAGGCCCCCGCTAAATGAAGTTGATCTCCAGGCAAGACCACTTCTAGCAGGGGCTTTGCGGCGCTCGGGGCCCTTCGAGTGGTTCGGCGGGCCGGGCGGCGCGGGCGGGGCGGGGACGAATACTTGCGCTTGTGTGTCCTCGCCGGCCCCAGGTGGACTCGCGGAACTGCCGCACCTCGGCCGCGCTCGTCACCCACTCGGAGATGCGATTCCCATCCTCGTCGACTTCACGGTGAGGCTCTACGTACCGCCACGGCTCTTGCGGGTCGAACGGTTCATTGAGCTCACCCAGGATGATGAGCGAATTCTGGACGTAAATTGCATCCCCGTCTCGATACATTGGCCAGCAAGAGATGAAATTGCTGACCGCCGGGTCGGTCATCGAAGCAATGAGACAGGAGATCGCGTTCTCGGAGCATTCGATCTCCCGTAGGGCACTCTCCCTCTACCCTTCCGGAAGATCGCGGGTTCTATTGTGAACGAGTACCGGCGTGGCGGCACCCGCCACCACATAGTACGTGTGGAGGTTGGCGACGGTGAGGTCGTGGACGCGTTGGTGATGGGTGGTCTTGTGTTCGGTGGCGGTGATCTGAACGTAGGTGCCGGCGCTGGTGCGGAGCCACATGCCGGGCTTGAGGTCGACGGCCTCGACCCAGGCGTTGATGTCGCCACCAACCCAGAAGGGGTGGGTGTCAGTGGCGATGAGCACGCCGCTCTTCGACTTCTCGAGAGAGGTGTTGCGGTCGCAGGCCCGGGCGTGTCAGCCTCCGTCCAGCCGAGAGCCGGAGCGCCCGCGTTGATGGTGATCTGGACGAGGTTCTTGTCGCCCTTGCTGGTGATGGTGTCAAGAACGGGTTCCGCCGTGGCCTCCCCGGTCTCGGGGTCGGTGGCCAGGACCTCGTCTCCGACGTGCAGGTCTTCGATGGCCTTGCTGGTTCCGTCAGCCAAGAGGACCGGCGTCCCAGGGACGAAGCTGCTCACGCACCCCGTGGGGACCTTGGGAGCCAGCCGTGCTCCGGCGGCGGCCTGGCCTACCACGGGGAGCAGGGCCACCGTGGAGATGCCCGCATTCTTCCAGTCGCCCTTCACGGCGTAGGCGATGGCGTTGATGATGTCGGAGGCGTCCCCACGGCTGGAACCATGCCGATGATGTCCAGGAAGTCGGGCAGGCCGGGCGTTGCGGAACTGCAGATCGGGTCGTTGCTGTAGTCCGAGCAGTACGCCAGTTTCCCTTGCAGTCGCGGGGCGAACCTCTCTAGATCTTTCCGGAGGTTGGGCGGCGATCTCGCCGGACGGGGTGTAGGTGTAGGCGGTGGCGTCGAAGTCCCCAGTCGAAGTGGACGCCTTGTGCTGACGGCGTTCGATCACCTGGCCGCGCGCGTTGTTGATCTCCGTGGTCGGGGTGCCGCCGGCGGGTGGGATGATCGAGACACGGTTGGCGCCGCCGTAGGAGTAGGTGGTGCGCCACAACTCCTGTTCGGGCTGCGATCCGTTTCCCTTGGTGAGCTTCTCGACGGTCTTGCGCCCCAGCCCGTCGTACTCGGTACGGGTCTGGGTCTCGACGTTGCCGGGGGCGCCGACCCCGAACAGGGCAGTCTCTGGATCACCGGCCGCGGAGTAAGGAGCGTAGGACTTGACGACCTGGCCGCGCTCGTCATAGAAGGTATCGCCCATCAGGCGGCCGCCTGGACCGGGCGCCTGGGTCTGCCGAGGCCGCAGCCAGCCGTCCAGCAGTTCTATCTTGGCGACCCGCTGCCCGCCACCGCTGGTGAGGGTCTCGGTGGTGACGGCGGTGATCTGCCCCTCGGCCACCCGGTACGTGAACTCGTAGTTCGGCCTCTGGCCGTTTTCCTTGGTCAGCCCGTCATCGTCGTCGAAATGCCAGGCCGCACCGCCCAGGTACTCGTACCTGGTGGCCATGTCCGGAGCAACCCCCCGGACCCAGATCACACCACAAACCAGCAAACCAGCAAACCGGACAGAACGCGCAACGCGTCATGTCCTAATTGCTACCGCTCCATGGGTAACGCTGCGCTACTCGGCGGCCGCACAACGGCGATCTTCACCACCCAGAAAACATCCGACTGGACCAGCCGATCCGGAGAATCAAAGGATTCGGGTGTCCAGAAGTGCCCAGTCCATCAGGGCAGCTAATTGCACCTCGACACAACCCATCAACCCGCTATATCGGCCCGCGATGTGCTTGCCGAAGATCAGGCGGACGACGGCGGATCGGCCTTGTGCCTGCCGTTGGGGCGCAGCGGCGGGACGATCCGCACCGGTCGTGACGCGCCCCGGGGCAGCGCGTGCCGGGCGGTGCGACGGGGCTCGGGAGCCTCCGGCGGGTCGGCGGGGGCGGCGCGCGGCTCCTCCAGTGCGTCGTCCTCGACCTCGGCGAGCGGCTCCCGCTGCTGCTCGCGGACGTACTCCTCGAACTCCATCGAATGCGCGGTCGGCAGCGTGATGATGCCCGGGTTGGCGTCCACCAGCAGCGTGCGGCGGCCGCTGGCGCCGGAGTGCGTGAACACCATCGCGGTCGGCGGCAGCTCCTGCAGCTGCGGCGGCTCGACGAGCAGCTCGCGGAAGCGCTGCCTGTCCGTCCGGCGGTCGGCGACCGTCCGGCCCCAGGCCGTCGCCGAGCTGATGCCCTCCACCAGGACGGAGTCGTCGGCGGCCGGTGCCGGCAGCGGCGACCAGACGGGGTCGGTGAGGCCGTCGCCGCGCGGGCGCGCGAACGCGACCGTGCTGGCGTAGGTCTCCCCCGCGACGTCGAACAGCGTCTCCCCGGCCGCGTCGGTGATCTCCGCGACAAGGAGCGGTTGCCCGGCGCCGATGTGCTCGGCGGCGACCCGCGCGTCCTCGGGGTTGCCGAGCCGCATGAAGCCGACGGCGGCGTGGCCCCGCCGGCCGAGCCGCTCGCGCACGTGCCCGGGGATCGACCGGTACATCAGCACGAGGCCGGTTCCGGTCGCCTCGCACGCGTCGATGAGGCGGTCGAGGACGTCCCCGCGCAGCTTCTCCGCCCCGCACAGGAAGAGGGTGTGGTCCCATCGTCCGCCGGGCGGGGACTCCCGGATCCGGTGGGTGAGCGCGGTCGTCACGTACGTCCCGAGGATCCGGTTGGTGAGGACGCCCGCGCGCCGGTCCATCGACACCACGTGCAGTCTGGACGGCGGCAGCCGCACGGGCTCGGTCGCGAGCTTCTCCAGCTTCCGGAGCTGCGCCTCCAGCGCCCAGGCCCGCCGGACGACGATCCGGTCCGTCGCGTCGCGCCCGAAGAGGGTGGCGATGCGCTCCAGCTGCTCGTCGCTCAGCAGCCCCTTCCGGAGGTCCTCGCGCGGGTCGCCGACCTGGGCGAGGACGCGCAGCGCCGCCGTGATCCGCGGGATCGTCGCGTCCGGCCCGAGGACCTCGATGAGCCGCTCCAGGATGGAGTTGTCGAACGACAGGTCCCGGGTGCCGCCCTCCTCCTCGCCCGCGCTGACGACCAGCGACAGGACGTCCGCCAGCGCCTCGCGGTTCAGGCCCCGGGTCACATCCAGCCGGGGCAGGTCGGCGGGCAGCACCCACACCAGGGGATCGTCGCCGCGGTCCGCCGCGAGCCGCAGCAGGTCGTGCGCGACCGCGCCCTCCGACAGGTCGATGACGGTGAGCCGCGCGCCCACCGCGAGCCGGGCCGCGCCCATGGTGGTGACGGCCGCGGACCATCCGGCGAGCGTCCCGCCGACCACGTCCAGCCGGTCGACTCCGGGCGGGACGGCGACCGGGTACCACTCGCGCTGGCCCTCGTACGCGGCCTGCCTGCGCTCCCATTCGGCCCGAGCCTTCGCGTACGCCTTCTCCGCGGCCTCGCGCTCGCGCGCCTGCGCGGCCCGCTGCCGCTCGTCCTCGGAGCGCTCCTGCGCGAGCCGTTCGCGGACGCCCCGCTCGTCCCGCCACAGCCCGCCGCCCGTGATGCCGAGAACGACCAGGCACGCGAGCAGCGCCACCCCGGCGAACGCCCACGGGATCACGCCGAGCAGCCCGCATACCAGGAACAGCACGATGAACACGACGGTCCCGCCGACCGCGATCCGCAGCGGACGGCCGGCCATGTGCTCGCCGGGCCGCCGGGTCGGCGGCGGCAGCGGTGCCCCTCCGGGCCGCTCGGGCGCCTCCGGAGGCGGCCCCGGATCGGGGTGAACCTGTGCATAGCGCCAGCCCACGTGGACGCGGTCGGCCTGTGTCAGCCGCGCCATCGCGGACCCGCTCGCCATGTCCGTCACGTCGAGAGACCCCTGGGAGTCGCGGGAGTGGGGGGAACGCCTCGGGGTTGCCGGGTTCGGTTTCCTGCGGTCGGTTACCTGCACCACCCAGGGTAAAGACCTTCCCGCCTCACTGCCTCTCGTTCAAGGGAACAGCTCCCTAGATGCACCCCTATCCCCGACATTCCGGTCACAACGCCCACCTGCGTCAAAGATCAGACAACCCTCTCCCCGCCCTGGCCACACCCGGCCAATCCATCGCCCAGTCCCTTGCGGCGAGCCCTCGTCACCGGCGCCAAGAGTCGCCCGGCAGGTGCGACCGTCGCCGTTCCGGACTCCGCTTCAAAGCTCGGTCGGGGCGCACCCCGGCGGGCGGGTGATCAACCGGGTCGGCGGGGCGGGGTAGGGTCCGATGGCGTCGCCGTTGCCGAGCCGACGTGAGGAGCCCGCGTGTCGCTGACCGGCCGGCCGCTCGCGTGCCTGCTGATCGTGGCCGTCGTCGCCGTGGTGGCGGCGACCGTCTGGCAATGGGGGCGCCTCGCGGGCCCCGGAGTTCGGTCGCTGGCCGCCCGGGTCTGCGCGCTCGTCCTCTGCCAGGCACTGGTGACGATGTCCGTGCTGTTCTTCGTCAACCGGCACTTCGGCTTCTATGGGACGTGGGGCGAGCTCACCGGCGCGGCGGGCATCGGGAGCGGGCGCCTCGTCGAGAACCAGCAGCGCGGCGGCGACGGCGCCGCGGCGGCCCTGATCCGCCGCAAGCCCGAGGTGTCCATCGGCGGCAGCCAGGAGCGCGACGGCAGGGTCGACACCGTCGACATCCGGGGTCTCCGGTCCGGGCTCCACGCGCGCGCCTACGTCTACCTCCCACCGCAGTACTTCCAGCGCGGCCAGGAGCAGCGGCGTTTCCCGGTTTCGCTCGTGTTCAGCGGTTACCCCGGGGCGCAGCGCAACCTCATCACCCAGGTCCGGGTCCCGCAGACGGCACGCGACGAACTGAAGGCCGGCCGGATCCAACCGATGGTGTACGTCATGCTGCGACCGGCCATGGTGAAGGGCCGCGACACCGAGTGCCTGGACGTGCCCGGCGGCCCGCAGACCGCGACGTTCTTCGCGCAGGACGTTCCGGAGGCCGTCCGTGGCGCCTACCGCGTCGCCGGCGGCCGCGACGGATGGGGCGCGTTCGGGCTGTCGACCGGCGGCTACTGCTCGCTCAAGCTCGCGATGCGGCACTCCGATGTGCTCTCCAAGGCCGCGGCCCTGTCCGGCTACTACGGCGCCATCAAGGACATCACCACCGGTGATCTGTACGGGGGCAGCCAGGCCGTCCGCAACGAGAACGACCTGTTCTGGAGGTTGCGGCACCGGCCGCCGCCTCCCATCTCGGTGCTCGTCACCACGAGCCGGGTCGGAGAGAAGAACAGGGACGAGACGCAGCGGTTCCTCTCCCTGGTCAGGCCGCCGATGCGGGCGTCGTCGCTCGTCCTGGACAGCGGCGGGCACAACTTCCAGACCTGGAAGCGCGTCCTGCCGCAGGTGCTGCGCTGGATGAGCCGTGGCCTCACCGCCTGACGCGGCGCTGCGCGCCGCCGCCCTCGCGGTGGCCGCCGTTCTCACGGTGACCGGCTGCTCGGCCACCGAGGCGAAGACGGGCCCGGGCCGGGGCGGCCCCTCGCGCGGCGGAGTGTCCGCCGCGCCCTTCGCCCCGTTCGCCGAACGGCTGGTCGATCAGCGCCTGGCGATGTATCCCCGGCTCGTCCGGCTGCGGGACGGCCGGATCGTCCTCTCCATCGCGACGGGCTCCGGCTCTGGTGTCACCGACATGGCCCGGTTCTACGAGAGCACCGACGGTGGCCGCACGTTCCGGATGCTCTCGGAGATCCTCGACCCGGCCGCCGAGCGCGGCCGGGGCGCCTGCTGCGGAAGCCTGCTCGAACTCCCCCACCGGATCGGCGCGCAGCCCGCCGGGACGCTGCTGTGGGCGGGCACGGTGGGTATGAAGAACCATGCGCCGGGGCGCCGGCCGGAACTGCGGGTGTGGCGGAGCACGGACGGCGGCCGGCACTGGGCGTACCTGTCGAGCTGCGCCATCGCCCCGGAAGGGACTCCGTGGGACGAGGGTCTCTGGGAACCCGAACTGGCCATCGACGGGCGGGGCCGCGTGGTCTGCTACTACTCCGACGAGACGCGCGGCCCTGCCCAGGTCATCGTGGAGGCGGCGTCGCCCGACGGCGGCACTACCTGGGGGCCCGGCACGGTGATCGTCGCGCCGGGACGCGACGACCGCCCGGGCATGCCCGTGGTGCGGCGGCTGCAGGACGGTTCCTACTTCATGACGTACGAGGTGTGCGGGCCGACCGCGGCCTGCAAGGTGCACTACCGCCGGTCGTCCGATGGCTGGACGTGGGGTTCGCCGACCGCGCTCGGCACCGCCGCGCGCAGCACCGGCGGCCGATACCTGTACCACGCTCCCACGGTCACCTGGCTTCCCGGCGGCGGGCCGCGAGGGACGATCCTGCTGGTCGGCGGCGTCGTCCGCGACGCCAGGGGGGTTCTCATGCGCCCGGCGAGCGGTGCGACGCTCTTCGCCAACACGGCGGACGGATCCGGAGACTGGCGGGAGATCCCGGCTCCCGTCCGCGTCCCCTTCCCCGCCTATCCGGAGCACTCCGACATCGTCTGCGGCAACTACAGCTCATCGCTGCTCCCGGTGGACGACGGCAAGGGACTGCTGGAGGCGGCGACCAAGCGCGGCAAGGACGGCACGTGTCAGGTCTACGTCGCCGCCTCCGCGTGGGCCCCGCCGCCCGCGGAGCTGAAGACCGCGTGACCTGCGCTCACAGGTCGCGGCAGCCGGCTCCGGAACAGCCCCGGTAGGACGCCACGAGCGACTGCAGTTCGGCCTTGCGCGCCTCGGGCGCCTGCGTCCAGATGTTCCCCAGTTCCCAGGGATCCCGGGCGAGGTCGTAGTACTCGCGGTCGCCGTTCTCGTACTCGACGTACAGTTCGTTCGCCGTGCGGACCGCGTTGTACGTCGGCGGGTTGCCGCCGTACTTCTGCGGCAGGTCCGGGTCGTCGCGGCGGTAGTTGGGGCCGAGGTGCTCGATGAACGCGGTCGTCCGCCAGGACGGCACCGGCCGCCCGTGCAGCAGCGGCGCCAGGGAGCGCCCGTCCGCCGAGTCGGCCGGCTTGAGCCCGGCGAGCTCCTCGAACGTCGGACAGATATCGGTGTTCTGCGCGAACCGGGCCTCGGTCTTCCCCGCCGCGACGCCGGGGCCCGCCACGACCAGCGGGACGCGGATGTCGGTGTCGTAGGCGGTCAGCTTGCCCTCGACGAGCCGGTGCTGCCCGAGGTGGTAGCCGTTGTCGGAGTTGAAGACGAAGTAGGTGTCGGCGCCGAGCCCTTTGGCCTGCACCGCGGTCTGCAGCGCGCCGATCATCCGGTCGATCGACTGGACGGCCCGGACCCGCTCGCGGAACGCGGCGTCGACCGCGCGGACCTGCCGCGGCCGCAGCCGCGGGTACTTGCGCAGCCAGCCGGGCTTGTCGCCTATGTCGGGCTCGTTGAACCCGGGCGTGCGCGGCGCCTTCACGTGGGGGAACTTGCCCGCGTCCTCGGGTGCCGGCGTCGCCGGGGCGTGCGGCGAGAACGTCGACATCTGCAGCATGAACGGCTGCTTCGCGTCGGCGGACCGGTTGACGAAGTCGACGCCCTTCCCGGTGAGCACCGTGTTGAGGTAGTCCTTCGGCGCGCGCCCGTGGTGGGTGAGGGTGCCGTTGCCGTTCAGGTTGTAGTTGTAGTTCGCGTACCCGAGCCCGGTGACCTGCCACTCCGTCCAACCGGGCGGCACGTAGACGCGGGACGAGCCCTGCTTCTTGGTGGCCTCGTAGCCGTTGAGGTACTTGCCCATCAGCGCCGTGCGGTAGCCGGCCTTCTGCAGCGCGACGGCGAACGTGTCCTTCTCGTTGCCCCGCGCGTTGAAGATGTCGAACCCGCCCGTCGGCGGGTCATTGCTGCGGACCCCGGTGTTGTGCGGGTACTTGCCGGTCAGGATCGTCGCGCGGGACGGGCAGCAGAGCGTGTCCGCGACGAAGTAGTTCGAGAACGTCATACCGCGCTTCTGCAGCGCCTTGACGTGCGGCATGTAGTCGACTAGGTCCCACGACAGGTCGTCGGTCAGGACGTAGACGATGTTGGGCTTCTTCGCCTTCGCCTGCGCGGACGCCGACACCTTGGCGTCCTTGCCGTTCTTGCCGTCGTCCGACGCCGCCTGCGCGCATCCGGCCAGCACCAGCGCGCACGCCAGCAGGACCGCGGGGAGCGGCGCGGTCGGCCGTCGTCGTCGCGGCTTGGCGCCGAACATCACACACCTTTCAGCAGGTCGATGGGGTACCGACCGGTGAACATGATCAGAGTTGGCCACAGGCTAAGGCACGGTCGCGGGAGGAGAGTCCTGGGCGGGACGCCGCACGTCCACGTCGTCCTGCGCCGGAGGAGCCGGTGGCGGCTCCTCGGTGGGAGGTGCTCCGCCGCGCCGGATCTGCGCCATCGCCGACGCGAGGCGGGGGCGCATGAGGGCCTGCAGCGGACGCTCCACGAACAGGTGGACCAGGATCCCCGCCACGACAACGGAAGCGGTGATGACCGGAAGAATGGTCAGTCTGTCGATGATCGGATGCGGGAAGAAGACTTTGACGATCGTCCGCGCCACCGTCTCGTGCATTAGGTAGAGCGGGTAGGCCACGGCGCCGAGGAAGGTGAAGCCCCGCCAGCTCAGCCAGGTCAGCTTCCGCAGTGCGACCAGCGCCATGAGCGCGAACAGCACGGACAGCACGACCGGGATCACGATCTCGTGGACGCCCTCCCATGCGTTCAGCGGGCTGATGTCGTTCACGAGGTAGTGCACCGACAGCGCCCACGAGGCGGCGATGATCAGCCAGAGCGCGATGTTGCTCCCGAACCTGTAGATCAGGAAGAACGCCATCCCCGCGATGAAGTAGGGCGCCGTGTCGGGGAAGAAGAGGGTGTGCAACAGGCTGCTGCCCGACTCCTTGGCATAGGCGCCCACGAGGAGCCAGGAGACCATGAAGGTGACGCAGCGACCGTAAGTGATGCCAACGCGGGCGAGAAGCGCGATGAGCACATAGAAGTGGAGCTCGACCCACAGAACCCAGTAGACGACCTCCAGCGGCGCCACGTGCATCCCGTCCTGGAGCATCGTGAGATTCGGCAGGACCCGCTGCAGGGGCCCGTCGCCGTCCTTGTAGGGCACCGCGGACCCGCTGGCCAGGAAGAGCCCGAAACTGAGCAGAACGCTGAACCAGTACGCAGGGTAGATCCGCACGAATCTCGCCACGGCGAAGTCCCCGGCGTTCCGGTCCCACGCGGCCATCAGGATGACGAAGCCGCTGATCATGAAGGCCAGCTGGACGCCGAGGTAGCCGAAGTGGGCCACCGGCGCCAGCTCCGGGAAGACCTTTTGGGCATCGCGTCCGGACCAGACCGTGCTCCGCACTCCCGCGAAATGGTGCAGGACGATCGCCGCGACGGCGATGAAGCGCAGCAGGTCGAGCTCGCGAAGCCGCGGTGCGCGCGAGGCGTCCGCGAGAGCGGGGGGACGGGTCATCGGGCGGCCTCCACGGTGGTGCGAGGCGTGGTCTGGTTCCGGACGGGCGGGAGGTTCTCCCGGCGGAGCCGGGTGAGCCCCGCTTTGAGCTTCGGCTTCGCCCACCGCTGCAGCGGTTCCTCGACGAAGCGCTGCACCAGGTAGGCGGTGGCGAGAGCAACGGTGCAAGAGACGAGGAGGAGCGTCCAGCGGCCGAGGTGGGAGCGGAGCAGTTCGTACAGTCCGCGCCCGATGCTCTCATGGACGAGGTAGAGCGGATAGGTGAGGGCGCCGAGCACGGTGAAGCCCCGCCAGCGCACCATCTCGAACTGGCGGGTGGCCACCATGGCCATGAGCAGGAAGCAGAACGTGACGCCGCCGGCGATGGCGGCGTCCCAAACCTGTGGCCAGGCCAGCAGGTCGTTCACGCTGGCCTGCCGGTAGTCGACGGCGAGCGCCCAGCAACCGGAGGTGATCAGCCACAGCAGGAGGTTCGGGCCGAACCGGTGGATGAGGTAGAACGCCATCCCGGCGACGAAGTACGGCGCCCAGTCCGGCATCAGCACCGTGAACAGCGCCGGTACGGCCGACTCTTGCGCGAACACGGCGAGCAGCACCCAGCCGACCATGAAGGCCACGCAGCGCTCGTAGGTGATGCCGCGCCAGACGAGAAAGGCGATGATCGCGTAGAAGTGCAGCTCGATCCACAGCGTCCAGTAGACGACGTCCAGGTTCGAGACGTGGAGACCGGTCTGGAGCATCGTCATGTTCGGCAGGTACGCGACGAGCGGGCTGTGCGACGGGATGGGCGTCTGCCCGATGGCGAAGAAGACCAGCAGCGAGAGTGAAACGCCGAACCAGTAGGCCGGGAAGATGCGGACGGTGCGGGAGACCGCGAAGTCGCCGACGCCGCGCCCCCACGCGCTCATCAGGATCACGAACCCGCTGATCAGGAAGAACAGGTCGACGCCCAGGTTGCCGAAATGCGCGAACTGCGCGAGCACCGGCATGTTGTGGTGGTTCTCCACACCCCATCCGCCGATGCGGCCCACGTAGTGGTGCAGCACCACGAGGACGGCCGCGACGAAGCGCAGCAGGTCCAGTTCCCGCAGCCGCGGCGGCGGCGCGGGACCCCGTGCCGTGCTCATCGGCCCGCCTCGGCGGGCGGCCTGCCGGTGGGCTCACCGGGTCCGGTGGGTCCACCTTCGCCCGTCCCGGCGGGGCTCGTGAGGTTCCGGCGGCGCTCCTGGCGCTTCTTCAGCAGCAGGTCGGCTGCGGTGTCGATGTCGCCGTCCCACAGGACGCGGCCGTCCTCCAGGAAGACGCCACGGGTGCAGAGCTGCCGCAGCAGCGCGGCGTCGTGCGCGACGATCACCATCGTGCGGCCGCTCGCGCGGTACTCCTGGAGGCGTTCGATGCACTTGCGGCGGAACAGCGGGTCCCCGACGGCGAGGACCTCGTCGATGAGGAACACGTCGGGTTCGGTGTGCACGGCGATGGAGAACGCCAGTCGCATGAACATGCCGGAGGAGTAGAACCGGACGGGCTGATCGAGGAACCGCCCGATGTCGGCGAACTCCACGATCGCGTCGAACTTGCGGAGTGTCTCGGCGCGGTCCATGCCGAGGATGGCGCCGTTCAGGAAGACGTTCTCGCGGCCGGTGAGGTCGGGGTGGAGTCCCGCGCCGACCTCGATCAGCCCGGCCACGCGCCCGCGCACCCGCACCGTGCCCTCGTCCGGCGGCAGCACCCCGGAGATGATCTTCAGGAGGGTGCTCTTGCCGGACCCGTTCACCCCGACCAGGGCGACGGCCTCACCCACGTCGATGGCGACGGATACGCCGTCCAGCGCGGTGAACCGGTCGCGGAGCCGCTCGCGGCGCAGCGCCCGCACGGTCATGTTCTTGATCGACCGGGCGTGCCGCAGCGTGAAGCGCTTGGTCACCCCGTCGACGATGAGCGCGCGCCGCGCCGCCTCCATCAGAGCTCCTCGGCGAACCGGCGCTGGAGCCGGGAGAAGACGAGCTGCCCGAGCCCGAGCAGCAGGACGGCCGCGGCCAGCAGGACGACGCCGTCGCGGGTGAGGTCCGCCGGGAAAGCGAACGTGCCGTCGGTGGTCGGCCACCAGAACGCCCGCTCGAACAGCATGACGCCGACCGCCATGGGATTGGCGAGGTAGAGGTCCAGCCCCCAGGCCGGCGCGGTGTCCCGCACCAGCGTCCACGGGTAGATCATCGGCACCGACCAGGTGACGAACAGCGTTGCGATGTCCACGACCTTGTCGGTGTCCCGGTAGAAGACGTGCAGCGCCGAGCAGATCAGCCCGAGCCCCATGCCGAGGACCGCGACGAGCGCGAAGCCGAGCACCGCCGAGCCGATGGCGGCGGCCGACGGCGTCCAGCCCCAGATGACCGCGACGGTCAGCACGATCGCCAGGCCCGGCAGCAGGTGCACGCACGAAACCAGCAGCGACGCCACCGGGAACAGCTCGCGCGGCAGGTAGACCTTCCGGACGAGCGGCGCGTTCCCCAGCACCGAGTGCGTGGTGTTGATCAGCGTCTCGTTGAAGAACGACACCAGCACCAGCGCGGAGAACATGAAGATGGGGAAGTGCTCCAGGTGCTCGCTCATCCCCATGAAGATCCCGGCGACGAAGAAGAACACCGAGAAGTGCGCGGCGGGACGCACGTAGGACCAGCCGAGGCCGAGCAGCGACCCCTGGTACCGCGCGCGCAGCTCCCGGCGCACGATCAGCTTCAGCAGGTAGCGGCGCCGGAACACCTCGCCGAGCCCGCCGCCGCGGCCCGGTTCGACGAGGCCCTGATCGCTGAGATCCCGCGGCGCCGCGGCCGCCGGCGCACCCGAGGAGGTGCTCACCGCAGCCGCCGCGCCCTGTCGAACGTGTCCCGCCACTCGTCCTGCGAGGTGAGCTCCGGGAGCGCGTCCCGGTACCGTCCGCTCAAGACCGCCCAGTCCCTGCCGAGCCGGGCGTGCAGCGCGGACGCCCGGCGGATCAGCGACCAGAACCGCTGCGGGTCGCGCTGGTACCAGGACACCTTCGTGCCGTCGGCGGACGAGACGAGCGCGCTGTTGAACTTCGTCAGCAGCCACCACGTCTGGTCGACGTGCGGGACGAGAGCCTCCGGATGCGTCTTCGGGTACGGGCCGACGGGCTTGACCTGGCGGGCCGCGCCCAGCAGCGCCGTCTGGAACATCGCCCGCCGGTTCTTCGGCGGCACGACGTCGCGGCCCTTGCGCGGCGGCTTCCGGCGGCGGACGGCGGGGAACTCGTCGAGGTCCGCCTTGGCCTGCGCGTCCACGAAACCGGCGCGCAGTTCCCGGAGCTCGCCCATCTTCGTGACGATCGACGCGTGCAGATCGCCGGGCCCCTTGAGCGCGTCCTCGATCGCCAGCAGCATCAGTTCGGCCGTGGAGTACTGCATGGCGAGCGCGTGCTTGATGGTGATGAACAGGCTCTCCTTGAGCATGTTCCCGCCGCGCTCGTACGGCGAGTACAGCAGCGCGGTGATGATGCGGTTCCGCTCGGTGAAGTACGCCTGCCAGTCGGTCATGACGTCCTTGGAGTGCCACGGCACATGCCACACCGCGGCGCCCGGGAGCGAGACCGTCGGGAACCCCGCGGCCTTGGCGCGGAGCCCGTACTCGATGTCGTCCCACTTGATGAAGAACGGCAGCGACAGCCCGACCTTCTTGATGACCTCGACGGGGATGAGGCACATCCACCAGGCGTTGTACTCGACGTCGGCGCGGCGGTGCAGCCACGGCGTGTGGCGGAGCGGGTGCGCGGCCAGGTCGTGCGACAGCTCGGTATGCGGCGCCGGGACCATCCACCAGCGGTAGCGGGCGACGGTCTCACCGAACACGTGCAGCACCGACCGGTTGTACAGGTCGAGCATGTGGCCGCCGACGAGCATCGGCCCGCGCGCGAGGTCGGCGAACGTCACCGTGCGCAGGATGCCCTCCGTCTCCAGGATGACGTCGTCGTCCAGGAGGAGCGCGTAGGTGCTGCGGCCCGAGTCGACGGTCTCGTGCATGACGCGGGAGAACCCGCCGGACCCGCCGAGGTTGGCCTGGTCGATGACGCGCAGCCGGTCGCCGAGCGCCTCCTTCGCCGCCGCGAAGTCGGGATGGTCCTCGACCCGGTCGGTGCCCTGGTCGACGACGAGGATCTCGTCGACGACGTCCAGCACGTCGCCCGCGGCGGCGAGCGCGGTCAGCTGCTCGACGCAGAACTTCGGCCGGTTGAAGGTGGTGATTCCGATGGTCGCGGTGCCCGGCCGGGTCCGTTCGGTGACCGCGCACCAGTCCGCGCTGTCGAGGACGGCGGTGCGGCCGTCGGCGACGATGTCGAACCAGTACCAGCCGCCGTCGATGAACGGGGCGAGCGGCAGGTCGACGCTCTCCTCGACCGGCGAGTCGGAGTCGATGTGCAGCGACTTGATGCGTTCGAGATGGCCCTTGCCGGTGGACCGGTAGATGAGGATCGTCGCCTCACCGCGCACCCGCAGGCGCAGCCGGACGTCCGCGACCGTGCTCCACCTGCGCCAGTAGCCCGCGGGGAAGGCGTTGAAGTAGCTGCAGAACGACACCCGTGTCCCGGACGGGACGACGATGCTGCGGCGCCCGATGATCTCCGCGCTGTCGTCCTGGGAGGAGGGCCGGTAGGCGGTGGCGCGGGTCGCCCCGCCGTCCTGCTCCGCCCGCACCCGCTCGGCGGCGGTCTCCAGGTCGGCGGTGCGGCGGCCGAACACCGCGTTGCCGTCGACGTACAGCTTCAGCACGTCGAAGTCGCGCTCGCCGGGCATCACGATCCGGTGCAGGACCCGCAGCCCCTCGCCCGCCGGAGCGGGCTCCCCGGGGAGCTCGGGCTGGACGGCCTGCTCGGTCATCGGTCATCTCCTCCGCTCGTCAGCCGCTCGCCCCGCGCGAAGTGGGGCCGCAGCCGGTTGTCGACCATGCCCAGGGCGCTGGCGATCGCCATGTGCATGTCGAGGTACTGGTAGGTGCCGAGCCGCCCGCCGAACAGGACGCCGTCCTCGCGCCGGGCCATCTCCCGGTAGCGCAGCAGGCGCGCCCGGTCCGCGGCGGTGTTGATCGGGTAGTACGGTTCGTCGCCCCGCTCGGCGAACCGCGAGAACTCCCGCATGATGACCGTCCGGTCGTCCGGATAGTCCCGCTCGGGATGGAAGTGCCGGAACTCGTGGATCCGGGTGTAGGGGACGTCCTCGTCGGCGTAGTTCATCACCGGCGTCCCCTGGAAGTCGCCGGTCGGCTTGACCTCCGTCTCGAAGTCCAGCGTCCGCCACCCCAACTCGCCCTCGGAACGGCCGAAATAGTGGTCGAGTGGGCCGGTGTAGACGACGGGGACGCGGCCGGCGATGTCGTCGCGCACATCGAAGAAGTCGGTGTTCAGGCGGACCTCGATGTTCGGGTGGTCGGCCATCCGCTCCAACCACGCGGTGTAGCCGTCGACCGGCAGGCCCTCGTAGGTGTCGCTGAAGTACCGGTTGTCGAAGGTGTACCGGACCGGGAGCCGGGTGATGATCTCTGCGGGCAGGTCGCGGGGGTCGGTCTGCCACTGCTTGGCGGTGTAGCCGCGGATGAACGCCTCGTACAGCGGCCGCCCGATCAGCGACACCGCCTTCTCCTCCAGGTCGCGCGGCTCCCGCCCGGCGGGGATCTCCGCGGCCTGCTCGGCGATGAGCGCGCGCGCCTCGTCCGGCGTGAACACGCGGCCGAAGTACTCGGAGATCGTGCCGAGGTTGATGGGGAGCGGGTAGACGCGGCCCTTGAAGGTGGAGTAGACGCGGTGCTGGTAGCCGGTGAACGACGTGAACCGGTTCGCGTACTCCCATACGCGCTCGTTCGACGTGTGGAAGAGGTGCGCGCCGTACCGGTGGATCTCGATGCCGGTCTCGGGTTCGTCCTCGCTGTAGGCGTTGCCGCCGATGTGGTCGCGCCGGTCGAGGACCGCCACCCGCAGCCCCAGGTCCCGTGCGCAGCGCTCGGCGACGGTGAGTCCGAAGAAGCCGGAGCCCACCACCACAAGGTCAATGTCCACGGTCCATCTTCCTGCGACGTCCCCCGCCGCGTCGTGAGAGCGATCCGTCCCCGCATCCGGGCACGAGGCTCACGGGAACTGGGAGACGATGGTGCTGCGCGGGCCAAGATACCGGGCGCGGTCATCCCAGTTGTGAGGAATCGCCCCGGTTGGCCGGTTGTACCCTTCGGATGACCCGGATCGGCGTCGCGCGGCGCCCGCACCCGAACACGCAGAGGAGTCAACTGGTGGCAGCGGTCTCCCCCGGCCCACCGACCGTGTACCTCCACATCGGCGCCCCCAAGAGCGGGACGACGTTCCTGCAGGGGCTGCTGTGGAGCAATGCCGAGGCCCTGTCGGAGGCGGGCGTCCTCCTCCCCGGCGGCTCTTTCGCCGGACAGGTCCAGGCCACCCGCGACCTGCGCGGCGTGGTGCCGGAGGACGACGAGCCCGGCCCCGGCTGGGACGGCGCCTGGAACCGGCTGGCCGCAGAGGTCAAGGAGTCCGGGCATCGCACCGCCGTGCTCTCCCACGAGGTGCTCTGCGCGGTGGACGCCGCCGGTGCCGAGCGTGCCGTGCGGTCCCTCGCGCCCTGCGACGTCCACATCGTCTACACCGCTCGCGACCTCGCCGGCCTCCTGCCCTCGGAGTGGCAGGAGTACGTCAAGCACCGCTTCCACTTCGACTTCGGGCACTGGCTGCGCGAGGTGGTCGACGGCCCGCGCGGGAGCGGCGCCGCGCACTGGTTCTGGCGGGTGCACGACGTCCCGGAGGTGCTCGGACGATGGGCGCCCCACGTCCCGCCGGAGCGCGTGCACGTGATCCCTCTGCCCGGCCCCGGCGCGCCTCGCGGCCTGCTCTGGGAGCGCTTCGCCGGGCTCCTCGGTGTCGATCCCGCCGTGGCAGAGCCCGCCGAGGCGCGGACGAACACCTCGCTGAGCTGGACGGAGACCGAGCTGCTGCGCAGGGTCAACGGCGCAGTCGACGAAGAAGCCCCGATGTGGCTCTACCACCGGCTGGTCACCGACGTCCTCGCACTCAAGGTGCTCCCCGGTCGCGGCGAGCCGGGGCGCGTGCCGCTGCCACCGGAACGCCGTGCGTGGGCGCAGAAGAAGGCGCACGAGCTGGTCGAGGGGATCCGCTCCGCGGGGTACGACGTGGTGGGCGACCTGCACGAACTGCTTCCTGGCGAAACGGCGCCCGCGGAGGCCGCGGGCGCCCCGCCAGGGGACGCGGAGCTGCTGGACGCGGCCACGCACACCGTGCTCGGGCTCCTCGACCGGATCGGGATGCTCCGCGAGGAGATCGGCACACTGCGCCAAGAGCGCCAGGAGCAGCATGAGACAGCGCTGCCAAAGCTGATGGCTCGCCATCTCAGCGAGCGCAGCAAGGCCGTCTGGAGACTGCGGGTCGGGTACTGGCATCTCGTCGAGCGGCTCAAGGGCATCGAACCGCCGCCCGAACCGGAGGGCGGGGACGAGGCCGGCGCCGCCGACGAGGCCGGCGTCGTCCTGTCCCACCGGACCGCGCCGCGATGAGCGCGGACGGGCGGGTCGTCGCCGTCGTCGTCACCTACAACCGGCGGGAGCTGCTCGCCGAGGCGCTGGCGGCGATCGCCGGCCAGATCCGGCCGCCGGACACGGTGATCGTCGTGGACAACGCCTCTACCGACGGCACCCCCGCCCTCGTTCGCGAGCGGTTCCCGAACGCCGACCTCCTCGCGCTCGGCACCAACACCGGCGGCGCCGGCGGCTTCGCCGCCGGAATCGCCCGCGCGCTGGACGATCCGCACACCGGGCTGATCTGGCTGATGGACGACGACACCGTGCCCGAGCCGGGGGCGCTCGCCGCCCTACTGGACGCGCGGCACCGGGCGTCCGGGGAGCCCGCGCTCGTCGCCGGGCGGGTCGTGTGGACCGACGGCCGCGACCACCCGATGAACACACCGCGCGTCAGGCCGGGCGCGTCCCGGGCTGAACTGGCCGCCGCCCGGGAGATCGGCTGCACGCCCATCCGGTCCGCGTCGTTCGTGTCAGTGCTGGTCGACGCGGCGGCGGTGCGGGAGTGCGGGCTTCCGATCGCGGACTACTTCCTGTGGAACGACGACTTCGAGTTCACCACCCGGCTGCTGCGCGGCCGGACCGGGCTCTACTGCCCCGCGAGCGTCGCCGTCCACAAGACCAGGACGTTCGGGGGCGCCGACGCCGACCCCGGCGACCGCTTCTACTACGAGGTGCGGAACAAGCTCTGGCTGTTCACCCGGAGCCGCGGCCTGGCGCCGTCCGAACGCCTGCTGTACGCCGGCTCGTCCGCTCGGCGGTGGGCGCGCACCTATCTCCGCTCGCACGACCGGGCCACCTTGCGCGCGGGGCTGCGCACGGGTGTCCGCGACGGCCTGCTGCGGCGTCCCCGCCCGACCGAGGACGTCATTTCGGCTGCGATGCGTCGATATGATCCCTGACGACGCGGACCGGCACGGCCGACGCGCGCGACAGGCCGACACGTGGTACCAGGGGGAGGGCGGGTGTGACTCCGAAGGGGACGCCGGACGACGAGCCTAGGGACGACCTGCCCGAGGAGGAGTCGGCAGACCGGACGCAGGTCTTCTCCCGCGACACGGAACGGCCGGCGCCACCGCCCGCCGGCATCGCGGACCTGACGATGTCCGACTTCTCCCGGTCGGCGATGACCGGTGAGACCGCCGGCTCCGCTGAAGACGAACCGGAACACGCCCCCGGGAACGCGGGCGGCGAGGACGAGGACGCCGACCGAACCCGCGTCCAGCCCGTTCCGGCCCCCACCCCGTCCCCCGAACATGACGCGCCGCTCCCGCCGCTTCCACCGCCGCCATGGGCGCAGCAGACACCCGAGGAGCCGCAGGCGGCCCCGGCGCCGGAAGCTCCGGCACCCCCTGCCCCTTCTCCGCAGCCCCCGGTGCCCCAGTTCCCCGCTCCACAGCCTCCAGCGCCGCAGCCACCCGCTCCACAACCTCCCGCTCCACAGCTCCCCGCACCGCGGCCGCCCGCGCCCGAACCCTTCCCCTGGGCGCAGGAGATCCCCGAGGCCCCGAGGCCGCCGACGCCCGCGCCGTTCCCCTATGCGCAGGAGATACCGGACGCCCCGAAGCCGCCGGCGCCCGCGCCGGAGCCGTTCCCCTGGGCGCAGGAGATCCCCGGCCAGGCCCCGCCCCCGCCGCAGGCGTCCGCTCCCCCGCCGTTCCCGTGGGCGCAGGAGGTTCCCGGCGCCGCCGCGGGCGGCCCACCGCCGGCGGGCGCCCTGGCAGCCGGGCCGCCGCCCGTCGCGCCGCCGCCCGCGGTCGAGGAGCCGTGGCGCAACGCGCCCGCGCCCAAGCGCAAGCGCGTCAACAAGAAGATCCTCTTCGGCGGCATCGGCGGCATCGCCGCCGCCGCGCTCATCGCGGCCGGCGGCGTCGTCCTGCTCGGCCGCGGCGACGACTCCGGCGGCGGCAGCAGCAGCGCCCGCCTCGCCGGCGGGCTGTTCCCGATGGACCCGGCCGCCCGGTCCGACGGCCGCGACCAGGAGCTCACCGGTGTCGCCGTGGCGGGCTCCACCGTGGTCGCGGTGGGCGGCGAGGCCGATCCCGGCCACTACCGGGGCGTGTTCCTGGTGTCCGCCGACGGCGGCCGCACGTTCGCGACCGCCGAGGTCAAGGGCATCAACGGCGGTGAGCCCGGCCCCACGGAGGTGCCGCGAGCGGTCGCCGGCGGGCCCGGCGGCTGGGTCGCGATCGGCAGCCGCCCGGCCGGCGGCGTCGTCTGGACCAGCCAGGACGGCCGGACGTGGCAGCGGCAGCCCGACGAGGCCGGCGACGTCTTCGGCCCCGGCAACCGCGTGACCCGCGTCATCCGCACCGACAAGGGCTTCCTCGCCATCGGCGAGCACTCCCGCAAACGCGACTTCACCGACTCGGTGCCCGCCACCTGGCTGTCGGCCGACGGTGTCCGCTGGGACGCGCTGACCGGCGAGCAGGTCGGCATCCAGATCCGCGGCAAGGTCGTGCTGGAGGAGGTCGCCTCGAGCGGCAGCGTGATCCTCTTGGAGAGCGCGCACACGCCCAAGCCGGGCAAGCCGTCGTTCCGCCGCGCCTGGCGGTCCACCGACGGCGGCCGCACCTGGTCGCCCGCGAAGATCCCGGCGCCCAAGGGCACCTACGGGATGATGGTCGGCGGCGGGCCGGCGGGGCTGGTGGCCGTCCGCGAGGTCAAGTCCGGCAAGTCCACCTACGGCCAGATCTACACCTCGAAGGACGCCGCCGGCTGGCAGACCGGGGGGCGGCTCAAGCCGTCCGGATACCAGCGCGTGCAGCAGCTGCTCGGCACTGACAGCGGCTACGCCGGCATCGTCCAGCGGGGCCGTGATCTGCTGATCTCCCGTTCGGCGGACGGCAAGTCGTGGCGGGACGCGGGCTCGCTGCCCACCGCCTCCGGACGCGCCCTGCTCGGCGCGGCGGCCGGCGGCGGCCACACCGTCCTGGTCGGCCGGGATCCGGGCAACGGCGACCTCAACGCGCTGCTGGCGGTGCGGGACCAGCGCGGCACCGAGGTCCCGGTCGATCCGTTCAAGATCCCCGGCGCTTTCCGCAAGGACCAGGCGGTCGCCGGCGTCGCCGTGAACCCGAACGGCACCCAGGCCGTCGCGGTCGGCAGCACCGGCGGCGACGCCGCGATCTGGACCTCGCCGGACGGCTCGGCCTGGAACCGCGCGCGCTTCTCCGGCGGGCTCTCCCGCCCGGCGCTTCAGCGGCTGACCTCGGTGGCGGCCGGCGGCGCCGGCTGGCTCGCGGTCGGCGACAGCGGCGGTGCCCCGCGCGGCCCGCTGGTGCTGACGTCCGCGGACGGCAACGTTTGGAAGCCCGCCGACATCGACCCGGTGTTCGAGCGCAAGGGCTCCCAGGCCCTGTCCACCTACGGCGCTGCGGCGGGGCCGCCCGGATACGTCGTCGTCGGCGACGACGGCCCGTCCGGCGCGATCTGGTTCTCGCCCGACCTGCGCACGTGGCAGCGGGGCGGCGGCGTGGGGCGCAACGACCTCACCGCCGAGGCGAACGGCAACCGCTGGGTCCGCGCGGCGGCGGGCGGGTCGTTCGGCTTCGTCGCGGTCGGCGGCATGCTCGACCCGAAGGCGGCCGGTGCCCGCCGGCCGGCGGTCTGGACGTCGGCCGACGGCAAGAAGTGGCGGCTGCAGCAACTGCAGCTGCCCGCCGGGCTGTCGCAGGGATCCCTCACCTATGTCGCGGCCAAGGGCAACGTCCTCGTCGCGGTGGGCGACGCCGTAGGGACGTCCGGTCCCATCGTGCTCGGCTTCGTCTCGAACGACGGCGGCAGAACGTGGCGCGAGACGAAGCTGCCGCCGCCCGGCTCGGGCCCTCTCGCCCGGGCCACGGCCGTGATGGCGGGGTCCGGCGGCTTCGTGGTGGCCGGAACCTCCGGGTCCGACGTCGTCGCGTGGACGTCCCCCGACGGAACGTCCTGGGAGGCCGAAACGCCGGGCGGGGACGCCCTGTCCGGGCCCGGGGAGCAGGAGATCACCGGCCTGGCTAGCTTCAAGGACGGCGTTCTCGGCGTCGGGCGCAGCGTCACCGGGGGCGGCGAGCAGCCCGTCCTGTGGCGTCGGGATTGACGCCGTCGCCGCTGTTCGCGCGGCGGGCGTGGCGGGGGATGTAGGAGAGGGCGCCGGCCGGGGTGGTGCCCGTGCCGGCGCGGTCGCGGGTGCGGTTGCGGCGGGCGCCGTAGGGGGCGACGACCGCGCGGTAGAACGGCTTGCGGATCATGGTGGGGACGAGGCGGTAGCCGCCGCGCACGACGACGTTGCGCCAGTACTGCGGCTGGGAGATGAAGCCCTCGCGGAGCATCTCGCGCTGCAGCCGCAGTTCGGAGCGCAGCAGCTCGGTGCCGCCGCGGCGCTTGTAGGCGCCCTCGCCGACCCGGTAGTAGACGAGCGGCTCGGCGACGTTCACCATCCGCGCCCCGTTCGCGATCATGCGGACGAACAGCCAGTAGTCCTCCATCAGCGGCAGGTCGCCGTAGCCGCCGGCGGCGACGACGGCGCTGCGCCGGTAGACGACCGTGGGGTGGTTGAACGGGTCGTGGAGGCGGGAGTAGCGGGCGATGTCGGCGGGGTCGCTCGGCGGGATGCGGCGGCCGACGACGTCGGTGATGTCGGTGCCGAACTCCAGCAGGCCCGCGCCGACGAGGTCGGCTCCGGCGCGCACCAGCGGCACCTGGGTCTGGAAGCGGTGCGGCATGGCGACGTCGTCGGCGTCCATGCGGGCGACGATGTCGTGCCAGGCGGCGTGCAGGCCGGCGTCCAGGGCGGGCCCGAGGCCGCGGTTGTGCTCCAGCGGGACGAACAGCACCTTGACGGGGCTGCCGGCCATGAGCTCGCGCAGGCAGGCCGACAGCGGGGGCGGGACGGGGCCGTCCTGGACGAGCACGACCTGGTCGGGCCGCAGGGTCTGCAGGTGCACGGCGCTCCGGAACGCGTCCCGGACATGCTCCGCCTGGTCGCCGCCGTAGACGGTCATCAACAGGGAGAAGGGTTCGGGCTGCATGCGTCCGTTCCGGGGGAGCTCGGGCGGCCGGTGGAGCCCAGGTCGGGGAGGCGGCTCGTCGGGCCAGGGTCGGAGGGAGTCAACTAGGCCGTCCTACTAGGGACGCTTTAAGGCGGTTGATGGTTTGCGCGGGCCAAGATACCGCTGATGCGGTCCCGCATCAGGTGTGGGCGCAGATGTCCCGGTCCGCACGGATCTCCCCGGCCACCTTGGGCACGGCCGGCGCGAGCCCGCGCAGCCGGGCGCCGTCGTCGCCGATGAGGAGGTACACGTAGCCGGGCTTGGCCGACCGCCAGGGGCGCGGCGGGTGCCCGGGGACCGCGATCGCCAGCCGCGCGGCCTGCCGTTCGGCGCCCGCGCCGTAGAGGATCCGGGTGCGGGCGTACTTCTTCTTGCTGGTGCCGACCTTGACGACCTGGTAGCCGCGGTCACCGAGCTGCTCGGCGGTGCGCTGGGCGATCCCCGCGGTGGCGGACGCGTTGTAGACGCCGACCTTCACCTGCGCAGGCGGGACGGGCTGCACCGTGTTCTGCGCGGCCACCGGGGCGGGCGGCGGGGTCGGCTCCGGCTCGGGGAGCTTGTTGTCCTCCCGGACGGCCTGGAACAGCGGCTCCGCCAGCGCCTGGTCGAACTGCACGCGGTTCTTGTCCTGCGGGTACGCCTGCACCGGCACGGTGACGAACCGGACCTTCCCGGCGCTCATGCCGCGCAGGCTCCCGGCGAGCTTCTGCATCACCGAGAGCGTGAGCCGGTCGTCGGCCTTGATGGACTTGGTGGCGGCGGAGAGGAAGGCGTAGGTCCGCCCGGGATCGGTGAGCATGCCCTTGTCGGTCGCCTTCTTGACGACGGAGGCCATGAACGCCTGCTGCCGCTTGATCCGGTCGAGGTCGGAGCCGTCGCCGAGGACGTAGCGGGTGCGGACGTAGCCGAGCGCCTGGTCGCCGTGGACGACCTGCTTGCCCGCCTTGAGGTGCAGTTCGGCCTTCGGGTCGTCGATGCGCTTCGGCACGCAGATCTCGACGCCGCCGAGCGCGTCCACGACCCGCTTGAACCCGGCGAAGTCGACCTCGACGTAGTGATCGATGTGGATCTTGGTGAGCGACTCGATCGTCCGCCAGGTGCAGGCGGGGCCGCCGTTGGAGAACGCCGCGTTGATCATGCCGAACTGGGCCGGGACGACGGTGCCGTTCTTCTTCTTGCACGGCGGCATCCGCACCATCGAGTCGCGCGGGAAGCTGATCCCGATGGCGCTCTCCCCGCCGGGCGAGATGTGCAGCAGGATCGTGGTGTCGGAGCGCTGCCCGGCCTCCTCGCCGTAGCGGGCGTTCTCCCCGGCGCGGCTGTCGGACCCCATCATCAGGATGTTCAGCGAGCCGTTCAGCTTGGGCGGGCGGTTCGCGCCGAGCCGGTCGTCGACGTGCTCGCGGTCGATCTGGCCGTCCAGCCGCCGCCAGAAGCCGTACGCGGTGAGGCTGCCGGCCACCAGCACGACCGACAGCACGATCGACAGGCCGCCGAGCACGCGCCACAGGCGCCCCCGCACCGGCGGCTCCGGTGGCGTCGGGGCGCTGTCCGCGTAGTAGACGCCGGAGGGCGCGGCGGCTCGCTGCATCCGTAACATTTCAGCACAGATTGGACATCAGTCACCGGCGTCACGGGAATCCGCGGGCCCCCGGCCCGCCCGGGGTCCGGCGGGCGCCCGGCCGGAGGGTGCTCCCGGTGGCTAGACTCCCGGACGAGATGAGCACCGTAGACGCGCTGACCGACCAAGCGATGGTCGTCCTCCAGGACCGGCCGGTCGTGCCGCTGAGCGCATGGCTGAACAAGGCCCTCGCCGAGTGCGCCGAGACCGGCCGCACGCTGCAGCTCGTCACGCCGCTGGAATCCCGGCTGACGCTGCCGCTGCGCACCGCCGCGTCCGGCGACGGCGCCCAGTGGATCGTGCGCAACGGCGACGGCTACTACGAGGGCCTGACCGGACGGCCGATGAAATGGGGCGGGCGGACGTTCGTGCCCGTCCCCGAGGCCCGCGACTACGCGCCCGGGTTCACCACCCGCCCCACCGCGCCGATCGGCGCGCAGCTCACCCTCGTCTACCGGATCCGGCACGCCGCCGAGGGCGACCTCGCCGGGACGATCGAGCGCCTCCTGCAGCTGGTCACCGGCAAGTACCCGGCCGGGCTCGGGCCCGCCGAGCCGCTGGAGCACCCGTGGCGGCGCGACCGGCTCACCGAGTACGTGCGCGGGCGCTCCAGCGTGCGGCTCGTCGTCGGCGGCGACGGCCCCCGCCCCGCCCAGGCGATCTGCGACTACAGCGCCGGCGAGGGCGGCGCCGTGGCCGAGACCAGCACCGTCACGGTCGGCTACGCCCCGCAAGACCCGCCGCCCCTCCAGCACCTCCCGACGCTCGTCGGCGCGCTCGCCGCCGACCAGCCGATCGCGTCGCTGTTCGTCCAGCTCACCCCCGGCCGCGCCGACCTCACCACCGAGCCGCGCTGGACGGGCGCGCCCGCCCCGGTCGCGCTCGCCGTCGCGGGCACCGTGGCCGGCCCGAACGGGATCCCCGGCCAGCAGGTCGGGCCGCCGCGCGCCCCGCTGACGTTCTTCCCGCTCGGCGACGGCCGCTCCCCGGACGGCTGGCAGCGGCACAGCGCGCTCATGCAGCACCTCCAGTCGTCCTGACCCGGGCTCGTCCTGATCCAGGCTCGTCCTGATCCGGCCCGATCCGGCCTGATCCGGTCACCGGAGAGCATCCCGCCCAGGCCGTCCTTCGGCCGGATGATCTACCCGGAAGGGATGATGTACGGTCCTTGACCATGGTGATGGACGGCCGGCTCGACGCGCTTGAGCGGGTCGTCGAGGGGACGCTCGCCGAGGGGTCGTTCGAGTACGACGGCGACGAGGCGGTGCTCCGCATCGAGGGCTCCCCCGTCCGCACCGCGGGCTGGGGCGTCGGTTTCGGCGCGGCCGGCGTGGCACTGCTGCTCGCCGGGGCCGTGCTGTCCCTCGCCGGGCTCCCGGACGAGGCGCGGTGGGCGCTCGCGCCCGGCGCGGCGCTGCTCGGCGCCGTGGCCTGCTTCCTGCTGCTGTGGCGGTTCAGCCCGCTGTCGCGGCTCTGGACGGACCTGGAGCTGCGGTTCGGCGAGCGCGCCATCGTCCACCGGCGGACCCGGCTGCCGTTCGGCGACCTGCGCCCCGAGCACCTGGTGTGGAAGAACGGGCCGTTCTTCCGGCGGCTGTACGTCCGGCACCCGTCGCTGCGCAAGCAGCTCGCCGGGTTCTTCGGCAGCGAGGAGCGGCAGGCCGAGGAGTTCCGGCGGCGGCTGTGGGAGCTGATCTCCGTGCCCGACCTGCCCGGCGCCCCGCTCCGCGGCGGCGACCTCACCCCGGTGCAGCGCTGGATCGTCGGCGCGGGCGCACCCTACGGCGCGATCAACGGGTTCCGGGTGGACCGCCTCGGCACCGGCCCCGGCGCCGCCGCGGCCGCCGACCGGCGCGCCGCCCAGGAGCTGCTGCAGGACCCGTGGGGCGCCTACGACCTGGAGCAGCTGCTCGCCACCGTCAACTGGCTCGTCCAGGACGGGCACCGCGCCGACTTCACCCAGGACGCCGACCTCGCCGCCCGCCCCCAGGACGCGCAGGCGGAGTACGCGGCGCTGCTGCGGGAGGTCGACGCGCTCATCACGGCCGACCGGCTCGAACCGCCGTTCGTCGAGCGGCTGATCGAGCTGGTCCGGGTCCGGTACGGGAACGAGGGCGGCGCGTACGCGCGGCTCGTCCCGCCGCTGCTGCGCGACGAGCCCGGCGCGGACGCCAGCGAGGAGGGCGCCGAGCTGGCGCAGTTCCTCCACCAGCTGTTCAACGACCGCAACCACGCCGTGGAGGAGCTGCACCGGCTGAAGGTCCTCGCCGACCCGGCGCTGCGGGCCAACGTGGGGCGGTTCCTCATCTGGGACTACGGGCGCGCCCTGATGCTCTACCGCTGGGGCCACATGGTCGGCTGGCTGACCGAGGAGTACTGCTGGGAGCGCATGCTCCCGCTGGCCCTCGACATCCAGCGGCGGTACTCGTCCTGGCGGGACATGGCGACCTGCTACCTGCAAGGGCGGCTGCTCTGGTCGGGCGGCGGCGGGAAGGCGCAGGACGAGTACGAGCGGCTCGTCGACGACCTCGCCACCGAGCCGCGCAGCCCCTGGAACCTCGTCCCGTGGGACCTGGACCTGACCCGCGACTGGACGTAGCGGCGCGGCGCGGCGGGGTCAGCCGATCACGCCGCCCTGGTAGGCGTCCCCAGGCAGGCCGCCCGGCTGCGCGACGTCGCCGGCGGGGTCGTCGCCGTGCTCGGCCGCCTTCCAGCTGAGGGCGGGCGGGTCGGTCGCGCCGTCGGGGTAGACGGTGCCGCCGAGCCAGCGGACGAGGGAGTCGGCGAACGCGCGGGCGACGCGCATCGCGTCCGGGACGTCGGCGACGGCGCGGACGTCCACCCACCACACCGGCACGCCGACGCGGTCGGCGAACTCGGGGCCGAGCAGCCGCCGGATCTCGCTCTGCGCCGAGACCCGCACCGCGTCCTCGACCGAGACGAGCAGCCGGCCCTCGGCGTCGTACAGCAGGGTCGGCTCGGGCTCGCCGCCGCGCAGCTCCAGCCGCTCGCCCATGGCGATCATGCCGTCGGCCACGGCGTGCACGTCCGGATCGCGGCGCACCAGCGCCACCAGGTCAGTGCTCATCGGTCACCTCGGCTCATCGGTCACCTCGGCGTCGGGCGGGACGGAGCGGACCGCCGCCGCGCCGGACGGCCGGTCGCCGGCTTGAGTCGGACACGTGCCTCCCCTCTCCCCCGCAACTTTATGAGAGATCCGGACGCACTGCCCACGGGACGACCCTGCCTCCGCCGACATAACTACCATCTGCCCTGATATCGGAACGTTCCGCCCGCTACTCTGGTCCGACCTTTCGCCACCCCCGCATGAGCATCGGCACGGAGCCAGCATGTACCCCCCTCAGCAGCCGGGCCCGCCGCCCGGAGGCCCCGGCCACCCGCCGTACGGCGGCCCGGGGTTCCCGCCGCCGCCGGGCCCGCCCGGCCCCTACGGCGCCCCCGGTTTCCCGCCGCCGCCGAGGAGCGGCGGCGGCGCGCTCGTCCCGCTGCTGATCATCGGTGTGGTGCTGGTCCTCGCGCTGGTCGGGGTGGGTGCGTTCCTCATCCTGGGCGGGGACGACGACAACGAGCGCTCGATCGCGATCCCCTCGTCCACGCCCTACTCGCCCCGCTACAGCTCGTCGCCCGAGCCGACGTCCAGCCCGACGCGCGAGGCACCGTCGGGCGACCTGTCCGAGGTGCTGTCGACGACGATCCGGACGGCGAAGGGCAACACCTTCACCCGGGCCGGCACCCGCACCCAGTCGTGCACCACGCGGGCCAACGACCGGCTCCGCACCGCGCTGCGGGCGAACCCGTGCACCGGGCCGATGTACTCGGGGGTGTACGCCGACCCGGCCAAGAAGATCATCACCTCGGTGTCGATCATGACGCTGTCCAGCCCGTCCGCGGCGAGCAGCGTCAGCCGGGCCACCACCGACAAGGGCTGGCCGCTGCTGCTCACCCCGTCCAACTCCAGCGGGCTGCCGCAGCCGCAGCCGGACCCCGCCTACTGGACGCGGTCCTGGACGCAGGGCTCGCGCGTGATCTACGCCCAGTCCTACTGGACCACCGGCGCCGCGACCGGCGGCCGCGAGGGCCGCGTCTTCGCCACCGCCGGCGAACTCGGCGTCGAGGTCACCAACACCCTCGTCTGGACGGACTGACCCGGCAGGGCGCCTCGTTCAGCGGGACGGTGCCGTGACGAGCGCGCGCGCGAACACCTCGTGCACCACCCTGGTCACCGCGGTCCGCGCGGCGCCGGAGACCTTGGACATGTCGACCGAGCTGCCCGTCGCCAGATGGCGGTCGTACGGCACGAACACCACGGGCAGGCCCCAGGCGCTGAGCATCTGGTGCGCGCGGTGCAGGTCGGCGCCCACCTGCGGCGCGTGCGACACCATCGCGATGACCGTCCGGCGCAGCATGTCCTGGAGGTCGTTGGCCGCGTACCATTCGAGCGCCCCGCGCGCGCTGAGCGCGCCGTCCACGGTGCCGGGCGTCACCAGGACGAGCCCGTGCGAGTTGGCGACGACGCCCCGGTTCAGCTCGGTGAGGATCCCGGCGCCGCAGTCGATGACGGTGGTGCCCACGTAGCGGCCCACCACGGCGAGGGCGCTCTGGAACGTCTCCAGCGTGAACTCGCCGGCGATGCGCCCGCCCCGCGTCGACGACAGCACGAACAGGCCCTCGGGGGTGCGCGACAGGTAGCGCGCCGCCTCCTCGAACGTGCGCGGGTTCTGCCCCGCGAGGTCGAACAGCGACAGCTCGGTGCGGATGCCGAGGCGCAGCGGCAGCGAGCCCAGCTCGGCGTCGGCGTCGGCGGCGAGCACCCGGTCCTGCCGGTAGCGGGCCAGCTCGGTCGCGACCAGCGCCGCCATCGTCGTCTTGCCCGCCCCGCCGCGCACGCTGGCGACCGCGATCTGCCGGGTGCCCGGCACCGGCTGCTGCATCAACTCCAGGAACGCGCCCGTCTCCCGGGCCTCCCGGGACCCGCCGCCGACCGCCTTGCGGACGTTGCGTCCCATGCGGCGCGCCAGCGGGTCGCCGTGCTGGTTCTTGCGGACGAGCTCCTCCGCGGGCACCGGCCCGGCCGCGCCGGCGGGGCCGGGCATCTGGGGCTGCGGCGCGTTCGGCTGCTGGTACGCCTCGGCGGGCGCCGGCGCGGCCGGACCCGCCCCCGGGTGGCCCGCACCGGTCTGCCCGGGCGCCGGCTGCTCCGGGACGTCCGTGGTGTCCACTCCGACGAGCGGGTTGACCGCCGCGGCCCAGTCGAAGTCCATGTACGTCGGCTGCGCCACCGGCGGCTCGGCCGGCTGCTCGGGCTCCGGTTCGGACGGCGCGTCCATCGGCTGCTGCGGCCCCGACTCGTGCACCGCCATGGGTGGAGGCGGAGGAGGAGGAGGGGGCGGCGGCGCGGCGTCCTCGTGCCCCGGCGGCGGGAAGGGCGGCTGCGGGGGCGGAGGCGGCGCTTCGCCCTCCTGCCCCGGTGGCGTGAACGGCGGCTGCGGCGGAGGCGGCGGTGGGGCGTCCTCCTGCACCGGCGGCGGGAAAGGCGGCTGCGGGGGCGGAGGCGGAACCTCGGCGCTCTCCTGGACGGGCGCGGCCTGCGGAGGCGGGGGCAGCGGCGGGGGCGGCGGCTCGGCGGACGGCTGGACCGGCCCCTGCGGCGGCTGAGGAGGCTCCTGGACCGGCTCCGGCATCACCACGGGGGCCACGGCGGGCTGCGGCTCGGGCGCTGGCCGAGGGGGCGCCTCAGCCCCCCACACGGGCGGCGTCGCCATGGCCGCGCCCGCGTCGAGGACCTGCAGCCCCCGCTGGGAGGCCCCGAGATCGCGCAATACCGCCTGCTGCCAACTCGAGTCCGGCACCCGGCCTCCTTTCGTCTCCCGACAGCCTATGAGGTGCGGGGCTCGCCGTGACCCGCCGCGTTCAGCGAACCCGCATCACCCTCCGGCCGGGAACGACGGCCGCGTCGCCGCCAGGCACTCCCCCGCGTCCTTGTTGACCTGCTCGTCGCTCTTGCCGTTCTTGTCGGTGGGGACCAGGACGGGGTTGTTCCCGTCCACCTCGGGCATGCCGTAGCCCTTCTTGACCATGCAGTCGCGGATCTTCGTCTGCAACTCCCGCTGGGCCGGGGTGAGCTTCCCGCCGCCGTTCGAGGTCTTCGCGGGGGCCGGGGTCTGCCCGGTGGTGGCGCCCCCGCTCGGCTGCTGGGCCGCCGGCGCGCTCGCGCTCGGCGGGGCCGCCGAGCCGGCGTCGTCCTCGGAGTCGCCGCACGCGCTGACGCTCAGCACCAGCGCGACCGCGGTGACCGGAATGAACAGGAGTTTCTTCATGACCACTCTTCCTTCGTGTCGTTCTCACACCCTGTGGGACGACCGTCCGCGCCCCCCGCCTCCGCGGCTCACCGGGAAACTCACCGGGAAGGTCATCGGCCATTAAGTGGGCGCCTCGGCGGCCGATCAACGAGCGCACCATGATGCCACGGACGACCGGCCCTCCGAACCAATTCACACCAATTCTGTCGAGCCGCCGTTTAATCGTCCGCATTCGGCCATCCGGAAACACGAGAACGGGCTCCGCAGTTCGGCGAACACCGAATGCGAAGCCCGTCCGCGCCGACCGCGCCTACCGAGGCGGCCCCGCGGGCGGCGCACCGCCCGGCGGCCGCTGCCCTGGCATGGGCGGCTGCCCCGGCATGGGCGGCTGCGGCTGGTACTGCGGCGGATACTGCCCGCCTTGCTGCGGCGGATAGGGGCCGCCCGGCGGCGGGCCGGGCGGCTGCTGCTGCCCGAACCCGGGAGGCGCCCCATAGCCGGCACCCGGCCCGGCCGGCGGCGGCCCGCCCCGCTTGCGCCGGGCGAAGAAGAACACGAAGACGCACATCACCGCGACTCCGATGAAGATCGCGACGTAGACGAGGATCAGAGTCGAGGAATCGTCCTCCTGCGCCGCCGCCGACGGCGCCGCCGACTTGGCGCCCTCGGGATGGTGGGTCTTCATCCACTGGTCGAACTGCTCGAACACCGGGTTCGCCGTACCCTTCGGCGCCTTCCCCGCGAGCGGACGGTAGGGCCGGATCATCCCGTATCCGGTCCGGTCGTCCTTCCCCTTCTCGTAGATGTCCGCCGCCGACGCGATCAACTGCCGGACGACCTCCCGGTTCTTCATATCCGGATGCTTGGCCCGAATGATCGCCACGGCCCCGGAAACGAGCGCGGTGGCATCACTCGTGCCACTCCCCGGATAGAGCTTGCCGTCCTTGAGAACGGTGACGGTGTGCACACCCGGACTCGCCACGGTCACGTATGACTGGCGCTGGGTCTTCTCCCAGGGGCGCCCCTTGCCGTCGGCGGCTCCCACTACCAGGACACCCTTGCAGTTGGCTGGAGAGTTGCTGGCGTTCCCGCCGTTTCCGTCATTGCCCGCCCCTGCGATGACGACGGCGTCCTTGCCCAGAGCGTAGGCGACCGACTCCTGCAACTCCTCCGAGCAGCGACTGGGAACGGCCTGCGAAAGGTTGATCACCTTCGCTCCGCGATCCACTGCGAAGCGGATCCCCTTCGCATAAGCGGGAGAACTCTGGGCCACGACTGGGAGGATCTTGGCTCCCGGAGCGACTCCGACCATCCCCGTACCGCGTCCCTGCGCGGCGATGAGCGCCGCCATCCCGGTGCCGTGGCCCGGCGGATCGTCGACGCTGTCGAGATCCTCCCGGCCATCGCCGCCGCCCCCCTCGGCGTTCATGCCCGGCAGTACCACGCCCTGCAACTCCGGCAGATCGGCCTGGACTCCCGTGTCGATCACCGCCACGGTGACGCCCTTCCCCGTGGACAGCGGCCAGAGATAGTTCTGTACCCCCCAGCTCTTGAACCACCACTCCTGCGGTAGTGGGCTGGGTGCCGCCGCAGCCGAGCCGGGCCAGGCGACCGCGCCGAAGATGAGCATGGCCATAGTCGAACAGGCCACTCTCCGAGCCCGCTGCAGCATCTGCACTCCTCGCCTACGGATACCGGTTCACAGAAGTATCGGCAGACCAGGCGGCGCCTGGTCTGCCGATTCCATCATCTTCGCCACGCGGCGTCTTCGCGTCAGCCGATAACCGGCGGTGCGGTGTCGTCGTTGCCGCCCCAGACGTCCTCGTCCTCGGTCAGCCACGTGCTGCGCTCGTGCTCGTTGCCGTCGCCGCCGCCACCGCGGGCGCCCGCGCCCATGGGCATGCCCATGCCGGTCATGCCGCCCTTGCCCAGGGCGTTCTTGCCGAACGCTCCCGGACCGCCGAAGGCGCCCGGACCAGCGCCGAACGCTCCCGGACCAGCGCCGGGGCCGCTGCCGAGGCCGCCACCGCCGAGGCCGGGGCCGCCGCCCGGAACCCCGCCACCGCCGAGCCCGGGACCTGCGCCGAGGCCGGGGCCGCCGCCGGGGGGAAGACTGGCCAGATCCGTGCCGGGGCCTCCGCTGCCGGGGCCGCCGGGCAGATCGGGTCCGCCGGGCCCACCCGGGAGGTCGCCGGGCCCGCCCGGGCCACCGGGAAGGTCGCTGCCCGGGCCGCCGGGCCCGTTCGGACCACCCGGAAGATCACCGGGGCCGCCCGGGCCACCGGGGAGGTCGCCAGGCCCGCCCGGAATGTCACCGGGCCCGCCGCCCGGCGGCTTGCCGCCACCGGGCATCTTCGGCTGGCCCGGAGGCTTTCCGGTGTTGGTGGGGGGCTCGGGGAAGTCCGTGTCTCGGATGTTGGTGGTGGCCAGGTCCTGGCGGATGGACGGCGGGAAGTTGTTGTTGGACTGCTCCGTGCCGTCGTTGATGTTGTTCATCACCGAGCCGGCACCGGCGTTGTTTCCGATCAGGCCGCCGATGGCGGTCGGGGCGGTCGCGGGATTGATCGCGAGAATGCGGTTGCCCCAGTTGACGACGTCCTTGACCCAGCTGTCCATCTGGCTGCCGCTGCCGTACGCGTTCTTCCACTGGTGCTGCGCCTTGGCGTGGGTCGCCATCGCCTTACCGGTCTGGTCGGAGATCCGCTCGATCTCCTGCACCTGGCGGTAGGTCTTGTTCATGGCCTCCATGGCCTTGTGGGCGTCGTCACCGCCCCACGCCTCGGCCATGCGCGTCGCCTGCTTATACAGCAGGTTCGCAGAACTGTTCATCCGCTTCGAGAGGCCTTCGTAAGCACGTCCACCGGTCTCCACCTGGCCGGGATTCATGCTGTCGACGATCTCGCGAACCTTGTCGAAATTGTCGTGCCAGACCTCGAGCGCGTTGTACCAATGGCCGACGCCCTCGGCATCCTTCGTGAACTGCTTCGACCGGATGTCTCTTTCTTGACCCACTGCTGCTCACCCCTGTCCGCTCGTGCGTCAATCAGATGTAGGAGTTCGGGGAACCGGCGGCCTCCACACCCCGCTTGGAGGCGTCATCGGCCTTGCGGTGGGTCTTGTCCGAGTTCCGAATGGCTTCGATCACTTGTTTGTACGACGCGATGAACTGGTCGTAGGTGTCACCGATGGAGTCGCGGGCCGCCCGGAAGGTGCCGTGCAGGCTCTGGCCGGCCTTGTAATTGCCCAGCGCTCCCTCGGGCGGGGTGCCGTCCTGGATCTGCTCGCTGTAACGCTGCTTCTCCAGGTCGTGCAGGTCTTTTTCAAGCTTCTTCACGATGTCGTCGAGGGTATCGTGGTCGATCTTAATCTCTTTGCCACCGGCGGTGGGCATGGGCGGGTGGTGCCCCATGTGCGTTTACCTCCTGTCAGTCTGGTCGTCTTCGACTGGCCGGGAGACAGAAACGGCATCCGCCCGCTCGTCGGCCCCCGGTGCGGCGAAGCAGGCCCTGGCCGCGTCGCACGGCCAGGGCCATCTCACCCCGAAGAACTGGCGGGGTGATTCATCGTCGGCCGTCCGATCAGCCCCAGATGCCGGAGTTGCTGCGCTCGGCCTGCTGGTAGTTGTCGTGGGCGTCGCGGATGGCGAGCCCCAGCTGCGCGACGACGTTCTGCATGTCCTTGGCGGCGCCGTCCCACTGCTTCTGAAAGACCCAGTAGGCCTCCTGCGCGGAGCCCTCCCACTGGTTGAGCTTCGTCCGGAGCTTGCCCTCCAGGTCGTTCAGCTCGTCCATCAGGGCCCGCGCGGCCTGGCTGAACTGCGCCTCACCCTCGGTGAGTCCGCCGAAATTGGCTCTCGTGTAGCTCATCGTTCCCCTTCTCCTCCAGCCGTTGTCACCTCATGCGAATTACGGTCAGGTCGAGCCGTTCAGCAGGGCCTGAACCTTGTTCACGGCCTGCTCCGACATCTCTTCCTTCGACTCGTAGGTGATCTTGGTCTGGACGAGGCTCTGGTGCATGCCCTCGAGCGCCCGCAGGACCTTGCCGAAGTCCTCGTTGAACCGGGTGAACACCGACTCGAAGGCCATGGAGGCGTTGCCCTCCCAGGCCGAGCGGACCTGCTGCTTGTGCCCCTCGAGCTGCGTCTGCAGCCCCTTGATGATGTTGGCGGATGCGTCGATGTCGTCCGCGGCCTGCTTCATTGCCGCTCTGTCGACGGCAGACTGCTGCCCCATCAGTCACCTCCAGTGACTCGTATCGTCGTGACCCGCGAGGTGGTCCGGAACAGAGGCGCCGGGCCGACACCAACTGCCCCCGTCGTTTCGGCAGCGCTGAGAACCCTGTGGCCGTTGAAGGCGGGGGGTCGCACCGCAGAGTGCCTCTACCATAGGATCATCCCCGGCAGGTGTCCATCTGTTCATCCGTTGACTTAGACGCAATAAGATCCAACGCGGTTCGGTTGAATCTGAAATCAACGGCTGATCAGTTGCCTGCCTGCGTATTCGCGGTCCGAGTGGCCGATACGGCGGCCGGATCCAGTACCGGGCCCTGCTCGATCAGGTCGAGAACGCCCGCCGGGACCTTGGACGCGTCGCCCGGCAGCGAGTAGCCGAGCTTCTCCGCGGTCTCCTTGTCCTTGATGGGGAACCGCTTGCCCTCGGCGACCAGGTAGTAGGTGTTGACCTGGTCCGCCTGGCCGGGGCTCGGCACCCGGCCGGCCAGCGCCGCGCTGCCGGGCGGGAAGACGAGCTGGTCGGCCCCGTTCGGCCGCACCGTCTCCGACGCGGCGGGCAGCGAGCCGTTCAGGGTCAGGGTGGCGTCCTCGTTGCCGCTCGGGTCGCTGTAGAGGGCGCACAGCGGGCTCGTCCCCGTGAAGGGCACGATCTCGGGCGCCTTGCCCTCCAGCTTCTGGTCCCGGAGCTGCTGCGCGGACCGGCCGACGGTGTTGACCTGGCCCGCGTTGATGTCGATCGCCCGGGCCCCGCCCCCGCCGTAGGCCTTGCGGATCTCCGGGTCGGCGATCAGCAGGTCCCGCTGGATCGGGGAGATCGGCGCGAGCCCGTCCGCGAGCAGCACGAACGAGGACGAGGCGCCGGACGCGGTGCTCAGGTTGAACACCTGCCCGACCCTCGCCCGCCCGGCCGGGCCGTTCGCGGCCTGCCCGATGCCGGGGATCCGCGGGGCGGCGAAGTCCGGCCCCTGCGTGACCGAATTCAGCCACTTTCCAGCGATCTGGACGGGAGTCGCGCCGAGCGTGGCCAGCGCGTACTGCGGCATCCGCATCCGGGTGTTGCGCCACAGCAGCCAGTTCTGGCCGTCCGCCTGCACGACCAGCGCCTGGCCGTTGCCCAGCGGGGTGCCGCCGACCTTGCGCCCGGCGGTGAGCGTGACGAGCGACCGGCGGCCGAGCGAGGTGCCCTCGACGGTGCGCACGCACACCGCCCACGGGGCCTGCGTCAGGTCGTCCGGCTTCGGCAGGGTGTTCGGGGCGCCCGGGATGCCGATCGACGGGCCGCGCTCGAAGTCCTTGAGCGAGGAGCCCGAGACCGTCCGGCGGCTCTTGTCGTCGGCGCCGGCGACCAGCCGCGCCGAGACGTAGTTGGCGACCGGGCAGAGCTTGCCGTTCTCGCACCACACGTAGCGGGCGCCGGTCTCCTTCTCGACGATGAGCATCCCGGCCTTCTCCAGGCCCGTGGCGCCGCCCGGCCGGATGATGCCGTAGATGCCGAACGCCGCCATGCACAGGATGCCGATCATGATGCCGCTGAACGCGGCGATGTTCATCCGCCGCATCGGCAGTTCGGGGTGGTCCGGCTCACCGGAGATGAGCGCCAGCGACGCGCGCTGGTTCATCAGCCGGTGGGCCTGCAGCAGGTCCTTGCGAGTCTGCACGGGGCGCTCCTAACCGGCGAGCCCGCGCATGTACGCGAACAGTCCGCATTCTCCGAGGGCCAGGGGGATGAGCGCGATCAGCAGGAACATCTCCAGGATGTCCCCGGCGCGGCCCCAGAACGGCGACGGCCGGTGGCCGGGCAGCCAGAGCCCGACGCCGACCACGGTGCACGTCACGGCGACGAGCGGGAGGACGGCCCCCGTGATCAGCCCCACCGCGGAGGCGTCCCAGGCCTGCGCGACCACCACCGCGCCGACGCCGAGCATCCCGGGGACCAGCAGGTTCAGCCGCTGCGCCCGGCTGCGGAACAGCCGCGACCGCAGCAGCACCAGCGCCGAGATGACGGAGGCGGTGGTCGGGCCGAGCCAGCCGTCGTCGAACGCGGACGGGACGAGCCCGATGAACGCGATGACGCCGAGCCCGGCGGTGAACCCGGTGATGAACCGGTTGGCGCGGCCGGTGCGGGTCAGCACCTGCTGCCCGTCCACCATGATCGTGTCGCGCCGCAGGTCCTCCGCGCTCTGCGGCACCGGTGGCAGCGTCACCTTGGAGAAGCGGAAGGCCAGCGTCGGGGTGAGGGGGGTGAGCATCATCGCGACGACCACCGTGACCGCGGCGATGCCCGCCGCGGACAGGTCCTCGAACGCCAGCGCGACGCCGGAGCCGAGGGCGCCGAGCAGCCCGCCGACGACCATCCCCCAGAAGACGGACGCGCCGCCGGTGACGCCGACGACCGCGACGACCGCGGCCAGCACCAGGGTGCCGAAACCGGCCAGCACGTTCAGGGCGTCCAGCCCGGAGAACGCGGTGTCGCGGGCCGGGGCGAGCAGCCCGGCGAGGAACGCGTGCGGCAGCGCGGCGAAGCCGAGCACGGTGCCCGCCCGCTCGTCGCCCGCCGCGCGCGACACCGAGACCGCCGCGGCGAGGTACAGCAGGCAGAGGACGCCGGACGCGACGGCCGGGACGATCCAGGACGGCCCGGCCAGCAGCACCACGATCGCGGCGACCACCGAGGCGCCGCCGCCGACCGACAGCGAGAACTGCCGCGTCCACTCCGGCCGCCAGCGGTCGCGCCGGTCGTTGACCGCCGTCGCCACCACGTCCGCCACGTCGTCGAACGCCAGCTCGGGCAGCTGCGACATGCCAGGGCGCAGGTAGAGGACCTCACCGTCGCGCAGGCCGGCCTGCGACGGGGTCATCCCGCCGTCGAACGGCGCCTCGTCCAGCCGCTGGAGCACCCATCCGCCGTGCGCGAGACCGGCATCGGCCATCTGCGCGCCGGAGTAGTGCAGGATCGCCGGGAAGAACTGGGCGAACGGTACGTGCGCGGGGAGCGAGATATCGATGCGGCGCTTCGGGGCCACGACCGTGACCCTGCACAGCTCCGCCCCGGTGACTGAAGCCACTGTTCTTCCTCACCTGTAAGCATGGCTCCTGGGGAGCGTCCGGACACCGGCGAAACCATAACCGCGATATTGGGGACATCGCGCGCCTACGGGGTCGTTCCACCGTCGAAGGACGGTACCAGGGGCGGCTCTCGCCGAGGAGAGGACGGTACCCGGCCGGTTACGGTCCGGCAGAACGGCTGGTTACGGCCCTGCGGGCATGGCCGGTCGCGGCCCGGCGCGCATGGCCGGTTGCGGCCTGGCGGGTGCAGCCGGTTGCGGCCTGGCGGGTGCAGCCGGTCGCGGCCTGGCGGGTGCGGCCGGTTGCGGCCTGGCGGGTGCGGCCGCTCACGGTCCGGCGGGTGCGCGGTCCCGGGCGGCTCTCCGCTGCCGGTACCCGACGTAGGCGAACAGCACGGCCAGGAACAGGACGATGACGGGGCCGTAGACCAGCCGCAGGTTGAGGATCGCTGCGTGCGAAGCGGACGCGCGGACCTCCACGGCCTTCCCCACGTCGCCCTTGCCCGCGCCCGCGATCCTGCCTTGGCCGCCGGCACCGTCCGGAAGCGTCCATTTCCCCGAGCAGATGGTATTCCGCCCTCCCCCGCTGGGGTAACCGCAGTGCTCCACTGTCGCCGTCGTCGACGTGCCCGTGGCGTACCACCACAACGGGTGCACCAAGTAGAGGAAGGCCCCCGGAAGGGCAACGCTTAGGAAACCGACTAGGAGCCTCCGCCCCAGAGCGCTCTTTCCCCAGTTCGATTTCCACCCAGAGAGGATCTTGTCCAGGGCCGGCTGGGCGCGGGCCGCTTCGCCTAGTGGATCTTCCTCCATTGCGCGGATCCATTTCGGCAGCATCCGTCGCGGCGGATGGACGGCGTAGACGGTGCCGGTGACGACGCCGGCCAGCACGAGGACCAGCCCCGGCGCCATCACCCAGAGCGGTGCGTGGTCGAGCAGGGCGTCCAGCCCCAGCAGCGCCGCGACCAGCAGGACGGCGCCCGCGAACCACGGCGCCGCGAGCGGCCGGTGGTTCTGCTGCCAGCCGCCGGAGTACCAGGAGCGCCAGCGTCCCGTGAAGGCCAGGACGCCCGCGGCGAAGATTCCGGCCACGACCACCAGCCCGGCGGCGAGCAGCGCGGCGCGGCCGCCGGTCACCTCTAATTGATCTTGCGCGGTCGCGCCGGCCGCGCCGGCCCGCATGATCATGGTCATCGGATCGCTCATCGGCATCGTCCGCCTCACCCTTTACCGCGCCGCCGTCCGGTCCCCGCGACGATCATCATCGGAGCCAGTGAAGATAGACCTTTCCGACAGTTCGCGGCATCGTTAGGATCGTCCGATTCTCCGGGGTGTGCCGTCCCGACGGCCGGGGGGAACGCGATATCCGTATGATGTCGGGCTGCGACGACCGACGGCCAGAGGGGAGCCCAGTCCAGTGAGCACGGTACTGGTGCGGCGCAAGGAACGCCGGAAGCCGCCGGAGATGCCGCGGGGCGAGGTCCTGCTGGAGTCGCCGCCCGAGCTGCCCGAGATCACCAACGACGGGTTCCGCAGCGTGCTCACGTACCTGCCGATGGCGGCGGGCTCGGGCGCGATGGCGTTCATGTTCCTGAACCCCAACTCCAACCCGCTGCAGATGGTCGCGGGCGGGATGATGGGCCTGTCGATGTTCGGCATGATGTTCAGCCAGGTCGGCCAGAAGTCTGGTGAGCGCAAGACCAAGCTGAACGCCGAGCGGCGCGACTACCTGCGCTACCTCGGGCAGGTCCGGTCGAAGGTGCGCAAGGCCGCCTCCCAGCAGCGCGAGGCGCTGGAGTGGTACAACCCCGACCCGGCGCGGCTGTGGTCGATCGTGATGAGCACCCGGCTATGGGAGCGCCGCCCCGAGGACGGCGACTTCGGGCAGGTGCGGGTCGGCTCCGGGCCGCAGCGGCTCGCCGTCCAGCTGATCGCGCCGGAGACCAAGCCCGTCGAGGACCTGGAGCCGATGAGCGCGGGTGCCCTGCGGCGTTTCATGCGGACGCACTCGACCGTCCCCGCGCTGCCCGTCGCGATCAACCTCCGGTCGTTCTCGCGGATCTTCCTGTCCGGTGACGTCGAGGCGAGCCGGGCCATGGTCCGCGCCATGCTCATGCAGATGGCGGCGTTCCACTCGCCCGACGACCTCCAGGTCAGCATCTGCACGTCCCAGGAGCACCTGCCCCACTGGGACTGGACGAAGTGGCTGCCGCACGCGCTGCACCCCACCGAGCAGGACGCCGCCGGGCAGGTCCGCCGGATCGCGCCGACGATGTCCGAGCTGGAGGTGCTGCTCGGCCAGGAGGTCAAGGACCGCTCCCGGTTCGTCGCGGGCCGCCCGTCCAGCGAACTGCCGCTGCACGTCGTCGTGGTGGACGGCGGCATGGCATCCTACGACTCGCAGCTCGCCGCCGACGGCATCGAGGGCGTCTGCGTCATCGACCTCGGCCAGACCGTCGGCCACACCACCGAGGGCGGGACGCTGCGGCTGAACGTCGCGCCCGGCCGCGTCCACATGCTGAAGAAGGACCGGACCGGCAAGGACGTCCCGTCCTCCATCGGCGGCCCGGACAAGGTGAGCATCCCGCAGGCCGAGAGCCTCGCCCGGCAGCTGTCGCCGTTCCGCAGCAGCGCCGGCGACACCACCGAGGAAGAGGACGTCCTCTCGGGCAACATGACGCTGACGTCCCTCCTCGGCGTCGAGAACCCCTACGCGGTCGACCCCGCGCGGGTGTGGCGCCCGCGCGCCCAGCGCAACCGGTTCCGGGTGCCGATCGGGCTGGACGCCGACGGGCGCCCCATCGAGCTCGACATCAAGGAGTCGGCGCAGGGCGGCATGGGTCCGCACGGCCTGTGCATCGGCGCGACCGGTTCCGGCAAGTCGGAGCTGCTGCGCACGCTGGTGCTGGGCCTCGCCATGACGCACGCGCCCGACATCCTCAACTTCGTCCTCGTCGACTTCAAGGGCGGCGCGACGTTCCTCGGGATGGACGGCCTGGAGCACGTCTCCGCCATCATCACCAACCTGGAGGACGAGCTCCCGCTGGTCGACCGCATGTACGACGCGCTGCACGGCGAGATGGTGCGGCGCCAGGAATACCTGCGGGCGATGGGCAACTACGCCTCGCTGCGCGACTACGAGAAGGCCCGGCTGGACGGCGCCGACCTGCCGCCGATGCCGACGCTGTTCCTCGTCCTGGACGAGTTCTCCGAACTGCTGTCGGCCAAGCCCGACTTCGCGGAGCTGTTCGTCATGATCGGACGCCTCGGCCGGTCGCTCGGCGTCCACCTGCTCCTGGCGTCGCAGCGCCTGGAGGAGGGCAAGCTGCGCGGCCTGGACACGCACCTGTCCTACCGGATCGGCCTGCGGACGTTCTCCGCGATGGAGTCCCGCGTCGTCCTCGGCGTCCCCGACGCCTACGAGCTGCCGCCCGCGCCCGGCAACGGCTACCTGAAGTTCGCGACCGAGCCGATGGTGCGGTTCAAGGCCGCGTACGTGTCGGGCCCGGTGGACGAGCAGGCCGGCAAGCAGGACAGCGGCCGGCAGACCGGCCAGGTCGCCGCGCGGATCGTCCCGTACCTGGCGGGCTACATGCGGCCGCAGGTCATCGAGGAGCCCGACCGGCCCGAGCCGCAGCCCGAGGAGAACAAGAACAAGGACGCGCTGTTCGACGTGGTGGTCCGCCAGCTGGCCGGGCACGGCGCGAAGGCGCACCAGATCTGGCTGCCGCCGCTGGACGAGCCGCCCGCGCTCAACGCGATGCTCCCGCCGCTGCAGGTGACCCAGGAGCACGGGCTCACGACCGCCGGCTGGGAGGGCCGCGGCAAGCTGTACGCCATGGCCGGCATCGTGGACAAGCCGTTCCACCAGCGCCGCGACCCGTACTGGCTGGAGCTGGCCGGCGCCGCCGGGCACGTCGGCATCGCGGGCGGCCCGCAGAGCGGGAAGTCCACCACGCTGCGGACGCTGATCGCGTCCCTCGCCCTCACCCACACCCCCGCCGAGGTGCAGTTCTACTGCCTGGACTTCGGCGGCGGCTCGCTCGCCGCGCTGGCCGACCTGCCGCACGTCGGCGGCATCGCGACCCGCCTCGACGCCGACCGGGTCCGCCGGACGGTCGCCGAGGTCAGCGGGCTGCTGGAGCAGCGCGAGCGGGAGTTCGCCGAGCGCGGCATCGACGGCATCGCCACCTACCGGCGGATGCGCGCCTCGGGCGAGCACCCCGGGGACGGCTACGGCGACGTGTTCCTCGTCGTCGACAACTGGCTGACGCTCCGCCAGGACTACGAGGCCATGCAGGACACCATCACCCAGCTCGCCGCCCGCGGCCTCGGGTACGGGATCCACGTCATCGCCTCGTCCAACAAGTGGACCGAGTTCCGCAGCAACGTCCGCGACCTGTTCGGCACGAAGCTGGAGCTGCGGCTCGGCGACCCGTACGAGTCGGAGATCGACCGAAAGCTCGCCGACAACGTCCCGGAGGGGCGCCCCGGCCGCGGCCTGTCCCGCGACGGGTTCCACTTCCTCACCGCCGTCCCGCGGATCGACGGCGGCGGCGCCGACGAGTCGCTGAACGACGGCGTGCTGAAGATGGTGCAGGCGGTCGACGAGTCGTGGCACGGCCAGCGCGCCCCGCAGGTCCGGATGCTGCCGGACGTCCTGCCCGTCTCGCAGCTGCCGTCGCCGGCCGAGACGGGGATGCGCATCCCGATCGGCATCGACGAGGACTCCCTCACCCCCGTCTACCTCGACTTCACCCAGGACCCGCACTTCCTGGTGCTCGGCGACGCCGAGTGCGGCAAGTCGAACCTGCTGCGGCACATCACGACCGGCATCACCAGCCGCTACACCACCGACCAGGCCCGCATCATCTTCATCGACTACGGCCGCTCGCTGCTGGACGTCGCCAACACCGAGCACCAGATCGGCTTCGGCGCGTCCGCGCCCGCGGCGACCTCGCTCGTCAACGACATCCGCGGCGCGATGATGCAGCGGCTCCCACCGGCCGACCTGACCCCCGACCAGCTGCGCTCGCGCTCCTGGTGGACGGGCGCCGACCTGTTCCTCATCATCGACGACTACGAGATGGTCGCCACGTCCGACAACCCGCTGCGCCCCCTCGTCGAACTGCTCCCGCAGGCCCGCGACATCGGCCTGCACATCATCCTCGCCCGCGCGATGGGCGGCGCCGGACGCGGCATGTTCGACCCGGCCATCACCCGTATCAAGGAGATGGCGTCACCTGGCCTGCTGATGTCCGGTAACAAGGACGAGGGCATCCTGCTCGGCAACATCAAGCCGCACAAGCTCCCGCCCGGCCGCGGCTACCACATCGACCGCCGCACCGGCACCCGCCTCATCCAGACCGCCCACCGCGACGACCCCGTCCAGTGACGACGCCCCTGACGGGCGGCGAGGACGGCGAGAAGGGACCTCCTACGTGGGGCACGACTTCCAGCACCGGACGGACACGATCCGCGCTCTCGCCGACAAGCACGAGGCGAAGTGCGGTGACCTGCTCAAGGACGCCCGCTACGCCCTCAACGGCGCTCCGCGCGCCGTCAGCACGACCGCCTTCACGATGTACGGCTTCGAGTTGGCGACGGCGCACGCCGTCGCCACCGAATGGGCGGACCAGGACCTGAAGACCAAGGCGGAGGAGCTCAGCGAGTTCCGCCAGAAGCTGCACGTCGTCGCCCAGTGCCGGGACGGCGCCGAAGCGGCGAGCACCCTGAAGGCCTGACCGTGGCAGGGTTAGCCGCCCTCGCCGCGGTGGCCGCCGCCGTCGCCGTGGTCCTGGCGGCCCGGCTGTGGTGGCGCGCCCGCTGGGCCGGGCAGGCGGGCGTCCCCCGGCGGGCGCCCGGTGCGAAGGGCGCTCCGGAACTCCAGGTCACCCTGGGGCCGCGGGCCTACCGGTGGCCGTTCGCGCTCGCGGTGGCCGGCCCCGCGGTGGGCCTGCTCATCTGCGCCACGACCCTGCCCAACGGCGACGCGTGGGAGTCCGGTGCCGTCACCGGGCCGCTCGTCTTCTACGGCGGCGGCGGGCTGCTGGTCGGCCTGGCCGGCGCCGTCTGGGCGCTCACCGTGCACCGGACCCGCCTCATCGTCACCATCAGCGGGGACGGCATCGCGCTGCGGCGCCGCGACGGCGAGGCGACGATCCCGTCGGCCGCGGTGCGCGCGGTCGGGCTCACCTGGCCGATCAGCGACCCGGTCTGGACGACCTGGTACGACCCGGCGGCGGCGCCCGGCGTCGACGCCGTGACGGCGGTCGGGCGGCGCGGCGCGCAGGAGGCGGCCGCCACCCTGCTGCGGGACCGCTCACTGCCCGCCGGCTGGGTCGAGGCGGTGCACGCCGCGACGTTCGAGATCCTGGGCGGTGGCTGGCGGGTGCTGGACGACCGCGACCGGGAGGTGCCTGCGCCGCCGCCGCGCGCCCTGTTCGAGGCCGACCGCGTCCTGGTGGACGGCGAGGGCCGCTACCGCAACGAGCGCGGCGGCGCTCTCCTGGCCCAGGCATGCGGCCCCCTCGCGAAGAGGTCGACCGGCGGGGCGAGCTTCTGGGGCGCCAACCCCAACAAGAAGCGCCGGAGCATCACCCTCCGCGACCCCCACGCGCGCACTCTGCTGCTCGTCAACCGGTCGTCCCGGACGCTCGGCAAGGAGCGCGTGACCGTCCTCGACGCCGGCGGGAACCGGCTCGGGGAGCTCAGCGGGCGCGGGGAGATGTCCCTGCGCTCGGCCGGCGGCGCGCCGCTCGGCACCGTCCGCCGGGACGGCGGGCGCCATGTCGTCCTCGACACCGCGGGCCGCGAGGCCGCGTCCCTGCGCACGAAGAGCAAGGCCGACAACAGCCGCATGTGGCTGGAGTTCGCCCCGGACTGCCCGGAGCCGCTCCGCCCGCTCGTGCTCGCCCTTCCCATCGCCGTGCGCCTGACCCGCCAAGTCTGACCCGTCCGACGTCTGAACAGTCCGACCACCACCGGGAGGACCGCCATGTGCGGATTGCTGTACTTCAAGACCGCGGCCCAGATCGCCTACTTCACCTCGTCCGCGTCCGCCCTGCTGATCCCGAACGCGTGGCCCGCGGTCTCGGTGATCTATGAGGGGCAGGGGGACCCGGACCAGGTCTTCCACTCCGCGATGGAGTGGTGGAAGGTCAACGAGAAGCTCGGCGAGGCGGGCGACACCAGCCAGCAGCTGCGCAGCGAGCCCACGCCCGAGGACTGGACGGGCGAGGACCGCGAGGCCTACAACGACAAGCTCGACTCCTACGAGCGGCGCTGCATGTACTCGAGCATGCACGCCGCGGCGATCAGCATGTCGATGTACGGGGTCATGGCGATGCTGATGATCTTCATTACGCTGATGTGCATCGTCGCCGCCATCCTGCTCGCGCTGGCCATCTACCTGATCTACGTGGCCGCGAGCACCATGGGCGCCGGTTTCGCCGCGGCGCAGGCGCAGGCCAACATCCACGCGGGGCGGTGCTACCAGGTGCTGAAGAACGTCAGCGCCGTCTACGAGAAGATCATGAAGGTCGCGGCCGCGGTGCTCGGCGGCTTCACCGGGCTCGCCGGCGTCGGCAACGTGGCGGACGGCGGCGGATGGCGGGCACTCGGCGACATGGGCGAGGGGCTGTTCCACTCCGTGGACGACATCGTCGCCGGCGCCCTGGGCAAGCTCGACCAGTCCATCTCCGCGGGACTGATGAAGGGCCGGATGGGCGGTCAGAACCTCTTCGGCTGGACGGTGCCGACCCGGTCGCTGCCCCGCGACATCCGCCCGTACATCGCGCCGCTCGTCGGCATCAAGGGCATCCCCGAGGTCGGCTTCACCAGCCCGTGGAAGCCGGACGACCAGCAGAACTGGGGCTACGGCGCCCCGATCGGGGCCGGCAGCATGTACCCGCAGCGCCAGTACGGCGACGAGTACGTCGACAAGACCCACCCCGACACGAACTGACCCGGCCGGAACGGCGGGGGCCGGGCCGGCCCGGGCCCCGCCCGTTCCGGTGTCAGCGCCGCCGGTCGTCGGGCGGGCCGCCGGCCATGCCCTGCATCGCGCGCCGGACCTGGTCGAGCATGCCCTCCACCTCCTTGGTGGCGCCCTCGAAGACCTTCCCCATGTCGCCCAGCGTCTGGGTGATGCCCTGCGGGTCCTCGACGAGGTCCTTCAGGTCGGCGGGGGTGAAGTCCTGCTGCGCGAACGACTCCTCGGTGACCTCTTTGACCTGCCGTTCGAGGTCGCGTTTGGCCTCGTGGGAGACCGTCAGGATGACCTCCCGCAGCTCCGCGGCGCCCGACCGCAGCGCGCGGGGGTCGAGCTCGAGATCGGCCAGCCCGCGCTCCTGGTCGTAGGTCGCCTTCACCCGGCCGTCGGGGGACTCGGCGCGGCCCTTCAGCTCGGCGAGCCTGCGCTGCAGTTCGGCGACCTGCTCGAACTGCGCCCGCGCGTCGCGGAACATCAGCTCGGGGTCGAGGGCGTCATCGGGTCCTAACTCGGGCATCGACACTCTCCGTTCGTCTCCTGTCGAGGCCGACGGGGCCGCCGCGGCCGGTCGCGGATGAGTACAGCACCTTATCTCGCTGATCAACGACGCGGCCGCGGACGGCGGCTCAGCGGGTCTTCCGCCAGCGCAGCCAGGAGCGGACCAGTGCGAAGGCGGAGACGGGCAGCATGACCAGCGCCACCATCGCCTCCATGAGCTGGACGAGCACCAGGTAGTCCGCGAACGCGTCGGAGGCCGCGATCACGATTCCGAGGGCGAGGCTGACGGCGGCGATCACGACGAAGAAGATCGAGTCCCGCCGCAGATCGCGCCGTGCCGTCTCCGCGTTGAGCGGACGGGGGTTGGAGCGCACCACCACGCCACCTATCCCTTGGGGAGTTCGCTCGGCTCGTCCCAGGTGATCTGCTTGGTGTCGATGAACTCGCCGCCCTGCGGGTTGACGTGCAGGTTGGCCCAGTCGTAGCTGCCCTGGATGGCCACCGCGGAACCGCCGGCCATGACGGCGCCCGCGACGGTGACCGTCTGCACCACCAGGCTCGCCGTGCCGGCGCCGAGGAGCAGGCCCTGGATCTGCGTGAGCACCTTGAAGGCCGGGCCGACGACGGGCAGGAACGACGCGACGTAGAAGGCGATGATCACCGCGAGCGACGCGATGGCGAAGCCGAAGGCGATGAGCTGCATGGTCAGGATCGACTGGGTGACCGTCTCCAGCGTCTCCTGGTTCTTCGCGGCGCCCTGCTGGAGCTTCTTGGCGGCGGTCTCGAACTTGGCGACCCACGCGTCGTAGGCGTCCTTGGACGTGCCGCTCCAGCTCTTCTCGTCCTTGAAGGTGTCCTTGGTGTCGGAGTCGATGCTCACCTTCTCCAGGTGGCCGGCGGCGGCGGCCCACGCGTTGACGGCCTTTGTGAGCGCCTCGTCGTCCGGCTTCGTCAGCAGCCAGATCGCGGTGGCGATGATGGCCGTGGGCGCCATCGCCCGCGCCGAGGTCAGGGCGGTCAGCGTCGCGTAGTGCCGCGGGTTCAGCGCCGGGAGCATGGGGAGGCGCTGCAGCGTGACGGCCAGCCCGCCGAGGCCGCCGAGGCCCATGGCGCCCGTCTGGAAGCCGGAGAGGCTCGACAGGGAACCGGACGGGGTCTGGTAGGAGTTCGCCGAGCTGGGGAACTTCTGGACGGAGCTCTTCTCGTCCGCGCCGGCGAAGTTCCTGGCGACCGCGAGCAGGCCGTCGGCGGCCTTCTGCGTGATCTCCGCCGCCTGCTTGGTGTTGCTGGACACCGAGTCCCGCGAGGTCTCGTAGGTGCCCGAGATGATGGCCCCGAAGATGATCCCGAAGGCGTGGAAGGGCAGCGGGCAGTCCTGGTCGATGTACTTCAGCGCCGTGTCCGCGTTGGGCTTCGATCCGGCGAGGATCTTTCCACCCCCCTCAAGGATCTTGTCCTTGTCGCCCTCGAACTGCCCATCACCCATGCCGTGCTCACTCTCCTTGCGGTTGAGGTCAGAAGTCGGCGCTCAGAAACGGTAGTTGGACTTCAGGTGCTTCAGAGCGTCCTGGAGCGGGTCCCCGGACTTGCTGAGGTCGGGGATGCCGGCCTGCAGGTCGGACGAGACGCCCGGCAGGTTGCCCGTCATCATCTGGGCGAGGTTCTCCCCCGCCAGCAGCGGCTCGGTGAGCTCGGCCACCTTCTCCACGGCGTTCTGCGTCGCCACCCGCACGGCCTCCAGGACCGCTTCGGCGAGGGCCTCCGAGCCCAGCCGCATGGCCTTCGGCTCGATCGTCAGGGCCATGAGGTTCCCGCTCGGCCCCACGGTCGCCCGGACCTGCTCGTCGGCCGACGCGCCCTCGCCGCTCAACTCCGCGAGCTGGGACTGGATGTTCGTCGCCTGCTCCAACTGGTCCTGGATGACCTTCATGTAGCGGTCGATTTCGGGGTTGCCCGTAGGGTCCATCAGAACGCTCCGTAATCGAAGATCTTCGGGGAGTGATTCGGCGGCGGTCCCGACCCGGACGGCGCGCCGGCCGGGAGCCGTGCATCGACCCTGCCGGTCGGGTCGCCAGACGCTCGTCCATCTGATCGGAACGGCCGTCCACGATCGAGGAATTAGCTGAAAGCGGACAGGTGAGCCGCAGCCTAGCATCAGGCCGGAGGGCGGCTGAACCTCACATGACGACCCCCCGCGCCCCCCTTGCCGATCATGGGCTACCGACTGTACAGGGGAGTCGGCGTCCACTAGCGCGCCGGCCTGAGACGGGCCAGCGCCTTCCGCGTCTCCGGCGCTTCCGCCGCGGGTCCGGCGGCGACGGCATCGGCCAGGGCTTCCAACTGGTCGTAAGGGAGGGACCGTTTTTCGGACGTCAGCATGCGAGCTTGCAGGAGTTCCCCTCCACCGCCGCGGACGATGAGAAAGGGCACGCCCCGGGCGTTCTCCTGCACCTCGACGGTGGCCGCCTGCGCCAGATCAGAACGGCGCACCCTGAAAGGGGCCTGAATGCACAGCGTCGTCCCTTCGAGCCAGACCCGGTAGCGGAACATGCCGATGGCCACTACCAGGCTCAACGAAAGGCTTACGAGGCCCAGAATGGACACAATCGCCATGCAGACCGCTAAGAACATCCCGCCCGCGCCCTGCGGCCAGACCACGGCCACGAGGAAGACCTCGACGACGACAAGGATCGCGGTCAATACGGCGGCCGTGTATTTCGAACTCGGCGGCATCCCTACGTCTAATTCCACCGGAGCGTGCATGGGATTGCTCCTGGGTCAGGGGCGGCGGCGGGCGGCGGGGATCACCAGGGCCGCGACGCCTACGGCGGCGGCTATGGCGAGGGCCGCGCCGGCTATGGCGAGGGCCATGTTGCGGCCGAAGGCGTCCTCGGGGGGCGGCTGGTCGATGGACACGCGCTGGACGCCGGCGACCGGGGTCGTGGGGGTGGTGCCGCCGCCCGTGCCGACGGTGGTGACGGCGCGGAGGGGGTTCACCACGCCGGAGCCGGTGCCCTGGGCCTGGGCGCCGTCCGCGGTGTTCTCGATGCGGTGCTTGACCTGCTTGTAGTTCAGCTTCGGGTTGAACGCGCGGATCAGCGCGGCGGTGCCGGCGACGTAGGGGGCCGCGAGGCTGGTGCCGTCGTCGAGTTTGTAGGAGCCGCGCGGCCAGGTGCTGATGACCGATTGGCCGGGTGCGGTCACGGTGACGGGGGTCACCGTGTTGGAGAAGTTCGCGAGCGTGCCGTCCTTGCCGAGGGCGCCGACGGAGATCACGCCGGGGTAGCTGGCCGGGTAGGCCTTCTGCGGGGTCTGCTTGGTGCGGTCGGTGAGGTTGCCGGCCACCGAGACGATCACGACGTCGCGCTTCTGCGCGTAGTGCACGGCCGCCCGCAGGTCGGGCAGGTCGGGCGACTGGGACGAGATGTTGATGACCTTGGCGCCGAGGTCGACCGCCTTCTTGATCGCCTGCGCGGCCCAGCCGGACTGGTTGCCGGTGGCCTTCACCGCCATCTTCACCGAGATGATCTCGGCCTCGGGGGCGACGCCGACGAACGGGATGCCCTTGTCGCGCAGGTCGGCGGCGCCGATGATGCCGGCGACGGCGGTGCCGTGGCCGACGCAGTCGCGCAGGCCGCTCTTCGTCACGTCGTACGCCTTGACGTGCCCTCTGAGCTGCGGGTGGCTGGTGTCGACGCCGCTGTCGACGACGGCCACCTTCACGCCCCGGCCGCGGGTGTGCTCCCAGACGTCGGTGAAGTTCAGCCGCTCCTGCGGCCAGAGCTGCTTCGGCAGTTCCCTGGCGGGGCTGCCGTACACGAGTTCCTCGGAGCAGCCGGGCGCCGCCGAAGCCGGGGTACCCGCCAGCGGAGGGGTGAGCAGGGCGCCCAGCGCGATGGCGGATGCGAGAGCGAGTGTCGACGTACGCCGCAGCACCGTTCCTCCAGAGCCCGAATCGCGGCATGAGCAACATGCACCCTACCGGGATGAGCCGGGACGGACATGTCGGCGTATTACCATCTGGCGGATGCAGCCGACGGCACCGGTCCCCCCAGCGCCCCCGCAGCGCGCGAAGGCGCGGCGGTGGGTCGTGTCCTTGGCCGTGCTGGGCGTGGTCGCCGTCCTGAGCGCGGGGGTGGGGGCCGCGGGCGGGTTCAAGGAGAAGCCCAAGCAGCCGGTCAAGAAGGCGGGAGAGCGGCTCGACCTCGGCTTGTTCGAGGTGACCGTCCGCGATGTGCGGACCGGGGTGGCGGACGAGACGTTCGGGAGCGGCGAGAAGCGCTTCCTCATCATGCGGATGCGGGTGCTCAACAAGGGCAAGGAGACCGAGTCGCTCGGCACCGGCGGCCTGACGGACGGCGTCGTCGCGCTGACCAAGGCCGGCAAGTGGGTCAAGCCCGAGCGGATCGAGGGGGTCGCGGGCGGCGCCTCCACGGGCACGGCCCAGCCGGGCTTGCCCGTGGAGGCGTCCGCCATGTGGGAGATGGGCCCGGCCGACTCGCCGAAGAAGCTGACCGTGGGCCTGCGCGAGTGGAAGTACGAGCACGGCTTCACCGACACCAGCTTCAACTGGATCGTGGATCAGAAGAGCGACGAGTTCGCCGGCCGCCTCACGCTCGCGGTGGGCGCCTCGTGACCGCGCGGCGGGTGCTGCTGCGGGGCGGCGCCGGGCTCGGCGGGACGGTCCTGCTCGCGGGCGCGATGTGGCTGCACTCCGTCCGGCCGGAGGTCCGGGCGACGGAACTCGACCCGATCCGGACCGGGGGGACGGTCGGCGAGAAGGTCGAGACCCGCGACTTCACCGTGCGGGTCGACGGCGTGGACGCGGCGCGGTCGCTGGAGCCGGACCTCGCGCTGAGCGGCAGGCCCCCGGTCGGGACGGACGGCGTCTACCTGGTCGTCAGGCTCAGCGCGATGGCGGCGCGCGAGCCGCTGCAGCTCAGGACGGCGGAGCTGGAGACGCCGGGCGGCTACACGTTCCGGGTGGATCCGCGCCCGTCGGACGCCTCGGTCAAGCAGCCGATGTACCAGCCGATGATCTGGGCGTCCACCAAGTTCGTGTTCGAGCTGCCGAAGGAGCGGGTGGAGGGCGCGCATCTGGTGGTCGGCACCGGCGGGCTGCTGCCGCAGCTGTCGTCGGCCGCCGACATCGACCTCGGGCTCGACGAGGAGAAGGCGGCCCGGCTCGTCGGCGGGGCGGCCGAACGGTACAAGGTGCGGGACCCGTGACGGCCTCCGATACCCGGCCGGACGGGATCCCGCTGCCCGACCTGTCCGAGCGGCGGATGCGGCCGCGCGACCGGCGCGTCGTGCAGGCCATCGCGCTCGTGTGCGCGATGGCGGCGATGCTCGTCATCCCCTGGGCGGACGAGACGGACCTGATGCGCGACTCGCTGAAGCCGCCGGAGAAGGTGACGGCGCTCCCCGAGGGCCGGATCGGCGAGCTGGTCGGCGCGAAATGGAAGGTCCTCGACCGGCGGACGGCCGCGCCGCTCGGCGACCGGCAGAGCGGCGGCGACGTGGTGGAACTGCGGCTGAAACTGGCCGTCCGGCCCTCGGACGCCGCCAGCGCCAAGGCGGTCGGCTCCTACGGCCTGCGGTACCGCTTCCACGACGGCGACGGCCGCGTGTGGTTCGCGGTCGGGCTGCGGACGGCCGAGCCGAAGGCGGGCGTCGCGATGGGCATCACCGTCAAGGCGACGGTGCCCCGTGCCAAGGCGGACGAACTGGAGCTGCATATCCAGGCACCGAAGGAGACGCGGAAACCGGGGGGCCCACTGGCTTCGCTGCGTTTCTCGCGCTGACCCGCGCCATCACCAGGTTGAACGCCGCCGCCAGCAGGCACACGCGCAGCACCTCGAAGACGAGCGCGGTCCCGTAGCCGATGGCGGGCAGCCACTGCATCCACCAGGCGACCTCGTGCGGGCCGATCAGTTCGTACACGAGCCGCCGGGACGCGTCCTCCCCCGCGTAGAGCCCGGCGAACAGCAGGCAGAACGTGGCGAACGGCATCATCCCGGACCGGCGGACGAGCCGCAGCCCGTACCAGGCGGGCAGCCACATCTCCCGCAGCCCGCGGGTGAGCAGCTCCCGGGGGCTGTTGACACGGTCGATCGCGCCCGCCCGCGCCAGCCGCCGTCCCGCCCGGCCGCCGCCGAGCACGACCCGCTCGTCCCCCGCGTCCAGACCGAGGATCACCCCGGCGATGACCAGCCAGATCAGGGCGCCGAGCACGGCGTCCTTGAACGGCGGCCACAGGTCGAACGCGGGGCCGGCGACGCCGGTCACCCAGCCCCACACCTCCCGCCCGGTGAGCCAGTCGGTGCCGAGGCCGCGCAGGTGGTCGATGGTGAAGATCCCGAACAGCGCGAAGTTGATCTCCAGGAACGCGACGAGCGCGCCGATGGCGCGGGGCAGCCGCTCCTCCAGCCGCCACTCCGCCAGCACCTTCAGCACGAACAGGCCCGCGGTGAGGCCGATCGCGAGGCCGATGTGCTTCTCCAGCGACAGCAGCATCCCGGCGCCCTCGATCTGCCCTTCGAGGCCGCCCTCGGCGAACCCGCGGCTCGCCGCCGCGGACGCGAACTCGCGGGCGTCCTCGCTCTGCAGCCCCCACGCCAGGTAGAAGATGACGAACGGGAGCGCGGCGCGGCCGATCGCGCCGATCACCGGCTCCTCGTTGCCGACCGCCCACGGCGTCAGGTCGCCGTCCGCCTCGCGGGCGTGCACCACGTCCAGGCCCTGGCGGACGCTGTGCACCATCAGCACCGTGACCGTCAGCGTGATCACCACGAGCAGGCCGATGGTGACGATCGGTGCGACGGACGCGGCCGTGCCCTTCATCGCGCCGAGCCGGTAGCCGCCGTACATCGCGCCGTAGCGCAGCAGCTCGCCCACGGTGAACCACAGGGCGAGCGGCAGGGCGAACCGCCCCGCGAGCTTCAGCGCGGCCCACGGGAGGACTAGCGGCGAACGGGCGGACGGCCAGGCCATGGCGCCCGATCGTAGAGGATCCGGCCGAACGTCGTGGTGGGCGTACGAGCGGGTCCGTCCCGGCCGGTCGATCGTCCAGGTGAGACGCGACGGACCCCGCCGTCCCAGGTGGGGTGGGACGGCGGGGTCCGAAGGATCCGTGCGCGGTCGGGCGACCGGGTCAGATGGCGACCTCGAGGCCGGCGACCTCGCCGGTCTTCGCGGTGACGGTGCTGTCGATGCTCACGCCGCCGGCCGCGAGGACGCGGACGGTCCAGTCGCCGTCGGCGGCGAAGAACCGGAACACGCCCTCGTCGCCCGTGACCACCTCGGCGGTGAACTCGCCGGACGCGTCGAGCAGGCGGGCGTAGGCGCTGGACACCGGGACGCCGCCGCGGGTGACGGTGCCCTGGATGACGGCCTCGTTGGTCAGGTCGACGGTCGCAGGCAGGTGCGCCGTCTGCTCGGGCGCTGCGCAGCCCTGGGTCATTGCTCCTCCAGTACTCGGAAGGTCAGCGGACTTACTTGCCGGCGCCGAGCTCGATCGGCACGCCGATCAGCGAGCCGTACTCGGTCCAGGAACCGTCGTAGTTCTTCACGTTCTCGATGCCGAGCAGCTCGCGCAGCGCGAACCAGGTGTGCGAGGAGCGCTCGCCGATCCGGCAGTAGGCGATGGTGTCCTTGTTCAGGTCGACGCCGGCCGCCGTGTACAGCTCGCGGAGCTCCTCGTCCGAGCGGAACGTGCCGTCGTCGTTGGCCGCCTTCGACCACGGGATGTTGGCCGCGGTCGGGATGTGGCCGGCCCGCTGCGACTGCTCCTGCGGCAGGTGCGCCGGGGCGAGCAGCTTGCCGCTGAACTCGTCGGGGGACCGGACGTCCACCAGGTTCTGCTTGCCGATGGCCTCCACGACCTCGTCGCGGAACGCGCGGATGGTCAGGTCCTGGTCCTTGGCCTTGTAGTCGGTGGCCGGACGGGTCGGGACGTCGGTGACCAGCTCGCGGGAGTCGAGCTCCCACTTCTTGCGGCCGCCGTCGAGCAGCTTCACCTTGGTGTGGCCGTACAGCTTGAAGTACCAGTACGCGTAGGCCGCGAACCAGTTGTTGTTGCCGCCGTACAGGATCACCAGGTCGTCGTTGGCGATGCCCTTGGCGGACAGCAGCTGCTCGAACCCGGTCTTGTCCACGAAGTCGCGGCGGACCGGGTCCTGCAGCTCGGTCTTCCAGTCGATCTTCACGGCGCCACGGATGTGGCCCTTGTCGTAGGCGGACACGTCCTCGTCGACCTCGACGAGGACCAGGCCGGGGTCGTCCAGGTGGGACTCAACCCAGTCGGTGTCCACCAGGACGTCTGAGCGGCTCATGCGGGAACCTTCCTCTCGGAGCGGAGTTTCGCGGTGACACGTCGGAAGAGCAGGTACATCTCGCAGCCGAGGCAGAACCCGAACACCGCGTTCAGGAACGCCGCCGCCAGCGCGAGGGCGGTGGCACCGATGCCGAGCCAGGTGGTCCCCGTCGCGTATCCGGCCGTTCCGGCCAGGGCGAACGCCAGCCCGACACCCTGCGCGAAGCGGGGCGCGGCGGCGTCCTCCAGTTCCCTGGGCGGCGCGAGCCGGGGACGGATGAGCACTCTGAACAGCAGCCCGTACGGGGCGTACCGCAGGCCGAGGAAGGTCGCGAGAGCGAACACGGCGGCCTGGGCGGCGAGCAGGGCCCAACTTCCGGTGACCAGGACCGCGATGAGGACGACGGTCGTGACCGCCGCGCCGAAGCGCGGCCCACGCGGATCAACCTGCATCGGGGACTCCTGGCGGAGCGGAAGCGTGCGTACGAGCTGGAAGTAGGAAGAAGTGCTCGGGGGCGGACGGGCTCGATGCCTCAGGCCGGGCGACAGAGCGAGGCGGCCACGCGGCAGAAGTCGACCGCGCGGCGCTTCGTGAGCATCTGCTCTGTCCAGTAACGCACGGACTCGATGTTAAGCGGCAATCCACGCGCTGTCACATCTGTCTCGCCTTCCGAGACGGTGACAGTCGTCCTGACGCAGGTCGCAGGGCTGCCGATCAAGCGATCACCTCGCCCAGGGCCGCGATGACGTCGGGCTTGCGGGGCGCTCCGGTGGCGCGCCGGACGACCCGTCCGGCGTCGTCCAGGACGAGGACGGTCGGGGTCCGGACGATGTTCAGCCGGCGGACGAGATCGAGGTGCGCCTCGGCGTCCAGCTCGACGTGGGCGACGCCGTCCACCATCCCGGTGACCTCGCCGAGGACGCGGCGGGTGGCGCGGCACGGCGCGCAGAAGGCGCTGGAGAACTGCAGCAGCGTGGCCTTCGCGCCGAGTTCGGCGCCCAGGTCCTCCGGCCGGATGGTCTCCGCCACCTCGTCCTCCCCTCTACGCGCGCCCAGCACGTCCCGGCGCGCGCGCAGCACGCCGTCACGGCGCCGCCGGACGAGGCCGAACGCCGTGGCCGCGATGAGGACCGCCGCGGCGATCAATGCTCCGGTCATCGACATGCACAACCTCGCGGGGACGCGTGTTTCTTCCCCGGACCCGGCCCGTCCGGGGAGGCGCTCAGGTGGGGATGGTGAGGATCGGCCGCCCGTCCAGCCCGACGACCTCGAACGAGAACAGCTGGCCGCGCGGGAACATCGTCGACCCGCGGTACTCACCGTAGCCCTCGTCGTACGGCACGTACCAGCTGCCGAGCGCGTCGCGGCGGCCGTCCCGCGCGATCACCTGCAACCGGCAGTGCGACCCCTTCGGCACCCCGGCGAGATGGAGCTCGACCTCGGTCCCCCACGCCTTCCTGCGGAGCACCACATAGCCCTTGATGTCGCCCTGCGGGTTCGTGGCGCTGATCCGTTCGGCGGTCGCCGCCGGGGAGGCCGTCGCGGACGGCGACGCCTGCGCCGCCGCGCCGCCGCCGTCCCGCCCGAGCGGCAGGACGAAGCCGCCGAACAGGCCCCCGACGACCAGCAGCAGGCACGCGGCGGCGGCGAGCGGGGCCCACCCCGCGGGGCCGCGCCCGCCGGCCGGGCGCCCCAGCGGTCCGAGCCGTCCCCTCCTCCGCTCGGCCGCCCTGGCAAGCAGCCCGTCCAGCAACTCAGGCGGCGGCCCGGCCAACTGTTCGAGCTGCTCCCGCTCGACCCGCCCGAGCAGTGCGGGCAGGCCGGCCAGCCCGGCGAGCTCGTCCCGGCAGGCGGGGCAGCGCTCCAGGTGGCCCTCCACCTGGCTCCGCTCGCCGGGGTCGAGCGCGCCGAGCACGTACACCCCGAGTGAGGTGCGCACGTCCGTGCAGTCGTTCATGGCGCCAACCCCCGCTCCTCCAATGCGAGCTTGAGCGCCCGCAGTGCGTAGAAGGTGCGGGACTTCACCGTGCCGGGCGGTATGCCGAGCGTCTTGGACGCCTCGGCCACCGACCGGCCCTTGTAGTAGGTCTCTACCAGGACGGCCCGGTGCGACGGGCTCAGCCCGGCCAGGGCCTCCGCCACCGTCCAGGACTCCAGCGCCCGGTCGATGTCGTCGGAACCGTCCGGGGTCATCATGACGTGCTCGTCGATCCCGGTCTCCGGCGGCCGCGCGCGCTTGGCGCGGTGCGCGTCCACGACCAGGTTCCGCGCCACCGTGAACAGCCACGGCCGCACGGGACGCCCCGCCAGCGCCTCCGGATGCCGCCACGCGCGCAGCAGCGTCTCCTGCACCACGTCCTCGGCCTGCGTCCGGTCCCCTCCCGTCAGCCGCAGGACGTATCCGAGGAGGGGACCCCCGTGCTCGCTGTACAGAGCGCGAAGCAAACCCTCATCGGCGGTCGGACCCACACCACTGTCACGTACGCCCCGGCCGGGCGGTTCACCTCCGGCGCGGACTATCTGCGCCCCTGCTGGAGATCGTTCAGGTGGACGTTCTCGGCCGTCGCGGCGACCCGCAGCCCGTCGGGCGTGGGCTGGATCTGGCTGATCCGCGACCCGACCGGCAGGTCGGCGACCGGCACGACCCAGGTCAGCGACCGCTTCACCAGCGCCAGCGGGATCTGCGCGGCGCCGTCCGAGCCCACCGAGACGGGCGTGATCGCGATGCCCTTCGCGGTCGGCTTGACCTCGACGACCGCGGTCCCGGAGACGGGGAAGCCGAGGATGTTGCCGGTGAGGTCGACCGAGAGGTCGTCGCCCTTGGGCCGGATCGCCTTGACCTCCTTCGGCGCCTCCTTGCGGATCACGTCGTAGGGGATGACCGCGGACGCGGTTGCCGTCTTCGCGGTGACGTTCGCGGAGCTGCCCTTGCTGACCTCCGACAGCGGCGCGTTCACGCCCCGCATGTCGACGGTGACCCCGGAGACGGTGACGCCCTGCTCCGTCCAGTTCCCGATCTCGACCTCGATGTGCTTGTACTCGCCGCCGATCGCCTGCGTCAGGAACGGGATGCCGTGGATGGTGACGTCCGGCTGCTGGGTCAGGTTGTACTGCGCCGCCACCTGCTCGCCGATCTTGTCCTGCGCGACGCGCACGCCGAGGCGGTCCGCGGCGACCAGCACGACGGCCACGAAGATCAGCAGGACCAGCAGTACCTTCCGCATGTCTCTCCTCTGACGACGGCATGCGATCGCCACACCTTAATGCGGGTTCGCACCAAACCGGGTCACACCGGAGAATGACCTTGCGTCACCCGCCCGCGAACGGCGGCAGCACCTCCACGACCCCGCCCTCGGGCAGGACGACCGACGCGTGCGGCCGGCTTCCGACCGGGTCCCCGTCGATCAGGAACGAGCTCCGCCGGACGACCCGGGCGAACTCCTCGTCCCGCGCCGCCGACGCCGCCGCCAGCGCCTCCGCCAGCGTCCCCGCCTCGTACGGCTCCTCCGGCGTGCCCGCGGCGGCCTTCGCCGCCGCCCAGTACCGCATCGTCCCCTTGGCCATGGGACCAGTATTCAACGTCCTGCCTCGGAGCCGCCGGTGACCGGTCCGTTATGCTCTGGGGGAGGGATCCGGGCGACGAGGCCATGGAGTTCATCCGAAAGGCCCTTCATGGTCGCCTCGTCGTAGAGTCGCCGACCCTGGGCGGGGCTGGGGAGATGAGCCGTCCGGGTCCGACGTCTTTGGACGGGAGGCGGCATTTGAGCAGCCTGCTCTTGCTGACCAACGCGTTGGAGCCCTCCGACGAGGTCCTGCCCGCGCTCGGACTTCTGCTGCACTCGGTGCGCGTCGCCCCCGCGGAGGCGTCCGCGCTGATCGACACGGACCCGGCCGACGTCGTGCTGGTCGACGCCCGCCGCGACCTCGTCCAGGCCAAGAGCCTGTGCCGGCTGCTGCGCACCACCGGGCTGGACTGCCCGCTGCTCGCCATCGTCACCGAGGGCGGGCTCGCCGCCCTCAGCCCCGAGTGGGGCTTGGACGACGTGCTGCTGCAGACCGCGGGCCCCGCCGAGGTCGAGGCCCGGCTGCGGCTCGCCGTGGGCCGCGCCGCCGCGGGCGCCGACGCCGACGAGGTCCCGGGCGAGATCCGCAGCGGCGACCTCACGATCGACGAGGCCACCTACACCGCCCGCCTGCGCGGCCGCGTCCTCGACCTGACCTTCAAGGAGTTCGAGCTGCTGAAGTACCTCGCCCAGCACCCGGGCCGGGTCTTCACCCGCGCGCAGCTCCTCCAGGAGGTCTGGGGCTACGACTACTTCGGCGGCACCCGCACGGTCGACGTCCACGTCCGGCGCCTGCGCGCCAAGCTGGGCGCCGAGTACGAGTCGCTGATCGGCACCGTCCGCAACGTCGGGTACCGCTTCGTCCCCGACCACCGGCCCGGCGACGCCGAAGAGAAGACCCCGGCCCGCGCGTAGGGCCGCTAGGGGACGACGGACCTGCGCGTGAGGTGGTTCAGTCCCAGCGGGTGGAGCGCTGGCGTTTGACGGCGGAGCGGCGCTTCTTGTTCTCCAGGCGGCGCTCGTTGATGCCGCGCGGGATCTTCTTCGGGATGCGCTTCTTCGGCGGCGGCGCCGTCGCCTCGGCCAGCAGGGTCGCCAGCCGGGTGCGGGCGGCGTCGCGGTTGCGCTGCTGGGAGCGGTACTCCTCGGCGCGGATCGTGAGGACGCCGCGGACGAGCCGTCCGGCCAGGCGGTCGAGCGCGCGGGCGCGCAGGTGCTCGGGGAGGGACGGGGAGTTCGCGACGTCGAAGGAGAGCTCGGCGGCGGTGGCACTGGTGTTGACGTGCTGCCCGCCCGGCCCCGACGAGCGGGAGAAGCGCCAGCTGAGCTCGGTCTCCGGGATGGCGACCGAGCCGCGGACGTGGATCTGGGCGGACATGCCCCCATTGTCGCAGGGGTGATGCGGCCCTGTCGTCCGGTTAAACCCCGCCTGGCACCAACTGCAAGCACTTACTTACAATGCTCGCCATGACTGCTGCGGGAATCTTCCAGGACGGCGACCTCATCCGCGTCATCTCGCGGGAGGGCGCGCTCATCGCGGCGGGCGGGGCCGCGTCGCTGCTGCAGACGGCACATCCCAAGGTCGCGCAGGGCGTGTACGACCACAGCTACACCGCCGACGACCCCGCGCGGCGGCTGCGCAACACCATGGGCTGGCTCTACGTCGTGCAGTTCGGGACGCGGGAGGAGGCCGAGACCCTCAGCGCGCTCGTCACCAAGGGGCACGAGTCCATCACCGGCCCCGGCTACGAGGCCAACGACCCAGAACTTCAGGTGTGGGTCGCGTCCACCCTGTTCGCCGTGGCGACGCAGTTCTACCAGGCGCTCTTCCGCCGGACGTTCACCGAGGCCGAGCTTGAGGAGTTCTACGGGCAGACCAAGGTCTACGCCACGATCCTGGGCTGCCCCGAGGGGCGGATGCCGGAGACCTACCGCGACTTCCGCGCCTACTACGCCGACATGCTCCACACCTTGGAGATCAGCGACGCGTCGCGGGCGGTCGCGGAGCAGGTGCTGCACCCGAAGCTGCCGGGCGGGCCGCTGAACGCGCCCGGCCTGATGATGATCCGGCTGCTCACCGCCGGGCTGATGCCGGCGCCGATCCGCGAGCAGTACGGGTGGACGTGGTCCCGGGCGCGGCAGGCGCGGTTCCGGCTCCTGCTGGCGGTGCTGTCGGCGGTGTACCCGCGGCTGCCGCAGCGGATCCGGACGCTGCCGCGCGAGTACTACCTGCACTCGACGCGCAGGATGCTGGCCAAGGTGAAGCGGAGGCCCGCGATCAGCGTGCGCGGCTGAACGGCCGCGCGATCCCACAGGCGGATCGCGCGGCCGTTCTCCCTTGCCAGGCCCTCCCGAACCCGGCCCGGCCGGGAGGACCCTCTGACCGGTCCGCCGCCCGTCCGCCCGCTCCCCCCAGAGCCTGGCCGGACGGCGGCCGGATCAGACCGAGGCGCCGGCGATGATCTCGTCGGCGGTCTTCTTGGCGGAGTCGATCGGGATGGCGAAGCCGACCCCGATGTTCCCGTCGCTGCTCCCGGACGTGGCGATGGCGGTGTTGACGCCGATCACCTGGCCCGAGGAGTTCACCAGGGCGCCGCCGGAGTTGCCGGGGTTGATCGCGGCGTCCGTCTGGATCGCGTTCTTGATGACGGTCTGCTCCTGCTGGGACAGCTGCCCGCGCAGTCCCGGCGGGAGCTGCTGGTCGGAGTCGCCCTCCTGCACCTCGCGGCCCAGCGCGCTGACGATGCCGGACGTCACCGAGCCCTCCAGGCCGAGCGGGCTGCCCACGGCGAGGACCTGGTCGCCGACGGCGAGCCGGTCGCTGTCGCCGAGCGTCGCCGGCTTCAGGCCGGACACCCCCTGCGCCTTGATCACGGCGATGTCGGCGCCGGAGTCGGCCCCGACGACCTGCGCCGTCGCGGTCCGGCCGTCGCTGAACTTCACCGCGACCTGCCGGGCGCCCGACACGACGTGCGCGTTGGTGAGGATCACCCCGTCCGAGCGCAGGATCACGCCGGACCCGCCGGAGACGCCGGACGCGGTCTGCGCCTGGATCGACACCACGCTCGGCTGGACGGCGGCCGCCACCTGCGCGGTCGTGCTGGTGGACGAGGCCCCCGAGACCGCCGTCGGGCTCGCGTAGACGGTGTTCTCGTGCGTCAGCGCCAGCGTCACCGCCGCGCCTCCAGCGCCCGCCCCGAGCGCCAGCGCCGCGGCGGCCCCCACCGCCGCGAGCTTGCGCCGGGCCGTGCCGAGCATCCCCGGAGCCGCCGGCCCGGCCGCCTCCTGAGCGCCCGTGCCGGGCGGCGGGACGTCCTGCCAGGACCACTGCCCCTGCGCGGCGACGTCCGGTCGCCCCGGTTCCCATGGTGGCGGCTGCGGCCGTCCGGTGTCGGTGTTCATGCGGATCCCCCTGTCGTTCGCTCACCATCGAGAGTGCGCGCCGGGGCTGCAGGCCGCCTGGATTGAACCTGAAAGTGTGCTGAAAGCCGACATGACATGAAAAAACCGCGACCGCGGGCGGTGAAACCCACGGTCGCGGTGCCCCCAGCGGGCGACCCGGGGGGTGAGGTTGGCCAGGGCGCGGACTCCCGTTCCCCGTCGAGACCGGGGCGCGCCCTGTACGACCACCTAAGCGCACTTACCTGAACATTGCCTGAATGTGACCCAGGTCTCCGCCCAACGGCCCGTCGTCCGGCCGCGCGGGCTAGTCGTCGGCCAGCGGGAGGACGACGCGGAACGTGGCGCCGCCGCCCGGCGTGGAGTCGGCCTCCACGACGCCCGCGTGCGCGGCCACGAGCGCGGCGACGATGGCGAGGCCGAGACCGGCGCCGCCGTAGTCGCGCGAGCGGGCCTCGTCCGCCCGGTAGAACCGCTCGAAGACCCGTTCCGCCTGCTCGGCGGACAGGCCGGGGCCCCGGTCGGCGACGGCGATGACCGCGGCGGGCCCGTCGCGCAGCGTGCCGGGCAGCAGCCGGACGTCGACCGGCGTCCCCTCCGGGGTGTGCGCGATCGCGTTGGCCAGCAGGTTGCCGAGCACCTGGCGCAGCCGCGGCTCGTCCCCCCGCACCTGGTACGCCAGCCCTCCCTCGACCGACAGGTCTATCTTGCGCTCGGGCGCGAGAACTCTCGCCTCCTGGACGGAGTCGGCCGCGACCGCGAGCAGGTCCACCGGACGCCGCTCGATCGGGCGCTGCCGGTCCAGCCGGGCGAGCAGCAGCAGGTCCTCCACCAGCAGCCCCATCCGGGACGCGGTCTCCTCGATCCGGCCGATCAGCCGGCCCAGCTCGGCGGGGCTGCGGGCCGCGCCCTGCCGGTAGAACTCGGCGAAGCCGCGGATCGCGGTCAGCGGGGTGCGCAGCTCGTGGCTGGCGTCCGCGACGAACCGCCGCATCCGCTCCTCCGAGCGCAGCGCCATCTCCTCCGAGCGCCGCGCCGCCGCCTCCGACTCGGCGCGCGCGCCGAACGCCGCCTCGATCTGCCCCAGCATCGTGTTCAGCGACCGGCCGAGCCGCCCCATCTCGGTGCGCGGGTCGGCCTGCGGGACGCGGCGCGACAGGTCGCCGGCCGCGATCGCGCCCGCCGTCTCCTCGACCGCCGCGAGCGGGCGCAGGCTGGCCCGCACGACCCACACGCCGAGCGCGACCAGCACGCCGAGCACCAGCAGCCCCACGATCGCGTCGATCACCACGAGCCGCTGCACGGTGCGGTCCACCTCGTCCATGCTGAACGCGAGGACGATGATGCCGCCCGGGATCGGCTCGGCCAGGATCCGCCACTGCGAGCCGCCGGTGCCGCGCACCGTGAACGGGCGGTCGATGTGCTCGCGCAGGTCCGCCGGCAGCTTCGGGTGGCCGGTCTCGCTCCACGCCGGGTTCTGCCCCACGGCGTGGCCGTCGTCGGTGCGGACCTGCCCGTACATCTCGCTCGGAATGCGGACGTCGATGTTGACCTCGCCGCGCCGCAGCTGCGGGATGACCTGCTCGATCGCCCGCCCCACCGAGCTGCGCAGCTGGTCGTCGGCCCGGCCCACCAGGTACTGGCGCAGCACCGACGCGCCCGCCGCGCTCATCACCGTCATCCCGAACGTGACGAGCACGAGCATCCCGGCGATCAGCTTGACGCGCAGCGACGTCCGCCCCCACAGCCGCTCCAGGGCGCGGCGCGGCGACCGGGGCATCAGCCCGATCTCGACGGCTCGCGCAGGACGTAGCCCACACCGCGCAGCGTGTGGATGAGGCGCGGTTCGGCATTGTCCACCTTGCGGCGCAGCGCGGACACGTACGACTCCACGATCCCCGCGTCGCCGCGGAAGTCGTAGTTCCACACGTGGTCGAGGATCTGCGCCTTCGACACGACGCGGCCCGCGTTGGCCATGAAGTAGCGCAGCAGCTTGAACTCGGTCGGGGACAGCTGGATGGGCCGGCCGCGGCGCCACACCTCGTGGCTGTCCTCGTCCAGCTCCACGTCCGCGAACACCAGCCGGGGCGGCGGCTCGGCGGCGCCGCCGCGGAACCGGCGCAGCACCGCCCGGATGCGGGCGATGACCTCCTCCAGGCTGAACGGCTTGGTGACGTAGTCGTCGCCGCCGATCGTCAGCCCCTTGATGCGGTCCTGCACGGCGTCGCGCGCCGTCAGGAACAGCACCGGGGTGTGGTCGCCGCCGGACCGCAGCCGCCGCGCGACGTCGAACCCGTCGATGTCGGGCAGCATCACGTCCAGCACGATCAGGTCGGGGCGGTGCCGCCGCGCCGACTGCACCGCGTCCGCCCCGTTCGTGGCCGTGACCACGTCGAACCCGGTGAAGCGCAGGCTGCCGGCGAGCAACTCCAGGATGTTGGGCTCGTCCTCGACGACGAGCAGGGTCGCCTCCGAGGTCGCCGCCTTGCCGCCGTTCGCCGTCCGTTCAGACAATTGCCCAGTCCCCCTCCACATCATCGCCGAGGATTCCAGCCGAACCTGAACGTCCCCTGAATGGTGGCAGAGGATACGTTGAGCGCCGCCCCGGTTCCGACTGGAAGCGCGACTGGCCAGGTTAGGCGAGGCAGGGCGGTGTGGGAGGGGCGGGGCGCGGGTCAGTGCTGGAGGGCGCGGATGGCCCGCATCGCCTCGCGCCGGGCGTCGCCGGACAGGACGTCGATGTAGACGCGGCCGTCCAGGTGCCCGCACTCGTGCTGGAGGCAGCGCGCGAAGTAGCCGGTGCCCTCCACGCGGACGGGCCTGCCCTTCACGTCGACGCCCTCGACGACGGCGTGCGCGTACCGCGACGTCTCGAACCGCAGGCCGGGGACGGACAGGCAGCCCTCCGACTCGACGAGCTGCTCGCCGTCGGCGGCGACCAGCACCGGGTTGGCGACGTGGCCGACGTGGCGGCGGCCCTTGTCGTCCTCGCAGTCGTACACGAACAGGCGCAGGCCGACGCCGATCTGGTTCGCGGCCAGCCCGGCGCCGTCCTCCTCGTACATGGTGACGAACATGTCGTCGACGAGGCGCTCCAGGGAGGCGTCGAACGTCCGGACCGGGTCGCATTCGGTGCGCAGGACAGGGTCGCCGAGAAGCCTGACCGGGCGGGCGGTCCCGCCTCGCGGATGGGTCCTTTTCCTCACGCCCGAGATCCTACAAAGCGTGCGGCGGCGCGCCCGTCCCCTCGTGAGAGGGGACGGGCGCACCGCCGGGCGGACGGGCGCGTGCTGCGGCCCGGCTCCGCTACAGCTCGATCGGGCCGCGGGGCTGCTGCGGCGGGACCGGCGGGTGCACCGGGGCGGCGTCCTCGACCGGGCGCGGGGCGGGCTTGGCCTGCGGCGGCGCGGACGAGGCGGACGGCGCGGGCGGAGCGGGCGGAGCGGACGGCGCGGGCGGCGCGGACGGCCCCGCGGGCTCGGCCGACGTCGGCTCGGGCTTCCTGACCGACGGCGCGGCGGGCGGCGCGGCGGCCGACGCCGGCTTGGGCGCCGGGCCCTGGGCCGGGGCGGGGGCCGACGCGGGCTTCGGCGTCGCGGGCGCCGGGGCGGTGGCCGGCTTGGCCGTCGCGGCGGGCGCCGGCTTGGCGGCGGGCGCCGGCTGCGCGGGCGGGGCCTGCTTGCGCGGGCCGCTCTGCCGGACGGCGTCCTCGACCATCTTCTCCAGCGGCCCGGCCTCGTTCTCGGCGGTGAGCAGCCGGTGCAGGGTGTCGCTGATCTCGGTGAGCCGCTGCAGCGCCTGGGTGTGGTTCTTGGTCAGCGCGGTGAGCCGCTGGGTGGCGCCCTCGTTGATCACGCTGGCGCGGCGCTCGGACGCGGTGAGGGTGCGCTCGGCCTCCAGCCGCGCGCTCGTCACCGTCTGCTCGGCCTCCTGCTTCGCCGACGACAGGACGCTGTCCGACTCCTTCTTGGCGGAGGCGAGGACGCGGTCGGCCTTCTCCTGCGCCTGCGCGAGGTTCTTGTCGGCGTGCGAGCGCGCCTCGTCGATGATGCGCTTGGACTCGTGCTCGGCGTCCTCGCGGATCTCGGCGCCCTTGGCCTCGGCCTGGGCGACCTTGTCCTGGGCCTCGTCCTCGGCCAGGTTGATGATCTGGCGGAGGCGGTCGCTCAGGTCGTCGCCGGTGGGCTTGCGCGCCTCCCTGAGCTCGGCCATCTCGCGGCGGAGGCGCTCGCCGTCGTCCTGGGCGCGGGCGAGGCGCGCCTCCAGTTCGCGGTGCTTCTGCTGGGCGCGGGCGATGTAGTCGTCGACCTGGCGGCGGTTGTAGCCGCGCATGACGATCTCGAAGGACTCGTCTTGGAGGAGGTTGGGCAGGATCTCGGCTTCGTTGCTCATGGTGCCTTGGGGGGTCGTTGGCGGGGGTCATCACCCCGTCAGGGTCGGACGCGATAACAAGCCTCACCCGCCTGAGCGGGCCCACAGGATGCGGACGTACCACAGGGACGCACGGATACGTCAGGACGACTCTTGTCCGGTCCACCCCTTTCGCGCAACCGGAACACGCTTCTTGCTGCCGTTTCTTCTTGCCGGTGGGCTCGACAAACTATCCAATCCGGTCAAATCCGATGCCCCCCGGTCCGCGGGCGGGACGGGCCGCGTCCTAGCATCGGCGGCATGAGCTACCTGGGAGCGTTGGGCGCGGACCGGCCGCAGATCGACCCGTCGGCATGGGTCGCGCCCGGCGCGGTCGTCGTCGGGCGGGTGACCCTGGGCCGCGCGTCCAGCGTCTGGTACGGCTCGGTGCTGCGCGCCGAGGACGAGGAGATCGTCGTCGGCGCCGAGTGCAACATCCAGGACCTCAGCTGCCTGCACTGCGACCCGGGGATGCCCGCCGTCCTGGAGGACCGGGTCAGCCTCGGCCACAAGGCGATGGTGCACGGCGCCCACGTCGAGACCGGCGCGCTCATCGGGATCGGCGCGATCGTGCTGAACGGCGCCCGCATCGGCGCCGGCACGCTGATCGCGGCCGGCGCGCTGGTGCCGCCCGGCAAGAAGATCCCGTCCGGGGTGCTGGTCGCCGGGACGCCGGGCAAGATCGTCCGGGAGCTGACCGACGACGACCGGCTCGTCCTGGACTACACGCCCACGGTCTACATGGAGAAGGCCGAGCGGCACCGCGCCGCCGAGTGGCGGTGACGTCAAGCCCCGCTTGATCTCGCGCTGACCTGCGAGGACACCGCTTCCGCGCCGGTCAGGGGCCCGCCGGGCGGGTTCTGCTGACTACGATGACCATCGTGGTGTGGGGACCGGGCTATGGCAGCGCTCCGCCGCCCAGCCCGCAGCGGGGGCAGGATCCGTTCACGGAGGCGGAGCGCGACACGCGGGCGATGGTGGCCGCCGCGTGGTGGCCGTCGGCGCCTCCGCAGCAGCGGCACCACGCCATCGGCGGCCGCATGCTCGTGCTCCCCGACGGGACGTGGTGGCTGTTCGGCGCGTGGGCCCGCTGGTACCGGCTGCACCCGTCCGACGGCCAGTGGTACCTGTGCCCGCCGCCCCGCACGCCCGCCGTCCGGATGGCGGCCAGGCCCGCGCAGCAGGGCGCCGGGCAGGTGCCGAACCTGCCGCCGCACGTCGTCCCGGCCGGGCCCGACTTCGGCTACGACCCCCCGAAGGGGCTGCCGTTCGTCGGGCACGGGTTCGCGACCGACCTGACCTCGCGCGTCCGGTCGACCGTCGAGTCCGCCGCGACGCTCGGCGCCCCCGACTACCCGCACTGGTGGCCGGACTTCACCGCCGAGACGCCGTCGACCGTCGCTGCCGCGTGGGGCGTGATGCTGTGGTGCTCGGCCGCCCCCGCGTTCGACGCGCGCCTCGACGCGCAGATGCTCGACCTCTGGAAGCCCTACCGGGCCCGCCCCCTGCCCGACGTGGACGGCCCGCGCTGGCTCACCCCGCCCACCCTGGAGAGCCTCGTCGCGCTGTACGCGGAGCGGCTCCGGGCCAGCCGGGTGGACGCGGCGGTCGTCGTCCTGCGGACGATGTGGGCCGTCGCCAGCGCGCTCCGCGAGGACGTCCGGTTCCAGATGCGGGCGGACGCCCTGCTCGCCATCCTCAGCACCACGCTCGCCAACCCGACCGTCGACTACGGCGCGCTGCCGTACGGCGACCAGGCGATCGTCCAGCAGTGGCTCACCCGGTGCCCGCCGCACCTCGTCCCGTCGCTGCGGAACGAGAGCTCGCCCGGGGACAACTTCCGGCACGCGTTCTACACGCTCAGCGACCAGATCGCCGAGCTGTCCGGCGACCCGGCCGACCCGGCCTACCTGGAGCCCCGGCTGGTGGCCGCGGCGCTGCTCGCGGCCGACCTGAACGTCGTCCGCAAGGACATGGTCGGCACGATCGTCCCGTGGCTCGACCCGGAGATCCGGTACACGGTGCAGGCGGTGGCGGAGCAGAAGGGGCACCCGCTGCGCCGGCTCTGGCCCTCCGACATGCGCCTGCCCGAGCCGCTGCGCTCGGCGGCCGGGTCCGGGCAGGGCGCCGAGTCGCTGCTGGCCGCGATGTACGAGGCCGACCTGGCGTGGTGCCGGCTCGGCGGGATGCCCGCCCGGCCGCGCGGCTTCCCCGTCCCGACCGCGATCATCGCCGGGATCATCGGGCGCAACCGGGCCCGCGCCACGGCCGCGTCCACGATGGCCACGCCGCAGCCGAACCCCGCGCCCGCGCAGCCGTCGCCGCTCGCCATGCAGAGCCAGCCCGGCATCGCGCCCGGCACGCCGCCGCAGCCGCAGGGCGCGCCGTCCGAGCCCGACCGGCCATTCGTGCAGCCGCCCGCGCAGCCGCGCATGGAGGACGCGCCCGGCCCCGCCGCCGCCCCGGCCGCGCACCAGCAACCCGGGCCCGGCCAGCAGGCCGCGTTCGCACCCCCTGACCCGCTGCTCGGCACGCCCTCCGGTGAGGAGGAGGCGAGCGTCGCCCCGCCGTACACCGAACTCGGTTTCCAGCGCCCCGGCCCCGCCGCGCAGCCGCCCGCGCCCTCGCAGCCGCCCGCGCCCGCGCAGCCACCGGCTCCCGCGCCTGCGCAGCCGCCCGCGCCCATGCAGAGCCCGGCGCCGCCCCCGCCGGTCCAGAACCCGGCACCGATGCAGGCCGCGGCTCCGCAGCCGGAACCGCAGCTCGGCGGCTTCTCCCCGCAGGAGGAGCCGCAGGACGAGGACTTCGTCCCCCCTTACACGCAGCTGGGCTACCAGCCGGCGGGTGCGGCCCCGGCCCCCGCACCGGTTCAGGCGCAGCCTCCGCCGCCGCCCGTCCGGCAACCGGAACCGCCCGCGCCCGTGGGCCCGCCTGAACCGCAGCCGACCACGTTCGACGCGTACTCGACCCGCGTCGAGGGCCCGGGTTCGCCGCAGCCCGGCCCGGCCGCGCAGTCCCCGACGCCTCCCCCGCCGGCGAACCAGCCGCCCGGGACGCGCGTCCTCGGGCCCGGCGACATCGAGGACTCCCCGCCCGTGCCGCCGCAGCCCGTCCCCGCGGGCGGCGGCTCCGTGGCGCCCCCTCCGGGGACGAAGATCATGTCCAAGACGATGGTGGGCGACTTCGACTTCCTGGACGACACGCCGTCCCCGGAACGTCCCGTCGACGAGATCCCGCCGCCGAGCGACCGCAGCACCCGCCGCGTCCTGGAGCGGTTCGGGTTCGGGTTCCTCTACGGGGAGCACGACGCGTCCATCCTGCTCGGCGACGTCCGGACGCAGGCCGAGGAGTGGACCAAGCCGACCGGCGACCAGGCCGAGGCGACCCGGGTGGACGGCGCGCCGAGCGCGATCAAGTCGGGCGTCCCGGCCGTGCTGCTGGTCGGCGACCCCCACTCGGGGCAGCGCCGGCTGTCCCGGATGATCGCGCTGACGCTGGCGAACGCGGGCCTCGGCGACGGGTCGATCCGCGCGCACGACGCCGAGGACGTCCGCAACGCGCCGCCGGAGCGGATCGGGCAACTGCTCGCCCGCCCGGGCCCGGTGGTCCTGTTCGAGCGGCTGGACGTCGCGATCGCCGACGCCGCCGACCCGGCCGCCGTCGTCGGGGCGGTGCGCCGCGCCCGCCGCGACCCGGTGAACACGACCCCGGTGATCGCGACGTGCGAGCCGCACGCGTACCGGCGGCTCCTCCAGGAGCACCCGAAGCTCGTGCAGGCGTTCCGCGTCCACCGGCTGCCCGACTTCGGCGACCTCGACAACCGGATGACGCTGCTGCACCTGCTCGCCGACGAGCGGCGGGTGACGATCGGCGCGGCCGCGCTGGAGACCGTCCGGGCCGACCTGGAGCGGCTCCGCGGCCCGGGCGACCTGGTCAACGCCCGCCTCGTCGAGGCCTACCTGGACCAGGCGGCGCAGCGCAACATGGAACGCGCCGGGGCGTCCCACGACCGGCTCGTGCTCACCCCGGACGACCTCTCCGGCGTCGCGGAGGGCATCGAGCCGGCGCTGCGGCCGCCCGGCGACATCGGCGGCTACCTGCGGCAGCTCGACCAGCTCACCGGGCTGGAGGACGTCAAGGCGGCGGTGCGGGAGCTGGCCGACGAGGCCGCGCTCGCCGCCGACCGCGCGCGGTACGGCGTGTCCGGCGACGCCCCCCGCCACCTGGTGTTCACCGGCCCGCCCGGCACCGGGAAGACGACCGTTGCGGGGCTGGTCGGCGGCGTCTACGCGGCGCTGGGGCTGCTCCAGTCCGGGCACGTGGTGGCGTGCCGTCCCGTCCACCTGGCCGGGCGCGACCAGGTCGACACCCGCAACCGCGTCGCGGCCATGGTCGACCAGGCGCTCGGCGGGGTGCTGCTCATCCAGGAGGCGTACCGGCTCGACCGGGCGCCCGCCGTCGTGGACGAGCTGCTCCGCCGGATGCACCAGTCCGGCACCCGGTTCATCGTGGTCTGCTCCAGCCCGGCGGCGGAGATGGAGGGCTTCCTCGCGGGCAACCCGGCGTTCCGCGCGGAGTTCGGCCGGATCATGGAGTTCACCGGGATGGGCGACCGCGACATGGTGCGGCTGTTCCAGAGCTACGCCGAGCGCGACCTCTACATGCTGGACGAGGAGCTGCGCGTCGAGCTGCTGTCGCGATTCGCGGCGATGCGCGAGGACCCCCGGTTCGCCTACGCGCGGACCGTCCGCGCCCTGTTCGAGCAGACGGTGGCCCGGCAGGCCGCCCGCCTCGCCGGCGCCGACGTCAACGCCGCGACCGTCGCCCGCCTCACCGCCCGCGACCTCCCGGAAACTCCGTTGGAGCAGCTCCTGGGCGATTTCCGCGCGGGCACCTGAGCGCAGCGAAGGGGCCCGCGCGGAAGCCCTTGCCGGGGGGCGTGGGGGGTCGCCCCCCACCATGAAACGCGCCGGTACCTGAGCGTCGTGCGTCCCTGTTGGCGGGGCGGGGCATCAGATGGGCATCACCCGGGAAGACCAGTCGGCAAGGTGGCCCGCGAATGGCCCTCTTGGGTCATGTGCCCGTCGGGGCCGTGAGCGTAGCCTCGACTTGGGTGTGGGGAACGAACGGGAGGTGGACGCGGTGCGCCAGAACCTTGATCTGCGCGTCCACGACCGTGTTGCGCTGGACGAGATCGAACTCTATGCCGAGATGCTCAGTGCGGTGGCGGCGGCGGAGCGGCCGCTGACCATCGCGGAAATCGACATGGTGCTCGGAGTACGGTCCGACGAAGCCGGTCGTCGCGAGCTGACACCGCAGGACTAGAAGCAGGTCCCGGGCTCGCTGGGTTCCGGGGACGCCGAGATTCGGGGCGTCCCCGGTTCGTCATTTCCGGCCCCGGCGCCGTCGGCCCGCCGCAGGTCACGGGCGGGTGATGTAATGAATCTCACTTCCGGTCACCTCCGCGCGGCTCCCGCCGCCGCCGGAAGCCCCGCAAACGGCGGGCGTTCCTCCAGATAGGGCCCGGCGCCAAGGGTATGTACCTGCCGATCTAGGGCAATCTTGTAGGTGAGAGGATGGGTGACACCAGCCGAAGCTGGGGCAAAGGTTCTTTTTACGGCGGGTAGCGCCTACGATCCTCTGCGGACTGTTCCAGCACATCAGGAGAACGACGTGCGCTTGCGTCTCACGCCGCGTGAGGACAGCTTCTACGACATGTTCACCGACTCGGCGAACAACCTGGTCACCGGCGCCAGGCTCCTCGTGGAACTCATCAGCGACGGCGCCGACCGGGCGGCCATCGCGGAGAAGATGCGCGCCTGCGAGCACGCGGGTGACGAATGCACCCACGCGATCATGCGCCGCCTGAACGAAACGTTCATCACGCCGTTCGACCGCGAGGACATCTACCAGCTCGCCTCGTCCATAGACGACGTCATGGACGAGATGGAGGAGGCCGCCGACCTCGTCGTCCTCTACAAGATCGACGAGTTCCCCAAAGGCATCGTCAACATGGTGGAGGTCCTGGAGCGCGCCGCCGAGCTCACCGCCGAGGCCATGCCGCGGCTGCGCTCGATGAAGGAGCTCAACGAGTACTGGATCGAGATCAACCGGCTCGAGAACCAGGGCGACCAGGTGTACCGCAAGCTGCTCGCACAGCTGTTCAGCGGCGAGTACGACACGCTGACGGTGCTGAAGCTGAAGCAGGTCATCGACCGGCTGGAGGACGCCGCCGACGCGTTCGAGCACGTCGCCAACACGGTCGAGACCATCGCGGTCAAGGAATCATGAGCGCAGCCAAGGATCCCGGCGTGACCGTCACCCGGGACCCGTCCGCGGAGGACGATCCCGCCTCCCTTGGCGAGCAGGCCACGCGCCGGGTCACCGGCCGGGCCTGGCTGCTGCTGCTGGCCGGCATCCTGCTGGTCATGATCGGCGGCGCGCTCGGGCTCCGGTCCGACGCGCAGATGGCCGTCCTCGTCCTCGTCATCGTCGTGGCGCTGGTCTTCGACTACACCAACGGCTTCCACGACGCCGCCAACGCGATCGCCACCGCCGTCTCGACCCGCGCGCTGACACCGCGCGTCGCACTCGGCATGGCCGCCGCCATGAACATGATCGGCGCGCTGCTCGGGGTCGGCGTCGCCAAGACCGTCAGCGAGGTCATCACACCCCCGTCCGGGCTGCACGGCCTCACCGTCGTCGCCGCCGGCGTGCTCGGCGCCATCACCTGGAACCTCATCACCTGGTACTTCGGGCTGCCGTCGTCGTCCTCGCACGCCCTCATCGGCGGAGTCGTCGGCGCCGGCCTGGCGTCGGTGTCGGCGGTGAACTGGCACACCGTCGTCGAGAAGGTCGCCGTCCCGATGGTGCTGTCACCGGTCGTCGGGTTCTGCCTCGCCTACCTCGCGATGGTGGCCATCCTGTGGATCTTCCGGCGGGCCAACCCCAGCCGGATAGGCCGCCGGTTCCGCATCGCGCAGACCATGTCCGCCTCGTCCCTCGCCCTCGGCCACGGCCTGCAGGACGCGCAGAAGACCATGGGCATCATCGTCCTCGCGCTCGTCACCACCGGGCACGCGGACGGCAGCACCGTCCCCTGGTGGGTGGTCATCGTCTGCGCGGGCGCCCTGTCCGCCGGCACGTACGCGGGCGGCTGGCGCATCATGCGGACGCTCGGCCGCAAGGTCATCGAGGTCGACCCGCCGAAGGGCTTCGCCGCCGAAGCGACGGCCTCCGTCGTCCTCTACACCACCGCTTTCATCTGGCACGCTCCAATCTCCACCACCCACACGATCACCTCAGCGATCATGGGAGCGGGCGCCACCAAGCGCCTGTCCGCCGTCCGCTGGGGCGTCGCCGGCAACATCCTCGTCGCCTGGGTCCTCACCATGCCGGCGGCCGCCCTGGTCGCCGCCGTCGTCTACTACGCGGTCCACTTCTTCGGGGCTTGATTTTATTGGGGGGGGCGACCCCCCAATCCCCCCGTCACGAGCCGGTCGATCCTCACGCCACGGTTCCGGTGTGCTGTGACCGTGCGGGTTCTCGTCGTGTCGCTGCGGTCGCCCGGCTCGGGGGGTCGGGCGACCTCCGGGCGCTAGGGCGCCCTCCGGCCGCCCGACCCGTGGCCGGTGGCTGAGCTTCAAACCCTGAGGCGAAAGCCCTCTGGATTTGGTGGGGTGTGGCCCGGGGCCACGGTGGCTGTTCGTGGTTCTTATTGGGTGGTGATGCGGGTTAGGGGTGGGGGTGTGATGGTGCCTTGGGTGTTGAAGTACGTGACGAAGGTGTCCAGGTCTATGGCGCCTAGGACTTGGTCTTGGCCCTCTGTGAAGACTGTGAAGCCGTCGCCGCCGCCCAAGAGGAAGTTGTTCGCGGCGACCTTGTAGGTGGTGGTCGGGGCTATCGGGGTGCCGTCGATGGTGATGGCGGAGACTCGGTCGCCTACGGGGTTGGTGCGGTTGATGGTGAAGTGCAGGTTCGCGGAGGGCTGGAGGATCTTCTCGCCGGCGGACGTCCACTGCTGTTCCAGGAGGGCGTCGAGTTGGGCGCCGGTCAGGGACGTCACGCCCATGACGTTGCTGAAGGGCTGGACGGCGAAGGCCTCGCCGTAGGTGACGACGCCGTCGCCCTCGGAGCCGCTGGCGGCGTAGGTGAGGTCGGTGCGGACGCCGCCGGGGTTCATGAGGGCGACCTGGGCGCCCAGGTCCTTGGTGCCTGCTAGCTGGGCGTCGGCGATGACGTCGCCCAGTGCGGTCTCGCCTGCGGGGGACGGGGTGCGGGTCAGGTCCGCGGTGATCTTGCCGATGGGCTTGTCGGCGATGACGGAGACGCGGTCCTTCCAGGTCTGGACGAACTTCTCCGTCGCCGGGTCCGGGGCGATGTCGCGGGTGACGACGTGGTTGTCCGCCTTCACGGAGGAGCGGACGATGTCGCCGGTGCGCCGGTTCACCTTGAGGTTCACCTCGGTGATCACGCGGCCGAAGGAGGAGCCTGAGGAGAACAGGCGCGGGCGGCCGTTCGGGTCCTTGACCGAGCAGACGTACTGCTGGTGGGTGTGGCCCGAAAGGACCATGTCGATCTCGGGGTCGGCCTGCTGCGCGATGCGCGAGCCGGCGCCGGGGACGATGCCGCACTCGTCGGGGCGGGTGCCGGCCTTCACCTGGTCGCCCTCGTGGACGAGCAGCACCATCGCGCGGACGTGGCGGCGCTTCAGCTCGCGGGCGGCGCGGTTCGCTGCGGCGACCTCGTCGTCGAACGTCAGGCCCTTGATGCCCTCGGCGGTGACGATGCTCGGGGTGGTCTTGGTGACGACGCCGATGAAGCCGACCCGGACGCCGTTGATGCGGCGGATCGTCCAGGGTTTCATGGCGGGCCGCTCGTGGTGGCCCTGCTTCTTCAGCACGTTCGCGGCGAGGTAGTCGAACTTCGCGCCGTGCCAGGCGCCTTCGGGCGAGCAGCCGTCGACGGGGTGGCAGCCGCCGTTCTGGATGCGCAGCAGCTCCTGGTAGCCCTCGTCGAACTCGTGGTTCCCGACCGCGGAGGCCGTGACGCCGACGTCGCCGAGGAACTGCACCGACGGTTCGTCGTGGTAGGCGGCGGAGATCAGCGGTGAGGCGCCGATCAGGTCGCCCTGGGCGACGGTGAGGGTGTCGCGGTTCCGCAGTTGCTTGAGGTGGGCCGCGATGTAGGCGGCCCCGCCCGCGAGGACGGTGTTGCCGTCCTCGTCGACGGCCCTGCCCGAGCTCCCCGAGGGCGGCTCCAGGTTGCCGTGGAAGTCGTTGAGCGCGAGGAGCCGCACGGACGCGGTCGGCGCGGGGCGCGCGGCGGCGGGTTGCGCGGCCGGGCCCATGACCGTCAGCCCCGCCGCGGCGCAGGCCAGGATGGTGCGTCGTCGAGTCATTCTGTGGACGGTAGGTTCGCCCGGCATACGGATTTCGGCGGTGCGGTGACGTTTCTGTGACAAATCGATCAGGGCCCCCGGACGATCTTCGCGGTGGTCGCGGCGCATAGGGTGGCGGCGTGGGTGAGCTGCGGGCGCGCGGAACGCTTGGTGAGGCCGAGGTCGCGGAGGCGCTGGCGCTGGTCGAGGCGGCGGCGCGGGTCGACGGGGTCGGGCCGTTGTCCGAGCATGCCTTGCTCGCGTTGCGTGGTGGGCGGTCGGGGCCGGCGGTTGTCGAGGGTGGGGTCGTTGTCGCTTACGCGCATTTCGACCCGGCTGTGGAGGATGAGCCGGCGGCGGGTGAGCTGGTCGTTCATCCGGAGCATCGGCGGCGGGGGCACGGGCGTCTGCTGTTGCGGGCGCTGCGGGAGGAGGCCGGCGTGCGGGTCTGGGCGCATGGCGATCTTCCGGCCGCGGCGGCGCTGGCGGAGTCGGAGGGGATGGCTCGGGTCCGTGCCCTGTTCCAGTTGCGGCGTCCGGCGTCTGAGCCTCTGCCGGAGGCGCGCGTTGCCGATGGGGTGCGCATCCGCGCCTTCGAGCCCGGGCGGGACGAGTCGGCCTGGCTCGCGGTGAACGCGCGGGCCTTCGCCGATCATCCTGAGCAGGGTGCCTGGACCATGGAGGACGTCCAGGCGCGTGAGGCCGAGGAGTGGTTCGATCCGGCCGGGTTCTTCCTCGCCGAGCGGGAGGGGCGGCTCGCCGGGTTCCACTGGACGAAGGTGCATCCCGGCAAGATCGGTGAGGTCTATGTCGTGGGCGTCGACCCCGACGCGCAGGGCCTCGGGCTCGGGCGCACGCTGACCCTGGTGGGGCTGCATCATCTGCGTTCCACAGGAATGGACCAGATCATGCTGTACGTGGACGAGTCGAACGTCGCGGCCGTCCGCCTGTACGAGTCGCTGGGCTTCGCCCGGTACGCCGTCGACGTCATGTACGCCTGACCCTCGGGCGCTAAACCCGGTTGAGCGAGCCTCGACCGGGTTTTTGACTGTCTGAGCTGCGCCGTTAACCCGGCGTCCATCGCAAATCGGGGCATTCTTCGCGATCGTGCTCGGCCGCGTTCATCTGCCGTTCACCTGGATCGGGGCGGCTGGTCACCTCGCCTGCTTAGCGTCGCATTCGACGGCGAACCCACCGTCCGACCCCGCCCGACGACGGTGCGCAAGGACGGCGCGGGCAGACCCGGCCGACGAAATCTAAGAGGAGACCCTCCGGTGAAGAACGGTTCCCGACTCGCCGCCCTGGGCGGTGTGGTCGTCGCGGGCGCGCTGGCCCTGTCCGCCTGCGGGAGCGACAACAACACGACGGCGAGCTCGAGCAGCGCGCCGGCCGGCGACATCGACTGCGCCAAGGCCAGCGTCAACGCGGCCGGGTCGAGCGCGCAGAAGAACGCGATCGAGGAGTGGACGAAGCTCTACTCCAGCAAGTGCGCGGGCGCCAACCTGAACTACAACCCGAGCGGCTCGGGCGCCGGCATCCAGGCGTTCACCAGCGGGCAGGTGTCGTTCGCCGGCTCCGACTCGGCGCTCAAGCCCGAGGAGGCCGCGGCCGCGCAGAAGCGCTGCGAGGGCGGCGCCGCGCTGAACCTGCCGATGGTCGTCGGGCCGGTCGCGGTCGTCTACAACGTGCAGGGCGTGGACGGGCTGAAGCTGTCGCCCGAGAACATCGCCAAGATCTTCTCCGGCAAGATCAAGAAGTGGAACGATCCGGCGATCGCCGGGGAGAACGCGGGCGCCAAGCTGCCCGACTCCGACATCAAGCCGATCTACCGCTCGGACGAGTCCGGCACGACGGACAACTTCACCAACTACCTCCACACGGTCGTCCCGAAGGTCTGGACGTGGGAGAAGGCCAAGAAGTGGCCGAACTCCACCGGCCAGGGCGCGGCCAAGTCCGACGGCGTCACCAGCCAGGTGAAGAGCACCCAGGGCGCCATCTCCTACGTGGAGATGTCGTACGCGGAGAACAACAAGCTGCAGACCGCCCACGTGAAGAACGGCGCCGGCGAGTACACCGAGCTGTCGCCGGAGAGCGCGTCCAAGGCCGTCGCCGGGGCGAAGATCACCGGCACCGGCAACGACGTCGCGCTGGAGATCGACTACGCGACCAAGGAGCCGGGCGCCTACCCGATCGTCCTGGTCACCTACGAGATCGCGTGTGAGAAGGGGCTGCCCGCCGAGCAGGCCGGGTTCGTCAAGTCCTTCCTCACCTACACCTCCAGCGCGGACGGTCAGAAGATCCTCACCGACCTCGGGTACGCCCCGCTGCCGCAGAGCGTGCTCACCAAGGTCCAGGCGTCCGTGAAGGCCCTGTCCTGACCAAGAGCGACGGCACCCGCAGCCCCGCCGCCGACGACCTCGGCGGCGGGGCCGACGTGGGTTCCGACGTCATCGAAGGAGGTTCCCCCATGACCACCGAGACCGGCGTCGAGGCGCACGCCGGCACCCGGGACCGCGCCGCCGCGTCGATGGGCACCGGACGGGCCGGAGACAAGATCTTCGCCGGCGCCGCCCGCGGCTCCGGCATCGCCGTGCTGGCGATCGTCGCCGCGATCGCGGCGTTCCTCGTCTGGAAGGCCATCCCCGCCCTGCGGGACAACGAGGCGAACTTCCTCACCACCGAGGAGTGGAACCCGAACGCGACGCCGCCGGAGTTCGGCATCGCGCAACTGGCGTTCGGCACGGTGATCTCGTCGCTGCTCGCGATGCTCATGGCGACGCCGGTGGCGATCGGGATCGCGCTGTTCATCTCGTTCTACTCGCCGCGCCGGCTGGCGTCCGGGCTCGGCTACGTCGTCGACCTGCTCGCCGCCGTGCCCAGCATCGTGTACGGCCTGTGGGGCCTGGCGTTCCTGTCCCAGCACATGGAGGGGATCAGCAAGGCGCTCAACGCCGGCCTCGGCTGGATCCCGCTGTTCGGCGGCGACAGCCCCGGCAAGAACTCGATCTTCACCGCCTCGGTGGTGCTGGCGATCATGATCCTGCCGATCATCTCGTCCATCTCCCGGGAGGTGTTCCTCCAGGTCCCGCGGGCCAACGTGGAGGCGGCGCTGGCGATCGGCGCGACCCGCTGGGAGATGATCCGGCTGGCGGTGCTGCCGTACGGGCGGTCCGGCATGATCGGCGCCTCGATGCTCGGCCTCGGCCGCGCGATGGGCGAGACGATCGCCGTCGCGATGGTGCTGACGTTCGTGCCCGGGATCAACTGGCACCTGCTGGAGAACGGCGGCGCGACGTTCGCCGCGAACATCGCCAACAGCTTCGCCGAGGCGTCCGTCACCGGGCGCGGCGCGCTGATCGCCTCCGGGCTGGTGCTGTTCGTGATCACCCTGGTCGTCAACATGGCCGCCCGCGCGGTCGTCGCGCGGCGGAAGGAGTTCGCGTGACCACCGTCTCCACCCGCAAGGGCGGCAGCCTCACCTCGGTGTCGGCGGGACGCAAGATCAAGGACCGGCTCGTCCAGGGGCTGGTCTATCTGGCGTTCGCGCTCGCCGTCGTCCCGCTGGTCTCGGTGCTGTGGACGGTCGTCGTCAACGGCGCCAAGCGGCTCGACCTGACGTTCTTCCAGTTCTCGATGAACGCGGTCAGCGGCAGCGACCCCGGCGGCGGCGCCTACCACGCCATCATCGGCACCCTGGAGCAGGTCGCGATCACCACCGTGATCGCCGTGCCGCTCGCCCTGCTCACCGCGATCTACCTGGTCGAGTACGCCGGCAACGGGCGGCTCGGCAAGCTGATCAGCTTCACCGTGGACGTGATGACGGGCATCCCGTCGATCGTCGCGGGCCTGTTCGTGCTGGCGCTGTGGCTGCTGACGATGGGGTTCGGCTTCTCCGGCTTCGCCGGGGCGCTGTCGCTGACGATCCTGATGATCCCGACCGTGGTGCGCGCCGCGGAGGAGATGCTGAAGCTCGTCCCGAACGACCTGCGCGAGGCGTCCTACGCGCTCGGCGTGCCGCGCTGGCGGACGGTCTGCTTCGTCGTCCTGCCGACGGCGATGACGGGGATCGTCACCGGCGTGATGCTGGCCGTCGCCCGCGTGATGGGCGAGACGGCGCCGCTGCTGCTCACGATCTTCTTCACCAAGGCGATCAACAACGACCCGTTCACGGGCCCGCAGGCGTCCCTGCCCACCTTCATCTGGGAGCAGGCCGCCGACCCCAGCCAGCACTCGATCGACCGGGCCTGGACGGGCGCGCTCGTGCTGATCGGGATCATCATGCTGCTCAACCTGGTCGCCCGCCTCGTCGCCCGGCGCACCGCGCCCACGAGCCGCTGACCCTCAGAAAGGACAACCCATGGCCAAGCGGATCGACGTCTCCGGGCTCCACGCCTACTACGGCGGCGTCCACGCCATCGAGGACATCTCGATGACGATCGAGCCCCGCTCGGTGACCGCGTTCATCGGGCCGTCGGGCTGCGGCAAGTCCACCTTCCTGCGCACGCTGAACCGGATGCACGAGGTCATCCCGGGCGCGCGCGTCGAGGGCAAGGTCATGCTGGACGACGAGGACCTGTACGACTCCTCGGTCGACCCCGTCGCGGTGCGCCGCGTCGTCGGCATGGTGTTCCAGCGGCCCAACCCGTTCCCCACCATGTCGATCTACGACAACGTCGCCGCCGGGCTGAAGCTGAACGGCGTGCGGCGCAAGTCCCGGCTGGACGAGATCGTCGAGGAGTCGCTGCGCGGCGCCAACCTGTGGAACGAGGTCAAGGACCGGCTCGCCAAGCCCGGTGCGGGGCTGTCCGGCGGGCAGCAGCAGCGCCTCTGCATCGCCCGCGCGATCGCCGTCCAGCCGCAGGTGCTGCTGATGGACGAGCCGTGCTCCGCGCTCGACCCGATCTCCACGCTCGCGATCGAGGACCTGATCGACAAGCTGAAGACCCAGTACACGATCGTGATCGTCACGCACAACATGCAGCAGGCGGCCCGGGTCAGCGACCGCACGGCGTTCTTCAACATCGCCGGCACCGGCAAGCCGGGCAAGCTCATCGAGATCGACGACACCAGCAAGATCTTCGCGAACCCGGAGCAGAAGGCCACCGAGGACTACATCACCGGCCGCTTCGGCTGACCCCTCGCGGCCACGGCGCCCCCGGGGAGGGGACGCCGTGGCTTGCAGCGAGCGGTCAGACCTGTTCCCAGAGGGCGGGGACGTTCGGCGGGGTCCAGCCGGGCAGGGCGGTGTGCGCCTGGAGGCACCGGTAGGACGCGCCGTCGTAGGTGACGACGTCGCCGACGTTGTAGGCGGTGCCGACCGCCCATGTGCCGCTCGGGTCGCCGGGGTCGCCGGGGCCGGGGTCGCCCGGGTCGTCCACGCGGCCGCCGACGTTCACGCCGGCCCACGCGTTGGCGGTCGCGGCGTACTCGGCGCTCGTCGCCCCGTACAGGCCGGACGCGGCGGCGAGGGTGGCGCGGCGCGCGTCGGCGTAGTTCGTGGTCGGCCGCATCTCCTCGGTGAGCGCCTTGTACCAGATCGCGGCGGCCTTCTCCCGGCCGATGCCGGTGACGGGCTGCCCGTCGGCGGTCGGCGAGTTGTACTGCACGCCGTTGATCACCTTCGAGCCGCTGCCCTCGGACAGCAGGTAGAAGAAGTGGTTCGCGATGCCCGAGGAGTAGTGGACGTCGACGTTCCCGGCGTTCGGCGACCAGTTGTCGAGCGAGCTGCCGTCCTTGCTGGGACGGTCCATGTACCGCAGCGGGGCGCCGTCGCCGCGGATGTTCAGCTTCTCGCCGATGAGGTAGTCGCCCACGTCGCTGGCGTTGTTCGACCAGAACTCCATGGCGGTGGCCATGATGTCGGACGTCGCCTCGTTCAGCCCGCCGGACTCGCCCTGGTAGATCAGGCCCGCCGTGTTGGACGTGACGCCGTGCGTCATCTCGTGCCCGGCCACGTCGAGTTCGGTCAGCGGCCTGCTGTTGCCCTGGCCGTCCCCGTACGTCATGCAGAAGCACGAGTCGTCCCAGAAGGCGTTGACGTAGCCGCTGCTGTAGTGGACGCGCGAGTACGCGCCCACGCCGTCGCCGCGGATGCCGGACCGTCCGAAGACGTTCTTGTAGAAGTCCCAGGTCTCGCCGGCGCCGTAGGCGGCGTCGACGGCCGCGGTCTGGGGGCTGCTCGGCGAGCCGGTGCCCCAGACGTCGTCGCTGTCGGTGAACAGGGTGCCCCGGCCGGACGTGGCGCCGTTGAGGTTGGTGGTGTCGTGGTTGCCGCGACCGGTGTCGCGCAGGACGTAGGAGCCGCCGGAGCTGGTGGTGCCGAGCTGGACCGTGCCGGAGTACTGGCTGTTGCCGGTACCGGTCTGCACGCCCTGCCACTCGACGATCTTCTTGCCGGTGAGGGCGTCGGTGATGACGTGCAGCCGGTTGGGGGTGCCGTCCCGCTGCGTGCCGCCGACGACGGTCTCCCAGGCGAGGACGGGCTCGCCGTCCGCCATCCAGACGACCTTGCGCGGGGCGACGCTGCCCTTCGCCTTCGGCGTCGCCGGACGCGTGGACACCAGCGTGTTCGGCGCCGTGTCGACCTTCAGCGGGCGGGTCGCGTCCTGGGTGACGCGCGCGATCGAGCCGGACGGGGCCCGGTGGACGATGAGGTCGCCGCCGAGGACGGGCAGCCCGTCGTAGGTGCGCGTGTAGTGGGTGTGGGTGGTGCCGTCCCTGTCCTTGACGACGGTCTTCGCCTTCAGCTCGACCTTGGCGCCGAGCTTCAGCTGCGACGCGGTCTCGTCCTGCTGCGCCCTGGCCCGGCCGACGAGCGCCTTGTACTCCTTGGCGCTCACCTTGGCGGGCAGCTGGCCGGGGTCGGCGGGGCGGGGGGCCTGCGCCGGGACGGCCTGGGCGGGGGCGGCGGTGGCCGTCCCCGCCTGGAGGCCGAGCGCGGCGGTCGCCGCGGCGGTGACGAGCGCGCTGCTCAGGGCGGCGCGGCGCAGGGCGGTGCGCCGGTGGGCGCGTGCGGGGGTCGTGGATCTCACGCGGTGACTCCTTCGGGGGCTCGCCCCGGCGCGCGCGGTGGCGCCCGCCGGGGCTCCGGAGTGATGGGCGGGTTCGCCTCGGGAACGTTCGCATGCATTTCCGGGCAAGTCACCGCATAGTTCGCCGCGCTAGGGATGCCGTAGGGACGCCGCCCGCAACGCAAGGGGAATCCCTACGGCCGCGGGGGTGGACTACCGGGTGAGGGTGGCCTCCGGCCCGTCCAGCCCGTCGAGCCCGTCGAGCCCGGCGACCAGCGCGCCGAGTTGCGCGCGCGAGCGGATGCCGAGCTTGCGGTAGACGCGGGTGAGCGACGCCTCGACGGTCTTCACGCTGAGGAACAGCCGGTTCGCGACCTGCTGGTTGGTGGCGCCCTGCCCGACGAGCACCGCGATCCGCCGCTCGCCGTCGCTGAGCGCCGCGTGGCCGGGCGGCGGCGCGGGCCCGTCCCGCAGCCCGGTGTCGTCGAGCCGCGCGAGCCGGTGCCGGGCGTGCTCCACCCAGGGCCGTGCCTCGCACCGGACGAACGTCTCCAGCGCCGCCGAGACGGCCTCCCGGGCGCTGCTCGCGCGCCGCCGGCGGCGTTCGACGCGGGCCAGTTCGAGGAGGCAGTGCCCGGCCTCCAGGGGCTGGCCCAGCCGCTCGAACAGCGCCGCCGTGCGGCGCAGCAGCCTGACGGCCGCGTCCGGTTCGCCGCGTGCGGCGAGCAGGCACGCCTCGGCGCGGTCCAGGCGTCCTATGACGCCGATGCCGCGCGGCCGGTCGCCGACCGCGAGCCGGGTCGCGCGGATCACCTCCGCCGCCCGCTCGGTGTCGCCTAGGGCAACGAGCCCCTGCGCCAGGTCGCCGTGCCTGCGCAGGACGAGCGGGGACAGCAGCCCGCGCCCGTCGCCGAGCGCGTCGATGCGCTCCAGGGTCTCGACGCCTTCGCGCATCTCCCCCAGCCGCATCCGTGCCACGCCGAGCACGTGCAGGAGGCGGCTCTGGAAGATGACGTCGTCCTCTTGCTCGGACGCCCGCAGCCCTCGTTCGGCGAGCGCCACCGCGCGCCGGACGCTGCCGCCTGCCAGTTCCGCCAGCGCGCCGTGGTACCAGGCCGGGCCAGGGCTGAGCGCGGCGTCCTCGGTGATGCGCATGGCCCGGTCGGCGAAGTCGAGCGCCTCCCTGCACCGGCCTGTGAGGACGGCGACTTCCGACAGGTTCCGCAGGACGTGCACGACCTCTTCCCCGGAGCCGCGTTCGACGAGCGCGAGCATCCGCAGCAGGTCTTCCCTGGCCTCGGCCAGCCTGTCCTCGAACACGGCGCAGTACGCGGCCAGGTAGCGCGGGGTCATGTGCAGTTGGCCGTCCAGGGGCGGCTCTGGAAGGTGCCGGGCGCGGCGCAGGTCGGTGGTGTAGTCGTCCCGTCCCTCGATAAGCGCGATGTTGGCTCGGACGGCGAGCGCCTTGGCTTCGAGGGCCGTGTCGCCGGTCGCGCGTGCGTGGGCCAGTGTGCCGTTGGCCTCATGCTCAGCGCGCGCGGGGGCACCGTTCACCAGTGCGCCGAGCGCCATGCGCAGCCGCAGCGGCCCGAGCAGCGCGGGGTCGCCGTCTGCGTCCACTAAGGCGGCGGCGAAGACTTCCCCCATCTCGGCCAGCCCCTGCCCGGACAGGTCCAGCAGCGCGAGCCTGACCCGCACCCGCTGCGCGCGGGACGCGTCGGCGGCGAGCACCGCCTCGGCGGCCCGGTGCACCAGGTCGGGCAGGCCGCCGTTGGCGCCCGTCTCGGCCGCCGCGACCAGCCATTCCAGCCGCTCGGCGGCGGGCTCGGCCGGGGACCGGTCGGCGGCCAGCCGGTACAGTTCGGCGGCCATCCGGTGCGAGCCCTGCCGGACGGCCCGCTCGGCGGCGGTGACCAGCGAATGGGCCGGCTCCGCGTCCGGGCCGGGGGCGGCGAGGGCGCGGTGCCGGGTCCGGCCCGCCGCGTCCGGCACGGCGGCGGCCAGCGCCCGGTGCACCCGCGCGAGGTGCGGCGCGCCGGCGGACTCGGCGAGGACGGTTCCGACGGCGGGCGGCGTGAAGCGGATGCCGCCGCCCTCGGTGATGAGCAGCCCGAGCCCGGCCGCGAGCCGGACGTCGCGCACCGCCCCGGCACGGCCGGCCCGGCACAGCAGGTCGGTCGTCGGCCGGATCGCGAGCGCCGCCGTCAGCAATGTCTCACGGGCCTCGGCGGGCAGCCGCGCCAGCCGCTCCTCGATCACCGACCGGACCCGCTGCGGCAGCGGCGCGGGCCGCCAGTGCCGCGGGATGCGGTCGGTGAACGCGCCGCCGAGCGCGAGCGCGAGGTAGGGGTTGCCGCCGGAGTCGGAGTGCAGCGTGTTCACCACCCGCACCGGGAGGCCGTAGCTGTCGAACATCTCGGCCAGCTCGTCCGGGCCGAGCGGCGGGACGGGCAGGTGGAGGGCGCCCGGAGCCGGGGCCCAGGGCGCGCCGCTCCCGTCGCCGGCGGCGAACCCGTCCGGCCAGCGCCCGGCGGCGACGGCGCGCACGCCCCGCGCCGCGAGCCGTCCCACCGCGTAGCGGACGGCGTCGGCCGACTCGGCGTCCAGCCACTGCGCGTCGTCCACGAGCAGGAGGACGGGGCGCTCGTCGGCGCACCGGGCGAGCAGCCCGCGAAACGACAGCCGGCACGCGACATGGCCGGTACCGGCGTTCGTGTCCGGGTCCGGATGCTCGGCGGGCTCGGGCAGGCCGGTCAGCCGCTCGCGGGGCAGCGGGTCGGTGAGCGGTGCGGGCAGCTGGTCGAGCAGTTCCGCGAGCCCCGAGCAGGGCACCCACCGCTCGGTCTCGGTCCCGGCGGTCCGCAGCACCAGCTCGCCGCGCGCGGCCGCCGCGGCCCCGGCGGCCTCCAGCAGCGCCGTCTTGCCGATGCCGCTGGGGCCGGTCAGCACGACGCTGCCGTTCGCCGCGAGGCGGGACTCCAGGGCCGTGAGCAGTGCGGACCGCCCGGCCGGCGCGGACGGCATCCCCGTGCGGACCACCGGCGGCGCGGCGCGGACGTCCATTGATCGCTCCCTTCAGGAGAAATCGGACGCCGCTCCGACGATAACCAGCGCGGGGCCCCGTCACAACGCCGCCGTTCCGCCCAGTGGCCCGTCCCGCTCGTCCCGCCCGGGGCGAGCGGGACGGGCGGCGGGACGGGCGGCGGGGGCCGGCTCAGCCGAACTGCTCGATGAACGGCGCCTTCTTGGTGGGCTCGGTGGCGGTGCCGGTGCTCACGACGGCGGACGTGCCGGGGCGGGCGTCGGCGTCGGACGCCTGGACGGTGCCGGTGCGCGCCGGGCCCTCCAGCGTCGTCCAGGACGAGCCGTCGTAGTGCAGGTACCGGGTCTTGGCGCCGGTCGTGACGGGCAGCACGACCACGCCGCCCCGCCCGTCGGACGACATCCCGAGGCCGGTCGCGTTCAGCGGGATGTCGACGGTCGTCCAGGACGTGCCGTCGTAGTGCTGGATCGCGTTGGTGATCTGGGCGTTCTGCCGGACGCGCAGCACGTAGACGTTCGTTGGCGAGTGGGCGACGATGCGGTACAGGGTGCCCTGGAAGCCGAGGGCGCCGAGCGAGCCGGGGACGTCGATCCGCTCCCAGGACGTCCCGTCGAAGTGCACGACGAGCCCGGTCGCGGACGTCCCGGACTCCGCGGTCGTCCCGGCGAGCCACACGTCGTCGGCGGCGCGGACGTCCACGGCCGTGATGGACGAGGACGGCGGCAGCGGGACCTGCGGGTCGACCCACGCGCTGCCCGTCCAGCGCAGGATCGCGCTCGGGCCGCCGTTGAACTGGTTGAGCCCGGCGATGGAGTAGGCGGCGCCGTCGGGCGCGGCGGACACGGCGTTCGGGAAGCCCACCAGCGGATAGGAGACCTGGCTCCACGCGGTGCCGTTCCAGTAGAGGCCGACCGTACCGCCCAGGTTGTACCCGATGACCCACGCCTTGGACGGCCCGGACACGGCCACGTCGACCGGCGTGAAGCCGACCGGGCTCGGCTGGGCCGCCCAGCCGGAGCCCGTCCACCGGACGATCTTGGCCTCGGGCCCGAAGAGGTTGCCGGCGGCGCCGACGGCCCAGCCGGCGCCCCCGGCGCCGAAGTCGACCCGGTCGAGGGAGCCGTTGTAGGCGACCGCTCCGGTGGGCACGTCCGTCCAGCCGGCGGCGTGCGCGGGGGCGGCCGTCGCGACCGTCCCGGCGGCGCAGGCCAGGGCGGTGGCGACCGCCAGTGCCGCGTTGCGTCTCATGGGCGTCCTTTCAAGATCACAGCAAGCCCGGCCAGCGTACGCGACCACTTACTCGACGCCGAGACAAACCCCGGCGGCCGTCCGGAACAGGCCGTCCCCGGACGGCGAAGCGCCCGGACGGCGAAGCGCCCGGAACCGCGGTGGGTTCCGGGCGCTCGGCGCGGGAGGGGCGGTTACTCGCCCTTCCAGTTCGGCTTGCGCTTCTCGGCGAACGCCGCCGGGCCCTCCTGGGCGTCCTTGGAGGTGAAGACCGGCAGGGTGATCTCCTGCTGCTTCTTCCACGCCTCCTCGGTCGTCCAGTCGGCGGACTCGACGATGACCTTCTTGGTCGCCGCGAGCGCCAGCGGCGCGTTCTCGGCGACCTTGAGGGCCAGCTCCTTGGCCGCGGCGAGCGCGCCGCCGGACTCGGCGAGCCGGTTGACGAACCCGAGCTCGGCCATCCGCTCCGCCGGGTACTTGTCGCCGGTGAGGGCGATCTCCATGGCGATGTGGTACGGGATGCGCTGCGGCAGCCGCAGCAGCCCGCCGCCGGCCGCGACCAGGCCGCGCTTCGGCTCGGGCAGCCCGAACTGGGCGTCCCGCGCCGCGACGATCATGTCGCAGGACAGCGCGACCTCGCAGCCGCCGGCCAGGGCGTAGCCCTCGATCGCGGCGATCATCGGCTTGGCCGGCGGGCGCTCGGTGAGGCCCGCGAACCCGCGTCCCTCGACGACGGGGTTGTCGCCGGTCAGGAAGCCCTTCAGGTCCATCCCGGCGCAGAACGTCCCGCCCGCGCCGGTGAGGATGCCGATGGACAGGTCCTTGCGGGACTCCAGCTCCTCGACGGCCGCCGCGATGCCCCGCGCCACCTCGCCGTTGACCGCGTTGCGGGCCTCCGGGCGGTTGATGGTGATGACGAGGACGGCGCCGTCTTCCTCTGTCAGAACAGCGTCGGTCATTCAGTGCCTCACTTGGGCTGGAAGCGGATGCCGCCGTCGAAGCGGATCGTCTCGCCGTTCATGTAGTCGTTCTCGATCAGGGACTTGACGAGGTGCGCGAACTCCGACGCCTTGCCCATCCGCTTCGGGAACGGGACGGGCGCGGCGAGCTTGGCCTTGAACGCCTCCGCCTGCTCGCCCGAGCCGTAGATCGGGGTGTCGATGATGCCCGGGCAGATGGTGTTGACCCGGACGCCGATCGCGGCGAGGTCGCGGGCCGCCGGCAGCGTCATGCCGATGATGCCGCCCTTGGACGCGGAGTAGGCGATCTGCCCGGTCTGGCCCTCCAGGCCGGCGATGGACGCGGTGTTGATCACCACGCCGCGCAGGCCGTCGGCGTCGGCCGGCTCGGTCTTGGAGATGGCGGCGGCGCCGATCCGCATCAGGTTGAAGGTGCCGATCAGGTTGACCCGGATGACGGTCTCGTAGGAGGCCAGGTCGTGCGGGGAGCCGTCGCGGTTCACGGTCCGCGACGCCCAGCCGATCCCGGCGCTGTTGACGATGACGCGCAGCGGGGCGCCGGTGTCGACGGCGGCCTGGACGGCGGCCTGCACCTGCTCCTCGCTGGAGACGTCGGTCTTGACGAAGACGCCGCCGACCTCGTCGGCGAGAGCCTTGCCCCTGTCCTCGTTCAGGTCGGCGACGACCACCTTGGCGCCTTCGGCGGCCAGCGCGCGGACGGTGGCCTCACCGAGGCCGCTCGCGCCACCGGATACGACGGCGGAAACTCCGTTCAGGTCCATAAGCGACACCTTACGTGAGGGACCGAATGTGGTTCGGGGTGATGCTATCCAGACGTCGGCGCGCGCTCCGCTCACACCCCGGCGGATCGCCGAGCGCGTTATTACTCACGGGTTACAATAGGGCCCGCGTTTGCTCCGCGCAGCTCCGGGCACCCGCGTCATGTGGACGGCGGGGTCGAGCCCGGGAGGAGCCGAGCATGAGCGAACGTCCGGCACAGAGCCAGTCCTACCCCGGCCGGACCGGGGAGATGGCACCCGAACCGCGTGATGAGATGCGCGACTACCTCGGCAGCGATCTGCTGCACGGGCGTCGCGCGCTGATCACCGGCGGCGACTCGGGGATCGGGCGCGCCACCGCGATCGCGTTCGCCAAGGAGGGCGCCGACGTCGCGATCACCTACCTGGAGGAGGACGACGACGCCCGGCACACCGCGAGCCTGGTCGAGGACGCCGGGCAGCGCTGCGTCATGCTCGGCGGCGACATGGCGGAGGAGCGGCACTGCCGCGAGGTCGTCGAGCACACCGTCCGGCAGCTCGGCGGGCTGGACGTGCTCGTCCTGCACCACGGCACGCAGACGCCGGTGAAGGACGTCCGGGAGATCGACGGCGAGCAGCTCCGCCGCACGTTCGAGGTGAACGTCTTCGCGGTGTTCTGGACGATCCAGGAGGCTCTCGACCATATGGGGCCGGGCTCGTCCATCATCATCACCGGCTCCATCAACGGGCTGCGCGGCAACAAGACGCTCATCGACTACTCCGCCAGCAAGGGCGCGGTCATGTCGCTCACCGCGAGCCTCGCCCAGAACCTGATGGACCGCGAGATCCGCGTGAACTGCGTCGCGCCGGGCCCGGTGTGGACGCCGCTGATCCCGGCCACGTTCGACGCCGAGCGCGTGGAGTCCTTCGGCAAGAACGCGCCGATGGGGCGGGCCGCCGATCCCGATGAGATAGCGCCGTCCTACGTGTTCTTCGCCGCCAACCGCCAGTCGTCCTATTACACGGGGCAGACGCTCGTACCGGCCGGTGGGGAGATTCACCCGGGCTGATGGAGCTGCAACGTAGCGACACTGGAGAACCCGGCTACGGACGGCGAAGAGCCGGCAAGGGCTTCGTGTACCTGGGGCCGGACGGACGCCCCCTACAAGACTCCACGGAGAAGGCACGCATCAGGTCACTCGTCATACCGCCCGCCTGGAAGGACGTCTGGATCTGCCCAGACCCGGACGGCCACATCCAGGCGATGGGCACCGACGCGGCCGGACGGCGCCAGTACCTCTACCACGAGGCATGGCGGGAGCAGCGCGACCAGGAGAAGCACGAGCACGTCCTAGAGCTGGCCGAGCGGCTGCCCAAGGTGCGGCACACGCTCGACGAGCACCTGTCCGGGCGCGGCTACTCCCGCGAGCGGGTGCTCGCCGCCGCCGTCCGGCTCATCGACCTCGGCTTCTTCCGCATCGGCGGGGAGTCGTACGCGGCGGAGAACGGCACGTTCGGCCTCGCGACCGTTCTGCGCGAGCACGTCACCTGCCGCCGCGACGAGGTGACGTTCGAGTATCCGGCCAAGGACTCGAAGGACCTCTACCGCGCGGTCGCCGAGGAGAACGTGTGCAAGGTCGTCAGCGGCCTCAAGCGGCGCCCCGACGACGCCCCCGAGCTGCTCGCCTACCGGACGCGGGACGGCTGGCACGACGTCACCACGTCCGACATCAATGACTTCGTCCGGGAAGTGACCGGCGGCGACTTCACCGCCAAGGACTTCCGCACCTGGCACGCCACCGTCCTCGCCGCGGTCGGGCTCGCGGTGTCGGTCCGCGCGGGCGGCAGCGGCACCGCCCGCAGGCGCGCCATCGTCCGGGTCGTGAAGGAGGTCGCCGCCTACCTCGGCAACACCCCCGCCGTCGCGCGGGCCTCCTACATCGACCCGCGCATCATCGAGCGCTACGAGGCCGGCGAGACGGTCGCGCCCGTGCTCGGCCGGCTGGGCGTCGAGGCGTCGGAAGGCGAACTGGCGACGCAGGGCCCGGTCGAGCAGGCCGTCCTCGACCTGCTGCGCTCGGCCGCCTGAGCGGCTGCCTGAGCGACCGCCTGAGCGGGCACCGGGCGGTGGGGCGGCCGGGAGAGCACTCCCCTCCACGCGATCTCGCGGCCGTCCCACCGGCCCGTCTTGTAGAGGCGAACGTCACCAGGCCGACACCCGTTCCCGGTCGCGATGGGGATCCGCCGGTTCCGGCGCCTCCAGGCAGTACACGGCATAGGCGTGCTGCAGCACCGGCAGCGCCACGTTCCGCACCCGCATCCCGCCGGATGTGAGGCCCTTCTCCGTCCCCTTGTGCGCGTGGCCGTGCACGGCGAGCTCGACGCCCGCCGCGTCGATCGCCTCCCCCAGCAGGTAGCTGCCGAGGAACGGGTAGATCTCCAGCGGCTCCCCTTCGAGGGTGTCCGCGGACGGCGAGTAGTGCGTGAGGGCGACCGTGACGTCGGCGTCCAGCTCCGTGAGCGACAGGTGCAGCCGGTCGGCGAAGTCCTTGGTGTGCCGGATGAACGCCTTCATCTCCGGCTCGCCGAAGTCGCTGGCGCAGCGGCCCTCGAACCCGCCGCCGAACCCCTTGCCGCCCGCGATGCCGAGGGTCGTCCCGTCGCAGTCCAGGACGGTGGCGTCGCCTTCGAGGACGGTCACGCCGGCGTCCCGCAGCACGCCGGTGATCTCGTCCTCGGCGTCGGAGTGGTAGTCGTGGTTGCCGAGCACGGCGACCACCGGGAGCCCGAGGTCGCGCAGCACGCCGGCGGCGATCCCGCCCTCCTCGGCCGTGCCGTGCCGGGTCAGGTCGCCGGCGACCAGGAACACGTCCGCCTGGTCGGCGAGCGCGGCCAGGTGCGCCCGGTACTCCCCGGCCATCTCCGGCCCGACGTGCAGGTCCCCCGCGGCGGCGACACGGATCATGAGATCTGCTCCTCTCCCTCGGGCTCGGGCACCGCGACGACGTGCAGCTCGTTGCAGATCTCGCGGCCCTCGGCGGCCTCCCGCGCGGCCTCCTCGACGGCCCGGCGCCGCTCCTCGCTCACCACCTCGCCGCGCAGGTGCACGACGCCGCCGCGGACGTCCACCCGGATGCCGAGCTCGTACGCCTCCGCGGCGAGCCGCTCCTGGATGTGCGCGGCCAGGTATCCCGACATGTCGGTCATGGCCTGCCCCCTTCCGGTCACAGCACGTCCTTCACAGCACGTCCTTCTCGATCACGTCCAGCCGGGCCAGCAGCGTCAGGAACGCGTACGCGTAGGGGGACTCGGCGGTCTCCGCCGCGACCCGCCGCCAGTCCACCTGCTCCCGCAGCGCCCGGCCCACGTGCAGGAACCCGCTGAAGTCGCAGGCGGTCTCGGTGAACGCCAGCAGCCGCATGACCATCAGGTCGGTGGCCGGCAGGACCGGCATGAACACCGCGCCGACCGTCATCTCCTCGGCCCGGCCCAGCAGCCCGCCGTCCACCGGACGGCCGGACGGCGTGTGGATCAGGTCGATGACGTGCTCGCCGTCGTAGGCCTTCTCCAGCCAGTTCTCCGGGCTCTCCAGATGGGTCATGCCCGCGGCGCCGAGCGCGTCCAGCGCCGCCTGGACGTCCCGCTCACGCAGCACGAAGTCGACGTCGTGCTGCGACACGGCCGCGCCGTGCGCGTACGCCGCGAAGCCGCCCGCGAGCGCGTAGCCGATGCCGGCGTCGCGGAGTGCGGCCGCCGCGCGCTTCAGGGCGGTCAGCAGATCGTCCGCCACGCCGCCCGAGCCGGGCCCCGGTCCCGCGGTGCCGGATCCGCGCGTCGCGGCCTTCGGCTGCGTCTGCACGTCCCCCACGCGCTCCCCTGGTCGATTGCGCTCGCGGTGGCGGTACCCGGGGAGGCGCCGGTCATGCCTCCGCCGTCACCCGGCCGGGCGGTACCCGGCGGGCGGGGTGGGGGTCGTGCCCAGGCAGGTCGCGACGGGGTCCTCGATCGAGCACCAGCCGGGCGTGCGCACCGGCACGTACCCGGCGGGGACGCCCCGGTTCGCGATGATCGAGCGGTAGGTGGGAACGGCATCGGTCGGACGGCGCGCCAGGGTGGGGTCGGTCAGCGCGTCGACCGTGTAGAGGCCGAACCGTGGCCGGTAACTGCCCCACTCGTAGTTGTCGGTGAGGCTCCAGTAGTTGTAGCCCATCATCTTCACGCCGTCGGCCATCGCGCGCTGGATCCAGTAGATGTGGTCGCGGAGATGGTCCGTGCGCGTGTAGCCGTCCTGGCGCGGCTTGCCGTCGTCGGTCGGCATGCCGTTCTCGACGACGTAGACCGGTAGGTGCGGTAGCCGGCGCTGGTAGTTCTTCAGGACGTAGTACAGCCCCTCCGGTTCTGGGTCGATCTTCCAGAACTCGCCGGTGAGCGAGTACACCGCGGTGAAGTTCTGCAGGTTCGCGCCGTAGTAGTAGTCAATGCCGATGAAGTCGAGCTTGTCGGTGACGTCGTTGAACATGGCCGCGTCGAAGATGCCGTTGAGGGCCGTCCCGTAGGCGACGTTGCTCGACACCAGGGCGCCCGGGTCGACCTTGTGGATCATGTCGTACGCGGCCCGGTGCGTCTTGATGAGGGCGTCGCGCATCTTCAGCATCTGCCCGAGGTCCATCGGACGGGTGGTCAGCTCCTTGTAGATGTAGGCGCTGGCCTCGTTGAAGGTGATCCAGATGACGCCCTGGCCCTTGTAGCGCTCGACGACGTAGCGGGCGTTGCGGAGCCAGTCGTCCCGCGTGCGCGGGTTGTCCCAGGCTCCCTGGTCGGCGACCCAGCCGGGATACACCCAGTGGTCGAGGGTGAGCATGGGCCGCATCCCGTTCGCCTTGATGCGGCGGACGAGGTCGTCGTAGTAGGCGAGCGCCTTCGGGTCACGGTGGCCACGGCGCGGTTCTACGCGGGCCCACTCGATGGACGTCCGGAAGACGTTCACGCCGAGCTCCTTGGCGAGTTTCAGGTCGGACGGGTAGCGGTGCAGGAAGTCGACGGAGTCACCGTAGGGGTCGGTGACGCCCGGCGCCTTGCGGTCGGCGTAGCGCGTCCAGTTGCTGTCGGGGAAGTGGCCCTCACCCTGGAAGCCGGACGTGGACACGCCCCAGAGGAAGCCGGGCGGGAACTTCGCGGTCGGGGGGCCGCCGTCGGCGAGGGCCGGCGGCGCCACCACGAGCCCGACGACCAGGACGAGACCTGACACCACACGGCCGAACACAGGACTCCCTCCGAAGGCGGAACCCGCTTCTCCTTCGGACTACAGGCGGCCGGATCCGGTCCGTCAACCCCTCGGCCGGGCCGGATCCGGTGCTCGCGTCCGTCCGCAACCGGCCCGCCCTGCCCCGGCGCCCATGCGGACAAAAGGAGACATGAACCACATTTACCGATACGTGATACATGCCACAGACCATTACGGAGCGTCAGCGGGTTTTCCACAGAACGACATTCCACTTACCGGCCGGGACGAAGTGGGTCACCATGAAATGGATCTTCTTTCCAGGAAAGGTGACCTAGTTCACACTTACCCCATGGTGCCCGGAATCGGCGCAGGCCACGACAGGGGCGGCCACCCCCTTCCGGGCGCCTGCCCGCATCGGAAAGACCGGAGTGATTTGCCATGCCGACCCGAGTCTGCGTACGTTCCTGCCCGGTTCATGCGGCACTGCAGCCGCCGGATAACAGAACACGCACCCGACGCGCGGCCTGGGCCTGCACAGGCCCCCTCCACAGGCCGGGCACGGCCCTCCAGGCCGTCCGCCCGCGAGCGCCCCGCTCGAAAGCCGCCGTCGACAGCCGAATCCGTGCAGCCAAGAGGCACGGAACCGGAAGCGGCCACCGTTTCCCCGCGTCCAGTCGAATGACGCGGCGGAATGGCCGCGGTATCCCGACCCGCCAGGAAAACCCCTGCGGTGACGGCTGCCCGGTAGGCATCACCCGCGAGATCTGGAGTCATTCTGCATACCCCCCGAAACCCCCTGAAGACCGGAATCACCACCGGCGGGCTCGTGCTCACCGCGACCGCGGCGCTCGGCGCGTCCGTCCTCACGGCCGGCCCCGCCGAGGCGGCGGCACCGCCGCAGCAGGCCGTGTTCGTGACCTCGGCCGCGAAGGTCTCCGCCAAGCAGGCCCGCGCCGCCAAGCAGAAGAAGCGCGCGGCCTACGCCGTGAAGTACGCGGCGAAGCAGATCGGCGACCCCTACCGCTACGGCGCCACGGGTCCCGGCTCCTGGGACTGCTCCGGCCTCGCCGGCGGCGCCTGGCGCAAGGCGGGCGTGAAACTGCCCCGCACCACCCAGCAGATCTACCGCGCCGTCAAGAAGAAGGTCTCCTGGAAGGGCGCGGTGAAGGGCGACCTGCTGTTCTTCTACGGCGGCCGCACCCACATGGGCGTCTACGCGGGCCACGGCTACATGATCCACGCGCCCAGCTCCGGCAAGCGCGTCAAGAAGATCAAGCTGACCAAGTACTACAAGCGCCACTTCTCCGGCGCCGTCCGGCCGGGCCTCTAGCCCCGGCCGGCCGCCGGCACCGCCAGGCCCCGCACGAGTCGCAACGTCCCCTGCGCGCCCCGTGCGGGGCCTCCGGCCCCCCGTGCGGGGCCGCCCCCGGCACGCCGTGCGGGGCCTTCGGTGGCACACTCCGCCACCCTGGCTCAGGGGAGGGCGGGGTAGTCGGTATAGCCGCGGCGGTCGCCGCCGTAGAAGGTCGCGCGGTCGGCCTTGTTGTAGGGGCCGCCGGCCTCGATGCGGGCGGGCAGGTCAGGGTTGGCGAGCCACAGCTCGCCGAGCGCGATCGCGTCCGCCACTCCCTCCCGCAGCGCCTCGGCGCCCTCCTCCGGCGTCGCGGGGAACGACTCCGGTGTCGGGTGCGGGTTCAGGATCAGCGTCCCCGGCCACTCGGCCCTGATCCGGCGGGTCATGTCGCGGTTCAGCTCCTCCATGACGTGCAGGTACGCGAGGCCCAGCGGGGCGAGCCCGGCGACGAGCGCGGAGTACAGCTCCGGCGTGTCGCTCTCGCTGACGCCGCTGGACGTGCCCCCCGGCGACACCCGGAGCCCGACGCGCTCCGGCCCGATCGCGTCCGCGGCCGCCCGCACGGCCTCGACCGCGAACCGGACGCGGTTCTCGACCGTCCCGCCGTAGGCGTCGGTCCGGGCGTTGCTCCCGTCGGCGAGGAACTGCTGGATCAGGTAGCCGTTCGCGCCGTGCAGTTCCACCCCGTCGAACCCGGCCGCGACCGCGTTGCGCGCGGCGCCGGCGAACTCCTCGACGGCCCGCGCGATGTCGTCCAGGGTCATCTCCTGCGGGACGGGGTGATCGAGCATCCCGTCCGGCGTGTAGAGGCGGTCGCCGCTCGCGAGCGGCGACGGGCCCAACGGCAGCCCGCCGTCCGGGTACAGGACGGGGTGCCCGACACGCCCGGCGTGCATCAGCTGGGCGAAGATCGTCCCGCCCTCCTCGTGCACGGCGGCGGTCACCGCCCGCCACGCCGCCACCTGCTCGTCCGAGTGCAGGCCCGGCGTCAGGATGTACCCCTGGCCCCGGACGCTCGGCTGCGTCCCCTCGGTGATGATCAGCCCGGCGCCGGCGCGCTGCCGGTAGTACTCGGCGGTCAGCTCGGTGACGGTGCCGTCCGCGCCCGCGCGGCTGCGGGTCATCGGCGCCATCACGAGGCGGTTGCGCAGCTCCAGCTTCCCGGCCGACAGCGGCTCGAACAGTTCCCGCACGATGTCCTCCTCGGTTGTTATCGCTGGTCACGAACGTACGAACCGCCGGATACGGGGTGCATCCGTAGGCTTTCGGTATTCGGGCCCGTAGTTTGGACGCGTGCTCTACGGGCGGAACGACGAACAGGCGCGGCTCTCCTCGCTCCTCGACGAGGCGCGCGACCACCGGCGCAGCGCCGCGCTCGTCCTGCGCGGCGAGGCGGGCATCGGCAAGTCGGCGCTGCTCGCCGAGGCCGCCGCCCGGGTCCCGCGGGTGCTGCGGGCGACCGGGGTCGAGGCGGAGTCCGGCATCGCGTTCGCCGGCCTGAACCAGCTGCTGTGGCCCGTCCGCGACCGGCTGGACGGCCTCCCGGCGGCCCCGGCCGCCGCGCTGCGGTCCGCGCTCGGCGCGGCGCCCGCCGAACCGAGCCGCTTCGCCACCGGTCTCGCCGTGCTCACCCTCCTCGCCGACCTCGCCGAGGACGGCCCCGTCCTGTGCGTCGCCGACGACGCGCACTGGCTCGACACCGCCACGGTCGAGGCGCTGCTGTTCGCGGCACGGCGGCTCGCGGCCGAGGGCGTCGTCATGCTGTTCGCCGCGCGCGACGACGCCTTCACCGGCACCGGCCTGCCCGAGCTGCGGCTCGGCCGGCTCGAACGCGACGACGCCGAGCGGCTGATCGCGGCGCGCGGCCTGGCCCCGGTCGTCCGCGAAAGGGTGCTGCGGGAGGCCGCCGGCAACCCGCTCGCGCTGCACGAGTTCGCCGCCGCCGACGAGCGTCCCCCCGAGACCACGCCGCTGCGGGTCGCCGACCGCGTCCTCGTCTCCTTCCAGGAGCAGATCGCCCGGCTGCCCGAGAACGCCCGGATGATGCTGCTGATCGCGGCGGCGGAGGGCCGCGGCCACATGCCGAGCCTGCTCGCGGCGGCGGCCACGTTCGGGACCGGCCTCGCCGACCTGGAGGCGGCCGAGCGCGCCCGGCTGGTCGCGGTCACCGGGCGCAGCATCGTGTTCCGGCACCCGCTGATCCGGGCGGCCGCGTACCAGGGCGCGACGGCGGCGCGGCGCGTCGCCGCGCACCGGGCGCTCGCCGAGTCCGCCACCGACCTCGACTGCCGGGCGCGGCACCGCGCGTCCGCCGCCCTGGCCCCGGACGAGGACGTCGCCGCCGACCTCCAGGAGGCCGCCGAGCGCGCCCGCGTCCGCGCCGGGCACGCGACGGCGGCGGCGCTCTACCGGCAGGCCGCCGACCTCACCCCCGGCCGGGAGGCCCGCGCGGCGCGGTTCGGCGCCGCCGCCGCGCTCACCCTCCAGGCGGGCCGCCTCGACGAGGCCGGCGACCTCGCCGTCCACGCCGAGAAGCTCGGCGCGGCCGACCTGGCCGCGCTCGCCCGCGTGCACGCCGCCGTCGAGTACGAGCGCGGCGACCCGCGCGCCGCCGCCCGCATGATGGTCGACCGCGCCGCCGGCGACGAGCGCGCGGAGATGCTGCGCACCGGCGCCGTGTACGGGTGGACGTCCGGTGAGCCGCACGCCGTCCGCCGCGCGTCCGAGCTGCTGCCCGGCGACCGGATGCTGCGCGGCCTCGCCTCGCTCGCGGACGGCGACTACGCGGGCGGCCTGCCGCTGCTCACCGAGGAGGTCACCGCGATACGCGACGGCGCCGGCGACCGGCTGCGCGGCGCCCAGCTCGCACTCATCGCCGGCGCCGACGAGTCGGCGCTGGAACTGGCCGCCGCCGAAGCCGCGCACTGCCGCCGGCACGGCCTGGTCGGCGAACTGCCGGGCGTCCTGCAGATCCGCGCGCAGACCCAGATCGCGGCCGGCCGGCACGCGGACGCGGAGGCCACCGTCGCCGAGGCGGTCGCGCTGGCCCGCGACACCGGCCGCCCGCACCGCGAGGGCCGCCTCGGCGCCGTCCTCGCCCGGATCGCGGCGATCGAGGGCGACGAGGCCCGCCTCCACGAGCTGACCGCGGCCGCCCCGCCGGGCCTGGCCGACGCCGCGCTCGCCCTCCTCGACCTCGGCCTGGGCCGCTACGACGACGCGCTGCGGCGCCTCGACGAGATCGCGAACGGCCCGCACCGCCACGCCGACGTCCTGTCCGCCGCCGACCAGGTGGAGGCCGCCGTACGCGCGGGCGAGACCGCCGTCGCACGCACGGCCCTCACCCGCTTCCGCACATGGGCAGAGGCGGGCAAGCAGCCATGGGCCCTCGCCGTGGCTTTGCACTGCGAGGCCCTGGTGACCGACAGCGAGGAACCCTACGTGGAGGCGATCCGCCTACACGAGCAGTCGTCGCGGCTGTTCGAGCGTGCCCGCACAGAACTCCTCTACGGCGAGCACCTGCGCCGCGCCCGCCGCCGCTCCGACGCACGCGTCCCGCTCCGCTCGGCGGCGTCCATCTTCGAACGCCTACACGCCACCCCCTGGCTGGACCGCGCGCGCGCCGAACTACGTGCCACCGGCGAATCCGGCACTGCCACACCCACCGCCCCGGACCTCCTCGACCGCCTCACCCCCCAGGAGCTCCAAGTCGTCCGCCTGGCGGCCGCAGGCACCAGCAGCCGGGAGATAGCCACCCAGCTCTTCCTGAGCCCGCGCACGGTCGAGTACCACCTCTACAAGGCGTATCCGAAGCTCGGCATCTCGTCCCGCAAGGAACTCTCCCACCTGACCCTGGAGCCCGCCTGAACCCCACCGCCTCCCTGCAGAGCCTCCAAGCCCTCGCCCTAGGCGATGCTTTGGGCTCCCAGTTCTTCGTCCCCGCGAACCGACCGGCCTTCGAGACGCAGACACCTCCACCTGCCCCCTGGCAATGGACGGACGACACCGAGATGGCCGCGTCCATCTACCTCGTCCTCACCCGCCATGGGTCCATCGACCAGGACGCTCTAGCGCAAAGCTTCGCCGAACACCACGACTTCGACCGCGGCTATGGCCCGTCCACAGGGCGCCTACTGCGGCTCGTCCGGGAGGGCGGCGACTGGCGCACCCTCGCAAGAGAACCGTTCGGCGGCACGGGCTCATGGGGAAACGGCGCCGCCATGCGCGTCGCGCCCCTGGGCGCCTGGTTCGCCGGCGACCCCGCTGAGGCGGCCCGCCAAGCCGTGCTCTCGGCCGAGGTCACGCACCCGCACCCCGAGGCAGTGGCGGGCGCCATCGCCGTGGCCGTCGCCGCATCGATCGCGCCGTCCGACCCACCACCGGGCAGGTTCATCGACGAGATCCTCCTGCACGTCCCGTCCGGAACCGTACGCAAGGGCATCGAAGAGGCCCGCCGCCTACTGACCATCAGCGACCCATCCACCGTGGCCGCCGTCCTTGGCAACGGCCGGCAGGTCGCCGCACACGACACGGTGCCGTTCACCCTCTGGGCCGCCGCGAAGCACCTGGGCGACTTCAAGGGCGCGTTCTGGACGACGGCCGCCGCCGGTGGGGACATCGACACGACCTGCGCGATCGTCGGCGGCATCCTCGGCAAAGCACCCGCCGACTGGCTCACCCACTGCGAGCCACTACCGCCGTGGGCGCTATGACAACAGGGTCCGCTTGAGGAAGGCTTCCGTAAGCCGCCACGCCCGTTCCGCAGGCTCCGGCTGGTAGAACATCGGCGCCTTGCGGTTGTGGAACGCGTGCCCGCCGTCCTCCTGGACGTGGATCTCGACGTTCTCCCGTCCCTCCGCGGCCCGCTCCACCTTCGCGACGTCCTCCCTGGGGATGTAGGCGTCGTCCCCACCGAAGTGGAACTGCACAGGGGCCCGTATGGCGTCGAGCTGGTCCAGAGCCCCGGGCACACCCGACCCGTAGAACGACACCAGGGAATCGACTTCCGCCTGGGCACCCAGCAGATAGGCGAGCGTCCCACCGAAGCAGAACCCCAACACGCCGACCTTGCCGACACCCGGCAGCCCCTTGAGAACGTCCAGGGCGGCCTTAGCGTCCCCTACGCCCTTCTCCCAGTCGAACTGGGAGACCATCGACATCCCCTTGGGGAGGGCCTCCTCGTTGTGGGCGGTCGTCCAGTTCGGCTCGATGCGCCAGAACATGTCGGGCGCCGCCACCACGAACCCGAGCGCGACCAGGTCCTCGGCGACGGCCTCCATGTACTCGCCCACACCGAAGATCTCTTGGATGAGCAGGATCCCCGGACCGCGCTCTCCCCACACCCGCAGGTCGAACTCACCGTCCGCAACAACGACCTTCTCCGTCATGTCACCCGATGATGGCGTAAACCGCGCTCGCATGGGCGACGGTCACCGAATCGACCGCCATGTCGATCTCCGCGAACGCCATCGTCCGCCCGAGCTTCGACAGCTCCGCCCGCACCAGCACGTCCTTCCCCTTCACGGCCCGCTGGAAGGTCGTGCTGAGCTGCACGGTCGTCATCGGCACGAACCCGCCCTTGGCGCCCGAGACCGCCAGCACCACCGCCGTGTCGGCCGCCGCCATCAGCGCCTGCCCGGACAGCGCGCCGCCCTCCCGCGCCAGCCGCTCCGACCACGGCAGCCGCAGCACCGCCGTCCCGTCCCCCACCTCCTCCGGAACGAGGCCGAGGTCCAGCACCCACGGCGCGAAATTGTCACGCAGGATCTCTTCGGGCTTCACCGTCATCCCGACATGATGCACGCTGAGGACATGCACGAGGAGATCTTCCTGCCCGCCACGTACGCCGCCGGGGTCCCCTACGCCGCCTTCGCGCGGCTGCGCGCCGAATCGCCGGTCGTCCGGATCCCCGAACCCGCCGTCGGCCCCTGGCCCGCCGGCCCCGGCTACTGGGCGGTGTTCCGGCACGCCGACGTCAAGCACGTCCTGCGCTCCCCGGACCTCTTCTCGTCCAACCTCGGCGCCACCCAGATCCGCGACCCCGACACGCCCGAGGACCTCGCGTTCGTCCGCGCGATGATGCTCAACCAGGACCCGCCCGACCACTCCCGCCTGCGCCGCATCGTCGCCGCCGCCTTCACCCCCCGCGCCGTCCGCGCCCTGGAGGAGACGATCGAGGCCCGCGCCCGCGCCCTCGTCGCCTCCGCCCTCGGCGAGGACACCGACTTCGTCGAACTCGCCGCCGACCTCCCCGTCTGGACGCTCGCCCACATCATGGGCGTCCCCGACGCCGACCGCCGCCTCCTCTACGACTGGGCGTCCCGCGTCATCGGCTACCAGGACGACGAGTACGCCGGCCTCTCCACCGCCGACGCGGCCACCATGACGCCCATGGCCCACAAGGCCATGCACTACCGCCCGACCACCACCACCCACCCGGACGGCCGTCCCATCAACCCGCGCTCCTACACGGCCCTCGCGGACATGTTCGCCTACGCCCACGCCCTCGCCGCCGAGAAGCGCTCCCACCCGTCCGGCGACATCATGTCCCGCATGCTGGAGGGCGGCCTCACCACCCACGAGTTCGAGAACATGTTCTTCCTCTTCGCCGTCGCCGGTAACGAGACCCTCCGCAACGGCATCCCCGGCGGCCTCCTCACCCTCCTGGAGCACCCCGCCGAACTGGCCCGCCTCCGCGCCGACCCCGCCCTCCTCCCGTCCGCCGTCGAGGAGATGCTCCGCTACTGGCCCCCGGTGATGGACTTCCGCCGCACCGCCACGACGTCCCTCACCCTCTCCGGCCAGAAGATCGACGCGGGCGACAAGGTCGTCGTCTACCACGCCTCCGCCAACCGCGACGAGACCGTCTTCCCGTCCCCCGACCGCTTCGACATCACCCGCACCCCCAACGACCACGTCAGCTTCGGCTTCGGCCCCCACTTCTGCCTGGGCGCCCACCTGGCCCGCACCCAGCTGCGCGCCCTCTTCCGCGAACTCCTCCCCCACGGCATCACCCTCACCGGCGCCCCCGTCCGCCTGGCCTCCAACTTCCAGAACGGCCTGAAGCACCTCCCCGTCCACCTGTCCCCCACCCCCTAACCCCGTCGCAAACCCCCCGCCGATCTCGGTACGCTTGCGGGACGGGTCGCTAGCTCAATTGGCAGAGCTCCGGACTTTTAATCCGTAGGTTGTGGGTTCGAGTCCCACGCGACCCACCACCCCTGACCAGGGCAAACGCAAGATCGTCCCGGTTTGCCCGCCGCCCGATTCGCCTCGTTCCGTCCCTCTGTCTGCTCGATGTTGGCTCGCGGGCACGGATCGGGCCTGGTCACCCTCGTTTTCCAGCGATGTTCCCGGCACACGCCCGTCACCGTGTACGGGGTCGGCTGAGCATCAGCCGCGAATGCAACGGAGTTGCCTCGGACCTGGGCTGACGCCGATTAGGTGCCGCACTTGAGCGCAACAGGGCAGATCTTGGAGGCCGTCGTGCAGGCCGCCGACGGAGCACTCGCAGCAACCGGACAGGCTGGACTCACGGACACCTACGCGGTCTTCGACCAGATCGCGCCCGAACCGGACCACCGGCGCGGGCTCGGCAGGGCGGTGATGTCAACGCTGCCGGTTGCGGCCGCCGCCCGAGGCGCCGACCCCCGGGGGTTGATCGGCCATCGCCCAGCCGACCACCATCTTCGAATGACAGTCGATGACGGTGGCCAGGTGGGGATGTAGGTGGGTCGGCACCACGTGGATCCGGCGGCATCCGCAGGTTTCGTGGTCGGCGTCGAATACCGCCTGGATCATCGCCCTCAGGCGCTGTCGTCGTTCCGCGGTCGCCGACATCGGCCGGCTGCGCCGGTCGTAGTACCCCGACCGCGACACCGCGGCGGGGCTTGACAGGTGAGCCACCACAACGCGGGACGGCCAATGCCAGTTGATAGTTAGACTACGGACCGGTACTCAGTTAGGCTACCTAGCATGCCACGGAACATTCCGCAGCAGTGGCTCCACGGATTTCTGGACGTGTGCCTGCTGTGCCTGCTCGCTGATCGTCGGGACTACGGGAGGGGACTGGTGGAGCGGCTCGCCGAAGTGGGCTTCGACGAGGTTCCCGGAGGGACTCTGTATCCGGCTCTCCTGCGGCTGGAAAAGCAGGGGCTCGTGCGGACGGAGAAGGAGTTCTCGCCAGCCGGCCCTCCGCGGAAGTACTACGAACTCACCGACCTCGGCCGGGCCGCCATGCAGGAGCGGCGCAGTGCCTGGATGCAGTTCCGCGCTGCGATGAGCGCCGTAGTCGAAACCCCGACCGGGACGCACGCGCCGTCAGGGAGCATGTGATGAACGACGCCTGGGGGACGCTGCTTTACCGGCATCTGAAAGACGCCGGGATCGAGGAAACCGAGGCCGGCGATCTGACCAACGACGCACTCGCCGAGGCGGCGGCCGCTGGGGTCGAGCCCGGTTCGATGTACGGGCCGGCAGTGTCCTATGCGGGCGCTCTCGCCCGGACCGTGCGGCAGGCCGCAAGGCACGCGGCACCACCGCCACGCAGGCGGGGCGCGGTCGTTCTCCGTCTGCGGAACGTGACCAAGCGCTATCGACGCCGCCAGGTCCTGCGCGGGGTGAATCTGGATCTGCACGCGGGAGAGGTCGCCGCGGTCGTCGGAGCCAACGGCTCGGGGAAATCAACGCTGCTCAACATATGCGCGGGGCTGACTCGCGCCTCGTCCGGGATGGTGCAGCGCACTGAGCGGATCGGGTACGCACCCCAGCACGACGGGGTCGCCCCCTTGCTGACCCCGTCGGAGCACTTCAGGCTCTTCGGTGCCGCCTACCGGATGAACCCCAGGGAGGCCGTCTCCGTCGGTTCGCATCTGGCCGCCCAGCTCGGATGGTCTCCTCGGAAGAACGTGATCGCCTCCCATCTCTCCGGTGGGACGCAGCAGAAACTCAACGTGGTTCTCAGCGAGTTGACCCGTCCTGAACTCATCCTGCTCGACGAGCCCTATCAGGGCTTCGACCAGGACTCCTACGTCGATTTCTGGGATCAGGTCTTCCGGTGGCGCGACGGAGGCGCCGGCGTGCTGGTCGTCACGCACATGCTCCACGACCTCGACCGTGTCGACCATGTTCTGGAACTGCAGCCGATAGGCGAGAACTGATGCTCCTGACCGTTGCCTCCATCAGCCTGCAAGAGATGATCCGCCGCCGCGTGGCCCTGCTGTTCGTCTTCGTGCTGCCGTTGGTGTTCTACTTGGCGCGCATCGACGTGCACTGGCAAGCGATCCGCTTCCTGTCCATCGGTGTGAGCTGGGCGGTCGCGACGCTGGCCCTGTTCAGCCATGTGGGAGCCCGCCGCCTCGACCAGCGCCTCAGCGTGATCGGAGCATCGCCGACCGCCTTGTTCTTCGGCAGGCAGCTGGCGCTCGGGGCCGTCGGCGTCCTCGTCGCCGGGGTCTACTTCGGGCTGGTCGCCGTGACCCAGGACGATCTGCCGCGGCTCGCCGGAGTGGCCCTGCTGCTGGTGACGACCGTGCTGATCGGCGCGCCGCTGGGCGCCCTCGTCGGCCTCGCCATCTCCCGGGAACTCGAAGGCGCCCTCGCGCTGCTCTCCATCATGGCCGTGCAGCTTCTGGTCGACCCCGCAGGGGCGGCGGCCAAGCTCCTGCCGCTGTGGTCGACCCGAGAGCTGACGGCGTACGCGATCGAGGAGCACGGGTCCGGCAGCCTGAGCAGCGGCACGAGCCATTTCGCCCTGACGATGGCGGTGTGCGTGCTCATCGCGTGGGGCGCCAGCGTCCTCCGGCTCAGGGCCGTCCGCGTCAGCCCGGTACGCGTGCAGGAATCGCCCCACGCCGCCTCCCGGGCATTCGAATCTCCAGGGAGATAGTCTCAGTCGAGAATTTCTCGCGCAGTGCCTATGGGCGGCCTGCAGTGCACGATCACCGATCGCTGCAGTGGAGGAGACATGCCCGCCCACGGCTCCGCGCGCGCCGATGCGGACCAGGCCGCTCCAGTGCCCGCGACCGTCAACTGGGCGCCGGCCTGCATCGGGGTACTGCTCGTCGGGCATGTGTTCGCCTTGCCGTACCCGCCGCAGGACCTGACGGACGTCTTCCATCTTGTATGGGGCGTTGCGTACGCCTGGCTGGCGCTGCTCCTGCGGCGGCCGCGCCGCTGGGCCAGGGCCTGGCTGACGGGCCTGCCGGCGGTCCAGTTCACCGGCAGCAGGCCCGTCGGCGACGGGGTTCTGCTCCGCACGCTCGTCGTCATCGGCCAGCTGGTGACGCTGGCGGTCTTCATCCTGCTGTGGTCGCCCTCCGCCAACCGGCACTTCGCGTCCCCTCGCGACTGATCCGGCGGGACGATCACCGGGCATTACCAGGGCCGCCCCCCTTGCACGTCCGCAGGGACCCGCAGATAACGGGCTCCCGCCCGCACCTTCCTCACCCGCCTGAACCGTCCGCGTTGGGAGCGTTGGGAGCGTTGGGAGCGGGCAGAGCTCCCAGAGCATCTGAGATCCGCCAACGTGCACTGATGATTGGCCTGGTCAGGTGGCGTTTGTCCGCAGACCTCAAGGTGGCGTTGGCCGTATCCGGCCACGACACGCCGAAGCGGGCACGCTTGGCGATGGGCGCCTCACGGTTCCTGCTGTCCCGCCCGATGACGTGCTCGAACACCGTACGCGGGCGGCGTGCGTCTCCCGGACCGCCTAGTGCCAGTGCTGCACTTGCGCGTCCAAGGGGTGGGCCAGCGCAACATCGCCCGGCTCGTCGTCACCAGGGGCAAGAAGAAGGGCCGGCTTCGCTCACCCCGCCACCGTGATGCGCATGCTGCGCGATCACGACACCAGTACTGCCGCAACGACCGCTTGATCGCCGGATACCGCAACCCCGCGATACGCCCGCCGATCCGCTACTGGTGGTTCTGCGCTTCCTCGCGAGCCGGCCCGGTGAAGCGGGCGCGGCGGTGGGCCGCGACGCGTTCGCGGGTGGCGCATCGTCGGGAGCAGTAGCGGCGTTCAGGTCCGCTGCCTTGGCTGATGAACACGTTCTGGCAGCTGGGCGATGAGCAGATCCGGCCGGGTGGCCGTTGCCGGTCCCAGACCAGGACGGTCAGGGCCATGCAGGACGAGGCGAGGAGCCACTGGCCCCAGGGAGCGTTGTCGTCGTGATCGAGGTGCGGATGCCAGGGCGTGCCGGCGTTGTGCGAGGTCAGGCGAAGCGGCCCGGTGTGTTCCCGCAGGAGGCGGTTGAGGGCGGCGGCGGCGGCGTCGACGTGCTCGGCGGCGAAGACGTCGCGCAGCAGGATGGCGGCCGCGCGCATCTCGGTGACATCGGCGGCGGTGAGCCCGCCCTGCACGGATTCGCCGTAGGTGGCGAGTACGTCGGCGACGGCCGCCGGGTCAGGGCGGTCACCGGTCAGGACGTTGATCAGGGCGGCGGCCCGCCGGGCCATGGTCAGCACGGAATGGCGGGTGGACCAGTCGCCGGTATCGGGTTCCACGACCCCAATGTAACGCATATTGATGTTTTTTGAGTTACATCCGTATCGTTGCGCCGGTGAAGCGGCGCTACTCGTTGTACTCGTACCTCGCCGGAGCGTTGGGCGCCCGTCTCGGGGACGACATGTCCGGGCCGGCGCTGATGCTGGCGGGATTCGCCTTGACCGGGTCGACCACGGCCGCGTCGTCGCTCCTCGCGGGCATCACGGTCTCCGCCGCGGTCGGGGGGCCGGTACTCGGAGCACTTCTGGACCGAGCGGGACGGCCGGGCCGCATGCTGGCCGGAGCGATCGCGCTGTACGCGGCGGGCCTGGTCCTGATCCTGCTGGGGCTCGGTCATGCCCCGTTCACGGTCATCATCGTGATCGCCGTGGTGACCGGGCTGCTGGGACCGACCCTGTCGGGTGGGTGGACCGCCCAGCTTCCCCGAGTGGTGACCGGCGACCGCCTGCCCCGGGCGAACGCGCTCGATGCCATGACCTTCAGCGCGGCAAGCCTGGTCGGCCCGGCTCTCACCGGCGTGGCCGCGGAAGCGCTGGGAGCGCCGACGGCCGTAGTGGTCTCCGCCGTGCTCATCGCTTTGGCCCTGCCCGCCGCGTGGAGAGTCCCCGCCCACCCCGCTCGGGCGCCGGACGCCCGGCCGGCCCCACTGATCAGCGACCTTGCTGCCGGAATGCGAGTCATCGCCGAGAAGCGCCTTCTGGCGCGAGCGACCCTCGTCTCGGTGGTGTGCTGCACCGCGCAGGGCATGCTGACCGCCTGCCTCCCTTTGCTCGGTGAGCGTGTCCTGGGCGGAGCGAGCCAGGGAGTGATGCTCCTGTCCTGCTCGGCGATCTCCGCCCTGGCGGCCAACGCCCTGCTGGCGCGGTTTCCGCACGCCATCGCCCCCGACACGATCCTCTGGGTCAGCGCGCTGGTCCAGGCTGCCGCGTTGGCCTTGGCCGCCGTGGGGGGACCAGCCGCGCTGATCGTGGCCCTCGTCGTCGCCGGGATCGGCCAGGGCCCCCAGTTGGTCGCCTTGTTCGCGGTCCGTCACCGGGAGGCCCCGGAGCACCTGCGCGGCCAGATCTTCACCACCGGCGCCAGCTTGAAGATCACCGGATTCGCTGTGGGAGCCGCGATCGCCGGACCGGTCGCGACCTGGTCCCTCCCCGGCGCCCTGACACTCGCAGCAGTCCTTGCGGTCGCGGCAGTCCTGGCAGCTCTCGCCATTCCCCTCGGGGACGTCGATGCCTGGAGCGAGAGGCCGGCGGACGTGTTCGACGCTGAGGACGATCTCGCCCGGTGAGGTATCCGCCCCACGGTCATATTGGAGCCCCACACGTTCGGCGCGGCCGGGCCGTCCATCGTGCGCTCGTGGATGAGGTATGCGACCTGTCGGAGCTGGTTGATCAAGGACGGTGGAAGGTGACCTCGGGAAGCGCGGGTGTCCGCTGGTCGAGCGGTGTCTGGGACTCGTGCTTGAGGTGCTGGTCGAAGAAGGCGGCGATCACGATCCGGGTGATCTGTTGCGCGCGTTGCGCGCGCAGGGCGTTGCCGGGCCTGCGCAGCAACTGTTCCAGCACCGGGAGATCGGTGAAGGTGTTGTGGTCGGCGCCGGTCACCGTCAGCCAGCGTTTCCAACCGTGCAGCCGTGCCCAGTCACGGTCCCAGGTGTGGTCCTTGCCCGGGGCGTGGTCGGACTGGGAGCCGAGCAGGAGAAAGGGCCGGTCCAAGCCGCTGGTGGGGAGCGGGGCGCGGAAGGTGCCGTCCATGTTCGCGCCGGCGCGGATCCGGTCGTCCGCGGTCATCGCCGCTGCGGCCGCGGCTCCGCCGAGGGAGTGTCCGGCCATACCGATCCGGGCTGGGTCGATCATGCGGGCATGGCGCCAGGCCGGGCGGGGGCCGGTGAGCCGGTCGAGGACGAACCTCACGTCGGTGACCCGGTTGCGGATCACGGTGGCCAGCCCGCCGCTGGGCGGTCGGTCGCAGATGGCGGCGCAGCCGAGGGTGCGGCCATCGGGGAAGGCGGTGCCTGCGGATTCATAGGTGTGATCCATCAGCGCGACGACGTATCCGCGACTGGCCAGGTCTTCGCTGAGGCCGGTCAGGGTGGTGCGCGGGAGTGTGAATCCAGGCGATAGCAGCACCATCGGGTACCGGCCGGACACCGGCTCGGCGTCAGATCGTGCGTGGATGCCCAGGCGGGCGATGGTGCCCGCTGCGCCGACGGCTTGGGGAGCCTTGCGCTGCAGGAGCAGCCGGGCTTCCCGGACGGTCATGTACGAGGCCGCCGAGCCGCCGGTTCCGGGTTTGGCGGGGTAGTACATCGTCACCATCAGCTCTCGTGCCCCAGCCGTCGGTGTCCAAGGGTCCCGGCGCGCCTTGTCGACAAGGTGCAGGGTGGTGCGTCCGACCGCGGAGCTTCCGGTCGGGCGGGGCAGCGTCGCCGTGGCTCCCGCGGCGGTGGCTGAGGGGGAGCCGGGTTCCGATCTCGACGTGGGCGGGTTCGTGCATGCTCCGGCCGTCGATGCCAGGCACGCGGTCAGGACCATGACGATCAGTCGTCGCGGAGTCCCGGTGTTCCGTCGGTTCATGGGATGCCTTCTGAAGGTTCGGGCAGTTCACAGGTCGCGTCGCTGGACGGCGAGCACGGCGAGGACGGCCGTGGCCAGCGGCCAGAGGGCGAACACCGTCCACGCGGCGGCCGTCGTGGGCAGCCCGGGAAGGTCTCGCGGGTCGCGCATGGCCAGGCAGGTCCGCCAGACGTAGTTGGGGAACATCGCGTACAGGTCGTTGACCCACTGGTGGACGGTCGGCTTGAAGAACGTCGGCACGACGACCAAGACCGCGCTGCAGGTGACAACACTGGCGGCGGTGTGCCGCAGCAACGCCCCCAGGCCCAGGCCTGCCAGCGCCGAGATCGGCGCCAGCAGCGCGTTGGCGACCAGGACGTGTGCCCCACCGGGGTCGCCGAGGGTGAGGCCGATGCCGCGGCCGGACAGGATCGCCTGGCTTACGGCGAAGGTGGCAAGCGACACGACCGCCCCGACTCCGAGCATCACGACCGCCAGGACGGTCACCTTGGCGGTCATCACCAGATGCCGGGCCGGGACGGCCGTGAAGGTGGTGCGGACGGAGCCGGTGGCGTACTCGCCGACGATGGCCAGCGCGCCCACGCAGCCCGCGCCGATCATCAGCAGGGCCGCGGTGACGCCGCTGAACGCCTCGGTCATCGGGTCGAAGTGCGCCTTCTCCGCCGGCCGGAAGCTCGGCCAGTCCTGGTAGGTGCCCAGGCTCTTCTGCACGGCGATCCCGACGAACAGCAGCGTTCCGAGTCCCAGCACGTAGCGGGTCGAACGCAGCGTCCACAGCTTGATCCACTCCGCGGCGAACAGGTCGCGGAACCGGACCCCGGGGTCGGCCGCCGAGTTACGTAGGACGCGCGCGGCCCGCACGGCGTCCGGGGTCTGCGAGGTCCGGGCGGTCATCGGTGGTCTCCTGCCAGGTAGTCGGCGCGGTCGGCGGTGAGCTGTATGAACGCCTCTTCCAGGGACGCGGTGCGCGAGACGAGTTCGTGCAGCACGATCCCGTTCTGGAACGCCAGGTCACCGATCCGGGCGGCGGGCAGGCCGGTCACCGTCAGCGTCTGGTCGCCGCCGGGCTGCGCGCCCGCGCCGGCGGCGGTCAGCACGGCCGCCAGCCGCGAGATGTCGGGGGTGCGCACGGTGACGTGGGCGGCGGTGCCCCGCGCGGCGAAGTCCGCGACCGTCTCCTCGGCGATCAACTCCCCTTGGCCGACGACGACCAGCCGGTCGGCGGTGTTCTGCATCTCGCTCATCAGGTGGCTGGAGACCAGCACCGTGCGGCCCTCGGCGGCCAGGGAGCGGAACAGGCCGCGCACCCACCGCACGCCCTCGGGGTCCAGCCCGTTGACCGGCTCGTCGAACATCAGCACCGGCGGGTCCCCGAGCAGGGCGGCGGCGATCCCGAGCCGTTGCCGCATGCCGAGGGAGAACCCGCCGACGCGGCGGCGGGCCGCCTGAGCCAGCCCCACCTCCTCGAGCACTTGACGTACTCGGCGGGCGGGCAGGCCGTTGCCGCGTGCCAGCGCCGACAGGTGCGCGGCGGCGCTGCGGCCGGGATGGACGTCACCCGCGTCCAGCAGCGCACCGACGTGGTGCAGCCCGGCGCGGCGCTGCCCGAACGGGCGCCCCTGGACGGTGGCGGTTCCGGCCGTGGGCCGGTTCAGGCCCAAGATCATGCGCATCGTGGTGCTCTTGCCCGCCCCGTTGGGGCCCAGGAATCCGGTGACCTGACCGGGCGGCACCGTGAAGGACAGGTCGTTGACCGCCAGGACGTCCCCGTAGCGTTTGGTCAATCCGTTGACTTCGATCACCCGGCCCACGCTGCCCGAGCACCGGAGTGCGCCACATCGGCCTGGTGGCGGGAATCGCCGGCGCCGGAATCTGCCTGGGGGAATACGCCTGCGGGCATAGGCCTCAAGGCTGACGCGCGGTGCCCGCTCCGGCTTCTACGATCACGCTTGTGGATCAGACTGCGCCCACTGTCTTCCCCCCGCTTCCGAAACGCCTGCCCCGCCTCGCCCGGGCAGCCCTGGCCGGGTGCGGCGTGGCCACTCTGGCACTGGCGCTGTGCGCCACGCTCACCAGCGGTAACGGGCATGGCACTACTGGGGAGCGATGGGGCGGGCTCGTGGTTCCGATGGCCGTGGCCATGGCATCGCCTGTCGCGTGGGCGCGCCACCGGCCGTGGCCGGTCTTGGCGGTGCTGCTGGCCGAGATGACCATCGCCGCAGCGGCGCTGAGGTCGGGGCTGGAACAGCTCTGGCCGCTCCTGCTGGTGGCGAGCCTGCTGGTCGCGCTCATAGCCGCCACCCGCGCACCCCGGGCGGGAGTCGCCGCGGCGGCCCTCACCCTCACCGTCCAGCAGATCACCTGGCAGGCGAGCCTGTTCGCCGAGAGCGGCTGGAGGCGCGTGCTGGCCCCGGGGTTCCTCGGGCTGACGGTGCTGCTGGCGTTGAGCGTCCTGGCGGCCTGGCTGGCCGGGACGCTGATCCGCCAGCGCCGCGAGTACGAGCAGGCCCTGCACGGGCACGCCACCGCCGAGGCGGTGAGCGCCGAACGCCTGCGCATCGCCCGCGACCTGCACGACATGATCGCCCACAGCATCGGCGTGATCGCGATCCAGGCCGGCGCGGGCAGCCGGGTCATCGACACCGCGCCCGAGCAGACCCGGGACGCGCTGGGCGCCATCGAGGACACCAGCCGCCGGACACTGTCGGAACTGCGGCGCATGCTCGGCATCCTCCGCCAGGCCGAACCGGACCCGGCAACACCCTCGGACACAGAACCGCTCGCCGGACTGGCCGCCCTTGATCGGCTGGTCGCGTCCACGGCCGACGCCGGTGTCCAGATGCAGGTGCGCAGGCGCGGAACCCCGGCCCCGCTGCCACCGACCATCGACCACGCCGCGTTCCGGATCGTCCAGGAATCGGTGACCAACGTGGTCCGCCACGTCGGCACCCCACGCTGCCAGGTGACGATCGAGCACCGGCCCGGCGAACTACTCGTCCAGATCACCGACGACGGCCCGGGCGGCGCGTCCGCCACCGGACCCGGTTACGGCATCTCCGGCATGCGTGAACGCGTCGCGCTGCTGAACGGGCACCTCACCGCCGGCCCCCGCCCCGACGGCGGCTTCGCCGTCAGCGCGCGGATCCCGATCCCCGCCACCGCCCCTGGCCCATCCCACCCGCCCCAGTCGATCAGGGCGCGATGACGATCCGCGTCGTCCTCGCCGACGACCAGGAACTCATCCGCGCCGGGCTGCGCATGGTCATCGACGCGGCCCCGGACCTCCACGTCGCCGGCGAGGCCGAAACCGGGACCCAGGCGGTCCGGCAGGTCCGCCGCCTGCGTCCCGAGGTGGTCGTCATGGACATCCGGATGCCCGGCATGGACGGCATCGAGGCCACCCAGATGATCGCCGCCGAGGCGACGGCCCGCGTCGTCATGCTCACCACCTACGACGACGACGCCAACGTCTACGCCTCGCTCCGCGCCGGAGCCAGCGGCTTCCTGGTCAAGGACATGGCCCTGGACGACATGATCAGCGCCATTCGGGTCGTCGCCGCCGGGGACGCGCTGATCGCCCCCGGCGTCACGCGCCGGCTCATCGCCGAGTTCGCCCGCCGCCCCGAGCCCGCTCCGGCACCCGCGAGCCTTCCGGGCGTCACCGATCGCGAACGCCAGGTCCTCACCCTGGTCGGACGCGGCCTGTCCAACGCCGAACTGGCCGCCGAACTCCACATCAGCCCGGGCACCGCCAAAACCCACGTCGCCAACCTGCTCACCAAGCTCGGCGCCCGTGACCGCGTCCAACTCGTCATCCTCGCCTACGAACACCGACTCATCACACCGTCCCACTGACCGACATCCCGACCATCACAATCCCAGTTCAGCCAGCCCCGGCCCCGGACCCCGGACCCCGAGCAGGAAATCCTGGGCGTGCCGGCTGTCGAGATCGAGCCGACCGCCCGGCCGTACTCGGCGAACGCCTGCCCCAGCGGCGCCGGATGGCCGTTCTGCCTAGGATTGCCCGGCATGGACAAGATCATTGACTTCGGTCTGTTCGCTGAGCGGCTGGCCGGGGCGGCGGATCGGGGACGCTGGGTCCTGCTCCGCGAGGTTCAGCGCGAGCTGGGGTACGAGGAACCCGGCGGGGAGCCCCTGATCACCAGGCAGGGCGAGGCTCCCGGCTTCGAGCCGGGAGACGATGTGCCGGCCGCGCTGGTCGAGTGGTGGGATTGGCACGGCAACTCCTTCGCCTACCGGCCGCGGCTCTACTGGACGCATCCGCACTGGCCGCCCTCGGCCCCGGAGGCGTTCGAGCAGCCGTCCGATGACGAGATCCGCGTGATCATGTCCGAGTACCAGTACGTCCACCAGTGGGGCTACTTCGTCTCCGAGGCGGAGCAATGGCCCGACCCGCCGGTGTGGGTCAACACCTCCGACGGCTGGGTCGTGCAGAGCGATTCGATCTCGGAGTTCTTCCTTCAGCTCGCGGCGGAGCGGCTTCCGGCGCACTTCTGGTGGACCATGCGCGTCGAACGCGAACACGTCGATGACGCCATGGTCGACAGGCTCCGCGCCAACTACCGGGAGATGGGGCTGCCTCCCTGGCAGGAGATGGCCACCGACGCCCTCTCCTACGGCGGCCCTGACGTCATCATCCGCCACGGGAGAGGACCCGGGGCGGACTACGCGCTCGTGGTGCACGCACGGACCCGCGACGGCCTCCTCCAGGCGCTCGGCACCCTGGGCGTGGAGTGGACCGACAAGGACATCCAGTCTCCGGGGGAGACACCCACCCCGGTCGAGGACCTGCCTGCGTTCGTCCCCGCCGCCGATCCCCGCTGGGAGGTCGGATCGACCTCGGCCGCTCTCGCGATTCCCACCATCCCGCAGGTCAGCGGCCCGGAGGCGCTGGCGAACCACACCGCGTCGGCCGCCGACCGCGACGCGACGGTCGTGGTGGCCGGAGACGCCGGCGGTGACGTGCACTTCTGGACGGTCGACGGTTCCCGCTCCGGCTCCCGGCACCTGCACCACGCCCCGGTCACCGCCGTCACCGCCCACCGGTCCGGCACCGGCGTGCTCCTGTGGAGTGGAGACGCCGACGGCGTGCTCCGGTACTGGACCGGAAGCGACGTCGTGGCGCGCGTCCCCTTCGCGCGCCGCCGTACCCCGGTCACCGCGCTCGCTTCGGCCGTGTTGGAGACCGGCCCGGCCGTCGCCGCGGCCTGGCGCGAGGGGCTCGTCACGATCTGGGACGTGCACACCGAAGCTCGCGCCGACCTGCGCCTGGGAACCGGCATCGAATCGCTCGCCCTGCGCGCCGACGCAGCCCTCCACGTCACCACCGAACACGGCACCACCGAGCTTCGCCTCGATGTGAACGCCCTGTGGCCCGACCGGGACTTCTTCCGGCGCGTGCACGAGGTCGAGTGGGACGGCCTCCGGACCAACCACGGTCCGGGATACGAGGTCCCCGACCTCCTCACCACCTTGACGACCGGCGATGAGGAGGCTGCGCAGAAGGCCGTCAAACGCCTCTACGAACTGCTGGTGTCAAAGCACGCCGAGAACACCGCGGCCGCCGCCGCGGTGCCCTTCCTGGCGGAACGCATGCTGGTGCCGACCAACCGGGCCCACAACACGCTGCTCCTGCTCATCGCCGACATCGCCAACGGCCCCGGGGCCGAGCGGGACGCGGTGATCGCCGCCCTGCCCTCGCTGCGGCACTTCACCGACGAGGAACATCCTGGCAACATCCGCTGGGCCGCCAACGAGCTCGTCACGATCTGCGGTTCCTGAGCGGGCAGCCCGCGCCCCATCGCCGAGGCTCTGATGTACCGCCGGCGCTTCAATCCCGGACGCAGCCGCCATCCGGGCGCCGCAAACGCTGTGGCCGCTGATCTGCTCCCTCCAAGAGGCGCCGCGGCGCTGGGCGCCGGCCGGTACCGGTGGCTCGTCACGATCGCGGGCCGCGTGGCGTGGACGCCTGCGCCCCCGGCCGACCGGGAAGTCAGCGACGGTGGCGTCGTTGATAGGAAAGGGTGACCGCGGCCAGAAGCGGAGCCCATGCGACCAGCGGCAGGTACAGGAAGCCCACCAGGGTGTGCCCGAGGCCGGTCATATCGTCGTGAGGCATCGCCCACCAGAACAGGAAAGGCGTCCACAGCACGGTCAGGATCCCGACCCCCAGCCAGGCGGGCATGATCACCGCACGCGGTGGAATGGTTTTGCCGCCAATGAACGGAAGCCGGCGCGGCACCACTTCTCCCCAGCTTTGCACCAGGCCGAGAGTGAGCATGGCGGCAGCCTCGGCCAGCACACTGAGGCCGATCAGGTATATCGGTCCCCACATCGTGGGGCCGACCAGGTCGCGAAGGCCCTGGTCGGTGTAGCCCAGCGGGAATCCCAGCGCCAGACCAGTCCGCCACAGTCCCGACGGCAACGCGACCAAGGCGGCTATGTGCGCTGCTCGGCGCGCCCAGCGAGGCGCCGGGGCGACCCCGGAGGCAGAGAGACCAGGTCTGACGTTGGCGGGCCCAGTGGAGATCATGCTGGTCATCCTGTTCTACATGCGGGACCGCCACCTCCCGCCACAGGGGTGTCGGTCTCCCCCACACGGGGGAGGTGGCGACCGTGCCTTCTGGACGGCGGGACCGATCCGTCAGGCATCCACCGGGGAAAGGCTGAGTAGCTGCTCACGCAACAGACGGCTCGTCCACCACCAACTCTTGTTGCGACGCACGGCCTGATGGCGCGACCTCGCACCACCGCAATGAAGTTCATGCCGGTGTGGGGCCGGGGGATCGGCGGGCCGTTCCAAGGGATGTCCCCCGCCAGGATGGTCCAGCGCCGCGAGGGAGGTCCGAGGGGACGACTCGGCGGCCCGACGGCCGCCAGACGGATCGATGGGGCCGTTGACCGGAAACGAGAACGCGTTACAGTTTCTGTCATGACCGCAGTCACTTGGGACGCGCCCGACAGTGACCACCCTGCGCGCCGGGCGGTACGCGCGGCGATGGCCGCGGCCGCCGGCGGGCGCAAGCAGGAGTGGCTCGCGCTGTTCGGCCCGGACGCCGTCATCGAGGACCCCGTCGGCCCCTCGATGCTCGATCCCGAAGGCAAGGGGCACCGGGGGCCGGACGGGATCGAGCGGTTCTGGGACGAGAACATCGCCCGGGTGCGCAAGTTCCGCTTCCAGGTGAGCGACTCGTTCGCCAACGGACTCGCCTGCGCCAACGTCGTCACCATCACCGCGACGCTGGACGGCGGGACCACCATGACGATCGACTGCCTGACCGTCTACACGGTCGATGACGACGGCCTGATCACTTCGTTCCGCGCCCACTGGGAACCGGATCGAGTGATGGCCACTTTGACCTCGCCATAGGGCTCGGGGAAATCGGCATCGGGCCGTGCGCGCGGTCGTGCTCACCGCGATCTTCGCCCCACGCCCCGCAGGGGACAAGTGCCCTACAGCCCGACGTCCCGCAGCCGGGGTCGCTTGATCGGGTGCGCGCACCAGCCTCGGCACTGGACGGCCGCCTGGTCCAGTAGGGGCCCGGACGGTCCGTCCGGGCCCTTGTCTCACGGCGGCCGAGACGCTAGTCGTCCAGGCGCCGACAGTCGTTGCCCAACACGTCGACGGATCCCGGGTTGCCGGTCCGGCTCTCCGCGGTTCGACAGGTCCAGGCCGCGACTGCGAGCGGGCGGCGCGGGGCTGGCGGGTGACGGAGCCCGCGACGTGCTCGGCGGCGCCGCACTCCAGCATTCCTTAACGTTGAAATGTTTGACGTAGAGGTATAGCGCGGCTAGCATCTTCAGCGTTAAAAACTTTAACACTGAAAGGTTTGTCCGTGCGACGTCAGATCATGTCCGCCGTGCTCGTGTTCGGGCTGGCCGCCGCCGTGAGCGCGCCGGCCCAGGCGGCCGTGGGCCAGCACGCCGTCCACCATCGTGATCCGGCGGTGTACCCGACCACGATCCGGCTGCCGAACGGGTTTCAGCCCGAGGGCATCACGACCGGACCCGGCCCCTTCGCCTACGTCGGTTCCATGGCCGACGGCTCCGTCTACCGCGCCGACCTTCGCACCGGACGCGGCGCGATCCTCAGCCGAGGACCGGGCACGCCGGCCCTCGGACTCAAGACCGACCGGCGGGGACGGCTGTTCGTGGCCGGCGGCACCGGCGGCGACGCCCGCGTCATCGACGTCCGTTCCGGGCGCGTGCTGGCCTCCTACCGGCTGGCCACCGGCCCGGCGTTCATCAACGACGTCATCCTCACGCAAGGCGCCGCATGGTTCACCGACTCCACCAATCCGGTGCTCTACAAGCTGCCACTGCGCGGCGGTCGGTTGCCCTCCGCCGCGATCCGCATACCGCTCACCGGCGACCTCGTATACCAGGGCGATCCTGGTAGCCCCGACAGTTCCGGCTTCAACGCCAACGGCATCACGCCGACACCGGACGGCCGTGGTCTGATCGTCGTGCAGTCGAACACCGGCACGCTGTTCCGCGTCGACCCGGCGACCGGTGAGACCCACCGGGTGAACCTGCACGGCGAGTCGCTCCCGGAAGGCGACGGCCTGCTGCTGCGCGGCCGGACGTTGTACGCGGTACAGAACCGGCTGAACACCGTGGCCGTCCTGCGGCTGAACACGGCGGGAACCGACGGCCGCGTCGTACGACGGGTGAAGGACCCTCGGTTCGACCTACCAACGACCGTGGCCGCATTCGGCTCCCGGCTGTACCTCTCCAACATCCAGTTCTTCGCCACGGGGCCGACTCCTGGCATCTCCTACAACGCCGTCGCCATCCCCCGCCCCTAGCTGTCGGTCGTGCCTCCGGAGGGATTTCGCACTCTGGAGGCTGCGGCCGCCTCGAATCTGGATAGTTCCGGCCCGTGCATGCACGATGCGTGCACGGGTCCGCCGACCGGGGGCCTCTGCTGCGCACGGAGTGATCACCGTCCACTGCCTCCGCGCCCGGGGCCGGTCGGGTCCGGCAGGGCGGCGACACCCCGGCGGCCGTTCGGCACCCACCGAGTGCAACGCTGTAGGAGCACCTGGCCTAGCTCATTGGCGCGGACGCCTGAACAGCCTTCGCCGAGCCCTCAGTTGCAGAGGTGCCTCGAACCCGGTCACGGTGCCTCGAAACTGGTCACGGCCAGCGCCTTGTCCAGCCGAGCGGCGGCCACGTCGTCATGGCGGATCACAAAACTCGTGCAGTAGACCTCGTACTCCGGGAGTTCCCTGGCGAGCGATATCCATTCGCTCGTCAGCCGGTGCTTTTCCTCCTCCAGGTGAGAACTCCATTTCGCGATCGGGATGGCGGGGATCTCGCCTGCCTTCTCACGCCCCGCGAGGGTCTGCTCCGCGATGCTGTTGATCACCTCGTCATCGGCATACCCGCCGATGACGATGCCGGCGCCGGACGGCCAGAGGTCATAGGCCAGAGCCCGAAGTTCGTCCAGGTGGGGCAGGTCACGCTCCATGTACCGGAACAACCGCTGCTGGAAGGGCGACATGTCCTCCCAATCGAGATCCTCCCAGTACTCGTGCCACTCCTCGTCCTCGTCGCCCTCCTGGAGCCAAAGGGGCAGTTCGGCGATGAGGCTGGAACTGACGTCGAGCTGCTCGCGGACACACACGGAACCAGGGGCTTCCGCGACCGCGGTTTCAGTGCCGTCCGGTACATACACGACTCGCGCGTACCTCCCGGAAGCGTCGCCGTGGTCCATCTCCTGGTTCACGAAGAAGAGCATCGTCCCGTCGGCCGGCAGGTCGCAGCCGTCGACTCTCGGCAGCGCCCCACAATCGACAGAAAAGAGCAACGGCAACGAACTGTCCCCGGCGGATGGCCACTTCATGCCCACCGGCAAGTGGGGCAACCCACCGAATTGCCCGACCGGAGAACCATCGCCACCCGCGTACAATCCGATCGACAGACGGAGGTGCTGGCTGAATCTGCTGATCTCGTCGTCCGGGATGCCCAACTCAAGCGCTGCCCGACGAAACTCCCCCCGGTGATCCATGCCCAAGAAGATAAACCCTTTCCAATCCGGCTGCACCATCGGGGTGTTGGTGGGCATCGCCTATATAGGGTGGACTGCAACTGTCAAGCATGTGCTGGGGCGGAAGTGACAACCACCGGGGCACGACACAAGAGGGCAGCCCCGTGTCTAGCCTGGGAGGTGGCCGAACGCTCAGCGGACGGGTCGGTTGAGGCCCGGCCATTTCAGGCTCGCGTGACCCGGCGATCAGGTCGAGGTGCTCGGAATGGGTGAGGACGAGTGCGGCGCGGGTGATGTCGCCGGTTTGCTGGGGCTTGCGGTCGCCGATGCTGAGATTCTGGCCGCCGGTGGGATTCTTGCCTTCCTAGCCGCCGTCCGCCAGGGCGGGAAGTCCCTGAGCCGCTGCGGCGTGACCCCGGTCGGGGTGCTACTCTGGTGCTTGTTGGTGTTCGATCGACGTGAGAGGGAGGTGAGGTTTGATGACCGCGGTGAAGACCGTTGCCATGCGCAACGCCCGGACCAACCTCACGTCCCGGGCCCCGGTCTGACCCACTTCTTCCCCCAGCCCTGAGCCGCTCGGCTCGCCGGGCGGGGTGATTCCGCGTCTCGTCGGGGTCCCTTCACCGCAAGGGTCTCACGTTGCCACATCCGTTCACCGATCCATCCGGCCTGTCCAGGTACGGGTGGACCGGGGCTCTCGACCAAGCCTTCATCGAACATTACGAAGCGGGCCTCGTACCGGCTCGCATCTCCCGCGTCGACCGCGGCAGGTGCACGGCGATCACCGCGTCGGGCCCGGTGCGGGCCACGTTCACCGCGCCGCACCCGCCCGACCCGCTGCTGACGCCCTGCACCGGTGACTGGGCCGCGCTGCGTCCTGGCGCCGAGCCGCACCTGGCGGCGCTACTGCCGCGGCACAGCACGATCGTGCGCTCGTCGGCGTCCAAGTCGTCCCATGGGCAGGTGCTCGCCGCCAACGTCGACACGGTCGTCATCGCGCTGTCCCTGGCCGTGCCTCTGGACGCGGCCAAACTGGAGCGGCTGCTCGCCCTGGCCTGGGAGAGCGGGGCGCAACCGGTGATCGTCTTGACCAAGGCGGACCTGGCCGCCGACCCCGAGGCCGTCCACACCGAGGCCGCCGCGCTGGCACCCGGCGTGGACATCCTGGTCACCAGCGTCGCCACAGGTCACAACATCGACGTGCTGGCCGCGCTGCTGAGCGGCACCACCGTGCTGCTCGGCCCTTCGGGTGCGGGCAAGTCCACCATCGCCAACGCACTGCTCGGCGAGGAGCTGCTGTCCACCGGCGCGGTACGCGCGCAGGACGGCAAGGGCCGCCACACCACCGTCCGCCGCGAGTTGGTCCCGCTGCCCGGCGGCGGGGTCCTCATCGACACGCCCGGCCTGCGCGGGATCAGCCTGCACTACGCCGCCGACGGCCTGGAGCAGGTCTTCGCCGAGATCGAGGACCTCGCCGCGGAATGCCGCTTCGGCGATTGCGCCCACGACACCGAGCCGGGATGTGCGGTCCAGGCCGCCATCGAGGCGGGTGAACTGCCCGAACGTCGCCTGCACAGCTATCAGAAGCTGCAACGGGAGAACGCCTGGGCGGCCTCACGTACCGATGCCCGGCTGCGTAACGAGCGCGCCAACCAGAAGAAGGCCATCACCAGCCACCTGCGCACCACCTACCGGTTCCGGGACCAGCAGTCGTGACCGGCAGCGTCCCACCGGCCTCGTCGGCCGCTCGTCCTCCATCAGGAGCCCGCACCACCATGTCCGAAATACCGCACGACCCCATCAGCGACCCAACAGTGGCGGCGTTGTTCGCCCTGCACGACGGCCTGACACGCCAAGGCCCCGGCTCCGACGCGACCACCCGTCACCTGCTGTCCCTGGCCGGGCAACTGCCGCCCCACCCGCGTGTGCTCGACATCGGCTGCGGGCCGGGTCGCTCCTCGCTGGTGCTGGCCCAGGCCGGCGCCGAGGTCACGGCGGTCGACCTGCATCAGCCGTACCTCGACGAACTGGCACGGACCGCCACCGACCGCGGCCTCGTCGTCCACACCGTACGGGCGACGATGGCGGACCTGCCGTTCCCGGACGGAAGCTTCGACCTGATCTGGGCCGAAGGTTCCGCGTACTTCATCGGCTTCGACACCGCGCTGCGCTCCTGGCGGCGGCTGCTCGCCCCGGGCGGCCGGCTGGTCGTCACCGAATGCGAATGGAGTACCGACTCGCCAGCACCCGAAGCCCGCGCGTTCTGGGACCAGGCTTATCCGCTGCGCACGCGAGAGCGCAACATCGCCGCGGCGCGCGCCGCGGGGTACGCCGTCACCGCGCAACACCCGCTCCCCGACCGCGACTGGTTCGAGGAGTACTACACGCCGCTGTCAGAGCGCGCCCGAGCGGCCGACCTGGCCGTCCCCGGGATGCGCGAGGCGGTCGCGGCCACCCTGCAAGAAATCACCCTGCGCCGCGAGCACGGCGCGGACTACCGGTACACCGGCTACGTCCTGTACCCGCACAATGACAAGGAAACTAACCCGGCCATGAGCACTTCCTGGACCACCCGTCCCGAGCGTTCGGACGACGTCGCCGCCATCCGCGCCATCAACCTGGCCGCCTTCCCCAACCCGCACGAGGCCGACCTCATCGAGGCGCTGCGGGACGACCCGCAGGCGTGGCTGCCCGGCCTGTCCTGGCTGGCCGAGGCGCCGGACGGCGAACTCACCGGGTACTCGCTGCTCACCCGCTGCCACGTCGGCGACTCGCCCGCGCTCGCCTTGGGCCCGTGCGCGGTCAAGCCCGAAAGCCAGCGGGGCGGCGCGGGTTCCGCCGCCATCCGCGCCGGCCTGCGTGCCGCCCGCGAGCAGGGCGAGAACCTGGTGGTCGTGCTCGGCCACGCCGAGTACTACCCGCGCTTCGGCTTCACCCCGGCCTCCGGATTCGGCATCCGTCCGCCCTTCGAGGTCGAGGACAAGTACATGATGGCGCTCGCCCTCGACCCCGATCGACCGGTCCCGAGCGGCATCATCCGCTATGCGGCGGCGTTCGGCGTCTGATCTTCCGCAGGTGAACGTGGCGAGCGGCCCTTAGCGCGCTTGGGCCGCCGCCGCGTTGCCGATCGACCCGTCAGGGGCGTCGCCGAAACCATCGGTGACGCCCCTGCACGGCAGCCCGTTCAGGTATCCGCGTGAAGCGGGCTAGTACCGCTGCGCGTACCGGGTGGGTTGCTCGCCGAAAATGCCCTTGAAGTCGCGGATGAGGTGGCCTTGGTCGACATAGCCGAGGTCTGCCGCCAGCGCGGCCCAGTCGATCGCCCCGCCGGCGGCCATGCGTGCGGTCACCTCGTGCAGGCGGTAGCGGCGGATCACCCACTTGGGCACGATGCCGACGTACTCCGCGAACAGCCGTTGCAGCCCTCGCACGCTCAGCCCCAGCTCACCGGCGAGGCGTTCGACCCTGGTCACGGCCTTGTCCTTGGCGATCAGCTCGACGGCGGCCGCCGCCTGGCGCGCCCGGGGGTCGTCGTCCGGCACGTGCTTCAGCAGGAACGCCTCCACGGTCGGCACGTCGAGCGCCCCGGGCAGGTCTGGGCCGAACACCTCGGCGGCCGGGACGACGCGGTCGGTGATCGTCGAGACGGCGGCACCGAGGAACGGGCGGAAGCAGCCCGGCCGGAACGCGACGCCGAAGACATGATCGCGGCCCTTGAGGACCTTCGTCTGGTAGCCGCTGCACACGCCGTTGACGTCCGCGCGGCCGCCGCCGAACGACAGGTGCACGTTCGGGTACGGCACGATCTTCTGCCGGTAGGGCTCGGCGTAGTCCCAGCGAGCCTCCCAGTACCGCTCCACCCATGGCGCGAGCGCCGGCGACGGGCTGTGGAACGTGTGGCGCTGGTAGCGGACCCACGCACCCCGCAGCTCACGAACGTCCCGTTCCACACGGCAAGTGTATGTCGCCTTTGTCCAATACCCCGCTGGCCTGGGCCGCTTAGCCTCGCTGCCATGTCACATCTGTCCAACGCCGCCGAGGCCATGGCGGCGATCGCCCGCACCATCACCGACGACCAACTCGCCAACAAGACTCCGTGCACGGAGTACGACGTGCGGGCACTGCTCAACCACCTCCTGTTCTGGGGCCCGTCGCTCGCCGGCGGCGGCCGCAAGGAGTCCGTACCGCAGCCGGCGGCCGCCGAGTCCGAGGTGGACCTGGCGGCCGGCGACTGGCGCGCCGGCCTGCTCGCCCTGCTGGACGACATCACGTCGTCGTGGGCGCCGCCGAGCGCCTGGGAGGGCGAGACGACCATGGGCACGCCGCACCCGCTGCCCGCGCCCGTCCTGGGCGACATGATCGTCGGCGAGTTGGCCCTGCACGCCTGGGACCTGGCGGTCGCGACCGGACAGCGGCTGGAACTGCCCGCCGACCTGCTGACGCATCTGCACAGCACGGTGCTCACCGGCGTGGAGCAGGGACGGGAGATGGGCATGTACGGACCGGAAGTCGCAGTGCCGGCCGACGCACCCGCCTTGGACCGCATCCTCGGCCTGACCGGCCGCGATCCCGCCTGGGCGTAGTCACCGACCGGTGATGCCGGCACATCCGGCACGGCTGCAATCCTGAACCCGCGAAAGCACATCGTCCCTCGGCAGGCTGGTCGGACAAAGGCGTCGCCGTCCGGGACGATGAACTACGGCCGCCCGCGATGGACGACAAGAATTCGGCCGGCAGCGGTTAAGGCCACCGTCGGCCGGGCCTCCAGCCTCACGCTGGAGGCCCGGCCGGTCGAGTCTCGTCTGTTCTCACTGCTGCTCGTCCCGCCGTGGGCGGGTGTGTGGGACAGACACCGGCCGGTGCATCGCCCTGCGAGCAGGCCGGTTCTGGAGCGCGGCTCGATCGCGCTCAGGCGAACATCTCGCCGAGCGACTCGGGGTCGAGGGGGATGGCCGCGGGACGGTGGGCGGTCGGCTGCACGCCCATCAGCTCGCGCACCAGGAAATCCCAGTCGCGGACGCGGGTCACCGGCGGGGTGTCGACGGTGGAGGCGGAGTCGATGAAGTACTCCTTGTTCTCCGACACCGTGACGACGTGGTCCAGGTCGTCGTCGGTGAGCTTGGCGAACCCCGGAGCCGTCCAGGCCGACCCGGCACACCGTGCACCGGTACGGGTCCTCGTCGACCAGCCCGGAGGGGGAGGCCAGCCGGTGGAGGGTGAGGGTGCGCCGGTCGCGGGGCCGGCCGAGGTAGTACAGCGCCGCGCCGTCCGGGGCCCACCACGCCCACTGGGGGTGTGCGGCACCGGCGCGCCGCCGTCGGACGGCCGGGCCTCCAGCAGGTGGGTCTGCCGGACGCCGCGTTCATCGGTCCGGTGTGCCAGCACCTTCGTCGAGTCGGGCGACCATGCCACCGCGGGTGGCAGGTGGGGCAGGCCGATCTTGTGCAGGAGGGTGGCGTTGCTCGTGCAGCCCGGGCCGGTGCCGTACCGGTGGTCGGGCTGGCCGTCGGTGGTCAGCGCCCACTCGCGGCCGTCGGACGACGAGTGCGCCCACAGGTCGTGACCCCGCTGGGACACCGCGAGCTTCCCGTCGGGTGACGGCACCGCCAGCGGGTTCGCCGGCGGTGTGCGATGGCAGGGAACGGCAACGCCTCGGCGTCGCCCTGCCGCCCAGGGGCCGCGGCCAGCGCGGCGGCGAGCCGGACGTGGTCGAATGCGGGCTCGCGGGCGCCCGCCGCCGGGTCGACCAGGACGAACCGCTTGCCGGCTCCGGTGTTCACGCCTTACCAGAAGCGGGCTCCGCCGTCGATCCATCGCGGCCGGTCATGGCGCCGTCTCGGCAGGCTGGGCGGAAATAACAGTTACAGCGAGGCTTCGCGCTCTACTTCACCCTGGACGGCCCCGACGGCCCCGACCGCGCCGACCGCCGCGAACAGTGCAGGATGATCCGCCGCTACATCGCCGGGTGCAACCACCACACCAGCGACCCCGGCCTACGCCGTGTCATCAACCAGGCGAGCGTTGCCTGATGCGGCACTGGGCGGAGACCGGGGTTCAGCCTGGAGGGCGGGCCGTCGGTGCAGGCCTGTTCGCGCGGCCGGGGCGTCCCGTGAGTCAGGCCTTGGCGCGCTGCTGCTTGAGGCGGAGTTCCTCCTTGCGGACTTCGGCTTGGACGGCCTGCTCGCGTTCCAGCCAGTCGGGCCTTTCGGCCTTCAGGTTCTCGATCTCGGCCGTGGTGAGGGGGCCCGTGATGCCGGCGCGGGCCAGACCCGAGTTGGAGACGCGGAGCTTGGCGGCGACGACCTGGCGGGGGTGGGGGCCCTCACGGCGCAGGTCCGCCAGCCACGACGGCGGGTCGGCTTGGAGCGCGTTCAATTCGTCCCGGGAGACAGGCCCTTCCTGGAAGTCGGCGGGTGCTGCCGACAGCAGGATCCCCAGCTTCTTGGCCGCGGTCGCGGGCTTCATGGTCTGCGGGGTCTTTGCTTTGGACGTGCCCATGACATCAGGGTAGCCAGCGGGAGGGAACTGTCCGGACGTGACTAGGGTGGCGGAGTGACCGATGGTGAATTCCGGCTGGCCTACGTGCCGGGCGTGACGCCCGGGAAGTGGGCCGGGGTGTGGGCCGAGCGGGTCCGGGAGGTGCCGCTTCGCCTGCTGCAGATGCCGGCGGCCGAGGTCGTCCCCCTGCTGCGGGACGGTGGCGTGGAGGCGGCGTTCGTACGCCTGCCCGTCGACCGCGACGGCCTCCATGTGATCCCGCTGTACCTGGAGACGACCGTGGTCGTGGTGCCGAAGGATCACGAGGTGGCCGCAGCGGAGGAGGTGGAGCTCGCCGATCTCGCCGACGAGGACGTGTTCGAGCCGCTCGACGAGGTCTTGACCTGGGACGACCGTCCCGGGCAACCGGGCTTCACCCGCCCTGAGAGCACCGCCCGCGCGGTCGAGTTGGTGGCGTCGGGAACCGGCGTCCTGCTCGTCCCGCAGTCTCTGGCCCGCCTCCACCACCGCAAGGACCTCACCTACCGGACCGTGACCGACGCTCCTCAGTCCCAGATCGGCCTGGCCTGGCTCGATGCCGAGACGACCGACCTGATGGAGGAACTGATCGGCATCGTCCGCGGCCGCACCCCCAACAGCTCCCGTGGCCGCAATCCCCGGCAGCAACAACCCACCCGCAAAAAGCCGCCGCAACAGCGCCCCGCCCCAAAGCAGCGCCGCCAGAAGCGCCGCCGGAGGTAACGGGGGTCGCGCTCACCGACAACGCCCCGCCATCCTCTTCGATTGCCAAGGCGAGCACGTCATTTGCTCGGCTGGGGGACCTTGCAGTTGGCGGTGGGGTTGAGACCGATGTAGTTGAGCGGACCGGAGGCCAAGGTGATTCCGATCGTGGCGATTTTGGCGCAGCTGCCGTCGAATTGGGCGTAGTAGTTGCGCTGTCCCGCGGCGAGCGCTCCTATGATCAGCCAGGCGACGAGCATCCACCGTCCGGACCTCATCGCTACCTCCGGTGACCGCTTCGCCGACCCTGGGGCACGACAGTAACGACAAGATCGTCCATAGTTAAGCAAGTCGGGCCGGGCGTGTCATGTCGCCAATGTCTCGCGCGGGCCGCCGACGGCGCTCGGAACCCGCGCGGCCGGCTACCCGGTTCCATCTGCACGACGGCTCCATCGACGCGATCGACTCCTGCGACCCCGGCGAACCGCTACGTCCGAACCGGCGCTCCCCGCGGCAACGCCGTCCAGCGCCCAGCCCTTCCGCTTGCGTACTGCCGTTTGAAGGCGTTCGTGCTCGACGCCACCGGTAGCGACGGCCGCCCTGCCCGCGGCATCGTCCACGGCCCCGACACCTACGGCACGACCGCGGTGGTCGCAGTCGAAAGCGCCCGCCGTCTCATCGCCGACCGCGCCAAGCCGGGAGTGCTCGCGCCCGTCCAGGCCGCCTACCACCCGACCGCCTTCCTCGACTCTCTCGTCCCATGGGATTTGGTGGGTCATCGACGCGGCGCGGCAGTTGTAGCGTGCTCGCCATGTGGCCGGAACATCTCATGGTCGGGGCCGTCCGCTTCGCACGGCCCACGGCGCATTACGACGCGATTATCGCCTTCTACCGGGACTGGCTGGGGCTGCCGGTCCTGGCGCAGTGGCGAGACCACGCCGGATACGACGGCGTGGTCTTCGGCTTGCCGGGAAGTCCTGTGCAGATGGAGATCACCCAGCACGGGACACCGCCGGTCGCACCCGCACCGCATCCGGAGAACCAGCTGGTCCTGTATCTACGCGGGCCTGAAGCCCTGGCGGCTGCCCTCGCCCGTCTGGACGACGGCGGCCACCGTCCCGTGACAGCCGCCAATCCGTACTGGAATGAGCGCGGCGCCGTCCTGTTCGAGGATCCCGACGGTTGGCTTGTGGTGCTGGCCCCGTGGGTGTTCGGCGAGCCCGCGGAGACCAAAGACTGATGTGACGTTGCGACGTTGCGCTTGCCGAAAACTATTTGGCTGTAGGTCTTGAGGCGTTCGGGACCAGCGGCTTGGCGCGTGCCGCGGCGACCGCTTCCCGGCGAGCCCGAGCGCAGCGCCGGTTTGGCTCGGACGTCGTACTCGATGCGGTCCATCGGGTCGGCCCCGGAGGGCTGATACGTGCGGATGTGCGGATCACCGCGAAGGACGGCGACGCGCAGCCGGCGGGCGCGAATCTGAGGGCGCCGACGGCCGGGCCTTGAGGCGCCGCATCCCCGGGCGTCCAGGCGGAGCGTGCGGCTTCGGTGGTGCTGTGAGGTGGGGCCGTCTTGACACCCGCTCTCCTGACTGCACTGTCTCTGCTGGCACCGGGACACGCGTTGTGCTCAGGAGTCAGAGACACCAGGTCCGCTCGACATCCAAGGGGCACCAGCTTGCCATCGGAAGAATCCCGCATGATCCCGTCGGCGGTCATGGGGAGGCGGTCCGCGGTCCTCGTGATCGCCGGTAGCACGGCTCTTCTCTCGGTCGCCGCGGCCCTGGCATGGCGGCTGTCTCCGGAGGAAGGGCCCGGCCGCCTCCATGACCTACCGGTCCCGGTGGAGAGCTCCGGCTTCCACCTGCTCCTCGCGATCGGCGTCGTGCTCGGCGCGGCCCGGCTCGGTGGGCTGATCGCCCAGCGGTTCCGGCTGCCCGCGGTGCTGGGCGAGATCACTGTCTGCGTGCTCCTCGGTCCCTCCCTCTTCGGGGCGCTGTCCCCGGACGGCATGGGGTGGCTGTTCCCGGACGAGATCGTCTCGGCCGTCCACGGCCCGGCGCAGCTCGGCCTGGTGATGTTCATGGTGGCCGCCGGAGCCGAACTCGACCTGGACGTGCTGCGTACGGGACGCCGGTCGCTGCTCACCGTCGTGTACGCCGGACTGGCGGTCCCGGTGGCGGCCGGGCTGGCGCTGGCCGTGCCGACGGCGGCCCACTACGCCGGGCCGGTGAGTTTTCCCGTTTACGCGGTGTTCCTGGGGCTCGTCCTGGGCGTCACCGCGCTACCGGTTCTGGCCCGTGTTCTCGGTGACCTCGGATTGACCGGAACCCCGATCGCCTCGTTCGCGCTGGGCGCCGCCGCCGGGACCGACCTGGCGGTGTGGTCGCTGGCGGCGATCTGCCTGGGCATGGCCGGAACAGGGGCGGCCTCGGGCACCACGGTGATCCTGCTGACGGTCCTGTTCGTGGCCGTGATGGTGGCGATACGCCCGGCGATGGGTCGCATCGCCGCCGCGATGGAGTCACCGGGGTCCCGCGGCTCACGCGTCGGCGGGCAGGACGCGGCGTTGCCGCTCGTCATGGTGGGCGGCTTACTGGCGGCGACGGCCACCGACGCCATCGGCGTGCACGCGGCGTTCGGCGCGTTCGCCTTCGGCGTCGTGCTTCCCCGCCATTCCCTCGCCTGCATGGGGGCCGCCGACCGGCTCGGGCGCTTCGCCGCGGCGGTGCTGCTGCCGCTGTTCTTCCTTGAGGTCGGCCTCCGCACCGATCTGGCGGACGCGCTGGGCGACAGCGGCGATCGCTGGTGGTGTCTGGCGTTCATCGTCACCGCGGTGGCCGCGAAACTGGGTGGTGTGACCGTCGCCGTCCGGGCGGGACGCTGGCCCTGGGTTCCCTCGCTGACGCTGGGCCGGCTGCTCAACTGCCGCGGCGTCACCGAGTTGATCCTGCTGCGGATCGGCGTGGACACCGGGATCCTTTCGGCCGACCTGTTCGCCATCCTGGTGGTCATGACTCTGGTGACCACGGTGATCACCGCCCCGCGCGCCGGAGTGACGGCCGGGCCCGGCGACCTTCCCGCGGCGGAAAGAGTGGCGATGCCGCAGTGACCGCGGTGTCCCCCTGGCTCGGACGGTTGACACTGCCTGGAGCGTGCGGACGGTGAAGATCGCCGAAGACGACTTCGGTTCGCTGGGCCGGCGAGGGGTGCCATGACCTACTTGTCCCATATCTCGATCAACCCGCTGCGGGCGGAGAGCCGCGATCTCCTGGGCTGCCCGCGCGCCATGCGCGGTGCGGTCCTCGGTGGAATCTCCGATCCGTCCCAGATGAAGCGGGTCCTGTGGCGCCTGGACGCCGACGATCCCCAGCGGCCCCGGCTGTTCGTGCTCAGCCCGTCCCGTCCCGACTGGACCCGCCTGGTCGAGGCCGCCGGCTGGCCGGGCGCGGCCGGAGGCCAGGCGGCGACCCGTGAATACCGGCCGTTGCTCACCCAACTGGCCATCAGCAGGGAGTTCGCGTTCCGGGTCACCGCGAACCCGGTGCGCGACGACCCGGGCGAGAGTCAGGCGCCCGACGACGACCGTGCTCACCGGACCCCCGCCCAGCAACTCGGGTGGTTCCTCGAACACGCTCCCACATGGGGCTTCACCATTCCCCGTACCCGCACCGGCTCCGCGACCTCCGGTCTGGACGGCCGCTCCCCACGCTCCGCGCCGGACGTTCGGATCACCGCGCGGAGCCGGCACTCCTTCACCGAGGGCGGAGGCGGCGTCCCGGTCACGCTCCACACCGCGACTTTCGAGGGCAGGCTGCTCGTCACGGACGTGGTTCTGCTCACTCAGGCCATTCTGAAGGGCGTCGGTCCCAGCAAGGCTTACGGCTGCGGACTGCTCACCCTCACTCCCCCGAATTCTGAAGATTCTTATAGCGGTGGTGCCCTCAATTAGGCGGGCCATCCCGCCGGACGACAATGTTCGGTCGCTCATTTCCGAGTCCGTACGGCTGCTTATCTCGCAAATGTGGAACCGGGCGCCCCTCTCGGGCGGTCCCGGGTCTGGCCGTCCTGCTGCGACCGTCCAGGGCCCGGCGGGGTCGGCAACCGCCCAGGTACGCGGATCGAGCGAACGGCGGCGCCGCGACCTGGGCGGCATCGGCTCCGGGTTCGTCCCGCGACGGCGCGGAGGGCAAAAAATGACTGCCCGGTCGCTTGCGGTCGGCCCGGTCGGCTGAACCGTAGTAGACAGACACGACATCCGCCCCGGGAGAACTGGCCACACCATGTCGCAGGTAAAGAGATGAATTCCTTCGCTTCAAGCGAAGATCCACGTCATTTGGCAAGGCAACTTCAGCAGCGCAGCAAGCAATGGATCTGCTGGTACGGGAACCGGACCGGCCACTACTGGGCGGTGACCCGCCACGGCCGAGCAGTCCTGGTCGAGGGAAGAACTCCGAAGGAATTGCTCAGCGAAATAATCCGCCTCGAGACCTCCGGCGAGCTGGGCATCCCCTATTACGGTGCTTGACCCGTCCGAAGACGTCCTCGGCCGGGCAACGCCGTTGCCCGCGGAGAGCGGAGCGGGCCGCGCAGGCGGGTGTCGGCGGGGCGGCGCCGGCGCGGTCGGCGGGAGGGTGCGCGGCTTCGCCGCGTTGGGCGGCGACATGGAATCGACGGCGGAGCGGCTGATTCATGACCGGCTGCTCCAGAGCAGGGGGTAGATGTGACCGTGACGGTGCGAACCCGAGAGGAATCGGTGAGCGAGCTTGATCGGGCGCTGGGGGCGCTGCGGGAGCGGGTGGAAGCGGTGTCCTCGGCGGTGAGTGACGACACGGACGAGTTGACGCTGGCCGGAGCCGGTCAGGCGGTGGAGATGGTCACGGATGTACTGGATCTGGTCTGGAACATCGTCGGCACGGTAATGGAGCGGACCGAGCAGATCCGGGAACTCGAAGTGACCGGGCAGCCGCCGGGTTCGGGTGTGGAGCTGGTGGAAACGGCCCTGGTCCACTTGGACTACGGGCACAAGGGGCTGGAGGTGGCCCGCCACCTGCTCGGGACCGCCAGGGAAGACCTGCTTCGCGCTGAACGGGGATGAGGCGCCCCATTCCGCGCCCACCTGCTTATCACCACCGTTAGCCGGAAGCCGAATCGGCATGCCCTGGAAAGGGTTTGCGCGTCACCTCCTGGTGACCAGGACCGTCCATCGTTCTGTATCGTGAGTGGCTTTACTGTCCGGGGGGATGGGGAGCGTGCCGGCTGAGTCAGCCATCACGCGCGGCGGTTAAGGCAGCCTCGCAAGGGTTGCCCTGACGGGGGAACGAGCGAGGATGCCAGGAGCGCAGAACCGGTTGTGCACAGCGATCATCACGGTCGGCGACGCCGAGGCGGGTCTGATCCATCGCAGCGTGCTGGATCGGGTGGCCGAGATTGCCGGCAGGCTCGGCTGCCGCAGCGCCGCCTCGGTCGACAACCTGCCCGCCTCGTTCACCGGTGCCGTCCTCGTCCGGATGCGCCGCGACCTGGACGAGGTCATGGCGTTCGCGGAGGCGGCCCGGCGCACCGGCTGGGTCCTCGGCGACCTGGCCGCCGCCCCGGGGGACGAGCCCGTCCCCGTTCTGGACACACCGGACGGCAGGGTGTGGGCGAGTTCCGCTCGCGGATTCGAACTGCACGGCCCGGACGGGGTGCGGCACGTCACCGAGTTGGCCGGGCTACCCGGGACCGCGCGGCGCACCGCGCTGCTGTTTCTGATCACGCCGCTGGCCGAGGCTGCGAGACAGGCGCAGCTCCTCCAGATTCACGAGTTCATGGGTTGAGCCACTCACCGTCACGGCCGGCTCAGATGCCGACGCCCAGTTCGATCTCCACAGGCGGAGCGACCCGGCGGGGACGGGCCCGCACGGGCTCGAAACGATCGGCGATCGTCGGCTCCGGCACCTCGGCGACGGGCTGGGAGGGGACGAGGAGGCTGCTGCCCGGCAGCACGAGCTCCATCGCCTCGGCGTGGTCGTGCCCGGCCCTGCGTTCGCACGCGTAGGCGAAGGCGTCGCCCGTCGCCGCATGCGCCTCCAGCACCTCCTGGTGTGAGGACTGCCGCCTGGCCGTGACGTAGTCCCGCAGCCAGATCCCGCGGCGGACGGCGGTGACGATGTCGTCGTCCCGGAGGCCCATCGCGTGCGCGTCCGCGTATCCGGCGGCACGTTCGCCCCAGAACAGCAGCCAGGCGATACGGCGCGTCCCGGCACCTGCCTTCCCTGCGGCCACCAGCTCGTCCAGCACGGCCATCCATCCCTCCCGGCGATCCGAAGCCCGCGGCGTTGAGAGCTTCCGCCGGGTACCGTCCGGCGACGCGCCGAACCCGCAAGGTCGCAATGCACGCGACGACCGCGGGTGCCAGGAAACGCCGGAAAGACCTTGCACATCCGGGTGGCGACCGCACTGTCTTATCCAGCGTGGCAGGAGGTGAACCATGCCCGGACAGTCGCCGGCACATCCCGCCCGGGGGCTCGCACGGCATCCGGGCTACTCGGCGTCCCGACCGCACGGTCCCCGGTCCACCGGCGGACGCGGCGGTCGGCTCAGGCTCGACGGCACCTCGACACCGCAGAGAGGGCTGGCGTGCGCAAAAACCGCATGATCTGGTTGATCATTTTTCTTCCGGGCGGCAGCATAAGCCTTCTTCTCGTCATGGCACTACTCGCGGCGGTCATCTTCATGATGATGACTCCCAGCGTTTCGAACGTCCTGCAGGCGTGTGCTCCCAACACCGGCAACGGGGGTTCGGGCGTGGTACAGGCGAACGCCTCGCGCGATTCCATTCCCCAGAACTACCTCGCGCTATACCAGAAAACGGGCCGGGAGCAGAACATCCCGTGGAACGTCCTCGCCGGCATTGGCAAGATCGAGTCTGACCATGGCAGGTCCACCCTGCCCGGCGTCCACAGCAGCGAGAACTACGCGGGCGCGGGCGGCCCCATGCAGTTCCTCCAGTCATCGTGGCTGGTGGACGGAGCCGATGGAGACGGGGACGGGGTGGAGGACCGTTACAATCCCGCGGACGCCATCCTCGGTGCGAGCAATCACCTCAGGCGCACCGTCGGCAAGAAGAGTCCGTCCATACCACTCAGCTCGAACGACATCACAAGAGCCGTCCATCTCTACAACCCCGGCAACTACACCCCGGCGACCAACCCATATGTGAAATCCGTGATGGCGGCGGCGAACCGCTACGCCAAGGAGTACCACGTGGCGCCGGTCAACCTTGCGCAGCAGATCTCCTGTTCGGGTGGCGCATTCCTCGGATCCGGGTCCTTCGGCCAACTCACCGCCAACGCCGCCGCCTATTGGGCCAGAAAAGACCCGGGCACACCGCAGCCGCCCAGCCAGAATTCGGTGGCGACCCCGTACTCGTGGGGAGGCGGGACCATCAAGGGGCCGAGCCGCGGCACGGCTCAGGGAGCGAACACCGTGGGATTCGACTGCTCGTCCCTGGCACAGTTCGCCGTCTACAAGGCGTCCAAGGGAAGGATCACGATCCCCCGGACGACGTACGCCATATGGGCGAGCAAATTGGGCACCAAGGTCTCCCGCGCTCAATTGGCTCCTGGAGACCTGGTCTTCTTCAACAACCAGCAGCATATGGGAATCTACTATGGCGAAGTAAACGGCGTGCGCTGGATGGTCCACGCCCCGCGCACCGGCGACTACGTCAAGTTCAGCAAGTTCGACGGCAGGTCGGACTATGACGGTGCCGTCCGGATCACCGCGCCGGGCCCGCCGAAGGTGATCCGCGCCATGGCTCCGACCGGGGTCCGTTCCGCCGCAGGTGCGATGTGACCGGCGGACTGGCGACCGGGCTCCGTTCCGCCTGTTGGGTCGTCTGCATCACCGTCCTTGCGGTCGGCTGCAGCGGCGCCGGCGAACGGAGTGGGTCCGACGCGCCGCCGAGCACTCCGGGTGCGGCGAGAAGCATTCCGGTGACCGGTGCGGAGTCAGTGCCGCCGACCAGCAGTCCGCCCGGCGATCTCCCGACTCCCGACCGGGCCGACGGACGGAACGCGACCGCATTGGCGAAGGCGGCCCTCACCGTGATGTACAGGGTCGACAGCACCTCCGACACGGGGCTGCGAGACGCCAAACTCCGTGCGGCGCGCTATCTCACCGCCGACTACAAGGCGGAGGTGGCGACGGAACCCGTGCAGTACATCCCCGAGGAATGGCGCCGGCACCGGGCCTATATCGCGGTACATCTCAAACCGATCCAGCCGGAAGAGGGCGCCCCGTCCGATGGGGCGACCACCGCTTATCGGCAGTGGCAGTTGCGCACGACTCCCACGGGCCGGGACGGCTGGCGGGGCGACCCCCACAATTTTGTTGTCTACATGGAGCTCACCAGGTCGTCCCGGCACGCTCCCTGGCGGGTCTCCAATGTTTCCGCGGTCAACGACAACTGAATCGCGAATATGAGGGACCGCGTACGGGTTGGTAATGACATGAGGAGCCTTCGTGAGCAGTAACGATGACGATGAAGTTTACGGCTGCTTGATCGGTCTCGGATTCGCGGCCTTTCTGATGGGCGGCGCGACCTGCTTCCTGATCTGGCTCGCGGGCCAACTGTCCGGCCTTCTCACCGGGCACGGCTGGCCTGACTCGAGTCCCAGTGACGCCCTGCAGATCGCCTACAACTTCGTGCGAAGTCCCGGCGATCCGCAGAGTGCGTGGCCGCCCGCGGCGGCCGCCGCGATCGGGTCCTCCGTGATGTTCTTCTTCCTGCTCATCGTGCTGCTCGCCCTGGCAACGGTGTTCGTCGTCTTCGCGGTACGGGTCCTGCTGAACGTGCGGCGCCACCGCCCCGTCCGACGGATGCGCCTGGGGTACGCGTCCGGCTGGGAGGTGCGGAAGCTCCTGAGTGCCCAGACCGCCCTGCGCAAGGCGCCCCAGGTCCGGCCGTCCACCGCGGCCATGTCCCCGCGCGACGTGAAGCCCGAGGACGTGGGCTTCTACCTCGGACGCGACGTCAGGTCCCGGCGGAAGCTGTACGCGTCGATCGAGGACACCGCGGTCATCGTCTCGGCACCGAGGCAGGGAAAGGACGTACATTTCGTCACGCCCTTCACCATCGACGCGCCCGGCCCCTGCATCGTCACCTCCACCCGGCGCGAGACGTTCATCAACACCGTGATGGCCCGTGCGCAGGTCGGTGAGGTGTACGTGTTCGACCCGTACAACTGGACCGGATGGCCGAACCGGATGCGCTGGTCACCGTTGCAGGGATGCGAGGACCCGAACGTGTGCGCGGTCCGGTCGGCGACGCTCGTCCAGTCCAGCCAGTTCAGCATCTCCGAGGAGGGGACCCACCTGACGGGGGTGCTGACCATCATCCGCTGCCTGCTGCACGCCGGCGCGATCGGCAAGGTCAACTTCCGCCGGGTGATGGACTGGGTCCACGACGCCGATCCCGACGAGGCCATCGAGATCCTGCGCACCAGTGAGAAGGCCGCTCCGGGGTACGCGGCGCAGTTGGAGTTCCAGCGGAGTTCCCACCGGTCCTGGTCCACCGTCATCCAGGTCATGCACTGCTTCTCACACCCGAACGTGCTGGAGGACTGCTCGCCGCCCCCCGGTGAGGAGTTCGACTTCATCAAGTTCCTGAAGGGGCGCAACACCCTGTACTTCGTCGGGAAGCAGCAGCCCGACTGGGGCGGCATCGCGCCGGTCGTCACCACGATCATCGAGCAGTACTTCCGGAGCGCCCGCGGTACGGCCATGAAGAACCCGACCGGACGCCTCGACCCGCCGCTGACCTTCGAGCTGAACCAGGCCACCGACATCTGCCCGCTGGGCGGTCTCCCCATGTACATGGGCGAGTCGGGTGGTTACTCCATCGCCGTCCACGTCTACCTGACCTCACTGGCGGACGCGCGCGCCCGATGGGGCGGGGACGGTGCCGCCCGCCTGTGGGAGAACTCGTCGATCAAGATCGTCTCGGGCGGCGCCGGAAGCACCAAGGACCTCGACGAGCTCTCCGGTCTCGTGGGCAAGGACCACGGCCAGCAGGTGCTGCGTCCCGAGGAGCTCAGGACCATGCCCTTCGGCCGCGCGGTGGTCGTCGCGGGCACGGCCCGTCCCGTGGAGATGTGGCTCACCCCGTGGTGGAAGCGCAAGGACGGGGACGTCATCGCCCAGGGCAAGAAGGCCGCTGAACAGATGATCGAGCGGAGCGTCGCGCAGCAGGCGGCCGGGGCGGGCCCCGCCCCGGACCCGATCACCGCGGAAGAGCGGGACTCCCGGCCGCGGAGCTGAGATGTCCCCGGTCTTCCCGCAAGGACGAGGCCGCCTTGCGGGAAGACCGGGTCGGCCGGCCCGACCGGTCAGACGGCGTGTGCGCCGGGCATAGTGGTCGAGTTGGTCCAGCGCTTGTTGGTGTCGTTGACCTCCATTTCGACGGAGGTGAGCTCCACCTTGAACGGGATGCCGGGGCGGCCGCCGACCTTGACGAGGAACCTGCCCCGTCCTGGGGGCTCGCTGTCCCGGTTCATGTCGGGGTTCCAGGAGGGCGGCGTCGACCAGTCGACGATCATGCGTTCCTCGACGGACGACATCCGGACCACCTCGTTCACCATGGGCATCTCCGCCTGCGGCAACCCGCCGCAGATCACCATGCCGGCACGTTCGGCGAAGCCCCTGGCCTTCATCCGGTCGGCCTGATCGGCCAGTGACAGCAGGTCGGCCATGGTGTGCGTGATCATCACCTGGCCCGCGCCGCGCTGCCGGTTGAGGCGGGTGAGGGCGTCGACCCGGTCCACCAGGCCGCGTCCGGACCGCAGGACCCGCCACAACTCGTCCAGGACGACGAAGAAGTGCCGCCGCGGCGCCAGCCCCTCGTCGGCCAGCGCGTGCGCGGCCTCCACCGCGCCGAACCCGTCCGACCAGCAGGCCAGCAGGACGGCCGCCTGGAGTTCGGCGTCGGCGTCGTCGATCCCGCTGATGTCGATGCAGACGCCGCCCGGATTGTTCAGGTCGATCGCGGTGGTGGTGTGCCGCGAGAACGCCTCCCCCATCGGGCCGTCCAGCACTCCGAGCAGCGAGGCGTGCAGCGGGTCGACGGCCGCGCGGTACCGCGCGTCGTCCCCGCGGGCGAGGGTCACGGAGCGCAGCCGCTCCGGTCCCTCGTCGATCACCCTGATGAGGTCCGGCAGGACGGGCACGCCGGGGTGACGCTCGTCCAGCACTCGCAGGGCAGCGTTGAGGACGGTGCGCTCGGTGTCGGCGATCGGGCCGCCGCGCAGGACCGTCAGCAGCGCGGCGACCATGTTCAGCCGCCGGCCGTGCGCGTCCGCGACCAGTTTGACCCGCGCCTGCTCCGGAAGCATGGCCGCGGCGGCGGCCGTCGCTCCGGGATCGAGCACGTTCAACGCCCCGAGGCCGCGGCCGAGCTTGATGATCTGCCCGCCCATCGCCCGGATCAGGTCGACGTAGTCGGGCTTGAGGTCGCCGAGGACCATGGGGAACACGCCCTGCCCGACGAGTCCCAGCAGCATCCGGCGAATCATGGTCGACTTGCCCAGCCCTGGCTTGCCGAGCACAAGTGCCGACGGGTTGTGGATGAGGTTGGCGCGCTGGAACCACGAGATCGGATCGCAGCACAGGGCCGCCCCCGTGGTCAGCTCCCGGCCGAGCGGCACACCGATCATCGGCGTTCCCGACCCGGCCCCGAACGGCCACATCCCGCACACCTGGACGGTGGTCCCGCGCCACTCCGAAGGCATCTCCACGTAGGAGGCGCGCCCTCCGCCGCGGCGGCTGAAGCCCCTGAAACCGGGTTTCGGCTCGGCCTTGCCGGACTTCTTCGTGTCCTTGCCGGGCTTCTCCGCGTCCTTGCCCGGCTTCGTCTTGCCCCTGCTCACATGGACTCCCTCACCAGCGCGGGGACCTGAAGGTGATCGGGCAGGACGACGCCCAGCGGGAGAGCCGCCGCGAACGCCGACGACTGCGCCCCGTACATCCGCCGCAACCGCAGGCGCGCCGGGGCCGAGAGCGTGTCGACGGCCGCCGCGGCGACCGACAGTTCCTCGGCCGAACGGACGGTGGCGGTGACGAGGACGGTGAACCGGGTCACCCCCGCGCCCCGGGCCTCCTCAATGGCCGACTGATCGCTCTTCATGACGTCGATCTCGTTCCGCGCCGCGCTGGTGTTTCCGTCGAGACGGAAGCGCGTGTCCTTGCGGTCCCGTTCCACGATCCGGGCCGCGGAGGCCGGATCGTGCGGCCGGTAGAGAAAGGTGACGCGCTTGCGCGCGATGTCATGGTGCGGGGCCACCAGACCGGTCATCACGTTGGACAGCACCTCGCCGCGCGGCGCCTCCGTCATGCCCCAGGTGATGGAATGGCCGCTGTCGTGGACGTAGTGGTCCCACGCTTCCTGCGCCGCGGCCGGTCCTGCGTCCTCCCAGGGCGCTTCCGCATTCTCGGCGGCGTCCAGGTTCGACTGCGCGCCGGGGTCGTAGGCGAGCCGCACGGCGCGGGCGAGCTGGGCGGCGGTCATCGGGCGAGCGGCCCCGGCGCCGGTCATCTCCAACCCCGAGATCAGCCCGGGGATGCGCATCCCGATCTCCCGCACCATGGCGTCCTGGTCGCGGCGCTTGCCTCCGGCATGCGGTAGGGCCCCATAGGTGACGGCGATGCGGGTGGAGACCCGTGCGCTGCCCACGGGGTAGTTCCAGACGATCTCTTCCAGGGCCGCCCGGGCCAGCGCCGGAGCGTTCGGATCGGTGTGGGAGTGGATCTCTTCCCGGAGGCGATGGCCGAGGTCGGGGGCGGTCTCGATAGTGACGCTCGCGCCGACCAGACCCGGTTCGTAGCCCAGCGAGGCCAGCCAGTGTCCCCAGTGGGAGACCCACGCGTCGACCTGCCTCTGATCGACCAGCGCCGCCCCGTCGGCGTTGCACTCGAACACAACGGTGTAGTGCCGGGTGGACGGGATCACGACCAGGGCGAACGGCCGCCCGTAGGAGTCACGGCCTTCCACCAGCCGGGACGCGGCGAGCAGCCCCGGCAGCCGGCACGACCCGAACGGGATGACGCTCAGCGGCCCCGAACGGTAGAGATGCCAGCCCTGCGAACGACCCCACCACCAGTTCAACCGGGCCGTGGCCGACTGGAGCGCGGTCCGCCCGTGCTGGTCCTGGATGACCAGCGGAAGCATGGCCAGCCCCAGCAGCACCGCACTGATCAGGGCGGCCAGCGTCGACACCATGGCCATCATGGTGACGACGATGAGCCCCACCATGAGGATCAGGGTGCCGGCCAGGCCCAGCCGCCCGATTCCCGGGGAGACCGGTTTACGCCAGTTTCCGTACGTGGGCTCGTGATACTCGGATGCCATTTCCGCTCACCTCATTCCTTTGACCTAGCTAGCGCCGCTCGGGCCTCTCACCTGGTTGAGGGCGCTGCGCAGCGATGGGACTTCCTGCTTGTACTGGTCACCCCCGCTGGCGATGGCCCCACCGCTCGGGTGTTTGTATTCATTGATGGCAGCCGCAAGGCTTGGACGCTGGAAATCGGAGTCGAACTTGGGAGTCGACTCATATGAGTCGCGCTCGTACGGAGGAACGGACTGTGGAAGCGAAAGTCCGGAGGTGCCGCCAGAGGCGGGCTCCGCGCCCGAGGGGCCGCCGACCTGCGGGCCGCCCACGCCCGCGCCTCCCCGCTGACCATTCGCGCCACCGTTGAGACCTCCGGGAGGAGTGCTCCCCGGAACGTGGCCAGTGCCTCCGCCCAGGACGGCACCCGAAGAAGGAGCAGGGCTCGAAGTAGCACCGGAAGCAGCGACCCCGGGCGAAGCCCGCCTGCCCGTTCCCGGGGTGCCTCCACCCGGGGTGCCTCCACCCGGGGTGCCTCCACCCGTGGCGCCTCCACCCGAGGTACCTCCACCCGAGGTACCTCCAACCGTGGTACCTCCACCCGAGGTACCTCCAACCGGGCCGCGGCCACCCGAGGTACCTCCACCCGGGGTGCCTCCACCCGAGGTACCTCCAACCGTGGCGCCTCCACCCGGGGCACCGCCACGCGTGGCACCGACACCAGCGAGACGGCCGCCTGGGGCGGTAGCCGCCCCGCCAGGATTCGCTCTACGATTGTTGATGTAGTCCGTCATGCCAGACCAGATGCCGTTCCGCTTGCCGGCGTTCACAGCGGTGCCCCCGAACATGAAGTGACCGACCTGACGCGGGCTGAAGAAATTGTTGTCGTCCCTGACCGCGGGCATGATGGCAGAGAAGACCGCCGGTAGCGCGAACACCATTCCAACGATAAAAGCCATGCCGGCGTATTGATCTGCCTTATAATCGGACTGCATTAGTTGCTGGCCCGCAGCCGCGCCTGTCGCAGCGACTGGACCGTATGCCCACCACGAGACCAGCCACCCCAGAGCCCTTTTATAGGCGTATTCTCCGTATGAGGTGAACCGCGACGCGGCAAGTACGGGCAGCAGCCCTACCAACACCACCATCGCAGCGGACCGAAAGAGCATCAGCCCCCACTGGATGATCGATGAGATCAGCACGAAGAACCCGAAGATACCGAAGAGCAGCATACTGCCGGTCGCCTGAAAGGCATTCATTTCACTGACCCACTGGTTGGCCCAGTTCGAATCCTTCGGCGCCGATTGCGTCAGGATCCAAGTGGAATATTTATCGCCCGCAATAGATGCCAGTTGCACCACCGTGGCAAGCATAAGGACAATTATGGCCAACTCGAAGAAATTCGAGAACGCCGCACGAAAAGGCTCGCCTTTGCGCTGTATGGCAGCACGGAGGGCAGCCATGATGAACCCGGCGAACGCCATGAGCGTGGCCAGCCAGTTAGTGTGCGTTCGCAGAAAATAGAGAACACCCCCGGCCCCTTTTTCGTCGGCAAAATTCTGATTGTAGGAGCCTCCGATCCACCAGCTCATCAGCATCTGGAAGGCTTCCATCGCTCCACGCATGATGAGCATGAGCGCGGAGAGAAGAAGATCACCAGGACCGTACATACCGCCCATTAGACCTCCGCATGTTGCGAAAATAGCATCACGAGTACGCTCGACCCGGGGGAGGCATGCTTCCGCTTCAGAGTGGATCGAACAGGAGAGAGACGAGCCCCATCACCAATCCGGAGCCGACTACCAGGCACGCGAGCATCACCCAGCCCAGACCGGCGGCATGGGCGCCGACCTCGCCCCTCTTATGCTTGAGTGCCATGTTGCCGCCGACCAGCATGAGTCCGATCATGCACGCACCCAGAGCGAACCAGACCAACCAGCCATTCAATACCCTGAGCGGATCGGCTACTTCTGAGGCCTTATCCGCGTGGCCGCGCAGTTTGAGCGTCTCCTCGGGCCTGTCACTGATGGATTTTTCAGGACCCCCTTTAGGAGGCGGGAGCACGTCCGGCTTTTCGGTGGAGAGAAAATTTTGGCACGGATCCAGCCCAGCGATGGTGTCCGTTATGTTTTCGCAAAGCTCTTTCGTGCTGCTCTCGCCCGTACCAGCTTCGCAGTACTTTTTCGCTTGACCCTTGATCAGGTCACAAGGACTGTCTCCGCCCTGGCATTTGACGAGTTCCTCGCCCTCGAAATTGTCTCCGCAGTAACCTTCATTTCGGTCCGCCTTGGGCCACTTGGCGGTGTTGCTGGTGTTGCAGTAGCCCATCCCCTTACTCGAACCCAAGCAGATCTTGAATTTATATTGGACATTATCGAGCAGCTTGTATCCGTTGTCGGGCTCGTCACATGCGCCGTCCTTACCCGCGCGCATGGTGGCCACCTGTTTTTCGCCTATGTAAACGTAGCCGCGCACGTAATGGCTATCCGGCTCGATATCGCACGTTCTCACCCGACCGGTTCCGGGGTGTATTTGCAGCCTGCCGCCGGGGTCGGGGTCCACGGTCTTGATGTAATCCGTCTTTTCCCAGTCCACGTCCAGCGGCACCGCAAGGCCGACGGCTGCCACCCGCTGCGTCTGTCCCGCCGGGGCCGGCCCGCCAGGGACCGGCCCACCCATCTCCGGAACGGGACCACGAGGAAGGGCGATCGCGCACAGGATGATGCCCAGCCCGAGGATCACAGCGGGCAGCCCGAATACGCCTCGAAGCACCGGGCTCCGAGAGCGGGCCACACGCGCGAAACCAGAGGACCTCGTCATCAGACCGCAGCGAACTTCTCGACGATGAGGACTGCAGAACCGATGATGGCGCAGGCGAATGACACGATGGCCAGACTCGCTATGTGCCCGCCTCCCTCACCCCTCTTGTGCTGGATTCCCATTCTGGCGCCGACGAGCATGAACCCCGCCACGCAACAGAAAAAGGCACCCCACTTGGCCCAGCCGAGGAGTATCTGAAACTTGTCGGCTCCCGGCGGGGCCGTGCTTTCGTCGGGCTTGGGAACAGGAGCCAGAGCGACCACATGGTGCGCCAGATCGGCCGTCCACGAGATCATCGCGTCAAGCATGTGCGTCCTCCGAGATGATGCGATTGAGGTCTTGGGCCAGCCGCGCGTATGCGGACGGCAGTCTGACCTGCTCCGGGGGGTCGCCGAGGCGCAGGGCCTCGACCCAGGGAAGCTCCCAGACCTGCGGTACGCCTCCGGAAATGAGGCGCAGCAGGTCCTTCAGGGGCTTCGGCAGTTTTCCGGGGGCATCGGCGATGGCCACCAGCCCCAGCAGTCGCACGTTCGGCAGTACACCCGCGGCCCACTGCCCGGCGGCGGCCTGGGCCGCGCGGAGGCCGGCGGCGTGGGTGCGCGCCACAAGGATCACCGGGGCCTGCCCGGGCGGGTCGGGAGCCGGCCAGTACCGTCCGGTGCTCCTGCCGAAGGGGATGAGCGCGGCCAGCGTGGAGGCGCCGGCTCCCCCGTGGCATGAGGAGATCCAGAGGGCGGGGCCGGGGCCGCTGTACCCGGCGAGACCCAGCGAACTCGTCGGCGGCGGCGCCAGCCGGGCGGGTGTGACCGCCCGCGCGTGGAACCGGCCGCCGCGGACGTCACCCGGCCGGGGAGCGCCGGCGACCGCGTTCGGCGGGCCCTCGGGAGCGGCCGTCCACTGCGCCGCGTCCGTCACTTGCATGATTGTTGAGCCCCCTCTCCGAATGGGTCGCTCGCCGGTCGATACCGAGCCGACGAGGCGAGCACCTTTCCGAGCACACCTCTGCCATGCGGTGAACCGTCCGCGCATCCAGATGATCGTCAACCGCGGCGGGCAAGAAATTCCGCGCGGTCGTGGGACGGCCCGCTCAACTGCCGCTTTCCGCGCCGGCGGCTGGCGGCGAGCGTGTTCGTCCGCACAGTCGGAGGTGGAGGGCGTCGCGTTTCGAGAGGTCGCGGATCCGGCGTGAAGCTCCTCAGGGGAGGGAAATCGGTATGGCAGCGGACGACACTTCCGTCAAGGGAACGGACTTCTGGGCGACGCTCGGCACTGAACCGGAGACCGGCGAGGCGCCGACCCTGCCGGACAGTCGGGACAAGCTCGTCGCCGGGCGCCCCCGCAAGCGTTCCCCGCGACCGGCCGAGCGGCCCGGACCTCCTGCGGAGGAGGCGGGCGACCGGCCCTCGGAGGAGGACCCTTCCCGTCCTTCGCCGCAGGTCACCCGGCATGCCACGGTGCAGTTTCCGGCGCCGGGACCGGAGGAGCGCGAGGAGTCGGCGGCGCCGGTGGAGCAGGAGGAGTCAGTGAAGCCAGTGGAGCAGGAGGAGCGGGTGGAGCAGGACGAGCGGGAGGCGCCGCAGCCGATCCGGCCGGTCGCCGCGCGGGCGGCCGAGGCGGTGGCGGAGCCGGAGGGCCCGCAGGCGCCCCCGGACTGGGTCGCCGCCGAGGAGATCGCCCGTTCGCTCGAGCCGCGGCTCTTCGAGATCTGGACAGAGGCCCTCACCCGGCACACCGGCGGGGACGAGGCCATGGCGGGCCGCGTCTACGACGTGCTCAGCGGCTGCCACCTGCTCGGCGAGCTGTGGCGGGACGAGAGCGTCGACGAGGTGCACGTCCACGGCACCGAGGTGACCGTCTGCGGCCGGAACGGCATGCACCGGGTCGCCGGATTTCCCGACCTCGGCACGGCTCAGCGTGCCGTGGAGGCCTTCCGGGCGAAACAGGGCGCCCAGGGCGCCGTCGTGTCACGGGTCGGCGAGGCCGTGGTCGTGAGCCGCACCCCGCCGCCGGGCCCCACCGCGGACTGGCTCCTCGCCGGCGGCGTCCTCACCGAGGACCAGCTCTCGCAGGTCGCGATGGCGCTGCGGCACATGCGCACGGTGACCGTGACCGGCCCCGCCGCGCGGATCGTGGTGCGTGCGCTCGCCTCCCTGATACCGGCGGGCAGCCGGGTCTTCCTCGGCTCGTACGTGACACTGCCCGCCGGCTGCGTCACCGCGGCGTCCCCGATGGAGGCCGACTACGTGGTCGGTGTCCGGCCGGGCGCGCTGGCCGAGGACATGGCGACCGAGGGCCAGGTGGGCGCGCTGATCGCCAATCCCGCGACGCGCGTCCGGGCGGCGATCAGGCTCGCGGTCTCCGGGCCGTCCGCGAACCCGGGCGAGGTCAGCCAGATACCGTGAGCGCGCGCCGGCTCACTTCCCCCGGCCCGTCCGCGCCCGCCGTGTCAGGCGGGACGGCCGGGCCGACCAGAGCGGTGCGCGCGGGTCCGACCACCATGCCAGGCGGCGAAGCGGTGAGCTGGAGCGTCGCAGGCCCGCGGCCAGGGCGCGGACCTGCGCGGAGGCGAACGCGGCGTCCTGCCGGGTGACCGGGCCGCCGAAGCCCGCCGCGTCCACCTGCGCGGCCAGCCGCCGCAGCGGTCCGGGCGCGGTGCCCGGCAGCCGCGCCGCGAGGAGCGCCGACACGTCGGCCGTGGTGGCGGACGCGGGCAGGGTGAGGCCCGCGAGCCGCATCGCCACCAGCAGCTCCGTCCAGGCGGACAGGATCCGCTCGCGCGCCGCGCCCTGCAGCGACCTGCGCTGAGCCCGCAGCCGCAGCAGCGGCACCATCGTCAGGAAGAGCAGGAGCAGGACCAGCGGCGGGACGGCCAGGACGGCGTACCCTCCGCCGTCTCCCGGCGGCGCCTCGCCGCCGCGCGCGCCGGTGCCCGCCTGGTCGCCGGCGCCGTCGTCGCGGTAGGTGCCGTCGTCCGTCGTCCGGTCTCCCGGCCGCGGTGTCGGGGCCGCGGCCGAGCGCTTGCGCGGGTTGGGGTCGTAGGAGACCCAGCCCACGCCCTCGTAGTAGATCTCGCCCCAGGCCACCGCGTCGCCGCTGCGGACCGTCGTGCCGTCGTGGGCAGGTCCGAACCCGACCACCACCCGGCTCGGCAGCCCGGCGGCCCGGGCGAGGACCGCGAACGCGCTGGCAAATTGCTCGGAGGTGGCGCCGCCGCCCCGGCGGCCCGGCGGGACCAGCAGCTTGCCGAGCCTGGCGTAGCCGTGCCCGCCCGGGACGCCCGGCCGGAAGGTGTAGGAGTCGCGCAGGTACTCGGCGATCCGCGACGCCCGCTGGTGCGGGCCGCCGTCGCCGGCCGCCTTCCGCGCGATCTCGTCCAGGCGGGCCGGGGCACCGGGCGGGAGGCGCAGGTAGCGCTCGAAACCGGTTCCGGAGGCGGCCATGGCGTCGGTGCCCCGCCATCCGGTCCAGTCGGGGACGGTCCCGCTCGCCGTGTACGAGTGCCCCGCCACCGGGCCGTTCAGGGACAGCAGCGTGCCGGAGCCCGCGTCGTGGCCGACCGCCATCCCGTCCACCCGGGTGGGGATGCCGGGGACCGGCAGCCAGTCGCCGGGCAGGTTCTGGACCTTCACCTGAACCGTGCTCCGGGTCGTCCGCGGCGGGACGGTCTCGGCGGGCGGCAGGGTCGGACCCGCCGGGGTGTAGGTGGCGTCGGGAATCCACATCGTTCCGGTGAACTCCGCGAGCGCGACCCAGCGCAGCGGCGTCCGCCCGCCCGACACCGTCATCAGCGGCAGATCGGGCGCGGCCGACCATTCCGACAGGTAGGCCATCGGGTTGCGGACCTCGCGCGGCTTGTCGGGGAGCTCGCCCTGCCTGCGCGGATCGGACGCCCGTACCGGCCAGGACTCCAGCATGCCGGGCGCGGCGACCGCCGCGCCGATCCCTGGAAGGGCCACGGCGCAGGCCACCGCCGTCCCCGCCGCGGCGACGCGCGGAAGGGGCCGCCGCCGCGCGCGCGCCGCCTCCGGGGCCCGTACCTGGACGGTGAAGCCCGCAGCTGCGGAGTCGGGGGCGTCGGGCGGGGCAGAGGCCAGCACCAGCGCGGCGGCCCCGGCCAGCAGTGCCGCCGACCAGTACCCGGCCCCGGCCGTCTCCGGGTTGAGCGCGGCGGCCCCGGCCAGGAGCACCGCACCGGGCAGCAGCGCGGGCAGGACGCGGCCGTCGCGGCGCAGCACGGTCGCGATCGCTCCGGCGAGCCAGACCGCCAGCAGGGGGAACGCCAGCAGGTCCACGGTCGCCGGGGGGTGCGGCGCCGTGGTCAGGATGCGGGCCCCCGAGTGCAGCAGGGCGTCCACCGCCCCGGGCACCGGCTCCCGCACCGGCCCGGGAGCCCGGGCGGCCACCACGACGAGCCCGATGGCGGCCACGGGGAGCCCGGCGAGCACCGCGATGGGCCCGAGGCCGCGCAGCAGCCGGTGCGCCGCCGACGTGACGGCCACCGCCGCGATCGCGGTGCAGGCCAGCACGGCCGCCACCGGTGCCGGCCGCTCGTACCCGGCGGCGAGGAGCGGCGACGACGCCGCCGCGGCCAGGGTCACCGCGGCGGCGGCGAGCAGGGCCCGTCCCCGGTTCACCGCGTCCACCAGCGGCTCCGGTTCCAGCCGGCGGCGAAGGCCTCCGCCGTGTCCGCCTGCAGCAGCCGCACGCCGGGAGGCGCGGCGGGCGGCTGCGCGCCGGACGCGGGGCCCACCAGCGCGACCAGCGACAGGACGCGCCTCGTGGCGAGGGCGTCCATCGCGGCGGCGATGTCCGCTGGGGTCGCCCGGGCGGACAGCAGGACGACCGCGCGGCCGCTGCCCGCGCGCAGCCGCGCGCAGGCGGCGGTGAAGTCGGCGTCGGGGCGGGACGTCGCCTCGGCGAGCAGGTCCAGGTGCGCGGTGACGCCGGCGGACGGGGGCGAGTACCCGCCGCCCGCCAGCCGCAGCTCGACCGGGAGGTCCGGGCCGGACACCACGATCGAGGCCGCCGCCTCGGCGAGGGCGTCCAGCTCCGCCCGGCCGTGGCGGTCGTCGACGAGCACGGTGACGCCGGGCCGGGCCGAGTCGGCGTTCTCGCGCACCATCAGGCGCCCGCGGCGGGCCGAGGTGCGCCAGTGGATCCGGCGGACGTCGTCGCCCGGCGCGAGTTCGCGCAGCCCCGCGAAGGAGCCCTCGGTCGCCCGGGTCGCCGCCGAGGAGGTGTCCCGCCCGCCGCCGCCGGCCGCGGGCAGGACGGTGAGCTCGTGGTGGCGGGGATGCACGAGGAGCCGCACGGTCTCGTCGCCGGCCGTCCGGGCGGCCCGTGCGAGGCCCAGCGGGTCGGTGCGGACGAGGTCGAGCGGGCCGACGTCGAGGAAGCCCCGCCGCTGCGCGGACAGCTCGTAGCGGATCCGGGCGCGGGCCGGGCCGAGCGGGAGGACGAGCGTCCCGGCCGGCCCGGTGACGCGTTCGGCGGCGGTCACGCGTCCCTCGCCGGGGCCGTCCGATTCGACGATGACGGTGACGGACTCGCCGGCGCGCACCCGCGTGGCCGTGACACGGCGGCGCACCCGCGCCGGGCGGGGCGGCCTGGCCAGCGCCATGGCGAGGCCGACGGTGGGGAACACGAGCGCACCCAGCGCGCCCGGCGCCAGGTAGCCCAGGCCGAGACCGCCGCCCGCGAGGACGGCCCCGGAGGCGACCAGCCCCCAGCCGCGGCGGGTGAGCCGAGTCGTGCCGCCTGCCATCGGTCTAGCGCCGGTTCTCGTGCGGCCCCGGTACCGGTACCTCGGCCAGGACCTCGTCCAGCAGCACGGCGCTCTCCTCCGCGGTGGCGATGCCCGCCAGAGGTACCAGCCGGTGCCCCCACACGGGCCCGACCAGGGCCCTGACGTCGTCGGGGGTGACGTACACGCGGCCGTCGGCCAGCGCGTACATGCGCGCCGCCCGGCACAGAGCGATGGACGCGCGCATCGACACCCCGGCCCGCAGCCGCGTGTGCCGGCGGGTCCGCTGGGCCAGCCGCAACACGTAGTCGTACACCGGGTCGGCGAAGATGACCTGTTCGGCGACGGCGTTCAGGCGCGCCACCTCCGTGCCGTCCAGCACCGGCTCCAGGGTCTCCGGATCGGCCGGGGCCGCGTTGCGCATCAGCGACAGCTCCGCCTCCTCCCCCGGGTACCCCAGCGACAGCCGCATCAGGAACCGGTCGAGCTGGGCCTCCGGGAGCGGGAACGTGCCCTCCAGGTCGACGGGGTTCTGCGTGGCGACCACCAGGAACGGCCGGGGCACCGGGTGCGCGGTCCCGTCCACGGTCACCTGCCGCTCCTGCATGACCTCCAGCAGGGCCGACTGCGTCTTGGGCGAGGTCCGGTTGATCTCGTCCACGATGAGGACGTTGGCGAAGACGGGGCCGGAGTGGAACTCGAACTCCCGGGTCCGCTCGTTGAAGATCGTCACACCGGTGATGTCGGACGGCAGCAGGTCGGGAGTGCACTGCACGCGGCGGACCGACCCGCCGGTCACCGCCGCCAGCGCGCGGGCCAGCGTGGTCTTGCCCATGCCGGGCAGGTCCTCCAGCAGGACGTGCCCGCCCGTGGCGAACGCGGTGAGGATCAGCCGCACCGTCGCGGGGGCGCTGTGCGCGACCCTGCCGACGCCCGCCGCCATCCGCGCGAAGGCGTCGGCGGCCAGCATCGCGTCCTCGCCGTTGATCGCGCCGGCCTCGGCCACAGTGGTGCTCACGTTCGGTCCTTCCTCATGTCAGCCGCAGTTGCCCCAGCCGCTGGAGGCGCTGGCGCCGGACGCGCCACCGGAGACGCGGACGCAGACGCCTGACGCCGACACGTACACCGGGCCGGCGTAGTACTTGAACGTGCCGGAGTCGCTACCGACCTCGCCGCCCTTCTGCTCCACCAGCCGGACGAAGACGCTCGTGCCCTTGCCGACGTTCGCGGTCTTCATCGTGACCGCGCAGTTCTTCTTGGTGCTGGAGCTGTAGAGCTGGTAGACCCGCCCGCCGGTGAACGAGATCGACCGCTGCACGACGTAGTTGCCGCCCGAACCGGAGTTGCAGACCTGCTGCGGCGTGTACGGGTTGCGGGTGGCGGTCGGCTTCGGCGTGGGCTTGGGCTTCGGCTTGGAGGTGGTCGGCCGGGGCGTGGGCTTCCTGGTCGGGGTCGTCGGCGTGGAGGGCCTGGTCGTGGTGGGTCTGGTGGAGGGCCTCGTGGTGGACGGCCTCGTGGACGGCCGGGTGGACGGCCGCGTGGTCGACGGCCCCGGCGCCGGTGCGGTCGACGGAGAGCGCGTGGCGGGCGTCTCCGGTTCCCGGCTCTGCGGCGGGACGGGCGGCCTGGGCGCGGACGGGGCGGTCGTCCGGGGCGAGCGCGGTGCCGGCGGCGTCACCGGGTCCGGCCCGGTGGGCGGCTCGACGGGCGCCTGGGTCGGGTTCGGGAAGATCGGGTCGATGGTCGGCGCCGGAATCAGCGGCGGGCTGTCCTCGCCGCCGCCCGGCGCGACCGGGCGGTCGCCGCCCTTGCCCGGCCCGGTCGGGTACTTGCCGACCGGGCGGGCCCGGCCGTCGGGCCCGACGACCTGCGCGTCCGGGCTTCCCGGCGCGTTGACGAACAGGTTGTTCTCGCGGACCTGCAGCTCCAGGTCGCCGCGTCCGGACGGCATGTTCAGCACGCCGGTCTGGCGGCCGGCCTGGTCGAACACCTGGACCTGGCCGGTCTCCCGGACGGGCACGTAGACCTTGCCGGCGAACGGCACGGCGGGTTCCTGGACGGGGGCGCGCAGCGGGAAGGCCCCGACCTCGCCGGCCTCGCCCACGTCGTCCAGCGTGACGACCTTGCCGGCATTGGGAACGGTGATCGCGGCCAGGGCGCCGTGGGTGCGCTCGGGCACCATCGCGCCCGCGAGCGGGACCGGCGCCGTGAGCCGCCGGACGTCGTCGCCGGTCGCGACCACGAGGTCGTCGCCGCTGCGGTCGATCACCAGCGCGCCCTGGTCGAGCACGGTCACCGCGAGGTCGTGCCCGGGCTCGGCGGCCTCCTTGGTCACGGCGACCTCGGCGCCCTTGGCGGAGACCTTCAGCGCGACGACGGTCCCCTGCGCGGGCACCGCCGCCCACAGCCGTCCGGCGGCGTCGAACTCGCCGCCGACCAGCGGCCCCGGCAGTCGCAGGACGGGGCCCACGGGGCGCAGCGTGGCGGGGTCCAGCGCCCGCACCGCGCCGGTGGTGCGCTCGATCAGGGCGGCGGCGGTGGCGCTCACCACCAGGTGGGGGTCGCCGCGGGTGCCGACGTCCAGCCGACCCGACAGCCCGAGGCCGCTCAGGTCGAGCGAGGACACGCGCCCGGTCTCCAGATCGTGGATGAGCAGGTGCTGGTCGTCCTGGGTGACCTTGACCCGGTGGCCGCGGGCGCCGGGCACCTCGCGGCGCCCCTGCACCTGGCCGTTGCCGGGGTCGACCAGCGCCGCCTCGCCCGTCATCCGGCTCCACAGCCAGGCGCTGCCGTCGGAGGCCTCGAGGGCGTAACCGATGCGGCCGCTGCCGAGCAGCGTCGCCGCCAGCGCCACGGTGACCAGGACGGCCGCGCCCCAGCCACCGACGCGCACCCGGGCCTTCAGCCCGGTCGCCTTCCGCTCTTCAGGAGGCGCCTCTTCAGTTCCCACCCGCGATTCACCCCGCGTCGTCACATCGCACCAGAGGTTCCACGACTGACTGTCCGGAGGAACGGGCGATGCGCACGACCGAATCTTGTGACGGTCGGGTGAACCGCCGATCCGGTATGGCCATATCGTCACTTGCCCGCACTGTCTCTACTACCCGCACTGTCCCTACTAGCGAGAGGCACGGGCCGAGGCCGGTCCGGCCGATCACCAGAGCGCCGAGGACAACGTGATGACTACCGCGCCGAACCTTGTCGTGACGGGCGACGCCGGCCTGTCGCAGAAGCTGCGCGAGACGGGGCGATTCCCGGCCGTGTTCGACGTCGCCTCCGCGACCGAGCTGCGGGAGCTCTCCAAGAGCGGCAGGGTGCGGCCACCGGCCGCGTTCCTGTTCACGCCGGGCTTCGACGAGGACATCCCCGAGACCCGGGTCCCCGACCTGGCCAACGGGCTGGCGGCCGGCGGGTTCACCGTGCTCGTCCACGGTTTCTTCAGCGAACGCGGCGACCGGTTCGTCGAGGACGTGGTCACGAGCGCGCGGCCGATGAGCCTGTCGGACCTGCTGGCGGCCCTCGGCGTCGCCCGTCCGGCGAGCCCCGCGCCACCCGGCCTGGAGTCCGCGCCCGACCTGCATCCCGAGCCTCCTCCGGAACCTTGGGAGTCCCAGGAGGTCGAGCAGGTCCAGGAGGTCGGGCAGGTCCAGGAGGTCGGGCAGGTCCAGGAGGTCGGGCAGGTCCAGGAGGTCGGGCAGGTCCAGGAGGTCGGGGAGGTCCGGGTCCAGGACTTCCACGTCCAGGAGTTCCCGGTCGTCCGGGACGTTCGGGACCCCCAGGAGACGCCGCCCGGGGACGGCGCGCCGGAGTTCATCGATGCGCTTGAGGAGAGCGCGCCCCCGGCCCCCGCGCCGCCCACCGTGGTGGAACAGCCGCTGGAGCCCGCATGGGAGAAGGCATCACCAGAGCCGGAATCCGAGACCTGGGCTCAGCCGGCATCCGAACCCGAACCCGGATCCGCGACCTGGACACAACCCGCGCCGGAACCGGACCAGGCCGTCTGGCCCCCGCAGGCGGCGCCCGAGCCCGAGACCTGGACTCGACCTCCGGCGGAGCCCGACCAGGCCGGCTGGCCCCAGACCGCCCCGGCGCCCGAGCCCGACCCGATGGCCTGGACCCAGCCCCCGCCGGAGCCCGACCACGCCGGCTGGCCCCAGACCACGCCGGCACCTCCGGCTCCGCATCCCCGCGATCGCGGCCGAAGCGGCCGGAGGGGCGTGCTGATGGCCCTGGTGGTGGTCGTGGTCATCGCGGTCGGAATCGGCGCGGCCGGCCTGATAGGCGGGGACTGGTCGGACGAAGGGCGCACCCAGGCGGGCTCCTCGCCGGAGCCCTCACCGACGAAGGCCGCGCCGCCGCCGGAGTCGGCGAAGCCGCAGTCCTCGCAAGCCGCTCCGCCTCCCGCGCCCAAGTCCCCCAAGGCCCCCTCGTCCACCCCGACGGCGGTGCGCCCGGTCAAGCAGTACACGCCCGGCGCGCTGCGGATCGTGGACGGCCGGATCTCGATCCAGGTCACCTGGCAGGACCGCAGCGGGGGCCGGGCCTCGCACTACGTGGTCGGCGGGCCGACGGGACGTCCGCCCACGACGCTGGCCAGCACACCGCCGGGGACCACGAAGGTCGAGGTCACCGCGCTGAACCCGGGCGTGGACTACTGCCTGACCGTCGTCGCCGTCGTGGACGTCGACCGGGTCGCCCAGGCCAAGCCGGTCTGCACCCACCGCGTCAAGCGGAGCGGCTGAACCGCCCGGCCCCGGTGGCCCGGCGGGCGCGGCGGGCGGGGTCCTCGCCGCGATCAGTGCTCGGTGAGCGCGGAGATGACCTGCTTCAGCTCGCTGAGCTCGAAGGGCTTGCCGAGTACGCGCGTCCGGACGCCGTCGTCAAGGTCGCCGGACGCCTGCGCGGCCGCCGTCAGCACCAGCACCGGCACCTGCGCGGTGCGGGAGTCGAGGCGCATGCGGGCCAGCAGATCGGCGCCGTCCATGTCGGGGAGCATGCGGTCCAGGATGAGCAGCTCGGGGCGGCGGGGGTCGTTGAGCTCCGTCCAGCCGTCCTCGCCGCATTCGGTGACGACCGGGTCGTGGCCCTCGCGTTCCAGGATCACGCGGAGCAGCTCACCGACCCTGGAGTCCTCGACGATCAGCACCCGCACCTGCTGCTCCACCGCCCGGCACCGTCCGACTCGTACGGCCGGAGAGCCTACCAGCATCCGCGCACGGGCCTCCGGCCGTGTCCGCCCACGGTCGGCCATAGCGCAAGCGGGACGGCTCCACCACTCACTTGACGATGAATTGATCTTGGAGTCTTCGTCGGATATACCATTGACACGTGGCACGAGTACTCGTCGTCGACGACGATCCGCGGCTGGTCAAGGTCGTCGCCAGCCTGCTGCGCAGGCACGGCCACCAGGTGGAGTCGGTGCCCAACGGCGAACTGGCCCGCCAGGTGCTGCGCCGCGGCGACGTCGACATCATCCTGCTGGACGTCAACCTTCCCGACATCAACGGCATGTCGCTGATCCTCCAGTTGCGCGAGGAGGACGACACCACCCCGGTCATCCTGCTGACCGTCCGCTCGGAGGCGCAGGACCAGGCGCTCGGGCTGCAACTCGGCGGGGACGACTACGTCCCGAAGCCGTTCAACCCCGAGGTGCTGCTCGCCCGCATCGAGGCCGTGCTGCGGCGCAGCGCGGCGGGCGCTTCGCCGGGGGCCGAGGAGGCGCACGGCGACACGATGAAGATCGATTCCGTGCTCATCGACTTCGCCCGGCGGCAGGTGACCAGGGACGGGGCCGCGGTGCGGCTGGCGCCGCTGGAGTACGCCCTGCTGGAGTTCCTGGCGATCAACCGTGGCCGGGCGGTGTCGAAGGAGGAGCTCATGCTGCGCGTGTGGGGCACCAGCCGCGGCGTGTCCCGGACGCTCGCCGAGCACATCTCCCGGCTGCGCCGCAAGCTCGGCGACGACCTGATCGTCACCCGCAGCGGCTACGGGTACCTCATCCCGGCGCCTCGGCGGGATCGCGCAGCCACAACTCCGTGACGAGGGCGTCCCGCTCCTCCAGCCGGGACCACACCTGGTGGCCGTGCGCCTGCATGGTCGACCGCCAGCGCGCCAGCCCGAGGTCCTCGCCGATCCCGCCGCCGACCCGGGTCGGCCACGGCAGCCCGACCTGCGCCCGCGCCCCGTCCAGGTCGCAGCGCTCGGGGCGCCGGGGCACCGAGCGCACGGTGTGCACCGCGAACGCCCCGTGCCGCCGTACCGACACCTCCTGGGAGCCCAGCCCGCCGAGCAGCACGTCATGGGTGCGCATCGTGTCGGCCACGATCATGCTCTTGCACTCCTCGGGCCGGCGCACGCCGCCGATGTCCTTGAGGAGCTGGCCGAGGCCCGTGATCGCCGAGCCGAGCATCCGCACGTCCTCGCCCGGCTGCGCTTCGGCCGGCTGCGCCTCGGCCGTCTCGCCGACCAGCTCCGCCGTCACCGAGGCGATGGTGAGCTCGATCGCCATCCGGTGGGCGAACCCCCGGAGGAACCGGTCGTGCCACCGGTCCACCCCCGCCAGCTCGGGATGGTCGAACGTCACGGCGGACGCCCGCGTCAGCGGCACCGCCAGGACCGATCCAAGCGTGAACGGGGACTGCCACGTCAGCGCCTGGCCCGCCGCGACGAGCGCGTCCCGGTCCGGGGGCGACCCGTCGCCGCACTCCAGGTCCTCGACCCCGGTCGGCGGGGAGCCCGTACGCGCGTGCACGAGGACCGGAAGCGCCGGCCCCGCGTACCTCAACACGTGCGACCGGACGGCGACTCGGGGGCGGCGGGGCGGAGCTCCGCCCGCCCGCCGGATGCGGCGTTCGGGGTCACCGTCGCGCTGACGAGCCGAGGCTCCAGACCGAGATACCTCGGAATCGTTGACACCGTCTTGTTCCTCTCATCCGCAACCTGCGCGTCCCAGCGTCGCTGATCCACCCCACTCCGATGGCGCGAGCCCTCTCCCTCTAACGTCCGTGCGCGCGCGGATCGGCAAGCCCGCAACCGGACTTCGTCCCTCGAAGTTCGCCCTGCACGCGCACGGTGTTCACAACGAGCGGACACGGATCGTACAACGATGCCTCCGCGACCTTGCCAACCGACGTCGATCCCCGGATCTTCCCGAGCCGCGCCCCCGCGCCGAAGACCTCGCCGACGCCCTTCACCGCCGGCGGCACGCTCACACCGTGCCCGCGACGGGCCCCTTGAGCTTGGCCAACGCCTTCTGCTGGATCTGCCGGACGCCCTCACGGGACAACCCGAGTTGCTCACCGAGGATGCGGAGCGACTGCTCCCGGCCGCCGTCCAAGCCGAACCGCCGCGTCAGCACGTACCGCTCACGGGCGTCGAGGCGCGGCAGCCCCTCGGTGAGGAGGGCGCGCAGGTGGAAGCGGACCAGCACCTCCTCCTCCAGGTTCAGGGACGGGTCGGTCAGCCGGTCCTCCCAGGCGACGACGTCCTCGTCCTGCCCCCGGTGCGGCGACTGCAGGCTCTCCAGCCGGGCCGGGGCCAGGACCCGGCGGACCTGCGCCTCGGTCACCCCGGCCCGCCCGGCGATGTCGGCGTAGTCCACCGGGGTGTCGGCGCCGTGCTCCTCGATGAACCCGCGCTCCGCCGCGAGGATGGCCGGACGCTTCTCGAAGTCGCCGAGGGTGAGGTTGGCGTGGTCGGCGTCCCGGACCGCCCGCAGCACCTCCCGCTGGATCGGCTTGAACGCCCAGCTGGAGAACGACCCGCGCGCCGGATCGTAGGAGGAGATGGCCCAGAGCAACCCCACCTTGCCGGCGCTCTCGAAGTCCTCGCTGTGCTCGACGGACCTGGTGGTGAACATGGCGACGTACTGGCGGACGAGCCCGTAGTTGGCGGTCAGGATCTCGTAGGTGAGGTCGTCGAAGTCGCGCTCGGCCTTGCGCAACGCGACCTCCGCCGACGTGTCGCCGGAACCCGCGTCGATCCGTGCCCGCAACTCCGTGATCTGGCCGTGGAGCTCCTTGCGGCGCGCGAAGAGAGCGTCGTTGCGGGCGCGGAACTCGTCCGCGGCGGCACGCTTCTCATCGGCCGGCTGCGCGTTGTCCATCAAACTCTCCAGCTCGTGGCACAGAAGATCTCCGACGCGACCATGACCGAAACAAGGCCTGTCAGGAGACCATCGTTGACTTGTTTCCGCGGTTTCCGCACCCCGCGGGACGGCCCGCCACCCGGGCGGTGCCCGGCACCGCGCCGGCGGCCCGGCGAACCCGCAGGTCAGCGACTCACGCCGCGGACGCCCGCGGCGGCCGGCCCGCCGCGCACTCGTTGGCAAGAAGTTGATCTCGCGGGGATCGCTCGTTGGATCGTTGGTGCTCGCGCATTGCCGTTCCGGTGCGCACCCCCGTCCGGTCGCTCACCGGTCGGTGGTCGCGGACTCTCCGGGAGCCGGGATGAGGTACCCGTAGCCGCTCTGGGTGGAGATCAGTCCATCACCGAGTTTGCGGCGCAGCCGGGAGACGTGCTCGGTGAGGGTGCGGGAGGCACCCCGGCCGGTGCCCCACACGCTCTGCATGAGCTCCTCCTTGGACACCGCTCTCCCGCGGTTGGTCGCGAGGACCTCCAGGACGGCGTACTCCAGCGGGGTCAGGCGCACGGGGACCCCGTCCCGGAGCACCTGCCGGGCGGTGAGGTCGATGACGACCGGCGGGATCTCCAGCTGCTCGCTCTGCCGGCGCGCGGGGCGCCCGGCGGCGCCCCGCGCGCTGCGCCGCAGCACGGCCTGGATCCGGGCGAGCAGCAACTCGGGATTGAAGGGCTTCACGATGTAGTCGTCACCGCCGAGCCGCAGCCCGAGCGCCTGGTCCTGCACCTCGGTGCGGACCGTCAGCAGGATGACCGGAGTGGTGTCGCCCTCCTCGCGGAGCTGGTGCAGCAGGGAGATGCCGTTGACGTCGGGCAGGTTCACGTCCAGCAGGACGATGTCGATGTCGCCCCCGCGCAGGACCTGGCGGGCCAGCTTCCCGTTGGGCACGGACTCGACCTGGTGGTTCCGCTTCCACAACAGGCTCGCGACCACCTTCACCAGTCGCGGGTCGTCATCTACCACGAGCACCCGTGCCACGAGATCATCCTATAGGCGCCGAAATCAGGCACCGACCCCGGCACCGGGCCCGGACCCGCGATCGGCCGGCCCGACCAGGTCCTACGGGGAACCGGGCGGCGGGCCCTCGGCGCGGTCGGGGCCTTCGGCGAGTCTGCGGCGGCGGAACTCGCGCGGCATCTCGCCGTAGCGGCTCTTGAAGGCCGAGGAGAACCAGGCGGGCGTGAGGCCGACGCGGGCGGCGATCTCGCCGATGCCCAGCTCGGCCGAGGCCGGGTCCTGGAGGAGGTCCCGGGCGGCGCGCAGCGTCTCCTCATGGCGCAGGTCGCGATAGGTGGTGCCGACCTGGTTGAGGGCGTTGCGCAGCTGGCGCGGCGACCAGCCGAGCTCGCGCGCCACGCTGTCGAGCGGCAGTTTGCCGGAGCCGATCCGCTGCCGCACGTGCTGCCGGACGACCTGGGCGACCTCGGCGAGGTGGCCTTCCGACGGTTTCATGTCCTTGAGCACGACCATGCAGAACAGCTCGGTGATCCGATTGCACACCGCGTGGAATTCCAGGTCGGACAGGTTGCCCTGTTCGGCGTGGGTGCTCGCGACCAGCGCCCTGATGATCCGGCCCAGACCGTTGTTCAGATCGAGGACGAGGCACAGCGGGGCGGACGACTTCACGTGGTTGTCGATCTCCGGGCGCGGCACCTGGAACGCGTACGCCTTGGACTGCGGGACGGAGAGCACGCAGGACTCGTCCAGGCCCATCACGGAGGCCTGCCCCGGCACGGTCCGTGTCTCGCCCTGGCCGCGACTGACGGTGTAGACGCCGTGCTCCGGCCCCACGATCCAGTAGATCTCGTCGGCCGGGAACCTCCGGACGTGCGAAGGCGTGCGCGCGGCGAGCCGGTCGCCGACCTGGTCCCAGTGCAGCAGCCGGTAGCCGCCGCTTTCCTGGACGGTGAGGTCGGCGTGCCAGTCCCCGGGCCGGAAACGGTGGTCCATCGGCAGCATGCTGTCGGAGAGATCGCGGTAGGTCTCGGTGCTGTCGGTGGTCCAGGAGTGATACCTCATGGGCCTCCCTTCACTGTCGCCCCGCTCGTCGCCATTGACTGAGCTCCCCCGCGGCCGGTCCCGGCTGGCATGCCGGCCCGGCCGGACTTCGGTTTTCGTGACGCCTGTCTTTCGGTTCGGGGCAGGATCCCCGAGCAGCCCTGTCCCGGATGAACCGCGACCGACGATACTCGGTGATCGATGGCCGAGGCCGAGTCCGGCCGGTCCGCTCACCCCGCGCGCGGGCCGCCGGTCTCGGCTTCGGCCACGGTCCCCGCACCGTCGGCCCGCCGTCGCTCCCCTCGGCTTGATGCCCGCACCCGACGACGTCTGGCATCGACCCAGAAACGAACCCCGCTATGACTTCAGTGACAGCGACCGTCCTCCTTCACCCTGACAGTCCCGTGGCCCGAGCCCTGCCCGTGCCGTCACCATGCTGATCGATATCATCACGTGCCGGTCGGAGCGGACCGCACCTGCCATGGTCTCGCTGGCGTGGGCGGTGACCGCCGGCGCGTCCGCGATGCTGGTGCTGAAGGCGATGGGCTCGGAACAGGCGCTCTGGGGGTTGCTCGTCCTGGCTTCGGTCGGTGCCGTCCTGCTGTGCGCCGGCGTCCTGGCCGCCCGGTCGAAGGCGCTGCGCATCGCGGAGCGACTGCTCGAACTGCCGCACCTGGGAGCGGCGCACCGGGTGACCGGCGAGGATCTGGTGCCGCTCACCGGCGACCTGCGGCGGATCCTCGGTGCCGACGGGCTGTGGCTGTACATCACGCTGCCCGGCGGAGAGGTGTGGACCGAAGCGTCCGCCGACGTCGACGCCCTCCGCACCGGAACGCCCTGTGCCCATGAGTCCTTCAAGCGCCTCTCCCACCGGACGGCCGGGTGCATCCCGCGGGGCGTGCTCCCGAACGGCTGGCGGGCCGGGGTGCACATCCCGATTCGCACCCCTGACGGGCTCGACGCCGGCTACCTGCTGCTCGGCTGGACCCGGCTGGGCGGCCGCTACCTGGCCGCCTGGACGAGCACCGGAGTACTGGGCCGCGCGGTGAACAGGGCGGCGCGCGCGCTGGGCACGCTCCGGGACGAGGCGTATGCCGCTCACCGCGCCGAGGCCGAGCGTTCCAGGCTCAGCGCGGTCGTCGACCATACGGACGTCGCCGTCCTCGCCCTGGACGGGGAAGGCTCGATCGTCGTCTGGAATGTCGCGATGGCCCAGATGGTGGGCGTGACCGCGAACGTCGCCCTCGGCCGGCGCCCCGAGGACCTGTTCACCCTGACCGGCGAGGAGGGCGCCGTGGGTCTGGCCCCCGGGCTCCGCGAAAGCGTCCGGCTGACCACACGCGGGGGGCGTTCGTCGTGGATCGGGGTGTCGTGCTCGGCTCCGCCGGAGACCGCGGCCCCCGGCCTGCTGACCGCGGTGTTCGTGGACGAGTCGGCGCAGCGGCAGGTGGAGTACACGCGGCACCTGCTGATGACGTCGGCGCACCATGAGCTGCACGGCCCGCTGACCGCGATCCGCGGGCACGGCCAGTTGCTCGAGGAGGTCCTTCCCGACGACGAGATGGTGGCGGCCTCACTCGGGGCGATCCTGGACTCCGAGGAGATGATGCACCGCGTCATCGCCGACCTCGTGCACGTCGTCGGACCGGACCCGACCGCGCCGCCCGCGACGACCGTGCGCCCCGTCGAACTGGAGCCGCTGCTGCGCCGGACCCTGCGCAGCATCCCGTCGGTGGCGAAGCGCGCGGCGGTCACGGCGCCGTGCGGACTGACCGTGCAGGGCGACCCGTTGCGGCTGCGGCAGTGCCTTCTTCTCGTGCTCGGCAACGCCCAGAAGTACGCGCCCGACGGGAAGATCGACATCACGATGAGCCGGCAGGGCTCGTACGGTGTGATCAGCATCGCGGACGAGGGCCCGGGCCTCGCGCCCGGGGAGCACGAACTGGCCCGCGAGCCGTACTACCGGTCGAGCACGATGCGGGACCGGCCCGGGAGCGGGATGGGGCTGTACATCGCCGACACGGTGATGACCGCCATGAAGGGCCGGGTCGAGATCACCGCCGCGCCGTCGGGCGGTCTCGACGTCCGGTTCCTGCTGCCCCTCACTCCCGACCCCGGACGGGACGGGGCGAACTAGCGCCCCCCTGACGTCACGAGCCGGACGCCGAGACCGTGTGGCTGGAGTAGGCGAGGACGTCCGCGGGGCCGCTGGGCGGGACGTGGGTGGCGAACGCCCACAGGCGCGTACCCGTGAAGCGCTTGTAGTAGCGCTTGGGGCCCAGCCCGTAGTAGGACTTGTCGGGCTGGTACCAGACGTTCTCGCGTATCGCCGTGTAGATCAGCTTCTGCTCGGAGGCGGCCACGACCAGTGCTCCGCCGTCGGCCGTCTTGAGCGCGTAGACCGGCTCGGGCCGGGCCTTCCAGGTCGTGCCCCCCGCCCAGCGCAACCCGTCGTTGATCTCCCGCACCGACTTGTCCCAGTTCTTGCCGAGCTTGGAGGTCAGCGGGCCCGGGGCGACCTCGCCGGCGGGCGGCCGCTTGCCGCGCGCCGCGACGGTCAGGTACTCGGAGACCTTGGCTCCGACTCCCAGCGCCGGCCCGCTCGTCACGGCCGTCGCCGAGCCGTCGGCGTTGCGGGCGATCGCCGGGAACTTCTGGCCGTCCTCCAGCCACGTCCCGAACGTCGCCTTGTAGGACCCGCCTCCGGTGTCCACGAACACCAGCAACTCGGTGTTGCTCTCTTCGGTCTCCTTCGCCGTGACGACGAACCAGGCGGGGCCCGTCGTCCGCGGGATGTAGAACTGGGCGTCCCGGTAGTAGAACGCGTCGATCTTCTTGTCGTGCTTGCCGCGGATGCGCTTGTTGCCCGCCAGGTCGGCCTCGAGCAGGGGGCCGGTCTCGTTGGAGCGCAGCAGCTCGTCGGACACCTGCGCGTTCGCCTTGTTGTTGACCTTCTGGTAGCGGTCGAAGATCGCCTTCGCCTGCGCCTGGGTCACCGAGGCGACCGTGGCCGGCTTGCTCGGCGAGGCCGGAGCCTTCCCCTCGTCCCCGCCGGCGTCACTGGTACCGCACCCCGCGACGAGCGTGCCGAGCACGGCGACCCCCGTCACGATCCGCAGTCGAACTCTCGGCGGCCGTCCCGCGTCTAGCACCTTCTTACTCCCGTCTTAGCCGGCCGCACATTGATCGACGACCTTCGGAGGTAACAGTACGTGCGCCCGGACTAGCCGCAACCACGAAGTTGATCACCCTGCGTCCGTTCCTCTACAGTCTGGCGGGGTCGCCGCCTTCCGAAAGCGCGGCGTCTTGGTGCGATAGACGATCCCGATGCGCCACGAGGCAGCAGGGAAGCGATCGGTGAAATTTCGTCACGGAGGGGCCGACATGCGACGCGACCTGCTCCCAGTCGCCGTGGTGGCCGGAGCCCTGCTCGCCCTCACCGGCTGCGGGTCTTCCGCCGACTCCGGAGCCGCGGACGCGTCTTCGGCGGCGCCCGCGACGGCAACGGCAACGGCAACGGCAACGGCGACGAGCGCGACGCCGCAGATCACGTTCAGCATGGCGACGGCCTGCGGGGCGGTGGACGGTGTCTACACCACCCTGAGCTCGAGCAGCCAAGCCGTGATCGCGAAGGGCGTCCGGGCCGAGGCCACCGGGGACACCGCCACGGTGCGGGCGGCCCTGGCGGAGCTGAACCCGCTCTTCGTGAGCACCGGCAACACCTTCACGGACACGGCCTCGAAGGTGGCGGACCCGGACATGAAGGCCGCGCTGGAGCAGCTCGCGGAGTCGGCCCGGAAGCAGGCCGCCTTCACCTCCTTCGCCCAGTTCCGGACGTTGGAGGCGATGACCGCCGGACCCGAGAGCGTGCTCAAGCAGAAGTGCGCGCAAGCAGGCCACCCGCTCGAGAACATGGAGTGAGCACGGGCTCCAGCCGCTCGTCCCCGGCCGATCGCCGGCCCTAGAACTGCCAGGCGTCGGCTCCGAAGGTGCCTTTGATCTCTGAGGCGATGGTCGTGGGGTCGACGGTCGCCTGGAGGGCGTAGACGGTGGTCTTGCGCGGACCGCGGACGCTGAGATGGACGGGATGGTCGCCCGGGTGGGCGGCGAGGATGTGCTTGAGCTCCTTGACGGTCTGCTCGGTGACGCGGTGGAAGGGGAGCATGAGCTCCACCGGGGGCAGGCCGCCGTTCGCGGCCGAGGAGATGTCGAGGACGGAGAGTTCGCGGCCGAAGAGGCTCATCGTCCCGTCCCGGTCTTCGACCTTGCCTCTGACGGAGACCGCGTTGTCCTCGGCCAGCGCGTGCTGGACGAGCAGGTAGGCGGCGGGGAAGAAGAGGACCTCGATGGCGGCGTCGCGGTCCGCGAGGTTCGCGATCGCCCAGTGCTTCCCCTGCTTGGTCATCTTGTGCTGGACACCGGTGATCAGCCCGGAGAGCTGGACGTCGCCGGTGGTGCGGCCGGAGGCGAGCAGTTCGGCGATGGAGCAGTCCCGGGCTCGGGAGAGGATGTGCTCGGCACCGTCCAGCGGGTGCGCCGAGACGTAGAGGCCGAGCATCTCGCGCTCGGTGGCGAGGAGCCGCCGGCGCGGCCACTCCTCCTCGTCGACGGGGAAGTCGAGGCCGACGGCCGCCTCGTCGCCCGCCGTGCCGGCGAGACCCGCGAAGAGGTCGTCCTGCCCGAAGCTCGCCGCCTTCTTCACGGGGACGGCCGCGTCGATGGCGTCCTCGTGGACGGCGGACAGGCCCTTGCGCGAATGGCGCAGGGAGTCGAAGGCGCCGGCCTTGATCAGTGAGTCCACGGCCCGCTTGTTCAGGCCGGGCAGGGCGACCTTGCCGAGGAAGTCGGAGAAGGAGGTGAACTTCCCCTTCCGGCGGCGTGCGTCCACGACCGCCTCGATGACGTTGTCGCCGACGTTGCGGACGGACCGCAGCCCGAACCTGACGTCGTCGCCGACGGCGGTGAACTCGGCGACGGACTCGTTCACGTCGGGCTGGAGGACGCGGACGCCGTTCTTGCGCGCGTCGGCGAGGTAGACCGCGGCCTTGTCCTTGTCGTCGCCGACGGACGTGAGCAGGGCGGCCATGTACTCGGCGGGGTAGTTCGCCTTGAGGTAGGCGGTCCAGTACGAGACCAGGCCGTAGCCGGCGGTGTGGGACTTGTTGAACGCGTACCCGGAGAAGGGCAGCATCACGTCCCACAGGGCCTTGACGGCTTCCTCGCTGTAGCCGTTGCCGCGCATACCGTCGTGGAACTTCTCCCACTCCGCCGCCAGGACGTCCGGCTTCTTCTTCCCCATCGCGCGGCGCAGCAGGTCCGCGCCGCCGAGGGTGTATCCGGCGAGTTCCCGCGCGATGGCCATGATCTGCTCCTGGTAGACGAGCAGGTGGAAGGTGTTGCCGAGGATCGGTTCCAGCGCGTCCCGCAGTTCGGGGTGGATCGGGGTGATCTCCTGGCGGCCGGTCTTGCGGAACGCGTAGTTGGTGTGGGCGTTCGCCGCCATGGGTCCGGGCCGGTAGAGGGCGTTGACCGCGGCGATGTCCTCGAAGCGGGTCGGTTCCATCTGCCTGAGCAGCACCCGCATGCCGCCGCCGTCGAGCTGGAAGACGCCGAAGGTGTTGCCGTCGGCCAGCAGCCGGTAGGTCTTCGGATCGTCCAGCGGGATGACCTGGACGGACGCGTCGCCGTCCAGCGGATCCACCGTCGCCAGGGCGACGCCCCGGTTCTGGCGGATGTTCTCGATCGCCTGGTCGATCACGCCGAGGTTGCGCAGCCCGAGGAAGTCCATCTTGATCAGGCCCATGGCCTCGCAGGACGGATAGTCGAAGCCGGTGATCTTCACACCGTCCGCGGCCCGCATGTGCAGCGGGATCCGGTCGGTGAGCTCGGTCTTGGAGAGGATCACGGCCGCCGCGTGCACCCCGGTGCCCCGGGTGAGCCCCTCGACCCCGCGGGCGGTGTCGATGACCCGCTTCACGTCCGGGTCGCTCTCGTACAGCCGCCGGATCTCGCCGGCCTCGCCGTACCGCTCGTGGGACGGGTCGAAGAGCGCGGCCAGCGGCGCGGACTTGCCGTTCTGGTCCGGCGGGAGCGCCTTGGTGATCCGCTCCCCGTGGCTGTAGGGGTAGCCGAGGATGCGCGACGAGTCCTTGATCGCGTTCTTGGCCTTGATCGTGCCGAACGTGTTCACCATGGCGGTGTACTCGCCGCCGTACTTCTCGGTGACGTACTGGACCATCCGGTCGCGCTGCCGGTCGTCGAAGTCGAGGTCGACGTCCGGCGGGTTGATGCGCTCGGGGTTCAGGAACCGCTCGAACAGCAGGCCGTGCTCCAGGGGGCACAGCTCGGTGATGCGGGTGGCGTAGGCGACGATCGAGCCGGTGCACGAGCCGCGGCCGGGGCCGAGCGGGATCCCGCTGGTGCGGGCGTGGCGGCAGATGTCGGCGACGACGAGGAAGTACGAGCTGAACCCCATGGGACCGATGACCGACATCTCGGTCTCGAAGCGTTCCAGGACGTGCCGGGGCACCGGGTCCCCGTAGCGCATCGCCAGGCCTTCGAGCGCCTCCTTGCGCAGCCACGACTCCTGGCTCTCGCCTTCGGGCACGTCGGGGAACCGCGGCATCTCGTCGACGTAATCGAAGACCTCGTCGTAGGGCTCGACGCGCTCGGCGATCAGCAGGGTGTTGTCGCAGGCCTCCGGGAGCTCCGCGAACAGCGCGCGCATCCGGGCGGCGCTCTTGAGGTAGTAGCCGGAGCCGTTGAAGCGGAAGCGGCCCGGATCGTCCTTGTTCTTGCCGACGCCGATGCAGAGCAGGCTGTCGTGGGCGTCGGCCTGGTCCTCGGTGACGTAGTGGGCGTCGTTGGTGGCCAGGAGCGGGATGCGCAGGTCGCGGGCGAGCCGCAGCAGGCCGTCGCGGACGCCGCGTTCGATCTCCAGGCCGTGGTCCATCAGTTCGAGGAAGTAGTTCTCGCGGCCGAAGATCTCCTGGTAAGCGGCGGCGGCCCGCCTGGCCTCCTCGTACTGGTCGAGGCGCAGCCGGGTCTGGATCTCGCCGGAGGGGCAGCCGGTGGTGGCGATGACGCCGCCGGGCCGCTCGGCGATCAGCTCGCGGTCCATCCGGGGCTTGCCGGCCGGGAACTGGCCCTCGTAACTGGCCCGCGTGCTCAGCCAGAAGAGGTTGCGCAGGCCTCCGGCGTCCCGCGCCCACATCGTCATATGCGTGAAGCGTCCGCCGCCCGAGACGTCCTTGGACCCCTCCCCGTCCTCGCTCGTCGCGCGGCGCCCGCCCGGCCCCCAGAACTCCTGCCTGCGCGAGAACCGCGACGAGGGCGCCACGTAGGCCTCGATGCCGATGATCGGGGCGATGCCGTCGTATCCCTTCGCGACCTGCGCGAACTCGTGCGCCCCGAACATGTTGCCGTGGTCGGTCATGGCGATGGCGGGCATCTCCTGCCGGGCGACCTCGGCGAACATGGGCTTCAGCTTCTGGGCGCCGTCCAGCATCGAGTACTCGGTGTGGTTGTGCAGATGGACGAAGGATTCCGGCATGGCGCCATGAAAGCCAGGTCGGACGGGACGGATCAAACAACCGGCACGCCGCTGGAACAACGGATGGTTGTACGCCTACGCTGGTGGTCGTGGATCTCAACGCCGTGGCCACCTTCGTCGCCGTCGCCGACGCGGGGCAGTTCCAGGAGGCGGCGGCCGACCTCTCGGTCACGCAGCAGGCCGTGTCCAAACGTGTCGCCGTCCTCGAGAACTCACTGGGCGTGAAGCTCTTCGTGCGCTCCCCCAGCGGGGCGCGCCTCACCATCGACGGGCAGGCGTTCCTGCCGCACGCTCGGGCACTGCTGGACGCGGCGGAGCGCGCGGCGGCCTCCGTGCGCCCCGGCAGTCGGGCGCTGCGGGTGGACGTCGTGCACCGGCAGGTCGCCACGGCCGGGCTGCTGCGCGCCTTCCACCGGGCGCACCCCGGCACCGCGCTCGACGTCGTCACGCTGCACGGCGGCGCCGAGGCGGTCGAGGCGGTGCGCTCCGGCGCCATCGACGCGACGGTCCGCGCGGTCGCCCTCCTCGACCGGCCGCTCCCCGAGGGCGTCGAGTCCACCCCCGTGCTGGACGAGCCCCTGCACCTGTTCACCGGACCCGGCCACCCGTTCGCCGAGGCCCGCTCGGTCACCCCCGCGCGGCTCGCCGGCCACCGCATCTGGATGCCGGGCAACGCGCCCGGCACCGAGTGGACGGCCTACTACGACCGGCTCGCCGCCGAGTTCGGGTTCACCATGGACACGATCGGCCCCGACTTCGGCATCGAGGCGCTCTTCGACACCATCGCGGGGTCCTCGACGGTGGCCACCTTCATCGGCGAGGAGACGCCACTGGTGTGGCCCGCCGGGCACGCCCTGCGCCGCATCCCGCTGGTGGATCCGACCCCCGTCTACCCCGGCGAGCTGGTGTGGCGCACCGACAACGCCCACCCCGCCCTGACCGCGCTCCGCGGCCATCTCACCGCCCGGTACCCCGGACGTCCCGGCAGCGGCATCTGGATCCCGAAACGGGCGCATCCGGCCCACAGGTGATGTTGCGAGACTGTCAACGCACGGGTTTTCCCATGCACGGCTCCAGCTGACCGAAAAGCGTTTCCGGACCGGTCAGATCTGCTTCCGATTGGCGCGGTAATACCGTGTGCTAGACCACCGTCTCACCAGCTATGACGACGACCAGGCCGAATGCGCGATCGCCATATGAGGCGACTTTTCCGAAACCGCCGATCTGCACCCTCGTCCTCGGCGATGTCCTGCCCGGTGGCCACGGGAGCGACAGTTGCCGTTCGCTCAACACACCGATGCCAGACGAAGCGGACCGCACCGAATCCGAAAGGCGCTTTCCCAACGTTCCCGCTCCCTTCTCGCCGGGTGACGCCTCTCACAGAGTGACGCCCGCCTCCGTCCGGCTGTCCCGGTCGGAGGCGGGCGGAGGCGGGCGGAGGCGGGCTGAGGCGGACGGCTCCGGAGGGCGTCCGAGCCGGGGCTCAGGGGGCGGCGTGGTTCCGCGGGCGGGACGCCAGATGCTCGCCGACCCGTCCGACCAGCAGGGTCATCTCGTAGCTGATCTGCGCCGGGTCGGCGCTGGTGTCGGACAGCACGGTCAGCGAGGCGCCCTCGCCGGCCGCGGTGACGAACAGGAACGCGTTGTGCATCTCGATGATCGTCTGATGCACCTCGCCCGCGCCGAACTGGGTGCGCGCGCCCTGGGCGAGGCTCTGCACGCCGGCGGCCAGGGCGGACAGGTACTCCGCGTCCTCCCGGCTCAGGCCGGCGGACGCCCCCATGAGGAGCCCGTCCGCCGACTGCACCACCGCCTTGGTCACCTGGGGCACGCGTTCGACGAGCCCGTCGATGAGCCAATCCAGCCGGTTGGTCGAATCGCCTCGCAGCGGCGTCACGTGGCTTCTCCTCTTCCGAGACATAGGCGGGGGTTCGGGGGACCACCGAACGCCGCCACATGATTGCATCGGCGGGCCGCCAAGATACAGGGAATTCCAGACAAATGATCAGACATGTGGCACGGTATAGCCCGAGTTCGGCCGTCCGGTGCCCCCGCCAAGCCTGAGAGAGACACCATGAACGACCACGTCAGTCTTATCCGCGTCGACCTCGGCCGTTTCGCCCGGTGAGGAGCCCACGCCGCCGGCGTTCGATCCGGTTCTCCCTTGTCGGCCTGATCATCGTTCCGATGGTCTCCCTGGTCACGCTGTGGGCCTTCGCGGCGCAGAGCACCGCGTCCAAGGCCATCAACCAGCGCGACCTGGACACCACCAACGAGATCTACGGCGCCGCCGCGCAGCCGATGCTGGTCACCCTGGCCCAGGAGCGGCAGGAGTCGGTGACCTGGCTGAGCCGCAACCACCGGCTGCCGCGCACGCCCTTGGACGCCGTCCGCGCGAAGATGGACGGCACGATCGTCCAGATGAACAAGGCCGTCGACTCCGGCGAGTTCCAGGCCACGCTGACCGACACGATGAAGCAGCGGCTCTCGGTGCTGATGGACAGGCTCAACGGCATCGGCGCCCTGCGCAGCCAGGTCGACTCCCGCGCCCTGTCGAGGCTGGAGGCGTTCAACGCCTACAACGACGTCCTCGAAGCCCACTTCCAGTACGTCAACGTGCTGGTGGCGGGCGACGGCCTCCAGCAGTCCGCCCACACCGCCGCCATGTCGCGCGGCATCGAGCTGCGCGGACGTGAGATCGCGCTGGTGGGCGGCGTGCTCGCCGACGGGCGCCGGATGACCTCCGCGGAGTACGCGGCCGTCAGCAGGCTGGTGTACGAGCGGCGGTTCCTGGAGAGCTCGAACCTCGCCGAACTCCACCCGGCCATCGCCGCTCCCTTCAAGCAGGCGCTGGCGTCCCCCGCCGAGAAGACCTTCACCGCGGTCGAGGACAGCATCCTGGCGACCCGCCCCGGCGTGCGGCTGCGGCTCTCCGCGACCGAGTGGAAGAACGTCGCGGGCGCCTCCATCGGGCAGATCGACGGCGCGCTCGGCAAGTCCCGGGCGCAGAACGCCGCCGAGGCCAAGGAGGCCTCCGACGACACCCTGCTGCGTCTCGTCCTCATCGGCGTCATCGGCCTGATCGCGATCACCCTGACCGCGCTCCTGATGTTCCGCTTCAGCCGCCGCATCAGCCGCGACCTGCTCGGCCTCCAGGACGCCGCGCGCACCATGGCCGAGGAGCGGCTGCCCGACGTGGTGCGCCGGCTGAGCCGCGGCGCCGAGGTCGACGTCGCGGCGGAGGCCCCGCCGCTGGAGGTCGGCCGGACGGCCGAGGTGTTCAACGTCTCGGCGGCGTTCTCCTCCGTGCAGCGCACCGCCGTCGAGGCCGCCGTCCGCCAGGCCGAGCTGCGCACGGCGGTCAACCAGGTGTTCCAGAACCTCGCCCGGCGCAACCAGTCGCTGCTGCACCGGCAGCTGGCGATGCTGGACACGCTGGAGCGCAAGGCGTCCGACCCGGACGCCCTCGCCGACCTGTTCGCCATCGACCACCTCACCACCCGCATGCGGCGGCACGCCGAAGGCCTGATCATCCTGTCCGGCGCCGCGCCCGGCCGCGGCTGGCGGAACCCGGTCGGCATCCTGGACGTGCTGCGCGGCGCCATCGGCGAGATCGAGGACTACGCCCGCGTCGAGGTGGTCAGCACAGCGGAGGAGGGCATCGTCGGCGGCGCCGTCGCCGACGTGATCCACCTGCTGGCCGAGCTGATCGAGAACGCGACCGTCCTGTCGCCGCCGAACACGCCGGTCGAGGTCGACGCCGGGCTGGTGGGCAAGGGCTTCGTGGTCGAGATCCAGGACCGCGGCCTCGGGATGAACCCGGAGAAGCTGGCGGCCATCAACGAGCAGCTCCGCCGCGAGCCGGAGTTCGACCTGACCCACGGCGACCAGCTCGGGCTCTTCGTCGTCGGGACGCTCGCGCACCGGCGCGGGATCAAGGTGGCGCTGGAGCCGAACGCCTACGGCGGCCTGAAGACCGTCGTGCTGCTGCCGCACTCGCTCGTCGTCCCGGCCGACCGGGTCGGCCGCGCGGACAGCGGCGGCGGCGCCGAGCAGGCGGAGGCCCCCGCGAACGTCCCGGACCTGCCCGCCTCGGGCGGGCCCGTCCCCCCGGCGGCCACCGGGCCCCTGAACATCATCGGCCACGACACGCAGGAGAACGCGATGGACTCCGTCGGACGGCACCGCGCCGGCGGCACCGAGCCGGACGACGAGCACGACCCCCTCGGCATGCCGCCGCCCGCCCCGGCGGCCGTGCCGAGCCCGCCGAGCGTTCCGGGCGTTCCGGCCGAGCCGCAGCCGGCGCGGGCGGCGTCCACCGCCGAGGGCACCCACGCGGGGATGCCGCGCCGCGTGCGCCGCGCGAACCTGGCGCCGCAGCTGCGCGACACCGCACCGTCCGTCCAGGAGGAGAAGCGACCGGCCGGGCGCGGCGCGCGCTCGCCGGAGCGCGCCAGCTCGGTCATGGCCTCCATGCAGAGCGGGTGGCGGCGCGGGCGCAGCGAACCGCCGCCGGCCCCGCCCGCCGGACACGACGAGGAGGGCGAACGTTGACGGAACCATCGACCACGGCCGATGAGGTGCGCCGGCGCCTGGACGGCCTCGGCGGCCGGGCGGAACTGGTACGCGGCGCGGTGATGCTGTCCAGCGACGGGCTGGTGGTGGCCTGCTCCTCCGGCATCGGCCGGGAGAACTCCGAGCATCTGGCCGCGCTGGTGGCGGGCGTGCAGGGGCTCGCCCGCGGCGCGTGCCGCCGGTTCGGCGGCGGCGAGCTGCTGCAGAGCGTCATCGAGATGGACACGATGCTGGTGTTCATGGTGCCGGCGGGCGAGCACGCGTGCCTCGCCCTGCTGGCCGGCGCCGACGCGGACGCGGGGGCGGTCGTGCTGCGGATGGTCCAGCTCGCCGAGGAGCTGGCCGAGCGGCCGCCGTTCATTCCCCGGCTGTCGGGAACGGGCGCCAGGTGAGGCCGGGATGACCGATGAGCGATGACCAGTGGCTCGACGGCGACGCGGGCCCCGTCGTCCGCCCCTACACGGTCACGCGGGGCCGGACGCGGCTCCGCGATGACGGCCTCGACCTGATCTCCGTGCTGGAGGCGACCGGCGTGCCGGTCCCCCGGCGGGTGCGGCTCGACCCCGAGCACCGCAGGCTGCTGGCGATCTGCCGGCGGCCGATCACCTTCGCGGACCTGGCGTCCGAGATCGACCTGCCCGTCGGCGTCGTGCGGGTGCTGGTCGACGATCTGCGCGACGAGAACGCGCTCAGGGTGCTGAAACCGACTCCCACCGGCGACGTCCCGGACGAGCTCGTACTAAGGAAACTGCTGAATGGACTACGCGCACTCTGACACCGCCGTCCGGCACCCGCGAGGCGGCGGTCAGCTGACCGCCGCGAAGATCCTCATCGCGGGCGGGTTCGGGGTCGGCAAGACGACCATGGTGGGCTCGATCAGCGAGATCCGCCCGCTGCGCACCGAGGAGATCCTCACCGACCGCAGCGTCGGCGTCGACGACACCACGGGCGTGGACGGCAAGACCAGCACCACCGTGGCCATGGACTTCGGCCGGATCACCCTCCCGGACGACCTGGTGCTGTACCTGTTCGGGACGCCGGGCCAGCAGCGGTTCTGGTTCATGTGGGACGAGCTGGCGCTCGGCGCCGTCGGCGCGGTGGTGCTCGCCGACGTGCGCCGCCTCGCCGACTGCTTCGGGACCGTCGACTACTTCGAGGACCGCCGCACCCCGTTCATGGTCGCCGTGAACTGCTTCGACGGCGCCGAGCGCAAGAACCCCGAGGACGTGCGGATCGCCCTGGACCTGGACGACGACGTCCCGCTGATGCTGTGCGACGTGCGCAGCCGGGCCTCGGCGAAGCAGGTGCTGATCACCATGGTCGAGCACGTCCTCACCAAGACGACGTCCAGGCGCTGAACGCATCCGCTCCCGCGCCGCGGGCGACGTCCCCGTTGTTCCATCCCCCGCATCCAGCAAGGATCACATGTCAATGACCCTGCCCGCCTTCCCCGCCGCGGACGAGAAGCCGCTCGACACCTGCGTCCGGCTGCGCGACATCGCGCCCGTGGTCGAAGTGGAGTTCCCGGGAGGCGTCGCCGCCTACCTGGCGCTGACCCACGAGGCCGTGAAGGAGATCCTCTCCGGAGACAACAAGACCTTCCTGCGCGAGCCCGAGAACTGGCCCGCCCTGTACGACGGGACGATCCCCGAGGACTGGCCGCTGCGCGCCGTCGTCCAGGGAGGCCACCTGTCCACCAAGGACGGCGCCGACCACCGGCGGCTGCGCGGCCTGATCGGGAAGGCCTTCACCCCCGCGCGGGTCCAGGCGATGGAGCCGCGCGTCCAGCAGATCGTGGACGACCTGCTCGACGACGTGATCGCCGCCGGCGACGGCGTCGACCTGGTCCCGGCCTTCACCGAGGCGCTGCCGATGGGGGTCATCTGCGAGCTGTTCGGCGTGCCCGCCGCGGACCGGACCCAGATGCGCGACTGGACGGCCGCCCTGCTGGCGCACACGACGCCGCCGGAGGAGGCCTTCGCGACCCAGAAGGCCCTGCAGGCTTACCTGCACGCCATGGTGGACCGCAAGCGGGAGAACCCCGGCGACGACCTCACGTCCGGCCTGGTGCAGGCGCACGACGAGGAGGACCGGCTCACCACCGAGGAACTGGTCGGCGTGCTGTGGCTGATGCTCGTCGCCGGCCACGAGACGACCGTCCACATGCTCGGCCACGCCATCCTGGCGCTGGCCCAGCACCCCGACCAGCTGGCACTGGCCAAGGCCGAGGACCGGTGGGACGACGTGGTCGAGGAGACCCTGCGCTACCGCCACTCGGTGATGATGACCAGCTGGCGCTTCACCGCGCAGGACGTGACCGTCGCCGGCGTCGACATCCCCAAGGGCCAGGCGGTCGGCGTCGTCTACCAGGTGACGGGCATCGACCCGGCCGAGCACGGCGAGACCGCGGACCAGTTCGACATCACCCGTGAGCAGAACACGCGCCTCAGCTTCGGCCACGGCCCCCGCTACTGCATCGGCGCGTCGCTGGCCCGCCTGGAGGGACGCCTGGCGCTCGCCACGCTGTACCGGCGGCTGCCCGACCTCGCGCTCGCCATCGACCCGGACGACGTCCCCTACTCCCCCTCCTTCTTCACGATCGGCCCGCTCTCCATCCCGGCCACCCTCGGCCTCTGACACCGACGGACGCCCGGTTCGGCGGCCCAGGCCGCCGAACCGGGCGTTCGCCTTTTCCCCTGGCGGCGGGCGCGCCGACCGCTTCCTGCTCGTTCCCGCGCTCCTTCAGCCGTTGACGGGGTACCGGCTGGATATCGCCACGCGGTTGAAGGCGTTCATCACCGTTGTCAGCCAGATGACCGCCGAGACCTGCTCCGGGGAGAGGACGGCCGCGGCGGCGCCGTACTCCTCGTCGCTGACGTGCCCGTCCGAGACGCGGGTGACCGCTTCGGCCAGGCGCAGGGCGGCGCGGTCCGTGTGGGAGAAGTAGCCGGTCTCCTCCCAGCCGGGCAGCACGGCGATCCTGTCGGGGTTCTCGCCGTTCTTCAGAGCGTCTCGGGTGTGCATGCGCAGGCAGAACGCGCAGCCGTTGATCTGGGATGTGCGGATCTTCACCAGTTCGATCAGAAGCGGGTCGAGGCCCGCCTCGGCAGCCGCCTCCTGCACCTCGCTCGACAGGGCGATGAGGGCCTTGTACGCGCTCGGGTGCTGCTTGTCGATGTAGACACGGCGGGTGTTGGTCACGGTTCCTCCGGCGCTGTTCCGTTCGGCTTGTCAGAAGGAAGACGACGCAGCCCCGCTGGCTGTGACAGCTCAGAGGCCCGGTCAGGCCGCGGCGGATCAGCTGCTGACGCTGCTCGGGAGCGGAGTCATGGGGCGGCCTGGACGAGGCCCGTCCGGTAGGCGATGACGACGAGTTGCGCCCGGTCGCGGGCCTCCAGCTTCGTCATGGCGCGCTGCACGTGGGCGCGGACGGTGAACGGGCTGAGGAACATCCGCTCGGCGATCTCCTGGTTGGACAGGCCGGTCGCGACCAGGGCCACCATCTCGCGTTCGCGCGGGGTGAGGACGGCGAGCTGTTCGGGGTGGTGCGACGGGGCGTCGTCCGGGGTGGCCAGGAAGCGGGCCACCAGGGAGCGGGTCGCGGCGGGCGACAGGAGGGTGTCGCCGTCGGCGATCGTGCGTACGGCGTCCAGCAGGTCCTCGGCGCCGATGCCCTTGCCGATGAAGCCGCTGGCTCCCGCGCGCAGCGCCTGGGCGACGTACTCGTCCGTCTCGTACGTGGTGAGGATCAGGATGCGGCTGGAGCGCAGTTCCGGGTCGGCGCAGATCTGCGATGTGGCGGTGAGGCCGTCCACCTCGGGCATGCGGATGTCCATGACGACCACGTCCGGGCGCAGCTCGCGGGTGAGCCGCACCGCCTCCCTGCCGTCGGCGGCCTCGCCGACCACGGTGATGTCGTCGGCGCTGTCGAGGAGCAGCCGGAAGGCGCCGCGCAGCAGTGCCTGATCGTCGGCGAGGAGCACCTTGAGCGTCACGGCGCGTCCCCCATCTTTTCGTCGCCCGGCTCTTCGCTGGACGTCGTTTCGCCGGACGTCGCTTCGCCGGACGTCCTCCGCGTCGTGTCCCTGGCGGGCGGGAGGGGCAGCTCGGTGGAGACGAGGAAGCCGCCCTCCGGACGCCTGCCCGCGGAGAGGTGCCCTCCGACCGCGGTGGCACGCTCGCGCATCCCGATCAGGCCGTACCCGGGCCCTGCGGACGCGGCCGGCGCCGTCCGGGTGCCTCCCCCGTCGTCGGCGACGGTGATGGTCACGCGATCGCGGTTCCAGGCGAGGCGCACCCGGGCGGAGCCGGTACCGGCGTGCTTGGTCACGTTGGTCAGGGCCTCCTGGATGATGCGGAACGCGGTGAGGTCCACCCCCGGCGGGAGCGGCCGGGACGCGCCCTCCTGCTCCACCGACACCTCCAGACCCGCGCGGCGGAAGGACTCCAAAAGCGTGGGCAGCCGGGACAGCCCCGGCGCCGGTTCCGCGGGCGCGGCCGCGTCCCCGGACTGGCGCAGCAGGCCGACCGTGGCCCGCAGATCGTCCAGCGCGTCGCCGGTGGTCTCGACGAGTTCCCGCAGGCTCTTGCGGGTCTGCTCGGGCCGCGAGTCGAAGAGGTGGGCGGCCACCGTGGCCTGCGCGTTGGCCAGGGTGATCTGGTGGGCGACGAGGTCGTGCAGCTCCCGGGCGATGCGCACCCGCTCCTCGGCCACCCTGCGGCGCGCCTCGCTCTCGCGGCTCTTCTCGGCCCGCCGGGCCCGCTCCTCCACGGCCGCCAGGTAGGCGCGCCGGTTCTGCGTCGAGTGGCCGAGGATGCCCGCCACCAGCGGGAACGCCGCCACCGCCCCGATCCTGCTCGCGTCCTGCCAGGAGAGGTTCCCGAACTCGAACACGACATTGGACGCGACCAGCAGCGTCGCGGAGGCGAGCAGCACCGCGCTCGCCGCGCGCCCCGCGGTGCGCACGGCGAGCGAGTAGGCGCTGATCACGGCGGGCGCCACGATGAGCGGGGTCAGCAGCAGGCCCAGCGGCGGCACGAGCACCCCGCCCACGGTCGTGGCCGCCACGGCGGCCACGGGCGAGCGGTGCCGCACCGGCAGCACGGCGCAGGTCGCCGCGGCGAGGAGGTAGGCGTTGACGGGCGGCCACGACAGGGACCTGTCGTCGACCGACAGCGCGCCGCCCAGCAGGCAGAGCGCGAACGCCGTCGCCATGATCGCCGCCTCCGGCCACCAGGTGCCGCGCGGTCGCGGACGACCGCCGCCCGTGTCCGTCATGGCGGGGTCAGCGCCGTCCGGCGGGACGGGCTGGGACCGCCGCGTCCGGCCGGGTCGCGGGAGCCGGGACATGCCTGCTCAGCGCCTCGCCCTCGATGTCCACGTTCGGCAGCACGCGGTCCAGCGTACGCGGCAGCCACCACGCCCGGCGGCCGAGCAGCGCCAGGACCGCGGGCGCGATCGCCATCCTGACCACGAAGGCGTCGAAGGCGACCGCCGAGGCCAGGCCGACGCCCATCGTCTGGATGGTCGGGCTGCTCATCCCGATGAACCCGCTGAACACGCTGACCATGATGATCGCCGCCGCGGCCACCACGCGTCCGCTGTGCCGGAAGCCGTGGACGATCGCCTCGCCGGGGGACGCGCCGTGGACGTACGCCTCCCGCATCCGGGTGAGGAGGAAGACCTCGTAGTCCATGGCGAGCCCGAACACGATGCCGATGATGAGGATCGGCATCAGCGACATGACCGGCCCCGTCTGCTCGATGCCGATCAGGTCGGCCGCCCAGCCCCACTGGAAGACGGCGACGAGGACACCGAAGGCGGCGCCCACCGACAGCAGGAAGCCGAGGGCCGCCTTGACCGGGACCAGGAGCGAGCGGAAGACCACCGTCAGCAGGAGCACCGCCAGGCCGATGACGACCGTCAGATACGGCAGGAGGGCGTCGGACATGGCTTCGGAGATGTCGATGTTCAGCGCGGTGGTGCCGGTCACCAGGACGACGGCGCCCGTGTCGGCCTCGACACCGGAGGCCGCGTCCCGGATCGCGTGCACCAGGTCCTTGGTCTCGGCGCTGCTCGGCGCGGTCCGCGGGACGGCGGTGAGGACGGCCGTGTCCTTGGCCTGGCTGAGCACCGGATCACCGACCGACGCGACCCCGTCCAGCCCCCGCACGGCCTGGACGACCCGGTCCGTGGCGGCCCGGGTGTCCGCGGCGTCCGACATGTCCACGACCACGGTCAACGGACCGTTGAGGCCGGGGCCGAAGCCCTCCGACAGCAGGTCGTAGGCACGGCGCTGGGTGGTCTCCACCGACTTGGACTCGTCTCCGGGCAGCCCGAGTTCGAGGCCCAGCGCCGGCAGTGCGACGGCGCCGAGACCCAGTCCGGCGGCCAGCAGCACGGTCAGGGGCCGGCGCAGGACGAACCGCGCCCAGCGGGTGCCGAGCCCCGGCCGACCGCCGACGTGCGGGTTCCCGCCTCCCGACCGGGCGGCCTTGCGGACGGACCGGGACAGAATCCTGCGGCCGAAGAACCCGAACAGCGCCGGGACCAGGGTCAGCGCGACGAGCACGGCGAGAGCCACGGCGCCCGCGCCGCCCAGCCCCATCTTGGTGAGCTCGGGGATCCCGACGACCCCCAGCCCGACCAGGGCGATGAAGACGGTCGCACCGGCGAACACGACGGCGGACCCGGCCGTGCCCACCGCCCGGCCGGCGGCCTCCTCCGGCTCCAGGCCCCGGGCGCGCTCGTCGCGGAAGCGGGAGGTGATGAAGAGCGCGTAGTCGATGCCGACCGCCAGCCCCAGCATCAGCGTCAGGATCGCGACGGTGGACGTCAGGCCCAGCGGCTCGGCCAGCGCGGAGACCAGGCCGAAGGCGATGGCCACGCCCCAGAACGCCGTCAGCAGCGAGAGCCCGGCCGCGACCAGCGAGCCGAGGGCGAGGATCAGCACCACCGCGGCCACCGCCACGCCGATGATCTCCGTCGTACCGCCGGGCGCCTCGTCAACGTCCAGGGCGGAGCCGCCGATCTCCACGGTCAGCCCCGCGTCCCTGGCCTGGCCCGCGGCGTCCTCAAGCGCGCTCTTCGCGGACGCGGTCAGGTCGACGGCGTCCGCCCGGTAACTGATCGTGGAGTAGGCGATGGTGCCGTCCTCGCTGACCGCGCCGGTCGTGAAGGGGTCGGTCGTCGACGCGACCTGATCGCCCCCGCTCAGCGAGTTGATCGCGCCTTCGACGGCCGCCTTGTTCTCACTGGCCGTCACGCGCTGCCCGTCCGGGGCCTGGAACACCAGGCGCGCCTCGGCGCCCTGGGAATTGCTCTGGGGGAAGCGCTCGTCCAGCAGGTCGAACGCCTTCTGCGACTCGGTGCCGGGCATGGACAGGCCCTCGTCCTGCGCCGCCGGCGCCACCGCGGCGGCGACCCCGGCCAGCACCAGGACGCCCAGCCACAGAAAACTCACGAGCCGGCGCCGGCGGAAGGCCCACCGTCCGACCCGGTAGAGAAACGTCGCCACTTGTTGATCACTCCAGACACCGCTGGGAAGGGGAAAAGCGCGGATCTCGCGCGCCTCCAACACTCCCCGCCGGCGCCCGGCCGGACATCGTCTCCCGCCACCGTCTTCCCCTGATGCATCCGGACCGCCCGCTCCCGCGATCTAGTGCCCACGCACTAGACGGGGACCGCTCCCCAGGGGAGATGCCCCCGTGCGCGTGGTGAGGCGTCGTCTGATTCCTGAGTAGAGTCGCTGAAGCCGGGGAATCGCGACATCCAGCCCTGAGGCTGACTCGCACCACCGGCTTCACCCCCCGAGAGGGGACATCTTGTCGGTCTTGAATGAACGTCAGCGTTCTGGCGCCATCGCGGCGCAGCCGAACCCCGAGCCCGGCCTGACCCTCGGCGTCCTCGCGCGCACGGCCAAGGAGAACGAGCACCGGCAGCCGATCCACCCGATGCACCTCCAGCGCATCGACCCCGGCCTGCGCTCGCGCATCTACCTCGAGCGCGGCTACGGCGAGAGCTTCGGCATCCCGGACGAGGAACTCGCCCCCCAGGTCGCCGGCCTGCTCCCCCGCGACCGGCTCATCGCCCACTGCGACATCGTCCTGCTGCTCAAACCGCTGCCCCACGACCTGAAGGAACTGCGCCCCGGCCAGATCCTGTGGGGCTGGCCCCACTGCGTCCAGGACCGGGAACTCACCCAGGCCGCCATCGACGGGCGGCTCACACTGATCGCGTTCGAGGCGATGAACCACTGGACGGCGGCCGGCGGGTTCAACCTGCACGTCTTCCACAAGAACAACGAACTCGCCGGCTACTGCTCCGTGCTGCACGCTCTCGCCCTCACCGGATCCACCGGTGCCTACGGCCGGCGGCGCCGCGCCGCCGTCATCAGCTTCGGGGCGACCGCGCGGGGCGCGGTCACGGCCCTCAACGCCCACGGGATCCACGACGTCCACGTGCTGACCCACCGGGGCGTCAGCGCCGTCGGCTCACCCATCCACTCGGCCCAGATCGTCCATTTCGAACGCGACCCCGAGGCCCCCGCCCGCACCCGCGTCCTCACCGATGACGGCCCGGTCGCGACGGCCGCCTTCCTCGCCCGGCACGACATCGTGGTCAACTGCGTCTTGCAGGACACCGGCGCCCCGCTGATGTTCGCCACGAACGACGACCTGCCGCTCTTCTCCACCGGCACCCTCATCGTCGACGTCTCCTGCGACGCCGGAATGGGCTTCGAATGGGCCCGTCCGACCACCTTCACCGAACCCATGTACACCGTCGGCCGCAACATCCGCCACTACGGTGTCGACCACAGCCCCTCCTACCTGTGGGACTCCGCGACCTGGGAGATCAGCCAGGCCTTGATCCCGCACCTGTCGACGGTCCTGAAGGGCCCGGCCGCGTGGGACGCCGACAAGACCGTCCGCCGGGCCGTCGAGATCCGCGACGGCGTCGTCCAGAACCCCGCCGTGCTCGCTTTCCAGGGCCGCTCCCCCGACTATCCGCACGCGCCGGGGAGCGTCGGACCCGAACGCTATGGTGCGTCTCATGAACACACACTCCGGTCCTGACGAGATGATCCGGGCGTGAGCCGCTACCGGGGGCCCGCCACGCTGATCGGCAGCGGCGGAGCCGAGGTCGAGGTCTACGTCGATCTGCGCTCCAAGCAGCGGGAGTGGTCCGGGACCGCGACCATCGGCGACGCCGGCGCCGCCGACGACGACTCCCTCGACCGGACGCTGAGACTTCCGGACGGCCGCGAGGCACAGGTCACGCTCGGCGGATCGGCGGTCTGGTCCGACGTCACCCCACTGGTCGGAAGCGGTCCACCCCCCTTCGGCTGACCAGCCGGGCGTCGCGCCGGCGCGACCGTCAGCCGGGGACGCGGAGGGCGAGGAGCGCCACGTCGTCCTCGCCGCTGGGCTCGATGCGCTCCAGAATCTCGTCGCACAACTCGGGCAGCGGGAGCCGGGCCAGATGGGCGCTGTGGCGGCGGAGGCTCGTGAGCCGGTCGGTCAGATCGGCGTCGCGGGTCTCGATGAGGCCGTCGGTGTAGAGCAGGAGGGTGGACTGGGGCGGGAGGGCGCGGATCCCGTCGGGACGGGTCCCGGTGAGCTCGGGGTCCCCGAGCAGGACACCGTGCTCGTCCAGGAAGTGCGTGCCGCCGTCACAGGTGATCAGCAGCGGCGGGGGGTGCCCGGCGTTGCACCAGCGCAGACTCCAGGGGCCGCCCGGACTCCCCTCGACGCGCCCGAACACGGCGGTGGCCAGGTCGGCGTCGCTGACGGCGGCCATGACGCCGTCCAGCCGCGCCAGCACGGAGCTGGGCGGCTCGGCCATGTCCCAGGCCAGGGCGCGGAGCATGTTGCGGACCTGCGCCATGCGGGCCGCCGCGGGCAGATCGTGGCCGACGATGTCTCCGATGACCAGCCCGGTGGCACCGTCGGGCAGCGCGAAGGCGTCGTACCAGTCACCGCCGACCCAGCTGACCCGGGCCGCGGGCACGTACCGGGCCTCCAGCCGCAGCTCGCCCGGCTGCGGCAAGGCGGTGAGCAGGTTGCGCTGCATCGCCTCGGACGTGTTGCGCTGCTCGGCGTACAGGCGGGCGTTGGCCAGCACCAGGCCGGTGCGGCGCGCGACGTCCTCGACGACGAGCCTGTCGCCCGGCCCGTAGAGGTGCCCGGGACGCGAGTAGCCCAGCGTGAGCGCTCCGTAGGTCTCTCCCCGCGCCGCCAGCGGGGTGATGATCGCGCTGTGGGCGTCCATGACCTGGAAGAGTTCGTACTGGGCGGCGTCCAGGGGCTCGTCAGGGCGTATGCCGCCGTCCCCGGTGACGGTGACCGTGGTGCCGCCGCGGAGCACCTGGGCGAGCGGTCCCCGCGGTGCTCGCGGGACGGGCGGGAGCGGCCCCTCCAGGTCGGCGATGTCGGCGGCGGAGAGGTCGCGGTGCGTCGCCGCGACCCGTTCGACGCGGCCGTCGGGGACCAGCAGGTCGACCTCGGCCCAGTCGCCGAGCGCGGGCACCACGAGCCGGACCAGCCGCCGCAGCAGTTCCGCCTCGTTCAGCGTGGACGACAGCACGGTCGTGATCTCGGCCACCAGCGCCAGCCGGGAGTTGGCCCGCTCCGCCTGCGCCATCCGGTCGCGCCGCTCGCGCTCGACCGCGACCCGGTCGGCGGCGTCCTGGAAGACGATGACCAGTCCGGCGACCGGCCCCGTCCCGGGCACGGCCCCGGCCCGGTCGCCGGCGTAGATCGGTGCGGCCGACCAGGAGCACGTCACCGGCCGCCCGTCGCGGTGGACGAATCTCTCAGCGTTCCCGTGGTCGGGGGCGCCGGTGCGCAGCGCGCGCGTGAGGCGGCAGTCGCCATCGGGCGGGGCGCCGTCCTCGGCGTCCCGGTGGAGGAGCCCGTGCAGCCGCTTCCCCAACGCCTCGTCGCGCGTGTAGCCGAGAAGCTGCTGTGCCCGCGGGTTCCAGGCCGTGATCCGGCCGGACTCGTCGGTGGCGAGAACGCCGGAGTTCATCGCCTCCACCAAACGATCTTGAATCGCGTCCGGCCGATCGCTCACCTGCCCGGTCATCTCACCCCCCCGCGGCGGATCGGATACCCATGCCCCTTCCCCGGGTTCCTCTCCGAACACCCGGGGAAGGGTCGCGCGGGCCCCGTGCCGGTGCGGGTGCCTGCCGAGCGTGGGTCAGGCGCGGACGGTGGAGATGTCGCAGGAGGCCAGGATCTCCTGCGGCATCACGTCGCCGGCCTCGACGACGGATCGGGCCAGGGCGGCCTTCGCGGCGGACGGCCTCGTCCCGGGCGGGACGACGAGAAGCAGGAGCGGGTCCGCCCGGCCGCAGGTGATCGCGACCATGTGGTCGAGGTGGGCCAGCCAGTGGACCCTCACCTCGCGGCCCAGAACGGAGATGCGCAGCGGGGAGTCGTCCCAGTCGTCGAAGTCGATGGCCACGCGGGTGACGCGGTCCGGGAGCCGGTCCGCGCGGGCCAGCGCGGTCAGCAGTCCGGTGAGCTCGGCGTCGGCGTCGCGGGATCGGGGCCACCAGCCGCCGTCCATGATCCCGCGGCCCGTTCCGCCCGGGACCAGGCGGAGCCGCGGAGCGGGTGGTGCCGGCAGTTCGAGCGGGGTGGCTGCGGGGAACGGGAAGGCGCGTTGCGTGGCGACGCGGGCCATTGAGGGGCCCCATTCTCGGTCTGCACAGACCGGTTCATGTATCACCGAGGACGGCGCCGGTAAGACGGCCTGCGCTCGAAATGCCCACGGTGTCCCCGAGTCTACGGCACCGGGACGCGCACGCCTGGGGGCGACGGAGTGCGGCTGGAGTCCGTCGGGCGCCGCGATTCCGGCCGTGAGGGCGTAGGGTCGTGGTGACGAGGGTCTTCGACGCGGGCGGCCAAGCCCGCGTCCCCTGGTTTCTGGATGCTCGGTCCTTTCGGGGCCAGACAGGTCCGGCGCCATGACGCCGCAACACCAGCCCGTCCACACGTCCGAGGCCGGGCTCACCCGCGAACTGCTCGGCGACCGCACCGTCATCGCCGTCAACGGTGAACTCGACCTCGCAGCGGCCTGAGCGCGCAAGGGGATGAAGCCATGACCGGCCACGATCTACCCGTGAGCGCCTGGGGGCCTGCGGACGACGCACGGGGCCCGGAGGACGGCCGGCGCCTCGCCGCGTCGTTCGACCTGATGACGGCGGTCCTGCACGGAGCCTCCCTCCCCCGGCTGCTGATCCTCGTGGCCGAACGCGCCCGCGCGATGGCGGGCGTCCCGCTGGCGTTCATCGCCCTCCCCTCCGAAGCCGCCCACACGCTGCGGATCGACATCGCGGTCGGCGCGGGCAGCGACCGGATACGCGGACTGACGGTGCGGCGCGGCAAGTCGATGCTCGGCCGGGCCTTCGGCTCCCGCCGGGCCCTGTCCGCGCGGATCGTCGCCGACCAGACGCTCAGCACCCTGCCGGCCGGCCCGATCCTCATCCTGCCGCTGGACACCGGCGAGGCGGCGCGCGGAGTGCTCGCCGTCCTCGGGCAGCCGGGCGCGCAGCCGTTCAGCCCGGCCGCCGCGCGCCAGTTGCTGCTGTTCGCCGACACCTCCGCGCGCCTGGTCCAGCTCGCCGAAGACCAGCGCGCGACGACCCCGCCGGACGACCACGCGACCGCGCCGATGCTCGCTCTCCGCCCACCCGACACGACCTAGCAGAGATCACGCCGTGTGAACTCCGGAGGTGGGCCGCCGACGCGCCCGGCCCCCTGTCGCGGGTTCGGGCTGGGCCCTTGTCATTTCGCGGGCCGGGCGGGGGGTTCGGGGGTCAGCCGCGCAGGGCGGCGACGGCCTTCTCGATGCGCCGGCGACGCGTCTCGGGCTTCTTCGCGCTCTCGATGGCGCGGACGTGCTCGCGCTTGCGGCTGTCGGTGAGCGTGTCGTAGGCGGCGCGGGCGGCGGGGTCGTCGTCCAGAGCGCGGGCGAAGTCCGGCGGCTCGACGACGTCGCGCGGTTCGGTGTCGAGCTCCAGGTCGACCTCGACCTCCTCGCCGATCGCGACGTCCGCGGCCTGCCGGTTGGCGTTGCTGAGGCCGAGCAGGTGGCGGCCGCGCATGATGGCGACCCTGCTGCGCCACGAGTGCCCGTTGACGGTGATCTTCACTCTCGGCCGCGCGCCGCCGCCGAGTTCCTCGACGATCCCGGCGGGGACCTTCAGGCCCCGCATGGGCTCCGGAGGCTCTACCACGGTGCGGAACTTCACGATCTCGCCTTTCTGCGGATGCGCGGCCCCGGCCGTGCCGGCCGGGGCCCGCGCGCTGTTGGTGCGGTCACGAGACGCTGTGACCTTCTACAAGTACCCGTCGGGGGCTATTCGGCGTAGGGCTGGTCCTTGCCGTTGTCGCTGTGGGCGAGGCTCCAGATGTAGCCCTCGGGGTCGGCGAAGGTGCCGCCGTAGCCGCCCCAGGGCAGGGCGCCGGCGGGCTTGAGGATCGTGGCGCCGGCCTTCTCGGCCTCCGCCATGACCGCGTCCACCCGCTCCTGGCTGCGGACGACGTAGGTGAGGACGAGGCCGCTGAAGCCGCTGCCGTCCGGGCTCGTGCCGACCTGCTCGGCCAGCCCGTCGCGGCCGTAGAAGCCGACGGGCGAGGCGCCGTCGGACTCGAAGAACACCGAGATGCCCCAGTCGTTCTTGATCGTCCAGCCGAGTCCTTCGGTGTAGAACCGCTTGGTCCGGTCCATGTCCCGGACGCCGAGGAGGATGGAGCTGACATGGGCCTTCATACTTGTCTCCTTGCTGGTGAGCGGCCCGCCGGATGCGGCGGGGCGGACGGCCGGGTTTCCGGCTGTCACATCGGCGCGATCGCGCCTGTCACTTTCAATGACAGGAAATCTGGCGGGAGTGTGACGGATGGCTGAGCAGGACTGGCTGAGCGCGCGGTTCGCCGAGCACCAGCGGCATCTGCAGGCGGTGGCGTACCGCATGCTGGGCTCGCGGAGCGAGGCCGAGGACGCGGTGCAGGAGGCGTGGGCCCGGGTCAGCCGCGCCGACACCGGCCAGGTGGAGAACCCCGGGGGGTGGCTGACGACCGTCGTCGCACGGGTGTGCCTGAACATGATGGAGGCGCGCCGCAGCAGGCCGGAGGAGGCCGCGGGGGCGCTGCCGCCCGAGCCCGCGACGCCTCAGGCGGGCGTCCACCCGGTGGGCCGGGCGGATCCGGAGGACGAGGCGCTGCTGGCCGACTCGGTCGGCGTCGCGCTCATGGTGGTGCTGGACACCCTCGCGCCCGCCGAGCGGCTCGCGTTCGTCCTGCACGACATCTTCGCGGTGTCGTTCGGGGAGATCGGCCGCATCCTCGACCGGTCGCCGGCGGCGGCCCGGCAGCTCGCCAGCCGGGCGCGGCGCCGCGTGCAGGGCGCCGCCGAGGCGTCGGACGCGGCGCGGTCGGCGAAACGGGAGATCGTCGCGGCGTTCCTCGCGGCGGCGCGCGGCGGCGACTTCCAGGCCCTGCTCGACCTCCTCGACCCCGACGCGGTGGCCGTCGGCGAACTCCACGGCGCCGAGGCCGTGGCGTCCTTCTTCGCCGGACGGGCCCGGGCCGCCCACCTCGCCCTCGTCGACGGCGAGCCGGCGGCGGTCTGGTTCCACCACGGCGTGCCCAAGGCCGTCATCGCCTTCACCGTCGAGAATGACCGGATCACCCACATCGGCACGGAAACCGACGCCGACCGGCTCCACGCCCTCGACATCATCGTCCTCCGGGCCGCCCAGAGCGCGAGTTGAGGGCGTCGGCGGCGCGGGTGAGCACCTTGGCCGCGGCGACGGGCATGACGTGCGGGAAGGTGTCCTGCTCCGGCGGGCGGGCCGGAGCAGGACGGACGGCGGGGGCGGGGTCTTCCCGTCACCCCGGGATGCTCACGCGGTGGGCAGGATGTCCAGTCGCCGCAGCAGTTCGCGGGCGAGCGCGGCGCGCTTGGGGGCGTCGCTCTCCTCGGTGATGTCGATGTTCAGGGCGAAGGCGTGCACGCGTCCGCCGCGCTCGACCCAGCCGGTCCACCAGCCGGTGCCGGGGTCGGGGGCGTTCTGCCAGCCGGACTTGGCGAACAGCGCGTACCCGTCCGTCTCCTCCTGCTTGATCAGTTCGCGGACGGTGCGCTGGTGCTCGCGCGAGGCGGGCAGGCGCCCGGCCGCCAGCCGCGCCATGAACCGGGTCTGCTCGACCGCCGAGATCTCCAGCGGGCCGTCCAGCCAGAACCGGTCCACGACCGTCCCGATCTGGCGGTTGCCATAGCCGAGCCGGTGCAGCCACTGCCGTTCGCGCTTCAGGCCGATGCGGCGGGCGATGACTTGGAACGCCGCCGCGTTCGACACGCGGACGGCCTCCCGCATCGTCATGTCCTGCTCCCATTCGGGGAACGGCTGCGGCGTCCCGTCCCAGGGGATCACCTCGTCGGGGCTCTCGACGGCCCCGGTCTCCAGGGCGACGAGCGCGTGCGGGACCTTGAAGCTGGAGGCGGGCACCAGCGGGGTCTGGGCGCGCCGCCGGTCCACCACGGTCGTGTGCCGGGTCGCGACGTCCAGCAGCGCGAACGAGCCATGCACGCCCGCCGCGTCGAAGACGGCCCGCAGGTCGCCGCGCTCGGTGACGCCGGGCCGGATCTGATCGGCCGCCGCGACGACGGCGGCGCCGCGCGGCACGGAGTCATGGGCGCCCGCACCGCACGCGGCGGTACCGAGGAGGGTGAGCGCGGTCAGCGCGGTGGCGCCCAGCCGGACGCGCAGATTTTGGGAAGAAAGCTTGATCATGCGGTTACTTGACCACTGCCCACTGCTTTCTGTCCAATATTGATATCAATTACCCAATAATATTAGAAACGGTATCTTTGCAGTTCATAGCTCGATGAAGGGCTAAGTCCGGCCGGGCATCGGCACGGCCGGACCGCTCATCTACGGACGCGCCTTCGTCTCATTCGCGGGCTCCGATGGCGTCGGCAGGCGGGCGGCGCAAGGCCAGGCGGGCCGGGAGGGTGGTGGCCAGGACGGCCAGGGCCCCCATGGCGCCGATGATGGCGACGAGCCCGACGACCGGGATGTGCGGATCGCCGGACCCGACCATCCCGGTGCTGAAGGCGGTCAGCGTCGCGTAGGCGATCACGGTGCCGAGGACGGCCGCGACCAGGACGGCGGTCAGGGTCTCCCAGCGGAGCATCCGCAGCACCTGCCGGCGGGTGCCGCCGGCGAGCCGGAACATGGCCAGTTCGCGAACGCGGCCGGCGGTCGCCATGGCCAGCGCGTTGGCGGCGGAGATGGCGGCGAAGGCGACGATCATGCCGAGGGACAGGTAGTTGACCGCGCTGCCGCTCGGCCTGGCGGGAACGTCCGTCCGGGCGTGCAGGGTGAGGCCGGGGTAGGCCGCCACGGCGCTCTTCAGGGCGTCGCCGCTCACGCCGGGGGCGGCGACGAGCGCGGTTCCCATCGGGACGTCGACGTGGGCTGCCACCAGGGAGTGCGGCAGGGTGAGGTCGCCGAAGCCCAATCCGCGGTGGTAGACGGCCACGACGCGGAGCGTCACCAGGGTTCCGTCGGCCATGGCGAAGGTCACCTTGTCGCCGACCTCCTTGCCGAGGCCCTGGCGGACGGCCATGGTGCCGTCGCCGAAGTCGTCCAGGGAGCCGGAGCGCACGTCGAGGTCCATGGTGTTCGCGAGGCCGCCGGGGGTGACGCCCTGGGCGCTGTAGGGGGTGCTGGCGGCGCGGACGCGGGTGTGCAGGACCTCGGTGACCGTCCGGACGCCGGGCACCTCGCGCAGCGCGTCGGCGGCCGGGCCGGGCACCGCGGGGCCGGCGGCGTAGTCGGCGACGTTGCCCGCGCCGGCCTGGGACGCGGCGGCCTCGTCGATGGTCGTCTCGGCGAACAGCAGCGTCGAGCCGAGCGCGACCATCAGGGTGAGCGGGGCGATGACGGCGGCGAGGCGGCGCGCGCCGGCGCGGAGGTTGGCGGCCGCCAACCCGGCGACCGCGCCGGAGAACCGCAGCGGCAGCGTGACCGGCGGGATCGTCAGCCGGGTCAGGACGGGCCCGAGCAGGCCGACGGCGGTCGCGAACGCCAGCGCGGTCAGGGGCGTGATGGGGCCCGAGCCGCGCTCGGAGTGGACGGACGACAGCACGACGGCGAGCACGACGGCGCCGGCCAGGACGACCAGCCCGGCGACGAGCCGGAACCACGGGGTGCGGGGCGGTTCCAGCGCGGCCTCGCCGAGGGCCTCGACCGGGCGGAGCCGGGTGATGCGGCGGGCCGCGATCCGGGCGGCCAGCCAGGCGGCCGGGACGGTGACGGCGACGCCGACGATCGGCGGGATCGGCCCGGTGACCAGCGGCAGGTTGTCGGGGATGGCGTCCAGGTCGGCGAAGGCGGCGTGCAGCCGGGAGCCCAGGAACAGGCCGGCGGCGGCGCCCGGGACCGTCGCGCCGAGGCCGAGCAGGACGGCCTCCCGGCCGATCATCCGGCGCAGCTGCCGGGGCGTCGCGGCGATGGCGCGCAGCAGGGCGAGTTCCCGCTCGCGCTGCTGCAGCATGAGCCCGAAGGTGCCGACGACGGCCAGCAGCGCCACGACCAGGGACGTGCCGCCGAGCGCGGCGCCCATGCTGACGAGCTTGACGCGGGAGCTGCCGCTGTCGGGGAACTCCGCGCGTCCGCGGTCGGTGCCGGTGTGGACGGTGGCGCCGGTTCCGCGCACGGCCGCGCGCACCGCCTCGGCGGTGTCGGAGACGGACGCGCCGGGCGCGAGCCGGACGCCGATCGCGGTGAGGCCGGGCCGCGCGGCGGTCAGGCGGCGGGCCTCCTCGGTGCTGAAGAAGACGGACGGGTTCCCCGGCGCCTGCCCGGTGATCCCGACGACGCGGTACGTGCCCGTTCCGAGCGGGTTCAGGACGGTCACGTCCGTCCCGACGGCCTGGCGCGCGGAGGAGTCCACGACGATCTCGCCCGCTGCGGCGGGAGCCCGGCCCTCCTTGAGGACGGACGGGGCCAGCCCGGCCGACTCCCAGCCGTGCCCGTCGACGGCGCGCCCGCCGATGACGGCGGGGACGGTGACCTCGGGCACCGCCGAGCTGACGCCCGGCACCGCCCGCACCCGTCCGGTGAGCGACGCGTCGATCCGGGCCCGCGCGGTGTTGGGCTTGTTCTTGTGGTCGCCGTCGTCCTGGACGAGGTGCGCGTCAGGATCGCCGGCCACGATGATCGGGGCGGCGGCGTAGCGCTCGGGGGCGACGTGGCTGCGCAGGCCGGTGTCCATCAGCATGCCGCAGGCGGTGATCAGCGCGGCGGCGAAGAACAGCGCGATGAAACCGCCGGCGAACGCGGCACGACGGTGCCGCAGAGTGCTCAAGGAGAGAGAGAACATCAGACGTACGCCCCCAGCCGCGTCATCCGCTTGGCGATGTCGGCCGCCGTGGGCGCGGTGACCGAGTCGACGATCTGCCCGTCCGCCAGGAACAGGACGCTGTCGGCGTAGGACGCGGCCACCGGGTCGTGGGTGACCATCACGACCGTCTGCCCGAGGTCGTCCACGATCTCCCGGAACGCGACCAGCACCTCCTTGGCGGTCATGGTGTCCAGCGCGCCGGTCGGCTCGTCGCCGAACACGACGTCCGGCCGCGCGACCAGCGCCCGGGCGATCGCGACGCGCTGCTGCTGGCCGCCCGACAGCTCGGCGGGCCGGTGCCCGGCCCGGTCCGCCAGCCCGACCCGCTCCAGGATCTCCGCCAACCGGGCGCGGTCGGCGCGGCGCCCGGCCAGCCGCAGCGGCAGCGTCACGTTCTGCTCCACCGTCAGGGACGGGAGCAGGTTGAACGCCTGGAAGACGAACCCGACCCGCTCGCGCCGCAGGACGGTCAGCTCGGTCTCGTTCATGCCGGTCAGCTCCGTACCGCCCAGCCGCACCGATCCGGCCGTGGGCCGGTCGAGCCCGGCCGCGCACTGCAGGAAGGTGCTCTTGCCCGACCCCGACGGGCCCATCACGGCGGTGAAGCCGCCCTTCGGAAGCGAAACCGAGACCTTCCGGAGCGCCGCGACCGCGCCCGCCCCCTTGCCGTAGACCCTGCTCACCGTGTCCATCACCACTGCTTCATCCATGGACACCACTCTGCTGACCTGCGGTTCCGCCCGACAGAGCGTCCGTCATCGATCACCCATGAGATCGTCACGGGTAGGCTCGACGGCGTGATCAAGGTGCTCATCGCCGAGGATCAGCACGTGATCCGGACCGCGCTGGCGACGCTGCTCGGCCTGGAACCCGACCTGGAGGTGGTCGCCGACGTCGGCGACGGCGACGGCGTCGTCCCGGCGGCGCTGGTGCACCTGCCCGACGTGGCCGTCCTCGACATCGACATGCCCGGCACGGACGGGCTGACCGCCGCGGGCCTGCTGCGCGCCAAGCTCCCGGCGTGCCGCACCCTCATGCTCACCGGCCACGGCAAGCCGGGGCTGCTGCGCCGCGCGCTGCGCGAGAAGGTGGACGGCTTCATCCTGAAGTCCGCGCCGCCGGACCAGGTGATCGACGCGATCCGCAAGGTCCACGCGGGCGAGCGGGTGCTGGACGCGAACCTCGCGGTGACCGCGTGGGACCTGGCCGACGACCCGCTCACGCCGCGCGAGAAGGACGTGCTGCGGCTGCTGTCGGGCGGCGCCGAGGTCCCCGAGATCGCGGGCCGGCTACACCTGTCGGCCGGGACCGTCCGCAACCATCTCACCGCGGTCGTCGCCAAGCTCGACGCCCGGGGCCGCACCGACGCCGTCCGCATCGCCCGCGAGGCCGGCTGGATCTAGGTAGGCCGCGAGCCGGAACCGGCCGCCGTCGGCCGGGCGGGCCTCCAGCCGGCCGCCCGCCTCGGCGAGCCGCGTGGCGAGGTTGCCGATCCCGGCGCCCGGCGGGGTGACCTCGTCCGGGCGGCCGTCGTTCACCACCACCAGCCGCTCCGCCCCGACGGTGATCTCGCAGTGGCGGGCGGCGGTGTGCCGGAGGATGTTGGTGACGGCCTCCCGCAGCACGGTGCTCAGCACCCCTTCGGCATCACCCGGCGGGGTGCCCTCGCGGACGACCCGCACCTCGATGCCCGCCGCGCCGAGCACCGATCGCGCCGACTCCAGCTCCGGTTCGAGCTCCAGCCGCCCGGCCGCGCCGGTCACCACCCCCATGTCCCGGCGGGCGTGCCCGGCGATGCGGACCAGGTCGTCGAACTCCGCCCGCGCCCGGTCCGGGTCCGACGCCAGCAGCCGGCGCGCGATCTCGGCCTTCAGCTGGACGGCCGCGAGGCTGTGCCCGAGCAGGTCGTGCAGGTCGCGGGCGGCGCGCAGCCGCTCCTGGACGACCGCCGCCCGCGCGAGCCCGGCCGCCGCCTCCCGCAGCTCGTCCGCCAGCTGGGCGAGCCGGACCAGCCCCCACACCACCAGGCCGGTCACCAGCACGCTGATCACCGAGTTGACCACCACGTCGGCGGGCTCGCCGAGCCGCCACGCGACGATCCCCATGAAGGCCATGACCGCGCCGGTCAGCGGCCAGGCCGCGGTGGCGGGCAGCGCGAGCAGCAGCGTCCCGATCAGGAAGCCGGGCACGCCGCCCCACGCCCCGCCCAGCCACAGCAGCGGCACGAAGCTCAGCACCGCCTGCGCCGCCAGCGCCCACCACGACCCCTCGGGCCGGCGCGCCCACCCGATCTGCAGGACGGACACGGCCGCCAGGCACGGCACCGCGATCAGCAGCTCCATCGGCGACGCCAGCAGCAGCAGTCCTTTGACGCAGAAACCCGCGATGACCGCCGCCAGCAGCACCACCGACAACCGGTGCTCGGCGCTGGAGACCTCGGCCGGCGGCTCCGGCGCCGCCCGCACCGCGGCCTCGACGACGCAGCGGCCGTCCGGCTCCAGCGTCGTGCGCAGGTGCCCGCCGACCCGCTCGACCTGCGCGGCCAGCGGCGCCAGCGCCTCCGCCGCCCACCCGGCCGCGGCGGCCCCGTCGTCGGTGACCCGCAGCACGAGCAGCCCGCCCCGCTCGCCGGTCTCGATGGCGCAGTGCCGCGCCCGGCGGCGCCGCACCACGTCGGTGACCGCCTCCCGCAGCACGGTCGCCAGCAGCGCCCCGGCCTGGCCGAGCGGCTCCCGGTGCCCCACCCGCACCGTCACCTCGACGTCGGCCGCCGCGAGCATCCCGCGCGCCGCGGCGATCTCCGGGGTCAGCGAGAGGCTGCGCAGGTCCACGGCGGCCGTCCGGGCGGCGGTCAGCGACCGGCGCGCCACCTGCGACACCCGGTCGAGGTCGGCGACGCCCCGCGCGGCGGCGATCTCGTCCAGCCCGCGGCCGACCCCCGCGTTCAGCTCGGCGGCGACCCGCAGCCGCTCCTCCTCGACGGCCGCCACCGCCAGCGACAGCCGGGCCGCGAACACCTCCTCGATCCGGCCGACCAGCCGCGACAGCCCGAACACGACCGTCGTCATCAGCCCCGCCGTGATCGCGGCGTCGACCGCATCACCGGTCCCGCGGACCGCCGCCAGCACGAGCACCGCGCCCGCCGCGACGGCGGCCGCCACCCGGTGGCGGGCGAGCAGGAGCCCGGCCACCCACACGCCCAGCACCGCGACGGAGAATCCGAGGCCCAGCACCGCGACGAAGCTCAGGACTCCCTGCGCCACCGTCCAGGCACGGGTCTGGAGACGGCGCAGGGACGCCAGCACGAACCGCAACTGCAGCAGCAGGACGGCGCCGGCCACGGGAACGGCGGCGACCGCGTCGGCCGGCCGGTCGATCGCGCCCACCGTGTAGACGCCGACCAGCGCGACCAGGACCGCGACCGCCACCGCCCGCGCCGTGCGCGGCGGCACGTCGACCGCCTGCCTTCGTTCCACCCCGACCCTCGATCAGCCACCCGAAACCGGTCAGATGGTATCCGCCGCGCCTCCCTCGGCCCGCCCTCCGCCCGTCGCGGCGCCGGGCCAGTAGTGCGCGTCCGAGAGCGGACGGGCACCGAAGATCGCCTGGCCGACGCGGACGACGGTCGCGCCCTCCTCGACGGCGGTCTCGTAGTCGCCGGACATCCCCATCGACAGCTCTCCCGGGCCGGCGAGCCCGAGGTCGCGTGCCTGGTCGCGGAGGCCGCGCAGCAGGCGGAAGCACTCGCGGACCCGCTCGGTGTCCCGGGTGAAGACGGCCAGGGTCATCAGGCCCTGGACGCGCAGCGCCCCGTAGTCGGGCAGCCGCTTGAGGAAGCCGATCAGCTCGTCCGGCGGCAGGCCGTACTTGGACTCCTCGGCGGAGGTGTTGACCTGCACGAAGACGTCCAGGCCCCGGCCGGCGGCCTGGAGCCGGCGGTCCAGGGCCTCGGCGGCGCGCAGGTTGTCGAGGGCCTGGAACTCGGCGGCGAAGGCGGCGACGTCCTTGGCCTTGTTGGTCTGCAGGTGGCCGATCACCGACCAGGCCACGTCCAGGTCGGCGAGGTTGCGCCACTTGCGCTTGGCCTCCTGGACCTTGTTCTCGCCCAGGACGCGGCAGCCCGCCTCGACGGCCAGGCGGATCCGCTCCTCGGGGACGGTCTTGCTGACCGGCAGCAGCCGCACCTCCGCGCCGGTGCGTCCGGCGCGCTCCGCCGCCGCGTCGATGCGCGCGCGGACCTCGGCGACGTTGCGGGCGAAGTCCGCGACGCTCTCCGCCTGCGGGTACTGGGATGGACTGCTCATCAGGCCTTCCTCTGCTCGATCTCCGCCGGCGCGCCCGCGTGGGCCGCGCCGGCCTCCTGCTCATGGTCCACGACGACCGGAACGCGCTCGGAACGCCCCACCCCCGCGTCCGCTGAACGGCGCGGGGAACCACCAGTTGGCGCGTCCGGCCAGGCGCATGAAGGCCGGGACCACGACGACGCGGATGAGCGTGGCGTCCACGGCGACCGCGACGGCCAGGGCGAAGCCCATCTGCTTGACCTCGACCACATCGGTGATCATGAACGCGGCGAAGACGATGATCATGATCGCGGCGGCGGCGGTGATGACGCCGGCGGTGTGCACGAGGCCGGCGGTCACCGCGGCCCGGTTGTCGCGGGTGCGGGCCCACTCCTCCTTCATCCGGGAGATGAGGAAGACCTCGTAGTCCATGGACAGGCCGAACAGCACGACGAAGGTGAGCAGCGGCAGCCCGGCCGCCACCAGTGAGCCGAACGCGATGATCAGCACCAGCAGCGCGATCGGCAGCCCGATCGACTCGGCGCGGGCCAGGTCCCGGTCCTCCTGCTCGACGACCGCGGCGTTCAGCGGGCTGGAGCCGGTCACGTAGACGGCGACCGCGCCGGTGGCGGCGGCGTCCAGCGCCTCCTGGAGCGCGGGGGCGGTCTTCTGCCGCTCGCGCTCGTCGCCCGTCAGCCCGGCGACGCCCAGCGCGGTGCGTCCGTCGGCGCCCCGGAGCGCCCCGCCGCCGAGCGCCTCGAAGACCTGGCGCGGGGGTTCGCGCGCGGCCTCGCCGGCGACGCCGACCGGGCCCTGCTGACCTTGGAGCTGCTCACGCTCGCGCAGCGCGTCCCGCAGATCAAGGTGTGCTTCACCGAGCACCACGCGCGCTTCGCCGAGCAGTTGCGCGTCCTGCTCCTGGAGATCGCCGGGGACGGCGCGGACGCCGAGCGCCGGGCCGGCTCCGCCGCCGCCGGCCTGGCCGCCCTCGTCGACGGCCTCGTCCTGCACTGGACGCTCTCCGACACGGGCTTCGACCTGGAGGCCCGCCTCCTGGACGCGGTCTCCGCCCTGGTCCGCGGCCTCCGCTAAGAACCCACGCCCTCCACCGCAGCGCGCATCACGTGGCCTGCCCTCGCCGGAGGCGGTTCAGTTCGGTGGTCGTGCTCTCGCGGGCCTTGGCGATGAAGCGCCGCACCACGGCGAGCTCGTCCTCGGTGAACTCGGCGAGGTCGTCGAGGGTGCAGGCGGCCAGCCCGGCCCAGTAGGAGCGGATGCGGTCGAGCCCCTCGGCGGTGGGTTCGATCAGGACCCGGCGCCGGTCGGCGGAGTCGCGGACGCGCTCGACGCAGCCGGCCGCGTCGAGCCGGTCGATCATGCGCGACACCGACCCCGAGGTCAGGTCGACGTGCCGCGCCAGTCCGGCCGCCGTCAGGGGGCCGTGCTTGGCGAGCGCGTCCAGGCCGTCCAGGTCGCTGACCGTGACCCCCATCCGGTCGGCGATCAGGGCGTTGAGCTGGGAGATGGCGTGCCCCCAGTCCGGCATGGCCGCGAGGACCCGCTCGGCGGTCGACGCGCCGTGTTCACCGGCCATGGGTGCGGCCCGTCCCTTCGTCCGACTTGTTCCGCCCCACTGTACGTGGTTATGCTGCGCCGCACAATTACTGCGTGACACAGTTATTGTGTCGCGCAGACACTACGGCGAGGGGGGCGGAACGATGTCCGACAGATCCGGTGCGGGGGCGGCGATCGCGGGGCGGATGCGCACTGCGGCGCTGCTGGCGATCCTGCTGGCGACGTTCATGGACCTCATGGACGTCACGATCCTCTACCTCGTCCTGCCGTCCATCGCGACCGATCTGGGCGCCGGCCCGGCCGCCGTGGAGTGGATGTCGGTCGGCTACACGCTGGCGCTGGCCCTCGGGCTGATCACCGGGGCGCGGGCGGGCGACCGCCTCGGGTACAAGCGCGTGTTCCTGGGCGGGATGGTCGGGTTCGTCGCCGCGTCGGCGCTGTGCGGGGCGGCGGTCACGCCGGGCATGCTGGTGGCCGCGCGGGTGCTGCAGGGCCTGTTCGCCGCTGCGATGGTCCCGCAGGTGCTCTCCCAGATCCAGGTGATGTACGCGCCGGCGGAGCGCGGCCCGGCGATGGCCGCCTACTCCGCGCTGACGCCGCTGGCCGCCGCGGTGGGGACGGTCCTCGGCCCGGTGCTGCTGGTCTGGGACCTGGCCGGTGCCGGGTGGCGGCTGGTGTTCTTCGTCAACGTCGCCGTCGGGCTCGTCACCCTGCCGATCGCCTGGCGACTGCTGCCGGAGGCGCGCGCGGCCCGCGCCGCCCGCTTCGACCTGGCCGGAGTGGGCATCTGCACCGCCGGGCTGGTGCTGCTGCTCTATCCGCTGATCACCGCCGCCGACCGGCCGCACTGGCCCGCATGGGCGACGGCGTCGATGGCCGCCGGTCTCGCCGTGCTGGCCGGGTTCGCCGTCCACCAGCGGCGCCTCGCCGCGCGCGGCGGCGACCCGCTCCTGCGCGTCGGGCTGCTCCGGATCCGGTCGCTGTCGGGGGGCCTGCTGGTGCAGGCGCTCTTCCTCACCCCGATCATCGGGTTCTTCCTCGTGTTCCTGCAGTTCCTGCAGTTCGGGCTCGGCCACGGCGCCCTGCGCGCGGGGTTGACGCTGCTGCCCTGGTCGATCGTCGTGGCGGTCTTCGCCGGCGTCTCCGCCGCCGTGCTGCTCCCGAGGATCGGCCGGGCGGCCGTCCAGATCGGGCTCGTCGTCAACGCCATCGGCCTCGCCCTGCTGGCGCTCGCCGCCGCCGACGCGGCACCGGGCACCGGATGGGCGGAGCTGCTGCCCGGCATCCTCGTCGGCGCCGCCGGCATGGGGCTGGTGGTGTCGCCCGTCGCGGCACTGACCTTCGCCGATCTGCCGCCCGCCGAGGCCGGCAGCGGCTCGGGGCTGTTCGGCACCACGAGCCAGCTCGGCGCGTCGGCCGGAGTCGCCCTGATGGGCACCGTGTTCTTCGCACGCGTCCGCGAGCACGGCGGCGCCGGCCGGGTCGCGTTCGGGGACGCGCTGGCCGTCTCCCTCTGGGTCGGGATCGGCCTCCTCGGCCTCGCCCTGGCGGCCAGCTTCCTGCTGCCGCGCCACTCCCCCGAACACCAGGCGCGGGCCCGCGGCCGGAGTGGCGACGAGCCCGCGACATCGGATGGGAACTTGCTCTGACCTGGCGTCCGGTAGGACACCGTCCGGAACCGGCGGGTCAGTGGGCGGACGCGGCGCCCTGGAGCCGGGGTGCGGCGGGGGCCGGGGCGGGCCGGTCCGCCGGGCGGACGATCGCCAGGAGCGCGACCGCGACGACCGCCTGGATGCCGGTGATCATGGCCAGGGTGACCGGCTCCCGGACGTCGAGCAGGACCATGGTGGCGTTGGTGGCGAAGTGCACGGCGATCGAGGCGAGGACGCCGGCGCGCTCGTAGGCGTAGCAGCACAGCATGGCCATCGGGACGGCGCTGACGGTGAACAGGACGCCGCTGGGGCAGGCCAGGCCGAGGTCGTTCTGCACGGTGCCGTCGATGAAGAACAGCGGCAGGTGCCACACCGCCCAGATGGCGCCGAGGACCAGGGACACCTGGAAGCGGCCGAGGGTGGCGCGCATCCGGGGGTACGCGGTGCCGCGCCAGCCGGGCTCTTCCGTGAGCGGCCCGCCGATGAGCAGGCCGACCAGGAACGCCGCGGGGCCGCCGTAGTCCTTCATGACGTCCATCGCGCCGTCCAGGCTGGGCGCGGGGCCGCCGGCCGCATGGGCGATGAAGGCCGCGGCCAGGACGAGGCCGGACGCCCCCGCGAGCAGCGACGGCGTCCAGGCCAGGCTCGCGCGACGGAAGCGGACCGCCCGCTCGGGGACGGGCCGGCCGCGACGTCCGCGGCGGACGCGGATCACCAGGGCCCCGAGCAGCGGCCCGAAGGCGCCGAGCATGTGGAAGGCGCCCGTCAACGGGCTCGACGAGGCGCTCAGCCCGATCGCCGCGGCCCAGGCGGCCCAGCTGGCGGTGAAGGCGATGGCCATGAACAGCGCCACGTCGCCGCGGTGGGCGTCGTGGCGGGGGGACGCGTCGGTCATGCGGGTTTCCCTCGGTCGGTGAACGGCCACGCCCCGTCCGGCAGACGGAGACATGATCTTGCGAACGACCGAAAACATACACTGTTGGAGAGAATCCAACAACGTTGGAGAACAAGTACAGTGCCGGGTATGGCCGATTCACGTCCCGACCAGCACGGCGACAGCGTCTTCACCCGTCCGGCGCGCGGCCGCCGCGCCCAGCCCGCGCTCAGCCGCGACCGCATCGTCGCCGCCACGATCGCGCTGCTGGACCGGGAGGGCGCCGCCGCGCTGACGATGCGCAAGCTCGCCGCCGAGCTGGGCGTCCACGCCACGAGCCTCTACTGGTACGTCCAGCGCCGCGAAGACCTGGTCGACCTGGCCGTGGACGAGATCCTGGCCGAGGCGGCCGCGGTGCTGCCCGGTCCCGAGGTGCCCTGGCGCACGGCCGTCAAGGAGACCGCCGGCCGCTTCTACGCGGCGCTGACCGCGCACGCCTGGGCGGCGGAGTTCGCCGGCACCCGCCCGCTGATCGGCCCGAACGCGGTCGCCCTGGCCCGGCGGATCATCACCGCGCTGCACGACTGCGGCGGAAGCGAGGAGACGCAGGCCGTCGCGATCCGGGCGTTCTCCAACCAGATCCTGGGCGCGGCCGCCACCGCCGTCGCGATGCGCCAGATGCGCCGCGACGAGACGGACCGCCATGAGGAGGCCCTCGCCGCGGCGGTGTCGGACGCGGACGCCCTCGCCACCGCGAACGAGTACTTCGACCAGGTGCTCGACCTGCTGATCGCGGGCATCGACGCGCAGCCGCGGAACTGACCGCCGTCCTCGCCCCGACGCCTGACCGCGCGCCGGCCAGGGCCTGGTACGGGAGCGGTCAGGCGTGGTCGCCGCCCGTTTCCTGGATCGCCGTCCGGCGAGGGCACCGACGGGCCGGGCCCGGTCGACCATGTGATGGTGTCGGCCGACGGCAACTACTACGCGCGCCTGGCGGCGCGCGGAACTGCGCGCCACCCTGCCGATCGGGCGCGTCGTCCGGCCGGACGACGTCGCGGCGCCGGCGGTGCACCTGGTGGCCGCCACCGCGGTGACCGGAGCGACCTACGACATCGACGGCGGCCAGCAGTTCGCGCACGCCCCCTGACCACACGAGCACGGGGGCGGTGGGGGGTCAGGGGGCGAAGGCGCGGAGGGTGACGTCGACGAGGGCGTCGGCGTAGTCGGGGGTGAGCGGGCCGGAGCGGTGGAGCCAGCGCTGGAAGAGCGGGGCGTACAGCACTTCGAGGACCAGGTCGAGGTCGGCGTCCGGGCTGAGCTGGCCCGCCCGCTGGCCGCTGCGCAGGCGTTCCTTCTTGGCCTCGTCGATGGGGCCGGCGAGCTTCTCGCGGTACAGGGCGGCGAGGGCGGGGTCGTCGGCGATCTGCGAGTTGAGGGCGCGGAGCGGCGCCTCGAACGCCGGGTCGGCGAACTCGGCGGCGGTCGCCCGCATGACGGTCTTGAGGTCGGCCTCGAGGTCGCCGGTGTCGGGCAGCCGGACGCCGTCCGCGCCGGCGCTGAGCGCGAGGAACGCGTCGAAGATCACCGCGCCCTTGGACGGCCACCAGCGGTAGATGGTCTGCTTGCCGACTCCGGCGCGCGCGGCGATGGCCTCGATCGACGTCCTGGCGTAGCCGAGCTCGGTGACCAGCTCGCGCGCGGCGGTGAGGACGGCCTGGCGAGAGCGCTCGCTGCGCCGGGCGGGGTTGGGCTTTCCGGTGGTGGGCACGGCCCGGAGCCTAGCATCTAACGAGACGAGACGGTCCGTCTTGACAAGAGGGCGTTCCGCCCGCATGCTGGAGGCACAACGAGACGGACCGTCTCGTCTTAACGAAACGGGAGGTGGGGCCCTCTGCGCACCCAACAGGCCCAACTGACCCTCGACCAGGTCACCAAGCGCTACGGCACGCGCGTCGTCCTCGACCGGGTGTCGCTCAGCGTCAAGCCCGGCGAGCGGCTGGGCGTGATCGGCGACAACGGGTCGGGCAAGTCGACGCTGCTCAAGCTGATGGCGGGCGCCGAGCGTCCGGACAACGGCGAGCTCGTGGTCGCCGCGCCCGGCGGCACCGGGTACCTGCCGCAGTCGCTCGCGCTGCCGTCCCACGCGACGGTCGCCGACGCCATCGACCTCGCGCTGGCCGACCTGCGCGAACTGGAGGCGCGGATGCGGGCGGCCGAGCGCGGTCTCGGCGGGGACGGCGCAGGGCTCGACGCCTACGCGCAGGTGGTCGCGGAGTTCGAGGCGCGGGGCGGCTACGAGGCCGACACGCGCGTGGAGGTCGCGCTGCACGGGCTCGGCCTGCCGGGGCTCGACCGGGGCCGCAGGCTGGGCACGCTCTCGGGCGGCGAGCGGTCCAGGCTCGCCCTGGCCGGTGCGCTGGCGTCCTCCCCTGAGTTGCTGCTCCTCGACGAGCCGACCAACGACCTCGACGACCGGGCCACGGCCTGGCTGGAGCAGCGGCTGCGCACCCACCGGGGCACGGTCGTGGTGATCACGCACGACCGGATGTTCCTGGACCGGGTGACCACCGCCATCGTCGAGGTGGCCGACGGGCAGGTGCGCCGCTACGGCGACGGGTACACCGGCTACCTCGCCGCCAAGGCCGCCGAACGGGCCGCGCAGGCACGGGCCCACGAGGAGTGGAGGACGGAACTGGACCGGCACGCCACGCTGGTCACGGCCAACGCCGGCCGGCTGGCCGCGATCCCCCGCAAGGTGGCGAAGGCGGGCATGGGCACAGGGGCTTGGCGCGCGCGCTCACGCACGCATGGGGCCACCGGTCGCATCCGGCAGTCGCAGCAGCGGCTGCGCTGGCTCAACGACCACCCGGCGCCGCCGCCTCCCGAGCCGCTGCGCTTCACCGGCGTCCCCGCCACGGCGGGCGTCGCCGCAGGTGACGAGGTGGCGGCGCTCGACGGCGTGGTGGTGGCGGGGCGGCTCCGCATGGAGTCCTTGACCGTCCGCGCGGGTGAGCGGCTGCTCGTCACCGGTCCCAACGGGGCGGGCAAGACGACGCTGATGAGGGTGCTCGCCGGGGAGCTGGTGCCGGACGAAGGCGAGGTGCGGCGGACCGGCCGGGTCGGGTTCTTCCGCCAGGACACGCCTGACATCGACCCGCGATCGGCCGATCTGACCGTCCTGCGCGCCTATGCTCTGGGACGTCCGGGAAGCCTGGACGACCACGCGGACGCGCTGCTCGCCCTCGGCCTGTTCCAGCCGTCCGACCTGGGGCTGCGCCTGCGCGAGCTGTCCTACGGCCAGCGGCGCCGGATCGAGCTGGCACGGCTGGTGAGCGAGCCCGTCGACCTGCTCCTGCTCGACGAGCCGACCAACCATCTGTCCCCGGTGCTGGCCGAGCAGTTGGAGGAGGCGCTGGCCTTCTACGAGGGGGCGCTGGTGGTGGTCACGCACGACCGGCGGCTGCGGGCGTCGTTCACCGGGTCCCGTCTCGAACTGCCCGAAGGCGCGGCCCGGTAGCGGTCGCGTCCAGGAGTCGCCGGGTCTCGGGGTGGCGGGCGGCGTCGAGGCCGTCCGCCGGGAGGTCCTCGACGATCCGGCCGTCGCCGAGGACGACGACCCGGTCGGCGACGCGGCGGGCGACGCGCAGGTCATGGGTGACCAGGACGATCGTCAGCCCGTGGTCGCGGCGCAGGCCGTCCAGCAGGCGCAGGACGCGCTCCTGGGTGAGGACGTCCAGGCCGCTGGTGGGCTCGTCGGCGAGCAGGACGCGCGGCTCCTGCGCGAGCGCTCGGGCGATGCCCACCCGCTGGCGTTCGCCGCCCGACAGCGTCGCGGGGCGGCGCGCGGCCACGACGGGGGCGAGGCCGACGCGGCGGAGCAGTTCGTCGCGGTAGGGGCCCGCTTCGGCGATGACCTGGCGGACGGTGTGCCGGGGGTCGAAGGAGGCGAGCGGGTCCTGGAAGATCAGCCCGGTGCGGTGCCTGACGGCTCGCCGGTCGCGGGCGCGCATGGCCCAGGCGTCCCGTCCGTCGCGCAGGACGGTGCCTGCGGCGGGACGGTCGAGGGCGGCAAGGGCTCCGATGAGGGTGGATTTGCCCGATCCGCTCCGGCCGACGACCGCGACCGCCTCGCCCGGCCGTACGTCCAGGTCGATGGCGTCCAAGGCGAGGGTCGTGCGGCGCCGGGAACGCAGCACCCGCCGCACTCCCTGAGCGGTGAGGCCCTCGCCGCTGCGGGACGCGGGCTCCACCCTCACCAGCGAAACCGGTGGTTCCTCCATGGCCGCCACCAGGTCACGGGCAAGGTCGCTGGACGGGTCGGTCAGGATCTGCCGGGCGGGGCCGTGCTCGACGATGCGGCCGTCCCGCATGACGGCGATGTCGTCGGCCCAGCGGGCGGCGGCGGCGAGGTCGTGGGTGATCAGCAGGACGGCGCGACCGGCGGCCTCGGCGCGGACCAGGTCGAGCACCGTCGCCTGCGTGACGGGGTCGAGGGCGGTGGTGACCTCGTCGGCGATGAGGACGGGCGGCTCGTGCACGGTCGCCAGCGCGAGCGCCACGCGCTGCGCCTGCCCGCCGGACAGCTCGAAGGGGTGGGCGGCGGCCAGTGCCGGGTCGAGGCCGAAGCGGGACAGGGCGGCGGCCGGGTCTCCCGTGCGGTGCGTCCTGATGGTCTCGGCGAGGTGCCGCCCGACGGTGACGGTCGGGTTCAGCGAGGCCAGGGCGTCCTGGAACGCGTAGCCGACGTCCCGGCCACGCACCGGGGGCCGGCCGCCGACCAGGACGGTACCGCCGTGCGGTTGCAGACCGGCGACGGCGCGGGCGGTGAGGGTCTTACCGCTGCCGCTGGGGCCGACCAGCGCGAGGACACGTCCGGCAGGAACGGCCAGGTCGATGCCGTGCACGACCCGGCGTCCGGGGACGTCCACGGTCAGGCCGGTGACGGTGAGGCCGGGTGCTCCGCTCACCACGTTCTCCCTTCGGACGGGCCGGAGATCGCGCCCGCGACGACGTTGACCGCGATGATCGTGGCGACCACGGCGGCGGCGGGGATCGCGACCGTGTACCACTCGCCGGTGAGCAGGTGGGATTGTGCCTCGGTGAGCAGGTTGCCCCAGCTCGGCCGGTTGGGCGGGACGCCGAGGCCGAGGAAGCTGAGCGTGGACTCGGTCAGGATCGCGTGCCCGACCTCGAACGCGGCGATGGACGCGACCGGCGGCAGCGCGCCCGGCAGCAGGTGCCGCCGCATGACCTGCCAGCGCGACAGCCCGAGCGCGTAGGCGGCGCGGATGTAGAGGCGCTCGCGGCGGCTGCGCAGCTCGGCGCGGACGATCAGGGCCACCGGCATCCAGCTCGTCACCGCGATCGCCGCGATGACCAGCCCGAGGGACGGCCCGGCGACGGCGGCGAGCGCGAGCACGACGACCAGCAGCGGCAGCGCCAGCAGGATGTCGGCGGTGCGGGCGATCAGGCCGTCCAGCCAGCGCGGCGCGACGGCGGCCAGCCCGCCGACCAGCATCCCGAACCCGACCGTGATCGCGGCGGCGCTCAGCCCGACCAGCAGCGACGTGCGGGCGCCGTAGAGCATGCGCGTCCACAGGTCGCGGCCGAGCAGGTCGGTGCCGAGCGGGTGGCCGGACGAGCCGGGCGGCAGCGAGGTCGCCGAGGTGTCGGTGGCGACCGGGTCGAGGGAGGTGAACAGCGGCGCGAAGACGGCGAGGAGCCCGAAGACCGCGAGCACGGCGGCGGCCGCCGCCAGCGCCGGGCGGCGGGGCCGCGTCCGGACGGCCATCAGCCCCCGGACGCGGCCGGACGCGGGGCGCTTGAGCGCGGGCTGCTCGATGGAGTCAGACGGCATCGGTCAGCCCCGTCCGGACGCGCGGGTCGAGCGCCGCGACGATCAGTTCGGCGACGAGGTTGGCCGCGATCACGATCAGCCCGGTGACCAGGACGATGGCGATGAGCAGCGGGTAGTCCTGGGCGCGGGCGGCACTGATGGCCTCGCGTCCCATCCCGGGCCAGGAGAAGATGACCTCGGTGGCGTAGACGCCGGCGATCAGCGTCCCGACGCCGACGCCGAGCCGGGCGGTGAACGGCACCAGGCCGGGCCGCATCAGGTGCCGCGCGACCACGGTGCGGCGGGGCAGGCCCCGGACGCGCGCGTTCTCCACGTGCGGCGCGTCCTTCAGCCGCCCGACGCCGCTCTCCACCAGCCGCACGTAGATGCCGAAGTGATGGCCGAACGCCAGCGCGCACGCGGGCAGCACGAGATGGGCGAGCAGCCCGTACGCGGTGACGTCCTCGCCGGGGCGGCTCACTCCCCCGGACGGCATCAGATGGGTCGCCGCCGCGAACACGTACAGCAGCAGGAGCGCGATGACGAACCCGGGCATCCCACCCATGACGAACAAGACCAGGTCGATGCCCCGACGCAGCCATGCCCGCCGTGTGAGCGCCGCGACGAGCCCGACGACGAGCGCGGCGGTGAAGCTCAGCAGGACGGACGCGGCCGTGAGCAGCAGCGTCCACGGGACCGTGTCGCCCAGCGTCTCGGTGACCGGCTGTCCCGACATGTAGGACGTGCCGAGGTCACCGCGCAGGGCGTCCGACGCCCAGCGCCAGTACCGGACGGGCGGCGGGTCGTCCAGCCCCATCTCGGCGCGCAGTTCGGCGACCGCGGCGGGGGCCGGGGGACGTCCGCCCGAGCGCGCCTCCAGTACCGAGGCGGCCGGGTCGCCGGGCGCGGCGGCCAGCAGCCCGAAGCACACCATCGACAGGGCGACGACGACCAGCGCCGCCGTCGCCGCCCGTCCGATCAGACGAAGCGCCATCTAGTTGTAGCGCCAGGTCTCGGCGTTCCAGAAGAAGCCGTATCCGTGGTGGCCGAGCGTGCGCTGGGCGGGTCCGGTCAGGTTCTTCGGGACGGCGTTGATGGTCTTGAGGTAGGAGATCCAGACGAACGGAGGGTCTTCCTGGAGCGCCTTCTGGAACGCGGTGTAGGCGGCCTTGCGCTTCGCCGGGTCGAGTGTGGAGCGGCCCTCCTCAAGGGCCTTGTCCACGGCGGGGTTGCTGTAGGTGCCGTAGTTGGAGCCACCCTTGGCCAGTGCCTGGGAGGAGGCGAACACCCCGTACACCGAGGAGTCCGGGTCGTAGGGCGTGCCCCAGCCGACCACCATGCCCTGGAGGTCGCCCCAGTGCTTGCGCACCCAGTCGCGCGGGCGCGGGCGCGGGTCGACGTCGAAGCCCTGCTTCCTGAGCTGGGTGGCGGACACGTTCAGGATGGCCACGCGCAGCGAGTCCTCGGCGAAGGTGGTCAGCTCGAAGTCGACCGTCTTGCCGTCTTTGGCCCACATGCCCTGGCCGTTCTTGGCGTAGCCGGCCTCCCCCATCAGGGAGGAGACCTTGGCGGGGTCGAAGGTGAACCCGGGCGCGGCGGCGTACGGGCCGGCGTCGAGCGGGCCCTTGGCCGGCGTCCCGTACCCGAGGACGACGCTCTTGGTGATGGCCTCGCGGTCGACGGCGTAGTTCATCGCCGTGCGGACGCGGCGGTCGGCGAACACCGGGTCCTTCATGTTGAACATCAGCGCCCGGTAGTCGGCGGTCGGGTACACCTCCAGCCGGTGCCCGCCGGCCTTGCCCGCCTGCTGCGGCGCGAGGTTGGCGGCGTCCACCTCGCCGTTCTTCAGCTGGATCAGCCGGGCGGAGTCGTCCGGGACGTACTTGATGACGATCTTCTTGAGCCGCGGCTCGCCCTCGTAGTACCCGTCGAACGCGGTCAGCTCGGCGTACTGGCCCGGCTTGTAGGTCTTGAGGGTGAACGGGCCGGTGCCCACCGGCCGCCGTCCGAAATCGGGGTCGGTGAGCTTCTTGCCCTGGAGCAGGTGCTTGGGCAGCATCCCCATCGCCAGGGCGTCCAGCATCGGCGCGAACGGCTCGTCCAGCTTCAGCCGGACGGTGGCCGGGTCCGGGGTCTCGACCGCCGTGACCATGGAGAAGTTCCGCGACAGGGGCGAGTCGGCGCCCGCGTCCTTGATCGCCTCGACGGTGAACTTGACGTCGTCGGACGTGAACGGCCTGCCGTCCTGCCAGGTGGTACCCGGACGCAGCGCGAAGGTGTAGGTCCTGCCGTCCGGCGCCACCTCCCACGACTTCGCGAGCCCCGGCACGACCTTGTTGTCCTTGTCGTGCCGGGTGAGGCCACGGAACACCAGCTCGGTCACCGGGTCGGTGTGCTCGTCCTGCAGTCCGGGGTTGAACGTCTCGGGCTCGTCGCCGACCGCGTACGTCAGCGCCCCGTCCGCGCCGGCGGCGGGCTCACCGCCCTGACCGCACGCCGACAGGGCCGCTGCCGCCACCACCAGACTCATCAGGGCAAGAACCGGACGTTTCACCATGATCCGCATTATTGCAAACCATGTGCAGGAGCGACCTCACCGCATCTGGGTGAGCAAGATCACCCGCCGCCCCGCCTCACCCGCTTCTCGGCTACCGCTGGTCGCGGCCGGCGCGCCACTGGTCCACCAGGGCGGGCAGCTCGCGGAACATGAAGCCGTAGAAGTCGCGCATCTCCGCCAGCCGGCGGGCGGCGGGACTGTCGTCCCCGGCGGCGGCGATGCCCTGGTCGGCGGCCTCGAACATCGCCTGCACCATGGCGTTCTGCGCCGACATCAGCGTGGCCCAGGCGCCGTCCCGCAGCCGGTAGTGCTCGCGGCGGCTGCCCGGCGCCGGGACCCGTTCGATCAGCCCGACGGTGGACAGCATCTTGACCGCGCCCGACACCGACCCGGAGCTGATGCCGAGCTGCTCGGCCAGCTCCGGCGCGGTGACGCTGTCGGCGTCGGCGAACAGCAGCGCCGCCAGCACCCGCGCGGTCGCCTTCTGCAGGCCCCCCTGGGCCAGGACCAGCGCCATCCGCTCGGCGGCTTCGGTGGTATCTGCCAAGGTCATCCCCCTCGTCCACGTCCTCCGAGAAAGTTTAACAGCTCAGAGCTTTCAAAAATCTCTGAAGATTCAGTATGGTGTCAGGCATGAACACGGCGATCGAGCTGACCGAGCTCACCAAGACCTACGGGTCCCGGCGGGGGCTGAGCGGGCTGTCCCTGCGCGTCGACCCCGGCGAGGTCTTCGGCTACCTGGGCCCCAACGGCGCCGGGAAGTCCACCACGATCAGGCTGCTGCTCGACCTGATCAGGCCCACGTCGGGAACCATCCGCGTCCTCGGGCTGGACCCGCGCGCCGACGCGGTCGAACTGCACCGCCGAATCGGCTACCTCGCCGGGGACTTCGTCGTGGACGGACGGCAGCGCGCCGGCGAGTGCCTGGCCTTCCTGGCCGCCCTGCGCGGCGGCGTCCCCGCGACGCGCATCACCGGCCTCGCCGAACGCCTGGAGCTGGACCTGTCCGCCCGGATCAAGAGCCTCTCCAAGGGGAACCGGCAGAAGGTCGGCCTGGTGCAGGCGTTCATGCACCACCCCGAACTGCTGATCCTGGACGAGCCGACGTCCGGCCTCGACCCGCTCGTCCAGCAGACGTTCCTGGAGATGGTCGCCGAGGCCAAGGCCGCCGGGCAGACGGTGTTCATGTCCAGCCACATCATGAGCGAGGTCGAGGCGATCGCCGACCGCGTCGCCATCATCCGCGAGGGCCGCCTGGTCGCCACCGACACCGTCGCCGCGCTGCGCGCCCGCTCGTTCCTGCAGGTCCGGATCGACTTCGCCGCACCGGTCGCCGCCGACGACTTCCAGACGCTGCCCGGCGTCACCGACCTGAAGGTGGACGGCCGCACGCTCACCTGCGCCGTCGACGGCACCCCCGACGCCCTGGTGAAGGCCGCCGCCCGGCACACCGTGACCGGCCTGCACGCCGACACCCAGGACCTCGAAGAACTGTTCCGCGCCTACTACACCGGGAACTGACCATGACCACCGTCCGGCACACCGCCGACTCCCGCACCGTGCTCCCCGGCACCTCCGGCCTCGCCCGCGCGTCCGGCCGCAGCATGTTCACCAAGACGCTGTTCGACAACCGGCGCATCTTCGCCGTCTGGGCGGTCGCGACCGGCCTGCTGGCGATGATGTACGCGAGCTTCTACCCGCAGATCAGCGCCGACACCGCCGCGAACGTGCCCGAGGCGATGAGCGGCTTCGGCTTCGACGACATGGCCTCGGCGGCCGGCTACCTCCAGGGCGCGGTGTTCGGCCTGCTCGTCCCGCTGCTGGCCACCTTCTACGGCGCCGCCACCGGGGCCCGCATGGTCTCCGCCGACGAGGAGTCCGGCTACCTGGACCTGCTGCTCGCCCACCCCATCGGCCGCACCCGGCTGCTGCTGCACCGCTTCGCCGCCCTCGCCGCCGGCGCGCTGCTGATCGCCGCCGTGGTGCTGGTCGCGGTGCTGGCCGTCCGCTCCAGCGCCGAACTGGACACGATCTCCGTCGCGGGCTTCGCCGCCCAGGCCGTCAACCTGGCGCTGCTGTCCCTGCTGTTCGGGGCACTGGCCACCGGCATCGGCGCGGCCACCGGCAAGAGCCGCGCCACGGTGTTCGGCATCGCCGCCGGGACGGGCGTCCTCGCCTACGCGCTCAACGGCTTCGCCCCGCAGATCGGGGCGGACTGGCTCCGCCACCTCACGCCGTTCCACTACTACATCGGCGGCGAGCCGCTGAAGAACGGCTTCCAGTACGCCGACGCGGGTGTCCTGGCCGCCGCGACGGCCGTCCTGCTCGGCCTGGGAACCTGGCGCTTCGCCCGTCGCGACCTCGGCCGCTGAACGTCCCCGGGCCGCCGCTACGTCCGCGCGGCGGCGGCCCGGCGCGAGCGGGCCACCCCGACCCCGCCGAGGCAGGCGGCGACCGCGCCCACGATCAGGGCCACATAGCCGCCGCCCAGCCCGTTGCCGGTGCCGAGCCCGCCGTCGGCCGTGGCCACGACCACCCCGCCGAGGGCGATCCCGACCAGCCCCGCGGCGAGGGCCGCACCGGCGCCGCGCCGCATGCGCGGCCGGACCAGCGCCAGCCCGCCGACGACCGCACCGGCCAACCCCAGCAGGGCCGCCACCATGGCCCCGACACGTCCGGCGCTCAACTCGTAAGCGTCGGCGGCGACCGGCTGCACCTCGCCGGCCGCCGCGGGCGCGGCGAGCACGACCATCCCCACCAGGACGCTGCCGGACACCGCGAGCGAACGCCGGGCGGCCGTCGGAGTTCCTGAAGTGCGCATGTCGGTCTCCTCTTTCGTGCCGATTCGTGCGACGGTTCGAATACTCCGATCATGTCGCCGGGCCAGGCCCCCGATCGTCCGCCGAAAGCAGGCATTCAGCGCTGCCACCAATGCCGCACCGGCCTGCTGCGAACGTGGCAGAAGCGCTGGAAGTACCACGTCCGCAGCAGCCGGCCGGCCTGGCTCACTGCACCGGCTGTCCGTCGAGCACGTGGGCGGCGAAGGCGTCGACGCCGTTGATGACGGCGTTGAAGCGCATCGAGTCGAAGAGGTCGAAGGCGTGCTGCCCGCCGGGCAGTTCGGCATAGAAGACCGGCTCGCCGGAAACGGCGCGCAGCCGTTCGGCGAAGTGCCGGGCGTCCTCGACCGAGGCGACGGTGTCGTGGTCGCCGTGGACGATGAAGAACGGCGGCGCGTCCGGCCGGACGCGGTCGATCGGCGAAGCCTGCGGGTCCGTGTAGTAGGCCCCGTAGTACCCGCCGAACCCGATGACCGCCGCCACGGAGGTATCGGCCTCCTCAAAACCAGGCTGGAAAGCAGCCTCCCCGGCAGTGAACGCGGCCATGGCGGACAGATGAGCACCGGCCGAACTGCCGGCGAGAAAAATCCGGTCGGGATCGGCGCCATAGGAGTGCCCGTGCTCACGAACCCAGGCGATCAGCCTCTTGGCGTCCACCAGGTGGTCACCGAACTCCGCCGCCTCGGGAAGGAGCCGGTAGTTGGCGCTGATGCACACCCATCCCCGCTCGGCCAGGTGGCGCAGCAGCGGCAGCGCCTGGCTGTTCTTGTGCCCGCTCTTGTAGCCGCCCCCGTGCAGGTGAATCAGGACGGGCGCCCCGGTGGGCCGTGAACGGTGGCGGTAAAGGTCGAGCAGGTTGCGCTTCCCGGCCGGGCCGTACGAGAGGTTGCGAATCCGTTCCACAGCACGGTGACGGCGGAGGAAGGGGCTGAACAGGATGCGTCCGTACGACGGAAGACGGTCCGCGACAGGCAGCGGCCTCATTGCTTCCTGGACGGCCGCCATAGCCCGGCGCCCGCGCCACGCCACCACCCCCAGACCCGTCACGGTCACGACCACCGCGCCCACGACAACAGGCGAGGTCAGGTCACCTTGGACGAAGCAAAGAACGGTGGCGGCCAGCATCCAGGCCAACCAGGCGAACGGCAGCTCATTGACGACCACCCCGAGAAAGAAGGCGACCATGGCCACCGGCTGGGGCCGGCGCGGTGCGGCCAGCGCGAACCATGTGGGGACGGCCGCAACGGCCAGCGTGGTCAGGAATCCGTAAGGCATGCCGATAAGCCTGGCTTTACCCAGCAGACCCCCACATCCGGCGCGCGGCCGGACTCACCCCTCCGCCCGTCGAGACCGCCCCCGACTTTGGTAGGGGCGGCGAGGGAATGTCACATCCCAGGCGGCCACGTCGTCGAAGGGGAGAAAGCACACGCCAGAGAGGACGAGCAGCGATGCCCACGACGCAGGCCGAACTCGAACAGCACATCAACAAGATCATCGAGGGCCTCCGGGCCAAGGATCTCGGCGCCCTGGAGAAGCTCTACGCCCCCGACGTCGTCTCCTTCGACATCGAACCGCCGCTGCAACACGTGGGCGTGAGCGCGAAGCTGAAGAACTGGTCGAACGCGTTCACCTTCTTCCAGGACCTCGACTACGAGGTGCGCGAACTGACCTTCACCGTCGGCGACACCGTCGCCTTCGGCCACGGCTTCGGCCGCCTCAGCGGCACCCTGCGAGACGGCACGGCCACACGCGGAATGTGGGTACGCGTCACGTACTGCTTCGAACAGATCGACGGCACCTGGCTCATCACCCACGACCAGGTCTCCGTCCCCTTCGACATGTCCACCGGCAAGGGCCTGACCGACCTCACCCCCTGACGCCCGCCAAGGCGCACAAGGCCCCACCCGAGACGTCGAAGGAGACGGCGCCGGCCAGACCGCCGTGCGAGGCGGATCCTTCCTGAGCGATCTTGACAACCTCATACCTCTATGTTTCCTTAGAGTCTCTCAAACTTCTAGAGACTCTAAGGAGATGGCCGTGAAGTGGCTGCTGCTCATCGCCGTCCTGGTCGTGCTGACGGCCGCGGTGTGGTGGGGCCTGTCCCGCCGCGCCCACACGCGCGACGCCGGGAAGGCCTGAGATGCCGACGCCCCCGCGCGGAGCGCTCATCATCGGTGGCGGGATCGGCGGCCTCGCCGCCGCGCTCGCCCTGCACCGGTCCGGCTGGCGGGTCCAGGTGCTGGAGCAGGCGGCCGAGTTCACCGAGGTCGGCGCCGGCCTGTCGATCCAGCCCAACGCGCTGCGCGCGCTGGACGCGCTGGCTCTGGGCGACCAGGTCCGCGCCCGGGCCGTGACCGACGCCCCGGTCGGCACCCGCCGCGCCGATGGCGCCTGGCTGATCCGCAACGACGTCGACCGGCTCACCCGCCGCTACGGCCCGTGGGCGACGCTGCACCGCGCCGACCTGCTCGACCTGCTGCGCCGGGCGCTGCCGTCCGAGGTGCTGCGGCCCGGCATCGAGGTCCACCGGGTGCACCCGGACGGCACCGTCGAGCACACCGGCGGAACCAGCACCGCCGATGTGGTGGTCGGCGCCGACGGCCTGCACAGCGCCACCCGGCGATCGCTGTGGCCGGACGCGCCCGCACCCCGCTACGCCGGCTACACCACCTTCCGGATGATCACCCCGGCCCGTCCCGTGGAAGGCAGCGTGGAGAGCTGGGGGCAGGGCGACCGGTTCGGCTACGCTCCGCTCGCCGACGGACGGGTCTACTGCTACGCCATGGTCACCGCCGCTCAGGACGGCACCGGCGGCCTCGCCGACCTGCGCCGCCGGCTCGCCGGCTGGCACAACCCCATTCCCGCCCTGCTGGACTCGGTGGAGCCCGACGCGGTACTCCGGCACGACACCTACGAGCTGCCCGATCTGAACACCTATGTGGCCGACCGGGTCGCGCTGCTGGGCGACGCCGCGCACGCCATGACGCCCAACCTCGGCCAGGGCGCGGGCCAGGCCCTGGAAGACGCCGTGGTGCTCGCCCGCTCCCTGGAGGCGGCCCGCACCGGCGATTCCACGATCGTCCAGGCCCTGCGCTCCTACGACCGCGCCCGCCGGCCCCGCACCCAGATGATCGCCCGCCGCTCCCGCCAACTCGGCGCGATGGCCGGCCAGACCCGCCCACCGGTGGCCGCCGCCCGCGACGCGGCCCTGCGGATGGCGCCCGCCTCGGTCTTCGTCCGCTCCATGCACCCGGTCGTGGGCTGGACCGGATGACCCCCGCCGACCTCCACCGCACCCCCACATATCTCTTGGAGACACCATGACGATCCTGGTCACCGGCGCGACCGGCAAGGTCGGCCGCAACGTGGTCACCGGACTGCTGGCCGCGGGACGCACCGTACGCGCGATCTCCCGCTCCCCCCAGCGAGCCGGGCTGCCCGAGGACGTCGAGGTCCTGCGCGCCGACCTCGCCGACCCCGCGACACTGCGGGCCGCGCTGGACGGCGTGGAGAAGGTGTTCGTGTTCCCCACCGCACCGGACGGCACGCGCGCCCTCACCGCCGCCGCCGCGCAGGCCGGCGTGCGCCACCTGGTCCTGCTGTCGTCCACCGTGCCGGGCTACCCCAAGCCCAACCCGATCAGCGACGCCCACCTGGCACACGAGCGCATCGTTCAGGACGCGGACCTGCCGTGGACCTTCGTGCGGCCGGGCGGCTTCATGTCCAACGACCTGGCCTGGGCGCACTCGATCAGGTCAGCCGGTGTGGTCCGCGACCCGTGCCCCGGCTCCGCCGTCGCCCTGATCGACGAACGCGACATCGCCGCCGTCGCCGTCGCCGCGCTGCTCGACGACACCCATGTCGGCCAGGCCCACGAGATCACCGGGCCGCGGTCGCTCACCCCCGTCCAGCGCACCCGCATCCTCGCCCGCGCCATCGAGCGCCCGCTGCGCTTCGAGACCCTGCCCGCCGCCGAGTTCACCGAGGTCGTCACCAGCCAGGGGTACCCGCCCGAATACGCCACCGCCATGCTCGACTTCGGCGAGCACTTCGCCACCACCCCCGGCCCCGTCCACCCCACGGTCGAACGCATCACCGGACGCCCCCCGTACACCTACGCCGACTGGGCCGCCCACCACACCACCCACTTCCGCTGACCCCCGCCCCGCACCGGAAGGCGAGAACGACGCTGCCCCACCTGAGGCCCTGAAACAACCGTCACCCCCCTGACGCCGCCCAAGACACATAAGACGTGCCATCGGATGAGAGCTTCGGAGCTCAGCGTCTCGTCACCGACACCCGGGGCCATAGTGACTACTGGGCGTCCGACCCCGTCAACGGACCAACGCTCAGCCTGCTGAACCAAGCCAAGGTGGTGGCGGGGACTCCACTCGACCAGGAACCTGGCAATGATCCTCAGATTCGTTTCTGACGGGAGCCTGGTGAGAAAGGAGAAAGTGGCGTGCGGCGCTGCGCTGTAGTCGTGGTAGTGCTCTTGGCCGGGGTTTCTGTCAGCTGCGGCGTCGGGAGAGGAGGGCATGGCGTGGACGAGGTGCCGGGTAATAATGAATTGCCGGTCGCGCATCCGCGGGTGGTCGCGGGCAAGGTCGATGGGATGGCCGACCAGATCAAGGAGGGGCTCGGTCTTGGCGATCCGGTTGAGAGCAAGACGGGCGGAGTCAATCCCTTGCCTTGCGGAAAAGAGGCGGATCGCAGGGCGGTCCGGAGGACGAATCCCCCGGACACCAATCCCTACTTGGAGCCTTGGTTCGTGGACTACAGCCCGTACACGATGACGGTGAACACGTGGGTGAGCGTGCGCAGCAAGGCTGAGGCGACGGCGGCCTTGACCCGGCTCAGTGAGCGCCTTTCGAGCACCGGCTGGCGGATAACGGCGTTCAGCCGACCTGCGGATGGGACGTGGCAACTAAGGGTCACGGCGCCCGAGAAGGGCTACGGGGCCGTACTCGAAGCGCCCATCGCCGGTGCGGGAACTGAGCAGCGCATTGGGTTGGACGTCTCGTCGCCGTGTTTCCGGCATCCCGAAGAGGAGCGGTCATAGCCGTTGCCGGGTCAGGTGGCCTTGACAAAGGCCTCGCGGTAGATCTTGTGGCCATGGGCGGCAGGCGTCCGGTGGGAACGTCGGCCAAGGGCTCACCCATCGTCCAGTTCGCGGTGGGACGCACTGAGGTAGCCGGCCGTGATGAGCTGGCAGACGTGCCTCCCGCGCATCACGGACGTGCGAGAGGTAGAAGGCCCGGAGGGCCAGTGGGACGGCCACCAGAGTCGCCGCCGCCACGGCGACAACTGCCCTGCCCCACCTGCGGCGAGGGGCGGGGGTTCAGGTGCCCGGCGATATTCCTCGTCCAGAATCTGGTGGGAGGCCGCCGCCGCGATGACGTCCGGGTCGGTGATGCGGCGCGTACGGCAGAGCGTCCAGTCGGGCTCGTATTGGACCTCGTAGAGGAAGCGGCCTCCGATGACCACACGGGTGTGGCGATAGCGTGCGCCCGGGCGTTCGGGTCCATAAAGGGCAAATTATGGGCACATTGACGGAATCCGGGGTCGTGCTTCAGCCATCCCGTCTTTCTCTGGCGTCCGCCGGCAGTGACCGTCGCTGGTAGGGCCGCAAATGACGAACAGGCTGGTTCGTACCGGGTGCTCTGAGCCTCGGTTCGGACATCGTCCGGAGACGAACGGCGTGGCCCGGCGCGGCGTTGGCCGGGTTCGGAGGCGGTGCCGTCGCTACGATCGGGGACGGTCTTCGGCGTCCAGATGTGGACCGGTTCCATGACTCGCTTCCTCACAGCGCCCGGTCACGGCTTCCAGGAGTTCCCATGGCGTCACAGCAGTTCGAGCCTCCGTCCGGCACACGCGACTTCCTCACGGATGTTCTGCGTGCCCGCGAGCGCGTGTTCGCGCAGATCCGCGAGGTGTTCGAGCGGTACGGGTTCGAGCCGTTGCAGACGCCGGCGTTCGAGCGGCTGGAGACGCTGACCGGCAAGTACGGCGATGAGGGCGACAAGCTCATCTTCAAGATCTTGCGGCGCGGGGAGCACGAGGCCACCGGAGAGGCGGATCTGGCGCTCCGGTACGACATGACCGTTCCGCTGGCCCGGGTCGTCGCCGGTTACGGGTCACGGCTGCCGACCCCGTACAAGCGGTACGCGATGGGGCCGGTGTGGCGGGCCGACCGTCCGGGCAGGGGACGGTTCCGGGAGTTCGCGCAGTGCGATGTGGACGTGGTCGGGTCCGCGTCGCCGCTCGCCGACGCCGAGGTGGTCTGTGCGCTGACTGACGCGTTGGACGCCGTCGGCGTGCCCGGCTACCGGGTCCTGGTGAATTCGCGCCGGGCGCTGTCGGGCCTGCTCGAGGTCTACGGCGTTCCGGCGGAACTCGGTGGCGGTGTGCTGATCACCCTGGACAAGCTCGACAAGCTGCCGCCCGAGAAGGTGGCGGCCGAGCTGGTGGACGCGCGGTTCCTGGCACCGGACATCGCCGAGGCGCTGGTGACCGATCTGACCGCGCCGGACGCCGTGGAGCGGATGCGGACGGTCCTGAAGGACAGCGAGGCCGGGCGGGCCGGCCTGGAGGAGATCGGCCGGCTGCTGGATCTGGCCGCGCCGAAGGTGGGCCGGGACCGGATCGCGTTCACGCCGAGCCTGGTCCGAGGCCTGGACTACTACACCGGCGTGATCTTCGAGGTGGTCGCCGAGGGCATGCCGGGCTCGATTGCCAGCGGCGGACGCTACGACGGGCTGATCTCCGCGCTCGGCGGGCCGGACGTGCCGGCCTGCGGCGGTTCCCTCGGTGTCGAGCGGATCACCGGGCTGCTCGGCGACGATGCGGGTGATGTGCACAGGATCGACGTCGCCGTCACCGTGATCGCCGAGGACACCGCGTCCGACGTCATGGGCTACGCGGCGCGGCTGCGGGATGCGGGTCTGCGGACCGAGGTGTATCTGGCCGCCAGTCGCAAACTGGCCAAGCAGCTGAAGTGGGCCGCCGACCGCAAGGCCCGCTACGCGCTGATCTATGGGGCGTCCGACAAGGAGGCCGGGGTGGTCACGGTCCGGGACATGGACACGGGGGAGCAGGCCCAGGTCCCGACCGCCGAGCTTGCCGCGCACCTCACCGGGAGGTGCGCGCCGTCGAGGTAACTCCATGATGGGAGCCGCGGATGGGTGTGCAAGGCGATCGCATCTTCGCCACGATCGAGCAGAGAGGATTCCCCGACCCGTGGTCGACATTCGAGGAGTGCCTGTCGTGGGAATCGGCCTACGCGGTCCAGCTCAAGCAGGCTGGTCGAGCACCCCTTCCCCATCGCCCTACTGTCGCTCCAGTTCAACTGGCGCTACATGCTTTACCTGGGCGAGTAGCCAGCCGAACGGCCCTTCGCCTTCGCGGGCGGAGGGACCCGCTGTCGGACGGATGGAGGCGGAGTGCCGCGCCCGACGGACATGAGCCGGTCCCGGCGTCCGACAAGAAGACCCAGGACCGAAAGTGCGGCCGGACGGGACGGTCAGCGGGCCGGGTGCTGCTTGACCTGCTCGATCAGAGCGGCGAACTGCGCAACGGACAAGGCGAGGTGGCCCGCCTCCGGGTCCTTGCTGTCACGCACCCCGATCCCGGCCCCTGGCGAAAGACGTCCCAGTTCAACGCAGTCTTCGTCATTGACCCCGCTGCTATGGGTGCTCTTCCGCCATTGGACGTTCATGTGTATTGCTCCAAGTACTGCTCGACGAGGGCGAGCGAGGCATCGTCTGGGAGGGCCTTCGCGCCGATCCGGTCAAATCTAGCCCAAAGATCCCTCACCTCGCCGGGAGCTTCGATCAGCCGCCCGCCGTACTGCGCGCCCGCGTACGCGATGTCCCGACGTTCCAAGCTGATGATCTGGAAGGGGCCGTCGAAACCTTCATGGGCACCTGCCGAAGCCTGAATGAAACGGATGATGACATGGGGGAGATCCATCATCGCCCGGAGGTGTGCAAGCTGGCCCTTCATGACCTTCGGACCGCCGACACAGGAGCGGAGCACTTCCTCCTCCAAGATGACGCAGAAGAACGGCGGCTTGTCTCGATCAAGTAGGACCTGCTGCCGAGCCAGACGCCTGGCCACGGTGTCATCGTCTGGCCTTCCAGCCATAGCGAGGGCACGCATGTACTCCTCGGTCTGGAACGGCCTGGGGATCGTCTTACCGTGGTAGGCCCTGAATGCCACTCCTCGCTCCTCATAAGGGACTAGTTGACGCCCCCAGTCCGGATCATGCGTGTTTCGGGCATACCAGAGCAAAAACTGCAAAAGCCCGCCTGTGCCGTATTTCTCATCCAGCTTCACAAGCTGGTCTTCCTGCGGATGCTGCCTGACTGCCTCGATGTTCGAAACAGTCGAGCGAGTAACACCGATGATCTTTCCGCACTGCGTCAGCGAGAGCCCCTCCTTCTCGCGAAGAAACCGCAGGTAGAAGGCCAGAAGGTGCCACAAGGAGATCTTGGGTTCGATGGGGTCGCGAACGATCGGCATCAGCTCTCCTGTTTGGTCTTGTTTATAAGCACAAGAAAACCGTAGGACTCCAGAGTGATCCTTGTCACAGGAAATCGGAAACTCGGGCAAGGACGGGACGATGGCGATGACGGCGACCGCAGAGCCGATCATGCCCCTTATGGGCACACCTTCCGCAGTGGGGCAAGCACGTACATTCGCGGACACACAAATCCGCAAATGGAACTACCCGCACATTCTCGACAGCGCGCTTCTCATCGTCTCGGAACTCGTCACCAACGCGGCCCGCCAGACGCCGGACGAGGAGATCCGGCTCCAGCTCAGCCGGGACGACTACGGGATCATCATCGCCGTCTGGGACGCCGACCACGCGCTGCCCACGGCCAAGCCGATGAAGGAGCTCACCCTCGACGACCTCGACCTGTCCGAGGAGGCGTTCGACGACAACGGCGGCTGGGGGCTGCACATCGTCCAGGCCATGTCCGCCCAGTGCGGCGTCACCGCCGACCCCGCAGGAGGCAAATGGGTCTGGTCGCGCATGCACCCGTAGCCGACACGATCGCTCACGCGGTGGGGCGCACGCCCGAGTCCGTCCGTGATGGGGAGCGAGTTCGCCCAGCCCCTTCGGGGGGCGGACGGCGTCGCGGCGGATCGACTCCACCGGGACGCCCGGCAGCTCCCGGCGCCGGCCGTCCTGGATGGCGTCGGCGGTGTCCCGCCGCGGCTCAGCGGCCGCGTTCGGCCCCGCCGTTCACCTGGACGATCTGCGCGGTGACGTGCCCGCCCCGCCCGGACGGCGTTGGGCGCCTCTCAGCTCGTGGTGTGCGCCGCGTCCTGGACGATCTGCTGGATGACGGTGACGGCGCGGGCCAGGTGCGGTTCTGTGCGGTCGGTGCGGTGCGCGATCGCGAGTTCGACGTCCACGGCGGGACGCACCAGCGGGCGGAAGGTGACGCCGTCCAAAGCGAGGACGGTCACCGGCTCCGGGACGACGGCCGCGCCAAGACCGCCCGCGACGAGCGTGACCAGAGTGGACGTCTCGCCGACCTCGTGGCGGATCCGGGGCTCCACGCCCGCGTCGCGCAGGAGGCCGAGCACCACGTCGTACATCACCGAGCGGCGGTCGGCGGAGTGCACGATGAGGTCGGCATCCGCCAGGTCGGCCACCGCGACCCGGCGCAGCGCGGCCAGCGGATGGTCGTCGGGAAGGGCGACGACGAGCCGGTCCCGGCGCAGCGGCAGGACGGTGAGCGACAGGTCCGCGATCGGGGGGCGCAGCAGCGCCACGTCGATCTCGCCGGCCCGCAGCGCGGCGGCCTGGTCGGGGACGAGCATCTCGCCGCGGAAGGAGAAGTCGACGCCGGGCAGTTCCCGGCGGAGGCCGCGCGACAGCGCGGGCAGCAGGCTGTAGGTCGCCGAGCCCACGCAGCCGAGCGCCAGGTGCCCGACCGCGCCCGCCGCGACCCGGCGGGCCTCGTGCGCGGCCTCGTCCACCTCGCCGAGGATCCGCCGCGCCCGCGCGAGGTAGCCGCGGCCCGCGTCGGTGAGGTCGACCTTGCGCGTCGTCCGGTGGAGCAGGTCGACGCCGAGTTCGCTCTCCAGCCTGCGGATCGCCTGCGACAGCGGCGGCTGGGCCATGTTGAGCCGCTCGGCGGCGCGCCCGAAGTGGAGTTCCTCGGCGACGGCGACGAAGTACCGCAGGTGACGAAGATCCATATGATGCGCGTCTCAATCGAAGCGAATATTGATACTTCACTGTATCAAGTGAGGTCATTAGCCTCGATGGCATGAGCTCCTATCTCTACTCGGCCGTCCGGACGCCGTTCGGCCGGTTCAACGGCGCGCTCGCGGGCGAGCGCCCGGACGATCTCGCGGCCGGCGTGCTCACCGCGCTGCTGGACCGGGCGCCCCGGCTGGACCCGGCCGCGGTCGGCGAGGTCGTCTGGGGCAACGCGAACGGCGCGGGCGAGGAGAACCGCAACGTCGGCCGGATGGCCGCGCTGCTGGCCGGGCTGCCGACCAGCGTGCCCGGCACGACCGTCAACCGGCTGTGCGGCTCCAGCCTCGACGCCGCGATGATCGCGTCCCGGACGATCGAGACGGGCGACGCGGACGTGGTCGTCGCGGGCGGCGTCGAGTCGATGACCCGGGCGCCGTGGGTGCTGCCGAAGCCCGCGAAGGGCTTCCCGCCCGGCGACCTCGCCGCGGTCTCGACCACGCTCGGCTGGCGACTGGTGAACCCGCGCATGCCCAAGGAGTGGACGGTCTCGCTCGGCGAGGCCAACGAGGGGCTCCGCGAACGGTACGGCATCGGCCGGGAGCGGCAGGACGCGTTCGCGCTGCGCTCGCACCGGCTCGCGGCGGCGGCCTGGGACGACGGCTTCTACGACGACCTGGTCGTCCCCGCCGGGGACCTGAAGCGGGACGAGGGCATCCGCGCCGACTCCACCCCGGAGAAGCTCGCCAAGCTCAAGCCGAGCTTCCGCGCCGACGGCACCATCACCGCGGGCAACGCCTCGCCGCTGAGCGACGGCGCCGCCGCCCTCCTGCTCGGCTCCGCCGGCGCCGCCGACCGGATCGGCCTCGACCCGCTCGCGCGCGTCGCCGGGCGCGGCGCGTTCGCGCTCGACCCGCAGGACTTCGGCTACGCCCCGGTCGAGGCGGCCGACCGCGCGCTCGCACGCGCCGGGATCGGCTGGGACCAGGTCGGCGCGGTCGAACTCAACGAGGCGTTCGCCGTCCAGTCGCTGATCTGCGTGGACGCCTGGGGCGTCGACCCGGAGATCGTCAACACCCGGGGCGGGGCCATCGCGCTCGGCCACCCGCTGGGCGCCAGCGGCGCCCGCGTCCTCGGCACGCTCGCGAAGGTGCTGCGGGAGCGCCGCGAGCGCTGGGGCGTCGCGGCCATCTGCATCGGCGTCGGGCAGGGGCTCGCCGTCGTCCTGGAGAACACGGACACAGCGAACACGGAGGTGGCGGCGTGAGCCGGGCGGAGATCCTGGAGAGCGTCGACGAGGCCGTGCGCGGCATCGCGGACGGCAGCACCGTGCTCGTCGGCGGCTTCGGCTTCGCGGGCATGCCGTTCGACCTCATCGACGGGCTGATCCGGCAGGGCGCGACGGACCTCACCATCGTGTCCAACAACGCCGGGAACGGGGACGTCGGGCTCGCCGCGCTGCTCAAGGCCGGCCGCGTCCGCAAGGTGATCTGCTCGTTCCCCCGGCAGAGCGACTCCTACGTCTTCGACGAGTTGTACCGGGCCGGACGGATCGACCTGGAGATCGTGCCGCAGGGCAACCTCGCCGAGCGGATGCGCGCGGCCGGCGCGGGCATCGGCGCCTTCTACTGCCCGACCGGCGTCGGCACCCCGCTCGCCGAGGGCAGGGAGACCCGGACGATCGACGGGCGCGAGTACGTCCTGGAGTACCCGATCAAGGGCGACGTCGCGCTGATCAGCGCGCACCGCGCCGACGGGATGGGCAACCTCGTCTACCGCAAGACCGCCCGCAACTTCGGCCCCGTCATGGCGACGGCCGCGACCACCACGATCGTGCAGGTCGGCGGCGTCGTCGCCACGGGCGAACTCGACCCGGAGGCGGTCGTCACGCCCGGCATCCACGTCGACCGCGTCGTGCGGGTCGAGGACCGGCACTACACCGTCCAGGGAGCGCGCTGACATGTCTTCCACCACGGGGGCCCTGTCCCCCGACGAGATGGCCGCGATCGTCGCCCGCGACATCCCGGCCGGCTCCTACGTCAACCTCGGCATCGGCCGCCCCACCAAGGTCGCCGACCACCTGCCCGCCGGCTCCGGCATCGTGCTGCACACCGAGAACGGCATGCTCAACATGGGCCCCGCCGCGACCGGCGAGCAGATCGACCCCGACCTCACCAACGCCGGGAAGGTCCCGGTGACCGAGCTGCCCGGGGCGTCCTACTTCCACCACGCCGACTCGTTCGCCATGATGCGCGGCGGCCATCTCGACGTGTGCGTGCTCGGCGCGTTCCAGGTGTCGGCGACCGGCGACCTCGCCAACTGGCACACCGGCGCCCCGGACGCCATCCCGGCGGTCGGCGGAGCGATGGACCTCGCCATCGGCGCCAAGCAGGTGTTCGTGATGATGACGCTCTTCGACAAGCAGGGCCGCTCGAAGCTCGTGCCCGAGTGCACCTACCCGCTGACGGGCGTCGGCTGCGTCAGCCGGATCTACACCGACGTCGCCGTCATCGACGTGGGCCCGGACGGGGCGGCGGTCCGCGAGACCTTCGGCATCACGCTCGACGAGCTGCGCGACCGCCTCCCCGTCCCGGTCAAGGACGCCGGCCCGTCGCGGCCGTGAGCGCGTCCGCCGAGGACAGCGGGATCGTCGTGAACATCGGCGGCTCGTCGGACGGGTCGAGGGCGGTCGGGCCGTAGAGCCAGTCCACGAACGCGTAGTCGCGGGTGCCGCGGTCGCGCAGCAGCACGTTGCGCTGCCGCCGCGGCGTCCCGTCGAGGTGCCACAGCTCGCCCCAGGCGCGGGACGTGGTCAGGACGCGGCGGCAGTGCTCGGGCCGGACGGCCTGGTAGGCGGCGAGGACGGCGGGCCAGTCCACCGACCCGTCCGCTTCGAGGTGCCGGGCGACGTGCTCGCCGAGCACCCAGCCGTCCTCGATCGCCATGATGGCGCCCTGGGCGATGTACTGGAGCGGCGGGTGGGCGGCGTCGCCGAGCAGCGCGATGCTGCCGTCCACCCAGGTCATGATGGGGTCGCGGTCGTACATCCGCCACCACTTGTCGCGCCACATGTGGGGCAGGCCCTCGCGGACGAAGCCGCACGTCCGCGCGAAGGCCGCGTCCAGCTCGTCGGGGGTGCCCCAGTCCTCCTCGCCGGCGCGGGCCTTGGGCGACTCGAAGACGGCGACCTGGTTGAGCAGCTCGCCGCCGCGCAGCCCGTAGTGGACGAAGTGGCAGCCCGGCCCGACGTAGACGACGACCTCGCTGAGGTCCACGTCCGCCGCCCGGCCGTGCGAGGTCGGCACGGTGCCGCGATACGCGACGTAGGCCGAGGAGACGGGCTCGTCGTCGGAGAGCAGCCTGCGCGCCACCGAGTGCAGGCCGTCCGCCGCGATGACGACCCGCGCCTCCTCGACACGGCCGCCGGCCAAGGTCACGCGGGCGCCGCCGTCGGTGTTGGCGTAGCCGACGGCCTGCTGCGACGTGCGCAGGTCGACGCCGGCGCGCTCGCAGGCGCGCAGCAGCATGGCGTGCAGGTCGCTGCGGTGGATGACCAGGTAGGGGAAGCCGTAGCGGCGTTCCAGGTCGCGCAGGTCGAGGCGGGTCAGCTCCGCGCCGTCGACCGCGTCCCGCATGATCATCGCGTCCGGGACGACGCCGAGGTCCGTCGCCTCGTCCAGCAGGCCGTAGTCGTCGAGGATGCGGGTGCAGTTGGGGGCGAGCTGGATGCCGGCGCCGACCTCGCCGAAGTCGGCGGCCCGCTCCAGCAGCCGGACCGCGAGGCCCCGGCGGGCCAGCGCGTACGCGGCGCCCAGCCCGCCGATCCCGCCGCCGACGACGAGCACATCAGGGTTGGTCATGATCTCTTCCTTCTCGGGCGCGTCCCAGCCGTTCGGCGCGTCACAGCCAGGGGCCGAGCGGCGGGGCTCCGGTGAGGGCGTGCGGCCGTCCGGCCAGCCAGGCGGCCACCTCGGACGGCGGCCCGGCCGGCAGCGCGGCGGCGTCCAGCCCCCGCTTGGCGGTGATGTCGGTGATGAGGGCCTGCACGAAGTCGTCCGGCAGGTCGGCGAAGGAGACGCCGCGGTCCAGGTCGACGGCGTGGACGAGCACCTCCCGGGACCGCATCCACGGCACCTCGGTCGCGGGCACGGTACGGCCCTGCGCCGTGACGACCTCGGACTGCCACTGGCCTTCGGTCAGCTCGTCCATCGACGCCTGCAGCGTCGCGGCGGACCGGGCCAGCCAGTCGCCCAGCTCCGCGCCGCCCATCCGCCCGCCGCGCTCGATCCCGGCCGCCCGCTCCTCCGGCGAGGCGTACATGGGCGTCTCCTCGCCCGTGGCCGCCCAGCGCACCAGGTTGCCGAGCGCCTCGGCGTTCGCGGCGACGTGCGCGACCAGATGCCTGCGCGTCCAGCCGGGCAGCGGGCTCGCCGCGTCGTAGTCCGCCTCGGTCAGTCCGGCGGCGGCGCCGAGGAACAGCGCCGTGCCCTCCCGCGTCCAGCGGCGGGCGTCGGTGAACGAGCGCGCCATCAGGCGTCCTTGACGACGCGGTTGGTGCAGGCCCCGAGGCCGTCGATCTCGGTCACGACGGTCTCGCCGCCGGTCAGGTAGACCTTCGGGTCGCGGGCGTGCCCGACCCCGGCCGGGGTGCCGGTGGCGATCAGGTCGCCGGGACGCAGCCGGACGATCGTCGAGACGTACTTGACCAGGAAGACCGGGTCGAACAGCAGCGTGCCCGTGTCGTCGGACTGCATCTCCCGGCCGTCCACCAGGGTCCTGACCCGCAGCGCCGGGCGGACGCCGCCGACCTCGTCGGGCGTGACCAGGTAGGGGCCGACCGGGGTGGAGGAGTCCCAGATCTTGCCCTGCGTCCACTCGATGGTGCGGAACTGCCAGTCGCGCACGGAGATGTCGTTCATGACGGTGAACCCGGCGATCGCCGCCTCCGCCTGGGCGTCGTCGGCGCGGCGGACCTCCTGCCCGATGACGACGGCGAGCTCCACCTCCCAGTCGAGCGCATCGGTCTCGCCCGGCTTCACGATGTCGTCGCCGGCGCCGATCAGGCTGTCGGCGAACTTCGGGAACAGCGTCGGGTACGCGGGCAGCTCCCGCCCCATCTCCTTGATGTGGTTGGAGTAGTTGTGGCCGACGCAGATCACCTTGGACGGGCTGGGCACGACCGGCGCGAAGTCGGCGCCCTCGGCGTCGTAGGCGGTGCCGGACGCGGCGGCGGCCTTCGCCCGCCAGTCCGGCTCGGCCAGGAGCGCGCCGAGGTCGGGGTGTCCGAGGTCGACGAGCGCGCCGCCGTCGAGGCGGACGGCGCGGGTGCCGCCGGCAGTGCGGATCGTGGAGAGCTTCATCTGATGTCCTTGGCGGTTCGGTCGAGCTTGAGCGCCTCGAAGACGGGCGCGTCGGAGAAGCGGAACAGGTCGAGGGCGCCGGAGTTGGAGTCGGACGCGCCGGCCTCGGACGTCACCGAGAACGGCTCCCACGACGGGACGACGAACAGGTCCCCGCGCGTCACCGCCCAGGTCCGGTCGCCGACCGTGACCGTGCCGGAGCCGTCGAAGACCTGGTAGACGCTGGAGCCGGTCTCGCGCACCGGGGCCGTCTCCGCGCCCCGCGCCACCCGGTGGAACTCGGCGCGCAGAGTGGGCAGGACGTCGGTGCCGTCGACGGGATTGCTGAAGCGCACGGCGGCATGGCCGGGCTCCACCGTCCCGGCGTGCCCCTCCTTCTCCAGCGCGAGCTGGTCGGCGAGCGCGCGGTCGGTGTACTCCCACTTGTAGGAGAGCAGCGGCGAGCCGGGCGTGCTGTGGGCGACGCCGACGGGCCGCAGCCCGGGGTGGCCCCAGAGCCGTTCGGCGCGGGAGCGGTCGGGCGTGGTGCGCTCCGCGTCGGAGATCTCGTCCCGGCCGAACTCGAAGAACTGCGCGTCGGCGGCGTACTGGAACGGGATGTCGAGCCCGTCGATCCAGGCCATCGGACGGTCGGTCGCGTTGTGGTGGGCGTGCCAGTTCCAGCCGGCCTGCGGGAGGAAGTCGCCGCGGTTCATCGGCACCGGGTCGCCGTCGACGACCGTCCACACGCCGGAGCCCTCGACGACGAAGCGGAACGCGTGCTGGGTGTGCCGGTGCTCGGGCGCGTCCTCGCCCGGCATGAGGTACTGGATCGCCGCCCAGAGGGTCGGCGCGGCGAACGGGCGGCCGCCGAGCCCCGGGTTGGCGAGCGCGATCGCGCGGCGCTCCCCGCCCCGCCCCACCGGGACGATCCGGCCGGCCCGCTCGGCGAGCCGGACCAGCCGCTCCCACTGCCACACGTGCGGGACGGCCCGGGAGCGCGGACGCGCCGGCATCAGGTCGCCGATCTCGGTCCACAGCGGCACGAGCAGTTCGGCCTCGAAGCCGCGGTAGAGGTCGTCGAGCTCCGGGGTGGCGTCCGGCTGGCCGGGCGCGTCCACCGCCCGCAGCCGGACGGGCGATTCCGCCGGAGGAGCCGCGACGGTTTCGGCAGGAGTGCTGGTCATACCGGCAATCGTGCGGCCCGCCCGCTGTAAGGAAAAGGAAATTCTGGCTTACAGAACCCTGGACGGGCGAGATCGTCCGTGACCCGTCAGGGCGCCGGCCCGCGTGTCAGATCCGCGTACGCGCTGTACGGATGTGTCCGGCGAACAACCTGACAACAACGATCTTCTTGAGAACGCGCCGGGCGAAGCGTGACGTTGGTTCCGCTCCCAGCGTCCGCATCCAGGAGACCAGATGAAGTTGTCTTCGTACACCGCCGCCTTCCTGTCGGCCGCGATGCTCACCTCCATGACCGTGTCGGAGACGTCGGCGGCGGAGCCGGCCGGGACCGCCGCCGCGTTGCCGAGCGTGAACATGGAGGCCACGGTCAAGGCGGCGCAGATCGATCCGCGGCGGGCCGACGACACGCTGACGCCGGGCGCCAAGGCGAGCGTCCTCCTCGTCGAGCGGGCCCTGCGGGACCGGAACCTGCTCGACGAGCAGTGGGTGGACGGCTACTTCGGCACGACGACCATCGCCGCCTACTCCAAGTACCAGAAGTCGCTCGGCTACACCGGCCTGGACGCCAACGGCCTGCCCGGCAAGACGTCCCTCACCAAGCTCGGCACCGGCCGCTTCACGGTCACCCGGACCCTCGCGCCGGGCGCCCGGGTGTCCTTCGGCGGCGCCGTCGTCAACACCCGGACGCGGGACATGCTGGTCGAGGCGGAGCGGCTGCTCGGCCGCAAGCTCGCCCTGGACCAGGGCTCCTACAACCCCGGCGGTGACCCCACCTCGGCCGGCACCCACGACGGCGGGGGCGTCGTGGACGTCTCGGTGCAGGGGATGAGCGCCGCCACCCGCACCTCGGTGGCCCGCGCGCTGCGCCGCGTCGGGTTCGCGGCCTGGGTGCGCAGCCCGCAGCAGGGCGACTGGCCGTGGCACATCCACGCCGCCGCGATCAGCGACACCGACCTGTCCACCCAGGCCCAGCACCAGACCGGCGACTACTACCTCGGCCTCAACGGGCTCGCCGACCACGGTCCGGACGACGGACCGAAGGTGACCATCCGTACCTGGGAGGAGTACCGGCGCAGCTGACCTTCGGCAATCCCGGCAACGCGAACAGCAGGCGAAAGGAAAGGGAACGGTTATGAGCACGCTGAACAAGGTCCTCACACTGGCCACCGCCGCGGTGGCGGTCGGCGGCACGGCGGCCGCGCTCGCGGCGCCCGCCTCGGCCGCGGCGCGCAACGGCGTCTGCGAGAGCGGCGAGTTCTGCTACTACTACAACAGCAACAACGCGGGGTCCGTCTCGGACTTCACTGGGTCGCTCGCCGACTACGGCACCACCCAGCCGTCCTGCTACGACTTCAAGGGACCGGGCAACGGCAAGGGGCTCTGCATCAAGAACGAGGCCGCCTCGGTCTGGAACCGCAGCAGCAAGACCGTCCGCGTCTACTACAACAGCAACTACGGCGGCACCTACCAGGACTTCAAGGCCGGCGCCAAGGGCAACCTCAACTCCAGCCTGAAGAACCAGAACGCCTCGCACCAGTTCTCGCCGTCGTCGCGCACGAACATGTCGTACGCGCTCTACAAGGCCAGCGGCGGCCGCATCACCTGCGGCTTCGACGGCTACACCAGCACGCCCGGACGGCACGAGGGCATCGACATCGCGCGCAGCGTCGGCTCGGACGTCCGCGCGCTGACCGCCGGCAAGATCATCTACATCGCGCGCGGCTCCACCGGCAGCGGCGGGCTCTCCACGATCTCCGTCTACAACTCCTCGCTGAACAAGACGGTGATCTACCTGCACTCCGCGCCGCGCTCCTCGCTGTCCGTGGGCCAGTCGATCAGCCGGGGCCAGGTCATCGCGGACGAGTCGTGGCGCGGCGTGTCGTCCAGCTCGGCCGCCCACACCCACGTCGAGATGCGGCCCGGCCGCCAGACGCACGCCGCCAAGAGCGTCAACGACTCCCACCTCGACAACCCGAACCCGACCTCCTTCTGGCAGTCGCAGGGCTACAACGTCCGCTAGCCGGACCGCGGCCCGCACGGGCCGCACCTCTCACCAGCACCTTCACCAGAAGGGGAAGCGAACGTGTTAAGACGAACGGCGCGGCTGATCCCGCGCGCCGTCGCGGCGGTCGCCGCGATGGCGATCGGCGGGGCGGTGCTGCTCCCGGCATCGCCCGCCTCGGCCGCGGCACGCAACGGCGTGTGCGAGAGCGGCGAGTTCTGCTACTACTTCAACAGCAACAACGCCGGCTCGGTCTCGGACTTCACCGGATCGGTCGCCGACTACGGCACCACCCAGCCGTCCTGCTACGACTTCAAAGGGCCGGGCAACGGCAAGGGCCAGTGCATCAAGAACGAGGCCGCCTCGGTCTGGAACCGCAGCAGCAAGACCGTCCGCGTCTACTACAACAGCAACTACGGCGGCACCTACCAGGACTTCAAGGCCGGCGCCAAGGGCAACCTCAACAGCAGCCTGAAGAACCAGAACGCGTCGCACAAGTTCCTGAGCTCCACACCGCCGACCGGCTGCAAGACCGACGGCACGGACAGCAAGCTGCCCACGACGATCCTGGTGTACCGGGTCTCGCTCAACCGGGTGGACCGGGTCTCGTTCAAGACCTACGTCAAGAACGTCCTGCCCAACGAGTGGGTGCCGAGCTGGCCGAAGGAGTCCCTGAAGGCGGGGGCGATGGCCGTCAAGAGCTACGGCTGGTACTGGGCGCTGCACTCGACGCGCAAGACGTCGGACGGCCGGTGCTTCGACGTCTACGACACCACGTCGAGCCAGGTCTACAAGCCCGGATCCGCGACGGCCGCGACGAGCTCCGCCGTGGACGCGATGTGGGGCACCCGGATGACCCGTAGCGGGAAGATCCTTCAGGCCCACTACTGCTCCACGACGACGGCGTGCGGCGGCTGGGTCACCGGCGACTGGATGTCGCAGTACGGCTCGCGCGACAAGGCCAACGCCGGCTGGGGCTACGCCCGGATCCTGAAGGCCTACTACAGCGGGATCGTCCTCTCCTGAAGTCCGTGAACGCTCCCGATACGGTTCCCCGCCGCGCCCGCCGCGGCGGGGAACTACCGTGCCTCGACGATGATCTGGAAGTTGACCGGCCGGCTCCCGGGGAAGGCGACCTTCCCCGCGGCGTCCACCATCTTGAACCGCACGTAGCACAGGCCCGGCTTGCGCGGCGTGGTGATGTCGGCGCGGATGTCGACCATCGCGCCGGGCCGGGTGTCCTTGATCGGCACGTCGGAGATGGTCTGGCACTGGTCGGCCTGCTGCGGGAGGTCGAGGCGCCGCAGCGAGTACCCCTCCCACGGCACCTTCCCGGCGTTCTTGAGCCGCCACACCTTCGCGACGGTCTTCCCGGTGCCGACGCGCGTGCAGTCGGGCAGCGTGATGTCCGCGATGAACACGGCCAGGTCGCCCTTGTGGACGGGCGGGGCCGCCGGCGGGTTGGTGGGGTGCACCGGGCAGTCGGCCGGGGACAGCGCGGCCTTCGACGCGCCGACGGCGGGCTTCAACCCGTCACCGCCCGGCTTGGAGCCACCGCCGCCCCGGTTGACGGCGACCACGACGACGATCACGGCCCCCAGGCCGACGACCGCCGTCGCCAGCGTGATCGCGACCGGGCGGGTCAGCCGGAACCGGCCCCGGTGCGCGGGGGCGGCCGGCGGGGCGCCGTCCGCGACCTCGCCGGACGGCGGCCCGCCCACCGGGATCGTGTCCTCGCCGAGCGACGGCGGGTCGACGGCGATGTGCACGGCATGCCGTTCCGGGCCGCTCGCGGTGGCCGCGGCTCCCCCGGACGGACGTGTCGCGGACGTCCCCGCGACGGCCTCGGGCCGCCCGGCCCGCGCCGAGCCGACGACCCGGTTCGCGCGCTCCCAGCGTTCGCGGTACCCGGCGGGGTCCGCGCCGCACGCCTTGACGAACTCGACGGTGGTCCCCCAGCTGGGGAGCCTGTTGCCCTTCGCGGCCTCGTACAGCGTGGTGTGCGAGATGGCCCCGGACCGGCCTGACATTTCGCGGAACGGCGGATTACCGACTGATTTCCGCAGTTCTCGCAGGGCCGCCGCAAATTCCTCGACCGCCGCCGCCTGTGCACGCATGTCGTCCACGCGGTGAAGCTAACAGCGTCGGCCGGTCGGCTCAACGTTCCGGCGCGCGACCTCGGGTCACGCCTCCGCGTCGAGGCCGGCGGCCGCCGCGAACGCCTCCAGCTGCTCCAGGTAGTGGCCGAGGGACTCGTGCCGGACCGTCAGGTTGAGGTGGGTCGCGCCCGCCTGCTCCGCCGTCGCGATGATCTCGGCGACCCGGCCCGGCTCGTTGACCGGGTCGAGGCGCTCGCCGGGGGTGAGCAGGACGTCGAAGCCGTCCGGCAGGTCGTGCCGGCCGAGCATCTCGCGCATCAGCTCCGGGGTGGGCCCGCGGAACGACTGCGGCGCCGGCGCCCAGCCGTCCCCGAGCGTGACCGCGCGGCGCAGGGCGCGCTCGCTGTGCCCGCCGATCCACATCGGCACCCGCTCCTGGACGGCGTGCGGGTCGACCACCATGTCCTGGAACGCGTAGTACGGCCCCTCGTACGACACCCGCCGGCCGGACAGCGCGGCGCGCAGCGCGCGGAGGGCGTCGTCGGCGCGCGGCCCCCGGTCCTCGAAGGGGACGCCGAGCAGGTCGAACTCCTCCTTCAGGTTCCCGACCCCGAACCCGAGGACCAGCCGCCCGTCGCTCAGGTGGTCGAGCGTCCCGTACCGCTTGGCGATCTCCAGCGGGTGGTAGAAGGGCAGCACCAGCACGTACGGCAGGAAGCGGAGCCGGCGCGTCCGGCCCGCCAGGAACGCGAACGTCGCCAGCGGGTCGTAGAACCGCTCCCCGCGATGCAGGCCGGGCGGCACGGCCACGTGGTCGCCGCAGGTCATGAACGCGTAGCCGAGCCGGTCGGCGGTCTCCGCCACCCGGACGAGCTCGGCGGTGCCGGCCTCGGCCTCCCACGCCGGGCGGTTGCCCGCCAGCGCCACGATCGGCGAGCTGATCCCTACCTTCACGCGCCTGACTCCCTTCCGCGCAGCCTCCGCTGCAACCGGATCAACGGGTCGTCCCCGTCCCTGCTGCCGGACGGCCCCTCGCCCTCCTTGGGCATCAGCCGGCCGGCGTCCGACCTGGTCCACTCCCGGACGGCCCACCGCTCGGCGATCGCCCACCGGCCGTCCCGCCACGCCATGTGGTCGACGAACCGGACACCGCTGGTGAAGTTGGCCCGCGGGTCGTCGGCGGGCTCGCCCCAGTGGACGGACGTCCCGTACGTCTCGCTGACGGCGGTGTCGCCGAGCAGCTCGACGAGGTGGTTGGCGACGATGTGCATCGTGCCGCCGCGCCGGGCGCGCAGCTTGGGCTCGACCCAGGCGAGGTACTCCTCCAGGGTCCCGTCGAAACCGGTGTGGTGGTCGACGGCGTCCGGGTGGTACGCCGACCGGACGAGCCCGAAGTCCAGCCGGTCGATGCCGCGGCAGTACCGCAGGACGACGTCGTGGATCTCCTGGCGGTCGGACCATTCGCTGCGCTGGGCGTCCATATCCCGCGAGTGTGCGGCACCCGGGCGGGGACGCTCCGGCCGCGTCCCGCTGGGCAGGACCCCGGAGCCCCGGCCCGGACGTCAGAGCAGGCCGCGCCGGGCGGCGTGCACCCCCGCCTGGAACCTGGTGCGGGCGTTGAGGGTGCGCATCAGGCGGGCGACGTGGCGGCTGACCGTCCGCGTGCCCATCCCGGTGTGGCGGGCGACCGCCTCGTCCTTGAGGCCGGCGGCGAGCAGGGTCAGCAGGTGCCGGTCGGCCTCCGACAGCCGGGGCCAGACCCCGGGCCGGGCCGCCTCGTCCTCGTCCTCGTCGAAACGCAGCGGGGCCGCCTGCTCCCAGCATGCATTGAACACGCCGACGAGAATGTCCAGGAGGGTGGACGGGCGAATCAGCGCGGTGATGCCGGGTTCGCCGTCCCGCAGCGGCATAAGCGCCATTTCGTCGTCCACGATGACGAGTTTCGCCGGCGGATTATCGAGCAGCCGGGCGCGCTCCCCGAGAACGGGGTCCTGCCGGGCAAGTTCCAGCCGCTCGGGAATCGCGAGGGCATCCGGAGTGTAAATGGCACGGTATTCCACGCCGTCAAACGGTCGGCCATCCGGCCCCGCACGTACTACAACCTGCGGCGGCGACGCCTACTACTTGACGTCCTCCTCCGTTTGAAGGCGGAGGATTCCGACCCGTCCCCTATACGGAGAGGAGAGTGGGTTGAGGTTCGCGGTTCACCGGCCGGGCCAATGCCCTGCCTCCCCGCGCGGCCACCGTGCGTCCCACGGCGGTGTCTTTGATGTTGCGTGCGGCGTTGATGTCGGCGTTGGCCCGGTGTCCGCAGGCGACGCATCGGAACACCGCTTGGCTCTCGCGGTTGTCCCGGGCGCGGTGCCCGCACGCGTTGCAGGTCTGCGACGTGTACGCCGGGTCGACCCGGACCAGGCGCCCGGGTGCCTTGTGCTCCAGGCGGGTCACCAGCCGCCCCCGCCCGGCGGCCAGGATGCCCCGGTTGAGCCCGGCCTTCTGCCGGACGTTGACGCCGGGGGCATCCAGGGCGCCCTTGGCGGACCGGGTCATCCCGGCGATGTTCAGGTCCTCGACCGCGATGACGTCGAACCGGCGCGCCAGATCCGTCGAGGTCTTCTCCACCCAGTCCTTACGGCGGTCGGTCTCACGCGTCTTGAGCCGGGCGATGGCGGCCTTGACCCGGGCACGCCGGTTCGACCCCCGCTTCGCGCGGGCCAGGCGCCGCAGCAGTCGTTTCAGGCGCTCGGCCTCCCCCGGTGTCAGGCCCGGGACGGTGCTGGTCTCGCCCGTGGACAGCGCCGCCGACACCGCCACGCCCCGGTCCACTCCGACCGCCGCACCGTTGCCGGGCGCGGGGATGGGGTCGGGGACGGCGGCGAACGCGACATGCCAGCGCCCGGCGCGGTCGCGGGTCACCCGGAACGACTTCACCCCCGGCGGGACGGGCCGGGACCAGCGGAACCGCACCCACCCCGCCTTGGGGATCCGCACCTCACCGGTACGGCGGGACAACCGCCGCACATCCCAGGCCCGGCCGCGGGCACCGACGATCCGGAACCCCTCATGCACCCCCGCCTTACGCCACGTAGGACGCCGGTGCGTGCCACCGAAGAAGTTCCCCATGGCCTGCGCGAAGTCCTTCAGTGCCTGCTGCTGCACCGTCTGCGACCCCGCCGCCAACCACTCGAACGCAGCCCGCGCCTCGGTCAACTGCCGGGCCTGCACGGAATACTCCGGCGCCGGACCCCGCCACGGCGTCCACCACGCGTGCTGCTCCACAGCCAAGTTCCACACAAACCGGGCGTGCGAGCAATGCTCCAACAGCCCCGCCTCCTGGCGAGGGGTCGGACACAGCCGGTACCGGGACACGCCCGCAACGTACCGACCGCCACCGACAAAATTCGAAGAGTCACCACGCCCCGCCATTCCGCGTTCTTTCCCGCCCCAAAGGACGGGCTCTCCACGCCGCAGGCATCCGATGAACGGCTCGGGACGCTGCTCGATCGGCTTCTCGGTCACTCGCGGCGGCCAGCCCGGCTTCATCACCGCGGGCCACTGCGGCCAGCCGGGCACGACCACGAGCGGCTACAACCAGGTCCAGCAGGGCAGCTTCCAGGGCTCCTCGTTCCCCGGCAACGACTACGCCTGGGTGGCCGCGAACAGCAACTGGACCCCGACCGCCAAGGTGAACGGCTACGGGACCGTCCAGGACCGCGACGTGACCGGCTCGACCGTCGCGCAGGCGGGTTCGCCGGTCTGCCGCTCCGGTTCCACGACCGGCTGGCACTGCGGCACCGTCCAGGTGCTCAACACCAGCGTCACCTACCAGGAGGGCACCGTCTACGAGGTGACCCAGACGAACGTGTGCGCCGAGCCGGGCGACTCGGGCGGCTCGTTCATCGCCGGCACGCAGGCGCAGGGCACGACGTCCGGCGGCTCCGGCAACTGCTCCAGCGGCGGCACGACGTTCTTCCAGCCCGTGAACGAGGGCCTCTCGGTGTACGGCCTGACCCTGTACACCGGCGGCTCCAACCCGCCCGACGACCCGCCGGACGACCCGCCGAGCGGCACCTGGGCCGTCGGCACCGTCTACCAGGCCGGGGACGTCGTCACCTACAACGGCGCCAGCTACCGCTGCATCCAGGCCCACCAGGCCCAGCCCGGCTGGACCCCGCCGAACGTGCCGGCTCTGTGGCAGGCCGTCTGACCGTCAGCGCCACCCGGCACCCGTGATGGGCGGGCGCTCGTCCCCCCTGCCGACCGGCAGGGGGGACGAGTGGCTTTCGGTCATGATGCGCGGGGTGCGCCGCCCGCGAGGGTGGGGCCATGCGATCACGTCCGCGCCTCCGCGCGCTCACCGCGGCGGCGGTCCTGCCGCTCGCCCTGCCGCTCGCCGCCTGCGGCGCGTCCGCCGCCACCGTCCGCACCGCCGGGGCCACCGCGCCGGCGACGTTCACCCTGCCGCGCCCGACCGGCCCGCACCAGGCCATCGGCACCACGGAACTGCACCTGGTGGACGAGGGCCGGGCCGACCCCTGGGTCCCCGGCCGGACCCGCGAGCTGATGGTCAGCGTCTGGTACCCGGCCGCGAAGCCGTCCGGGCGGACCGCGCCGTACCTGCGCCCGGGAGTCGCCGCGACGCTGGCCAAGGTCGACGCGCTGCGCGTGTTCAAGGCGGGGACCGTCGACTGGGCGGGCGCCCGCACGCACGCCGCCGAGTCCGCCCCGGCCGACGCGCGGCGCGGCGCGCGGCCCGTCGTCCTCTACTCCCCCGGCTTCGGCGTGCCGCGCGCGCTCGGCACGGGCGTGGCGGAGGAGCTGGTCAGCCGCGGCTACGTGGTCGTCACCATGGACCACACCTACGAGACGGCCCCGGTCGAGTTCCCCGGCGGGCGCGTGGAGAGCCAGCGCCTCCCCGAGGAGCCGGACGGCGTGCTCCAGACCGCGCTCGCCACCCGGGTGCAGGACACCCGGTTCGTCCTCGACCGGCTCGCCGACCTGCGGCGCGGCCGCAACCCGGACGCCGAGGGACGGCGCCTCCCGCGCGGCCTCGGCCGGACGCTCGACCTGTCCAAGGTGGGCATGTTCGGGCATTCCGCCGGAGGCATCCAGGCCGCCGAGGCGATGCGCACCGACCGGCGCCTGGACGCGGGCATCAACATGGACGGCACCATGCAGTACGGCAAGGACGACCTGGTCGAGGTCGCCCGCACCGGCCTGGACCGTCCGTTCATGCTGATGGGCGCGGCGACCGGCGGGGACCCGCAGACGCACCGGACCACCCCGTCCTGGGGCGCGTTCTGGAAGAACTCCACCGGCTGGAAGCGCGACCTCAACGTGCCCACCGCGAGCCACTACTCCTACACCGACGTCCAGTCCTTCATGCCCGTCCTGGACGAGAAGCTCGACTTCTCCGAGGAGGACCGCGCCGCCGCCATCGGGACCGTCGACCCGGCGCGCATGACCGCGGCGAAGCGGGCCTACATCACGGCGTTCTTCGACCGGGCGCTGTCGGGCCGGCACCGCCCGATCCTCGACCGCCCGTCCCCCCGCCACCCCGACGTCCGGTTCATCGACTGAGCCCGTCCGAAGAACCCGGAAAAAACTTTGGGGCGTGTGTTGATCCGCGCTGTCTCCACTCGACCTAGGAGTGAAAGGGTCCCCCGAAGGGGCCTGGACCAGCCAGAGAGAGGCAGAACGATGAAGTACATGCTGATCATGCGCGCCACCGACGAGGGCTTCGCGCAGATGGGCGACATCGACTTCACGGAGATGATCGCGACCGTCGGCCGCTACAACCAGGAGCTGATCGAGGCCGGGGTGCTCGTCGCGGCCGAGGGGCTCGACGACGCCGCCGAGGGCGTCGTGGTCGACTACTCGGCCGAGCCGCCGGTCGTCACCGACGGCCCGTACGGCGAGACCAAGGAGCTGTTCGGCGGCTTCTACATCCTCAACGTCGCCTCCAAGGAGGAGGCCGTCGAGTGGGCGAAGCGCTCCCCGCTGGGCGGCCCCGGGTTCAAGACCGAGATCCGCCGGGTCACCACGATCGACGAGTTCCCGCAGGACAACGAGTGGATCAAGAAGGAGCGGGCCTGGCGCGAGTCCACCGGCCAGCTCTGACCGGGGACGACGGATCATGACCGAGCCGACCGGCCGGGAGGCCGTCGCCGCCGTGTGGCGGACCGAGTCCGCGCGGATCGTCGGCGCGCTGGCCCGCTACACCGGCGACTTCGCCCTCGCCGAGGACCTCGCCCAGGAGGCCCTCGCCGAGGCGCTCGTGACCTGGCCCCGCGACGGCGTGCCCCGGCAGCCGGCGGGCTGGCTGCTCACCGTGGCCAGGCGCCGCGCGATCGACGCCTTCCGCCGGCGGTCCGCCCTCGACGAGCGGTACGCCGCCCTCGCCCGCGACCTGGGCGAGGGCGGGGCCGCCGCCGGGGGCGCGCCCGCCGACCCGGACGCCGGGGACGTCCTGTGGGACCCGGACCGGATCGACGACGACGTCCTCGCGCTGATGTTCGTCTCCTGCCACCCGGTGCTGTCCCGGGAGGCGCGGGTGGCGCTCACGCTGCGCGTCATCGGCGGTCTGACCAGCGACGAGATCGCCACGGCGTTCCTCGTCCCGACCGCGACCGTGCAGGCCAGGATCACCCGGGCGAAGAAGACGCTCGGGGCGGCCCGGGTGCCGTTCGAGGTGCCGCCGGCCCGGCAGCGCCGGGAGCGGCTCGGCTCGGTGCTGAACGTCGTCTACCTGATCTTCACCGAGGGGTCCACGGCCAGCTCCGGCGGCGCCGTGGTCCGCACGGACCTCGCGGGCGAGGCGCGCCGCCTCGCCCGCGTGCTGGGCCGGCTGATGCCGGACGAGCCGGAGGTCCACGGGCTGCTGGCGCTGCTGGAGCTGACGGCGGCGCGCTTCCCGGCCCGCACCGGCCCGGACGGCGAGGCCGTCCTGCTCGAAGACCAGGACCGCACGCTCTGGGACCGGGGCGCGATCGCCCGGGGGCGGTCCGCCCTGGCCCGCGCCGGGCGGATCGGCCGCGGCCTCGGCGCCTACGGCCTCCAGGCCGGGATCGCCGAATGCCACGCCGCGGCCCCGTCGGTCGCGGCGACGGACTGGGAGCGGATCGTCCTGCTGTACGAGGCGCTCGGGCGGCTCGCCCCGTCCCCGGTGGTCGAGCTGAACCGGGCGGTGGCGGTGTCCATGGCCCAGGGGCCGGGGGCCGCGCTGCCGATCGTGGACGGCCTGGCGGCCGCCGGGAAGCTCGCCGACTCGCACCTGCTGCCGACCGTCCGCGGCGAACTGCTCGTCCGGCTGGGCCGGACGGGCGAGGCCCGCACCGAACTGGAGCGGGCGATCGGGTTGTGCGCCAGCGAACGGCAGCGGGCCCACCTGGAGCGCAAGCTCACCAGCCTCGGCTGACCGCCGCGCCGCGGCACCAGTGGCCGGTGGGCGGGACGGCGGCCATGAGCGCGGCGCCGGCGCCCGCGACGGTCAGCAGCGGAGCCGCGCCGAACATCATCAGGACGATGGAGGGAGAGACGTCCGACGGGTCGCCGCCCGTCAGGAAGAACTGCGCGACGGCGGCCAGGCCGTGCAGGGACACCGCGCCGCCGGTCGCCGCGATCATCCACCGCCCGGCCGCCCTGCCCTGGGCCAGCAGCAGCGCGCCCCACACGAGCAGCCCGCCCTCGGCCACGGCGATCAGCAGGTTGCCGATGATCATCATCTCGAACCAGTCGAAGTGGTGGGAGTGCGCGAGCATGACGACGGCCTGGTAGATCATGAGCAGGATCGGCGGCAGGCAGAGCATGGCCAGCGCCGTCGCGGCGTTCGCCGTGCCGGCGTGGGGGCGCGCGGCCGGGACGGGCGGGCTCGCGGTGATCACCGGCGGCGGAGCGGTCGGCGGCGGGGAAACCGGCGGAGCGGCGGCCGGCGGCGGAGCGGTCGGGGACGCGGTGGCCGGAGGCGGGGTGGCCGGAGGCGGGGTACTCGGAGGCGGGGTGCTCGGCGGCGAGAGGCGTTCGGTGACCATCGTCTCGACCGGTTCGGGCAGCCAGCGGGACGTGGTCTGCGCGGTGTCGGCGAGTTCTTCGAGGATGTCGTCCAGGCCGGGCCGGGCGTCGGGATCCTTGGCCAGGCAGCGGCCCACCAGGTCGGCGAGGCCGGCGGGCAGGCCGGTCAGGTCGGGCTCGTCGTGCACGATGCGGTAGATGATCGCCTCGGCGGGGCCGGTGCCGAACGGGCCGCGGCCGGTGGCGGCGTACGCCAGCACGCAGGCGAACGAGAACACGTCGCTCGGCGGGCCGATCGCGTGGCCGCGCGCCTGCTCGGGCGACATGAAGCCGGGGGTGCCGACGACCGCCAGGGTGTGGGACGTGGCGTCCAGCGCGCGGCTGATGCCGAAGTCGATGACGCGCGGCCCGTCCTGCGCGAGGATCACGTTGGACGGCTTCAGATCGCGGTGCACCAGTTCGCACGCGTGGATCGCGGACAGCCCCTCGGCGAGGCCCGCGCCCATGACGGCGACCGTCTCCGCGGGCAGCGGGCCGTGCGCCTCGACGGCCTGGTGCAGGGACGGCCCCGGAATGTAGGCGGTGACGAGCCAGGGCGGGTCGTCGTCCGGGGCGGCGTCGACGACCTGTGCGGCGTAGAACCCGCCGACCCGGCGGACGGCCTCGACCTCCCGCGCGAACCGTCCCCGGAACCCGGCGTCGTCGGCGAGTTCGGGCCGCACCAGCTTCACCGCGACCGGGCGGCCGCCCCGCGAGCGCCCCAGGTAGACGCGGCCCATGCCGCCGCCCCCCAGCCGCCGCTCGATCCGGTAGGGTCCGGCCCGGCGCGGGTCGTCCGGCCGCAGAGGCTCCATCCAGCGGGCTCCTTGTCAGAAGAACGTTGCTGTCTGTTCGACTGACTCCGATACTTCCAGAACGGGCCCGCTTCGGCCATGCGCCCCGCGACCGCCGGACGGCAGGGCGTGACCGGTCAGAGGTCGTCGAAGCTGGTCTCTCGCATCGTCCCGTCCGGGCCCAGCGTGAAGATCCTGGGTTCCCCCATGTTCGCGATCGCCTCGGCGTAGGCGGCCTCCCGCTCGGCCTGCTCGCGGCCGGTCGGGTCGGTCACCCGGAACCCGTGCATGTGGACGTCCCCCGGCTCCACGTCGCCGGGCTCCGGACGGCCCTCGACGATGAAGCCGAACAGGGCGCGCAGGGCGTCCTCGCCCATCTCCAGGGGGTGGAACGGCAGCGGGTACGGCTCGTCGTCCGACATGACCGGATCGGGGTCGACGGGATGCTCGCCCGCCCAGTAGGGCCGTTCGAAGTCGAGCGGTTCGCCGATGTTCTCCAGGATCCCGCTGTCCGGGGAGAGGCTGAGCGAGCGCACCAGCTTCCCGTCCTCCCAGATGGCGAACGCCAGCCAGTCGACGACCGAGTGCATCGCGTGCATGACGATCCTGCGCCCCGCGCCGAGCTTGAGCAGGTGCTCGGGCAGCGCCGACGGGTAGTCGCCGCCGATCCTGTGGTCGATGACCACGTCGGCTCCGGGGAGCGCGGCGGCGTAGGTCACGTCGTCGGGCGGGTAGGTGTCGTCGAGCGTGCCGTCCTCGTAGGCCTCGACCGCGTACCCGGGGTGGACGCGCCGGACCAGTTCCTCGGCGGCGGCCCGGTCCGAGTGCCGCGCCCGCGCGAGCAGCGGCCGTATGTCGCCGTCCGCGAACCCCAGCAGCGACGTCTTCGCTCCCATGCCACTCCTCACCCGCCTGCGGAGCGGAGGCGCCCGCCCCCGCGTGTGCTGGGGACTCTAGAAGAGGCCGCCGACAGTTCCGCGCCGACAGTTCCGCGCCGACAGTTCGCCGCCACGGCATCTCCACACGATCGGCACAGGACCGCCGCCACCGGAGCGGCCCGGCGGCGTCCAATGAAGCATGCGCGTCAAGATGATCCTGCCCGCCCTGACCGAGGCGACCTCGCCGTTCTTCCGCCCGATCAAGTACTCGCTGTTCCCGCCGCTCGGCCTGGCCACGCTCGCCGGCTACCTCGGCCCGGACGACGAGGTGACGGTGACCGACGAGCACGTGCAGAAGGTCGACCTCTCGGACGAGCCCGAGCTCGTGGTGATCCAGGTCTACATCACCTCGGCGCGCCGCGCCTACGAGCTGGCCGACCACTACCGCGCGCGGGGCGCGCACGTCTGCCTCGGCGGGCTGCACGTCACCTCGCTGCCGGACGAGGCCGCCCGGCACGCGGACACGATCTTCCTCGGCCCCGGCGAGGACACCTGGCCGCGGTTCCTCGCCGACTTGCGCGCCGGGCGCCCGGCGCCCCGGTACGCCTCGTCCGAGCGGACGCTCGCGGGGCTGCCGCCGGTCCGCCGCGACCTGATCGCCCGCGAGCGGTACCTGGTGCCGAACTCGATCGTGGTGTCGCGCGGCTGCCCGCACGTGTGCGACTTCTGCTACAAGGAGGCGTTCTTCGAGGGCGGCAAGTCGTTCTACACGCAGACCGTGGACGCGGCGCTCGCGGAGATCGACCGGCTGCCGGGCCGGCACCTGTACTTCCTGGACGACCACCTGTTCGGCAACGCCCGGTTCGCGACCGCGCTGTTCGACGGGATGCGCGGGATGGGGCGGCTCTGGCAGGCGGCCGGGACGGTGCAGGCGGTGCTGCGCCCGGGGCTGCTGGAGAAGGCGGCCGAGTCGGGGCTGCGCAGCCTGTTCGTCGGCTTCGAGACCGTCAACGCCGGGAACCTGACCGAGCAGCGCAAATGGCAGAACATCGACCGCGACTACGGCGCGGTCGTCCGCCGGCTGCACGACAGCGGCGTGATGGTGAACGGCAGTTTCGTGTTCGGGATGGACGAGGACGATCCCGCCGTCTTCGACCGCACGGTGGAATGGGCGGTCGGGCAGGGAATCGAGACGGCGACCTTCCACATTCTGACCCCTTATCCGGGGACGCGCCTTTACGACCGCATGGCGGCCGCCGGCCGGCTCCTCCATTCCGACTGGGACCGGTACGACACCCGGACGGTCGTCTTCGAACCCGCGAAGATGACCGCGCGGCAGCTTGAGGACGGCTACTGGCGCGCCTACCGCGACTTCTACCGCTGGGGCTCGATCATGCGCGGCGCCGCGACGAAGCCGACGCTGCGCGGCAAGGCCCGGCACGCCGCCTACGCGGCCGGGTGGAAGAAGTTCGAGCCCGTCTGGGACCTGGTCATCCGGGCGAAGCGGGCGGGCCGCGCGCTGCCGCTGCTGGAGGCGACGCTGTCGGGCTTCGGGACGCGCCCGTCCCGCCGGACGGCGGCCTAGGGGTCGTCGAGCCGCCGCGGCGGCGGGTCGAGCATCGGGACGAGGAACCGCCGGGCCAGCGCGGCGAGCTGCTCGTCGTCGTCGAGGTCGATGAGGCGGCTCGGGATGGCCAGGAAGGACGCGGAGATCCGGACCATCATCTCGGCGACGTGGTCGATGTCCAGGCCGTCGGCCACGGTGCCGGCGCGCTGCTCGCGGCGGAGCTGGCCCGCGACGAACTCCCGCACGGTGGCGACCGTCCGCCCGCCGTCGCTGATCATGGACGGGACGACGAGGTCCGGCTCGCTGGCCATCAGCCCGCCGATCAGCGGGTTGCGGCGGATGGCGCGCAGCGAGCTGACGAACCCGAGCACGACCCGGTCGGCCGCGGTCTCGGCCTGCTGGATGTCGACCAGGAACTGGTCGAAGTAGCGGCGGTACTCCCGCCGCACCACATGCTCGACGAGCGCGTCCTTCGTCACGAACCGCCGGTAGACGGTGATGCGGGAAACGCCGGCCCGCCGGGCCACGTCCTCCATCGTGGAGCGCTGGATGCCCATTCGGGAGAACTGCTCGTAGGCCGCGTCGAGGACCCGGGCGCGGGTCGCGTCCCTCTCGTCGACCTGTTCGACGGCGTCGGTGTAGGCGCGTTCGATCAGCGATTCATGTTCGCCCGAGGACGTCATGAGAGAGGACAACTCAGAATCCACGATCTCCTCCAGAGACGATCCGATTCTGCCGCAATCCCCGCCTTCCGTCACGGAGGGTCTTGTGGCGACCGACACACGTGTGTTCTCATTGGCGCTGTCGCGATGATACACGGAGACGGGCCATGTTTCAGCGTATCCTCGCGGCGCTCTCACCCCGAGGAGGAGCGAAGGCATGGAGACTCCCACCAGACGCCATGTGTTGATGGCGGGCGGGACGCTGGGCGCGCTCGGCGCGCTGAGCGTGGCGTCCCCCGCGCAGGCGGCGCCACTGTGGACGTGGTCGCCGAAGGGATCGGTCGCGGGCGCCGGCAAGGGCGCCGACCCGCGGTGGGTATGGGACCCCGAGAGCGATGAGCTGGTCGCCTCCCTGCAGGAGGCGGGCGCGGTTCCCGAGGTCAACAAGCTGCTGAAGACCTGGACGAAGAACGGCCAGACGCTGCCGAAGGGCCTGCCCGCCGACCTGAAGGACTTCATCGAGCGCGCCCGGCGGCTCCCGTCCTGGACGGACCGGGGCAAGCTGGCGAAGGCGTTCGAGTTCAACGAGAAGCGCGGGCTGTACCTCGGCGTCACCTACGGCTTCGCCAGCGGGATGATGAGCACGGCGATCCCGAGGGAGGCGCGCGCGGTCTACTACTCCAAGGGCGGCGCGGACATGCGCGACCGCATCACCAAGACCGCCAAGCTCGGCTACGACGTCGGCACCGAGAAGGCCTTCGAGCCCGACGGCGAGATGATCGTGACCTGCGTGAAGACCCGGCTGGCCCACTCGGGCGTCCGGTACCTGCTGCCGAAGTCGGCGTACTGGAACAAGGTCGCCGACGAGGAGATCCCGATCAGCCAGGCGGACATGATGGTCACCTGGCACAGCCTGCCCACCACGGTCATGAAGCAGCTGACCAAATGGAAGGTGCCGATCCCGGCCGACGAGTCCGCGGCCTTCCTGCACTCCTGGCAGCTCACCGCGCACATGCTCGGCATCATGGACGAGTACATCCCCTCGTCGTGGGACGAGGCGAACTCCCAGGCCGCGCAGGTGCTCGACCCGATCCTCGCGCCCACGCCGGAGGGCATCAAGCTCGCCGACATGCTGCTCAACCTGGCGTCCTTCATCGACCTCGGCATCCTGTCGAAGCCGATCCTCGGCGCGCTGACCCGCTACGTGCTCGGCGACGAGATCGCCGGCTGGCTGAAGATCCCGCGGGAACCGCTGTGGGACCCGATCTTCGAGAACCTCTGGCCGGCGTTCGTGTCCGTCCGCGAGGGCATCCTCGACATCACGGACGCGCCCAAGGAACTGCGCACGGTCTACTGGGCCTTCGACGAGATCATCCGCCAGACCGTGCTGTTCGTGCTGTCCGGGGCCAACTACCCGATCAGCATCCAGATCCCCACGACCAACAACCCGAACTACTGACCGGCCCGGCCACCGACCGGCCCGACCCGGCCGACGACCGCACCGGACGCCCGGGGCCCGGAATCCGCCGATTCCGGGCCCCGGGCGTGTCCGCTTTCAGGAAATCTTCAGGAATGTGTGACACTGACCCCGGTCGCGCGCTTCCTGATCATGGCCCGACCCCCAGCAGCCCTGGCTCGGCCGTGAACGGAGAAGCATGCTCAAGCGGACGATCATCGGTGCGTCGGCGGCCGCCGTGGCGGTGGCCGGCACGGTGACCTGGACGGTCACCGCGAACTCGACCCCCGAGCCGACCGCCGCGACGGCGGCCGCGGCCAAGGGGCCGGGCGCCGGACGCGTCCACACGCGCGGCCTCCGGGAACTGGCCGGCGCCGCCACCGCCCGCAGCGGGAAGACCGCCGGGCTGCCCGCCGCGACGACGGAGCCGTTCAGCCTCGTCGGCGTCACCTGGGACCGGCCGCGCGAGGAGCTGCGCGGGACGGTCCGGGTCCGCACGCGGGACGCCGCCACCGGCACGTGGTCGGGCTGGCACGTCCTGGAGCCGGAGCTCGCCGACGCCCCCGACCGCGGGCAGGACGGGCGCGGCGGCACGAACGGGCTGTGGGTCGGGCCGTCCAACGGCGTCGAGGTGCGCGTGGCCGGGCAGGGCCGCACGCTCCCCGAGGGCCTGCGCGTCGACCTCATCGACCCGGGCGCCCGGACGGCGCAGTCCCCGGGCGCGCCCACGCCCCGCGCCGCCGGACCGGACGCGGGCACCGGCATGAAGCTGGTCGCGGCCACCACGCCCCTCAACGCGCCCGCCGCCGCGCCCGTCACGGCGCCGAAGCCGGCGATCGTGGCGCGCGCCGGGTGGGGCGCGGACGAGTCCATCGTCCGGAACCCGCCGACCTACGACACGTCGGTCAAGGCGGTGTTCGTCCACCACACCGACACGGGCAACGACTACACCTGCGCCGAGTCGGCCTCGGTGATCCGGTCGGTGTTCCTGTACCACGTGAAGAGCCAGGGCTGGGACGACATCGGCTACAACTTCCTGGTCGACAAGTGCGGCACGGTGTACGAGGGGCGGGCCGGCGGCGTCGAGCGTCCCGTTCACGGCGCCCACACCTACGGGTTCAACACCGACACCACCGGGATCGCCGTCCTCGGCACCCACACCGCCGCCGCCGACCCGACCACCCCCGGCGCGGCACCGACCAAGGCCACCCTCGACGGCGTCGCCAAGACCGCCGCGTGGAAGCTGGGGCTGACGGGTGTCGACCCCACCGCGAAGACGGTCCTGACCTCGGCCGCCCCGGACGGCTCGGGCGGCAAGTACCCGTTCGGGCAGAAGGTCGAGTTCAACACGATCTCCGGCCATCGCGACGGGTTCGCGACCGCGTGCCCCGGCGAGCAGCTCTACGCCAAGCTCCCCGCGATCCGGACGGCCGCGAAGCAGGCCACGGTCCCGGCCCTGACCGCCACCGTGTCCGGTGCCAAGGCCGCCGGGGGCCGCTACTACACCAAGAGCACGGCCACCCTGAACTGGACGCCGGCTGAAGGCGCCACCTACACCGTCAGCGTGGACGGCGCGACGGTCGCCAAGCCCGCCGCCGGAGCGTCGTCTGCGACGGTCACACTCAAGCCGGGTTCGCACAGCGTGCAATTGCACGCCGCCTTCGCCGACGGCACCGCCTCTGCCTCGCCCGTCTTCACAGTCGTCGCCGACACGACCCGGCCGGTCGTGTCGTCCATGGCGCTGGCGCTGCGCAAGTCGACGGTCAACGGCAGCGCGGTCCCCGTCACGCTGTCTTGGAAGGCCACTGACAACGCGCTGCTCAGCTCGTTGAAGGCCACGTCGCCGTCCGCGAAGACGTTCCCCACGACCGCGACGAGCTGGGCCGCGACCTCGAAGGCGGCGGCGACGCAGTCGTGGTCGCTGACCGCCGGGGACGCCGCGGGCAACACCGGCACCGCCGCCCTCAGCCGCTACACGGGCTACTACAACGAGGGCGCCGCGCGCCGCACCGGCACCTGGAAGACCACGACCACCACGTCCTACCTGGGCGGTCGCGGCCTCTACAGCAGTTCCAAGGGCGCCAGCGCGAGCTGGACGTTCACCGGCCGCGCCGCGGGCCTGATCTTCAAGCGGGCGTCCAACCTCGGCGCGGTGTACGTCTACGTGGACGGCGCCAAGGTCGCCACGGTGGACACCCGCTCGTCGTCCACCCTCTACCGGCAGATCACGTGGACGCGCACGTGGAGCGCCAGCGGCAAGCACACCGTCAAGATCGTCGTCGCGGGCACGTCCGGGCGGCCGACGGTCGGGATCGACGGCATGGTCTACCTCCGCTGAGCGAGGCCGTTGCCGATGATCCAGCCCATGCCGAAGGCGGACAGCAGCCCGTTGCCGGAGAGGTAGCCGTCGGAGTGCGGCCCGGCCAGTCCGCAGGCGGTGCCGCCGCCCGCGTACAGGCCGGGGATCGGCGCGCCGGCGCCGTCCAGGACGCGGCCGGACGGGTCGATCACGAGCCCGCCCTGGGTGGCGAGCAGCCCGTGGGTGACCCAGGCGAGGTGGTAGGGCGCGGTGAGGCGGCGGCGTCCCGGCAGCGGGGCCAGGGCGCGCTCGGTCTCCGCGACCGTCCGGCCGAGCGAGGCGGCCAGGTCCTCGATCGCGGGACGGTCATGGACGGCCCCTGCGGCGAGGCATTCGCGCATCATCTCCGACTCGCGGGTGGCCGCCATCGCGGTCGCGTCCCAGACCATCGCGGCGCGCTCGCCCGGCTGGCCCTGCAGGATCCCGGCCATGGACGAGTAGCCCTTGGACTCCTCGTCCACGAAACGCTCGCCGTCGAGGTTGACCAGCACCGCGCCGTTGAACGGCAGCGCCGGGGACACCCGCGTGCCGTGGTCCACGACGACGAGCCCGGAGCGCAGTCCGGCGCCCATGTTCCGCACCTGCGCGCCGAGCCGCCGCGCCCAGCCCAGCGCGTCGCCGGTCGAGGTGGAGACGCCGCCGTAGAACGGCGTCCCCAGATGGGGCATGTGCTCCTTGACCAGAGCCTGGCCGCCCGCGAACCCGTCGGCGGCCAGGACGACGGTTCCGGCCCGGACGCGTTGCAGTGACCCGTTCTGCGAGACGACGACGCCGGTGACCTCGCCGCCGTCCGACACGAGGTCGACGACCGGGGCCTCGTCCACGAAGGCGACGTTGTCGTGCTCTTCGAGGAGGCCGCGCAGGTGCCGCATGAGCCGCCCGCCGCCCAGCCGCCCGGTGTCGGTGTGCAGTCGCCGGGCCGTCATCCCGGCGCGCGGCATGTCGAGGCCGAGTTCGACGGGGTAGCCGGTCTCCGCGATCCACTCCACGAACTCCGGCGCCGCCGCGCACAGCGCCTCCACGACCGGGCGCCATTCCTCGTCGCCGCTCGCGCGCAGGATGTCGTCGGCGTGCCGCTCCGGCGAGTCGTCCACTCCGGCGGCGGCCTGCCAGCGGGTGCCGCCCGCCGCGAGGGAGCCCGACGAGATCGCGGCGTTGCACCCCTCGCGGGCCGACTTCTCGAACACGGCGACGACCAGGCCGGGATCGCACGCCGCGCGGAGGGCGGTCATCACGCCGCAGGCGCCGCCGCCCGCGATCGCGACGTCGACCTCGGCGTCCCAGCCGGTCACGCCAGGGTCCCGTTCACGCCGTAGAAGTCGCGCGCGGCGTCGACCAGCGGGCGGGGCGGCCGGGCCCCGTAGAAGCCGGTGCGCGCGGGGGCGAGCCCGGTCGCGCGGAACTGCGCGGCGCGCAGCTCCGCGACCCGCACGCACGTGCCGAGCGAGTCGAGCACCGGCACGTCGTCCACGCGTGACAGGCCCTGGTCGGCGAGGAACACGTTGAGCGGCCCCTCGCCGGGGACGATGACGTTCGCGCCGTCCGCGATCGCCGTGCGGGCGGCCCGGGTGAACGCGTCCAGCAGCGGCTCCGGGTCGGCGTACGCGGCCATCACGTCGGTGAACTCCGCCTCGACCTGCACGATCGGGCCGACGAGCTGATCCAGCCGGTAGTTGCGCATGTTGCGGCGCAGCTGCGGTTCGAGGGCGCCGATGAAGTTGACGATCCCGACGCGGTCGCCGAGCGCGCCCGCCATCAGCACCGACGTCTGGCCGAACGCGACGACGGGGATGTCGACCAGCGTCCGGACCTCCTCGTACGCGGTGTCGGGGATCGTCGCGATGAGGAACGCGTCGTAGCCCTCGTCCTGCGCGCGGAGCGCCGCGTGCGCGAACTGCTCGCGGTGCAGCCCGGCGAGGTAGGCGTAGCCGATGTGCGTCCCCGGATAGTCGGACGGGTAGGTGCCCGGCTTCATCCCGTGGAAGTCGATCTCGGTGCCGGGCGCCGCCTGCGACCGCAGGTGGCGGGCCAGCGCGTCCCGGTAGTGCGGGACGTCGTCCAGGACCGTGAACGACTGGTGCCAGATCCGCGTCACCGTGCCCCCGCCCTGCGGGCCGCCGCGTTGGCACCCGCGATCCGGCCGAACGTCGCGCCGCGCAGCACGGACGTGGAGCCGGTGTAGTTGGAGTAGTACAGCCCGGTCAGCTCCCCCGCCGCGTACAGGCCGGGCATGGGACGTCCGTCGCGGTCGACGACCTCGGCGGCGGAGGTGGTCTTGAGCCCGCCGAAGCTGAACACGTTCGCCGCCATGATCGGGTAGGCGGCGAACGGCCCGTCCGCGATGGGCCGCGCCCAGTTCGACTTGGGCGGGACGAGCCCGCCGGTCGCGAGGCCGTCCGGCCGTGTGTGGTCGAAGGCGGGCGTGTGGTCGACCCCGTCTGAGGGCGGGCAGGCCGCGTTGTAGGCGGCGATCGTCGCCTCCAGCTCCGCGACCGGCAGCTCCAACCGCCGCGCCAGCTCCCCGATCGTGTCGGCGCTGACGGGCGGGATGTCGGTGCGGACCCCCGCCATCAGGTTCGGGACGGCCAGCCCGCGCTGGTCGAGGATCACCCAGGCGATCCCCTCGGTCTGGCCCTGGATGGCGCGGGTCGTCCGCTCGTACCAGGCGTCGACGGTGCCGCGCGCCTCGTCGGCGAACCGCCGCCCCTCCCGGTTGACCAGCACGCCGTAGGGGAAGCAGAAGACCGCCGCCTCCGGCTCGCCGCTGCGCGGGTCGACGGGCTCGGCGTGGAACAGCGCGAAGTTCCCGGCGGTGGCGGCGCCGAGCGCCAGCGCCATCTCCAGCCCCTCGCCCTTGTTGTAGTTGCCGCCCTTGGCGACCGGGCGGCAGGTCAGCGCCCGCTCGCCGTGGTAGCGGGCCATCAGCTCGAAGTTGCCCTGGTAGCCGCCACTGGCGAGGACGACCGCGCCCGCGAACACGGCCGGACCGGACGGGGTGTGCGCGAACACGCCGTCGATGCCGTCCCCGGAGAAGGTGAGGCGGCGGGCCGTGGTCTCGAAGTGGAACTCCACGCCGAGGTCGCGCGCGGCCTTGCCCATCGTCTCGACGATGGCGAGCCCGCCGCCGACCGGCGCCATCCGGGTGGTCGACTGCGTGAGGAACGGCGTCGGCATGAAGTCGAACCGGACGCCGTGCCCGGACATCCAGCGCAGCGTTGGCGGCGCCTGCTCCGCGAGCGTCGCGACGTAGTCGGGGTCGACGGTGTGGGTGGCGCGGTAGAGGGGGCTCTGCCGCCGCGCCGGGAGGGCCGCGTCGTTGACGATGGACGGGTCCGGGTGGCCCATGAAGTCGTCCACGAGGGCGTCCTCGAAGCCGTCGGCGACCTCGTCCAGCGACTTCATCCGCAGGAACGCCTCGGTGTGGCGGGTGTTGCCGCCGGTCTCGGCCTCCGTGGAACGTTCGAGGACCGCGACGCGGGCGCCGCCCTCGGCCGCCGCGACGGCGGCCGACAGCCCGGCGACGCCGCCGCCGACCACGACGACGTCGTACCGGTGGGTTGGTTCGGTCATGCCGCGCCCCTTCAGAACCGCAGGTCGGCGGAGGTGGTCACCGTGCCGAACAGCGGCAGCATGTTCGCCACGGAGAACTCGTGGAAGTCGGGGCGGAACGAGGCGCACATGTCCTCGACGACGGTCACCTGGAGGCCGGAGTCGGAAGCGTGCCGCGCCGCCGACTCCACGACCAGGTTCGTCGCGACACCGCCGAGGACGACCTCCGTCACCCCTTCGGCGGCGAGGACGTCGCGCAGGGCCGTCCCGACGAACGGGTCCACGCAGCCCTTGTCGACCACGGGCTCCCCGGCGACCGGCGCGAGCGCCTTGACGATCTGTGCCTCCGGCGAGTCGGCGAGCATCGCGCGCTGCTCCTCGTAGGGGTCGAAGCGCGGGAGCCGGTTGGTGCGCAGCTTGTAGGACGGGTCGAACGCCAGCCGCACGTGGACGACGAGCGTCCCGGCGGCGCGGGCGGCGGCCAGCACGCGCTCGGCGGTCGCGAGCACACCGCGCTCGGCGATCTGCGCGGCGAGCGGCGGCATCCGCAGGTGCGGCCCTTCCTCGCAGAGCGCGACCTGGTAGTCGAGCATGAGCAGGGCCTTCTTGGCGGCGGTCATCGAAGAGTCTCCTTAGAGGGTGTGTCGGGCTACCAGGCGGACCAGCCGCCGTCGACGTACACGACCTGGCCGGTCATGTACGCGGCGGCGGGGCTCGCGAGCAGGAGCAGGGGGCCGGCGAAGTCGGTGGCGGGGTCGCCGAGGCGGCCGAGCATCGTGCGCTCGCCGAACCAGCGGAGCCGGTCGGGGTCGTCGCCGAGCGGGGCCGTCATCTGGGTGGGGTAGAAGACGCCGGGGGCGAGGCAGTTGACGTTGACGCCGTGCGGGCCGAGTTCGGCGGCCAGCGCCCGGGTCACGTTCACGACGCCCGCCTTGGACGAGTAGTACGCCGACTCCGGGACGGGCCCGACGCGCTCGGCGTAGACGGTCGTGAGGTTGACGATGCGGCCGCCGCGCCCCTGGCGGGTGAGGGCCTTGCCGGCCTCGCGTCCGACCAGCCAGGTCCCGGTGAGGTTGACCCGGACGACCCGCTCGAACTCCTCGACCGACGTCTCGTCGTAGGGCTTGCGCAGCATGACACCGGCGGCGTTCACCACGACGTCCAGCCCGCCATGCCCGGTGGTGACGGCCTCGATCAGGGCGGCGACGGACGCCTCGTCGGTGACGTCCACCTCGTGCGTGCTCGCGGCGCCGCAGGCCCGCGCCGTCTCGGCGAGGTCATCGGCCCGCGACGCGAGGTCGGCGACGGCGACCGTCGCGCCCGCGTCCGCCAGCGCCCGCGCCGCGCGCTCTCCGAGGCCGCCCGCGGCGGCACCGACCACCACGGCGACCTGCCCGGTCAGGTCGAAGGACGGCGTCACCACTCGATCTCACTCTCCTCGCTCGCGGCGCCCCGCCCGGCGATCCGGCCGAACACGCCCGCCTTGCCGATGGAGGTGCCGGTCATGTAGCCCGCACCGTGGAAGCCGCCGGTGATCTCGCCCGCCGCGTACAGCCGCCCGATCGGCTCGCCCCACCAGTCGAGGACCCGCATCCGGGTGTCGACGGTCAGCCCGCAGTACGTCGCGAGGACGACCGTCCCGGACGGGTGCGCGTAGAACGGCGGCCGGTCGAGCGGCGTCGGCGCGCCGACCCCGCCCGACATGTGGGCCCGGCCGAACGGGTCGGGGCCGCCGGACGCGATGGCGGCGTTGTACTCGGCGACGGTCCGCCGCAGCGAGCCCTCGGGGAGGCCGATCTCGGCCTCCAGCCCGGCGATCGTGCCGGCCTTGAGCAGCATCCCGGCGCGCTCACGGCCCGCGAACTCGTAGATCGGCACCTCGTCGTTGGCGAGCGCCATCGTCCGGGCGTCGAACACCTGCCAGGTCGTCACGCCGGGCTGGGCGAGCGCGGCGTCGCCGATCTCCTTGTAGTTGCGCGACTCGTCCACGAACCGGCGGCCCTCGCGGTTGACGGCGATGGCGCCCTTGTAGACGGCGAGGATGCCGGTGCCGTCCTCGTCCGGATGCTCGACGTGGAAATGCCCGTAGGTGCCCTTGATGTACGGGGTGTCGCGCACTCCGGCGCCGAGCGCCATCGCCATCTTCAGGCCGTCGCCCTGGTTCCCCTCGCCGCCCTGCCGCAGCGCGTGCTCCATCTGCGGCGCGAACGTGGCGAGCAGGTCCGGGTTCATCGAGAAGCCGCCCGTGGCGAGGACGACCGCGTCCGCCAGGATCTCCCGGCCGCCGGCGAGCCGGACGCCGGTCACCCGGGAGCCGTCGTGCAGCAGCCGGTCGGCCGGGGCGTCCAGCATGATCCGCGCGCCCAGCTCACCGGCCGCCTTGAGCAGCCGCTCCAGCATCCGGGTGGTGTCGGACGGGTGGCTGCGCGGCACCGACTGCCCCGACGCGGCATGGATCTCGCCGTACCGGACGCCGTGCTCCTTCAGCCAGCGGTACGTCTCCAGCTGGTGCTCGCAGTACAGGTCGACCAGCGCCGGGTCGTTGCGGTGCCTGCCGACGTCGAGGAGGTCGTTGCGGAGCAGGTCGACGGAGTCGGCGATGCCCTGCTCGGCCTGCTCGTCCGTCCCGGCGAAGGCGGACAGGCCCGCGGACTTCACGGTGGAGCCGCCGATCTCGCCGGTCTTCTCCAGCAGCAGCGCGTACTGCCCGGCCTCGGCGGCGGCCAGCAGCGCCGCGCACCCGGCGAGGCCCGCGCCGAGGACGAGAACACCGACCCGCTCGGGCGGCTCACCGGTCTCAACGGGCAGACCCGGGAGGACGCTCACTCGAAACTCCCGTACTCCCGGTCGAGCGCGCTCTCGGCGGCGCTGAACGCCGGCAGGTTGAACAGCTCCTGGCGCTGCGACCAGGTGGCCATCCGGCCGGCCCGGGACGCGGTCTCGCCGTGCTCCCGCAGGTGCGCGAGCGCCTCCCGGCCCGCGAGGTGCATCGAGCGCATCAGGTAGTTGGCGAACAGCACGATGCCGAAGCCCAGGCGGGCGTACTCCGCCACGTCCAGCTGCGGGGTCTTGCCGCCCTCGACGACGTTGACGAGCAGCGGGACCCCGGCCAGTTCGCGGCCGACCAGCTCCAGCTCCTCGACCGTCCGGGGCGCCTCGATGAACAGCGCGTCGGCGCCCGCCTCGGCGTAGGCGCGGCCCCGCTCGATCGCCTCGTCGATGCCGTACGCGGAGCGGGCGTCCGTCCGGGCGATGATGACGAGCCCATCGTCCTCCCGCGCCTCGCACGCCGCCGCGATCTTGGTCTGCATGTGCCCGGACGGGATCAGCGTGTGCGCGTCGAAATGCCCGCACCGCTTGGGCATCTCCTGGTCCTCCAGTTGGAGGCCCGCGACCCCGACGCGCTCCAGCAGCCGGACGGTCCGCATCGCCGACAGCGGCCCGCCGTAGCCGGTGTCGGCGTCGCAGATCAGCGGGATGCGGGTGGCCTCCGCGAGCCGTCCGGCGTGGTCGGCGACCTCGGCCTGCGACACCAGCCCGATGTCGGGGAGCCCGTACCCGGCGTTGGCGAGCCCGGCGCCGGTCGCGTAGACGGCGGCGAAGCCGGCCTCCTCGACGAGCCGGGCGCCGAGCGCGTCGGTCGCGCCCGGCAGCACCAGCGGCTCGATCACCGCACCCGCCGCAGCGGGCATGGCCGCACCCGGCGCGGCGGGCGTGGCGGCGGCCAGTGCGGCGCGCAGCGCGGCCCGCTTGCCGCGCGCGGTCGGGCCGGGCCCGACACCGGTCAGCGACGACAGCAGGCCCGGCTCCCAGGGCGGCGTATGCGGCACGAAAACTCCTCCATGTAGTGATTACTACAGAGCTTAACCGTGACACCAGTCACCCACGGAACGCAACCCGCACTTGGAGCAGGAGATCTACGCCGGGGCACTTGCCTTCCCCGGAGTAAGCGTTCTACGGTTCCATGTAGTGAGTGTTACAGAGATGCGGGTCACGCCCCCCGCGCTCTCCCCTATCGAAGGAACTGACGCCGATGACCGTCCTGGACGAGGTCCGCCGGCTGGAGCCGGAGTTTCGCGCCGAGGAGGACCTGTCGGCCGCGCAGCGTTCGCTGACCGGCCGCGCCTTCACGCACATGCAGGAGACCGGCCTCATGCGCGGCCTCCAGCCCAAGCGCTGGGGCGGCGCCGAACTGTCCCTCCGCGAGCACCTGACGAGCGTCTACGAGCTCGGCCGGATCGCGCCCTCGGCGGGCTGGGTCGCCGGCGTGATGGGCTCGCACCCGTGGCAGATCGCCCTCTTCCCCGAGGAGACGCAGGCCGAGGTCTGGGAGTCCGACCCCGACTGGAACGCCTCCTCGTCCTACGCCCCGACCGGCAAGATCGAGCCGGTGGACGGCGGCTACCGCGTCTCCGGCCGCTGGTCGTTCTCCTCCGGCTGCGACCACGCGCAGGGCGTCATCCTCGGCGGCTTCGCCGGGAAGGTCGAGGTCGCGCCGGGCGTCGAGGTGCCGAACTACGGGTCCGCGCTGCTGCACCGCGACCAGTACGCCATCGAGGACACCTGGCACGTCGGCGGCTCGCGCGGCACCGGCAGCAAGGACATCGTCGTCGCGGACGCGTTCATCCCCGCGCGGCGCTTCCTGTCCAGCCCGCTCTACGAGTACAACCCCGACCGTCCCGCGCCCGGCATGGAGGCCAACCCCTCCACGCTCTACAAGGTGCCGTGGGCGGTCATGTTCAACCTCGTCCTCGTCGCGCCGATGCTCGGCCTCGCCCGCCGCGTCCTGGACGACTGGACGTCCGACACCGCCGTCCGCAAGGCGAACTGGGGCGGCACCTACGCCGACGACCCGCTGATGCAGATGCACCTGGCCGAGGCCGAGTGGGTGCACGACGCGGCCGTCATGAAGATGTACGACGCGATCGACACGATCACCGAGGCCGCCGAGGCCGGCGTGTTCCTGGACAAGCGGCAGCGGGCCCGGCTGCGCTGGAACATCACCAAGGGCTGCCAGGAGACCGGCTTCGCGATCAACAAGCTGATGCGCGTCGCCTCCGGCCGCACCGTCTTCGTCGACCACCCGCTGCACCGCCTCTACCAGGACGTCATCGCCGAACTCGGCCACGCGTTCCTCGTCTCCGACGGCGTCGGCCAGTACTACGGCGCCGCCCTCCTCGACTCGTCCGCACCGGAGGTCATGCTGTGATTTCGCAACTCGCCTACCTGGGGATCGCGTCGCCGAAGGCGGCGGAGTGGCGGGACTACGCCACCCGGCTCCTCGGCGCGGTCGTCGCCGAGGACGGCCCGGACGGCGCCGTCCGCGTCAAGGTCGACGACAAGGGGTACCGCATCGCCGTCCATCCGGCCGAGCGGGACGAGCTGCGCTACGCCGGCTGGGACTGCGGCAACGAGACCGACCTGCGCGCGTACGTCGCCGAGCTGCGCGGCAAGGGCGTCGAGGTGCACGACGGCGGCGCCGACGAGGTCGAGGAGCGCCAGGTCGCCGAGCTGTACTGGTTCGCCGACCCGTTCGGCAACCGGCACGAGCTGGTGTGGGGCCAGTACTCCCAGCCGAACTCGTTCTTCCCCGGACGTCCCATGCGCGGCCGGTTCGTCACCGGCGACCTCGGGCTCGGGCACATCGTGCTGATCGTCCCCGACCTGGCGAAGGCCGACGCGTTCTACGCCGACACGCTCGGCTTCCGGCTGTCGGACCGGGTGAAGAGCGACATCTTCAACCTGCGCTTCTACCACTGCAACGGCCGCCACCACTCCCTCGCGGTCGCCGAGATCCCCGGCATGACCGGCATCAACCACCTGATGCTGGAGGTCGAGTCGTTCGACGACCTCGGCACGGCGATCGACCTGTTCACCGCCGACCCGGAGCGGGAGATCCTGCTGTCGCTCGGGCGGCACACCAACGACCTGATGACGTCCATCTACGTGCAGACGCCGTCCTCGATGCAGATCGAGTACGGGCACGGCGGCATCACCGTGGACGACCTCACGTGGGTCGCGGGCAACCACGACCTGCCGTCCATCTGGGGCCACCACCGCTCCCAGGCGTACCTGGACGGCCCGCCCGGGATCTTCCGCACGGTCGGCGAGGGGGCGGACGAATGAGCGCCACGATCCGCGTCGAGGACGTCGCGATCGGCGGCGGCCGGCACCTGCGCGTCAACCAGACCGGCACGCCGGGCGCGCCCGCGCTGCTGTTCCTGCACGGCTCCGGGCCCGGCGTGACCGCCGCGTCCAACTGGCGGGAGGTCATCGAGGGGCTCGGCGACACCTACCACTGCGTCGCGCCCGACATCCTCGGCTTCGGCGACTCCAGCCACCCGGACCCGCAGCCGCAGGGCTTCACGGCGCAGGCCGAGGTCCGCATCGACGCGCTGTTCGAGCTGGTGGACGCGCTCGGCCTGGAGAAGGTCGTGCTCGTCGGCAACTCGATGGGCGGCATGTACTCGCTGCGCATCGCCCAGCTCCGGCCCGACCTCGTCGCCGGGATCGTGCTGATGGGCTCCGGCGGCATGCCGGGCCTGGAGCCGACCCCCGAGCTGATCAAGCTGATCACCTACTTCGACGACCCGACCGTCGAGGCGATGGCGGACCTGCTGATCCAGTTCGTCCACGACAAGAGCGCGTTCGGCGACACGGTCGAGAAGGTCGCGGCCGAGCGGATGCCGATGGTGCAACGGCCCTCGATCGAGGCGGGGCACCGGGCCATGTTCGGCCCCGAGATGCTCGCCTTCACGCCCGAGGACCTCGCGAAGATCGACAAGCCGGCCCTGGTCGTGCACGGCCGCCAGGACGTCATCGTGCCGATCGAATGCAGCTACTACCTGGCCGACCACCTGCCGCAGGCCGACCTCTACGTCATCGACAAGTGCGGCCACTGGACCCAGATCGAGCAGGCCGCCCGCTTCCAGGCGATCGTGCGGACCTTCGTCGGCAGCGGTCTCTGACATGACATCCCAGGACGGAACCACCACCATGAGCATGATCGAGAAGGCGCGGGCCGCCGCGGACGCCCTCGCCGCCGCGGACGCGCCGAGCGCCGAGCAGGGGCGCCTCACCCCCGAGGCGGTCGCGGCGCTCGACGGGATCGGGGTGCTGCGCGCGCTCCAGCCCGCCCGCTGGGGCGGCGGCGAGGCCCACCTCGCCGAGTACGCCGAGACGGTGATCGAGATCGGCCGGGCGTCGGCGTCCGCCGGCTGGGTCGCCTCCGTCGTCGGCGTCCACCCGTGGCAGATCGCCCTGTTCCCCGAGGAGACGCAGGAGGAGATCTGGGGCGCCGACCCGGCGCGCAAGATCGCCTCGTCCTACACCCCGACGGGCAAGATCGAGAAGGTGCCGGGCGGGTACCGGGTGTCGGGCCGCTGGTCGTTTTCGTCCGGCAGCGGCATCTGCTCCGGCGTCATCCTCGGCGGCATCGCCGGAACCCGCGAGGTCAACGGCACGGAGTACCCCGACTTCACCTCCGTCATCCTGGATGCCGCCGACTACCGCATCGAGGAGACCTGGAACGTCGCGGGCCTGCGCGGGACCGGCTCCGACGACATCGTGGTGGACGGCGTCTTCGTCCCCGAGCACCGCGGCCAGTCGCACGTCTACTACACGCACGGCCTCGGCATCCCGCTGCCCGGCCAGGAGCGCAACGACGCCGCGCTGTACCGGACGCCGTGGGCGGTGACCTTCAACCTGATCATCGCGGCGGGGGCGCTCGGCGCCTGCCTCGGCTTCTACGACCAGTGGGTCACCGAGACGCGGGGCCGCCGCACCAACTACGGCCAGCTGCTCCGCGAGGAGCCCGTCGTCCAGAACCATCTCGCCGAGGCCGCCTGGCAGCTCGACGCCGCCGTCCTCAAGGTGAAGCGGACCGCGACGGAGCTGATGGAGGCCGCCGAGCGCGCCGAGATCCCGTCGCTGGAGCAGCGCGCGTTCTGGCGGTGGGACGTCGCCCGGTCGGCGAACGCGGCGCTCGACACCGTCCAGGCGCTGATGCGGGTCTCCTCGGGCCGCTCCGCGTTCCTCGACCACCCGCTGCAGAAGAAGTTCCAGGACGCGGTCGCGGCCGGCAGCCACGCGTTCCTGTTCGACGACCCGCTCGCCAAGGCGTGGGGCGGCCGCCACCTCGGCGCCGAGAAGCTCGCGGCGGTGCATCTGTGATCACCTCTTCTGACGTCGCCGTCGAGGTGCGGGGCGGGGAGCTGACCTTCCGGCTGCACGAGACCGGCGAGCGCGGACCCGAGGCCCTGCTGTTCCTGCACGGCTCCGGGCCCGGCGCGACCGGGCTGTCCAACTGGGAGCGGATCATCGCCGACCTCGGCGACCGGTTCTGGTGCCTCGCCCCCGACCAGATCGGCTTCGGCGACTCCTCGCACCCGCTCGACGCGCCGCGCGGCATGGGCCCGTTCAACGACCTGCGCGCCGAGGCGCTGCTGGCCCTGGTGGACGAGCTCGGCCTGGAGAAGGTCCACCTGGTCGGCAACTCGATGGGCGGGCAGCTCGCCCTCCTGATGACGCTGGCCCGTCCTGCCCTCGTCGGCAAGATCCTCCTGATGGGCAGCGGCGGCGCGCCGAACATGCCGGTCAGCCCCGGCCTGAAGCACCTCCGCGAGTTTTACGCGAGCCCGAGCGCCGAGTCCCTCAAGGGGCTGCTGACCGAGTTCGTGTACGACCTCGAACCCATGCGCGGCACCATCGACCGCGTCGTGGCCGAGCGGATGGCGTACGTGAACCGCGAGGACGTCCGCCGCTCCCACGAGGCATCGTTCGACCCGAACGGGACGCGCCGCTTCTTCACACCCGAAGACCTCGCGCCCATCACCCACGACGTGCTGTGCGTCCATGGCCGCGACGACCGGATCATCCCGGTGGACGCGAGCAAGTACTTCGCCGACAAGCTCCCGAACGCCGACCTCTACGTCATCGGCCGGTGCGGCCACTGGACCCAGATCGAGCACCCCGAGACCTTCGAGAAGCTCCTCCTGGGCCTGATCGGCGGAGAGATCTGATGCGCCTCGCCAACCACGCGGGCCGGGCCGTGCTCGTCGTCTCCGACGGCAAGACCGCGGACATCGAGACGGCGTCCGCCGGACGCTTCGGCCCGGACCCGCAGAGCCTCTACGACCGGTGGGACGAGTTCACGGCCTGGGCGGCAACCGCCACCCCGGCACCGGACGTCGAGATCGACCGCCTCCACCTCGGCTCCCCCGCCCCCACCCCATCGCAGGTGGTCGCGATCGGGCTGAACTACGCCGACCACGCCGCGGAGACCGGCTTCGAGCCGCCGACGGACCTGCCGCCGGTCTTCACGAAGTTCGCGTCGTCCATCACCGGCCCCTACGGCGAGATCGGCCTGCCGGACGGCGGCCACACCGACTGGGAGGTCGAGGTCGTCGCGGTCATCGGCCGCCCGGCGCACCGGGTCTCCGCCGACCGGGCCTGGGACCACGTCGCCGGCCTCACGGTCGGCCAGGACCTCTCCGAGCGGATCCTCCAGTTCACCGGCGAGGCCCCGCAGTTCGGGTTCGCCAAGTCGTACCCGGGCTTCGCGCCGATCGGCCCCTGGCTCGTCACCCTCGACGAGATCCCCGACCGCGACGACCTCGCGCTCGGCTGCTCGATCGACGGCGAGACGGTGCAGGACGGCCGCACGTCCAAGCTGATCTTCTCGATCCCGCGCACGATCGCGAAGCTGTCGGAGGTCCTCACCCTGCACCCCGGCGACGTCATCTTCACCGGCACCCCGGACGGCGTCGGCCTCGGCCGCACCCCCCAGCGCTTCCTGCGCTCCGGGGAGACGTTGCGCACCTGGGTGGAGGGCATCGGCGAGATGGAGCACACCTTCCGCTAACTCTCAGAGCCCCTGCCGAAGAGCGGCTCTTGGCCGTCCCTCCACTCTCTCCGCGACCTGGGCGATGAGGGCATCCGTGGTGGCGGCTTCCAGCAGGCGGCCCACCGGCGGGGTCGGCACGTAGGCCCACCACCGGCGTGTGTGGAGACCCCACCAGCAGTGGACGCCGGGGAAGTGCTCCTCGATGTTCGCGATGGTGGACGGCCGCACGGTGTCGGCCGACTGGTGGGGCGAGCGGTGGAGCGGCGCGGCCGGTGCGCCCGGGGGGACGCTCACAGGACGCGCCGCTCTCACCTCCCCCCACGGGACCGCGCCGGGGGTCGCGGTCCCCTCCGGTGGCCGGCCCGCGTCGTGGTGCGGCCGTTCCATCACCGGAGTCCCTTGCGCGCGGCGGCCCGCTCGGCCTCAACGCGCAGTGCCTTGCGAAGCGCAGCGGCGTCCGAGCAGATCACCGTCGGGTCGATCCCGGCGGACGGGTCGTGCAGGCTGGCCACCCAGTCGCCCAGCCGCCCGTCCCAGCGCACCGCCCGCCAGATCCGGTGACCCGTGAATTCGTTGCGAAGACGATCAAGGTGTTGATCCTCAAGATCGTGTCGCCCATTCATGATCGCCTCCGCTTCGTTGTGTTTTCCCAGGACAAGAATGAACAAGGCGAGTTATCTTCGCTACGTTCGTCCAGGAAAAACAACAACGGGGAGTTGGCGGTGAGTGCCCGAGACTCGCTCGATCCAGCTGGTTCGCTATGGGACCTCATAGCGGTTCAGCTGCGGAGACACCGCGAAGAGCGCAAAATGTCCGGATCAAAGTTGGGGCAACTTCTCGATCTTGATAGGTCGAGTGTTTCGCGCCTTGAATCCGGCGGGATGAAGCTCCAGCTCAAGCACGCGAAGATCCTCGACCGGGAGTGGGACACGGGCGGTTTGTTCACCTTTCTGGTGGGATTCGCCATCGCCGGCCACAACACCGAGTGGTTCAAGGCCCACGCCGAGATGGAGTTGCGCGCCGGGGAATTGCGGATCTGGGAACTCTCCTGCATCCCAGGCCTGTTCCAAACAGAGGACTACGCCCGAGCACTGTTCGAGTCAGGCAATTCGCCGGACATCGAGACCGGTATCGCAAATCGGATGAAACGTCAGGAGGTACTGAACCGCAAGCCCGGCCCGATCACGCGCGTCTTCCTCGACCAGGGCGTACTTGACCAGCCGGTCGGCGGCCGCGACGTCATGCGCGCCCAGCTTGCCGTGCTCTTGGAGTGGACCAGGCACCCGAACATCACCATTCGGGTCGTGCCAAGAAGCGTAGGCGCACACATGGGGCGAGATGGCTCATTCAAGATCATGACGGTCGGAAACGCCGATATCGCCTATACCGAAGCCTGCGGCGGTGGGAGACTGGTCATGGACGCGGACGAGGTACGGTCCTTCCGCCTGCGATTCGACCGCATCAGCGACCGGGCGTTGCCGGTCGACGCCTCGATCGACCTGATCAAGCGAGTGATGGAGGAGTTCAGTTGACTCCCGTTTGGCGCAAGTCCAGCCGGAGCGGCACGTCCACCCATAGCGACTGCGTGGAGGTCGCACACCTCTGGTGTAAGTCCAGCCACAGCGGAAGCGACCCCGCTAAGCAGGACTGTGTGGAGGTCGCGCAGCTCTGGCGTAAGGCCAGCCACAGTGGAAGTTCGTCCGGTCATAGTGACTGTGTGGAGGTCGCGCAGCTCACTGCCAAGGTCGGTGTGCGTGATTCCAAGGCTCCCGAGGCTCCCCATCTGGTGTTCGACGTCGCCGACTGGCGCAGGTTCGCCGACCGGGTGAAGCGCGGGGAGCACGACCTGGCCTGACCTTCCCCCAGTGTTATGCGCGAGCACTCGTCCCAAAGCGGGCGAGTGCTCATCTGCTGGAGCATGCCCGTGGCCTGCTGATCGATCCGGGGCAGGTGCCAATCCCCTGAAAGTGTGGAGACTGGTTATTCTCCGTACACCAGCACGTACGTGACCCCCGCAAGGCTGGCAGCGAGGCGGCTGGCTCTGCACGCGCCGCATCCGGCCCGCTTGCCCGGCCAAGCGGGCCGGGCAAGCGGGCCGAGCAACAGGTGCCGGGTCCTCATGCGGTGGCGAGTAGTTCGGTCTCCGCCGCGCCGGCGTCGCCTTCCCCGACGATGACCCGGAATCGCAAGCCGAGGGCGTGTCCGAGCCGGTTGAGAACGGCCAGGGTCGGAACGCCTCCACCGCCGGATTCGATGCGGGATACGGCGGGCTGACGCATCCCGGCGCGGCGGGCCAGTTCGGTTTGGGACATGCCCAGCTCGGTGCGCCGGGCATAGATGGCGCGGCCGAGGGCGAGCGCCAGGTGCGCCTCCTCGTGGGCGAGCCGGTACTCGTCGGTGTCTCGCTTGGCGGCCAGGCCAGGATGATCCGCGAGAAGAACGTGCGGGCTGGTCCGCTGGCTGCTCATGGCCCCTCCGGAGTCTCGATGATGCTGATGATCTGGTCGGTGTCGTGTTCGGCTTCGCAGATCTTCTGCGCTTGTTTGGCCCGTCTCACCTGAGCGTGCTCGGCGTCGCGGGTCTTGCGGAACACCGTCAACAGCACGATCCGAGGCCGGTGCCTTCCATCGCGAGCAAGCCGCACAGTGTGGTCTGCGGTCTCTTCCGGGGTGATCTGGCCGGGTCGTCGGCTTCGCCCGGCGGGTCGTACCTCCGGGGGAGGGGATCGGCCCGTGAGGGGGATCTCGGCGGGCGGTGCCCGATCGGAGCATGGGAGTCGGTCGTGCCGCTCGGGCCCGTCCGCCGACTGAACGGAGTCTCCCCATGCCCATGCCCAGGATGCTCAAGATCGCCGCCGTGATCGGGGCCGCCGCCCTCGTCACGGCCGCACCGGTCGCGGCGGAGGCGACCTCCCCGGCGGCGCCGGCGGCCGAGGCGGCGCGCGTGTCCGGCGCCGCGCAGGTCCGCCTCACGTACTGGCCCGATCAGGACATCCGGTCCTTCACCTTCGACGCCCGCGCCGTCCCCTACTCGGTGCCCAAGCCCGGCGCCCCCGGCGGGCTGCCCACCGACGCCCGCGGGACCGTGAAGATCTCCCACCACTCCCCGACCGAGGGCTGGACCGTACGGTCGGAGGCCAGGGTCGACTGCCTGCTGACCAGCCCCGGCAACGCCACCCTCACCGCGGTCGTCACGAAGGCCGACGAGCCGATCAAGGACCAGATCGGCAAGCGGCTCGGCTTCAGCGTCCACGACGGCGGCCCCGGCGGCAGGCATGACCGCATGGGGTTCTCCTGGTCGGTGGTCAACGGCGTCGAGAACGACGAGGGCACCTGGGAGGAGGGCAAGGTCGGCACCTGCATGGGCCCCGCGGCCTTCGCGCCCGTCACCAAGGGCAACTACAACGTCAGGCACGCCGACCTCCTGCCGGCTCCTACGGGCTGACCACCCGCCGGGCCGCCGGGCACGGCGTTAGAAGAGGTCCCAGAAATCGGTGCGTTGGCGCATCTGGTCTGCGGTCTCCTCCAGGATGATCTGGCCGGAGCGCATGACGTAGGTGCGGTCGGCGATCTGGAGGGCCTGCTTGACGTTCTGCTCCAGCAGCAGGATGCCCAGGCCCTCGTCGTCGGCCAGGGCGCGCAGCCGTCCGAAGATGGTCTCCACGACGGACGGGGCCAGGCCCAGGGACGGCTCGTCCAGCAGGAGCAGCTTGGGGCGGGCCATGAGCGCCATGCCGAGGCTGACCATGCGCTGCTGTCCGCCCGACATCGAGCCCGCCAGCTGCTTCGCGCGCTCGTCCAGGATCGGAAAGAGGTCCTTGACGGTCGCGAGGCGCTCGGCGGTGTCGGTCCCGGACGGGGCGTTGGCGGCGCCCAGCAGCAGGTTGTCGTGCACGGACAGGTCGGGGAAGACGAACCGCTCCGAAGGGATCATCGCCGCGCCCGCCGCCACGGCCGCACGGACCGGGCGGCGGGCGGTGTCGCGGCCCGCGATCTGGATCGTTCCGGCGCGCGGGCGGACGGCGCCGAGCACGGACCTGATCGTGGTCGTCTTCCCCGCGCCGTTGTGGCCCATGAGGGTCACGATCTCGCCCGGTTCGACCCGGAGGGCGACGCCGTGGAGCACCTCCTTGCGGCCGTAGCCCGCCACCAGGCCGCTCACATCGAGCAGAGTCATGCGTCCTCCCTTACTGGGCGCCGAAGTACGCCTCGGCGAGGCGGGCCGAGCCGGTCAGCTCGTCGAGCGTGCCCGACGCGGTGATCTCGCCGAGTTCCATGAAGTAGGTGTGGTCGGAGAGTTCGCGCACCACGTCGAGGTTGTGCTCGACCAGGCAGACGGTGCGGCCCTCGTCGCGGACGGCGGCGACCATCGTGAGCATGGTGTCCACCCAGGTCGCGTCCACGCCGGACGCCGGTTCGTCCAGGAGCAGGACGTCGGCCTTGGTGGCCAGGGCTCGGGCCAGCGACACCAGCTTCGACTGGCCGTAGGACAGGGCGTCGGCCGGTGTGGCGGCCTGGTCGGCCATGCCTACGAAGTCGAGCCACTGCATCGCCTGCGCGGCGACCTCGCGGTCTGCGCGGGAGATGCCGCGGCCGGGGACGAAGAGGCGGGCCGGGTGCTCCCCTGGCTGACCGGGCACGGCCAGCATGACGTTCTCCAGGCAGGTGAGGCGGCCGAGCAGCCGGACGTCCTGGAAGGTGCGCACCAGCCCGGCACGGACGACCAGGTCCGGGCGCATGCCGACCAGCTCCGCGCCGTTCAGCGTCACCGACCCGGTGTCCGGGACGACGGTGCCGGTGAGCAGGTTGAACGCGGTCGTCTTGCCGGCACCGTTCGGGCCGACGAGCGCCGTGATCGTGCCGCGCCGCAGTTCCAGGCCGATGTCCTTGGCGGCGGTGATGCCGCCGAAGCACTTGGACAGGCCCTCCGCACGCAGCACCACCTCGGCGTCGGCGTAGGAAGTGCGGGCGGTCGATCGTTCGGGACGCGGGGAGACCTCCGTGCGGGAAGCGGCCGGGGGCACGGCGGCGTGCCGGGAGCGTTCGGGGAACAGCCCCTGCGGCCGGACGATCATCACGAGCACCAGCAGCACCCCGTACAGCACCACCTGGAGCAGCGCCGCCTGCGTGCTCTCCACCCCGAGGACCTCGCGCAGCACCGGCTCGATCATCGTGAGCGCGACGCCCGCCACGACCGAGCCGACCAGGTTGGCGTTGCCGCCGACGATCACCATCGCGAACACCGCCATGGCGAGCGGGAAGCCGAACGCCGACGGGGTCGCCTGGCCGAGCCAGCCGGAGTAGAAGCCGCCGATCAGCCCGGTCAGCCCGCTGGTGACGGCGAAGATGCCGATCTTGTAGCCGAAGGTGTTCTTGCCGAGCGCCCGGGTCGCCACCGCGTCCTCCCGGATGCCCTTGAGCACCCGGCCGTACGGCGACTCGCCGAGGCGGCGGCAGACGGCGAAGACCAGGACCAGGACCACCGCCGACGGGACCAGCCAGTCGGACGGCCCGTCCAGCTCCAGGCCGAACAGGCGCAGCCCGTCCACGCCGGTGATGCCCATGGCGCCGCCGAGCGAGTCGAAGGTGGCGAAGACGCCGATGATGCCGAGCGAGAACGCCAGCGTCATCAGGATGAGGAACTCCTCGGCGAGGCCGAGCGCGATCAGCCCGATCAGCACGCCGAACGCGGTCGCGACCAGGACGGCGACGGCGAGCGAGGCGAGGTAGGGCCAGCCGTGCTCGCCCGCGAGGAAGCAGACGGTGTAGCCGCCGACGCCCGCGAACGCGGCGTGCGCGACCGACACCTGCCCGGCGTAGCCGACGAGCAGGTTGACGCTGACGGCGAGGGCCGCGAGCAGCAGCGCCTGGTCCAGATAGTTGATCCACATGGCGTCAGGCCTTCCGCAGCGACACGAGGGGGAGGCGGCTCCTCCCGGCGAGGAACGCGAGGTAGCCGGTGAGGACGATGAACACGGCGGTCTGCGTCCACTGGAGCGACAGCCAGTTCGACGCCCACTGTTCGAGGAGCCCGAGCCCGATGCCGATCGGCAGCGCCCGCAGCGGGGAGGAGCGGGTGCCCGCGAGGAAGGCCACCACGAATCCGTAGATGACCGTCGTGTCGCCCATGGTCGGCTGGACGGTGTAGAGCAGCCCGTACCAGAGCGCGCAGGCACCCGAGATGAGGCCCGCGACGGCGAAGCAGACGAGGTTGACCCGGCGGACGCCGATGCCGAGCACGGCGGCGAGGCCGGGGTTGCTGCGCACCGCCTTGATCGAGCGGCCGAGCGGCGTGAACGCCAGGAACGCGGCGAGCGCGGCGACGAGGATGAGGCAGGTGGCCACCTGTCCGAGGTCGAAGGTGGAGATCTGCGCCCGCCCGAGTTCGTACCGCTCCGCCTCGGGCCCGTAGAACGGCAGGCTGCTCGTCCCGAACTTGAGCTGGAGCAGCGCGATGCCCGCCGTGCTGACGCCGATCGACGTGACGAGGACGGCGAGCATGGCGCGGTCGGCGGCGCGGCGCGCGACGGGCTCGTACACGCCGAGTTCGAGCAGCACGCTGACGGCGACCGCCGCTGCGAGGCCGATGAGCGCGGACGGCCAGAACGGCACGCCGAGCCCGTCCATGGCCCAGAAGGCGGCGTAGGGCGCGACCGTGTAGGTGAGCGCGTAGGCGAAGTGGAAGCGGGTCGTGACCCCGATGACCAGGGCGAGTCCGGCGCCGAGCGCGGCGTAGAAGGCGCCGCGGACGAGCCCGTTGACGGTCAGCTGCCAGAGTTCGCTGTCCAGCAGGTCGTGCATGGAGCCTCCGGAGGCGAGGAGGAGGGGCGGCCCGCGGCGGGGCCGCCCCCGGAGGAAGCCGTCAGCGGGCGAGGCGGAAGTCCCCGCCGCCCACGTTGTAGGTGGCGATCGGCGCGACCTCGCCGTCCTTGTACTCGTAGACGCCCATCGGCCGCTTGGCGACGCCGTGCGTCTTCGGGTCGATCTCCAGCGTGCCGACGGTCGTGGCGTCGCCGCCGTAGACGGAGGCGAACTTCGGGTCCTTCTCCAGCGCGGCCTTGAGCGCGGCGCTGTCGTCCGGCTTCCCGCCCTCGGCGATGACGCGGCGGATGAGGTCCCAGACCATCAGGGTCTCCTCGTAGGCGTTGGCCGCGTAGAAGTCGGCGGGCTCGCCGTACGCCTTCTCGTACGCCTCGGCGAACAGCTTGGCCAGCGGGTTCGACGGCTTGGACGCGTCGAAGTAGTCCATCGCGAATTTGAAGCCCTCGCGGTCGAGGACGCCCTTGGACGCCTTGACCGCCTCCTGCGTGAACTCGATGCCGAGCAGCTCGCTCTTCACGCCGGCGCTCTTGGCCTGGGCGGCGAACGCGCCGGGCGCCGCGCCGCCGAAGGCGACCCAGAGCAGGTCGGGCTCGTTCTTCTTCACCTTCGCGATCATGCTGGCGTAGTCCTGGGAGCTGGGCGAGAGCGTCTCCCAGAGGCCGTTGTAGGTGAGGCCCGCGGCCTCGATCTTGGCCTTCATGTCGGCCTGGATGGCCGCGTTCAGCGGGCCGAGGTCGACGCCGACCAGGCCGACCGTCCGTCCCTTCGGGTGGGCCTGCTTGAACCACTGCAGGGCGCCGGGCGCGGCGTCGGACGGCGCGACCTCGCGCGTCCCGTAGAAGTACTGCGTGCCCTTGGTGAAGACCTGGGCGCCGCCGACGCCGTCCAGGCTGAGGATCTTGCTCTTGTCGGTGTCGGCGAGCATCGCGCCGAGGCCGTCCCCCATCGAGGTGATCTTGGCCGGGACGCCCTCGGCCGCCAGCTCCGACGCGGCCTGCTTGGCGGCGACGGGGTCGGGGCCCTTGATGTCCTTGACGCTCAGCTCGATCGTCGGCCCGCCGGCCGCCTTGATCTGCTCGACCGCCAGCTCCATGGCGTTGCGCATCGACTCGCCGTTGCTCGCGGACGGCCCGGACAGGGTGAGCGCGGCGCCGAGCTTGAAGGTGACCTTGCCGCCGAGGTCGGTGCCGTCCTTGACGCCGAGCAGCTTCACGAGGTCGGCCGCCTGGGTCTTGGCGTCGGCGGCGCTGACGCCGGTGTCGCCGGAGCCGCAGGCGGTGAGGGACGCGGCCGCGGTCAGCGCGGCCAGGACGGGGGCGAGCAGCCGCCGGCGGCGGGCTCTGCGTGAGGTGGGCATTGGCTACTCCAGATCACCATCTGCGCCCGTATCGATCACTACACTGATTGGAGCGATCACTACAGGGACGTGCGGTGACCGTACCCGTGATGTGATGGTCGACACAACCCCCCATCGCGGTCGGGTTTCCGATGATCAGAGGGGAGATGATTGCCGGATGCGGAAAACGGCGCGCCGCCACCAGCAGGGCGAGGAGTCCCGGGTGCGGATCCTGGAGGCCACCCTCGCCATCGCCGCCGAGCGCGGCTACGACGGCACCTCGATCGCCCTGGTCACCGAGGCCACCGGGCTGCCGGCCAGCTCGGTCTACTGGCACTTCCGCAACAAGGACGAACTGCTCGCCGAGACCCTGGAGTTCAGCTACCGGCGCTGGCGCGGCACCGCACCGACCTGGCAGGAGCGCGTCGCGGTCTCCGACCCGGCCGAGGAGATCCGCGACCGGCTGCACCGGGCGTCGCGGGCGATCACCGACCGCCCGGAGTTCTGGCGGCTCGGCCTGATGCTCGGCCTCGCGAACCGTCCGAAGGAGCCGTCCGCGCGGCGCCGCTACATCGAGGTGCGCGGCGAGACCCGCACCGCCATCCGGGACTGGTGGGAGCAGGTGCTCCCGGCCGGCGACCCGGACCGGGCGCGCGAGGTCGCCGAGCGGATGGCCCGCTTCCACCTCGCCGTGATGGACGGCCTGTACGTCGGCGTCCACGCGGGCCGCGGCTGGAACCTGGAGCGGCTGGTGGACCTGATCGCCGACGGCGTGCACGCGCAGGCCCTCGCCTGGCTCGGCGAGGCGGCGTGACCGCGATGCCGAAGCCCCGCTCCGCCGACGACCGGGAGCTGTCCCGGGTCCGCATCCTCAAGGCCGCCGCCGAGATCGCCTCCGAGTGCGGCTACGAGGGCACCACGATCTCGCGGGTCACCAAGCGCTCCGGCCTGCCGGCCAGCTCGGTGTACTGGTTCTACCGCGACAAGGACCACCTCATGGCCGAGGTGATCCGGCACAGCTTCGAGCAGTGGATCGCCGCCCAGCCGCGCTGGGAGCGCGACCCCCGCGACGAGCGCCCGCTGGCCGAAAGCCTGCGCGCGATCCTGTCCCGCTCGGTGCGCTCGCTGCGCGACGCGCCCGACTTCCTGCGCATCGGGCACATGCTGCTGCTGGAGTCCCGCGAGGTCGAGGCGGAGGCCCGCCGGTACTTCCTCGCCACCCGCGACTCGGTCGCCAGCAGCATCGCGGCCTGGTTCACCTCCTACTTCGACCCCGAACTGCAGGCCCGCCGCCCCGAGCTGGCGATGGACCTCGCCCGCGTCGTGATGGCCGCCACCGACGGCCTCTTCCTCGCCCACCAGATCCACGACGACTGGGACCCCGACGACTTCGTCGCGATCACCGTCGCCGTGGTCGAGCAGGCCGTCGCCGGCTGAGCCCGCCGGGACCCCGCGCTTGTCAGGCCGGGGTCTCGGATGGCATTCTCTGTAGCGATCGCTACAGGGAGGAGTTCCGTCATGCGCCTGACGACCAACGAGGCCATCGACCCCGCCCGCTTCCGGCAGGTGCTGGGCCACTACCCGACCGGCGTCGTCGTGGTCACCGCGCTGGACGCGGCCGGCACCGCCATCGGCATGACGGTCGGCTCGTTCACCTCGGTCTCGCTCGACCCGCCGCTGGTCGCCTTCCTGCCCGACAAGGGCTCCAGCTCCTGGCGCGCGCTGCGCGAGTCGGGCGAGCGGTTCTGCGTGAACGTCCTGTCGGCCGCGCAGGAGGACGTGTGCCGCGCCGTCGCGGTGCGCAAGACCGACAAGTTCCACGACATCGGCTGGCGTCCGTCCCCCGGCGGCAACCCCGTCATCAACGGCGCGGTCGCCTGGATCGACTGCGTCACCGAGCAGCTCCACGACGCCGGCGACCACCAGATCGTCATCGGCCGCGTCGAGCACCTGCAGCTGGGCGACGGCGAGGCGCCCCTGCTGTTCCACCAGGGCGCCTACGGCAGCTTCGCCCCGCACGGCCCGGCCGCCTAGCCGGGCGCACCCGGGCTAGGCGATCCAGCCCTCGTCGCGCGCCTGCTCAAGGACCTGCTCGGCCGCCCGCGTGTCGAGCATCTCCAGCCCGCGCGCGGCCCAGAACCGCAGCGACTCGTCCGGGCTCTCCAGCTGGTCGCGGAACACCTCCAGCGCCTTCCCGGACCGCGCCTCGGCCACGAGCTCCAGCAGCCAGCACCGCAGCCCCGGATCGTCCTCGGCCGCGAACTCGGCGATCAGCTCATCGACGTACGCGTCCGCGTGCTCGCGAAGGAAGTCGAACGCTCCTTCCCGCACCCGCGGATCCCCGTCCCGCATACGCCCCATGGCCTGATCGAACCGCCGCCGCGACATGCCCCGACCCTACGACCCCCCACCGACAGGGCGGGATCAGGAGCACCACTCGCGGTCGGCGGTACGCCGGATCACTTCGACCGACTCCGCGGGCGTGAGGCTGCGCCGCGTGAGCCAGTCGAAGACGCGGTGGTGCTCGTGCGTGACGGTCTCGTCCTGGACGAGGCTCATCGGATGGCTCTCGCTGTGCACGACGGCGGGAAAGGTGACCTCGAAGGACGGCGCGAACTCCAGCAGGGTGAACGCGTGCAGGGCGGCGCTGTGATCGGCGTCCAGCGGCAGTATCCGCAATTCCATATTCGGCAGGCCCGCCAGTTCGACCAGCCGTTCCAGTTGCCGCCGCATGACCGCGGCGTCACCGACACGGTGCAGCAGCACGGCCTCGTCCAGGACCACTGACAACCGCACGGAACGCGGCGCCCGGAGCAGTTCCTGGCGTTTCATGCGTACCTGGAGATCGCGTTCGACGACCGTCGGCGGCACGGGCACGATCTCCGCCCAGCCGAGAATCAGGCTGCGCGCGTAGTCCTCCGTTTGCAGCAGCCCCGGCACGACCTGCGCCTCGTAGGCGAGCGCGACGTCCGCCTCGTCCTCCAGCGCGCAGTAGGCGGCCTGGTCGGGCGGCAGGCCCGGGTAGCGGGTCCACCAGCCGGGGGCGGCGGCCTCGCGCGCCAGGGCGAGCAGCTCGGTCAGCGCGTGGTCTTCGGCCCGGTACAGCTTGAGCATGCGTCTGACATCGGCCTCCCGCACCCCGATGCGGGCCGTCTCGATGCGGGACACCTTGGACGCCGACCAGCGCAGCCGCCGGCCGACCGTCTCGGTGCTGAGGCCGCTGCCCTCGCGCATGCGGCGCAGGGCGACGCCGAGGCGACGCCGGCGCACGGACGGAGCTTGAGATGTCGGCACTGCCACTCTTCCCAAGGGCGGCCAGGAATGGCGGCGGCCACCTGGCGACAGAGATCTCGATGTACAGGGCAACTGGCCAACGGTCCGTTGCGAAACCAACGGTGCATGTTGCACCGCATATATTACCTCAAAAGTCGGCCCGTTCCGCGTGAGAATTCCAGAACGGCGTATCACCGCAAGGATAGACTTCCATGAACGGCCCTGTGCAGCACGCCGTGCATGCTGCACGCCCACGGCGGGTCGGGCATATTGGGAGCAAGGGGAGTAAGTCGCCGCGCGGGTTCGCCCGCTCGCGGCGGAGCATTGCGTCAGTGCCCGTGATCGCGATGGCGCGCTACCGGGACATGCCACCTCGGGGACATGCCGCCTCGGCGGTGGCGGCCTCTGCGTCGTGGACGACATGTCCGCCGGACGGGGATGGGAGGACACCAACCTTGCCCCTCTGCGGCCCCCTTCACCGGAGCATCCTGGCACTCGACCTGGAGAGCTCGTCGACCCGCACCGACCTCGTGAAGGTCGAACTGCGGAACCAGCTCTACCTGCTGCTGCACCGCGCGATGCGGGCGGCGGGGATCGACGAGCGGTTATGCGAGCCCATCGAGGACCGCGGCGACGGCGTCCTCGTGCTCGTCCAGCCGACGGACGAGGTGCCGAGGTCCCGCCTGCTGGACCCGCTCATCCCGGTGCTGGCGCACCTGCTGTGCGGCTACAACGCCGCACTGCGGCCCGCCGACCGTCCCGAGCACCGGCTGCGCATGCGGGCGGTCGTCCACGCCGGCGACCTGCTGCGCGATGACCACGGGCCCTTCGGCGCGGAGATCGACGCGGCCATCCGGCTCCTCGACGCGGACGCGGTCCGCGCGGCGCTCCGCAACACCAGCGCGCCGCTCGTCCTGGTCGTTTCGCAGCAGATCTACGAAGCCACCATCGTCCACGGGTACTCCGGCCTGTGCCCGCAGTCGTACCACCGCGCGGTCGAGATCAACGTCTGCGGCTTGACCCGCTATGGCTGGATTCACATACCCGATGCCGCCGAATCGGGCAGGCACGCCCACGTCCAAGTGGTGCCGGAGCCGACATCACGATCCAACGAAGTCCGCGCAACGATCTGACACTATTCGTGTAACGAATTCCTATGGAAGAGATTCAAGGAGCGCGTGCGGGGTAGTAACATACGCCATTGTTGTGTCTTACCTGCGCCTGCACCCTCGCCCCATTACCGGGAGCGGGGGTTTGCGCACTTCAGCCTAGGTAAGGGACACGGACATGATAACGGACGCCGAAGGATCGACGGCACGCACCCGCCCAGCAGGGGCGGCGGGCCCGAAACGCGGCAGCTGGCGCAAGAGCCGGCTCTGCGGGGCGAACACCGGGTGCCTTGAGGTGCGTTCCCTCGGAGCGGGATCGACCGGCGTCCGCGACAGCGTCCTCGACGAGTCGAGCCCTGTCATCGTGCTCGACCGCGCCGCTCTGGCCGGTTTCCTCGGCCACATCAAAGCGGGCCGGCTCGACCTGAAATAGCAACCAGACAAACCACCCCCCTTTTGAGAATTGCAGAGGCCCGGAAGCAGGCATTGCGCCGCTTCCGGGCCTCCGTGCGGGAGCAGACGCCGATTCAGCGGAAGTTGACGTCGCTGCAGATGTAGTAGGACTGGTCCATGTGGGACGCCTGCCAGATCGTGTAGACCACGTGGCGGCCTGAGCGGCCCGGGGCGGAGACGTTGTCGATCACGTAGTTGTTGGCGGGGCCGTAGCGGCCGGTCTGGCGGACGAGTTCCAGGTCGCTCCAGCGCAGCGGCTGAGTGAGGGCGTCATAGCCCTGGCGGGTGACGTAGACGAGGAAGTAGTCGGCGCCGTGGCTCGCCTGGTCGTACAGGTTGATGGAGAAGGTGCTGCCGATGTCGGTGGTCTTCCATGGGCCGACGGCGTCCATGGAGCGGTAGCGGCCGCCTTCGGTCTGCCCGCCGCTGCACAGCTGGCCGTCGGGGATGGCCGCCTGGTGGTTACCACCGACGTTGTTGCGGTAGAGGCCGTTCCAGTTCCACATGGCGTTGGGGTTGTCCTGCCATGCCTGCCAGCACATCGGATCTTCCTGCTGCATGGCGGGGTTCTGGAAGTCGTCGCCCCAGCGGTCCCAGCAGCCGTAGTTGCGGGAGGCGGGGTCGATCACCGAACCGTGGGCGGACGCCGTGTCGACCCACAGGATCGGCAGGAGCACCACTCCGAGCAGGAGGGTGAGGGCACGGCGGGTGAGGGCACGGCGGGTGAGGGCACGGCGGGTGGGGGCACGGCGTATCCGGTCGCGTCGCATCGCGCGTTCTCCGTTCCGGTGGCGGGGGTGGCCGGACTGGAAGCGCTTCCGGTGGGCAGGCTAACCCGCGGTGCGGCGGCGCGTCATGCGCGGTGTGAAAGCTTTCACGGGGCCGGGCGGCGGCGGTCCGTCCAGAGGTCGGTGAGCAGGGCGGAGAGGGTCTGGACGGTCTGCGCGTCGGTCAGGGAGCGTTCGTGGGCCTCGGCGAGGGCCTCCAGGCGGGCCAGCTTGGCGCGGCCCAGGTCGGAGACGTGGACGGAGACGCGCCGGCGGTCGCGGGCGGAGTGGGAGCGGTAGAGGTAGGCCGAGTCGACCAGGGAGTCGACGAGGCGGGTCAGGGTCGGGTGCGGGATCTCGACGACGGCCGCGAGTTCGCCCATGGCGATGTCGTCGGCGCCGGCGAGGGCGCGCAGGACCCGGTACTGCTCGACGGTCGTGCCCTCCTCGTCGAGGACGGCGCCGAGGTCGCGGGTGAGGGCGCGCTGGGCCCGGGTGAGGAGGTCGACGAGGCCGGTGCGCGTGTCCCGCCGTTCGACCGTGTCCCGCCGCTCGACCACGTCCGCGTCTCCCCTGTTCTCCGTCGTCCGTCCACAGAGCATACTTGCCAGGTCATGACCGATTCGGTGCTGCGGGACGCCACGGAGCTGCTGGTCACCGGCCCCGACGCCGGGGTGCTGCGGCTCGGGCTGCTGCTGCCGCTGTCCGGGCCGCTCGGGCTGACCGGGCCGTCGGGGCTGAGCGCGGCTCGGCTGGCCGCGATCGAGGTCAACGCGGCGGGGCGGGGCGTCGAGCTGGTGCCGGTGGACGCCGGGCGCCGGCCGGAGGCGGTGGCGGCCGAGGCGCGGTTCCTCGCCGGGGCGGGGCTCGTCCAGGCGTTCGTGGGGTTCCATACGAGCGACGTGCACCGGGCGCTGGAGGCGGCGCTCACCGGGGTGGCGCCGTACATCTTCACGCCGCCGCACGAGGGCGGGCCGCGGCGGGCGGGCGTGGTGCTGCTCGGCGACTCGCCGGAGCGGCAGCTCGGGCCCGCGGTGCGGCGGTTGAGCGAGCGGCGGGGCCTGCGGCGGTGGGCGCTGGTCGGCAACGACTACATCTGGCCGCGGTCGGTGCACCGGGTGGCGGCGCGGCTGGTGCGGTCGCTCGGCGCCGAGGTCGTGCTGGACCGGCTCGTCCCGTTCCCGCTGGCGTCCGGTGACGATCCGGAGGCCGGGTTCGAGGAGCTGGTGGACGCCCTGGAGCGGGCGGGCGCCCAGGCGATCCTGCTCAGCCTGGTCGGCCGGGACCTCGCGGTGTTCAACCGGGTGTTCGCGGCGGCGCGGCCCGCGTCCGGGGTGGTGCGGCTGTCCGGGGCGCTGGAGGAGAACGTGCTGCTCGCGGCGGGCGGCGACGACACCGGGGAGCTGTACTCGGCGATGCGCTCGTTCGCCGGGCAGGGCGACGACCGGCGGATCGCGCTGGCCGAGCGGTACCGGGCGGCGTTCGGGGCGGCGGCGCCCGTCCTCGACACCTACGCGGAGGGCTGCTACGACGGCGTGCACCTGGCGGCGGCGCTCGCGGCGGCGGGGCTGCTGACCGCGCGGGACGGGCGGTCCGGCGCGGCCCGGCTGCTCGGCGGGACCGACCGGGCGGCCCGGCTGGCGTGGGCGGCGGCGCCGCTCGGGCCGCCGCCCGCGGCGACCTACCTGGCCAGGGCGGACGGCCTGGACCTCGCCGTGATCGCCCGGTTGTGAAGTCTTTTCGTTTGAAATCTTTTCATCTGAAAGGAAAAGCTCTAGGGTCGCTCACGGCGCGGGGCGGGTCCCCGACGCGAAGGAGGGGCCATGAGCACCGAGCAAGCGAACACGGGGCCGGCGAGCACCGAGCAGGCGAAGCTCGAACAGTACGGCTACACGCAGGAGCTGAAGCGCTCGCTCGGCTTCCGCGACCTGGTGGTCTACGGGCTGATCTTCATGGTGCCGATCGCGCCGTTCGGCATCTTCGGCAGCGTCTTCGAGGGCGCGGGCGGCATGGTCGCGCTCGCGTACGCGGTCGGCATGCTGGCCATGCTGTTCACCGCCGCGTCGTACGCGCAGATGTCGCGGGCCTTCCCGATGGCCGGGTCCGTCTACACCTACGCCGGACGCGGGATCGCGGCGCCCGTCGGGTTCCTGGCCGGCTGGATGATCCTGCTCGACTACGTGCTGGTGCCGGGCCTGCTGTACCTGATCGCCAGCGTGGCGATGAACTCGCTGGTGCCCGGCGTGCCGGTGTGGCTGTGGCTGGCCGCGTTCGTCGTGCTCAACACGGTCGTCAACTTCTTCGGCATCGAGATGACCGCGCGGATCAACCGCGTCATGCTGCTCGCCGAGCTGGTCATCCTGCTGATCTTCCTGGGCGTGGGCGTGGTGGCGCTCGCGCAGGGCAAGGGGCACGGCGGCGGCAGCCTCACGCCGATCTACAACGGCGACACGTTCTCGTGGGGGCTGGTGTTCGGCGCGGTGTCCATCGCCGTGCTGAGCTTCCTCGGCTTCGACGGCATCTCGACGCTGGCGGAGGAGAACCGCGAGTCCGCCCGCGCCATCGGACGGTCGATGGTCGCCGCGCTGGTGCTGGTCGGCCTGCTGTTCATCGTCCAGACGTGGGTGGCGTCGCTGCTCGTCCCCGACCCGGACGCGCTGGTCAAGGACGGCGACCCCGACGGCACCGCGTTCTACGACGCCGCACGGGTCGCGGGCGGGGCCTGGCTGGCCAAGCTCACGGCGCTGGCCACCGCGATCGCGTGGGGGTTCGCGAACTCGCTGGTCGCGCAGGCGGCGACGTCCCGGCTGCTGTACGCGATGGCGCGGGACCGCCAGCTGCCCCGGTTCCTCGCCAAGGTGCACCCGACACGGCGCGTCCCGGTCAACGCGACGCTGCTGGTCGCGGCGGTCTCGCTGGTGCTCGGCCTCTACATGGCGGAGCGGGACGACGGCATCACGCTGCTCAGCTCTCTTGTGAACTTCGGTGCGATGACGGCGTTCCTGACGCTGCACGTGTCGGTCGTCGTCCACTACGTCGTCCGCTCGGGCAGCCGCGACTGGTGGCGGCACCTGGTCGCGCCCGCGATCGGCTTCCTGATCCTGGGCTATGTGGTGATCAACGCGAAGGTCGCGGCCCAGAAGCTGGCGTTCCTGTGGCTGGCGGTCGGGGCGGCCGTGCTGGTCGCGCTGCTCGTCATGCACCGGCGCCCGGCGCTGGCCGGCATCGAAGAGGAGGAGGACGGCAAGTGACGCTCAACGTGGTCGCGCTGGACGGCGCGGAGCCCGCCTACGCGTTCGGCGGACGGGAGGCGGCCCTCACCGTCGCGCCCGGCACCGTGGTCGAACTGACCACCGAGGACTGCTTCGGCGGCGCGGTGAAGGGGGTGGACGACCTGCCGAGCCAGGTGTGCACGTTCCCGTACCTGAACCCGGTGACCGGCCCGATCGCCGTCGAGGGCGCCGAGCCCGGCGACGCGGTGGCGGTGCACTTCATCGACATCCGGCCCGCAAGGGACTGGGCGGTCTCCACCACGTTCCCGCACTTCGGGGCGCTGACGACGACGCACGCGACGGCGATGCTGCACCCGGCCCTGGAGGAGCGGGTCTGGGTCTACGAGGTGGACGCCGCCCGCGGCGTCTGCCGCTTCCGCGCCCGGCGGAGCGACTTCGAGGTGGAGCTGCCCCTCGACCCCATGCACGGCACCGTGGGCGTCGCGCCCGCCGCCAACGAAGTGATCATGAGCATCACGCCGGGCGCGCACGGCGGCAACATGGACACCCCGGAGATGCGGGCGGGCACGACGGCCTACTTCCCCGTCAACGTGCCGGGCGCGCTCCTCTCCCTCGGCGACGGCCACTGCCGGCAGGGCGAGGGCGAGGTGTGCGGGACGGCCGTGGAGGCGGCGATGAACACTGTCGTGGCCGTCGACCTCATCAAGGGCGCCGCTCCGGCGTGGCCCCGGCTGGAGGACGACCTCCACCTGATGTCGACCGGTTCGGCGCGCCCGCTGGAGGACGCCTTCCGGATCAGCCAGCACGACCTGGTCACCTGGACGTCCTCCCTCGCCGGCCTGGAGGAGCTGGACGCCTACCAGCTCGTCAGCCAGGCGGGCCTGGCCCCGGCGGGCAACGTCGTCGACACGAACTACACGATGCTCGCCAAGCTCCCCAAGTCGGTCCTGCCGGGGGTGTCGGCCTACGACGGCGTCCACACCCGGCTACGCGAGACCGCGGAGCGTTACCTCTCCGAGCGCTGACCGCTGGGTCAGGCGGCCATCGGTCATCTCGTAGACGCGGTCGACGGCGGCCAGCTGCGCCCGGTCGTGGGTGACCATGACGGTCGCCACGCGGGCGTCGCGGGTGAGGTCGGCCAGGAGCTTCACGATCTGCTCGCCCCGGTGGTGGTCCAGGGCGCTCGTGGGCTCGTCCACCAGGAGGATCCTCGGGTCGTTCATGAGGGCGCGGGCGATGTTCACGCGCTGGCGTTCGCCGCCGGAGAGCTGGTGCGGGCGCTTGTGCTCCATGCCCGCCAGGCCGACGGCGTCGAGCAGCTCGCGGGCGCGGCCGGCGGCGTTGCGGCGGCCGGCCCGGCCGCCCGCCATGTGCGCCATGACCGTGAGCTGGTCGGCGGCGGTGAGGGACGGCAGCAGGTTCGGCTGCTGGAACACGATGCCGATGCGGTCGCGGCGCAGCCGGGTGCGCTCGGCCGGGCCGAGGCCGGTCACGTCGCGGCCCGCGATCTCGACGGTGCCGGCGGCGGGCGGGATCAGCGTCGCCGCGACGGCCAGCAGGCTCGACTTCCCGGAGCCGGACGGCCCGGCGACGGCGGCGAACTCGCCCGGCCCGACGGCCAGGCTCACGTGGTCGAGGGCGGTCAGCGTGCGGTCCCCGTCGGGGTAGGTGAGGACGACGTCGGTCAGGTTCAGGCTCATCGTGCCGCTCCCAGCGCAGTCAGGGGGTCGACAGAAGTGATCTTGCGGATGGCGAGCGCGGCTCCGGCGGCGCCGAGCGCGATCATGGCGGCGACGGGGAAGGCCGTGGTCCCCGCCGACACGACGAACGGCACCGCGCCGCCGAGCGCCAGCCCGGCCGCCGCGCCGATCGCGCCGCCGAGGCCCGCCCCGGCGAGCAGCACGAGGACGGCCTGGGCGAGCGCGTCGCGCAGCAGGTAGCCGGTGCTCGCGCCGAGCGCCTTGAGGACGGCGACGTCCCCGCGGCGCTGGATCGTCCAGACGGTGAAGAACGCCCCGATGACCAGCGCCGAGATCGCGAACAGGAAGCCGCGCATGAGCTGCAGCGACCCGTTCTCGGCGGAGTACGACGGGATCTTGGAGACGGCGTCGCCCGGCGTCAGCGCGGTGGTGCCGAGCCGCCGGTCGGCGGCGCCGAGGTCCGGGTCGCCGGTGACGTGCAGCAGCAGGACGGACGAGCCCTGCGGGTCGGCGGCCTTCCAGTCGTCCATCCGCAGCCAGGCGACCGGGCTGTGGCTGTAGGACGCGGCGCCGCCGACGCCCGCGACGGTGAAGGAGCGTCCGGCGATCTCCGCCGTGGCGCCCGGCTTGAGCCCGGTCTCCTCGGCGAGGTCTCGGGAGAGGGTGACCTGGCCCGGCGGCGGCGCGTCCTTGCCCGCGTCGACGCCGAAGAGGGCGACCGGAGTGCCCTCCCCCAGCCGGTTCATACCGATGCCGAGCGGTTCGGCCTTCACACCCGGGACGTCCTGCCACCCTTGCAGCGTCCGCTGGTCGATGCGGCTCGTCGTGAACGAGTCGCCGTGCAGTACGACCCGGTCGGCGGGCAGGTTCGCGATGGCCGATCCGCTGTCGCGGGCCAATCCCTCGGTGAGCCCGGACAGCATCGTCACGAGCAGCGTGATGAGCAGCACGACCGCGCCCATCAGCGCGAACCGCCCCTTGGCGAAGCGCAGGTCCCGTAGCGCTACGAACACCGTGAATCCCCCTCCCACATCGGTTCCAGTGCCTCCAGCCTCGCCGCGCGGGACACGCCCGCACATCGTGCGGCGGCACCGCAGGGCCGCCTTCTTCCGGACGGCTGAAATCAACCTTTCGATCGATGTGACCTGGGAGTTCCTCGCTTACGCTGGGTGAGAAATGAGGAACGATCCGTTCTCCCCGGCGATGCGCCTGCTCGCCTGGGCCATGCACGGCACCTTCTTGGTCCTGCTCGCGATCGCGCTGGCGCGCAGCCTGCGGGACGGCCCGGTCCTCGCGGGCGGGCTCCTGCTGGGCGCCCTGTACGCGGGCGGGATCGTCCAGGGCACGCGGCACCGCCCCCGGCTCGGGCCGGCGAGGGTGTGGCTCGCGCTGCTCACCGCCGGGTGGGCGGCGCTGGCGCTCGCGTCCCCCGCCTTCGTGTGGCTGGCCTTCCCGCTGTTCTTCCTGTACGTCCACCTGCTGCGGCTCGTCTGGGCGGTGCCCGGCGTGGTGCTACTGACGGCCGCCGCGATCGGCGCGGTCGCCTGGCACGGCGGCGGGATCACGCTCGCGGAGGTCGTCGGGCCGAGCGTCGGCGCGGCCGTCGCGACCCTGATGGCGCTCGCCTACCAGGCGCTCTACCGGGAGAGCGAGGAGCGCCGCCTGCTGATCGGCGACCTGGTCCGCACCAGGGAGCGGCTCGTCCGGGCGGAGTCGGACGCGGCGCGGCTCACCGAGCGGGAGCGGCTGGCGCGGGAGATCCACGACACGCTCGCGCAGGGCATGTCGAGCATCATCCTGCTGCTGCGCGCCGCGCAGCGCGACCTGGACTCCGACCGCGACACCGCCCGCGGCCGGCTGGCGGAGGCCGAGGAGGCGGCGGCGGAGAACCTCGCCGAGGCCCGCAACTTCGTGCGGGAGCTGGCGCCGCCCGTGCTGGAGCGGTCGTCGCTCACCGACGCGCTCCGCCGGATCACCGAGTCGGCGGCGGCGCGGTCGGCGTCCAGGATGCGGTTCGAGACGTCGGGCGAGCCGCTGGAGCTGCCCACCGAGTACGAGGTGGCGCTGGTCCGCATCGCGCAGGGCGCGCTCGGCAACGCCGCGCAGCACTCCGGCGCCGAGAACGTCGGCGTCACGCTGACCTACCTCGACGACATGGTCGTCCTGGACGTCTACGACGACGGGCACGGCTTCGACCCGGCGGCGCCGGGCGACGGCTACGGCCTGCGGGCCATGCGGGAGCGGGCCCGCGCGCTCGGCGGCACGCTGGAGGTCGAGTCCGCGAAGGACGAGGGCACCGCCGTCGTGGCGACCCTCCCGGTCCCGGCCGGGGACGGCGACGGGGGCGGCGCATGAGCCCGATCCGGATCCTGCTCGTGGACGACCATCCGGTGGTGCGCTCCGGCATCCGCGCGATGCTCGCCGACCAGCCCGACTTCGAGCTGGTCGGCGAGGCCGCGACGGGCGAGGAGGGCGTCGCGGAGGCGCGCCGGCTGAAGCCCTCGGTCGTCCTGATGGACCTGCGGCTCGGCGCGGGCATCCACGGCGGCGAGGCCACCCGCCGCATCACCGCCGGGCCGGACGCGCCGCGCGTCCTGGTGCTGACCACGTTCGACACCGACTCCGACATCCTCGCCGCGATCGAGGCGGGCGCCACCGGCTACCTGCTCAAGGACGCCCCGCCCGACCGGCTGTTCGCCGCGATCCGGTCGGCCGCCGCCGGGGACAGCGCGCTCGCGCCGAGCGTCGCGTCCCGGCTGCTCGGCCGCATGCGCACCCCGGCGGCCACCCTCACCGCGCGGGAGCTGGACGTCCTCGGCCTGGTCGCCGAGGGGCTGTCGAACCGGCAGATCAGCAAGCGGCTGTTCCTCAGCGAGACGACGATCAAGACGCATCTGGTGCACATCTACGCCAAGCTCGGCGTCGACTCCCGCACCGCGGCGGTCGCCGCCGCGACCCGCCGCGGGCTGATCCGCCCCTCCTGATCAGCCCGCCTGATCAGCGGCTCCTGATCACTCCCGGAGGGCGGGGCGGCGCGGCCAGAGCGCCCGGTCGCCGAGCAGCCGCACGATCGCCGGGACCAGCAGCGGCCGGACGACGAACGTGTCCAGCAGGATGCCGATCGCCATCGCCATGCCGAACTGGTACAGCTCGCGGATCGGCTGCGTCATCAGCACCGCGAACGTCCCGGCGAGGATCAGCCCGGCCGAGGAGACCACGCCGCCCGTCCGGGTGATCGCCGCGCGCAGCGCCTCCACCGGCGGCTTGTGCGCGGCCTCCTGCCGGTACCGGCTCATGATGAAGATGTTGTAGTCGACGCCCAGCGACACCAGGAAGATGAACACGTAGGCGGTGACCCGGTTGCCGATGCCGAGGTCCCCGCCGAGCCAGACGGTGATCGCGACGGTCAGCCCGAGCGTGGCCAGGAACGACAGGACGAGCGTGGCGAGCAGGTACAGCGGCGCCAGCACCGACCGCAGCAGCCCGGCCAGCACCACCCCGACGATCAGCAGCACCAGCGGGACAAGGACGAGCATGTCCCGGTCGAGCGCCGACTTGATGTCGGCGGTCTCGGCGGTGGGCCCGGCGACGAGCACCCGGGCCTGCGCGATCCCGGCGTCCCGCGCGGCCGTGGCGGCGGCGTCCCGGAGCGGGTCGACGGCGTCCATCGCGGCGGGCGAGTAGGGGTTGTCCTTCAGGACGACCGTGATCCGCGCGGCCCCGCCGCCGGGCGCGATGTCGCGGGACGGGTCGAAGGCCGTCCGCGCCGCCTCCGGGGCGATCTTCGCCCGGACGGCCTCCGCCTGACCCGGGGTGATGCCCTGGCCGCGCACGAGCAGGGTGGACGGCGCGATCTCCCCCGGGCCGAGGTCGCGGTCGATGATGCGCTGCCCGGCGGCCGAGTCGGTGCCGACCCGGAACCCGCTGACGAAGTCGAAGCTCTCCTTGTACCCGGTCATGCCGAGGCAGAGCACGGCCAGCAGGACGAGGGCGCCCGCGAGGACGCGGCGCGGCGCGACGACGACCAGGTCGGCGGCGCGCCGCCAGATGCCGCCGCCGGCCGCGCGCCGGGCCATCGCCGCCTCGGAGAACGGCCAGAACACCGCGCGTCCGAGCAGCAGGACGGCCGCCGGGATGAAGGTGAAGGCGACGACCGCCATCACCGCGACGCCGAGCGCCAGGTAGGGCCCGAACCCGCGCAGCGCCGGGGACACCAGGGCCAGCAGCGCGAACATGGCGAGCACGATGGTGGACGCGCTGGCCAGCACCGACTCCGCCGTCCCGCGCAGCGCCGCCCGCATGGCGGCGAACCGGTCGGGGGCCTCGGCGAGCGCCTCCCGGTACCGGCTGGTGATGATCAGCGCGTAGTCGGTGCCGACCCCGAACAGCAGCACGGTCATGATCGACGCGGTCTGCGAGCTGACGGTGATGGCGCCCGCGTCGGCGAGCAGCGCGCCGAGCGTCTCGGTGACGCGCATGGCCACGCCCACCGCGAGCAGCGGCACGAGGGCCAGCAGCGGCGACCGGTAGACCGCCAGCAGGATCACCAGGACGAGCAGGACGGTGCCGAGCAGCAGCACCTTGTCCCCGCTGGAGAACACCTTCACGGTGTCGACGATGATCCCGGCGGGGCCGGTGACCGCGACCGTGGCGGCGGGGGCGGCGTCCTTGACGGCCGTCCGCAGGTCGGCGACGGCGTCCTCGAACGCGTCACTGGTCGGGTCGCCGGTGACGGGGACGACCACGACGCGCGTCTTGCCGTCCGCCGAGGTCAGGCCGTCGCCGCCGGGGACGCAGTCGGTGCCGGGCTTCGTCCCGTCCTGGCCGCACACCGGGGACACCGGCATGCCGAACCCCTGCCCCGCCGCACCGGCCGCGCGGGTCACGGCGGCGGTGGCGGCCGGGCCGTCCCCGGCCTTCACGACCACGACCGCCGGGAGGGCGTCGCTGCCGGGGAAGGCCCGTTCCAGCTCCCGCTGCGCCACCGACGAGTCGCTGGCGGCTGGGGCGCTGTTCGCCGACGAGTTGTCCTGCACCGATTTCAGGTCGGGGGCGAGCCCGGCCAGGGCACCGGTCAGGACGATCCAGAGCACGGCCGTGAGGGCCGCCGAGCGTTTGGAGGCGAGCATCGCTCGCAGCAGAGCCGACATGGGCACCTTCGTGGGGACGGGGAGTTCTGGGAACAGAGAGTTTTAGAAACAGGGTGTCGCTATAACTCCGGATACCATATCCGGGCCCGGTCGATGCGCCGTCCGGGGGTCGCGACAACGGAGGGAACGGCGTGCCGAAGATCAACGCGCCGACCGTCCGGGAGCACCGCAGCCGGATGGAGGCGGCGCTGGTCGACGCGGCGGAGGAGATCCTGCGCGAGGGCGCCGGGCTCACCGTGGGCGCGGTGGCGCGCCGGGTCGGCATCGCCCGCTCCAGCGTCTACAAGTACGTCGACACGGTGGACGAGCTGATCGAGGCCGTCGTCGCCCGCGACTTCCCGCGCTGGACCGAGGCCGTCCGGCGGGCGGTCGACGCGGCGCCCACCCCGGCCGAGCGGGTCCTCGCCTACGCCCGCGCGAACATCGTCGAAGGCTCCGGCGGCGACCACAAGTGGCGCGTCGGCCTGGCCCGCGCGTCGCTGTCCCCCGAGGGCACGGCCCGCATCATGGCGCTGCACCGCGACCTGGAGGCCCTGCTCAGCGGGTCCGTCGAGGAGCTAGACGTCCGGCATCCCGACCTGCTGAAGTCCACGGTCCAGTCCCTGGTCGACACCGCCGTCCGCGCCATCGACGCGGGCAAGGACCCCGCCGCCGTCACCGACTTCACCACCACGGCGATCAAAGCCATCATCGACGGCCCGCCTGGGGAGCGCGGCTAGAGCAGCCCGGCTAGGGCAGCAGGTGCCGCTCGTAGGCGGTGGCCACGGCCGCCGCCCGGTCGTTGACGTCCAGCTTCGCGTAGATGTGGGTGAGGTGGGTCTTGACCGTGGCCTCGCTGATGAACAGCTCGGCGGCGATCTCCCGGTTGCCGGTGCCGCGCGCCACCAGCCGCAGCACCTCCAGCTCGCGGGCGCTCAGCGAGCCGCCGCCGCGCGGGTCGCGCACCCGCGAGACCAGGCGGGCCGCGATGGCCGGGGACAGCACGGTCCGGCCCTCGGCGGCGGCGCGGACGGCGTCGAACAGCTCGTCGCGCGGCGCGTCCTTCAGCAGGTAGCCGGTCGCGCCCGCCTCGATCGCCGGGATCGTGTCGGTGTCGGTGTCGTAGGTGGTGAGGACGAGCACCTTGCAGGGCAGCCCGCGCCGGGCCAGCTCCGAGATGGCCTCCACGCCGCCTCCGCCGGGCATCCGCAGGTCCATCAGGACCACGTCGGGCCGCAGCCGCGCGGCGAGCGCCACGGCCTCGCGGCCGTCGGCGGCCTCGGCCAGCACCTCGAACCCGGGCGCGGCGGCGAACATGCCGCGCAGGCCGTCCCGCACGACCGGGTGGTCGTCGACGATCAGCACAGTGATCTCAGCGGTGTCGTCAGCGGTGTCGTCAGGCATGGCGGATCAACGGTACGCGGGCGGACACGGCCGTGCCACGACCCGGCTCGGACTCGACCTCCAGGGTGCCGGCGACGCGCTCGGCCCGCTCGCGCATGGCGGTCAGCCCGAAGCCGCCGGACGGACGGGCGGCGAGGGCGAAGCCGCGCCCGTCGTCGCGGACGTCCAGGGTCACCTCGTCGTCCATGTAGGAGAGGGTCACGCCGACGCGCTCGGCGTGCGCGTGGCGGGCGGCGTTGGCGAGGGCCTCCTGGGCGATGCGCAGCAGCGCGGCCTCCAGCTCGTCGTGCAGCGGCTCCACCGTCCCGGTGACGGTGAACCGGGCCCTGCCCTCGGTGGCCTTCTTCAGCGCCTCGGGGAGCGTGCCGTGCTCCAGGTCGGCGGGCGCGAGGTCCTGCACGGAGCGGCGGGCCTCGCGCAGGCTCGCGCGGGCGAGGCCGGTGGCGCGGCGGACGTGCTCGCTGTCGTCGGCGGCCTGGAGCTGGGTGATGATGCCCGCGAGGCCCTGCGCGATGGTGTCGTGGATCTCGGCGGCCAGCCGGCGCCGCTCGTCGCTGACGCCGGCCTCGCGGGCCTGGACGAGGAGCTGGGCCTGGAGGCCGGCGTTCTCGGCGAGGGCCTGCTCCAGCCGGGCGTTGGTCCGTTCGAGTTCGGCGATCGTCTCGTCCTGGACGCGGGTGCGCTCGGCCTCCCGGTCGGCGAGCGCGCCGAAGATGACGATCAGCCCGCTGTTCAGGACGAGGAGCCCGGCGAATCCGCCCGCCTGGGCGGGGCTCTGCGGCGGCAGCCCGCCCGACTGCGCGCCCGCCATGGTGAGCGCCGTGACGAACGCCCCGGTCATGGCCCAGCGCCGGGTCAGGTAGTGCTGGGCGTCGAAGTACCCGAGCACGGCGTAGACGCAGAAGAACGGGTTCAGCCACGACATGGCGAAGGCGAGGACGGTCCGCGTCCAGAAGTAGACGGCGCCCGGGATCTTCCGTCCGGCGTGCAGGATCTGGAGGGCCAGCGCGGTGACCAGGAGGGCGGCGGCCGCCCGCTCCTCCGCCACCGACATGAGCTCCCGGATGAGCAGCGCCAGGAAGGTCGCGAGCGGCAGCAGGGCGAACGGCCCCCACCGGTAGAACCTTTCCCATTGCTCCTGGATTGTCGCCACTGCCCCAGTTTCTCCTATTCCCAGCGGAACCAGCGCACGGCGGCGGCGATCAGGACGGCGGCCCACCCGGCGGTGACGCCCAGGTGCGCCCAGTCGGGCCAGCCGCCCTCGGCGGCCTGGTTGAGGGCCTGGGACGCGGCCCCGAAGGGAAAGTACTCCACGACGTCCCGCAGCAGGTCGGGCATGGCCTGGACCGGCACCCACACCCCCGCGAGGAACATCGCCGGGAAGAACACGACCGAGCCGACCACGGTGGTGGCCTTGGTGGTCGGCGTGACCGCCGTGACCGCCGCGCCCAGCGCGAGCGCGCTGAGCGCGCCGAGCAGCAGCGCCAGCAGGTAGCCGGGCAGCTGAGCGGGCAGCGCCACGTCGAAGACGACCCGGCCGACGGCGACGACCAGCAGCGCCGACCCCAGCGCGGCGGCGAAGTGCAGGACGATCTGCGCGGCCAGCAGCGAGCCGGGCCGCACCGGCGTGGTCGACATGCGGCGCAGGATGCCGCGCTCGCGGTAGCCGGACAGGACGGGCGGCAGCGCCTGGATCCCCGCCATGATCAGCGCGAGCAGCACGTTGACCGGGACGTACAGGTCGATGACCCGGCTGCCGCCGAGGGAGGGGTCCGGCTCCCGGAACGAGGGGATCAGCCCGAGGATCGTCAGCAGCACGGTCGGGAAGGCGACGATCCAGAACAGGCTGAACGGCTCGCGGGAGAAGAGCCGGGCTTCGGCCTTGAGGACGGCGGTGGACGCGGACACGTCAGTTCTCCTGCTCTGCGGTGAGTTCGAGGAAGGCGTCGTCCAGCGTGGAATCGGTGATCCGCAGCTGGTGGGCGGTGATCTGGCGGCGGGCGAGCAGCGAGACGACCGCGTTGACGGTCGCGTCGGTGCCGTGCACGGTGACCCGGCCGTCCCGCAGCTCGAAGGTCGTGGCCTCGGGCAGCCCGGTCAGCTCGCCGTCGTCCAGGGGCCGGGACGGGGTGAACGAGAGCACGGTGCCGCCGGCGCTGCGCCGGATCAGCCCGGCGGGGGTGTCGAGCGCGGCGATCCGGCCCTGCTTGAACACCGCGATCCGGTCGCAGAGGCGCTGGGCCTCCTCCATGAAGTGGGTGACGAGCAGGACGGTGACGCCGGAGCCGCGGACGTCCTCGATCAGCTGCCAGGTGTCGCGGCGGGCGCGCGGGTCGAGGCCGGTGGTCAGCTCGTCCAGGACGACGATCCGGGGGCGGCCGATGAGGGCGAGGGCGATGAACAGGCGCTGCTTCTGCCCGCCGGACAGCTTGCCGAACCGCGTCCCGAGCTTCCCGGTGATCCCGAGCCGCTCGGCGAGCTCCCGCCAGTCGGCGGGCTCCGGATAGAAGGCGCTGTAGAGCTCCAGCGCCTCCCGCACGGTCAGCTTCTCCTGGAGTTCGCTCTCCTGGAGCTGGACGCCGAGGATCCGGGTCAGCTCCCCGCGCGCCGTGCGCGGGTCGAGCCCCGCGACGCGGACGGCCCCCGCGTCGGGCTCGCGCAGCCCCTCCAGGCACTCGACGGTCGTCGTCTTCCCGGCACCGTTGGGGCCGAGGATCCCGAAGATCTCCCCCTCCTCGACGGCGAACGTGACGCCGTCCACCACGGGACGGCCGCCGTAGACCTTGCGCAGGCCGCTGACTTCGATGATCGGCATGCTTCGAGCATCCCGGCGGGCGGCCCCCGCGCACATCGCCCAGCCCGCTCGACCGGCCATCAGCCGATCGGATGATGCCGGGCTACGACTCTTCCGGGGCTACGACTCTTCCGGGGCTACGACTCTTCCGCGCGCTACGACCCGGCGGCCACCGGCCGGGGCCAGACCAGCGTCCGGGCCAGGTGGACGATCATCGCGGCGAACGCGAGCGCCCAAGCCGCCAGCGCCACCCACATCTCGTGACGCCCGATCCATTCGACGGCCGGAAGATGGTCGGCGACGCCGAGGTACTGCCCCGCGACCCCGTACATGCCGAGCGGGAACACGATGCTCCACACCGTCGCCTCGTACCGCAGCGGGACGCGGTGGACGGCGTGGCGCCACACCCCGGCCGCGACCAGCGGGACGATCAGCCAGCTGCCGAACGCCCAGAAGACGACGCAGGTCCCGGCGATCAGCCCGCGCGTGGCGTTCACCATCGGCGCGTCGGCCATCTCCACGATCCGGGCACCGGCCACGACGGTGATCGCGGTGGCGCCCATGGCGACCCAGTAGGGCGGGGTCAGGTCCTTCGGGCGCAGCGGGTACATCAGCATCCGCGCGGCGACGAACACCCCGGCGGCGGCGTACAGGATCGCGCCGACCGACCAGCAGCAGACGGCGACGAGCGCGAGTTCGGAGCGCACCGAGCTCACGGGCTCCAGCGCCGCCGCGAGCACCGCGACGGACTGGCTGGCGACCACCCAGATGAACCAGGTGCCGTTGGCCCCGGCGATGACGGGCCGGTCCTCGCGGCCGAGCACCGCCGTCCACGGCACGACGTAGCCGAGGAGGATCCAGCCGATGCCGCCGACGGCCAGCAGCGCGAACGCGATGCCGTGCTCGCCCGTCGCGGCGATGCGGGTGCCGAGCACGTCGGTGCCCGCCACGAAGGTGAAGAACCCGAAGCCGCGGGCCGGGTCGGTGAAGTCGGCGCGCAGCTCGGCCCGGAACGCGACGGCCCGCCACGCGGTCGCCGCGACGAGCACGGCGTAGCAGCCGATCGCCAGCCACATCAGGACCTCGGAGAGCGTCTCCAACCCGTTCGTATGGACGCCGATCGAGACGATCCCGGTCCCCATCACCAGCGCGAAGTACCCCGGATTGAGGCTCGCCACCGCCTGTCTCAACGCCGCCCGGCGCATGCCTCCCACATCAGTACGGTACGCCGATCTTGCGCCACTTCCGGCCGCCGGTGCCCGGTTCGGGGGGTGGCGCGGCGCGGCGGTCGCGGTAGACGACGTAGGGCCGCCACAGGTACCACAGCGGGACGCTCCACGCGTGGACGAGCCGGCTGAACGGCCACACCGCGAAGATCATCCAGGCGGCGGTGGCGTGCACCTGGTACATGATCGGCGCGGCTCCGATCGCGCGGTAGTCCGGGGAGCCGGCGAACAGGCTGCGGAACCACGGGGACACCGTGTTGCGGTAGTCGTAGCCGCCGCCGAACTGCTGCACGCCGAGCGTCAGGTAGATGCCGAGCACGCTGATGATGCCGAGCAGGATCAGCGCCAGGTAGTCGACCGCGCTGGTCGTCGCGCGGACGCGCGGTACCCCCATCCGGCGGAAGATCAGGATGCCGGCGCCGATCAGCACGCCGATCGCCGCGACCGACCCGGCGATGCCGGAGAACAGCGTGTAGGCGCGCTCGGGGATGCCGAGCCACTCGGTGAACGCCTTCGGGATGAGGATGCCGATGACGTGCCCCGCGATGGCGGCGAACGTGGAGTAGTGGAACAGCGGCGCGCCCCATTTGAGGAGGCGGCGCTCCTGGAGCTGGGTGGAGCGGCTCGTCCAGCCGAACTGGTCGTAGCGCCACCGCCAGATGTGCCCCACCACGAAGACGATCATCGACGCGTAGGGCAGGATCACCCACCACCACAGGTCGCCGCTGGTCATCGAGTCGGTCATCGCCGAGCCCCCGCTCCGGTTCCGTCCAGGTACTCCGGCGGGGCGAACGGCGCGAGCCCCACCTCCTCCTCGGGGGGTCCCTGCTCCCGCGCCCGCCGGACGAGCGCGAGGTCGCGGCGGCCGGGGCGCGGCAGCCGCGCGCACACCGCCTCGACGAGGTCGGCGTAGGGGGTACCCGCGTCGTGCAGGGCGGTGCGCAGCAGTTCCAGGTCGGCGCGGTGCCGGCGGAGCAGCCGCCCGCCGTCGGGGGCGAGCGCCGCGAAGTCCAGCACGAGCGGCAGGTAGTCGGGCAGCTCGTCGTCGGACGGCGCGAACCCCGCGACCCGGTAGGCGGTCTTGATCGCCAGCAGCGCCATCCCGCGCTTGCGGGTGTCGCCGTGCCGGGCGTAGGTGAGGTAGAGCGCGCAGCGGCGCCGCAGGTCGAACGTCTCGACGTAGTGCTGCGCGACCTCGGTCTGCGGGGTGGCGCGCAGCCAGCCGAGGAACCGCTCGAACGCCTCGCGGGACGCCTTCGGCCGGGTCTCGGACGCGGCGGCGTCGAGCCGGTCGAGCCCCTCGAACAGCGCCATCGTCGGGTACTGGAGCAGGACTGAGGCGAGCTTGTACGTCTGGCCCGCCCTGTCGCTCACTGGGCGTCGCCTTCCGGGAAGAGGTGGGGGGCGTCGCCGCGCCCGTCCCAGCCGAGCAGGTTGAAGTGCGTCCTGCCGTCGCCGGCCCGGAACGTGCTCGCGCCGCCGCGCACCTCGCCCGGATGGAAGCTCTCCACGTCGGACTGCGGCCCGTGCCCACCCGGCCCGTGCCCGCCCATGCCGGGGCCGCCGTCGCCGTCGAGGCTGCAGAACAGCTGCTCGTGCTGGGCCATGAGCCGTCCGGCGTCCTCGGCGTGCGCCTTCGGGATGACGTAGCGGTCCTCGTACTTGGCGATGGCGAGGAGGCGGTACAGGTCGTCCAGGTCGTCCGCGCTGGACCCGACGGACGCGGGCAGGTCCTCGGCGAGGTCGAGCCCGAGCTGCGCGGCGCGCTGCACGGCGCGGACGGCGGCGAGCTTGCGCAGCACGTTGCGGACGGTCCCCGTCTCCCCCGCCGTGAACAGGTTGGCGAGGTACTCGATGGGGATGCGCAGCTCGTCGATGGTCGCGAACACCCGGTCGGGGTCGGCGTCGTCGTACCCGGCGGAGTGGGCGACGTCGGCGACCGGGGACAGCGGCGGGATGTACCAGACCATCGGCAGGGTCCGGTACTCCGGATGCAGCGGCAGCGCCACCCGGTGCCGGACGGCCAGCGAGTAGACCGGGGAGCGCCGCGCGGCGTCGATCCAGTCGGCGGGGATGCCCGCGTCGGCCGCCGCCCGCCGCACCTCCGGGTCGGACGGGTCGAGGAACACCGACAGCTGCGCCTCGTACAGGTCCTGCTCGTCCGGCGTCGCCGCCGCCTCGGTGACCTTGTCGGCGTCGTACAGGAACAGCCCGAGGTAGCGGAGCCGTCCGACGCAGGTCTCGGAGCAGATGGTGGGCTGCCCGCCCTCGATGCGCGGGAAGCACAGCGTGCACTTCTCCGCCTTGCCGGTGCGGTGGTTGAAATAGACCTTCTTGTACGGGCAGCCGGACACGCAGAACCGCCAGCCCCGGCACCGGTCCTGGTCGACGAGGACGATGCCGTCCTCCGCCCGCTTGTACATCGCGCCGGACGGGCAGGAGGCCACGCACGACGGGTTCAGGCAGTGCTCGCAGATGCGCGGCAGGTAGAACATGAAGACCTGCTCGAACTCCATCCTGACCCGGTCCTCGATGCCGGCGAGGTCGGGGTCGGCGTGCGCGTGCTCGGGGGCGCCGGCGAGGTCGTCGTCCCAGTTGCTGCCCCAGCGCGGCGACATGTCGCGCCCGGTGAGCGCGGAGATGGAGTGGGCGCTCGGGTTCTGCGTGCCGAGCGGGGCGTCGATCACCGTCTGGTAGTCGTAGGTCCACGGGTCGCCGTAGTCGTCGATCGTCGGCAGGTCGGGGTTGTAGAAGATGGACAGCAGCCTGCGCAGCCGCCCGCCCGCCTTGAGCTGGAGCCGCCCTTTGCCGTCGAGCGTCCAGCCGCCCTTCCACTGCCGCTGGTCCTCGTAGCGGCGCGGGTAGCCGAGGCCCGGTTTGGTCTCGACGTTGTTGAAGTACACGTACTCGGTGCCGGGGCGGTTGGTCCAGGTCTGCTTGCAGGTGACCGAGCAGGTGTGGCAGCCGATGCACTTGTCGAGGTTCATCACCATCGCGACCTGCGCCATGGGACGCATCAGAACCGCACCTCCTGGGACCGCCTGCGGATCACGGCGACCTCGTCGCGCTGGCTGCCGGTCGGGCCGTAGTAGTTGAACCCGTAGCTGAACTGGCCGTAGCCGCCGATCAGGTGCGTCGGCTTCACCACCAGCCGGGTGAGGGAGTTGTCGGAGCCGCCGTGCCAGCCGGAGATCTCCGATTTCGGGGTCATCAGGTGCCGGTCCATCGCGTGGTACATGAAGACGGTGCCGCGCGGCATCCGGTGGGTGACGACGGCCCGGCAGGCGACCACGCCGTTGCGGTTGTACGCCTCGATCCAGTCGTTGTCGCGCACGTCGATCTTCGCGGCGTCCACGGGGCTCATCCAGATGACCGGCCCGCCCCGGAACAGCCGCAGCATGTGTAGGTTGTCCTGGTACTCGGAGTGGATCGACCATTTGGAGTGCGGCGTGAGGTACCGGACGGTGATCTCGGGCCGCCCCTCCTCCCGCAGCCCCAGCTCCTCGGCGTAGTGGCGGGCGAGGGTCAGCGGCGGCCGGTACGTCGGGAGCGCCTCGCCGTACTCGTGGATCCAGTCGTGGTCGAGGAAGAAGTGCATCCGCCCGGTCAGCGTGTGCCAGGGCTTCTTGCGCTCGACGTTGACGGTGAACGGCGAGTAGCGGCGTCCGCCCGACTCGATGCCGGACCATTCGGGGCTGGCGAAGACCGGGCGCGGCTGCACGACCGTGTCGCTGAACGAGATGCGTTCCCCGGCACGCTCCTCGCCGAGGTCGGCGAGGGCGACGCCCGTCCGTTTCTCCAGGTCGCGCCAGCCCTTCATGGCGACGCGCCCGTTCGTGGTGCCCGACAGCGCGAGGATCGCCTCGGCCATGTGCAGGTCCAGCGCCAGGGAGGGGCGCCCGTCGGCCGCACCGCCGCGCACGACGCCGTTGGTCTGGCGCAGGTAGTCGACCGCCTCCGACGGCACCAGCGAGACGCCCTTGGTGGACGTGCCGAGCGTCTCGACCAGCGGGCCGAGCGCGGCCATCTTCTCGGCCACGGCCGTGTAGTCGCGCTCGATCGTCACCAGGCGCGGCATGCTCACGCCTGGGACGGGCTCGCATTCACCCGCCTTCCAGTCCAGGACGCGGCCGCCCGGCTGCGCGGTCTCGTCCGCGCTGTCGTGCATCAGCGGGACCGGGATCACGTCGGTGCGGGTGCCGAGGTGCTCGGCGGCGAGCCGGGAGAACTCCTCGGCGATGAGCCGGAACGCGTCGAAGTCGGTGCGCGACTCCCACGGCGGCGCGATCGCCGGGTTGAACGAGTGCACGAACGGGTGCATGTCGGTGCTCGACAGGTCGTGCTTCTCGTACCAGGTCGCCGCCGGGAGCACGACGTCCGCGTAGGTGCACGAACTCGTCATGCGGAAGTCGATGGTGGTGAGCAGGTCGAGCTTGCCGCGCGGCGCCTCGTCCCGCCAGGCCACCTCGGCGGGACGCAGGTCGGGCGGCGATTCCTCGGCCCGGACGGCGTCGTCCGTACCGAGCAGGTGCCGCATGAAGTACTCCATGCCCTTGCCCGACGAGCCGAGGACGTTCGCCCGCCAGATCGTCATCACGCGCGGCCAGTTCCGCGGCGCGTCGGGGTCCTCGCAGGCGAACTTCAGCCGGCCCGCCTTCAGCTCGTCGACCACGTGCTCGGCGACGGGACGTCCCGCCGCCGCGGCCTCGTCGGCGAGGTCGAGCGGGTTGCGGTCGAACCCCGGATGCGACGGCGTCCAGCCGAGCCGGGACGCCTGCGCGACGCAGTCGGCGAACGTCCGGCCCCGGAACAGGCCCCGGCTCAACGGACCGGACATCTCGCCCGGCCCGAATGTCTCGTACCGCCACTGGTCGGTGTGCAGGTAGAAGAACGACGTGCCGGTCATGTGCCGGGTCGGGCGCTGCCAGTCCAGCGCGAACGCCGCCTGCTGCCAGCCGGTCAGCGGCCGCACCTTCTCCTGCCCGACGTAGTGCGCCCAGCCGCCGCCGTTCACGCCCTGGCAGCCGCACAGCATCGTCAGCGTGAAGAACGCCCGGTAGATCTGGTCGGAGTGGTACCAGTGGTTCGTCCCGCCGCCCATGCAGATCATCGACCGGCCCCGCGACAGCTCGGCGTTGCGCGCGAACTCCCGCGCCACCCGCACGGCCGCCGCCGCCGGGACGGACGTGACCTCCTCCTGCCACGCGGGCGTGTACGGGTGCGCGGCGTCGCCGTAGCCGTCCGGCCATTCGCCGGGGAGCCCGTCGCGCGGCACCGCGTACTGCGCCATCAGCAGGTCGAACACCGTCGTCACCAGCCGGCCGCCGACCCGCGCCACCGGCACGCCGCGCCGCACGACCGCCCCGCCCTCGGTCTCGCCGGTGTCGAAGCGCGGCAGGTCGACCGGCCGCGCGTCCTCGTGGCGTCCGTACAGGGTCAGCACCGGATCGACGTCGCCCAACTCCAGGTTCCAGCGGCCCTGCCCGGAGTCGGTGTACCGGAAGCCGAGCGTCCCGTTCGGCGCCACCGGCTCCCCGGTGCGCGCGTCGAGCAGCACGGGCTTGTGCGCGGCGCCCTCACCGCCGTCCCCCAGCTCGCCGGCGGTGAGGAACTTGCCCGGACGGACGGCGTCCCCGTGCTCCTCCAGCGTCACCAGGAACGGCAGGTCGGTGTAGGTCTTCACGTACTCGGTGAAGTACGGAACCTGCCGGTCGCGGAAGAACTCGCTGAGCACCACGTGGCCCATCGCCATCGCCAGCGCGCCGTCCGTGCCGGGCGCCGCCGCGAGCCAGTCGTCGGCGAACTTGGTGTGGTCGGAGAAGTCCGGGGAGACGACCACGACCTTCTGCCCCCGGTAGCGGGCCTCGGTCATGAAGTGCGCGTCCGGCGTCCGGGTGATCGGCAGGTTCGTCCCCCAGATGACCAGGTAGGACGCGTTCCACCAGTCGCCGGACTCGGGGACGTCGGTCTGGTCCCCGTACACCTGCGGCGACGCGATCGGCAGGTCGGCGTACCAGTCGTAGAACGACAGCACCGTCCCGCCGATCATGGACAGGAACCGGGTGCCGGCCGCGTACGACACCATCGACATCGCCGGGATCGGCGAGAACCCCACGACCCGGTCCGGCCCGTACTCCTTGACCGTGTGGACGTGCGCGGCGGCGATCAGCTCGGTGACCTCCGGCCACGACGACCGCACGAACCCGCCCTTGCCCCGCGCCCCCTTGTAGGCCGACGTCCGGTCCGGGTCGCCGGTGATCTCCGCCCAGGCGGCGACGGGGTCGCCCGTCCGCCGCCGCGCCTCCCGCCACAGCGCGAGCAGCGGGCCGCGCACGTACGGGTACCGCACCCGCGACGGCGAGTAGGTGTACCAGGAGAACGACGCCCCGCGCGGGCAGCCGCGCGGCTCGTACTCCGGCGAGTCGGGCCCCACCGACGGGTAGTCGGTCTCCTGGGTCTCCCACGTGATGATGCCGTCCTTGACGTACACCTTCCACGAGCAGGACCCCGTGCAGTTCACGCCGTGCGTGGACCGCACCTCCTTGTCGTGCCGCCACCGCTCCCGGTAGAACTCCTCGGCACCGCGCCCGCCCTCCCGGTGCACCTCCCGGTAGTCCCCGGACGGCTTGCCCGGCACGAAGAACTGCGCGCCCCGCAGCAGCCCCTCGACCGGTTCCCCCTTGGGCAGCAAGGGCGCGAGCAACCTGCGGTCCGATGACATGCCGACCACCTTCGCGTCGCGGCCCCTGGAGTGCGTGCGCGATCACGCCTACCCCCGCCCGCGCCGTCCCCAACCGCCGAGCCGTCCCCTATACCGAACCTCGACGCAAACATGCCCCGTGGGGTACTCCGCGGCCGCCTCGCCCGTCAGGGCTCGCCCGTCAGGGGCGCCAGCGGTAGAGGGCGCCCGGCCACCACGCGTACCGGCCCGCGTCGCGGACGAGCGCGGGGACCAGCAGGGAGCGTACGAGGAGCGTGTCCATCAGGACGCCGAACGCGACGATGAACGCGATCTGGACGAGGAACGCCAGCGGGATCACGACGAGCGCGGCGAACGTCGCGGCGAGGACCACGCCCGCCGAGGTGATGACGCCGCCGGTCACGGTGAGGCCGCGCAGGACGCCGTCGCGCGGCCCGTGCTTCAGCGACTCCTCGCGCGCGCGGGTCATCAGGAAGATGTTGTAGTCGACGCCGAGCGCGACGAGGAACACGAACCCGTAGAGCGGCACCGACGGGTCGGTGGCGGTGAAGCCGAGCAGGTGCTGGAAGACCAGCGCGGCGATGCCGAGGGTCGCCAGGTAGTTGAGCGCGACGGTCGCGACCAGCAGCAGCGGCATCGCGAGGGAGCGCAGCAGCAGCACCAGGATCACCACGATGATGGCGAGGACGACCGGCAGGATGACGGTGCGGTCGCGTTCGGCGGCGGCGAGGGTGTCGGCCTGCTGGGCGGTGTAGCCGCCGACGAGGGCGTCCGCGCCGGGGACCGCGTGCAGGCCGTCCCGGAGGCGTTCGACGGTGGCGCGGGCGGCGGCGGTGTCGGAGGCGGACGTGAGCGTGACGTCCACGAGGGCGCGGCCGTCCACGACGAGCGGTGCCCCGCCCCGGGTGCGCGGCATGACGTTCGAGACGCCCTCGGTCCGGTCCGCCGTGCGGACGACCTGCGGCAGCGCCCCCGCGTTGGTGAGGACGACCGCCGGGTTCCCGGAGCCGCCCGGGTAGTGCGCGTTGAGGACGTCCTGCGCCGTCACCGACGACGCCTCGCCGACGAACGTCTCGCTCAGCGGCACCCCTTCGGTGCGCAGCGTCGGCATGAACGCGGCGAACGCGATCAGCACGAGCAGGGAGGCGGCCCACACGCGGCGCGGGTGGCGGGCCAGCAGCCGCGCGATCCGCTCCCACACCGGGTGCCCCGTCGCGCCGGCCCGGGCGGGGCGCGGCCGGGCGGGCCAGTAGGCCGACCGTCCCAGCAGGGCCAGGACGGCGGGCAGGAAGGTGAGCGCGCTGAGCAGCGCGCAGGCGATGCCGATGGCGCCGACCGGTCCCAGCGCCCGGTTGTTCGACAGGTCGCTGAGCAGCAGGGCGATGAGCCCGAGGGCCACGGTGCAGGCGCTGGCGGCGATGGCCCCGGCGGAGCGGCGCCACGCGGCCAGCATCGCGTCGATCCGGTCGTGCCCCTGGGCGAGTTCCTCGCGGAACCGGGCCGACAGCAGCAGCGCGTAGTCGGTGCAGGCGCCGATGACGAGGATCGACAGGATGCCCTGCACCTGGCCGTCCACCTTCACCGTGCCCTGTTTCGCCAGGTAGTAGACGATCCCGCAGGCCAGCCCGAGGGCGAACACCGAACCGAAGATGATCAGAAAGGGCAGCAGGACGCTGCGGTAGACCAGCAGCAGGATCAGCAGGACGACGATGACGGCCACGCCGATGAGCAGGGTGTCGATGCCGGAGAACGCGTCCACGAGGTCGGCCTGGGTGGCGGCGGGCCCGGCGACGTAGGCGCGGGTGCCCGGGACCTCGGCGGCGGTGCGGCGGATGCGGTCGACGATGTCGGCGCTGTGCTCGTCGACGTCCGACCTGACCTGGACGACACCGGTCAGCGCCGCCCCGTCCTCCGACGGCACCACCGGCGACGGCGTGCCGGTGACGAACGGGATGCCGCGCAGCGAGCCGAGCGCCCGCTGCGCCGCCGCGCGCTGCTCGGGCGAGATCCCGCCGTCACCGGTCGTCCACACGACGATGGCGGGGATGGTCCGGTCGTTCTCGAACGCGGCCTCCTCGTCGAGCACCCGCGTCGCCTCGGCGCTGCGCGGCAGGAACGACGACTGCTCGTTGGTGGCGACCTCGCCGAGCTTGCCCGCGTACGGGCCGAGCGTCCCGCCGATCACCAGCCAGACCAGCAGCAGCACCACCGGCAGGGCCCGGCGGGCGGCACGCGATGCGGACATGATCGCGTCCTTCCCCGGAGCGCACCGCGAAACATGGCCCCGGCGGGGCCCGGCCGGGGACCCCGGTCAGGCGCCGCCGGCCGGGGCGGGCAGGGTCGGCCACACGAAGGCGTGCGTGTACCAGGCGGCCGAGCCGCCGTGGCCGAGCCGCCTGCCGTAGGTGATCGCGATCGCGGCGAGATGCGACCCGGGCCCGTCGCGCCCGGACCGGTCGGCGGCGGCCGGGTCGTGGATCTCGCCCAGCAGCAGCCGGGCGGGCTGGTGCAGCTCCAGCCGCAGCACGAGCGGGCCGCGGCAGCGGGTCGCCGCCCGCGCGACGAGGTCCTGGACGAGCGGCGCCACCCGGTCGCTGAGGCTCCCCGCGGCCGGGCCGAGCCCCCACGACTGCAGCGCGCCCCGGACGATGCCGCGGACGTTGCCCGCCGCGATCCGCCCGCCGGGGAGCTGCCAGCGGCCGATGTGCAGCGGCGGCTCCGGAGTGGTGGGCGCGGGAACGGTGCTCATGTGCCTCTCCGATCATGAACCTGCTCCAGACCGGCGACCCTCCCGGCCGACGGCCCGGACCGGAACACGGGTCGTTGCGTCATGTGCCCGGTCTACCGGCCCTCATGCGCCACAGTACGGCGTTCCCACGGCCAGGGCCGGTCAGGGCCGATTCAGGGGCGGTTTCGGAGGCGGTTCAGAGGCGATCAGGCGCGGGCGGGCGCCGACCAGAGCCCGGCCGGGCGCGGTCAGGGGCGCGGAGCGGGCTTGTCGCGGAGCCGCTGGACGGGGTGCGGGCCCTCGGTCTCCAGCCGGTACTCGTCGCCGAACTTGTCGCGGTGCTCGTCGATGACGCGCTCCTGCGCGCCCCGCTCGGCGTTGATCTTGTCCTGGTAGGCCTCGAACCGCTGGTGCGCCTCCTGGACGAAGCCGGTGCCGAGCGTCGTCCAGTCGATCTGGGTGGCGAGCAGCTCGCGGATCAGCTGCTTGTTCGGCTCGAACGTGACCGGCTCGGGCAGCGACGGCGCCAGCACCGACTCGGGGTCGCGGCCGTCGTGGCGGCGCATCAGGTCGCACGCGATCCGCAGGTGCTCCAGCTCCATGTTCAGGTGGAGCTCCCAGATGTTCTTGATCCGCGGGTCCGTCTCGGTCTGCATGAAGGAGTAGTACAGGTAGCACTCGTTGTACTCGTGGTTGACGAGCCGCTCCCACCACGTCTCGCCCGGGTCGACGAGCGACTCGTAGTGCGTGACGTGCTCCTCCTCCACCAGGCCGATCTCCTGGTAGAGCTGCCGGGCGATCGGCTCCATGTAGAGCGGGCCCATGTTCATCGTCCACCCAACCGGCCATCTTCACAAACTGATGCAGTAATGTGTGATCGGTGAAGGCCGTCCATGTGAAGCGGGCGTTCAAGTACCGCTTCTACCCGACCGATGCGCAGGCGGCCGAGTTGTCGCGCACGTTCGGCTGTGTGCGGAAGGTCTACAACCTCGCCCTTGCCGCGCGCACGCAAGCCTGGGCCCAGCAGGAACGGGTGAACTACAACCAGACCTCGGCGATGCTGACAGCCTGGAAGAAGACCGAGGAACTGGCCTACCTCAACGAGGTGTCCTGCGTCCCGCTCCAGCAGGCCCTGCGACACCTGCAGGTCGCGTTCACCCATTTCTTCGCCAAGCGGGCCGGGTACCCGCGTTTCAAGTCCCGTAAGAAGTCGCGCAAGTCGGCCGAGTACACCACCAGCGCGTTCCGGTTCCGCGACGGCGGGCTGACCCTGGCGAAGATGGCCGAGCCGCTGGCCATCGTGTGGTCCCGGCCACTGCCCGAGGGCGCCTCGCCGTCCACGGTGACGGTGTCCCAGGACGCGGCCGGACGCTGGTTCGTGTCGCTGCTCTGCGAGGATCCGTCGGTCGGGCCGCTCCCGGCCGCGGGCGCGGCCGTCGGTGTAGATGCCGGACTCGACCACCTGGTGACCCTGTCGACCGGGGAGAAGGTCGCCAACCCCCGGCATGAGCGTCGCGACCGGGAACGCCTGGCCAAAGCGCAGCGGGACCTGGCCCGCAAGGCCGAGGGCGATGGCGCCAACCGGCGCAAGGCCCGGCGGAGGGTCGCCGCAGTCCATGCCCGGATCGCCGATCGGCGGCGTGACCACCTGCACAAGCTCACCACTCGGCTCGTTCGTGAGAACCAAACGATCGTGATCGAGGACTTGGCCGTTCGGAATATGGTGAAGAACCACGGCCTGGCCAGAGCCATCAGCGATGCGGCCTGGTGGGAGTTGCGGAACATGCTGGAGTACAAGGCCCGGTGGTACGGCCGCGAAGTGATCGCGATCGACCGCTGGTTCCCCTCGTCCAAGATGTGCTCGGCCTGCGGCACCTTGCGGGACAAGATGCCGCTGAACGTCCGTACCTGGACGTGCGACTGCGGGACGACCCATGACCGGGACGTCAACGCGGCGAAGAACATTCTGGCCGTCGGGCTGACGGCGTCTGTCTGTGGAGCTGGTGTAAGACCTCAACGGAGAACTCCGGGCGGGCAGCCGGCGACGAAGCAGAAACCCCTACAGCGCGAGCCGTAGGAATCCCCTCTCGCTTCAGGAGGGGGAGATAGTCAAGAAGTCGCTCGACAAGCAGCAGCAGCAGTTGCAACTGCGCATGGACGTGCTGCCCCACGCCCGCGCCGACGCATCCGCATCCGGGCACCGAGTCGGCGGCCAAGAACATGCTCGTCGGCCCGATGGCCGCCGTGGTGGACCGCGTCCGCGACATGATCCGCGACGCCCGCAAGGGCTGACGCGCGGCGCTCAGCAGCTTCCGGCCCACGAGCATTCGAGCCGCTGGCCCGTGCCGGAGCCCCGCCGTGCGGGCGCGGTGGTACCGCCGGCGAGGCGGACGGCGATCCGGTCCTCGACGTCCTTGGGCGCGCCGCCCCGGTAGCCGTTGAGGATCACCGAGAAGACCAGCGGGCGCCCGGCGGAGCCGGTCACGTAGCCCGACAGCGCCGTGGCGCCGGTCAGGGTGCCGGTCTTGGCGTGCACGTTCCCGGCGGCGGGCGTGCCGCGCATGCGCGAGGTGAGGGTGCCGCCCTCCATCCGGTCGGGGTCGCCGGCGACGGGCAGCGCCCGGTACCAGGACGCGAACCAGGGCGCCGTCCGCACCCGTTCGAGCAGGGTGCTCACGTCCCCGGCGGTGGTGCGGTCGCGCCGGGACAGCCCCGACCCGTCGGCCATCTCCAGCCGGTCGGACGGCACGCCGAGCGAGCGCGCGTACCGCTCGATCACCGGCAGCCCGGCGTCCCAGCCGCCCTTGCCCGCCGCCTTCCGCCCGATCGCCTTGACCAGGATCTCGGCGATCGGATTGTTGCTGAGCTTGAGGAACGGGACCATGAGCCGCGACAGCGGCATGGAGTCGCGGGACGCGAGCACGGCGGCGCGCGCGGGCGTCCGGCCGCGCGCGACCTTGCCCTTCACCTGGACGCCGTGGGCCCGCAGCGCCCGCCGGAAGACGTCCGCCGCGTACAGGGTGGGCTTCCTGACCGTCCGCAGCTCGGTGAGGGTAGCGGCCCCCGCCGGATACGAGCCGCTCACCACGATGGTGTCGCTGCCGCCGGCCCGGTTGATCTTCAGCGTGGACGGCGAGCCGGCCCGTTCCGTCACGGCCCTGTTGGCGATCTTGACGGCGCCGGTGGCGGGGCTGAGCCCGACCCGGACGGGCTTGCCCACCGCGCCGGGCCGCACCGTCACGTTGACCGACCCGGCGTCGAAGTCGTCGTTCGGCGAGACCGTCAGCGCGGAGATCGGCGCGGCGTAGTAGTACTGCAGGTCGGCCGGGTCCCAGTGGGACGGCGTCCGGACGGCGTCGAACCAGGTGTCGTCGGCGACCAGATCGCCCTCCACCCGCCGGACGCCCTTCGCGGCGACCTGGCGGGCCAGCCGGTCGTAGTCGGCGGCCCGCGTCGTCGGGTCACCGGTCCCCTTGAGGTACAGGTCGCCCTTGACGGACGAACCGGACACGGCGGTGGCGTGCACGCTCGTCCGGAACCGGTACCCGGTGCCGAGCACCGACAGCGCCGCGCTGGAGGTGTAGAGCTTCAGGTTCGAGGCGGGCATCACGGGCTTCCCGGCGCCGCGCGCGTACCGCACCGCGCCGCTGCGGGCGTCGCGTACCACCACGCCCACGTCGGCGCCGTCGAGCCGGGGGTCGGCGAGGATGGCGTCGAGGTCGGTGCGCAGATCGCCGGGGGCCGCCGCCCGCGCGGGGACGGCGGGCACGGTGAGCGCCACGACTCCGGCGAGCACGACGGACGAGACCCGCACAAGGTGACCGAGCATGAGCCGAGCGTAAGGCCCTAGCGGTCACGGTCAAGCGTCTTCGCACAACACGACGTAATCGTGTGCTCCAGCACGTACGCGGTAACCGGCCAGCCGGTGTGCCCGGGTGGACGATCGGGCGGACCACGCTGGACGACGGTTCAGGCGGTGGGCTCGGCCAGGCGGCGGAGCAGTGAGACGAGCTGGTCGCGCTCGTCCGGCCGGAGGCGGCCGAAGATGCGCTCGCCCACATCGGCGCCGGCGCGGCGGGCGCTCGCCAGGGCGCGCCGGCCGGCGCCGGTCAGCGTGATCGAGTACGCCCGGCGGTCCTGCGGGGCCCGCTCGCGCCGGACGAGCCCGCCGGCCTCCAGCTCGTCGACGGCGCGCACCATCGTGGACTTGTCGATCCCGGTGAGGTCGATGAGGCGCCGCTGGCTGGACGGCCCGTACATGTCGAGGGCGAGCAGCATCGCCAGCCCGCGCACGTCGATGCCGAGCGGGCGCAGCTCGCCGTTCATCTCGTGGCGGCTCCGGTTGTGCGCGGCGGCCAGCAGCATGCCGAGCCCCACGTGCGGCGCGGCGGGGTCGTCGTCCGCGGCCAGGATCCGTTCGAGCAGGTCGTCGAGCATGGACCCATGATAGGGCGGTCTGATATCGTCTCAGCTGAGACTTTCTCATTCGAGAATGTGGTGGGCGGCGCATGACCGAGGGAGACGCGCATGCCCGAGATGACCCGCCGCCGCGCCCTGCAGGCGTCCGGCCTGGCCGCCGCGGCGGCCGCACTGCCCGCCCGCGGGGCCGCCGCAGCCGCGCCCCGCCCGGCGCGCGGCAGGATCGACACCCACCACCACGCCGTCCCACCGAAGATGCGGGAGTGGGCGGTCGAGCAGGGCATCATCCCTGCGGAGGGCGGCCCCGCCTGGGCCCAGTGGACGCTGGAGAGCACGCTGCGGACCATGAACGCCAACGGCATCGCCGCCGGCGTCGCGTCCGCACCCGTCCCGGCCGAGATCTTCCAGGACCGCGCGACCGCCGTCGCGGGCGTCCGGGTGTGCAACGAGTCGCTGGCCGGACTGGTGCACGACAACCCCACGCGCTTCGGCTTCTTCGCCAACGTCGCGATGCTCCACCCGGACCTCGCCGTCCGGCAGGCCGCCCACGCGCTGGACGACCTCGGCGCGGACGGGGTCCTGCTCAACACCTCCGCCGACGGCCACTACCTCGGCGACCCGATGTTCGAGCCGCTGTTCGCCGAACTCGACCGCCGCCGCGCGGTCGTGTTCACCCACCCGGTCGCGCCCAAGGGCATCGTCGAGGTGCCGCTGGTCGGCGACTGGCTCGGCGACTTCCTGCTCGACACGACCCGCACCGCGCTCAGCCTCATCGCCGCCGGGACCCTCGACCGCCACCCCGACATCTCGATCATCCTGTCCCACGGCGGCGGCTTCCTGCCCTACATGGCGGGCCGCGCCGAACGCTGGGGCCGCGAGGACAATGGGCCGGACCCGGCGAAGATCCGTCCCGCGCTCCGCCGCTTCCACTACGACACCGCGCTGCCGACGTCCCCGTACGCCAGCCCGACCCTGCTCAACGCGGCGGGCGCCGACCGCGTCCTGTTCGGCACCGACTGGCCCGCCAACTCCGCCCACGAGGTCACCCTCAACACCAGGGACTTCGACCGCGACCCGGCCCTGAGCCGCCGCGCCCACCAGGCCATCACGCGGGGCAACGCCCTCCGCCTCCTACCGAACCTGGCCTCCCGGCTCAGGTGACCAACCGGTCGATCTCCTTGAGGACGAACTCCGCGTGCGGACGCACCCGTCCTCGCAGCGCCTCGGTCCAGGTCTCATCGGCGTAGTGGCTGCCGAGATACAGCTGCCGTGCGTGCGCGAGGACGGGACGGTGTTCGGGCGGGAGCCGGTCGAGGGCCCAGTCGGCGGCGGCGTCCTTCGGCTTGATCTCGCCGGTGGCGAGCGTCGCCCAGATGCGCGCCAGGGTCAGCAGGACGTTGCGGGTGTCGTCGTCCAGCTCGTCGAGCAGGTCGGGGATGCCCGCGACGCTCGCCCGGACCAGGTCGGCGTGCGGGACGGGCGCAAGTACCCGGCCCGGCCGGGGACCGGTCAGTGGACGATCCCCGGCCAGCACCATCGTGATCAGCAGGGCCAGATCAGGCATCGGCTCCGGCTGGGGAACCTTCCCCGCCAAGTACTCATCTCGCAGCCACTCGCCGTACAGGAAGTCGCAAACAGGCGGGTAGCGCCAAGGCCGCACCTCGGCCTGGACGACCACGACCAGCTCGACGGGCCGGACGCCGTCCCCGATGCCGGAGACGCGGAGCAGACCGTCCAGCAGCGCCCGCCGCTCCCGCCCGTCCATCGACCGCCGCGAGACGACCAGCACGTCCACATCACTGGCCGGCTTGAGCCCGCCGAGCACCGAGGAACCGTGAAGGTATGCACCGACGACGTCCCCGCCCAGCACGCGTCCAGCCAGTTCCACGACATCCCGAAGCTGACTCACGCGCGCCCCCTCTCAACGACTTCTAATGCCGGACGCGAACGACGAGCTTGCCTGTGGCGCGGTTGTGCTCCATATCGTCGTGGGCCTGCCTCACTTGCTCCAGGCCGTCGTAGACGCGATCGACGGGGAAGCTCAACCGCCCCTCCGCCACCGCGTCGAGGATCTCCTGGAAGACCTCGCGGGGCAGGTCCCCGACATCGCCGAAGTAGCCCGCCAGGCGCACGCCGCGCGGCAGGTACTCGTTCGGGGAGAAGTCCCGGACCGTCCACTGGTTGGAGAGGCTGCCACCGAAGCAGGCCGTGCCGTGCACGCGCACCGCGCGCAGGGTGTCGGGCAGGGTCGGCGTCCCGACGAGATCGAGCGCGGCGTCCACACCGTCCGGAAAGAGTTCGCGAACGGCCGCCGCGACCTCACCGGTGTCAAGCAGAGGATGCTCGACACCGCGCTCTGCCAGAAAGGCAAGGCGGTCAGGCCGCCGGGTGGTGGACAGAACCGTGGCACCACGCCAGCCTGCAAGCGCGGCAGCGGCCAAGCCCACGGACGACGTGCCCCCACGGACCAGCACGGTCTGCCCCGGCTGCAGGTCCAGGCCCGTGGTGAGCGAGCCGTAAGCGGTCTGCACCATCTCCGGAAGGGCGCCCAGCACGTCCCAGGGCAAGTCAGTGTCCACAGGGATGACCTGGGCCAGCGGCACGGACGTGTACTCGGCATAACCGCCGTCGTAGGTGCGCCCCATGTCGCCCATCATCGCGACGACCTTCTGCCCGACGCTCAGCCCACTCCCGTCCGGCGCCGCATCAACCGTCCCGGCGGCCTCTATGCCCGGCACACGAGGAAAGGTGACACCCTCGCTCAGCCCAAGCCGAAGCTTCAGTTCCGAGCGGTTGAGCCCGAACGCCTCGACCCGCACACGCACCCACCCGTCCCGCAGAGGCGGCAGTGGCACCGTGACCACCCGCAGGTTGTCCACAGGCCCGGGCGCAGAAAGACGAACGGCACGCATACTCGTCGGCGACGACGTCATCGAATCACCTTCCCTCCGCGCCAAACCAACCGAACCCACCGCCGCCCCATTCCATGATCCGGCTATCTGTCTCCGTGCGGGACCTGCGGGGTGAGGATCACCAGGGGCAGTTCGCGTGCTGATACCTCCTGGTACTTGGCGTACTGGGGGAACAGTTCGGCCATGATCTGCCACAGCCGGGGCTTCTCCGCTGCGGTGGCGGTGCGGGCGGTGGCGGTGAAGTGGTCCGGTCCGACCTGCAGCGACACCGCCGGGGTGTCGGTGAGGTTGAGATACCAGGCCGGGTGGCGGTCGGCGCCGCCGTTCGAGGCGACCAGCAGGTAGCGGTCCTGGTCCCGGCCGTAGATGAGGGCGGTGCGGCGCAGCCTGCCGGACCTGCGGCCTCGCGTGGTGAGCAGCAGCGTCGGCCAGCCCCCGAAAAGGTGGCCTTCGACGCCGTCGGTCTCCAGGTAGGCGCGGATGTGGTCGGCGACCCAGGGGGTGGGGCTGTCGAGGATCTCGTCCTCGGGCGCTGTCACTGCCCGCTCCTCGCGCCAGCGCGGCGGGCCGTGGCCGTCCGGTGGAAGACGGGGATCAGCACGGCTCCGACGGCCACATGGCTGAGAGCCAGCACGGCCTTGCTGCCACCGGAGGCCTGGACGCCGATGACGGGCAGGAACGACACCGCGAGCAGAGCCAGCGCGGCGGCCGTCCAGATACGGGCCGCCAGCGGCGTCACCCGCTCCAGCGCGGCCAGCAGCGCCCAGCCGAGCAGCGAGGGGACCAGGGCGAAGACGCCGATGGCGGCCACCCCCAGGTCCCGCGGCTCTTGTCCCTTCTGCTCGACGACCAGGTCCTGGCCCAGCAGCGGTTCCCCGACCGCCCAGACCGCCAGCGCGGCCACGACCGCACCCGCCACGGCGAGTGCCCGTGCACGTCGCGTGCTCCGGAGGCCGGCGCGCCCGCGCGCGCTCACTTGCGCCATCACGACATCTCCTTCAGCTGCTACATAGTTCAGTTCATGAAGCTTTGGCCCGGGAGCGTAGCATTTACTTCAGAAGCTGAACAGTTGAGCGGCTTAATCAGTGGCTATGCTGGCCGCATGAGCTCCGATGCCGACGCCGCCACCGAAACCGGTACCGGTGGCGATGCGGATGCGGTCGTGGCCGAGCTGAGCGGCCTGGTCTTCGAGGTCACCGGGCGGCTGCGCGCGCAGTTCAACGCCGCCGCGGCGCAGCTCGACCTTCCCCCGGCCCAGGCGCTCGTCCTGACCAACCTGTCCGGCCCCGCCCCAATGCGCCGACTGGCCGACTGGCTGTCATGCGAGCCGTCGAACGTCACGGGCATCGTCGACGGCCTGGAACGCCGCGGCCTGGTGACCCGCCGACCCGCACCGGACGACCGCCGCGTCAAACACGTGGTGCTCACCGAAGCCGGCGAGCACAAACGCCGGCAGTTGCGCTCCAGTACCCACTCGCTGGCCCGAACCTTCTTCGAACTCCCCGGCTCCGACCAGCAGCACCTCCGCGACCTGCTGACACGCCTCCTGGCCGGCCCACACACCGAATCCAGCTGAGACGCCGAAGCGCCTGGCGCGGGGGCGCGCGGATCAGAGGGTGGTGGCGGTTCGGATCAGGGTGGCCAGCGGCTGGGAGCGGCTATGGGGCGGCCAGGCGATCACCGTCGTCACCCTTGGGGCGTCCAGGACGGGGACGGTGGCCAGGTCGTCCCGCAGGTGGCTTCGGCATGTCTCCGGCAGGATCGCGGCGGTGCGGCCGAGGGCGATCAGTTGAAGGAGCTGCACCTGGTCGTGCACCTCGGGTCCGGGGCCGGCCGGGTACGCGCCGTCGGAGTGAGGCCAGCGCGGGAGGGGCAGGTCGGGCAGGTCGGTGACGTCGGCCACGTGCAGGTGGGTCCGGGTGCTGAGGGGGTGCCCCGCCGGAAGGACGGCGACCTGGCCTTCCGTCCGCAGCTCCTCGGTGTCGAACCCGGCCGTCGAGTCGAACGGCAGGTGCAGCAGCGCCACGTCGGCCCGCCCGTCGCGCAGCAGCCGCTCCTGCTCGCCGGGCGCGCACAGCTGGACGTCGACGGCGACCGCGCCGGGCTCAGCGGCGTACGCGTCGAGCAGCTTCGCCAGCAGTTCGCTGGTCGCCCCGGCCTTCGTGACCAGGACCAGGCTGGGCTCGGTGTGCGCGGCGCGGCGGGTGCGGCGGTCGGCGGCGGCGACCGCGTCGAGGGCCGCGCGTCCCTCCTGCAGGAGGACGCGGCCGGGATCGGTCAGCGCGATGGTGCGGTTGGTGCGGTCGAGCAGCGTCACGCCGAGCCGGCGTTCGAGCTGCTGGATGGCCCGGGAGAGAGGCGGCTGCGCGATGCCGAGGCGCTCCGCGGCCCGGCCGAAGTGCAGTTCCTCGGCGACGGCGACGAAATAGCGTAGCTCTCGCGTCTCCACGCCTTCCACGATACCCGCCGGGTATCGCAGCCCACCCAAACGGTGTTGGAAGGACGGCCTGGAGCGCGTCCAGCATGGGGCTATGAGCGAACAGACGATCGCGCTGGTCACCGGCGCGAACAAGGGAATCGGGTACGAGATCGCGGCCGGGCTCGGCGCCCTCGGCTGGAGCGTCGGCGTCGGCGCCCGCGACGAGGCGCGCCGCGAGGCCGCCGTCGAGAAGCTGCGGGCGGAGGGCGTTGACGCCTTCGGCGTGCCGCTCGACGTGACCGACGACGCGAGCGTGCGGGCCGCCGCCGCGCTGATCGAGAAGCGGGCCGGACGGCTGGACGTCCTCGTCAACAACGCGGGCGTGACGGGCGGCGGCCCCCAGGAGCCCACAAAAGTAACCCCTGAGACCATGCGGACGGCCGTGGAGACCAACGTGATCGGCGTCATCCGCGTCACGAACACGATGCTGCCGCTGCTGCGCCGGTCGTCGTCCCCCCGCATCGTGAACATGTCGAGCACGGTCGGCTCCCTGACGCGGCAGAGCATGCCCGACGGGGAGACGGGCCCGATCTCCGCCGCCTACGCGCCGTCGAAGACGTTCCTCAACGCGGTCACCGTCCAGTACGCCAAGGAGCTGCGCGGCACGGGCATCTTGATCAACGCCGCCTGCCCCGGCTTCTGCGCGACCGACCTCAACGGCTTCCGCGGCGTCCGCACCCCCGAGCAGGGCGCGGCGACGGCGATCCGCCTCGCCCAACTCCCCGACGACGGCCCGACCGGCGCCTTCTACGACGACAACGGCGAGATCCCCTGGTAACCGACCTCTTGGGAGATCATGCCGCCGACGAGGTGTCGTCGTTACTGCGCGACGTGTCGGGAGCGGGGCCACGGTGGGGGGCGAAGGCGAAGTTGGAGTCGCCATCGTCCAGCCGGATGGTCAGCGAGGCCTCCAGCGCGATGGCGAGCCGAGTGAGGAGCGGCAGGGTGGGGACCGAGTCACCACCTTCGATGTTGGAGACCTGGGGCTGGGTCATGCCGGCGCGGCGAGCGAGCTCGGCCTGCGAAATGCCCAACGCAACGCGACGATCATGGACGGCTTGGCCAAGCGCCAGAGCGTGTCCGGCCTCGATGTAGGAGGGGGTCTCCTTGACCTCCTCACCCGAGAGCTTCTTGGTCCGGCGGGTCTTCCACTGGGAGTGGTTCACCTCGTGTCCTCCTTACCCCGGTCGTAGCCGTGCTCGGCGGGACCATGATCGGCTTCGCAGACCTTCTGCGCCTGCCGGGCCCGATCGATCTCCGCCTCCTCGCGTTGCCGGGTCTTCCGGAAAACCGTGAGGAGCACGATCCTCCGCTGCGGGGCGAGCCAGTAGGTGATCCGGACTGAACTCCCGTCCAAGACGAAGCGCAACTCGCGGACCTTGCCGCCAAGGTGTCGCAGGTCAGACGCGGAAGGTGCGCATTTGGAGGGCGAGGGTGGCATAGTAGCCGACGAGGGTGGTCAGTTCGAAGACCGTCTCACGGTCTAGGGGTGGGACGCAGGCTGACCAGGTCTCGTCGTCCACGTCGCCGGTCGTGAGGGCTCGGGTTAGGCGGAGGACGGCGGCTTCGTGCGGGTCGGTAAGGGCTAGTGGGGCGCGGGCGGCGATGGCGGCCATCTCGTCCTCCGTGAGGCCGGCGGCGCGGCCTACGGCCTCGTGGGCGGTGCGTTCGAACTCGCTGTTCCAGGCGGCGGCCACGACCAGGATCGCCATCTCGCGGGACCGTCCGCTGAGCGCCCCCTCGTAGCGGATGGCCGCGCCGAGGCGTTGCAGGGCGTCGCCGAGTGCGGGGCGCAGCAGGAACTCGTTGAAGGGGCCTGCCAGGACGCCCGAGTCAGAGACCAGGTCGAACAGGCGAGGGCCCTTGGCGCGCGGGCCCTCCGTGATCGAGCGGTAGACGGCCAGGCGGTCGCCGTCCAGTTCGTCCGGTGTGAAGGGATGCTGCCGCGCGGCGGCGTCGGTGTCCTTCATCGGATACCTGCCAGCGTGGAGACCCATCCTTCGGGGTGGGGAGGGGACGCGGAATACCGGGACATGGCGACTCTCCGGGTTTTGTCGGTGGCGGTCGGTATGTTGCGGGCGCGTCCCGGTACCGGTTGTGCCCGACCCCCGCTCAGGAGGCGGGGCTGCTGGAGCATTGCTCGCATGCCCGCTTTGTGTGGAACCTGGCTGTGGAGCAGCAGGCGTGGTGGACGCCGCGTCGGGGTCCCGCTCCGGGGTATTCCGTCCAGGCCCGCCAGTTGACCGAGGCGCGGGCTGCGTTCGGGTGGCTGGCGGCGGGGTCGCAGACGGTGCAGCAGCAGGCACTGAAGGACTTCGCGCAGGCCATGGCGAACTTCTTCGGTGGGACGCACCGGCGCCCCACCTGGCGTAAGGCCGGGGTGCATGAGGGGTTCCGGATCGTCGGCGCTCGCGGGCGTGCCTGGGATGTGCGGCGGTTGTCCCGCCGCACCGGTGAGGTGCGGGTGCCGAAGGTGGGATGGGTGCGGTTCCGCTGGTCCCGGCCAGTCCCACCGGGGGTGAAGTCGTTCCGGGTGACGCGGGACCGCGCCGGGCGCTGGCATGTCGCGTTCGCCGCGACCCCGGCTCCGGTACCCGCGCCCGGCAGTGGTGCGGCGGTCGGCATCGACCGGGGCGTGGCCATCAGTGCCGCGCTGTCCACCGGCGAAACCTCCACCGTGCCGGGCCTGACGGCTGGTGAGGCCGAGCGGTTGAAGCGGTTGCTGCGGCGTTTGGCGCGCGCGGAGGCGGGATCGAATCGGCGTGCCCGGGTCAAGGCCGCCATCGCCCGGCTGAAAGCGCGCCAGGCCGACCGCCGCAAGGACTGGGTGGAGAAGACCTCGACGGATCTGGCGCGCCGCTTCGACGTGATCGCCGTCGAGGACCTGAACATCGCCGGGATGACCCGGTCGGCGCGCGGCACCATCGAGGCACCCGGCACGGATGTGCGCGCCAAAGCCGGGCTCAACCGGGGCATCCTGGCCAACGGCTGGGGACAGTTGGTCACCCGGCTGGAGCACAAGGCACCGAGGCGCCTGGTCCGGGTCGACCCGGCGTACACGTCGCAGACCTGCAACGCGTGCGGGCACCGCGCCCGGGACAACCGCGAGAGCCAAGCGGTGTTCCGATGCGTCGCCTGCGGGCACCGGGCCAACGCCGACGTCAACGCCGACGTCAACGCCGGAGGACGTCAATGGGTCCTCAGTCTGGTGCTTATGTCGTCGGCGGTCTCGCGCAGGCGGGTGAGGATCTCGCCGTGCAGGTCGGCGTTGGTGCGGCGCATCGCGGAGACGGCGACGTTCACGGCCGCCGCCGGGGCGTCGTCCGCCCCGAACACCGGGACCGAGACCGAGCGGAGGCCCTGCGCCAGTTCCTCGTCCTGCACCGCGTAGCCGTCGCGGCGGATCTGTTCTAGCTGGGCGCGCAGTGCGGACATGTTGGTGACCGCGTTGGGGCCCGCGCCCGATGGTAGGGACGCGTCGGTGACGCGCCGGTCAAGGTCGTCCTGCGGGAGGTAGGCGAGTAGCACCTTGCCCATGGACGTGTAGGGCGCGGGCAGCGTCGAACCCACGTGCACGTTGGCGGTGACCAGGTCGGCGTTGCGCAGCCGTGCGAGGTACAGAACGCGGTCCTCGATCAGGATGCCCAGGTTGACCGTCTCGCCGGTCGCCTCCGCCAGCAGCCGCAGGGGGCGGTCGCTGAGCTGCACCAGGCTCGACCCGCGCATGGCCGCCGAGCCGAGCGTCAGCACCTTCACTCCGGGCTGGACGGACCCGTCGTGCCGCCGCTCCAGGTAGCCGAGGTCCTCCAGCGTGGAGACGATCCGGAACGCCGTGGGCATCGGGATGCCGGTCATGGCGGCGATGTCGCTCGTGCGCAGGGAGAGCGTCGGCCCGTCGAACAGGCTCAGCACCTGCAGGCCCTTGGCCAGGGCCGCGATGTGGTACCGCGACCGGTCGCTTGACGTCATGACCGGTCCCGCCGATACTCTTGGATCGTGAAATTAACTTTCACACAATGAAAGTACCGGAGAGAGGCGAGGGACCGCAAGTGGACGATTGGCTGGGCCTGCGCGGCGCCCGCGTGCTCGTGCTCGGCGCGGGCGGGATCGGCGCGGAGTGCGTCCGGGGCTATCTCGGCGCGGGCGCCGACGTCACCGCCGTCGACCGCGACCCCGCGCGGCTCGACGCCCTGCCCTCGGGCCCGGCGAAGCCGCACACGCTCGCCGCCGACCTGACCGAGCCGGGCGCGGGGGCCGCCGCCGTCCGGCACGCGGTGGAGGTGATGGGCGGCCTGGACGTCCTGCTGCACTGCGTCGGCGTCAACGACCGCCGACCGATCCTGGAGTTCACCGAGGACGAGTGGGACGGGATGCTCCGCACCAACCTGTCCACCGCGTTCGGCGCGGCGCAGGCGGCCGGCCGGCACATGGTCGAGGCCGGTGGCGGACGGCTGGTCTTCCTGTCGTCGGTGTCGGGGCATCTGGCGCACAAGAAGCACGGGCCCTACGCCGCGTCCAAGGGCGGCATGAACCAGATGATGCGGGTGATGGCGGCCGAGTGGGCGTCCAGCGGGGTCACGGTGAACGCGGTCGCGCCCGGTTACGTCGAGACGCCGCTCACCGCCGAGTACCTCGCGCGCCCCGGCGTCCGCGATGATCTGGTGCGCCTGGTCCCCGCCGGGCGGCTGGGCACGGCGGCCGAGGTCGTCGGCCCGATCCTGTTCCTTTCCTCGCCGCACGCGTCGTTCATGACCGGGCACGTCATGTACGTCGACGGTGGCCGCACGCTGGTCTAGGAGAACTCATGAGCACGGAGCAGAAGATCTTTCCGCGGTTCGCCGGGAAGACGGTGCTGGTCACGGGGGCCGGCACCGGGTTCGGCGCCGAGATCGCCGTACGCGCGGCGCAGGAGGGCGCGCGGGTCGGCGTCCACTACAACAGCTCCAAGCAGGGCGCCGAGCGGACGGCCGAGCGCGTCCGGGAGGCGGGCGGCGAGGCGTTCGTCGTGCAGGCCGACATCTCGTCGTGGGACGCGATCCGCGGCCTCGCCGACGAGGCGTTCGCGCAGGCGGGCACGCTCGACGTGCTGGTCAACAACGTCGGGGACGTGGCGACCGAGCAGATGTCGTGGCGGGAGCTGACGCAGGAGTCCCTCGACCGCGTCATCGACGTGGACGTCAAGGGCACGCTGCTGATGACGCACGAGTTCGGCTCCCGGATGCTGGAGCAGGGCCACGGCTGCATCGTGAACATCGGCTCGACGGTGGTCGTGCGGGGCAGCGCGCGGGCCCCGCAGTACGCCGCCGCCAAGTACGGGCTGCTCGGCATCACGAAGTCCTACGCGGCGGCGTTCGCGCCGTCGGTCCGCGTGAACACGTTCGCGCCGGGGTTCATGGAGACCGGCGCCACGCTGGAGCGCGAGGACTGGAAGTCGGGGCGCCGCGAGAAGCTCATCGCGCAGACGCCGATGGGCACGATCCCGCCGCCCGAGGTGGTCGCGGGCACGGCCCTGTTCCTGGCCACCGAGGACGCGTCCCACATCACCGGCGCCTACATGCTCGCCGACGGCGGCTTCAACATGGTGGGCGCCTGATGAAGCTGATCACCTTCGACGAGGGACGGGTCGGCCGGCTGGACGGCGACGACGTCATCGAGCTGGACGTGCCGTCCACGCGGGCGTTCTTCGAGCGCGGCGGGACGGCCGCCGAGACCGGCGAACGGCTCAAGCTGGCGGACGTGCGGCTCCGCGCGCCCATCCGGCCGAAGAAGTTCTTCCACACGGCCGGCAACTTCGCCGACCACCACGAGGAGCTGCAGGCGGTCAACTGGTCGCACCCGGTGCACAAGGGCATCGTGTTCTTCCAGAACGTGGACGCGATCATCGGCCCCGACGACCCGATCGTCTACCCCGAGCACCTCACCCGGGAGCTGGACTACGAGCTGGAGCTGGCCGTCATCATCGGCAAGCCCGGCAAGTTCTTCGGCCCGGACGAGGCCCTGGAGCACATCGCGGGGTTCACCGTGTTCAACGACATCACGGCCCGCGACATCCAGCGCCGCGAGATGGAGTCGGGCGTCTTCTCCTTCAGCAAGGCGATCGACACGTTCTGCCCGATCGGTCCGTGGATCGTCACCGCCGACGAGATCGACGACATGCAGGACCTGGCGATGCGGCTGCGGGTGAACGGCGAGACCCGGCAGACCGGGCACACCAAGCAGATGCGCGTGTCGATCCCGCACCTGGTGGCGTACCACTCGCCGCAGACCTACAGCGCGGGCGACATCGTCACCACCGGCACGGTCTCGGGCGTCGCCGCCGTCCAGCCGGACCCGTTCGACTTCTACCTGCGTCCGGGGGACGTCGTGGAGGCCGAGATCGAGGGCGTCGGGACGCTGCGCAACCCGGTGGTCTCCTGGCAGGACTCCTACGGCGAGCCCGCGCCGGAGAGGGTCGGCTGGTGAGGCTGGCGAACCTGGCCGGGCGCGCCGCGGTCGTCGTCGGCGACGTCGCGATCGACGTCGCCGGCGCCGCGGACGGCCGGTTCTCCGCCGACCCGCAGGAGGCGTTCGCCGACTGGGACGCCTTCCGCTCCTGGGCGGCGTCGCTCGACCCGGCGCTGGGCGAGCCGTTCGACCGGGCGGACCTCGGCCCGCCGGTGCCCCGCCCGCGCCAGGTCTTCGCGATCGGCGTCAACTACGCGGCGCACGCGAGCGAGGCCGGGTACCCGCCCGACACCGCGCCCGTGACGTTCACGAAGTTCCCGAGCTGCCTCGCCGGGCCGGTCTGCGAGGTCGCGCTGCCGTCCGACACGGTGGACTGGGAGGTCGAGATGGTGCTGGCGGTCTCCCGGGAGGCCGCCGCCGTCCGCCGCGAGGACGCCTGGGACCACGTCGCCGGGATCATGCTCGGCCAGGACCTGTCCGAGCGGACGTCGCAGCTCGCCGGGGCGAAGCCGCAGTTCAGCCTGGCCAAGTCGTACCCGAACTTCGGCCCGACCGGCCCGTGGCTCGTCACCCCGGACGAGTTCGCCGACCCGTCCGACCTGGCGATCTCGTGCAGCCTGTCCGGGGAGACGGTGCAGGAGGCGCGCACGTCCTCGATGATCTACGACGTGCCGGAGCTGCTCGTCCGGCTGTCGCGGGTCTGCCGGCTGTTCCCCGGCGACCTGGTCTTCACCGGGACGCCCGCCGGGGTCGGCAACGCCCGCTCGCCGAAACGCTTCATCCGTCCGGGCGAGGTGCTGGTGAGCGAGCTGGAGGGCGTGGGCGCCCTCACCCAGCGGTTCGTCGCGGGCGGGACGTGATGGAGGTCCGCGCGGGCATCGAGTACGCCGACCGGGTGGGCTACCGGCCGCTGCTGCTGGACCTGTACCTCCCGGCGGCGGGCCCGGCCCCGGTGATCCTGTTCCTGCACGGCGGCGGCTGGCGGCGCGGGTCCCGCCGCGACTTCGGGCACGCGTTCGCCGGCTGGCGGCCGTCCCCGTTCGAGCGCCTCGCCCGCGCCGGGTTCGCGGTGGCGGCCGCGGACTACCGGCTGTCGGGCGAGGCGCGCCACCCCGCGCAACTGGAGGACGTCCGCTCCGCCGTCGGCTGGCTGCGCTGCAACGGCGGCGAGTACGGCTTCGACGGCTCGACGGTCGTGGCGTGGGGCGAGTCGGCGGGCGCGCATCTCGCGGCGCTCGCCGCGCTCACCGGCCCCGGCATCGCCGCCGTGGTGGGCTGGTCCGGGGTGTACGACCTGGCCGCGATGCCGGACGGCGGCGCCCCCGGCTCGCGCGAGTCGCTGCTGCTCGGCGCCCCGGTGCGGGACGCGCCGTCGCTCGCGGCGGAGGCCAGCCCGCTCGCGCACGTCCACGGCGGCGCCCCGCCGTTCCAGCTCTGGCACGGCACCGCCGACCGGACGGTGCCGTGCGCGCAGAGCGAGCGGATGGCCGAATCCCTCCGCGCGGCGGGCGCGCGGGCCGAGTACCGGCCGGTGGACGGCGCCGACCACGTCTGGAGGAACGTCCGGGACGTGACGGCGGTCTTCGAGGAGTCCCTCGACTTCGCCCGCCGCGCCCGGCGGGTCAGTGCGCCCCGAGCTGGCGTGACGGCGACTCCGGCTCCCTGTCCCGGTGGACGGTGAAGAAGCCGATGAGCGCGGCGAGCGCCGCGACCAGTTCACCGGCCAGGCTGATCGTCTTGTCGGAGTACCACTGCGGGTCGTACATCCGCGGGATCGGCCCGAGCTGCCCGAAGTCGACGAAGTAGTACAGCAGGACGGCGCCGGCGGCGCTCGCGGCGACGAGGAACGCGATCGCGTACGTCCATCGCCGCGCCCACACCAGCACCAGGACGGCGGCGACGGCCGCCGCGATCGCCTGCGCGCGGAAGAGGTCGTCCCCGGGGATCACGTCGTCCGGGGTGTTCGGCCCGGGGGCCATGTCGGGCGCGAAGCGCCAGTGCACGACTGCGTCGGCCGCGAGTCCGGCGGCGACGAGGAGACGGAGAACAATGCCCATAACCATTGCACGGTGATACCCCGCCGCCGGATCAACGGGACCGCGCCTTTTCTCCCAGGGATCTTCCGGGTTCTCCCAGCTCCGGTAACGGACGGGTGGCAATACCGCTAACGGACATGGCCCCGCCGGTGAACTGTGCGAGGCAAGGTCCCGCCGCGCCGTCCGGGAGATCACGGCGGCGGGGTCAGCGCCATAGAGTTGCCTGGTAACCGCGTTCCGAAGGCGTCCGACGGTAGAGGGGCCATGAGGCAACCCCTGGTCAGTGTGATCGTGCCGGTGTTCGACTGCCGGGACACGGTGGGCCGGGCGCTGGAGTCGGTCTTCGCGCAGTCCCTCCCCGCCGAGCGCATCGAGATCATCGCGGTGGACGACGGCTCCACCGACGGCGGCGCCGCACTGCTGGACGGCCTGGCCCGCGACCGCGAGCAGCTGACGGTCGTCCACCAGCCGAACTCGGGCGGTCCGGGCGCGCCGCGCAACCGGGGGCTGGAGCGGGCGTCCGGCGAGTACGTGTTCTTCCTGGACGCCGACGACCGGCTGGGCCCGGAGGCGCTGGAGCGGATGGCGGCGATGGCCGACCGCAACGGCACCGACATCGTGCTCGGCCGGCAGGTCGGGACGGGCGGCCGCAAGGTGCCGAGGGTGTTCGGCCGGACGATCGAGCGCACGCACGTCCTCGATCCCGGCTGCGACCTGTTCCCGCGCATGTCGATGGCCGCGCTCCAGCTGTTCCGCCGGTCGCTGGTCGAGCGGGCGGGGCTGCGGTTCACCGAGGGCCTGCTGTCGCACGAGGACCAGCTGTTCACCACCGGCGCCTACCTGCACGCGAGCGGGGTGTCCGTCCTCGCCGACTACGACTGCTACTACTGGGCCGCCCGGGAGGACGGCACCAGCAGCACCCAGGTCGGCGGCGCGCCCACCGCCGCCGTCCACGAGATCGCCGGACGGGCGATGGCGCTCGTCGCCGCGCACACCGAGCCCGGCGAGACGCGCGAGCGGCTGCACTACCGCTTCCTGCAACTGGAGGTGTTCGGGCGGCTGGAACGCGGCTACCTCGGCGCGCCCGCCGAAGAGCGCGAGACCGCGCTGACCGGGGCGCGCGAGCTGCTCGACACCTGGCTCACGCCGGGGCTGGCTGCCCGCTACGAACCGCACCGCCGGGTGCTCGCGCACTGCGTCCGGCGCGGCCTCGTCGAGGAAATGGAAGAGGTCCTGCGGTTCCATCGGAGCGGGGAGCGGCCCAGTGTCCTGCTGGAGGCCGGGCGGGCGTTCGCCCGCTACCCCTTCTTCCGGGACGCCGTACTGGACGTCCCCGACGCCTGCTACGAGACCGTCCCGGTGCTGAAGTCCGCGCTGGACTCCGTCTCCTGGGAGGGCCCCCACCTGACGGTCACCGGGACGGTCGTGATCCGCGACGCCGACCAGGGGCCGCCGGACGTCCACCTGGTCGTGGAGAACGGCGACGGCGTCCGCCACCGCATCCCGTGCACGACCCGGCCGGGCGAGCCGACCGGCGGCGGCAGGGCCACCGCGTTCACGGCCGCGTTCCGTCCCGCGCCCGCCTCCTGGCCGGACGGCCGGTGGACGCTCGGCGTCGAGGCGGCCATCGAAGGCCATGTGCTGACCGCCGCGCTGACCAAGCCGAGCGGCATGGCGGTGCCGCGCGCCGGGCTCGTCGAGGCGGCGGGCCGGTGGCGGGTGGTCCGGCCGTCGCCCGGCGGCGGGCGCGGCCCGCTCGCGCTGGACGTCGGCGGCGGCCTCACCATCGCCGACCTGGGCGCGGTCGAGCTGGTCCAGCGGTCGGGGCGGCGGCTGCGGGTGCTGTGCGAGCCGCCGCCGGTGCTGGCGTCCGTCCCGCCGCCCGGCATGAGCGTGCTGCTCCGCCGGGCCGGTGACGGCGGCGTGCTCCGCACCCCGCTGGTGACCGACCCCGGCCGGCCGGACCGCCGGTTCGCCGACCTGCCGCTCACCGGCGTGCGGCCCGGACGCTGGCGCGCGTCCATCGAGATCGACGGTGTCGGCGGGCCCGTGAAGGTCCGCGTCCCGGACGGCGGCGGCCTGCTCGGGCCGATGACCGCGTCCCTGCTCCCGCCGCGCCGCGCCCACGTCCGGCTCGACCTGGACCCGGTGACCGTGCACGTCACGGCGCCGCTCGCGGCCCGCCTGCGGCGGCTGCGGCGCAGGCCGGCGGTGCCCGGCATCGATCAGAACGTCAAGGAAGGCAGCGCATGACACCCCGCATCACGCCGAGCGCCCAGGTCGATCCGAGCGCGAAGCTCGGCGACGGCACCACCGTGTGGGACCTCGCCCAGATCCGCGAGAACGCCCGGCTGGGCTCGGGCTGCATCGTGTCGCGCGGCGCCTACGTCGGCGCGGGCGTCCAGATCGGCGACAACGTGAAGCTGCAGAACCACGCGCTCGTCTACGAGCCCGCCGTGTTGGAGGACGGCGTGTTCGTCGGCCCTGCCGTCGTCCTCACCAACGACCGCGAGCCCCGCTCGGTGGACCCGGACGGCACGCTGAAGCGCGGCGGCGACTGGGAGGCGGTCGGCGTGCACGTCGCCGAGGGCGCCTCGCTCGGCGCCCGGAGCGTGTGCGTCGCGCCGGTCCGGATCGGCCGCTGGGCGATGGTCGCCGCGGGCGCGGTCGTCACCCGGGACGTCCCCGACTTCGGCCTGGTGGTGGGCGTGCCCGCGCGCCGCGTCGGCTGGGTCGGCCGCGCCGGAGCGCGCCTGACCGAGGGCCCGGACGGGACGTGGGAGTGCCCGCGCACCGGCGAGCGCTACGTCGAGAAGCCCGCCGAGGACGGCACGCCCGTCCTCACCGAGGCACCTGAGGCGTCCTGAGCCCTCAGGGCTTGGCGTCCAGGGTCCGGTCCTGGCGGGTCGTGACGACGATGTCCGGGTGCAGGCGGGCCAGCCGGCGGCCGAGCGGCACCGACGTCCGGTCCATCACGACGACGCGGGTGAGCCGGGCGGGGTCGAGGCCGCGCAGCACCCGCCGCCGCGCGATGCGGGCCAGCAGCATCGGCCGGACGTGCCGGTAGAACGGCACGAACAGCCGCCGGTGGACGCCCACGGACAGCCTGGTCCGGGCCGTGTTCAGCCGGGCGCCGGGACGGCCGAGCCCCGCCACCGGCCGGACGATGACGCGCGGCATCCGCGTGACGATCGTGTGCTCCAGCCAGGGCAGCGGATGCCGGGCCTCCGCCCGGTCGATCCGGTGCAGCCGCACCCGCCCGTCCAGCTCGTCCCAGCCGTCCGGTTCCGCCGTCACAAGGTCGACCTGGGCGCCCTCCTCGTCCACGAAGTGGCCGGCCAGGCCGATGATGCGCTTGTACTGGCGCTGGGCGGGGACGGTCGGCTTCGGATCCATGGCGAGCCGGGGGTCCAGGGCCAGGACAAGCACTCGCGGAGCCCGCACTTCGCCGTTCACTGAGAACCACCCCGTCCCGCCACGCCGCGCCTGCGCACGGCAAGTTCGGTGAGCCGCGCGATGAGCGGCTCCAAGGTCACGTTCCGGGAGAAGCGGCCCGCGTACTCGCGGGCCTCGGCGACCTGCCGCCCGTCCAGCCCGGCCGCGGCCTTCGCCGCCGCCGCCATCGACACGGCGATGTCCGCCGGGTCGAGCCCGCCCGGGTTGAACCACAGCGGGTAGCCGCGCAGCAGCTCCTCCGCCGCCGACCCCGGGGTGTGGACGGACACGATCGGCCGCCCCGCCGCCATGTACTCGAAGATCTTCCCGGAGGTGACGTAGCGGCCGCCGCCGTTGAGGAACACCAGGACGTCGGAGTCCCGGTAGACGCCGGCGAGTTCGGTCTTGGACACCGGCCCCCGGTAGCGCACGCCCGGCGCGAGCACCCCGTCGTCCTCGGCCCCCTCGCCGCCCCCCTCGCCGGGTTCCGCGCCGGCTCGGCCGGCGACGGCCGCGGCGGCGGCGAAGCGGTTGCGGAGCACCTTGACGGAGGCCTTGAAGAAGCCGAAGTACCCGTAGAAGTCGAGGGACGCGTCCGCCATGTCGGGATGCTCCCGGGCCCGGGAGAACCCCTCGACCAGCGGCTCGATGGGCTGCTGGTCGGTGACGGTGCCGACGTAGGTGAACCGGGGCGCGTGCCCCTCCGCCGCCGCCCCCGCCGCCTCGCGGGCCGCCGGGGGCGGCTCGGCGATGCTCGGGAGCGTGTCGGCGTCCCACCCGTTCAGGACGGTCATCATCCGGTCAGCCGCGTGCGGGTGCCGGTCCGCGTGCCAGGCGCGCTGCGCGTCGTTGACGTACAGCGAGTTCGCCGCCGCCCCCAGCACCCGGCCCTCCCACCGCCAGGCGGGATGCCCGTCCTCGAACCTCGGCTCCTCGGAGAACTGGTCGAGGGTCCAGGAGTCGCGGTAGTCGATGATGTAGGGCGTGCGGGTCAGCTTGTGGAACAGCCAGGCCGCGCCGAACGAGGCGAACGGGTTGCCGGTCGCGAGCACCACGTCGAACCTGCGCCGCGCGTGCATCCGCAGCGCCTTCCGGACACTGGCCCGCGCCCACGACGCGTAGTGCTCGGGGAAGACGTGCTCCTGCCCCCACGTATAGAGCGACTGCGCCAGGAACGGGAACCTTGCCCGGAACCCGCTGTACTCCCGCAGATCGGTCTCCCACACGAACCGGTTCAGGCTCGGCCGGACGAGCGTGATCCGCGGGTCGACGGTGTCCATGAGCTTGTCGTCGACCGAGCCGATCGTGTCGTAGAGGAACGGCAGCGGCGCCGCGAACACCGTGACGTCCCAGCCCAGCTCGACGAGCCGGTTCGCGGTCGCACGCGGCCGGTACACGCCGCTCGCGCGGGACGGCGGGAAGTAGAAGGCCAGGTACAGCAGGCGCGGGCGGCGCCTGCCCCTGGGTTCGGCCGGGCGTTCAGTCATGGGATCGTCCTCCGGCGATGGTGTAGGCGGGCCGCGCTCCCGCGCCCGCGATCACGTCGGCCAGCTCGGACACGGCCACCAGCGACTGCGGGTCGCCGATGACGACGAGGTCGACGGACCGGCCGCGCAGCAGCTCCCGGTCGACGATCCGGCGGCGGATCGCGGCCGGGTCCCGCCGGTGGCGGCGGGCCAGCCGCCGGTCGACGGGACGGGCCACCCGGTCGCGGAACCCGGCGTTGAGCCGGTCGCCCACCCCGCGCAGCGGGCCGGGAAAGCATACGCGCAGCACCAGTCGCGGCAACCTGAACAGCAGGAACTGCTCCAGCGCCGGACGGTGGCGGCGTTCGAGCGCGGGCAGGTCGACGGTCTCCACGCCGTCCGGGAGCGGCTCGCCGGCCCACGCGGACGCCCTCCCGACGACCACGGTCGCGGTGCCGCCGTCCGCGCGGACCCGCGCGCACTCCCGGACGACCGCAGGCCGCCGGGTGCCCCCAAGGGCCACGAACACGACGTTCACCGTCCCCCTCCCCCGTCGGGGTCCTCCCCGAACCAGTGCCGGTGGTGCGCCCCGGCCACCGCGCCGTACCCGAAGCGCTCGTCCAGGACGGCGCGGGCCTTCGGCAGGTCGAGGCCGTCCGGGAAGCGATCGCGCAGGCGGCGGTAGCCGGCGGCGATCGAGCCGGGGTCGTCCTCGACGTCGATCATTTCCCCGGCGGCGTCCTCTATGCCGGCGAGCGTGCGCTCGGGGCCGCCGCAGCGCGTGACGAGCACCGGAGTCCCCGCCGCGACCGCCTCGATGACCGTCACGCCGAACGTCTCCCAGCGGGCCGGGTGGACGAGCAGGTCGTGATCCCGCATCAGCCGCGCGGCCTCGTCCGGAGCGACGGCTCCCGGGAACGACACGGCGTCCGCGACGCCGAGTTCGGCGGCCCGCGCCGCGAGCCGGGCGCCGAGCACCCCCGCGCCCGCCATGGTGAGCGTCAGCGCGGGGTCCTCGGCGCGGCACGCGGCGAAAGCCTCCAGCAGCAGCTCGACGCCCTTCCGCTCGACCAGGGCGCCCACATACAGCCAGCGGCGCAGCTCCGCGACCGGACGAGCCCGGGGCGCTTCGAACGACACCGGGTTCGGGATCGTCTCGATCTTGCCGGCGGCGTCCGGGAAGGCGGCGGCGAGCTTGTCGCGCAGCACGTCCGTCACCGCGAAGAAGCCGGTGCACCGGTCGAGCACCTGCGCGTACAACGCCCGCGAGTCCGGCTGGTCGAGCACCTTGTCGATGAAGGACGCGTGCTCGGTGACGAACACCCGCGCGTCCGGCCGGGCGTTCTCCAGGGCCGTCCACCCGCCGCGCAGCCCCACGTGCGCATGCACGACCGGCGCCGGGACCGGTTCCCCGCGCAGCGCCTCACGCAGCCAGCGCGCGTGTTCGCGGGCGAGGTCGGCGAAGGTGTACTCCGGGACCGTCGGCACCGGGACGCGCAGCAGCCGGGCGCCCGCGACCGCCGGCTGCGGGCGCAGCGCGACGGGCAGGAGCCGCCGGTGCGCCGCCCGCGCCGCCTCCACCTGAGCCGCCGGCTCCCGCATCAGCCACGCCTCGGTGTGGTAGACGGTGACGTCGCCGCAGCCCGGCGCCGTCGCCTCCACCATCGTCTGGACGAACGCCCCGGCCCACTCCTGCAGCGGGTTCGGATACCAGGGCGTGACGACGGCGACGTCCCTGTCGCCTGCTCGCTGCGCCATCAGTCCTGGCTGGCCACGAGGCGTTCGGCGGGCATGCCGGCAGCCGACCGGCCGAGCCGGGCCGAGGACGGCAGCAGCCCGGTGTAGACGGCGTCCAAGACCTCGGCCTGCGCCTCCCACGTCCAGTCGCGGAGCAGGTCGGACCGCTCGTCGTACACGTCGCGGTACCGCTGCGGGTCGGCGAGCACCGCCTCGACCGCGCGCACGTAGTCGTCCAGGTCCTGGGCGCGGAAGACCTCGCCCTGCCCGGTCTCCCTGACCATCCCGCCCATCGCCCGGACGTCGCTGACGACGATCGGCAGCCGCGCGTGCGAGTACTCGAAGAACTTCGTGATCAGCGCGATCTCGTGGTTCGGCCAGTGGTGGATCGGGATGACGCCGAGGTCGGCCGCCGACAGGAACTCCACGACCTGGTCGAACGGCACGTACGGCAGGACGTGCAGCCGGTCGGCGACGCCCAGCTCGGTGGCACGGGCGAGCAGCCCCCGCATGTACTCCGACCGCCCCGTGGCGACGACCAGCGCGACGTGGAGCCGCGGCAGCCGCGGCAGCGCCTCGATCATGATGTCCAGGCCGCGCTGCACGGACGCGCTGCCGCTGTAGACGGCGATCGGCACGTCCGGCCCGACGCCGCACAGCTCCCGCATGTCGGGCACCGGGTCGGCGCTCGTGGGCTCGCCTCCGGTGATCGGGGCGTTGAGCACCACGGTCGGCTCGTCCCGCAGCCCGTGCCGCTCGACGAGCAGTTCGCCGAGCGCCGCCGAGACGGTCACCACCGCGTCCGCGTCCCCCGCGTACTCGCGCTCGTGCGCGCAGACCGCGGGGTGCCAGCGCGGCCCGGCGCCCCATGGCCGAATGCCGGGCAGGAACTCGTGCGCGTCCCACACCAGCTTCGTGTTCCGCCCCTTCGCCCGCGCCCGCCGCACGGCCCGCGCGCCGACCCCGAGCATCCGGAAGTCGTTCGCGTGCACGATGTCGGGTTCGAGCGCGTCGATGATCTTCCCGTACGCGCTGTCCCAGTCCCACAGGTTGCGGTCGAGGACGCGCCAGGCCCGGTCGCCGAGGACCGCCTGCCAGAACCTGATCGGGAGCCGCTCCAGCGGCGCGCGCGGGTTCTCGCGCGCCGCGCTCAGCGCGCCGGTCTGCCGCACCCGCAGCGCGACCCACCGCGACTGCGTCTTCGCCGTGACGCGCCGCGCCATCAGCCACGCCTTGCGCACCGGGCCGCGGCCGCCAGGGGCCAGCCTGGACGCGGCGAGGTCGGCGCGCCGCGACTGGACGAGCCGGCGCCGGTAGTCCGCCACGCTCGGGTGCCCGTACGCGAGCGGGCGGCGGAGCGTGGCGCGCAGGACGCCGTGCCGGTCGCGCAGGAGCGTGTGCTGCAGCGGGACGAGCCGGACGTGCGCGCCGCCCAGCGTCCAGGAGCGCCGCCGCCTGCTCGGCGCGGCGCAGCCGAGGAGGTGCACCTCCCAGCCGGCCCCGGCGGCCGACGCTGCCGCCTTCTGCACCCGCGAGTCCCGTTGGACGTCGTTGTCGACGAGCATGACGATGCGGCCGCGCGACTCCTCGGCCGCCGTGTCGTCTTCGTTCTGCATGCGATGCTCCAGTCGGTGGTCAGCGGGACGGGCCGCCGATGACGACGCGTTCCACGCCGTGCCAGCGCGCCGGGTCGGTGACGCGGCGCCCGTCCACGAGGGCCTTGACGCCCGGCAGGTCGTCGGCGCCCAGGTCCCGGTAGGCGGCGTGGTCGGCCTGCACGATCGCGGCGGTGACCGCCTCCCCCCGGTGCGGAGGGAGCCCCAGATCCGCCAGTTCCTCGGCCGTGTACATCGGGTCGGACACGTACGGGACGGCGCCGCGCGCCCGCAGCGCCTCGACCGTCGGGAAGACGCCGGAGAACGCCGTCTCCTTCACGCCGCCCCGGTAGGCGGCGCCGAGCACGAGCACTTCGGCGCCGGCCAGGTCGCCGTAGGCGTCCGCGAGGAGTCCGACGGCGTAGCCGGGCATGTCCGCGTTGGCGTCGCGGGCGGCGCGCACGACCGTCGCGGACGGGTCGTTCCACAGGTACATCCGCGGATAGACGGGGATGCAGTGGCCGCCGACCGCGATGCCCGGCCGGTGGATGTGGCTGTACGGCTGGGTGTTGCAGGCGTCGATGACCTTCATGACGTCCACCCCGGCCGCGTCGGCGTAGCGGGCGAACTGGTTCGCCAGGCCGATGTTGACGTCCCGGTAGGTCGTCTCGGCGAGCTTGGCGAGTTCGGCGGCCTCCGCCGACCCGAGGTCCCAGACGCCGTTCGGCCGGTCCAGGTCGGGCCGCTCGTCGAAGTCGAGGACCCGCTCGTAGAACTCGGCGCCGCGCCGGGCGGACGCCTCGTCGATGCCGCCGACCAGCTTCGGGTAGCGGCGCAGGTCGGCGAAGACCCGCCCGGTCAGCACCCGCTCGGGGCTGAACACCAGATGGAAGCCGTCGCCGGGGGCGAGGCCCGAGCCGTCCGCCAGCATCGGCGCCCAGCGGCCCCGGGTGGTGCCGACCGGCAGCGTCGTCTCGTAGCTGACGAGCGTGCCGGGGCGCAGGCCCTCGGCGACCGACCGGGTCGCCGCGTCCATCCAGCCGAAGTCGGGCGTGCCGTGCTCGTCCACGAAAAGCGGGACGACCACCACGACCGCCTCCGACTCGGCGACCGCCGCCGCCGTGTCGGTCGTCGCGATCAGCCGCCCGTCCCGGACCGCCGCGCCCAGGTGGACGTCCAGGTCCGCCTCGCCGGGGAACGGCTCGCGGCCGGCGTTCACGTCCGCGACGACCCGCTCGTTCACGTCCGCGCCGATCACCCGGTGCCCCTTGCGGGCGAACTGCACCGCGAGCGGAAGACCGATCTTGCCCAGCGCGACCACGCAGATCCGCATCAGCCACCTACCTCCCCCGAAAAGACCCCACGCGCGTGAAACAGATCAGACGGCACCCAGTACCTCCGCCGGGCCGAGGTTCACCGTCGTGCCGAGCCGCGCCGACTCCAGCACGGCCACCGACACCTCGACCGTCCGCAGGCCCTGCCGCAGCGTGACGATCCCCGGCGCGTCGCCGCCGGCCGCGCCCGCGCGGACCGCGTCGCGGAACCGCTCGTGCTCGACCAGCAGCGGCTCCCGCTTCGGGATCGCGTACCGGACCATGTCGCCCTCGGACACGCCGCGGAACGTCCGCAGCGCCTCCCACTCGGTGCTCGTCTCGCCGTTGGCGTAGAACGTCAGGTCAGCGGTCAGCGTGTCGGCGACGAAGCAGCCGCGCTCCCCGGTGACGGCGGTGGTCCGCTCCTTGAGCGGGCTCAGCCAGTTCACGAGGTGGTTGACCATCGCGCCGTCGGCGAGGCGGCCGACTGCGGCGACCATGTCCTCGTGGGGACGGCCGGTGCGCGCCACCGTGTGCGCGCAGATCGACACGTAGTCCTGGCCGGTCACCCAGGCGGCGAGGTCGATGTCGTGGGTGGCGAGGTCCTTGACGACCCCGACGTCGGCGATCCGGTTGGGGAACGGGCCCTGCCGCCGCGTGACGACCTGGAACACCTCGCCCAGCTCGCCCGCCTCCAGCCGGGCCCGCAGGCTCTGCAGCGCCGGGTTGTAGCGCTCGATGTGCCCGACGCCGGCGACCAGGCCGCGCGGCTCGAACGCCTTCACCAGCCGCTCGGCGGCCTCCACCGACGCGGCGAGCGGCTTCTCGATCAGCGCCCCGGCCCCGGCGTCGGCGAGCGCCAGGCCGACCTCCTCGTGCAGCGCCGTCGGGCAGGCGACCACCGCGTAGTCGACGCCGAGGTCCAGCAGGTCCTGCACCGAGTCCAGCAGCGGCACGCCCGGCGGGACGCCCACGGGGCGGTCCGCCGGGTCGACGACCCCGACGAGGTCGACGCCGTCCAGTTCGTTCAGGACCCGCGCGTGGTTGCGTCCCATCACGCCGAGCCCGACCAGCCCGGCCCGCAGCGGCACGCTCATGACGCACCCCTCCCCCCGGTAGTTGCGTACTCCCCCGCCACCTCGTTGACGGCGTCGGCGACCCGCGCGAGCTCGTCTTCGCCCACCCCCGGATGCACCGGCAGCGACAGCACCTCGGCCGCGGCCCGTTCCGTCTCCGGCAGGTCCCAGCGCGGGTCGGGGCGGCCGTCCAGCAGGAACGGCCGCAGCCGGTGGACGGGCGTCGGGTAGTAGACGGCGCTGCCGATCCCGCGCTCGTCCAGCCCCCGCTGGACGGCGTCGCGCTCCGCGACCCGGACGGTGTACTGGTGGTAGACGTGCCGCGCGCTGTCCGCGACCGGCGGGACGGCGGCGGCGGTGATCTTCGCGTCCAGGAACCGGGCGTTGGCGATGCGGCGCTCGGTCCACTCGGGCAGCCGCTTCAGCTGCTCGCGCCCGATCGCCGCCGCGACGTCCGTGAGCCGCATGTTGGCGCCGACGATCTCGTTGGCGTAGCGCTGCTCCATGCCCTGGTTGCGCAGCAGCCGCAGCGTCCGCGCGGTCTCCGCGTCGGCCGTGGTGACCATGCCGCCTTCGAGGGCGTGCATGTTCTTGGTCGGGTAGAAGCTGAAGCAGCCGACCGTCCCGAGCGCGCCCGCCGGGGTCCCGCCGAGCGCGGCGCCGTGGGCCTGGCAGGCGTCCTCGACGACGGCGAGGCCGTGCCGCTCGGCGAGCGGGCCGATGCGGTCCAGCGCGGCCGGGTGCCCGTACAGGTGCACCGGCATGATCGCGGCGGTGCGGGGGCCGATGGCGGCGGCGACGGCGTCCGGATCGACGCAGAACGTGGCGGGGTCGATGTCGGCGAAGACCGGCTCGGCGCCGGCCAGCCGGACGACGTTGGCGGTCGCCGCGAACGTGAACGACGGGACGACGACCTCGTCCCCGGGGCCGATGCCGAGTGCGATCAGGCTCAGTTGCAGCGCGGACGTCCCCGAGTTCACCGCGACGCAGTGGCGGCCCCCGGCGAGCGCGGAGAACTCGTCCTCGAACGCGGCGACCTCGGGCCCCTGCACGACCCGCCCGCTGCGCAGCACGCGCACGGCCGCCGCGATCTCCGCCTCCCCGATCACCGGACTCGCCGCGGGAACGGCCTTCTCCGTTTCCACGGGCATGCTCGGACTCCTCAGGCGAATGGTGGGATCGACGCACGATGATGCGTGCTCAGCAAGATCCCCCCACCGGAGGGACGGACGCCCACCGTCCGCGGGCCATCAGCGGAAGCCTGGCTTAACGGAAAGTGTCCACACCCCCGCATGGCCGACTCATTGCGCTTTTCCGGCTTTCACCCGCCGATAGCTCCAGTAGAGCAATCCGTAAAGGATGAACCCGGACAGGATCAGGCCCGACCCGGCGCTCCACCCCGAGAAGGGCAGTTCGTCCACGAGCCCCCAGACGATCCCCGCGCCGATCAGAGCCAGCCCCGTCAGGATCGACCCGGTCAGCCGCCACCAGGAGGTCACGCTCTCCTCCGCCGCCTGGATCGCCCGCTCCCGGACCGGCTCGACGTAGCGGTCCACGGCCGGGAACTCCCGCGCGAGGATGAGCAGCCCGGCCAGCACGAGCAGCAGCCCCGGCCCCGGCAGCACCAGCAGCGCGACACCGGCGAGCAGCACCAGCCCCCCGCCGACCAGCACCACGCCGCGCTTGGCCGACCTTCCGTACCCCATCGCCCCTCCCGCCCGGACGGGGCCCGGACCGTTCCCCCGCCAAGTCGCCGTGTCGTCCCACGGTAGATCTTGCACACGGCGCCCTCGCCAAACCCCGTCCCACCCCGCCGAAAAGACTTGGCCGCCGAAAAGACTGGGCCGCCGAAAAGACCAGGCCGCTGAAAAGACCAGGCCGCTGAAAAGACCGGGCCGCTGAACGCACTCGCCCGCCGAGAAGACTCGGCGGGCATGGAGCGGCCCCGTCCCAAGGGGGCGTGGGGCGGGACGGGGCCGCGAGCCGCGCGGGACCGGGCGACGGTCGCCCGCGCGGCGGGCAGGGCGGGGGGCGGCGGGGGCGCCCCCCGCGGATCTAGTGCTCGGTCGCCTGCTCGGCGCCGGCTCCGGTCAGCGAGCGGACCTCGATCTCGGCGTACTTCTGCGCGTTGAACTCCTTGCTGAGGACGGTCCCGAGGAACCCGCACAGGAAGCCGACCGGGATCGACACGATGCCCGGGTTGCTGAGCGGGAACCAGCTCCAGTCGTGGTCGGTGAACAGCGCCTTGTCCGAGCCGGACACGACCGGGGAGAACGCCACGAGGAAGATCGCCGAGCCGAGGCCGCCGTAGATGGCGGAGACGGCGCCGGAGGTGTTGAACCGCTTCCAGAACAGGCTGTAGAGGATCGCGGGCAGGTTCCCGGACGCGGCGACCGCGAACGCGAGCGCGACGAGGAAGGCGACGTTCAGCCGCTGCGCGTAGATGCCCAGCACGATCGACACGGCGCCGATCACGAAGGCGGCGATGCGCGCGACGCGGACCTCGTCCCGCTCGCTGGCCTTGCCCTTGCGGAACACGTGCGCGTACAGGTCGTGCGAGAACGACGAGGACGAGGCCAGGGTGAGGCCGGAGACGACCGCGAGGATCGTCGCGAACGCCACCGCCGCGATCACCGCGAGCAGGATCGTGCCGCCCGCGTCACCGAAGATGATCTCGCCGATGCGTTCGGCGAGCTGCGGTGCCGCGGTGTTGCCCGCCGCGTTGACCGCGGAGATCTCCTTGGAGCCGACGAGCGCGGCGGCACCGAAGCCGAGCACCAGGGTGAACAGGTAGAACACCCCGATGAGGCCGATGCCCCACATGACGGACTTGCGGGCATCGCGGGAGGTCGGCACGGTGTAGAACCGGATCAGGATGTGCGGCAGCCCGGCGGTGCCGAGGACGAGCGCGAGGCCGAGGCTGATCAGGTCGAGCTTGCCGGTCAGGCCGGAGTCCTCGGTGGCGTAGCGCAGGCCGGGCTCCAGGAACGCGCCGCCCTTGCCGCTCTCGTCGGCGGCGTCCTTCAGCAGCGACGACAGGTTGAAGCCGAACTCGCCCAGCACCAGCAGCGTGATCAGCGCCGCGCCGGTCATCAGCAGGACGGCCTTCACGATCTGCACCCAGGTGGTGCCCTTCATCCCGCCGAACACCACGTAGATGATCATCAGCACGCCGACCATCGCGATCGTGGCGCCCTTGGCGAACTCGCTGGTGAAGCCGAACAGCAGCGCCACCAGCGCGCCCGCGCCGACCATCTGCGCCAGCAGGTAGAAGATCGACACGACGATGGTGGAGACGCCGGCGGCGGTGCGCACCGGGCGCGGGCTCATCCGGAACGCCAGCACGTCCGCCATCGTGAAGCGGCCGGAGTTGCGCAGCAGCTCGGCGACCAGCAGCAGCGCCACGAGCCAGGCGACCAGGAAGCCGATCGAGTAGAGGAAGCCGTCGTAGCCGTACAGCGCGATGAGCCCGGCGATGCCGAGGAACGACGCGGCGGACATGTAGTCGCCGCCGATCGCGAGGCCGTTCTGCGCGCCGGAGAACGACCGTCCGCCGGCGTAGAAGTCGGTCGCGCTCTTGGTGTTGCGGCTCGCCCACACGGTGATCCCGAGGGTGGCGGCCACGAACACCAGGAACAGGATGATCGACAGGGTCTCGTTGCTCATCGGGCGTCCTCCGCGGTCTCGGCGGCCCCGGTGGTCTTGGTGGTGTCGACGGTGTTCGCGGCGCCGCCGGCCTGCGCCGCCTCGACGTCGCCGCGCACCTTGTCGGCGAGCGGGTCGAGGCGCCGCTCGGCGTGCCGCGAGTACATGTACGCGATGCCGAACGTGGACACGAACTGCAGCAGCCCGAAGACCAGCGCGACGTTGATGGAGCCGACCAGCTCGTGCCCCATGAAGCCGCGCGCCCACCCGGACAGCACGACGTAGAGCAGGTACCAGCTGAGGAACGCGGCGGTCATGGGGAATGCGAATCGGCGGAACCTGCGGCGGAGTTCCTGGAACTCCTCGGTGCCCTGGAACCGTTCATAGACGGTACCGGGGGCGCTCTTATCGACGGACACGACCGCCCTCCTCTGTTGTGACGCCAATCACGCGCCACGGTAAAGATCCAGCTCGGAGGGGACGAGGGGGCGGCGCCGGGGCTGCGGCAAGGTGCCGGTCATCGTCGCCGGAATGTCACCCCTGTCGATGAACGGTCGCTTTGGCGCGACGAACGGTCACCCGCGACGGGGCCTCCGAGCGCACGGTCACACTCTGCGGGGCCGCCAGGTACCGCGATCGACGTTGAGCGACTCTGGAGTGTGCAGCCGCACCATCATGCGGGCGACGCCCGGCGGCACCCGGCGCTGGGTGCACAGCGACACCAGGATCATGACGGTGAAGGCGATCGGCACCGTCCAGGCGGCGGGCTGGGCGAGCAGCGCCCCGGCGAGCCCGGACGGCGGCCCGGCCGCGATCGTCACGATCACGGCGGTACCGGCGAGCACGCCGCCCGTCACGAGCCCGGCGAGCGCGCCGGGCACGGTGAGCCGCCGCCACCACACCCCGAGGACGAGCAGCGGGCAGAACGTGGACGCGGCGACGGCGAACGCGAGCCCCACCACGTCCGCGACCGCGAGGGACCGGGCCGCGATCGCCAGCGCCAGCGGCACCGTGAGCGCGAGCAGCGTCCCCACCCGGAACGACCGGACGCCGCCGCGCAGGATGTCCTGCGCGAGCACCCCGGCCACCGACACGGTGATGCCGGACGACGTCGACAGGAACGCCGCGACCGCGCCGCCGGTCACCAGCGCGCCGAGGAGGTCGCCGCCGACCCCGCCGATCAGCCGTCCGGGCAGGGTCAGGACGACGGCGTCGGCCCGTCCCGTCATCAGCAGCTCGGGGGTGTAGAGGCGGCCGAGCACCCCGTACAGGGCGGGCAGCAGGTAGAACGCGCCGAGCAGCGACAGCACCATCACGGTCGTGCGGCGCGCGGCCCGCCCGTCCGGGTTGGTGTAGAAGCGGACGAGGACGTGCGGGAGCCCCATCGTCCCGAGGAACGTGGCGAGGATCAGCGAGTACGTGGCGTACAGCGAGTGCTCGCGCCCGTCGAGCGGCATCGCCCATTCCCGGTCGGTGGTGACGGGACGCCCGCTGACGTGCGGGACGTCGGCGCCGGCCGGAAAGGTGACGGACGTGTCCTGGTCGATGTGGTGCCGCCCGGGGTGCAGGGTCAGCGGCGCGTTCGCGTAGTGCCGCCCGTCGACGTCCCCGTCCGCAACGACCTGGACGGGCGCGGTCACGTTGACCGTGACGGCGACGCCGACCGCGACGGTCGTCCGGTCGGCGAAGCGCGGCGGGACGTCCGACGACAGGCCGGGCGCGCCGTCGCCCCGCCACGCCAGCAGCAGGAACACCAGCGGCACGGCCAGCGCGGTCAGCTTCATCCAGTACTGGAACGCCTGGACGAGCGTGACGCTGCGCATGCCGCCGCCCAGCACGTTCACCGCGACGACGACCGCGACGAGGACACCGCCCGTCCACACCGGGGCGCCCGTCACCGTCCGCAGCACGAGCCCGGCGCTCTGGAACTGCGGCAGCAGGTACAGCCAGCTGATCAGCACCACCAGGACGCTCGCGACGCGGCGCACGGCCATCGACTCCAGCCGCGCCTCGGCGAAGTCGGGCAGCGTGTAGGCGCCGGACCGGCGCAGCGGCGCCGACACCAGCACGAGCAGGACGAGGTACCCGCCCGTCCAGCCGACCGGGAGCCACAGCATGTCGGCGCCGTAGGCGAGGATCAGCCCGGCGATGCCGAGGAAGGACGCCGCCGACAGGTACTCGCCGCCGATCGCGGACGCGTTCCGCAGCGGCGTCACCGTCCGCGACGCCACGTAGAAGTCGGACGTCGTCCGCGAGATGCGCACGCCGAGCACGCCGATCAGCACCGTGGCGACCACCACGAGCAGCACCCCGGCGAGCCCGTAGGCGGCGCTCACTAGGGATCCTCGGATGGGCGGTCGGCGCGGTCGACGAGGTCGGCGAAGTCGTCCTCGTTGCGCTCGGCGAGCCGGACGTACCACCAGCCGCACGCCACGAACCACGGGTAGATCAGCCCGCCGAGCACCACCCACGGCAGCGGCAGCCCGAACAGCTCCCGCTCGCGCACCTCGGGGACGAGCGCGAACAGCAGCGGCAGCCCGAGCACCACGGCCGCGAGCACCAGGCACAGCCGGGCGGCGAGCCGCAGCTGGGTGCGCAACAGCGAGCGCATGTACGCCTCGCCGAGCCCGGTCTGCTCGTCGATCTCCCGGGTCACCGGGTAGCGCGGGCGCCGGACGGTGCGGGCCCGGGGCCCGGTCACCAGCGTCCGCCCCGGCGCGATCTCGCGCCGCTCCCCCGGGCTCAGCGGGCCCTCCTCGCCCGCCGCACGAGCAGGTCGCGCAGCTCCCGGACATGCCGCCGGGCCACCGGCAGCTCGGTGCCGCCGACCAGGATCGTGCAGCGTCCCGAGTCCAGGCGCAGCTCCTCGATCGCCGACAGCGCGACCAGGTGGCTGCGGTGCACCCGGACGAACCCGGCGCCGCTCCACCGCTCGACCAGCGCGTTCAGCGGGATGCGCACCAGATGGCTGCCGCCGGACGTGTGCAGCCGCGCGTAGTCGCCCTGCGCCTCCACGTACAGCACCTCGGCCGGCGTGACGAACCGGGTCACCCCGCCCAGCTCGACGGGCATCGGCTCCGGCTCCGCCGGCGCGGGGTCGGCGGCGGCGTCCGTCCAGCCGGCCTCCTCGGCGGCCTCCGTCACCCGCGTGATCGCCAGCCCGAGCCGCTCCGGCCGCACCGGCTTGAGGATGTAGTCGGTCGCCTTGATCTCGAAGGCGTCCACCGCGTGCCCCTCGTAGGCGGTGACGAACACGATCTGCGGGGCGCGGGCGAACTGGGCGAGGACGCGGCCGAGCACGGTGCCGTCCAGGCCGGGCATCCGGATGTCGAGGAAGACGGCGGCGACGGGGCGCCCGTCGGCGAGGGCCCGGTCGAGCTTGCGCAGCGCGGCGGCGCCGTCCCGGGCGGTGTGGATCTCCCCGATCCGCGGGTCGGCGCGCAGCAGATGGACGAGATCGTCCAGCGCGGGAGGCTCGTCGTCCACCGCAAGGACACGCAGGCCCACCGCATCGCCCCTTCACTCCGCCGTGCGCCACATTCCAGTCAACCCCGCCGGGACAGTCAAGAGGCGGTGACGCCCGGACGGTACTTCGGCACTCGCACGATGGCCTCCCGTCAAGAGGCGGTGACGCCCGGACGATACTTCGGCACCCGCACGATGGCCTCCCGTCAAGAGGCGGTGACGCCCGGACGATACTTCGGCACTCGCACGATGACCTTCGTCCCGGCGCCGGGGCCCGTCTCGACCGCGAGCCCGTACTCGTCCCCGTACACCTGGCGGAGCCGGTCGTCCACGTTGGCCAGCCCGATCCCGGACTCGTCCGCGCCCGGCAGGCGGCGCTCGCCGGCGAGCAGCCGCCGCACCTCCTCGGGGTCCATGCCGATGCCGTCGTCCTCCACGCTGATCTCGCAGTCGGACCCGGCGTCCTCCGCCACGATCGTGATGACCCCCGGCTCGGACCTGTCCTGGAGCCCGTGCCGGACGGCGTTCTCCACGAGCGGCTGCAGGCACAGGAAGGGCACGGCCACCGGCAGCACCTCGGGCGCGATCCGCAGCGTCACCCGCAGCTCCTCCCCGAACCGGGCCCGCTGGAGCAGCAGGTACCGGTCGATCGAGCGCAGCTCCTCCGCCAGCGTCGTGAAGTCGCCGTGCCGCCGGAACGAGTACCGGGTGAAGCCCGCGAACTCCAGCAGCAGCTCCCGCGCCCGCTCCGGGTCGGACCGGACGAACGACGCGATCGTGGTCAGCGAGTTGTAGATGAAGTGCGGCGAGATCTGCGCCCGCAGCGCCCGCATCTCCGCCTCCATCAGCAGCGCCCGCGAGTGGTCCAGCTCCGCGAGCTCCAGCTGGGCGTCGACCCACTGCGCGACCTCCTCGGCCGCCCGGATCAGCCCGGCCGGGACGTCCTCCCCGTAGGCCGCCAGCGTCCCGACCACCCGGTCGTCGGTGGCGAGCGGGACGACCACGACCCGCCGGATGGGGCAGTCGATCCGGTCGCAGGTCACGTCGTGCACCTGGGTGCGCCCGTTGCCCAGCGTGACCCCGGCGTGCGAGAGCCCCTCGTCCGCGTGGTGCCCGTGCTCCCCGTCCCAGGCCAGCAGCCGCTCCCCGTCGGTGATCGCGAGCGCCCGGCAGTCGAGCAGCGCCCGCAGGTGCCGCGCGGCCTTCTGCGCGCCCTGCTCCGTCAGCCCGGCCCGGAACGCGGGCGCCGCGCGGGACGCGGTGTGCAGCATCTCGAACGTCGCCCGCCGCGCGGGCCCGCCCAGATCACCGCCGCGCCCCTGCCGCCGCCACCACAGCAGCACGGGAACCCACGTCACCACCAGCGTCGCGGCGACGGCTACGGCAACGTCCATCCCGCAAACTTATGCCGCGTCCGCCCCGGAAAGTGAACCTGATCACTTTTCCCGCTAGTACAAACCAGACATTCGTGACATGTTGATCAAGCCGACAACCGATCTTGGCCGGAGCCCGCCCCTCCCCCCAGAATCACGGCCGGGCCCGGCCGTGAGGAGTGCGCATGCGCCGAAGTCTGGCCGCCCTTGCCGCCCTGGCCCTGTCCGTCCCCCTGCTCACCGCGTTACAGGCCCCCGCCCACGCGGACGAGCTCTCCCTCTCCAACTTCCAGCTCCGCCCGAACTCCTACGGCACCGACCTGCAGACCCGCGCCGACAACCTGCCCCTGGTCAAGGCGACCGTCACCAACATCATGAACGACCTGAACCGGCAGGACGACGACAATCCCGCCGAACAAGGCGGGGCGTGCGAGCCCAACGCCGTCCAGGACACCGACGGCAACGGGGACCCCGTCCCCCGCCCCACGTTCAACCGGAGCATCTGCTTCAACGACGGCGACAACGCCACCGCCCAGTGGTACCCGCAGGGCGTCACGACCGTCGCCGACATGCAGGCCGACCAGGAGTGGGGCGACGGCTACCAGCCCGTCCTGGTCAGCTGGTACGACCACGACGACAACGCCGACGGCATGGTCAAGGGCGTCCGCATCAGCTTCATGAACCCCGGCACGGGGGCCTACCGGCATGTCCTGCTGGTGTACCCGCGGGCCAACGGCGACTACGACACCGTCCGGGTGTCCGAGGACCCCGCCAGCGGCGACTACAACAAGGCGCTGCACGCCGGCGGCATCCTCTGGTACGGCAACTACCTGTTCGTCGCGGACACCGCGCGCGGCTTCCGCATGTTCGACATGCGCCGCATCTACGACCTCGGCGCGTCCCCGAACGGAACCACGAGCGGCGCCGACATGGTCGGCCTCCACGGCGACACCTACTACGGCTACGGCTACCGCTACGTCATGCCGCAGATCGGCTCCTGGACGCGGACGGCCCCGACCGGCACCACGTGCACCTTCTCCGACCAGTCCCCGCAGTTCTCCTACGTCTCCCTCGACCGCAGCGGCACCGACCACCTCATCGCGGGCGAGTACTGCGCTGGGGACCGGGAGGCCAACGGACGCGTCGCCGCCTGGCCGATCTCGGGCGCGTTCGACGCGAACAACAACCTGATCATGGACACGGCCTACCGGTGGAACGCCGACGTGGCGCACAAGCTGCCGGACAGCAACGTCCAGGGCGCGACCCGCTTCAACGGACGCTGGTACCTGAGCCGCAGCCACGGCGAGAACGCGGCCGGAGACCTCATCACCACCGAGCCGGCGAACTCCTCCACCGTCAACCTGGTGATCGACCGTAAACAGCCGCTGAGCATCGGTCCCGAGGACCTCTCGCACTGGCAGAGCGGCACCGACCCCGCCAACCCGCTGCTCGGCACCTTCTGGACCGTGGGCGAGCACCCCGGCAAGCGCATGGTCTACTCCGTCTACCCGACCTGACCCGCCCCGTGCCCGGCCGGCGCCACCCCCGGCCGGGCACGGCGCCCTCGGGCGCAGGTACCTAAGGGCGGAAAGTACCTAAGCACGTCAGATTCCCCGCTTCTCCGGCCTCCCTAGCGTGGTGATCACAAGCAAGGGCACGCACCAAGGAGAAGCACATGAGCGACGTCACCGAGCTGGTCCAGCGCTACCTCGCCGCGTGGAACGAGACCGACGCCGGCGCGCGGCGGGCCGTCCTGGCGGACGTCTTCGCCGACGACGCCGTCTACACCGACCCGCTGGCGTCCGTCCAGGGCAGGGACGGGCTGGACGCCACGATCGCGGCGGTCCAGGCGCAGTTCGGCGGGCTGGTCTTCAGCCTCGGCGGCGCGGTGGACGCCCACCACGACATCGCGCGGTTCACCTGGCACCTGGGCCCGGAGGGCGGCGAGCCCGTCGTCATCGGCTTCGACGTCGCGGTGATCGGCGAGGACGGGCGGATCCGCCAGGTGCTCGGCTTCCTCGACCGGGTGCCGGCCGGAGCCTGACCGCACCGAGGGGCGGGCCGCGACGGCCCGCCCCCCCGTCCACGCACCCCGAGGAGGAACCGTGACCGCCTACGTCATCGCCCACTTGCAGGACGCCCCTCCGCACCCGGAGATCGCGGACTACATCGAGCGCCTGCCCGGCACCTTCGCGCCGTACGGCGGCCGCTACCTCGTGCACCTCACCGCGCACGAGGTGCTGGAGGGCGGCTGGCCCGGAGCCGTCGTGATGATCGGCTTCCCCGGAATCGCCGAGGCGCGGGCCTGGTGGGACTCGCCCGCCTACCGGGAGATCGCGCCGCTGCGCTCGCGGCACATCGAGGGCGACATCATCATGGTCGGGGGCGTTCCCGACGGCTACGACCCGGCGCCCGCCGCGAAGGCCATGCGGGACGCGCTCGCCGCCGGTCAGGCCGGGACGTCGTAGTTGAACCCGAAGGCGCGCACACCGGTCTCCGTGCGGGGCCGGTGGCTCGTCCCCGGACCGAACGCCACATACGTGCCGGGCCCGTGCACGTGGTCCCCCTCGATGAGCTCCCCGCGGACGACGAAGTACGCCTCGCCGTAGCTCTCGTGCACGTCCAGCCCCGGCCATTCGGCGCCCGGGTCCAGGTCGATCACCCACGTCCGGATGCCCGGCATGCCCGGAAGCATCCGGACGTGGACGCCGGGACCGAGCTCGACCGCCGGGACCCCATCGACGTCCACGGGCAGGACTTGCCCGGAAAGTACCTGTTCAGGAGCCGTCACGGTGGGCAGCCTCTCACAGCCCGAGCAGGTCGGCGACGTCCTTCAGCTCGCCCCGCGACGCGACGCCGAGCTTGGGATACGCCTTGTAGAGGTGGTAGCCGACCGTCCGGTGGCTGAGGAAGAGCTGCGCCGCGATGTCGCGGTTGGACAGGCCACGCGCCGCGAGCCGGACGATCTGGAGTTCCTGCGGGGTGAGCACAGCGGCCGCGCCGCCGCCCCGGGCACCCCGGTCCTGGACACCGGTGGCGGTCAGCTCACCGCGGGCACGCTCGGCCCACGGGCGCATGCCGAGCCGGTCGAAGACGTCCAGCGCGTCCTCCAGCCGCCCCCGTGCCTCCGCCTTGCGCCGGGCGCGGCGCAGCCACTCGCCGTAGAGCAGCGCGGTTCGGGCGTACTCCACCGCACGGTCGTCCCGGTCGTGCAGGCTCAGGGCCTCGGTGTAGAAGACCTCGGCCCGCTCGTCGGCGGCCAGCAGCCCGCGGCAGCGCAGCACGAGCGCGTCCGCCCACGGCTGCCGGACGGACTCCGCCCACCGCTCGAACCGCTCCAGCGGCTCCACGGCCCGCTCCGGCGCCCCGACCCGAACGGCCGACTCCACGAGGTCGGGGGTGGCACGGGTGGCGCAGATGTGATGGCGCATCGGCTCGCGGGTCAGCCGCTCGAAGCGGGCGAGCGCGGCCTCGGCGCGCCCGAGCCCGAGGTCGAGCAGCCCGAGCGACCAGTGCGCCCACGGCGCGCCGGGCGAGACACCGCCGACGGCGGCCCCGGCGAGGCCCTCCTCGGCGTTGCGGCGGCAGTCGTCCTCCAGCCCCCGCGCCGCGTCGAGGTAGGCGAGCACGCTGCTGAACTGGCCGACCCACTGCCGTTGCCCGGTGTCACCCGCAAGCTCCAGGGCCTCGGACGCCGTGGCGAGCGCGTCCAGATGGCGTCCGGTGAAGACCTCGCCCTCCGCCACGAAGAACAGCACGGTCGGCAGCCGTCCGGCACCACCCCGGTCACGCTGCTCGGCGGCCAACTCGGTCGCCATCGCGTGCGCTTCAGCGTCCTGCCCCAGCGCGAGCGCAGCACCGCAAAGGATCATCAACACCTGATCGGGAACCCGCCGCCGCACCACCTCTAGCGTGTCCCCCAGAGACGGCGGCCGCCCGGCATGCCCCCGATCAAGATGAGCCAGAAAGAGACCGATCGGCGCGAACGGACTCGTCCCGTCCAATGCCAGCGCGGTCAACCGCTCCAGCGTCCCCGCGAGCACCCCCTCACCCAGATACCAGGACGGATGCACGGCCTGGACGAGCAACGCGGCAGCCCGATCCGGATCCACATCCCCAACAACCGCAGCACCATCAACGAGCGCCCGGTGCGCGGCGGCATAAGACCCTTGCCAGAAGTCCACGTGCGCCCGCACCGCCGCAATCCGTGCATTCCCAACCGGATCCTGCTCCAGCCTCCGGGACGCGCTCGTCCCCAACACACTGGCCCGTTCCAGATCCCCCGCCTCCAGGGCCGCCTCCGCCGCCAGGACCTCCCGGCGCGCCCGAGCCTCCGCCCCAACACTCAACCGAGCGGCCTGCTCATACGCGGCCGCAGCAGCCTTATGACCACTGCGCTCCCGAGCACGAACGGCCGCACGCTCCAGCACCACGGCGACCTTTTCATCAGGACCGGTGGCGGCGGCCGCCAAATGCCAGGCCCGCCGATCACTCTGCTCGGGCGCGTCAAGCACCTCGGCGAGCGCACGGTGAACAGCGAGCCGCTGCCCAAGCAGCGCCCGCTGGTAGACCGCAGCCCGGACCAGCGGATGGCGAAACCGGATCGTGCCCTCAACATCCCCCCGCAGCACCAGGCCGGCCTCCTCAGCCGGGGCCAGAGCCTCGACGGTCGCCCCCAGCGCCGCAGCGGCGCGAAGGATCACGGCCACCTCCCCGGACTCCTCGGCCGCCGCCGTCAGCAACACGCTCTGGCACGCCTCCGGCATCCGGCTGACCTGCCCGTGGAAGGCCAGCCGCAGGCGGTCGGTCAACGGCAGAGCACCCGGCGCGAACGCCGCATCACCTTCAGCGGCCAGCGCGACTGGCAACTCCAGCAGCGCCAACGGGTTCCCACCCGCCTCAGACAGCAAGCGGTAACGCACGACGGGAGCAAGCGGAGACCGGTCGAGCAACGCGGCGGCCGCCTCCGGAGACAGCCCACCCAGCCGCAACTCCGGAAGGCCCGCCGCAGGAAAGGCACCCTCCCCGTCCCGGACGGCGAAGATCATGACCACACCCTCTGCCCGCAGGCGCCGGGCGGCGAACAACAGCGCGTCCCGCGAGGCCCGATCGAGCCACTGCGCGTCATCGACCAGGCAGAGCACCCCGTCCGCACCCGCGAAGTCGGTGAGCAGGGACAACACGGCGAGCCCCACCAGCATCGGATCAGCCCCACCCCCCGCCCTGAGCCCGCACGCCACCTCCAGTGCCTCACGCTGCGGAGCCGGCAGCGCAGAAAGACCACCCACAGCCGGCCGCAACAGCAACTGGAGCCCCGAGTAAGGCAACTCCGCCTCGAACTCGACCCCCGTTCCGCGAACGACGCGCATGCCCCCGGCCGTCACAGCAGCGTGGTCAAGAAGCGCCGTCTTACCAATCCCCGGCTCTCCCCGCACCACCAGCACCGCACTCTCCCCACCCCGCGCCCCGGCGAGCATCCCCGCAACCGCCGCAACCTCCGCCTCTCTCCCACAAAGCTCAACCACCTCACCCACGACGCACCCCGCCCCCTTTATCCCCTTCGTCCACCTCTACAGATACAGGCTCCACCACCTCTCGCCCCCCACCCACACCTCACGCCACCGATGGGCAGGCTCGACCTCGACCAGCCTCCGCCACACCACCTCCAGGCCGCGGCCTCCCACTCGCCCACGTGGCCGTCACGACACGCGCACCCCCTCCAACACACAGGTGATCACCCAATCCGACCGAACTCGGACCAGCGCAAACACCGTGGTCACCCAGTGACGGCGACCGACCGCAGGGCTGGGCGGCGAACGCGGGGTGCAGAAGCGGATCCGCGACAGGACGCGGCCGCCAGCGCCGACGCTCACGCCGAACGCGGGGCATGGAACGACCTAGGCCATCGCTCCAACACGCTCCACGCGACCACCCCACAACATGGCCGAGCTGCCAGAGGCGACGGGCACAACAGCCCAGCCCAAACATGTCGCCCAACCGACACAACCAGAACAGTACGGCTCGTCCGAAGGGCAGGCGGGCATAGCCGTAACGGTCCAAAGAGGAGGCGGAGCAGGGCGAACGCAGGGCAGAAGCGGCTCCACGACGAGACACAGGCACCACCGCCGGCCTTCGCACCGGGGTGGGCATGGAACGACCTAGGACGTGTCTCGAAGTCGGCCTTGAGGCCGCCGGTCACGGGAAGGGGATGGACGATGCACTGGCACGCCTTCCTCACCGCCGCCGCCGTCATGGCGATCACGCCGGGCGCCAACCAGCTCTTGTCGCTGCGCAATGCGGCGCAGCAGGGAGCCCGCGACGCCGTTGCGGGCCTGGCCGGACGCCTCACCGCGTTCTTCACCCTGGTGTTGGCGACCGCGGCCGGCCTGAGCGCCCTGCTGCTGGCGTCCGAGCCCGCGTTCGCGGCCGTCAAGTGGTGCGGCGTCGCCTATCTGCTCTACCTGGGCGCTCGGATGCTGATCAAGCACCGACCCGCCGAGACCGAACCGGGACGGCGGGGCCGCTGGGAGCTGATCCGTCAGGAGTTCTGAGTGGCCCTGACCAACCCCAAGGCCCTGCTCCTGTTCGCCGCCTTCCTGCCCCAGTTCACAGAGCCCGAGACGGGCGCCGTGTGGCTCCAGTTGCTCGCCCTGGGGACCTCTTACATCGCTGTCGAGTTCGTAGCCGCGCTGGCGTACGCGGGAATCGGCGCCACCCTCTCCGGCCTTACCGCGCGCACCCGCAGCCTCCTCGACCGTACGACCGGCGCCGCGATGATCAGCCTCGCCGGCGGACTAGCCCTCCGTCGGCCTTGATCCGGCTAGGCCATCGCTGCCACACGCTCCACGCGATCACCCGTGACATTGCCGAGCCGACGGAGACGGCGGTGCGGCAAATCGGCCAGGGCATCTCGCTCAGCGGGCCGGACCAGGGCGGTACGACTCGTCCGAAGGGCTGGCCCCGTGTGGTCGTCACGGTGCGGAGAGGGACGAGGTGCGGCGCATCGGGCTGGCATATCGCTGTGCCCGGGCGGGCCGGGGCGGTACGGGTCGTCCGATGGGTTGGCTCTGTGGTGGCGGTGGTTACAGCCGGTCTGGGCGGACGATGTGCCAGTTGCCGGACGGGGTTGTCCACAGCATGAGCCCTGGCCAGATCTGGTGGAGCGTCCAGCCGGGGGTTTGTTTGAGGCGGTGGTGGCGTCTGCAGAGCGGGGCGAGGTTGCAGCGGCAGGTGGTTCCGGGGCGCCACGGGATGGTGTGGTCGAGGTCGCAGCGGTGCGCGTCCCGGTTGCAGCTGGGATACACGCAGATGGTGTGGCGGGCCAGCACTTCGCGGCGCATCGCGGCCGACGGACGGTAGCCGGGGCGGCCGTGGACCTCGTCTCCTGCCTGGCAGACCGCATCCCGCGCGTCGGCGAGCTGGTCGTGGATGCGCTGCACGGCGGCCGCGATCGCGGCGGGGAGTGCACGCCGAGGGACCCGAGCGCGGACGTGGGCGAGTCTCTGCTCGACCATGGCTGCGAGGTCGCGAACAACCGGGTGCTCGGCCGGTTCGGCGACGATCGCCGTTGGTTTCGGGTCAGCGGCCGCGGGCGATGGGTGGACGCCGGGCTGGGTGAACAGCGTCCGGATGGCGGTGGGGAGTTCGGTGCCGGAGAGGAGGAGTGTGGCCAGGTCGGCACGGAGCTGAGGGAGAGGGCGGGTGTCGCCGTCCTGCTTCATGCCGTGGGCGGCGGCGGTGATCTTGTTGTAGATGGCGTGGGCGTCCTCAGGGGCGAGGTCGCACAGGGCCAGATCCGTCGTTCCGGACGGGGTGTTCCACAGTTCGAGCCGCCGGTTGCGGACGGCTTCTCGCTTGCGTTCCTCTGCGGCGGCCGGGGCCAGCCGGTTGGCGATCCGCTTGAGTCGGCGGCGGAGCTGGCCGGTGGTCTGGTCGGACGCCTTCTCCAGCGCGGCGGCTTCGAGGTGTTCGGCGACCTCGTCCGGCATGTTGTCGGCGGCGTCGCAGATGACACGGGCTTTTGCCAGATCGATCCGACCGGTCTCCAGGGCGCTGCCCGTCGCCGCCAGGGGGCCTGCGAGGCGCCCGGCCAGGTGGACCAAGGTGGCTGCGGTATTGCCCGTGACTGTCAGCGCGGCGGCGACCTCTTCGGTGACCGACTCGTGCGCGGACAGGATGCGGTAGTCGGGGTCGCCGTCGTCTTCGGCGTCGGTGCGGCGCCGCGACAATTCGGCGAGGGCGGCCAACTCCCGGGCCTGCGCCCAGGAGGTCTGGCGGCGCGCGGCGGCGGCCACCTGGAGCAGTTCGTCATCGGTCAGATCCGCCAGGCGCTCTTTTCCGCCGGACAGGCAGACCGCGAGCTGCGGGCCGGGAGGGAACCACTCTCGATCTTCCCATTCGCGTTTCGATTCCGGTTTCCGTTCCCGCTGGTCGCTGTCGCTCATGATTTCGACCATCTCTACAACCGCCGGCATCGTGATTCACCTCCCTTCAACTCCTCGACTCAATTATATGACACCTCTCCAGTTACATTGCAGGCATTTTGGACATGACGCAAAATGCCATCAAGATTCTTTTCCGGCATCCGGCATCCGGCTGTCGAAAGGACGCTCCTGCCGCTTTGTGATCATCCAACGGTCGGCTGTGGCTGAGCACGGCTTTATCGGGTGAGTGTGGTTGCTGCAGGTGGACAGTTGCGGTGGCCCCTGCGGGCACGTGCACACACCTCCGCCCGCCACCGGCTGAGGTCACGTTGGTTGCGGTAGTGGGGTTGGGGAGTGTCGTTATCGAAAGGGCTGCGCGTGGTTCGGCCCAGCCGCGCGCGCTTCGCGCGCGGTCCCCGACCACGATCGGCCCCGCCGCCACCGTCCGCGCGAAGCGCGGGCAGAGCGCACCGCGCACCAACCTGACACGTAAAAGACATTCCCCAGCCCACTACAGCAACCAACGTGACAGCAACCGGCGGAAACAGAAACGGGCGTGGCCGCCTTCGGAAGGTCACCTCAGCCGTCCACCACCCGAGCCGCACTAATATCGGTAGAAAAAAGACCTCAGCCATGCGCACACCCTGAGCGATTTCACCAGAGCGCAACCGGCCGAGCAGAAACGTCGAACGAATCGATCAGCCATCCACTGTCGCCAACCAGCGATACAGCACGCACAGAAAGCCCGGCCGGGGGGCAGGTCCGGCCGGGCTTTCCGTCTGCCCTCAGTCGAGGTGGAGGTCTGCGGCCAGGTTCTCGTAGTGCAGGTCGGCGTCACCGAACGAAAGGGACGCCGTCATCGCGTGCTCGGAGAACAAGTGCAGGTCATGTTCCTGGGTGAAGCCGATGGCCCCGTGCACCTGATGACCCAGCGCGCACACCCGCTCGTACGCCTCGCTCACCCACGCCTTCGCCATCGCCACTTCCTGCCCGGCGTCCCAGTTCGCCGACAGCCGCCAGATGGCTTCGTACGCGATGAACCTCGACCCCAGCACATCGATCGCCATGTTCGCGCAATGGTGCTGGACGGCCTGGAAAGACCCGATGGCCTGTCCGAACTGCTCGCGCTCTGTCGCGTACTGCACCGTCATGTCCAGGACGTGTTGCGCCGCGCCCACCATTTCCGCGCATGTCGCCGCCGCCCCGAACAGCGAAACGGCCTTCGCCGCATCGGGCCCGAGAACGTCCAAAGCCCGGACGCCGTCCAGTTCCACATGACACGGACGGTCGGCGCCGATCGTCTCCACCGGGTGCAGCGCGACGTCCGAGGCGTCCACCCAGAAGGCATGCGGTTCATCGTCGAGCCGCGCCACCACCAGGATGTTCTCAGCGGACGCCGCGTACGGCACGAACGTGGCCGTCCCGCTGACCACGAAGGCGTCGCCATCCCGCACCGCAACGGGCCCCTCCCCCGGACGGTCCCAAGGCAAGGGCGCGGCAGTGACGACCTGACCGTCCGCAATGACGCGCAGCCAGCGCTCCTTCTGTTCCGGTGTCCCGAAACGCGCAACCGGCAGCCCGCAGCAAGCGACCGACACCAGCAACGGACTCGGAACCTGCGCGTAGCCCAGTTGCTCGAACAGCAGGCACACGTCCAGGAAGTCGCCGCCCACGCCGCCGTGCTCCTCGGGGAAGGCGAGGCCCGTCCAGCCGAGCTCCACCATCTCCTTCCACAGCGCGGCCGAGTAGCCGGCCGGGTCGCCGTCCATCGCCCGCGCTCCGGCGGTCTCGGCGCGGGACGCCAGGACCTCGCGGGCGGTGGAGGCGATCAGCTCCTGGTCCTCGGTCAGGCTCAGGTCCATCGCGGCGGCACCTTGTCCGAGCGCACCCACACCCCGGGCCGCTCCTCCCAGAACAGCTGGACGAGGACGCCGCCGGTGTGCTTCGGGTGGATGAACGTGTGCTTCCAGGCCGCGCCGTCGGTGACGCCGTCCTCGTCGTCGAAGGTGGGCGTGCCGTGGTGCTCGCAGGCGGCCATCGCCTTGTCCCAGTCGTCCACCTCGAAGGTGACATGGTGGGCGCCGGGGCCGCCCTTCGCGAGGAACCGCTCGATGAACGAGTCCTCGCCGCGCGGCATGATCACCTCCCAGCAGATGGCCGAGCCGGGGATGTTCAGGACGAGGTCGGCCATGTCGGGGTGCTCGTCGTCCGGCGTCCGCCACACCTGCACGAACCCGGCCAGCTCGCGGTACCAGCCGGCCAGCACGTCGCGGTCGTGGAACGCCTGGCAGATGTGGTCGAGCGCCACGACGCCGAGCGACGGCCCTTCCGAGGCCCCCGACTCCGAGGCCCCCGGCCCACCGAGCACGGCGGCGTCGGACGAGTCGCCGCACATGTCGAGGCTGCCCGGCCCGCGGAGCCGCCACAGCACCCCCGGCCCGTGCTCGGGCGGGCTCAGCGACGCCTCCAGCCACCGCCCGCGCGCCCCGTCCGTCGGTTTGATGCCGCGCACCTCGAAGTCCGCCTGGACGGCTTCGAGGTCGGGAACCTCGGCGCCGACATGGTGCAGCCCGGGACGCCCGCCGTGCTCGTCCAGCCACGTCTGCAAGGACGAACCGTCACCGGACGGCGCGACGACCTCCCATGCCTGCCCCCGGCTCCCCGGGATCTCCAGCCGCGTGCCGCGCACGCCCTCGCCCGGGTTGTCCCAGCTCCGGACGCGCCGGAACCCGAACAACCCCTCCAGCAGCGCCACCTGCGCGTCGAGGTCGGGCGTCACCTGCGCGACGTGATCGATGCGATAGATCTGCACTGGCCCTCCTAGCCCTACGACCGAAAGTCCTGCCCCAGCCCGGCCCAGCCGGCCTAGCTCGGGTGCGGCTCGATCCAGTCGTAGCCGTACGTGACGAGTTCCTTGACGAGACGCAGGTTGTAGCGGTTCATCGCGGCGATGCGCTCGGCCAGCTCGCCGATCCGCTTGTCGAACTCGTCCGCCGGGTACACGTCGTTGACGAGGCCCAGCTGGAGCGCGCGGTCGGCGTCGATGCGGGCGCCGGTGAACAGCAGTTCCTTGGCGCGGGCCTTGCCGATCCGGTCCGGCAGCCGCTTCACCCCGCCCCACCCGGGCGCGGATCCGCCGAACTCGGGCTGGTCGGGGTCGCCGTCCTCGGTCATCTTCGGCCGGAACGGCGGGCGCGCCGACAGCGTGATCTCGACGAGCCCCATCTTCGCGTCGCTGGAGGCGATGATGAAGTCGGCCGCGAGCGCCAGCTCCAGGCCGCCGCCGACCGCGTACCCGTGCACGGCCGCGATCACCGGCACCGACAGCCGCTCCATCATCGCGAACGTCTTCTCGCCGAGCCGCCCCTGCTCGATCCGCTCGCGCGGGGTCAGCTTCTCCGACCAGGCCAGGTCCATCCCGGCGCAGAACGCGCGCTCGCCGGCGCCGCGCAGCACGACCACGCAGACGTCCTCGTCGTCGTCGATGCTCCGGAAGATGTCGCGCAGCTCCGTCATGGTGGTGGGCGTCAGCGCGTTGAGCTTCTCCGGCCGGTTCAGCGTCAGCCAGGCGACGCGTTCCTCGATCCGCAGGTCGACGGTCTCATAGGCGTTCTCGCCGGACACAGCGTTTTCGCCGGACAGGGCGTTCTCCTCGGACAGACCGTTCTCGTCGGGCATATCGGTGGATCTCCTCCCGGTGGGGTGGATACATGGGTGGACGTCAGCTGCGGGGCAGGTTCAGGCCCCGGGTCGCGATGACGTTGCGCTGGATCTCGGTGGTGCCGCCGAGGAAGGTGGACGCCACCGAGTCGCGGCACATGTGCGTGAAGACGGCGTCCAGTGGGGCGCCCTCACGGCCCCACAGCGCGGCTGAACGTCCGAACGCGCGCGCGCCGGTGCGGGCTAGGCGCTGGTGAAGCTCGGCACCGAAGAGCTGGTTGATGGACGCTTCGAAGTCGGGTTCATCGCCCGCCGCCTGCCGCGAGACGGTGTAGCGGGCCAGGTTGTACAGGACGCGGATCTCCGTCCGCCGCCGCGCGATCTCCTGCCGCAGCGTCGGCGTGGTGCGGGCGAACCGCTGCCCGTCCGGCGACCGCAGGTAGGTGACCAGATCCTCCAGGGCCTGCTCGTACTTGATCGTGGCGCCGATCCCGGCGCGCTCGAAGCCGAGCGCGCTCATCGCCACGTACCAGCCGCGGTTCTCCTCGCCGACCCGGTTCGCCACCGGCACCCGGACGCCCTCGAAGAAGATCTCGCAGAACGGCGCCGCGCCACGGATGTCGGTGATGGGACGGACGGTGACACCCGGCGCGTCCGCCTCGATGAGCAGGAACGTGATGCCCCGGTGTGGTTTCTCCGCATCCGGGTCGGTTCGGACGAGCACGAACAGCCAGTCGGCGTACTGGCCGAGGGACGTCCACACCTTCTGGCCGTCCACGACGTAGACGTCCCCGTCCCGGACGGCGCGCGTCCGCAGCGAGGCCAGGTCGGAGCCCGATCCCGGTTCGGAGAACCCCTGCGCCCATGTCGCCTCACCCGAGGCGATCGCGGGCAGGTGCCGCGCCTTCTGCTCCTCCGTGCCGTGCACCAGCAGCGTCGGCCCGAGGAGGAACGCGCCGATGCCGTTCACCGTCGGCACCCGCGCCCGCATCATCTCCTCGTGCAGGACGAACTCCTCCAGCGGCGACAGCCCCGCACCGCCGTACTCGGCCGGCCAGTGCGGCGCGATCCAGCCGCGCTCGGCCAGCGCCGCCGCCCACGCCCGCGCGCCCTCGCGCCGCCCCGGATCGTCCGAGACCCGGTCGACCGGCCAGTTGTAGCCCGCGACGTCCTCGGGTTCGAGGCTCTGCTCCTCGTCCCCGGCCGGACGGTACGACGCGGGGAACCGCTCCTCGACGAACGCCCGCACCTCCGCGCGGAAGGCGGCCTGCTCCGGCGTGTCCTCCCAGTTCACCGGCCGCCCGCCTCCCCGGCTCCAGGACCGTCCGCCACCCGCCCGGCGGCCTCGCGACCGTCCGCCGCCCGGCCGCCCGCCGCCGCCTCGCGGTCCCAGGTCGTCTCGGTGATGCCGGACTCGCCCTGCGCGCGCAGCTTGTACTTGGCGACCTTGTCGGTGGGAGTGCGCGGCAGGGCGTCCACGAACTCGACGTACCGGGGCACCATCGAGCGCGGCAGCCGCTCCTCGCAGTAGGCGACCAGCTCGTGCGGGTCGAGCCCGGTATCGGGTTGCACCACGATCGACACCTTGATGTCCTCGTCCTCCAGTTCCGAGGGCACGCCGATCGCGGCGCACTCCAGGACGGCCGGGTGCTGGTTGATCTCCGTCTCCAGGTCGAAGGCCGAGATGTTCTCCCCGCGCCGGCGGATCGCGTCCTTCATCCGGTCGAGGAAGTAGAAGTACCCGTCCTCATCGCGCCATACCCGGTCCCCGGTGTGGAACCACATGTTCCTGAAGCAATGGGTGGTCGCCTCCCAGTTGCCGTAGTAGCCGGTCGTCAGGACGAACGGCTGCCGCGGCCGCAGCACCAGCTCGCCGGGCTCCCCCGGCCCGAGCTCGCGGTCCTGCTCGTCCACCACGGCGACGTGGAACCGCTCGTCGTGCGCCTGCCCGCACGAGCCGACCCGCCACTCCCCGTACGGGCTGCCGGTCGCGATGCCCGCCTCGGTGCTGGTGTAGGTCTCCACCGACCGGACGCCGAACCGCTCCCGCATCGGCTCGTCGAGGTTCGACTTGCCCATGTAGAACGTCTCCAGCCGGTGGTCGCGGTCGCGCGACGTCGGCGGCCGGTTCAGCAGGATCGGGATCATCGAGAACACGCTCATGCAGACCTGCGCGTCGAAGCGGCGCACGTCGTCCCAGAACCGGGACGCGCTGAACCGCTCGACGATCGCGATGGACCCGCCGCCGAGCAGGGCCGACAGCATGCCGTCCCACAGCGCCGCCGCGTGGAACAGCGGCAGCGGGCAGTAGACCGTCTTGCCCCACCGGTCGAGGAAGTCGAGCGAGTCGTACGCGCAGGTCAGCGCCAGCGCGTGCGGGACCATCGCGCCCTTGGACGGCCCCGTGGTCCCGGACGTGTACATGATCGCCTGCAGGTCGCCGAAGCCGACCTTCACGTCCACGGTGCCGCCCTCGTCGCGCAGGGAGCCCAGGTCGCGGGCGGGCTTGCCGAGCCGGTCGAGCAGCACCCCGGCCGCGGCGGCGTCGCGGACGAGGACGCCGCCGAGCTTCGGCAGCCGCTCGGCGATGTCCGTGACGCGCTCGGCGTACGGGCCGTCGATGATGAGCCAGCCGGAGTCGGAGCTGTCCAGGACGTGCCGGAGCAGCTCGTGCTTGTAGGCGATGTTGATCGGCACGGCGACGGCGCCCAGCCGTGCCAGTGCGAACACGATGTGGACGAAGTCGGCGCAGTTGGGCAGCATCACGCCCACGTGGTCGCCGCGCCGGATCCCGGCGCCCGACAGGGACCGGGCGAGCCGGTCGGCGGCGGCGTCGACCTCGCCGTAGGTGACCTCCCCGTCCCGGAACTTCAGGAACGGCCGTCTTCGATGTACCTGCGCCTGTGACCGGAGTACGTCCCCGAGGACGAAGCTCTCCAGCGTCTCCTTGCGCATCCGGACCCTCCGCTGTCGCTGCGTGCGTGCGTCGTCGGTGGCTGGGCGGCTGAATGTCGGCTGGTGGCGGCTAGTGGCGGGCGGTTGGACGGCGGCGGACGGGCGGCGGCCGTGGAATCGGCCGGCGACATCACGCAACCGGACAACGTCCTAAATAGAGGAACACGAAACCTCATACCCGGCAACAGTGGCGGAACAGCAAGAAACTGGTTTTAGAGTGATCTACTGGGACATTGGACGCCTTCTGTGATCCAGACCACACCGGCGCGCCCCTCCCCTCCATCCCCCTTCGGACGCGCCCGCGTTTGGCGGAGAGTGCCAACGAATGTCCCCCAGGATCGGAAGATCTCACCGACTGCCGATCCGAGCGACGGGCCTATCGTTCTGCCGTCCCCCTGCGGAAGGAACGGGTGCGCCATGGAGAATCCACAGCCGCGCTGGTGCTCATGCCGGGTACCGGACGACGCGGGCGACGATCCCGGCCGCACCCCGAGCGGCGGCGGGATCAGCCGCAGGCAGGTCCTCGGCGGGCTGACCGCCGCGAGCGCCCTCACCCTCGCGGGCTGGCCCGGCACCGCCGCCGCGGAGACCACCGCGCAGGCCGCCGCGCAGGCCGCAACGCCCGCCCGCCACGGCAAGTCGGTCACGATCACCGTGATGGGCACGTCCGACATCCACAGCCACGCGGTCAACTGGGACTACTACAAGGACGCCGAGTACGCCGACCGCGACGGCAACGTGGTCGGCCTGGCGCGCGTCTCCAGCCTGGTCAACGAGATCCGCGCCGCGCGGGGACGCGACCGCACCCTCCTCTTCGACGCGGGCGACACCATCCAGGGCACTCCGCTCGGCTTCTACTACGCCACCGTCGAGCCGATCACCGAGACCGGCGAGACGCACCCGATCGCCGGCCAGATGAACGCCATCGGCTACGACGCCGTGGCCCTCGGCAACCACGAGTTCAACTACGGCATCCCGTTCCTGGACGCCTGGATCCGCCAGCTGGACGCCCCGGTGCTCGCCGCCAACGCCGTCCGGGCGGGCACCCGCCGCCCCGCCTACCGCCCGTACATGATCAAGCGGATGCACGTCCGGGGGTACCCGCCGATCCGCGTCGGCCTGCTCGGCCTGACGAACCCGGGCATCGCGATCTGGGACAAGGCGAACGTCTCCGGCAGGCTCGACTTCCTCGACCTGGTCGAGACGGCCCGGCGCTGGGTGCCGGTCATCCGCGCGCAGGGCGCCGACGTCGTGATCGTCAGCGCCCACTCGGGCGACAGCGGCACCTCGTCCTACGGCGACGCGCTGCCCGTCGAGAACGCGTCCGCCCTGGTGGCCGAGCAGGTGCCCGGCATCGACGCGATCCTGTTCGGGCACGCGCACCTGGAGATCCCCGAGCGCTTCGTCACGAACAAGGCCACCGGCCGGACCGTCGTGATGAGCGAGCCGAAATGCTGGGGCGAGCGCCTGTCGGTCTTCGACCTGACCCTGCGCCACGAGCGCGGCCGGTGGAAGGTCACCGGCAAGTCGGCGACGGCGGTGAACACGAACACCGTCCAGGAGGACCCGGCGCTCGTCACCCTCGTCAAGAAGCAGCACGACGCGGTCGTCGCGTACGTGAACAAGGAGGTGGCGACCTCCACCGAGGAGATGTCGGCGGCGGAGTCCTGCTGGAAGGACACCGCGATCCTCGACTACGTCCATCTCGTCCAGACCGCGAAAGTGAGGGACGCCCTCGCCGGCTCGGAGCACGCGTCGCTTCCCGTGGTGTCGATCGCGGCCCCCTTCAGCCGCGCCGCCACGTTCCCCGCCGGGAAGGTCACCATCCGGGACATCGCGGGCCTGTACATCTACGACAACACCCTGATGGCGAGCGTCCTCACCGGCGCCCAGATCAAGGACTACCTGGAGTACTCCGCCCAGTACTTCAAGCAGGTCGCGGCGGACGCCCCCGTCGCCCCGGCCTCATGGACGAACGCCGACAGCCGCCCCGACTACAACTACGACCAGTTCTCCGGCGTCACCTACGACGTCGACATCGCCAAGCCGGAGGGCTCCCGCATCACCGGCCTGTCCTACGACGGCACGGCCGTCACACCCGACCAGCGGTTCGTGGTGGCGGTGAACAACTACCGCCAATCGGGCGGCGGCGGCTTCCCGCACATCACCACCGCCGAGGTCGTCTACAACGCCCAGGTGGCGATCCGCGAGGCGATCGTCGAGTACGCCTCCGCCGCCGGAACCATCGACCCGGCGGCGTTCCACACCGAGAACTGGCGCCTGACCAGGGACGGCACACCCGTCTTCTAGCCCAGATCCGCAGGCCCCAGGGCCCGAGGCGCTGCGCCGCCGCAGCAGCGCGGCGGCGCATACACCCCCTCAACCCTGCGCACTCCGAGATCAGGTGCACTCCGAGATCAGGTGTGCGCGGGCAGCGGCTCAACGCCCTCGGCGCCGTCCGCCGGGGCGGCGGTGGCGGTGGCGGTGGCGGCCGGGGCCTTCCCTCCCGGACGCGGGGTGTTCATCAGCAGCGCGACGATCAGCGCGCCGCAGAGGAGGATGCCCGCCGCCCAGATGCCGGCCGCCCCGAAGCCCTCCACCAGCGCCAGCTTGGCGATGGCGGGGTTCGGGCCGTGCTCGGCCAGGTAGTCGGCGGTCGTGCTGGTGGCGATGGTGTTGAGCAGCGCGATGCCGATCGAGCTGCCGACCTGCTGCGAGGTGTTCACGCTCGCGGAGGCCACGCCCGCGTCGCGCGGGTCCACGCCGTGCGTGGCGTAGTTCATGGCCACCGGCATGATCATCCCGGCGCCGAGGCCGAACACGAGCTGGCAGACGAGCACACCGGACGCGTAGGACGTCCCGGGGTCCAGCCGCAGCATCCACAGCATGCCGGCGGCGCCGAGGAGCATCCCGGGGACGATCAGCAGCCGCGGCGCGACCTTGGGCAGCAGCCGCGAGGCGAGCCCGCCCGCCGACACCAGGACCGCCCCCGTCATCGGGAGGAAGGCCACGCCCGTCCTGATCGGCGAGTACCCCTTGACGACCTGCAGGTAGTAGGTCATGAACAGGAACGCGGCGAACATGCCCGCGCCGACGACGGCCACGGCCAGGTAGGCCGAGCCCCGGGTGCGGTCGGCGACCACGCGCAGCGGCAGCAGCGGCTGCGCCACCCGGGTCTCGACGACCGCGAACGCGGCGAGCAGCACGGCGCCACCGGCCAGCAGGCCGATGATCGTCGCCGAGCCCCAGCCGTCCGACTCGGCGCGGCCCGTGCCGTACACGATCGCGACCAGGCCGCCGGTGACCAGCAGCACGCCGGGGATGTCGAACCGCGCCCCGCCCTCGCGCCGCGCCCCGGGCAGCATCAGGTACCCGCCGATGGCCGCGGCCAGGGCGATCGGGATGTTGATGTACAGGCACCAGCGCCAGTCCAGGTAGTCGGTCAGCGCCCCGCCGGCCAGCAGCCCGAACGCGCCGCCCGCGCCGGCGATCCCGCCCCAGATGCCGAACGCCTTGGCGCGCTCCTTCGGCTCGGTGAACATCACCGTCAACAGCGACAGCGCGGTCGGACCGAGCAGCGCGCCGAACGCGCCCTGCGCGGCACGGGCGATCAGCAGCATCTCGAAGTTGCCCGCCGCGCCGCCCAGCGCGGACGCGGCCGTGAACCCGACCAGGGCGATCAGGAACGCCCGCTTGCGTCCGGTGTAGTCCGCGATCCGCCCGCCGAGCAGCAGCAGCCCGCCGAACGCCAGCGTGTAGGCGGTGATGATCCACTGCCGGTCGCCGTCGGAGATCGCCAGATCTCCCTGCATGGAGGGCAGCGCGATGTTCACCACGGTGGCGTCCAGCATGAGCATGAGCTGGGCCAGCCCGATGAAGACCAGCGCCCCCCAGCGGCGCGGGAAGGCCGCCGGGGGCGGCGCCTTCGTGTTCGACATGGTTTCGTCCTCACTCGTCTGCGTCGCGCGCCGCGCGGATCGTCGCGCGGCGTCCTGACGACCACGAGATGCCGGGAGGACGGCCCGCTGTGACAGCCCGGCGGTGTGACGTGTCCCACTGGACGCCGATGTCACAAAACGGCGGGAACGGGCGTCTCGTGCGTGTAGCTCTGTTGGAGACAGGCAGGTGGGAGCCAGAGATGAGCGAGCGGATCGACCCGGCCACGGAGGCGTTCGTCGCCCACCGGAACCTGCTGTTCACCGTCGCCTACGAGATGCTCGGCTCGGCCGTCGACGCCGAGGACGTCCTCCAGGAGACCTGGATGCGCTGGGTGAACGTCGACCTCGGCACCATCCGCGACCACCGCGCCTACCTGGTGCGGATCACCACCCGCCAGGCGCTGTCCCGGCTGCGCGTGCTCGGCCGCCGCAAGGAGAACTATGTCGGCTCGTGGCTGCCCGAGCCGCTGCTGACCACACCCGACGTCGCCGACGACGTCGAGCTCGCCGACAACGTCTCGATGGCGATGCTGCTGGTCCTGGAGACGCTGACGCCGACCGAGCGCGCGGTGTTCGTCCTGCGCGAGGTGTTCGACCTGCCCTACGGCGAGATCGCCGAAGCCGTCGGGAAGAACTCGGCCGCCGTCCGGCAGATCGCCCACCGGGCCCGCTCGCACGTCGCGGAGCGCCGGCCGCGCGACGCCGTGTCGGTGGCCGAGACGCAGGCGGCGCTCGCCGCCTTCCAGCGGGCGGTCGAGACCGGCGACCTGCAGCACCTGTTCGACATCCTCGCCCCGGACGTCGTCCTCCTGAGCGACGGCGGCGGCATCCGCCGGACCGTGCCGCGGCCCATCGTGGGATCCGACAAGGTCAGCCGCCTGGTCGAGCGCGGCCTCAGGGGGCTCCACGCCGAGGTGTCGCTCGTGCCCGTCCAGGTCAACGGCATGCCGGGGCTCGTCATCCGGCTGGACGGCGAAACCGACACCGTCATGACCGTCCGCGTCGAGAACGGCCTCATCACCGGGTTCTACCTCGTCCGCAACCCCGAGAAGCTGTCCCGCCTGGAGCAGGCGACCACGCTGAGCCGCTGAACGCTCCTGCTGAGCCGCTGAACAGGGCCGGGGCCCGCCGGGTCAGGACGAGAAGGCGCGGCGGTAGGCGGTCGGGGGGACGCCCACGACGCGGGTGAAGTGGTGGCGGAGGTTGGCGGGGCCGCCCAGGCCGGAGCGTTCGGCGATCTGGTCGACGGGCAGCGCCGTGGTCTCCAGCAGCTCGCGGGCGTGGTCGATGCGGATGCCGCGCAGCCAGGCCATGGGCGTCGTCCCGGTGGCGGCGTGGAAGCGGCGGATCAGCGTCCGGGACGTGACGTTGGCGCGGCGGGCCAGCGCGGCGACGGTCAGCGGCTCGTCCAGATGGCGGCGGGCCCAGTCGAGGAGCGGCCCCAGGTCGCCGGCGTCGTGGACGGCCCGCGCGTCGATGTACTGCGCCTGGCCGCCGGGCCGGTGCGCGGGCATGACGAGGCGCTTGGCGAGCGCGCCGGCGACGGCGGCGCCGTGGTCGTTGCGGACGACGTGCAGGCACAGGTCGAGCCCGGCGGCGGTGCCCGCGCTGGTCAGGATGTCGCCGTCGTCGATGTAGAGGACGGACGCGTCCACCCTGACCTCCGGGTGGCGGGCGGCGAGCTGCTCGGCGTGCATCCAGTGGGTCGTCGCGGGGCGTCCGTCCAGCAGTCCGGCGGCGGCGAGGACGAACGCTCCGGTGCACAGCGAGACGATGCGGGCGCCGCCCGCGTGTGCCGCGCGGACGGCCTCGACCAGGTCGGGCGGCTGCTCGTCGACGACGCTCGCGCAGGCCGGGATCACGACGGTGTCGGCCGAGGCCAGCGCGTCGAGGCCGTAGCGGGTGCCCGGGGCGAACCCGGCAGCGGTGCGGGTGCCGGGCGCGGCGCAGAGCCGGAAGTCGTACCACGCGTCGGCGAGGCCCGGCCGTTCGTAGCCGAACACCTCGCACGGGATGGCCAGTTCGAAGATCGGCACCCCGTCGGTGACGGCGACCGCGAGCGTGTGCATGCCGCCACTCTAGCCGTCACGATGTCACTTATTTTGCGCTAATGGTCATTGCTGCCACTTGGCCCGGTCGCCGCCCGGGCGCGAAGGTCGGGTCATGCATGGATTCCCCATCGGACGCGCCTCCCTCGCCCCTTCCCGAGCGGCCGCCGAGGCGATGTGGCGGCATGTCGTGGACCTCCTGGAAGACGAGCGCGAGCGGCTCCCCGAGCGGGCGGTGAGCGAGCCGGTCGGCGCCCGGGACCTGAAGGCGCTCAGGGACGCGATCAGGGCGTACGACTTCGACCGTCCGGCAGCCGCCGAGGGCGTGGTCGACGACGTGGCCCGGATGCTGCGGGCGACCACCGTCCACACGACCCACCCGCGCTACTTCGGCCTGTTCAACCCGACGCCGGCGCCGATGGGCGTCGTCGGGGAGACGCTCGCCGCCGCGTTCAACCCGCAGCTCGCCGCCTGGTCGCACGCGCCCGCGGCCGTCGAGATCGAGGCGCATCTGCTGCGCTTCCTGGGCGGACGGCTCGGCTACCCGCCCGCGGCGGTCGCCGGGTCGTTCACCAGCGGCGGCGCCGAGGCGAACATGACCGCCGTGCTGCTGGCGCTCACGCGGACCTGGCCGCGGTACGGCGAGGAGGGGCTGCGGGCGCTGCCGGGCCGTCCGGTGATGTACGCGTCGGCGGAGAGCCATCTCGCCTGGCTCAAGATCGCGCACGCCGCGGGCCTCGGGCGGGACGCCGTCCGGCTCGTCCCGGTCGGGCCGGACCTGCGGATGGACACCGGAGCCCTCGCCGAACGGGTGGCCGCCGACCGGGCGGACGGCGACCTGCCGTTCCTCGTCGTCGCGACCGCCGGGACCACGGCCGCCGGGGTCGTCGACCCGCTGCACGGCCTCGCCGACCTGTGCCGCGACCTGGGGCTGCGGCTCCACGCCGACGCCGCCTACGGCGGCGCGGCGGCGCTGTCGGACCGGCTGCGGCCCGCCCTGGCGGGCATCGAGCGCGCCGACTCGATCACGGTGGACGCGCACAAGTGGCTGAGCGTCCCGATGGGCGCCGGGGCCTTCCTGTGCACGGACGCGGAGGGCCTCGCGGAGACGTTCCGGGTCACCGCGTCCTACATGCCGGCCGAGATCCCCGGCACCGCCGACCCGTACACGTCCAGCCAGCAGTGGTCGCGCCGGTTCATGGGTCTCAAGCTGTTCCTGGGCCTCGCCGTCGCGGGCCGCGCCGGGTACGCCGAGCAGCTCGAACGCGACGCCGCCCTCGCGGACGCGCTCCGCGGCTCGCTCGCGGCGGCCGGCTGGGACATCGTCAACGACACCCCGCTGCCCGTCGTCTGCTTCGCCGACCCCGGCACCGGGGCGTGGGAGCACCACGAGGCGCTCGCCCGCCGGGTCGTCGAGGGCGGCCGCGCGTGGATCAGCCCCGTGCGGCTGGACGGGCGCGCCGCGCTCCGCGCCTGCGTCATCAGCCACCGCACCGCGCCCGCCGACCTCGACGAGCTCGTCCGGGCCGTCGGCGAGGCGCGCGAGGCGTCCTGACACGGGCATCGCGCACCGCCGGTCAGGTGCGGCGGCGGCCACGGACGAAGTAGTCGACGACCAGGGCGATGGCCCCCAGGCCGGTGACGGCGTTGACGGTGATCGACAGCCAGGTGTCGGCGAACGCGACGCTCACCACCACGTTGATCGCGAGGAGGACGGCGACGATGGTCCAGCGCAGGCTGTTGCCCATGGGAGTGCCCTGCTTTCTTGTCTCGGGTCCGAACGGGTCTTCTCGGTGGGACGCGTCTTCTCGGTGGGACGGGTCTTCTCCGTGGAACGGAGGTTCTGGTCGGGTCTTCAGTGGACGGACGGGGAGGTGCGGCGGCGCAGCATCGCCCGTGCCGGGAGGAGGATCGCGGCGGTGCCGGAGCCGGCGACCCCGAGGAGGACGGCCGCGCACGCGGCCGGTGAGACGGCGGGCAGCGGGACGCCGGTGACCGCCATGGCGAAGGCCATGAGCGTCACGGTCGCGATGGTGATGCCGATCGCGGTGCCGGTGCCGAGGATGATGGCGGCCTCCAGGCGCAGCATCCGCAGCACCTGCCCCCGGGTCGTGCCGACCAGCCGCAGCAGCCCGAACTCGCGGCGGCGCGCGGCGGTGGCGAGGGCCAGCGTGGTGATGAGCCCGATCGCGATGAACCCGCCGATGGCGGCGACGACGACCAGGTTGAAGAAGCCCTGGAGCCGGATCTCCTCCGACAGGGCCTCGTCATGGGCGTCGCGGTCGATCGCCTGGACTCCGGCGTAGGCGGACGTGGCGGCGCTCAGGTCGGCCTTGCCGCGCACGAGGACGTGGTCGTCCAGCCCGGTGGCCGTGTGGGCGGCGACCAGGTCGCGGGGCAGCAGGACGTCGCCGAAGCCGAGGTCGCGGTCGTAGACGGCGACGATACGGGCGTCGATCCGGGTGCCGTCGCCGAGCCACAGCGGCGCGGTGTCGCCGACGTGCCGGCCGCCGACCGCGTTGCGGCTGAGCGCGACGGTGTTGCCGCGCAGGTCGCGGAGACGGCCGGAGGTGACCTTCGGGTCAATGGTGGCCTCGGCGTCCGCGCCGAGGCCGCGCGCGGGCAGCGAGGTCAGCTCCTCGTCGCCCATCTCCTTGATCTTCATGACCACGGTGGTGCGGTTGACGGGCGTCGCGGCGGTGACGCCGGGGACGCGGCGGACGGCCTCGGCGGTGTCCGGCGGGAGGCCCGGCCCCGCCGACACGACGACCTGGTCGGCCCGGCTCCCGGCCGCCGCCTGCCCGGTCGTCGCGTGGACGACGGTCGTCTGCGCGAACAGCTGGGTGCCGGCGAACGCGACGGCCAGCGCGACCGGTGTGATGATGGACCCGGCGCGCAGCGCGGCGGCGGCGCTGCCGTGCCGGGCGAGACGCCCGGTGACGGGCGCGATCGCCTGGGCGGCGCCGCCGAGGAGGCGGGCGCCGTGCCGCGCCAGCAGCGGCCCGAGGAACGCGGTCGCGACGATCAGCGACATCACCAGCCCCCCGACCGCGGCGACCGCGGCCGGCCCGGAGGTGGAGCCGGAGAAGCCGAGCGCGCCCAGCCCGATGATCAGGAAGACGACGCCGGTGCCGACCCGCCATCCGGGCAGGTCGGCGGGCTCGACGGCCGCCTCGCCCAGCGCCTCGACGGGCCGGATCCGGGTGACCCGCAGGGAGGCGAGGAGCGATGTCACCACGGCCGCGAGCAGCGTGATCGCGACCGCTGCGAGAGCGGGCAGCGGGCTGAGCGCCGGGCCGAACCCGTCCGGCAGGACGTCCTTGCGCCCCATCGCGGTGAGCATCGCGGCGCCGAGCCCGAGCGACAGTGCGCCGCCGATCAGCGCGGCCGGGATCCCGACGCGCAGCGTCTCCCGGACGAGCCGCCCCTGCACCTGCCACGGGGTCGCGCCGATCGCGCGGAGCATCGCGAACTCGCGCGCCCGCTCCCGCACCGACAGGACGATCAGCCCGCCCACGACGACCAGCGCGGTCATCACGGCGACCCCGGCGAACGAGGCGCCCATCTCCAGGATGTCGGGACGCGCGGCGGCCACGGCCGGGGACTCGACGTCGCCGCGCGCCTTCCCAGTGGAGACGGTGAGGCCGGGTGCGGCCTTCCGGAGGTCGCCGGTGTCGGGGTCTCCGATGACGGCGAGGGCGTCGGCGCGTCCGGGGTGGCCGTAGAGCGCCGCCGCCGTGGCCGGGGCGAAGAACGCGGCGGCCGGGCCGTCGCCCACGACGCCGGAGACCCGGTAGGGGCGCGGCTTGCCGTTGGTCTGCACCTTGACGGTCGTGCCGGGCGCGACTCCGGCGGAGCGGCTCAGCACGACCTCGTCGGCGGCCTGCGGGGCGCGTCCGGTGCTCAGCTCGTAGGGGCGGAGGGCCGCGGAGTCCCAGCCGTGGCCGGTCAGCGTCCGGCCCGAGGGCAGCAGGACGGGGAACGACACGTCCGCGACGACGGCCCGCACACCCGGAACGGCCCGCAGCCGCTCCGCCGCGCCGGCCGGGACCCGGGACGGCTCGGTCACCGGCCGGCTCGCCTCCGCCGGCGGGTCGCCGAGCTTCTTCACCGTGGTGGACACGCTGCGCGGCCCGGTGACGACGGCCGCGGCGGCCTCGTACCGCTCCACCGGGCCGTGCGCCCGCCACGCCGACTCGATCAGCACCCCGCACGCGCCGATCAGCGCGGCGGCGAACAGCAGCGCCGCGAAGATCCCGGTGAACGCGCCCCGGCTCCTCACAGCGACTCCCAGCGGCTCATGATCGCGGCGGCGGACGGGTCGGCGACCTCGTCGACGATCCGGCCGCGGTCGAGGAACAGCACCGAGTCGGCCCACGCGGCCGCCATCGGGTCGTGCGTCACCAGCACGAGCGTCTGGCCGGTCTGGTCGACGGCCTCGCGCAGCAGCCGCATCACCTCGCGGGCGGTGCGCGGGTCGAGCGCGCCGGTCGGCTCGTCGGCGAACACGACCTCCGGGCGGGTGATCAGCGCGCGGGCGATGGCGGCGCGCTGCTGCTGCCCGCCGGACAGCTCCGACGGCCGGTGCGCCAGCCGGTCGGCGAGCCCGACCCGCCCGACCACCTCGCGCAGCCAGGCCGGGTCGGCGGCGGCCCCGGCGAGCCGGAGCGGCAGCGTGACGTTCTGCTCGACGTCCATGGACGGGATCAGGTTGAACGCCTGGAACACGAACCCGATCCGCTCCCGGCGCAGCCGCGTCCGCTTGGTCTCGCCGAGCCGGCCGATGTCCGCGCCGCCGATCCGGACGGTGCCCTCGCTCGGGCGGTCGAGCCCGGACGCGCAGTGCAGGAACGTGCTCTTGCCCGAGCCGGACGGCCCCATCACCGCGGTGAACCCGCCGCGCGGGAACGTCCACGTGACGCCGTCCAGCGCCCGGACGGAGCCGTAGGTCTTGGTGACCGCCTCCAGCCCCACGGCCTGCGCGGTCGCCTCGACCGTCATCGTCGTCATGATCCCCTCCGGGTGAAATCCCCCTCTGACCTTGACGAATCTAGGTTCGGGAGGGCACCCGGCACATGGGCCCGCTCTCCCGAATCGATGGTGTAGCGGGCTACACCATCGATTCGGCGACACTGAGGCACTCGACGGCGACGCCGATGTCACATGGGGGTGCCCCGCCCGGCTCCGGGGCGGGCCGTCCAGACCTGTGTCATCAGGACCGCGCCGGCGCCGAACAGCGCCACACCGAGGGGGACGTGGACGGCGAGATCACCCCTGCCGCCGACCACGAACTGGACGGCGGTGAACACCAGCAGCAGCCCGGTGACCGCCAGGTAACGCCCTGATCCGCGACCGACCCGCCACACCAGGGCCGCGGCGATGGTCTGGAGGATCAGCGCGGCCGTGACGGCGGGGCCCGTGCTGTCGTGCAACTGGCTGCCACCGTCCTCGTCGGCCAGGATCTGCCCGGCGGTGATGCCCTGGACCAGCAGGGCGGTGGCCAGGAAAGCCGTGGTGGCCTTCATCAGTCCGAAGAACCGGGGAAGCGACTCCCGCTCCGCGTGCGCCGGGGAGAGCGGCTTGGCCGGTGATGACATGGGGTTGCTCCTCGTGGTCGTCGTGTCGTCGCGCGACGTCCTGACGAACACGAGATGCCTGCGGACCGTCCCCCTGTGACATCCGGCGCGTGTGACCTGGGCCACTCGCGCGCCGCACCACGCCTTCGCCCGCCGAAGGCACTGCGCGTGAACGAATTACTCTCCCCTGTCACTGAGAAGTGAATATCCGGGCAAGAGTCCAGATCATGAAGCGCAAGCGCGAGCCCGGGGCCGAGTTCCCCGGCACGGAACCGGCGGGCCTCGCCCAGCATGGCCGCGCGCACACCGACTGGATCGTCTACGGCGTCACCGCCGTGCTGTCCGTGGCGTTCGTGGTCTGGGGCGGGGCGTCCACCGGCACCCTCAGCTCCGCCGCGCAGAGCACGCTGGACTGGCTGATCGGCAACGTCGGCTGGCTGTTCGTCCTCGCCTCCACCGGGTTCGTGGTCTTCTCGCTGTGGCTGGCGGTCAGCCGGTACGGGCGCATCCCGCTCGGCCAGGAGGGCGACGAGCCCGAGTTCCGCACCGTCTCGTGGATCGCGATGATGTTCAGCGCCGGCATGGGCATCGGGCTGATGTTCTTCGGCGCCGCCGAGCCGCTCACCCACTACGTGATGCCGCCGCCCGACACCGACGCGCCGCAGAGCGAGGCGGCGATCGAGACGGCCATGGCCACCACGATGTTCCACTGGACGCTGCACCCGTGGTCGATCTACGCCGTGCTGGGCCTCGCGATCGGGTACGGGCACTACCGGCGGGGCCGCAGCCAGCTGATCAGCTCGGCGTTCGCGCCGCTGCTCGGCCACCGGCGCACCCAGGGCCCGCTGAGCAAGCTGATCGACATCCTCGCGCTGTTCGCGACGCTGTTCGGGTCGGCGGCCTCGCTCGGCATCGGCGCCCTCCAGATCCAGACGGGCATGCGGGAGGCGGGCTGGATCGAGAGCCTCGGCACGTCCGTCCTGGTGCTGACGATCGTGGTGCTGACGATCTGCTTCATCCTGTCGGCCGTGTCCGGCATCGCGCGCGGCATCCAGTGGCTGTCGAACATCAACATGGTGCTCGCGGGCGTCCTCGCGCTGTTCGTGTTCGTGGTGGGGCCGACGGTCTTCATCCTGGAGCTGCTGCCCACCTCGATCGGCGTCTACATCCAGGACTTCGGCGAGATGGCGTCCCGCTCGGGCGCCACCGGCGGCGCGGAGATGAAGAAGTTCCTCGCCAACTGGACGATCTTCTACTGGGCGTGGTGGATCTCCTGGGCCCCGTTCGTCGGGATGTTCCTGGCCCGGATCAGCCGCGGCCGCACCATCCGCCAGTTCGTCGCCGGCGTGATCATCGTGCCGAGCACGGTCAGCCTGGTCTGGTTCGCGATCTTCGGCGGGGCGGCGATCGATCAGCAGCACCACGGCCTGAACCCGTACGGGAACGGCTCGGAGGAGCAGATCACCTTCAACGTGCTGCGCGACCTGCCGTGGGAGTCCATCACCGGCGTCATCGTGATGCTGCTGGTCGCGATCTTCTTCGTGTCCGGCGCGGACGCCGCGTCGATCGTGATGGGCACGCTGTCGCAGCGCGGCTCGACCCGGCCGGCCCGCTGGATCGTCATCTTCTGGGGCGCGCTGACCGGCGGCGTCGCCGCGATCATGCTGGTGATCGGCGGTGACGAGGCCCTCAACGGCATCCAGAACATCACGTTCATCGGCGCGCTGCCGTTCACGATCGTGCTGATCCTGCTGTGCTTCTCGCTCTGGAAGGACGTCCGCGACGACCCGATGATGCGCCGCCAGAACAAGGGCGCCGAGGTCCTGGAGGACGCCGTCGTCGCCGGCGTCCGCCGCCACAAGGGCGACTTCGAACTCCAGATCCGCCCCTCCGCTCCCACCTCGGACGACGCGCCCGGCCGGCCGCCCGGCCAGTGACCGGCAGGTCAGACGACGGGGCGGCCGCTGCGGACGCGGCGGCGGAAGTCGTAGAGGTAGGCGTTGAAGGGGAACTCGCGGGCCGGGCGGGGCAGGGCGCGGTTGGCGGTGCGCATGACGCGCAGGAGGCGGTCGAAGCGGCGCTGGTCGCGGGGCGTCCAGGGGTAGCCGAGCTCGTCGCGGAAGGGCTGCGGGAGGAAGCCGAGGGTGAGGAAGGTGTGGGAGCGGCCGAGCGCGAGGCGCACCGGGGCGTGCAGGAAGCGCAGTTCGGTCAGGTCGCGCAGGTAGCGGCGGGTGACGTCGTCCATCTGGATCTTGCTCATGCCGTCCTCCCAGTACTCCTGGAAGGCGGCGCGGTCGGCGGGCCACAGTTCGGGCTTCACCTGCAGCGTCGTGCCGAACCGGGCACCGTGGCGGTACAGTTCCTCGGCCTCGGCGGGGGACGGCTTCCCGTAGAGGATCTCGTAGATCATTTCGAGGCCGAAGTAGAGGCAGGCGGCGACCCACAGCTGGAGTTCGGGGTCGAACGCGTTGTAGGCGACGGGCTCCTTGGCGCGGACCTGCCGGTGCGCCCGGTTGACCTCCAGGCGCATCGCCTTGCGCTCGTCCTCGGTGCCGAGCATGGCGACGGCGATGTACGTGAGGGTGGTGCGGCCGCGCTTGACCGGGTGCTTGTCGACGCGTCCGCTCTCGACGGTGCTCTCGGCCACGCCGTGGCCGATGGGGAGGCGGGCGAGCTGCATGACGACGTTCGCCGCGGCCCCCGCGAGCGCCAGGCCGCTGATGGAGTCGAGGACGACCTTCGGGGTCCCGGTCTCCGCCGCGATCGCTGTCATACCGGCCTCACTTCCTGAGACATAGAGGCGAATTTCGTCTCACTGTGCCAGTGTAAGTGACCGCTTGCAAGGGCGCCCGGGGGTGGGCGCCCTCACACACGTCAGCCGTGCGGGTCCTCCTTCGCCTGGACGCGGGTCGCGAACTCCTTCACGGCGTCGAGCGCGCGCAGGTACGGCATGGGGCCGTAGGACACCCGGGCCACCCCGGCCGCGGCCAGGCCGGCGAGGGACGAGCCGGGCATGTTGTTCGCGTTGACCGGCCCCGGCAGCCCCTTGACCAGGGCGGGCACGGCGTCCATCGGCGCGGTGATCGGGTAGACGCAGTCGGCCCCCGCCTCCAGGTACAGCCGGCCCCGCTCGATCGCGGCGTCCACCGGATCGGGCGCCCCGCCGATGAACGTGTCGACCCGCGCGTTGATCACCAGCGCGTCGCCCGCGGCGTCCCGGACGGCGGCGAGGTACTCGGCCTGCTTCGCCGGGTCGGCCAGCTCGCCGCCGTAGGTGTCCTCCAGGTTGCAGCCGGCGGCGCCGATGGCGAGCAGCCGCGCCACGATCTCCGCGGGCGGGAGCCCGTACCCGGCCTCGGCGTCCACGGTCACGGGGACGGTCGCGGCCCGGATCACCCGCCCGGCCGCGGCGAGCATCTCCTCCACGGGCGCGCCCTCGTGGTCGGGGTAGCCGAGCATGGCGGACACCGCGGCGCTGGCGGTGGCGAGCGCCGGGAAACCCGCCTCCTGGACGATCTGGGCGCTGCCGGCGTCCCACACGTTCGGCAGCAGCAGCGGATCGCCGGGCCGGTGCAGCTCGCGCAGCCGTGCGGCGTTGTCGGACATTCTGTCTCCCTTCCCTTTCCCACGTGGACGGAACGGCTCGCCGCATTGTGACATCGGCGTCCGACGGGCGCGCCGCGCCCTGGGTTAGCGTCGGGGTGATCACCACCCGCGATGAGGGAGTGCCCATGCTGCCCTGGTCCGCCGAGTTCGCCGGACGCCTGGAAGAGCACGTCGTCAGCAGCGAGCTGCTGCGCGGCAACCCGCTGAAGGACCCGCACGAGCGGCCCGTGCTCGTCTACCTCCCGCCCGGCTACGACGACGAGCCGGAGCGCCGCTACCCCAGCGTCTACGTGATCACCGGGTTCACCGGGCACGTCGGGATCTGGCGCAACCGGATGCCCTACCGGCAGCCGTTCCCCGAGACGGCGGACGCGGTGTTCGCCTCCGGCGAGGCCCCGCCCGCGATCGTCGTGTTCGTGGACGCCTGGACCGCGCACGGCGGCAGCCAGTTCGTCGACTCGCCCGGCACCGGCCGCTACCACTCCTACATGTGCGACGAGATCGTCCCGTGGGTCGACGCGCGCTACCGGACGCTCGACGCCCCCGAGCACCGGGCGATCAGCGGCAAGTCCAGCGGCGGCTACGGCGCGATGATCACGCCGATGCTGCGGCCCGACCTGTTCGGCGCGCTCGCGACGCACGCCGGCGACGCGCTGTTCGAGTACTGCTACCTGCCCGAGTTCCCGAAATGCGTCCGGCACCTGCGCAAGTACGACGGCGACATCTGGCGCTGGTGGCACGACTTCACCTCGCGCACGTCCTTCACCAAGCCCGAGGACATGGAACTGCTCAACATCCTCGGCATGGCGCTGTGCTATTCGGCCCGCGAGGACGGCACGCCCGACCTGCCGTTCGACCCGGTCACCGGCGTGATCCGGCAGGACGTGTGGGACCGCTGGCTCACCTTCGACCCTGTCCGCATGGTGCCGGGGCACGCCGCGGCGATGCGGTCGCAGCGGGCGATCTGGATCGACGGCGGGACGCGCGACGAGTGGTTCCTCGACGTCGGCGCGCAGGCCTTCCACCAGGCGCTTCTCGACGCGGGCGTCAAGGAGGACGTGATCCGGTTCGAGCTGTTCGACGCGGGCCACGGCGGCATCGACTACCGCTACCCGCTGGCGCTCGCCTGGCTCTGCCGGCGCATCGCCCCCTGAGCCGAAGCGGCTCCGCGCCGCGGCGCCGATTCAACGCTCACTTCTCGACAAAGGTTCCCAGGCGAACGGGCCGGGCCGGTCATGCCGGCCCGGCCCGTTCGCGCTGCAAGGAACGTTGCATTCAGCCCTTCCATTAACTTCGCCCCCGAACTTGAAAATCCAGTAACAAATGGATTCATTGACACTTTTCACAATTCGGGGTGCACTTCGGGGCAGCTCATCCGGATGAGTCCCCCATCCCCACCCCCCGCCGGGCGGGCGGCGATCCCACGGAGCGCTCCCACAAGGACCTCCAGGTGTCCTCCCGCGCCGTCCGGCATGTGGAAGGAGCACCCCCGTGAGACACCAGACCGCGATCGGGGCGACGGTGCTGTCCGTCGGCCTCGCCGTGGCGATGTCCTCCCCCGCCACAGGTGCGACCACCCGCACCGCCCCCGCGGCCCCGGCCAAGCCGGACCCCCGCACCGTCGCCGCCGCCTCGGCCGACCGCCTGGTCGCGGCGAAGCCCGCCGAGTTCAAGAAGGCCCCGCAGGACAGGATCGTCCGGCGCGGCGTCGTCTCGGGCCTGCGCGGTCTCCAGCACGTCCAGTACGAGCGCACCTACGACGGCCTGCCCGTCTACGGCGGCGACTTCGTCGTCACCACGAACGCGAGCGGCGGCGTCCTCAGCACGTCCGTCGACCAGACGAAGAAGCTCGACGTGTCGACCAAGGCGACGGTCAGCGCGGCCCAGGCCGCCAAGACCTCCCGCGCCAAAGTCGCCAAGGTCGAGAGCGCGACCACGCCGCGCCTGATGGTGCTCGCCGAAGGGTCGGGACGGCTCGTCTACGAGACCGTCGTCAGCGGCACCCAGAAGAAGGCCCCGACGAAGCTGCACGTGCTCGTCGACGCCAAGACCGGCAAGGTCGCCAAGACCTGGGACGAGGTCCGCGACGCGGCCGACGACCAGAGCTACTACCACGGCACCGTCGACCTCAGCACCGCCGCGACGTCCATGACGGACCCGCAGCGGTCCGGCATCCGGTGCGGCGGCCAGAACGGCGCCACCTACACCGGCAGTGACAGCGCCTGGGGCAACGGCGGCGGCACCAACCTGGAGACCGCCTGCGTCGACGCCCTCTACGCCGTCCAGAAGGAATGGGACATGCTGAGCCAGTGGCTCGGCCGCAACGGCATCAACGGCAACGGCGGCGGGTTCCCGCTCCGGGTCGGCCTGAACCAGGCCAACGCCTACTGGAACGGCAGCTACACCAACTTCGGCCACAACCAGGCCGGCACCAAGCAGGCGACGTCCGTGGACGTCGTCGGGCACGAGAACGGCCACGCCATCTTCACCACCACGCCCGGCGGTGACAGCGGCGGCAACGGCAACGAGAAGGGCGGCATGAACGAGTCGGCCGGCGACATCTTCGGCGCGCTGACCGAGCACTACATGAACGAGCCGTCCAACCTCGACCCGCCGGACTACCTGGTCGGCGAGGAGGTCGACCTGGTCGGCTCCGGCCCGATCCGCAACATGTACAACCCGCAGGCGCTCGGCGACCCCAACTGCTACTCGTCGCAGATCCCGCGCACCGAGGTGCACGCGGCGGCCGGCCCGCAGAACCACTGGTTCTACCTCCTGGCCGAGGGCTCGAACCCGACCAACGGCAACCCGGCCAGCCCGACCTGCAACGGCTCGACCGTCACCGGCATCGGCGTCAAGAAGGCCGGGCAGATCTTCATGGGCGGGCTGAACCGCAAGGTCACCAGCTGGAGCCACGCCCGCGCCCGCGTCGAGACCGTCAACGCGGCGCTGGAGCTGTTCCCCGGCTCGCCGGCCGAGTGCAACGCGGTCAAGGCGGCGTGGAGCGCGATCGACGTTCCCGCGCAGAGCGGCGAGGCGTCCTGCGGCACCCAGCAGAACGACTTCTCGCTGACGCTGAACCCCGGCTCCGGCAGCGCCGAGGCCGGCGGCTCCGCCACCGTGACCGTGGGCACCGCCGTCACCGGCGGCAGCGCCCAGCAGGTGGCGCTGTCGGCGACGAGCAGCCCGTCCGGCCCGACGGCGTCGTTCTCGCCGGGCACCGTCACCGCCGGCCAGTCGGCCACGATGACCGTCAGCGTCCCGGCCGGCACCGCCGACGGGACGTACCGGATCACGGTGCTCGGTGACGGCGCGTCCGTCGACCGCACCGCGACCTACACGCTCACGGTCGGCAACGGCTCGCCCGGCGGGACCGTCTTCGCCGACGACTTCGAGAGCAGCCAGGGCTGGACGACCGACCCGAACGGCACCGACTCCGCCACCGCGGGCGCCTGGGAGCGCGGCGCACCGCAGCCGACGAGCTGGTCCGGCACCAGCCTGCAGCTCGCGGCGGCCGGCGGCGGCGCCGACCTCGTCACCGGCGCGGGCGCCGGGACGGACGCGGGCACCTATGACGTCGACGGCGGCGTCACCACCGCCCAGTCCCCGGCGATCAGCCTGCCCAGCGGGACGCTCTCGCTGAGCTTCAGCTGGTACCTCGCCCACCTCAACAACAGCTCGACGGACGACTACCTGCGCGTCCGCGTCGTCGGCTCGTCCGGCACCAGCACGGTGCTGAACCAGAGCGGCGCGATGGCCAACAAGGCCGGGACGTGGCAGACGGCGACGTACGACCTGTCCGCCTACGCCGGCCAGTCCGTCCGCATCGTGGTCGAGGCGGCCGACAACGGCACCGGCAGCCTCGTCGAGGCCGGCCTCGACAACATCACGATCACCCAGTCCTGACCGCCCCCCCGCACGCGGCCCGTGATGGGGCCCGCTCCCCCGTCACGGGCCGTTCCATCCCTCCTGGAGGACCCATGAGATCCCGCACCCTGGCGGTGCTCGGGGCGGCGGCCCTGACCGCGTCCGCCCTCCTGCCCGGCGCCGCGGCGTCGGCCGCCCCCGCCGCACCGGCGGCCCTGGCCGCCCCCGACATCCCGCTCACCAACGTCAAGGCGCACCTGTCGCAGCTGCAGAGCATCGCGAGCGCCAACGGCGGCAACCGCGCCCACGGCCGTCCCGGGTACCGCGCCTCGCTCGACTACGTGAAGGGCAAGCTGGACGCCGCCGGCTTCCAGACCAGCATCCAGTCGTTCTCGCGCAGCGGCGCGACCGGCTACAACCTGATCGCCGACTGGCCCGGCGGCGACACCAACGACATCCTGATGACGGGCGCGCACCTCGACAGCGTCACCGCCGGGCCCGGCATCAACGACAACGGCTCCGGCACCGCCGCGATCCTGGAGACCGCGCTCGCCGTCGCCCGCGCGAACCACCAGCCCACCCGGCACCTGCGGTTCGCCTGGTGGGGCGCGGAGGAGCTCGGGCTCGTCGGGTCGACGTACTACGTCAACAACCTGCCCGCGAGCGAGCGGTCGAAGATCACCGGCTATCTCAACTTCGACATGGTCGGCTCCCCGAACCCCGGCTACTTCGCCTACGACGGGGACGGCTCGTCCGGCAGCGGCGGCCCGGCCGGGTCCGCCGAGATCGAGCAGGTGCTGCGCGGCTACTTCGCGACGATCAACGTGCCCGTCCAGGACACGGCGTTCGACGGGCGGTCCGACTACGGGCCGTTCATCCGCGTCGGCATCCCCGCCGGCGGGCTGTTCACCGGCGCCGAGGGACGCAAGACGTCCCAGCAGGCGCAGCTGTGGGGCGGCCAGGCGGGCGTCGCGTTCGACCGCTGCTACCACTCGTCGTGCGACACCACGTCCAACATCAACGACACCGCGCTGGACCGGAACTCCGACGCCATCGCGCACGCCGTCTGGACGCTCGGCGGCGACGGCGGGTCGCAGGAACCGCCCGGCGACACCGTCTACAGCGACGACCTGGAGACCGACACCGGCTGGACGGTGAACCCCGACGGCGCCGACACCGCCACCGCCGGCGCCTGGGAGCGCGGCACCCCGCAGCCGACGAGCTGGTCCGGCACCGGCCTGCAACTCGGCGCCGCAGGCGGCAGCGGCGCGCTCGTGACGGGCGCGGCGGCCGGGACCGACGCCGGGACGTACGACCTCGACGGCGGGACGAGCACCGCCCAGTCCGCGCCGATCGCGCTCCCGGCCGGGGCGAGGACCCTGTCGTTCTCCTGGTTCTTCGCCCACCTCAACAACAGCTCGGCCGACGACCGGTACCGGGTGCGGGTCGTGGGGCCGAACGGGTCCACGACGGTGCTGGACCAGTCGGGCGCGGCGGTGAACCGCGCCGGGGCCTGGCAGACGCAGACGGCCGACGTCTCGGGCTATGCCGGGCAGACCGTCCGCATCCTGGTGGAGGCCGCCGACGCGGGCTCCGGCAGCCTCGTCGAGGCCGGGCTCGACAACCTCAAGATCACCGAGTAAGCGCAGGCAGGCGGCCGGTTTCAGTGTTTTCCACGATGCCGTTCACACGATTGAAAATCCAGTGCCGGATGGATCCGTTGACACCCCACCGGCCGCCGCGATGCACTGCTGGACAGCCCGTCCCCCACCCCCAGGGCTGACAGTCGGCGGACCGCACGGGACGAATCTCGGCCCGGACCGTGCCCTCCGCCACCGGGGTCCCCGCCCCCCGCCCGGCCCCCGGGCGGCCCTGCTTCAGTTCCCAGGCAGGACCGCCCGGGGGCCCTTTGGCGTCCAGAGGGCGTTGATGCTCCGAGGACGTGTTTGCTTGGGTCGGGGTCGAGGTCGGGGTCGTTGTCGGGGGTGGCGAGTAAGAATGGGGGCATGTGCCGCAGCATCAAGACGCTCCGCCCGCCGTACGCCGAGGACGTCACCGACGAGGACGTCCGCGCGGCGGCGCTCCAGTACGTCCGCAAGATCTCCGGGTTCCGCGCGCCCGCGTCCCACAACGCCGAGGCGTTCGAGCGGGCCGTCGCGGAGATCGCCCAGAGCACCGCCGCCCTCCTCGAAACCCTGGAGGTCCGGGGAGGGCGGGCGCGCTGAGGCCGGGCCGGGGCTACTCGGCGGCGACGAGCTCGGCGATCTGGACGGTGTTCAGGGCGGCCCCCTTGCGGAGGTTGTCGCCGGAGCAGAACAGGGCGAGGCCGTTGTCCACGGTCTCGTCGCGGCGGATGCGGCCCACGTAGGTGGGGTCCTGGCCGGCCGCCTGCAGCGGGGTCGGGACGTCCGCGAGGACGACGCCGGGCGCGCCGGCGAGCAGCTCGCTCGCGCGCTCCGGGCTGATCGGCCGCTCGAAGCGGGCGTTGACCTGCAGCGAGTGCCCGGTGAACACCGGGACGCGGACGCAGGTGCCGGACACCTTCAGGTCCGGGATCTCCAGGATCTTGCGGCTCTCGTTGCGGAGCTTCTGCTCCTCGTCGGTCTCGGCGAGGCCGTCGTCGACGATCGAGCCCGCCATCGGCAGCACGTTGAACGCGATCGGCCGGACGTAGACCGACGGCTCCGGGAAGTCGGCGGCGGAACCGGAGTGGGTGAGCGCGTCCGCGCCCTGCACGACCTTGGTCGCCTGGTCGTGCAGCTCGGCGACGCCCGCGAGGCCGCTGCCGGACACGGCCTGGTAGGTGGACACGACGAGCGCGGCCAGCCCCGCCTCCGCGTGCAGCGGCCGCAGCACCGGCATCGCCGCCATCGTGGTGCAGTTCGGGTTCGCGATGATGCCCTTCGGGCGGTTCAGGGCGGCGTGCGGGTTGACCTCGGCGACGACGAGCGGGACGTCCGGGTCCATCCGCCAGCCGGAGGAGTTGTCGATCACGACGGCGCCGGCGGCGGCGACCTTCGGCGCGAGTGCCTTGGAGGTGGTCTTCCCCGCGGAGAACAGCACGATGTCGAGGCCGGTGTAGTCGGCGGCGGCCGCGTCCTCGATCGTGATCTCGGTGCCGTCCCACGGGAGCTTGCGCCCCGCGGACCGCGCCGAGGCGAACAGCCGCAGCTCGTCCACCGGGAATCCGCGTTCGGCCAGGATTTCGAGCATCTTGGCCCCGACCTGTCCGGTGGCCCCGACGATGCCGACTCTCATGCCGCTCCCTCTGGTAGATCGCTTGACCTGGGCGAGTCTGCCCAGGTCGATGGCAGAACGTCCAGGCAATAACCCTACGTGGAAGGGTCAACCCCTTCTTAACGGTGCCCCTGGGTTCCCCTGGATGCTCCGGGGTGCTCCCTACCCCCCAGGGGCGGCCCCTGACCGGGCATGGGGACTCTCAGGGGTGAATCAGGGCGAATCCGGATGTCGTACCGGCGGCCGGGTGGGCATGATTTCAGGCATGGACATGGAGAAGAACACCACGACCAAGAAGCTCCAGCGGACCCACGACGGCCGGATGGTCGCCGGCGTCTGCTCCGGCGCCGCCGAGTACCTCGGCGTCGACGCCAACATCCTGCGGATCGCCCTCGCCGTCTTCACGGTGTTCGGCGGCGCGGGCCTCGCCCTCTACATCATCGGGTGGGTGCTGATCCCCGAGGAGGGCGCGCCCACGTCGATCGCCGAGGACCTGTTCAAGAAGGCCGGCGACTCCCCGAAGGTCCAGGACGCCGTCCAGAAGACCAAGGACGCCGTCAACAAGAACCGCACCACCGTCTGAGGCGGCCGGGGGCACGGGCCCTACGGCGCCGGGGCGGAGCGCCGCGCCCCGGCGGCCAGCTCATCGCCGCCCGCGTCCGCCGGCGGGGCGACGGCGACGGGGTTGCCGCGCGTCCCGGCGATCACGCCGCCGCGGACCTGGTTCCAGCCGAGCGTCAGCATCGCCGCGGCGGACAGGCCGAGCAGGCCCGCGAGCGCGACCACCGTCTCCGGCCCGAGGACCTGCGCGGCGGCGCCGCCGGCGAGGATCCCGAGGCCCTGGCCCGCGAGGATGCCGGACTGCGCGAGCCCGAACGCCTGCCCCCGCCCGGACGCCGGCACCGCCGCCACGAACGCGGTGTTCGCCACCAGCTGGTAGGCGCTGCCGACGCCCGACAGCGCCCACAGGCCGACCACCCACCACAGCGGCGGATGGACGCCCGCGCCGACCAGCGGCAGGCAGGCCAGCATCGACATCCACCCCATGGCGTGCAGCCGGTTCGCCGGACGGACGAACCGGCTGAACAGCACCGAGCCGACCACCATCCCGGTCGGCATCGCCGCCAGCAGCAGCCCGGCGGTGACCGCGCCGCCGCCGAACGTCGCCGCGTACGGGACGGCCAGCCCCTCGGGGATCACGTAGAACGCGCACAGCCACGCGAACAGCACCAGCGACCGCAGCACCGGGTCGCCGAACACGAGCCGCGCGCCGTCCCGCGTGCCGCGCAGCAGGCCCAGCGCCTGGCGCTCCCGGCGGCGCGGCGCCTCCCGCCGCCGGAGCCCGCCGATCAGGATCACGGCGGACGCGCCGAACGTCAGCGCGTCCAGCGCGAGGGTCTCGTACGTGCCGACGACGGCGACGATCGCGCCGCCCGCCAGGAATCCGACGACCTGCGTGACCTGGTGGGTGACGTTCGCGATCGCGGAGCCCGCCACATATTTGTCACCCTCCAGGACGTCCGGCATGACGGCGGCGCGGGCGGCGGAGAACGGCGTGCCCAGGAGCACGATCAGGAACACCAGGCCCGACAGCGCCCCGACGGGCATCGCCACCAGCGCCATCACCGCGACCAGCCCGGCCCGCAGCACGTCGCAGACGACCATGACGGTGCGGCGCGGGAACAGGTCGGCCAGCCCGGACAGCACCGGGCCGCCCAGGATCGGCGGCAGGTAGGTCAGCGCGTACACCAGCGCCGTGAGCAGCGTCGACTTCGTGTGGTCGTACACGAGGACGGCCAGCGCGACCTGTGCCAGCTGGTCACCGATGTACGACAGCGCCTGCGCCAGCCAGAGGGCACGGAACTCCTTCACCGCGAACACCTCGCGGTAGGTCGCCTGCTCCTCGGGCGGCCGACGATGCCGGCCCGTCTGCCTTCCCGCCACGCACGCTCCAGTTCAGTCCGCCCAGTGCCGGGCGCCCTCCCCTATTAACTCACGCTGCGTGGCAGTCGCGTGACCTACAGTGCGCAATTCCTTGCGTCAGTATCCGAGTTCGTGCAACTTCCCGTCATCGATGCCGAAGTGGTGGGCGATCTCGTGCACGACCGTTATCCGGACTTCTTCCACCACGTCCTCCGAGGTGTCGCAAATCCGGAGGATCTCCCTGCGGTAGATCGAAATGTGATCGGGCAGGACGCCTGCGTACCAGTCCCCCCGTTCCGTGAGGGGTACGCCTTGGTACAGGCCGAGCAGGCCGCGCTCGGGCGCGTCGTCCTCCACGACGATGACGACATTGCGCATGTGGGCGGTGAGCTCGGGTGGGATGGTGTCGAGGGCCTCGCCCACGAGGTCCTCGAACTCATCGCGCGACAACTCCATCACACCGTCGATTCTGCTCGATAGAAGGGAAACCCGTGCCCGAGGTCCGGTCGACCAAGGCCCTGGCGACACTCCGCGCCTTCGCCTCCGCCACCGCCCACCGCGCCCGCAGACTCGGCTCCCGCACCGCCCCGTTCCTCACCAACCGGTGGACGCGCCTCGTCCTCGTCGCCGTCATCGGCCTCGCCGCCGGCTACCTCGGCCTCATCTACGGCGGCCGCTACGTCACCCCGGTCGGCCCCACCGACGTCCAGCTCACCCTCCAGCCCTCCCTGCACGGCGGGACGACCCTGAAGCTCCCGCCCCTCGGCTCGCTCCGGCTCGACACCCACGAGGGCCCCGTCACCCTGGAGGCCCGCCTCACCGACCTGCGCCCCGACCAGGCCAAGAAGCTGATCGAGGACGACACCGAGATCGACCGCCTCACCGACCGGATCGCCGACCAGATCCGGCACGGCGTCATCGAACTGCTCGTCCGGGCCGTCCTGATCGCCCTCGCCGCGAGCTTCCTGGCGTCCCTCGCCCTCTTCCGCTCCTGGCGCCGCGCCCTGCTCGGCCTGTCCTCCGCCGCCGCCGGCCTCGCCGCCCTCACCCTCCTCACCTGGACGACCTTCAACCCGCAGTCGATCGCCGAGCCCCGCTACACCGGCCTCCTCGCCAACGCCCCGCAGATCGTCGGCGACGCCCGCAGCATCGTCGAGCGCTTCTCCGCCTACCGCGCCCAGCTCGCCCGCCTCGTCGGCAACGTCTCCGAGCTGTACACCACCACCTCGACCCTCCCGACCTACGAGCCGGACCCGTCCACCATCCGCGTCCTGGACGTCTCCGACATCCACCTCAACCCCGCCGCGTGGAACGTCATCAAATCCGTCTCCACCCAGTTCAAGGTCGACCTCATCATCGACAGCGGCGACCTCATGGACCACGGCAGCAAGGCCGAGGACAAGTTCGCCGACAGCATCTCCGACCTGAAGGTCCCCTACGTCTACGTCCGCGGCAACCACGACTCCAAGGACACCCAGCGCGCCGTCGCCCGCCAGAAGAACGCCATCGTCCTCGACGGCGCCACCCGCGAGGTGAAGGGCCTGCGCATCTACGGCGTCGGCGACCCCCGCTTCACCCCCGACAAGAGCACCCGCGACGACTTCGTCGGCGCCGACCAGCTGCGCGCCGAGGGCCTGCGCTACGCCAACGAGCTCCGCGCCTCCGGCACCACCCCCGACCTCGTCGTCACCCACGACCCCAGCGAGGGCGAGGCGTTCTCCGGCGTGACGCCCCTCGTCCTCGCCGGCCACACCCACACCCGCTCCACCAAGATCCTCCCCACCGGCACCCGCCTCTTCGTCCAGGGCTCCACCGGCGGCGCCGGCCTGCGCGGCCTCGAACACGAGCAGCCCACCCCGATCGAGCTGTCCGTCCTCTACTTCAGCCGCGCCACCCACCGCCTCCAGGGCTGGGACGACCTCCGACTCGGCGGCCTCGGCCTCACCTCCGCCCAGATCGAACGCCACCTCGAGCCCGACCCCGACCGCACCATCAACCCCCAGCCCCCGGCCTCCTCACCGCCCCCCTCCCCGACCTCGCCGTTCCCGTCCGAGTTCCCCTCGGACTGGCCGTCCCGCAGCCCGTCCCCGACCGAGAGCGCCCCGGGCGGCCGCCTCCCGTCCCCCACCCGCCCCAGCACCCCCGGGTAACCGTTTGCGCGCCGCCCCGCCACGTCCTCTACACTTGACGAGTCGAGTGGCGACCATCACCGCCACCCCGGGCCCCCTTCGTCTAGCGGCCTAGGACGCCGCCCTTTCAAGGCGGTAGCGCCGGTTCGAATCCGGTAGGGGGTACACAACGCATGGTGCGGATGCGCCGTCATCCGCCCCGAAGCCCGTCGGCACGATTACTCCGTTCGCCGCCCGCTACTGGGCTTCGATCGTCGCGGATATCGGGGTGATCTACGTCGGCGTCGACTTCATCCAGCCGTCGCCGAACGGGTCCGACTCACCCCGCAAGCCTCACGGCGCGACCAAATTCTCGTCACCGAACCGCGATCAGGCGTCAAGCGGTAGCTGATCGGAGTCTGTCGGGCGCCGTCCGCGAGGTAGCACCATCACCAAGATCACCGAAGCCGTCCAGAAGGATCGGCCGCGACCCCTACCGTGTCATCCCACTCCTCAAGCTCACATAGCGCCACGGCGACCCGTCACCCGACGACTTAGAAGTCGCCCTGGCCCCGTACGGAGGCGGTCCGACGTTGAAGCTTTGCTCGGTGTGGGCTTCGAACCCCGCCCCAGGCCTTCTCCAGCATCTCCATGACGTACCACTCGGCCGCACCCCTGCTTGGCGCGCCGGGTCAGCACGTGGGACGAGCGCTTGCCGCTGAGGCTGATCGGCCCATCGGCCGCCCACAACGGGATACCGACCTGCTCATGGGCCGACCTGCACGACCTCGCCCTCGGCCAGGTCATCGGCTAGGTCAACAGCGCCACCCAACGACCGCTTTCGGACACCCCGGACCACGCACTTCAACTACTCGATCTCGCCATCTGAGAACTCATTCACGCCGCACCCTTCCCTCCTTCATGTGCAACTTGCCGCTGGCGGGCCGGAGTTCCCAGAGTTCGACACCTCCGAATTAGGGCGGCCGTAACAGTTGATTGAAACCGACCAGAAGTAAACTCCGGCAGTTGCGGCGTCACTCTCGACCTCACCAGGCTCCTCCGCTGCAGACCCGACCTTGTTCAGGCGACGCCTACCTGGCGCGGCGACCATATACATTGAGGGAGGTGTCGACGCATCGCAGACCGTAGAACGTCTCGGTAACTGGGCTGCCTCGATCAGTGCCACCTCACCGTCCGCTCTGAAACGGAGGCGTCATCCCGGGACCTCGCCCTCTCGGGTATATCCAACAAGGAATCGGACACATCAGTCGAATAGAGAGTGCTCGGAGAGACATATGTTTTTACTGGTACAGTTGAGAACAAGTCAGGCAGATGCCGGCGAGGCAGAACTTCGTTCATTCCACCAGTGGTTGAATGGAGACCCTGACATTCGGCGCCAAGCCAGTGTTTCCTTGGAGCCCGCCGCGCCGGTCAAAGGCGAGATGGGCACCGCATTTGAGGTGATCAAGCTAGTGCTGGAGTCTGGGTTCCAGGTCGCAACCTTCGCGCTCTCCTACGTGACCTGGCGCGGAACGCGCAGGACGCGGCCGGCGATTACCATTGAGCGGGGCGATGTCTCCGTGAGCATTGATAGCGATGATCCGGAGATCATAGCCCAGGCGCTCCGGGAACTCGGCCTGTGACCCGAGCCGCTGATCCGCGAACTTCACGAGCGGTGCTCATCGGAACAAGCAATTATCCCGGTGGTGCACTGCAGAGCATCCCCCAGGTCAAGGAGAATCTATACGCATTGAAGGAGGCTCTTTGCTCAGCCGAAATCTGGGGGCTTCCTCGCGAGAACTGTACGGTGGTATTGGATCCAAAGGACATCACAGAGATGATGGATCCGATCGCGGAGGCCGCCACCACCCGGGACACGCTACTCATATACTTCAGCGGCCACGGCCTCCCCGCTCATCATGACGGAGAACTGCTCCTCTCGCTGACCACGACACGACCGGGTCGTGATTACAGTTCCGTGGCTTACGGGTTGATTAGGAACGAAGTTGTTCACTCGCATGCTTCGCGGATCATCGTCATCCTCGATTGTTGCTACAGCGGCCGAGCGCTCGGAAGGATGGGAAACCCCGATCCCGCACCAACACTGGCCAATGACGCCGAGATAGAGGGTACATACCTCATAGCCGCCGCGGCCGAGAGCCAGCGTGCACTGGCCGAACCGGAGGAAACCTTCACGGCCTTCACCGCAGAACTGTTGACAGTGCTCAAGAAGGGCATCCCCGGTGGAGGCCCCCACCTTGACATCGAAAGCATATTCGGTCAGTTGTACACGAACCTCAGGGCCAAAGGCAGGCCGCTGCCCCAGCGCCGCATCCGCAATCACGTGGGCAAACTGGCGATCGTTCGCAACCGTGCGTTCAATGCCGACAACACCCAGGAAGAAGGACATCCAGGCGCGGACGACAATACATCCGACCGGAAATGGGCGGAACACGATCGTCTACCGTCCGCCGGCTCCAGCCGCACCGGAGCCGGCCGCGCCGAGGCCGGGCAGATCTCTCGCCGGCCCCGTATCGAAGCCGGAGTTGGCCTCACCCGTATCGACGCAGTGATGCCGGTACCGGACGGCACCGACGCCCCACGGGAATACTGGCTGTTCTCTGGTGAACGCTACCTACGGGTGGACGTCTCCTCCCTGGATGCCCGACTGCGAGGGCGTATGACCGGCCATTCACCCCTCGACGATTGGGCCGGAACATTCAAGAAGCTTCCAGAGTTTCAAACCAAGATTGATATGATCCTTGGCGTTCCAGACAACCACAACGAGTATTGGGTTTTCTCTGGTGGGCGGTATGTCCGCATAAGCGTCGCCGCCACCAAGAACGGGGTCGACGACAAACTCCAGGACGGACCAAAGCCCCTTAGTGATTGGGTCAGGACTTTCGGGGAGTTTTCAGACCTCGACCATATTGATACCCTGATGCCAGTACCGGAGACCGGCGGGAGAAACCAATACTGGGTGTTCGCGGGCACCAGGTACCTCCGGACCTGGGTGAATCATGGACTCGACGGTCAGATCGAGATTCATCCGACAGGATTCGATGGATGGTCTAGCGGCAGAGAATACTCTTTCCTCAAAGGATGGCCTGGCACCTTCAACAGGGTCAGCCCCTTCAACAATGGAATCGACGCGGTGATCCCCTTGCCTGCCGTCAAAAATGGAGAAGAAGAGCACAGAGACTACTGGGTGTTCTCCGAGAACCAATATATGAAGATCCGAGTAATAGCCGACCTGTACAGTGACATGATCATTCAGTTTCCAGCGACCCTCGGTGGCTGATGATATTCATCTTCCCTTTACGCGAGTTTAACGTCCAGGGAAACCCGAGACGACTCCCGGCACCCCCCGATCACCATCCACAGGTGCCTTGCCCTCGACCGATTCGCACTTCTGATTCCGATCAGCATGGCTTGATATTGCGCGTTCGGACGAGCCGGTCCGGCGACCTACCGCGCCGGAGTCGAGTCGGAGGCCGCCACGACGGTCACTGCCGGCTAATGGGAGAAACCGGGATTCCCGTCCGCCGTCGCCTGATGCTCTCCGCTGGACGACCGCGGACGGGAACACCGGTGCCCACCTGTCCAAGGCCGGGCCGGTCACAGCCGATCAGCCGCAGTGCGACCATCCTGAGACCCACTGGGTGGAGCCGTACTTGCCGCCCCAGGCGATGCAGGTTCCCGCGGCGCTGAGCTTCACCGGGCCGGCGTAGGTCGAGTAGTTGCCCTCGTCGAAGGCGACCTTTCCGTCGCTTCGCCGCGTCAGCCAAGCGTGGACGTAGGTGCTGTTCTGGCTGTCCTTCCAGGTCACCACGCAGTTGGTGGAGCCGTTGTACAGCAGATAGATCTTGGCCGGCCCCAGGTCGTGGGTGTCGATCACGTGGTAGGAACCACCACCGCACGCCGCGATCGGCGATGCCGCCGCCGTCGCGGGCGTGCTGACGGCCACGGCCCCCGCGACGGCAGCCGCACCGGCGAGGGCCAGCGTGGTTCCCCTGTTGAGCTTCCGCAAAAGAATCTCCTCATTGATCGAGAGAGGGGTGAGCCCTCCTACTCTCGACACGTCCGAGCAGTCGCTCGACGCGCAACTCCGGTCAACGAGAGGCCGGCCCGTTGGCGGCGGATCGGCCGACATCGTCTGTGACAAACAGATGCCGTCGCGGCGTCTGTAGGGGCGGAACCGACGGACAACGCTGGGAAGGCCCGATGGCCCAAGATCCGCAGGGATTTCATGAATTCGCCGTCGCGCGCGGCGCCTCGTTATTCCGCACCGCCTGCCTGCTCTGCGGGGACCGGCACCTTGCCGAGGACCTGGTGCAGACGACGTTGGGGAAGCTGTACACGTCGTGGCGGCGCGTCCAGCGCGCCGACAATCCCGCCGCCTACGCGCGGACCGTGCTGATGCGCACCTACATGTCGCACATGCGCAAACACAGCAACCAGGAGAAGCCGTCGCGGCGACTGCCCGAGGCGGCCGCCGCCGACGGCGACCAGGCGCTGCGGGTGACGCTGCTCAACGGCCTCGCGAAGCTTCCCCCGCAGGACCGCGCCGTGCTCGTGCTGCGCTACTGGGAGGACATGAGCGTGGAGGACGTGGCGTCCGCGCTGCGGCTAAGCGGCGGGGCGGTGCGCAACCGCAGCATGCGGGCGCTGGGCAGGCTCCGCGAGGCGCTGGGCGAGGGGTTCGAGGAGCTGATCCGATGACGCGGGAAAGGGACGCCGAGATGCATGGGGACGCGGGAATGAACGCGGTGGAGGACCGGCTGGCCGAGGCGATGCGCGTCACCGCCGAAGGATTGGAGCCGCCGCTGGACGGGCTTGTCAGCGAGGGCGTCGCGCGGGGACGCCGGCGACGGCTCCGCAACCGTGCGAGCATCGCCGCCTCGGCGGCCGCGGCGGCGGCCGTCGCCGCGGGCGCGCTGGTCGTGGTCGGCGTCGACGGGAGCGGAACCGTCCCGCCGCGGCAGCCCGCCGTCCAGCTGGTGAGCGCGGCACAGGTCCTGGGCAAGGCCGCGCAGACGGCCGAGGCGCGCCCGGCCGTCACGCCGCGCCCCGGCCAGTGGTGGTACACGAAGGTCGTCGAGGCGGGTCCCACGGCGGAGCACGGCCCCAAGCCGCATTACTCGGAGAACTGGATCAAGCTCGACGGCTCGAAGGACGCGAGCCTGCTGAACGGCAAGCTCGTGATCTACCACCACCGGGGTGCGGGGGCCGAGAACTTCAAGGCCGAGACCGACCGTCTGATGTCACTGCCCAGCGACCCCGCGAAGCTGCGCGCCCTGCTCTACGAGAAGGTGGACGCCGCATCCGCCGGGGACCGGATGTCCAAGGACCGGGACGGCCAGGCCTTCCGCGACGCCGCCCAGATGCTGTGGGACGCGCCGGTCGCCATGCCGCCCGCGACGCAGGCCGCCCTCTACCGGGTGCTGGCCGCGATCCCCGGCGTCCAGGTCCAGCGGAACGTCAAGGACGGCGCCGGGCGGCCCGCCATCGCGCTGTCCCGCGGGTTCGGCGAGCAGTTCCTGCTGGACCCGGTCACCTACCAGATGGTGGCGCAGCGGACGGTCAACACCGGCCACAACGCCCCGATCTCCCGCACCAAGGGCAAGGACCCCCGCTACAACGTCCCGCTGGGGACGGTCATGTACTCCCTCACCCGCGTGGTCACCAAACTCGTCGACAAGGCCGGCCAGAGGTAGGAGCCGAAGGTTTACGGGGTGGTGTTGGTGTGGGCTAGGGGGGTTCCGGTGTTGGAGCCGCAGCAGTACTTGCAGTCGCTTGGTCGGGCCGGGCAGAGTGCGGCCAGGGCGCGGATGCGGGCGTTCTCGTGGGCGGTGCGCCAGAGCAGGCCGAGTCTGAGTGGCGGCAGGTCGTCGATCGGGACCAGGGCGAGGTCGGTGCGGGCCATCGTCCGCGTCACCAGGGTGACGGTCACATGGACGCTCTTGTGGCGCGCCACGCTGCTCTGGGCCTCGTTCCAGGTGCTGACCGGGTGCAGGCGCAGGCGGCGGCCCGAGCGGGTGCGGTCGGGGAAGAACGGTCTGTTCCCGCCGTCGTTGCGCGGCATGTCGTTGACCTCGTAGTCGGCGACCTCCTCGAAGGAGATGCGCGACCGGTCGGCCAGCGGGTGGTCGGCGGCCACCAGCAGCACCCTGCTGTACTCGGCCAGCGCCGGGCCCAGCGTGATGTCGGGCGCGTCGAACGTCAGCCAGTCGACCAGGACGTCCACCCGGTCGTGGCGCAGGGCGTCCAGCGGCGCGGGGACGGCGATCTCCCGCAGGCTCGCCTCGATACCGGGATGGCTTCGCTCGAGGTCGCGGACGAGGCGGTCGAGGTCCTGGCCGCCGGTGGTCTCGGTGAAGCCGATGCGCAGCAGCCCGGCGGCCGCGCGCGCCGACGCGCGGGCGGCGGTGATGCCGGCGATGAACTGGCCGTGGGCCGGGAGCAGGGCGTCGCGCAGTTGGCGGCCGAGCGGCGTGAGCACGACCCGGCGGCTGGTCCGCTCGAAGAGCGCGCCCCCGACCTCGCGTTCCACCGCCTGGATGCGCTGGCTGACGCGTGCCGGTGAGATCAGCAGCCGGGCGGCGGTACGCCGGAAGTGGAGTTCCTCGGCGAGCGCGAGAAACACCTCGACATCGGCGAGCTCCAGATTCACAGATTGATCCTCCTCCCTTTCCGGTGATGGTTCAACCCTGCTTAACGGTGGCTTAGAAGTTCGCCGTTGATCGCCACTCGCGCTGGTCACATCATTTTGTCATCGGGGTGCCGGCATCGAGTTGATCAGGGGGACGCCATGAAGCCCCATGCCGTACAGCGCATTGTGGCCGACCGAATCAAAGATCGGCGTCCCGGCGCGGCCGAAGGGGATTCCGCCGGCGGGGCCCGGCGGCGCGGCCTGGTGGCGGTCCCGATACTGAGCACCGCGTTCGGTTATATCGGCGGCAACGTCATCGACCAGCGGATCGGCATGGCCGCTTTCGGACTGGTGTGGGGGATCGGTCCTCGGCCACCTCGCCGGCCCCAGCTCGGCCGGCTCGGACGTGACCCCGAAAGGCGTTGGAATTGACCGAGTACGCACTCGCATTGGAATCCGTGACGAAGGTTTACGGTTCGGGCCGTAATGCGGTAACGGCCCTGGACGATGTGTCGCTGGGCGTGGAGCGCGGGAAATTCATCGCGGTCATGGGCCCGTCCGGTTCGGGCAAGAGCACGTTCCTGCATTGCTCGGCCGGCCTCGACAGGCCCACGAAGGGACGGGTGGTGCTCGGCGGTACGCCCCTGACCGGCCTGACCGAGGAGCAGGTCACCGAGATCCGCCGTGCACGGGTGGGTTTCGTCTTCCAGGCGTACAACCTGCTCGATTCGCTCACCGTCGCCGACAACGTGGGCCTGCCGTTCCGGCTGGCCGGCGTCCCCGTCCCCGCCGAACGGGTGCGCGCCGAGTTGGCGGGCGTCGGCCTCGAAGGCGTGGGCGACCGCTACCCCGGGCAGCTCTCGGGCGGGCAGCGCCAGCGCGTGGCCATCGCCCGCGCTCTCACCGGCGGGCCGGACGTGGTCTTCGCGGACGAGCCGACGGGCGCGCTCGACACGCGTACCGGCAGGCAGATCCTGCGACTGCTGCGGGACGTCGTCGACCGGACGGGCCAGACCGTGGTGATGGTGACCCACGACCCGGTCGCCGCGTCGCACGCGGACACGGTGACGTTCCTGGCCGACGGCCGGCCGGTCGGCGAGCTGGACGAGCCGACACCGGAGCGGGTGGCCGACCGGATGACCAGGCTGGGCGAGTGGTGAGCCGCCGGAGGAAGGCCGAGGAGGCGGGCCCGCCGAGGGCCGCGAAAAAGGTCCGCACGCTCTCGCGGCAGAACCTCTCGCTGGCCTGGAGCACGGTTCGCGGCCGCAAGGGCGGCTTCGCGGCGGCGCTGATCGCCGTCGCGGTCGGCTCCGCGGTGATCACCGCCTGCGGCGTGCTGCTGGAGACCGGCGCCCGCTCGGGGGTCGCGGCCGAGCGGTACCGGGGCGCGGCCGTGGTCGTCGGCGCCCGCCAGGCCATGCCCGTCGCGGGCGACGCGGACCCGCGGCTGCCCGAGCGGGCGCGACTGCCCGCCGGCACGGTCGCGAAGGTCGCCGCGGTCGAGGGCGTGCAGTCCGCGGTCGGGGACGTCAGCGTTCGCATGGCCGTCCTCAAGGGAGGTTCCGTTCTCGACGGGCCGTCCGTGTACGGGCATGGCTGGTCCGCGTCGGTGCTCGCGCCGTTCTCTCTGCGGTCGGGCACCGGGCCGCGGTCGGACGGCGACGTCGTCCTCGACACCGACCTTGCCGAGCGCGCCGGTGTCGGCGCGGGAGGGACGGTCACGCTGGTGACCGGGTCGGTCCCGCGGTCGTACCGGGTCAGCGGTGTCGCCGAGCCCGCCGCCCCGCTCGACCGGCAGTCGGCGGTCTTCTTCACCGACGGGCAGGCGGCTCGGCTGTACGGCTCGTCCGGCCAGATCGACGCCGTCGGGGTGCTGGCCGCGAAGGGCGTCGGCGCGGGCGAGCTCGCCACGCGGATCGGCAAGGCCGTGCCGGGCGTGGTCACCGCCACCGGCGACGACCGCGGGGACGTCGAGACGCCCGACGTCGGCCGGATGCGGTCGTTCGTCATCGAGGTGGCCAGTGCGTTCGGCGCCACCATGGTCCTGCTGGTGGTCATCGTGGTCGCCGGGACGCTGGCGCTGTCGGTGGAGCAGCGCCGCCGCGAGCTGGCCCTGCTGCGGGCCGTCGGCGCGACGCCGCGGCAGGTGCTGCGCATGATCGGTGGCGAGGCGGTGCTCGTCGGCGGGATCGGCGCGCTGCTCGGCGCCGTGCCCGGCGTCCTGCTGGCCGTGCTGCTGCACACCGCGTTCACGGCGGCCGGTGCGCTGCCGTCCGGATTCTCGCTGGTGGTCACCCCGCTGCCGGTGCTGGCCGCGCTGCTGATCTGCGTCACGGCCGCGCGGATCGGCGGCCGGCTCGCGGCCCGGCGCGCCGCGAAGGTCAGTGCCGTCGAGGCGCTCGGCGACACGGCGGTGGAGCCGAAGAGGCTCGGCCGGGTCCGGCTGGCTCTCGGCCTGGCGCTCGTGCCCGCGGGCCTGGCCGCGGCGGTCGTGCTGCCCGTCGTGCTGCCCGGCGAGTCGGCCATCGACGGCGCCGCCAGCTCCGCCCTGGTCCTGGTGATCGCCGTCGCGCTGCTCGGGCCGCGGCTGTTCGGCGGCATCGCGGCGCTGCTCGGCCGCCGGCCGGGCGGCGTCACCCGGTTCCTCGCCCTCGCCGGGGCCGGTGCCCGGGCCCGCCGGCTCAGCGCCGCCACGACCCCGCTGATCATGGGCGTGACCATGGCGTCCGCGCAGCTGTTCAGCGCCGCGACGCTGGCCGCGACCGCGCACGACCAGGCCACCGGGGGCGTGCTCGCCGACCGCGTGGTGACGTCCGAGGGCCCGGGGATCTCGCCCGATCTGGCCGGGACGCTCCGCGCCGTCCCGGGCGTCCGAGCGGTCGGCCCGGTCGCCCGGACCTCGGTGATCCTCGTCTGGCCCGACGGCGACGGCGTCCAGTACCGGGTCTCGACGGCGCAGGGCGTCGACCCCGCGGCCGTGCCGGACACCATGGACCTGGACGTCCTGCGCGGCGATCTCGGCGGTCTCACCGGGTCGGCGGTCGCGCTCAGCCGCCTGGCCGCCGGCACGGTCGGCGCCGACGTGGGCGGCACCGTCGACGTGCGGCTCGGCGATGGCGCCGTGGAGAAGGCCGAGGTGGTCGCGGTCTACGAGAACGGGCTCGGCTTCGGCGACGTCACGCTGCCCCACAATGTGGTCCTCGCGCACACCACCGACCATCTCGACGAATGGCTGCTGGTGCGCTCCGACCGGGGCACGGATCTCAGCGCGGCGCTCAAGGCGTACCCGACGCTGCGCGTGAGCGACGCCGCTGCGGTCACCGCCGCACCGACCGACGGCGGCGGCGGCGCGATCAGCCTCGTGCTCAACGCCGTGCTCCTCGGCTATCTCGCGATCGCCGTCGTCAACACGCTGGTCATGGCGACGATCTCACGGGTGCGCGAGTTCGCCCTGCTGCGCCTCGTCGGCCTCCGCACCGGCCAGGTCCGGTCGATGATGCGCCATGAGGCGGCCCTCATCGTGTCCTGCGCCGTCGTGGTCGGCACGGTCGCCGCGCTGCCGTCGCTGATCGGGATGAGCTACGCGATACGCCACTCGGTGATCCCCACCGTCCCGCCCCTGGTCTACCTCGGCATCGTGCTCGCCGCCGCGGCGATCGCCTGGCCCGCCGTGATGCTGCCGACCCGGCTCGCCCTGCGACCACCGCCCGCGGAGGCGATGGCCAGCCCCGAGTAGGCCGGGTGTCTCACGGGGCCTGGACGTCCTCGATGTCCAGGGTCGTCACCGTGTTCGGGGGGTGGGTCATGGTCAGGAGGCCGCCTTGCAGGTGGGTGTCGGGGGTGCGCGTGTAGTGCTGGGCGGACGATGTGTCGGTCGTCCATACGCGGACGGGGTTTGCGTCCTCGGTCAGGGCTCTCAGGTCGTAGGTGACGTTGCGGGGCTTGTCGTCGTTGGCGGTGACCAGGGCCAGTCGGCGGGTGGCGGGGGCGTGCGCCGCGACCGTGTGCGGGTGGCCGGAGTCGAGGATGCGCGCGTTCGGCCTGATGTGCCGGGTGTAGTGGGCGAGGACGTAGTACTTGGTGTTGACGCCGCCGACCCGCCCCTTGAGGGTGCCGTTCGCGCCGCCGTCCGGGTTCGGGGTGGTGTCGTCGTACTCGCCGTCCAGCAGGCCCCAGTCGAGGGCTTCGACCGGCTGCCAGCAGGACCATGCGCGGATTCGCAGGTGGCGGACGTCGCGGCCGATGCTCAGGGCCATCGTGAGGCCGTCGGGTTCGCCTTCTGAATACTCCGTCTGCCATACGGGCGTGTCCGCGCCGACGGCTTCGCGGAGGGCGGTGCGGCTGCGGCCGGCGTCGTCGCGCTCGTAGCCGTGCACGTTGACGCGGCCGACGAGGCGCCTGGTTTCCTCGGTGAAGTTCTTCCAGGTGCCCGTGGCCTCGGCGTAGCGGCATTCGTCGGACGCGGCGATCAGCACGTCCGGCAGGTCGTGGGCGTCCAAGGCGCGGCGCAGGTAGGAGAGGACGGCCTCCTGCGCGCCCAGGGTGAAATGGCAGCCCTCTTGGTTCTGCTCGGCATGCCAGGACGCGAGCGACGGCTCGTTGAACGCCTCCACCGAGCCGAACCGGATGCCCCATTCGTCGCGGGCGCGCCGGGCGACCGTGGCGATGTAGTCCGCGAAGGCCTCCTGGTAGGCGAACGCGAGGTTGTCGACGTCGCCGCGCTCGGCGCCGGAGGGGTTTCCGGTCACCGTCATCCACCAGGGCGGGGAGACGGAGAACATCTCGAAGGCGTCGGCGCCGTGGTCGCGGGCCTTCGCGAGCATGCTCCGCTGGTTCGGGTCCGCGTCCCCGTTCCACGCGTCGCCGTCGCTGAACGTCTCGATCTGCTTGCGCCGGACGATGGCGGGCGACTCGACCATCCCGGCGCCCGTCCAGGTGCAAGCGCCGAGGTTGTAGCGGACGATGTTCAGGCCCAGCCCGGGTAGTTCGACCTCGCCGGCGGTGGTGGCGACGTTCACCCGGTCCAGGCTGAACAGGACGGCGGCCAGGTCGTCGCGCCTGCCCAGGTCGGTGTTGGCCCACCAGGACAGGCAGGTCCCCCAGCCGTCCCAGGTGTAGCCCTCTTGCGATTCGATGACCCGCGTCTCGTCCCCAGGCATGTGCACGTCCCCCTCGTCCGTCCACCTGGGGTGTGTTCGGACGAACCGCGCCCATCCGCCGGTTTTCGAGGACTTTGCCGCCCGTTGCCGACCTTGGGGCGATCAGCAGTCGAGTGTCGCGGCGAGCCGGTGGAGGAGGGTCGCGAGCTGCTCCCGTTCCGGCTCGGTGAGCCCGGCGAGCAGGCGGCGCTGGTTGTCCAGGTGGGCGGCGATCAGCTCGTCGGTGAGGGCGATGCCTTCGGCGGTGAGGGTGACGAGGCGTCCGCGCGAGTCGTTCTCGGCGACGGTTCTGCTCACCAGGCCGCGGGTCTCCAGCCGGTCGACCCGCTTGGTGATGGCGCCGGTCGTGACCAGGACGGTGCGGCTGAGCTCGCCCGCCGACAGGGCGTGGGGCGGGCCGGAGCGGCGCAGCGCCGCGAGGACGTCGAAGTCGCCGTTGCCGAGGTCGGCGGCGGCGAAGAGCGGGCGGAGCCGCTGGTCGGCCTCGTCGGTGAGCCGGAAGAGGCGGCCGACGACCAGCATCGGGGTCGCGTCGAGATCCGGGCGTTCGCGGTTCCACTGGTCGACCATGGCGGCGGTGGCGTCGGGCTGCATGGCGTTGATTGTATCTTCCACGGAAGTTATATTAGCTTCCATGGAAGGTAATCTCGTCTCGCCGGCGTCCGCGCAGGTCGTCTGCTACTTCGACGCCGCCTGCCCGTTCGCCTGGCTCACCTCCCGGTGGCTGCTCGACGTCGAGCGGCTGGAGCCGATCGACCTGAGCTTCCGGATCATGAGCCTGTCGGTGCTGAACGAGCACCGCGACATCGAGCCCTGGTACCGCGAGTTCAACGACCGCGCCTGGGGGCCCGCCCGGGTCTGCACGGCCGCCGAACTCCAGCACGGCACCGGCATCCTGCGGGAGCTGTACACGGCGCTCGGCAACCGCATCCATGTGCAGCGCAACAAGGACTACAGCGCGGTCATCGCCGAAGCGTTGGACGAGTTGGGCCTGCCCGCGTCCCTGGCCGAAGCCGCCTCTACTGACAAATTCGACGAGCCTCTACGGGCCAGGCACCAGGCCGCGCAGGACGCCTTGGGCGAGGAGGGCGGCACGCCCCTCGTCACCCTGAACGGCGCGACCTTCTTCGGGCCCGTCCTGAGCGCCACCCCGAAGGGCGAGGAGGCCGTGCGGCTGTTCCGGTCCCTGAAGACGTTGGCCGAGATGGACGCGTTCGCCGAGTTGAAGCGGGCCCGCGGTGCACTCGACTTCAGCTGAATCCGGAGCGTCCACGCGCCGCCGCCTCTACGCCGCCGCCCTCGTCGGGTCGGTCGGCGACGGCATCTACGTCCCGCTGACGATGCTGTTCGTCCACGCGCTGACGGGGTTGTCGCTGACGGCAATCGGCGCCGGCCTGAGCCTCGCCGGGCTGTGCGCGCTGGCGTTCATGCCGGTCGCGGGCGCTCTCATCGACCGGCTCGGCGCCAAACGCGTGGTCATGATCGCGCTGGTGCTGCGCGCGCTGGGCTTCGCCGCCTACCCGTTCGCCGACACCTACCTCTCCTTCCTCGGGGTCGCGGTGGTGGTCGCGGTGGGGATGTGGACGTCCACACCGAGCCAGCACGCGTTCATCGGCGAGATCGCTCAGGGCGCGGAGCGCGACCGGCTGCTGGCCTGGGACCGCAGCCTGCGCAACGGCGGGATGGGCGTGGGCAGCCTGGCGGCGGCCGGCCTGCTGGCGTTCAACGGCAACGGCGGGTTCCTCACCGCCGCGATGGTCCTGGCCTCGCTGTTCCTCCTCGCCGCCGTGCTCGTGGCCCGGATCCCGGCCGTCCGCGGAGGTGGCGGACGGCGGCGGGAGGAACGCCAGGGGTACCGGCAGGTGCTCGCCGACCGGCCCTACCTGCTCATCGCCGCCGCCAACTTCCTGATCGCCTTCGGCTACACGACCCAGGCGATGGCGCTGCCGGTCTTCCTGACGCGCGACGTCGGCCTGCCCGACGCCATGGCGGGCGGCGTGTTCGCGCTGAACACCGTCCTGGTGGCCGCGCTCGGCGTGCCGATCGCGCGGCTGACGATGCGGGGCAGGCGCACGCGCACCGCGGCGCTCGGCGCTGCCGTGTTCGGGCTGTCCTTCGCCGCCTTCGCGCTCGTCCCGCAGCTGGTCGGCGGCGCGTACGCCATCGCCGCCGTCCTCGCGATCGCGGTGCTCTACACGGCCGGCGAACTCATCCACTCCGTGCCCGCGCAGGGCCTGTCCGTCCAGGCCGCCCCCGACCATCTGCGCGGACGGTACCTGTCGGTCTACCAGTCGTCGTGGTCGCTCTGCCGGACGGTCGCGCCCCTGCTTCTGGGGTTCCTGCTGGAGGCGGGGCCGTGGCAGCTGTGGACCGTCCTGGCGCTGATGGTCCCGGCTGGCGCGGTCATCCTTCTCTGCGCCGAGCGCGCTCTACCGCCGCACGCCGTGGGGACGCGCGCCGCGTCCGGCACTCGGGTCGGCCGGGCGCCCGGGGAGCGGGTCGCCGCGCGGACGTGACGTCGGGCTCATCCGTGCCCGACACCTTGCATGGGACACAGCGTCTCAGTAAATTCCGGGGCAGAGCCGGGCCCGCGGCACCGGCCGTGCCGCGGGCGAGACGGGATCCGCCACGACGAGGAGGTCTCGATGACGCTGCCCACCCACACCGGGCCCAAGACCACCGGAGCCGACACGTTCGACCAGGAGTACCTCGACCTGCTGCGGACGCTCTCCGAAGGGTCGGTGCACCGGCGCTTCGACCCCTTCCTCGACATCGACTGGGACGCCCCCGAGTTCGCCCTCGACCCGGACGACCCCCGCTGGGTGCTGTCACCGGAGATCGACCCGCTGGGCGCGACGCGCTGGTACCAGGAGCTGCCGCTGGAGCGCCAGATCGAGATCGGGAAGTGGCGGATGGCCAACTCGATCAAGGTCGGAGCGGCGTTCGAGAGCATCCTGATCCGCGGAATGATGCAGTACATCATGAAGCTGCCCAACGGGTCGGCCGAGTTCCGCTACTGCCTCCACGAGATGACCGAGGAGTGCAACCACATCCAGATGTTCCAGGAGCTCGTCAACCGGATCGGCGTGGACGTGCCCGGGATGCGGCCGTGGTTCCGGCGGCTGTCGCCGCTGATCGGCGTGGCGGGCGGCTACCGGCACGTGGTCCTGTTCATCGGGATCCTCGGGGGCGAGGAGCCCATCGACCACTACCAGAAGGCGCTCATCCGGTCGGGCGAGAGCATCCCGCCCGCGATGCTGCGCACGATGGAGATCCACATCGCCGAGGAGGCGCGGCACATCTCGTTCGCCGGCGAATTCCTCCGGGTGCACGTCCCGCGGATGAACCCGGTGAACCGGGCGCTGTGCGCGCTGGTGTTCCCCCTCGCGATGCGCTGGCTGGCCGGGGAGATCATGACGCCGCCGCGCTCGTTCGCCAAGCAGTTCGGCATCCCGCGCGAGGTGTACCGGGAGGCGTTCTGGCGCGGCCCGCACTCGCGCGCGATCCTTTCCGGGTACTTCGGCGACATGCGCAAGCTCGCCGCCGACCTCGGGCTGATGACGCCGGCCGCCAAGCGGCTGTGGAAGGCGCTGCACATCGACGGGAAGCCGTCGCGGTACCGGGGCGAGCCGCACCGCGAAGCGCGCGGGCTCGCCTGATGCCGCACGTCGTCACGCAGTCGTGCTGCGGCGACGCGTCCTGCGTCTACACCTGCCCGGTCAACTGCATCCACCCGACACCGGACGAACCGGACTTCGCGACCGCGGAGATGCTCTACATCGACCCGGCCGCCTGCGTCGACTGCGGCGCGTGCGTGTCGGCGTGCCCGGTGGACGCGATCAAGCCGCACACGAAGCTCACCGAGGACGAGCAGGACTTCCTCTCGGTCAACTCCGCGTTCTACGACGCCCCGCGGTCCCGGCCGCTGCTCGCCCCGGTGGTGCCGCCGCTGCGGGTCCGGGGCCGGCCCGCGCCCCTGCGGGTCGCCGTCGTCGGCTCCGGACCGGCCGCGATGTACGCGGCCGACGAGGTGCTGACCGTCCCCGGCGCGCGGGTCTCGATGTTCGAGCGGCTCCCGATGCCCTACGGCCTGGCGCGGACGGGCGTCGCGCCCGACCACCGCCGCACCCGCAAGGTGGCCGGTCAGTTCGACGCCATCCGCGCGCAGGACGGCCTCGACCTGCACCTCGGCGTCGAGGTCGGCAAGGACGTGACGCACGGCGACCTCCTCGCCCACCACCACGCGGTCGTCTACGCGGTCGGCGCCTCGACGGACCGGCGGCTCGACGTCCCCGGGGCCGGGCTGCCCGGCACGGCGTCCGCCACCGAGTTCGTCGCCTGGTACAACGGCCACCCTGACTTCGCCGACCGGACGTTCGACCTGTCGCACCCCCGCGCCGTGGTGATCGGCAACGGCAACGTCGCGCTGGACGTCGCCCGGATCCTCACCGTCGACCCGGCGTCCCTCGCCGGCACCGACATCTCCCCCGCCGCGCTGGACGCCCTGCGCCGCAGCGCCGTCGAGGAGGTCGTGGTCGTCGGCAGGCGCGGACCCGCGCAGTCGGCGTTCACCCTGCCCGAGCTGATCGGCCTCCGCTCGACGCCCGGCGTCGGCCTCACCGTCCCGCCGGACGACCTCGGCCCCGAGAGCGCCGCCGGCCCCAAGCTCGACGTGCTGCGCGGCCTCGCCCCGGACCCGTCCGCGCCGCGCCGGATCGAGCTGCGCTACCTGCTCTCCCCGCTCCGGATCCTCGGCGACGACCGTGCCGAGGGCGTCGAGTTCGGACGCAACGCGCTCACCGAGAACGGCGTCGAGCCGACCGGCCGGACGGAGACCGTGGACGCCGGGCTGGTGCTGACCGCGATCGGCTACCGGGGCCTGCCCGTCCCGGACCTGCCGTTCGACGACGCGACCGGCACCGTGCCGAACGAGCACGGCCGCGTCCTCGACCCGGCGACCGGCCGGGCCGTGCCGGGCACGTTCGTCGCGGGCTGGATCAAGCGCGGCCCGACCGGTTTCATCGGCACGAACAAGTCGTGCGCGCAGGAGACCGTGCGGGCGCTGGTGGACGACTTCAACGCGGGCGTCCTCGCCGATCCGGAGGCGCGCCGGGACCGGCGCCCCGCGCTCACGCCGTGACGCCGCTGACCGCCCCCGCGCCGCTCGCCGCTCCCGCGCCGCCGCCCGGTCCCGTGCCGGTCATCCGCTCGACGACCGTCCGGAGTTCCGCCGCGGGGTCGATGACGAGGCCCAGCGACCGGGCGGCACCGTCCAGCATGAACCACGCGTAGGTGGCGAGTTCGGCCACGATCTCCGCGCGCGGCCTGCGCGGGGCCGGTTCGCGCACCCACTGCGTCAGCATGCCCTCGACCATCGTCACGATGGCCAGCGGGAGCGACTCCAGGCCGCCGTCGTCCAGGTCGAACGACGCCAGGAACGCGGCGATGACCTCGTGCGCCCGGACCGCGATCCGGCCCCGGAGGCTGCTGACCGCGTCGCCGCCCGCGTCGTCGTCGTGCGTCGGCCCCTGCCGCATGAAGTCGTGCAGGCGGGGATGCTCCGACATCCAGCCCGCGACCGTGTCGACGGACCTGCGGAGGATCTCCTCGACCGAGCCGTGCGAGACGTCGAGCTCGGCCGCCATCGCGCTCGCGAAGTCGTCCACCAGGTAGGACCTGATCCGGCGGTCGAGGTCGTCGCGGTCGGCGAACCGCCGGTACACGACCGACTTCGCGAGCCCGGCCCGCTTCGCGATCTTCTGTACCGGGATGTGCGTGCCGGGCGGGGACTCCTCCAGGAGGTCGACGGCGGCGCGCAGGATCATCAGCTGGCGCGCGGAGTTGTGCTCCTCCCAGCGCGCCTGATACCCGCTCTCCGAACCCGCCATCAGCTCCCTTTCGCACCGGTCGATCGACCTACCGACTCTACCGACCCCGCCGCCGCGCGGCCCCGCCCCCCGGCGTCAGGGGCCACTGTGGACGAGGGGCGCCCAGAGGGCGGGGTCGCTATGGTGACGGGCGCGCATTCCGAGGGTGACCTCGCGGAGGGCGGACGCGGCGGCGTCGGCGGACGGCACCTCCGGCAGCGCCGCGTAGAAGGCGGTGGCGGCTTCGGCGGCGGCAGCGTCGTCGACGGGCCAGAGGCTGGCCACGACATGCCGGAACCCGGCGAGCTGGAAGGCCGACGCCAAGTGCAGCACCTCGTCGGCGTAGCGGACGCCGTGGTCGGCGGTCGAGCAGGCCGACAGGTACGCCAGCTCCGCCTCCGCCGGCCGTAGGCCGCCGATCTCGGGGAGCGTCAGCGTCCGGTCGTGCAGGAGCAGGCCGCCGACCGCCGGTGAGACGGGGTTCGCGACCGCGTGGCAGGCGAAGTGCGCCCACGTGGCGCTGTCGAGGGCCGTGAGGACGTTCGCGGCGGTGGCGCCCGGACCCGTCAGCATCGCCCCGCCGAGGAGGGACGCCTCCGCCGCCGCTCCGGGCAGGTCGGCATGGCCGGGGGTCTGCTCCAGCACGACCGTCAGCGGTTCCCGGCGGGTGGCGGGCGGGCGGTTGCGGGCGTCCCTCAGTGCCCGCAGCGATGGGACGAAGGACGAGACCATGACGTCGAGCGCGCCGGCCTCCCCCGGCACCTCGGCGGCGTGCAGCGGCAGCAGCCCCAGCGCGCCGGTCGGCAGCCACCAGACGCGGTGCGGTCCCGGCCGGGGCGGGCCGAGGGCGTCCGCGACGGGGCCGACGGCCGTCCGCCACAGCCAGGCCAGGACGCCGCGGACGGTCCGCCGCCGCACCATCATCCGGCTCAGCGACCCTCCGCCGGACAGCGCCGCGAGCAGCACGGTGACCTGCTCGGCCACGGCGGCGTCCCGGAGTTCCGGCAGCGGGACGCGGACGGACGGACGGTCGGCCGTGACGAGGACGGCGTCACCACCCTCCGGGCCCGCGTTGACCAGGACGACGGTGCCTCCGGCTGCGGCGGCGCGCAGGTCGTCCAGGCGCGGCGCCGCCTGGAAGCGCTCCAGCCCGGGCAGGGCGCGGATCCGGCCCAGCAGCGTGTCGTGGTCGTGCCACCAGCGGCGGCGCTCGTCCACGCCGAAACCGGGGGTGGCGAGCCGCTCGCACACCCACTGGAACCGGTCGGCGAGCCGAGCGTCGCGGTCGTGGAGGTCGGCCGCCCCCGCCCGGGTGCCCGCCTGCGCGGCCAGCAGCACGCCCCGGCCCAGCTCGGCGAACTCGACGGCGCCCGCCGGGTCGCCGCGGCCGCAGTGCGCGGCGACGCCCGCGGCGACCAGGCCCGCGTGGGCGCCGATCCGGTGCTGCTGGTCGGCCCATCCGGCCTCGCGCGGCGCGACGGACGGCAGCAGCGCGGCGGCGGCGTCCAGCAACTCCACCGCTTGGCGGCCGGCCCCGGAAGCCTGGGCGAGCAGGCCCGCCGCATGCCGGGCCGCGACCCGGTCGGCCGGGGACGCGGTCGGCTGCTCGTCGTCCAGCCCGGCGAGGTCGTGGATCCGCTCCACGGGCGGAGCGTCGCCGCCGCGCTCCACCCTGGCCTGGTACGCGCGGCACAGCCCGGCCGCCGCCTGTGGCCGGTCGGGGTGGCCTGGCGGCAGGCCGTTCCAGGCGCGTTCGGCGAGGTCGACGGCGGCGGCGAGGTCGCCGGGGGAGCCGCCGGCGCGGTACCGGGCCAGGCGAGCCGCCGCCAGATCGGCCCACCGGCGCGGGAGTTCGGCGTCGTCGGCGGGCGTCCGGGCGACGGCCCGGCCGCCGAGGATGATCGCCCGGTCGAGGGCCCTGGTGTCTCCACTGCCCTGGTACCGGGTCCAGTACGCGGCGGCGAGCCGGGCGAGCCGGCCGGCCAGCGCGAAGTCGTCGGCGGCCGTGGCGCCGACCGCCCGCTGGCCGAGGTCGATCGCGCGCTGGAGGTCGTCGTCCGAGGCGATGGTGCCGGAGCGGAGCCGGTAGGCCTCGCCGAGCATCGACCACCGTGCCGGAAGGCTTCCGGGCGAGGCCAGGCTCTCCTCTCCGGCTTCGACCGCCCGTGCGATGTCGGTGAGCACGCCGGTCCGCGTGTACCGGGTCAGGTGGACGGCGGCGACGTGCGCGGCGGCCGGGCCGCGCGCCGGATGCCCGGCCGGGACGGCGGCCAGTGCCCAGCCCGCGACCGTGGCGGCGCGGTTCAGGTCGTCGAGTGAGCCGGTCGCGATCGAGCGGCGGTGCAGCGCGTCGGCGAGGCTCCGCAGGACGATCGGGCGGCGCCGGTCGTCCTCGGGGAGCGTTTCGAGGGCGTCCCCGGCGAGGACGACCGCACGGTCGAGTTCGTCCGGGTCGCCGGTGCGGCGCTGCCTGCGCAGCACGGCGGTGGCGGCGTCCGCCAGGTAGACGCCCCGGTCGGGGTCGTCTTCGGGCGCGGACGCGGCGACCTGTTCGGCCAGGTCGGCGGCCCGGTCCAGGTCGGCGCGCGACCCGGTCCGCTCGTGCCTGCGCAGCAGCACCGCGCTCAGCTCGGAACGCCATGCCGGACGGGCGGCGTCCTCCCCGGCTGCGGTGAGGGCGCTCTCGCAGAGGCGCACGGCGGTGTTGAGATGCCCGGAGTCGTCGCTGTGCTCGAACAGGAGCCGGTGGGCGGTACCGAGATCGGCGAGGACGTGCGGCCCGCCGTCGTCCTGCGCGACGCGTTCGAGCAGGCGGATGCTCCGCCGGAGGTCTTCGGGGTCTCCGCGCAGCCTGTACCGGCATCGGTAGGCGGCTGCGAGGGCCTCCCATGCCACCGCTGTTTCGGGGTGGCCTGCCACGGCCTTTTCCCCGGCGGTGACGGCCTTGTCCAGATCGTCCGGTGAGCCGTCCCGCTCATGGCGGAGGCGGAGCGCCGTGCAGAGCGCCACCTGCCGCGAGACGTCAGCGGGCCTGCGCGCCGCCGCGGGGGTCATGAGGGCGATCGCGGCATCGATCAGCACCGGATCCCCCGAGGGGGAGCGCAGCATGGCATGCGCCGCAGCAGCCTGGACTTCGTCGTCGGACGCCCGGCCGAGCAGCGGACGCATCGGCGGCGGGACCCGGCGGCGGTCGGCGGCGACGGGCGCGAGCGCGACCACGGCCCGCGCGAGATCGACGTCCCCCGGCGCTCCCCCGCGAAGGCGGTGCCGCTCGTAGTGCAGCCGCGCCAGCAGGACGCTCGCCTGCGCGTACGCGTCGATGAGCACCGGCGACGCCGTCGCCGTGTCGACGGCGCGGACGTTCTGCCACAGCCCCTCGGCGTACTCGGCGGCCTCCGCGCCGAGCGGCAACGCCCGGTCCCCGGTCGCCTCGTACTCCGCCAGGAGGTCTGCGAGCTTGGCGGACAGATCGTCCAGCGGCATCGTGGAAGCCCGCCCGCTACCAGTGCAGGTTCAGCAGCAGGGCGCGTGCCGGATGGTCGTTCTGGCGAGCCGCCGCCAGCACCAGCCCGTCGCCGGGACGCGCCACCAACTCGACCGGCTGGTACAGGCCGCTCGCGCCGTGGTCGAGCCGCACCAGTTCCGTGCCCGACTCGACCTCCCACGCCAGCGTCAGCGGCCCGCTCGTCGCTGCGGCCACGACCCGCAGGTCCGGCAGGACGCCGAGGGCGACGTCGGCGGAGCCGGCCGGGTCGACGGGGAAGGTGCGCAGGAGTTCGCCGGTGAGGCCGTCCCAGACGTGCACCGCCGATCCGGAGGCGGCCGCGACCCGGAAGGAGCCGTCCTCCAGCGTGGCGAGCGCCACCTTCGGCGTGGCCGACATCGCCCGCGACTCCAGCGGGAACTCGTGCGTCTTCGCGCCCGTGTCGGCGTCCCACACGTGGACGGCCGGGCGCACCGGGCCGTCCGACGCGGCGGCGACGCGGGTGTGCCCGTCCGCCAGCACCGCCGCCGCGACCGACCAGACGATCTCGACGCCGGGCGGCCCGACCGTGAAGCAGGCCCGCTCGCGGGCGTACTCCGCCGACCACACCCGGACCGTCCCGTCGTCGCTCCCGGAGACCAGCGAGGGGACCTGGCCCGGCGGGCACGCCCACGCCACCGCGTTGACCGCGCCCCGGTGGTCGCCGATCTCCTGGAGGGCGGCGCCGTCCTGCGCCGACCAGACCCGGACGAGGCGGTCCTTTCCGGCGGTCGCCAGGACGGCGGTGCCGTCACCGGTCACGGCCAGCGCGACGTCCAGCACCCACTCGGTGTGGCCGGAGAACGTGCGCGCCGCCGCGCCGTCGCGGAGGTTCCACAGGCGGGCCGCGTCGTCGTGCGCGGACGCGAGCACGGTCCGGCCGTCGGGCAGGACGGCGAGGGCCAGCGCGTTCGGGCCCGGCCCGCCGGCGGCGTCCGGCCAGGCGGGCGGCGTGACGTCGCGGACGTCCACCCGCGCGGGCGCCCAGTCCCGCGCCTTCCCCGTGGCGGCGCGGACCGGGCCGGACGGTGCCGGCCCGTCCGGCGTCGGCGCCCACTCGGACCGGGGCCGGCCGTAGACGTAACGCCACTCGTCGGCGTCGGCACTGGCGATGACCGACCCGTCCGGAAGGGCGCTGAGGCCCGCGGGCATCTCGGGACGGCCCTCGATCGGCGCCTCGAAGTCGACGCCGTCGAGATCGGTGTCGCGGTACGGGAGTTCCGGGTCCTCGTTCGCCCGGACGATGTCCACGTACCGCCGCACGGCGGTGTTCTCGTCCGGATAGTCGACGACCCGGTAGTCACCGCCCGGATCCATGTTCTCGATGACGGCGAACCGCCGCACGCCGTCCTTGGGATCGTCGTACCGCGCGACCTCGATCGAGCCTCCGAGAAGCGCGTGCGTCTCCGTCTGCCGCAGCGTCGTCCCGGCATTGATCGCGGAGTGGAGTTCGTCCCAGAGGGCGTCCTTCAGTTCGCCCCAGCATTCGTACAGGCAGGAGCCGCCGGTGTCATAAATGACCCGGGAGCCGTCGTCCCCGCACACCCGGCGGAACGGCTCGGCGTCGACCGCCGTCTCCTCCCACCGCCCCTTGTGGCGCCGCATTTGCGCCTGGACCGCCCGCCACGCCTCCCCCTTGCCGGGAAACGCGCGAACGCCGAAGCCCTGGTGGCGCACATACCAACCACCGGAGCCGAGTTCACCGACCTGGATATGGACAGGCCCCTCAATCGGATTGTGGTCGCGCAGAACCCACTGCATCACCGGAGAATGACCATCGTCCAATGCGAAGTTCCAGAACCCGTCGCCGGCCACGCCCGCGATCCTAACCACGCACACCTTCCCTGTACGCGACGCCGGGAAAGATACCGGGAAACGGCCACCGGCCGACCGGGCGCGGATAGCGTTCTCGCCCGTGGACGAACAGAACGACCAGAACGACGAATTCGCCGAACGCCGAGCGCTCGGCGCGCTCTGCGACGACCTCCCGGCGCTGCGGGAGCAGTGCGCCGACGACCCCGACCGGCTGCTGCTGTCCCGCATCGAGGCCGCGGCCCGCGCCCGCCGCCCCGTCCGCGCGCTGCTCGCCGACCTCGTCGGCGGCGACCCGGGCGGCGCGGCGCGCGGGCCCGCCACCGGCCTCCCCGGCGCCGGGCCCGGACGGGCCGACGAGGAGATCTTCGGCTGCCCGGACGGGGCCTGCGACCGGATCGCCGACGGCGTGCCCGCCGGCCCGTTCCCGCGCTGCCGCGTCACCGGCCTCCCGATGGCCCCGCGGTGACGGCGTGAACGCCTTCTTCACCGAGCTGGCCAAGAAGCTCGCCGAACGCTGGGTGGGGCTGCTCGCCGTGCCCGGCCTGCTGTTCGTCGGCGTCGCCTGGGCCGGGGCCCGGCTCGGCTGGGCGCACGCGCTCGACCTCGCCATGCTCCGCGCCCAGGTCACCGCCCTAGGGACGGAGCAGGGCAAGCTCACCGTTTCAGCGCAGATCCTCACGGCCGTCTGGCTGCTGCTTGCCTCATGCGGGATCGGCCTCGTCGTCCAGGCGCTCACCGCACCCGTCCGCGCCCTATGGCTGGGCCAGTGGCCGCGCGGGCTGCACGGCCTGCGCGACCGGCTCACCCGAGCACGGACGAACCGCTGGAACGCGCACGTCGAAACGCGCCGCGCCCTGCAACGCGCGCACCCCGCCGCCGAGCGGACGCCCGCGCAGCAGGCCGCCATCGACACCGCCGCCGACCGCGCCAACCGGGTCGCCCTCGCCCCGCCGGCACGTCCCACCTGGATGGGCGACCGCGTCGCGGCCGTCGAGCAGGTCGCGCAGAACCGCTACTCCCTCGATCTGGCGTTCGCCTGGCCCCGCCTGTGGCTCGTCCTGCCCGACGCCGTCCGCGCCGACATCTCCGCCGCGCACGGCCAGTTCGCCGCGACCGTCGTCACGTTCGCCTGGGCGATCCCGTACGCGGTGCTGACGGTGTGGTGGTGGCCGGCCGCGGTCGTCGCGCTCACCGTCGCCCTCACCGGCTGGACGCGCGCACGCTCAGCGCTGGCCGAGCTCACCGACCTCACCGAAGCGGCGCTCGACCTGCACGGACGCACCCTCGCCACGTCCCTCGGGACGTCGCCGCCCGAGAGCACGGGCCCCCTCTCCCAGGACGAGGGCCGGGCCGTCACCCGCCAGACCCGCAAGGGACGCTGACCCGCTCACTCCGACCAGATGCGATAACAGCTGATCTGTTAACACCTTGTTCGCGTCTAGCACTGCGATGTTCACAAAACAAGACGTTATATTTTCCCGCGCGCCGACCTATGATCAGCACCGGTCAGCCAGCGGCGCCCGCCCGCCCCCGTGGCGGAGGGGCCGCCCCGCTCTGCCCCCGAGCACAGGAGGTCCGCATGTCTCCGCACGTCACCAACCAGTTCTCGCGGCGAAAGTTCCTCGGCTGGAGCGGGGCCGGCGCCGCCACCGTGCTGCTCGGCACCGGCGCGCTCGGCGCGTCCGCCGCACACGCCTACACGTTGCGCAAGTCTGGTCTCTTCACATTGGGCATCGCATCGGGCGACCCGTCCCCGGACGGCTTCGTGCTCTGGACCCGGCTGGCCCCCGACCCGTTCGCCGCCGACGGCAAGGCCGGGATGCCCGACCGCCGCATCAAGGTGGAGTACGAGGTCGCGCACGACGCGGGGTTCCGGCGGATCGTCCGGCGCGGCGAGGCCGTGGCCGCGCCCGAACTCGGCCACTCGGTGCACCCGGAGATCTCCGGCCTCGCCCCCGGCCGCGAGTACTTCTACCGCTTCCGCGCCGCCGGGGAGATCTCACCGGTCGGCCGCACCCGCACCATGCCCGCCGCCAGGTCGCTCCCGCGCGAGCTCTCGTTCGGCGTCGCGTCCTGCCAGGCCTGGCAGGACGGGTACTTCACGGCCTTCGACCACATGGCCGACGAGGACTTCGACCTGATCGTCCACCTCGGCGACTACATCTACGAGTACGAGCTCACGAACAACAACCGGCGCGGGGTGACCGTCCCGCCGCAGTTCGGCACGGAGACCTTCGACCTCGCCCGGTACCGCCTCCAGTACTCGCTCTACAAGGCCGAGCAGCCGCTGCAGCGGGCGCACGCGCAGTGCCCCTGGATCCACACCCTCGACGACCACGAGGTGGTGAACGACTGGGCCGACGACACCGTCCTCATGGGCCGCGACCCGAACCCGGACCCGGCCGAGTTCGCCGCCCGCAAGGCCGCCGCCTTCCAGGCGTTCTACGAGAACCTGCCGCTGCGCCGCGCCCAGATGCCGGCGGGCCCGGACATCAGGCTGCACCGCCGCGTCTCCTACGGCCGGCTCGCCGACTTCACGATGATCGACACGCGCGGCCACCGCGACATCCAGGCCTGCTCGTACGGCAACGGGACGGGCCGCACCTCCTCCTGCGACGAGCGCTTCGACGCCGCCCGCACCATCCTCGGCGACGAGCAGCGCCGCTGGCTGCTGGACGGCTTCGCCCGGTCGCGGGCCCGCTGGCAGATCCTCGGCAACCAGGTCCCGATGGGGGAGACCGACTGGGACGCGGGCCCCGGCAAGGACGTGTGGGTCGACCCGTGGGACGGCTACGTCGCCGACCGCGACAAGGTGCTCGCCGCCGCGCACGAGCACGGCGTCCGGAACCTGGTGGTGCTCAGCGGCGACCGGCACCAGAACTACGCGGTCGACCTCAAGCGCGACTACGACGAGCCCGGTTCGCCGACGGTCGCGACCGAGTTCGTCACGACGTCCGTCACCTCCGGTGGCGACGGCGCCGACATGGACGACCTCGGCCGCAGGTTCCTGGCCGCCAACCCGCACATGCGGTTCTTCAACGCCCAGCGCGGCTACATCAGGGTGAACGTCGACCGCGACGCCTGGCGCAGCGACTTCCGCGTCCTGCCCTACGTCACGCGACCGGGCGCCCCGGTCTCCACCCGAGCGTCCTTCGTCATCGAAGACCGGAAGCCCGGAGTCCAGCCGGCCTGACACCGCGGGAACGCCCCGTTTCGGATGGCCTCGTCGTGATACCGCGGATAAAATCCGGCGGCACGAGCGCTTTACGCGCCCGAACGGCGATCACTGAACCGGGGTGTTGCGCGGTGGGCCGCTGGGATGCCGTTATCGATGTCTCGAACGTGTGCTGGTCGGCGCACCTGCCGCCACTCGGGCGGCGCGCCCCGCGCTGGCACCGGCTGGAACTGGTCATGGCCGCGTGGCGCGAGCGGCACGGGGACGGCGTGCGCTTCGACCTCGTCGCGGACGACTCCCTGGTGCGCTCCCTCGACGACGTCCGGGAGTTCCGGCGGCTGACAGGGTCCGGGGCGCTGGTGACCCGGCCGGTGGCCGACTCCCTGATCCTGGAGCGGGCGCGGGACCGCGGCCTGCACGTCATCACCCGCGACCACTACGTCGACCACCGGACCGAGCACCCTTGGATCGAGCGGACCCCCTCCCGGTTCCACTGCTGGAGCACCGAGGAGGGGGCCGTCCGGTTCGCGCCGCTCGGCATCAGGCCGTGCAGCCGGCAGACGGTCTCGGCGGCGCGGGAGGGCAAGGACCTCAAGCAGGCCCGCCTGGATCTCAGGAACCCGCGGCACCGCCGGATCCTGGAGACCCGGTGGAGGTGCGCCGACGAGGAGTGCGTGCAGGCGGCGCACTGGCAGGACCAGCTGCTCGTCTGGCCGTCCCTGAACCGGGCCGGGGACGCCATGTGCCCCTCCTGCCGGAGCCCGCTGGTCGGCCTCGGGCCGCGCGATCCGCTGTTCGAGGTCGTGGTGGAGGAGCGCACGTCCGGCGCCGAGATCACGCGGTTCCCGCTGGAGGCCGGCCAGCCCGTGGTCGTCGGGCGCGGCGCCGCGCTCAAGGGCGTCGACCTCGCGCTGGACGGGGCCGCCCACCGCGACGCGCTGAAGAAGGTCAGCCGGCGGCATCTGCTGTTGCATATGGGCGCCGACCGGCGTCTTTCCGCCACCGATCTCGGGGCCACGAACGGCACGGATGTGGAGTACCGGACGGAATCGGGTTTCCAGGCACCGAAGGCGGTCCGGCCGGGGAAGGACGTCTTCCTGGGTTACAAGGACCGTCTCGTGCTCGGCGGCGCCGTGACCCTCCGCCTCTCCGGCCGGCGTTTCAGCACAATGGCCGAATCAGCCCATCCGTCCCGCCCGGAAATAGACGGATCCGAAACCCTCATCGGCTGACTTCCGGGTTTTTCGGAAGTAGTAGCTTTAATGCACTTAGCGTCGTTACGCTTTCCCGGTGTTGATGAGCCTGACCCGAGTGGGGGCCGCACGGCAGGCTGTGAGCAGGGGTCTCGTGGTGGCGGGGGCGGATCCGGAACGGATCGGACGCGCCCTGGCCGCCGTCCCCCTGCCGCGCCTCGGCGGGATCCCGCTGACCGTGGCCCCCCAGGAGCGGACCGCCGGCCTGCTGCTGCTCAGCGGCCCCCTCACCTGGATGGGCGGCCCGGACGCCCGGGACGAGGCGTTCGCCGCGCTCGGCCGGGCCACGGCCCAGCTCGCCGGGGCGGCCCGGTCGGCGGGCGGGCGGCTGCTCCCGACGGCGGTGACGCTGGGGGACGCCCCGCCGGTGCTGGGCGGCGACCTGCACGAGCTGGAGGTCCTCGACGCCTCCGAGCAGGAGGTCCTGTGCAACGTCCTGCGCCGGTACGTGCCCGTGCTCGTCGCGCTGTCCGGGCGCGGCGTGGTCGGTACCGGCGTGCCGGTCGACCGGGTGGGATCGCGTCGGCTCATCGAGTCCACCGAGCACCTGGCGACCCGCTACCTGGCATCGACGTCGCCCCGGCACCTGGAGCACGTCCGGGCCGAACTGCGGCGGGGCGGCCTGGCGCGGCTGGAGCAGATGGACGTCGCGCCCGTCGTGCATCCGGACGGCACGCGCACCGTCCTGGTCCGGTGCCTGGACGCGCAGGCGTCGCTGGCGGCGACGCGGGCCCACGCGGTCCTGCTGTGCGCGCTCGCGCTGCACGCGCGGCGGCTCGTCCGGGACGGGCGCCGCGAAGGGCACGTCTCGCAGCGGCTGCTGGAGGAGAACCGGGCCCGCGCGATCGCGGACGGCATGCGCGCCTCGCTCGGCGTCGACAACGCCAGACCGGGCAAGCAGGCCGGGGGACGTGACGGGGGCCCGCCGGCGGAGCGGCCGCGCCGCCGGGCGCTGCTCGCGGCGCGCGACCTGCTGACCGAGCGGCGCGCCGAGATCGGCAACATCGACGCCACCGCGGCCGAGCTGGCCCCGCTGCTCATGATGATCGACCTGCCCGGGCTGGGGGTGCCGTTCCGGCGCGCGGACGACGTGCTGCGCCGGTGGGCGTGCGGCGGGCCCGCCGCACTGGAGGCGAAGCTGCTGGAGAGCCTGTGCGACGGCGGCGACGGGGAGTCCGGCGGCTCGGTCGTCGGCGAGCTGCGCGCGTCGCACCCGGGCAAGATCGGCCTGATCCTGGAGTCGTGGCGCACCGCGCTCAGCGCCCCGCCGACGCCGGCGCGGGGCGGGCGCAAGCCGCCTTCCGGCCGCGGCAAAGGCGGCAGCCCAGGGCGAGGCAAGGGCGGCGCCGGACGCGGCAGCGGCAGCGGGCGGGGCGGCGCCGGTCGTGCCGGCGACGGCGGGCGGGGCGGCGCCGGGCGCGGCAGGGGCGTCTCCGGGCAGGACAGAGGCGAGGGCGGGAGATGACCGAGAACCTCACCGGCGACATCGACATCGTGCTGGACCTCCGCGGCTACCGGCCTACCGTGACCGAGGCGAAGGACTTCGGCGCACTCTGGGACCAGCTCGAACCCGCCCTCGTGGGCAGGGACCTGAGCGCGAGCCCCGTCTTCTACCTGGACACCCCGTCGGACGGGTCCGTGGGCATCCAGATCGCGCGGCTGCGGCCGGGCGGCGCGGGCGCGGTGCGGCCGGAGACCCGGTTCAACGTCGTGGCGGTGCGGGAGCGCCCCCGGCTGCGGTACCGCTGCCGTGTGTGCGCGGGCCAGGGCACCGGCACCTACGGGCCGTTCGTGTGCCCGGAATGCCGGCAGGGCGGGGCGGACGACCGGATCTGCGACGAGCACGTCGTGGTGCTCGCCGGGGCGCTGACGTCCACCTGCCCCGAGCACCGGCCCGGCTGCGCCCACGGGGGCTGTCCGGCACCGGCCACGTTCCGCTGCGCCGGGGACCGCTGCCGCAGGCGGACGGCGTGGTGCGACGCGCACCGGCGCGGCCATCCCAGCGACCCCGACATCGACTACTGCCGCGCCTGCTACGACGTCCACTTCCCCGTCTGCGAGGAGCCGTCCTGCCGGGGCGTCGGGACGGTCGCCTGCGAGTTCGTACTGGAGACGGCGACGGGCCGCCAGTGCGGCCGCCGCTCGTGCACCCGCCACGCGCACCGCTGGCAGGTGTACGGCGGCGAGCGCGTCGGGCTCGGGCTGTGCCGGCAGCACCGGGGGCGGCACGGGATGACGGCGGACGACGTGCTCGCCCAGATCGTGGTGGCCTCGGCCGTCCGCCGCCCGGCCATGCGCCCGCCGTCCCTCGCGGGCTTCGCACACAACCTCCGCAACGCCGACCACCGCCGGCTCGCCGTGGACTACCCGGCCATCAACGCGCGCCTGGCCGGGCTCTACACGGAGCTGAAGCGCACCAAGGTGCGGGTGAGGGACGCCGACCGCCACCTCGCGGCCTGGAACCGGCAGGTCGCGGCGGAGAACTCCGCGTCAGCCGAGGGCGAGCGCATCCTGGAGCGGCTGCGGGCGCTCGTCCGCCAGTACGACCGGCGGTACGGGGAGCCGATCGCGGCAAGCCTGCGGCTCGTCCAGTACAAGGCCGCGACCGCGCAGCGGCCCGGGCTGCTCTTCGTGGACGTGGCCGAGGAACTGCGCGGCCTATTCGCCGGGAAGGGGCGGCGGCACCTCATCGCCTACAGCGACCAGCTGGGGCTCCAGGTCAGGCTCGAAGGGGGAGGCGGACGCCGATGAGCCGCGCGTTGCTGGACTCCGGGTCGGGACGGCTCGTCCTCGTGCCCGATGGCGGCCCGATCGGCTTGGACATGGTCGGCGTCCCCATGTCGCTCGGCGCCGGCCACGCCCTGCTCACGGTCGAGAACGAGACGACGGGCCGGGCCGCGGTCCGGCTGTCGCCGCTGCCGCAGGTGCCGGACGGGGCCCTCGCCGTGGGCCGCGGCCTCGCCGCGAACCTCGGCGTCGACGCGGGCGAGAAGCGCTGGCGGCTGGACGCCGCCGAGCCCGTCGACGCCGCCCGCCTCCGCGTCGAGCTGCTCACCGAGGACTCCATCGACGCGGTGGTGTCCGGCCTCGCCGCCGCCGGGCTGCCCGGCCGGGTGCTGTGGCACGGCACCGGGGACGAGACCTACCTGTGGGTGGACGACGTCCCGTACCGGGTGCGGGCGATCGACACCGGCGGCCGCACCGACGTGGTCGCGCGCATCACCGAGCGCACCGAGCTGGAGCTGTTCGCGGCGGGCGTCCGCAGCGGCGTGGACATCGTCATCCTCGCCGACTGCAGCGGCTCGATGGGCGTGGACGACATCGAGCGGTACGGCGAGGGCGCGGCGCCCGCCGGAAGCTTCGGCGGACGGCTCCCGGGGCGGCCCGCCGCGCACGGCGGCCGGATCAGCCGCACCCAGGCGCTCCGCCAGGCCCTGTACGACCTGCTGGAGGTCCGGCTGAAGGTGAACGGGCGCGTCTCCCAGGTCGCGCTCGTCGACTTCACCGAGCGGACCGCCGCCCGGTTCCCCCGCGACGGCGGCATGGTCGAGCTGGACGGCTCGTCCCCGCCGGAGCTGATCAACGAGTTCCGGGCGGCGATCGCCGTCCTCGCGGCCCAGGACGGGCGCGGCACCGACATCGGCAACGCGCTGCACGAGGCCGCCAACCTGCTGTACTACAGCGGCCGCCCCGACAACGAGAAGCTCATCGTGCTCGTCAGCGACGGCGCCCACTGGACACCGCGCGGCGACCAGGGCACGGGCGAGGTCGTCCGGGCGTCCGAGGAGCCGGTCAGCCTGATGGCGCACCTGCACGCCAACACCGGGATCAGGCTGCACGCGATCGGGATCAGCACGCCGGAGCTGTACCGGCGGTGGGCGGCGGCGAACGGCTACGCGCTCAACCCGGTGCTGAACCCGAACCACGACCTGCTGGAGCAGCTCGTCGCCGTCGGCGGCGGCGACCCCACGGCGATCGGCGGCCTGGACGTCCTCGCGGCGTACTTCTCCGGGCTCGGCGCGGGCATCACGCGGACCGTCCGGCTCGACCGCGCGCCCGCGCGCCGGTCCGGCGGGCCCCTGCCCGCCGAGGCCGCCGCCGTCCTCGCCAAGCTCGGGCGGGGCGCGGCGGACGGCGCCACCGCCACCCGGGGCCGGCTGGCCTCCGAGCTCGGCGAGCTGGTGGGGCGGTGCAACACCGAGGCGGCCCGGATCTACGGCAGGCCGCTGTTCGACTCGGCCAAGGCCAAGAAGACCACCCAGCGCGCCATCGAGAGCGGCGGCTCCGAGGAGCGCGACCTCGTCTACCTCAGCCGCGACGTGGACGCGTTCAAGCCGGCGTCGCCGCCGCCGGGGACCCGGGCGTCCCTGCTCGACCGGCACGACGACCTCGTCCGCTACCTCGACGGACTCCGCGCGGTGGGCGCCGGCGGGACCGCCGACTACGCGGCGCTGAACCGGCTGGTCGGCGCGGCCGTGCACGATCCCGGGAACGCGATCGAGATGGCCTCGGAGCGCCTGCTCGGGCTGCTGCGCGGCTGGTACGAGGCCGCCGCCGCCCACGAGCCCGTCCGGCAGGCCGTGCCGGGCGCCGCCGGCACGGGCCCGACCGGGACGGGCGGGGTGCTCGCACCGTCGGGGCCGGGCGGCGCGGCGGCCCCGGGCGGCGACCTCGACGGCACGACGTCCCCCGGAGGCGGCTCGGCCGCGGCCGGGGGCTCGGCCGCGTCCGGCGGCTTCCGGTTCCGGGACTGACATGTCCGAGTGGTTCTCCGGCCCCCGGCCGGGCTGGCGCGTCGGCCCGGACCACAGCCCGGACGAGTACACGCTGGTCGAAGCCGTCACCCGGGGCGGGGAGGGCGATGTGTGGCTCGCCCGCCGCATCCAGCCGGACGGCCGGCAGCGCGGCGGCGACTGGGCCGTCAAGATGCTGCTGACCGGGCACCCGGCCGTCACCCGGCACGGCGACGATCCCGAGACGCTGCTGCGCACGTGGAACGACCGCTGGTACAAGAGCCACCTGGACAGCAGCGACCTGCACGCCGTCCCCGGCGTCGTCGTCCCGGCGCAGATCTTCGGCGGCCCGGCGCCGCACCCGCCCGGCGAGGCGCCCCTCGACCCGGCCGGCGCGGCCCCCGGCGGAGAGCGCGGCCTCTACATGGCCACCCGCTGGGTAGAGGGCACCGACCTGCGCAGGTGGCGGGAGGCCGCCGCGCCCCGGGACCTGCCGAACGTCGTCACCGAGGTGTGCCGGATCGTGGACGCCCTCCACGACCTCGGCCGCGTCCACGGGGACATCTCGCCCGGCAACATCATGGTCGGGCCGGACGGCCGGGTCTCGCTCATCGACTTCACGTTCATGCGGTTCACCGAGCTGTCCCGGACCACGGCCGCGATCACCCGCGGGTTCGGCGCGCCGGAGGCGGCCGAGGAGTCCACCGAGCGCACCGACGCGTACTCGGTCGGCGCGGTCGTCTACCACCTGCTGACCGGGCAGCAGGTCCCGACGGCGGCGTCCGGGCTGCCGGCGCGCGACGCGGCGCGGGTGGCCGAGCGGGTGCTGGACCGCCACGGCTGGTCGCGCGAGGTCGCGGACCTGGTCACGGCGGCGCTGTCGCCGGATCCGGCCCGGCGGCCGGTGCCGCTGCGCCCCTGGGGGCATCGCCTCGGCGCGCTGCTCGCCGCCGAGGCGAGCCAGGTGACCTGCGTGGACGTGGTGAGCGACGTCCGGGACGGGCGGATCACGGTGACGGGGTCGCTGCTCGGCCTGGCCGCGTCGGGCCCGTGGCGTCCCCCGCCGGACGGCCCGCGCGCCGTCGCGCGCACGGCGGCCGTGCTCGACGGGACGGGACGGCTGGTCGTGCTCGCCCTCGACCCGCAGGACGGCCTGTGGGCGGCCTTCGACGGCCGCTGGCAGCGGGTCACGGAGCGTCCTGTGCACGGGCGGCCGGCGGTGGCGCGGGCCTGCGACGGCGGCGTGGTCTGCGTCGCGCTCGGCCCCGAGCAGGTCCTGGCCTTCGACCTCTCGCCCGGTGAGACCGGCTTCCGCGAGCGGGTCCTGAAGGAGGGCCTCCGGACGGACAGCGCTGTGGGGCCCGCCATCACCCGGCCGGACGGACCCCTCGTCGTCCTCTACCGGGAGGGGCCGGAGCTGTTCGCCATCACCGACGGGCTCGTCGAACCCGTCCTCGCCGAGCTGCGGCCGAAGGCGGCGGCGCTCGGCATCAGCCAGTGGGGGGACGTGGAGGTGCTGGCGGTGGACGGCACCACCGGCACCCTCGTGGCCGTCGAGCAGCTCTCTGGCGGATGGGCGCCGCCCATGACGGTGCCCTGCCCGGTGCCCATCGACGACCTCGCCGTCCTCGACCACCGGGAGGGCCGCACCATCGCCGTCGCGGGCCCCCAGGGCGTGTGGGTGATGACCACCGGCGGGCCGTGGGAGCCGCTGGACGCCCGTCCCGCCGAACGCGTCGTGCTCCGGCCGACGCGGAGCTGGCAGATGCAGCTCGCCGCCCTCGCCGGCGGCCAGGCGACGTGCTGGGCCGAGGACCACACGAAACGGTGGGTCCCGCAGGACTGACGCGGCCCGGTCAGGTGGCGGCGGTGCGGGTGCGGCGGCGGGCACGGGTTGCCAGTCGCTGAGGGGCCGTCAGGTGGCCGCCGCGCGGGTGCGGCGGCGGGCGCCGATGAGGCGCTGGAGGGCGATGAAGCCGAACAGCAGGACGCCGATGGCGATGCGCGTCCACCAGGAGCTGAGGGTGCCCTCGAAGCTGAGGATGGTCTTGATGACGCCGAGGACGAGGACGCCGAGGACGCTGCCGACGAGGTAGCCCGAGCCGCCGGTGAGGACGGTCCCGCCGATGACGACGGCGGCGATCGCGTCGAGTTCCATGCCGATCGCGTGGGTCGGGTCGCCGGACAGGGTGTAGAGCGCGAACAGCACGCCGCCGAGCGCGGAGCAGAAGCCGCTGATCGCGTACACCTGGATCTTCGTGCGGCCGACGGGCAGGCCCATCAGCATCGCCGACTGCTCGTTGCCGCCGACGGCGTAGACGTTGCGGCCGGTGCGCGTCCACTGCAGGACGACGGCGCCGACGGCGAACACCACCAGAGCAGTGACGGCGCCGTAGGAGAGGTGGTCGCCGCCGGGGAAGTGCAGGGAGTTGAGTGCGAGGGTGTCGAAGAACGAGTCGTCGATGGAGATCTGGTTCTCGCTGAGCGTCAGGCACAGGCCGCGCGCGAGGAACATTCCGGCGAGCGTCGCGATGAACGGCTGCACCTGGAACACATGGATCATGTAGCCCATGGCGGCGCCGAACAGCGTCCCGAAGGCGAGCACCAGCGGGATGACGGCCGGCGCGGGCAGGTGCAGCTTCATCGTGCCGATCGCGCACAGCATCCCCGACAGCGCCACCACCGACCCCACGGACAGGTCGATGCCGCCGGTCAGGATCACGAACGTCATGCCGACCGCGACGACGATGAGGAACCCGTTGTCGATGAACAGGTCGAGGAAGACCTGGGTGGTGCCGAAGTTCGGGTAGCGGATCGCCCCCGCCGCGAACGCGGCCACGAACAGCCCGAGCGTCACCAGGACGGGCACGTGCCTGCGGCGCGGCACGAGCACCCTTCCGCGAAGAGCCGCACCGGCGAGAACGGCACTCATGCTGTGACCTCCTGCTTGGACGTGACGGGCTCAGGACGCGCGGGCCTTCGGCGGCGGGCGAACTTGGCGCGGAAGGCGGGCGACTGGAGGAGGCACACGATCGTGACGACGACCGCCTCGAAGACGAGCGTCGTGCGCGGCGGGATGCCCGCGGTGTAGATCGTGGTGTCGAGGGTCTGGATGATGAGCGCGCCCACGACCGTCCCGGCGAGGGAGAACCGGCCGCCGGTGAGCGCGGTGCCGCCGAGGACGACGGCGAGGATCGCGTCCAGCTCGATCCACAGCCCGGCGTGGTTGCCGTCCGCCGACAGCGTGTTGGAGCTGATCATCAGCCCGGCGATCCCGGCGCACAGCCCGCAGAACGCGTACGCCAGCACGATCAGCCCGGCCGCGCGGATGCCGACCAGGCGGGACGCCTCGGCGTTGCCGCCGACCGACTCCAGCAGCATGCCGAGCGCGGTGCGCCGGGTCAGCAGGACGGTCGCGGCCAGCGCGATCGCCACCAGGATGATCGCGAACGGCAGGCCGAGCCAGTAGCCGCCGCCGATCATCTTGTAGTCCTGGTCGTTGATCGTGATGATCTGGCCGCCGGTGATGAGCTGGGCGACGCCGCGTCCCGCCACCATCAAAATGAGCGTCGCGATGATGGGCTGGATGCCGAGGCGCGTGACCAGCAGCCCGTTCCACATCCCCAGCAGCAGCGACGCGATGACGGCGGCGGCGATCGAGACGACGAGGCCCTGCCCCCTGCTGATCAGGTAGCAGGCCAGCGCGCCGGAGATGGCGACGGTCGCCCCGACCGACAGGTCGACGCCGCCCGTCGCGATGACGACCGTCATACCGAGCGAGACGAGGACCAGCGGGGCGCCGAACAGCAGGATGTCGATGAGGCTCCCGTACAGGTGGCCCTGCCGGACGTGGATCGCCAGGAAGCCGTGCGTGAAGACGACGTTCCCGAGCAGCAGGACGACCAGCACGGTCACCGGCCAGAACAGCGTGCTCCGGGTGAGGGCGGCGAGTCGGGAGAGGGATTGCGCCCGGTTCATTCCTCCGCGTCTCCGTTCGCGATGGTCTGCAGGATGCGTTCGGGGGTCAGCGACCCGTCGTTGCGGAGTTCGGCGACGAGCCTGCGGTCGCGCAGCACCTCGACCTTGTGCGAGATGCGCAGCACCTCCTCCAGCTCGGCGGAGATGAACACGACGCCCATGCCGTCGCGGGCCAGCGACACCACGAGCCGCTGGATCTCGATCTTGGCGCCGATGTCGATGCCGCGCGTCGGCTCGTCCAGGATGAGCAGCTTCGGCCGGGTGATGAGCCAGCGGGCGAGCAGCACCTTCTGCTGGTTGCCGCCGGACAGGTTCCGCACCGGGACGTCCGGGTCGGGCGGGTGGATGCGCAGCGCCTTGACGTACTCCTCCACCAGCTCGTCGCGGCGGCGCCGGCCCAGCGGGCGGAGCCAGCCGCGCGCGGCCTGCAGCGCGAGGACGATGTTCTCCGCGACGGTCAGGTCCATGACCAGGCCGTCGCCCTTGCGGTCCTCGGGGCAGTAGGCGACGCCCCGGTCGATCGCGGCGCGCGGCGTCCGGATCGAGACGGGGCCGTCGGCCGTCCGGATCCGGCCGCTGTCGGCGTGGTCCGCGCCGAAGATCAGCCGGGCCAGCTCGGAGCGGCCGGAGCCGAGCAGGCCCGCGAACCCGACGACCTCGCCCGCGCGCAGGTCGAGGTCGGCCGGGGCGATCGCGCCGCTCCGGCCGACCCCTTCGAGCGCGAGCAGCCGCTCCCCCTCGGGGGCGTCGAGCGAGGTCTCGTCGAGTTCCTCCAGGGACGCCAGCTCCTGCCCGGTCATCTTCGCGACGAGGTCGAACCGGCTCAGCTCACCGATCGGGTACTCGCCGACGAGGCGGCCGTTGCGCAGCACCGTCACCCGGTCGCAGACCTCGTAGATCTGCTCCAGGAAGTGCGAGACGAACAGGATCGCGACGCCGTCGTCCTTCAGCCGGCGCATGACGTCGAACAGCCGCCCGACCTCGCCGCGGTCGAGGCTGGACGTCGGCTCGTCCAGGACCAGCACCTTCGCCTGGAGGTCCACCGCCCGGACGATCGCGACGAGCTGCTGCACCGCGAGCGAGTACGAGCCGAGCTGCGCGGTGACGTCCAGGTCGAGGTCGAGCCTGGCCAGCAGTTCGGCGGCGCGGCGGTTGATCGCGCCCCAGTCGATGCGGCCGGACCGGCGGCGCGGCTGGCGGCCGATGAAGACGTTCTCCGCGACCGACAGGTTCGGGCAGAGGTTGACCTCCTGGTAGACGGTGCTGATGCCGAGCCGCTGGGCGTGCAGCGGCCCCTGGACGAGGGTGCCGCGCCCGTCGATCGCGACGGTCCCGGCATCGGCCCCGTAGACGCCGGTCAGCACCTTGATGAGGGTGGACTTGCCGGCGCCGTTCTCCCCCATCAGCGCGTGCACCTCGCCGGGGAACAGCCGGAACGCCACGTCGTCGAGGGCCTGGACGCCGGGGAACCCCTTGGAGATGCCGTCCATCTCCAGGACGGGAACGGTCATGGCCGCCTCCTCCTAGCCGGAAGGTCAGTACTTGCGGGTGGGCAGCGCCTCCTTGGCCTTGGCCTGGTCGAAGACCGTCTCGACGGTGACGATGCGCTTCTCGACCTTCTCGCCGGCCTTGACCTTCTTCGCCGTGTCCATCAGCTGGCCGCCGAGCAGCGGGTTGCACTCGACGATGAAGTTGAACTTGCCGTCGGCGAGCGCCTGCATCCCGTCCTTGACCGCGTCGACCGTGACGATCTTGATGTCCTTGCCGGGGGTGAGGCCGGCCTCCTGGATCGCCTGCATCGCGCCGAGGCCCATGTCGTCGTTGTGGGCGAACAGCACGTCGATGTCCTTGTGCGCCTTGAGCAGGGCCTGCATGACCTCCTTGCCCTTGGCGCGGGTGAAGTCGCCGGACTGCGAGGCGATCACCTTGAGGTTCGGGTTGGCCGCGATGGCCTGCTCGAAGCCCTTCTTGCGGTCGATCGCGGGCGCGGCGCCGACGGTGCCCTCCAGCTGGACGATGTTGACGGGCTCCTTGGCGTCCTTGTACTCGGTCACCAGCCAGTCGCCGGCCTTCTTGCCCTCGGCGACGAAGTCCGAGCCGAGGAAGGTGACGTAGAGGGAGGCGTCGGAGTCGACGGCCCGGTCGGTGAGGACGACCGGGATGTCGGCCGCCTTGGCCTCCTTGAGGACGGCGTCCCAGCCGGTGACGACCACCGGGGAGAAGGCGATGACGTCCACCTTCTGCTTGATGAAGGACCGGATCGCGGCGATCTGGTTCTCCTGCTTCTGCTGGGCGTCGGAGAACTTCAGGTCGACGCCGGCGGCCTTCGCGGCCTCCTGGATCGACTTGGTGTTGGCCGTCCGCCAGCCGGATTCCGCGCCGACCTGCGAGAAGCCGAGGACGAGCTTGCCGGAGCCGGAACCGGAGCCGTCGCCGCCGGAGCCGCAGGCGCTGAGGGCCGTCAGCGCGAGCGAGGCGCCCGCGACGGCGACGATGAGCCGCTTGAGCATGGGGTTCTTCCTTCTTCCTCGGGGGGTCGGCGAAGGGCGTCTGGAGGGCGTCGTCCTCGGGCCGCCAGTGTTAGCGTTAACATTCCGAGTCCGGACGGGACCCCGCCGGGGGCGGGGCTCAGTGTGGCGCGTGTCACGAATGTTTGCGCTAACTCCCCACGGTGTCAATCCCCCGGGCCATTGCCGGGCGTCGCCGCGACCCTTGACGGCGGCGGCTGATACCGCTAACAGTTGCCCTTCCATCACCGGGTGGCCCGCCGGCCGCGGAGTTACCGTGGGGATACGACGTGACAAACCGGCCACCGCGGGCATCGGCCACCAGCGACGCCCGCGCGCGACCGGCGGCACCCGATCCGGCACCGGCTCGGCCCGGCTCGGACCCCGCTCCGGCACCGGCCGCAAAACTTGATCTTGAATACGTGTGATCGTTTTGACCCGCATAAGCGTCTCCAGAACGGGGAGGGGAATTGGTCGGGGGGAACGGGAGACAAGTTGGTGACATCTATGCCTGAGCCACGCGTCGGTGTGGTAGTGCCCATATACAACGTGGAGCCGTATCTGGAGGAATGCCTGACCTCCATCGCACGGCAGTCGCTCCGCGAATTGGACGTCGTCCTGGTCGATGACGGATCGACCGACACCAGCGCGAAGATCGCCCAGAACTTCGTGAACGACGACCCGCGTTTCCGCCTGATCCGGCAGGCCAACGGCGGGCTCGGCAATGCGCGCAATGTCGGGGCGGCGAACGTGCGCGGCCGTTTCCTGGCGTTCGTCGACAGCGACGACGTCCTGCCCGGCTACGCGCTCGAACTGCTGGTGGGCACCCTGGAGCGCACCGGGTCGGACATCGCCTCGGGCAACGTCCAACTCCTGACGGAGGAGGGGCTGCGGCAGTCGCCGATGCACCGCCGCCCGATGGCGTCGACGCGGCTGCGCACCCACGTCACCCGCGACCACCTGCTGATGTACGACCGGCTGGTGCCCAACAAGGTCTTCCGCCGCGCGTTCTGGGACGAGCACGACCTGCGCTTTCCCGAGGGCGTCCTGTACGAGGACATCCCGGTGACGCTGCCGGCGCACTTCCTCGCCTCGTCCGTGGACGTGCTCAGCGAGACCGTCTACTACTGGCGGCAGCGCGCGGGCGGCGACCTGTCGATCACCCAGCGGCGCACGGAGATCGGCGCGGTCACCGACCGGTTCGCGGCGGTGGAGACCGTCAGCCGGTTCCTCGGCGCCCGGACGGAGCCGGAGGTGCGCGCCTGCAAGCGCGAGTACGACGAGGTGGCGCTGCGCAGCGACCTGCGCATCTTCCTGAACGTGCTGGCCGAGGCGGACGAGGAGTTCCGCGCCCGGTTCGTGGAACTGGCCCACGGTTTCCTCGAACAGGCCGACCGCACCGCGCTGAACGACCTCCCCGCGATGATGCGGTTGAAGTGGCATCTCGTCGGCCGCGGATTAGTGCCGGAGCTGCTCCAGGTGCTGGAGTACGAGCGCCGGAAACTGCGGATTCCGGTGACGCGGAGGTTGTGGCGCCATTACGCGCGGTACCCGTACTGGGGCGACCGGCGGCTGAAAATCCCGCGCCGGGTGTTCCGGCTCGGCGAGGAACTCGCCGCCCGCACGCGATTGCACGAAGTGACCTGGCGGGACGGAAAGCTGCACATCACCGGGCACGCTTTCATCGCCAATGTCGGGACGCGTTTCCCCTGGTCGTCCCTCAAGGTCATCGGTCTCCGGGAGCCGGAGAGCGGCACCACCCGGGTGGTCCCGGCGTGGACGCGGCGCTGCCGCGACGCCGACGAGAGCGCGCGCGATCCGGAGCGCAGCCACGCCTGGTCCGGGTTCTCCGCCACCATCGACCCGAAGCGGCTGCGCCGGGACGGCCGGTACGTCGACGGGACCTGGCTGATCGCGGCCGGCGTCTACGACCGCGGGGTGCTGCGGCGCGGCGCGCTGGCGGCGGCGTCCTCGGGCAGCGCCGCGCACCCCGACTGGCACTACGTCGCGCCTGACGTGCGCGTCGTCCCCGTGTTCACGCGCGGCGGCACGCTGCGGCTCCGGGTGGAGACCGTGCGGGCGCGCCTCACCGGCCACCGGGTGAGCGGCGACGCCCTGGAGGTCACGGGAACGGTCCTCGGCGGCGTGCCCGACGGCGCCGCGCTCGCCGTGCAGCGCAACGCCGGGACGCTGCTGGACCGCTACCCGGTGGAACCGGACGCCGACGGCGCCGGCGGCTTCCGGGCACGGATCCCGCTCAGCGCACTCATCGACGACATGCCCGCCCAGGACGAGGGGCCGGACGTTCCGGGCACCCCGCCGGGCACCGCGGCCGACACCGGGGTCCAGTGGCGGCTCGAACTGAGCCTGCCGAACGACACCGCGGCCAACCCCTCAGACGGCCCGGACGCCGCCGCGCCGACCCCTGAGGACGAGACGGCGGCCGGAGCCGCCACCGTGGCCAGCGACCCCGCGCTGCCGGCCGACCGCCCGGCGGCGGGCGCCCCCGAGACGTCCGACACCCCCGGCGCGCCGGACGACTTCGCCTCCGATGACGACGCGGCGGGCGACGACGACGCCGCGCCCGAGGACGTCCCCGCGTCCGCCTCCGACGACGCCTCCGCGGCGCCGGACGAGATGATCCGGATCGTCCTCGACACCGACATCGACGAGGGCCTCTACACCTACGCCGACACGGAGTTCGCGGTCCTGCGCTCCCGGCACGGCTACGCCGGGCTGGAGGCCCGCATCCCCCGCCCGGTCCTCACCGGCGCGTCCTGGGAGCAGGACGGGACGCTGGTCCTCACCGGCGACTGCCCGCCCGCCACCCCCGACCCGGCGGAGCTGGTGCTGCGCAGCCGCGACCGCAACGAGGAGCGCGCGTTCCCGCTGACCCGGGCGGACGGCCGGTTCCGCGCCGAGCTGCCGGTGAGCCGGCTCGTCTCGCTCGGCGGCGTCCTGCCGCTCGCGTCGGGCCGGTGGGACCTGCGCGTCCGCCGCCCGGCGACCGCGTCGTCCCCGGCCGGGCGGAACCTCGCCGTGCCGCTGGCCCACGCGGCGCTGGACCGGATGCCGGTCGAGAGGACGATCGACGGCCGCCGCTACGTCCTGCGGGAGCAGGGCTACGACGTGCCCGTCCTGGAGGTCCACTCCGACCTGCGGCCCGGCGAGCGCGGCGCGTACCGGCAGGCCCGCACCCGCGCCCGGCACTACCGCGCGCCGCGCCGCCTGCGGCCGCTGCGCCCGGCGGTGCTGTACGACAGCTACTCCGGCAAGCAGTACTCCGACAGTCCCCGCGCGATCCACGAGGAGCTCGTGCGGCGCGGCGCCGACGTCGAGCACCTGTGGGTGGTGCGCGACGCGCAGGTGGAGCTGCCCGAGACGGCGCGGCCCGTGCGGCTGTGGGGCGCGGAGTGGTACGAGGCCATGGCCCGGAGCCGCTACGTCATCTCCAACGCGCACCTGCCCGAGTGGTTCGTCCGCCGGCCCGGCCAGGTCGTCGTCCAGACCTGGCACGGCACGCCGCTGAAGCGCATCGGGTTCGACATCGAGGACGTCCACTTCGCCAACGCCCGCTACCTGGAGAAGGTGGCCAAGGAGGCGCCGAACTGGAGCTACCTCGTCTCCCCCAACGCGTTCAGCACGCCGATCCTGCGCCGCGCGTTCCGCTACGAGGGCGAGCTCATCGAGACCGGGTACCCGCGCAACGACATCCTCGCCTCGCCCGACCGCAGCCTCCTCGCGGAGCGGGTGCGCGAGCGGCTCGGCCTGCCCGCGGACAAGCGCGCCGTCCTGTACGCGCCGACCTGGCGGGACGACAGCTACTACGGCCCCGGCAAGTACCGGCTCGACATGCGGCTCGACCTGGAGCGCGCGGCGGCCGAACTCGGCGACGACCACGTGCTGCTGGTCCGGCGGCACCCGAACGTGGTCGACACCGTCCCGGAGGTGGGGGACGGCTTCGTCCGCGACGTGTCCGCCTACCCCGACATCGCGGAGCTGTTCCTGGCCGCCGACGTCCTCATGACCGACTACTCGTCGCTGATGTTCGACTACGCGAACACGGGCAGGCCCATCCTGTTCTTCACCTACGACCTGGAGCACTACCGGGACGAGCTGCGCGGCTTCTACTTCGACTTCGAGGACGAGGCGCCCGGCCCGCTGCTCGGCTCGTCCGACGAGGTGATCGAGGCGCTGCGCTCGCTCGACCAGGTCGAACGCGACTACGCCGAACCCTACGACCGGTTCGTCCGGCGCTTCTGCGAGCTGGACGACGGCAAGGCCGCCAGCCGCGTCGCCGACCGCATCCTCGAGACCGGTTGACGAGCGGTCCCGAATGACAGGATCCGACGCACGAGTGACCGACCAGCAGAAACCGGACGAGCCGACCGGCGAACGACCGACCGGCGAACAGGCGACCGGCGAACAGGCGACCGGCGAGCGTGCGCCCCGTGCGCGCGCCGCCGGGGCGGCGGCGATGCGGGGGGCCACCGTCCCGGCGCTGCTGACCTGGCTGGTGATGACGCCGGTGGCGATGCTGCTGCCGAGCCTCGTCGACCAGGACCCCTTCACCCCGCGCGGCGCGGTGCTGCCCGTCGCCGCCGGCGGCGTGCTGCTGGCCGCCGCGCTGGCGGTCGCGGCGGCGCGGCCCCGCCGGTGGCGCGTCCCGCTCCGCACCGAACCGCTGACCGGGGTGGCGGCGGGGCTGCTGGCCGCGTGGGTGGTGCTCGCGCTGCGCAGCACACTGCACGGCACCCCGTTCGGGTTCGCCGGGCTCCTCGGGGACGAGGGCCGGATGAGCGCGATGGTCACCCGCTACAGCGCCACCGCCGTCCCCACGGACGGCATCGTCGCCGGGGTGCCGTCCGAGTACCCGCCGCTGTTCCCGTGGGTGGTCGGCAGGGCGTCCGCGCTGCTGGACCTGCACGCCTGGCAGGTGCTCGGCGACGCGCAGACCCTCACGGTCTCCGGCGCGGTGCTGCTGGCGTTCCTGCTGTGGACGCGGCTGGTGCCCGCGCCCGCCGCGCTCGCCATCGCGGCCGCCTCGCTGGTCGCGTTCGGCGATCCGCGCAAGGCGCACGAGGTCGTCGCGCTGGCCGTGTTCACCCCGTGGGTGCCGGCGACGTTCGGCCGCCCGCCGCGCGGCCGGCTGCACTGGCTGCCCGCCGGGATCCTCGGCGGCCTGGTCGTGGCCACCTACCTGGGGTTCATGCTGTGGGGCGCGGCGGGCATCCTCGTCCTGGCGTGGCTGGCCTGGCGGGCGGCCGACGACCGCCGCCGGTACCTGGCGTACCTGGCGAAGGTGGTCGTGGTGGCCGCCGTGACGGCGAGCTGGTACCTGGTGCCCTACGGCTGGACGCTGCTGAGCGAGGGCGGGCAGATGGTCTCCGACCAGTTCCCCGCGCCCGCCATCACGAGCAACCCGTTCCCGTTCCTGGCCGCGACGCCGCTGGGGCTCCTGCAGCTGACCGGCCTGGCCGGCGCCATCTGGTACCGCCGCACGACCTGGTGGGCCACTCCGCTGCTGTGCCTGATCGGCGGCGCCTACCTGTACCGCGCGGTCGCCGCCGCCCGCTACGTCTTCACCGACCACACCGGGCTCTTCTACCACACCGCGCGGATGATCACGGTGCTGCTCGCCATCGCCGGGGTGCTCACGATCGTGCACGCGGGGCCCGGCCTGGTCCGGCGGTTCGCCACCCGGGACACCGTCCCGCACGGCATCACCGCCGCCGCCCTGGCCGCGCTGGTGGGCTGGTCGGCGTTCAGCTACTGGCGCGAGTGGACGCCACCGCCGCCCGGTACCGACATAGCGGAGGTCACCGACACCCACCGGTACGCCGTGCTGGCCCACGCCGAGCCGCGTCCCAACGGGAAGCGCACCCGGTTCGCGCCCGCCGAGCCCAGGATCCGGTGGTTCCCGGTGAACCGCGTCGAGGACGCGGTCACGGACGCCCTCGGCCGCGACGCCGCGCCGCGCACCCTCTCCTACGACGAACGCCTGTTCGCGTACCTGCCGTGGCCCGGCTACATCGCCGTCGACCGCACTGCGGCGGCCAGCACCAGCCATTGGGACGACCGGCACGACGCCTTGGCGGCACTGGCCAAGATCCAGGACCCGGACGCGTTCGCCAAGGCGTCCGCCAACACGCGCTTCGGCGGCATCGACGTGTTCGTCCTGCACACGAACCCGCCCGCGTGGACGTGGGGCGATCTGCGCTTCAGCCCGTCCCAGTTCAGCCCGAGCCACTTCACAGTGCGCTCACTGCCCAAGAACACGGTGGTCGCCATACGCAATCGACCGTGACGGTTCGGGTCAGGACTGGGGGCGAGTGACGCGCAGCTTGGACTGGCCGTGCGGGAGCTCCTCCCAGTCGTCCATGAAGCGGGCGGCGAAGCCGTGGCGTTCGGCGAGCGCCGTCAGCGTCTCGGTGCGGTAGTAGAAGTCCTCGCGAAGGACGTGGTGCTCGGTCCCCTCCGTCCGGTCGAAGGTGAAGTCGAAGAAGCCGCCGGGCGCGAGGACGCGGCCGACGTGGGCCAGGCACTCGTCGATCACCTCGATCGGCGAGTGGCTGAACACGCTGTGCGCGTGCACGACCGTGAAGTGCGCGTCCGGCAGGAACCGCAGCTTCAGGTCGTCGACGAGGGTCAGATGCGGCATCTTGTCCTGCAGTTCCTGCTGGACGAGGGTGTGCTGCGCCGCGAGCAGGATGTCGGGTGAGATGTCGATGCCGTAGTAGTTGCCGCCGTCCAGGTAGTCGATGAACCGCCAGCCGGCGCGGAGGTTGCCGCAGCCGATCTCCAGGAGCCGGTCGTCCGGCTTCAGCCCGTGCTTGCGCAGGTAGTCGAACTGCATCTGGCCGAGTTGCAGCCAGCGCTCCCGCGTGGGGCTGCCGACGGCGGCCTCCGGGCTCCGGGCCGCGTCCGACCTCATCACGGCCCGGTAGTACGCGACGTGGCCCCGGTTGGCGGCGCGGAGCTTCACGTCCCGCGCCAGCCGCGACAGGTAGGCCCGCACCTTGTCCGGGTTCTGGGCCGCGTAGCGCAGCCGGTACGCCAGGCTGGCGCGGTTCCGCTTCAGGTTGTGCTTCAGGTTCGTCTTCCCGCGTGGCGGCGATTTCGTCATTGGGCCTTCTGTTCCTTGACTGATTGGCTGTTGCGGAAGATGTCAAGGGGGTCCCAGCGGCGCTTCACCTCTTGGAGCCTGGTGTAGCCGTCCTTGTAGTAGAGGGTCGATGCCGGCTGGCCGGACCTGTTCCAGGTCGTCGTGTCGTTCAGGTCGACGTCGGGGTAGTTGATGTAGCAGCCGTCGGTCGCCAGGTCGTCCTGCTTGGTACCCACCTTGGGGACGCCGCCGCTGTCGGCGAAGGTCGCCTGGTAGGTCTTGCGGATCCAGTCCAGGTACTTGGGCTCGTGCTGGTCGGTCGCCGTCCAGTAGACCTGGTACTGCATCTTCATGATGGAGTCGCGCTGGCGTGCGGCCGTGTCCCGAGGTGGTGCGTTGACGGCGCCTCCGTAGGAGTCGATCTGGATGAGGGACTGCGGGTTGTTGTAGTCGCGATAAGGGCCGTCTTTGCTGAGATGGGCCCACATCGCGTCGATCTGCTTGGTGCTGAACGGCTTGCGCATGTAGGCGGACTTGTACTTGCCGCACTGGTCCTCGCCGCTGCTGTCCAGGACCTGCGTGGCCGTCAGCCAGGGCATGTCCCGCGGGATCTTCAGGGTCCCGAGGGACGGCCGCTCACCCATGAAGGTGCGCATCTCCGTCGCTTCCGCGCTCATCCCATGGTTCATCTTCGCGATGAAGTCGTCCATGGCCGCGATGCCGCCCGGGTCGTCGATGTCCACCTGCGCGGTGAGCCCGATCTGGCCGTTGCTGTGGTGGTTGAGCGCGAGGATCCCGAACAGCTTGCCGCTCGCCGTGTTCTTGTCCTGGTTGTCGCGGAAGTAGGCCCCGAACGAGTTGAGCAGGGCGGTGAAGTCGTTCTTGGTGAGGTCCTTCCAGTTCCAGGCGATGCCCGCCAGCCGGACCCTGCTGGGCGGTGTCGGAGGGTCCTTGAACCAGAACTTGGTGATGAGGCCGAAGTTCCCACCGCCGCCACCGGTGTGCGCCCACCACAGTTTCTGCAGATCGGGGTTTTCCCTGTCGTCGCGCCGCGCGACGACGAGCTCGACGGTCTTGTCCTTCTTCACCACCGCCACTTCGACCGCGTAGAGGTAGTCGACGGTGAGCCCGAACTGACGCGAGAGAAGACCGTACCCGCCGCCCGTGATGTGCCCGCCCAGGCCCACGGAATAGCAGGAACCTCCCGGCAGGGCCCGCCCGCTCACGGGGAAGAGATGGCTGTAGGTGTGCCAATTGCTGGCACCGGCCTCCACGCAATAGGCGTCCATTTTCGGGTCGTACTCGATATTGCACATCTGGGAGACGTCGAGGATCACCCGCACGTCGTCACCGCAGACGAAGTTCTCGTAGCAGTGCCCGCCGGAGCGGACCGTGATGCGCGTGCGCTTGGGGTTCTTCGGCTCCTCGCGTACCGCCTTCTGCAGCGCCTCCTTGGCCTCCGTGGACGACCGCACCACCACGACGTACTCGGGCTCGCCGATCCACCGCTGGTTGAAGCCGCGGCTGAGGGAGGGGTACCGCACGTCGCCCGGCTGCACGACCATCGACGGCTGAGGGGTCTTGCCGGTCATCGAAGCCACCACCTTCTGGGGAGATTGAACGTCCGCCGAACGCGCCGCCCGGGTCACCCTGGGCACACGTCCGACTACTCTCAGCTTCCCGATGCTCACTCTCCGAAAACACGGAGTAAGGCGTCTGTGGCGGCGGACTGATCGCCGACATGCCCCGCCGGACAGCCGCCATGGGCGCGCCGCGGGGGGATGCCAAAAAATGGATCTTCGATAATCTGGCCGGAATTTGCCATCGGCACGCCACGACGGCGGAGGCTCGATTGATCACCACCGGCGGCGTGTGGACGGCGGCCAATGTCATCGGCCATTTCGCCGGCGGCGGCGGGAGACCGGAACAAGCACGATGAGCGCTTGTTCAAATCCTCTCGCGCCTGGTGATGACGGTCGGCCGTGCGCGGGCCGGGGTGGTCAGGCGCGGAGACCGGCGGCGTAGTCGGCGAAACGCTCGTCGACCTCTTCCGCGGTGAGGCCGAAGTCTTCGAGCGAGTACCGGTGGGACGGTTTCGCGGCGCCGCTGGAGCTCTCGCCGTGCAGCCGCGTCATCGCCGTCCGGGCCTCCTCGGTGAACGGCAGCCCGAAACGCGCGTAGACGCCCTCCACGGTGCCGATCGGGTCGCGGACGAAGTCGTCGTAGTGGACGTCCGCGAACTGGTCGGGATTGTGCCGTGCCCGCTCGGCGCGGAACTGGTCGAGCCCGCGGCTCCACAGGTCCAGCTGGTCGCGTCCGAGCGTGGCGCCCGTGAACGTCTCCGACCATCCGGCGGTCGCGTGGGCGGCGAGGCTGCACATGGACGCCATCGCGGTGCGCGGTGTCCGGTGCGTCTGGATGATGAGTGCGTCGGGATAGACGTCGAGGAGCGCGTCCAGCGCGAAGAGGTGGCTCGGGTTCTTCAGCACCCATCGGCGCCCGGCGTCGTTCAGCCCGATGAGCTGGAGGTTGCGACGATGGCGGCGGTAGGCGGGCGTCCAGTCCTGCCCGGCGAGCCAGGACGAGTAGCCCGGCACGTGCGCCAGGGATTCGAACGAGATCGACAGCATGCTCTGCCGCAGCAGCTGCCAGCATTCCTCGACCGAGTCGGCCGAGATGTAGTGGACGCCCATGAACTCGGGGTTCTCGACATGGTGCCGCCGATATCCGGCGTCGATCGCCTGGAAGACCGGGTCGTCCGCCCACGTCTCACGTGGCGGGCGCGGCTGCGGCACTTCGGCGAGCCACAGGTCGAGCCCCTGATGGGCGGGGTCGGCGGTGAGCAGCCGGTGCAGGGCGGTCGTCCCCGTCCGCGGCAGGCCGGTGACGAAGATCGGCCGCTCGATCGGCACCTCCGCGTGCTCGGGATGCCGTTTCCAGGCCGCCTCGGAGAACTGCCGCGCGGCCAGCGCGCCCCGCAGCATGGCACGCTGCGCCTTGTTCCCGTGCGGAGTGAGGCCGGCCTCCTTCGCCAGCGACTCCAGCAGGACCTTCAGCCCGTCGAGGTAGTCGTCGTCACCGAAGTCGTCCATGCCGGTGACCTTGCCGGCGGAGGCGTGGAGATCCTCGACCGTGCCAACGCTGTCGCGACCCGCGCTCATCGGTCCGCCCTCTCCTAGTGGTGCCACTCGCCGGAATTGACGTCCAGGCATTGCCCGGTGACCGCCCGCGCCAGCGGCGACAGCATGAACACCACGGCGTCGGCGACCTCGTCGGGCTCGGGCAGTTTCCGGAGGTCGGTCGTCGCGGCGTTCTCGTCGTAGACCTCCTGCGCGGTGATACCGCGCTTCTTGGCGAGGTGGTTGAAATACCACTGGAGGTTGTCGGCCCAGATGTATCCGGGGGCGATCGTGTTGACCCGGACGCCGCGCGGCCCGAGTTCGGTCGAGAGGTTCTGCGCCATCGCGAGAAGGGCGGCCTTGGCCATCTTGTAGGCGCCGAACGTCCGCCGCGAATGCCGCAGCACCGCCGAGTTCACCATGACCACGGACCCGCCGTGCTCTTCGAGCGCGGGAACGAACAACCGGGTCAGGTGCAGCGCCGCGAGCACATTGGTCTCGAACCCGGCCCGCACCGCATCGAGGTCGACCTTCGTGAGGTCGGTCAGCGGCGGCGTGGCGAAGGCGTTGTTGACCAGCCCGTCGACCCGTCCGAACGCTTCCCGGGCCGTCTCCGCGAGCCGCTCGCAGGCCGCCGCGTCATTGATGTCGGTCGGAACCGTGACGGCCCGGCGCCCGATCTCCTCGACCTCCTTGGCGACCTCGGCGAGCCGTTCCTCGTTGCGCGCCGCGAGCACCACGTCCGCACCGGCCTTGGCGCACTGCACCGCCAGCCCGCGCCCCAGCCCGGGCCCGACACCCGAGATGACGACGACCTTGTCCTCCAGCAGTCCCGCCATCAGCCGAGCATCCTCTTCGCGACGGCGACCTGACGGGCCGCGATCTTCTCCGACCATTCCTGCGGGGTGACCCGCTGCTTCTCGTAGAACGGCAGGACGCGCGGAAGGTCGTCGAACTTCACCACCTCCACTGTCGGGCCGTCCTCGGGCGTGAGGTCCCGTGCAAGCCGCTGCCAGCGGAATTGCAGATATCCCCGGCGATGCCCGGTCCGCTCGATCCAGTTGGCGAGCCCCGGATCGCGCTCGCTCACGATGTACCGGATCTTGCCGTCCTCGTCGATCCTGGCCTGGTCGGCGGTGAGGCTCGTCTGATGGTTGATGTAGTCGAGCGAGATGTACCACATGCTGCCGAGCTGGAAGCCCTGATAGGGCGCCACGTCCCGCTCCGCGGCCGGCGCGGTGATGACGATGACCTCGTCGTCATCGAGGTCGTAGTGCCCCACCGACGAGAACTGCGTGGCCAGCCCGCCGGGCGTCGGCCGCGGCTCGGTCAGCGTATTGACCGGCAGCTGCAGGTAGTGCCATTCAGGGAAGGCCAGGAACGTGCGAATCCTGGACACCAGCATCTTCCCGGCGATCTGATACCGCCGTGCCATCCGCTCGGCCGGAACGGCCAGCGGCGAGGTCCCGATCGTGTCGGCGCGATGGATGCGGATCTCGCCCGGCCGCTCGTTCTCCCAATCGCTGAACACTTCCCGGACGATCAGCATCGCCGCGCCCGAAGGCAGCGTGACGTAACCGGGCCCGGGATCGTCCTTGGGCGGCCCAAACCGCAACTGGAACGAACCGTCCGCGGCGATATCGAGTTCCCGGTCGTCGAACGCGGTCAGGCTGTCCGGCGACTGCGTGGGCGAGTAGTCGCCGTTCATGACCTGGAAGCTCAGATCGGAGGTCGTCCCCCGCCGTCCGATGACCACGTACTCTGCGTCGTCCCGGATATAGGCGTGGAAGTACAAGGTGTCGGGGTTATCGAGCCCCAGCTTGGTGTACGGCCCGGTGGACGACGCGAAGAACGGATAGTCCTGCTGGTAGGCACCGACCATGTGCAGCGAGGCTTTAATGCTGCCGGCGAGGTAGTCGAGCCCCTCAGCCAAGTCCTGGTCGGTCTTGACGTGCGGCGCAGCGCGGATGATGCGCTCCGCCTCCACGACCGCGTCGGCGAACGCGCGCGTCGCGGCTTCGAACGAATCGGTCTTGCCTTCGGTGGCCACCGGGCACTCCTAACGGACGCGGGGCGCGAGCGCCGTTGAGTTCGCGACACTGAGGACCGGACGTTAGAACCCGTTCTAGGAGCGAGTCAACGCCGGTCCCGGTCAATGGGAGGTGGTGAACTTCAGGCTCGGGGCGTCGTCCAGGGACACCATGTACTCGTACGTCCGCCGATGCCCGGTCTTCTCCACGAGCCACCGCCCGTCCTCGCGCCGGTAGGTGTCGTAGTAGAAGGCGGCGCCCCGGATGAGCAGCCGGTGCTCCGGGATGATGATCGTGTCGTCCAGCGACCAGATGCCGGTGGCCCGGTCCCCGTCCAGCTCGATCTCCGGGCACCCGGCCGTGTGGGCGCTGATCTTCCCGTCGTCCAGGTTCTCCCGCATGTACTGGACGATCGCGTCCCGCCCCTCCAGCCGGAGCGTCTTGCCGAGCACGGGGGTGTCGTACTCGGCGACGGCGTCCTCCGCGAACACGTCGGCGAACTCGTCCCACAACTTCAGGTCGACGCACCGCAGGTAGCGGTACTTGAGCCGCCGGATCTCTTCCAGAGCAACCAGGTCCATGCGCCCAAGACTGGCCCCTGCCGCCCCGGAAAACAAGAACTGGTTCTACCGCTCGTCGGCCCGCTATGACGCGGCGCTCGGGCAGTCCGCGATCGCCGGTCCGCCCGATTCCTTACAGGCGTCCCGCCGGTCGGCAAGCCGCGAGAGCGCCGCGTCAGCCGCCGCCCGACCGACGAACGCGAACTCCCCAGCCGTCACCTTGGCCGCGTCCGACCTGGGCAACTCGCTGACGCGAATGTCGCTGGCCACGACCATGGTCTGGCGGCAATCAGCCTGCCCGCGCCCCTTCACGATGACGACCTTGCCCACGTCCTCACCCAGGCCGTACTTGCAGACCCGTTTCGCCAGGTCGCGCAGCGCTTCCGGCCCCCGCACCGCGAAGGTCTCCTTCACCTGCCCCTGCACACTCCCGGGAAGGTCGGCGACCACGATCGGCGGATTCAACTGCTCCTTACTGGCCGCCTTGCGTGAGAGGCTGAGGCCCAGCACCGTGTCCTTCGTACCTCGATAGAGGACGACTTTGCCGTCCTCCTCCCCGACGTAGTAGCCGTTTCGCACGTTCTGCACGAATAGGAACCCAGCGACGACGAGCAAGGCCGCAACGGCCGAAAGCGTCGACCACCACAGCGAGGGCTTCCGGCCGAGCGAAGGACGCCGGATCAACAGTCGATCGGGAGCCACCGCAGGCGGCACCGGCTCCGGGTTCGTGTCCGGCGACAAAGTGGCGGGCTGAGTTTCGGGATCGGATTGGGTGACGTTGCGCGCGGGCCCCGGCTCCGGGTACGGGGCAGGCCCCTCGACCGGCGCCTGCACGCTCACGGGCGCCGCGACCAGGCGCATGAGCACCGCATGAGCCGTCGGCCGGCGCGCCGGGTCCTTCTCCAAACACGCCATGACCAGACCACGCATCGGCTCCGGAAGGTCACCGAGATCGGGGTCTTCATGGGCGAGGCGAACCATCACCGCAGCCATCGGCCCGCGCCCGAAGGGCGGCCGTCCCACTGCGGCGTACGTCATGACCCCGCCCCAGGCGAACACATCGGTCGCCGGCCCGACCCGCTCCCCGGCGGCCTGTTCAGGAGACATGTACGTGGGAGTGCCGACGACCTTGCCCGTCAACGTCGTCGTGTTCTCGAAGAGACGCGCGATCCCGAAGTCGATGACCCGCGGCCCGTCCGTCCCGATCAGAACGTTCGCCGGTTTGAAGTCCCGGTGGACGATCCCCGCCTCATGAATGGCGACCAATGCGGTAGCCGTCGCGACCGACAGCCGATGAAGCGCGTTGCCTTTCTGCGGCCCCTCCGACTCCACGACCTCCTCAAGGGACGCGCCATCGACGTACTCGCTCACCACATACGGCCGCTCGGCGTCCAAGTCGGCGGCAATGACCTGAGCCGTGGAGAAGGGCGCGACCCGACGGGCGGCCTCCAGCTCTCTCGCCAGCGCATTCCGGTTCGCACGGCTGGCGACCAGCTGCTCATGCAGCACCTTGACCGCGACGAGCGTCCCGTCCCGCCCGCGCCCCTGATACACCACTCCCTGGCCGCCCACACCAAGCCGACCGAGGATCTGGAACCCGCCGACCTGCCGAGGATCACGCGCTTCCAACGGAACGACACGCTGCATCAAGGCCCCCACCGCGCCCAGCCCACAGGCCAACTGCACCGATGCTAGAACGCCGCTCCCCGACCCGCCCGCACTCGCCACTTCCGGCCACCCTGCACGCGACGCCCGCCCTCGCGCAGCCCACGAGGGCGGACGCCACCAGCCCTCACAATCCGGCGCCACCGGTCACGTCAACGACTCTTCCCGTCATCCAACTGGCGTCATCGGACGCGAGGAAGGAGACGACACCGGCGATGTCCTCGGGCTGCCCGATCCGTCCCAGCGCGGACAGCGACTCGGCATGCGCAAGCGCCTCCGCATTGCCCCTCAGCCATGGAGCGTTCGTGTCGGTGTCCACAATGCCGGGGGCGACCGAGTTCACGGTGATCCCCCGCGGCCCCAACTGCTTGGCGAGGTTGAGCGTCAGGGTGTCGAGCGCTCCCTTGGTCGCCCCGTAGGCCATGATGTCCGGCAACGCGATCGAGGCCGCGCCGCTGGAGATGTTGATGATCCGGCCGCCGTCCCTCAGCCGCCCGAGCCCCTGCTGGACGAGAAAGAAGGGCGCCCGAACGTTCACGGCGAACAGCCGATCGAACTCGTCCTCGCTCATCGACTCCAGATCCCCACTGGTTCCGATGGCCGCGTTGTTCACGATGATGTCGACGCCGGGCCGCTCGACCACCGCGTCAAAGGCGTCCCACATCGCGTGGGCATCACCGTGCCGCCCGAACTCGGCCTGGATCGCGAAGGCTTGCCCGCCGTCCTTGCGAATGCGCTCAACGACCTCCTCGGCCGCCGCCCGCTCCCGCGCGTAGGTGACAACGACCACGGCCCCGTCACTCCCGAGCCGCTCGGCGATCCCCCGCCCGATCCCCCGGCTGCCACCGGTGACCAGCGCGACCTTGCCGTCCAACGTACCCATGCCGTCTCCTTTGTTGAGTGATCGCTCAACAAAAAGGTAGCACGACTTCTTGAGCGAGCGCTCTACAATGAACCCATGGCACGAGGACGCCCCCGCACCTTCGACCGAGACGCGGCCCTGACGGCAGCCATCCGCCTCTTCTGGGAGCGCGGCTACGAGGCGACGTCCGTCAGCGACCTGACGGACGCGATGGGCATCAGGCCGGCGAGCCTCTACGCGGCGTTCGGCGACAAGAAGGCTCTGTTCAAAGAGGCGGTAGAGGCGTACGGCCGCTCCCCAGAGGGCGCGTTCATGTCCAACGCCCTCACCGAAGAACCCACCGCCCGCGAGGCGTTCGCCCGCATCCTCAACGAGGCCGCAGCCATCTACCCGGACCCGTCCCACCCGGCCGGCTGCCTAACGATCAGCGCCGCCACCAACGTCACCCCGCAGGACGCTGAGATGGAGACGTTCCTACGCGACCTGCGCAACACCAACCTGAAGCACTTCGAGACCCGCCTACGGCAAGCCCAGTCAGACGGCGAACTCCCCGCCACGGCCAACCCCAAGGCCCTGGCCCACTACTTCGCCGCAGTAATCCAAGGCATGTCCCAACAAGCCCGAGACGGCGCCACCCACAAGACCCTCACCGACATAGCCACCCAAGCCCTACAAGCCTGGCCACTCCCTGACTAAGCCCAACGTCACCACAATCAGACCCTGGGCAAGGATCAAAGCAACAGTTGCTTGCTTGTAGTGGATAGATGACTCCGTCATCATCCTCGGCGACCAAGATGCTCTTTCGGTTCTGTCGGATCTCCTCACATATCAAGCTGGTCGATGCGCGGCTAGGTAGCCCTGAGGCCCGAACAAGTACCGCCGGTCGAGGAAGCGGTTGAAGTGATTGCAAGTAGGTTCACCGAGGTGCATGCAGGCGTGGCAGGCGCCCCCGTTCCGGCCGCATGCGGGGTCCAGCGCGCAACGGGACTCGGCGGAAACAAGAGTGTTCAGAAATTTATCGAGGTCATTTTCGAAGACAGCTTGAAGCCCCCCCAAAACGAAGTCACCGCGAGTGGCGGCGAAGACAAAAAATGTACAGTGTCGGGGCACGAGGTACTCGCCGAGTCCTTCGCGGTCGACGCCGGCGAAAACGGCGAGTTGCCTGATGGCTCGGTGGGCGTATGAATGAGTGAGATTCAGAAGGTCTTCGCCGAGAGATCGGCGGCCGGGAACGGGCTCAGTGAAGCGATTCGGGATGTCGGCGCTGGCGATGGCCGTTCGGGTGGCTCGCTCCCCATCCGCTGCGGGGAGTCGATGTCCCCTATAGACAAGCCAGTCGTAGACGCGGATCGGGTCGAGTTGAAACATCAGTGCTTCTGCCTTTTGCAGGTCAGCGTAGACCCGGTAACTGTTCCCCTTGCCGTGGAAGCGGCTCAGACGGGCTTCGCCTGGGTTCAGCCCTCCGCGAGTGAACCCGTAGACCGCCTTGAGTACGGGGAAACGGTCGACTAGATCAACGCTGGAGAACCCTGCCCGGTGAACTGACTCTGGGTACTCGCGCTCGAAGAGTCGCCGGGCCTCATGGCTGATATTGCTGGTGATGAGGTCGGGGACTCTGATACGGGACTCGCTGGTCGCGAGGGCGATGTCGACGGCGTCTCTTTCGGCGGCCTCGATCACGGGGCCTGCCGCGTCCGCCAGGTGTCCGAGGTCATCCTCGTCGGCGAGATGTCCAGCCTCCTTGACTGTCGCCGCTAGTTGCTCTGCTAGGTCGCGCGGAAGGCCTTTTGCCAACATCTCCTCGACAAAGGAAGATCCCGTAGTGCGTTGGACGTCTGGCGTCCCCTCGAACCCAGCGAGTGCCCAAGCGAGTGCGCGTCGCTGCCCACCGCCAGCGGTTAGTTTTCGCATCTGCTCCTTACTCGCGGGGTTGATGAGGACGAAAGTCTGGGGTGCGTAGACGCTAGTAGCGCGATGCACGTTGTAGGTGATTAGCTTGGCGCCACGGCGATCGGAGTATTGACGGCCGCACGGACACGCGCGCCTGCCGAGCCCACGCTGCAAGGTGCGCTCACATTGAGGGCAGTCAAAGACGATTCGCGCCGCTTCGATACTTGACTGATGCCGCATCCGCGTCTCCCGATGAACTGGGCAGCGTGGAATGATTGGCGGTTCTAGGCGACCGCACTCATGGTATCCAACGAAATGCAACTGCTGCCAATTATCGTGCCCGCCGCCGCATTTCTTAGGCCGTCCGATTTCCACGCGACGGCAGGCTCTACAGACCCACACTTCAGGGAATCGCTCAACACGAACCCCTTGATGTCGGTTGACGCTTACCACCTCGATAGGCGCCCGCGACCGGAGTGACTTGATAACGCTCGGATCGAGACCACCGGCATCAGTGGCCCAGCCTTCCATCTCCTCGATCAGCCGCCGCCGGATAAGGCTATCCTCAACATCGAGAGTGATCGGATCCTTCCACTCGACCGATTTCCAGACACCACGTCGGAGGTCACCAGTTTGCTCAGGCAGGAACCCATAGAGAATCTGCGTTCCACTACGCTGATCTCTCATTTTAACCTCCGGTGCTAGTCGTCACTAACGGGGACTTGAGCTTCGACATCGCGAAGCGACAGCATAGGCCGGCGGTCGCGATCGAAAAGCTCATTCGGGAATCTGGCTCCGAAACCGGTGTCCTCTAGGCGGGCGAAATAGGCTTCCAGATGCTCCATGACGTCGTTGAAAGCCAGGTGCTTGGCCTCATCAATACCAAGAGCGGCTGCGCAAGCCCGTGCCTCTTCCTCCGCTCCAGCCCCGGTCGTCGCGAAGTACTTGCGGAGCAAGTCCACGGTTGTTAGGCGTCGGCCGGGAGATCTTGGTTCGTGCACGAACAGGCGGCGTGATTCGATTGCCGCTGGTGCGGTCAACTCCAGGACACGACGGCTCGAACGGGTCACGGGTATCGGTTCGACGAATCGGTCACCTTGCCGAACGAACGGCCCGAAGTGGGAAAACACCGTGGCGTCCCGCTCTCGCCCGATCTTATGGATAACGTAAATAAGACCGGGGTGGGCACGACCGACACGCGCTGTGGCCTGGATAAACTCGGCCGTGGTCAAAGGTACACCCAGGACGGTCATGATATTTAGGCGGTTGACGTCGACACCGTGAGACATCATGGATGACGCCGTGACTACATGGATTCGCTTCTCGAACTCGGGCTCGGGGCGCTCAAGCCGCTCGAGCGCCTCCCGGACCTCGTCGAACTGCGTCTGTCCTGTCAGCGACACCACGTTGAGGGGAGCGACCGGAACCTGGGTACCTGTGGAACGCAGCGCGGCCTCAACATCCCGAACGGTGTTCCCGTAGATGACGTTTGTGCCATACAGATCCAACAGGGTTTCGGCGAACGCGGGATCGACTCCAACCTCGCTGCAAACCCTTTCCGGATGCTCGAGCAAGCGCCGGACAGATTGTTGGAGGATTGTGAGTGTACGGTCGTTGACCCATTCAAGCGTTACCCCACGAGGCCATACCGCCACAAACCTTCGCAGCAGCCGGTCGGTTTCGCGGCTCCAGAACGACTCGCCCGCCGACGGCCCGGGCACGGGGAACACACGTCCTTTTCGCTGGTAGAGGACGTCCACCTGCCGGTCGTATCCGGTGAGCGTCGCCGAAGAAGCGATGATCTTAGGACGAGCTCCCGTGAGCTGCTCTTGGAGAGAATCCATGAGTGACTCGTAATGCGAGTCGACGGCGCCCAGAGAGTCTCGAAGAAGGTGAAGTTCGTCTTGGAGTCGAAAGGATGGAGCGAAGCGGGGACGCTCGCTGTCCTTGATCCGCTCGATGTCGGCCTTACAGCCGGGTACCAGGCAGCCATTGGGCCGAGTGCTCCGCGGCGCGTAGGTGTAACCATGCATGGGCCGTGTGCACTTACCGGCGGGGCCCTCGAGAAAACCTCGCATGTTGGCCTGCATGGCAATGAGGGAGGCCTTGTCCAGAGTGCCAATCACTACCGTCGGGAGGAAGCGATATATCTCTTGGTCAACAATGTAAAATGGTAGAGGATTGCCACCGCTCGGACACTCATTGTTTCGACAAAGATGTCGAAGCGTCCAGTTCCCCCGATGGAATTTTGTGTAGATGCCCTTATCGCCACAGAATGGACATGACGTCAAGACGAGGTATCGCGCTGGCATCTCATCATCTTCGACGTCGATTGAGTTAAAGTCCGTCGGAGCGGGTGGGATGTCGTTTGGAGTCGCGTTCGCTCCTACGAAGTAGCCTAGGGAGATAGGCGCTCCGGGGACGTTATGGTCTTTGCGGACGAGTTCGGCCGCTCCTAGAGCGTCGGCGAATCGCTGGGTCTGCTGAAGCGACAGCATCCTCAGTGGGAATCGACTCCAGGCGGTGATGCCTGACTTCTTGCCGCGCAAGCGATCGAAAAAGGCGGCTAGAACGAGAAGCGCCAAATAGGTTTCGGTCTTGCCGCCGCCGGTGGTGAACCAGACGGTCTCGACATAATCCCAGCCGACGTCCGCCTTAGTAAAGCTGGGCAGGACTGAAAGTACGAAGCCGATTTGGAACGGCCGCCACTGATCATATTTTCCCTGCGAGGCTCGGGCCATGGCGAGGTTCATCAACGAAAACGCGCGGCGAAGACGTTCATCCCCGTTGAGGGCAATCAGTCCTCTCTCCAGCCGCTCAAGCTCCTCTTGGTAGTTGCCGGCGGCCTGCAGCGCTTGTTCGAGCATCTCGGGCTGCCATCCTTCGGCACGAGCGCGTTGATCGAGCCGGGCATCAGACCAATGCTCGCATCCCCAATCCCGGTACGCTTTGATTAGGTCGGCGAGACGGACCATGGGTTCGGAGGCAAGCCCGTGGAAGCTGAGATCAAGAACCGTCGGATCGGTACCGTCGAAGTTATACTCTGGTCGCTTTCGATCCACTACCACGGTGTCCGTCGTCACCAGCCCACCGCCAGGATGTGAGTCGACTCCGCAGTTGATCCCGATGGCTGGCATACGCCTGTCGTATCGGAAGCTGTCTGGAAGAGACTCCAGGACGAACGGCACAGTACGCAGTCCAGTGATCGCGAGCTCCACCTCGAAGAGGTGCCGTTCACCCCGCTTGCGCACGCCGTCGGCAGTAACATTGACCAACTCGACGACCAGTTCTGGCGTCCCCCGCCATGACTCATCGGTCACCCTCAACTCAGCCATCACACCGGGTGCTCCTACGGCCTCGAAGGCATCCGCGACAGCCTTACCACCAAAGGCTCGGTACTCATCGCCAGGCCGTACGCGAACAGGGACGCTGATCTGGACTGCGTCGGTCTTCTGCCAGTTGTCATCCCCAATCTGATTCCACGCGACGGCTCTTATCGTCGCGACGAACGACCAAGCGCTGTCCGCCGATGGCCTGACACGCATGCCGATCGCGCACGGATCCATCCGGCGTTCACGCCTAACCGACTTGGCGGCATCGCTCTCTGGGGCGAGGCGCCCGAGCCAAAAGACACCGGCTGGATTGGCATCAAGCGTGGTCCGCTCATCACCGCGGCCCTCGACTGTGACCCGACCGTTCAGCCACGTGACAAACCGCTCGGCCGCCTCATACGCCTTCATTCTAATCCTCCAAGTAGTCCCGGACGAGGGTAACGAGAACAGGATCCTTACGGATGATTTCGAAGATCTTCTTTTCGAGTTGACGCACGCGTTCTCGCGTGATGCCAAACTCCTTGCCCAACCCCTCCAGAGTCACCTGCTCGTGGCCGTGGAGACCGGCGCGCCCTTCGAGGATTCTAAGGAATCTTGGATCATAGTTCCTGGCGATATCTTCGATACGATGCTCGATCGCGCGGAGCACCGCAGTGTCGAGGACCTGGTTCTCGACCGAGGGCCCCGCTTGGTGCAAGACGAGGGTTCCCAAAGTAGAGCCATCGGGATCATCGGAAACCACCGCATCGAGGTGTACGATGTGCGCAGCGAAGTCGATGACTGCTTTGAGAGCCCCAGGGTCCTTTCCCAACGCCGCAGCAACCTCCTCAAAGGAGGGCAGTCGGCCATTTCGAATTTCAAAATCACGCTGATAACGCAAGACCTGCCGCCACTGGTCCCAGACATGAACGGGGAGTCGCACGGAGGTACTCGTGGAATCGATGGCTCGCGAGATGGCCTGTTTGATCCACCAGGTAGCGTAAGTGGAAAACTTGTACCCTCGATTGGGATCGAACTTTTCCGCAGCACGGTTAAGCCCGTGCATACCATCCTGTGTGAGATCTTCGAAGTCCAGATCGCCGCACTGGTGCATGAAGCCTTTGGCTATGTTAAAGACGAGCCTGCAGTTGTTAACAACCATCGCATGTCTCGCCAGGTCTCCATCCTCAGCCAGAGCCCTGAGCTCGGTGGAATCCTCGCCGCGCTTGATGGCCTCCTTGGCCTCCATACCCATCTGGATGCGACGCCCGAGAGCGACCTCTTGTTCTGCGGGCATAATCGGATGCCTGCCGATCTTTTCCGGCATAGACCATCTGACCTCGAAGCGAGATGATCCGCCTGTGCCTAGCGAGCCGTTCTGTTCGGCCGGTGGCGGAGTGCCCGTGCTCTCTGGAGGGGTGGCCGGCTGCGCGGCCCCCTCCAGGATCTCAGCGTCGAGCAACAACGTGATGAGTTGAGCGGTTTCCTCAGCGCTAAGTCCCCGTCGACTGGCTACACCTACGACGTGAGCGCGAGGCAACGGCCCGATACGCTCCGCGTCTTCGCACAACGCCGCATAAGCACGCTCTACCAGGTCGTTAATAACCACTGTGAGTTCCCTCCCGCAACCCACGCCCCCATCAACAGGCACGCCCAAGAAGCGGCCTCCCCTGGAACTGAAATCGCACGCTAACGCGCGCGCGTATAAGAGTCAAGCGGACAGTGTGGTCTTATGAGAGGTATGGCTATTGGACTGCATGAAAGAGCATCAAAAAGCGCCGATACACGATTCGTTGACGGACTAAATCTCGCTTGCTAAGCTCAAGCGCGAGCAGGGGACATGTCCAGATGACTCAACTGCAGTGGACACGAGTCCGCAGTCGCGACGTGGGCTGCTGGTGGGAGCCGCGTCGGTAGGACCCTCGAGTGTGCGGCTACGGGTAGTCGAGTACCTACTTCGCACACCTTCTGTCGCCGTGTATCCCATTGGGGAGTAGCACATGGGTTACCGGATACGGCGCCTATGGCCGTGGGCGCGGCGAAATCCCCTCCGGGAGGTTGGTGATCGGAGGCGCTTGAGCCTCCAGGAAGCACGTCACGCCCTGTCAGGCCCGCGATGCGGAGGACGCCCCTCGTCGCTGCGAGGTTACACGAGGCCGTCCCCGCATCGGTCGGACACGGTCCGATGAGTGGCAGGTGGAGCGCCTGAGGTGCCCTGGCGTAGGACACCCCGTTCCCACGGCTGGCCAGGCCTGTTGGTGCTCAAACCAGCGGGCCGTGAGTCCCCGTCGACGTCCAGCATCGCTGCCGCCACGTCCCGTTCGTCGAGTGCGGGGTTGGCCAGGTGCCCAGGTGATCGGCATACCCGCCAGAGCGCGGATCGGATTTCCGAGCGGCACCGCGAACCGGCGCGAACGCGAGCGGAGGGCAGCCATAGCTCACCTATCCGGCCAGTCGGAGCGCTGGGTGTCGCGTCGGGAGCGGCCGGACTCCACAACGGTGGTGTCAGTGATCCACACATCGTCGAGCCAGAAGTCGGTGTCGGCCACGAGCAGCGGGGTGACTCGTTCGCCCAGCCACGGCGCTGCACCACAGTCGCCTGTCGCAGACAAGGCACTAGCGGAGGTAGGGCAACATGCCGGCCAGGCGGGCAGGGCGGTCCGCGGCCACCGGCCTTAGGACGTGCAGTCCAGTAGGGCCCGGGCCACCGCCAGGCAGACCGGCTCGGAGCCCGACGGCAGCGGCGGCCCGCCCAGCCGTCACCGACTTCCGATCTCGTCTTCGATCTTCAGGTGAGTGTGGTCAAGAGGGTGTCCGGGTCTGTCGTCACTAAGCGATCCCGAACACCCTCACCGCGTCCGCTGGCCCGGACTTCGGCACTACTCTCCTGCTGGTCACGCGATCTCACCATCCCGCCCTTCGCCGGTCGCCGTCCCAGGGGCGAGCGGGAGCGTCGGGTTGGCCGCACGTTGTCGGACGACGTCGGCCACGCGCTGGGCCGCTTCTTGCGGATCCTCGTGTTCCCAAACGCGTACGGCGAGCCACCCGGTGTCGGCGAGAATCTCGTTGGTCTCCCTGTCCCGTCTCCGGTTGCCCTCTATCTTGCTCGTCCAGAACTCACCGTTGCGCTTGGCGGGGCGGTGGTGCTCAGGACATCCGTGCCAGAAGCACCCGTCCAAGAAGACCGCGACCTTGGCCCGGGTGAACACCATGTCCGCGGTACGGCGGACCCCTGGGATCGGACGGGATCCCACTCGATAACGGAGACCCAGCCGGTGCACCGCCGAGCGCAGCGCAAGCTCCGGTCGCGTGTCCTTGCCACGGTTGCCACGCATGACGGATCGGACGGCCGGCGAACTCGCCCAGGAGTCGACCCGCGGGGCATCGGCCTCCCCTGTCCCGACCAACTTCCTTTCGATCGCCGCCTTCCAGGCCTCGGTCAGGTTCTCGGCGCGAGTGCCGTTGTGTACCTCGCACACGTACTTCTCGCATGTCCGGCCCCGATCGGACCAGCGCAGGTACGCGCGAATGCGCCTGGTCTTGGGGAAGAACTTGAGAGCGATAGAAGCCGAAGCGAGCCGACCATCGCCAAGGTCGACGAGGCGACGGGATCGACCTCCGGCCGCGCGATCCTGTTCGGCGCTCAGAGCCGCCTGGCTTCGTCCAGGACGCCCCTTCCACGCCCGAGACGGCAGGGGGCGATCCTTCCACTGGGCCTGGGGGCGTCGCGGGACCGAGGACATCAGTGCCCCGCGTGGTCCAGAGCGTTGGCCACGGCCTTGGCGAAGGCCTCGCCGAGCAGCACGGGGACAGCGTTCCCGAGTTGGCGCATCTTCTCCCCGCGCGGCCCGTCAAGCTGGTGGTCGTCCGGGAAGGTCATGACACGCGCCGTCTCTCGCACGGTCATGTAGCGGTGACTGCCGTCGTCAAGCATCACCACGGACTCACCTCCAGGGACGCCGTGCACGCCCGCCTTCACCGTCTTGGCGGGTCGGTCTAGTTCGTTGGGGGTGTGGCCATCATAGATTCGAGCGTCCGGCCAGCCAATATGGTCCTTGATCCCCTTGATCTCGGTCTTTCGGTCCATGAGCTTCACTGGAACGGGTGGGAGTTCGGTCTGGTCCCCGATTCCCTTCAACGCGTCCCGAAGAGTACGCCAGGGCCGGGGGGCGTCCCCGTCCGGCTCGGGCAGCGTCTTGGGGATTCGCTCCATGACGCGGTCCCGGACGTGTTTAGGCACGTCATTGTGACGCTCCCAGTACCTTCCATCACGCATCGAGCGATAGAGCTCGGTCTCCGAGTACAGGGCGTATTCGGTCTCCACGAGCTTCTTGAACCTCTCCACATCGACCCGCAGGTCGGCCCGGAACGCCACGAGAATCACGCGATGTCTTATCTGTGGAACGCCGTAGTCCGCGGCGTTCACCGGGAACCTCTCGACGAGATACCGACGATGCGCGGCTATCCTCTTACTCCTCCCACGCTCCCTCAACAAGGCATCGTGGTCTCGCCAGGTCGCACCCTTCGCCCGGGTGGTGAAGGGCAACTCGAGTTCACGTTGGATGTAGTCGAAGTAAGGGGCAAACGATGGACGAAGAAGCCCCCTGACGTTCTCGCAGATCACGACCTTGGGGCGTATCTCCCGCACCGCGCGAAACATCTGCGGGAACATGTTCCGGTTGTCCTCATCGCCCTTGGCGACGCCGCCAAGGCTGAACGGCTGACACGGCGGTCCCCCCGCCAGGAGATCCACCCGTCCCTTGAGGTACTTGAAGGAGACGAGTCGTACATCGCCCTCCACGAGTGGAGGGGCCTGACCCTCCTCCGGGATGGGCGGATCCCCCAGGTCCCGATGTGGCTCGGCACCGTTGAGGCGCAGTGTCTCGCACGCCCGCCTGTCGAACTCGTTGAGGAGCAGCGGACGGAACCCCGCCGCCTCGACGCCGCAGGCCAGACCTCCGCCGCCGGCGAACAACTCCACCGACGCCCGCTTCCGCTGGCCTTCCTCGTCCTGTTCAAGCATTGCGAAAGCGTACCGCGGAGTCGATGGACCTGCCAGCTCTCCTCACGGATTCGGTACAGATGTGACGCACGCCCCCGGCACGCGGGGCACGCCCCAGCGACAGGCCCGGCAACGGATGGAAACCGCCAACACGCTCACGCCACCCGGGCGACACGTTCGGACGCAGACGGCTCCGCGCCCGTCGCGCCGCGGCGCCGCCGCCTCGACCGTAGACGACACCGCGCGGAGCCACCCGGCCTTCAAGAGCCGGCCCCCACCGCCGGGGCCTGCCGTAGCCTCTGCGAGTGACCTCCGAGCAAGAACAACCCGAACCCTACAACCCCCTCGACGACGAGAACCTGGCCCGCAACGTCGCCGACGCGCTCGAGGCCGAACCGGCCCGGGCGTTCCCGCACGCCGACACTAGGTGGGCGGAAAACCGCGTCCCCACGAGCGCCGGACTCTACGCCCTCTACTACGTGGGGTCGGCAGCGCCATACGCGCCTCTCGGCGAGTTGACCCGCCGCAGCGCGAGTGTCGAAGACAACGACGTCGGGCCACACGCGATCCCGATCTACGTCGGCCGGGCGCTGGCCGGCGCCACCCGTCGCGGTCACGCGCCCAACGAGGGCGGAATCCGCAGGCGCCTCCAGGAACACAGGAGTTCGATCAGGAAGGCGACCAGCACGCTCGACCTCGCGGACTTCAGGTATCGCTACCTCGTCGTGAAAGACATCTGGGTGCCCTTGGGAGAGTACGGTCTCCTCCGTCGCTACACCCCCCTATGGAACAACGTGCTCGACGGCTTTGGCATCCATGGCCCGGGAGGTGGACGAGGCAAACAGGCGCGCTCTCGATGGGACACCCTGCACCCTGGTCGTACCTTCGGCAACTATCTCCCACCCCACGTCGACTCGGTGGACCAGATCACGGCGCGCATCGCCCAAGCGCTCGACGCGACGCTCCACCACCAGGTCATACCGAGCGAACTCCTGGTCACCGAGCCTCCAGAGACCCCCACACTGCCCGAGGCCTAAGGGCCAATTCCCACGGCGGCGAGATGGCGCAGCCTCGGGTGAATCGCGCCCTCACCCGGACTAGGTCCCCGAACATCTTCGGACCCGAAGCTAACCTGGAGGACGAGCGCCAGAGAGACTCAGTCAGGCACCGTTCTCCTTCCCCTCGGTCCAGTCCAGACAGGAGACCCAATGACAGATCATGAGGTCAACGTCAAGCCTCACGGCCGCATCCTGTCCGTGCTGGGGGATATCGAATTCTCCCTGTGGCAGTGCCTGGCCGAACTGATCGACAACGCCTTCGACGACTTCTTGAGCCAAGGCGGACCGGGCGTCGACCGGCCAACCGTGGCCATCTCCCTCCCCGGGCGCGACAGCGACCTCAGGACCGCCGAGGTGTGGATCAGCGACAACGGCCGGGGGATGGACCTGGAGACACTCTCCAACGCGGTCCGAGCCGGCTGGACAAGCAATAGTCGCTACGGCTCACTCGGCCTGTACGGGATGGGCTTCAACGTCGCCACGGCGCGCCTGGGCAGGAAGACAACCATCAAGACCACGCGCGCGGGTGATCCCTCCTGGACGGTCCTCACCCTTGACTTGGTACAACTTGGTCGAGGCGACAAATATGACGTCCCAGTGCGATACGAACCAAAAGACACTCCAGACGAGCACGGCACGCATGTGATCATCAGTGACCTGAAGCGAGACAAGTGGGACGGCCTCTCGAAACAAGACGTCAAGATCCGTGAGCAGCTCGGCGACGTGTACTCCTACCTGCTGCGCGAGCGGGATTTCCTGATCACGGTCAATGGAAAGAAGGTCAAACCCCGTCTGCCCTGCGTCTGGGACGCCTCGAGGACCGTGACTCGGAGCGGCACGACTATCCCCGCCGTCATCGAGATCAATCGGACCCTGCCGCCAGCGAAGGCGTGCAAGGACTGTGGCCATTGGAACCCCGACTGGGTTCAGGAGTGCGAAGACTGCAAGGGAGACCAACTCCAACTGCGCGAACGTCGGATCTGGGGATGGATCGGCGTCCAGCGCTATCTTCACAAGAGCGACTACGGGATCGACTTCCTTCGCAACGGCCGGAAGATCTTGATCCGCGACAAGCGCTTCTTCCTCTGGGAAGACCCCAGCGAGATCGACGAGCCGGATCCGGAGTACCCCATCGACTCCCGTCGGGGCCGAGGTCGCTTCGTCGGCGAGATCCATTGTGATCATGTTCCCGTCAACTATCAGAAGAACGCCTTCGAGTACGACGGACCCGAATGGAGGACGGTCGTCCGGTACGTGCGAGGCGACAGCCCTCTACGCGAGAAGATCGCCGGGCGGCTCGGACTCCCAAGGAACACGAGCCCGCTCTCCCGGCTCTACGCGGGGTTTAGACGGGAGGATCCCGGGCTCAACTACCTCGTGCCCGGTGACGGCAAGCAGGCCCTGTTCGATCGAGCCATCGAATGGGCCAAGAAGTTTCGGGCCGGCGATCCCGAATACCAAACCGACGAAAAATGGTACGAGGCCGCCTACCAGCACGATCACCCGGTCGTGCCAGAACCGGAGGACGAGCCCGACGACATCTTCGACGAGATGGGGTTGGGTGACGAGACACCGAACGACGATGAGACGGGCTCCGACTCCAGAATCCCACTGGTCCCCCGTCCGGATCCAGATCCGACCGAGACGCTCGACCAGCGCATGGCGCGCTACCGGGCAAAGGCAACACAGGTCATCGACCTCTCCGGTCGCTACGAAGCCCCGGACCTCGGAAGTGTCGAGCTCTCCGTATGGGCGGTACGTGATCGCTCTCTGTTGGATCCTGCGGGCAACGTCGTGCCCCTCTTCACCCAGATGGTCAAGGCTCCACGAGTCGAGCTCTTCGTCGCCGTCAACCATCCTCTCTTCACCGACTTCGGCATCGAGATGAGAGACCTCGCGATGGTGGAACTCGCCGAGTTCATGCGGCTCCGCGCGGCCCCGATGAGCAGAGACCCCAAGCCCCTTTCGAGCGTCCTCGCGGACATCAAGAGCAGAGCGACCGATCAGAAGATCACCGCTGACGTGCTGGCAGGCCGGGCGATTCGGCTGCTCGACCGGATCCGTGAAGCCATGCAGCGTGAAGTGAAGGGCTCACCCTCGGGATACTGGGAGATGCTTCAGGAATCCGACCGAACCCTAACCCAACGTAGGTTCGCCATCGAGGGCGGTGACACCCCCTGGGATACCGTCCTCGAATCCGGCGACTTCGCACTGTTCCTGCCCGCGAGCGCGGTCGTCCGTCTTCTGGAGAAGCGTCCAGAGGCGTTCCTGGACGGCAAGGTCTTCAAACGCTCCTACTTGAGTCTCACCGACGACAGCTCCCGGGCCCTTGTCGTGTCTCGGCTGGTTGGCTTCGTAAGCGACCTCGCGCTCATGGAGGAACACCAGCCCAAGTTCGGCCTGACTGAACTTCACCGCGTCAAGCTGAGTTGTCTGCTGGTCGAATCCGACCTGGCCGACACGGAATAGGTGAGTGAGCTGACCAGTGGTTTCGTCGATCCTGCCTTTCTCCTCGGGATCGGCCCCAACCAGTTCCCCAGGCAGATCGAACGGCTTCTGTGGCATCTTGGCTTCTCCAATGTCGCCAACATCGATGGGTCAGGAGACGAGGGCGGTGACCTTCTTGGGCATCGCAAGGGTCACGACTGGGTGCTCCAATGCAAGTGGAAGAAGCAAGGAGCGGTGAGTCTGGCGGCGATCGATGAAGTAGCCCACGCCCGGGACCACTACCGGGCGACACGTGCGGCTGTGGTGACCAATACCCGGATGAGCGCGGACGCCATTCGCCGGACCGAGCAGCTCACCCTATTGGCACCTCGAATCCATCTCTGGCAAGGCCGAACTCTCAACCAAGTTTTCGAAAATATCCCCGATCGATTCGCCGGGATCGAACTGCGGCCCTACCAGCTAGAAGCCCGCTCATCGATCAACATCTCGCTGGACGACAGCGAGCGGGCGCTACTCATCCTCGCCACAGGACTGGGCAAGACGATCGTCAGTGGCGAGATCATCGCCGACCATCTCCGGCGATACCCCGACGACCAGGTCCTCGTCGTCGCACACACCAAGGACCTCGTCGATCAACTCGAACGAGCCCTATGGCGGCACTTGGATAAGCACACCAAAACGCGCCTACTCACGGGCGAAGAACGGCCAGATGACCTCGACGGCGTCACCTGCGCCACACTGGCGAGCGCTCTGTACGCCGCGCGGCAGGGCTACCAGCCCCGTCTTGTGGTCGTCGACGAAGCCCACCATGTCGGAGAGAACGGGCAGTATGGCGAGCTCCTCAATCTACTCCATAACTCCCGCCAGTTGGGCGTCACCGCGACTCCATGGCGGGGGGACGAGTACGACATCAGCCACCGCTTCGGCCCGGCCTCGTTCACGTTGGGCATCGAGGAAGGGATGAGGCGGGGCTATCTAGCGCAGGTGGACTACCGCCTGTTCGTGGACAACATCGACTGGGACATCGTCAGACACGCCAGCGAACACTCCTACAGTCTGGGCGAGCTGAACTCCAAGCTCTTCCTCCCACAGCGCGACGAGGCCATCCGCGACGAGCTCGCATCAATCTGGGGGCATGTCGCACACCCGCGAGCCATCGTCTTCTGCCGGACGGTGGAACACGCCGAACGCCTGGCGGATCTGCTACGCCGTAACCCGCGTTGGTCCGACGCCCTCGCCGTCCACGCCAGCCTGTCCAAACGCGAGCGCCAGTCTAGGCTCCTCGCCTTCAGGTCCGGGCGAGTGCCGATCCTGACCTCCGTGGACATCCTCAACGAGGGCGTGGACGTCCCCGACGTCAACATTCTCTGTTTCGCACGTGTAACCCACAGCCGACGCATCTTCGTGCAGCAACTCGGCCGCGGACTCCGCCTCCGGGATGGCAAGGACCGGGTGGTGGTGCTGGACTTCGTCAGCGATCTCCGACGTATCGCGGCGGCACTGAACATCAAGCGGGAACTGGAAGCCGGCGAGACCGAGACCCTCACGCGGTTCGCACCATCCAGCATCGAGTTCTCCGACCAGCGAGTCGACTCGCTCATGAACGAGTGGATCAAGGACGCCGCGAGCCTGGAGACCGCATACGATGAGGCACGCCTGCAATTCCCCGATCCCTCCGCGACCTCCGGTTGGTGAGACTTGTCCGAGCTTCCTGAAGAGATCCGCGCCGAAGTCATCAAAGAGCTCTACCGCCAGGCCGAAGAGCTCGATTGGGAACTCCTTTCCAGCACGGAGAAAAAGCTCCAGTACCGTAGGTGGATCGATGATCCGCGCATCGGGGGCGCCCTCCGCCCCTTCTTCGACGATCACCGCATAGGCACCTGGATCAAGGACACCCCGATGAAGGAGTACGCGCGGGCGCAAGAGGGTTTCGGGGCCATGGCCCGGTACGTCCGAAGCCGGTTCCCAAGTCCGGAACAACTGATCGCGCGAACCCTAGGAGAGCGTTGGTCAGTAGTGCCCGATAGCGTCGACGACAAGCCCATGCACTGCTTGGCATCCGACGGGCAGACACAGCGTTACGTCTGTTGGGGTCGACCGAAGACCTTCCGAGACCTCACCTGGGCCGCACTCAACCAGGCGGTCGATACGGGTACCAAACCGCTGATTGTAGTCACTCTTCAGGATGGTCTAGTGGTTTCCGACGCAGAAAAAGAGCGACAGACCTCGATCGCTGAGCATTGTGGCATCGACATCAGGTACGTCCACCGGCATCTGCGTCCCAAAGCCGCCGTCGATGGCCGGTAAGTCTCCGAAGACTGCCACATGACGACTACTGCAGCCCGCTCGCTGCTAGCACCGTGCCGATCCCGATCGCCTCCTGCAGCGCCCAGCCGCCCGCGCGTGCCAACATTGCACCTGGCACCCTCCTGGTCACATCTCGGAGCAGTTTAATTCGTTATCTGTTCAAAACAAATAAGTTATATGCGACAAGTGAGTCAGCCAAGCCTCTCTAGCATTGAGAAGCTGATTCGGAGGGACTGAGCCGAGCGGTATCGCTTCCGATTGCTTGGGAGCTCAGTTGCCGATCACATCCCTGCTCGATTCAGCCCTCAGCGAACCGAACCCCACACCCTGGCTCTCTTTGCCTATGTCCGGCAGTATGTGCGCATGGCGAGGATCAGGGAGTTTTTGGCTACCAATAACTCTGCGAAGCCACATCCTACCGAGGTTGAGTGTGGTTACCAGAAGGTACATACGCCCAGCGGGGCGACTCTCCTTCAGTTGAGCACCTACGGGTCGGACTCTCGGCAGTCCGAGAAGAAGGTTAGCCAGACGTTGCAGTTGGACGAGCAAGGTGCCGCCGACCTCCTGCGCATCATTCGGGAGACGTTTCCTGCACTGTCCTAGCCTGCCCAGGCAGGTGTGACCCACCTATGCGGGCGCCCTGGGGCAGGGTTCCGGCAGTTCCCGGGTGATACGACGTGCGTTCAGGGTCGAAGGCAGGCGGCGGGCACGGGCGGGGGTGACGCCGTGCGGGTCAAGCCTGTGGCGACAGAGGGTTTGCGCTCCGCGCGGTTGGGAGGGGGCCGAGGAGTGGGCAGAGAAGGCCAACAAGATCGCGCCCACCATCGTCGGCAGGTCCAAGAAGCATGGCGGCGCAGACCTGGGACCAACACGGGCCAAGCGCGCCTGGGCGCGACTCGGCGTAGATGCTCTTGGGGTCGCGAATCACGCGCCGGAGCCTGGCGACACGTTCGAGGTTGCCCCCAAGCTGACCTGCGAGATGGTGGCCCGCATCCAGGGATGGAGGGACGAGTGGGGCTGGGAGTTCACAGGGCGCAAGACCTCGCGGTACCGGCAGATTGGGAACGCGTTCCCGCCCCCTGTCGCCCGTGCGGTCGGAGAAGCGATCGCCCGCGCCCTTCAGAAGAAGGGCACTCCTCGCGAGCGTGAGGTCGACCGCCATCATGATCCGCTCTACCCTGCGCTTCGTGATCACGATGACTACATGACCGTCGCTCAACCGTTGCGTGCGTCGGGACTAGATCTTGATGTTCCTGAGCTGGAGCACCGGATGGCTCTGCTCAGCCGAGATTTTGAGATCGCCAAGCGCGTCACCAAGACGACGACTGCCTACAAGCTCGGACAGTTCAAGGCGTTTATGGGCCAAGAGGACCACGACCGCCACGATCGTTTCCTTCAGCACAGAGCCAGAAGGTGCCTTGTCTTCGTGTGCGTCAGCCCCGGCGAAGACAGGCTGTCCGAAGAAAGCGGCGGAAGACCCTGGCCCAGGTATTAGATCACGGTCTTATCGCTCGGTCACCCGTCGAAGGACTTGGCGGAGGGCTGCTGGGGCGACGATGAGGAGGCTACCCTCGGGGTCTTTAGAGTCGCGGATGCCGATGCCTGTGGAGAGTTTGGCCAGTTCAACGCAGGTTGCGTCGTTGGCGCCTCCGCTGTGGGAGCTCTTGCGCCACTGCACGGTCATGGGTATGTCTCCAGGTAGCGTCGGATCAGCGAGCGTGAGTCGTCCTCGGACGCGGCTTTCGCGCCGATACGGTCGAATATAAAGCTCAGCTCCCTGGCCTCGCTCGGACCTTCGATCAACCGGCCGCCCTTCTGCGCCCCCGCGTACCCGATGTCCCTGTTCTCGAGGCCGATGACCTGGAAGTATCCGTCGGCGCCGCGGTGCGCGCCGGCCGTGAAGGGGACGACGCGGACGCTTGCGTGCGCGAGGCCAGTCATCCTGTGGAGGTGCTCCAGCTGCGCCTTCATGACGCTGGGGCCGCCGACCTGGGTGGCGAGTGCAGCCTCTCCTAGGAGGAGCCAGATGAATGCGGGCTCGGGGCGTCCCAGCATGGCCTGCTTGCGGCGGAGGCGTGCGGCAAGTTCCGCCTCCTGGTCCTGGCTGTCACTGACGTGGACATACGCCTCGGTGTAGGCGTCCGTCTGGAAGAACAGCGGGATCAGGTTCCCGTGGTAGATCTTGGTGAACGCCGCCTGCTTCTCGTACTCGGTGTACTGGCGGAACCAGTCGGGGTTGTGGGCCGTCCGGGCGAACCAGAGGAGGAGCTCGAACAGGCGGCCGGTGCCGAAGTGGCGGTCGATGAGCTTGGCGTGGTCCTCGTGGATGCGGTGCCGGCCGGCCTCCATGTTCGAAACAGTGGACCGAGCCGCGCCGATGATCTTCCCTCACTGTGTGAGGGAGAGCCCTTCCTTCTCGCGGAAGAACCGCAGGTAGTACGAGAGTAGATGCCACTGGGAGAGCTTGGGGTCGAGCGGATCGCGGACGTTCGGCATGTCCCCTCCAGTGTTTTGCGTTCTCGGAAGTAAAGCCGAGACTAAGCACAGCGCCTCATTCTTGGGAAGCGGAAACGCCAAGCAAAGCCCCAGGAAGGAGGAGGTTACCTTGATCGCCGCATTTAATTGTCCGCTTATGTCCATGGTTGCGGCATGGGCGGCATGCAGTGTTTCGACGGCTCGTTGCGATCGACGCGGACTTGCGGAGTCGCAAATCCGTCCATTGCGGCTTACGTCTGATTATCGCCGAACGGCGGTAGATGCGACGTGGCACGTCGGTGGTGTCGGCCGCTTTCAGAGGCGCGCATACAGTATCGGGCTCCTCGCCATCGCCTGGGCAGCCATCCCTGCCACGAGCGGAGGCGTGATCATGCCGTCCGACGCGACCGTCCCCATCGACACCGGACCGATTGTCCGCGCCGAGATCCGGGAGCTGGAGTGCCGCTACGGCGTTGTGGCGTGGTTCGGGTTCCACACGCGCCGGTGGTGGGCACTGGTCGAAGGCCGTCTTGTCGAGGCCGCCACCCCGGCCGATCTCGCCAACGCGGTCGTGGCGGTACGGGGCGCCGCGTGCCGTCCTCCCCAGCACGTCCGTCCTTGCGGGGAATCGCGGCGCGCGGGGCAGATGAGGCCGGGCCGTCATCAGCGTTTTCGTCGCCGCATTCGGTCGCCGCGCCGAGGCCGTCACGGTCTCGGATGGCTGGATGCGCCTGGCGCCATATCGGGAACGGAAGGTGTGCGTTGAGCGGCCACATAGAGGACGAGGAGATGATCGTCCAAGTAGGTGACCTGGAGCTGCTCGTCCGGGACGCGGATAAGCAGGCACCCGCGGCGGCACGGCAGTTCGTCGGTGAGTGGTTCCAGGGTCGGGGCATCGAATACGCCTACACGGCGCAGCTCATCGTGTCCGAGTTGGTCACGAACGCGCTTCTGCACGGGCAGCCGCCGATTGTCGTCCGCATGGTGCGGGACGAGTCGGACGGGCGGCCCGTCATCGAGGTCGAGGACAGCGGCGACAAGGTGCCCTGCGTCCAACCGGGGAGTGACACCGCGATCAGCGGGCGCGGGTTGCTCCTGGTCGCCGCGCTCGCGGAGGAGTGGGGCACTGATCCGCTGGCTGAGGGAGGGAAGGTCACATGGGCGAAGTGCGCTCTCTGAGCGTCCGAGCCGAGCGTCAGGTGCTTCGCTTGCGGACGCGTCTGAGCAGGCGAACAACGATTGGCTACCTGGACGCGCTAGCCGTCGCGCTTCAGCCGCAGGGGTGGCGCTTCGTCAAGTTCTACAGGCCCGAGGAGTTCCCGACGCCGCTGCCCATGCTGTGGGTGCACGCCGGTTTCTCGAAGGAGGTCGGGATCGTGGTCTCCGTCCGGGCCACTCCCGGTGGGACGTGGGGCTACTACGAGACGCTGCGCGGGAGGCAGGGGTACTTGTGCCCATGCGGAGACGCGAAGTCGGCGGCCGAGCAGATCGACCTCTTCCTCAAGCACCAGATGTTCCCGAGCACCTGGTAGGGGGCTAGTTGAAGAGGGTTGGGTCTAGGTGGGTTAGGTGGGTTGGGTCGGCGTAGATATCGAGTTCGGCGATTTTGTCGTTGACGACGGTGAAGGCCATGACGGCGATTGGTTCGTCCTCTGTGGCCACTACCAGGCCGGCGGTGCCGTTGATCAGGGCTGGGCGGGCGAACTCGGCGCGGAAGGAGAAGGCGATCGCGCGTTGGGCGATCTTCCTGGCGCCGCGGAGGTGGATGTACTCGCCGTCGGCCTCGGCGTGCAGGACGATGTCTGGGGCGAGGGTCTCGACCAGGGCTTCCAGGTCGCCGGTCTTGGCGGCCGTGAGGAACGCGTCCACTACGGCGCGTTGGCGGGTCATGTCGGGGTCTGGGACGGGGGCCGAGCGGACGCGGCGGCGGGCGCGGCTGGCGAGTTGGCGGGTCGCCGTCGGGGTGCGGTCGAGGATGGCGGCGATCTCGTCGAACGGCATCTGGAACAGGTCGTGCAGAACGAACGCCAGGCGCTCGGCGGGCGTCAGGGTGTCGAGGACGACGAGCATGGCGACGCCCACGGCGTCGGCGAGCAGTGCCTGTTCTTCGGGGTCGGTGCCGTCCTGGGTGATCACCGGTTCGGGGAGGCGCTCGTCGTACGGGTCCTCGCGGCGGGACGTGCGGGTGCGCAGCATGTCGATGCAGATGTGGGCGACGATCGTCGTCAGCCAGCCGTTGAGGTTCTCGATGCGGTCGGCGTTGGCCTTGCTCAGCCGCAGCCACGCTTCCTGGACGGCATCGTTCGCCTCTGTTGGCGAGCCCAGCATCCGGTACGCGAGTGCCGCCAGGCGGGGCCGGTTCGCCTCGAAACGTTCCGCGAGCTGCTCGTCGTCCACCGTCACATCCTTCCCCTGGCCTCCGTCATAGATACGACGAAGTACGAAGGACGGATGTGACTGCTTCGGGAGGAGAGATGGCCGGCTTCGTGAACAGCGTCGAGATCGAACGGCCCGCCGGGCTGGTGTTCGCCTACGTGGTCGATCCTGCGAAGTTCCCCGAGTGGCAGCGGGACGTGACGGACGTGCAGGTCGAAGGTGACCAGGTGGGGTCGCGGTTCACCACTGTCCGGAGGATTGGCGGTGCCGAGCGGTCGATGACTCAGGAGATCACCGAGTGTGTGCCGCCGCGCAGTTGGGCGGCGAAGGGGGTGGACGGGCCGATCCGGCCGAACGCCACGGTCAGCGTCGAGCCGCTCGGGGCTGAAAGGTGCCGGGTGACTTTCGGTCTCGACTTTGGCGGACGCGGGATGGCCGCGGCCGTGGTGCCCATGGTGCGGCGTATGGCGGCGAAGGCCGCGCCTGCGAGCCATCGGCGTTTGAAAGAACTGCTTGAGGGCGACGGATAGGAGGCGCGTCTAACATCGTGCGCGCACGGATGGAGGTGGGGCGCGGTGTTGACGCCTGAGGAGGTGCAGGGGCTTTCCGCCGAGCAGCGCGCCGAATTGCTTCGGGCGCTCATCACGGCGGACGACCTCGATCCGTTGGACGAGCCCCGGAACCGGCGGCATCGTGTGTTCGCGCTGGTGCTGCTGGTCGGCTGTTGTGCCTGGCTCATTCCGTGGACGGTCGTGCTGGGCTTCACGCTCCCGCAGCACTTCACGGCCGAGCGGTGGGCGGTCGCCTGGATCGGCTTCGATGTCGGCTTGACGCTGGCGATCGCGGGCACCGCGTTCGCGATCTGGAAACGGCTGCAGATCGCCATCTTCGGGCAGGTCGTCAGCGGGACGCTGCTCGTCTGCGACGCCTGGTTCGACGTCTGGCTCTCCTGGGGATCGGGTGAGTTCGCGCTGAGTCTCGCCACGGCGTTGTTCGGCGAACTGCCGCTGGCCGCGTTGTTCTTCTTCGGGGCTCGTCAGCTCGTGCTGCTGACCGTCCATGCCCTGTGGGTGCGGGAAGGACGGAAGGGCCCCGAGCCCCGGCTTCGGCAGGTTCGGCTCTTCGCCACTTACCGGCCTTTGGGACGCCGATAGGGCCATCCGCTGGCAGCGGTTCCGTCTTGTTGTGTTCATTTCCTGGTCGAGTCGCGCCGATAGCCATGGGCTGTGCGCCACATGCTGATGAGTTTGGCCCTGGTCTTCGTTCTCGCCGGGTGCGCTACGGCGAGCGCCTCCATTCCCGGCAAGGACGTCATCGTCGTGGGCGTCAAGGCTGACCAGCCGGGACTCGGACGCAAGGAGAACGGCGTCTTCCGCGGTTTCGAGGTGGACGTCGGCTACTACATCGCCCGCCGGCTCGGGGCCTCGCGCGTGACGTTCAAGGAAGTCAGGTCGGACAATCGCGAGGAGAAGCTCAACGAGCATTCGGTCGACCTCGTCCTCGCCTCCTACTCGATCACGCCGGACCGGGCCAAGCTCGTCACGTTCGCCGGGCCCTACTACGTCGCTCATCAGGACGTCATGGTGCGGCGGGGCGAGACGAGGATTCGCGGTGTCCGTGACCTAGCCGGGCGGAAGATGTGCCAGGCGAGTGGTTCTGTGTCTACCGAACGGGTGGTCAGCGGGCTCGGTGTTCGTACGAAGCTGGTTCCGGGGTCGTCCTATAGCGACTGCGTGGCGAAACTGCGCAGCGGTGCCGTGGACGCCGTTTCCACTGGCGATCTGGTGCTGGCGGGGTTCGCGGCTCCGGATTTGAGGATCGTCAACGCACCGTTCACCGATGAGCGTTACGGCATCGGGATGCGGAAAGGCGACGTCGACGCGTGCGAGGCGGTGAACCGGGCCGTGACCACGATGTACCAGGACGGGACGGCCAGCTGGCTGCTGCGCAAGTGGTTCGGGTCCAGCGGGCTGAAGCTCGTCGAGGAAGTGCCGCAGTTCGAGGGCTGCTTGTAGCGAGCCATCGGCAGCGCTGCGGGGCTCAATGTCAGTGCCTCTGCTTACAGTGGACGGGTGGCTGAAGACCGGGTTGCTTGGGACGAGCTCTTGGCCGTGGGCTTCCTGCATGCGGTGCGGGAGGCCCACCGAGATGCGACGGTTGCGCTGTTCAACGCGTTGAGCCGGACGGCGGGGTTCAAGGAGCGGACGTACGGCGTCGGCGCGTTCGAAACGCTGGCGAGTGCCCTCGACAGCGTCTTCGGACGTGGCGAGCTGGGGAAGTACGTCGTCCGGGATGATCTGAACGGCTCGCCGGGGTGGCGGTACGGCCGCTACCGCGTCCTGCTCAAGCGGCACGAGTTCGGCCACGTCCGGGCGATCCGGTGGGACCGGGCCAGCCCCACCAAGCAGGCCGTCGCACGGCAGGGATATGTCGAAGACCCCCAGTTGGCGCTGCCACTCGGGCTCGACGTTCACGACACGCCCGGCGTCGTGACATTGGTACTCGCGCACAGTGCGAGCGAGGAACCCCTCGAAATGGAGCTCTTCCTGGGCCGCCCCAGGTGGAACGCCGACGGCGGCACGGCCTGGCACTGGGTGAAGCAGGTGGACGACACCCTCGGGCCCGATCCACGTCGTAAGCTCGTCGAGCGAACGTTGCCGCTCTGGGACGATCGGGACGATCAGGAAGACGTCCCCATGCGGCTTCGCGGGGAGACGAAGACGGCTTAGCAAAGGGTGGCGCAGGGTGCTGTTCGACTGCGAGCGGCTGACGCTGGCCCGGCGGCTCAGGGGACTGCGCAAGAACCAGCTCGCGGACGCCGTGGGGACGACGCCGAAAGCGATCGGGCGGTACGAGGCGGGAGTCCAGCGGCCGGACGAGATGACGCTGAAACGGCTCGCCATCGCGCTCGGCGTCCCGGTCGCGTTCTTCCATGGCGGGCGCAGTCCCGTCTCTTTGGACGGCGCGCATTTCCGGTCGCTCCGGTCGACCAGCCAGATCGAGCGCGACCAGGCCCTCGCCTACGGGCGCATCGCGACGGACGTCGTCGCCGCTCTCGAAGACCTCGTCGACTTCCCCGAAGTCGACCTGCCCGAATACCCGGTGTCGCCGGACGAGATCGCCGGGCCGGGTCCCGTCGAGGCGGCGCGGCTGACCCGCAAGGCCCTGCTGGAGCAGGCGGGGCCGGTGCCGCACGTCGTCCGGCTCCTGGAGAAGCACGGTGTGATCGTCCTCGTCCTGCCGCGGGCGGCGGAGCGCGTCGACGCGTTCAGTGTGGGCGTGCACCCGAGGCCGATGGTCTTCTTCAACCCGGCCAAGGGCGACTACTGGCGCAACCGGTTCGACGCCGCCCACGAGCTGGGGCACCTGGTGATGCACGCCGACGCCGAACCCGGGGAGAAGGTCGTCGAAGACCAGGCGCACCGGTTCGCCGCCGAGTTCCTCATGCCGGAGCAGGACATCGCGGGCCAACTGCCCGGCACCGCCGACTGGGACCGCCTCGGCCGCCTGAAGGCGACGTGGGGCGTCAGCCTGGCGGCGCTCCTCTACCGGGCCCGCACGCTCGGCATCATGCAGGAGACCGCGTACCGCAACGCGATGAGCGCGATGAGCTCGCGGGGCTGGCGGCGGCACGAGCCCGGGCCGGCGCGGCCGCTCGAACAGCCCACGATGCTGACCCGCGCGATCGAGATCGTCGGGCAGGCCGGCACCGACCGCGACCGGGTCGCCGAGCGGGCGCGGGTGCCGCGCGGCGACCTTGACCTGCTGGTTCCGACGCGATGACGTTGCACCGGAAATGGTCCTGTATGCCCAGGCCATGGGCCCCCTGAGTTACATACCTCTGTCCGCAGGTTTCCTGCACGCCCGTCGGCGCCTGTGAGACCCTCCGAGGGTTGTCAGGACGTACGAGACCTCTGGAGATCTTGTGCTGGACAATCGGCAGGCGGGACCGACCGCCCTGCGCATGCAGATCGGGGCGCGGCTCCGGCGGATGCGGGAGGACAAGGGCATCGGACGGGCCGAGGCGGGGGACGCGATCCGCTCGTCGGCGTCCAAGATGAGCCGGCTCGAACTGGGACGCCACGGCTTCAAGGTCCGGGACGTCCTCGACCTGCTCGACCTGTACGGCGTCCACGACGAGGACGAGCGCGCGGGCTTCGTCCACCTCGTCCGGGAGGCGAAGAAGCCCGGCTGGTGGCAGAGCTACGGCGACGTCCTGCCGAGCTGGTTCGAGCAGTACCTCGGGCTGGAGCAGTCGGCGGCGACGATCCGCAGCTACGAGGTGCAGTACATCCCCGGACTCTTACAGACCCCGGACTACGCGCGCGCCATCATCGGCCTCGAACACCACGACGCCCCGTACGACGGTCTCGAACGGCGGCTCAGCATGCGGATTGCCAGGCAGGAGATCCTGCACCGCCCGCTCAGCGCGACGACGCTGTGGGCGATCCTCGACGAGGCCGCGCTGCGCAGACCCATCGGCGGGCCGGACACCATGCGCGCCCAGATCGAGCACCTGATCACCGTGTCGGAGGCCATGCCCAACGTGCGGCTGCAGGTGCTGCCGTTCTCCGCCGGCGGGCACCTCGCCCTCGGCGGACCCATCACGATCGTCCGGTTCGCCGAATACGACCTGGACGACGTCGTCTACCTGGAGCAGCTGACCGGCGCCCGCTACCCCGAAGGCGGCGAGGCCGCCCAATACCAGAAGATCATGGACCTGCTCGCCATCCGCGCCGCCCGCCCCGCCCGCACCACCACCTTCCTCAAAGACCTCCTCAACGACTTCTGAGCCCTTTCACTCCCCTCTCCCCCTTCCCCTCGGCTCATCCCCGTTCGTCTGCAGGTTGGGTTCGCCAAGGGCGCCTAGGTCAGGGTGTTCAGTTGGCTGCGGCGGCGGGGTCTCTCGCGTGGGGGTCGATCGAGCCGCGGCGGCCAGGTCGGCGCAGGAAGGCGGGGGTCAGCAGGAACGCGGCCGCACCGACCGGCATCGCCGCGCCCACCAGCGCCACCAGGCCCGGGACGGCCGATTGCGCCACCGCCCACGACGAGCCGAAGAACGCGAACCAGCGCGGCCGTTCCGGCTCGGGCGCGATGTCGGCGATCATCGCCTGCCAGCGCCCCTGCAGCACGCTGTCGGTGACCGCCCACGCCAGATACGCCGCCACCGTGAGCAGCACGGACCGCCCGGCGGCCGCGAGCACGACCGCGAGGACGCCGAGCACCGCGCACCCGGCGGCGAGGACGTGCTCATGATCGAAGGCGTCCAAGCGGCGGCGCCCGAGAAAACCGGTCAGCGGTGCGAGCAGGGCGGCTCCGGTCAGCGTCAGCCCGGGCAGCCACGCCGGCGCACCGCGCTGGAGCAGAACGAGCGGCATGAACATCAGCACGGCCAGATAGCCGCACCCGAACGCCGTGCTCGCCGCGGTCAGCCGGAGCAGCCGCCGAGGCGGCCGCCATCGGACGTCCCGCGCCGCCCTCACCACCGGCGGCTCCCGGGCCATGAAGAACGCCGCCACACCGGCCGCGAGCAGGCATGTCATCCCGTCCACGACCGCCAGCCAGCGTGCGCCCAGCGGCAGCAGCACGGCGGCGAGCAGACCGCCGATCGCCCCCGCCGCCACCGCGAACGTGCCGAGCAGGCCGTAGAGGTCGTCGCGCCGTCCGCCGACCCGGGCGAGCGACTCCTGGGTGGCGGGCTCGTAGAGCTCGAACGCGAGCCCGACCAGCGCGACCGCCGCCAGGACCTGAGCGGCGCCCTGCGCGGCGGCGAGGAGCAGCAGGGCCGACCCCGTCGAGGCCAGGCCGAGAACGATGAGCGTACGCGGCGCGAACCTGTCGAGCAGGACGCCGCCGAGCCAGCGCGAGACCAGCGCGGCGACCCCGAAGACCGCCAGCGCCGCCGCCGCGAGACCGGGGCCCGCGAGCACGGCGAGGAACGACATCACGTAGGCGCCGAGTTGGTTGATCACTCGGACCCACACGAGCGCCTTCGCCGACCGCGGTAAGTCTCTCATCACGAGCGAAGGCTACGGTCCGCCACTGACAGAACACGCAATCCAATCATGATCGAACACATGTTTGAGTGAAAAGGGTACAGTGGCGACATGTTCCAAGGCTCGCTGCTGGACTGCACCGACGAGAGCGGCCCGCACCCGCTGGAGTCGGCGCGGCGGACACGGCTGTCGCACGGCGCCTGGGTGGACGTCCTGCCAGGCTGGATTCCCGGAGCGGACGCCCTGTTCGAACGGCTGCTGACGTCCGTCCCGTGGCGCGCGGAGAGGCGGCGCATGTACGAGCGCGTCGTGGACGTCCCGCGCCTGCTGTCCTTCTACGACGAGGGTGCGCCGCTCCCCGACCCCGTCCTGGACGAGGCGAAAGCGGCACTCGACGAGCACTACGCCGACGAGCTGGGTGAGCCGTTCCGCACCGCCGGTCTCTGCTTGTACAGGGACGGCCGCGACAGTGTGGCGTGGCACGGCGACACCATCGGACGTGGCTCCACGCACGACACGATGGTGGCGATCCTGTCAGTCGGCACCCCGCGAAGCCTGCTGCTCCGCCCGCGCGGTGGCGGCGGCCAGACGATCCGCCATGAACTGGGCCACGGCGACCTCATCGTGATGGGCGGGAGCTGCCAGCGGACATGGGAGCACGCCATCCCTAAGAGCGCCCGCGTGACCGGCCCCCGCATCAGCATCCAGTTCCGCCCACGCGGCGTCCGCTAGACACCGGCCGGGTCACACGCCGGACACCGGCCAGGTCACGCGCCGGCGGTGTGCAGGAGGTCCCGGATGACGTTCCGGTGGTCGTCGGCACGCCATGCCAAGGCCAGCTTGGACGGCGACAAGCCCACCACCGGCACCGCCACAATCCCCGGGCGCCGGTAGATGGCGGCGTTGCCGGAGGCCAGCAGCACCACGCCGCTGCCATCCTCGATGGCCGCGAACGTCTCGTCGGCGTTGGAGACGGTCGCGCCCACCTTGACGGGCCTCCCGCCACGGTCCTCCACACCGAGCCAGAAGTCGCGCAAGGGGCCGGCCTCTTCGGGCAGCGCCAGGAACGGTTCGTCTAGGAGTTCGTCGAACGCGATGGTGTCCCGTCCGGCCAATGGGTGGTCGTCCCTGAGTGCCACGTAGCGCGGCTCCTCAGCTACCACGTGAACGTTGAACGCGTCCTGGCTCGGGATGGGCAGCCACACGAACGCGGCGTCCACGTCCCCATCCGCCAGCCCGGCCGTGGGGTCGTCCCAGTTGACCTGCCGGAACCGGATCCTCCACGCGGGACGGCGTTCTGCGAACCGTTCCCGCATGTCCGCGAGGAGGCCGCGTCCGACGCTCGTGGACAGACCCACGGTCAGGACGGACGCCTCGTCCGCCGCCGCGTCGCTCACCGTGCGCTGCGCCTCGTCCCATGCGCACAGCATGTCGCGCGCCGCGGGGAGCAGGGCCCGGCCCGCCGCGGTGAGGGCGACGCTCCGCCGGTCGCGGTCGAACAAGCGCAGCCGCAGATGCTCCTCAAGCTGCTTGATCTGCTTGCTCAGGGCGGGCTGCGACACGAACAGCCGCTCGGCGGCGCGGGTGAACGAGAGCTCCTCGGCGACCGCCACGAAGTACCGCAGATCCCGCAAATGGACGTCCATAGCCACAGGTAATCACGGCAGGTATTGGACGCACCGCCGCTCAGCACCTGATCATTTCCCCGAAGGGGGACACCATGACGACCACACTGGTCACCGGGGGCAACCGGGGCATCGGACGCGAGGTGTGCAGGCAGCTCGCCGAGCGCGGCCACGAGGTGCTGCTGGCCGCCCGGTCATTTGACGCCGCCGAACGCGCCGCCAAGGAGGTGGGCGCCACGCCCGTCCGCCTCGACGTCACCTCGGCCGAGGACATCGCCCGCGCCGCCGCCGGAATCGACCGGCTGGACGTCCTCGTCAACAACGCGGCCATCACCTACGACACCTGGCAGCGGGCATCGGACGCCGATCTGTCCGTCGTCCGCGAGGCGGCCGAGACCAACCTCTACGGGCCGTGGCGCCTGACGCAGGCGCTGCTCCCGGCGCTCCGCCGCAGCCCCCACGGCCGGATCGTCAACGTCTCCAGCGAGGTCGCCTCGCTGACCAACATGGGCGGCGGCACCCCCGCCTACACCGCGTCCAAGGTCGCTCTCAACGCGCTGACCCGGATGCTCTCCGCCGAACTCCGCGCGAACGGCGTCCTCGTCAACGCGGTCTGCCCCGGCTGGGTCGCGACGGACATGGGCGGGCCCGGCGGACGTCCCGTCGCCGACGGCGCGGCGAGCGTAGTGTGGGCCGCGACCTTGCCCGACAACGGCCCGACCGGCGGCTTCTTCCGCGACGGCCGCCCCCTCCCCTGGTGAAAGGGACCCCCGATGAGTACCCGACCGGCCCGGAATCGCTCCTACCGTCAGAGCAGGTCGCCATACTGGGTGAGGTCCTGGAGCGCGAACTGCGCTTCGAGGCCCAGCCCGACGACGAGGCCCGCACCGAGATGAGCGAGCAGATGCCGATCGAGTACGTCGACGCCTTCTTCGACTTCTATGTGGACGGCTCGCTGGACGAATCGGTCGTCCGCCCCACCGTCCAGGACGTCACCGGCGCGCCACCGCGCACGTTCCGGCAGTGGACCGAGGCCCACGCCGCCGCCTTCGCATGATCGCCCTCGCCGAGATCACCGCCGCGACCCGCGACCTCCTGGCGACCGCGGCGCGGCTCGGTGACGCGGACGTCCGCGCGCCGTCCCTGCTTCCCGGCTGGACGCGCGGGCACGTCCTCACCCATGTCGCCCGCAACGCCGACGGCGGCACCCGCCTGCTCACCTGGGCGCGCACCGGCGTGGAGTCGCATGAGTACCCGAGCCTGGACGCCCGCGCCGCCGAGATCGAGGCCGGCGCCGGCCGCCCGGCCGCGACCCTCCTGGCGGACGTCCGGCAGAGCGCCGACCGGTTCGCCGACGCCTTCGCCCGCATGCCGGACGACGCATGGGCCCGGACCGTCCAATGGACGACCGGCGCCCGCCACCCCGCCGCCCGCGCCGCCGACGCACGCCTCACCGAGGTCCTGATCCACCACGTCGACCTGGACGCGGGCTTCACCCCCGACGACTGGCCCGCCGACTTCACCTCCCGCTACCTGACCGACATCACCGCATCCTTCGCCCGCCGCCCCGACGGCCCGGACCTGCGCCTTCACGCCACCGACACCGGCCAGGAGGACGGCACAGGCGAGCACCTGGTCACCGGCCCCGCCGCATCCCTCCTTGCCTGGCTCCTAGGCCGCTCCCCCGGCACCGCCCTGACCGGCGCCAACGGCATCAAGATCCCCTTCCTCTACTGACCCGGCACTGCACTCGGAGCAGGCGCCGCGTTGGCGCGGCCACCCCGGCCGCCTCCCCCTGCGCCGCCCATGGGAGCGATTGAGCGTGCGGGGTCAGGGGCGGCGGCGGGTTCGTTTCCGCCCCGCATCAACCGGGGCGTTGTCAAAGATCGCCAGTAAAGGGGGCGGGGGGACGCAATGGTCAACAATTTTCGCGGGCGCGGGGGAAATGAGTCTCGTGACTCAGTTGCGGTCCGCGGCTCCGTCCCGGAGCGCGTCCATGAACGCATTCCACTGTGCGCGGCCGAGGACGATGACACCGGCGGAGTGGTCGCGCGAATCGCGAACCAGTACCGACGGGCCGAACGTCGCCACCTCCACGCACTGGCTATCGTTCGCACTCGCACTGCTCTTTCGCCAGTTCAGCGCAGCTTCGCGATTCGACCCGTAGACCATCCAGCAACCTCCGTCCGTTGCCGGCGGGTGCCGTCTCGCCAACCGATCGGCCGAGGACACCCACCGGAGAGCACCGAGCAGGGCACGACAAACCACGACCTTGTGGATAATTTCCCGATCACGAGTGTAAACGGTTCTAGTTATCCCGCCTACAAGGGAACACAAGATCACGCTGCGTGTTATGACGGCCACTCGCCTTGTCGGATGTTCGCCGCGGCCTTCACCTCCGGTCGGGTCGAGTTGCGATTCGCTTGTCAGGCCGGCCGCCGCGCGGGCGGCCGGCCGTCGGGGCGGGCTGCGGTCAGGAGGGCATGATGCGGTCAGGACATCGGGCGGTCAGGACATGAGCGCGTCGGCGGCCTGGCGGATCATCGTCACCGACTGGTCGGCCGGGAGCGCCTGCTCCACGAGCAGCTCGAAGGTGTCGCGGTACTCGGTGATCTTGTCGTCCTCGCCGCTGACCATCATGCTGGCGCCCGACCGCCCCTCCAGGTAGAGGACGTCGTCGAGGTCGCCGTCGAACTCCAGAATGGTGAAGGGACCCTCCAGCCCCAGGTGCGCACCGGTGCTGAACGGGATGACGCGCACCCGCAGCAGGTCGTCGCGCTCGGCGGTGTCGGCGATGTGGTTGAGCTGCGCCGGCATGATCGCCGGGTCGGTCCTGATGCCGACATGGCGGCGGATCACGGCCTCGTCGATGATGTAGTCCTGGCGCGGAGGGTTCTCGCGCTTGGCGAACTCCTGCTGCCGCTGGATGCGCAGCTTCGCCGCGAGCACCCGGGCCGTCTCGGACGCCTTTCCGGTGGAGAGCACCTCGGCGTATTCGGGCGTCTGCAGCAGGCCGGGAATGACCGTCCCGTGGAACTGGCGGATGAACGCCGCGCCCGCGGAGTAGCCGACATAGTTGAGGAAGGTGGGGTCGAGGTCGCCGCGGTAGGCGTTCCACCAGGCGGGCTCGCGGGCGCCGCGGGCGAGTGCCTGCAGCCGCTCCTGGCGCGACTCGGAGGTGACGTCGTAGACGCGGAGCAGGGCCTGCAGGTCCGTCCGGGTGATGGCGTTCTTGCCGCCCTCGACCCTGATGAGCTTCGACGGGGACCATTCGAGCTGCCGCGCCACCTGCTCCTGCGTCAGCTTCTTCCCCTTGCGCAGGCGGACGAGTTCCCCCCGAAGCAGCGCACTCTGGACGATCGGCCCCTGGTCACTGGACATCCTGCTCGCTCACTCTAAGTAGTGGGTGCTACCAGCCTGGATGCTACATGGCATTCCGGGACTTGACACCCCGCTTGCCGCCACTCCGCCACCTGTCCGGGCCCTTGCGACCTTCGCTCCGCGCGCAGATGCCGCCATAACGCCCAGAACTCGCATTGGAAGCCGCCAGACTGCTGCATACCGCTCGACTATGTTGTAATGTGCTACATGGCAGACTAGCAGACGCCAACTTGCGACGGGACTCACCGCCACCTTCACGCGGTCGACGATTCTGACGCAGGGTGAGGGATCCGGACGGGTCACGCGTGTCCTCCGGCCGGGAACCTCACGACGGCGGGCACCACACGGGCAGGAACGGGCGGCAACGGGGCAGCACGGCCCGCCAGAAGGGTTGGACGCGCGAACGGGGAGGTCAGCCACCACACGTGACTTCGGCATCGCCGACGAGAAACGACCACGACCGGCCACAAGAACAGAGTCGCCCGCCACTTTCCACTGATCACCGGTTGGCAGCCAGGAGGATCGGCGGAAAGTGGAGAGCGACTCCCTGAGCCGCGCGAAACGCGCCGGCGGGCCTGCGCGGAAACCCTGCGAAAACGCAGAAAGATCCGGGCTGACCTGCCAAAACGTTTTCTGCGGACTCACCCAGTCTAACCGCGATCACGCGGTACGGGCTATAGGTGATGTGACTTCGGCCACGGCGATCGGGGCCGGACGATCCCGGGCACCGCGCACCGGGCCGGAGTCGCGAATCGAGGCATGGGGTCCCTGACATGGCAAGACGGCAGTTCCATCCCCCGACCTTCGACGTCCACCCGACGACCCATCCCACGTCCCCGAACCACCCCACGATCTGCGTCCCCTCGGTCGCGGGCCGGGTGAGCTGATGGACGCACACGCGCGCCGGCATGACCCGGACCAGATCGTCCACCCGGAGGCGCTCGCCGTCGTCCGCCCCCGGCAGGCCGACGGCGAGCGCCCGGCCGCGAGCACCGACCTGGAGACCACCGCCGGGCCACCGGCCGTCCGGCCGGGCGCACCGTCCCGTGGGCCCGGGTTCTGGGCGGCCCTGACGACCATCGAGAGGGCCGCGTTCCTGGCGACCGCGAAGGAGGTCGGCTATCCCGCCGGCGCGGTGCTATGGGAGGAGGACGAGCCCGCCGACCAGACCATCGTGATCAAGACCGGCTCGGTGCGGATCAGCCTGCGGCGGGACGGGGCCGAGCGGATCATCGCCTTCCGCGGCCCCGGCGACATCATCGGCGAGCGCGCCGCCCTGCTGCTGCGGCGCCGCTCGGCGACCGTCGTCGCGATGGAGCCGCTGAGCGCGCTGCTCCTGACCACCCAGCAGTTCGTCAAGTACCTCAGCGACCATCAGCGCGTGGTCGCCGTCCTGGAACGCGAGATGTACGAGCGGCTCACCGAACAGGCCGCGGCGGGGCCCACGCAAGATCCCCGTATGGGACGCCCGTACGGGGAGGGAGCCAGCGCTGGGGGCGTGGGCAGGCCGCCGTCCTATGGGGCTGGGGGCGCCCTGCCCTACAGGGTCGCCGCGCTGGCGTACGAGGCCGCCGCCCAGTACGGCTTGCGCCGCCCCTACGCGACCGCGTTCATCCCGCTACCTCTGCCGGGGCCCACTGGCGCCCCCCACACCGTGATGGACCCGTACGACCCGTACGACCCGTACAGCGAGTTCGACCTGTACCCCGAGGTCTACGCGTCCGGCCCGGCCGACCGGCCGCAGCGTTCCTCCTGGCGGCAGCCCCCGGCCGCGACTGTGCGCGTCCAGGCCCATGGACGGGCGATGCAGCCCGCGCAACTTGCCCCGCCCGAGTCGGCCACGGTTCCATCCTGGACGGGCAGGAACTGCACTGTGGTCTACACCGATATCGCCGGTTTCAGCTCGCGCGCCCGCGACGAGAACGACCGCATAGATGTGCGCCGCGCCATGTACGCCGCCCTGCGGGAGTCCTTCCAGGGGGCCGGCATGCCGTGGGACGCCTGCTACAGCGAGGACCGCGGCGACGGCGTGCTGATCGTCGTCCCGCCGGAGATGCCGACCGCCGCCGTCATCGACCCGATGATCGCCCTGCTCGGGGCGCGGCTGCGGCGGCACAACCACCGGTCGAGCGAGGCGCTGCGCATCCAGCTCCGGGTCGCGGTCGACGTCGGGCCGGTGACGGCCGACCCGTTCGGGCTGGCCGGCTGGACGATCATCAACGCGGCGCGCCTCCTCGACGCCGCGCCGCTGAAGGAGCGGCTCGCCGCGACGCGGGCCGACCTCGGCGTGATCGTGTCGAGGTTCGTCCACGACTCCGCCATCGCCCACGGCCCCCGCCACGGGAACGCCGGCGAGTACGAGCCGGTCAGCTGCCGGGTGAAGGAGACGGACATCGAGGGCTGGATGCATATGCGCGGCCTCGCCGCGCGCTCCGCCGCCTGACCCGCATTCCGCCGCCCGACGCGCCCCGGACCGCCCTCTCAGGAAGGGTGGTCGGGGCGTTCTGGAACGTTCCGAGGAATGCGCAGGACGAACCGGGCCCCCCGCGTGCTGTCCTCGATGGTGAGGCTCCCGCCGTGCAGCCGGGCGATCTCCCGCGCGATGGGCAGGCCGAGACCGGTGCCGGACGGGTCGCGGGCCTTGCTGGCCTGCAGCCGCGCGAACCGCTGGAAGACCAGGTCCCGGTGCTCCTCGGCGACCCCCGCCCCGTCGTCCAGCACCTCCAGGACGGCCTCGCCGTCGGTGCGCCGGACCGTGACGTCCACCCGCGACTCGGCATGCCGTTCGGCGTTGTCCAGCAGGTTCGTGAGGAGCCGGACGAGCCGGAGCCGGTCCCCGCGCACCGTGACCCCCTCCTGGAGGTGCGGGACGACCCGCTTCGTCCGGCTCGACCGCGCCATCTCGATGGTGACCAGCGCGCCGAGGTCGATCGTCTCGACGTCCTTCCAGGCGGCGGCGTCCAGGCGGGCCAGTTGCAGCAGGTCCGTGACGATCGCCTGGAGCCGCTCCAGGCTCTGCAGGACGCCCCGTCCCACCTGCGGCCAGTCGACGTCGTCGGGGAAGAGCAGCGCCTCCTCCAGCTGGGTGCGGGCGGCGGCGATCGGGCTGCGCAGGTCGTGGGACGCGTCGGAGGTGAAGCTGCGCTGCCGCTCCAGGGCGCTGTCGAGGCGGTCGAGCGTCGCGTTCGCGGCCTCCGCGAGCCGCCTGATCTCGTCCCGGTTCTCCGGCACCGTCACCCGGCGACCCGACTGCAGCGCGGTGATCTCCGCCAGCTCGGCGCGGATCGCGTCCACCGGGGCGAGGGTCTGGTCGACCGTCCCCCAGGCGCGCAGGCAGGCCAGCAGGATCACCAGCAGCGAGACGCTGACCAGCAGCATCATGAGGCCCGGATTGACGTACCAGGGGACGCTGGGGGCGGCGGCGTAGACGAGCCAGTCCCCGGCCGGCTGGTAGACGCGGAAGCCGATCACCCACGCGCAGCCGGGCAGTTCCCCGAGCGAGCACACGTCCCGGGTCGAGTACACCTTGGCCTGGGAGGGGAGGAAGTGGGCGATCGGCGGTCCGTCCAGCGACGGGCCCCGGGTGCCCGCGATCACCGTCCGGTTCTCGTCCATGACCTGGATGACCACGCCGTCCGGCGCGTCGAGGTCGCCCCGGACGGGGCCGCGCCGCATCTCGTAGGAGATCCGGAGCGCGGCGGCCGTCGCCTCGCTGCGCTTGGAGTCGGTCTCGGAGCCGCGCACCTCCACCAGCACCAGCGTGGTCACGATGACACAGATCATGGCGGTGACCATTCCGGCAATTACGGTCATCCGCACCCGTATGGACCATGTGCGTCGTCCGTACACCCGACCTCCCGCAGGTGATGTCTTCACCGTCCAGACCGGATTCAGTCCTCTGAACAGCCGCGACGCACCCAAGAAGGCACAAAGAAATGGTTGCCGACCGGCCCCGGCCCCGTCCGCCCCCGCCGTCTCGGCCGTCTCCGCCGTCCCTCCCGCCCGGTCTCGCGGCCCCGCGCCAACGGGGGTTTCGGCAGAAGCCGGGGCGCTGAACGGGTGCGCGGCTAGCATGGCTGCTTATGGAGCTGCGCCAGCTGGAGTACTTCGTCGCGGTGACCGAAGAGGCCAGCTTCACCAGGGCCGCCGCCCGGCTGCACGTCGCCCAGCCGGGCGTCAGCGCCCAGATCCGGCAGTTGGAGCGCGAGCTGGGCCAGCCGCTGCTGGACCGCTCCGGCCGGACGGTCCGGCTGACCGAGGCCGGCGCCGCCGTCCTCCCCTACGCGCGGGCGGCGCTCGCGGCCGTCAGCGGCGCGCGGTTCGCGGTGGACGAGCTGACCGGCCTGCTCCGCGGGCATGTCACGGTCGGCACCATCGACTGGATCAGGTCGCTCGACCTGCCCGGCCTGATCGCCGAGTTCCACCGCGACCATCCGGACGTGGAGATCACGGTCATCCAGGAGGACACCGACACGCTGACCGAGGGGCTCCGCTCCGGACGCGTCGACCTCGCCTTCCTCAGCCTCGGCGCCGAAGCGCCCGCGGGCATCGCCACCCGGGTCGTCATCGAGCAGGACCTCTACGCCGCCGTCGGCCACGACCACCCGCTGGCGCGGCGCTCCACGATCACGCTGCGGGCGCTCGCCGACGAGGCGCTGATCAGCCTGCCTAAGGGCACCGGCGTGCGCGCCGTGCTGGACCGGGCCTTCGCGGACGCCGGGCTCCGCCCGCGGATCGCGTTCGAGGCCGGCGAGCCGCCCGTGGTGGCGCAGATCGCGGCGCACGGGCTCGGCGTCGGCGTCCTCCCCGAGTCCGCCGCCCGGGGCGTGCCGGACGCGCTGCACGCGATGCCGATCGTCCGGCCCCGGCTGAGCGGGCGGATAGCGCTGGCATGGCGCGCGGAGGGCCCGCGCAGTCCGGCGGCGCGCGCGCTCACCGCCCGCGCACGCCGCCTACTCCCCTGATCAGGCCGCAGGCCGCATCGGCTGCCCGGCGGGAGAGGCCCCTCGCGCCGTGCGGGACGCCTGTAGGACATGCCGCAAGACGTCCGGCTTGTTGGTGATGATCCCGTCCACGCCGAGCTCGATGGCCTTCCGCATGTCGCCGCCGTCGTTGATCGTCCAGGTCAGGACGTTCATGCGGGACGCGTGCACCTTCTTCACATACGCCTTGGTCAGCCCATTGAACGTCGGGTTGATCTGGTCCGCGTACTTGGCGAGCTTCGGGAGCTCCGCCGTCTTCGGGCTGCCGATCAGCCCGGTCGGGACCTTGGGCAGGACGGCGTGGAACTTGCGCACGGACCCCCAGTCGAACGACTGCACCACGAGGCGCCGCTCGCTCGGGTCGTAGCGGAGCCAGGACGGCGAGCGGCGCAGCGCCGCGGCGATGCGCTTCTCGATGCCCGGGTAGAGGTCGGGGCTCTTGATCTCCAGCAGCAGGCCGAGCCCCTGGCCGCGCATCGCGGTCAGCACCCGGGGCAGCGTCGGGACGCGCTCGCCCGCGTACCTCTTCGCGAACCAGGACCCCGCGTCCAGCCTCTCGATCTCGGCGAGCGTGAAGTCGGCGACCTTCCACGGCTTGCGGTCCGGGTAGACCTGCTCGGCGTTCGTCGTCCGGGCGAGCGTGGTGTCGTGCATGATCACGAGCTTGTGGTCCTTGGTCTCCTGGACGTCCAGCTCGAACATGTCCGCGTTCTGGGCCTTGGCCAGCGTGAACGCGGCGAGCGTGTTCTCCGGCGCGGCGGCCGACGCGCCCCGGTGCGCGACGTCCAGGATCCGGGCCTGCGCCGCGGTCCGGGCGCGCGGCGCGGCCCCGGCGTCCGGGAGGCCCGGCGCGGGCGGGGCCGGCGGCGCGGGCGGGGCGGCCATGGCGCGCGGGCGCGGGTCCGGTGCGCCCTGCTGCGCCGCCTCCCCCGGCTGCGGAGCGTCCTGGTGCGGGGTGGCGGGGCGGGGCGCGTCGGGACGCGGGGCGCCGGGCCGCGGTGCGTCCGGCGGGAGCACGTCCGGATGCCGGGGACGGGGCTGCGGAGCGGCGGGCACGGGGTCCGCCGGGCCCGGGGCGGCGGAGGCCGCGGCCGGGGCGGCGAGCGCCGCGGTGGCGGTGACGGCGATGAGCGCGAGACGAGTCCGTCGGTACATCTGTCAGCCTCTCGGGAGCCGGAGCTGTCCGCCCCAACCCTCGGACCGTCCGGTGACACCCTCGTTACGGGCAGGTAGCAGACTGTGTACAGTCAGTGACGATACGCAGCCGAGCCCTCCGCGATGCGGACGACACGGCGCTCACCGCGGAACCGCGCCGCCCGCTAGTCGGACTCTTCGGATTTGTCAGGCGGACGAGCGCTCTTGGCCGCCTTCGAAAGGACCATGGCCCCCAGCACCAGCCGCCGGCTCCGCCGCAGCGGGCGCGGGAACCGGACACGCCGCCGAGCCCTCTCCCCGACCTCGGGCGCCGCCGCGGGCGCGAGCGCGGGCAGCCCGGCGCGCGGCCTGCCGAGCCGGGTCGGACGGCTCCGGCCGCGCAGCGTCACCGCTCCCTCGACGTCCCACTCCTGCGACTCGGCCAGATGCGCCAGGTCCAGGACGGCGGCCGAGGCGAGCACCCGCCCGTCCTCCCCCTTCGCCAGGTCGCTGAGCCGCGCCGCCTCGTTCACCGGGTCGCCGATCACCGTGTACTCGAACCGCTCCTCCGCGCCGATGTAGCCGGCGACGACCGGGCCCGCCGACACGCCGATCCCCGCGTCCAGCATCGGGACCTCGGCGCGCAGCCGCGCCGCCAGCTCGCGGGCCGCGCCGAGCACCGCACCCGCCGAGTCCGCCAGCTGCGTCGGCGCCCCGAAGATCGCCAGCGCCGCGTCGCCCTCGAACTTGTTGATCCAGCCGCCGTGCTTCGCCACCACCGTGACCACCACGCCGAAGAACCGGTTGAGCAGCCCGACGACCTCGTCCGGGCCCCGCGTGTCGGCGAGCCTGGTGGAGCCGGTCAGGTCGACGAACAGCACCGCCACCTCGCGCGTCTCCCCGCCGAGCGTGATGTCGCCGCGCTCCAGCGCCAGGTCGGCGACCTCCTCGCCGACATGCCGTCCGAACAGGTCGCGCAGCCGCTCGTTCTCCCGCAGCCCCGCCACCATGTGGTTGAAGCCGGCCTGCAGCTGCCCGACCTCGCTCGCGTCGTACACCGGGACCTGGGCGCCGAGGTCGCCCCGCTCGACCTGCGCCATCCCCTTCCGCAGGGACTTGATCGGGTCCGCGATCGCCTGCGTGGCCATGTAGATCACGCAGACGCCGGCCAGCAGCGCCACGCCGCCGAGCCCGAGGATCGTGATCGCGAGCTGCGTGACGTTGATGTCCGGCGCGGCCAGCGCGGCGATCGCGACGCAGATCAGCCCGAACACCGGGATCGCCGTCCCGAGCGCCCACGCCAGCATCATCCGCGTCGTCACCCCGGGCAGCCGGAACTTCTTCGGCCGCTCCGCGCCCAGCACCAGCGCCGCCGCCGGCCGCAGCAGCCGCTCCGACAGCAGGTACACGATCGTGCACGTCGTCGCCGCGCCGAGCAGGCACGTCAGGCTCGTCTTCACGGCCAGCCGCCCGGTGAACAGGGCCAGGTCGAGCACCGCCCAGCCGAGCGCGCCGACCGCCCACATGGCGCCCATGAGCAGCGTCAGCCGGAGCGGCCCCAGCAGGACGGCCCGCCGCTGCAGCCGGTCGGGGTCTCCCCCGTCCCGGACGAACGTCACGACGGGCCGCCACAGCCACAACCCCAGGAGCAGCGCCACCGGAACGGCAACGAACGGATAGCCGAAGAACGCCAGCGCGTTCACATGGTGGGCGTAGTCGCGGTCCTCAAGCGGGGGATCGGGCACCACGAACGTCGCGAACAGCAGCACGACCAGCGCGCCGACGACGTTCGCGACGCCCACCACCACCAGCAGAACCCAGCGCACGCGGATCTCTAGCATGCTGGTCACGCGCGCCTCCGGAGGGATGGAACCGCCTGGGGGGATCATCCCATGAGGTCAGGCGCTCGTGGTCTCCACCGCGACCTTCATCTCCGCCTCCTGCGAGCTCCGCCGGACGAACGGCCAGCCGATCACGATCAGCGCCACCCAGGCCGCCATCACGTACAGCGCCACCCGCGTATCCGCCTCCCACGCGATCGTCACCGTGACGAACGCGAAGAACGCCAGCACGGCCCAGCTGCTGTAGGGCGCCCACGGCATCCGGTATGTCGACTTCGCCAGCTTCCCGGCCGTCGCGCGCCGCCGGTAGACCATGTGCGCCGCGAGGATGACCGTCCACACCAGCAGGGCACCGCCGGTCGACACCGAGGTGATGTACCCGAACGCCTTCTCCGGCACGATCGCGTTGACGACGACCCCGATGCCCATGACGAGGGCCGAGATGACGACCGTCAGGACGGGCACACCGCGCCCGTTCAGCCGTCCGAGGATCTTCGGGCCGTCACCGTTCACGCCGGCAGTCCGCAGCATCCGGGACGTCGAGTACAGCCCGCCCGCGTTGCAGGACGACAGCGCCGCCGTCAGCACCACGAAGTTGACGATGTCCCCGCCGCCCGGAATGCCGATCTTGTCGAACGCCAGCACGAACGGGCTCGCCCCGCCCTTGAACGCCGTCCACGGCACCACCGCCAGGATGACCAGCAGCGACCCGAGGTAGAACAGCGCGAACCGCAGCGGCAGCGCGTTGATCGCCCGCGGGATGTTCTTCTCCGGGTCCTTGGCCTCGCTCGCCGTGACACCGACCAGCTCGACGCCCAGGTAGGCGAACATGACCATCTGCAACGTCATGATCGTGGCGCTGTAGCCCTCGGGGAACACGCCGCCGTGGTCCCACAGGTTGCCGACCCGCGCGGTCTCCCCCGCGTCGCTGAACCCGAAGACCAGCACCCCGATCCCGACCAGGATCATCATCACGATCGCCGCGACCTTGATCATCGCGAACCAGAACTCCAGCTCGCCGAAGAGCTTCACCGAGATCAGGTTCACCGTGAACAGCACCAGCAGCGCCACCAGGGCCGTCTGCCACTGCTCGACCCCCGGCCACCACTTCTGGATGTACTTGCCGGCGGCGGTGAGCTCCGCCATGCCGGTCGTCACCCAGATGATCCAGTACGTCCAGGTCGTGGCGTATCCCCAGAACGGACCGAGGAACTCCCGGGCATACCCGGCGAACCCGCCCTCCGCCCTCCGGTACGTCAGCAGCTCGCCGAGCGCCCGCATGACGAAGAACAGCGCCAGCCCCGCCACGGCGTACGTCAGGATCAGGCTCGGCCCCGCCTTGGCGATGTTCTCCCCGGCGCCCAGGAACAGCCCGGTTCCGATCGTCCCGCCGATCGCCAGCATCTGGATCTGGCGGGTGCCCAGTCCCCGTTGGTAGCCCTCGGCGCTCTGGTCTGGGAGCTTCGCGACCACGCCGACCTCCTTCGCGTCCACGGCCGTCCCCGTCGGAACGGCGCAACCCTCTGGTCACGCACCGTCGCGCAACCCGGACAGACTAGGACCCCGAGCCTCAAACTCACAGCACCCGCCACCAACCCGCATTCACCCGGTACCTCTCCGTTACCGCTCTATCCCCCGCAGCCTCCCCCGTTAACGAGTTGGCGCTGTACTCGGCCATCGCGTATGCTCTCGGACGTGCCAAACGCCGGGTCACACCGGCCGAGACACCCCTCCCGAGCCGCTAAGCTCGGATCAGCAAGGTCCTGTGGAGCAGTTAGGAGTGCTCGCCACCCTGTCAAGGTGGAGGCCGCGGGTTCAAATCCCGTCAGGACCGCCAGACGCGCCGACGCGCGTCCTGGGCAGGTAGCTCAGTCGGTACGAGCGTCCGCCTGAAAAGCGGAAGGTCGGCGGTTCGACCCCGCCCCTGCCCACCTCAACAACCAACAGAAACGCCCCGGAGCCAACAGGCCCGGGGCATCTTCTTTATAGCAAGCGGCACAGACAGCACGTCGCGCGGTCCCATCAATATGAGTTAGAAGTTATATTGGCTCTGTGGCCTGGGATGTCATCCTCCTCGAACCGGTCGAGAGCTGGTTCCTCAAGCTGTGTGAATCCGAAACGGACACCGCAGCATTGATCGAGCAAGCCATCGACAGGCTGGCCGAGATCGGGCCGACACTAGGACGGCCGCTCGTCGACACCCTGGAACACAGCGAGCTGCGCAACCTCAAGGAGCTGCGGCCCGGCAGCCGAGGACGATCAGAGATCCGCATGCTGTTCGTCTTCGACCCAGACCGTGCCGCGATCTTCCTGGTGGCCGGAGACAAAGCCGGGCAGTGGTCACGCTGGTACGACGAAGCGATCCCACTGGCCGAAGGCCGCTACGCCGAATACCGCGCAGCGAAGGACAAGGAGGCGGGACGATGAGCACCGGACGCCGTTGGCAGGACATCAAGGCCGAAGCACACCGCCTCAACCCTGAACTGGCCGACCCCGAGCGCCAGGCTCGGGCTCGCGCCGAACTGGACGCCTACGTCGCCGGCCACCACCTCAAGGAGCTCCGCAAGGCGGTCGGCAAGACGCAGGCCGAGGTCGCCCAGATCCTGAGGGTCTCCCAGTCCCGCGTCTCCCAGATCGAGAACGGCAACCTTGAAGCCATGGAACTGGAGACACTCCGCGCCTACGCCGCCGCCCTCGGCGGGCACCTGGACATCACCGTCAGCGTCGGCCCCCACTCGATCAAGGTCGCCTGACAACACCGACCAGTGACGGCAGCCCTGACGGCAACGACGGCCACCAACCGGCACCAGAGGCGTACGTCGAGCACCGTCTGACCTCGGTGGACGACACCGCCGCAGGGTGGTTGCCACTTCTGAAAAGCGGAAGGTCGGCGGTTCGACCCCGCCCCTGCCCACACTCGCCGGCAGCACGAACACACCGGAGCCAGGCGGCTCGGGGTCTTTGTCCTGATCGCGGTGGCGGCCGGTCCGGCCGCGGAGCGAGATCGAGGACGGTCTGCACGAATTCTCGCGTGGTGGCGGGGGGCTCAGGTGTATGGGGGGAAGAAGGTGTTGATGGTGTCGGCTTGGCCGCGGGTGAAGACTCCTCGTTGGTTGGAGAACTCGCGGAAGCCTTCGATGCCTCGGTGCCGGCCGTAGCCGCTCATGCCGGTGCCGCCGAAGCCCAGGGACGGGAGGACGCCCTGGACGGCGCAGGTGTTGACGCAGGCTCCCCCGGAGATCGTGCGGTCCAGGACGTGGCGGGCTACGGCGGCGTCGGGGGTGAAGACGTAGAGGCCGAGGGGGCGGTCGCCCGCGTTGACGTAGGCGATGGCCTCGTCGAGGGTGCGGTAGGTCTTGACGGGGAGGATGGGGCCGAAGATCTCCTCGCGCATGATCTGCAGCTCGTCGTCGGGGTCGATGACCAGGGTGAGGGGGATGCGGCGGGTGGCGCGGTCGGTTTCGGCGCCGGGTTCGAGGGTGATGACCCGGTGGCCGTGGTCCCTCGCCTCGTCGAGCATGGCGAGCAGGCGGTCCAGGTGGCGGCCGGTGATGATGCCCGTGCAGTCCGGGGACGCGGTGTAGCCGGCGGCGACGTGGGCGCGGGCCAGGTCGATGAAGTCGGCGGCCTGGGTCGCCGGGACGAGGCAGTAGTCCGGGGCGATGCAGACCTGGCCGCTCTTGACGGCCTTGTTGCCGATGATCTGGGCGACGCTCTCGGCGTCCACGGTGGGGACGATGGCCGGGTTCTTGCCGCCGAGTTCCAGGGTGAGGGGCGTCAGGTTGCGGGCCGCGGCCATGGCGACCTCGCGGCCCACGGCGGAGTTGCCGGTGTAGAGGAGGTGGTCCCAGGGCAGCGTCGCGAACTCCTTGGCCAGGTCGACACCGCCGCAGACGACGGCCACGTGGTCGGGGGCGAAGGTGTCGGCGACCAGTTCCCGCAGGAGCTCGGCGCAGGCGGGGGCGACCTCGGACGGTTTGATGATGACGCGGTTGCCGGCGGCGAGCATGTCGGCCAGGGGGCCGAGGGAGAGCAGGAACGGGAAGTTCCAGGGGGCCATGATGCCGAGGACGCCCTTGGGCTGGTACTCGATGGCCGCGGTGGCGGTGCCGGCGAAGGCCGGGTCGGCGAAGCGCTGCTGCGGGGCCGTCCAGGCGGGGAGTTGCTCGGCGGCGTAGGCGGCCTGGCCGGCGACGCCGAACACCTCGGTCATGGCGGTGAGCTGTGCGGGGTGGACGGTGAAGTCCGCCGCCATGGCCTGCTCGATGCGTGGGCGGGCCCGCACGACCATCGCCGCCAGCCGGCCGAGGTGTTCACGGCGTTCGTCCAGGGTGGGCGTGCGGAACGCGCGGCGCTGGTCGTCGAAGACGGCGCGCAGGTCAGCCATGGTGGTCTCCTTTCGGGAGGAAGCGGGCCGTCATCGCGCGCTCCTGATCATTTCGGCTCCCCGCCACGCGATCATCAGCGTGGCGGCGTTGGTGTTCGCCGACGGGATCTCCGGGATGACCGAGGCGTCGATCACCCGGAGGTTGGCCGTGCCGCGCACGCGCAGGGACGGGTCCACGACCGCCGAGGAGTCCGTGCCCATCCGGCAGGTGCCGACGGGGTGGAACCAGGTGTTGGCCGTCCGTGCCACGTACGACCGCAGGTCGGTGTCCGGGCCGGGGAGGATCTCCGCGCCGGTCCACTCCCGCAGGCCCTCGCCCCGCGCCAGGCCGCGCGAGACCTCGACGGCCCGGACGAGCGCGTCCCGGTCGTCCGGTGACTCCAGGTAGTTCGGATCGATCAGCGGCTCGTCCGCCGGGTCCGCGGACCGGAGCCGGAGGCTGCCCCGGCTGCGCGGCCGGAGCAGGCACGGGTAGAGGCTGTAGGCCGGGTCCGGGGACACCGCGCCGTCGGCGGTGAGCGCCACGCTCAGCACGCCGAACTGCAGGTCGGGCGCGTCGAGCCCCGGGTCGGAGCGGCAGAACAGGCCGGCCTCGCTGTGCTGGTGGCGGCTCAGCGGGACGGGCCGGCGGGACGCCCAGGTCAGCGGGACGCCGGGGTGGTCGTGCAGGTTGCGTCCGACGCCGGGCAGGTCGAGCAGGCAGTCGACGCCCACCGCGGCGAGGTCCGCCGCGGGACCGACGCCGGACAGCAGCAGGAGTTTGGGCGACTCGATCGTCCCGGCAGACACCACGGCCTCGGTGCCGACGCCGGCGGTCAGGACGCGGCCGTCGCGCTCGTACTCGACGGCCGTGACCCGGCCCTGTGCGTCGATGACGAGGCGGCGGGCCCGGGCACGTGTCTCCACCGTCAGGTTGGGCCGCTCCAGCGCCGGGCGCAGGAACGCGTCGCCGCTGCTGCACCGGCGTCCGTTGACGGCCGTGAGCTGGTTCCAGCCCGCCCCCTCCGGCGACGCGCCGTTGAAGTCGTCGTTGTACGGGTGGCCCGCCGCCAGCGCCGACTCCAGGAAGCCCTCGGCGTGCGGGCTGTGCTCGTCGGGGATCCTGACCTTCAGCGGCCCGCCGGTTCCCCGGTAGCGGGGGTCGCCGCCGGGGAAGTCCTCCAGGGCGCGGAAGGCCGGCAGCACGTCCTCGTAGGACCAGCCCGTGCCGCCCTGCCGCGCCCACCCGTCGTAGTCGCTCCGCGCGCCGCGCATGTAGACCATCGAGTTGATCGAGCTCGAACCGCCGAGCACCCGGCCGCGCGGCCAGGCGATCCGCCTGTCTCCGGCGTGGCGCTGCGGCGCCGTGCGGTAGTTCCAGTCCGCGTCGCCGCCGAGGTTCTCGGCCCAGCGGGCGCTCTCCCGGATCTGCGGCCGGTCGTCGGGGCCGCCCGCCTCCAGCAGCAGCACCGTGGCGTCGGCGTCGGCGGACAGCTGGCCGGCCAGCACGCAGCCGGCCGAGCCCGCCCCGACGATCACGTAGTCGTAGGAGTCACTCATGGCCGTTCCGCAGCCTGGCCGTCGCCGCCGCGTCCAGCGTGACATCGTCGCCGGTACCGGTGACGGCGACGCCGTAGTCGGTCTGCGCGCGCGCCGCCGACACGTACCCGGCGCGCACGTCGGCCAGCACCTTCTCGACGGGACGCTGCCGCGGGTCGCCGTGGCCGCCGCCCCCGCCGAGCTCGATGACGTGGGCGTCGCCGGCGGCGAGGTCGAGCGCGCCGACCTTCCCGTTGGGGAAGGCGACCACCTCGCCTCCGGCCCGTTCGACATGGACGTGGTTCCGCGCCGCGGCGTGGCCGCCGTCCAGACCCCAGGGCGCGCAGGAGGTGCGCTCGATCCAGGTGTCCAGCTTGGCGGCGGTGTGCACGCGGATCCGCAGCCGGGTGCCGAGGCCGCCGCGGTGCGCGCCGGCGCCGCCGGAGTCCTGCACCAGGGCGTACTCCTCGACGGTGACCATCGGATACTTGGCCTCCACCACCTCGACGGGCGCGTTGTGGGTGTCGCCGTCGTTGACGCACATCGTCGCGCTCTGCCCGTCGGCCAGGGAGGTGGCGCCCCAGCCGCCGCCCTGCGGCCCGCCGTAGAACTGGAAGAACCGGCCGGTCGCCTCGTCCACGCCGTAGGTGTGCGACATGCCGAGGTCGGCGTGGTGGCCGGCGATGCTGGTGCCGGGCACGACGTCCGCCATCGCCCGGAAGACGCAGTCGACGACCGTCATCGGGTACGTCATCCACAGGCGCATCGCGGCGGGCTTGACCGCGCTGACGACCGTGCCCGGCGGCAGCACCACCCGCAGCGGGCGCAGCGAGCCGTGGTTGATCGGGTACTCGTCCGGCGAGGTGAGGCATTTGAACGCGACCTGGGCGGCCGACCGCCCGGCCGTGGCGCCGGAGTTGAAGTACCCGGCGACCTGCGGGCTCATCTCGCTCAGGTCGACGGTCAGCACGTCGTCCTCGACCACGACGCGGACGCGGACGGGGATCCGCTCGCCGACCTTCACCGCGTCGTCGTCCATGTACGCCTCGGCGCGGTACTCGCCGTCCGGGATCCGCCGGACGGCCTGCCTGCTCAGTTCCTCGCCGCGGCGGAACACGTCGGCGATGCCCGCCCGGACGGCGCCGGCGCCGTAGCGTTCGAGCATCGCGCGCATCCGGGTCTCGCCGGTGCGCACGGCGGCCACCTGCGCTCGGAAGTCGCCCATCGCCAGGTCCTCGAACCGGACGTTCATCGCGATCAGCCGGGTCAGCTCGTCGTCCTGGACGCCCTCCTTGAAGATCTTCACGACCGGGACCTGGAGCCCCTCGGAGTAGATGTCGGTGGTGGTGCCGCCGAGCACGCCGCCGACGTCGATCCAGTGCGCCATCGACGCGGCGAAGGCGATCAGCTCGCCGTCGTGGAAGATCGGCAGCGTGAAGATCATGTGGTTGAGGTGGCTGCCCATGATGTAGGCGTCGTTGGTGAGCAGGATGTCGCCGGGGCTGATGCCGTCGCGCCCGTAGAACTCCAGTTTCGCCTTGACGGCGTCGGACAGGCCGCCGACGAACATCGGCAGGCCGAGCCCGACCGAGATCGTCTCGCCGTCGGCGTCGAAGAGCCCGACCGTGAAGTCCTGGGCCTCGTAGATGATGAGGTTGTACGCCGTGCGCATCAGGTTCGTCTTCATCTCCTCGGTGATCGCGACGAACCCGGCGCGGATGATCTCGGCGGTGATCGGGTCGATGTCGGTCACGGTCGGGCTCCGATCTCCAGCAGCAGGTTCCCGTACCCGTCGACGTCGGCGCGGTCGCCGGGGTGCAGCAGGGTGGTGGCGGTCGGCTCCTCGATGGCGGCGGGGCCGGTGATCCGGTTGCCGGCCAGCAGCGCCGCCCGCGCGAACACCGGCGTCACGACCGCGCCCTCGCCGGGGTCGAAGACGATGCCGCGGGTTCCGGTGCGGGCCCCGGCGGGTGGGTCCGCGGTCCCCTCGTCGATCTTGGTGAGGTCGGGCTTGCGCAGCCGGCCGACCGCCGAGACCCGCAGGCTGACGATCTGCGCGGGCTCGCCGGGTGCGCTGTGGCCGTAGCGCCGGCCGTGCGCCTCGTCGAAGATCCGCTTGAGGTCGTCGACGGTACGGGTCCCGGGCGGCACGTCGACCGTGACGGTGTGCTCCTGGCCGACGTAGCGCATGTCGGCCGCGCGCGGGAACTCCAGCCCGCCGAACCGCAGCGAGCCGGCGTCGAGGGCCCGCTCGCACTCGCCCTCCAGCGTCCGGTACGCCTCCTCGAGGTCCTCGGCGGTCGTGTCGCCCAGCGTCCGCACGCCCGTCTGCACGACGTCGAGGCGCTGGTCGGCCATGAGCATCCCGAGCGCCGAGAACAGGGCCGGGATCGGCGGCACCACCACGCGCCGGACCGCCAGTTCGCGGGCGACCCGCCCGACGTGCAGCGGGCCGTTGCCGCCGTAGGCGACGAGGGTGAAGTCCCGCGGATCGAGCCCCCGCTCGGTGGTCACCGCGCGGACGGAGTTGGCCATCGACGCCGCCCCGATCGCGATGATCCCGGCGGCGGTGGCTTCAAGGTCCATGCCGAGCCGGCCGGCCAGCGCGCCGACCGCGCGGCGGGCCGCGCCGTCGTCCAGGCGCAGCCCGCCGGCCAGTTCGCCGCTCGGCGCCAGGTGCCCGAGGACGACCGACGCGTCGGTGATCGTGGGCTCCGTGCCGCCGCGGCCGTAGCAGGCCGGGCCGGGATCGGCGCCCGCGCTGCGCGGCCCGACGTGGACGCCGCCGGCCTCGTCGAGCCAGGCGACGCTGCCGCCGCCGGTGCCGACCTCCACGATGTCCAGGCAGGGGACGCGGATCGGCAGCCCGGTGTCGTAGCCGCCGAGGAAGTAGTCGCTCGCCATCGGGAACGTCAGGTCGCGGATCACCGCCGACTTCGCCGTGGTGCCGCCCATGTCGAACGCGATCGCCTCGCGCCGGCCGAGCGCCTCGCACAGCGCGATCGTGCCGACCACGCCGCCGGCCGGGCCGGACTCGAGCATCCGCACGCACTGGCGGGAGGCCGCGGCCACGTCGGTCACGCCGCCGTTGGACTGCATGACCGCGAGCGCGGGCCCGGACCCGGCCCCGGAGCCGGACCCGGAGCCGGAGCCGGAGCCACCCGTCCGCAGCCGGTCTGCGAGACGTCCGAGGTAGTCGCTGACCAGCGGCCCCACGAACGCGTTCGCCACCACCGTCGAGGTCCGCTCGAACTCGCGGTACTCGCGGCTGATCTCGTGCGACAGCGTGACGTACGCGCCGGGCAGTTCCTCCCGGAGGATCTCGCCGACCCGGATCTCGTGCGCCGGGGCGCGGTAGGCGTGCAGCAGCACCACGGCCACCGACTCGACGCCGAGCGCGGCCAGCCGGCGGGCGACCGCGCGGGTCCGGTGCTCGTCCAGCGCGCGGGCGATCCCGCCGTCGGCGCGCGTCCGCTCCGGGACCTCGAAGATCATCTCGCGCGGGATCAGGGGCCGGTGCTTGGTGAAGGCGAGGTTGAACGCGTCCGGGCGGTTGATGCGGCCGATCTCGTACACGTCCCGGAATCCCGCCGTGGTGAGCAGCGCGGTCCGCGCGCCCTTGCGCTCGATCAGCGCGTTCACGACGACGGTGCTGCCGTGGACGGCCAGGTCGAGTTCCGGCACCGGGACGTCCGCCGCCCGCAGGCCGCCGAACACGCCGTCGATGAGGTCATGGGGCGTGCTGAGCGTCTTGCCCAGCATGAGCGTCCCCGTGACGTCGTCGTAGCCGACGACGTCGGTGAAGGTCCCGCCGATGTCGATGGCGGCCCTGATCGGCATGTGGTTCCCCTTCGGCGCGATGGGACTCGTCATGGATGGTCATGGATGGTCACGGATGCCTGCGCAGCGCGAGGCGTTCGAGGAGGTCGACGGCGGCGAAGGTGAGGGCCCCCAGCACGGCCAGGGTGATGACGCAGGCGAACAGCAGCGGCACGTTCTGGTTGCCGCTCGCCGAGATCGTCAGGTAGCCGAGGCCGGACCCGCCGACGATGAACTCGCCGACGACCACGCCGATCACCGCGAAGGTGATGGCGACCTTGAGGCCGGCCAGCACGCTCGGCAGCGCGTTCGGCAGCCGGACGAGGCGGAACAGCCGCCAGCGGGACGCGCCCATCGAGCGGCCCAGCCTGACCAGGTCCGGGTCGATCGAGGTGAGGCCCAGCGCGGTGTTGACGATGATCGGGAAGATCGCGACGGACACGGCGATCAGCACGTTGGTCATCAGGCCGAAGCCGAGCCACACGATGAACAGCGGGCCGAGCGCCACCTTCGGCACGGCCTGGCTCATCACCAGCAGCGGGTAGCCCAGCCGCTCGACCGCGCGCGAGAACGCCATCGGGACGGCGATCGCCACGCCGAGCACGGCCGAGATCCCGAAGGCCAGCAGGATCCCGCGCAGGGTGACCCAGCTCTCCCGCAGCAGCGGCTCGCGGTAGGTCGACAGCGCCTCGGCCACCTGGACGGGGGTGGGCAGCAGGTAGTCCGGCGTCCCGCCGAACAGCACGACGGCCTGCCACACCGCCACGACCAGCGCGATCGCCAGCAGGTACCAGAACGCGGTCAGCCCGCCGACCCGCCGGAGGACGCTAGGCATCGGCCCCGACCTCCCCGGTCGCGGCGGGCCGCCCCTCTTGGGCGAGCATGCGGCGGAGGCGGCCGGTGTGCGCGACGAACTCCGGGTCCTCGCGGACGTCGACCGGCCGGGGCCGCGGCAGCCCGATCCGGACCTCGCCGGCGATCCGGCCCGGCCGCGGCGACATCACGACCACCCGGTCGGCGAGGAACGCGGCCTCGTCGATCCCGTGCGTCACGAACAGCACCGAGGTGCCCGCCCGCGCGGCCAGCCCGCCGAGCTCGGCGTTGAGGTTCTCCCTGGTGAGCGCGTCCAGCGCGCCGAACGGCTCGTCCATGAACAGCAGCGGCGGCCGATGCACCAGCGCGCGGCAGAGCGCCACCCGCTGCCGCATGCCGCCGGACAGCTCGCGCGGGAACCGCCGAGCGAAACGCGACATCCCGACCATCTCCAGCAGTTCCCGGGCCCGCTCCCGGTGGGGGGCGGTGGGCAGCCCGCGCATCTGGAACTGGAGCAGGACGTTGTCCTCGCAGGTGCGCCAGTCCAGGAGCAGGTCGCGCTGGAACATCACCCCCGCCTCCAGCAGCGGCCCGGTGACCGGCCGGTCCCCGATCGTGACCTCGCCCCCGGTCGGGGCGTCGAGGCCGGCCATGATCGTCAGCATCGTGCTCTTGCCGCAGCCGCTGGGCCCGAGCACGCTGACGAACTCGCCGGGCGCGATGGCCAGGTCGACTCCGTCCAGCGCGACGATCGTCCCGTCGCCGGAGGGGAACTCCTTCGTCAGGCCCGCGGCCCGCAGGGTCCGGGCCGTCCCGTCCTCGCCGCTCGTCCGGCGGCGCAGGTCAGCACGTGCCGGTGCCAAGGCCGCCTCCGTTCTCGAACAGGCCGTTGTCGAAGTAGCGGCGGGCGTCGGCCGGCCCGCGCAGGCCGGCCGTCCGCTTCAGGGCCGTGACGGTGCTCGTCCAGTCGGCCGGCGCGTTCTCCCCGTACGGGCGGCCGGACTGCGCGGGCGCGCACCTGAAGCGGAGGACGGCCTCCAGCACTCCGCGCGACTGCTTCGGGTCGAGTTCGGGATGCTCGGCGGTGAGCGCCTCGACCGCCGCGCCGGGGTCCTTCGCCGCGGCCTGGAACCCGCGCAGGGTGGCGCGGGCGAAGGCCCGCACGAGCTGCGGCCGGTCCCGGAGGGTCTTCTTGGCGACCACCAGGACGTAGTCGGGCGGGTTGAAGCCGGCGGCCGACTGGAGCAGGACCTCCGACGGCCGCCGGCTCGTCCGCGGCAGGAAGTACTGGACGGTGTACATGGCGTCGGCCTTGCCGCTCACATAGGTCGTGACCAGCGCGTTCGCGTCCGCGACGACCGCCTTGACATCGGACTTCGCCAGGCCCGCGGCCGCCAGCGCGGCGTACATGTTCTGCTCGACCAGCGCGGACACCGCGATGGAGCGGCCGCGCAGGTCCTTGATCGACGTGATGCCCGCGTCCTTCGGGACGAAGAACCCGAAGCTGCTCCGGCCGAGGTAGGTGGCGGCGCCGACGACCGGCTGCCCCCGGCCGATCGACATGATCAGGTTGGTGGCGGCGGCCATGCCGAAGTCCGATCCGCCGTTGGCCACGTCGGTGACGGTCTGCGCGGAGCCCTTGCTGTCGCGGATCTCGACGTCCAGGCCCTCCTCCTCGAAGTAGCCGAGCTCGTCGGCGTAGTACAGCGGCGCGTCACCGCCGCCGGCCACGAACGGACCGCGGTAGGTGACCTTCGTCAGCGACCTCCCGTCGGCCCCGGCGTCACCGCCGCAGCCGGCGCTCGCCGCCAGCAACGCGCCCAGCACGGCCCCGGCCACGGCGCCGCGACCGGTCCTACCGGAGGGGACCACCGCCACCACCACCCTTTCCGTTCAAGATTGGACGCACTTGATGGGTAGTTGTATCCAACTCATAGGTTTGAATGTACAGTTGCTTCGCAACGATGTACAGGACTCGTTCCGAGTCGCTGCGACGAGAGGACTGGGCGTGCGACTGACCACAATCCGGCTGGACGACGGCGCGACGGCGGCGGGGCGGCTCGACGGGGACCGGATCACGCTGCTGCCGTACGAGGACGTGGGGGCGCTGCTCGCCTCCGGGCCGGGCTGGCGAGAACGGGCCCGGCGGGCGGACGGCCGCACCGTCCCGGCGGCCGGGGCCGACCTCGCGCCGCCCACGCCCCGCCCGGAGAAGATCCTCTGCGTCGGCGTCAACTACCGCGACCACATCGCCGAGGTCGGGGCCGAGCCGCCGGAGCACCCGACGATCTTCGCCAAGTACGCCCGCAGCCTCATCGGCCCCTACGACGACATCGTCCTGCCCGCCGGGTCCGACGCCGTGGACTGGGAGGTCGAGCTGGGCGTGGTGATCGGCGAGACCGCCCGGGACGTGAGCGCCGCCGAAGCCTGGGACGCGATCGCCGGCTACACCGTCGTCAACGACATCAGCATGCGCGACTGGCAGTTCCGCACGTCGCAGTTCCTGCAGGGCAAGACGTTCGAGGCCAGCACCCCGGTCGGCCCCCACCTCGTCACGCCCGACGAGGTGGACCACGCGCGGGCGTGCACCCTCACCTGCGCGGTCGACGACGACGTGATGCAGAAGTCGGTCACCAGCGAGCTGGTCTTCTCGGCCGCCGAGATCATCTCCTACATCAGCTCCTTCATCACACTGGTGCCCGGCGACCTGATCGCTACCGGGACGCCCGGCGGTGTGGGCGGGGCGCGCAAGCCCCCCGTCTACCTCGCACCCGGCCAGACGGTCACCTCGCGGATCGACGGCCTCGGCGAGCTGGTCAACCGCTGCGTCGCGCCCGCGCCCGCGTCCGCGTCCGCCGCCGTGCCCGCCCCCGCGGCCCGGTGAGGAGGAGGCGCCGATGCAGGTGATCGAGTTCTTCGACCGGGGCGCCCTGATCAACCCCGGCGGCGTCGCCTTCGTCCGCCCGGACGGCACCGAGCCGCTGACGTACGCCGAGGCCGGCGACATCACCCACCGGGTCGCGGCGGCGCTGCACCGCGACGGCGCCGGGCCCGGCACGCCGGTCGCCGTGCTCAGCGCCAACACGCCCCGGCTGTTCCCGGTCGTCCTCGGGGTACTGCGCGCCGGCTGCGCCTGGGTGGCGCTCAACGCGCGGGCCACGCCGCAGGACATGACCGCGCTGCTGCGGCTCGTCGGAGCGCGGGCGCTGCTGCACTCCGGCGAACTGGCCGGGGTCGCCGGACGGATCCGCGATGAGGTCGACACGCTCGACCTCGCCGTCTCCATCGACCGGCCGGAGCACTGGCTCGCCCCGCCCGGGACGCGGGTACCGCTACCGCCGCTGGACCCCGAGGCGGTCGCCGGCTACTTCGGCACCGGCGGCACCACGGGACGTCCCAAGGCCGTCGAGGTCCCGAACCGGGCCTTCGAGACGATGATCCACGCCTTCAACGCGCACCTGCCCGAAGACGACCCCGTCCACCTCGTCGCCGCCCCCATGACCCACGCCGCCGGGACGCTCGTCTTCCCCGTCCTCGCCGCCGGCGGGCGCAACATCGTGCACGACGGGGTCGCGTCCGGCGAGATCCTCGCATCGATCGAGCGGAACTCGGTGACGCGGCTCTTCCTGCCGCCGACCGCGGTCTACGCCCTGCTGGACCATCCGGACGCGGCGCGCCGCGACCTGTCGAGCCTGCGCTACTTCCTGTACGGGGCGGCTCCCATGTCGGTCGCCAAGCTGGAAGAGGCGATGGACGTCTTCGGGCCGGTGATGGCCCAGTTCTACGGGCAGACCGAACTGCCCATGATGTGCGCGTTCCTCAGCCCCGGCGAGCACGCGGCGGCGCTGGCCGAGCCGCGGCTGCGCGGCCGGCTGGCCAGCTGTGGCAGGCCCACCCTCGTCGCCGATGTCGCCGTCGTGGACGACGGGCACGCGCCCCTGCCGCCGGGCGAGAAGGGCGAGATCGTCGTCCGCAGCTCACTGCGCATGAAGGGCTACCACCGGGCCGCCGACCAGACCGCCGCCGTCCGCCTCCCCGGAGACTGGCTGGCCACCGGCGATGTCGGGCACTTCGACGCCGACGGCTACCTCTACATCGTCGACCGCAAACGCGACCTCATCATCTCCGGCGGCTTCAACGTCTTCCCCAGCGAGGTCGAGCAGGTACTCCTCCGCCACCCGGCCGTGCGGGACTGCGCGGTCATCGGCCTCCCCGACGCCAAGTGGGGCGAACGGGTGACGGCCGTCGTGGAGCTCAAGACCGGCGCGGACGCCGACCCGGCCGAGCTCGTCGCGGTGTGCAGGGACGGCCTCGGCGGCGTCAAGGCGCCCAAGGAGATCATCTTCCGCGAGCTGCCGAGGTCGCCGGTCGGCAAGGTACTGAAGCGCGAGCTGCGCGACGAGTACTGGCACGGCCGAGAGCGCAAGGTGTGACCGCGTTGTCCACACTGCCCGCGACACTGCATACAATGAGCTTCGCTCTCAGCAACCCAGCCAGTGTCGGATCCGAACGAGGTACGAACCCGTGAGCACCAGCTCCGCGGAACCCAGGATCGGCGCGGGGACACGCAATGTGCATGACACCCTGCGGCAACTCATCCTGGAGTGCGAGCTCCCGCCCGGCGCGGAGATCTCCCAGCTCGAACTCAGCCGCAGGCTCTCCGTCAGCCGCACCCCGCTGCGCGAGGCGCTGCGCCTCCTGGAGAGCGAGGGCCTGGTGGAGGACAGCGGCCCGCACCGCTCGGTCAGGATCAGCTCGCTGAGCATGAACGACCTCGACGACCTCTACTCGCTCCGCGTCATGGGCGAGGGGCTGGCCGTCTGGCTCACCGTCCCGATGCTCCGCGGCGCGGACTTCGAGCGGCTGGAATGGGAGCTCGAACACGCCGCCCCCGGCGGCGACACCGACGCGCACCGGCGGTTCCACGCCATTCTGCGCGCCGGCGCCGGGCCGCGGCTGCGCGCCCATCTGGAGCGGCTCTTCGACCACGCCGAGCGCTACCACCGTGCCTACATGGTCCAGGAGCGGGACAGCGACGAGTTCGAGGCCAAGCTGGAGGAGCACCGGAACCTGCTGGAGGCGTGCCGCAGCCGCGACCGGCACCGCGCCCGCGACCTGCTGGTCGACCACATCGCCGGCACCGCCATCGCCCTGATGACCGCCGAGCGGCACGCCCCCTTCTCCCTTCCCATCGCCGTGGCGATGGCCAAGGCCGGCGGAACCTCGGCCGCGCCGTGATCACGGGCTGAGCGGAGCGCCGTCCCATCCGAGCGGTACCGGCACCGGCATCGGAAATAGGGATGCTACATATAGGACATTTTGCGCATCACCGGTGCGAATGAATCGCGGTAGTTATACTTCCGCATTGTGCTCCCGGAGTTGGCGGCGCTTCTCAACAGCGCGATGATATTGGTCATCGGGCTGGCCAGAATGGGGAACGCCGGATTCATCAGCCCGAAGGCCGGTCGAATGATGGTGGCCGCGTTCGGCGCGTTCGTCATCCAGTGGGACCTCACCCATCCCGATGACTCCGTCCATTCGTGGGTCAAGCCGGCCGTGCACACGCTGCTGGTTTTCGGGGGGCTGGCGAATCTCCTGGCGGAGAACCAGCTCTCCCGCAGGCAGCGCCGGTATCCTTCGCTCGACCCCGACCGGGCCGTGGACTCCCATGGTCAAGGGCTCCAACTGCTGCGGCGATTCGACCGGAGCGGCGATGTGGCGGCGCTGTCGCGGGGGATCGACTCGCTGCGGACGGCCCTGGAGGCCAGTCCGGGAGAGACGACGCGAACCCAGTACGCCGCCAATCTCGTCATGGCGCTGCGCGGCAGGTACCAGCGGCTTCGCAACGTCGCCGATTTGGACGAGGCCGTCGACGTCGGGCGGCGGACGGCGCGCGGCGAGCCGGCGGACGATGTGCGCCGCGCGGCGCTGCTCTCCCAACTCGGCAGCGCCCTCCGGGTGCGATACGACCATTTCGGCGACCGTGCGGATCTGGAAGAGGCGCTGGCGACCGCGCGGAAGGCGGTGGAGATCGTCCCCGTTCGATTCGGTGCCGATCGTCTTCTGTGCCTCAGGGAATTGAGCGCCGTCCTGCGGAGCCGGTACGAGCGCACGCGGGGGTCGGCGGATCTCGATGAGGCGATCGAGACGCTGGGCACGGTGCTGCTCATCACCGAGTCGGGAGACCGCCCCTTCGTACGGGTCATGGACCTGACGACCGTGTGCTTCCTGCTGGTGCAGCGGTTCGAGCGGACGAGGCGGCCGTCCGACCTCGATCGTGCGCTCGACCTGGGCCGGCAGGCCGCTGAGCGAGTGCCGCGGAACTCCCGCCTTTACACGACCTGCCAGAACAATTTCGCTCTGGCGCTGCGCACCCGGTACGAGCACACGCAGGACGCCGCGACCCTCGAAGAGGCCATCGATCTGGCCCGGCGGGCGGTCGGCGCAACGGCCGAGGACGATCCCGAACGGGCCGTCCATCTGGTCAATCTCGCGCGTGCACTGCACCATCGGTATCGGCGCACCGGCGACCATGCCGAACTGGCGCAGGCGTGCGCGCTGGCCCGGGAGGCGACGGCCGATCCGGCGACCGACCTTCCCACCCGGGTGGTGGCCGGGCTGGTGTGGAGTGACCTCGCCGCCGCGGCCGAGCGGTACGCGGACGCGGTGCGGGCGTTCGAGGGCGTCATCGAACTGCTTCCCCAGCTGGCGTCGCGGGAGTTGCGCCGTGCCGACCAGGAGTACCGGCTCGGTCAGTGGACCGGGATCGCCGTGACGGCCGCCGCCTGCGCCATTGCCGCGGGGCAGCCCGAGAAGGCGGTGACGCTGCTGGAACGGGGGCGCGGCGTGCTGCTGTCGCGAGCGCTCGGTGTCCGTCCCGACCTTTCGGCTCTGCGCGGCCGGAATCCAGCCCTGGCGGACGAATTCACGGAACTGCGCACCATGCTGGAGGGTTTCCACGAACCTCTGGAACTCGAAACCGACACCCCCGGGATCAGACGGGAGCAGGAGCGCAAGGAACGGCGCGCATTGATCGCGCGCTGGGATTCCCTGCTGGACCGCATCCGCCAGGAAAAGGGGCTTGCGGATTTCGCCCGGGAGCCGACTCTTCGCGAGATGCTCGCCCAGACCCGGGAGGGGCCGCTGGTGTTCCTCAACGTCAGCGAGCAGCGGTCGGACGCCGTCATCCTGGACGCCGAAGGGGTGCGGACACTCGAACTGACCGGCGTCACACCGGGTCTCGTGACCGAGCAGACCGCCGTCATGCTGGACGCGGTGCGTCCGGAGGCGATGCTCGACCAGGGCGAGCAGGAGCGCTTCGCCGGCGTTCTGGCCTGGTTGTGGGACGCGCTGGTCGAGCCGGTCGTGAACGTCCTGGACCTGTCTCGGCGGGGAGACGACTGGCCGCGGGTGTGGTGGGTCCCGACCGGGCCGCTGGCCATGATGCCGATCCACGCCGCCGGGCACCACGGGGCGGGAGATCGGACCGATCCCCCGGCCCTGCTGGATCGCGCGATCTCCTCGTACGCGCCCACCTTGCGCACGCTCGTGGACGCGCGCGCACGGCGCCGTCCGGCCGGAAAGCCGCGCCCTCTGGCCGTGGCCATGTCGACGACGGCCGGCGAGGCGCCGCTGAAGCATGCGCGTGCCGAAGCCGATGAGCTTCGTCGCCTTTTCCCCACCACTCGTGTTCTGGCCGACCATAAGGCCGACTCCACAACCGTGCTCGCCGAGCTTCCTCGCCGGACGTGGGCGCATTTCGCCTGCCACGCGGTAACGGACGTGGAATCGCCGTCCCGTGGGCACTTGCTGCTGCACGACCACCGGCGGCGACCGTTGTCCGTGGCCGACGTGTCCCGGCTGGACCTCCGCAGGGCGGACCTGGCCTATCTGTCGTGCTGCGACACCGCCCGTCCTGACACGCGGCTGAACGACGAGGCGATACATCTCGCGTCGTCGTTCCAGATCGCCGGTTTCGCGCATGTCATCGCCGCGCTGTGGCCCCTGCGCGACCGGGTCGCGCTCGAATTCGCCGTGCAGATCTACCAGGGACTCCACGGGTCAGCCCGGAATGGGCGCCGGACGGACGCGGCGGCCGCCGTTCACCATGCGACACGCAGAGCGCGCGAGATGTATCCGAACTTCCCGGCCCTATGGGCGGGACACATTCACGTCGGGCCCTGAGCCCCTCCCGCCGGGTTCCCTGAACCACCGGAGGCGGTCGGCGCCTGGTTCGGTGGCGACGCGGCGGCGGGGCCTTCCGGCGCCTCGGCCGGCTCGCCGACGCCATCGCGAGGCGCATGCCCGCGCACCAGGTCGGGGTTCGCCAGCAGTTCCTTCTCGTGCGGCGTCAGTTCGGGCATGCCCTCTCCTTCACGATGCCGGTGCGGGCGGGTCGATCAGCTCGAACACATCGACGTCGGCCGCGCGGACGTGAAGGCCCGCGGTGCCGGCGACGCGGTCGGCGAAGCTGCCGTCGGACTTCATTCGCCACGCCGATTCCAAATACACTTCCGCAGGTTCCGGATACGACGTCGCATAGGACTTCGAGCCGTACCATCCGCCCACCCAGGAACCGTCTTTCAAGCGTGCGCGCACAAAGCAGGAACCGCGGTGGCGGAACATGTGGTCCCATGCGGTGGCCCCGGCGTCGTATCGGGCCGGCAGCCGGCGCCGCTGCCACGCCGAGACCGCGAATGCCGCGACCGCCGGAACGACGACGAAGAGCAGCAGCGCCAACAGGCCGATGAGGCGCGGATGCTGGACCAGGCCGTCCCAGCCCTTCCCCTTGCCGCCGCGCGCCAGGCGAATCAGGGCCGGGCCCGCCACGATCGCATAGAGCGCGTCCAGCACGATCGACGCGAGCAGGGCACGAAGTATCCGCTCCCCCATGTTGCGCTCGCCTGCGACGGGACCGCGCATGCGTTCCCGCAGGAACTGGTAAGTGACCCCGGGTACGACGAAAAGCACGAGCAGTACCGCTTGGACCACGGTGGAAGGTGCCTGCCCCATCAGGAGAGGCCCGTCATGTCGTCCGTCTTATAGGCAGGCCGCTTGGCGCGCCGCCAGCCGCGCACGGCCAGCGCGATGAGCACGGCCGTGCCGGCAAGCCCGGCGGACGCCACCTCCGTCCGCTCCTCAGCGACCCACTCGGCGATGTCCTCGTGCTTCCAGAGCCCGATACCGCCGCAGAGGATCCAGAGCAGCGAGACCGTCTGGTTCTCGCTGCCGGTGGCGATCTCGGCCAGTATCAGCAGCCCTCCGATGAGGCACAGCAGCGCGGCCTCCAGTGGCCTGGACACCACGCCCCCCAGCAGCAGCCCTTCGCCGACCGCCACGAACACGACGGCGACCGACATCCGCAGACCGTACTTTCCCGTCCTGGGCAGGAACAACGCGACTGGAATGATCATCCAAATCGCGATGTACGCCACCCTGTCCGCGGACATCGAAACCTCGCCTCCATGAAGCCGCCAACACCGAGCATAGCGAGTTCATGAAGATCATCACGGTGCTTTGTTTGCTCCCTTGCACCTTTGACAAGCACATAAGCCCACCGCACGGGGCAGATGTGGCACGCTTGCGCGCGTGTCCCAGATTGATCGACCAGCGGTGAAGCTGCTCCAAGACATGGCGTCCTCGTTGGACATCGTCGTCGATCTCGATGTCGAAGAACTGGGTCCTGGGTTCTTCGCCGTTGAGGTAAGTGACGCCCGCGGGGAAGGCGCTCCCATCACCATGCACACCTGTGGCGACGGCAGTGTCATGTTGATAGTGGGAGACGGCGGGGGTTCCGGCCCGGAGTATGGATCCGATGGCAAATCCGTGGAGCGGTTTCGGGTAGCGCTTCATGGATTGTTCACGGGCAGGACGCTGGTGGAGAACTACGGACGAGGCAAGAGCGTCCGGGTTTGGGACGATGACGGGCAACAGGTCTTGGCTTACGACGAGCGGCGGGCTTTCGGCAGGCGGGGCCGGTTGCTGCAGCGCGCCGTTTACCCGGGCTATTCGCAGGTCGAGGGATCGTGACCGAGGACAAGGTGGCCGACGCCGAACGCAGAGCCCGGACACACGCCGTGCGGTTCGGCCGGCCGGCCGGGCGCGCCGGCGGGGGCTCGAGCGGAACGAGCGGAACGACATGCCGATCGGTCGGGAGGGCAGAATGGCGGGCATGACGCGGACTGTGAACCTGCCCGGTGGGGCCGCACTGCCGTTGATCGGCTTCGGGACCTGGGAGCTCGACCACAAGACGGCGTACGAGTCGGTACGGGCGGCGCTCGACATCGGCTACCGGCACATCGACACCGCGACGCTCTACCGGAACGAGGCGGACGTCGGCAAGGCCGTGAAGGACGGCGGTGTCGACCGCGAGCAGGTCTTCATCACCACCAAGCTGCGGCCGAAGGACGCGCGGCAGGCCCGCGCCACGCTGGAGTCGAGCCTCCGGCTGCTCGGCACCGACTACGTCGATCTGTGGCTGATCCACTGGCCGACCGGGCCGGACCAGCTCGTCCCGACATGGCGGGAGCTGCTGGCGGCCAGGGACGCGGGGCTCGTCCGCACCGTCGGGGTGAGCAACTACAGCCCGGCGCAGATCGACGAGCTGGCCGAGGCCACCGGGGAGCAGCCGGCGGTCAACCAGATCCCGTGGAGCCCGGGGCAGCACGACCGGGCCCTGCTGGACGAGCACCGGCGCCGGGGCGTCGTCGTCGAGGGCTACAGCGGCCTGAAGAACACCGATCTGCGCGACCCCGTCCTCACCGGGATCGCGGAGCGGTACGGGGTCACCGCCGCCCAGGTCGTCCTGCGGTGGCATCTGGAGCACGAGATCGTGGTCCTTCCCAGGTCGTCGCGCCGGGAGCGCATCGCCGCCAACTTCGACCTGGAGGGCTTCGACCTCACCGCGGAGGACGTCGCCGCGATCGACGCCCTCACCCGGGCCGGCTGACGGGCAGCCGGTGTTCTCGCCCCAAGGCCCGTCTCCGCGCGAGCTGGTCGTCCAGGCCCTGTCCTCGGTGGAGCACGGCTACGACCTGCTCGCCCCGAAGTTCGACCGCACGCCGTTCCGGACGCCCGGCGGCATCCTCGACGCGACCGCCGAGGCGCTGCGTCCGCTCGGGCCGTTCGGCGACGGGCTGGACGTGTGCTGCGGCACGGGCGCGGGCATGCAGGTGCTCCGGCCCCTGTGCCGGGAACGCGTCACCGGTGTCGATTTCAGCTCCGGCATGCTCGCGGAGGCGCGGAAGGCGCACCCGGACGCCGAGTGGGTGCGGGCGGACGCGCGGGCGCTGCCCTTCGCCGGGGGCTTCGACCTCGCGGTGACCTTCGGGGCGCTCGGGCACCTGCTGCCCGCCGAACGGCCCGCCGTCTTCGCCGGGGTGCACCGCGCGCTGCGGCCCGGCGGCCTCTTCGCCTTCCCGATCGGCGCGCCGCCGCCGTTCACGTCGGGCTGGTACTGGGCGCTGCTCGGGTTCGACGCGGCCATGCGGGTGCGGAACGCCGTGTGGCGGCCGCCGTTCGTCATGTACTACCGCACCTGCCCGCTGGGCGCGGTGAGCGCCGACCTGGCGGCGGCCGGGTTCTCCGTCACGACGGCGCCGCTGGCGTCCCTGGGCCGGCGGAAGGACGGCAGCCCGCGCTACCGGCTCGTCCTCGCCCGCAAAACCGACTGAACGGCGGCGCGGCAGCGCCGGTCAGGCGCCGCTTCGGATGGTGCGGCGCCTGATCGGGCGGCTGCGCGGCCAGATCGCGGCGGCGGCGTCTCAGGTGGCGCCGGCGGCCTCGGCGATCATGGCGGCCACGGCGTCCGGCTGGGAGACCGCGAGCGCGTGGGACGCGCCGGTGATCTCCTCGGTGCTGCGCGCGTCCGCGCGGTCGGCCATGAAGTGCATCAGGGCCGCCGGGATGTTGCGGTCGTCGGAGCCGAACACGAACCAGGACGGGATGGTGCGCCAGGCCGGCTGGTCCACCGAGAGGCCCTCGGTCAGCGCGCGCTCCGTCACCGGACGCTGCGTCGCCCCCATCAGGGCGGCCTCGGCCGGGTCGACGTCGGCGCAGAACTGCTGGTGGAACTTCTCGTCGGTGATGCGCAGCTCGTTGCCGCCGCCGGAGAGCGGGTAGGCGGCCAGCGCGTCACCGAGGGTGCTGCCCTCGAACTTGCCGGACAGCAGGAACGCGGTCTCCCCCGGCTCGGGCGCGAAGCCCGCCACGTAGACGAGGGCGCGGACGGCCGGGTTCCCCGCCGCCGCCTCGGTGATGACCATGCCCCCGTAGGAGTGGCCGACGAGGATGACCGGGCGGTCCAGGCTCGCGATCACGTCGCGGACGTAGGCGCCGTCGCTCGGAATGCCGCGCAGCGGGTTGCCGGCGGCGACGGCGTCCAGGCCGCGGTCGCGCAGCCGGCTGATGACGCCGTTCCAGCTGGCCGACTCCGCGAACGCGCCGTGGACAAGGACGACGATGGGACGGTCGGTGCTCATGAGTCCGCCTTTCCGAGAACGGTCTTGAGGACGTCGATCGCCTGGGCCGTGGCGGCCCGGGCGGCGCGGGTGTCGCGCACGGGGTTGAGCATCATGAAGTCGTGCAGCGTGCCGTTGTAGCGGACGCTGGTGGTCGGGACGCCGGCCTCGGTGAGGCGGCGCGCGTACGCCTCGCCCTCGTCCCGCAGCACGTCGTTCTCGTCGACGATCACGAATGCGGGCGGCAGCCCGCGCAGGTCGTCCAGGGTGGCGCGCAGCGGGGACGCGGTGACCTGCGTCCGCTGGACGGGGTCGGGGCAGTAGGCGTCCCAGAACCACGCCATGGCCTTGGCGGTCAGGTGCGGGCCGTCGGCGAACTCGCGGTAGCTGGCGGTGTCCTGCCCGGCGTCCGTCACCGGGTAGTACATCGACTGGTGGACGAACGTCACGTCGCCGCGCCGCTTCGCCATGATCGCCAGCGCGGCGGTCATGTCGCCGCCGACCGAGTCGCCGGCGACGGCCAGCCGGGAGGCGTCCAGCCCCTCGTCGGCGCCGTGCTCGGTGATCCAGCGGGCGGTGGCGTACGCCTGCTCGATCGCGACCGGGTAGCGCGCCTCGGGCGAGCGGTCGTACTCGACGAAGACGATCGCCGCGCCGGTGCCGGCGGCGAGTTCGCGGACGAGCCGGTCGTGCGTGCCCGCGTTGCCCAGCACCCAGCCCCCGCCGTGCACGTAGAGGACGGCGGGCAGCATCCCGGACGCGCCGGCGGGCCTGACGATCCGCACCCGCACGTCGCCGACCTCGGCCGGCACCGTGATCCACTTGTCGTCCACGTCGGGCTTGCGCACCGGCGCGGCCTGGACGTCGTCCAGGACCTTGCGAGCGGCGTCGACGTCCAGTTCGTACACGAACGGCGGCTTGGACACCGCCTCGGCGAACTCCTGAGCCGCCGGTTCCAGTATCGGGTTGCTCATTCTTCCCTCGCTCCCACAGTGTTCGATCCCTTGGTGACCACTGTCTCCGTGAGAGGGGCCCCCGGGACCAGGGTGAGCCACGGGCCCCCACCCTGGGGCTATGCCTTGCCGCTGGTGGGGGTGCGCTGGAGCTGCCTGCGCGAGGTGATGCCGAGCTTGCCGAAGGTTTTACGCAGGTGCCATTCGACGGTGCGGGGGCTGATGAACAGCCGGGCGCCGATCTCGGGGTTGGTCAGCCCCTCCCGGACGAGCCGGACGATCTGCGCCTCCTGCGGCGTCAGCTCCCCGGCGGCCTCGGCGGCGCGCCTGCGGACGTGCTCGCCGGTGGCCTGCAGCTCGCTCGCGGCCCGTCCGGCGAAGCCCGCCATGCCCATCGCGGTGAACGACTCGTGGGCGGTGCGCAGCTGCTCCCGGGCGGCCCGCTGCCGCCGCACGCGGCGCAGCCACTCGCCGTACAGCAGGCGGGCGCGGGCCAGTTCGCCGCGGACGCCGGCGCGGCCGAGCCGGTCGATCGCCTCGCGGTAGCGGTCCTCGGCGGCGGTGTCCTCGCTGAGCAGCGCCAGGGAGCGGGCGTGGACGCCGAGCGCCCAGTCGGTACCGGCCGGCAGGGTCGCCTCGGCGAGCCGGCGGAGGGCGACCGCGGCGTCCGCGAACCGGTCGGCGCGGGCGGCCGCCTCGATGAACTCCGCCAGCGCCCACGGCCCGGCGCCGACGGGGGCCGGGCGGTCCTCGGCGGCTTCGGGGACGGCGGCGAGCGCGTCGTCGTAGCGGCCGAGGCTGTTGCAGAGCAGGGCCTTCGCCCAGGCGCCGACGGTCAGCGCGTTGCCCTCGCCCCGGCGCCGCGCCTCCACCCCGGCCGTCGTCATCAGCTCGGTGAACGCGGCCTCCCGGCCCTGCCAGGCGGTGACCAGCAGGCCCCCGTAGGACGGGACGGGTATCCCGATCGCCTCGGACACGGTGGCGACCTCCTCGTCCAGCGCGGCGGCCGCGGTCAGCTCGCCGGCGAACACGTCCACGGCGATGTGCCCGGTCAGCGCGAGCGGGAGCGCGGCGGTCTGGCCGGACTCCCGGGCGAGGCGGACGTGCCGGGCCGCGAGCACCGCCCACGCCTCGTGGTCCCACAGCGTCGCGGCGGTCACGCCGCCCAGCCAGAGCCAGCGCAGGCCGTCCGCCGCGGCGAGGCCCGGGCCGCGGAAGACCTCCAGCGCGGGCCGCAGCACCGGCACCGCGGCGGCGAGGCCCTCGCCGATCCGCAGCGCCAGGCCGTCCAGCAGCAGGTCGGCCGGGCGGGGGTCGCCGGGCGGCGGCGGGGCGGACCGGGCCGCCGCGGCCGCCTCCGGCTGCCCGATCCCGGCGGCGAGCGGCCCGGCGAACAGCGCCGCGCTGATCGCCTCCAGGTAGGTGTCGCGCGCCATGGCCGCCGTGTACGGGGTGAGCCGCCGGGCGGCGCGCAGCAGCAGGCGGGGCGCGTCGCGGCCCCGGTCGACGGCGAAGGCGATCTCGGCGCGCAGCAGGTCGACCTCGCCGCGCAGCCGCCGGTCCGGGGTACGCGCCTCGGCCACCGACAGCAGCCGCAGCGCGGCGTCGGGCGTGCCCGCGTGATGCGCGGCCCACGCGGCGGCGAGGGCCCGCTCCTGCCGCCGGACGGGGTCGGGCGTCAGCTCCACCGCCCGGGCGAGGAACGCCGCCGCGGCCGCCAGCCCGCCGCGGTCCCGCGCGCGGCCCGCGGAGCTCTCCAGCTCGGCCGCGACGCCCTCCTCGGGGGCGTCCGCGCCCTGCGCCGCGTGCCAGGCGCGGCGGTCGGGGTCGATCTCCGCGTCGGTGACCTCCGCGAGGACGCGGTGCACGCGGCGCCGGTCCTCCGCCGTCGCGGCCCAGTACACGGCGGAGCGGACGAGCGGATGGTGGAACCGGACCCGGTCCGCGATCTCGACCAGCCCGGCCGCGACGGCGGGCGTGGCGGCCTCCAGGCCGGCGCCGAGCCGGTCCGCGGCCCGCCACAGCAGCACCGGCTCGCCGCCGGGCTCGGCAGCCGCGACGAGCAGCAGCAGCCGCGCCGCCGGCGGGAGCCCGGCGACGCGCCGCTCGTAGATCTCCTGGATGCGGCCGGCGAGGCCCGCCGCGCTCGGCACGCCGAACCCGCCCGCCAGCTCGGCCGGGGCGAACTCCTTCGGCAGCTCCAGCAGCGCCAGCGGGTTGCCGCGCGCCTCGGCGACGACCCGGTCCAGCACCTGCTCGTCCCAGGGGCCGGTGACGGCGGAGCGCAGCAGCGCCCGCGCGTCCTCGTCGGGCAGCCCGCCGACCGCCAGCTCCGGCACGCCGGCCAGCTCCGGCATGCCGTCCGGCTCGCGGGCCGCGAAGGCGATCGCGACGGACTCCGCCTGGAGCCGGCGGGCGGCGAACGCCAGCGCCTGCACCGAGGCCCGGTCCAGCCACTGCGCGTCGTCGACCGCGCAGAGCAGCGGCTGCTCGCGGGCGGCGTCGGCGAGCAGGCCGAGGACGGCGAGGCCGACGAGGAACCGGTCGGGCGCCCGCCCGGAGCTCAGCCCGAGCGCGGCGCGCAGCGCGTCGGACTGCGGGTCGGGGAGCCGCTCGAACCGCTCCGCCATCGGCGCGCACAGCTGGTGCAGGCCGGCGAAGGCCAGCTCCATCTCGGACTGGACGCCGGTGATGCGCACGATCCGGAAGCCGGGCGCGCGGTCGACCAGGTAGTCGAGCAGCGCGGTCTTGCCCACGCCGGCCTCGCCCAGCATCGCCAGGGCGCGGCTCTCCCCGCCCCGGACGGACTCCAGGAGCTCGTCGAGCGTCGCGCATTCGGCACGCCGGCCTCGCAACACGTGTCACCACCGCCACCCGATCAGCCGGCCGCCTCCCGCGCGGGGCGGCGTCACCGGATCATGCGCCTGCCGTCAAACTACACTTACCTCGTGCACAAGGAAATAGTGCCATAGTCAATCGCCTGCTAGGCTCTGGACGTGAACCGTTCACCGGCCGAGGGGGACGACGCCGTCCGCCTCAACGAGATGGTGTGCTTCAACCTGCACGCGGCGTCCCGGGCCATGACGGCCGTGTACCGCCCCCTGCTCGAACCACTCGGGCTGACCTATCCCCAATACCTGGTCATGGCGACTTTGTGGGAATACGGTGACCTTCCCGTCCGCGAGCTCGTGGCGCGGCTCCAGCTCGACTACGGCACCATGACGCCGCTGCTGAAGCGGCTGGAGAAGAGGGACCTGCTGCGCCGGACGCGCAACACCGACGACGAGCGCACGGTCACCGTCAGCCTGACACCCGAGGGCGACGCGATGCGCGAGCACGCGCCCCGCATCTACCAGGCGATCTGCGACATCTTCGGCTTCACCCCGAGCCGGGCACGGGCCGCGCTGGATCTCCTCCAGTCCATCGTCGCCCGCGCCGACCGGGCCCCGGGCGCTCCCCCGGCGCCCTAGGCCGTGCCGGACGGTCCGTCCCGCCGGGTCGCCCCAGTTGGGCGCGGGTAGGACGCGACATACCCCGACGGTGCAGGGGCAGTAGTGGTTGGTGACATCGGCGCGAACCCCGCGGCCGTGGAAAAGGGCCGTCAGCGCCCTCGCGGACCGGCTCGGCGGGAGACGGCGGGCCCGCATCGTGGTGCTGCTGGCGTGCGTGCTCGCGCTGAACACGGCCGACACGGGGGTCGTCGGGGCGATCGTCCAGGAACTGCGCCACTCCCTGCACATCGGCAACACGCAGGTCGGGATCCTCACCGCCGCGCCGGCGGCGGTCGGCGCGATCGCGACGCTGCCGGTGGGGCAGCTGACCGACCGGGTGCCGCGGGTGCCGCTGCTCGCGGGCAGCATCGCGCTGTGGAGCCTCGCGATGATCGTCGGCGGGCTGGCGAGCTCGTACGAGTGGCTGCTGGCGTCGCGGGTGGCGCTCGGCGCGGTGACGGCGACGGCGGGGCCCACGGTCGCGTCGCTGATCGGCGACCTGTTCCCGCCCGCGGAGCGGGCCGGGACGTGGGGGCGCATCCTGGCCGGCGAACTGGTCGGCGTCGGGTTCGGGCTGATCGCGGGCGGCAACATCGCCGCGCTGCTGAACTGGCGGGTCGCGTTCTGGTTCGTCGCGGTGCTCGGGTTCGCGCTGGCCGTGCTGCTGTGGCGGATGCTGCCGGAGCCGCCGCGGGGCGCGCAGGCGTCCGCCGCCGGCCGGGGCGACGCGGAGCCCGCCCAGCGGCAGGTGGACCGGTCGGACGTCGAGCCGGACCCGCGCAGCGTCCTGGACGCCGCCCCGGAGACCATGTCGCTGCTCCAGGCGGCACGGCACGTCCTGCGGATCCGGACGAACGTGACCATCATCGTGGCGTCCGCCATCGGCTACTTCTTCTTCGCGGGGCTGCGCACGTTCGCGATGGTGTTCGTCCAGGAGCGGTACTCGCTGAGCCGCGGTGAGCTGTCCGCGTTCATCCCGGTCATCGGACTGGCCGCGCTCGGCGGGGTGCTGTTCGGCGGGCGGCTCGCCGACCGGCTGGTGCGCCGGGGCGTGGTCAGCGCGCGCGTCAACGTCCCCGGGGTGGCCTTCACCGTGTCGGCGCTGCTGTTCCTGCCCGGCCTGCTGACCGGCGAGGCGCTGATCGCGCTGCCGCTGTTCACGCTCGCGGGCGCGGCGCTCGCCGCCGCGAACCCGCCGCTGGACGCGGTGCGGCTGGACGTCGTCCACTTCCGGCTGTGGGGGCGGGCGGAGGCGATCCGGACGATCGTGCGGATGTCGGCGGAGGCGGTGGCGCCCGTGCTGTTCGGCTGGCTGTCGGGCCGGCTGGACGGCGGCCGGGAGTCGGCGACCGGCCTGGACCGCGCGTTCCTGCTGGCGCTGCTCCCACTGCTGGTAAACGGGCTGCTGCTGGTGCGGGCGCGGCGCACCTACCCGCGGGACGTGGCGTCCGCGCTGGAGTCCGAGCGCCGCTTCGCCGACGGCCCGGCGTGATTCTCATCGAGTTCTCAGAAAGCGGAGGTAGACCAGGGCGCATGAGCGTGACACGTCGCGGTTTCCTTGCAACGGCGCTGGTCGGAGGGGCCGCGCTCCTCAGCGGCGCCGGGGCGGGACGCCCGCCGAAGGCGGCGGAGCCCGCGGCGCAGGACCGCTACCTCACCCTCCCCGACGTCCCGCCGCCCGGCCTGAAGGCGCGGCGCCTCGGGCGCACCGCGGCCGGGCTGCTGTTCCTCGCCCCGTTCCGCGGCACCGACACCGCCGACGCGCTCATCGTCGACGACGCGGGCGAACCGGTCTGGATCTACCAGTCCGAGCAGTTGGTCACCGATGTCCGCGTGCAGGAGTACGAGGGCGCGCCCGTCCTCACCTTCTGGGAGGGCGAGCGCCGGACGGGCGGCCACGGCGCCGGCACCGGGGTGGTCCTCGGCGCCGACTACCGGCGGGTCGCCGAGGTCCGGGCGGGCGACGGGGTCTCCGGCGACCTGCACGAGTTCGCGCTCACCGACCGCGGGACGGCGCTGGTCATCGCCTATCCGGAGGTCACCGCCGACCTGCGCCCGATCGGCGGCCCGCGCCGGGGCCGCGTCCTGGACGGGCGGGTCCAGGAGATCGACGTCCGCACGGGCGAGGTGCTGCTCGACTGGAGCGCGCTCGACCACATCGGCATCGCCGAGACCCGGACGCCGCTGACCAGGGACACGAACGGCACCCCGGGCAAGGTGTTCGACCCGATCCACGTCAACTCCGTGCAGGACGACGGCGAGGCCCTGCTGATCTCGGCCCGCAACACCTGCGCGGTCTACTCGATCGACCGGCGCACCGGCGCCGTCCGGTGGCGGCTCGGCGGCCGGCGCGGCGACTTCGCGTTCGGGGCCGGCGCGGCCTTCGCCTGGCAGCACGACGCCCGCCGGCAGCCGGACGGGACGATCACGCTGTTCGACAACCACATCACCGATGTCGGCGACGGCCCGTCGCGCGGCATCGTGCTCCGGGTGGACGAGGCGGGCCGGCGGGCGTCGCTCGTCCGCGAGTACGCCGACGGCACGACCTACGGGCAGTACATGGGCAACCTGCAGACGCTTCCGGACGGGAACGCGCTGGTCGGCTGGGGGTCGACGCCCGCGATGACGGAGTTCGCCGCCGACGGGACGCCCGTCCTGGAGATCACCGGGATCGGCGACGGCTCGTACCGCGCCTACCGCGCCGCCTGGGAGGGCCGGCCCGCGGACCGGCCCGCCGTCGCGGTGGCGCCGCTGCCGGGCGACCGGATGCGGGTCCACGCGAGCTGGAACGGCGCGACCGCCGTGGCCGCGTGGCGCTTCCGCACCGGCTCCGACGCCCGTCCCGTCGTGTCGCGGACGGTCAAGCGCACCGGCTTCGAGACCGCCGTGACGCTCGCGCGCTCCCCCAACGTCACCGCCGAGGCGCTGGACGCCCGCGGCACCGTCCTCGCCCGCTCCGAGCCGCGCGTCGTCTGACCGGACGGCACGCGCGTCAGTCGTCGTCGCGGGGCGGCGGGCTGTTCAGCGTGCGGTAGCGGTCGAGGACGCGCTCCAGCTCGCGCCGGTCGCGCTTGGTCGGACGGCCCGCGCCGCGCTCGCGGCGGCCGACCGGGATGAGCGCCTCGCGCGGCGGCGGAGGCGGGCTCTGGTCGATCAGGCACTCCGCCGCGGCGGGCGCACCGACCCGCTTGCGGACGATCTTCTGCACCACGACGACGCGCTCCCGCCCGTCATGGCGGAGCCGCACCGTGTCGCCGGCCTTCACCGTCGTGGACGGCTTGGCGCGCTCGTCGTTCACGCGGACATGGCCCGCCCTGCACGCCGTCGTCGCCATCGAGCGGGTCTTCAGCAGCCGCACGGACCAGATCCACAGATCGACCCGCACGGACCCCTCTTCGCCCATGCGTCCATGATGTCACCCGGGCGCGGGTGCCCGGTTCTCGCCGATCCAGGCGTCGGCGCGCTCCCACTCCCGGTACAGCCAGTCGACGCGGGCGTCCCGGCCGTCCGGGACGTCCTCGGCGGGGATCCGCCACCAGCGGGCGTGGACGGGGGCGGTGAGCGGGATGCGCCGCCAGATGTCGCCGACCGTGGCCATGTCGTCGAGGCCGGTGTGCGCGACGAACACCACGTCGGCGTCCGGTGCGGCGTCGAGCGCGGCCAGCACGCCGCCGGGCCGGGGCGGCATCAGGTTGGGCATCGCGGCGGCGCGGGCGGCCTCGTCCGTGCGGTGGAGCCGGGCCAGCCGCCGGATCGCGCGGCGCCGCCGCGCCGGGGAGAAGTTGCCGCCCTCCGGGAAGATCAGCAGCGCGTCGCGCGGGCCGAGCCCGGCGGCGAGCCGGCCGATGTCGTCGACGGCGCCGCCGCCGGGGGTGACGAACACGTTCGGCATGCGGTTCGCGGCGATGTCGATGCACGGGTCGAGCTGGAGCTGCGCCTTCATGACCACGCGGGGCCGCCGCCGGTAGTCGGTCAGCAGGTGGTGGACGAGCAGCAGCGCGTCACCGGGCCCGGCGTGCCGGCTGAGCACGATCAGCGGCCGGTCGCCGGGCGGCTCCGCCCCCTCGCCGGTGATCTCCACGCGCAGGCCGAGGTGCCGCTGGGCCGTCCCGTACAGGCCCGCGACGTAGCGGCGGATGACGTCGTAGTGCCGGTCGTCGCGGGTCCGGCGGCGGAGCCACAGCAGGCCGCACGCCAGCACGGCGGCCGACTCGCGGGTGCCCCAGGCGAGCGCGAACCACAGCAGCCGGCGCGCCCGCCACCGGCCCCGTCCGGTCAGCGAGGTCACCGCGAAGGCGACCGGGAACAGGACGACGACCAGCAGGGTCAAGGCGAACAGCAGCGGCGTGAAGAGGAGGCGGCGGAGGGGGACGGGAGGCATGTCACGCTCGTTCTTTGAGGTACTCCAAGGATGCCTGGTAGGCGCGTTCGATGTGAGCCCGTATCCCGGACACGTTCCTGTAGCGCATCTGGGCGAGGTCGACACCGGCCTTCTTCGGTGTCCCGCCCGCCGGCAGCACGTGCACCGCCAGCCCGTCCGGCAGGGTCGCCATCTCCTCGAAGAACCGGTGCCGGCGCGCGATCTCGAACGCGACCAGGCCGACCTCCCACGGGCGGCGCGGCGGCGGCAGGTCCCGCTCGATGCGCCCGACGTGCAGGACGTAGACCGTGGTCGCGCCGAGCATCACGGCCCGGCCGACCGGGATGCTGTGGACGAGCCCGCCGTCGAAGTAGTGCCGGTCCTCGATCCGGACGGGCGGCAGCAGGCCGGGCGCGGCGCAGGAGGCCAGCACGGCGGGCGGCAGCGGCCCGGACGTGAACCAGTGCGCCATCGCCGTCTCGATCCCCGCGGCGACGCACTGGAACGGGATCTCCAGTTCCTCGAACGTCCGGGCGGGGAGCAGTTCGTCCAGCATGCGGCGCAGCGGCTCGTTGGAGTGCAGGTGGGTGCCGGAGCGGGCGAGCGTCCACAGCCGCGACCACACCCGCGAGCCGAACACCTCGCGGACGGAGTCGTCCGACCACAGGGCGGTGAGGCGTTCGACGGCCGTGTCCGGCTCCGCCGCGACGAACACGCCGTTCAGCGCGCCGATGGACGTCCCGACGACGAGGTCCGGCCGGACGCCGCTCTCCGCGAGCGCCCGCAGCATGCCGACCTCGTGCGCGCCGAGGACGCCGCCGCCGCCGAGCACGAACGCCGTCCGCGGCTCCCCGTCCACTCGGGCCTCCCTTCCACGGAGGCAGCCTCTCCCGGCCCGTGCGCGATAAACGGCGCACGGCGAACAAAACGCGGCGAACAAAACGGGACGAACGCAACAGGACGAGCAGGGCCGGCCACCCAAGGGGTGGTGGGCGGCCGGCCCTCGGCGGGGATGCCGGTCAGTGGTGGTGGACGCGGATCAGTGGTGGTGCCCCGTACGGGTGCGGAGGCCGTAGCCGTAGGGGAACAGCGGCCGGTACGCGCGGTCGCCGATGTTGATCGGCTCCTGGGCCTCGCTGCGCGGCCACGTCACCGGCAGGCGGCCGGTGAAGGGACGCTTGCCGAACAGGACGTCCGCGACCCCCGCGCCCTCGCTGCCCGGCAGCCAGGACATGACGAACGCGTCCATCGCGGACAACTGGTCGGTGACGATCTGCGGCCGTCCCGCGACGTCGAGGACGACGCAGGTCCGGATCGCGGCGCACACCTTGTCGATGTTGGCCTTGTCGGCGTCCGACAGGTTCAGCGTGTGCCCGTTGCCGACGTCGCCGACGCCCTCCGCGTACGGGGTCTCGCCCACCACGACGATGCCGACGTCATTGCCGGACATCGGCGCCGACGCGTCCGCGCTGTAGGTGACGTGGGACGAGTTCTGCTTGATGCCCTCCAGGATCGTGGTGCCGGGGATGATGTCACCGGACGACCCCTGCCAGGTGACCGTCCAGCCGCCCGCCTGGTTGCCCATGTCGTCGGCGTTCACGCCCGCCACGTAGATCCGCTCGTTCCCGCGCAGCGGCAGCGCGCGCCGCGAGTTCTTCAGCAGGACCTGCGACTTCGCGACGGCCTCCCGCGCGACCGCCCGGTGCCGCGGCGAGCCGATCGACGGGGCCAGGCCGCGGTCGGTGTAGGGGTGCTCGAACAGCCCCATCTCGAACTTCGCGGTGAGGATGCGCCGGACGGCGTCGTCGATGCGCGCCATCGGCACGCGTCCCGCCTTCACCTCGGCGATCAGCGTCTGGACGAACTGCGGGGCGCTGTAGGGCTCCATGAACATGTCCATGCCGGCGTTGACCGACGTCCGGACCTGCGTCGCGTAGTCGCCCGGGATCTGGTGGATGGCCTCCCAGTCGCTGATCAGGAACCCGTCGAAGCCGATCTTCTTCTTGAGGACGTCGGTGAGCAGCTCCTTGTGCGCGCTCATCTTGACCGGGTTGCCGACGCCGTCCTCCGTCCAGTCGACGCTGGAGAACGACGGCATGATGCTGCCGACGCCGTACCTGTGGACGGCGGTGACGTAAGGCGACAGGTCGATCTTCGCGAACGTCTTCCGGTCGGTGACGGTGACGCCCTGGTCGATCGTGTACGTCCCGCTGGTGGACGAGCCGAACACCGTGTCGCCGTCGCCCGCGAAGTGCTTCGCCGTCGCCAGGACGTGCCGGTTCGTGGCCATGTCGCGCTTATGGCGGCCCTGGAAGCCCTCGATGGCGACCGCCATCTCCTTCACCAGCCGCGGGTCCTCGCCGAAGGACTCGTACGTCCGGCCCCAGCGGAGGTCGCGGCTGACGCAGACGCACGGCGCGAACACCCACTGCGGGCCGGTCGCCTTGGTCTCGACGGCCGTGATCTGCTCCGCCTCCTTGACGAGCCGGGGATCGCGGGTCGCGCCCAGCCCGATGTTGTGCGGGAAGACCGTCGCGCCGACGAGGTTGTTGTGGCCGTGCACCGAGTCGACCCCGTACAGCAGCGGGATCTTCAGCCGGGTGGCGAGCGCCTTCGACTGGTAGGCGTCCACCATGTCCGCCCAGCCGGACGGGGTGTTGTCGGCCGGCACCGACCCGCCGCCCGAGAGCACCGAGCCCAGTGCCAGCGCGGTGATCTGGTCGCGGTCGCCGTCGATGGCGCCGCGCTCGGCCTGGGTCATCTGGCCGACCTTCTCCTCCAGCGTCATCCGGCCGAGCAGGTCGCTCACCCGGGCGGAGGTGGAGAGGCGGGCGTTGAGGTAGGCCGGGGGCCCGTCGGCCTGCGCGGGCTGCGCCGCGATGGCGGACGGGAGGGCGGCGATGGTCGCGAGCGCGACCAGTGATCGCCCGATCCGGGTGGCGATGACGCGGCTGTGGGGGTGTCGCAAGTCGTCCCTCCTGGGTCGCTCCGAGGACGCCGCGCGGCCCGGCGGACCGCGCGCGGCCGGGCGCGGAGGTCGCGGCACGCCCGGATCGGCCACGACCTCCGCGCGCGGCGACGTCGTCTCCCAGGAACCTCCCCCGGCTCCCCGCAGCTGTCAACAAACCTGCCCATTGGTCACCGGAGGCCCGTGAAAACCGGGGAAGGGGGGTTGACGGGCACTGAATCCACACGTTGAACCGCACCGAACGAAGCCGGTCGGACGGGCAGCGGGCATGATCGCCACCGCCACGCCGCCCGGCCGGCGCGAGCGCATCCGCACCACGGTCACCCTGGCCACGTCCGGCCACCCGAGCCGCACGCCGCCGCCTCGCGAGCACGCCGGTCGCCGGACGCGCGAGCGCCCGGGCGGCTGGCGGGTGATCAGCCGGCCCGGACGCTCGCCATCCGGTGTGGCGCGTGCCCTGCTCGGGACCGAGTCGTCGCCGCCGGCGGGGCGCGGCGGCGCGCCGCCGTGCCCGCCGCCGGCGGAGGGCTCACGTGGACGGGCGGCCGCGCTCCCCGCGGCCGGTCCCCCGCTCGCCCTTGCCGCCCTCGGAGCGCATGCCCTCGTCGCGGGTGACCTCGATGCGCTCCTTGCGGAGCTCGCCGCGCACCGTCTGCTCGTCCTGCACCCGCTCGGTGCGGACGTGCACGCGCTCGACCGGGACGGTCTCCTTGGCGATGACCGGGCGCTCCTCGTAGAGGATGATCTCGTGGTCGCCCTCGGCGATGGTGATCTTCGGGTCCGCCTCGCCGCCCACGATCGGCTCGCGGTCGATCCTGACCTCCTCGTGCGAGACCGGGATCGTGCGCTCGACCATCTCCGTGTCCACGTACTTGTGCACGTGGACGCGGCCGGCCTCGTGCCGCTCGGTGGCGATGCGCATCTGCTCCTCCGACCGGGTGATCTCGGTCATCGGGGCCTCGGCGCCCTCGCGCGCCGACTGCGGCGGCATGGTGGTCTGCCCGCGCGCCTCCTTGTCCCGGTCCTTGTCCCGGTCCTTGTCCTTGTCGGGCCGGACGGCCATGCCGGCGGCGCCCGCCGTGCCCGCGGCCCCGGCGGTGCCCGCCGCGGCGGCCGGCCCGCCGGACCCGGTCGTGCCGGACGTGCCGGTCCTGCCCTCGCTGGTCAGCCCGCGCTCACCGGCCGTCCTGGCCGCGTCCTCGCCCTCGCGGCCCTCGCGGCGCCCGCCCGGGGGACGTACGCCGTAGTGGCGGTAGAGGTCCACGATCTGCGCGTGCGACAGGTGCTCGTCCGCGTCGACGTTCGGAGCGCCCTTGATGGTCTCCTTGTCGTACGGGACCTGCAGCATGTCCTGGTTCTTCCGCGCGCCGGACAGCGGGACGAAGCTCTCCCGCATGCCGAACCATCCGGTGTGCACGGTCACCCACTCCGGGGAGCCGGAGTCGTCGTTGAGGTAGACCTGTTTGATCGTGCCGACCTTGGTCCCGTGGGTGTCGGTCACGCTCATGCCCATCAGTTCCCGCACCTGTGTCTGCGTCTGCACGTTGAACACCTCTGCTTCCTGAACGCTGCCGGGCGGACGGGGGACTGCGGGGGGAGCCGGTACGGCACCCGCCTCGCGGCAACGGTGTTCTGTTTGATCCCGAGTTGCCGGATTACTCACGGCTTTTCCGTATGGGGGCGCAATAAACACGTTTACGGGATTATGGGGGATGATTTACCCACAGGTGGCAGACCACTTCGGGGAGCCGCGTCGGCCTTTTCTCCATAAATGTCGATCGGGGCCACCATCGCGGAACACACACAGCCTCATTATGGTGATCATTTTAGAATGCGCCCGTTTCCCTTTCCCGCGCCCAAGAAAGACTGCCAGAGCACGCTCTCGAACATCGGAGAAACTGCCATGCGCGACTTTCCACGGGCGGCCCTGAGGGCGGGGGCCGCAGCGGCCGCCGCCGCGCTCGCCGGCACGGGCTTCACCGGCACGTTGCTCACCGGCACGGCCCTCGCCGAACCGCGGCGGGCGCCCGCGTGGTGCAAGCCCGGCGGGACACTGTCCGCCCGCACGATGCCGCAGCGGGTGAAGATCGCCGACTGCGATCTGCGCGGCCGTGCGGTGCGCGGCGCGAACGGGCTCACCGCGGTCGTCCCGTCCGACGGGACCTCGCTGGTCGCGCACGCGCTGCGCACCGACGGCGGCGCCGAGCTGCGCATCCGGGTGGACGAGCGGGCCGGCCTGGTCACCATCGGGACGCGCGGCGGGCGGGCGCCGCACGGCCGGCCGCGCGCCTTCCGGGCGCCGGCGTCGGCCTGCGCGGACGGCGCCCACCGCGCCGGGCCGAGCAAGTGGCGGAAGGGCACCGCCGTCCAGTGGCACTACTACGCGGGCACGGCCGGGCTGCCCAGGGGGCCCATAGCGACGGGCGTGTCCAACATGGTGAACGCCCATACCGACTGCAACGGCGGCCGCTTCGCGCCCCTGCCGGACGTGGGTGCGCGCTACGCCGGGCAGGGGAACCGGCCGCCGAACGTGACCAGCGCCGCCGCCTGCGCGAAACGGGACCGCGTCAACACCTTCGGCTGGCTGTCCTTGCAGAGCGCGGAGAACGACGTCCTCGCCGCCACCTGCACCTGGCACCTCGGGTCGACGACGGTCGAGACCGACATGGCGCTGCAGGTGCGCGGCAAGAAGTGGTGGACGAGCGGGACGTGCCCGGCGGGCGCCTACTCCGCCGAGGCGGTCGCCACGCACGAGGCGGGCCATGTCTTCGGCCTGACCCACGTCGAGGGCATCGAGCACGAGAACCTCACCATGGCGCCGGCCCTCGCCTCCTGCGACACCAGTCCCACCACCCTCGGCAAGGGCGACTACGACGGCCTGATCGCCCTCTACGGCGGACGGTGAACGACGCGGAGCCGCACCACGTCGTCCACCGTCCGGCCTGGGTACTGCGTTTCGGGGCCCCGGTCAGCGCTTCGACTGGAGCGTGCCCACGACGACGAGCCGGCGGGCGTCCGAGCCCTTGGGCGTGCAGGTGATGAGCGTGAGGTACTGCCCGTTCGGGGCGCTGGCCCGCTTGAACGGCACCGGCTCCAGGACGCGCCGGTCGCGCGGCTTGATGACGCGCTTGGTGCGCACCTTGTACACGTAGGTCACGCGGCCCACGCGCAGGACGATCCGGTCGCCGCGCCGCATCCGGTCGAGCTTGTTGAACGGGTGCCGCCAGGTCGTCCGGTGGCCGAGCAGCACCGTGTTGCCGTCGCGGCCCGGAAGGCCGGTCCCCGGGTAGTGCCCGACGGCGCGGCGCAGGACCGCCTGGCCGACGCCCTCCCGGACCGGCGCCTTCAGCCGCATCCGCTTGATCCGGATCTGCCCGATCAGCGCGCCCCGCTTCGGGCGCGCACGGGCCACCGCCGACGCGGCGCGCGCGGGCGCCGCCTGGGCGGTCGCCTGCGCCTGCACCTGGGCCCGGGCCTGCGCGGGCATCTGGGAGACGCCCAGCACGGACGCGCCGCAGCACACGGCGACGGCCACCGCGCCGAACGATTCTCGGTCGAGCATGGTTTCGCCCCAATCGGTCTGGAGTGCTCTGCCGTGGGGAAGGGACGGCACGTCTGCCGCCCCCTCACCGCGGTTCACCGGCCGCGGATCGTCATCCGCGCCGGTTCCGGCTCAGTGCAGGACCGGCGTGCCGACCCGGACCGGCATCTCGCCGTCGGTCGGCAGCTTCGGCCCGACCTCGCCCGGCGAGACGTCCACTCCCGGCAGCGGGACGAACTTCTTCAGCGTGTTGATGGCCCTCTTCACCGGGCCCAGGCTGTCCCCGCCCTCCGAGCCGGGGATCGGTCCCGCCATGCGGGAGTTGGCCGGACGCAGCGTCGAGGGCAGCTTCTTGTGCTTGGCCGCCGGACGGTGCTTGGACGGCTTGTACGGCTTCTTGTGCTTCTTCTTCACGGGCGGCGTCCGCAGCGTGGGCGGCAGCTCCTCGCCGCCGTCCCCGACGAACGCGCCGCCCTTGCACTGCGCCTGGGAGATCCCGATGACCGCGATGGAGTTCCCGCAGACGCTGATCGGCGCGGTGATCGGCGCGAACACCTGGTTGCCGCCGAGGATGCTGAAGTTGCCCGAGGTCCGCATCTTCGGGGGCTTGCCGCCGCGCTCGACGGACGCGCCGCCCTTGCACTGCGCCTCCGAGATCCCGACGATCGCGACCGAGTTCCCGCACACGCTCACCGGAGCGGTGATCGGCGCGTAGACCTGGTTGCCGCCGAGGATGCTGAAGTTGCCGGAGGTCTCCATGCCCCCGTGGCCGCCTCCGCCGTCCCAGCCGCCGCCGCCCCAGGCGGGCTCGGCCGTCCGGTAGCCGTGGTGCCCGTGGCCCCCGGACGAGACGCTCGCGCCGCCCTTGCACTGCGCCCGGCTCAGCCCGACGATCGCGATCGAGTTGCCGCAGACGTCGATCGGAAGGGTGATCGGCGCGAAGACCTGGTTGCCACCGCCGATCGAGAAGGTGCCCGAGGTCTTCATGTCACCGCCCCCGCCGCCGTACCGGGCCGCGGCGGCGCGCTCGGCCGGGGCCTGCCACGCGCCCGCGGCGGCGGGGCCGCCGTCCGGCGCGGTCGTGTCGGCGATGGCCGCGCCGGAGCCGAAGGCGGCCCCGATCGCGACGGCGCCCGCGGCCACCAGGGCCGCGCGGCTCGTGTTGCGTGCCCACATGCGCATGTGTTGCTCCTGTCTGTTGCATCGGTGGTGATCGCTGCGCGACCCGCTGGGGTGGCGCAGCCCGGCGGCGGCCATGCGCGGCCGTCGCTCATCGAGGAAAGATCATTGGGAACCCGGCTCAGCGGCCGGTGCGGGCCCGGGTGCCGGGCCGGGGAGCGCTCGTCGCGGGAGCGCTCGCCTGGGGACTGCTAGTCCGGGACGACGGACGGGCCGCCGGGCGCGGCCACGTCGGTCAGCGCCGTGCGGTGGAACGTGCTCGCGTCCACGGCCGGCGGTGCCGCGGGACCGCGGCGGTGCGGCAGGTCGGCGACCGGGACGAGCGGGTGCCCGCTCGTCGAGCCGCCGCCCGAGGGGGCGTCGGGCGCGGGCGTCACGGGCGCGTGCGCGGGTGACTCCTGGTCACCGAGGCAGCCCATGCAGTCGTCCGTCACCCGGTGCGCGGGCGCCCCGGAGGCGGCGGCGGTGTGCCCGGCCGCGCTGGGCGCCTTGCGCGCCGCGGCGTGCGGGGAGGCGGCGTGCCCGTCCGGCCGCTCGGCCGGCCGCGGCGGCGCGTCGGCCGCCGGCCGGGGTGCGGGCCGCGGGTCCGTCACCCGGTGCACGAGCCCCTTGACGACGGGCCGCTTCGGCCGCACGTCCGGTATCCGGACGCGCGGTACCCCGGCGTCGTCGGCGAGGCGGCGCACCTGCCGGACGGCCCTGTCCTTGTCGTCGAACAGGTCGTGCCGCCGCGACTGGACGTACCGCATCGGGTGGTCGCCGACCTCGCGCGCGTCCTCGGCCATCGCGTCCCAGCCGGGCCGGGACGTGAAGTGCCGGACCGTCGCGTAACCCGGATCGCCGGCCTGCGCGGGGGCCTGCCGCGCCGGCCGCTCGGCCGCGTCGGCGCTGCCGTACAGCGCGGAGAGCACGATCCAGCCGGCGATCGCGAGGCCGGCGATGGCGGCGAGGCGCAGGAGAGCGGGTACGAGCGCATGCCGCGGCCGATCCTGCGGGCGGATCGCCCCGCGCCGGATCGGTACGGAAAGCACTGCCGGTTCCCCTTTGCCGTCGAATCGAGGTCCGCTCGAACGTAACACCGGAACCGGCGGCCGCACGGAGACGCCGTCCTTTTCCACGGCGTGTCCCGCGATCATTTACCGGCCCATGAATTCGCCTTTTACCGGGCTCGCCTTTCCGGCCGGTCGACGCCCGCTTTGCCGGTTCTTGCCGGGGCTCGCCGGGACGGCGGCACTCCTCCTCCGACAGCCGGGGAGAAGTATGGGACCCGGTATCGAGTGCGCTACAGTCGGTGAACGGTCGGTTACCGGACCGCTCCCCGAGGAGTTCCCATGTTCGACCCCTCGCGCACGACCAGCCGCCTCCGCCCGCCGCGGCGGCGCCGCCCGCCGCGCCGCGAGGCGCACCGCTTCATCACCCGCGCCGACTTCGACCGCATGGTGCTCGCCGCCGTCCCCGCCGCTCAGAGCCCCCGCACCCACCGCGTGCGATCGCTCGCATGGACCCTCTACTGGCGCTGCCAATGGGCCGTCGCGACCGCCCGAGCCGACCGCTCCCGCCGCCGCGCCCGCCCGGCGGGCCACTGACGCCGCCGTCCCGCGGGGCTGGTGCGGAAAGGCACCACCACCGGGGGAAAATCCTTATCCCGGCCCGGCAGGCCGCGGAGAAGCGCCCGCCTCCAGGAGGGTGGTGGCGCTCCTGGAGGCGGACGGGTCGACGGGGGTCAGCGGTGGGACGTGTCCGATTCGAGGACGTCCGGCCGGCGGGACGCGGGCGGGAGCACGCGCGGGGCCCGGCGGACGATGTGCCGCGAGATGCGGCCCGCGGTGAAGGCGGCGCCGTGCACGAAGCGCATGACGGGCCCGAACGTCGGGGCCGCGGCCAGGCCGGCGAAGTACAGGCCCGGGGTGGACGCCTCGAAGTCCCGGCTGAGGACGGGGGCGCCGTAGCGGGTGGCGACGGCGCCGCGCAGCGCCGGGGCGAGCATGCCGAGGCGGCCGACGTCGGGCACGAACCCGGTGGCGGCGAGGACGTGCTCGACCTCGGTGACCTGGCGGCGGCCGCGGCGGTCGACGGTGGTGAGCGCGATGCCGTCCTCCTGCTCCACCGCCTTCGCCAGGCGGCGGCCCGTCGAGACGCGGACCCGGTCGTCCAGCCGGTCGCGCAGCCACCAGGACCCGGCCGGCGGCAGCGTCTCGCGGACGATCCGGCGCCGCGTCCCCTCCGGCAGGTAGCGCACGAGGCCGGGCCGCTCGGCCCACAGCCAGGTGCGGTAGCCGGTGCCGAGGCCGGAGCGGGGGCCGCCGAGCAGCCGGTCGCGCGCCGACCGGTGCTCCTCGGGGACGGTGTTCCAGTCGAGCCGGGGCCGCCGGGCGATGACGTGCGGGTGCGCGCCGGCGTCGGCCAGCAGCACCGCCGTCTCCAGGGCCGACTGCCCGGCGCCGATGACGGCGACCTCCTTGCCGGCGAACAGGGCGAGGTCGCGGTGGGCGCTGCTGTGCGAGACGAGCCAGGACGGCATGCCCGCCAGCTCGTCCGGCAGGTGCGCGAACGGGCCGACGCCGACCGCGAGCACCACGGCCCGCGCCGCGATCGTCTCGCCGGTGGACAGCGTGACGGCGTAGCCGCCCGCGCCGCCCCGCTCGACGTTCACGACCTGCGCGTCCCGGTCGTCGGGGCGCTGCGGGACGGCCGCCGCGGCGAACCAGCGGCCGTACTCGATGAAGGTGTCCAGCGGGATCGGCTGGCCGAGCCGCCAGTCCGGATGGCGGTCGGTGAACCGCAGGCCCGGCTGCGGCGCCCCCAGGTTGGACGCGAACGGCTCCGATTTCAGGAACATGCCCTCGGGCATGCCCGCCTCCCAGAACCGCATCGGCTCGCCGACGATCCGGACGTCGAGCCCGAGGTTCTGCAGGTGCGCGGCGGTCGACAGGCCGTAGGGCCCGGCGCCGGCGATCACGACGTCGCTGACCGAGTCGCTCATGTCTCTCTCCCCCGTGTGTTCGTTGTGTTACCTGGCGCGGAACCGCTCGACCGCCCGCAGCGCGCCGCGCCTGCCCAGCGCGAGGAAGGGCTGCAGGTCGTCGCGGGCGTACCAGGCGAACTCGTCGGCCGCGCGCAGCGGGCGCAGGGTCCCGGCGCGCAGCAGCGCCCGTCCGGCGGACTGCTGGAGGTAGTGGTTCTCCACCAGCAGGGTGCGGCCGAGCGCCGGGCGCGCGTCCGGGACGCTGCGGCCCGACTGGTCGAGGTGCAGGACGCGGGCCAGGTCGAGCCCGTTGCGGTCGGTGAACAGGCGGAACTGCGCCCCGATCCGGGGGTTGAAGTCGAGCAGGTGGTAGCCGCCGCTGCCCGCGTCGAGGCGGAAGTCGAGGTCGACGAGGCCGCGGCAGCCGAGCAGCCGGACGATCCGCACGGCGAGCCGCTCCAGCTCGGCGTTGGCGACCCACTCGCCGGACACGGTGTGCCCGGCCTGCGGCGGGTGCGCGAGGTGCTTGCGGCCGGTGGCGCCGTACAGGCAGTCGAGGTTCGCGTCGAAGTAGCCCTGGAAGAACCAGTCGCCGCCGGCCGGCGGGACGCGGCGCTGCAGGATCAGCGGGCCGGCGTCCCCGTCCGGGTCGCGGTCGCGGGTGGCGGCGAACAGCCGGTGCAGCTCGCCGAGCGTGCCGGCGAGCGTGGTGCTGCGCATCCCCGGGCCGAGCCGCCACGGCCGCGCCCACTTGGCGATCAGCGGCAGGCCGAGCGCGGCGGCGGCGTCCTCCACGTCCGCGGCGGACTCGGGCGTGTGGCTCGGCGGGCAGGTGATGCCGTACTTCTCGCACGCCTCCAGCAGCCGGGCCTTGTCGGCGACGCGGCGGGGGACGTCCGGGTCCTGGCGGGGGAGGACGAAGCGGGGCCGCAGCTCGTCGGCGTGCTCGGCGGCGAAGATCGCGCCGGCGTCGTCCATCGGGACCAGGAGGGTGCCGCGGCCGATCCGGTCGCCGATCGCGCGCAGGTGGTCCACCAGCGCGGCGGGGTGCGCGGCGGGCGGCGCCCACGGCTCCCCGCGGTGCAGGTAGCGGGACCGGGACGCGGGGTTGGCCGGCCCCTCCATGATCGCGTGGACGGGCACCCCGGCGCGGCCGAGGCTGCGGATCGCCGCGAGCGTCCCGTGGTGGAAGAAGTTGCGGTCGGTGCGCAGCAGCAGGACGGGCAGGCCGGGGTCGAGGCGCGTGCGCGGCGGGGTCCGCGTGTCGAAGAACATGCGGTCAGCCGCATTCCCAGGGATTGATGCGCACGACACCCTTCCTAACGTAAATTCTTTGCTCTTTCCGTCCGGACGGCTTTTCCGCGGCGGACCTCCACGGGCATACAATACGCATGCGAGCTGCCGATATCCATTCAGCGGGGCGGCCATTCGAGCCGCGCCGGAAAAGGCCGCTTCCCTTCTGTCCGCTCCCGCCGGTTCTGGCGGTTTTCGCCTTCCTGGCGCTGCTGGCGACCTCCGCCGCGGTGCCGTGGGCGCGTTCGCAGTCGGTCCAGAAGGCGCCGTCCTACGTGCCGCTCGGGGCCTTCCTCGGCTCCGGGCCGGAGGGGGTGGCGCGGGTCGGCCGGTTCCAGCGGTGGCTCGGCTCGACGGTGACGGTCGGGCGCACCTACCTGCCGGGCGACGACTGGCGCGGGATCGAGGGCCCGTGGGGGCTGCTGGCGCCGTGGGCGCACTGGAAGTCCGCCGATCCGCGGCGGAAACTGGTGGTCAACGTGCCGATGATGGCCCCGAACGAGGGGTGGCTCCCGGTGCCGGTGCTGCGCTCGCTGCTGCGCGGCGGCGCGGCCGGCGCGTTCGACGGCCACTACCGGGTGCTGGCCCGGCGGCTGGTGTCGCTCGGCGCCGGCGACACGGTCATCGTGCTCGGCTGGGAGATGAACGGGGAGTCCTACGGCGGCCGGTGCGCGCCCGACCCCGGCGCGTGGAAGGCGTACTGGCGGCGGATCGTCGCGGTCATGCGCGCGGTGCCGGGCCAGCGTTTCCGGTTCGATTTCGCGCCAACGCGCGGCCGGGACGCGATCCCGTGGACGGAGTGCTATCCGGGTGACGACGCGGTCGACATCATCGGGTCCGACAGCTACGACCAGCCGGCCGGGAAGTCGTTCGCCGAATTCGTGGAAGAACCGTACGGGCTGCGGGCGCAGGCCGAATTCGCCGCCGCGCACGGCAAGCCGCTGTCGTTCCCCGAATGGGGCTTGTTCCGCAATTCAGACAACCCCGATTATGTACGGGGAATGCACGACTGGATCATGTCGCACGACGTCGTGTACCAGTCGATCACCGACTACTGCCCGCACGGGGTGTGGTCGTGCGGCGGCAACCCCCGCTCGTCCGCCGCCTACCGGGAGCTGTTCGGCGGGGTGACGGCACCGCCGCCGTCGCCGTCGAACGCGCCGTTCACCCCGCCGGCCGCGCCCGCGGGGCCGACCGGCGCGGCGAAGCCCACGACCTCGGTCCCGGCGAGGCCGGTGCGGCCGAGCGCGCCCGCCACCGCGCGCGTGTCGCCGGAGGCGTCCTCGCGCGCCTCGTCGGGGGCGCCGCCGCGTCCGGCCGCCACCTCGCGGGTGACGGCGGCGAGCGAGGCCAGCGTCCCCGCGAGGTCGTAGCCGGCCGATGCCTCGGCGCCCGCGCGGCCCTCCCGTTCGGCGGCCTCCGGGCACTGGAGCCGGACCGCGAGCTGCGCGGCGAGCGCGCCGGGGTCCTCCGCGGGCACCAGCGCGCCGAGGCCCGGCCGGACGATCTCCGTGATGCCCGGGATGTCCGTCCCGACGACGGGCCGTCCCATGGCGAGGGCCTCCAGCGCGATCAGCGGCAGCCCCTCCCACCGGGACGGCATCGCGACGACGTTCGCCGCGGCCAGCCAGTCGCGCGGGTCCTCCACCGCCGGGACGAACCGGATGCCGGACGACCGGTCCCGGCGCGTCCACACCGGGTCGCCGCCGGCCCCGACGATCGCGAGCAGCGCGGCGGGGCACCGCTCGACGACGGACGGCCACGCCTCGACCAGGACGTCCTGCCCCTTCTGCCGGGTCACCCGGCCGACGCAGACGGCGAGCGGCGCGCCGGTCGGCAGGCCCAGCCGGATCCGCGCGGCCAGCCGCGCCGCCGCGTCCGCCGGGACGAACCGGCGCAAATCGACACCGTTGCGGACGAGCCGGTACGGGCCGCGCACACCGGCGTCCATGCCGTGGCTCAGCTCGCCCGCGCCGACGCAGACGAGCGCATCGCTCCAGCGGGCGGCGAGCCGCTCCCAGCGGCGGCTCGCGGCGGCCTGCCGCCCGGTCGCGGCGAGCCACGACCAGCCGTGCGGCTGGAACATCGTCGGCGTGCCGCCCGGCCGGCGCAGCAGCCGCCCCGCCAGGCCCGCCTTCGAGGAGTGCAGGTGGACGACGTCGGGCGCGAACGTCCGGACGAGCCCGCGCAGGCGCAGCGCCTCCCGCAGCACCCCGGGGCCGGGGCCGCGCCCCGCGTCCCAGTGCAGCCACGGCACGCCGGCCGCCATGCAGCGCTCGGGCAGGTCGCCGCCCGCCGGGCAGGCCACCGCCACGTCCCATCCGCGCCTGCGCTGGTCGCACGCCGCCTGCCCGACATAGACGGCGACGCCGCCGGCGTTGGGCTGGCTGACGTGCAGGACGCGCGGCGGCACCGGCTCAGTCATGGGATCCCCGCCCGCTCCCCGGCAGCCTGCCCGCGTGCCGCCGGTCCGCCAGGCGCGCGCGGGCCCGGACGACCCCGGCGAACGCGGCGGCCGAGGCCGTCCGCGCCAGGATGATCTGCTCGTTCCGCACCGGCGTCGGCCGCCATTTCAGCTTGTACGGTTCGTCGCCGCGCAGCAGGCTGACGCCCTGCCGGTGCCGGTCGCGGGCGAGGGCGAGGTCCTCGCGCAGCATCATCAGCGAGACGTCCACGCGGTCGCGCAGCTCGGGGATCGCGCCGTACAGGTAGGCGCCGACGTGCCGGTGCCCGATGAGGACGAGGTCGCCGGCGACGAGCCGGCCGTCCCACCGGTACCGCAGCACGGCGGCGCGCCCGTCCCGGACCATCCCGCTCGCGGCCTCGGCCAGGTGCCGGCGGAACCGCTCCCGGGTGTGCTCGGGGTTGATCGGGCGGCCCTGCCACTGCAGGGCGTGCAGGTCCAGCAGGGCGTGCACGGCCTCCGCGGCCTGCTCGGCCGGGACGCTCTCGGCCGAGATGCCGCGCACGTCGATCTTGCGGAGCTTCGCGCGCATCTTCCCGGCGGTGCGGCCCGGCAGCCGGGCGAGGACGTCGTCCATGCCGGCGGCCGGGAGCTCCAGGCACACCGAGGACGGCGCCCGCCACGTCCGGCGCGGCCACCGCGCGGCGACCGCGTGCGCCGCCGACCCGGGGCGGACCTCGCGCAGGTCGATCGCGCACCAGCCCCGCTCGTCCAGCAGCGCCCGGGTGAGGTGCCGGACGGCGCCGTCGCCGTACACGGGGTCGAGGAGGAAGTCCGTGAAGTCGCTCTGCTCGGCGGCCAGCGGGACCAGCACCGGGAACCCGTAGCGGGTGCCCGCCATCAGCGGCGCCGCCGCGACGAGCCGGCCCCGGCAGCGGACGAGGACGAGCCGCAGCCGCCCCCGCGTCCCGTACCAGCCCCACCACGACTTCAGCCACTCGTAGGTCTGGAACGGCGTCGCGGCGGGGCTGCGGTCGTACAGGTCGCGCAGTTCGTCCGCGAACGTGACGAGCGCCTGCTCGTTCCGGTGCACCTCCGCCGACCACTCGACGGCCGGGGTGGCGGACCGGACGGCTGCGACGGCGGTCATGACCTCACCTCCATCCGGTCGGCGGCGGGCGGGGCGGGGACGGCGGCGGACGCGGGCGCCGCGCCGCGCCGGGCACCGCGCCGCCCGGCCATCACGGCGGCGACGAGCCCGGCGAGCAGCACCCCGGTCGCGGTCCCGGCGGCGACGCCCAGCGGCAGGTTCGGCGAGGACGGCGCCGCCGGCGGCTCTGCGAGCGTCATCAGCGCGACGCGGACGCCGGTGTCGGAGCGGTGCGACGTCCCGTACCGGACGAGCGCGTCGGCGGCGGCGTTGGCGAACGCGGCCGCGTCGCCGGCCGTGCGGGCGCTGCCGGCGAGCCGGATCAGCGGCGTGTCCGGCGACGTGGACGCCTGGATGTGCTCGCGGGTGCCGCCCGGCGCGTGCCGCGGCAGCGGGAGCGTGGAGTACTCGAGGGTCTCCGGCAGCGGCGCGAGCCGGCCGTACGCCTGCGCGAAGCTGACCGCCGCCGGGCCGGACCCGCCGTCCCCGGCGTCCACGACGAGGACGAACGCCGTCGCGGTGTAGGTGGTCGGCGCGAGCAGCGCGTAGCCGAGCCCGCCGAGGAACCCGGCGAGCACGAGCGCGAGCGACAGGCCGAACCGCCGCAGGCAGGCGGTGAGCGGCCGGCGCAGCCGCCGGGCGGCGGCCCGGAGCGGGCCGCTCCGGACGGTCCGCGTCTCCCTGCGGCCGATGGGCCGTCTCCTGGCGTCACGTGGCGGCATCATGAGCCCTTTCTCGAATCGGAACGACCCCGCGGGCGGGCGGCTCGGGCAGGTACAGCCGGGCGATCTCGGCGGCCTGCTCGGCGATGGCGTAGCGGGCGACGGCGGGCGGCACGCGCGTCCGGTCCGGGTGCGCGTTCAGGTGCGCGTTCAGGGCGCGGCGCAGTTCCGCGCTCCAGGTCCCGGCGCGGGCGACGGCGGGCACGCGGCGCGCGCCGGGGGCCCCGCCGGGCGGGAGGTCGTCGAGGGCGGGGCAGGCGGTGTAGCGGACGGGCAGCCCGGCGGCGAGGGCCTCCAGGACGCCGAGCCCGAAGGTCTCCTGGGCGGACGGCGCGGCGAGCACGTCCATCGCGGCGAGTGCGCCCGCCACGTCCGACGTCCCGCCGGTGAAGACGACGGGGACGCGCAGGTCGCGGGCGCGGCGCTCCAGGGCGGCCCGCTCGGGCCCGGCGCCGACGAGCAGCAGCCGGACGCCGTCCAGCCGGGCGACCGCGTCGATCAGCAGGTCGAACCGCTTGGTCGGGACGAGCCGTCCGACGGCGCCGACGACGGGCTCGGCCGGGAGGATGCCGAGGCGGCGGCGGGTCGCGGCGCGGCGGGCCGCGTCGAACGCGAACGCGGCGGCGTCGATGCCGTTCGGGATCACCACGATGCGGCCGGGCCGCACGCCCCAGCCGCGCAGCCGGCCGGCGACGGTCGGCGACACCGCGACGGTCAGCGACCCGAGCCGCTCGGTCGCCCGGTACAGGGCCCGGACGCCGCGCGTCGTCGCGCGTCCCTCGATGTGGCCGTCGCCGAGCGAGTGCTCGGTGGCGATGACGCGGGGCGTCCCGGCGAGGCGCGCCGCGATCCGGCCGTAGACGCACGCCCGGTACAGGTGCGTGTGGACGACGTCGTACCGGCCGCGCCGGATCAGCCGCGCGAGCCGGGGCAGCGCCGCGAGGTCCCGGTTGCCGCGCATCCCGATCTCGTGGACGGGCACGCCGGTGCGGCGGATCTCCGCGCCGAGCGTCCCGGTCCGGGTGAGGGTCGCGACCTCGCTGGCGACCGGCAGGTGCCGCAGCAGCAGCGCGAGTTGGCGTTCCGCGCCGCCGTGCTCCAGCCCGGTGATGACGTGCAGGACCCGGGTCACACGTGGCTCCGGCGGCGCAGCTCGTGCCGGACGACCTTGGCGCGCAGCCGCAGCGGCCCGTCCCGGTCGCCGATGTAGGTGCGGGGCAGCGCGTGCCGCGACGGCTCCTCGGGCCGGATGTCGCACGCGTGGTCGTACCCGGCGGCGCGCACCGCCTCGACCTCGCGGGCGGTGGCGTGCCCGTAGGGGTAGGCGAAGCCGGTGACCGGCGCCTCGACGATCTCCTCCAGGGCGGCGCGGCTCTCCTCCAGTTCCTCGCGCAGCTCGGTGTCGTCCGTCCCGGGGAGGGAGACGTGGTGGCGGCCGTGCGAGGCGACCTCCATGCCGGCGCCCGCGACGGTGCGGATCTGGTCGGCCGTCATCAGCGGCTTGCGCGGGCCGTCGTCCCACGCGTTGTAGGTGCCGATCCGGCCGGACACGACGTACACCGTCGCGCCGAACCCGTACCGCAGCAGCGCCGGGACGGCCCGCGTCGCGAAGTCGGCGTAGCCGTCGTCGAAGGTCAGCCCGACGAGGCCGCGGGACCGCCCGGCGGCGTGCGCGTCCAGCAGCTCCGCCATCGCGACGCCGCGCAGGCCGCGGGCGCGCAGCCAGGCGAGCTGCCGCTCGAACCGGGCCGGCGACACCGTGACCAGGTGCGGATCCTCATCGAAGTGGTCGACCGAGTGGTACATCAGCACCAGCGGAACCGGCCGGATCACCTCCGGCGGCCGCTCCGGCCCGGTCACTCTCGCCGGTTCGGTCACTCCGGCTGGTTCGGTCGGCTGGCTCACTGGTCTCCCCCGATTCGGTCCGGCCGCGCACACCGCCGCGCGACCGCAAAGCGATCCATGGAGCAACGAGGTCGGGTCCCGCCAGGGCGGTCAGGACCGCGAACGCGGCGGTGACCACGGCACCGCCGGCGACGAGCTGGACGAGCGCCGGCGCCCCGGCGAGGCCGCGGGCGGCGAGCGCCCCCGCCGCGCACGCCCCGGCGGCGGCGAGCATCAGCCGGGACACGTCGGCGGCGATCCGGCGCGGCGCGAGCGGCGCGATGCCGCGCCGCAGCCCGCCGAGCAGCAGGACGGCGGCGAGCGTGATCCCGGTGGCGTTGGCGGCGGCGAGCGCGAGCGTCCCGCCGGACGCCGCGAACCCGCTCCCGACGGCGGCGGTGACGGCGAGGCCCAGCGCGAGGACGCGGGCGGGCCGCCAGGTCGGCCGCCGCTGCGCGAAGAACGCGCGGGCCGCGAGGCCGACCGCCGACTGCCCCCACAGGCCGAGCGCGTACACCCGCATGATCGACGCGGTGCCCGCCGTGTCGTCGGAGGTGAACTCGCCGTGCTCGAACAGCACCCGGATGACCGTGGGCGCGAACGCCACCAGGAACGCGGTCGCCGCCAGCACCATCGCGCTCGCGACCACGAGGTCCTGCCGGATGCGGCGGGCGACGCGCCGGGTGTCGCCGTCCGCGGAGGCCCGCGCCAGCCTCGGGAACGTCACCGTCACGATCAGCAGCGACAGCACCATCGGCACCTGCGCGACCTTCTGCGCGTAGTTCAGCTGGGAGATCGACCCGGCGGATAGCTCCGAGCCGAGGAACCGCTCGACGAACACCTGCGCCTGCCGCGTCACCGTGTAGACGACGACCGGCGCCACCGCCGCGGCCCCGAGCCGCCACTCGACACCGCCCATCGGGGACGCGGGCACGGCGGGGCTGTCGCGGAGGCAGCGGGCGAAGGCCGGTGCCTGGACCGCGACCATCAGCAGGCTGCCGCAGGCGACGCCGACGGCCGCGCTGGTGATCCCGACGAGGCCGGACAGGCCCGCGATCAGCGCGAGGATGCCGATGTTGTAGGCCGCGTAGATCGCGGCGGGCGGACCGAACCGGTGGTGGGCGCGCAGCGTGGCGCTCATGAAGCCCGCCACGCCGAACGTCACGACGGTGACGGCCGTCAGCCGCACGCACATCACGGCGGATCCGTCCTCGGCCAGGCCGGGCGCCAGGACGTCCACCACGACCGGGGCCGCGGCCACGAGCGTCAGCGTGACCAGCGCCAGGCAGAACACCATGCGCGGCAGCGCCGAGCCGACGAGCGGGCGCAGCCCGTCGCCGCGCGCCAGCAGGCGGGTGACGACCGGGACCATCAGCAGCGCCATCGCGTCCTCGATGAGCAGCGGCGACACCGTCTCCGGGATCGTCCACGCGACGAGGAACGCGTCGGTGCTGCCGCTCGCGCCGAACATGTGCGCCATCACCAGGTCGCGCGCGAACCCGAGCGCGGTGCCCGCGGCGATGAGCACGCCCGACAGCGCGGCGGCGCGCCCGACGGAGCCGGCCCCCGCCGTCATGCCCGGACCGTCCCGAAGGAGCGCACCGCGACGGCGCCGATCACGATGGCGGTGAGCGCGCACGTCGGCCCGCCCATGTCCGCGTACAGGAAGTTGATCAGGAGGAACGCCAGCAGCGCGGTGCCCGCGAGCCAGCACGGGTCGCGGACGTCGCGGCGCCTCCACAGCCCGGCGACGAGCACGGCGAGCAGCGCGCCGAACCCGGCGAGGCCCAGCGCGCCCTGTTCGGACAGGAACAGCAGGTACTGGTTGTGCGGCGACAGCAGCGGCTGCCGCACGTAGCCGTTCACGGGGTCGTCGGTCTCGCTGCCGGACGACAGCTCGATGCCGGCGTAGGTGTCGCGGTAGGCCGGGAAGTTCTTCACGCCGACGCCGGTGACCGGGTGGTCCTCCCAGATCCGGACGGCGGCGGCCCACAGGTTGTACCGGTCGTCCACGGACTGGTCGGGCTGGGTGATCGACGCGGCCATCGACTTGGACCGCTCGACGACGGCCTGCCCGCCGCCGCCCGCCAGGGCGAGCACGACCATCAGGGCGCCGCAGCAGGTCAGCACCTTGACCGCCGTCCACCGGTCGAAGACCACCAGGATGAGGACGGCGGCGGCGCCGAGCGCGAGCCACGTGCCGCGGCTCAGCGCGAACGCGAGCGCGGCGGCCAGCACGCCGAGCCCCGCCAGCGCCGCCGGGACGGCGAGGCCGCGCGCCCGCGCGGCGGCGCGGCCGGGCGCGGTCAGCGCGAACGCGGTCAGGATGAGGAACGCGAACCCGGCGACGATCGACATCGCCATCACGTCGAGGGCGCCGAACGTGCCGACGGCCCGGATGTTGCGGCCGTCCATCGACGCGCCGTTGCCGGTGGCCGACTGCCAGATCCCGTACCCGGCCTCCGCCAGCCCCAGCCCGAGCAGCGCGGACAGGACGATCACGAGGTCGCGGCGGTCCCGGACGAGCAGCACCACCGCCAGCGGCACCAGCACGAACACCTGGAGGTCGCGGACGAAGCCGACCACGCTGGTCTCGATGTCCGCCGAGTGGACGGTGCTGATCCCGAGCGCCGCCACCAGCGGCGCGAACGCGGGCAACGCCGCACGCGGCAGCGCCACCTGGCCCGTGACCAGCAGGAACACGGCGACGAGCACCAGCGCGCCGCTCGCCACATCGCCGGCGGTGACCTGGACGCCGGGCCCGAACGCCCGCGCGCCCGGCGGGATCCCGACGCACGCCACCGCCGCCGCGATCAGCCAGCTCGGCCGGCGCGGCGGCCACGTCGCCGGGAACGGCGCGGCGAGGACGGTCATCCGGAGTCCCGGCAGAGCATCGCGTGGGCGGTCAGCAGCAGGATCTTCAGGTCGCCGGCGAACGACCAGTGGTCGATGTAGTGGTTGTCCAGCCGCGCCCGCAGCTCGATGGAGGTGTCGCCGCGGAACCCGTGCACCTGCGCCCAGCCCGTCATCCCCACCGGGACGCGGTGCCGCAGCATGTAGCCGGGGCAGGTGCGGGAGAACTGCTCCACGAAATGGGGGCGCTCCGGGCGCGGCCCGACGAGGCTCATGTCGCCGCGCACCACGTTCCACAGCTGCGGCAGTTCGTCCAGCGACGTGTTGCGCAGGAACCGGCCGACCCGCCCCATCCGCGCGTCGTTCTTGACCGTCCAGCGGGTGTCGGACTCCGTCTCGTCCACCGGCTTCAGCGTCCGGAACTTCAGCAGCACGAACTCCTCGCCGCCGAGCCCGATCCGGCGCTGCCGGAACAGCACCCCGGGACCGCCCTCGACCCGCACCGCGACCGCGCACACCGCGAGCACCGGCGCCGCGACGACCAGCAGCAGCGACCCCAGCACGGCGTCCAGCGCCCGCTTCGCGCGCCGCGCCGCCGGGTCGCGCAGCCGCCAGTCGACCCGCGCGCACGGCAGCCCGGCGAGGTACTCGCACCGCCCCGCCGCCACCGGCACCACGTCCGACGACGGCCGGACGAGCAGGGTCTCGCACGGCAGCCCGAACGAGACGCGCAGCACCGCGCCGAGATGGTCGGGGTGGACGTCCTCGGCGACGACGACCAGCGTCCCGACCCCGTGCTCCTGGACGAGCGCCGGCAGGTCGGCGGTCTCCCCGAGCACCGGCGCCGCCGCGGGCCGTCCCGCCGCGACCTGCCCGACCGCCGCCAGCCCCAGCTCGCCGCGCTCCCGCAGGATGTCGACCAGGTGCGCGGCCGTCGCGCCCGTCCCGACGACGAGCGCCGGCCGCGGCCGCGCCCTGCGGCACCGGTACGTCCGGACGGCGGCGTTCACGAACGCGCGGAACCCGAGCGACATCGTCGCCGCCACCGCCACCGCCCACAGCAGCGCCGCCGCCGGATGCGGCAGCAGCACCGCCACGACGGCGCCGACGGCGAGGATCCGGGCGAGCAGCGGCGGGCCGTCGGCCAGCAGCGACGGGCTGCGGCGCGTCCGGTACAGCCCGCCGGAGGCGTTCGCCCCGACGACGGCCAGCGCGGCGAGCGCCGCCACGACGCCGCCCCGGGTCATGGAGACGCCGACCGCCATCGCCCATCCGTCCACCACGGCGACGCACGCGGGCCCCATTCCGGACAGCGTCCGGCCGCCGCGCCCCGACGGGACGAAGGCGGCGAGGTCCGCCGGCGCGAGATCCGCGGGGCCGGCGCCCGAGTCGATGGACGGACTCAGCCCCTGGGCTCTCATCGCACGTCCCTTCACCAGACAAGAACTCACCGGGAGGTGACTCTGCGGGGGCCGTCACGTGCGGCCACGCTCAGCATCGCAGCTGGTCAGGGCGCGGATCGCCGCCTTTAACCGGCCGCACCACAGTCTTGAGGAGAAGATCGACCGAGCGTCCCGAGCGTCAGCGAACACGAAAGATCCGCCGAATGGTCCCCCGAACGCGAACCTTCGGGGGACCATGGACGTCCTAAGTGATCGGACGCCGCCACCTGGCCGCCGCGCCCTCCGGACGAGGCGGGAATAAGGGCCGTTCCGTAAGCGATCTTGTTGCCGTCCCGCGGCGCGCGGGCGGGCTGGATGAAGGAGCACGGTGCGAGGTAAGGCCTTGGTGTTGGCGCTGGTCCTGGGACTGGCGACCGCGTGCGGCGGTGGAGACGGGCAGACCGGCGCCGCGACCGCGAAGGGCGGCGACGACGGTTCGCCGCAGGTGACGATCAGCCCGGCGAACGGCAGCGGCAAGGCCCGCCCCGACCAGGGCGTCACGGTGAAGGCCGCCGGCGGCACGCTCGGCACGGTCTCGGTCAAGCTGAAGGGCGCCGACGTCCCCGGCAAGCTCTCCCCCGACAAGACGACCTGGCACTCCACCTGGACGCTCCAGCCCGGCGGCCGCTACCAGGTGTCGGCGACGGCGACGTCCACCAAGGGCAAGTCCACCACCGCGACCAGTGCCTTCCGCGCCAGCCGCGCCACCGCCGCCACCCGCGTCAACAACGTCGTGCCCAGCGAGAACGAGACCGTCGGCACCGGCATGCCGGTCTTCGTCCAGTTCAACAAGGCCGTCCCGGAGAAGGCCAAGCCCGCCATCGAGCGCGCCACCGAGATCTCCTCGACCACCCCCACCGAGGGCGCCTGGCGCTGGCTCAGCGCCGGCGAGTCCTTCAACGGCCTCCCCTCGATGGTGTTCCGCCCGAAGCACCCGTGGAAGCCCCACCAGCGCGTCACCGTCAAGGTCCACTACGCCGGCCTGAAGATCGGCGCCGACGTGTTCGGCGACAAGGACGTCACCCGCACCTTCAAGGTCGGCGACTCCCACGTCATCAGCATCAACGCCAAGACGCACCGGCTCAACGTGAAGAAGAACGGCCGCACCGTCCGCACCTGGGGCGTCAGCCTCGGCGCCGGCGGCGACGTCCAGCGCGACGGCGTCGACCACCTGCTCACCACCAGCGGCATCCACCTCACCATGGACCACGTCCGCCTGGAGCGCATGCGCCCGCCGGGCAAGAAGAAGGGCGACCCCGGCTGGTACGACGAGAAGGTCCCGTGGGCGACGCGCATCTCCAACAGCGGCGAGTACATCCACCAGAACATGGACGACCCGACCTGCCTCGGCAAGCGCAACTGCAGCCACGGCTGCGTCCGCTCCCCCGCCGCCGACGCCCAGTGGTTCTTCCACTGGTCCTACCGCGGCGACATCGTCAAGATCACCGGCACCAAGCGCAGCCTCCAGTGGCCGAACGGCTGGGGCTACTGGCAACTCTCCTTCCCCGAGTGGGCCAAAGGCAGCGCCCTCAACAAGCCCATAACCACCACCCAGGCCTGACCCACGCGCCGGTCCTGACCGTCTGCGGGATGGCGAGATAGCGGCCGACCCTGCCTGAACAACGCCACCGACCGTATCGTTCGACTCCCTTACCGATGCTTCAGCAGGGTTGTGGCGATGGCGATCTGGGCGGGTTCCAGGGCTGTCTTGCCGTCCTCGATGTCCCAGAGGGCGTTCTGTAGGACGCGTCCGAGCGTCCAGCCCGTCGCTCGACGGCGGTCGAGATCGAGGACCTCGGTCAGCAGGTCGAAGCGCCGGAGGACCGCCCGGGCCACGTCGCCGGCGGCCTCCACCTCGTCCCACCTGTTGTCCAGGGCGGGCAGCAGCTCGAACCCCGGGTCGCCCGCGAGCGGTTCCGGGTCGATCGCCAGCCACGGCTCCCGCTCTCCGGCGAGGACGTTGTCGTAGTGGAGGTCCCAGTGCAGCAGCCGGTCGCCGGCCTCACCGACCAGTTCGGCGACGGCGCCCGCACATGTGCGCACCAGCCGCCGGTCGTCAGGGTCGCGCAGTAGCGGCACCGCACGCGGCACTTGGTCGAGCATCGCCGAAGCGATGTCGGACAGCTGCCGCAGCCCCTTTGGAGCGGGCACCGAGGTCAGCCGCGCCATCAGCTCGGCGAGGATCTGCACCGCCGCAGCATCGTCGGCCACCTTGGAGAGGGGACGAGCTGCGTCCAGCCGCTCCAGCAACTGCGTGGCGCTGCCGTCGTCATGGGCGAGCAGGCGCACGGCCCCATCGCCGTCCCATGCGCGAAGCCCGGCGGCAGTACCGGCGGTCTCTTCCCGAAGCTGCTGGAGTTTGAGCACAGCCGGAGTCCCATCGGACCCGACCACCGGCAATACCAATGAGGCCATGCCATATGCGGCCGGGCCATCGAGCCGCAGTTCCCAGCGCTCCAGGAACTCGCCGCCCAGACGCGGCAGCTCGCCGACCCACGCGCGCTCCTCGGCGCCGTGCGCGCCATAGGACGCCGCGAACGCGTCCGGAACGTCAATCGACCTGGTCACGGAAATCTCCTTCGTCATTTGAGAGCCAGAGGCGATGAACGAAGGAGACAACGGAGGTGCCCGGACATCGGGCAGGCGTCAACGCATGAACTCACCCTACCCGAGCAAGATCGTCCTTTCCTCTACTGCCGAAGCCGCTTGTCAGGGAGACGTGAGCACCAGGGGCGAATTGATTCGCGTGTTCCCCGTCACCCAGATCCGTCCGCTCGGTGCGACGGAGACGTCATGCGCCCAGGCTTCGATCGGAGTGGTGAACGTCTGCCAGGCACCGTCCGCGTAACGCAGTAGCGGCGCAGGGCCGTACAGGAACGCGCGACTGAGGACGACGAGCGGATTGCCATCTCCGTCCAGCCGCACCTTCTTGCCATAGCCGTCAAAGGCGCTGGCAGGGGCCGCAGCAGTCCACGTCTGGCCGTTCCAGCGGTAGAGGGAGTTCCAGGTGAGCGCCCAGACCGTCCCGTCGGCGGTGGGCGCAACGCTGGTTACGCACTGCTCTGTGGGGAGCGGGGGCAGCGTTGTCCAGGCAGTGCCGTTCCAGCGCAGAGCCACCGATTCCTGACGTTGGACGGCGGCGTCGTAGCGGCAGCCACCGGCCCATGCCTCGGTGGCGCTGCGCGCTTGGAAATCTGCCATTCCCTCCGGCAATGAACTGGCAACGGGGTCGGCCTGCCAGACGTTGCCGACGCGGCGGTACAGCGCGCGCAGGAAACGGTCGTCGCTCGGGCCGCGCACGTCGATCTGAAGCCACACTCCGGCCGGGCCGGCCCACAGACGGGTGTCGTATGCGTAGGTCGCCTTCGCCGGTAGAGCAATGGGTTGGAACGCAGCGCCGTCGAACCGCGCCAGGTAGACCTCTTCCCCGCCCTGGACGCCCCAGACCCAAACCTCCCCGCCGTACGCGACAACCTCTGAAATGCCGCCATTGCCGGACCAGCCGTTGAGCGGATACTCCTTCCATTGCGAGCCCACCCAGCGACGCACCACAGGGTTGCCGACACTGTCCCCGACCTGCCCCTGGCGGCCGGCGACCCATGCCTCGTCGTCAGAGACGGCGGCGACGCTGTACACGCCTGCCCTGGGCCACAGGAACGGCAGCGGGACGTCCTTCAGCTCAGCGGGCAGGGCATCGGCATGGACAACGCTCACAGGAGCCAACGCGACGACCCCAACGGCCAGGGCGGCCAGCCGGACACGAAATGACCTCATGCCCGACATCATCCGGTCTAATTCAAAAAGATGCCAGTGTTCACTGGATAGATCGCCGATCAAGAAGACCAGCGATGCGCGCCCGCCGCCCTCGCCTTGGACGGCACCGCCTCAGCCCTTCCTCACCGCGTCACCGACCTGATCGGGCGAAGTGCGCCAGGGGGCGCCATGGCCCGGGAGCACCCAGGACGCCGAAAGGCCCGCGATCCGGTCGAGTGAGGCGAGCGCTTCGGCCGGGTCGTCGGTGAAGGGCGCGGGCTGCGGTCCGCTGCGTCCGGTCAGAACATGCCGCGTGGTCAGCGCGTCACCCACGAAGACGGCGTCGGCGAGCGGGACGTGCACGGCCACGCTTCCCGGAGAGTGCCCCGGCATGCCCACGATGACCGGGCTGCCCGGCAGGTCCAGAACATCACCGTCGGCGATCTCGGTGACCTCACCGACATAGCGAGGGCGCAGGCCGTTCTTGCGGATGGAATAGCCGAAGAAGCCGAGCGTCGGGCCGAGACGCATCGGGCCGAACGCGACCTTGGGCTTCTCTCCCGTCCGCGCGCGGACCGCGTCGGCGGCGTGCACGAACACCGGCACGCCGTGCTCGCCGCGCAGGCGCTCGGCGAAGCCGATATGGTCGGAGTCGCCGTGGGTCAGCACGAGCCCGCGAATGTCGTCGACGCTCTTGCCGAGAAGGCGGAGTTCGCTCTGCAGGTCCCGCCAGTGGCCGGGCAGCCCCGCGTCGATGAGCGTGATGCCCTCGGGTGCGTCGACGAGGTAGCACGCCACAATGTCGTTACCGAGACGGTGCAGGTGGGGAGCGAGTTTCATCGGACTTCTCCAGAGCGCGGACGAAGGTCGTCATAGCTAATATAAATAGCTATGATGGCTATGGTCAATAGCCTTCGCGGGAGGACGAGCGATGCCGACGCCTGAGAAGACCTCGTTCAACGAGATCGTCGCGGCAGGACGCGACCTGCTGGAAGTGGGCGGCCGGCAGCAGTTGACGATGCAGAGCGTCGCAGCACGGGTGGGCGTGCGCGCCCCGTCGCTGTACAAGCACGTCAGCAACCGCGCGGCCCTGCTGACCGCCGTCGCCGAGGCCACCATCGACGACCTGGGCACCCTGTTGGAGTCGACCGACGGGTCGATCGAGGGGCTGATACGGGGCTACCGGCAGTTCGCCCAGACCTGGCCAGAGGGATTCCGGCTGATGCTCTCCCCGGAAGCACCGCCCGAAGCCCTCGCCCGAGTGGCCGCCCCCGTGCTGCACGCATCACGGGAACTCGTCGGCGATCAGGAGGCCCTCGAAGCAGCGCGCCTGGTGACCGCCTGGGCGACCGGCTTCATCGAGATGGAACTCAACGGCAGCTTCCGCCTCGGAGGCGACGTCAACAACGCCTTCGAATACGGCCTCACCGGCATACACCGCGCCTTGGCGAATAGCCGCTGACCCCGGAAAGAGAACCCGAGACCCGTGACGGCTCCGCGAAATCGCACATCGCGAGAAGCCCGCGTGTCGTCACGCGCCCTCCGGTCTGACAGATCTTCCCGAACGGGCGCCCAGCCGCAGCAGCTCGGCGGCTCCAGCCTCTCGGTACCGCCGCACGAGGGCTTCGATCAGCAGGGTGGTGTCCTGGTCGTCGGGCGTATAGATCCACAGCTTCGTGTCCGGCGCCGCGGCGACCGCGAAGCCGCTCGCGACCAGGTGCAACTCGTCCCCGTCCACACTCCAGAAGGACTTGCGCCGCGCCTCCGACGAGGCGACCTCGTGCCTGCCCCACAGCGCCGCGAACCGCGAACTGGCGGCGGAGAGAGAATCGATGAACCGTGCCCACTCCCGGTCGCCCAGCCGCCGCCCGAACGCGGCCCGCAACTGGGCGACCATGAAGGACACTTCACGCTCCCACTCGACGAGCGGCTGCACGTGTTCCGGAGCCGTGAAGAGGTGGTGCAGTACGTTCCGTTCCTCCGGTGGCAGCAGCACGAGGCCCGGATCGAGCGCGGCGTAGGCGTCGTTGAAGGCGAGCACGTCGTACCGGGCCGTCACGATGGTCGCCGGCAGCGGCGCCAGCGCCTCCAGGATGGTCTGGTACTCCGCCGGCTGCGACCCGTCCACCGTTGCTTTCTCGGGCACGCTGGGGACCGCCGCGAGCCGGTAGAGGTGGTTGCGCTCCGTCTCGTCGAGCAGCAGCGTACGGGCGACCGCGTCGAGCACCTGGACGCTGGGATTGATCCGCCGCCCTTGCTCCAGCCAGGTGTACCAGGCGACGCCGATCCCGGAGAGCTCCGCGACCTCCTCCCGGCGCAGCCCGGGAGTGCGCCGCCGGGGGCCCCGAGCGATGCCCACGGTCTCCGGAGCGATCCGCTCGCGGCGACGTCGCAGGAACTCCCCCAGTTCGGTACGCCGTTGGGCCCCGCCGTCCGGGGAAGCGCCGTCGTGTACAGGATCGCTCCGCGCCATCGTTCCAGTGTGCAGGACGCTCCCGTGCCGTAGGCAGATACCGGCAGTACCGGGATAACTGGGTACCTGGTACCCGGATGCGGACACCTGGACCCTCGTCGTCATGAGCGAGACGACAACCACTCGGGCCGCTTCGGCTCCGTCCCCAGAACGGCACCGCAGCAACCTCATGCTGGCCGTGCTGTTGGGCTCGGTCTTCATGGCGCTGCTCGACTCGACGATCGTCAACGTCGCGACACCCACGATCCGCGTCGACCTCGACACCACAGGCTCGGCGCTGCAGCTGATCGTCTCCGGCTACACCATCGCTTACGCCACACTGCTGGTCACAGGCGCCCGGCTCGGCGCCCGCAACGGCTACCGTGCCGCGTTCCTGTTCGGCCTCGTCACCTTCACCGTGGCCTCGCTCGCCTGCGGACTCTCCCCCACCGCCGGGCTCCTGATCGGCGCACGCGTTGTCCAGGGCATCGGTGCGGCGTTGATGATGCCGCAGGTCTACAGCCTGATCCAGCTGAAGTTCGAGGGTGCCGCACGCGGCCGCGCGCTGAGCCTGTACGCCGCCGTCATCGGCCTCGGAGTCGTCGTCGGCCAGGTGATCGGCGGCGTGCTCGTCAGTGCGGACCTCTTCGGCACCGGCTGGCGACCGGTGTTCCTTCTCAACGTGCCGATCGGCGCGGTACTGCTGATCGCCGGCCTGAGGCTGCTGCCCCAGGGCAGACCCGCACAGCCCAAGTCCCTGGACATCCCCGGCCTGTTCACCCTGACCACGGCCCTTCTGCTTCTGGTCATTCCGCTGGTGATCGGCCACGACCAGGACTGGCCGCTGTGGACGACGATCTCCCTGGCCGCCTCCGTGCCCATGTTCGCCGTCTTCGCACTCACCGAACGCGCGGTCGCGCGCCACGGCGGTGATCCGCTGCTCCCCGGCAAGGTCCTGAAGACTCCCGGACTCGTCCCGGCCGCTTGCGCGAACTTCTTCACGATGGCCGGGTACGCGGGCTTCCTCTTCGCTTTCTCCCAGCACATGCAGACGGCGCTCGGCGAGTCGGCCACGCGCACCGGCCTGACGTTCGCACCGCTCGCCATCGGCGTGGCAGGCGGCAGCCTCACCTGGCAGAAGGTCCCCGCACGGCTGCACCGGCCAATGATCGCCATGGCCTGCCTGGTCGCCGCCGTGGGCTATTTCGGCATCGGCTTCGCCATGCGCTCCGGCGGCCACGGCGGCATCGGCCTCCTGGGACTGCAGTTGGTCGTCGGAGTCGGCATGGGCTACATCACCAGCCCCTTGCTGACCGTGGCCCTGGCCCATGTGAACCCCACCGACGCCGCGGACGCCAGCGGTGTGATGACGACCGGAGCCCAGATCGCCCAGGTCCTCGGCGTCGCCACGTACGGCACCATCTACCTGAGCACCGCCGACACCGCAGCCGCGGACGCCATCTTCACCACCTCATTGATCGTCACCACCGGCGCCCTCCTCAGCTCCCTGACAGCCCTAAAACTCCCCCGCAACCACTGAAACCTCAACGGCGCGCCCAGCGAGTGCACCTTGCCCACCCCACCTCTACTCACCGACACATCGCGTCGATCAGATCCGAAAAGTTCGGGAACTCCGCGCCCGCCGCCGCCACGATCTCCGCCACAGAACGGCGCCCACCCGGCGCGTACCGCTCCGCGATCGCACGAAACGCCTCGTTCGGCTGCGTTTCACGACCTGGATCCGTGATCGCCTCATGCGGCCCAAAGCCGGCCGCGAACAACCAGAGCAGGTCGCCGAGGTCGCGGGCGATCACGCCACGCTCCCCCTCGGAACCGAGGTAGACGACGGGCTGCTCGACGATGGGCGCTCCGGGCCGAGCCAGCCAGAAGCCGACATAGTCGCCGGCCCCAGTGGCGCCGAAGAAGCGGAACTCGCTCCCGTCGACCTCTTCGTTGCCGGTCCACAGGCGAAACCACCACGCGGTCTCCGCCGACGCCTCGAACCGTTCGTACGGCTCGAAATCGCAACCGCGAGCCTCGTCGGCTTCTTCGTCCCACTCCCACTCGAAGCCGACCTCGACCACGTCGACCAGAGCGCTGGGCAGGGCCAGATCTCCCAAGGCCTCCGTCACCCTGAGATGCTAACCATTCCGCGTCTGACCGTGGCCCTCTAAAGACCACGAACCTGTACATGGTCCTGAGCGGACGCAAGCAGCCATGGACCCAGGGGGCGTAGGCCGTTAACACAACAGCCCCTCCCGAGAACGGAAGGGGCCTCTGAGCTGGGAGCCGCCTATCGGAATCGAACCGATGACCTATTCATTACGAGTGAATCGCTCTGCCGACTGAGCTAAGGCGGCGTGCCGTGCGGGCACGGCGGGATGAAGTCTACCGGGTTTCGGGGGGTGGGTGTGCACGGGTTTCAGCCGCAGGTGGTGCCGGACTTGGGAGGGTCGGCGGTGATCAGGTAGTTGTCGGTGGCCTTGGTGATGCAGGGGTTGCCTTGCAGGTAGGCGGTGTGGCCGTCGCCGTTGAAGGTGAGGAGGACGCCGCTGGAGAGCTGGCTTGAGAGGTTCTGGGCCCACTTGTAGGGCGTGGCGGGGTCGCGGACGGTGCCGATGACGACGATGGGGGGCGCGCCCTTGGCGGTGACGGGTTTCGGCTGCTGGTTGGTCTGGGAGGGCCAGTAGACGCAGGGGAGGCCGCCCCAGACGACGAAGGGGCCGAAGCGGGGGGCGACCTTCTTGGCCTCGTCGGCGGACTTCTTGTAGGCGGCGAGGTTGCTGGGGTTGGGCTTGTCGACGCAGTTGACGGCCATGTTGGCGTCGGTCTGGTTGCTGTAGGTGCCGTTGGGCTTGCGCTCGACCATCTCGTCCGCGAGGGCCAGGAGGACGGTGCCGTCGCCGCTCATCGCCTGGACGAGCGCCTGGCGCAGGACGGGCCAGTACTCCTTGACGTAGAGCGCCCTGGCTATGCCCATCACGGCCAGGGACTCGGTGACCTTGCGGGAGTCGCGGGTGGTGCTGAGCGGCTTCTTGTCGGTGGCGGAGAGGAAGGACTCGATCTTCGCGATGACGGCGTCGGGCGTGTTGCCGAGCGGGCAGTTGCCGGACTTGACGCAGTTGTCGGCGAAGGCGCGGAGGGCCGTCTCGAAGCCCTTGGCCTGCTCGATCAGGAGGTCGGTCGAGGAGAGCTGGGGGTCGACGGCGCCGTCCAGGACGAGGGCTCGGACGTTCTTCGGGAACTGCTCGGCGTAGAAGGCGCCCAGGTAGGTGCCGTAGGAGGCGCCGTAGTAGGTGAGCTTCTCGTCGCCCAGGGCGGCGCGGAGGACGTCCATGTCGCGGGCGGCGTTGACGGTGCCGACGTAGGGCAGCTCCGCGGCGTTCTTGGTCTTGCAGCGCTGGGCGAACTGCTCGCTCTGGGCGCCGAGGGCGTTCGTCTCCTGCTGGTCGTCCGGGGACGCGTCGGTGGCGAAGAACTTGTCGAGTTCGGGGCCCGTGTTGCAGCGGACGGGGTCGCTGGCGGCGACGCCTCGGGGGTCGAAGCCGACGATGTCGAAGCGTTGGCGCAGGTCGTCGCCGAAGGTGCGGGCCGCCTGGCGGACGAAGTCGACCCCGGAACCGCCCGGCCCGCCCGGGTTGGTGAGCAGGGAGCCGATCCGTTCAGATTTGTCCTCAGCCGGGAGCCGGATCACGGAGATGCCGACCTTCTCGCCCGTCGGGTCGGAGTAGTTCAGCGGCACCTGGACGGTCGCGCACTCGAAGCCCTTGTCGCAGGCCTTCCAGGACGGTTTCTGCCCGTAGAACGACTGGAGGTTCGCGGGGACGCTCGCCGGCGTCGACGTCTTCTTCTCCCCATCGGCGTCGCTGCTGCTGCATCCGGTGGCCATCGCCAGTGCCAGCACGGTGGCCGCACTGATGAACCTCGCTGCCTGCACCCTGGTCCCCGTCTCGTCATAGCGGCACGTACGCCGCCGCCTACGCTACGTCGGGGCGGCGGCCGAGGGCCACCATTGGGCCGAGACGGGGTCCGCGTGGCGCGAGCCCCGTCCCTGCGTCGTGCCCTGCGGGGTAGGGCACGACGCGTCCAGGCGGCTTGGTCGGGCCGGACGGCCGCCCGGACGTCTCTAGCGTGGGCCGCCGCCGGGTGGGCCGCCCCGGCCCTCGCCGCGTTGCGGGGCCAGGGACGCGCATGCCTGCATGGCCTTCTGCTCCTCGGCCGATCGGCTCGGACGGTTGGAAGGCGCCCCGCTCGGACGGTTGGTCGGTGCGTCGCTCGGGCGGGTGCGCGGCGCGCCGGACGGGCGGCCTCCTTCGGGGAGTTTGACGCCCTGTTTCTCCAGGCAGGCGCGGAACGAGGCCATCGGGTCGGCGGCGCCTGGGTTGTCCGATCCGCCGCCTCCGCAGGCGGCGGTGAGCAGCAGCAGGGCGGCGCCCAGCACGCCCAGCGCGTAGTTCGGTCTCATCGGCCCCCGCCCTGGTTCACGGTGGTGGCGGTGACCGTGCCGTCCGCGGTCTTCGTCCCTCGGACGGTGACGTTCGTGCCCGAGGCTAGGTCCTTCAGGTCGCCCTTCTCGGTGATCCGGATGCTGGTCGTTCCGCTGGTCGCGACCTTGACCGTCTGGCCGGACGTCGTGCGCAGGTAGAGCGTGTCGCCGGTGACCTTCACGACCGTGCCGGTGGTGGTGTCGCCGCCGCCTCCTGCGAAGCCTCCGGAGCCCGGCGGGCCGCCGTAGCCGCCTTGGGGGCGGCCGGTGGGGAAGCCTCCGGCCGGGCGGGTGCCGGACGGGCCGGAGCCGTCCGATGACCACTTCTGCGCCTGGACGCCGCCCAGGAAGCCCGCGACCAGGATGATCCCGGCGGCGAGGTAGAGCGTCGGCCCCGGCTGGGAGCGGCGCTGCGGGCGCGCCGCGAGCGTGGCGTCGAGGTCGTCGGCGAACGGGGAGCTGGACAGCAGTTCCGCGTCGTCCGCCGGTGCGCGCGTGCCGGGCGGTTCGGGGCTCACGGTTCTCCTTCGGTCGTCAGTCATGGCGGAGCGCCTCGATGGGACGGAGCCGGGCGGCGCGGGAGGCGGGGTAGCCGCCGAAGAACAGGCCGATCGCGACGGACACGCCCAGGGCGAGGACGATCGACGACGGCACCAGGACGGGTTCGACGCCGGCGATCGTGAAGCGGCTGCCGGCGACGCCGGCGAGGACGCCGAGCAGGCCGCCGAGCAGGCTGAGGACGGTGGCCTCCGCGACGAACTGGCCGAGGATCGCGCCGCGCGGCGCGCCGATGGCCTTGCGGATGCCGATCTCGCGGGTCCGCTCGGTGACGGTGACCAGCATGATGTTGGTGATGCCGATGCCGCCGACGAGCAGGCTGATCGCGGCGACGGCGCCGAGCAGGACGGTGAACGTGCGGCTCGACTCGCTGACCGCCGACTGGACGCTGGCCTGGCTCGACACGGTGAAGTCGGCGCTGCCGGAGGCCGTGCCGTGCCGCTGGGCGAGCAGCGCCGTGACCTCGGCCTGGGCGATGTCGACGGCGTCACTGCCCGTGGCCTGGACGATGATCTGGTCGAGGCCGCCGTAGCCGGTGAGGGTCTCCTGGACGGCGGGCAGCGGCGCGACGGCGATGCTGTCCGGGTCGGAGAAGGAGGACGAGGACGAGCCCGTCGCCTTGAGGACGCCGGCGACCGTGAACCGGATCCCGCCGACGTCGATCTTCTTGCCGAGCGGGTCCACCCGTCCGAACAGGTCGGACGCGACCGTGCTGCCGAGCACGACGGTCTTGCGCCCGGCGGTCGCGTCGGCGTCGGTGAACAGGGCGCCGGACGCGACGGTCTTGTTCGCGGCGCCGAAGTAGGACGGGGTGGTGCCGACGAACTGGCCGATGGTCACGCTCGTCCCCGCGTAGCCGGCGGTGACCGACTGGCTGGTCACGACCGGGGAGGCGCTCTTCACCGACGACGCCTCGGCGAGGGCCTTCGCGTCGGCCGTGGTCAGGTCGTGGGCCTGGGTGCGGGGGCCGGTGTCCGCAGCCTGGCCGGGACCGCCGCCGAAGCCGCCGCCCCGGCCCGTGGTGGACGGGCTGACGGTCAGCGAGTCGGCGCCGAGCCGCTGGATGCTCTTCTTGATCTGCTCGGACGAGCCGTTGCCGACCGCGACGAGCAGGATCACCGCGGCGACGCCGATCAGGATGCCCAGCGTGGTCAGCGAGCTGCGCAGCTTGTTGGCCGACAGTCCGCGCACGGCGAACCGCAGGATGTCGAGGACGCTCAACGCGCGCCTCCCGCGGCCGTCGTCCACGCGGCGCCGGGCGGCGGGCCGGTGACGGGGGCGCGGCGCGCGTCCTCGACAATCCGGCCGTCCACGAGGCGGACGACGCGTTTGGCGTGCGCGGCGACGTCGTCCTCGTGGGTGATCACGATGATGGTGCGGCCGGCGAGCGCGAGCCGGTCGAAGACGCCGAGGACGTCGGCGGTGGAGCCGCTGTCGAGCGCGCCGGTCGGCTCGTCGGCGAGCAGCAGCGCGGGCGCGGTGACGAGGGCGCGGGCGACGGCGACGCGCTGCTGCTGGCCGCCGGACAGCTCGTTGGGCTCGTGCCGGGTCCGGTCGGCGAGCCCGACCTCGCGCAGCGCGGCGAGGGCCCGGCGCCGCCGGTCGGGACCCTTGACGCCGCCGTAGGCGAGCGGCAGTTCGACGTTGGCCTGCGCGGTCATCCGCGGGATGAGGTTGAAGGACTGGAAGACGAACCCGATGCGGCGGTTGCGCAGGATCGCCAGGCTCCGCTCGTCCAGCCCGGCGACGTCCCGGCCGTCGAGGAGGTAGCGGCCGCCGCTCGGCGCGTCCAGGCAGCCGATGATGTTCATCAGCGTGGACTTGCCGGAGCCGGACGCGCCCATGACCGCCACGTAGTCGCCGCGCTCCACGGTCAGCGAGACGCCTTGCAGGGCGTGGACGGTCGTTTCGCCCGTCCCGTACACCTTCGTCACGTCGCGGAGGTCGAGCACGGGAGCCGCGGGCGTCACCGGCGGCCTCCCCCGGCCGGACCGCCCCCGCCGGGTCCGCCCCCGCCGCCCATGCCGGGTCCGCCGCCGCCCGGGAACCCCTGCCGCCCGGTGGTGCCGGACGTCCCGGAGCCGCTCGTGGACGACGTGACGACGACCTGGTCGCCCTCCTCCAGCCCGGATTCGATCTCGGTGCCCTGGTCGCCCTTGACGCCGGTCTTCACCGTGACGGTGCTCTGCGCGCCGTCGCGGACGACCGTCACCGTGCTCTGCCCGCCGGCCGTCCGGACCGCCGCGCTCGGCACGTAGAGGACGTCCTCCGCCTTCGCGACGGTGATCTCGACGGTCGCGGTCTGCCCGAGCCGGACCCCGGACGGGACGTCCCCGAGCGAGATCGTGGCGGGGAACTTCACGACGTTGTCGGTCGTCGTCGGCGACACCCCGATCGCGGTGATCTTCCCGGTGGCGGTCGTGCCGGTCAGCGCGTCGAACGAGATGGTCGCGGCCTGGCCGACCTTGAGCTTGGTGGTGTCCGCCTCGGTGAAGTTCCCCTCGATCTGCAGGTGCTCGGTGTCGGCCATCTCGATGAAGCCGGACCCGGAGGAGGACGACGAAGACGAGGACGTGGACGAGCTCCCAGGTGAGGATCCGCCCGAACTCGACCCGGTGCCCGTGCTCCCGCCGGAGCCGCCGGAACCGCTTGAGCCGCCGGAACCGCTTGAGCTGCCGCCGACGGTCCCGTTGACGGCGGTGACCGTCCCGGCGAACGGGGCCTTCAAGACAGTGCCCTGATAGGCGCGCAAAGCGGAGTTGTAGGCGTTCTTCGCCTGGACGTAACCGGCGTAGCCCTTCTCCGACGACGTGTCGCCCCCGGCGGCGACGGCCAGGTTCGCCTTGGCGGCGTTGACGTTCTCCAGCGCCTGGGTCTGGTCGAGGCGGGCGAGGACCTCGCCTCCCGAGACCTTCTCGCCCGCCTTGACGTAGATCTTGGCGACCGTGCCGGACGCGCCGAACGACAGGGAGCGGCTCCGGGCGCTCTCCACGGAGCCGGCCGCCGACACCGACGACTCCACGGTCCCCCGGGCCACCCGCGAGACCCGGGTGGACGCGGCGGCGCCGTCGCCTCCGTCGCCGAGCGTGAGGTATGCGGTGCCGGCGCCCGCGACGAGCAGCACGCCGAGCGCGCCGTTGACGAGCAGCGTCCGGCGCTGAAACGGCCGATTCATGGAGGTGATGCTCTGGGGCGCGCATGTGGCTCTCGTGAGCCGTGAGTGAGAAACGGATGAGAGAGGCGCCGGGGTTCGCGGCGTTGGCGGGCGGCGACAACCTCTGCCGCCGTCTTTATCACCTGTCGTTACACCAATGAATGAAACATCCTGCGATGGTGTGATGCCCGTCGCTCTGGCGCTGGACGTCTTGAAAGACGCCTCGTCCCTACGCGACCGTAGGTTACGCGAACGTAAGTTACCGGTCGGCAGGGAGGCAACGTGGTCAAGGCGGCGCGGACGCTCGCGGAGGCGGCCCGGGTCCTCACGACCCCGCTGCTGCCGGAGGACTACCTCGGCCTGGTCAACCCGCTGTGGTCGGCCACCGGCCCGCGCGGACGCGTCGAGGCCGTCCGCCATGAGGCGCCGTCCGCCGCGACGCTCATGATCAGGCCCGGCCGGGCATGGCGGGGGCACCGGCCGGGCCAGTGGGTCAGGATCGGCGCGGACATCGGCGGCGTCCGGCACTGGCGGACGTTCTCGCTGTCGTCCCCGCCCCGGCCGGACGGGCGGATCACCGTCACCGTCAAGGCCGCCCGCGACGGGTTCGTCTCCGCGTACCTCGTCAACGGGATCCGTCCCGGCGCGCTCGTCCACCTGGCCCCGGCGGACGGCGAGTTCACGCTCCCCTCGCCGCTCCCCCGCAAGCTGCTCTTCATCACGGCCGGCAGCGGGATCACCCCGGTCATGGCCATGCTCCGCGCCCTGACCGGAGACGGCGGCGGCAAAGGCGGCGGCGCCGACATCGTCGTCCTGCACTCCGACCGGACGGCCGGGGACGTCATCTTCGGCACCGAACTCCGCGCGATGACCGGCATCACCCTGCACGAACGGCACACGTCCACCGAGGGCAGGCTCAAGGCGTCCGAGCTACCGGACGTCTGCCCCGACTGGGCGGAGCGCGACACCTGGGCCTGCGGGCCCGGCGCGATGCTGGACGACCTCGCCGCGCACTGGCACGCCGCCGGGGTCGCCGGCCGGCTCCGCGCCGAGCGCTTCCGGACCGTCCTGCGGGGCGGCGGCGAAGGCGGGCGCGTCACCTTCACCAGGAGCGGCGTCGAGGCGGACGCCGACGGGAGCACGCCGCTCCTGGTCGCCGGCGAGGAGGCGGGCGCGCTGCTGCCGAGCGGCTGCCGGATGGGCATCTGCCACGGCTGCGTCGGCCCGCTGCGCTCCGGCAGGGTCCGCGACCTGCGCACCGGCCGGGTGCACGGCGAGGAGGGCGAGATCGTCCAGACCTGCGTCTCGGCCGCCGCCGGCCCCGTGGAAATCGACCTCTGAGGCTCTGGGGGACCCATGACCGACCACCTGACGACAGCGGACTACGACACGATCGCCGCCGAGCTGGACGCCCTCCGCGAGGAGATCATGCCGGCGCTGGGCGAGCGCGACGCGGCCTACATCCACCGGGTGATCCGCTGGCAGCGCGGCCTGGAGATCACCGGCCGGGCGCTGCTGCTGGCGTCCGCGCTGCCGCCCGCCTGGGCCGCCGGGACCGCGACGCTCGCCGTCGCGAAGATCCTGGAGAACATGGAGATCGGGCACAACGTCATGCACGGCCAGTGGGACTGGATGCGCGACCCGAAGATCCACTCGACGACCTGGGAGTGGGACAACGTCTCGCCCGCCGAGCAGTGGAAGCACTCGCACAACTTCGTCCACCACACGTTCACGAACGTCCTCGGCAAGGACAACGACGTCGGCTACGGCATCCTGCGCGTCGCGCCCGAGCAGGAGTGGAGCCCCGCCCACCTCCCGCAACCCCTCTACAACCTGCTGCTCGCGATGTTCTTCGAGTACGGGGTGGCGATGCACGACCTGGAGCTCGACAGGATCCGCGCGGGGACGGCCGACCCGGCGGCCACCAAGGAGAAGCTGCGCCAGATCGGCCGCAAGATCGCCCGCCAGTGGGGCAAGGACTACCTGGCGTTCCCCCTGCTCAGCGGCCCGCAGTTCCTCTCCACGCTGGCCGCGAACTTCACCGCGAACGTGGCTCGCAACGTCTGGGCCCACATGATCATCTTCTGCGGCCACTTTCCCGGCGACGTCGACGTCTTCGAGGAGGAGCGCCTCGACGGCGAGACGAAGGGGGAGTGGTACGTCCGGCAGCTGTGCGGCTCGGCCAACATCACCGGCGGGCCCCTGTTCCACCTGATGACGGGGAACCTCAGCCACCAGATCGAGCACCACCTGTTCCCCGACATGCCGAGCAACCGCTACGCCGAGATCGCTCCGCGCGTCCGCGCCCTGTGCGCGAAGTACGACCTGCCGTACCACACGGGACCGCTGTCGAAGCAGGTCACGAGCACCTGGAAGAAGATCTTCCGCTACGCCCTCCCCGGCGGGCGCCCCGCCCCGGCCAAGGTCTGAACACGGGCAAGGTCTGAACACGGGCAAGGTCTGAACACGGCCGGAGGCCCGGCATCAGGGATGCGGGGCCTCCGGGGTCGGGTCAGGAGCGGCCGGGGAGGCGGTCCTCCACCGTGACCCGCAGGATGGTGACCTTCTCCTCGCCCGCCTCGCTGTCGGGCTCACCGGTCGGGTCCATGCCCTGCGGCCGGGGCGTCAGGTCGACATAGTGGCTGCCCAGGTACCGGTAGGTGGAGCGGTCGAAGAGCAGCGCCAGCCGGGCGCCTTCGGACTTCAGGGACAGGGCGACGGCGGGACGGCCGAGGGCGTCGGTCGCGTGCTCGTCCACCTTGACCGCCGGGACGTCGCTGAGGAACTCGAAGACCTGGGCGCGCAGCTTCGGCGGAAGGTAGCCCTCCAGCATTTCGGCCGTTCCGTACCAGCTCCATTCACCGAACGGCCTGCCGGTGGTCGGCGGGGTGGCGGCGGCGCCGGGGGTGTGCGTGGTGCCGGGGGTGTGCGTGGTGCCGGGGGTGAAGGGGCCGGACTGCGTCCTCCAGTGCCGCATCAGCCCGGGCAGTTCGCGCACCATCCACTGGTGGCTACCCGGTCGCGGGACGGCCGCGCTCTCGTCCTCGACGGGGATCGGGGTCGAGCAGATCCTCGCCTGCCGTGGACGGCATGGGGCGCGCAGGAGCCCGGGCTTGGAGCCGTCCACCGACACCCAGGTGTCCCGGGTCTCCTTGCCCGCGGGACGGCCCTTGCCGACCTTGCCCGGCCCCCACGCGACGGCGGACCTGACGTGGAGGTACTGGCCGGGACGCGGGCTCAGCTCGGGTTGGCTGCGAGCGTCGGCGGCGGCCTTCGTGAGCACCTCGCGGGCGCTCACCGTCTGGATCTGCGCGGAACCGCCGCTTGGGCCCTGGACCGCCACCGCCACGGCGACGCCCGCGGCCACCGCGCCGGCCAGCCCGGCCGCCAGCAGGCCGGGGAACGGCGGGCGGCGCCGGCGGCGGCCGCCGTCCCGGGCGAGGGCCGTCAGCCGCGACCGCCCCTCGGCCAGGACGACCGGGCTGGGCGGGGGCACCTCGTCGTACATCCGCTGGAGCTCACCCATCGTGCCGTTCCTCTCTCAGGTCCAAGGGGTCGATCCCGCCCAGCGCCGCGCGCATCTTGGCGCGGGCCCGGCTGAGGCGGGAGTGGACGGTGCCGGTGGCGATGCCGAGGGCCGCGCCGATCTCGGCCGGGGACAGGTCGCCGGACGCGGTCAGCAGCAGGACGTCCCGCTGCCCGCGGTCCAGGCGGCTCAGCGCGTCCGCCAGCCTCGGCCGGACGCCCTCGGCGGCGACCCGGTCCGGCACGCCCTCGTCGGCGGAGTGCGCGGCCGGATCGGCTCCGGTACGGGCGACGGCCCGCCAGAACCGCACCTCGCGGCGCCGGTGCCGGTGGATCAGGTTGGTGGCGATCCCGTACAGCCAGGGCAGCGCGTTCAGCCGTTCGGGGTCGTACCGGTCGCGCTGCCTGAACGCGTGCAGGAACGTCTCGGCCATCAGGTCGTCGGCCAGGTCGCGGCCGAGCCGCCGGGCGAGGTACCGGTGGATCGCCGGAGCGTGCCGGTCGTACAGGGCGGCGAACTCCTCCGGGTCCCGGCGGGACCTCTCGATGATCGCCCGGTCGCTGTGCTGGTGCACCTCCGCGGTCACCGCGGTCTCATCCACGTCATCTCGGACCCTTCGCAGCGTCGGTGTCGGTCATCGGTCTTTGACCGCACCGCCGCTTTCGCTTCCCCGCAGGTCACACGGCCGGGGACGGAGTCCGGGCGTCAGCCCAGCGCTTGGGCGACCGGCAGGTGGAGGCGGGACGGGTCGTTTGCGATCGGGGCGCCGTACTCCATGATCGTGGTGGTGAACGCGGGGCGGAGGCCGTGGGTCTCCGCCCACGCGATCAGCTCGGGATGCCGATGGTCGATGTCGAGCCGTATCGGGCCCCTGGGAGCGACCTCCTCCACCAGCGCGAGCGCGGTGCCGGCGTCCCGCGCGATGACTGGGCCGACGACGGCCTGGTCGTCGTTCCGCCACGCACCGCCGTAGCCCACCACACCGGTCTCGTCCCGGACGACCCGTAGCGTCTCGCAGAACTCCGGCAGGCCCTCGACCAACTGCGACCGGTCGGCACCGAACACCTCGGTGTCGAGCTTGTGCACACCAGGCAGGTCGCCTGCCTCAACTGGCACGGACACACCTCGCCCGGACGGCCCGCCCCACTCGCCCTTGTACGTCGTGCACACGCCCACCGAACGGAATCCAAGACGCTCATAGAGAGGACGCCCATACTCCGTAGCGGTCAGGCACAGGCTCGCCGTGGCTGAGTTGTCCATCGCATGGCGCATCAGCCGCCCGCCCAGGCCGCGCCGCTCGAAGCGCTTGGCGACCAGCACCATGCTGATGGCGGCGACGTCCCTGCCGTAGGGAGTCGACACCACCGTCCCGGCGAGCCCTCCGTCGCCGTCGTCGATCCCGTAGACGTCCCCCACCGAGAACAGGAACCGCCACTTGCGCTCCTCCGGCCCCCACTCGCGATCGGCCGCGAGCCGCTGGCAGGCCCCGAGCTCATCGATCCCTAGCAACCGCACAACCCCGTCCATGGGCGGACGCTAGATCGCCCCCAGCGCCCCCCACAACCGAATTACCGGCGCCACGGGCCTTCAGTACACGGAGACGCCGTAGGCGGAGAGGATCGGGCTGATCGGCTGGAAGAAGGACGTGCCGCCGCTGGCGCAGTCGCCGATGCCGCCGATGCCCAGGCCGACCGCGGTGGTGCCCGAGAAGTACGGTGCGCCCGGGGCGTCGCCCGGTTCGGTGCAGATGGTCGTCCTGGCCAGGCCGGTGATCGTCCCCTCGGGGAACCGGACGGTGATGTTGATCGCCGTCACGGTGCCGCACCGGACGCCGGTGGTGGGGCCGCTGCGGCACACGCTCTGGCCCACGACCGGGCTGCCCGCGGACGTGATGTCCTGGGAGCCGGGGTAGAGGCGCACGCTGCCGGGGCGCTCCACCTGCGGCTCGACGTACCGGACGAGCGCGACGGCGATGTCGCTGACCGCGACGACGGTCCCGAGTTCCGTGGTCAGTGCCGGGTCGGCGTACAGGGTCAGCCCGACCTGCGCGCAGCCGCCCGCCGTGAGGAAGTAGTAGGTGCCGTTCCGGCGGACGTTGAAGCCGAGCGTGCAGCGGACGCCGTTGGCCCCGTACACCGCCTGCCCGCCTTCACCGCTCGGCGCGGCTGCGGGCGTGGCGGGTGCGGCGTGGGCAGCGGGTGCGGCGTGGGCGGCGGCGGGTGCGAAGACGGCCAGAACGGCGGATACCAAGGCCATCGTGAAGATGCGGCGCATCACGTACCTCCTGTGGGAGCCCAGGATGGTGACTCTCCGGAATGGTGCGTAGGACGGGCCGATCCGGCAAGGGGACGAAGGTGCCAAGGTTCGCGGGGGCCGTCTATCAGAATCACGATCAGCCCAGGTGGGAGGGCGGTCTTGGAATGCCCGTGACCCCGCGAGGGTTCTCCAGACCGTTCCATGGGACGGACGGGAACCAGGGCGGGTGAGAATTTCAGGATGACCGAAAGTCGGGACGGGTCCGGGCCGTTCGCCGGACGGACCGCCTGGGCGCGGAGCCTGCGGACCCCGCTGCGGGAGTTCCTGCGCACCGAGACCGGCGGCGCGATGGTGCTGCTCGCCGCGACGCTCGCCGCGCTCGTCTGGGCGAACGCGGACGCCGGCTCCTACGAGCGGCTGTGGGGCACGGAGGCGTCCGTCACCTTCGGCGGCACCGGCATCACCCAGGACCTGCGCGACTGGGTCAACGGCGGCCTGATGACGGTGTTCTTCTTCGTCGTCGGGCTGGAGGCGCGCCGCGAGTTCGACGTGGGCGAGCTGCGCGACCGGCGGCGGCTCGCGCTGCCGCTCGCCGCCGGGCTCGGCGGCATGATGGCACCGGTCGCGATCTACCTGGCGTTCAACGCGGGGCAGCCGACCGCGCACGGCTGGGGCATCGCGATGTCGACCGACACGGCGTTCGCGCTCGGCGTGCTGGCGCTGGTCGGGCGGCGGTTCCCGGCCCGGCTGCGCGCCTACCTGCTGACGGCGACCGTGGTGGACGACGTCGTCGCGCTGGCGGTCATCGGAATCTTCTACAGCGAGGAAGTCCACGCCCTGGAGCTGCTGGCGGCGCTCGGCGTGTTCGCGGTCATCGTCGCGATCCGCGCCGCCGGCGTCCGGCAGTTCGGCCTGTACGTGCTGCTGGGCGTGGCCGCGTGGGCGGCGCTGGAGTCGTCCGGGGTGGAGCCGGTCGTCATCGGGCTGGCCATGGGCCTGCTGACGTACGCGCATCCGGCCGCGCGCAGCGACCTGGAGCGCGCGTCGGAGGTCTTCCGGCTGTTCCGGGAGCAGCCGACGCCGGAGTACGCGCGGTCCGCGCAGACGAACGTCGCGGCGGCGATCTCGCCGAACGACCGGCTGCAACTGCTGATCCACCCGTGGACGAGCTACGTGATCGTCCCGCTGTTCGCGCTCGCCAACGCGGGGATCGCCATCAGCGGCGACTTCCTCGGCCGCGCGTTCACCTCCCCGGTCACGCTGGGCATCCTGGTCGGCTACGTCGCCGGGAAGCCGGTCGGCATCCTCGGCTTCTCCTGGCTGGTGACGCGGCTCAGCCGGGGCCGGCTGCGCCCTCCGGTCGGCTGGGCGGCGGTCGGCGGCGGCGGCACCGTCGCCGGCATCGGGTTCACCGTGGCGCTGCTGATCGCGGCGCTCACCTTCACCGGGCCGCGACTGGAGGAGGCGAAGATCGGCATCCTGTCCGCCGCGCTGGTCGCCACGGTCGTCACCTGGATCGTCGTCCGCGCGACCGGCCTGCTGCCGCCGCCGCGGCGGCTGCGCGCCCTGCTCGGGACGGCGGAGACGATCATCGACCTGGCCGCGCCCGTCGACTCCGAGCGCGACCACATCCGGGGCCCCGCCCGCGCCCCGGTCACCGTCGTCGAGTACGGCGACTTCGAATGCCCGTACTGCGGGCAGGCCGAGGACGTCATCCGGGAGCTGCTCGCCGACTACGGGGACGTCCGGTACGTGTGGCGGCACCTGCCGCTCACCGACGTCCACCCGCAGGCGCAACTGGCGGCGCAGGCGGCGGAGGCCGCGGCCGAGCAGGGCGCGTTCTGGGAGATGCACGACCTGCTCCTGGACCGCCAGGACGCGCTGCAGCCGAAGGACCTCGTCCGCTACGCCGCCGAGCTGGGCCTCGACGTCGACCGGTTCCGCGCCGACCTGCGCGCGAACCTGGGCGCCGACCGCATCGCCGAGGACGTCGACTCCGCCGACCTGAGCGGCGTCTCCGGCACCCCGACGTTCTTCGTCAACGGCCGCCGCCACACCGGCGCCTACGACATCACGGCCCTGTCCGCGGCCGTCAAGACGGCCCGCAAGTCCATCGCCCTACGACGCTCCTGACTCCTCTTCGGAGTTGTACAGGGCGTCGTGCTGCTGGCGCGGCGAGCACACCGAGGCGGACGGGCACGAGCACCGCCGCGACCCCACCTTCACCGTCACCCGGTCGCCGGGAACGTTGTACCCGATGACCTGCCCCTCGCCCTCAGGCGTGCTGACGCGCGACCCCAGCCGCGGCGCCTTCTCCTTGAACTCCATGTAGAGCGGGTGCTCGTACTTGAGGCAGCACATGAGGCGGCCGCAGGCGCCGGCTATGCGGAGCGGGTTGACGGGGAGGTCCTGCTCCTTGGCCATGCGGACGGAGACGGGTTCGAAGTCCTTGAGGAAGGTGGCGCAGCACAGGTCGCGGCCGCAGGGGCCGATGCCGCCCTGGAGGCGCGCCTCGTCGCGGGGGCCGACCTGGCGGAGCTCGACGCGGGCCTTGATGCCGCGGGCCAGGTCGCGGACGAGCGCGCGGAAGTCGACGCGGTGCGGCGCGGTGAAGTAGATCTTGAAGACGTTGTCGTGGTCGAGGTAGTCGACGCCGATGACCTTCATCGGCAGCTCGTGCTTGCGGATCAGGCGCTTGGCGATCGAGCGGCCCTCGGCGCGGCGGCGGCGGTTGGTCTCGTCGCGGGCGAGGTGCTCGTCGGTGGCGGGGCCCGCGCACACGGGCAGGCCGTCGATGTCGTCGGAGACCCACTGCGGCGCCCACACGCACTCGGCGACCTCCGGGCCCGAGTCGGTCGGGACGAGCACCTTGTCGCCGACCTTCGGGGTGTGCGGGCCCGGGTCGAGGTAGTACAGGCGGCCGTAACGGGTGAAGCTGACGGCCATCACCATGCCCACGGTTTCGCTCCGTTCGCCCGGTTCCGTTGCTCCACGTTAGCCGTCCGGGCGCGTGCGTCACCAGATGGCGCCACCGGGTGGCGCCGGCTCACCAGGTGGCGTCGGCCAGGTCCTTGCCCGGGACGGCGGGGCTGCCCAGCGCGTACAGGTCGCCGGCGGTGATCATGATGGTGCCGCCCGGGACGGCCGGGTCGATGTCGGTCAGCGGGCCCGTCACCCGCTGCCGCCACAGGAGCTTCACCGGCTTGCCCGCCAGGGTGAACGACTGGACGGTCAGCTGCGACTTCGCGACCGTCCCGGTGACGATGGTCTTGCCGTGGACGACGGCGTTGGAGCTGCCCTTGGGCAGCGTCATGACGCCCTTGCTGACCTTCAGGTTGCCGCCGGTGCCCTTGGTGTCGAGCATGCGGAGCTGGCTCTTGGCAGAGCCGACCGGGGTCCAGACAAAGGACAGTGTGGCGCCGGACCAGGAGAGGCTGTCGACGCGCCCCGGCGACTTCGTCGTCCAGGTCTTGCGGATGCCCTTGCTCAGGGAGAGCACCGTCACGCGGCTGCGCCTGCCCTTGTAGGTGACGTAGGCGAGGTGGTCGCCGGCGACGGCGATGTCCGACCAGGAGGTGGAGGCGCCGGGGATGGACGCCTTGGGCATGTCCTTCAGGTCGTGCGGGTGCCCGTCGTCGTTCAGGTGCAGGCGCTGGAAGGTGACGGTGCGGTCACCGTAGGACGCGACGATGTACGAGCCGTCCTTCGCGGCGGCGACGCGGTGGAAGACGCGGCCCGGCGGCGGCGCCACCGGCAGGCCCACGTTCGCGCCGGTACGCACGTCGCGGACGATCAGCGCCGTCCCCTTCGCGGTGATGCCGACGACGAAGCGGGGGTCGCTCCGGTCGGCCTTCGCGGCGGCGGCCGGCTTGGCCTCGCGCTCGTCGTCCGGGGCGTCCTGGCGGTTGTGCACCAGGTCGACGCCGCCGCCGATGAACAGCGCCGCGGCCGCGGCCGCGGCGAGCGGAGCCAGGCTCTTCCATGAGCCGAGCCGCATCCCCGAGTCGTCGCGCCTGCCGTCGTCCATGGGTACGCCGTGCACCTGCCTCTCCACGCATGGGTTACCGCGTCGTTTCTATCTCATCTACGGGCCTACAAAAACCCATGAAGCGGGAGTTACCACATCGACGCAGAACGGCGGGCGCCCGGCGGCGCGGGAGCGCGGGGCGTTGCGGCGCGACGGCGCGGGCGCTACAGCGCGACGGCGCAGGCGCGGCGCACCTCCCCGACGGTGGCGGGCGCGTCCATCCGGAACAGCCCGTCCAGGCCCCGCTCCAGCCGGGACGCGCGGACCGCCGCCTTCACCGCGAGGAACACGCTGGTCGCGAGGACGAGCGGCGGCTCCCCGACCTCCTTCGCCGACAGCAGGTCGTGCGGGTTCTCCGGCACGGACGCGGCCCGGTCGCGCGGGAACAGGTAGGTGTTCATCTCGCGCGGGATCGTGCTGACGGCGGGCGGCTTGTACCGCCAGGTGTTGACGGTGTTGAGGCGGCCCGCCTCGGCGCCGTGCGGCTCGTGCACGAGCCGCTCGGTCAGCACGTAGCCGACGCCCTGGACGAACGCGCCCTCGATCTGGCCGACGTCCAGTGCCGGGTTGATGCTCCAGCCGATGTCGTACACCAGGTCGGAGCTGCGGATGTCGGTCTCGCCGGTGAGGACGTCGATCTCCACGACGGAGCACGCGGCCGAGTAGGTGAAGCCGGTGAAGGAGTCGACGCCGCCGCCGGGCGCGGCGTTCGGGTCCACCGTGATGCCGGGCAGGCCGGGCTGGCCGCCCTTCTTGAACGTGAGCGCGGGGATGGGGTCCTCACCGCCGCGGATCGGCGCGGTGAACGCCTCGACGAGGCTGACGCGCTGCTGGTAGGCGAGCTGGACGAGGTTCTGCCAGATCAGGCGCTTGGTGGCCGGGTCCTTCGCGGCCCAGCCGGCCTTGCCGTGGTTCCAGTAGTCGATGCCCTTCCTGCGGCACCACTCCTCGCCGTTGTCGCGCAGCATCCGCTGCCCGAAGTCGGCGAGGCGCGCCCTCATGCGCTCGCAGACCTGCTTGACGGCCTCGCCGTTGTAGGCGGTGCCGGTGGACGCCCCCGAACTCGTCGGGTTCGGGATGACGCTCGTCCGGGGGTGCTCGATGTGGATGAGGTCGAACGGCACGTTCAGGATGTAGGACGCGATCTGCTCGATCTTCGTCATCATCCCCTGGCCCATGTCGACGCCGCCCTGGTGGACGACGATGCTCCCGTCCCCGGAGTGGATCGCCAGGTGCGCGACGGCCTGTTCGAGCTGCGTGAAGTTGTATCCGGCGCCGTACTTCACCGGCACCATGGCGATGCCGCGCTTGCGCCAGGTGTTGGCCGCGTTGAACTTCTCGACCTCCTGGCGCTTCTCCGCGTATTTCGACACCTCCTTCAGGTAGTCCCAGACCTCCCGCATGTAGCAGTAGGTGAGGGCCTGCCCGTACGGGGTGACGTCGCCGCGCTCGTACATGTTCTTCTCGCGGACGTCCTCGGCGGTCATGCCGATCGCGTACGCGGCGTCGTCGATCGCGTTCTCGGTGATGAGCTTGCCCTGGACGTCGCCGAACGCGCGGAACGCCGTGTTCGGCGCGGTGTTGGTGCGGCACACGTCGATCTGGTTCTCGAAGTTGCGCACCCGGTAGGCGTTGTCGGCGCGTAGCTGGATGCAGTTCGACACGATGAACGAGCAGTCGTAGAACGCGCCGCCGTCGCCCCACATGCGGGTCTGGGAGCCCCGGATGATCCCCTTGTCGGCGTCGCGCTTCGCGCCGGTGTCGATCGCGATCTGGTACTGCCCGTAGTACGGGTGCCGCTTGCCGATCATGGCGGTGTCCTCGTCGCGCGGCAGGACGAGCCGGATCGGCCGCCCGGTGGCGTGCGCGGCGACGACCGCCGGGCCGGTGACGAACCGCGCCGACTCGGTCTTGCCGCCGTACCCGCCGCCGAGCTGCCGGACGTCCACCTCGATCCGGTTGTGCTCGACGCCGATCGCCATCGCGGACGTCTGGTGCATCTCCATCGGGCTCTGCGACGCCGGCCGGACGATGTACCGGTCGCCGTCGGCCGGTTCGACGACGCACGCCTGCGTCTCCATGTAGAAGTGGGCCTGGCCGCCGGTGAGCTGGTCGCTCTCGACGATCGCGCAGGGCGCGCCGTTGACCTCGGCCGTCCGTTTGACGATGGACGGGTCGAACGGGCGGCGGTCCCTGGTGGTCCAGCCGAATTCGCTGCCGGGGCGGGTCACCTTCCAGATGTGCGACACGTACGGGGCGGCGGACGGGCAGTCCGGGAAGACGCTGCCGGCGGTCACGGCGTCCTTCAGCGACAGGATGGGGTCGGTCCAGGGCTTTTTGTCCCAGGGCGCCTTGTTCCAGGGCTCCGGCCAGACCACCTTCTTATAGGTGACGCACGTGCGCGTCACGTAGTCGGCGATGTCGACGGCGTCCTGCTCGGTGGAGGCGAGGACGAGCGCGATGGCCTGGCCGACGTACTCGACCCGGCGGTCGGCGAACAGCGGCTGGTCGCCGCCCATGCCCTGGAGGTTGATGCCCGTCTTCGGGACGTCCGCGCAGGTGATGAGCCGCTCGAAGGCGTCGAACCGCTCGCGCAGGTGCGCGCTGAGGGCCTCCACGCCGCTTTCGGCGGCCTTGCCGGGGACGGTGAGGGTGAAGCCGGCGAGGGCGCGGCGGCTCTGCACGAACGCCGCGTTGAGCGTCGTCGGCGGCACCGGGATCTCGTGCGTGTAGTGGACCTGGCCCGCGGCCTGGAACATGGCCATGAGCTTGACGTAGGGCTGGGAGACCGGCTTCTTCCAGTCCTGGATCTTGTAGTGCTGGCGGCCGTCGGTGACGCCCCGGTGCCCCCAGGTGATCGTCCCGGCGCTGCGGTCCTTCGCCGGGACGGTGCCCGGCGACCGCTGCTCCAGCGCCTGCACGACCGCCTTGTAGAGGAACGACTCCACGAGCTGCACCCGGTACTCGGCGGTGATGCCCTCGTCCGGGACGCCCTTCATGCGCTCGCTCCACACCTTGAGCTCGTTCTGCGTCTCCTTGCGGAGGGTCGCGGCGAGGTCCTTGAAGGCGGTGAGCGAGAGGGGGCGGCCGGTCATGGCCTCTTCGGTCTTCTTGGGGCGCCACGGGTAGGGCGCGATGCCGCCGAAGACGAGCACGGCCTTGCTGACGCGGAGGTCGGAACCCAGTGTGAGGCTCGTGGTGGCGTTCACGAGCGAGTGCGCGTTGACCTCCCGGAGGGCGACCTTCTGCGCGAGCACGATCTCGCCGTCGCCGCCGCCGCCGAAGGGCAGCCGGTACGACAGGATCACGATGTCGCGCCGCAGCTTCGGGTCCTTCTTCACCCGGGCGACCAGGTCGTCCGGGGCCACCCACTCGGACCCGCCGGTGGACGCCCGCCACACTCTGATCGTCGCGCCGGTGGCGGCCAGCGCGGTGAACAGGTCGGACGGGAACGGCTCCCCCGCCTGGACGTGGTCGAGCACCAGCATCGTGTTCCCGCCGAGGGACGCCGCGTTCCGGACGATCATCCCGGCCGTGCGGCGCGCCATGAAGTCCAGGGCGCCGAGCCGGGTCGTCTCCCCGGCGCCATGCTGCTCCCGGAGCTGCTTCAGGATCCCGAGGAGGTCGCGGTAGGTCCTGCCCGCGCCCACGTCCACGTGTCCGGCGGCGATGTCGACGGCGTTCAGTTCGGGGATGTGGCGGATGTCGACGAGCGGGTCCGCGGCCTTGACCTCGTCCGGGTAGACGCCGAACGAGGTGTTCCCGTGGACGAGCCGCAGCTTCTCCCTCCCCGCGCCCGTCATGCGCGACCGCAGTTCGGCCAGCGTGGCGGCGGTGACCCACGACCGGTCGTCGCCGGTCGTCGCGACGTCCGCCGGGGACGCGGTGCGGGCCGCGTCCGGGAACGGCACCTCCGGCGCGCCGGCCGGGGGGTCGGCGCGCCCGTCGACCAGGCACGGCATGCGGGCGTCCTCGTCCGCCGCGGTCCAGTCGGCGGCGAACGTCTTCATGCCGGTGAGGATCGGCCGGTAGCCGGTGCAGCGGCACAGGTTGCCGTCGAACGCCTCCTCGACGCGGGCCTTGGTGGGCTTCGGCTCGTCCGCGAGCAGCGCGGTCATGTTCATGACGAAGCCGGGGGTGCAGTAGCCGCACTGGGTCCCGTTGTTGGCCGCCAGCCGGTACGCGACGGGGTTGATCCGCGCGGCCTCCGTCGCGGGGTCGGCGCCCTCGGCGTCCGGCGCCCCGGCCGCGTAGGACTCCACCTGCGCGGTGGCCTCCTCGTACGCCGCCGCGGCGGCCTCGGCGGCGGGGGCGACGGCGGCCGGCTCGTCGAGGTTCGGGCTGACGCCGCGGGAGAACGACGGCTGGTGCGTCAGATGCGGCGGCGCCTTCCGGCCGGCGCCGCCGGTGCCCTCGATCGTGGTGACGGCGAGCCCGTCCAGGGCGCACACGGGGCGCAGGCACGCGTTGATCGCGCGGTGCTCGGGCGTCTGCTTCTCGGCGTCCCAGCGCGACAGGATGACCGTGCACGCGCCGCAGCCGCCCTGGCCGCAGCCCTTCTTGGCGCCGGTCAGCGCGACGTCCGGGGAGCGCAGGTAGTCGATCAGCAGCAGGTCGGGCGGCGGGTTGTCGAGGACGACCCGCTCGCCGTTGAGATAGAACGTCACGCTGCCCGTCACGAACCGCCCCTTTGCCTTCGGATGAGAGCCACCGGGGGTCCGCCTCCCCGGGACGACGCCATCACGAAGCGTAACTTACGGGGAGCATATGGTTACAGAGAGTTCTGTGTTACTCAACCGAGAGACGCGCGTGCGGCATCGACGAGCGACGCCCGGTACGAGCCGCCGAACAGCGCCACATGGACGAGCAGCGGATGCAGCTGGTGCAGCGGGACGCGGCCGCGCCAGCCGTCCGCCAGCGGCGCCGCCTCGTCGTAGGCGGCCAGGACCGTGTCGAGATGCGGCGTCCCGAAGAGCGCCATCATCGCGAGGTCGGTCTCCCGGTGCCCGCCGTGGGCGGCCGGGTCGATGAGCAGCGCCCGGTCGTCCGTCCACTGGACGTTCCCGGACCACAGGTCGCCGTGGATCCGGCTCGGCGGCTCCGGCGGCCCGGCCAGCTCCTCGATCTCCGCCATCACGCGCTCGATCAGGCGCACGTCGTCCTGCGACAGGTGCCGGGCGCCGATGCGGAGGAACGGTTCGAGGCGGCGCTCGGCGTACCAGCGCGGCCAGCCGCCGTCATCAAGGGTGTTGTCGAGCGGGAGGTCGGCGATGAAGCCGTCCCAGGGCGCGCCGTAGGCGTCCGGCCGGTTCCCGGTGTGCAGGGCGGCCAGCTCGCGGCCGAGCCGCTCGGCGGCGTCGCGGGACGGCGCCGCCGACGGCAGCCACGGCAGGAGGAGCAGGCGGTCGTCCGCCCCGAGCACCTCCGGAACGGGCGTCCCCGGCCCCGCCTCGCCCAGCCAGCGCAGCCCCGCCGCCTCCGCCGCGAACACCCCGGCCTGGTCGGCGGCGGCCTTCACGAACACCTCGCGGCCGTCGTCGAGGGACGCCCGGTGCAGCGTCCAGGAGTGGCTGGAGCCGAGGTCGCGCACGTCCGCGACGCCGATACCGAGGAGGCGCTCCAGCCGGGCGCGCACTCAGTCCTCCTTGAGCGCGGCGCGGATCTCCTCCAGCAGGCCGGGCATCGCCGCCTCGACCTGATCGAGCACCAGGTCGAAGTCGGCGCGCCCGCCGTAGTACGGGTCGGGGACGTCCAGGTCGCCGGCCGCGTCCGGGTCGAACTCGCGCAGCAGCCTCACCTTGCCGCGCGCCTCCTCGCCGGGCGCCATCGAGCGCAGCGCCCGCAGATGCCCCTCGTCTAGCGCCAGGATCAGGTCGTACCGGCCGAACCATGACGGTTCGAACTGCCGCGCGATGTGCGCCGACCGGTAGCCGGCCCGCTCCAGCGCCGCGACCGTCCGATCGTCGGCCCCGTCGCCGACGTGCCAGCCGCCGGTGCCGGAGCTGTCGACCTCGACGTCCAGGCCCTCCTCCTCGGCGTGGTGGCGCAGGACCCACTCGGCCATCGGGGAGCGGCAGATGTTGCCCGTGCAGACGAATGTGACGCGGTACGGCATGACCCCATCATGCCCGAGGTCAGCGCCCTTCAACGATGACGGTGTCCACCCCGGGCGACCCCAGCACGGACTTCTGTACGAAGGCCGCTTCCGCGCGGGTGCCCACGACGACCCTGAAGGAATCGGGGACGTCGCCGACCTCCGCCGACCGGCGGAACAGCTCCGAGTCCGGGAAGCGCCGCTTGAAGCGCTCGTACGCCTGCCCGTCGCTCTCGTACTCCACGCCGCTCACCCCGGGCAGCGCCTCCAGCGCCTGCCGGAGCGCCCGCTTCTGCGGCTCGGTCGCCTTCTCGTGGAGGCAGGACGCGTTGGGCGACGCCTTCGTGCAGAGGAACACCGTGACCGAGGTCGTCGGCGCGGTGGACGGCGAGGCCGACATCGACGTCAGCGGGCGCACCTTCCCGCCGGACGAGAAGGCACCGCCGACCACCGCGCCTCCCGCGACCACCGCCGCGCACGCGGCGACGGCGACCACCGCCGGCGCGATGCGCCGCGCTCTCCGGCGCCCCGCGGCGAACCGCGGCTCCGGCATGTCCTCCGGGCCGATCGTGTCGCCGACGGTCTTCAGCGCGTCCCTCAGACGCTCTTCGGTCGCGTTCACTGCTCGCTCCCCAGGATCCGGCCCAGCGCGGCGACCGCCCGGGACGTGGTCGACTTGACGGTGCCGGGGCCGACCCCCATGGCGGCGGCGATCTCTTCCACGGACAGGTCGCAGAAGTAGCGCAGCACCAGCGCCTCCCGCTGCCGGGCGGGGAGCCGGTGCAGGGCCTCCATGACCTCGCGCCGGTCCTCCCCGACCATCGCCTCCGCCTCGGCGGACCACACGGGCGCCTCATGGACGGCCCGGAACGGCCTCCTGCGCCGCCGCAGCGCCGTCCGCGCCCCGTTGATGACGGCGGAGCGCACGTACGTGAGCGCGCGCTCGCGGTCGCGCAACCGCGGCCACCGCCGGTACAGGCCCGCGAACGCGTCCTGGACGACGTCCTCCGCCGTCCCGCGATCGCCGACCATGAGGAGGGCGAGGCGCGTCAGCCCGAGCGCGTGCCCTCGGTACAGGTCGGTGACCGCCGCCGTCGCGTCGTCCGGCACCGCGTCGCCCGGCACCGCGTCGTCCGGTGGGAGCTCCCTTTCGGCGAGCACCTTCTCAGCTGTCATGTCCCAGAGACGCCGCCGCGCGTCCGAGGTTGCTCCGGCGCGCGAGATTTCTCACCGGTGGACGCGTCGCGGCGCCGCTCACGCCTTGCCGAGGGGCTGGATGACGATGGTGTCCACGCCGGGAGTGCCGTCGAACTTCGTCTTCACGGCGTTGGCCGCCCCGATGTCGGCGACGCGCAGGCGGAAGGAATCGGGGATGTCGCCGGCGGAGACGCCGCTGAGCATGTCCTTGCGGTCCGCGAACACCTTCTTGAAGTTCTCGTACGCCTGTTCCTTCGACTCGTACTTGATGCGCAGGACCCCGTTCATCTCCTGGAGGCGCCGCTTGAGCGCGTCCTTCTCGGCCTGCTCGGCGTCCTGGTGGCCGCAGGTCGGGTTGCTGGAGGTCACGACGCAGAAGAACACCGCCACGTCGCGCTCCTGCCCGGCGGGCGCGGCGTCCTTCGCGGGGTCGTCCCGCATCATGAACCACCCGCCGATGCCCGCGCCGACGAGCAGGAGAAGCGCCGCCGCGGCCGCCGCCACGACCAGGCCCGGCCGCGCGGCGGCTCCGCTCGGCCTTGGCGGGACCGGCGGGGAGCCGTGCCCGCCCCCGTCGCCGGGCGGTGCGTCGGGGGGGCGTTCGCCGGGTTCGCTCACCGTTCGTCCTCCAGTCCGGGACGGCGAAGATCGTGGGGGCCGGGTTCCATCTTCGGGCATTAGCGGCGCCTACGCACCGTCCTTGAACGTGCACGTTCCGGACAGAACACGACCCCCGGCCGGGTGGCCGGGGGTCGCGTCCTGGGGTGGGTCGAGCGGCGGCGTCAGCGGCGGACGGCGTTCAGCGCGTCCACGATGCCGTTGCCGAAGAACCCGTTCTGCTCCTTCGAGCCCTCACAGGTCTGCGTCGAGGTCTGCTTGCCCGCCGAGGTGTACCAGACGTACTCGACGGTCCGCGGGCTCGGGCATTCCTTGGCGGTCGCCGTGCCGCGCAGCACGCGCTCGACCGTGTTCGGGCTCAGCGTCAGGCCGCCGTTGCGGTGGTCGCGGTGCCCGTACCGGCTGACGATGAGCGCGGCGACGCCGACGGCGTGCGGCGAGGCCATCGAGGTGCCCTGGATCGACTGGTAGTAGGCGCAGTCGTCGCCCTTGCAGCTGCGGATGAGGTACGGCACCTTCGGCGTGCCGTCCGCGTTCAGCTCGCCGCGCGCCTTGGCGAGGCGCTCGGGGTAGGCCGCCCAGATGCCGCCCTTGTCGTCCGGACGCTGGTCGGCGTTGTCGACCTTGTCGCCGCCGGGCGCCGCCACCGCGACGTACCCGTTGCCGAAGCTGCTGTAGTACGACTTGCGGGTGGACGGGCCGGTCGCCGAGACCGGGATGACGTGCTCGCCCTCGGACGGCATCGACACGCAGCTCGCCGGGACCGTCCGGTCGTGCGGCTCCTCGCCCGGCGTGGACGGGAAGTCGGGGCTGGAGGCGTCCTGGTTCGTCTTCGTGTAGTCGACGAGGTCGTTGCCCGCCGCCGAGATCAGCGTGACGCCGCGGTCGTGCGCGAAGTCCAGGGCGCGCTGCGCGGCCTTGATGATGGTGCGCTGCTCGAGCTGGTCCTCGGGGCTGTCGGCGGGGTTGTTGCCGCAGTTCCACAGCCACGGGTCGATGTAGTACGACATGTTGACGACGTCGATGCCGTGCTTGGCCGCGTAGGTGAGGCCGTCGACGGTCGGCTGCAGGAAGAAGTAGCCGGAGTCCTGGCCGACGCGCAGGTTAACGATCGACACGTTCGGCGCGACGCCCGCCATGCCGAGCCCGTTGCGGGGCGAGGCGATCGTGGACGCGACGTGCGTACCGTGGTCGTTGTCGTCCCAGTCGTTGGGGTCGACGCAGGACTTGAACTCGCAGGGGCCGTCGACCTCGTTGCCGTTGGCGTCCACCGGGATGTCGGTGGTGAAGTTGCGGCTGAGCTTGCGGTTGAAGTTCGGCTTGATGTCCGGGTGGTCGCCGTCCACGCCGGTGTCGAGGACGCCGACCAGCACGCGCTTGTCGCCCGGCTCCTTCTTGTACGAGCCGTCCGCCGTCGCGTGGATCTGCTTCATGTCCCACTGCAGATCCGCGAGCGGCTCGGTGTCCTTGGACGGGGCGCCCTTGAGCGACACCGTGCTCTTGGTGCCGGTCATCTGCTCGACCTTCTCGGCCGCCTTCTTGGCCTTCGGGGCCTGCCCGATGATCCGGTTGTGCGCGACGCCCTCCAGCGCCCGCTGCCGCATCACCGCGCGGATGAACTCGGGGTTGTCGGACCGGACCGTCGCGACGCCCACATCGCGGTTCTCGTGGACGATCTTGCCGCCGGCCGCCCGGACCGCGTGGTGGGCCTGTCCGGGAGACACGCGTTCCTTGTAGAGGACGACGTACTCCGACACCTCACCCTTCGCCTGCGCTGGTCTCGGTTCCGCTGACGCTGGGACCGCGAGAGCCGCCATGGTGGCGACGGCGCACGCGGCGGAAATCAAGGCTCGCCGCAAAGCTGACCTCCTGGCCGTGGGGAGCTAACCCGGGTGTTCGGGGGTAAACCAGGCGAAGGTACGCGTGCGGCTGTTGAGAGTTGCGTACGTTTATGTAACGAAAAGGGAGATCTCTTGTAAGGGAGACTCTGGTGAGCCCGCATCAACCGGTGCGCAGCGCCAGCGTCAGCGCCTCCACGGCCAGCAGCGGGTTGACGTTCGCCTCCAGCCGCTCCCGGCACGCCATGATCGCGTCGAGCCGCTTCAGCGTGTCCTCGGGCCGGCCCCGCCCCGCGGCCGTCCGCAGCTCCGGCCCGAGCTCGGTATTGACCAGCTCGCTGCCCGCACCGAGCTGGAGCGTCAGGACGTCCCGGTAGTAGGACGCGAGGTCGAGCAGCGTCCGGTCGAGGGCGTCGCGCTCCAGCCGGGTCGCGCGCGACTTCTGCCGGGCCTCCAGCTCCTTCAGCGCCCCGGCCGTGCCCCGCGGCATCCGGCCCTTCGCGCTCTCCCCGAGGGCCTGCCGCAGCGCGGACGTCTCCGACTCGTTCAGCTCCTCCGTCCGCGTCTTCGCCTCCGCCTTCGCCGCCGCGACCAGCGACTCCGCCGCCGCCACGGCCGGGCCCACCGACGACAGCCGGCGCGGCACCGCCAGCACCTCGGCCCGCCGCCGCCGCGCCTCCGGGTCGGTCGCCAGGCGCCGCGCCCGGCTGATGTGCCCCTGCGCGGCTCGCGCCACGACGTCCGCGGTCTCCCGGTCGACCCCGTCGCGCAGGGCGAGGACGTCCGCGACGGCGCTGATCGGCGGCGTCCGCAACGTCACCAGCCGGCACCGCGACCTGATCGTCACCAGCAGGTCGTCCGGGGACGGCGTGCACAGCAGCCACACCGTCCGGGCCGGGGGCTCCTCGATCGCCTTCAGCAGCGCGTTCGCCGCCGCCTCCGTCGCCCGGTCGGCGTCCTCGAACAGCACGACCTGCCAGCGCCCCCCGGTCGGGGACGACGACGCCCGCAGCACCAGCGCGCGCGCCTCCTTCACCCCGTACGACAGGCCCTGCGGGCGGACGACCTCCACGTCCGCGTGCGTGCCCTGGAGCACCTGGTGGCAGGACGCGCAGTGCCCGCAGCCGCGCGGCGTCTCCTCGCACTGCAGCGCCGCCGCGAACGCCCGCGCCGCCGCCGACCGCCCCGCCCCGGGAGGCCCGGTGAACAGCCACGCGTGCGCCAGGCCGCTCGCGCCCTCCGCGGCCGACGACAGCTGCGCGACGACGGGTTCCTGCCCGACCAGGTCATCCCACACGCTCATGGGATAGAGGCTAACCGGCCGGACGGATCAGAAGTCGCGGATGGCCGGGAAGGTGCTCGTGGCGTCCTCGGTGCCGGCCGGAACGGGGTCGGGGAGGATCTCCCGGATGCGGTACTGGATCTCCCGGCTCAGCTCGCCCTGCGGGCGGCTCGCGTCCAGGATCAGGTACCGGTCGGGGTCGGCCTCGGCGAGCGCGCGGAACCCGGCGCGGACGCGCTCGTGGAAGTCCTGCGGCTCGGACTCGATGCGGTCGGCGGGGGCGGGCAGCCGGCGCAGGCCCGCCTCCGGCGGGATCTCCAGCAGGACGGTCAGGTCCGGGGCGAGGCCGCCGGTCGCCCACGCGTTGACGCGGACGATGTCCTCGACCGGCTGCTCCCGCCCGAACCCCTGGTAGGCGAGGGACGAGTCGACGTAGCGGTCGGTGACGACGATCGCGCCGCGCTCCATCGCCGGCCTGATCACGTTGGCCACGTGGTCGGCGCGGTCGGCCGCGTACAGCAGCGTCTCGGCGCGGTCGGACAGGCCAGTCGTGTCGCGGTCGAGCAGCATCGCGCGCAGCCGCATGCCGATCTTCGTCGCGCCGGGCTCGTGCGTGGTGACCACGTCGTAGCCGTGGTCGCGGAGCCAGATCGCTGCGAGCCGCGACTGGGTGGTCTTGCCGGCGCCCTCGCCGCCCTCGAACGCGATGAACACGCCGCGCTCGCGGTGCGCGGGCTGCGGCGCGTCCGGGGCCTGCCGCGGGGGCGTGTAGATCTCGCCGCGCAGGGCAGCGCGCAGGTCGGGGACGAGCGGGATGCCGCGCCGGTCGTCCAGCCGCCGGTACGCCGGGAGCGCGGCGACCAGCGCCACGACGGCCGCGATCAGCAGGCCGCCGCCGGAGCCGGTGAAGTCGTACACGCCGCCGCCGAGGTCGATCCGGTGCGCGCCGAGCGCCCCCGCGATCAGCGGGACCGCGACGAACGCGACCAGCGCGGCGACGAGCGCTACCGAGCGCAGGTAGGCGGTGGGGCGAGCGTCGTCCGGGGCGTCGGGGTCGGTCACCGCGGCCGCGGCCGTCGACCACGCGGCCCCGGCGAACACGCCGAGGAACGCCGCCAGGAACACCACGACGACGAGGTTCTGGACGAGCGCGAGCACCACCAGCGTGAGCGCGGCGGCGATCAGCGCGAGGCCGAGGAGCCGGCGGCGGCTGAACGGCACCAGCACGCGCGGCCCGAGGAACGCCCCGAACCCGAGCCCGAACGCCAGCCCGGCGAGGACGGTGCCGTACCCGGCGTCGCCTCCGCCGAGGGTGGCCGTGTGGACGCGGGCGACGGCGACGACCGCGCCCGCCGTGAGGGACGCCCCGGCGACCGCGAGCCCGAGCCCGCGCGCGGCGGCCGTCCCGGGGCCCTGGAACAGCAGCTTCAGCGGTGCCGGGACCGGGTGCATCGCCGTGACCGGGATCTCCCGGATCAGCGCGACGGCGGCGGTCGCGACGACGAACACGCCGGCCGTCACGTAGAGCGCGAGGTCGGCGCGTGAGTCGCGGCCGAGCGTCCCGTCCGCGATGAGGGCGAGGACGGCGAACAGCACGGCGGCGACCGGGGCCGGGCCGTAGTTCACGCGGGTCGCGGCGCGGGCGGCGCGCGGCTGCTCCTCGTCCGGCAGCGCGGCCGACAGCGACGCGCGGGCCGCCGCCGTCCACAGCAGGCTCAGGCACGACACGAGGAAGGCCGCGGCGAGCGTCCAGGCCAGCATGCCGACCAGCGGCACCGTCACGACGACGACCAGCCGCAGCACGTCCGCGATCAGCAGCATGAGGCGGCGGTCGACGCGGGCGGCGAGCATCCCGCCGAGCGGCGCGAGCACCACCACCGGCAGCAGCATCAGCACCAGCGTGCCGCCGACCGCCTGCGCCTGGGCGGACACGTCGTCGTCGCGGGTCAGCAGCGCGGCCATCGCGGTCAGTGCGGGGACACTGAGCCACTGCGCGAGGCTGGACAGCGACAGCGCGGTCCGGAGCCGCCGGAACGGCCCGTACGGCGGAAGCGACGAAACGCCCGGCGGCTGTGACGCGGCGGGGTGCGGCCGGGGTGCGCCCGTTCTGGTCATGTCGGTCAGGGTATCGGCGTAGATGTCCCTAGGAGCCGGACTTCGCGGAGGTTCGGCGGCGGGGCGCGGGCTTCTTCTTGCCGCCGCCCGCCGCGACCTTCTCGCGACGCTCCGCGAGCAGTTCCGCGGCCCGCTGGATCGTGATCGACTCCACCTCGTCCCCCTTGCGGAGGCTCGCGTTGGTCTCGCCGTCGGTCACGTACGGGCCGAACCGCCCCTCCTTCACGACCACCGGCTTCTCACTCGCCGGGTCCTTGCCCAGCTCGCGCAGCGGCGCCGCGGCGGCGGCCCGGCGGCCGCGCTGCTTCGGCTGCGCGAACAGCTCCTTGGCCTTCTCCAGCGTGACGGTGAACAGCTCGTCCTCGGAGCCGAGCGAGCGGCTGTCGGTCCCCCTCTTGATGTAGGGGCCGAACCGGCCGTTCTGCGCGGTCACCGGCTCGCCGTCCAGCTCGCCGAGCGTGCGGGGCAGCGAGAGCAGCTTCAGCGCGTCGTCCAGGGTGATCGTGTCCAGCGACATCGACTTGAACAGCGACCCGGTGCGCGGCTTGGGGGCGTCCGCCTTCTTCGTCCGCTTCTTCTTCTCGCCCTCGGCGGGCGGCGCCGGCTCCGGCAGGATCTCGGTGACGTACGGGCCGAACCGGCCCGACTTCGCGACGATCGTGTGCCCGGTCGCCGGGTCGGTGCCGAGCTCCCGGTCGCCGGACGGCTGCGCGAGCAGCTCCTCCGCCTTCTCGGCGGTCAGCTCGTCCGGCGCGATGTCGTCGGGGATGTTGACCCGCTCGCCGTCCCGGTCCAGGTAGGAGCCGTACCGGCCGACCCGCACCACGATGTCGGTGCCCTTGATCGGGAACGAGCTGATGCCCTTGGCGTCGATGTCGCCGATGTCGCCGACCAGCTCCCGCAGGCCCTCCTCGCCGTTGTCGCCGTAGTAGAACCGGTTCAGCCACGGGACGCGCTCGGCGTCGCCGCGCGCGATCTCGTCGAGGCCGTCCTCCATGTGGGCGGTGAAGTCGTAGTCGACGAGGTTGCCGAAGTGCTGCTCCAGCAGGTTCGTCACGGCGAACGCCAGGAACGACGGGACCAGCGCCGTGCCCTTCTTGAACACGTACTCGCGCGCCAGGATCGTCCCGATGATCGAGGCGTACGTCGACGGCCGCCCGATCTCCCGCTCCTCCAGCTCCTTGACCAGGCTGGCCTCGGTGTAGCGGGCCGGCGGGCGGGTCGAGTGGCCCTCGGCGTCCACCGCGTTCGCGGTCAGCGCGTCGCCCTCGGCCAGGTTCGGCAGCCGCCGCTCCTGGTCGTCCCGGTCGGTGGACGGGTCGTCCGCGCTCTCCACGTACGCCTTCAGGAATCCGTGGAACGTGATCGTCTTGCCGGTCGCGCCGAACTCGGCCCGCTCGTTCCGGGTCGACAGCCCGGTCACCCGGATCGACACCGACTGGCCCGCCGCGTCCTTCATCTGGGACGCGATCGTCCGCTTCCAGATCAGCTCGTACAGCCGGAACTGGTCGCCGCTCAGCCCCGTCTCCGCCGGGGTGCGGAACGTGTCGCCCGCCGGGCGGATCGCCTCGTGCGCCTCCTGCGCGTTCTTGACCTTGGACGCGTAGACGCGCGGCTTGTCCGGGACGTACTCGCCGCCGAACAGCGACGCGGCCTGCCGCCGGGCCGCCGTGATCGCCGTCTCCGACAGGGTGATCGAGTCGGTTCGCATGTAGGTGATGAAGCCGTTCTCGTACAGCTTCTGGGCGACCGACATCGTGTACTTCGCGGAGTAGTTCAGCTTGCGGCTGGCCTCCTGCTGGAGGGTCGTCGTCCGGAACGGGGGGTACGGCTTGCGCGTGTACGGCTTGCGCTCGACCGACTTGACCTCGTACGGACGGCCGCGCAGCCGCTCGGCCAGCGCGCGCGCCGCGGCCTCGTCCAGGTGCAGCGCGTCCCTCGTCTTCAGGGTGCCGTCGGACGCGAAGTCGCGGCCCTGCGCGACGCGCTTGCCGTCCACGCTGACGAGCCCGGCCTTGAAGACCTTCGGCTCCTCGTCCTTACCCGTGTCGAACTGGCCTGCGATGTCCCAGTAGTGGGCGGGGACGAACGCGATCCGCTCCCGCTCCCGCTCGACCACCAGCCGCGTCGCCACCGACTGCACCCGGCCCGCCGACAGCTTCGGCATGACCTTCTTCCACAGGACGGGGCTGACCTCGTACCCGTAGAGCCGGTCCAGGACGCGGCGCGTCTCCTGCGCGTCCACCAGCGGCATGTTCAGCTCGCGCGGGTTCGCGGCGGCGCGCTGGATCGCGTCCTTGGTGATCTCGTTGAAGACCATCCGGTGCACCGGCACCTTCGGCTTCAGGACCTCCTGGAGGTGCCAGGCGATCGCCTCGCCCTCACGGTCCTCGTCCGTCGCGAGGTAGAGCTCGTCGGCCTCGGCCAGCAGCTTCTTCAGCTTCTGGACCTGCTGCCGCTTGTCGGAGTTGACCACGTACAGCGGCTCGAACTCGCGCTCGACGTTCACGCCGAGCTTCGCCCACGGCTCGCCCTTGTACTTGGCCGGCACCTCCGAGGCGCTCCCGGGCAGGTCCCGGATGTGGCCGATACTGGACTCCACGATGTAGCCGCGGCCCAGGTACCCCGCGATCGTCTTCGCCTTCGCGGGCGACTCGACGATCACCAGGCGCGTCCCCGCGCCGTTCCCCCGGCCACTGTTCGCGGTGCCGTTCTTGGCTGGCACAGTCGCTCCAACCTCGCTGTCTTGGTCCTCTAACACAGGCTCTTTCTTACCGGCTTCGTACAACGTCGCAGGACGGCGCGTTCATGCCCGCGCGCTCCCCGACCATCGTGCCGCCCCTGCGGTGCAGTAGCCCCGCGCCTCCGACAGGATGACATGCCGCCGGACGCCGCGCGGACCGGGACGCCCACCGTAGGGTGCCGGACGCACGGTAGACCAAGTAATAATGGTCGCAATGGCGGAGTACACCTACCTCGTCCTCTCACTGCCGCGCGGCACCACGCGGGATACCGCCCGGCAGATCCTGACCGAGCACGCGGAACGCGGCGGCTGGGAAATCGATCGGTTGCGCCTCTACCCGGACGGCCGCCGCCGTATTCAACTTCGCCGCAAGGTCATCCGCGCCGTCCGCACCTTCTGACCCACCGCCCTCGGCGGAGCGTAGCACTCTGTTGACGCACCGTTGCCCGAAAACATGGCTTCGCCCGCCCCGGACCGCGCCTCCGGGACGGGCGAAGATCTGTGCGGGCCGGGTCAGCGGCGCCCGCCCGGCAGCAACCGGCGCGCCAGCGCCAGCACCCCGGCGACGGCGCCCAGCACCGCGCTCGCGCCGAGCGCCCACAGCGACCCGGCGCCGTCCTCGACGATCGGCCCGTCCGCCGCGACGTTCCGCACCGGGCCGAGCTCCTTGACGCCGCCGTCCACGGCGTCCATCAGCGGGTTACCGGTGGTCGGCGGCGGGTTCTCGGTGGTCGGCAGCGGGTTTCCGGTGCCCGGAAGGGCCCGCGTGTCGAGGGCGGACACCGCCACCGGCACCTCCTGCCCCTTCACCAGCCCGCCCGGAAGGGGGAGGGGCTGGGCCGCGGCGTCCCGCTGCTGGACGGCGCCGCTCTGCCCGGCGGGCAGCGTCAGCGGGTCGACGGTCACGATGCCGTTCACCGCGGCCAGCGGGTCCTTGCCGAGGACGAAGCCGAGCAGGCCCGGCCGCGCGACATCCGCGCGCTCGCCCACCGGCTTGACCATCTTGGAGAGACCCGTGCCGGGCAGGCCGCCGCCCGGCATGGGCCGCCCCGGCGTCCCGAGCGAAAGGGCGTCCGCGACGGGCACCCCGGCCTGCCGCGTGCCCGCCGCCGGCCGCAGGTTCAGCAGCTCGTTCAGGCCACCCGAACGCACCACGCCCTCCAAGTCGGGCAGACCGCCCTGCACGGCACCCGTCTTGACGAGGCCGTTCGCCGCCGGGAGACCGTCCGTGCCGGGGATGCCGCCCTTGGCGCGCCGGCCGTCCGCGACCGGACGTCCCGGCACCTGGGGCACCTCGCCGGGCTTGAGCAGGTTGTTGACGCTCGGCACGGTCGGGGAGGGGACGCCGCCGTTCTGGGCGCGGCTGTTGGAAACCGGAACGTTCACCGGCCTCGGCAGGTCGGTCACGGAGGGAAGGCCGCTCGCGACTCCGGGGAGGCCGGTCTGGGGCAGGAGGTCAAGCACCCGCGGCGACGAGGAGTAGTCGTCATAACCGGGGTTGCCGGGGTAGGTGGGGTAGTCGGGGTAGGTGGGGTAGGTGGGGTACCCGTCGCCGTCCTGGCATCGGGCGGAGGCGATGCCGACGAGCGCGGCGGTGTTGCCGCAGACGTCCACCGGGGCCTTGGTCGGGGCGTGCGCCTGGTTTCCGGCGAGGACGCCGCCCACCCCGGACGTGTGCTGGTGGCCGCCGCCGACCTCGGTCACCTGGGCGCCGCCCTCGCAGAACGCCCAGGCGTGGCCGACCACGGCCGCCGCGTTGCCGCACACGTTCACCGGGACGCTGATCGGGGAGTCCGCCTGGTTCCCGGACAGGACGCCGAAGGCGCCGCCGGTGATCTGGTGCCCCGACCCGTAGTGCCCGCCGTCGTGGACGGACGCGCCGCCAGCGCAGGACGCCGCCGCGTTGCCGACCAGGGTGCCGACCGCATTGCCGCAGACGTCCACGGGCGCGCTGATCGGAACGTTGCCCTGGTTTCCGCTGCCGACCCCGAAGACGCCGGACGTCTCCTGCCCGGAGCCCGCGTGCCCGCCGTTCTTGACGTGTGCACCGCCCTCGCACCCGGCCACCGCGTTGCCGACGACCGCGACCGCGTTGCCGCACACGTTGACGGGCGCGGAGATCGGCGCGTTGAGCTGGTTGCCTCCGAGGACGCTGCCCGACCCGTCGGTGTTCTGCCCGCCGCGGCCGCCGCCGATGACCTTGGCGCCGCCCTCGCACCCGGCGTCCGAGACGCCGACGACGGCGACGCTGTTGCCGCAGACGTTCACCGGCGCCGAAATGGGGGCGTTGAGCTGGTTGCCGGACGCGACGCCGTGCGCGCCGGACGTCCGCTGCCCGTCCGCCCGCCGCTGGTGGACCTTGGCGCCGCCGTGGGACGTGGCGTCGCCGATGCCGAGCACGGCGGCGTTGTTGCCGCTGACGTCGACCGGCGCCGAGATCGGCGCGTCGATCTGGTTGCCGCTCAGGACTCCGCCGTCGCCGCTCGTGACGTCGGCGAAGGCGTTGGCCGGGAGGACGGTGACGCCGAGAGCGACAAAGCCCGCGGCGAGCACCGCGGCACGCGATGTGCCTTTTGCCCGCGTTCGCATGATGCTCCGTTCAGGGGGATGTGTGGAGACGCACGTGTGCCGTGGGTCTCGTGGGGGATGACATGCCGCGCCGGGGGGCACGGCGAGTGACCGGACCGGCGCGCCCGAGCCGCACGGGCACGCGTCCGGAGCCTGGGGAAAGGGATCAGTCGGGCGCGAAGGACGGCTCGTCCGCGGCGGTGCGGACGGCCGGGGGAAGCGCGCCGGAGGCACGCGCGAGCGACGCGCGCGGCGGGGGCGGAGCCCAGGTGACGCCGTCGGGCATTCCGGCGGTCACGCCGCCGCCGATGCCGGCCGCGGCCGAGTGATCGCCGTGCCGCTCGGGAGCGGGCGGCGCCGGATGCTGGACGACATGCCCGGCAGCGGGCCGGGTGGTGTGCACATCCTTTTTCGCGACGACCGGCGCACGGTGCCCCCGCAGGTGCACCTCAGGCCGCGAGCGCGTCACCGCTCGGGCCGCCGCCGTGCTCGCCCGCTCCACCGCCGGACGCCGTACATCCGGCCGGACCGGTGCCTGCCGCACCGGAGGCGGGGCGGCCACCGGCGGCGGCACATCCGCCGCCACGGGCGCCACGGCCCGTTTCACCGGTTCGTGCTCATAGACGATCGCGGCCGCCCGCTCCAGCACGGGGGCCTTGGCGACGAGGTGCGCCGCCGGCGGCGGGAGCTCGTCGGCGTGCGCGGACTGCGCCGCGCAGCCGAGCAGCCAGCCCGCGATCAGCAGCCCGCCGAGGACGAGCAGCCGTTGGACGGCCCGTCCGGCGGGGACGCGGCGCAGCCGGACGGAGACCGTCCCGAACCGCGCCGCGTCGCCTGCCACCGAACACCCTCCGTTGCGGCCGAACCACCCTCAACGAAGAGTGACGTTAGCACCACGGAACGCATTGGCGTTGGCAAATTCAGGAGCGATCAAGGAATTTGTCGAGGACCCTGGCGCCGAACCGCAGCCCGTCCACTGGAACGCGCTCGTCGACCCCATGGAACATTCCGGAAAAGTCCAACTCTGGGGGCAATTTCAGCGGCGCGAAACCGAAGCAGCGCATGCCCAGCCGCGCGAACGACTTGGCGTCCGTCCCGCCGCTCAGGCAGTACGGCACCGGCAGGGCGCCCGGGTCCTCCGAGGTCAGGGCCGCCTCCATGGCCGCGACGAGCGCCCCCTCGTAGTCCGTCTCGACGGCCTGGTCATGGTGGACGAAATCGCGCCGCACGTCCGGCCCGAGAAGTTCGTCCACGACCGCGAAGAACTCTGCCTCATGCCCGGGAAGAAAGCGCCCATCGACCTGAGCCGTGGCGCTCTGCGGAATGACATTCGTCTTGTACCCGGCGTCCAGCCGCGTCGGATTGAGCGTGTTCCTGAGCGTGGCGCCGATCATCCGCGCCAGCGGCCCGATCTCATCCAGGCACTTTTCGGGACGTTCCGGATCGAATTCCACCCCGTACGCCATGCACGCCCGCTCCAGGAAGGCCCGCACCGACTTCGTGAGCCGCACCGGGAACTCATGCGACCCCAGCCGCGCGACCGCCGCCGCCACCGCCGTGACCGCGTTGTCCGGATGCACCATCGACCCGTGCCCGGCCGTGCCCCGCGCGGTCAGGTTCATCCACGCGATACCCTTCTCCGCGGTCTCGATCAGGTACATCCGCCTGTCCCCGGGCACGGTCAGGCTGAACCCGCCGACCTCCCCCACGGCCTCGGTGCACCCCTCGAACAACTCCGGATGCTCCCGCACCAGCCACTGCGCACCCCACGTCCCACCGGCCTCCTCGTCGGCCAGGAAGGCGAGCACGACGTCCCGCGGCGGCCGACGCCCCTCCCGCAGCCGCTGCCGCACCACCGCGAGGATCATCGCGTCCATGTCCTTCATGTCGACGGCGCCGCGCCCCCAGACGCACCCGTCGGCGATCTCCCCGCCGAACGGATCGCGCGTCCAGTCCTCCCGGCGCGCCGGCACGACGTCGAGATGCCCGTGCAGCAGCAGCGCGTCCCGCCCGGGATCCTCCCCCTCGATCCGCGCCACCACGCTCGCCCGCCCGGGATGCGACTCGAAGATCCGCGCCTCCAGCCCGACCTCCCCAAGCTGCTCCGCGACGTACTCCGCCGCCACCCGCTCCCCCGGCCCCGAATGATCGCCCGGGTTGCTGGTGTCGATCCGGATCAGCTCCTGGCAGAGCCGGACGACCTCGTCCTCAGCGGTCGGCTGCCGAACCACAGTGATCACCTCGTGTCCTCGCGTACCCGTCCCATGGTGCCCGCCGATCGACTTCGCCGCGACTCGTCTCCTTTGGTACAGTGAAGCCCGCCGCAGCCCCGCTGCGGCCTGCGACCAGGTCCGGGTGGCGGAATAGGCAGACGCGCTAGCTTGAGGTGCTAGTGCCCTTTACGGGGCATGGGGGTTCAAGTCCCCCCTCGGACACGTACCGTTTCCCCAAATTCGGGGCATTGGACGTCACGACACGATCCGGGTCGAGGTCAGCCTCGATCCGGATTTCTTGTTTGTCCGGTCGGTAGACGAGCCGGACGCCGAGCGTCTGATAGACGGCCTGACGGGCCTGCGGAGTCGCGTCCTTGAGCACCCGGACGAGATCGCCCAGGCCGGCGATCAGCGCGTCGATCTCCTGGGCGGTTAAGATTCGGCGGCGCTGGGCACCGGCCGTGCGGAGTTCAGCCTGAGCTGCGACGAGTTGGGCTTCGGTCTCGGCCATCCACTGGGCGATGGTCGCCGGATTAGCCCCGGCCTCGAGCGCGGCACGGTGGCGCGCGAGCTTGGACTCGCAGTCGGCGATCTGGGCCTTGGCGCGAATCGCCGCGCTGTTGGTCGGAGGCTCCTGGGCACGCTGGATGTCGGCGATGGTCTGCTTGATGCGGTGCGGCGCCAGGACCTTGGCGAGCCAGGGGTCTACGGGCGCGGTGACCTGCTGTTCTCGGACGAAGATGTTGCGCGGGTGCGCGACCTTGTTGGCCAGCGCGTACTCCTCGGGGTAGCGGCACCGGAAGTACACGTAGTCCTTGTAGGTGTGGGCCTGCATCTTGCGGTCGCACAGCCCGCAGTAGATGACGCCCCGCAGCGAGTAGGCACGTTTGGTCTGCGCGCGGGCCTTGGTGCCGCCGGTCTGGCAACGCCGAACGGCGAGCTTGCCCTCGATGCGGTCGAAGATGTTCTTGTCGATGATGACCGGGTGGACGATCTTCTGGGAGTAGACCCACTGGTCGCGGTCGTTCCAGCGGAGTTTGGTGATGTGGCCGAGGGAGACGTCGTTGACGTCGATGAGGACCTCGTCCTTGCGCTGCCGGTTCCAGACCTGGTGGCCGGTGTAACGGGGGTTGGTGAGGATGGTCTTCACGGCGCTCTTGGCCCAGGCCAGCCCCTCCCGGTGCCGGTTGCGTGGCCGGTCGTGGGCCGATGGACAGGGGATGCCGTCTCGTGTCAGCCCCTCGGCGATGGCGAACAGTCCCTTCTCGGGTGAGCCGTCGAGGCCGAGGTACTCGCAGTAGATGCGCTGGACGACCGGTGCCGAGTCAGGGTCGATGTCCAGCTTGTACAGACGCTTGCCGTCGGCCGCCTTTCCCGGGTGCGGGTGCGGCCCGCCGTCCACGAGTTTGTAGCCGTAAGGAGGACGGCCGCCGAGGTAGCGGCCTTCGGTGGCGGCGATGGCGGCCATACTGCTGCGGACTCGGGTCCGGACGCGGTTGCGTTCTCCCTTGGACAGGCCCCCGAACATCGACATGATCATGTCGTGGGCTTCGTTGACGGGGTCGATCGCCCCGCCGATCTCCGGAACCCACAGCGAGACGCCGTAGTGGTCGAACAAGGGGAAGGTCAGACCGTACTGCCCTCCGTAGAAGGCGCGATGCGGCTCCCCGATGACAACCGCGTCAAAGCCCCGGTTCGGGTTCTTCAGCGCATCCAGTACCCGACTGGCCTCCGGACGCCGTACCCAGGGGATCGAGCGAGAGCGATCGACGTCGAAGTACTCGACGTCGATGCGGCCGCCGTTGCTCTCGATCAACGTCTCCGCGCGCCGGAGCTGCCATGCCTTGGATGCGGTCGGGTCCTGCTTGTCCTCGGTGGACACCCGCCCGTAGAAGGCGAACCGCAGGGGCATCGGTGCCCCGGAACGTTGCTGGATCATCGGCCGGTCTCCTCGTCGCTGTGATCGGCGGCGCGGCGAGCACTGACTTCGAGCATGAGGCTCAGAAGCGCGGGCTGCGTCCACGGAGGTGGTGTATGAGTTTGACCTGGTCAGAGGGTGTGGCGTCGTGACGTGAGACGGCCATCGCGTGATCCTTCGAATCGACCAAGACCGAAGGAGAACAGAACGCGATGGCCGTGGACAACAGTGTGGACCCTGCGGGCTGGCTGGCCGAGCAGATCGGTGCGTGTGAGCCCGATGTGTTGCGGTCGATGGTCAAGACGATGGCCGAGGCGCTCATGAGCGCGGAGGCCGACGCGGTGTGCGGCGCCGGCTACGGGACCCGCTCGGATGAGCGGGTCAATCGCCGCAATGGCTACCGGGTCCGGGACTGGGACACCCGCGCCGGCACCGTGGAGTTGGCGATCCCCAAGCTGCGGTCGGGGTCCTACTTCCCCGAGTGGCTGCTGGAGCGGCGTCGCCGGGCCGAGCAGGCCCTGGTCAGCGTAGTGGCCACTTCCTATCTGCTGGGCGTCAGCACTCGGCGGGTGGACAAACTGGTGGAGCAGATGGGGATCAAGGGCATCTCCAAGAGCCGGGTCAGCGAGATGTCCAAGGTGCTGGACGCCCAGGTCGCCGCGTTCCGCAACCGGCCTTTGGAGGGCGGTCCGTATGCGTTCGTGTGGGTCGATGCGCTGACCCAGAAGGTCCGTGAGGGCGGCCGGATCGTGAACGTGCATGTGCTGGTGGCCACCGGCGTGAACGCCGACGGGCACCGCGAGATCCTGGGGGTCGAGGTCTCCTCGGCAGAGGACGGCGCCGGGTGGCTGGCGTTCCTGCGCGGGCTGGTCGCCCGCGGCCTGTCGGGGGTGCAGTTGGTGATCTCCGACGCCCGCGCCGGCCTGGTCGAGGCGATCGGCTCCACCTTGCCCGGGGCGTGCTGGCAGCGGTGCCGGACGCACTACCTGCGCAACCTGCTGACCCGGGTGCCCAAGTCGGTGCAGCCGTGGGTGGCCACGCTGGTGCGGACCATCTTCGACCAGCCCGCCGCCGAGGAGGTCCGCGCCCAGCACGCCCGGGTCGTCGCCTCGCTGGAGGCCAAGCATCCCGAGGCGGCCGAGCACCTGGACGCCGCTCGCGAGGACCTGCTGGCCTTCACCGGCTTCCCGCGCCGGCTCTGGCGGCAGATCTGGTCGCATAATCCCCAGGAGCGGCTGAACAAGGAGATTCGCCGGCGCACTGATGTGGTCGGGATCTTTCCCGACCGTGCCGCGATCGTCCGCCTCGTCGGCGCCGTGCTGATGGAGCAGACCGATGAGTGGACCGAGGCCCGCCGCTACATGGGCCTGGAGTTCCTGGCCAAAGCCCGCCTTCGAGTAGTCGAGGGCAACACACCCGACCCCGGCATCGACCAGCGAGAACTCACCGCTTAACCTGCAGAAACAGGATCACGCGAAGATCAACTCATACACCACTCCGCTGGACGTGACCCGTTGATCAGCGCAAGAACTGCAGGCGCGAAGACTCCGTGTTCCGTCTTCTGCCTCGGCCAGGTCAGTGCGAAGCTGCTCGACCTTCCCGCGGGCTACCGCCAACGTCTCTTCGACCGTGCCTCTGAAAAACCGCCCGGTCAGCGCTTCACGGATCGCTTCCTCGACCAATGCTCCGCAGACTTCGAGCGGCACGCACCCGCCAGGCTTCACCGCCATGGCCGGCCCAGCGCCCGCAGGATCTCCTCGGACAGTTGCTCCGGGCCGCCCGCCTCGATCAGCCTGCCGACGCCCGGCACGTACGCCCACCAACGCCGCGTATGCGACCCCCACCAGCACTGCACCCAGGGGAATCGTTCGCGCAGCCCCTCGGCAGCACGCTGCATCGAAACAGCCGAGTGGGCGGGTGATCTGTCGCCGTAACCTGGGAGCGAAAGTCCGCAATGCCCGCCCATCACCCTTACGGCCCGTTCGTCATCTTTCATCGGGAACGGCTCCTAAAGGTGGCGGTCAGCGATCGAAGCGCCGATAACGCAGTGCGTTCGCTCGGCTACCTGATCGTCACGTTCGGCAGATAATCGGGGAAGGCGCTACCACTACCCCGACTAGGAACGAGAGCCCGCCCATTCCAAACAGGACTCTCCGCCGCTCAGAGGCGATGCGTAGCCTAGATTCCATGAACGAGCCGCTCGGTTTCTGGTCGACTCCGGCCGTGAGTCAGGCCCTCGCCACCTGCGACGTGCCGACCTTGATGGACGAGATCCGGAAGGCGAGAGGCTGGAGCCAGACCGACCTCGCTGACGCGGTCGGCTACACACAGAGCTGGGCATCCAAGGTGCTCCGCGGGGAGACCTCGCTCACGCTCGCTCAGGTCCGCATCATCATCCGCCGACTCGGCATCCCCCCAGAACTCCTCCGGTTCGGCGATCACCAGATAGACGAGGAAGATCCCACGAATCGCAGGCAATTCGGCAAGCTCGCCGCCTTGGCCCTCTGCCGTCACCCCGTACCGCGCTCACCACCGGTGAGAACACGGCCGCCGATCTGACGGCCATCACCGGCTCGCAGCGCCGGTTGGACGCGTCCTTCTGCTCCCGCGACCTCATCGACGGCGTCCGCTCGCACCTGGAGCTGGCCGTCCGAGCCCACCGCGCCGCAGGCCCACACGCCCCCGCCGTCGCGGCCGCCGTCAGCGAAGCCGCCGGTTTCGCGGCCTGGCTGTCGATGGACATGCTCGACCTCGGCAGCGCCCGTACCTACTACCGCCAGGCGATCACCGCGGCCGAGCTCGCCAAGAACGACGTCCTCGCCGTCTACATGACCGGAAGCCTTGCCGCCTTCGAGATCGACGCCGCCGGCGACCCGCTGCTCGGCCTCGCCATGATCGACAAAGCCCGTAAAACGTTGCCGCTCTCCGTCGGAAGCACACCCACCGCCTGGCTCGCCTCCCTCGAAGCGCTCGCACACGCCTCCAAACCCCACCCCGACGAGCACGCCGCGACCCAGGCGATCAGTACCGCCGAGCACGCCATCGCCCGCATCGACGGCCCACCGCCTTGGCCCTGGGTCTACCCCTTCGACCTGACCAAGCTCGCACGCATCCGAGCCTCCGTCGCTGTCCGCCTAGGCCAACCCTCCGAAGCGGCCCGCGCATTCGCCGAGTCGCTTCCGACCGCCCAACCGGCACCCAAGCAGGCCGCGCTGACCACCCTGGAAGTAGCGACCGCAGCCTGCCAACGCGGCGAAACCGACGAGGCGTTCACCCTCGCCCTCGACGCCCTCAACACCGGCATCACCTACGGCTCCGAACGCATCATCAGACAAGCCCGCCAGTTCCGCTACAGCAACGCCCCCGCGACCACACTCACCGTCGCCCGCTTCGACGACCGGCTCAGAACAACCCTGCTCTAGGAGAACCCGTTGCGCATCGCCATCTCCGGCCACCGCTCCCTACCACCCGCTACCGAAACCCTGGTCGCCGAAGCGCTCGACGAGACCCTCTCCCCCATCACCGACGACATCACCGGCCTGACCTGCCTCGCCGACGGCGCCGACACCCTGTTCGCCCGCGCCGTCCTTGCCCACGGCGGCCAAATCGAGGTCATCGTCCCCGCAGAGCAATACCTCGCCGGCCTACCCGAAGAGCACCACCCCGAGTACCGCAAACTCCTCGCCCAAGCCGCCCAGGTCCACCGCATGGCCTTCACCGAATCCACCAGCGAAGCCCACATGGCCGCCAGCCAGCACATGCTGACCCTCGCCGACGAACTCTGGGCCGTCTGGGACGGCCAACCCGCGCGCGGCTACGGCGGCACCGCCGACGTAGTCCAAGCCGCCCACGCCCTCAACAAGCCCGTCAAAGTCATCTGGCCGAACGGCGCCAGAAGAGACTGACCCTCCCGCCCCACAGGCGCCATGGCCTCATACCCGTGCCCGGGCAGCAGCCCGGCTCGCGGATCGTCCCCGCGCTGCAAGGGCGGCTTGAACCGCGACGTCGTCGGATCCGACGGCACATGCCCGAACAGCGCCGACTCTGAACACGGATCGTGATGTCGGACAGGCAGTCCCAGTTCATCGCCAAGAACGCGATGACCGTGCCCGGCTCGTGGATCGCCCGCAGCCTGTGCCGCCGAAGGTCATCTAGCTAAGCGGTCGACACAAGCCGTAGCCGCTTCAGTCGTCGAGAATCTTTACCAGCAGAGTAACGACGGCGACACCGACCCCCACGGGGAGAGCGACGGCGGGCTTCAGCGCGACAGCGACTGCGGCCAGGACCGCCGTGAGGATGATCAGTAAGGCCCGCGACGTCAGGAGCGGGCGCGCTTCCGGCGGGGCGGAACGAGACTGCGGTCCGTTCTGATTATCCATGATGACCTCGGCTTCCAGGGGGATGACGGACGGCTCATCGTTCACCGCCGCGCAACGCATCCTCTCGAAAGTACCGTGCACATGCAAGTGCATCGAGATGCATATGCATCTGTCCTGGTCGTCTCGGGATCGTAGGATGACGGTGCTGGCTACGGATGGCGGGGAAGTTGATGAGCGAACCGACGGGCCGGCTCGGACTAGAGCTGGGAGCAAGCAGGCGCGCGCCGGGAGGGTCGACGGTGCAGCGCATCGTCATCGGCGCTCAACTTCGGCGGCTCCGCGAGGCCCACGGGATCAGCGCAGAGGAGGCCGGGTACGCCATCCGAGGCAGCCAATCGAAGATCAGCCGCCTGGAACTTGGCCGAATTGGATTCAAGGAGCGGGATGTCGCGGACCTACTCACCCTCTACGGAGTAACCGACGAGGGCGAACGTGAGGCATTGCTGGAGTTGGCTCGACAGGCCAACGCGCCTGCATGGTGGCACCAGTACTCCGACGTCATGCCCGCGTGGCTCGAGACTTATATCGGACTAGAAGAAGCTTCCAACTTTGTTCGCAGCGTGGAGTCTCGATACATCCCTGACATTCTTCAGACGGGGACTTACGCTCGCTCACTGGCTGTACTCGAGCCAACAGATTTCTCGCTTGATGATGCCCAACGGCAGACAGAATTTACACTCAGGCGCCAACAACTATTGCAAGGTGGCTCACCGCCGCTCATGTGGTTCTTGTTGGATGAGGCTGTTTTGTGTCGGCTAGTGGGTGGGCTCGATGTCATGCGCGATCAGCTCCAGCATTTGACTGAAGCCTGCGCCCTACCTAACATAACGATCCAAATAATTCCTACCAGTACTCCGCGACACGAGAACGGACCGTTCACCCTCCTGCGCTTCTCGGACCAATCATTGTCAGACATCGTTTTCATCGAGCACTCCAACTCTGGACTCTACCTTGACAGGCCTTCAGACGTCGACTGGTACGTCCGGCAATTTAACAGTCTCGCCATTAAAGCCTTGAAACCCACAGCCTCCCTAGAACTGATCGCCGACCGGGCAGAACACCTCGACACTCGGTAACAGCCAACTTCAGGCACAGCATGGAAAGCAACCTGACGACAGGGCCCGAAACTAGCAGGATAGGCACCGAGGCCGTTTTTGAACGAGCGAATTCAAAAGCCTCACAAACCGGCGAAATTCCTAGGACGCTACGAAAGTCGGCAGGGTCGCACGCAGCCGGATCATTTGGGAGGACGGGCTTGATCCGTCCTCGGACACAGGATTACCCCATGGGTGACGTGAAGAGCTCGATCTGGGAGGTCACTCCTGGAGCGGGCTCTTTTTCGTTGCTGCTTACCACGGTGCAGGATGACCCGTGGCAGACGATGGCGAGACCGTTGCGCTTGAGATGTGCGACGAGTTCATGTGGCGAGCGAGCTTCGCCTAGTGTTCTGCGCCTGCAATCCGTTGTGTAAATCTATGCTGGGCCGATGGCGAGGACAGGACGGCCGAAGACGCCGTTTCGGTGACCGCGGCCGAGCGGGCGGAGTTGGAGCGCGGGGCGCGGGCGGCGACCTCGACGCAGGCGTATGCGTTGCGGTGCCGGATCGTGCTGGCATGCGCCCAGCCCGGTGCGTTCCACACGCATGTGGCCGCCGAGCTGGGCGTCTCACCGCCGACGGTGGCCAAGTGGCGTCGCCGGTTCATCGAGCACGGCCTGGCCGGGCTGGCCGATGAGCCCCGCCCCGGGCGTCCGCCCTCGATCCTGCTGGACAAGGTCCAGGAAGTGGTCACGCTCACGCTGGAGCAGACCCCGCCGGGCGCCACGCACTGGTCGAGGGCCTCGATGGCCGAACGCACCGGCCTGAGCAAATCCACGATCGGGCGGATCTGGCGCCGGTTCGACCTCAAACCGCACCGGGCCGACACCTTCAAGATCTCCACCGACCCGCTGTTCGTGGAAAAGGTCGTGGACGTGGTCGGGCTCTACCACCATCCGCCCGAGCGGGCCGTGGTCCTGTGCGTGGACGAGAAATCGCAGATGCAGGCCCTGGACCGGTCACAGCCGGTACTGCCGATGATGCCGGGCATGCCCGAACGGCGCACCCACGACTACGCCCGGCACGGAACCACCAGCCTGTTCGCCGCGTTCAACATCGCCGACGGCACCGTCATCACCGAACTGCACCGCCGGCACCGCGCGACCGAGTTCAAAAAGTTCCTGGTCGCGATCGACAAGGCCGTGCCCGCCGAGTTGGAGGTGCACCTGGTCTGCGACAACCTCGCCACCCACAAGACACCCCTCATCCACGAGTGGCTGGCGCGCCACCCCCGCTTCCACGTTCACTTCACCCCGACCGGGTCGTCCTGGCTCAACCAGGTCGAACGCTGGTTCGCCTACCTCACCACCCAGCTCACCCAACGCGGCGTCCACAAAAGCGTGCAAGCCCTCGAAGCCGACGTCCGCGCCTGGGTCCAGCAATGGAACACCAACCCCAAACCGTTTGTGTGGACCAAGACCGCCGAAGAGATCCTCGACTCTCTCGCCCGATATCTACAACGGATTTCAGGCGCAGAACACTAGTCGTGTTGACAGCTGCCGCATCAACTCGTCGAGCAGGTGGTCTTCTCGGAGGTAGAGGTTCTTCGGCGCGTCGCGAGAGCGCGGCTTGGTGCTGTTGTAGCCGTGGCGGCAGCGATAGCCGCTGCGTCCGTTGACCCAATGGGAGTCCATCCGCCGCCGGCAGAGGCCGCATAGGAGCAGGCCGGCCGGGAGGTATACGCGGACGCTCCCATCGCGGGTGGGTCTGGCGGCGCGGATCGCCTGCGCGGCGACGAAGTCGGCGTCGGAGACCAGTGCCGGATGGGCGGGCTTCTTGGAGATCGCCCATCCCGTGGTCGTGTCGTCGAACCTGGCTTGCCGGTCCCAGACTTGACGGCCGGTGTAGCGGGGGTTCCCCAGGATCGTGGCGACCGTGTTCAGCGTCCAGCCCTGCCCCGACCGGTGGGGATTTCGCTTTCGATCGACACGGGACGGGCAAGGGATGCCGCGTTCATTGAGTTCGCGGGCGATTCCCGCCACGCTCACGCCGGAGAGGCGGCGCGCGAAGATCCATCTCACGTGCGGAGCGGTCAGCGGGTCGGGATCGAGACGCCGCAGGCGACGTCCCCACTGGGCGTGCACCTGGTTCGGGTGCGGAACCGCGTCCACGACGCCGGTACCCGTAAGGGGGCCGACCGCCGAGGTAGCGGCCCTGCTCGCAGACTTGGACGCGCATCGCGGCCAGGACACGATGCCGAGCACGCAGCACCTCGCGCCGCGACTGCGCGCCCAGCATCATCATGAGCGCACGATGCGCCGGCTCGTCCATGTCGACGGGACCGAACGCCTCCGGCAGCCACAGCCGGATGCCGTGGGCGTCCAGGAGGGGAGCGAGCGCGGCGAACTGGTTTCCGGAGAACGCGCGTTCGTACTCCCCGACCACGATGGCATCGAAGATGCGGTCCATCAGGGCTTGGAGCAGTGCCGCCGCCTGTGGACGCCGTGACCACGGCACCTCGCGTGAGCATCCGGCGTCGAAGTAGTCGGCCACGATCGCGCCTTCGCCGGCGATAAGGGAGTCGGCGGCTTCGCGCTGCCACCCGTACGACGTCCGCCGATCCTGGTGACCGGTGGTCGAGGTCCGCCCATAGAAGGCGAAGCGCAGGCCGTTCCCGGCCGGTCGGGCACCGCTGGTGACCTTCCGGCGGCCGGTCCGCCCCTTGTGCTTCGTCCACTCGCCGAACGGGTCATGAGACGACTGTTCTCCGATCGCCATCGCGGAGGCCTCCCGGGGATGAGGTGACACACCGATCTGACGACATGAGCCGTCGGCTGTGACGCCGAAACATCGACGTCGTCCCGGACCGCGGCGCCTTCCGCCTTGCTCGCCTGCTCCGACCCCTGATCGCCTCAACGTTCCGCCCTTGCGCGGCGGCTGCCGTTGTCGTCCTCCCCCACTCCCGCCCGGCGGCTGCGCGAGTCAACGGACGAAGGGCGCAGGCAAGTTCCGGCGTTTACGATCGACGGTCGTGGCGACGAAGCGGATGAACAGGGACGCCTGCTTCTGCTCGAACGCCTGGAAGGCACCGACACCGACCATCTGCTCGACCGGCTCGTCACCCATCCCCAGCTCGCCGGTCCCGAACTCACCTACCTCCAAGCCCGCTGCGCAGTCCAGACCGACGCTCCAGATAGAGCTCGTGCCCTGATGCGCAACTGTCTGAAGGAGTTGCCCAGCCATGAGGGCTTCCTCGCGTTCGCGAAAAGGATCAGCACCCAGTGAAGCTCACCAACGTCGTCGGCGCGCAGCTGAGCAGACCACCCCCAAATGCAACTGAATCAGCGGCAAATGTAACCGCAACTCTGTTACATTTGGCGCGTGAGCATGAATCTGGACGACCTGGTGGAACGTCTGCGCACCGCAGGCGGCGACTCGTCGGACGTGGAGGTCAAGTCGGCCGCCGGCGGGCTGCCGCAGTCGCTGACCTCCACACTCAGCGCCCTGGCGAACCTTCCGGGCGGTGGCACGATCATCTTGGGGCTCGATGAGGCGACAGGCTTCCGACCCGTACCGCTCACCGACCCGCAGAAACTCAAGCAAGGCATCGCCGGAAAGGCGCGCTCGTTCACCCCGCCCGTCCGGATCACCGTGGAGGACGGGGTTGTCGAGGGAATGCCGGTCGTCGTCGCGCACGTCCACGAGTGCGATCCCTCGGCGAAACCGTGCCGCGTGACCGGATCCGGCACGGCCTACCTGCGCGGGTACGACGGGGACTTCGAACTGTCGGCCCTTGAGGAGCAGGCATTCCTCGCCGCACGGCAGCCGCCCCTGTTCGACCGGGCCCCGGTCGACGGCGCCACCCGCGATGACCTCGACCGTGATCTCGTTGAGGGCTTTCTGCGGTCGGTGCGCGAACGGGACCCCTACGGGCTGGGCCGTTTCGACGACAGCGCGGAACTCCTCCGCCGCGCGGGAGTGACGACGCCCGACGGGACGCCTACGGTCGCCGGCCTGCTGTCTCTGGGCGTCCACCCGCAGGAATGGTTCCCGCGGTTCGTCATCCAGGCGTCGGCCGAACCACTGCCGAACGACCCGGCGGGATCACGCGCCCGCAACCAGGCCACCATCACAGGCCCGATCCCCCGCATACTCGACGAGGCACTCGCTTGGGCACGACGCACCTTCGACACTGCGATCGTCTCGGCACCCGACGGCACCGTCCACGACGAACCGGCCTTCCCCCTCCTCGCCTTCCGCGAGATCATCGCCAACGCGCTTGTCCACCGCGACCTCGACCACTGGTCGGCGGGCATGGCCGTCGAGGTACGCCTGCGGCGTGACCGCCTCATCGTCTCCAATCCCGGTGGTCTCTACGGCATCACCGTCGAGAGACTCGGCCGCGAGGCCGTGACCTCGGCCCGCAACGCCCGGCTCGTCGCCATCTGCCAGCATGTCCGCACCCCCGACGGCGGGGCCCGCGTCATCGAAGCCCTCGCCTCCGGCATCCCCATCGTGACCAGCACCCTCGCCGAAGCGGAACTCCCACCCGCGCACTACATCGACGCCGGTATCCGCTTCACCGTCCTCCTCCGGAGGTCCGCCTCCACAACACGCCCCGGCGACGACCTCAACCAGACAGAGCTACGCGTCTACGACGCACTGGCGACCGGCGCGCGCACCGTGGCGGAACTCCAGGGTCAGCTGAACCTGACCGCCCCCAACATCCGCAAGGCCCTCCGCGAGCTACGCCGCCGCGGACTCATCGAACAACACGGAGGAAGAGGCCGAACGACCACCTACCACCGGCCGACGGACTAGCAGCCCAAACCTCCCGACCGCGATCCGGCACGGACCACCGATCGCGCACCTGCGAGGCCATGTGCTCGGACACATATCCCCATAAGACTGGGCGAGTGAGGAGTTGTTCGGGCATATGCGGACCGCATCATGCGGCTCCGGCTTCGCCTGAGCCCAGACCCGGCCACTCGTCCGGGAACGTCCACCCCATGCGCTGGCGCACCTCCTCACGCACTCGCGCCTGTCCCCAACGCAGGATCGGGTTCAGGCAATACTCGCGGACGGCCGGATGCTCACTCGGGTCCTTGCACATCAGGCACGCGAGCACACGCGTCGGCCAGATCAACTCGAACACGTCCTCGGTGGCGGGCAATCCGGCCGCGCGCGGCAGCAACTCGAAGACCAGATCCACCGCCCAGTGCACCATGTGCTGGTAGGGCAGGATGCTCGCCCAGAGCGGCGAGTGCGGCGCGTTCCCCGCAGTGAGGGCGTCGACGACAAACCGCTTGGCCCTCTCGTATAGTCCCCGGTACTCATCCAGCGCCCGGACGGTCTGCGCGAACAACTCGCACCAAAAATGCGCCTCGACTGCCCGGGCTTGGAACTCCGCCACCCGGGACGTACCGAACTCCTTGACCAGCCGCGGAAGAACGTGCGCCTCGACGAACTCGCGTTCCTCCTCCGGCGTGCGGGGGCGACGGCGAGGTCTGCGTCCGCCACCATCGCGGCGTTCATCCTGCGGCTTGCGGTGCAGCGGTTCCCCTATGGCCTCCAGTTGCCCACGCAGATCACCGTCGCGGTGAAGCCATGCGGTGACAGCGGCCAACGCACCTTTGATCGCCGCCCTGCGCGCCTTGCCGGTCGGCTCGCCACCAGCGTCCCGGATACGTGCGAGTTCTTCCCACTGCTTGTCCGCCGCCCGCACGAGCTCGGTCAGTTTCCGGCCGGACGGATCGGAGGCGATCCGGACTGCGCCCGGCCAGCCGTGTTCGGCTCCACCGCAGCCCTTGCACACGCATTTGGGCTGGGTGGCATTCTCGCAGTTAACGGAATGCCGTCCTTCTCCCACCGGCCCTCCATCGCCGCACGTTTCTGGAAAGTCAAGTTTCCAGCGGAGCGCGCATTCAGTAAAGGATGGCGTTAGCCAGGCGGAAGTTCGGGGTGTCCGGAAGGTGATGTGGTGATCGCTCTTGGTTTCACCGAAGTCCTGGGATTGGGTACGGCCCAATCGGCCGATTTGGCGCGCCCTTTGGGCCATAAGTACCGTCCCACTTGCACAGACGGCATGCGCCTCGTCCGACCCGGCTAAACCGGCGCTGACGGGTGGCCTGCTCCGGCCACAGCCCCCCACTCGGTGCATGCTCTCTTCGAGCACCGCGCCTGAGCGTCCGGCCAGGCGCGTACGCTCGCACGACGCCCCGGCACCCTGACCCCGATCCGGGATCCGCAGCCCGCGCTCGACCACCGTCCTGAACGCCTTGGACCCGCACTGATCGCCAACCAGAACAAGCGCAGCGCGACCGGCATGATCGTCACCAATCTCCCGGTCTCACAGTTCAGGCCTGTCACCCCGCAGGCTCGGCCCGGCTCCTCCTTGCCCGCCAAGACCACCAGCGCCTGCCCGCAAATGAGCGCGCTGACCTAGTCCGGCCGACCGGTGGGGCGGAACGACCTGGCGTGACCAACCCGCGCCGTACTCAACTTTCGCAAGGGCCAGGCTCGGGTGCGCAGCAGATTGCGGCAGTACGTGGTCAGGTGTCCCGTTATCGCTGTTCCCGAGACGGGCACCGTAGTCCGCCCGGGCCAGACATACCTCGGTGAGCCCATCCTTTCACCTGCTTGAGGAACCCCGGGTCCCGTGACGTCCGATCTACCTGGTGCCGGTTGGCGCTGGCGTGTTGGTCGAAAGGTAGCGGATTGCCTCGTATTCGACAGGTGGCACGTTGCCGAATAGTTGAGCCCGCACGCAGGCGTCTGAATCTGCACGGCAGGGCTACGCGCCGACCAGAATTCGGTAGGGTGCGCCGAGCGGCGAATGGGCGGGCCATGTGCTGTCAGGGCGTGTCGCCCCTCGGACACGTACCGACCGCACATGTGGGGGCTCTGGAATCACTCGGGCCTCCACTTCGTGTTTCCGGGGGTAGTAGGTCATCGTCAGGCCCAGCTTCCGATAGAGGCCGGCCTTGTCTTCGCGATCGGCGTTGATGGTCAGCCGCGCCAGGTCTCCCGTTCGCTGGAGCAGGTCAGCGATCTCGTCCCGGGAGATGCGTGAGCCGCGCGGAGCGGCCTTCACCTCGCGTTCCAGGCGGGCGCGTTCCTGCTTGACGTCGTTGATCCAGCCGGTGACCTCCGCCGGATCGGCCTCCAACCGCTTGCCGTCAGCGGCCTTGGCCGGGTCGGGGTGCGGGCCGGCGTCCACCAACTGGTAGTTAGGCTGGGGCGCGAGTGCGGTCGCCTGCCCGCAGTAGTCCGCTGGGGAGGGGAACGTCCAGGACCTCCTGTGTTCGGTGTGCTGCTGCGAGCAACTCCTCGAGTTCGAATCCCGTCTCCAGGCCGAGATCGTGCGCCATGTAGACGAGTTCCTCGGTTGCGATGTTCCCGCTCGCACCCGGTGCGAACGGACATCCGCCGAGGCCGCCGATCGACGAGTCGAGCCAGCTGACATCGGCCAGCAGGGCCGCGTAGGCTGACGCGAGGCCCGTGCCGCGGGTGTTGTGCAGGTGGACGCCGATGTCCACGCCAGGTGCGATACGACGCGTCGCCTCCAGCAGCGCCGTCAGCCGGCCCGGTGTCACGGTGCCGATGGTGTCGGCGAGGCAGAGGCGTTCGGCACCGCCGTCGATCGCGCGCGCGACGACGTCGCGTGTGCGGGCCGGCGGCGTCTCGCCGTCGAAGGGACAGTCCCAGGCCGTCGCGACGATCACCTCGAGCACTCCGCCGGCCTGCCGGACCACGTCCGCCACCTGGGGGATGAGCTGCAGCGACTGCTCGGTCGTGCGCCCGACGTTGGCCTTGTTGTGCCCGTCCGCCGCGGAGACGACGTACTCGATCTCGACGATGCCGGCCGCGACGGCCCTCTCCGCTCCCCTCATGCTGGCGACCAGGGCGGACCACTGGACGTCGGGCCACTGCGGCAGGGCCGCGGCCACGTCCGCCGCGTCCGCGAGAGCGGGGACCGCGCGCGGCGAGACGAACGACGTCGCCTCGATACGGCGGGCGCCCGCTCGGACGAGGTGCTCGATGATGTCGAGTTTGGCCTCGGTGGAGATGGGCGGTTCGTTTTGCAGCCCGTCACGCGGGCCCACTTCGCGGATGTCGAGACGAGATCGGGGCGGAGTCGTCATCGGCGGTGCCGCCGGTTCCCGCGGCGGACGCGACCCGTGGTCTCAGATGACGCCTTCATCGGCCAACTCCTCAAGGTCGGTCGCTGTCAGACCGAGTAGTTCGGGATACACGTCGGCGTTGTGCGCCCCCGGTACCGCGGGGCCGGCCCACCGCACCGAACCGGGCGTGGCCGAGAACCGGGGGACCACTCCCGGCCCGAGCACCTCCTCACCGAGCCGCTCGTCGAAATGCGGAGTGAGCATGCCCCGGGCCAGGAACTGGGGGTCGCTGACGACCTGGTCCACCGTGTACACGGGGCCGGCGGCGACACCGCTCCCGGCCAGCACCTCCTGGATATGGAGGGCGTCGTGCCGCCCGGCCCATTCGGCGACGATGCCCTCGATGGCGTCCTGGTTGGCGGCACGGGCCTCGTGATCGCGGTAGCGCGGGTCGGTGGCGAGTTCGCGCCTGTCCATCACCTCGCACAGCCGCTTGAACAGGGTGTCCTGATTCGCGGCGATGACGACCCAGATCCCGTCCTTGGAGCGGAAGAGGTTCGAGGGGGCTATCCCGTCAAGGCGAGTCCCGCCGGGTTCGCGGATCCGGCCCAGGCGATCGAATTCGGGGATGACCGACTCCAGCAGCGCAATGCATGATTCGGTGAGCGCCACGTCGACGACCTGACCCTCGCCCGTGCGGTCGCGGTGCAGGAGCGCGGCGAGGACGCCCTGGACCGCGAACATGCCCGCGAGCGAGTCTCCGAGCGAGATGCCCATGCGCGGCGGGGCCTGCCCCGGGTATCCGTTCAGGGCCCGGAGACCGCTCATGGCCTCGGCCACGGAGGCGTAGCCGGCACGCTGGCTGTAGGGTCCGGTCTGCCCGAAGCCGGAGATCTGGCAGAGGACGATCCCGGGGTTGGCGCGCCGCATGTGCGGATAGTCGATGTTCCAGCGTGCGAGCGTGCCCGGACGGAAGTTCTCCACCACCACGTCCGCGGTGGCGACCATGGCCAGGAGCAGCTGCTGCGCCCGCTCGGTGCGGAGGTCGAGCGTGACGCAGCGCTTGTTCCTGGCGTGCACGGTCCACCAGAGCTTGTGCCCGCGGTACGACTCCTGCCCCCAGTGGCGCAGGGGATCGGGACGTCCCGGGGCCTCAACCTTGATCACGTCGGCGCCGAGGTCCGCGAGCAGGCGACCCGCGAAGGGGCCGGCCACGACGGAACCCAACTCGATGACGCGCACTCCGGCCAGTGGTCCGGACGCGCCTCGCCCGGCGGGCCGGTCTTCATCTCGATCCTCGGGCGGAACTGTGCCGGTCATGACTCTCCTGAATCGTGGAAGCGGCAGGTCAGAACGGAGGCGGTGTCCATAGGCCCGGGTCGGGGTCCCCGACCGCGACCGGGATGAACTCGTCGATGGGACCCGCCGTCCCCCACTGGTCGGCCTCCTCGCCGCCGCCGTCCCACCGGCAGGGCACCCAGGTGCTCTCGTCGACCTGCAGGAGCGCGGTGGTGTACTCGACCACGTTGCCGTCCGGCGAGCGGAAGTAGGAGAAGGTGTTATCGCCGGGCCCGTGCCGCCCGGGACCCCAGAGCACGGGGAACCCGGCCCTGGTCAGCCGTCCGGTCCCCCGCATGTACTCCTCGATGCCGCGCATCTCGAACGAGACATGGTTGAGGGAGGCGTGGGCGGCGGCCGCGAACCCCAGCGTGTGGTGGTCGCGCCCGCAGCGCATGAAGACCATCCGGTCCTCCACCCAGTCGGAGATCCGGAAGCCCAGATGGCGTTCGTAGAAGGCGATCGTCCGCGCCAGGTCCCCGGTGTTGAACACCACATGGCTGAGCTTGCTCGGGATGTCCTCGCGCTCCTCGATCACCCGTGCCTCGCGGGTCGCGACCTCGCAGGAGATCTCGACGAGGCGGCCGTCAGGGTCGAAGAACCGGAACCCGTAACCCCCGCCCGGAGCCGTCAGCGACGCCGGCGTGAGGTCGAGCCGCACTCCGGCCCGCGCGAGGGACTCGGCCAGCCGGTCGACCTCGGCCGGTGTGGAGACGGCGAGCGCCATCAGGTCGAGGCGCCGCTGCTCGGCCGCGCGCACACGGAGCACGAACTGCTCCTCGCTGCCCTCGGCGGCGAAGAAGGTCACCCCGGTGTCGTCCACGACGGGCCGCAGACCCCAGGTCGAGCCGTAGAAGTCGACGGACTTGTGGTAGTCGGGGACGCCGATGGCGAGGTATCTCGTGTGCGTGATCGGCGACACGCGGGGGGTGGACCGCTGTTCGAGCGGCAGCGGAGTGGGCACTAGGACTCCTGGGTGTCATGGTCGTTCGGATGGAAGCCGCCCGCCGGGCCGTTCTCGCTCACCCTGATGAGCGTGCGCCCGATGGTCTTCCGGGCGGCGATCAGGCGGTGCACGTCCGGAAGGTCGTCGAGCGTGAACTCCTCGACGAGCGGGGGCGCCGGCAGCCGTCCCCGCTCGATGTTCCGCCAGACCGCGGTCACGACGTCCCGGCCGGGGATGTTCACCCCGATGATCGACTGGCGGTTGAGGTACAGCCGGCGGATGTCGACGCTGACGACTCCCCCGCCGTGCGCCCCGCAGGTGACGAGGCGGCCGCCGGCCGCCAGCAGCCGCAGCGTGTCCTCGAACAGCGCGGGGTCGGAGATGTTGTCCGCGACGAGGTCGACTCCGGCCCTCCCGGTGATCCGGTGTACGTCTTCGGTCCAGTCCGGCCGCGAGTAGTCGACGACCGAGTCGATGCCGAGGAGTTCCCGGAGCCGATCGGCCTTCCACCGCGCGCCGACCGCCGCGACGACGTGCGCGCCCAGTGAGCGGGCGACTTGGACGCAGGCCAGGCCGAGACCGCCGGCCGCGGCCATGACCAGTACGCGGTCGCCGGGGCGGACCTCTCCGTTGACGCTGATCAGGTTCCAGGCGACCGGGTAGGTGATGGCCATGATGGACGCCTCGGCGAACCCGATGCCGTCCGGAATGGGCACCACGAGGTCTTCGGGCACCGTGACGTACTCGGCCTGGCCGCCGTCGCGCTGTATGCCGAGCACTTCGTGCCGGTCGCAGAACGGACGTCCTTCGCGGCAGGGCTCGCACGAACCGCACGGCTGGAAGCCGCCGACGGTGACGCGGTCGCCGACGCGGAAACGGGTCGCCCCGCCCCCGGTCTCTGCGACCACCCCGGCGGGGTCCTGCCCGAGGATCCTCGGCAGTTCCGTGATCGGCCGCCTGCGCGCCTGCACGTCGAAGGACGCCGTGGTGACGGTGCGGACCGCGACCAGCACTTCGCCGGGGCCCGGCACCGGCCGCGGCCAAGAGCGGACGTACGACCCGTCCGGCTCGCCGTGCCTTTCCAGGACGGCCGCCCGCATCATCTCCCGACCCGTCACGGCCGGCCGTCCGGCACGGCGGTCCCGGTGAGCGCGGCGGACCCGGTGAGCGCGGCGGACGGAGCGCCGTCCTGCCCGACCAGCGTCGTCTCCACCCGCCCCAGCGACTCGACCTCGACGGCGACGTGGTCGCCGGCGGTGAGGTACTCGGGCGGGCGGCGGCCATGACCGACGCCCGCCGGAGTGCCGGTGGCGATGACGTCGCCCGGCTCCAGAGTCAGAATGCGGGACAGGTGCTCGATGATCTGCCAGAAGTCGAACAGCATGTCGCTGGTGGAGCCGTCCTGCTTCAGCCGGCCGTTCACCCACGACCGCACCCACAACTTCTCCGGTGCGGCGATGAAGCGTGCCGGCGTGACGAACGGCGCCATCGGCTTGAACCCGTCGTGCGCCTTGGTCATGACCCAGTCGATACCGACCGCGGGCGCGTTCGGCCCGCTCCAGTCCCGCGCGGACAGGTCGTTGAGCACCGCGAACCCCGCCACGTATCCGGGGGCGTCGGCGGCCGTCACATTGCGGGCGGGGCGTCCGATGACGAGGGCGACCTCGGCCTCCCAGTCGATCCGTTCGGCGATCGCGGGGACGGCGACCTGCTGTCCCGTCCCCACCAGCGTCGTGGTCGGCGGGGCCAGGAAGCTGTAGGGATGGGCGGACAGCGCCTCGAGGCTGAACCCCATCTCCCGGATGTGGTCCTTGTAGTTGGTGCCGATGCAGATCAGCTTCCGCGGGTGCATCACCGGCGCCTGCCAGCGCAGCGAGCCTTCGTCCAGCGGTCTCGCCGCCGTACCGCCGGCCAGGACCTCGGCGATCCCGTCCAGGACGGCGTCCCAGCCGCTTTCGATCAGATCCAGGACGGAACTCGCGGGCGGGGCCGCCGGCACCAGTTCCGCCAGGTCGTACAGCGAGCCCCGCGACTCCACGACCACCGTCCGCCCGCCGCCGTGGATCGCCGTCCCGAGACGGAACGCCGGCCCGTCCGAGGACTGGATGTCCGCACTCATAGAATTCTCCCTTTGCCGTTCAGCATGAGATCGACCCGCACGTCAGCGGACTTTCGTCCCGGTCCGGCCGCCCGCCGGTTCTTCGGAGCCGAACAGATCGGCTATGCGCTCGCGGTGCTCTCCGAACTCGGCGGTCGTGGGGTCCCGGGGATAGGGCATGTCCACGTCGATGTCCGCGAGGATCCCCGTCGGCTTGGGGGAGCAGACGACGACGCGGCTGCCCACGACGAGGGCCTCCTCGATGTCGTGGGTGACCAGCACGATGGTGAGCGAGGTGCGCTGCCAGAGCGACACGATCTCCTGCCGGAGGCGCCGCCGCGTCTGCACGTCGAGCGCGCTGAACGGCTCGTCCATCATCAGCACGCTCGGTTCCACCGACAGCGCCCGGGCGATCGAGACCCGTTGCTGCTCCCCGCCGGAGAGCGCGTGCGCGGGGCGGTCCGCCAGGGCGCCGATGCCCACCGTTTCCAGGAAGCCGCGGGCGCGTTCCCGGATCTCGCGCCTCGAGCCTTCGACTCCTCGCAGCTTCATGCCGAGGACCACGTTGTCCAGCGCGGTTCGCCACGGCGCCAGGCGAGCGGCCTGGAACACGTACGCGAGCCGGTCCCATGACTGCGCCGCCGGACGGCCGTCCACAGTGACACTGCCGCCGTGGTGGCCAGCCAGTCCGCCGAGAATGCGCAGCATCGTCGACTTGCCGCAGCCGCTCGGCCCGAGCAGCGTGACCAGTTCACCGTCGCGGATCCCGAGATCGATGCCGTCGATGACCACCTCGTCACCGAACCGGACCTCCAGGTTCCGGATGTCCATGGAGCTCACCGTGCCACCGCCGTCCCGGTCCGCTTGGCGAACCAATGTGCCAGGGGGTCGAAGAGGAGCCGTTCCACCACGCTGACGATCACGAGGACCACGACGATCGTGGCGAAGACCGTCGGCGAGTCGAAGGACTGCCGTGCCCGGTTCATGACGAGTCCCAGCCCGGTCTGCGAGCCGAAGAACTCGGCGATGAGCGCGACCTTCCACCCCACCGAGAAGGAGAGGCGGGCCGCGGCGAAGATGTAGGGCACCAGCAGCGGCAGTTCGATCGAGAAGAGGATACGGACCCGCGACCGGGTGAAGCTGCGGCCCATCTCCAGCAGTCCGGGATCGAGCGCGCGTTTGCCCTCCCACAGGTTGACCAGGCAGAAGGGGATCGTGATCGCGGTCACCACGAAGACCACCGAGAAGTCCCCGACACCGAACCAGATGACGCCGAGGATCGCCCAGCCGAGGGCCGGGACGCTGTTGAAGAACGGCAGTACACGCTTGCCGATCAGCAGTTCGGTGACCGGTGCGACGCCGGCCAGGAAGACGAGCAGGCTGCCGATGCACGTCGCCAGCAGCACCGCCAGCACGATCCGGCCCATCGAGGTCCAGGTGTGCACCGCGCCCTCGCCGATCAGCAGGTCGATGCTCTCCCGGCCGACATCGACGGGGTTCGGCAGTTCGGCCGCGGAGACGTTCGCCGAATACCAGAACCACGCCGCGAGCAGCAGTAGCGGCACACCGTCGGCCAGCAGGCGGGCGAGGATCCTGCCGCGGCCGTGCCGCGCCGTTCCGACGCCGGGGCCGGGATCGCGGTCCCGCGTTGCGCGTCCGGTGCCGCCCTGCTCGTCCAGGACCATGGCGCCCGTTCCGTGCTCACTCACCGGTGCCGCCCTTGACCACGATCTCGCCGAGATCCGGGTTCTTCGGCAGGTACCCGCCCTCGTGCGCGAGCCGGTAGAACTTGCCCGCCCAGTCGATCCACTCAGGGTCGGTGCCGCCCCCGAACCGATAGGACTTCTGGTCCCACCAGTACTCGATGAACTTGACCTCGACGCCGGTCTGCTTGCTGATCTCCGGCGCCAGTTCGCTCACGTTCTTCTCCGCGTAGGCGACCGACTCGCCGATCATGCGCTGGAACTCGGCGACGCACTTCGCCTTCTTCTTGAGCAGGTCACCGGGCACGACATAGGCGGCGCCCACCAGCCATGCCCCGCTGACCTCGCGGAAGTCGTTGTCGATGTCGGCCACGACGCGGAGGCCGGGGTCGTTGCTCGCCCGCCAGCCCGTCTGGTGGAACATGACGGCGGCGTCGATGTCGCCCTTCTTGAGGGCGCTGTACATCGTCTGCGGATCCAGTTCGACGTACTTGATGTCACCGCCCTCGGCCTTGGCGTCCAGGCCGTACTTCTTCGTGTAGACGATCTGTGTCGACATCATCACGCTCGACCCGAATCCGCTGACGCCGACCGTCTTCCCCTTCAGGTCGCGTCCGCTCCGGATGCCGGATCCGGCGGGGACGAAGGTCTTGGTCCCACCGCCGGTCTGCGCCTGGATGAGGCCGACGATGCGCAGGTCGACGCCGCCCTTCTCGCGCGCGTTGACCACCCCCGGCAGCGAGGTGCCGACCACGTCGTACTGCCCCGAGGCGGTCGCCTGGATGAGCGCCGGGATCTGCAGGTAGTCGATCTTCAGCTTGCCGATCACCTCGGACTGCACGCGGCCCTTCTCGATCGCGTAGTAGGCCGCGCGGTGCGAGTCGTCGTCGAGCGCGCCGAGGGTGAAGGTGCCGCAGCGTCCGTCGGCGTCCGTCGCGCCCTGCCCGATGCCGCACGCCGAGATCGTCAGCAGCATGGCCGCCATCGTGGATGTGGTCTTCAGAGAAACCATGTGAACTGAACCCCTTCCATGGGGTGACTGCCGCTTCGGGAGCCCGTTTGACCGGCCGCAGCGGATCAACCGGCGGCCGGGATGCCCGTCAGGTAGGCGAGCGCTTCGGCGAGGGTGATGACGTCGGCGTACTTCTGGTCCATGTCGAACAGGCTCGCCTCGTGCGGCCCCCGGGCCCGGTCCGCCACGCACTCCCGCGGCACGAGGACCGGGTACCCGAGCTGCACGGCGTCGACGACGGTCGCGCGCACGCACCCGCTCGTGGTCGCCCCGCACACGATCACCGTGTCGGCGCGGTCGCGGGTGAGGCGGCCTGCCAGGTCCGTGCCGTGGAACGCCGACGGCCCCCTCTTGACCACGAGGGCCTCGTCGGCCCGCCGGCCCAGGCGTCCGTCCAGCCGGACGGCCGGGGACCCCGCCGTGAACGCGCGCAGACCGGGCGCCTTGTCCCACCACGCGGTGGCGTCCTGCGGGCCGTCGTAGGCGATCGTGGTGAAGACGCGGGGGAGCCCCCGTTCCCGCGCCGAGGCCATCAGCACGGCGCACGCCTCGACCTCGGCCGACATGTCGGCCCCGGTGGGGAACGACGGATCGGTGAATCCCTCGCTGAAGTCGACGACGACTACGGCCGGGCGGCGGCCGCGGCGCACGGGCCGCCCGAACCCGGCCTCGCTGTAGGTGGCTTCCAGCATGTTCCGCTCTCCTCACTCCGACGGAACGTGGGGCAAGGTGAACACACTTTGCTCAGCCAAGTCAATAGTCGATCCGTCAAACTGGATCCACTTACAGGTCGCCTTGACCTGGCGAAGTGCCCAGCACCATGCGCAGCGCCGTCCGGACGCCGACCGGCTCGTACTCGGGCGCGGTGTGCGCCATGGTCGTCAGGACGGTCCTCGCGAGATGCCTGGCTATCGACTCGACGGCCGCGGACTGGTCGCCGCTCTCCAGCGCCTCCAGCAGCCTCGTGTGCTCGTTGTGCGCGACGTCCAGGGTCTGCGCCTCGAGGACCCGGTTCTGCGTGATGTACCGCTGGCAGTGCTCCGCCAGGCTCGACATGATCTGCCGCACCTGACCGCCGACGCGCGCGCTGTGCACCGCATGGAAGTCATGGTGCGCCTCCCGCCACGACCTCCAGTCGCCGGCCTCGGCCAGCGTCCCCATCCGCTCCAGGTGCGCCCTCATCTCCGAGAGGCGCTCCGCGTCCAGCTCGGGCATGGTGAGCGCGATGCCGAGGGACTCCAGGAGGATCCGCGCGCCGTAGACCTGATCGACGTAGGCGACGTCGATGTCGCTGACGCGCGCGCGCTGGTTGGGCGCGGTCTCGATTAGCCCCTCCTCTTGCAGCATCCGGAAGGCCTCCCGCAGCGGCGTGCGGCTGACTCCGAGCGTCCTCGCCAGTTCGGCCTGGGCCAGGGTCGACCCCGGCGGCAGCGTCCCGTCGAGGATCAGCCGGCGGACGTGGGCGTGGATGTCGACGACCAGCCGGCGGCCGTCGGCCCGCTGCGGCAACCCGATTTCAGCGCTCATCACCATGTCTTCCCGGTCGGTGGACGCACGCCCGTGCAGGGCGAGTCAGGGCGTGTCGCTCCGATCCTCAACTGTATTCACCTCTCGCACGTTCTGGGGTGACACTTGACTTTCCACTTCGAAAGTGGATCCACTTCTCCCATGGCATCGGATGAAGAGCCCGGCCGGTACCGACCGGCGGATCCCGCGGTGACGCGGGAGGGAGCCGCCGTGCGGGAGCCGAGCGGGGACAGCCTGCCGGTGGACGCCGGCGGCCTCCGGCTGCGGGTGCTCCGCTACGGCGGCGGAGGCGCCCCTCCGCTGCTGGTGCTGCCTGGGATCACCACCACGGCGCACGCGGCGGAGTTCATCGCCCTCGCTCTCACCGACCGGTACACGGTCCACGTACCGGACCTGCGCGGCCGCGGCAGATCGGGGCGAGCCCGTGCGGGCCACTACACGCTCGGCCACCACGTGGACGACGTCGCCGCCATCGTCGCATCCCTGGAGCTGGACGCGCCGACGCTCCTCGGCCATTCGTTCGGCGCGCGCATAGCGGCGGCGTACGCGGTACGCCACCCCGGGCGGCACGGCCGGATCGTCCTGGTCGACCCGCCGCTGTCGGGCCCGGGCCGGCGGCCCTACCCGACCACCCGGGAGGACTTCCTCGCACAGCTCGGCGAGGCCCGCCGGGGAACGCGCCCCGCCGAGCTGATCCAGGCGCGCTACCCCCGCTGGCCGCGGCGCGAGGTCGCCATCAGGGCACGGGAACTGCCGACCTGCGACCCCGCGGCCGTCCTGGAAACGCTCGAGGGCTTCCACCGCGACGACTTCCACGATCTCTGGCGCCGACTGCCCCCACCGGCCGTCCTGGTGCGCGGCGAGGCGAGCCCGGTCGTCACCGCGGCCGACGCCGCCGAGCTCGCACGCGCCAACCCCGCACTCCCGGTGATCTCCGTTCCGGACGCGGGCCACATGGTGCCGTGGGACAACCCGGACGGGTTCTGGGCCGCCCTCCGGGACCACCTCTGAGAGGAATGACGATGTACGACCAGAGTCTGATCCACGGACTGTTCCGTGACCAGCTGACACTGTGCGGCGTCCGCGAAGGCGAGCGGGTGACCGTACTGTCGCGGGGGCGTGAACGTCTCGACTACGCCGACGCCTTCATGTACGCGGCCAGGAGCCTCGGCGCCACCGCCTTCCACCTGCGCCTGCCGCACCCCCTCCCGGACACGGGAACCTGGTCGGTGGGAGCCACCGAACTCGCCGCGAGCCCGCAGGCGGTCGAGGCGCTGAAGCAGTCGGACATGCTCGTCGACCTGGCGTTCCTGCTCTTCTCACCCGAGCAGTTCGCCATCCAGGCGGCCGGCACCCGGATCCTCACGGTCGTCGAGCCGATCGAACTGCTCGCGCGCCTGGCCCCCAGCCCGGCACTGCGCGAGCGGGTCGAGGCCGCCGCCGGGCTGCTGGAGAAGGCGTCGACGCTGCGCTTCACCAACGAGCACGGCACCGACGTGACCTACCGGCTCGGCGCGTACCCGACCGTCCCCGAATACGGCTACACCGACACTCCGGGACGGTGGGACCACTGGCCGGCGGGCTTCGTGTTCACCGGGGCCGCGGACGACGGCGTCGACGGCCGGATCGTGCTCGGCCCCGGTGACGTGCTCCTCCCGCAGAACCAGTACGTGACCAGCCGCGTCGAGTTCACGATCGAGAAGGGCTTCATCACCGACATACGCGGAGGGTTCGACGCGGACCTGATCCGCTCCTACATCACCTCGTTCGACGATCCGCGCGGCTACGGCATGTCCCACATCGGGTGGGGGCTCGACGAACGCGCGCACTGGCACGGGCTCGCGCAGCCGTCGTTCCCCGGCGGGATAGGGATGGAGCTGCGCTCCGTCTACGGCAACGTCATGTTCTCGATCGGCCCGAACAGCGAGCTGGGCGGTCCCAACGACACCGCCTGCCACCTCGACATCCCCATGCGCGGGTGCAGCCTGTTCCTCGATGAGGAGCCGGTCGTCGTCGACGGCGACATCGCGGTCCCGGACCTGCGGGCGCCGTCCCGCCGGTGATCCGGGCGTCCGCTTCCCGTCCCGCCCCGGGACTCCCACCGACACCGACGGAGGCCAGGCATGACCGTGGTCGACAGCCAGTGGCACTGGTACCCCACCGCGTTCCTCGACGCGCACATCGGAAGGATGCACGGCCCCCGCGCGGTACGGACCGCCGAGGGGTACGTCTATGAAGTCTCGCCCGACGAGGTCTGGAAGTACGACCGGCGGTTCACCGACCTCGACCACCAGGTCGAGGTGCTGGACGGGGCCGGGATCGACATGGCCGTCGTCAGCGTGGCGGCGGCGGGCGACGTCAACGACCGGGAGCGCGCGGAGGCGCGCGACCTGTGCCAGCTCCTCAATGAGGAACTGTCCCGGGCCCAGGCGGCCCATCCCGGGCGCTTCGCAGGGCTGGCGCACCTCCCGCTCAAGCATCCCGACCTGGCGCTCGACATGCTGGAGGACGCCGTCGGCCGGCTCGGCCTGCGCGGGATCTACCTGCCGGGCAGCATCGACGGGATGTCGGTCGCGGACGAGCGGCTGTGGCCGGTCTACGCGCGGGCGGAGGAACTCGGGCTCCCCCTGTTCCTGCATCCGACCCGCTCCTTCCGGGAACCGAGGGTCACGCCGTACAAGATGGAAGTGACGATCGGCTACATGTTCGACACGAGCTTCGCGTCGATGTCCCTCATCGTCGGCGGCGTACTCGACCGCCATCCACGGCTCAAGATCGTTCATCCGCACCTCGGGGGGGCGCTGCCGTATCTGCACGGCCGGATCGACGTCTACCGGGGCAAGGGATGGTGGCCCGGCCTGGACCGGCCGTTCGCGGACTACCTGCGCCGGATGTGGTTCGACACGGTCTGCAACCAGCCCGAGTCCCTCAGCCTGCTGGCGGATCTGGTGGGGCCTTCACGGCTGCTGTTCTCCAGCGACTACCCGTACTGGTCGACCCGGCACGGAATCGACCTGGTGCGGAAGGTCATACCGGACGACCAGGTAGCGGGGGTCCTCGGTGGCAACGCCATCGACCTGCTGTCTCCGGCGGTGGGGGCGGAGTGCACCCCCGCCTCGCCGCCGGTACCGGACTAGGGCGCCCTCCCGTGCCGCAGCCGGCCGGCCCGTGGAGGTCCGGCCGGCCGTGCCGCCGGGCGCCTGGTCTGGTCCGTTGCTCGCGCGGCGGCCCCGAGCGGTCAGCCGATGTCGGCCTTGAGACACTGCTCGTCCGTCGCCGGGCGCGGGTTGCACTTGGCGGAGCACCCGTGCCGAGTCCGAGAGCGCCAGGACGTTCAGGAGACCCGTTGCGAGCCTTCGGGTGGGACGTCCAGCGCGCGGGCGAGGGCGGCGGCGAGTGGGGCGGCGCGGTCGGGAACGTACCGCTCGGCCCACGAAGCGGCCAGCCGGTGGAAGGCGATCAGGTCGCGTTCAACGCCGGCCAGCAGACGCCGCAGGTCGGCGGTGGGCAACACGATCATCGGACTGTCATCGCGCTCGGCGTCGACGATCATGCGAACCGTGTCGCCGTGAAGTTCAGCGCGTGAATTGGGCTCGTGTCCGAGGAAGCCGCTCGGAGCATGGCCGTCGAGGACGCTCCACCATTCGCGCCAGTCTTCGATCCCGCTGCAGCAACCGGGCAGCAGGGTGGTGCCCGCCGCGGTGTCGACGACTCGCAACCCGCCGGGTGCGAAGAGCGGCTCCATGGTGAGAAGGCCATGCAGGAAGGCCCCGAGCGGATCGGCCGGTCGCCGCGGACGACCGTCCTCGGGATCGATGTCGTTGGCTTCGGCGATCCCCATCACCGCCGTGCCGACCTCGATCGGAAGGAGCGTGCCGCTGAGCGGCAGGTAGCTGAACGGCTCCGTCCGGGCGACCGGCCAGAGCGTGAAGCCCTCTGACCGGTACACCTCCAAGACCGGCTGCATCTCGATCACCCTTGAAGTCTGTCTCACAACCCTCAGGGAGACCTCACGTTTTCCGTGGACGCGATCCCGCGGCTCACCCGCCGAGCGACACGATCAGGCTGCCGCAAAAGCCCATGTGGACCGAGACTCCCCTGGCCCGCCTACCTGAGCGCCGTTCCGTGTAGCTACCGCCCGCACTCAAATGGCAGCCACAGGCCGGGCGTTGGGGTTAGGACGCCCGGTTCAGGACGTATTCGGCGATCTGGGCGTGGGTGGCGTACCAGACGCCCTGCTGGGCGTCGATGTGCTCCAGGAGTTCGCGCAGGACGGTCATGCGGGAGCGGTGGCCGATGACCTGCGGGTGCATGGTGAGCTGGAACAGGCCGCCCTCCTCCAGCGCGGCGTCGAACTCGTCGCGCCAGATCCCGGCCACGTCGCGGGGCGCCGGGCACGGGCGCAGCATGCCGCCGAACTCCAGCAGCAGGTACGGCACGTCGTCGCGGATCCACTCGACCGGGATCTCCACGACGCCGGTCGGCTCGCCGTCGGCCAGGAGTTCGTACGGCTCGTCGTCGGCCATGAGGGAGGAGTCGTAGCGCAGGCCCAGCTCGCGCGTGATGGCCAGGGTGTGGTCGGAGAAGTCCCACGCCGGGGTGCGGATGCCGACGGGGCGGGTGCCCGACAGCTTCTCCAGGGTGTCGGCGGCGCGCAGGGCCAGCTCGCGCTCGTCCGCCGGGTCCAGCATCGCGTTGCTCTCGTGGATCCAGCCGTGCATGCCGATCTCGTGGCCGGCGGCGACGTAGTCGCGGACCTCCTCCGGGTGCAGCAGTCCCGAGACCGCCGGCATGAAGAACGAGGCCGGGACGCCGAAGCGCTCCAGCAGGCCGAGCACCCGGCGGGAGCCGACGCGGGAGCCGTACTCGCCCTGCGCGAGCGGGCCCGGCCCGGTCTGGCCGACGCGCAGGAAGCTCGTCTCGTGGTCGCAGTCGAAGGAGAGCGCGACCGCGACGCGGGCGCCCCCCGGCCAGGAGGCGGGGTGCAGGGAACGGCCGGCGCGGACCCGCGCCACATGGCCGCGCCAGGTCTGCTCGTCCCATTGCCAGGGCTGCTGTTCGGTCATGTGATGTGCTCCGTTCTGGAGGCTCACGCGCGGTCGTGGTCGAGGTCCGGCAGCGCGTCCGCGAGCTGCTGGCGGGAGCTGATGGCGAGCTTGGTGAACACCTTGCTCAGGTGGTACTCGACGGTGCGGGGGCTGAGGAAGAGCCGGGCGCCGATCTCCGGGTTCGACAGGCCCGTCCGGGCGAGGCGGGCGATCTGCCCCTCCTGAGCCGTGAGGGTGCCGCCGGGCGCGGCGGCGGCGGTGCGCTTGCGGACGGTCTCGCCGGTGGCCAGGAGTTCGCGCTGGGCGCGGCTCGCGAAGGCCCCCGCGCTCATTTCCTGGAGCATCTCGTAGGCGGTGCGCAGGTGCTCGCGCGCGTCGATGCGCCGTTTCTCGCGGCGCAGCCACTCGCCGTACACCAGATGGGTGCGGGCGAGGTACACCGCGGCCCGGGTGCGCTGGAGGTGCTCGATGGCCTCGCGGTACAGACGGTCGGCTTCGTCGCCTTCGGACAGCAGCGCCTTGGATCGGGCGTACATGCCGAGGGCCCAGTCGGTGCCGGCGGCGGTGGCGCGTTCCTCGAGTTGGCGCAGCGCGGTCGCGGCGGCTTCGGGGGCCTTGCTGTACGCGGCCGCCTCGACCAGTTCGATGAGGGCGAACCCGGTGACCCCGAGGATCTCGTGCGCGCACGCCTGTTCCGCGTAGTCCAGGGCCTCCTGGTACCGGCCGAGAGCGTTGTGGACCAGAGCGGCCATGTAGATGCTCTGGCTCATCGCTCGGCCCTCCCCCCAGGCGCTCGCCGATTCGGCGGCGGCGACCATCTGCGCCGGTGCCTCGTCCCCGCCGCGCCAGGCGCGGAGCAGGGTGATGGCGAAGCCGAAGTAGGAGTTGCCGGTCACCTTCAGGATCGCGTCGGACTCCTCGACCATCGTGGCGGCCGCATCGAACTGGCCTGCGTAAACGTGGACGGCGGCGCGGTAGGTGAGGGCCTGGGGAAGGAAGTGGAGCGCTCCCATCTCGCGAGCCGCCTGGAGCACGGACTCGGCCAGGTCGTGCAGGGCCTCGTCGTCCCACAGTTCCGCGGCGACCAGGAAGGTCAGCCAGAGCCAGCGCATGTTGTCGTCCAGGTCGCTGCGGGCCTCCTGCCGGAACGCCTGGAGGACGTGCTTCAACTGCGGCGCTCCCTGCGCGAGGCCCTCGGTGAACCGTGTCACCAGCGCGTCGAGCAGCGCGTCGGCGGGCCTCTCCGGCAGTGGTCCCGGCGGCGCGGTGCGGGCGGCCTCCGCCACCGACCGCAGCAGGCCGGGCCGGCCCAGCTTGCCGGCGAAGACCGCCGACCCCATGGCATCGATGTACGCTTCGCGCGCCAGTCCGGCATCGACGCGGGCCAGCCGGCCGGCCGCCTCCAGCAGTGCCTCCAGCGCTTCGCCGCCGCGCTTGCGCGCGAAGATGACCTGGGCCCGCAGCCACGCCACCCGTCCGCTCTGGAGTTCGGTCAGCGGGCCCCTTTCCGCGGAGCGAAGCAGCTCCAGCGCCATGTCGGGGGCGCCGGCGTCGAAGGCGGTCTGCGCCGCGGCCAGCGCCCGCGTCCCGCGCCTGGCCGGATCGGGCGTCAGTTCGGTCGCGCGCCTCAGGAACGCCGCCGCCGCCGCGATGCCGCCGCGCACCTGGGCCCGGTCGGCCAGCCGCTCCAGCTCGCCGGCCACCGACTCATCGAAGCCCAGCGCGGCGTGCGCGCGGTGCCAGGCCCGGCGCTCGGGGTCGGACGCGGGATCGGTCGCCTCGGCCAGCGCGCCGTGCGCCGTGCGCCGCTCCGCCGGCGACGCGGCCGAGTACACCGCCGACCGCACCAGCGGATGCCGGAACCGCAGCCACGTCCCGATCTCCAGCAGCCCGTCGGCCTCCGCCGGCTCCACCGCGGAGCCCGGCACGCCGAGCCGCCCGGCCGCGCGCCGGATCAGCACCGGGTCGCCGGTCGGCTCCGCCGCCGCGACCAGCATGAACGACCGGCACTCGGCCGGCAGCTCCGCCAGCCGCCGCCGAAACCCCTCTTCCACCCGCGCCGGGACGGCCTGGGCCTCCACCAACCCGAACCCGCCCGCCAGCTGCGCGGGACTCAGCCCGCGCGGCAGCTCCATCAGCGCCAGCGGGTTGCCGTTCGTCTCGGCCAGGATCCGGTCCCTGATCCGCTCGTCCAGCGGGAAGCGGACCACCGAGCGAAGCAGCGCCTGCGCATCGCGCTTCTCCAGGCCGCGCACCTCGAGGTCGCCCAGGCCGTGGAACTGCGCGCCCGGCTCGCGGGCCGCGAAGATCAGCCCCACCGGCTCGGCCAGCAGCCGCCGGGCCACGAACGCCAAGACCTGGGCGGACGACTGGTCCAGCCACTGCGCGTCGTCGATCACGCAGAGCAGGGCGCGCTCCTCGGCCGCCTCCGCGAGCAGGGTCAGCACCGCAAGCCCGACCATGAACCGGTCGGGTGCGTCGCCCTTGCGCATCCCGAACGCGACCGCGAGCGCGTCGCGCTGAGGGCCGGGCAGCTTCTCGATCCGGTCCAGCAGCGGTGCGAGCAGCAGATGCAGGCCGGCGAAGGCCAGCTCCATCTCCGACTCGGCCCCTACGGTGCGGACCACCCGCATATCGGCCGCCCGTCCCACCGTGTGCCGGAGCAGGGCCGACTTGCCCACACCCGCCTCACCGCGCAGCACCAGGGCCCGCCCGCGTCCGGAGCGCACGTCCCCCAGCAGACCATCCAGCTCAGCACGCTCGCGATGCCGATCCAGCAGCGGCGTGCGCCCAGATAGCGTCGTCATGCCCGTCCATGCTCCCGCCGTTCAGCGCCAACCCATCGGCGCGGCCGAGTCAGCGGCCATCGGGCTCTCCGGCGGGATGCCGCTTCCATCTGACCTCGATCAATTCCCACCCGTAACGCCCCAACTGTATCGATCCCCTTGTCAACGCGCCTTGATCGGTCGTAAGGTCGCGCCATTCTCCGTAGTGATCACTACAGAGATTCCCGCGAGCGAAGGGGTCGTCATCATGTGCGAGGAGTCACGTCCGCAACTGTCCCGCAGGGGGCTGCTGCGCACCGCCGGCGCGGCGGCCGGTGCGGTGACCGTGTCCGGTGTGCTGGGCGGCACCGCGTCGGCGGCGGGGCCGTCCTCCCCTGCGGCCGCGCAGGGGTACCGGACGCGGCTCGTCATCCTCGGCACCTCCGGAGGACCCATCTGGTGGCAGGGGTCGGACCGCGCCGGCGTGTCGTCCGCACTCGTCGTCGGCGACGCCCTCTACCTGGTCGACTGCGGGAACTCCTCCGTCCACAACCTGCGCGGCGCGGGGCTGCTCGGGCCGCGCGAGGGCATGAACGACCTCGGCCACCTGCGCGCCGTCTTCCTCACCCACCTGCACTCCGACCACATCGCCGACTACCCCGGGCTGCTGCTCTACGGCATCTGCGGCGGCGGGCTCGGGCAGGACGACCGGCCCGTCCAGGTGTTCGGCCCGGGCAGGCGCGGCGCGCTCCCGGCGGTCTTCCCGGCGGGGCGCCCCGTCCCGGACCCGGTCCACCCGGACAACCCGGGGGCCGGGACGGTCGACATGACCGCGTCCCTGGTCTCCGCGTTCGCCACCGACTTCAACGACAGGCTCTTCGACACCGGGTCCCCGGCGGTCACCGCCCGCGTGAACGCCCACGACATCGCGCTACCGGACGGTGCCGCGCCGGGCAAGGGCATCCCGCGCCTGCACCGGCCCATCCGCGTCTACGAGGACGACCGGGTGCGCGTGACGGCCACGCTCGTCGACCACGGGCAGATGTTCCCCGCGTTCGGGTTCCGGTTCGACACCGACGACGGCTCGGTGGTGTTCTCCGGCGACACCACCGTCTCCGACAACCTGGTCGACCTGGCCGGGGACTGCGACGTCCTCGTCCACGAGGTGATCGACCAGGCGTGGGTGGAGCAGAGCATCTCGGCACTGCCCGTCCCGCAGGAGACCAAGGACGGCTACATCAACCACATGATCGGCGCCCACACCACCACCGAGCAGGTCGGCAAGGTGGCGCGGCGGGCGGGGGCGCGCAAGCTCGTCCTGAACCACTTCTCGCCCGGCCATCTGCCGGACGGGCGGTGGCGCCGCGCCGGCCGCGACTTCGATGGGCCGGTCGTCCCGGGGCGCGACCTCATGCAGATCGGCGTCGGGCGCAAGCGGCGCTAGTCCGTAGTGGTCATTCCAGGGCTGGAGGGGTAGCCGCGCAGGGCCGGGAGGTCGCGGAGCCGGCGGCGCTCGCCTTCGCGGCGGCTCGCCTTCGCGGCGCGGCCACTCGCCGAACAGCAGGTGGGCCCTGGCCACGCGGGTGGAGGCCCCCGCCTCCGCCCGCGTGCGCCGTCGCTAGTCTCCGTAGCGCAGGTGCCGGGCGAGGTAGGTCCCGGTGATGGACGCGGGGTCGCGGGCGATCTCACCCGGGGTGCCGGTGGCGACGATCTCGCCGCCCTCCTCGCCGCCGCCGGGGCCGAGGTCGATCACGTAGTCGGCGTTGGCGATCAGGTCGAGGTCGTGTTCGATCACGATGACGGTGGCGCCGCGGTCGGACAGCCGCTGCAGGACGTCCAGGAGGGTGCGCACGTCCAGCGGGTGCAGGCCCACGCTCGGTTCGTCGAGCACGAACACGGCGTCGGTCTGGTCGCGGTGCATCTGGCTGACCAGCTTCAGCCGCTGGGCCTCGCCGCCGGACAGGGCCGGGGTGGCCTCGCCGAGGGTGAGGTATCCGAGGCCCAGCTCGTCCAAGGCGGCCAGGCGCTTGTGGACCCGCCGCAGGTCGGCGGTGGCGTTGAGGGCTTCGCGGATCGTGCACCCGAGCAGGCCGGGCAGCGAGACGCCGTCGCGCCGGTAGGTGTCCGCGCGGGGCGCGAAGCGGCTGCCGCCGCACTCGGGGCAGACGATGTCCACATCGGGCAGGAACTGGACGTCGAGGGAGATCTCTCCGGTGCCCCCACAACGCGGACAGGCCAGCGAGCCGGTGTTGTAGGAGAAGTCGGAGGCCGTCAACCCGTCGCGCCGGGCCTCCGAGGTCGCGGCGTAGGCCTTGCGCAGCTCGTCCATGACGCCCGAATAGGTGGCCACGGTGGAGCGGACGTTGATGCCGATCGGCGTCGCGTCGACGACCTGCACCTTGATGCCGTCTGGCGCCTCCAGGTCGCGCACATGAGCCGGGACGGCCGCCGATCGCGACCGCGCGTCCAGGCCCGGGACCAGGCATTCGAGGACGAGCGTGGTCTTGCCCGACCCGGAGACGCCGGTGACGGCGGTCAGCCGCCCGACGGGGAACTCGACCTCCAGCGGGTGGACGGTGTGGACGGCCTCCGTCTTGAGACGGATCGCCCCCTTCTCGAACACGGCGGCCGGCTCGGCGCAGGCACGGACGATCACCGGCTCGGCACTGCTGAGGAAGCCGGCGAGCCGCGAGCCCGGCGCGGCGGCGAGGGCGTCGGGGCCGCCCTCGGCGATGACGGTGCCGCCGTCGTCCCCCGAGCCGGGGCCGATCTCGATCAGCCAGTCGGCCTCGCGCAGGATCTGCACGTCGTGGTCGACGAAGACGACCGAGTTGCCATCGGCCAGCAGGTCGCGCATCACGCCGAGCAGCCCCTCGACGTTGGCCGGGTGCATCCCGATGGACGGCTCGTCGAGAACGTAGAGGACGCCGGTGGTGCGGTTGCGCACGGCCCGCGCGAGCTGCGCCCGCTGCCGCTCGCCGGTGGACAGCGTCGACCCGGCCCGGTCAAGCGCCAGATATCCGAGGCCCAGCTCGACGAGGCGCCGCCCCATGTCGATCAGGGTGTCGGCCAGCGACCGTCCCATCTCGCGCATGTCGGCGGGGAGCGCGTCCACGACGCCGGGCGCCCACGCCAGCACCTCGTCCAGGGTCATCGCGGTGACCTCGGCCAGGTTCCGCTCACCGATCCGGGGCGCCCGCGCGGCGGGGCTGAGGCGGGTGCCCCGGCAGTCCGGGCAGGTGCCCTCGCACAGGAAGCGGCTGACCCTGGCCAGCCGCTTGTCGGTGTCGGCGCGCTTCAGCTCCTCGGTCACCGTCAGCCGCGCGTTCCGGAAGGTGAAGTCGAGTTCGTGGACGCCCTTCTTGCTGGTGACGGTGATGTGCTTCTTCTCCTCCGGCCCGTCCAGCACGATGTCCCGCTCGCGGTCGGTCAGCTCGCTCCAGGGCACGTCGGTGCGCACGCCGAACTCGCGCGCGATGTCGGGCTGCACGTTGAACCCGAACATCTGCCAGGGGGCGACCGCCCCGCCCTCCAGCGTCTTGGACGGGTCCGGGACGAGCGCCGCGTCGTCCACCGTGCGCACCACGCCGGTGCCCTGGCAGCGGGGGCAGGCGCCGGTGGAGTTGAACGACAGGTCCTCCGCGCCCGGCGGATGCACCTGCTCACCGCAGACGGGACACGTGAACGGCACCTCGGCCGCCACATCGATCGTCGGCGGGACCCGATGGCCGTTGGGGCACAGGTGGGAGGCCAGCCGCGAGAACATCAGCCGCAGGACGTTCAGCAACTCGCTGGACGTGCCGAAGGTGGACCGCACCCCGGGCACACCGGGACGCTGGTGCAGCGCCAGCGCGGCGGGGACGTGCTCCACCGAATCGACCGCCGCCCGCGGCGCCTGCGCCATCCGGCGGCGGGTGTAGGTCGACAGCGCCTCGATGTAGCGGCGGGACCCCTCGGCGTACAGCACCCCGAGCGCCAGTGACGACTTCCCCGACCCGGACACGCCGGCGACCCCGACCAGGGCGCGCAGCGGCACATCGACGTCGACGCTCCGCAGGTTGTGCACGCGGGCACCGCGCACCCTGAGCTGGTCGGGCTGAGTGGACCTCATTCGCCGCACGCTCCCCCCGGACGGTGCCCAGACGAACGACCCGGACCGGACGCCTCATACCCCCCGACCCCGACCGGTATCCCTCCCGGGCGGCGGGCGGGCGGATCGGCCGGGGTTCGATGCGGCGCTTGATCGAACTTCTCGGCACGATTCCGAGTCGTACCTGCAGCCGAGCAAAAACGACTTCATATCGGGACGAGGGACCACATGAATGCAGATGCACTGATCATCGCCGCGATGCTGGGCGGCTCCGCCGTATTCGCCGGGGCCGTGACCTATGCGATCACCGGTCGCGATCTGCGGGGATGGAGCCGAGCGGCGACCGCGCTGGGCGTCGCCCTTCTCGTGGGAGCGGCGGCGGTGTTCGTGCTCTACCTCTCGGTGATCGCCTTCCTGGCCTGCGCGGCGGCCTACCTGGTGATACGCCGCCTCGTCCGGCCGACGCTCGCTCTCGCGGCGTCCGGCCTCGTCCTCTTCGGCGGCCTCTCCGGCGCGGCGATGCTCATGTGGGTCGCGCTGAGTGAAATGTGACCTGCGGCGCGAATGACGATTGGCCTCAATTGATTCAGGGGGCCTGGCCGAGTGCTTTGTCGATACGGTCGCGCAGGGAGCGCAGGGCCTGCCTGAGTTCTGCCGGTCGGATGTCCGCCATATCGGCGTCGAAGGTCAGCAGGAGTCCTGCCACTCCGGCCCATGACCAGGCGCCGAGCGTGAGCCGGCAACTGGAGTCCGTCTCGTGCTCGACCGTCGATCCGCCCGGGGCGAACCTGGCGACGACGGGGGCGGGCAGCGCGACGAGCGCGGAGCCGCGGCACGGCCATTCCGCCGGGGTGTCGCCGCGGTCGTGCGTGCTCATGACGAAGGCGGCCGGATCGCCGTGCGGGACGTCGCGCCGCTCGAAGGGCGTCCCGGTGGGCATGCGCAGGTCGAGGCGGTCGACGCGCATCGCGCGCCACCGGCCGGCGTCCGGTTCGAACGCGACGAGGTACCAGCGGGCCGCCCACACGACGAGGTCGTGCGGTTCCAGCGTGAGCGTCACCGTTCCGTCCTCGCCGGTGCAGTCGGCGCGGACGACGTGCCGCCGGTTGATCGCGCCGCCGATGGCGCGGACGGCCTCCGCGTCGATGGGCGCCGCGGGGAACTCCCAGTAGTTGCGCGCCGCGGAGACGGTGAACGCTTCGGCGTGGACGCGGCTGCGGGCGGGCATCGCCTGGCGCAGCGTGGCGAGGGCGCGGGCGGCGTTCTCCCGGACGCCGGACAGGATCGCCGGGACGGTCTGGAGCGCGACGGCCGCCGCGACGGCCTGGTCCTCGTCGAAGACGACCGGCGGCAGCCGGGTGGCGCGGCCGAGCCGGTAGCCGCCGCCCGCACCGCGCACGGCCTCGATCTCGTACCCGAGTTCCCGGAGCGTGTCGATGTCGCGCCGGACGGTCCGCACCGACGTCCCGAGCCGGGCGGCGAGGTCGGCGGCGGTCAGCGTCGCGCCGGTCCCGAAGACCGACAGCAGCTTGAGCGTCCGGGCGGAGGTGGCGGCCATGGCTCCCGTTCCTCACGACAAAGCGGTCACTCGGCGGCAACTATAGCCGCGATGGTTGCCGCCATGACCGCTTCACAACTCCCTCACGAGGGCACTCGTCCGCCCGGCACTGCGCCGGCGCTCGTCTCGGGCGCGGGCGCGAGCGCGGCGCTCCTGGTGGTGCTCTTCGGCTCCTTCCTGGACCTCCTCGACGGGACGATCGTCACCGTCGCGGCCCCGGCGATCGCCCGGGACCTCGGGGCCGGCGACGCCCAGATCCAGTGGACGATCGCCGCCTACCTCCTCGCCCTGGGCGCGGGCCTGATCACCGGCGGACGGCTCGGCGACCGGTACGGCCGCAAGCGCCTGTTCATGATCGGGCTGACCGGGTTCACGCTCACCTCGGCGCTCTGCGCGCTGGCCGCCGGGCCGGGAATGCTCATCGGCACCCGCGCCGCGCAGGGGCTGACCGCGGGGATCATGGTCCCGCAGGTGTTCGGGATCATCCGGGCGTCGTTCGCCCCGGGCGAGCGCGCCAGGGCGTTCGGCGCCTACGGGGCGGTCCAGGGGCTCGCGTCGGTCGCGGGGCCGCTGCTCGGCGGGCTGCTCGTCGACGCCGACCTGTTCGGCCTGGGCTGGCGGACCATCTTCTGGATCAACGTGCCCGTCTCGGTCCTGGCGCTCGTCATGGGCGCGAAGGTGCTGCCGGAGTCCCGCTCGGCCTCGACCGCGCGGCTCGACCTGCCGGGCGCGCTGCTCGCGGCGGCGGGCGTCCTGCTCCTGCTGCTGCCGATCATCCAGACCGAGTCCCGGGGATGGACCTGGACCAGCTGTGCCCTGCTCACCGCCGGGATCGCCGTGCTGGCGGTCCTCCTCGTCCACGAGCGCCGCCTCGCCGGACGCGGGAGCGAGCCCGTCTTCGACCCGGCCCTGCTCCGGATCCGCGCGTTCGCGATCGGCCTGTGCGCGTCCGTGCTCTTCTTCGGCGGCATCGGGTCGTTCTTCCTCACCCTGTCGGTCTACCTCCAGAACGGCACCGGCCGCACGGCGTGGGAGACCGGCCTGGTGATCCTGCCCTACGCGCTCGGCTCGATCGTCACCTCGGGGCTCGGCGTCGCGCTGGCCGCCAGGGCCGGGAGGGCACTGCTGATCACCGGGTCGCTCACCATCGCGGCATCGCAGCTCCTCCTGTGGACGGTCGTCAGGGACGGCGGCGACCCCGGATACCCGCTGCTCGCCCTCGCCCTCTTCATCGGCGGCCTCGGGCTCGGGCTGTGCGCCCCCATCCTCGTCAACGTCGTCCTCGCGGGAATCCCCGCGCGCGACGCCGGCGCCGGGGGCGGCGTGCTCTCCACCGTCAACCAGATCGGCGGCGCCGTCGGCATCGCCGTTCTCGGCACGCTCTTCTTCACCACCGCCACCGAGTCGGCGACCGGCGCACCGGACCAGGCCGACTACGGAGACGCGCTCAGCATCGTGCTCGTCGTCTCCGCCGTGCTCTACGCCGTGGCGGCCCTTGTGATGTTCGCGCTCCCGAAGAACGCGGCCGAGCACGTCGACCAGTGACGCGTACGCGGGCGAACCGCACCGCTCAACTCGCCTTGGGTTCTCGCGCTGCGCGGGTGTCGGCGTAGTGGTTCGCTCGCATTTCGATGCGCGCCTGGGACGGCCAGTGGACGTCGTAAGCGCAGCCCAGTTTCTCCAGGAGGCGGATCAGGGCGGCGCTGGGGTCGGTCTGGCCCTTGAGGACGCCGTGGCGGGCGCTGGTCGGCTCGATGTGGTGCCAGTTGTGCCAGCCCTCGCCGAAGGTCAACATCGCCACCCAGCGGACGTTCGAGGAATGGTCGCGGGTGGTGAAGGCCTGGTCTCCGTAGCAGTGCGCGATCGAGTTCACCGACCAGGTGACGTGGTGGACGACCGCGTAGCGCACCAGGCCCGCCCAGAAGAGGGCCGTCCAGAAGCCCGTCCACGACCAGGTGATCAGGCCGCCGGCCGCGGCGGGCAGCAGGAAGGACGCGGCGGCGATCGCCGGGTAGGCCGCGTCCACCCGGCGGATGTCGCGGTCGGCGAGCAGGTCGGGCACCCAGTGCGCGCGGTTGGAGCGCCTGCGGGCGCTGTAGAACCAGCCGACCTGGGCGTGCAGCAGGCCGCGCACCAGCGCGAAGCCGCTGTCGCCGTAGGCCCAGGGCGAGTGCGGGTCGCCGGGCTTGTCGGAGTACTTGTGGTGCCTGCGGTGTTCGGCGGCCCACAGCGAGGGCGGCCCCTCAAGGGCCAGCGCACCGGCGAGGGCGAACGCCACCCGGACGGGACGGGGGCACTTGAAGGAGCGGTGGGTCAGCAGGCGGTGGTAGCCGACGCTGATGCCGAAGATGTTGACGGTGTACATGACCAGGGCGAGCGCGATGTCGACGGGCCCGACCATGCGCCCCCAGGCGGCGGCCACCGCCGCGACCACGGCTAACGGCGGAATGACGACCAGGACCATCAAGTAGGCGTGCCGGCGGGTTACGGAGACCGGGAGCGTCTCGCCCATCGCCCGATCCGCCTCCGCCATCCGATCCTCCCGCCATCGGTTCCACCCACAGGTCGGGCCCATTGAACTGCGGAGACGCAGCGGACGGCAGTCGCCTGACAGATAGGCAACCATCACCGACTGAAGTTACTTAACTACTCAAAGTGCCAAATCTCTTGGCGGTGACGGTTTCGACTCTTACTCTCTGGATCCGGCCGGTCACGACTTGGGAGCTGATGCCATGCAGCCAGAGGGGTACCTCGCCGCCTACGACGCCCTCGTCCGGGCCGATCCGGCCGCCGCCCAGGCCCGGCTGGCCGGGTGGCTGCGCACCGACTGGCGGGAGCTGTTCGCCGAGCTGCGCGCGGACCGTCCCGTCCTCGCGGCGCCGGCCTTCACCCTGGTCACCCGGCACGCCGACGTCACCGAGGTGCTGTCGCGGCCGGCCGCGTTCACGGTCAGCGCCTACCGTCCGTCGATGGAGGCCGCGCTCGGCGCCCCGATCATGCTGACCCGCGACGGGACCCCGATGAACTGGCGGGAGAAGGGCCTGATGCGGGTCATGCTCGCGCCCGAGGACGTGCCCGCCGTGCGCGCGCTCGCGGGAGAGCTCGCCGACGAGGCACTGGACGGGGCGCTCGACGGCGCCGGCGGGGGCCTCGACGCGGTCGCGGAGGTGTTCCGGGGCGTCCCGCTGAGGGTCTGCGCCCGCTACTTCGGCTTCCCCGGGCCGGACGAGGCGACGCTGTCGCGCTGGTCGCGGGCCATCATGACCGACGTGACCGCCAACTTCGCCGGTGATCCGGGGGTGCACGCGGCGTCGGTCGCGGCGGGCGCGGAGATGATGGCGTACCTGCGCGGCCTGGTCGCCGAGCGGCGCGCGGCGCCCGACGGCGCCGACGTGCTCGGCCGGCTGGTCCGCACCCGGCTGCCCGCCGAACTCGGCTTCGACGACGAGCGCGTCGCGGTCAACATCGCCGGCACGTTGCTCGGGTTCGTGGAGAACGCCGCCGGGTCCATGACGAACGTGGTGTCGCTGCTGCTCGGCCGGCCCGACCTGCACGCCGCCGCCGCTGCGGCCGCCGGCGACCCCGAGCGCTTCGACGGCCATGTGTGGGAGGCGCTGCGCTTCGACCCCTTCCTCAAGATGATCGCCCGCTACTCCGTGCGCGACCACGTCCTGCCCAGCGGCGAGACCGTCCCGGCCGGACGGCTGGTCCTGGCCGCGGTCGCCTCCGCCATGTTCGACGACGACGCCGTGGACGACCCTGCCGCCTTCCGGGCCGACCGGTCCGAGGACGCCTGGATGCACTTCGGGCACGGCCCGCACGCCTGCCTGGGCGTGCACCCGGGCCGGGTCGTGATCGCCGAGACCGTCCGCCGGGTCATGCTGAGACCGGGGCTGCGCGCGGGCGGGGACGTGCGCCGCGACCGGGACGTCTTCCCCGACGGCTTCCCGCTGCGGTTCGACGCTCCGGCGCGGGAGGGGGCGTGAACGTGCGCAAGCCCCGCCCGAGCGCCCGCGGCTTCGCCTCCGACGGCGTCAGCAACCGGTTGCGGTTCCTCGCGCTCACCCACGGCCGGCCGCTGTGGCGGCTCGCCGAGTCGTCCACCGCGCTGCGCCGCCGCATCAACGCCGCCGTGATCGACCAGGCCTGCCGGGAGATGCCGCCCCGGCCCGAACCGCTGAGCACGATGGCGCCGTACACGTCCTGGTCGTCGCTGACCGACCGGACCTACAGCGGCCGGCACCTGCCGCCCGTCCCCGATCAGGAGACCGGCCGCCCGACGGTCGAGCAGGCCGCCGACCTGTTCGCCCGCGACGGCGAGATGACGCCCTGCCCCCGCTCCACCGTCCTGTTCGCCTACTTCGCCCAGTGGTTCACCGACGGGTTCCTGCGCGGCGAGTCCGAGGAGCCCCGCGACCCGCGGCGCAGCACGTCCAACCACGAGATCGACCTCAACCCGCTGTACGGGCTGACCGCCGAGGCCACCGACGCCGTGCGCGCCCGCGAGGGCGGGCTGCTCAAGAGCCAGCTGATCAACGGTGGCGAGTTCCCGCCCTACCTCTGCGAGAACGGCAAGATCAAGCCGGAGTTCTGGGCGCTGACGGCGGTCCGGATGGACATGCTGACCGACGCGCAGCGCGACACCCTGTTCGCGACCGGCGGCGACCGCGGCAACGTCCAGGTCGGCTTCACGATGATGACGGTGCTGTTCCTGCGCGAGCACAACCGGGTCGCGCGGACGCTCGCGGCGGAGAACCCCGGCTGGGACGACGAGCGGCTCTTCCAGACCGCCCGCAACATCGTCATCGTCGAGGTCATCCGGCTGGTCGTCGAGGAGTACATCAACCACATCACGCCGTACCACTTCCGGTTCCTGCTCGACCCCCGCCTCACCCGGATGCTGCAGCACGCGCCCTGGCACCGGCAGAACTGGGCGTCGGTCGAGTTCAACCTCGTCTACCGCTGGCACAGCCTCATCCCGTCCAGCCTGGTCGTCGGCGACACCGAACTGCCCGCCGCCCGGACGCTGTTCGGCGGCGCCCTGATCCCCGGCCCCGGGCTCGGCAGGCTCTTCGAGGACGCCTCCGAGCAGCGCGCCGGACGCATCGGCCTGTTCAACACCGACCCGATCCTGCGCGAGGTCGAGATCTCCTCGATCGCCGACGCCCGCGCCTTGCAACTGGCGTCCTACAACGACTACCGCGCCCACTGCCGCTTCCCCAGGGCGCGCGGCTTCGCCCAGGTCTCCGGCGACCCGCGCGTGCGGGAGGCCCTCGCCGACCGGTACCGCAGCGTGGACGACCTGGAGCTGTACGTCGGGCTGTTCGCCGAGGAGCCCGGGTCGCCCGCCGCCGTCCTGCCGCCGCTGCTCACCAAGATCATCGCGATCGACGCGTTCTCGCAGGCGCTCACCAACCCGCTGCTGGCCCCCCGGGTGCTGACCGCCGCGACCTTCACCCCCGGCGGCCTGCGGACGATCGCCGAGACCCGCACGCTCGGCGACGTGCTCGCCCGCAACACCCCCGAGGACCCGCGGCCCCGGTTCGTGAGCATGACGTGGCGAGGAGCCGCGCGATGACCGCCCCCGCCGGCCCCGCCGGCGGGAACCCGGGCGCGCTGCTGCCGGCCGCCGCCCGCGAGCTCGCCGAGATCGCGCACACGCTGCGCGAGGCGTCCGTGCACGCCACGGCGGCGCTGTCCGATCCGCAGGTCGCCGGGGCCGCGTGCCGCGCGCCGCGCGAGGGGTGGCGGGCGCAGCGGGCGCTGGCCCGCGCCGTCACCGACCCCGCCGGGCTCGGCTGGGCCCCGGCGGGCGGCGTGCTCGGCGTCCTCGGCGCCAAGCTCGGCGGGTTCGCCGGGACGCCGAGCCTGCCCGTCGCGGTCATGACCACGTCGCTGCGGCTGCGCATCGCCGCGGTCGCCCTCGCCGAGCCCGCGCTCACCGAGGACCCGCTGGTGCGCCGGCTGGTCGAGGCGGCCGGCGAGGGCCGGTCCGGCGTGCTCGCCGCACTGCGCGACCTGATCGCCGATCGCGGCGCGGCGGGCGCGCTGAGCGCGGTGTCCCCCGTCTTCAGCGAGGTCCTCGCGCTGCGGGCGCTGCTCGACCGCAACCCGCTGAACGACCACACCGCCTGGCTCATCGCCACCGGCTCGGGCGCCGCGACCGCCGATCCGCTGACCGGGCTGAGCAACCGCGCGATCGCGCGGCTGGACCGGGGCCGCGGCGCCGCCCTGCGCGCCGAGCCGACCGCTGCGGAGGCCGCGCGGTTCTGCTCGGAGGCGTCCCTGCTCGGCCTGCTCGGCGACCTGCTCGCGGTCGGGCCGACCGGGCGCGCGCTGCTGCTCACCGTGCGCGGCCCCGACGGCGCCGAGCGGTACGTCGTGCTGGCGCCCGGGATGCGGCTCGGCGCACCGGACGGCGCGTCGCCCGCCGACCTGCTCGGCGCGTTCAGCAGCACCGTCCAGGACAGCGGCCCCTACAGCCGCGCCCTCGCCAAGGCCATCGACGACTACCGGATCCCCGCCGGCGCCGACCTCGCCCTGGTCGGCCACAGCGCGGGCGGCGCGGCGGTCATGAGCCTCAGCCAGGACGCCGCGCTCAACGCCCGGTACCGGCTCACCCACGTCATCGCGATCGGCTCGCCGATCGACTTCAAGAGCCCGGCGGACCCGGCGACCTGGGTCGCCAGCGTCACCAACCGGCACGACATCATCCCGAGCCTCGACGGGCAGGGCGCCGGGAACTGCTTCACCGAGGGGCCCGGCCGGTACGTCGTGGACTACACCGACCCGACGCACATGTTCCCCGCCTGCCACCGGCTGGAGCACTACGCCGCCAACATCGAGCACGACCTTCCGGAGGCGCGCGCGCACATCGAACAGCGGCTCGCGCCCTACAACGGCCCTGTCGTCCACCGGCGGCTCTACCAGCTCTACGACGACGCGCGCCGTCCGGAGGGCTTCCCGTTCCTCACGGTCGCCGCCCGCGCCGAGCCCACTCCCGACGGCCCGGTGGAGTTGCCCGCGCGGACGTCGGACGCGGCGGCGCTCACGGCCTGGTTCGCGGTCGACGCCGCTTCGGCCGCCGCCGTCCTGGAGGAGTCCGTTGGAGCCGTCGCGGTGCGGGCCGGTGCGCGGGCGCTGGTCGCGTTGTCCGTCCACGACCATCGGGTGAGCACGCTCGGGCCGCACCAGGAGGTGGCTCTCGGGGTCCTGGTCCACGATCCGTGGTGCCCGCGTCCCGTCGGCGTCTGGCTGGACCTGCTGCGCCGCCCGCACCTGCGCGGCGCCGGCCTGTGGACGCTCGCCACCGCACTGAGCACTCCCGCCGCCGGGGCCGCCCACCGCAACCTGTGGAGCGAGCACGCCTTCACCGCGCCGATCCGCGCCCGGCTGGACGGCCGTACCGCCGCGCTCACCGTCGGCACCCCGGATGACCGCGTTCTGACCTTCGCCGGGCCGCTCGGCCCGAGCAGCCCGGCGCGCTCCGGCGACCTGGTCGTCTACTCGGCGCTCGCGGGCGCGACGCTGCGCACGCTCGTCCACACCCATGGGCAGGCCAGGCTGCACCCCGCGCCCCGGGCCCGACTCCATGTCGGAGCAGGCGACGACCCCCTGGCCGCCCGGCTGCGCGCCCTCGGCCTCGACGGCGCCCGTCCGATCCTCTGCCTCGGCAACCCGCATCGGATGCTCCGGCGCGATGCGGGCACCCTCGTCTTCCCTGCTTAGGAGGCCGTTTTGCCCGTCCGCCGCTCGGTCGCCGACTCCGCCGCCCTGCTGCGCTCCGACGCGGAGGCCGTCGAACACGCCGCGGCCCGCCTCCGCGCCCTGATAGACCGCCTGCGGGACGATCCGGCGACGCCGCCGTGGTTCATCTCCATCGCCGAAGCCCACATCACGGCCGCCTCGACCGCCGCCACCGATCTGGCAACCGCCGCCGCCCACCTGAACACCCTGTCCGGGGCGGAGTCATAGCTGGTCGGTGTCCGTCAGTGGAGGCAGTTCGATGGTCGGGGTGAGGCGGCGGCCTTGGCGGGCGTCGATCGCGTCCGGCCGTGTGTCGTCGGCCGTGGCGGCGAGGTGACGGAGGGCTTGGTCGCGCATGGCCGCCGCGCCGGGGTCTCCCAGGCGGCGAAGGTCGGTGGACAGGTTGACGGCACCGGCCAGGGTGAGCGGGTGCGTCTCGCCGAGACGTGTGCGGAGTGCGGTGAGGGTCGTCCGCCCGAGGGCGGCGGCTGCTTCGAGATCGCCCTGGGCGGCGTGATCGCCGGCCATGTTGACGGCGCAGGTGAGCGTGTAGGGATGGTCGGGGCCGAGGCTCTGCGACAGCCCTTGGTGGGCGGCGTGGTTCATGGACGCAGAGCCCGAGCCGGCGCCTTCCAGCCTGCATGCCGCGGCGAGATTGCTCTGGGCGGCGTAGGTGAAGGGGTGCTGATCGCCGAGCACCTCGGTGATCTTGCGCAGGGTGGTGCCGAGCTGGTCGGTCGCTTCGTCCGGCCGTCCTGCGGCGAGCAGGGTGTTTCCGAGGCTCAGCTGGAAGACGAGATCGTCCACGCCGCTGGGGTCGTGCCGGGTGCCGATATCGGTCAGTATCTCCAGCGCCCGCTCTGGTCCTGAAGTGGGGGCGCCCGGATCGGAGCCCATCAGTCGCAGGATCACGGCTGCGTCCCTGCCCACCATGGCCTTTACCGTGTTGCCGACCGTGGAGGAGAGGGACACCGCCCGTGCCTCCCCCGAGAGAAGCCGTCCGGCGCCGTAATCGCCTGCGAGGGTGGACGCCCTCGCGGCACCGCTGAGCGCCATGGCGGCGAGCGCCCATCGCCGCGCCGACCTCCGGCTTAGCAGGGCCTGGGCCGCCTGTGCGTAGGTTCGGCAGGCGGAGTCGTAGTCGCCCGCGAGCTCATGATCGAGAGCGAGGAGGAGAGCTGCGCCGAGGGCCTCTTCGCCGGTGTCGCCGAAGAGTTCCACGGCGGACGCGGCCGCGCGGCGGTCGAGGTCGCGGGCCCTGGCGAAATCGCCCGTGAGTCTGAGGTCGACGCCGAGGGACCGAGCCGCGGACGACTTCGCTTCGGCCTGCGTTTCGGGGATCGCCTCCCACGCGTTCTGAGCGATCTGCAGGGCCGAGGCGAAGTCGCCGAGTGCGCGGTGGGCGCGGGCGCGCAGCAGTTGGGCCTGCCGCATCAGCGGCTCGGCCGCGTCGAGGTCCTCCTCCCACGCGGACACCGCCCGGTCCATGAGGGTCTGGCAAGACGCGTGGTCGCCGGTGAGGGCGAAGAACCGCGCGCACTTGAGGACGAATGAGCGGACGTCCGGATGCGAGCACTCCAGCGTCGCCGTGAGGTAGATGTGTCCGGCGAGGTCAGAGTACTGGTCCCGCGCCTCGGGGGCGTCGGGGTCGCTCGCGCCGGCGGCGAGCATCAGATGCACATGGTGCAGGAGGCGTTCCCGCTCGGCCGGGGGGACGTCGTCCCGGACGAGGGCGGCGACCAGGCGGGTGACCTGGATCTTTCGGCCCGGCGTGTCGACCGTGACGAGACCGTAGCGGCGCAGGCGGCTCACCGTCTCCAGGAACCTCAGCGGGTCGGCGAGCGACTCCATGCCGGCGACTACGCGATGCGCGGTGTACAGCACGTCGAACGGGATGGGTTCGGGGCCGAAGTGCGCGCAGTGCCTCAGCAGGATCGCGGCGAGCACGTCCTCCTCGAAGACCTGCTTGAGGGCCGACTCCATGGCTGCCATAAGGCTCACCGGGTATTCGGTCGGGCGGCCGTTCCGCAGTCTGGCATCCGCCTGGTTCTCCAGTTCAGCCAGGTAGTCCTCGGCGGATCGTCCGGTCTCGGCGAGCAGCCCGGCGGCGTTCTCCAGTGACGTGGCCAGATCACCGAGGTAGTCCGCCAGCGCGTCGCCGGTGGTCTCGTCCAGTCCGGGGATCCTGTGTCGCAGGAAGGCCAGGCTTTCCCGCCTTCTGAAGACGTCGATGGCCAGCCCCGCCGCCCTGGACGACCATCTGTGGTTTCTGGAGGTCACAAGGACATGGCCGGGACCTGACGGCAGCAGGTGATGCAGCTCGTCCGGCTCGTCGCAGTTGTCGAAGATGAGCAGCCACCGGTCGTAGGGGCTGCCGGTCTGGAGCGCGTGCAGCACCGAGGTGATCGCGGCGTCGGTGCCCACGTCCGCGGCCTGCCGCGCGCCGATGTAGGCGCCGAGTCTCGCCAGGTTCCCCCGGACCAGGGAGGGCTGGTCCGAGGGGATCCACCAGACCAGGTCGTAGTCGTCTCTGAAGCGGTAGGCGTACTCGATCGCGAGCTGGGTCTTGCCGACACCGCCCAACCCGTGGAGCGCCTGCGTCGTGTCGCCGCCGGCAAGGCGGCGCCTCAGCTCCGCCAGTTCATCGTCGCGGCCGGAGAAGTACGGGTTGCGCGGTGGGATCCGTCCCCAGACGTGCGGGTTCCGGCCGGCCTGCCGTTCGGTGCTGCGCATGCCGCTCGTCTCCGACCACAGGGCCAGGGACGGGAACCGGGCGGCGAACTCCTCGCCTCCGGCGGACGACAGCGCGTCCAGCAGCCCGCGCGCCTCCGTGTCGCCGCCGGCGGCCAGCGCCGCCAGGACGGGGACGCGGACGTCGAGGTCCCGGTCCTCACCGCCGGCGACGCGGCGCAGCACCTCCGGCACACCGGCGAGGCCCGCCTGGAGGATGGCCCGTGCGGCGTCCAACCGGGCCTCGGCCGTCAGCGCCGGCAGGACGATGACGTCCTCCAGGCAGCGGACGGTCTCGGCGTGGCCGCCGTCGGCGAGGGCCAGCAGCGCGCGCAGCCGCTGCCCCGGGTCGGCGTCGGCGTCCTCGGTGATCTGCCGGTACCACTGGGCGGCCATGGCGCCGCCGGCGGCCCCGGAGATGGTCGCCGGGGCCAGGGACGCGAGCGTCTCCCGTTCCTGGTCGGTGGCCGCACCGCGCAGGACGAGCCGTTCGAGGAGCCATCGCCGGACCTCGTCCTCGCCGGACTCTCTCAGCGCGGTCCGCAGGATCGCGCTGCCGTCCGGGAGCACCGCACACAGTGCCTCGGCCGTGAACGCCCGCACCCAGGGCGACCCCTCATCCCCCGTCGCCAGGGTGGTGAGCCGACCGGTGACCTGGTCGTCGGAGGTCAGCTTGACCAGGACGTCCAGCGCCTCGGGCGCGCTGCGGTCGTCTCTGATCAGCTGGTCGAACAGCCGGTCGACGACCTCGGCGCGCAGGTAGGCGCCGACCGGGATCCCGTCCGCGACGATCTCGCCCGCGACGCAGGTGTCCGCCCCGCCGCGCTCCATCAGCAGCGTGACCATCGGGTCGGCCGAATGGGCGCTCCGCGCGAGGGTGAACAGGGCCAGGTTGCGGCCGTCCGGGCTGCGCGCGTCCGCCAGCCAGCTGGCGCGGTCGAACTCGCGCCCCCGGGGGCCGGCCGCGAGGTACTCGGCGATGCTCGGATGGGCGAACTGCAGGCCGCCCGTGCGGGGGACGATCAGGCTGGTGCTCGTCAGGAGCCCGCGCACGGACGCCTCCCAGCCCGGCAGGCCGTCGAACAGGTCCGGCGGCGCGTGACCGCGCACCCACGCCGCGGCCGAGGCCGCCACCTGGGTCCCGCCCTGCGACAGGCACAGGTCCGCGGCGCCTTCCAGCAGGTCGCGCAGGTTGTCCGACAGCCAGTCCCACGCCTGCCTGCCCCGCGCGCCCTGCCGGCCGAGGTCGGCGGCCGCGCCCTCGTCCTCGTCTTCCCTGGCGCGGCGCGAGTTCAGCAGGTGCTGGATGAACCGCTCGTACAGGCCGGCGCGGCTGGTGGGCAGGGCGTCGTCCTGGTCGGTCTCCAGGATGAGCGCGGTGATGGTCGCGATGAGCGGAACCCTGGCGATCGCCGATAACCGGGACGACGACACCGCCGCCACGAACCGCTCCAGCGTGATCGGCGGCGCCTCCAGCCCCGGGCTGTGCGTCCGGTCGCGGTGCGCGACCCAGCGCTCGGCGAACGCGTACAGATCCCGCTGCTCGAATCCGCGGAGCGCGAACCGCGTGATGTGCTCGCCGGAGAGGTTGCCCAGTTCCCCGAGCATCAGCGGACGTGTCGTGATCATGAATCGGCGGTGCCCGGCGTTCGCCGTCACCGCGTCGCCCAGCCTGGCCAGGACCCGGGCCCGGCGCCGCGAGCTGAGCACCTGGTCGAGCCCGTCGACGATCACCAGCCAGGACTCCGCGTTCGGCGGCCGGTCGTCGAACAGCTCCGCCCCGACCGACCGCCCGGTCACCCGGCGGCAGTGCGCCGCGAGCGCCTCCGAGACGCTCCGGTCCGCCAGGAGCTCGGCGGGCACCGACACCGGGAGGACGCTGCCGTAGGGGGCGCCGCTCGCGTCGTCGGACCGGGAGGCGTCCAGCCACCAGCGGCACTGATCCCTGAGGACCAGTGCCACGGCGGTCGACTTCCCGACGCCGGGCTCGGCCACGACGACCGTGCTCCGGTGGGCGAGGAGCATCTCCCGGATCGTGAACAGCTGCGACTCGGCCCGTCCCGGCTGCGGGACGGCCTCGGTCTTCTGCTCGACGTAGATCTCCGGAAGCGGAGGCGCCTCCCCGACGAAGTACTCGTACTGGTGCCCGCGGGCGTCCTGCCACTGCTCGGTGAGCAGCAGCCGGACGGCCGCCAGCAGCGGCATGCTCTGCCGGCGGAACGACAGCCAGGCCATGACCGCGGCGGCGCAGGCGAGCACGCTCACCGCCACGGCGATGGCCGACACGGGCCACTCCCAGGAGCCCGACGTCAGGCCCAGCGCGCGCACCGTCAAGACGATCAGAGAGCAGGCCCCGAACACGGCGGCCGTGCGGAGCCAGACGGCCCAGGTCGACGCCGGCCTGCGCGGCCCGTCCTCGGCGTCCTCGCCCCGCCGCCGCTGCGAGGACGCGATCACCAGCCCCAGGATCCCGGCGGTGGCCCCGATGACCGACGCGAACTTGTCCGCGAAGTCCAGCCACACCGGCATCCCCATGCCCACACCCTAATCCGCGCCCTCGCCCCCATTCCGCAAAAGAACGGGACCGGGAAATGGCTCCGCCATCAGTCGAGGTTGATGGTGATGTCCACGGCGTCCGTCTCCCTATCGCGGTGGATCACCAGAACCGCAGACTTTGCCTGGTACCTCTTCTCCAGAGTCCGGCCCCACTTTTCACCGTTGGGCAGCCGGTACGTCTCGACGAGACGCCATCCTCTGTCCCGCAGATGGCCGGTGGCCTGCTCGGGCCGGATCGAGGACTTCAGGTCGGTGATCAGGTAAGGCGGATCGCCCGAATCGCAGACGGCAACGATGTCGAGAGAAGTGTTGTGCAGCGGTTCCAGGTCTGCCGCGACCGCGCCGCGCACGCTGTTCAGCTCTCTCGTCTTGCCCTTGCACCAGTTCTCTTCCAAGGCGGTGAGTCCGATGATCGCTGCGATGGGGACGGCCACGGCGACGGTGACTCCCGAAGCCACACCCACCAACAGGCGATTCATGCGCCTCTCTTCCGGTCGGAACAGGCCCGCGATCGCGGTCGCGGAAATATACCGTGATCAGTTTCGGAGGCGCGCGGACAAGCCGTTCGGTGGCGGGCGCGCCCGAATGGCGGCCGGGGCTACTCGGTCGAGGCGATGGCGCGTAGGACGTCCATCGTCGAGGCGCGGCGGGCGGGCCAGACCGCCGCGACCACCCCGATGAGAGCCGAAGCCAGCACGTACAGCGCCAGTTGCCCGACCGGGACCGACAGGACGTCCATCCCCTCGTCGGCCGCCGCGTTCTGGATGCTCACGGCGATCACGACGCCCACCGCGAGGCCGAGCAGCGCGCCGAAGGTGGAGATGACCACGGCCTCGAACCGGATCATCCGGCGGACCTGCCCGCGCTGCATGCCGATCGCGCGCAGCAGACCGATCTCGCGGGTCCGCTCCACCACCGACAGCGCCAGCGTGTTCACGATGCCGAGCGCGGCGATGAGGATCGACAGCGCGAGCAGCACCAGCACCACGCGCAGCAGCAGGTCGATGCTCGCGGTGTACTGCTCCTTGATCTGCTCCCGGTTCTTCAGGTCGAGGTTCGGCCAGCGGTCCAGGGTGCCGCGCAGCGCGCGCTCGACCGTCGCGGCGTCGGTGCCGGGCGCCTTGATGATGTCGATCCGGTCGATCTGCGCGTCCGAGTAGTGCTCGGCGTAGCTCGCCGCGCCGAGGATGATCGTAGGCGCGGTCTCCAGCACCGACTTGACGTCCGCGTAGATCCCGGCGATCCGGAAGGTCGTCCGGGAGCCGTCCTGGTACTGGCCCGGCACGGCGGAACCGACCTTCCAGCCGTTGTCGTCGGCCGTCTCGCGGTTGACGAGCAGCTGGTCGGGCCCGAGCGAGGGCGAACCCGCCTGGACGCGCAGCCGGTACAGGCGCACGAGCCCAGTGGCGTCGCCGGCGGTGGCGCGGCTGGCCTTGCCGTCCAGTTCGAAGGGGGCGGTGGCGACGCCGATCGCGTCCCGCACGCCGGGCGTCTTCGCGACCGCGTCCCGCACCTCGGTGCTGAGCGGGGTGAGCGAGCTGGGCGCGTCGATCCGGTAGTCCGTGGTCAGGCCCTCGTCCACCTGCCGGTCGGTGGAGGCGGCCATCGACGCGGAGATCACCGACACGCCGCTGACCAGGGTCAGCCCGATCATCAGCGCGGACGCGGTGGCGGCGGTGCGGCGCGGGTTGCGCTGCGCGTTCTCGCGGCTCAGCCGGCCGGTCGTGCCGGCGATCCGGGCGAACGGCCAGCCGAGCAGCCGGGTCGCGGGCCGGGCGACGATCGGGCTGAGCGTGGTGATGCCGATGAACAGCGCGGCGGCGCCGCCGCCCGCGATGGCCAGGGCCGCGTCGCCGGACCCGCCGAACCCGACCGCCATCACGACCGCGCCGGCGGCCGTCTCGGCCGTCCCGGCGATCGCGCGCGGCCGCAGCGACCGGCCGCTCGCGGCCGCCGCGTCGTCGCGCATCGCCGCGACCGGCGGGATGCGCGCCGCCCGCGACGCGGGCAGGTAGGCGCCGACCAGCGTGACCAGCATGCCCACCGCGTACGACAACAGCACCGCCATCGGCGGCAGGGTCAGGTCGCCGGCGGGGACGCCGAAGTCGAGCGCCCCGAACAGCGCGATCAGCCCGAGGCCCAGCCCGCCGCCGGCGAGCAGGCCGGCCGTCGAGCCGAGGAACCCGACGCCGAGCGCCTCGCCCATCACCATCAGCGTGACCTGGCGGCGGGACGCCCCGATCGCGCGCAGCAGCGCCAGCTCCCGGGTCCGCTGCGAGACCAGCATCGAGAACGTGTTGAAGATGATGAACGAGCCGACGAACACGGCCACGAACGCGAAGACCAGCACGAACGTCCGCAGCATCTTCAGCACGTCCTTGACGGACGCGGTCTGCTCGTCGATCGCCTTCTCGCCGGTGACGGCCTCGTAGCCGGGCGGCAGCACGCGCGCGATCGCGTCGCGCAGCTCGGTCTGCGACACCCCCGGCGCGGCGTGCACGGAGATCTGCCGGTAGGTGCCGGGGTGCTCCATCAGCAGCCTCTCGGCGGCCTGCGGCTGGAACGCGGTCACGACCAGGGCGCTGAGCGCGTCCGACGAGCCGTACTGGAAGATCCCGGAGACGGTGAAGGTCCGCACGCCGGACGCCAGCACCACCTTGACCCGGTCGCCGGCCTTGTAGCCGGTCGCGTCCGCGGTGTTCTGGTCGAGGGCGATCTCGTCGGCGGCGCGCGGGCCCGTCCCGGATGTCAGCCGCATCGGCGACAGGTCCGGGTCGGCGTTCCAGTCCCGGCCGGTCTGCGGCGGCGACCCGTGGACCTCGCCCTTCTTGTCGATGACGCCGGCGAAGCCCGTGACCTCGCCGTGCACCTTCGCCACCCCGGGCGCGGACTGGACGGACGCCAGCAGCGAGGCGGGCACGGGCCGGTCGGGCGCGTCGGTGCCGAGTTCGGTGCTGACCGCGCGGTGGGTGCGCACGACCGCGTCGGTGCCCTGGCCGAGGTCGGAGAAGGCGCTGCCGATCGACCTGTCCAGGGTGGCCGAGAGGATCATCGTGCCGGACACGAACCCGACGCTGAGGATGACCGCGAGCGCGGTGAGCGCCAGCCGCAGCCTGTGCGCGAGGAGGCCCCGCAGGGCCAGGCGTGCCATCACGACCGCTCGCCCCCCGGCAGCTCGAAGCCCTTCATGCGCTCCAGGACGCGGTCGGCGGTCGGCGCGGCCATTCGGTCCACGATCGTCCCGTCGGACAGGAACAGCACCTCGTCGGCGTGGCCGGCGGCGGCCGGGTCGTGGGTGACCATCACGATCGTCTGCTCCTTGTCGCGCACCGAGTCGCGCAGGAACGCCGGCAACTCGCGGTTGCGCTGCTGCTCATATCCGTTTCCTTCACCAGGGGTCCGGCCTCGCCTCGATTCCACCCGCCGGGCGCGGGCGCGGACAGCGGGCAAGGTACGGAGCCCGCCGTACGAAGGTGCGGGCCCCGGAGGCAGGACGGCACTTCCGTAGGTCCCGGGCGGGTTCACCCCGGGTGCCGGGGTGCGTACTGTTGTCGGATGTGATCACGCGAACTTCGCGGGTCTTCCGGGCGGCCGGTCCGCGCCGTGCGCGCGGCCGCGGGGGGACGACCCGATTCCCGGATGCGGAGAGCCGGTGGCATGGGCGCTAGCACGATCAGGGTCGTCGTGGTGGACGACGAGCCGATGGTCTGCGCGCACCTGCGCACGATCCTCGGCGCCGCCGACGACATCGAGGTGGTGGACGAGGCCTACGACGGCGCCGCCGCGGTCGAGACCGTCGTCCGGCACCGTCCGGACGTGGTCCTGATGGACCTGCGGATGCCGGGCGTGGACGGGCTGACCGCCATCCGCCGGCTGGCCGAGTTCCGGGAGCCGCCCGTCACGGTCGCGCTGACCACCTTCGACGCCGACGAGTACGTGATCAAGGCGCTGCGGGCCGGCGCCGCGGGCTTCCTGCTGAAGTCGACGCCGCCCGGCGACCTGGTGAACCTGGTGCGGGTCGCCGCCGACGGGCACACCGTCCTGTCGCCGGTGGCCGCGCAGCGGCTGCTGGCGGGCGCCGCCGGCCGCGAGTCCGACCGGGCCCGGCGGACGGCCCTGTTCGAGCAGCTCACCGAGCGCGAACTCCAGGTGCTCGCCTGCCTGGGCGAGGGCATGTCGAACGCCCAGATCGCGCGGCGGCTGCACCTCACCGAGTCCACGGTGAAGGGCTACGTCTCCCGCATGCTGGTCAAGCTGGGCTGCGACAACCGCACCCAGGCCGGGCTGCTGGCCTACGAGGCCGGGCTGGGCACGTCCTGACCGGCGCCGATACGGCGACTGACACAGGTCTCACGCACGCACGACTTTCGTAGGCTGCCGACGCGCTCACCCGTTCCGTACCGTGGTCGTGTGCGAAGCCTCCCGCGACTTCGGTCCGGACACGCCCGCGACGTGACGCTCGATGTCCTGGTGGTGCTGACGGCGGTCGGCGCGTCCCTGAGCGCGGCCCTGGACGGCCAGTCGGTCCTGCGCCCGTTCGGCGGCGCGACCGCCGGCGTGCTGGTGCTGGCCGCCCTGCCCCTGGCCGTCCGGCGGCGGGCGCCCGTCACCGTCGCCTGGATCAGCGTCGCCCTGGCGGGCGTGCTCCTGGCCGTCGAGTACGCCGCGCCGGGCACCCTGCTGCACACCGGCGGCCGCATCGACGCCGGGCGGATCCCCTGGTGGACGCCGACCGCGCCGTTCGCCGCCTATGCGGTGATGGCCTTCCCCACGTCCGGCCGACCGGTGTGGACGCGCTGGCCACCGGTGGTCGCGCTGGTCGTGCTCGTGTCGCTCACCCCGGAGGTGCTGCCGCGCGAGTCGCTGCACGAGATCGCGGGCCAGGACACCGGCACCGGCGGCGTGATGATCTCGCGCAGCCTGTTCGCGCTCGTCGCCGGCACCCTGCTCGGCATGTACGCCCGGCAGCGGCGGCATGTCGTGCAGGGGCTGAAGGAGCGGGCCGAGCGCGCCGAGCACGAGCGGTTCCTGCTCGCCGAGCAGGCCCGCGCCGAGGAGCGGGCCCGGCTGGCCGCCGAGATGCACGACGTGGTCGCGCACCGGGTGACGCTCATGGTGCTCCAGGCGGGGGTGCTGCGCGTGCACGCCCCGGACGAGGCCACCCGCGAGTCCGCCGAGGAGCTGCGCGCCACCGGCTGCCAGGCCCTGGAGGAGCTGCGCGACGTCATCGGGCTGCTGCGCCGCGCCATGGACGGCGACGACGCCGATGACGACGACCACGCGCCGCTGCCGGACCTGTCCGCGCTGATCGGCGAGTCGAACTCGGTGGGGGTCGCGACGGAGCTGGTCGAGGTCGGCGACGCGCCGCTCGCCTCCCCGGTCGTCGGCCGCACCGCCTACCGGATCGTCCAGGAGGCGCTGACCAACGTGCGCAAGCACGCGCCGGGCGCGCAGGCGCGGGTCGAGGTCCGGTACCGGCCCGACGGCGTGCGGCTGTTGGTCCGCAACGGCCCGCCCACGGCCCCGCCCGACGCCGACCTGGTGAACAGCGGCTCCGGCTCCGGGCTGGAGGGCCTGCGGCAGCGCGTCGAGCTGATCGGCGGCGCCTTCGCGTCGGGCGGGGAGCCGGGCGGCGGGTTCGCGGTCGAGGTGTCGCTGCCCGCCTACATCCCCACCACCGACCCGTCGCCCCTGCCCCGCTGAAGCCTGGCTCCCGGCAGGTCTCGCCCGCTTTGGGACGGGCGGTCAGGACCGGTGGGCCCAGGGGACGCCTTCGAGCAGGCGCTCCAGCCGCAGTTCGCCGTCCCGTGTCTGCCCGCCGTGGTCCATCACCACGCGGAGCCGGTCGACGACGTCGTCCGGGGCGGGGTAGACCTTCGCGTGCGCCGCCGCCTCCTCCGCGAGGTTCGGGACGGGGCCGCTCGCCTCGGCCGCGTCCAGCGCCTCCTTCGCCGCTGCGGCGACCCCGGCGGGCAGGGCCGCGACGCGCCGGGCGAGGGCGTCGACGAAGGCGTCCAGGTGCTCGTCCGGCACCGCGCGGTTGATCCAGCCGTAGCGCTCGGCGAGGTCGGTGCCGAACGGCTCCGCGCCGAGCACGATCTCCAGGGCGCGGGCGCGCCCGACCAGCCGGTTGAGGTACTGGGTGCCGCCCCCGCCGGGGAAGATGCCCATCAGCGACTCCGGCTGGGACAGCCAGGTCCGGCCGGCGGCGGCGAACCGCATGTCGGCGGCCATCGCCAGCTCGGCGCCGCCGGCGCGCGCGTGGCCGCGCAGCTTCGCGATCGTCACCTGCGGCAGCGCGCGGAGCCGCTCGTTGAGCTGCTGCAGGGGGTTGAGGGACGGGTCGCCGTCGGGGTCGGCCAGCGCCATCAGGGTGCTCGGGTCGAAGGACCACTCGAAGTCGGCGTGGGCGGAGAAGAACTCCGCGTTGGCCGACTGGAACACGATCACCGCGAGGTCCTCGTCGGCGGCCGCCCGCTCGGCGAACGCCTTGAGGTCGCCGGCCAGCACGGCGTCGAGGGTGTTGACCGGCGGGTTGTCGATCGTCACCCAGGCGATCCGGTCCTCGGTGCGGACGACCAGGGACGTGTAGCCGTTGTAGCTCATCACGGTTCTCCGTTCGGCCGGACGGCGCGCCGCCGCCCCGCATTGTTTAACGGGCGTTACAGATGCACCGTAGCACTTTCTTTAGCGTGCGTTACACTTTGGGTATGGCGGGCAGACGCAGGACGTTCGACCGGGACGCGGTGCTCCGGATGGCGATGCGCGCGTTCTGGGAGCGCGGGTACGACGGGGTGAGCGTCGCGCAGGTGTGCGCGGAGGCGGGGATCGCCGCGCCGAGCCTGTACGCGGCCTTCGGCGACAAGAACGCCCTGTTCGAGGAGGCGTGCGCGCTCTACACCGCGCACCTCGACGAGGACCTGGAGCGCGACCTGGCGGCGCCGACCGCGCGGGAGGCGGTCGAGCGGCTGCTGCGGTCGTCGGCCGAGCACTTCACGGCCCCCGGGCAGCCGCCCGGCTGCCTCGTCATGGGCGAGCCGCGGCTCGCCGAGCGGCGCGAGAAGACCCGCGCGGCAATCCGGGCGCGGCTGCGCCGCGCCGCCGGCGAGGGGGAGTTCGCCTCGGCCGGCGAGGCCGACGCGGTCGCGGCGTTCGTCGACACCGTGCTGACCGGCATGGCGGCTCAGGCCCGCGACGGCGCCGACCGCGCCCGGCTCCTGGACGCCGCCCGGTACGCCGCCCTGGCCTGGCCCGCGGCCGCTGCCTAAGCCGCGCCGGTCATTCGCGGCGTCCGTAGACCGCCACCGAGGGCGGGCAGAAGAGCAGGAAGATCACGGCGCACCAGATCAGCGTGGTGGTGACGGCGCCGTCGGCCGGGGTTCCGTTGAGCAGGGCGCGACAGGCGTCCATGGCGGCGGTCACCGGGTTGACGTCCACCCAGGCCCGCAGCCATCCGGGGAGGGTGTCGGTGCGGGCGGCGAGGCTGGTGCCGAGCTGGAGCGGCAGGAAGGTCAAGAAGCTGAAGGCCATGACCGCCTCCGTGCTCTTCACCAGGACGCCGATGAGCACGGTCACCCAGCTGACGCAGAACCCGAACAGGACGGCGAGACCGACGGCGGCGAGCGCGGACGGCGCACCGCCCTCGATGCGGAAGCCCAGCACCGTCCCGAGGACGAACAACAGGACGACCGCGACCAGGCAGCGGACGATGTCGGCCAGCACAGAGCCGAGCAGGGGCGCCAGGCGGCTGATGGGCAGGCTCCGGAAACGGTCGGTGACGCCGTTCTTGAGGTCGGCGTTGATGCTCGCGCCGGTCGAGATGAGCCCGGTCAGCCCGGCGCCCATGACGATGATGCCCGGGAACAGGTACTGCAAGTAGGCGCCGGTCGATCCGGCCACCTCGCCGCCGAAGAGGTAGAGGAACAGGACCAGGAACAGCGCGGGCGTGACCACGCCGTTGACGATGGTGGCCGGGTTGCGGGACGTCTTGGCCAGGCTGCGGCGCGCGAGGACGAGGCTGTGCCGGAGCCAGCGCGGCGACCAGGCCGCGCGCGGGCCTGCGGTGGGGGCGGTGGTGGTCATCATCAGGGCCTTTGCTGGGTGCGGACGGCTTCGGCGGGGTCGGCGGGGTCGGCGGGGTCGGCGTCCTGCGGGGCGGTCAGGGCGAGGAAGGCCTCGTCCAGGCTGGGCAGGCGCAGTGAGAGCTCGCTGACGTCGACGGCCTCCCCGCGCAACCGGGCGACGATCTCGAAGAAGTCGTCGTCCCCGGCCACCGGGACGGAGAGTTCGTGCCGGTTGGCGCGCAGCGCGGGCCGGTCGGTGACGGCGGCGAGGACGGCGGCGGCGCGCTCCGCGTCGCCGGGATCGGCGACCCGCAGGCTGACGGTGTGGCCGCCGACCCGCTGCTTGAGCTGCTCCGGCGTCCCGGCGGCGATGACCCGCCCGTGGTCGATGACGGCGACCGCGTCGGCGAGGGCGTCCGCCTCCTCCAGGTACTGGGTGGTCAGCAGGATCGTGACCCCGTCCGCGCTGAGGCCGTGGATCATCTGCCACAGCTCGCCGCGCTTGCCGGGGTCGAGGCCGACCGAGGGCTCGTCCAGGAACACCACCTCGGGGCGGCCCACCAGGCTCGCCGCGAGATCGAGGCGGCGGCGCATGCCGCCGGAGTAGGCGGCGACGCGCTGGTCGGACGCCTCGACCAGGCCGAACCGGTCCAGCAGTTCGTCGGCCCGGCGGACGGCGTCGCGGCGCGTCAGGTCGAGGAGCCGGCCGATCATGACGAGGTTCGCCCGGCCGCCGAGCTCCTCGTCGACGCTCGTGTGCTGGCCGGACAGCGCGATGCGCCGGCGCACCTCTCCCGGCTGCCGCGCCACGTCGTGCCCGGCGACGCGGGCGCTGCCGCCGTCCGGCCTGAGCAGGGTGGCGAGGACGCGGATCAGCGTCGTCTTCCCTGCTCCGTTGGGCCCGAGCAGGCCGAGTATCCGCCCTCGGGGGAGGGCGAGGTCGACGCCGTCGAGTGCGGTGGTGCGACCGAAGCGCTTGGTGAGACCGGACGCTTCGAGGCCGTGGTCGGTCACGGCGGTCCCTTCATTTGAGATATGGCGAACATTCAGATGTTCTTATCATCTGGATGCCGAGAGTATGCTGATCGCCGTGAGGAACGCAAAGGAGGCCCGATGGTCCGGCTGACCAGGGCGCAGCAGCAGGCCCGGACGCGCGCCGCCGTGCTGGCGGCGGCGGTGGAGGAGTTCACCGAGCACGGCTTCGCCGCCGCCAAGGTCGACCGCATCGCCGCCCGCGCCGAACTGACGCGCGGCGCCGTGTACTCGAACTTTCCGAGCAAGCGGTCGCTGTATCTGGCGGTGCTGCTCGACTCCGTCCAGCACGAGACGGCGTCCAGCGTCCCGGGCGAGCGCCTCGACCTTCCGGACGGCGCGGAGGCGTTCGCCCGCGCGTGGCTCGAACGGCTGCCCCTGGCGGGCGACACGCCCGACGCGGGCAAGGTGCGGTCGCGGTCGCTGACCGGGGTTTTCGAGGACGAGCCCGGCCGCGCCGCCATGGCCGGCCTCGCCAGGCTGGACGGCCTGCTGCTCGCGCTCGCCCTGGAGTCGTGCCGCACACCGCGCGCGGGCCGGCGGGTGCGCCTGGCGGAGCTGATCCTGACGCTGCTGCACGGAGCGGGTCACCTCGCCGAGACGGCGCCCGGCTTCGGCGACCCGTTCGACGTGGCCCGCGCCTGCCGCCGGCTCGCCGACCACGCGGCGGACGACGCCTGGGACCCGCCGCACCTCCCGTACATCGCCGCACCGCGCCTGTGCCGCGACGCCTGGACGCCGCCCGCCGACCTCACGGACGCGCTCACCGGCCAGACCATGGGCTTCGACGACGGTGTCATCGTGGTCCTCGGCACGGACCGCCTCGGCGCGGCCGAGGAAGCGGTGCGCGCGGCCCGGCCGGGAGAAGCCGTCACCATCGCCCTCGTGACGGACGACCCGGCCGAGATCGGGGCGCTCGTCCGGCTGCGGATCACCGACCTCGCCGGGTGCCTGCGGGGGGCGTTCGGGCCGGACGCCGGTCTGCCGCTGCCCATCGTCCTCGACGACCGGGCCGAGCTCGCGGCCGCCGTCGGCGCCGGAACAGCCGCCGACACCGAGACCGCCGTACGCGTCCAGGACGGGACGATCATCGCGCGCGCCGCCGGGAGGGGCGCCGCGCACGCCGCAGCGACCGCACCCTCCCTGGCCGAACGACACACCGGAACGGAAGAGGCATGACAAGCTCCGACGAATCGGCCGTGCTGCACGTCCTGCGCTGCATCGGATACGCCGAGTTGCCCCGGGTCGCCGACGCCGCCGGCCTCCCCGACCTCGACGCGGAGTCGTACCTGATCGACCTCGCCACGGCGGGGCTGGTGACGCGGACGTCCGGGGCATGGGGGCTCACCGAGTCCGGCCGCGCCGAGGACGCCCGGCGCATCACCCGCGAACTCGGCACCGCCGGCGCCCGAGACGCGCTGACCGCCGCGTACGAGAAGTTCATGGTGCTCAATCCGGAACTGCTGGACCTGTGCTCGGCCTGGCAACTGCGCACCGTGGACGGCATGGCGACGCCGAACGACCACTCCGACCCGTCCTACGACGCCCGCGTCCTGGAAAGGTTCGCCGACCTGGACCGGCGCGCCGAGGCCGTCATCGCCGATCTGGCCGCCGCACTCCCCCGGTTCGGACGGTACCGGGGCCGGCTCACTGCGGCGCTCGACCGCGTCCGGGCCGGCGCGCTGGAGCATCTGACGGACAGCATGACCTCGTACCACACCGTGTGGTTCCAGCTCCACGAGGACCTGCTCGCCACCCTGGGCATCCCCCGCGCGTGGACCGCCGCCCGATGACCTGGATCTACCCGCTCACCCCCGGGACCGGGGAGTCCGCGGACATCCTCGGCGGCAAGGGCCACGGCCTCATCACGCTGCGACGCCTCGGCCTGCCCGTCCCGCCGGGGTTCGTCATCGGCACCCCGGCCTGCCGCGCCTTCCTCCGCGACGGACGCTTCCCGGACGGCCTGGAGACCGAACTCGCCGCCGCCGTCCGCACCCTGGAGAACACCACCGGCCGGCGCTTCGGCTCTGGCGGCGGGCGACGCTTCGGCTCTGGCGGCGGGCGACCCCTGGCAGTGTCGGTCCGCTCGGGCGCCGCCGTATCGATGCCCGGCATGATGGACACGGTGCTCAACCTCGGGCTCACCACCGAGGCGACCGCCACCGTCCCCGATGACGCGATGGGCCGGTTGCACGCGGCCGTGCGCACGGTGTTCACCTCCTGGCACAGCCCACGCGCCACCACGTACCGCGAGCTGAACGGCATCCCGCACGACCTGGGCACGGCGGTCGTCGTCCAGGCGATGGTGTTCGGCGACCGCGACGAGCACAGCGGGACCGGCGTCGCCTTCAGCCGCGACCCGAACACCGGCGACAAGGCCCCCTTCGGTGACGTCCTGTTCGGACGGCAGGGCGACGACGTCGTCTCCGGCCGCTCCACCCCCGACCCACTATCCGAACTGGCCGCCCGCGAGCCCGCGGTATGGGAACAACTCGTCGCCGCCCTCCACCAGCTCGAACGGCATTACCGCGACGCCTGCCACGTCGAGTTCACCTTCGAGACGGGCGCCCTGTGGTTCCTGCAAGTGCGCCCCGGCGGCCTGACCGGCCGCGCCGCCCTCCGCACCGCCGTGGACCTCGCGGACGAGCACCTCATCGACCGTCGCACCGCCGTCCGCCGAGTCTCCGCACGGCACCTGCAAGCCGCCCGTACACCGCGCATCGACACCGGCGACGAGACCGACCTCCTCACCCGCGGCCGGGGCGCGTGCCCCGGCGTCGTGTCCGGCCGCATCGCCGTCACCGCCGATCAAGCCGCCCACATGGCCGCCGACGGACCGGTGATCCTCGTCCGCCCGGACACCTCACCGCTCGACATGCACGGCCTGGCCGCAGCCGCCGGGGTGGCCACAAGCCGCGGCGGCCCCACCAGCCACGCCGCCGTCGTCGCCCGCGCCATGGGCAAGCCCGCCGTGGTGGACGCGGCGGCCCTCACCGTCGACACCGCAGCAGACCACGTACGCATCGGCGAACGCCTCCTCCCCGCAGGCACGCTCATCACCATCGACGGCACCGGCGGAGAGATCGCCCTCGGCAAACCGAGCATCACCACCGAAACCGCCGACACTCACCTAGACCGCCTGCTCACCTGGGCAGACGAACTCTCCGGTGACCACTCCCAACGCCCCGCCGAGGCCCGCCTAAGCGCAGCCCACGCCCGGCTATGAATCGACCGTCCGCGCTCTAGGTGAGACGCAGGGTGTAGGGGAGTCGTCCGCCTGCCCAGACCATGCGGCTGTGCGGAATGCGTGTGAGGGTGTGGATCTGGTTGGCGCCCTGCATTGGGACGTCGGCGACAGTCCACGTTGTGCCGTCGAAGTGGCGCAGCGTTCGGTACATGCCGTCTCCGACCCATGCGCCGCCGTGGCCGTCCGTCGTGAGGGAGCCCAGGAAGCCGATCGCCGACCGGGTACCCACATCGCTGGACGGTCTGGGGAGGCGGTGCGCGGTGAAGCCGGTTCCGTCCCAGCGGACCAGGCGCGCGGTCATGTCGAGTGGATGCGTCAGCACGGTGAGGAACCAGGCTTCACTGGCCGAGACGTGCTCGATCTGGAGCACCCAGTGCGCGTAGCCCGACGGGTCGGGGATCGTCCGTTCCGTCCAGGTCTGCCCGTCGAAGTGGCGGAGACTGCCGTAGCCGCCGACCCACACGTCGGACGACGTCCGCACGGAGATCGCGGTGAACGCCTCTGCGAGCGGTCCGTGGAGCAGGCGCGTCCAGCCGGTCCGGTCCCGCCGGTAGACGGCGGCGCGGGGGCCGAGGTGGTCGTCGACCTCGCCGCCGATCATCCAGGGGCGGCCGGAGCGGTCGAGGTCCAGCGCGACCCACTCCCCGACGGGAGCCTCGGCGGCCGCCCAAGCGCCGCCCTTCCAGCGCAGGACCAGCGGGTCGTCCGTCCAGGCCGAGGACTGGGCGATCGCCCAGGCGCGGGCGGGCGTGCGCGCGGCGACGTCCACCAGGTCGGGCACGACCCCGGCGGGGACGGGCACGCGCCGCCATGCCCCGTCCTCCCAGTGCAGCGCGACGGGGGCGCGCCCGGCGGCCCCGCTCTCGACGCCGACCGCGAAGGCGCTCCGCCGCGTCGGGGCGGCGATCGCGTTGATCATCGTGTCCGGCTGCGCGCCGGGGACCGGCTGCGTCGTCCAGCCACCGGTCCGGGCGCCGGCGCGCGCGGCCCCCGGCAGTGCCGGGACGGCCGCGGCGCCGAGCAGCGCGGCGGCGCCGAACGTGAACGCGCGGCGGGACGGGTGCGGGGGCGGAACGGAACGGCGCACGGTGCCTCCCTGGCCGGACGGAACATCTACGCCAGTATTTGGTGGCAGTGTCGCCGGGATCCACCCCCGTGGCCTGTTACGGCCAGCCCCGCCCGCTAAGGGGTGTTGCGTACGAAGTCCGTCACGAGGCGGTTGAACTCGTCGGCGTGCTCGATCATCGCCCAGTGCCCGCAGCGGTTGATCAGGACGAGGCGGCTGTCCGGGATGTTCGCCAGCAGGTACAGGGAGTTCTCGAACGGCACCACGCGATCGTCCCGGCCGTGGATCAGGAGCGTGGGGACCTTGATGCCGGGCAGCAGTTCGGGCTTGACCCAGACGGGCAGCGGCGCGCCCTTCGGCAAGCCGTCGACGTAGTTGCGCAGGTGCTCGGGACGGGCGAGCGCCGCGTCCGAGCGGGCCTGGCACAGTTCCGGCGTCGCGAACGCGGCCTTGTCGAAGCACATGATCTCGACGAGGCGGCGCATGTTCTCCGGGCTCGGCTCCCGATAGGTCTCGATGAGGACCTTCAGCCCCTCCGACGGGCCGCCGCCGGGCGCGAACAGCGCGGGTACCCGGCCCACCGGCGGGCCCATGGTGACCAGGTGGGTGATCCGGTCCGGGTGCTCGGTGGCGAGCCGGAGCGAGGTCTGCCCGCCCATCGAGTTGCCGACGAACGCGGCCTTCGCGATGCCGAGGGCGTCCAGGAACTGGACGGCCGCCTCGACGTGGTCGAGCCGGTCGACGGTCGCCGCGTCCGAGTCGCCCCAGCCGGGCATGTCCACCGCGTACACGTGGAAGTGCTCGGCCAGCGCCTCGATGTTGGCGGCGAAGTTGCTCCAGCCCGTGGCGCCGGGGCCGCTGCCGTGCAGCAGGACGACCGGGTGCCCGGCGCCCGCCTCGTAGTAGCGCAGCTTCCAGTCCCTGGTCTGGACCGTGCGGGCCGCGTCGGCCTGGGTGAGCGGCATCAGTGCGCGTCCTTTCCGGAGAGCAGGCCGGCGACGACCTCCGGCGGGCGGTGGCCCCAGCTGTGCAGCCGGTCCAGCGTCTCGACCTGCCAGGTCTCGTCGTCGACGAGCAGGCCGCCCCAGCCGTACTCCAGGCTGAAGCCGGACGGCGTCTGGACGTAGAAGCTGAACATGTGGTCGTTCGGGTGCATGCCCAGCGTCATCTCGAACGGCTGCCCGGCGTCCATGCAGCGGTCGTAGGCGGTGCCGACGTCGCGGATGTCGGTGACCTCGACCATGAAGTGGTGCGTCCGCTTCGGGTGCGGCATGTCCCCGAACGCCACGGAGTGGTGGCGCGGGTTGCAGCGCAGGAAGATCAGGTCGGCGACGGCGCCCGGCGCGAGCTCCTCGACGATGGTGTCGGAGATCCGGAAGCCGAGGAGGCCCTCGTAGAAGGCCAGGTAGGTCTCCCGCGCGACGCCCTTGGACAGCAGCACCTGGTGTCCCGCGCCGCCGCTACCGGTGACGAACCCGCCGAGCAGCACGTCCGAGCGGAACGGGGTCTCGGCGTCGGCGAACCCGGTGACGAGCTCAAGGCGGTTGCCCATCGGGTCGGCGGTGACCAGGATGCGCTCGACCTTGCGGGACGCGGCGAGCGCGGCGTCGCCCTCCTCGGCCGCGACGCCCGCCTCCGCCAGCCGGGCGGCGATCTCGTCCAGCGCCGCGTCGCTCTCGACCTCGTAGCCGCTGGCCGCCAGGTCGTCGGCGGGGCCCTGCTGGACGAGCCAGCGGTAGGCCTTCTCGTCGGTCCGGAACGCGATGGCGCCGGCGCTCTTGTCCGCCGGCTGCATGCCCAGCAGCTCGACGGCGAAATGCTCCCAGTCGGCGAGGCTGCTCGCCTCGTAGACGACGTACGCCAGTTCCTTGACTCCCGTCACAGGGATCAGCTCCTTATTGTCGGCGGTCAGGCGGTCAGGCGGTCAGGCGGTCAGGCGGACACGGCCGGGGCCGGCGGGCTCGGCAGGTCCGGGACGGCGAGGCCGGAGACGTCGGCGGCGGCGACGAACCTGTCCGGACGCAGCGCCACGGCACGCACGCCGTACCGGGCCAGCCACGGCAGCAGGACCTCGTCCAGGTCGACCAGCTCGTCCGGCCCCTGCGTGTAGGCCGTCCTGGGACGGATCGCCAGGTAGCGGGCGCCGAGCGCGTCCCATTCCGCCTTCTCCTCGGGCGCGAGCAGCGCAGCCGGGTCGGTGTCCGCGCCGAGCAGGACGAAGCCGTCGCCGAGCAGGTCGTCGAGGCGCGCCATCCGCCCGGTGGTGTCGCCCGCGATGGGCTGCGGGATCATGCGGCCGACGATGCTCGCGTCGCCGACCGGGCCGCGGATCCAGCCCGCGTCCAGGACCGGCGGCGCGATCAGCGGCGGCTCGAACGGGGTGACCGTGTTCACCGGGACCCGGTTCATCTCCTCGATCTCCGCCGGGGACGCCTCCTGCTTGATGACCCGGCCGAGCTGGACGGCGAGCCCGGTGTAGAAGGCGGCGTTCGGGCGGCGCTCGGCCTCGTAGGTGGCCAGCCAGCCCTCGCCCAGCTCGCCCTTGAGGACGCGGGCGAGCTTCCAGCCCAGGTTGTGGACGTCCCGCATGCCGGTCTGCATGCCGGCGCCGGCCCACGGCGGCATGAGGTGGGCGGCGTCGCCGGCGAGGAAGACCCGTCCCGCCCGCCAGGTCTCGGCCATCCGCGTGTGGTGGCGGTAGAAGGCCCACTGGTGGATGGACACGTCCTCGGTGCTGACGCCCATCGCTTTGAGCAGCGGCCAGACGTCGTCCTCGGACGCGAAGTCCGCCTCGGTCTCATGCGGTTTGAGCGGGATCTCCCAGCGGTGGTTGCCGGCGGACAGCGCGATGTCGACGACCGGGCGCTCCTTGTCCGACCAGAAGGTGAGGAAGTCGCGGTCGGGCCACCAGCGTTTGGCCCGGCAGTCGATGACGATCCACTGCGCGTCGAGGGTGTCGCCGAGCAGCCGGCACCCGATCATGTCCCGGGCCGCGCTGCTGCCGCCGTCGGCGGCGATCACGTAGCGGGCGCGCACGGTGCGCGCCTCGCCCGTCGCGGCGTCCGTGCCCGTCACCGTGACGCCGTCCGCGTCCTGCTCCAGCCCGGTCGCCTCGACGCCGTACCGGACGTCGATCAGATCGCCGTACTCCGCCGCGCAGGCGCGGAGCTCGTTCTCCATGAGCGGCTGGTAGATGTTGTAGAAGCGCGGCTCGGCGCCCAGCACCGACGGCGGGTGCTCGACCCGCATGATCTCCGTGCCGTCGTAGGTCACCCAGCGCAGCGCGCGCTGCGGCTCGACCACCCGGGTGATCCGCTCGTCGATGCCGAGGCTCTGGAAGATCCGCATCGTCCAGTCGTTGACGGTGACGGCGCGGGCGCGCGGGTAGATGTCGCGGTCCCGCTCGAACGCGATGACCGACGCTCCGTGTTTCGCCAGGGTGAGCGCAGCGGTCACACCGGTGGGGCCGTATCCGACAATCGCGACATCCACGTCGAAATGCTGGGTCATGCGGGCTCCGAGAGGGCGCAGTTTTGTACCGATCGTTCGGTACAAGCATGACCACTGTCACATGGGGACGCCGACGCGTCCAAACTTTTCCGCAGTGCAGAACCGGACATACCGGGCAGCCGCCGCGCGGCTCTATGCTTCAACCCGTGGCGGACGAGAAGAACAACAACCGTCGTGGCCGCAGGTCACGGGAGGAGATCCTGGACGCCGCCTCCCGGATCATGGCGGAGCGCGGCTACGCCGCCACCTCGCTCTCGGTGCTGAGCCGGGAGACCGGCCTCCCGAAGAGCGCGGTCTACCACCACTTCCAGTCGAAGGCCGGGCTGCTGTCCGCGGTCATGGCGCGCGGCGCCTACGACTTCTACTCGGCGATGCGCGACGCGCAGGCGGGCGGCCCTGAGGGAGACACCGCCCGCGAGCGGCTCACCTGGTACCTCCTGCGCACCGGCGAGGCCTTCGCGGCCCGTCCCGACTTCCTGCGCCTGCACCTGATCCTGATCATGAGCGCGGAGGCCGCCGAGGCCGAGGTGGACGCCATCATCGAGCAGGTGCGGCGCGACGGCCGCGCCCACATGAACATGATGATCGCCGCGTCCTTCGCCGCCGAGGGCCCGGAGATCGCCCAGGCCGTCGCGGACGAACTGGACTACTTCGGCATCGCCGGATTCGACGGCGCCTTCGTCGCCTCACAGGCCGACCCCGCCCGCGACCTCGCCGGCCAGATGGCCCTGCTCGCCGAGGCCATGGCCGCCCTGGGCGAGGCAAGAGCGGCCACCTTGCGGCTCAGGCCCGCATCCCCTGCTCAAGAGCAGACGCCGCACCCTTGAGCGTCGCCACCAGCCGCGGCAGCTCCTCCTTGCCGTAGCGGACGCTGGGCATGGAGACCGAAAGCCCCGCGACGGCCGCCCCGTCTGGACCGCGCACCGGCACACCGACCGCGACGAGCCCGCGTTCCGAACGCCCGTTGTTGAGCGCGAACCCATTACGCCGCACGCGCTCCAGCTCAGCCGGATCCGGCCGGTCGCCGTCCTGCTCGCCGGCGTAGAGGGCCGCCAGCTCGTCCGGCCGCAGCTCGGCGAGCAGCAAGAGGCCGCCGGTGGTGCGATGCGCGGGGAAGACCATGCCCTCGCGCGAACCGACCCGCAGCGCCTGCGACGACTCGACACTCGCGATGAACCGCGCCGTCCGTCCAGTCCGCACAGTCAGGTTGGCGGACTCGTCGAGCACGTCGACCAGCCTCCGCAGATGCGGCAACCCGGCGGCCCGCAGCCGCGACGCGGCCGACTGGGAGTGGGCCGCCAGCTCCAGCACGGGCCCGACCCGGTAGGACCGATCCGCGTCCTGCACGGCGAAGTCCCGGTAGACGAGCATCGCCAGCAACCGATGCGCGGTGGACACCGCGACCCCGAGCCGCCCCGCCACCTCGGTGACGGTCATGGGCCCTTCCAACTGAAGCATCGCCGCGATCCGCAACGCGTTGTCCACACTCGCCACGGCATACGGAGGCGGGGTCTTCAACGGCTTGTCCACGGGCCCCCTCCCGCATCCGGAATCCCGTCAAACTCCCAAGTCAACCGCCATGCTACGACCCCAAACCCCCTGCAATCCCCCACCCCAACCAGGCAGCCCGGAGGCTGACATGGCCCCAACATGCCAAGAGACGGCCGGAGCAAACGACGCCCACCAGAACCTCGCCAACGGCGCAGGGTGGAGTGGGATGCCCACCAGAACCTTGCCTAGGGAGAGAGGGAACTGACGACGTCCACCAAGACCTTGCCTAGGGGTGGGTGGACTGGGGGACGTCTACCAGGATCTTGCCGACGGCGCGGTTTTCCAGCGCTCGGTGGGCTTCGGCAGTGCGGGCGAGGGGGAAACGCAGCAGCGGCAGGCCGTGCTCCTCACCTACCGGCAGGGCGTTGTCGCGGACGGCGGCGGCGACGTCTTCGGCGGCTGCGGCGCGCACATCCTGGCCGGCCGTGTAGAGCACCAGGAATTGGAAGCGCGTGTTCAGCACCATGTTCTGCACCACGTCGACATTCACCGGCTGGCCACCGTCGTTGGCGTACGTCGAGATCGTGCCGCGCGTGCGCAGGACGGCCAAGTCCAGAGCGAGGTTCGCGCCGAGCGCCACCTCGGCGACGATGTCGACGCCATCCGGGGCGATCTCGCGGATCGCGGCGGCCGGATCGCCCTCGCGGTAGTTGACCACGTGGTGCGCACCGGCGGCGGTGGCGAGCCGGGCCTTCTCCGGGCCGCTGACCGTGCTGACCACGGTGGCGCCCGCCCAGCGGGCGAGCTGGATCACCGCGTGCCCGACCGCCCCGGCACCGCCCGCGGCGAGCACCACCCGGCCGTCCAGCGCACCGGGCCGCAGGCGGCGCGGGCCGTCCTCGGCCACGGTGAGCGCGCGGTGCGCCGTGAGCGCGGGGACGCCGAGCGCCGCGCCGGCGTCGAACGCGACCCCGCCGGGCAGGGGGACGGCCTGCTCGGCGGGCACGACAGTGAACTCGGCGGCGGTGCCGGTGGGCCGCCCAGCGGCGGCCATGAACAGCCAGACCCGCTGCCCGACCCGGCTCCCGTCGACTTCGGCGCCGACGGCGTCGATCACACCGGCTCCATCCAGATGGGGTGTGACCTCGGGGAACTTCATGGGGGCACCGGAGCGGGCCTGCCAGTCGGCCGGGTTGACCCCGGACACGGCGACCCGGACACGCACCTCGCCGGGTCCGGGCACGGGCACATCGCGGTCAACGAGGTGGAGGACGTCCGGGCCACCGTTGGCGCGATAGACGATCGCCTTCACGCCTCCTCCATGGCATCGGAGCCGCCGTTGGCGCGGCAGATGATCGCTCCCATGGTCATCCGGCCTGGCCGATCGGGACTTCGCTGGAGCGGGATTCGATGGCGTCGAGAGCGGCGCGGGTGGCCTGGTCGAAGGCGATCTGACCGACCGCCATGTTGGCCTCCAGATGGGCGGGGTCGGCGGTGCCGGGGATGAGCAGCACGTTGGGGGCGTGGTGCAGCAGCCAGGCGAGGCCGACCTGCGACGGCGTGACGCCCAGCGACACGGCCGCGGCGTGGACGGCCGGCTCCTCGGTGACCTTGGGAAGGCCGGGGAAGGCCCCGCCGAGCGGGAAGAACGGCACCCACGCGATGCCCTCGGACGTGCAGAGACTCAGCATGGCCTCGTCGTCACGGGAGACGACGCTGTAGGCGTTCTGCACGCAGACGATGCCCGCCGGCAGGGCGCGGCGCAGGTTGGCGAGGCTGACACTGCTCAGGCCGATCGCGCCGATCTTGCCTTCGTCGCGGAGAGCGGTCATGACCGCGAGCTGGTCGTCGAGGTCGACCACCTGGTCCCCGGTGGGACGCAGCCCGGGGCCGGTGTCGAGGCGCCGGAGGTTGACCACGGGGAGCCGCTCGACGCCGAGGCCGCGCAGGTTCTCCTCCACGCTCGCCCGCAGTTGCTCGGGCCGCTGCGCGAGCCGCAGCGGCAGGCGTCCGTCGGGGTCGGGAGCGGCGCCGACCTTGGTGACGACCAGCACGCCGTCCTCCGGGCGCAGGGCTTCGCGGATCACGGCGTTGGCGAAGCCGAAGCCGTAGAAGTCGGCGGTGTCCACGTGGTCCACGCCCAGCTCGACCGCGCGGCGCAGCAGCGCGACGGCGTCGCCGGGGCTGCTGCGCAGGCGGTCGAGCTGGGCCGCGCCGTAACCGACGCGGGACACGGTGCGTCCCGCGAACGACGCGGTCGCAGTGCTGAGCGCACGTCCATCCGGTGTCTCCATGCCCTGCACCGTACGAACATCAAATGACAGATGTCAATATCTGTCACTCGAACTATCAGTGACAGACTGACAGACTTTGACATCCGTCAGCGCGTTGCCGTACGTTCGCGCCCGTAGAGGCACGGGGAGATCTGATGCGCGGAGGCCCGCTCAACGCGGAGACGATCGTGTCGGCCACCGAAGAGGTGCTGCGCCGCCACGGTCCGGAGAAGACGACCGTGCTCGACGTCGCGCGGCTCCTAGGGGTGAGCCACGGCAGCGTGTACCGGCACTTCCCGTCCAAGGCAGCACTGCGCGAGGCCGTGATACGGCGCTGGCTCGATCGGGTGCGCGACCAGCTCACCGCGACGGTCCGAGCCTCGGGCCTGGCCCCGCCCGACCGGCTGCACCTCTTGCTCACCACCATGTTCGCCATGAAGTGGACGAAGGCACGGGAAGACCCGGAACTCTTCGCCACCTTCCGGGTGCTGGCGGCGGATCACAGCGCCGTCTCCTCCGCCCACGTCGACTTCCTCCTCGCCGAGGTCCGCGCCATCGTCGCCGACGGCATGACCACCGGCACCTTCACACCCGGCGACCCGGAAGCACTCGCGCGAGCCGTCCTCGACGCGACCACCCGCTTCCACGACCCGACCCACGCCGCAGAGTGGAACTCCCCCGAAACCGAAGCGCAGTCCGAGGCCGTCATCTCCCTGATCCTCACCGGCCTTCAATCCCACTAGCCCGCCGCAAGACTCAACTGCCCGGCACCAGAACCCCTGCCGGTCGCAGGTGACCGCGATCAACCGGCCCGCGTAACGGTCGGCCCCGCGCCCCGCCGGCGGCCGCCCCGAGGCCGCCCCCGGAGGCCGCCCCCGGAGGCCGTCCCGGAGACCGAATCGGCGGCCGACCCGCCGAACCGATCCGGCGGCCGATGCGCTCAGGACCAGGCGAACGACGATGACGCGCGCATCAGCCGGTCCCGGGCATGCGGGCTTGATGACCGTTTCTCAGGGCTGTTCTGGTGGTTGGGGGGTTGGTGTTTCTGGTTCGGACGCGGTTCGGGGGTTACATGGTGAAGGCTTCGATCAGGGTCCAGATGGCCAGGGCCGCCATGCACAGGCCGCCGATGCGCTGGACGGTCTTCAGCGGGACTCTGTTGGCGATGAAGCGGCCCGCCAGGAGGGCCAGGGCCGAGACCGACATCAGGGCGGCCGCCGAGCCGATCGCCGTGGGCAGCCATCCGTTGGTGGCGGCCAGGTTGGCGGTGGTGATCTGGGTCAGATCGCCCCATTCGCTGATGAACACGGCCGTGAAGGCGGCGACGTAGGACGGCCAGAACCGCGTGATGGCCTGGCCCGCCTTGTCGTCATCGTCGTCGTCGCCTCCGCCGCGCATCAGCATGATGGCGCCGAAGGCGAACAGGGCGGCCGACACGAGCTTGACGGCCATGCCCGGCAGCAGGCTGAGCAGGCTGCCGGCGCCCACGGCGATCGCGACGTGCACGATGAACGCCGTGGACGTGCCGAACCACACGTAGAGCGGACGCATGCGCGTGCCCATGGCCAGCGAGGCGAACATCGTCTTGTCGGGCAGCTCGGCGAGGAAGATCAAGCCGAAGGCGGTGAGGATCGCGAGCGGGTCCAGGGTCATGGGCGGTGCCTTCTGCCGGGGCCGGGCCGCGGACTTCGGCCGGCACCCTGGGCGGGCGACGGGAGGACCACTCGGCCCGGCACGATCGGACGGCCCGCACGGTCGTACGGGCCACGTCATGCCGTGGCCGAAGGTCTCGTCCACCCCGGTGCGGGGCCCGGTGGCCGGGACGTCCAAGGACGTCCAGCGTGTCGACCAGCGGTGTTACAGGACTACTCCCCTTCGCCGGGCCCAGTGTAGCCAAAACGTCCGGCAGGGCAATCGACCCGGTTCGGACGGCGGCGTCCCCGCCGCCCCGGGGACGCCGGTCCGCGGAGAGCGCGTCAGGCGACGCGGACGCCGCCGGCGAAGGACCGTCCGGCGATCGGGCTGATCTTGACGACGTCGCCGGTCTGCGGGGCGTGGACCATCTTGCCGCCGCCGATGTAGAGCCCCATGTGGTGCAGGTCGCTGTGGAAGAACACCAGGTCGCCGGGCCTGAGCTGGGACTCGGACACGTGCGTGCCCGCGTTGTACTGGGCGCCGGTGTAGTGCGGGAGGTTGATCCCGACCTGGGCGTAGGCGTACAGGGTCAGGCCGGAGCAGTCGAAGCCCTTGATGTTGGCGCCCTGCGCGGTGCCGTAGGACGGGCCGGACGCGGTGCCGCCGCCCCAGGAGTAGGGCACGCCGAGCTGGTTCAGCGCGGCCCGGACGGCGGTCATCGCCTTGGCCGAGGCGCCGGCGGGGTCCACGTCGGGGATGGGACCGCCGTTGCCGCGGATGGGGGTGCCGACACCGAGCTTGGCTTCGACCTTCTTGAGCCTGGTCTGGAGCTCCCGGCGCTTCTTCTTGGCCTCGTCGGTGAGTTCGCGCACCTGCTTCGCGCGCGCTTCGGCCGATTTGCGGGAGCGTTCGGCGGCCTGCATCGTCTGCAGCAGGTGGGCGACGCGGTCGCCGTCCTGGCGGGCGAAGTAGTTGAGCGTCGCCGATCGGTCCAGGACGCTCTGCGGGTCCTTAGCGGAGGCGAAGGCGACGGCAGGGTCGGCCGGGCCGTTCTTGTAGCTGTCCGCTGCGAGCTTGACGATCCTGGTGCGGGCGTCGTCCAGTGCCTTCTTCTGGCGGACGGCGTTGCCCTCGGCCACCTTGGCGGCGCGCTGGGCCTGCTTCAGCCGCTCCCGCAGCCCGTTGTACTGCTCGCTGAGCTTCTCGGCGTCGTCCGCGAGCTTCTTCTGCTGCGCGGTGAGTTCCCGGCGGGACGGCTCGGGCGCGGCGGACGCGGGCGCCGGTGCGAGGAGCGCCGCGGCCACGGCGGCCGATACCGCCCATGCCGTGACGGTTCGGGGGGTGCGGGTGCGGCGTTTCGGCGTGCCGATGACGGCAGCGCGTCGCTGCATGCGGTCGTCCTCCTCTGTGCCGCCTACCGGGTCAGCTGACGGGTTCGGGCCAGAGTCGCCCTACCGCCCCGCAGAGGGAGCGGATTCACCCCGGTGGAGATCGGGTCCCCGGTTCCGCGGCCGGTGGGCCGCAGGATTCGGCGTCGCCATCGCCGCCCCCGGCGGGGGCTCGTCACCATGGCTCCTACGCAGCGTAGGAGATAGCCGCTTCATTCGCCACTCAAGGCGCGGATTACGGCAAACACCCCAGCCGCATCAGCAGAGCACCGCCAGCCGGCCGACCGCAAGGGCGGCGCCAGTGAGCGGGCCCGCGACCGCCGCGCCCACGAACAGCGGCGCCACCACCCGGAACAGTCCACGCGGCTGCGCCGGTTCGCCGGATTCCAACCGCCGCAGGCGCGCCGCCAGTCCGTCCGCCCCCGAGCCCCCTACCGCGCCCAAGCCGCCGCCCCCGCCGAGTCCCACCCCCGAGGTGCCGAGCGGCCCGGGGGCGGGGAGGGGGCCGGTGGCCGATAGGGAGCCGGGGGTTGCGAGTGCGTTCGGGGTGAGTCTGCATAGGGCCTGGACGAGCGTTTGTGGTCCGTGGGTGCGCGCCGCTGTGTCGTCCGCTGCCATTTCCAGGAGCAGCGGTAGTCGTGCTCTGGCGCGGCGGACGGTCGGCAGCCACGGGAGCAGGGCATGTGCCACGTCCAAGACGAGCAGCAGTGCGTGGTGGCGCTGGCGGAGGTGGGCTCGCTCGTGGGCGAGGACGGCTCCGAGTTCGGCGGCGCTCAACACGTCCTGGGCTCTCGTACTGAGCACGATCGCGCGGCGGCGCGCGGACAGCGAGTAGGCCACGGGCGCCGGGTGGTCGAGTACGAGGACGTCCGCGTGGCCGGCGTGCTGCCGGGCGACCAGGTGCAGCATCTCCCAGTGCCGGCGGCGGTGCCGCAGGGCGCGGACCAGGCGCGACGCCCCGCGCGCCAGCCTCGCTCCGCAGGCGGTCAGCAGCACCAGGCTGGCACCGGCCGCCATGATCATCGCCTCGCTCCCGTGGTGGGGCAGGCAGTCGCGCAGCATCGTCAGCAGTCCGTGGGCGGGCCCCGGCGGCGAGATCAGCGCGACCGCGACGACTCCGGAACTGGCGATGACGGTGCCCGCGAGCGCGGCCGTCCAGCAGGCCACCGCCGTCCGGGGGCCGAGGGCGCCGCCCCGGATCCGGTCGAGGACCGGCCCGGCCAGGCACCCCAGCAGGGCCGCCGAGGCGATGAGCGCGCCGACCAGGAAGATCACGGGGTCATGCCTCGTCACCGTCGGACGTCCGGCGCCGCAGGGCGTCCAGCAGGTGGCGGGCGTCCTCGGCGGGGACGCTCTCGGCGAAGCGGGCGAGGATCGCGCCGTGGTCGGGGGCGTCGGTCAGCGCGTCCAGCATCAGCTCGACGGCGTACTCCTCCCGCGCGCGGGTCGGGCCGTAGCGGAAGGCCGTCCCGTCCTGGGTGCGCCGCAGGAGCCCCTTCTGTGCCAGGCGTTCGGCAACGGTCTGCACGGTGTTGTAGGCGAGCCCCTTGTCGGAGTCTTCGTTCAGCTTCGCCAGTAGTTCCCGTACCCGCAGTGGTTCGGGCGCCCTCCACAGGACGTCCATGATGGAGCGTTCGAGCGACCCGCCCAGTCCGGCCACGCGCTCACCTCCGTCCTGCCCACATTGTGCCGGAGCGACCGTGCGCCGGGTCAGTGGTGGTACTGGTGCACGACGGCGTGGCCCTTGCCGCGGCCGATCATCCACCGGTTGACCGGCGTGGTGACAATGAACGCGAGCAAGAAGGCCATGGCGAGCGCGCCCCAGAACAGGGGGTCCGCCAGGCCGGCCTCCATCGCGCCTGGGATCGCCACCATGGCCGCGTTGTCCAGCACCTCCATGACCGCGATCGAGACGGTGTCGGCGGCCAGTGCCACGCCGAACGCCGCGCGCAGCGTCAACCCCGCCTTGAGGACGCCGCGCATGGTCAGCGCGTAGCCGAAGACGAACGCGAGGAAGACCGCCAGGACGATCGTGGCCGCGTTCGACCACCCCAGCGCCGTCCCGATCACCATGCCGAGCACCTCGCCGATGGCGCAGCCGGTCAGGCAGTGCAGCGTCGCCTGAGCCGCCATCCCCCACGACACCGCCCCCGCCGCGCCGCCATGCCCGTCCCCGTGACCGCCTACATGTCCGCCGTGGCCGCCCGCATGGCCGCCTGAGGGACGGCCCTGCTCGTCTGCAGCGTGGTGGGTGTGGCCGGGTGGGTGCTGGTCGCTGTGGTGGGCGGGTCCTTCTCGGTCTTGGGCGGTCATTTCGGGGGTCTCCTTCGAGGGGTTCGGGAATTGGCGCGGGGCGCCGGGGGTTGCGTCGGGAACTATACCCCCCTAGGGTAAGCGCTCGCCGAATAGATACCCCCTAGGGGTAGGAGGAGGAGAGTCATGTCCGGACGTTCCGCACCGCCCGCCGCGCGCCGCTGGTGGGCGCTGGCACTGATCGCGACCGCTCAGTTCATGGTGATCATGGACACTTCGATCATCGGCGTGGCGCTGCCCCGCATCCAGGCTGACCTCGGCTTCTCGCAGGAGAACCTGTCCTGGGTGTTCAACGCCTACGTCGTCGGGTTCGGCGGCCTGCTGCTCCTCGGCGGCCGGCTGTCGGACCTGTTCGGCGCCCGCCGGCTGTTCTCCGCCGGATGGGTCGTCCTGCTCGCGGGGTCCGCCATGGCGGGCGCCGCCGGAAACGTCGGTGTGGAGCTGGCCGGACGGGCCGTCCAGGGCGTCGGCGCCGCGTTCATCGCGCCCGCCGCGCTGACCCTGCTGATGATGCTGTTCGGCTCCGAGCCGCGCGAGCTGACCAGGGCGCTGTCCCTGTACGGTGCGGCGGCACCGGCCGGCGGTACCGCGGGCGTGTTCCTCGGCGGCGTCATCACCGAGTACCTGTCCTGGCCCTGGGTCTTCTACATCAACATCCCCATCGCCCTCATCGCGCTGGCCGCCGCGCCCGCGCTGATGCCCGGCGGCGGGGGCGGCGCCCGCGGCAAGGTGGACGTGCTCGGCGCGCTGACCGTCACCGCGGGGCTGGGCGGCCTGGTCTTCGCCGTCGTCCGCGCGCCCGAGGTCGGCTGGGACGCACTGGAGACCTGGGCCGTCATGGCCGGCGGGCTGGTGCTGCTGGGGGTGTTCCTGGCGCTGCAGGCCTACCGCCGGGCGCCGCTGATGCCGCTGTCGATCTTCCGTGCGCCGAACCTGGCCGCCGCCAACCTCGCGCAGCTGCTGCTCGGCGGCGCGTGGATCCCGATGTGGTTCTTCCTGAACCTGTACCTGCAGCAGGTGCTCGGCTACAGCGCCTTCCCGTCGGGCGCGGCGCTGGTGCCGATGACCGCGCTGATCATGCTCGGGATGATCGTCCTGGCGCCGCGCGTCATGGGCCGGCTCGGCGCCAAGGCCGCCGTCGTCGCCGGGCTGCTGGTGCTGGCCGCCGGGTTGGGCTGGCTGTCGCTGATCCGCCCGGACGGCAACTACTGGGTGGACGTGCTCCCGGCCTCGCTGGTCGCCGCGCTCGGGATGTCGCTGGCGTTCATCCCCTCGCTCGGCACCGCGCTGTCAGCGGCCCGTCCGGAGGAGGGCGGCCTCGCGTCCGGCATCGTCAACACCGGCTACCAGGTCGGCTCGGCGCTCGGCCTGGCGGCCATGACCGCCATCGCCGCCGCTTCTGGAGCGGACCAGCTCGGCGACCTGCCCGCGCTCACCGACGGGTTCTCCGCCGCCTTCACCGGCGCCGCGCTCATCGCGCTCGCCGGCGCGGGACTCGCCGCCGTCACCCTGCGGACTCCCCGCCCCGGATGCGGTGAACGTGCCGTCGTTCTGGCGGTGGACGATCAGCTGTAGAAGTAGCGAGACGAGCGCGTCACGGTCGTCCCCCGCTCGCCCCAGTAGGTCTTGATGTCGGCGCGGTAGTAGGTGTCCTCGTAGGCGGTGGCGAGGCTGCGGCAGGTGCTGCCCGAGTTGCCGTAGTAGTTGTTGTAGTCCTTCCAGGACGGGCTCGGGCCCGACCGGCTGATCGGGACGAGCGTCACCTGCACCCAGCGGGCGCCGTCGGTGTTGTACGCCTGGGCGCAGAACTGGTCGCCACCGTCGTTGTAGGAGACGGTGCCGTCGCCGACCGAGACCGGCCCGAAGGAGTTGGCCAGCGCCGGCTGCGCGACCGCGATGCTCGCCGCCGCGATGCCGAGGCCCACCACGGCCGTCTTCATCAGTGCCTTCATCGTGCCCCTTCCACCGGGCGCGAGATGATCGCGCCGCTCGGTGTTGATCTTCGGTCGGCGGATCCGCCGGCGGAAGGGCCCGCGCCATTGTTCGCCGGGCCGTCACACCAAGTTCGATCTTGGTCGTGGCGGGGAGGCGCGCCGGGCCGATGCGCAAGGAACACCCGGGTAACGCAGTGCCAACAATGGGTCGGGCGCTGGAGGGGTCAAGCGGCCAGGCCGGCCGCGTGGCGCATGGCGGCGCGGGCGCGGGCCGGCGCCGAGGCGTCCTCCAGCAGCTGGATCTCCTGGTTGGCCGCCATGGCCAGGCCGGCGATCACCGTGGCGACCTCCTCGGCGGGGCGGTGCGGGCCGGGCAGTCCGGCCTGGGCGGCGGCGATCTCGGCCGTCAGCGCCCGGCGCTGGGACGCGACGATCTCGCGCAGCCGGTCGCGCAGCGGTCCCGGCCGCCCGTCCAGTTCGGCCGACGCGGCGGTGAGGAAGCAGCCGCCGGGGAACGGGCAGTCGGCCAGGTAGCCGACCCAGCCGTCGATCAGCCGGCCCAGGCGCTCGGGGCCGGGCGGCAGGTCCGCCAGGGGGGCGACGACCGCCGCGCGGAAGACCTCGCCGGCCTGGTCGAGCGCGGCCATCTGCAGGCGGTCGCGGGAGCCGAACGGGCCGACCAGGCCCGCCTTGCTCATGCCGAGCCGCCCCGCGAGCGTGCCGAGGGTCAGCCCCTCCAGCCCCAGCCGAGAGGCGTCCCGCATCGCGGCCCGCACGATCCGGTCGCGGGTCCGGGCCGCTTCGGCCGCCGAGTGACGAGGAGACATGGCCCCACACTAGCGAACGGCCGTACGCTATTTTGGCGTACGACCGTTCGCCAAATGAGGAGCGTCCGACATGACCGATCTGCTCCGGCTCGACGCCATCGCGCTCGCCCTGCTGGGCCACGATGTCGCCCTTGTCCCCGACTCCGCGATGGACGGCCCGACACCCTGCGAGGGGTGGACGGTCGCCGACCTGCTCCGCCACATGAACGAGCGGCACGAGGCCATCGCCCGGACGGCGCTGCCGCCCGTCGAAGCGAGCGCGGACCCTCGCGACGACTTCGCCCGCATCGCCGCCCGCTGCCTCGCCGTGCTGGAGCAGGCCGGTGAGACCGTGAACCTGCCGCAGCGCGGCCCGACACCGACCGAACTGGTGCTCGGCGTCCACACCGTCGACATGCTGGTCCACCGCTGGGATCTGGCGCGCGCGCTGCGGACCACGCCCGTCGTGCCGTCCCGCCTGGCCGAAGCAGCACTGCCGCTGGCCCGCGCCAACACCGCTCCGGGCAGTCCCCTCAACGGGCCCGGCGGCGTCTACAGCCCGCCGCTAGCCGAGGATCCGGACCGTCCCGCGATCGACAACCTCGCCGCCCTCCTGGGCCGCGACCCGGAGTGGACGGCGGCGGGTGGGGTCAGTGGGTGATGGTGGCCGCGCGCAGGTGGCCATCACCGGCGCTGAAGTAGACCACTCCGCCGGACACCAGCGCGGTGGGGTCGCGGTCGTCCGCCAACTGGACCTTCCCCAGGGAGGTGCCGTCACCGGCGTTCAGGAGGTGCAGTTCGCCGGTCTTCGTGGCGACATAGACCGTCCCGGACGAGAGGGTGGGTGAGGAGCTCACCTGGGGAAGCTCACGGCGCCACAACACCGCGCCGGTCTTCGCGTTGAACGCGACCGCCTGCCCCTTGTTTCCCTGGGTATCGGCGTTACCGCTGACGTAGACGACCCCACCGGACACCACGGGGAGCCCCGAATCCGAGAAGTCGCGAAGGCCCGTTGGGGTGTTCCAGAGGGGCGCACCGTTGCCTGGGTCGCGGGCCGAGACGGTGCCGTCCTCACCGATCCCGTACAGGACGCCGCCGATCACGTTCAGCGACTCCGGCCGGCCAGCGAGGTCGTTCGCGAAGGGAGCCTTCCACAGCCGCTTGCCGGTGTCGGCGTTCAGCGCGTGGAGTTGCGGGCCCGGCTCGTCGTAACTGCTCGCGACGTAGTAGACGACGTTCCCGTGGGCGGTCATCTCCCAGACGATCCCGGCTTCGTGGCTCCAGGCCCTCTTGCCGGTGCCGGTGTTCAGCGCGTACACCAGCGACTTCCTGCTATCGGACCGGTGGAAGAGGTACATGTGCCGACCTGACTGCGCTTCGCCGAGCAGCAGCGTGCCGTCGGGGTGCTCCCACAGCCGACGGCCGGAACCGGTGTCCAGGGCGAACACGCGGCTGCTGTCGCTGTCGCGGGAGGAGTCCGCGTAACCGCCGACGTAGACGCGCCTCCCGGCGATGATCATGGAGTTGCCGCCGCCCCAGGCCCGGTCGCGCGTCCAGCGGGCGTCGCCGGTCCGGGCGTCCACGGCGTGGATGACTCCGTCGCCGTCGCCGAAGTACAGCGTCCCGTCCTTGATCTGCGGCGGCCAGGCCGGGTCGCCGGGGTAGGTCCACAGCTGCTTCAGGACGGGCGGGCTGGGCTCGGCGGCGCGGTCGGTGCGGCCTTTCCGGTCGGCGTCCGGCTCTCCGCCGGTGAGGAGCAGCGTGGTGGCGACGGTGACGAGAACGGTCACGGCGGCGAGGCCGGTCAGGGCACGGCCCCGTGTGAGCAACCGCCGGGGAGCAGGCCCTGGAGGCGGGCCCTGGTACGGCGCCGTCACGACGACGGCGGTGGGGGCGGGCGGCGGCGCGGGGACCGTTCGGGTGATCTCGGTCGTCAGCGGTTCGGGCAGCCAGCCGGCTCCGACCGGCGGCCACGCGAGCGATGCCCGGCCCAGTTCCTCGACCAGGGCGGGGACGCTGGGACGACGGCCGGGGTCCTTGTCCAGGCAGCGGGCCACGACGTCCGCCAGGCCGGGCGGGACGCCGGTGAGGTCGGGAGCCCCGTGGACGACCCGGTAGTTCAGCGCGTGGACGGAGCCCCCACCGAACGGTCCGGCCCCGGTCGCCGCGTACGCCAGGACGGCGCCGAGGGCGAAGACGTCGCTCGGCGGGCCGACCGCGCCGCCCCGCAACTGCTCCGGGGACATGAAGCCGGGCGTGCCGACCATCGCCCCGGTCACCGTCAGCCGGGTGCCCTCGGACGCCAGCGCGATCCCGAAGTCGATCAGGCGCGGGCCGTCCGCGCCCAGCAGCACGTTCGACGGCTTGAGGTCGCGGTGCACCACACCGGCGGCGTGCACACTCTCCAGCGCCTCCGCGAGCGCCGCGCCCAGGGACCGGACCGTCCCGTCCGGCAGGGCGCCGTGCGCGTCGATCGCGGCCTTCAGCGACAGGCCGGGCACGTACTCGGTGGCCAGCCAGGGCGGCGTCCCGTCCGGGTCGGCGTCCACCACGGCGGCGGTGAAGGGGCCGCTCACGCGGCGGGCCGCCTCGACCTCCCGGACGAACCGGCGCCGGAACCCGGCGTCCTCCGCCAGCTCGGCCCGCACCACCTTCACCGCGACCGCGCGCCCGCCCGGCGACGACGCCAGGAACACCTGGCCCATCCCGCCGCCGCCGAGCCGCCCGGCGATCCGGTACGGCCCGAGCTGCTCCGGGTCGCCCGCCTCCAGGGGCGCGCACGGCTCCACTCCGCTTTCCTCCCGCATCAGCCAGCGTCCGAGTACACGCGCAGAGCCTCGTCTCCCTCGACGTAGAGCCGGCCCTCGATGAGGCTCAGGCTCCCGCCCACGTGCTCCTTCCACAGGCGGGTGCCGTTGCGGGCGTCGAGTGCGTAGATGTTGCCGGCCCCCTCGTCGCTACCGTCGCTGAACAGCACCGTCCCGTTCTTGACGGACAGCAGATCGGCCTCGTCCACACCCGGCTTGTGCCTCCACAGGGGCTTGCCGGTGGCGGCGTCGAAGGCGCACACGTAGCCGTCGTTCTCGAAGTAGACGACGCCGTCCTCGACGATCGGGGCACCGGCTCCGCCGACGATGGCGGGGTCCCAGGAGGCGCCCTCGAAGCCCTGCTTCCATGCGTACCGGCCCGTCGCGGCGTTCACCGCGTGCAGGGAACCGTCCCGGACGCCGTAGTAGACGGTTCCGTTCACGGCGATGGGGGACGTCTCCATCTGGTCCCCGACCTTCAGGCGCCAGAGGTCCGCGCCGTTCTCCGCGTCGACCGCGCGCAGGGTGCCGTCACTGACCACCGCGAAGACGACTCCTCCGGAGGCGGCCGGCCGTCTCTTCGAGAAGCCGTCATAGGCGTTGCGCCAGATCTCCCGCCCGGTGCGGGCGTCGCGCGCGATCAGCCGGACCTCCGACACATAGGCCCTCTCCCCGACCGTCTCGACCGACGGATGGATGCCGTGGTCCTTCCACTTCCACAGTTCCGCGCCGCTGCCGGCATCTCTGGCATAGGTGTATTCGCCGGCGCCGTAGTACACGATCGATTCGGTGGCGCCGAGGAACAGCGGGCCCGTCGGGACGTCCTCGTCCAGCGGGTGCGCGTACTTCCAGCGCACCCGGCCGTTCTCGGTGTCCAGGGCGTACAGGCCGCCCTTCTGGTCGTCGACGTACGCCGTCCCGCCGATCACCTGCACCAGGTGCATGCCCTCCTCCAAGGGGAAGGTCCACAGCTCCTTGCGCTGCGGTGGCCCGGACGCCTCGGCCTCGCCATCGTCGGACAGCCGGACGGCCAGGACGACCGCCGCGATGACGAGCACGACCGCCGCTGCGGCGGCCGCAGCGGCCAGGATCCGGAGCCGGGCGGGGCCGGGCGCCCGCGTCCGTCCCACCGGAACGGGCGGGACGAAGCCGCCGAGCGGCGCGGACCGGACGCGGAGCACCTCCGCCGCCACCGGAGCGGGCAGCCAGCCCGCCTCCGTGAAGAAGCCGGCGGCCTCCCCGGCCCCCGCCAGGCGGCTCAGCTCGCCGACCAGGTCGGGGACGGTGGGGCGCCGGGCGGGGTCCCTGGCCAGGCAGCGGGCGGCGACGTCCGCCAGCGCGGGCGGCACACCGGTCAGGTCCGGTTCCTCGTGGACGACCCGGTAGTTCAGGGCGTGCGCGTGCCCGGCCCCGAACGGGCCGGTGCCGGTCGCCGCGAACACCAGCACGGCGCCGAGGGCGAAGACGTCGCCGGCGGCGGTGACCTCGTCGGCCACGAGCTGCTCGGGCGCGATGAAGCCGGGCGTGCCGACGACCATGCCCGTCTCGGTGAGCTCGGTGGTCTCGGCGGCCCGCGCGATCCCGAAGTCGATGACGCGCGGGCCGTCCGCCGCCAGCAGCACGTTCGACGGCTTCAGGTCGCGGTGCACCACACCCGCCGCGTGGACGCTCTCCAGCGCCTCCGCCAGCGCGGCGCCCAGCGCGAGCACCGTGCCCTCCGGCCAGGCGCCGTGCGCGGCCACCGCCGCCTCCAGCGAGATCCCGGGCACGTACTCGGTGGCCAGCCACGGCGGCGTCCCCTCGGAGTCGGCGTCGACCACGGCGGCGGTGAAGAAGCCGCTCACCTGGCGGGCCGCCTCGACCTCCCGGACGAACCGGCGCCGGAATCCGGGGTCGTCCGCCAGCTCGACCCGCACGACCTTCACCGCGACCGCGCGCCCGCCCGGCGACAGGGCGAGGAACACCGTGCCCATCCCGCCGCCGCCGAGCCGTCCGGTGACGCGGTACCGGCCGAGCCGCTCCGGGTCGCCCGCCCGTACCGGCGCGACACCGCTCACGCGGCTCCCTCCCCGGCCGCGATGCCGGGATCCGGTACGGCCGTGCCCGGTGTGAGGCGCATGGTCATGGTGGTGAGTCTCCAACGTGGCGGGGCATGGGGCGGTTCGCCTACAAATAGACGCTACTGTTCTACAGAGAGTTCGCCCGTCTTGGGACGCGGTTCGCGGGCCCGCCCCCTTCCGCCGGCCGGCCTTCGGCGCCGCAATGCCGCCCCGGTGCCCGTCAGCGCAGGTCATGCACGCTTCCCGGGCCACCATGTCCGGTCGCCGAGCCAGCTGACCAGAGCGGGCACTTGGAGCGACCGGACGAGGAGGGTGTCGATCAGGACGCCGATCGCGACGGCCAGCCCGACCTCGGCGACCGTCACGTCCGGGATCTGGGTGAGGGCCAGGAACGTGCCCGCCAGGACGAGCCCGGCGGCGGAGATCACGCCGCCGGTCGCGGTCAGGCCCCGGCGCACCGCCTCCGCCGTCGTGGCGCGGCGCCGCTCCTCGCGGACGCGCTCCATCAGGAAGATGTTGTAGTCGACGCCGAGCGCGACGAGGAACACGAAGATGTAGACGAACAGGTCGGCGGCGACGCCCCCGTGGCCCAGCGCGTGCGTGAACAGCAGCGCGGAGACGCCGAGCGCGGCGGCGAACGACAGCACGACGGTCGCGAGCAGCACCAGCGGCGCGACGACCGACCGGAGCAGCAGCCCGAGGATCACGGTGATCGCCAGCAGCACGAGCGGGACGATCCGCGCGGTGTCGCCGAGGGCGGCGTCCCGGTAGTCGGCCTGCACCGCCGGCATCCCGCCGACGAGCGACCCGGGCGCCGCGCCGCCGAGCCGGTCGCGGAGCCGGTCGATGGCGCCGGCGGCACCGTCCCCGTAGGCCGGGACGGCGAGGTCGACGCGCAGCGTGCTCCGGCCGGCGATCGGCGGCGCCTGCTCGGCCTTCGCGACGCCGTCCGTCGCCCCCGCGGCCCGCTCGGCGGCGGCCACCGTCGCGGGCGCGGCTCCGGCGGGCAGCACGACGGTGAGCGGGTCGGACGCGCCGTCCGGGAAATGGTCCGCGAGCACCTGCCGGCCGGTGACCGACTCGCTGTGCGGCGGCACCTTGTCGACGGGGTCGGCGCTGACGTGCAGGCCGGTCAGCCCGAACGCGGCGAAGCCCAGCGCGCCGGTGACGACGACGGCCACGAGCCGGGGGCGGCGCCCGACGAGGCCCGCGACGGCGCCCCACAGCCGGTGCTGCCCCGCGCCATGGTCCCGCCCAGGGGACGGGACGCGCGGCCACAGTACCCACCGTCCGGTGCAGGCGAGCAGCGCGGGCAGCAGGGTCAGCATCGCCGCCAGCGCCACCGCGATCCCGGACGCGGCGACGGGCCCGAGCCCGCGCAGCCCGGCGAGGTCGGCGACCAGCAGGCACAGCATCCCGGCGGTGACGGTCGCGGCGCTCGCGGCGATGGCGGGCGCGGTGCGGCGCAGCGCCTCGGCGAGCGCCTCGTGCCGGTCGGCGTGCCGGGCCAGCTCCTCGCGGTACCGGTCGAGCAGCAGCAGCGCGTAGTCGGTGGCGGCGCCGAACACCAGCACGATGAGGATGGCGGACGACAGGTCGGTGACCGCCAGCCCGGCCCGCGCCAGGCCGTAGGCGCCGCCACGGGCCACCATCACCGCCAGTCCGGCGGCGAACAGCGGGACCAGCCACAAAATGGGGCTGCGGTAGGTCAGCAGCAGGAGGACGGCGACGATCGCCATGCTGGTCAGCAGGAGCGGGCCGTCCACGTCGCCGCCGTCGTTGTCGACGTCGAGCGCGGCCTCTCCGGTCACCAGGGCGCGCAGCCCGGCGGAGTCCGGGTCGGGCATCGCGGTGCGCAGCCGCTCCACGGCCGTGGCGACGGTGTCCTCATCGGCCTGGCGCGGCTGGATGCCGACGCTGAACAGCGCCGCCGCGCCGTCCTGCGACGTCTGCACCGGTCCCGGCGCCCGCACGCCGGGCACACCGAGCGCGGCGGCCTCCTCGCGAGCGTCCGCGATCGCCACGCGGTCGGCGGCGGTCAGCGTCCCGCCGGACGCGCGGTGGAAGACGACGACGGCGGTCTCGGCGCCCGGGTGCGCGGGGTCGGGCTCGCTGAGCCGGGCCACTTCGCTCGACTCGAACCCGGCGGGCAGGTAGGCGGCGGAGTCGTCGCGCTGCACGTCGCCCAGCCGGGACGCGAAGGCCGTCGCCGCGATCGCGAGCGCGATCCAGGCGAGCAGGACGGGCCATTTCGCGGCCTTGATCGTCCGGCCGAGGCGGGTGGCCGGGGGCGGTGCGGGACGGGCGGCGCGGGGCGGGTTCTCCGGTTCGGTCTGCGACATGGCGTCCAGTCCAGCCGCCGCGACCGGGCCGCCGCATCGCCGGAACGAGTGCACCCGGCCGGTGCGGTAGGGCCGGAGAGCCAGCGCCCGGTTCGCTCTTTCGAGTGATGCCGCCGGGGCGAGCCGCTTCCTATGATCAAGGCGATGACCAGCATGGACGCGCCGGGCCTGCGGCAGGCCGGGGCCGAGGCGGCGCTCGCTGCCGCTGCGGTCGCCCCGGCGTTGATCGACCAGGCGACCACCGACACCTCCGCGGCGGCGTGGACGGCGCTGGCCGGCTACGGCACCGTAGCGCTCGGCTGCCTCGCGCTGCGGCGGCACCGGCCGCTGACCGCGTTCGGGGTGCTGCTTGCCGTCCTCGCGGCGGTGCAGGTCGCCACCGCGTCCGCCGAGGTGAAGCTGAGCGGGCTGACCGTCCTGCCGGTGGCGTTCGCGCTGTACGCGGCCGGGGCGTACAGCGCGCCGCGACGGTCGGCGGCGGCGCTGCTGCTCGGCGGCGCGCTCGTCGCCGGGGGCCTGGCCGCCAACCACCTCACCGCGCCCGAGGGCTGGCGCGGCGGCTCCGACGTGCTCGCCTACGTCGCCGCGCTCCCGGTCGCGTGGGCGCTGGGCGTCGCCGCGCGCGGCCACCGGGGCATGCTGCTCGCGGCTGAGCGGCGCGCCGCCGACGCCCGCCGCGAGCAGCACCTCCTTGCCGAACAGGCCGCCGCCGCAGAGCGCGTGCGCATCGCCCGCGACATGCACGATGTCGTCGCGCATTCGCTGACGCTCCTCGTCGTCCACGCCGAGACCGTCCGCGCCCGGTCCGGGGAGCTGCCGCCCTGGGCGCGCGAACGCGTCGACGCGATGGCCGCCGCCGGACGCCAGGCCACCAGCGAGATGCGCGAACTCCTCCAGGTGCTCCGCGACGGGGGCACCGCCGCCGCGCCCCGCGCACCCGCGCCCACCCTCGCCGGGCTGCCCGCTCTCGTGGACGCGGCCCGCACCGCCGGGAACCCGACCAGCCTCACCGTCACCGGCGACATGGCGCAGCTGCCCAGGAACGTCCAGCTCACCGGTTTCCGCGTCGTCCAGGAGGGGCTCACCAATGCCCGCCGCCACGCGCCCGGCGCCGAGGTGGCGGTCCGGGTCGACGCGGGCGGGCACGACATCCGCATCGAGGTCGACAGCGGGGCGCCGGACGGGGAGGTCATACCGGCGCCCGGCGCGGGCATCGGGCTGCCCGGCCTCGAAGAGCGCCTCGCCGCGCTCGGCGGCGCGCTCGACGCGGGCGCCACGCCCGGCGGCGGCTTCCGGGTCGCGGCCACGATCCCGCTGGGAGTCCGCGATGCCGTCCGGTGACCGCCGCATCACGGTCGCGATCGCCGATGACGAGCGCGTCGTCCGCGACGGGCTCCAAGCCATCCTGGAGACCCAGGCGGACATCGCGGTCGTCGGCACCGCCGGGGACGGTGACGCCGCGCTGCGGCTGGCCACCGGCACCGGCCCCGACGTGCTGCTGCTGGACGTGCGGATGCCAGGCCGCGACGGCCTGTGGGTCCTCGACCGGCTCGCCCGGCAGGGCCTGCTCGGCCGCACCCGCGTGCTGATGCTCACCACCTTCGACCTGGACGAGTACATCGACGAGGCGCTCGCGGCCGGCGCCGCCGGGTTCCTGCTCAAGAGCTCCTCCTACGAGGAACTGCTCGCCGCCGTCCGCGCCGCCGCGTCCGGCGACGCCGCGCTCAGCCCCGGCGTCGCGCGCCGCGTCATCGACGGCTACCTCGCCCACCGCCGCGCGGCCCGTCCCGCCCCCGCCGACCTGGCCCGCGTCGAGGCGCTGACGCCGCGCGAGCGGGACGTCCTGGCCCTCATCGGCGACGGCCTCAGCAACGCGGAGATCGCGGAGCGCCTCGTCCTGTCCGAGCACACCGTGAAGTCGCACGTCAGCCGGCTGCTCACCAAGACCGGCTGCCGCAGCCGGGGGCAGGCCGCGGCGCTCGCGCACCGCGTTTGCGTCTCCGGGGACGAAAGGGAGCCGGGCACGTTGTCACCGGAGCCATAGCCGCGCCATCCTCATATAGATACCGTTGTTCATATGAGAGGACAGCGAATCCGGCGCGGCCTCGCCGCGACCGCGGCGGCGGCCTGCGCGGCACTCGCCACGGCGACGCCCGCGACGGCCGGGACCGCCTACCCCGTGGGCGACCTCGGGACGGCGGTCGGCAACTACCTCTTCAGCCCGGGCGCGGTCGCCGGGGCCAACGACTGGTCATGCCGGCCGTCCGGCGAGCACCCCGTCCCGGTGGTGCTGGTGCACGGCACGACGTCCAACCTCGGCTTCTCCGGTGCCCGGCTCGCGCCGATCCTGGCCAACGCCGGGTACTGCGTCTACGCGTTCAACTACGGCGAGACGTCGTCCAGCCTGGGCCGCGTCTACGGGCTCGGCGACATCACCGAGTCGGCGCGCACGATGAGCGCGTTCGTCGACAGAGTGCTCGCCGCCACGGGCACCACCCGTGTCGATGTGATCGGCAACTCCCAGGGCGGGATGATGCCGAACTACTACATCAAGCGCCTGGGCGGCGCGGCCAAGGTGCGCACCATGGTCGGCCTCGCGCCGACCAACCACGGCACCACCATGGGCGGCCTGGTCGACATCGCCCGCTCGCTGAACGTCCTCGGGCTGGTCAACGACGCGTTCCGCTTCATCGGCGCGCCCGCTTACCCGCAGCAGGAAGAGGGGTCGGACTTCCAGACCGCCCTGTTCGCCGACGGTGACACCGTTCCGGGCGTGCGGTACCTGACCATCGCGACGACGCACGACAACACGGTGACCCCGCTGACGAACTCGTTCCTGCACGGCGGCGACTCCACCAACGTGCTGCTCCAGGACCTGTGCCCGGACGATCCGGTCGGCCACTCCGGCCTGTGGTTCGACGGCCCGGTGACGCAGATCGTCCTCAACGCCCTCGGCCCCGACGAGCCCGGCTTCCAGCCCGAGTGCACCGACTACGGCCCCACGATCTAGCCGCGAAGCGAGACTGATAGAGAGTTACGGGAAGCCCCCTCTCCTGGTGAGTTCTCGACCGCTGCTGCTACAAATGTAGTAGCAGCGGCCGGGCCGTCGGCCGCTGCGCGATGACGGCGGAAGAGAGAGGGGCCCATGGTCTTCAAGCGGTTGCTCGGCGCCTTCGGGGTGGGAGGGCCGTCGGTCGAGACCGTTCTCGGCACGGCGCAGGCCCGCCCCGGGGATCACCTGTCCGGCGAGGTCCGGATCCAGGGCGGCGACCACGACGCGCACGTCCACCAGGTGACGGTGAGCCTGGTCACCCAGGCCGAGTACGAGCACGGCGACCACGAGGGCGCCGGAACCCGCGAGTTCTACCGGGGCGCGGTCGCCGGACCGCTCCATGTCGGGGCCGGGCAGTACCAGTCGGTGCCGTTCCGGCTGCCGCTGCCGTGGGAGCTGCCCGTGACCGAGGTCAACGGGCAGCACCTGCACGGCATGGCCATGGGCGTCCGCACCGAGCTGGAGATCGCCGGGGCGGTCGACGCCGGGGACCTGGATCCCATCACGGTGACTCCGCTGCCGTCCCAGCAGCGCGTCCTGTACGCGTTCGGGACGCTCGGCTTCACGTTCAAGAGCGCCGACGTGGAGGAGGGGCACATCGCCGGCCTCCACCATGAGCTGCCGTTCTATCAGGAGATCGAGTTCTACGCGCCGTCCGAGTACGCCGGGCAGATCAACGAGGTGGAGCTGACGTTCGTGGCCGACCCGTACGGGCTGGCGGTGGTCCTGGAGGCCGACCGGCGCGGCACCGCGTTCACCGAGGGCGACGACGTCTTCGGCCGCTACCACGTCTCCCACGAGGACGCCCTGCACATGTCCTGGGAGCACGAGCTGGAGAACTGGCTGCGGGCCGTCGCCGGGCACGGGCACGCCGGCCACGGTTTCCCGCACGCCTCGCACCACCACGGCGAGCAGCACGGTCACGGTCCCGGCTGGGGAGGCGTCGCCGCGGGCGCGGCGGGCGGCCTGGCGGCCGGGCTCGTGGCGGGCGCCGTCGTCAACGAGATGCTGGACGACGACGAGGACGAGCAGGACGAGCCGTCGGTCGGCGACGCCTTCGCCCAGGTGAGCGAGCAGGCCGTGCAGGAGGCGGTGTTCGAGCAGGCCGTCCAGAACGCCTACGAGGACGCGTATGAGGACGCCTACGAGGAGGCTTACGAAGAGGCCTACGAGGACGCCGCCGAAGACTTCGAGGGCGAGGACTGACCCGCGGAACCTGCTACTACACTTGTAGCAGCAGGGTGAGACGAACAGCGAGTGGAGGAGGATCCGATGGCCTTCTGGGACAAGCTGCGGGAGTCGACCCAGACCATGCAGACGCAGCTGCTCAGTAAGAAGAACGAACTGAAGAGCGGAGCGTTCCGGGACGCGAGCATGGCGATGTGCGCGCTCGTCGCGGCGGCCGACGGCAGCGTCGACCCGTCCGAGCGGCAGCGCACCGCGTCCCTGATCGCCTCCAACGAGGTGCTGCAGAACTTCCCGGCGGACGACCTGCAGCGCCGCTTCAACGACTACGTGTCCAAGCTGACGGCCGACTTCGACTTCGGGAAGGTCTCGGTCCTGCAGGACATCGGCAAGACCAAGAAGAAGCCCGCCGAGGCGCGCGCCGTCATCCAGATCGGCATCATCATCGGCGGCGCGGACGGCCACTTCGACGACCAGGAGAAGTCCATCGTCCGCGAGGCGTGCTTCGCCGTCGGCCTGGATCCCGCCGAGTTCGAGCTCTGAGCCGGCCGGGGCCCGCCGTCAGCCGAGCCGGCCGGGCCCCTGAGCCCGCCGGGCCCGCCGTCACCGGAACGCGAGCAGCGACAGCAGCGCGGACGCGATCACGTGGTCGAGCTGGAGGGTCGCGGCGGTCAGCGAGCCGGTGACGACCCCGTTGCCGAGGAGCAGCAGCGGGCCGGTGACCGCGTTCTTGGCCGGGGGCGTGCCCATCAGCGCCTCGACGCGCTGCACGACCCCCGAGTCGGCGAACGCGGTGACCGGTCCGGCGGCGCGGGGCTGGGCGAGCGCGACCTTCGCGAGCGTCCGGGCGACCAGGGCGCGGTCGCCGGCCGCCTCGGCGGCGTCCTCGTCCGCCCACCGCTCCACCGCGAGCCGCAGCGCGCCGTCCAGCACCCGGACCGGCGGCAGCACCGCCGCGGCGAGCGCGCCGGCCGCCAGGTAGCGGTGGTGGCGGTGCCTGAGATGCGACGTCTCGTGCTCCAGGACGACGTGCAGCTCCGCGGCGGTCAGGTCGCGCAGCAGGCCCCGCGACAGCAGCACCCCGCCGTGGCGGCCCGGGACCGCGACGGCGATCGGGGTGTCGGTCTCCAGCGGCGCGCCCGTGTCGCGCCGCGCGTCGCGCAGCTCCCGCGTCCAGCCCGCGACCGTCCGGCCCGCCACCGCGAACCCGGCGGCGGTCAGCACGGCCGCCGGGATCCCGACCGCGTGCGGGACGGGGCTGTCGTCGCCGAACAGCGCCCATTCGGGGACGTGCGCCGCGGCGGCCGGGGCCAGCGTCGCCGCGTAGTTGATCGCCACGAAGACGCCGGTACCGAGCGCCGCCACGACGGTCATCGCCCCGGTCGTCGCCAGCAGCCGCGCCGACCAGGACGGATGCAGCCGTAACGGGGCGGCGAGCCCGAGCGCGAGGCTCAGCGTGACCATGATGGCCAGCGGCAGGAAGGTGAACCAGTTCACCTGCCGCCGTCCGGACCGTCGAGGACCTCGCGCAGCTTCCGCGCCTCCTCGGCGCTGAGCGAGCGCGCGAACCGGCTGAGCACGGTGCCCGGGTCGCTGGCGTGCCGCAGGTGGTCGTGCATGCGCCCGGCGACCAGCTCGGACTCGTCCACCGCGAGCCGGTACCGGTAGTGCCGCCCCGCGCGGGTGCGCGAGACGAGCCGCTTCTCGTGGAGCCGGTGCAGGATCGTGTTCACCGTCGTGTACGCCGGCTCGCCGTCGAGGCGCGCCACCAGCTCGGCGGTGCTGGCCGAGCCGCCGAGCCCGGCCAGCGCGGCGAGCACCTCCGCCTCCAGCTGCCCGAGCGGCCTGCGCGTCATCTCCGTCAGCCCCCCTTCCGCAGCACGTCCGGCTCCAGGTAGATGAGCCGGGCGATGGGCACGGCCGCGCGGATGCGGGCCTCGGCGTCGTTGATGGCGTCGGCGACCTCGCGGGCGTCGTCCTGGAGGTCCACGGCGATCTTGGCGGCGACGAGCAGCTCCTCCGGCCCGAGATGCATGGTGCGCATGTGGATCAGCTGCGGGACGTCGGGGCTCGCCACGATCGCCCGGCGGATCTCCCGGACCTGCTCGGCGGTCGCGGACTCGCCGATGAGCAGGCTCTTCACCTCGGTGCCCAGCACGATCGCGATGGCCGCGAGCAGCACGCCGATCGCCGCGGTGCCGATGCCGTCCCAGACGCCGTCGCCGGTGGCGAGGGTCAGGCTGACGCCCGCGAGCGCGAAGACCAGGCCGGCCAGCGCGCCGGTGTCCTCCAGCAGGATCACCGGCAGCTCCGGCGACTTCGACCGCCGGACGAACTGCACCCAGTTCGCCCGCCCCCGGCTGCGGTTGGACTCCTTGACCGCCGTGCGCAGCGCCGTCCCCTCCAGGACGATCGCGATCAGCAGCACCACGATCGGCACCCACTGCCATTCCTCGATCGGGTGCGGGTCGGAGATCTTGTGCCACGCCTCGTAGAGCGCGAACAGGCCGCCCAGGCTGAACAGCACGATCGCGACCAGGAACGCGTAGATGTAGCGCTCGCGCCCGTACCCGAACGGGTGCTCCTCGGTCGCGCGGCGCTCCGCCCGCTTGCCGCCGATCAGCAGCAGCGCCTGGTTGCTGGAGTCGGCCACCGAGTGGATGCCCTCGGCCAGCATCGAGGACGACCCCGTCAGCGCGAACGCCACGAACTTCGTCACCGCGATCCCCAGGTTCGCGCCCAGCGCGGTGACGACCGCCTTCGTACTTCCCTCGGCGCTCACGTGCTTGCCTCGGCGCTCACGAGCTCCCCTGTTCCCTCCGGCCGGCTTCCCCTGATGGACGTCCGGTCAAGCGTAGGCAGTGATGGCCGGGAGCACGTCCAACAGGGCCCGGTCCCGGCGCGCGTCATAAAACTACATGTGTAGCAGCCCGTGTCGCCCTCACCTTGACCCTGGAGCCCCCAGGCGCCTAGATTGAAACGAAACGATATTCCGATTGGCGGAACAACAGCCGTGATCAGTGAGCTGCGGGCGGCGACGGTCGCCGTCTCCGACCTGGAGCGTTCGCGCGCCTTCTACGCGGAGACGTTCGGGTACGTCGTCCACGGCGAGGAGGCCGTGCTCTGCGGTCCCGAGGCCGAGCGGGCGTGGCAGATGCCGCGCGGGCTGACCGGACGGACGGTCGTGCTCGGCCCCGAGGGCGCCACGACGGGGCTGGTGCGGCTCGTGTCCTTCGACGTGCCCGGCGAGCGCATCTGGGGCGACTACTCCCGCGCCCAGGACCACGGCCACTACGCGCTCAACATCAGGGTGAACGACCTCGGGCAGGCCCTGGAGCGGCTGGCGCGGACGGGCGGGGGCGTCCGCTCGAAGCCCACGCACTGGACGGTCACCCCTGAACTGTCCGCATGGGACTCGCTCTCCTTCGACCCGGACGGCGTCGTCCTCGACGTGTTCCAGCTCGAACCGGCCCCGGGCAGCGCGTTCGCCGAATACGACGGCCGGTCCAGCGAGTTGCAGACGGTCGCCGTGCACGTCGCCGACGCCGCCGCGTCCGCCGCCTTCTACGAGGCGCTGGGCTTCGTGAAGCTGTACGACAAGGTCGTCGAGGGGATGGAGTCGTTCTTCCGGTTCCCCGAGGGCACCGGGCTGCACAACATCAACATGTACGTGCCCGGCGACACGATGAACGGGCGCGTAGAGATCGCGCAGTACGTCGGGCTCGCCGGCCGGACGCAGCGGGAGCGCGCAGTCCCGCCGAACCTCGGGATCCTGTCGGTCTCGCTGGAGACCGACGACCTGGCCGCCACCGCCGCCCTCCTCGCCGCGCAGTCGGCCGAGCCGGTGTGCGCGCCGGTCGAACTCGACCTCCCACCCCACGGGCCCGCGCTGGTGCAGCCGTTCTTCGGCCCGGACGGCGAGGTCCTGGAGTTCTACCAGCGCCGTTGACCCCCGGCCCGCCTCAGCGGTTCGGCTGCCACAGTTCGACGCCGACCCCGTTCGGGCTGTCGACCACGGCCAGCCGAGCGTCCCCGTGCAGGGGCGTGGTGGCGGCGAAGGGGCGGCACTGGACGCGTCCTCCCGCGCTCTCGGCGGCGGCCACGGCGGCGTCGAGGTCGCGGGTGACCGCGGACCAGCCGGTGTGGCCGAGCCCGCGTCCGGGACGCTGCACCGCGCGCCGGTCGACGCCGCCGGGGTTGTCGGGCACCTGAAGCAGCTCGACGCGCGCGGTGCCGCCGCCCGCGCCGGCGACGAAGGCCATCCGCGCCCGCGTGCCGGACGGGAGGTCGGCCATCTTCTCGAATCCCGGCGAGCCGAAGTGGACGTCGTATCCGGCCGCCATGCCGAGCGCCGCCCAGAAGCCGAGTTCGGCCTCGAAGTCGGGGGCATGGCACACGACCGACGAGACCTCCGTGTAGGGCCGCTCCGGGTCGGCGTCCCAGGCTGCGGTGGCGCGCGCGCTGGCCGGCTGGACGAAGACGAGGTCGGTCCCGTCCGGCCCGAAGCAGAAGCCCTCCGTGACCGACACCGTGATGTCGCCCACCGGCACCTCGAACGTGGACGGCGTGCCGCACGGGTACCCGGCCTCGGTCAACTGGGCGTGGGTCGCGTGCAGGTCCTTGGTGTAGATGTCGATGGCGGCCAGGCCGATGTCCAGGGTGTGGGGGTGCTCGGCGGGCGCCACCGGGTCGTCGACCTTCACCAGGTGGATGCGGCCCGTGGACGCCCCGGCGGCGGTCAGCATCATGGCCTCGACGTCGCGGCGGCCCGCCTCGGCACCCCAGAGGCGGGCCGCGTCCGCCGCCTTGACGACGCCTTCGGCCGCCACCTCGAAGCCCAGTTCCCCGCAGAGCAGGTCCAGGTGGGGGCGGAACTCGGTGACGCCGATCAGCGCGGCGGTGATGCCGGTGACGAGGGGGGCGGGGTCGGTGCTCACGTGGCCTCTTCTCTCGTCGGCGGACGTTCGGTGCCTTCCGGGTCGGCGGCCTCCCGGGCCTGCGCGGCGAGGCGCGTGCCCAGCATGCGGCCGAGCGTCAGCGCGGGGCCCACGCTCATGCCGCCGACGTAGTTGTCCCCGGCGAACACGTCGTTGCCGAGCACCTCGCCCACCGCGTACAGGCCGGGGATGGTGCCGCCCTCGCGGTTGCGCACGGCGAGGTCGGTGCCGACCCGGAGGCCGTCCCGGCTGAGGATCGAGGCGCCGACGGACGTCATCCCGTAGAACGGCGGCGTCTGGATGGGCATCGGGAGCGTCGTCCTGCCGTGCTCGGCGTCGTGCCCGGCGGCGACGGCGGAGTTGTAGCGCTCGACGGTGGCGGTGAGGCCGGCGGCGTCCACGCCGAGCCGGGCGGCGAGTTCCGCCAGGGTGGGCGCCGCGACGATCCACCGGCCGCGCCGCAGCTCGGCGGCCATCCGCTCGCGGGTCCAGTCGCCCGCCCCGTTCCTGAGGAGCGGGTCCGCGACGCGGGCGACGGCGTCGTCCCAGACGATGTGCATCGCGAGCCCGGCCTGCCCGGTCAGGGCGCGCTCGCGCAGTTCGGGGCTCGTCACGTCCTCCGCGACGAACCGCTGCCCGGCGCGGTTCACCCAGATCTCGTGGGGCGTCCGGTAGGCGGGCGCCACCTCGACGAACGCCTCGCGGTAGTCGACCGCGAAGCCGGGGCGGGCGGGGTCGGGGATCAGCCCCATGACCGGCAGGAACGTCCCATTGCCGGTGACATCGGCGCCCAGCTCGGCGGCCAGGGCCAGGCCGTCGCCGGTGGCGTGGTCGAGGCAGCCGATCAGCGCGTCCTCGCAGCCGGGCGGCAGGAACCGGTTGCGCAGCTCGCGGTTCGCGTCGTAGCCGCCGGTGGCCAGCACGACCGCGCCGCCGTGCGCGCTGAAGTCGCCCTCGCCCTCGCGGGACGCGGTGACGCCGACCACGCGCCCGTCCTCGACGAGCGCGCCGGTCACCCGGGCGCCGGTGACCAGCCGGACCGCGCCGTCCCGCACCCATCGGCGCAGCTCCCGCTCCAGGACGCGCAGCATCGACCGCCCCTGCTCGACGCCCCAGTAGGTGCGGGGCGCGGCGTAGACCTCGTGGCCGTGCACCAGGGCGGGGGTGTCGGGGTGGAAGTCGAAGCCGAGCCCCTCCAGCCAGTCGACCGTGCCGCCCTGCCTGCTCACGGTCTCCCAGGACAGTTCGGGGTCGGCCTTGCCGTGGGAGAGGCGCATCACGTCCTGCCAGTGCGCGCGCGGGTCGTCCTCGATGCCGCGCGCGGCCTGCCGCCGGGTGCCCGCGCCGCTGATCTCGCCGTTGGCGATGTGCAGCATGCCGCCGAGGACCGGCCGCTTCTCGATCACGAGCACGCTCGCGCCGCCCGCGGCGGCCTCGATGGCCGCGCACAGCCCGGCACCGCCGCCGCCGACCACGACGACGCCGAACCGCCCCAGCCGCTCCACCGCCCCGCCTCCTGTTTCAGTACACGGAATGCCGTTTCAGAAACTAGGAGGACGGTCGAGGCCTTGTCAACGCTCGCAGTTCCTAAGATCAGCCGTTATGGGGACAGGGGACGGCGATCGGAACGAATCGCCCGAGGCGGCGCTGGCGACGGCCCGGCGGTATCTGCGCACGCCCGGAGCGGAGCCGTGGCCGCAGTGGAGGACGGCCGATCTGCCGGTGCCGGTCCAGATCGCCTGGCTGCGGGCCGAGATCGCCCGCGATCCCCGGACCGTGGCCGGCGAACCCGTCGGCGAGCTGCTCTACCAGGCCGTGCACGGCCTGGACGCCGCCGCCGCCCGCGATCCGGAGCGGCTGGCCGGGGAACTGGCCGGGCAGGACGATCCGGTGCTGCGCACGGAGGCACTGCGCTTGACGCGCGAGGCCGTGCGGGCGGGCCTGCTCGCACCGGTCCGCGCCCGCTCGCTCCTGCTCGGACTCCTTGACGGGGAAAGCCGCCGCGCCGGCGCAGGCGGGAACGCGTCCGGTCTCGCGGCGGCCCTGCTGCGCGAACTCGCCGAGCCGTGGGCGGCGCTCGTCCCGGTGCCCGGTGAGCTGTTCGACCGGTTCCTTACCGACCCCTCGGCCGCCGACGCGGCGATCGAGGCCGCCGCGCGGCACGGCCACCGGGACGTGCTGCGCGCGGCGGCCGCCGACCCGGACGGCCCGCCCCGCACCCGGCGCCGGGCGCTGGAGCTGCTCGGCGGGCTCGCGACGCGCGAGGACATCGGCGACCTCGTGCGCCTGGCCGGTACCGATCCGCTGCTGCTCGCCGCACCGTGCGTCCGCTGCCTGAGGGAGATGCACCAGCGCGGGCACTTCCCGGTCGACGAGCACGTGCCCGCGATCGTGGCCCTGGCCCTCGCCGACCACTCGGTCGACGCCGACGATGTCGCCACCGTGCTGTACACGTCCCGGAACGCGCTGCTTCGCGAGGCGGCCGGCGGCGAGGCGGACGAGCCGACCTGGCCACGGCGACTGGAGCTGCTGGTCGCCCTGGCCGCGCAGGGGACGGGGACCCTGCCCATCGGCGAGACCGTCACCCGGCTGCTGTCCTCCGCGCCGGACCCCGTCCCCTTCCTGGAGGCCGTCCGGGCCCTGGAGCACACCGCCGCCGAGGAGGCCGTCCTGGCGGTGCTGCCCAGCGCACCGGCGGCGGCCTTGGACGCCCTGGAGGCCGTGGGCGGCGACCGAACCGCCGATGCGCTGCGCGAGCACCTGACGGGCGACATCCCGTCCCACCTGCTTCCCGTCCGGCGGCGCGCCCTCGAAATCCTGTGGCACCTCACCGCGGATCCCGAGGGGCGGCGCTCGCTGCTGGACAGGCTCGACCCGCGCGACCTGCCCGCGCGGATCGCATCCGACCTGGGCACCCCCGACGCGCGGGAGCTGGCGCTGCTGCGCTCGGGCCTCGATCCGGAACGTCCGGTGGACGCGCTGTGCACGCTGGCCCGCAACGGCGACGCCGCCACGATCCCGGCCATCGCCGACCTGCTCATGAGGGTCGTGTCCGACGTCCAGGACGCCGAGCCGCCGCAGGTCCCGGCGGAGGCCGTCGCGGCCCTCCGGGAGCTGGGCGGGCGGCTGTACCGGCGCGGCAAGATCAGGCCCCGCTGCCTGCTCGGCGCGGTGGACGCGGACGAGGCCGGCGACGCGCTGGCCGCCGTGATCGCGCTGGACCTCCTGGACGGGGCCGACCCGTCGCCGACCGAGCGGGCCGTCCTGCTCCGCATGCTCCTGGAGATCCCGTACCGGGGCACCCGCGCGCGGATCCACCCGCTCCTGCGCGACCGCGACCCCCATGTGCGCAAGCACGCCATCGCCCTGCTCGCCCGCGACACCGACGGACGCGACGCGCGGGCGCTGTCGGCCGGCCTGATCCCCCTGACCACTGCGGCGGACGTGCAGACCGTGCGCCAAGCGCTGCTGGCGCTCGGCCATGCCGGGGCGGACGGCGCGGCGGAGGCGATCGCGGCGTGCCTCGACCACCCGAACATGAACGTCAAGAAGACCGCCGCCGCAGCACTGGCGCACGCGGGCACGCCCGCTACGGCGCCGAAGCCGCTGGACTGGCTCGGCCGGCACGACAACCCCGGCCTGCGCGCGGAGCTGATCGCGGCGCTGCAAGCGGTGCTCGGCGACGGGTACGCCGCCACCGTGATCGCGGCGGCCGACCGCGCCGAGGACGCGCGGACGCGCCGGCTGCTGGTCGACGCCCTCGCCAGTGCGCTCCCCGAACGCGCGGTCCGCGCGCTGGCCGCCCAGGGGTCACCGGCCGGAACGGCCCTGCTCGCCCGCCTCGCCGGCCCCGAGCCGTCCCGCAGCCCGGTGGACGAGCTGGCCGAGCACGGCTGGGCCCCGGACGTCGCGCGCCAGGCCGTGGACCTGCACGAGAAGGATCCGGACGCGCCCGATTTCCGGCGCGCGACCAAGCTGCGTCCGATGCTGGCGCATTGGCTGGACCTGGCCGCCGCGACCCGGCGGGACGCGGTCCTGCGGCTGACGATGCGGCTGTGCCCGCCGCCCTGGAGCCCCGGCGAGCTGGAGACGTTCGCACGCTCCGCCGGGACGCTCGCCGCGGGCATCGCCGGGATCGGGGCGGCCCACCGTCCGCGGCTCCTCGCGGTGATCGGCGAGGCCGCCGCCCACCTGCCCGGCGGCCGGGCGCCCGAGGTCGCCGAGCGGATCCGCGCACTGCCGGTGCTGGGCCCGGCGGAGCTGGCGCTGCTGCGCCGCTGCGGCGGGATACCGGCCCGCCGCGACCTCGAACGGGCCCTGGCGGCGGCGCCGACCGGCGAGGAGGCCGTGCTGCGGGAGGCGTTCGGGCTCGGCCCGCGCCCCGAGGGCGGGCACCGGCTCGACTCGCGCGCACGGCTCGACGAGCTGATCGCCGCGTACCCCACCGCCGCCGCCGAGGCGCGCGGCGGGCTGCTGGACCGGATGCTCGACCTGCAACCCCTCGGCGCCCCGCCGTGGACCCTCGCCGAGCAGGCGCAGCGCACCGAGCGTGACGTCCGCACCCCCCGTTCCGGCGATCTGGACCAGCCGCGTTCGGCCGCGCAGCGCGAGCGCCTGCTGGCGATGCTGGACGATCCCGCACGGTCGGCGGCCGCCGCGCGGACCCTGCTCGGCTGGCCCGAACCCGAGATCCGCCTCGCCGTCCTCCGCGCCCTTCTGGACGGCAAGGCGGACATCCCGGTCACCGACCGGCTCGCCCTGACCTTGCTCTCGCTGGAGGAGGCGGAGCTGGACACCGCGCGCGACGACGTCCGGGAACGCGTCGCACGCGTCGCGGCGCACCTGGACCCCGCGTCCCGAGCGCCCCTCCTGCCGAGGCTCGTGACGTGGTGGCTCGACGGCGCGCCCGCCACCCGCGCCGCAGCCGAGCGTGCCCTTCGCGGCGCCCATCCCGACCGGCTGGCCGAAGCGCTGACCGCCCACCTCGACGCCGGTGCCTGGGGCGTCCTCGACCTGCTCGCGGGCGCCCGGCTGCGGAGCACCCCCGCCCTGGCCAGGGCATGGCGGCGGCTGCACGCCGAGGGACACCGAGACCCGGTCGAGCGGATCACGCTGGTGGACGGCCCCCTCCGCGAACCGCACGCGGCGGCCGACGACGCCGCCGCGCTGGCCGCGCTCCGCGAACGCACGCGCGAACCGTCGGGCCGCCGGGAGCCTTCCGCACGCGGCGACCTCCTCCGCGCCGCCCGCACCGGCACGCCCGGTCAGATCCGCCGCGCCCTCGACCTGCTCGCCGAGGACCACGACCGCACCGGCGGGGCGGAGAGCCGCGAACTGCGGGAACTCCTGATCGAGCTGATCGGCCACCCGTCACCGGCGGTCCGCACCCGCGCCCACCGGCTCTCCCGCCGGGTCCTGGACCGGCCCGCCTACCTGGAGCAGACCGAGCGGCTCCTGGGCGACCGACGGTCCGACGTCGTCGTGTCCGCCGTCAAGACGCTCTCCCACGCGGGCTGGGAACCGGGCATCAAGGCCCTGGTCGGCCTCCTCACCGACGCGCGCCCGACGGTGCGCGGGGCCGCCGCCGACGGCCTCGTGCTGATCGGCGCGCCGGCCGTCCCCCATCTCAGGAACGCCACCGGCCGCGCCCGCCCCGACCGCAGGCCCGCCTACACCGCCGTCCTCGACCGGATCACCGCGCGGTGATCTCACCCGGCGAAGCGGGCGCGCAGGGTCTTGCGGTCGAGCTTGCCGACGGCGGTCTTCGGGATGGCGTCCGCGAAGATGATCTTGCGTGGCTTCTTGTAGGAGGCGACCCGCTCGGTCACGTGCTCGACCAGCCGATCGCTCAGCCCGTCCTCCGGAGCGACCCCCTCGGCGAGGACGACGACGGCCGTGACCGCCTCCACCCACCGCTCGTCAGGCGTCCCCACGACCGCCGCCTCGCGCACCGCCGGGTGCTCCAGCAGGACGTCCTCCACCTCGCGCGGGTAGACGTTGTAACCGCCGCTGATGATCATGTCGGACGTCCGGTCCTTGAGGAACAGGAAGCCGTCGCCGTCGAGGACGCCGACGTCGCGGGTGTGCACCCAGCCGTCGCGGAAGGTCTGCCCGGTCAGCTCCGGAGCGTCGAAGTACCCGGCGGTGGCGGACGGCCCGCGCACCACGATCTCGCCCGGCTCGCCCGGGGCGGCCTCGCGGCCGTCCTCGTCCAGCAGCCGCAGCTCGATGTCGGCGGCGATCTGCCCGCAGGCGGCGAGCCGGTCGCCGGTGTGGTCCTCGGGGCGCAGCACCGCGATGCACAGCGGGATCTCGGTCTGCCCGTAGTACTGCCAGAACCGGTCCCGGCCCCACGCGCGCATGGCGCGCTCGATGACGGGGCGCGGCATCGGCGAGGCGCCGTAGATGACGCGGCGCAGCGTGGCGACGTCCGCCGCCGCGAAGGCCGGGTGCTTGACGAGCATCTGGATCATGGTCGGCACCAGGTTGACCGCCGTGGCCCCGTAGCGTCCGATCGCGTCCAGGAACGGCTCGGGCGCGAAGCCCGGCAGGATGACGGTGCGGCCGCCGCGCAGCCACAGCGGCAGCACGAACACCCCGCTGGCGTGGATGAGGCTCGCCGCGTGCAGCATGACGTCGTCGGCCGTGGCCGGGAACAGGTTGAGCAGCACGTTCCGGCAGATCCCCGCGTAGGACGCCTGGGTGTGCTGCGCCGCCTTCAGCGTGCCGGTCGTCCCGGACGTGAACAGCGTGAGGATGACGTCGCCGGCGTCCACCTCGACCTCGGGCAGGGTCGCGGGGGCGCTCTCGGCGCGCTCCATGAGCGGGGGCTCGCCGTCCAGCGCGGTCTCCAGGCCGAGGAACCGCACGTCCGGCAGCGCGGCGGCCAGGTCGCGGGCGCGGTCGGTCAGGTCGGCGCCGAACACGACCAGCTCGCAGCGGGTCTCGGTGAGCATCGTGACGTGCTCGGCCACCGACAGCCGCGCGTTGAGCGGGACGCGGTTGATCCCGGCCTTCACGCAGGCGAAGTCGAGCGGCACGCTGAGCAGGCCGTTGTTCACCAGGAGGCCGACGCGCCGGCGGTGCCCGGCGCCCTCCCGCGCCAGCGCGTGCGCGAGCCGGTTGCTCAGCTCGTCGACCTGGCCGAACGTCAGCTCCCGGTCGCCGAACACGACGGCGGTCCGGCCGGTGTGCTGCCGCGCGCCGCGGACGATCAGTTCACGGGTGGTGGGGCTCACGGGGTGGTCTCCTCTCCGGCGAAGCGCCCGTGCCGGCCGGCGCCGGCGACGAACCGGGCGGCGCCGTTCATGCCCTCGCGCACCACGACGGGGACGCCGGCGGCGCCCTCGTTGCGCAGTGCCTCGGCGAGGGGCAGGTCGAGGCCGGCGTAGGTCGAGGCGCGGTCGGCCAGCACGCATTCGAACGGGAACGCCGCGATCCGCTGGGCGAGTTCGCGGGCCGCGTCGACCGCCTCCCCCGGTTCGACGACCCGGTTGGCCAGGCCGATCGCGAGGGCCTCGTCCGCCTCGACGGGGCGTCCCGTCATGATCAGGTCGAGCGCGCGGCCGAGGCCGACGACGCGGGGCAGCCGGACGGTGCCGCCGTCGATGAGCGGCACGCCCCAGCGGCGGCAGAAGACACCGAACACCGCGTCGCGCTCGACGATCCGCAGGTCGGCGAGGAGGGCGAGCTCCAGCCCGCCCGCCACCGCGTACCCGCTGACGGCCGCGATGAGCGGCTTGCTCAGCGCCATCCGGGTCGGCCCCATCGGGCCGCTGCCGCCGCCCTCGGGATCGACCTCGTGGTGGCGGGCGGGGTCGCTCAGCGCGGTCAGGTCGGCGCCGGCGCAGAACGTCCCGCCGCTGCCGGCGAGCACCGCGACGCGCTGCCCCGGATCGGCCTCGAACGCCTCGAACGCCTCCCGCAGCTCGGCGGCCATCGGCCCGTCGACGGCGTTGCGCCGCTCGGGCCGGTCCATCCAGATCGTGGTGGTGGTCCCCGCCACCTCGACACGCACGTCCGCCATCGCCACCTCCGGGTCCTACAGTGAAACGACCGCTCCACTTATAACGCACGTTGGCAAATTCAGTCTAGAAGGTGTTTCAAATGCTCGAGCCGACCGCTCGCAAGCTCGTCCTGGACCTGGTGACGGCCAGCCCGCGCACCCGGTTCACGATCGCGGCGCTGTGCCGGGCCGGGGAGATCGTCGGGCTGAGCGCGCCGAGCGTCCGGATGGCGGCGAAGCGGCTGAACGAGGAGGGCGTGCTGGAGCGCGCCGGCCGCGGCGTCTACCTCCCGCGCCCCGAGCGGCTGCGCACCTACCCGCACGTCGAGCACTGGACGGCCCGCGAAGGCATCCGCGTGCCCTGGACGGGACGCTGGGCCGCGGTCGAGAACTCCGCCACCGCCCGCAGCGACCGCGCCGCCCTCCGCCACCACGACCGCGCCCTGCAACTCCTCGGCTTCCACGCCTGGCGCGGCGCGCTGCACGTCCGTCCCGACAACCTTCGCGGCGGCATCCCGGGGTTGCGCGAGACGCTCACCGGCACCGGCATGGCCCCCGGCGCGACCGTCTTCGCGATCGACGACCTCGCCCCCGACGCCGACCGGGAACTGCGCGCCCTCTGGGACACCGGCGCCCTCACCGAGGCCCTGACCCGCACCGCCGACGAGCTGACCCGCAGCCGCGACCGCCTGACCACCCTCAGCCCCGAGGAGTTCGCCCGCGAGTCCCTGCTGCTCGGCAGCCGCGCGATCGCGACGATCCTGCACGACCCGCTGCTCCCCGAGGAACTCTGCGACCCGTCCCCGCACCACCGGCTGGTCGCACTGACCAAGACCTACCAGGACACCGCCCAAGCGGTCTGGGCCCGCCTCCTCGACCTCGACGGCTGACCCCGCTCAGCAGAGGAAGGCCGCCAGGCGCTCCGCTTCCTCATCGACGTCAACCTGGTCGCTCTTGGCCAGGGGATACAGCGGAGAGACGACCACAGCACCCCCCTCGACGTTCCACGTCGCGGCCACCCGCCCGTCCACCAGAACAACGCGCTCACCGGCGACCGACAGGCCCCGGTGAGCGTCGTCGATGATCCGGCTTCGGTCCTGGTAGCCGAGGATGGCGTTGTCGAACGCCGGCAGGAAGCGGACCGGGGCGGGCGTGTCCGGGTCGGGGCGCGGGGCGTGCGGGAGGTCAAGCAGCTTGCGGCCCCGCTCGTCGCGGAAGACGACCAGCTCGTCCCGCAGCGCGGCGACCGCGGCGGGCAGCCCGGCGAGACCGCACCAGGCCCGCAGGTCGGACGACGTCGCGGGGCCGAACGCGGCGAGGTAGCGCCGCACCAGCACCTGCCCGACCGGGTCGGTCTCGTCCGAGGGAAGCGGGTCGATCTCCCGTCCAAGCCAGGACGAGAGAAGCGCGTTGCGGACACCGCCCTTGGCGCGCCACACCCCGCGCGGCGGCGTCTGCACCATCGGCAGAAGCGCCGAGACCAGCATCTCCCCAAGCGCCCGCCGCCCCGGCGCGGGCCAGCGCTCGGCGACCGCGTCGACCAGTTCGGCCATGGTGCGGGGCTGCCCGTCGTCCATCACCGCCCGCCCCGCCGCCGCAAGCTCCTCAAGGTCCACCCCGTCGAGTTCTTGCCGGTAGACGCCGAGCACCCGCTGACGCAGCATGGCGTCGTGCCGCGCCCGCCAGGCCACGGCATCGTCCGCGCTGACGAGATGGATGGTGCGCCGCATCAGCGGCAAGCGCACCACACGGCGCCCGCTCAACAAATCGGACAGCTCCGCCGGATCGAACCCGCGCAATCGCGACCAGAGCCCAACAAACGGCTCCTGCGGCTCCTGAGCCTGCAACCCGCCCAACCGCGCGACGGCATCGAGCACCGGCACGTCCACACGATCGAGCAGCATCTGCCGAGCGAGAGCGGCCCGATTGAGCGCCCGATCATCCAGAGTCTTCACTGCCGCATCACTCCCGCGTGGTGGACGTCCCATCCATCCACACTGGCAGCAATTGCGGCCACTTCCCGACCGCTACTCCACACCGGGGCAGACCGGCGTCAGGCCTGACTATTCGCCGTCGTCGGGCTTTCGGAGGACGTAGACACCCCTGCCCGCGATGCCACGGAGGACGCCGTCCTCGCGAAGCGTCTTGACCGCCTCGGCAACGGTGCGCTCGCTCACGTCGCACTCCTGGGAGAGCTGCCGGGTCGTGGGGATCTTCGAGCCGACGGGATAGGTGCCGTCCGCGATGCGGCGCGAGATCAGGGTCGTGATCTGCTCCCGCAACGGGCGCGGATCGGACAGATCAACCATGCCTGCAACGCTAGCGACGCACGCATGGTGCTTCATGAAGCGCATGTATTGCATAGCAAGCGCAGCTTGCATAGATTGCGTATGGTGATGGACTGAACACAGAAACGCCCCGCCCAGCGTTGCGACCGCCGGACGGGGCTAGGACCGCACGCCGCTAGGAGGCGAACGACCCATGACTCCAGATGCTAGGGCGCGGCTGGGCGCGCTAGGGACCGTTCTTCGCGCGCACGGGCTTCAGGCCTGGATGGCGCCGGACGGGCTCCATGTCGAGAACCCGGACGCGGCCGGGTGCTGCACCGAGCACCCGTGCACCGTCCTGACCGTGGAGGCACGCGGCACCGACGATGGGCGGGCGTGGTTCTGGACGGCGCACCGGGCCCCCATCGCAGACGTGCACCATGTCGCGGATGCCGTGACGGCGGTGAAGACGCTGCTGGCCGGACGTCCGGAGGCCGGGCTTTGATCGCGATCGCCGCCGCGATGCTCATCGTCTGCCTGATGCTGCTCGGGGCGAGCGCGACGGCGTTCGCCGCGTCGCGGCGTCCGGCCTACCGGGGGCGACACCGGGCCACCTGGTGACGTGGCCGTGTGCGGACGGTCGCGGGTGTTCTTCTCCAATTGTTGTGGGCGCGTTCCCCGTGAATCTGGGAGCATCACGACATCCCAAGGACGAAACAACCGAATCGCTCACCATTGCCGGACGGTCTCGTCGCCGGCGATCGGCAGGCCGGTATCGCCCTCCCCCACATGCAAGGAGAACAATGTCCACTTCCGTCAAGCTCCAGGTGAACGGCACGCCCGACCAGGTTCGCGCCGTCGTGGAGCAGGCCCTTCAGGCCGATGGCTTCCGCTTCACCTGGGAGGACCCGGCGCAGGCCATCATCGAGAAGGGCACCCGCACGAAGGCGCTGCTGCTCGGGGCGTTCGCGACGCACTACAAGTACCGCGTGATGCTCGTCCAGCAGCAGGACGGCACCGTGGTCGTCGACCTCGGCCCCGCGACGACCGGCATGTCCGGCGGCGCCATCGGCGTCGCCAAGGTGCGCAAGAAGCTCGACGAGGTCGGCCAGATCCTGGCCGGGGCGTTCCAGCAGGGCGGCACCTTCATCCGGGCGATATGACCCGCGCCCGCGCCGGGACGGCCCCGCTGCGGGGCGTCCCGGCGCGGCCCGGCCGGTTCCGACGCGCCTCCGCGGCGGGCTGACCACCAGGAATATTTGTCCGGAGCATTGACATTAATCTGCGGTGTCGTCCATGCTGCCGGACATGGAACGACGGGCGGACGCGCTGCAGCGGCTGCGGCAGGCCCATGAGGAGGTCGTGCTCGCGGCGCTGCGCAGCGAGGGGCCGATGAGCCGCACGCAGCTCACCGCGCGCACCGGGCTGTCCCGCACCACGCTGTTCGCGATCATCTCCGAGCTGATGGCGCGGGGCGCGGTGATCGAGTCCGGGGCCGAGGACGACGGCCGGCCGCGCGGGCGCGGGCGCCCCGCGACGCGGGTGTCGCTGAACCCGGACGCGGGCCTGCTGATCGGCGTCGACCTCGGGCGCCGCCGCATCCGGGTCGCGATCGCCAACGTCGCCCGGCAGGTCATCGCGACCGCCGTGGACGACTCGGCCTCCGACGCCGACGAGGGCGAGCAGGCCGACCTGGCCGTCGCGCTCATCCACAAGGTGTGCGAGGACCGGCACATCGGGCTGCGCGCCCTGGAGGCCGTCGGCGTCGGGCTGGTCGGCGTGATGGACGCGTCCAACCGGCGGTGGCGGGCGGCGGAGCGGCTGGCGGCGGCGTTCGACACCCGCGTCGAGGCCGACAACAACGCCCGGCTGGCGGCGCTGGCCGAGCAGACCTGGGGGGCCGCGCGCTCGACCGAGGACGTCGTGTACGTCCGGTGGTCGGTCGGCGTCGGCGGCGGCTTCATCTCCGGCGGGCGGCTGCTGCGCGGCGCGCACGGCGCGTCCGGCGAGCTGGGGCACGTGTCGGTCGACCCGGCGGGGCCGCGCTGCCACTGCGGCGGGCGCGGCTGCCTGGAGGAGCTGATCGGCGTGCCGGCGCTGCTGCGGTCGGCGGCCGCGCGCGGCGTGCGGCTGACCGGCACCGACGACCTGATGGAGGCCGCGCAGGCGCGGACGCCCGCGGTGACCGAACTCGTCGTGGAGGCGGCCCGGACGCTCGGCCGCGTGCTCGCCGGGTCGGTCGCCCAGCTCGACCCCGAACGCGTCGTGGTGGGCGGCGACCTCGCCCAGCTCGGCGGCCTCGTCCTCGACCCGATCAGGGCGGCGATCGCCGAGTACGCCCTGCCCGGGACGCAGCGCACGCTCGACATCGTCCCGGCCGACCTCGGGCCCGCCGCCTCCGCGATGGGCGCGATCGCCCTCGTGCTGCGCGACCAGGACCCCCGATCCCCCGACCCCACCACCGCAGACGTGTAGGACCACCAGCACCTCAAGACTGCCACCGGCAAATAGCGCCTATTTCTGTAAACCCTTGGGAATTAATGAACGGAGCGTCGTGTCCTCTCGCAACGTCCTGATCCTCATGACCGACCAGCACCGGGTCGACACGCTGGGCTGCTACGGCAACCCCGTGGTCAGCACCCCGGCGCTGGACGGGGTGGCGGCCGAGGGCACCAGGTTCGACCGGTTCTACACGCCGACCGCGATCTGCACCCCGGCCCGCGCCTCCCTGTTCACCGGCACGCACCCGTTCCGGCACGGCCTGCTCGTCAACCCCGAGCGCAACGGCGGCGCCAAGGACGAGGTGGACGACGACTTCCCCAACTTCGTCCAGCCGCTGCTCAAGGCCGGCTACAGCGTCGGCCATGTCGGCAAGTGGCACATCGGGCGCGAGCGCGGCCCCGAGTACTACGGCATGGACGGCGAGCACCTGCCGGGTGCGCTGAACCCGTTCCACCACCCGTCCTACCAGGCGTGGCTCGCGGAGAACGGGCACCCGCCGTTCAAGGTCCGCGACGCGGTCTTCGGCAAGGCGCCCAACGACTCCGGGCGCGGCCACCTGATCGCCGGGCGGCTGGAGCAGCCGGCCGAGGCGACCATCGAGGCGTTCCTCGCGGACCGGACGATCGAGCTGATCGACCGCTACGCCGCCGAGGACAAGCCGTTCGTCCTGACGTGCAGCTGGTACGGCCCGCACCTGCCCTACCTGCTGCCCGACGCCTACTACGACCTGTACGACCCGGCGGACGTCCCGCTGCCCGCGTCCATGGCCGAGACCTTCGACGGCAAGCCCGACGTCCAGCGCCGCTACGCCGAGTACTGGTCGGCCGACCACTTCGACGCCGATGCCTGGCGCAAGCTCATCGCCGTCTACTGGGGCTACGTCACGATGATCGACGAGCAGGCCGGGCGGATCCTCGACCGGCTCCGCGAGCACGGCCTCTGGGACGACACCGCGATCGTGTTCACCGCCGACCACGGCGAGTTCACCGGCTCGCACCGGCTGAACGACAAGGGCCCGGCGATGTACGAGGACATCTACCGGATCCCCGGGATCATCCGGGTGCCGGGCGCCCCGGTCCGGACGGTCGACGAGTTCGCCACGCTCATCGACCTGCACGCGACGATCCTCGACCTCGCCGGGCTGCCCACCGGGGAGCCGTGCGACGGCCGCAGCGTGCTGCCGCTCATCAACGGCGAGGACGACCCGCGCCCCGAGGTGGTCGCCGAATTCCACGGCCACCACTTCCCGTACTCGCAGCGCATGATCCGGGACCGCCGGTACAAGTTCGTGTTCAACCCCGAGAGCGTCCACGAGCTGTACGACCTGGAGAAGGACCCGCACGAGCTGCAGAACGTCTACACGGCGCCCGCCTACGCGGACGTGCGCCGGGACATGACCGTCCGGCTGTACCGGGAGCTGGTGCGCCGGGGCGACCCCGCCTACACCTGGATGAGCTACATGGCCGACATCGGCGCGGGCCGCGCGCCCGACGTCGACGGCGTCGCGGACGAGGTCGCGTGATGGCCGCCGCCGAGAAGACCGCCGCCGAGAAGGCCGCCGTGGAAAAGACCAAGGCGCCCGCCGCCGTGAAGGCGCCCGAGACCGCCAAGGCGAAGGCCCGCAAGGCGCGGGTGCGCGCCGCCGCGCTGAGCGCCGCGTCCGCCGTGCTCGGCATCGGCGTGTGGATCGGGCTGTCCAAGAGCGGCATCGACGGGTTCCCCGGCCCGGTCTCGGTCGTCAAGCGCGCCGGGGAGCTGATCGAGCAGGGGACGCTGTTCAGCGACCTGTTCGACAGCCTCCGCCGGGTGCTGATCGGGTTCGTGCTGGGCGTCCTGCTCGCGATCCCGGTCGGGTTCGCGATGGGCTGGTACCCGGTGGTGCGCGGCCTGTTCGAGCCGTGGCTGCAGTTCTTCCGGATGATCCCGCCGCTGGCGATCATCCCGCTGGCGGTCGTGCTGATGGGCATCGACGAGACCCCGAAGATCTTCGTGATCTTCCTGGCGTCGTTCCTGTCGTCGGTCGTGTCGACGTACCAGGGCGTCATCTCTGTCGACAAGACGCTGATCAACGCCGCGCGGGTGCTCGGCGCCCGGGACCGGACGCTGTTCACCGACGTCGTGGTGCCGGCCTCGACCCCGTTCATCCTCGTCGGCATGCGGATCGGGCTCGGCGCGTCCTGGGCGACGGTCGTGGCCGCCGAGCTGATCGCCGCGCAGGGCGGGCTCGGCTACCGGATGCAGCAGGCGCAGCTCTACTACGAGCTGCCCACCATCTTCGTCTCGCTGATCGTGATCGGGCTCGTCGGGCTCGTGATGGACCGGCTGCTGCTCCTCGCCGAGCGGCGGCTCACCGGATGGCAGGAGCGCCGATGACCAAGATCGCATTCCGGGACGTCACCCACCGGTTCGAGACGTTCACCGCGCTCGACGACGTCTCGCTCGACATCGCCGACGGCGAGTTCGTGACGGTCGTCGGGCCGTCCGGCTGCGGGAAGAGCACCCTGCTCAACCTGGCCGCCGGCCTGCTCGAACCCGGCGCCGGCACCGTCGAGGTGGACGGCAGGCGGGTCAAGGGCCCCGGCCCCGAACGCGGCGTGATCTTCCAGCAGTACGCGCTGTTCCCCTGGATGAGCACCCGCAAGAACGTCGAGTTCGGGCTGAAGATCGCCGGGGTGGCGAAGAAGGAGCGCCGCGCCACCGCCGAGCACTACCTCGACCTGGTCGGGCTCGCCGACTTCGCCGACGCGCTCCCGAAGACGCTGTCGGGCGGGATGAAGCAGCGCTGCGCGATCGCCCGCGCCTACGCGGTGAACCCGTCGGTGCTGCTGATGGACGAGCCGTTCGGCGCGCTCGACGCGCTCACCCGCGTCCAGCTGCAGGACGGCCTGCTCGACACCTGGACCCGCGAGCGGCGCACCGTCATGTTCATCACCCACGACGTGGACGAGGCCGTCTACCTGGCCGGACGGGTGGTCGTGATGGCCGCCCGCCCCGGCCGCGTGCACCGCGTCATCGACGTCGACCTGCCCTACCCCCGCACCGAGGAGATCCGGCTGTCGCCGGAGTTCGACGAACTCCGCCGCGAGGTCTGGAAGGCCGTCTACCACCAGCCCCCCGCCCCGACCCCCGAAGGGACCATCCGATGAGATCACTGCGACTGCTGGCCGTGTCGCTGCTGCTGGTGCCGCTCGCCGCCGCGTGCGGCGGGGACGACGGCGGCGACGGCGGGACGTCCGTCAAGTTCGGCTACACCGCCGACTTCGCCGGCGCGGCGACGCTCGCCGCCGCCGACAAGCTCGGCCTGTGGAAGAAGGCCGGGCTGAAGCCGGACCTGAAGGTCTTCACCAACGGCCCGCTGCAGATCCAGGCGCTCGGCGCGGGCGACCTCGACTTCGGCTACATCGGCCCCGGCGCGACGTGGCTCCCCGCGTCCGGCAAGGCCAAGATCGTCGCGGTGAACATGCTCGGCCAGGCCGACCGGATCATCACCACCCCGAAGTCGGGCATCAAGGACATCGCCGGGCTGCGCGGCAAGAAGGTCGCGGTGCCCGAGGGCACGTCCGGCGACATGCTGCTCCAGCTCGCGCTGAAGAAGGCGGGCATGGGGCCGAAGGACGTCGAGCGCGTGCCGATGGACCCGAGCACCGTGGTCACCGCGTTCTCGTCCGGCAAGGTGGACGCCGCCGCGATCTGGTACCCGCTGATCGACACGATCAAGAAGCGCACCCCGGACCTGGTCGAGCTGTCGAAGAACGCCGACTTCTTCCCTGCCATGTCGTTCCCCAGCTCGTTCGTCGCCCGCAACGAGATCGTGAAGGACGACTCGGCGACCGCCCGCAAGGTCGTGCAGGTGCTCCAGGAGGCCAACGACTGGGTGAACGGGCACACCACCGAGGCGGAGGAGACCGCCGCGAAGTTCCTCAAGGTGCCGCCCGCGCAGTTCAAGGGCTCGTCCGCCGTCACCAAGACGTTCACCTCCGCCGAGCTGGCCAAGTTCTCCGGCGACGGGACGGTGAACGGCTGGTTCAAGGGCCTGTCGGACATCTTCGTCGCGATGGGCAAGCTGCCGTCCTCCCCCGACCCGAAGACCTACTACACCGCCGACCTCTACACGAACGCCGCCGCCGGGAAGTGACCCGGTCCCCGGTCGGCGCGCGCCGGCCGGACCGCCGATGAGGAGGCACCACCCCCATGCCCCGTCCCCCCATCCGACGCAAGCGCAGCTTGGCGACCGCCGCCGCGGCCGCCCTCACCCTCACCCTCACCTCCCCGCTCGCGGCCTCGGCCGAGACGCCGGCCGCCGACCCCGTCAACCTGGCACTGGCCGGGACGGCGACCGCGTCCAGCGTCGAACTCGACCGGGACTCGTTCGCGGCGTCGCAGGTCAACGACGGCGACACCGGCACCCGGTGGTCGTCGAAGTACGCCGACGACAACTGGGTGCAGGTCGAGCTGGCCGCCGCCGCGAACATCGACCACGTCACCCTCGTCTGGCCGAACGCCTGCGCCCGCGACTTCGCGCTGCAGACGTCGGCGGACGGCGTCACCTGGACGACCGTGACCCGGTCGCGGCGTGACACCTGCCCCCGCACCGACACGATCGACGTCGGGGCGACCGCGAAGTTCGTCCGGATGCAGGGCTTCCAGCGCTGGGCGTCGTACGGCTACTCGATCTCGGAGTTCCAGATCTGGGACCGGCCCGCTCCGAAGTCGCTCGGGCTCGTGCCGAAGCCCGTCTCGGTCGCCGAGGCCGACGGCCCCGGCTACCGGCTCGCCCCGTCCGCGTCCATCGCCGCGATCGGGGACGGCGCGCAGGCGCCCGCCGCCTACCTGGCGAAGGTGCTGCGGCCGTCCACCGGCTACAAGCTGCCGGTCGTGACCGCGCGGAAGGGCCGGGGGCAGATCGTCGTCAGGGTCGGCTCCGGGCTCGGGCCGTCCGGGCGGCCGGAGGGCTACGCGCTCAAGGCGAACCCGGCGAAGGTCACCATCGAGGCGTCCACCGCGAACGGCGCGCTCAACGGCGTCCAGACCCTGCGGCAGCTGTTTCCGCAGTGGGTCGAGTCGCCCGCGAAGGTCCGCGCGGACTGGACGGTGCCGCAGGTCGAGATCAGCGACTACCCGAGGTTCGCGCACCGCGGCATGATGCTCGACGTCGCCCGCAGCTTCTACCCGGTGGACGAGGTCAAGAAGTACATCGACGCCGCCGCCCAGTTCAAGATCAACCGGCTGCACCTGCACCTGAGCGACGACCAGGGCTGGCGGATCGCGCTCGACGATCCGGCGGAGAACCCGTCCGGGATCGACTATCCGAAGCTGACCTCCGTGTCCGGCCGCACCGCGATGACGTACAACGACAGCGGCCAGCAGATGGGCACCGAACTCGGCGTGACGGGCTTCTACACGAAGGCCGACTACCGCGAGATCGTCCGGTACGCGGGGGCGAGCGGCATGACCGTCGTGCCCGAGATCGACATGCCCGGCCACACCAACGCCGCGCTGCACGCGATCCCGCAGCTGAACAGCGCCGGGTCCAAGCCCGCGCTGAAGCCCGGCGAGACGACCGTCCCGGCGAACGGCACCCCGAACGTCGGCTACTCGTCCTTCGACGCCGCGAACCCGGCGACGTACGAGTTCACGAAGCAGGTCCTCACCCAGATCGCCGAGCTGACGCCCGGCCCGTACCTGCACATCGGCGGGGACGAGTCGCACAGCACGAGCCACGCCGACTACACGAAGATGGTGGACGCCTTCACCGGCCAGGTGAACGCGCTCGGCAAGACGGTCGTCGGCTGGAACGAGACCGCCGGGACGTCGCTGCCGCAGGGCAACGCGGTCGTCCAGTTCTGGAACGGCAACCGGAACGCCGTCGCCAACGCGGTCACGTCCCGGGGCGCCAAGGTGATCCTGTCCCCGGCGGGCAACACCTACGTCCCGCAGAAGCAGGACTCGCGGCAGCCGCAGGGCGGCACCTGGGCGTGCGGCGGGCCGTGCGGCCTCGACCGGCACTACGGCTGGGACCCCGGCACCTACATCCCCGGCATCTCCGAGGAGAGCGTGCTCGGCGTCGAGTCGGCGCTGTGGGGCGAGTTCATCCGGCGGCTGCCGCAGGCGCAGTACTACAGCTACCCGCGCCTCGTCGCCACCGCCGAGGTCGGCTGGACGCCGCAGTCCAAGCGGAACTACACCGACTTCACCGGACGGCTCGCGGCGGTCGGCGGGCGGCTGACGCTCCAGGGCGTCAACTTCTTCCCGACCTCCGACGTGCCGTGGCCGGCGGCCGCGCTCGGCACCGACCGGACCGTCCCGGCGGGCACCCCGGCCGGTGCGACCTGGACGGTCACCGCACCCGCCGCCGGCGCGCTCACCGGCACCGTCCGCTGGAGCGACGGTGTCGAGGAGGACGTCACGCTCACCACGTCCCGCGCCGCCAGCATCCCTGACATGCGGGGCAACGCCGCGTTCACCGCAGTCTCCAACCGGACGTTCGACGCGCCCGGGACCTACAAGGCGACCCTCACGATCCGGCCGCCGTCCGGCCAGGCGCCCGTGGAAGCGCCGCTGACCCTGACCGTCTCCTAGACCAGTGCGCGGGGACGGGGGTCCGTCGCCCGGCCCCGTCCCCGCGCACGCTAGACATGGAGCCATGACCTCGCACGACCTCCCGGCCTGCTGCGCCGCCTCCCGCGATGCCTCTCCCGAGGCCGCGCGGGGGGCGGCGGCGCTGCCGCAGCTCGTCGTCCCGCGCCCGTCCGCCCCGGCGCTCACGCAGATGATCGCCCTCCCGGGCGGCACCTTCCGGATGGGCAACGAGGACGCCAACGCCAACCCCTACGACGGGGAGGGACCCGTCCGGGACGTGCACGTCGGCCCCTTCCGGATCGACCCGCACACCGTCACCAACGCCGAGTTCGCCCGGTTCGTCGACGCCACCGGGTACCGGACGGAGGCCGAGCACTTCGGCTGGTCCTACGTCTTCAAGGGCCTGCTGAGCCCCGAGGCGGCGGACGCGGCCCCGTCACCCGCCGGGACGCCCTGGTGGCGCGCCATCGAAGGCGCCACCTGGAACCGTCCCGAAGGGCCCGGCAGCGGCGTAGACGACCGCCCGGCGCACCCGGTCGTCCACGTCTCCTGGAACGACGCGGCCGCGTACGCGGCCTGGGCCGGGAAGCGCCTGCCGACCGAGGCCGAATGGGAGTACGCCGCGCGCGGCGGTCTCGACCAGGCCACCTACCCGTGGGGTAACGAACTCGACCCGGACGGCGAGATCCGGTGCAACATCTGGCGCGGCGCCTTCCCCGACCAGCACGACGGGCGCCCCGGGCCCGTCGCCGCCGACTCCTTCGAGCCGAACGCCTACGGGCTCTACAACACCGTCGGCAACGTGTGGGAATGGTGCGCCGACCCGTTCACCCCGGCCGGTGACGCGCGCGCGATGCGCGGCGGCTCGTACCTGTGCCACGACTCCTACTGCAACCGGTACCGCGTCGCCGCCCGCACCGCCAACACCCCCGACTCCAGCACCGGCAACACCGGCTTCCGCTGCGCCGCCGACGCCTGACACCTCGTCCTAGAGGAACGCGCTGCTCTGGGACTCCCAGTGGGCGAGGCCGAGGCGCCGGTGCACCCGCTGGGCCGCGCGGGCGGCGTCGGGGAGCAGGCCGTCCAGGAGTTCCTCGATGGCGGTGACCACCGCCGAGCGCGCGCCTGCACGAAGTGGAACGTTCCGCAGCAACTCCCCCGTCCTCGACTGACCCGGCGCGACCGGACAAATAACGCCAAACACCGCCGGAGCCGGAACACATGATCGCCGCGCGACGTCGAACCGGTGTGTTGAGGACGAGGCCGCGGCTCCGGCGCGGCGTTCACATCGGCTTCGCGTTCGGTGCCGTGATGATGGGGCTGATCGCGGTGACCTGGGGCGGCGGCGCGGTCGCCGCCGCCCTGGACCAGTGGGGCAAGCACAAGGTGACCGCGCGGGTCGTGTCCGTCCACGCGCACGAGTACCCGAAGTTCCTCGGCCTCCGGTACACCACCCGCGACGGCCGGAAGATCCTGACCGTCATGGACCATCGGCACGCCGAGGACGTGAAGAAGGGCTCGGAGATCGAGGTCCTCTACGACCCCGACGACCCCGAGGAGGCGCAGCGCTACCAGCGGCTCGGTTCCGCACCGGTCGTGGTGGCCGCCTTCGCGGCCGGCGCGGCGGTCCTCGGCACCGCCGCCTACCGGACGCGCGGCAAGGCCCCCGCCGCCCGCTAGCCGATCTTGGTGTCGCGGGACGCCCAGTACGGATCGCGGAGGCGCCGCTTCAACGTCTTCCCGGACGAGCGGACGGTGGACGAGCTGGCCGGACTGGTCATCGGCCACATCCGCGGCTGGTCCCCCGCCATGGGCGGCGCCGATCGGGGCACGTCCATGATGGGGTGACGAAGATCGGGAGGGCGGACGTGGGCGAGTGGTTGTCTCCGGAGACGCTCAACACGGTCACGCGCTACCTCGACCTGGCCGGGGTGCTCACGTGCGGGCTGCTGGGCGGCGTGGTCGCGCGCGCCGAGGGCCTCGACCTGTTCGGCTACCTCGTCGTCGGCACCATCTCCGGGCTCGGCGGCGGCATCATCCGCGACACGCTGCTGCAGCACGGCACACCGGTGGCCCTGACGGACGCCGCCTACCTGCCGACCGCGTTCGCGGGCGCGTTCCTCGCGTTCCTGATCAGCCTCAGCGAGGAGCAGTGGGACCGGCTCTTCACCCCGCTGGACGCCGCCGTCATCAGCTTCTGGGCGGTGGCCGGCGCGCAGAAGACCCTCGCCGCCGGGCTCGGATGGTTGCCCGCCGTGCTGCTGGGCACCATCACCGCCGTCGGCGGCGGCGCGGTCCGCGACCTGCTGCGCGGCCGGGTGCCGAGCGTGCTCGGCGGCAACGCGCTCTACGCGACGGTGGCCGTGGCCGTCGCCGCCGTGTACACCGTCTGCTTTTACCTGAATGCGCCGACGATCGGGATCATCGCCGGGATCCCGCTGGGGCTGGCCTTCCGCATGATCGCCCACCGCCGGGGCTGGCAGCTTCCCGGCGGGCTGGCGCTGGAGCCGTCCACCGCGCTGCGGAGCGTCCGGAGCCGGACGCGGCGCGGCACGCGAAGGGGGAAGAGGCCATGACGACCGCCGACACCGTCCTCGCCGGGCTGGACGACGCCCGCCCGCACCTGGAGGACTTCTACACCGACCTGCACGCGCACCCTGAACTCGGTCTGGCCGAGCACCGCACGGCCGGACGGGTGGCAGAGCGGCTCCGCGCGTGGGGGTACGACGTCACCGACGGCGTGGGCGGCACCGGCGTGGTGGGCGTCCTCGCCAACGGCGACGGCCCGACCGTGCTGCTGCGCGCCGACATGGACGCGCTCCCGGTCAAGGAGGACACCGGCCTCCCCTACGCCTCGACGGCGACCGTCACCGGCGAGGACGGGCGGCCACAGCCCGTGATGCACGCCTGCGGGCACGACGTCCACGTCACCTGCCTGCTCGGCTTCGCCCGCCTCATGGCGGACGCGCGGGACGCCTGGCGGGGCACGATCGTCCCGCTGTTCCAGCCGTCCGAGGAGGACTCGGCCGGTGCGAGCGCCATGGTGCAGGACGGCCTGGCCGACCGGATCCCGCGTCCCGACGTGGCGTTCGCGCAGCACGTCCTGGCCTATCCGGCCGGATACGTCGGCGTGCGGCCCGGCCCGTTCTTCTCCGCCGCCGACAGCCTGCGCGTCACCCTGTACGGGCGCGGCGGCCACGGCTCCATGCCGCAGGCGACCGTCGACCCCGTCGTCATGGCGGCGATGTGCGTGCTGCGGCTGCAGACGATCGTGTCCCGCGAGCTGGCCCCCACCAACCCGGCCGTGGTGACCGTGGGCGCCGTCCAGGCCGGGTCGAGCCCCAACGTCATCCCGGGCACGGCCGAGCTGCTCGTGAACATCCGCACCTACGACGACGCCACCCGGCGGCACGTCCTCGACGCGGTGAAACGCCACGTCAACGCGGAGGCCGCGGCCTCCGGCGCGCCGCGCGGGCCGGACATCGAACGCTTCGGCACCTTCCCGCCGACCGTCAACGACGCCGATGTCGCCGGCCGCCTCGCGCAGGCGTTCGCCGCGCGTTTCGGCGACGACTTCCACAAGATCGAGATGCAGACGGCCAGCGAGGACTTCAGCGAGATCCCCAAGGCGCTGGACGTTCCGTTCGCCTACTGGGGCATCGGCGGCATCGACCCCGCGCTCTACGCCAAGGCCGAGGAGCGGGGCACCGTCCAGCGGGACGTGCCCGTGAACCACTCGCCGCAGTTCGCCCCCGTCGTCCAGCCCACGCTGGACACCGGCGTCACCGCGCTCACGGTCGCCGCCCTCGAATGGCTCGGCACACCCTGACACGCAGGCCGGACGGCCCGCGTCCGGGGGTGCCGGGCGCGGGCCGTCCGTCCGTCCGCGGGCGTCAGCAGGTCAGGTTGCCGCCGGCCGGGACGCCGAGGATCTGCGTGAACCGCTGGTAGGCGTTCACTCGGCTCTGGACCTGCGCCGGGTTCCTGCCGTCGCACTCCAGGGCGCCGTTGATGCTGCGGATCGTCTCGCCGAAGCCGCGTCCGTTGACCATGGCGCTGTGCCCGGTCATGGTCCCGGGACCGTTCTGGGTCATCCAGTACCAGAGCCCGGTCTTCCAGGCCACGGCCGCGTCCCGCTCGACGAGCCACGGGTTGTTCAGCAGGTCGATGCCGAGGGCGTCGCCCGCCGCCTTGTAGTTGAAGTTCCAGCTCAGCTGGATCGGACCGCGGCCGTAGTAGGCCGCCTGACCGGCCGGGCACCCGTACGGCCGGCTCGCGTCGCAGTAGTGCGGGTAGTTGCCGGTGTTCTGCTCGACGATGTGGACGAGACCGCCGGTCTCATGGTTGACGTTGGCCAGGAAGGCCGCCGCCTCCTGCTTCTTCACCGTGTCGCCGCCCGTGTTGGCGAAGGCGGGGAACGACGCCATCGCCGCCGTCAGGCCGCGGTAGGTGTAGAAGGAGTTGCGGCTCGGGAACATCTGGTTGAACTGGGCCTCGCTGACCACGAAGCCGGAGGGATCGGGCGGGTCGGGCGGCTCGGTGGAGCCGCCGCAGGTCCCCTGGTCCGTCCAGACGTAGGCGCTGCCGGGGGTCTCGTTCTGCGTCCACCATCGCGCCGCCCAGTTGTGCCCGTTGTAGGACACGGTCGCCCCGCCGGTGTAGGCGGTCGAGGCGTTCCACGCCGCCGCGCAGTCCGCGGCGGCGGCGGGCGAGGCCGGCAGGACGGCCGGCAGCACCCCGGCCGCGAGCAGCACGGCGGCGAGCGCCGTCAGTAAGCGGTGCACCTGGTCACTCCCCCGTCACTGGACCTGGAGGTCGACGCAGGCGTAGAAGGCGTTGGCGGTGTCGGCGATGTTCCAGACCGCGAGCACCTTCTGCCGCCCGCTGACGCCGCCGAGGTTGACGGTGTGGGAGACGCTGGACGGCGGCTGCTGGTCGTGGCCGTCGACGACCGCGACGCGCCGGCCCCCGACGTAGTACTCGTAGTCGGCGGTCCTGTGCCGGGCGGTGAACGTCCAGGTGAAGGTCACCGTGTTGCCGACGGTCGTGGCGCGCCACGGCAGGCTGTCGTCGTCGAGCTCGCGGAAGCGGGCGTTGCCGCCGCTGCAGCTCTGCAGGCCCTTCGGCCCTTCGACGCTCTGCGGCTCCCACTGGATGGAACCGCACTGGACGATGCGCTGCGCGCACTGGGCCTGCCGGCTCATCGGGGCCGAGACGTAGCCGTGGGCGAGGGCGGCGGTCGCCGGGAGGACGACCGCGACGAGGGGGGCGACTCCGAGGCCCGCCGCGACGGCGGCGAACCTGCGTGCTGACTTCTTCATGGCGGGGGGTCCTTGCGTGAGCGGGGTGGTCATGGACGCGCGGCTGCCACCCGGCGATGGAGGGGAGCGGGGCATGGGAGACTCCATCGGATAGGAAACTTTCCTATCGGTTAGGCGCACGGTAACCCGCCGTCCGCGTCCGTTCAACCCTCCGTCGGGACGGCCGCTCAGGGCGCGGCATGACCAGCCCAGGCGGGGAACTGAACCAGCCCGGCGCCGTCGTGAAGATTGGCGGGATCTGCCGACGGACGGGCCGGGATTCGGCACTTTTCACGCGCGCACGAGGAAGCCGGCCGTCTTTCCGACGGCCGGCTCGGCGAAAGGGGAGGCCTCCTCGTCAGCGCACGTAGATCTGCGGCTGCGCCGGAGCGGACATCCGGTCCCCGAGGAAGAAGCTCGGGTGCGGCGGCTGGTTGTAGGCGGTGTTCTGCCAGGCCAGCCCGGTCCGGTACTGGGTGTCGTGCAGCAGCGTGTAGATCTTGCGGTCGGTGACGTCCCGGGCCGTGTAGATCCGGAGCCGGGTGTTGTCGCCGGACGGCCAGACGACCTCCTCGCGCCAGTCGCCGAGGATGTCGCCGCTCAGCGACGGGACGGCCTTAGTGCCGTTGTTGGAGTGCACGCCCGATGCGGTCAGCAGCCGGGTGTCGCCGGACGGCCCGTACTTGTCGATGTGCGTGCCGTCCAGCAGCTCGCGCACCGGATCCGCGTCCCACCAGGCGAGGAAGTTGGCGGACGACGGCTTGCGCCCCGCGTTGTTGCCGGTGACGCTGCGCAGCTCCGACACCGAGGACGACCAGAACTCGGCGCCGATGCGTCCCGTCCAGATGTCCCCGGCGACGCCCCGGCCGTTGTCGCAGCAGGCGGACGTCCGCCACAGCACCTGGCCGTCGTGCGGGTCGATGTAGAGCGACGACGGCTGGCTCGACGACTCGCTGACCTTGAAGTACTCCAGCCCCGGCCGCGCCGGGTCGAAGTCGCCGAGGTGCTGGGCGTCGCCGTGGCCGGTGCGGGTCGTCCACAGGCCGTAGCCGTTGTCGTCCACCGCCATCGCGCCGTAGACGATCTCGTCGCGGCCGTCCTGGTCGATGTCGCCGACGGACAGGCTGTGCGAGCCCTGGCCGTCGTAGCCGCGCCCGGTGTTGGTGGAGCTGTCGGTGTCGAACGTCCAGCGGCGGGTGAAGTGCCCGTCCCGCCAGTCCCACGCGGCGATCACGCTGCGGGTGTAGTAGCCGCGCGCCATGATCAGGCTGGGCCGGGAGCCGTCCAGGTAGGCGGTGCCGGCGAGGAACCGATCGACGCGGTTGCCGTACGAGTCGCCCCAGGACGAGACGTTGCCGCGCGCGGGCACGTAGTCGACGGTCTGCAGCGCGGCGCCCGTCCGCCCGTCGAACATCGTGAGGAACTCGGGGCCGCTCAGGATGTAGCCGCCGGAGTTCCGGTAGTCGGCGGAGGCGTTCCCGATGACCCTGCCGGTGCCGTCGACCGTGCCGTCCGCCGTCTTCATGGCGATCTCGGCGCGGCCGTCGCCGTCGTAGTCGTACACCTGGAACTGGGTGTAGTGCTGGCCGGCGCGGATGTTGCGGCCGAGGTCGATCCGCCACAGGCGGGTGCCGTCCAGCCGGTACGCGTCGATGTAGACGTCGCTGGTGTAGCCGCTCTGGGAGTTGTCCTTGGAGTTGGACGGGTCCCACTTGAGCACGATCTCCAGGCGTCCGTCGCCGTCGAGGTCGCCCACGCTCGCGTCGTTGGCGCTGTACTCGGAGCCCGGCCGCTGGATCGGCACGTCCAGGTACCCGTCGCCTAAGCGCAGCGACGCCTCCGACGCGGCGCCCTCGTTCCCGTCCACGATCGGCCGGACGGTGTAGGAGGCGTCCGCGGGCGCGCCCTGGTCCCAGTAGTTCGTCGAGCCCGTGACAGTGGCGATCCGGGACGACCCCCGGTACAGGGCGAACGCGGTGCCGGACGGGTCGGTGCCGAGCAGCCGCCATCCGACGTAGTTGCCGCCGCCGGAGCGGGCGCTGATCAGCCCGCGGTCGAGGTCCTCGACCTGGCGGGCGGCGGCGGCGAGCGACGCGGGCGCGGTGGCGACCGCGCCCGGCACGGCGGCGGCGACCGCGCCGGCGAGGACGGCGGGCAGCAGGAGCAGGCGGCCGGTGACTCTCACGGCGACTCCCTCGGGGAGGTGGCGGGGGGCTTTCCAGCAGTTCAGAAAGCGCTTTCTATCGACCGTAGGAACCCCCCTCGCGCCCCGTCAACGCCCCTTCCACAGTCACCACCCCGCCCATGTACTACGGTTTGTAGTACATGGGTCCGGACACCGCGAGCGAGAGGGAGCGCGCCGACGGCGGCATGCGGCTGCTGAGGTCGGCGGCGTTCGCCGGCGTGTGCACGGCCGTGTCGGCGTCCGCGCACGCCGCCGCCTCCGGGACCGGGCTCCCATGGTGGACGCTCGCGGCCGGCTGGGCGGGCACGCTCTGCCTGACGGCTCCGCTGGCGGGACGGGAGCGGTCGCGGCCCGCCATCATCGCGATGCTGCTGTGCGGGCAGATGGTCCTGCACACGCTCTTCTGCGCGGGCCAGCAGCGCGCCATGCCGGACGCCCCGGCGATGCCCGGCCACCACACCACGGGCGTGGAGCTGATGCCCGGCCCGGACATGTTCGCCCTGCACCTGGCCGCCGCGTTCCTGCTCGGCTGGGTCCTGCACCGCGGTGAGCGCGCCGCCTGGCGGATGGTGCGGCTCTCGCGGCGGACGGCCGGCGCCCTCGCCGGCCCGCTGGCCGCGCTCCTGACCGCGCTCTTCGCACGGCTCCCCCTGCTCCGCCCCCTGGACGCGCGCGTCACGGCGCGCCGCCGCACCGAGGACGAGACCGGACGGGGCGAGACCCCGCTGCTGGACCACGCCGTGGTCCGGCGCGGCCCGCCCGTCCCGGCGATGGCCTGAGCCACCCCTGACACGCCGCGCCTGGAGGCGCGGCGTGCTCGCCCATGCGTCGCCGACGCTCCTCACTCGTTCTCCTTTGGAGGCTTCATGCGTGCCCTTCTGCACGCCTCTCCCCGGACGGCCGCGCCCGTCCGGCTGGCCGCCGCGGTCGCGGTGGTCTCGCTCGCCGTGTCCGCGTGCGGCGGTTCCCCGGCCGGGAGCCGGCCGGCCGCCGCGACGACCGCGTCCCCGCCCTCGTCCTCGTCCTCGTCCGGGACGGCGGTCAAGCTCGACCGGCCACTCGCGAAGCCCGCGCTGGCGCTGACCGACGATCGGGGCCGCCCCTTCGACCTGGTGAAGGCGACGGCCGGCAAGCCGGTGCTGCTGTACTTCGGCTACACCCACTGCCCCGACGTCTGCCCGACGACGATGGCCGACATCGCCAACGCGGTGAAGGGCCTGCCGGCGGCCGACCAGCGCAAGCTCCAGGTCGTCTTCGTGACCAGCGACCCGGCCCGCGACACCCCGAAGCGGCTGCACTCCTGGCTCGCCGCGTTCGACGCGCGCTTCATCGGGCTGAGCGGCGACTTCACCGCGATCCAGCGGGCGGCGCGGTCCCTCGGCGTCGCCCTGGAGAAGCCGGTGCCGACCGCCGACGGGAACTACGAGGTCACCCACGGCGCGCAGGTCATCGCGTTCTCTCCGGCCGACGACAGGGCCCATCTCGTCTACACGTCCGGGACGACGACGCGGCAGTACGCCGCCGACCTCCCGAAGATCATCGGGGGGACGGTGTGAGGCGCTCGGCCGCCGCGCTCGCGGCCCTCGCCCTCGCCGCCACCGCGACCGCCTGCTCCTCGGGCGCCGAGGAGGCCCCGGACGGCCCGCGCCTCGCGGTGAGCGGCGCCTACGTGAAGGAGCCGCCGATGAGCGACATGGCGGCGGGCTACTTCACGATCACCAACACCGGACGGGACGACGACACGCTGACCGGCGTCACCAGCGACCTCGCGAAGCACGTCACCGTGCACACCACGAAGCCGAACGGGGCGATGGCCGAGGCCGGTCCGCTGACCGTCCCGGCGGGCGGGCGGCTGGTGCTGAGCACCGGCGGCTACCACGTGATGTTCATCGGGCTGAAGCGCAAGCCGGTGACCGGCGAGACGGTCGCGATGACGCTGCGGTTCGCGACATCGTCCCCCGTCGCCGTGCAGGCACCGGTGCGGCCCGCGTCCTACCGGCCCGCACAATGACCGCGCCGAAGGGGATCACCCGGCGGCGGCTCCTCGGCACGGCGGGCGGCGCCGGGGCCGCCGGGCTCGCCGCCGGCGGTCTCGCCGGGTACCGGCGCCCAGGTGACGCCGAAAAGCCGCTCACCACCGTCGGCGCCACGGCAGTCCCGTTCCACGGGCGCCACCAGGCCGGGATCACCACCCCGCTCCAGGCGTGCGGGCATCTCGCCGCGTTCGACCTGCGGCCCGGCGCGGGCCGGGCCGCCGCGGCGGCGCTGCTGCGCCGCTGGTCGGCGGCGGCGGAGGCGATGGCGGCGGGACGGCCGCCCGCCGGTGACGACCAGGTCGCCCGCGACGCGGGACCGTCCTCGCTGACCGTGACGTTCGGGTTCGGCCGCTCGTTCTTCGGCAAGACCGGCCTGGCCGGCCGCATGCCGGACGCCCTGGTGGAGATGCCGCCCTTCTCCGCCGACGCGCTCGACCCGGCGCGCGGGGGCGGCGACCTGTGGGTGCAGGTCGGCGCGGACGATCCCCTGGTCGCCGTGCACGCGCTGCGCATGCTGGAGAAGGGCGCGGCGGGGACGGCGGAGGTTCGCTGGATGATGAGCGGTTTCGGCCGGGCGCGGGGAGCGACCGGGCGGCCGATGACGATCCGCAACCTGATGGGCCAGCTCGACGGCACCGGCAACCCGGACCCGTCCGACCCCGGCTTCGACCGGGCGGTCTTCGTCGCGGACGCCGAAGGCCCGCACGCGTGGATGAACGGCGGCTCGTACGCGGTCGTCCGGCGCATCCGGATGCTGCTGGACGCGTGGGAGCGGCTGCCCGCCGCCTGGCAGGAGCGGGTCATCGGCCGCCGCAAGTCCGACGGAGCCCCGCTCTCCGGCGGGACGGAGGAGACCCCGGTGGACCTGGCCGCGTTCGGGCCGGACGGGGCGCTCGCCATCGCCGGCGACGCCCACGTCCGGGTGGCCGCCCCGGCGTCCAACGGCGGCGCGACCATGCTGCGGCGCAGCTTCTCCTACCACGACGGCCGCCGCCCGGACGGCGCCCCGGACGCCGGGCTGCTGTTCGTCGCCTGGCAGGCGGACCCGACGGCCGGCTTCATCCAGGTGCAGCGCAAGCTGGACGGCGCGGACGGCCTCACCCGCTTCCTGCGGCACGAGTCCAGCGCGATCTTCGCCGTGCCGGGCGGGGCCCGTCCGGACGGCTATGTCGGGCAGGCGCTGCTGGAGGCTTGACCTTCGAGCCGGGTCGAAGGTCTAGCGTCGAGGCATGGCGACGATGTGGATCTCACAGCTGGCCGAGCGCAGCGGCGTCCCGGCGACGACGCTGCGGTTCTACGAGGACGCGGGCCTGCTGACCGCCGGCCGCAGCCCGGCCGGCTACCGGATGTACGGGGAGGACGCGGTCACCCGCCTGGCGTTCATCGGCTCGGCCAAGCACCTCGGCCTCCCGCTGGCGGAGATCTGGGAGCTGCTCGGGGTGTGGGAGGACGGTGCGTGCGCGGACGTGAAGGCCGACCTGCGTCCGCGCATCGCCGCCCGCCTGGCCGAGGCCGAGCACCGGCTTGCCGAGCTGTCCGCGTTCACCGATTCGCTGCACGGCGTGCTCCGGAACCTCGACACCCTGCCCGACCGGGCGGTCCCGTGCGACGCCGAATGCGGCTTCCCGGACGGCCCCCTGCCGGCCGGCACACCCGTCGACGCGCCCGTCGACACGCCCGTCGACACGCACGCCGACCAGCCGATCGCGTGCTCGCTGACCGGCGAGGGCATGACTGACCGCGTGGCCGCCTGGCGGACGGTCACCGAAGGTGCCGCGCGGACGCCGTTCCCCGGCGGGCTGCGGCTGGCGCTGCCCGCCGGCCGGGCCGCCGCCGTCGCGGAGCTGGCGGCGGCCGAGCAGCGCTGCTGCCCGTTCTTCGATTTCCGGCTCCGCTTCGCGGGCGAGATGATCGAGCTGGAGGTACGGGCCCCGGCGGACGCCGCGCCCCTGCTCACCGACCTGTTCAGCTGAAGCCCGCGCTGAAAGCCGCTCCGGAGGAGGCCCGTGCTCGTCGCCCGCTCGATCGCGCTGTTCGTCCTCGCCGCCGTCCTGGAGATCGGGGGCGCGTGGCTGGTCTGGCAGGGCGTGCGCGAGCACCGCGGCTGGGCCTGGATCGGCGCGGGCGTCATCGCGCTCGGCCTGTACGGCTTCGCCGCCACCTTCCAGCCCGACGCCCACTTCGGCCGCGTCCTCGCCGCGTACGGCGGGATCTTCGTCGCCGGGTCGATCGTGTGGGGCGCGGTCGCGGACGGCTACCGCCCGGACCGCTACGACATCGCCGGCGCCCTCATCTGCCTCGCCGGCATGGCCGTGATCATGTACGCCCCGCGCGGCGACTGACCCGCGCCCGCGCCTCCGCGCGGCGACTAGGAACCGCCCAGGTAGTCGGCCTTCAGCTGGGCCTTGTGGATCTTGCCGACGGGCGTCAGCGGCACCTCGGCGGTGATGGCGAACTGGCGGGGCACCTTGTAGTCGGCGAGGTGCTCGCGGCAGTGGGCGGCGAGTTCGTCGGCGGTGGGCGGCTCGGCGTCCGGGTGCGGGACGACGTAGAACCGGCCGACCTCGCCGAGCACCGCGTCCGGGACGCCGATCCCGGCGGCCATCGCGACCTTCGGGTGCGCGGTGAGGACGTTCTCGATCTCGACCGGGTACACGTTGAAGCCGCCCTGGATGTACATCTCCTTCTTGCGGCCGCGCAGGACGAGGTGGCCGTCCGGCTCCATCTCGACCATGTCGCCGGTGGCGAGCCAGCCGTCCGGCAGGAACACCTCTGCGGTCTCGTCCGGCATGTTCCAGTAGCCGGCGGTCACGCAGCCGCCGCGGACCTGGAGCTCGCCGGCCTCGCCCGCCGGGAGGGCGGTGCCGTCCGGGCCGGTGACGCGGCCCTCGAAGTCGCCGATGATCACGCCGAGGGTGCGGGCGACGGTCTCGGGCTCGTCGTCCGGCCGGGACAGCACGCACGCGCCGGAGGTCTCCGACAGCCCGTACAGGCCGTAGAGGGGCACGCCGGGGAACCCGCGCCGGATCGACTCGGCGAGCGCCGGCTCCACGTTCGACCCGCCCGCCATGCACAGCCGGACGGACGAGACGTCGTGGTCGGCGAAGTCGGGCCGGCCGAGCATCAGCACGTACATGGTCGGGACGGCGCCGAGGAACGTCACCCGGTGGCGCTCGATGGCGCGGAGCGCTCCGTCCGGGGAGAAGGCGGGCAGCAGCGCCACCGACCCGCCGCTGACCAGCGCGGCCATGAGGGTGCAGGTGATGCCGCCGACGTGGTTGAACGGCAGGTGCCCGAGCAGGACGTCGGTGTCGTCCATCGCGAAGTGCTCGGCCTGCGCGCGCGCCGAGGCCAGCATGCTCCCGTGCGTGATCACCGCGCCCTTGGGCCGGCCGGTCGTGCCCGAGGTGTAGAGGATCATCAGCGGGTCGGACGGCTCGACCGCGCCGCGCGCCGCCGCCAGCCCGGCCGGGTCGGCGGGCGTCGCGGCCAGCTCGTCGAACTCCGCGCCGAAGTAGACGTAGTCGGTGACGCCGGGCACCTGCGGCCGGAACTCCTCGAAGAACGCCGCGAAGTCGAAGCCGGGGACGGCGGGCTCGCTGACGACCATGCGCGCGCCGCTCTGGCCGAGCATGTACGACAGCTCCTGGTCGCGGTAGCGCACGTTGAGCGGGGCGACGACGGCGCCGATGCGCGCCGCGCCGAAGAACACCGCCAGCCACTGCGGGGTGTTGAGGCCGAGGAGGCCGATCCGGTCGCCGCGCTGGACGCCGCGGGCCAGCAGCCCGGCCGCCACCCGGTCGGTCAGCTCGTCGAACTCGGCGTAGGTGATGGTCTCGTCGCCGTCGTGCAGGAACGCCTTGCCCCGCGCCGCCGCCTCTTCCAGCGCGGCCCCGACCGTGCTCGCCCGCATGCTGCCGCCTCCCCTTCGGCGCGCCGCCTGCGACGCGTCCGATCCCGTCCCGTCTTCAACGATCACGTACTGGGAGCTTTCAGCCGACACCCGGACACCCCTCAGGCTTTGCGGCCTACCCCCGCATAGAACCAGATCGGGAGGGCCTCTTCCAGGGTGATGGACCGTTCCGGGCGCCACAGCGGCGCCCAGACGATGCCCGGGTCGAGGATCTCGAAGTCGCCGAACAGCCCGGTCACCTGCTCTTTGGTGCGGGCGGTGCCGGGCGCGGACGTCCGCTTGTAGACCTCGACGACCTTGGCGACCACGTCGGGGACGCCGTCGGCGGAGGCGTGGGTCAGCGCCAGGTGGCTGCCGGGGGCGAGCGCGTCGCGCAGTTCGGCCATGATGCCCTGCGGGTCGTCCTCGTCCGGGATGAAGTGCAGGGTCGCGACGAGCAGCAGCGCGATCGGCTTGTCGAAGTCGAGCAGCCGCCGGATCTCGGCGTTCTCCAGGATCGCGCGCGGGTCGCGGGCGTCGGCCTGGATCATCCGCGTGCCGGGGGAGTCGGCGAGGATCGCCCGCCCGTGCGCGACGACCTGCCCGTCGTAGTCGACGTAGGCGACGCGCGCGGCGGGGTTCACCGACTGCGCGATCTGGTGGACGTTCTGCTGCGTCGGCAGTCCGGTGCCGATGTCGAGGAACTGGTCGATGCCCTGCTCGGCCAGGTACCGGACGGCGCGGCCGAGGAAGGCCCGGTTCTCCCGGAGCAGGGTCAGCAGCGTCGGATCGGCGGCGATCGCCTCGTCGGCGGCGGCGCGGTCGGCGCCGTAATGATCCTTGCCGCCGAGGTAATAGTCGTACATCCGCGCGATGTTCGGGACGTTCGGGTCGAAACCGCTCGGCTGCGGGCGCTGACCTGCCACCAGTTCTCCTCACAGCCGCGGACGCGGGCCCGCGGCCCTACCAGGCTACGCGATCTTGACGCCCTCCCCCGCCTGAAGGCGGGGGATTCCAACCCGTCCCCTATACGGAGAGGAGAGCGGGTTGAGGTTCGCGGTTCACCGGCCCACCCAACGGCGTGCCTCCCCGCGCGGCCACCGTGCGCCCCACGGCGGTGTCCTTGATGTTGCGGGCGACGTTGACGTCGGCGTTGGCCAGGTGCCCGCAGGCAACGCACCGGAACACCGCTTGGCTCTCGCGGTTGTCCCGGGCGCGGTGCCCGCAACTGTTGCAGGTCTGCGACGTGTACGCCGGGTCGACCTTGACGACCCGTCCTGGCGCCTTGTGCTCCAACCGGGCCACCAGTTGCCCCCACCCGGCGGCCAGGATGCCCCGATTGAGCCCGGCCTTCTGCCGGACGCCAGGCATGCTGTTCCACGGCCAGGTTCCAGACGTACCGGGCGTGCGAGCAATGCTCCGGCAGCCCCGCCTCCTGGGCAGGGGGCGGGCACAGCCGGTACCGGGACACGCTCCGCAACCTACCGACCACCACCGACAAAACCAGGAGACCACAGCACCGCATCGTGCCGCGTCCCCTCCCCGCCCTGAAAGACGGGGTCTCCACGCTCAGGTATCAGATGAACGCTCTTCACGCCGGATCGGTTCCGCCGGATTCTCGTCAAAGATCAGCCAGGTGCGGGTGGAGCGGACCCCTTCCACGGCGTGGATGCGGGCCAGGACGACGTCGCGCAGCGAGGCGTTGTCAGGTGTGCGGACGAGCATGACCAGGTCGACGTCCCCGCCGACGAACGCGAGGTGCTCGATGTGCGGGACGTCGCGGAGCTGGGCCGAGACCTTCCGCCAGGAGTTCTGCTCGATGTTGACCAGCACGTAGGCCGCCGTGCCGAGCCCCGCGCGGACGGGATCGACCCGTGCGGTGAACCCGGTGATGACGCCGTCGGCAACGAGCCGCTCCACCCGCGTGTAGGCGTTGGAGCGGGAGACGCTGACCCGCTCGGCGAGGGCGCGCATCGACATCCGGCCGTCCGCGCGCAGCTCCCGGATGATCGCCTGGTCGAGGGCGTCGAGCGGGGCCGCCGAATGTCCGGTTTGCCGGTGGCCGGGTACGGGTTCGGGAGACAGTTGGTCCATCAGAGCTCCGCTGGTTGGCCGAATGTCCTGGATTTGGGCCGTCTATTGAGACTTATGGCTGACCTGGTTCATATTCCTAGCACCGATCGAGTGCGGAGGTGGAGGCGGATGACGGGTCGGGTTGAGGCGCTGCTCCCCTCGGCGGAGCCCGTGCGGTTCCTGACCGACGGCGGCGCGGCGGTGCGCGGGAAGCGGCCCTACCCGGTGCCGGACCCGGAGCTGCTGCGCCGGGCGCACCGGGCGATGGTCGTCGGGCGGCGGTTCGACGCGCAGGCGACCGCGCTGACCAAGCAGGGCCGGCTGGCGGTGTACCCGTCCAGCCACGGGCAGGAGGCGTGCCAGGTCGGCTCCGTCCTCGCCCTGGAGGACGGCGACTGGTACTTCCCCACCTACCGCGAGTCGATGGCGCTGGTGACGCGCGGAATCGACCCGGTCGAGGTGCTCTCGCTGCTGCGGGGCGACGCCCACTGCGGCTACGACCCCGTCCGCCACCACACCGCGCCGCAGTGCACGCCGCTCGCGACGCAGACCGTCCACGCGGCGGGCGTCGCGTACGCGGAGCGGCGCAAGGGGACGGGTCGGGTCGCGCTCGCCTGCGTCGGCGACGGCGCCACCAGCGAGGGCGACTTCCACGAGGCGCTGAACTTCGCCGCCGTGTTCAAGGCGCCGGTGGTGTTCCTCGTCCAGAACAACCAGTACGCCATCTCGGTGCCGCTGGAGCGGCAGACCGCCGCGCCCTCCCTCGCCCACAAGGGCATCGGGTACGGGGTGCGGTCCGAGCGGGTGGACGGCAACGACCCGGTCGCGGTGCTCGCCGTGCTGGCGGCGGCCGTCGAGCACGCCCGCGCCGGGCATGGACCGTTCCTGGTCGAGGCGCTCACCTACCGGCTCGAATCGCACACCAACGCCGACGACGCGTCCCGCTACCGGACGGACGCCGAGGCGGACGAATGGCGCGGACGCGACCCGATCGCCCGGCTGGAGCGCTACCTGCGCCGCCGCGGGCACCTCACCGACGCGGACGTGGCCGCGGCGTCGGCGGAGGCCGAGGAGTTCGCCGCGCGGCTCCGGGACCGGATGAACGCCGACCCCGAACTCGTCCCGCTGGGGATGTTCGAGCACGTCTACGGCACCCCGACCCCGCAGCTGGACGAGCAGCGGGCGCAGCTCCGCGCCGAGATCGAGGCCGAGGAGGCGCTGTCATGATCACGATGGCCCAGGCGCTGAACACGGCGCTGGCGGACGCCCTGGACGAGGACGAGCGCGTCCTGGTGTTCGGCGAGGACGTCGGCACGCTCGGCGGCGTCTTCCGCGTCACCGACGGCCTCGCCGCCAAGTTCGGCGACGACCGCTGCTTCGACACCCCGCTCGCCGAGTCCGGCATCGTCGGGTTCGCCGTCGGCATGGCGATGGGCGGGTTCCGGCCCGTCGTGGAGATGCAGTTCGACGCGTTCGCCTACCCCGCGTTCGAGCAGATCGCGTCGCACGTGGCGAAGATGCGCAACCGCACGCGCGGGCGGGTCACGCTGCCGATCGTCATCCGCATCCCCTACGCGGGCGGGATCGGCGGCGTCGAGCACCACTGCGACTCCAGCGAGGCGTACTACGCGCACACGCCCGGCCTGAAGGTCGTCACCCCGGCCACCGTGGAGGACGCGTACTCCCTGCTGCGCGAGGCGATCGACGACCCGGACCCCGTCGTGTTCATGGAGCCGAAGAAGCTGTACTGGTCGAAGGCCGACCTCGGGCGGCTGGACCGGACGGAGCCGTTCGGCCGCGCCGCCGTCCGCCGCTCCGGCCGGGACGCGACGCTCGTCGCGTACGGGCCGAGCGTGCCGGTCGCGCTGGAGGCGGCGGCCGCCGCGAAGGACGAGGGCTGGGACCTGGAGGTCGTCGACCTGCGGACGATCGTCCCGTTCGACGACGCGACCGTGGCCGCGTCCGTGCGGAAGACGGGCCGCTGCGTCGTGGTCGGCGAGGCCGCCGGGTTCGCGGGCGTGGGGGCGGAGATCGCGGCCCGCGTCCAGGAGCGCTGCTTCCACAGCCTGGAGGCGCCGGTGCTGCGGGTGACCGGGTTCGACATCCCGTACCCGCCGCCGATGCTGGAGCACCACCACCTGCCGAGCGTCGACCGCATCCTCGACGCGCTGGACCGCCTCCAGCGCGACGACCGCCCCGACACCCGTTACCTGGGTGGTGTGGCATGAGCGAAGCGAACCGGGGGGCGCGGGGGGTCGTCCCCCCGCAGGGGACACGCGTGAGCACGACGGTCTTCAAGCTCCCGGACCTCGGTGAGGGGCTCACCGAGGCGGAGATCCTGGAGTGGAAGGTGTCGGTCGGCGACACCGTGGCGACCGACCAGATCATCGTCGAGGTCGAGACGGCGAAGGCGGCGGTGGACGTCCCGGTCCCGATCGCCGGCACGGTCGCGGAACTGTTCGCCGAGGCGGGCACGGTCGTGGACGTGGGCTCCCCGCTGATCGCGATCTCGACCGAGGACGGCGCCGCCTCCGACGACGCCGCATCCTCCTCCGACGATGCCGCCGCCGAGCGGTACCGGGAGGAGGAGCGGGCCGGTTCGGGCAACGTCCTGGTCGGCTACGGGACGACCGAGACCCGCCGCTCCCGCCGCCGCGTCGCGCAGCCGCCCCCGGCCCCCGCCCGTCCTGCGGCGGCGAAGGACGAGGCCCCGCGCGTGATCTCCCCGGTGGTGCGCCGCCTCGCCAAGGACAACGGCGTCGACGTCGCCGCCCTTACCCCGACCGGCCCCGGCGGCGTCATCCTCCGCCGCGACGTCGAGCAGGCCATCACGGGCACCGCCCCGCCCGCCGAGGAGCACCGCGAAACGGCCGATGTCGTGCGCGTCCCGCTGAAGGGCGTCCGGCGGACGATGGCGGAGAAGCTGTCCCGCAGCCGCCGCGAGATCCCGGACGCGACGACCTGGGTGGACGTGGACGCGACCCGCCTGGTCAAGTTCAGGAAGAAGCTCGCGATGGCCGACCCGGACGCCGGCGTCGGCATGCTGGCCCTGTTCGCCGCGATCTGCGTCGCGGGGCTCCGCCGCTTCCCCGAGCTGAACGCCTTCGTGGACACCGAGCGCGAGGAGATCGTCCGGCTGCCGCACGTCCACCTCGGGTTCGCGGCGCAGACCGAGCGCGGCCTGGTCGTGCCGGTCGTCCGGGACGCGCACCTGCTCTCGCTCGCCGACCTGGCCGCCGCGCTGCGCGCCCGGACGGAGGAGGCCCGCGACGGCCGCCTCTCCCCGAGCGACCTGACCGGCGGCACGTTCACCCTCAACAACTACGGCGTGTTCGGCGTGGACGGCTCGACGCCGATCATCAACCATCCGGAGGCGGCGATGCTCGGCGTCGGCCGGATCGCCGAGAGGCCCTGGGCGCACAAGGGGGAGGTGCGGCTGCGCCAGGTGACGCAGCTGTCGTTCACGTTCGACCACCGGGTCTGCGACGGCGGCGTCGCGGGCGGCTTCCTGCGGTTCGTCGCCGACTGTGTGGAACGCCCCGAGATGCTGGTCAGTCGCCGGTAGCCGCCGCGCGGCGGCGCAGCCCGTCGAACGCGACCTTGCAGAGCGCGTCGGCGATCTCCCCCCCACTCGCGCCGCCGCGCGGCCTGTACCACTCGATCAGCGAGTTGACGAGGCCGAACAGCAGCCGGGCGGTGATCGCCGGGTCGATGTCGGCGCGGATGTCGCCCTCCGCCTCGGCCTGCGCGACCAGCGCGGCGACCAGGTGGTCGAATTCGCGGCGGCGGGCCAGCGCCCGCTTCTCGACGGCGGTGTTGCCGCGCACCCGCAGCAGCAGGGTGACGAACGGCTGCCGCTCGACGAGGACGGCGACGCTCGCGCGCACGAGGTGCTCCAGCCGGTCGATGGCGCGGCCCTCCACGGCGGCGGTCTCCGCGGCGGCGGCGAACAGCCCGTCGAGCGCCCGGTCGACGGCGAGCTGGAGCAGTTCGTCCTTGCCGGCGACGTGGTGGTAGATCGCGGACTTGCCGATGCCGAGCCGCTTGGCGAGGTCGTCCATGCTGGTGCCGTCGTAGCCGCGCTCGTTGAACACCTTGACGGCGACCAGCAGCAGCGACTCCTTGTCGTAGCCCGGCCGCCCCCGCCGGTTCGCCCGCGCGCCGCCCGTGTTGCTCACGCGGCCATTATCGCAGCACCGAACGCCGTTCAGCTCTTCTCCCGGGGCCCGTTCCGGGGTTAATATCTGACTGAACGGACGGTCAGTAATTCGAGGGAGGCCCGATGGCTCCGCTGCCCAGTTACGTGTCCGGTGCGTGGCACGTACCGCCGGACGAGGGCGCGCCGCTCACCGACGCCGTGACCGGGGCGGAGGTCGCCCGGATCTCCTCGTCCGGCATCGACATGGGGGCCGCGCTGGAGCACGGCCGCCAGGCGGGCGGCCCGGCCCTGCGGGAGCTGACCTTCCACCAGCGCGCCGCCCTGCTGAAGAAGCTCGGCCTGCACCTGCGCGAGCACCGCGACGAGCTGTACGCGCTGTCGGCCCGCACGGGCGCGACCCTCGCCGACTCGCGCATCGACGTGGACGGCGGCATCGGCGTCCTGCTGGCGTACGCGAGCAAGGGCAAGCGCGAGCTGCCGAACGACACGGTCCTGGTCGACGGGGACGTGGAGCCGCTCAGCAAGGGCGGCACCTTCGCCGGACGGCACGTCTGCACGCCGCTGCAGGGCGTCGCCGTGCAGATCAACGCGTTCAACTTCCCCGTCTGGGGCCCGCTGGAGAAGCTCGCGCCCGCCTTCCTCGCGGGGATGCCCAGCCTGGTGAAGCCCGCGCCGCAGACGGCGTACCTGTCCGCGCGGCTGGTCGAGCTGATCATCGAGTCGGGCATCCTGCCGGAGGGCACGCTCCAGCTCGTCTGCGGCGACCCCGGCGACCTGCTCGACCACCTGACCGAGCAGGACGTCCTGGCGTTCACCGGGTCCGCCTCGACCGGGCGGCTGCTGCGCGCGCACCCGGTCGTGACCGGGCGGTCGGTGCGGTTCAACGCGGAGGCCGACTCGCTGAACTGCGCGATCCTCGGCCCGGACGCGCGTCCCGGCACGGCCGAGTTCGACCTGTTCGTCAAGCAGCTCGTCACCGAGATGACGGTGAAGGCCGGCCAGAAGTGCACGGCCATCCGGCGGGCGCTCGTGCCGTCCGACCTGATGGACGACGTGGCGCAGGCGGCGAGCGAGCGGCTCGCGCGGGTGAAGGTCGGCGACCCGTCCGACCCGGACGTGCGGATGGGCGCGCTCGCGACCCTCGAACAGCGCGACGAGGTCCGCCGGCAGCTCAAGAAGCTCCTCGACGCGGGCCGGATCGTGTTCGGCGACCCCGAGAACGTCGAGGTCATCGGCGCCGACGCCGAGCGCGGCGCGTTCATGTCCCCGGTCCTGCTGCGCGTGGACGACACCGACCGCGCCGAGCCGCACGAGGTCGAGGCCTTCGGCCCGGTCAGCACCCTGCTCCCCTACGACGGCGCCGAGCAGGCCGTCGCGCTCGCCGCGCGCGGCCTCGGCAGCCTGGTCGGCTCGGTCGTCACCGCCGACCCCGTGTTCGCGCGCCGCGTCGTCCTCGGCGCCGCGCCGTGGCACGGGCGGCTGCTCGTCCTGAACGAGGAGGACGCGAAGGAGTCCACCGGCCACGGGTCCCCGATGCCGGGCCTCGTGCACGGCGGCCCCGGGCGCGCGGGCGGCGGCGAGGAGATGGGCGGCATCCGCGGCGTCCTGCACCACATGCAGCGCACCGCCGTCCAGGCCGGGCCGTCGATGCTGTCCGCGATCACCGGCCGCTGGACGCCGGGCGCGCCCCGCACCGAGACCGGCGAGCACCCGTTCCGCAGGCACCTCGAAGACCTGAAGGTCGGCGACACCGTCGTGGCCGGGCCCCGCACCGTCACGCTCGCCGACATCGAGCACTTCGCCGAGTTCACCGGCGACACCTTCTACGCCCACATGGACGAGGAGGCCGCGAAGGCCAACCCGTTCTTCGGCGGCCGGGTCGCGCACGGCTACCTCGTCGTGTCGTTCGCGGCGGGCCTGTTCGTCTCGCCCGAGCCCGGCCCGGTCCTCGCGAACTACGGGCTGGAGAACCTGCGGTTCCTCGCCCCGACGTTCCCCGGCGACGAGCTGACGGTCAAGCTCACCGCCAAGCAGATCACCCCGCGCGAGAACGCCGAGTACGGGGAGGTCCGCTGGGACACCGAGGTCACCCGGCAGGACGGCGCCGTCGTCGCGCAGTACGACGTCCTGACCCTGGTCGCCAAGCGCCCGGAGGAGACGGCATGACGCAGGAGCACTTCGAGCGGACGATCGAGCGCGACCAGCGGATCGAGCCGCGCGACTGGATGCCCGACAAGTACCGGGCGACGATGATCCGGCAGATCGCGCAGCACGCCCACTCGGAGATCATCGGCATGCAGCCGGAGGGCCTCTGGATCACCCGCGCGCCGTCGCTGCGCCGCAAGGCGATCCTGCTGGCCAAGGTGCAGGACGAGGCGGGCCACGGCCTCTACCTGTACTCGGCGGCGGAGACGCTCGGCGCCGACCGGTCCGACCTGACCGCCAAGCTGATCTCCGGAAAGCAGAAGTACTCGTCGATCTTCAACTACCCGACGCTGACGTTCGCGGACGTCGGCGTGATCGGCTGGCTGGTGGACGGCGCCGCGATCTGCAACCAGGTGCCGCTGTGCCGCAGTTCCTACGGCCCGTACGCGCGGGCGATGATCCGGATCTGCAAGGAGGAGTCGTTCCACCAGCGGCAGGGCTACGAGCTGCTGATGACGCTCATGCGCGGCACGCGGGCCCAGCGGGAGATGGTGCAGGACGCCGTGGACCGCTGGTGGTGGCCGTCGCTGATGATGTTCGGCCCGCCGGACGCCGACTCCACGCACACCGCGCAGTCGATGGCCTGGCGGATCAAGCGGCACACCAACGACGAGCTGCGGCAGCGGTTCGTCGACATGACCGTCCCGCAGGCGGAGGCGCTCGGCGTCACGCTGCCCGACCCCGACCTGCGCTGGAACGAGGAGCGCGGCCGCCACGACTTCGGCGAGATCGACTGGTCGGAGCTGAAGCGCGTCATCAGCGGCGACGGCCCCTGCAACGCCGAGCGGATCGAGCGGCGCCGCCAGGCCCACGAGGACGGCGCCTGGGTACGCGAGGCCGCCGCCGCGTACGCCGCGAAACACGCTGAGAGGGAGGTGGCGTGATGGAGAAGGACTGGCCGCTCTACGAGGTGTTCGTCCGCGGCAAGCGCGGCCTGAACCACGTCCACGTCGGCTCGCTGCGCGCCCCCGACGCCGAGATGGCCCTGCGCAACGCCCGCGACGTCTACACGCGGCGGAACGAGGGCGTCAGCATCTGGGTAGTGAGGTCGGAGGACGTCACCGCGTCCAGCCCCGACGAGAAGGACCCGTTCTTCGCACCCAGCGGCGACAAGGTCTACCGCCACCCGACGTTCTACGACATCCCCGAGAACGTCCCCCATATGTGAGGCTTCTGATGTCGTCCGACAATCCGTTCGAGGCGCTCTCCGAGCAGAGCGACGACAGCCGCTGGGCGTTCGGCACCGGGTTCGACGACCCGCTCGCCGGCATCGACCCGTCCCTGCCGGACGGGGTCGACCGCGACGCGCTGGCCGCGTACTGCCTGATGCTGGGCGACGACGCGCTCGTCATGTCGCACCGCCTCCAGGAGTGGTGCACGCACGCGCCCGAGCTGGAGGAGGAGGTCGCGCTCGCCAACATCGCGCTCGACCTGCTCGGCCAGGCCCGGCTGCTGCTGGCCCGCGCCGGCGTCGCCGAGGACAAGGGCCGCGGCGAGGACGACCTCGCCTACTTCCGGGACGCGTCCGACTTCCGCAACGTCGGCCTCGCCGAGGCGGAGAACGGCGACTTCGCGTACTCGACCGTCCGGCTGCTGCTGTTCGCGACGTGGCGGCTCGCGCTGCTCGACCGGCTGACCGCGTCCGCGGACCCGGTCCTCGCCGCGATCGCCGCCAAGAGCGTCAAGGAGGTCGCCTACCACCGCGACCACGCCGCGCTGTGGACGGTCAGGCTCGGCGACGGCACCGACCTCTCCCACGACCGCGCGCAGACCGCCCTGGACGACCTGTGGCCGCTGACCGGTGAGCTGTTCGCCACGCACGAGACCGAACGCCTGCTGTCCGGCGCCGGGATCGGCGTCGACCCGGCCGACGTCCGCGACGAGTGCGACGCGGTCATCGGCGAGGTGCTGGCCAGGGCGACCCTGCGGCGCCCCGAGCCCGTCCCGCCCCACCTGGCCGGCCGGGACGGCGCGCACTCCCCCGCCCTGGCCGCCCTGCTCGCCGAGATGCAGGGCCTCGCCCGCGAGCATCCGGAGGCGGAATGGTGAGCGCCCGCGCGGTCGCCGAGACCGTCACCGACCCCGAGCTGCCGATGCTGACGCTCGCGGAACTCGGCGTGCTGCGCGACGTCCGGGAGGAGCCCGGCCGCGTCGAGGTGACGATCACCCCGACCTACACGGGCTGCCCGGCCCTGGACGCGATGCGCGCCGACCTGCGCCGCAGGCTCGCCGACGCCGGGTACGCCGACGTGGACGTCCGGACCGTCCTCGACCCGCCGTGGACGACCGACTGGATCACCGAGCCCGGCCGCCGCAAGCTCCGCGAGGCCGGGATCGCACCGCCCGGCGCGGCGCCCCGCCGCGCGCCCGGCCCGATCCCGCTCACGCTCGGCCCGACCCGGCACGTCCCATGCCCGCGCTGCGGCTCGTCCGACACGGTCGAGCTGTCCCGGTTCGGCGCGACCGCCTGCAAGTCGCTGCGGCGCTGCGAGTCCTGCCGCGAGCCGTTCGAGCACTTCAAGGAGATCTGAGTGACGCTCACCGAGGTCGTACCCCGCCGCACCGGCTTCCACGCGCTGCGCGTCGCCGGCGTGGAGCGGCTGTGCGACGACGCGGTCGCGGTCACCTTCGAGGTGCCGCCGGACCTCGCCGACGCCTACGCCTTCCGCCCCGGCCAGTTCCTCACGCTCCGCCGCACGATCGACGGCCGCGAGGAGCGCCGCTCCTACTCGATCTGCGCGCCCGCCGGGGCCGCGCCGCGCATCGGCGTCCGCGAGATCCCGGACGGCCTGTTCTCCGCGTGGCTGGTGCACGACGTCCGCCCGGGCGACACTGTCGAGGTCCTGCCGCCGTCCGGCACGTTCACGCTCGGCACCGGAGCCGGGCACCATGTGCTGATCGCCGCCGGGTCCGGGATCACGCCGGTGCTGTCGATCGCCGCGTCCGCGCTCGCCGACCCGTCGAGCCGCGTCACCGTCCTGTACGGCAACCGGACCAGCGGCACCGTCATGTTCGCCGACGAACTGGCCGACCTGAAGGACGCGCACCCCGACCGCTTCGAACTGGTGCACGTCCTGTCCCAGGAACCGCGCGAGGCGGAACTGTTCAGCGGCCGCCTGGACGCCGACCGCCTGCGCGCCCTCCTCCCCCTCCTGGTTCCCGTCTCCGACGTGGACCACTGGTGGCTGTGCGGCCCCCTGGGCATGGTCACCGACGCCCGAGACGTCCTCCAGGGCTTCGGCGTGCCGCGCGAACGCGTCCACCAGGAACTCTTCTACGTGGACGAGCCGCCCCCCGAACCGAACCGCAAGCAGAGCGCCCCCACGGGCCCGGCCTGCGAGGTGACGGTCGTTCTGGACGGCCGCTCGACCACCCTCACCCAGCCCCAGGACGCAACCGTCCTCGACTCCGCCCAGCGCGTCCGCCCGGACCTGCCGTTCGCATGCAAGGGCGGCGTGTGCGGCACCTGCCGAGCCAGGGTCGTCGAAGGCGAGGTCGACATGCGCCGCAACTTCGCCCTCGACCCGGCCGAGGTAGAGGCGGGCTACGTCCTGACCTGCCAGTCGATCCCGGCGACCCCGCAGCTCACCGTCGACTACGACGCCTGACACCGGCCGATCGAATCACCTTCATGCCGCTTCGCCGCACAGGGCGGTCTGGACGAGTTCCAGCTCGTCGTTGATCGCTTCCCTGTTGGGCGGGCTCTGGTTGAAGGCGACGGCGACGCGGCGACCGGACGGCGCCGCCACGCCCGAGATCGTCGTGTAGCCCTCGCTGCCGCCCACGTGGCCCCACCAGGCGCCGCCACAGCGCAGCTCCGTCCGGGCCAGGCCGAGGCCGTACCGCGCGTTCTCCCAGAGGCGGTCGGGGTCGGCGGCGACGGTCCGCTTCATCTCCGCGAGCATCGCCGGGGGCAGCAGCCGTCCGCCCATCAGTGCCCCGAAGAACGTGCTGACGTCACGCGGGTTGGAGATGAGCGCCCCGCCCGCCCCCGCGGCCGACACGTTGAACGCGGTGTAGTCGGTGTAGGTGCCGTCAGTCTCGCGGACGTAGCCGCGCGCGTGGGGGCCCCGGATCCAGGTCTCGTCACCGGGCCAGTAGGTGTCGCGCAGCCGCAGCGGCCTGATGATCCGCTTCGAGACCTCGTCCTCCACCGCGTGGCCCGTGACCTTCTCCACGATGAGCCCGGCGATCACGTAGTTGGTGGTGGAGTAGTACCAGTCGGGCTCGGGAGCCGACAGCGTCAGCGCCCGCGCGACCAGCTCCTCCGGCTCGAAATGCCGGAAACGGAAGTCGTCGATGGTCTTGAAGGTGTCCATATGGTCGGGCAGGCCGCTGGTGTGCCGCAGCAGACTCCGGACGGTGATCTTCCGTCCGTCGTAGCCGTTGCCGTCGAGCAGGCCGGGGAGGTAGCGCTCGACGGGCGCGTCCAGCCGGACGCGGCCCTCCGCCGCCAGCGCGAGGACGGTGGTCGCCGTGAACGTCTTGGTGATGCTGCCGATCCGTCCCCGCAGGCCGGCGCTCATCGGGCGGCCCGTCCGCCGGTCGGCGACGCCGCTCGCGTGCGTCCACGTCCCGCAGCGGGGGTCGTCGACCCGCACGGCCGCACCCGTCAGGCCGTGGACGCCCGTCATGCGCTCCAGGGCCGCTCGCAGGTCCTCGTGGTCGCCGCAGCGCGCGCGGTCGGCCCGTGCCGGCGGCGCAGCGGCCGTGGCCGCGATCGCGGCGGCTCCCAGTAGCAGCGCGATGATCCGGTGCGTTCTGGTCATGTCTCAGACGCTAGGCAGGCGCGCTCCCCGGCACACTGGTGTGCTCTCCCTTCCCCGGGGTGGGGCCAGCCCCCGTCCGGTAGTACGCGCGGGGATTCCGGTCATTGGGACAGGGGTTGGCGTCGCATTCCGGTCCTTCTACGATCGGCGCACCCATTAGTCGCCCTCACGGCGGCGCCGACCGGGCCAGGCGCGGGCCCTCGACTGGGGTCGTCCGCGCGTGCGCGGGCGCCGCTGAGAGGAAGACATGGACCAGACCGCTGACTACGTCGTGGTGGGGGCCGGGAGCGCCGGGTGCGTGCTGGCGCGGCGACTGGCCGACTCGGGGGCGAGCGTCGTCCTGGTGGAGGCGGGCGGCCCGGACCGGACGCCGCTGGTCCGCAAGCCGGGGCTGATCGCCGTCTTCCACAACGTCCCGCAGCTGAAGAAGAAGCTGGACTGGGGCTTCTACAGCACCCCGCAGGGGAGCGCGCTCGACCGGAAGATCCCGCAGACGCGCGGGAAGGTCCTCGGCGGCTCCGGGTCGATCAACGGGATGCTGTTCGTGCGGGGGCACCGCAAGAACTACGACGACTGGGCGGCGGACGGCTGCCCCGGCTGGGGTTACGAGGACGTCCTCGCCAGCTACAAGCGCATGGAGAACTGGGAGGACGGCGCCAGCGAGCTGCGCGGCGCCGGCGGCCCGATCCAGGTGACCCGGCAGCGCGACCTGACGCCCGCGTCGGAGGCGTTCATCGAGTCGCTGATCGAGACGGCCGGGGTGAAGCGGAACGACGACTACAACGGCGAGGAGCAGGAAGGCGCCGGCATCTTCCAGCAGAGCGTCGACAAGGGCCTGCGCTACAGCTCGTCCGTCGGCTACCTGGACGACCACGGCCTGTCGAACCTGACCGTCCTGACCGGCGCGACCGTCGGCCGCGTGACGATCGACAAGGGCCGCGCGACGGGCGTCGAGGTCGTCACCAAGAAGGGCAAGGGGACGATCCGGGCGTCCAAGGAGGTCATCCTGGCGGCGGGCGCGTTCGGGTCACCGCACCTGCTGATGCTGTCCGGCGTCGGGCCCGCCGCGCACCTGCGGGAGCACGGCATCGAGGTCCACGCGGACCTGCCCGTCGGCGACAACCTGCACGACCACATGTTCGTGCCGATGACGTTCATCATGGACACGGCCCGGCACAAGGGCACCGCGCCCTACTTCGCCAAGGGCGTCGCCAAGGAGTGGACGAAGGGCGGGACGTGGGTGGCCCGCAGCGTGTTCGAGGCGGTCGGGTTCGTCCGCAGCGGGCAGGCCGGGGACGTCCCCGACATCCAGATCCACGCGCTGCCGTGGTCGTACCCGTTCCCGAACCAGGACGCCCCGGTGCGGCACAAGGTCGACAAGCGGCCCGCGCTCACGATCATGCCGACGCTGATCTACCCGAAGAGCCGCGGCACGGTCCGGCTGGCCTCCGCGGACCCGGCCGCCGCGCCGGTGATCGACCCCGGCTACCTGTCCGACCCCGACGACGCCCGGCTGCTGCTGGACGGCATCGAGCTGGTCCGCGAGGTGATGAACAACAAGATCATCGCCGGGGACGTCAAGGCGGAGCTGTCGCCCGGCCCGTCCTACCCCGACCGCGCCGCGCTGGCGAAGGAGCTGCCGAACCGCGCCACGACCGTCTACCACCCGGTGGGCAGCTGCCGGATGGGCTCTGACGAGCGCGCCGTCGTCGACCCGGCGCTGAAGGTGCGCGGCGTCGAGGGGCTCCGGGTCGCGGACGCGTCGATCATGCCGAGCATCATCGGCGGCAACACCAACGCCCCCAGCATGATGATCGGCGAGCACGCCGCGACCCTGATCCTCGGCGCCTAGCCGCCGGCCGGGAAGCGGCCGACCCAGCGGCGCTGCCAGGGCGTCTCCACGGCGCGCGGGTGATGGTGCTCGCGCGCCCAGGCGACCGCCCCGGACGGCTCCACCCCGGCGAGGACGGCCAGGCAGGCGACGACGGTGCCGGTGCGGCCGATGCCGCCGCCGCAGGCGACCTCCACCGCCTCGCCGGCCCTGGCCCGCTCGTGCAGGGCGCGGATCTGCCGGACGGCCTCGTCCCGGTCGCGCGGCAGCCGGAAGTCGGGCCAGTCGAGCCAGGCGGCCTCCCAGCGCAGCTCCGCCTCGTGCCGCTGCCGCAGCTTCGCGGTGCCCAGGTAGAGGCCGAACGCGGGCTCGGGCCCGCCCGGCGCCGGGTTGCGGAGCCCGCGCCCCCGGACCCAGGCGCCGTCCGGCAGCCGGATCGCGCCGTCGAGCGGGGCGGTCACGTCGTCGCGAGCGGTCATGAGGTCACCGCCTGGCGGCGGGCGCGGTGGTTGGCGACGTTCAGCCGGTTCCCGCACCGTTCGGGCATGCAGTAGCGGCGGCGCCCGGCGCGGCTGGCGTCGGCGAACACGCCCGCGCAGCCGGGGGCCTCGCAGGCCCGGAACCGCTCGTGGCCGAGCGCCCGGACGAGGCCGAGCAGCGCGACGCCCGCGACGGCGGCCACCTCCCCGACGAGCGAGGCGTCCCGGACCGTCGGCACGTACCACTGCCAGCGGCCGGACGGGTCGCGGCGCAGCACCGGCGCGAGCCCGGCGTGCCCGGCGAGCAGCGCCGCGCCCTCCACCGCCCGCTCCTCGGTCTCGGCCTCCAGCACGGCACGCACCTCGCGCCGCAGGAAGCGGACCTTCTCCACATCTCCGGCCTCGGGCGCCCGGAATCCAAGCGACGGCGGAAGGAGCGGGGCCAGCGCGCCCACGTCCGCCAGCACCTCGCTCCCCCGCACCTCGGGCGAGGTCGCCACCAGCGCGTTCGCGACCTCGGCACCCTTCGCGTAATCAGCGATCGGGATGAGCATCAGACGTCCTCCTGTAAGGCTTACAGGAGGACAATAACCCTTACTCGGTCGTCACGTCGAACTGGAGACCGCCGTTCACCGCGGACACCTCCACATGCCGCCCGTGCTCCAGGTCGCCGGACAGCAGCAGGTCGGCGAGCTGGTCGTCCACCTCCCGCTGGATCGTGCGGCGCAGCGGCCGGGCGCCGAACTCGGGCTGGTAGCCGCGCTCGGCGAGCCAGTCGACGGCCTCCCGGGTGAAGTCGACGTCGACGTCCTGCGCGCGCAGGCGGCGGCGCGTCTCGTCCAGCAGCAGGTCGGTGATCTGCCGCAGCTGCCCCGCCTCCAGCCGCCGGAACACGATGATCTCGTCGATCCGGTTGAGGAACTCGGGCCGGAACGACTCGCGCAGCCGCCGCATGATCCGGTCGCTGAGCGCGCTGCCCTCCCCGCTCGCCGTGCCGAACCCGATCTCGGTGGTGCCGGTGATCAGCTCCGACCCCAGGTTGCTCGTCATGATCACCACGGTGTTGCGGAAGTCGACCGTACGGCCCTGCGCGTCCGTCAGCCGCCCGTCGTCGAGAAGCTGCAACAGCACGTTGAACACGTCCTGGTGCGCCTTCTCGATCTCGTCCAGCAGGACCACCGAGTAGGGCTGCCGCCGGACGGCGTCCGTCAGCTGCCCCGCCTCCTCGTACCCGACATATCCGGGCGGGGCGCCCATCAGCCGGCTGACGGTGTGCCGCTCCTGGAACTCGCTCATGTCGAACCGGATCATCCGGTCCCGGCTGCCGAACAGCGCCTCCGCGAGCGCCTTCGCCAGCTCGGTCTTGCCGACGCCGGTCGGCCCGAGGAACAGGAACCCGCCGATCGGACGGTCCGGGTCGCCCATGCCCGCACGCGACCGCCGGACGGCCCGCGCCACCGCCGCCACCGCGTCCTCCTGCCCGACGACGCGCTGGTGCAGATGCTCCTCCAGCCGCGTCAGCCGCTCCCGCTCGACCTCGGTGAGCTGCGTGACCGGCACCCCGGAGATGCGGGACACGACCTCGGCGATGTCCTCCGTCGTCACCTCGGGGACGGTCACGGGGGCGTTGTCGTCGCGCGCCGTCTCCAGGTCCTTCTCCAGCCGGGCGATCTCGTCGCGCAGCTCCGACGCCTTCTCGTAGTCCTCGTCGGAGACGGCCTGGTCCTTCTCCCGGCGCCGCCGGTCGAGCCGCTGCTCCAGCTCCCGCCGGCTGCCGTCCCGCGTCCCCGAGCGCAGCCGCACCCGCGCGCCCGCCTGGTCGATCAGGTCGATCGCCTTGTCCGGCAGGAACCGGTCGGGCAGGTACCGGCTGGACAGGTCCACGGCCGCGACCAGCGCCTCGTCGGTGAACCGCACCGCGTGGTGCGCCTCGTACCGGTCCCGCAGCCCGCGCAAAATCTCGATGCTGTCGTCGACGCTCGGCTCGCTCACCAGGATCGGCTGGAACCGCCGCTCCAGCGCCGCGTCCTTCTCGATGTTGCGGCGGTACTCGTCGATCGTCGTCGCGCCCACCACGTGCAGCTCGCCGCGCGCCAGCGGCGGCTTCAGCATGTTGCCGGCGGACACCGCGCCCTCCGCGCCGCCCGCGCCCACGATCGTGTGGATCTCGTCGATGAACACGACCAGCTCGTCGGCGTGCTCGCGGATCTCGTCCACGACCTTCTTCAGCCGCTCCTCGAAGTCGCCCCGGTACCGGGTGCCCGCGACCACGCCGCTCAGGTCCAGCTGGACGATCCGCTTGCCGCGCAGCGTCTCCGGCACATCGTCGTCGACGATCCGCTGGGCGAGCCCCTCGGCGATCGCGGTCTTCCCGACCCCCGGGTCGCCGATCAGCACCGGGTTGTTCTTGGTGCGCCGCGACAGGACCTCGACGGTCTCCTCGATCTCCTCGTGCCGCCCGATCACCGGGTCGATCCGCCCCTCCCGCGCCAGCGCGGTCAGATCGCGGCCGAACTCGTCCAGCGTCGGCGTCTCGGACGGCTGCCCGCCGCCGCCCCCGCCGGGCGGCTGCCCCGTCCCGCCCCCGGTCGCCGCCTGCTGCAGCGAGTCGGGCGTCACATGCTCATGATCAAGGATCCGCCCAGCACTCGACCCGCGATCGAGCGCCAGCGCGAAGAGCACATGCTCAGGCCCGATATAGGACGACCCGAGCGCCCGCGACACCTGATGCGAATCCAGCAGCGCCCGCTTGGCGGACGGAGTCAGCTCCGGCGGCACGTCCCGCGGCTCGCCCCGCCGCGCGTGCCCCTCGATCTCCTCCTTGATCTTGTCCGGGTCGGCGCCGGCCCGCGCGATCCACTGCCGCGTCCCCTGCTGCCGCGTCGCCGCCCACAGCAGATGGTCGGTATCCAGATCGACGCTGCCCCACTGCGCCGCCTGCGCCGCCGCGTCCCGCACCAACTCCCGCGCCGGCTCGCTCATCAGCCGCGCGATGCTGATCCGCTCCTGCGGCCGCCGGTGCGCCCGCGCCCCGAAGAAGCGGGCGAGCATCTCCTCGAACGGATCCATCCCACTGGGCCCGTACCATCCCGAGGTCATCTCGGAACCCCCCGGTCATCGAATGACACGTCCTGGCAACGGTCAAACACGTGCCCGTGGCACGCTCCCGGAAACCCCTGGTCACCGGCCTTCCCGCCGCTCGACGCCCCGGCGCATCGCCTCCAGGAACACCTTCGCGGCGAGACCGAGGAACACCAGGTCCCCGACCATCTGCACGGTCGTCAGCACCCGCGCCGCCTGCGACACCGGAACGATGTCGCCGAAACCGACCGACGAGAAGACCGTCATGGTGAAGTACAGAGCGTCCACATGCGTGAGCCGCTCGGAGAACTCGGACGATACCCCGTTCCCCATCAGGCAGTAGCTGGTGGAGAACGCGACGAGAAAGAGCGCAGCCGACGTCATGAGCGCCTCGACGGCACGCAATCGCGGCGCCGGATGCCGCACGATCGCCCGCGCCTGCCACCAGACGACCACGGCGAGGACGGCCAGGACCGCCCCCAGCACCACACCGCTGAGCACCGTGAAAGCCCTGTTCAGCGGCGCCACGAAGTAGGCCGCCAGCAGGAACGCCGTGGTCAGCGCCGTGCGCAGGACCGTCCAGAGCGCGAGCCGGCGGCCTTCCCGCCGCGAAGGGTCGTCCACCCCACCGTCATGCCCGCACCCGAGCCCTCCGCACAAGCTCCCGGGCGGCGTCGGACCACTCGCCGTGCTCGAACTCGAACCCGGCACCGACCAGCCGCCCCGGCACGACCCGCCGGCTCTTCAGCAGCAACTCGGTGTCCGACCGCATCACGAGCGCCCCGATCTCCGCCATCCACGCGGTGGCGGGCAACCCGACCGGCACACCCCAGGCCGTCCGCAGCGCCCGCATGAACGCCCGCTGCGGCAACGGCCCCGGCGAGGCGAGGTTCACCGCCCCCGAAAGATCGTCCCGCTCGATCAGGAACTCGACCGCCCGGACAAAGTCCAGGTCATGGATCCAGGACACGAACTGCGCACCCCCGGCGACCGGCCCCCCGAGCCCGAGCCGGGCCATCCACGACAGGACGTCGAACACCCCGCCCCGATCCGGACTCATCACCATGGCCGCCCGCAAAGCGACCTTCCGAGCCTCCGGAGTCTCAGCCGCCTCCTGCGCCCGCTCCCAGTGACGAGCGATCTTGACGCTGTAACCCCAGTACTTCGGCACCCCCGCCTCGCCCCCGCCGATGACCCCGCCGACCTCGTCATTGGCAGCGTCGAACCGGTGCGCGTAGATGGTGGCCGTACTCATCTGCAACCACACCTTGGGCGGACGAGCCGCACCTGCGATCGCCTCCCCCACAACCTGGGCGGAGTGGACGCGCGAGTCCATCATTTCCTGCAGATTGGCGGGCGTGTAGCGACAACTCACACTTCGCCCGGCCAGGTTGATCACCACATCGCTGCCATCGACCACCCGCGCCCAGGAACCGAGCGTCCGCCCGTCCCACCCGACCTGACGAGGCCCCGCAGGCGCCCTGGTCAGAACGACGACCTCATGCCCCGCCGCAGTCAGGGCCCGCTCCAGAACCGTCCCGACCTGCCCGGTCCCCCCGGGAATCACAACCCGCATCCCACTCCCCCTCCACCGACTGCGACGACCCTAACCCGCAGAACTGAACACGTTCAAATATCCCAGCTCACCACGACGTCCGCCCCACCAAGAGGACCGCCAAGACAGCATGACCAGACACGTCCGCCCCGAGTACGGCGGCAAGGCCGCACACTCGCCGACGACGCGAAACCCAAGCACGAACCAGGGCCCAAAACTCACGGCACCGGACGCACCCGTGATGAGGCCGGAGCGCCACTAGCGAGGACTCGCCCGCCCAGCGCGGACGCCACTGCGGACAACACGCTCCAGCAAGGCGGCAGGGACGACCCGGCCCTGATGGTTGTCGCCGTCGCTGGTGCTGGCCAGGTTGACGATGCCGCGGTCCACCCCGACCCAGTCGGCGGGCTCGTGGACGTCCGGTTCGGGGACGTCGCAGGTGGCGAGCAAGAACCATGTGGCGTCCCGGTGGCCCAGGTCCAATTCGCCCTTACGGTGCGCGGTCAATGTCTTGGCCTGGTCGGGGGAGCAGGCGAACTTGAGGCTCTCGGACTGCGCGGCCACCGCCCAGATGCTTACGGTCCCGACGTCCAGCTGCCAAGAAAGGTTGCGGTCGTCGAAGGGGGCGCGGCATCAAGGCGTAAGGCGATGGGTTTGGACTCAGCCTTGCGGCCCGCTTCGATACCGGGCCGCCGAGGCGGCCGTTGCGGATGGTGCCGCGCAGGGTGTTATAGGCGTCCACGACCCGTTTGATCACGTGCTGGGCGGCCTGGACGCCGAGCCGGCGACTTTGAGCTCGCCGTAGCACAGCCTCCGCAAGGGCAGTTCACGGCCGCGAAGCCCGAACTCCTCGAAGGCCACGGCCGCCACGTGGTTGGCGGCGGTGTTGACCCGGCACAGGGATGTCAACCAGTGCCGCCCCCTGCTCGGACGTCGGCAGCAGCTTGACCCGCACCACCAGTTTCACAGTCCGTGGCCATATCATCACATTTCCCGGCGCGTGCGGTTATGCGGCTCGGCTTGTCGGAGGTGGGTGACCCGCCGGTGCGTTGCCCCACGGCGATGGGCCCGGGGCACGGTACGGCCAGCCAGAGGTGGACAGTCCCCACCCACACTGGTTCGGCGGGCCGGGCGCGTGCGGTTATGCGGCTCGGCTTGTCGGAGGTGGGTGACCCGCCGGTGCGTTGCCCCACGGTGGTGGGCCTGGGGCCAGTGGGGCGGGCGACCAGCCGGGGTGGACGGCCAGCCGAGGTGGACGGTCTCCACCCGCACTGGTTGGTCGGCCCGGGACGGGCCGGGGCGTGCGGTTATGCGGTTCGGCTTGTTGGGGGTGGGCAGCTGACGGGGATGGTGGTCCACGGCGGTGGGCCTGGGGCCAGCTGGGCCAGCGGGGCTGGCGGCACACGTGGCGGGCGTGGCGGGCGTGACGGGCGTGGCGGGCGCCGGGTTGGAGGGCCTTCGCCCACAAGGGTTGGTCGGCCCGGGACGGGCCGGGGCGTGCGGTTATGCGGCTTGGCTGGTTGGGGGTGGGTGGCTGGCCGGTGTGTTGCCCCAGGGTGGTGGGCCTGTGGCCCGACCTGCACCGGTGCCGGTGCGGGGTGGGTGGAGGCGGTAGGTGTAGCGGCCGTCGAGTGCTTTAGTGATGTGGAGCCGGTCGGGGTGGGTGTGTTTGTAGCGGTTGTGCCAGCCGCAGGTGAGGGCGAGCTTGTCGATGTCGGTGGGGCTGCGGCCGAGGGCCCAGCCGTGGACGTGGTCGACCTCGCACAGCGTCCCGGGCACCTCGCACCCCGCGACGGCGCAGGTGGCGTACAGGGTTTCCAGGACCTGGCGTTGGGGAGCGGTGGCGAACCGGACCTTGTGGCCGAGGTAGAGGGGCAGGTTTCCGCGTCCCAGGAGGAGGGGTGAGACTCCGGCGTTGAGCGCGATGCGGCGGGCTTGGGCGGCCGGGATGGGGGTGCCGTCGGTGAGACGGGCGGGGGTGGTGGCGCCGGTGAGGGTGTCCAGGTCGCAGATGACGGTGACGCGGGTGGCCCTGTGCCCGCCCGACAGGACTGTGGTGAGTGCGGCGGCGGTGCGTTCGGACAGGTCGCGGTGGTCGTCGGTTCCGGCGGGTTTGGCCAAGGGCGCGAGGGTGCCGTCGAAGATCGCGGCGTCTTCGGCGTTGAGCCAGCCCTTGATGTAGCGGCCGCCGTCCAGGGAGCGGGTCGAGTCGATCCACGACCGCTCATACCCGCGCGTCACGTCTTCGGGGGCCTGCTCGGTGCCGTCGCGTTCGGCGATGACCTCGCGGATCCGCTTGCCGAAGCCGGCGATCTTCCCGGCGGAGAAGCCCTGGTCGACCATGCCCAGCAGGATCGTCTCGGCCCGGCCGCAGTCGTGGTCGTCGAGGCGGGTGACTGCGTCGGCGATGGTGGCGGCGTACCCGGCCGACAGTTCGCCGGTGGCCCACCGCTCGGTCATCTCCGGCAGACGGTGGGCCTGGCGGGCCAGCGTGAGGCGCTCCTTGGCGCGGGCTTCGCGCATACCGAGGCGGGACCGCAGCCAGGACCGGGTGGAGGGGAAACCCCACCGCTGCACTTCGCGAGTCCGGTCGACGGTGCCGATCAATCGCGACAGGGCGGCTTCATGCAGATCGGTGGCGGCGGCGAGGGTTTCGGTGAGGTCAATGCACACCGCCGCCGAGTCGGGTGCGGTACGGGAGGCGAGTTCGGCGGCGATCGCCGATGCCGCGTGCACCAATTCCATGGTGGACGCGGCATCGAGGTCGACCGCGATTGAACTCATACCCCCCATGATATCCGGCCGGGCACCCTTTCACCCTTTCGGGCCGGAATTCTTCCATGATTCTTTTCGAGTCTTGTTGATCAACGGGTATCCCGTTATTCACAAAGGCCCATTTCGGGCATTTCGATTTCGTTGTCCTGCCGGGTGTTGTCGTTGTGTGTTTCTGGTTGGTGGTTCTGGTTGGGGTGGGGGCGGCGCGTCGGGCAGAGGGCAGGCGGAGCCTGCCCGACGAAAGCTGCGCTCAGGGGCCGCAGAGGCTCCGAAGTCAAGGGTGGGACGGAGTCCCATCGCGAAGCGACGCCGAAGGCGCCCTTGACTTTGGAGGGGCGGCCCCGTACGCAGCGCCGCCCCCACCACGATTCCCGGCATGAGAGGGTACCGGGACGCCCAGACTTCGATCGAGCAACCCAATACGGGCTTCCAAGGACGCAATCCGAAATGATCCTGCATCAGCGGGAACGACTTTCGGAGATCAGCCCGGCGGCGGGCACCGTCCAACCATCCACCTACCGTCCAGTCAATGGACGACTAGCACGCTGCTCGGCAGCACCAGTATCAAAGGACGGCGAAATTGCAGCCCACCACCGGCTATCCGACCGGAAGGGTGAGGGTGCCGGGAGTCTTCGGGGTGGTTTGAACGGTGACCGGTAGGACGGCCCGGTTCCCCAGATAATTCAGGTCGCTCGACGCGATCACCACCCGGAGACGGTGGCCAGCCGGGAACCGGTGGACGATGCCAGGGAGCGCGACCTTCAACGGTTTCCGCACATCGGTGACGCGCACCGGCGAGACGAGTCGGCGCGCCAGCGTGGCGGTGCCGTCCGGGGCCACGTCGTAGAGCTTTGCGAACAAGACCAAGCGGCCGTCTGCGCCCCGGCTCTGCGACCAGGCAGCGGCGGGCGACGAGAGCCGGACCGAAAGAGTGGGCGAGCCGACGACGTCCAGGTTTCGGGGCAGGGGCGTCGAAGTCCAGGCGGCGAAGGTGCCCGGTGCGTCGGCCGGCGGGATGTCGTTGAGCGCGTCCTGGAACAACGACAACTCGGAGAAGGACGTCGGCCATGCGCCGAGCGGGTTGCTATAGGACGTCCGACCGCTCCTCACCTTGGATCGGGACGAGACTAGGCGGTCCTTACCGGAGAGGTAGAACCGCTGCGTACGAACGGGCGCGCTCGTGTAGGCAGGAGCCGCATCACCGTCATACGAAACCCATGGACGGAAGTAGGCGAACGCCGGGCCGGTCCCCGTAGGCGAGTCCTTGAGGTAGTGCGCGAACCACGCTAGAGCCCGGCGGCCAACGTAGTTCGCGGTCGGGTTCTCCAGATCCAGGTCGCCGGCGGCGTTCGGTCCGCTGTGGCCGCCGGAGTGCCAGATCATCTTGACCGGCGTGCCCTGCGCCTTGAGGTCCCGGTACGTCGCGGCGGCCTCCTGCAAGTTGAACAGGGTGTCGGTCTGGCCCTGGACGAGCAGCGTCGGCGCCTTGATCCGCGAGACGTACGACGTGACCGAGGCCGCGCGCAGGTAGGCCAGACTGTTCGAGCGCGGCGTGCCGAAGATGAGGCTTTCCGCGACGGCCTGGCAGAGGGCGGTCGGGAAGTTGGGGCAGCCCATGAGACGGGACGGGTCCGTCTTCGCCTCGCTCACGCCCCGATAGGCGCCCAGGGCGAAGAAACCGAGGCCCCACAGCAGTTTCGTCGCGCCGGGCCCGGCGGAAGCCAGCCGCCCTGACGACGACGCCAGCTCATTGTTGGGAGCCAGGGCGTAGCGCAGGTCATGCCAGGTGTCGATGGGGACGAGCGCATCGATCCGGTCGTCCATGCCGGCGGCGGCGAACTGGGCGCCGCCGCCGTACGAGCCGCCGATCATGCCCACTCGGGGATCGCCGGGACCGTCCAACCGGACGGACGTTACGCGCGTTCCGTCCGATGCCGCGATCGCACCGGCGAGGAAGCTCACCAGGTGGCGGGCGGCGACACCGTCGTAGTCGGGATGGTCGAGCGTGATGCGGCACGTGCTCCCGCCCGCTCCCAGGCCGGAGTAGGCGAGCACGACGTATCCCTGCCGAACGAACGCCTTCGCCGTCCCGGCCAGGTCGTCCTTGGAGCCGCCGAAGCCGTTCGTGGTCAGCACCGCCGGGGCCCGGCCGGTGCCGGCGGGTTCGTACAGGTCGGCGACGACCCTGCACGGCTGATCACGGCCAGGCCCGACCTTCACGTCAAGGCTGACGGATCGCATCGAGTATCCGGCCTCCGCCGAAGCGGCAGAGACGGCAGGGACGGCAGGGACGGCAGGGACGGCAGGGACGGCAGGGACGGCAGGGACGGCGACCAAGGTCGTGGCCAGCATCGGAATGGGCAAGGCTGCGGCGAAGCACGAACGCGAACGCAGACGCAGATGCAGACGCAGGCGCAGACTCGGGCTCAGACGCGGACGCGGACGCGGACGCAGGCGTTGACGCATACGGCGGCTCCAGGGGGAGAAGGGAAGCGGCGAAACCTTACCAAGTGGTAAGTTTTGACGCCAGAGCCACAGAGGAGGCAGCGTGCGCACTTTCCCGGACGGATTTCTCTGGGGTGCGGCCACCAGCGCCCACCAGACCGAGGGCAACAACACGGGCAGCGACTTCTGGGCCCTGGAGAACAGGCCCGGCGGGTTCCTCCCCGACCGCAGCGGGGACGCCTGCGATTCCTACCACCGCTGGCCGGAGGACCTCGACATCGTCCGAAGCCTCGGCCTCAACGCCTACCGCTTCAGCATCGAGTGGGCGCGCATCGAGCCCGTGGAAGGCCATATCTCACGAGCCGAACTGGCGCACTACCGCCGAATCATCGAGGGCTGTCTAGAGCGTGGCCTCACACCCGTAGTGACGCTCCACCACTTCACCACTCCCCTCTGGTTCCAAAAGACCGGCGGTTGGACGTCCCCAGAGGCGACCGACCGATTCCGGCGCTACGTGCGAGCCGTCCTGCCGATCCTGGACGGCGTCGAATGGATCTGCACCATCAACGAGCCGAACATGCTCGCGATGATGGCGAACATGGTGAAGGCGGAGAAGCGCGAAGAGAACGTCGCCGGCGCGATGCCCCCGCCCGACCAGGCCGTGGCGGACGCGCTGATCGCCGCGCACCGCGCCGCCCGCGAAGAACTCACCGGCTTCAAGACGGGCTGGACGATCGCCAACCAGAACTTCGAGCCGGTCGACGGCGCCGACGCCGAATGCGACGACTGGGCCTGGTCCCGCGAGGACCAGTTCCTCGACGTCGCGGCGGACGACGCCTTCGTCGGCGTCCAGGCGTACACCCGCGTCCTGATCGGCCGGGACGGCGCGCTGCCCGTCCCGGCCGACGCCCGGCGCACCCTCATCGGCTGGGAGTTCTATCCGGCGGCGCTCGGCAACGCCGTCCGGCACACGGCGGACCGCATCCCCGGCGTACCGATCCTGATCACTGAGAACGGCATCGCCACCACCGACGACGCGGAGCGCGCCGAGTACACCGACGCCGCCCTGACCGGCCTGCACGAGGCGATCGAGGACGGCATCGACGTACGCGGCTACCTGCACTGGTCCCTGCTCGACAACTACGAGTGGGGCACCTACGCGCCGACGTTCGGTCTGGTGGCCGTCGACCGGACGACGTTCGCCCGGACGGTCAAGCCCAGCGCCCGCCACCTGGGCGACATCGCCACCGGCCACACCACCCTCTAATCGGCCACGCGCTCTAACCGGCAAGGCCTCTAACCGGCACCACCCTCTAACCGGCAACGCCCCCGGAGACGGCGGCGACGAGTTCGTCCACGACGTCCGGAGTCAGGCCGATCCCGAAGGTGCTGAACTTCGCCAGCGGAATGCCCCGCACCAGCGTGAACAGCGCCGGCGGCAGATCGGCCGACTCCGACAGCCTCGTCCCGATCCGCTCCCTGAGCACCGGCCCGCCCACCGGGTGATCGAGCCATTCACCGAGCGTCGACATCCGGCCGAGCGCGTCCACATGCCCGTCCCCGGCGGCGGTCACCGCCTCCCGCAGCCGGATGTCGCGGGACGAGGCTCCGACCTCCACCGTGAACGAACCCGCGTCGATCCGCCAGCAGCCGCGCGACACCGACCACCACGCGATGTCGCGGCCGGTCAGCGTGAACGACACCCGCGTCCCGGCGCCGGGCTCCAGCTCGACCTTGGCGAAGCCGCGCAGTTCGTGCCGCGGACGGGTCGGGTGTTCCTCGTCGAAGGCCACGTACAGCTGGACGACCTCGGCGGCGGCCCGCTCACCGACGTTCGTGACGGTGCACTCGACCTCCCACGCATGCGAACCCGTCTCGGTGACGGCCAGGTCGGAGTACGCGAAGCGCGTGTACGTCAGGCCGTGGCCGAAGGGGTAGGCGACGTCCACGTCGAGCGTGTCGTAGTACCGGTAGCCGACGTACCGCCCCTCGCCGTACGCGACGTGGCCGTCCCCGCCCGGGAAGTGCAGGTGGGACGGGACGTCCGCGAGCCGGTGCGGGATCGTCTCGGTCAGCCGCCCGGACGGGCTGCACGCGCCGAGCAGCAGGTCGGCGATCGCCGAGCCGCCCGCCTGGCCCGGCAGCCACGCCTCCAGGATCGCGTCCGCGTCGGACTCCCACTCCGCGACCGCCACGACGCCCCCGTTGGCGAGCACCACCGCGACCCGCGAGCACGCCCGCGCGACGGCCCGCAGCAGCCCGACCTGCACCTCGGGCAGGTCGATGGACGTCCGGTCGAAGCCCTCCGACTCCGCCGCCCCCGGCAGCCCGAGGAACAGCACCGCGACGTCGGCCTCGGCGGCGAGTTCGACGGCCTCCCGCTTCAACGACTCGTCCGGCGCACCGTCCAGCCGGTACCCGGCGGCGAACTCGAAACCAGCCCCGCCCTCCCGCAGGGCGTCCCAGGCCGAGTCGAGGCGGGTCGGGACGACGTGTGAGCTGCCGTAGCCCTGGTAGCGCGGGGTCCGCGCGAGCTCTCCGATCACCGCGACGCGCGCGGACGGCGACAGCGGCAGTACGCCGTGCTCGTTCTTCAGCAGGACGGCCGACCCGCGTGCCGCCTCCCGGGCGAGTTCGTGGTGGGCGTCGGCGTCCCAGTCCTCGAACCGCTCGGCGGCCGCGACGCGCCGCGCCAGCGCATGCACCCGCGCGGCCGACCGGGTGACGGACGCCTCGTCCAGCCGCCCGTCCCGGACGGCGTCCACGATCTCCTGGTCGGTGCGGGTCGGCGGCATCTCCAGGTCGAGCCCGGCGGCGACCGCGCCGGCCCGGTCGTTGACGGCGCCCCAGTCGGACACGACCAGCCCGTCGAAACCCCACTCGTCGCGCAGCACCTCGGTGAGCAGCCAGCGGTTCTCGCTCGCGTACACCCCGTTGATCTTGTTGTAGGACGACATGACCGAGTAGGGCGCGGCCTCCCGCACGATGTGCTCGAACGCGGCGAGGTAGATCTCGCGGAGCGTCCGCTCGTCGACGTCCGCGCTGATCCGCATCCGGTCGGTCTCCTGGTTGTTGACCGCGAAGTGCTTCACGCAGGCGCCGATCCCGCGCGACTGGATCCCGGCGACGAGGGCGGCGCCCATCACGCCCGTGACGTGCGGGTCCTCGGAGAAGTACTCGAAGTTCCGGCCGCACAGCGGGGACCGCTTGATGTTGACCCCGGGCCCGAGCACGACGTCGGCGCCGAGCGCGGACGCCTCCCGCGCCAGCGCCGCGCCCACCCGCCGTGCCAGCGCCGCGTCCCAGGACGAGCCGAGCGCGACCGCCGGCGGGAAGCAGGTGGCGGGGACGCTGTTGGTGAGCCCCAGCGCGTCCCCCGAGCCCCTGACCTGCCGGCGGATGCCGTGCGGACCGTCCGCGAAGGTGACGGCGGGCACCACGTCGCGGACGGCCGTCGACCGCCAGGTGCTGCTCCCGGACGTGAGCGACGCCTTCTCCTCCAGCGTCAGCTCCGCGACGGATACCGGCGCGGATACCGGCGCGGATACCGGCGCGGATACCGGCTCGGACTCCGGCGCGGATACCGGCTCGGGCTGGGTCATGTGACTCCTCGGGTCATGGATCGGCTCGGGTCATGGATCGGCTCGGGTCGGTGAGTCGCCGGACGGGACGGCGTCCTGCGGGGACGGGAAGTCGATGGTGAGGCCGAGCTGCCGCAGGAACGCGACGACGGACGCGTGCATGTCGACGGCCTCCGGTTCGAGGAGCCACTGCGTCTGCAGCCCGTCCATCAGCCCGAGCAGCTGGCTCGCGACCAGCGCGGGGTCATGCGCGAGCGGCGGCTCGGCCTGGGCGAACAGCGCGGTGAGCGCCTGCGTCAGCCGCTCCCGCAGCACCCGGTACCGCTGGACGAAGTAGTCGTGCGCGGGATGCTCGGGATCGGCGGCCTCACCGGAGATCTTCACGTAGAGCCCGACGAGGCCGGGCGTCTGCATGTTGCGCCAGACGATGCCGACGATGATGCCGAGCAGCTTCTCGGGATGATCCCCCACCTCGGGTTCGAACAGCAGCCGGGCGTCCACCCGGTCCCGCCGTCCGAGCACCTTGATGAGCAGGCTCTCCTTGCCGGGGAAGTGGTGCAGCAGCCCGGCATGGGTGAGCCCGGCGTGCGCGGCGATGTCGCGCAGCGACACCGCGTGGAACCCCGACTTGGAGAACAGCTCCGTGGCCGAGTCGAGGATGCTCGCCCGGGTCCGCTCGCCCTTCGTCAGCTTGCGGGGGGTCTGTTCGGTCATCGGCAGGGGCCTCTCTGGATCTCCGGCGTTCTGGGGAAGGGGCACGCCGGATCGGCGGCGCCGCCTCGGCCGTTCGCGGCGTGCGTTCCGGGTGCAGCGCCAACGGTACGGCCTGCCTCTCAGCCTCGACCGCAACGAGACCGACCGCGGGCGGCACGTAACTGACCACGCGGTAGGTTTCGTCACCGCAAAACCTACCACGTGGTTAGTTTTGGTTGTATGCTCGCCGAAATCTCGGTCGAAACCCCGTCGAATCGGCTGTTCTGCCCGGACATCGGAGTGGGTCATGAAGAAGATCATCAAAGGCACCGCCCTGCTCGCGGCGTGCGTCACCGCGACGGCGCTCACCGGTTGCGCCGACGCCGGCGGCGGCGAGTCCGGCGGCTCGGCGAACCTCGACATCGCCACGCTGACGCTCCCGCAGAGCCTCGACCCCGCGGACGCCACCGGCAGCGCGCTGCCGTTCTTCCAGGCCGTCTACGACACGCTCATCAAGCGCGAACCCGACGGCCGGTACAGTCCGATGCTCGCCACCAAGTGGGAGTACAGCGCCGACCGCACCGAGCTGAAGCTCACCCTGCGCGACGACGTGAAGTTCGACGACGGCTCCCCGTTCGACGCGGCGGCTGTGAAGGCGAACATGGAGCGCTTCGCCAAGGGGACGGGCGCCTCCGCCAAGACCCTCGCCGACGTCAAGTCCATCGAGGTCGTCGACAAGACGCACGTGACCCTGCACCTCGCCCAGCCCAACCCGGCGATGCTGTACTACCTCAGCGACGCCGCCGGCCTGATGGCGAACCCCGCCGACTTCACCAAGCCCGGCAACCCCCTCAAGACCAAGCCGGACGGCACGGGCCCCTACGACCTCGACTCCAAGCGGACGGCCATCGGCACCAAGTGGGTCTACACGCGGGCCTCGGACTACTGGGGCGCCAAGCTCCCCTACAACGAGCTCACGTTCCACTACTTCAACAACGAGACCGCGGTCGTGAACGGCCTCAAGACCGGCCAGCTCAACACCGCGCTCCTCCAGGCCGCCGACCAGCAGTCCCGCATCGAGTCGGACCCGAAGGTGAAGACGACCAAGCAGGAGTTCGACTTCCAGGGCCTGCTGCTCTTCGACCGCGACGGGAAGATCGCCCCCGCGCTCGGCGACGCCCGCGTCCGGCAGGCGCTCAACTACGCCATCGACCGCAAGACGATGCTGGACAAACTCCGCCAGGGCCGCGGCCAGATCACCGACCAGATCTTCGGCACGCAGACCGCCGCCTACGACCAGCGCTTCGACTCCTACTACCCGCACGACCCCGCGAAGGCCCGCGAGCTGCTCAAGCAGGCCGGGTACGCGGACGGGTTCAGCCTCAAGCTGCCGCGTATCACCGCGATCGTCCCGGACGCGCTCGCCGCGTCCCTCCAGTCCGACCTCCAGGCCATCGGCGTGAAGGTGACCTGGGACGTCATCGACCCGTCCCAGGTCCAGAAGATCTACACCGACCGCAAGTACCCGGCGATGGTGATGAACATCGGGCAGTCCCCGAACGACTGGGTCGCGATCGGCGGGCTCGTCCTGCCCGGCGTCGGCAACATGTTCGGCACGACCGACGCGACCGTCCAGGGGCTGCTGCCGAAGATCCAGAAGGCGTCGCCCGAGGAGGCGAAGACCGACCTGAAGGCGCTGAACGAGCACCTGGTCAAGGAGGCGTGGTTCGTGCCGTTCTACCGGATGACGTACCTGCACGTGTCGGACGGCTCGGTGAAGGTCACGCCGCAGGCCGGGATGGCGGTGCCGTCCGTCTACAACTACGCGCCGGCGAAGTGACGCGGTTCCTCGCGCGCCGGGGCGCGGCGGGGGCGGTGCTGCTGTTCGTGATCTCCGTCCTGTCCTACCTGCTGCTGTCGATCCCGGACAACGACGTCGGGCGGCAGATCCTCGGCGGGCAGGCGCCGCAGGACCTGGTGGACGCCAAGAACGCCGAACTCGGCCTCGACCGGACCGTCCTCGTCCAGTACGCCGACTGGCTGGCGCACGCCGTCCGGGGCGACTTCGGGACGTCCTGGTTCACCGGCGAGGACGTGGTCCAGGCGATCTCGACCCGCCTGCCGGTCACGCTCAGCCTGATGGCCGGGGTCACGCTGGTCACGGCCGTCCTGTCGCTGCTGCTCGGGGTGTGGGCGGGCGTCCGGCGCGGCGCGGTCGACCGGTTCGTGCAGGTGCTCGGCGTCATCGGGTACGCGCTGCCGGGCTTCCTCGTCACGCTGGTGATCGTCGTGGTGTTCGCGGTGCGGCTGCGCTGGTTCCCCGCGATCGGCTACACGGGGCTGACGGAGTCGCCGTCCGGCTGGCTGGCCACGGTCACGCTGCCGATCGCGTCGCTGTCGGTCGCGGGCGTCGCCGGCGTCTCGCAGCAGGTGCGCGGCGCGGTGATCGACGTGCTGCGGCAGGACTACGTCCGCACGCTGCGGGCGCGCGGGCTGCCGCCGTCCCGGATCCTGTTCCGGCACGTGCTGCGCAACGCGGCGGCGCCCGCGCTGACCGTCCTCGGCCTGCAGTTCGTCGGCCTGCTCGGCGGCGCCGTGCTGGTCGAGCAGATCTTCGGGCTGCCCGGGATCGGCAGCATGACCGTCACCTACACCACCCGCGGCGACATCCCCGTGATCATGGCGCTGGTCATGGTCACCGTGATCGGCGTCATCGCGGTGAACCTGCTGGTGGACGTCATGATCGGCTGGCTGAACCCGAAGGCGAGGGCGTCCTCATGAGCGAAGCGAGCCGGGGGGTGCGGGGGGTCGTCCCCCCGCGAAGAGCACCGCAAGCCGTGCGGAGAGTGCTGCGGAACCCGCTGGGCGCGGTGTCGGCGGCCGTGCTGCTGCTCATCGTCGTCGCGGTGGTCCTCGCGCCGGTGCTCAGCCCGCAGGACCCGAACGCCGCGAACCTGCGCGACTCGTTCGGCGGCCCCGGCGGCGGGCACCCGCTCGGCTTCGACTCCGCCGGACGGGACGTCCTGTCGCGGCTGCTGCACGGCGGCCGCAACACCCTCGGCGGCGCGGTGATCGCGCTGCTGGTCGCGCTCGGGCTCGGCGTCCCGTCCGGGCTGGTGGCGGGCTACCGGGGCGGACGGTTCGACGCCGCGGCGAACTGGCTGGTCAACCTCGTGATGGCGCTGCCCGCGATGGTGGTGCTGCTGGCGTCCCGCGCGATCCTCGGCTCCACGGTGTGGGTGCTGATGATCGTCCTCGGCGTGCTGGTGTCGCCGTCCTTCTTCCGGCTGGTGCGCGGCATCGTCGCGGGCGTCCGGAACGAGCTGTACGTGGACGCGGCGCGGGTCTCCGGGCTGACCGACCCGCGGATCGTCGCGCGGCACGTGCTCATCGTGGTGCGCGCGCCGATCATCATCCAGACCGCGCTGGTCGCCGGGCTCGCGATCGGGCTGCAGGCCGGGCTGGAGTTCCTCGGCATCGGCAGCGGCGACACCCCGACCTGGGGCGCGATGCTGAACGAGGCGTTCCAGAACATGGAGCGCGCGCCCTCGATGATCGTGTGGCCGGGGCTGGCGCTGGGGCTCACCAGCGCGTCCCTGGTGCTGCTGGCGGGGGCACTGCGGGACGCGCTGGAAGACCGCGGCGCACCTCCCCCGGCCCGCCGCCGCGCCCCCGCCGTAGCGCCCCCGCCCGAGACCGGCACCGCCGGTTCCGCGCTGCTGTCGGTGCGCGGCCTCGCCGTCGCCTACGGGCTGGCCGACGGGACGTCCAAGCAGGTCGTGCACGGTGTCGACCTCGACGTCCGGGAGGGCGAGATCGTCGGGCTGGTCGGCGAGTCCGGCTCCGGCAAGACGCAGACGGCGTTCTCGATCCTCGGCATCCTCCCCGAGGGCGGGCACGTCAGCGGCGGCAGCGTGATCGTGGACGGACGGGAGGTCGTCGGCCTCCCCGAGCGCGAGCACCGGGCGCTGCGCGGCGACGTCATCGCGTACGTCCCGCAGGAGCCGATGAGCAACCTGGACCCGTCCTTCACGATCGGCGCGCAGCTCGTCGAGCCGATGCGGTACAAGCTCGGCCTCTCCAAGGCGGACGCGAAGCGCCGCGCGCTCGACCTGCTCCGGACCGTGGAGATCGCCGACCCGGAGCGGACGTTCGGCGCGTACCCGCACGAGATCTCCGGCGGGATGGCGCAGCGCGTCCTCATCGCGGGGGCGATCTCGTGCGACCCGAAACTGCTGATCGCGGACGAGCCGACGACCGCGCTGGACGTCCTGGTGCAGGCGGAGGTGCTGGAGCTGCTGCGCCGCCTCCAGCGGGAGCGCGGCCTCGGCGTGCTGCTGGTCACGCACAACCTCGGCGTCGTAGCGGACATCTGCGACCGCGTCGCCGTGATGCACGACGGCCGCCTCGTAGAGACGGGCCCCGCCGAGCAGGTGCTGACCGACCCGCGCGACGACTACACGCGCCGACTCCTGGCCGCCGTCCTGGACGACACCCCGACCCGCGCACCGTGGCGCCCCGCAGAACTCGCGAAAGGCAAGCAGGCGTGAAGGCCGACACTCGTGGAAGGCGGGCAGGCGTGACCGCTGACGATGAACTGCTGATGGTCGAGGGGCTGCGGGTCTCGTTTCCCGGGAAGGGGCGGCGGGCGCCGCGCAACGAGGTGCTGCGGGGCGTGTCGCTGGACGTCCGGCCGGGTGAGACGGTCGGGCTGGTCGGCGGGTCAGGGTCGGGCAAGACGACGATCGGGCGGGCGATCCTGGGGCTCGTCCCGGCGGAGTCGGGTGCGATCACGTTCGCGGGCGAGCGCATCGAGCGGGCGTCGGCGCGGCGCCGGCGTGCGCTGAGCCGCGACATCCAGGTCGTCTTCCAGGACCCGTACACCTCGCTGAACCCGTCGCTGACCATCGGCGACACGCTGTCGGAGCCACTGCTCGCCCAGGGCCGCACCCGGGCGGAGGCACGGCGACGGGTCGGCGAGCTGCTGGACCGCGTCCGGCTCCCGGCGGACGCCGCAGGACGGCTGCCGCGCGAGTTCTCCGGCGGGCAGCGGCAGCGCGTGGCGATCGCCCGCGCGCTCGCGATCGGCCCGAAGCTGATCGTGTGCGACGAGCCGGTGTCGGCGCTCGACCTCACCACGCAGAAGACCGTCCTCGACCTGTTCCTGGAGTTGCAGGAGCAGACGGGCGTCGCGTACCTGTTCATCTCGCACGACCTGGCGGTGATCCGGGTCGTGAGCCACCGGGTCGCCGTCGTCCACCAGGGCGAGATCGTGGAGACGGGCGCCGCAGCCGAGGTGACGTCCCGGCCGCGGCACTCCTACACGCAAAAGTTGATGCGCGCCGCTTCCTACGGCGCGAACACGTCTTCCTACGGCGCGAACACGTCTTCCTATGGCGCGAACACGTCGGCGGAGCGGTAGTAGCCGGTGAGCCCGAGGCGGTCCCAGCCGGCACCGTGGCCGGCGACGCGCCGCCGGTAGTCGTCCCAGGCGGTGCGGTCGGGCGTCCACGCCCTTTCCGCGATGCCCGCCAGCCGGGGCAGCAGCAGGAACGTGAGGTCGTCGAAGTCCTTGACGGTCTCGCACCAGATGGCCGCCTCGACCCCGGCGAGGCGGGCGCCGTCCGGGATCTCGGTCAGCGTGCCGGGCGTCCAGTCGAACAGCTCGCGGCAGGTGCGGCGCGGGTAGGAGTCGTGGCCGACCTCCGTCCGGCGCCCGGTCTGGGCGGCATCCACCGAATCGTCGGCGTACTGGCGGTCGAGGTACAGGAAGCTGCTGGCGGACGCGAGCACCGGCGTCCCGGCCGCGACCGCCTTCGGGACGTCGCCCGCCGCCTGCGCGAACGTCTCCGCGACGACCTCCAGCAGCGCGTGGTGCTCGGGCGGGGTCTTCGCACGGGCCACGTCGAGGTCGAACTCGTCGCCGGCCCCGATCCACGCCTGCGCGATGTCGCGCGGGGTCAGCGCGCCCGACCGGGCGGTCTCCTGCCAGCCCGCGACCTTCTTGCCCGTCGCCCGCGCGATCTCCAGGGCACGCGCGACGAACTGCTCGTACAGGTCGTCCGGCATGCCGAACGCCTCGTCCCCGCCGAGGTGCAGGTACGGGCCGGGGGTCAGCGCGGCGACCTCGCCCAGCACATCCCGGACGAACCGCAACGCCACCTCGGCGCGCGGATCGAGGTAGGCGAGGTACTTGTGCGGCGGCTTCGCCTCCCCCTGCAACTCCGGATACGCGCGGACGGCCGCCAGCACGTGGCCGGGCATGTCCAGCTCGGGCACGACGGTGACGTACCGGGCCGCCGCGTAGGCGACGATCTCCCGGTAGTCGTCCTGCGTGTAGTGCGGCAGGTCGCCGGTCAGCCGCGGCCACGCCTCGATCTGCAGCCGCCACGCCTGGCTGTCGGACAGGTGCAGATGCAGCACGTTGAACTTGTAGAAGGCGAGCAGGTCGATGACCTGCTTGACCTGCTCCACGGTGAAGAACCGCCGCACCACGTCCAGCGACAGGCCGCGCCAGGCCCACGCCGGGCCGTCCGCTATCCGCGTCCCGGACGCCGCGAAGCCGCCGCCGTCCTGCTCCGGCCGGAGCAGCTGCGCGAACGTAGTAGCGCCCCTGAACAACCCCTCTGCCGAGGACGCGGTCACGGTGGCGCCGCGCTCACGCACGTCCAGTTCGTACAACTCGCGTCCGGTATCGCCCTCGTCCAGCGGATCGATCCCTTGGACGCGCGTGACGTCGGCGACCGGCGGGTCGCGCAGCAGCACGAGATTGAGGTCGCCCTCTCCACCGACCTGGAGGACGGGTTCGGCGCCGTGCAGCGTGCGGAGCACGTCCACGACGACCTCTCCGAGCCCGCGCAGGCTCTCGGACGGCACGACGACCCGGGGTTCGGCGCCCAGCCGGAGCACCGCACCTCCGACCGGCGTCACTCGCTGGGGCAGGGGCACGAGACCGGCGATATCACTCACCCTCATTTTCTACCACGTGGTAAGTAATGGGTTCACGCGTGCTCGGCGGGCTGCACCAGCGGGCGCAGCAGCGTCGCCTGGACGCGCTGGTCCTCGCTGACGCCCGTCATCGGGTACTTCTGCGCCGTCTGGAGATGCCCGCGCAGCAGCCGGGCGACCCCCTCGGCGTCGCCCTCCTCGATGAGCGACAGCGCCTGCGCGTGCTCGTCCAGGGCCTGGCGGCGCAGCGCGGGCTCGGGGAAGAACCCGGCGCGGGTCGCGTGCTCGGACCAGTCGCGCTCCTGCGCCGTCCACAGCGTCTCCAGGGCGCCCGCCACCACGAACAGCGTCTCGTTCCCGCACAGCCGGACGATCGCCTCGTGGAACTCGCGGGACGCGGGCGTCGCGCGCTTCTCGTCCCCCGTCTCGACGGCGTGCACGAGGCTCTCGTGCGCGCGCCGCAGCTCCGGGACGACGGCCGTCCGCCGGTCGGGGCGCTGCGCGCACAGCGCCGCGCAGAACGGCTCGATCTGCTGGAGCGCGTACCCGACGTCCGGCAGCGCCGCCTGCCGCGACTCCAGCACGAGCGCCAGCATGTAGGCGACGCTGTCGCGCTTCGGCGCGTGCACCACCGACCCGCCGGTGTTGCCGCGCCGGACGGTGATCAGCCCCTCGGTCTCCAGGATGCGCAGCGCCTCGCGCGCGGCGAGCTTGCTGACCCCGAACTCCTCCAGCAGGTCCGACTGCTTGGGCAGCAGGCTGCCGTCGGGCAGCTCGCCGCGCAGGATGCGGGCCCGCAGCGTGTCGGCGAGCAGGTCCGCGACCCGCGGCTGGCGCATCTGCGCGCGCGGCTCCGGGGTGCCGGTGCCGGTCTCCTCCACCGTGTCCGTGTCCTCTCGGATGTCGTCATGTCCGCATGGCGCGTTTCGTCATGCGGATGCCGTCGTGCGCGTCTCATCTTCCACCCGGCGGCGACGCCGCGTGCGAGTCCGCGTGAGACGCCCCGCGCGAGTCCGCGCGCGAGTCCGCGGGCGAGCCCGCGCGCGAGTCCGCGTGGAGGACCGCCTCCGCCTCCCCGGCCGTGACGCCCATGGCGCGCTGGTAGGCGGCGTCCAACTCCCGGCCGCCCTCCACGGGCCCCGTCACCTGTCCGCGCAGCAGCACGTAGCCGCGGTCGAGCCGGTCGCGGATCGCGCCGATGGACGGCTCGACGACCACGACCACCGTGCCCTCCTCGGCGAGCCGCCGGGCGGTGTCCATCAGCTCGGCCACGATCAGCGGCGCGAGACCGGTGGACATCTCGTCCAGCAGCAGCGCCTTCGGCGAGCCCATCAGGGCGCGCGACACCGCGAGCATCTGCTGCTCGCCGCCGCTCAGCACCCCGGCGAGCGCGCGGGCGCGCTCCCGCAGCACCGGGAACCGGTCGAGCGCCGTCTCGACCTCGGCGCCCTTCAACCCGAGCGTGTCCGCCATGACCTGGAGGTTCTCCCGGACGGTCAGGCGCGGGAAGATCTGCCGCCCCTGCGGGACGATCGCCAGCCCGCGGCCGGCGCGCCGGGCGGCGCTCAACCCGCTGATGTCGTCCCCGTCCAGCGTGACCCGTCCGGTCGCCGCGACGGACCCGTACGCGGCGAGCAGCAGGCTCGACTTGCCCGCGCCGTTCGGTCCGACGAGGCCGGTGACGGCGCCGCCGGTGAAGGTGAGCGACGCGTCCGACACGGCCACGGACTCGCCGTACCGCACCGAAACACCGTGCAGGGTCAGTTCATGGGGCAACGGTCTCACCACCGGTTCCGAAGTAGACGTCCTGCATCTCGGGGCTCGCCAGGCACTCGGCCGGGTCGCCGTCGAACACCACCGTGCCGGTGCGCAGCAGCATGATCCGGTCGACCAGGGACGCGACGATGTCCACGTTGTGGTCGACGAGGATGATCCCGCAGCCCGCCGCCCGCACCTTCCGGACCGCCGCCGAGATCGCCGCGATGCCGTTGGCGTCGGCGCCCGCGAACGGCTCGTCCAGCAGCAGCACCGACGGGTCCTGCGCGAGCGCCCGCGCGACCTCGACGAGCCGCTGCTCGCCGAGCGTGAGGTCGCCGCAGCGGCGGCTCAGGTCGCCGAGTTCGAGGGACTCGGCGACGTGCCGCAGCGTCCCCTCGAACCGGGACCCGGCCGGCCGGAACGCGCCCGCGGCGAGCCCCGCGATGAGCCCGCCGACCCCGGCGAGCTTGCGCGCGGCGGCGCCGAGCAGGATGTTCTCCCGGACGGTCAGGTCGTGCGCGAGGTGCGGGTGCTGGAACGTCCGGGCGAGCCCGGCGCGGGCCCGCCGCGACGGCGGCCCGCTGAGCTTGCGGCCCCGGATCGTGAGCGTGCCCCGGTCGGCGGGCTGGGCGCCGTCGAGCAGGTCCACCAGCGTCGTCTTCCCGGCGCCGTTCGGCCCGATCAGGCCGAGGACCTCGCCGCCGGACAGCCGCAGGTTCACCCCGTCGACCGCGTGGACGCCGCCGAAGCTCTTCCCGAGCCCGCTGCCTTCGAGGAGAAAGGTGCCGGTCATCGTGTCCCTCCCGTACGCGTGAGCAGGCCGCGCAGCAGCCGGGCGCCCTGCCCGGCATAGCCCAGGATGCCGCGCGGCGCGATCAGCAGGACGGCGAGCACCGCGACCCCGAAGATCAGGGACCCGGAGCGCTCGAAGATCTGCAGGTTGAACGTCAGCTCCACGACCAGGACCGCGCCCAGCACCGCGCCCCACGCCGACCCCTGCCCGCCGAGCAGCGGCATGAAGATCGCCAGCATGACCAGGTGCAGGGTGAAGGTGTCCGGCCCGATCGTCTGGTTGGCGGTGGTGAACAGCCCGCCGCCGACGGACGCGATCGCCGCGCCCGCGCCGAGCACGGTCAGCCGCAGCGCCGGGACGCCGATGCCGGCCGCCTCGACCGCCGCCGGGACGTCCCGCGAGCTCTGCAGCGCGACGCCGAACGGGGACCGGCGGATCCGGTCGACGGCGACCGCCGTGATCCACACGACGAGCAGGGTGAGGGCGATGAACGTCCGCCGGTCCAGTTCCGTCCCGAAGAAGGTGAGGGGGCGGATGGAGCCGATGCCGAGCGCGCCGCCGGTGAGATCCTTGGCGTCCAGCAGGAAACTCTGGAACGCCATGCCGAACAGCAGCGTCACGGCCGCGAGGTAGAAGCCGGAGAGCCGCCGCGTCGCGAACCCGAGCGCGACCGCGAGCACGGCGGACGCGATGGCGCCGAGCAGGTACGCGACGGGCAGCGGCCAGCCGGTCTTCGTGGCGACGAGCCCGACCGCGTACCCGCCGATCGCGACGTAGGCGCTGTAGGCCAGTGACAGCGCGCCCGCCAGATTGAACGGCAGGTACATGCCGAGCGCGAGCAGCGCGTACGTCGCGCCGAGCAGCGCGAGGTCCTGCCGGAACAGGTCGCCGCCCGCCCAGGCGATGACGCCGAGCGTCAGCACCAGCGTGCCGAGGACGCGCGCCGTCTCCGCCGACCGGACCCACCCGAACGACCCGGCGGCCCCCTTCTGCACCGATACCGCACTCATACGCGAACCTTCCGAACGAACAGCCCGTTGGGCCGCAGGGCGAAGAACAGGATGGCCACCGCCAGGACCGCGTAGTCGAGCGAGGCGCTGCCCAGGTAGTAGGGGACGAAGGTCTGGGCGAGCGCCAGCAAGAGCCCGCCGGCCAGCGGCGCCCACACCGAGCCCGTCCCGCCGATGACGAGGGCGAGGAACCCCGACAGCGCCCACCCGAAGCCGGACTGGAAGCTCACCCCGGCCTTCGCGGAGAACAACTGCCCGGCGAGCCCGACGACGAGGCCGGCGAGCGCGAACGCCACCAGCCGGACCCGTCCGACCGGCATCCCGAGGGTGCGCGCCGCCTCCCGGTTGCTGCCGACGGCGCGCAGGATGCGGCCGTACTTGGACTTGCGCGTCCACACCCACACGGCGGTGAACGAGACGAGTGTGCACACCACCAGCGCGATCGTCTGCCCGTCCACGGTGACGAAGCCGAGGTCGAGGGACACGCCCGGCAGCCACGACCGGCCCGGCATGAGCTGCCGCCCGAACAGGGTGCCGGCGAGCTGCTCGACCGCGAACAGGACCGCGACCACCGCGATGAGGGACGGCAGTTCGCCCCCGCTCGACCGGGCGTCGACCGGCCGGACGATCGCGATCTCGGTGACGACCGCGAGCACGGCGGCGATCGCGATGCCGAGCACTGCCGCGACCCCGAGCGGCCACCCCTGCTCAGCCATCAGCCAGGACGCCGTGAGGCCGGAGAACATCGCGAACGGCCCGAGGGCGAAGTTGAAGAAGTCGGCTCCTTCGAGGACGAGGTAGTAGCCGAGGGCCACCAGTCCGAAGAAGCACCCGATCTGGACGACGGAGACCCACAGTTGCGCAGACATCCCGCTCCTTCTGAGCTGCTTCTGTGGGATCTTATGTTTAAAAGAAAGCTAAGACAATGCTAACTTCGAGCCAGCTTGCGGAACCCGGGAGGCACGTGTGACCAGTCCTTTCGCCGAGACGACCGTCGCGGAGTACCGGAGCGCCGGATGGTGGGGCACGGAGACCGTCGCCGACCACGTCCGCCGCCACGCCACCGAGCGCCCCGGCGACACCGCCTACCTGACCCCGGACGAGACCCTCACCTGGGCGGCCTACGACCGGAACTCGACAACCCTCGCCCGCCATCTCGCCGCCCTCGGCCTACCGCCCGGCGACCGCGTCGCCGTCCTCCTGCCCGACGGCCCCGCCTGGCACGTCGCCGCCGTGGCAGCGGAGAAGGCCGGCCTCGTCCTGGTCGGCGTCGGCGCCCGAGCGGGCCTCCGCGAGCTGCGGCACCTCCTCAAACGCACCGGCTCACACGCCCTGATCACGCTCGCCGACCACCGCGGCGAGCCGTCCGCCGCCCTGGTGGACGGCCTGCGCACGGACGGCGTCACCCTCGACCGGCACATCGTCGTCGACCGCCTCGGCCTCCCGGAGGACCCCCGCGACGCCGACATCACCGGCCGCGCCCTGGGCCCGGACGACCTGTCCATCCTCAACTCGACGTCCGGCACGACGGGCCTGCCGAAGTGCGTCTCCCACACGCAGAACCGCTGGTTCTACTTCCACGAACTAGCCCGCCGCGCGGGGGACCTGAACCCGTCCGACGTGTTCATGGGCGCCGTCCCATCCCCGTTCGGCTTCGGCCTCTGGACGGCGCACTTCTCCCCCGCCGCGCTGGGCGTCCCGACCGTCCTCATGGAGAAGTTCGACGCGCACACCGCGCTCGACCTGATCGAGCGGCACCGGGTCACCGTCCTGCACTGCGTGAGCACGCAGTTCATCATGCTGCTGAACGCCCAGGCAGAACGCGAACGCGACCTATCGTCGCTGCGCTGCATGTTCACGGGCGGCGAGGCCGTCCCCTACGACCGCGCGGCCCGGTTCGAGGAGACGACGGGCGCGAAGGTCCTGCAGTTCTACGGCTCGAACGAAACGGGCGCCCTGAGCCACACGAGCCTGACCGACACCCGCGAACACCGCCTCCGCACCGCCGGCCGCATCATCCCCGAGATGCAGGTACGCCTCTTCGACCCGTCCGACGGCACCGACATCACCGGCAGCGGCCGCCCTGGCCAGCCAGCCTGCAAGGGCCCCGCGACCTGCCCCGGCTACTACGACGACCCAGAGGCCAACAAGAAGCTCTACACGCCCGACGGCTGGATGCTCATGGCCGACATAGTCGAAATCGACACCGACGGCTACCTCCGCGTCGTGGGCCGCCTGAGCGACCTCATCATCCGAGGCGGCAAGAACATCAGCGCAGCCGCCGTAGAAGAAGAGGTGGGCACCCACCCCTCAGTAGCCCTGGCCGCCGCAGTAGCGATGCCGGACGAAGTCTTCGGCGAACGAGTCTGCGTCTACGCCGAACTACACCCAGGCACAAAGCTGACCCTGGAAGACCTGACCGCCCACCTCACCGACCGAGGCGTCTCCCGCGAATGGCACCCAGAACACCTGATCGTCCTGGACGCCCTCCCCCGCTCCTCGGGCGGCAAGGTGGCCAAGGGCGCCCTACGAGAAGACATCCACAACCGCCTAACCCCCTGACCAGCGCTCATCCGCACTCGGTCAGCACCAGAACGGCACGCCGAGCAGCATCAGGATCAGCGCCGCCAAGCGCGTCCAACAACCCGTCCAGCTCAGTCGCCGAGATGAGGACACGTCCGGCGGCCCGCCAGACACCGTCCCCATCTCGCCCGATCGTCCACTCCGGGAAGAGGTGCTGAACCAGCAGCAGCATCACGTGCTCGTCCATCGCCTGCTCAGCGAAGCTTGGCCCACGTGACCTTGCCGCCCTCGTCGAGCGGCCGAACGCCCCAGTCGTGGACGAGTTCGGCCACCAGCAGCAGCCCCCGTCCGGAGGAGGCGGCGTAGTTCTCCGGCTGGATCTCCGGCCGCCCGTCCCCGTCGTCCCGCACCTCCACGACGGGACGGCCGTCACGCCCGTCCCGGAACACCCGCACGACGATCTGCCCTTTCCCGTGCAGGTAGCTGTTGGTGACCAACTCGCACACCACGAGCCGGCCCACGTAGTCGTCCGCGATCCCCCACTCGGCGAACCGCTCCCCCAGCCACTTCCGCGCGAGGCCGGGAGCTTCGCTGTCTGGATCGAGGACGAGCGTGGACGGAGCCTCTGGGACGAGCGCTGTTGTTGCCATGGCTGTGACCTAACCTCTCCGGGATTGAAACGGCCACCATTCAGCCACCAGGCAGGCGCGGAGCGTAACAAAGCGCAGGTGGAGCAAGACAAGTCTGCACCCGCGAGTTCACCTGACTTGCTAGCCGGTTGAGTCCCGGTTGAGGGACGATGACGCTATGACACCGCGCCGCTACAGGGCCAAGGTAAGTCCGGCCCTCCTCCCGTTCGGTCGCCGGCTCCGCCGATTCCGCGAGGCAAAGGGCTGGAGTCAGGAGAGCCTCGCCCGCAGGGCTCGAGACGGCGAAGGCGTCACCCCGCAGTACATCGGAGCGATCGAGACCGGTCGGACCCGCTGCACCCGTGAGTTCGCCGAAGCCATGGACAAAGTCTTCGAGGCGGACGGCGAGCTGGTCGCCCTGTGGGATGACTTGGTGAAAGACTCGGCCTTCCCAGTGTGGTTCGACTGGGTGAGCATCGAAGAGGCAGCCGTGGAGCTGGTCTCCTACAGCCTCGGCCTGGTCCATGGCCTGCTTCAGATTCCGGAGTACGCCAACGTCCTGCTGTACGGCGACGAAGAGGCCGTAGAAGCCCGGATGAGGCGGCAAGACATCCTTTCCCGGGTGGAACCGGCCCCGCCCGGTTGCTCGTTCCTCATAGACGAAGCCGTCCTTCAGCGTGAGGTCGGCAACCCGCAGATCATGTACGACCAACTGAACCACCTGGTCGAGATGTCCAGCTCAAACCTGTCCATCCAGGTCGTCCCCATGCCGGGGTGATCACCTCGGTAGCATCGGCTCGTTCACGATCGCGACGCTTGAGGACCTTCGGGAAGTCGCCTATGTCGAATGCTTCGCTCGCGGCTTCACCATGGAGGACAGCGAGGACGTGGGAGCAATGCGCCGGGCGCTTCGAGAGATCCGCTCGTTGGCGCTCCCCACGGGCATGTCGAGAGACCTGATTCGCAGAACGGCGGAAGAACGATGGAAGATCTGAACGCCCAGTGGCGCAAGTCCAGCCACAGCGGAGGCAACGGAGGCGAGTGCATCGAGGTCGCCAACCTCACGGGGACGATCGGCATCCGCGACAGCAAGAACCCCGACGGCCCGAAACTCCTGGTCAACCATGCAGAGTTCGCCGTACTGATCGCGACCCTGAAGCGCTGACACCCCCGGCCATCAGCACTCCCCGAGCCATCGAGAGAACGGCGACCACGGCAACTTCATCAGGAGGCAAGGATGTGGAAACGAACAGTGCGGTCTGGCGGAAGTCCACTCGCTCGACTTCTACCGGGGGCGAGTGCGTAGAACTGGCCGCTCTCCCGGAGGGCATGGGCGTCCGCGACTCAAAGGACCCTGACGGCCCAAAGCTGGTCATGCGGCGTGCCGAGTTCAATACCCTCCTGGCGTCCCTGAAGCGTTAGCCAGATCGCGTAGGAGCCCCGGCCTCTTCGAGAGTCCGGGGCTTCTTTGTGGCCCGAAGGCATGACAGGAGATCCCGTTGAGTGACCTTCCCGCGCCGGATGGACTCGCCGAGGCACTGCACCCGCACACCGGTGCCCTGGTCAGCGTCGAGCCGACCGAGCGCGGCTTCTCCTCGGACCTCACCGCCCTGGTGACCGGAGAGAAAGGCGACTGGTTCGTCAAGGCGGTCCGCAACCGCCCCGGCGGCCGACGCGAGTCGCTGGTCCGGGAAGGTCTCATCAACCAGCACGTCCGCCCGATCTCTCCGGCCGTGCACTGGCAGTCCGAGAACCCGGAATGGCTGGCGCTCGGGTTCGCGGCCGTTGACGCCCGCCACGCCGACTTCGCGCCCGGCTCGTCTGACCTTCCAGCCGTCGTGGACGTCCTCACCCGCATCGGTGCTCTCCCGCTGCCCGACATCGCAACTGCCTGGCACGAGACCCGCTGGGACCGGTACACCGACCGGCCTGGCCTGTTCCGCGGCGACGCCCTGCTTTACACCGATATCCATCCCTCGAACATCCTCATCGCAGACCGGGTATGGGCGGTCGACTGGGCATGGCCTACACGCGGCGCCGCCTTCATCGACCCGGCGCTCCTGGTGCTCCAGCTCGTCGCGTCCGGACACAGTCCAGAGCAGGCCGAGGGGTGGGCGTCGGGCTGCCCTGCATGGAAGGGGGCCGACCCGGCGGCGATCGACGCGTTCGCCGACGCCAACGCGTCCATGTACGCCACGCTCGCCGACCAGCGCCCCACCGCCACCTGGCTCGCCGCAATGACCACGGCCGCCCGCACGTGGTCCGCCCACCGCCGGTAGCCGATCACGCTCGCAGTGGTTGGGCGCGCCGGGTACTCCACCTGAAATGGATTTCCTCCAGCCGTTCGGCGTAGGTGTACTCGATCTCCACCAGCTCGTTGCGGAGCCGGCGCGCGGTGGATCTCCTCGACCACCGCGTCCGGAAGGTCACCGATGACCCCGTTTGTAGACGGCGATGGCGTGGCCTGGTTTGTCTGGCATCGCTCCAGGCTAGGGAGCGGTCACGCGGCGTGCGGGCTGCTCGCCCGCCCCCTCCCGGATCCTCCCCCCGGCCGCCCCCGGCCGCATGGTGGTGCGGCGGTGTCACAACAAGAACAGCACCAAGGCGACCAGCCCCGCGCAGAAGACTGCGGCACCGACCACCGCGGAGATCCAGTCGAGGACATTTCCGACGCTGCCCCGCAGCTTCGGCCGGTGATCAGGATTGGCCGGATCGTAGCGGATCACCAGCTCAGTGCCCAGCCTGAAGCGTCTCTTTGAGCTCGAATACTCCAAGGGGCAGTACTCGTATTCACGGCCGTCAGGGGTGTGCCAAGCCACAACCGGGGAGTACACCGTTGTCCCGCCGTCGGTCACCTGACTGCGGATATTGACGACCTTCCCGACCGCCGAGGCTCCGGTCCGCCGCAGGGCTCTGCTCCGAAGCATGCTTGGTACGCCGAAAGCCATGAAGAACCCACCGATGGCCAGCAGAGTGAGGAAGACGGCCGCGGAGGGCTCACTGGATCCGCTCATCACATAAGAGAAACATCCTTGGTGTAGGGCCGAGATAAGCTTCAAAGAGCTTGCAACATGATCAGGGGCGGGCCCTGAAGGAACGGCCGGTCACGATAGGACGCGCCCACCGAACTCCCTTACGTGACTGGCTGTTCGGTTACCGTTCAAGGCTCCGGGGTCAGCGTTGGACGGGACGCGCGCACCGCGGCGGCACCCCCGACACCTCCCGCCACGTCGGCGCGGTCAGGTCCGCCAGCAGCAGGTCATCGGGCGGGAGGCCCACCACCGGCGATTCGGTGTTCTTCGGTGTCGAGCCAGACGTACTGGTCGGCGGGGGTGACGGTCAGGCCCCAGCGGTCGGCGGTGGGACGGTCGAGGGCGTCCCACCAGTGGTAGGCGTCCTCCACCTCCTGCCACAGGTCGCGGTCGCCGAACTGCCGGACTGGGAACACCGCCGCACCCGGCTCGACGTCCAGGCCGGCCCATGACCCCGACCACGGATCGACCAGCCACACCGTGTACGCGCCGCCGTCGTGGTGGGTGACGATCAGCTTGCAGTGCGGCACCTTCAGCCCGATCGCCAGGGACGCGTCGTACTCCCCCAGGACGGAGTACGGGTGCGTGTGCGTGGACGACCTGCGGGCCTCGGCGGCCTCGTCCACGTCCCGGTCCAGTGAGGCGCGCTTGCCGCGCTGGGCCCGCAAGCGCATGAACGCCACGTTCCCGACGATCTGGCCTCGCATGGTGGCGTCCGGTGACACCACGAAGGACACCAGCGCGCCGTTGTGGAAGTCAGTGGTCCATGGCACCAGGACCCGACCGCCCGGACGTGTCTGTTCCGCCCAAGCGTGCGGCACCCGGTGAGCTGCCGCCGTTGCGATGACCCGGTCGAACGGCCCCGACGCCGGGTGGCCCAGTTCGCCGTCGCCGACCGCGACCGTGAGTTCGTGACCCGTTGCCCGCAGGGCGCGGCGGGCACGGTCGGCCACCGCCGGATCCACCTCCACCGACGTCACCTGGCCGGCTCCGGTCCGTTCGGTCAGGAGCGCGGCGTTCCATCCCGTGCCCGTACCGATCTCCAGCACGTTCATGCCCGGTTCGACCTCCAGGGCCGCGAGCATCCGCGCGACGACGTCGGGACGGCTGGCCGAACTGGTGATCTCCCTGCCGACCCGCCCCGGCAAGGACGGGACGCCGTCGTCAACTTGCGTGATCACTGCCTCGTTGGCGTAGCTCAGCTCCAGCCATGCGGCCTCGTCGTCCGCTCGGTCCACCGGCACCAGAAGGTCGCCGTCCTCGACCCACACCGTGTCAGGGACGAACCGATGCCTGGCGACCGCCTCGAACGGTCCGCGCCACTCCGGCCCCAGGTCGCCGGCCTCGGCGAGTACGCCGATCAGCCGGGCGGACAGCTCCGCCGCGTCGGCCACCTACGTGCCACCTTTCTCGTGCTTGCCTCCGCCTTTCGGATCGCCCTTCTCCGCAGGGGGTATCGGCTTCTCCCACTGGCCGTCTTTGTCTTTCTTGTCCTCGTGCGAGCCCGTTCGAACCTCCCGCTTCTCCACGCGTTGTACATTGACCGCTACGCTAAGTCAGTGGCCTTCATGGGCGGTATGAGTGTGGCAATGTGTGGCACGGCCGTCAGGCCAGCGCGTCGCGCACTCTAGTGATCAACTCGCGGGCGGCCGCGCACGTGACGGCCGACCCGGTGAGCTCCATGAAGGCGGCGTACTCGAACCTCGCGCGTTCACCTCCTGGACGAGACTGAGCCACGGTCTCCACCACGACGCCGGGTCGCCGGGGTCATCCCGGTATCCCGCCTTCCATGCCTTGAACTCCTCGTCCTCCCGGTCCACTGCATAGGCGTCCCGCATCTCAAGGTGGACGGCGCTGACCCGGGCCGAAGCCAGAAGGTCAGCGGGCGTGGGGATCGTGCTCATTCGCCAACTCCCTGAGCAGTGGCGGAAGACGGCCCGGAATCCGGACCACGTCCTCGTGCGGCGGGATGCGGTCCCGGCCGGAGGTCTCCAGTAGTTCGGCGACCACCGCCGGGGCGCCTTTCTTCCATCCCTGTACCACCACGCTGCCGTCATCGTCGTCATACCTAGCGAAGGCGAGTCGCCGTCCTTGCTGTCCGGGTCCTTGCCGAGGAAACGCAGCGCCATAACGCGCACTCCCTGGTCGAGGGTGCCCCAACACGGCACGGGTTCCACGTTCATCCTCGGCAGTGGGCTTGAGCAAGCATCCGGGAATGCCGTCCTGCCTTGCCAGTCACGGAGAGCCACATCACCGTCACGTCATTGCGGGAGGAGGCCACCGCCAAGGTGATTGCCTGCCACAGCCCCGGTCGTGGACGGCGCGCGGGACCAAAAATCAGGTGAGGGCGTTGCCTCTTCGCTGAGACGATCGCGAGACCGCTGGTCATCTCTAGGGGAGTCTTCATGGCCCGTGCCGTCACCTTGATTCGTTCCGCGTCGCTCTCGGACGTCGCCGAGTACGCGTACGCGGCCACCGCGCCCGCCGAGGCGCGGCTCATCTTCCTCGCGGGGTCGTGCCCGCTCAACGCGGACGGCTCCACGGCCGCGATCGGCGACTACGCGGGGCAGGCGGCCACGTGCGTCGATAACCTCCGAACCGCCCTTGCGGACGCCGGTGCCTCACTGGAGGACGTCGTCAGCACGCGGGTCCTCGTCGCGTCCACCCGCCAGGAGGATCTGGTGACGGCCTGGCAGGTCGTGCGCGACGCGTTCGGTGACCACGACGTGCCCAGCACCCTGATGGGCGTGACCGTCCTCGGCTACCACGACCAGTTGGTGGAGATCGAGGCCGTCGCAGCGGTCATCGACTGACGCAGGACGTGCTCAGCGGCGGGCGCTCTTGCCGTGTTCGGCCCTCGGACCTCCTGGACTGGCAGGAAGCCCGAGGGCCGGTGGGCGGTCAGGACGCGGCATCCAGGAAGACGGTGGTCTCCCAGGTACTGCCGTTCGGGAGTCGTGCCGTGAGGGTGGAGGACGCGAAGTCGCTCACCGCAGACGTCGTCCCCTGGACGGTGGCCGAAGACTGGCCCGCCGGGATGGTCACCTCGGCGGGGAGTTGGACCACCGGGTCACTGCTTTCGAGCTGGACGGTGATCGGCACGCTCGTGGCCGTCCCGAGGCGGACGGTGGCCACGAAAGGCTCCCCGCCCGTGATGAGCATCGGTTCGACGTCCAACCCGACGAGACCGGGATGCACCCGCACGGTATGACTCCGGGTCCCCACACCCTCGATATTCGCCGTGATGGTGACGTCGCCGTCGATATCGGGCGGCATCGAGACCTGGACCTGAGATGTTCCGGTGTAACCCTCCGGGTACTGCCGAGGGCTGGGCGGGTACTGGAGTTTCGGGTTGTCGGAACTGAAGGTGACCGTGATTCCGCCATGCGGCACCGGGTTCGGCAGGTTCAGGGTCATGTTGTAGTAGACCCCGCCGTACGTCTCGGCCGGTCCGGTGAAGCTCCAGTCGCCGGGGTCGTAGTTCCACGCGAGCAGCTTGATGGTGGCGCTGAGACTCTGGCCTGGAAGCTTGGCGGTCACGGTGGCGTCCGCGTCCTCTGGAATGCGCGTGCTCTTCACCTGCGGAACGCCGATGCCGAGGGCACCGCGGGGAATCTTGACGCTGGCCGGGAGCTTCAGGGCTGGGTTGTCGCTCTCCAACGAGATGACCATCCCGCCCTCGGGCGCCGTGCCGTTGATGCCGACGGTGAGGAATACGTCGTCGCCGCTGTAGACCGAGGTGCGGTCGCCGAAGTCGACGAACTTCAGTCCGGGTTGCAGGGTGACCGGTTGCGTCAGCGTCCGGCCGCGCAGCTTCGCCGTCAGTGCTACGGGGAGGTCACCGTAGATGTAGTCCGGCTGGTGCGTGCGGATCGGGAAGGCCGCCTCGGTTGCTCCGGCCGGCACCACGACCCTTTCCGGCACGCTCACCCAGGACGTGTCCGCGGACGTCAGCGCCACGACGAGCGGAACCGGTGACGGGCAACTCACCTTCAGGACGCCTTGCGCCTCTCCCCCCGAGTGGATTTTCTCGCTCGGCAGGTCCAGCGCTTTCAGCCACGGACCGCAAGCTGTCGGCGATACTTCGGCGACGGCCGGTGACGCCAGGCCCGAGAATCCGAGCATGACGGCCGCCAGCGCGACCAGTACCGCCCTCCATCTTCCTAAACGATTCACGATCCCGCCCTCTCCGAAACAGTGCATGAAAGAGTTCCGGGCCAAGATCGTAAGCTGTTGAGTACTGCTGCGGCATCACATTTTTGCAGCGATGGATGTGCCGCCGTTTCTTCAGCGGTGGCTGGAGCGGTAGCGGCCTGGAGGTGTGCCGAACTCGCGTTTGAAGGCGTTGGCGAAGGCGTACTCCGAGGCGTATCCGACGCGTTTTGCGATCGCGGCCAGGGGTACGTCTTCGCGGATCAGGATGCGCGCCGCCGTCGTCAGGCGCCACCAGGTGAGGTAGCCGAGTGGCGGGCGTCCGACCAGGGCCGTGAATCGGCGCGCGAACGCCGCCCGGGACAGTCCTGCCGTCCTGCCCAGTTCCTCGACCGTCCAGGCCCTCGCGATGTCGTCGTGCATGGCGCGCAGCGCCGTGCTGACGCCGGGGTCGCCGAGGGCGCCGGCCCATCCGGCGTCCGACTGCTCCTCGTACCAGGCCCGCAGGATGAAGAGCAGCAGCGTGTCGAGTAGGGCCGGGACGGCGGCGTCGGTGCCGGGCCCGGGACACTCCATCTCGGCGGCGAGCAGGTCGATCGCGGCCTGGAGGCGTGGATGCCGGCCGGTCCCGGCGGGGAGATGAATGATCTCGGGCAGGTCGTCGAGGAGTGGGTGTGAGTGTGCCCGGTCTGTTCGGTATGCCCCGCAGAGCGTGACCGCGTCGGCGCTGTCGTCCTCCACAGCGATCACCTCGTTCAGGGCGACCCGCTCGTAGGACTGCAGCGGCCTGGACGGGTCGTCGGTCAGGCCGTGGGGGCTGCCCTGGGGCAGGAACACCACTTCGCCGGGACCGACCGGCACCGGCTCGCCGGTCGGCGGCACCAGCCAGGCCGTCCCGTCCAGCATCACGTGGAACCCGGCGGCGGACGAGGCTTGGAACCAGCCACCCCAGGGCGCCCGCTTGGCGGAGCGGGCCGAATGCGGGAGGCCCGTCCGGACGGAGGCGATCACGTCACTGAGCACGTCCATGATGAGACGATCACGTATCCAAGCGAGACAATTGATTATTCACGATCTCATACCGGGCCTCTAGGTTCGAACCCATGAAGAAGATCGCAATCTACGGCGCCTACGGCTACCAGGGCAGGCTCGTCCTCGACGAGCTGGAGCGGCGCGATGCCGAGGTCGTCCTGGTGGGGCGTAACGCAGAGCGGCTCGCCGGCGTCGGCGCGGGCCGCGAGACCCGTACCGCCGGGATCGACCATGACGAGCTCGTCGCCGCCTTCCGGGGCGTGGACGCGGTCGTCAACTGCGCGGGGCCGTTCACTCCGGCGGGGACGACCGTCGTCCGCGCCGCCATCGCCGCCGGGTGCCACTACGTCGACACCTCGGGCGAGCAGCTCCACATCAAGCGCATATACGACAGTTGCTCGGAGGACGCGCGGCGCGCGGGAGTGATCGTCACGCCCGCGATGACCGACGGCGGTGTTCCCGGAGACCTCCTCGCCCGCCTCCTGGCCGATCATCTGGGCGAGCCGCTGCACGAGGTTCTCACCGGGCACTCGGCGACCGGCGGCGGAGGGATGTCCCGCGGTTCGATGCGGTCGCTCCTCGGGACGGCGGACGTCGTCAAGTCCGGCGGCCTCGTCTATGAAGGCGGCGAGTGGCGCGCCGATGCCCCGCCCCGGCTCGCCGAGCTGGAGTTCCCCGGCCAGGGTGCTGTGGCGATGGCCAGGTTCGCGCTGCCGGAGATCGCCAGCATTCCCAGGCACGTCCAGGTCGAGCATGTCCAGGGGTTCGTCGAGGCCGATCTTGCCGCGCGGTTCTCCGGCGCGACCGTGCCCGAGGATGCCGTCAACGCGTTCCCCGAGGGCCCGGACGCCGTCGCCCGTCAGGGGCAGCGGTGGACGGTCGTCGTGGTGGCCACCACCTCGGACGGCCGCCGCGCCACCGGGATCGCCCAGGGCTTCGACACGTACGGCACGACCGCGGCGATCGCCGCCGAGGGCACGCTCAGGCTCAACGGTCCTGCCGGGGTCCGGGCGCCTGCCGAGGTGCTCCCGGCGGCTTCGTTCCTGGACGCCCTCGCCCCCGGCGGAGTCACCTGGAAGATCAGCTAGTGCGGTGACCACGAACGTTCGCCGGGTTGGGTGACACGCCGGGCCGGGTCCGGGTTGTGGGAGTTGATCGGCTTCGCCCTTGATGGCGACGGGTCGTTGTCGAGAGGGGAGGCCGGGCTGGTGGCAGAACCGGTCAGAGCGCGGCAGTCAACCGAGGACGAGGGGCGCCGGCTGCTGCAGATCATCCGGCGGGGCAGGCACGAATCGGTCTCACCGAGATCATGGCCAAGTACAGCTAGGCGCCGCCGAGTTCGAGCGATGGCGTGTGCTGCATGGCTGGTCGGGCTGGTTGCAACGATCTCGACCCCGGCGTTCTCCCTCGATCCTGGGGGAGAAGCACGACATCGAGTACGGCGCGCGGTGACGCTGTCTGCGGCCTACGTGGTGGTGTTCTTTCGCGTGTGGCGCTCGGCCAAACGGAAGCCGTCGCCGGAGAAGGTCGCGGAGTGGATGGACCCCTCGTTCCGGGACGGTCGGCCGGCAGTGCCGCCGGCGGTGAGGTAATGACGGCCGCGCCGAAATCCTGCGGCTCCGCACTACCAGGTTTCGGCCAACTGGCCCAGGCGGCGGACGATTCCCGGGGCGTTGGGGTCGGTGCGATTTGCTGAGACGGCGCGAATCAGGGCTTCGAGTTCGTGCGGGGGAGGAGGGCGCAGGGGATCATCCGAGGTTCCGAGCGGCAGGCGGATCGCCGCTTGGCCGGGAGGGCGGACGATCAGCAAGCGGGGCTCCGGCCGACCGCTCATGGTCATCGCTGACCTGTGCAACGTGAATCGGGCGGTGCGTAGATCGCATTCCGCGTATCCGCGTACTACCCGTCGCTGGATGAGCACGGGCCCGTCCAGCCAGAACGCCTTCCGACGCTCTGCAAGGCCCCGCACCAGCACGGCCGGACCGACGACAACGGGGAAGGCCAGCAACACGAAAGCCGCGGTGCCCTGCCCGATCAGCACCAAGACGAGCGAGATGACCGGCGGTACGAGAGCAAGAGGTGCCAGCAGTGCCCAGAAGATGGTCCAACTCTTCGACGTCGCCCCTATCGACAACCGCTGCCCGCGCGTCACATCCCCCACCGCCCCTTCTCACCTTTGGGGATGGGACGCGGCAAGGCACCACAAGGTTCATCGACGATGGCAGCGCGAGAACTGAGCCACCCATCACCCGACTGTCACCAAGATCATGACCGAGTACGGCTGGTGCGGTGACCACGAACCTTCACCGGGTCTGGTCAGACACCCCATGTCGTTTGGGTGTCAAGCGGCGTGGGATTGGGTGTGGTGTGACCAGGCGGTTGCTTCGTCGTAGAGGGTGCGGGTCTTGAGGCATCCGTGGAGGATGCCGACGAGGCGGTTGCCGAGCTGGCGCAGGGCGGGGTTGTAGCCGGTCTCGCGGGCCCGTTGCTTGTCGTAGTAACGGCGGGCGCCCGGGGAGGCGCGCAGGGCGGAGAACGCCTGGGTCTGCAGGGCGTCGGCGAGGCGGTTGTTGCGGACGTAGCGGGCCTGGACGGTGTGGCTCTTGCCGGATGCCCGGGTGATCGGGCTGGTGCCGGCGTAGTTCTTGCGCGCTTTGGCGGAGGCGTAGCGGGTGGGGTCGTCTCCGAACTCGGCGAGCACCCGGGCGCCGGTGATCTCCGCGATGCCGGGCATCGAGAGGTAGATCTCAGCGTCCGGGTGCGTTCGAAAATGGGCCTTCACCTGCTCCTCGATCGCGGCTATCTGCGCGTTCAGCGCGATGATCAGATGGGCGTGGGCGGTGGCGGTGGCCGCGTAGGCGGCGGTGACCGGCTCGGGCAGGCCGAGCTGTCGTTGGCGCAGCGCGGTCTGGATCGCGGCCGCTTTGGTGTCCCGGTCGCGTCGGCGGGCGCGGGCCAGGACACCGGTGATCTGGGTGCGGGTCAGCTTGGCCCCGGCTGCCGGTGTGGGTGCCTTGATCAGCAGTTCCAGTGCGTCCGTGCTGGTCAGGGCCAGGCCGGCGTAGGCGTTCAGGGCGGCGGGGAAGTACTCCCGCAGCATGCTGCGCAGCCGCTGGAAGGTGCGGGTGCGTTCCCAGATCAGGGTCTGGTGGGCGCGGGCGACGACCTTGACGGCCTGGGCCTGGGCGCTGTCCCCGGCCACCGGCCGCAGTTGGGCCCGGTCGATGCGGACCATGTCGGCCAGTGCGTGTGCGTCGCCCTTGTCGCTCTTGGCGCCGGAGGAGGCGTACCGCTCCTTGAACCGGGCCACCTGCCGGGGATTGATCGCATAGACGCGGTAGCCGGAGGCGATCAGGGCCTGCACCCACGAGCCGCGGTCGGTCTCGATCCCGACCACGACCTCGGCGGCGTCAAGGTCCCCGCCGCCGTGCTTGGCGACGAGCTCGTGCAGCTTGGCGATCCCCTCCACACCCTCAGGCAGCCTCGCGGCGGCCAGTTTCCGGCCGGCCTCGTCCTGGATCTCGACATCATGGTGGTCTTCGGCCCAGTCATCGCCGATCAGCAGCAACTCGTCCTCCTGGTCAGGTACTTCGCTCCTTGCAGCCTGCGGAAGGCGCGGCACGCGGCCTAATGGATCTAGTGCTCACGCCCCGATCGGCGGGCACGCCACCCCATCAACGGTCTGGCCTCCCGGCCGGCCAGCAGGGGCACGGTCTGACCACAGAAGTCGGACGCTTCCGGCGGCGAGAGTGCTCACCTGCTGGCGGCTACGGCTACCGAGTCTCTACGACCCCGCAGCTCCCATTAGGCGGCCTTGGGGCGGGGTCGTCCCCGGCGTTGCCGGCGTTCGCTGCGGACCCGGGCGCGTTCGCGGCGCTGGGCGGCCAGCACGTCGGGATGGCGGGCGTTGGCGTTGCGCCAGCGCAGGTAGGCCTGTATCTCCCAAGCGAGCACGGTGTGGTTGGGATGGCTGGAGTTGCCGATCACGAAGGTGCGCAGCGGCCCGAATTGGGCCTCGATCGGGTTGCCCGCGAGGCGTAGGTCGGTGTGAGGCACAGTTCGACGTTGTTGCGGGCCGCCCAGGCTCTGATCTGCGGTGTCTTGTTCGCAGACAGGTTGTCCAGGATGACGTAGACCGGGGCGCCGTCCGGGGCGGGCGGCGCGGATGGACTTCAGCGCGGCCAGGGTGTTGGCGCCGCTCTTGCCGCGGCGGGTGATGCCCCGCAGGGTGTCGTCCCCGAGGGAGTAGCAGCCGTGGAAGTAGCGGACACCGTGGGTGCGCCGGTAGGTCGCCGGCAACCGGTCGGGCCGCCCCTGCTCGGCCCAGCCGTTGCCGTGGCAGGGCCTGATCGACAGCGGCCCGAACTGATCGAAGGCGAAGCACCGGTCCACAAACCGGGTCGTGACCTCCTCGATCCGGTCGGGTTCGGTGTCGAAGTCGGGGTCGTTGGAGGTCTTCCAGGTGCGGGTGCGCTGGAAGGTGATGCCGTGCTCGTGCAGTGGTCGGCGAGTTTGCGGACGCTCCAGCGGGTGAACGGGCGGCCCAGCCTGGTCGGGCGCGTTCGGGCCGTCTGGATGATGAACGCGGGGGCATCGCCTGTGATGCGGCGGGGACGGCCTCCCGCCTAGTTAGGGTCCAGGCAGGCCGGTCCTCGCTGGTTGAAGTCGTGGATCACGTCCCGGACGGTGTCCTCATGGGCGGCGACCAGCCGAGCGATCGCCGGGGCCGGCGTCCCGGCCGCCGACGCCTGGACGATCACCGCCCGGCGGACCCGGACCGGAGGAGGCGGCGCATCGGAGGGGGGACGGGAACGGCCTTTTCCGGCATGTGCGGGTCTACGCAGACGAGGGTGAGGGTGGCCGTGCTGGCTCGGGTGCCGTCCTCGCGGATGAAGTCGCCGCGCATCGTGAAGGAGGTGCGGCCCACGCTGGTCGCGTAGAGGCGGCATTCGATCTGGTCGAAGAGGGTGATGGTGCGCTCGTACTCGGCGGACGCGGCGCGGGTGACGACCGCCACGCCCAGGCGGGACGGGAGGTCGTCGAAGCGCAGGCCCTGCAGGAACCACCACTCGGTGTGGGTGCGTTCCATCCAGCGCTGGTAGTTGGCGTAGTAGACGATCCCGGCGGGATCGCAGTCGCCGTACGACAGGCGGAACGTCACCCGGTGCAGCGGTTCGTCCGGCACGGTTGCTCCCTTTGCAGATGCTAAGATTTAGATGTTAAGGGCCGTTCGGCCCATCTCACTCATCACCGGGGGAATGGTGAACGGAACGCGCCCGGCGCGCATCCGGCAGCCCCGGCTCGCCGACATGGTGGCCTCCGTCCTGCGCGAGCGGATCGTCAGCGGCGAGCTGGCCGACGGCGAGGTCATCGGCCCGCAGGACGACCTGCTCGCCGAGTTCGGGGTCAGCAAGCCGTCCATGCGGGAGGCGCTGCGGATCCTGGAGTCCGAGGGCCTCATCACCGTGCTGCGCGGCAACAAGGGCGGCGCGGTCGTGCACGTGCCGCGGACGGAGACGGCCGCGCAGGCCATCGACCTCGTGCTGCGGTCGCGGCAGTCGGCGCCCGACGACATCGCGGTCGCGCTGGTGCGGCTGGAGCCGGTGTGCGCGGGGCTCTGCGCCGAGCGTCCCGACCGGGAGAGCAGTGTGATCCCGACGCTGGAGGCCGCGCAGCGGGACGTCGAGGCCAACCTGGACGACCTGATCGGGTTCGTGCGGGCGGCGCGGGAGTTCCACGCGCAGCTCGTGTTCGGGTGCGGGAACGCCGCGATGGCGGTCGCGGTGGGCGCGCTCGAACGGCTGTGGACGACCGCCGAGCAGGAGTGGGCGGGCGCCGCCGCCGGGCGCGGTGAGTTCCCCGGGCTCGACCAGCGCTCCGACGGGGTGCGGGCGCACCACCGGCTGATCAAGCTGATCGCGGCAGGCGACGCTGCGGGCGCCGAACGCGCCGCGCGGCGGCACCTGACCGCGGCCCAGTGCCACGTCCTGAACTAGTCACACCGACCAGGCGATCGGCAGCGACGACGGGCCCCACATCATGAAGGAGTCGACGCGGGTCGGTTCGCCGTCCAGGCGTAGGCCGGGCAGGCGCTCGCCTAGGAGACGCAGAGAGATGCGTGCTTCCAGGCGGGCTAGTGCAGCACCGGGGCAGAAGTACTGGCCGACGCCGAAGGAGAGGTGCCGGCGGCGTAGGTCGTTCAGGTCACGGTCTAGGCGGAACGTGTCGGGGTCTTCCCACGCGCCAGGGTCCCGGTTGGCGGACGCGTAGAGGCCCTGCACCTTGGAGTTCTCTGGGATCTCCACACCGTGCAGGACGACCGGTCGGGTGTTGGTGCGGTACAGGCCGAGGACGGGCGGGTCGTAGCGGAGGCTCTCCTCTACGGCCGCGTCCAGCAGGTGTGGGTTCGCTCGGACCTCCTCCCATAGGCCGAGGTCCAGGAGGCGCCACACCGCGTTCGCTATGAGGGACGTTGTGGTCTCGTTGCCTCCTACCAGGAGCAGCAGGATGAGCGGCAGCAGTTCTTCGTCGGTGAACGGGCGGCCGTCGTTCTCGGCGGTGAGGAGGGCGGTGAGCAGGTCGTCCGGCAGTGCCTCCGGGCCGCCCGAGCCCAAGGTCTCGCGGCGCTCGGCCAGGATCCCGCCGAAGTAGGCGTCGATCTTGGCGCGGGCCGCGCCCTGGACGGTCGGGTCGGCGGCGTTCTGCCCGGCCATGAACTGGTCCGACCACGCCTTGAAGTCGGCCCGGTCGGCGGACGGCACGCCCAGGATCTTCGCGATCACCAGGACGGGCAGCGGCACCGCGAACGCCTCGCACAGGTCGGCGCGGCCGCCGGCGGCGAAGCCGTCGACCAGGTCGCCGGCGGTCGCGGTGATCCAGTCCTCCAGCGCGGCGGTGCGGCGGGCCGTGAACGCCGACGTCACCAGCTTCCGGTAGACGGTGTGCTCCGGCGGGTCGGACTTCAGCCCGCCCTCCCGCACGTAGATCGGGCCCTGGCCCCACTTCGACGACCAGAGGCCCCAGTCGTCGAAGAACGCGGCGACGTCGGCGTGCCGCGACAGCGTGTAGAAGCCGTTGTCGCCGAAACCCGCGTGGTGGTGCACCGGGCACTTCTCGCGCAGCGTGCGGTGGGCGGCGGCCGGGGCCTCCAGCGCCTCCGGGGAGAACGGGTCGTACTCCCCGGAGGCGCTGGAGCCCGACGGGCGCATGATCGTCATCAGAACGCGTTCGGGTCGGCCTGGACTTCGGCCGGGACGGGGTGCCGGTACAGTTCCGCCGCGTTCTGCCAGGTGAAGCGGCGCACGTCCGCCTCGGGCAGGCCGCCGATCTCCGACTCGATGACCGTCTGGGTGTCCGGCCACGTCGAGTCGCAGTGCGGGTAGTCGCTCTCCAGCAGGATGTTCTCCACGCCGATGCGGTCGCGCAGCACGAACGACGACTGGTCCTCGACGGCGCAGAACCAGAAGTTGCGCTTGAGGACCTCCGCCGGGGTGAGGCCGATGTCCTTCGTCCACGTCCCGTACATGTCGTGGTAGCTGAGCATGTGGTCGAGCCGGTCCATGAGACCGGCGACCCAGCCGATGCCGCCCTCGCTCAGGCAGATCTTCAGGTCCGGGAAGCGGACGGGCAGCAGCGAGTACAGCCAGTCGACGGCGGCGAACATCGCGTACCCGAAGAACAGCACGCCGACCGTGTCCGGCGGGGCGTCGTCGGCCGTCGCCGGGGACGTCCCGGACGACCCGATGTGCAGGTTCACGACCGTGCCCGTCTCCGCGCACGCCCGCATGATCGGGTCCCAGTAGCCGGTGTGCAGGGACGGCAGCCCGAGCTTCTGCGGCGCCTCGGAGAACGTCACCGCCTTGAAGCCGCGCTCGGCGTTGCGGCGGATCTCCGCCGCGCCGAGTTCGGGGTCGAGCAGCCACGGGATCTGGCACGGGATGATCCGGTCCGGGTAGGAGCCGGCCCATTCCTCCAGGTGCCAGTCGTTCCAGGCCCGTACCGAGGCCAGCGCCAGTTCGTTGTCGGACGTGGTGAGCTGGAGCCGCTGCCCCGCGAACCCCGGCAGGAACGACGGGAAGTTCAGCGACGCGTAGATGCCGGCGAGGTCCATGTCCTTGATGCGGTGGTGGATGTCCCACGCGCCGCGCCGCATCTCGTCGAACCGGGACGGCTCGAAGCTGTACTCCGACACGGGACGCCCGACGACCGCGTTGAAGCCGACGTTCGGGAAGTCCTGCCCGTCGTACACCCACACCTCGGCGCCGCCGTCGCGCTCCACGACCTTCGGGGCGCGGTCGGCGAACTTCGCCGGCATGCGTCCCTCGAAGGTGTTCGGCGGCTCCACGATGTGGTCGTCCACGGAGATGACGGTGTACTTGCGGTCGCGGCGCTCGGGCTCCGGCAGCCAGGTGGGCCCCTCGGCGCCCTTGCCGCCGGTCGTGAAGCTCGTGTTGGCGGCGAGGTCGTCGATGTTGATGCTCATCAGTCCACCACCTCCGGGTGGTCGCGGAGCAGTGCGCGCACCGCCCCGTTCCAGAAGAAGTCGGTTCCGCGTTCGAGGAGCGACGCCTTCATGCTGCGTCGCAGGCTAGGCGCCACGAGCGTGTGATCGCGACCCGAGACCAGCACGTCGTACATCAGCCGGCACTGCCGGTCGAGGGTCGCGGACCGGTACGTCGCCTCCTCCACGGAGGGGCCGGTCACGATGACGCCGTGGTTGGCGAGCAGCACCACCGACTTGTCGCCGATCCGGTCGGCGAGGTCGGCGCCGAGGTCGGCGGTGGCGACCTCGCCGGTGTACTCGTCCACGAAGGCCAGGTCGCCGTCGAACATCGACCCGGTCTGGTGCAGGAACTCCGGCAGGACGCCGAGGGCGGCGAGCACCGTCGCGTAGTACGGGTGGTTGTGCACCACGGCGCGCACGTCGGGGCGGCGGCGGTGCAGCTCGGTGTGGATGTGGATGGCGGGGGTGACGTCCCACTTGCCGTCCAGGACCTCCGCGTCCGGCGACACCCGGCAGATGTCGGACGCGGAGATCTCCTCCCACCACAGGCCCCACGGGTTGATCAGCAGGTCCTCGGTGCCGTCCACCCGGACGGTGATGTGGCCCGCGATGTTCTCGCTGAACCCCGACCGCCCGAGGATGCGGAACGCGCACGCCAGCTTCTGCCGGTCGTCGAGGTCCCTGCCGATCGGCGGCATCACCCGGGGCGTCCACTCGGCGGCGCCTCCGGCGACCGGTCGCGGCGCGGGGCGAGGCCCGACGTCCAATGTCACGGTTCCTCCCATCTGTCAGCCGCAGGCCGGTTGGTACACCGGCCACTGCCGACCCGGCTGGCTGTTCTCGAACTGCATGAGGATGAGGCCGCAGAGCCCGTCGGTGCCGCTGTGCTTGCCCGGCTTGAACGACAGGGTGTAGCCCTTCTGCCCGAAGGACGACGGGTACCCGGACACCTTCTCCAGGCCCTTGTTGATGGCCTCGCCGTCCGGCTTGGACCCGGCCTGCTCGATCGCCTTGGCGAGCATCCCGATCGCGTCGTACGCCTGCGCGTCGTAGGCCGTCACGCCGGCCTCGCCGCCGCGCTTGCCGGACAGGAACTTCGCCAGCGCCGCCGTCTTCTCGTTCTCCTGCGTGATCGACCCGACGAAGACGAGCTTGTCGAGCGCGCCCGGCTTGGCCTGCTTCCACAGGTCGGGCTGGTTGCCGATGGACGCGAGCGAGAACCGGTCGGCGTCCGGGATGAGCTGGTGCGTCGTGTTGTGGACGAGCACCTCCATCTGCCCGCCGAGCGCCGCGACGAGGATCGCGTCCGGCTTCGCCTGCTTGATCCGGGTGACCTGCGCGGTGACGTCGCTGGTGTCGACCGGCGCCGTCTCCGTCGCGACGACCTGGATCCCCGCCTCCTTGATCGGGGTCATCAGCGCCTTCTCCATCCCGGCGATGGACGCGCTGTCGTCCTTGAACAGGGCGAGCCGCTTGTACCCGGCCTTCGTGAACGCCTCGGCGTAGACCTTCCCGAAGTCCTCGGTCGGGTTCGCGAGCGAGTACGTGTAGGCCGAGTTCGGGCCGTCCCCGATGCCGGGCGTGATGTTCACCGGCGCGATGGCGGGCACCTTCTGCTGCTTGAGCAGGGCCTGGACCTGCAGCACCGACTGCCCGCCGGAGTTCATGATGATCGCCTGCGCGCCCTGGCTGAGCAGCTGCCGGACGACGGTCGGCGCCTTCGTCGCGTCGTTGTCGTCGCTCTTGACGATCAGCTTGAGCTTCTTGCCGCCGATGCCGCCCTTGTCGTTGACCTCGGCGACCGCGTCCTTGATCGTCTTGCCGACGATCCCGGCGTAGGCGGCGGCGCCGCCGGAGGTGTCCTGGTCCATGCCGATGACGATCGTGCCGTCGTCGGCCTGCACGGAGCCGGAGCCGGACGCGCACGCGGCGGCCGCGAGCGCGGGCAGCAGCGCCGTCGCCAGCACGGCGGCCCTGCCCGCTCTACCGCGCGGCCTCGGGAAGTTTCCTGCCATGGGGTCCCTCCTAGGGGTGGGGTGGAGGCGGGGGGACGGGATCGGGTGTGATCACGACGCTGACCGCGCCGTTCGGGCCGCCGCCCGGGGCGGCGAGGGTCTCGATGGCCTGCGCCGCGTCCGGGAGGGCGAAGGTGTGCGTGACGAGCCGGTGCAGCGGGCGGTCGCCCGCCGCGATCAGCGCGACCGCCCGGCGGAACGAGGCGTGCCCCGCCGCCCGGACGCCCTGCACGCGCAGCCCCTTCAGGACCACGTCGTCGCTGGTGAAGCCCGGCACGGGCCGCCCGTTCTTGAGCCCGGCGAGGACCACCGTCCCGCCGGGCCGGACGATCGCCATCGCGTCCAGCACGGTCGTGGGGTCGCCGGACGCGACGTCGACCACCACGTCCACCGGCACGCCGCCGGTCAGCGCCCGGATCCGCTCCGGGACGCCGCCGCCGTCGGCCACCACGGCGGCGGTCGCGCCCAGCTCCAGCGCCAGGTCCAGCTTGTGCCGGTCGGCCGCCAGCCCGGTGACGATCACCGGGTCGGCGCCCGCGGCCCGCGCCGCCAGCACGCAGGCCAGCCCGCGCTGCCCGGCGCCGAGCACGACCACGCAGTCGCCGGCGCGGGTGCCGGGCACCTCGACCGCCCACTCGACGCCGGCGGCGAGCGCGTTGAACGTGGCGGCGACCGCCGGGTCCACCGCGTCCGGCAGCCGGTGCAGGACGCTGTTCGGATGCAGGTACATGCGGTCGGCGAACCCGCCCCACAGCGCGGGCGGGATCTTGGCGGGGACGAACCCGTAGCTCATCGGGAAGTGCTCCCAGCCGGCGCACAGCACGTACCGGCCCGTCCGGCAGTCCCGGCACGCCCCGCACGGCAGCGCCGGCTCGACCGCGACCCGGTCGCCCTCCGCGAGCCCCCAGCGCACCGCCGCCCGCGCCCCGATCGCCGCGATCCGCCCGACCGGCTCGTGGCCGGGGACGAACGGCGAGGTCGGGCCGATGGTGTCGAGCAGCGCGCCGCTGTACTCCTCGACGTCCGTCCCGCAGATCCCGCACGCCTCCACGGCGAGCAGCGCGTCGTCGGGGCCGACGTCGGGAAGCGGCAGCTCCACGAGGTCGAGGGTGCGCGGAGCCCGCTGGAGCACGGCGCGGGCCGCCCCCGCTCTGGTCATCTGGTGACACTCCGGGTCATTTGGTGATGGTCCGGGTCATTTGGTGATGGTCCGGGTTCCGCCGAACACGCGGCGGACGCGGGGCGCGAAGTGCTCCAGCGTCGGCGTGTCGAAGCCGGGGTCGAACGCGACCTGGTCCCACTCGTCGGCGAACCTGATCGCGTCGGCGTACCAGGGCTCGTCCTGGAACATCTCGCGCTCGGCCGGGTCCCAGCCGAAGTGCTCGCCGTAGTGCGCGGCCTCGAACGTCTGGTGCGCGTGGATGATCCGGTAGACCTCCTCGCACACGTACGGCCGCAGGATCCGCCGCGACCGCCGCGTGGTTCGCCGTGGAGATCACCTTGCCCATGTCGTGGCACAGCGCCGCGACGACCAGCTCGTCGTCCGCGCCCGCCGCCTCCGCGTGCGCCGCCGTCTGCAGCGAGTGCTGGAGCTGGTCGACCGCGTACCCGTCGGTGAACGCCGCGAGCGCGGCCAGCATCGGCAGCACCCGCTCTGGCGCCTGCTCCTGCGTCTTCAGCGTCTCCCCGCGGATGTGCAGCCACTGCTCGCGGGTGCCCTGGTCCATTCGAGTGAACATGTGCCTCCTTACCGGTAGCGCGGCCGGAAGTCCGGATCCGCGGGATCGAGCCCGTTCTCGTGCTCGGCGAACCACCGGGTCCGCACCGCCCGGGTCAACCGGGCGTCGACGAGCACCGGGCCGGACGGGTCGGCGATCAGTCCCTTCAGGTCGTCCAGCTCACCGGGCGTCCGGACGGTCGCGGCCCGCGCCCCGAACGCCCGCGCCACCGCGGCGAAGTCGGGCCGCGGGATCAGCGACAGGCCGGTGTCCATGCCGCGGTGCAGCATGTTGTGGTACTCGTAGCCGAACGCGGCGTCGTTCATGACGACGACCACGAGCCGCAGGCCGCGGCGCACCGCCGTGTCCAGCTCGGCGAGGTTCATCATCAGCGCGCCGTCCCCGGTGACGGCCAGCGTCACCCGTTCGGGCCGCGCCGTCGCGGCGCCGATCGCGGACGCGAGGCCCAGCCCGATCGAGCCGAAGTTCACCGGGAACACGAAGCCCCGCGGGTCGGGCACCGACAGCCCGCGCGACGGCTCGGACAGCGCCGCGTGCCCGCCCTCGACCACCACCGTCCGCTCGCGCGGGACCATCCGCTCCAGCGCGGCGACCACGGTGTGCAGGTCGAGGCCGGTCTCGTCGCCGCCGTCGGGGTACTCGCCGCCGTAGACGTAGTCGGCCAGCCGCTTCGCGGTGCCGTCCGTCCGCCAGCCGGTCCCGGGCTCGGCCGTGTCGGCGAGCATCGCGGCCAGCGCCCCGGCGTCGCCCAGGACGCGCAGGTCGGCGGGCGTCTCGAACGCCTCGGGACGGACGTCGTTGTGGACGATCACCGGGTTCCCGGCGAGCATCCGGCCGCCGTCCAGGGTGAACGAGTTCAGGGACGCGCCGACCGCCAGCAGCAGGTCCGACTTGCGGATCAGCTCCCGTCCGAGCGTCGTGGCGAAGCCGCCGCATACGCCGATATCGAACGGCTCACCTGCGAAGAAGCCCTTGGCCTTCAGCGTGGTGGCCAGAAGGGCGCCCGTCCGCGCGCCCAGTGCGACGAGTTCCTCCCGCGCGTGCAGGGCGCCCCGGCCCGCCACGATCACGGGACGCTCCGCCTTCCCGAGCAGCTCCGCGACCCGCGCGACCTCCTCGGCCCTCGGCAGCGGTGCGGGGGTCTCCTCCTCGCGGAACGTTCCAGGGCCGTTTCCGGCCTCGCGCTCCAGCAGCGGCGTGGGGACGTTCAGCACGATCGGCCGCCGCTCGGTGAACGCCCGCCGCACCGCCCGCACGGCGTCCGCCACGGCCGACTCCGCCGAGTGCGCCCACTGCACGCCCGCGCCGGTCGGCCGGACCACGTCCTCCTGGTCGATGGCCTGCGGGTTGCGCAGGTCCCCGGGCGGGGTGTCGGCGGCGACGAGCAGCAGCGGCGTCCGGGCCCGCGCGGCCTCCGTCAGCGCGGTCACCGCGTTGGTCAGCGCCGGCCCGTGCGTGACGGTCGCGACCCCGAGCCGTCCGCCGGCCCGCGCGTACCCGTCGGCCATGAGCACGGCCCCGTCCTCGCGCGCCGCCGCGACGTAGTCGGCCCCGTGCGCGCGGACGAGCACGTCCACGATCGGCAGGTTCCCGTCGCCGAGCACTCCGAACAGGCACGAGACCCCGTGCGCCGCGAGCACCCCCGCCACCGCCTCGGCCACCCGCATCCGCGCCTCCCAGAGCACTCTCGGCACTGGTAGGGACTATCTTATAAAAGAAAGCATTCAGTCAAGGGTCCGATGAGGCTCATTTGGCCAGTGGAAGGCCCCGGCCTGTGCCGGTGCGAAGGCATGCCGCATGTGCGCGGCGGGCGTGGGGAGCCGGGGCGAGAGGCGTCGCGAAGGACGTTGCGGAAGCGCCGCGCTGCGTCGGGACGTCGTCAACCGAGGGCTGAGCGCGTGATCGCAGAGGGGGAAAGTGGGCGGAGTGCCCGGAAGGGGGCCGCGGGGGGAGCGGCCGTCGGGGGCGGGGCCCTCGCCGTTGAAGGCGCCCGTCCCTGGGTGGGGCCGGTTAGATGAGGCCCTGGGCGAGCATGGCCTCGGAGACGCGCTCGAAGCCGGCGATGTTGGCGCCGACGACGTAGTCGCCGGGGGCGCCGTAGCGTTCGGCGGTCTCGTAGCAGGTGTCGTGGATGTTCGTCATGATCGTCGACAGCTCCTCCTCCACGCGGGAGAAGGACCAGGAGGCGCGGCTGGCGTTCTGCTGCATCTCCAGGGCGCTGACGGCGACGCCGCCGGCGTTGGCGGCCTTGCCCGGGCCGAACGCGACGCCCGCGTCCTGGAAGATGTGCACGGCCTCCGGCGTGGTCGGCATGTTGGCGCCCTCGGACACCGCCTTGACGCCGTTGCGGACGAGGATGCGCGCGGCCTCCGCGTCCAGCTCGTTCTGGGTCGCGGACGGGAGCGCGATGTCGGCCGGGACGTCCCATACCCGGCCGCCGGGGACGAACCGGGCGGATGCGCCGCGCGCCTCGGCGTAGTCGGAGACGCGGCCCCGGTCGACCTCCTTGACGTGCTTGAGCAGGTCGAGGTCGATGCCCTTCTCGTCCACGACGTAGCCGCTGGAGTCGGACACGGTGACGACGTTGGCACCGAGCTGCTGGGCCTTCTCGATCGTGTAGATCGCGACGTTGCCGGACCCGGACACGACGATCTGCTGGCCGTCCAGGTCCTCGTTGCGGCGGCGGAGCATCTCGGCGGTGAACATGACGTTGCCGTAGCCGGTCGCCTCCGTCCGGCCGGCGGAGCCGCCCCACAGCGCGCCCTTGCCGGTCAGCATCCCCGCCTCCCAGCGGTTCGTGACGCGGCGGTACTGGCCGAACAGGTAGCCGATCTCGCGGCCGCCGACGCCGATGTCCCCGGCGGGGACGTCGGTGTGCTCGCCGACGTGGCGGTACAGCTCGGTCATGAACGACTGGCAGAACCGCATGACCTCCTCGTCGGAGCGGCCGTGCGGGTCGAAGTCGCTGCCGCCCTTGCCGCCGCCGATGCCGAGGCCCGTGAGCGCGTTCTTGAAGATCTGCTCGAAGCCGAGGAACTTCACGATGCCGAGGTTCACGGTCGGGTGGAAGCGGAGCCCGCCCTTGAACGGCCCGAGCGCGCCGTTGAACTCGACGCGGAAGCCGCGGTTGACGTGGATCACGCCGTTGTCGTCCTGCCAGGGCACCCGGAACATGATCTGGCGCTCCGGCTCGATCATCCGCTCGACCATCTTGGCGGCGGCCAGCCCCGGCCGGGCCGCCAGCACCGGGCCGAGGGATTCGAGCACCTCGTGGACGGCCTGGTGGAACTCCGGCTCGCCCGGATCCCGGTGGAGGACCCTGTCATAGGACTCCTCCAGGATGGCGAGGGTCTCGGGTGGCGCCGGCAGACGGGGGGCCAGTGGCATGGTGTGGTTCCTTCCTTCGGTCCCCTCCACTCTAAAACCTGTGTTTCACCGCCTGAGACCGCCTGTCCGCAGGTCGGAACCCGTCCCTCGCTGACAAGGCGCCGGGCCGCGTCCTCCCTGGGCGGGGACGCGGCCCGGCGTGTCGCGGGGACGATCCGGTCAGGCGGGGCACCGCTTCCACGCGAAGTGGTAGGTGGTCTTGACGCCGCCGTCGGTCGAGTCGAAGGCCATGAAGCTGGTCTGCGCCGCGTCCGAGCTGCCCTGGTAGACCCGCAGCTCGGTGTTGATGTTGAAGTTGCGGTCCTCGCCGCACGGCTTGAAGACCAGCTCGGTGACGGGCGTCCGGTCGGAGAACTGCCAGTTGTCCGAGTACGCGCCCTTGATCGTGTGGCTGACCGGCGTCGTCTGGGCCATGCCCTGGTGGTAGTAGTTCGCCTTCTCCATGCCGGACGCGCCGTCCGCGAGGTAGGCGAAGCCGCGGTAGTCGGCGCCGGCGATCGCGTAGGTGAAGCCCTGCGGGACGTGCACCCGCAGGTTGATCTGGCAGTTCTTGCGGAAGTCGGTGGGGTCGGAGTTCCCGCCGGCCTGCGCCAGGTAGTCGCTGTAGGTCACGGTGAACGCGGTGTTGTCGCTCGCCGTCGCCACCGCGGCGGTGCCGGACTGGCAGCCCGACCCGTTCACGGTGAGGACGTCGATGACGATCCGGTCGGACGGCGGCGGGTCGGCGGCGTCCGCGGCCGCGGCGGGGGCCGCCGACAGCGGCAGCGCGAGGGCGGCCAGGCAGGCCGCCGGCACGGACAGTCCTTTGCGCATCGGTCGTTCTCCTTCTTACTCGGGGCTCCTCGACCGCGGGGTGATCACCACGGGCTCGTCACCGCGGGGCTGGTCACCACGGGCTGGTCACCACGGGCTCGTCACCACGGGGGGCACTGCTTCCAGGCGAAGTGGTAGGTGGTCTTGATGGTTCCGTCGGTCGAGTCCATGGAGATGAAGCTCGTCTTCGACGGGTCGGAGGTGCCCCTGAGCACCCGCAGCTCGGTGTTGATGTTGAAGTTGCGCTCCTCGCCGCACGGCTTGTAGACGAGCTGCGCCACGTCGTTGGTGTCGGTGAACTGCCAGTTGTCGGCGTACTCGCCGCTCAGGGTGTGCGAGAGGGCGGAGGTCTGCGGCATCCCCTGGAAGTAGTAGCTCGCCTTCTCGATCGCGCTCGCGCCGGGCTCCAGCCACGCGAAGCCGCGGTAGTCGGCGGACGCGATCGCATAGGTGAAGCCCTGCGGGACGTGCACCTTCATGTTGATCTGGCAGTTCTTGCGGAAGTCGGTCGGCGCCGAGGAACCGCCCGCCTGCGCCATGTACTCGCTGTAGGTGACGGTGAACGCCTCCTTGTCGTCGGAGACGGCGACGGCGGCGGTCCCCGCCGGGCACCCCGACCCGTTGACGGTCGCGATCTCGATCGTCACGCCGTCCGGGCCGTGCCGGAGCGGTGCGGCGGACGCCGGCACGGCGGTCGCGACCGCCACCGACATCCCGGCAATTGCGGCGGCGGCGGAAACGGCAATCCCTTTACGCATGCGATTCCTCCTCGCTGGAGCCTGCGCAAAGGGAGCGTAAACTTGCCAGCTCAGAGGGTCAATCCGCACTTTTCAACAGGCTGCCGACTTAATGGAGCGGGCCAATGGAAGGCGCTCTCTGCGGCCCAGCAGCGACAATGGAACGTCCATGAAACTTTCCTTTAAAAGGGATCGTTCCATCAAGTCGCGTCGCAAATTCAACGCGCCGTTCAGAGCGCCCGCGCGGCGGGCCGGCGGGCGGCGAGTCGGCGGGCGGGCGAGTCGGCGGGCGGCGAGCGGCGGGCGGCGAGCGGTGGTCAGCCGGAGGCGCGCAGGCGGCCGGCGAGGACGGCGGCCTGGCTGTGGTCGATGTCCTTCGTCGCGGTGAGCAGGGTGATCGTGCCGTGCGCGGCGAGGTCGCGGAGCCGGTCGAGGGCGGCCGCGCGGTCGGGGTCGCGCAGCTCGGCGTCGTAGCGGTCGGTGAACTCCTCGAACTTGTCCACGTCGTGGCCGTACCACTTGCGCAGCTCGGTCGAGGGGGCGACGTCCTTCTCCCACTCGTCCAGGCGGGCCTTGTCCTTGGACAGCCCGCGCGGCCATACGCGGTCGACCAGGATCCGCTTGCCGTCCTCGGACGACGCCGCGTCGTACACCCTGCGCAGCCTGACCTGCGTGCTCCCTGCCATCAGGACCTCCTCACGTCCGTCCTATACCCGGCCCGCCGCCGTGATGCGCGGATTCTGTCGGTGGCGGGCCGTAGTGTCGCCGCGTGGCGGAGGCGAGGGACGCGACGCGGACGCCGTTATGGCGGCTCACTCCAGTACAGCGGCTGCTCGAAGGCGGCGCGCTGCTGAACTCGCTCGCGTTCTTCGCGGCGATGCCGTTCGCGCCGCTGTACCTGAGCGAGCACACGGGCTTCGGCAAGCCCGCCGTGGGCGCGGTCGTGGGGGCGGTCGCGCTCGTCGCCGCGTTCGGCGGCCTGCTCGGCGGGATGGTCGTCGACCGGCTCGGGGCGGTACCGCTGATGCGGGCCGGGCTGGTCTGCTACGTCGCCGTGTACGCGCTGCTCGCCACGGTCCGCGCGGCGGCGCCGATCGTGGTGCTGTTCCTGATGCTGGGCGTGGCGCGGCTGATGGTGGAGCCGGGCGCGAAGAAGCTGCTGTCGCACGCGGCCGACGACGAGGGCCGCATGTTCCGGGTGCGGTACATGACGCTGTGCGCGGGGGCCATCGGCGGGCCCGCGATCGGCGGCGCGCTGTACCACGTGGGCCCGGTGGCGTTCTTCGCCGTGCCCGCGTTCTTCTACGCGTCGTACCTGGTCCTGGTGCTGGTGCGCAACCGCGATCTGCGCGCGTTGCAGCCGCGCGGCCGGACGGGGCACGGGTCCGGAGCCTCGGCGCGGGAGTCCCTGGCGGCGACCCTCCGGGACCGGCGGCTCCTGGCGGTCGTCGCCGGCGGCATCGTGGTGTTCTTCGTCTTCTCGCAGCTCGAGTCGATGATCCCGCTGTACATGAAGGCGCAGTACGGCGACCGGACGGAGGGGTACTTCGCCGTCCTGTTCATCACCAACGCCGTGCTGGCACTGGCCTTCCAGTTGCCGATCGACCGGGTGTCGGGCCGGGTCGGCCGCACCGCCATGACCGTGCTGGGGGCGGCGAACTTCACGCTCGCGTTCGCCTGCTTCTGGGCGAGCCCGTCCGGCCTGGCCTGGCTGTACGCCGGGATCGTCTTCTGGACGGTCGGCGAGGGCATCCTGCTGCCGATGCCCGACATGGCCGTCCACGAGATGGCGTCCGACGAGCACAAGGGCGCCTACTTCGGCCTGTCGGAGGTACGTCAGCTCGGCTTCTTCCTCGGCCCGTTCGCGGGCGGGTTCCTGTTGGACGCCGGGACGGCGCCGTACTTCCTCGTCATGGGCGCGGCCGTGTTCCTCTGCGTCCCGCTGCTGGCGCGGCGGGGCGGCGGCAGCGCCCGGGAGACCGCCGGCGAGGGCACGGTGGAGCCGGCGTCCGCCGGCTGAGAGCCCGTCACGGGACGGGGTCGCGCGGCGGTTCCGGGGCGTCCGGCCGGGCCGCGGAGGCGCGGCGCGCGAACTCGGCGGCGGCGGTGCGCCGGGCGAACTCGCCGGCGAGGGCGCGGCCGAGGACGTCGTCGTCGGGACGGTGCCGCTCCAGGTACTCCAGGGCCTCGGCGAGTTCGCCGACGGTCAGCCGGGACACCGGCTTCCCGGCCCAGCGCGGCGGTCTCCGGTCGGCGGCGCCCGGCGCCGCGCGCGGTGCTGAGTTCATGTTCCTGACCTTTCAATTCCGGTGTCGGTAATGGCGCGGCGCGGCGGCGGGTGCCGCATTCGCCGTGTCGAATAGGATCGCCGCGTGCATTGGTGGAGCCAGCAGGCGTGCGACGCGGCCGCGGAGGCGCAGGCCGCCGATCCCTCCCCGGGGAATCTCATGGCGGCCGCCCAGGTGCAGGCGCTCGTCTCGCTGGCGGAGGCACTGCACCGTATCGCGGCGACCCTGGAGGAGCGGGACGAAGCTGATTCCGTCCCGGGGCCCCTCCGGTCGAAATAGCCCGTCCCGCCGGAATGGTGCGCCCGACGAAAAGGGGGAAAGGTGCGCCTTTCCGCGAAAAATACCGGTGCGAAAAATACCGGTGCGCCCGCTGGCGGGACGCACCGGTATCTCCCGGGATGTCAGATGTCGCTGAACGACTTGCGCTCCGTCCGGCCGCCCGTGCTCGCGGCGAGCCGGGAGGTCTTGGCGATGGGCGACCGCGGCGGCGGCACGGTCTCCACCAGGTGGTCGGTGTCGGGCGCCGGGGCGGGCTCGGCCGGCTCGGCGGGGCGGGGCTCGTCCCGGGGGCGGTCGCGCAGCCGCCGCGCGGCCTGCCGGAGGGCGCGCTCGCCGACCAGCCGGGTCAGCTCCAGGCCCCAGCAGTCCAGCTTGTCGGCGTCGGTGAGGTCGTCGCGGCTGCTCAGCTCGGCGGCGAGGCCGCCGAGCCGCTGCGCCTCGGCCAGGTCGAACTCGCGCATCAGGTGGCAGCACAGCTCGGCGAGGGCCGCGTGGTCGCGTTCGAACGACAGCCCGGACAGGTCGTTGTGCGACAGCCTGCTGAGCGCGCGCTTGCGCTCCAGCTCGCCGTCGGTGAGCCGGAGGATGCCGTTGAGGAGGGAGACGGGACCGGTGCCGGCGGCCTGGCTCTGCGCGGGGGCGAACGACATCCGCAGCACGGCCGCGGACCCGAGCCCGGCGGCGATCACCCGGACGACCATGATGCTCGCCAGGGGCGTGGTGTCCGGCAGCCCGAACGTCCAGCCGGCGGCGGTGATCGCGATCAGCGCGACGATGGACGCGCTGGCGTTGACGAAGACGAACAGCAGGCCGCCGGGAGACAGGGCGGCGGAGACGGGCTTGTCGCGGTAGCGCGCGACCAGTTCGGCGAGGCCGATCGCGCCGCCGATCAGGGCGGCGAGGAGCATCTCGAGGGTCATGGCCGTCCCCTACGCGCTGCGGGCGGTCAGGCGGCCGAAGGGGGACTCCTCGTGCCGGTCGCGGCGGGGCAGCACGGCGGCGGCGGGACGCCGCCGGGCCGCCAGCTCGGTGCGCTCGACCTCCAGGAAGACCAGCAGCCATTCCGCCGGTCCGGCGGCGAGTCCGGTGTGGGTGCGCAGCGACTGCTCGCGGGCGCCGAGAAAGGCCAGCAGCCAGCCGGCGGGTCCGGACGAACCGGCGGCGGCACGAATTCGTGAATGCATGGGGAAGACCCTCCCGCAGCCGGCCCCGGAAGTCGACTTCCGCCGGGTCAAGTCTTCGCGGCCCGGCACGAATGACCGGCCATTGTCGGTACGTCGGGAACGTCCGGTCGGTGATACCGATCTCCGCCTTGTTGGGAGGTAATCCTTCGCGGTTTGGCCGGTCCCGGGAATAGCTTTGCGAAGAATTCCGGTTCGGCGCCCGGAGGTCCGCTGCGGGAAGATTCTTTCGCCCGTCGCGGGCCGCCGGGAGGGGCCGGGCCCGCGGCCCGCGCGACACGCCGCCCGGCGTGTCCGCGACTGTCAGCCGGGTGACAACCGGGGGCCGCCGAAACTTTCCGTGCCTGCCTATCGCCGGACCGTCGCCGCGCCCGACCCTGGTGGCCATGAGCCGGAAGAGGAGGCCCACCGCCGCGGACTTCCCGCTCGCCGCGGTCCCCGCGGAGGTCGCCGTCCCGATGCTGCCGCATCTGGAGGCGGCGGCGGTGGAGATGGTGGCGGAGATCCAGGGCCTCGTCCCGGAGTACGCGCGCCCGCCGGAGAGCCGCTACGGGCGGCGGATGCGGTGGGCCGTGGAGGAGACCGTCCGGCAGTTCGTCGACGCCATCGGCCGGCCCGGCATGGAATGGGAGAAGGTCACCGGCATCTTCGAGGAGATCGGCGCGTACGAGGCGCGCCAGGGCCGCAGCCTTGACGGGCTGCAGACCGCGATCCGGGTGAGCGGGCAGGTCGCGTGCCGCCGGTTCATCAAGGACGCGCGCCGGCTCGACTGGTCGCTGGACACCCTCGGCCAGATCACCGAGTCGCTGTTCGTGTTCCTGGAGCGCATCGCGGCCGGGGCCGGGCAGGGCTACGCGCGGGCGCAGGGCGAGCTCGCGGGCGAGCGGGAGCGGTTCCGGCGGCGGCTCCGCGACCTGCTGGTGATGGACCCGCCGGCCAGCGCGGAGGCGATCGAGGAGGTGGCGCGGTCGGCCGGCTGGCCGGTGCCGCGCACGCTCGCCGCGGTCGCGGTCGCCGTCCGCCCGGACGCGGACGAGCCCGTCCCGGTGCTGCCGCCCATGTTCCTCGCCGACTGGGACGCGGCCGAGCCGTACCTGATCTGCCCGGACCCGGACGGCCCCGGCCGCGACCGGATGCGCACCGCGCTCAAGGGGACGCGGTCGGCGGCGATCGGGCCGGCCGTCCCGCCGGCCAGGGCGGCGATGTCGCTGCGCTGGGCGCGGCGGGGGCTCGCGCTCGTCGAGCGGGGCGTCCTGCCGGGCAAGGAGCCGCTGCGCTGCCTGGACCACCTGCCGAGCCTGGTGGCGGCGCAGAGCGAGGAACTGCTCGACCTGGCGCTCGACGGACGGCTCGCGCCGCTGATGAAGCTGCCGCCGCACCGCCGGGACGCGCTGTCGCGGACGCTGCTGACCTACATGGAGTGCCGCGACAACGCGGTGGCGGCGGCGGAGCGGCTGCTGGTGCACGAGCAGACCGTCCGGTACCGGATCCGGCGGCTGGAGGAGACGCTCGGCGGGGTGATGCTCGACTCGGACCGGCGCATCGAGCTGCTGCTGCTCCTGCACCACCTCGTCCGCCTCGCCCCGGGCGACCGGCGGCTGTCCCCCGGTGGCGCGTGAGACACGCGAGGACCTGCGGGAGGACGGTGGCGGCGGCCGGGGCGTCGGCCGCCGCCACCGTCCGGACCGGCGGGAGTCAGCCGGTCGGGCAGGTGCCCTCGTAGGCGGCGATGCTCGTGCCCGGCTCCGGTTCCGGGCAGAGGAACCGCTCGTAGCGGGTGTCGTTGTCGACGAACCGCTTCATCCACGCGATCGCGTATTTCGCGATGGTGGTATTGGGCGAGTTGAAGGTCATGTGCCCGGCGTTCCGCAGTTCCAGGTACGCCTTTTCTGGGACGCCGGTGAGGCCGGCGTAGTAGGAGTGCGCCATCGAGTCGGCGGGGGCGATGAAGTCGTTGTCCGCGCCCATGATCATGGTCGGGGTCCGGACGCTCTTCCAGTCGTAGTTGGTGTCCCAGGGCGCGAGCGGAACGGCGGCCTTGAGCGAGGTCCGCTTCTTGATCGCCTCCAGCGTCCCGCCGCCGCCCATGGAGTGGCCCATGACGGCGAGGCGGGAGGCGTCGATGCGTTCCTTGGCCGCGCTCTTGCCGGTCAGGTAGTCGAGCGCGGCGAGGAGCTGGGCCCCGCGGGCGGCGGGCACGTCGAAGAGGCTGTTGGTCTCCAGCGTCATCACGACGAAGCCCTGGGAGGCGAGGCGCGGCCCGTACCAGTCGATCAGGGCCTGCGGGGAGACGAATCCGGGCGAGACGGCGATGGCGCCGAACGTGCCCTGGCCGCGGTCGGTCGGCGCGTAGATCGTGCCCTTGTTGAAGCCGGTGCCGCTGCCCGCCGGGACGCCGATCTTCTCGATGGCGAACGGGCCCTTCTCGGCGGTGATGCTCGCCTCGGTCGGCGCGGGCCCGCGCTCGTAGGGGTTCGCGGCGAGCTGGACGGCGCCGGCGGGAAGGGCGGCGGGACGGGCGGGAGCGGTGGGAGCGGCGACGGCGGCGGGCGCCAGGGCGGCGCCCGCGGCCAGTACGGCGGCCGCGGGGAGCACTCTGAACGCATGCGTCAGATGCCTGTTCATCGGGCGTACCCTTCACTAGCCGGACCGCGAACGGGGGAATTTCGCGGGTGCCAGAATTGTGGGACGCCCGGTGCGCCTTTACTGCTGGTGCGGCGACGCGTTCTCGGCGGCGCTCTTGTCGCGAACTTACAAACTTGTCGCGAACTCACAAGGGGGGACGGAGGGGCCACTCCCCCCGAAGTGACCCCTCTCCCCCCGTTCCGCCGTGCCGGCCCCGGGTGCTCTCACAGGACCGGCCGCTCCCCCCGAAGCGGCTCGCAGCGGCCGGCGGCGGATGGGAAGAACGTAGCGAGGCGGCTCCGCCCGGATCGAGGTTTCGGCGTGCCGCATCGACAAGCGGGCGACTGTGTGCGACGAACGGACCACGCTCCGCGTTCGGGCGGTTCGCGGCGGCCCGGACGCGGCGGCCGGAGACGCGGCGTGTTCGACGGGTGTACGCACGGTGTGATCGCGTCTGCGTAGGCTTGTCCTCCGGAGACCGGCTGGGGAGGCGTGAGGACGATGGCGGGACGCGTGCGGCCGATCACGCTGGTGGGGACGCCCGTCCTGCATCAGGCGTGCCGGCCGGTCGAGGAGTTCGACGAGGCGCTGCGGGAGCTGGCCGACGACATGTTCGCCAGCATGTACGAGGCGGAGGGTGTCGGCCTGGCCGCGAACCAGATCGGCGTGGGCCTGCGCGTCTTCGTCTACGACTGCCCTGACGCGGATGGTGAGCGCCGCAAGGGCGCTGTTGTGAACCCTGTTCTGGAGCTGCCCGCTCTGGGCGACCGGCGGTTGGACGACGACGAGGAAGGGTGCCTCTCCGTACCGGGCCCTCATGCGCGTCTGGCCCGTCCTGACCACGCGACCGTGCACGGGTTCGACATCAGGGGCGCGGCCATCACGGTAGAGGGAACGGGGCTGCTCGCACGCTGCCTCCAGCACGAGACAGACCACCTTGAGGGCAAGCTCTACATCGACCGCCTCTCGGCCAGGTCCCGCAAGAAGGTGCTCAAGGAGTTCGAGGCGCTTCGTACGGAGAGCGCCACAGACTGACCGTGCGCTGTGTGCGCTAGCCGCGCCATACGGGGAGATGGATCGCGGACGGATGGTCCTCGTCGCGCAGGATCTCGAAGCGGGTGCGGCGGGACGCGACGGCCCGGCCGGCGGGCTCGCCGGTGCCGTGGTTGCGGGCGAAGCGGGGGAACGCGCCGCCCGCGAGCATGACGCGCAGCCGGTGGCCGCGCAGGAACCGGTACGCGGTCGGGTGCATCTCGATCTCGGCCCGGACCACGCCCTCGTCCCTGATGCGGAGGATGCCGTCGGTGACGTTGCGGGAGACGCCGTCGCGGTCGACGTCGCAGAGCCGGATGAACAGGTCGCCTTGGCCGGTGCTCGTCCGGACGTGGATCGTCGCCGCGACCGGGCCGATCAGGTCGAGGTCGCCGTCCAGGGGCGCACTTGTCAGGACGGCCACGTCATCGCGCTGCTCGATGCGCGTGTTGTCGCGCTGCCCGCCCTTGCCGGGTGACAGGAGCGGCCCGCCGACGCTCGGAGTGGGGTCGAGAGGGTCGTAGGTGAACGTGGCGGGCTCAGTGTTGGGCGAGACGTCTGCGGCGTCCCAGACGAGGCTCCGAGACAGGTAGAGCGGCGTGGGCTTGGTCTCGGGCGGGGGCCACTGGTCGAAGTCCAGCCACTGGTCTGCCTTCTGCAGGTGGAGCCTTACCGGCGCCCTGCGGAGCTGGGCCTTGTCGCCGTTCAAGTGAGCGTTCAGCCAGGACACCTGGTCGGCGACCATCGCGCGGAGGGCTTTGGTGTCATGTCCCCATGGGCCGATGGTGATGCGCACCTGCCGTCCGGCTTCTTGGAGGGCGGTGAAGTCGCGTAGCTGGCCGCGCAGGAAGAGGTCCCACCAGCCCGTCACCATCGTGGTCGGCGTGGCGGTGCCGGGGACGGCGGCGCTGTGGTCGGTCTCCTGCCAGAACGCGTCGCCCGGCTCCGCATGGGCGGTGACCTCGCGCAGGAACGTTTCGGGACGTCCGATGGCGGCGGTGTCGGCTTCCCCTACGGGGAGGTAGCGCATCGCCTGCCGGACGCGCCTGTCGTGGGCCGGTTTCTGGAACGGGGTCCGCTTCTCGTCCTGCGTGCCCATCAACGACGACCAGACGAGCGTGTTGTGGAGGGCGAGCGCACCACCCGGATAGAAGGAGCTGACGAATTCGGACGCGGTGATGCCGAGCCCAATCGCCTCCAGCGGAGGGTCTGCGTAGGGCGCGACGGCCCATTCGGTGAAGCCGAGATAGCTAGCGCCCACCATGGCCACCTTGCCGTCGCACCAGGGTTGGTCACGGAGCCACTTGAGGGTCGCCAGGCCGTCCTCCTTCTCGGTGTGGAAGGCGTGGAACTCGCCGCCCGATCCGAGGACGCCGCGCACGTTCTGGATGACGACCTGGAAGCCGCGCCTCGCGAGGACCCCGGCGTACAGCCGCATCACCGGCTGCCGCTTGCCGTAGGGAGTGCGGATCAGGACGGCGGGCATCGGCCCCGCCCCGCGCGGACGGTACAGGTCGGCGATGAGCTCGACCCCGTCCGGCATGGGGACGCGCACGTCACGGGCCATCCGTACGTCCGGTGAAGGCACGTCTGGAAGCCCGAAGAGGCGGTCTACGAGTCGTCCCATCACAGCCATGCGCGCGCCCTCCCCGGTTTCCTGCTCCAGCAGAATGATCGCAGCGCTAGGGAGTCAAGTGGCGTTCGTACTCGTACAGGACACCGGCGAACTCGCCCGTCGGCATCTCGCAGGCATGCCCCGGCAGCCACAGGTGCTCCAACCGGACGGTCTGGACGTCGACCCGCAAATGGCACGCGTTCCCCGTGTGCTCCCAGCCCGGACGCGCCGCGCGCACGACCTCCAGATGGTGCCGGTGGCTCTGCACGTCGTGGAGCAGGAACGCGGCCAGGACGTGGCGCGGCCCGTGCACGGTCTGCGCGAACGTGCTCGCGGTGGACGCGGCCGCCTCCAGGTCGACCCCGGAATCGGCCAGTTCGGGGAAGAACACCCGCACGTGCCGGACGACGCCCTCGATTTCGATCGGCTGGCAAGGGAGCCGTAGGACGGCGTCCGGGTCGACGTAGCCGTGCACCGGAACACCCGCGATGACGCCCGCCCACGCCCCTGGGACGGCGTTGACGAAACGGGCCTGGGTCAGGGTGTTGCCCAACTCCGCCATAAGGCGCTCCGGGTCGATGCCGCGCGGCATGAAGGTCTTGGTGCCGCCGCGCAGCCGTGTGCCCGCCTCGTCAAGGACGGCCAGGTCGGCCCAGCACGGGCCTGAGCCCGTCTCCAGGACGCCGTGCGGGAGGCAGGCGTCCGGATGCGGGGTCAGCCCGGCCATGTCCTCCAGCATGGCGCGGGGCGACTGGATGAGCCCCCAGCCCTGCGTCCGGTGGGACACCGACCCGAGCGCCAGGGAACTCGCCACCGGTTCGCCGTTGCGCGGCTCGCCGAGGACCCGTTCGAGGCTCCGCCGGCTCCGCAGCGAGCCGATCTGCTCGAGGTACTCGTCCAGGCACCGCCGCAGGACGGCCGGATCGAGGTCGCAGGACGCCCATCCGCCGACGTCCCGGACATGGACCATCGCGCCGTCGAAGTCGAGGCGGTGGTAGCGGTACTGCTCCTGCCAGGGCGCGGACGAACCGCCGCCCAGCCGGCCCTGGGCGCGGGCGATCGCGGAGACGTCCTCGCCCAGGTCGTTGATCAGAAAGTCGCGGAGCGGGGCGTGCAGTGGATCGGTCTCCACCGCCACCCGCCCGCCCTCGCTGCGGAACCGCACCGGAAGCGACATCGCCATTTGCGTGATTATGCCGATAAGCGAAGATCATCACTGGTGTGGCTGAATGTTCCTTCCGATCGGTCGGCCGGCCAGACGGGTTCGCGGGGTCGATCAGACGGGTTCATGGGGTCGATCAGACGGGTTCGTCGGCCAGGTACGGCGGCGCGGGCTCGTACTGGAGGTAGCGGCGCACCGTCCGCGCGTGGTCGCGGCCGTGGATGCGGCCGATCAGCCACAGCGCCATGTCGATGCCCGCGGAGACGCCCTGGCTGGTGATGAGGTCGCCGTCCACCACGTAGCGAGCGTCGCGTACGACCGTCACGTCACCGAGCCCGTCCAGCTCGTCCTCATAGGCCCAGTGGGTGGCGACCCTTCGTCCCTTGGCCGGGCCTGCCGCATGCAGCAGGAACGCGCCGGTGCAGACGCTCGCGACCCAGTCGGCCTGTTCGGCGGTCCGCGCTATCCAGCCCGTCACGGACGGGTTGTGCGGCTGGGTCACCCTTGCGCCACGTCCACCGGGGACTAGGAGGACGTCCAGCTTCGGGTGGTCGTCCAGAGCGCGGTCCGGCACGACCCTCATTCCCTTGGCACAGCGCACCGGTTCCGTCCGCTCGGCGACGAAGAACGCCTCATCGCCTTGGTCGCGCACCATCGCCGACGCCGTGAACACCTCCCACGGCCCCGCGAAGTCGAGTTCCTCCGCGTCCTCGAACAACAGCAGCCCGTACGTGGTCATGCGTACTCCCTCGTCCCTCTGAATCGGTCCCTGTAGTCGGACGGCGCGACGCCGACATGCCGGTGGAACGCCCTGCGCAGCGTCTCGCCCGTTCCGAAGCCGAGCCGCCGGGCCAGCGTCTCCACGGGCTCGTCGCCCTCCACCAGCGCCCGCTGCGCCGCCTCGATCCGGATCCGCTCGACGTACGCGGCGGGCGGCACGCCCACCTCGGCGGTGAACCTGCGCTGCAGGTGCCGCGCGCTGAGCCCGGAGCGCTCGGCCAGGTCGGCGATCGTGTGCCGGGCGCCCGGATCGGCCTGGACGGACGACACCGCCGCCCGGATCGGGTCCGTCGCGGGCTGCGCCGACCACAGCGGGACGCTGAACTGCGACTGGCTGCCCGGCCGCCGCAGGAACATCACCAGCTCCCGCGCCACCGCGTGCGCCGCGTCCCGGCCGTGGTCGTCCTCCACCATGGCGAGGGCCAGGTCCATCCCGGCCGTGACGCCGGCGGACGTCCAGACGTTCCCGTCCCGGATGAAGATCGGGTCGCAGTCGACGTCGAGCCGCGGGTACTCCGTCCCGAGCTGCCGCGCGCGGCTCCAGTGCGTGGTGACGCGGCGCCCGTCCAGCACGCCGGCCTCGGCGAGCAGCAGCGCGCCGCTGCACACGGACGCGACCCGCCGCGCGGTCGCCGCGGCCTGCGCGACCCAGCGCACGAGCGCCGTGTCCTCCCGTGCCCGGTCGACCCCGGTACCGCCGGCCACGACGAGCGTGTCGACGCTCCCCGGCGCCAGGTCGCCGATGCCGAGGCCCGCGTGCACCGGCAGCCCGCCGGACGACCGCACCGGGCCCGGCCGCGGCGCGGCGACCAGGCAGTCGTACCGCCCGGCGTGCTGGAACACCTCGTGCGGCCCCGCCAGGTCCAGGACCTGGAACCCGTCATAGATCACGAACGCGACGCGCATGCCTCCAGGGTGGGTTCGCGCCGCTCATGGCGTCAACGACGGGCACCCCACAGATCACGCCACCTTCTCGCACACGGTGTCGCTGGCCCGGCTCTCCCCGCGCTGGACGGGAATGCCGCCGGACGTCCGGATCTGGGTGAAACCGGTTCCGATGACGAGGTCGACGGCACCGGCCGGCGTCTTCGTTCGCGGTGCGACCTTGGCGCCCGGCAGAAGCGCGGCGAGCGCGCGCGCCTGCGGCTCCGCGCCCGTCCCATACCGGACGTAGGTCGCCCGCGTCCCGGTCGACAGGTTGCCGACCCCGGTCACCTGCCAGCCCTCGTCCCGGAGCTGCGCCGCGACCTGCGCGGCCCGCCCCTCCACGCCGGACGCGTTGAGCACCCGCACCTTCCCCGGCCGCGCGCTCGGCTTCGGTGCCTTCGACTCGTTCTGCGGGGGCACGACCTTGTCGTTGCGGATCGACGCGAAGAACTCGTCGGACGCCGGGTGGGCCAGCGCCACGCGGTTCTTGTCCAGCGGGTAGGCGCCCGACGGCACGGTCACGAAGCGGAGCTTGCCGGCGCTCAGCTCGCGCATGCCCTGCGCGATCTTCAGCATCTCCGAGGCGGTCAGCTTCTTGTCCGTCGTCAGCGACTCCGCCGTGGCCTTGAGCAGCTCGTTCAGCCGCCCCGGGTCGGTGAGGACGCCCGCGCTCATCGCCTCCTTGGCCAGCGCACCGAAGAAGTGCTGCTGCCGCTTGATGCGCGCGGTGTCGCTCTTGTCGCCGAACCCCTTGCGGCTGCGCACGTACGCGAGGGCCTCCTCGCCCTTCAGCCTGTGCTCGCCCTTGGTGAGGTTGAGCCCGGAGTCCTTGTCGTGGACGTCGCCCAAGACGCACACGGGGACGCCGCCGACCGCGGTGGCGATCCGCTTGAACCCGACGAAGTCGACCTGCACGAAGTGGTCGATGTGGATTTTCGTGAGCTGCTCGATGGTCTTCACCGTGCAGGTGGGCCCCGCGTGGGCCATCGCCTCGTTCAGCATGGCGACGCTCTTGCCCGGCGCCTTCGTCCCGTCCTTGCGGGTGCACGTCGGTATGGGGACCATCAGGTCGCGCGGGAAGCTGACGGCCAGCGCCTGCCCGCCGCCCGGCGACAGGTGCAGCAGCAGCATCGTGTCGGACGCCGGCGGCTTGTTCCGCAGGCCCCGCCCGTACTTGGCGTTGTCGCCCGCGCGCGTATCGGACCCCATCACCATGATGTTGCGCGCGCTGTTCAGCTTCTTCGGGCGGTCGCCGCCGAGCAGCTTGTCCACGTCCTCGTGCTGGACCGCGTTCTGCAGCTTCCAGTAGTACCCGTACGCGGACAGGCTGCCCGTCACCATCACCACCGCCACCGCGACGGCGAGCCAAGCCAGCAACTTCATGACGCCTCCCGGCGGTGTATCTCCCTTCGCCGCCATCCGGGTTCACGGACCGCGCGAGAATTCATGATTGACACCGCCCGGAATCTGCGCTTAGCTATTCCGCATGGAGCTTTGATACCTCTTCGGTCGAGCCGCCCCGGCATCGCGAACCGGCACCGTGTGCGCCACTGCGCACCGACACTGCCCGCCGCTGTAGTCCCGGGCCCGCTCCCACTCCTTCCGTAGCGCACCTCTTCGCATCCGCATGTCTTCTGACCTGCGGTGCCGCCGTGCGCTTCCCTTTTCCCATCGTCGGCCCTTTCGCGGCCGAATTCACGACCGCCCGGAGGTGTTGTCTCTATGCGCGCCAATAACAACCCCGAAACCGCCCCCTTCGCCAAGTTCCAGAAGAAGGGCAAGCGGAAGAACTCCGATTTCAGGGCGGCCAATCTCGCGAACAACCGCCGCAACGCCCGGCAGCTGCCCACCAGGCAGCTCAACCGGGGCCGCTGACCGGCGCCGTCCGCCGCCCTCATCCCCCGCCCCCGTCCCGGCCCCGCGCGGCCGGGACGGGGGCGGAAAACTCCGCCCACACCACCGTCCGCGGCCCGTCCGCGCGGAACCCCCACCGCGCCGACAGCGCCGCCACGATCCGCATCCCCCGGCCCGTCTCGGCCCCGGTCTCGTCCCGCACGTGCGGCCGGCCGCCCGCCGCGCCGTCGTCGGCGACCTCCAGCCGGACCAGCCCGTCCCCCGCCGCGAGGACGACCGTCACCCGTCCTCCCGCCAGCCCCGACGCCGTGTGCGTGACCGCGTTCGCGACCAGCTCGCTCACCACCAGCACCAGGTCGTCCACCGCGGGAAGGGCGCCCGCCGCGTCCCGGACGAAGCCCCGCGCGACCCCGACCGACCGCCGCACCCCCGGCAGCGTGACCGCGCCCATCACCCGCGCCCCGCCCTCGGCTCCGCCTCCGGCAACGGCTCCGCTTCCGGCAACGGCTCCACCCCCGGCAACGGCTCCGCCGCGCCGGGCGGGACCGGTTCCAAGGCCCGGCCCGCCGACCAGAGCGGCATGCGACACGTCGTCGACGCCCACCGCGGCAACTCCCTTCGCGTCCGGAAAGTCGCCCGTCACCCCGGCAGTACGGTCCCGCCCCCGCCCCGCGTTCAGCCTGCTCAGCCGCGCACACCCGCATGGTTACGCTGAGCAGTGGAAGGTGACCGCGAGTACCGCCCGGGGGATCGGCTGTGACGACGGAGAGGCGGGAACGCGCCCGCCGGTGGCGAGCGCGCCTGCTCTTCTCGGTGCGCGGGCGCGCGACCGTCCTCACCGTGGTGGTGGCCGCGTTCGTCCTGGCCGTGGTGTTCGTCCTGCTGATGCTCCTCGCCCGCGACTGGGCGCGGAACCGGGTCTCGGACAACGCGCAGCGCACCGCCGAGCGGATCGCGTTCGACATCGCCACGGGCGCGAACCGCGGCGACCTCACCGTCCGTCCCGGCGAGGCGCCGCTGGTGCAGGTCGTGACCCCGGACGGGCGCGTGGCGGCGGCGAGCGCGGCCGTCCGGGGGCGGCCGGCGCTGGTGCGGGCCGAGCTGCGGCGGCACGTCCTGCTCCTCGACGAGCGCGCCTGCCCGCGGTTCCGCGACGGCTGCGTGTGGGCGTTCGGCATGCGCCTGCGGGAGTCGCCGTGGGGGCGGGGCGCGATGGTCGTCGCGGCGGCGCCGATGCCGACCCTGCTGAACGTGTGGCTGCTGCCGCTCGGCATCGCCCTCGTCCTCACCGTGCTCCTCGCCCTGATCGCCTGGTGGACGTGGCACACGGTGGGCCGGACGCTGGTCCCGATCGACCGGCTGCGCACCGAGCTCACCGCCGTCGGCGCCCACGGCCTGGACCGGCGGGTCCCCGTCCCGGGGACGTTCGGCGAGATCCAGGCGCTCGCCGAGACGGTCAACGCCACGCTCGCGCGGCTGGAGGAGGCGTCCGACCGGGAGCGCCGGTTCGTCTCGGACGCCTCGCACGACCTGCGCAACCCGATCACCGGGCTCCAGACGCGGCTGGAGGTCGCGCTGGACGAACCGGACGACTACCCGTGGAAGCCGCTGGTGCGGTCGGCCCTCGGCGACGTGCGGCGGCTGAACGACATCGTCGTCGACCTGCTGGAGCTGTCCCGCCTGGACGCCCGCACCCCGCGCCCCCTCGAACGCGTCGACCTCGCCGAACTGGTCCGCCGCGAGGTGGCCCGGCGCGACGACCGCGTCCCGGTCGAGACCCGGCTGGCGCCGGGCGCCGTCGTCACGGCGAACACGGTGCGGCTCGGCCGGGTGCTCGGCAACCTGCTGAACAACGCCGAACGGCACGCCGAGTCGCGCATCCGCGTCACCGTGGACCGCGACGCCGGCGACGCCGTTCTGGAGGTGCTGGACGACGGCGCCGGCATCCCGCCGGAGTCGCGCGAACGGGTCTTCGAGCGGTTCGCGCGGCTCGCGGAGTCGCGCGCCCGCGACCCGCAGGGCACCGGGCTCGGCCTGCCCATCGCCCGCGAGATCGCCGAGATCTACGGCGGCACGCTGCGCGTCGCCGACAGCCCCCGCGGCGCCCGCTTCGTCCTGCGGCTCCCGCTCGTCACGGACGGCGCCGGATCGCGGTGACGACCGAGGCGAGGCCGTCGGCACCGTGGCCGCCGTCCACGGCGCGCCAGAACAGGTCCCGGAGCGCGAGGGGCCAGGCGGTGTCGATCCCGGCCTCCCGCGCCGCCTCGACGACGTGGTCGGCGCCGACCGCCTGCATCCGGAGGCTGTTCGCCTCGCCCGGGTAGGCGCCGGCCTCGATCTCCTCGGCGAGGATCTTCAGGAAGCCCATGGGGCCGTCCGCGGCCAGCTCGCGCAGGGTCGTGGCGGCGAACGGCAGGAACTGCCGGGCCGAGACGCCCGCGGTCTCCAGCAGGGCGATGGCGTGCATGTAGGCGGTCAGCGTCGACCAGAACAGGAACAGCTGGGACTGGTAGTACAGCATCGCCAGACCGGGATCGGTGCCCACGAACGTGACGTCGCCCAGCTCGCCAAGGGTTTCCCTGTGGCGGTCCAGTTCTTCCTCTGGGCCGCTGTAGAAGACGTACGAACCCGGCTGACCGATGCCCGGCGGAGGCACCATGATGCCGCCGGTCACCAGGGCGCCGCCGTTCGAGGACGCCCATTCGCTCGCGCGGCGCAGTTCGTCAGGGCTGCCAGAGCTGAGGTTGACGACGACGCGCCCCTTGAGGTCGACGCCGTCCAGGGAGTCGTACATCGCCGGGTAGTCGGTCTGGCTGACGACGACCAGCTCGGACGCCGCGACCGCTTCGGCCGCAGTCGGGGCCAGGGTCGCGCCTGCCTCGACCAAGGGGGCCGCCTTGGACGCGGTCCGGTTCCAGAGCGTGGTCGGGTGGCCGTTCTTGAGGAACGTCCTGGCCATCGTCGCGCCCATGGGCCCGAGGCCGATGACCGTCACTGGAGCGTTCACGGATTCCTCCTGATAGTGCGTTCTGCAGTGCGTTGCCTTCACCCTCGTCTTGGCGGCTACGGAACGGCTGCGGGTCCGTCCGTAGCGGTGGCTACGCTGGCGGCGTGCGTTTCGGGGTGCTGGGGCCGCTCGCGGTGTGGACGGACGACGGGACGCCCGTCCACGTCCCGGAAGCGAAGGTCCGCACGCTGCTCGCCGTCCTGCTCACCGATCCGGGGCGGCCCGTCTCCGCCGACCGGCTCATCGACGCGCTGTGGGGCGACGCACCGCCCCGCAACCCGTCCGGGACGCTCCAGGCCCGGATCTCCCAACTGAGGAAGGTGCTGGACGGCGCCGAGCCGGGCGCGCGGAGGCTGATCGCACTCCGTCCGCCCGGATACGCGCTCGACGTCGCCCCGGACGCGGTGGACGCCAGCCGATTCGCCGCACTGCACGCCCATCCGGCCACCGACACCCTCGCCCGCAAGCGGCGTCTCGGTGACGCGCTGGCGCTGTGGCGCGGCCCCGCCTACGCCGACTTCGCCGACGCGGAGTTCGCCCGGACGTCCATCACCGCGCTGGAGGAAGCGCGCCTCGCCGCGCTGGAGGCATATGCGGAAACGCGGCTCGAACTTGGCGAGCACGCCGCGGTCGCGGCCGAACTCGCCGAAGCCGTGGCCCGGCATCCACTCCGCGAACAGCTGCGCGCCGTGCACCTGAACGCGCTCCACCGGGCAGGACGGCAGGCCGAGGCACTCGCAGGCTACCACGATCTGCGCGCGCGCCTGGCCGACGAGCTGGGCGTCGATCCGAGCCCCGAACTGGCCGCGCTCTACCAGTCGATGCTCGAAACCGAGGCCGCCCCGCCCCGGCGCACGGCCCCCGCACCTCCCGCCCCGATCGGCGAACTCATCGGACGCGAGGACGACGTCCGCCACGCCCGCGCACTCCTGGCCGAGCACCGCCTGGTGACTCTGACCGGGCCCGGCGGCGTCGGCAAGACCAGACTGGCTCTGGAGACGGCCGCGCGGTCGCTCGCCGACCACCCCGACGGCGTGTGGACGGTCGAGCTGGCCACGGCAGGCGACGTGGCCGGACAGGTCGCCCGCGTGCTGGGCCTGCGCGACGAGTCGGCGGAGCGGCCGCTCGCCGACGCGCTGCGCGGGCGGCGGGCGCTGCTCGTCCTGGACAACTGCGAGCACGTGCTCGACCCGGTCGCGGGGCTGGCCGGGCGGCTGCTCGCGGACGCGCCGGGCCTGCGGATCCTCGCGACGTCCAGGGAGCCGCTGGGCGTGCCCGGGGAGCGGTTGCAGATCGTCCCGCCGCTCGGGCTGCCCGGCCCGGCGACCGCCCCGGAAGCACTGCTGGAGTCGGCCGCCGTGCGGCTGTTCGTCGCGCGCGCCGCGGCCGCGTCGCCCGGGTTCGCGCTCGACGCCGGCACCGCGCCCTGGGTCGCCTCGATCTGCCGGCGCCTGGACGGCCTGCCGCTCGCGCTGGAACTGGCGGCGACCCGCGTCCGCGGGCTCGGCGCGCGGGACCTGGCGGCGCGGCTGGACGACCGGTTCCGGCTGCTGGCGGGCGGGCGGCACGGCGGCCCGGCCCGCCAGCGGACGCTCCGCGCGATGATCGACTGGAGCTGGGAGCCGCTGCCCGAGCCCGAGCGGCGGGCGCTGCGGCGCCTCGCCGTGCACGCGGGCGGCTGCACGCTGGACGCCGCCGAGGCCGTGGGGGACGCCGACGCCGGCGTGCTCGCCCGGCTCGTCGACCGGTCCCTCGCCGTCCGGACGGACGACGGCCGCTACCGGCTGCTGGAGTCGGTCGCCGCCTACAGCCTGGAACGCCTGCGTGAGGCGGGCGAGGAGGACGAGTACCGCCGCCGCCACGTCGCCCACTACACCGCCCTGGCCGAGCATGCGGCGGAACTGCTGCGCGGCCCGGAGCAGGCCCACTGGCTGGAGCGGCTCGACGAAGAAGCAGCGAACCTGAACGCGGCCCTGCACGGCGCCACCGGTTTCCGCTTGGTGAACGCCCTCGCCTGGTACTGGTACCTGCGCGGACGGTTCGGAGACGCACGGCGTGCACTCGCTCAGGCCCTCTCGACCGCCGCACAGGCGTCACCGGCCAGAACCGAGGCCGAGACCTGGCTGACCGCTTTCACCATGCTGGTCGGCGAGGGCACCGATTCCGAAGAGCTGCGCAGAGCGGCCCTGAAGCACGAGCGGGATCCGCTGGCCAGAGCCAAGGCGGAGTGGCTTCTGAGCCACGTCCACTGGGCATACGGCGATCTGTCCGCGAACGAGGAGCGCGTTGAGCGCGCCCTGGCCGTGTTCCGCGCGCGCGCCGACCAGTGGTTCACGGCCGCCGCGCTCGCGACCCGGGCCAAGTTCGCTCTGGGGCGCGGTGACCTGCCCGCCCTGGCACGGGACGCCGCCGAGAGCATGGCGATCTTCGATGGCCTCGGCGACCCGTGGGGCCGGCTGGAGGCCGCCGACGCGCTCGGCCGCCTCGCCGAGACCGCCGGCGACTACGACGCGGCGTTCCGGCACCTGCGCGACGGCCTGCGGCTGGCCGAGGAGCTGCGGATGTGGCCCGAGGTCTCCTTCCGGCTCGCCGGCCTCGGCCGCGTCGCGCTGCTCACCGGCGCCCTCGGCGAGGCCCGCGACCTGCACGAGCGGGCGCTCGACCTCGCGCGGCGGCACGCCGCGCGGTCCGCCGAGGAGTTCGCCGAGGTCGGGCTCGGCCTCGTCGCCCGGGCGAGCGGCGACCTCGACGCCGCCGAGGCCCACCTGCGGGCGCGGCTCGGCTGGCTGCGCGGCATCGGCGGGACGGCCGGCATCGCGTTCGTGCACGTCCAGCTCGGTTTCGTCGCCGAGGAGCGCGGCGACGCGCGGGCGGCCCGCGACCTGCACACCGAGGGCCTCGCCGCCGCCCGCGCCGTCGGCGACCCGCGCGCGATCGCCCTCGCGCTGGAAGGGCTCGCCGGGGCCCGCTCCCTGGCCGGCGAGCACGGGGCCGCGGCGCGGCTGCTCGCCGACGCGGCGGCGCTGCGCGCGGAGTCCGGCGCGCCGCTGCCCGCCGGCGAGCGCCGCGACGTCGACCGGATCGCCCGCCGGATCCGGGACGCGGGAAAGATCCACGCCCCGTCCGGCGTTACCCCTGAGACCGGCGAGGGGGAGTCATGAGCGAGGATCTCGGTTACGGCTGGCAGAGCGAGCTGCTGGACCTGCCCGCCTACCTGAAGCGCGTCGGGTACGGCGGCGATCTGACACCGACCGCGGCGACGCTGCGGGCCCTGCACCGGGCGCACGTCACCTCCATCCCGTTCGAGAACCTGGAGATCATGCTCGGGCGGCCCGTCGAGATGTCGCTGGAGGCCGTCCAGGCGAAGCTGGTCGGGCTGCCGCGCGGCGGCTACTGCTTCGAGCACAACCGGCTGTTCGCGGCGGTGCTGGAGCGGCTCGGGTTCGAGGTCGCGGCGCTCGCCGGGCGGGTCATGCTCGGCGCGGAGCGCCTCCGGCCGCCGACGCACGCGCTGCTGCACGTCCGCCATCCCGGGCAGCCGCGCGACGAGCCCGCCCGGCTGTGCGACGTCGGGTTCGGCGCCGGGCCGCTGGAGCCGCTGCCGTTCACCGACGGCGCCGAGGCCGTCCAGGACGGTTGGGGCTTCCGCCTCCAGCGGGGCCGCACCGCCACGGCACTCGGCCCCGACACGGCGCCCGGCTCCGCCCCGACCGACTGGGAAATGCACCAGCGCGGGGCGGACGGCTGGCTCCGGCGGCACATGTTCGCCATGAACGAGGTGTTCCGCGTCGACTTCGACGTGCTGAACTACTACGTCTACGCCAACCCCCGGTCGCCGTTCGCGGCCCGCCCCTTCGTCCAGCGGTTCTCGCCCGAGGCCCTGCACGTCCTGGACGGGACGACGCTGTCCGTCACCCGCCCGGACGGCGCGTCCGAGTCCCGCGAACTCGCCCCGGAGGACCTGCCCGAGACCCTCGCCCGCGACTTCGGAATCGTCCTGGAAGAAGACGACGTCCCCCGCCTCATCGATTTCGTGGGCCGCCCCGCGCGCGCTTGAACCAGGAGTCAGCTTCTCGGCCCTGAAGGGGCCGAGCTTGCAGCTCCTCGCCGCCACTGGTTGTGGTGGGTCAGGCCGCGTCGTCGGCAGCGTGACTCACTGCCCAGCCCGCTGTGCCGCGTGCGGCGATGTTGCGGGCTGCGTTGACGTCGGCATGCTCAGCGAAGCCGCACGACGTGCACTGGAAGGTGGCCTGGTCGGGCCGGTTCTGCTTGTGGATGTGGCCGCATGCCGAGCACTGCTGCGAGGTGTGCCGCGGGTCCACGAACTCCACGGGGACACCGGCGCGTTGGGCTTTGTAGGCGATGAACGCGCCGAGCTGGGCGAAACTCCAGGAATGCAGGGTGACCCGCTGGGCTTGCGTAGCCGGACCCGCGCCCGGATACCGCCCAGATCCTCTAGGGCGATGCCGTGCGTGGTGCGTTGAGCCTCGGTCACGATCTGCTTGGAGATGCGGTGGTTGGTGTCGGCCGCGAACCTGGCCTCGCGCCCGGACAGATGGCGCAGCAGCCGCTTGGCCGACTTGGTGCCCTTGCTCTGGAGGCGTGTGCGGAGTCGGCGGTTGCGGTGCCGGACCCGGTTCACCTGGTTGCCGCAGTGGACGGTGCCCTCGGATGTGGTGGCGATGTTGACGATGCCCAGGTCCACCCCCGTGAACCCGTCCGGAACGTACTCGGGGGCCGGTGGGACCTCGCAGGTGGCGTACAGGTAGAAGCACCCGCCGCGCCACACCAGGTCCGACTCCCCACGCCGGTGAGCGGCCAGCATCTTCGTCTGCGCCGGCGAGCACGCGAACGGGATGCTCTTGAGTCTGCCGTGCACGGTCCAGATGCTCACGGTGCGGGCGTCGATCTGCCAGGACAGGCACCGGTCGTCGAACGGCTGCGCGGCGTCCTTGCGGAACCGGACCGGCGCAACCTCCACCCGGGTACGGCGCCGCGAACCGGCCGGCCCGTAGTTGCCGGCCTTCAGGTTCTGGGCGAGGGTGGCGTACGCCCCGGCGGCCTTGCGGATGCAGTGGATCGCCGGCTGCGCCGACAACCCCATCGCCTTCACCTCGCCGTAGACGAGGCGCTGCAGCGCGGTCTTGCCCTTGATACCGGTGGCGTGCGCACGGGCGGCGGCGTGGCAGGCGGCCCGGTTGCACAGCTTCAGCGTCTCCCGCAACGCCTGCTCGGTGGCAGCGTCGGGAAGCAGCTTGACCTGCACCACCAACTTCACCCCCGCACCATAACATTTTGCGATCGTCTCATCACGGTGGGTTTAGGTTCGGCGTGCCGGGCAGCGACAGAGGCACTGCGCTGCCGCGCTTCAATCCTGCTGGTCGGATTGAACTCCGCCCTCCGGGTATCGCCTCCCTTCGGACCCCGATGAGGAGGATGACATGGCCGAGAAGGCCGAGAACGTCGTCGACCTGCTGCTCGCGCAGCACGATGAGATCCGCCGGCTGGCGTCGACCGTGGAGAGCAGCCGCGGCGACGCCCGCAAGCACGCCTTCGACGAACTGCGCCGGCTTCTCGCGGTGCACGAGACCGCCGAGGAGGAGATCGTCCACCCGTTCGCGCGCCGCGCCATCGGGGACGGCTCCCCCGTCGTCGACGACCGGCTGCAGGAGGAGAACGAGGCCAAGGGCGCCCTGGCCGAGCTGGAGAAGATGAACGTCGACTCCCCGGACTTCGAGCAGAAGTTCGCCGCGTTCCACAAGGACGTGGAGGCGCACGCCTCGCACGAGGAGCGGGAGGAGTTCCCGCGCATCCGGCAGGACGCGACGCCCGAGCAGCTGCGCGGCATGGCGAAGGCCGTGCGCGCCGCCGAGGCGGTCGCGCCGACGCACCCGCACCAGGGCACCGAGTCGGCCGCCAAGAACCTCGCGGTGGGCCCGGTGGCCGCCGTCGCCGACCGCGTCCGCGACGCCATCGGCAAGGTCCGCAGCTGACGATCACCGGGGCGGCCCCCGCGCCGGGGCCGCCCCGCCCGGCCCGCGAGGAGGGGCGATGACCGAGAAGAAGAGGGACGAGGACAAACCGCTCGCCGACCGGCGCGCCGAGGCCGACGCGCCGCAGGAGGAGGACGCGGACTTCGCGGACGAGCACGCGCCCGGCCCGACCGACCCGCCGATCGCCGAGGCCGAGACCCCCGGCGGCGAGGACGACGGCTACAGCCCGCAGACGCGCGTCCCCTAGCGGCTCACTCCCGGTCGTCGTCGCGGTCGGAGCCGACCGTGACGCCGACGACGTCCTCCAGCTCGCTGAGGTGCGCGGTGAGGTCCGGGATCGAGCCGGTGCCCTCCAGCACGATCGACACCACGGCGTTGCCGAGCCGCCGCCGCTCGGCCGGGTCGCGGCGGTCGCGGCGCTCGTCCCGGCCGCGGTCGGAGTCGTCCGGCAGGTACTCGCGGTCGATGCTGACCTCCAGGATCACGAAGCCGCGCCGCGTGCACTCCATCAGGACCCGCCGCAGCGCGCCGCGCCCGTCCCGGTAGACGAGCCGCATCCGGGCCAGCCCCGCCGGGCGGAACCGCTCCAGCGGCAGCCGCCGCGTCAGCCCGCTCAGCCCGTACACGACGAGGAAGTGGATACCCGTCACCGCGACGGCGAGGATCGGCAGCCCGCCGCCCGCCGCCATGCCTACCGCCGCCGTCACCCACACGACCGCCGCCGTGGTCAGCCCGCGCACCGCGTCCCGCCGGACGAAGATCAGCCCGCCGCCGATGAACCCGATGCCGGACACGATCTGCGCCGCCACCCGGGACGGGTCGAGCGACACGTTGCCCGGCACGTCCTCGAACCCGTACTTGCTGACCAGCATGAACAGCGCCGCGCCGACACCGACGAGGGTGTGCGTGCGCAGGCCCGCGCTCTTGTTGCGCAGCCCGCGCTCCAGGCCGATCGCGGCCGACAGCACCATCGCCAGCAGCAGCTCGCCGATCTGGACGAGCCCCTGGCCCGGCGATAGCTCGATCACCTTTTGTCCCTACCCTCCCGCCGTGTCCCACAAGCCGCGCACGCGCGCGCGGGCCGCCCCGGCCTGCTGCCGGGGCGGCCCGCGCCGCCGCTCAGTCGGGGTGCGGCGGCCGCTGGCCCGGCGGGGTCCCGCCGCCCTTGCCGCCGCCCTTCTTCCCCTTGTCGGTGCCGTGCGCGTGGCCCTTGCGCCGCGTCATCTTCGGGTCGGTGACCTCCGGCGGCGGTTCCTCGGTCACGGCGGTCCGCTCCGACCGCCGCATCTCGGGCTGCTGCGGATTCGGCATGATCACGCCTCCTATGCGGTGGACGGCTCGGGCCGGAGCGGGTCGTGCCCCACGCTCATCAGCTCGTGCCGCCACCCGTCGTCCCGTTCCGCGTTGGGCGGACGGTTGTCGAGATGGTCCTCGACGAAGTCCACGACCTCCGCCATCAGCTCGGCGTCGCTCTCGGTGAGGTCGACCTTCCGCTTGCGCAGCACGTCGACCACGCGGGCGCCGAGCTCGTTCACCCCCGGGCCGGGGCCGGGCTCGGGGAACGCCTCCTCGCCCGAGGCGTCCGTGAGCAGCCACGTCCGCAGCTCGTCGGAGGTCATGTTGACGACCCGGTGGAAGTCCTCCCAGGCCAGCTCGACCTCAGCCGGTATGCGATCGTTCATCGGTCACTCCCTCTCGGCCGTTCACGCCCCGCCCTACCCGCTGACCGGCGTCGCATTCGCCCTCTTTGTCCGCGCGTTACCCCCCGGACCTCCCGGGAAGCACCCCGCCATGGACCATTCACACGCCCCCGTCCTCGACGCCCTCGCCGCCTACCACCGCGAGGACCAGCTCCCCTTCACCCCGCCCGGCCACAAGCAGGGCCGCGGCGCCGACCCGCGCGTGCGGGACGTGCTGGGCGACGCGGTCTTCCGCTCGGACCTGCTGGCGATCTCCGGCCTGGACGACCGCATGTCGGGCAACAAGGTCCTGGAGCGGGCGCAGGAGCTGATGGCGGACGCCGTCCACGCCGAGCAGACGTTCTTCTCCACCTGCGGCAGCTCGCTGTCGGTCAAGAGCGCCATGCTGTCCGTCGCGGGCCCCGGCGAGAAGCTCGTCGTCGGGCGGGACGCCCACAAGTCGGTCGTGTCGGGCCTGATCCTGTCCGGCGTCCGCCCGATCTGGGTGGAGCCGCAGTGGGACGCGGCCCGGCACCTGGCGCACACGCCGACCGCCGAGGCGTTCGCCGCCCGCCTCGACGAGCACCCCGACGCGCGCGGCGCCCTCGTCACCAGCCCCACCCCCTACGGGACGTGCGCCGACCTCGCCGCGATCGCCGTGGCCTGCCACGACCGCGGCAAGCCGCTCATCGTGGACGAGGCGTGGGGCGCGCACCTGCCGTTCCACCCCGAACTGCCGACCTGGGCCATGGACTCCGGCGCCGACGTGTGCGTCACGAGCGTCCACAAGATGAGCGCTGGCCTCGAACAGGGCTCGGTCTTCCACCAGCAGGGGAGCCTGGTCGACCCGTCCGTGCTGAAGGCCCGCGAGGACCTGCTGGGCACCACCAGCCCGTCCGTCCTGCTCTACGCGGGGCTGGACGGGTGGCGGCGGCAGATGGTCGAGCACGGCCACGCGCTGCTCCAGGACGCGCTCCACCTGGCCTCCCGCGTCCGCGCGGAGATCTCCGCGATCCCCGGGTTCGACGTCCAGGGACGGGACGAGTTCACCGGCCCCGGCCTCGCGCACGACCTCGACACGCTGCCCGTCGTCATCGACATCGCCGGCCTCGGCGTCACCGGCTACCGCGCCGCCGACTGGCTGCGCGAGCACCACCGCGTCAACCTGCACCTGTCCGACCATCGGCGGATCAGCGCGCAGCTCACCTTCGCCGACGACGAGGACACCGCCGCGCGCCTCCTCACCGCCCTGCGCGACCTCCACGCGCACATCGACGACCTCAAGGGCGCGCCGACCGTCGAGGTGCCGTCGCCGGCGGAGCTTCGGCTGGAGCTGGTCGTGCTGCCGCGCGACGCGTTCTTCGGCCCGGCCGAGCAGGTGCCGGCGTCCGAGGCCGCGGGCCGCGTCTGCGCCGAGATGCTGACCCCGTACCCGCCGGGCATCCCGGCCGTCCTGCCGGGCGAGCGGATCACCTCACCGGTGCTGGACTACCTGCGCTCCGGCGTGTCCGCCGGGATGGTCGTGCCGGACGCGGCGGACTCGTCCCTCGACAGTGTCCGGGTGTTCATCGAGGAGTGACGGGCGTGACGTAGTCCTCCAGGCGTGCGACGGCGAAGCCCTGCCGCCGGATGCGCTTCAGCATGTTGGCGAACATCTCCGTCATCGTCGCGCCCTTGAGCTGCTCCGGGCCCCGGAAGTGGGCCAGCAGGATGTCACCTGGGTGCAGCTTCTTGTTGACGTCGTCGTACTGCATGTCGTGGATCTGCATGGACGCCCGCCACATGACGATCCCGTCGATGCCGCACTCGCGGGCCGCCTGCTGCGTGGCCCAGTTCCATCGTCCGAAGGGCGGCCTGAGCAGAGTGGGTCTCGTGCCGTACTGCTTGGACAGAACCTTCTGATTCCCGCAGATCTCGTGCTTCTGGCCGTCCAGCCCGAGGGTCGGCAGGACGGGATGGGTCAGCGTGTGGTTCTGGACGTGGTTCCCCAGCGCCTGCAAGGGCTTGAAGTAGCCGTAGTCGTCCTGGACGACGTTGTCGGTGAGGAACATGGTGACGGGCACCCGCAGGTCGGTCAGCATCTGGACGAACCGGAGATCCTTCTCCTGACCGTCATCGATCGTGATGAAGACGACACGCTGGTCGGTCGGGACCTTGTCGAAGACCTTCACGGGCCCTTCGCCGCCGAGCTTGAGCGGCTTCTCCCGCGGCGGGGCGGGCGCGGGCGGCAGCGGCTTGAGGCCCCACTTCGCCCACTCGGCGGCCTCGTCCCGGACGACCGGCGTCGCGGCCGGCGCCGACTCCCGCTCCGCGGGCGGGGCGGCCGCGCCGCCGTCCCGTCCGGACGCCTCGCAGCCCTTGGCGCCCAGCAACGCCACCAGCACCGCGGCCCCGACGACCGCACGCAAAGCACCCAAAGCCCGCAAAGCCTGCAAAGCCCGCACCCCGGAGCCTCCCCCACCCGACTGATCAGAACCTATCGGCCCTCGTGGGGGCGCCGGAGGCCGCTGTGCCAGACTCCTACCGGGCAGGGGACCGCTAGCTGAGGAGCGACATGGAGCTGATCCACTCGGGGAAGGTCAGGGACGTCTACGCGGACGGCGACGAGCTGATCCTGGTGGCGTCCGACCGGGTGAGCGTCTACGACGTCGTGCTGCCCACGGAGATCCCCGACAAGGGCAAGATCCTCACGCAGCTGTCGCTGTGGTGGTTCGAGCAACTCGCCGACGTCATCCCGAACCACGTGGTGTCGGCGACCGACGTCCCGGACGAGTGGGAGGGCCGCGCCATCCGCTGCCGCCGCCTCACCATGCTCCCCGTCGAGTGGATCGCCCGCGGCCACCTCACCGGCCTCGGCCTCAAGGAGTACGAGAAGAACGGCACCGTCTCCGGGATCGCGCTGCCGGACGGCCTGGTCGACGCCTCCCGGCTGCCCGAGCCGATCTTCACCCCGACCACCAAGGCCACCGAGGGCCACGACGAGTTCATCACCTACGACGACGTCGTGCGCGAGATCGGCGCGGACACCGCCGCCCGCCTCAAGGACGTCACGCTGGAGATCTACAGGCGCGGCGCGGCGCTGGCCGCCGAGCGCGGCATCATCATCGCCGACACCAAGCTGGAGTTCGGCCGCGCCGCCGATGGCACGCTCGTCCTCGGCGACGAGGTCCTCACGCCGGACTCGTCCCGGTTCTGGCCGGCCGATGAATGGGAGCCGGGCCGCCCGCAGCACTCGCTCGACAAGCAGTTCGTCCGCGACTGGAGCAGCACCCTCGACTGGGACCGCACCCCGCCCGGCCCCGCCATCCCGCAGGACGTCGTGGACGCCACCCGCGCCCGCTACACCGAGGTCTACGAGCGCCTGACCGGCACCCCCTGGACGTCCTGACCAAGGGCCGGGGGGGCGGAGGCCGGAGGCCGGGCGCCGGCGGTCAGAAGGCCGCCGACCCCTGGGCGTCGCGGGACGAGACGATCTCGTGGCCGAGCGGCAGCAGCGAGATCGGGATCAGCTTGAAGTTGGCGATCCCGAACGGGATGCCGATGATCGTGATGCACAGCAGCAGGCCGGTGAACAGGTGCCCGAGCGCCAGCCACCACCCGGCCACGATGATCCAGATGATGTTGCCGAGCATCGAGCCGGCGCCCGCGCCGCGCTTGGGGACCGTCGTCCGGCCGAACGGCCACAGCGCGAACGCCGCGATGCGGAACGAGGCGATCCCGAACGGGATCGTGATGATCAGGATGCAGCAGATGATCCCGGCGATCGCGTAGCTCACCGCCATCCAGAAGCCCGCCAGCACCAACCAGATCAGGTTCAACAGCGTGCGCACGGCGCCCTCCCGACAGCAGTGATCACCACGAGCATAGGGGGCGCCGCGCGCGGACGTGATCAGTACGCGGGGTCAGAAGTGGCCGTCGAGCGCGGCCAGCAGCTGCCGCTTGGGCTTCGCGCCGACGATCTGCCGGACGACCTCGCCGTCCCGGTAGAGGTTGAGCGTGGGGAAGCCCATGACGCCGTACCGGGACACGATGTCCGGGTGCTCGTCACCGTTGATCTTCGCCACGGTCAGCCGCGCGCCGTGCTCGGCCTCGATCTCCGCCAGGATCGGCGCGATCATCCGGCACGGCGGGCACCAGTCCGCCCAGAATTCGACCAGTACCGGCTTGTCGCCGCCGAGCACGTGGTCGTCGAAGTTCGCGCTGGTCAGTGTGATCATTCGTCGCCTCCGGTGCGAGCGCGCACCCCGGGCAGGCGCGCGTCAACTGGTCGGCCACGTCCGCGCGGAGCCGGATCAGCGCGCGGATCTCGGTGTCGATCTCCGCGAGCTTGCGCCGGTACACCGCGACGGACTCGGGGCAGGCGGCGCCGTCGGCATGCCCGGCGCGCAGGCAGTCGACGAACGGCCGGGTGTCGTCCAGGGTGAACCCGGCCGCCAGCAGCGACCGGATCTCGACGACGAGCCGGATGTCGGACTCCTCGTACTGCCGGTACCCGTTGGACGCCCGCCGCGCCCGCAGCAGCCCCTGCTGCTCGTAGTAGCGCAGCGTGCGGGTGCTCACGCCCGCGCGCTCGGCGAGTTCCCCGATCCGCATCCGCCCTCCTCCGTGGCCGATCGCGACGCTATGCCCTGACACCGGCGTCAAGGTCAAGCCCGGTTCCGGGGGCGGGCCCGGCATCGCGCCGCCGGGCCCGCCCCCGGACCGTCACCCGGCCGTCACCGGCCCTGCAGGCCGCGGACGTTGTCGCCGAACGTCCAGCTCCGCGAGCCGTCCCAGTTGATGGACCAGGTCATCAGTCCCTTCAACTGCCCGTTGAAATGGTTCCATGCCTGGCCGACGAGACCGGTCGACATGTAGCCGCCGCCGGCGCCCGGCTGCGCGGGCAGCCCCGGGACCTGCTTGTCGTACGGCACCCGGATCGTGGTGCCCTGGATGACGAGCCCGTTGTTCAGGCACTCGGTCTGCTTCACGAAGCCCTCGACCGTCCCGGCCGAGTAGGAGTCGCCGGAGCAGCCGTACATGCTGCCGTTGTAGTACTGCATGTTCAGCCACCACAGCCGGCCGTTGTCCGCGTACTTCTTGATGATCGGCAGGTAGGCGCCCCAGATGGAGCCGTAGGTGACGCTGCCGCCGGTCACGTACGCGGTCTCGGGCGCCATCGTGAGCCCGAAGTTGGACGGCATCCGCGCGAGCACGCCGTCGATGATGCGGATCAGGTTCGACTGCGACGCCGACAGCTGCCCGATGCTGCCGCTGCCGGTCAGCCCCGTCTCGATGTCGATGTCGATGCCGTCGAAGTTGTACCGCTTCAGGATGGGCACCACGGTCTCGACGAACCGGTCCGCGACGCTGCTGGAGCTGAGGTCGATGCCGGCGGCGGCGCCGCCGATCGACATCAGGATCGTCGCGCCGGCGGCCTTAGCCGCGCACATCTCGGCGGGTGTGGCGACCTTGACCGTGGAGTCCATGCCGTCCTCCCACAGGACGGTGCCGTCGGACCGGATGACGGGGAACGCCGCGTTGATGACGTTGTAGCCGTGCTGCTTGATGACGGGGTTGTCGATGGGCGTCCAGCCGAACGGCGGGTGCACGCCGTTGGACGCGCCGTCCCAGTTCTCCCAGTACCCCTGGAGCACTTTGCCCGCGGGGCGCGACTTGACCGCGCAGGTCTCGTCCCCAGGCGGCGTCGTAGGCGGTGTTGTGGGCGGGGTGGTCGGGGGTGTGGTGGGCGGTGTGGTCGGCGGTGTGGTTCCGTCGCACGCCCCCAGGTCACGCCACAGCGTGGGCGTGGACGCGGGGTTCCAGTTGGCGCCGGGGTAGGCGGTGTGGGCGACGATCGCCTCGTAGCCGTGGGCGCTGTAGGTGACCTTGTCACCCGTCTTGTAGCTGTTGCCCTCGGCCCAGGCCGGATACGTGCAGGCGACCAGGACGGTGGGCTGCGCGGACGACGGCGCGGAGAGCACCACCACCGCGCCGAGCGACAGGGCCAGCGCCGCCAGCGCCGACGCCAGGGCGGCAACGGCCGCGGACCATCGCTTGTGCGTGAATCTCACGGGAACGACTCCTCCAGAACGGGGACAAGAGGAGCCGGTGCAGAGCCAAACAAGTCCCGCGGACGGGACTCTCCCAGGCGCAAGGCGCATACGACCGGCGTGGACGCCACAAGCAGACTAACCGCCCCGTCCCGCGCCGTGAAGCCCGATGATCCGGGCGCCTGGTCAGGACGCGTCGGCGCTGAGCGTCCGGGCGATGGACCGGCGGGCCGCGACGCGGGCGGGGACGGCGGTGAGCACCGCCGTGACGGGGAGCGTCGCGAGTGCGGCGGCGAACAGCACCCAGGTGGGAGGCATGGGCGTCTCACCGGCGCTGAAGAGCCAGCACACGAAGATGCCGAAGGGGACGCCGGCGAGCGCGCCCGGCAGGGTCGGGAGGAGCTGCGCGGTGGAGAGCCCGGCCGTGATCTGCCCCGGCGTGGCGCCGAGCGTCCGCGCGACGGCCATGGTCGGACGGGCTTCGAGCGCGGTCGTCCAGGTGACGGTGACGGTGTTGACGGCGGCGAGCGCGATCAGCCCGATGGTGACGGCCAGGAGCATGTGGCGGCCCTGCTCGACCCGCACGTTGCCGAGGTGGGTCGAGCCCAGCCCGTAGTCGAAGTCGGGCTGCGCGTGGAGGACCAGCAGGGCGGTGGTCCCCATCACGGTGACCGCGATGCTGGACGCGTGCAGCACCGCGCGCCCCGGACGCCGGGCGATCAGCCGCAGCCCGAGCAGCAGCGGAGTCGGCAGCAGCGCCGACACGCGGGTCAGCCGGGACCGGTGCGCGGGCCGCTGCGCGGCGTCCGACAGCGCGGCGACGGTCGGGGTGCGCAGCGCCCGCAGCGTCGGGCCGAGGGTGGTAAAGGCGGCCATGGCGAGCGCGACGACCGTCGTGAGGAAGACGACGTCGCCGGACGGGCCCGCGGACGTGCTGAGCAGGCTCGCGGTGGGGTTGGCAGCCACCGGCACGACCAGCCGCGCGATCCCCAGCCCGAGCGCGTCGGCGGCCAGCGCGACGGCCAGGTACTCGCCGAACAGGACGGCGGCGATGAGGCCGGGCGACGCGCCGACGGCTTTGAGCAGCCCGACGCGGCGGGTCTGCTTGGCGGCGCGTCCCGCGGCGAGCGTGGCCACCCCGGCGACGGCCAGGAAACTGAGCAGCCAGCTGCCGATGACCAGGATGGGCTGGCTGTCCCTGAGGACTCTCGCGTCATGCCCGGCCAGGAACTGCCAGCTGAAGGGACGTACTGCGGGGTCTCTGTGGGCGGCCATGAAGTCGCTGGTGGCGTCGGGGGCGCGCAGCTTCAGGTAGATGAGCGAGGTCACCTCCAGATGCTCGGCGGCCGCCAGCGCGCGGGCCTCGGCGTCGCCCATCCAGAGCAGGCCGCTGTAGTCGACCGGGCCGTCGCCCGGCCCGATCATCTGTGCCCCCGGGTAGACGGCGCTCGCCGCGGTCACCGCCGTCCCGACGACGGGCAGCGAGCGGCCGGCGACGGTGACGCGGTCACCGGTCTCGACGCCCAGGGCGGCGGCGAAGCCCCGCTCGACCACGACGCCGCCCGGGCGCACCCAGGAGCCTGAGGTCACCAGCGGGCGGCCGACCGGGCCGGGCGACGCGGGGGCACCTTGCACCACGGCGCGCGACGTGAGTCCGTGCGCGGCCAGCGTCGTGTAGTACTGGCGCTGCGGGCCGCTGTGGGCGACGACCTGCGGATCGTCCAGCAGAGCGGTCAACGGGGTCTGGTCGGTGCCGGGGGTGAGCGCCACCATGTCCGGCCCGGCCGTGGCCTCGCGCGTCTGCCGGTAGAGCGAGTCCGTCGCGCCGTGCAGCGACAGGCCCAGCGCCAGCGTGGCGGTGGCCGCGGTGATCGCGGCGAGGAGCATCGCGGCCGGGCCGGGATGCCTGCGCAGGTCGGCCAGGACGAGGCGGAGCACCAGCAGCGCGCTGCCCATGGCGGTCAGCCGTCCAGCCCGATGAGGCCGCCGAGCCCCCGGGTGCCCGCGAGGCGGGTGTCGTCGACGAACATGCCGTCCCGCATCGAGACCAGCCGGTCCGCGGTGGCCGCGACGCGCTCGTCGTGCGTGACCATCACGAGGGTCTGCCCGGCGGCGCGCAGGCCGGCGAAGAGCCTCAGCACGTCGCGGGTGGCCGCGCTGTCGAGGTTGCCGGTCGGCTCGTCGGCCAGCAGGACGAGCGGCTCGTTCGCCAGCGCGCGGGCGATCGCGACCCGCTGCCGCTGCCCGCCGGACAGCTCCCAGGGCAGGTGCCGGGCGCGGTCGGTGAGCCCGACCCGCTCCAGCAGCAGGGCGGCGCGGCGGCGCGCCGCGCGGGGCGAGCGGCCGGCGAGCAGCGCGGGCAGCTCCACGTTCTCCGCCGCCGACAGCTCCTCCACCAGGTGGAACGCCTGGAAGACGAAGCCGACCGCCCGGCGCCGCATCCGGGCCAGGCCCCGCTCGCTCAGGGAGTCGATGCGCCGGCCGTCCAGCCAGACCTCCCCGCCGGTGGGCCGCTCCAGGCCGCCGAGCAGGTGCAGCAGCGTCGACTTCCCGCAGCCGCTGGGGCCCGTCACCGCCAGTACCTGCCCCTCCGGGACGTCCAGGTCGACGTCGTCGACCGCCCGGACCAGGCCGTGCCCCTGGCCGTGCTCCTTGCGCAGGCCCCGGACCTGCAGCGCGAACTCGCTCATGCGTCCTCGGATCCGTTCCCGGCCCGCGACCACAGCCGCTCGCAGGCCTCCAGCCAGCGCAGGTCGGCCTGGAGCCGCAGCGCGACCCCTTCCATCAGCAGGCCGGCGGTCGAGCCGTCCGGCTCGGCCAGCGCCGCCCGCTGCACCTCGGCCAGCCGCCGCAGCAGCTCGCGGCGCTGCGCGTCCACCAGTTCCACGGGGTCGGCGAGCCGGGCCGCCGCGGCGGCGGCGAGCTTGAGGTGGAACTCCGCCAGGTTCGGCTTCGGCCAGTTCACCTCGGACAGCCAGGCCGCCACCCGCTGCTGCCCGGCCGGGGTCAGGGCGTAGACCTTGCGATCCGGGCGGTCGGGCAGCCCTTCGGCGACCTCGCAGACGACCAGCCCCGCCTTCTCCAGCCGGGCCAGGGTCACGTACACCTGGCCCGCGTTCATCGACTCCCCGAGCGGCCCGAGAGCACTCCGCAGGCGCGCGCGCAGGCCGTACCCGTGCGACGGCTCCTTCGCCAGCAGCGCCAGCACCGCGTCCTGCATGCACCACCCCTAACGGCTAGCTAATAGATAGCGGTTAGCCATAAGGCGGGTCAACACCGGCTTCGGAGAGACCCGCGCAGGGGCATGCCGGCCAGTTTCGACACGGTGATGCGACGACGTGGTTCGGCCAGGCGGCGAGGCTAGCTTGCGGGGGAAGAGGCCACGCATGCGGCGAGGGCCTCACGCAGTCGGAGCTGCTGCTCCCGCGACAAGGGTGAGAACAGCTGCTTCTCGACCGCGCGGACGGCCACGCTGGCCTCGTGCAGTATCGCCTGGCCGTCCCGAGAGAGTTCGGTCGGCAGCGCCCGCCCATGGGGTGCCTGCTCAGGCCGGGTGAGCAGGCCGCGCTCTTGCAGCCGGCGCAGGACGAGGTTCATCGACTGGCGGGTGACGAAGGCGCGGCGGGCGAGCTCGGAGTTGGACAGCCCGGGGGTCTGGCCGAGCAGCTCAAGGCACGCGTATTGGGGAACAGACAGGTCCAGTGGCCGCAGGGCTTCGTCCATCGCGGCGCGCATCGCGGCGTGCACCTGTTTGAGGACGTAACCCACAGACAGCTCTAGATCGCCGACTACGTCTTGCTCCATGTCAGCATTCTGACATACGGTGGATGTCAGCACACTGACATAGGGAGCCATGATGAGTGGAAACGTCACGTACTTCGAGGTGCCGAGCGGCGACATCGCAGCGACCCGGCGGTTCTGGGGCTCGCTGTTCGGCTGGACGTTCTACGAGGGCAACTTCCCGGGCTACTCGATGATCAAGGGGCCCGAGCCGATGGGCGGCGCACCGCACGACGACGCGTCGCGGCACCCGCGGATCTTCTTCGCCGTCGATGACATCGAAGCCGCCGTCGCTCGGGTGCGCGAACTCGGCGGCACGGCAGAGGATCCCGTGACGATCCCGTCCGGCGCGTACGCCCATTGCACCGATGACCAGGGAGTGGAGTTCAGCCTGTCCCAAGAGGCAGGAGAGCACGCTTGAACCGCGTCGACGCCGGCGAGCCGGGGGCACCGGGGTCCCGGCACCTCGTGAGCCCGCTGCTTCCGCTGGCGTTGGCCACCTTCGCGGTCGGTACCGACGCCTTCGTGATGGCGGGGCTCTTGCCGGCCATCGCCGCCGACCTCGACGTGAGCATCCCTGCGGCCGGGCAGTTGGTGACGGTGTTCGCGTTGACGCTTGCCGTCGCGGCGCCGGTGCTCAGCTGGCTGCTGAGCCCGCTGGATCGCCGCAAGGCTCTGCATCTGGCGCTGATCGTGTTCGTCCTCGGCAACGTCGCGACCGCGCTCAGCCCGAACTATCCGATCATGCTGGCAGCGCGGATTCTCACCGCCCTCGGCGCCGCCACGATCACGGCCTCCGCCTCGAGCGCAGCTGTCGCGATCACGTCCGAAGAACGCCGGGGCCGTGCGATGGCGCTGGTCATCGGTGGATTGACCCTGTCCACCGCGCTGGGCATGCCACTGGGCAACTTGATCGGCAGCGTCGATTGGCGCCTCACCCTGTGGGCCGTCGCCGCCCTGGGCGTCGTTGCCGCCATCGGTATCTCGGTGTCGTTGCCCAAGGTGGCGCTGCCGGCGACGAGCCTGACCGCACGCCTGGCTCCGCTGCGCCAGACCAAGGTGCTCACCATCTTGACGGCAACGCTGCTGGTGATGGCCGGCCACTACGCCGTCTACACCTACATCGGCGCGATGACCACCGAAGCCACAGCAGGATCGTTCCCGCAGGCGCTCACCATGATCCTTTTCGCCTGGGGTGTCGGAGTCCTGGCCGGCAACTTCCTCGCCGGCCACCTGGCGGACAAGCTTCCAGCGCTTGGAGTCTCGCTCGCCGCGCTCGCCGGCGGCACCGTGCTGCTCGCGATCAGCCCGCTCACGGTCAGCCACCTGATCATCGCCACCGTCTGGGCCGCCATCTGGGGAGCCACCGACGGCATGGCCTCGGTGGTGCAGCAACACCGACTGGTGACGATCGCGCCCGCCTCGGCACCCTTGCTCTTCGGCCTCAACTCCTCCGCGATCTACGTCGGCGTCGCGCTAGGAGGCGTCCTCGGCGGTCTGTCCCAAGACCGGCTCTCGATCACCCTGCTCGGCGTTCCCGCCGCCGTCCTGGCGCTGCTCGCCACCGCGGTCACCTTCACCGAGGGGCGAGCCAAGAACCAGGCGAAAGTCTCGGCCGTCGAACCCGAGTACTCCCGGTAGGGGTACCGGGAGCACGGTGGTGTGTGCGCGGGGACCGGATGCGGCACATCGACGGCACCGCCCAGCGGGGGCGGTGCCGTCCGGCGGCCGGTTGTGATCAGCGCTTCACTGGGCGGCGCGGGCGATGGGCATGAAGGTGGGGGCCGCGTCCGTGGTCAGGAAGTCGCGGACGACGGCTCGCACCGTTTCCGGATGCTCCATCAGGAGCAGGTGGCTGGCGTTCGGGAGGATGGCCAGTTCGGCGTTCGGCAGGGCCCGGTAGAACGCCACCGTGTGGTCGAGGGTGACCAGGTCGTCGTCACCGGCGAGGACGAGCGTCCGGGCGGTCACCGCGCGCAGTTCGGACGGGTCCAGCGGCGGCTCGGTCTCGGCGGCGTCCACGATCTTGCGGAGGACGACCGGGAAGTGGTCGCGGCCGTCGGGCGACACCTCGGCGTAGGCGTCCACGACCGGGGCGGGCGGTTCCCCGTCCGCGGACGGCTTGTAGATCATCCCGTCGAGGTCGTAGGCGGCGCTGATCAGGACGAGCCGCTCGACCAGGTCGGGGCGGCGCATCGCGACCAGCAGCGCGACCGTCCCGCCGGCGCTGTAGCCGACGAGCCGGGACGGTCCGCCGACGACCCGCTCCAGGAAGTCGACCGTGTCCCGCGCCATCAGCTCCATCGTGATCGGGCCGGGCGCGTCGGGCGTGCGGCCGTGGCCGCGCCGGTCGGGAAGGTAGAGGGTGAACGTGCCGGCGAGGCCGTCGAGGTTGCCGGTGAAGCAGCGGCCGTCGGTCAGCCCGCCGTGCAGGAGCACCACCGGGTCGCCCGCGCCGCGCTCGTCATGCCACATGTGAACGGTGTCGGTCATGCTCTATATACGGGACGGGGGCTGCGGAGTCATCGGCAGCCCGAACATCGGGAACAGGGACGGGTCCAGGTAGGTGGTCATGGTGGCGAGCAGCCCGTCCCGCGCGTCGAGGACGACCAGGCTGAACGCCTTCCCGTCGCGGTACTGCGCGAAGGCCGGGGAACCGTTCGCGGCCGTCCGGACGAGCCGGTCGTCGGCGCAGTCGCCGCCCGCGCCGACCAGCGCGGCCCGGATCGCGTCCCGGCCGCTGAGCCACCAGGCGAACGGCGGCATCGACATGGTGGCGTCCTCGTGGAGCAGCGCGACCAGGCCGTCGACGTCGTAGGAGGTGAACGCCTCGACGTAGCGTTCGAGCAGCCCTTCGTCGACGTCCCCGCCCGGCGCGGGGCGCTCGGACATGGTGGCGCGCGCCCGCTGCAGCGCGCTGTTGACCGCGGCCGGTGTGCTGCCGAGCAGCCCGGCGACCTCGTCCGCCGACCAGCACAGCACCTCGCGCAGGATGAGCACCGCCCGCTGGCGCGGCGGCAGGGCCTGCAGCGCGGCCACGAACGCCAGCCGGATCGTCTCCCGCGCGGCGGCCAGCTCGGCGGGGTCGCCCTCCTCGGGCAGGACGAGCCGGTCGGGAACGGGCTGCACGAACGCGCCCGGCCCGAGCGGCGCGCCGAGGAACCCGCCGGCCGGTGCGGACGGCCCGAGGTCCATCGCCAGCGCGCGCCGCTGGACGCTGCGGGTCATGTCGAGGCAGACGTTGGTGGCGATGCGGTACAGCCAGGTGCGCAGGCCGGCCTTGCGCCCGTCGAAGCGGTCGGCGTTCTTCCAGGCGCGCAGGAAGGTCTCCTGGACGGCGTCCTCGGCCTCGGCGGCACTGGCGAGCATGCGGTAGCAGTACCCGGTCAGCTCGACCCGGTGCGCTTCCAACCGCTGCTCAAAGGCCACGCGGCCACAGTAGATCAGCCCTCTGACACCCCTTCGACGGGCGCCGCCGGGCGGATGGGGCGGAACGACGGGCCGGGCGCGATACTGGCGCGATGGAATTCTTCGTCTACCACCGGGACCGGCCGGGTTCCCTGCCGCTGCGCATGGAGCTGCTGGAAGAGCACTGGTCCTACATGGACGGGTACGGGACGGAGATGATCGCCCGCGGCCCGACGTTCGCGGACGACGGTGAGACGCCCACCGGCAGCGTGCACATCGTCGACCTGCCCGATCCCGCCGCCGCCCGCGCGTTCGCGTTCGACGAGCCCGGCTGGCAGGCCGGCGCGTACCAGGACGTGCTGGTGCGCCGGTGGCGCGACCTGCTGGGCCGCACGATGTGGGACTTCCCCGGCGGACGCGAGGGCGGGGCCCGCTTCCTGGTGCTCGGCCTCGGGTCGGGGCCGGGCGCCGACCTCGCCGTCCCGCCCGGTCGGGACGGTGACCTGGTCGCCTACGGGCCGCTGCTGTCCGACGACGGCACCGCCTGGCTGGGCACGGCGGCACTCGTCCGCGCCGAGGACGAGGACGCGGCCCGCGCCGTCCTGACCCCGGAGGCGTACGCCGCCATCGACGTACGCCCCTGGGAGTTCGGCGGCCGCCGCTAGCGGCGGAGACCGGCGCCGCGCGTCAGAAGGCGGAGGTGTGGGCGGGCTGCCGGCGGCGGCCCCGGCCCACCCGGGTGAAGTGCTCGTCGGCCGGACCGCCGGAGACGCCCACCGGAGGCATGCGGACCTCGACGCGGCCGTTCTCGATCCGCGTCTCGTAGCAGGGCTGCGGCGTGCTGGCCGGGCCGCGCACGATGCCGCCGTCCGAGAACCGGAAGGTGCTGCCGTGCCAGGGGCAGGTGACGCAGCCGTGCTCGAACGTGCCCTCGTTGAGCGGGCCGCCCATGTGGCCGCACGTGGCGTCGAGGGCGTACACCTTCCCCTCCATGCGGTGGAGGAGGATCTGCACGCCGCTCGCCTCGGCGATGCGGTGCTCGCCTTCGGCCAGGTCGTGCTCGCCGAGCACCGGCGTCCACTCCTCCGGGCCGTCCTGCCAGGCGTTGCGGTTGACGTTGACGCCCTGGACGAACGACATGTGGCCGCCGAGGTAGGCGCCGACCGACATCATCCCCAGCCCGGCGAAACCCAGCGCCTTGCCCTTCCGGCGGTCGCCCTTGAGGCGCGCGATGAGGGACGCGACGTACAGCGACAGCGCCGCGGTGTTGCCCAGTGCGTGGACGATCCCCACCCGCCGCTCCGCGCCGAGCGTGTCGCTCCAGTCGTTCAGCCCGGTCATGGCGGTGGGCACCGCCGCGGCGATGCCGGTCCCCACGAGCAGGTCGGCGGACGGCTCGGCGTCGCAGCCGCCCACGGCGTCCAGCAGCGCGGCCATGGTCCACGCGCCGATCGGCACGTCGGTCAGGGTGGGATGCAGCGGATGCCCCAGGTTCGTCCCGCTGAGCGTGTTGCGGACGAAACGCGGCCGCACCGCCTTCTGGACCGCCTTGGCCACCGGTTTCGCGGCCTTGTCGAGCGATTTCGCCCGCTCCAGCCGGCGCACCATCTTCTGCGGCATCCTCATCACGATCATCCCGGCCTCCCCAAGGCACGACTGGCAGTGCTCCGCTAGTCGCCTCTCTATCCCAGGGAACCCCCGCAAAACGTCCGGTCGCGGGCGGGTTGGAGCAGGTAGGTCACCTTCGCGGTGTCCGGTTCGTCATGAGGGTGATGGCGTCTATGAGAGGTTCTCGATCGTGAATGCCCCTGACTTCCTCGCCGACCGGTTCGAGGAGCACCGCCCCCATCTGAAGGCGGTCGCGTACCGCATGCTCGGTTCGCTGGCGGAGGCGGACGACGCGATCCAGGAGACGTGGCTGCGGCTGACCCGCTCCGACGACGCCGAGATCGGCAACCTCGGCGGCTGGCTGACCACCGTGGTCGGACGGGTGTGCCTGGACATGCTCCGCACCCGCAAGCGGCGCGGCGAGGAGCCGCTGGAGGCGCGGCTGCCCGACCCGGTGGTCAGCCGGACGGACGGCACCGACCCCGAGCAGCAGGCGATGCTGGCCGACTCGGTCGGGCTGGCGCTGCTGGTGGTGCTGGAGTCGCTCACCCCGGCGGAGCGGCTCGCGTTCGTCCTGCACGACATGTTCGGGCTGCCGTTCGAGGAGATCGCGCCGATCGTCGACCGCACACCGGCGACGGCCAAGAAGCTGGCCAGCCGGGCGCGGCAGCGGGTCCGGGGCGCGACCCCGCCGCCCGACCCGGACCCGGTCGGCCAGCGCCGCGTGGTGGACGCCTTCCTGACCGCCGCGCGCGGCGGCGACTTCGACGCGCTGCTGGCCCTGCTCGACCCGGACGTGGTGCTGCGCGCGGACGGCGGCATGCTCACCGGCGGGCTGCGCGTCATCCGCGGCGCCGCCGCCGTGGCCGGGCAGGCGCCCACGTTCCGGCGGATGGCCACCGCCGCGACCACGCACGCCGCGCTGGTCAACGGGCTCGCCGGGCTGGTCAACACCATCGACGGCAAGCCGTTCTCGGTGATGAGCTTCACCGTCGCGGACGGCAGGATCGCCGCGATCGACATCCTGTCCGACCCCGACCGCCTGGCGCGCCTCGACCTCGCCGCCGCCGACGGCTGATCGGCCCGTATCCACGTCCTGCGGCCCCCTCGCGACGGCTTCACGCCATCGCGAGGGGGCCTTCTCGTGGATTGCCGAAAAAAACTCTGCTCGATCGGTCACCTTCGCCGGATCCAGGTCGTCAGTGCAGTGAACGAGACGATGAAGCGGGCACGAAAAGGCCCGCACTACTTGGAAAAGGAAACATCCATGACCGCGAAAGAATTCGACGCCACGGCCACCACTTCCCGCTTTTCCGACCCGCAGCAGCTGGTCCCCGAACTCGCCGACGCCGGCGCCGCGCTGTTCAAGATCGCCGGAAACGGGGCGGTGCCGCGCGGCACCATCGCCCTCGTCCACCTGCGGGCCGGCCAGCTCGTCGGGAACACCTACCTGACGATGCTGCACACCGGCAACCTGCGCCGCGCGGACGTGCCGGAGGAGAAGATCACCGCGGTGGCGTCCTGGAAGGACGCGCCCTACTTCACCGCCGCCGAGCGGGTGGCGTTGGAGCTGGTCGAGGCCGTTCTCACCCCCAACCCGGGCGGCGAGCGGGTCCCGGACGCGCTGTACGCGCGGGCGGCCGAGCACTACGACCCCACGGCCCTCGCCACGCTCGCCATGGTGATCGGCCAGGTCAACTTCTTCATCCCGCTCGCGCTGATCGGCAGGCCGCTGCCCGGCGTCTCGCCGGCCGAGCAGTGGCGCCCGGCCGCGGCCGAGTGATCCCCCGGCCCGGGGCGGCCGCCGCCCCGGGCCCGCAATTCCTCCCGCATTTCCCTCCCTGTCGCCGCCCCGCCCGGGATCGACGCGCGTGACCGCACCGCGCCCCGCACGATCCCGGTTCTGGCGGGCCCCGGCCCCCTTTTCGGCCAATCGGCCGCTCAGCGAAAGAAATGGTCATGACTCATGCCCTCATCAGGCGGGGGCCCGCGCTCGCGCTGCTCGCCGCCACGCAATTCGTGCTGGTGCTGGACGCCTCGATCGTCGGGGTGGCGATGCCGTCGATCGGCGGCGACCTCGGGTTCGCCCCGGACGAGCTGTCCTGGGTCGCCAACGCCTACACCCTGACCTTCGGCGGGCTGCTGCTGCTCGGCGGCCGCGCCGCCGACCTCGCCGGCCGCCGCCGCATGTTCATGATCGGCATGGCGCTGTTCGCCGCCGCCTCCCTGGCCGGGGGCCTCGCGGTCACCGGCGGCATGCTGGTGGCCGCCCGCGCCGCCCAGGGCGTCGGCGCCGCGCTGGTGTCCCCCGCCGCGCTGTCCCTGGTCATGACGGTCTTCCCGGCCGGGCCCGACCGCAACAAGGCGATGGGCGTGTTCGGCGCGGTCGCCGGCGCGGGCGGCGCCGCCGGGTCGATCCTCGGCGGGATGCTGACCCAGTGGCTGGGCTGGGAGGCCACGCTGTACGTGAACGTCCCGCTCGGGCTGGCGGCGATCGCGCTGGCGCCGCGGCTGCTGCCCGAGGCGTCCGACCGCACGGTGCGCGGGTTCGACCTGCCCGGCGCGCTGACCGCCACCGGCGGGCTGGCGCTGCTGGTCTACACGCTGGTCGAGGGCGACGACGCCGGCTGGACCTCGCCGCGCACCCTCGGCCTGGGCGCGGTCGCGGTGGCCCTGCTCGCGGTGTTCCTGCTCATCGAGGCGCGCACGGCCCACCCGCTGCTGCCCCTGAAGATCTTCCGGCAGCCGGTGCTGCGCGGCTCCAACCTCGCCGCGGTGCTCACGCTGATGGCGATGGCCCCGCTGTTCTTCTACCTGACCTTCTACATGCAGCAGGTCGTCGGCTTCGGCCCGGTCCGCGCCGGGCTGGCGCAACTGCCGCTGGCGCTGGCGATCGCCGCCACCGCCGGCGCGGCGGGCGCGCTCATCGCCCGGCTCGGGCTGGGCACCGCGATGGCGGCCGGGCTCGTGATCACCGGCGCCGGCCTCGCCTGGTTCTCCCGCATGTCGCCGGACGGCGGCTTCGTCACCGACGTGCTCGGCCCGACGCTCGTCATCGGCGTCGGCGCGGGGCTGGCGTTCGTCACCACCACGGTCGGCGCGACGTCCGGCACCCGTCCCGAGCAGGCCGGGCTGGCGTCCGGGCTGTTCAACACCGCGCAGCAGGTCGGCGGGTCGCTCGGCCTGGCCGCCGTGGTCGCGATCTCCACGTCCCGCACCGCCGACGCCGTGGCCGGCGGCGAGCGCGACCCGGCCGCGGCCCTCACCGAGGGGTACGGCGCCGGCATGCTCACCGCCGCCGGCATCGCCCTCGCCGCGGGGCTGCTCGCCGCCGTCCTCGTCCCGCGCCGCCCGGCGCCGGCACCCGACCTCGAAGCCGCCGCCCCGACTCCACAGCCCGCCGAGCCCGCCGCTTCCTGACCGCACACCCCGTCGACCACTGGAAAAGAGCGTCCGATCATGATTTCTCCCAAGAGCACCGAGCAGCCGTCCATCGCCACTCTGACGACCGCCGACGCCGGCACCCGCACCATCTGGCACGGTGCCTGGACGGCCGCGGTCATGCGCCCGTCCGCCGCACCCTGGTTCCCCACCTGGGCGGAGGACGGCTTCGCCGACCAGTCGGTCCGGCAGATCGTGCGCGTCAACGCGGGCGGCACCAAGGTCCGGATCCGGCTGTCCAACGCCTACGGAGCCGCGCCTCTGCAGGTGACCGGCGCGAGCATCGGCCTCACCGCCGAAGGCGCGGCCGTGCGGCCGGACACGATCCGTCAACTGCGCTTCGCGGGCTCGCCGTCGGCCCTCGTCCCCACGCGCGGCCGGATCGTCAGCGACCCGGTCGACCTGCCCACCCGGCCTCGGGAGCAGCTCACGATCACGCTGTACTTCAAGGACGCCACCGGCCCGACCACCCACCACCAGCTGTCGATGACCACGTCCTACCGCGCCGCCGGCGACCACCACCGCGACCCGTCCGCCGCCGCCTACACCGACAGCATCGAGCCCGGTTTCGGCTCCTGGTACTTCCTGGAGGGCGTCGAGACCTCTGGCGGGGGCCCGCGGCTTCCGGCGGTCGTCGCCTTCGGCGACTCCATCACCGACGGGTTCGGCGCGAACGTCGACGGCGACGACCGCTACCCCGACGCCCTCGCCGAGCGCCTCGCCGCCGCCGGCCGTCCCCACCCGGTGCTGAACGCGGGCATCGGCTCCAACAAGCTGCTCACCGACTCGGCCTGCGGCGGCGACTCCGGGGTCTCCCGGTTCGCCCGCGACGTCCTCGACCAGCCCGGCGCCGGCACCGCGATCGTCCTGATCGGCATCAACGACATCCAGCTGAACGACGACCGGATGTGCGGCGTCGACCTCGACGACCCACCGGTCACCGCACAGCGCCTCATCGACGGCCACCAGGCGCTGATCCGCGCCGCCACTGCTCGCGGCGTCACGGTCGTCGGCGGCACGCTCACCCCCTTCCAAGGCTCGGCCGGGTGGACGGCCGAGGGCGACGAGATCCGCCGCCAGGTCAACCGGTGGATCCGCACCTCCGGTGCCTACGACGCCGTCGCCGACTTCGACCGGGCCCTCGACCCGGACGGCACCGGCAGCGTCCCGGACGCCCTGCACATGGGCGACCACATCCACCCCAGCCCCGCCGGTTACCGGGCCATGGCCGGCGCCGTCGACCTCGCGGACCTGGCGGAACGTCAATGAAATAGGCGGGCCCGGCCGCAGCCTGCGGCCGGGCTCGTCTCGTCGGCTGTGATGGCCGCGAAGAAGGCGGCGTCCCGCGCGCCGGGCCGTCGTAGGCTGAACCCGCAGGTGACGGACGGGAGGCTGCGGTGACCGAGACGACCGTGGACGCGGTGATGGCCGAACTCGCCGAGCTCGACGACCCGAAGATCCGCGCGGTGAACGAGAAGCACGGCGACGACCACGGCGTGAACCTCGGCAAGCTGCGCGCGATCGCGAAGCGGCTGAAGACGCAGCAGGACCTCGCGGACCGGCTGTGGGAGACGGGCGACTCGGCGGCGCGGCTGCTGGCGCTGCTGGTCTGCCGTCCGAAGGCGTTCGAGCGCGACCGGCTGGACGCCATGCTGCGCGAGGCCCGCACCCCCAAGGTGCACGACTGGCTCGTGAACTACGTGGTGAAGAAGAGCCCGCACGCCGAGGAGCTGCGCCTGGCCTGGTTCGCCGACCCGGACCCCGTGGTCGCGAGCGCCGGCTGGGCGCTGACCACCGAGCGCGTGTCGAGGAAGCCCGACGGCCTCGACTTCCCCGGGTTGCTCGACATCATCGAGGCGCGGATGAAGGACGCTCCCGAGCGGCTCCAGTGGGCGATGAACCACTGCCTGGCGCAGATCGGGATCGACCACGCCGAGCACCGCGCCCGCGCGATCGGCATCGGGGAGCGGCTGGAGGTCCTCAAGGACTACCCGACGCCCCCGAACTGCACGTCCCCGTTCGCCCCCATCTGGATCAACGAGATCGTCCGCCGCCGGCAGGACGCGTAGGCGGCGTCGCAGGCGTCACGCGTTCGCTCGTTGCGGCGCGCCCGTCCTGTCGAAGGGGTGCCTGGTGGACGTGGTGACCGGGCCGCGGCGGGCCATGGCGACGGCCAGGTAGAGCGTGCCGGCGGTGAACGCGGCCATCAGGCCCACATGCCACGGCACCGTCCAGTGGGCGTTGGTAAGGCCCAGATGGACGAGCAGGACGAGGGCGATGCCGCGTCCGACGATGGCGATCCCGGCGATGAGGTGTTCGTCGCGGCGAGCGCCCCGTTCGGTGGAGAGGGCGCGCAGAAGCAGCAGCGCGGCGGCCAGGAGCACGGCGTTGGCGGCGATCAGCGGGGCGGTGGGATGGCGGACGGCCGCGACCAGCAGGAGCGTCCCGGCGGTCCAGCAGAAGGCGCTGAACAGGCAGGTCCAGCCTCGGCCGTGCCGGACCAGGAAGGTGCGCTTGCCGAACATCTCGTCGCCGCGGACGTCACGGAAATCCTTCAGCAGAATCCGGCCGATGAACCCGACATAGAGCCCTGCGAGCAGGAGCAGATCGCCTTTCCGCACGGTGTCGCGCACCGCGAATACCCCGGTCAGGTAAGGGACGGCGACGTAGCAGGCGGGCAGTACAAGAGGCGCCACCACACCACGGGCGGCCAGTCGTACGGGACGCAGCGAATAGTTGGCGCTGATGGCAAGCCCGACCACGGTCACCACAATGGCCGGCCAATGCAATGTGAGACTCGCCGCGAGGGCCAGGACGGCGGCGGTGACACCGGCCACGACCATCTCGCGGCGGTGCGCGGTGCCGGTCACCAGAGGACGCCCCGGGTCGCCGGGCAGGTTCACCCGGTCGATGAGCACGTCGGCGATGTCGTTGCAGGCCACCGAGAACACCAGGAAGCCGAAGACCACGACGAAAGCCCGTGCCAGCAGGACGCGGTCTTCGCCGTGGCCAGCCTGGGCCAGTCCGGTGGCAGTGAACAGTGCCAGCAGCACGATGACGGGCGGGCGTGCCATCCGGATCAGCAGGAGAAGCCGCCGGGTCATTTGTTGCTCCCGAAATTGGCCATGCCGAAGACGAGGAGAACGAGCACACCGACCACGGTCAGGCCGCCAATGATCAAACAGACCGCCAGCACGGTCGTCAGCACCACCACCAGCAGGCGGTCGGCCTTGCTCTCGGGTCGTCGGCCCATGGGCCGATCCTGTGCCCGCCCGGCGGGCGGCACATGGGATGAAGTACTCAGAACGCCTGAGTACTCCTACTCGGATTCCGGGCGCCGCGATGGGCCGTGCGGGCCGTCCGAGCCGCTCGGACGGTCCGCACGACCCCGGGTCCTACTTGAACGCGGGCATCAGGTGCTCGTGGATGAGGCGGAGCTGCCCGTCCACGTCGGGGACGCCGGTGAGGTCGCGGCCGGTGAAGGTCTTCACCAGGCCGGGGTCGGTGATGGCGCAGATCATGTGGTTGACGCCGGTCGGCGCGATGTCGCTCTCGATCTTGGCGCGGACCTCCTCCGGGGTGCCGGCGAGCGACAGCCTCTCGGTGATCTCGGGGGTGGTCAGCTCGATGGCCTTGGCGAGGTCGCCCGCGCCGATGGCCTCGATGACCGGGGCCATGTCGGCCGGGTCGACGCCGTTGCGCTCCAACTGCTCGGGCGGCATCGCCGACGCGTACAGGCCGACCATGCTGCGGGCGGCCTCCTTGGCCGCGGCCGAGTCGGGGCCGACGGAGAACACGACCCAGGCGCCGATGTCGAGCGTCCGCCAGTCCTTGCCCGCGCGCTCGGCGCCGGCCTTGACGTGCTCGACGGCGTACTCGTAGGCCTCGCGGGAGTAGCTGAGCGCGTGGTGGACGCCGTCGGACAGCTCACCGGCCGCCTCGAACGACTTCGGCCCGCGCATCGCGCCGATCTTGACCGGCAGCCGCTCCTGGACGGGGCGGGCGAAGGTGAACAGGCCGTCGTAGGAGTAGAACTCGCCGTCGCGGGTGATGGTGCCCTCGTCCAGCAGGGTCCGGACGACGGCGACGGCCTCCTTGACCCGGGTGAGCGGCTTGGTCCGCGCCCAGTCGATCTTGTACTGGGCGAGGACGCCGAAGTTGCCGCTGCCGAGGACGACCTCGGCGCGGCCGCCGGTCAGCTCGTCCAGGGTGGCGGCGGCCTGCGCGATCAGGGACGGCTCGCGCAGCGTCACCGCCGACACCGACGGGCCGAGGCGGATCTGCGAGGTGCTCGCCGCGGCGGCGGCGAACACCAGCCACAGGTCCTTGTGCCACGGCTCGTCGGCCGCGTACACGGCGTGGAACCCGAGCTCGTCGGCGAGCCGGATCGAGGCCAGCGACTCCGTGATGGGGTAGTCGGGGAGCATGGCGTAGCTGAACTTCACAGGGGACGTCTCCTTGCCGTGCGCACCCTCGCGCACGATTGGGGGGATAGCGGAATCGTAGGTAGTGGATCGTGGCGATGGGGTCACTATCCGCTACTTTCTTCCGATTTGTTCGACGTCCCGAGGCGTCCGGATCCCCTTCCTGGACGTCGTTCCAGGTCGTCCGCCCATGTGCGCCCGCGCCGGCAGCAGGAGCGGGGTGGCGAGCAGCAGGACTCCGGCGACCGCGATCGCGGCGAGCGGCCCGATGAGCGACGCGACCGCGCCCCAGACGAGCATGAAGGTCGCCTGCGAGAGCTTGCTGCTGATGCTCCACGCGCTGAGCACCTGCGCGACCCGCCCGGCGGGAGCGCGCTGCAGCCGCTCGGTCGCGGCGATGGGGTTGAAGACGGCCATGCTGACGATCACCAGGGCCTCGACGGCGAGCACCGTGACGACTCCGGGGACGCCGGGGCCGGTCAGCGCCAGGCCGAGCGGGAAGAGCGAGCGCAGCCAGCCGGAGACGAGCATGACGCGGTAGCGGCCGTGGCGGGCGGCGAGGCGCCCGGAGAGGCGGGCGCCGGCGAAGCCGCCGAGCGCCGGGACGCCGAACGCGAGACCGTACTGCCAGGCGGGGACGCCGTACTCGCCGAGCAGGAGGACCGCCAGGATCGGCCCGGTCGCCATGACCAGGCCGTTGACCGCCATCGCGTTGAGGAACAGGCGCCGCAGGACGGGTTCGCCGAAGATGGACCGCCAGCCGTTCAGCAGATCGGCGGCGCGGGGCCGCCGGGCGTCCGCCTCGCGCGGCGCCGCCGCGTCCCCGCCCCGGATCCGCAGGACGCCGAGCGCCGACAGCAGGTAGCTGAAGGCGTCGGCGGTGACGGTGACGACCGGGCCGAGCACGCCGATGAGGGCACCGCCGAGCGGCGGGCCGACCGCCGTCGACACCCAGTTCGTGCCCTCGAACCGCGCGTTCGCGACCAGGAGCAGCCGCGGTTCGACGAGGTGCTTCAGATACGCGCCGGACGCGGCGGTGAACGCGATGCCCGCCGTCCCGCAGACCACCGACACGACCAGCAACTGGGCGTACGAGAGCAGGTCGAGCACGTACGCGATCGGGATGCTGGCCATCGCGAGGAAGCGGGCCAGGTCCATCATCACCATCACGGGACGTTTCGTCCGGTGCTCGATCCACGGCCCGAGCGGCACGGCCACGACCGCCGCGACGGCGAGGCCGGCGCCCTCCAGGAGCGAGACGGCGAACGCGGACGCGTCCAGTACCTGGACCGCGATGAGCGGGAAGGCGCCGAACGCGATCCACGTCCCGTACGTGCTGACGGCGTAGGCCGACCACAGCCACCCGAAGCCGGGCCCCAATCTCGCGCGCACAGGACTCCCAGCGACGACCGAACGTTCGGACGCCCGAAGCACACCAGCGACGCCGTTCCGCGATCAAACAACCAGCTTTCCCCGAGCCACAACGAACGGTTGTGCGCCCCTAGGGTGACCTCGTGGACACCGAGGCATTGCGGTCTTTCGTCCGGGCGGCCGAGCTCGGGCAACTGCAGCACGCGGCCGACGAGCTGGGCGTGACGCAGCAGGGGATCTCCAAGCGGATCGCCGCCCTGGAGCGCGCGCTGGAGGTGCGGCTGTTCACCCGCACCCCGCGAGGAGTCGAGCTGACGCTCGACGGGCAGGCGTTCCTCCCCCACGCGCGGAGCGTCGTCGTGGGCGTCGAGCGCGCCGTCGCCGCCGTCCGGCCGGGCTCACGCGCCCTCCGCGTCGACGTCCTCGGCCTGCGGAGCGCGCAGGCGGCCGTCCTGCACGACTACTGGCGCGCGCATCCCGGAACCGAGCTCGACGTGGTCGTCCTCCGGGTCAACGACCCGCGCGTGGCGGTCGCCGCCGTTCAGGCGGGCGATGTCGACGCCTCGTTCCGCACCGTCACCGACCCGGCCGCGCTGCCGCCCGACGTGCGCATGATCCGCGCGTTCGACTTCCCGCTGGACCTCCTCGTCGGCCCCCGGCACCCGCTCGCCGGCGCGCGCCGGCTCACACCGCCGCAACTGCGCGGGCACCGGATATGGGTACCGGGCATCGCGCCCCGGAGCGAATGGTCGGAGTTCTACGACCAGCTCGCCGCCGCGTTCGACCTGCGCATCGACGCGGCGGGCCCGCACTTCGGGGACGAGGTCCTCCAGGACACCCTCGCCGACTCGGCGGACGTGGCCACCCTGGTCGGGGCGCGCGACCGGTACGTCTGGCCGGCGCACCACGACCTGCGCCGCATCCCCGTCGTGGAGCCGGCGCTCGTGTATCCGCTCTCGCTCCTGCTCCCCGACACGAACCCGCATCCGGGACTGGACGCGATCATCGCCCACCTCGGAAACCAGCCGAGGCCCCCCGAACCGTGCTGGCTCCCGTCCTGGGCGACCACCGCACGGGACGGGTCCGGGAGGTGACCGCGCTCACCTCCCGGTTGCGGGCCGACCGGCGGGTCCGCCGCTACCCGCGTGCCCGGGAGGGCGGGGCGGTGAGGGCGTAGATGAGCAGGATGCACATCGCGATGGTCAGCACGGACCAGAGCGGGAACGCCCGCAGGAACGCCAGGTGCCCGATCGCGGCCAGGACGGCGAACACCACGCCGGTCGCCCGCGCCCACGTCCGTCCGGCGAGGATCCCGGCGCCGACGGCCAGCTGCACGGCGCCGAGGACGAGCCAGAACCAGCCCCAGGCGTTGTAGTCGAACACCATGATCTGGTTGGCGCCGACCAGGTAGTAGTTGTCGTTGAACAGGCCGACCAGGCCGTCGATGACGTTGAACGCGCCGATCACCATGGCCAGGGTGCCCGCGAACGTCAGCCACCCGGACCTGAGCTGCGGGCGCCGTACCGTGGCCGGACCGGCGTCGTGGGCCGTTCTGGTCGTCATGTGACCTCCTCACCTACCCGGCCGATGTCCGGGTTGTCTGTGGATGCACCGGAAAGTCCCCGTTGCACGGTCAACCGCAACCAGAGGCTTTGTGCTTTTGGCGGGCAGCGGAGGAAATCATGCCCCGCGGTTGGCGAAGCGCTGCGGACACGCCGGTCGGCGAGGTCGCCGCCCCGGCGCGGCCCGTCCAGCCGGGGAGTTCATGACCTCTTGACGCTTTTGTGGCACTGAGCCGAGCCGGCTCGGGGAAGTGCCCGATGACCGCCCTTTCCCGAGGAGGCAATGTGGACGCTCGGCCGTCGCCGGAGGACCGGACCGACTTCGAGAACGCCGACAGGGGATTCGTCGGGACGGCGTCCCAACCGAAGATCACGGACGCGTCCGGCCGGGTCGTCTGGGACCTGGACGCCTACGCCTTCCTCGACGCCGACTGCCCCGGCACCGCGAATCCGAGCCTGTGGCGCCAGTCGCAGCTCACCGCCCGGCACGGCCTGTTCCAGGTCGCCGACGGCATCTACCAGGTCCGCGGCTTCGACCTGTCGAACGTCTCCTTCATCGAGGCCGACACGGGCGTCATCGTGGTCGACCCGCTGCTGTCGGTGGAGTGCGCGGCGGCCGCGCTCGCGCTCTACCGCGAGCACCGGGGGAACCGTCCGGTGACCGGGGTCGTCTACAGCCACTCGCACGCCGACCATTTCGGCGGTGTCCGGGGCGTGGTGCCGGACGGCGCCCGCATCCCGATCATCGCCCCGGCCGGCTTCCTGGAGCACGCCGTCGCCGAGAACGTCTACGCCGGCACCGCCATGAACCGGCGCTCGATCTTCATGTACGGGGCGGAACTGCCGAGGGACGCCACCGGCCAGATCGGCGCCGGGCTCGGCCCGACGACGTCCACCGGGACGATCTCGCTGATCGAGCCGACCCTGTCCATCACCGAGACCGGCCAGGAAGAGGTGGTCGACGGCGTCCGGATCGTCTTCCAGCTGACCCCCGGCACCGAGGCCCCGGCGGAGATGAACTTCCACTTCCCCGACCGGCGCGCGCTGTGCATGGCCGAGAACGCCACCCACAACCTGCACAACGTGCTGACGCTGCGCGGCGCGGTCGTCCGCGACCCGCGCGTGTGGGCCCGCTACCTCACCGAGGCGGCCGAACTGTTCGCCGCCCGCTCCGACGTGCTGTTCGCCTCCCACCACTGGCCGACCTGGGGCACCCGCGAACTCACCGCGTTCCTGTCCGAGCAGCGGGACCTGTACGCCTATATCCACGACCAGACCCTGCGCCTGCTGAACCAGGGCTACACCGGCACCGAGATCGCCGAGATGATCGAGATGCCGCCGGCCCTGGAGCGGGCCTGGCACACCCACGGGTACTACGGCTCGGTCTCCCACAACGTCAAGGCCGTCTACCAGCGGTACATGGGATGGTTCGACGGCAACCCCGCGCACCTGTGGGAGCTGCCGCCGGAGGAATCGGCGAAGAAGCACGTCGAATTCATGGGCGGCGCCCAGGCCATCTTGCCCAAGGCCAAGGACGCCTTGGACGCCGGTGAGACGCGCTGGGCCGCGCAGGTCCTCAACTACGTCGTGTTCGCCGACCCGGACAACCGCCAAGCCCGCGAACTCCTCGCCCAGGTCTACGACAGGCTCGGCCACGGCAGCGAGAACGGCACGTGGCGCAACTTCTACCTCCAGGGCGCCGCCGAGCTGCGCGGCGACAAGCCGGTCAACACCCTCGACAGCTCCTCACCGGACGTCCTCATGGCGCTGAGCGTCGAGCAGGTCTTCGACTCCCTCGCCATCCGCGTCAACGGCCCGCGCGCCTGGGACACCCGCCTGACCATCGACTGCAACTTCACCGACCTGAAGGAGGAGGTCCGGCTCACCCTCGCCAACGGCGTCCTCACCCAGTCCCGCGCCCACGACGGCACCCCCGCCGACCTCACCCTGACGCTCACCAAACCGCAGCTGCTCCGCATGGTCGCCGACCAGGACCTCGGCGACGTCCAGACCAGCGGCGACCGCGGCGCGTTCACCACACTGATCGGGCTCCTCGACGACACCGACCGCGACTTCGACATCGTCACGCCCTGACGTCCCGGCGGCCGGGTTACCGTTGCTCGGGATGACGCATATCGAGATCGAGATCACCCCCGAACTCGTGCGGGACCTGCTGCGCGACCAGCACCCCGACCTGGCCGGCCACCCGGTGCGGCTCGGCGCGCGCGGCTGGGACAACCAGCTGTGGCGGCTCGGCGACGACCTCGCCGTCCGGCTGCCCTGGGCGACGGACTCCGCGGACGCGCTGCTCCGCAAGGAGCACGCCTGGCTGCCCGTCCTCGCCCCGCACCTCCCGCTGCCGGTCCCCGTCCCGCAGCGCCTCGGCGAGCCGTCCCCGCTCTTCCCCCGGCCCTGGATCGTCACCACGTGGGTGCCGGGCTCACCCGCCGATCGCGCCCCGGCCACACGCGCCGCGGAGTCCGCCGACACGTTGGCCGCCTTCCTGTCGGCCCTGCACCGTCCTGCCCCCGCCCAGGCGCCCGCCGGCCGCTTCGGCCGCGGAGGACCGGTGACCCACCACGCCGCGGGCTTCGCCGAGTCGCTGGCGTCGGCCATCGAACTCGGGCTCGTCCCCGATCCGGAGGCCGTCCACGCGATCTGGGACGACGCCGCCACCGCCCCCGACTGGGACGGCCCGGCGCTGTGGCTGCACGGCGACCTGCATCCCGCCAACGTCCTCACCACGGACGGCGCCCTCAGCGGCGTGGTCGACTTCGGCGACCTGTGCACCGGCGACCCGGCCGTCGACCTCGCCGCCGCCTGGATCCTGCTGCCGGACGGCGCCATCGACCGCTTCCACGCCGCCTACCAGCACCCCCTGGACACCGCGATGCTGCGCCGCGCCCGAGGATGGGCGGTGCTGCGCGCCCTGACCGGCATCCTCATCGGAGACGCCGGCGACCACGGCCGCCCCGGCGGCAAGCCCACCTGGGGTCCGCCCGCGCACACCTCCCTGCAACGCCTGATCGCCACGCCGGCCCCGAGGCCATAAGCGCCCGCGCCGGCTCGGCGTCCCGCACCGCCTCAGGGCTTCGGCCGCGCGGGTGCCGAGGCGGGCCGGGAGCCGAACGGCGCCATCCCGGCGAGCTTGCCGCCGTCGATCGGCAGCGTCGCGCCGGTGATGAACGACGCCGCGTCCGAGCACAACCAGACGGCGGCGGCCGCGACCTCCTCGGGACGTCCGATCCGCCGCATGGGCATCGCCCGTCCGGCCATCTCCCGCGCCTGCTCCCCGGCGCGCTCCAGCTGCTCGGTGTGGATCGGGCCGGGGGCCAGCGCGTTGACCCGCACCCCGGCCTCGGCGTAGTCCAGCGCCGCCGTCCGGGTCAGCCCGACCAGGCCGAACTTGCTCGACACGTAGCCCGCCAGGCCGCCGACCGCCTGCAGGCCCGCCGTGGAGGACATGTTCACGATCGCGCCCCCGCCGGTGTCGAGCATGGCGGGAATCTGATGCTTCATGCACAGGAAGACGCCGCGCAGGGTGACCGCCAGCGCGCTGTCGAAGTCGGCGACGGCGACCTCGGCCAGCGGGGTGGGCGGGTGGCCGCCGCCAGCCGCGTTGTTGACCGCCGCGTCCAGCCGTCCGAACTCCCCGACCGCGCGCTGGACGAGCCGCTCGACCGCCTCGGGGTCGGTCACGTCGGTCGGCACCGCCAGCGCCCGGCCGCCGGCGGCGTCGATCTCGGCCGCGAGCTCCGCCAGCGCGGCACCGTCCCGGGCGGCCAGGACGACGGCGGCCCCGGCCTCGTGCAGCGCGCGGGCGGTGGCCCTGCCGATGCCGCGGCTCGCGCCGGTGACGATGGCGACCCGTCCGTCCAGGAGACGTTCACTGCTCATGACCTGCTCCTTCTCAAGAGACACGGGCACTGCTAGAATTCTTTGGACAGACTGTAAATCCAATCTGTGGAGCGGTCAAGGACATGAGCCCTCGCGAGTACCGGTCCGACAAGCGCCGCGCCGCCGCCGAGGAGACGCGGCGGCGCATCCTGGACGCCGCCCGCGCCCTGCTGGCGGGCGACGAGACGCCCCGGCTGTCGGTGGACGCGGTCGCCAAGGCGGCCGACGTGTCCCGCCAGAGCGTCTACAACGCCTTCGGGTCCAAGTCGGGGCTTCTGGAGGCACTGTTCGACACGCTCGCCGACCGTGCGGGCATGGGCCTGGCGGACGCCTTCACCGCGCCCAACCCGTCCTCGGCCCTAGCCGAATTCGCCGGGACGTTCTGCCGATTCTGGGCGAGCGACCGGACCGTCCTGCGCAGGCTCCGCGGCCTGGCCCTCCTCGACGGCGACCTGGAACGCCTCCTGCGCCGCCGCGACGAGATGCGCCGCACCGCCCTCACCGAACTGCTCCGCCGCTTCCCCGACCCGCCGTCCGACGCGACGATCGACGTGATCTGGCAACTGACCTCGTTCGAGACCTACGACGCACTCGCCACCCGCGACCAGACCCGCACCACCGACGACCTCGCCCACATCATCGGAACCGCCGCCACGTCCGTCCACCGGCCGGGCGCGGCAACCTGAACCGCCGCGCCAAGCGGTCAATCGAAGTCCAAATTCTCCCTGTAGAACCATGCCCACCCAGCGGTCAGCGCGGCGACGGAAATGATGACGATGGGAAAGTAAGGGAAATCGAGGAAGCTGAGAACGCCCGGCGGCACAGGAGAGACCTCTCGCACGCGTTCCTGCGCGGGCCAGAACGCCAGCCCGTATACGGCCGCCGGTACGAGCACAGCCGCCAAGACCATCGGAAGCTGGAACCGGCGCGACCGGACCGCCCCCGCCAGGCACACGACGGCGCCGGCGTACAGGGCGACGCCGGCCGTGCCGAGCACCTCGGCGCCAAAGATCCATGCCTTCGCGACGGCGGTGTCCTCCTTGGTCTCCTTAGCCTCCTCGTAGGAGACACCGCCGCCTATGGCAGGCCCTCCGTAGGAGGTCACGCACTCAGTTTCCGGGGTCTGGACTTCCCCTCCGCACCGCGGTTCGCCAGTGTCCACCGCCTCATCGGCCGAGTAGGCGTTGTGCAAGCTGAACACGGCGGCGACCAGGCCCAGCAGGAGTAGACAGGTCCCCACGCTCGTCGAGATGGGTCGCATCGGTCTCCCCGGGAGTCGGCAGACGAAATGGGCCGGCAAGGCGTGACCGAGCACGCCGCCCCGGACACGCGTTCCCTTCATCATCCGACCGCCACAGCCACCACCTCAAGCCCGAGCCTGGTTCTTCCCGGCTCCGAACACCACCACAGCTGAATAATCGGGTGCCATGTTGGTCATCCAGCGGGTCCAGATCATCTGGACAGGACGCGGCAGAAACGCCCCTGCCGCAACCACCCGCAGCCAACTCCCCAGAGCATTCCCCCTACCGGACGGCGGAGGCGCGATCCGAATCGAACACCAGCCGGCCTGGGCGTCCTTCCCCGTCACCAGGCGAATGGTCCACCTGGGGACCCTTGCACCGGGCCAGAGCGCGAGGTACCGGGCCAACTTCCGGGTCTCCGACCATCCAATGACCTGGGTGTACCACGACTGGTCGGTGAACATGGCCCACGAAGCACCTCACGGCATCGTTTTCCTCGGCCGCCGATACAACGTCGACCGCGACGACCGGGTCTCCCTCTACGGCAAACCCGCCCGGCAATAACGCTCGCCAGGACGAGAAGCGGGAGTTGTCGGCCGAGGCCGCGCGGGGAGTCTTGAGCATCGTCGTCCCGGTCCTGCGTCGGGCTCGGCGTTTGGGCCGGTCCGCCGGCGGATCAGTCGGGGGGCGGGCGGCGGGCCCCTTCGGAGAGCCGGCCGGCGAGGTCGAGGACGAGGGAGCGGAGTTCGTCCGGGCGCTCGATGGCGAAGGGCCGGTCGAGCGAGGCAAGGAGCGCCGGCAGCCAGTCGAGCCGTTCGGCCCGCAGCTCGACGCGGCGCCAGCGCTCGGCCGCCGGGTCGTCCGCGTCGGCGGGTCCGTCCAGCATCGCGATGGACGCGGGGAAGCGCGCGCGGATCTGCTCGACCGTCCCATGGATGCGCAAGGTCACCTCGTGCCGGTAGGACGCCGTGGCGAACCCGGACAGGACGCGTTCCGCCGGGTCCGGTCCGGCGGGCCTCTCGAAGGAGCCGGGCAGGGTGCGGGCGTCGGTGATGCGGTCGAGGCGGAAGGTGCGGTTCTCGCCGGCCCCGGTGTCCTCGCCGGTCACATACCAGCGGCCCGAATGGCTCACGATCCCGTACGGGTGCAGGGTCCGGTCGGCGCGGCGGCCCTCCCGGTCGCGGTACCGGAACGAGACGGGACGGCGGTGGCGCACGGCGTCGGCGAGCGCGAGCAGGGTTCCGGTGTCCGGCGCGGCGGTCTCGCCGGTCGGCCGGGTGAACGCGAGCGATTCCTGGACGGCGTCGAGCCGGCCGGCGAGGGCCTGGGGAAGCACCCGCCGGATCTTCGCCGCCGCCGTCTCGCTCGCGGTCCCGGCCGCGGGGCCGAGGCCGGCGCACCGTCCCGCGACCAGGCCGAGCAGCACCGCGAGCGCCTCGTCGTCATTGAGCATCAGCGGCGGCAGCCGGTGCCCGCGGGCGAGGCGGTAACCGCCGTAGCGGCCGCGCACCGCCTCGACGGGCACGCCGAGGTCGAGCAGCTGGTCGACATACCGCCGGACGGTCCGGCCCTCGACGCCGAGCCGGTCGGCGAGCTCGGCGATCGTCCGGGTGCCGCCGGACTGGAGCAGTTCGAGGAGGGTGAGCACGCGGCCGGTGGGACGGGACATGTTTCCGAGCTTATGGCGAATAGTGGACCGATTCTGTCCACTATCCCTCCTAACGTGCGAAGCACCACGGCACCCGCGTACCCAGGAGGAACCGCCATGGACTTCGTTTCGATCCGCGTCATCACCGAGGACGTCGCCCGCCTCGTCGGGTTCTACGAGAAGGTCACCGGCGTGCGGGCGGACTGGTCCACCGAGGACTTCGCCGAGATCGGCACCCGCCACGCGACGCTGGCGATCGCGAGCACCCGCACCGTCCCGCTGTTCGCGCCGGGCTCCTCCCGTCCCGCCGACAACCACAGCGTGATCATCGAGTTCCTCGTCGAGGACGTGGACCGGGTGCACGCGAACCTGGCCGGGTACGTCGGCGAGTTCGTCACCGAGCCGACCACGATGCCGTGGGGCAACCGGGCCCTGCTGTTCCGCGACCCCGACGGCAACCTCGTCAACTTCTTCACCCCCGTCACCCCGGAGGCGATCGCCAAGTTCGGCCGCTGACCCCCGGCGTGCTTCAGATCGAGGTGATGGGCTTCGCCCGGCTCAGGTTGAGCGCCAGTTCTTCGCGGTTCTGCCACGCGTGACGGATCCACGCGGGCTGGCCGGGCGCGGTGCGCCAGGATTCGCTCAGCGGGCTGTTGTCCACGGTGTCGAACCCGAACTGGTCGTACAGCCGCGTGACGATCTCCACGGCTTCGGGATGGTCGCTCGACACCGACAGCGCCAGCCGCTTCGGGTCGCCCGCCGGACGGGCGGCGCTGAGCAGGCTCGGGGCCTGGATGTGGGTGAAGGCCTTGGCGACCTTCGAGGCCGGGAGCTGCTCCTGGCGGAGTTCGTGCACCGTCTTCTCGCCGGAGTCGACCATCGGGAAGTGGCCGTCGCGCCAGCTCATGTAGTTGTTCGTGTCCAGCACGACCTTGCCCGCGAGTTCCTCGACGGGCATGTCGTTGACGAGCTTGAGGGGAACGGCGATGACCACGAAATCACCCGCGGCCGCGGCCTCCGCGGCAAATCCGGCACGTGCCGCCGGGCCGAGTTCGTCGATGAGCTCCTTCAGGGTCTCGGGGCCCCGCGAATTGGCGATGACGACCTCGTACCCGTTCGCCGTCGCCGCGCGTGCGATCTGGCTTCCGACCTCGCCCGCGCCGATGATGCCGATGGTCGTCACAGGTCCCCCGACCCCAGAGCGTTGATCTTCTCCGGTGTCCGGACGGGCAGGTCCGCCGAGGCCAGGAGGGCCAGCTTGTCCGCGTCGCCGGAACCGGGATCCGGATGGTAGATGACGAGTTTCAGGTTCTCGGCCCCGCCCACGCTCAGCCGCTCCCGGTTGAGGGTGAGTTCTCCGATCTGCGGATGGTCGAGCCGGATCGTCCCCCCGCTCTGCCCGCGTACCTCGTGCCGGGCCCAGAGCCGGCGGAATCGGGGGCTCGCCAGGGAGAGCTCTCCGACGAGTTCGGCGAAGCGGGGATCGTCGGTGTCGTTGCCCACGGACTGCCGCAGGTTGGCGATGAGGCACTCCGTGGCGTTCTCCCACTCGGGGTACAGCCGCTGCTGGCCCGCGTCCAGGAACATGTCCCGCAGCTGGTTGCCGCCCACGGCGAGGCGGGGGTCGAGGGCCCTGGCGAGCGTGTTCGAGGCCAGGATGTCGAAGTACCGGCCTTCGATGAAGGCGGGCTGGACGAGGGAGTCCATGAGCTGGCGCACGCCGGGCGGCACGCTCTCCCTGCGCGGCCGGCGCCGGCGCCGGCGGGGCGCGTCGGAGACCAGGGTCAGCAGGTGGGCGAAGTGGTCGTCGTCGAGTCGCAGCACGCGCGCGATCGACTCGAGCACCTGGACGGACGGGTTGCGATCGCGGCCCCGCTCCAACCGCAGGTAGTAGTCGGCGCTGATCCCCGCGAGCATGGCGACCTCCTCCCGCCGCAGGCCGGGCACACGCCGTCCACCGATGTCGGGGATGCCCGCCTGCTCGGGCGTCACCAGCTCGCGGCGGGCCCGCAGGTACGCACCGAGAGCGTTCGTCTTCTCGCTCATGCGACCAGCCTAAGTCGCCTTTCGGCCGGTAAGGGGGGCCCTGTCACACCCCAGGCTCGGCAGGGCTCTGGGGACCGGGCGCGGCCCCGCCTAGCGTTCCTGGCGGCCGCTCGGGCGGCCACCTACGCGGAAAGGCGACGCATGACCGTCACATTGATCACCGGGGCCAACAAGGGCATCGGTTTCGAGACAGCCAGACAGCTCGTGGAATTGGGCCACACCGTCTACGTCGGCGCGCGCGACGCCGAGCGGGGAGAGAAGGCGGCGGCGGCGATCGGCGCCCGGTTCGTCCAGCTCGACGTGACCGACGACGCGTCGGTGAGCAGCGCGCTGGCGACGATCGGGGCGGCCGAGGGCAGGCTCGACGTCCTGGTGAACAACGCGGGCATCCTGGCGGCCGGAGACCTGGACGGCCCCTCGGCACTGCGGGCATTCGACACCAACGCGGTGGGGATCGTGCGGGTCACGGAAGCGGCGCTCCCCCTGCTGCGCACGTCCTCGAACCCCACCGTCGTCACCGTTTCGAGCAGCGCCGGTTCGTTCTGGGCGGTGACCAACCCCGACCGGCCGGAGTTCCATGTGTCGGTCGCCCTGTACTCCGCGTCCAAGGCCGCGGCCACCATGCTGACGGTCCAGTACGCCAAGTCCCATCCGGACATCAAGTTCAACGCGCTGGAGCCCGGCACCACCGCCACGGACATGACCGCGGCCTTCGGGATCGGACGGCCCCCGGAGGAGAGCGCCAAGGCCGTGGTGCGCCTGGCGACCCTCGACGCGGACGGACCGACGGGGACCTTCCGGGACGAGAACGGGATCCTGCCCTGGTAGCCGCCGCGAAAGGCATGCCGCCCGCCGGTGGGGTACTTTCTGGCCATATGCGTGGCCAGCCGTTCGGCTGCCTCATGTCGCGGGAGGAGTGGCACAGCGGATGCGAGGCGGGCGGAACAGGTGATGGACGTGGGCTCCGGTCCGGCCGGTCCGGTCGGTCCGGCCGGTCCGGTCGGTCCGGTCGGTCCGGTCGGTCCGGTCGGTCCGGTCGGTCCGGTCGGTCCGGTCGGGCTGGTCGGCCGGGACCGCGAGCTCGCCGAGCTGGCGATGTTCCTGGACAAGGCCGCGACGGACGGAGCCACCGTCCTGCTCACCGGCGAGCCGGGCGTGGGCAAGACCGCGCTCCTCGACGCGACCGCTGAGCTGGCGGTCGCGCAGGGGGCACGGGTCGTCCGCGGGAGCGGCGTCGAGTACGAGACGGACATCGGCTTCGCAGGGCTTCACCAGCTCGTCGCCGCACTGCCGCACGAGCTGGATCGCCTGCCGCCTGCCATGAGGGAGGCGCTCGAGGTCGCGCTCGGTCTCGGCGCCGGTCCCGCGCCGAAGCCGATCGCCGTCATGAACGCGGCACTGTCGCTGTTCGAGGAGGCCGCGAAGGACGCGCCGCTGCTCCTCGTGGTCGACGACCTCCATGTCGTCGACCATGCGAGCCGGGCCGCGGTGGGATTCGTCGCCAGAAGGCTGAGCGGTCGCCGCATCGGGCTGCTCGGGGCCCGGCGGCCGGAGTCCGGCGCACCCTTCCCGACCACCGGCCTGACCGAGGTTGAGGTCGGGCCGCTCAACGACGCGGACGCGCGCAGCCTGCTGTCGCGGCGCTTCGCCCATCTGCCCCGCCGCGTCCTGTCCGACGTGGCGCGGGAGGCGCAGGGCAATCCCCTCGCCCTACTGGAGTTCGCGGGGTCCACCAGCGTGTCCGGCGACCGGAACGGCGACGGGGCGGGGCGGGTGAGCGGCCCGGGACGAGACGTCCGCGCGCTGTACGGCGCCCGCGTCGAACGGCTGCCGCAGCGCACGCGCGACCTGCTGCTGCTCGCGGCTCTCGAAGGCTCCGGCGACATCGGCGTCCTTGAGGCGGCCGGCGGGCCGGGCGGGCTGGAGGGGCTCGCCCCGGCGGAGCGCGACCACCTGGTCATGGTCGCGGCGAACGGCCGCGCCGTGCGGTTCCGGCATCCGCTGGTCCGGTCGGCGGTGGTCGACGGCTCCACCGGCGAGCAGCGGCGCAGCGCCCACGGCCGGCTGGCCGACGCGCTGGTGGACCACCCCGAGCGGCGCGGCGACCACCTGGCGCGGGCGACGACGGCACCCGACGAGGCGGTCGCCGCGGTGATCGAGTCGGCGGCCGAGCGGAGCCTGCGGCGCGGCGACGCCGAGGGCGCGGTCACCAGGCTGCGGCGCGCCGCCGAGTTGAGTCCGGGCCGGGCGGACCGCGGGCGCCGCAAGTCGCGGGCCGCCTACATCGCCGCCTGGGTCGCGGGCCACCTGGACGTCTCGTACGAGATCATGCGCGAGGTGCGGGGCGAACCGGCGGCCCGGTCGCTCTCGGCGGCCGCGGCCACCGGCTTCCTGGTGCTCGTCACGGAGGGGGACGCCGACACGGCCCACACGCTGCTGATCGAGGCGATCGAGCAGGCCCCGGTCCCGTCCGGCCCACCGCACGGCGAACTGGAGACCGCGCTCTTCACCGTCACGCTCGCCGCCACGTTCTCGGGCCGGGAGGAGCACTGGAGACCCCTCGTCGACCTGCTCGCCCGGTATCCCGAGACGTCGCCCTCCGCCGCCGCGTCACTGGGGCGCATCCACCACGACATCGGCTCCGTCACCGACGACATGCTCCGCCGCCTGGACGAGGAGATCTCGCGGCTGAAGGACCAGACCGACGCCGACGTGGTCATCCGCACCGCCCTGGTGGCCGAGTACTTCGACCGGCTCCCGGACTGCCGCGAGGCCGTGTTGCGGGTCATCCGCGACGGCGGGGCGATGGGGGCGAGCATGCCGGGCCTGATCTTCGTCGCCGTCGACCACATGTACGCCAGCCGGTGGCGGGAGTCGGCCGACGCCGCGGCCGAGCTCATCGCACTGTGCGAGGGGACGGGCTACCACCTGTTCGCCCAGGTGGGGCACTACTTCGCCGCGATGGCCGCGGCCCAGCGCGGCGACCTCGACCTGTGCGACGAGCACTGCCGGAAGATCTGGGACTGGTCGGGGCCGAGGCGCCTGCGGCGGCTGGTGAACCACGCCCACCAGGCGGCGGCCCGGGCGGCCGTCGGCACCGCCGACTTCGAGACGGCCTACCGGCACGCCGCGGTGGTCTCCGCCCCCGGTGAGCTGCCGCCCTTCAACCCCGACGCGGTGCTGTCCGCCCCCGACCTCGTCGAAGCCGCCCTGCGGTCCGGACGGCACGCGGAAGCGCGGCGGCACGCGGAAGCGATACGCGACGCCGGCATCGGCCACCTGTCGTCGCGGTTCGCGCTGACGGTGGCCACGGTCACGGCGATGACGGCGGCCCCCGAGGACATGGTCCGGTGCTTCGAGGACGCCCTCGGGCTGCCGGACGCCGACCAATGGCCGTTCGAGTTCGGCCGCGTTCAGCTGGCCTACGGCGAGGCGCTGCGCCGCCGAGGACTCAACCGCGAGGCCCGGACGCAGTTGACCGCCGCCCGCGCGCGCTTCGAGGAGCTCGGCGCCCGCCCGTGGGAGGCCCGCGCGGCGGCGGAACTCCGGGCCACCGGACTGACGCGGACTACGCGGGGCAAGGCGGGCGAGGCCCTCACCCCGCAGGAACTGGAGGTCGCCAGACTGGCGGCGACGGGCCTGTCGAACCCGCAGATCGCGTCGCGTCTGTTCCTGTCGCCGCGGACGGTGTCGTCCCATCTCTACCGCGTGTTCCCCAAGCTCGGCATCACCTCGCGCGGCGAACTCCGCGACGCACTGCCCCCGGAGCCGCCGCCAGCCGAGGCGTGACGGCCGCAGTAGCGCCCGGCCGCCGGCGTAAGCGACCGGTCGGCCCCATGTCAGTCAGCTGACGGAGCCGGCCGGACCTCAGTCACCCGGCGGACGCCCCGATGTCAGTCAGTTCGCGGAGGCTGCCGGCGGGGCGTCCGAGCCAACCTTGTGGAGACAGCGAAGCCGCCCGGCACCCGGGCGGGACCACAAGGAGCAGACCATGCCGTTCGTCACCGCCGGCGACGGAACCGAGATCTTCTACAAGGACTGGGGCTCGGGCCGGCCCGTCATGTTCCACCACGGCTGGCCGCTGAGCTCGGACGACTGGGACGCCCAACTGCTGTTCCTCGTCCAGCGGGGCTACCGCGTCATCGCCCACGACCGCCGGGGGCACGGACGCTCCGCCCAGGTCGGCCACGGGCACGACATGGACCACTACGCGGCCGACGCCGCCGCCGTGGTATCGCACCTCGGCCTGCGCGACGTCGTCCACGTCGGCCACTCCACCGGTGGCGGAGAGGTCGCCCGGTACGTCGCCGAGCACGGCGCCGGACGGGTCGCCAAGGCCGTCCTCATCGGAGCGGTCCCGCCGCTCCTCGTCCAGACCGCGTCGAATCCGCAAGGGGTGCCGACCGAGGTCTTCGACGGCTTCCGCGAGGCCGTGGCCACCGACCGCTCCCAGTTCTACCTCGACATCGCCTCCGGCCCGTTCTACGGGTTCAACCGCCCGGGCGCGGCCGCGTCCCAGGGCGTCATCTGGAACTGGTGGCGGCAGGGGATGGCCGGTGGCGCGCAGGCGCACTACGAGGGGATCAAGGCGTTCTCCGAGACGGACTTCACCGACGACCTCCGGGCCCTCGACGTGCCCACGCTCTTCATGCACGGCTCCGACGACCAGATCGTTCCGATCGCCCGCTCCGCCGAGGTGGCGGTGACCCTGGTCGGGGACGCCGACCTGAAGGTCTACCCGGGGCTGTCGCATGGCATGTGCACGCTGAACGCCGGGACCATCAACGCCGACCTCCTCGATTTCATCGAACGCTGACACCCGCCCCCGCCTTCTCTGCCTTCACAGACGGCAGGCAACCGTCCCATCACACCCCTTTGAGGAGTCTTGTCATGTCCGATCACACGCCGGCCCCCGTCCTGGAAGCCGCCGCCGCCGAGTTCGCCGCAGCCACCGCCAATCCGCCCTACCTGTCCGACCTGGGCCCCGCCGAGGGCCGCAAGACGGTCGACGAGGTGCAGTCCGGTGAGATCGCCAAGCCGCGGATCGACGAGGAGTGGATCACCGTCCCCGGCGGCCCGACCGGTAGCGTCCGGGTTCGCGTCGTCCGCCCGGCGGGCGCCGCCGGCCCGCTGCCCGTCATCCTCTACATCCACGGCGCCGGCTGGGTGTTCGGCAACGCCCACACCCACGACCGCCTGGTCCGCGAACTCGCCACCGGCGTGAACGCCGCCGTCGTCTTCCCCGAGTACGACCTCTCCCCCGAGGCCCGCTACCCCGTCGCCATCGAGCAGAACTACACCGTCGCCCAGTGGATCGTCCGCGAAGGACCGAACAACGACCTGGACGCCTCGCGCATCGCGGTCGCGGGCGACTCCGTGGGCGGCAACATGAGCGCCGCCCTGACCCTGATGGCCAAGGAACGCGGCGACGTCCCGCTGGTGCAGCAGGTGCTGTTCTACCCGGTCACCGACGCGAGCTTCGACACCGGCTCCTACCGCCGGTTCGCCGAGGGCTACTTCCTGCGCCGCGACGGCATGCAGTGGTTCTGGGACCAGTACACCACCGACCCCGCCCAGCGCGCCGAGATCACCGCGTCCCCGCTGCGCGCCACCACCGACCAGCTCGCCGGCCTGCCCCCGGCTCTGATCATCACCGCCGAGGCCGACGTCCTGCGCGACGAGGGCGAGGCCTACGCGGCCAAGCTCCGCGCCGCCGGCGTCCCCGTCACCGCGACCCGCTACCAGGGCATCATCCACGACTTCGTGATGCTCAACGCCCTCCGCGGCACCCAGGCCGCCGAAGCCGCCATCACCCAGGCCACCACCACGCTCCGCGCGGCCCTGCACACCGCCTGACCCACGACGCCGCGCGGCAAGAGGCCGCCCGGCCCTCTCCCAGAAAGGGAAAGATCATGTCCGACACCGACCTGCGCGCCTTCTACCAGAGCTACGTCGACGCCCTGAACAAGCGCGAGTTCGACCGCATGGACGAGTTCGTCCACGAGTCCATCGTCATGCACAGTGAGCCGAGTACCCGCGACGCTCTCATCGCACAGCTGAACAGCATCGTCGACGCCGTCCCCGACTTCCACTGGGAGATCCAGGAGCTCGCGATCAACGGCGACAGCATCGCCGTCCGCGCGACCAATACCGGCACCCCCACCAAGGAGTGGCTCGGCGTCGCACCCAACGGCGAGCCGATCGAGATCGTCGAGTACGCCATCTACCGGGTCCGAGACGGGAAGTTCCTGCACATGTCCGCCGTCCACGACGCCGAGACCCTGCGCAAACAACTGACAGCCTGACCCGTCGCGCGACCAGGACGACGAAGATGACGGCGGGGCGGCCGGGACGCTGGTGGCGGTGGCCTAATGGCCCGCCAGTGCCCCGCCGGTGATGGCGGCAAAGGATGACCAAGGCCCCAGGATCGGGGAGCATGTCCCTGATCCTGGGCCTTCGCCGTGGAGCGGGTGACGGGAATCGAACTCGGATTCCGCCTCGAACACGTCCAACCCGCGCCCTTTGAGCCGTCAGTCCGTTGTTGATGACGACCCTCAGTGCTGAATCAGGCCGCCTACCGGGACTGGAGGAACGTGGCCGGTTGCCGGAAGGGTCTGTGCCATGGCGAGCCCGATGTCGACCAGCGATGACCGACGCAGGCAGGCGACGTCGGGGATCGGAGTCCAAACCGACTCAGCGGTCTCACCGTTCGGCTCAGGCCGTGACTGGCCGCCGATGACCCGGACTCGGTAGAAGCTGCCGACATTCTGGTGCTCGACTCCCAAACGTGCGGCGGCCGCAGGGATCACCCTGGAGTCCACGCCCAGCAGGCGCTCGACCGCCGCATCGTAGCCGGTCTCTTCGGCGACCTCCCGGATCACCGCATCGAACGGATCCTCCGCCTGCTCGACCTTGCCGCCCGGAAGGGTCCAGTTACTCTCGCCCTTCGGTGATACATAACGGGCAAGCAGCACCCGGCCGTCCTCTATGCACACGGCGTACGCGCCAGCCGGAAGCTCATCCCGACCCCCTACCGGCCATTGTCCCAATGTCCAAGATCCGCGCATCGTAACGCTTGGCCCTGAACGGACCCCGGCGGCGAGGAAGGCGATAGGCGGCTCAGCGTGAGGCTTTCACGACCTGAGCAGCCGTCACGGGTTGACCGAAGTGGTCACAGCATGCCCGGCTCGGCATCGGCATCGGCACGCTGCTCGGCGCCGAGTTCTCGCTGCTACCGGCGGCGACATCTCCGTCTTCGCCTCCGCCGATTACCTGGCTGGGATCGGACGGGCGAGTGGCCGCCGGCGCGCAGAGTTACCCAGCTCGACGAGTGCGACCGGCCGACCGTGGCGTGGTCGAAGGGGCGGTCAGGACTGTCCTGGGCGTAGGTGGCGGGACGCGGACAAGCATGACGACAGCCATGTGGCCTCCGCGCGGTGGATGATCAGATCTTCAACAGTGATCACCCCTTCCAAGGGACCGTCGACCCTGATCGAGTGGTCTCCGACGCGGATCACCTGCCAGCCCGCATCGCTGTGCCAGAGCCGAGCGGTCTTCTCGCCCCCGCGCTGAGCAAAGACGAGTTCCTCCCCGTACTCGTTCAGAAAGTAGCCGACGTAGTCCTTGGCGGTGATCTCGCCACCACACAGACGGGACAGGAGTTCTCTGATCGGAGGAGTATCGTTCACGCCTCGGGCTCTTCCTCTGGTGCGGAATCCTGCCAGCTTGAGGAGAGGGCCAGCATCCGCGTAGCCGACTCCAGCAGCGTCTCGTAGGTGATCACTTCTATCCGTGCCGTATGCGTGTTGTATGTGCGAAGCGTTTCCGCGACTTCCTGGGACGTGATGTTCCGGATCACATACCGCGGGTGTCCGATCACGACCGTTGCCGAGGCTCTGCGGGCATCAACACCGTGATGCGCGAGGATGGCCTGGCGGTTCTCGTCCATGCTCCGGAGGTAGTTCTGGGCCTGGGAGACCGCGTGATGCGGTGGAGCGCCCAGCATGAGATGCCCGCTGCGCCGAATGACCAGATCCTTGATGTTGGCGCGTTTGAGTTCCACCACGTGCAGGGATCCGTCGCCGCGCAGCAGCGGAATGTCGAGGATGGTGTCCGACGTGTACTGTCGACGGGCCAGTTCGGTCACATAGGCCCCACCGAAGATCCATTCCTGGTTCTTCAGGCAGGCGTGAAGGGTGTTTTCCGAGCTGTCCGGATCATCCACCGCGGCGCGCAGAGCGGCGAGGCCGGCTTGCCGGGCCCTTAGCTCCAGAAGCTGGGCCAGCAGCCCCGTGTCCACGTCCGCTAGGACGTCGCTCATCAGTTGCGCGGCCTCGGCGGAGGTCGGCCCGGGCAGGCCCCGGAGGACCAATTCCATATGCCCGTACTGCTGGAGCCGCCTCGTCTGCCGACTGGAGAGCCGGATTCCGCCCTCACCTGCTCCGATGCCAAGGTGGTCGGCAGATCGAGCGATGCCACGGAACAAGTCGCGGGCGTCGACGGCGGTGGCATCGCGCTTGTCCCGGCACAAGACGTCAAGGGCCGCGACCGCTCGCTCGGCCCCTAATGCAGCCATCCGCCGCAGGCCCTCCTCGCTACGCTGCCGCGCTTCCTCGTCGTAATAGTTCTCCAGAATCTCGAGGAACAATTCGCCCCGGGCGTAGGCAGCGAAACGCTGGAAGCGCTGAGCAAGTACCAAGTCCTCATGGAGGATAGCCTCTTGGGCCACATCCTCCAGGGCATTCACCAACGGCTTGCCCTTGCCGTATGTGCCGCCGAGGCTCCCCATAATGCGCAATACCGCCTCGATGCGATTCCGCACGGCCGCGTTCTCAGTAAGCTCCCGTGCTGCTTCGACCATGCACAGAAGGGTGAAACTGGACCGGAACGTCGCCATGCGGGCCACCCTAGAGCCCGGCTCCGACAACCGTGTCAGGTGAGGGACAGCACAACGGAGGTCGCAAAGCGGACCATCGCGTTAAGCAATGCCCCGAAAGCCCGTTCAGCCGAGGCTTACCTCCAAGCCCCGGAACGCCCGTGCCCCGGGTCAGGGATCCAACACCCCAATCTACTCATCCATGCCGTCCAGAGCCGCCGTTAGTCACTCGCGTCAGCAAGCGGAGCACTCCGCGTCGGCCGGCCCGGGGTGCTCGACGGCGCGCAAGGTGTGACAGACCCTCTCGTGCGAACGAGTGCCCCGGCCCCCCGGGGGCTGGGTGACCACGGGTTCCCCGGTCAGGCACGCTCGAGCGTTGCGTCAACGCAGGTTGACACTCGCTACGTCGTCAACCTACGTTGACATCATGATAATCCGATCACGGGCGTCATTGTTGTGCGGAGCAATCGCAGGCCCCCTCTTCACACTCGCCTACACCGCCGAAGGCGCCACTCGCGCGGGTTACGACCCGCTGCGCCATCCCGTCAGCTCACTTGCCCTCGAGAGTTACGGCTGGATGCAGACCCTCAACTTCTTTGTCGCCGCCACGCTCACAATCGTGTTCGCCGCCGGCGTGCGCCACGTGTCCACGCGCTCGACCTGGAAACCGCTTCTGATCGGCCTCTGGGGAGCCGCACTGCTCGGCGCGGGCATCTTCGTGACCGATCCGGTCGGGGGCTACCCGGCCGGTACCCCCGACCGGATCCCAAGCGCCACCACGCATGGCGCCCTTCACGATTACGTCTCGCTGACCGGATTCGCCATGCTCACCGCGGCATGCTTCGCATTCGCCTGCCAGGGTTCAACTCGATGGCGGCTCTACTGCGTCCTCAGCGGCGTCGGCTTCGCCGCCACCATGCTCGTCTCCAGCGCTGCCTTCGGCCAGACGGGAAAGCTAGGCGACGTGGCCGGATTGTTCCAACGCATTGCCCTAACAACGGCATGGTCCTGGCAGACCATACTGGCTCTGCGTCTTCTCTCTCGCTCACAACGCGGCGAAACAGGACTGGACGAGTAACACCGCACCCGCAGCCGTGTTGCCTGCCATCCCCGCTGCTGGGCGCTGCGGGCGCACACGGCGGCACAGGCCAGAACAGGCGGCGCATAGTGAAGGCACTCGACGTCGAGAAGCTGCCCTTCCATGACCTTCGGCACACCGGTAACCAGCTCGCGGCCGACATCGGCGTCTCGACCAAGAACCTGATGGCACGGATGGCGCACGACAACGAGCGGGCAGCGCTGCGCTACCAACACAGGTCGGCCAAGAGTGACCGCATCATCGCCGATGGCCTTGATGCCCTCGTCCGGGGGGAGCACGACCAGGACGACGAAGATGACGGCAGGGCGACCGGGACACTAGTGCCGGTGGCCTAATGGCCCGCTAACGGCCCGCCGCTGATGGCGCCGAAAATCGATCAAGGCCCAGGATCGGGGAGCATGCCCCTGGCCTGGGCCTTCGTCGTGGAGCGGGTGACGGGAATCGAACCCGCGCTGTCAGCTTGGGAATCAAACCGATCCGGGCCGTCATAGCGGCTGACCTGGCCTCCGCTCGTACCGCAAGTGACCGTGACTGCCCCTTGATCACCCTGCCTAATTGCACGCTAATTGCACGCCGCTCACCTCGCTGACCCCCTCTGTGTCAGGCTCAGATGGGACACGAGGGGATGAAGTTCCCTAGCTGATGTAGACAGGGCGAGAACGGGTACTGAGCAGAGTGACGATGACCAGCCACGATCTTCCTTCCGGTGACGGGCCGCGGACCGGCCGGCCCAAGCGGCGGACCTTCAGTGCCGCCTACAAGTTGCGGATGGTCGAGGAGTACGACGCGGCCGAGCATGGCGACAAGGGCGCACTGCTGCGCCGTGAGGGACTTTATGAGTCCAGCGTTCAACTGTGGCGCCGGCAGCGCGACGCCGGTGAACTGACCGCTGCGGGAACGAGCCGCCCGGCCGCCAAGAAGGAGAAGACGCCGGAGCAGGCCGAGTTGGAGCAGTTGCGCAAGGAGAAGGCGCGGCTGGAGCGGCAGAACGCCGCCATGGCCAGAAAACTCAAGCAGACCGAGGCCGCCCTGGACATCATGGGAAAAGGTATCGCGCTCTTGGAAACAATGTCCGAGAGCGCGGACACCGAGAATTCGTGACCCGCTGCCGCCACGAAACCCTTTCCCTGCTGGTCGAGCATCTGCCGATTCGCTTCGCGTGCGCATTGTCGGGTGTGCCGCGCAGCAGTTTCTACCGACGGCGGAACCCGGCGCCGGGAAACAGTGAGCCGGCGGAGCGGCCGGCGCCGCCGAACGCGCTGAGCGAGAGCGAACGGGCCGAACTGGTCGAGATGCTCAACAGCGACCGGTTCGCCGACAAGGCACCCCGACAGGTGTGGGCTGCGCTGCTGGACGAGGGGGTGTACCTGGCGTCGGTGTCGACGATGTACCGGGAACTACGCAGGCGTGACCAGGTCCGGGAGCGGCGCGCCCACGCCCGGCACCAGGCGCGCACCAAACCGTATCTGGCCGCGCACGCCCCCAACCAGATATGGAGTTGGGATATCACGAAACTGCCAGGTCCGGGGCCACGCCAGTTCTATGACCTGTATGTGATGCTCGACATCTTCTCCCGCTACGTCGTGCACTGGGAGATCCACCTGCGCGAGTCAGGTGAGCTGGCCGAGCAGTTCATGCAGAACTCGTTCGCCGCCAACGGCGGGATCGTGCCCGGCACCATCCATTCCGACAACGGGACCTCGATGACCTCCAAGCCGGTGACGGCACTACTGGCAGACCTGGACATCATCAAGTCCCACTCCCACCCGAAGGTGAGCAACGACAACCCCTACAGCGAGGCGCAGTTCAAAACCTTGAAGTACTGCCCGGTGTTCCCTGCCAGGTTCACCTCGCTCGACGAGGCCGAGACGTTCTGCCACCATTTCTTCGACTACTACAATCACCGGCATTACCACGCCGGGATCGGGCTCCACACGCCGTTCACCATGCATATCGGCACCGCACAGGCGATCCAGCACAACCGAGCCGCCACGATCGCAGCGTTCCGCGCGGCCAACCCGCGACGGTTCACCCAGCCGCCCACGCTGCCCAAGATCCCCACAGTCGCGCAGATCAACCGACCCGACGAAGACCCCACCGACCCGAGCAGCTCTGACCAGGAGAAACAGGCCGCCTAACGATCACTGGCCCCTGTCCCGTTTGACTTGACACCTACCGACCTGCACCGAACCGGCGGTCTCCACCTGCTCGGCTGCACGGGCCTCGCGCCGCTGCCACGCGGGCGAGTCACGACGAGTTGACCCATGTGGCACCGACCCGATGATCTTGGGCGGTGACGTACCGCTATGACCCGCCTCCCCGCCAACCTCCCGCCGTGACTCCTTCATCGCCGCATTGCTCGATGTGAAGTTCGAACGGCGCGTGACTCCGATCCTGGTCCGGTGGCTCTACGTCCTGGCCCTCGTCGTCATCACCTTCGGGACGCTGTTCGGCCTGCTCTGGGTTTGGTCGTTCGCCTCGTGGATGGGCTGGGCGATGTGGCTGGCCACGCCGATCATCGTCGGCCTCGGCCTGGCCGTGCTCCTCGTCGTCTCATCGTCTGCGAACACATCATCGCCAAAACCCAACCTGTCCTCCCGCCGGCACCCTTGACCTACGCGCCACCTATGCCGCCTACGGGAGTTCATCACCCCTGACCCGGCGCCCTCCCGCACAGACGCACGACGCTCCGGGGTGCTCGTTCGCGCGAACGGCGTGCAATGTGTGACAGACCGTTTCGCGCGAACGAGTGCACCGGCCCGCGGGGGGCTGGGGGCTGCGAAGCCCCCGCTTCGGGCACGCTCAGATTCAGAGTCCGTCTTCTCATCCCAGTTTTGGGGTGACCGGTCGCCTTCTATGGCTTCCCTCAGAGGTCGTTCACTGGATCCGGCGGCCAGCGGCAAAGGTTGCGGCGGGGTGGCCGAGGATGTCGGGGTCGTTGCGGGGGTCGTGGTGGTAGGTGACCAGATTCGCGGGTTCGCCAGTGTTGAAGTCGCCGTTGGTGTCGTTGGGTAGCAGGTATCGGCGGGCCTTGCTGCTAGCGGCGGCTAGTGCGTCTTGTGGGGTGAGGCCCAGTTCGGTCAGCAGGCGAACCTCGTTGGGCAGGTTACCGACGACATCGGTTCCGGCCAGGACAGTGACCTGATGGCGAGCGGCCTCGGCGAGCAGGTGCGTAAGGCGTTCGCGACGTTGAGCTAGACGGCGTCGGCGGCCGGGGTCGTCGGCAGGGGCCGGGGCCAGGGACGCGCAAAGAGTCGGGGTCCAGGCGCCGCCGCGTGCGGCCAGTGCTTCCAGGTCGTCGCCGGTGAGGGCATCCCCGTGCTCGATGGAGTCCACCCCGGCTGCGACCAGGTCGCTAGCCCAGGTGGTGGTGGTATGTGCGGCAACGCGGGCTCCTTCGGCGTGCACTGCCCGCACCAGTCGCCGGACCGCTTCGATCGGGTAGTTCGGCGTGGCCTGGTCGGGGCGGGTGACGCCGTGGTCAATGTCGGGGAAGTCCCCGATCAGCTTCACCCACTGTGTTCCCGCGGCGACCTGGACACGGGCAGCCTGGACGAGGTCCTCGGCGGTCACCGGCTCGAACAATCCGGCCAGATAACCACCGGGCGGGGCCAGGAAACGTCCGGCCGCCAGCAGCCCCGCACCGTCACGCGCGTTGGACAGTTGCAGTGTGACGGCGCCGGAGTTGACCATAGGGCTGCCCATATCGCGCACCAGCGTGATCCCGGCCTGCTGGGCGGCCTGCAGGTTCCGCCGGGTCCGGGACAGGCTGAGAGGGCGCGATCCGGTGGGGGCTGCGTCGTCGGCCGCGATACTCAGGTGGCAGTGCGCGTCGACCAGCCCGGCAAGTGCGTAACGTCCGGGCAGCCATTCGGCACCGGTGGGCGGTGCATCAGTCCAGCATCCGTTCTGGTCGATCCCACCCTCAATCAGTCGGCCGTCAGGCAGCCCGACTGCTGTCACCCGCCATGGCTCCATGAACGATCAAAATAGCCCGTGCCGCCGCGTTCTCGGCTTCAACATGTTCGATGGTTCAGGTTCCCTGGGCTAGGCATCAGCTCATACATGGCGATCACCAGCACGCCGTATGCATCGTGGCCGTTGTGATCTCTCTCGTGAAGTAGGGCTCGCTTCGGTGGGCGGACGGGCGACGCGGCGCGGCGGGACCGGACGGGACAGGCCGCACGCCTGGCGCGCCGGGGCGGGCGGCCGCCGGCGGCCGCGTAGCGGGCGCCCTTGAAGACGTAAAGAAAGTTCTCATCCGGCGGATGGGCTGCCCGGCTGCCCCTAGGTCTTAGGTGCCTTGGCCGCCGATGGTGGGGCCTGCTGGCCAGAGGGTCTCTAGGTCGTTAGGGGTGAGCGGGTCTCGGTAGGCGGCCTGTAGGACGGTGGTCCTGTTGGGCTTGTCGGCGTCGGCGAGGTTGGCGAACCAGTCAATGCCTGCGGGGTAGGCCCACAGGTAGGAGCGTAGTTGCGGGTTGGCTCCTCGGTCGGTGAGGAGGTCGGCTATGGCAGCGTCCTTGATCCAGGGCATGCGGAAGCAGGCGTGGTCGGCCAGTTCGGTGACGCTCGCGCCCTGGTTGAGCGCAATGTGCAGCTCGGCGCGCACTAGTTGGTTGTAGTGGTCGAACCTGGTGCGGGTGACGAGTAGCTCGTCGTCCGGGGTGATGAAGAGCGGTAGGGCCTGGGCGAGTCCTTCGAGGAGGACTTGTTGCGGGGCGTGTACCGACATCAGGCGTACCCAGGGGACGTCTTCGGCTGCTGCTCGGGCTGACCAGCTCGCGCCCTGGAGGCCGTGGCCGAGTACCTCGTGTAGGGCGAACTGACGGGCGGCGACCTTGGTGAAGCTGGCGCGGCGGAGGTTGAGGCGTAGGCGGACCTTGTCGCCGACACCGTCGAGCCAGTACGCCCAGTAGGCGTCTACCTCGGTGGTCTCGATGGTGAGGTTGAACGGGGCGGTGCTGCCGGTGGCCTGGCGGACGGCTTGCTCGTAGTCGGCGGCGGCCTGGCGGATCGCGTCGGGGGCCTCGTCGGTCTCGATGGGGCCTTCTACGGCGCGCAGGTCGCGTGCGGTGTCGGGGCCCCACTGGATGCCTAGGGCGGTCAGGGCTTGGCGGGCCTGGTCGCCTCGGTGCGTGATGTAGCCGTCCTGCCATCCGGCGGCCGGACACCCCTGGGTTGCCTGGACGTAGTCATTGAGCGGTGGGTGTTCGCCGAGGAGAGCGCCGAGGTATGCCAGGTCGGCAGTGAGGCGGGCGGCGAGGCGGGCGGCTCCGGTCTCGGTGGCGCGGGCGTGGAGATCGGTGAGGCGCTGGTGGACGGCCAGGCGGCTGCTGGCCGGTTCGGGGGCTGTGGTGGTGGGGGCGCAATCGAAGTCGATGACGGCGGTTGATCCGCGGCCGGTCTCGTAGGCGTGCCAGCCTCGTAGGGTCGACTCGATCTCGTCACGCAGGTTCACGAATCGGCTCCCAGCGCAGCGTCACATACTGGTTCGGACGCAGGTAGTCACGGGTTAACGACATGACGGCATCCTGGCCCTCAATGTCCCAGACGAGACTATCCGTGGCGGAATTCTCCGAACCGTCCGGGTGCTCCTCGGTCGCGGTGCACCCGCCGAGGTCGACGCAGCGTTGCCGGACGCTGATCTCGTAGCGGCGGCAGTAGCGGGGCATCGCCTCGCGCCAGTAGTGGTTCCGGTCGAACTTGCCGCCCTCGCAGACATAGCCGACGCGGGCCCACTCCCCCGGCCGTAGTGGCGGGGAGATCTGAAAGGCGAACTTGGCAAGGTTGGTCGTGTCGTGGATGCGCTGGATGGCGATACGCCGGTCAATGTCGGGAACCGGCTTGATGGACAGCGGACCTGTGGTGTGCTCGAACCACACTTCACGCGACATGCGCGCCTGGGGCGTATCACTGAGGTTCAGCAGGTCGAAGCGATATTCCAATCGCGCGGCGCCGTCCTCGGCAATCTCTAGATCAATGGTCTTCGCCAGCTCGACGACGTGACCGGTAAGGCCGACGAGTTCGGTGATGTCGGCGTCGTTCAGGCGGCGGTCGCGCTGGAGCTGGAGGAGTCTGCGGCCGAGGTCCTGGGCGTGGTCGCTGGTGGCTGCTCTGGTGCCTGCGAGCCGGGCCTTAGCGGCGGGAATCGTTCGGGTGGTGGTGCCCCAACTGATCTCGCCGGTCTGGGGCGTGTCGATGTGGTGTTCAAGGGTGGTGAGCAGCTCGGCGACGTCGGGGGCCATGGGCTCGTCCGGGTCGCTCTGCGGCTGGTTGGACTCCTTCGGCGGGCACGGCTCGAAGAGTTGTTCCGCCGTCCAGCCGGGGAGCATCTTCTCCAGCACGCGGCAGTGATGCGGGTACGGGAGCCCCTTGAGTTCGCCGCTGAGCCAGCGGTGGAACTGCGCTCGGCTGGGCCAACTGCCGACAAGGCCGGGGTCAATGCCTTTTGCCGCTTTGTCGTATTCGCCGCAAAACGTCTGGTGCGTCTGCCAGTGCTTCTCTCGAAGTAGCACTTTCAACCGTACGGGGGGGGATTCGCCATCACCAACCTTCCGACTGCAGGAACGTAACGCAGACGAGCATCAGACGAGACAAGACGAGAACGATCCGCCCTGGATGCGATACAGACGGTAATGCGACGTGACGTGTCTCCCAGCCATCTTAGAAGCGTGAACACCGACACGACTTCTGAGATCGAGTTGTTGGCGGGGCAGCGGGCCGAATTGACCGAATACGAGGTTCGATCCGAGGTCCGTGACGACGTCGCCGGCCTGGCCGTCTTCACCGACGGGGGCGGCGCCATCGTCTGGGTCTTCGTCGGCTACTCCGGGCGGTACTTCTCCTGGGACCAGGACGGGCGCCAGCACCCGGTCAACGACATGCCGGGAGCGGCTCGGCGGATCGCCGAGCAGGTCCGTCCGGGCGGCGCCGAGGTGGTGACGTCGTGAACGGCCTCGCCGGTAGCGGAACGTCGGCGCTGATCAAGCGGCTACTGGACGGCTTGCAAGCCGACTTCCCCGGCTGGTTGATCACGCGCGAGTGCTCGGGCCGGTGGGTCGCCAAGCAACAGGGGTGGGGCGCCTTGTACGGGCAGAGCGCGGCAGAGCTGCGCAACCGACTCGACCGGTTCACCGGATCGGAGGACGCGCGATGAGTGGCAACCGGCGGGCCGCCGTCGTCCACATTCCCTCTGCACGGCACTCGACGACCAGGAAGAAGGCGGTCGGACTGACCGAGGAAGAGCGTCAGCTCCTGCTCGCGGAACTCGCCGAGATCACTGCGGAACTCGATGAACTCCAAGCACGGACGCGGCAGATCACGGCTCGGGTTCACGGGGCTGAATCGACCTGTCCGGCCCGTGAGAGCGGGGCGGCCTGAGATGGAGGACTCAGAGTGAGGAACCCCGCGATGGAAACGCGTGCGCAGACTGAGGACCCGGCGCTGCGGCAGCTCCGGGAAGAGTTCACCGGTCACCGGATCTGGCGAGCGCGGCGCTGGGACGGGCGTCTGGGCGATTGGGTCGCCACTCTGCGCGACCCGGCCGCCAGCGTCGACCCGACCGTGATCCGCTCCGACTCGGCGTCCCTGCGGGAGGCGCTGAAGCAGGAGCGGCAGTGCGCGGGCCGTCCGGTGATGAAAAGGGCCTGGTGATGGTGGCTTGGACCCCGCCATCGCCGAAAGGGGCCGCCCCCATGCTGGGTGGGGCGGTCCAGAGGGAGGCTGAGGCGGCGCGGCGGGTGCCCATCCCCCCGGATGCACTCATCGCGCTGCCTCGGCCGTTCACCGCACGGAGGCACCTCAACCGGCTCGCGCGGACACTGCGGCGACGGGCCTGGACGGTCGACCGCCGATACGTCGAGACCCGGCCCATGCTGCGGGTCTTCTTCCCCGATGCGCCCTGCCTGGGCGACAGCATCACCGTTGCGGCCGGGGACGGCGGATGGTGGTACCGGTCCAGCACCGGCGAACTGCTCGCGCCGTGCGCGGATATGGACCTGGCCGTGTCGCGTGTGACGACAGCGCTGGACCGTTGGATCTCGGCCGCGGGCTCGTTCTGGGAGGCGGACGGGTCCTGATGGACGCCGGGGCGGCCCTGGAGGGGATCGCCGAAGACTTCGGTGTCCCGTGCTGGCTGGGGCCGTACACCCGGACACACGAAGAAGGGGACGATGCCCTCGTCTTCAGGGGCGTCAAGAGCGGACCGCTGCGGTGGAGCGGGTTCAACAAGCCGACCCGGTGGACGCCGGTCGTGGAGGCGTTCGGCGTCCCCGAGCTGCACTTCCATGACCTTCGGCACGGGGAACACCCTGGCCGCCGACATGGGCGTCTCGCCGCGCAGCCTGATGGCGCACATGGGCACGACGACGAGCGGGCGGCACTGAGGTATCAGCATCGGTCGTGAAGTGCAGCATCGGTCGTGAAGTGCTGACCATGCCATCGCGGACAGGCTCAAACGCGCTTGTCCAGGCCGAGCAGAAGCGGGACGGCGACGGGCGGCTGGTGCCCGTGCGCTAATCGCACGGCGGGCTCGCAGAGGCCCTAACAAGATCAAGGCCCGGGCCAGGGTTGACACCCTTGGCCTGGGCCTTCGTCGTTGGAGCGGGTGACGGGAATCGAACCCGCGCTGTCAGCTTGGGAAGCTGAAGTTCTACCATTGAACTACACCCGCGTGGGGCCCTTGGGGGCGTCCATGCTGTGGTTACTGTACCGGATCGTCGGTGTGGGTGTGGGGTGGGATAGCTTTTCAGGCGTGCTGCTCTCCGATCGCGACATCAGGGCCGAGCTCGAGTCTGGGCGGGTGAAGATCGACCCGTACGAGCCCGGCATGGTCCAGCCGTCCAGTGTGGACGTGCGGCTGGACAGGTACTTCCGGGTGTTCGAGAACCACAAGTACCCGCACATCGATCCCGCTGTGGAGCAGCCGGATCTGACGCGGCTGGTGGACGTCGAGCCCGATGAGGCGTTCGTGCTGCATCCCGGGGAGTTCGTGCTCGCCTCGACGTACGAGGTGTTCGGGCTGCCGGACGACCTGGCGGCGCGGCTGGAGGGGAAGTCGAGCCTCGGGCGGCTCGGGCTGCTGACGCACTCGACGGCAGGGTGGATCGATCCCGGGTTCGGCGGGCACGTGACGCTGGAGCTGTCGAACGTGGCGACGCTGCCGATCAAGTTGTGGCCGGGGATGAAGATCGGGCAGATGTGCCTGTTCCGGACGAGCTCGCCTGCGGAGTACCCCTACGGGTCGGCGAAGTACGGGTCGCGGTACCAGGACCAGCGGGGACCGACGCCGTCGCGGTCGTATCTGAACTTCCACCGGACTAAGGTGTAGCCCATTTGTGACCTGAACGTGACGGAACTCACCAAAAGATGAAACATGTTCTCTGGGCGGGTAGTTTCAGGCGACGCACACCTTTGGCGTCTGGTTGACAGTCTCTTTGCCTGAGGCTCGTCGCGTCCGGGCGTCTGGACGGATTGAGCGAGCCGTTTCCGCGTACGCACGTGGGAACCCGGAAGGAGATCGTGTCAGTACTCCGCGCGGAAAGCGTCACCAAGCTCTTTGGTCGCAAGACAGCTGAGGCACAGCGGAAACTCAAGGCGGGCGCCGATCTCAAGGCGGTTCGCGACCTCGGGGTCACCCCGGCGGTGGTGGACGCCTCCTTCGAGGTCCGGCAGGGCGAGATCTTCGTGGTCATGGGTCTGTCGGGGTCGGGGAAGTCGACCCTCATCCGGATGTTGAACGGGTTGCTCGGGGTCACCTCCGGAAGCGTCGAGATCGACGGCCAGGACATCGCGAAGATGTCGCCGAAGGCGCTGCGGGCGCTCCGGCAGAACAAGATCAGCATGGTCTTCCAGCACTTCGCGCTGTTCCCCCATAGGACGGTTCTGGCTAACGCGGCGTACGGGCTCGAGGTACGCGGTGTCCCGAAGGAAGAACGCGAGAAGAAGGCCCGGGAGTTCCTGGGACTGGTGGGTCTTGAAGGCTGGGAGGACAAGCTTCCCAACCAGTTGTCGGGCGGTATGCAGCAGCGCGTGGGGCTCGCGAGGGCGCTCACGGCGGGCACCGACATCATCTTGATGGACGAGGCGTTCAGCGCCCTGGACCCGCTCATCCGGCGGGAGGTCCAGGACCTGCTCCTGGACTTGCAGGGCCGGTTCGGCAAGACCATCGTCTTCATCACGCATGACTTGAACGAGGCCATGCGCATCGGCGACCGCATCGCGGTGATGCGCGAGGGCCGGATCGTGCAGATCGGCACGGCCGAGGAGATCCTGACCGATCCCGCTAACGACTATGTCGCCCAGTTCGTCGCCGACGTGGATCGTGCCAGGGTGCTGACGGCGTCGTCGGTCATGGAGAAGCCGCTGGTCACGGTGCTCGCGTCGACCGGGCCGCGGACGGCCCTGCGGACGATGCGCGAGCACCAGACGTCGGCGGCCTTCGTGGTCGGGCGCGACCGCCGGCTGGTCGGGCGGGTGCGCGCCGCGCGGATCGCCGACGCGGTGCAGGAGAACGTCCAGACGCTGGACGGCCTGATCGACCCCGAGGACCTGGAGCCGGTGCCGCCGGACACCCCGGTCGCCGAGTTGTTCACGCGGTGCGCGGAGAGCGACCTGCCGGTGCCGGTCGCGGACGCGGAGGGGACGCTGCTCGGCGTGATCCCGCGGGTGACGCTGCTGGCGGCGCTCGGCGCGATCAACTCGCACGAGATCGTCGAGGCGGAACCGGAACTCGCGCTGGCGAAGGAGGGCGGCGACGGTGAGTGACCTGATCGAGCTGCCCCGGACCCCGGTCGGCGAGTGGTTCGACAACCTGGTGAACTGGTGCACCGACCACCTGTCGTGGCTGTTCGACGGGATCGGCACCGCCATCGAGACGTCGGTGGACGCCCTCACCGACGTCCTGACGGTGCTGCCGCCGCTCGGCCTGACGCTGGTGCTGGCCGTCATCGCGCTGGTCATCAGCGGCTGGCGGCTCGCCCTGTTCACGATCCTCGGCTTCGCGCTGGTCGACAGCATGGAGCTGTGGGAGGCGTCGATGGACTCGCTGGCCCTGGTGCTGGTGTCGGCGGTGGTGGCCACGGTGCTGTCGATCCCGATCGGCATCGCGGCGGCGCGCAGCGACGTGGCGAGCCGGATCGTCCGGCCGGTCCTCGACTTCATGCAGACGATGCCGGCGTTCGTCTACCTGATCCCGGCGATCTTCTTCTTCAGCATCGGCTCCGTGCCCGGCGTGGTCGCGACGGTGATCTTCGCGATGCCGCCGGGGGTGCGGCTGACCGAGCTCGGCATCCGCGGCGTCGACCCGGAGATGGTGGAGGCGGGCGAGGCGTTCGGCACGCCGCCGAACCGGATCCTGACCCGGATCCAGATCCCGCTGGCCATGCCGTCCATCATGGCGGGCGTCAACCAGCTGATCATGCTGTCGCTGTCGATGGTCGTCATCGCGGGCATGGTCGGCGCGGGCGGCCTCGGCGGCGAGGTGCTGGAGGGCATCAACCGGGTGGACGTCGCGAAGGGCTTCGAGGGCGGCATCGCGGTCGTCATCCTCGCCATCTACCTGGACCGCCTCACCGGTGCCCTCGGCGAGGGGCCGAGCATGATGCGCGGCCTGATGCGCCGCGGCATGGGCAACCCGGTCTGACCCACGGCCTGCGCCTCCGGCCGGACCGGCCCGTCCGGCCGCGGGGCGCCGTTCCCCCCACCTCCCATGCAAGGCAACGAAAGGATGGGCATGCGTTTCAAGTTGAAGGGTCTGACGGTCGCGGCGTTGACGCTGACGCTGGGGCTGACCTCTGCCGCGTGCGGCGACTCGGATTCGGGTGGGGGTGACAACGACAAGAACATCACCATCGGCGTGGTCTCGGGTTGGGCCGAGGGAGAGGCCGCGACCGCGCTGTGGAAGCGCCTGCTCACCGACAAGGGCTACAAGGTCGACGTGAAGACCCTCGACACCGGCCCGCTGTACGCGGGCATGTCGAAGGGGGACGTGGACCTCTTCCTGGACTCCTGGCTCCCCGGCACGCACGAGGACTACTGGAAGCAGTACGGCGACAAGCTGGAGAAGGTCGGCAGCTGGTACGACTCGGCGCCGCTGACGATCGCGGTGCCGAACTACTCGCCGCTGCAGTCGCTGGAGGACCTGAAGGGCAAGGGCGGCCAGTACGACGGAAAGATCGTCGGCATCGAGAAGAGCTCCGGCCTGTACCGGGTGTCGCAGGAGGAGATGCTTCCCGCGTACGGCCTGCAGGACGAGTTCAAGGTGACGACGTCCTCGACGGCGGCGATGCTGACCGAGCTGGACAAGGCCATCAGCGCCAAGAAGGACATCGTCGTCACGCTGTGGCGCCCCCACTGGGCGTACGCGAAGTACCCCATCCGGGACCTGAAGGACCCGAAGGGCGCGATGGGCAAGCCGGACACCATCTACACCGTCGGCCGCAAGGACTTCGGCAAGGACCAGCCGGAGGTCGCGGGCTGGCTGAAGAAGTTCAAGATGGACGACAAGCAGCTGGGGTCCCTTGAGGACCTCATGGAGAACAAGTACAAGGGCAAGCCCGAGCAGGCCGTCGACGAGTGGCTCAAGACGAACCAGAGCTACGCGACGTCGCTGACGAGCTGACCCCCCGCGGGTGTCGACCCCGCAGCGAGTGGAGGGGCCGTCCGGCTTGGCCGGGCGGCCCTTCGCCGTTCGCGGCCCGCCTCACCCGGCGAGACCCGCGATGAACAGCACGGCCACCAGCCCGGCGCCGGTGGCGCAGAGGGTCATGACGCGCGGGTGGACGCTGTGCGCCTCCGGCAGGATCTCGGCGGCGGCCAGATACAGCAGGACGCCGGCGAACGTCCCGAGGTAGGGGCCGAGGACCGCGTCGGGGACGGTCGCCAGCGTGCCGAGCGCGGCGCCCGCGATGGGCGCGGCGGCGTCCAGGAGCAGCAGCAGGACGGCGGGGCGGCGGTCGGCGCGGTGCAGCGAGGCGGCGGTGAAGGTGTTGAAGCCGTCCGCGAAGTCGTGCGTGATCACGGCGATCGCCACGAAGATCCCGACGTCGGTGCCGGACTGGAAGCCGAGGCCGATGCTGAGGCCGTCCACCAGGCTGTGCAGGACGAGCGCGGACGCGGCGAGCAGCCCGCCCGCGCCGCCGGTGGCGCCCGCGCCCGCGCCTGCACCGGCGCCCGTGCCGTGGGCGTGCACGTGCGGCGCGTACTCGTCCTCGTGGGCACGGTGGATCGCCACGGCCTGCTCGACGACGTGCAGCAGGACGAACCCGGCCGCGAAGCCGATCATCGGCGCGGGGACGCCGAGCGGGCGCTGCCGCGTCATCTCCAGCGACTCGGGGATCAGGTCGAAGGCGACGACGCCGAGCATCAGCCCGCCGGCCAGGCCGAGGACGAGGTGCCGCCGGTCGCGCACCCGCATCGCGGCGAAGCCCCCGGCGAGCGTCATCACGAACGCGAGGACGGACACGAGCACGGCCATTCCCGTGTCTTACCAAGCCGCCCGCGTTCAGAACCTCGCGGACGCGCGGGCCGGGCGGCTCGCCGGACGCGGGGCGCGGTCCGCACGCGCGGGTCGGCGGGGCGCCATACGCGAGGAGCCGTCCGCCCGGCGGGTGCCCGCGGCCCCGGGCGCCGCCGAGCGGACGGCCGTTCAGTGGCCGCCGGTCAGTCGAAGGCGCTCTCGTCGACGACGCTCCCGGCGGGCGGGCGCCGGACGTCCACGGGCTTCCCGTAGTCGATGTACTCGATACGGTTCTGCGGGCCGCCCGTCAGCGCCAGCACGTACGGCTCGCCTCGCGTCGCCACCTGGATCTCGTCGCCGGTCGCGCCGGTGGTCAGGGTCACCGCGGGGGTTCCGCCGACCGTCGCGGCCTTGCCCTTCCGCCAGGTGCCCGCGGACTTCACGGCCTCGTTGAGCAGGGCCGTGCGGTAGGTGAAGACCGCCAGGTCCTTGAAGTCGGGGGAGGTGCCGGTCGTCTTGAGGTACTTGCCGGAGAACAGCTGCAGCGCGCCCTTCCCGCCGACCGACGTCCAGAACGCGTCGTTGCCCTTGAGGTAGACCTCCTTGCCGATCCTCGTGATCTCGACGCGCTCGCGCCCCTGCTGGAACCATCCGGTCGACTTCGACTTGCCGGCGTAGCGGAAGTCGAGCGTGAACTTGTCGCCGCCGTCCACCACGTGCCCGCGGATGCGCAATGAGTGCGCGCCGTTCGTCGCCTTGCGGGCGCGGTGGAGGATCTCGGCGGCCCGCAGCTTCTCCACCCCGTTGGCCGGCGCGGCCGCGGTGGACGTCTTCGCCGCCGCCCCCGGCTTCTCCGTCGTGCCGGTCTTCTCCGCGGGCCCGCAGGCCGCCGTTCCGGACGCGACCGCCAGGACGAGCACGGCCGACACCCGGCCTGCCCGCAGTCGGTGATGAGGCACCCAGGCCTCCTCTCTCTCACACACACTTCGTGGGACACCGCCCCCGATGTCCACAAAGAGCCTGTTCCGGGCGCATGCCGGATCACTGTCGTTATGCTGCGGTCAACTGCGTCCGGGCTGCCGAACGGCTGCCGCGGCGCCCCGGGGCGGGTGAGTGGAGGTGGTCGCGCTGCCGGACGAGGGGCCGCCACTGCGCTTCGAGATCCTGGGCCGGACGGCCGCGTGGCGGGACGGGCAGGAGCTCGATCTGGGGCCGGGCAAGCAGCGCGCGGTCCTCGCCGTCCTGCTGCTGGCGCCCGGCCGGCCGGTGCCGACGGCGTCGATCGTGCGGGCGGTGTGGGGGGACGAGCCTCCCGACAACGGGGCGAACGTCGTGCAGAAGTACGTCGCCGGGCTGCGCCGCGTGCTGGAGCCCGACCGTTCGCCCCGCGCTCCGGGACGGCTGCTGGCGCTGACGGGCGCCGGATACGCGCTGCACGTCCCGCCGGGCGGCCTGGACGCCGAGGTCTTCCAGGACCGGGTGAAGGCGGCCCGGTCCCTGCGCGACGGACGCGACGGACGCGACGCGGGCGGCAGGGGCGACGCGGCGCGGGCCGAGGCGATGCTGCGCGAGGCGCTCGCCATGTGGCGGGGCCCTGCGCTGGCGGGCCTGAACGGTCCCTACTTCGAGGCGGCGCGCGACCGCCTGGAAGAGACGCGCGCGGCGGCGCTTGAGGCGTGCGCCGAGGCCGGGCTGGAGGCGGACGGGCACGCGCGGCTCGTCCCCGAACTGCTCCGGCTGGTCGCCGAGTTCCCGCTGCGGGAGGGGTTCCGGTACCTGCTGATGCTGGCGCTCTACCGGTGCGGACGGCAGGCCGAGGCCCTCGCCGCCTACCGGGACGCGCGCGACTTCTTCGCGGCCGAGTTCGGTGTCGAGCCCGGCGAGCGCCTGCAGAACCTGCACCTCGGCATCCTGCGCTCAGACCACTCCCTGGCGCGCCCGTCCCCGGCCGCCGAGCAGTCGGCGCGCCCTGAGCCGGTCGCGCCGGTCGCACCGGTCGCACCGGTCGCTTCGCCCTTCGCGCCGCCCGATCCTCCGCTCGCCCCGCTGCCGCCCGACCCGCGTCCGGCACCCACAGTGGGAGTGATCCCGTTAGGACCGGTGGCGGCCGCTCCCCTGCACACGCCTGCCGCTTATCCCTTCCCGGCGCAGCACGCGGTCTGGGCACCACCGCCGCCCGTGCGGCGCGTCCCGTGGCCGATGCGCGCCGTCCTCGCGGCCCTGCCGGTGCTGAGCTTCGGGCTGCTGACCCCCGCCCTCGTCGTCTATTACGCGGCACGGCGCCGGAGCCGCCCGCTCGCGCTGATGGCGGCGAGCTACCTGCTGCTGTCGGCCTTCTTCTTCATCGGCATGATGAGCACCACGTCGGTGGAGCCCTCCCCGTGGGACGGCCCGGTCTTCCTCTCGCTGCTCATCACGATGCTCGGCGGCGCCGTCCACATGGCGATCCTCACGGCCGACCCGTATCCGGGCGCGGCCCCGCCCGCACTGGACGTCCGGCTGATCGAGCGGCGCGTCCGCAGGGAGCAGGCCCGGTCGCTGGCGGCGCACCACCCGTCGATCGCCCGCCGGCTCGGCATCGGCCGCCCCGACCTGCCCCGGACGTTCGACGACGGCGGGCTGGTCGACGTCAACTCGGCGCCCGAGCACCTGCTCGCCGCGCTGCCCGGCGTGGAGCCGCACCACGCGAAGCTGATCGTGCTGGCCCGCGCGGCACACGGCCCGCTGGCCTCGGTGGACGACCTCGCGACCCGGAGCATCCTGCCCTACCAGGCGGTGCACGCCCTGCGCGACACGCTCATCGCCGTCCCGCCCGCACCGGCGCCGGACGCGGCAGACGCCGAACCCGGGCCGACGCCTCCGCCCGTGGAATCGGCCCCCGGCCCCTGAGACGAGAAGAACCCCTGAAACGGGAAGGACCCCGAGCCGTGCCCGGCTCGGGGTCCTTCGTCGCGCTTCGTCCACGCCGCTACTCGGCGGCGACGGGCTCCTTCTCCTCGGTGGTCTTGCCACCACCGTCGCCCTTGATGGAGCGGATGAGGAGCTGGGAGACGTCGACGACTTCCAGGGTCTCCTTGGCGGCGCCCTCGTTCTTCTTCTCGTTGATGGCGTCGCCGAGCATCACCAGGCAGAACGGGCAGGCGGTGGAGACGGTGTCGGGGTTGGTCTCCAGTGCCTCGTCCACGCGCTCGGTGTTGATGCGCTTGCCGATGCGCTCTTCCATCCACATCCGCGCGCCGCCGGCGCCGCAGCAGAACCCGCGGTCCTTGTGGCGGTGCATCTCCTGGGTCTTGACGCCCGGGACGGTGGCCATGATGTCGCGCGGCTGCTTGTAGACCTTGTTGTGGCGGCCCAGGAAGCAGGGGTCGTGGTAGGTGATGTTCTCCTCGATCGGGGTGACTGGGGTGAGCTTGCCCGACTCGACCAGGTGCGCCAGCAGCTGGGTGTGGTGGACGACCTCGTAGTTCCCGCCGATCTGCGGGTACTCGTTGGCCAGGGTGTTGAAGCAGTGCGGGCAGGTCGCCACGATCTTCTTCACCCCCGCGTCGTTGAGGGTCTCCACGTTCTGCTGCCCCAGCATCTGGAACACGAACTCCATGCCCAGGCGGCGGGCCGGGTCACCGGTGCAGGCCTCCATCGGGCCCAGCACCGCGAACTTCACGCCCGCGATGTGCAGCAGCTCGGCGACGGCCTTGGTGGTCTTCTTGGCCCGGTCCTCCAGGGCGCCCGCGCAGCCGACCCAGAACAGGTACTCGGTGTCCTCGGAGACCTTGTCGTCGACGACCTCGACCTCGAAGTCCAGCTCCTCGATCCACTCGAGGCGCTTCATCTCCGACATGCCCCAGGGGTTGCCCTTGTTCTCCAGGTTCTTCAGCATCACGCCGGCCTCGGACGGGAACGAGGACTCGATCATGACCTGGAAGCGGCGCATGTCCAGGATGTGGTCGATGTGCTCGATGTCGACCGGGCACTGCTCGACGCACGCGCCGCAGTTGGTGCACGACCACAGCACGTCGGGGTGGATGACGCCGTCGTCGCCGACGAGGTCCTTGTCCACCTGCATCGCGAGCTTCTGCTCGTCGGTGAACTTCTCCCGCGCCTCCTCCGAGGCGGTGAAGTAGGGGGCCTTGGCCAGGGCGTGGTCGCGCAGCTCCAGGATGAGCATCTTCGGCGACAGCGGCTTGCCGGTGTTCCAGGCCGGGCACTGGGACTGGCAGCGACCGCACTCGGTGCAGGTCGCCATGTCCAGGAAGCCCTTCCAGGTGAAGTCCTCGATCTTGCCGCGGCCGAAGACGTCCTCGTCGGGGTCGGCCTCCTCGAAGTCGAGCGGCTTGCCGCCCGACATCATCGGCTGCGCGGCGCCCAGGCCGTCCGGCTGGCGCTTGAACATGACGTTCAGCGGGGCCAGGAAGATGTGCAGGTGCTTGGAGTGCACCACGAAGACCAGGAACACCAGCGCGACGCCGATGTGCAGCAGCAGGCCGACCGACTCCAGCACCTCCAGGGTGCCGTCGCTCATGCCGTCGCCGAACAGCTGCCCGACCAGGTAGGAGAAGTACCCGGCCTTGCCGTAGCCGAAGTTGTCGCGCGCGACCTCGACGCCCCGGAAGAAGAACATCGTCCAGATGACGTTGAAGATCATGAACAGCGTGATCCACGCGCCGGACAGGTGCGAGCCCTTGAACCGCGACTTGCGGCCCAGCCGCTTCGGCGAGTTCTTCACCCGGATCACGGTGAACACGGCCAGGCCGAGCGCGCACGCCAGCGCGATCGTGTCCTGGACGAACCCGATCGGCCCCCAGGTCTGCAGGCCCGGGATGTGCGCCTCCAGCCCGAACAGCAGCTGGACGGCCGCCTCCAGGTACACCGTCGCGAGCAGGAAGAACGCCCACATCACCGCGAAGTGCGCGGCGCCGGCCACGGTCCACTTCAGCAGCTTGCGCTGCCCCAGGACCTCCACCGCCTGGCCCTCGACGGCCTTCTTCGGCTCGCGCTTGAGCTGCAGCGTCCGCTCAGGGTCGGGCTGACCGCTCTTGGCGATGGTGTACAGGAACAGCACCCGCCGCGCGGCGAGCGCCAAAGCGACCGCCGTACCGGCGAGCCCGATGACCAACGTGATCCAGAACACTGTTCCGTCCTCCTGGGGTACGGGTGCTGGCAGTCAGCGTAGGGCTCGCGACAGACTGCTCTTCACCCGGGGCCCGAATACTACTCGGTAGTAGCTTATGCGTCACCTGCGCTGGTCAGGACGCTCCCGGCCTCGTTCCCGCACCCCGGAAGCGCCGCGACCCGCGGCCGTGCCGCCCGTCCACTTTAGAGATCTCGTGCACCGATGAGTATCAGCGGGTTACCGAGTCCATACCAGAAAGGGCCGCCCGTCCAGGGCGGTTCCCGACCACCGGTACGCCGAACGGAGTCCTCATGACCTCGACGCCAGACCTCACTCCCGCCGCCCGGCGGATGGCCGAGCTGCTCGCCGGCGTCCGCGACGTCCAGCTCACCGCGCCGACGCCGTGCGAGGACACCTCCCTCGTCGGCCTGATCGGCCACGTGGACGGGCTGGTGATCGCCTTCACGCAGGCCGCCACGAAGGACATCCCCGAGGGCGGCTCGCAGCCCCCGTCCGACGTCCCGTCCGAGCTCTCCCCGGACTGGCGCACCCGCATCCCCGAGCAGCTCGACGCGCTCGCCGCCGCCTGGCTCTCTCCCGACGCCTGGCACGGCATGACCGAGGCCGGCGGCATCACGATGTCCGGCGCGGAGGCCGGGAACGTCGCGATGAACGAACTGGTCGTCCACGGCTGGGACATCGCCCGCGCCAGCGGGCAGCCCTACGCGGCCGGGGCGGACGAGATCGAGTCGTGCCTCGCCTTCGTCTACCCGGCCGTCGAGCAGAGCGACGGCAAGGGCGTCCCCGGCCTGTTCGGCCCGGCCGTGCCGACCTCCGGCGACGCCGCCCCCCTCGACCGCCTCATCGCCCTGACCGGCCGCGACCCGTCCTGGACCCCCGACCGAACCTGACCCGCCCCCGGGAGGTCCAGGTTTTACCTCGCCTGGCTGGCCCCTGGTCAGGTGTTTTGTGACGATTGTGGGGAGAGGTGCGTCCGGTCCCGATCCATGGGGGGATCATGACCGAGACCACCGGCATCCCGCGCTGGCACCTCACCGGCGACTGGTTCGATGTCTGCAAATGCACCATCCCGTGCCCGTGCACGTACGCGCAGCCCCCCACGTACGGCGACTGCGACGGCGTGCTGGCATGGCGCATCCGTGAAGGACGGTACGGAGAGGTCGCGCTCGACGGCCTCAACGTCGTGATGCTCGGCTCATTCGTCGGGAACGTGTGGGGCGAGCACTCCGACGCCTACGCGGCCGTCTTCCTGGACGAGCGCGCCGACGACGCCCAGCGCGCGGCGCTCGGGAAGATCTTCGGCGGGGAGGCCGGCGGCTGGCCGGCGCAGCTGGTGGGGATGCTCGCCCCCGAGGTGCGCGGGGTGGAGTTCTCCCCCGTGGCGATCTCGGTCGACGACGACCTCGCCGCCTGGGGCGCGGAGGTGCCGGGCCGGGTCGTGGCGCGGGCCGAGGCGCTGACCGGGCCCACGACGCCCGAGGGCGCGCGGGTGCAGACCCTCAACCCTCCCGGTGCGGAGACCGGTCCGGGCCAGGTCGCCACGTGGGGCCGCGCCCTCACCGACCGGGCCGACGCCTACGGATTCAGCTGGGAGTGGGACGGCCGCTCCAGCAAGCACATCCCGTTCGACTGGACCGGTCCCGACTAGGAGCCCGGCGATGCTGACGCATGAGCGCCACCTCGGCCACGGCCCGGCGCGGCAACGCGCACCGGCCGCCGAGCACGCGCGCGACGCCCCGGCCGGTGCGCGTGGGCGGATGCGCGAGGGCCTGTTCGTCCTGGTGCTTCTCGTGCTCTCCGCGCTCGCCTGGCTGGCGGTCCACCGGCTGGCCATGCCGGACATGCGCGCCGGAATCCTGACCGGCGGCGCCGAGCGCTCCGGGGACGGGATGGCGGCGATGCCGATGGAGCGGTCCATCGGGGCGGGCCTGTTCCTCGGCACCTGGCTGGTGATGATGGCCGCGATGATGCTGCCCGCGGTGACGCCGGTGATCGTCCGGATCGACCGGCTGATGCGGCGGCGCGGCGCGCGGAGGACGACCGCCTACCTCCTCGCGGCGGGCTACCTGGCCGTCTGGGCGGCGGCCGGGGTGGCGGCGTACGGCCTGTTCCTGCTGTTCCAGCCGGTGGCGGCGGCGGGCGACACGGCGGTCGCCGTGCGGGCGGGCGCCGTGGTGCTGCTGTTCGCGGGCGCCTACCAGCTCAGCCCCCTGAAACGGGCGTGCCTGCGGCTGTGCCGCTCGCCCCTCGCCATCGTCGTGCGGCACGGCGAGCGGATCACCGCGGGTCCCGGCGGCGCGCTTCTCGCCGGCGTCCACCACGGGGCCTTCTGCCTCGGCTGCTGCTGGGCGCTGATGGCCGTGCTGCTCGCCGCCGGGATGATGAGCCTGGTCTGGATGGGGGTCATCGCGGCGGTGATCCTCGCGGAGCGGGTCTGGCGGCACGGGGAACTGCTGAGCCGGCCGCTCGGCGCCGCGATGATCGTCTTCGGGCTGGTGCTGCTCGCCGCTCCCGGGGCCGCACCGTCGCTGACCTAGCCGGCGCCGGGCAGCGCCGGGCAGCGCCGGGCTAGACGCGTTCGAAGACGGCGGCGAGGCCCTGGCCGCCGCCGATGCACATGGTCTCCAGGCCGTAGCGGGCGCCGCGGCGGTGCATCTCGCGGGCGAGCGTGGCGAGGATGCGGGCGCCGGTCGCGCCGACGGGGTGGCCGAGGGAGATGCCGGAGCCGTGCACGTTGACGCGGTCCCAGTCGGCGTCCTTCAGGCCCCATTCGCGGGTGACGGCGAGGACCTGCGCGGCGAACGCCTCGTTCAGCTCGATGAGGTCGATGTCGGCGAGGGTGAGGCCGGCGGCGGCGAGCGCCTTCGCCGTGGCGGGGACGGGGCCGATGCCCATCGTCTCCGGCGGCACTCCGGCGCGGCCCCATGAGACGAGCCGGACGAGCGGCCGCAGCCCGAGTTCGGCGGCGCGCTCGGGGGTGGTGACGACGCAGGCGGCGGCCGCGTCGTTCTGGCCGCTGGCGTTGCCCGCCGTCACGGTGGCCTCGGCGTCCTTCTTCCCGAGGACGGGACGCAGCTTCGCCAGGCTCTCCATCGTCGTGTCCGGGCGCGGGTGCTCGTCGGTGTCGACGACCGTGTCGCCCTTCCGGGACGCGACGGTCACCGGGACGATCTCCTCAGCGAACACGCCCGACTGCTGGGCGGCGACGGCACGCCGATGGGAGCGGACGGTCAGCTCGTCCTGCTCCTCGCGCCCGATGCCGTACTCGCGGCGCAGGTTCTCGGCGGTCTCCAGCATGCCGCCGGGCACCGGATGGTTGACGCCTCCGGCGGTGACGCGGCCCTGCGCGAGCGCGTCGTGCAGTTCGAGGGACGGCCCGCGCACGCCCCAGCGCGCCTGCGTCGTATAGAAGGGTGCGCTGCTCATGCTCTCCGCGCCGCCCGCGATGACCACGTCGCTGACGCCGGTCTGGATCTGCATGGCCGCGTCCAGCACCGCCTGGAGCCCGGACCCGCACCGCCGGTCGACCTGCGAGCCGCCGACGGAGATCGGCAGACCCGCGTCGAGCGCGGCGACGCGTCCGATGGCGGGAGCGTCGGCCGTGGGGTAGCAGTTGCCGAGGACGACCTCGTCGATCGCATCGCCGGGCAGGCCGGTGCGTTCCACCAGGGCGCGGATGACGGTGGCGGCGAGCTGGACGGGCGGGACGGACTTCAGCGCCCCGCCGAACCGGCCTATCGGGGTCCGTAGCGGCTCGCAGATCACCGCGTCGCGCATGGTGGCTCCTCCAGGCTGTGCTACCGGGTACTCCGCAGGCTACGGCTTCGGTTCGGCAGGGCGGCCTCCGGGCTTCCGGCGGGCGGACGGTTGAATGCGGCGGAGGGTGGAATGCGGTGGAGGCGGACGAGCGAGGAGGCGACGGTGGAGGACTGGGCGCGGCGGGTCACGACGATCCGCGTGATCGGCACCGGGGCGATGGGGCGCGGGATCGCGCAGCTCGCCGCGGCGGGCGGGCTGACCGTGGAGCTGGCGGACATCCGCATGGAGGCCGTGGTCAGCGCGGCGGAGTACATCGGCGGCATGTTCGACATGCTCGCGAGCAAGGGGCGGATGACGGCCGAGGAGGCCGCGGCGGCCATGGGACGGCTCCGGCCGGTCGGGGAGCCGCTCACCCCGTTCCAGGACTGCGATCTCGTGGTGGAGGCCGTCCGGGAGGACATCGACACCAAGCGGGAACTGTTCACCTCCCTGGAGAAGGTCTGCCCGAAGCACACGGTCCTGGTGACCAACACCAGTTCGCTGCCCGTCACGGCGATCGCGGCGGCTCTGGAGGATCCGTCCAGGGTGGCGGGGCTGCACTTCTTCAATCCGGTGCCGCTGATGCGTCTCGTCGAGGTGATCCCGGGGGCGCGTACGGCGGAGTGGATTCCGGGCGCGCTCGCCGACCTCGTCCGGCGCCTCGGCCACGAACCCGTGCTCGCGCCGGACGCGCCTGGCTTCCTCGTCAACCACGCTGGGCGCGGCCTGGTGACGGAGGCTCTCCAGATCCTCTCCGAAGGGGTCGCGGAGCCCGTCGACGTCGACCGCGTCGCGCGGGACGTCCTGGGCCTGAAGATGGGGCCGTGCGAGCTGCTCGACCTCACGGGGATGGACGTGTCGCACCCGGTGATGGAGTCCATCTGGACGGGGTTCTACACAGAGCCCCGGTTCCGTCCGTCCAGGCTTGGACGGGCACGCCTAGAGGCCGGTCTGCACGGACGTAAGACGGGCGAGGGCTTCTACAAGTACCTGGACGGCGCCAAGCAAGAGCCGCCGGAGGTCACCGTCCCGGCGGTGGAGCCGCGCCCAGTGTGGGTGCACGGGGACGTCCGTGACGCGCTCGGCGCACTGCTCTCCACGTCCGGCGTAGAGGTCGAGTCGGGTGACGAGCCGTCCGACCGGGCCGTCGTTCTGGTCGCGCCCTTGGGGCAGAGCACGGTCAGCGCCGCTGAGGGGCTGCCCGTAGAGCGCACCTTGGGCGTGGACCCGCTCGGTGGGTTCTTCACCCGCCTGACCGTGATGGTGCACCCGGGCCTGGACAAGGACGCGGGCCGCGCGGCCCTCGCCGCCCTCGCGGCCACGGGACGTTCCGTGACCGTCGTCCGCGACGCCCCGGCCCCGGTCGCCCAGCGGCTCCTCGCCTCGATCGTGAACGTGGGCTGCGGGATCGCCGAGCAGCGCCTCGCCCGCCCGCAGGACGTCGACACCGCCGTCCGCCTCGGCCTCGGCTACCCGCGCGGCCCGCTGGAGTGGGGCGAGCACGAGGGCGCCGACCGCGTCCTGCAGATCCTGCGGGGCCTCCACGAGACCACCGGCGACCCCCGCTACCGTCCGAGCACCTGGCTGACCGAACGCGCGGCCCTCGCCCTCCCCCTCACCGCCGCCGGCACCGCCCCGTCCGACCTCACCGGCTGACGGGACGAGCGGGCGCCCTCAGGTCTTGACGGGCTCGGGGGCGCCGGCCGGGGCCGGGCGGCCGGGGCGGAGCACGACGAAGGCGAAGAGGGCGGCGGCCGCCATCGCCCCCGCCGCCGCGAAGGAGGCGACCGAGACCGCGTGGGCGAAGGCGTCCCGCGCGGCGGTGGCGAGGGCGGGGTCGCCGAGCGCCAGGGCCTCGCCGAGGGAGTGGCGGGCGGCGCGGGAGGCGGTGTCCGGGAGGGCGGCGGCGTAGGCGGCGGAGACGACGCTGCCGAGGACGGCGACGCCGAGCGCGCTGCCGAGTTCCTGCCCGGCGTCGTTCACCGCCGAGCCGACCCCGGCCTCCTCGGGCGGGACGGCGGCCATGAGCGTGCTGTAGGCGGGCGGGGTGCCGAGCCCCGCGCCGAAGCCGAGGACGGTGAGCCCGGCGGCGAGCGCGGGGTAGCCGCCGTCCGCTCCGGTGAGGCCGAGTGCGCCGAACCCGGCCGCCACGGCGGCGAACCCGGCGACGAGGGCGGGACGGGCACCCAGCCGCGACTCCAGGGACGCGCCCAGACCGTTGCCGAGGCCCGCGGCGACGGCGACGGGAAGCAGTGCCAGCCCCGCCTTGAGCGGCCCGTACCCGAGGACGAGCTGGAGAAGCTGGGTCAGCCCGAACAGCATCCCGGCGAGCGCGAAGCCGAACAGCGCGATCATGGTCGCGGCGCCCGCGAAGTTCCGGTCGCGGAGCAGGCGCAGGTCCAGCATCGGCTCGGGGTTGCGGTGCTGCCACAGGACGAACAGGGCGAGCGCGGCGATCCCGGCGGCGAGGCCGCCGACCGTGCGGGCGCCCGTCCAGCCGTGCGCGGGCCCGGAGATGATCGCCCACACCAGCGCCGCCATGCCGGCGGTGGACAGCACGGCGCCGGGCACGTCGGGGCGGCGGCGCGGCCCGCGCGACTCGGGGACGAGCAGCAGCAGCCCGGCCACGGCGACCACCGTGACGGGCACGTTCACCAGGAAGACCGAGCCCCACCAGAAGTGCTCCAGCAGGAGCCCGCCGAGCGTCGGCCCGGCGGCGAGCCCGACCATGGACGTGGCGCCCCAGATGGCGAACGCCTTGGCGCGCTCGTCCGGCCCGAACACCTGCGCCATGATCGACAGCGTCCCGGGCATCAGCAGCGCGCCGCCGGCGCCCATGAGGCCGCGGGTCGCGACGAGCTGGGCGGGGTTCGCGGCGAAGGCGGCGACCAGCGAGCCGGCGCCGAAGAGCGCGAAGCCGATCAGCATCGCGCGGCGGCGGCCGTGCCGGTCGCCCAGGCTGCCCGCGGTGATCAGCAGGCCGGCGAACACCAGCGAGTACGCGTCGATCACCCACTGGACGTCGGCGGTGGTGGCGTCCAGCTCCCGGAGCAGGGACGGGATCGCCACGTTCAGGATCGTGTTGTCGACCACGACGACGAAGAGGCTGAGGCACAGGACGCCGAGGATCTGCCAGCGGCGCGGATGGGGTGCCATGCGTCGCCCTCCCTTTCTCGTACACCGTTCGATTAGACTCGCACACTGTACGACGGGATCGTACGGCGTTCAATACTCGTACTCTGTACGAGAGCGGAGAGGAGACCCGGTGTCCGACAAGAAGGTGGCGTCCGTCTGGGTGCGCCCGGAACGGGCCCGGCGCGGCCGGCCCGCGCTCAGCCGGGCGCAGATCGTGGACGCCGCGCTCGGCCTGCTCGACGCCGAGGGGCTGGACGGGCTCAGCATGCGCCGCCTCGGCACCCGGCTGAACTCCGGTGCGACCTCGGTCTACTGGCACGTCGCGAACAAGGACGAACTGCTGGAGCTCGCCCTCGACCAGGTCATGGCCGAGGTGGAGGTTCCGGCCGCGGGCGGCGACTGGCGGGCGTCCGCGACCGCGTACGCGCGGAGCCTCCGCGCGATGATCCACCGGCATCCGTGGACGGTCACGCTGTTCGGCGGCCGCCCGATGATCGGCCCCAACGCGACCCGCGTCATGGACGAGGTGCTCGGCGCGTTCGGCGCCGCCGGATTCACCGGCTTCGGCCTGGAGTACGCCCTGTCCGCCGTGGTCGACTACGTGATCGGCGCGGCCGGGAGCGAGGCGAGCTGGCAGCGCGGGCAGGCCGGGACGTCCTCCGCCGACTGGGTCCGCGGGCTCGGCCCGTACCTCGCGGAGCTGGACGCCGAGCGGCCCGCCCTCGCGTCCCACATCCGCGAGATCTGGCTGAAGGAGACCGGCGACGTCCTGGAGGGCCGGTTCGCGTTCGGGCTCGCCTGCGTCCTCGACGGCCTCGAAGCCCGCCGCCCCTAGAGCGGTTCATGCACGATGCCCTCCGCCCGGACGGTGGGCGGAGGGCATCGGCGGGGGAGGCGGTTCTCGCCATGGGACAACGGCAGCGCTCACCCCCGGTCCAGAGGCATCAGAAGGGCAGTTGCGCGGGCGGCTTCGGCTTGGTGTCGGTCCAGCCGGACGAGCGGACGGCCATGTAGTTGATGATGAAGCCGGGCTTCATCTCCGCGTACGGCCCGCCGGGCTTGGTCAGCGTGTCCTGGACGGACAGGACGCCGCCGGTCTTCTCGTCGAAGACGATCACCAGGCGGTGGCCGTAGGTGCCCTGCTCGGCCTTCGGACCGCCGTACTCGCCGGTGATCTTCGCGGTGCGCTCGGGCGCGGCCAGCGCGACGCCGTCGCGGCCCAGCGGGTCGGCGACGCGGCCGATCGCCGTGATGCCCGGCCGGGAGGCCAGCGCCCGCATCAGCCCCGCCCGCACCTTCGGCGGGACGGGGGTACCGCCGAGGATCGAGGACGTCCGCCAGATCCCGGCGGAGGCCGTCTGCGCCTCGGTCGGCTTCCGGCCGCCGTTCGCCCGGGGGACCATTCCCCCGCGCGCCTCGTTGCCGCTCAGGAACTTCTCGGCGAGCGCGGCCGGGTCGGTCGGCAGGTCCTGCCACTCCTCGACCGGCTCGCCCAGGAACTCGCCGCCGCCCTCCGGATCGATCCCGACCTCGGGGCCGTCCGACCGCCACTTCGTGGCCTTCGCCGCGTAGGTGTAGTAGTGATCGTTCGACCAGACCCGGAACTTCGACGGCGACCCGGCCTTCTTCCAGAGCGCCTCGTCCTTCGCCGTGAGCGGCCGGGCCGGGAGGTCGCGCCCGTAGTACGCCTCGCCGGTGCCCTTCTTCACGCCGGTCCAGCTGAACGACTCGCTCGCGGCGCCGACGATCGCGTACGTGCCGGTCTTGGCCCGGACGATGTACGACTGCCCGTCGATGCAGTCGGTGTACCAGTACTTGCCGGTCGGGGTCAGCTCGACCTTGGCCGCCGCCGCGAGCACCGCCTGCTTGTTGAGGTCGACGCCGGGCGGCGCGTCCGGCGATCCCGGCGAACCGGGCGTCCCCTGGCCGGTGAGCGCCACCGCGACGGCCGCCGCGGCACCGGCCGCGACCAGCCCGATCCCCAGCCCGGCCGACCACCCGAACCCGAACCGCCGCGGCCGCCGCGCCCGGACGCGCCGGCCCGCCATCTCGTCCTCCAGCAGGTCCAGCGCCTGCGCCGTGCTCTTCGCCGACGGGGGCGGGGGCTCGCGCAGCAGGTCCCGGACCCGGTCCATCTCGTTCATGCTCATGCGGGCGTCTCCTCAACGATCAGCGCGGGGTTGGTTCCGCCGAGCGACTCCCGCAGGCGGCGCCGGGCACGGTGCAGGCGGGACGCGACGGTGCCCGTCTTCAGGCCGAGCGCCTGCCCGACCTCCTCGTAGGACAGGTCGGCCAGCGCCACCAGCAGCAGGACGTCGCGGTCCCCGCGCGGCAGCCGGGCCAGCGCGTCGGCCAGGGCCGCGCCCGCGCCGCCGGCGGTGACCCGCGCCGCGACGAGGTCCTCGTGGCCGTCGTGGGCGTACTCGGCGGGGGTGCGCGCGAGCGCCCGGTAGCGGCGGCCCTCCGCCCGCCGGTGCGACCCGATCAGCCGCGTCGCGATGCCGTACAGCCAGGGGCGGACGGTCCCGCGCTCCGGGTCGAACCGGTCCCGCTTGCGGAACGCGGCGAGGAACGTCTCGGCGGCGACGTCGTCCGCCGCGTCCGCGCCGAGCCGCCGCGCCGCGTAGCCGTGGATCGCGGCGAAGTGGCGGTGGAAGATCTCCGCGAACGCGGCCGGGTCGCGCCGCGACCGCACGATCGCCGCCGCGTCGGGGTCGTCCCCACCGGGGTCCGGTGGGCGTTGCTGGGCCATGAAGTGATCCTCGCTGTGGGGGCTCGGGTGCTCGGTCACCCCGTTCTCAGCCGATCCCCCGATCCGCCTTCACGGCCGCGCGCCCTCCGTCCGGACGGCCAGCCGTGCGGGCGTCCGGGCGGAGGGCGCGTCCCCCGGTCAGAAGGGCGGCTTCGCGGGCGGCTCGGGCTTGCTGTCCGTCCAGCCCGACGCGCGGACGGCCCAGTAGTTGATCACGAACCCGGGCTCGCGGTTCCGGTAGGCGCCGCCCGGCTCGGTCAGCACGCGCTGCTCGGCGAGCAGCTCACCGGTCGCCTTGTCGAACAGGAGCTCCGAGCGCGACCGGAACGTGCCGCGCTCCTCCGGCGGCGCGCCGAACTCGCCGTCGACCGTCGCCGGGGCGTCGTCGGCGACCAGCGCGACGGCGGGCCGGCCGAGCGGGTCGGTGGCCGCGCCGACCGCCGTGATGCCGGGCTGGGCGGCCAGCGCCCGCATCAGCCCGGCGCGCACTCCGGGCGGCAGGGGCGTGCCCTCCAGCAGCCGCGCCGCGATGCCGAGCTTGGCGCGTGGGGTCGCGAGCCGGCTGAGCGGGCCGGCGCGCTCCTTGTCCTTCAGCACGGACGGCTTGAAGAACATCTCGGCGAGGGCGGCGGGGTCCTCGGGAAGCCGCTGGACCTCGGCCAGGGTCAGTGGTTCGCGGCCCGTCCCGGGGATGACGAACCTGCCGCCGCCCCGCGCGTCGGCCTCGCTGTCCCACTCCGTCGTCGACCGGTCGTAGGTGTAGTAGTGGTCGTTCGACCAGACCCGGAACTTCGACGGCGCCCCAGCCTTCTCCCAGAGCGCCGCGTCCTGCTTCGTCAGCGGCCGGGACGGGATCTCGCGCCCGTACAGCGCCGTGCCCATGCCCGGTTTCGCCCCGGTCCAGCTGAAGGACTCGCTGTGCGCGCCGACGATCGCGTAGTCGCCGGTCGCGGCCCGGACGATGTACGACTGGCCCGAGACCTGGTCGGTGAACCAGTACTTGCCGACGGGCTGCGCCGCGCCCTTCTCCTCGGCCTTCGCCGCGGCGGCCAGCACGGCCTCCCGGCCGAGGTCGACCTGCCCAGCCGGACGGGACGGCGGCGCCGGCGCACCGGTCCCGGTGACCGTGACGGCGACGGCGACGGCCGCGCCGGCGGCGACCGCGCCGAGCCCGATCCGCAACCCCCGGCCGAGGCGGGCGCGGCGGCGCGGCCGCCCGTCCGACAGCAGGGCGCGGGCCTCGGTCGTCTCCCGCGGGGTCGGCGGCTCCGGCTCCCCGTACGCCTCGCGGATCATCTGCAGCTCATCCATGGTCATCGTCCCCTCCACGCATCGGATTCGTCCCGCCGAGTGCCTCGCGCACCTTCTTCCTGGCCCGGCTCAGCCGCGAGCCGACCGTCCCGTACGGGACGTCCAGCGCCGCCGCGACCTCCTCGTGGGTGAGGTCGGCGAGGGCGACGAGCAGCAGGACGTCGCGCTCGCCGTCCGAGAGCCGGGCGATGGCGCCGGCCAGCCGTCCGCGCAGGCCCTCGGCGCTGACGCGGGCGTCCACCCGGTCGGCGTGCCCGTCCTCCGCCGGGGCGGGGCCGAGCCGGGCGCGGGCCCGCAGGCCGCGCACCTCGCTGCGCCGGTGCTTGCCGATGAGGTTGGTCGCGATGCCGTACAGCCAGGACCGCACGTTCGCCCGCGCCGGGTCGTAGCGGTCCCGGTGGCGGAACGCCTCCAGGAACGTCTGCGCGGCGATGTCGGACGCGGCGTCGGGACCGAGCCGCTTCGCGGCGTACCCGTGGATCTCGGCGAAGTGGGCGTCGAAGACCTCACCGAACCCGTCGGGGTCGTGCAGGGAGGGCCGCGGCACGGCCAGGCCGGCGCCGAGCCGGTCCAGCCGCTCCGCGGCGAGGGGGTTCCCCGTCATGTGGTGCCTTTCCGTCACGGATGGCGGTCACAGACGTATCACCCGAACCCCCTCGCCACTTTCGTTTCCCAGCGGCCTAGAGCATCCGGCTACCGGATCCGGTAGGCGCGGACGATGCTCTGGTCGATGCCGCTGCCGCCCGCGTCCTTCGCGCTGACCCGCAGCGACACGGCCTGGCCCTTCACGGGCGCGGGCAGCGGAGCGCTGTACCGTCCGCCGCCGAGCTCGGTCACCTCGGCGTCCTGCCAGGTCTTGCCGTCGTCCGCGGACGTCCAGAACCGCAGCCCGGTGACCTTCGCCTCGCCCGAGCCCGCCTGCCGCGCGACGGTGAACACGGCGGGCTCACCGGCGGGCCGGTTGCGCATGTCGAGGTTCAGGTCGTAGTCGACGAGCAGGAGCGGGAGGTTCGCGCTCTTGCCGCCGCGCGGTGTGCGCGAACGGAACGTCCAGGACGTCGAGGTGCGGATCGACACCGGGAGGACGGCCGAGGCGTCGTTCTCGTAGGACAGCCGGTACTTGACCGGACCGGACGGGACGCTGAAGTCGCCGAACGGGCCGTCCTGCGCACCGATCTTCTGATCGCCGGCGAACAGCTCCAGGTGCCCCTTCACCTCGTGCATGGAGCAGTCGAAGCCGTCCGGGCGGGCCTGGAGGTCGACCAGCGAGATCCGCATGTTCTGCCCGGTGCGGGCCGTGGGGTAGCGGGCGCAGAAGCTGGGCGAGACGCCGGTGCCGGAGTAGGGGCCGGGCCGCAGCGGCTGGCGGCCCCAGCGGTGCGCGACCCGCTCGCCGGGCTTCAGTTCCCTGAAGGCCCCCTGGTCGACCCAGTCCTCCTCGCCGAACCTGACGAAGCCCAGGTCGCCCCAGAGCATGCCGGAACCGGCCGAGACGTAGTCGGTCCGGGACGTGCCCGGCTCGACGGCGCCGCTCGCCTCGAAGTTGAGGAGGCCCTCCGCGCTGATGCCGTACCGCTTCTGGCTCATGGGCGCGCCCGTGTCGCCGTCGAACGCCGCGAACTTCTGGTCGACGCGGGCCATCCGCGTGAGTTCGGCGGCGGTCACGGTGTGCGTCGGATCGGCGGGGATCCCGTTGCCCAGTGGGTGGACGATGTCGTACACGGCGCCGGGCGCGGTCAGCCGGTACTGGGTGGCCGCCTTGAACGTCCCCTTCGTCACGCCTTCCATCGGCTGGACGTAGACGGGCGCGTTCGCGGGGTCGAAGGCGAACACGGAGTAGGACCAGAGGCCGTCGCCGGCGTCCTGCACCATGTCCGCGGCGGCCATCGCCGTCGCGGTCTCGACGCCCTCGACGCCCGCTCCGATCCTGACGGCGGCGGCGCCGTCGAGCGTCACGGTCACGTCCCGGTCGACGACCACCTCGGGGTCGCCGGCGAGGGCCGAGCGCCAGTCGCTGAAGTCGTCCACGTTGCCGAGGACGGCGTAGCGGCCCGCCGGAACGCGGAGCTTCGTCTCACCCCCGAGCCCGACGTCGGCCCACTCGGAGTACAGCGAGTGGTCGTCGAGGTTGACCACGGTGGCGGAGGCGGAGAAGTTCGCGGGATCGGTGTCCGGCAGCGGCGTGGCCTTGAGGGTGAGGGTGTGCGTCGGGGGCTCGACGAAGAACGTCACGGGCGTCTCCAGGACGGCGCCGCCGCCCTTCGCCGTGACCACGGCCGTGTAGAGGCCGGGACGGTCGGCGGCGCGGGAGGCGTCCACGGTCAGCGGCACCTTCCCGGTACCGCCGGCCGGCACGGTGACGCCGGCCGGGACGGTCGCGACGCCGGACGCGGCGCGGCCTTCGCGGTCGGTCACCTCGACGCTCAGCCGCAGGTCGACGGGACGGCCGGTGGCCGACGTCCAGCCGAGTTCCGTGGCCAGGCGGGGATGCCCGGGGAACTTCGAGGTCCCGAGACCGGCGATCCCCTGGGCGGTGAGGACGGGGCTGCGGACGGTCTCGCCGATGTCGAGCCGTCCGGCCCCGAGCCGGTAGGCGTCGCCGCCGGTGGCGGGGTCGGCGGTGCCGACGAGGGCGGCCTTGATCCGGGCGGGCGTCCAGTCGGGGTGCTTCGCGGCGAGCAGCGCGGCGGCGCCCGCGACGTGCGGCGTCGCCATCGACGTGCCCGACATCTTCGTGTAGTGCGTCCCGGTCGGGGTGCCCTCGGCGGTTCCGGCGGCGCGGGCGGCCTCGATGTCGACGCCCGGCGCGACGATCTCCGGCTTGGCGGAGATGCCGACCGGGCCCCGGCTGGAGAAGTCCGCCAGCCGGTCGCGGCCGTCGACCGCGCCGACCGTGAGCGCGGCCTCGGCGGTGCCGGGCGAGCCGATCGACGCGAACGTGCCGTCGTTGCCCGCGGCGACGACGAACAGGGCGCCGTGCTCGGCGGTGAGGTTCGTCAGCGCCAGCGAGACGGGGTCACTGCCGTCGCTGGGAGCGCCGCCGAGGCTCATGTTGACGATGTCGGCGCGCGGCGCGGCCCACTGCATCCCGGCGATCACGCTGGAGTCGGTGCCGTACCCGTCGTCGTCGAGGACCTTGCCGATGAGCAGGTCCGCGTCCGGCGCGACGCCCTTGTGCTCTCCTTCGGCGGCGGCGCCGGTTCCGGCGATGGTCGAGGCGACGTGCGTGCCGTGCCCGAACCGGTCGACGGTGTCGGGCGACTCGGAGAAGTTCTCCGAGTCGGCGATGCGTTCCTTGAGGTCGGGGTGCCCGGCGTCGGCGCCGGTGTCGAGGACGGCGACCTTCGCGCCCTTCCCGGTGTATCCGGCCCGCCATGCCGCCGGGGCGCCGATCTGCCGCAGGTTCCGGTCGATCCGGTGGGCCGCGGGCGCGGCCGAGGGTGTGGTCGAGGGTGCGGCCGGGGCGAAGCTCGCCTTGACCTTGCCGTCCAGCCAGATGTGCCGGATGCCGCCCGTCGCCTTCAGGGACGGGCCGCGCATCCCGGCCAGGCTCTTGCCGAGGCCGGACGCGCCGTCCTTGGGCTGCCGCACGGCCACGGCGCCGATGCTCGGCAGCTCCCTGGCGTCGCCGAGCGTCCCGCCGAGCGCCGACAGGGGCCGGGCGCCCTTCTCCCGCTGGACGATCAGCGGCAGGTCCTTGCTGCGCGCGTCGTCGTAGCCCTGCGCGATCAGCGCGGTGACGTCGAACAGCTCCGGATCGAGGACGCGGCCGACGAGCCCGGCGACGTCGACCGGAGTGACGACGACGTGCCCGTCCGGCCGGATCTGCTTGCGGAACGAGCGCTTCTCCCGGCCCGGCGCGGGGGTCACCGAGACGAGCGGGGGCCTGCCCTTGACCGTCCGGACGGAGACGGCGTCCCCGGTCAGCAGGGTGACCTTCCAGGCCTTGCCCGGGTCCAGGCCGCCCGACGGGGACGGCGCGGCCTGCGCGGACGGCGGTACCGCCGCCAGCGCCCCGGCCGCGAGCAGGAGGCCGAGCAGTGCCCGGCTCCGGCGTCTGTGCGTCATCGAGTCTCCTCTGCGATCGCCGTCCCGCACCGGGACGGTCGATCTTGATCACCCGCAGCGGACGATCGTGTTCGCCGCCGGCGTCATGCCGCGGTCGGAGAACGGGTTTCGACCGTGGACTGATGACCGGGAGACGCCGGCGGCCGAAGCTGGGCGCCATGACTGCACAGACGAAGGCCGCCCCGGCCATACAGGTGGAGGGGCTGACGAAGCGATACGGGCGCCGGACGGTGGTCGACGATCTGACGTTCAGCGTCCGGCCGGGCGCGGTGACGGGCTTCTTCGGCCCGAACGGCGCCGGCAAGACGACGGCGATGAAGGCGCTCGTGGGGCTGGCGCGGCCGTCGGCGGGCACGGTGTCGGTGCTGGGCGCGCCGGTGGCCTCGCCGGCGCCGGACGCCCGCCGGATCGGCGTCCACATCGAGCCGTGCGGCGCGCACCCCGCCCGGACGGCCCGCGCGCACCTGCGGTCGCTGGCGATGGCGGCGGGGCTGCCGCGCCGCCGCGTCGAGGAGGTCCTGGAGACCGCCGAGCTGACGGCGGCGGCGGGCCGCCGGGTCGGCGGCTACTCGCTGGGCATGCGGCAGCGGCTCGGGCTCGCCGCCGCGCTGCTCGGCGACCCGGAGATCCTGGTGCTGGACGAGCCCGCCAACGGCCTCGACCCGCAGGGCATCCGCTGGCTCCGGACGATGCTGCGCGAGAGGGCCGCGAAGGGCCGGACGGTGCTGCTGTCCAGCCACCTGCTCGCGGAGGCCTCGCAGACGGTGGACGACGTGGTCGTCATCGACCGTGGCAGGCTGGTGCACCAGGGACCGATCAGCGAGGTGGAGTCGCTGGAGGATGTGTTCCTGCAGCTCACCGGAGGGATGGAGCGATGATCGGCCTGCTGCGCGGGGAGCTGCTCAAGTCGGTGACGACGCGCGCCGTGTGGGGGTTCGCGATCGGCGGGACGGCCTTCGCCGCCCTGAACGCGGTGCTCATCGCCAAGGCGTCCGGAACGCTCGACGAGATCCCGGAGAAGAAGGAGGCGCTGGCCGGGCTGCCCGTCCTGCTGCTGCTGTGGGGGCTGGTCGGCGCGGCGGGCGAGTACCGCCACCGGACCGCCGCGCCCACGGCGCTGGTGGCCCGGCGCGGCCGCGGCACCGTCCTGACGGTGCGGATCGCGGCGTACGCGCTGACCGGGCTCGGGCTGGCGCTGCTGATCAACGCCGTCGCGGTCGGGGTGGCGCTGCCGCTGCTGGCGGGCCAGCCCGGCCCGGACCTGACGTCCGGCCAGGTGGCCGAGGTCGTGGCGGGCAACGTCCTGGCGTTCGTGCTGGCGACGCTGCTGGGCGCGGCGTTCGGCGCGCTGATCCGCAGCCCGGTCGTCGGCGCGGTGGTGCTGCTGATCCTGGCCCTGGTGGTGCAGCCGCTGGTGGGCGGCGCCTACGAGCGGGAGGCGAACCTCTCGCCGTTCGGCGCGGCGGGCATCATGACGGGCGGCACCCACAACACGACCCTCACGATCTGGGAGGCGGGCGCGGTGTTCGCGGCCTGGACGCTGCTCGCGGTGCTGGTCGCGGTCGTGTGCGAACGACGGCGCGACCTGGCGTGAACGTCGTGGAGCTGATCCGGGCGGTGCGGGGCCTGCGGGCCGCGCACCGCCCGGTGCTGTTCGACGCCGCGCTCGCCGCGGCGGCGACCTTCGTGGAAGTGGGGCTGCTGTTCAACGACGGCACCGAGGCCGTGCCCCTGCCGATCGCGGTGACCGTCCTCACCGGCGCGATGCTCCTGGCCCGGCGCCGGTTCGGGATCGCGGTGGTCGCGGTGACGGTCGCGTCGGCCGCCGCGCTGACCGCGGCCGGGTACTACCCCGGCGGCGCGCTGCCCGTCGTCGCGCTGTGGTCGCTCGCCGAGACGCGCGACCGGCGCGTCTCGCTCGCGGTCCTGGCACCGGTGGCCGTGCTGCTGGAGGTCTACAGCGTCTGCAGCCCGCCGGTGTCGATCGGGGCGTGGATCCTCGGCGCCTACATGCAGACGCGGCGCCGCTACGTCCGGGCGGTGGAGGAGCGGGCCGCCACTCTCGAACGCGAACGGGAGCAGCTCGACCTGATCGCGGCGCAGCGGGAGCGCGGCGCGATCGCCCGCGAGCTGCACGACGTCGTCGCCCACTCGGTGACGGTGATGCTGATCGGCGTCCGCGGCGCCCGCGACGTCCTGGAGACCGAGCCGCGGGTGGCCGCCGAGACGCTGGAGCGGGTGGAGACCAGCGCCGAGCAGAGCCTGGCGGAGCTGCGCCGGATCCTCGTCCTGCTGCGCGGGCAGGACCCGGCGGAGACACGGCCGCAGCCGTCGCTCGCGGACCTGGACGACCTGGTCGCCGGCTACCGCGCGGCAGGGCTGCCCGTCCGGCTGGAGATCACCGGGGAGCGGCTGGAGCTGCCGATTGGTGTCGAGCTGTCCGCGTACCGGATCATCGAGGAGGCGTTGACCAACGCCCTGAAGCACGCCGAGGCGACCGCGGTCACGGTGGAGCTGGGCTACGGCGGAGCGGACCTGGAGGTGCGGGTGCACGACGACGGGACGGGGACCGGCGAACCGCCCGGCCCCGGCGGGCACGGCCTGGTCGGGATGCGGGAGCGGGTCGCGGTGCTCGGCGGCGAGCTGGAGGCGGGCCGGGCCCCCGGCGGCGGTTTCCGGGTCGCGGCGCGGCTGCCGATCGGGGAGCGCGCGTGACGATCCGGGTGCTGATCGTCGACGACCAGGAACTGATCCGCATCGGTTTCCGGCTGTTCCTGCAGACCCGTCCCGAACTGGAGGTCGTCGGCGAGGCCGCGGACGGCCGCGAGGCCATCGACCGGGCGGCGGAGCTGCGGCCCGACGTCGTGCTGATGGACGTCCGCATGCCGCGCATGGACGGCGTCGAGGCCACCGCCCACCTCACCGCGGCCTCCCGTCCTCCACACGTATTGATTCTCACCACCTACGATCTCGACGAGTACGTGTTCGGCGCGCTGCGCGCCGGGGCGTCGGGATTCCTGCTGAAGGACGCGCCCCGCGAGCGGCTGCTGGAGGCGATCCGCGTCGTCCACCAGGGCGAGGCGCTGCTGTCCCCGTCGATCACCCGCCGCCTGATCGAGGACTACGCCGGCCGCGCCGATCCCGTCCGGCCGGCCCCGGACCTGCTGGCCGCGCTGACGCCGCGCGAGCGCGAGATGCTGCTGCTCGTGGCGCAGGGCCTGTCGAACCAGGAGATCGCCGCGCGGCTCGTCGTCACCGAGGCGACCGTGAAGAGCCACGTCGGCAGCGTGTTCGCCAAGCTCCACCTCCGCGACCGCGTCCAGGCCGTCGTGCTGGCCTACGAGCACGGCATCATCGTCCCGGGCCACCGCCCCGACTCCCCGTGACGGACGGTCGGCCGGCGGCGATCAGCTCCGGCTGCCCCCCGATGGGGACGGCGCCGCCACCGCCCACCGTGAACGCGGTGCCGTCGAGGCGGCGGACGCGGGCGCCCCGGGCATCGGCGCGCAGGACGGCGGTGCCGGAGTCGGTCCAGCCGATCCGCGCGCCCTCGCGAGCGCCGCGCACCCCCGTGAAGCGGCACTGCCAGGCGTTCGGCGGCAGCCCGGCGGCGGTGCCGTGGCCGCAGCCGCCGATGCGGGCCCCGTCCAGCCAGCCCTCCAGCCGCTCGACCCCGCGCGCCGCCGGGCTCGGCGCCCGCCCCTCCGCCTGCAAGACGATGGGGACGCTCAGGCCGCCCCAGTCGTAGAAGTAGAACCGGTCCACGTGCAGGTGCCGCTCGTACAGGGCCGTCAGGTAGAAGCGGGCCGCGTAGTCGCGGGCGGGGGCGCCGCGCAGGGGCGGCTGGGTGCTGACGTCGTAGTCCGGCCCGGTGATCCACAGCGGTTCACCGACCCCCGCCTCGTGCAGCGCCCGGTAGGCGTTCGCGACGTCGGCCGACATGGTCTCGGGAGCCTCCCGTGCCGGGTTCTGGCGCGGTTTCAGTGCCGCGGCGTCGCAGTGGCGGTAGCCGCCGAACCGGGCGAACGCGCGCAGGAACGCCGGGCCGCCGGGCGTGCGCAGCCGTCCCATCGACGGGCACACCACCGTGGCCCGGGCGTCCACCGAGCGGACGATCCGGGCGGCGCGGCGCACCATCTCGGCGAGCGTGCGTGGGGAGCCGGAGTAGAAGTGCCGGTCGGTGGCGGTGTCCCACAGCTCGTAGGCCTCCAGGCGGCCCCGGTAGCGGGTCGCCAGGGCGCGGACGAAGCGGTCCCAGTCGGCGAGATCGTCCGGGGGCGCGGCACTGGAGCCGTCGGCGTAGAGCGTCTTCGGGCCGTCCGGCGCGGCCCAGGCCGGTGTGCCGCCCAGCGTCAGCAGCGCGGGGACACCGGCGCGGCGGGCACCGGCGACGAGCCGGTCGAGCGGCGCCCACGCGAACTCTCCCCGGCGCGGCTCCAGGTCGGCCCAGCGGGTGCCGCTGTCCCAGAACCGCACGCTCCCGACCCGGAAGGACGGCATCGTCCCGGTGTTGCTGTTCATGGTCACGCCGAAGGCGGCCGAACCGACGGGCCAGGGGAACCACGTCCAGGTGTCCCCTCCGCCGCTGAGCACCCGGGCCGGACGCGGCGCTTCCCCGCGGCTCAGCCCGCCCGTGGTGAGGACGGACAGCAGCCCCGCCACCAGCACCAGGGCCGCCAGCGCGACCGTCACCGGCCTGCGCCGAGGCCGGGGCGGGGCGACTCGCGGGGGCACCGGTTCCTCGACGGGCTCAGCGGGCTCGACGGGTTCGGCGGGTTCGGCGGGTTCAGCGGGTTCAGCGGGCTGGGTCGGCTCGGCGGCCGGTGCGGTCGCGGCGGCCCAGTGCAGCGCGAGCGCCCGCATCTCCTCGGCGGTGGCGCCGCACTCCCGCGCGACGGCCGCGACCAGCGCGTAGTCGCGGGGCACCGACCCTCCGGTGCAGTACCGGTGCAGCGACGAGCTGGTGGTGAACGTCCGGCGGGCGAGCTCGGCGTAGCTCAGCCCGCTGCGCTCCTTGAGGCACTGGAGTAAGGCGGCCAGAGGGCCCGGGTCCCCCGACTGGTCCATGACGCCCCCGCGTGTCGGAACCGTGTCCGGCCAGGATCCCATGCCGTCCCGGACGGCGGGCGGGGGTGCCGGTCAGGGGCCGTCCCGCGTCCCGTTCGCGGAGTGGGACGCCCGCGGGCTTCCGCCGCCCGCCGCCGCGTCGCCCGTTCCGTACGGGCACGTCCCGTGGGGGCACATCTCCAACCACACCGGCCGGACGCTGGTCGGCGTGTCCATCGTGAGCTGGAACGAGTACAAGAAGAGCAGGCATCCGAAGGGCTGGGACGGCCGGCGCCCGTGCACGATCTGGAACTGGGGCGAGTACACGACGAAGCAGGTCAAGGGCAAGCACTGCTTCTTCGACTACATCAAGCCCCACACCACGACGGCGACCTTCAAGGACTTCGACGCCGTGACGGTCCGCTCCAGCGGCTACTACTGGGTCCGCTTCCAGGAGATCCACACGAGGAGCGGCTACGTCCACACGACGAAGTACCACAAGGTGAAGGCGGGCTGGTACACGAGGTTCGACGGCACGCGGACGGCGCACTGCTACAGCGGCGCCCACGTCAAGTGCACCGTCGTGGCCTACGTGTAAGCCGGCCGCCCGTCCCGCCGACCAGAGGAGCAACGGCCACCGCTCGCCGCGTACGCGGCGGGCGGTGGCTTCGTTCTCGCGGAGGACGGGGACCGCACGGCCCTCCTCCGTCCGGGCGAACTTCACCCCGGCGAGCCGCCGCCCGGGAACCGGAATAGGTCGCTCACTCGTCCTGTTGTAGAGGTCGTCAGCAAAGTTGAGCCGGGTCGACTCAAGTCATTTGACAGGAAGCGCCGGTCCGGGCAATCTTGCGGACAGAGAAGACGAACCGGCCGCGCCCTGGGGGCGCCCGGGGCTGCGACAACACCGGAACCGTGACAGACACCGGCAACGGGGTTAACCGGAAACGACGGAGGACGAGAACATGGCACGTGCGGTCGGCATCGACCTCGGGACGACCAACTCGGTCGTCGCGATTCTGGAGGGCGGCGAGCCCACCGTCATCGCGAACGCGGAGGGGTCGCGGACCACGCCGTCCGTCGTCGCCTTCGCCAAGAACGGAGAGGTGCTGGTCGGCGAGGTCGCCAAGCGCCAGGCGGTCACCAACGTGGACCGCACGATCCGGTCGGTCAAGCGCGAGATGGGCACCGACTGGAAGACCAAGATCGACGACAAGGACTTCAACCCGCAGCAGATCAGCGCGTTCGTGCTGCAGAAGCTGAAGCGGGACGCCGAGGCCTACCTGGGCGAGACCGTCACCGACGCGGTCATCACGGTGCCCGCGTACTTCTCCGACCACCAGCGGCAGGCCACCAAGGAGGCCGGCCAGATCGCGGGCCTGAACGTCCTGCGCATCATCAACGAGCCGACCTCGGCGGCGCTGGCCTACCACCTGGAGAAGGAGAAGGAGGCCACCATCCTGGTCTTCGACCTCGGCGGCGGCACCTTCGACGTGTCCCTGCTGGAGGTCGGCGACGGGGTGGTCGAGGTCAAGGCCACCAGCGGCGACAACCACCTGGGCGGCGACGACTGGGACAACAAGGTCGTCGACTGGCTGGTCGAGAAGTTCAAGAACGCCAACGGCGTCGACCTCGCCAAGGACAAGATGGCGCTGCAGCGGCTGCGCGAGGCCGCGGAGAAGGCGAAGATCGAGCTGTCCGGTTCGTCCGAGACGCAGATCAACCTGCCCTACATCACCGCGTCCGCCGAGGGCCCGCTGCACCTGGACGAGAAGCTCACCCGGGCCGAGTTCCAGCGGATGACCTCCGACCTGCTCGACCGGACCAAGGCGCCGTTCCAGTCGGTGCTGAAGGACGCCAACATCACCGTCGACAAGATCGACCAGGTCGTCATGGTCGGCGGCTCGACCCGGATGCCCGCGGTGTCCGAGCTGGTCAAGGAGCTGACCGGCGGCAAGGAGCCGAACAAGGGCGTCAACCCGGACGAGGTCGTCGCGATCGGCGCCAGCCTCCAGGCCGGCGTGCTGAAGGGCGAGGTCAAGGACGTCCTGCTGCTGGACGTGACCCCGCTGAGCCTCGGCATCGAGACCAAGGGCGGCATCTTCACCAAGATCATCGAGCGGAACACCACGATCCCGACCAAGCGGTCGGAGACGTTCACCACCGCCGACGACAACCAGCCGTCCGTGGAGATCCAGGTCTACCAGGGCGAGCGCGAGATCGCCGCGCGCAACAAGAAGCTCGGCACCTTCCAGCTCACCGGTCTGCCGCCGGCGCCGCGCGGCGTCCCGCAGATCGAGGTCACCTTCGACATCGACGCCAACGGCATCGTGAACGTCAGCGCGAAGGACCAGGGCACCGGCCGCGAGCAGTCGATGGTCATCACCGGCGGCAGCGCGCTGCCGAAGGACGACATCGAGCAGATGGTCCGGGACGCCGAGCAGTACGCCGAGGAGGACCGCCTGCGCAAGGAGGAGGCCGAGGTCCGCAACCAGGCCGACACCCTCGCGTACTCGACCGAGAAGTTCCTGCGGGAGAACGACGACAAGGTCCCCGCGGACCTGAAGACCGAGGTCGGCGACGCGGTCGCCGAGGTCAAGAAGGCCCTGGAGGGCACCGACGTCGAGGCCATCAAGGGCAGCGCCGAGAAGCTCGCGCAGGTCTCCCAGAAGATGGGCGCGGCGATGTACGCGCAGAACCCCGAGGGTGCCCAGGCCGGCGCCGAGGACCACGGCCCCACGGCCGACGCCCAGGGCCCGCAGGACGACGAGGTCGTTGACGCGGAAATCGTGGACGAGGACAAGCCGAAGGGTGATGCATCGTGACGTCCTCCCCTGGTGAGGGCGAGGAGAAGGAGGGCCCGGTGATCCGCGACAAGCGGCGCATCGATCCCGAGACGGGGGAGGTCCGGGGACAGGCGGCGGGTTCGCCGTCCGCCCCGGAGACCCCGGCGGACGGGGGCGCCGCGCAGGCCGCGGGCGAGGAGGTGTCCGCGCTGAAGACCCAGTTGTCGGAGCGCCTCGCCGACCTCCAGCGCCTGAAGGCCGAGTACGACAACTATCGCAAGCGGGTCGAGCGCGACCGGGTCGCGGTCCGCGAGCAGGCCCTCGGGCAGGTGCTGTCCGAGCTGCTCCCGGTGCTGGACGACATCGGCCGCGCCCGCGACCACGACGAGCTCACCGGCGGGTTCAAGTCCGTCGCGGAGAGCCTGGAGGCGGTCACGGGCAAGCTCGGCCTGGAGCGGTACGGCGAGAAGGGCGAGCCCTTCGACCCGACCGTGCACGAGGCGCTGATGCACTCGCTCTCGGCGGACGTGACCGAGACGAGCGTCGTCGACGTCCTCCAGCCCGGGTACCGGATCGGCGAGCGGATACTGCGCGCGGCGCGCGTCGCGGTGGCCGACCCCGACCCGGACGCCGGCCCGGGCGAGCCCGGCGACCGGCCGGGCGACGACGGCGAATGAGCCCGCGCGGGCCCGCTCCCATCCGGGGGCGGGCCCGGCCCGGGCGTGAGGACATGTGGCAAGTGGCGAGAGCAGAAGGCGGGGCGCCGTGAGCACCAAGGACTACCTGGAGAAGGACTACTACAAGGTCCTCGGTGTGGCGAAGACGGCCTCGCAGGAGGAGATCAAGAAGTCCTACCGGAAGCTGGCGCGCAAGTACCACCCGGACACCAACAAGGGTGACGCGGAGGCCGAGGAGCGTTTCAAGGAGGTCTCCGAGGCCTACGACGTGCTGTCGGACGAGAAGCGCCGCAAGGAGTACGACGCCGTCCGGTCGATGCCGGGCGGGTTCCGCGGCGGCCAGCAGGGCGGCGGCTTCGGGTTCGACCTCGGCGACCTGTTCGGCCAGGGCGGCGGCACCGGGACGCAGACCGGCGGCGCCGGCGAGCGCATCGGCGACCTGTTCGGCGGCCTGTTCGGCCGGGGCGGCGGCACCACCCGCACCACGGGGACGACGCGGCGCGCCCGGCGCGGCGCGGACGTGGAGACCGAGGTGACGCTGTCGTTCGGCCGCGCGATGAACGGCGTGACCGTCCCGATCAAGCTGACCAGCGAGGCGGCCTGCGACGCGTGCCGGGGCACCGGCGCGAAGGCCGGCACCGTGCCGCGGGTCTGCCCGAACTGCGAGGGCACCGGGCACGAGACCCGCAACCTCGGCAACTTCGGCTTCCAGGAGCCGTGCCACGAGTGCCGCGGCCGCGGCCTCGTCGTCGACGACCCGTGCCCGATCTGCCACGGCAGCGGCCGCGCGACCGGCACCCGCACCATCCAGGCCCGCATCCCGGCGGGCGTCGCCGACGGCCAGAAGATCCGGCTGAAGGGCAAGGGCGCCCCGGGCGAGAACGGCGGCCCGGCCGGCGACCTGTACGTGAACATCAAGGTGCGCCCGCACCCGGTGTTCGGCCGCAGCGGCGACAACCTCACCCTGACGATCCCGGTGACGTTCCCCGAGGCCGCGCTCGGCGGGGAGATCCGCGTCCCGACGTTCCAGGGCCAGCCCGTCACGCTGAAGCTGCCGGAGGGCACGCCCAACGGCCGCAAGTTCCGCGTGAAGGGCCGCGGCGCGACCCGGCGCGACGGCACGAAGGGCGACCTGCTCGTCACCGTCGACGTGCACGTCCCGCAGAAGCTGGACGAGCAGTCCCGCGAGGCCCTCGCCAAGCTCCGCGAGTCGGGCGACGGCGACGACCTCCGCGCCGACATCCTGCAGCAGGCCAGGCAGGAGTGAAGGCATGGATCCCTTCGGTGACGACACGCCGGTCTATGTGATCTCGGTGGCGGCGCAGCTGTCGGGGCTGCATCCGCAGACGCTGCGCACCTACGACCGGATGGGGCTGGTGTCCCCCGGCCGCACGGCCGGCCGGGGGCGGCGGTACTCGATGCGCGACATCGTGCTGCTGCGCGAGATCCAGCGGCTCTCCCAGGAGGAGGGCATCAACCTGTCCGGCATCAAGCACATCCTGGAGCTGCAGCGCGACAACGTGCGGCTCCGCGAGGAGCTCGGGAAGGCGCACGCCGCGCTGGAGGAGCTCGCCAACGAACTCGAATCGACCCGGTCCGTCGCGGCGCGGCTGGCGCAGCAGCGGCGGCACGGGGAACAGGGCGCGCCCGGGTCCGACCTGGTGCCGATCAGGCACACGAGCGTCGTGGTCTGGCGGGAGCGCAACTCCGAATAGGCACTTTTCACGGGGACTGGGGACATGGACTACAAGCTGACGCAGAAGAGCCAGGAGGCGGTGTCGGTCGCGGTCCGCAGGGCGGCGGCCGAGGGGCATCCCGAGGTCGAGCCGCAGCATCTGCTGGTGGCGCTGATCGCGCTGCCGGACGGGACGGCGGTGCCGCTGCTGGAGGCGGTCGGCGCCGACTGGCAGGCGATCCGGCGGCGGGCGGAGGAGCAGCTCGCCGCGCTGCCGAAGGCGCAGGGGTCGACGGTGTCGTCCCCGCGGCTGTCGGGCCTGCTGCAGCGGTCGATCAACACGGCGGCGAACCGGGCGCAGCAGCTGGAGGACGAGTACGTCTCGACCGAGCACCTGCTGGTCGGCCTCGCCGCGGACGGCGGCCCGGCGGCGGGCCTGCTGAAGGAGTTCGGGGCGACGCCGCAGGCGCTGCTGGACGCGTTCGAGAAGGTGCGCGGGCACGCCCGCGTCACCAGCGAGAACCCCGAGGGCACGTACCAGTCGCTGGAGAAGTACGGCGTCGACCTGACGGCGGCGGCCCGCGACGGGCGGCTCGACCCGGTCATCGGCCGGGACGCGGAGATCCGCCGGGTCGTGCAGGTGCTGTCGCGCCGCACGAAGAACAACCCGGTGCTGATCGGTGAGCCCGGCGTCGGCAAGACGGCCGTGGTGGAGGGTCTCGCGCAGCGCATCATCGCGGGCGACGTGCCCGAGTCGCTGCGCGGCAAGAAGCTCGTCTCGCTGGACCTCGGCGCGATGGTCGCGGGCGCGAAGTACCGCGGCGAGTTCGAGGAGCGGCTGAAGGCCGTGCTGAACGAGATCAAGGAGTCCGAGGGGCAGGTCGTCACGTTCATCGACGAGCTGCACACCGTCGTCGGGGCGGGCGCGGCCGAGGGCGCGATGGACGCCGGCAACATGCTGAAGCCGATGCTGGCGCGCGGCGAGCTGCGCATGATCGGCGCGACGACGCTGGACGAGTACCGCGAGCGCATCGAGAAGGACCCGGCGCTGGAGCGCCGCTTCCAGCAGATCTTCGTCGGCGAGCCCACGGTGGAGGACTCGATCGCGATCCTGCGCGGGCTGAAGGGCCGCTACGAGGCGCACCACAAGGTGCAGATCAACGACTCGGCGCTGGTCGCGGCGGCGACGCTGTCGGACCGCTACATCACCTCCCGGTACCTGCCGGACAAGGCGATCGACCTGGTGGACGAGGCCGCGTCCCGGCTGCGCATGGAGATCGACTCCCGGCCGGTGGAGATCGACGAGCTGCAGCGCGCGGTGGACCGGCTGAAGATGGAGGAGCTGAACCTCGCCAAGGAGACCGACGAGGCGTCCCGGCAGCGGCTCGACCGGCTCCGCAAGGACCTGGCCGACAAGCAGGAGCACCTGACCGGCCTCGTCGCCCGCTGGGACAAGGAGAAGGCGAGCCTGAACCGGGTCGGCGAGGTCAAGGAGACGATCGACCAGCTGCGCGGCGAGGCGGAGCGCGCCCAGCGCGACGGCGACCTGGAGACGTCCGCGCGGCTCACCTACGGCGAGATCCCGGCGCTGGAGAAGCAGCTGGAGGAGGCGTCGGAGGCGGCCGAGAACCGCGACGCGATGGTCAAGGAGGAGGTCGGCCCGGACGACGTCGCCGACGTGGTCGCGTCCTGGACGGGCATCCCCGCCGGCCGGCTGCTCGAAGGCGAGACGGCCAAGCTGCTCCGCATGGAGGACGAGCTGGGCCACCGGCTGATCGGGCAGGAGGCCGCCGTCCGCACGGTGTCGGACGCGGTGCGCCGCGCCCGCGCGGGCATCTCCGACCCGGACCGCCCGACCGGCTCGTTCCTGTTCCTCGGCCCGACCGGCGTCGGCAAGACCGAGCTGGCGAAGGCGCTCGCGGAGTTCCTGTTCGACGACGAGCGGGCGATGACCCGCATCGACATGAGCGAGTACTCCGAGAAGCACAGCGTCGCCCGGCTGGTCGGCGCGCCGCCCGGATACGTCGGCTACGAGGAGGGCGGGCAGCTCACCGAGGCCGTCCGGCGGCGTCCCTACTCGGCGGTGCTGCTGGACGAGGTGGAGAAGGCGCACCCCGAGGTGTTCGACATCCTCCTCCAGGTGCTGGACGACGGCCGGCTGACGGACGGGCAGGGCCGCACGGTCGACTTCCGCAACACGATCCTGATCCTCACGTCCAACATCGGGTCGCAGTTCCTCGTCGACCCGACGCTGGAGAACGGCGCGAAGCGGGAGGCGGTGTGGAACGCCGTCCGGAACTCGTTCAAGCCGGAGTTCCTGAACCGCCTCGACGACGTGATCCTGTTCGACGCGCTGTCGACGAGCGAGCTGACCCGCATCGTCGACTTGCAGGTCGACAAGCTGGCCGACCGGCTCGCCGACCGGCAGCTGACGCTGGAGGTCACGCCGGCGGCCCGCGAGTGGCTGGCGCTGACGGGCTACGACCCGCTGTACGGGGCGCGCCCGCTGCGCCGCCTCGTGCAGACGGCGATCGGCGACCAGCTCGCCAGGGAGCTCCTCTCCGGTGAGGTCCGCGACGGCGACGAGATCGTGGTCGATCTCGACGAGGCCGCCGACCGCCTGACGGTCGCCCCGAAGAGCGGTCTCTCCTTCACCAAGTAACGGGGCTACGACGGGCCGGCGCACACCGCGCCGGCCCGTTCGCCTTCCCAGCGTGCGGGCCCGTGAGCAGGGGCGGGAGGCGCCTTCACGGTCCCTTCGAGAATTATTAAAGTTTCTTTAGGGATTCCCCGGCTAGCGTCCCACGGCATTGCGGCACGCCGAAATCCGGTGGCCGCGGGACGACCGTTGGGAGATCTCCTCATGCACAGGTCCGTCGCCTACCCCCTCGCCGCCGCGGCGGCCGTCGCGGCACCGGTGCTCGTCGCCGCCCCCGCGTCGGCGCACGGCTACGTCTCCGCTCCCCCGAGCCGGCAGGCGCTGTGCGCGACGGGCGCCGTCCCCGACTGCGGCCCCATCCAGTTCGAACCGCAGAGCGTCGAGGGCCCGAAGGGGCTGAAGAGCTGCGACGGCGGCCTGAGCCAGTTCGCCGTCCTCGCGGACGAGAGCCGGAACTGGCCCGCCGCGTCCGTCGGGACGTCCGTCGACTTCCGGTGGGTGTTCACCGCGCGGCACCGCACGTCCAACTGGGAGTACTTCATCGGGAACACCAAGGTCGCGACGTTCGACGGCGGGAATCAGCAGCCGGACGCGGTCGTCACGCACAAGGTCGACCTCAGCGAGTTCCCGGGCAGGCGCACCATCCTGGCGGTGTGGAACATCGGCGACACCCCGAACGCGTTCTACAGCTGCATCGACCTGAACGTGGGCGGCGGCGGGGGCGGCGGCTCGCAGCCGGAGCCCACCACGGAGCCGGAACCGGCGCCGAGCCCGACGACGCAGGTTCCGACCGCACCGGCACCGCCGCCGAGCAGCCGTCCGCCCGCGCCGACCGGCGAGCCCGCGACCGGCGGGACGTGGCAGGCGGGCGAGGCGTACAAGACGGGCGACGTCGTGTCCTTCAACGGCGCCCAGTTCCGCTGCCGCCAGGGCCACACGGCGCTCCAGGGCTGGGAGCCGTCGCAGTTCACGCTGGCCCTGTGGCTGCCGCTGTGACGGCCGGTCGCCGCACGCTCCTGCTGGCCGCCGCCGCCCTCACCGTGCCCGTCCTGCTGACGGCGTGCAGCGCCGAACCGGCGAAGACGAAGCCGGCGAGCGCGGCCTCCAGTGCTCCGGCCTCCGGCTACAACGACCAGGACGTCGTCTTCCTGCAGATGATGGTCGCCCACCACGAACAGGGCCTGCAGATGGTGCGCCTGGCCGCCGACCGCGCCCCGCGCAAGGAGGTGCGGACGCTCGCCGCGGCCGTCGACGCGACGCAGTCGGAGGAGCTGAAGCTCATGAAGGCGTGGCTCGGCAAGTGGTCGAAGCCAGCCACGTCCGAGGCGGCGACGCGCACGCATCTGCACCACGGCGCCGCGCCCGCCACCGGCGCCAAGGAGATCGGCACCCTGCGCAAGACGAAGGGCACCGGCTTCGAGCCCGCCTTCCTCAACCTGTTCGTCGGGCACCAGGGCAGCGCGGTGGAGATGGCGCGGGCGGAGCAGAGCAAGGGCGCGAGCCCCGACGCGACGGCGTTCGCGAAGCGGGTCGTGGAGTCGCGCACCGCCGAGATCCGCCAGATGCTGCGCCTGCTCAACACCTGACGGCAAGGCCCGTCCACCGGGTGTGCGCCGGTGGACGGGCCGTCCGCCGTCATACCTCCAGGTTCTCCTCGATGTCGCGGAGCCGGTGCCTGGCCATGGCCAGGTTCGCGCGGGACCTGTCGAGGGCCATGTAGAGGAAGAGGCCCTTGCCCTTGCGTCCGGTCACCGGGCGGATGACGTGGTACTGGCTGGAGATGCTGATGAGGATGTCCTCGATCTCCTCCTTGAGGCCGAGCTGCTCCATGGTGCGGAACTTGGCCCGGACCACCTCGGTGTTCCCGGCGGCGGCCACCTCCAGGTCGAGGGTCTTGGAACTGCCCAGATGCCCGAGGGCCATGCCGCTGTTGTAGTCGACGACGGCGGCGCCGATCGCCCCGTCGATCGTCATCATGTCCTTCAGCGAGAGGTCGAGGTTGGACACGTGCTCCCCTTTCGTTGTCATTGCCTTCGGCGCGGGGTCGACAGGTGGGCGGCGACGGCGCGCGCGACCGGGCGCGACTCCAGATGCAGCCGCCCCACGTTGACGGTCGGTTCCGCGAGGACGGTGAGGGACGCGGTCGGGCCCGCCGCGTAGATCACCACGTAGCCGTCCACCCCGCGGATCACGACCTCGTGGAACGCGCCGCCGTGCGCGGTCAGCGCGATCCGGTGCGCCAGCGACAGGCCCGTGGCCGTCACCGCCGCCATCCCGGTCGGTTCGACGGCCGCGGCCAGGTCGTGCGCGATGAGCAGCCCGTCCGCCGACGCGACGAGGCTGCCGGTGAGCTGCGGGACGCGCGCCCGCAGTGCCCGCAGCTCCGTCGCCACCCCGGCCTCGGGGACCCGCGCCGCCGTCCCCGGCCCCGCTCGTTTCGCCACCTTCGCCAGCCCTTCGATCAGTCGTTTCACCGGTCGTCCGGTCAGCCGAGCTCCACCAGCGCCGCCCGCAGCCGGCCGAGCAGCTCGTGATCGGGCGCGGCCCACTCGACCGCCCCCTCACCCCACTCCCGGGGCTCCCTCTCCACGAGCGGCGCCGTCTCTGCGGGCGGCGCCGTCTCCACGAGGGACGCCGTCTCCACGAGGGACGCCGCGGCCAGGCCGCGGACGGCGAGCAGGCAGCCGAACGCCGTCCGCCCGAGGTCGCGGGCCAGCCGCGCGGGCGTGCGCCGCCCGTCGGCGTTGAGCAGGATCTCCGCCTGGACGCCGGTCAGGATGACGCGCTGCCGCCGCACCCGCCGGACCGGCACGACGGGCGCCGCGTCGACGCCCCCGCCCGGCCAGGCCGCGTCGAGCCGGGCGCGGCGCCGCCGCTGCTCGTGCACGAGCGTCGCCACGCCGATCCGCAGGGCGCCGCCCGCCTGCTTCCCCGCGACCAGCGGTTCCTCCGCGAACACCGGCTCGGCCGCCGAACCGAGCAGGAAGTAGGCGGCGTCGAACAGCGCGAGCAGCGCCGGCAGCTCGGGGCCGGGCCCGCCCGGCAGGTCGCCGGCGCCCGGCACATGCCTGCTCTCGGCGTGGACGACGGCCCCGCCGGCGAGATGGAACGCGCCATCGTCGCCCACGCGCAGCACACCGGTGCACCTTTCCCGCTCCAGTGCGCCGAGCGCGCCGCAAATGTCGCCGCCCATGTCACCCGTCCGCCATTTCCTGGACGAGGCTCCGCATGCGCAGCCGCGCGAGCGCGATATTGCCGTTCTCCCGGTCGAGCAGTAAATGGACGAAGAGGTGCCCGTCGAGGTCGGCTCCGGAGAGGGCCAACAGGTGATATCCCGCGGCGCCGCACACGATGATCTCCTCGATGTCATCGCCCGCCGCGGTCGCGCTGAGCGCCGGCGACGCCAGCACCGCCCGCACCACATCGGTCGCGCCGGCCGCGTCCTCATGCTGGTCAACGATGTCCTCGCGACCGGCCGCCGCGACGGCGAGCCCGCTGGCGCAGTCCACCAGCGTCACCCGCCGGGCCCCCGGGATCGTCATCATCCGGGCAAGGCAGTCGTCGATCCGCACTCATTCCCCCACCGAATGAGAGTTGCAGGAACTCGACCATAGCCACAACTTTGCACCCCGCAACACCAAGCGGTTAAATCCCGCCTACATCTCCCGACCGGAGCATGAATACTGCCCCGTATCCAAACCGGTCAGCCCTGTTTCACCGTTCCATCCGCAGAATCGGCCCGCCCGATCCCGCCAATTCCGTCCCACCCACAACCGCCCAACGCGACCCGCCGCCGACCGGCGGGGCGGTTCCGCTGTGAGCGTGCAGGGGTTCTGCAGGGAAAGGCGCGGAGGCAGAGTTCTCCTCATGAGGCTTCTGATGCTGGGCGGGACGGAGTTCGTGGGGCGGGCCATCACCGAGGACGCCCTCGCACGCGGCTGGGACGTGACCGTCTTCCATCGCGGACGCCACGACCCGCCCGCCGGGGTGCGGTCACTGCACGGCGACCGCACCACCGACGACGGCCTCAAGGCCCTCGCAGACGGCGAGTGGGACGCGGTGGTCGACACCTGGTCGGGCGCGCCGTCCACCGTCCGCGATGCCGCGCACCTTCTGGCGGGCCGGGTCGGGCGCTACGTCTACATATCCAGCGTTTCCGTCTACCAGTTCCCGACGCCGCCCGGCCTCACCGAGGAGACAGCCGTGGTGGACGGCTCTCCAGACGCCGGCGACGTCGACTACGCTGCCGCCAAGCGAGGGAGCGAACTGGCGGCAATCGACACCTTCGGAGACAGGGCCCTGCTGATGCGGGCCGGCCTCATCCTGGGCCCTTACGAGAACATCGGGCGCCTGCCGTGGTGGCTGAACCGCATCGCGCAAGGCGGCGACGTCCTGGCCCCCGGCCCGCGCGACTTGGGCTTGCAGTACATCGACGTACGCGACCTGGCCACCTGGACCTTGGACGCCGCAGAGCAGGGCCTAGGCGGCGCCTACAACCTGGTCAGTCCACCGGCCCACACGACGATGGAGGAGCTTCTCCAAGCCTGCATCCACGTAACCGGCTCGAACGCGAACCTCGTCTGGACGCCCCCGGAGACCATCCTCAAAGCGGGCATCCAGCCGTGGACGGACCTCCCCGTCTGGCTGCCGCCCGGCGAGGCCCACGACACCATGCATCAGGCCAACGCCGACAAGGCCCTCGCCGCAGGGCTGCGTTGCAGGCCCGTCCAGGAGACGGTCGCCGACACCTGGCAGTGGCTCCAGTCCATCGGCGGACGGGCACCGCAGCGCCCAGACCGTCCAGTCGTGGGTCTGGCCCCCGGCAAGGAGGCCGAGACGCTGCGCTCAGGGGAGATGGGTGGAGATCCGGGTGAGGAGGGCGCGAAGTAGGGCCAGTTCCTCGCGGCCTACGGCGTCCTGGACGTTGGTCCACTCGGTCTCGACGGCGGCGGTCAGGCGGGTGACCTCCTCCTGGCCGCGCTCGGAGAGGAACACGAGGATCCTGCGGCGGTCGTCCTCGTCCGGGCGGCGGTAGACCAGGCCCGCGGACACCAGGCGGTCGACCACCTTGGTGAGCGTCGGGGCGGGCAGGAGGGCGTGCTCGGCGATCTCGGTCATCGGATGCCCGGCGCCGTCGGACAGCAGGGAGGTGACGCGCCACTCCTCCACGGTCGAGCCGGCGGTCTTGAGGGCGGCGCCGAGCCGGGCGGTGATGTCGCGCTCGACGCGCGCCAGCACCCGCGGGAGGTCCAGCTCGTGCTGCGGAACACCTGTCGTAGTCATCGCAACAACAAAGATTACCGCGTCGTAGAAAGTATTTTTGGACGCCCATGGGCTACCGTCCCCGTATGGACGACCTGAACGTCGCCCTGGTGGTGCCGCTGCAGGGGCCCGCGGGACTCTTCGGGCCCTCCGCCGAGCTGTGCGCTCGATTGGCACAGGAAGAAATCAATGCCGAGGGCGGCGTGCTCGGCCGCCGGCTGCGGCTCGTCCTCGTGGACGGCGGCGCCCCGCCGCCGGTGGTCGCCGACCGGGTCGGGTCGCTGGTCGGCTCGGGCGCCGCGCACGCGGTCACCGGCTGGCACATCTCGGCCGTCCGGCAGTGCCTGGCGCCGCGCCTGGCCGGGCGCGTCCCGTACGTCTACACCGCGCTGTACGAAGGGGGCGAGCGCTCGCCGGGGGTGTTCCTCACCGGCGAGACGCCCGACGGGCAGCTGCGGCCGGCGCTGCGGCGGCTCGCCGCGGAGTTCGGCGTCCGGCGCTGGACGGTCATCGGCGACGACTACGTCTGGCCGCGCGTCTCGGCGCACGCCGTCCGGTCGTACCTGGCCGAGCAGGGCGCGGTGCTGTGCGACGAGATCTTCGTCCGGCTCGGCACGCAGGACTTCAGCGGCCCGCTGCGCCGGATCGACGCGAGCGGCTGCGAGGGCGTCCTCATGCTGCTGGTCGGCGACGACGCGGTGGCGTTCAACCGGGCGTTCGGCGCGGCCGGGCTGCCGCACCTGCGGTTCAGCCCGCTGATGGACGAGAACATGCTGCTCGCGTCGGGCGTGGAGGGCACGCGCGGGCTGTACGCGGCGGCGGGGTTCTTCGAGACGCTCCCGACCGGGGACGGCCTGGACTTCGGTGCCCGCTACCACCGTCGCTTCGGCGCGCAGGCGCCGCCGCTGAACAGCATGGGGGAGTCCTGCTACGAGGGGGTGCGGCTGCTCGGCGAGCTGTTCCGGCGCAGCGGCGAACCGGACGTGCGAAGAATGAGCGCGCTCGCCGAGGGCATCGGCTACGACGGGCCGCGCGGGCCCGTCGAGGTGCGGGACCGGCACCTGCGGCAGCGGGTGTTCCTCGCCGCCGCCGACGGGCTGGAGTTCGACGTGCTGTGCCAGCTCACCCCTTGACCATTAGTTCATATCAAAATAATTTCTACAGGAACTAAGGGGGTTTCTCATGGCGGCGACCTACGATCTCGGCGACTTCACCCTGCAGGGCGGCGCGACCCTGCGCGGAGCGCAGCTCACCTACGAGACCTACGGCGACCTGGCGGCCGACAAGAGCAACGCCATCGTCTACCCCACCTGGTACTCCGGACGGCACCAGGACAACGAGTGGCTCATCGGCGAGGGCATGGCGCTGGACCCGGCCCGCTACTTCATCATCGTGCCGAACATGCTGGGCAACGGGCTGTCCAGTTCGCCCAGCAACACCCCGCCGCCCTACGACCGCGCCCGCTTCCCGCACGTCACCATGTACGACAACGTCGAGGCCCAGCACCGGCTCGTCACCGAGCACTTCGGCATCGAGCGGCTGCCGCTGGTGACGGGCTGGTCCATGGGCGCGGGCCAGACCTACCAGTGGGGCGTCAGCCATCCCGAGATGGTCGAGCGGATCGCCCCGTTCTGCGGATCGTCCCGCACCAGCTACCACAACCAGGTCTTCCTGGAGGGAGTGAAGGCCGCACTGACGGCCGATGGCGCGTTCGCGGAGGGCTGGTACACCTCTCCCCCTACGCGGGGGCTGCGCGCCGCCGCGCGCGTGTACGCGGGCTGGGGGTTCTCCCAGGCGTTCTACTGGGACCGCCTGTACGAGCGTCTCGGCCACACCTCTCTCGAAGACTTCCTCGTCGGTTTCTGGGAGGGCTTCTTCCTGGACGACCGTGACGCCAACAACCTGCTCACCATGCTCTGGACGTGGCAGAACGCCGATGTCGGCCGCACACCCGGCTTCAACGGCGACACCAAGGCGGCACTCGCGTCCATCAAGGCGCGGGCCCTCGTCATGCCCGCCGAGAAGGACCTGTACTTCCCGCCCGAGGACGAGGAGTGGGCCGTCCAGCACATCCCGGGTGCGGAGCTCCGCGTCATCCCCGGCGTCTGGGGGCACTTCGCCGGCCACGGAAGCAACCCGGAGGACACCGCCTTCATCGACGCCGCCCTGAAGGAGCTCCTGGCCGCCTGACGAGGCCGCGTGACGGGATCCGGCCGCGCGTCCATTGACTATTACTTCACATCCGAATAGTTTCTGTGGGAAGTAATCCGTGCGGCTGGAGGCCCCGTCATGGTGATCTATCAGTACCGCTGCGCCCGGTGCGGACCCGTCGACCTCGCGCTGCCGATGGGCGGCGCGCGCCCCGAGAACCCGTGCGCGGAGTGCGGCGGCACCGCGCGCCGCGTCTACACCGCCCCGGCGCTCACCCGGCCCGGCGCGCCGCTGACCCGGGCACTGGACGCCCAGGAGGCCAGCAGGCACGAGCCCCAGGTCGTCTCGGCGCCGCCGCCGGGGCGTCCGCGTCCCGTCCCGCCCGCCGACCCCCGGCACGCGCTCCTCCCCCGGCCCTGACCATGGGAAGCGTGGGCCTGCTCTACGTCGGCGCGGCCCTGTTCGTCAACGCGCTGATGATGCTCGGACGCGTCGAGGCCCGGTCGGCGGCGCTCCTCAACCTCTTCGTCGGCGCGCTGCAGGTGGTGCTGCCGACGCTGCTGCTCGTCGCCGCCGGGGACGACCTCGCGGCGATCACCGCGGCGGCCGGGATCTACCTGTTCGGGTTCACCTACCTCTATGTCGGCATCGGCCTGCTCGCCGGGCTGGACACCACCGGCGCCGGCTGGTTCTCGCTGTTCGTCGCGCTGGCGGCGCTCGGCTTCGCCGCGATCAACTTCTTCGACGTCCGGGACCACCCGTTCGGGGTCATCTGGCTCTGCTGGTCGTTCCTGTGGTTCCTGTTCTTCCTCGTCCTCGGCCTCAAGCGGGACGAACTGACCCGCTACACGGGCTGGGTCACGCTCGCCAACGCCGCGGGCACCACGACGCTGCCCGCGTTCCTGCTGCTGACGGACGCCTACTCGACGTCCGCCGTGTTCGCCGCCGTCCTGGCCGGCTGCGCCGTGGCCGTCCTCGCGGGGCTGTGGGTCCTGACCCGTCCCGGACGCGTGCCGGCCGGGGCGCCGCCGCAGCCCGTCGCCGGCCCCTGACTCCGTCTCCTTCTCGCACCTTCTCGCCCGATCCGCTTCAGGAGGTACCCCATGCCCGAAGTCGTCTTCAGCGTCGACCAGGCCCGGTCCATGCGCGACCAGAACGTGCCCGGCCACAACCGGTGGCACCCCGGCATCCCCGCCGCGGCGACCGTCCGCCCCGGCGCGGAGTTCCGCGTCGAATGCCGCGAGTGGACGGACGGCCAGATCGGCAACAACGACTCCGCGAACGACGTCCGCGACGTCGACCTGTCGCCCTGCCACATGCTGAGCGGGCCCATCGCCGTCGAGGGCGCCGAACCCGGCGACCTCCTCGTGGTCGACATCCTCGACCTCGGCCCCATCCCGCAGGAGACGGGAGGCATCGCCGGACAGGGCTGGGGCTACACCGGCATCTTCGCCAAGCAGAACGGTGGCGGCTTCCTCACCGACTACTACCCCGACGCCTACAAGGCCATCTGGGACTTCCATGGACAGCAGGCCACCTCGCGCCACATCCCAGGGGTGCGCTTCACCGGCATCACCCACCCCGGCCTGTTCGGCACGGCCCCATCACCGGAACTGCTGGCCCGCTGGAATGCGCGGGAACAGGCCCTCATCGACACCGACCCCCTGCGCGTACCGCCGCTCGCACTGCCGCCCCTCACCGACGGCACGCTCGCCGGGACGCTCACCGGCGACGCCCTCGCGAAGGTCGGCGCCGAAGGGGCCCGGACCGTCCCGCCGCGCGAGAACGGCGGCAACCACGACATCAAGAACTTCACCCGGGGCTCGCGCGTCTTCTACCCCGTCCACGTGCCGGGCGGCATGCTGTCCGGCGGCGACCTGCACTTCAGCCAGGGCGACGGCGAGATCACCTTCTGCGGCGCCATTGAGATGGGCGGCTTCATCGACTTCCACGTCGACCTCATCAAGGGCGGCATGGAGAAGTACGGCGTCACCACCAACCCGATCTTCATGCCGGGCAACGTGGAGCCGCGCTACTCGGAGTTCATCAGCTTCGTCGGCATCTCCGTCGACCACGGCACCGACACCAACCACTACAACGACGCCACCCTCGCCTACCGGAACGCCTGCCTCAACGCCATCGAGTACCTCAAGACGTTCGGCTACAGCGGCGAGCAGGCCTATCTCCTGCTCGGCGCCGCGCCGATCGAGGGACGCGTCAGCGGCGTCGTCGACATCCCGAACGCCTGCTGCTCGCTCTACCTGCCCACGGCCATCTTCGACTTCGACGTCCGCCCGACGGCCGACGGCCCGCGCCGCGCCGACCGCGGCCAGTGCGCCGTCTCGTCCTGACCCGGTCCTGGAACCGCGGCCCGGTCCATGCCCTCGGGCAGGGGCCGGGCCGCGGCCATGGAGCACGGCGCGCACGACCGCGTGACCATCGCGCATCGAGTGGACGCGGCGGGGTCACGTCCGCTAGAGAGACGTCCTATGAGCGCTTTGGTACTCGGGCCACATCTCCGGCATGTGAGTCACCACACCGCGACCATCTGGGTGGAGACCGAACGGCCCTGCGAGGTCCGGGTCGTCAACGAGGAGCACGGCGTCGACGCGTCCGCCCGGACGTTCACCGCACACGGCCACCACTACGCGCTCGTCGAGATCGACGGGCTCGCGGCGGGCTCGCGGATCCCCTACGAGGTGCGCACCGACGGCGACACCGTCTGGCCCGAGGACGACGGCTTCCCGCCGTCCCAGATCAGGACGCTGGACGAGAGCGGCGGGCTGCGGATCTCGTTCGGATCCTGCCGCCGCTCGCCCGGCACCGTGGCGGAGTTCGGGCACGACGCGCTCGCCGCGTTCGCCGAGCGGCTCCGGACCGGCGGCGACGCGGTCACCTGGCCCGACATCCTGCTGATGGTCGGCGACCAGGTGTACGCCGACGAGCTGAGCGAGGAGATGCGCGCGTTCATCGGCGGCCGGCGCGGCCCCGACGAGCAGCCCGCCGACGAGGCCGCCGACTTCGAGGACTACACGCACCTCTACCAGCTCGCCTGGCACGGCGACCCCGCCGTCCGGTGGCTGCTGTCGACCGTCCCGACCCTCACGATCTTCGACGACCACGACATCCGGGACGACTGGAACACCTCCTACGCCTGGCGGCGGGAGATGTGGTCGCAGCCCTGGTGGAAGGACCGCATCACCGGCGGGATCGGCTCGTACTGGATCTACCAGCACCTCGGGAACATGTCGCCGCGGGACCGGGCGTCCGACCCGCTGTTCGCGAAGCTGCGCGAGGCGTCCGACACGACGGGCGACGCCGGGGCCGTCCTGGACGCGTTCGCGGAGAAGGCCGACAAGGAACCTGCCAGTACGCGCTGGAGCTATGCCCACGACTGGGGCGGCACCCGCCTGATCGTCGTCGACAGCCGGTGCTCGCGGCTGCTCACCGCCGACCGGCGCGGGATGCTCGACGACGAGGAGTTCGACTGGCTGGACGGCCAGTGCCAGGGCGGCATGGACCACCTGCTCATCGCCAGCTCCCTGCCCTACCTGCTCCCCATGGCGATCCACCACGCCGAGTCGTGGAACGAGGCCGTCGCCGGCGGCGCCTGGGGCAGGCGCGGCGCGGCGGTCGGGGAGAAGATCCGGCAGGCCGCCGACCTGGAGCACTGGGCCGCGTTCGAGCGGTCGTTCCGCGACGTGGCCGCCGACGTCGTCGCCGTCGGACGCGGTGAGCGCGGCCTTGCGCCGGCGAGCATCTCCTTCCTGTCCGGCGACATCCACTACTCCTACCTGGCGCGGGTCACCGAGCCGGGCACGCAGTCGAAGGTGTCGCAGATCGTCTGCTCGCCGCTGCGGAACCCGCTGCAGGGCAAGTTCAAGTGGGCGAACCGCATCGCCTACTCGCGGGCGTCGGGCGCCCCGTTCCGGATGCTGGCGAAGCTCGCGAAGGTGCCCGTCCCGCCCATCCGGTGGCGGATGACCGAGGGCCCCTGGTTCCACAACGCCATCGCGACGGTCGAGCTGTCCGGCCGCGACTGCAACGTGCGCTGGGAGAGTCCGCACGGCGACGGCCGGCTCAGCGAGATGGGCCGCGCCCGCATCACCTGAGTCCGCGCGGAGCGCCCCGCGGCCCGGGCAAAAGGAAATCGCGTCCGAAATGTATGACGGTCAGTGGTCAAGCGAGCACAACGTGCGAGACCCGGAAAGGTTTCGAGTAGGGTGCGGATACCGGTTCCGAACCTGTGAGCTGCTTCTTCCCGTAAAGATCCGGCGGAAGCGCGGGGCCGGCGCGAAACGGCTGGTAGCGTCCCGCCGCGGCTCCCATTTCATAGTTACCGGGGAGTCGCCAACGGGCGGGTCGTCATGAAAGAGTGGCGAATCGCCGTATTGGCCTACTGGGCTGCAGGGCTTCACTACGCTATAAGCGCCCGGGGTCGCTACGCCGAGTGGGCACGCTGTGAGCTCCCGTGTTGAGGAAGGACGGTGCCGCATGGATCGTTGCGCGCTGTTCGTTGACGCCGGCTATCTGCTGGCGGACGGTGCCATGGCTGTGCACGGCACGCGCCATCGCGAAACGGTCTCGTGGGACTTCGGCGGCCTCCTGCAACTCCTCGGCAACCTGGCCAGGGAGCGCACGGGCATGCCGCTGCTGCGCTGCTACTGGTACGAGGCGACGATCGAGGGCCGCCGCTCGCCCGAGCACGACGCGCTCGCCGACCTGCCCGGCCTCAAGCTGCGGCTCGGCCGCGTCCGGCCCGGCCGCCGCGAGGGCGTCGACACCGAGATCCACCGCGACCTGATGACCCTGGCCCGCAACGGCGCGCTCGCCGACGCCGTGCTGGTCAGCGGCGACGAGGACCTCGCGCAGATCGTCACCGACGCCCAGGACCTCGGCGTCCGCGTCACCGTCGTGCACGTCGCCGTCGACGGCAACTGGACGATCTCCCGGGTGCTGCGGCAGGAGTGCGACGACCTGATCGAGATCGGCTCCGGCCACCTGCGCCCCTACGTCAACCTGCTCGCCGGCATGGACGGGACGTCCGGCTCCTCCCTCGGGACGAGCCCCCTGTCCAACGGGCACGGCGGCAACGGCCACGGCGGCCCGCTCGGCCCGCTGGCCCCGGCCGCGCACAGCGGGCCGCCGCCCGCGTCCCCGGTCACCGGGCCGCCGATCCCGACATCGTCCGCGCCGTCGCTGCCGTCCGTCCGCGACCTCGGCCCGGCCATGACCGGCGGGCTGAGCGGCAGCGCCGGCACCGGTACCGGGCCGATGCCACTGCCCGGCGGCACCGGTGGCGGCCTCGCCGGATCGTCCTACGGCTCCGGCGCCCAGAACGTCCCACTCCAGCCCGCCTCCACGACCGGGCCGTCCCCCTTGACGGGGCCGTCCTCCCTCACCGGGCCGTCCTCCGCCCAGGCGCCCTCGGCACCGGCCCCCTCCGCGCCGCCGATGCCCGCACCGCCGCCGAGCACCGGGCCGCAGTACGGCTCGTCGCCCATCCCCGCGCCGTCCCCGCCGCCCCCGCCCCAGACGCTGCCGTCGCAGCCGAGCGGCCAGCACGGCCCCTACACCGGGCCGCAGCAGCTCCCCGTCCCGGCGCAGAGCACCCCGACCCTCGCGGACGCCGTGAAGTCCGCCCACCAGGAGGGCCAGGACTTCGGCGAGTCCGTCGCCCGCGACGCGCCCGCCCTGTGGCTGGAGGCCGTCCTCGCCCGCAAGCCGCGCATGCCGTCCGACCTGGAGGCGCGGCTGCTGCAGGGCTCCTCGCTGCCGATCGACTTCCTGCTGCACGACGAGGTCCGGCACGCGCTGCGCCGCGGATTCTGGGACGCGCTCGAACGTTCCCGCAGGTGAGCTGACAGGTACGCGGGGGATTCGGCGATCATCGTCGATTCGCCCGCTTCGGCCGGGCGCCGCCGGGTAGCGTTGAAGCGTGACGCATGTGACGGAAGACGATCTCGACGATCTGGAGTTCGACACCCTGCGCACCGGCGATCACATCTCGGCGGCCCGCCGGCTGTCCGAGCTGGCCGAGTCGGTCTCCGGTGGGGTGTCACGCGCCAACGTCCTGCTGCGCGCCGGCGAGCAGTGGCAGCACGCCGGCGACCACGCGAAGGCCGCCGAGCTGTACCGCAGGGCCATGGACGACGGCGGCGAGACCTACGGCGACCCGCGCGCCTACCTCGCCGACGCGCTCTTCGAACTGGGCCACGCCGACGAGGCCCGCACCCTCCTCGACCAGATCCGCGCCGACAGCCCCCGCGACCCCGAGGTCTACCGCGCCGTCGCCGAGGTCCTGTACGCCCAGGGCGACGCCACCGGCGCCCACGAATGGGCCACCAGCGGCGCCGACGTCGTCCTCGCCATCCGCGACCGCGCCGTCGGCACCGGCATGGGCGGCGGCCCCGACGAGGCCCCCGCCCCCGACGCCGACACCCTCACCCCCGGCCCCGACGACGCGGCCATCGCCGAAGACAGCCTCGAAGCCCTCCTCCGCCTCCGCTACCGCGCCCGCGTAGACCTCGGCCGCAGCGAAGACGACTACGACGCACTCCTGGACGACCTCCTCAAGAACGCGTGAGGTCTGAACCGCCGGAGAGGCGGCGTCGGCACGTCCCCCGCGCGGCTAGAGCTCGGTTATTAGTTCGCTTAGGGATTGGGCGACTGTTGTCGGGGGCTCGTGGTCGGTTGTTCGCCAGCCTCTCAGGTGCGCCTCTCTGAGGGCCTGGGCGTGGTTGGCGGGGGCGGTGCGGTCCGCATGGGTGCGGAGGTAGCCGCAGGGCGCCTCCGGCCAATCTGGGGCCAGGGGGAGGTCGTTTCCGGGGTCGGCGTGGTCGTGCTCGCCGCGGCGGGGGAGGTCGGCGTCCACGAAGACGAATCCGGCGACCGGGCGGTGCGCGGCGCGCTGGGCGAGGGCGATGCCCGGCAGGAGGGGGCCGGCGGCGCCGTGGGCGACGAGGGCGAGCGGCGGGGCCGGGGCCGTCGCGGTGATGATCAGGGAGACGCGGGCGATGTAGCGGGGGCCGGTCTCGTCCGGGACGTCCGGCGCCACCACGTCCAGGCCGTAGGAGCGGAGCATCTCCGGCAGGTCGCCCCAGGAGGCCGCGGTGGCGTGCGGGGCGTGCAGCAGGACGACGGTTCCGGGAGTCACGCCGCCGAACCTACACGGGCGGCTGCGGGGTGCCGGGGCGGGGTCAATAGGCTCTGACCGTGAGCGATCGTGACGAACTGCTGCGGCAGATCAAGGACAAGGCCGTGGTGCACGGAGACTTCGTGCTGTCGTCGGGCAAGCGGGCGTCCTGGTACGTGGACCTGCGCCGGGTGACGCTGGACGGGGCCGCGGCGCCGCTGGTGGGGCGGGTCATGCTGGACGAGACCGCCGACCTGGAGTACGACGCCGTCGGCGGGCTGACGCTCGGCGCGGACCCGGTGGCCACCGCGATGCTGCACGCGGCGGCGGCGCGGGGGCGGGCGCTGGACGCGTTCGTCGTCCGCAAGGCGGGCAAGGCGCACGGGCTGCAGCGCCGCATCGAGGGGCCGGACGTCGCCGGGCGGCGTGTGCTCGCGGTCGAGGACACCTCCACCACGGGCGGGTCCGTGCTGACCGCGGTGGAGGCGCTGCGGGAGGCGGGGGCGGAGGTCGTGGCGGTCGCGACGATCCTGGAGCGGGGCGCCGCCGGGCGCATCGCCGAGGAGGGGCTCGTCTACCGGCACCCCTACGACGTCGCGGACCTGGGCTTGGGGTGACGTCCGGTCAGCTCTTGGCCTTGACGAACCACTGGCCGCGCTGGCCGGCGGTCTTGCGCGGCTGCACCTCGCCGTAGATGACGACCTTCAGGGAGCCGCCGTTGCCGGCGACGACCTGAAGGGGCGCCTGCTCGTACTTGAGGGTGTCCCCCGTGTTGAGCGTGGTGTTGGTCAGCACCTTGCCGCCGGTGTCGGCGACGCGGACCACGACGTTGGTGGGCTGCCCGGTCACGCTGATCACGAGGGGTACGTCGGACGCCGGCGTCGCCTTCTCGTTGGCGCTCGGAGTCGTCTTGCCGCCGCTCGTTGGCGAGGCGGCCGTCGACGGCCCGGTCTGATCGGGTTCGCCCGTGATCGCGTTGACCAGGGCCATGCCGCCGACCACGAGAAGGGCCAAGGCGGCCACCACGGCCAATGCCGCGATCAGTATGCGCGCGAGACCCCTAGGGTCCGACCGATGACGTCCCACATGGGGAGGTTAGCGATAACTGTCACCGCTGAGCGACGGACGTGACTCTTCGGGACCATTCTTATTTGGACCGTGGTCCGCTTTACGCCCCTTCAGCACCTCCCGGATGATCGGAATCACCGACAGGACGAGGATCACCGCGACGCCGGGAAGGATGTACTTCTCGATGTCGGGGACCTCGGAACCGAGGAAGTGGCCGAGCAGGAACAGGGCGTCCGTCCAGAGCACGCCGCCGATGGCGTTCCAGATGAAGAACCGCTTGGCGTCCATGCCAAGCATGCCGGCGAGCGGGTTCAGGAACGTGCGGACGATCGGGATGAACCGCGCCAGCACCACCGCCTTCGCGGGACCGAACCGGTTGAAGTAGTGCTCGGCCTTCTCGACCCACTCCTGCTTGAAGATGCGGGAGTCGGGACGCTCGAACAGCTTGCGGCCGTATCTGGCGCCGAGCCAGTGGCCGAGCTGGGCGCCGGCGATCGCCGCGATCGGGCCGCCGATCAGCAGCCAGGGCAGCGACAGCGGCTGGAACTCCTGCCCGTTGACGGTCGAGACCGCCGTGAGGATCCCCGCCGTGAAGAGCAGCGAGTCGCCCGGAAGGATGCAGCCGAAGAGCAGTCCGGTCTCCGCGAAGATGATGGCGAGCACGCCGATCGTCGCGAAGGTGCCGAAGAGCTGCAACCATGCGGTGGGGTGCAGCCACTCTGTGATGTTCAGGGGAAGGGTCGTGAGATCCACACGGCGAGCGTACCTTTCAACCCGCTCCGTAGAGGCGGGATACTGGGGGTGGACGGCATGCCCGACCCGGAAACCGCGTGACCTGGGCGCTCACCTGGGTACGCGGACGACCGGGTGCTACCGCCCGGCGGGACGCCCGGCGGCACCGCTGCGTATGAAAGGACGCTGACAATGCCCATCGCAACGCCCGAGGTCTACGCGGAGATGCTCGACCGTGCGAAGCAGGACGGCTTCGCCTTCCCCGCGATCAACGTGACGTCCAGCCAGACGCTGAACGCCGCGCTGCGCGGCTTCGCCGAGGCCGAGAGCGACGGGATCGTGCAGGTGTCCACCGGCGGAGCCGAGTACCTGTCCGGCTCCACGGTGAAGGACATGGTCACCGGCGCGACCGCGCTGGCCGAGTACGCCCGGGTCGTGGCCGCCAAGTACCCGGTGAACATCGCCCTGCACACCGACCACTGCCCGAAGGACAAGCTGGACGGCTTCATGCGTCCGCTGATCAAGATCTCCCAGGAGCGGGTGGCGCGCGGCGAGGAGCCGCTGTTCCAGTCGCACATGTGGGACGGGTCCGCCGTCGAGCTGCACGAGAACCTGCAGATCGCCGCCGAGCTGCTGGAGCAGTGCGCCAAGGCCCGGATCATCATGGAGATGGAGATCGGCGTCGTCGGCGGCGAGGAGGACGGCGTCGCCAACGAGATCAACGAGAAGCTCTACACGACGCCGGGCGACGCGCTCGCGACCGCCGAGGCCGTCGGCGTGGGCGACAAGGGCCGCTACATCCTCGCGGCGACGTTCGGCAACGTGCACGGCGTCTACAAGCCGGGCTCGGTCAAGCTGCGTCCCGAGGTGCTCAAGGAGATCCAGGACGCGGTCGGCGCCAAGTACGGCAAGGACAAGCCGTTCGACCTGGTCTTCCACGGCGGCTCCGGCTCGTCGCTGGAGGAGATCCGCGAGGCCGTCTCCTACGGCGTCATCAAGATGAACATCGACACCGACACGCAGTACGCGTTCACCCGTCCGGTCGCGGAGCACATGTTCCGCAACTACGACGGCGTGCTGAAGGTCGACGGCGAGGTCGGCAACAAGAAGCAGTACGACCCGCGCTCGTGGGGCAAGGCCGCCGAGACCGCCATGGCCGCCCGCATCGTCGAGGCCGCCGAGAACCTCCAGTCCGCCGGCAAGAAGCTGTAACTCCCAGGGGGGCGACCCCCTGGAACCCCCGTCAACGGTCGAGAGGCCGTTTCCCCGATCCGCTGGCGCGTCTCGGCGAAACAGCCTCTCGACCGGCGGGTCGGGCGGCCTCCGGGCGCTAGGGCGCCCTCCGGCCGCCCGACCCGTGGGTGCCGCTTGGGGTTGGTTGTGGCTAGTTTTTTCATGAAACTGGGTAGGGTGCTGGTGTGGCGCTACCCCGTACGTATGAGTCGCAGAACTGTTCTATCGCTCGGTCGCTGGAAGTGGTCGGCGATCGGTGGACGATGCTGGTGATTCGCAGCGCCTTTCAGGGCGTGCGGCGCTTCGACGACTTCCAGGACGTGCTCGGTGTGGCGCGCAACGTGCTCACCGACCGGCTGAACCGGCTGTGCGACGAGGGCATCATGCGCCGCGTCCCGTACCAGCAGCGGCCGGAGCGGTTCGAGTACCGACTCACCCGCAAGGGCGTGGAACTGTGGCCGGCGGTCATGACCCTGATGATGTGGGGCGACCGCCACTACGCGCCGGACGGGCCGCCGCTGATCATCGGCCATCGCGGCTGCGCGGGCGCGCTGGCGCCGGACTTCACGTGCGACTCCTGCGGCGCGCACCTCGGCCCGTCCGATGTGGATCCCCGGCCCGGTCCGACAGCTTGATCGACTTTTGGGTTGCTTCACGCAACTTTCTGCGATGCAATGAGTTGCATGAAGAAACTCGAAGTGCGCGGCATCGGGGACGTGCGCATCCGGCCGTACGGGATCACCGACGGGCCGCGCGTGCGGCGGATGTCGGACCGGCTCTCGGCCGCCAGCCTCTACACGCGCTTCTTCTCCGGCACGCCCCGCATCCCCGACTACTACGTGGGCATGCTCGACCGGCTCGACCACTGGGACCGCGAGGCCATGGTCGGCCTGGACGGCGAGGACATCGCGGGCATCGCCGAGTACGTCCGCGACTCCGCGCGGCCCTGGCGGGCGGACATCGCCGTCCTCGTCACCGATCCCTGGCAGCACTGCGGGCTCGGCAGCACCCTGGTCGGCTACCTCGCCCAGCTCGCCGCGCGGCGCGGCATCACCGAGTTCGACGCGGACGTGATCCTGACGAACCGGCAGGGGCTCCGGTTCGTCCACCGCGGATGGCCGGCCGCCCGCTCCGTCCTGGACGGCGGCGCGGCCCACTTCACCCTGCCGGTCCTCGGCCCGTGACCCGGGTTGTCGAAGGCGTCGCGGGGCTGCTTACCATGGCCCGCATGACCCAGAACCTGCTCGGCGGCCCTCCTCCGACCGAACTCCCGGACAACACCGAAGCCCGGACGGCCTTGGAGAACGGCGTCGACCCGTTCGAAGTCGCCGCGCGCCACCCGGACTACCCGGGCGCGTGGGCCGAGCTGGCCGACCGTGCCTTCGCCAACGGCTCCGTCATCGACTCCTACGCCTTCGCCCGCACCGGCTACCACCGCGGCCTCGACCAGCTGCGCCGGGCCGGCTGGAAGGGCCAGGGGCCCGTCCCGTGGGAGCACGAGGCCAACCGCGGCTTCCTGCGCGCCCTGCACGCGCTCGGCCGCGCCGCCGCCGCCATCGGCGAGGAGGACGAGGCCGAGCGCTGCAAGGCGTTCCTGCGCGACAGCAGCCCCACGGCCGCCGATACCCTCAACGGCTCCTGATCGAGCGGGCCGCCCGGTGCGCCTGGGCGGCCACGCCCGGAACCCCCGACACGACGAACGGGCCTCCGCCGACCAGGTCACCGACCACGTGCAGGCGCTGATCGGGCCGGTCCCCGATGAGCAGCCGGCCCGTGCCGGCGTCGATCGCCAGGCCGCCGTCCGGGTCCTGCGCGGCGCCCTGGGCCAGCAGGGACGAGGCGAGCGCCTCCGCCGCCCTGGGGATCGCGTGCGGCGGCGGGTTGACCGCGTTGATCACGGCGTCGGCGGTGCGGACGCCCGCCGCGTGCGTGATCCGGAACCGGCGGCCGGCCTCGATCTTCTCGATCCCGGACAGCGCCTCCAGCGTCCCCGCCTCGAACAAGTCCAGGAGCACGGCGGCATTGCGGGGCACCATCGGCGACGCCAGGCTCGTGACCGTGCGGTAGTGGCGGGCGCGGAGACGTTCCCGGTCGGTCGGCGAGAGCAACCGCCATGCCAGGGGGCCGAGAGTGTGCGCGGTTTCCTGGACGATGCGGCGGGCCAGTTGCGGGGCGTCCACCATGGCCAGTTGCTCGCGCAGGTTCGCGGCCGGGTGCCGACGTGTCGCTGCGGCTATCCAGGTGGTCAGGTCGTCCCAGCTTTCGCCGTGTTCCGCCAGCTCCGTGCGGATCAGGTCGGCGAAATCGTTGAGGGGGACAGGGGCATTCAGGGTCCGCAGGCGTTCGGGTGTCAGGTGCCGGATGTCCGTCTTGACCGGGCGCTGCCAGACGAACGGGAGCGTGCCGCTCCGCGACACCAGGCTGATCCGGCCGGTGTGCCCGCGCGCGGCCAGCGACACCACGATGTCGACGGCGGTCAGGCCGCCGCCGATGACGGCCACGTCCCGTCCGGACGGGATGCCCGCGAGGGTCCGTTCCAGCGGGTAGGGGTCGGCGGTGAAGCCGGGTGCTCCCGCCAGCCCGTACAGGTCGCGGGGCGTGCCGCCGCCGACGCACAGGACGACCTGGTCGGCGGTGCGGGTCCGGCCGTCCGCCGTCCGGACGGCCGGGCGGCCGTCGAGGGACACGCTGGTCACCGGTGAAGGAACGACTTCTGTGTTGGTGAATCGGGCCAGCGCGGCCTCGGCGGTGTCCGCCAGGTAGCGCCCGTAGACGGCGCGGGGCGGGATGGGGCTGCCCAGGCGCTCGTCGGTGTAGGTCGCGGGCTGACCGTCCAGCCAGCGCGCGTAGTGCTCCCGGTCGCCGAACCGGATCGACATGATCGGCGGCGGGGCGTTGACGAGGACGGAGTCCAGGTCGGGCCGGTAGGGGCGGCCCCGCCACGGCGTGTCCGAGGGGTCGAACACGGTGACGGTCCGCACGTCCGAGGGGTCGAGGGCGTCCAGCAGCGCGACGGCCGCCGCGCCCGCTCCGATGATCGCGATGTCCATGCCGCCGAGCCTCGCCGCCCGGCCGCGGCCGGCCCATCCCGCGGGACGGGGGATCCGGCCGCGCCCGGATCCCCCATCTGAGGGGGTACGGCGGCGCGGGGCGGCGGGCAGACTGGAACCATGATCGACCAGCGGGAACGGCGGGCCCTCCTCGACGCGGCCGCGCGTGCGGGGGACGCGGCGGGCCTCTTCGCCGCCGCCTCCGCGCGGCTCGGGCGGCTGGTCGGCTTCCAGGCGGCGGCCTGGTCGGCCACCGACCCCGAGACCGGGCTCGTCACCGCGCCGATGCGGGTGGAGAACCTGGGGCGCGGCGAGGACTGCTTCGCCTACTGGGAGTGCGCGCTCCTGGAGGAGACCGTGCTCCCGTTCCGCGAGCTGGCCCGCGCCGCCGTCCCGGCCGCCGGGCTGGCGGCGGGCACCGGCGGGCTGCCCGCGCGCAGCGCCCAGTTCCGCAAGCTCCTCGACCGCCAGGGCGTCGGGGACGAGCTGCGCGCCGTCCTGCGGACCGGCGGGCGGCCCTGGGGCGTCGTCAGCCTGTTCCGTGAGAAGGGCGAGGAGCCGTTCGGCCCGGCGGAGATCTCCCTGGTCGCCGGGCTCTCGGCGCCGCTGGCCGACCGGCTGCGGGAGCTGGCCCGGCCGGTGCGGACGGCGGAGCCCGCCGCCGCGCAGGACCCGGGGCTCATCCTGTTCGACGCGGCCGGGACGCCCATCTCGATCAACGCCGAGGCGCGCCACCATCTCGGCCGCCTCCCGGACGGCCCGACCGTCCCGTCCCCGCTGGGCCCGCCGCTGCCGGTCTGGCTCGCCGGGACGGCCGCGCAGGCCCGTGCCGTCGCCGCCGGGCACGACCGCGGCGCCGCCCGCATCCGGATCCGCACGCGCGACGGCCAGTGGCTCGTCGTCCACGCCTCCTGCATGGACGGCTCCCCCGGCGGCGCGCCCGGCCCGACCGCCGTGGTCGTCCAGCCCGCCACCGGCTCCGACATGGCGCCGGTCATCGCGGAGGCGTACGGATTGTCGGCCCGCGAGCTGGAGATCACCCAGCTGGTCGCGCGCGGGCTGGCGACCGGCGACATCGCCGCCGAGCTGGTCATCTCCCCACATACCGTTCGCGATCACGTCAAGGCGGTGTTCGCCAAGACGGGCGTGTCGAGCCGCGGCGAACTGGTCGCGAAACTGTTCGCGGAGAACTACTGGCCGCGCCGCACCGCGCCCCGTTCGGGGCCCTGACCAGCGGAGCGGATCAGGCTCCGGTTTCCTTGCGGCCGAGGTGCGGGTACGCTTTGATCGCAAGAGGCCCCTTCGCCCTTGCGGCGACCGGGGCCTTCGTCGTGGGAAGGAAGAGTGGCATGCCCGCCATCGTTCTTGTCGGTGCCCAGTGGGGAGATGAGGGCAAGGGCAAGGCAACAGACCTGCTCGGCGGGGACGTCGACTACGTCGTCCGCTACCAGGGCGGCAACAACGCCGGCCACACGGTGGTCATCGGCGACAAGAGCTACGCGCTGCACCTGCTGCCTTCCGGGGTCCTGTCGCCCGACGTCGTCCCCGTGATCGGCAACGGGGTGGTGATCGACCCGGCCGTGCTGCTCCAGGAGATCGACGGCCTGCGCGAGCGCGGCATCTCCTGCGAGCGCCTGCTGATCTCGGCGAACGCGCACCTGATCATGCCGCACCACCGGGCCCTCGACAAGGTCACCGAGCGGTACCTCGGCAAGGCCCGGATCGGCACCACCGGGCGCGGCATCGGCCCCACCTACGCCGACAAGATCAACCGGATGGGCATCCGCGTCCAGGACCTGTTCGACCCGAACATCCTCACGCAGAAGCTCGACCTGGCGCTGCGCGAGAAGAACCAGGTGCTGACGAAGGTCTACAACCGGCGCCGCATCGAGACGGGCCCGATCGTCCAGGAGTACCTGGCGTACGGGGAGCGGCTGAAGCCGTTCGTCGCCGACACCACGCTCGTGCTGAACAAGGCCCTGGACGACGGCAAGGTCGTCCTGCTGGAGGGCGCGCAGGGCACGCTGCTGGACATCGACCACGGCACCTACCCGTTCGTGACGTCGTCCAGCCCGACGGCGGGCGGCGCGTGCGCGGGCTCCGGCGTCGGCCCCACGAAGATCACCCGCGTGATCGGCATCCTGAAGGCCTACACGACCCGTGTCGGCTCCGGGCCGTTCCCCACCGAGCTGCTGGACGAGCAGGGCGAGTACCTGCGCACGACCGGCGGCGAGTACGGCGTCACCACGGGCCGCGACCGCCGCTGCGGCTGGTTCGACGCCGTCATCGCCCGGTACGCGACCCGCGTCAACGGCATCACCGACTACTTCCTGACGAAGCTGGACGTCCTGTCCGGGCTGGAGCGGGTCCCGGTGTGCGTCGCCTACGACGTGGACGGCGAGCGGGTCGACGAGCTGCCCACCACCCAGACGGAGTTCCACCACGCCAAGCCGATCCTGGAGTACCTGGACGGCTGGCAGGAGGACATCACCGGCGCGAAGAAGTTCGAGGACCTGCCGGCGAACGCCCAGGCGTACGTCCGGGCGCTGGAGGAGATGTCCGGCGCGCAGATCTCGGCCATCGGCGTCGGCCCCGGCCGCGACCAGACCCTCTCCCTCCGCCCCCTTGTCTGACGTTCTTCACCCGGCGTTCAGTCACGGACGCTAACGTGCGTGCGGTGATCTCTACCGTCGAGGTGCACGGGCACCGGGGCGCGCGCGGCCTCCGCCCGGAGAACACCCTCCCCGGTTTCGTCCACGCCCTCGACCTGGGCGTGGACGCGATCGAGCTGGACGTGGGCCTGTCCGCGGACGGCGCGGTCGTGCTGAACCACGACCAGGTGCTCTCGGCGCGCAACCTCGTGGACGGCGGCCCCGCCCAGCCCGACGACCCCGGCTTCCCTTATGTGGGCAGGCCGATCCGGGAGCTGACGCTGGCGCAGCTGCGCACGGTGGACGCGGGCGCACGTCAGGGGATGCCCGGCACGGGCATCCCCACGCTGGCCGAGGCGTGCGCGCTGCTCGCCCCTGAGGCGGAGGTCGCTCTCTCAGTCGAACTCAAGACCGATCCGACATGGACGGACGAAGAGGTCGAACTCTTCACCGCCGCCGTGGTGGACGTCCTGAGGTCTCATGGCCTGGCCGGTCGTACGCGGCTGCTGGCCTTCGACTGGCGCGTCCTGGCCGAGGCCCGCAGCCACTACCCGGAGCTGGGACGTGTGGCGCTGATGGAGCGCAAGACGCTCGTCCCCGGCACGTCCTGGCTGGCGGGGCTCTCCCCGGCCGATCCGGTGGCCGCGGCCCTCGCGGCCGGTGCGACCGCCGTCTCGCCGGAGCACGTCATCACCACGCCAGAGCTGGTGGAGCAGGCCCACGCGCTGGCCTTGCCGGTCATCGTGTGGACGGTGAACGGCCAGGACGACATGGTCCGCTTCATCGAGTACGGCGTGGACGCCATCGTCACCGACTACCCAGACCGCCTCCAGGACGTCCTAGCGGCGGTCTAGGCGGGCGAACGGTCGAGGGCCCGGGTCTAGAGCCAGCCGTTGCGGCGGAAGCCCCTGTAGAGGGACAGACAGGCCAGGCCGATGACGCCGAGGATCAGCGGGTAGCCGTAGTGCCACTGGGTTTCGGGCATGAACTTGAAGTTCATCCCGTAGACCCCCGCGATGGCGGTGGGGACCATGAAGATGGCGCCCCAGGCGGAGATCTTGCGCATGTCCTTGTTGTCGGCGACGGTGACCTGGGTCATGTGCGCCTGGAGGATCGGGTTCAGCAGCTCGTCGTAGGACTCGACCTGCTCGCGGACGCGGGTGAGGTGGTCCTCGACGTCGCGCAGGTACTCCTTTATCTCCGCCGGGACGAACCGGCGCCCGGAGAGGTTGCGCAGCGGCCCGGCGAGCGGCCCCACCGCGCGCTTGAGCTGGATGACCTCGCGCTTGAGGCGGTAGATGCGTCGCGACTCGTCGGTGCGCTCCGGGGAGAAGACGGCCTCTTCGACCTCGTCGATGTCCTCCATGACGGCGTCGGCGACGCCGACGTAGCCGTCCACGACGCGGTCGGCGACGGCGTGCAGGACGGCGGCCGGGCCGAGGCCGAGCCGGGCCGGGTCGCGCTCCAGGTCGCGGCGGACGGTGCCGAGTTCGCCGTGGGTGCCGTGCCGGACGGTCACCACGAAGTCGGGCCCGCAGAACAGCATGATCTCGCCGGTCACGACGACCTCGGCGCCGCCGGGCTCGCTCGGGACGTAGCCGACGGTCTTCATGACGACGAAGTGGACGTCGTCGTAGCGCTCCAGCTTCGGCCGCTGGTGGGCGTGGATCGCGTCCTCGACGGCGAGCGGGTGCAGGCCGAAGACCTCGGCGATGTCGGCGAGTTCGGTGGCGGACGGCTCGTGGAGCCCGACCCACACGAAGCCGGCGCTGTCGCCGTCGGGGGTGAGCCGGCCGTCGCGGACCATCCGGACGGCGTCGGCGACGGTGTCGGTGCAGACCCGGTGACCGTCGATGTAGGCGGCCCAGTCGATGACGGCCGAATCGCGGTTCGGAGCCTGCACGCCGCTAGGGCGGCCGCGCGTCTTGAACAGTGCGCGGCCTGGGCGGACTCGTGTCATGGCCATGAGGTGCTCCTAACCCGCCGGCCACACGCGCGCAGCGCGCGCTCAACCCAGGCTGATCAGCGAAGGGAGCGCGCGAAGGCGGTGGCCGGGCGCCAGACGGAGGCGGACGGAAGGACAGTCCTGTGCGGACTGTGAGGGTTTTCCGGCGAACTGCAAGTATCGCCAGGACTCATCCCGACCACCTCCTTTCACGCACCTCGACACCGGGCGGTCAAGCCCGTCGCAGCTTACCAGCCGACATTTAGGACGCTGCCCATAACGGAGAGGTTCACGCACCACGGGTGTGACGGTCGCCTCAGTCGACCCAACGCCCGCGGCGGCGGGCCTTATGCCCGCCCTCCCCGCGCCTCCCCGGCCGGGCCCCCGCGCGCGCCCGGATCTGTAAGCTCGCGTGACGTGCGAGTACTCGTCCTTGGATCGGGTGGCCGCGAGCACGCGCTCGCCCGCGCCCTGCACCGCGACCCAGCCGTCACCGCCCTCCACTGCGCCCCGGGCAACCCGGGCACGGCCGAGATCGCGGACAACCACCAGCTCGACCCGTGCGACCCGACGGCGGTGACCGAGCTGGCCGAGCGGCTGCGCGTCGACCTCGTCGTCGTCGGCCCCGAGGCGGTGCTGGTCGCCGGGGTGGGCGACATGCTGCGCACGCGCGGCATCCCCTGCTTCGGCCCGGACCGCGCCGCCGCGCGCATCGAGGCGTCCAAGGCGTTCGCGAAGGAGATCATGGCGGCGGCCGGGGTGCCGACCGCCGAGGCGCGGGTCTGCGACACGACCGTGCAGGTCGAGGAGGCGCTCGACGCGTTCGGCCCGCCCTACGTCGTGAAGGACGACGGCCTCGCCGCCGGCAAGGGCGTCGTCGTCACCGAGGACCGCGGCGCCGCGTCCCGGCACGCCACCGCCTGCGAGCGCGTCGTCATCGAGGAGTTCCTGGACGGCCCCGAGGTCTCCCTGTTCGCGCTCTGCGACGGGCAGCACGCCGTCCCGCTGCTCGCCGCCCAGGACTTCAAGCGCGCCTACGACGGTGATGACGGCCCTAACACGGGCGGTATGGGCGCCTACACGCCGCTCCCCTGGATCTCCCCGGAGCTGGTGGACGAGGTCATGTCCACGGTCGTGCAGCCCGCAGTGGACGAGCTGCGCCGCCGTGAGATTCCTTACGTCGGGACCCTTTACGCCGGTCTGGCGCTGACGTCCAAGGGCGTGCGGGTCATCGAGTTCAACGCGCGTTTCGGCGACCCCGAGACCCAGGTCGTCCTGGACCGGCTCGCCACCCCGCTCGCCAAGCTGCTGCAAGCGTGCGCGATCGGCGGGCTCGACCCCGAGTTCCGTCCCGAATGGCACCCGGGCTCGGCCGTCACGGTCGTCGTCGCCGCCGAGGGCTACCCGTCCGCCCCCGTGAAGGGCGACGAGATCACCGGCCTGGACGAGGCCGCCGCGGTCGACGGCGCCTACGTCCTGCACGCCGGCACGAAGCTCGGCGGGGAGGGCCGCCTGGTCGCCAACGGCGGCCGCGTCCTGAACGTGGTGGGCACCGGCCCCGACCTCGCCGCCGCCCGCACCGCCGCCTACGAGGCCGTCTCCAAGATCTCGCTGCGCGGCTCCCACCACCGATCCGACATCGCCCTGAAGGCCGCGCGCGACGTCGTCCCTGGGTGATGGGACAATCGTCGGGTGATCGAGCGGTACACACTTCCGGAGATGGGGCGCGTCTGGAGCGACGCGCACAAGTACGAGCTGTGGTGCCAGGTGGAGGTCCTCGTCGTCGAGGCCCACGCCGAGGCCGGCACCATTCCGCCGGAGGTGGTCGAGCCCGTGCGGAAGGCGCCGCCGCCGACGCCGGAGGCGGTGCACGCGATCGAGGCGGTCACGCAGCATGACGTGATCGCCTTCCTGTCGGCGTGGGCGGACAACACCGAGCCCCGCGAGGCGGCCCGGTACGTCCACTTCGGCATGACGTCGTCCGACCTGCTGGACACGGCGCTCGCGCTGCAGCTCGTCGAGGCCACCGACATCCTGCTCGCCAAGGCCGACGCGCTCGTGGCGACGCTGCGCGACCACGCGCTGGCCCACAAGGGCACGCTGCGGGTCGGGCGGACGCACGGCATCCACGGCGAGCCCGACGTGTGGGGGCACCGCGTCGCCGACTTCGCGTTCGCGATGGCCCGCTCGCGGGACCGGCTGCGCCGGGCGCGCGCGGCCGTCGGCGTGATGGCGATCTCCGGCGCGGTCGGGACCTACTCCAACATCGACCCCGCGATCGAGCTGCACGTGGCCCGCAAGCTCGGCCTGACGTCGGCGGACGTGTCGACGCAGGTCGTGATGCGCGACGGCATCAGCGAGTGGGTGTCCGCGCTGGCGATCATGGCGACGGTGTGCGAGGCGGTGGCGCTGGAGGTGCGGCACGGGCAGCGCACCGAGGTCCGCGAGCTGTGGGAGCCGTTCGGGAAGGGCCAGAAGGGCTCGTCCGCGATGCCGCACAAGAAGAACCCGATCATCTCCGAGCGGCTCGCCGGGATGGCGCGGATCGTGCGCGCGCAGATCGTCCCGGTGCTGGAGGGCATCCCGCTGTGGCACGAGCGCGACATCTCGCACTCGTCCACCGAGCGGATCGCGCTGCCGGACGCGTCCATCGCGCTCGACTACATGCTGAATCTCACGAACCGCCTGATGTCCGGGCTCGTGGTGGACGAGGCCCGGATGCGGGAGAACCTGGAGTCGACCGGCGGCCTGATCTACACCTCGACCGTGCTGCTGGAACTGGTCGAGGCGGGCATGTCGCGGGACGACGAGGCGTACCCGCTCGTCCAGAAGGCCGCCATGGAGACCTGGGAGACGGGGACGCCGTTCCGCGAGACGCTCCGCAAGCACGCCGCGGAGGCGGGCCTGGCGCTGGACGAGAAGCGCCTGGACGAGGTCTGCCGCCCGGAGCGCTTCGTCGAACGCCTCGGCCCGGTCTTCGACCGGCTGGCCGAACTGAGCTGAGACCAAGGAGGGGGCCTTGAAGGGGACCCTGACCGAGCTGAACGCCTACCCGCTCAAGAGCGGCGGCGGCACCGCGCTGCGCAGTGCCGAACTGACGGCCAGGGGGCTGCCGTTCGACCGCGAGTTCATGCTCGTCAGCCCCGGAGGCCGGTTCCTGTCGCAGCGGGAGTTCGCGCGGATGGCGCTGCTGCGTCCGTCCTACGACGGCGAGGTGCTGACGGTGCGCGCCCCGGGGGCCGCGCTGCTCGTCCACAAGGCCGCGGACGACGGCGAGGTCCTCGACGTGCACATCCAGCGCAAGGACTGCCTGGGCATCGACCAGGGCGACGAGGCCGCGATCTGGTTCGCGGAGTACCTCGGCGCGGAGTGCCGCCTTGTGCGCTTCACCGGCCACAGGGAGACGTCCAGGGGCGGGGGTGAGGTCATGTTCGCCGACGGGTACCCGCTCCTGGTCATCTCTGAGGAGTCCCTGGACGACCTCAACGCGCGCCTGGACGAGCCCCTCCCGATGAACCGGTTCCGTCCGAGCCTCGTCGTCGCGGGCCTCGGCCCCTACGGCGAGGACGACGTGCGCCTGCTGCGCGTCGGCGAGGCCGTCATCGAGATGGTCAAGCCGTGCTCCCGGTGCCTCATCACGACGACCGACCAGGAGACCGCCGAGCGCGGCCGTGAGCCGCTGCGCACGCTCGCCGCCTACCGCAGCCGGGACCGCGGTATCCAGTTCGGTTACAACGCCGTACCGCGCGCACTGGGCACGCTCACGGTGGGCGACGAGATCGAGGTCCTCGAAGCCCGCTGAGGCCCCGGAAGCCGGAAGCCTCAGCCGATGACCTCGCCGGTCTCCTCGCCGTAGCGGTCCTTCATCGCGGTCGGGACGATCTCCACGGTCAGCCCGGGGAGCGAGGCGATCGCGGTGCTGCCCGCGGCGGCCGGCATCGCGGCGGTGAGGTCGTCCAGCGCGGCCGGGGGCACGCGGACCTCCAGCACGCCCTCCTCCGGCTCCGCGACGGAGAACGCGTCGGCCGGCAGGAACGCCAGCACCGTGTCGTCGGTCCGCAGGACCAGTTCGCGATCGAACGGGAGCCGGCCGCGCAGCGAGTCGGCGATCGCCGGGGCCTGCAGCGCGCCGAGCCGCAGCGTCGTGGACGCGCCGTCGCGCTCCCAGTGCGCCGTGGACACGAACAGCATGCCGCCGCTGGAGCCGTCCCGCGCGATGCCCTCCTCGACGGCGCGGGCGATGTCGGGGTCGGCGAGCAGCGACCGGCGGTCGATGTCGGTCACGAAGAGCGGCAGGTGCGGGGCGAGCGCCGCCGTCATCCCGTCGGCGTTCCACCGGCGCAGCGCGTCGTACTCCTCCATCGCGAGCCCGACGACCTGGAGGAACTCCACCTTGCCGTGCGGGGTGGCGATCTCCCCCAGCTCCGGGTCCCGGACGAACGTCACCGCGCGGATCTCCGAGTCCTCGCGCTCGGCGGCGATCGGCCCGTTGACGTCCATGTGGTGGCCGGCCTCGAACCAGTTGCCGGACGTGAACACGTACCGGCCGAGGTTCTGCAGCAGGCTCGCCGCCCACATCGGCGGCTTCTCGTCGGCGGGGTCGCGGGCGAGCCGGAAGGTGAACTCGAAGCCCCAGCCCGATTCGTCCGGGTTCTCCGACTCCTTGGTGTACAGCTCGGTCATCCCGTAGGACACGTAATGCCAGTGCGGTACGGGTTCCGTCCGAGCGTAGATGCTGATCCCGTCGAGCGGGTCGGGCCCTCCCAGCGCCCACTTGTGGATCGTGCCGAAGTGGAGCGGCCTGGTGTCACCGTAGAGCGGCAGAAGGGCGGCGTCGATGGCGTCCCAGCCGGGTGATTCGTCCATGAATGATCACGATAACCGTCCCTGCGGTGATGCGCCGCCCCTAGGCTCACCTTGGGAAATTTCCTGGGGGAGTGCGAACTTTTGGCGTGTCGCGGAGGTCTCACCTAGCAGACTGGCGCCAGGGTGGCGCGCCGGACGGCACATGCCCGGGCCGGTGGTTTACTGGGGTCGCGTTGGCGCAGAGGGGGGACACCGTTCGGCGCGCTCGGCCCTCGTGCTCCCACTTGATGGCAGGCACCTACCCGCACCCGAGAAGGAGTTAGGCGGCATGAGCATGGGCCACGAGGTTCGCTACCGCGTGCGCGGCGGCAGGCAGCTGCACGGCACGGTCTTCATCCAGGGGGCGAAGAACGCCGTCCTGCCGATGATCGGTGCCTCGCTGATGGCCGCCAAGGGACGGACCGTCCTGCGCAACGTCCCGATCATCGAGGACGTGCGGCGGGCGGTGGAGCTCGCGCGGGCCATCGGGGCCAAGGCCGAACTGCACGAGACCGAGCGCACCCTGGTCATCGACGCCTCGTCGCTGAACAGCCCCGTCCTGCCCGCGGACATCGCGTCCCGGTTCCGCGGCTCGTTCCTGTTCGTCCCGGCGCTGCTGCACCGCCTCGGCGAGGCGGTCATCGAGGGCGTCGGCGGCTGCAACCTCGGCAGCCGCAACCTCGACTTCCACTACAACGGCTTCAAGCGGATGGGCGCCACGGTCACCGAGCAGGTGGCCGACAACGGCGACGGCATCATCCACATCAAGGCGGGCGACCTGCGCGGCGGGACGCTGTACTGCGACACCCCGTCGCACACCGGCACCGAGAACCTGATCATGGCGGCGGCGCTGGCGCACGGCACCACGCTGATCAAGAACGCGGCGCTGGAGCCGGAGGTGCTCGACAACATCGCGATCCTGCAGGCGATGGGCGCCAAGATCAGCGGCGGCGGCACCGGGTTCGTCACGGTCGAGGGCGTGGACGAGCTGACCGCCGTCGAGCACACCGTGATGCCCGACCGGATCGACGCCGGCGTGTTCGTGATGGCCGCCGCGATCACCGGCGGCGAGCTGAGCCTCGTCGGCGCCTCGCTGGAGCACCTCGGCGTCGCCGCCGACAAGCTGGAGCAGATGGGCGTCGAGTTCCACCAGCAGGGCGCCGTCCTGCAGGTGCGCCGCGACCGGACGCTCCGCCCGATCAACGTCATCACCGACGAGTACCCGGGCTTCGCCACCGACCTGCAGTCCCCGATCATGGCGCTGTCGTGCCTGTCCGAGGGGCCGTCCTACATCTACGAGCGGATCTTCGACGGCCGGTTCAAGCTGGCCGACGAGCTGCGCAAGATGGGCGCCGACATCGAGGTGGACGGCAACCGCGCCAAGGTCAACGGCCCGCGTCCGCTGCGCGGCGCCGAGGTCGAGGCGCACGACCTGCGCTGCGGCAGCGCGCTCGTGCTCGCGGGCCTGGCCGCCGAGGGCGAGACGACGATCACCTCCGCCTACTACCTCGACCGCGGGCACGCCCACACCGCCGAGCGGCTGTCGCAGCTCGGCGCGGAGATCGTCCGCGAGGAGGGCTAGCCCCTCGCGAGCCCGCCCCTCGGGGCCCGGAACGGCCGAATGTGGCCCCGCGCTGACCAACTCCGGGTTCGCACCTGACGGGGCGTGTAACGCCGGCCCCGGAATTTCCGGAGCCAAGAGTTACCGGACGACTACGCACCGCTGCCGCGGTCATCTGGACGGACCGCCGGACCAGTGCCCTGACCTGGGAGAAATCCCGGAAAGCGCGCCGGTTCCGGCTGGTTCGTCACCTGGTGATAAATCACCGGCGATGATCATCAAGACCGGCCGGACGGATCACTCGTCTTTCGGCTGCGGTTGACATCGACACGTCCGCATTTCGGCCCGCAGGTAAACCAAACCGGTACCGCAGGGGTCCCTCCTGTACGTGAGAGCGCCAGGAGGGGCCCTTCGCCATGTTTTCGGGTCTTGTTTTTCAACTTCGGACGCCCGAAGATGCTGGATCGAGACTGCCCGAATGGTGACAAATTACTGACCAGGGGGTCGCGTAGGTTACTTTTTCGCCGCACTCTTGATTCGATTTCGCGTCTGGGCGTCACATCTCGTCGCCTTGACCCGATCTGCCAGGCAGAGGGCCCCCGTCCGCTGGGGGCGGGGCCCACGGGACGGCTCCGTCCGCCTCACCCGAGGCGGGAGGGGCCGCGGGAAGGCGAATCGCACGGAACGCGGTGCTGGGTCAGAAGGCAGGGGCGACAAGCCATGAGTCAACCGTTGGGCGAGACGTGCGCGGACAGCTGGTCGGGGCGCTGCCCCCGCCGAGAGGACGGACCGGAAGCGAGCGATCATCGATGACGGCGGCACGCACGGGGTCGGTCACGCCCGATCTCACGATCGGCGTCGTGGGTCCCCACGACCTCGTCGAACGGGTCATGCTGATGGGCCACGGCCCCACCCCGGTACCGAGCCGGCTGGTGGCCGCCGCGTACCGGGACGAGCAGGAGGCGGCCGACAAGGTCGTGCGGCTGGGGTCGGGCGTCGACGTCTGCCTGTTCGCCAGCCCCGTCCCCTACGACTTCGCGCGCAAGGCCGGCGTGCTCACCATGCCCGCCACGTACGTGCCGCTGAACGGCGCCGCTCTCCAGGGCGCGCTGCTGCGGGCGTCCCTCGACGAGCGCTTCGACCCCGCCCGGGTCAGCATCGACGTGCTCGGCCGCGCCGAGGTCGAGGAGGCCTACTCCGAGATCAGCCTCGGCACCGAGCAGGTGCACCTGCGCGAGGAGGCCGCCGGCCCCGGCACGCTCGCCGCGTTCCACGAGCGCCTCTGGCGGCGCGGCGCCACCACCGTCGCGATGACCTGCGTGCACGCCACCGCCGAGCGCATGGAGATGGCGGGCGTCCCGACCATCCGCGTCCGCCCGACCGGCGCCGCGATCCGCAGCTCCCTGCAGACCGCCGCCCTCCTCGGCGCGCACCACCGCCTTGAGGAGTCGCAGCTCGTCGTCGTCCTGGTGGACGTCCCGACCCTCCGCGAGACGCCCCGCCGCGTCACCCCCCGTTACTGGCGGGACGAGCTGAAGCTCGCGCTGCACCGCGTCCTGCTCCAAGAGGCGCACCGCATGAACGCCTCCGTGTGGCCCCTGGACGACCACAGCTACCTGGTCATCGCCACACGCGGCTCTGTGACGACGTCCACCGAGGGCTTCCGCACACCGCCCTTCGTGGAGCGCGTCCGTGAGGAACTGGGTCTCGCCATAGAGGTCGGCATCGGCATGGGCCGCACCGCCCACGAAGCCGAGAACCACGCCCGCGCCGCCTTGGCCCGTTCCCAGAGCTCCCAGCGCGCCCAAGGCTTCGCCTTGGACCGCGATGGCCGCGCCCTGGTCCCGGCTCCCCGCACGCCCCCGCGCGCCCAGCCGCAGGCGAAGCCGAAGGGCCTGGAGATCCTGGCCCGCCTGGCCGACAAGCTGGGCGACCAGGAGCAGCCCCTCATCGTGGACGCGGAGAACGCGGGCAAGATGCTCGGCGTCACCCCGCGCACGGCCCGCCGCCTGCTCCGCACCCTGGTCGAGGAGGGCCTGGCCTGGCCTCTCCCCCCGAACCGCACCCCGCAGCCGGGCCGCCCCCGCCAGCTCTACCGCCTGATCGTGGAGAAACTGGGCTCCGCCAAGACAACGTGACGGTGAGGGCTGATGGAAGTGCCCCCGCCCTCCATCAGCCCTCACCGCGCCAGACCGCTCAGCCGCTCTCCTTGGCGATGGCCTCCCGCACCGCCGGAACGACCTCCCCCGTCCAGCGCTCAAGGGACGTCTCATCCGGCGTGCCCCCGGTCGGCGAGAAGAGCATGAAGCCGGACGCGCCGTGCTCCAGCACCGCGCCGGTCAGCTCCTCGGCCCACTGCTCGGCCGAGCCGCCGACCCAGCGCCCGCCGCCATCGCGGGTGGCGGGCAGCGGGCGGCCGGTGATGCGCCCGGGGAAGTTGAAGACCGTGCGGACCTCGCGCGGGTCGCGGCCCACCGCCGCGGCCGCCTCGTCGACGACCGGCCGCGACGTCCGGTACCGCTCGCTGAGCCAGTCCGCCGCGTGCCCGGGGATCCAGCCGTCGGCCACCCGCCCCGTCGCGGCCAGCGACTTGCGGCCGACCGACCCGGTCCACACCGGCGGCGCGGCCGCCGGAGCCGGCGCGATCCCGTCCACCCGGTAGTGGCGCCCCGCGAAGGTGACCGGCGGACCGCCGCCGGACAGCTTCTTGACCAGTGTGATCGCCTCCTCGAAGGCGTCCACGGCGTCCGCCGGGGAGAGCCGCGGCACCCCCATGTCGGCGATGCGGTCCCACAGGCCGCCGGCGCCCATGCCGACGACGACGCGGCCGCCGGACAGCGCCGCCAGCGACGTCACCGTCCGCGCCAGCATCGGCGCGGGCCGGGTCGGCAGGTTGGTCACGTTGGCGAAGCCCGCGATGCGCTCCGTCCGGCCGAGAAGGAACCCGATGGTCGCGTAGGCGTCGAGCCGCTCACCGAGGTAGGGGTGGTCGGACAGCGAGAACAGGTCCAACCCGTCCCGATCGGCCCGCTCCACCATGCGCATCAGCGCGGGCTGGTCGTCAAAGGTGCTGTGCGCTCCGAAACCGAAGACGACATCATGTGCGGTCATTACCGTGCCTTTCGTTCACTGAGGGGACTCACCACGCATACGCCTCGGGCGCGGGCTTGCCCCCGTTCAATCCGGGCGCCGGGAACAGCTCGTCGAGCCGGGCCAGGACGCCTTCGTCCAGAGTGATGTCGAGCGCGCGCAGCGAGCCGTCGAGCTGCGCGGCCGTCCGCGGACCGATGATCGGACCGGTCACGCCGTCCTGCGCGAGCAGCCACGCCAGCCCGACGTGGGCCGGGTCCTCGCCGAGGTCCGCGCACAGCTTCTCGTAGCCCGCCACGGCCTCCCGGTGCCGGGCGAGCGCGGCGGCGGAATGCCCCGACGTACCGCGGGACGCACCGCCTTCGCGCTCCTTGCGCAGGACGCCGCCGAGCACACCGCCGTTCAGCGGCGACCACGGGATCAGGCCGAGCCCGTAATGGCGCGCCGCGGGCAGCACCTCCAGCTCCACCCAGCGGTTCATCAGGTTGTAGATCGACTGCTCGGAGACCAGCCCGAGGAAGTGCCGGGACCGCGCGGCCTCCTGCGCCTGCGCGATATGCCATCCCGCGAAGTTGGACGAGCCGAAGTAGAGCACCTTCCCCTGCTGCCGCAGGACGCTGAACGCCTCCCAGACCTCGTCCCAGGGAGCCTCCCGGTCGATGTGGTGCATCTGGTACACGTCGATGTGGTCGGTCTGGAGCCGCCTGAGCGACTCCTCGCACGCGCGCCGGATGTTCAGCGCGGACAGGCGTCCCTCGTTGGGCCAGTCGCCGGTGGGCAGGTAGACCTTGGTCGCGAGGACGGTCCGCTCGCGCCGGCCGCCGCCCGCGGCGAACCACCGGCCGATGATCTCCTCGGTGACGCCGTCGCCCGGCGTCTCGCCGTAGACGTTGGCCGTGTCGAAGAAGTTGACGCCGTGCCCGTGCGCCAGGTCCATGATCGTGTGGGCGTCGGCCTCGGAGGTGCGCGGCCCGAAGTTCATGGTGCCGAGGACGAGCCGCGAGACCGAGAGGCCGCTGCGGCCGAGACGGGTGTAGTCCATGGTCGTGCCTTTCAGGCGGTGGGGCCGAACTGGCCGATGAAGCGGCCGGTGAACAGGTCGGCGCCCTTGTACTCCGCGACCATCGCGGGCGGCGCGACGAACGGCCCGTCAGGTGAGGGCAGCTGCGCGACGCCGCCGTCCGGCCCGAGCGGCAGCATGATCATCGGGTACGGCAGCGGCTGGTAGGAGGCCGCGGGCGGCGCGCCGTTCAGCTGCCCGAGGATGTTCTTGGCGACGACCTCCGCGTGCTGCATCGCGTAGCCGGCCATCTTGGCCTCGGCCACATCGGTGATGTCGCCGACCGCGTAGACGTGCTCGTGCCCCTTGACGTTGAGGAACTCGGTCACCGGGACCCGCCCCTGCGCGTCGCGCGCCGTGAGCCTGCCGTCGGCGAGGTAGTCGCTGTTGGTGCTCACCCCGAAGGCGCGGAACCAGATGTCGGCGGCGATCTCGTCCCCGCCGGTGGTCGTGACGGTGAACGCTCCGGCCTGCCCGGCCCCGGTGCTCGGCGGCGCCGTGAGCCCGGTGCCGAGCCGCAGGTCGATGCCCCGGGCGTCGAGCTGGCCGCGCAGATCGTCGACCACCTCGGGCTGGAATCCCGGGAGCAGTTCGGCGGCCGGGTCCGCGATGGTCACGTGCTTGCCGGGCCAGACGTTCTTGATCTCACCCGCCAGTTCCAGGCCGACCGGCCCCGCCCCGAGGATCAGCACGCGGCCCGCCTGGCGCAGCTCCTTGTGCGTCCGGCGCAGATCGTCCAGCGCCTCGTCGATCGAGTCGGAGCCGGGCTTGGCGGGGTACGCGTAGCTGGAGCCGGTGGCCAGCACGATGTAGTCCGCGTCGACACGGCCGCCGGAGGCCAGCGCGACGCCGCCGGGGTCGACCGACACCGCGCGGTCGCGGACCAGCCGGCCTTCGGTGAGCAGCGTCTCGAAGGGGAAGAACATGTTGGCGGCCCAGTCGGGCCGCGTCAGCGCCCGCAGCGACGCCGCCGCGTTGACGAACGCGTCCCGGGGGTCGATGAGGACGACGTCCGCCTCGGACTCCAGCGCCTTGGCGACCGCTGCGCCCCCGTAGCCTCCACCGACGACCGCGACTGTACGGCTCATAGCTGCACGCTCCCTTAACGAAGGTTTGAGTTCGTAGTACGAACGGTAACAGTTCGTCCTACGAACGACAAGCCCACGCTCGCGGGAGCGGCATCAGCTCACACCGCCGACACCCCCTCGTCCGGTTCCTTGAAGACCAGCGGGGCCTCATTGTCGAGGACGACCCGCCCCAGCAGGCGGGCGAGCATCTCGCGCTCCTGCGGACTGAGACCCGCCGGCAGCTCGTCGATCCGCCTGCAGGTCTCGGTGTAGAACTCCTCGGCCAGCTCCGCGCCCCGCTCGGTCAGCGCGACCCGCACCGCGCGCGTGTCCCGAGGGTCCGCCTCGCGCCTGACCAGCCCGTTCCGCTCGGTGCGGTCCACCAGCCCGGTGAGGCTCGACTTGGCCAGCCGCAGCATCGCGCCCAGCTCGCTCATGCCGTACGACCGCGACATCAGCACGCAGAGCAACTGCCCCTGCTGCGGAGTCACCCCGTACTCCCGGCCCGACTCCGCGTACACCGCATTCACCAGGAACGAGGACCGCACGAGCGCGGCCACGACCCCGATCCGCCCATCATCTTCCTTAGCCACATGGCCAGAGTAACACCGAACACCCTCTATAATTCGCGCCACGAACATCGCCACTGCGCTTGCCGGACCGGCCGTCAGATTGTCTGGGGGAGGGCGAAGCGGTCCAGGAGGGCGGGGTTGTGGAAGGCGGTCACGGCGGCGATCGACGGGCCGCGCAAGGTGAGAACCTGGACGGCGAACGCCCGGCCGTCCAGGTACATCGCGAAGCCCGGTGGCCGTGGCTGATCGGCGCGCGGGCGGTGCAGGGCGCCGGTGCCGCCCTGGTGATGCCACTGGCGATGGCGCTGCTCAGCGCCGCCCATCCGCCGGAGGACCGGCCGAAGGCGCTCGGCCTGTTCGCCGGGCTCACCGGGCTCGCGGTCGTCGCCGGACCGGTGGTGGGCGGCGCCGTGACCGAGGGCCTCGCCTGGCAGCGGTGCGCTGTCGCTGGCCGGGGCCGTGGCGGCCCTGGCCATTCCGGGCCGCCACACTGCCCCCGCCCCGGTCGTGCCCCGCACGGCAAGGGCGGCTGCCGGTCGTCCCTAGTTGCGGTGGGGGAAGGCCCTGGCGACGGTCAGGAAGGCGTCGTTCTCCTCCGGGGAGCCGATGGAGACGCGGGCGCCTTCGCCGTCGAACGGGCGGACGCTCACGCCGTAGGCGTCGCAGGCGTCGGAGAACTCCATCGTCCGGTCGCCGAGGCGCAGCCAGACGAAGTTCGCCTCGGTCGGCGGGACCGTCCAGCCGTCGGCGAGCAGGGCGCCCCGGACGCGGTCGCGCTCCTTCACCGTGCCCTCGACGCGCTCCATCAGTTCGTCGGTGGCCCTCAGCGACGCGACGCCGGCGGCCTGGGCGACGGAGTTCACGCTGAACGGCAGGAACGTCTTGCGGATCGCGCCCGCCACGTCCGGGTGCGCGACGAGGTAGCCGATGCGCAGGCCCGCGAGCCCGTACGCCTTGGAGAACGTGCGGAGGACGGCGAGGTTCGGGCGGTCGCCGCGCAGGGTGAGGCCGTCCGGCACCTCGTCGTCGCGGATGTACTCGCGGTACGCCTCGTCCAGCACCACCAGGCAGTCGGCGGGGACGCGGTCGAGGAACGCCTCCAGCCGGGCGCGCCGGACGATCGTGCCCGTCGGGTTGTTCGGGTTGCAGACGAAGATCAGCCGGGTGCGGTCGGTGATCGCGTCGGCCATCGCCTCCAGGTCGTGCGTCTCGTCCTTCAGCGGCACCTGGACGCCCGTCGCGCCCGACAGCGACACGAGGAGGGGGTACGCCTCGAACGACCGCCACGCGTACACGACCTCGGCGCCCGGCTCGGCGACGGCCTCCAGCAGCATCTGCGTCATCCCGACCGAACCGCAGCCGACCGCGACGTGGTCGGCGGGGACGCCGCAGAACGCGGCGATCTCCTCCGTCAGCGCGGTCGCGTTGTTGTCGGGGTAGCGGTTGACGTTCCGGGCCGCCTCGGCGATCGCGTCCACGACCGACGGCAGCGGGCCGTGCGGCGACTCGTTGGACGACAGCTTGTACGAGCGGCCCTCGGGCGACACCACGACCTTGCCGGGCTTGTAAGCCACGAACCGGTCGAGGACGGAGCGGAAGCGCGGAGTGTTTGCCTCGGACACCGTTGTCCTCCAAGTTGCGCAGGGGTGATGACCCCACAGCCTACGCAGCGTCCGGAATCAGCCGGCAACGTCCCTCATCATCCAGCAGACGGCCACGATCCGGACGAACTCCCAGTCACCGGGATCGTGCGGCCACCAGCCCCGGTTGAAGGCGTCCTCCGCGAACTCCGTCAGGTACCCCATCAGCTCGTCCGGGCCCGCGGCGCCCAGCTCGTCGCGGAGCGCGGCCACATGCTGGTCGACGGCGGCCGCGAGGCCCGGGGAGCCGGCCATCTCCTCGACACCGGCGTCCCCGATGTCGCGGACGAGCAGGCCGAGCGCTTCGTCACCGTTCACAGGAGCCGAAAATAGCAACCGCCGGCCGATGCGCGCGACATCGCCCCAGGTCAAGCCCTGGGACGCAGCATCGGCGGGCGGAGCTGCGTGGCGTCGCCGCGCCGGTACAGCCGGGCGGGACGGCCGCCGTCGCGCGTCGTGGTCCGGTCGGTGGGGATGAGGAACCGGTCGGCGCCGGTGACCTTCCGGTGGAAGTTGCGCGGGTCGAGGCTGGTGCCCCACACGATCTCGTAGACGCGGCGCAGCTCGGCGACGGTGAACTCGGGCGGGCAGAACGCCGCGGCGAGCGAGGTGTACTCCAGCTTCGCCCGCGCCCGCTCCATCCCGTCGCACAGGATCCGCCGGTGGTCGAACGCGGCCTGGTCGCGGTGGACGAGCTCGTCCACGGCCGTCCACAGCACCTGGGCCCGGCTGGACGCGGGCAGGTCGGGCGCCAGCCCCAGGTAGGCGACGCTCACGACCCGCTGCCGGGGGTCGCGGTCGGGGTAGCCGTAGGTGGCGAGCTGCTCCAGGTGGATGCGCACGTCCGCGAGCCCGGCCCGCTCCGCCATCAGCCGGGACGCGGCGACCGGCAGGTCCTCGTCGAGCTGGATGAAACCGCCCGGCAGCGACCACGCTCCGTCATAGGGCGCCCGGTCCCGCCGCCACATCAGCGCGCACAGGCGCTGCTCCCGCACGGTGAGCACGACAAGATCGACGGAGACGGCGAGCCGGGGCACGGACATGCATCGAACTTAGCGGGACCGGCCGCCCCCCAACGCCAAGAAGGCCCGGCGATGCCGGGCCTTCAGGGGGTTCGGGGTCAGTCCTCCTTGGGGACCTCTACGGCCGGGACCGCCGGGGCCGGGCCGTTGTGGCCGTTGGCGGCGGGCTGGGTGTTCAGGTTGGCGAGCAGCTGCCGCGCCACGCCGAGGCCGGTGCCGCCGAGCGTCAGGGCCTTGGCGAGCATGTCCTCGACGCCCTCGGCGCCGTTCAGCACGACCATGTTGTCGACGTTGCCGAACACGCCCGCGCCGGCCTCGACGATCTGCGGCCACTGCTCGGCGAGCTGCTGCGCGATGACGGCGTCGGTGTTCTTCGCCAGCGCCTCCCCGCGGGCCTTGATCGCCTCGGCCTCGGCGAGGCCCTTCTGGCGGGTCGCGTCCGCCTCGGCCTCACCGAGCAGCCGGATGGCCTCCGACTCCCGCTGCGCCTTCAGCTGGACCTCGGTCGCCGCGGCCTGCGCGTAGGAGATGCGCTCCTCGCGCTCGGCCTCGGCCAGCTTCACCTGCTCGTACGCCTTGGCGTCCGCCGGCTTGCGGACCTCGCTCTCCAGCCGCTTCTCGGTGCGCTCGGCCTCCAGCTCGGCGTTGCGGGTCTCCTTGAGGATGACCTCCTGCCGGGCCTGCTGCGCGGCCTGCTGCACCTGGCCCTCGTACTCGGCCTTCTTCATCTCGGTGTCGCGGATGACCGCGGCGTTCTGCCGCTCGGTCTCCTGCTCCCGCTCGGTGGCCTCCTGGTTGCGCTCGGCCTCGGCGATGCGGGCGGCGGCGGCGACCTTCGCGGCGTGCGGACGGCCCAGGTTGGTGATGTAGCCGGTCTCGTCGTCGATCTCCTGGATCTGCAGGGAGTCGACGACCAGCCCGAGCTTGCTCATCTCGTCGGCCGCGGAGCTGCGCGTCTCGGACGTGAGGCGCTCGCGGTTGAGGATCAGGTCCTCGACGGTGAGGTTGCCGATGATGGAGCGCAGGTGACCGGTGAACAGCTCGTGGATCGCGCCGTCCATGGACGACTGCTGCTCCAGGAACCGCCGCGCCGCGTTCGCGATCGAGACCAGGTCGTCGCCGACCTTGTAGATGACCACGCCGCGCACCTTGACCGGGATGCCCTGCTGCGTCACGCAGCTCACTTCGAGGTTGGCGGCGCGGCTGTCGAGCTGCAGCCGCCGCGACACCTGGAAGCCGGGCAGGACGGACGTCCCCTTGCCGGTCACGATCTTGAATCCGAGGCTGTCCACGCCGTCGATCGGCTTGGACTTGGCGCCGAGCCCGGAAATGATCAGAGCCTCGTTCGGCTCGGCGACCCGCCAGACCATCTTGAACAAGATGATCAACACGATGACGGCGACGGCGACGCCGATCGCCACGGCGAGCACGGGCATGCGGCCTCCTCTTCAGATATCGGCGCGGGCGGTACAAGTCCGGCCGCGTTTCCCCTCAGACGCGCGGGCGGCGCGTTCGGTTCTCCCCGCGGATGGCCTCATCGGGCCAATGGGTCACCGGGGCGGCACGTCACTGGGGCAGCGCGGGCGCCACGTACACCGTCCGGGGCGGGTGGTACTCGACCACCACGATGATCGAGCCGACGCCGATCTCCTCGCGCGGGTCCACGGGGTGGGCGTAGAACGCCTCGACCCCGCCGCGGATGGGGATCATGACCTCGCCGACGAGCCCTGGACCGATCCGACCGGTGACCCGGCCCTCCCTACCGATCAAGCACACCCCCGCTGGGAACGAGCCCGGGGCGTCCGCCCCGTGTAAGCCGAACCGTATCCGCTCGGCGAGACCGGCGGCGAGCCGCGTGACTCACGGCAGCACGCGCTCGGCCTGTTCGTGCGCCTCGCGGGCGAGCCGCTCGGCGTCCTCGCGGGTGGCGGTCGGGCCGAAGACCGTGACGGTGGCGAGGTAGTGCCGGCCGCGGAACACCACGTACCAGGTGCGGGCGCGGGCGTCGCCGCCGGTCGTGCTGACCCCGACGGTGCGCGAGCCCTCCCCGATGTCGCCCTTCGGCGTCTCGACCACGCGGTGCTCGGCCCACTGCGAGCCGACCTTCGTGCGGAACCTCAGGCACCCCGACGGGACGCGCGCGTTGACCTGCTTCTCCGCGTCGGCGGCGGACATGCCCATCAGCGTCTCGGTGGCGGTCTGCCCGGCGGTGCCGGTGAAGGAGACCAGGGCGGCCGGAACGTCGCCGGCCACGGTCCCGCCGGGACGCGACGCCCCGCACCGCGGCTTGTCCAGGGTCGCCTCGCGCTGCAGCCTGGCGGCGTTCTGGATCGCCTTCAGCGACCCGTACTCGCCGGAGTCGGGCTCACCGGCCCGCCGGTAGCCCGGGGCCTCGCCGAGCAGCGCCTGCGCCAGCTGGTCGGAGGTGAACCCGATGCCCGCGACCTCGGCCCGCGCGGTACCGCCCACCTCCCGCGCCCGCTCCCCGCCGCCCCCGCAGGCGACCGCGACGACGGACACCCCGGCCACCACGACCGCCAGACTCCTCTGCCCCATCCCGCGACATTACGACCCGAACCCCGCGCCGGACCCCGGACGACACGCCCCGACCACGAAACCGCAAAGACAAGCCCGGCGCAGCGCACGAACACCGAACGGCGTGGCGCACTCACACACCGACCGCAGCGGAGCGCCAGCGGAGCGGAGGGCGGTGTCAGGTTTGTTCGGCTCGGTCGTTGTACTCGGCCGCGTAGTCCTGGCCGGACATCTTCTGGATGGTCTCGACGATCTCGTCGGTGATGGCGCGGCGGGCCTTGGCGGGCGGCAGGTCGCGGTAGTGGGAGAAGTCCATCGGGGGGCCGATCCGCACGGTGGGGCGGGGGCCGAAGACGCGCGGGAACCCGGCGCCGATGGGCTGGATCTTCTCGGTGCCCTCCAGGGCGACCGGCAGGACGCGGGCGCCGGACTCCAGGACGAGCCAGCCGACGCCCGTCCGGCCGCGGTAGAGGCGGCCGTCCGGGGAGCGGGTGCCCTCCGGGTAGATCGCGAACGCGCCGGCGTTGTCGAGGACCTCGGCGGCCTGTTCCAGCGCGCCCATCGCGGCGCGGCGGGCGCCGCGGCGGACCGGGACGTGCCCGAGGTTGGTGAGGAACCAGCGGACGAAGCCCTTCTTCAGCCCGCCGCCCTCGAAGTAGTCGGCCTTGGCGATGTAGGTGACCGGGCGCGGCACCGCGAGCGGGATGATGAAGCTGTCGATGAACGACAGGTGGTTGCTCGCCACGATCAGCGGCCCGTAGGCCGGCACGTTCTCGCCGCCGACCACCCGGGGCCGGAACAGCAGCCAGAGGATCGGACGCACGACCCGCGTCATGAACGTGTAGAACACCAAGCCTCCCGAATTCGCCACCGCCACTGTAACCTCTGCGCCGATCCGGGCCCGGGTCAGTGTCCGTCTTTCCGGCCGGGAGGCGGGTAAGAAATGGCCAAAGCCCAGGTCAAACGGGCTGCGCACGGGATTGCCGGGCCATTCTTACCCTTCAGTAAGTTTCTCTTGAGTAAGTTATTGCCTCCGTTTCCCGGATGACCCCGGACGCATCCGGACGCCCCGGACGGCATGTCGGGTAGAGTCTGGACGTGGGACCGGCAGGGGCGTCCGGTACGGCGTTACGGTCCGGGACGCGGGCGGCGGGCCCGGTCCCGATTCCCGGTGAGAGCTTGGAATGCGGGCACGGGTGCGCGATCCTGAGGAGTCACCTGAGATGGCCGGGTACCACCGGAGTGGGGCGTGAGGTGACCATGGACTTCGACATCAGCCTGATGCGCGACGACCGCTGCGCGGTCGTGCGCGTGCAGGGCGACATCGACGTGGTGTCACGGACGCGCTTCGAGGAGACCCTCTTCGAGGTCGTCGACACGGGCGAGCCGATGGTCGTCGACATGCGCGAGGTGACCTTCTGCGACTCGACGGGCCTGAACGCGCTCGTCGCCGCCAACCGCCGCGCGATGGAACGCGGCTCCCACATCGCGCTGGTGGCGCTGCCGCCGCGCGTCCAGCGGGTCTTCCGCATCACCGGGATCGACAAGTTCATCCCGATCTTCGACACGCTGCGCGAGGCGATCGTGTCGTTCCCGTCCACCACGACCCCCTGACCCGGCGGGGCGGCCCGAGGCGTCAGGTGCAGCCCTCGAACTGGGGGACGCTCGTCGTCAGCTTCAGGCCCGACTTGCCGAACCACTTGGTGAGCAGGCGCTCGGCGGTGCCGTCCTGGTACATCGCGGTGATGGCGCGGTTGACCTCCTCGCAGCCCTTCAGGTCGCCCTTCTTGAGGCCGACGCCGTACTTCTCGTCGGTGAACGGCGCGTTGATCATGCGGCCGGGGCGGCCGGCGGCGAACCCGGCGAGGATCAGGTCGTCGGTCGACACCGCGTCCAGCCGGCCGGCGGCGAGGGCGTCCATGCAGGCGCCGTAGGTGCCCACGGTGACCGGCTTCGCGGCGACCTTGCGCTCCTCGATGACGCGGCGCCAGGAGTTGGAGCCGGTCACCTCGCAGATCCGCTTGTCCTTCAGGTCGCGGACGTCGCGGATCGCGCCGGCGTCGGCGCGGACGAAGGTGTCCTGGTGGGCGACGTAGTATGGCCCGCCGAAGGTGACCTTCATCTTGCGCTTCGGGGTGATCGAGTACGTCGCGACGATCATGTCGACGGTGCCCTTGGCGAGCGCCTCCTCGCGGACGGACGAGTTCGTCGTCCGCCACGTGATGCGGCTCTTCGGGACGCCGAGCCGCCCCGCGATGTAGGTGGCGACGTCGACGTCGAAGCCCTCGTACGTCCCGTCCGGGCGCTTGACGCCGAGCGCAGGCTGGTCCTCCTTCACGCCGATGACCAGCGAGTCCTTGCCGGCCACGGACGTCTTCTCGGTGCCGCCGAGGCCGCAGCCCGCGAGCACCGAGGCGGCCAGGACGGCGGCGGCCGCGGCCCGGGTGAACGTGGTGGTGGCGCGCATGGTCTGCTGCTCTCCTCCGGTCAGCGGAACTCGGCCAGCCGGGGACGGATCCCCGCGAGCACCAGCAGGGCGATGACGGCGGTCCCGACGGGCGGGACGGCGTTCCAGCCGCGCAGCCCGCCGTCGGCGTCCGCGATGGCCTTGTCGAAGGCGTCCTGGTGGACGGCCGTCAGCGCGCTGAGCGCCGCGTCGTAGGCGCCGAAGTCGCGGATGGCGTTGGACGTGCGGCCCATCCGCAGGTCGATGGCGCCGGCCCGGTTCCCGGACGCCGCGAGCCGCCGCATCTCGGCGTCGTTGCGCTGGACGACCCGGTACGCCGCCAGCGTCTTCGCCAGCGTGTCCGCTTCACGCCCCTTGTCGGTCGTGCGCGCCTCGTCCCCGAAGAAGCCGAGGAACGGGACGGCGCCCCGCCCCGGCTTGTACGGGGCGACCTTCTGCTCCAGGCCCGCGTAGTAGTTCTCCAGGTTCACCGGCTTGTCGCCGAGGTCCGGGTAGATCACCGCCAGGGACTTGTCGAGGTAGGTCTGCTCGTAGGTGTCGGCGCGGCCCGGGTCGAGCAGGTAGCGGCTCTCGTCGGCGAACGCGCTGTGGCTGATCGCCCGCGCCCGCGACAGCTGGAGGATGGAGTCGAACCCGTCCTCCTTGGCCTTCTTGATGTGGCCCGCGTGCGCCGTCAGCAGGCCCGCGCCGACGGCGGTCAGGACGATCGTGCCGAGCGTCGCCAGCACCAGCGCCGGGTTCAGCATGCGGCGGAACGTCCGCGCCAGGTACAGCTGCGTCGCGATCAGGAGCAGCAGCACGAGCAGGCCGGTGACGGCGACCCAGGTGCGGCCCGCGAGGACCGCCGTGCGCTTCGTCTCGTACGACTGCCGGACGTGCGCGCCGCTGTCGAGCGTGATGTTGTACGCCTTCGGGAGCAGTTGCAGCTTCATCAGGTCGCACGCCTCGCGGTAGGCGTTGATGACCTGGGGCGGCAGCTCGCCCGGCGCGTGGTCGGACTGGGCGTCGAGCTGCATCGCCCGGCCGACCAGCCACTCGTAGCGGCCGAGGCCGTCCAGCACCTCCTGGACGGTCAGCTTCAGCGCGGGGTCGCGGCCGGCGAGCTGCGCGGCCTGCACCGCCGCGGCGTGGGCGTCCGCGCGGCGCTTCTCGTACGTCCGCAGCGACGCGTCGTAGCCGATGCCGAGGTTGTGCTCGCGGCCGATCAGCAGGATGTTCGACACCTGCGCGTCCATGTCGCTGAGCGCGAAGTACAGCGTGCCCGTCGCGACGACCTGCGGGCCCGCGTCGTGCCCGATCGTCTGGACGGAGTCGCGCGCGTTCCCGATCGCGACGGCGAGGACCGCCAGCAGCGCGATCAGCGCGGCGAGGCAGAGCACCGCGTGGGCGCGGATGCGGCCGGGGATCGTCCGCGTCCAGCCGCCCCGGAAGAACGCCCGCAGACGGCCGCCGCGCTGCGGTTTCGCATCGGTGGGGGCCGGGCCGGGAGACGGGGCGGGGGGCACTGGGGCGGGGGGCGTCCGGGGAGCGGGAACCGCCGGCTGCGCGGGACTCATCGTCATGGCGGGCCCTCCTGCAAGGACAGCGTGATGGTCGTCCAAGCGCCCACATGGATGCGGTCGCCGTCACGCATCGGCACCGGCACGTTCACCGGGATCGGCTCGGTCCCGCCGTTCACCGTGGTGCCGTTCGTCGAACCGGGGTCGACGAGGTTCCAGGAGCCGTCCGGCTGCGCCAGCAGGACGGCGTGCAGATGCGACACGCCGGGGTCTTCGGGCGGCGCGCCCAGGTCGATCTCCGGGAGGAGCCCGCGGGACGCGCTGCGCCGCCCGATCCGGACCTGCCCGCCGCGCAGCGGGACGCGGCGCTCCGGGCAGTACGGCGGGAACGTCAGGCCCGCAGCGTCCGGCCCCATCTCGGCGAGGACCGCGTCGAAGTAGGCGCGGTCCGCCGCGACCAGCGCCGACGGCCATGACGACACGGCCGGGGCGCTGCCGGTGCGGGGCTGCGGCACCAGCGGCACCGCCCGCGCCGCGCGGTCGATCGACAGCTCGACCGTATAGAGGGTGCCGGTGTCGAAGTCGTAGCCGTCGGCCTCGCAGAAGCGGCCCGAGCGGGGCGTCCCGCAGTGCGGGCACACCGGCGGCTCGGCCGGGTCGGCGGCTGACGGCGCGGGGGCTGACGGCGCGGGGGCTGACGGCGGGGCGGGGATGGCGTCGCCGCAGACGTCGCAGTACCGACCGTCCGCGGACGTGTGCCCGTTCGGGCAGACCGGCATGGGCCTCAGCCTCCCGCCTCGTCGCCGTGCCGGGTTCGGACGGTCCGGACGGACCGGGTGTCGAGCGACATCTCGTCCGCCTTCGCCACGTCCCGCTTCAGCCGGACGGTGCCGGACGCCTCGTCCACCACGTCCACGACCCGGCCGAGCAGGCCGGAGATCTGCTCGTTCCCGACCTCCCGCGCCAGCACGACCGCGCGGCCGAGCCGGGCGGTCGCGGTGTCCTCGTCGCCGCGGCGCCGCGCCTCCAGGCCCTCCTGGATCGCCTCCGCGAGCTCCGACTGCCCGGTGTGGTGCGCGACCCGCCGGTTGATCGCGGTCGAGCGGGCCTCGTCGTCCGTCCACTCGGCGAGGATGTTCCCGGACCCGAGCACCTGGTCGCCCGCGAGGAGCCTCACCCCCGCCGCCCGCATCTGCCGCCCGATGTCGCCGGGCGGCACCTCGACGCACAGGTGGTACTCGCGGGACTCGCTCCCCCACGCGCCGAGCGGGTAGTCGCCCGTCTGCGCGCCCGAGTCCACACGGCGGTCGGTCAGGTCCTCCACGGCCGGGACCATCTGCTTGACGAACTGGAGCCGCGCCTGCCGCGGGGTCCAGACGCGCATCGCGACGTCCGCGACCTCCTTGCCCATCGCGGCGCGCGTCATCGCCAGGAAGTCGGCCTCCAGGTCGGCGGGGTCGGGGACGTCCAGGAACCCGCCCAGCAGCGCCGAGGTGATCTTGCGCAGCTCGGCGACCTCCCAGTCGGTGCCGACGCCCCGCGCGTCGCACAGGAACTTCCCGGTGCACGCCGCCAGCGCCGCGTCGAGCTCCTCCTCGGACTCGTGCTGGTTCTTGCCGTCGGTCAGCAGGATCGCGTGCCGGACGGCGTCGTCGTGCCCGGCGAACAGCCGCTCGGCGAGCCGCAGCCACGACCCGATCGCCGTCCCGCCGGCCGCCTCCAGCCGCCCGATCGCGTTCACCGCGCCGCGCCGGGACGCCTCGTCCGCCGCGATGAGCCGCTCCCCCTGCGGGTAGACCATCCGCGGCCGGTTCGCGCCCGCGACGACCGCGAAGTGCACGCCGTCCCGCAGCACGTTCACCGCGGCCCGCGCGGCGCGCTTCGCCGCCGCCATCTTGCCCCGGTACGACATCGACCCCGACGTGTCGACGAGGATGATCTCCGCCGCCGGAGCGCCGCCGGCCCCGCCGCCTCCGCCACCGCCTCCACCGCCGCCGCCGGACGAGCGCGCCTCCACGGTCACGATCGCGTGCATCTCCCGCCCGCCCGCCGGAAGGTAGGCGTTCTGGTCCACACGGACGGTGAACTCCGGAAACCCGCTCATCAGCCCCGCTCTCTCCCGGCTCCGGGCGGCGGGCTGGGCAGCACCGCCACCGTCACGTTGTCGTGGCCGCCCGCGTCCAGCGCCGCCCGCAGCAGCCGCCGCGCCGCATCGTCCGGACCGTCGCCGCCCAGCGCGACCGCGTCCTCGTTCCACCGCCGCCGCAGCCCGACGTCGCGGTAGCGGTCTCGGGTCTGGGCGGGCTCGACGCAGGCGGGGCAGGGCGCGATGGGGGTGCGCTGGGGGGCGTTCATCTGATACCTGCAGCGTGGAGACCCCGTCCTTCAGGGCGGGGAGGAAACGCGGGATGCTCGGGCACGTTGACTCTCCGGGTTCTGTCGGTGGCGGTCGGTACGGTCGGTGCGTGTCCCGGTACCGGCTGTGCCCGACCCCTGCCCAGGAGGCTGGGCTGCTGGAGCACTGCTCGCATGCCCGGTTCGTATGGAATTTGGCTGTGGAGCAGCAGGCATGGTGGACGCCTCGGCGGGGTCCGGCGCCGGGGTATGCCGCGCAGGCCCGGCAGTTGACCGAGGCTCGTGCCGCGTTCGGGTGGCTGGCGGCCGGTTCGCAGACAGTGCAGCAGCAGGCGCTTCGGGACTTCGCGCAGGCGATGGCGAACTTCTTCGCGGGCACGCACCGGCGTCCGACGTGGCGTAAGGCCGGGGTGCACGAGGGTTTCCGGATCGTCGGGGTGCGCGGCCGTGCGTGGGATGTGCGGCGGCTGGGCCGCCGCACCGGTGAGGTGCGGGTCCCCAAAGTGGGCTGGGTGCGGTTCCGCTGGTCCAGCCCCGTCCCGCCCGGGGTGAAATCGTTCCGAATGACCCGCGACCGCGCCGGACGCTGGCACGTCGCATTCGCCACGATCCCCGACCCGGTGCCCGCGCCCGGTAACGGTGAGGCGGTCGGTGTGGATCGGGGCGTGGCCGTGTCCGCCGCGTTGTCCACCGGCCAGACCAGCACCGTGCCGGGCCTGACGCCGGGTGAGGCCGAGCGGCTGCACCGGCTGCTGCGCCGCCTGGCCCGTGCGAACCCGGGTTCGAACCGCCGTGCCCGCGTCAAGGCCGCCATAGCCGGGCTCAGAGCACGTGAGGCCGACCGCCGCAAGGACTGGGTGGAGAAGACCTCGACGGATCTGGCGCGCCGCTTCGACCTGATCGCCGTCGAGGACCTCAACATCGCCGGGATGACCCGGTCGGCCCGCGGCACCATCGACGCACCCGGCACCGGGGTTCGGGCCAAGGCCGGGCTCAACCGCTCGATCCTCGCGGCGGGGTGGGGCCGGCTCGTCACCCGGCTGGAACACAAGGCACCCGGACGCGTCGTCCGAGTCGACCCGCGTTACACGTCGCAGACCTGCAACGCCTGCGGGCACCGCGCCCCGGACAACCGCGAGAGCCAAGCGGTGTTCCGATGCGTCGCCTGCGGGCACCGGGCCAACGCCGACATCAACGCCGCCCGCAACATCAAAGACACCGCCGTGGGACGCACGGTGGCCGCGCGGGGAGGCAGGGCGATGGCCCGGCCGGTGAACCGCGAACCTCAACCTGCTCTCCTGCCTTCGTAGGGGACGGGTTAGAATCCCCGCCTTCGGGCGGGGAGGACGTCAAGGTCAGAAGAGCGTCCTCGGGCGGACGGCGTTGGCGCGTTTGACCATCGCGTGCCGGTGCTCGGCGTCGTCGGCGAGCTTGGCGAGGACGCGGTAGGTGTCCTCCAGCTTGGCGCGCAGGGCGGCCTCGGTCATGTCGGTGCCGAGGATCCGCTGCCGGACGCCGGCCGGGATCGGCGCGCGGCCCGCGCGGAGCCAGGCGAGGGCGGCCGCCAGGACCTCGGCGGTGAACGCGGCGGCCCGCTCGGTGTCGAGGCGCAGCGAGGCCAGGCGGCGGCCCGCCTCGATGAGCACGGCGGCGTTCAGCTCGCCGGGGCTGCGGCCGCGGACGACCGTGGCGACGGCGGCGAGCTGCGCGGCCAGGTAGTGGCTGGAGATGCGGGGGACCGAGTCCAGGACGCGTTCGGCGGCGGCCCGGTCGCCGGCGGCGAGAGAGGTGCGGGCCAGCCCGAACGCGGCGCTGACGTGGGTGGGGTCGGTGCGCCAGACCGTCTGGTGGTAGTGGCTGGCGCTGCGCGTGTCGCCCAGCGTCTCGTAGCAGAACGCGAGCGCCAGCTTCGGCGCCTGCTCGCCGGGTGCCAGGTCGTACAGGTCGTTGAACACGGCGACGGCCTCGCCGCCCTGCCCGCCGGCGAGGGCGCGGACGCCCCGGTACCAGTCGACGCGCCAGTCGTCGGGGGCCTCGGCGGCGATCTCCTCCAGCAGCCGGGCGGCGCCGTCGAGGTCGCCCAGCTCGATGCGGACGCGCACCAGCGCGAGCCGCACCTCACGGGACGCGACGGGGGCCGAGCCGAGCGCGGCGGCCAGCTCGGCCGGGTCGCGGGCGGTGAGCCCGGACAGGAACGCGGCGGCCGGGTCGGCGGCCGACACCAGCGGGACGGGCAGCGCCGCCGCGGCGGCCCGGGGCTCCAGCGGCACCAGGATCGTCGACGGCGCGCCGTCCAGGGCGGTGACGATCTCGGCGCCGGCCGTGGCCTGCTCCGGCCCGAACAGCGGCGACGGCGCGGGGCGGGGGCGCCCGTCCTCGGCGGCCAGCACCTCGCGCAGGACGCCGGTGAGCTGCTCGGCCATCTCGGCGGCGCTCTGGAACCGCCGGGTCGGGTCGGGGTGCGTGGCCCGCCGCAGCAGCCGGTGGTAGGACTCGTGCCGCTGGAACACCGGGACCTCGTGGCGGGGCGGCAGGCTGCGCAGGTGCCGCCCGGTGTAGCCGCGGAACGGGAAGCTGAGGACGGCGAGCGTCCGGCCCACCGTGTGGAGGTCGGAGGTGACCGACGGGCCCTGCGAGCCGATCTCGGGGGCCTGGTAGCCGGGCGTCCCGAAGATCGGGCTGTCCACGTCGAACGCGCGGCGGACCCCGCCGAGGTCGATCAGCTTGAGCTGCTCCTCGGACTGGATCGCGTTGTCCGGCTTGAAGTCGCAGTACAGCAGCCCGACGCCGTGCAGGTAGCCGAGGGCGCTCAGCACCTCCAGCCCGTACGCGATCACCTGGCCGAGCGGCAGCGACGCCTGGTCGCCGTGGTCGGCGCGGATGCTGAGCAGGATGTCCTTCAGCGAGCGCCCGCCGACGTACTCCATCACGATGTAGCCGGAGTCGCCGTGCCGGACGAAGTTGTAGATCTTGACGATGTTGGGGTGCTCGACCTCGGCGAGGAACGCGCGCTCGGCGGTCGCGGCGGCGAGCGAGTCGGCGTCCCCGGTGTCGAGCAGGCCCTTCAGCACGACCCAGCGCTCGCTGACGTTGTGGTCGCGGGCCAGGTACACCCAGCCGAGGCCGCCGTGCGCGAGGCAGCCGAGCACCTCGTACTGGCCGCCGACCAGTTCGCCCGCGCGCAGCTTCGGGGTGAACGAGAACGGGTGCCCGCAGCTGCGGCAGAACCCCTCGGTACGGCCGGGGCGCCCGTTGCGGCTGCGGCCGACCTTCTCGTCGCAGCGGCTGCAGAAGCGCCGGTTCTCCGGCACCTCCGGGTTCTCCATGATCGCCGAGGCGGGGTCGCGGGCCGGGACGGGCGGGACCTCGACGAGCCCGGCGCCGAGCATCCCGCGCCGGGCCGAGCCGCTGGATCCGGTGCCGCGGGTGCCGCCGCGCGAGGCCGTCCGGCCGGACCCGACCGTCCCGCGGCCGGACCCCGCCGAGCCGCCGGCGGTGCCGCCGGCCGTGCCGCTCGGCGCGGACGTGCGGGGCTCCCTGCTCGTCGGCGGCGCGAACGGCGTCTGCGTGGTGACGGCGGCGACCGGCACCCGGGCGGGCGCCGCGCGCGAGTACCCGCCCTGCGCCGGACCGGCGGCGGCCGGGCCCGCGGGTGCGGGGGCCGGGGTGGGGGTGGGACGGCTCGGGGGCGGGGCCTCGGCGGGCGGAGGCACGGAAGCCGAAGCGGGGCCCGAAGCCGGGGCGGCAGCCGGGCCGGGAGCGGGAGCGGGAGCCGGGGCCATGCCGCAGACGTCGCAGAAGCCGTCCGCGTCCACCTGGCCCGTGCAGCCGGGCTGGGTGCATCGGTTCATCGCCGCGTCCCCGTCTCGGTCTCGGTCACCCTGATCGCCCGCTGGTACTCGGCCAGCAGCGCCGTCGCGCGGCGCAGGTCGCAGGGGGCCGTCCACAGCACTTCGCGGGCCTCCCCGTACAGGCCGGTGAGCAGCTCGTCCTCGGCCAGGCCGAGCCGGGCCGCCTTCGCGCGGTACGCCTCGAGGCGGCCGCGCAGCTCGCCGCGCCGGTCCAGCAGGCCGGCACTGAGACGCAGCTCACCGCGTGCCCGTTCCAGCGCGTCCTCGGCGGCGCGCTCCAGCTCGGCGAAGCGGCCCGCCATCTCCACCCAGCGGCCCGCCTCGCGGAGCCGTTCGAGGGCGGCGAGCCGGTCGCGCAGGGCCGCGCCGAGGCCCTCCGGCGGCGCCGGCAGGTTCGGCGAGTGGATCTTGGCGAGGACGGTCGCGTAGGTGTCGAGGGCCCGCCGCCCGGTCTCCTCCGTCTCCTCGATCACGGCCGTGATCCGGGCGACGAGGTCGGCGTACTCGTCCCGCATCCGGGCGACCCCGGCGAGCTCGTCGCCGAGCGCGGTCAGCACGGTGCGGACGCGGTCGAGGCGGGCGGTGTCGGGGCGGCCGTCGCGGACGAGCGACAGCGGGTCGGTGCGGACGACGCGGCCGAGCGCGGTCAGTTCCCGGCCGACCCGGTCCAGCTCGGGGTGGCGGGTGCCGTCCAGCGTGTGCGCGAGCCGCGTCGCGGCCCGCCAGCTCTCCTCGGCCTCCTCCAGCGGCACCAGCAGGACCGTCCAGGCCGCGTCGGCGGCGGCGACCTCCCCCGCGACGAACTCGTACGCGTCCGACATCATCGCGACGGCCTCGTCCAACGTGATCCGTTCCTCCTGCGGCCCGAGCAGCGTGCGGTGCTCCAGCGGGATCTCCCCGTCGGGCAGTTCCACCGAGCATCCCGACAGCAGCCCGGACAGCTCCGTCAGCGTCGCCGCGTCCGGCCGGGCCGAGCGTTCGCGCAGCTCGCACGCCTCGTCCAGGACGCTCTGGTAGGCGTCGAAGAGCCGCCACAGCGTCGTCAGCCGGGCCTGCGCGTCCTCCCAGCGGCGCCATGTCTCGCCGGTGAGCCGCGCGCCCGTCAGCAGCCGGACGCCGGGCTGGCGGTCGAGTTCGACCAGGGACGCGGCGATGCGCTCGCGCTCGTCGCGGAGCGTGCGGAGGGCATGGTCGACGCCTTCACGACTCATGGGCGCGGCGGCCCCGGCCCCGCTCTGGTCCAACGTCTGCCCCGCGTTCGCTTCTCCGGTCCCCCCGAGCATGCCCTTCGGCGGTGCCGGTCTGGGAGCACGGACCGGACCACTATCGGACGTTCGCTCGCATACAAGTGTGATCCGTGACACTAACCCAGACAAGGTGCTTTCGCCCATGCCCGCGGCGCAAGCCGTGCGCACGCGGCAAGGCGCGGGCGGGCGCCGAGCCGTACCCTTTGGACCGGGAACGTCGTTGACCGAAGTGACGTTACGACAGGTAGTCCGTCTACGAGAGGAGTGGTGAGTCCGCAGTGTCGGACCCCAGTCATAGACCCGGTGCCCCATGCTGACCGCGGTGCTGGGAGTGCTCGCGGTGATCCTTCTCACCGCCGCCACCGGGTACTTCGTCGCCCAGGAGTTCGCCTACGTCGCCGCGGACCGCGCGACCCTGGAGCAGGCCGCCGAGAGCGGCGACACGTCCGCCAAGAGAGCGCTGAAGGTCATCAGCCGGGTGTCGTTCATGCTGTCGGGCGCGCAGCTCGGCATCACGATGACGACTCTGGTCGTCGGCTTCATCGCCAAGCCCGCCCTCGCAGAGCTGATACAGCCGCTGCTTGAGGTGCTGGGCGTCCCCGTAGGCGCCACTGGCGCGATCGCACTCGCGACGGGCTTCGTCCTGGCGACGCTCATCCAGATGCTTCTGGGCGAGCTGTTCCCCAAGAACCTCGCGCTGGCGCGGGCGGAGTCGCTCGCGCGCGCTCTGGCGTCGTCCACCCTCGTGTACCTGACGGTCGCGGGCCCCATCATCCGGCTGTTCGACCGCGCCGCCGAGCGGCTGCTGCGCGCCGTGGGCGTCGAGCCCGTGGAGGAGCTGCACAGCGGAGCGACGCTGGAGGAGCTCGGCGACATCATCGGCAGGTCGAGCAGCACCGGGCACCTGCCCGCCGACCTGTCCGGCCTGCTCGACCGGGCCCTGTCCTTCGGCGACCTGACGGCCGACGAGGTCATGGTGCCGCGCCCGCAGGTCCGCGCGCTGCCCTCGACCGCGCCCGTCGGCGAGTTGATCGCGCTGATCCGGGAGACCGGGCACAGCGCCTACCCCGTCTACGGGACGGAGGTCGACGACGTCGTCGGCGTCGCGGGCGTCCGCGAGGTCGCCGACGACACCCTCGACCCGGCCACCCCGGTCGGCGAGATCGCCCGCCCCGCGCTGCTCGTCCCCGGCAGCCAGCCGCTGTACGGGGTCATCGAGCACATGCGCGACTCCCGGCAGGAGTTCGCCTGCGTCGTGGACGAGTACGGCGGCCTCGCCGGCATCCTCACCTTCGAGGACGTCGCCGAGGAGCTGGTCGGCGAGATCACCGACGAGACCGACGGGTTCGAGGTCGTCCCGACGTCCGGGCCGGACGGGTCCTGGCTCGTCGACGCCGGCATGCGCATCGACGAGGTCGGCCGACTCACCGGGCTCGGCCTGCCGGAGGGCGACGCCTACGACACCATCGGCGGGCTCGTCATGGCCGAGCTGCGCCGCCTCCCGCGCGCCGGCGACCGCCTCACCGTCGCCCTCGACAGCGGCTCCGTCGAGCTGGAGGTCGTCAGCCTGGCCCGCCGCGTCGCCGAGAAGATCCTGATCAGGACGGCCCCGGCGGCCGTCCCGGCGCCGCGCTCGCCGTCGGTGGAGGTGTCATGAGCCCGCTGCCGTCGCTGCTGATCACCGTCCTGCTGCTGCTCGGGAACGGCTTCTTCGTCGCGGCCGAGTTCGCGCTCGTCGCCGCCAACCGCGGGCAGCTGGAACGCGCCGCCGCCAAGGGCAGCCGCCCCGCCGTCGCCGCCGTCGCGGGCGTCCGGGAGCTGTCGCTGATGCTCGCCGGAGCGCAGTTCGGCATCACGATGTGCTCGCTGGGCCTCGCGATCGTCACCGAGCCCGCGTTCGAGCACTTCCTCGAACCGCCGCTGCACGCCCTCGGCGTCCCCGAGGCGGGCGTCACGGCCATCGCGCTCGGCACCGCGCTCGCCGTGGTGACGTTCCTGCACATGGTCATCGGGGAGATGGCGCCGAAGTCGTGGGCGATCGCGCACCCGGAGCGGTCGGCGCTGATCCTGGCGCTGCCGTTCCGCGCGTTCGCGAAGGTGTCGCGGCCGATCCTGTCGTCGCTGAACGCGACGACGAACGCGCTGCTGCGGCTCTTCCGCGTCACGCCCAAGGACGAGCTGGACAGCCACACCGACCCGGCCCGGCTCAGCCACCTGGTCGGCGAGTCGCGCCGCCTCGGCCTCATCGGGCGGCACGACCACGAGCTGCTCCGCCGCGCCATCTCCGCCCGGGAGGCGACCGTCGGGCGGCTCGTCGTGCCCGCCACGTCCGTCACGACGATCGGCGCGGACGCGACCGCCGCGCAGATCCGCCGGACCGCCACCGCGAGCGGCCACAACCGGCTGCTCGTCCGGTCCGGGGACGGGGCGATGACCGGCATCGTGCACGTCCGGGCCGCCATCACCGAGCCGGACGGGGACCGCCGCGCCGACGACCTGGCGCACCCGGCGCCCGTCCTGACGGCGGAGACGACCGTCCTGGACGCGGTCAGCCGCATGCGCCGCGACCGCGCCCAGCTCGCCGTGGTGAACGACGAGCGCGGCGAGTTCGCGGGCATCGTCACCCTGGACGACCTCCTGGCGGAGCTACTGGCGACGAACCCGCACTGACACAGGCCGCGTACCTGCGACGACAGCGCAGTTGTCGAGGTGCTGCAACGGGATTCGTGGTTCATCGTGGACCTATGAGGAAGCACAGCCACGGGCACGGGCACGGCCACGGGCACGGTTTGCGTCCGCACTCCCACGAGGCGGCCGACAAGGTGGACTCGGCACTGGAGGCCAGCGCGCAGGGCCTGCGCGCCCTGTGGATCTCACTCGCGGGCCTGGGCGCGACCACCGTCCTCCAAGCGGCGGTGGTCGCGCTCACCGGCTCGGTGGCGCTCCTGGGCGACACCCTCCACAACGCGGCGGACGCGCTGACGGCCGTCCCGCTGGGGATCGCGTTCCTCCTCGGCAGGCGCCCGCCTACACGCCGCTACACCTACGGCTACGGGCGTGCCGAAGACCTCGCCGGCGTCGTCATCGTGCTGGCGATCGCCGCGTCCTGTGTCATCGCGGGCTACGCGGCCATTGAGCGGCTGGCTCATCCACAGCCTGTGGACCATCTGCCCGCTGTGGTCGGCGCCGCCTTGGTGGGCTTCCTGGGCAACGAACTCGTGGCCCGCTACCGCATCCGTGTAGGACGCCGCATAGGCTCGGCCGCCCTCGTCGCAGACGGCCTCCACGCCCGCACGGACGGCTTCGCTTCCCTGGCCGTCCTCCTGGGGGCCGTGGGCATCGCCCTGGGCGCCCCCTGGGCCGACCCGGTAGTGGGCTTGCTCATCACCGTCGCGATCTCGTTCCTCCTCTGGCAGACGGCCCGCGAAGTGTGGCGCCGCCTGATGGACGCTGTGGACCCGGACCTCGTCGACCGCGCCGAAGCCGCCCTCGCCGCCACCCCGGGCGTCCTGTCCGTGGGCGACGTCCGCCTCCGTTGGATCGGCCACAATCTGCGCGCCGAATGCGACGTCGTCGTCGACCCCGCCAGCACCGTCGTCCGGGCCCACAAGGTGGCCGTGGACGCCGAGCACAGCCTGCTGCACGCGCTGCCGCGCCTGTCCGGCGCCGTCGTCCACCCCGACCCCGAACCCCGCCCCGGTGAAGATCACCACGCCGCCCTCGCGGGCCACCGCTGATCCTTGACCTGTGAGACGTTAGTCCTCTGCAGAAGGGGAAAAAGGGCCCCGGAGGGTCGATCTGGGACGGGATGAAGTCGTGAAACAGCCGGCAGACGCCAACGATCCGGACGAGCAGGACCCGACGCACGCACCGGCCGCCCCAGAACCCGCCACGCCGTCGGCCGACGCGGAGGCCGCTCCGGAAGACGAACCCGAGGTGGACGTCCGGTCCGCGCTGGAGACCGTGCCACTCGACGGCGAGGGTTCCACACCGCCGCTGGGCACGGACGTCGCCGACTGGGGCGGCGCCGAACTGGTCGAGAGCGTCTACGGCCCGCTGAGCGAGTTCTACGAGCAGCTCGACGCGCGACTCAGGGAGGCGCCCGAAGACGCCCCACCGGTGGGCTGGGCGCCGCACATCGCCGCCTTGCGCGCGTTGCGGGACGAGCGCCTCACGGGCGACTGGGAGGTACTCGCCCGCTTCCTGGTCGCGCCCGCGTCGCTGGAGGAGACCGAGGCCCTGCGCCTCGTCCACGTGGAACCGGGCGCCGAGGCCGAGGCCGTCCGGAAGGTGATCAAGGAGCTCACGGCATCGGACGAGCGCGCCCTCCTCATCGCCCCCACCCCGGAGCAGGCCGCCGACCTCCTACGGACCATGGAGGACGACCCCGAGGTCTTCTCCCTGCTGATCGAGACACGCCCAGAGACAGCCGAGGCCCGATCAGTCCAGACCCGCGCATTGCCACCCATCAAGGACGCTCCGCCCCCCGCAGAGCCCCCGCCAGTACGAGAACCGGGGTCCCACGGCACGGTCGAGTTCAAGCCCCTACGCGGCCCGTCCACCCCAGCCGAAAGCGCCTCCGCCGTCACCCGAGCGGAGCCCTTGCCAGCCCTCCCAGACGAACCGGCCGCCGACACCACCCGAGTCCAAGCACTCCCCACACTCCCAGACGACCTGGACGACGCTGCCGCACCGTCTGCCACCACACCAGCCAAACCACTACCCGCACCCCCAGGCGAGAGCACACACACCGCGCAAGACGAGACGCCAGCCACTGCACCGCCCCACGCGGACGCCGACGACAGTGCGTCCGACATCACCAGAGCCGAACCACTGCCCGCGCTGCCAGAAGAGAGCACGCACGCCGCGCAGGGCGAGACGTCGGCCGCTACATCGGCCCAAGCGGATGCAGACGACAGTGCATCTGACATCACGCGGGCCGAACCACTGCCCATACCGCCAGACGAGGACGCACACGCGGCGCAGAGCGATGCACCGGCCGCTGCCCCGGCCCAAGCGGAAACAGGCGACAGCGCATCCGACGTCACACGGGCTGAGCCGCTGGCCGTGCCGGCGGGCGAGGGCGCGTATGTCGCGCAGGATGAAGCACTGACCACGCCTTCGGACGAACCAGGTCTGCGTGACGGCGCGCGGGAGGAGGCGTTGGCCGGGGCGTCGGCGCCGGAGAGTCGGGTGCGGGGGGCGGCGCTGCGGCCGGTCGGGGATGCGTGGCGGCAGGCTTGGGAGACCGAGGTGCGGATGCTGCGGCGCGGGCTGATGTGGCTGGAGCAGTGGCCGCGGGACGCGGCGGCGCTCCAGGCCGTCCAGGCGGAGAATCTGCGGCGCGGCGAGGAGCTGGAGGTCGAGCAGGCGGCGCTGCGGGACGCCATTGAGGAAGCGCGCTCCATGGCCGTGGAGGCCGAGCAGGCGGCGGTGGAGGCCGAGGCGGAGGCGGAGCGGCTCGAAACCGTCCAGGAGGAGGCCGAGGCGGAGCTGGTGGAGCCGCGCGCTGAGGCGGACCGGCTCCAGGCGGAGGCCGATCAGGCGGCGGACGAGGCGACCGCCATGACGCGGACGGCCGAGGCGTCCTACGCGCGGTGCGCGCAGTTGGACGAGCGGGCGAAGACGGCGCAGGCCGAGTTGCAGGGCGCGCGGCAGGCGGAGGCGTCCCTCACCGATGAGCTCGCGCGGGCGCGCGAGGCGCTGCCAGGGGCGGCGGAGGAGGCGCACCGGCTGACGGCGGCGGACGCGGACGCCGCCGCCGAGGGCCACGCCGCCTACTACCGGCTGGTGTCGGCGGAGTCGGCGCTGTCGGGGGTCCGGAGGAAGATGACGCTGGGCCAGAAGCTGCATGTGGCGTCGCCGCCGTCCGATCTCAAGAGCCTGCGTGCCGAGGTCAAGGCGCGGACCAGGGAGGCGGACGAGGCGGCCAAGCGCGCGCGGGAGGCCAAGGACCTCGCCGAGCACGCGGAGCGGGTGCGGCGGGGGCTGGCGTCGTTCGTGTCGGAGGGCGGGGCGCGCCTGAAGCACGCGCAGGAGGCCCAGCAGCGGCTCGGCACCGAGCTGACGTGGCTGGCGGGCGAGCGGGAGAAGGCCGGGGCCGAGCACCAGGAGCACGCCCGGCGGGCGTCGGAGGCCGTGGAGCACGCGACGGAGTCGGGTGTGCGCGCGCGTGCCGCGCAGCAGGTGGCGCAGGAGATCGAGGGCCGGGCGACCGCCGCGCGGACGTCCCGTGAGGCGGCGCTGGCAGCGGTGGGCCGGGCGCGGGCGGACGCGGAGGCCGCCGCCGCGCGGGCGGCGGAGACGGCCACGGTGCTCGACCGGCGAAGCGCCGAGGCGTCGGAGGAGATGTCGGTCCGGGAGAGCGATCTGGAGGCGGTCGCGCAGGCCGAGGCCCGGACGCGGGAGAACGTCGCGGAGATCTGCGGCGCCGATCCGAGCGAGGACCCCGGCGCCGTCCCGGCGCACCAGCGGCGGGCGATGGCCAGGATCGAGCAGCTCACCGGCTATCTGGAGGGCACGCGGGCGGCGGACGGCGAGGTCCTGCTCCGCACCGCCGACGTCGTCGTGGGGACGCCGCTCGGCGCCGCGCTGACCGCGCCCGAGCAGGAGTTCGACGCGTTGATCGCCGCGGACGCGGGGTCGCTGACGGACGCCGAGTTCCTCATCGGGGCCGTCCGGACGCGCCGCTGGGTGCTGGTCGGCGCGCTCGGGTCGCGGCCGCCGGAGTACCGCGAGTACGCGGGCGGGCCGGCTCCAGAGCTGAGCCCGTTCGAGCGCGCCGCCGTCGCCGCCGAAGGCTAACCGCGCGAGCGGTTCGTTCAAGACCGGGGACGGTGGAGCGGCCGACACTGGCCGCCATGACCGAGCAGACCTTCACGCCCGCATTGGGCCGTTTCGCGTTGCCCCGCCTCTACGACTCCGTGATCGCGCTGACACGGGAGCGGCTGTGGCGGAGCATGGTCGCCATGCATGCGGCGCTGCGGGACGGCGACGTCGTCGTGGACGTCGGCTGCGGCACGGGGTCGCTGGCCCTGCTGCTGCACGCGGTCGAGCCGGGCGCGCGGGTTATCGGCGTCGATCCCGATCCGGAGGTGCTCGCGATCGCCCGCAGCAAGCCGGGTGCCGAAGCGGTGGAGTGGCGGGCCGGTATGGGGGACGCGCTCACGGACATCGTGGACGCCGGGTCCGCAGACACCGTGGTGTCCAGCCTCGTTCTGCATCAGTGCCCCGTGCCGGTGAAGCAGGCGATCCTGGTCTCGATGCTCGAAACGCTGCGGCACGGCGGAAGGCTCGTGGTCGCCGATTACGGGGCGCAGCGCACCCATCCGATGCGCCTGGCCTTTCGCATGGTGCAGTTCGCGGACGGCCGTGAGGACACGCAGTTCAACGCGGACGGCGCCTTGCCGGGGCTCATGTCCGAGGTCGGTTTCCGCCAGGTGCGGGAGGCGGGGACGGTGTCAACGGTCACCGGCTCGATCTCGCTCTATACCGCTCGCCGCGGCTAGGGCGCGGACGGCCTCCGCAGGAGTGAGGCCCATCATCCGGCGCATTTCCCGGGTGAAGTGGGATTGGTCGGCGAAACCGCCCGTGAGCGCGGCGACGCTCAGCGGCTGCCCTTCGCGCAGTGCCTCCGCCGAGCGGGCCAGGCGCCGCCAGATGCGCCAGCGGGTGAGCGGCATGCCGAGTTCTGCCCGCGCCAGGGCGCGTAGACGCTGTGGGGAGAGGCTCACCTGCGCGGCCAGGGCCGTCATCGAGGTCTGCTCGTCCAGCAGGGCGCGCATGGCGTCCAGTAGTCGCCCGTCGATTTCGCTGGACGGACGGCCGCCGGCGGCTCGCACGTCCGCCTCGCTAAGGCTGCTCATGGCGGGGGCAGGGGTGATGCCGCTGCCGCAGAGCGCACGCAACTCGTCGGCGAAAGCGCAGTGGGGTTCGACGTAGAAGATGCGCAGGGCCTTCGCCGGGTGGAGGCGGTGACCGACCATGGGCGGCACGAGCAGCGCCACGTCGCGGTGATGGGTTCCGGACGCGTCGTCCATCGCGACCTCACCGTGGACGGCGATGGCCACCTGAAAGGCGGCGTGACGGTGGAGAGTCCCCTCCGTCACGCCGCCCTGGTAGAGCGCGTAGCCGTCGCCGATGGTGAAGTACAACCGCTCCGTCCCGTCCACGCGCCTAGTCGTCGTCGTCCGGGACGAAGAGGTGCAGCAGCCAGCCGACCACACCGACGACGATGGCGCCCCAGAACGCGGGCCAGAAGCCGTCCACGTGGAAGGGCAGTTCGAGACGTTGCGCGACCTCGCTCGTCAGCATGAGCAGCAGTGCGTTCACGACGAGGCCGATGAGCCCCAGCGTGAGGATGTAGAACGCGCACCCGAGCGTCTTGATGATCGGTTTGAGGACGGCGTTGACCAGGCCGAAGATGGCGGCCACCGCGACGAGGGTGAGGACGCGCCTGCCGGTCGTCTGGTCGCCGAGCGAGATGCCGGCGATCAGGACCGTGGCGGCCCACAGGGCGACCGCGGTGATGCCCACCTTGAAAAGAATCCGCACACTACGAGCATCTCCGGGGCGTGCCGCGCACAGCATCCCTCCCCGTGACGATTCGGGCGGGCGGCCGGGTCATCACCAGGTACTAGCGCGTCCTCAGTCGTTCCGCTCGAAGAAGGGGGACGTGGCGGGGATGCGCGACCGGCCGCCCGCGACCCGGACGCCGCCCGGCGCGGTGGTGGCCGGCTCGGGCCGCCCGGGGGGCGGCGCCTGCGGGCCCTGCGGGGCCTGCGCGGGGCGCCGGCCGCCGCTCTGCCGGACGCGGGCGAGCTCCCGCTCCAGGCGGCGCTTCTCCATCTCCAGCGTGGTCAGCGACTCCTGGTGCTCCTCGCGCAGGTCACGCAAGTCCCGGCGGTTGCGGATGCGGCGGGCGGCACCGGTGAAGGTGAGCATCATGCCGATGAGGAAGACGACGGCCACGCCGGCGCCGCTCAGGAACACCTGCCATTCGTTGTTCACGCCCGGCACGCTCTGGCCGAAGACGACGAGGTCGGCTGCGTCGGTGTTGTCCAGGACGACGCCGGCACCGGCTGCGATGGCGGCCGCGACCAGGAGAAAACCGAGGAACACCATGGGCGGATCTCCTCTGCAGTGACTCCGGAGGGGGGACGGAGGATGACCACGATGCCAGATTGAAACGGGATCATGTCGCATTCGCGGCATAAATCCGTTACGCCCGTCCTCAGCGGGGACGTGTGGGTTCCGGCCGACCGTACCGGGTAATGGACGTGTCATCGCGACGAGATCCCCCGTGGAGGAGCCATGTCTCTGCAGGCCATCGTGTTCGACCTGGACGGGGTCCTGATCGACTCGGAGCCGGTGTGGGAGGAGGTGCGCCGCGGCTACGTCGCCGAGCACGGCGGGCGCTGGCTGCCCGACACCCAGGACCGGCTGATGGGCATGAGCACCGAGGAATGGGCGTCCTACATCGCCACCGACCTCGTGGACGGCGTCACCGCCGAGGAGGTCGCCTACGAGGTGGTCGACCAGATGTCGCAGCGGTACGACGACGGGTTGCCGCTGCTTCCCGGTGCGGAGGACGCCGTTCGGAGGCTCGCCCAGTACCGTCCTCTGGGCTTGGCCAGTTCGTCCCCGCGCGCGCTGATCGACCTGGTGCTCGGGAAGCTCGGCGTGGAGGGCCTGTTCCGCACGACCGTGTCGACCGAGGAGGTCGAGAACGGCAAACCGGCCCCGGACGGGTACCTCACCGTGGCCGCCCAGATGGACGTCACGCCCGGGAACTGCGTCGCCATCGAGGACTCCAGCAACGGGCTCCGCTCAGCGCACGCCGCCGGGATGACGGTCATCGCGATCCCGCGCCCCGCACACCCGGCCTCGGAGGACGCCCTGGCCCTCGCCGCGCACGTCGCGTCCGACCTGAGCGAGGTCACCCCGGACCTGGTGGAGGTTATCCACAGGTAGGCGTTCGGGCGGCGGGCGTCGGCGGCGGTTCATAGTATGGGCCGATGACTTCCCCCGAGATCCCGGAGACGCTGGAGACACTGCGGCGCGTGTTCGGCTACGACACGTTCCGGGACGGCCAGCGGGAGATCATCGACCATGTCGTGGCCGGCGGGGACGCGCTCGTCCTGATGCCGACCGGCGGCGGGAAGTCGCTGTGCTACCAGATCCCGGCGCTGGTCCGGAAGGGCACCGGCATCGTGATCTCGCCGCTCATCGCCCTCATGCAGGACCAGGTGGACGCCCTGCGCACCGCCGGCGTCCAGGCGGGCTTCCTCAACTCCACCCAGGACATGGACGAGCGCCGCGTCGTCGAGGCCCAGTTCGTCGCGGGCGAGCTCGACCTGCTGTACCTGGCGCCCGAGCGGCTCCGGCTCGGCGCCACCGTCGACCTCCTCGACCGCGGCGACGTCTCCCTCTTCGCGATCGACGAGGCGCACTGCGTCTCGCAGTGGGGGCACGACTTCCGGCCCGACTACCTGATGCTGTCCGGCCTGCATGAGCGCTGGCCGGACGTCCCGCGCATCGCCCTCACCGCCACCGCGACCGAGGCCACCCGCAAGGAGATCGCGGCCCGCCTCCAGCTCGACCAGGCGAAGCACTTCATCGCGAGCTTCGACCGCCCGAACATCCAGTACCGGATCGAGCCGAAGACCGACGCCAAGCGCCAGCTCCTGCGCCTGCTCCAGACCGAGCACCAGGGCGACGCGGGCATCGTCTACTGCCTGTCCCGCAACTCGGTCGAGAAGCACGCCGCGTTCCTCACCGAGAACGGCATCGAGGCCCTCCCGTACCACGCGGGCCTCGACGCGCAGACCCGCGCCGCGAACCAGGCGCGCTTCCTGCGCGAGGACGGCCTCGTCATCGTCGCGACGATCGCGTTCGGCATGGGCATCGACAAGCCCGACGTCCGCTTCGTCGCCCACCTCGACCTGCCCAAGTCCGTCGAGGGCTACTACCAGGAGACCGGCCGCGCCGGGCGCGACGGCCTGCCGTCCACCGCCTGGCTCGCCTACGGCCTCCAGGACGTCGTCAACCTCCGCAAGATGATCGACGGCGGCGAGGGCGACGCCGCCCACCGGCGCCGGCAGGCCATCCACCTCGACTCCATGCTCGCCCTCTGCGAGACGGTCGAGTGCCGCCGCGTCCAGCTCCTCGACTACTTCGGCCAGTCGGGCGAGCCCTGCGGCAACTGCGACACCTGCCTGACCCCGCCGGAGACCTGGGACGCGACCGTCGCCGCCCAGAAAGTCCTGTCGGTCATCGTGCGCCTCGACCGGGAGCGGCGCCAGAAGTTCGGCGCCGGCCACATCATCGACATCCTGCTCGGCAAGAAGAGCGCCAAGGTCATCCAGTTCGACCACGACTCGCTGAAGCCCTTCGGCGTCGGCGCCGACCTGCGCGAGGCCGAGTGGCGCGGCGTGATCCGCCAGCTCCTCGCGCAGGGCCTCATCGCCGTCGAGAGCAACCACGGCACCCTGCTCCAGACCGACACCAGCGGCGACGTCCTGCGCGGCGAGCGCACAGTGATGATGCGCCGCGAACCCGAACGCCCCGCCACGAAGGCGGCGAAGACCGCCAAGGCCGCGAAGGCCCCGGTCGACCTGCCCGACGAGGCCATGCCGATCTTCGAGCGCCTCCGCACCTGGCGCGCCGCGACCGCCAAGGAGCAGGGCGTCCCCGCCTACGTGATCTTCCACGACGCCACCCTGCGCGAGATCGCCACCGCCCTCCCCACGACCCTCACCGAACTGGGCCGAGTGAACGGCGTAGGCGAGAACAAACTCGCCAAATACGGCACCCAGGTCCTGGAAACCCTCACCCCACCCGACTAGCCCGCCGCCGGTCGGGAAGCGGCTTCGCGGGCGGCGCGGTGGCCTGATTCGACGGCGCCGTCGATGTAGCCGGCCCAGCGGGTCGCCGTCTCCGTGCCCGCCCAGTGCAGGGGGCCGACCGGGCGGCGGAGGGACGGGCCGTAGCGGGTCAGGGTCCCGGGTGTGGCGAAGGCGCCGTAGCAGCCCCGGGAGTACTCCTCCTCCGCCCAGTCCCGCTCGATGTAGGCGATCGGGTCGCGGGCGCGCGGGCCGAAGTAGGCGGCGAGGTCGGCGATGACCTGGGCGCGGCGCTCCTCGGCGGGCAGGCGGGCGGCGATGTCGGCGTGCCGTCCTTCGAGGAAGCCCACGAGGACGCCCGGCGCCCCGCCCTCCGGGGTGTTGTCGAACGTGATCCCGAACGGCCGGCGGTCGCTGGTGACCTGGCCGCTGAACCCGTCCGCGCGCCAGAACGGCTCGTCGTAGGCGACGTTCACCTTGATGACCCGCCCCATCGGCATGCGCTGGACGAGCTGGTCGCGGTCGCCCGGCAGGCCGGGGCTGAACCGGATGCGGGCGGCGAGCGGCGGCGGGACGGCGATGATCGCGCGCCGCGCCCGGATCTCCCGCCCGCCGGCGCGGACGCGGACGGAGCCGTCCGTCCACTCGATGCCCGTCACCGGGGAGTTCAGCGCGACGCGGTCGCCCAGCTCGTCCGCCAACGCGAGCGCGATCCGCTGGGAGCCGCCGGAGACGCGGTCCTGCTGGGCGCCGCCGGTCGTGTCGATCAGCGGGTCGAGCCCGCCGGCGGACGCCATGTAGAAGCCCGCCCACAGCGCCGACATGTCGCCCGCCTCGGCGGAGAAGACGGCCTGCGTGATCAGCCGCATGAACGCGCGGCCCGCGCTCGTGCGCAGGTTCCGGCGGATCCACGTCTCGAAGGTCTGCCCGTCCAGCGCGGCCGCGCGCCGCGCGGCCCACGGCTCGTCCACGGGGATGCCGCGCACCAGGCGGGCGATCTGCAGCTGGCTCTGCGCGATGTCGGCGAGCGCCAGCGGCGACAGCCGGGGGATGCGGCCGGTGTACTCGCCGCGCGTCCTGCCGAGTTCGGCGATGTGCCGCCCCTCGTCGTACGTCGGGTACGTGGGCAGGCCGAGTTCGCGGAGCAGGGCGAGCACCCTGTCCTGACCTGGGCCGACCCATTGGCCGCCGACCTCGATCGGCTCCCCGCCGGGCAGCTCGCCGTTGAGCAGCCGCCCGCCGACCCGGTCGCGGGCCTCCAGGACCGCGACGTCGTGCCCGTCCCGGACGAGGTCACGCGCCGCGACCAGCCCCGCCACACCGGCCCCGATGACCACGATGTCCGCCATGTCCCGCTCCCATGCACGACGCATCTGACATACATCTTGTATGTGTTATACATGCCGCATGGAGCCTGTCAAGACCCGGCGCGAGCGGTACGTCGCGAGCACGCGCGCCGCGCTGCTCGACACCGGCCGCCGCTTCTTCGCCGAGCGCGGCTTCGCCGACGTCTCCGCCGAGGAGCTCGTCCGCGCCGCCGGCCTCACCCGCGGTGCCCTCTACCACCACTTCGCGGGCAAGCAGGGCCTGTTCGAGGCCGTCTTCGAAGACCTGGAGGCGCGGGCGGCCGACCGCATCAGCACCGCCATGACCGCCGCCACCGACGACGCCTGGGGACGGGCCTCGGCCGGAATCCGGGCGTTCCTGGACATCTGCTCGGATCCCGAGTACCGCGAGATCGTCCTGCTCCAGGGGCCCCTCGCGCTCGGGTGGCGGCGGTGGCGCGAACTCGACCAGCGCCACCTCGGCACCCTCCTCACAGACGGCCTCTCGGCCCTCCTCGGCGAGTCGGGCCGGCACCAGGTCGGACTCGCCTCGGCCGCCTTCTACGGCGCGCTCACCGAACTGGCCCTCTCCATCGCGGACGCGGACGACCCCGAGCAGGCCCGCGAGCAGGCCGTCCAACTGATCGGCGGCATGCTGAACGGCATTCGGTGAACTCCCAGGGTTCTCCCAGCCTTCCCGGAGGTCTACTGCCAGGCGCGCCCGATTGCATGGCCGCATGAAACTCGTGAGCATCGCGGCCGGAGCCGGCGCCGCCGGCCTCCTCGGGCTCGGCCTGTACGTCGCGGCCCCGGCCTTCGCCGCCGATCCCGCGCCGTCCGCCTCCCCCACCGCGCCCCACGCCCGTCCCGGCAAGGACCATCCGGGTAAGCGCCACCCCTTCCGGCACGCGCGCGCCTTCCGCGGCGTCCACGGCGAGGCGACCGTCAAGCGCAAGGACGGCTTCCACCTCGCGACCTGGCAGCGCGGCAAGATCACGTCCGTGTCGTCCGGCGGCGTCACCGTCCGCAGCGAGGACGGCGTCTCCTGGACGTGGGCGGCCAACGGCGACACCCGCGTCCGCAAGGACGGCGAGAAGTCCGCCCTCAAGGCCCTCGCCAACGGCGACCAGGTGCTCGTCGCCGGCGAACGCTCCGGGAGCACCCGCACGGCCCGCCTGATCCGCGTCCCCAAGCACCGCTAGCGCCGCAGGAGTCGGACGGTACCTTCTGACGGAAGGTTCGTCTGCGCGCGCGGAGCGAAGAGGGGGCGATGAGCGAGAGCCGGCGGGTGCTCGTCGTGGACGACGAGGCCAACATCCGCGACCTGATCGAGGTCGCGCTGCGCTTCCACGGCTTCGCGACCGTCACCGCCGCCACCGGCGAGGAGGCGCTGCGCGCGGCCCGCCGCGAGCGGCCCGACCTCGTGCTGCTGGACGTCATGCTCCCCGGCGTCGACGGCTTCGAGGTGTGCCGGCGGCTCCGCGCCGACGGCGACCAGGTCCCGGTGATCTTCCTGACCGCGAAGGACACGCCGTCCGACACGGTCACCGGCCTCACCCTCGGCGGCGACGACTACGTCACCAAGCCATTCTCGATCGAGGCGCTGATCGCGCGGGTGCGGGCCGTGCTGCGCCGGGTCGCCCCGCCCCGGTCCCCGGTGGACGCGGGCACCGTCCTGCGGGTCGCCGACCTCGAACTCGACGAGGCCCACTGGACGGTCCGCCGCGGCGGCGTCGACGTCGACCTGTCCCCGACCGAGTTCCGCCTGCTCGCCTACCTGATGCGCAACGCGGGCGCCGTCCTGTCGCGCGGGCAGCTGCTCGCCGGCGTGTGGGGCTGGGACCACGGCAACCCGCAGGTCGTCGAGACCTACATCAGCTACCTGCGCCGCAAGCTCGACCCGCTCGGCGGGCCGCTGATCCACACCCGGCGCGGCATCGGCTACTCGCTGCGGCCATGACGCTCAACGCCCGGCTGCTGGCCGGCCTCCTCGCCGTCACGACCGCCGGGCTCGCGATCATGGGCGCGGTCAGCGCGCTCGTCCTGAACGGCTACCTGATGCACCGGGTGGACGAGCAGCTCCAGGCCACCCGCGACCGCGCCGTGACGCGGCTGCTGCGCCCCGGCCTGCCCGAGCAGGGGGCCGCCCCCGCGCAGTTCGTGGTGCTGGCCGTCGGGCGGACGGGACGGGTCCGGGTCCTCAGCGGCGACGTCCCGGACCCGGCGTCGGCCGTCACCGCGATCGAGAAGCTCGGCCCGGACGAGCTGGCCGCCCGCGCCCGCGGCCTCGAACCGTTCTCCCTGCCGGGCCTGCGGGCCGTCGCGCGCCCGTGGCGGAACGGCATCGTCGTCGTCGCGGCGCCGCTCGCGGAGATCCACTCGGCCGTCCGGAACCTGGTGCTGTCGGAGGTCGCGACGGCCGCGCTGCTGCTCGCCGCGCTGATCGTGCTCGGCCGGTGGCTCATCCGCCGCGGCCTGCTGCCGCTCGACCGGATGGCCGCCACCGCGCACGCCATCACCGTCGGCGGCGACCTGCGCGCCCGCATGCCCGGCCCCGGCGACCGCACCGAGGCCGCCCGGCTCGCCGCCGCCATCAACGTGATGCTGGAGCGGATCGAGCAGGCGTTCTGGGCGCGCAGCCGCTCCGAGGCCCGGGTCCGCGAGTTCGCCGCCGACGCGTCCCACGAGCTGCGCACCCCGCTGACGACCATCCAGGGCTACGCGGAGCTGTACCGGCACGGCGCCCTCGGCCCCGCCGAGCTGCCGGACGCGATGCGCCGCATCGAGGGCGAGGCCCGCCGCATGAACGACCTGGTCACCGACCTGCTGGAGCTCGCCCGGCTGGACCGCGAGACGTCCCTGCAGCCCGTCCCGACGGACCTGGCGGCCCTGGCGCGGGACGCCGTCGCGGACGCGGCCGCCGCCGAACCCGACCGTCCCCTCACGCTGGACGCCCCCGAGACCCTGGTCGCGAACGTCGACGAGGCGCGCATACGGCAGGTACTGGCGAACCTGTTGGCCAACGTCCGCGCCCACACACCCCCCGGGACGCCTACGACCGTCCGTCTGGCCCCGGGCCTGATCGAGGTGGCGGACGAGGGGCCCGGCATGTCGGCGGAGGACGCCGCCCGCGCGTTCGAACGCTTCCACCGCGCGGGCCAGGGCACGGCCGGAACCGGCCTCGGCCTCCCCATCGTCGCCGCCATCGCCGCCGCCCACGGCGGCCGCGCCGAACTCCGCTCCGCCCCCGGCGCCGGCACGACCGTCCGCGTCACGTTCCCCGTGGCGGACGGCCGGCGCTCCCACTGAGCGGGACAGGCGGGTGTCGGGGGCGGCGGCGTCCAGCACAGTCGATCGTCGGATGGCCTCGTCCCGTAAGGAACCGCGCATGGCCGGCTGGAGTCATCGGTACGCGAAGATCAACGGCCTCGACGTCCACTACGTCGAGCAGGGAACCGGGCCGCTCGTCGTCCTGCTGCACGGCTTCCCGCACACCTGGTTCAGCTGGCGGCACCAGATCGGCCCGATCGCGGACGCCGGATTCCGCGTCGTGGCGCCCGACATGCGCGGCATGGGGCAGACCAGCGGGCCGTCCGACCACCGCGAGTACGTCCCGGACCGCATCGTCGCCGACGTGACCGGCCTGCTCGACCACCTGGGCGCGGAGAAGGCGGTGTTCAGCGGCCTCGACTTCGGCCTGTTCGCCGCCTACGACCTCGCCTACCACCACCCCGAGCGGATCGCGGCGATCATCGGGCTGGAGAACCCGTTCATCACGCCGTCCGCCGAGCCGCCGCTGGCGATCGCCGCCCGGCAGGGCCGCAAGCACTTCAACCACATCAACTACTTCACCGCCGAGCCCGGCGCCGCCGACCGCGACCTAGCCGCCGCGCCCCGCGCATTCCTGCGCAAGCTCTTCTACGCGCTTTCCAGCGATTACCACTACCTCGACGTCTGGCGGAAGCCGTCCGGGACGACCTATATCGACGCCCTTCCGGAAACACCGCCCCTCCCCTGGACATGGCTGACGGAAACGGAACTGGAGTTCTACGTCGCCGACTACAGCCGCAGCGGCTTCACCGGCGGACTGAACTGGTACCGCGCCATGGACCTTTCCTGGGAGTACCGGAAGCCGTATGCGGGACGGAAGAAGAACCCCGTCCCCTTCTATTTCATCGGAAGCGAGCAGGACGTCGACCTGGAGGCGTGGCACGGCGACGACCCGCTGAACCACCTCGGCGACCACTACGACGATCTGCGAGCGGTCCGGATGATCAAAAAGGCCGGGCACATGATGCAGATGGAGAAATCCGGCGAGACGACCGCGGCGATGCTCGAATTCCTCGCGGCGGGGAGGAACGAATGGGTCTGACCGAGAACCGCGTCGCGGTCGTCACCGGGGCGAGCCGCGGCGCCGGAAAGGGAATCGCGCTGGCCCTCGGGGAGACCGGCGCGACGGTCTACGTGACCGGACGGACGCGCACCGAGTCCGACCTGCCCGGGACGGTCCTCGCCACCGCGAAGGAGATCACCGAGCGCGGCGGCACCGGCGTCCCGGTGATCTGCGACCACTCCGACGACGCCCAGGTCGAGGCCCTGTTCAAGCAGGTCGAGCGGGAGTCGGGGGCGTTGGACGTCCTCGTCAACAACGCCTTCACGATCCCCGACGGCCTGGCCAGCAAGGGCCCCTTCTGGGAGAAGCCGCTGGCGCTCCAGAGCATGTTCGACGTCGGAATGCGGTCGGCCTACGTGGCGAGCTACTACGCCGCCCCGCTGCTCGTCAAGAACAACGCGGGCCTCGTCGTCAACACCTCGTCCTTCGGCGGCCGCTGCTACATGCACGGCCCCGCCTACGGCGCAGGCAAGGCCGCCGTCGACAAGATGGCCCACGACATGGCCGTGGACTTCAAGCCCTACAACGTCGCCGCCGTCTCGCTCTGGATGGGCCTCCTCAAAACCGAGCGCAACAAGGCGCTCTTCGAGGGCGTCCCCGACCGCTACCAGTCGTTCGCCGCGGGCGCGGAGTCCCCGGAGTTCAGCGGACGGGTGATCGACGCCCTCGCCCGGCACCCCGACCGGATGCGCTGGACCGGTCAGGTGCTCATCGGCGCCGAACTCGGCGCGGAGCTGGGCGTCACCGACATCGACGGCAACCGGCCCCGCTCCCACCGCGCCATGCTGGGCGACACGCCGACCTACAGCGACGCCGTGGTCGATTAGGCATCCCTTTCAGCTCCACCCACCCCGGTCACGTGTTTACTACGTCTTGCCGATTATTCGCATTACTAACTTAAATGCGGGTCACCCAGGACCAAGACCACACCCGCCAAACGTGGCCGCACGACCACAAGAAAGCAATCCACCCACCAAGCCAGTCACGTCCTCACTCCCCCGAAGCGCCCACACCCCGCCAATTCAACTTTGACCAGCTAAGTTTGTGGCGATAGGTCGGGAATATCCCGTGAACCGGGTCCTGACCGGACGGCTCGCGGGAGTTATCATCCGAAACGGGGACCGCTCCCAGATAACGGTCCCCGCAGTTCAGGACGCATCTGACGCCGTCCGAATCGCGCCGGATGCCTGGCATGACGGTGAGGTCGGATCACTATGGGACGACGCCAGTCCCGTTCGCGGCGGTGCGGCCATCCCCGACGTCCGCTGTCGCATTCCTTCGTCCATCCCTGCCCGGCCCACCCGAGACCGAGCGAGACACGGCGATGGGACTCCACCAGGGAGGCACCATGACCCACGTCGAGCAAGAGTCCACCCCGCAGACACCGCCGGCGGTCGCCGACCCGGCGCCCCTGGGCCTCGCGGCCTTCGCCCTGACCACGTTCCTGCTGTCCGCCAAGAACGCCGCCTGGACCGACGGCACCGACGCCTGGCTCGGCTACGCCCTCGGCTACGGCGGTCTCGTCCAGCTCCTGGCGGGCATGTGGGAGTTCCGCAACCGCAACGTGTTCGGCGCGACGGCCTTCTCCTCGTACGGCGGCTTCTGGATCGGCCTCGGACTGTACGTCGTCCTCGTCGCCGGCGGCACGACCCCCGCCCAGGAGGCCAACGACCTCGGCTGGATCCTGCTGGCCTTCGCGATCTTCAACACCTACATGATGCTGTGGGCCACGCAGGTCAACCAGGCCGTCCTCGCGGTGTTCGTCGCCCTGGAGGCCACGGAGATCATCCTGTTCATCGGCAACTTCGCCGGCAGCGAGACCACCATCAAGATCGGCGGCTACATCGGCATCCTCACCGCCATCTGCGCCTGGTACGCCTCCGCCGCCGGCATCATCAACGGCATGCTGGGCCGCACGTTCCTGGGCGTAGGCCGCCCCTTGTTCACCCACCTGGCCCCAAGCGCCGGCCCCCACCCCCGCTGACCACCCCGGCGCCCCCGCCCCCCAAGGCGGGGGCGCCGCCACGCGGAGCCCGTCCACCCACCGCAGCCTGGGACGTACAAAACCGCGGCCGCCGATCGCAACCTGCCCCGCACGCCGATCAGCGCTTCACCGGATCTCGGGAACCAGCGGCAAACTTGCTCCATGCCAACTTCGCCGCTCATGCGCAAGGTCCGTTTCGATGTTCGGCCTTGGGGGGACGGCCCTGCCCCCGCACGCGAACTCCTGCCGTACATCGACAACGTCAGCCTTGTGGACCTCGTCTCCGGCTTCGAGCACGCCGCCGGCCATGACGCACCTGGCGCATACGCCGGGATCGTGCTCGATTACTTCAACTTCGGCGACCTGACCGCCTACCTCATGGGACGACCGGACTCCACCTACTGGACGAAGCGCGGCGCGATCGCCTTTCTCGGCTGTGACTGCGGCGAGGTCGGCTGCTGGCCGCTTGAAGCGCGCGTGCTCATTGATGACGACCTGGTGACCTGGCAAGGGTTTGCTCAGCCCCACCGCCCCACGCGCGACTACGGAAGCTTCGGCCCCTTCACATTCCAACGGAACCACTACGAACGCGCAGTGCGCGAGGCGGCTGCCCTCACATCCAGCCCTTGATCGCTGCAAGAGACAGCGGTCGCCGCCACTGGGGAAGACATCGGCCCACGATCTTGAAACCAGCACCCATCCAACCCAGCGGCCACTTACCGTGATCCGCAAGCGACCGTACGCCCCCGAGCGGCAGGAAGGCTCACGGCCGGGGAGACGAATGCCGGACGCTCGTCCTGACTCCGCATCTCGTCGACACTCCCATGGACGCTTTCTCCAAGCCGGCCGAGCGGGCGGGCCTCGGCCACTGGCATCCGCATAAGCTGCGCCACTCGGGAACCTCGCAGATGCTGGCGCAATGGACGCCGTCCCACGCCGTCTCCGACGATCCGCGGACACACGTCCATCGCGACCACAAAGGACGTCCATGGGCATCTGCTCACCGAGAGCGGCTGAGTCGCTGAGCCGCGCCCTCTTCGAGGCCCGACCGGGTGCTCACGGCTCCCATGGCGCACGCAAAAGCCCCCTTGCACGATCGCAAGGGGGCTCTGACCTGGTGCGCACCCGAAGGGATTCGGACCCCTGACCTTCTGATCCGTAGCAAGATCACGGCGGTCCAGGCATGTCTCCCGGTGTCTCCTGGCCAGCGCGGCGACCTCCCGCCCGTCCAAGGTCATCCGACCTCGTTGTCAGCAAGCGCGTTAGCACCCACCCCCGTCCCGGAGGGTGCGCCCGCGCGAACGGCGAGACGCTGTGACAGACGGATTCGCGCGGGCGTGCCCTCCGGCCCGCGGGGGGCTGAGGGTCGCGCGGCCCCCCTTCGCGCACGTCCAACCCGACGAGGCGAGAGGGCTCGTAGATGTCGACCTACTCGCTTAGAGCTCGTAACACGATCACGATCCGGGCTTCTTGAGGCGTGTCCACGCACACGCGGGTCGTCGGCGGTGCGCGCCCCGAAGACGCGATGTCCTTCGGGGCACGCGGCAGGGGTTCGGGTTCAGGCGTTGTAGCCGCCGTGGGCGTCCAGCACCGCGCCCGTGACGTACGACGCGGCGGGGCTCGCCAGGAAGGCGATCGCCGCGGCGATTTCGTCGGGGTGCCCCATGCGTTGCAGGGACAGCGAGCTGAGCAGGGCCTTGAGGGTGTCGGGGTCCGGCGGTTGCATGCCGCTGTCCATCAGCCCGGCTTCCACGACGTTGGCCGTGATGTCGCGGGGCCCGAGGTCCCGTGCGACCCCCATGGTGTACCTCTCGATGCCTGACTTGGTCGCCGAGTAGTCGGCAACGCCCGGGACGCCGACCCGGGAGCCCAGTCCGGAACTCACCGTGATGATGCGGCCGCCCGTGCGCAGCACTCGGGAGGCGGCCCGGATGACGGCGATCACGCCGAGGTAGTTGGTGGCGTGCATCCGGTCCAGTGCGGCGGTGTCGGCGTCCGGGTCGTCCACCGTGCGGCCCTGCTCCACCGAGATCGCCGCGTTGTTGACGAGGATGTCCAGGCCGCCGAAGTGCGCGACCACGTCGTTGATCAGCGCCGGCGCCCGGCTCGTGTCCGCCTGGTCGGACTTGAAGGCGACGGCCTTCGCTCCCTTGCCGTGCACCTCGTCGACGACGGCCTGCGCCTGCTTCTCGGAGCTGACGTAGGTGAAGGCGACGTCGGCGCCCTGCTCGGCCAGCAGCCGTACGGTCGCGGCTCCCAGTCCGCGCGATCCCCCGGTGACCAGGGCGACCTTGCCCGTGAGTGGCCTGCTCATTCTTCTCACCTCGTTGATTGATCCCTTTCCGACAGTCGCAACATTAATTGTTACGACAACCCGTTGCAACCTTCCCTGTTACGACTGCCGTAACATGAAGCGTTGTGGCCGAGAGGAGGAGCCCATGAGCGCCAACAGCAGGCTGACCATCGCCGCCCACGCGCTGGCCTGGATCGGCCTCTACCAGCGCCAGGGCCATGAGGTCGCCACCTCAGAGCAGATCGCGACCAGCGCGAACACCAACCCCGTGGTGATCAGACGACTGCTCGGCGAGCTGCGCAGGGCCGGGCTCGTGGAGTCCCGGCGGGGCGTGGGCGCGGGCTGGTCGCTGGCACGCGAGCTGGAGTCGATGACCCTGCTCGACGTGTACGAGGCAGTGGAACCCGGGCCGCTGTTCGCAATGCACCGCACCACCCCGGACCAGGGATGTGTGGTGGGTCACGGCATCCAGCCGGCAATGCAGAGCATCTACGAGGGCATCGAGGATACCGTGAGACACGAGCTGGCCCGCGTCACGCTCGCGCACGTACTGCGGGACGTACTCGCGGCACCTCGCTAACCACCCCATTGCGCCCTGACATCACCAAGATCTCAAGCTCAACTCAGATCGGGTGTCCGTGAAATGGGGGGAAGCTCAGGCGGTGTGGATCTCGGTGAGGGTGCGGCGGCCGATGTTGCGGACGTGTGGGAGTTGGCCGCTGCGGATTATGCGGACCAGGTCGCCGATCGTCCGGGGTCTGGGGGCTGTTGCAGCACAGGGCGTTGGCTGCCCTGGTTGACAGGTTCAGGCATGAGAGCAGGCAGCGTGTGGTGTGCTCCTCGGGCTCGTCGGGGTCGGGGCGGGTGCTGGAGTAGGTCTCCGGTAGGACGGCGCGGGTCGTGGTCGCCAGGAGGTTGACCAAGTCTCCGACTGTGTGGACGCCCAGGCAGCTCGCGGGGCATTGCATGGTGGTGCGGGTGGTGGTCGGTGGGGTTCACCTCGGGTGCCATGCGTGTGCCCTGGCGTTGGTGATCTCGTCGCGTAGTTGGCGGACGTCGGGGGCGGAGAGTAAGCGGTCGCCGCCTGGCAGGGGGACTGCCGGGTGCGTCCCTGACCAAGCTCCACAACGCACCCAAGGACGGGACGTCACCGGCCGAACTGCTCCCGCACGCGCGACTTCACGACCTCCGCCACATCCACGCGACGACCCTCCTCCTGGCGGGCGTCCCCGTCCACGTGGTGGCCGCGCGGCTCGGGCACGCTGACCCGTCCATCACGCTCCGGGTCTACGCACACGTCATCAATGAGCAGCTCGTGGAGGCGGCCGAGATCTTCGCCAAGCGTGTGGAGAACGCCGCCTAGATCAGATGCCCTGTTAGCAAGACCGTTAGCAAAGCCCCCTTGCGGAAGATCGCAAGGGGGCTTTGACCTGGGCGCACCCGAAGGGATTCGAACCCCTAACCTTCTGATCCGTAGTCAGATGCTCTATCCGTTGAGCTACGGGTGCCTGACGCATCCCAACTGTACCGGCTCCACGGACCTGTCCGCGAATCGGTTGGTGGATGAGAGGTCACGGATCTGTGACTTGAGTCACGGAACCCATCGTGGCGGTGATACGCCAAAGGGGTGATCGAGGCGGGAGTGACCTGGGATGTCCCCGTTCCCGCCCGAAGCCCAACCCCCTGAAGGAGAAACCCCATGCGCATGTCCGCCACCAAGCTGGTCGGCGCCCTCGCCGTCGGTGGCCTGATGCTCGGCTCTACGGGATGCGGCGCCATCGACGCCATCGCCGGCGGGAAGAAGACGACCGCCTGCAAGAACATCGAGTCGGAGCTGCGGAGCTTCTCCACCGGTGGCATGTCCATGACCTCGCCGAGCGGCGCGTCCTCGACCGCCCAGAAGTTCTCGGACACGGCCGCCAAGGTCCGCTCGGAGGGCCAGAGCGCCGGCGGCGACGTCGAAACCGCCGCGACCGCGTTCGCGGGCGACCTCGACAAGACGGCCGAGATGCTGCGGAAGCTGAGCTCCGGCAACACCTCGTCCATCGGCCGGCCCGACACCGCCGCCATGCAGCGGCACGGCAACGACCTGGCCGAGGCCTGCGGCTTCAACGGGTTCCGCCTGGGGTAACCCTGCCGACGCCTCGCTCCCGCGGCCCCGGGAGCGGCACGTCCGCGGCCGTCACGCATTATGCTGCTGGAGCCACGGGACGCAGGCTTTGCCGGTTGGCTCGCCGAACCGGTAGCCTGTCCTGAGCCCGAGGGCTCCTGGAGGATTCGCCTAGTCCGGTCTATGGCGCCGCACTGCTAATGCGGTTTGGGTTCACGCCCATCCGGGGTTCAAATCCCCGATCCTCCGCCTCTCTGACCAGGGACTTCGTCCAAGATCTCGATCCGGACGAAGTCCCTGTCGCTTTCCGGGATGTCCGTTTTTCCGCGCCCGGTGTGCACATGGTGTGCACGGGACGTCGGCGGAGTGCGCTTGTGCCCGTCTGAGGCCGGGTGCCGCCGCTCTCGGGCTTGGTTACCCTGCGTGTTTGCCGCGCCTGTTGCGGCGGTCCGCGAATGAGATCACGTTGGCGGCTGCAGCAGGTGTCTCCGGCTGAGGTCGGCGCGGTACGACCGCAGCCACGGCCTCTGCCGCCGCCCGGGACACCTCTGGAAGCACCGAGGTGTAGGTGTCGGCGGTGAACGAGTGCCGGGCATGGCCGAGCGTCTCGCTGATCACTTTCATGTTGACGTTGCCCAGCAGGGCGAGCGTCGCCGCTCCGTGCCGTAGATCGTGGAAGCGAATCGGCGGCAGAGGCTCACCTCCGATCACCACCTGGACGGCGCGCACGGAGGTTCGGTGGTGACGGGAGATCCTGTCGACGGACCAGCCCTCTTCGGAGTGCCTGTGCTGGACGAGTCCGTACTTCCTGATCAGGTCCTCGAACCGTGTGGAGATCCACTGCGGACGCAGCCGGGTTCCGTCCTCACGGGTGAAGACCCGTCCGGAGTCCACCCATACTTCGGGGCCGGCGACGGACCTTTCACGTTCCTGACGGGTCCTCCAGTCCAGCAGAACCGCGATGGTCGCCTCGTCCAGCGCCACGGTGCGCTCACCGGCCTCGGACTTGGTGTCGTCGTACTCGTCCGCCTGGGTCTCGGAATCAGGGCTCGTCTCGCGGACAGTCAGCGTGCCCGCGCCCTGCAGATCGGTGTCCGCCCACGCCAGCCCCGCGACCTCGGCACGACGCAGCCCGCGGAAGGCGACCAGATGGAAGAGGGCATACAACCGCTCGTCCGCGATGAAGTCGAGGAAGGCTCCCGTCTGGGCGGGTGTCCAGACCATCACCGGCCCAAGCACCTTCCCAGTCTCCTGCCACCGTTCGACACGTTCGGCCGTCCAGACGAGCGGCTTCACCCGCCTTCCTTTGACGCGAGGTGGTTCTACGTGCGCGATCGGGTTCTCCCTCAGGCGCTTGGACTTCACCGCCCAGTTCAGAGCGGAGAGCAGGACCGCATGGATCTTCTTCACCCGTGTCGGGGAGATAGGTTTGGTCTGTTTGCGGCGTGGAGCCTCACCGACCTTCAGCGGTCTCGTCGAGTACGCCCGGACTTCAAGGAGGCGTCTGAGCAGCTCACTGGGCTTGTCTCCCTCTGGAAGCGGGCGGTTGATCTGCAGGATCGCCTCATACAGGTCGATCACGTGCTTGTCCCTCAGGTCGACCAGCTTGAGGTGCCCCAAGCCGGGCACCAGGTAGAGCTGGACGATCTCCGCATAGTCCGCGAATGTCGAGCTTGACAGGCTCTCCTTCTTGGCCGGAAGCCAGATTTTCTCCAGGTATGCGCCCGTCTTCAGGTTTCGATCGAGCTGCCGTCCATGGATTTCGGACTTCCCGAGCTCTTCCATGAGTGCCTGCTGTGCGGCCTTCCTGGTCTTGAACGGGCCGACGGTCGGTTGTCTTCGTCGGCCGCTGCTTCCTGCGGGCGCGTCGTAACGCGCCCACCATGCGCCGTGGTTCCGGTTGACCAGCTTCGGGCACTTGCCCGTGGGGTACTTTTCGCCGGTTTCGAGATTGCGGCAGCCGCAGCGTTTGTAGGTCGTGCCTCGCATGTCTTCTCCTCCAGGAGCGCTTGCTTCCGTGGTATCGGAGGTGTGAGACGGCTTGACGGACACCGCTCTAGTCGTGAGGCCGTCTTCTCAGCACCTGGGACACCGCTTGAACACTCACGCCGAGTTCGTCGGCGATCTCCGTGAGCGTGAGGCCGTCGGCACGGGCTTCGCGGAACGCTTCCCGCCGGACGGCGGCAAGGCCCCCGATGACCTCACGGGCGAGGGTGGCGAGAGGCTCCGAGACACGCGCAGGAGGTAGCGGTTTGAGGCCTCGGAGTCCAGTTGGCCTTCGGCCAGTTGGTTCATCAGCCAGCTGTTCAAGGCGCTCTTGCGGGCGCTTGGGGAGCTCATCGCAGACCTTCGATCTGCCATCACTCACTCACGGAGAGTCAACTACAGGTGGGTAGATCTTTGCAAGGAGTGCCTTGCAGTAACACCGAGATCAGCGCCCCGTCCCCGGGATGCCGAGCTTCATCGCCATCCCGGGGCGAGCGTCCTTCCAGGACATGCCACCGCTATCCGGGTCGCTGCGAATCGATGAGGCCGGCTCCCCGTCGGACTACGTCACGCCGAGCAGCTTGCGGAGTTCCGCGGTCGGCACCCGGTAGGCGGTGCCGACTCGGATGATGCGGCATGGGAAGTCGCCGCGTTTCGCCAGTTCGTAGGCGTATGTCCGGGACAATCTCAGGGCGCGGGCTGCGGTCATGATGCTGACGACCGTGGGGAGTGTGTCGAGGTCTTCTTGTCGCATGGTCTGCATTCGGATGCCTCCGTGTCTTGGTACGTGGTGATGGGTGAGGCCTTCGTCGTGGCGGATTGTCACCGGCGCTGTCGGCTTGACCGGAGTGACGGTGAAGCGCTAGGCGGTGCGTGTCTGCCGACGGTCGTCGGTGATAGAGGAGCCCACGGGTTGGGGAAGGCGGCCATGGCCAGGCGTGCTTGCGAGGACATGGCCGCCTGTGCGGTCGGTTGTGACGTATCTGCGGGGTCGGCGGGTCCCGCTCCGCGAACTTGCGCGGCGGCCTTCCGGGTGGCGTCGGCTTGTGCCTGACGGCCCTGGAGTTGGCGTAGCTCGGCGATGGTGTCGAGCAGCGTGATGAGGCTGGCGACAAGCACCATGACCGACGCCGTCGCTTGGTTCTGCTGGTTCTGCATCGAGCCGGTGAGCGCGAATAGCCGGGCGGCAGTGCGCAGGGCGTTGCCAGCCGGGGTGGGCCGCGGAATGCGGCCGTAGGGTGCGCGCGCGGCGCGGTCGTAGGTGTCGGCGGCGCGACGGAGATGGTGGTTGCCGGTGGCCTGGGCAGCGGTGTGGAGGGCATCGGAGGCGGCCCAGCAGGCGTCTTGGGCTGCGTGCGGGTTCGTGGCGAGATGGCGACGGACCTGGGCGGTGGCGTAGGTGGCGGCGCGGGCCGCGTCGTCGTAGAACGCCTGTCGCTCCTCAGCGGTCAGGTCGCTGTGGTCGTTGGATGGCACATGGCCTGTGGTCGGTGATGTCCACCGTTGTTGGAGGCGGGTGAGCGACAGGTCGTCGGCAAGACGGCTTCCCGGGTACCAAGCCGGTTCTCCATCGCCGGGTTCGGTGGGGAGTGCGACGGCATAGCCGGTGACCTGCCCAAAGACGTGCTGGCTGTAGCGAACCTTGAGCAGCAGACCGCAATCCTGAAGTTGGTCGAGGAATTCGGTGGTCGTCCGAGCTTCGTCCACAGCGCGGCGGACGGCCGTCCGAAGCACAGCCCGCTTCGTCCGCGCGGACAGATGCCGTCCGTCCAGCGGACGGACGACGGACGGGGTGCGGACTGCGCCGTCAGCACTCGTCCAGCGAAGGCGAAGTTTTGGCAGCGTGAGGTCGGCGGCAAGCTTGCCGCCCCCGTACCAAACCGGCTGCCCGTCCACGTTGACATCACCGGGCGCAGCCACGGCATATCCGGTCAGTTCGCCGACCATCCGCTGACTGAACCGCCGCCGGACGAGGACACCGTCGGCCTGGAGGCGTTCGAAGAACTCCCTTTCGCTGCCGGCGCCGGCGGCCGCGGTCTGGACTTTGCGACGCAGGAGGGTACGGGACGGCAGCGGCTGGCCACGGCGGACGGCCTTCTCGTTTTCGCCGCGTTTGGGGCGGCGGGCGGCGGTGCGGTCCGCCGGCACCGTGGGCCGCAGGCCGAACCGCTCCTCCACTGCCCGGCAGGCGTCCCGGACCCGGTACCCGTCGTTCCACACCTCCGGGCGGACGCCGTCCGGACGCGCCAGCGTGGCCACGATGTGGACGTGGTCGTCAGCATGCCGGACGGCGATCCAGCGGACGGCGTCAACGTCCCCCACCGGAACCAGGCCGGTCTGTTGCATGATTTCGGCGGCGATCTGCGCCCACTGCTCATCCGCCAGAACCGGGTCCTCGGGAGCGGCCCGTACGGCGCAATGCCAGACAGGCTTGCGGTAGTTTCGCTCACCGAGCAGCGCCAGCGGCTGGGCCAGTACACCCTCCAAATGGCGAAAGTCGCGGCTGCCGTCGGGACGCACTGTCGGTTCCAAGTCGGCCGCGTCCCCGAAAGCCGCCACTATGTGCGGATCACGATGCTCGCCGTGGGCGCCCGGGCCATAGAGGTACCGCAGCAGCCCCTGGACCCGGACACCGCGCAAAACCTTCCCGATCACCCTGTGACGCTCGGCGCCGAGAGTTCAGGGGCCGTGGCATGCGCTGTCACGGCAGCCGCTTTCTCAAGTCGTCGGCCAGTTCATCCAGCTTGCGAACCGTCTGCGCTGCGGCACGTGCGTACCACTGGATCGTCGACGACACCTCTCCCGAGTTCAGTGCGGCGACGGCCTGGTTGAGATTGACGCCGATCCGCTGCGCCTGGCCACGCGCCTGCATGACGGCCTTCAATACCTCGCGCACCTGGTTGTGTTCTACTCGCGGCGTCCCGCTCGCCGCAGCCAGTAGCATCAGCGCCGCCCACGCCGCGGTCGCGAGGTGCTCCCGCTCGGCGGCCCTCGACACCGCTGCGTGTTCATCGTCCGAGAGCAGGATGTACAACACCCGCCTTCGCTTCGACCCGCTACGGGGCCGGCGGTTGCGCCCCTTCGCCAAGCTCAACGCAGACTCGGCACTGCCGTCTTCGACCATCAGCCTCCTGACCCGGGATCGCGCTCGATCCCGTCCGCCTGCTGTGGACCGCGCCCGGTCCGCAGCGATAACGCTTGCGTTTTCCATTTCTTGCCCTGCTTCGAGCGCGGTCCCGCGAGAGACCTCAGGACACGGCCACTTATGCACGCTCAACAGCACGACTAGCTTGCGGACGCGCAGAGGAAGGGCCGTCGTCGGGCCCTACGTGACCAGCGCTCAGCGCTAACCGCCGCCACCACTGACCGCTTCGAGGCAGCGGTCTTTCCCGACGGGGCTGCTTCTACCGCCGGTGGTCGGACCCTGGAACGTTCGCCCTGCTGTCCACAGGGTTGTGGACGGTGAAGAGCGCCCCTTGCGTTCCAGAAAGGCACCCACTCCTCCGTCCGCGCTGACGCATTGAAGGCACCGGCAGGAGAGGCGTCACATGGCACCCGGGCTCCCAGCCACGGGCTTCCGACAAGCCTGCTGCCCGTCCAGTTCCAGAGCGAGTCGCTCAGCGACCCCGTCGTTGTGAAGCTCTAGTCCGTCCATACAGGGTGCTCTCCTGATCAACCTGAATCGGGACCTTGCAGGACTCCTCTCTACGGGGGGCTCGCCAACAGACGGTTCAACCGTCTGCGCCCACCCTCTCCCAGCACCCGCCAGTCTGGCCACTTTAAGCATCGGCGTGGCGTGTTGTTACTTAAAGACATCAGCAGGCAGGTCAGAGGTTGTCGCGGCCTAGAACCTGCAGGAACACCTCGCACTGCACACCGCCGATGCCGCTCGCCGAGTCCATCGGTCGAGGGGGTTCCGCACCTCTCGAGACTCCTGCCCGTAGGCATTCAGAAGTCGAGCGATCGCCGATTCGGGGCTCGTCGCAGCCCGAGCCGGGTTCGCCGGGTCGAGGGCGGTTCGGCAGCGAGCGGCGCCTCGGGGACCACGCCGAACCTCGCTGGCGCCTCGGCTGCCATGCCGCAACAGTTCACGTCGCGTCGATGACCGCGAAGACGACCTTGCCGGCGTCGTCGGCCAGGGCGCGGATGCCCCAGCAGCGGGCGTACTGGTCGACGATGAACAGCCCCCGTCCCGTCTCGTTGGAGGTGTCGGCCGCCAGCATCTGCGGGAGACCGCAGGCGGCGTCCTGGACCTCCATCCACAGCGCGTCGTCCTCGGTACGACTCAACCGCAGGATCACGTCCTCATCCCTGTCGGACGTCGCGTGCTGGAGGGCGTTCGTGACCAGCTCGCTGGCCACCAGGCACGGCACGAAGTCGTCCATCCCGTACTCGCCGGTGACCAGCCGCACGAACTGCCGGACCTCCGCGACGACCTTAGGGTCGCGCTTCACCACCATCTCGTTCTGGGGCGCCTCGCCCATGAACATCTCCTCACCTTGTGTGATGCAAGCAACACAGTGAGGCACTTTTCGGCTACGGTGTGGTTGCCGCCGGAAGGTGGCAGACAAAGGAAGATCATCTCCCCCAAGGGCAGATGCCAACGAGAGGCAGCTGACATGTCCCCACGTCGCCAGCGTCGCCCCAGCGAGTCCCCCGCTCTCATAGCCTTCGGCCGGCAGATGCGCCGACTGCGCGAGGCGAAAGGCGTGAAGCAGGAGACCATCGCCCACCTTACGCAGGTCAGCGGCCCGCAGGTCAGCAAGATCGAGAACGGCAAGAAGCGCGCCACCCGCTCATTCGTGGAATTCGTGGACGAACACCTGGAAGCAGGCGGCGCCCTCATCAACCTCTGGGAGGACCTCAACAAGGACGGCCACCCCGTCCCGATCTGGTTCGACTGGCCGAAGAGCGAAGCCGACGCCGCGATGCTGGTCACCTACCAGCACTCGGTCATTCCCGGCCTGGTCCAGACCCCCGCCTACGCACTCGCAATCCTGCACGGCAATCAGGAGGCTGCAGACGCCCGGATCGAGCGCCAGAAGATCCTCAAGGACCCGCGGGAGGACGGCTCCGCCCCGCCGATCTACGTGATCCTGATCGACGAGCAGGCGCTCTCCCGCCAGGTCGGCACCCCAGAGACAATGAGGGAGCAACTGGAGCACCTGGTCGAGACGAGCATGTTGCCCAACATCACGGTTCAAGTAGTGTTGGGAAGCGGCGAACATGACGGCAACATGGGCGCATTCGTGGTCGCGACGATGGCAGACCGGAGCGAAGTCGCCTACATCGAGACAGCCGTCCGTCCCCTCACGACGGACGACCCCGCAGACCTGTCCGTCGTTGCACGAACCTTGGTCAGCCTACGTTCACGGGCACTGACAGAAGAAATGTCACGTGAACTCATAAGAAAGGTGGCCCGAGAAAAATGGACCTGAAGAACGCCACATGGCGCAAGAGCAGCCACAGCGGCTCCAACGGCGGCGACTGCGTCGAACTAGCGGACGCGGCTAGCACGGTGGTGGCGGTACGGGACAGCAAAGACCCGCACGGCCCCGTCCTCCTGCTGACCCACGCAGCCCTGCGCACAGCCCTCCAATCCGCCACCGACACACACTAACCACCCGCCCCCGCGCCGCCCCTGACCGCCGAGCAGCGGCGAGTCGTCCCGTCCCCTCGACCCGGACGACCAGCCGCACCCCACCGACCCCACAGGCAAGACCCCGCGCCCGGCCGTCTCGCCCAGAGGCAGCCTCAGCCGAGCAGACACGCCCGCTGGCAAGTTCAGCCGCGCGTCCGACACTGGCCTCATGCCTCTCGAAAACCTCACACGGCGAAAGGCAAGCCGAACCCACAGCAATGGCGGCGAGTGCGTCGAGTTGGCGAGTGCGCACGGCTGACCTGGTCGGACTCCGTGCGGCGCTCACCCGGGCGTCCAGGACCACAGTCGTTCGGGTCGGACATTCAGCATCGCCTTCCCCTTGCGGCAATGGCGTCCCGCTCGATTATTGAAGAAGATCAGGGCCGTGTCCGGGATGGGGTGGGGTCGCGTGGGTAGCGGGATGGGCGGCGCATGCCGGTGGTGCGGCCAATGAGGCCCCGCCTGAACATCGCGTTAAACGTCCTGCTCGTGGTCGTGCTCGCCCTTCTGGGCATCCTGACGAACTACGCGACCGGGGGCGACGACGCGCCGCTGCCGCTGGACCTGCTGCGCAAGATCGCCGTTCCCGGGCTCGGCGTGCTGATCGTGGCGTTGATCGTCCTGACGGCGGTGTCGGCACGGCTGGAGAATCCGCCGCGAGCGCCGGAGCGTGAGTGGGATCCGGGTCGCACTCCGTATCCGGGGCTGGAGGCGTTCGCCGAGGACGAGGCAGCGGTGTTCTTCGGACGAGATGAGCCGGTGAGCACGCTGCTCCGACAGCTGTACCAGCACGATGGCGAGCGGTTCGTGGTCATCGCCGGGGCTTCGGGGAGCGGCAAGTCCTCGATGGTGCAGGCGGGCCTGATCCCCAGGTTGCGCGGGCGCCGCTGGCTGGTGCAGCCGGTACTGACGCCGGGGTCCGATCCGATGGCTGCGTTGGCGACGACGTTCGGCAGCGCTCGGGACGCAGAACGGTTGCGAGGGTCGCCGTCTGCGCTGGCCGAACTGGTCGCACAGGCGCGGCGACGGTCCGGGCGGCGCGATGCCCGCGTCCTCATCACCGTCGACCAGTTGGAGGAGCTGTTCACGCTTGCTGGATCCGACCAGCGGGACCTGTTCCTGTCGGCGCTGTCGGCGGCGTTGCGCGCCGATTCCAGGTTGTGGGTGGTGGCGACGGTCCGCATCGAGTTCCTGCGCTCCTTCCTGGAGACCGGCCATGCCGCACTGTTCGCTCGCCCCATAGCACTCGGCGCGTTGACGCGGGCCGAACTCGTGACGGTGGTTGAGGCACCCGGCGCGCTGGCCGGGCTGCGGTTCGAGCCTGGCCTGGTCACCAGGATCGTCGAGGACACCGGGACGGCCGATGCACTGCCGCTGTTGGCCTATCTGCTGCAGGAGCTGTATTTCGCTGCCGGGCGCGGGAAGGTCGCCACGTTCGACGCGTACCGCCGGCTCGGCGGGGTGGCGGGCGCGCTGTCCCGGCAGGCTGACCAGCTCGTCACTGCGCTGCGCGGAGACGAGGGCATCGAGCCGATCCTGGCGGTGCTGTTCAAGTTCGTCACCACGGAAGGGACCGAGGCCACCCGCCGCCGCGTCGTCCTGGACGATCTGAGCGAGGACGAGCGACGCGTCGTCACCGCGTTCGTGGAGGCCCGGCTGCTGGTCACCGACGTGTGGGAGGGAACGCCCATCGCGCAGGTCGCGCATGAGGCGCTGTTCCGTCAGTGGGCGCCGCTGCGCCAGGAGGTGGAGGCACGGGCGGAGTTGCTGCGGCGCCGCGCCGAGCTGGAACGGTGGGCCGCGGACTGGCGCCAGGCCGGGCACAAGGTCGACTACCTGCTGACCGGCGAGCGACTCCAGCTCGCGTTGCAGTGGCTGGAGGGCCTGGAGTCGGCCGGGCAGGACAGCGGCGAGATCCGCGCGTTCATCGAGGCGTCCAAACGGCGCGACCTGGCGTTCCTGCGGCGCGTGTCGGAGGGGATCGGCCAGTACGTCCTGGCCAACGCCGAGCAGTACCCTGAGCTGGCGATCCTGCTGGCTGCGGCGGCGTTGTCGGAATGTCCGCCGACACCGGCCGCCACACGCGCGCTCATGGCGGCGTTGGCCTTCAGCCACCTGACCCACGTGCTGGACGGGCACACCGACGCGGTCCGCAACCTCGCCTGGTCGCCCGATGGGGCCCTGATCGCCACCGCGTCGCGTGATGGCACATGCCGGCTGTGGGACGCGACCACTGGCTCCAACACCGCCGTGCTGGAGCGCCACCACGGCATGGTGGAGATGGTCGCCTGGGCACCGGACGCCCGCCGCACCGCCACCGCCTCCCGCGACCACACCGTCCGCGTCTGGGACAGCACCACCGGCCGCACGCTGGCTGTGTTGGCGGGCGCCACCGACGTCGTGCGAACCGTTGCCTGGTCACCGGACGGAACCAAGATCGCCTCAGGAGCCCGCGACCGAGTGGTGCGCATCTGGCGGGCCGACACCTACGAACTCCTGACCGAATTGCACGGCCACACCGACAACATTCTCGGCATCGCCTTCTCGCCCAGCGAGAACCTGCTGGCCACCGGATCCCATGACAGGACCGTCCGTATCTGGGATCTTGCCACGGGCACGGCCACGGTGCTCCACGGTCACCAGGACTTCGTGGAAGGTGTCGCCTGGTCCCCTGATGGAACCTTCGTCGCGTCGGCCGGGGGCGACGCGACCATGCGCATCTGGGACGTCCACTCCTCAGCACAGACCGGGCTCATCCGCTGCCACGGCACCCGGGTGTGGAACGTGGCGTGGTCACCCGATGGCACCTACCTGGCCAGTTGCGGCAGCGACAACACCGCCCGCGTCTGGAATCCGCGGACCAGTGAGGAGATCTTCGCCCTCCGCGGCCACACCGACGACGTGTGGGGCGTCGTGTGGTCGCCCGACGGCGCGCATCTGGCCACCGGCTCGGCCGACACCACCGCCCGCATCTGGGACGTCACCCCCAAGGGCGCCGAGAGTCTCCAACTGGCCGGCCATCGCGGCCCCGTCCGCGCCGCCGCGGTCACGCCGTCCGGACGGTTGATCGCCACCGCTGGTGACGACGCGACGATCCGGATCTGGGACGCCGCCGACGGCACCCTCCACGCTGTGATCAACGACCACCGGGACACCGTCCACGATCTCGCCTGGGCCAGCGTGGAGGGGCGCACGATGCTGCTCTCCTGCTCCAGCGACCGCACGATCGGCCTGTGGAGGCTGGACGAAACCTCGCCTGGTGACATCTCCGGCGAACGAATTCCCAGCAGCGACATTCATGAGGCCGTGGCCTGGCGTCCCGGCTCGGACACCTTCGTAACCGCAGGGCACGACCGCATCATCAGCATCCACCCCCGCGGCGACCACGAATCCGCCGAGAGCCTGGACGGTCACCACGACTGGGTCGTCGGCCTCGCCTGGTCCCCCACCGGGACGCATCTCGGCTCCACCTCCGACGACCGCACCGCCCGCATCTGGAACGTCCATGACCCCGGCGAAGTCATGACGCTGAACGGCCACGCCAACTGGGTCGACGACATCGCCTGGTCCCCTGACGCACGCCGGGTCGTCACCGGCTCCGCCGACGGAACCGCTCGCGTCTGGGACACCACCACCGGCGAGCAACTGGCCGTCCTCAACGCCCACGAGGCCCGCGTCGCCAGCGTTGCCTGGTCACCCGACGGCTTCATGATCGCCACTGCGTCCTACGACCGCACCGTCCGTCTCTGGGCGGGCAGGACCTACGCCGAGATCGGCGTCATCGGTGTCCATCGCGGCCCGGTCGTCTCCGTCACCTGGACTCCGGACAGCCAGACCGTCATCTCCGCCTCCTTCGACGGCACCGCCCGGCTCTGGCCCTTCAACGTCGGCCTCGACGTCCTGAAATCCAAGGCCGGGACCCGCGTGTTCCGCCCCCTGGCGCAAGAAGAACGCCTCGCCCACCTGCTCCCCGAACCCGATCAGTAGACCTGCTCGACCACCCGCACGTCGCGATCGACCAGATACTCGGACGGGTCCAGCCCCATCGCCTCCCGCTCCGGCGACGCCCAGTACCGCTGGTTCGCCTCCTCGAACGTCTCCTCCCCCTCGTACCAGATCACCCACACGAACCGGCTGCGCTCGTGATCAAGCCAGGCACCCCCGATCCCGAACCCCAGCTTCAACCGCAGCGGCACCACCGACTCCCGCCATCTGGCCGCCCACTCATCGAGCAGGCCCTCCCTGATCGTGTACGTCCTCAACTGGACAGTCTTCGGCACGATGACCCCTCTTCCACCTGGAATCTGCAGCGTCGGCTAACACCCGCCGCAAAACTCACACAACCATGGGCCCGCCCCGTCGAGCATCTCGACCTGTGGCCCTGGCGGGCGTCCTCCTGGCCGGGTACCTCCATATCGAGTCCTCTCCCTTCTCGGTGAAGGGCTCATGACTGGTCCGGGAGCGGTGTCAGCTTGGCCGCGTCTGTCACCAGCCATTGCGCGGGAGGAGGAAGTCCGATCGCCAAAAAGTACCCCGAGTTCCATCTGCGCCTGCGGAACGGCGACCGAACTCGCGGTCGCGGCCATCCCCCAGGCCGCCGACCGCGACCCCGTCCACGCCCGGCTCGCCCCTGTACGAGCACATGCGCAGTGGTTACTGGACCGCCATCACGATTCCTAGCTCCTGACCGCAGGCGACCGTCCCGCGCAGGATGACCACAAGGCAGCTCGGAGCCCCGGTCGTACCGGCTCAGCAGGTAACCGGATGATGCCGGTGGTGGATCGGTGAGTGCCGCGTTACCGTCGGTGGCCGGTGTTAAGTTGGCGGCGCCTGTCACCGTCAGCACTTAGGACGAGGGAGTCGAATGGCCGACGAGTTCCCAGAGTTCCAGCTCCGCCTCCCGAACGGCGGCCCGGTCGCGCACGGGCGGCTTCTGAAGGAAATAGGCTTGAACGGCAGCCACAAGTTCAGGGTGCTCGCCGGATCGCCTGCGCGGTCCGACACCTCGCCGTCGTTCCCTCGGACCAATCCGTCCTCACACCGAAGCCGTGCGGCTTTGATCAGCGATGAATCCCTGGCGACGTCCACAAGGTGGCCTGGCTTCCTCGAAGTGACCGAGGACATCGACTGCAACTCCGCATCGGCCGCAGCGGAGATCATCCTCGGCCGCAACTCCAACGGTCAGGTGGTCTGGAAGACCTCAAAGGGACATCCGCTCGGTGACTATCTTGCCCAGGACGGGTGGGGACGACGGCGCACCTGGCTCGTCCGGGCAGCACACGCGTACACGACCGACTTCCTCCAGCAGACATGGTTGCAGGAAGGATGCGTCTCTCTGGAGGCGACGCGATTCGACTGGGGCACGCTCAACCAGGGCATGAGCAAAGACGCACTGCGCAGCCTGGCGGAAGAAGTCTATGAGTCCACCTTGTCGTACAGCGCGAGGCGACGAGTCGTCGATGAGTTCTACATATTCCTTTCCCGGATGAAGCCGGACGATGGCGTGTGCACGATCTCCGGCGGAATGCTTCATATTGGCAAGATCACCGGCCCGATCGCACGGGTCGGGTCGGAGTCCGGCAACTGGCATCTGCAACGTCCGGTGGAATGGGAGAACACCGGATACGTTCTTGAGGAACTTCCCGAGGAGGTCCAGCAGAAGCTCTCAGTCCAGCAGGACGTCGCCGACCTGACGTCCGTCCAAGCCATGATCGACGGCCTAGGCCGGACCGATGAGGAACTCGCGGACGAGGTGAAGGACGCTGTTGAAAGCGCGGCTACCGCCCTGGCCGCGCGCCGGGAGCTGGAGCTGCCCGAGCCGGACGATGAACTGGCGCGGGAGTTGCTCGTGCATGACGCTGCTTGGCTACGCGAGGTACGCGATCTGCTTTGGGACGAACGGCAGCTCGTTTTCTACGGGCCGCCCGGCACCGGCAAGACATATCTCGCTCAGAAGTTGGCAGAGTTCCTCGGCGGCGGACGTGAGCAGGTCAAGCTGGTGCAGTTCCACCCCTCCTACGCCTATGAGGACTTCTTCGAGGGATTCCGGCCGCAGGAGGATCCGGAGACCCGGCAGGTCGCGTTCCGGCTGGCGGCCGGCCCGCTGCGCGAGCTCGCCGATCTCGCCTCCAGCGAGGGCAACCGGCACGTTCCCCATTTCCTCATCATCGATGAGATGAACAGAGCCAACCTGGCAAAGGTGTTCGGCGAGCTCTACTTCCTGCTTGAGTACCGCAACCGGTCGGTGCGGCTGACGTACTCCAACGACGACTTCGCCCTGCCGCCCAACCTGTTCGTCATCGGCACCATGAACACCGCCGACCGGTCCATCGCACTCGTGGACGCCGCGATGCGCCGCCGCTTCGCCTTCGTCGAACTGTCCCCGCGCACCGAACCGACCAAGGGGGTGCTGCGCCGCTGGCTCGCCACCAAGGAGCGCGACACCGAGCCGGCCGACCTGCTGGACGAGCTGAACCGCCGGATTCCCGACCCCGATTTCCAGATCGGGCCGTCCTACCTGATGAAGCCGGGCGTCTATCGAGAGGGGGGCCTTGAGCGCACCTGGCGCACCAAGATCCTTCCGCTGCTGGAGGAGTACCACTACGGGGAGGATGTGAGGGTCGAGCAGCGATACGGCCTAACATCCCTGCGCGAGTCGATCACTCCGCCACAGGCATGACGGACATCGCTCTCACCGAGCATGGGGCGGCGTTGTCGCTGCCCCTGTCCGAAGCACTCGGCCGGGCCGTGGCTGCCTCCCGCGTGGTTGAAGCCGCGCCGGATCCAGACGCCCCGGGACGGTGGCGGCTGAAGGCCGCAGGCAAGGTCGGAGTCGCGGCTGTGACTACACCCGGCGGCGAGACCCTCACCATCCGGGTCACTCCGAAAGTGCCGATCCGCCGTTTGCTCTTCTTGCTCGGCTACGCGCTCGACGCCAAGGGCTGGCGCGACGAGGAGGTGTCCCTCGACGCGGAACCCGAACTCCTCCCGGCACTCGCACATCTCTTTGAGCAGCAGGCTGACCGGGCCCTCCGCCAAGGGCTGCTTCAGGGGTATCGCACCACCGAGGAGACCTCTCTGGTCATGCGCGGGCGACTGCGAGAGGCCGACCAACTCCGGCGGCATCACGGCGAATTCCCCGCCCTCGAACTCGTCCACGACGAGTACACAACCGACATCGCCGAGAATCGGCTCGTGCGAACCGCCACCGACCGCCTCCTCCGCCTGCCGGGTGTTTCGAGGGATCTGCGCGGCCGGCTGCTGAGGCTGCGTGTCCGGCTGGCCGACGTCACCCCGATCGGGCGGGGCCATGAACCGCCGGTGTGGCGCCCCACGCGCTTGAACGTCCGATATCAGCCCGCGGTGCGTCTCGCCGAACTCGTTCTGCAGGGCATCTCCGTAGAGCACCGGGCCGGAGACATCACCGTCAGCGGCTTCCTGCTCGACATGGCACGCGTCTTCGAGGATTTCGTCACGGTCGCCCTACGCGAGGCGCTCAAAGCGGGAGGCGGCTACAGCGTGCTCCAGGCATCCCACTACCTGGACGAGGGCCATGCGATCCGGATCGTGCCCGACTTCGTCCACTGCACCGATGACGGCACCCCGCACGCCGTGGCCGACGCCAAGTACAAGTCCGAAAGACCCGACGGCTTTCCCGACGCAGATCTATACCAGATGCTCGCCTACTGCACCGCCCTCCACCTCCCGGACGGGCACCTCATCTACGCGAAAGGCAACGCCCCGCACGCCACCCACCGTGTCCGGAAGACCGGCATCACCATCCACCAGCACACCCTCGACCTGGACAAGCCGCCAGCCACCCTGCTCGCCGATGCCCAGACCCTCGCCGAGCGCCTCTTGCCACGAACATCCCTGCACGGCGCAGAGCCCGCACCCCATCCCTTCTGAGAACGGATGATCCGGAGGGTGATGGGTTCAGATGCGTGCTGCGATCAAGGACACGTCCCGCTCCCGATCGGGCAGCCGGTTCTCCTCAAGGTTCAAGCGGGCTCCTAGCCAGCCGTATGGCCTCCGGCTGTCGAACCATGGGCTGGAGGACGGGCCGCGCTGGTCTGCCGATAGCCAAGATGAGCCGTCCGATGCAAACTTATCTGGGGTGGCCAGGACTACGATCGGATGCTAGAGAACTTCTAACTGGATCGCGCAACGGCCCGGGCAACAGGTGCGGATCCCGTAGTCGGCACACAGCGGCGAAGTCGTCTCCACAGAGACAACACGACCATCTAGAGGTGGGTGTGGATCAGAATTTCGAACGATCCGTCTTCATCGGAAACAACACCGGTATCGTGTCTACCGGGGATAATGTCTCGATCTCCCAGATCACTCTTGCGCAAGGCGCACTGAAGCCGCCAGCAGCGGTGCCCGCTCCCCCGAATATGTGCGGGTCAAACAAGGGCATTAGCCGAGTCTTCCAAGGGCGAGTTAACGAGCAGGAACGCTTGAAGGGAATACTTGACGGACCCCCTGGCTCGGTCGCTGTGATAACCGGATGCGGCGGCGTTGGGAAGACGTCCTTGGCCACTCAGACGGCATTCGGATACCGGAGTATCTACAATCCCATTTGGGAGCTTTCTGCCGAAGACGCCAGTCAGATCGATTACGGACTATCTCGCCTGGCGAGTTGCATCGATCCGGCAATGGTCGATCAGCCAAGCGAAGTCGCTGCGGAGTGGGCGCGGGGCTGGCTTCAAAGTCATGACGATTGGCTACTAATTCTGGACAACGCCTCATCCGCTAGGGATGTGCGCACTCTGCTCAGCCGGCTGCCCCGAGGACGATTCGTCATCACTAGTCAACAGGCCACAGGGTGGCACCACATCGGCTCCGTGATAGAACTCGACGTTCTAGACCCCGGCACCGCGCTGGAACTGTTGGTCACGATCGTTGGCCGGTCATCCTTGAACAGCGAGGACCTGGCCGACGCTGCCGTGGTGTGCGATGAGCTAGGCAATCTTCCACTCGCCATCGAACTCGCGGCAGCCAATATCGCGCAGACCCGAGCCAAACCGCGCCACTATCTTGAGAACTTGAGGGTCGCTCCGCTCGATGTTCTCAACGACTACTCGGCATCGGACGACTCGGCACACACAGTCGCCAGAGTCCTACAGGCCAATCTGGAGAGAATCAGCGGCTATCCCCTGGCTGAAGAACTACTTCACATAATGGCATTCTTTGCTCCCGAAAAAATTCCTTGTTCACTGTTCTTTCGGATAGACTCCCCACAAAAAGTGCGCACAGCTGTTGGGCTGCTTGCCAAGTACAGTTTGGTCCGTTGGGCCGAAGACACGGACGAGCCTACGTTGCACGTCCACCGCCTCGTACAGAAACTTGTTATGGCTTCGAGTCAGGTCTCCGCAAACGGTACATTTGAGTCGTCGTCTACCGCGGCAAATCTTCTACGCGAGGCGATGTGCGAAGAGGATCCACTGGGGGGCTTCAAGACACGATGGCATCGCAGTTTGATTCCGCATGTCGACTCGCTGATCTCAAAGATTGGAGCGAACGAGGAAACCCTTGGAACAGCCGCGCTCTATTGGATAGTCGGGCATTTTCTTCTCAGCCAAGGGCAGTTGGTTCACGCGAACTCTTATGCAGAAATGGCGCATCGAGTGATGGCCCAAATCGGTGGAGGCCCTATAGGTTCGCCGGATATCCAAAACTTGCTTGGGCAGATACAACTCGCCACAGGAAACTCAGCGAAAGCAATCGAACATTTCCGGCAGGCTCTGGATAATACGACTTCGGGATTCAGTAAAGAGAATCAAGACGGATGGGTCTACCAGGTTAACTACGCCCGGGCCCTTCTCGCAGGAGGGGACCACGCCACTGCCATCTCGATCCTCACCAGAGTTGTATCCGACTGTACGAACATACTCGGCAAAGACGACCCTCTGACGCTCTCCGTGCGGGCGAATCTCGGCCAAGCGCATGAGATCAGCGGAGATAAAGCTACGGCGATATCACTCTATAGTCAGATCCTTTTGGACCGGCGGCGGACACTGGGTTTGGACCACGAAGCAACTGCCGCTTCGCTGGCGACGCTCGGAAATATCTACCTCACCAGCGGTGACCCAGTTAGCGCCGTCCCTTATCTTGAACAGGCTCTTGACATCAGAGCACGAATACTAGGCAGTGATCACCTGGATACAGTAGTTTCAAGGAACAATCTTGCAGTTGCTCTCTGCGGAATCAATGAACCACACCAAGCAATTCCACTTTTGGAGGGTGTGATTAGTAATGCATCAGGAATCTTCGCCCCCGGGAGCGCCGAACTGACGAGTACACAGGAAAGACTTGCCAGTCTTTACGTTTCCACAGGGCAGCCGCATCGCGCCATTTCATTGTACAGCGACCTGCTAAAAACTCGAATCCAAACCGTTGGAGTCGACCACCCAACAACTTTCACAATCTATAACTTGCTAGGCTTTGCGTATAGGGCAGTCGGCAACCTCAAGCGCGCTATCGTCTACTACGAGAAGGCACTAAGTGGGCGCACTCGAGTCCTTGGCGTAGAGCATCAGGACACATTTATCTCACGCAACAATCTAGCTTATGCCTACAGGCTCGCCGGAGACTTCGCTCGAGCGATTCCACTCTACAAAGAGACTCTTGATTATGCCGCAACCAGACTAGGCCGTAGTCATCCAGCCGTCATCAAAATGGACGACGATATTCGCTCTCTGCAAAATCGGATGTAGCACCGAGTGATGGACTGCAGGGTTTAGCGAACAGTAGATATTGCCAGTTCTATCTCGACTGCTCGATCGTTGGGGGCGCGCCTTGTAGGCGACTTCATGGACGACCGTATCCTTACGTGTCCCTCTTCACTGTGAAGGAACCACCGTCTCCGGTCGCAATAACCCCGAGGTTGGCCTGCACCGCAACCGACCGCTCACCCATCGCAGTCATCCGCAATCCACTAGCCGACGGCGCCTCGGCAACAAGCTGCCGCACTTCGCTTTCGAGCTCCCTGTCGCCTTCCATCGCCTTGCGGAGCGCCTTGCGGAGCGCCGCTACATTGTCGGGATCGTCCGGTTGGGCGATGACATCAGCCAACTCTTCGGGGAGTTCCTCGCCGTCCCGTCGGGCTCCGAACACCCGCTGAAGAATCCTGCGCCCGACCCCGACCGTGGCTTCCGCAGCGTTGTCCTCAACCTGTGCAAGCACCGCGCCCCCGTAGGCGCTCACCGCCGCCGTCAGATAGGGGGTGGCTGATTCGACCACCTGAATGAGATCGCCAGTCATGCCTATCGCGCTCCCTGTGCGGCCGAAACTCAACACCGAGCGCACTCCGTCCGATGAGTCCGCCCGCGACAGCAGCCGCTAAGCATACCGTGATCCTTCGCGACGTCACCAATCGTAACTCATCGACTCCTTACAATGCTTGCAAAGACGGCAACCGATCCTGTGTCCGAAGCTGGAACGTCATCTCCTGTCGACTTGGCAGTCTGTCCAACAGCGAGCTGATTCCATCCTCATCGGTTTGGTGATGGAGGGTGAGGATGGCCTGCACGATGGCGGTTAGGTGCTGGGTGAGCAGCGGGCCTTTCGCAGGTTGTGCCATCCCTTGAGAGCGGCGGCGCCTCGCTCGCCCAGGGCGCGGACCTTGGCGTGGTGCTGGTTGAACAGCTTCTTGCGTTTGTCCAGCTTGCGATGCTTCTTGCGTTTGTAGGGTGTGCCGACAGCGCCGCCGGCGCCGACGTACCCCTTGTCGGCGTAGCAGGCGATCGTCCGGGCCGTCAGAGCATCGATGATGCCGTGCTCGCGTGCGGCGGTCAGAACATGTGTGGAGCCGGGCAGGGCCGGCGACGCCCAGATCAGCTCGCCGTGCGGGTCGGGAGGACCTGGACTTTCATGCCTGGTCGGTGGTGTTTGCCCGAGTAGTGGAGCCGGTCGCCTTCGCCCGACAGTCGGTCGGTGGCCACCAGGGTGCCGTCCAGGTTGACGTAGGCCTTGCGCTGGGCGAGCCTCGGGGCTTGCCGCAGGTCGGGTGCCAGTTCAGCGAGCACTTCGATCACCTCGGTGACGTAGCGGTGCGCGGTCGCGGCACCGACGCCGAACGCCGCCGCCAGGCGGGCGAAGGTCTCGTTGCGGCGCAGGTGCGCCAGAACCAGCAGCGCTTGGCGGTCTGGCGGCAACCGCCGCCACCGTGACCCGACCCGGCGCCGATGCCTGCGGATCAGATCGGCCACGAAGCTGCGGGCCGAGCGAGACAGGTCAAGGGCAGCGCGATAGAACAGCATCGGAGCTCCTGGTGGTCAAGATCGTCGCAAATCTCGATCTACCAGGAACTCTCTTGTTGTCGCTCACGCCGCGCGGGACGCAACCAGCCCGTGACCTGCGGCCTCAGGTTGGAATTTCCTCAGCACCTTAGGTCGAATCTTGCTTGCCGACAGACCCGGCCTGGCGATTACGGTGAGTGCTCACTTCACGATTGTTGCAGTGGAGGTCCTTGGCGGTTGGTGAGCACAGGGTGCGCACGAACTGTAATGGATCACAAGTGACGCAGGGCAACTTCATGGACACTGACCTGCGGGAATGCGGATTCGCTCGGACCGTGAACTACCCCATAACACGCCAAAAATGGAACTGCTAATGCGGTTTGGGTTCACGCCCATCCGGGGTTCAAATCCCCGATCCTCCGCCACTCTGACCAGGGACTTCGTCCAAGATCTCGATCTGGACGAAGTCCCTGTCGCATTTTGGAATGTCCGCTTTGGTGGGGTCGCCTCCTACACCCGCGACCCACACCGAGCAGGTCACTGGAGTGCCGCGCTCTGGATTGGACCGGCCCGTGACGGCGATGCCGCATCGTCGATCGCGTCCGGCAGACCGGTCAGACGGTCAACTGTGCGCGTCAGGCGATCAACTGCGGTGGCGCGGACCCGGCGAGGGTGTAGGGCATGTCAACGCCTCAGTCCTCGACGCCGTCCACCGTCACTGCGCCGCCCGAGTCGCCCGTTAGGTCCGGCGGCTCGGCGAACTGGTCACCGATCGTCGCGCTCGCCGCCGGGATCGCGGTGCTCGTCGGCAGCGAGTTCCTGCCGGCCAGCGTGCTGCCCGCCATGGCCGCCGACCTCGGGGTCAGCGAGGGCACCGCCGGTCTCGCGGTCGCCGCGACCGCGGTCGCGGGCGCGGTCACCGCCCCCAGCATCGCGGTGCTGCTGCCCCGGACCGACCGGCGCACGGTCCTGACCTGGCTCCTGGTCGCGGCGGCCGTCTCGAACCTGGCGGTGGCGCTCGCCCCCGGTTTCGCCGTCCTACTCCTCGGCCGCCTCGTCCTCGGCGCCGCGATCGCCGGGTACTGGTCGTTCGCGTTCGGCGCCGGCACCCGCGCCATGCCGGGACGCGACAGCGTGGTCTCAACGTCCATCGCGCTGGGCGTCACCCTCGCGACGATCGGCGGCGTCCCGTTGGCGTCCCTGCTCGGCGACGCGGTCGGCTGGCGGCTGGTGTTCGGGGTCGCGGCGGCCCTCAGTATCGTCGCCGCCCTGGCCGTGGCCCTGACGTTGCCGCCGGTGCCCCCGCACCCGGCCGCCGGAATGGCGATGCTGCGGGCGGCGCTCGCCAACCGCCGGCTGATGGCCGGGGTGCTGGGCGTGGTCCTGGTCGCGTTCGGCAACTTCGCCGCCTACCCCTTCATCCGGGTCGCGATCGAGGACGTCGACGCGGGCGCCACGGTGTGGCTGCTGCTGGTCTGGGGCGTGGGCGGGCTGGCGGGCAACCTCGCCGCCGGGCGGTTCGCTGGACGGTTGCGCGCGGTGGTCGCCGCGGCCCCGCTGCTGCTGGCCGGCGGCCTGCTGGTCACCGCGACCGCACCGTCCCTGCCGGTGCTGGCCGCGGGGGTCGTCGTGTGGGGCCTGGCCTTCAACATGGTCCCGGTCGCCACCCAGCTCTGGGTGACCCGCGTCGAGCCCGAGCGCGCCGAGTCGGCCCTGTCGTTGCAGGTCACCGCGTTCCAGGTGGCGATCACGCTGGGGTCGGCGTCAGGAGGCGCGCTCCTGGACGCCGACGGCGTGCAGGCGGCCTTCCTGCTCGGCACGGGGTTCGCCGCGGCGGCCGGGCTGCTTTTCGCCGCGCTGCGCGTCCCGCGTGGGTGACGGCTCCCGCCAGGCCTGCGGCGCGACACCGTGATGGGACGAGAACGCCCGGCTGAAGGCGGCGGTGGAGCCGTATCCGACGGCGGACGCGATGTACTCCACCGGACGCGAGGGGTCCGCGAGCAGTCGGCGCGCCTCCCGCATGCGTATCTCCCGGAGCAGCTCCGCGGGTCCGCGGCCGAGTGCGCGGCGGAACCGCTCGCCCAGAGCGGAACGCGACAGGTGGACCAGGCGGGCCATCCCCTCGACGGTCCACGGCTCGGCCGGACGGGCGGTCACGGCGGCCACCACCGCGGTGACGGCCTCGTCCGGCGGACCGGCGTCGCCGCCCTGGTCCTCTTGCCAGGAGGTGGTCATCGCCGCGCCGATCAGGTTGCCGTAGCTGGCGGCGAACAGGGTCGGCCGGCACGCACGTTCGAGCGGGCACTGCGTGACGAGCGCCAGGACACCGCCGTGCCGGGCACCGAAGCCGCGGACCACCAGCGGGCTGGGGAGCCGACGGACCGGGACGGCCATGCGCAGGTCCGCCACGACCAGGACGGACTCCTCGTGCCGCCGCGACGCGGTGAGCCGGTGAGCGGTGCGGGCGTCGATGAGGACGGCGTCCCCCTCGGCGAGTGACTGCTCATCGAACGCCGTCTCAAGCGTGAACTCGCCCGCCAGCACCAGCGCCCACAGCGGGGCCGGCGGTTCTGTGAGCACTGCGCCCGCCGGCAGCTGGACATGGTCCATGCTCGACATCTCCCACGCCGGTTCCGCCCAGGCTGGTTCGGCCCACGCCGGTTCCGGCGAGGAGGTGCCGACGTCGTCCGCCCGTGAGACAACCACGATGTTCGCCACGTGAGCTGAAGCGCAGGCCAGACGGCGGCCTATTCCCGCGCGTCCTGGATAGCGCCTCAGGAGTGACGCAATCGGATGCGCTCTGTGATGCCGTATCGGACGAAGGAGCGGGGCCTCGACAAGCCACTTGTTGATGGCAGAACTACGCCTTGACTTTTCTTCTGCAGCCGGGGCACGGGCCTCGCCATATCTGACGAGCTACGGAACTGAACGCGGAGGGGCGGGACAGGAGGGCACGCCCCTCCGCTGATCTTCAGGTTCGGTCGATGACCGCGAAGACGACCTTGCCGACGTCGCCAGCCAGGGCGCGGATGCCCCAGCAGGGGGCGTACTGGTCGACGATGAACAGGCCGCGGCCCGTCTCGCTCGTCGTGTCGGGCGCCAGCATGTGCGGGAGGCCGCAGGCGGCGTCCTGGACCTCCATCCACAACGCGTCGTCCTCGGTTCGGCTCAACCGCAGGACCACGGCCTCGTCGGTGTCGGACGCCGCGTGCTGGAGCGCGTTGGTGACCAGTTCGCTGGCCACCAAGCCGCAGAACTGATCACCTGGCAACACACGATCGTTCCCGGTCTGCTGCAGACTTCGCCCGAAGTGATGCGGGAACAGATCGAGCACCAGATCGCCCTCAGCGAGCTACCCAATGTCACCATGCAAATCGTCCGCAACAATGGACGTCCAGCAGGCACAGGCGGCGCGTTCGTGGTGGCTAGCATGGAGGACCGGAGCGAGGTCTCTTACATGGAGACGACGGTACGAGGCATCACGACCGACGACCCCTCGGACCTCGCCAAACTCTCCGAAACGCTCCGAGAGATGCGAGCGAGGGCCCTCCCCGAAGACATGTCCCAGGACATGCTGAGAAAAGCACTGGAGAAATGGACCTGAGTAACGCCACCTGGCGCAAGGCAAGCCGCAGTGGCGAAAACGGCGGGGACTGCGTCGAGCTGGCCGACGTGGCTGGTGCGTCGGCCGTGGCGGTGCGGGACAGCAAGGACCCGGACGGCCCCGTCCTCCTGCTGACCCGCACGGCCCTGCGCACGGCCGTCCAGTCCGCCGCCGACACCCACTGACCACTCGGCCCCCCGGCCGCCCCTGACCACCGAGCGTCTCCGAGGGGCGATCCGCAGCGCGGTGGGTGCGGGTTTCCACAGGAGGGCCGGGCGGCCGTCCCCATGGGTCGCGACGGGTCCGATTCCGTAGCGTCCACTCATGATCAAATTTTCCAGATGGACGGCGTTCGCGGTCTCCAGCGTGACGGCGGCGGCGGCCTTTGCCGCGGTCACGGTCGTCCGCGCCGCTCCCGACGCGCATACGGCGCAGCCCCAGTCGAGCCTCACCCGTTCGGCCTCGGAAGGCTTCCAGGAGACGTTGAACGAGCTGGTGAAATCCAAGGCGGCCACGGCCGTCCTGCTCCGCGTGCGGACCGCGGACGGCGGCGAGTGGTCCGGCGCGGCGGGCGTGTCCGACGTCCGGACCGGGCGGCCCGCCGATCCGGCCGGGTACTTCCGGATCGGCAGCGTCACCAAGACGTTCGCGGCGACCGTCCTGCTGCAACTCGTCGACGAGGGACGGCTGCGGCTCGACGACCCCGTGGCCGAGCACCTGCCCGGCGTCGTCCCCGGCGGGGAGCGGATCACGGTGCGGCAGGTCCTCCAGCACACCAGCCTGCTTCGCGACTACATGAGCGACCCTGGATGGTCCACCAACCGCTGGCGCGGGGCGGAACGGTTCCGCAGCTACAAGCCCGACCAGCTCCTGGCGCAGGCGTTCCGCACCCCCGCCCACAATCCCCCGGACGTCACCTGGAAGTACTCCAACACCAACTACGTGGTCGTAGGGCGGTTGATCGAGCGGCTGACCGGGCGGCCGTACGGCAAGGAGGTGGAGCGGCGTGTCCTGCGCCCGCTCCGGCTGACCCAGACGATCGTTCCCGGCAACCGCCCCGGCCTGCCCCGCCCGCACGCGCACGGCTACGTGCAGCTGCCCGACGGGCGAACCGTGGACGCCACCCGCATGAACCCCTCCCTCGACTGGGCGGCGGGCGAGATGATCTCCACCACCCGGGACCTCGGCCGGTTCCTCGACGGACTGCTCGGCGGGCGGCTGCTGTCCCCCGCGACGCTCGCCGCGATGCGCACCGTGCACCCCACCAACGCCGGGTTCTCCTACGGGCTCGGGCTCCAGGAGTACGCGCTGCCCTGCGGCAAGCGCATGATCGGGCACAGCGGTCAGCTCATCGGCTACACCACCTACGCGCTCCGCTCCGACGACGGACGGCAGATGAACCTGTCGGTCAACCTCGGCTCCGCGCCGCCCTCGACCGACGAGCTCTACGCCCTCGCCGGCAAGGTGTTCTGCTGACGCCCGCGCCACGCGGTGGACCCTCAACCGCCATCCAGGCGTGCGCCGCCGTGGCTTCGGGACTCCTCATGACGCCGGTCCGGGAATGTCCGAGGCGGTCGGCAGCATGCCTGCATGGAATGGCGACCCTGGCTGAGACGCTGGAGTGATGAATGGGTGCGGAGCGCCGGCCCCGAAGCCGACCCGGAAGTAGCGCGCACTCGCTGGCTCGGTTTCGCCCCTGCCGCTGAGCAGGCCGTCGCGGCGGCCGAGGCGCGGATCGGCGTGCGGCTGCCACCGGCCTACCGGGAGTTCCTCCTGACGACGGACGGCTGGCGCGATGCCGGGATGTTCGTCTGGCGGATGCGCGACACCTCCGACATCGGGTGGCTCCGCGACCTCGAGCCTTACTGGGATGACGGCTGGGCGGAACTCTGCGAGGACGAGCGGGAGGGCACCTGCCTCAGCCGCGGGCTGCTGATCTCCAGAGAGGCCGATGCCGGAATCTTGTTCCTGGACCCCGGCAGCGTCGACGACTCGGGCGAATGGGCCGCCTACAGCCTGTTCTCCTGGAGGGCCGAACCGCCTGAGCGGTTCGCCTCCTTCACCGCGTTGATGGAGGACCTCTACGCCGAGTTCCATCGCATGCGCAAACCGGAAGGCGGAACCCGCGACTCATGGGACGCCAAGGTCGAACAGGCTCGCCTGGACGCCCTCGCCGGTGATGCCGACGGCGCCGACGCGGTCCTGGCCGAGGCCGAGGATTTCGGCCTCGAACGCGCCACTGTCCTGCGCGCGCAACTCCAGGTCTTCGTCGGCCGTCCGTCCGGGCACTCCCTCGGGCGGTTGCTGCATTCCGACTTCGTACCCGCGGGGTTTCTGGCCGATCCGCTGTTCACCGAGGAGTTCCTGCCTCTGCTGTTCGCCCAGCACGCCGAGTGCTCCTTGCCCGGCCGCAACTCGCAGCTTCAGATGGCGATGAACGGCAACGACCCGGACCTTCACCTGCTCGTCGGCGCGTACCAGGCGCGCATTCGCAACGGCGAGCGCCCCATGACGTATGGCAATCCCGAGTTCGACGGCCTGATCCGGGACGCGGTGGACGAGCACGGAGCCGAGCCCGACGCCCTCTGGCGGGACATCGACGCCGCGTTCGCCCATTGGCGCCCGCGCACCCGCGACCACATCGCACCGGTCGCCCTGCTGGCAGACCCGGCCGTGACGGCCGCCCTCACGCCGGAACGCCGCCGGAACCTGCTGTCCCGCCCACGAGGTGACCGCCGATGATGCCCTTTCCGAACCGGGACGATGTCGCGGTGGAGCAGATCATCGGCGCCTGCGGCCGCGACCACGACATTCCCGGCCGGACCCGCCTGGAAGCGACCGCGACCGAGACCGACGAGGGCGGGCAGACGATCAACATCAACCGCACCGCCTGCCGGAAATGCGGAATGATCCGCGTCACCCGGTGGCGAGCCCCCGAGCCGGACGCCAGCGGCACCTTCTTGGCGCTCGCCACCTACGAGCGGCCCGAACCGGGCGACGTCCCCGGCATCACCGAACGCGCGCTCCAGGTGACCGAGAAGGAACTCGCCGACTTCATCGCCGCGCGCGGCTTCCCCGGCGGCATCCCCGCCGGCTTCGCCCCGGATCGACGCGCCACCGCGGCAGAGGAGCACCTCGACCTCACGCTCCGCATCCGGGCGGGCCAGTTCACCCTCCTCGACCGCGCTCGCTCGCTCGGCGACATCCTCCCGGTCCCCGCCTACGCCGAGTCGGCCGGCCTCATCGACGCCGTCCCAGGGGCGGCGCTGTTCTGGCCGCCCGTCCAGGACGGCGACCTGTCCCTAGCCGTGACGATCTCCCCCACGCCCCCGGAACCCGCCCCCGCCTACGACCGGATCGCGGAACTGAGCTGCCGGTTCCACACTGGCCGCGCCGTCCTCCGCGAACTCGCCGGACGCGAACTGCCGCTGCCGCCGCTCCCCGCGGGCCACGGGGATTACCGCCTCCGCTTCCATGCGAAGCCGTCCGGGTGCCTCCTCCAGATCTGGAACCAGCCCCGCACGAGGCCGAAGGTGCTGGTGAGCCCGCCAACCGACGGTCCGGGATGAGTCGTCGCTGAACTCGGCCAAACAGATGGAGAACCGGGACGCTGAGCTCCCGCCCCGGCCCCGCCCCCCGTCACGGCCACGGTCACGGTCACGGTCACGGAGCCGGCCACGGAGCCGGCTCTCCTGTGTGGCCATGGTGTGGCCCGATTTCCGTGGGAGGAGGGCTTCGGCCTGACCGTGTCATCCACCGGCGACCGCGTCCGGCTGGACCATCCCGGCGGCATCGCCTGGCCCCGGACCCGTGAGCAGTACTTCGGGCTTACTCGGCGGGGCGGTCGTAGGTGAGGAAGGCGGCGCCGCTGGCGAGCACGGTGTGGTCGGTCAGTTCCCAGGTGCGCGGGTCGAAGGCGGCCGTGCGGGAGAAGAGGGGGATGCCGGTGCCGATGGTCAGCGGGCCGACCTTCAGGATGAGCCGGTCGATCTCGCCGTACAGGGCGCCGGCGAGTTCACCACCGCCGACGAGCCAGATGTCCTTGCCGTCCTGACGCTTGAGCTCCCGGACCTTCTCTGCGGGGTCGGTGGCGACGAGCTCGACGGCCGGGGCGGGGCTCTCGGTGAGGGTCCGGGAGAAGACCAGGTGCCGCAGGTGCGGGTATGCGTCGGCGATCCCGGCCTTCAACCCGATCTCGTAGCTGCGACGTCCTTCCAGGACGGTGTCGAAGCAGGTGCCCTCGGCGGTGACCGACAGCGCCGTCCGCGCCGGTCCGGGGAGGGTCTCGGGGTAGTTGGCCACGAGGTGCTCGATGTAGTCGGCGGGGATGGGCCAGAAGCCGTCCGGGCCGGTGGGGTCGGCGCCGTCCGGTCCGGCGATGAAGCCGTCGAGGGTGGTGGCGATGTAGTAGACGAGCTTTCGCATGGAGACGCCCTTCCGAGCACTGCAGTCGTAGTACTGTGATTGAAGTGATCTGAACTTTAGTACTGCACTTGCAGTGGTGTCAATCGTCCTCCGTGGAGGCTCCATGCGGCAGAACCCGACTCGGCGCAACGCGCTCCTCGACGCCGCCATCGACGTCCTGGCCCGGGAGGGCTCGCGCGGTCTGACGCTGCGCGCGATCGACAAGCAGGCGGGCGTGCCCACCGGCACGGCCTCCAACTACTTCGCCAACCGGGACGAGCTGCTCGCCCAGGTGATGCGCCGCACCCGCGAGCGCCTCACCCCCGATCCCGAGGCGCTCGCCGAGACCATGAAGCAGGCGCCGTCGCACGAACTGGTCACCGAGCTGATGCGGCAGTTGCTGGCCCGGATGCGCGGCGACCGCGCCGGCAACCTCGCCATGCTCGAACTGCGCCTGGAGGCCACCCGCCGCGCCGACCTGAACGCCGAGCTCAGCGGATTCCTCACCGAGGAGCACCGCGAGATCGTCGACTACCACGTGAACGCGGGCCTGCCAGGCGACCGCACCGGCGTCGCCCTGCTCTACTTCGCCATGGCCGGACTGCTCGTGGACGACCTCACCGCCCCCGCCCTCCTGGAGCCCTACTCGACCGACGACCTCATCGAGCAGATGGTGAACCGCCTCCTCCCTTGACCTCGCCGACGAACGTCTCGCTCCGTGTCCCCAGTGCACGACGTGACGGGCAAGGCCGGAGCCACTTCACCGGCGCCCCCGGCTTTCTGCGGCGCCGTGTCGGTGTGGGCGGGCATAGTGCCGCATATGTTCAGCGGACTTCACGACATCGACTGGTCGTCGATGGAGCATGCGTACGGCTCGGCCGAGGAGGTCCCGGGCCTCCTGCTGGCGCTGCGCTCCCCGGACGCAGAGGAGCGGGAGAAGGCTCTCAGTAGGTTCTACGGCGCGGTCCATCACCAGGGCGATGTGTACCCGTGCACGACGGCGAGCCTTCCGTTCCTGTTCGAGCTGGCCGATGACGTCACGACGCCCGGCCGGGCCGACGTGGTCGGGTTGCTGGTCAGCATCGGATCGCAAGCCCTCGATCACTGTGACGGACCGTACGGCGGCTCTGAAGCTCAGCTTGCCGCGGTCGCGGCCATGCGCGGCCGTATTGAGACGCTCATCGGGTTCAGCCGCGATCCCAATGTCCGCGTGCGCCGAGCTGCGATCCCCGCGCTCGGGTTGTTCATGGACGACGTCGACCGGGCTTCTGCGGTGCTGCGTGGTCGGCTGCCGGCCGAGCCGGGCGTTGTCGAGCAACTGCTGATCGTTGAAGCGATGGGGGCCCTGGCCCTGCGTCTGCCGGAGCGCGCCCAGGTTCAGGCGATGACGTGGTTCACCGAGCTCGCCGCCGACTCGGCGGCAACACCTCAGACCAGGCTCGCGGCCGTGGTCCAGCGGGCTCGGTGCGCGCCCGAGCAGATCGGCGATGACACCATCGCGACCGCGGTCGGCCTGCTGCGCGAGCTGGACGCTGCCGCGGTACCGGCCGAAGCATGGTGCGACCCGCCTCGCCCAGCGGGCCCCGCGGCCTCTGGAGACGGAGCGCCGCCGCAGATCGCGGCCGCGTTCGAGGATCTCGAACGTCACCGTCAGGTCTTTTCGCCAACCACGGATCTGCTGCGCAGCTTCCACTGGACCTTGGCAGCAAGGGTTTCGCAGCGTACGACGCTTCTCGCCGAGCAACTGCGCAGCCGCGATCCCGGCTCCCGCCTGGACGCCATCCGGATGAGCGCCGACCTCATGAAGTCCTGGCGCGGGGACCACGCACGGCTCGTCAGCCTCGTCGCAGAACACCTCAGCGCGTCCCACGCCCAAGTTGCCGCTGAGGCGGCGGCCACGTTGAACGCCTGCCATGCGATCGCCGAACCGGCCCGCGAGGCACTGGCAGCGCACGTCGCCGCGCAGTACGCCACGTACGGGCCAGATGTCTGGTGCACCCCGCAGCCGCACCTGCGCAGGAGTCATCAAGAGGCCGTCCAGGCGCTTGCCCGTCTCGGTGATCCGCGAGCGCTGCCGAGCGTCCTCACGGCCCTGGACACCGGCGACGACGCCTGGCGGGCCGTGCAGGTCGCTGGAGCACTGCCGCAGGCCGCCGACCAGCTGGTACCCCGCCTGGGCGGCCACCTGAGAAGTCTCGACCTCACCCAGGCGCTGTGGGAGATGAGCGCGCGTTCCGACCTGGCGGCCCTGGCCGCCCTCGCCGACGACAGCGCCATCGATGTGATCACCGAGACCCTCGCTGAGGCGGTGGCTCATGAGCTGTGGTCGGTCACGTGCTCGGCCTTGGAGGCGTTGAGGGCTTTCGGCCCGTCGGCGGCCCCCGCTCTGCGAACGGCCCGGCTCCTGATCACGGCCTCCGACGCACATGTGCGTCCCGCCGCCATTGCCGCGCTATGGGCCATAACCGGCGACCCGGACGAAGTCATGCGGCCGCTGCTCGGCCTGCTCGACGACTCCATCCCGTTCCGGATCAGCGCGGCGGCCGACGTACTCGCCGAGATCGGCCCTCGCGCGGAGGAGGCACTGCCTCGTCTGCGGGGTCTGTTGAGCCACGGCTACGAGTGGGTCCGGGTTCCGTGCGCGACCGCCCTCTGGGACATCGGCGGCGACGCCGAGGCCGCCGCCGTGCTGGACACGCTTCTCCAAGCCTGGGCACAGAACCCTTCGACCGCCGACCATGCCGTTGCATGTCTGGACCGCATGGGCCCGGCCGCACGACCCGCCCTGCCCCAACTCCGCTCTGAACTGCACCACGCTCAGCGCCGCGGCAGATACAACAGCATCGGCAACGACGAGAAGCTGCAAGAGATCAGCCGCACCCTCATCGGACGGCTGACCGCGAACTAACGCCTCAGCCGGCCGCGAAGCCGTTTCTCTCCATGACCGTCATGTGCGTCAGTGCCCGCGAGAGAGGCACATGCCATGATCGTGTCGTCCTCAGTCTCTGGCTGGTTGCCGGGTGACGGTCCGGAGGGGTGACATGGAGAGAGTCGAAATCCGTCCGCGGCCGTGGCTTCTGGGGATGGTGCTGGCCGGCGCCCTCGGGTTCAGTGCCTTCGGCCTGGCGGCGGTCGTTTATGGCGATTCGGGCGCGATCGCGTTCGGCCTGGTGACGGTGATCTTTTTCGGCGGCGGGACGACGTCCGCCATGCTGATCATGGCCCGGCGACGATTCGTGTCACTCACGTTGACTCCTCTGGGGATCGAGGTGAACGGGGGGCTGATCCCCTGGGAGGACGTCCAGGCGGTCGGGGTGATGAAGGCGTCCACCGAACTCCTTGGCATAAGACTCGCCAGGTACGACCGCTACGTGGCTTCGATGATGCCGGCCGATCGAATCGTGGCCGAAGAGCGCATGCGCTGGTTCTTACGGCCGATCGCCGCCATCGACGGTCTGTTCCCCGGTGCGGGCCTGGGAAATATTGCCCGGACGGCCTCGTCGCTCGAACGAGGGCTCCGGTTGGGCCGGAACAGATTCGGATGGGAGTTCGTGTTCAGTCCCGTAATGATCGATCGCCCCCTGGTCAGTTTCGTTGCGTTCGTTGAGGATTACCGTCGCTCGTCGCCACCGGCTAGGGACTCGTGAACCGTCACGCCCCGTCCCGTGGGGGCCGGTTCCTGGCCCTCCTGATGGGACCAAGGGCGCGGTACTGTCGGGCGCGTGTATTTCGTGTCCCGGTGGCGAGAGGAATCGCCATTCAGTAAGCGAGTGGTCACGGTGTCCGACGCCACTGTGCTCGGTTGGTTTCGCCGCGGCTGGAACAGCGACGACCCGGGAGCATGGATCGAGAGCGAGCTGGGCGGCGATGTCTACGGCCTCGACTCGATCTTCGATGAGGCCCGGGAACGGAACCTGCCACCGCCGCAGAGCGTGGACGAGTTGCGCGAGTTGCTGCACGAGCATCTGTGGGTTGAGGGGGATGCCGATTTCATCCGGCTCGGCGAGCTTGCCCTGAGAGTGCGCACCGATGACGACGAGGTGGACCTCGCCTACTACTTCATCGCTGATGAGGCCGCAGCCGCTTCACCTGATCGGCTCGCGTTCCTGCTGCACGACACCTGGCCTCTCCCTACAGACTCCGACACGTCCGGTGCGGTCTTCAGCGCCGACGTGCCGGTTCGTACCGTCCGGCTTGCCCCACCGGGGGCCGAGTCGGTCTTCTCAGTCCGCCTGTGCTGGGAATCGCCCGATGCCCATCGAAACCTGGATCTGGCCGGCGCCCTGGCCTTCCCCGGTCTGAGCCTGCCGGATCTCGCCGTCCGATTGCGGGATATTGACGGCCCCGGCACTCACGGATGGCCCCACGACGCGCAGCTGCTGCGGGCGCTGGTCGGTCCCGGGGAGGACGGCATCGGCCCGGCGATGGAGCGTTACGCCCGGCTTCGCGGATACGCACCGTCGCCCCCCAGCATCGGCCAGGCGCTCGCGCATGAGGCGATTCACCGCGAGATGCTCGACATGCTCGGCTCGGCGCGGCCCGCCGAGTCCCTGGTTCGGCTGGACGCGCACATTGCGCAGGTCGCCCGGTACATTGACGGCTTCTTCGGGTTCGATCAGTGGTTCATCTTCGATACCCGGTGGGCGGCGGCCCACCAGGATCTGGCTCACTCACTGCTGCGCTACGCCGCCCACTGGGACCCTTACGCGGTTTAAGCCACCGGCAAAAGCTCACCGGTCAGACCGATCGCCGCCGCGTCACAATCAGATCGTCCGCAACAATGGGCGTCCAGCGGGCACAGGTGGCGAGGGCCCTCCCCAAAGACATGTCCCGGGACATGATGAGAGAGGCATTGGAGAAATGGACCTGAGCAACGCCACCTGGCGCAAGGCAAGCCGCAGTGGCGAAAACGGCGGCAACTGCGTAGAGCTGGCGGACGTGGCCGGTGCGTCGGTGGTGGCGGTGCGGGACAGCAAGAACCCGGACGGGCCCGTCCTCCTGCTGACCCGCGCGGCCCTGCGCACGGCCGTCCAGTCCGCCGCCGACATCCACTGACCACCGGGGCGGCACCACCCGAGCGGACATGCCCGCTGAAAAGCCCAGCCGCGCGTCCGACACCGACCTGATGCCTCTCGAAAACCTCGCCGACGCAAGGCAAGCCGACCCCACAGCAACGGCGGCGAGGGTTACGTCCACGGCCACAGTCGTTTCTGGCCGGCGTCCTACTTCGCGGCCTCATGCGGCGAGTTCCCCCGCCGGGACGCAGTACCGCTGGTTCGTCTCCTCGGACGGCCTGTGGACGGCCGCAGCATGCCCACGGCGTCTAGGGGGGTGGGGGTGCTGATGGTGGGCCCGGGGCGGTGGGGGCGGCGGTCGGGGACGTGGCCTTGTCGATGTCGCGGCCCCTTGGCCGTCTGCGTGAGCGGGGCCGCGTGAAAGTGATTCGGGAAGCGAGCGAAGTACGAAGTGACGACCATCCACCCGGAGGTGCCCATGCCGGATCCAACCGAAAGGGCGGCAGTGTGACCGCCCCGCCCGACACGGCTCCGACGGACGCGGAACTGCTCGCCGCGTCCGTCCGCGACGGCGATCGCTTCGCCGCCGTCTACGACCGGCACTACGCCGACGTCCACCGCTACATCGCCGGACGCCTCGGCCCGCAGGCGGCCGACGACGTCGTGGCCGAGACCTTTCTCGCCGCGTTCCGCAGCCGGGCCGCCTTCGACCCGTCCCGCGGGTCCGTCCGGCCCTGGCTGTTCGGCATCGCGACCAACCTCGTCGCCCGGCACCGCCGCACCGAGACCCGCCGCTACCAGGCGCTCGCGCAGGTCGGTGCGGACCGCGACCCCGGCGGCCACGACGACCGGGTCGCGGCCTCGGTGTCCGCGGCGCGGCTCCAGCCGGCGCTGGCCCGCGCGCTCGCCGCGCTGTCCCGCAAGGACCGCGACGTCGTGCTGCTCAAGGCTCTCGCCCAGCTCACCCACGAGGAGATCGCCGACGTCCTCGGCATCCCGTACGGCACCGTCGGCTCCCGCCTGAACCGGGCGCGCAAGAAGTTGCGCGCCGTACTGCCCGCCCACTCGGAAGGACTGTGACCATGGACGAGTTCCAGATGATCGCCACGATGCTGGACGAACCGCCCACGCCGGAGACCGAGAGCACCGTCCGCCACCGCGTCCTCAACGGGATGCGCGAGCCGGGGCGGCCCGCGCGCCGCGCCTGGCGCCGGCCCGTCCTGTGGAGCGGCTTCGGCCTGGCCGCCACCGCCGCCGCCGTCACGGGGGCGGTCGTCCTGTCGTCCGGGACGGCCCCGCGTGCGCCCGATCCCGGCCATGAGCCGGCCGCCGTGCAGCCGATGTCGGCGAAGACCGTGCTTCTCACCGCCGCCGAGCACGCCGAGGCAGCACCGGCCCGCGGCAAGTACTGGCATGTCCTGAGGATCCAGTCGAACGCCTTCTACGACGAGCAGGGGGACTACTGGGTGCTCGGTCGCCAGCTGATCGGGCAGTGGACCCGCCCGGACGGCCGGTCCTGGACGGGATTCCGGGGACTCGACCCCGTGCCCATGTCCCCCAAGGACGCGGCCCCCTTCCGGCGGGCCGGCTCGCCCGACCCGAACCCGATCTCCCCCATGCTCGACAAGGACACCGGGAGGAAGACCTTCTCGGTCTGCGACAGGGGCATGACGTTCAGGCAGGTCCAGGCGCTGCCGACCGACCCCGGCGAGCTGAGGAGCGCGCTGAAGCGGGCGATCCCGCGCGACCACCCCACCGCGGGGAGGACCCCGGACGAGGTCGTGAAGAACTGCGCGACCGACCTGCTCAGCTTCGTCCCCGCACCCCCGAAGGTTCGCGCCGCCACCTACCGGATGCTCGCCGCCATGCCCGGGGTCACGACCATGGGCGCGGTCACTGACGAGCGCGGACGCAAGGGGGTCGGGCTGCACGTGCGGGTCCTGCGCGAAGTGGCCGACACCCTGGTCATCGATCCGGAGTCCTCCTTCGTGCTGAGCACGTCGCGCACCTCTCCCAATGTCCCCGGCAAGGTCGACAAGGCGCTGTACCTCCAGGCCGGCTGGACCGACAGCGCCCCGAGGATCCCCACCCTTCCCTGACCGTCCACGCGTGTGGCCTAGGAGGACGGGCGTAGGAGCTGGTGAACCGGGTCTGGACGGCCGCGTGATCGCGGCCGTCCAGACAGGACGCGAACTGATCGATCCTCCGGCCCCGTTCAACGGGCGTGCGCAGGCCAGCGGGAGCCGGGTTGGTCAGGCCACCTTGGTGATGCGGCAGTCGATGCCCTTCGGCCCCACGGGGGCCTGCGCCGCTGTCGTGCCGCTGAACGTCGTGGTGTCGCGGACGTCGAACGTCGTCTCGCCGATGCTCTGCCTGCTCGCGGCATCGAGCACCTCGACGGTCACCTTGTAACGGGAGGCGTCACCCGTGATGGTGCCGTTGATGGTGACGGTCCCGACACCGTCGACCGTGTTCACCTGGCATTCGACTTGGGCGTTGTAGGACTTCGGGCCGACCTGGGCTGTTCCCTCCCCGGACAGGCCCGGGAGCAGGAAGGCGAGCACAGCGACCAGGCCGGCGACGCCCATGATGGCCACGGCGATGATGAGCGCCTTCTTGTTCGTGTCCCGCCCGCCCCGACCGTAGGGGTCTGGGGCGAGGGTCCATTCGTGCGTGGGCATCCGACCTCGCTCATTTCGTCCCGGAGGATCATATCCGCCCTGACCGGGAAGAACGGACAGCAGTTCAGGTGCCGGATGGGGAGGGGACACGGCCTGGCGGCCTTCAGCGGTTCACTCTCGCCGGGGCTTCTTTGTCGGTGTCCATCCCTAGGCTCACTCCATGCCGGACGCCTTCACCCTCATGTGGACTCACGACACGTGCCGCGCCCTTCGCAAGCATGGTCGCGAGGGCGAGCAGCCGCCGGTCGCGTTCAGCGGCGGTCACCAGTCGCTGCCGGCGTGGACGGGTGCCCAGCCCGGTGACGACGTGTACGCGCTCCACGTCAACCGCTACGTCGTCCACGTGGTCAGCCGCATGCGCATCATGGATCTCAGTCGCGGTGAGTGCTGCGGACCCACCCCAACACACTGGCAGGACTCGTCCTGCCCGGGTCATGAGGAGTGGGCCATGCTCGGCGCCTACGGCTGCGGAGCCGCGCCGATCCATGTCGACGCCACGCCCATCCGGTTCGACCTTCCGGTGCCCGGCGATCTTCTCTCCCGCCTCACCTGGCGGAACGCGCGAGGCAAGACGCGCACGCTCAAGTACGTCACCGAGGACGGACGTCTCGAACGCTCGGTCAGCTTGCAGGGCTTCTACCGGCTGACCCCAGAATCGGCCGCCGAACTCCACGAACTGGTTTCCGAAGCCTCGGGGTGAGGGGCCTCGACGAGCAGTGCGGATGCGGGCCGTAGTCCGTCCCGTAGCGAGGTCTCGGTTTCTTCATGCCGCCGCCCGTGCGGTCGGTGGGCGGCGGCGCAGGGGTGCGTCCGTCAGGGCCGGGGGCTGGTAGGCCTGGTCGAGGGTGCCGACGTCGGTGCCGGGCGGGACGATCTCGTCGATGCGGTCGAGGATGTCGTCGGTGAGGGTGACGTCCAGGCCGCTGAGCAGGCCGTCGAGGTGCTCCATGGTGCGTACGCCGATCAGTGCGCTGGTGACGCCGGGGTGGGCGATGGTGAACGCCATCGCCAGGTGGGTCATGGGCAGGCCCGCCTCGGCAGCCAGGGGGATGAGCTTTTCGACCGCGTCCAGCCGGGACTCGTCGTTGAGGTGGTGGAACAGGCCGGCACGCCGCAGGGTGTTGTCCTGGCCCTGGCGGACGCGGCCGGTGAGCAGCCCTTGGCCGAGCGGGCCCCAGACCAGGGTGCCCATGCCGAAGTGCTGGGTGACGGGCAGGAGTTCGCGTTCGATGCCCCGGTTGAGGATGGAGTAGGCCGGTTGCTCGGTGTGGAAGCGGGCGAGGCCGCGCCGCTCGGCGGCCCACTGGGCCTCGACGATGCCGGACGCGGGCGTGTGCGACGCGCCGATCGCGCGGACCTTGCCGCTGGCGATCAGGTCCGTGAGCGCGGACAGGGTCTCCTCGATGTCGGTGGACGGGTCGGGGTGGTGGAGTTGGTAAAGGTCGATGTGGTCGGTCCGAAGGCGCCGCAGTGAGTTCTCCACCGCGGTGACGATCCAGCGCCGGGATGCGCCCCGGCGGTTGGGGTCCTGGTCCTTCCCGGTCGGACGGCTGAACTTGGTGGCGAGGACGACGTCGTCCCGGCGCCCCTCCAGGGCCTTGCCGACGACCTCCTCGGAGTCGCCGTAGGCGTCGGCGGTGTCGACGACGTTGATGCCGGCGTCCAGCGCCTTGTGGATGATCCGGGCCGAGTCCTCGGGGGCGTTGCCCATGGCGGTGGCGAACATCAGCGTGCCGAGGGCGTAGGGGCTGACCTGGATGCCGGTCCGGCCGAGGGTGCGGTAGCGCATGTTCTCTCCCTGTGCTGGCGCTCGGGCCGGCCGGCACCGCACGGATGCCGGCCGGCCGCCACGCTAAGCGGAAAAGCTTTCCGGTAACACCGGAGACTATACGGAAAGCCTTTCCGGTTGAGCAAGCCGCGGCGTCAGCGCTGCAGGGTCAGCAGGCCCGGCCGGTAGGGCCAGAGGCCGTAGTCGCCGCCGGAGTTGGGGCTGCGCCCCTGGTAGAGCAGCTGGAGATTGCAGGGATCGACGGTGAAGGTCTGGTCGGCGCCGGCGCGGATCAGTTCGCCGTGGCTGATGTCGTTGGTCCAGGTGGCTCCGCTGTTGGCCTTGCCGGCGAAGGGGTTGCCCTCGGTCGCGGCCTGCGGCGTCCATGAACCGTTCAGGCTGGTGGACGTGAACGAGCGGAAGTAGCGGCCCTGCGAGCCGATCGCCTCGACGAGCATGAGGTAGCGGTTCTGGTCCTTGAGCTTGTAGACCTGCACGGCCTCGAACAGGTTGTTGGTCGAGTCGCTCATGACCACTGTCGAGCTCGCGCCGAAACTGCCCGGGAAGTTCCCGATCGGCATGCTGGCCCGGTAGATCTTGCCGTTGTCACCGGCGAAGAAGAGGTACATGTTCGTGCCGTCGCCGATGAGCGTCTGGTCGATGGGGCCGGTTCCCGAGCCCGAGATACTTCCGGAGAAGAGCGTCTGCTCGGACGACCAGCCGTTCGGGTTGGTGGGGTCGCTGGACGTCCGGTAGGAGAACGCCGTCCCGCCCCACTGGTAGGCGAGCACCCAGATATTCTTCGGCGCGAAGTAGAAGAGGGTGGGCGCGACGGTGCTGTTCGACATCGCGTTCTGACTGGCCGAGGCCATCTGCGACCAGTCGCCGAACAGGCCGAAGTTCATCGAACCCCAGCGCGTGCCCGTGTCGTGGGTCGTCGCGTAGACGAGATGCCGGCCGTTGTAGGGGGCGACGGTGAAGTCCTTGAGCGAGACCCATCCCGACCTGGGTTGCGCCAGCGGGCCCGTTGACGTCCAGCGGTAGGACGACGGCAGATCGCACGCCGGAGCAGGGCCGTCGTCGCCGACCTCGACGAGCTGCCATTGCTGGTTACTGCCGCCCCAGTCGTCGTACTGGACGATGTTCGCGCCGTCGGCGGTGGAGCCGCCCTGCACTTCGAGGGCCTTGTTGCTGTGGCGCGAGATGAACCTGACGTAGCCTCCCGAGCTGTCGGCCAGCCGCCACTGCTGGTTGGTGCCGTTCAGGTCGGTCCACTGGACGATCGAGCCGCCGTTGGCGGTGGAGTAGTTGTAGACGTCCAGCACCTTGCCGGAGTGGCGGGACTTGAGGCGGTAGTAGCCGCCGCCGGAGTCGACGAACTGCCACTGCTGCTGGTTCTGGTCGTTCCTGGTCCACTGGGTGATGCGGGCGCCGTCGTTGGTCGCCAGGTTGTAGACGTCCAGGGCCTTGCCGCTGTTGCGGTTGACCAGGACGTACCACTTGTTCACGTCCACTGTCGCGGCTTGCGCGGCCTGTGTGCCGGTCACGCACAGGAGCACCGACAGCAGGAGCGATGCCAGCACTGCTGCACCGGTCCTCAGCATGGACTTCTTCCCTTTCTGCATTGATGTTAGCGCTAACATTCCTGGTCGGACGAGACCTCTTCTCCATCGGCGATTGGGGGAGGTGGTGGTGCGCCGGAGTAAATAACGAGCCGCGCAACTCGTCAAGCCCCCTCATCCTTCGAAATGTTTCGCGCGTCGCCTTCCTGGCAGATCGCGCACACAGGCCGACGACTGAAAACCCGCCATGAAAGATTTTGAAACCATTGACGAAAGTTGAGCCGGCTCACACACTGAACGCGACGCCCCGGTGGTGTGTGCGTTCCCGTGATGGAACGCGGCGTCTGTCGCACGGCTGTGTCCGTGCTCCCCCTTCCTTTCATTCATGGAGGAACAGACGTGCATACGAACGCCATGTCCAGGCCCGGGATCCGCAAGCGGGCCCTCTTCGCGGGCGCCCTCGGGGTGCTCACCGCTGCCGCCGTTCTGACGGCACCGTCTCCGGCCTCCGCCGCCGAGAGCACGCTGGGCGCCGCGGCGGCGCAGAGCGGCCGCTACTTCGGCACCGCCATCGCCTCGGGCCGGCTCAACGACTCGGCGTACACCACGATCGCGAGCCGCGAGTTCAACATGGTGACCGCCGAGAACGAGATGAAGATCGACGCCACCGAACCCCAGCGCGGCCAGTTCAACTTCTCCGCCGGCGACCGCGTCTACAACTGGGCCGTCCAGAACGGCAAGCAGGTACGCGGCCACACCCTGGCCTGGCACTCCCAGCAGCCCGGCTGGATGCAGAGCCTCAGCGGCAGCAGTCTGCGGCAGGCGATGATCGACCACATCAACGGCGTCATGGCCCACTACAAGGGCAAGATCGTCCAGTGGGACGTCGTGAACGAGGCCTTCGCCGACGGCAACTCGGGAGGCCGCCGCGACTCCAACCTGCAGCGCACCGGCAACGACTGGATCGAGGTCGCGTTCCGCACCGCCCGCGCCGCCGACCCGTCCGCCAAGCTCTGCTACAACGACTACAACATCGAGAACTGGACCTGGGCCAAGACCCAGGGCGTGTACTCCATGGTCCGCGACTTCAAGCAGCGCGGCGTGCCCATCGACTGCGTCGGCTTCCAATCCCACTTCAACAGCGGCAGCCCCTACAACAGCAACTTCCGCACCACGCTGCAGAGCTTCGCCGCGCTCGGCGTCGATGTGGCCATCACGGAACTCGACATCCAGGGCGCCTCGCCCACGACCTACGCCAACGTGACCAACGACTGCCTCGCCGTCTCGCGCTGCCTCGGCATCACCGTTTGGGGCGTGCGCGACACCGACTCCTGGCGCTCGGAGCAAACGCCGCTGCTCTTCGACGGCAACGGCAGCAAGAAGGCCGCCTACTCCTCCGTCCTCAACGCGCTCAACGGCGGCACCTCCGAGCCTCCGACCGACGGTTCCGGGACGATCAAGGGTGTCGGTTCTGGCCGCTGCCTGGACGTGCCCAATGCCGGCACAACTGACGGCACCCAGCTCCAACTGTGGGACTGCCACGGCGGCACCAACCAGCAGTGGACCTACACCGACGCGGGTGAGCTCAGGGTCTACGGCAACAAGTGCCTGGACGCCGCCGGAACCGGCAACGGCACCAAAGTCCAGATCTACAGCTGCTGGGGCGGCGACAACCAGAAATGGCGCCTCAACTCCGACGGATCCATCGTCGGCGTCCAATCCGGCCTCTGCCTCGACGCCGCCGGCTCCGGCAACGGCACCCCGATCCAGCTCTACTCCTGCTGGAACGGCGACAACCAGCGCTGGACGCGCACCTGAACCGGGGTGAATCGATGAAGAGCTACGGCGCGGCTCCGCCCGCTCCTCCTCCGCCAACCCGCACTCCTCCGCCGAGGCGTCGCCTGCGGTCCCGGGTCGCCGCCGCACTGGCCACGGTGCTCACGATGGGCATGCTCGTCGCGGTGAACACGACGCCTGCGGACGCGGCGACGGTGGACACCAACGCCTGGTACGTCCTGGTCAATCGCAACAGCGGCAAGGCGCTGGACGTGTACGGCGCGTCCACCGGTGACGGCGCGCGTGTCACCCAATGGACGCGCCATGACGGAGCCAATCAGCAATGGCAGTTCGTGGACTCCGGCGGCGGCTTCTACCGGCTGAAGGCCAGGCATTCGGGCAAGGTGCTCGACGTGGCCGGCGCCTCGACGGCCGACGGCGCCGCGATCCAGCAGTGGGCCGACCACAACGGGACCAACCAGCAGTTCCGCTTGGCCGACTCCGACGCGGGCCACGTCCGGCTGATCAGCCGGAGCAGTGGCAAGGCCGTGGAGGTGCAGGGCGGCTCGACCGCCGATGGCGGCAACGTCGTCCAGTACACCGACTGGGGTGGCGCCAATCAGCAGTGGGAAATGGTCAAACTGTCGTCCGATGGCGGCGGCGATGGCGGATGCGGGAGCGCTCCGACGCTCACAAGCGGCACGTACACGATCCAGAGCAGCGGCAAGAGCCGCAGCTTCATCCTCCGGGTTCCGTCCAATTACGACAGCGACCACCCCTACCGGCTGATCTTCGCATTCCACTGGCGGGGCGGCACCGCCAACGACGTCGCCTCGGGTGGGACGAGCGGGAGCGCCTGGTCCTATTACGGCCAGCAGGAGCAGTCGAACGACAGCGCGATCCTCGTCGCCCCTCAGGGCCTCGGGAACGGCTGGGCCAATTCGGGCGGTGAGGACGTCACCTTCGTCGACGACATGATCCGGCGAATCGAGGGCGGCCTCTGCGTCAACCCGGCGCAGCGCTTCGCCACGGGCTTCAGCTGGGGCGGCGGCATGAGCTACGCCCTCGCCTGCGCCCGGGCGAACGTCTTCCGGGCCGTCGCGGTCCTCTCGGGCGCGCAGATCAGCGGGTGCAGTGGCGGCACTCAACCCATCGCCTATTTCGGAATCCACGGCATCAGCGACTCCGTCCTCAACATCGCGCAAGGACGGTCGCTGCGCGACAAGTTCGTCGCCAACAACGGCTGCACTCCCCAGAGCCCGCGCGAGCCGGCCCCGGGCAGCCGGACGCACATCACCACCGCCTACGCGGGCTGCCGCGCCGGATACCCCGTCCAATGGGCCGCATTCGACGGAGACCACATACCGGGCCCGGTCGACGGCTCCCCCAACGAGAGCGGCGTCGCCACCTGGACCAAGGGAGAGATCTGGAGGTTCTTCGCACAGTTCCAGTGAGCAAGTTCCAGTGAGCACAGTTCCAGTGACACGAGTGCGCGGCGGAGTGGAGCCGGGACGTCCCGGCTCCACTCCGCCGGTCGGGGATGACGGCTTTTCAGGACACCTTGATGACGACCTTGCCTGCGGCGTGGCCGTTCTCGACGGTGGCGAGGGCGGCCGGGGCCTCGGCGAGCGGATGGATCGCGCTGATCACGGGTGCGAGGGTTCCGGCGAGGGCCAGCCGGGCGGACCGCTCCAGGTTCTCGCGGTCGAGGCGGCGCTCGACGAACCGGCCGCCGAGATCGTGCACGGACGCGTCGCCCACGGCGATGACGTCGCGGGGGCGCCGGGCCAGGGGCGCGACCGCCCGCAGCGAGGCGCCTCCGACCAGGTCGACGATCCCGTCGAAGCCGTCCGGGACCCGCTCGCGGGCCCCGGCGGCGACGTCCTCGGCGGCGTAGTCGATGAACCGCACCCCGATGGCCTCGGCGTGGTCGCGCTTCGCGGCGCTCCCGGTGCCGGTCACGTGCAGGCCGCGTTCGGCGGCCAGGCGGGCGACGGCGAGGCCGACCCCGCCCCCGACCCCGTTGACCAGGATCGCTGCACCGGACGGGAGATCGAGCTGGTCGAGCACGTCCACCGCGGTCGTCCCCGCCACGGGCAGTGTCGCCGCCACGGTCGCGGACAGCCCCGCCGGGATGCGCGCGGTGTTCGACGCGGACAGAACCGTCGTCTCGGCGTAGGTGCCGCCGCCGGTGAGCGCGAAGCCGAAGACCGCGTCACCGACATCGAGGCCGTCGACGTCCGCGCCCAGGGCGAGGACGGTTCCCGCCGCCTCCATGCCCAGCACGCGGGGAAACGGACGTCCTCCGTCGAGTCCGGGGACCAGGCCCGAGCGCAGGAGGTGATCGAGGGGGTTCACGCCGGCGACGCCGACCCGGATCAGCACCTCACCGCGCTCGGGGACGGGGTTGGGACGCTCGAAGAGCTCCTGCACCTCGGGCCCGCCATGCCCGCCGAATCCCCATGCCTGCCCCATGCTCCGTCGCCTCCCGTGTGACCGGCCCGGTGGTTCCGGGCTCCGCGGCCATCGTCACCCCTCACATCGATGTCAGGGGCAACCGGTTGAGACGCAGGTCACGGGATCAGGCCGGCCGTGCCACCGGTTCCCGGGCGCTGGACAGCTCCGCCTGATGCCTGCTGTTCGCCGTGATCAGCTCGTCGAGCGCGTCCCGGGTCTCGATCAGGCGCGCGATGTCGGCGTCGATCCGGTCGCGCTCGCGCGTCATCACGGCGAAGGCCCGTTCGACGACGTCCTGGTCGCCGGGGGTCTCCACGCACGGGAGCACGGTCGTGATCACCCGGCTGGACATGCCCGCGTCGAACAGTCGCCGGATGAGGGCCACGCGCTCGACTTCGGCATCGGAGTAGTGGCGCTGCCCGGCTTCGGAGCGCGAGCTGGCCAGGAGGCCCTGCTCTTCGTAGTACCGCAGTGAGCGCGGACTTACGCCGGTACGTCTGGACAGTTCACCGATCCGCATTTCTGCGAGCCTACGCGCGCGGCAAGGCGAATCGTCTGGGGAGCGGCCTCCGGCGTCCAGGATGCGCCGCCGCCGGTACAGGTCACCGTCGTTGCCCGGCTAGGTGAGGTCTTGGGCACGTCGGTGGAGTTGGGCGGGGAAATCGGCGCGGTCGTTGAGACGCGGGAAGGGCTCGGCGGGAACGGGGACCTGGAGAAAGGCGCAGAGCGGCTCCCAGCCTTGGCCGACGTCGAACTCCAGCAGCCGGTCGGACGGCAGGCGGCGGCGGACCTCGTCGTTGTGCTCGGTGAAGGCCGCGATCGCGTGATCCTTGTCGGCGAAGCGGCCGCCGAGCACCCCCTTCCAGACGATCTGGTCGGCGGCCCGCCGCATCCGGGCGGCCGCCGGCGGCAAGCTGTCCAGAGGGCTCAGGTGGGATTGGTAGATGCTGTCGTGGGCGCTGCGGTACCAGCGTTCGGGGTCGCGGACGGTGAGGACCACCTTGGCGTGCGGGTAGCGGTCGGTCAGCTGTCGCCAGAACGCGGCGCCCGGCCAGTCGACGGTGGAACGGTAGCCCCGGTACACGGCGTCCCAGTCCGCGCTGCCGTTCTCGGCGGCCTGTTCCCACAGCGGGACCTGCTCGGGACGTTCCAGCAGGGCGAACATGTGGTGGCAGGGCCCGAACCCGAGGCGCTCCAGTGCGGCGCGCAGCGACAGCGTCCCGGTGCGGCCGAACCCGGCGCCGATGACCTCAAGCAACAGTGCCCTCCAGGGCTGACCTGTTCACTGACTGAAGTTAGGTACTCCGTAGCGTAACCGTAAGACCGCGGGCATTCCCCTGTGCACGCGCACCTGTGGCGCGACCGCCGCCTGATGGGACGCGACGCGGCTACCAAAGCGTGTCCAAGTAGCGACCTTTGAGCGGCCGATGGTCGCCTTTGGACGACTGTCGGCGCGGAGGCGGGCCTCTAGCTTCGAGATCATGAACGTGGAAGTCCCCGGCCCGCCGCCTCCGCTCCCGCGCCGGATCGCCCTGGTGGTGGCGCTGCTCCTGCTGTCGCCGATCTGCGCCGAATACCTCATCGGCTACGACCAGATCATCGGGCGTCCGCTGGAGCTGCTCGGCGGGCTGCTCATCCTCGCCCCGCTGTACGGGACCGTCGCGGTACTGATCCGCGAGGCCGCCCGCCGCACCGGGCGGGGGTGGCCGACGATCGTGCTGCTGAGCGCGGCGTTCGGGCTCGTCCAGGCGGGGCTGATCGACCAGAGCCTGTTCAATCCGGACTTCGTGGACGAGCCGTCCTGGGACCGCGACCGGCTGCCGACCCACATCCCGGACCTGGGCCTCAGCGCCAAATACCTGCTGAGCTTCGTCGCCGGCCACGTGATCTGGAGTTTCGGCGCGCCCATCGCGGTCATCGAGGCGTGCACGCCGCGCTACGCGAAACGCCCATGGCTGGGACGGGCCGGCATCACGACGATGGTCGTCCTGTACGCGCTGGGCGCGGCGATCATCTTCAACGAGCACACCAAGGACTTCATGGCGAGCCCGGCGCAACTGGGCACCACCGCGGCGATCGCCGTACTGCTGGTAATCGCCGCCTTCGTCCTTCCCCGCCGGCGCGCGCGCGTACCGGGACGGGTTCCGCCGCCGTGGTCGGTGGGGTGCGGCGCCGTGGTGCTGTGGGGCACCCACCAGTTGGCACCCGCGTCCTGGACGGGAGTGGCGATGGCGGCGCTCGCCCTCACTCTCGCGGCAGGATGCCTGCTGCGGTTCTCCGGTCGCCGCGACTGGAACCACCGGCACGTCCTGGCGGCCAGTGGAGCAGCGCTCGTGGTCAACTCGGCGCTGGCCTTCGTCGTCGAGCCGCTCGGCGAGACGTCGTATCCGGTCAAGTACACCGTGAACGCCGTCCTGCTGCTGAGTGTGCTGCTCCTCCTGGCCTTCATCGACCATCGGCTACGCCGTTCCGACCAGACCCTCGTGCAGGTAGGGAGTTCCTGAGCATGCGATCGCACCCGGATGTCTCCACCACGCTGGCCCGGTCCGCTTGGGCCCAGGGGGCGCTGTACGCGGCGGCGGCCGTGCTGCTGGCCGGGGTCGGCTGGCTGCTCGATCCGCTCGCGAACTGGCTGGTGGGCCTGAAGTGGGCACCGATGCAGGGCCCCGCCGAGCTGCTCACCTCCGTCCCCGAGCCGTGGCTCACCATCGGGCTGATCGCCCTGGGGGCGCTCGCGGGGGCCGCCCTGATCTTCTTCGACTCACTGGAGCAGGTCTCGGTCACCCTTTCCGGCGAGCGGGTGATCCTCAAGCGGGCGGGCCGCGTCCAGGAGATCGCCCGCGAACAGATCGGCCACGTCTTCCGGGAGAAGGACCGGCTGGTGCTGCTCGGGCCCCAGGGCGAGGAGATCGCCCGGGAGAAGTGCGATCTCAACGCCCGGCGGCTGGCCGCGGCCTTCGGCCGGCACGGCTACGCCTGGGTGGACGGCGACCCGTACGAGGACGAGTTCCGGATCTGGGCTCCCCAGACCCCGGAACTGCCCGACCTGGCGAACGCGCTGCTCGCGGCCCGCGCGGCGGCCATGAAGTCCTCGGATTCCGACGACTCCGTCAAGGAACTGCGCCGCGAGCTGGCCCGGATCGGCATCGTCGTCCGCGACAAGGGCAAGCAGCAGTACTGGCGCGGCCCCGGCCGGCGATGACCGGCGATGACCGGCGATGACGCGCAGCGGCGTCGTCCGCGCATTCGATCTACCTGTCCCGCCATGTGATCCTTGGTTCCGCGAAGGTGCCGTCCGGCTCGGGCCCCGGCGGCGGTCTGGACGGGACGGTGATGAGCGGAGAACGCGAGGTCGAGCGGGCCTCGAAGAGGTACGGCCCCACCAACCTCGGGCGCTTTGCCTTCACCCGGCTCCTGCTGGGCGTCGGGCTGCTGATGATCTGGCCCTTCGTCTTCGGTGCCATCGTGGAAGAGACCACGGCCACCAGGCACGCCGCGAGAGGCGAGGGGATTCCGGGCACGTTCACGGCGGAATCGCAGTCGTGCGGACGAGGCGGATGCACCTGGTACGGCACGTTCACGACCGGCGACTTCTTCGAGTTCTCCCTCGGGAGAGTCGCGCTGAGAGGGGACGGCGGCCGTTCCATTCACGTCGGGGAAGCGATTCCCGCCCTCGACGTCGGCTCAGGGGAGTTCGTCCATATGAAGGGCGGGTCGCCGGAGTGGGGAGAGGCGATCGCCGCCGGATTCATCGGCGCCATTACCGGCGGCCTCGGGATATGGCTGAACGGCATGGTGCTGTGGGGCGTCTACTGGACACGAGCCTCCCCCGCGTCGCGCAAACGGGCGGCGAGGGAACACGGGGAATCCTCCGCACTGCGCCGCCTCGCCGACCGCGACCGGTGGGTCTGGTCGGCGCGGCCAGGCTCGTCCGCGATGAGGATGAAGATCGCCAGGTCTGGGGAGCGGACTCTGGCCGGGGTGACCGGCCTGCTCACGCTGGTGGCGTTGCTGCTGCTGTTCGGCCTGTTCTGGGCCGAGTTCAACAAGCAGACCACCGTGGCCGAGTTGGTCGCGGCCTCGTGGGCGCCGCTCTTCGCGATCGCCGTTGCGGGCGTCGTGGTCCAGACGTTCAGGCTGGTGCTGGCCCGGCCGCGGATGTGGGTGACCGACGACGAACTCGTCATCTGGGACGCATTGCTGCTGTGGAAGGTGCTGCGGATCCCGCGCACCGAGATTGCGGCGATTCACTACGGTGACGAGCCGCGGCGGGGCCGGGACGAGGAGCACGTGACCCGGTTGACGCCCTTTAGGGAAGAACTCAATCTCGTCCTGCGGATGCGGGACGAGATCTCCCTCCCCTCGCGACGGCTGCGGTGGGGGAACTGGTTTTGGGTCATGTTGACCATGCGGAATATGAATCCGCAGACGAGCATGCCTCAGCGGGGATATCTGGTCCGCTGGTTGTGCCTTCGCGTGAAGGATCCGCGGCGGGTGGCCGCCGACCTCGACCGCTGGCTGGCAGAGGGCCGGACGGCCCAGCCGCCTGAGGCGGCGCCGATCGGTCACGCCCACGACGGGACGGTACGGACACACCGTGGCGTCGGCGGTGCGCGCATCAAGATCAAGGGACGGCTGCCCCGGCCGGTGCTGGCCGAGTTCGGGAACGAGGGTTCCGGAACGCTGCGGGCCTGGCTTCGACGCACCGAGTTCGGCCGGGGGACGCCGGTCGTGGAGTGCGGCCCCGGAGCCCCATCCGCCACGACCGCCCCGCCCGCTATGACCGTCCCGCCCGCCACGACCGTCCTGGACGACCGGCTGGTATCCGGCAAAGCGCTCACGAAGAGGTTCCTGCACGTCGAGTCCGAGGGCCGGTGGACGGTCACGATCAGCGGACCGGAACGCGCACGCGGCTTCACCCGCTCGACCACGGGCAGCGGCCCCGAAGTGCTCAACTACCAGGGCCCGGCCGGAATCGCCGTCGTGACGTGCCCGGACGGGCAAGCCATTCAGGTTTACCTGCGCGGGCCGGATCTCGCCGTACTGCATGGCTGCGATCCAGTCGTATCCACCGCCGCCATGCCCAGCCCGTCACCGGGGGACGAACCAGTGCCGAGCCGAAGCACATTCGCCGTCCCGGCACAGGCAATACTCCAGGTGAAAACCGCCGGGGCGGCGGAATGGCGAATCGACGTGACGCCCTTGGAACAGGCCGACGACAGCACTGCGCCGCCCACCGGCCACGTCCGTCCGTTCGAGCACTCTCTAACAGGGAACCAGCCCGCAGTAGTGCGCTACCTGGGCCCGCCGGGGCCAGTGCTTTTCCGCAGCGGGGACGCCTTCGGCCTCCTGCACCTCAATGCCGATCTGACGCCTGTTCGCACACTCGCCCTCCCAGACGGCGACACAAAAATCCACCTCCACTCCCACACCCTCCTCCAAGTCACCGGCGGCCACGGCACCTGGTCATTGGAAGAGATGCACCCCGCCGCCGGCCTTACGCGTAGACGGTAGGTTGGCCAGGTGAATCGAGACGTGTTCGCCGCACGGTTCGCCGCGTCAGCCCGGGCCGCGCGGCAGCTCGCCCAGTCGCTGGTCTCCGAGAGATTGCCTGAGCCGTTGGTTTTCCGGGTGCGGCTCAACCAGTCCTATGACGGGCACGCTCCACAACCCGGCGAGTTGAGATTCCCCGAGGACAGCGCCTACGGCACGGCTGTCGCACTGAGCAGATGCGACGCGGAGACCGTCGTGGCCGCGTTGTGGCGCGACGGCCACGTCCCCGAATGGATAAACATCGCGGCGATCAGCGAGACAGGGACAGAAACGGTCATCGAACTGATCTGCTGCGGGCGCTTCACGAGCGACGATTCTCATCTCTACCATCCCGAAGAGGGGTGGCCGCCATTTCACGTCCTCAGCCCGGCCCAACCGCCTCAATATGACGGCACCCCGTTCAGCATTCACACGCGGGCCGAATGCTGGAATCGTTCCGATCTCGAACAGCTGGCGACCGCCTGTGGGAAGGTGTGGTCGTTCACCCTCATGACCGACGAGTTCGATGACGACCTGCTCTCCGCGCTGCCGGATCTGCCGGGCGTCGAGATTCTCGAACATCGGGTGTGCACACTCGGAGCCGAAGCCATGTCGGCCTTCTCCCGGTTCCCCGAACTACGGGTTTTGCGCCTGCATCTCAGCGCACCGAGCGAGCCGAGCGCCTTCCACACCGGCGCAGGCGGCGGGCGGCTCAACGCCCTGACGGATCTCACGATCACCGGTCTTCCGCCCTGTCCGTGGGGCCAGGAAATGCTGGACGAAGTCGCCCCCCGCCTTACGAACGTGGACCTCGGCGCGACGGAAACCCTCTGGCTGGACGCCGCCTTCCCGTCGTCCGTGAGCAGCGTGAGCCTTACGGCGGCCGACGTCGCCGGCCCGGCGAGGCTGCCGGAAGAGCTCGATCGTCTGTCGATCCACCTCACCGCCGCGACCGATGAGGACGTGGCAACTCTGCTCGACGGCGTCACGCGGATCAGATCGCTGAGCCTTCGCGGCACGCCGGTCAGCGATGCGATCCTCCCAGTGATCGAGCCGTACGACCTCGACTACCTCGACCTCGTCGGTACCGAGGTGACGGACACGGCACTTTCCAGGATCCGTGCCGACCGCCCCGGGATCAGGATGTTTCCGCGCCTCGCCTTCCAGAACAATGGGAACCCGGCCTCCTGATAACTGCTTAGATCATCGGCATGCAGATGATGGAACGGCCGTGGGGCGTGGCCACCTACGGCGCGGCAAGTGTGAAGGCGATGCCCGACCTTGTGCGGGCCCGGTTCAAGGTGATCCGCGTGGAGCAGACGCCGTCTCAGGCGTTCGCCGCCGCCAGTGACGCCGTACAAGAGGTACGGCAGACGCTACGACGGCACGGGATATCGGACGCGGCCGTCGAACGCTCACGGCTCGGCCTGAAGAGTTCGTGGAGCTACGGCGGGTCGGAACGCAAGTTCGTCGGCTACGAGTGCCAGGCCTCGTTCTCCGTTGAGTCCGGTGCGCTCGACGATGTCCAGCCCCTGCTCGTCGATCTTGTCGCGGCGGGCGCCAATGAGATAGAAGGCGTCGACTTCGATGTCACCGGCAAGGGGGAGATGCGCGCCGAAGCCCGCCGGCAGGCGGTCGGTGCGGCTCGACGCAAGGCGGAACTGTACACCGAGGCCGCAGGGGTGCGGCTGGGGGCCGTCGTGCACATCGACGACGTCGATCCCGAGCAGGCCGGAATCGAGCGGTATCGCGGGCACGGCTCGGGTGGCGCCGCGAGCGCGGAGGATCTGGCGCCCGGACATGTCGTCGTGTCCGCCGCGGTCATCTTGGGCTTTTCCATCAACCACGACTGACGGCAGGAGATCACCATGAACGACACCGACCATCCTGCGCGCGGGACGGTCCAGCGGATGGACAATGTCGCCATCGTCGTCGACGACCTAGCCGCCGCCGTGGCGTTCTTCGTCGAACTCGGACTGGAACTGGAAGGCGAGGCGACGGTCGAGGGCAGCGCGGTGGATCGCCTCATCGGCCTGGAGGGCGTCCGATCCGACATCGCGATGATGCGCACCCCGGACGGCCACGGACGGCTCGAACTGACCAAGTACCAAACGCCACCGACCCGAGAGGGCGACCCGCGCGCTCCGGCGAACACGCTGGGCGCACATCGCATCATGTTCGCCGTCGACGACATGGACGACATCATCGATCGCCTGCGGCCGCACGGAGCCGAACTCCTCGGCGAGTTGGTGCAGTACGAGAACAGCTACCGGCTCTGCTACCTTCGCGGCCCCGCGGGCATCCTCATCGCGCTCGCCGAGCAGACCAAATGACCGATGACCCGAGCTCGGCACGGATAGCGGAAAAGCTCGCCGAGGTGGCGAGCGCACCCGACCGGTTCCCCTCGTTCGGCGCCGAAAAGCATGGTTACCGGCTGAAGCCACCGCTGCCAGAATCGACCGTGGCCGCCTTTGAAGCCGAACACGACATCGTCCTGCCGGACACCTACCGCAGGTTCATCACGGAACTCGGCGATGGAGGCGCAGGCCCGAGCTACGGACTGCTGACACTGGCCGATGCCTACGCAGAGGTGTCCGACTCCTTTCCCGGTCACCTGGTCGAACCGAGCCCGTTCGTCCCCGGCATGCACTACGCCCAAGACTGGTGGGACCGGTTCTGGGGCCCGGACGACCGCCCGGATCCGCTTCAAGGCACACTGGCGATCGTCCACCACGGCTGCACGAGCTACACCCAACTCGTCGTCTCCGGCCCCGGCCGCGGACGCCTCGTCAACGTCGATCTCAACGGCGTTCCAGCACCGTACGTACTGGAAGACAACGACTTTCTGTCGTGGTACGAGCGCTGGCTCGACGAATTGCTCGCCGGCTACGACGTGACCTGGTTCGGCGAGAAGATCCCAGGCGACGCCCCGAAACTGCTCGACGTCCTCGCAGACGACCCATCTCCGCAAAGACGCGCGCGGGCGGCTCGTTCACTCAGCGCCCTGCCCGCCATTTCCCCAACCGCAGCGGACGCCCTCGCCAGAGCGGCCACAGACCTCGATCCGCTGGTGCGAGAAGCGGTCATGAACGTCGCGCGGCATTCCAAGGTCGCGGCGGTCGAACCCGCCGCGCGGGCAGCTCTGTCCGACCCGGAAGCACCCGTGCGGGCCGGCGCGATCAGCGTGCTGCGCGCGCTCGGCGCCACGGACGTCCCCGACAAGGCCCGGCAACTACTCACCGACCCGGACCGGGAGGTGCGCTGGCAGGCCATGCAGGCACTGGCCGACAGCAACCGAATGGTCGTGGCCGATCTGGCGCCCCTCATCACCGGCCAGGACGCCAAGACACGGGAATCGGCGACGTACTTCCTCATCGGAGCGCAGGGCAAGGCGGACGACCTACTCGCCCAAGCCCTCGCCGACAATGATCCTGCGGTACGCCGTCAGGCCGTACAGACAGCGGAACAGCGCGACGAGCGAACACTCCTGCCCGACATGGAGCGCATGCTGGAAACCGAAACCGACGGCTACGTCCGCACCAATCTCGACCGCGTCGTCACCGCATGGTCTGCCGACCGGCCGCACCACCCCGGGTGACACAGACAAACGCCCGGACGAGGCAGCCGTCCGAGCTGCCGTTCCCGCGACTCGCCTAGCATGACCAATTGGGTGGCCTTCGAATCACCCGGGAGGAAACGATGCTGTTCAGGCGGGAGGTCCTTGAGGGGATCGCGGGCGGGCGGATCGACCGGGTGTTCCGCGTGTGGGGCAAGCCCCCGGTCCGCGCGGGCAGCACTCAGCGCACCTGGGCCGGGATCATCGTCATCGACTCGGTCACGGCCGTCACCCCTGAGGAGATCACCGAGGAGGACGCCCTCCAGTCGGGCTTCAATGACCGCGCGGCCCTGCTCACCGCCCTGTCCAAGAGCACCAAGCAGGGCGGCTACCACCGCGTCATGCTCCACCTGGGCGGCCCCGACCCCCGAGCCGAACTGGCCGCGAACGACGACCTGACCGACAACGAACTGGCCGACCTCAAAGCCGCCCTCGACGCCATCGACGCCCGCAGCCGCCGCACGCCCTGGACCCGCGAGGTCCTCCGCCTCATCGAGGAGCATCCCGGCCTGCGCGCCCTGGACCTCGCCGAACAACTGGGCCGCGACAGGCTCCCCTTCAAAGCCGATGTCCGCCGCCTCAAAGCCCTGGGCCTCACCCAAAGCCTCGAAACCGGCTACCAACTCTCCCCACGCGGCAAGGCCCTCATGACCTACCTACGCTCCCAGCGCTAATCAAGACGAGGGCGGGTGGCCTGCACGAAGGCAACTCGTCCGAACCGGTGGTCGGTGTGCGCGACCTCGCGGGCGTCAGCGAATCCGGCGTCGGCGAGCAGCGCGATGATGCCGTCGTCATGGGCGCCGTCCCCGACCGGGCCGTGCGCCGCCCCGGAGCGCCGAAGCCAGGGCAGGTGCCGGAGGGCGTGGACCCGACCATGGCCGTGCGTGGAGTGGCCACCGTCCTCGTCCTCGGACGAGTGGGCGCCGAAGTCGGCGATCGTGACCGTCCCGCCCGGCCGGAGGACGCGCAGCGCCTCGCGCGCGAACGCGCTCCGGCCGTCGTCATCGAGGTGGTGCACGGCCAGCGACGAGACCACATGGTCGAACGACGCGTCCGGGGCGGGGATCCGGTCGGCGTATCCCTGCATGAGCCTGAGAGCGACGCCGCGCCTGCGCGCCTTGCGCGCGGCCCTGCGCAGGGCGTCGCCGTCGGGGTCGAGGCCGGTCACCCGCGCGCTCGGCTGGGCGGCGAGGACGGTGAACGACAGGTTGCCCGTCCCGCAGCCGACGTCGGCCACCGCCTGGCCGGGCTGGACGCTGGCGAGCCCGGCCGCACGCTCATGCAGTGCGCGGACGCCGCCCATCCGGGTGAAGACGTCGTAGAACGGCAGCAGCCAGTTCTTGCCCGCTCCGGGCAGGAACGGACGGTCCCGCTCCTCCGGAGTCCGCTGGTCGAGGATGCGTACCTGCGTGGAAGCCGCCATGGATACCCCTTGTGCGATCGGTGGCGGGGGTCTGCCCGCAGTTGCCCATGGCAGACCTTGTCGTCCTCTCCAGTCTTGGACATTCCACGGTTGGTGAGCAGGACATACCTTGGACGTCATGGGACATTCTTCGGTCGGTGCCCCGCCGGGGTCCGGGTCGGCCCTGCGCACGGTGCGGCTCGACGGGACGCCCGTGTACCGCTACCGGGAACGCCCCGGCGTACCCGCCGTCTCGGTGACCCGCTTCGACACCGAGAACGCCCACTCCGGACTTCCGCCGAACCACCGGCACGCCCACGACTTCCTCGTCCTGGTCTACGTCGAGGAAGGCACGGGCTCGGTCACCATCGACGGAGTTGAACGGGCGGTCCGCACGGGCGAGGTCCTCGCCCTGTCACCCGGGCAGGTCATCGGCGTCACCACCGTCACCGAACTGGCGCGCGGCGAGGCGTGGTCGGTCGCGTTCACGCCGGACGCCGTCCCCGCCCTGGCCTCGGTCCCCCCGCTGGCCTGGGCGCACCACCCCCTCCTCGCCCTGTTCGCCCCCGCCGCGGGCCACGGCCGGGTCGCCGAGGCCGACCGGGCGACCTGGTCCGCGTGGCTGGGGGACCTGGCCGGGGAACTCGCCGACCCGGGCCGTCTCGGGGCTCGCGAGGCCGTCGCCGCCGCGCTCACCCGGCTCCTGGTCGCGGCGGCGCGACTGGCGCCCGCCGCTCCGGGCACGCCGGACGCTCTCGTCGAGCAGGTCTTCGCCGAGATCGAGGCGACGTTCCGCGAACCCGTCTCCGCCGCGGACATCGCCCGCACGCTCGGCTACACCCCCGGGCACCTCACGACCGTGCTCCGCAGGCGCACCGGTCGCCCGCTGCTCGAATGGATCACCGAACGGCGCATGATCGAAGTCCGGCGGATGCTCCGCGAGACCGACCTGCCGCTCGATGCCGTGGCCGCCCGAACCGGCCTGCGCGACGCCGCCTACCTCGTCCGCCGCTTCCGCAACCGCTACGGCATCACCCCGCAGCGCTGGCGCCGCGCCGAACGCGCATGGCCGTGAATCAAGAACCGTGGGTGGGGCCGAGAGTCTTCTGGATGACCGCCAGCCCGTGTGTCATGGCCGTGCCGATGGGCGTGGCGAGGTCATCGGGGAGCACGTCGTGGACCCATACCAGCCGGCATTGCGCCTCGCCGTCGGCGACGACCTGCATCGAAGCGTTGTCGTGGTCGGGCTGCATGCTCTCCCCGACGACCGCGTAGACGATCCGGCGCGTCTCATGGTCGATCGAGACGAACCGCTCCCGGGCCACCGTCCCGTCGGCAAAGGTGACGACCCGGCTGTCGCCGTCGACGCGGGTGTCCACGACGAAGCCGGGAGCCATGCGCGACGGTCCCGCGCCGAAGTCGCCGATCACCTCCCATACCTCCTCGGCGCTGGACCTGATCGAGATTTCCTTGCGGATGGACGCCATTTCCCCTACCTGTGATCGACATATCGCGGGACGAGACGGATGAGTGGTCAGTCGGCGGCGGCCAGGCACAGCAAATGCCCCTCGGGGTCGGCCAGCACCACCCACTCCTCACCGCCGGGCTGGAACTCGGGCTTGGTGGCGCCCAACGCGAGCAGTTCGGTGACGGCCTGCTCGACATCGGCGACCGCGAAGTCCAGATGTGCCTGCTTGAGCGGGCTCGGCCAACTCGGCGGCTGGTAGCCCGCCACACGCTGGAAATTGAGTTGGAACGTGCCGCCATCGCTCAGGCACACACAATCCGCGTCACTGGAGGTCACTTCCCAGCCAGTGAGCGTGCGGTAGAACTCGGCGAGCGGGCCAGGGGCGGTGCAGTCGACGACGATCGCGGACGACCGGGCCAATGCGGACATGGTGCTGACTCCTTCGGATTCGGGTGTCCCACAGCCTGCCCGCGGCATCCGCGATCGTCTTGAAGATCCTTGCGGCACCGTCACACCCGCCGCGTAGCCTGCGCGGGTGCTCTCCTTCGTCGACCTCGCCACCCGTCCCGAGTTCACCGTCACGTCGGTGACCTGCCGGGACGACCATCGGAACTGGTCGGCGGAGGACCCTCGCGACGACGTCCGCATCGTGCTCGCGCGCCGAGGCGGATTCCGCAGACGCACGCGCGGCGTCTGCACGGACATCGACCACACCGTCGGCTACCTCGGGATGCCCGCCGAGGAAGAGCACTTCGCCCACCCCGCCGGCGGCGACGTGTGCACCTCCATCAGCCTGGCACCCGCGCTGTGGCGCGCCCTGGCCGGCGACTCCCCGCGGCTGAACGACTCGGTCCTGTACGTCGACGGGCGCCTCGACCTCGCCCACCGGCGGCTCCTCGCCGCCGTCCGCACCGCCGACATCGACCACGCCGGCGCGGAGCGGCTGGTCGACCTGCTCACCAGGGTCATCCGGCAGGCCGTGGCCACCACCGTCCCGGACCACGCCTCGACCACCAGCGGCGACCGGGCCCTGGCGGCCGCCGCCCGCGCCGTCCTCCGCGACGGACACCCCGCCGGGGCCGGCCTGCTCCCCCTCGCCGATCTCCTCGGCGTCTCCCCCTACCGGCTGAGCCGGGCGTTCAGCCGCGCACTGGGCGTCTCCCTCACCCGCTACCGCAACCGGATCCGGGTGACCCGCGCGCTGGACCGCCTCGAAGCCGGCGAACCCAGCCTGGCGATCCTCGCCGCCGACCTCGGCTTCGCCGACCAAGCCCACCTCTGCCGAACCATGCGCGACCACCTGGGCCACACCCCCACCGCACTACGCCGCCTACTGACCTGACGCCCGGCCGGGCCCGACCGCCGGACGCGACAGGAATCGGCAGGCGGACGGCCCCGCCGACGTCACGGAGCGGCTTGTGCAAGCACTTTCGGCACCAATGATGGCCGCGCGACGAAAAGCGCCTTTTGTTCGTAGGTCAGCGTCGCCGGTGGCGTGGGCTTGGTAGTTCAGCGGCGATCTCGGCTAATCCATCGAGCACCTTGGGGTCGAAGCCGCCCTTGACGGCCTCGGCCTCGGCGACGGTGAGCCGTGCACGTTTGGGGATCGAATGGTAATAGCGGCCGGTGAACCGAACGTGTGCCAGGCCGAGCCGGCCCGCGCCCAGCGGTCTGATGTCGCCGGTGCCGTATACATCGATCACGTCCTGAAACCGCCTCCGGGCGTCGCTGGTGCGAAACCTCACCCAGGCAACCGAGACAAGGGCGATGTTCCCCCGCCGGTCGGCGATGGCGAACAGCCTCCGGTCGAGCGACGTGCACGGATCGCGAAGGAGGGATCGCCGCACCTCACCCCACGTGACGCGCACACATCCCCGGTTCCGCTTGCTGACCGACCGTTTCAACCGCCGCATTCCCATACGCCGCCAGGCATCGTCGGCCTTGCCTTTGCGCGCGGAACGTTTCGCGTCCGCCTTCCGGACGCTGACGGTCTCCACGCCCACCGAGGAGCCTCCCGCAGCACCGGTTACTCCACCACCTCCGAAGATCATGACCGCGGCCACTCCCGCCGCGACGGCCTTCCCACCGCCACCGTCAACGATCGGAATCCGTCGACCATTCTTCGTGATCCAGCGCTCCGCCATATCGGCCCAGGCTAGAAGAGACCTCCGACAGTTCCCGGTCATTCCTCACTGGGACGTCCGGCTCCGGACATGGCGCGCCGGATTCGGCACCTGTTGCGGTAGCCGGCGGTTATGGTTTTTGTCGATCTTGTGCATGCTGTGACTGGAGGTGCTGTGGTCGACGTTCCCGACGCGCTACTGGAGGAGATCGCCGGGCCGGTAGCGGCGGCGATCCCGCGGGTCGTCGCCCGCATCCCGAAAGAACCGGCGGCCGCACTCGGCCGGCTGCGGGCCACCGCCGACGGCACGTGGCCGATCCGTGAATCGATCCCCGGGCACCAGACCGGGGGGTGGTCAAGTTCCGGGCCAGGGAATTCCCCGGTGCGGAACGCGCTCGGCTCGCTGCCACCGTTGCTGGTCGAACGCCTGCTCGGTGCGCTGGAACTGACCGAGCCGGAACTGGACCTGGCCGGCGTCCCGGACCTGAGCGGCCTCCTCGGGGAGCCCTTCAGCGGCCAATTCGGTATGGGCATTACGGATGGGACGAGCGAGGCGGTCCACGGGGCGGCGATGCTGGACCAGATCCGGCCGGGTGCGGTGCCGCTGGTCGCCACGCTGGCCCGTCGGCTGGCCGCCCACCAGCGCGTGGCCGTCCTCCTGGCGGTAGAGCCTGAGGTCACGGACGAACTGGAGGTGGCCGCGTCGCATGGCGCGGCGCACCTTGCGCTGGCCGTGTCCACTGCCGCCGCCGTCCTGCACCGGGTGGGCGTTCATCCCCAGGTGACCCGGCCACCGGCGGTACTCGGCGTCGCGATCGGCACCGCAGGTCTACTGCTGCGAGAGACCTCGATGCCCTCCGGATACGCCGCCGCAGTACTCGCCAGGTTTCGCGCGGAGTACCGGCTGCCCCTCGGGTCCAGTGGCCGGGCACCGGTGTCGGGGCACCGGTTCGCGATGCTGGAGGAAGGCACTGCCCCGGAAGTCGATTTCAGCGGCAACGGGCTGGTCGCGGTCGTTCCGGGCGGGGCGGTGATCCGCACCGGCATCGAGAACGGACATGTCGGGTTCGTGTTGCACGTCCTGGACGGGCCGCCGCCGGACGTCGCGACCGGCTGGGAGGAGATCGTCGAGGTCAGCTGGCGGGCGGCCGTCGGCGGCGCCTCGGTGGCCGGGCTCCAGGCGAACGGGCCGCGCGTGCGCGGGGTCACCCCGCCCTGGCCGGGCGACTACCGGCTGCGCGTGCACGCCCGTGGCCGGGACTGCGCCGACGAGACCGAGTACTACGAACTGGTGGTGTGGCAGGCACCCGCCGCGCCCGACATCGTCCACGCCTGGAGCGATCGGCTCGGCCACCGGCTGCGCGGTGAGCCGGAACCGGTGCGTCCCGAGTCGCCCGAGGCCGCCTACCGGTGGCTGCGCCGCAGCTCCTTGTCCGACGCGGCGACGGTCACGGTGGTGACCGGAGCGGACGTCGCGGACGTGCTGCGCGCCTTCAACGCGGACCCGGCCCAACCGGAGTCACTGCGAACCATCGTTGCGGAACTGCTGGAGCGGCAGTCGATCGATCCATGGGTCGCGGTGCTGGACGTCGGCGGCGCCGTGCTCGCCGTCGAGTACAACGGCTGGCAGGGCTCGACCGAGCCCGTGCTGGCCCGGGCGTCCGCCGACGGGCGGGCCGCAAGCATGTACTGGAACATCGACGCGGTGACACGGCTGTCGTTCGCCGAGCACGGCGAAGTGCTGCTGTCGGAGGAACCTTTCGGTGCTCTGGACGCGCCACCACCGGTCGCCGGGGCGCTCGCCGATCTCGACTTCGCCGACTACCGCCGCAGCACGGACATGATGGGCCTGGTCGCGGTGCAGCGGTTCACCGGCCATGGCATCACCGCCGACGACCTGGCCCGCATCGAAGCCGCCGACATCGCCTTCCGGATCGTGCCCGACCTGCCCACGCTGCACCCCCACCGCCCGCACCGCCCGCAACCCGGCACCCCGCTCGCACCCGCTGCCGAGGCGCTGACCGGGCAACCCGAACCGACCCTGCGAGCCCTGGCCTGGTGGGCCGCCGCACAGGCGGCCAACTACGCGGGGCTCGGCAAAGACGCCGACATCGCCGCCAGCATCACCGCCCGCGCCCTGACGCCCGACGCGCACATGCGCGCCCGCCGCTCCCAGCTCAGCGACGGCGAACACCGGTGGGTCTGGCTCGCCCTGCACCACGCGACCAACCCCGACCCGCTCGCCGCGGCCCTTGAGACCCTCGACGCTGCCCGCTACGCCGCCGGCCCGCACGCAGCGGACCTGCTCACCAACTTCCAGAGCAGGATCAGCACACCAGAGCCGCCGTAACGGCCCAACCGTCACCGACGGCCGCGAGGGGGTGGTTCGGTGGTGGGGTTCCGTGGTAGCGGTGGCGGACCTGAGCGAGACGCCTATTCCTTATGCCGGCGGCCACAGCGGTCCCATGCGGGTTCTGCTGCTCCACACGCGGCGCGGGGTAATTGCCAAGGCCGGTGTCACCATCGGTATCGACGGGGCCCATTACCACCAGCGTTGGGGGAGGGCGGCCTTCGAGATTCCGGCGGACAAGCCCGTGCACGTTGCCGTGTCGCAGGGAAGCGGCCAGATCGGTGTCGCCTCCACGGTTCTCAGCCCTGAGCAGCCAGCTGAGCTGGAGTACCGGGGCCCCGCGGCCCTTTATCTCGCAGGCAGCATCGGGGCTCCCGGCACTGTGAAACAGCGCGGCTGCCTACTCCAACTCGCGATCTTCGCTCTCGCACCCCTCATGGCGCTGGCGCTCGTCATCGTGCTCGGCGTCCTTCTGTCCCGATGACCACCCCGGCGCGGCCCTGACGCCAGACCTCAGCGCCAGCCGAGTTCGGGTGCGACGTGGGTCAGGATGCTCTCCAGGACGTGGGCGTTGTAGTCCACGCCGAGCTGGTTGGGGACCGTGAGCAGCAGCGTGTCGGCGGCCTGGATGGCCTCGTCGCCGGCGAGTTGCTTGACCAGCACGTCCGGCTCGGCGGCGTAGGAGCGTCCGAAGACGGCCCTGGTCTTCTCGTCGATCATTCCGATGTGGTCGCCCGAGTCGGCGCTCCGGCCGAAATACGCGCGGTCCAGATCGCTGGTCAGCGCGAAGATGCTGCGGCTGACCGACACGCGCGGCTCGCGTTGGTGTCCGGCGTCCTTCCACGCCTGCCGGTAGGCCTCGATCTGCTTGCGCTGCTGGACGTGCAGCGGCTCGCCGGTCTCGTCGTCCTTGAGCGTGGAGCTCTGCAGGTTCATGCCCAGCTTGGCCGCCCACACGCCGGTGGCGTTGGAGCCGGAGCCCCACCAGATGCGGTCGCGCAGGCCCTCGGAATGCGGCTCGGGACGCAGCAGCCCCGGCGGATTGGGGAACATCGGCCGCGGATTCGGCTCGGCGAAGCCCTTGCCCTGCAGCACCGTGAGCAGGACCTCGGTGTGCTTACGCGCTATGTCGGCATCGGTCTCGCCCTCGGACGGCTCATACCCGAAGTACCGCCACCCGTCGATGACCTGCTCCGGTGACCCCCGGCTGATGCCCAGCTGCAGCCGCCCGCCGGAGATCAGGTCGGCGGCCCCGGCGTCCTCGGCGAAGTACATCGGGTTCTCGTAGCGCATGTCGATCACGCCGGTGCCGATCTCGATGCGCGAGGTCTTCGCGCCGATCGCGGACAGCAGCGGGAAGGGCGATGCCAGCTGCCTGGCGAAATGGTGCACCCGGAAGTAGGCGCCGTCGACGCCGAGTTCCTCCGCCGCCACGGCGAGGTCGATCGACTGCAGCAGCGCGTCCGCGGCCGACCGGGTCTGCGAGCCCGCGCCGTCACTCCAGTGACCGAACGAGAGAAAACCGATGTTCTTCACACCCGCAACAACCCCCTCAGCGCCTGCGAGATTCCGGCGGTCGAGCACACGATGCACGGCAGCCGGCCAAGCCGTCCACAAGGTCCCGGGGTGGGTGGATTCTCGGACGCCAGTACGGTCTGGAGGGTGGTGACCGACCGTCCGGACCGAGCCGACGATCCATGGCGGCGGCGGTGGACGTGGGATCGGCGGTTTCTGCCGCGCTGGCTGCTCGTCGGGCACACTGGCACACCGCAGTTTCCCGACGAGGACGCCGTGGCGTTGTGCGCCGACATAGACGGGGTGTTCGTCGATCTGCCGCCCCGGTCGCGGGAGCGCTTCACGCTTGTGGGCTGCGTGCCTGACGGTGCGCTCGCCTCGGTGCTCAACGGCAGGCCCTCCGACACCACGTGGCTCGGCGACCTCTGGTTGTCGGCCGGGCCCGATGACCCCGTGACACGGCGCGGCTGGATCGGCGAGCAGCTGCTGGACGTGACCGTCCTGGACCACCGGCCGTCGCAGACCCCCGGACGCATCGACATCGTTGTGGAGGGTCTAGTCGACGTCCATGACCGTACCGATGGAGTCGCCCGTCCCGATGGCGTCACCGGTTTCGTGTTGAGCGACCCAGACGACGCGCCATGCGGTGTCTGCGCCGACGTCACCGGCCTTTTCCGCGAACCCGCCGAGCCGCCCGTGCCGCACGTCACCCTGGTCGGTTGCCGGCCCGAGCCGCCGCTGCTGGCCGCCATCGCGGCGGCGCACGAGACGACGAAGGCCGGCCTGCGCCGCCGCCGAGTGTCGGCGGACGTGGGAGCCGTCGCCGCCGACGGCTCTGCGGTGCCCGTGGTCACCGGTGCCGTGTCCGGCACCCTCCTGTCGAGCGTCCCGTCCCGGCTCGGCGCCGGCCTCCTCGACGTCACCATCGCCAGCGACCCACGTGAACCACGTCCTGCCGGGACCCGCGACATCCTGGACCTGTGGTTCACCGGTCGGCCCGGCACCCGCGACCTGTGGGCGCCCTATGACCGGACACTGCGACACGAATGGGTCGGCGTGGCACTGGCCCATCACCGCCTGACCCCCGACCAGCCAGCCGGAAGCGTCTTTCACCTCGCCGGCCGCTTCGTCACCGACGTCGAGGGCTTCTACTGCGCCATCGGGGAGGCGATCAACGGCCCGGGCGGCTACTTCGGCGGAAACCTGGGTGCCCTCGACGACTGCCTGAGCGGGACCTGGGGCGCCGCGGCCCCATTTCGGCTGGTCTGGCACAACTCGGCGGTGGCCCGCCAACACCTCGTCCCCAGATACGGCCGGCATCGACACGCACCGGCGGTCACCCTCGACACTCTCTTGGAGATGCTCACCGCTCACGGCATCGAGGTCGACTTGCGCTGAAGGCTCCGCCTTGGCGCCGGTGCGCCGCTGGGCGGCTTATTGTCTCTTTGTGGAGTTGCGTTTTGGGACGCGCCAGTCTGATTCGCCGTGGGTTGACGCCGTTTGGACCTGCACGAGTGAGCAGGTCACGGAGATGACGTCCGTGGCGGGGGTGCGCTGGGGGTTGGTGTTCTGGGAGCAGGACGGCCAGGCCTACGCGAGCGTCACCGGGCCCGAGACAAGGACCGGCACGGCGCCGGTGCCGGAGGGCGCCAGCTTCACGGGTATCGAGTTCGCGGTGGGCACCTCGTTGCGGGTCGTGCCCACGCCGGCGCTGGTCGACGGGGGCGTCGACCTTCCTGACACCACGCGCCGGACGTTCCGGCTGGACGGCGCGCGCTGGGAGACGCCCGGCCCCGACGACGCTGAGGCCCTGGTCGAGCGTCTCGTCCAGGCCGGGATCGTGGTCGGTGACCCGCTCGTCGCCGAGGTGCTGCGGGGTCACCGCCCGGACGTCTCGGGGCGGACGGTCGAGCGCCGGTTCCGCGCCGCGACCGGGTTGACCCGGGGCGCCATCAGGCAGATCGAACGGGCTCGCACGGCGGCGGGGCTGCTGGCGGCCGGCGAGCCGACCGGTGCCGTCGTCGCCAAGCTCGACTACTTCGATGAGCCGCACCTGGCGCGGGCGCTGCGCTCCTATGTCGGACGGACCGTCGGGCAGTTGCGCGAGGGCGCCGGCGGCGCGATCGGCCTCGACCTGGATCAGCGCTTGACGTCGTAGACCAGCTTCAGGATCCCGTTCGGGTAGCTCTCCGACTCGCGGAGCTTCAGCATCTGCTTGTCGCGGTCGGCCCGTCCGAACAGGCTCTTCCCGGCGCCGAGCAGGACGGGGAAGACGAGCAGGTTGTACTGGTCGATCATGCCCTCGTCGCCCAGCCGGCGGGCCAGTTCCGCGCTCCCGTGGATGAAGATCGCACCGCCGTCGCCCTCCTTGAGCGCGGCGATGTCCTCGGTCGAGCGCAGGATGGTCGTCGGCCCCCACCCGTCGACGAGGGCGTCGTCGTTCAGCGTGGTCGACACGACGTACTTGGGCAGCTCCTTGTAGTCGGCGTGGTCCGCCGAGCCGGGCCAGATCGGCGCGAACGCCTCGTAGCTGCGGCGGCCGAACATCAGCGCCGTCGTGTCGGCGAGTTCCTCGCCCTTCAGCGACCAGGCTTCCGGGACGAACTCGAGGTCCTTGAACACCCAGCCGCCGCTGCGGTGCTCCTCCCCCGGCCCTCCGCCGGGCGAGTCCACAACGCCGTCGAGCGACATGAAACCGGTGTAGACGAGGTCACGCATGGCTGTTCTCCTCAGGTATCGGCGTGCTGTGGAGTTCACGGTAAGCCGCGGACGCCGCGTCGTCTTGGACGGAAACGACACCGGGTTCGGCGCGCCCGGAGCCGCCTTCCCGGCTGGGCGAATGGTGGTCAGGAGCGGTGGCCGGGATCGAATCGGTCCGCGACCTCTGTCAGCGCCGAAGACCGGCGCCGCTTGAGCTCGGCGGCCGTCGCGTCGGATTCCTCCGTCAGACGGTCGGCGGCGTGCGCGGCCTCGGCGGCCAGTGTCCGCAGGCGCGGCACGAGCCGGGCGAGCTCCGCGTCCGGCTGCACCGCGCGGGCGAGCAGACGGACGACCTCCACGTCGTCGTTGTCCAAGGCCTGCCCCACCACTCGCACGTCGACCGACGCGCCCCGGTCCAGAAGGGTCCGGGCAAGTTCCAGATCGACGGCGTGTGCGCCGAGCCATAGAGAGTTCTCGACCGGCACATCGTGTTCGAGGAGCCATGGGACGACTGCAAAGGCCCGATGCATCAGGGCCACATCGAGCGGGGTCAGGCCGCTGCCGATCTCCTCCGCCGGATCACAGCCCGCCGCCGCCAGTCGCGCGAGCAGTTCCACATCGTCGTCGGACGCCGCCCGCTCCAGGGCCAGCTGCCGGAGCCGGCGCTGCGCGGCGAGCGTGCCGTCGTCCAGCGCGGCGCGCCAGTCGAGCACGGTCGCCTGGACGATCCGGCGCAGCTTCGCGGCGGCCGACCGGGCGGTCGGGTCGCCGCTCTCTCCCAGTTCGTCAATGGCGTCGCGCATCTTCTCGCCTGTGGCGTCCGCCGTCTCCCAGGGGTTCTGGTCCAGGACGAGCTGGCCGAACAGCGCATGCAGGTCGTCCGCGAGCCGTCCGACACGGTCGCCGGTGGTCAGCTCCCATCCGGGTGGGAGTCCCTGCCGCCAGCAATCGACAGCGCCGTAGTCGGGGCCAGCGGCCGTGTGCACGTAGACGCGCTCCAGATACTCGAAACCGCCGATCGGCAGGTGGACGAGCCGTCCAGACCAGTCCGGCCAGGTTTCCTGGGCCAGCATGCCCTCGTGATCGATCCAGCCCCACAGGTCGTGGTAGCCGTTGCTGTCCGGATAGAACAGCTCCGTGAACGACAACGGGACGTTCTGGCCATCGAGATCGGCGGACAGGTTGTAGTCGAGCCGTCCGCCGAAGGTGGTGCGCCACAGCGCGATGAGCGGATCGGGCAGTGGTCCGGCGCAGCGCTCGGCCACCGCGTCGAGTAGCGCGTCATCGATGGGCGGCTGCGCGTCCAGGACGAGCCGTCCGGCGAACAGCGCCAAGCTGGCTTCGCCGAGAATGCGGTGTTCCCGGTCGGAAAGGGAGTCGGGCAGCGTGTTGTCCGGTACGGCCGTCATTCAGCGCAGCCTAAAGGTCGGACGCAGTGCCTCTCCACTTGGTCTGAGGGGCCCGCATCCTGCGGCCGCGCCGGTTGGTCAGCGGCGCGCCGCAAGATCGCATCTCGAAGCAACAGGAGTTGTCGTGCGGCGGGGGGCGCGAGTGCGTCGGCCCACCGCCGCCTCGCTACGGCACCACGAGCGGCGGACGGTCCGCGACCCGGAGCCACGACCCGTCCGGCTGACGACGTGCGATCTCGGCGGTCACCTCGCCGTTGGTCAGCGTGGTCGCCGTCAGTGCCAGGTCGCCGCTCACCAGCGCAGGCTGCTGCCTGCCCGGCGAGATCACCGTCCCGGCCGCGACCATCTGCTCGAACACCTTGCGGATCTCCGCGTGTCCGGTCGCGAGATTGCCCGGCGGAAACGCCAGCACGGCGTCCGGCTCGTACAACGCCACCAGCCCATCGACATCGCCCGCGTTGGCGCGCTCGATGAAAAACTTGCCCAGGTCGTTCGGCTCAGTGGCCGCTGTCTTGCTCGTCATGTGATCAGGTTTCCAACGAATCACGACATCCTGTGTCATGTATTCCGGACCTTTCGCGACGATCACAGGTGACCTCGGACGCGGCGCGCTCCACCATGAGGTGCGGAATCGCGGTGTATCGGTAACGCTCGGGCGCGGTTTTCACGTCACTGATCCCTTCGAGAAGCTCTTGCCAGCGCACCGTAGAACCTCAACTAAAGCTGAGGTCAAGCGAGTGCGATCCCCGTCATACCCCTGCTCGGCGCATTCGCCGCATGTTGACCTCAAGTTTGATTGAGGTCGCATGCTTGGTTCCACGTCGTTGCACGAAGGGGGAGATCGGTATGCGGGTGATTCAGATGACGCGGTTCGGCGGGCCGGAGGTGCTGGTGCCGGCTGAGGCGCCGGATCCGGTGGCCGCTGCGGGCCAGGTCGTCGTCGATGTGGCGGTCGCGGGGATCACGTTCGTGGAAACGCAGATCCGGCGGGGCGTCGATCAGTGGCATGCCAAGCCGCCGCTGCCGCATGTGCCGGGCGGTTTGGTGGCGGGACGGGTGAGTTCGGTCGGCGCGCAGGTGGATCCGGACTGGCTCGGTCGGCGGGTCATCGCCACTACCGGGGATGGGGGCTTCGCCGAGCGGGCTGCGGCGCCGGTCGGGGGGCTGTTCCGGGTGCCGGACGGACTTGGCCTACCGGAGGCCATCGCCCTGCACAGTGATGGCAGCACCGCGCAAGGGCTGGTTGAGAACGCCGAGATCGGCGCTGGTGAGTGGGTGCTGGTCGAAGCGGCGGCCGGTGGAGTCGGCAGCCTGCTGGTGCAACTCGCCCGTGCCGCGGGCGCCCGGGTGGTCGGCGCCGCACGCGGGGCGCGCAAACTCGACCTGATCCGCGAACTGGGCGCCGAAGCGGCGGTCGACTACTCCGAACCTGACTGGACGGAGCGGGTGCTCAAGGCGACCGGCGGCGCTGGCCCGGACGTGGTGTTCGACGGAGTCGGCGGCGGGATCGGGCGGGCCGCGTTCGAGGTGACCGCGCCCGGCGGCCGCTTCTCCGTGCATGGCGCGTCCAGCGGAGAGGTCACGGTCATCGACCCTGCGGAGGCGCAGGCGAAGCAGGTGGACGTGATCGGTATCGAGCAGCTCTTCGAGTTTCGCCCGAACGTGGTCCGGTGGGCCGAGCAGATGATGTCGCAGGCCGCCGCCGGGCTCGTGCGGCCGATCATCGGGCAGACGTTTCCGCTGGAACGCGCCGCCGACGCGCATGCCGCGATCGAGCAGCGCACCGCCGTGGGGAAGACGCTCCTGGTGACGTAGCGGCACCCGCACAAGGCGTCCACCGAGGGACCTCGGCGCACGATGAGCAACCGGACGGCGATGGGGAGCGGAGGGGCGGACGGGAGGGAACGCCCCTCCGCTGGTCTTCAGGTGCGGTCGATGACCGCGAAGACGACCTTGCCGACGTCGCCGGCCAGGGCGCGGATACCCCAGCAGCGGGCGTACTGATCGACGATGAACAGCCCCCGGCCCGTCTCGCTGGACGAGTCGGCCTCCAGCATCTGCGGAAGGCCGCAGGCCGCGTCCTGCACCTCCATCCACAGCGCGTCGTCCTCGGTCCGGCTCAACCGCAGGACCACGTCCGCATCCGTGTCGGACGCCGCGTGCTGAAGGGCGTTGGTGACCAGTTCACTCGCCACCAGGCACGGCACGAAGTCGTCCATCCCGTACTCCCCGGTCACCAGCCGCACGAACTCCCGCACCTCCGCGACGACCTTGAGGTCCTGCTTCACCACCATCTCGTTTCCCGCCGCCAGGCCCATGACCTCTCCTCACTGTGTGTGGTGTACAGCACACAGTGCGCCATTTTCGGGCTACGATGTAGATGCCAAGAATGACTGGTAGTCCTTGGTAAGCGCGTGATCGTTGTTGGCAGCTTCCATCGAGAGGTAGGGCCATGCCCCCACGGCGTCAGCGCCCCCGCGAGTCCCCAGCCCTTGTCGCCTTTGGCCGTCAGATGCGCCGGATGCGAGAGGCCAAAGGGGTCAAACAGGAGACCATCGCGCAACTGACCATGATGAGCGGCGCCCAGATCAGTCGGATCGAGAACGGGAAGAGGCGAGCCACCCGATCCTTCGTAGAGATCGTGGACGACCACCTACAGACGGGTGGTGCACTCGTCAGCCTCTGGGAAGACCTCAACAAGGACGGCCACCCCGTACCGATCTGGTTCGACTGGCCCCAACTCGAAGCAGACGCAGCGATCCTGATCTGCTACGAGCACTCGGTCATTCCCGGTCTCGCCCAGACCCCGGGCTACGCGCTGGCGATCTTGCGCGGCAACAAGGAGGCCGCCGAAGCGCGAATCCAGCGTCAGGCCATCCTCAGCAGGGACGACGGCAAGGCTCCTCCCGCTCTACTGCTGCTCATCGACGAGCAGGTGCTCACCCGTCTCGTGGGCGCCCCCGAGACGATGGTGGAACAACTGGAGCACCTGATCGCCATCAGCTCGTTGCCGAATGTCACGGTTCAAGTAGTCTTGGGAAGCGGCGAGCATGACGGCAACATGGGGGCCTTCGTGGTCGCGACAATGGAGGATCGCAGCGAGGTCGCCTACATCGAGACCGCAGTCCGTGGCATCACAACGGACAATCCAGCAGAACTCTCCATCCTGGCGCGCACCCTGATTGACCTCCGTTCCCGGGCACTCACGCAAGAAATGTCCTGCGAACTGATCCGAAAGGTCATCCGAGAAAAATGGACCTGACAGACACCAAGTGGCGCAGAAGCAGCTACAGCGGCTCCAACGGCGGCAACTGTGTCGAGCTGGCGGATGTGGCCGGTGCGTCGGTAGTGGCGGTGCGGGACAGCAAGGACCCGAACGGCCCCGTCCTCCTACTGACCCGCACAGCCCTGCGCACGGCCATCCGATCCGCCACCGACACCCACTGACCCCCTGGAACCACCCACCCCGCCGACCCCCTTAAGTAGCGGCGAGTCGTCCCACCCCCGCCCCGGACGACCCGCCGCACCCAGCCGTTCCCACAGCTGCCGCCCCGCAGATCTCACGGAACTCTCACGCGTCCTGGTTGAACTGCGGAGCAGAGCGCTTCCGGCAGACATGTCGCGAGACTTCATCAGGAAGGTGGCCGAAGAGCGATGGACCTGAACAAGGCCAAGTGGCGTAAGGCCAAGCGAAGCCTGAGCAACGGCGGTGAATGCGTCGAGTTGGCGGACGTGGCCGGTGCGTCGGTGGTGGCGGTGCGGGACAGCAAGGACCCGAACGGCCCCGTCCTCCTACTGACCCGCGCAGCCCTGCGCACGGCCGTCCAGTCCGCCGCCGACACCCACTGACGCCCAGCACCGACCACCCTGGCGGCCCCGACCCGCCGAGCAGCGGCGAGTCGTCCCGTCCCCCCGACCCCGACAACCCAGTGCCAGGCGGCAGGGTCACCGCCATTTGGGCGCTACGCCTGACAGACGTATCCGTGTGTCTCCAGCCCCTCGGAGACGTAGAGTCCTTCGGCGGCGCTGCCCCGCGACGCCTGGAGCACCTTGACCTCGGCGCCCCGCGCACGCCCCCAGGCCATCGACGCCCGCCAGAGGCGCCGGCCGTGGCCACGCCCCCGGTACGACGGGTGGACGGCGAAGTAGGCGGGCTGCTGAATCGTGCGGCCGTCGGGCCCCGCAATGGTCGTGAGTGGACCGACCGCTCCGACGATCCGATCGTCGGTGACGGTGACGAGGGTCGGGCCGTCCTGGTGCCCGGCCTTCATCCGCTGGTGAAGGAACTGGAAGCCCTCTGGCCCGATCTCGTCGGCGAATGCGCCGAAGGTGTCGGCGGCCGGGCAGTCGGTGAGGGGCTGGACGTTGCGCGCCGGTCGCTCCTCATCGGCGGAGAAGCGCTTGACCATCACCCTGCCGCGTGCCCCGTCCCGACGATCGGAGAACCAAATCACCCTGCTGCCGACGCCGTGGGACTTCGCCAACCCCTCGCCCAAGCGCACCAGCGCGGAGAGGCCGGGCTCGGAGGCGCTGTAATAGTAGACCTTCACCAAACCGCCGCCGCGCGTGCTCAGCGCGGGGACGATCGTCTCCGCGGGCGTGTGGACGATGTCGCCGACGAGGACCCGTTCATCCTTCGTGGACGTCCACCGGCGGTCCTTGTCGAAGGGCAGGAACCGGCCGGTGTGCGCGACGTCGAGAACGGCGTTGAACAGGTCGGCGCCGACGGTCTCAGGGGGCATCGGGCCAAGCGTCGGAACGTACGGGACGCGTATCACGGGCTCAAGCCAGTCACAGCGGAATCCCACGTCCCGAAGGTTAGCGAGCGCCCCACATGGCAGGCCCCGCAGAACCGAAACCGGTCCGGGGCCTCCTCGAAGGCGGGCACGGGCTAGGACCGACTGTCGTCCGCCCACACAGAAGCAGATTATTGGGCATTGTGCAGCTAGAGCGGGGCGAGAATGACGTCCCCAATGACGACGGACTGATGGGAGACGTCATGTGGCGCGTCGAGGCGCTGATCGAGCGGCTGGCCGCTGCCGGGTGGCTGACGCAGAACACCGTCAAGGCGGCGCTGCATGACGTCCCCCGGCACGTGTTCGCGCCGCCGGTGGCCTGGACCGGTGACAGCGACCGGGTGAGCGAGCAGGCCGACCCCGAGGGGTGGCTTGATCTGGTCTACGGCGACAGCGCGATCATCACCCAGCTCGACGACGGCGCGACCGATGTCGCGACCGGTGCGGGCCGGTTCACCTCGTCGCTGTCCGCCTCCAGCACCGTTGTGTCCCTTCTGGAGTTGCTGGACGTCGAGCCGGGGCATCGCGTGCTGGACGTGGGCACCGGTACCGGTTGGACAGCCGCGCTGCTGTCGCGCCTGGTCGGCTCGACGAACGTCACCAGCGTGGAGGTCGATCCCGCTGTGTCGGCGCAGGCCGCCGCCAACCTCAAGCGCGCGGGCCACGCGCCTCGGCTGATCGTGGGGGACGGCGGTCACGGTTGGGCGCAGGGAGCGCCCTACGACCGGGTGCACGCCACATGCGCGGTCGCCCGCGTTCCGTATGCGTGGGTAGAGCAGACCCGACCCGGCGGGGTGATCGTGACGCCCTACGCCCCGGGGTTCGGGTCCAGCCACGAACTGCGGCTCGTAGTGATGCCGGACGGTACCGCCGTGGGGCGCTTCACTGGTTATGCCTCGTACATGATGATGCGGGCGCAGCGTCACCCCGAATGGGACGCCTCCGATCGGCACGGGGACCGGTCCACGACCGACATCGACCCCCGAACCATCGGCTACGCCCCAGCGGGCGCCGACCTGGCGATGGGCGCTGCGCTACCGGGCGTATGCGCCAGAGGTGCACACGACGGCGACGCCTACACGCTGCGCCTGTGGAGTGCGGACGCGTGGGCCGAAGCCCACTACGAGCCCGGCCGTGACTCTTTCGACGTCCGGCAGGGCGGAGACCGGCCTCTGTGGGATCTGGCGGTGTCGGCCTACTTCGACTGGATCACCCACCGCAGCCCCGGCCGCGACCGCTTCGGCCTGACCGTGTCACCCACCGGCGACCACGTCTGGCTAGACCATCCCGGCGACATCGCCTGACTTCAAACCCGTGAGCAGTTCTCTCACGGGCGTGGCCGGTTTGGTTCCGCCGCCGACGCCCACTGACCACCCCGTCCACGATCCTCTGGAGCCACGCGGTGACGACGACGCACAGCGCCTCGGCCGCTCTCGGGGAGCCGCGAGACTACGGTCGGGCGTCCGTGATGCCGTGGATTTTCCAGGTGCCGTGCTCGTTGATCACGGTGACCTTGAGCGCGCATGCGCCGCCCTCGGGGAAGAGTGCGTTCCCCGAGCGTTGCGGTGTGGGCAGGCGCAGCGTGCGGTACGAGCCGTCGGCGTTGGGGACCACGACCGAGGCGGCGGCAGGGGGCTTGGGGGCCTTGACGTCGACGGTGTGCCCCGCCTTCACCCGCGACTGCGTCCTGTGAGGATGGCTAGTTGGCAAGCTACTTCACCCACGAACTGGACCGTGCCATGACAATCCGTCCCCTGGCCCCGCTGGGCGTGCGAACCCGCGAGATGAATCTCTACCGCCGTTACTTCGATCTGGTCGCAGCCGGCCGCAAGACCATCGAGGTCCGCGTACAGTACCCCAATCTGCGCAAACTGACGGCGGGTGACCACATCCGATTCATATGCGGCCGGGACGACGTCCTGACCCAGGTAAAAAGAGTCGCCCGCTACTCCTCATTTGATGAGATGCTCGACGCGGAAGGACCGTCCAACGTCAACCCCGACAGCCCACGCGACCAGCAACTCGCCAACATCCGCCGCATCTACGGCCCCGAAAAAGAAGCCCTCGGTGTGCTGGCCATCGAAATCACCCTCGTGACCCCCGCAGAGCCGGGCGTTTGATCCGAAGATCACGAGCGTTCGAGCAGCTTGTGGGGCGAGGATGACGTCGCCGATGACGACGGACTGATGGGAGACATCATGCGGCGCGTTGAGGCGCTGAGCGGGCGGCTGGCTGCTGCCGGGTGGCTGACGCAGAATCGCGTCAAGGCGGCGCTGCATGACGTTCCCCGGCACGTGTTCGCGCCGCCGGTGGCCTGGACCGGCGACGGCGACCGGGTGAGCAAGCAGGCCGACCCCGAGGAGTGACTTGATCTGGTCTGCGGGGACGACGCGATCATCACCCAACTCGACGACGGCACGACCGATCTCGCGACCGGCGCGGGACGGCAAGGACTCGGGCGGCCCCGTCCTCCTGCTGACCCGCCCGGCCCTGCACACAGCTGTCCGATCCGCCACCGCCGCGCACTGACCACTAGGCACCACTTCCGAGCGGCGGCGTTGTGCGGCGGCACGGTCTTCATGAGGAGTGGGGCGCTACGTTGGGTGTTACGGCGCCACGACCGCTGGCACCACGAGGAGAACTCCGATGACGGCAATGCCCGAAGAGCCGTCGATCGTCCGTGACAATGTGCGCGAGGCGTTCGCCGCACTTGAAGTGATGCCGGGCTTCCGCGCCGAACTCGTGGATGAAGAGATCATCGTGACGCCGCCCCCCGACGGGCGGCACGAGACCGTCGTCGTAGCGGTCGATGACTGGGTACGGGACGTCCACGGTCTGCGGCTGCACCGCAACCTGACACTGATCAGCCCGGAGGGCGAGTACGTCCCAGATGGGATCGCCGCCCCCAAGGGCGCTTTCGCCGGGCGCGAATGGCACAGCAAGCCAGATGGTGTGCTGATGGTCCTGGAGGTGACCTCGGGCCGCAAGGGCGCTGAACGCGACCGCGGGTCGAAGCGCCGGGGCTACGCCGCCGCCGACATTCCGCTGTACCTGCTGATTGACCGGCTGGACGGCAAGGCCACAATCTACTCGGAGCCGCGCGGCGGCGACTACGCACACAGCACCTCGGCCGCTCTCGGCGACGACCTGGCCATTCCCGAGCCGCTCGAAGGCGTCCTCCCAACCTGCGGTTTCTGACCCGCTGAACGTCACCGAGCCGTTCTTCCGCGAGACTGCGGTCAGGCGTCTGCGATTTGGTGGATTTTCCAGGTGTCGTGGTCGTTGAGCACGGTTACCTTGAGTGCGCATGCGCCGCCTTCGGGGAAGAGGGCGTTTCCCGAGCGTTTCCGTGTGGGCGGGCCCAGTGTCCGGTACGAGCCGTCGGCGTTGGTGATCACGACCGAGGCGGTGGGGGGCTCGGGGTCCTTGACGTTGACGAACATCAGTAGTTCGGCGGAGCGCCGGTCGCGCCGGATGATCGCTGTGTCGTTGACGCGGCCGTCGATCTGGTCGGCGCGGATTCCGATGCGGGCCAGCCAGGCGGCGTACTGGCGGCGACCCTCGGCGGTCAGGCGGCGGCGGCGCTCGTCTCGGGTCGGGCGCTCGGCCGTCGGATGGGGCCGTGCCCCGAGGACCACGCGCATGGTCTTCTCGATCTCGTCCACGAACAGGGTCTCTTCCGTTGGCTCGCCGGAGCGGGCGGTGAGCTGCATGACGGTCGAGTCCGGGCTCAGGAGCAAGTAGGCGAAACGCCAGCCCTGTGGTGAGAGCGTCAATTTCGCGTTGTAGCGGCGTGCGGTCGGGACCGGGGCACCGTCCGGGCCGGTGGTCGTGCCGCGGACCACGGCGAGCGCGTGTGCCCAGCCGTTGTCGTCGCCGCGGTCGGTGTCGTTCGGACCCTCGCGTCCGCGTCCGCTGGACGTGAGGAGGAGCGTGGAAACCCGTGCTCCCGTCAGTCTGCTCCGCGGATGCACCCTCGGGCCCTTGCCGTCGGCCAGGCTGTGGCGCAGGGCGCCGGTGGCCGTCGAGTCCGCGATGCGGCGGCGCTCGCCGGGGCGGGTGAGGTCCGCAGTGTTCAGGGCGAGGAGTGCGCGCGTGGTGAAGTCGGCGATCCGCGCGCGTTCGGCGGTGCCGAGCTGGTGCTGCGGGCCCTTGGAGACGGTGAACTCCTGGCGGGGGCTGCCGAGATCAGGGGCGAGCACCGACAAGGCGATCGAGGCGGCCGACGTCGCGGAGACCGCGACCATGGCGGCCTGTTCCCACTCCGCCAGTTTCTTCCAACGCACGCGCACGTGGTCGTCCTCCCGAGTGCCTGCGGGGGACGCAATTTCCCATACGGCGGCATGATCCACAACTTCGCGGCATTTATCGGCGGCGGCGCGGGGTCAGGGAGACTCTGTGGGCGCGTTGTGGGGGGAGTTGTTGTGGTTCCTCTTCGGTGGGTGGGCCGGTGAGGATCACTGGGTCTGGTGCGGGGAGGGTGCAGCGGCCGTCGGCGTGCATGCTGCCGTAGACGATGTAGGGGCAGCGGTCCGGTGATTGGTAGTCGTGGCCGCGCGGGTTCACTTCGACGACCGCGCCGCACCACTGGCAGCGGCACCACCATTCCCAGTGGACTGACAGGTCGAAGGGTTCCAGAGGGATGAATCCGACTCGGCGGACTGCGGCGGCCACGTCGGCGGGGACCGACGGGTCGGACAGGTAGCGCTGGCCGCGCTCCCATTCCGCTCGGACGGCGGTGGCCGCGGTCATGTAGGCCTCGCCGGTGACGGCCTGGCGGCGGCGGATGCGGCGTTGCAGGTTGCGGGACGGGCGGCGATGGGGGTCTGTGGTCACGACGTCCTCCCGGCGGAGTCCTACGCGCAGTGCTCAGACGGGCAGGCGTGCCTTGCCCGAGCAGGATGATATCGCCCTGTGATGCCTCGGCGCTGGAGAGTAACCAAAACCGGTCCCTCTCGCTGCGGCGGGAGGGGCCGGCCGTGGCGTCAGAAGCCGATGGCCTCGCGGAGCAGCAGGACGATGCCGCGCCCGGCCTCGGGTTCCGCGTTGAGGACGAGGACACGGTTCAGCGCACTGGGCTGTCCGTAGGCGCCCATGGCGCGCTCGTTCTCCAGCGGGAGGCAGTGGTCTTCGACACGGCGCAGCGCGGTCTCCAGGTCGGGCACCACCTTCTGCGCTCCGACGATCCAGATCGCGCGGGCGGCGGCGCCCGCGTAGCCGGCCAGCTGGCTTCCGGTGGCCGAGGCGGCGACGAGGGATCCGGTCTCGGTGACCGCCGCGACGCTGCCCACGATGACGTCGGGGCAGGCGACCATCCGCCACATCTCGGCGAGCTGGGTGGCACGGTCCAAGGTCCAGCTGCGCGCCTTGACGGACCGGTACCTCCCGCTCTCGTTGATGTCCTCATCGATCCCGGACAGGCGGAGGGTCTCGCTGGCCCCGGTGAAGACCTCGGCGTCCTCGGGGATCAGCTCCTTGACGCGGCTGCGCGCGGCGGCGGCGTTGTCGAGGATCTCGACCGTGAAACCGTGCGCGGCCAGCGCGGCGGCGGTCCGCTCCAGGCGCTCCGCGGGTGCCGGGACGGTGAACGGTGCTTCCGGCGTTGAGGTGGTCATGGTCTTCCTGAGCCTCCTGGTGATGTGCTGGTCTCGGTGGTCCGACAACGCAGCCGTCCGGAATGTGAGGTGATGGGCCGGCCTCACATTCCGGTGCCCTGTCTTGTCGAACCCGTGAGGACGGAAGCGACCGAGGGAGCAGCCGGCACCATGACCACCCGAGGACGGGACCGGCCCGATCCGGGCCTGGACGCGATCATGAGAGAGCGGCGGCAGCTGATCAATCTCGCGTACCGGCTGCTCGGGTCGGTGACCGAGGCCGAGGACGCCGTCCAGGAGACCTACGCCCGCTGGTACGCCATGTCGCGGCGGGAGCAGGACGCCATCGAGTCGCCGGGCGCGTGGCTGACGACGGTCGCCGGCCGCATCTGCCTCAACCTGCTCCGCTCGGCGCGCGCGCGGCGCGAGACCTACGTGGGCGAGTGGATCCCCGAGCCGCTCCCCGAGCGCGCGGAGTGGGGCGGCGGCACCCCCGCCGACCCGGCCGACCGGATCACCCTGGACGAGTCGGTCAACCTGGCCTTTCTGGTCGTGCTCGAATCGATGACCCCGGCGGAGCGCGTCGCGTTCATCCTGCACGACGTCTTCTGCCACTCCTTCGCCGAAGTCGCCGAGATCGTCGGCCGCTCGCCGGCGGCGTGCCGCCAGCTGGCCTCGTCGGCGCGCCGCCGCATCCGCGGAGCACAGGCCCCCGCGAGGACGACCGCCCGGCGGGCCGACGTCGTCAAGGAATTCAAGCGGGCGTGGGAGGCCAAGGACATCGACGCCCTCATCGGCCTGCTCGACCCCGACGCCACGGCGATCGCCGACGGCGGCGGCCTCGCCATCACCTTCCTGCACCCCATCGAAGGCGGCGAGCCGATCGCACGTGCCTGGGTCACGCTGGCCGACCGGAGGCCCCGCAACATGGCGCTCTTGGAACGCACGGTCAACGGTCAGCCCGGGCTAGTGGCCCAACAGGACGGCGTCACCGTGACGGTGTTCGCGTTCGAGGTCGTCGGCGACCGCATCAAGCACATCTGGGTAATGCGCAACCCCGAAAAGCTCCGCCACTGGGCGGCGGCCGGCTAGACGGGTTTCTGGACGTGGGTGGTGTCGGGGGCTAGGCGGGTGCCGTCGGTGCTGGTCGGGGCGAATTCCGGTACGGGGTCGCCGTGCTGGTCCAGGAGAGTCGAGCGGGGCTCGCCGGTGGCGAAGGCGTGGCGCTCGCCCCACTGGCGCAGGGTGAGGACGACGGGGAAGAGGTCGCGGCCTGCGTCGGTGAGGACGTACTCCTGGCGGCGGCCGGACGGCGCGGTGCGCTGGTCGAGCAGCCCGTGAGCGGTGAGCTTGCGCAGGCGGTCGGTGAGGATGTTGCGGGCGATGCCGGTGCGTCGCTGGAACTCGGTGAACGAGCGGGCCCCGTCCATCGCGTCGCGGACGATGAGCAGGCTCCACTTGTCGCCGACCAGGTCGAGCGTGCGGGCGACAGGGCAGGTGGGGTCGGTCCAGTCGACGTCCTGTGCGCGCGGCATGACACCTCCCGATCAGTTGCAGATTGAAACCATCATGCCGTACGGTCCGATTGGTTGCAATTTGCTACTGATCGGGAGGGGCGATGGGTATGGGGCGGCGGTTGCTGCTTGCGGTGGTGTGCGGTGTCGCTGTGGCGAGCATCTATGCCGCGCAGCCGGTCCTGGAGCCGATGGGACGCGATCTCGGCGTGCCGGCGCAGCTCACCGGGTGGATCGTCGCGGTCGGGCAGGTCGGCTACCTGGCGGGGCTGGTGCTGCTGGTGCCGCTCGGCGACGTGGTCGACAGGCGCCGGCTCATCGCCGTGCACCTGGTGCTCACCGCGCTCGGCATGGTCGTCACGGCCTCGGCGTCGGCCGCGTGGGTCGCGTTCGTGGGGCTCGCGGTGGCCGGGGCGTTCGCGGTCGTGGTGCAGACGGCGGTGGCCTACGCCGCGTCCGTCTCACCGCCCGGCGAGCGCGGACGGAACATCGGTGTCGTGACCTCGGGCGTCGTGGTCGGCATCCTGGGTGCGCGGGTCGTCACCGGCGTGGTCGCCGAGGTGTGGAACTGGCGGAGTGTCTATGCCGTGCTCGCGGTGCTGTCGCTCGGGCTCGCGGGCCTGGTTCTTGCCGTTCTGCCAGCGGAAGAGCGTCGGGATCGGGCCGGGTACGGGCAGGCCGTCCTCTCGCTCGGCGGGTTGTTCGGGCAGCGCGTTTTTCTGACGCGCGGGCTCATCGCGTTCTTCCTGTTCGCCTCGTTCGGAAGCCTTTGGAGCGGGCTGTCCCTGCCGCTGGCGGGCGGGCCGTGGCATCTGAGCGAGAGCCAGATCGGCCTGTTCGGCGTCGCCGGGCTCGCCGGCGCGCTCGGCGCGGCGCGTGCGGGCAGGTGGGCCGACGCGGGACGAGCGGCGCCGGTCACCGGCCTGGCGCTCGTCCTGCTCATCTTGTCGTGGGCGGCGATCGGGCAGCTGCCGTGGTCGCTGTGGCTCCTCGCCGTCGGGATCGTGGTCCTCGACTTCGCGGTCCAGGCCGTGCATGTCAGCAACCAGCACGTGCTGACCGCCGCGCATCCGGATCGCACCAGCAGCGCCATCGGCGGCTACATGGTCTTCTACTCGCTGGGCTCTGCCTTGGGTGCGGCCGCGACCACCGCCACCTTCACCGCCCACGGCTGGACGGGCTCCAGCCTTCTCGGGGCCGGGTTCGCGGCGTGCGCGCTGGCCGCCTGGGCTCCTGAGCGCGCGGGGCTTCGCCGTCGAGCAGGACGGCGGCCTGCTGCATCTCGCCCATGAGATCGGGTCGCCCGCCGCGCACAGCCGGGTCGCTGCGCAACGGCCGGGTGGCCGTGTCATGGATGCGGGGGTAGCAGGACGCGGAAGCTCGTGCCGGCGCCCGGTGCCGTCTCGATCTCCACGTGGCCGCCGTGCGCTCGGACCAGGGAGTCGACGATGGCGAGGCCCAGGCCCGCTCCGCCGCCTCTGGTGGCGCGGGCGCGGGCCTCGTCCGCGCGGTAGAAGCGGTCGAAGGCCCGTTCTGCCTGCTCCGGGGTCATGCCGGGGCCCTCGTCGCGGAGTTCGAGGACGGCGAAGCCGTCGCGGGTGCCGACCCCGATGCGGACCGGCGTGCCGGACGGGGTGTGCGCGACCGCGTTGCCGACGAGGTTCGCGACGACCTGGCGGAGCCTGGCCTCGTCGCCGAGGACCGGTGCCGGCGCGGGCGGCCCGCCTTCGGGGCCGGTGAGGGACACCGGGCGGCCCGGGTCGAGGGCGCGCAGGTCGTGGAGCGCGTCGGCGGCGAGCGTGCGCAGGTCCATGGGGGTCGGCTGCAGCGTCTGCGCGGTGGCGGCGGCGCCGTCCTCGTCCAGCCGGGCGAGCAGCAGGAGCTCCTCGACGAGGTCGACCAGGCGGGCGGCCTCGCGCTCGATGCGGCCCATCGAGGCGTCGACGTCGGCGCGCTCCGGCATGCCGCCCATCCGGTACAGCTCGGTGAAGCCCTTGATGCCGGCGAGCGGGGTGCGGAGCTCGTGGCTGACGTCGGCGATGAAGCGGCGCATCCGCCGCGCTGAGTCGGCGCGGGCGGCGTCGCCCGCCTCGATCCGGTCGAGCATGCCGTTGAGGGACGCGGAGAGCCGGCCCAGCTCGGTGCGCCGCGCGGCCAGGTCCGGGACGCGGCTGGAGAGGTCGCCGGAGGCGATCGCGGCGGCGGTCGTCTCGATCCGGCGCAGCGGCCTCAGCCCGGCCCGCACCGCGAACCATCCGGCGAAGCCGAGCAGCACCAGGACCATCGCGTCGATGAGGAGCACCCGGCGGGTGAGCCGTCCCATGTCGGCGTCGACGTCGCCGAGCGCGCCCGCGACCAGGACGCTGCCTCCGGCCCCGGTCGGCACGGCGACGGCCCGCCACTCCCGGTCGCCGTCCCGGGACCCGGCGGTGAAGGGGGCGCCGTTGCGCGCGGCGACCGCCGCGCGGTCGAGGCGGGGCAGGTCGGGCGGGGGTTTCGGCGCGGGTTGCAGGACGCGTTCGACGCGGCCGGCCGGGTCCAGGTAGGCGGTGTAGACGGTGTCGGACCCCTGCTGGGCGCTCCCGTTGCGGGCGGTCGCGGTGGCGATGCCGCGGATCCGTTCGTCCAGCTGGCCGACCAGGGCGCCCTGGAACTGGCGGAGGAGCAGGCCCGTGCTGCCCAGCAGCGCGGCGACCAGCAGCAGGAGGGTGATCGCCAGCAGCCGCCCGCGCAGGGAGAGGCCGCGGGACCGGGCGGTCACCGCTGCGGCCTGCGCAGCACGTAGCCGGTGCCCCGGACCGTGTGGATCAGCTTGGGCTCGACGGTGTCGACCTTGCGCCGCAGGTAGCTGACGTACGAGGCGACGATGCTGTCGTCGCCCCCGAAGTCGTAGTGCCAGACGAGGTCCAGCAGCTGCTCCTTCGACAGGACCTGGCCGGCGTGCTCCATCAGGACCTTCAGCAGGTTGAACTCGGTCGGGGAGAGCGCGACCGCCCAGCCGGCGCGGGTCACCTGGCGGCTGTCGGGGTCCAGGGCGAGGTCGCCGACGACCAGCCGCCCGTCCGGCTGCCGGCCGGCGGCCCGGCGCAGGATGGCCCGGATGCGCAGGATCAGCTCCTCCAGGTTGAACGGCTTGGTGACGTAGTCGTCCCCGCCGGCCGCCAGCCCGCCGATCCGGTCCTCGGCGGCGTCGCGCGCGGTGAGGAACAGGACCGGCGGCGGGCCGGACGGCGACGGCGCCGCCTCCGCGCGCAGCCGCCGGACGACCTCGAAGCCGTCGAAGTCCGGCAGCATCACGTCGAGGACGATCAGGTCCGGCCGCCCCCGCCGCACCGCTTCGAGGGCCTGCGAACCGGTCGTGACGGGCGAGACGGTGAAGCCGGCCAGCCGCAGGCTCGCGGCGAGCAGCTCGCGCAGCGTGGTGTCGTCCTCCACCACCAGGAGGTGTTCTGTCATGGCCGTTCCGTCCCGTCCCTCGCCGACGTCTTCCATCCTCCGCGACGGCCCCGCCTACGCGTCCCGCTTGTGGAAGGTCAGGAACGCCGCGCCCAGCAGGACCGCCGCGCACCCGGCCATCACCGCCAGGCCGGGCCCCGGATCCAGCAGGGCCGGATCGCGGTAGGCGGTCGTGACCTGCCCGCCGGCGGAGGGCGGCCAGTACTCCGCCGTCCAGTCCGCGAGCCGGCCGGGGAGCGCCGGGCCGAACGCCGGAACGATCAGCAGCGCCCCGAAGAGCGTCGTCACCGTGGCGGTGGTGCTGCGGATCAGCGTGCCCAGGGCGAGCCCGAGCAGTCCGGCGAGCGCGAGGAAGGCGGCGCCGCCGAGGACGCCGCGCGCCGCGCCGGGGTCCGACAGCGCCAGGTGCGGGGCGCCCGCGCCCTTGAGCGCCGCCTGGCCGGCGACGAACCCGGTGAAGGTCGTCAGCAGCCCGGCGGCGAACGCGATCACGCTGAGCACGGCGGCCTTGGCCGCGAGGACCCGGGACCGGTGCGGGACGGCGGTCAGCGTGCCGACGACGGTCCGGCTGCCGTATTCGGCGGTGATGACCAGGCCGCCCAGGAGCGCGATGGTGACCTGGGCCAGGATGTAGCCCTTCAGGCTGGTGGCCAGCGGGTCGAAGGCGAGCTTGTCGGCGGCCGTCAGCGTGGCGTACTCGTCGCCGGCGGACGACCCGTTGAGCGTGCCGAGGCCCGCGCCGATGACGAGCGTGCCGAGGACGACGTACAGGGTCGACCGCATCGTCCGGATCTTGATCCACTCGGCGTGGAGGGCGTGCCGGAACGTCGCCCTGCTCATCAGGCGGCTCCCTTCTCGGACGAGTACTCGACGCTGTCCTGGGTCAGGTCCATGAACGCCTGCTCCAGGGACGCCTGCCGGACGGTCAGCTCATGCAGTTCGATGCAGGCGGCGGCGGCCAGCGCGCCGACATCGGCGGAGTCGAGCCCGGTCACGGTCAGGCCGTCCTCGCCTCGCGCCCGGACGGTGGCGCCCGCCGCCGTGAGCCGGCGGCCGAGGACGTCCGCGTACGGGCTGCGCACGACCACCTGCCGGTCGGAGTGGGCGGCGATGAACTCGGCCATCCCGGTGTCGGCGATCAGCCGTCCCCGGCCGATGACGATCAGGTGGTCGACGGTGAGCTCGATCTCGCCCATCAGGTGGCTGGACATCATCACGGCCCGCCCCTCGGCGGCCATGCGCCGCATCAGCTTGCGGATCCAGACGATGCCCTCGGGGTCGAGGCCGTTGAGGGGCTCGTCCAGCACGAGCACGGGCGGGTCCCCGAGGAGGGCGGCGGCGATGCCGAGCCGCTGCTTCATCCCGAGCGAGTACGTCCCGGCGGCGCGGCGCGCGACGCTCTTCAGGCCCACCTCGTCCAGGACGGCCTCGACGCGGCGGCGCCCGATGCCGTTGCCCGCCGCAAGGGCCAGCAGGTGGTGGTAGGCGCTGCGGCCGGGCAGGACGGCCCCCGCGTCCAGCAGCGCACCGACGGCCTTCAGCGGCACGGGGTGGGCGGCGACCGGCCGTCCGCCGACGGTGGCCGTGCCCGAGGTGGGGGCGTCCAGGCCGAGGATCATGCGCATGGTCGTCGACTTGCCGGCGCCGTTCGGGCCCAGAAAGCCGGTGACCTCTCCCGGGCGGACGGTGAAGTCCAGCCCGTCGACCGCCGGCACCTCGCCGTAGCGTTTGGTGAGCCCCCGAACTTCGATCATCGGAATTCCTCCAGGTGGGTTGCTGCGAAATGGCGCACTGACGCGGTGCGGCCGTGACCCAGGCTGGGCGGGGATTCTGGGACGAGGTGGAGGATTATGTGAGCCGGATGTGAACGGCGGCGCGCAACCGGCCGGATATGCCCAGGTCAGCGGCCGGTGCCCGGTGCTCGGTCGGCCGCGTGCCGGTGAGACTCACACACGACTCACAGACAGCGCGGCACCCTGGAGCCTTACGGGGTACGGATAGGGTGCGTCCGGAGGACCGATCCATGACCCAGCCGAGCGACACCGACGACCTGCCCCGCATTCCGCTGAGCCGCAGGCGGGTGCTGCGCGGTGCGGTGCGGCTGGCCGACCGGGACGGCGTCGACTCGCTGACCATGCGCAAGCTGGCGCAGGAGGTCGGGGCGGAGGCGATGTCGCTCTACCACCACGTCGCCAACAAGGAGGCCGTGTTCGACGGCCTGGCGGAGATGGTCCTCGAAGAGGTCATGGAGGCCGTGGGCAAGGTCGACGGGCCTGACCCGGCGGAGGACTGGCGTGCGGTGCTGCGGGCGCGGGTCCTTGCGGCCCGGGAGGTTCTGCTGCGCCACCGGTGGGCTCCGCAGTTGCTCGTGACCCGCACGAACCCGATCGTCGTCGCCTACTACGACCAGGTGGTCGGCATTCTGCGGGCGGGCGGGTTCTCCTTCGATCTGGCGCACCGGGCGCTGCACGTCCTGGGCAGCCGCGCCCTGGGCTTCACCCAGGAGCTGTTCCAGCCCGGCGCCGCCCAAGGCGTGGACGCCGAGGCCGCCATGGCGGAGATGGGCGACCGGTTCCCGAACATCGTCGGGATGCTGGCGGACGCCGTCCACGACGACCCGGACGGCACGCTGGGCTTCTGCGACGACCAGTTCGAGTTCGAGTTCGCGCTGGACCTGATCCTGGACGGGCTGGAGCGGCGCCGAGCCGCCGGTTCGTAAGGCCCACCGCACGACCGCCATCGGGTGACTCCTTTCTTCGACGGACCCCTTGACTCTCTTACGGCGTACGTTAGCCTTACACAGTACGAGAACCTTACGGCGTACGACGAGGAAGGGAACCCGCCATGAAGGCCTGGAGCTGGAACCGCTACGGCCCGCCGTCCGAAGTCCTGACCCTCGTGGACGCCGACGAGCCCGGCGTCGGCCCGGACGACGTGCTCGTGCGGGTGCGGGCCGCGTCCGCCAACCCCTACGACTGGCGCCACGCCATGGCCGACCCGAAGCTCGCGCGGCTCAGCTCCGGGCTGCGGCGGCCGAAGCCGGGGCTGGTCCTCGGCGCCGACCTCGCCGGCGTCGTCGAGCGGGTCGGCGGCGCGGTGACCCGGTTCCGGCCCGGCGACGCGGTGTTCGGGGAGGTCAAGCTGGGCTCGTTCGCCGAGGCCGCCGCCGTCCCGCAGGGCAGGCTGGCCGCCAAGCCCGCGCGCCTCACCTTCGAGCAGGCGGCGTCGGTGTCGATGGCCGCGCACACCGCGCTGCAGGGGCTGCGCGACTACGGCCGGATCGCCGCCGGGCAGCGGGTCCTCGTGAACGGGGCGTCCGGCGGGATCGGCACGTTCGCCGTCCAGCTCGCCAAGGCGCTCGGGGCCGAGGTCACCGGCGTGTGCAGCACCCGGAACGTCGAACTGGTCCGCTCCCTGGGCGCGGACGACGTCGTCGACTACACCCGCGAGGACTTCACCGCACGGGACGGGCGCTACGACCTCGTCATGGACATCGTGGGCGACCGGCCGCTCGCGCAGCTGCGGCGTCCGCTGGTCGCGCGCGGCACGCTCGTGATCGTGGGCGGCATCGCCTCGGCTCGCGGCAGGCTCCTCGGCCCGGCCGCACTGGGTCTCCGGGGCGTCCTGCTCTCCCCCTTCATCGGCCAGCGCATCGCCAACGTCAGCTGGAAGCCCAACTCGTCCGACCTGGAGTTCCTGGCGGAGCTCATGGAGAGCGGGAAGGTCACGCCCGTCATCGACCGGACCTATCCGTTCGCCGAGATCCCCGAGGCGCTGCGGTACATCGAGCGCGGCCACGCCCGGGGGAAGGTCGCCATCTCAGTTGGCGACCGCCAGGGTGAGTGAGGCGGCGGCCAACGCCAGGTAGGCGCCGGGGAAGGCGATGTTGTAGAAGACCCTCGCCCGGACGTGCGCGGCCACCGCGATGACGAAGAACGCGACGAGGCCGGCGGCCGCCGCGATGCCGATGACGTCCAGGCCGAGCAGGCCGAGGACGAGCCCGGCGGCGCCGGCGCCCTTGAGCGCGGCGAGCAGCGGCAGCATCGAGCGCGGCACCCCGACCTCGGCCGAGTTCGCCAGGACGAACCGGGCCTTCGCCAGGTCGGCGACGACGATCGCGGCGTTGATCGCGACCGTGATGAGCGTGACGGCGATGTAGGTGGTGGACATGGTCAGTCCTCGATGTGGAGCAGCGCCAGCCGCCGGGGGTCGGCGACGACGTCGTAGCGGACGATGAGGCCGCCGGCGATGTGGAAGACGAGCGCGGCGCGCGGCCGGCCCGGGCCGACGGCGATGCCGGGCCGCCCGTCGATGCGGGCGAGGCGCGCCCGGCGGGCGGCGGAGCGCATCGCGCGGGTCTCCTCGACCACGGCCTCGATCCCGTGCACCCGCTGCGGGGCGCCGGGGCGCAGCACCTGCGGGTCGGCGGTCCTGACCACGTCGGGATGCAGAACCTCGACCAGGCCGTCGATGTCGCCCTGCTGGGCCGCCTTCATGAAGGCGGTGACCACGCGGTCGGCCTCGCGTGACTCCGCGTCCGGCCATCCGGTGCGGCGGACGCGGCCCCGGGCGCGGCTGGCCAGCTTCTTCGCCGAGCCCGGAGTCGTGTCCAGGATGTGGGCGATCTCGTCGAAGGGCGCGCCGAACACGTCGTGGAGGATGAGCGCGACGCGCTGCGGAGGCGTCAGCTCCTCGACCACCACCGTGAAGGCCGCGGTCAACTCGGCGGCGAGCAGCGCGACGTCCTCCGGGTTCTCACCGGCGGCGGGGCTCTCACCGGTGGCGGGCGTCGGGAGTTCCTCGGGACGGCGCGGGGTCTCGTGGGAGCGGCGCAGGACGTCCAGGCAGAGGCGGGTCACCACGGTGGTCAGCCACGCCTGCGTGTTGCGGATGTCGGCTGGATCGGCGCGGGCGTACCTGGTCCACGCGTCCTGGACGACGTCCTGGGCGTCGGCGTCCGACCCGAGGATGCGGAACGCCACCGCCAGCAGATGCGGTCGCTCGCGGTCGAAGGCCACCGCCGCCTGGTCGGAACTCACGTTCCCTCCTGTCCTTCGTTGGTCGTCTACACACCAGACGCACCAGTGGCGCCAAAGGTGACCCGCCCCCTGGCTAGATGCGGCGGGTTCGCGCGACGAGAAGGGCGATGTCGTCTTCGACCCGCCTGTCCCCGGTCATGAGCCGGATGACGCTGGTGCAGAAGTCGTCCAGGGGCGGCTCGGCCCGGGTCAGCGCCGCGCCCAGGCGGTCGATGCCCGTCTCGATGTCGGCGTCGCGGGTCTCGATCAGGCCGTCGGTGTAGAGGGTGATGAGGCTGCCTTCGGCGAGATCGAGGGTGAGCGGCTCGTAGTCGCCGATCCCCAGCCCGATCGGCAGGCCGCTCGGCGGGCGCGGGAAGGCGACCTCGCCGTCCGGATGGACGATCGCGGGCGGCGGGTGCCCGGCGGCGGCGACGGTGCAGCGCCCGGACGCCGGGTCGTACACGGCGTAGACGCAGGTGGCGCCCGCGGGGTCGAACGGGGTGCGCTCCTCCTCGGCCTGCCGGACGACCAGCCGGTCCAGCTGGACGAGCACCCGGTGCGGCGCCAGGTCCAGGTAGGCGAGCGTGCGGACGGCGGTGCGCAGCCGCCCCATCGTCGCCGCCGCGTTGATGCCGTGGCCGGTCACGTCCCCGACGACCAGGGCGATCCGGCCGCCGTCCAGCGGGATCGCGTCGTACCAGTCGCCGCCGACGCCGACGTGCGCGTCGGACGGCAGGTAGCGGGAGGCGACGTCGACGGCGCCGCCGCCGGTCAGGTTGCGCGGCAGCAGGTTGCGCTGGAGCGCGAGGGCGGCGGCGTGCTCGCGGGTGTACTGGCGCGCGTTGTCCAGGCTCAGTGCCGCCCGCGCGGCCAGTTCCTCGGCGAGGACCAGGTCGTCGCGGGTGAACGGCGTCCGGTTGTCGGTGCGGACGAACACGGTGACGCCCAGGATGGCGCCGCGCGCCTTCAGCGGGACGACGATCAGCGTGTGCATCCCGGTGGCGGCGATGACCCGGGAGCGGTCCGGGTCGACGTCGAGCCAGCCGCCGGGCGAGGTGTCGAGCACCGGCTCGAAATGGGACCGGCCCGTGTCCAGGACGCGGGTGAACGGCGAGGCCGGCGGCACGTACACCGGCTCCCCGAGCGGCCACAACGACTCGGGGACGCCGTCATGGACCGACGCCACGCCCGCGCGGCGGAACACCGGGACGCTGTTCTCCGACGAGTCCAGGTACTCCAGCGGCTCGGCGCCCGGCAGGACGGACTCGGCCAGGTCGACGGTCACGTAGTCGGCGAGGCCCGGCACGGCCAGGTCCGCCATCTCCTGCGCGGTCCGCCGGACGTCGAGGGTCGTGCCGATGCGGGTGCTGGCCTCGCGCAGCACGGCGAGGCGGCGGCGGGCCCGGCTGTGGCTGATGTCCAGCGCGACCGAGCAGACGCCGAGCGGCCGGCCGTCCACGCCGTCGAGCCGGAAATGGGAGATCGACAGGGTGATGTCCTCGCGGCCGTCGGGCGACGTCCGGTGCACCTCCTCGTCGAACAGGGGCTCGCCGCCCGCGAGCACCCGGCTGACCGCCTCCACCGCCGCCCGCGTGTCGATGCCGGGCGGCGGGTCGGTGAGCCGGCGGCCGACCCGGTAGTGCGGGAACACCGTCTGCAGGCGCTCGGCCGCCGTGTTCGCCCAGACGCACCGCAGGTCGCGGTCCCAGACGAGCAGGGCGAGGGGCGAGCGCCTCATGAGCGGTTCGAGCATCGAGGACATGCGGTCGGACGCGTCCTCCGTGGAGCCCATGCAGACCAGCCAGGACGGCTGCTCCCCCGCGCCGTCCAGCCGGAGGACGTCGGCGTGCACGACGAGCGCGCCCCCGTCGCCGCGCCGCACCTCCAGCAGCCCCGACCAGTGCTGCTCCGCGCCGTCCGGCCAGGCCGGCGCCGCGGCGTCCGGGCCGCGCGGCGGGAGCAGGCGCACCTCGCCGCGGCCGAGATCGGTGTCGGCGTGGCCGAGGAGGTCGCGCGCGGCGCGCGTCCAGCCGGCCACGGTCCCGTCGGCGGCGAGCACGACGGCCGCGTCCGGTCGCCCGCGCGGCGCCCCGCCGCCCGCCCTGCTGTCGGCTGTCGTCATCGTGGCTCCCGTCCGATGTGAAGACCCGGCACCTCTGGGCAATGCCCCGATACGGAGAGTGAGCGACATCTGATCATTAAGGAGTCCCATGGGGATGGATGTCGGGGCCCGGCCGCTGGAGCGCGGCCCGGAGGCGCGCGCGGTCGTTCTCACCGTCAACGGCCGGGAGCGCGACCTGCGGATCGAACCCCGCGTGAGCCTGCTGGACGCGCTGCGCGAGCATCTCGGGCTGACCGGCTCGAAGAAGGGATGCGACCAGGGCACGTGCGGCGCCTGCACGGTGTGGGTGGACGGCCGCCGCGTGCTGGCCTGCCTGACGCTCGCGATCGCCTGCGAAGGGCGCGAGGTCACCACCATCGAGGGCCTGCCGGACGGCGACCGCCTGCACCCGATGCAGGAGGCGTTCATCGCCCGGGACGCGTTCCAGTGCGGCTACTGCACGCCGGGTCAGATCATGTCGGCGGTCGCGCTGCTGGAGGAGGGCCACGCCTCCGACGACGGCGAGATCGCCGAATGGATGAGCGGCAACATCTGCCGGTGCACCGCCTACCCGAACATCCGGGCCGCGATCCGCGACGTCCGCGACGCGAAGGGCGGCGCGGGGCGGTGAGGGCGTTCGACTACGCGCGGGCGGACGGCGTCGACACGGCGATCGCGGCGGTCGGCGCCCACCCGAGCGGCGCGTTCCTCGCCGGCGGCACGACCGAGATCGACCTCGTGCGCCAGAACGTCCTGCGCCCGGACCTGCTCGTCGACATCAACGACCTGCCCCTGGACCGCGTCGAGGACCTTCCGGACGGCGGGCTGCGCATCGGCGCGCTCGCGCGCATGAGCGACGTCGCCCGCGCGGCCGGAGTGGTGGACAGGTACCCGCTCGTCGCGCAGTCGCTGCTGCTCGGCGCGTCGGCGCAGCTGCGGAACATGGCGTCGATGGGCGGCAACCTGTGCCAGCGGGTGCGGTGCGGCTACTACCGCGACGCCGTTTCACCGTGCAACAAGCGCGAGCCCGGCAGCGGATGCTCGGCCATCGGCGGCTTCCATCGCGGGCACGCGGTGCTCGGCACCAGCGACCTGTGCATCGCGACGCACCCGTCCGATGTGGCGGTCGCGCTGGTGGCCGTGGACGCGGTCGTCCGCTCGCGCGGGCCGGGCGGCGAGCGGGCCATCCCGATCGACGACTTCTTCCTGCTCCCCGGGGACACCCCGCACCGCGAGCGTCCGCTGGAGCACGGGGAGCTGATCACGGCGATCGAGGTACCGGCTCTCCCGGTGGCCCGCCGGTCGGTGTACCTGAAGGTCCGCGACCGGGCGTCCTACGAGTTCGCGCTGGTCTCGGTCGCGGCGGCCGTGGACGTCCGGGACGGCGCCGTCGCCGAGGTGCGGCTGGCGCTCGGCGGCGTCGCGACCAAGCCGTGGCGGGCGCGGGCCGCCGAGCGGAGTCTGCTCGGCGGCCCGGCGACGCCGGACGCCTTCGCCGAGGCCGCCGCGCGGGAGCTGGCGGCGGCCGAGCCCCGGCCGCAGAACGCCTTCAAGGTCGAACTGGCGCGCCGGACGATCGTCCGGGCGCTGACGACGCTGACGAACGGGGATGACCGATGAGCGGATCCATCGGACGTGAGGTCCCGCGGGTCGACGGCCGGGAGAAGGTCACCGGCGCGGCCCGCTACTCGGGGGAGATCGCGCTGCCGGGCCTGGCGCACGCGCGGATCGTCGGCGCGCAGGCGGCGGCCGGGCGCGTCGTCTCGATCGACACGGCGGAGGCGGAGCGGGCCGCCGGGGTCGTCGCCGTCCTGACCAGGCACGACATGCCCGAGGTCGCCCGCGTGCCGCTGGTGCCGTCCCTCATGGGCGGTCCGGCGCCCGGCGAGACGTTCTTCCCGATGCAGGACGACATGGTGCATTACGCGGGCCAGCCGGTCGCGATCGTCGTGGCCGACGGGCTGGAGCAGGCGCAGTACGCCGCGTCGCTCGTCCGGGTGGAGTACGCCGAGGAGCCGTCCGTGACCGTCGTCGACCAGGCCCGCGACGACGCCTACGAACCCGAGAGGCTCTTCGGCGGCTTCATGCCGGCCCAGTCGCGGCGCGGCGACGTCGAGGTGGGGCTCGCGGCGGCCGACACGCGGATCGACACGGTGTTCCGGTTCGCCGCCAACCACCACAACGCGCTGGAGCCCATGACCACCACCGCCGTGTGGGACGGCGACCGGCTGACGCTGTACGACTCGTGCCAGGGCATCAAGGCGGTGCAGCTCACCGTCGCCGCCCTGCTCGGCATGTCGCCATCGAAGATCAGGGTGCTGACCCGGTTCGTGGGCGGCGCGTTCGGGTCCAAGGCGATGGTCTGGCCGCACGTGACCCTCGCCGCGCTGGCCGCCCGGCACGTCCGGCGGCCGGTCCGGCTCGCGGTCACGCGCGAGCAGATGTTCACCTCCTGCGGGCACCGGGAGGAGCAGGAGCAGCGCATCGTGCTCGGGGCGCGGCGCGACGGGACGCTCACCGCGATCCGGCACCACAAGATCTCCGTCACCTCGCCGTTCGACGACTGGGCCGAGCCCGCGTTCGGCGCGTCGTCCCAGGTGTACGCCAGCCCCGCGTTCGAGGGCGTCCACCGGCTGGTGCGCGGCAACACGATGACGCCGACCTTCACGCGGGGGCCGGGCGAGTCCGCCGGGATGTTCAGCCTCGAATGCGCGCTGGACGAACTCGCCTACGAGCTCGGGATCGACCCGGTCGAGCTGCGGCTGCGCAACATCAGCGACGTCGACCCCAACACCGGTCACCCGTGGTCCAGCAGCGGGCTGGCCGACTGCCTGCGGCGCGGCGCGGAGCGGTTCGGCTGGGACGGCCGCGACCCGGCACCCGGCGTCCGCCGCGAGGGCGACTGGCTGATCGGGACCGGCATGGCCACCGCCGCCTACCCGGTGGCGTTCTTCATGCGCACCCAGCGCGCCCGCGCCCGCCTCTACGCCGACGGCACCGCCGTGGTGTCCACTGCCGCTCAGGAGTTCGGCACCGGGATGACGACCGTCCTGACCCAGGTCGCCGCCGACGGCCTCGGGGTCGGCCTCGCGGACGTCCGGCTGGAGTACGGCGACACCGACATGCCGACCGCCGGGTCACCCGTGGGCTCCAACGGCGCGATGATGGTGAGCGCCGCCGTGCACGACGCCGCCGTCGCCGTCCGCGACCAGATGATCGCCGCGGCCGTCGGCGACCCGGACTCGCCCCTGCACGGCGCCAACCCCGTCACCGTCACCGTCGCGGACGGGCGGATGACCGCCTCCGGCGGCGCCGAGACCTACCGCGACCTGATGGAGCGGCACCTCATGACCGACGCCGAGGCCATCGGCAGCTGGGACCCGCCACCGCTGGACACCCCGTACGGGCTGCTGACGTTCGGGGCCCAGTTCGCCGAGGTCGCGGTCGACGCCGACCTCGGGCTCGTCCGGGTGCGGCGCATGACCGCCGCGTTCGCGCCGGGCCGCGTCCTCAACCCCATGACGGCGCGCAGCCAGCTGATGGGCGGCATGCTCTGGGGCATGAGCCAGGCCCTGCTCGAAGGCACCCGCATGGACACCGGCCTCGGCCGGTGGGCCAACACGAGCCTCGGCGACTACCTGGTGCCGGTCAACGCCGACGCGCCCGACGTCGACATCGCGCTGATCGAGGCGGCCGACCCGGTCACCGGCCCGCTCGGCGTCAAGGGCGTCGGCGAGATCGGCCAGGTCGGCTCCGGCGCCGCGGTCGCCAACGCCGTCTTCCACGCGACCGGCATCCGCGTCCGCGACCGCCCGATCACCACCGAACACCTCCTCAACAACCTGCCCGACGCCCCGCGACCAGGGTGGTGACCAGGGACCGAGTCCCGTTTGGCCCCTTCACCGGGTGGAACACATCCTTCGCCATTCGATGTGAACCCGGAAGGAACCCGCACATGAGCACGGACGGGACCCGACCCGCCGGCAGCCAGCCATGGCTGCACCAGCACGGCCGAGAGATCCAGCAGTTCGGGACGGTACGGCAGTTCCCGCTGGCCCTCTCCCATGACGCCCGCTTGTACTCCTGCCAGCGCCTCAACCGCGTCCTCGCGGACACGCAGATCCTCTACGCGCTCTACAAGAAGCACCACTGGCTCGTCCGGGGGCACACCTTCTACCAGCTCCATCTGCTGCTGGACAAGCACGCGGGAGAGCAGCTCGCCCTGGTCGACACCATCGCCGAGCGGGTGCAGACCCTCGGCGGCGTGGCCGTCGGCGACCCGCGGCACGTCGCCGAGATCACCGCCGTCCCGCGCCCGCCGGACGGCGTCGAGGAGGTCCCGGCGATGCTGTCCCGGCTGCTGGAGGCCCACGAGATCATCCTGACCGAGGCGCACGACGCCGCCGCGCGCACCGCCGAGCTGGGCGACGACGGCACCAACGACGTGCTCGTGTCCGACGTCATCCGCACCGGGGAGCTGCAGGCGTGGTTCCTGGCCGAGCACCTCGTCGACACGCCGCTCGTCGTCGCCGACGGCGGCTGAGCCGGCGCGACGGCTTGCCCCGGCCCGGCGTCGTCCGGGCCGGGCTTCGCCGTCGGCGGTTGTGCCTTGCTCCGCTTTGCCGGGGTTGGTGGGCTTAGGCTGTCCGCCGTGACCTCTGCGAAGACGGTGATCGACGGCCGTTTCGAACTGCGCGACCGCCTCGGCAGCGGCGGCATGGGCACCGTCTGGCGCGCGTTCGACCTCGCCCTGGAACGCGAAGTCGCGCTGAAGGAGGTGCGGCTCGCCGAGGCCGGGGCCGCCGACCCCGACCCGGACGTCGCGCGGATGCTGCGCGAGCGGGTGATGCGCGAGGCCCGCGCCCTCGCCCGGCTCGACCATCCGAACGTGGTGACCATCCACCACATCGTGGACTCGCCCGACATGCCGCACCCGTGGCTGGTCATGGAGCTCGTCCGCGGGGAGTCCCTGCACGACCGGCTGGCGCGCGGGCCGCTGAATCCCGCGGAGGCCGCCGCCGTCGGGCGCGGGCTCCTGGCGGCGCTGCGCGCCGCGCACCAGGCCGGGATCTGCCACCGGGACGTCAAGCCCGCGAACGTCCTGCTGCGCGCGGACGGGACGCCGGTCCTCACCGACTTCGGCATCGCGGTGCTCGCGGAGGCGTCCCGCGTGACCGCCACCGGCGGGCTGGTCGGCTCGCCGGAGTACATCGCGCCGGAACGGCTGAACGGGCACGAAGGAGACCCCGCCTCCGACCTCTGGTCTCTCGGCCTGCTGCTCTATGTGGCCGTCGAGGGGACCAATCCGCTGCGCCGCTCCACGACGGCCGCGACGCTGGCCGCCATCATGACGGCTCAGGTACCGCCGCCCCGCAACGCCGGGACCTTGGCGCCCGTCCTGCAAGCGCTTCTGGTGGCCGAGCCCACGGCCCGTCCCACGGCCGACCAACTCGACCACATGCTCACGCAGGTCGCCGGTCAGAGCCCGACGCACCTGTCTTTTGCACCTGCTCCTGGTCCCGTGCCCGTTGCCGGGCCTCGCACCCATCCCGCGCAGGCGGCCCCTCCGCCGCTGCGCCGGCGGAGCCGGGCCGGGCTGATCGCCCTCCTCGTCGCCGTCCCGGTGGTCACCGTGATCGTCGCGCTCATCGGGACCGCCTTCGTCGTCCTTCCCGGCCTGCTCGACGAGGCCGGCGAGACGGGGTCGCTCAGCGAGGGCCGCCCGAACACCTCGCCGACCGACGCCCTCGCCGAGTCCGGCAGCGACCCGAAGGAGCCCAAGACCCTGCTCACCCCGGCCGCCGTCCGGGACGTGATCAAGAAGTTCGCGGCCGCCTCCGGGAGCAGGGAGTTCGCCGAGCTCACCGTGTACCCCGGGCACGCCGACGCGGACGCGCCGGTGGCCGGGCGGCGCGGCGCCTTCGACAACTACACCTACGAGAAGGGCGCGGACGCGGCGGTGCGCCGCCGGGCCAGCATCGCCATCACCACCGGCGACGCCAAGGTGAATCCGGCGACCTTCAACTGGGAGGCGCTGCCCGCGCTGATGCGCCGCGCCGAGCGCACGCTCAAGGTGCCCAAGCCGACCAACAGGTACGTCATCGTGAAGGCCGCCTGGACGTTCAACGGCGACCAGCCGACGATGATGATCTACCTCACCGACGACTACGGCGGCGGCTACCTCGCCGTGAACCGGAAGGGCAAGGTCATCAAGACCGTCCCGTCCAGCTCGTAGGGCCGTCCGGAACGAAAACCGGGGTCAGGTCACCAGGCCGCGGCGGTAGGCGTAGACGACCGCCTGGACGCGGTCGCGCAGGTCGAGCTTGGTGAGGATCCGCGACACGTACGTCTTGACGGTCTCCTGGCTGATCACCAGCGTCCCGGCGATCTCGCTGTTGGACAGGCCGTCGGCGATGAGGCGCAGGACCTCAAGCTCGCGCGGGGTCAGCGCGGTCTCGGGCGGGGTGTCCTCGGTGGGGCGGATCCGGGCCGCGAACCGGCCGACGAGCTGCCGCGTCACCTCGGGCGCGAGCAGCGCGGCCCCCGAGGCGACGGTGCGGATGCCGTGCAGCAGCTGGCCGGGCGGGGCGTCCTTCAGCAGGAAGCCGCTCGCACCCGCGCGCAGCGCCTCGTACACGTACTCGTCGAGGTTGAACGTCGTCACCACGAGCACCTTCACGGGGTCGGCGACCCCGGCGCCCGCGAGCAGCCGGGTCGCCTCGATGCCGTCGAGGACGGGCATCCGGACGTCCATGACCACCAGGTCGGGCTTCAACCTGCCGACGAGGTCGATGGCGGTGCGGCCGTCGCCGCACTCGCCCACCACCTCCAGGTCGGGCTGCGCGTCGATGATCGTCGCGAAGCCGGTGCGGATCAGCGCCTGGTCGTCGCAGACCAGGACCCGGACCGGTTCGGTCACGAGGCGCTCTCCGCGGGGATGCGCGCCCGCACGGTGAAGCCGCCGTCCGGCCGCCCGTCCGCGCTGAACTCCCCGCCGAGCGTGCCGACCCGCTCGCGGAGCCCGGTGAGCCCGCGCCCGCTGCCCCCGGGGGACCCGGACCGCGACCCGGACCCGTCGTTCCCGACCTCCACGATGATCTCCTTCTCGGCATAGCGGACGCGCACCTCGGTCCGGCTGCCGTGAGCGTACTTGAGCGCGTTCGTGAGGGCCTCCTGAACCACCCGGTAGGTGGTGAATTCGGCGTTACCGGTCGAGGTGGCCGGTGTGCCCTCCTCGGTGAAGTCCACGGGCTGCCCGGCGCGCCGCGTCTGCTCGATGAGCGTCCCGAGGTCGTCGATGGACGGCATCCGCGGCTCGCCGCCGTGGTCGGGGTTCAGCACGTCGAGCAGCTGCCGCAGGTCGCTGATGGCGCGCCGGCCGGTGTCGGTGACGGCGCTGAGGGTGTCGTCCAGCCGCTCGGGCGCGGTGGTCAGGTAGCGCGCCGCCTCCGCCTGGACGACCATCGCCGTCACGTGGTGCGTCACGACGTCGTGGAGTTCGCGGGCGAGGCGGCTGCGCTCGGCGGCCCGGGTGGCCTCCGCGACGCGGAGCCGGCGCTCGGCCTCGGCGGCGCGGGTGGACCGCAGCCATGCCCCCACGCCCCACACGACGCCCAGCGCCAGGTAGAACGTCACGTACTCGTCCGGCCGCTCGCCGCCGCCGGCCCGGTCGATGGCGACCGCCAGCACCGCGTAGACCGCGGTGAGGACGGCGATGGCGGTGCGGCGGAACCGGTCCAGATGGGCGCCCGTGCTCAGCACCGCGATGGCCAGGCCGGTGCCCGCGAACGTGTGGTAGCCGCGGAGCTGGTCGATCGCGAAGCCGGCCACCACGAGCGCGAGGCACACGGTCGGCCAGCGGCGGCGAACCACGAGGGGGAGGCCCTGGAGGACGACCGCGACGATCGCCAGCGCGTCGTAAGGGCGGTTCGGGATGTCGCCGACGTGGGTTCCGTAGCCGTGCAGGGCCGGGATGAGCGACCCGACCACCAGCACCAGTGCGAGGGGCAGATCCCGGACCATGGCGTCCCATCGGCGCCACATGTCCGGGATCGTCCGGAGATCGATCACTGGGCGAGGCTAGCGGTCGCGGCGGCGCGGTCGCGGCGCCTCCGGGGAACCAGGTTGCCGCGCCGGTGGGCCAGCCGCAGGAAGGCGACCGTCAGCAGGGCGCCGAACACGACCGAGTACAGGCTCGCCTCCGGGCCGAACGCCCCGCCGCTGACCAGGGTCGGGCCCGAGGTCACACCGTCCAGCAGCCCCTTGGGGGTGTCGTTACCGGAGACCGCAGTGCCGAAGATGCCGGCGCCGGCGAAGTTCCAGGCGAAGTGCAGGCCGATCGGCAGCCACAGGCTCCGGGTCGCGACGTAGGCGGCGCCGAGCATGCCGCCCGCCTCGATCGCGATGGCGATGGCGCCCCAGAAGGTGGCGTTCTCGTTGCCGAGGTGCATCAGGCCGAACACCAGGCCGGTCAGCGACAGCGACCACCAGGTGCCGATGCGCTTCTCGATGATGCGGAACAGGACGCCGCGGAAGAGCAGCTCCTCCGTCACGGCGGCGGCGGCCATGAAGCCGACCAGCGCGATCGGGCCCGTCAGCGAGCCGAAGCCGTCGATCTCGTAGTCACCGAGGAAGGCGATGTTGACGATGACGGCGCCGAACATCGCGAAGCCGATCAGCGCGCCCCGGCCGAGGGCGGGGAGGGCGCCCTCGCGGGCCAGCTCGTCCACCTGGCGGCGCTCCGTCCGGCCCACCACGAAGGCGTACACGAACAGCGCCAGCACGGCGGACGCGAGGCCGAGCCCCAGCGTGGGAAGCGTGCTCCACGTGACCGCCTGGGTGATGCCGCCACCGACCGCGGCCACCGCCCCGACCGCCAAGAGCTGGATCAGCAGCTTCATATCGACTCCTTCGCGAGATCCCCGCGGCATGGGCGCCGCGGCCAGGTAGAACGCTATGGATCACGCGATTCGGAATCTTCACCGTACGGTGGACACTCTCCGGTAGCTCGCTCGGGGGACAAGCGGCCCGTCCCGGCCCGGGCGTGCCGGGCCGGGACGGGGGTCGGGCGGGCCGGCGAGCGGCCGGATCAGCGGTGCTCCTGGACGCGGAGCAGGTTCCCGGCCGGGTCGCGGAACGCGCAGTCGCGGATCCCGTACGGCTGGTCGGTCGGCTCCTGGACGACCTCGACGTCGCGGGCCTGCACCTTCTCGAAGGTCTCGTCGAGGTTCGGGGTGGCCAGCAGGATCCAGCCGTAGGTGCCCTTCGCCATCATCTCCGCGATGGTGCGGCGCTCGTCCTCGGTGATGCCGGGGTCGGTCGCCGGCGGCGCCAGCAGGATGGACGTGTCGGGCTGGCCGGCGGGGCCGACCGTGATCCAGCGCATCTTGCCCTGCCCGACATCGTTGCGGACCTCGAAGCCGAGGACGTCCCGGTAGAAGGCCAGCGACTCCTCCGGATCGTCGTGCGGCAGGAAGCTCGTGTGAATGGTGATGTCCATGGACACCACGCTAGGCACGGCCTCCTGACCTGCGCTTCTCGATTCCTGACCGATTCGGTCCGGACTCGGCCGCGGCCACGATCGCCGCCGCGTCCTCCGGCAGCAGGTAGCGCGCGTCCACGGACTGCTGCGCGGCCGCCCGCACCTTGGCCACGTAGTCGGCGTGCGTCGGGTAGAGGCTGCTCAGCACCGGTTCGGCGGTGCGGGGGAACGACGGGTCGGACGGGTCGCCGTCGTCGTGCCGGTCCCACGGGTCGGCGTCGCCGTTCCACGGGTCGCTGGCGCCGTACAGCCCGCAGAAGACACCGCTGCCGCTGGTGTCGCGCTCGCCGCTGAGGGTCCGGGTCGGGACCGCGACGTCCGGCAGCCGGATGCCGCCGGTGGCGAGGCCCGTGCGCGGATCGCGCAGGACCGTGTTCAGCTCCTGCCCGCTCGGCGGCGCCGCCCCGCCCCGCGCCCAGCCCGCCAGCAGGCGCAGCGCGGCGTTCATCGAGTAGTGCCCGGGTCCGTCGTTGAACGGTGCCGACCCCGCCGCGCAGTCGGGCTTGGGCACGGCGTCGCCGGCGGACTTCTTCAGTGTGGGGCCGCCCAGGTCGAACGCCCACTGGTCGCCGTGCGCGGTGCCGGCCAGCTCCCAGTGGACGACGCGGCCGGTGTCGGGCTGCCGGGCCGCGAACGCGCCCGGGATGTCGGTCTCGGTGAGCACGACGAACGTCGGGACGGTCAGGTCCGTCCTGATCCTGGACGGGTTCGGCATCCACAGGATGTCGGTCAGCTCGCCGCTGATCGGGGACGCGACGGCGCTGTTGCTGTGGATCAGGAAGCCGTCGTAGACCCGCGCGACGGGCTGGACCGCGTTGGCGTAGGTGGTCATGAAGCCGGCGGACTGCGACTCGCCGTCCGCGAGCAGCGTCGTGACCTCCAGCCCGCCGAGCGGGTCGGGGCCGTCCGGGCTGCGCAGCGCCCGCCCGGCCTGGGAGAAGATGTCGTAGGCGTAGGCGTCCCCGGGATGGACGAGGGTGCCGTAGCGGGCCGGGTCCCAGCCCTTGAGGCCCTTGATCTCACCGAGCCCGCCGTTGACGCCGACCGACTGCGCGGAGACGCCGACCCAGGCGTACCCCTTGCGCAGCAGTTCGTCCCGCGCGAACCAGTAGTCGGGGGAGAGTTCGATCTGGCCGCTGACGTTGAGCCACTCGACCACGACGGTGCCGTTGAACTTGGCCGGATCGGCGGGCCGGCGCACCAGGAGCCGGCTCTTGAACGCGGCGCGGCCGGACTCGCGCACGTCCCACCGGCCGTCCGAGCGCCAGAAGCCGGACTTGGCGTAGGACGCGGCCGTGCCGGAGAAGAAGTACTCGCTCTCGGTGTAGCCGAACGAGCCGAGGTCCTCGGCCGCGGCCAGGAACGGGAAGCCGTGCTCGCCGGTGGGCGGGACGCTGGTCACCGGGTCGTCGGCCGCGTGGGCGGCGGGGACGGCGGCCGGGGCGCTGAGCAGTGCCGCGGACAACACGGCACTCAGCGTCGCGGCGGCCGCCCGCCGCTTGGGGAGCCGTAAGGGCAGGCGCATGGTTGCCTCCAGGGGAGGGGGTTGGGGGAAGCACAGTGTCCGCCGCCCCCGGCGCCCGAGGCATCGCGCAAATCACCGGTCTTCTCCCCCACCGCAGGCCACCGGGACGCGGCGCGCTCGGCGGCGGGCGGTCAGGCGTGGCGGGGGCGGCGCAGGACGTAGGGCCTTACGCGGCCCAGGCCCTGGAGAGGACGGGGCCGGAGGCCGGAGGTGTGGAAGGTGCCGGACGAGAGGGCCGCCGCCAGGTCGGGGCCTGCCAGGACCGTCCCCGGGTAGGCGGTGGAGGTCAGGCGGGCGGCCATGTTGACCGGCGTGCCGAACACGTCGCCCAGGCGCTGGATGACCTCGCCGTAGGCGAGACCTACGCGGACCTGCGGGAAGTCGGGGGCCTCATTGAAGTGCTCCGCGATGCGCAGCCCGATCTCGGCGGCGGCGGACGGGGTCGGGGCGACGAACAGGACCTCGTCCCCCAGAGTCTTCACCACGCGGCCGCCGGCCTCGGCGACGATCTCGGCGGCGGCCGACTCGAAGCGCTCGACGAAGGCGGCCAGGCCGTCGCCGTCGAGGCGGCGGCTCAGGCGGGTGAAGGACACGACGTCGGCGAAGCCGACGCCGAGGTGGGCGAGGCCCGCCGCCGGGTCGGACTGGGCGGCGGCCGTGGTGGCGGCGGCGCGCATCCCGGCGGCGGTGAGCTGGCGGCGCCAGCCCTGCAGCAGCAGCCGCTCGAACGCCGGGCGCAGCTCCTCGGTGGCGGCGAGCGCGGCGGTGACCAGCTCGGCCGTCACGGGCTCGTCGGACGGCAGCGCGGCGAGCCGCTGCAGCCACACGTCGCCGAGCCAGCTCGCGAGGCGGCCCATCGTCTGGCCGACGGCGCGGGCGAGCTGGAGCACCATCTCCTCGTCCACCAGCGCGTGGGAGAGCAGGTCCTTGATCTCGCGGAGCGCGGCGACGTCGCCGTCGGTGAACGCGACCTCGTCGTCGGGCGGTGCCGGGAAGCCGAGCGCCTGCCAGATCCGGCGCGCGTAGTCGTCCGTGACGCCCGAGAGGGCCTCGACCTCCTTGCGCGTGTAGCGCAGGGGGCCGCCGAGGAGGGTCTCCTCGATGTCGTCCGCCATGCCCGGCAGCCTATGTGCCATCAGCCGATGTAACAATGCCGCGCGGGTAAGATCACGGGGGGTATATCGAACGAACCGGCGGACGGGGCATGGCCGAGTACCGAATCGACGAGCTGGCGCGGCTGGCCGGAAGCACCGTGCGCAACATCCGCGCCTACCAGGACCGGGGGCTGCTGCCGCCGCCGCGCCTGGAGGGCCGCGTCGGGCTCTACGGCGACGCGCACCTCGCGCGGCTCCGGCTGATCGGCAACCTGCTCGGCCGCGGCTACACCTTCGCGATCATCAAGGACCTGCTGTCGGCCTGGGAGACGGGCAAGGACGTCGGCGAGGTGCTCGGGCTGGAGAAGGTCCTCACCGATCCGTGGTCGGACGAGATCCCCGGCACCACCACCTACGCCGAGCTGGTCGAGATCTTCGGCTCCGGGCTCAGCGCGGACGAGGTGGCCCGCGTCCAGCGGCGCACGATCGAACTCGGGCTGATCGAGCCGGACGGCGACGCCTTCCGGGTGCCGAGCCCGCGGCTGCTGCACGTCGGCGCCGAACTGGTCGCCGCCGGCATCCCGCTGGACTCGGTGCTCGACATCGCCGCGCAGATCCGCGCCGACTGCGACGTGATCGCCGGGCGGTTCGTCAACCTCGTCCAGGAGAACGTCTTCGACCGGCTGGAGTCGCAGCCGTCCCCGGACGGCGCCGAGGTCGCGGAGATCGCCGCCGTGGTCCGCCGGATGCGGCCGCTGGTGAAGATGGTCGTCGACCCGTTCATCGCGCGGGCGATGGAGGTGCGCGTCCAGGAGGCGCTCGGCGAGCGGCTCGAAACGCTCCGCGACGCCCTGGAGCGGCAGCCCGCCGACGGCTGAGCCGTCAGAGCGGCTCAGCCCCCCGTCACAGCAGAGTCGCTCCCCATACGACCTCCACTTGGTGGGTCGCGCCCTCGGAGTCGGTGAACGTGAGCGATCCCTGGCCGGGCAGCCCGATGAGCGCCGTGCGGAGGGTGAGCGTCAGGTCCGTGGTGCCGCCGGCCGACATGCCGCCCTGCATCTCCGACAGGATCAGCTGGTTCGACGACGTCATCGCCGTCCACGTCACCGGCCCGCTCTCGGCGGCGAGGCTGACGTGGGCGGTCTTGGTGCCGTACATCTCGACCTTGCCGGGGTTCACCACGAGGACGCCCGTCTTCGCGGGCGGCCGCGTCGGCTGCGTCGGCGACGGCGAGGACGGGCCGCTCGGGCGCTGCGTCGTCTTCTCTTCGGGCCGCAGGCCGGGGGACGGCTGGACGGGCCGGGCCTGCGGTCCCCCGCTGGGTCCGCCGGGCGTCGGGTGCCCGCCGCCGCGGGAGCCGTGCTCCTGCGGCGACTCATGGGTGATCGACGGCTGCGGGCCCGTCCGGAACGGCGGCCAGGACAGCGTGCCGCTGCCGATGCCGGGCCCCATCGCGAACACCGCGACCAGCGCGGCGACGAGCGCGCCCGCCATGCCGCCGACGGTGAACAGCCACCGGCGGGTGAACGGCGACGGGACGTCCGGCTGGCTCGGCAGGCCGGACGGGGTGAGCGGGCCGCCGCGCGCGGCGATGTCGGCCCGGTAGCCGGCCAGCTCCGGGTCGGTGGCGGTGTGCATGACGCGGTGCCGCAGCGCGGCCGGCAGCACCGGCGCGGGCGCCCGGCGCAGCAGCGCGGCGGGGGACACCCGGCCGCGGCGCAGGCAGTCCAGGCAGTCGGCGACGTGCCGCTCGGTCTCGGGGTCGGCGGGGGAGTCGTCGCCCCCGCCGCGCAGCATCCGCAGCACCCGTCCGGCCGGGCCCGGCCGGACGGCGGGCGCGGGAGGCGCCGCCTCCTCGGCCTCCTGCACCGGGGCACGGGCGGCCAGGACGGCGATCCCGGCGTCCCCTGCGGCTTCGGGGGCCTCCTCCACCGGACCGGCCGCGCAGGCGCGCTCAGCGGCGCGCACCGCGTCCCGCAGCGCGGCCTCCAGCTCGGCGCGGGCCTTGCGCACCCGCATCGCCGCCCGCCGGGGCGACAGCCCGAGCGCGGCGCCGAGCCGGGCGGGCCGCAGCCCGTGCCGGAACGCCAGGAGCATCACCTCCTGGTCGACCGGCTCCAGCCGGGCGAGGGCGGCGCGCAGCAGGCGGTGCATGGCGTCGGACGGCGGCCACTCGAAGCCGAGGTCGTCGCCGTCGGCATGGTCGAGGAACGGCGCGTCGGCGAACTCGGCGTCCCGGTCCCAGTACAGCGCCTTGCCGCGGCCCCGCCGGACGCAGCGGCGCCGCGCCGCCCCGTACAGCCAGGAACCCAGGTGCAGAGGGTCGCGCATCCGGGGCGCGCGGCGGCAGGCGTCGATGAACGTGTCGTGGACGATGTCGGCCGCGACCTTCGCGTCCCCCGACATTGACAGTACGTAGTCATAAAGGCGCTCGGCGTACTCGTCATAGAGCGCGGCGAGCGCCGCCTCGTCGCCTTCGTTCAGCCCCTTGACCAGTTTGTGGTCGGCCGAGCGTGCGGAGGTGGACAACCTGGGCATTCACGCTCCCGGCAGCGGCATGAGGGGCCCGCCCCCACGGGGGTCATCCGGACAATCAGCCCACCTTGCATACACCCGCGGACCCCATTCGCACCACATCATCTCCCGAAATCACCATTAAGGTAACACCCGGGTGCGTTATCGCCTCTCTCTGTGACCACGTGGCGCATGACTCGTCGTCAGAATCGAGTCAGCCGCCCGGTCGGCGCCTCCTCGCGCCGGGGACTCAGCCGGCTTGGTGAACCTCCAGGTCACCGTCGGCGTACCGGCGCCGCAGCACCTTCTTGTCGAACTTGCCCACGGACGTCTTGGGCACCTCGGCGATGAACGACCACCGCTCAGGGAGCTGCCACTTCGGGATCCGGTCGGACAGGAACTCCCGGAGCGCCTCCGGGGTGACGTCGGCGCCCTCGCGCAGCACCACCGAGGCGAGCGGCCGCTCCTGCCACCGCTCGTCGGGGACGCCGACCACGGCCGCCTCGACGATGTCCGGATGCGCCATCAGGTGGTTCTCCAGCTCCACCGAGGAGATCCACTCGCCGCCGGACTTGATGACGTCCTTCGCCCGGTCGGTGAGGACGAGGAAGCCGTCCGCCGACAGGGTCCCGACGTCCCCGGTGCGCAGCCAGCCGTCGTGGAACCTCGCGGGGTCCTCGTCGAGGTGGTAGGCGCCGGTGATCCACGGGCCGCGGATCTCGACCTCGCCCACCGCCTCGCCGTCGTTCGGCAGCACCCGGTCGCCGTCCCCGACGATCCGCATCTCCAGGCCCGCGAGGACGCGGCCCTGGCTGATCCGGGCCCGCCACGCGTCCGCCTCCCCGGCCTTCACCGGCGGGTGCGCGACCGACGCGACCGGCGAGGTCTCGGTCATCCCCCACGCCTGCACGATGCGGACGCCGACCTCGTCGAAACCGCGCATCAGCGCCTCCGGCACCGCCGACCCGCCGCACGGCACGAGCCGCAGCGAGCTGAGGTCGGACTCGTGCTCCTTCGTGTACCGCAGGACGTCCGACCAGATCGTCGGCACCGCCCCGGCCACCGTCGGGCGCTCGGTCTCGATCAGCCGGACGAGCGGCTCGGCCTGGAGGAACCGGTCCGGCATGGCCAGCGAGGCGCCCGCCATCACCGCCGCGTAGGGCATCCCCCAAGCGTTCGCGTGGAACATCGGGACCACCGGCAGGACGATGTCGGACGCGCTCAGCCCGATCGAGTTGCCCGTGCACGTCGACATCGAGTGCAGGTACGCCGACCGGTGCGAGTACACGACGCCCTTCGGGTTCCCGGTCGTGCCGCTCGTGTAGCACATCGCCGCCGCGGACCGCTCGTCGAGCTCCGGCCACGCGAACTCCGCCGGCGCCGCGCCCAGCAGCTCCTCGTACCCGTGCAGCTCCTTGCCCGCGCCCTCCAGCGGCCCGCGGTCGCCGTCCCCCACCACGACCACGTGCCGGACGGTCTCCAGCCGCGGCAGCACCGGCGCCAGCAGCGGGATCAGCGACCCGTCGACGAGGACGACCCGGTCCTCGGCGTGGTTGGCGATGTAGACGAGCTGCTCGGGGAAGAGCCGCAGATTGAGGGTGTGCAGGACGGCGCCCATCGACGGTACCGCCAGGTATGCCTCCAGGTGCTCGGCGTTGTTCCACATGAACGTGGCGACGCGCTGGTCACCGTCCACCCCGAGGCCGCGCAGCGCCCCGGCCAGCCGGGCGGCGCGCTCCCCGACCTCCGCGTAGCTCCGCCGCCGCGCACCGTCCCCGGTCCAGGTGGAGACCTCGGCCGTGCCGAAGATCTCCGCGCCGTAGCGCATGATCGTCGTAATCGTCAGCGGAAATTCCTGCATGGTGCTCCACATGAGCGCAGTTTCCCCCAGGGGGGCTGTGTTTCCCAGGGGGGCGACCCCCTGGAACCCCCGTCACGACGCAGGCGATCCTCACGCCGCTGTTGCGGTCTGTCGTGCCCGTGCGGGTGTGCGTGGCGTCGCTGCGGTCGCCTGCGTCGGCGGGCATGCCCGCTGCGCTCGCTGGCGCTCGCTCCGCGTGCCTGCCCGTGCCCCCGGTCACGGTTCAGGCAAAGCGACACCCCCAGGTTCGAAGCTCAGCCACCGGTCACGGGTCGGGCGGCCGGAGGGCGCCCTAGCGCCCGGAGGCCGCCCGACCCGACGGTCGGCGGGCTGTTTCACCGAGACGCGCCAGCGGATCGGGGAAACGGTCCGCCGACCGGGCGGGGGTTCCAGGGGGTCGCCCCCCTGGGCTAGTACAGCTCTCTTAGGCGGGTCATTGCTCGGGAGACCGTGGATTTCACCGTGCCTACGCTTACGCCCAGGACTTCGGCGATCTCTCTTTCCGACATGTCCTCGTAATAGCGGAGCATGACGGCGAGGCGCTGGCGTTCGGGGAGGCGGTCGAGCGCGCGGCCGAGGGCGTCGCGCATCTCGCTGCGGTCGGTATGGTCGTCGACGGGGCGGTCCGGGAGCCGGTCGGTGGGGTAGACCTCCAGCTTGCGGCGCCGCCACCAGGAGATCTGCGTGTTGACCATGGCGCGCCGGACGTAGCCGTCCACGGCGGCGCGGTCCTCGATACGGTCCCAGGCGAGGTAGGTCTTGGCGAGGGCGGCCTGGAGGAGGTCCTCGGCCTCGGCGCGGTCGGGGGTGAGCCGGGTCGCGGCGCGCAGCAGCACGGGCCCGCGCTCCGCGACGTACGCGCGGAACTCCTCGTGCCGCGTCGCGTTCACATCACCACCGGACCAAGGGGTTGCGGAGCCGCCGTCGGCAACTCCCGGGTATGGTCGACCCTCGCATGAAGATCGTAATTCGGGGCCTACAAAAACTACATATCCGGGTCAACCAGTTCATAATCTTCATCCCAGGTAGATCAGACATCCCCCGGCGGTCGACTTATCGCGACAAATCCGTCGACAGGGCGAGTCACGGCACGTGACTCTTGACGCACCGTCTTCCCGGCGGTCGCCCAGAGTGATCAATCTGCCGGAGTCTCGCGATGCCGCCGTCCCCGCGCCCTGCCGTACGCCGCGAAGCGCACATCCAGCTTGACCTGGTCGAACGCCGGGCTGCGCGGCGTCGGCGGCGGGAGGCCGTGTTCGGGGGGACGGCGGCCATGGCGCAGGACGCCGAGCCGCCGCTGCGCGCGCTGGCCGGGACCGTCCTGGACGCCAGCCCGCACCTGCTGGTGCTGGACGCGGGCGGCGCGGAGGTCCGGCTCGCGATGAGCGACGCCACGCGGATCTGGCACGGCGGGCGCGGGGGCCTCGCCGCGCTCCGCCCCGGGCGGCCCGTGGTCGTCCGGCAGCGCGAGGGTACGGCCGGCGCCGGTGCGCCGGGGGTGGCCGCCGCCGACCGGGTGTGGGTCGGGATCGGGCGCGTCGCCGGCACGGTCCTGGCGTGCGGGAGGGACACCGTGGAGGTGGACATGGGGGCGCACCGCGGGCGCGCCCATGTGGTGATCCCCCCGCACGCCCTGCAGCGGATCCTGGTCCGGCACCCGCGGCTGGAGCCCGGATACCTGCTCGACGTGATCTGCGTCGGGTCCCCCGACGGGCCGCACGCGGTGCGGCCCGGCACGTCCCAGCCCGGATACCGGGCGGACGACCTCGCCGCGCCGGACGCGACGGCCCCCGTGCCCGGGGTGCTGCGCGGCACGGCGACCTGGTTCGGGGACGCCGGCGGCGAGACGCCGGACGGGGCGGCCTATCCGGCGGTCGACTCCGAGGGGGCCGCCGGCGGGTGCGCGGACGCCCCGTCCGGCTGCGTCCCGTTCCCGTACCTGTCGGTGGGCGGGGAGCTGACCGTCCGCAACGAGTGCGGCGGGCGGGCCGCGACCGTCCCGGTGGTCGAGTGCGGCTGCACGGCGGCCCGCTTCTGCGACCGGTGCGTGGAGTGCGACGCGTCCCCGCGCGGCCGGATCGTCGAACTGACGCCGGTCGCGTTCGCCGGGCTCGGCGGCGACCTGGAGGCGGGATGCTTCAACGCCTCCGTCCGCCCGCACGTGCCGCCCGTGGAGGGGCCATGGTGACCGCGTTCCAGAACACCCAGGTGCTGCTGCTGGCGGCGGTGCTGCTGGCGGCGGGCGCGGCGAAGCTGATGGTCCGGGAGCGGACGGCGGGCGCGCCGCCCGACCATGTGCACGGGGTGCCGGTGCCGGCCGGGCTCGCGCGGCTCACCGCGCTGCGCGGCAGCCGCGGCATGGCGGTCGGCCTCGGCTTCGGCGAGGGCGTCCTCGGGCTCGCGCTGCTGGCGACCTCGCACTTATCGGTGCGCCTCGCGACGACGATCGCGTTCGCGGCGGCGACCTGGGTGGTCGGGGAGCTGCGGGTGCGCCGGCCGGACGCCGGATGCGGCTGCTTCGGCGGCCTCAGCGGCAAGCGGGTCGGGCGGCGCAGCGTGCTGCGGGCCGTCCTGTTCACCGGCGCGGCGGTGGCCTCGCTCGGCGCGCCGCTCGCGGGCGTGGACGTGCTGCGCGACGTCCAGGTCCAGGTGGGGCTCGTCTTCGCGGTCGAGGTCGCGCTGTTCGCGGTGCTCTCTCCCGAGCTGGCGGAACTGGCGGAGCGGCGCCGGCGGCCCGCCGGCCTGCCGAGCGAGCGGCGGCGCAGCCCGCTGGCGGAGACGTACGAGACGCTGTACGCGAGCGCGGCGTGGGCCGAGCACGAGAACGCGATCGCCAGCGCCGTCCCGCTGGACGTGTGGCGCGAGGGCTGCTGGCGGTTCGCCGCGTTCGCGGGCCGGGTGGACGAGCGTGATGTGGAGATCGTCTTCGCCGTGTCCACGGCCGAGCGGGACCGCACCGTCCGCTCGGCGATCGCCGTCCCCGATCTCGCCATGTCCGTCTAGCCCCATATTGGACGAGTCCAATAGCCCCGTAGAGACCGCTCGACCGGTGGCCGGGCGACGCTCTTGGACGCGGTCATCGCAGTGTTACACTGAGTAATCATTCGTTCGATAGCGGCATCCACCTCGTCGAACGCGGTGATCGCGCGGCTGTGGGGATGGTCATGGTGGCCGAAGAGTCAGAGGCAGATGGAGACCGCATGGAAACCGGGGACGCCGCCCAAGATCCGACGGACGCGCAGGTACGGGCCCTGGTCACCCGGCTGTTCTCCGAACTCGGCTACGACGGGGTCTCCAACGAGATGATCGCGAACGCGCTCGGTGTCACCGTCAACGCGGTGACCGAACGCTACGGCGGCAAGCGCGCTCTCTACGTGCAGGCCTTCGAGGAGGCCAACCAGTTGTGGCGCGATCACGTGCAGGCTGCCGCACCGAACATCACCCGCGACGCGGACGGTCTCCGCCAGTTGCTGAACCTCTACGTCGACCACTGCTTGGAGCATCCGGAGATGGCCAGGCTGTGGATACATCGTTGGCTGTCCGATGCGAGCGACATCGCCGGCCTTGAGGAGCGGACGAGTGCGCTCAACATGGGGCAGGCACTCGAGATCATCCGCCCGGCGGTCAGGCCGGACGTCGATCCCGAAGCGCTCATGCTGACCCTGGTCTGGTCGATCAACGGTTACCTGCAATCGGGCATTCCCGACGCGTCCGGCCGACCGACGGCGCCTGACACCCCCGACGCCCTGGACCGGTTTCGCCGCTACCTGGACCAGCTCATCCGGCTGATGACCGCCTCCGCACACTGACCGATGCGTCTTCGGGCGCGATCACCAGGTGCTGTCGTCGCTCCCGGACTCGTCCTCGAAGCTTCCGAAGTCGTCGTCATGGCGGGACGGCCCGCGCCCCTCGCCTGGCGAGGACTCGTCCTGCCACCGGTAGCGCCCCGGGTCGTGCCGCGCCGACGGCTCGTCCTGGGCGTCGTCGTCCTGGTTGAACTGGTGATCCGGATCCTGACCGCGGAAGCGGTCGTCGTCTGCCATGCTTCCCCCCGACATGCACGTCCTGCCCGTCACATGGGCATACGCCACCTATCTACCCATCCACCGGTGCCGTCACGTGCCCTGCGGCATGGTGGTCGAGGAAGGGCCGGGCCGCCCGCGGGCGCTGACGGAAAGGACCCGAAACGTGAGTAAGACCGTGCTGTACATGTCAATGTCGGTGGACGGCTTCATCGCCGGGCCCAACGTGGCGCCGGGCAACGGCCTCGGCGACGACGGGCATCGGCTGCACGAGTGGTTCGCCGGCCACATGGCGGACGTGGACCGCGAGGTCATGGACGAGGTCCTGGCCACCGGGGCGGTCGTCGTCGGCCGGCGGACGTTCGAGCTCGCCGGCGGCTGGGGCGGCGACCACCACGACGGCGTGCCGATCTTCGTCCTGAGCCGCCGTCGGCCCGCCCCGGAACCGCGGTGGCCCGGGGTCACCCATGTGAGCGACGTGACGGCCGCGATGACCATGGCCAGGGACGCGGCCGGCGACAGGGACGTCCTGGTCCACGGGGCCCGCACCGCTCGGCTGGCACTCGCCGCCGGCGTCCTCGACGAGCTGCAGATCCACCTGGTCCCGGTCCTGATCGGCCAGGGTGAACCGCTCTTCGCGGACATGCCGCCCGACCACATCGAACTCGAACTGCTCCGGAGCGCGGACGGGGCGGGCGTGACGCACCTGCGCTACCGCGTGCGGACGGAGGGCTGAGGCGATGGCGCTGATCCGGCTGTACATGACCATGTCCCTGGACGGTTACGTCGCCGGGCCGCAGGACGGCCTGGACGCGCCCATGGGCATCGGCGGGTTCCGGCTCTTCAACTGGCTCGACCGGCGCGACGACCCGGGGCCCAGCGGGCAGGTGTACCAGGAGGTGCTGGCCACCCGCGCCGTCATCGCCGGCCGCCGCACCTACGAGCACGCGGGCCGCTGGCAGGGCGACCACCACGACGGCGTCCCCGTCTTCGTCCTGACCCACGACGTCCCGGACGACCCGCCGCCGGGCAGCGTCCGCTACGTAACCGATGCCGCCGAGTGCGCCGCCCAGGCCCGCGCAGCGGCCGGGGACGCCGACGTAATGGTGCACGGTGCCGGAGCGGCGCAGGCGCTGCTGCGCGCGCGCCAGCTCGACGAACTGGAACTGCACGTCGTCCCAGTCCTCCTCGGCCAGGGCCGCCGCCTGTTCGACGGCCTCCCGCCCGAACACATCGAACTCACCCCGGTCCGCCGCTTGACCACGCCCCAGGAGGAAGACCCCACAAAGCACGTCCTGCACCTGCGCTACCGCATCCACCACCCCTAACCCCACCACCACCCTCGAAGTAGGGCGGCGGGGGGTGGTTCTGGGGATTTCTAGTGCTTTCTACAAAAGGAGCTAGAGAGCTTTAGATTTGGCCAGAGGTGTGGCGAGGGGAATATACGGCTCTCTATGGGTGGGGCTAGAGAGTCGTATATTCGGGTGACGGTGCTGTGCCGATGCGGCTTTCTACTGTTCTCTAGCTTTTTTGCTAGAGGACTGGATAGATCCGCAGCGGGGTTCAGGCGGGTTGGGAGCGGAGGAACTTGCCGAAGTGCGGGACCGTGAAGGCGACCATGCCGCGTTCGGCGCTGTAGATGAGGCCCTTCTTGATGAGTCCGTCGCGGGCGGGCGACAGGCTGGACGGTTTGCGGCCCAGCTCGTCGGCGACCGAGGCCGTGGGCACCGGATCGTCGCCGAGCATGGCCATCGCGCGCATGTAGTCGCGCTCGGCGGGGGTGGCGCGCTCGTAGCGGCTGCCGAAGAAGCCGACCGCGAGTTCGCTCTCCGCCTCGGGGGCGGCGACCTTGATGTCGTCCGCCGTGATCGGGGTGTCGGGGGCGACGTCCCAGACGACCTTCGCGTAGGCCTGGACGAAGTAGGGGTAGCCGTCGGCCGCGCCGTACAGCGCGTCGAGGGCGTCCTCGGTGAAGGTGACGTCCTCGCGTTCGGCCGGGGCCATCAGGGCGTGGTCGGCGGACTCCCGGTCGAGCCGGTCGATCCGCGCGTACCGGAACAGCCGCTCGGAGTAGGACTTGCTGGCCGACAGGACGGCCGGCAGGTGCGGCAGCCCCGCGCCGACCACGATCAGCGGCCCGCCGACCTGCGACAGCTCGTGGCACGCGGCGCACAGGGCGGAGACGTCGTCGGCGGGGATGTCCTGCATCTCGTCGACGAACAGGGCGATCCCGACGCCGACGTCGGTCGCGACGGACGCGGCGTCCACGAACAGCTCGGTGAGGTCGATCTCCAGGTCGCCGGAGTCGGCGCGGCCGCGCGCGGCGGGCACGTCGATGCCGGGCTGCCAGCGGTGCGCGCGGGCCTGGGACTTGCCGGACGGCTCGGGCCCCGACTGCGCGAACGCCTTCAGCACGCCGAGGAACTCCTCGATGCGGTCGGGCGCGCGGTGCCGGGGCGCCAGCTCGCGGACGGCCCGGTGCAGCGCGGAGGCGACCGGGCGCCGGATCGACTGGTCGGGCCGGGCCTCGATCTTGCCCGTCCCCCACAGCCGCTGGATGGCCATCGAGCGGAAGGCGTTGAGCAGCACGGTCTTGCCCACGCCGCGCAGCCCGGTGACGATCATGCTGCGTTCGGGGCGGCCGCGGGCCACGCGTTCGAGCACCACCTCGAACTGCTTGAGCTCGCGGTCGCGGCCGGCCAGCTCGGGAGGGCGCTGCCCGGCGCCCGGGGCATAGGGGTTGCGCACGGGGTCCACGCTGTCGGACTCTATGAGGCGATATAGCTGCGGCCGTAGATTTGCGTAGAAAACGCTGCGGCGTGTCGCCTGCCGCCGCCCGCAGCGCGCCGGGGCCTCATGCCCTCGCGTGGCCGTCGCCACCATGTCGCCTCCCGAGGCGAGCGCGTTCCGAACAAGTCGAACTTCTGTTCGACTGTTCGAACACACTAGCGCATGCGCCCGGTCGCGTCACGCGAACCGCGACAACCCGCGGAAGAAGGCCCGGGGGCGGGCCTGTCCGGAGCGGGGTACCGGACAGGACCGCCCGCCGGAGTCAGGCGAGCGACTCGTCGGCGTCGGACCGGTGCGGCACCTTCTGCGCGGGGACGGTGCCCATCCGTCCGGCCTGGAAGTCCTCGAAGGCCTGGACGATCTCGTCACGGGTGTTCATCACGAACGGCCCGTACCGGGCGACCGGCTCGCGGATCGGCAGCCCGCCGAGGACCAGGATCTCCCACCCGTTCGCGCTGGCGAGCGGCTGGGTGTCGGCCGCGCGGACGACCAGCCCGTCACCGGTGCCCTTGTGGTGGGAGCCGGCGAACACGGCCAGCTGGCCCTCGTCCAACCCGACCTCCTCCACGCCGACCGTACCGCGCCCGGAGAGCACGTACACGAGCGCGTTGAAATCCCGCGGCCACGGCAGCGCCAGCTTGGCGCCCGGCGCGACCGTCGCGTGCAGGTAGTTGATCGGCGTGTAGGTGACGCCGGGGCCGTCGTGTCCGGCGACCGATCCGGCGATGACGCGCACGAGGGACGAGCCGTCGTCGGCGGCCAGCAGCTTGACGTCGCGGGCCTCGATGTCCTGGTAGCGCGGCGCGACCCACTTCTGGGAGCGCGGCAGGTTCACCCACAGCTGGACGCCGTGGAACAGCCCGCCCTTGTCGACCATCTCGGGCGGCGGCTGCTCGATGTGCTGGATCCCGGACGCGGCGGTCATCCACTGCGTGGCGCCGTCCGAGATGAGGCCGCCCCCGCCGGTGGTGTCCTGGTGCTGGAACGCGCCGTCGATGATGTAGGTGACCGTCTCGAAGCCGCGGTGCGGGTGCCACGGCGTACCCTTCGCCTCGCCGGGCGCGTACTCGACGGCGCCCATGTGGTCGAGGAGCAGGAACGGGTCGGCCAGGGACAGGTCGATGCCCGGGAAGGGGCGCCTGACCTGGAACCCCTCGCCTTCGAGGTGGCGCTTGGCGGTCACGACCTTGGCGACGCGCCGCCAGTCGGTGTCCGCCTGCGGCAGCAGCGGGAGGCGGGGCAGGGTCAGCGGGTCGGCCATCACGGCGGGCATGGGGTTCTCCCCTCGTTCGGGTGCCCGTCCCGGCCGGGGCGGTGCACTGCTCCCCACAACATAGTTGATGCTTCAACTATTCCGGCGGACGGGTTCCGGCGGCGGGTGCTGCTACCGTGAAGATAGCCTGGGCTAGTTGAATCTTCAACATATGTTCTATACTTTCCGGTATGAGCGAACCTCGCTGGCTCGATGCCGCCCAGCAGCGCGATTGGCGGGCATACGTGGACGGCAGTGTCCGGCTCACCGAGATCATGGACCGGGACCTCAAGACCAAGCACGGCCTGTCGGTGTCGGAGTACGAGATCCTCGTCCGGCTGTCGGAGGCCCCCGAGCGGCGGCTGCGGATGGCCGAGCTCGCCGAGAACGCCAGCCAGTCGCGCAGCCGGCTGTCGCACACCTGCTCCCGCCTGGAGGGCAAGGGCCTGGTCAAGCGCGACAGCTGCCCCAACGACAAGCGCGGCGTCTTCGCGCACCTCACCGACGACGGCTACGCGGCGCTCGAACGCGCCGCCCGCGACCATGTCGAGACCGTCCGGACGTTCTTCGTCGACGTGGTCGACCCGGCCGACCTGGAGGCCGTCGGGCGCGCGTTCAGCCTCGTCCTGAAGCGCCTCGGCCCCGTCTGACTCAGCGCGGCCCCGTCTGACTCAGCACGAGCCGCCTGACTCAGCGCGGGCCAGGTCAGAGGGGGAACGTCACCCCGGTCAGGAAGCCGACGGAGACCAGCGTCAGGAACACCCAGGCGAGCATCATGCCGATGCCGAACGTCCGCCACCTCCCCCCGACCCTCCACACCAGCAGCCCGCCGAGCCCGTACGCCAGCAGCAGCAGCGTGACGAACTGCGGCAGCAGGCTCGGCCGGCGGCTCATCATCAGCGGCGCCCACATCATCACGATGTCGACGAACAGGAACACGCCGAAACCCGCCGCCAGCGCCTTCACGTCCCGGCCGAGGAACACGCGCGCGCGCTCCACCAGGACCTGCGCCCTGTCCGCCGGCAGCCGCGGCTGCACGGCCCCCTGCTCCACCTCCACACTGTGCGCCACGGCGAAGATCTCGTCTTCGAGGCTGGGGAGGTCGCTCTCCTGAGCTTCCGTCATGCCGGCTCCCTGCGACCGGACGTCACCGGGCGACATGCCCGGCGGTTGAGTGAGCGTCCACGGCCCGTCCGTCCCGGCCCCTATCCGGCGGGCGCGCGTTCAAACGCACCGTAGCGAACGCGCAGTGCCGCACGTGCCGCTCCTGAGCTGCGTATGCTGCAAAGATGCCAGGTAGAGGGCCGATTTCCAGCGCGACCATCCTCGCCGCACTGCTCGGGGTGGCGCTCGCGGCGACCGGATGTGGCCGCGGCGACGACTCCGGCGAGTCACCGTCCGCCACGCCGCCCACCGCGTCCGGCGCGCCGTCGCCGTCGGCGGCCCCGACGAACCAGGCCTTCCAGGCCGCGGTCAAGAAGGTGACCGCCGGCGACCTGAAGTCGTCCTGGCGCAAGGGCTGCCCCGTGGCGCCGTCCGGGCTGCGGATGATCGAGATGACGTACTGGGGCATGGACGACAAGCCGCACACCGGCGGGCGCCTCGTCGTCAACGCCAAGGCGGCGGACGACCTCGTCTCCGTCTTCAAGAAGCTGTACGGCATGCGCTACCCGATCGAGCGCATGGAGCCGGTCGACAAGTACGGCGGCAGCGACTTCGACTCGATCGAGGCCAACAACACCTCCGCGTTCAACTGCCGCAACGCGACCGGGTCCAGCTCGTTCTCCCAGCACGCGTACGGCCTCGCCGTCGACATCAACCCCTGCCAGAACCCCTACGTCTACGCGGACGGGCGCACCGCCCACAAGGACTGCGCGAAGTACAAGAACCGCGAGCTGGACGCACCGGGCATGATCCACGCAGGCGACAAGGTCGTGAAGGCGTTCGCGTCGATCGGCTGGGGCTGGGGCGGCGAATGGAGCGGCGCCAGGGACTACCAGCACTTCAGCAGCTCGGGCCGGTGACTCCGCCCTAGGGCTAGCCGAGCATCATCACCGCGGCGACGAGCACCACGACGACCGCGACCACCGCGACGATGCCGACGATCATGCCCACGTTCGGGCCGGACTTCTGCGGCTGCGCCTGGCTGGCGAAGTTCTGGAACTGGTGCGTCGTGCCCGCCGGATCATTCGGTGTCTGCGACATGCCGAAGAGGGTAACGGATGCCTTCTGCCCGAGTCGGCCCCTTTGTAACGTTCGGCGAGTCTCACGGCGAACGTCCCGCATGGGTGGTGCACACCGCTCCGAGCGGAGAGTGTGGGATTCGAACCCACGAGGACTGTCCCCAGCCCTGGGCGCTTTCAAGGCGCCTGCACTAGTCCACTATGCGAACTCTCCCGGCGGCCGGTCGTCCGGCCACCGACCACGATAGCGGTCACGGCGGCGCGTCCGGGACACCTATCGCTCCTCCGGGACGCGGTAGCCGGGGATGGACGGCCACCGGACCGTCATGACGACCGACTCCTCCTCGGCCTCCCACGAGTGGTCGACGCCGCGCCCCCACACCACGTAGTCGCCCTGCTCGGCGAGGACGACGTTCCGGCCGGGGAACTCCAGCCGGAACCGGCCGCTGATCAGGACGAGCAGGGCGGTGCGCTTCTCGCCGTCCGTCCACTGGGCGCGCCGCTCCCCCTTCGGGTGGACGCCCCACTTGATCTCGACCTCGTCGCTGTGCCGCAGGTCGCCGGGCGCCTTGAAGTGCCCGAGCAGCCACCCCCGGTCCCCGGCCGCGTCCGGCCCCGCCTTCCCCACGTACAAGCCATCGGCGTCCGTCACGGAACGTGACCCTACCCGGCCGGTCAGGGCTGGGGCGGGCGTTGGAAGGCGAAGCCGTCGCCGACGACGGCCGCGAGGGTGAGGTACGCCTCGCGCGTCGCGGGGGCGAGCTGCTCCAGCTCAACCTCGGCGCCCTCCTCCAGGTGGTCGTCGTAGGGGATGCGGACGACCGCGCGGCAGCGGCTCTCGAAGTGCGCCTGGAGCTTGTCGAGGTCGACCTGGCTGCGGGTGCGGTTGCGGACCATCGACAGGACGACGACGCCGTTGCGCACGAGGTGCCCGTGGTCGTGCGCCTCCAGCCAGTCGAGGGTCGCGCTCGCGGAGCGGGCGCCGTCCACCGACGGGGAGCTGACCAGGACGAGCTGGTCGGCGAGGCTCAGCACGCCCGCCATCGCCGAGTGCAGCAGGCCGGTGCCGCAGTCGGTGATGCAGACCGAGTAGTACTGCTCCAGGACGACGGCGACGGCGGCGTAGTCCTCGGCGGAGAACGCCTCGCTGACCGCCGGGTCGCGGTCGGAGGCGAGGATCTCCAGCCGCGCCTCGTTCTGCGAGGTGAACGCGCGCACGTCCGCGTACCGGGTGATGTTGTCGCGGTTGTTGAGCAGGTCGCGGACGGTCGCCGCGGTCTCCAGCCGCACCTTGTCCGAGAGCGTGCCGCGGTCGGGGTTGGCGTCCACCGCGATCACCCGGTCGCCGCGGAAGGAGCCGAGCATGGAGCCGAGGCCGGTGGTGGTGGTCGTCTTGCCGACGCCGCCCTTCAGCGACATGACCGCGACCCGGTGGTGCCCGCCGGCGACGGGGGTGCGGGCCCGCGCGATCAGGTCCTTGCGGCGCAGCTCGCCCTGCGACTCGCCGGGGTGGATGCCGCCCGCGGTCGCCTTGTAGACGGCGCGCCGCCATCCGGAGGACGGTGCGATGCGGCGCTCGCCCAGCAGGTTCTCGGAGCTGAGGCTGTCGGTGTTCTGCGGCTCCTGCGGCGGGGCGGCGTGCCCCGGCGGGATCATCTGCCCCTGCTGCGGCCCGTAGCCGGGGTACGGCTGCCCGGTGTTCGGGTCGATGGGCACGTACGGCTGGCCGGTGGCGGGGTTGATCTGCTGGTACTGCTGGTACTGCTGGGCGTTGGGGTCCTGCGGGTAGGGCTGGCCGGTGCCGGGGTCGACCGGCAGGTACGGCAGGCCCGTGGCCGGATCGGACTGCGTGTACGGCTGCCCGGTGTTCGGATCGACCGTGGGGTGCACCCGCGGCAGGGGCGGGGCGTACGGCGGGCCGGCGTTCGGGTCGGGCTGCGGGTACGGCTGCCCCGTGGTCGGGTCGGCCGGCGGGTACTGCTGGGCGGCGCCGTTGGCGTCCTGCTGGTACTGGACGTCCTGCGAGTACCGGACGTCCTGCTGGTACTGCGCGTCCTGCGGGGGATACTGCGCGTCCTGCTGCGGGTACTGCTGGACGGGCCCGGGCTCCATCATCGGCGGGAACTGCGGGGCGACGGCGTCGGGCGGCAGCGGGCGGCCGGTGGCGGGGTCGATCGGCACGTAGGGGCGGCCGGAGTCGTCGGTGTCCTGCGGGTAGGGCTGCCCGGTGGCGGGGTCGATCGGCTGGTACTGCCCGGCGGCGTTCTGCTGCTGCGCGAACTGGTCGGACGGGTAGGGCGGCAGCTGGTCGAGGGGCGGAGCGGCGCTGTCGCCCGCCTCGTACGGCGACTGCTGCGGCGGCTGAGGCGGCTGAGGCGGCTGCGGGACCCGCGACGGGTCGTAGGCCGGGGCCGGGTAGTAGGGCGGCGGGAGCATCCCCCCGTCGAACGGCTGCGGCATGGGGCCGCCCTCGTAGGGCGGCGGCTGCGGGACGGGGCCGCCGTCGTAGGGCGGGGGCGGCGGCTGCGGCGGGCCGTAGCTCTCGGCGCCGAAGCCGGTGTTCTCGGGGGCGCCCTGGAAGGCGGGCGGCGCGGCGAGCCAGGGGTTGCCGTTGTCCGGGACGGGCGGCGGCCCCTGCTGCTCCGGCGCGGGCCCCTGGGCCTCCGGCGCGGCGGGCGGTGGCCCCGGCGCGGCCTGGGGTTCGGGCGCGGCCTGCGGCTCGGACGCGGCCTGCGGTTCGGGTGGGGCGTTCTCCTGCTCGGCGGGGGCGGTCCGCGCCGCCTGCTCACCGTCCTCCGGCGGGCCGGCCGTGTCGCCGCTCATCGCGTCCAGAGAGGCCAGCCGCTCCTCCAGGGAACGCCCGTCGTGCTCGTTCCTCGCCACCGTTTATCCCCCTCGGGCACGCCTCTGATGATCAACACGGTGCAGGTGGGCAAAATGGCCCCCACGCAGGATACCCATCACCCAATACCACGCATCCCGCGCGTAGATCGACCTTGGGGTGGGATGCCGGGGACGGGAGAGCCCCACCGCGCGCCCGGGTAGCGTGATCGGTATGCATGCGATCGTGATCCGCGAGCCGGGGGGTGCCGACGTCCTGGAGTGGACGCGGGTACCGGATCCGGAGCCGCAGCCGGGCGAAGTGCTGATCGATGTGGCGGCGAGCGCGGTGAACCGCGCGGACGTCATGCAGCGGCTGGGCTTCTACCCGCCGCCGCCGGGCGCTCCCCCGTACCCCGGGCTGGAGGTGTCCGGCCGGATCTCGGCGCTGGGCGCCGGCGTCACCGGTTTCGCCGCCGGCGACGAGGTGTGCGCGCTGCTCGCCGGGGGAGGGTATGCCGAACGGGTCGCCGTGCCCGCCTCGCAGGTGCTCCCGGTGCCGCGCGGGGTGGACGTCGCGGCCGCCGCCGGACTCCCGGAGGTCGCGTGCACGGTGTGGTCGAACGTGTTCTGGCTGGGCGGGCTGCGCGCGGGCGAGACGCTGCTCGTCCACGGGGGCGGCAGCGGCATCGGGACGTTCGCCATCCAGTTGGCCAAGGCGCGCGGCGCGCGTGTGGTGACGACCGTGGGCAGCGCGGAGAAGGCGGCCCGCTGCCGCGAACTCGGCGCGGACGTCGCCGTGAACTACCGCGAGGACGACTTCGTCGAGAGCGGCCCGTACGACGTGATCCTCGACCTGATCGGCGCCAAGTACCTGGCCCGGAACGTGGAGGCGCTCGCCACCGGCGGACGGCTGATGGTGATCGGCCTCCAGGGCGGCGCCAAGGCGGAGCTGGACATCGGCATGCTGCTGCGCAAGCGGGCGCTGGTGCACGCGACGGCGCTGCGGTCCCGCCCCCTGGAGGAGAAGGCGGAGATCGTGGCCGGGGTCCGCGAGCACGTGTGGCCGCTGCTGGAGTCCGGAGACGTCCGTCCCGTCATCGACCAGTCCTTCCCCATGGCGGACGCGGCGCGCGCGCACGAGTTGATGGAAGAGAGCGGTCACGTCGGCAAGATTCTGCTGACCGTGTGAGGATGTGATGTTTATGAGCGAGCCTTCGAAGAACCAGTCTGAACAGGAACCGCAGGTGCTCGTGGTCGGCCCCAACGGCATCGCCATGGAGAGCACGGGCGAGGGCGAGTCCGAGGGCAAGTCGGTCACCGAGATGGTCGAGCAGCCCGCGAAGGTCATGCGGATCGGCGGGATGATCCGGCAGCTCCTGGAGGAGGTCAAGGCGGCCCCGCTGGACGAGGCGAGCCGGGCCCGGCTGCGGGAGATCCACAAGTCGTCCATCAAGGAGCTGGAGGACGGCCTCGCCCCCGAGCTGGTCGAGGAGCTGGAGCGGCTGTCGCTGCCGTTCGCCGAGGGATCGGTGCCGAGCGAGGGCGAGCTGCGGATCGCGCAGGCGCAGCTCGTCGGCTGGCTGGAGGGCCTGTTCCACGGCATCCAGACGACGCTGTTCGCGCAGCAGATGGCGGCGCGGGCGCAGCTCGAGCAGATGCGCCGCGCGCTGCCCGCCGGCATGGTGCCGCCCGGCGCCGAGGAGGAGCCGCAGTCCCGCCACCACTCGTCCGGCCCCTACCTGTAGGAGCCCCGACCGGGAGGCTCAGGCCGCACCCTCCGGCGAGGGTGCGGCCGTCCACTACGGGAACAGGCGCTCCAGGACTTCGGCCACGCCGTCGTCGTCGTTGCGGGACGTCGTGTGCGTCACGGCGGCCAGCACCAGCGGGTGCGCGTTGCCGACGCCGTAGGACGCGCCCGCCCAGGTGAGCATCGGCAGGTCGTTGGGCATGTCGCCGAACGCGACGACGTCGCCCGCGGTGAACCCGTGCTCGGTGCACAGCGCGGCGAGCGCGCTGGCCTTGGTGACGCCGAGCGCGCTCATCTCCAGCAGCCCCCGCCCGGACGAGTGCGTCACCGTGACGATGTCGCCCACCGCCTGCACCGCCTTCTCCGACAGCGTGTCGGGATCGGCGTCCGGGTGGAAGGCGAGCAGCTTGGTGCCGGGCCTGGTGACCAGCTCCGCGGCGTCCACCCGGCGGCCGCCGAGCGCCTCCACGTCCCAGCGGCCCAGGTGGTAGCTGTCCTCGAAGTAGAACCCGGTCGGGTGCTCCACCGCGAACTGCAGCTCGGGCGCGATGCCGCGCAGCCGCCCGACCGCCTCCGCGATCACCTCCGGCGGGATCTCCCGCGCCTCCAGGACGGTCTCGGTGTGCAGGTCGTAGACCACGGCGCCGTTCGCGCAGATCGCGACGCCGTGGTGGTCGACGGCCGCGGCGACGTCGGTCATCCAGCGCGGCGGCCGGCCGGTGACCATGACGAGCATCGCCCCGGCCCGCTCGACCCGGGCCAGGGCGTCGACGGTCCGGGCGGAGATCGTGCCGTCGGAGCGCACGATCGTGCCGTCGAGGTCGGTCGCGATCACGCGCGGCGAAGACTGGCTCATGTCACCTTCCAGGGCAGATGCCACAAACCATAGGCGACGCCACCGACGCCGGACGCCCGAGGGTCAGCGCTTGACCGGCTCCAGGACGTCCTGCCCGAGGAACTTGCGCAGCGCCTCCGGCACCCGCACCGACCCGTCCGCCCGCTGGTGGTTCTCCAGGATCGCGACCATCCACCGGGTCGTCGCCAGCGTGCCGTTCAGCGTCGCGACCGGCTGGTTCCTCCCGTCCGCGTCGCGGTGCCGGACCGACAGCCGCCGCGCCTGGAACTCGGTGCAGTTGGACGTCGAGGTGACCTCGCGGTAGGTCTGCTGCGTCGGCACCCACGCCTCGCAGTCGTACTTGCGGGCCGCACTGGAGCCGAGGTCGCCCGCCGCGACGTCGATCACCCGGTACGGGAGCTCGACCTTGGCGAGCATGTCCTTCTCCCAGTCCAGCAGCCGCAGGTGCTCGGCGTGCGCGTCGGCCGGGTCGCAGTAGGAGAACATCTCCACCTTGTCGAACTGGTGGACGCGGATGATGCCGCGCGTGTCCTTGCCGTAGGAGCCGGCCTCGCGGCGGAAGCACGACGACCACGCCACGTACCGCCGCGGCAGCTCGTCGATGATCTCGTTCATGTGGTACGCGGCGAGCGGGACCTCCGACGTCCCGACCAGGTACAGGTCGTCGTCCGGCAGCCGGTACACCTCGGCGGAGTGCGCGCCGAGGAACCCGGTGCCCTCCATCGCCTCCGGCTTCACCAGCACCGGCGGGTACATCGGGACGAACCCGTTCGCCACGGCCGTCTCCATGGCGAGGTTCAGCAGCGCGTACTGGAGCCGCGCGCCGACGCCCGTCAGGTAGTAGAACCGCGCGCCGGACACCTTCGCGCCGCGCTCCATGTCGATGGCGCCGAGGCGCTCGCCGAGCTCCAGGTGGTCCTTCGGCTCGAAGTCGAACTCGGGGGGCTCGCCGATGTGCTCCAGGACGACGAAGTCCTGCTCGCCGCCGGGCGGGGCGCCCTCCTCGATGAGGTTCGGGACGCCCTTCAGCAGCGCGTCGAGCTCCTCGCCGAGCCGGTCGGCCTCCGCCTCCCGCTCCTTGACCTGCTGCGCCAGCTCCTTCGCGCGGACGAGCAGCGCGTCGCGCTCCTCGCCCTTCGCCCTGGACACCGACTTGCCGAAACTCTTCTGCTCCGCCCTGAGCTGCTCGAACGAGGTCAGCGCGGAACGGCGCCTCCCGTCCAGGTCGAGCAGCCGGTCGACGACGGCGCCATCCTCACCGCGGGCGCGCTGCGACGCGCGCAGCCGCTCCGGATCCTCTCGAAGAGCTCGCAGGTCAATCACAGACCCGAGGCTACCGGTACGGGCCCCGCGTCCGCGCGCGCATAACGGCGCTTCTACCGGACGCCGCTCGCCAGCAGCGCGTGCGCGGGCAGCGCGACCTTGCCGCCGTCCACCCCGTAGTCGGCGATGATCGTGTCGTAGGCGTCCTTGATCCGGGCGACGGTCTGCGCGTCCTGCCGCCCGACGATGACGCCGTTCGTGCCGACCTTGGACAGCGCGCCCGTCTCCCACCACTCCTCGGGGTCGACGACGTGCTCCCAGGTCACCTCCTCGACGGCGACCTCGGCGACGCCGGCCTCCGTCACCAGCCGCCGGAACGGCGCCGCCTCCCCGTACTCCATGAACGGCGACTCGGGGATGTCGTCCGGCCACGGCACCCCGGCCTGCTCGATCGCCTCCCGGACGATCCCGAGGGCCCCGCTGCCCGGCATCACCCAGCAGCTCAGCGCCAGCCGCCCGCCCGGCCGCAGCACCCGCCGCAGCTCGCCGATCGCCGCGGCGGGGTCGCTCACGTGGTTGATGACGAAGTTGCCGGCGACCGCGTCGAACGTCCCGTCGCCGAACGGCACGTCCGGCAGGACGGCGACCCGCACGTCCAGTCCGGGCACGTTCCGCCCGGCCGCCTCCGCCATGCTCGCCTCGGCGTCCACCGCCGACACCTCGGCACCGCGCCGGGTCGCCTCCCGCGCGACGAACCCGGGGCCCGTCCCGACGTCGAGGAACCGCGTCCCGCCGGTCACCCCGGCCGCGTCCAGCAGCGGACCGACCAGGTAGCGGGTGAGCCGGGCGAACCCCCGCTCGTACGCGGGGCCCCGCCCGGCCCACAGCTCCCGCTCGTAGAGATCGAAGTCCTTGGCCACCAGGGCAGCCTACGTCAGCGCACGTCCACGTAGTCGGTAGGCGCGTTGGAGGCGATGTAGGTGCTGCTCCCCGGGTACTTCGCCATCCACGTGCCGTCCTTGGACGCGGTGAACGTCTTCCGGAACCACCCGTCGCTTCCCGTCTTGGTGTCGGCCATCCACTTCCACGTGGACGTGCCGCTGGCCTTGAAGTAGACGGAGATCTTCGCACCGGGGCCAGGGTCCACCGTGTCCCGGAAGCGGTACAGCAGCCCCTTGACCGTGATGGTCTTCCCCTTGCTCACCGGCTCCGGCGAGGCGTTGAAGTTGTACATGTACGTCCGGTACTTGACGTCGATGTAGTCGACCCAGCTGATCAGGGGCGCGTTCCGCTCGTTGCCCGGGTAGCGGACGCGCCAGTAACCATCCTGCTTCACGAGCTTGTCGTCGTTGAAGTAGAAGCTTCCCGGCTCGTCCAGGGTCCGGCTCTGGAAGACCGTCCATGTCTTGCCGTCGGGGGAGAACTCCAGGTACACCGGCAGCTTCGCGTCGTCGTCGTAGAAGGGCTGGAAGGCCAGCGTGCCGTGCGCGAGGATCCCATCGCCGTAGGGGAGGGGCTCCGGCCCCGGGTTGAATCCGCTGAGCACAGGGATGTTCCGGACGTTCAGCGTGCCGACATCGCTCTGGCTGCCGGTGAGGAAGCCCGTGCCGTAGTAGTTGGCGACCACGGTTGCCGACGCTCCGGCATTCCGGCCGGCCTTGAAGTACGTCCGGAAGGTGCCGTCCGCCGACGTCCGCACGGATCGGGGATGGGAGTCGACCACCTCGGCGGGCACATGGACCCGGACCTCGGCATCGGCCAGGGGAACCGGTCCTGCGGAACTCTGGCGGACGAGCCTGCCCTCCACGGTCATCTCGGTGTACGGCGCCACCGCCGTCGCCGGTGTCATCTTCGCCGTGATCTGCGTGGCCTGCTGCTGCACGGTGACCGAGGCGATGTGGAACGCGGCGCAGAGCTGCCCCTGTCGGGGAACGTTCACGCTGGGAGCATGATCACCACTCGTCGTCAGGGAGAAGGAGCCGTCCTCGCCCGTTGTCACGGAGTCGTCCGCGCTCCGTGTGGCGACCTTGGCGCCCGCCGCCGGTTCCGGCGCGGCTTCGCGGTACCTCTGCACCATGACCTTGCCGCGCATCGTCACCTTCGAGTGATCGAAGTCGATGACGTCCGGCGCGTTGGCGAAATCGACGACGGTCGTCGTATAGCAATCGTAGAAGCCGTTGTTCCGCGTCACGGTGGCGCCGTCTTCCCTGGTCATCACCACCTCCACGCGAGTCAGGCCAGGGCGGGCGTCGATGTCGGGACGGAACTCCCCCGTCCAGACACCGTCGTGCCCGGTGCCCTCCGCGCGTTCGAGGTCCACCGTGGCGTACGGCTCCGCGTCGGGAGTCAGGTAGTGCATCTTCGCCTGCACGCCGGTGATGGCGCTCTCCGACTGTGCCTTCAGCGTGAACTTCACGACACGGTCCTTGGCCAGCCTGTCGAAGTCGAGCGTCAGGACGGCGTCCGTGGGGTCCGCCCGGGCGGCGGTCGCGGGGACGAGCAGGACCGATGCCGCGAGGGCGGCGGTGGCGAGCAGGGCTGACGATCGGCGCACGGGGCCTCCATGATCCAAGGTGCATGGAGGAGACGCACTTCACATTCGGCCGGTTTACCACGAAAACCGAGAATTCCGGCACGAAATGATCACGAAGGCCCCCGAGCGGGGTCAGTGCTGGCGCGGGGGGACGGCGCAGGTGTCGTCGGTGCAGGCTTCCGCGTCGCCGCCGATGGTGGTGAGGGCGGGGTTGGCGTCCGTCCAGGCGCGGTTCAGGGCCTCCGTGAACGCCTCGGGCGGCTGGGCGCCGGAGACGCCGTAGCGGCGGTCGAGGACGAAGAACGGCACGCCCGTCGCGCCGAGGGCGGCGGCCTCGCGCTGGTCGGCCTCCACGTCGGCGGTGAACGCGCCGGTGGCGAGCGCCTCGCGGGCGGCGTCGGCGTCCAGGCCCGCCTCCGCGACGACCTGCACCAGGGAGTCGCGGTCGAACACCGAGCGGCGGTCGGTGAAGTGCGCCTTGTAGAGGGCCTCGACGACCTCGTCCTGGATGCCCTGCTTCGCCGCGAGGTGGACGAGCCGGTGCGCGTCCACGGTGTTGCCCGCGCGGCCGCCCTCCAGGTGGTACTCCAGGCCGACCCCGGCGGCGCGCTCCTCCATCTGCCGGTTCATCTCGACGGCCTGCTCGCGCGTCATGCCGTACTTCTCCGCCAGCATGCCTGCCACCTCGACGGTCTCACCGGGCGGGAACGTCGGGTCGAGCTGGAACGACCGGTGCACCACCTCTACCTGGTCGCGGTGCTCGAACCCTTCGAGGGCCTTCTCGAAATGACGCTTCCCGATGTAGCACCAGGGGCAGACGACATCGGACCAGATCTCAACGCGCACGGGGCAACCCTTCGGTTAGAGGTTCACCCGCTTGCAACACGCGAAGGGCCGAATCTGTTTCAGCTCGGACGGCCGGTGCGGATCGAGGTGAGCCAGTCGGCCGCCTCGGTGAAGTCGGTGTCGTGGGTGCCGCGCCGGATCTCGGGGCCGACGCTGTCGGCGCGGGGGTAGGAGCCGACGAAGCGGAGGTCGGCGCAGACGCGGCGCAGGCCCATCAGCGCCTCGCCCACGCGGGCGTCGGAGACGTGGCCCTCGAAGTCCATCCAGAACAGGTAGGAGCCGAGACCGGCGCCGGTCGGGCGCGACTGGATCAGCGTCAGGTTGATGCCGCGCATGGAGAACTCGGTGAGGATCTCCAGCAGGGCGCCCGGGTGGTCCTCGCCGATGAAGGCGACGACGGTCGTCTTGTCGGTGCCGGTCGCGGCGGGCGGCGGGCACGGGCGGTGCAGGACGACGAAGCGGGTGACGGCGTCGGCGACGTCGTGGATGTCCTCGGCGAGGATCGACAGGCCGTAGCGGGCCGCGGCGAACGAGCCGGCGAGCGCGGCGTCGTAGTGGCCGTCGGCGACGCGCTGGGCGGCCTCGGCGTTGGACGTGGCGGCGCGCCACTCGGCGTCCGGGACGTGCTCCAGCAGCCAGCGGCGGCACTGCGGCTGCGCGATCGGGTGGGACGCGACGGTCTTGATGTCGTCGATCGCGGTGCCGGGCCGGACGAGCAGCGCGAACGACACCGGCAGATGGATCTCGCCGACGATCTGCAGGGGCTCGCCGGTGGCCAGCTCGTCCAGCGTGGTGGGGACGGAGCCCTCGACGGAGTTCTCCAGCGCGACGACCGCCGTGTCGGCCGCGCCGGTGCGCAGGGCCTCCAGGACGGCCGGGACGGTCGCGTACGGGAGGTGCTCGGCGCCGGCGGCGCCGGGGAGGGTGAGCAGCGCCGCCTCGGTGAACGTGCCCTGCGGACCCAGGTAGGCGTAGCGCGCTGTCCTGTCGTCTGCGGTCACGGGTCCCCCGGGGCGAATGGTGTTGGTGGAGTACCCGAGTCTACTTCCCGCCGGGCGGAGCCTCGGCGTCAGGCGGCCGGGAGCCTGGCGTCAGGCGCGCGCCGAGGTGCGCTCGCCGCCGCCGAAGTCGGGCAGCGGGTCGTCCATCGAGACGACCGGGCCCTTGCCGAGCCGGGCCGCGCGCAGGGCGTGGCTCTCCTCGGGGGACAGCATCTCCACCGGGTGCCCGGCCTGCACGACCTTGGCGTAGGTGCGGGTCTCGGTGCGCCCGTTGATGGAGCTGACGACGACGCCGTCGCCGACCGCGTTGATCAGCGCGAGGGAGAACGACCGGTGCCCGGACATCTCCTTCAGGGCGTCGTAGTGGACGATGGCGAGGTCGCGCAGGGCGCGCTCGTCCACCGATCCGCTGGCGACCTGGAGCTGGCGCCTGAGCATTTCCCCGCACTCGTCGACGACCTGGTTGACCCGGTTGTGCGCGACCACCGCGATGGAGAGGCCCGCAACACCGGCGACCAGGCCCGCGACGGCCACCGCGACTAGCATCACGGGGCGAGCGTACCCACCTCGACCTCCGGTTGCGAAGGATCCTCCAGGGCAGCGTCCGGTTTCAGCCGGTTCACCAGCCAGCCGCCGAGGAGCGCCATGGCGGCGAGCGCCGCGATTCCGAACGAATCGCGCAGGACCTGGCCTGCGAATTCCGCTATGACGGAGTGTTCCGGGCCGATCCACGCACGTCCCCACCAGGGGAGCGGCCACAGGAACAGCAGCCACACGGCGCCCGCGAACAGACATCTTCGCGTGTCCCGTCCATCACCGGCCAAAGCCCCAATGACCGCGATCATCCAGACAAGGTGGTGGATCCAACCCACCGGGGACAGCATCACCGACAGCAGCCCGGTGATCGCGACACCGGCGAGCAGCAGGCTGGAGGCGGCGGGCCCGGTCAGCTCGTCGGCGGCGAGGGTGGCGCGGCGGGCCCACCGGAAGCCGAAGTAGGCGACGGCCAGCGCAAGGACGAGCCACACCGCCGTCCGGACCGGCCCCTCGTCGAAGATCCGCGCGACGATCCCCTGCACCGCCTGGTTGGTGGTGCCGTCGACCGCGCCCGTCCGGTCGCCGCCCTGCAGCAGCGCGCCGAACCAGTAGGCGGACGAGTCGGCGGGCAGCAGCATGAACCCGCCGAGCGTCGCGGCGGCGGCGGTCAGCACCGCGTTGACCAGCGCGTCCCGCCGCCCGGTGAGCAGGAAGTAGATGAGGAAGACGCCCGGCACCAGCTTGATCGCGACGGCCAGCCCGACCAGCGCGCCGCGCGGCCAGCGGGGCGTGCGGGCGCAGCAGTCGGCGAGGCACATGGCGAGCAGGAACAGCCCGACCTGCCCGAACCGGACCTGGTCGCGGACGGGGTCGAGCCAGGCCATCGCGGCGAACAGGACGCCGGCCGTGAGCGGCGCCCAGCGCCCGGTCCGGCGGATGAGGTCGCGGAACGCGAACCACACCACGATCGCCAGCGCGACGTAGATCAGCACGACCCAGATCCACTGCGCGACCGGCCAGGACATCAGGGTGAACGGCACGGCGAGCGCGGCGGCGAACGGCGGGTAGGTGAACGGCAGCAGCTGCGGCGGCTGGGTGAGGAACTCGTACAGCGGCGCCCCGCGCAGCACGGCGAGCCCGCCCTCCCGGTACACCTCCAGGTCGACGAGCCGCTGGTCGGGCGGATTGCTGAGCCACCGGGACGCGATCGGGACGACCGCGATCACGGCGACGGCGATACCGGCGAGCAGAAAGGGCAGGCGCGACCGCCAGCCCCGCCCGCCACCGACCTGATGCGCCCTGGGACCGTCCACAGCCGCAGGATATGGCCCCTGCGCGGTGTTGGCGCTCTTGTAGCCTTGACGCCATGATGCGCCGGGGAACCAAGATCGCTGTGTTCCTCGCGACCCTCGGCATGGTGGTGACCGGGGTCCTCGGCTGGGCTCCCGCGTTCGCCGAAGGCCAGGCGGGCGCGCTCGCCGGTGCGGGTGCCGCCACTGGGCGGGTCGTGGTCGTCGGCGTTCCCGGGCTCATGTGGAGCGACGTCACCAGGGAGAACACGCCGGCGCTGTGGGAGCTGACGGGTGACGGGTCCGCCGCGGGCCTCAGCGTCCGGACGACGCGGGTCAACACCTGCCCCACGGACGGCTGGCTGACGCTGTCGGCGGGGCAGCGGTCCCGGCTGCCGCACGGCGACTGCGCGCTGCCGGCCGCGCCGATCCTGCCGGGGCAGCCCTCCCCCACCGGCCCGCCGCCCGCGGACGGCGCGATCGCCGCCGGCTGGCCGGCCATCAAGAGCGACAACGCGGGCACCAACTACCACGCCGAGATCGGGCTGCTCGGCGACGCCGTCCACGAGGCGGGCGGCTGCACGCTGGCGGTCGGGCCCGGCGCGGTGTTCGGCGCCGGCGACGGCGGCGGCCGGGTGGACCGCTACGTCGCCTCCCCCGACAAGGTCACCGCCGCCGACTGGGCGCGCTGCCCGCTCGCCGCGGTCGACGTGGACGACCTGTTCCGGGCCTACATCGACGCGGGCGTCGACCCGAAGGGCGATCAGATCCCGCTGTCGGACGCCAAGCGCGCCGACGCCGCCGCCGCTGCCGACCGCCGTGTCGCGCAGGTCGTCAAGGGCGTCCCGCAGGGCACGACGATCCTGCTGGCAGGGCTGTCGGACACCGGTGTGAACCCGCATCTGCGGGTCGCCGTCGCGAAGGGCGACGGCTACGGGCCGGGCTTCATGACATCCAGCGCCACCCGCCAGGAGGGCCTGGTCACGCTGACCGACCTCACCGCGACCACGATGAAGCTGCTCGGGCTGCCGCAGCCGAAGCAGGCGGTCGGGTCGGCGTGGACGTCGCAGCCGTCGAAGGCGTCCACGCAGGACCGGGTCGACGCGCTGGAGGACGAGGACGTCGCCGCCCAGGCGATCCGCAACGTGCAGACGTCGTTCTACTGGGTGCTGTTCGCGACGCAGCTCGTCCTGTACGGGATCGCGGTGGTGGCGCTGCGGCGCCTCGGCGGCGACCGGCGGTCCAGGGCGCGGATACTCGGCGGCACCCGCGTGATAGCGCTGCTGGGCGGGGCCGTGCCGGGCGCGTCGTTCCTCGCCGGGCTGCTGCCGTGGTGGCGTGCCGACCATCCGACGCCCGTGCTGATCTGCACCGTGCTCGGCTTCGCGGGCCTGCTGACGGGCGTCGCGCTGGCCGGGCCGTGGCGGCGGTCCGTGGTGACCCCCGCGCTGATCATCACCGGGGTGACCGCGGCCGTCCTCGCGCTGGACGTGATGACCGGGTCGAACCTCCAGCTCAACACCCTGATGGGGTACACGGCGCTGGTCGCCGGCCGGTTCTACGGCTTCGGCAACCAGGCGTTCTCGCTGTTCGCCGTCGCCGCGATCCTGACGGCCGCGTGGCTGACCGAGCATCCGCTGCGGCAGGGCCGCAAGCTCGTCGCGGTCGCGATCGTCGCCGTGCTCGGGGTGGCGGCCATGCTGGTGGACGGCCTGCCCGCGTTCGGCAGCGACTTCGGCGGCGTGCTCGCGATCGTCCCGGCGTTCGCGATGCTCGGGCTGATGGTCACCGGGCGGCGCGTGTCGGCGCCGCTGCTCGGCGCGTTCTTCGTGGCGGGCGCGGTGATCGTGCTGTTCATCTCCTACCTGAACGCGCAGAGCGCCAACCCGACGCACCTCGGCCGGTTCTGGCAGGACCTCATGGACGGGGACGCGTGGGCCATCGTCACCCGCAAGTTCAACGCGATGCTGAACAGCCTCGGGTACTGGCCGTACACGCTCGCGATCGCCGCCGCCGTCGTGTTCCTGTTCTTCGTGCTGGCGCGGCCGACGCGGTGGCGGGTGTCGCTGCTGCAGGGCGCCTACAAGCAGAGCCGGTCGATGCGCCCGGCGCTGATCTGCGCGCTGACCGTCGGCGTCGTCGGGACGCTGGTGAACGACTCCGGCGTGGTGATCCTGTCGGTGGCGTTCAGCCTGGCGACCCCGCTGATGCTCGCGGCCGGGCTCCGGTCATTGGAGATCGATCTGAGGAACGCAGACACGCCGCCACCAGCGCGGCCAGAATCGCCAGAAGCGTCCACGGAACAACGGTCGGCCGAACGACGGTGAACAGCCACTCCAGGTCGTCCGGGAGCCGGATGCGGGCGGGCGCGCGGGCCGGCAGGTAGGCGAGGCTGAGCGCGGCCGTGTGGGCGAGCAGGATCCAGTCGATCCGGGTCCAGGGGAGCAGCGCGAGGACCGCCCAGCCGAACCCGTCGTACCAGGGCAGCGCGTAGGGGGCGACGAGCAGCCACGCGAGGACGAGGGCGGCGGCGACGCGCCGGTCCTCCTCGACGCCCTCCTTGGGCAGGGCCCGGATGAGCAGCACGAACAGCACCAGGCCGAGCAGCATCGCGCCCGTCTTGATGATGTCGCGCTGGGAGCCGCGCCCGAGCGACTCGTCCAGCAGGTGCCAGGGCGTCGCGAACGACACCATGTCGCTCGCCTCCCGGACCTGGTCGAGGGAGTGCGGCCCGGCGAGGAGGTAGGAGACCACGGTGACCGCCGCGGCGCCGCAGGTCAGCGCGGCGAGGTGGCCGATCGACCGCCACCTGCGGCCCGTCCACGCGGAGCGGAGCAGCGCCCAGGCGGGGCCGCCGGCGACGAGCGCGGCGGGGAGCTTGATCGCGGCGCCGGCGCCGGCGAGGGCGCCGGCGGCGAGCGAGCGCACCCATCCGGCCCGCTGCCCGAACGCGGCGAGCGCGGCCACCATCGGCGCGATCGCGAGGACGTCGTTGTGCGCGCCCGCGACCAGATGGAACAGCACGAGCGGGTTGCACGTCCACAGCAGCGCGGTGCGGAGCCGCCGCTCCTCGGTCTTGGACGTCCGGTAGAGGATCAGCGCCGTCAGCGCGAACGCGAGCACGTTCACCACCGACATGACGAACACCGTCAGCCGGACGGAGCCGTCGCCGATCCACGCGGCGAGCGCCTGCTCACCGGTCGCGATGGGCCCGTACACCGACGGCGTCGTCCGCCACTCCTCGGGCGCCCCGGCGACCGGGTCGCGCGAGAGGTCCTCGGCGCTCGTCGCGTACGGGTCGTGGCCGGTCGCCGCCATCCGCCCGTAGGACGCGTAGTTCAGGTGGTCGGTGGAGCCGACCGGCGGCATGCACATGAACGCGACCGCCGCCAGCAGCCCGGCGGCGACCAGCGGCAGCGCCCGCACGCGCCAGCCCTTGCGGACGGCGGCGAAGCACAGCGCGAGGCCCGCGGTGCTCGCCGCGATGCCCGCGACGACCAGGCCGATCACCAGGTACGGCGACGGGTGGACGTCCAGCGCCCACGGCGGCTGCCCCGCGCGGCCCTCCAGTTCCGGCTCGAACACCGACGGGCCCAGCAGGGCGGTGCCGAGGAAGCAGGCGATGCCGGCCCCGATGCCCCACAGCCCGCCCGTCCCGAGACGGGTCACGGGCGGCTGCCGCGCAGCCGGTCCAGCCGCCGCGCCACCGCCGGATCGCGGCCCGCGAGCGCTCTCGCGACGTCCCGGAACTGCCGGCCGCGGTGCAGTTGCGCGCGCCAGTCGGTGCCGGTGGCGCGGTGCGCGAGCGGCACCTCCACCTCCCGCACCCGGAAGCCCTGCCGCAGCAGGTCGATGGTGAGCGCGGTCTCCACGCCGAACCCGGGGGCGAGCGGCAGCGCGGCGTCGAACGCGGCGCGGGTCAGGCAGCGCTGGCCGTTGAGGGGGGCGTCCGGCTCCCAGCCGGTGGCGCGGCGGATGCCCTCGCGCGAGAGCCGCACGACGAAGCCGTGCCCGCCGAGCTTCACCGTCGTGGTGAACACCGCGATCGTCATGTCGGCGTCGCCGGCCCGGACGGGCGCGACGAGCGGCGCGGCCTCGCGGGCGGTCTCGGCGAGGTCGGCGTCGAGGAAGAGCAGGTGGCGGGGCTGGTCGCGGCCGTCGTCGAGCAGCCGCGCCGCCTCGGCGCCGGTCTCCATCGCGGCGCCCTTGCCGCGGTTGCGGCTGTGCCGCACGACCCGGGCGCCGGCGTCGCGCGCGACCCGGCCGGTGCCGTCGGACGACCCGTCGTCGACCACCACCACGAGGTCGGCGCCGGGCAGTTCCTGGGCGGCCTTGACGGTGGCCGCGATGCGGTCGGCTTCGTCCTTGGCCGGGATGATCACCGCTACGTCCTGCATATCGCGATGGTAGTCCGGTGGCGGCGCGGGCGGCGGCAAGGCGCCGCGAACCGTTGCCCGCGCGCCGACGCGGCGACCCCCGGGGTTCACCCGCAGGCCGCCTCCGGTCGAAGGGCGGATGGTCGAGGACGGAAAGGTCGGGCGGTCGGACGGAACGAACGGGTCGAACGGAACGGACGGTCGGGTCGGACGGTCAGCCGGCGTCCAGCACCGGTGCCGCCTTCGTCACGGTGAAGACGGTGTCGAGCCCGGTGACCTGCAGGATCCGCTTGACGGCCGGGCGCGGGGCGGCGAGTTCGAGCGCACCGCCCTGCTCCTTGAGCCGCTTCATCGCCGAGAGCAGCACGTTCATGCCGGTCGAGTCGCAGAACTCGACGCCGCTCATGTCGACTACGACGCGGGTGACCTGCTCGCGCAGCAGCCCCGCGAGGGCCGCCTGCAGCCTGGGCGCGGTGTACAGGTCCAACTCGCCGGTCGCCGTGACGACGGCGTGACCCCCTTGAGACGCGGTCGAGACATTTAGCTCCACGTTCGGCACACTATCTCGCGAACGGCCGGTGGGCCAGGCAGTTCGCCAAGTCCCCTGCCCCGTGGGTGTTTCCTGGGCGTGTCGCCGCCTTGCCAGCCCCGCACGCTTTGGTTACTACGTACCGTGATGTCCTGGTTTCAGACGTTCCGGGGCGCGATCACGCCCGGACCATCTCCCCGGTTCGCCCTTCACGGGGCCCCCGAGTGAGAGAGGCTGAGCGGGTGCAATCGAAGGCCGATCCGAGAGAGACCCGGCTCCGCGAACGCCTGGAGGCGATCCGGACCCGCTCGGCGAAGTCCAGCTCGTGGCGGACGTCCACCCAGCTGCTGTCCCGCCTGGTGAACCGGAACGGCTTCGTCCCCGTCCGGACGCGCCTGTCCCGCGAGGACCTCGCCTTCCTCGCCGGCGCCCGGGAGGAGGTCATCGCGTTCGCCGACCTCGGCGTCCGCCTTCTCGACCTGCACCGCCCGCAGGAGTCCGGCGGCATCACCAGCGACCCCGACCGGCCCATCCGCCGCTGCCGCGCCTGCATGTCCCGCTGGCCCTGCCCCACCTTCCGCACGATCGCCGAGACCCTGGAGACCTGAGGCCGCGCGGCGTCCTAGCCGGCGGTCAGCGGGAGCCTGACCTCGAAGCGGCAGCCGGGCCCCTCGTTGGCGACGCCGATCCGCCCCGCGTGCGCCTCGACGATGCCGCGGGCGATGGCGAGGCCGAGGCCGGCGCCGCCGCCCGGGGTGCGGGCCGCCTCGCCGCGGAACGCGACGTCGAACACGCGCGCCAGGTCGTCCTCGGGGATGCCGCCGCACGCGTCGGCGACCGTCACCCGCGCCTCCCCGTCGGCGACCTCGCCGATGATCTCGACGGCGCCGTCGCCCGGGGTGTGCCGGATCGCGTTCACGACGAGGTTGCGCAGCGCGCGACCCAGCTCCCCCGCGTCCACCTGGACGGGCAGCCCCTCGCGGACGTCGCCGCGCAGCCGCACGCCCTTCGCGCGGGCGAGCGCCTCGGTGCCCGCGACCGCCTCCGCGACCAGGTCCGCGAGGCCGACGCGCTCGCGGGACAGCCGCAGCGCGCCGGCGTGGATCCGGGACAGCTCGAACAGGTCGTCCACCATCTCCGTGAGCCGCTCCACCTCGACGCGGATCCGGCCGTGGTAGCGCTGGACGGTGTGCTCGTCGGCGACGACCTCGTCCTCCAGGGCCTCGGCCATCGCGCGCAGGCCGGCCAGCGGGGTCCGCAGGTCGTGGCTCACCCAGGCGACCAGCTCGCGGCGGCTCGCCTCAAGGGCCTGCTCGCGCTCATGGGACGCGGCCAGCCGGTCGTAGGCGGCCTCCAGCTCGCGGGACAGCTCGGCCAGCTCGGCGGGAAGGCGCGCCGCCGGCGGCTGGAACCGGTCGGCGCGGACGGCCTCGACGAGCGTGCGGTTCGCGGCCACCAGCCGGCGTCCGAGCAGCACCGACACCGCCATCGCGACCACGCCGGCGGACGCCACGACCGCGAGCACGACCGCCCGGTCATGGTCGTTCAGCACCATCATGAAGGAGATCACGATGATGCCGGAGATCGTCGCCAGCACCGTCGCCACGCCCACGACGATCAGCTGGGTGGCGACCGAGCGGCCGCGCAGCGCGTACAGGACGGCGAGCGCCACCGCCGCCACCGTGCACGCGGCGAGCACCGCGTACCAGACGACCCACAGCAGATCCTCGAAGGGGATCACGGCGCGCCCGCCGCGCCCTCGTCCGCCGCGGGCTCGTACCGGTAGCCGACGCCCCACACGGTGACGATGCGGCGCGGGGTGGTCGGGTCGTCCTCGATCTTCTCGCGCAGCCGCCGGACGTGCACGGTCACCGTGGACGAGTCGCCGAACGTCCAGTCCCAGACCCGTTCCAGCAGCTGGTCGCGGGTGAACGCCTGCCGCGGGTGCCGGAGCAGGAACGCCAGCAGGTCGAACTCGCGGGAGGTGAGCGCGAGCCGCTCGCCGCGCAGCTCCGCCTCGTGCGCGCCGACGTCCACCGCGAGGTCGCCGTCGCGCAGCGGCCCGGCCGGGACGGCGGGGACCAGCGCCCCGCGCGCCCGGCGCAGCACCGACCGCACGCGCAGGGCCAGCTCGCGCGGGCTGAACGGCTTCGTCACGTAGTCGTCGGCGCCGGTCTCCAGCCCGACGAGCCGGTCGGTCTCCGCGCCGAGCGCCGTCAGCATCACGATCGGCACGGCCGAGGTCTCGCGGAGGCGGCGGCACACCTCCAGGCCGTCCATGCCGGGCAGCATCAGGTCGAGGACGATCAGGTCCGGCGGCTGGTCGAGCGCCCGGCGCAGCGCGGTCGGGCCGTCGGCCACGCAGACCACCTCGTGCCCGTCGCGGGCCAGGTAGCGGGCGACGACCTCCGCCACCGTCGGGTCGTCGTCGACCACCAGGACGCGTCCCGCGGGGGTCACGGAGTTCACGCCGCACACGGTATGCGCTGGACGGACCATTCACCCGGCCACGTCACCACCCTGTAAGGATTCGCCGATCGCGGAGCCGTGACCTGGCGACCTGCGTGACCGCGTGATCACCGGTTTAATGTCCGGATGGCCCAGACCCGTACCGCGACGCCCGTTGTCGGGACCATCGCGCTCATCCTCGTCGGCGGCGCGGTCGCCACCGGGGTCGGCGCGTTCATGATGTTCTTCGGCATCTACCAGAGCGACCTCCTCGCAGGCTTCCGGCACTCGACGGGGTACTACATCCTGCTGTGCCTCGCCGTGGGCTTCTTCACCGCGATCGGGCTCATGCTCACCCGCCCGCGCGGCCCGGTCGCGCCCATCGTCGCGGTGGTCTCGGCCTACATCGCGCTGTACGTCGGGGCACGGCTCGGCATCCTGCTGTACTCCTTCACGCACGGCGCCACACCGGGCGCGTTCATCGTGGAGGTGCTGAAGCCGCACTTCAACAAGTGGGACCTGCTGGCCCCGCTCATGGCGGGAGCGCTCGGCGGCCTGCGGGTCGCGATGGTCGCGGGCAGCCTCGCACCGCGGCAGCCGTCCGGCCCGCCCTTCCCGCAGCCCGGCGGCTACGGCCAGCCGTACCAGCCGGCACCGGGCCAGCCGCCTGCGCCCGGCCAGCCCCCGGTCCACGGGCAGCCCCCCACCCCCGGCCAGCCGCCCTTCCCCGGGCAGCCGCCGGGCGGCCCCTTCCACGGCGGGCAGCAGTAGGGGTTCGTCCCCGACGTTCTCAGGGTCCGGCTCCGCCGCGCGTCGGGGACGGGTCAGGGCCAGGGTCGTCCCCAAGGGTGATGTCCCGTGCCGAACCGGCGCATACGGTGGAGCCATGGGTAAGACGATCCTGACCATCATCGGTGTAGTGCTCGCGATCTGGCTGGCGATGACCGTCATCGGCGCCATCATCTCGATGCTCAAGTTCTTCTTCTTCATCGGACTCGTCGCCGTCATCGTGGTACTCGCCGTGACCGCCGTCTCCAAGATGTCCAAAAGCCGCTGACCGAGCAGCTCATACCCCTTGCGGGGCGTCGCCGGTGACCGCATGATGCCGGAATAACCAGGCGGTCATCGGCGAAAGGGACATACCGTGCCCGGTCTGACTGAGGTGCTGCGCGAACGCGCACGTTCACATCCCGATCGCCTCGCGTACATCGCGGGCGACAATGAGATCACCTTCCGCGACTTCGACCGGCGCGCCGACCGGGTCGCGGGCGCGCTCACCGCCGCGGGCGCCGGCCCCGGCGACCGGGTCGCGATCCTCGACAAGAACTCGCTCGAGTACGCCGAGCAGCTGTTCGGCGCGGCGCGCATCGGCGCCGTTCAGGTGCCGGTGAACTACCGGCTGGCCCCCGACGAGGTCGCCTACATCGTCAACAACGCGCAGGCGAAGGTCTTCATCGTCGGGCCGGAGTTCGTCCCCGTCCTGGACGCGATCGCCGGCAAGCTCGAACACACCACCCACATGGTGGTCGTCAACGGCACCGACCACGCCTACCAGGACTACGCCGCCTGGGTGGACGCGGCGCCCGACACCCCGCCGGACCACGAGCCCGCCACGTCGGACGTGTTCGTGCAGCTCTACTCGTCGGGCACCACGGGGCTGCCCAAGGGCGTCATGCTGACGCACGACAACTTCCTCGCCGCGCTGAGCGTGACCACCGACGTGTGGGACATCGACGAGTCGTCCGTCCTGATGGTCGCGATGCCGATGTACCACGTCGCGGGCAACGTCCTCACGGTCTCCGCGATCTACAACGCGATCACCGGCGTCATCGCGCGCGAGCCCGACCCGACGCTGATCGCGCAGGCGATCGAGCGGCACCGCGTCACGCACATCTTCCTCGTCCCGGTCCTGCTGCAGTTCATGCAGCTGATCCCGGAGGTCGCCGCGTGCGACCTGTCCAGCCTGAAGCTCATGCTGTACGGCGCGTCCCCGATCAGTGAGGACGTCCTGCGCGGCGCCATGCGGATGCTGCCGAACACCGAGTTCATGCAGGTGTACGGGCTGACGGAGGTCACCGGCGCGATCACGATGCTGCCCGCCGCCGACCACGACCCGGACGGCCCACACACCGGCCGGCTGCGCAGCGCCGGGCTCGCCAACGACAACACCGTCCTCAAGATCGTCGACCCGGCGACGCAGGAGGAGGTCCCCGCCGGGCAGGTCGGCGAGATCCTCTGCCGGACCCCGCAGAACATGAAGGGCTACTGGGGGATGCCGGAGGCGACCGCGAGCGCCCTGTCCGACGACAACTGGTTCCGCACCGGCGACGCGGGCTACCTCGACGAGGACGGCTACCTCTACATCCACGACCGCGTCAAGGACATGATCATCTCGGGCGGGGAGAACATCTACCCGGCGGAGGTCGAGAACGTCCTGATGGGCCACCCCGCCGTGTCCGACTGCGCGGTCATCGGCGTTCCGGACGAGCGCTGGGGCGAGACCCCGAAGGCGCTGGTCGTGCTCTCCGCCGACGTCCCCGAGAAGGACGTCATCGACTACTGCCGCGAGCACCTCGCCCACTTCAAGTGCCCCAGCTCGGTCGAACGCCGCGACGAGATCCCCCGCAACCCCACCGGCAAGATCCTCAAACGCGAACTCCGCGCCCCCTACTGGCAGGGCAAGGACAGGTCCGTGCACTAGCTCATTGCTTCGCCCTCGGCGGTCGGCGCTGGCGCGCCTCCCTTCAACGGGCCAAGCGGCGATCGCTGCATCGCTCCGGCTCGCCTTGCGGCTCGCTGCGCGATCATGTTCTCGCTTCGCTTGAACCTGGCTTCGCACGCGATCGCAACGCCGAGGCAGTTGGCGGCCAAGCTTCAGACACCGTGCATGCGGTGTCTGAAGCTCGGTCCCGTCTCAGCTGAAGCGGACTTCGGCGGACATCGGGCGGTGGTCGGACGTCCGGACGCGGGCGGCGGGGACGCTGCACGAGACCCCGGCCGACTTCGGGATGAACAGGTAGTCGGTCTTCTGCACGGCGGCACCCTGCCAGTTCTGGCGGGTCATCGCGCCGGTGCGGGACGAGCCGGACTGGTCGCACTCGGCGTAGGAGCCGTAGAGCGGGTCGAGGGCCGGGCTCTCCGGGCTGTCGGCGAAGTCGCCGCCGAGCAAGACGCGCCCGCCGCCGCCGAGCAGGGCGAGCGCGCGGGCCTCCTTCTGCCGCCAGTCGCCGCCCTCGGACGGGTCGAGCTGCGTGACGCACACCCGGGTCGCCCACGACTCGACCTCGCCGCACAGCGCGATGCGCGTCCGGCCCGCCGGTGCCGGGAGCTTGGCCTGGCGGGTCTCGGTGAGCGGGCTGTCGGTGCCGATCGCGACGCCGACCCGGCCCTGGCCCTGCGCGCAGGACGCGCCGCCGGGGGTCGCGGCGAACGCCCACGTCCAGGTGGCCGCGGACTTCTTGGCGGTGCGGATCTGCCCCTCGCAGACCTCCTGGAGCAGGACGGCGTTCGTCTTGACCTCGCGCCCGCCGACCTCGGTGGCCCGCGTCCGCTGGACGATCTGCTTGGCGAGCGCCGCGGGCGCCGCCGCGGACGGGCAGCCGGGGCCGCCGCAGACGTTCCAGGTGACCGCGTTGATCGTCACCGCGGCGGGGCGGGGGGCCGGGGCGTCGGCGTGGGCGGGACCTCCACCCCCCGGCAGGCCGTCGATGCTCGCGCCGGTGGCGGCCGCGGTGACGACCGCGGCGGCCGCGCAGACCGAGAGCAGGGGAATCAGGGCGCGGGGGGATCGCACACGTTCTCCAGTATGAGGCTATCTGCGGGGGTAATGCCGAAATCTCACCACATCAAGATCGCATCCGCCAGCGTTTCACGACCAAGCGGTCATCCCGGATACGGCGATTCCCGGCGTCCCCAAGGCTAAGGGGCCCGGCGGATGCTCCCGCCGGGCCCCCGCGCCGCTAGCCGAGCAGCTCGGTCACCGTGCCCGCGCCGACCGTCCGGCCGCCCTCGCGCACCGCGAAGCCGAGCCCCTCGGTCATCGCGACCGGCTTGCCCAGCTCGACGGCCATCTCGACGGTGTCGCCGGGCAGCGCCATGCCGCCCTCGCCGCCGAGGTCGATGCCGCCGACCACGTCCGTCGTGCGGAAGTGAAACTGCGGCCGGTACCCGTGGAAGAACGGCCTGGAGCGGCCGCCCTCGGCGGCGGTCAGCACCCGGACCCGCGCCCGGAACCGCACGTGCGGCCGGATCGCGCCCGGCGCGCTGACCACCTGGCCGCGCCGCACCTGGTCGCGCTTGACCCCGCGCAGCAGCATGGCCGTGTTGTCGCCCGCCTCCGCGCGGTCCATGGTCTGGCCGAACGTCTCCAGCCCCGTCGCGACGGAGCCGAACGACTCGCCGAGTCCGACGACCTCCACCGCGTCCCCGAGCCGGACCGAGCCCTGCGCCACGACCCCGGTCACGACGGTGCCGCGCCCGGTGATCGTGAGCACGCTCTCGACCGGCATGAGGAACGGCGCGTCCAGCACCCTGCGCGGGACGGGCACGTACGCGTCGATCGCGTCGAGCAGGTCGCCGATGCGGGCCGTCCAGTACGGGTCGCCCTCCAGCGCCCGCAGCCCGGACACCCGGACGATCGGTATCTCCTCGCCCGGGAACCCGTACTCGGAGAGCAGCTCCCTGACCTCCAGCTCGACGAGGTCGAGCAGCTCGGTGTCGTCCACCGTGTCGGCCTTGTTCAGCGCCACCACGATGTGCTCGACGCCGACCTGCCGCGCGAGCACGACGTGCTCCCGCGTCTGCGGCATCGCGCCGTCCTGCGCGGAGACCACGAGCACGGCACCGTCCACCTGCGCGGCGCCGGAGATCATGTTCTTCACGTAGTCGGCGTGGCCGGGCATGTCCACGTGGGCGTAGTGCCTGGTCGCGGTCGAGTACTGGACGTGCGCGACGTTGATGGTGATGCCGCGGTCGCGCTCCTCCGGGGCGCGGTCGATGCGGTCGAACGGCACCGCCGACGCGAGCCCGCGCTCGGCGAGCACCTTCGTGATCGCCGCGGTCAGCGTCGTCTTGCCGTGGTCGACATGCCCCATCGTCCCGATGTTCAGGTGCGGCTTGTCGCGCTCGTAGAGCTTCTTCGCCATTTGTCCGTCCTCACGATGATGTGAACGTGAGAACCCGCGCGGCGCACAGGCCGCGCTCACTCGGACCACCCCCCTCCGCTGGTTCTCCGGAGGCAGGACGGAGAGGGGTCAGCGTCGGACGCCGTCTGCTGCGCAGAGGGCGGCCGGCAGCGCGCTCAGCAGGTCGGTGCCTGCGAGCGTCGGAGTGCCGGCCGCGAAGAACATGCCCCGCACACTACGGAGCCCGCCGCCGGAAGTCGACGCATTAAAAGGAAGCGGCCGGCGCCGCGCTCAGCGGGATGATGACCGCGAGCGTCCAGGTGCCGGCCGCAAGCCTCGCGCTTCGGACATTACGGACGAACGCCGTCCACGTCGACCGGTTTTTCCCGCCCGGGGACGTACAGCAGAAGCATCCCCACCGCCGCGCCGACGAACTGGAAGCCGGCGATCCCCAGCACCAGGCCGACGGGCCCGAGCGCGTCCGCCGCGACGGCGGTCAGCGCGGCGCCGAGCGCGGACGCGCCGATCTTCAGGCTGCCGGCCGTCGTGTTGACCTGGCCGAGCCGGTCGGGCGGCGACTCGCGCTGGCGGAGCATCAGCGTCGCCGCGAACACCGGCCCCTCGGCGATCCCCGCCGCGACGAACGCCGCCGTCGCCCACGGCAGCGACGGCGCCACCGCGAGGGCCGCCAGCGACGCGCCGAACGCGACCAGCCCGGCCAGCATGACGGGCTCCGCGTGCTTCGGCGTCAGCCACCGGCTGGACGCCAGCGAGCCGATCAGCGACCCGACCGCCAACGCCACGAGAAGCCGTCCGCCCGCACTCGGCGGGGCCCCGATGTGCTCGGCGAGCAGCACCGCCGTCACCGCGACGCCCCCGAAGCCCGTCCAGGCGAGCGTCGTGGCCGCCGTCAGCGCCCGCAGGACCCGCCCTTCGACCAGCACGACGAGCCCACCCGTGATCACCGAGAACCCGCCCCGCCTCTGCACCGGCGGCCCGGCGTCCGGACCCGGGAAGGGAAGAAGCGGCAAGGTCAGCAGCCCGACGACACCCACCGCGACGACGGCGGTTCCCGCATACTGCCCACCCGCCAGCGACGCGAGCGCCGCGGCGAGACCGGGCCCGGCGATGCCCGCGAGGTTGTAACTCGACGCCTCCAGCCCATAAGCACGCGAAAGCCGTCCCTCCGGAACGAACCTCGGCAACAAGCTGGTCAGCGCGACGACGATCGGCTCAGTGCAGCCGATCACCGCAGCGATAAGGAGCGCAAGCACCAGCGGCGACTGCCCCGCCGTGACCAACAACAGCCCGGTGGCGACGGCGTAGCAGGCCGCGAGGACGACCGCGACCGTCCGGGGCCGCAGCACCCGGTCAAGCGCGTTCCCGATGATCGGCCCGCTCAGCACGTACGGCAGCGTCATCGCGGTCTGCAGGTATCCGGCGGTGGCCGCGTCTCCCGTCCGCGCCTCGACGGTCAGCACCAGCGCCGTCGCGACGCCTTCGGCCGAGACCCGCAGCAGCGTCGCCGAGGTGAGGTGGAGCGGCAGCGCCGCCGTCCGTCCGATCACGCTCGCATGTTGGCACATGCTTAGACTTCGAAGAGTGACGGCAGCGAAGACAGAGCACCGGGTCACCAGTGAGGTCGGACGGCTGCGGACCGTCCTGCTGCACCGCCCGGGCGCGGAACTGAAACGGCTCACCCCGCGCAACAGCGACAAGCTGCTGTTCGACGCGATCCCGTGGGCGGGGCGCGCCCAGGAGGAGCACGACGCGTTCGCCGAGGCCCTCCGCACCCGCGGCGTCGAGGTCCTCTACCTGACCGAGCTGCTCCAGGACGCGCTGGAGTACGAGCCGGCCCGCGACCAGGCGATCGCCGACGCCGTCGTCGACCTGCGCCTCGGCGATCAGCTCCGCCGCATCGTCGAGGAGTACCTGCGCGACCTCGACCCGGAGAACCTCACCCAGACGCTGATCGGCGGCCTGGCCCACGAGGAGCTGAAGTCCGGGCACGGCCTGGTCTACCGGCTCATGGACCGGCTCGACTTCATCATCGACCCCCTGCCCGGCCTGCTGTTCACCCGCGACAACAGCACCTGGATCGGCGACCGCGTGGCGGTGACGAGCCTCGCCATGGAGGCCCGGCGCCGCGAGTCGGCCCTGACCGGCCTCGTCTACGCCCACCACCCCCGCTTCGCCGAGGTGGAGCCGGTGTACTCGCCGTCCCTCGAACACGTCGAGGGCGGGGACGTCCTCCTGCTGTCCCCGGGCGTGATCGCGGCCGGCACCGGCGAGCGGACGACCCCCGCCGGCGTCGAGCGCCTGGCCCGCCAGGTCTTCGCCGCGAACCTCGCGCACACCGTCCTGGCGGTCCCGATCGCCCAGGAGCGCGCCACCATGCACCTCGACACCGTCTGCACGATGGTCGACGCCGACACCGTCGTGATGTACCCGCCGGTGGCGCACTCGCTGACGGCCCACACGGTCACCCTCGCGAACGGCGACCTGCGCGTCTCGGAGCCGCGCCCCTTCCTGGAGGCCGCCGCCGAGGCGATGAAGCTCGACCGCCTCAAGGTCATCGACACCGGCCTGGACCCGGTCACCGCCGAACGCGAGCAGTGGGACGACGGCAACAACACCCTCGCCGTGGCCCCCCGCCTCTGCGTCGCCTACGAGCGCAACATAGAGACGAACGCCCAGCTGGAGGCCGCGGGCATCGAGGTGATCCGCATCAGCGGCAGCGAACTCGGAACCGGCCGAGGCGGCCCCCGCTGCATGTCCTGCCCCGTCCTCCGCGACAACATCTGACCCGCACGACCGCCACCAAAGAACGGCGCACCACCCACCACCGAATGGCCCTGACCTGCACGAACCGAAAAGGCCGGCGCCGATCTCCTCACCAGCAACGGCCACGAGACGGTCAGGGGCCCAGCGGCCGCCATCACATTGGCGGCCTTGAGAGAGGGCCAATGCGGACGGGGACACCCCCGCCTCAATACGATCCACGAAACGGATCCATGCGAACCCCGCGCCAACCGACAGGAGCGCACCAGCGCCAGCCGACGCCCCTCAGCCACAGCAAGCCCGCAGGGGAACGTCCGTAAGCCAAGTCGGCGACAAGGGTCACGTTGCGATCGCGACCGAAGGCAGGTTACGAGCGAAGCAAGAAACCTGATCGCGAAGCGAGCCGCAAGGCGAGCCGAAGCGATGCAGCGATCGCCGTTTTTCTCGTTGAAGGAAGGCGCCCCAGCGCCTGACGCCGAGAGAAAAAAAAATTAATAGAGCTCGGGCGGTGTCGACGGGGGCACGACAGCGCCCGAGCTTGGGAGGACCATACAAGGTCGGGCGGGGTTCCTACCAGGCGGGGCCCTCTTATGCCGGATATGCCCCGCTTGGGGCACTTCCATTCCTACTTCTGTTGCACAGATCTTCGTCCGGCTCGTCCAGCAGGTCTGGAAAGTCGGACAGATCGGGCACGACGGCGTGCATCCCGGCGGGGGCGGCGCGGCCGTTGTCCTCCGCTGACCTGGGCGCACGCAGGACGGCCCACACCGTGGTGGCGCCCTCCTCGTGGCGCACGCCCCAGCCGTCGGACAGGGCCTCGACGATGCCGAGGCCGCGGCCGCCGAGCGAGGAGAGCGTGCCCGGGCCCCGGCGCGGTTCGGTCATCGCGCCGCCGTCGCTGACCTCGACTTCGAGGATGTCGCCGCGGCGCAGCCAGCAGACCCGGACGTCGCCGGACGGGAGCGGGCGGGCGTGGCGGAGGGCGTTGCTGATGAGTTCGCTGACGATGACGCTGGCGTCGTCCACGATGGATTCGTAGACCCCCGAGTCGACCAGCTCCGAGCTGAGGCGCCTTCGGGCGACCGCGACGCTGGACGGTGCGTGTGGCAGCAGTACGACGCTCAGACGCCCTCACCTCCCCCTGGTTCCGCTACTCGGACGAGTCCCGTCGCCGCTCTTCCGGTACGACCGAAATGCCCTGATGGCCAGGGCCGGAAACCCGGGCCATCCAGGTCACCACCTGCACAACGAGTCACCGGCCGTCCGGTCACGGTGATCACCCCCGGAACGGAATCTCGTCACCAACGGCAACCATCAAAGGATCTATCCAGCCAACGGCGGACTTACTCCTCCCGCGCGCGTTTCGTCCATCACACCCTGCGGTCACCGTACTTTCTCGCACCAGCCAAGGTTGCCACCCATCGAGACCGCCGAACGCCCAGGTCACAACGGTGTCACCAGGCCGCACCCGAGGGAGTGTCGTCACGGTGAGTAACCAATCCGGGTCAGCGGTCGGCGCGCAGCACGAGCCGCATGCACGTGCCCTCGCCCGCACGCGCGCCACCTGCGGGTCCGCGTCCGGGCGCGGTCCGCAGGAGCGTGGACGGACGGCTTATGGTCCGTTCCATTTCCGGCACGTCACCACTTGCGGTGACGTTGTCCGCTTTAATGTGAGATCCCTCACGTTCGGCCGGATGAGCTGAGATTCTCCCGCCCTGTGCCTCCGTCAGCCGTTTGACGATGTACAGCCCGAGCCCGATGCCGCCGAAGCGGCGGCGGTCGCCGGAGTCGCCCTGCACGAACCGCTCGAAGATCCGCTCATGGTCGCCGGCCGGGATGCCGACTCCCTCGTCCACCACCCGCACCACGATGTCGGCGCCCTCGGGATGGGCGTGGACGCTGACCGTCCCGCCGTCCGGCGAGTACTTGAACGCGTTCTCCAGCAGCTGCCCGAGCACGATGTCGGTCGCCATCGCGTCCCCCCGGCACGGCGGCAGGTCGGGCGCGATCTCCAGCTCCACGCGGTGCAGCGGCGACAGCGACCGGAATCCGGCGACGACGCCCTCCAGCACCCGGCTCAGGTCGAACGGCTCGATCGTCACGGCCAGCTCGTCGGCGCCGGCCCGGGAGCCGAGCAGCAGGTGCTCGACGAGGCGGGCGAGGGACTGGGCGCGCTCGGCGATGGTGGCGACGGCGGTGCGGCGGTCGGTGTCGGCCAGCTCGTCCCACCGGTTGACCAGGGTGGACGCGAAGCCCTGCACGACCGTGATCGGGGTGCGCAGCTCGTGGCTGGTGGTGGCGAGGAACAGGTCCTTGGCCTCTTCGAGGGCCTTCGCCTCGGACACGTCGCGGAAGTCGACGACCAGCTCGCCGGTCTCCTCGATCTCGGCGGCGAGGACGTTCAGCCACGTCCCCGACTCCAGCCGGAACGTGAGCATCTCGCCGAGCGCGGGCATGCCGAACGGCAGCGGGCGGCCGATCGCCTCCTCCGGTGGGACGCCGGTGAGCGCGTGCGCGGCCGGGTTCCACTGCCGGACGACGAGGTCGTGGTCGAGCACGGCGATGCCGTCCGCGCTGGAGTCGATCACCGCGCGCTCGTGCGCCCGCTGCCGGACGACCTCCGCGTACGCGACGGCGTTGCCGACCGCGACGCCGGCGTGCCCGGCGAGCAGCTCCAGCAGCTCCAGCTCGGTGTGCCCGGCCTTGCTGCCGGAGAACAGCGCGTAGAGCGCGCCGTACGGCCGGTTCTGCAGGTAGGACAGGCCGAGCGCGATCGTGTGCAGGCCGGGCAGCTCGGACCAGATCAGGTCGCCGAGGCGCTGCGCGCCGGTCGCGAGCTTGACGGTCTTGCCGGACCGCAGCAGCTCCCCGACGAGGCTCGACCGCAGCTCGGCGGTGCGGTCGCTCATGTGCTCAGGCAGCCCGGTCATGCTGACCAGCCGCAGCCGCTCCCCCTCGATCCGGACGAACCCGCCCGCGTCGGCTCCGGTCAGCTCGATCAGCGCGGTGGTGATCCGGTCGAGGACGACGTTCAGGTCCAGCTCGGCGTTCAGGTCGGCGACGATGTCGTTCAGCCGCCGGACGAGCCGGGCCCGCTCGGTCATGTGGTGCTGGACGATCTCGTCCTCCTCGACCGGGTGGTACACCCCCACCCAGCCGAGCAGCGTGCCGCTCGGGTCCTGCAGCAGGCTGGTGTCGATGCGCACGTCGATGAGGCGGCCGTCGCGGTGGAAGCGGCGGGTGGCGATCGAGATCTGCCCGCTGTCGCCCGGCCCGGCGGGCCGGGTGAGCAGCCGCTCCTGGACGGCGTTGTGCTCGGCCTTCAGCTCGTGCGGGACGATCGGCGGGACGCGCCCGATCATCTCCGCGGCGCTCCAGCCGAACATGCGCTCGGCCGCCGGGTTCCACACCGTGACCCGGTGCCGCTGGTCCACCGCCACGATCGCGTCGGCGGCGCTCTCGATGACGGCCCGCGCGATCGGATCGTGGACGTGTTCGTACACGTCTGTCATCGTGCCACCGGACTCCGGCGCGGCGCCGGGTAACTTGCATCGAAAATTGCCAGGGGAACCTTACCTTCTGGTAAGGCTACCGCCTGGTAAGCCTCCCGATGATGAGCGCGGCCGCACCCGCGACCAGGAACGACAGCAGCGAGGCGCTCATCCAGCTCTGCGGCGTGAAGTGCACCGCCTCCTGGACGTCCCGCCAGAAGTCCGCCCAGTGCTCGACCGTGCCCGGGTTGATCAGCTGGTAGGCCGCGAACCCGACCGCCCAGGCCGCGATCATCCCCCAGCGGGACGGCGCCCGCCGCGACACGTCCCACCCGTCCAGCCCGGCCTCCTTGCCGCCCGCGGCCCGGCGGCGGCCGAGGAAGAAGTCGGCGGCGAGGACGCCCAGCATCGGCACGAACACCGATCCGATCAGCGTCAGGAAGCCCGCGTAGTCGCCGATGTCCAGCACCAGTGCGAGGACGGTGACGCCGGCGCCGAGCGTGACGCTCAGCACCCGGCGGTCGGCGCGCGGGAACAGGTTCTGGATCGACACGGCGGTGGAGTAGGTGTCGGCGAACGACTGGTCCGCCTCCCGCAGCACGAAGATCGCGAAGAAGACCACGCCGAGCGTGGCGCCGAGGAACGGGTCGAAGATCCTGGTGCTGTCGCCCGCGACCAGCGCGAGCGCCAGCAGGCCGAGGACGTAGGCGATGATCTGCGTGACCGAGTAGCCGACGGACGCCGCGCCGAACGCCGCCCGCTCCGTCCGCGAGTGCCGGGTGTAGTCGGCGGCGACCGGCACCCACGAGATCGACACCGCGAGCGCGGCGTCCGCGCCGATCCAGAAGCCGCCCCACGAGCCCTCCGACAGGTCGGGCAGCGGCTGCCGGACGAGCTCCACGTAGAAGTAGACCAGCGCGATGCCCACCGCGACGGTCACGTACCGGCGCAGCAGCCGCACCGAGCCGAGCGGCCACACCGTCAGCACGGTCGTGATCGCGCCGGCGGCGACGACGTAGCCCCAGCGCGGCACGCCGTCCCACAGCTCGCGGGCCGCGTCCGCGATGACGATCAGCTCGAACGTCCCCCAGCCGATGAGCTGCGCGATGTTCAGGATCGTCGGCGCGTACGACAGCCGGGCGCCGAACAGGCCGCGCAGCAGCACCATCGCGGGCTGCCCGGTGCGGGCGCCGGGGACGGCGGCGAGGCCGAGCATCAGCCCGCCGAGCGCCGTCCCGACGGCCATCGCGACGATGCCCGCCATGATGGAGATGGTCGGCTTGCCGTCCGCGTCCGGCGCCAGGACGGTGTAGGCGCCGGAGAAGGCCAGGAGGCTGACGCCCAGGTTGGCCCAGAAGGCGCTCTGGTCCCAGAACCCGAGGACCTTGGGGGCGGGCTCATCGAGGGTGAAGGGGGCCTCATCGGCGGGCCGCTTGCCCTCAGGGCGCCGTTCGACGTCGGACGTCACGGGACACACTCCCTACGCCGGCATTACCCGGACAGGTTCATGCGGTCGGCGGCGCCCTGCTGGCCGCCCTCTCAGCCCGGCTTGTGGCCCGAGCTCCCGCGGTTATCGGTCAGACCTGATCGTACAACCGCCCGTCGTCCCCCAGAAGGGGGCATACGGTACGGATCACGCGACGAACGGCGGACCGTCGCCCGCGCCCTCCATGGGACGCCCGGCCTCCGCCCAGCCCTTCATCCCGCCGTCGACGTTCTTCGCCAGCCAGCCCGCCTGGTTGAGCGCCACCGTCACCTGCGCCGACCGCGCCCCGGACCGGCAGATCACGAAGACCTCCCGGTCGCGCGGCACCTCCCCGGCCCGGTCGCCCAGCTGCCGCATCGGAATGTGGACCGCCTCGGGCGCGTGCCCGGCGTCCCACTCGTCCTGCTCCCGGACGTCCAGCAGGTAGCCGTCCTGCGGGACGTCGGCGGCGCCGACCGCCGGCACGTCTTCCCCGAAATTCATCACACCCCCATGGAACCGCGCGAACCGGCCCCGCGTCGAATCACGCATGCGGTATCGGACGCTCCTGTTCGCCGCGCCGGGCGTGGCCATGCTCCTGACCCTGGCCGCCTGCGGTGACGAACAGGCCAACGGAAATCCCGCCGCGGAGCCTTCGGGCGCCACGTCCGTGCAGCCTTCCGGCACCCCGGCGGACACGCTCACCATCACCGTCAAGGCCTCCGCGGAGGCCCCCGCCAAGACCTGGACGCTGACCTGCGATCCTCCAGGCGGTACCCATCCGAAGGCCGCCGACGCGTGCGCGGCCCTGACCAAGGCCAAGGAACCCTTCAAGCCCGTCCCGAAGGACCAGATGTGCACCAAGATCTACGGCGGCCCTGAGATCGCCACGGTCAAGGGCAGCTGGCAGGACGAGAACATCGACACCAAGTTCACCCGCCAGGACGGCTGCCAGCTCCACCGCTGGACGCAAGTGGCCCCCGTCTTCGGCAACGTCCCCAAGGTCCGCTGAACCAGCCCTCCCCGTTCCGGCTAGGTTCTCCGGCATCCGCCACACGTCAGGCCCCGGCACCCGCCGGGGCCTGACTCGTGACTTGCACAGAACCTCAAGTTGCTCACATCAGGCAAGTCTGGGCCAAGGCAAACTTGCCTGAATCGGCAACTTGCGTGATTGAAGAAAGTTGGCCCTTCAGGCAAGTTTGCTTGGATGTGTTGGATCCCACGTGTCAGGATGGCAAGGTGAGCCTCGACAACGACTTGACTCCGGACTCGCTCCTTGAGCAGGGGCTGACAGTCTTGCGCGACCTTCTCGGCTCCGGCTGGCAGGTCACCGTCCAGCCGCACACGCAGGAGGCCCGGGGGGACCGGCCCCTGGACGCCTTGGTCGAAGTGAAGGCGGACGGCGACAGCGTCCTGACGCAGTTGATGATCGATGTGAAGACGAGCGTTTCGGCCCGCATGGTAGAGGAGCAGTTGCTGCCCAAGTGGAGCCTGCTGCGGCAAGTGAACCACTACACGAACCTTGTGGTGATCGCCCCCTGGATCTCACCGCGCGTCCAGGCGCTCCTACGCGAGTACGGCATCGGGTACATCGACCTGACCGGCAACGCGGCGCTGCGTATCACGCGACCGGCCATCGCCATCTTCACGCAAGGCGCGAGCCGCTCTCCGCACAGGACCGCCAAGAGCGGCAAGGTGACTCTGGCCGGGATCAAGGCTGGCCGACTTGTCCGGCTACTCGCTGATGTCGCCCCGCCCTACCGCGCCGCAGAGCTCGCCGGTACCGCCGGACTCAGCCTGCCTTATGTCTCACGGCTTCTCGACACCATGGCGGACCAGCTGCTGATCCGCCGCGAGGGCCGAACCATCACGTCTGTGGATTGGTCGCAACTTCTCCGCATCCGCGCCGAGAATTACCACCTTCTACGACATAACTCCTACGTAAGGATGGTCGCTCCGAACGGCATCGAGGCGGTGTTCGAGGCACTGCGCGCGCTTCCTGAGCAGCACAGGCGGCATATCACCCTAACAGGGCCATATGCCGCACGGACGGTGGCGCCGCTGGCTGTAGGCGGACAGTTGATGCTCTATCACCCCGCTGGTCCACCGCGCCTACCCGACGAGATCGGAGACGAACTCTCCCTGTTGCGGGTCGACAAGGGAGGCGATGTGCTTCTCCTACGAGCTCACGACCCGGTGGTCTTCGCGCGGACCGCGGACTACAACGGCGTCCGCAGGGTTGCTTTGAGCCAGCTTGCCGTGGATTGTCTCTCCGGTCCCGGCCGGATGCCCGCAGAGGGCGAAGCCGTCCTCGCCTACATGGCGGAAAACACCTCTCTGTGGCAGTTGGACCGACTGCCATCTTGATCAAGGTCTCCGGCTCTAGGCTCGAACGCCGACGACATCGGCCGACCAGCAAGGATATGGCCGGTTCAGAGAAGCGGAGGAGTCGGACATGGCCAAGGTCCCTGAGGGCCTCGACCGGAACCAGTTGGTTATCGCATCGCGGCGAGTCCTGCTCGACGGCCTCATCGCCCTTCGTCCGCACCTTGCAGCGTTCACCGTCGTCGGGGCCCAAGCCGTCTACTTGCGTACACCCGACGCCTCTTTGCAGAACGCTCCCTTCACCTCCGATGCCGATCTAAGCCTCGACCCCGCCGTACTGGATGATCAACCGCTCGTCGACGAAGCTCTGCGGACGGCGGGATTCACCCTGCTACAGGACGACCAGCCAGGTCTCTGGGCGCGCACCGAGCGGGTAGACGGCAAGGACGTCCCGATCGAACTGGACATCCTTGTAGGCAAGGAACTAGCAGACAAGATCGGAAGCAGAAGCGCCAAGATCCCTCCACACGGAAAAATGACTGCACGGTGGGTGCCCGGCCTGGAGGTCTGCGCCGTCAACCGCTCCCCAGTGGTCATCCGCAGTCTCGACCCGGCCGACGAGCGCAGCGTGACGGCCAACGTGGCCGGCCCCGCGGCTCTCCTGGTCGCCAAGGCTTACAAGATCGCTGAACGTCACGCCCAGGCCCACACCCATCCGGACCGCCTCACCAACAAGGACGCAGGCGATGTCTACCGGATCATGGCCACTGTTCCCGTCCGGGAAGTAGCCGAGACCTTTACTGCCCTCGTCCGGGACCCTCGGGTAGGGGTGATCGCTTCCGAGGGATTCACACTTCTCCGCCAGTACTTCGGCGGTGCCGCCACACCTGGCGTCAACATGGCCGTCGACGCGCACACCGGCGATGTTCCAGAAGAGACAATCCGCCTCACGGCTCCCGCCTACGTCGACCGCTTGGCAAGGGAACTGCCTCGTCTGTGAACGTCAGGACCAGGCCCCGACCACTGCCCTGGATCGTAGTCCCTGGACACTGCCGTACCGGCCGGCCGTTTTGCGGCCACCGTGTGCCCGACCATTGGGCCTCGTCACTGAGAGGTACCGTGCGTGCATGGACGAGGACAAGTTCTGGGCGGTGATCGAGGAGTGCCGCGCCGACAGCGGCGGCGACCTCGCAGCGTTGGTCAACTCCCTGGAGCGAAGCCTGTCGATGCTTCCCGCCGATGAGGCGGCCGCTTTCTTCGATCGTTGGCAGGCGGTCGGCGAGCGGGCGCGGCGTTGGCTGGTGTGGGACGCAGCCTGCGTGCTACTGAGTTGGACGATCGACGACTCGTTCGCCGATTTCCGGGCGTGGCTGATCACTCGCGGTCGTGCGGCGTTCAAGGCCGTCGTCGATGATCCGGACAACCTTGCGGACCTCGCGGGTGAGCTACTGGCAACTGCCTGGGCCGTGGCCGAGCAACTCGATGGGGTTGTGGGCTGGGCGGCTTCTGCGGCCAAGGGAGTCGAGCATCCCGCCGAGATCCGGCATGTGGCCGAGCCGGGAATCCGTCTCGGGGAAGAGCGGCTCGATCTTGATGACGCGATGGCGGTACGCGCCCGGCTTCCGCGCGTCTGGGACGCACGTCACCTGGTCTGATCGAGCCTCTGGCCGCTCTTCACACGGGTCATGAACTCCCGCCAGGCGGATGATGTGAACGCCAGCTTGGGTCCGTCAGGATCGGCGGAGTCACGGACGGCGATGAGCCCGGTCATGGCGGTGAGTTCGACGCACTCGTTGCCTGTCGCAGTGCTCTTGGAACTCTTCCGCCAGACCGCGGTGGGCGAGTCTGCGGAGGGATGCATGGGGTCAGGTTATCTACAGGTCTGCGGCTATTGCGGCGATAAGGGCCGCGCTCTGCTCCTCGCCAAGCGCAGCGCCCCAGATGGCGTCGAACGCGGCGTTGCAGCGGGCGACATGGTCGGCACCTTCGATGTAGACGTTGCCGTAGATGCCTTCGGAGTAGCCGATGTCGGGATCCAGCGGGTCGGCGTAGCCAAGTATGACGAAGGAGCCTTCGGCTCCGGCGTGGGCACCGACCGTGTAGGGAAGAGCGCGGACGTCGATGTTGGAGCGCTGGGCGGCACGGTTGAGTTCGGTGAGTTGGTCGCGCATCACCTGCGGGCCGCCGATGAGTTGCCGGAGCGCTGATTCGGCGAGGACGGTTCTGAGAGTGGGTGCATCCGGGCGGCTGAGCAGTGTCTTGCGTGCCATGCGGGCGTGGAGCCGTTTGTTGACCTCGTCTGGGTCGTCGGGGATGCCGGCGGAGATGATGGCCCGTGCGTAGTCCTCGGTCTGGAGGAGCCCGGGGACGAGTTGGACGTGGTAGGTGCGGATCTCTGATGCTTCGTCTTCGAGGCTGACGTATCCGCCGGTGAACACGCCGGAGTAGGCGGTCCACCAGCCGCGTCGGCCCGCGTCGCGTGCCAGTTGGATGAGTGCGGCGTGGACGAAGTCTTCGGTGCCGTAGAGGTCGAGGATGCGCTCCACGTCCGCCGCCGTGGCCTTGGTCTTGCCGGCCTCGATACGGCCGAGCTTGAACCGGTTCCAGCCCAGGGCCGCCGCAGCCTGGTCGAGTGTCATCCCGGCGCGCTCGCGGTGGGCTTTGAGTTCGCGGGCCAGTCGGCGGCCGCGTGCGGTGAGGCTGTGGGGTACCGGTGCCATGGCCCCTAGTGTGCCGGAAATGCGTTGCTCTGTGCACAGTCTATACAACAGAAAGTCAAAAAGATCATGCACAGTGCATTGACGGACAGCTCAGAGCATCACCAGAATCTTTTCGGGATGGCGCACACAAGTGGCCGTAGCAAGAGTCTCAGCAGTCCAGGGACGGACACCGAGCGCCACACTCAGAGACAAGGCGGCCCCGGACGCGGTGATAGCAGCACCGGCCGGGGCCTTGATCGGAAGGAGCCCCGATCCATGTGCAACGTAGCGGAAGCCGCCCGCTCGGGACGGACCGACGTGCGCACCGAACAGGTCAGGCGGGAGTTGGAGAGGCTGTTCCCCGGTGTGATCGCGTGGTTCGGCAGGCGCACCGGGCACTGGTGGGCCATGCTGGGCGATCGGCTTCTGGAAGCCGACAGTCCTCGGCAACTCGCCGACGAGATCCGTGCGGGGCTCGCCGTCCGTCCAGCGGGGTCTGCGGTCATACCGCAGGCCGGGCGGGCGGACGTCCCGTCCACCATGGGCGTGTCGAGTCGGGTCGCGCGCGGCGGGTACGTCCGGTGATGGGTTTCTACCTGGGCGGTCCAGTGGAGTTGTACGCGTGGGACGTCCCGTCTGGCGATGGTGGACGAGGTGGCGTCACCGACGACCGCGTCAAGGCGATCAGGGACGTCCACAACGCGCTTCGCGAGGCGGAAGGCGGTACGCGCGGGGTAGTGCGGCGTGTCGGGCTGTCGCCGGTCGGGTTCGCGAAGTACGTCGAACTCGGTCACGTCGGTGAGGCGTGGCGGGACGGGACGACCGGTGCGGTGACATGGCGGGACATGTGAACGCAGCCGACCACCTCGGCGCCTTGGGCCAAGCGCTCGCTGCGGCGGGCTGGTCTACGCGGGGGCAGTATGACAGCGTCCCGCCGGTACTGCTCGTTCTCGCGCCCAGGGTCGAGGTGTGCGTGAACGTCAAGGCCGGAACGGGTGGCGTGCCGTGGTTCATCGCGTCCGACGGCGACCCGTTGCGGCCATGCCATGACCTCGGCGGCACGGTTGTCGAGATCGAGGCCCGGTTGGGCACGGCCCCCACAGCATCCGTTCATCCGACTCGAGGGCGGGCGCTTGGGAGGCTCCGCTCACTCCCACGGAGATGAGGTGCATCGGGTGGCGGCGCCGGGGGCCTGGGCGGCGCCGCCAGCCGATGCGGCTAGATCCAGCCGCCGATGCTGCGGTTCTGGGAGACGGCGGTGTCGAAGGCGAGGGGGCAGGCCAGGATGAGGGTGCGCATCGGCTCCGCCTGCTGCGCGTACATCTGCAGGACGTAGCGGTCGGCGCCGGTGAACATCTGCGACAGGAACTCGCCGTAGCCGTCGAAGCCGCGCTGGATGCGGGCGATCTCCTGCTGCTGCCAGTCGGTGACGCGGCCGCTGAGCAGTTCGTAGTAGCCGATCTGCTGCTCGTGCGCGGTCAGGATCTCCCAGCCACGCAGCGCCCGCTTGCGCAGGTATCCGATGAGACCGCCCTGTGGAGTGAGCACCTGCATCTGGGGCGTGCCCATGAATCCGTACGGCTTGTAGAAGAGGAAGTACGGCATCCCGTCGGGGCGGTAGATGGTCAGCTTCCGCTCGGCCTTGGTCTGGCTCGCCTGGTTGAGGACGCGGAACGCCTTCTTCGCGCCGCTCACGCCCTCTTCGCGCACGTAGGCGGAGGGCTGCCCCTGCGGGCTCCAGATCGTGTAGTTCGCTTCGGTGGAGAAGAACTGCGCGGGCTGGTCGTAGACGAGGATCGGCGAGGCGTAGAGGTCGGGGGCGGCCTGCTGGGGCACCTGCTGCTGCGGCGGGGGCCCGTACCCGGGGGTGGGACGGGCTGGCACGTACGGCTGGGCGGGCGGGGCGCCGCCGTGCTGGGGGCCGCCGTAGCCGGGGTGCGGTGGACCGTAACCGGGGCCGCCGGGGCCCGAGGGTGGGGGTGGGGGGTATCCCATGGCGGCTCCTGACCGAGGTGATCAGCGGGGGGTTGCTCGCGACACGATACGCCGCCTCGCCGCCGTATCCCGGCCGGGCGGCCGGATTCAGCCGGGCCGGTTCACTTCAGCAGGCGCGACATCCGGCGGTCGGCCAGCGGCTTGCCGCCGGTCTGGCAGGTCGGGCAGTACTGGAGCGCCGAGTCGGCGAACGACACCTCGCGGATCGTGTCGCCGCAGACCGGGCATTTCTGGCCGGCCTTGCCGTGCACGCGCAGGCCGGTCTTCTTCTCGCCCTTGAGGTCCTGGGCCTCCAGGCCGCGCGAGCGCTCGACGGCGTCCCGGAGCGTGGTGACGATCGCCTCGTGCAGGACGGCCACGTCCTCCTCGGTCAGCGTGGCGGCGATCTTGAAGGGGGACATCTTCGCCGCGTGCAGGACCTCGTCGGAGTAGGCGTTGCCGATGCCGGCGATCACCTTCTGGTCGCGCAGCAGGCCCTTGATCTGGGTGCGCTTGCCGTTCAGGATCGCGGCGAGCGCCTCGGTGGTGAAGGCGTCGTCCAGGGGGTCGGGGCCGAGCGTCGCGACGCCGGGCACGTCGGACGGGTCGCGGACGACGTAGACCGCGAGGCCCTTCTTCGTGCCCGCCTCGGTGAGGTCGAAGCCCGAGCCGTCGTCCAGGTGGACGCGCAGGGCGAGCGGGTTCTTGCCGCCCGGCCGGACGGGCCTGGCGGGGATCTCGTCCCGCCAGCGCAGCCAGCCGGCGCGGGCGAGGTGGATGACGAGGTGCAGCCCGTCGACGTCCAGGTCGAGGAACTTGCCGTGCCGGGACGCGCCGGTGACGGTCAGCCCGCCCAGCGCCGTCACCGGCGGGTCATAGGTCTTCAGGGCGGAGATGGCGAGAACATCGACGCGGGCGACGGCGTGGCCGACCGCGCGTTCCCGCAGGAACCCCGCCAGCGCCTCGACCTCGGGTAGCTCAGGCATGACCCCAGTATCGGCGAACCGGCCGGGGGTTCGTCCACAGGCCTGTGGACACCTGTGGAAAACCCTGGGGAGCGCGTGTGACCCGGATCTCGAAATAACCCGTAGGGGGTACCGGTTGCGAGGGGGTACAGCGTTATGGCAGCATGAGGCGTGGAAGATACCCCCCAGGGGTAAATATCCGGAAAGCGAAGGAGATGCCGATGAGCACCGCCACCTACACCGTCACCGGTATGACCTGCGGCCACTGCGTGAGCTCGGTCACCGAGGAGGTCGAGCAGATCGCCGGCGTCACCGCCGTCGACGTCGACCTCAAGACCGGCGCGGTCACCGTCACCAGCGAGGCCCCGCTCGACGACGCCCAGGTCAAGGGCGCCGTCGAAGAGGCCGGATACCAGCTGCAGTCATGACCGGCGCGCGCCCCCCGCCCCGGGGGCGCGCCCGGACGAACAGCGAGTGGAGTGGATCGGCATGAACAGCGCGACCAAGGTCGGCGCGTACGCCCTGGGCCTCGCCGTCGTCTTCGGCGGCGCCGCCGGAGTCGGCAAGGCGGTCGGACCCGTCGGCGGCACCGCCGAGATGGCGTCCCATGAGGGCGGCGACCACGGCGGCGGGCACGGCGGGGACGGCGGCGCGGCGTCGCACGCCCCCGGCGGCCTCCAGGTCTCCGAGGACGGCTACACGCTGGCCCCGCGCACGACCACCGTCACCCCCGGCGAGAAGACCGACTTCCGGTTCACCATCAACGGGCCGGACGGCAAGCCGGTCACCGGGTTCACGCCGCTGCACGGCAAGCGGCTGCACCTGATCGTCGCGCAGCGCGACCTGTCCGGCTTCCAGCACCTGCACCCGACCGAGATCGGGGGCGGGGTCTGGAGCGTCCCGATCGAGCTGCCCGAGCCCGGCGTGTACCGGTTCTTCACCGACATCCAGCCGGACGGCGCGGCGCGGCAGCTCACCCTGGGCGCCGACATCTTCGCCCCGGGCGACCTGCGGCCGGCGCCGCTGCCGAAGCCCGCGCAGGTCGCGAAGGTCGACGGGTACGAGGTCGCGCTCACCGGCGGTCTCACACCCGGCAAGTCCACCGAACTCACCCTGACGGTGAGCAAGGACGGCAAGCCGGTCACCGACCTGCAGCCGTACCTGGAGGCGTACGGCCACCTGGTCGCGCTGCGGCAGGGCGACCTCGCCTACCTCCACGTCCACCCGGACGGGGAGCCGGGCGACGGGAAGACCAAGCCGGGCCCCGGCATCACGTTCTTCGCCGAAGCGCCCAGCACCGGCGCATACCGTCTCTACCTGGACTTCAAGCACGGCGACAAGGTCCGCACGGCCGAGTTCACCGTGCACGCCGGGCACACCGCCCCGGCCGAGCAGCCCACGGACAAGCCCACGGAGAAGCCGGGGCAGGGGCACGACGACACGCCGCACACGCACTGAACGTCCCACTCGATCGAGGCAGAGGAGGAGCGATGAGCACGGACATCGAGTCCGCGCGTATCGAGCTGGCGATCGGCGGGATGACGTGCGCGTCGTGCGCCAACCGCATCGAGAAGAAGCTCAACAAGATGGACGGCGTGACCGCGACGGTCAACTACGCCACCGAGAAGGCCAGCGTCGAGTTCGCCCCCGGGGTGTCCCCGGACGAGCTGATCGCCACCGTCGAGAAGGCCGGCTACAGCGCCGAGCTTCCCGCCCCGCCCCGGTCGGACGCGGGCGGCGGGGACGAGCCGGAGCCGGACGACGGGCTCCGCCCGCTGCGGCAGCGGCTGATCACCTCGGTCGTGCTGTCGGTGCCGGTCATCGCCATGGCGATGGTCCCGGCGCTGCAGTTCGACGCGTGGCAGTGGCTGTCACTGACGCTCGCCGCGCCCGTCGTGGTGTACGCGGGCTGGCCGTTCCACCGCGCCGCCGCGATCAACCTGCGGCACGGCGCGGCGACCATGGACACGCTGATCTCGCTCGGCACGATCGCCGCGCTCGGCTGGTCGCTGTGGGCGCTGTTCTTCGGCACCGCCGGCGAGATCGGGATCAAGCACGGCTTCGAGTTCTCGATGACCCGCTCCGACGGGTCGATGAACATCTACCTTGAGGCCGCGGCCGGCGTGACCATGTTCATCCTGGCCGGGCGCTACTTCGAGACGCGGTCCAAGCGCCGCGCCGGTGCCGCCCTGCGCGCCCTGCTGGAGCTCGGCGCCAAGGAGGTCTCGGTCGTCCGGGACGGCCGCGAGGAGCGGATCCCGGTCGACAGCCTCGCGGCGGGGGACGTGTTCGTCGTCCGCCCCGGCGAGAAGATCGCCACGGACGGGACGGTCGAGGAGGGCTCGTCCGCCGTGGACGCGTCCATGCTGACCGGCGAGTCGGTCCCGGTCGAGGTCGGGCCGGGCGACGCGGTGGTCGGCGCGACGGTGAACGCCGGCGGCCGGCTGCTGGTCCGCGCGACGCGGGTCGGCGCCGACACCCAGCTCGCGCAGATGGCGCGGCTCGTGGAGGAGGCGCAGACCGGCAAGGCGCAGGTGCAGCGGCTCGCCGACCGGATCTCCGGGATCTTCGTCCCGATCGTGATCGCGCTCGCGATCGGCACGCTCGGCTTCTGGATCGGCACCGGCGAGCCGCTCGCCGGCGCGTTCACCGCCGCGGTCGCCGTGCTGATCATCGCCTGCCCCTGCGCCCTCGGCCTCGCCACCCCGACCGCCCTCATGGTCGGGACGGGGCGCGGCGCGCAGCTCGGCATCCTGATCAAGGGCCCGGAGGTGCTGGAGTCCACCCGCGCCATCGACACCGTCGTCCTGGACAAGACCGGCACGGTCACCACCGGGAAGATGGCCCTGGTCGACGTCATCACGGCCGACGGGGTGTCCGAGGACGAGGTGCTCCGGCTGGCGGGGGCGCTGGAGAACGCGTCCGAGCACCCGATCGCGCAGGCGATCGCGCGCGGCGCCGCCGACCGGGTCGGCGAGCTGGGCACGGTCGAGGACTTCGCCAACGTCGAGGGCCTCGGCGTCCAGGGGATGGTGGACGGCCACGGCGTCCTCGCGGGGCGCCCGCGGCTGCTCGCCGAGTGGTCGCAGCACCTCACGCCCGAGCTGGAGCGCGCCATGGCGGAGGCGCAGGCGCTCGGCCGCACCGCCGTCGCGGTCGGCTGGGACGGCGCGGCCCGCGCGGTGATCACGGTCGCCGACCAGGTGAAGCCGACCTCGCGGGAGGCGATCGAGCAGCTCACGGCGCTCGGGCTGCGCCCGGTCCTGCTGACCGGCGACAACGAGACCGTGGCCCGCACGGTCGCGGACGCCGTCGGGATCGAGGAGGTCATCGCCGAGGTCCTGCCGCAGGACAAGGTGGACGTCGTCAAGCGCCTGCAGTCCGAGGGCCGGACCGTGGCGATGGTCGGCGACGGGGTCAACGACGCCGCCGCGCTCGCCCAGGCCGACCTGGGGCTCGCGATGGGCACCGGGACGGACGTGGCGATCGAGGCGTCCGACCTGACCCTGGTCCGGGGCGACCTGCGGGCCGCGGCCGACGCGATCCGGCTGTCGCGCCGCACGCTCGGCACGATCAAGGGGAACCTGTTCTGGGCGTTCGCCTACAACGTGGCGGCGCTGCCGCTCGCGGCGACCGGCCTGCTCACCCCGATGATCGCCGGTGGCGCGATGGCGTTCTCCTCGGTCTTCGTGGTCAGCAACAGCCTGCGCCTGCGGCGGTTCAAGCCGCTGACCGGCGGCGACGCCCCGTCGGCGGCCGGCTGAGCCGGAACCGGAACCGCGAAGCGCGCGGCCCCTGTCCACAGGGGTCGCGCGCTTCGGCGTTCTCGGAGGTCAGGGGCGCAGGACGGCCAGCAGCGGCGCGAGGGAAGGATCGTCGGCGGCGTCGTCGAGGGCCGCGGTGAGGGTCTCGGCGTAGGTGGGGGCGGCGTTCGCCTGGACGGTGCGCCCCTCGTCGGTGATGACGGTGTAGACGCCGCGGCGGTCCTTGGGGCACATGTCGCGGCGGGTGAGCCCGGCGGTCTCCAGCCGGGCGACCAGCCGGCTGACGGAGCTCTGGTTGAGGCCGATGAGGTCGGCCAGCTCCTGCATGCGCAGCTCGCCGTCGGCGGCGCGGGACAGCCGGCACAGCGCCCGGTACTCCGACAGGCCGATGCCATGGCGGCTCTGCAGCGCCTTGGAGAGCCGGTGCTCGACGCGCCCGTGCAGGGTCACGACGCCGTCCCAGAGCAGACCGTCCGCCGTGACCGGCGCCTTCTCGTCCACGCTCATCCCGCACCCGCTTCCTGGTTGACACCAGCTTACATGCAGTGCGAATATCTGCATGCACATACAAGGCATGCATGTACATGCAAATGGGAGTCCGTCATGATCGAGCGCGTCGCCACCACCCCCGACTGGTACGAGCCGTACCGGATCTCGCAGGCGATCCGGGCCGGCGGGTTCATCTACGTCTCCGGGCAGGCCGGCATCGACGAGCAGGGCCGGACGGTGCCCGGCGGCTTCCTCGACCAGGGGCGCCAGGCGTTCCGCAACGTCCAGCGGGTGCTGGCGGCGGCGGGCGCCGACCTGACCGACGTCGTGAAGATCGGCATCTTCGTCCGGGACATGGCGGCCGACCTCGACGACGTGATCCGGCTCCGCGAGGAGTTCCTCAGCGAGCCCTACCCCGCCGACACGCTCCTGGAAGTGAGCTCCCTGGCCCAGCCCGACTGGCGGATCGAAGTCGAAGCCGTCGCGGTCGAGAGGTGAACACGATGACCGGCACGCTGCTGACCCCCTACGAAGGCCCGCACCTCGCGCTTCCCAACCGGATCGTCATGGCGCCGATGACGCGCGGGCGCGCGGACGACGCCACCGGCGTCCCGCACCCGCTGACCGGCACCTACTACGCGCAGCGCGCGTCGGCCGGGCTGATCGTCACCGAGGGGCTGTGGCCGCACGTCCTCGGCAAGGGCGGGCCCGGCATCCCCGGCCTGGTCACGGACGCGCAGGTCGCGGGGTGGCGCGAGGTCACCGCGGCCGTCCACGCGGCCGGCGGGACGATCTTCGCCCAGCTCTGGCATGTGGGACGGATGACGCACCCGCTCACCCTGCCGGACGGGGCGACACCGGTCGCGCCCTCGGCCGTCCGGATCCAGGGCGAGCCGATCTACACCGCCGACGGCGACGTCGGGCACGTCACGCCGCGCGCCATGACCACCGCCGAGGCGGAGGCGGCGGTCGCCGACTTCGCGGCGGCGGCCCGCAACGCGATCCGCGCGGGGTTCGACGGCGTGGAGGTGCACGGCGCGAACGGCTACCTGATCCAGCAGTTCCTCGCCGAGAACACCAACCGGCGCGCCGACCGCTTCGGCGGGTCCCGCAACGGGCGCCTGCGGTTCGCGCTGGACGTGGTGGAGGCCGTGGCCGCCGAGGTGGGGCCCGGACGGGTCGGGCTGCGCGTCTCGCCGCACAACCCGGAGAACGAGATCGCCGAGGAGGACCCGCAGGGCACCTACCGGGCGCTCGTCGACGCCCTCGACCCGCTCGGCCTCGCCTACCTGCACGTCATCGAGCGGGGCGCCTACGGGGCGCTGGCCGACCTGCGCCCGCGCTGGTCGGGCACCCTGATCGGGAACTTCAACGGGCCGGAGCCGACGACGCAGCGGGCCGGTGAGGAGGTCGTGGCGGTGGGGCTGGCCGACCTGTTCTCCTTCGGGCGGCTGTTCATCGCCAACCCGGACCTGCCGGCCCGCTTCGCCGCGGACGCGCCGCTCAACCGGCACATCCCAGGGCTGGTCTACGGCGGGGGCGGCGAGGGCTACGTCGACTACCCGGCCCTCGCCGCCGCTGACGTCTAGAGCGGACCTGGAGGGCGCCTACAGAGGGACGTCCCAGAAGGCGAGTTCGTGGCGCATGCCCTCCAGGAAGAAGCGCTCGGCCGTCTCGGTGTCCGCCCCGGACTCATCGATCATCTGCGCGATGCGGGCGGTCAGCTCGGCGAAGCCTGGGTCGGCGTAGGTGTCGACCCAGCGGCGGTAGCGCGGCTCTGACGGCGGGTTCTCGGCGAGCCTCTGCCCGAGCGTGGAGTAGCCCCACATGCAGGGGTACAGGGCGGCCAGGCCCTCGTCATAGACGGCGGCGCTCTCCAGGAGGAACGAAGTGTAGGCGACGCAGGCGGGGCCCTTCTTGGCGCCATCCAGGTCGGCGTTGAACTCGGCGGAGAGAGTGCGGTGCAGCTCCATCTCGTCGTGGAAGGTCGAGTAGGCGAGGTCTACAAGGTCGCCCAGATGGGGGTCCGGGGCCTGCCAGGCGAGGCGCGAGAAGACGCGCACGTAGTCGTGCAGGTAGAGGTAGTCCTGTTCGAGCCAGGAGCGGAATACGGCCTCGTCAAGGTTCCCTTGGGCGATGCCCGCCACGGTGGGGTGCTTGAGCTGCTCCTCCACGAGGGGACGGCCGAGTTCTTCCAGATGTGCGGCGAGACTCATGGCCGCCAGTCTGCCCCAGACCCGCCCTGACCTGGACATGGCCGGCGTGGCCTGTGTATGGGCCCGGACATGACCAGACCCCGCCGGATCGTGAGACCCGGCGGGGCCCTGGTCGTGCGGCCGATGTGCGGGTCGCCTCTCGGCGAAAGGCACAACACGGCTCCAGCCGAACGGTATTCCGTGAAGGCAATAGGTGAGGCCCGGGGACACCAGGCACATCGGCCATCATGTGTAACCGACGGGCCCCCAGGATTGTTCCCGGCCTTCCGCGAAGGTCCCGGTACGCCGGATCGTGTGCCAGCCCAGGCGCGCCCCCAGGAGCGCGGTGACCACGGACTGGACGACCACCAGGTACATCAGCTGCCGGTAGACGAACTGCTGGAGCGGCAGCGCCCACAGCGGACGCACGGACTCGCCGTCCAGCCATAGGGCGTAGGCACCGGCGGCGGCCTGCGCGGCGACGAACGCCGTCCAGGTGAGGACGGGCAGGGTCGGGTCGAGGAAGACCAGGCCGAACAGGGCGAACAGGTCCACGGCGGGCGCGAACAGCGGAAGGAGCACCTGGAACACCGTCAGGTAGGGGAGGCAGCGGCGTCCGAAGCGTCCCGAGTCACCGCGCTCTATGAGGGAGCGGCGGTGCTTCCACATCGCCTGCATCGTCCCGTAGCACCAGCGGTAGCGCTGCCTCCACAGCTGCCGGAGGGACGACGGGGCCTCCGTCCAGGCGATGGCCTTCTCCTCGTAGACCACGCGCGCGCCAGTGCGGCATATGGCCATGGTGAGGTCGGTGTCCTCGGCCAGGGTGTCGTCTGGCACGCACTCCACCTCGGCCAGGACCTTCCTGCGGAAGGCGCCGATCGCGCCGGGGACCGTCGGCATGCACTGCAGGACGTCGAACATGCGCCGGTCGAGGTTGAAGCCGATGACGTACTCGATGTGCTGCCAGCGTCCGAGGATGCCGCCCCGGTTGGCGACCTTGGTGTTGCCGCTGACCGCGCCCACCCTCGGGTCCGTGAACGGCGCGACGAGGTGCCGGAGGGTGTCGCGCTGGAAGACGGTGTCGCCGTCCACGAGCACCATGACGTCGGCCCGGGCCACGAACAGGCCGGCGTTGAGCGCGCTCGGCTTGCCGCCGTTCGGCTTGCGGATCAGGTGGACGCCCGGCAGGCCGAGGTCCTCGACGATCGCGGCGGTGCGGTCGGCGGAGCCGTCGTCCACCACGATCACCTCGACGCTGCCCGGATAGTCGGTGTCCAGGAGGGACGCGACCGTCGCCGCGATGCCCGCCTCCTCGTTGTAGGCGGGGACGACCACCGACACGGGCGGGAACGGGTCGGGCGGCAGCTCCCCCGGCTCCCCGATGTCCGGCATGGCCGGCGGGCCCGGCCGGCGGACGCGGCGCATGTGGACGTGCGCGAACACCAGCAGCAGCAACAGCCGCAGCACGTAGAGGAGCCCGGCGACGGCGAACAGGGCGCCCATCGTTCCGGTGAGCGCCGACGCGGCGCGCTGTGCGCCGACCAGCGTCCAGCCGACGGCCTTCTCGCGGGCCGGGACGGCGACCTCCGCCGCAGGCATGCCGAGCGCCCCGGTGACCGTCGTGAAGCGGTACCCCTGCGGCTGGAGCCGGTCCAGGATCCGCTCGACGGCCGCGACGGTCTCGGCCCGGTCGCCGCCCGAGTCGTGCAGCATCACCACCGCGCCCTCGCCGCGCCGCTCCGCCGCCAGCGCCGTCCGGACGATGGCGTCGGTGCCGGGCCGCGCCCAGTCCTCGGTGTCGCGGTCGGTGAGGACGACGATGTACCCGTCCGCGCCCGCCCGCTCGGCGGCCCGCCACTCCGGCGCCGTCAGGCCGTCCGGGCGGGACGAGTACGGCATCCGCATCAGCCGGGTGTGGACGCCGGCCGCGCCCGCCAGCGCCCGCTGCGTGAGGTCCAGTTCCAGGCGCCCGCGCCACGCGGGCGCGGTGGCGAGGTCGGCGTGCGTGTAGGTGTGCGAGCCGATCTCGTGGCCCTCGCGGAGGATCCGGCGGGTCAGCGCCGGGTTCTCGGCGACGCGCGCGCCGACCGTGAAGAACGTCGCGCGGGCGTTGTGGCGGCGCAGGACGTCCAGGATCCGCGGCGTCCACTCGGGGTCGGGGCCGTCGTCGAACGTCAGCGCGATCGTCTTCGGCGGCATGCGGCGGCTGCGGGGCGTGGCGTCCGCGAGGTTCAGCACGGGCCCGCCGGTGAGCGCCCGGGACGGGGCCGGGGCGGGGTGCGCGGGCTCGTCCCTGGGCGCCTCGCCCACGGCGCCGTTCGCGAAGCCGTCCAGCAGAAGGAGCACGGCGAGCGCCAGCCCGCCGAGCAGGAGCAGGATCCAGTGGCCTCGCGGTTCGCTGCGCCGCACGGTCAGGGCTTCTTCTTGTTGCGTCCCCACGCCGGGGGTTCCGCCGTGGACTTGCCCGGGTGGCTCGTGGACGCGGCCCTGGCCGGAGTCGTCGCCGGCGTAGACGACGGCTTGGGCGTCGCAGGGGGAGCCGGAGCCGCGACCCGCCTGGTGGGTGTCGGCCTAACGGCGGCGGGCGGTTCGGGCCTGTCGGTCACGGTCGGCTTGGCCTCGGGTGGATGGCTCACCTGCACGCGCGGGTGCGGGGACGGCTCGCTCCATGGCGTCAACGGCACATCGGTCCCCGTCGTCATGCCAAGGGCCAGCGCGCCCAAGAAGACAATGAGCAGCGCGCCGGTGAGCAGGCCCAGCCGCCGCCCGAGGCGCGTCCGCCATCCGGACGCGTCGACGAAAACGGGCGCCGCGGCCGTTAACGGTTTCGTCTCGGTGGCGGGGTCGGCCGAGGGGTCCGTCAGCGGGCCGGGCACCGGTTCCGCGGCGGGCGGGATGCCCGTTACGAGGAGTTCGTCCCGATCCTGCGAGCTGTTGCCGTTCATTCTCGTCCATCACTCTGGGGCGGGGAGAGGACGTCCCGGCGGCGCGGGAGTCATTCGTTCAGCGCCGACCCACGGGTACGTGTCACACCACCGGGAGATTTTCTGCACAATGGCGCGATGGGCGAGGAGGAACTCGGTCGTGCGCTGCGGGCGGCGCAGGACGGCGACGAGGAGTCCTTCCGCATGCTCTACCGCGATGTCCAGCCCCGGCTGATCCGGTTCGCCGGCGCGATCGTCGGCGCGGACGCCGAGGACGTGACGTCGGAGGCGTGGCTGCAGATCGCCCGCGACCTGCGCTCCTTCCGCGGCGACCTCGACGGCTTCCGCGGCTGGACCGCGACGATCACCCGGCACCGCGCGCTGGACCACCTGCGCCGCAAGTCCCGCCGCCCCGGCTCCGACCTGCCCGTCGAGGAGCTGGTCACGATGGCCGCGGACGGCGACACCGAACTCGACGCGCTGGACGGCATCGCCACCGAGGAGGCACTCCGGCTGATCTCCGAACTCCCCCGCGACCAGGCCGAGGCGGTGCTGCTGCGCGTCGTCGTGGGCCTGGACGCCAAGTCCGCGGGCAAGGTCCTCGGCAAGCGCTCGGGCGCCGTCCGCACCGCCGCCTACCGCGGCCTGCGCCGCCTCGCCGACCGGCTGTCGGACGCCGGCGCCGAGCGGCCGCTGGTCCGGGGTGACAAAAGCGGCGGTACGGGCGCTGAAGGGGTGTCATGAGCGACCACACCGAGGCCGGACGGCTCGACCAGCGCACCGCCGAGCGCCTGCTCGACAGTGCCGGCGGGCACGCCGGCGAGCACGCCGCCCTGCACGCTCTGCTCGCGTCGGCCGCCGCCCCCGCCCGCCCGGCGGAGATCGCGGGCGAGGACGCCGCCACGGCCGCGTTCCGGTCCGCCCCGCCGGCGGCCCGGCCGTCCCGGCTGGCGGCGCTGCGCCGCTTCCTGACCGCCAAGGTCATCGCGCTGGTCGGCGGCGCGCTGCTGGTGCTGACGGGCGGCGTCGCCTACGCGACGGGGCACTTCCCCGGCATTGAACCGGCGCCCGCGCCGTCCCCGACGCATCAGGAGCAGGAGAGCGGCGGCCACGACAGCACCCCGGCGACGCAGTACTCGCCGTCGCCCCTGCCCAGCCCGTCGCCCTCCTCGTCGGAGGCGTCGTCCTCGGCCGCCCCGTCGTCCTCGGCCGCCCCGTCGTCCTCGACGCCCGGAGCCTCCTCGTCCGCGCCGAACGGGGAGCACGGCAGGCCGACCTCGCCGGGCAGGTCGTCGCAGAGCCCGAAATCGCACAGCACCAGCCCGCCGCCGCGCGGCCCCGGCAGCAGCAACGGCAAGAAGCCGAGCGCCACGCCCACCAAGGGCAAGAGCCAGAGCGTCGAGAAGGGCGCCCCCATGGCCGGTACCCCGGAAGGCGTCGGCGGCCGGCCCGAGTGACCGCGCCGGCGGCGGTCAGAGGCAGCCCTCGAACTGGGGGACCTCCAGGTCCGACAGGTCGAGGCCGGACGTGGCGAACCATCTGCTCATGAACTTCTCCATCGCCCCGTCCTGGTACATCTGGGTGATGGCCCGGTTCAGGGCCTCGCACCCCTCGGGATCGCCCTTGCGGATCGCGATACCGGTGCGCCGCTCGCCGAACCTGGCGTTCAGCAGCCGGAACCCGGCGCCCTCCCGGGTCTTCAGCCCGGCCAGGATCGTGTCGTTCGTGGTGATCGCGTCGATCCGGCCGTCCCGCAGCATGGTCATGCAGTCGGCGTAGGACCGCGCCGCGACCGGCACCGCCGGCACCTGCCGCTCCACGGTGACGGCCTCGGCGGCGCCCGACCCGGTAACGGCGCAGATCTTGCGCCCCTGGAGGTCGCGCACGCCGCGCACGGCCTTCTCGGTGTCCCGGACGAGGATGTCCTGGTACGACAGCAGGTACGGCCCGGCGAACGCGAGGCGCTGCTTCCACTCGGGCTCCAGCCAGAACGTCAGGACCATGTCGACATTGCCCTCGCGGAGCAGGCGCTCGCGGTCGCGCGCCAGCGCCGGGGCGAAGCGGACCCGCTTCCCCAGCCGCCGGGCGAGGTAGCGGGACACGTCCACGTCCAGGCCCTCGAACGTCCCGTCGGGGCGCCTGAACCCGATGCCGGGCAGGTCCGGCCGGACGCCCGCCACCAGCGTGCCCTTGCCGAGGATGGTCGCCGCCTCGCCGTCGCCGCAGCCGCCGAGCGCGGCGCACGCCGTCGCCACCGCCGCCGTCCAGGCCGCGATCAGTCGCCGCATACCCGGACCCCCGACTCGTCAGCGCGGCCTGCCCCGGCGGAGCGCGGGGCCCACTGCGATCAAAAGTCGCAGCCGAGCGGGGACGGCTCCAGTCCGTGACCGCATCCGGCCCATCTCATGACGGCGCGTCGCCGCCCGGAGGGTCGGTGATGAGGGCGGCGAGGGCGGCGGCGAACCGCTCGGGGGCGACGTCCGCCGGCGGGCGGCCGAAGAAGCCGCGGGACAGCTCGTACCCGGTCAGCGCGGACACCACGACCGCGAGCAGGGCGTGCGGGTCGGCGTGGCCGTCCCCGTCCGGCATGTCGCGGGTCAGGTGCTCGGCCTCCTCGGCGATGCCCCGGTCGACCAGGACGCTGCGGATCCGGCGCGTCACCTCGGGGAACCGGCCGTGCTCCCGCGCCAGCAGGTTGATCAGCGGCCGGACCCGCGCCAGGTAGTCGAGCTGCTGGACGAGCCGGCGGGCCAGCGCGGCGCGCGGATCGTCGTCGACGGGGCCACGCTCGAACTCCTCGCGGTGCCGCCGGGCCCGGTCCAGTTCCCGCTCCAGGACGGCGCGGAACACCTCCTCCTTCGAGCGGAAATGCCGGTAGAAGCTGCCGCTGCCGGGGGAGAGCCCGGCCAGTTCCTCGATGTCGGTGACCGTGGTGCCGCCGAATCCGTGCTCCTGGATCAGCTCCAGGGCGGCGTCGAGAACGCGGTCGCGCGTGGTGGAGGGCACGTCTGCAAGATAGTTCTTGCGCATGCAAGAGGGTTCTTGCACACTGCTGATCAAGAGCCCTCGGAAAGGCCCCGCCATGGCAGCGATGCGCGCTTCGTCCGCCCGTCCCCTCCGGATCGTCCTGGCCGCCGCGATGGTCGCCGCCGCGGGCACGGTGGCAATCACCGCGACCCCCGCGCACGCGGACGTCGTCGTCTCCCCGCAGCAGCGGAATTGGGTGCTGCGGGATGCTGCGGGACGCGAGGTCACACTGCGCGGCTTCAATGTCTCGGGCAGCACGAAGCTTTACGAGAACGGCCTCCTGCCCTTCCGCAGCACCGCCGACGCCGCGAAGTCGGCGCAGGCGATGCGCGACCTGACCGGCGCCAACGCCGTTCGCTTCCTGATCAGCTGGGAGGGCGTCCAGCCGGCCCCGGACCGGATCGACCACGCCTATCTCGACCGGGCCGTCGCGCAGATCAGGGCGTTCACCGACCGGGGGATCCGCATCCTGCTGGACTACCACCAGGATCTGTACTCGTCGCACCTGTTCAACTCCGGCAGTTGGTACACCGGGGACGGCGCTCCGAAATGGGTGATCGACGCGGGCGGCTACCCGAAGGAGTCGTGCGGGATCTGCATCCTGTGGGGCCAGAACATGCAGACGAACACCGCCGTGCGCAAGGCCGCCTACGACTTCTGGCGCAACCGCGTGCTCACCACCCCGGCCGGCCAGATCGGCGTCCAGGACGCCTACATCGCGCAGGCCAAGGCGACCATGGCCTACCTCAAGCAGAAACTCCCCCAGCCTGCGTTCGACAACATCCTCGGCCTCGACGCGTTCAACGAGCCGTTCGACGGCGGTCTCGACGGCAAGAACGGCACGGACTGGGAGAAGAACCTCCTGATGCCGTTCTACCAGCGCGTCCGCACCGCCATGGACGAGGCCGGCTGGACGGCCAAACCGGCGTTCGCCGAGCCGCTCGTCTTCTGGAACACCGGATTCTTCGAGCAGGGCGGGATGACGACCGTCGGGCAGCTCGGCACCCGGACGGTGTTCAACACCCATTACTACGACGGGGCGCGCATGACGCTCGACCCGACGGCCGCGTCCGACGGCACCTACGACGCCGCGATGAACGAGATCCGGCAGCGCGCCGCCGACCTCGGCACCGCGCCCCTGGTCTCGGAATTCGGCAACAAGATGTCCGACAACCGCACCCCGTGGATGGTCCGCGCCATGTACCAGGCGATGGACTACGGCGTTCCCGGCAAGAACTGGTGGAGCACGCCCGCGTCCGGCGGGCAGGTGCTGTCGTCCATGCAATGGCACTGGGACATCTACAGCGGCCGGCACCACGAGCTGATGAACGGCAATCCCGACAAGGTGCAGACCGAAGGCGACGGCTGGAACGACGAGGACCATTCCGTCGTGGCCACCGACGACGCGGGAACCGTCGCGCTCCGGCTGGACCGGCGCGTCCTCGACCGGCTCTACCCGTCCGCCGTCAACGGCGACACCCTGGCGTTCGCCTTCGAGGACCTGGCCCGTTCCGGTTACGGCGGCACCGGGCAGGAGAAGGCGTGGCTGACCGCCCCGTCGTCCCTCGCCGCCCTTCTCCAGGGCCGCCAGTACGGCGTTCTCGTCTGGCGTTCAGCGGGTACGAGCGCACCGACCGAACTGCACCTGCCGAATTCCTTCGCCCCGTCCGGCACGGCCATTGTGAGCGACCTGGCGACGCTCAACGGCGTCCCGGCGTCCGGCCCGATCGCGGCCGTCGCCGAGACCGGTTCCGCGACGGCCAGGAAACTGCGGATCACCGCTCAGGACAACGCCGTCCACTTCGCTCTCGTGGTCAACACCGCGACCGGCACCCCGCCCACCGAAGCGCAGCTCAGCGCCGCCCGCACGACCCTCTCCACCTGGCTGACCGAGGAATTCCCCGCCGCTAACTGAGGTGGCGGAGCGTTTCGGTGTCGGTGACCGAACGGTAGTAGCACGTCGGCCGGGCCTGGCCGGACGCGTCCTTGGTGTGGCAGGCCCCGCCCGTCGTGCGGTCGACCAGGTAGAGCAGGGAGTTCTGCTCGCAGTTGACGCGGACGTCGACCACCCGCAGCACGTCCCCCGACGTCGCGCCCTTGCGCCACAGCTCGTTGCGGGACGTCGACCACAGCACGGCGATCCGCTCGTCCAGCGTGGCCTTGAGCGCCTGGTCGTTCGCGTAGCCGATGAACAGGACGTCGCCGCTCTCCGCGTCTTGCAGGACGACGGGCACGACCCGCGCCCCGGTCGCCGCGACACCGGCGAGCTTGTCGAAGTCCAGGGCCGGCCGGGTGCCTTCTTCGAGTTCGTTCACCCCGCCATCCTGCCCGCCGAGCCGTCCCGCGGCGTCCCGTGACACTCAGACGACGCCGACGGCGAGCGTCACGAGGGACTGGACGAGCGGGCTCGGGTCCGCGGCGGGCCACGCCACGACCAAGCGGCTCGGCGGCTTGTCCGCCAGCGGCACCGAGACCAGTCCGTCCGGAAGCTTGTGGTCGAGGATCGTGAGCCCCACGGTGCCGTTCCACAGAACCGCTTGCAGGCATTCGTGGACGGTCCGCACCACAGGGTCGTCCGGATGCGGTGAGGGACCGCTCCAGAACGCCTGCCACACCGGGTCGGTGCCGTCCGGGAAGCGGAACCAGCGCCGCTCCGCCAGCTCTTCCAGCGTCAGGCTGCCCCGGTCGGCGAGCGGGTCGTCCTCGCGCAGGACTACGCCCACCGGGTCCTCGCGCAGGACGCGGGTGGCGATGCCGGTGTCGTCGAACGGGGCCCGCGTGAGGGCCGCGTCCACCAGTCCGGCGCGCAGCCCCGCGGTCGGGTCGGCGAAGTCGCCCTCGCGGATGCGGACGCGGATGCCGGGATGCCGCCGCCGGTACTCGGCGGCGATCCCGGCCCCGACCTGCTCGCCGCTGTCGGCGAGCATGCCGAGGGTCACGGTGTCCGTCCCGGCGGCGGCCGCCACCCGCACCCGGACCTGGTCGGCGTGTGCGAGCAGCGCGCGGGCCTCGGCGTAGAGGGACGTCCCGGCGGGGGTGAGCGTCACCCCCGTGGACGTGCGGTTCAGCAGGACGCAGCGGAGGTCGCGCTCCAGGTGCTTGACGGCCCGGCTCAACGGCGGCTGGGTCATGTGCAGCCGCGCGGCGGCCCGCCCGAAGTGGAGCTCCTCGGCGACCGCCACGAAGTACTGCAAGGTGCGCAGGTCCACCACCGCGACGATACCCGCCGGGTATGGGGGCCGATAATCCGGTATTGGACGCCGGAGCCTCCCGCGCGCTCTCCTGTACGGGTCGCACTTTCACGCATTGCAGGAGCCGATATGGAAGACCCGATCGTCCAGGTGAGCGGCGCGGAGGAGATCGCCCGCGACATCGTCGTCATACCGAACCGCCATGTGCAACTCGTTCCGAACATCGGCATCATCGGGGGCCGCGATGCCGTCCTCGTAGTCGAGACGGGCATGGGCCCGCACAATGCAGAGAACGTGCTGAAATTCGCTACCGAAATCGCGAAGGGACGCCGGATCTACCTCACCACGACGCATTTCCACCCCGAGCACGCCTTCGGCGCGAAGACCTTCATCCCCGAGGCGACCTATCTGGTCAACGAGCGCCAGGCGGACGACCTGGCCCGCAAGGGCCCCGCCTACCTGGAGATGTTCCGCGGTCTGGACGAGGCGATCGCACACCGGCTGGAGGGCGTCGAACTGCCGGCTCCCGACCTCGTCTACGGCACCTCGCACGACCTCGACCTGGGCGGACGGATCGTGGAGCTGCGCGCCACCGGCCGGGCGCACAGCCTCGGCGACCAGGTGGTCAGGGTGCCGGACGAGGATGTCCTGTTCACCGGCGACCTGGCGGAGACGGGCCAGTTCGCCATCTTCCCGTGGTTCCCGCCGCACGACACCGACGTCTCCGGGATCCGCTGGATCGAGGTCATGCGCCGGCTCGCGGAAGGGCAACCGCGCGTCGTCGTCCCGGGCCACGGCGACATCGGCGGCCCGCGGATCCTGGCGGACGTCCGCGACTACCTGGAACTGCTCCGCGACGAGACCTGGAAACGCCGCGACACGGCGGTGAGCGAGCGGACGATCACCGAAGAGGTCTCGGCGCTGCTGGTCGAACGGCACCCCGAATGGGCCGGTCAGGAATGGATCGAAAAGGGCGTCGGCTGCTTCTGCGCGGAACACCCCGCCTGATCTCCGGCGCGCCGCCTGAGAATGGTCGCGGACGCCTCGTCCGCCGGCAGGAACGCTTCGAGGCGCAGCTCCGACAGCGTCACGTCGACGGCGGTCGCGAACGACGTCAGCGTGGTGATGAGCCGCAATTCGCCCTCCGGCACCCGCAACAGCAGCGGCACCGCGAAACCCAGGTGGTCGGCGGGCGACTCCAGTTCGGGCAGGTAGCCGTCCAGCTCTTCGATGAGCTCCGCCAGGCCCGGTCCGGGCGCGCGGCGGGCCTGGTCGCGCAGGCTGCCGGTGATGTGGCGGCCCCACTCGGCCAGGTTGCCGACCCTGCGGGCCATCCCGTCCGGATGCAGGGCGAGGCGCAGCACGTTGACCGGCGGTTCCAGCAGTGCGGGCGCGGCGCCCTCGGAGAGCACGTCGAACGCGGGATTGGCGGCGACCAGTTCCCCGTACGGCCGGACGACCACCCCCGGGTACGGCATGTGCCCGTCCAGGATGCGCTCCAGGGCCTCGCGCACCGGCCCGAGTTCGGGGGCGTCCAGCCTCGACTCCGTGTAGACCGGCGCGTAGCCGGCGGACAGCAGCAGCTCGTTGCGTTCCCGGAGCGGCAGTTCCAGGGACTCGGCGAGCCGCACCACCATGGCGCGTCCGGGCCGCGAGCGTCCCTGTTCGAGGAAGCTCAGGTGGCGCTGGGTCGTGTCGGCCCGGATCGCCAGGTCGAGCTGGCTGAAACGGCGGCGCGCCCGCCATTGCCGCAGCTCACGGGCGAACTGGCCGGGTTCCGCCGTCACGGTCATGCCTCCCATTCAAACGGTGCGCCCGCCGTTCCGCGATTCCCTGCGGGGAATCGCCCAGCCGCAGGCCGGGCCCGCACACTGCTCGGCATGAGCGACACCTTCGACGCGAAACGACTGACCGACCGATACATCGCCCAGTGGAACGAGCCCGACCCGGCGGCGCGGAGCGCGCTCATCAGGGAGCTGTGGGCACCGGACGCGCTGCACGTGCTCGTCAACCCGCCGGAGGCGGTCCGGGACGCCGCCGCCGGGCTCGCCGTCCCGGCGCCGCCGCTGGACGTCCGCGGCCACGACGCCCTGGAGGCACGCGTCACCAGGGCTTACGAGCTGTTCATCGCGCCGGGCGAGCATGTCTTCGCGGCCGCCGCCGACCCGGTCGTCCTGGCGCCGAACGTGGTCGCCGTCCGCTGGTCGATGGTGACGGCCGGCGCGCACGAGCCCGTCGGCGGCGGCCTGGACGTCCTCTACCTGGACCCCGAAGGCCGCATCCGGACCGACCACCAGTTCGTCGGCTGATACCGCTACGCGGCCAGGATGGACTGGACGGTCGCGATCACGACCCGGCCGGTCTCCCCGGGCTCCAGCCGGCCGGCGCGGTTCTCCTCAGCGGCGCCGTGCAGGACGTAGTGGACGACGTTGACCAGCCAGTCGATCGGCATGTCGGTGCGGAAGGCGCCTTCGTCCTGGCCGCGTCGGACGAGCTCCTCGACGCGCTTCGCGGACCCGGCGTGCATCTCGCGGACGCGTCCGGCGGGGAGGACGCCCTGGGCCGCCGCCAGCAGCGCGGTCGACTCGGCCACGAGCGCCCAGCTCGATTCGAGCAGCCGGCTCAGGACGTCCCGCGCGGGGCCGTCGAGATCGACGTCCGACAGCACCTCCTCGCCGTCGCGGAGCGCGTCCGCCAGGGCCGCCTCGACCAGTTCCCGCCGGTTGCGGAAGTGGCCGTAGAGCGTCATCCGCCCGACGCCGGCGGCCTTGGCGATGTCGTCGATGCTCGCGTTCGGGTCGACGCGCAGGCTCTCGCGGGCCGCGGACACGATGCGGGCGATGCTGCGCTCGGCGTCCGCGCGCCGCCGGCGGCCGGTAGGGGCGGTGGGCATGCCCGCATCCTAACTCGTACTACCTCATACGTGTTACTCTCCAGGAATTCGTATGACGTAGTACGAGTTAGGCGGGCATGATGACACGACCGACATCCCCTCACCCACTGCGCTGGCGCATTCTGGGCTTCCTGGGCGTGGCCCAGCTCATGCTGATCCTCGACGTCACCGTCGTGGCCATCGCCCTGCCGCACATGGAGACCGACCTCGGCCTGAGCCGCCAGGCCGTGACCTGGACGGTCAGCGCCTACACCCTCACCTTCGGCGGGCTGATGCTGCTCGGCGGCCGCACCGCCGACCTCATCGGCGCCAAGCGCGTCGTCCTCGCCGGACTGCTGGTCTTCACCGCCGCGTCCCTCGCGACCGGCCTCGCCGGATCGGCCGAGGTCCTGCTCGGCGGCCGCATCGCGCAGGGGCTCGGCGCCGCGCTGCTGTCTCCCGCCGCGCTCTCCCTCGTGGTGAGCATGTTCGACGGCGACGAGCGGAACCGGGCGCTCGGCATCTGGTCGGCTCTCGGCGGTGGCGGCGCCGCACTGGGCGTCCTGCTCGGCGGCGCCCTGACCGCCGGTCCCGGCTGGCCGTGGGTCTTCTACGTGAACGTCCCCATCGGCGTGGTGATCATCGCGGCGCTCGCCCGGATGCTGCCGCACCAGCAGGCCACCGCGCCCCGCCCCCGGCTGGACGTCCTCGGCGCGCTCCTCGTCACGGCCTCGTCCGGCGCGCTGATCTACGCGTTCATCCGCGCCGGCGACGGCGGCTGGCTCACCGCCGCGACCGGTGTCCTGGTCCTGCTCGCCGCGCTCGGCTACCTGGCGTTCGTCGTCCGGCAGCGGACCGCCCGCTCGCCCATGATGGACCTCGCGCTCCTGGTCAGGCGGCCGGTGGCGACAGGCACCTTCCTGATCCTGATGGCGACCGCCCTGATGATCGCGGTGTTCTTCCTCGGCACGTTCTACTTCCAGCACGCGGAGGGCTACGGCGCCCTGCGCACCGGCCTGCTGTTCCTGCCGGTGGCCGTCGCGACGATGATCGGCGCCAACCTCACCGGCCGGACGATCGCCACGCTCGGCGCCCGCCGCCTGGCCGTCGCGGGCCTGCTCACGGCAGCGCTGGGCATGGCGCTGCCCGTCCTGTCGCTGCAACCGGTGTCGGTCGTGATCGGGACGGCGGTGGCGGGCGCCGGCACGGGAGCGATGTTCGTCGTCGCCTCGGCGACCGCGCTGGGCCAGGTGGCACCGCACGAATCCGGCATCGCGTCCGGCATCGTCAGCACGTTCCACGAGTTCGGCGCGTCCATCGGGGCGGCGGTCATCTCCAGCGTCGCCGCCGCGAGCCTCACCGGCGACACCCTCGACGGCTTCGCCGACGGCTTCGTCCTGGCCGCCGTGGCCGCCGCCGCGGGCGCCCTGGCGGCCGCCGCCCTCACCCCGCCCCGCGCGCCGCACACCGCCGACACCTGACCCGGCGCCACGCACCCGCTATCGTCCGAGCCGCGCCGCCGAGAAAGTGAACCGATGATCGTCAGACCGGCCGAACCCGCCGACCTGCCGACGCTCGCACCGCTGTGGCGAGCGGCGTGGCTCGACGGCCACACCGGCCACGTCCCCGCCGCGCTGATGGACGCGCGCGGCCCCGACCACTTCACCGCCCACATCGAGAAGTACGCCGCCTCCACCCTCGTCGCCGCCGGAGATCGCGTCCTCGGCCTGATCATCCTCGGCGACGAGGACGGCGAGGTGATCCAGCTGGCCGTCGACCAATCGGCCCGGGGCCAGGGCGTGGGCGGCGCGCTGCTACGGGCCGCCGAAGACCGCTTCCGGGGCCGGCACTCCCAGACGTGGCTCGCGGTGGTTCCGGGCAATACGCGCGCCCGCCGCTTCTACGAATTCCACGGCTGGCGAGACACCGGCCCCATGACCTACCAGGCCCCGACCGCGACCGGCCTCGTCGACGTCCTCGTCCAGCGCTACGTCAAGGATCTGGACGCTATTCGCCGGACGGACTGAGAACGCCGAACGCGCGGTCGAGAAGTGCGGCGCGGTCGGCCGCGCCGCCACTGCGGAGCCATTCCCGGTCGGCCGCGTCGAGGGCGGCGCCGGCGGCTCCCGTGAGGAGGTCGGCGGTGAAGGCGTCCACTCCGCCGCCGGGCCGGTCGCGCAGCGCGGCGCTGATCAGCTCGCGCATCCGGTCGCGCTCGGCATGCAGCCGCGCCCGGAGCGCGGGCGCCTCCTCGATCAGCTGAAGCGTCCGCAGGTCGGGTTGGGCCGCGTGGATCGCGTCCTGCCACTCGCGCAGCACCGCGCACAAGCATTCCCATGCCGCCTCATCGCGCGGCCGGCCGCGAATGGCCGCCGCAATACGTTCGGCGACATCCCCCGCCTCGCCGAAGACCACGTCCTCCTTGGACGGGAAGTAGCGGAAGAAACTGCGCCGCGACATGCCCGCCGCCGCCGCGATGTCCTCCACCGTCGTGCCCTCGTAGCCGCGTTCCAGGAACAACTCGACCGCCAACGCGGACAGCTCCGCCCGTACCGCCCGCCGCGTCCGCTCCCGCAGCCCCTCACCAACGCTCACGCATGGAGGATACTTCTGACACCTGCTAGCGTTTGTGTCACTGAGTGCCACACATGACAGGAGACGTCATGCAGATGAGCGGCAAGACCGTCCTGGTGACCGGCAGCACGGGCGGAATCGGCAAGGAGACCGCACGCGAACTCGCCCGGCTCGGCGCCCGCGTCATCCTCGTCGGACGCGACACCGAACGCGCCGAGGCCGCCGCCACCGAGATCGGCGCGACGGCCTGCACCGGCGACCTCACCACCCTCGACAGGGTGCGCCGCCTGGCCGACGAGATCGCGGACCGGCATCCCCGCCTGCACGTCCTGGTGAACAACGCCGGCGGCATGAGCGCGTCCCGCACCCTCACCCAGGACGGCGTGGAACGGACCTTCGCCCTCAACGTCCTGGCGCCCTACGCCTTGACCTGCCGGCTAGTGCCGCAATTGCGCGCCGCAGAGGGAGCACGCGTCGTCAACCTGACCGGCGGAATCCCCGGCAAGCCCCTGGACGTCGCCAATCTCCAGGGCGAAAAGAAATACCTGGGCTGGACGTTCTCGCAGTACAACCACGCCAAGACCGCCCTCATGGCCGTCAGCCGCAGGATGGCCGACGCCTTGGCCCCGGACGACATCACGGTCAACGTCGCCTACCCCGGCCACGCCTACACGCCGGGCAACAAGGCCACATCAATCAGCGCGTTCCCCTACGCCTACCGGCCCGTGGCCCCGCTCATCCATTTCTTCGGCCCCCGCCTGCTGAACGACCTGGCAAAGGCAGCGCGCTCAAGCGTCCACCTGGCCGCCAGCCCCGAACTGGACGGCATCACCGACGCCTACTTCAACGCCCAGCTCCGGCGCGTTCCCTGGCCGGCCGGAGCCCGCGACGAACAGACGGCCACGACCGTCCAGCACCTCTGCGAGAACCTCTCCGGCCTCACCCTCCACAGCCCGCGCACACTGTGATCATGACGATCCTGCAGACGGAACGCCTGACCCTCCGTCCCCTCACCGGAGACGACTTCGACGACTACGCCGCGATGATGGCCGACCTGCAAGTGGCGGACGGCCTGGCCGACCCGATCGGCCCCACACCCGCCGACGCCTGGCGCAGTTTGGCTCTTTTCATAGGCCACCGAGAAATCCGCGGATACTCCCACTGGGCCGTGATCGAACGAGCAACGGGCCTTTTCGTCGGACGCGCGGGCCCCTGGCAACCGCACGGCTTCCCGGGCCTGGGCGTCGGATGGTGCCTGGCCCGCGCGCACTGGGGCAAGGGCTACGCCACCGAAGCCGCCCGCGCCGCCATCGCCTACTGCTTCACGGACCTGAAGGCCCCCGAGGTCATCTCGGTCATCCGCCCGGGAAACACCCGCTCCATCTCCGTCGCCGAACGAATCGGCCACCGCCTCCTCCACGAAACCAACTACAAGAACGCCCCCGCCCTCATCTACGGCCAGCAAAACCCGCAGTGATCGAAGCCATCAGCACAGCCGCGGCTCCACCGAGCAGCATGACCGTAGACAGGGGCGTGCGGTCCACGACGACGCCTCCGACCAGGGCACCAGTGGAGAGCGTCGCCTGAAACGACGACGTGAACAGCACGGATGCAGCCTCGGGCGCATCCGGAGCTGCCCTGATAAACCATGTCTGCGAGCAGACCGGAACGGCGCCGTAGCCGACGCCCCACACGATCAGCAGCACGATGGCGCCCGCCTCCCATCGGCCGAGAAGAGGAAAGGCCAGTGTGGCGACCGCGATGAGCCCCCCGGCGACGCCGAAGGCGGCAGACGGGTGACGCGCGACCGCCGCGCCCCCGAGGAAATTGCCGAGGATTCCGGCCAGCCCGTAGACCAGCAGGAACACCGTGAGCAGTTCTGGCGGCACACGCGTGACCCGTTCAAGGAAGGGCGTCACATACGTGTAGGTGGCGAAATGCGCCAGGACGACGAGAAAGGTCGCCAGCAACGCGAACCGGGTGCCGCCGTTCCGGATCATGCTGCGCAGGACGTCCAGCCGCGTGGCCTGTTCGGCGGGCAGCGGCGGTACCAGCACGGCGAGCGCCACGAGCACCGCCGTGGACAGCACGCCCATCACCGCGAAACTGGCCCGCCACCCGGCCAGGTCGCCGATCAGCGTCCCCAGCGGCACCCCGAAAACCGATCCCAGCGGGACGGCCGAGAAGATCACCGCAGTGGCCCGCCGCACGGAACCGGCGGGCACCAGCCGTTCCGCCAGGCCCGCGCCGATGGACCAGAAGCCGCCGATGACGACCCCGACCAGAACCCGCGACACGAGCATGGCCCAGTAGCCCGGAGCGGCGGCGGCGAGGAAGTTCGCCGACGCCAGGAGGAGCATGCAGGCGCACAGCATCAGCCGACGGTCGACCCGTGCCGTGGCGATGGTGACCGTCGGGGCCGCGGCCGCCGCCAGGTATCCGGGCATGGCCATCATCAACCCGGCCGTCCCGTCGGAGACGGTGAAGCCGGAGCCGATGGACGTCAGCAGTCCGATCGGGAGGATCTCGGTGGTGACGATCGAGAAGATCCCCATCGTCACCGAAAGCACCGCCGCCCAGCCCGCCGTCGACGTACGGGCCGGCGTGACGGTTCCTGCTATGGACATCGATTCCGTCCTGCGAGTGGGAAAACGCCAGTAGAAGCGCAACCCACCCAACAGCCGTCATCACCGAAGCTCTCGCAAGTTTCCGCCGTCACCCCGCCCACCAGAGGTCAACGTCGCATTCCCGCGACAAGCCGTCCATTCCCCGGCGGGCCGAGCCGCCGCGCCCTACTCCCGGCGCCCATCACTCTGATCACGTGGAGCGGCAGCCAGCCTCCCACCTGCAGAGCTAGTACAGTGTACTAGCAACACTGTTCATTCAAGGGAGTCGTTGTGAAGGATCCACTGGGCTTCGGGTGGGACCGAGAGGCCATCGCCGAGTCGCTCGCTGCGATCCCGACGCACTCGATCGAACGAGCCGTGTGGCGGTATCGAAGAGCCCTGCCCGAGTTCGTATGGGACGCCGCCCAACTCGAAGGCAACCCGTTCACCTATCCAGAAGTGCAGACACTCATGGAGGGTGTGACGGTCGGAGGGCGGAAGGTCAGCGACGAGCAGCAGGTCCTTGCTCTGGCGGATTCCTCCCGGGAACTGCTTGATCTCGTCACCAACGGCGACTTCGTCCTGAACAAGGCGACCTCAGACCGTCTCCACGTGATCATCGCGCGAGACGAGGCACTGGAGTCCGGCATGTTCCGAGGCGAGGGGACGGTCATGCTGACTCCGGGCGTCAGCCTTGGCGAACACGGCCGGTATCTGCCACCGGAGACCGAGCCTGGCGGAGATAATCTGCGCGCGCTCCACGCTGAGGGCGTGGCCTGGCTTACGGAAAGCCTCCCAGATGTGACCGAACAGGCCATGGCCTACTTTCTTTTCGCCGCTCTCCAGCAGTTCTACTTCGACGGAAACAAGCGGACCGGGCGATCAATGATGAATGGTCATCTGATGATGCACGGCATCGATGCGATCAGTGTTCCGGCGGCGCGGCGGCAGGAGTTCAACTCGGAGATGGTCCACTTCTATCTGGAACGCGATGCGACTCGAATGCTCGCCTTCCTACTGTCATGCCACCCCGAGAACGCTGGATATTGAGGTGCCGGCCAGCGGGCGCCGCAGGGACGTCGACGGCCGGCCCGTGGACAGTCTCGGCCGGCACAGGTACCCCATCGCCATCGACAGCGAGCGGGAGTACATCCCGGCGATGGAACGCGCCCAGCGAGAACGGGTGACGATGCAGTGGGTAATGCAGTCTCTCACCCGCGCGTACGGAGCGGGCCTGGTGGATTTGGGCCCACCTCCGTCCGGGCCACCCGGTCGCGCGGGCAGGCCGTTCGCCCAGACCCGTCAGTTCTGGCTGCACCAAGAGACCGAATACGCCGCCGCGAAACGGCGCGCGTCCGACCACGACGGCGTGGGGTTCAGCACAGCTGTACGGCGACTGATGCGAGCCTACGGCGAGGGCCTTATCGACCTGCGTGTCCTGGTGGTGGACAAACGCCCTGAGCGATCCGCCTAATGCGGCTTGCAGGCACGTTGAGCCACCCAGGGTGGGGCTTCGCGGCCTTGGCGGCTGAGGCGTTTAGGCTGGGCTCGCTGGCCGCCGGCGGCCAGACCCCTTGCCGGGCACCGGCGACTCGGCGCCAGAGAACTGCGGATGGATGAATGGCCCTCGGAAGAACCAGCAGAAGCGAACGACGAGAACCCCCCGTGGAGCCGGTCGGCTGGGAAGGCGTACGGAAATTTCGCATCACCTCCGTGGAACGACCGGTGACCACAAAGCGAAAGCGAGCCGTATCCGGGGTACGCGCCGTCCGGACGCCTCAAGGCGGCAAGAACTTCTTGGTCTACGCGCCCTGCGCCCACTTCGCCCCAGAAGGCTCGGAAGTGCCGCTGCCGTCATCCCGTAACTTGACGTTGTTCGAAGACGAAGCGGCCCAGAAACTGCTGTGCTACGTCGAGCCGGCCAAGGAGGTGGACGGGCAGCTGCACCACGTGGTCCGAGACGGCGACCACGCGGTGATCGGAGTGGTGCGGCGCGTCCCTCCGCGGCGGCCGTTCCGCCACACATGGCGCATCGACCGGCCCGACCTCCCCGAGATGGTCGGACGGAACGCGTGGGCCAGCAGCGGACCGGGCGTCGCGTCCCGCGTCGCCGTCACCACCATGAGGGTGGGCATGTCGGTGATCGACTCGCTGGGTTCCGAGGGCGAGGGGCGCGGCACGACCTCGCGCGCTCTGGAGTGGTGGTCGGGTGACGACATGGTCATGGAGTCCACCGGCAGCGAGGAAGTGACCATTCACAACCATCTGGTCGACCGCAGGCTCGCCTTCGCCTTCGCTCTCGTGGGCGATCGCTGACCGCCTTCAAGGGACGGCCTCTCGTTGGCCGGGGCTTCAGGACGCGGGTTTCTGGGAGCCCTCGTCGCTTCGCTGTCCTGGCAGTTCCTGAGCAGTAATCCGTTTTGTGGGGCACCAGGCCCTCTGCCAGCATGAGCCCATGCGCCACCCTCTTGACACGTTGGACTGGCCGATTTCCACCGACCGACTGCTGTTGCGCCGCGCTACCCCCGACGACCTGGACGCGACCTGGGTCTTCCGGCAACTGCCGGAGGTTCACGAATGGGTCGGGGCCGCCACGACAACGTACGACGACTACCGCGAGCGTTTTCTCCGCGAGGATCGGCTCGCAGACCTGCTCATCGTCGAAGCGGACGGCCGGGTGATCGGCGACCTGATGCTGATGGTCCAGGACGCCTGGGCCCAGGAGGAGGTCGCCGACCAGGCGAAGGGCGTCCAAGCAGAACTCGGGTGGACGTTGGATCCCGCCTACGGCGGCAAGGGCTACGCCACCGAAGCGGTACGCGCCCTCATCGACATCTCCTTCGGCCGTCTTGGCCTGCGCCGCCTGCACGCGGACTGCTTCTACGACAACGAACCATCGTGGCGGCTGATGGAGCGGGTTGGGATGCGCCGCGAACAGCACACGGTGCGAGACTCTCTCCACCGCACCAAGGGATGGCTCGACGGTCTCACCTACGCGCTCCTGGCCGAGGAATGGCCCACTTCCAAGTGATGGACCGCCCGCCGGACGCACTCCACGCACGTCTCATGGCTCGGCGCTCCGGGCGCGAATGCGGGTAGCGGCCACGCCGGTCCCTGCCGACTCGGGAGAAGATTCCCTTATGCTCGCCGCATGCAGCTTGTGGCGGTTGGCGAAGTTACCCCGGCGGTCTTCGCGATCGGCCCTCAGTCCGTCGGCGTGTTCGCCGTCGGGCAGGAAGCCACCGGGATCATCGCCTTCGGCCAGATCGCCAACGGGGTGATCGCCGTCGGCCAGCTGGCGCGGGGCGTCGTCGCCATCGGCCAGCTCGCCACCGGGGTCTTCGCGGTCGGCCAGGCGGCCTTCGGCGTCTTCGCCGCGGGAATGGCCGCCATCGGAGTGGTCTGCCAGGCCGGGGTGGGTTTCGCCGCCACCAGCGCGGTCTCGCCCATGCTCGGATTCTGGGGCAAGCTCCACGTCCAGCGGATGTTCGACCCCCACGCCCCCGGTCGGATTCTCGAGACCGGCGGCCTACCCGGCTGGCGGGTCGTGCTCGCGACGGTCGGCACACTGATCCTCGCCGCGGCCTGGTGGAAGATCATCGGCGAACCGCTCCGCGCGACGATCCTCGACCTGTGATCAGAGGAAGAGCAACAGGCAGAGCATGACGGCCAGGACCAGCCCGCCGAGGGTGTTCAACCAGATCGGGATCCGGCCGAACAATTCCTCACCGCCCGGCGACAGCGCCGAAAACGTCCTGGCCTCGCCGCTCTCATCCTGGGGCGCCATCAGCCCGCCTCCGCCAGCCCGCCGGGCAGCAGGGTGAGCCCGGTTCTGCGCGCCTTCTCAACGCTGCGGCGCAGCGCTTCCTCGACCTGCTTCGCGTCGTCGGTGAGCCCGTCGATCTCCGCGATCGCCAGTTCGTCCCGGACGGTCCGCGCGAGCAGTTCACCGTAGGCGTCGTTGTTGTCGGCCAAGCGCTGCAGGGTCTTCCACTGCAGGAATGCCCGATCGGCGGCCTTCACCTGCTCGGCGTACCGCTCGATCGCCTCGATCCGCTCCGTCACCGAGGCCGTGGCCAGCTTCAGCGCTTTGGCCTGCGGGCCCATGACCTGCGCGAGGTCGGCATTTCGGCCGGCCTGGCGGGCTATCCGCTGCTCCTCCGACAAGCGGCTGATCTCCAGCAGGATCTGGGCGACCTCCCACTCCTGCCCTGGCAGCATCACGGCGTTCCGCAGATCGTCCAGCAGGCCCTCTTTGGTGACCTCCGCGGTCAGAACCACCTGGATCGCCTGCTGGACCCGCCCGAGCAGAGCAACCGTGTCGGTGTCGAAGTCGCCCGGCACCGCATAGGAGCCGTGCAGCCGACGCGCGAGGGCGCCGGCGCGGCCCTGCCCGCACCGGGCCAGCAGCACACCGAACGCGACGACGGCCGCTCCCGACAACACGAAGACGCCACCCGGCGCGAGAACCAGCACCGCAATCGCCGCGACCTGCCCGATCGCTCCGGCGATCAGCGCCTTGCGCCCGTAGAACGGGGCGACAACGAGCGGCAGGACGGCCCACAGCGGGGCATTCCAGAGGCTGAAGAGGACGTCCCGGGAGGTCCGTCCGCCGACCGGTCCCACCGGCCGCACTCCGGCAGCGGGGTGCAGCAACTCCGGCCGCGCCTCCAGCAGGACGCGATCCTCCGCCGCGATGAGCGGGTCGAACGAGGGTCTGACGGTCACGGGCTCATCTAAGCACGCACATGCCCAGGAACTAAGAAAAGCCGTCGCCGACGGGACGTCCCGCCCTGACCCACCCCGGCGGCGGGTATGCCTCCACCCGCGTCACCGCACGCCGTCTCCGCCGGTCAGGAGTCGGACGCGCAAGGTTCCGGCCATGTGTCGAAGTGCGCGCGGCGCCGTTCGTCTACGAGGTAGAGCCTCCCGGCAGGGGAGGAGAACTACACCCGTGTGAAGGGGAATCGTCGTGCACGTTGACGAAGAACTCGCCTCGATCCCGGTCCCGCGCACCCTGGCCGAGCGGCGGGCCCATGCTCGCAAGCGGCTCGAAAACGGCTCCCAGATGTGGCTGGCCACCGGCGGCGACGGTCATGGTCCACATCTGATCCCCGTGGCCTACGTGTGGTCCGGCTCGGCTCTGTACACCGCGACCTTCATTAGGAGCCGCACTGTCGCCAACATCGAACGACGCCCGCAAGCGCGGGTCGCCATCGGCGATACGGCCGACGTCGTCATGATCGACACCAGTGTGTCGCTTGTGGACGTCCTCGGCGTCGACTCCGACATCGCCGACCGCTACGCCAAGGTTTCCACGGACCCCCGTACCTCCTCGGACGGCACGTTCGTCTATCTGTGCCTGCACCCGCGTCGCATCCAGGTCTGGAACGGCCTTCACGAATTCGTCGGACGCACGGTCATGCGGGATGGCCGGTGGCTGGACGAACCCGTCGACCAGCGGAACGACGCGACCCGCCGCCCTTGAGCTGGACAAGCAGCGCGTCCCATGCCGCATGGCTCAGGACGAGATGCGCCCCGTCCGGATCGGTCGAGTCACGAACACGCACCGCCCTGTCTCGCCCCAAGGGCAGGGCCGCGCACTCCACACACGTCTCAGGGTAGCTGCCACTGTGACTGCTCTTCCGCCACCGAGTCATCTGTCGCGCCTCCTCCGCAAGGGTCAGGTCTGGCGCTCCAACCCGCCTGTCTTGAGCTGGACGAGCAACGCACTCCAGGTTTCGGGCGTCAAGGTCAGATGGGGCCCGCTCGGGTCCGTGGAGTCCCGGATCCCGACGGCGCCTTCCAGCCCATTCGGCAGGAGCGCGCACTCAACGCAGGTCTGCGGCTCAGCGCCGCTGTGACTGCTCTTTCGCCAGCGAACCACTTGTCGTCTCCTTAGGCGCATCGGTTCAGAGATCACGGATGGCCTGTTCGATCCGCTCCCTCGTCTCTTCCTGGGAGAGCGCGACCCGGTGCAGCTCCGCCTGTATGTCCCGGTATGGCGCAACCTCCTCGTCTTCTTCCAGGAAGATGCTCCGCCGGAGGCCATCGATGACCACGATGAGGAAATCTCCCGCCTCAACGTGCAGGATCGAGAACGATCCGTCAACACCGGGGTTCCGAGGGGCGGTGAAGGGCAAGATCTGGATCTCGATGTTTGGATGCTCCGACTGTTCGAGCAGGTGTCGAAGTTGGGCGACCATGACCTCGTGGCCTCCCGTCAGCTGACGGACCGCAGCCTCACCGATCACGACGGTGAGTTTCAAGGGATCTGCTCTGGTGAGCGCGTCCTTGCGCGCCATCCTGTAGGCCACCGCGCGGTCGATGTCACGTCCGGCATTGCTGGGTACCGACGTCATCACGGCACGGGCGTACTCCGGCGTCTGCAGGAGCCCGTGGATGAGGTCAACGTGGTACGCGAAGAGCTGTGAGCTGTCTTGTTCGAGAAGAACGTACTCGCCGTAGTTTGCCCCTATCCCCAGCTGCTTGTGCCGCCGGATCCAGTCGCGGGAGGGGCCGCCGGTGGCTAGGCCGATCAGCGCTGTTCTGAGGTCGTCGTCCTCCTCGAAGCCGTACATCATCAGGATGTAGTTGATCTCGTGGACGCGCGCCACGATCTGGGCGTTCTCCATCCGGCTCAGGGCGGATTTGGAGATCTTGAGGAAGGCCGCGGCACCGTCGAGGGTGAGGCCGCGGTCTTCGCGGATCTTGCGCAGTTGGACGCCGAGTCGCCTGCGGCGAACGGTCGGGGGTCGTGTCGCCATGACACTGATTGTCACTGGCTCGACACAGACTGTCACGCATTTTCCAAGAAAGGGGAAATCCCGCTTTGCGCATCTCCCGCCCGACCGCCCTCCCTCTCCCGACGAAGATGGTTGTGGGCTCTCACCTGGGCATTCATGCTTGCGGGCGTCGCTTACGGAGGGAGTGAGGCAATGACGCCTTGTGAGGCGGAGTCCGGAGACCTGCGGTTCCTCGGGACGATCACGATGCCCGGTGAGCCGAGGTCCGCGCGGGTCGCGCGGGCCTTCGTGAGCGGGGTCGCGACCCATGTGGACGGCGATGCGCTGGCCGATGTCGTCCTCTGCGTGGACGAGTTGGTCGCCAATGCGTGCGAGCACACCGCGTCCGGCACGGGCGGGCAGGTCACCGTCGTGGTGAGCGCACGCGAGGACGTGTTGCGCGTGACCGTCCTCGACCAGGGCGGTGTTCAGAAGCAGCCGCGCGTCCGCGACGATCCGTTCGCGGAGGACGGCCGTGGGCTGTTCCTCGTTGACGCGCTCTCCAAGAGTTGGGGGTCGCATCCATCGTTGAACGGCACGGCCGTGTGGGCGGAGTTCCGCGCGGTGCCGGCCGAGGACGTCAGCGGTGCGTGATGTCGGCGATGACGTTCTCGCGCCCCCAGGCGCCGAGCGGGGCCAGGGCCTCGTTGAGCGAGACGCCGAGCGGTGTCAGCGAGTACTCGACGCGGGGCGGGACCTCGTCGAACACCTCGCGGTGGACGATGCCGTCCTGCTCCAGCTCGCGCAGCTGGGCGGCGAGCACCTTCTCGGTCACGCCGGGCAGCTCCCGGCGCAGCTCGCCGAAGCGGTAGGGCCGCTCGTTCAGTGCCCAGAGGATCAGCCCCTTCCACTTACCGCTGATCACGTCCATCGCCGCGTCGATCCCGCAGATGTACGCCCCTGGTCGCTGTGCCGTCCGCATCGTCCCGTCCCCTGACCTCGTCGCTGAGGCCAGGGTAACCACGCACTTCGAAGTGCGTACTTGATCATGTGCGCGGACGGGGCCGAGCCTGGACGGCATGGGACATGACTCTAAGCAGATCAGCGTGCTCGGCCTCGGTGCGATGGGCGCCGCGGTCACTCGCGCGTGGCTGGCCGCCGGATACGAGACGACCGTGTGGAACCGGACGGCGAGCCGCGCCGAGCCGCTCGTCGCCGAGGGCGCGAAGGCGGCGGCGACGGCCGCCGAAGCCGTCGCCGCGAGCGGCCTCGTGATCGTCTGCCTGCTCGATGACGCGTCGGTCGGCGCAGCCCTCGCGGACGCCGACCTCGCGGGCAAGGACCTGGTCAACATCACCACCGGAACGCCTGGTGACGCGCGCGAGCGTGCGGGATGGGCGGCCGGACGCGGTGCCCGGTACCTGGACGGCGGGATCATGGCCGTGCCGCCGATGATCGGCGTCCCCGGCTCGGGCGCCTACGTCTTCTACAGCGGGTCGCCGGAGTTGTTCGCCGAGCACCGCGACGCGCTGGGCGTCCCGGCGGCTGCCAAGTACGTCGGGCAGGACGCCGGTTCGGCCGCCCTGCACGATGTGGCGCTGCTGAGCGCGATGACCGGCATGTTCGCCGGGATGGCGCACGCGTTCGCGCTCACGCGCGGGGCGACGTCGCCGCGGGAGTTCGCGCCGCTGCTCATCGAATGGCTCACCGCCATGGCCGGTGGGGCGGACGGCATGGCCGCGCACCTGGAGAGCGGCGACTACACGACGGGCGTGACGTCCAACCTCGCCATGATGGTGCAGGGCAACGCGACCTTGCTCCGCACCGCCGAGGAGCAGGGCGTCAGCCCCGAACTCCTCACCCCGTTCATGGCCCTGATGGAACGCCGCCTCGCCGACGGCCACCCCGACGAGGACACCACCGGCGTGGTCGACCTGCTGCTCCGCGAAGCGTAAGGACGTCTCAGGAAGGGGACGGTGATGGCCCTACGGCTGGCCGCGCCGCAACGTCTAGGGCGATCTTCTACGGCGGTCGCCGGAGGTGTTAGCCGGGCATCCCGGTTGGAGCCGGGTGGTAGGGGCCAAAGTCCTCCCAGTCGGACCAGTCCCCGTCTCGTACGACCTGCCACAGGTGCCACAGGTGGCCGTCGGCGCCGCGCACGAACACCTCAATGCGCCCATCGGCCGAACCGTGCGCGGCCGGGTCGCCCACGACCGTCAACAGGTCGCCATTCGGGAGCGGACGGTGGCGGCTGAGGTTCTCCCAATTCGACCAGCCGCCGTCTCGCGCCACCTGCCACAGATGCCACAGGTGGCCGTCCGCGCCGCGCACGAACACCTCAATGCGCCCATCAGCCGCATTATGCGCAGCCGGGTCACCCGCCACCGTCAACAGATCGCCATCCGGGAGCGGACGATGCCGACTGAGGTCCTCCCAATTCGACCAGTTGCCATCCCGAGCAACCTGCCAGACATGCCACAGATGACCATCCACACCACGCACGAACACCTCGATCCGACCGTCAGCCGCATTATGCGCAGCCGGGTCACCCGCCACCGTCAGCACATCACCATCCGGGAGCGGACGATGCCGACTGAGATCCTGCCAATCCGACCAATCGCCGTCTCGTACGACCTGCCACAGGTGCCATAGGTGGCTGTCGACGCCGCGCACGAACACCTCGATCCGGCCGTCAGCAGAAGCATGCGCAGCCGGGTCACCCGCCACCGTCAGCACATCGCCATCCGGGAGCGGACGGTGCTGACCCAGATCCTGCCAGTTCGACCAGTTGCCGTCCCGAGCGACCTGCCACGCATGCCACAGGCGACCGTCCGCACCACGCACGAACACCTCGATCCGACCATCGGCCGAGCTGTGCGCGGTCGGGTCGCCCGCGACTTCCAGCGGGCCATCACTCGCAAGCGTGCGATATCCGCTCATATCATCCCAGTTGGACCAATTGCCATCCCGAGCAACCTGCCACGCATGCCACATATGGCCGTCCGTGCCACGCACGAACAGCTCAATCCGGCCATCAGCCGCATTATGCGCGGCCGGATCACCCGCGACCTCCAGCGGGCCATCACTCGCATCAAAGCGATACCCGCTCATATCATCCCAATTAGACCAGCCGCCATCTCGCGCGACCTGCCACACATGCCGCACACGATCGTCCGCGTCACGCATGAACACCTCGATCCGCCCGTCAGCCGCACTGTGCGCGGCCGGGTCACCCGCCTCTGGCAGAAGGCCGTTCGGCATGATCAGGGTCGCTTTGGAGGCGTCCGCGAAATGGTCCAGAATCTCGGTGAGACCCGGCCGCCGCCCAGGGTCTTTGGCCAGGCAGTCGCTGATCAGACCGGTGAGGTGGGAAGGGAGCCGGGCCAGGTCGGGGCTCTCGTGGACGATCCGGTAGACGATCGTTCCGGCCGGCCCCGTGCCGAAGGGACCGCGTTCGGTCGCGGCGAAGGTGAGTACCGCTCCCAGCGCGAACACGTCGCTGGGCGGCCCGACCTCCAGCCCGCGCGCCTGTTCGGGTGACATGTACCCGGGAGTCCCGAGCGCGACGGTCGAGGTATGGGCGTCGTCCAGCGCACGGGCGATACCGAAGTCGATGACGCGGGGACCGTCGGCCGCGAGGATGATGTTGCCGGGTTTGAGGTCACGGTGCACAAGACCGGCGTCGTGAATTGCGGCCAGCCCCTCCGCGAGTCCCGCTCCCAGGGCGCTGAGCGCATCGTCGGGCAGCGGCCCGTGTCCGCGAACGGCCTGTTCGAGCGACAGACCGGGGATGAATGCCGTGGCCAACCACGGAGGGTGCGCCATGGTGTCGGCGTCGACCACCTGCGCGGTGTAGAAGCCGCCGACCCGCCGGGCCGCCTCCACCTCGTTGGTGAACCGGCGCCGGAACCCGGCGTCATCGGCCAGCTCCGGGCGCACCACCTTGATCGCGACCGGCCGCCCGCCTTGAGACCGGCCCAGGAACACCAGTCCCATCCCGCCCCCGCCGAGCCTCCCCTCCAGCCGATATGGGCCCACCCTGCGCGGGTCACCCGGCTGCAACGGCTTCATCCAGAGGCCTCCCAAATGATGCCCACCCCCGAAGGACGAGTTGAGATCATCCCAAACAACTCATCCTTGGGGGAAGCATGGCGACTCAGCCCAGGCCAGGAGATCGGGTGCCCCTGGACGATCACGTCCGCGGCCTCCTGCGGGGCTATGCGGTGGGCGTCCAGAAGCGGAGTTTGCCGCCGCGCTCGCCCTCGAGCACGCCGCCGTTGGCCTCGATCACCTTGCGGGACGCGACATTGTCCACATCGCAGGTGATCAGCGCGGATTCGATTCCGAGCGAATGCGCGACGGGGAGCGCCTCCTTGAGCATGAACGTGGCGTGGCCGCGGCGACGGGCGGACTTGCGGACGTCATAGCCGATGTGACCGCCGATTTCGCGAAGGAAGTCGTTGAGCCGGTGGCGGATCGCGATGCGGCCGAGGAACTCCTCGCCGTCGACCAGCCAAAGGGTCGTGGCCGTGACGAATCCCTCGCGCCGCGGGGTCCACCGCTCGTCGAGCAGCGTCATCACGTACCGGCCGAAGACCTCGGGGTCGCGCCAGGTGTCGCCGAACTCGCGGAGTTCCTGCGTGATCGAGCTGTTGCCGACGGCTTCTGCTCGGCCTTCAGCCCGGAACTCCTCCATCGCGGCCACGAATGACTCCTGGACGGCAGCGGTTGGCAGCACGAGTTCGGGCATGTCCCAATCTGTAGCGCGCAGGGCGCCCGAGCGGCAACGCAATATCCGCGTCAAGCTCGGGCGCCGTGGGTCTTGATTCAAGTGGCGGGTGGGATGTTGTGGTTCAGGCTGAAGACATTGGACGGGTCGTAGGTCGCCTTTAGCTCGGCCAATCGCCGGTACGTCTCCGGCGCATAGGCCCGGCGTACCTGGTCTGGCGTTGCGTTCTGTCCGAAGAGGAAGTTCAGGAGCGTGCCGGACGCCTTTTCCGCGAGCGCGTCCCCGACTCGTGCGTGCAACGGCTCCACATCAGCACCGGGCTCCAGCTTCGACAGGACGCCGACCAGGTAGCCGGCGCCGCGGTTGCCGACCGCGGTCGGGACGGACGGCTGCCGCGCCATCGCCCCGCCCAGCTGGCGGATCTCCAGGATCGCGCGCTCGGGCGCGCCCGGTCCCACGAGATCGAGCAGGTCGCGGACGGTCCCCGCGTCAAGGCTGTCCAGGGCGACGTTCGTCGCGTGGTACGCCATCGGGATCGGCGGCTCGTTGTGGATCGTCGCCGACTCGGTGTACGGCATGTCGTCCACCGTGTCGATCAGGCGAGGGGCGACGGCGCGGAGGGGCTCGATGAGCCGTTCCCCGTCCTCCCCCAGATACGCGATGCGGACATGCGCGACATGGCGCCCCCGCAGCGGTTCCGGGAAGACCGGGATGTCGGGGACGGGCATCAGCGCGACCGACGACGTCATCTCGTCCGGCACGGTCGCCGTCCACCTGCGCCACGTCTCCAGGACGTCCGGTATGTGCTCGGCGTCGAAGTAGAGCCCGCCGCCGTACAGGCGCGTGACCGGGAGCAGCCCGATCTCCAGGCCGGTCACGACGCCGAAGTTGGCCCGGCCGCCGAGCAGCGCCCAGAACAGGTCGTCGCCGGGCGTGACCCGCCGCGCCCGGCCGTCCGCCGTGACGACGTCGATCGACCGGACGTGGTCGGCCGCGAACCCGTACATCCGCGACATCAGGCCGACGCCACCGCCCAGCGTGTACGACACGGCGCCGACGCCCGGCGACGATCCCGACAGCGGCGCCAGCCCGTGCTTCGCCGCCTCCTCGACGACCTGCGCCCATCGCACGCCGGCCTCGATCCACACCGTGCGGGCCTCGGCGTCGACGCGCAGCCCGGTCATCCGCCGCGTGCTGATCAGGAGGCCCCCGTCGGCGCCGAGCGGCAGCCCGTGGCCGGTGTTCTGGACGGCCACGGGCAGCCCCTGCCCGGCCGCGTACCGGACGGCGGCGCGCACGTCGTCCGCGTCCGCCGCGGCGACGATCACGGCGGGACGGTGCGGGCCGGCCGTCTGGAAGCCGACCCGCTCGTCGTCGTATCCCTCGTTACCGGGCTCGAAGACCGATCCCTTCACCATGTCGAGCATGGCGCCCCCCTCGTGGACGTTCTCGCTGTTCACCGCCCATTCTGGGGAGCCGTCCACCAGAAGTCCAAGAGATAGATCTGATCGAAGCCAGCAGGATCGCTTATGACTCAGAGTTCCTTGAGGAAGCCGGAGTCGACCGCGTAGTCGGCGCCGGTCGTGCTCGCCGAGCGCGGCGACGCCAGCTGGACGATCACATCCGCGACCTCCTGGGGGTCGGCGAGGCGGCCGGTCGTGAGGGCCATCATCTCGGCGGCACCGCCGCCCAGCACCGCGTCGCGGTCGGAGCCGGTCGCCCCGGCGATGACGTCGGCGGCGCCGCCCTCGTCCGTCCACCACGGGGTCAGGACCGGGCCGGGCGACACCGCGTTCACCCGCACGCCCTGCGGCGCGTACTCCTCCGACAGCCCCAGCGTCAGGTTGGTCAGCGCCGCCTTCGCCGCGTTGTAGTCGAAGTTCATCGGCCCGGGGCGCCGGGCGTTGCCCGACGACACGTTCACGATCGACGCCGCGTCGCTGCGCAGCAGGTGCGGGAGCGCCGCCCGCACCGCCCGGACCACCGCGAACAGGTTGAACTCGAACATCTCGCGCCAGTCGTCGTCCGAGGGGGTCAGGAAGCCGAAGCGCGGGAGCGCCGCGCCGGGCGGCGGGCCTCCCGCGTTGTTGACCAGCACGTCGAGCCCGCCGAACTCCTGCACCGCCTGCTCCACGGCCGCGGCCGGGGCGGCCGGGTCCATGAGGTCGGCGGGGACGTGCAGGAGGTTCGGCCCGGCGAGCGCGTCCAGCTCCGGCCCCGACTTGCGCGACACCGCCGCCACGCGGGCGCCCTCGTCCAGCAGCGTCCGCACGACCGCCAGTCCGATGCCCTTCGATGCTCCGGTGACGACGGCGACGCGTCCGGCAAGCCGCAGATCCATGGGGTTTCCCTTCAGAGAGCGAGCACGCCCGATCGGACGTGAACCCTCTGAACCCCACTCCGCCCGCCCAGGTTGCAGCCCGGCCGGAAACCTCTAGCGGAGGGCGGCGTAGGTGGCGGCGGCCACGGCGCCGTAGGCGAGGTGGGGGACGGCGTCCATCAGCCAGTCGGTCGGTGACCATTCGCGGGGGTCGGTCAGGCCGAGGGCGGTCATCGGCGCGCTCGACCCGATCATCGCGAGCACGGTCAGCGCCGCGGTCGCGACCGGCATCGGGACGCTGCGGCGCCCGGCGATCGCGCCGTAGGCGGCCCCGGCACCGAGGCCGGTGCCGAAGCCCAGCATCGGGCCGAGCCCGGCCTTGCGGTTGTCCGCCGTCTCCCCGTCGCCGAGGTCGACTCCGGCGGCGTCCGCCAGCTTCTCCACGCTCTGCTCGGGGGTGCTGCTGGCCGGACGCCCCCGGACCGCCATGTCCAGATACGTCACCGCGTTCAGGGCGGTGGTCCCGGCGGCGCCGGCGATCAGTCCACGCGTCATCTTGTCCATGCCCTGCCGCTACCCGCACGATCGGCGATCCCACCCGAGCGCGGCGAAGGCATGGACGTCCGGGCAGCGGGTAGCTCGTGCGTGCGCGGGCCGAGCACGCACCGACGAGGAGACGCCGATGAGGGAGTCGCTCCGCCTCGGCCGCATCGCCGGCGTCCGGGTCGGCGTCAACTACAGCGTGCTGCTGATCGTGGTGATCCTGGTCTTCGGGCTGGCGTTCGGCCGGTTCCCGCAGGCGCATCCGGGCCTCGCCACGTGGGCCTACGTCGTGGCGGGCCTGGTGAGCGCGATCCTGCTGCTGGTGTCGCTGCTCGTCCACGAGCTGGCGCACGCGGTCGTCGCGCGCCGCAACGGGATCGAGGTCTCCGGCATCACGCTGTGGCTGCTCGGCGGCGTCGCCGAACTGCGCGGCGAACCGCGCTCGGCGGGCGCGGACCTGCGCATCGCCGTCGTCGGCCCCCTCGCGAGCCTCGCCGCGGGCGGGGTGTTCGCGGCCGCGGCCGCGGTGGCGGCCGCCGCGACCGGCGCCGGCCTCGGCGTGGAGACGCTCGCCTACCTGGCCGGGATCAACGTGATCCTCGCCGTGTTCAACCTGGTCCCGGCGGCGCCGCTGGACGGCGGCCGGGTGCTGCGGGCGTTCCTGTGGTGGCGCCGCGGCGACCGGACCGCCGCCGCCGTCACCGCCGCCCGCGCCGGGCGGATCTTCGGCTACGTCCTGATCGTCCTCGGATTCCTGCAGTTCGTGTTCGGGCTCGGCTTCGGCGGGCTGTGGCTGGCCCTCATCGGGCTCTTCGTCGTCGGCGCCGCGAGCTCCGAGGAGCAGCAGGCGAAGGTCAACGCCGCCCTGCACGGCATCCGCGTCGGCGAGGTCATGACGCCCGACCCCGTCGTGGCGGACGCCGAGCAGCCGGTGCAGGGCCTGATCGACGAGATCGTCCTGACCCACCGCTTCTCGACGTACCCGCTGGTGGAGGACGGGCGGCTGGCGGGCCTGGTGACGCTGAACCGCGTCCGCGCGACCCCGCCCGACGAGCGCGCCGCGCTCCGCCTGGCGGACATCGCCTGCCCGCCGGACCAGGTCCCGACCGCCCATCCGGACGACCCGCTGACCGATCTGCTGCCCCGCATGGCGGGCTGCACCGACGGCCGCGCCGTCGTCCTGGGCGGCGGCAACCAGGTCGTGGGCCTGGTCAGCCCCAGCGACATCAGCCGGGCGATGCAGACCAGCGACTTGCGCGGCAGCCACCCCTACGCGCCGCCGCGCGGCGCCGACCTGACCGTCCCGCACGGGCGGCGCGGCCCTTGGTGGTCCTGAACAGGTCCCGGTGGTCCTGAACATGGGCCCGCCCGCCGGAGCGGGGTGCGGTCGCTTCGGCGGGCGGAGTCTCGGTAGCGGTGACGGACGCGGAGGACGTGCTCAGGTGTCGCTGGTGACCTGCTTGGACAGGGTCGCGGCGGCGGCCGGGGCGCGGTGGGCGCCGGCGACCGCGCGGCGGCCGGACGGGATGGTGGCGGCGATGAGCCCGGCCAGCAGCGCGACGCCGGCGCCGATCAGCAGGCCGACGCGGAACCCGTTCTCGGACGCGAGCTCGTGCCCGCCGAGGTTGATGGTCATCTCGGCCAGCACCACGCCGACCACGGCGGCGCCGATCGAGGTGCCGAGCGAGCGCATGAGCGCGTTGAAGCCGTTGGCGGCGGCGGTCTCGCTGAGCGGCACCGAGCTCATGATCAGCGCGGGCATCGCGCCGTAGGCCAGCCCGACACCGCAGTTGATGATCATCAGGCCGACCATCAGGCCCCAGGCCGCGCCCATCAGCCCGAGCGAGGCGCCGTAGCCGGCGGCCACCACCAGGATGCCGATGACCAGCGTGAACTTCGGGCCGCGGACGTTGGTGATCTTCCCGCCGATCGGCGAGACGAGCATCATCACGATGCCGGCGGGCGCCATCCACAGGCCGGCGGCGAGCATCGACTGGCCGAGGCCGTAGCCGGTCGCCTCGGGGTACTGGAGCAGCTGCGGGACGATCAGCATCGACGCGTACATGCCGACCCCGACGAAGATCGACGCGAGGTTGGTCAGCAGCACCCGGGGACGGGCGGTGGTGCGCAGGTCGACGATCGGCTGCGCGGTGCGGAGCTCCCAGAGACCCCAGCCCGCCAGCACCACGACGGCCGCGACGAACAGGCCGAGGGTGGTGGCGGACGCCCAGCCCCAGTCGGCGCCCTTGGACACCGCCAGCAGCAGGCAGACCAGCCCGACGCCGAGACCGACCGCGCCGGGCGCGTCGAACCGCTCGCCCTTGGCCCCGGCCGGGACGTCCGGGATCAGCCGCCAGATCAGCACCCCGATGAGCACGGCGATGCCCGCCGACCCCCAGAACAGCACGCGCCAGCTCGCGTACTCGGCGATCGCCGCCGCGATCGGCAGGCCGAGACCGCCGCCGATGCCCATGGACGCGCTGACGACCGCGATGGACGAGCTGAGCTTCTCCTGCGGCACCACGTCCCGCAGCAGGGCGATGCCGAGCGGCACCATGCCCATCCCCATGCCCTGGAGCCCACGCCCGACGATCATGGGGACGACCGAGGACGACAGCGCGCACACCACCGAGCCCGCGATCAGCGGCACCGCGCAGACCAGGAGCATGGGGCGCTTGCCCACGAGGTCGCCCAGCCGCCCGAAGACCGGCACGCAGACCGCACCCACCAGCAGGGTGACCGTGATGACCCACGCGCTGTTGGACGGCGAGGTGTGCAGGATCTTGGGCAGGTCCGCGATCAGCGGCGTGACCAGTGTCTGCATGATCGCGGCGGTGATGCCGGCGAGCGCCAGCGTGGCGACCACACCGCCCGATCGGGCAGCGGGCTGAGGGGCGTCCATGACGCGGCTCCTTGCTTGTCGTCGTATCCGTCCGGCCGTCGACCGGCACCAAAAGTGCACGATACACGTAATATGTATGAAGCATATGATGTGTGTGATGCACACCTCCCCGCGAATCCGGGGGTCTCTCTGCGAGGATGGAGGCCGGGGACGCCCCCGGAGGGGCGGGCGGTCCCGGCAGGAGGAGGGCAACGGCCATGGTCAGGCCCACGCACGAGGTCGAGTACGAGCAGATGCTGCTCAGCCGGCACGAGGTCATGCGCCACCGGGCCGGGAGACTGGAACGCAGCGCCTACGTGCTGCTCAGCCGGATCCGCCTCCAGGGGCCGATGTCCATCGGCGAGCTCAGCGAGGCGTTCGGCCTCGACGCCTCGACCCTCAACCGGCAGACGGCCGCGGCGATGCGCGCCGCCCTCCTGGAGCGCATCCCCGACCCCGAGGGCGGCATCGCCCGCAAGTTCCGCATCACCGCCGAGGGCGCCCGCCTCCTCGACGAGGAGCGCACGATCATCATCAACGGCCTCGACCGGGTCATGGCCGACTGGTCGGACGAGGACATCGCCACCTTCGCCGCCTACCTGCGCCGCTTCAACACCGACATAGAACGCCTCAGCGGCCGCACCTGGCCCCGCCCGACGAAGAAGGACTCGGACACCGACCAGCCCGCGGACGCCAGGCTCCACGCCTGACGACGGGCGCGCTCAGTCCTTGCGGGCGAACGACGCGCAGTCCGGGCATTCGTCGAGATACCGGTGCCGGCACTCGGCGGTGTGCCGCAGGAAGGCGACGGCCTCCCGGCGCCGCGCGATCTCGGCCTCCAGCGAGGCGATCTTCGCTCGCACGACCGCCTGCGCCGCCGCCTTCCGCGGCGCCATGGCGGCGATGACCTCGGGCAGCGACAGGCCGACCCGGCGGAGCTTGCGCACCGTGCGGGCCTGTTCCACGGCGGCGTCGTCGTAGCGGCGGTGCCCGTTGCCGTCGCGGCGAACGGTGAGGGCTCCGACGTCCTCCCAATGCCGCAGGACGTGGGGGGCGACACCGAGTTCCGCGGCCACCTCCCCGATCGTCCGCACCGCGCGCCTTGCCTTCATGTCGACCTGAACCCCTACCGTCTCGATCATGCCTGACACCGACCGCCCCGCGAGCCCCCGGCTCCGTCCGACGATCCTGGTCACCGGCGCGACCGGCAACCTCGGCCGCGAGCTCACCGGCCGCCTCCGCGAGCGCGGCGCGCGGGTGCTGAGCCTGACGCGACGGCCCGCCGGTGCGCATTCCGTGGCCGGCGCGGTGGCCGGCGATCTCACCGACCGCGCCGCGATGCGCGCGGCGCTCGACGGCGTCGACGCGGTCTTCCTCATCTGGCCGCTGCTCGATTCCGCGCCCGCGCGCGGCCTGGTCGCCGAGCTCGCGGCGGCGGCGCCGCGCGTCGTCTACCTCTCGTCGACGGCCTTGGACGACCGGGCCGTCCGCCAGAGCGATCCCATCCTTCAGGTGCACGCGGACATGGAGACTCTGCTGCACAACGCCGGCCTGCGGCCCGTGGTGCTGCGCAGCGACACGTTGGCGTCCAACGCCCGCGGCTGGGTGCCGCAGGTACGTGCGGGCGACGTCGTGTCGGGGCCGGACGTCGCGCGCACGGCCGTCGTCGATGAGCGCGATGTCGCCGATGCGGCCGCGGCCGTATTGCTCGCCGGCCACGCCCCGTCCGAGCACGACCTCGCCGACGACGGCCCGTGCCTGCTGACGGGGCCCGAGGTGCTGAGCCGCGCCGAGCAGGTCGAGCGCCTCGGCGCCGCGCTCGGCCGCCGGCTGCGTTTCGCGGCCGTCACCGCCGGCACGGCACGGTCGCGGATGCTCGCGGACGGGCGTCCCGCACCGCTGGTGGAGGCATTGATCGCCGCCTCGGAGCGCAGGCCGGCGTCCGACCTCACGACCGACCACGTGGAGCGCCTCACCGGCCACCCGGCCCGGTCGTTCCTGGAGTGGGCCCTCGACCACGCGGCCGAGTTCAGCGGCGCCGATCGGCCCGCCCGGGTGGACGGCGAGACTCCGTAGCGAGGGGCAGTCCCCGTTCGGTGTTCGTTATGCGGGGGTTTCGGCGGTGGCGGTCAGGACCGCGCGGCCGAGGGTGTGGCCGGCCATGGTGAATCCGAGGACGGCCGGGGTGGCGTCCGCCGGGACGCCGATGGTGTCGACGTCGAGGGCGTGCACCACCACGAAGTAGCGGTGCGGGCCGTGCCCGGCGGGCGGGGCCGCGCCGATGAAACGGGCCGCGCGGGCGTCGTTCGGGAGCTGGAAGGCGCCGTCGGGCAGGCCCGAGCCGGTGTCGTCTCCGGCGCCTTCGGGCAGCTCGGTGACGGTCGCGGGGATGTCGGCGACCGCCCAGTGCCAGAACCCCGACCCGGTCGGGGCGTCCGGGTCGTAGATGGTGACGGCGTAGCTCTTGGTGCCTTCGGGGGCGCCGCTCCAGGACAGCTGCGGCGACGCGTCCCTGCCGCCGGGCAGGGCGGACGAAAGCTGCTCTGCAGGCAGGGCCGCACCGTCGGCGACGCCGGCGCTGCTGACGTCGAAGGCGGCTGCTTCCGGGAGGCGGGCGAAGGGGTTGTTCATCGGACTGCTTCCTCTCACACGGCGTGCGGTGGGGACGACCAGTGCGGCCGTCTCTATCGACGATAACACAGATAATCGATTATCTACCTGATCGTCTATGCTGGGGGCATGACGCAGACGGTACGGGCGGGGAAGCGGATGCTCTCCGAGGAGGTCCACGCGCAACTGCGGGACGCGATCATGCGGGGGCGCCACGCCCCCGGCGACGCGCTCAAACCGCACGACCTCGCCAAGGAGCGGGGCGTGAGCCTCGCCGTCGTCCGCGAGGCACTGGTGCGGCTGGTCGGCGAGGGCCTCGCCGACCGGCTGCCCAACCGCGGGTTCGCCGTCCCGGCCTTCTCCGACGGCCGCTGGCAGGAGATCGCCGAGGCGCGCCGGACGATCGAGCCCGTCCTGCTGCGCATGTCCATCGAGCGCGGCGACGTCGACTGGGAGTCGCGGGTGCGCGCCGCCCACCACCGCCTTGCGCGCACCCCGCCGTACGTCCCGGAGGAGGGCGAGTACTACAGCGAGGCGTGGTCCGAGGCCCACCGGGTCTTCCACCGCACCCTGCTGGAGGGGTGCGGCAACCCCGTGCTGCTGGAGACGTTCGACCGGCTGTGGACCGCTAGCGAACTGGCCCGCCGCTGGTCGGCGCACCGCGATCCCGGCCGGGACGGCGTCGCCGAGCACCGCCGCCTGGAGGAGACCGCGCTCGCCCGCGACGCCGACGCGGCGGCCGAGGTGCTCGTCCAGCACTTCACGCAGACCGCCGCCGCGCTCACCACGGACCCGCAGCCTGCCTGAACGGCGGCCGGTTACCCGTCGTCCGGCTTCGGCTCGGTCGGCCGCATGCCGCTGTAGAGCACCTCGCGGGCCTGGTCGGTGGCGCGGCCGAGGCTCTCGGCGACGAAGTCGAGGAAGCGCGCGACGTTCTCCAGCCGGACGGCGGCCGGGCTCCCGGACCCGAGGATGCCGACGCCCTGCCGGAGGATCTCGGCCTGCTGGTACAGGGACCGGACGCTGCCGATCATGGACTGGTAGTAGAGGTCCTCGTCGACGACGTAGCGCTCGCGGCGGCCCTCCTCCCGGACCCGGCGGACGAGGTCCTGGCTCTCCAGGAACTTGATCGTCTTGGACACCGACGCCGGGCTGACCTGCAGCCGCTGGACGAGTTCGGACGCGGTGAGGCTGCCCGAGTCGCTCAGGTACAGGGCGACCAGCATCCGCGCCATCATCCGGTTGGACAGGCCCGACTGCATGAGGACCGTCGTGAGGGACTCCTCGTACTCGCGCAGCGCCTCGGGGTCGCGCCCGTCGGCCTGCGGGATCGCGCCCGGCGCCCGGGAGGCGGCCGGCCTGCGCCGGTTGGCGCGGCGCTCGGTGGCGCGATGGGCGAGGTCGGCGCGGTAGCCGGTGGGCCCGCCGTTGCGCATCACCTCGCGCGTGACCGTGGAGGTGGGGCGGTCGAGCCGTCTGGCGATCTCCGCGTAGGCGAGGCCGTCGGCCAGGCCCAGCGCGATCTGCTGGCGTTCCTGCTGGGTGAGCCGGCCTCCCGGCATCGCGGCCTCCTTCATCCGTCCGCCGTCCGCGCCCAGCCTAGCGTTCACACTCATTCCATTGCAACGCGACGGTGCTCGATCATTGCATTCGAGTTCAGGTCGTTGCAATGATTATTGCCAGTTGACGTGCAGAGATGTGGATCTAGTGCAACGAGCTTGTTGCCAGGATCGGAAAGGCAACGTAGCGTTTCCAGTGTTCGAAACAACGACCCGAGGAGCGCACGATGCACCGCTTCGACACCCCCGCCCCGATCACCGCCGACCTCGACGTCCCCGCCGGCCGCGTGCAGGTCATCGCCGCCGACCGGGCCGACACCGCGGTCGAGGTCCGGCCCGCGAACCCCGCCAAGTCCCGCGACGTGCAGGCCGCGGAGCAGACCGCGGTCGAGTACGGCGACGGCGTCCTGCGGATCACGGCGGCCCCGGCGCGCAACCAGCTCTTCGGCCCCTCCGGGTCCGTCGAGGTGACGGTCCAGCTGCCCGCCGGGTCCCGGGTCGAGGCGAAGTCCGCCAGCGGCGAGTTCCGCGGCGTCGGCCGGCTCGGCGAGGTCGTCTTCGAGGGCGCGCACGGCGCCATCAAGGTCGACGAGGCCGCGGGCGTCCGGCTCACCACCGCCGCCGGCGACGTCTCGATCGGCCGCCTCACCGGCCCCGCGGAGATCAGCACCCAGAAGGGCGACATCAGCGTCGCCGAGGCCGTGCGCGGCACGGTCGTGCTGCGCACCCAGTCCGGCCAGGTGTCGGTCGGCGCCGCCGCCGGGGTGTCCGCCTCGCTGGACGCCGGCACCGCCCACGGCCGGATCCGCAACTCGCTCAAGAACGCCGGCGGCGTCGCCGACCTGGCGATCCACGCCACCACCAGCAACGGCGACATCGTCGCCCGCAGCCTCTGAGGAGCACCACCATGTCCCCCCTGGCCATCGCAGCGACCGGACTCCGCAAGTCCTACCCCGGCAAGGACGGCGCCAAGACCGTGCTCGACGGTGTCGACCTGGCCGTCCCCGAAGGGACGATCTTCTCCCTGCTCGGCCCGAACGGCGCCGGCAAGACGACCACCGTCCAGATCCTGTCCACCCTGATCCCGGCCGACGGCGGCACCGTCCAGGTCGCCGGCCACGACCTGAACCGGCAGGCCGACGACGTGCGCGGCGCGATCGGCGTCACCGGCCAGTACTCGGCGGTCGACAAGCTGCTCACCGGCGAGGAGAACCTGCTCCTCATGGCCGACCTGTGGCACCTGTCCCGCCGGGACGGCAAGCGCAAGGCCGCCGACCTGCTGGAGCGCTTCGACCTGGTGGAGGCGGCGCGCAAGCCCGCCTCCACCTACTCCGGCGGCATGCGGCGCCGGCTCGACCTCGCGATGACGCTGGTCGGCGACCCGCGCCTGATCTTCCTGGACGAGCCCACCACCGGCCTCGACCCGCGCAGCCGGCGCGGCATGTGGCAGATCGTCCGGGGACTCGTCGAGGACGGCGTCACGATCTTCCTCACCACCCAGTACCTGGAGGAGGCCGACGAGCTCGCCGACCGGATCGCCCTGCTCGACCACGGCCGGCTGATCGCCGAGGGCACCTCCGAGGAGCTCAAGCGGCTCATCCCCGGCGGCCACATCGAGCTCACCTTCGCCGACGCGCGGCTGCTCGGCGCGGCCCGCGACGCCGTCGGCACCGGCATCGCCGACGCCGGCGCGCTCACCCTGCGGGTGCCGAGCGACGGCGGCGTCCACGCGGTCCGCGAACTGCTCGTCCTGCTGGACGGACGCTCCATCGACGTCGCCGAGATGAGCGTCCACACCCCCGACCTCGACGACGTCTTCCTCACCCTCACCGGCAACCAGGACCAGCAGAAGGAGCCCGTCCGATGAGCACCCTCACCCTCGCCGCCCGCGACTCCTCCACCATGGTCCGGCGCCAGCTGAAGCGGATCGTCCGCTACCCGTCCATGACCATCCAGCTGATCATCACGCCCGTCATCCTGCTGCTGCTGTTCGTCTACGTCCTCGGCGGCACGCTCGGCGCCGGCATCGGCGGCGGCCGGGACCAGTACGTCGACTACGTCCTGCCCGGCATCCTGCTCATGGCGGCGGCCACCGCCGCGACCGGGACCGCCGTCATGGTCGCCACCGACATGACCGAGGGCATCATCGCCCGCTTCCGCACCATGCGGATCTCCCGGGCCTCGGTGCTCACCGGCCACGTCGTCGGCAGCGTCGTCCAGCAGCTGCTCGGCATGGCGGTCCTCATCGGCATCGCCTTCGCGATCGGCTTCCGCCCGAACGCGACGGCCGTCGAGTGGCTGGCCGCCATCGGCCTGCTGACCCTGTTCGTCGTGGCCATCACCTGGCTGTCGGTCGCGCTCGGCCTGAAGTCCTCGACCCCCGAGGCGGCCAGCAACGCGCCGTTGCCGCTGGTCCTGCTGCCCTTTCTCGGCAGCGGCTTCGTCCCCACCGACGACATGCCCACCGTCCTGCGCTGGTTCGCCGACTACCAGCCCTTCACCCCGATCATGGAGACCGTCCGCGGCCTGCTCCTCGGCAGCGAGATCGGCGACAACGCCGCGATCGCCACGGCCTGGTGCGCCGGCATCGCCGTGCTCTCCTACGTCTGGGCCAAGCGGACCTTCAACAAGGCCTGACCCGAACGCCCGCCCCCCGGACAGGGCCGCCCGACCACCCGGTCGAGCGGCCCTGAATCTTTGTGCCCGCTGCCCGCGCGATTCGGGAAACCCATTCGAGCTGTCACAAATCGCGGGGCCGGTTGGTCGTACCTGGTGGCGGATGGCGACCGATGCCGGGGAATGGCCTTCGACCGCCATTCTCGGGACGAGGTGCATTGGCCGCCCATTGGTCCGGGCGCGATGCGCGAACAAAGGAGACGGACATGATCGTGGTGGTGGCCGACGGCTCGAAGGCGGGCCTGCGGGCCGTCGAGTGGGCCGCGCGCGAGGCGGCTCGGCGCACGATCGCGCTGCACGTGCTGCACGCCGCCTCGGTGGCGTGGAAGGCGTTCGCCGAGGAGGACGGGATCGCCGAGGCCGTGGAGGCGATCGGCGACGGCCCGGGCGCGGTCCTGGAGCGGGCGCGCGCCGCGGCCCTGACCGCCGAGCCCCGCGTCCCCGTGACCACGGCGGTCGTCCGGGGCGATCCCCGGCCCGCGCTGGTCGAGGCGGCGCGGGAGGCCGAGCTGCTGGTGGTCGGCGACCGGGGGCTCGCCGACCACGGCCTCGGCACCTTCAGCGAGCCGCCGGTCAACTCGGCGGGGCTGGGCGTGTCCACCTACGTCCTGTGCGACGTGGTGGTGGTGCGCCGCACGGCGCAGGCCGTCCGGCTGTCACCCGCGCAATGGCTGTTCGACCCGGTCGACGCCCGGCAGGACGACATCGGCCTGCACGGTCTGCTCGCGTCCACCGGGCCACTGGAACTGCATCTCAATTCCGGTCTCCTTTTCCCGGGCTAACGGCGGGGGATGCGGCCATGAGAAGGAACGGATTGGTCGCGAGCCTCGGCCGGCTGCGGCGAAGGATCGGCTTCGACGGCAATGAACTGCGCCGTCCGGTGGACCGCCGGCAACGCACGGCCGGCCTGCTCCTGCTGTTCCTTTTCCTGGGCGTCGGCCTGCCGGTCTGCGGCCGCGTCGTGGAGGTCGTGTACGACGCGGGCGTGCGCACCGAACGGTACGAGGCCGTGACCCGCTACCAGGTCCACACCACGGTGCTGCGGGTCGAGGCCCTGCGAACCGGAAATCGGCTCACGGTGATGTGGTGGGACGTGGACGGCCGGCTGCGGACCGACTCCTATGAGACCACCTACGCAGCCGCCGTCGGCGAGCAGTTGGAACTGTGGGCAGACCCGGAGGCGGTGTCGGACAGGCCCCCGCGGCGGCACGCGCAGACGGTCGGCGAGAGCGTCGGCGCCGGCCTCGGCACCCTCACCGCCGCCGGCTCGCCGCTCCTGGCCGCCTACCTGTGGATCCGCACCCGCTGCGACCAGCGGCGCGACCGGCTCTGGGACGCCGACTGGGAGCAGCTGGACGCCGACCGGTCCCGCTGAACCGGCCCGATGGGCGCCGCGATCGCGGTCACCACGCCTGGTCGCCGCCGCGCACCATCAGCTGGTTGACGGCGACCCGCCGGTCGCGCGTGACGATGTAGCCGATGGCGTCCGCCACGTCCTCCGCGCGCAGTGCGCCGGCCCCGCCGAACTCGCCGAGGCGGTCGTTCAGCTCGGTGTCGGCTAAGCCGGGCTCGACCACGCTCACCCGGACCCGTTCGCCGAGCAGTTCCTGGCGCAGCGATTCGGTGAAGGCGTTCAGGCCGGCCTGGGTCAGCGAGTAGACGCTGCTACCCCGGCGGGCGACGCGCCCGGCCGTGGAGCCGACGTTCACCAGGTCCGCGACCTGCCGCGGCGACGTCGACGCCGCGTAGATCAGGTGCGGGACGGCGGCGTGCGTGACGTGCAGCATCGCCTCCACGTTGCGCGCGACCATCCGGTCCCACTCCTCGACGGTGGTGTGCAGCGCCGAGTTGAGCAGCATGATCCCGGCGCTGTTGACCAGGACGTCCAGCCGCCCGAGCTTGTCCAGTGCCTCCTGCACCGCGTCCTCGGCCCCGTCGGGCCCGGTGACGTCGGCCGCCACCGGGACGGCGTGCCCGCCGAGCCCCGCGATGTCGTCCGCGACCTGCGTCAGGCGGTCGGCGCGGGAGGCGAGCAGGGCGACGGCCGCGCCCTCGCGGGCGAGACGGCGCGCGGTCGCGGCGCCGATCCCGCCGCCGGCCTCGGTGACGAGGGCGACCGCCCCGTCCAACGGCTGATCCGACATGGCTGCCTCATTCGTTCCGAGGCCACGGGGAGCTCGGTGGCCGGTGGATGCAGGGTCCGCGGCGAGACGCCGACGGTCCAAACCTCGTCCACACGGTCACCGGTTCGCACCAGTGTGTCTCCCTAGTCGGCTCCGGCTGGGGCCGGGCGGCTACGCCGGGCGCGAGGAAGCGGACTCGTCGCGCGGAAGGACGCCGGGAAGCTGCTTGCGCGAGCTGATCCCGAGCTTGGCGAAGACCTGGCGGAGGTGCCATTCGACGGTGCGGGGGCTCACGAAGAGGCGGGCCGCGACCTCGGGGTTGGACAGGCCGTCCCGGACGAGCAGGGCGATCTGCTGCTCCTGCGGCGTCAGCCGCGTGTCCGCCGCTGCATCGCTCTTGCGCCTGCGGACGGTCTCGCCGGTGGCGAGCAGCTCGCGCCGCGCGCGCTCGGCGAACGCCTCCATCCCGATCGACGTGAACATGTCGTAGGCGGTGCGCAGGTGGCTCCGTGCCTCGACCCGCCGGCGGGCGCGCCGCAGCCACTCGCCGTACAGCAGGTGAGCGCGCGCCAGTTCGGGGCGCAGGACCGTCCGTTCCAACCGGTCGATCGCCTCGCGGTACAGATCGGCCGCGCCATCGTCGTCGTCGCTCAGCAGCGCCCGGCAGCGCGTCAGGATGCCCTGGGCCCAGTCGGTGTCGCAGGGTTCGGCCGTGTCCGCCAGATCCTCCAGCGCCCCGTGGGCCGCCGTGGCGTTCCCGGTGCGCGCCGCCGCTTCGACGAGTTCGGGGAGCGCCCACTGGCCGACCAGCTCGTTCGCGCTCTGGATGGTGGCCTGGGCCGCCGACAGCGCGCGCTCGTAGTCGGCCAGGCCGTTGTAGAGGATCGCCGTCGCCCACTGCGCCGTCGCGACGCCCGCCAGCTGACCGCCGGCACCGGCCTCCTCGATCGTGGCGGTGAGCAGCGCCGACGCGTCCGCCTCCCGGCCGCGCAGCGCGGCCAGCAGGAGCTTGGTGTGCTGCGTCATCGGCACGCCCGTCGCGGCGGCGACGGCCTCGGACTCGGCGGCGATCTCGGCGGCGGCGCCGAGGTCGCCGCTGAGCGAGACCGGTATGCCGAGCGCGTGGAGGTAGACGGGAAGGTCGGCCAGGGCGCCGGCCGCGCGGACCTCGGCCAGCGCCCGCGCGGGCGTCCGGGTCATGATCCCGTCCTCCCAGGCCAGCGCGACCAGCCCGTTCGCGGCCCAGCCCCACTTCAGGACGTCCTGCGAAGGGGCGTCGGTGAGCGCCCGCACCGCCTCGCGCAGCACCGGAAGCGCGGCGCGCCGGCCGGCGGTGCCGAGCAGCGCGTAGCTCTCCAGTACGAGATCGCGGACGGTCGGCGGGCCGTCCGGCCGGGGCAGCCTCCCGATCGCCTCGGAGATCGCCACGAGGCTCTCCCGGTTCGCGGCCCCGTAGGAGGCGCTGCCCCAGGCGACGAGGTAGGTCTCCCGCGCCGCGTCCATGTCGAACGGCTCCAGCCGCCGCGCGGCCTCCAGCAGCATCGGCGGCGCCTCGTCGTCGAAGCCCGCCGCGAACGTGATGTGGCTGTGGACGAGGTGGGCGCGCACCCGCTGGATCTCGGTCCGCGCGTTCCGGTCGGCGACGGCGGCCAGCTGCCGCGCGGCGTCGAGGTCGCCGGCCCGGAGCGCGGCGTCGGCCGCCGCCAGGGCGCGGTCGGCGCGCCGCGAGGTGTCGACGCTGAGCAGCGCGGACCGCTGCAGGAACGCCGCCGCCGCGGCCAGCCCGCCGCGCGCCTGCGCCCGCCCGGCGGACCGTTCCAGTTCGGCGGCGACCCCTTCGTCGGGCCCGGTCGCGGCCGACGCGAGATGCCAGGCGCGGCGGTCGGGGTCGGTCTCCGCGTCCGTCGCCTCGGCCAGGGCCAGGTGCACCGCCCGGCGGTCCTTGAGCCGCGCCGCCCCGTACACAGCCGACCGCACCAGCGGATGGCGGAAGATCACCCGGGTGTCGAGCTCCAGCAGGCCGTCCGTCCCGGCCGCGAGGGCCGTCGCCGGGGTGATCCCGAGCCGGTCGGCGGCCGCCCAGATCAGGGTGGGATGGCCGGTGGGCTCGGCCGCGGCGATCAGCAGCAGCAGCCGGGTCGGCTCGGGCAGCGCCTCGATGCGGGCCAGGAAGCTCTGCTCGATCCGGTTCGGGAGCGCGTCCGCGTGCAGCAGCCCGAACCCGCCCGCGAGCTGCGTCGCCGACAGCCCGCGCGGCAGTTCGAGCAGGGCCAGCGGGTTGCCTCTGGTCTCGGCCACGAACCGCTCGCGGACGTGCCGGTCGAGCCGGACCCGCGCGACCGAGTCCAGCAGCGCCTGCGCGTCCGCGTCCGCCAGGCCCGTGATCTCCAGCTCCGGAAGCCCGATCAGGTCCTGCGGACGTTCCCGCGAGCCGAACAGCAGGACGACCGACTCGGCCAGCAGGCGCCGCGCGACGAAACCGAGGATCTGCGCCGACGCGCGGTCCAGCCACTGCGCATCGTCCACCACGCACAGCAATGGGCCCTTTTCAGACGCGTCCGAGAGCAGCCCCAGCACCGCCAGCCCGACCAGGAAGCGCTCCGGCGGAGGCCCCGCGCGCAACGCGAACACCGTCTCCAGCGCCTCACGCTGCGGCTCCGGAAGGCTGCCGAGCCCGTCCAGCAGCGGCGCGCACAGCTGGTGCAGAGCGGCGAACGCCAGCTCCATCTCCGATTCGACGCCGGCCGCACGCAGCACCCGGACGTCCGTCGCCGCGCGCTCCGCATACTCCAGGAGCGCCGACTTCCCGACCCCGGCCTCCCCCAGCAGGACCAGCACACGGCTCTCCCCGGCACGCACCGCCGCGATCGCCTGTTCCAGAAGAGCGCGCTCCGAAGCCCGCCCGAGCAGTTGGTCCACCGGTACCAGCCTTAATTGCGGACGATGCCGCACCACCTCCAATTATGTCCGAAAGCGCCCGGTCTCTGGAGATATCACCCCGCAAGGTCGGAGCATCATCGCCCCAGCTCCACGCTCGTCCGCGCACTCCAGACCGCCAGTGCGGCCGCCAAAGCGCAGGCGCCGCCGACCCACAGGACGGCCTCAAGCGCGAGCGAGTCGACGATGACGCCGCCGGCCAGGGCACCGAGGCCGATCGACAGGTTGAACACCGCCACCCACAGCGCGGAGGCCGCCTCCACTGCCTGGGGCGCCACCTTGATCATCCACGTCTGCAGCCCGACCGACACGCCGCCGAAGGCCAGTCCCCAGGCGATCAGCAGCACGGCTCCGCCGACCGGCGTCCGGCCCAGCGCCAGAAAGAGCGGCATCGCGGCCGCCAGCGCGAGGGCGATGACCAGCACGGTCCGGTGCGGACGGCGGGCCAGCGCGGCGCCGGCGACGAAGTTGCCGATCAGGCCCGCCGTGCCGAAGGCGAATAGCAGCGGGCCGACGAGCCGCTCGTCGATGCCCGACAGCCTCTGGAGTGCCGGGCTGACGAAGGTGTAGGCCGCGAAGTGGCCGGTCACGATGAGGAACGTCGCCAGGATGCCGACGCGGACCCCAGGAGTGCGGAACTGCGCGCCCAGCAGCCGCGGCCGGACGGGCCGGGAGGCCGCCAGCGGCGGGAGCACGGCCAGCAGGGCCAGCAGCGCGAGGAGCGCCAGGGCGCTCAGCGTCGCGAAGGCGATGCGCCAGCCCGAGAAGTCGCCGAGCAGCGTGCCGAGCGGGACGCCGAACACGTTCGCGGCTCCGACGCCGCCGAAGATGACCGCGGTGGCCCGCGGCACCGCCGCCGGGGCGACGAGCCGGACGGCGAGGCCGCTCGCGACGGCCCAGAAGCCGCCGATCGCCACCCCGACCAGGACCCGGGACGACACCAGGACGGCGAAGCCCGGCGCCAGCGCCGAGGCCACGTTGGCGAGCGTCATCAGCCCCATCAGGCCGAGCAGCAGCAGGCGCCGGTCCATCCCGCCGACGACCACCGGGACCAGCGGCGCCGAGACCGCCGCGACCAGGCTGGGCACCGTCACCATCAGCCCGGCCGTCCCCTCGGAGACCGCCAGCGCGGACCCGACGCGGGTCAGCAGCCCGATCGGCAACTGCTCGGCGGTCACCAGCAGGAATGTCCCCAGCGCCACCGCGGCGACCGCCGCCCAGCGACTGTCCGGTGGAGCCTGCTCCGCCTGGACCGCGGACTCGCCCATCGTCGTCACCGTTGCCTCCTTCTCATTTGGGAACGATCGCTCCCATATGATGCGGGACCCTAGTATGGGAACGATCGCTCCACAAGTCGGGTAAGGTGGCGGACATGGCACGCCCCCGGCAGTTCGACGAGCAGGACGCGGTCACCAAGGCGACCGGGCTGTTCTGGCGCCGCGGCTACAACGCCACCTCGGTGCGCGACCTCGGCGCCGAACTCGAACTCACTCCGAGCAGCCTGTACCGGACGTTTATCGACAAGCACACGCTCTTCCTGCGCGCGCTCGACCACTACCAGGCCACCGACTCCGCCGAGGCCGAGCACCGGCTGGACGCCGCGGGCCGTCCGGTCCGCGAGGTGCTGCGCGAGTGGATGCTGTGGCTGGTCTCCTGCCCGTCCGACGGCGAGCCGAGCAGGGGCTGCTTCGTGGTCAACACCGCGACCGAACTCGGCACCGCCGACGACCAGGTCCACCAGCGGACCGAGGCCGCCTTCGAGGTCACCCGCCGGGCCCTGCGCTCACTCCTGCTGGAAGGCCGCGACAACGGAGAACTGCCCGCCGCCCTGGACGTCGACGCCTCGGTGGAGCTGCTGTTCACCGCGGTGCTCGGGCTGCGCGTCCGAGAACGCGCCGGCCACGACCCCGCCCGCCTGGCCACCGCGATCGACGCCGCGATCCGGGCGCTGGACACCATCTAGATCCGAACAAAACCATCTACAACAAAACTATCTGCTAATGTCTCTCCTGTTGGACCACACCAGGAGGGCTGATCGACCATGACCGACGACACCACCCCCGCGTACCGTCCCGGGCAGGGGCCCGGCCCCCGCGCCCTCACCGAGGAGGAGGCGGTCCGAGTTCTGGGCGGGCGGCAGTTCGGCTCGCTGGCGACGCTGAAGCGCAGCGGCCAACCGCACCTGGCCTCGATGGTCTACGCGTGGGACCCGGACGAGCGGATCATCCGGATCCCCTCGGTCGCCGACCGCATCAAGGTGCGCCACCTCCTCCGGGACCCGCGTGCGACGTTCCAGATCCAGGGCGAGACCGTCCTCTCCTATGCCGTCGCCGAGGGCGAGGCCGAGGTCTCGGAGGTCACCACGGAGCCGGGCGACGCCGTCGGCCGCGAACTGCTGCCGCTGTTCGGCCCCATCGCCCCGGCCGACGAGGCGGAGTTCTTCGAGCGGATGGTGCAGGACCGGCGCCTGGTCATCAGGCTCCGGGTGTCCCATCTCTATGGGATCGCCCTGGACGGCCCCCTGACGTAACACCGGCCGATAACACCGGCCGATCAGGACGCCGTCGCGACCGAGACGAGCACCAGTGCGAGCACCGCGACGCACAGAACCCCCGCGATCCCGAACGCGAGCCGGTAGGGATGCCGTTCGGCCCACGACACCAGGCCGGGATACGTCTCGGCGAACTCCTTGGCGCTGACGGGCCCCTCGGGCCCGCTGCACGGCACACCGAGCGCGTCCACCAACCGGGCGAGATCCCGCTGCCCGTAGAGGCCGCCCTGCACCCTCACAAGCAGGTCACGCCGGACGTCCAGCACGAACAGGCTCTCACCGGCCCCTCCCCGGGGCGCGATGATGCTCGCGCGCACCACCTCCGCGACGAGCGAACGCGGCCACGCCTTCCGGGTGAACAGATCCTGGACGACGAACTCGTGAGCGGTCAGGGTGATCCGCGCCCGGGCAAGAGCCCCGATCCCCAAGGGGACGAGCAGAGCGAACGGAACGCCCACGATCAGCGCGAACGCGTCCGGCGCGTCACCGATCAGGATCGCGGCGACGATGCTCACGGCGACCACCGCCAGGACGACCAGTACGATCATCCCGGTCCGGAAATCCGGCCGGACCACCAGTTCATCGCCCACGCCAAGAGCCTGCCCCATCCCCGCCGGTGGTCCGGCCGTCCGCAAGGCGGCCGGAGCCGACCAGAACCATTTCCCCCGCGGCGGCGTCAAAAGATCTTGGTCGGCGGCCCGGGTTCCGTGGCCGCCGGACGTCCCCCAGGCGTGGCCTCCTTCCCCGTGACCGGGGAGAACGGCCGCTCCCCCCGAACGCTAGGAGACCTCCATGAAGTCGTCCGGTCGGCGCCTGCCGTTGGTGGCCTCGGCGGCCGCACTCGCGTTGGCGGCCGTGGCGGGAACGGCGGGGCCCGCGAACGCGGCCCCCACCCCCCGCCCGCCGCAGGGCAACGCGCTCGTCACCCCGGCCCCGTCGCTCATGGCGCCGAAGGTCGCCGCCTCGGCCGTCGCCGCGGCACCGGCCTCGGCGAGGCTGTCCCTGACGGGCCGCTACCAGAACACGAACTACAACTGCGTGCCCACCTCGGCGTCGATGAGCCTGTCGACGTTCGGGGTGTCCGTCAGCCAGGAGACCCTGGCGACCAAGATGGGCACGACCCCGTCCAACGGCACCACCGGCAACCAGGCGCTGCCCGTCATGAACGGGTACGTCGACCCGCTCGGCTACAGCTACGGCTTCGCCAGCGCCTCGACGGCGTCGACCATGATGGAGCAGGTCTCCTACAACGTCGGCGTGCTCAAGCGGGCCCCCGTCCTCGGCGTGTGGATGGAGAAGCTGCCGTGGAACTCCGGCATGAGCGGCTCCAAGGTCGGCCACGCGATCATCGCCTACGGCTACGACCGCGGCGCCGGCACGATCACCGTGTGGGACCCGTGGAGGTCGACGGGCGGTTCGCACACCATCTCCGCCGCGAAGCTCGCCGCGGACATGCAGCCCGGCGGCATGTTCAAGGTCACCGGCCACACCGACGCCGACCTGTCGAGCGTCGGGGACCTGAACGGTGACGGCAAGGCCGACCTGGTCGGCGTCGACCGCGCGACCGGGAAGCTCTGGCTCTACCCCGGCCCGGCGCTGGCCGCCTCGAACCGGCGCCTGATCGGCACCGGCGGCTGGAACGGCATGACCGAGCTCACCGGCATCGGTGACCTCACCGGCGACGGCAAGCCCGACCTCATCGCCACGAAGAAGGACGACGGCACGCTCTGGCTCTACCCCGGCGCCACGAACGAGCTCGGCAACCGCATCAAGATCGGCAACGGCGGTTGGAACGGCATGAAGGACCTCACCGGCATCGGTGACCTGACGGGCGACGGCAAGGCCGACCTCATCGCCGCCAAGAAGGACGACGGCACCCTCTGGCTCTACCCCGGAGGCAACAAGGCCCTCGGCAGCCGCATCAAGGTCGGAAACAGCGGCTGGAACGGCATGAACAAGCTGGTCGGCGTCAACGACATCACCGGCGACGGCAAGCCCGACCTGATCGGCGTCCGCATCTCCGAAGGCACGCTGTGGGTCTACCCCGGCGCGTCGAAGGCGCTCGGCACCCGCAAGAAGCTCGGCTCCGGCTGGGGCGGCATCCGCTCGCTCACCTACACGGGCGACGTCACCGGCGACGGCAAGGGCGACCTGATCGGCGTCCAGAGCAACACCGGCGTCATGTACGTCTACGCGGGCCGCGCGACCGGCTTCGCCGCCCGCCAGCAGCTGACCTCCGGCTGGAACGGCTGACCCCGAGGCCCCGCGCCGGACACCCGGCGCGGGGCCGCCCGGCGGCGCCCGATCACACCGGGGCGCCCGCGATGCAGTACTCGGCGATCTCGTCACTGGTGTGCCCCAGCCCGACACCGAGCGCCGGCGCGGTGGCCCACAACGAGATCGCCCGGGTCCGCTGCCCCTCCCGCCGGCTGGTGGCACGGTGCGGCAACTGCACCCGCACCAGCCGCCGCCCGCCCGAGCTGCGCATGGCCCCCCGCACACCTCTCTACACCAGGAGGGCCTGTGTCGGTGAGGGAACCACGAACTAAAGCCGTGATCAACTTCGGGGCGGCGGTCGCCCCAGGAGGTGGACCGCCGCGCCGGCGGCCGAGGCAGCGGATTCCGTCGAGGGCTTCGAGCGGGCTTTGAGGGTCATCGGCTGCCGTCCTCCGGTCACCGGGCTGGAAGTGACGAAAAGTCTCCGGAGCGACTTTAACGGAACACTGAGAGTCACGAGAACGGCGAAACCGCCGTGCCGGGAACCGCCGTGCCGGGAACCGCCGTGCCGGAACCAGCTGTGGTGAATTCACGCGGGCCCGGCTCCGGCGCTCCGGCCGTTTCTCCTGTTCAGCCCAAATGTCCGGTCATCTCAACGGATGCAGCGCGATGGAGGCAATCATGAATCCAGACACGGTCACCACAGTCGGCGGGTACGTGCCCGTCATCGACATCTCTTCCAGGCACAGCGGCCCTGGGCGCGTAGCACTGGCCGAGGCGATCGACAGGGCCTGCCGGACCTCGGGCTTCTTCGTCATCACCGGTCACGGCGTTCCCGCGGAGCTCATCGAACGGATGCGCACGGTGACCACCGCGTTCTTCAGGCTGCCCGGCGAGGAGAAGAGCGCCGTCCAGCGGCCGGGATTCTCCGGATTCCGCAGCTCAGGCGGTACCACCGCCCAGAGCCTCGACCGCAGGACTCCGCCCGATCTGTGCGAGTCGTTCGCCGCGCACGTCACGGGTGAGCTGAGCGACCGGGAACGGGAGATGCTCGGCGACTACTGGGCGACCTGGAAACTGGCCAACCTGTGGCCACAGGAACCGGCCGAGTTCCAGAGCACCTGGCAGGAGTACATGACCGCGCTCCATGCACTATCGGCCGACCTCATGCGCCTGTGCGCCCGCGCCCTCGGCCTCGACGAAGACCACTTCGACGACAAGTTCGACCGCCACGTCTCCTCCCTCGTCGCCAACTACTACTTCCCCCAACTCCAAGAGCCCCTGCCGGGCCAGCTCCGTCGAGGCGCGCACACCGACTTCGGCGGGCTGACCGTCTTGTACCAGCAGGACGACATCGGAGGACTCCAGGTCCTCCAGGGCGAGAACACCTGGCAGGACGTCCGCGCCGTCCCCGGGAGCTTCGTGATCAACATCGGCGACCTGCTGGCCCTGTGGACCGGCGGCCGATGGGTCTCCACCATGCACCGGGTGATCAACCCGGCGGAGACGGACACATCCTCACGCCTGTCCGTCCCGTTCTTCTTCCAGCCCAATCACGACGCCGTCGTCGAGCCCCTGCGGCCGATCACCTCCGAGGCGGACCGGGAACGGCCCGAAACCGTCATCGCCGGCGAATGGATGGCCATGAAAACACAGAAGCTGTTCGCCCCGGCCCAGTAGAACCGCCGGAACCCGGCCGGCGGCCCCGCGCCGCGTCGGCAACCCGCCGGAGCACCTACGGCCAGTAGGAGGGCCGCACGACGGGCTCGGGGCCGCCAGAGCAGCGCCCGTGCCCGGTCGTGCGGCGCGGCAGAGGAAACCTGGCGACACCGATCGAGGTTCCGTGGCTGCCGGGCGAGATCGGGGTTGTGCCAGATGACCAACGGCGGCGCCACCGCGCGGGTCCGCGGACTCCACCGGCGGGACGTGAAGTGCCGCCGAGCGTGGGAGGCCCCGCCCGCTGAGCTGGCTGCCGACCTGCCACGGCAGCCCACCTGGCTGTTCCTGCCGACTGTGGCGCACCGCAAGATCAGCCGGGTCGGCAGCCTCGGGTCCCGCGCCCGCAAAGCCCCCGACGCACCGCCGGTCAAGCCCGTACTAGTGCGCGCTACCTGGCTGGTCGACCTGATCGACAGCAGGGTCATATTCGATGTCACCGCCAGTGCCGCCGGCGGCTCTCTGGAGATGCCGCGTAGGACGGGGCGGGCACCCCCAGGAGGACCGCAGACGTCGCCGACGGGACCCCACACGTCAACTCCGCGACGACTCCCGCACCAGGTGCTCCAGGCCCTCGTGCGGACCTCTGCCAAAGGTCGGGGGTGATCGTGGACGATCGGCAGATCCCCTGAGAGGGCGTCGGTTCCTAGGTTCTCTTCCATCCATGTGAAGGAGAGGGATTGAGAACCAGGCTTTCGGCGGCGATCATCGCGATCGGGTTCGCCGTGACGACGACCCCGGTGCTTGCGGCCCATGCCGCGCCCGCACCCCCGGCCGAGACCAGCGTCACGCCGGAGGCGATCGACGCGTACGCCCGCCAGGCGATGAAGGCCTCCGGCGTGCCGGGGATGTCGCTGGTGGTGACCCACGGCCGCCGCGTCGTCCACGCCGCGGGATACGGCCACGACTCCGCCGGCCGCCCGGTCACCGCCCGCACACCGATGCGGGTGGCCTCGCTCAGCAAGTCGGTCACCGCCGCCGCGGTGATGACCCTCGTCGACGAGGGGCGGATCGCCCTGGACCGGCCGGTCGCCGCGCAGATGCCGGAGTTCCAGGCGGACGATCCACGGGCCGCGCGCATCACCGTGCGGCAATTGCTCAACCAGACCTCCGGCCTGTCCGACCGCACCATCGACATTGGCGCGCTGGAGGACGCCGGCTCGCTTCGCGAGTACGTGGCACGGCTGCGCACCGCGCGGCTGACCACCGACCCGGGCACCCGCTGGGCGTATTGCAACGTCAACTACAACCTGGCCGCCCGCCTTGTCGAGGTCGTCACCGGCCGGCCGTTCGGCGACTACCTGCGGCACCGCGTGTTCGCCCCACTCGGCATGGACGGCAGCGCCGTCAGCGACCGGGACGTCCGCCCTGCCGACGGCCACCACTCCGTGTTCGGCCTGTGGGTCGCGCGCTCCGAACCGCCCGGCTTTCTCGACGGCAGCGGCTCGGGCGGTGTGATCACCAATGCCCACGACATGGGGCGGTGGCTGATCGCCCAGGCCGGTCACGCGCCGCGCACGCTGAGCCCCGCCGCGCTGCACACCATGCACACGCCCGGCCCGGCCACCGGCGACCGCCGGTACGGCATGGGCTGGGCCGAGGAGAAGGACGGCACCGGCCCGACACGGCTCGTGCACTCGGGGAACATCTTCACCTACAACGCCGCCGAGGCGATCGTGCCGTCCACCGGGTACGGCGTCGCCGTCATGGTCAACGGCGCCGGACTGACCGACGCGAGCTGGTCGACGCTGCAGGGCCTGCTGACGCTGACCGATGGGCGCACCCCACCCGCGCCCGGGGACGACTCGCAACTGGCCGAGCTCGCCCTCGGCCTGATCGTGCTCGTCTCCGTCGGACTGGGGGTACTGGCCGGGTTCCGCGCCCGCCGGTGGGCACGCAAGCGCGCGGCGGCGCCCCGGTGGAGGATCGTGCCGCGGCTGGTCCCAGCGCTGCTGCCCGTCGCGGTGTTCGCCGCCTACCCCGATCTGGCGTCGCTGATCACCGGCGGGCGTACGGTCACCTGGGCGCAGCTCACCTACTTCGCGGCACCGCTGACGATCGCCCTGGCCGCCGCGGCGCTGGCCGGGCTGGTCACGGTGACGCTCCGGCTGTGGGCACTGGTCAGGTTCGTCAGGTCGAACGCGCGGTGACGTACCGGCCGGTCTCAAGGGGCGGGGAACAGTGTGCTCCCGGCCCCCTTGGGTTTCCTCTCTAGGCGCGGTGCTACGGGTGTGGTCATGGATGCGGGCGAGGTGATCGAGCAGGGCCGGCGGGCTGTGAACCTCGAAGGGGTAGTCGAGGAACAGGAGGCGGAGCGCGAGCCATCGTTCCCCGCCCGCGGCGGCGAGAGCGGTGAGGACGTCGGGGCCGGCCGTTACTAATGATCTTGGTCGGCCCCCGTCCGAGGGCGAAGCAAACTTGCGGGAGCGGTCGTGCAGGCGGCGCCGCGGCAATGAGCGCGAGGAGCACCCCAATGGGGGCAAGGGGCGAAGCCCCGAACCGATGGCGAAGCCGAGGGGGAGCGAGCGCTAGCGAGCGCCGGGGGCGTGGGGGCGGAGCCCCCACATCGGGGGTCCGGGGGTCGTCCCCCGGGTAAAACAACGAAGGAGTGGCGGCCTGCGCTCTCCGCAGACACACCACTCCCAACTCGTTCGTGGGGAACCGACGAAACCCGCTAACCAGCATCAGCGCAGGGTCTCGTCCACCCCGAATTCCACGCTAGGGAAGATCATCTTCCACGGTGCCTCCACCCGCGCCGGACGCCAACGCCTCTAGGGTCTGGGCGGTCATGTCGAAGTCCAGGAAGCCGCCGTCGGTTTCGCGGAGGCGCCGCCAAGCGCGGTAGCCGGTGAGGATGGCCTTCTCCCAGTCGGCGGCGCGGCGAGTGGAAACCTCGAAGCTGGGCGGTGATGGAGCGGATGGTCTCCAGCAGGGCGTTGTCGACATGGGCCTTGCCTTCGAGGTAGTTGTGCTCGCTCGCGTAGGCGAACACCAGCGCGGACATGGCCTCCTCGATGGCGATCGCCCTGCCGCCGTCCTCGGCGAGGTCGATGTCGGGCCGGGAGCGCCGCTTCAGCTTCATGAGGGAGCGGATGACCGGGGACCGGTCGAGCACGGCGGCATGTGCTAGGTGGAAGACGTCGTGCAATCGGTAGTGGTCGTCGATGGGAGGCGTCGGTAAGCGGATCACCGACCTGCTCACGGTGCCTCCTTGTTGGGCTCTCGGTCGGTGATGGTTTCATCTCTGGGCGCGGTGTTACGGGTGTGGTCGTGGATGCGGGCGAGGTGGTCGAGCAGGGCCGGCGGGCTGTGGACCTCGAAGGGGCAGTCGAGGGACAGGAGGCGGAGCGCGAGCCATTCGACGGTGTCGCGGGCGCTGCGCCATCGCGTCCGGTCGCCTTCGGGGGTGAGGGTTCCGTCGCCGAGGTGGTCCTGGAGCCGGGTCGTCGCTGTGGCGAGGGTGAGGTGGAGGGTGACGTCGGCGCGGTAGACCGGCGCCATGGCCAGGGCGGCTCGCGCGAGGTGGGTCTGCAGGTCCTCCTCGGGCAGGTGCCGGGAGGTGCGGGCGCCCGTGCCGCGCGGAGTCTGGATGCGATCGGCTCGGAAGGTGCGCCAGGCGTCGCGGTCGATGTCGAAGGCGAACAGGTACCAGTGGCGGTGAGCGCTGACCAGCCGCTGCGGTTCGACGTGCCGGGTGGTGATCGCGCCTTCCCGGTCCCGGTAGCGCATCCGCAGCCGTTCCCCGCCCGCGATGGCGGTGGCGAGAGCGGTGAGGACGTCGGGGTCGGCGGTGCGGCCGGGGGGCATCCAGCCCGAGATCGAGCCGCCCAGGGCGCGGACGCGGTGGCGCAGGCGGGTGGGCAGCGCATTGCTCAGCTTCGCCAGGGCCCGGATCCCCGCCTCCTCCAGTTCGGGCAGACCTTGCGCCGCGACGGTGCGCAGCCCCAGCGCGACGGCGACCGCCTCGTCGTCCTCCAGCAGCAGTGGCGGCAGTGCCGAGCCCGCGACGAGCCGGTAGCCGCCGTGCGCGCCGAGGTCGGCCTCGATCGGATAGCCCATCTCGCGGAGCCGCTCGACGTCCCGCCGGACCGTGCGATGGGTGATGCCGAGCCGCTCGGCCAGTTCGCTCCCGGGCCAGGTGCGCGGCGTCTGCAGAAGCGAGAGCAGCGACAGCAGCCGCGAAGTGGGTCCGGACATGGTGCACAGGATGCCCGGCATCTAGGACCGGAACAAGCCTAGATCCCGCCTACGTTCGTCTTCGACAGCCGAGCGACAAGAAGACAGGATCATGATGTCCGAGCAGATCAGCGCCGCCCCCGAGGGCTACACCAGCGTCGCGCCGTGGGTCGTCACCGACGACACCGGAGCCTTCCTCGACTACGTCTCCCAGGCATTCGACGGCACCGAACTCGGCCGGGTGGCCACCGAGGACGGGCTGATCGGCCACGGCGAGATCCGCGTGGGCGACACCGTCGTCCTCGCCTTCGACCGACGTCCCGACTGGCCCGCCATGCCGAGCCTCCTGCGCGTGTTCGTACCCGACGCCGACGCGGCGTTCGCCCGCGCCGTCGAGGCGGGCGGCACCGTCGTCACCCCCATCGCCTCCGACGCCTTCGGGCAGCGGGGCGGCCGGATCAAGGACCCCTTCGGCAACATCTGGTGGGTGGTCGCCCACGTCGAGGACGTTCCCGAACAAGAGATGTGGAAGCGCCTGCAGGAACCCGTCTACGCGGCGGGCATGCGCGTCGCCCAGGAGACATTGGACGCCGAACTCAGCGGCCGCGTCCGAGGCCGCAGCAGCGCACCGGTCCGGCTGCCGCACTGACGGGGACAATGGGGCCGCTCGCCCCCTCGCGGGCCGGCGGCCACGCAGCCCGCTGCGCTCACGCGCCCCGAGCTCTCAACGTGACCGGCTGTTCGGGAGCAGCTTCAGACCTGCTTCCGAGCGGGGTGCCGTCGGGTGTGGGCGCGGGATACCCGACGAGTTGCTGTCACACACCTCACCCGGCCAAAGCGGCAAAGCCAACTTCTTCGGCGTCATGATGTGGACGTCGGGGCGGATCCGGCCGCTCTCGACGGCTGCAGATGGTGACCTCTTCGCCCCGGCCGCGCGAGAGCCGACAGACGCACGATCGCGCAGTTTCGTGGTCGGCGTGGCCACTGATCAGATGTTCGGTGAGCCGATGCTCCGCCCGGCACGACGGCGCGGCGTCATCGGTTCGCCGGCTGGCCCCCGGTCGAGGGCGCGGCGGATTTACGGTGGTGGGAGGCGCGGGCTTTGGCGCGGTTGCCGCAGATGTCCATGGAGCACCAGGTCCGGCGCCGGTTGCGGGAGTGGTCGTAGTAGGCCCATCGGCAGCTCGGTTCCCGGCAGGCCTTGAGCCGCGTCCACGTGCCGTCCGCCACGGCCTCGGCCACGACCGCGAGCAGCCGGGCCAGCGCCGCCTCCACCGGCGCCCGGGTGCGGGCGACCAGCCGGGGCGGGGAGACGGTCACGTCGAGCATCAGCGGGAAGTCGCGGGTGAGGTCGGCGAGCTCGGCGCGAGCGGCGGGGTTCAGGCCGTCCGGGCGCGGGCTGGAGACCGGCGGGGCGTTGTTCTCGGCGATCAGCGCGCGCAGCCCCTCGCGGATCCGTTCGCCGCGGTCGCGCTGCTCGGCGTTCACCACCGTGCCTGCCGGCATGAGGCCGCGGGCGTGCAACCACGTCGCCAACTGGTCCGGGGTCGCGATCTCGTCACTGTCCCGGCGGCGGGTGTTGACGAACTCCTCGATCACACGCAGCGGCATCGGTGCCGTCCCGGTCGTGAGGTTGTCCGGCACGGGCTCGGCGGCATGCTCGTTCATCACGACTCGCACCCTACCCGGCTATCAGAGATGGTAGGTTACCTAACCGACGTAACCGATACGTCAGTTAGATCAGAAGGGATCGCTGGTGAGCATCAGCATCGGCAACATCTGCATCGACACCAACGACCTGGCCGGTAGCACCGCCTTCTGGCAGGCGGTCACCGGCTACCAGGTCGCGTCCTCGGACGAGGGCACCACCTACCTGGAGGACGCGAACAAGAGCGGCGTCGGCCTGTCCCTGCAGGCCGTCCCCGAACGCCGGGACGGCAAGAACCGGCTGCACCTGGACCTGTTCACCGACGACCTGGCAGGCGAGGTCGACCGCATCCGGGCCGTTGGCGCGAGCGAAGTGCGGCGCTTCGACGGCTGGGTCGTGCTGGCCGACCTCGAAGGCAACCAATTCTGCGGCGTCGCCGCGTAGACGCGCTCACCACCGCGCGAGACCGGTTCCCACCACTACGGAAGAGACAGACATGGCCTCCGTGCAGAAAGAGATCATCATCGATGCCGACCCCGCAGCCGTGTGGGCGGTCATCAGCGACTTCACCGACGGGCCCGTCCGGATGGCCCCGGGTTTCGTCACCGACAGCCGGCTCGACGAACCGGACGTCAGGGTCGTCACGTTCGCCGACGGAACAGTGCTGCGGGAGCGGCTCATCGCGCTCGACGATGAACTGCGCCGGCTCGTCTTCTCGGTCATCGGCGGCACCATGCAGCCGGCGCACGACAACGCGTCGATGCAAGTCGTCCCGCACGGGGACGGCCGCAGCCGGTTCGTCTGGATCCACGACGTGCGACCGGACGAGCTCACCATCCCGATGGCGGCCGGAATGGACCACGGCCTGAACATCTTCAAGCAGGCGCTGGAGTCCACCAAACACCCCGGCTAGGTCAGTCGCGCGACTCCAAGAACCCCGACGGCCCCGCCCTGGTGCTCATACCACCCACCAGAACAGCAACCTGCTCCGCCAGGTCAAGACCGGCCGACACGACCTGTAACCCAGGCCGCGCACCAGACGGGCCTCGACCGATCCGAACTCGGTCGAGGCCCGCCCGCGTCCATCATCATCACCCGCCGACCAGGTTGCCGTGCCAGTCGACGCCCGCGCAGCAGCGGTCCGCTGCTGATGCCGTGGCCGGCGGGGATGAGCGCCCACCGAGCGGGGCCGCCGCAGCCAGCCCGCGGCAGACCAGTCTCGCCTGGCCGAGCAAGAACACGGCCACGGTGATCGAGACGTTCACCCGGACCCGCGCGTCGTGTTCGCTCATCGTCGCCGGGCACCGGTCGATCACCGGCTGCGGAACGGCTGACGCCCCATCCCCGGCACACCCCCTGCGAATACTCGCCCGGGAGCTGCGAGCCAGCCGAGCTGCGGCGCCTTTACGCTGCGGCGGACGTGACGATTGTCAGCCGCGCCGCCGGGGCCACCAGGGATCCGGGCTGCTCATGGACGCCATCCGGCACGGCGACGCCGGACGGCTGGCCTGCACACCCCCGAGCAGGCCCTGGCCCGCTTCACCGCCCCGCACGCTCGGCTTCCGCACTGACCGGATGACCTCCTCATGACCGGCACACCGGCCGGCCGTACCAGGAACGAGCGCTACGGAGTTGTGTGCGACTCGTCGGCGATCCACTCCACCATGCCCCCGTGGGAAGGGCGGCGGATGGTGGTCGCCTGCTCCACGGCTTTCCGGCCCCGCGGCGGGGCGCGGCCAGGTGGGACGGCCTGCGGCACGGAACGGAGTGGTATCTAGGACCGGAACTGCCCTAGACGGGGGTTAGCGTCACCACCGCATGAGGGCACTCAACATCCCAGGAGGCAGTCAGATGTCCGTCAAGCCGGTTCCCCAGGGCTACCACACCGTGACGCCGTGGATCATCTCGCGCGACACGGTGCAGCTCATCGACTACATGAAGAGGGCCTTCGGCGCGGAGGAGCTCGCGTGCCTTGCGGGCAAGGACGGGGCCATCGAGCATGCGGAGGTACGGATCGGCGACTCAGTGGTGATGATGTTCGACGCGCGGCCGGAGTGGCCGCCGACCCCTGGCTTCCTCCGCCTTTACGTCGAGGATGCCGACGCCGTGCACCATCAGGCCGTTGCGGCCGGCGGCACCTCGGTCACCGAGGTCACCCACCTGTTCTTCGGAGACCGGGTCGGGCGGGTACGCGATCCGCTGGGCAACCTGTACTGGATCCAGACCCGTGTGGAGGACCTGAGCCCGCAGGAAATGGAACGCCGCCTCGCCGGCCCAGCATTCACCAAGGCCATGGAGTACGTCCAAAGCGCCGACTTCTTCCCCGCCCGAGGATCCAACCTCGGCTGACGTCTAGGAGCGAGAAACGGCTGCGGAGTTGCGACCGTCCTCGACGACGGCACCGGCGGCATCCGCCGATCGTCATCGGCGGGTTCCCTCGGTGCCGTCGGGGTCATGGCTGTCGGCGAGGCTGGGGTGGTGCGGGTGCAGTGGGACTTGGGCGGCGACTTCTAACCCGCCTGCGAGCAGCGGGCCGGCATGCAGCCGTCCGCCGAGTGAGGTCGCCCGTTCGCGCATACCGATCAGCCCGTACCCGGAACCGGGCGTTGCTCCAGCGGGTGGAGTTCCTCCGGGGTCGGTGATGGTGATGTCGAGCCGGTCGGTGGTGTAGCGGAGCCGCACGTGGGCTTGCGCAGCTGGGGAGTGCTTGGTGACGTTGGTCAGGGCTTCCTGGATGATGCGGTAGGCGGCCAGGTCGGTGCCCGGCGGCAGCGGCTGCGGCGCTCATGTCTCGTGGCCCGAAGCCACGACCTAGTCTGCACGGCCCCGCGGCGCTTCCACACGTGTAGACGGCGGTGCGAATGCGCTGCGATCCGCGCTGCGGTCGCCGGGAAACGCTCCGCTTTGAACGACGAGCGCTCGTTTCGAAGACTCCCAACCCTCGAGATCATTTACCGGGTGGGCCCCGTAGTCCCTGCATACCGGGCACGGCCTCGCCCGCCCGTATCTCCTGGTCAGCTACTTAGTAGGGGTACATTCAGGAGGTATCCGAGCGGCTCCCGTGACGGGCTGAATCCGGGCGTTCCGCGGTGGGGGAACCGGCCGCATCCGGCCAAATCCCGGAGGCGGCGGATCTCCTCGGTGTCGACCGTGCTAGCCGTCCCAGCAGATCGCCCCGCGCCTCATCCCCTGGAGGGGCCATCGTTGTCTGGGGTGGTTGATTGAACTATTAGGTCAGTGGCCTGGAACGCCGGCCCATGGCTGGGGCTGGAGCGCTGTTCACGCGTCAAGTGTCACCGCGGGCCTCCCGCATTGTCAGTCGTTCTGCTGCGGTCCTTCGGGGAGCTGGCACTCGAAGGTCATGGGCGTCAGTTCGTCGTCGGAGGGCCGCCATCCAGCCCAGCGACGGAGCCGACCGCCGTCGGTAACGATGCGGCCATAGGCGTCGCGGTAGTAGGTGATCTCGTCAACGACTACCAGGTCGGCTACCTCCGTGCGGGCGTTCCTGACTTCGTTGCGGGTGACGGTGATCTTGTCGATGCGGCTTCGTGAGCCCTTGACCTCGACGGTGTGGCTGCCGTGGTCGTTCTCGACGAGCAGGTCGAAGGGCTTGCCGTACTCGGTGACGGTCCACCCTCGTTTGCGGTACCAGGCTGACGCCACCTGAACAGCGCGCTGCTCGACGGCTAGCCGGAGCGCGGCGTCCTGCTCGCGTGCTGTCCCGCGCTGCGCGAGAGCCTCCGCGAGCTCGGATCGCACTGCCGTCGGCTCGGGACGGTCGATGACGAGAAACTCATCGAGCGCGGTGTGCAGCCTCGAGACCTTCAGGCCCATGCCGAAGTAGCCGATCGGCGAGCGGGAAGCCAAGGGCCGGAAGAAGTTGGTGAAGTACGCGGCGCGCGAGGTTCGCGAGCTGCCTTCACGCACCAAGAGCTCGCTGATCACCTGCACAAACGCGAAGGTCTTGCCCATACCGACCGAACTTGCAATAAGGGTCTTCCCTTGAAACGACCGTTCGATCAACACATGGCGGTGATCTTCGAGGGTTCGGTCTCGCCACGCGCGCTTCGGTTTAGGCACGGGCACACGGTAGATCTCGGGTCCGACAGTCTGCGGTGTTCACATGTTGACCGGCTGGGAGGGCGAAGCGAGGCCGACCGGCGGTGCGGCCGGTCATCCGGCACATGGTCCCGAATGGGCGTCACGGAGCTGGCCGCCCGGCCGGCTGGAGGTGGCACCCGCGACGGTGAGCCTGATGCCAGTCGGCAGGGCGTGCTGGAACGGGCCGAGGACGTGGCCGATCGGTGGCAGACGATCGTGAGCATCACGGCGGAGCACCGCGCGGCGGTCGACAGGTGGCTCGCCAAGGGAGCCGAAGCGTGGCGCCAGGCGCTGGAGCCGCTGTCACCGGCAGAGCGGCGGACCTTCATCGACACGTTCCGCGCCTACGAGCAGGGCCTCGCCGAGGAGAACGGGGGCTGAGGTTAGCTCGTCGAGCGTGCGACGACGCGGAGGGTGATCCGCCCTCCGGGGCGACCACGTGCCGCTCAAGGAACAGGGGACCGGCGGTGAATGTCGGGTCCCTGCAGGTGGACTGGCGATCTAGCAGTCCTTGGAGACGGTGCCCGGGAAGCCGCTGCCGATGCAGAGGGCTGCGCCGACGCCGAGTTTGATGAGGCCGACGCAGAAGACGACCTCGGTGAGGAGGAGACGGGGACCGCGAGAAGAAGGAGGCCGTTGCCGGTCCTGGCGATGACGGCCCGAGTGCAGTTGCCCACCAGGACGCCACCTCTGACACCCAGTGCTGAGGACGTCCTCGGCGAAGAACGACAACCGTCTCGTAACACGCGCACGAGCGGCCCGCGATGTTGGGCCTCGCCGGGAGGTGGCCAGCTGTCAAATCTGGATGCGGGCTTCGACTCAGGCCCCCTGCCGGCCGCGCTGTGCGAACGCAGTGCTGTCGTCACCGGCGGCGGTCATACCTCTCTGCCCGCCCCGAACTGCGCCTCGTGCACCCCTCCTGCCAGGAACCGATGCTCAGAACCCTGACCCACGGTGGCCGCCCCAGTGCGCGTCCACATGTGCGCTGGCTCTTCTTGCCAACTGGGGCTCGTCGGTTGTCTCCGTGTTCTGGTTGACCTTGGTTAAGAGATCGCGCAACCGGGACCGAGCATGCCGGTGAGTTGATCTCACCGTCGAGGGAGCGCACTCAAGGATCGCGGCGATGTCGCTGCTGGAGAAGCCGTAGTTGCGGAAGAGGATGACCTCCGCTTCTCGCGTGGTTAGTCGGTCGAGAAGTTGATCAACGAGGACTTGGTCAAGGACTTGGAGGGTGTTGTCGAAGGCGCGGTGGTCGTTGCGTGTGACGTCGCCGGTGGGTAGCTCTTTGTAAACACTGCGAGCCGCCCGGATGGCTAGGTTGTTTCGCGCGATCTCGGCGACGTAGCTGCGGCGATCCGCCATGGTCCGAACTCGGTCCCAGCGGACGTAGGCGATCACGAGGGCGTCTTGGACGATGTCGTCGGCGTCAGCGATTCCACCCATATAGAACGTGATCTTGGTGACGCGTTTGCAGAGCCACGCACGTGCTTGTTCGACGAAGCGGGAGAACTCGTGCTCACCCAGCTTCGTCGGGACGGGCGGGGCCTGCTCCCCGCGATCCGCGGGGAGCAGTTCCTGGTCGAGAGCGTGCTGGTCAGCTCAAGTCATGCGCCTTGCAGAGCCCCTACAATCAGCAGGAGGGAGCGTACTGCTTCCCAGGCGCGGCAGACGTTCAGGTGAGGAGTCCTCACCATGGTGGGTCGATCACCGACGCAAGACTATGCCGCAGGTAAACGCGCCTACCCGGGGCCCGGGTGCTGCCCAGGCCTCGCACCGCGGGAAATACCGGACGCACAGGCGGCGACCATGCAAGCGCGGCGGTTTACCGCACATGCCAGCGGACGCGAACTCGCGCCCACCCAACACCCACTCCGGCACCTGCATGTGGTCACATGCCGTGCACGTCGTCCTGGCCGCTCAACTCGACCAGAGGCAGTAGGCCGCCAGGAACAACCGTCCTGGGCCGAGCCTCACCTCGACGCACCGGTCGACCGCCGGATCCCGGCCCGTTCGCGGTTGGTGACTCGGTTCTTGCTTCGCTGGCCCAGGTGAACGGTCCGGGCGGTCAGAACCGGAAGCCGAAGAGACCTCCGTCAGGCTGGTCGGTGAGGCGTGGTTCGATCACGTGGGGGCTGGGGTCGAAGCCCTTGGCCTCGGCTTTGCGCAGGTCGTCGGTGTTCATGGTGACGATGTACTGCATGTCCTCATCGGCCATGACGTCGGCGGCCAGTTGCAGAGCGGCCGAGACCTGGCGCTCGTCGACGCCGTCATAGAGGTGGCTGTCGTGGACCAGGAAGTCGGGGCCCCGGCTGTGGCGGTGCGCGATGACCGCCGCGGTCAGGTCGAAGCAGAAGATGACCATGTTATGGATGCCTCGGCTGCCGTCTGCGTCGATGCGGGTCTCGATCTCCAGGCGCTGCTTACGTGCTTCGAACGCCAGAAAGGGGTTGTGGGTCTGGCCGTAGAGGTGGCGGGCGAAGACGTTGAACAGCCGACTGGCTTCCGATGTGATCGCCGCGCGGTCGTTGAGGTCGTCGGCCAGCGCCGACTCCAGTTCCAGTCGTCGGCTTTCGATCTCGCGGCGGCTGGCCTCCAGCGTCTGTGCGGCCTGGAAACGGTTCCGTAGTGCTTCCAGCGTCGCCTCCTCGCGAGCCAGGACGGACTGCAGCGAGGTCAGGGCGTCCAGAGCACCCCCCTGGTTCAGGGTCTGCAGGATCGAGGCGAGCCGTTGGCCGAGTTGCTGGCGTTCGCGCTCGCGTTCGGCCAGACGCTGCTCCAGGCGGTCGGTCTCCTCACGCAGTTGCTTCTCGCGGTTACGGACGACGGTCTCGTGGAAGGTGCGCACCTCGTCGAAGCGCCGCCGGACCTCGCCGCTCAGAACAAGGTTGAGCTGCTGGAATGCCTGTTCGAGATAGCGGTCGTCGGGTTCGGTGGCATCGGTGGTGGCCCGCACCATCTGTTGGAGGTTGTGGCGCTCGACCTCATCCAGGTCGCGCAGTTCCCGGATCCGCCGGTCCAGCGCATCGGCCTGCCTGCGCAGATCCTCATACCCCGGCACGACTTGGAACTGCTGGATCTGGGCGCGGAGTTCGGTGATCCGCTGCTCGACTGCGGTGATCTCGCCGCGCAGCTCGGCGGAGCGCCCGACGATCTTGCCCCACACGGGGTCCTTGGCCGCCTCGACGAGCTTCTTGCGGGTCGCGTCCTGCTGCGACAGCGTCCGGTACTCGGTGACCAGGCCAACGTCCAGACCGAACAGATGGCTGAGCGAGATCATCGCTTCGTGGGGTGACTGCCCGGAGAAGGAGCTCGTCGGCTGCAGGAAGCCGCCGACGTCCACGCGACGGATCGCAAACGACAGCAGGGTGCGGCCGCTGACCGGAGAGTCAGGCGACGGCACCCGATACAGATCCCGTTTGATCACCCACTGCCAGTCCTTGAGCGTGACCGCAGCCGCGAGCGCGTCATCGAAGAGGTGGCCGGACTGATCGAGACCTGGACGGCGCGACACGTCGGGCTGGAGATAGACCTTCGGTGACGCCGGGCGGCGTTCGATCGTGATGGGCTCGGCCCACCGGGGCCAGTCCATCTCCAGGTAGAACCGGTGCCTGGCCAGGGCTTTGTGGCTCCACAGCGAGTTCTTGCGGGTGGTGGCGCCGAGCAGGTAGTGCAGAAGCTCTATGGCGCTGGACTTGCCGGCACCGTTACGGCTGTCGGTGTCGGCTGATCCATCCGTGCGATCGGCGATGAGCAGATTCAGCCCCGGACCGAAATGCAGGTCCTTGAACCGCTCGTCATCGGATCGGAGACTATGCAGCATCGGCCCGGGCGCGGAACATCAGCAGTTCGTTGTGGGGATCAAGGTCGACCAGGCCCATCGCGTAGAGCATGTCGAGCGCCAGCGCGAACCACCAGTACGGGACGGGCGCGGCGTGCCTGTTGTCCTCCCGCCAGGCCAGGAGCCGCCGCCATGCCTGGGTAATGGTGACGGGCTGGGCGCCGGTGGCGAGGATGATCTGTGCCCCCACGGCCAGCAGCGCCCGCTGGGGCGCGACTCCCTTGGTGGGAACGATCACGGGTGGGTCCTCGGCTCAGGGACTCCGGGCGGGGAGGCCGACGGCATCTTGAAAATGTCACACTCCCCAAAGAAGTACATCAGCACGACCATCGCGTTCAAGGTCTCTGCGAAGCCCTTGGCCTCGTTGCCGAGGATGTGGAGCACGAGTTCCTCGAGGACCTGGTCGGCATGGTCGTGCCGCTCGGCCAGCGCGAGGTAGTGCTCGCGGAACCCCGCTGCCACATCGTCGCGTTCGGTGGGATCGACGACGTTGGTGTAGTAGGTCTCCACACACGGTACGTACACCATGGCGGCCGTCATCTGGGTCATCGCGTCGGCCGAGAACTCGTTGAATTCCATCTTCCGATGGGATGGAACGGGAAGCGGAGGGAGCCCGTACTGCGGCTTGCGTTCCCTGGCCAGGTGCTCCAGCAGCGGCCGCACGTCGTGGAGCGCGACACCCGTGACGACCTTTCTGGCCGGGAACGGCCCCAGCAGCTCCTCGATCTCCAAACGATCAAGCTGCAGAATCTCGCGATGGATCCGCCGGAAGCCGACATTCTCGAACGCCAGGCTGGGAAACGACTTTTTGGCATCAGTCAGGGCGCTCGACACGACCGGGTCCAGGCCGCGACGGTCGCAGTGCACGAAGGCGAAGGTGTCGAAGGCGCCAGGGCGCTGCCGTAGCGCGCTCGCCAGATCCTTCTCGATCTTCCTGCGGATCTCCCGCTCGTCGGCGGTCTGCGGCCCGTAGCAGGCAAAAAGCTTGCGGCCACTGATCATCAACCCGTCGGCTCCGCGGTCCCCCAGGCGGCCACGCGTACGGATGTCGAAGAAGCCTGGATCCCGCATGCACATGAGATCAAGGAAGAAGTCCTCGAAGGCCTGTCCGTGCAGTGAATCGAGCTTGGCGTCGAGCATCACGCGGACAAACACGCGTTCCCACAACTCCAACGCGTAGGTCTGCATCCGGGCGGCTCCCAGGGCGTTCTCGTGCAGGTCTCAACCGGCGATCCTACCGAAGCACCCAAGGCAACAGCCATCGATTACCGCCCTCTTGGCCCTCGACAAGCACTTTACTGCCCTTTTGTCCTAATTCTGCAATTCGCATGGCATTACACACCGCAGAGATCTGGGTTCGGAAGTGCAGGCTGCCGGTTCGCCGCGCAAGCTCCACTCGAGGTCAGGTGCAAAGGGGCCGAATCAGGAACCGGCCCGGGCTGCCTGGCTCAATCTGATCGGTCAGCCGGGTCGCAACGCTCCAGCGCAGCAGGTTGGCGACGGCCCGCGGCGTTACCTCCACTCGAGGTCGGCGCTGGCCACGGCGGCCAGCGCGTCGGTGTCGCCGTCGAAGTGTCCGTTGGTGGTCTGGGAAGCACCGCCATCCGGATGCTTCGCCAGGTTTGCGGCGGTCAGCTGGCCGCGCGTCCGTCGAAAGCGCGCAGGCAGGGATCAAAGGTTAGTTCGATCTGTGCTCTGACGGCCGGGGGCTGGTGTTGGCAGGGGCTCCGGCAGGGGTTCCTCGGTGCGCTGTGCGGTCAGCCGCTTGCAGGTCATCACGTGCGCCATCTTGCCGAGCTGCCCGGTCACGGCCGCGTTCAGCTTCGGGTGGTTGTACCCGTGCACGGCCGCCCACCACGACGACATCCCGTCGATCAGCTCCGTGCCGTCGGCGAGCGTCAGCCGCACCCCGTCCGCCGACACGACCGGCAGCGCGGGCGCCGGCGCGGGCATCGGCGCGTACGGGTGCCAGATGTGCTCCCGGTCGAACGCCAGCATCCGCTCGGTCTCCCGCGGGCTCATCCGCCCGAGCTGCAGCGGAATCACGCCTCGCCCTCCCTGTCCGCGCGAGCCGCTCCGTCCGAGTCGCCCTTCACAGCCGGCCCGGCGGGCGGGGGCGCGGCGCCGCCACCGGAGGCCGCACCGCCCTCCGCGTCTCCGCCGCCGGCGGCGCCTCCTGCAGACTGGGTCGTGCTGGCCCGTCGTGACGCCGGTGAGACGCTCTGCGCCTGGCTCTGCTGGACCACAACGCGCCACCGTCCTGCGGCTCCGTGACCGGCGCCGTAGCGACGGCGCCTTCCTCCGCCAGATCCGAGCCCCCTAGAGATCGAATGGGTCTCTAACCCGGCGCTCCCCGGACGAATGACCACACGCCGAAGAGATCCCAGCGACCGCTGAAGTCAACTCAGAGCACACCGTGCCGCTTGGAAGATTCGAGGCACGGGGTTGGAGAGACGCCAGGACATTGATTAACGAATAGGTAATCACTAATCTATGGCGATGGTCGGTGGGCGTCTGGCGCGCGAGCGTGCGCTGTCCGCATGCCTGTTCGGCAACCGGTACCGGTGGGAATTGCTGGCTGCGCTGGCGCATGCGCCGGATGGCCGTGTGAACCTCGGGCTGCTGGCTGCGGAAAACGGCGTTCAGGCTGCGGTGTACTACTCGACGGTCCGCGAGTTGGTCTCTGCCGGGCTGCTGACCCGCCTGGAAGCGGCCAGCGGTGACCGCCGCCGCTGGTACGGCAGGTCAGGGGCAGAGCGGATGTGGCGGTCTGTGGGGGAACTGACCGCCGGTCTACACGAACACCTGGCTGATCAATCAGCCGACCAGTCGGACGCGGAAGGGGCGGGGTAGATGACCGGCGGTGGGGTGCGAGACAGTGGCGGCATGGCCACCTGCGCGCACACAGATCAGATGCAGGTCGAGGCGTTGACCGACGTCCTCGCAGCGATGCCAGGGCTTGGCCGAAGAGAATCGTGTCCGGCAGGCTCATCCGCGCGAGTGTCCCTACTCGGCGCACAGGCGACGGTCGCCTACACCATGCTCGCGGAAGACGAGCGGCGTCGCGCTGCAGGGCTAGGGCCGATCACCTCACCGGATGCGTTGCGGCCGCTGTTGGGCCTTCCTGTCGGGGAACGGGTCGCGATGTCAGCGCTGACGCCGACCGAGCGCAGCGATCTGGCCAGTCTTCCTGCAGGCGCGGTCGAGATCGGCGAAGATTTCGTCGTGCGGCGCGCGGTCGCGCCCCTGCGCGTCGATCTAGCGGTGGTGCCGGCGCGGCGGTGGCGGACGGGACTGGAGCAAGCCGGGCGGTTCGCGCCGTTCTGTGCACGAGCGATGCTGCTGCCCACACTGCCACGCGATCACGAACTGATGTGCCTCGATGCGGCCTACTATGGCATCGGCGTGATCATCAATGCGCCAGGCCGTGAACCGCAGGTTCTGGTTCCTCCAGCGGTTTTCCAGCGACGGCGTCTCACCGTAGCGGGCATGCGGTTCCCCGAGGAGGTGTACCGGCAGGTCCGCTGAGCGTCAGGAGACTGGGCCGAGTCGTCAGCGGCCGCCTGCACCTCAGGGACCCTTCGGGTGGGACGCGCGACGCTGCCCGAAGTTCCCAGGCTGGTCTCGGGTCGGCAGTTTGGCCCACTTGGCCACAACCTTGGGCGGATTAAGCCGACCGGGCTGGCCGATGCGCTCGTTCTCCTCATCGTGGGACTGCACGGCATCCTGGCACCGGCCGCGCCACCACGCCTGCCGGTCTCCCAGCCGTGGGTAGGCCAGCATCTCGGGCAGCCACTTGGTCCACGTCGCGGCATTGTGAGCATGCGCTGCGGCTCGGCCCGGTGCCTTGAGACTGTAGAACGCCTCCAACTTCAACATCCCGCCGCACACCGGGCACTCGCAGGGCGGCGGGTCGGCGTCGGCGTAGACGTCGGCGAGGAAGTCGGCTGTGCTGAAACGCAGCAGGTCGGGGACGAGTACGGAGGGGTAGTGGGGAAACGGCTTGGAGGACTCTGGCTTCTCTCCGGCGGGAACCAGGTGCCGCAGTGATCCGCCCGCACCGATGGCCGCGAAGGACCCTCCGTAGGCGAGCATGTCGAAGGCGGCCAGATCGGTACGCCATAGCCCGACGCCGGGGACCTCCTGCAGCAGATCTCGCAGGTGTTCGGGCGCGTCAGCGATCTTGCGGAGCGGGTTGTACTGGCCGCCCAGCGCCAGCGCCACCGGGTGGCCGACCGACTGCAATGCAGCGGTGAACTGCCTGCGGAAGTCGCGGTTCAGCCATCCGACCGACGCCGCAACCACGACGATGACGTTCTTGAACGTGATCTTGCGCGCCTGTTCGGCCAGCGCCTTCAGCGCTGGTGAGTCACCGCTCTGGATGTACCGGCTGGGCGTCACTGCCCAGTCCGCGCCCCTCTCGATTTGAGCCTGCAGGACGTCCTCGAGTTCGATCTTGAACAGACCGTCGTCCTCGGGAAGGTCGAACGGCGCTTGCTTGGTGGCGACCTGCTTCTCGTACGCCGCGGGGTCCTCGACCAGGGCACCGGTGAACCCCGCCAGCCGGAGTTCGCGCGTCCGCGCCGGCGCCCCGTCTCCGCACAGGACCAGGCCGCCGTGGCTGGGGTCCAGAAAGCTTTGGCCGAGGTATCGGGGGTATTGCTCGATGAAGGCGGGACGATCCAGCAGGAACACCCGATCGGTGAGACCGGCACCAGCCGAAGCATCGGCCAGCGCCGTCGCCGCAAAAGCGGCGGGTGTCCTCGCGTCCTCGAGGCCGCTTGTGACCGGCGCGGAGGGGTGGGGCGTGGGGACACCGTTCCGGGAGGTCTCGTATTCGCTCATCGTCACGCCTTGCGTCCAGTGCCAAAGTTGAGTTGCGCCAGCGACGAGTCGAAGGCGTGAACGCCAGAATGACCGGCGGGTTGGGTCGGGTCCGCAACCGGAGAGTCCTCTGGCAGGTAGAGCGTGATGAATTCGTCGGGAAGCAGTCCGGCAGCAGCCGCAGCCTCCTGCGCCGAATACTGATCAACCAAGAGGCGGGCGAGGGTATGCAGCGTCCGGGGAGACTCGTTGGGAATAGCGCCCGGCTCCTTGGTGCGGTAGCCGAGCGTGGACATCTCGATCATCAGGTTCCTGTACTGCCAGTCACTGATCACCGCAAGGGCTTGGGCACGGCGGGCCAGCGCGGCCATGGAAACCCCCCATCGCTGTTTGAGCGCCAGCAGCCGGTCAAGATCCAGTCGACCGCCCAATTCATCACGAATATCGCTGGCCGGCATCAGCAACTCGCTGGCGAACTGGTCGGCCTCCCGCTCTTGCAGCGCGGTGGCTGCGGGCTGGGCATGCATGATCAGATGCCCGATCTCATGGCCGAGGCTGAACCGCAGCCGGTCGCCAGACGCCATGGCGTTAGCCAGGACCAGTGGCGGCTGGTCGCCGTCCCACTGACTGACGGCGTCCAAGTCCGCGGTACGCAGATCCCTCATCAGCACCAGCCCCCCGGCGCGCTCAATCAGGGCGACCATGTCCTCAACGGGCCCCGACGGCACGTCCCAAAGCTCGCGTACCTGCTGCGCTGCATCCATGGGAGTGTCCAGCGCGCTCACACCGATGCGTACGAAGCGTTGCCGCACCGGCCCCCCAACCTCGGCAAGCAGGCCCCCGACCTGGCGTCGCGCCAGCGCCAGTTCGGCGTGAATCCGCCGGAGCGCCGTCGCCCCCAACGCCGCCTTCTTGCGGTGGTGGACCAGCCCGATCCCCACCCCGGAAACTTGCGGATCCTCACACAAGACCTGTGGCGGGTAGCCGACCGCAGCCGCGTACCAGGCCAGGCGAAGCCCGCTGAGCGGAGTCCGTCCCGCCTCGGCCTTGCTCACCCACGCCTGCGACACCCGCTCGCCCGAGATTCTCGCCATCGCCCTGGCAACCTCGGTCTGCGTCAAGCCCCGAGACTCCCGGGCCAGCACGAGCATCCCCGGCTGCGCCGTCAGTGTCTCGTCCGCCACTTCCACATCACCAGCTCCATATCATCCATCACTGAACTCCACGCGAGAGTACACCAAATTATTCCGCCGAGGGTGATAGTCCGCGAAGACCTTCGACAAGGTCGTCGCCGTGGACGGCGAGGCCTACCGGCTTCAACTCATGCCGCCCACTTGATGCCGGGCTGGGCGCTAACCGAACGGGACGCGCTCGATCTGTTCTGGGTGCTGTCTTTGGCGGGCGGTGCTCGCGGGTTGCTCGGTGACCGGGACTGCGAAACTGCCTGCGGTTGAAGGCCTCTGGCACGGCGGGCTGGGACACGCGGGCACGTGACGGAGACCGATGTCGTCTGCGCAGGTCGCCGGGGCAGGCGTGCTATGTTCTAGGTGCGGACCCGCCCCACACTCGTGGACCAGCGGGTCTAGCTTCTTCTTGACCCGGAGCGCTCGGGCGAGGAAGCGGCGCGTCAGGAGAGGATACCTTCCGCGCCTCCGAGCAGGTCACATTGTGGCGGCCGGCGTGTGAGCCACACCCCGTGAGTCCCACGGCCATCACCGTCCCCGACCTCGCGTACGCCTTAAACGACGTACCTTCCACGACGGCCGCCGGTACCGGCTCGGCTCGCCCCTGGCCACGTGAGGGGATGCAGCCTCTCCCCGCACGGCACAACGGTGTCGTGCTCATGGGCCGACGGGCCGAAACCGTGGGACATCACGGGCACGTGAGCCGAACGGCCGAGGCCTGCGTTCCCGAGGCGCTCTCGGCGCGGAAGCGAAGCCCCGCAGCACCCGCCCCTGCCTGCCCGCACCCGCGTACCCCGCGAAGATGGAGCTGACTCAAGAGTTACTGGGCGCAGGGGGCAACGACGCATCCAGCCGTCCCGCCTTCGGCGAAATCCGCGTGGGTGGGCAAGGTGCGCGAAAGGGGTTCGGCACCGCGACGCGCACCTGGGTTCCCTCCAGCACCGCAAGGCGACACACCATGCATCTCCGCGCGCATTTTATGTCAACAAATAATAAACCCATACCTCCGATTACTCCGATAAGCAGCAAAAGCATCGAACCATCCTAGTGAGGGCGTAGCGGAATGAACCTTCTCCGACTGGTTCGACAAAGAGCCCGCAATACCTTCCTGCAATTGGATTAGCAGGCAGCGGGTCGGGCAACGCTGATCATCGCCGGTTCCTGGGTCTCAGCGACAAGGGGGCAGATGGTGACAGAGCAGGTCGACGGACCGAAGACCGTGGTCGCTTCTTACACGCCCGCCGAGAACCCGCCGGGCTGGCGGCGGGTTGCCGGTGAAGTGCGCCTGGCCGTGGCGACCGCGTTGCCGTTCACTCGCTACTCTGCGGGCGAATTGATGGGGGTGTTGTCCCAACTGGCGCTGTTCGCCGACGCCGAGGGGCAGCCGATAAGAGCCGACTTGTGGCTCACCCGCGAGTACATTGAGCGTTTCATCCTGGTGGGATGCGCGCACCTGGGTGAGGCATCCCGGGCAAACTACCGCTCGAAGCTGCTGCGGTTGCGTGAGGCGCTCTTCGGAGGCGTTTGCGCCACGGGCGCCCCGGCGCGCCTCTCAGGGTCCGTGGCGTCCTGTCCCTATACCCGCGCCGAGCAGGTCTCCTTGTGGACCTGGGCGTGCGGCCAACCCACTGACGAACTCCGCGACGGTCTGGCGGCCCTGATCAGTCTCGGGCTCGGGTGTGGCCTGGGATCCAGTGAGATCATCCCATTGCGGGCGGGCGATGTGAGCGCCTGCGGAACGGCCGACGGCGGACACGACCAGCCGACGGTGGTCGCGGTGCGCGGCAGGCGCTCCCGTCTGGTGGTGTGCCGGCGCCCCTGGGAGTCGATCCTGGCCGGCCTGGCCACCCGCGGGGACACCGCGGACTGCTTCCTGTTCCGACCCCGTGCCGTCAGGCGGGGCGGCAATCTGGTCACCAACTTCGTGTCCCGCGCCCAGCCCTCCGCGGGCACTCCGGCGCTCAGGACGAGCAGACTCCGCGCCACCTGGCTGGCGTCGTTGGTCGAGGCCGGGCTGCCACTCAAGGTCATCGTCGCCGCAGCGGGACTGGAAACCCTGCACGGACTGTCCCGCCTCATGCCGCACATCGGTGCCGTGGAGATCTCGGAAGCGGCCCGCCTGCTGCGAGATGTGCCATGACAGCCTCACGGGCCCGACAGAAGTTTCCCTCCATCGCCGACAAGGGTGTGCGTGTATCGGATACCCGTCCACACAGAACTTTCATCACATTATGCACCATCCCGGAACAAAACAGACCCAAGATGTCGCCCGCCGACGACACACGCGAAAATTTCGGGCGCTATGTCCGCACCGCGGAGGAGGTAACCAGATGACAGCGAGGATCGATCCGAAGGACGGCGCGACACAGGCAAACCAGGCCGTGACCTGCGTCGTTATACTTTGCGGCGCTTCTGTGGGACATCTCGGCCGAATTTCCCACCTGGAGATCACTGGAAACGGTAGGTTTCTGCCCCATGAGCCAGTGGGGTTTCCAGGCGGTGGCAGCCGACCCAGTACAGGCCCTGATCGACCTTCAGGCCGAGGAGGCCGAGACTGAGCAACGGCTGGCCGAGATCAAGAAGAAGATCAAGTTCGTCAAGCGGCTCGTGGAGACTCAGCAGAACTGGATGCAAGTCTTCGGTGGCGAACCCGCCTGGGCCCCAACCCTGGCCTCCAACCCGGGCTCCAGCCAGGATCCGGGTCCTGATGACGATCACCTGCAGTCGGCCCAGCCGGTCGGAGATGAAGGAACAGCAAACGGCAGTGAGCCAGCCGGCGAGACCGAGCCGGGCAGCGAGACCGAGCCGGGCGGCAGCCAGCAGAAGTCCTCGAAGGAGACGCCTGCCGGCGCACATCTTCCACCTCGTCGGGTCCAAGTCCTGAACCTGCTCGGCCAGGATCCCGCCTCTTGGTGGAAGGTCCGAGATGTCGCCGAGGCCCTGGAGATCGAGAACCAGAAGAGCCTGCGGGTCCTTCTCGACCAGCTCGCGCGCAAGGGCGCACTTGTCAAGGCGCCCGACGCCTGGTTTCGCTTCAACGACGGCTCGTCGGTACCCAAGCCCGCGAGCAATCCCAACGGCAATCATCAGGAGACGGTGATGTAGACCGCACCATGCGGCCCGTCGGCCGCAAATCAAGTGGCCGCCGCCGAGGCGCAACTCGGCGACGGCCGGTGACGAACCCATCCATCTGCTGGCGGCACCGTCACGCCTTCGAACATACCGTCATGCACACTCGTGCGGCGGCGTGTTTCGCGCATTTCGCCCTGCCGTCGGCCTTTGCATGCCCGCCTCCCGTGAAGGAGGCAGGAAAGGCCCCGATGCTCTTCGCTCTGCTAGGCCTGGTCGTGCGGGTCGGTCTGGTCTCCCACGTCTGCCTGCAACTCGCCCTGCACCGGCCAAAGACGCCAATCAAGGCTCTTCTCCAGATTGGCGACCGTCATGAGGTCCGGCCAGACCGTCCCCGCCAGTACGTTGGCGATCGTCTGCCGGTTCACTCCGCTCGCGCTCGCCAGACGGTTAGCACTCACCCGCTGCTTCAGCATGGCCTCGGCGAGCCGCCGGGAGATCGACTGGGCGACCGCAGCTGCGTGATGCTCGGCGAGCACGGCGTGCGGCCATCGGCCCGCCTCGACGAAATCGCAGGGGCGCCGAGCACGCGAGTCATCACGTACCACGCCGCTGCTCCCTTCGGTGCCTTGATCGGATCGGGGTCCGCCTGTGAGTGAGGAGGCGCTCCCGCCCCCGGGCGTCTACTCCTGGCATCTGCTGATGCGGCAGAAGATCAACGCCTACAAGCCTGCGGGGCACAACCCCGAGTGGCCTCGGGTCGCCGAACCCGTCGGCGCCACGGTCGCCGCATGCGAGCCGCCGAACGCCCAGAAGGTCTCGGAGCTGATGGGCGCTTTGAGCAAGGTGGCAATGTTCGTCGAGGCGGAGAACACCAGACGAGCTCAAGAGGCCGCGCAGGCTCGCAGAGCCCACCAAGCGAAACGCGGCACCAGGCGCGCCAACACCGCGCAATCGGACCAGCCGGACCCGCGCCCCAAGCCCAACCCCGCCGAGTGGCTGTCGATCGAGACGATCGAGCGCTTCATCCGCTACGGCCTGCCCGGCGCCACCACCTCGACCCGCGACAGCTACCGGCGGCGGCTGATGCAGTTGCGCGCCGGCACCATCGGTGACGGCAACGGCAGACTGATCAAGCTCTCGGACTCCAACCTTTACCGGCCCTACACGACGGTCGAGCAGAAGGAGCTGTGGTACTGGGCACACAATCAGCCCACCAGACGTCGTGAGGCAGCCTGCAAGGTCCTGCTCTGCCTCGGGCTGGGCTGCGGCCTAGAGGCAGCGGAGATCTGCCGAGTGCGGGCGCACGACGTACACGTGATGAGCAACGGCGGCGTCACCGTGCGGGTCCGCGGACTCCACCAGCGGGACGTGAAGTGCCGCCGAGTGTGGGAGGCTCCGCTCGCCGAGCTGGCTGCCGACCTGTCGGGGCAGCCGACCTGGCTGTTCCTGCCGACCGTGGAGCACCGCAAGACCAGCCTGGTCAGCAGTCTTGTGTCCCGCGCCCGCAAAGCCCCCGACGCGCCTCCGGTCAAGCCCGTTCGGCTGCGCGCCACCTGGCTGGTCGACCTGATCGATAGCCGGGTCAGATTCGATGTCATCGCCAGTGCCGCCGGCGGCTCTCTGGAGATGCTGTCAGCGTTGCTGCCTTTCACCGCCCGCACCGACCCTGCAGAGGCGGAGCGGCAACTACGGGGCCTGGAGCCGTAACAGTGACCGACACCATCGGCCCCACACCCAGCCCCGTGGGCAGCGAACCCGATGAACCGGGCGACGCCGCGCATGCAGCACGAGACCACGGGTGGGGCATCATCCGGGAAGACCGCGTCCAATTCAGCGATCTGCGGGTCCGCCGCGCTGCTGAGTTCGTCGAGAAGTGCGGCATCGCCGACGAACTCCAAGCCATGATCGCCAAGACGACCGGGCGGCCCCGGCTCTGTACCGTTCAGGGCCTGCTGGTCGGCATGACGCTGTGCTCGCGCCGCAACGGCAACGGTGCCGTGTTCTTCAACCAGGTCACCGACATCCTGCACTGGGCGATCCCAGAGGACTGGCGACACCGCTTCAAAGTGCCCGAGCGGCCCGACAACATCACCGGTTTCGAGGCCGCCTACGCGGTTGTCCGTCGCCTGTTCGGTGCCATCGTCAGAGCTCTGGACCCCTCTCCACTGCCCAAGAACAAACGCCTGACTCTCAACCAGGTCAAGGCCTACTTCGCCGGCGCCGACCCCGAACTGCTGCAGGAGCACCGGGAGGCCCTCACCCGCATCAGCAACCGCGTCGTGCAGGCTTCGCTGGCCTCCGTCGAGCAGCACCTGACGACTCTGTGGGACGGATCGGTCGGCGTGGACGCGACCCCGATCGAAACCTTCGCCCGCGGTGTGTCGGCCAAGAGGGACTACACCTCCACCGACCCCGACGCCGGCTACTACGTCCGTGAGGGCGACCACCGCGACCCCGACCTGACGCCATCGGCGCCGCGACCGCGCGGCCGCCGCCGGACCACGAGCAAAACACTGTGGGGTTACGACGCCACTTTGGCCGTCGCTCGCAATCCCCACCGTGACCCGCGACCCATGCCAGGCGGATGCGGTGACCCCGAAGTGCTTCCCGCACTCACCGTGGGCTTCATCCTCGATAAACCCGGGCACAGTCCCGGTCCCAACGGCATCGCGGTTCTCGAAGACATCCGGCGCCGCGGGCACCCCGCTGGAGACCTCGCCGCCGACGCCGCCTACAACAACTCCAAGCCCGAGGACTGGCAGGTCCCTCTGCGCAAGCTCGGCTACCGCCCCACCTACGACTACCGCATCGACCAACTCGGAAAGATCGACAGCATCCACGGCGCCAACCAGATCGAAGGAACCTGGTACTGCCCCTCGATGCCCACCAACCTCGTCGACGCCACCATCGACCACCGCCGCAACCCCGACGACCCCAAAGCGATCGACCAGGAAACCTGGCGTGCCCGTATCGACGCACGGACCCAGTTCGCCCTGGCCCCCAAGGGCAAGCCCAACGACAACGGCCGACAGCGGTACATGTGCCCCGCAACAGCCGGCCGTGTCCAATGCCCGCTCAAGCAAGACAGCCTCGGCACCAACCCCAGCCTGCGCGAGGTCGACCCCTTCCCCAGCCCCGTTGGCCCGCCCAAGATCTGCGAGCAGACCAGCATCAGCGTCAACATCGAGGACGGCGCCAAGCACTGGCAGCCACGTCCCTACGGCAGCCCGGAATGGCAAGACATCTACGGGCGGCTCCGCAACACAGTCGAAGGCATGAACGGCTATGCCAAGGCCGACGCCTACGAAGGCATCGAGCACGGCGGCAACCGCCGTATCCGCGGTATCGCCGCCCAAACCCTCCTGCTGGCCTTCCAACTGGCACATGTCAACGAACGCAAGATCAACGCCTGGCTCGCCACGCTCCCCGGCCCCGACGGGAAACCCCACCGCCGCGCTCGGCACAAGACACGCAAGCCACGCGGCAGCTGGACGCCCACCGGGCACATCACCCCGCCGGCAGCCTGAGCCGTCGGCGCCCACGACGTCGGCACACCACCACAAACCGGACCCGAGGGCCGGGGTGCTCTGCTGCGCGTCCGCCCCTTCGGTCCCTGCGGTCACAGGAGACTGGCCTCCGTAACGACGAAGACCCCGGAGCTTGCCTGCTCCGGGGTCGTTTCGTCACTGTGGGGCTACGACTTTCGTCTGTACCCCTTCGTGGGCGAGGAGGGATTTGAACCCTCACATCCTTTCGGACACACGGACCTGAACCGTGCGCGTCTGCCGTTCCGCCACCCGCCCGTGGGTGCCGCCCCGTTTCCGGGTGCCTGAAAAGGCTAGCACGTGCCTGGCAGTGGTTAGGTATCCAGATACTCCTAGCGAACCTTCGCACCGATACGATCGTCTACCAGTGGGGAAGGGAGGTGCCCGTGGGCGTCATTCAGCGCTTCGAGCGACGGCTGGAGGGCATGGTCGAAGGGGCCTTCGCCCGTGCGTTCAAGTCGGAGCTGCAGCCGGTCGAGGTGGCCAGTGCTGTGCAGCGCGAGATGGACGACAGGGCTGCGATCGTGGCGCAGGGCCGCACCCTCGTGCCGAACGACTTCGTCGTGGAGATCTCTCAGCAGGACGGGCAGCGGCTGCAGGTGTACGCCGACAGCCTGAGCCAGGAGCTGGCGAACCTCGCGCGGGAGTACGCGAAGGAGCAGGGGTACTCCTTCGTGGGGCCGGTGCGGGTCCGGTTCGAGAATGCGGGCGATCTGGCCACGGGAATGTTCCGGATCCGGTCGGGGGTGATCCGGGGCTCGACGGTGGAGGGCGGGGAGATCCGCCGGCCGGTGAGCGATGTGCCGCAGGGCGGCCGGGGCGGTGTCTTCGGGGGGCATCCGCGGCTGCTGGTGACGACGGCCGTGGAGGGCTCGGACACGACGCAGCGCACCTATGAGATCAATACGCCTGTCACTCTGCTGGGTCGCGGCACTGACTGCGACCTGCGACTCGTCGATCCGGGCGTGTCCCGGCACCATGCCGAGATCCGCGTAGAAGGTCCCGAAATCGCTCTCGTGGATCTAGGGTCGACCAACGGCTCGTTCGTGAACGGGCAGCCGATCCGGCGGGTCACGCTGGTGGACGGCTCCCGGGTGACGATGGGCCGGACAACCCTTGTGTTCCGCCGCGATAGGGAGTAACCCCGACTCCGATGTCCCCATTCACCCTCACGCTGATCAAGCTGGCGTTCCTCGCGGTGCTGTGGCTGTTCGTCATCGCGGCCGTCGGTGTGATCAGGGCCGACCTGTTCGGCTCGAAGGCCGCGTCGAAGGCGGCCGCGCGCCCGTCCCAGCCCCCGAGGTCCGCCCGGCCGCCGAAGCCGCCGCGGCAGCAGCGCAGCGCCCAGCACGGCGCCCCGACGAAGCTGGTGGTCGTCCAGGGGGAGCGGGCCGGCACCGTCATCGACCTCACCGGGGTCCCCATCACCATCGGCCGGGCGAATGACGCCACTCTGGTCGTGACCGACGACTACGCTTCGAGCCGGCATGCCCGACTTTTCGCGCAGGACGGTCAGTGGATCGTGGAAGATCTCGGCTCGACCAATGGGACATATCTCGGACGCACGAAGGTGAGCCGGCCGATGCCGGTGCCGCCCGGCGTTCCGGTCCGTATCGGCAAGACCGTGATCGAGCTGCGCAAATGACTCTGGGAATCCGCTACGCCGCGCGCTCCGACGTCGGCATGCTGCGCGAGGGCAACGAGGACTCGGCGTACGCGGGCGCGCACCTGCTGGCGGTGGCCGACGGCATGGGCGGCCACGTCGGCGGCGAGATCGCCAGCGCCGCGGCGATCGAGGCGCTCCGCGCGCTCGACAAGAACCTGCCGGCGACCGAGCTGCTGGCCGCGCTGGAGCACACGGTCAAGACGGCCAACGACAACCTGCACCGCATCGTCGAGTCCGACCCGGCCCTCCAGGGCATGGGGACGACGCTGACGGCGATGCTGTGGGCGGGCAACCAGATCGCGCTGGTCCACATCGGTGACTCCCGCGCCTACCTGCTGCGCGACGGCAGCCTGTTCCAGATCACGCACGACCACACGCTCGTCCAGTCGCTGGTGGACGAGGGCCGCATCAGCCCGGACGAGGCGGCGTCGCACCCGCAGCGGTCGCTGCTGCTGCGCGCGCTGGACGGGCGCGGCGAGGTCGATCCCGACCTGTCGCTGCGCGAGGCCGTGGTCGGCGACCGGTACCTGCTGTGCTCGGACGGCCTGTCGGGCGTCGTCACGGCGGAGACGATCTTCCAGGTGCTGACGGACGTGGACGACCCGGAGCAGGCCGTCCGGCAGCTGATCGACCTGGCGAACCGGGGCGGCGGCCCCGACAACATCACCTGCGTCGTCGCCGACGTGGTGGACCTGGAGCGCCAGCCCCCGACGGGCGGCCCCGGCCACGCGGTGGGGGCGGCGGCGAACGCGTCGCCGCCGGAGCCGCCGGGCGGCGGCCCGGGCGCGAACACGACGGTGGCCGACACCCCGGCGGGCCGCGCGGCGCAGTTGCGCGACACGCGGCCGCAGCCGCCGGTGGCGGTGGACGAGCGGCCTCCTCCGCCGGCGCCCGCGCCGATGGGCGACCCGATGGGCGGCCCGCCCGCGCCGGGCACGATCCAGCAGGCGCCGATGGAGCGGCCGCGCCGCGGCGGCGTCCGCCGCTGGACGTGGCTGATCGTCGTCGCCGGCGTGGTCGTGGTGGGCGTGGTGGCGGGCGGCTTCGTGCTGCTGCAGAACGTCCGGAACGGCTACTACATCGGTGCGAGCGGCGACAACGTCGTCCTGTACCGGGGTACGCCGCAGGAGGTGCCGGGCATCGACCTGTCACGGCCGGCCTCCAAGCAGCCGGAGCCGAAGATCCAGGTGAGCGATCTGCCGGAGGACGCCCAGCAGCGGGTCAAGTCGACCTACACCGTGGACGGCCCGAAGGACTGGAAGAAGCTGACCGACACGGTCTGCAAGTACTCCCTCATCGAGGCCGGCGGCAAGGTCGCGATCGTGCGGGGCGCGACCCAGCAGAACTGCAAGGAGACGAAGATCGTCACCAGCGATGTCCTGCTGAGCGAGCTGCCCAGGTCGGACGCCACGGAGATCACCAAGGGCACCCCGCCGGTGATCGGCAGGGCCGCGGCGCAGAGCGCGCTGCAGACCCTGCAGAAGCGGCGCGACCAGTGCGTCGACAACGCGGCGGGCAAGCCGAAGGACTGTCCCTCCAGCGGGGGGAGCTCGTAGATGCAGTCGATCGGGGAGCAGATCCGGGCGCGGCTGCCGTACCAGCGGCGCAACGCCGCCTCGCTCGCCCTGCTGGTCTTCGCGATGGTGATGACGCTGTCGGCGTTCGCGGAGGTCGGGCTGGCCCGTGACGGCAGCATCCCCGCGGGGCTGTTCGTGTACGGCGGCGGCCTCGCGGTGTTCGCGCTCGTCGCCTACTTCATGCAGGCGAAGTTCACCCCGTACGCCGATCCGCTGCTGCTGCCGCTGGCGGTGGCGCTGAACGGCATCGGGCTGACGATGATCTACCGGCTCGACCTGGACACCAGCGCCGACCGCAAGGCCGCGGCGCTGGCCGGCAAGAAGCTCATCCCGGACGCCGCGGACGCCCCCAGCCAGCTGATGTGGACGTTCGTCGGCATCGGGCTGTTCGTCGCCGCCGTCCTGATCATGCGGGACACCGACAAGACGGACGCGCCACTGTCGTTCACCCCGAAGACGGCGCAGCGCTACACGTACCTGATCGGCCTCACCGCCGTGATCCTGCTGCTGCTGCCGATCGTCCCGGGCATCGGCGCGGAGATCAACGGCGCCCGGGTGTGGATCCATCTGGGTCCGTTCTCGGTGCAGCCGGGCGAGTTCGCGAAGCTGCTGCTGGTCGTGTTCTTCGCCGGGTACCTGGTGAACAAGCGGCAGGCGATGTCGCTGATCGGCAAGAAGGTGGGCCCGGTCAGCCTGCCGCGGGGCCGCGACCTCGGCCCGATCATGGTGATCTGGTTCTTCTGCCTGGGCGTGCTCTTCCTGCAGAAGGACCTCGGTACCGCGCTGCTGTTCTTCGGCCTGTTCGTGTCGATGCTCTACATCGCGACGCAGCGGGTCTCCTGGGTCGTGATCGGTGTCGGGCTGCTCGCCGTGGGCGTGTTCGTCGCGACGCTGCTGCCGTTCATGGGCCACGTGAACCAGCGGATCGACATCTGGCAGAACCCGAAGCCGTACTTCGACGGCGGCTGCCTGCTGGAGAGCGGCAAGGTCGTCCCCGTCAACCCCGACACCGAGATCTACAAGCAGAACGACGTCGAGGGCGTGATCTCGCCGGGCTTCACGGCCTGCGCGAAGCTCGGCGGCGAGTACTCCGACAGCGCGCAGCTGATGAAGGGGCTGTTCGCGCTCGGGCAGGGCGGCGTGCTCGGCACCGGGCTCGGCCAGGGCGAGCCGTGGCGGACGCCGCTGTCGTTCAGCGACTTCATCTTCGACTCGCTCGGCGAGGAGCTCGGGCTGACCGGGCTGATGGTGATCCTGCTGATCTACGCGTTGATCGTGCAGCGCGGGATGAAGACGGCCGTGGCGGCGCGGGACCCGTTCCTGAAGCTGTTCGCGGGCGGTGTGTCGTTCGTGCTGGCCCTCCAGGTCTTCGTGATCGTGGGCGGGGTCACCCGGCTCATCCCGCTGACCGGTCTCACGACGCCGTTCCTGTCGCAGGGCGGTTCGTCGCTGATGGCCAACTGGATCCTGATCGCGATCCTGGTGCGGATGAGCCATGACGCGCGCAAGCCGGCCCCCCAGGCGATCCAGGACGAGGGCATGACCCAGATCGTGAGCACGAGGTGACTTCCCCCCTATGAACATGGACAAGCCGGTTCGGCGGGTGGCGATCTTCGCGATGCTGCTGTTCTTCGGGCTGATGGCGCAGGTCAACTACGTCCAGGGCAGCCAGGCGGAGGACCTGCGCACCGACGACCGCAACAGCCGGCGGTTCGCGGACGTGTTCAACTCGCCGCGCGGCGAGATCTCCGCGGGCGGCGAGGTGCTGGTGACGTCCAAGGAGACCGGGAAGGACAACCCGAAGTACGGCCGGACCTACAAGGACGGGCCGGTGTTCGCGCCGATCACCGGGTACTTCAACGGCGGCGCCAACGGGATCGAGCGGGCCTACAACTCGCTGCTCAGCGGCAAGGACAAGCGGATCACGCAGCAGCACTGGTTCGACGTGTTCATCGGCAAGGAGGCCGACGGCGCGAACGTCGAGCTGACGATCGACCCGGCGGCGCAGCGCACCGCGTACGCGCAGCTGAAGGCGGGGACGCAGCAGGGCCGCCGCGGCGGCGCCGTGGTGATCGACGTGAAGACCGGCGCGGTGAAGGTGGCCGCGTCGTGGCCGTCGTTCGACCCGAACGAGGTGGCGCCGCAGACCGGTGAGAAGGGCGGCAAGCGGCTGGAGCAGCTCGACGACGGCAACGGCGTCATCAAGCCCCTGGTCGACAACGCGCTCAGCCAGACGTTCCCGCCCGGTTCGTCGTTCAAGACGCTGGTGGCGGCGCTGGCGATGCAGAAGCTCGGCATCAACAGCTCATCGACCGTCGACACCGGCCAGCTCCTCCTGCCGGAGTCGGGGCGGCCGCTGCCGAACTCGCACGACAGCGGCAGCTGCGGCGGCGCGGCCTCGCTGCGCGGCGCGTTCGCCGAGTCCTGCAACACGACGTTCGGCAAGATGGCGCTGGACATGGGCATCCAGGGGCTGCACGACGGCGCCGCGAAGTTCGGGTTCGGCAAGCGGCTGAAGCTGGAGGACGACTTCTTCACGGCCGAGAGCGACGTCCCGGTGGCGTACACGGACGCGAACGGCAAGAAGACCCCGACGGGCGCGGACGGGACGGCCCGGTCCGGCATCGGCCAGGAGAACGTGCGCGCCACGCCGCTGCAGATGGCGCTGGTCGCCGCCGCGGTCGCCAACGAGGGCAAGATCATGAACCCGTACCTGGTGCAGACCGTCCGCGCCAAGGACCAGAGCCAGCTGTACGGCGCGTCCCCGAAGGAGTTCGGGAAGGCGATGACCGGCGACCAGGCCGACCAGCTGGAGGACATGATGCGCGCGGTGGTCTCCGAGGGCACCGCGAAGAACCTGGCGGGCAAGCGGATCGCCGGCAAGACCGGTACGGCGGAGCAGGGGCCGGGCAACCCGAACGCCAACTGGTTCGTCGGGTTCAGCCCGACGAAGGACCCGCGCTACGCGTTCGCCGTGATGACCGAGGCGCCGGGCTCGGGCGCCGCGAACGCCGGCCCGATCGCGGCGGCGATCATGGCCAAGGTACTGCAGAAGTGAGCCCGGGCCTCGTCCTGAGCGACCGGTACCGGCTGCTGGAGCGGCTGGCCATCGGCGGGATGGGCGAGGTCTGGCGGGCGTCGGACGCGGTGACGGGCCTGCAGGTCGCGGTGAAGCTGCTGCGGCTGGAGCTCGGGTCGGACGTGCGGGCCCGCACCCGGTTCGAGTCGGAGGCGCGGTTCGCGGCGGAGCTGCGGCATCCGGGGATCGCGCGGGCGTTCGACTTCGGGGAGCACGGCGGCCGGACGTTCCTGGTGATGGAGCTGGTGGCGGGCGAGCCGCTCGACGAGATCCTGGCCCGCGACGGCGGGCTGCCGCTGGAGGCCGTCCTGGACCTGGTGGTGCAGGCGGGACGGGCGCTGACGGTGGCGCACGAGGCCGGGATCGTGCACCGCGACGTCAAGCCGGCGAACCTGATGGTGTCCCCGGACGGCACCATGAAGATCACCGACTTCGGGATCGCGCGGCGGCTGGCGGCGGCGTCGCAGACCCAGACCGGGATGGTCATGGGGACGGCGCACTACATCTCGCCGGAGCAGGCGCAGGGCAAGGAGCTGTCGCCGAAGGCCGACCTGTACTCGCTGGGCGTGGTGGCCTACGAGTGCCTGACGGGCGCGCCGCCGTTCGACGGGGCCACGCCGGTGGAGGTGGCGCTCAAGCACGTCCGGGACGCGCCCGCCGAGCTGCCGTCCCGGGTGCCGTACGCCGCCCGCGAGCTGGTCATGGAGCTGCTGGCGAAGGACCCGCTGGACCGTCCGCCGGACGCGGGGCGGGTCGCGGCGCGGGCGCTGGCGATCCGGGCGTCGCTCGCGGGGGCCAGGCCCGTCCGGCCGGCGGCGGGGACGTCCGCCGCCTCCGCCGCCTCGGCCTCCACCACCGCCTCCCGCACCGCTTCGGGACGTGGCAGGCATGCCGCCCCGGGCGGTGACCCCATCGTTACGCAATCGGCAGCTTTGTCGGGATTTGACGCTGACCCGGCGGCGGATAACCTCTCGCGTGGGACAGTGCAACGACGCACGACGCTGACGTACGCCTCGGTGGCGGCCGTCCTCGTCCTGGTCTTCGTGATCGTCGTCGGCTCGCTGTGGAAGGGGCTGGCCTTCGCGGGGTCCGGCGACGACGAGCGGGATCCGCCGGCCGCCCCGGCGACCAGCCCGGTCGGCGACGGCCTCGTGGGCGACCCCGCCGAACGTCCGAGCGTCCCGCCCACCCGCCGGGCGAGCAGCACACCCCAGCGGCCGGCTGTCACCCCACGGCACCGGAAGCATAGGATCCGTCCGTCAACGCGAGCGACGCCCAAGACGTCCTTTTCACAGAAGACATCGATGAAATCGCCCCGGGCGACTGCCACCGCCCCCAAGCCAACACCCACACCGACGGGGAGCACCACGACTCCGTCAACTTCGAGCCCGGCGCCCTCGCCGACGGAGAGCGGGAAGCTAGGTTCGGAACACCAGGTGTAGACGTACGAGGGAAAGTGCACATATGAGTCAACCTCGGCTGCTCGGCGGCCGCTACGAGCTCGATTCGGTGATCGGGCGGGGCGGCATGGCCGAGGTCTACCGTGCCCGAGACCTCCGCCTCGATCGCGTCGTCGCGGTCAAGACGCTGCGGTCCGACCTGGCCCGTGACCCCACGTTCCAGGCCCGGTTCCGGCGCGAGGCCCAGTCGGCCGCGTCGCTGAACCACCCCTCGGTCATCGCCGTGTACGACACCGGCGAGGACATGATCGGCGACACCCCGATCCCGTACATCGTGATGGAGTACGTGGACGGGAGCACGCTGCGCGACCTGCTCCGGGAGAACCGCGCGCTGCTGCCCGACAAGGCGCTGGAGATCACCGACGGGATCCTGCGCGCGCTGGACTACAGCCACCGCGGCGGGATCGTGCACCGCGACATCAAGCCGGCCAACGTGATGCTCACCCGGCAGCACGAGGTCAAGGTCATGGACTTCGGCATCGCCCGCGCCATGGCCGACTCCGCGTCCACGATGACGCAGACCGCGCAGGTGATCGGCACCGCGCAGTACCTGTCCCCGGAGCAGGCGCGGGGCGAGCGGGTGGACGCCCGCAGCGACATCTACTCGACCGGTTGCGTCCTGTACGAGCTGCTCACCGGGAAGCCGCCGTTCACCGGCGACTCCCCGGTCGCGATCGCCTACCAGCACGTCCGGGAGGAGCCGGTCCCGCCGTCGCAGGTGGATCCGCAGATCCCGCAGTGGGCGGACGCGATCGTGCTGAAGGCGATGGCGAAGGAGGCCGACCACCGCTACCAGAACGCCACGGAGTTCCGGCAGGAGATCCAGCGCGTCCTCCAGGGGCAGCCGGTGGCCTCGACGGCGGCGTCCACGATGCTGATGGGCGGCGCGCAGGTGCCGCAGGGCACCCAGGTGATGGGCGCCTACCCGCCGCACGGCGCGTCCCGGACGCAGATGCACCACCCGCAGGACGACGGGTACGGGATGCCGCCCGTCCGCTACGACGACGACATGCCCGAGCGCGGCGGCGGCGGCAAGAAGGCCGCGCTGTGGGTGGGCCTCGCCGTGCTGTTCATCGGCGGCGCCGCGCTGATCGGCTGGATGCTGAGCGGCGGCGGCGGTGAGAAGAACACGCAGGTCGCGATCCCGCAGAGCATCGTCAACGTCTCGGAGAGCGAGGCGACGGCGCAGCTGACCAAGCTCGGCTTCCAGCTCGGCGAGCCGAAGAAGGAGTTCAGCGACGACATCGACGAGGGCAAGGTCATCAGCTCCGACCCGAAGCCCGGTACGAACGCCGCCAAGGGCGCCACGGTGTCGCTGCTCGTGTCCAAGGGCAAGAAGCCGCCGACGGAGATCGAGGTCCCGAACGTGGCCGGGCAGCCGTACGCGACGGCGAAGAAGCTGCTGGACGCCAAGGGCTTCGATGTGCAGAAACGGGCCGAGACGAGCGACACCGTCCCGCGCCTCACCGTGATCCGCACCGACCCGGCCGGCGGGACGAAGGCGCCGAAGGGGGCGACCATCACGGTGGTGTTCTCCAACGGGCCGTCGAGCGTGCAGATGCCGAACCTGTTCAACAACAGCCAGCGCGCCGCGTGCGGCAAGCTGGAGGGGCTCGGGCTGAGGTGCCGCGTGGAGAAGGGCCAGGCGCCTCCGGACAAGCAGGTCGCGCCGGGCTTCGTCTTCGACCAGCAGCCGACCGAGGGCGCCACGGTCGCCCCCGGGGACACCGTGACGATCTTCGTCGCGGAGAAGCCGCAGCCGACCCCGAGCCAGCCGGGCGGCCCTTCGTCGCCGAACCTGCCGGGCTGGCCGCCGGGCAACGGCGAAGGCTGACCGGCCCGCTGAACGGCCGCTGACCGGCCCGCTGAAACGCGAAAGGGCCCCGGCTCTCCCTCAGGGGAGCCGGGGCCCTTCGCTTGCGCGGAGGTCGCGGGACGGGGCTGGTCGTCCGTCGCGGTCCGGGCATGAAGCAGGGCTTCCGCCACTCGGGGGCAATGGCGGAAGCCCTCGTTATGGTCTTCGTCACGCGGCCCTAGGACGTTACGGATTTCAACCGAATTTTTCTCATACTTCTGGCGGGCGCCGGACCTCGCGGCATCTGCGCAGGTCAGGGCGGTGCGTCCGTCAGCCGGGGGTCGCGGAGCCGGACGGCGCCGGGTTCTGGACGACGCCCGAGTCCTGGACGACGCCGTGGTCGAACTGGAGCTTCGCCTCCACCTTGGGGAAGGCCACGTACCAGAGGACGGCGGCGACCGCGAGCACGATGCCGAGCGCGGTGGCGGTCTTGACGGGCCACTCGCCGGGGAGCCGGCGCCAGATCCAGGCGTACACGGGACCTCCTACCCGCCGGCGGGGGCGGCCGCGCCGGCCCCGCCGGTTCCGGTGCCGGCCGGCACGCGGGGCAGCGTCCGGGCCAGCTCACCAAAGATGATCATTCGTTCGGCGGCGGAGTACTTCGGATGGCAGGTGGTGAGCGTGAGGAGCCGCTCGGTCGGCCGCCGCTTCGGATGGAACGGGACGGGCGCGGTCACCTCCACCGCCGACGGCTTGACGATCTTCCGGTCGGTGACCGTGTAGACGTACTGCCGGTCGCGGGTGTCGATGAGGATCTCGTCGCCCCTGTCGAGCTCGCCGAGCCGGTTGAAGGGGGCGGAGTACGTCGTCCGGTGCCCGGAGACCACGAAGTTGCCGACCTGGCCCGGCAGCGCCGTGCCCGGGTAGTGGCCCGGCCCCTTGCGGAGGTCGGCGCGGGTGACGCCCTCCACCACGACGAAGCGGTAGTCGTCGCCGAAGCGCGGGATGCGGATCACGGCGAGGCCCTTGCCGAGCTTCACCTTCTCGGTGGTGACCTTGCCCGCCGCGGACGGGGCGGCGCGCCAGCTGTGCATCATCTCGTCCTGCAGCCGGTCTTGCTGGCCCTGGGTGTAGCGGCCGGTTCCCCACAGCTCGTAGGTGACGAACAGCATGACGATCAGGCCGGCGGTGATGCACAGCTCGCCCATGCCCCGGATGACCGTCCGCACCGCATGCCCTCCTCGTTCCGCCCGGCTCGTCAGCTCGGCTCGTCAGCTCGGCTCAGCCGCCCGGCTTCGCCGGAACCGTAGCGTGCTTCAAGGTCACGTTGCCGGTGAAGGGCGGCAGCGTGGCCCGTCCCACGGTCCGCACCGCGTAGCCGAGCCCGTACGCGCGGACGTACTTGCGGTAGACGGCGATCTCGGCGGACGCGCCGAGCGCCGCGCGGAGCCGGTCCGGGTCGCCGACGGCGGTGATCCGGAACGGCGGGGAGTACACGACGCCCTGGAGGATCAGCGTGTTGCCGACGCACCGGACGGCGCTCGTCGCGATGATCCGCTGGTCCATGATCTGCATGCCGCGGGCGCCGCCCGCCCAGAGCGCGTTGACGACGGCCTGGACGTCGGCCTGGTGGACGACGAGGTCGTCCGGGCCGACACCGTGCGGCAGGGCGCCCGACTCCGGCAGCGGCGCGTCGTCCAGCGTGACGCGGACGGCGGACCCGGTGAGCGGGGTGAACCCGGCTCCCGCCGCGCGCCGCTCGGCCTCCGCCCGGGCGTCGCGTACGCGGGCGTCGTGACGTCCGGCCTCCTGGGAGATACGGTCTACCTGGTCGCGCAGCCGCCGGTACTCGGCGCGCTCCGCGCGGCCGCGACGCTGTTCGGCGGTGATGAGCTCGGTGATCCGGGTGCGGCCCTGCTCGCGCAGGCTCGTACCGCGGGCCGTGCTCGCGCTCGCCGCGAACAAGGTGCCCGCGAGGAGCGTGAGAGCTGGGATGATGCTTCCCCACGCGGAACGCCGTACATTGCTCATCAGACAGTGGTCACCAGCGACTACGCTAACCGACAAAACACCCATGCGCGGTCCGGCGCTCCGGCCGCCGGACGCCCGAGGAGAACGATCCCACCGTGGCCAAGTCGAAAGTGCGTAAGAAGGCCGTCTACACCCCGCCCCAGAAGTCGAAGGCGCCCGAGGTCAGCCCCCGCTGGCTGGTGCCCACGATGGTCGGGCTGTGGCTCGTCGGCCTGATCTGGATCGCCGTCTTCTACGTGACGGCCAGCACCGGCACCGACGTGCCGTTCATGACCGACCTGCACAACTGGAACCTGGGCATCGGCTTCGCGGCGATCATCCTCGGCGTGGTCCTGTCGACCCGCTGGCGCTGACGGCGAGTTATCCACAGGTCGGGGATCTCCCACCCCGGCTTTCCCCAGGTTTTCCACAGAAACTTTCCACAGGCCCGGTCCTACGGTTCGGCTGCGCGGACGCCGCCGCGGGTGGACGGCGTCCGCGCCGCCAAGCCGGGTCTGCCGGTCGGCCGCATGGCGGGGTTCAGCCCGGCTACATGGCCGGGTTCAGCTCGGCCGTCCGCACCAGGACCAGTGCCGCGAGCAGCGCCAGCGCGAGCAGCGGCGCCCCGATGTGGAACAGCCTGCGCCGGGCGGCGGGAGCGTACGCGTAGGCCGCGGCGAGCGCCGCGCCCACGACGAGGCCGCCGACATGGCCCTGCCAGGAGATGCCCGGCACCGAGAACGTGATCACCAGGTTGATCACCAGCAGCACCACGATGGGCCCGACCGGCCCGCCCAGCCTGCGGCCGATCACGAAGTACGCCCCGAACAGCCCGAAGATCGCGCCGGACGCGCCGACCGCCGAGTCCTGCGGGGCACCGACCAGGTACAGCAGCACCGATCCGCCGAGGCCGGACAGCAGGTAGAGCGCCAGGTAGCGCCAGCGTCCGAGCACCTGCTCCAGCGCGGGGCCGACCGCGTACAGCGCCCACATGTTGAACAGGATGTGGGTGATGCCGAACGACCCGCCGCGCTGGTGCAGGAACATCGTGGTGAACAGCCGGTACCACTCGCCCTGCGCGACACCGCCGACATGGCCGTCCGGCAGGACGCCCTGGCCGAGCATCATGAACTCCCACACGACCCGCCACGACGCCAGCTCGGCCGCGTACGCCGCCACGCACGCGCCGATGAGCGTGTAGGTGACGACCGGCACCGCCGACGCGGGGGACCGTCCGCCGAGGACCGTCCGGGGCACCGCCCTGCGGACGCCCTGGTTGCCCTCGGCGACGCACTCCACGCACTGGTGCCCGACCGCCGCGTCCCGCATGCAGTCCGGGCAGATGTAGCGGTCGCACCTGGTACAGCGCACATACGTCTCCCGCCCCGGATGCCGGTAGCAGGTCGGCACCGAGGTCTCGGGGGCGGGACTGTGGTCTGTGCTCATCTGGGGCTCCGTGGCCGGTGCGGGTGTCCGCGTCGCGGGTCTCTACTCCTAGAGACGACTAACGACGCTCGATCGTCACCGATTCCAGGACGACGTCCTGCTTCGGACGGTCTCCCCGGGCGGTCTCCACCTTGCCGATCCGGTCGACGACGTCCGTGCCCTCGATGACCTTGCCGAAGATGGTGTGCTTGCCGGTCAGGTGCTGGGTGTGGGCGACGCTCAGCGTGATGAAGAACTGGGAGCCGTTGGTGCCGGGCCCGGCGTTCGCCATCGCCAGCAGGTACGGGCGGTTGAACTTCAGGTCCGGGTGGAACTCGTCCTTGAACTCGTAGCCGGGGCCGCCGGTGCCGGTGCCGAGCGGGTCACCGCCCTGGAGCATGAACTGGTCGATGACGCGGTGGAAGATCGTCCCATTGTAGAGCGGCTTGTCGGACTTCTGGCCGGTGCGCGGGTCCGTCCAGCTCCGGGTGCCCTCCGCCAGTTCGACGAAGTTCGCCACGGTCTCCGGCGCCTGCTCCGGGTAGAGCTGGATCACGATCTTGCCGAGCGACGTCGTGAGCGTCGCGAAGATCTCGTTGGCCACGATGGCCGCCTCCTCGTTGTGGATGACTGGTCCCGAATCGACTACCCGGCGTGAACCGTTGGTCACGCATTCAGGGTTTACCTCCCGATCGCTGGGAAGGCTGCACGACAGGACCTCGCAAACAGGGAGGTTAGCGTGTCCCTAATGATCAGTCTCCGCCGGAAGCCGCAGGAGGAAGTCCTCACGCGGTTCGGCCGTGTCCAGGAGGCGGCCCGGCAGGGCGCCGAGATGTGTCGGCAGAGTGCCTCCAGCACGGCGGAGCGGATCGCACCCGCCGCGCAGGAGCGTGTCATGCTCGTCCGCGGCTGGAGCGCACCGAGGCTCCGGCGGGCGGCCCGGTACGTGGAGTCCGGGCTCGCCCCGCGGGTGAGCACGTTTCTGAGCGATGTCGCCGGACGGGTGGAGCCGCCGCGGCGGTCCGGTCCCGGACGCGGCACGCTCATGGCGATGATGGGCGTCGTCGCCGTCGTCGGCGCGGCCGGTGCGGTCGCGACGCGGCGCGGCGTCATCCGCGACATGACCAAGGGTTCCGGAGAGCATGTGGAGGACGCCACGTCGGCCGACTCCATGACGGTCTCCGGCGCCGATGTCGACGGTCAGGTGCGTTCGCCGCACTAGCGCGCGCACCGGAGGGCCCGGCCGTACCGAACGGCCGGGCCCTCCGCCGTGCACGGGGCCGTCCACCGCCGTGCACAGGTGGTGCTACCACCCGGTACGGTAACGCCCATGTCGCCGAAGAACTCCGTCCGGCAGGCGCTGGCGGCCCGCGCGAGGCAGCGGGCGCGGCAGGGCGTGCACGTGGCCGTGCACCGCGCCTGGGAATGGGTCCAGCGGCACGGTGAGATCACCCCGCACACCCCCGGCCGGCGCAGGTTCGCCTACCTCGGCGAGGGCGCCTGCATCGGCTTCCCCGTCGGCTCGATCTACGGCGAGCCGTGGATCTCGATCGGCGACCACACCCTCGTCGGGACGCACGTCACGATCTCCGCCGGGTTCGTCCCCGGGCTGGACCTCGGCCCGGACGTCATCGTCCGGATCGGCGCGAGCTGCTCCCTCGGCCGCGGCACCCACATCGTCGGGCACCAGTCCATCGAGATCGGCGACGACGTCTTCACCGGCCCCAACGTCTACATCACCGACCAGAACCACACCTACGGCGACCTGCACACGCCGATCGGCCGGCAGTGGCCGGAGAACAACCCGGTCGTGATCGGCGACGGCTGCTGGATCGGCACCGGCGCGATCATCCTGCCGGGCACCCGCCTCGGCCGGAACGTCGCCGTCGCCGGCGGCGCCGTCGTCCGCGGCGAGTTCCCCGACCACTCGGTCATCGGCGGCGTCCCCGCGAAGGTCCTGCGCAGCCACGACAAGGAGAACGGCTGGCAGCCCCCGCTGCGCAACGACCCGCTGATGTCCCTGGACGAGCTGGCCGCCCTCTCCGTGGACGGCCTGGAGGGCCTGCAGATCCTCCAGGACAGGCTCCGCGAGGAGTCCGCCGTGCGCGAAGAGGCCCTCCAGGAGGACGACACCCTCCAGGAGGAGGCCGGCTGAGCCTGCCCGAACCACCGTGGCCGCACGGATTCCTCTGTGCATCGCTCCCGCGGTGTCCGCCGTCGGTGACGGCGACCGGGTTCGCTGAGCGCCGGACACGCCCGGTCGCGGCGTCTCGTGCGGGCGGACGCGAGAAGCCCCGCCCGGAAGGTGCCGGACGGGGCTTCTCGAAGGCGTCGCCCTGGAGGGGCGTCGATCAGTTGTAGCGGGCCGGGCGGCGGTCGGGGCCGCCGCGGCGGTTGCCGTGGGAGCCGCCGCCGGTGCGGGGGCCGCCGCCCCGGCGGTCGCCGCCGGAGTAGGTGCGGTGCTCGCCCCGGCCGGCCTCGCCCTCGCGCCGCCGTCCGCCGTCCTGGCGGTCGAAGGAGCGCGGGCCCCGGCGGCGCCCGCCGCCCTGCCGGCCGCGGCCGCCCTCGCGGCGCGGCCGCTCCGGAATGATCGGCTCCTCGATCGGGATGCCGGACGGCGTCCGGGCGCCGGTCAGCTTCACCAGCTCGGCGTCGCCGCTGGCCACCCGGACGCGGGGCGCGTTGATACCGGCCCGGCGCGTCATCGCCGACGTCGAGCGCACCTGGTGCGGCAGGACGAGCGTGACGACGGTGCCGCGCTCCCCGGCGCGCGCGGTGCGTCCGGCGCGGTGCATGTAGTCCTTGTGGTCGGCCGGCGGGTCGACGTGCATGACCAGCGACACGTCGTCGACGTGGATGCCGCGGGCGGCGACGTCGGTGGCGACCAGCACGCTGATGGAGCCCTCGCGGAACTCGGCGAGCGTGCGGGTGCGCAGCCCCTGGCTCTTGCCGCCGTGCAGGCCCGCCGCGCGGACGCCGACCTGGACGAGCTGCTTGGCGAGCCGGTCGACGCCGTGCTTGGTGCGGGCGAACAGGATCGTCCGGCCCTCGCGGTTGGCGATCTCGGCGGTGATGGCGCTCTTGTCCTTCGGCGCCACGAGCAGCAGGTGGTGGTCCATCGTGTCGACGGGCTCGTCCACCGGGCCGATCGCGTGCGTGACCGGGGCGTGCAGGTACCGCTTGACCAGGACGTCCACGTCCTTGTCGAGGGTGGCGGAGAAGAGCAGGCGCTGGCCGTCGCGCTTGGCGGCGTCCAGGATGTCGGTGACGTCGGGCAGGAAGCCCATGTCGGCCATGTGGTCGGCCTCGTCCAGCACGGCGATCTCGATGTCGGACAGGTCGCAGGCGCCCTGCCGCATCAGGTCCTTCAGCCGGCCGGGCGTGGCGACGAGGACCTCGACGCCGCGGCGCAGCGCGTCGATCTGCTTGAACATGGACGTCTGGCCGATGACGGTCTTGAAGCGCAGCCCGAGGCCGCGGCCGAGCGGCTCCAGGTTGTTCTGGACCTGCTGGGCCAGCTCGCGGGTCGGCACGAGGATCAGCGCCAGCGGGCGCTTGGGGGCGGCCTTGCGGCCGGACAGGCGGGACAGGAGCGGCAGGCCGAAGGCCAGGGTCTTGCCGGAGCCGGTCTTGCCGCGCCCGAGGACGTCGTGTCCGGCCATGATGTCGGGGATCGCGGCGGCCTGGATCGGGAAGGGCGCCTCGATGCCCTGGCGCTCCAGGGAGCTGACGAGCACCGGCGGGATGCCGAGCTCGGCGAAGGTGGGAACCCGCTCCTCGTCCGCGGTGGCGGGCATGGACGGGTTCTGTGCAGCGGCAGCTGTGGTCACGCATTACCTTCCGAGAGGGGGGCACGTCTCGGGAGGCACCACGATGTGCGCGGCCTGCAAGGACGAGCCTGACGCCGGGGGCGCCGAAGAGTGATTCGTAGAGTCTAACGTCGCCGAGGGACATCCTTATGCCCCGTCCCGGCGGGAACATGCGCCGACTCCGCCTCAGCAGTCGCAGACGGCGCCCGATGTGGGGGCCGTCAGCGGGTCGGGGGAACGGCGCGTCACGGCGCCGCCACGCTCGACGGGGAACCCCTCCCGCGCCCAGTACTCGAACCCGCCGATCATCTCCTTGACCGGACGGCCGAGCTTCGCGAACTCCAGCGCCGCCTTCTGCGCGCCGTTGCAGCCGGGCCCCCAGCAGTGGACGACGACGGTCACGCCCGAGGGGACCACGGCGTCGGCGCGCTCGGCGATCTCGGCGGTGGGCAGATGCACCGCACCCGGAATGTGGCCTTGCGCCCAGCTCTCGGCACTTCGGGTGTCAACGACGACGACCCCGCCCACCCCCGCCGCCAGATCGGCCGCGACATCCGACACATCAGTCTCGAAGGCCAACCGCGCGGCGAAATGCCGCCGCGCCTCCTCGGCACTCCCCGCCGGCACCGCCCCAACGGCGGAGACGGCGCCAGCGAAGTGCACCCCGTTGACCGCCTGCCCGATGCCGGCGGACTGCAGTGTTTCGGCGGACTGCAGTGTTTCGGCGGGCTGCGGGGTGTCGGCGGGCTGCGGGGCGTTGGTGGGGGTATTGGCCATTGAGGCTCCTTTGTCCCTTGTTCGGTGTGGTTGGTTCGATCTTCGGGGCGGCGGTGTCGGGGCGGGAGTGGCTGGAATGTCCTTCATCGCTAAGATCCGGCCATGCGCACCGCTCCCCCGGCGCGTCGGCACACCGTGTCGGTGCTGGTGTTCGACGGGATGGCGCCGTTCGAACTCGGCGCGGTCGTCGAGGTGTTCGGGCTGCCCCGGCCCGAGCTGGACGTGCCCTGGTACGACCTGCGGGTCTGCTCGCAGGCTCCGGGTCCGATGCGCGCGGTCGGCGGCTTCACGATGGCGGCCGAGTACGGGCTCGACGCGTTCGCGGCCGCGGACACCGTGATGGTCGTGGCCGTCCCCGACGTCCGGCGGGACCCGGCGCCCGAGGTGGTCGCGGCGCTGCGGGAGGCGCACGCGCGGGGCGCCCGCGTCGTGTCCATCTGCTCGGGCGCGTTCGCGCTCGCCGCCGCCGGCCTGCTGGACGGGCGCGAGGCGACCACCCACTGGCAGTACGCGGACCTGCTGCGCCGCCGCCACCCCGGCGTCCGCGTGACCCCGGACGTCCTCTACGTGGACGGCGACGACGTGCTCACCGGCGCGGGCAGCGCCGCCGGGCTCGACCTGTGCCTGCACCTCGTCCGCAAGGACCACGGCGCCCGGATCGCCAACATGGTCGCGCGGCGGCTGGTCGTCCCGCCGCACCGGGAGGGCGGGCAGGCGCAGTTCGTGGAGGCCGCCGTGCACCCGCCCGCGGAGGACGACCCGGTCGCGCGCGCGATGGCCTGGGCGCTGGCGCACCTGGCCGAGCCCGTCACGGTCGCGCGGATGGCGCGGGAGGCGTGCCTCGCGCCGCGCACGTTCGTCCGGCATTTCGGGAAGCGGACGGGGACGAGCCCGCTCCGGTGGGTGATCGGCCAGCGGGTCCTCGCCGCGCTGCCGCTGCTGGAGGAGGGCGCGGTGCCGATCGAGGAGATCGGCGCGGCCGTCGGGTTCGAGAGCCCGGCGACGTTCCGGCACCATTTCGTCCGGGCGATGAAGACGTCGCCGTCCGCCTACCGGCGCACGTTCCGCGGCCGCTGACCGCCGGCGCGGCTAGGTGAGGTCGCCGTCTTCGGTGAGGCTGCCGAGGCCGGTGAGGAGCCGCGCCACGTCCAGGCCGGTCGTCAGGTAGTCGACGAACGTCTGGTTGCCGAGTGCCCACTTCGACCTGCGGTACCGGACGAGAAAGATCGCGTCGTCCGCCGGGTACCCCATCTCGACGAGGGTCTGCGCGACGACGAGCCCGGACCGGTTGTAGCCGGAATGGCACCGGACGAGCACCCGCCGGCCGCGCCGCACCGCCCGCACCGCCACGTCGGCGAGGCGGGACACCGCTTCGAGCTGCGCGGCGGTCAGCGGCCTGTCCGGCATCGCCTCGTAGTGGTGCTCGACGTGCGCGGGCGGGCCGTGGCCGTCCTTGCGGTACAGGCTGATGACGACGTCGAACTCGTCCGTCACGACCGCGGGGGCCTGCTCACCGGAGGTCTCGGTGTAGTAGTGCCCGCCCATCCACAGCCCGGGGACGATCTCGTTCCACGGCTGTCCCGCGTCCGGTGCTCCGCCGCCCTTGATGCGCACTGTCCCGCCTCAGGCCGAAGTACGCGTCCTCCGGCCGAAGGTACGCGTCGCGCCCGCAAGGGAGTCTAGGCGCGGCGCGGGGCGCCGTCAGCGGTTTCGGGGGCCGTCGACGCGTCCGGGCGCGGCCAGGCGCGGCCAGCGCGGCCAGCGGTTTCGGGGCGTCAGCGCGTCCGGGCGGGGACCGGGGCCTGGCGGTCGATCTCCCGGCCCAGGACCAGGACCATCTCGTTGAAGGCGGCGACGCCGTAGCGGGTGCGCAGGGCCGGGTAGACGTTCTTGCGGGCGGCCTCCTTGAGCATCCAGCCGAGCTCCGTGTGCTGCACCCTGTCGCCGCGGGCCAGCCGGTCGTGCGCCTCCCGGGTCACCCGGAGCAGCTCCGGATGCGCGGCCGACTCGGACAGGATCATGCGTGTGGCGTCGCTGAGGTCCATGCCGCGCAGTCTAGGCCGCGCCGGCCTGCACGTGGGGGGCCGCCAGGGGGCATTTCGGACGTCCGGCGGAGTGACCGCTTTTGCAATGCCTGCCTGATTCTCCGGGTTCCCGCAGGTCGGCCGGATCCGGGCCTTCCCGGGCGAGAACGGCCTGGTTAGCATCGCGCTGCGCGTCCGGTGCCGAGTGCCGTGTGCTCCCAGGTGCTCGCAGGCGCCGGCGCGGCTCCCGCCCTGCCCCGCCGAGAGGACCCCCCGCCATGCAAAGACGCATTCTGGGCGTGCTCGTCGCCGCCCTCCTCGGGACCGGAACGCTGTCCGCCGCCGCGTCCGCCGCGTCCGCCGCTCCCCAGGCGCCCGCGCCGGCCCGCGCCGCCGTCGACTTCACCGGGATCGTCGCGCTCAGCAACTGCTCCGGCTCGCTGGTGCGCACCCCGAACTCCGCCGACACCGACCCGGCGCTCGTACTCACCAACGGCCACTGCTACGAGGGCGGCATGCCGTCGGCCGGGCAGGTCATCACGAACCGGTCGTCCAGCCGTACGTTCACGTTGCTGAACTCCAGCGGGCAGGGCTCGCTCGGCACCCTGCGCGCGTCGGCGATGCTGTACGCGACCATGACGGACACGGACGTCGCCCTGTACCGGCTCAACCGGAGCTACGCCAGCATCAGGCAGACCTACGGCACGCCCGCTCTGGAAATGTCGCTCCAGCACCCGACCGCCGGCACCGACCTGCGCGTGGTGTCCGGCTACTGGCGGCGCATGTACTCGTGCAACCTCGACGGGTTCGCCTACCGGCTCCGCGAGGGGCAGTGGACGTGGAAGGACTCGGTCCGCTACACGTCCGAGTGCGATGTGATCGGCGGGACGTCGGGGTCGCCGGTCATCGACGCGGCGTCCGACGACGTCATCGCGGTGAACAACACCATCAACGAGGACGGCGGCCGCTGCACGCTCAACAACCCGTGCGAGGTGGACGAGTCCGGCAACGTCACGGTGCGTCCGAACATCGGGTACGCGCAGCAGACCTACATCCTGGCCGCCTGCATCGCCCCCGGCAGCGTGATCGACTACAACCGGCCGGGGTGCCTGGTCCCGCGCGGCTGAGTCCGGCGCCGGCCTGACCCCCCCGTTTCCGCCCGCTCGGCGAGCCCGCGGCCGTACACCGGCCGCGGGCTCGCGGCGTCCTCCCCGTCGCTGAACGGGGGCGGCCGGTTACGGACATCGATCCGGGGACCCTCTCCGGCTAGCCGCTGACTCGGCACCTTTACCGGGAGTCGGATCGATGTGGGCTCCGCCACCCTCGACTCCGGCGCGTCCGCGGCGGACCCCCGAGACCCTGACAAGTCCGAGGTCAGGGCACGGATGCGGGCGCCGCACCGGCGCCCGAGCGGTCGGACGGCGGGCGTCCCCAGGCCATGTTTTCGGATATGACCGATATGTTCCGCGCCGCCGCGCCCCTGGTCATCGCCCACGCAAACTTCTTTTCGATCATTGATCATCCCGGTGACCTTTGTTAACGTGCCCACCGCGCACGGCGAACACCACTCTCACTTGGCGTGAGAATGTGTTTTCACTGCGTTATCCCGCCACTCCACCGACCACTCGCCAACGCACCAACCACCGTTCCTCATGGTTCGGACCGACACAATCGGGCCGGCACCCCCTCCTACACCACGACATCAACGTAGTCAGGTGAACGGTCTAACTAAATGACAGTCCAGTCTCAGTCACATCCTGCCAAAGAGCTCTCCGGCGGCACGTTGGGCGAGCGGGTCCGCGCCATCGCGGGCCACCCGCTCTTCAGCGGCGGCGCCGAAGTGCTGCACGGTCCCAACCCCTACCGCCGGATGCTCTTCCCCGCCGCGCTGGCCGAGGCGGACTTCGAGCGCCCGCCCGGCCCCGCCGAGTGGACGGCGCACCGCTCCCTCGCCGCGCACCGGCTGCTCGGCACCTGCTACGAGGCCGAGACGGTGCTGCTCCCCGAGCAGGGCCTGGCCGGCCTGCACGACGACTTCGACCTGTTCTACGGCCGTGAGCTGCGCGAACTCCGGGAAGGCACGCTCTCGGAGCTGGAACGGTTCGCGTTCGGCTGCCTGGACGAGGCGGTGGACGTCAGCGGCGCCGCGACTCCCGAGGTGCTGGAGACCTACTTCCGCCACGTGGTCGACGAGGCCGCCGCCGGGCCGTCGCCGGCGCTCACCGCCATCGCGGGCGCCCGGGACCGGGAGAGCGCCGCGGACCTGTACCTGGTACAGCTCGCCCTCGACGGGCTCACCGAGGCGTCCGCGATGTCGCGGAACCTGGCCGGCGCCTACGGCCCCGAGCAGTCCGCCCTGTTCAAGATCTTCATCGATGAATTCGGCTACGGCGTCTACGACGCCAAGCACACCACGATCTTCGCCAAAATGCTGCGCAGCCGGTCGATGGCGACGCACGTCCACGCCTACTGGAACTTCTATCTGACCGGCCCGCTGGCGACGAACAACTACTATTACTACCTGTCCCGCGATCATGCCAAGTTTTTCCGCTATGCGGGTGCGGTCACTTACGCGGAAGCGGTCTTCGCGCCCGCTTTCGTGGAAATGGTGAAGGTCTTCCGCGGCATATTCGGCGACGCCGTCGACCTGCATTACTGCGACGAGCACGCGCATATCGACGAGCACCATGGGCGGATCACCCGGGACCAGGTGCTGCTGGCCCTGGCCGGCCGGCACGGCCCGCGCGTCGTCCCCGAACTGATGCGCGGCATCGCCGAGGCGCGGCTGATCGGCGGCTGGTTCGAGGACGACACCGCGGCGCAGATCCGGTGGGCCGACGACCTCCCCCGCCACCGCGACCTCGCGGGCGACGCCGAACCGACCGCGACGCGCCGCGTCGTCTCCGGGCCCGGCGCGCCGTTCGGCACGCGCGGCCACGACGCCGACACGGTCCTGGAGATCGAGCGCGGCGAGGCCGACCTGATCACCACGCCGACCGGGCCTCCGGAGCGGCTGGAACGCGGTGCCGCCGTCCTGATCCCGGCCGGCCGGCTCTACGGCGTGAAACCCGTCGCGGCCGAGACCTCCTGGCTGCTGCACACCACCGCTTCCGGCTGACCCGTCCGCTCGCACGCATGGCGAGGGCGGCCCGCGGCCCCGCCATGCCCCCATGCTCCCCCTGTCACTCGTTCCCGCACCCATGCCCCCCGCCTGCATGCCCGCGCACGCCCCGTCCCCCCGCGGCGGCCGACCTACACGAGGAGCCCATGGGCCGCGTCATCGTCATGGATCTGAGCCGACACAACACCCTGCTCGTCGGCCACGACCGCTACTTCGTCCTCCGGTCGGACGGCCGGCAGCTACTCGTCCACGACTACTGCCCGCACCGGGGCGGGCCGCTGAGCCTGGCCCGGCTCACCCCGGACGGGCGGCGGCTGGACTGCCCCTGGCACGGCACCAAGGTCGGCGTCGCCGCCGTGCGGCGCACCTGCCTGCCGATGGTGCGCAGCGGGGACGAGGCCGTGATCGTGCTCCCCGACGACGGCGACGGCGCGCCGGTCTCGGCCATCCACCGGGAGATCCTCGCGAACCTGCCGCCGGACCCGTCCGCCGCCGGAACCGCGCCCTGCGCCGCCGACCCCGCGCAGCCCGCCCTGGACGCGGGCCGATGAACACACCTGTGACAACCGAGGAGGCACCGTCGTGACGAGGACGCACGATTCGGACCCGGCCGTTCGCGGCCCGCAGGAGCGCACCGGGCTGGAGCTCGGCGCGTTCCTCGACTGGGGCCGCGACCTGCACCACCAGGGGCGCTACGAGGACGCCGTCCGGGCGTTCGAGCTGATCCTCGGCGTGGACGGCGGCAACGAGGAGGCCCTCATCGGCCGGAACCGGGCGGTGCGCCGCGCCGTCCCCCGCTGGCACTGGGAGATGCTGCACGACGAGGAGCGCGCCGAACTGTACGACCGGGCCATCCGGCAGGCGGTGGCGGCCGACCCGGACGCGCTGGTGCTGGACATCGGCGCCGGGTCGGGGCTGCTGGCCATGATGGCGGCGCGGGCCGGCGCCCGCGAGGTCGTGGCGTGCGAGGGGCAGCCCGCCGTCGCCGCGACCACGACGCGGGTGGTCCGCGCGGCCGGGTACGACGACGCCGTCACCGTCGTCTCGAAGATGTCGACCCGGATGAGCGTGCCGGCGGACCTGCCCCGGCGCGCCGGCGTGCTCGTCACCGAGATCGTCGACTGCGGGCTGCTCGGCGAGGGCATCCTCGGCACGATCGCGCACGCCCGCGAGCACCTGCTCACCCCGGACGCGACGATCATGCCCTCGCGGGGGCGGATCGTCGCGCAACTGGTCGAGAGCGACGCGCTGCACCGCAAGAACCACGTGGGCAAGCTGTACGGGTTCGACCTGGCGCCGTTCAACCGGCTGTCGACGCTGGAGTACTTCGACTCGCGGCTGCACCGGCACGAGCACCGCGTCCTGTCCGAGCCGGTGACGGTGTTCGACTTCGACTTCCACACCGCCGACGCCCGCCCGCGGCGCACCGGGCTGCGGATCCACCCGACGGCGCCGGGGACGGTGCACGCGGTCGTGTTCTGGTTCGAGATGGAGCTGCTGCCGGGGATCACGGTGGGCAACGCGCCCGACCGCGGCTCGCACTGGAAGCAGGCGGTCCAGTGCCTGCAAGCCCCGCCGCGCGTCCGGCCGGGCGAGCCCGTGGCGGTGGACGCGGCGCACGACGGCGAGTACGTGCGCTTCGAGGTCACCGCCGGGGCGCCCGCCGAGGAGCCGGCCGACCGCCCGGCCGCCCCCGCGGAGTTCGAGGTGGCGTCATGACCGCCGCCACGGTGGACACCCTCGCGGCGTACTGCGCGCAGCGCATCTTCCGGCCCGGACCGGAGGTCTACATCGAGGGCAACCCGTACCGGCGGCCGGTGGGCCCGCCGGACGCCGCCGGCCTCGACTTCTCCGTCCCCGCGACCGAGGCCGGGTTCCTCGGCCGCGGCCAGCTCATCGCGGGGCGGCTGCTGTGCAACGCCTACGAGAGCGACATGATCCTGCTGCCCGCCGCCGGGCTGGCCTCCGCCAAGGACGACTTCGACCTCTTCTACGGCGACGAGGTGCGGCGGCTGCGCGACAGCGTCCGCCCGGGGCTGGAGCGGTACGCGTTCTCCTTCCTGGACGACGCCGTGGAGGTGCCCCGCGTCCGGACGCTCGACGAGCTCCAGGAGTACTTCCTCGCCGAGGTCGGCGGAGCCGGCGCGCCCGCCGACGCGTCCGGGGTCAACCCGGCGGTGGACGCCTGCGCGCCGGTGACCGGCACCATGCGCGCCATCACCGAGTGCCGGCACCCCGAGGAGGCGGCGGCGCTGCACCTGATCCAGCTCGCGCTGGACGCGCTGACCGAGGCGTCCGCGATGGCACGGAACCTGGGCGGCTCCTACGGCGTCGAGCAGTCCGAGCTCTTCAAGATCTTCAACGACGAGTTCGGGTACGGCCTCTACGGCGCGAAGCACAGCACGATCTTCAAGGAGATGCTGGCCAGCGTCGGGCTGCGCACCGACCTGCACGCCTACTGGAACTTCTACCTCACGAGTTCGCTGGTCGGGGTCAACTACTTCAACTGGCTCACCGAGGACCACCGCGGGCTGTTCCGCTACATGGCCGCCGTGACGTACCTGGAGTGGCTGTTCGCGCAGGGGTTCGCCGACACCGGCAGGATGCTCCGCGCCGTCTACGGCGACCGGGTGGACGCCAAGTACTGCGACGAGCACGCCCACATCGACGTCCACCACGGGCGGATGACCTACGAGAACCTGCTGCTCGGACTGGCCCGCACCCACGGCGAGCTGGTGATCCCCGAGCTGGTGCGCGGCATCGAGGACACCAAGCTCCTGCTGCGGCTCGGCGACGCCGACTTCCGCGCCCAGATCGCCTGGGCCGACGCCCTGGACGAGCACGCCGAGGCCGGTGCGGCGCTCGCGTCCGGCGCGCTGGACGACGCCGTGACCACCACCTTGCGCCCGGACACCCCGTTCTGCACCGACGTGTACGAGTCCGACCGCCTCGTCGAGATCACGAGCGGCGACGTGGACGTGTACGCGTGGGCCACCGACCGCCCCCACCGGCTCGGGGCGGGCGACGTCCTGCTGGTGCCGCGGAGCCGGCTGCACGGCCTGAAGGCCGCCTCCACCGAGGCGCGCGTGACCGTACGGACCATCGAAAGGACCTCCCGCGATGACTGACAGCGCCACGCCCCCCGCGAGCCCGGTCGGCTCCTACAACGAGTGGGATCCGCTCGAAGAGGTGATCGTCGGCGTCATCGACGGCGCCGCCGTCCCGCCGTGGCACCCCGCGATCGAGGCGACCGTCCCGCCCGAGGCGTGGGACTTCTACCGGCGCAACGGCGGCGGCGGGTTCCCGCCCGACCAGGTCGAGGCGGCCCGCGAGGAGCTGGACGGGTTCGTCGCCGTCCTGGAGGCCGAGGGGGTGACGGTCCGGCGGCCCGACCCGGTCGACCAGTCCCGCTCGTTCGGCACGGCCGACTGGTCGTCCACCGGCGGGTCGTCGCACACCTTCCCCCGCGACATCGCGCTCGTCGCCGGCGACCAGATCGTCGAGGCGACGATGGGCTGGCGCTCGTACTACTTCGCGACCCACCCGTTCCGGACCATCTTCAAGGACTACTTCCGGCGCGGCGCGCGCTGGGTCGCCGCCCCGAAACCGCAGCTCACCGACGCGTCCTACAACCCCGGCTACGCGGCGGCCAAGCCGGAGAGCCCGTCGCCCGACGACCCGTTCCCGGACGCGACGTCCGTCATCACCGAGTTCGAGCCGATCGTGGACGCGGGCGACTTCATGCGGTTCGGCCGCGACATCCTCGTCCAGCGCAGCCACGTCACCAACCGGTTCGGCATCGAGTGGACGCGCCGGCTGCTCGGCGACCAGTTCCGGGTGCACGAGGTCGCGTTCATCGACGACCACCCGATGCACCTCAACGCGACGTTCGTCCCGCTGCGGCCGGGCCGGGTGCTGATCAACCCGGAGCGGGTGCGGGAGCTGCCGGAGATGTTCGCCGGCTGGGACACGGTCGTCTGCCCCGAGCCGGCCATCCCCGCCGACCAGACCATGTACTTCTGCAGCCGCTGGATCGCGATGAACACGCTGATGCTCGACCAGGAGCGGATCTTCGTCGAGGCGGGCGAGACCGAGCTGCTGCGGCTGCTGGAGAAGGAGGGTTTCACGCCCATCCCCGTCCCGTTCCGCACGGTCAACACCTTCGGCGGCGGCTTCCACTGCGCCACCCTCGACATCCGCCGCCGCGGCGCGCTCGAGGACTACTTCTCCTGATCCCGCCCCCGACGCCCCAGAACGAGGTCCCCATGCCGCACAAACCGCCGGCGGGCGACGACCGCCCGCTCCTCCTGCTGGTCGCGAGCAGCTACTGGGTCTACCGGAAGTACATCCTGGAGTCGGTGTCGGCGCGGTACCGGCTCTGGCTGCTGAACCCGACCCCCGCCACCTGGGAGGACCCCTACATCGTCGGCCACACCGTCGTCGACTGCCTGGACCTGGAGAAGCTGACGGCGGCGGCCCGCGAGGTCGCCCGCGACCACGACGTCGCCGGGGTCTTCTGCTACGACGAGGTCTACATCGAGACGTCCGCGCACCTCAGCGCCGCGCTCGGGTTCCCCGCCCTGGACCCGGCGGCGGTGGCGCGGTGCCGCGACAAGTCCGCCGCCCGCGCCGCGCTGCGGGACGCGGGGCTGCCGCAGCCCGCGTCGCGCGCCGTGTCGTCCCTGGAGCAGGCCCGCGCGTTCGCCGCCGAGGTCGGCTACCCGCTGATCGTCAAACCGCGGAACCTGGGCGGCAGCCTCGGCCTCAGCAAGGCCGCGGGGCCGGACGAGCTGGACGCGGCGTTCGCGCTCGCCGACGGGACGCGGATGGGCGGCATCCGCCAGTTCGACGACTACGTGATCGTGGAGGAGTTCCTCGACGGTCCGGAGGTCTCCGTCGAGTGCGTCCTGTTCCGGGGCGAGTGCACGCCGCTGATCGTGGCGCGCAAGGTGCTCGGCGGCAGCGGCGACCTGGCGTTCGAGGAGATCGGCCACGACGTCGACGCGAACGACCCGCTGCTGTCGGATCCGGAGTTCCGCGACACGCTGTCGCGCGCCCACGCCGCCGCCGGGTTCACCGACGGGTTCACCCACATCGAGTTCAAGCTGACCCCGGACGGCGCCCGGCACGTCATCGAGATCAACGCCCGGCTGGGCGGCGGGATGATCCCCCATCTGGGGCGGCTGACGTCCGGCGTGGACGCCCCGCTCGCGGCGGCGGACGTGGTGGCCGGGCGCGCCCCGGCCATCGCGTTCCCGGAGCCGCGGCGCGCGGCCTCGATCAGGTTCGCCTACCCGCCCCACGACATGGAGGTCACCTCGGCCACCGCGCACCGCGAGCTGATGCGCCCGCCGCTGGTGGAGCTGGCCGTCGGGGTGGAGCCGGGCACCCGGGTCCGGCGCCCGCCGCACGGGCTGGCCCGCATCGGCTACGTGATCGCGGTCGGCGCGACGCTCGCGGAGACCACCGCCGCCGTGGGCGACGCCGGCCGGTACTTCACGTTCGAGGGGACCAGGCTGGAGCCCGTGCCGTGAGCGACGCCGAGCACCCGACCGTCCTGTCCACGTTGCGGGAGATGAACGGGACCGTCCGGATCCTGGTCCTGGGCAACCTGATCAGCAACCTGGCGACGTTCCTGAACGCGTTCCTGGTGCTGTTCCTCACCGACAAGGGGTTCAGCGCGTGGGAGAGCGGTGTCGTGCTGACCGCGCTGATGGTCGGCCGCATCTCGGGCTCCGCGGTCGGCGGGGCCGTCGCCGACCGGGTCGGCTACCGCGCGGTGATCGTCGGCTCGATGGCCGGCACGGCCGTCCTGACGGCCGCCCTCGTGCACGTCCCGGAGGTGTGGACGGCCTCCGCGGTGGCGGCCGGGGCCGGGCTGACGGCGCAGGCGTACCGTCCCGCCGCGATGGCGTGGGTCGTGGAGCTGACGCCGAAGAACCGTCAGGTGATGGTCTTCTCGGTGCTGCGGCTGACGTTCAACGTCGGTTCGACGGTCGGCCCGATGGGCGCCGCGCTGCTGCTCACGTACGCCTCCTACGGCGCCCTGTTCTACGTGGACGCGGCGACGTCGCTGGCCTTCGGCGTCGTCGCCTACGCGGCGCTGCGGTCCAACGCCGAACCGGAGGCCGCCGACCAGGCGTCCGACGACGGGCGCGCCGGGTACGGGCGGGTGCTGGCCGACCGGCGGTTCATGCTCGTCGTCCTCGGCCTGTTCTTCACGGCGGTGGCCTACATCCAGGCGTCGGCCGCGCTGCCGCTGTTCGTCACGGGCTCGGGTCACGACGAGCGGGTGTACGCGACGCTGCTGACGATCAACGGCTTCATCGTCATCGCGTTCGAGGTGCTGCTGTCCAAGTGGCTCCAGCGGCTGCCGATCGGGCTGCCGATGACCATCGGCATGGCCGTCCTCGGCACCGGCCACCTGCTCTACGCCGGGCCGACGCCGCTCGCGCTGCTCCTGCTGGCGACCGTCGTGTGGACGTTCGGCGAGGTCATCGCGGCGCCGTCGATGATGGCCTACCCCGGACTCGTCGCGCCGCCGGAGCTGCGCGCCCACTACATCGCCGCGGCCACGATCCCGCAGCAGGTCGGCTACGCCGTCGGTCCCATGATCGGGATCGCCGCGTGGCACGCCTGGGGCTCGGGGGTGTGGGCGCTGACGGGGACGTTCGGGCTCCTCGCCGCCGCGCTCGTCGCGGCCGGCGCGGGGGTGGCACGGCGGCGTCCGCAGGAGGGGCCGGACGAACCGGAACTGGCGACCGCCGGCACGGCGGAGGGCGGTGACTGACGGACGTCCAGCGACCGACCGTACCGGGCGTCCAGCGGCCGACCACACAGCTCAACGGATCAACCAGAGACAAGGTGAACATCATGGACAGACCAGTCGTGGCGGTAGTGCGGCCCTTCACCTCGGCGGCGATGGTCGCTCCCGCGCTGCGCGAGGCGGGGTTCAGCCCGGTGGCCGTGATGGACTACACGGGCCCCTCGCTGGCGCCGCTGCACTCCTCGCACAACCCGGGCGACTACGACGCCATCATCAACCACCACGGCGACATGGCGGAGACCGTCGCGCGGCTCGGCGCGCTGAAGCCGATCGCGGTCATCCCCGGCGTCGAGGCGGCGCTGCGGCTGGCGCAGGAGTGCTCGGACGCGCTCGCGCCCGCGTTCTCCAACGATCCCGAGCTCGTCGACGCCCGGCGCCACAAGTACCGGATGCACCAGGAGCTCGCGAAGGCGGGGCTGCCGATCCCGCGCCAGGTGTCCACGGCCGACCCGGAGGAGGTCGCCGCCTGGATCGAGCGGGAGGGGCTCGCCGGCAGGGACCTCGTCGTCAAGCCGCCGACCAGCGCCGGCACCGTCGGGGTCAGCCGCGCGCCCGGCGGGGAGGGCTGGCGCGAGCTGTTCACCGCGATGCTCGGCACGCGGGACAAGCTGGACGTGCTGGCCGAGGAGGTGCTCGTCCAGGAGATGATGACGGGCACCGAGTTCGCCATCGACACCGTCAGCCACGACGGCCGGCACTCGATCACCGACATGATCAAGTACAAGCGGGTGCCGTTCGGCGAGGGCATCGCGGTCTACGACAGCGTCGAGTGGCTGCCCTACGACACCGGCGTCTACGGCGAGCTGATCGACTACGGGCTCGCCGCCCTGGACGCGGTGGGGCTGCGCAACTGGGCGGCGCACACCGAGATCATGATGACCCCGGACGGGCCCCGGCTGCTGGAGGTCAACGCGCGGCTGGCCGGCGCCGGGAACCCGGCGGTGACCGAGATCGCGACGGGGGAGAGCCAGGTCACCCGGATCGTGGACGTCTGCCGCGGGCTCGGCCCGAAGCTGCCGCCCGGCTACACGCTGCGGCGCAACGTGATGGCGGTCTTCCTGATGTCGCACTCCACGGGGATCGTCCGCAACGCCGAGATCTACGACCGGGCCCGCGACCTGCCGAGCTACCACTCGCCGGTGCACGTCGTCGCCACCGGCGACCACGTGGACGCCAGCACCGACCTGTTCGCCAGCATGACGATGGGCTACATCATCCTCGCGCACGAGGACTCCGAGCAGATCTACGCCGACCGGGAGGCCATCCGCAAGATCGAGCGCGAGCTCGTCGTCGACCCGGTGGAGCGCGCCTCGTGATGGTGACCCGCGCCTACCTGGACGCCTGCGAGGACGGCCCCCTCCGCGACGCCGTCTCCAGGGCCGAACTGCCGCCGCTGTTCGGCGAGGCATGGCGGAAGTACCTGGGGACCCGCCCCCTCTTCGCCCCCGAGGACCGGACGCGCCAGGCCGCGGACGACCTCGCCGGACTGTTCCGGCTGATGGCGTCCCTGCCGGAGCGCCTGTTCGACGGCGACCGCCGCCGGTTCTGCGCGGCGATCGGCGCGGACGCGCGCCGTACCGCCCTGCTCACCCAGTTCGACGGGGAGCCGGTCCTGTACGGGCGGGCCGACCTGTACGACGACGGGTCCCGGTTCCGGCTGCTGGAGTTCAACCTCGGCAGCGAGCTGGGCGGTGTCGACATCAGCGAGGTCAACCGCGCCCTGCTCGCCGACGAGCGGTTCGCGGAGTTCGCCGGCGAGCACGGGCTCGGCACCGTCGACACCCCGGCCGCCATCGCGCGCCAGTTCGTCCGGGCGACGGGGAAGGAGGCGCCCGTCGTCGCGACGCTGGAGGCCGTCGGCGGCATGGCGGCGTACGAGTCCCTGCACCGGTCCTTCCAGGAGACCATGAAGCGGTACGGCGTCGAACTGCTTCTGGGCGAGCTGGGCCAGGTGGAGGTCAGGGACGGACGGCTCTACCTTCAGGGCCGCAAGCTCGACCTCGTCCTGCGCTACTTCTCCGCCCACCAGATCGCCCGGGATCCCCGCAACGACGAGCCCGCCGAGGCCGTCATGCGCGCCCACTCGGACGGCCACGTCGTCCTGTGGACCCCGTTGACGGCGTCCATGTTCTCCTACAAGAGCTGCATGGCCATGGTGTCCGATCCCGAGGCGCGCGCCGAGTTCACCGCGGACGAGAACGCCCTGATCGACCGGATCCTGCCGTGGACGCGGACCCTCACCCCGGAGCTGGCCGACCAGGTCCGGGCCGAACGGGAGCAGTTGATCCTCAAGCCTTTCGCGGGGCTGTCGGGCCAGGGCATCCGCGCGGGCTGGGAGGAGACCGACCGGGAATGGGCCGAGACGGTCGCCGCGTGCCTGAAGGGGGACTACATCGTCCAGCGCCGCGTCGTCCCGGTGCCGGAGCGGATGCTGAACGCGGAGACCGGCGCGGTCGAGGACTGGCTGAGCGTCTGGGGGCTGTTCGTCTTCCCGGACGGCTACGGGGGCGCGTTCTGCCGGGCCGTCCCGTCCGGTGCGGGATCCGTCGTCAACCTGGGCGCGCCCGGCGCGAGGGTGACCTCGGCCTTCCACTACTGACGCGGCGGGCCCGCGTGCCCGGCCGATGACGTGCGGTGGGGCCGTCCGGGGCGACGCTCCGGACGGGCCTCACGGGCCGTCCCTCCCGTGTGAGGGACGTTACGACATGCCGTAGTACTACAGCCCGTAGTATGTCTGACGGGAAGTAGTACTACGGCTTGTAGTAGAAGAGCCCGGAGAGGCATCACGCGCCATGGACTCGGTCGACATCGCACGGTGGCAGTTCGGGATCACCACCGTCTACCACTTCTTCTTCGTCCCGCTGACGATCGGGCTGTCCGCGCTCGTCGCCATCCTGGAGACGGCCTGGCTGCGCACGGGCAAGACGAAGTACCTGCGCGCCACCAAGTTCTGGGGCAAGCTCTTCCTGATCAACTTCGCGATGGGCATCGTCACCGGCATCGTGCAGGAGTTCCAGTTCGGGATGAACTGGAGTGACTACTCCCGCTTCGTCGGGGACATCTTCGGGGCGCCGCTCGCCATCGAGGGGCTGCTCGCCTTCTTCGTCGAGTCGACCTTCCTCGGCCTGTGGATCTTCGGCTGGGACCGGCTGAACGCCAAGCTCCACAACGCCTGCATCTGGATCGTCCACATCGGGACGCTGCTGTCGGCGTACTTCATCCTCTCCGCGAACTCGTGGATGCAGCACCCCGTCGGCTACCGGATCGACGAGGAGTCCGGACGGGCCGTCCTCACCGACTTCTGGGCCGTGCTGACCAACTCGACGCAGCTCGTCGCGTTCCCGCACACGATCACGGCGGCGTTCGTCACCGGCGGCATGTTCATGGCCGGCGTCAGCGCCTGGCACCTCGCCCGCCGCAAGAACACCGAGGTCTTCCGGCCGTCGCTGAAGCTCGCCCTCGCCGTCACGGCGATCGCCTCGATCGGCGTCGCCATCACCGGCGACTTCCAGGGCAAGGTCATGACCGAGCAGCAGCCGATGAAGATGGCCGCCGCCGAGGCCCTCTACGAGACCGAGCAGCCCGCGTCCTTCTCCGTCGTCACCATCGGGACGCTCGACGGCGACGAGGAGATCTTCGGGATCAAGGTCCCGCGCGTCCTGTCGTTCCTCGCCACCGGCACCTTCGACGGCGAGGTCAAGGGCATCAACGACGTCCAGGCGGCCGAGGAGGCCCGCTACGGGCCCGGCGACTACCGGCCGAACATCCCGATCGCCTACTGGAACTTCCGGATCATGGTCGGGGTCGGCATGCTCACCGCGCTGGTCTCGCTGGCCGGGCTGTGGCTGCTGCGGCGCGGGCGGCTGCCGTCCAACCCCTGGGTGTACCGGATCGGCGTGCTGTCGCTGGCGCTCCCCTTCATCGGCAACTCCGCCGGCTGGATCTTCACCGAGATGGGCCGGCAGCCCTGGTCGGTGTTCGGGGTGCTGAAGACGACCTCGAGCGTCTCGCCCGGCGTGTCGCCGACCTCGATGCTCATCTCCGTCGTCTCGCTGACCGCGCTGTACGCCGTCCTCATGGTCATCGAGGCCGGGCTGATGCTCAAGTACGCCAAGGCCGGGCCGCCGTCGGAGGACGAGGTGCTGCCCCCGCCGCCGTCCGATGACGACGACTCCGACCCCGACGCCGAGCGCTCGCTCGCGTTCGCTTACTGAGGGAGCCGGCCATGGAACTCACCACCGTCTGGTTCATCATCATCGCCTTCCTGTGGACGAGCTACTTCTTCCTGGAGGGGTTCGACTTCGGCGTCGGGATGCTGCTGCCCGCCCTCGGCCGCGACGACACCGAGCGCCGCGTCGTCATCAACACCATCGGGCCCGTCTGGGACGGCAACGAGGTGTGGTTCATCGTCGCCGGCGCCGCCATGTTCGCCGCGTTCCCCGAGTGGTACGCCACCCTGTTCAGCGGCTTCTACCTGCCGCTGCTGCTGATCCTGCTGGCGCTGATCATCCGCGGCGTCGCGTTCGAGTACCGCGGCAAGAAGGACGACGCGCGATGGCGGGCCCGCTGGGACAAGGCGATCTTCTGGGGCAGCCTCGTGCCCGCGTTCCTGTGGGGCGTCGCGTTCGCGAACATCGTCCGCGGCGTGCCGCTGGACGCCGACCACGAGTTCGTGGGGACGCTCGCCGACCTGCTGAACCCGTACGCGCTGCTCGGCGGGCTCACCACGACGATCCTGTTCGTCCTGCACGGGGCGGTGTTCCTGGCGCTGAAGACGTCCGGGAGCATCCGCTACCGGGCGCGGCGCATCGCCGAACTCGCGGTCGTCGCCGCCATCGTCGCCGGCGGGAGCTTCCTGCTGATCACGCAGCTGCAGCACGGCAAGCCGGTGACCTGGCTGACCGCCGCGGGCGCCGCCGCCGGGCTGGTGCTCGCCGCCGTCGCCAACCGGAGCGGGCGCGAGGGCTGGGCGTTCATCGGCACCGGCGCCGCGATCGTGCTCGCCGTCGCGACCCTGTTCACCGCGCTGTTCCCGGACGTCATGCCGTCCACCCTGGAATCCGGGACCCTCACCACGGAGAACGCCGCGTCGACCGGCTACACGCTCAAGATCATGACCTGGGTCGCGGCCGTGTTCACCCCGATCGTGATGATCTACCAGGGGTGGACGTACTGGGTGTTCCGCAAGCGGATCGGCACGTCCCACATCCCGGCCGCGCGCCCGAAGCCGGAGGCCGTGCGGTGAAACCCCTCGACCCCCGGCTGCTGAAGTACGCCCGGACGACGCGGGTCTTCCTGCTGTCGTCCGTGGCGCTCGGCACCGCGACCGCCGTGCTGATCATCGCGCAGGCGACGCTGCTCGCCGACATGCTCACCCGCGCGTTCCTGCACGGCGCGGCCCTGGCCGACCTGCGCACGCCGCTGCTGCTCCTGCTGGCCGTCGTCCTCGGCCGGACGCTCGTCTCCTGGCTGCAGGAGGTCGCCGCGCACCGCTCGTCCGCCGCGGTCAAGTCGCAGCTGCGCGGGCGGCTGCTCGCCCGCGCGGTGGGCCTCGGCCCGCGCTGGCTGTCCGGGGAGCGCAGCGGCGAACTCGCCACCCTCGCCACCCGCGGGATCGACGCGCTCGACGACTACTTCTCCCGCTACCTGCCGCAACTCGTGCTCGCGGTGCTCGTCCCGGCCGCCGTCGGGTTCCGGATCCTGCTCGGCGACTGGCTGTCGGCCGTCACGATCGCGGCGACGCTGCCGCTCATCCCCGTCTTCGCGATCCTCGTCGGGCTCACCACCCAGAAGAAGATGGACCGGCAGTGGCGGACGCTGTCCGTCCTCGCCGCCCACTTCCTGGACGTCGTCGCCGGGCTGCCCACGCTGAAGATCTTCGGCCGGGCGAAGGCCCAGGCGGACCGGATCCGCGAGGTCACCGACCGGCACCGGCGCGCCACCATGTCGACGCTGCGGATCGCGTTCCTGTCGGCGCTCGTCCTGGAGCTGCTGTCGACGCTGTCGGTCGCGCTCGTCGCCGTCTCGATCGGGCTGCGGCTCGTCGAGGGCGGGCTCGGGCTGGAGACCGCGCTGCTCGTGCTGATCCTCGCGCCGGAGGCGTACCTCCCGCTGCGGCAGGTCGGCGCGCAGTACCACGCGAGCGTCGAGGGCCTCACCGCCGCCGCCCGCGTCTTCGAGGTGCTGGAGACGCCGCTGCCCGCCGCCGGCGACCGGACGGACGTCCCCGACCTCTCCCGCGCGACGCTCCGGCTGGAGGGCGTCACGGTCGCCTACGACCGGGGGCCCGCGCTCGCGGACTTCTCGCTGACCGTCCACCCCGGGGAGACCGTCGCCCTCGTCGGGCCGAGCGGCGCCGGGAAGTCGACCGCGCTGTCGGTGCTTCTCGGGTTCGTCCAGCCGGACTCCGGGCGCGTCCTGGCCGACTGGGACGACCTCGCCGAGTTCTCGCCGGACGCCTGGCGCGCCCAGATCGCCTGGGTTCCGCAGCGTCCGCACCTGTTCGCCGGGACGGTCGCGGAGAACATCCGGCTGGGCCGCCCGTCGGCGTCTATGGCGTCCGTGCGGGCCGCCGCCGAGGCCGCGAACGCGCTGGAGTTCATCGAGGCGCTCCCCGCGGGCTTCGACACCCCGCTCGGCGAACGGGGCGCCGGGCTGTCCGCGGGCCAGCGGCAGCGCCTCGCCCTGGCCCGCGCCTTCCTCCGCGACGCACCGCTCCTGCTGCTGGACGAGCCGACCTCGAACCTGGACGTGGAGAGCGAGGCCGCGGTCATCGACGCCGTCGAACGGCTGAAGGCCGGCCGGACCGTCGTCCTCGTCGCCCACCGCCCGGCGCTGACCACCCTGGCCGACCGCGTGATCACCCTCACCCCGGCGGCGGTGCCGGCATGACTCGCGCGGCGCATGATTCACGTGAAACGTCGCGGCGCTCCTGGGGCACGGCCCGATCCACCGATGTTCGTCCCGTTTCCTCCCTCGACTGCGAGGTGGCGGCATGATTCTGCGGCTCATCAAGATGGCGCGGCCCGCCCGGGGACGGCTCCTCCTCGCTGTCCTGTTCGGCGCCCTCGCACTCGGCAGCGGGGTCGCCCTGATGGCGACCTCCGCGTGGCTCATCTCCCGTGCGGCGCAGCACCCGCCCGTCCTGATGCTGATGGTCGCGATCGTGGCCGTCCGTGCGTTCGGTCTGGGGCGCGGTGTGTTCCGCTACCTCGAACGTCTCGTCGGGCATGACGCGACGTTCCGCATCCTGGCCGATCTGCGCGCGCGCGTGTACGAACGGCTGGAGCGGCTCGCGCCCGGCGGGCTGCCAGCGTTCCGTAGCGGCGACCTCCTGAACCGGCTCGTCGCGGACGTCGACGCCGTCCAGGACCTGTTCCTCCGCGTCCTGCTGCCGTGCACGGTCGCCGCCGTCGTCGGCGGTGCCTCGGTGGGGGTCGCCTGGGCGCTGCTGCCGTCCGCTGGGCTGATCCTCCTGGTCGCCTTGCTGGCCGCCGGTGTCGTCGCGCCGTGGCTGTCGTCCGTCATGGCGCGCCGGGCCGAGCGCCGGACGACCGACCTGCGCGGCGAGCTGACCTCCCACATCGTCGACACCCTCCAGGGCGCCCCCGAACTCATCGCCTACGGCGCGGCGCCCGCGCAACTCGCCGAGGCGGCCCGGCTCGACCGCGACTTCACCCGCACCACCGCCCGCTCCGCCGCCACCGCCGGCCTCGGCGCGGCCATCTCCGCGCTCGCCGCCGGGCTCGCGGTCTGGGCCACCCTCACCGCCGGCGTCCCGGCCGTCCGCTCGGGCGCGCTCGACGGGGTGCTGCTCGCGGTGATCGTCCTGCTTCCGCTGGCCGCGTTCGAGGTCGTCGCGGGCCTGCCGATGGCGGCCCAGTACCTGGAGCGGGTCCGCCGCTCCGCCGCGCGGATCTTCGCCGTGCTGGACGCCGAGCCGCCCGTCCAGGATCCGGCCGACCCGGCCCCGCTCCCGGCGTCCCCCTACACACTCAACGTCGAGAACCTCCGGGCCCGGTGGACACCGACCGCCCCCTACGCCCTCGACGGCGTCTCCCTGGACCTGACACCAGGCCGCCGTTGCGCAATCGTGGGGCCGTCCGGCTCGGGCAAGACGACCCTTACCTCTGTGCTCCTGCGCTTCCTGGAACCCGCTTCAGGCAAGGCGTCCTTGAACGGCGTCGACCTAGGCACGCTCAACACCGACGACGTCCGAACGGTCATCGGCCTATGCGCGCAGGACGCCCACCTGTTCGACTCCACCATCGGAGCCAACATCCGCCTGGCCCGCCCGGGCGCCACCGAAGCTGAACTACGCGACGCCCTACGCCGCGCCCGGATCCTCGACTGGGTCGACTCCCTCCCGAACGGGCTCGACACCCACGTCGGTGAGCACGGCGCCCAAGTCTCCGGTGGCCAGCGCCAGCGCATCGCCCTGGCCCGCGCGCTCCTCGCCGACTTCCCGATCCTCCTGCTCGACGAGCCCGCCGAACACCTGGACATCGCGACCGCCGACGAACTCACCGCCGACCTCCTGACCGCCACCGAAGGCCGGACGACCCTCCTCGTCACCCACCGCCTCACCGGCCTGGACGCCGTCGACGAGATCATCGTCCTCGACGAGGGCCGCGTCGCCGACCGCGGAACCCACGACGACCTCATCTCCCGCCCGGGCCTCTACCGCTCCCTCTGGAACCGCGAGCGCACCCCGACCAAGGCGGCGCCAAGGGCCTGAAAGGGGGTGATCACTTGCCGCGACGACGGCGGGACTCGTCCGTCCAGGACAGATCCCCTCCACCGTGCCCTTGCGAGCCCCTGTCCCAAGCCCGCATGTCGCGACGGTTCTCACGCATCTCCCGTGTCAACGCCGCACCGCCTTGAAACCGTCGCCCTCGCCGACGGAGTCGGTAATCGAAGACCAACGCGAACCCGAACAGCACGGCGAAGAACCCAAGCACAAACCACCACATGCACCCACCTTCGCCCACCCAGCCGGGCCTAACAATGGAGCCTTACACAAACCCCGAGCAGGGTTCCTGCCCTAGCCTCCCGACGGCCCCGCCGGTCGGATCCTCCTCGCGGGCCGACGCGGAGCGGGTTGGCGGATCGAGCCGGTACGCCTGGCTCGAAGACCCGCCCTCTGGCCATCGTCCTCAGCGAAGGGCCGGGCAGCGCGCGCTTGCAGGCCGGATGCACCGTCCGGCAGGTGTGAAAGCATGCGGCCGTGTCACCCAACGCCACCCGTGAGGGAGCCGCCCGTCTCCTGGCCACGGCCGCCGCTCCGCTCGACCCCGCCTCGGCGGACGGCCCACGGGTACTGCACTGGCCGGGGCGCAGGCTGCTGGTGCAGCGCGGGGACACCGAACTGGCCGTCCGCGACCTGGAGGGGGCGGGGGCGGAGACCCGCTTTCCCGCGCCGTGGCCTCGCCGGTACGGCTCAGTGGCGGTTTCTCCCGCCGGTGATGTCGCCGTGTTCGCCGGCGTGCACGCCTTGCGTGCCGTGGATGCGACCGGCGCCGTGCTGTGGGAGATCCGCCACGGTTGCTGGTCCGCCGCCGTGTGCACGACGGCCCATGCTTCGTTCTCCGAGTACGCCGACGATTACCACCACGGCCACGCCGACAGCGGCTCGGCCGCCTTCTCCTCCGACGGCAAGGTCCTGTGGGCTCACGTCCGCAGCCACACAGGGCACGACATCGAGGAGGAATGGCTGGTCCTCGACGCCGCCGACGGCTCGCTGCTGGCCCGGGTCGCGACGACGACCGTGGGTTCCGGCTCCTTCCACTTTCCTCACCCCGATCCGGCGTACATGGGGCTGTCCATCGCGGAGGGCGAGGAAAGTTCGCCCGTGCTGTGGGGACGCTGGGATGGTACGCAGCTCACCGTCGAGCGATTCGTCGAGGAGGTCTTTCTCGCGGTGAGTCCGTCCGGGGAGCACTTCCTGACGACGGATACGGGGCAGTGGGCCCTCTATCTCCACCAGGCGGAAGACGGCACGGAACTGCGCCGACTGAACGCCGGGGATGCCGTACCCCCTCCTCCGGGAGACGACCGTGTTCGCTGGGACTTCGAAGCGGCGTTCCCGTACGACGACATCGCCGTGGTCGGCACCGAGTACTACGCGGAGGTCCCCCGCCACTGGCTCGTCGACCCACGCACAATGGCCCTGCGAGGATCAGTCGTCTACCCCTTCCCCGTCTCGGGGTTTCCCCTGTCGGCAGGAAAAGACGCCTGGTACACGGTCTCCAAGGATCAGACCACTCTCCACCTGTGGGACCTCCCGCACCAGGACTGAGCCAACGGGCCCGGCGCTAAAAGCTGCTCGTCCCCCCGTGCGTCGCGCCAGGACGATTCTCCTCAACACCGCCGAGCCCCTTCCCCGTGCTCGGGCTGCGTCCTGGCCCTAGCGGCTGCCTTTCACGATGAGTTAGCGGACGAATCCGGCCAGGGCGGCGAAGACGTGGAAGGCCAGGCGGCCGCCGGGCGTGGTGGTGTCGATCGCCTCGTACAGGCTGCGAAATCCGATGCCACGCTGGCGGAGCCCGGCGACAATCAAGATCAGGTCCTGCAGGGAGCGGCCGAGGCAGTCCAGCAACGGCACCACGAGCGTTGTCACCGGCCCAGGCGCACCCGTCCGCCTCCAGCGCGGCGGTCTGCCGGTCGACACCCAGGCATAGCCGATCAGGCTTCCGCCCTCGAGTGCCGCCGGTTCGGGGCAGGGGGGCCGAGCGAGCCGTCCGGCGGGGAGTTCGACGTGCTTGACCATGGGGTTCCCTCCATGACGGCCTTATGATCGGCGGCATGGCACTGCGACTCGTACAGGTGAACTTCAAGGCTGGGGACGACTCGGCCCTCGGCCAGTTCTGGGCGGAGGCGCTCGGCTGGGACGTCTCCAGCGAGGGTCCCGGTGTCACCAACCTTGAGCCCAAGGGCTTCAAGTGGCCAGACCCCGCCGCCTTCTACATAGATTTCGTCGCCGTCCCGGACCCCGAAACGGTGAAGTACCGCGTGCACCTCGACCTCGCCACCACCTCCGAGGCCCACCAGGCGGAGATGGTCGCGCACCTGACGGAACTCGGCGCGACCCCCGCCGACGTAGGCCAGGGCGACGTCCCTTGGAAGGTACTGGCCGACCCAGAGGGCAACGTCTTCTGCGTGCTGGAGCCCCGCGAATCCACCCGGGACACCGGACCGATCGCCGCCGTAGTAGTCGACTGTGCGGACCCGCGCGCCATGGCCCAGTTCTGGGACGAGGCACTGAACTGGACGCTGCTCGAGGTCACCGACAAACACGCGGTACTGCGCTCAGCCGAAGGCACCGGCCCCTACCTGGAGTTCCTGCGCAAGCCCGACGAGAGGGCATGGTGGAACCGCATCCACGTCGACCTCTTCCCGGAACCCATGGACGCCAAGGAGGCCGAGGTAGCCCGACTCCGCACGCTCGGCGCCACCGACATCGACCTGGGCCAGGGCAAAGTCCCGTGGATGGTCATGGCCGACACAGAAGGCAACGAATTCTGCGTCCTGGGCCGCCACTGACCCGAACCCTCCTTCGTCACCATGGACGTCATCGTCCCGCCTCGCGTGCCGCGTGACGTCTGGCTTGGTTAGAGCTGGTCAACCTTCCGTTGCAGGCCGTGTTCTGGTTCGGCGTTATCGGCCTGCTGATGACGGCAACGAATCTGACGGGCTTCACAATGTTCGCGACCATGCTCGTCGTAGGAGCCGGGTACTGGTCGGCCAAGCTCCGGCAGCCCTCGGCCCCTGGCAGGACTCTGCCCGGCGCGCGTCTCTTCGCGACGGCTACTTCCACGTCCAACTCATGTCACGACACCGCCGAGGATCTCCGCTACCTACGCTCACACGGCCTACGACGCGCCCACATGGCCCGCGACCTCCACCTCGCCCGCAAATCACACCAAGCCCAAACCAGGCACACAACCGGCACGATCCGTCAGATTTAGCGATGCCGCCGGTAATCACCCGTCTGAGGTACCTGGATCGACGGCGTACACACGTAGAGGGTCCAGATGCAGTTCATAGGGCCCGTAGCAGTCGGCGGCAAGCGTTGCGACTGGTGCTCCGCACGTACAGGCGCGATTGAGGCCGGAGTTTCCCGCCGGGCCACAACAGCCAATACCGTTCTCCCCCTTGGGCAATGGCTGAAGACTGGCAGCGTCCAAAGGATGGATCACGATGTTGTTCCGCTGGCCGGCGGACACCACGAGCACCCCGTTGTCGCTCGTCATGAGGCCCCGCGGTTGCGCTATTACATCCGACTCCTGATCCGGATGCGGCACGTATGGGGCTCCCCACGGCTCGTGTTCGATCGCATAGTGTCCGCGCGGCACCGTTGACGGCGCTCGTCGCGTCTCCGGGTCACGCCCCTCGTAGTCGCGCGAAGCTTCTGGAACGGCGGGCAACTCCACCAGGTCGGGTGTGAGCCGGACACGGCACCGGGCGCAGGAGAAGGCGGTCATACGAACCGTTCTAGTCTCCGCGTTGACCTCGACGCCCTCGAATATCGGCCCTGCCTTCTCCGCGCCCCATGTCGTGGATTGATCGCGCGTTGCGGCGGCGCGAGTTTGCACGAAACCCTTCGCAACCGTTAGGTTGCCATCATGATGGCAACTCATGGGTTGCGAAGGAGCGCGGATGTGATTCCGGACAGGATCGAACGCGAGACGGTGCTGCGGCACCCCGTCGAGCGGGTGTGGGCCGCGCTGACCACCGCCGAAGGGCTGTCGCAATGGTTCGGCTCGGTAGCTGAGATCGATCTGCGGCCCGGCGGGCGAGCGTACTTCCGCTGGGATGACCTCGACCAAGAATCCGTCGCCACGATCACGATCGTGGATCCACCGCACCGTTTGGCGTTCACGTGGCCGATCGAGGGTTGGCGGGGGGATGAAGCGCCCCGGACGCTCGTGACCTTCACTCTGGAGCCCATAGCGGAGGGCACCCGGCTGCGTCTGGTGGAGAGCGGGTTCATCCAGGCCGCCGACCAGGTTGCCCGGACCGCCCACGAGTCCAACAGCCACGGATGGGCCGCAGAACTCGCCGACCTGGAGACCTACCTCGATGCGGCCGCCTGATTCGCAGGAGCAGGCCGTCGCGGTATTCGCTGCGCTCACCGATCCGACCCGGCGGGCGCTGCTGGACGAACTCGCCCGCGCCGGACCCGCGACCGTCACCGATCTGGCGCGCCGGCTGCCGATCAGCCGGCAGGCAGTGGCCAAGCACCTCGATCAGCTCGCCGAAGCGGGCCTGATCAGCTCCGGTGAACCGGTCGGCCGCCGCCACCCCTACCGGTTGGAACCAGCGCCCATCCGCGCGGCCCAGATATGGCTGGCCGCGCTCGCCAACAGATGGGATGACCGGCTGACCGCGCTGGAACGCGCACTGGACACCCACTCGACCAAGGAGCCACCTGACAATGAGCCAGCCTGAATTCACCGCCGGCCTGAACATCGCCATGAAGATCCCCAAGGCGCAGTACGAGGCCACCGTGGACTTCTACCGCGACACCCTGGGCTTCGAGGTCGAAGAGGAGGACGTTTCCTACGCCCCGACCGTCTCGAGAACTCATTCGGTGCGGTTCGGTCCCAACACGCTGTGGCTGGACTGCGTCGACAACTACAGCCAGCCCGACCTGTGGTTGCAGCTCCACACCGATGACCTGGACGCGGCGACGGCCGCACTGGCCCGCACCGGCATCCGCCCGTGTGACGAGGTAGAACCACTGCACAACCTGGAGTCCAGAACCCACTGGATCAAGAACCCGGCCGGCGTCGTCCACCTGCTCGCAGAATCCGGCTGAGCCACCCGCCCCAGGACATTCACGTTGCCCGAGCAGCCGTGACACCCGTGGGGCACTGTCAACAACGCCCTCAGCTCACGCTCCGGCGACCGTCACGGACACGACGAGTCTTCCCGGAGTCGGAGCCCCGCTGGGGACGGCAGCATGCCTAGTCGGCTGTTCCGGGCCGCACCTAATTGCACGAACGCCCTCATCCGTGATCGAGATGAGGGCGTCTTAGGTTTGTGGAGCCTAGGGGATTCGAACCCCTGACACCCGGCTTGCAAAGCCGGTGCTCTACCAACTGAGCTAAGGCCCCGGGTTGGCGGGTCAAAGCTTACCCGTGGTCGGGGGTGGGCGTGGCATCGGCCGGGGTGCGGAGGATGAGGGCGGGCAGGTCGGCGATGGTGGGGAGGACGTGGGTCGCGCCGGCGGTGCGGAGGCGGTCGCGGGAGTGGGGGCCGGTGAGGACGCCCGCGGCTACGGACGCGCCAGAGCGGCGGGCGGAGATGATGGCCGGGGCCGTTGCGGCGCACACGGCGATGTTGCGGACGTCGTCCACGCCCAGGCGGAGGGCGGCGGTCAGGATGAGGTCCGGCCACGGGCGGTCGCGGGGGACGTCCTCAGGGGACAGCGTCAAGTCGGCGCGGTCCCACCAGCCGAGGGCGTCGATGATGCGGGCCTGCGTGGTGCGGCCGGAGCCGGTGAGCAGGCAGACGCGGACGCCGGAGGAGCGGAGGCGGCGCAGGGCGTCGCCCAGCTCCAGGCACGGGAACCAGGCCGCGCCGGTCGATGAGCTGGCCGTAGGACCGCTCGAACGCCAGGTGCGCGGCCTGGGCGCGGGGCTCGTCGAAGAGCGAGCGGAAAACGCCGATCTCCGATTCGCCGCGCGTGTCGTGGAAGCGGGCGGCGGCACGCTCGAACGCCGCCGTGCCGGAGACGATCCCCAGGGTGGCGATCGCCTCGGCGAAGGCGGTTTCGGCGGTGTCGCCGTCCGCGACGGTGGTCCCGGCGAGATCGATGCAGGCGACGGTGATCGGCGCCGCCTCGGTCACGCCGGGGCCTGTCGTCGGCGTGTCAGCTGTCGGACGACGTGGCCTCGGTCCACAGGTCCAGCTCGGCGCGGTCCTGCTGCATCCGGCGCCAGACGGCGAAGCCGCCGAGTGCGACAACGGCGAGAATGAGCAGCTTCTTCACGGTGGGACCCCTTCACCTCGACTATGAAGTCAAAACCCGGGGATCACGGATCAGTGCCTGCTTCCCCCAGGTTCTTGGAAGCCTAGCAACCGTTGCCGGGCGGTCCGCACCCCGCTCACCGTTATCGGACGGGTCGTCTGATGTGCCGTCCCTCGCCGGGACGTCCGGAGCGCCGCATAATCCGAGGGGACGACCTTCTGGAGTGCCAATGGCAGAGGACGACTTCCGGAGCTGGGAACGCGAGTTCGAGCGCGACGCGCCGGAGGAGGGGCGGTCCGGGAGCCGGGGGCTGGTGCTGGTCGCGGGGATCATCGCCCTCGCCTGCGCCGCGCTGATCGCGATGGGGGACGTACCGCTCGGCACGGCCGGCCTGGTGCTGTCGTCGATCGTCCTGCTGCTATGGCGCATCGGGTTGTGATCCGCCATCATCTCGGGATGGAACTGCGCGGAGCGACCGTCCTGGTGACCGGGGCGACCGGCGGGATCGGGCAGGCGCTGGCGAGCGCGCTTGCCGACCGGGGCGGCCGGGTCGTCCTGACGGGTCGGCGGACGGACGTCCTGGAACCGCTGGCCGACCGGCTCGGCGGCCGCGCCATCGCCGCCGACCTGGCCGAGCGCGGTGCCGCGGAGAAGCTGCTCGACGAGGCCGGGCGGGTGGACGTGCTCGTCGCGAACGCGGCGCTGCCGGCGTCCGGGCTGCTGAGCGACTACTCGATCACCGAGATCGACCGGACGCTGGACGTCAACCTGCGCGCCCCGATCGTGATGGCAAAGCTCGCCGCCGCGCAGATGGCCGATCGTGGCCGCGGGCATCTGGTGTTCGTGTCGTCGCTGTCCGGGAAGACGGCGTCCGGGCACGCGTCCCTCTACAACGCGACGAAGTTCGGTATGCGGGGGTTCGCCCTGGCCCTGCGCGAGGATCTGCGGCCGCACGGCGTCGGCGTGTCGACCGTTTTCCCCGGGTTCATCCGGGACGCGGGGATGTTCGCGGACGCCGGTGTGACGCTGCCGAAGGGCGTCGGGACCCGGTCTCCGCGGGACGTGGCGCGCGCGACGATCCGGGCCGTCGAGCGCAACATCGCCGAGGTCGACGTCGCGCCGCTCGGGCTGCGGCTCGGCGCCCGGTTCGGCGGGGTCGCGCCGGCCCTGTCCGCGGCCGTGCAGCGGCGTGCGGGCGGGCAGCGCATCGCGGAGGGGCTCGCGGACGGGCAGCGCGGCAAGCGGTAGCGACAAATTCGGATACTCCGGCGATAATCCGGGCGTGTCCCGCTTGATCAGTGGGACGGGCCTGGCGCAGCGTCCGGCCGTACCGCGGCTGCCGCGTGCGCCCCTCCCGAGGAGGTCTGCGCATGTGGACGGGCAAGAAGATCGTGATCAGCGCGGCAGCGGTGACGGTTCTGCCGTTGGTGGTCGCCGCGCCCGCGCGGGCGGCGGCCCCTGCGGACGCAACGGTGGTGCCGATCCAGGTCACCGGTGATCCTGCCAAGCGCTTCAACCTGATCGTGCTGGGCGACGGCTACGCGCCGGCGGACATGCCGACGTTCCGCACGCACCTCGCCAAGCACCTGAACGACCTGTGGACGATCGAGCCGTTCAAGTCGTATCGCAGCTACATCAACGTGTACGCGGTGGAGATCCCGTCAGCTGAGTCAGGGGTGAGCTGCGACCCGGACCTGTCGTCGGGGCGTCGTAATACACCGCTGCACATGGCGTTCTGGAGCGGGTGCCGAGACGACGGCATTCAGCGCCTTCTCGTCATGGACTCTGTGGCGGCCAAGACGTACGCGGATCTCGTCCAAGGGGCGACGGCAGGAAACCGGCAGATCCTCGCGCTGGCCAACAGCGACACCTACGGCGGTGCAGGCGGGACGTATGCGACGGCATCCGGTGGCAACGCGATGTCCGCTCTCATAGCCCCGCACGAGCTCGGGCATTCGCTAGGCGGGCTGAACGACGAGTACGACTACTACCAGCGTGGCGTGCCTGGTGGGACGTACAGCGGTCCTGAGCCTGCGTCCGTCCATCACACGCTGCTTACCGAGCAGGAGATGAAGGCGCAGAAGAGGAAGTGGTGGCGCTGGCTGGGTGAGCGTAGCGAGGCCGGAGGCACCATCGGACGCTACGAGGGCGGCCTCTACTCCAGTAAGGGCGTATGGAGGCCGAGCCGGCACTCGATGATGAAAACGCTCGGCTACTACTACGACCAAGTCGCGCGGGAGCAGATGACCGAGCGGATATCGGGCAAAGTCAGCCTCGTCCAAGCGCACACCCCCACGGACACTCCGGTGGGCGACGACCGCGTCCTGTGGGTGGAGACGATGCATCCGGCCGGGCACCAGTTGTCCGTTGCATGGGCGGTCGACGGCAGAACCGTGCGGAAGGGCTCCAACCTCGACCTGTCCAGGCTGCGCCTCAAGAAGGGCACGCACACGGTCACGGTGACCGTCACGGACCCCACCAGCTTCGTCCGGGACCCGGCCATACGGTCGTCGGCCGCGCTCACACAGACCCGCTCATGGACGGTGGACACCGGCCTGAGGACACCGCCGGCAACCATCACCGTCGACTTCACCTCGTCGACGCCGACCAACCAGCCCGTGAATGCCGAGTCGGTCGTGTTCGCGGAAACGACCCATCCGCTTCGCGTCATCCCCAAGGTGCGCTGGGAACTCGACGGCCGCCGCGTACCGGGCGGCGACCGGGACATCGACCTCAGCCGGTTCCGGCTGCGCGCAGGCACGCACACGCTCGTCGCCAGGGTCGGCTCCAAGAGGCGGGTGTGGACGATCGACGCGGAACGTCCAGCGGTGGCATACGAGCTGTCCAAGGCGGCGCGGGTCGTGCAAGGGCACACGCCCGAATACGTCTTCGACGGCCCGTTCACCATGCGCCTGACCGGTCGGGACGACCGGTCAGGCGTGGTCGTCCCGGAGTTCCGCGTGGACGGCGACGGCTGGTTCAACTACTTCGGCTGGCCGACGGACTCGTCCGCCCCCTGGCTGTTCACCGCGAACGGCACCGTCATCGACGGCCTCACCTACGGCAAGCTCGGCAAGGGACGCCACACCATCGAGTACCGCGCGACCGACCCGTCCGGCAACACCAGCCGCCCGCACCGCTTCACCGTCACCCTCCGCTGAGTCGGCAACGCGAGTCGGGGGGCGGGCCCTGGCAATGTGCCCGCGTGTAAGGCGCCGCCCCGGACACGTCAACCGCGATCGCTCTCATCCTGAGGCGGGCTCTGGGGCGGATCTCGCTTCCTTGCGCATCACCTCCTCGGTCGCCGGCTCGGCGGCCGAGGGTGCGGTGCGACGGGCGGTCGCGAGGACGGAGCCGCCCAGGATGAGCAGGAACGAGGCGATGATCGTGCCCGTCAGGGGCTCGCTGAGGAAGACGACTCCGGCGGCGACCGCGACGGCCGGGTTCACGTAGGTGAACACCATCCCGCGGGACGTGCCGACCTCCCGGATCAGTTCGAAGAACACGATGAACGCCAGCGCCGTGCAGATCAAGCCGAGCGCGATGAGCGCGGCGAGCACACGTCCGCTCGGCATCGTTTCCGGCCAGGTGGCGATCGCGGGGCCGGTGTAGACGAGCGCGGCGATGGCCAGGGCGAACGCGGCCATGTGCAGGCTGGGCAGGTCCTGCAGCTTGCGCATGGTGATGATCGGGGCGATCGAGTACCCGAGGACGACGAGCATGACCTCGCCGATCGCCCACGCGCTGCCGCCGCTGAGATGCGGGGCCGCGAGAACGCCCACGCCGGCCAGGCCGACCAGCAGCCCCAGCCAGCGCACCGGGCCGAGCCGCTCGGCGTCGCCGGTGAGCCTCGCCAGCACGACCCCGACGATGGGGACGGCGGCGATCAGCAGGCCGGTCATGGAGCTGGTCAGCCGGTTCTCGGCGTCCGACAGCAGCGCCCACGGGCCGAGGATCTCCACTGCGGTGAACGCCAGCAGCGGACGCCAATGCCGGCGGACCACGTCCAACTGCCCGGACCGGAGCACCAGCGGCAGCAGGACGAGGGCGCCGAGCGCGGTCCGGGTGAAGACCACCATGGGCACCGAGACGCTCTCGACCGCCACTTTGATCAACAGATAGGGGATGCCCCAGAGCACGCCCATCAGCGCGAACAGCATCCAGCCACGACGACTCAACACGACCTCCGTTCGATCCGTCCGCCCCAGCGCACCGTCGCCACTGGACACCAACCCCGCGTGACGGGCCCCGACAATGACCTTGCGTCGCGGCCCCGACCTCCGGGCCGCGCTCCCTGCGCCGTCGCCTCTCCACGGCACGCCCAGGACGGACATCACCCAGGGTGCAAGACGCCGGCCCACCCGGTCTTGAACGCTGTTGCGGCGGACGCCCACCTGCCGCGTCCCCTGCGTAGCCATGCGTGGCTGCCTTTGACCGCTGCCCTGATCGCGTTGGACGAGACCTCCCGGCTGTCGGCTGGCTCCCCCTCGGCGGGCGGCCGGTCGGCGGGCGGCCGGTCGGCGGGCGGCCGGTCGCAGGGCGCGAGCGTGTCGTCTTCGGTCTTCAGTTGGAGGTCGAGTGCGATCTCTCGTTACACCGGGAGCGGTCAGCCGCGACGAGCGCCCGGGAGGTCCGGCCGGACATCACCAGGGGGGAGGGCGGCGCACCGCGCTCTCCTGAACGCTGGTGCGGAATGCGCCCGGGGTGATGCCGAGCACGCGGCGGAACCACCGGGTGAGGTGCGCCTGATCGGCGAACCCCACGAGCGTCGCCGCTTCGGCCGGGCGATGCCCGACCTCCAGGAGTGCACGGGCTCGCGTCACCCGGTGTTGGGCGAGCCACGCGTACGGCGGCATGTCCATCGCGTCGCGGAAGGCGCGCAGCAACTGGTAGCGGGAGAGTTCGAGGTCAGCCGCCATCTCGGCGAGCGTGGGCGGGGCGGTGAGCTCGTCCGACAGACGGGTCGCGACCTGACGGGCGATCCGCCCGGCATCGGCTCGGCCGCGTGGCGGCATCGCAGCCGGCCTGTGCACCGCGTGCCGCCGGATGAGCGCGCCGAGCACTCCGAGCAGGCGGGACTCGCCTTCCAGCGGGTCTTCACCGAGGCGAAGGGCACGGTGGGCCTGCCGCAGCGCCTCACCCAGCCGAGGGTCGTCGATGATCGGCTCACGGAAGTGCGGTTCCCCCGCCATCGCCCCGGGCTCCGCCGCCGTCGCCGCGCCCAGCAGTTCGGCGCCCGGGTAGAGACACAGGTAGGCGAACCCGTCCGGACGCGCCGGACCGCCGGTGTGCGCCTCCCCCGGCTCCACCACGACGACGCTTCCGGCCGCCGAATAGATCTTCTCGCCCCGGTAGCGCATCGTCTCCAGGCCGTCGACCGTCACTCCGATGGCGTACTCGTCGTGGGTGTGCGGCGCATAGTGCCGACGGCCGATCCTGGCGGTCAGCAGGTCGAGCGGCGCACCCTGGATTCCTCCGACGCGCGTCCACAGGGTCTGGTCAACGCCCTTCTCGGCACCGGCATCAGTGGTCGGGTCGCCCGCATCTAGCAGCCGAGCCGCTCCGGCGCCTGCACCTCCACGCGCATCGCGCTCTCTGGCACCAGTGGCAGTTCCTGTGGGTTCCGGCGGGGGCCCAGGCGCAGACTTGGTCGAGCCTGGCTTGCTGCGGCCGGGGGCAGGGGTGGTCCCGGCGTCCGGGGTGGTTGGTGGGGGCGTCTGCGGCTCCATGGCGTCGGAGCCGCTCGCAGCGGGGGCGGGCGGGGTGTCAGGCGGAGAAGATGTGCCGGAGGCGCCAGCTGTTCTGGTCACGGCCGAGCTCCGCCACCGCCACGCCTTCGGCGCCGGTGACCCGTACCCGGTAGACCCGGCCCTCGTGGGCCGTGCCGTAGGTCTTCAGCACTCTGTCCACCGCGTAGCGCGCTCCCCGCCACTCGTACGCGGTGAGCCGTCCCGCCGGGTCGTGCTCCGTCCGGACCGGCTCGTTCAGCAAGTGCCCCATGCCGGGAGAGTAGCACGCGTTCGAACTGATGTTCGCAGGTCGGACGGGTCTTCACGGCACCGCCCCCAGGCCGGCGCAGGGAGTTGAAGCCCTGTCCCGCCGGGTGTGGCGCGGGGGTCGACTGAAGTCTGGTGCCGGTACGGAATCTACGGCGTGCGTGCGCCATGTGAACGGCAACACGCCCTCGGGCCGATCTCGTCCTGCGGTGTGGATCATCCGGGGCCGGACGAACTCGTTCCGAGGCCCGCGCGCGGGCGGCGGACAGGGTTTGAAGGCCGTCATCCACAGGCTGTGGGAAAACTCTACGCACATCTTCTCCCCCCTGGCAGCAGGCTGTCCGGAGGCCGCGTCCACAGGCGGATCCCCAGAACAGCCGGGCTTTCCACGGTCTGCACGGCGCGACTCACGCCGTCCCATCCATCGTCCACAGGATCAAGCCGCCGTGCACAGAATCCACAACCTGTGGATAACTTCCGTGCACAACCTGGGTACAACCGGCCGACTCCGCGTCCACCATTCTTCCCCAGGTCGCCCCCAACCGGTACGACCAGTTGTCCACGTCGTGGAAAACCCGCTGACCTGCGAGAAGGGCCGCCACGGGCCACCTTTGCCCACACCCCGTTCACAGCCTGTGGGTGAACTTCCTCCACAACCCCGGCGCATCGGTGGACAACGCTGCCCACCGGAAATCCCCAGCTGCGTCCCCAGCCGAGCGAGCCCCTCAGGCAGAGAGGGCGTCCTCCAGGTCGGCGAGCCGCCGTAGATCATCTACCTGGACGGACGGGTCCTCGACGGGGACGCCGCGGGCGTCGGCAAGGAGCGTGCGGGCGCGGCCCCAGTCCTCCATCTGGACGGCGGCGTCGGCTCGCAGGACCAAGGCTCTGAGGCGTTCGGACGGGGTCAGGGGCTCACCCGAGTCCAGCAGGCGATCGAGAAGCCGGGCTGCGGCCCGATGGTCCCCCTTCGAGTCGCCGCCGAGGAGAGCGGCCATGTGGAGCGCCTTGGCCACCGGCTCGGTCGGTATCGGCGCGTGCTCCAGGTTGTCCGAGATGGGTTGGCCGATGCGGAGCTGGAGCCCGTCCGGGTCGCTGAGAAGGAACTGCCGGACCCCGTATGACATGTCCCGCACCGCGCTGATCCGGGGAAGTCCTCGCGTGGGAACCCGGCCGAGCGACTTCTTGAGCCCGCCTCGGAATGCCTCGTGCAGCTCGTCCACGGCCGCGGTGACCACGTAGCACATGTTCATGGACGTCGCCGGATCGTGTTTCCGCCACCCGAAGAAGTGCAGCTCGAGGTCGCCTCGCCGGACTCCGAGATACGGGTTGGGACGCGTCTGCCAGGAGGTCTGCTCGAAGCCGAGGGCCCGATAGAACTCCCAGGTCGCCTCGATCGAACGGCACGGAAAAATCGGGATCGCCTTCTCGCTCATCCCCGGAGCGTAGGTCGAGTCGCAGGCGTTAGTCAAACTTGATTACTCCAATCTACAGAGCACCACGACCGGAGCCGATCCAAGATCAGTGACGCGTCGCCCGCACACTCGAAGGCGCAGGAGAGGATGATGACGATGCCGCGTCATCGCGGGCCAAGGCGAGAGCCGCAACCTCACCGGCCGCCCCGAAGGCGAATGAACCCCGAGAGTTTTCCACAGACTGTGGACAATGAAGGCTGGGATGCGTCCTGGACTTCAACCAGCACACCGCAACGGAAGCCGCCAGAACAGTTTCCAACGAGACCCCGCCCGCGCCTCCAGAGCCCTCAACGCCCATGGGAGCGCCGCTGCCGGGACTCGGCGGTCGATGTGCGGCAGTACGACGAGAAAGGCTTCTAGGACGTCCAGCAGCCCGGCTCACGGAACCGGCATGGCCGCACCGGCAGAATGTGCGGATGCCCACCATGACCCTCTGGCGCCCGGTCGGCCCCGCCGAGTTGGAGCTGCTGCGCGCCGCGGAGTGGCGTGCCTGGCCTCCGCGCCTCCCCGACCAGCCGATCTTCTATCCGGTTCTCAACGAGGAGTACGCGATCAAGATCGCCCGCGATTGGAACGTCCCCGCGCACGGCTCGGGCTTCGTGACGAAGTTCCAGGTGGACGCGGCCTTCGCCGAGCGCTACCCCGTGCGCCAGGCCGGCGGACGGACCATCCTGGAACTCTGGGTCCCGGCAGCGGAACTGGAGGAGTTCAACGAGCACATCGTCGGCCGCATCGAAGTCGTCCACGAGTTCCACGCGACGGAACCCGCCACCTGAAGCCACTTATCCACAACCTGTGGAGAAACACTCCCGCACTCTGGATAAAGCCCTGACCCACAAGGCCCGCCCGCGCCGGACGCGTGCTGCCGTGCTGACCTTCTCCCCAACGCTGATCAGGTTCGGCGGGGTTCGCTACTGTTGCAGTCACTGCCGCCGTCACTGCCGTCCACCCCCTTGCGACTGTGCCGAGTGGCCTGACGCTGGCTGCGCCAGTTCTGCCCTGCTCTGCCCTGACGGCTGGCTCTACAGTGCGGTGCATGAGCGAAGGGAAGCCGGCTTCCGACTGGCGCTATCAGGAGTTGCAGCGCCTTGGCGAGCAAGAGCGTCTGATGGCGAGAGAGCTGCACGACGTTCGGGAGGCGATCGCACGTATCGTCAAGGAACTTCTGCCACACCACGCCCCCAAGGACCGAATAAACGACGTGGTCGAGGCGAGCGGCTACAGCCGAACCCTGATTGAGGCGCTCCGCGGCGGCAAGGACATTTGGACGTACTCCTGAGCCTGATCTCAGCTCATCGACGGTCACCGCGCAACGCGCTCCGAATGAGCCCCCGTCCGCCGTCACTTGCGCTTTGCACTAGCAGCCCAGACGGAGGGGCCAAGGTGAAGCGCCCGACTGGACGAACGACCTTGGCCTCCTGGCCTGGTAGACCTCCGACCATCACTGCCAACTCCGAAGTGGGCCTGGCGGAGCAGCCTAGCGGCAAGGCCACCGTTACGACGGCGTCGGCTCGTCCAGTTCGGCTGCGTGACCCCGAGTGGAGCGGGCCGGCGACCGATACGCGTGGCCACGCAGCGATGCGCGGCCCGGCGCCGCCGTCCGGTGACCGGCACCCGTCAAAAAACCCCCGCCGGTACCCGGCGGGGGTCTTTGAACTGGTGGGCCTAGGTGGACTTGAACCACCGGCCTCATCCTTATCAGGGATGCGCTCTAACCGACTGAGCTATAGGCCCGGAGTGTGCCGCCGCCCCTGGCGGCGCAACGAGAGGTTACCCCATCTGGGCGGACAACCGGAAATCGATTGCCGGGCGGCGGCGGTGTGGGGCTACTCGGCCTCCTTGAGGGTGACCTCGACGCCCCCCACCAGGTCGGCGGCGAGGTTGTAGATCACGGAGCCGACCGTGGAGAGGGCGGTGATGAGCATGACGTTCAGGGCGCCCACGAGGACCGTGTAGCCGAAGACGCGGAAGAAGGAGAACCAACTGCCGGCGTCGACGCTGCCGGTGGTCTCGCCCTGCTCCTTGGTGAGGCTGTTGATCGTGTCGCTGATGGCGTCGAACACGCCGAGGCCGGACAGGATCGTGTAGAGGACGATCACGGCGACGAGCAGGACGACGAAGCAGACCAGCGACATGACGAAGCTGAACTTCATCACCGACCACGGCTCGAGCCGGGCGAGCTGGAGCTGGGCCTTGCGGGCCGGCTTGCCGTTGGCGGGCTTGGCCGAGTTCGCCGGCGCGACGGAGGTCGACGCGGCCGCTGAGGTGGCGGGACGGTCTTTCAGGACGGTCCCCGCGAAACCGCCCCGGCCCGAGCCGCTCGAGGCGGAGGCGGCGGGTGCGGCAGCGGCGGCCGGGCCGGAGGAGTTGAACGGCTTGCCGGCCGGTTCCGTACGTCCTGCCGAGACCGAACCGGGCGGCTCGGCGGGCTTGGCCCAGCCCGCCGGGCCGGAGGAGGACGACGAGGGCGAGGAGGACGCCGACTTCGGCGGCGACTTCGGCGCCGACGACGCGGACTTCGGCGCCGGGTCGGGCGTGTCGTCCGCGGTGTCCTTGACCGGGGCGATCTCGGGAGTGTCGGCGTCCTTCGCCTCGATCTTCGCGAGGTCGGTCCTGGTCGTGTCCGCGCCCGAGCCGCTCGTGGACGCCTCGCGGTCGATGTCGACGGTCGTCTCGTCCCGCCCGGACTTGGCGGCCGCGGCGACGGTCTTGGCCGGCTTCTTCCCGGACTTGCCCGACCCGGATCCGGTAGCCGGTTTCTTACCGGCGCCGTCCGCTTCCGGGCCTGACCCGCCCTTGTTCTTGCCGGGCTCGGTGCTCACGTGTCCTCCTGGCCTAGCGGCTCGGTGACGATGCAGGATACGTCACTCACCGTCGCCCCCTTCGGCGTCGTCGGCGTCCTCGGTGTCCACGATGGACTCCACGTTCCTCGCGATCGCCACGACGCTGTTGCCGTCCGCGAGGTTCATCAGGCGGACGCCCATGGTCTGCCTGCCGGACTGCTTGATCTCGGCGGCGGTGGTACGGATCACGCCGCCGTTGGACGTCATCGCGAACACCTCGTCGTCGGGGCCGACCATAAGCGCCCCTACCAACATGCCCCGCGCTTCCACGATCTTAGCGGTGAGGACGCCCTTACCCCCACGTCCCTGAAGCGGGTATTGGTCGACCGGAGTCCGCTTGGCGTAGCCGCCCTCGGTGGCGACCAGGACGTCGTCGGAGCCGTTCTTGACGACGAGCATGTTGAGGACCTCCTGGTCCTCCTCGAACCGCATGCCGATGACGCCGGAGGTGGCGCGTCCCATCGGGCGGAGCGACTCGTCGTCGGCGCGGAACCGGATCGCCTGCGCGCCGGTCGAGACCATCAGCAGGTTGTCGTCGGAGGACACCAGCCGCGCGGCGATCACCTCGTCGTCCTCGACGAGGTTGATGGCGATGATGCCGCCGGTGCGGGGCGAGTCGAAGTCGCGCAGGGCGGTCTTCTTGACGCGGCCCTTCTTCGTGCCGATCACCAGGTACGGGGCGACGTCGTAGTCGCGCAGGTCCATGACCTGGGCGATGTGCTCGTCCGGCTGGAAGGCCAGCAGGTTCGCGACGTGCTGGCCGCGCGAGTCGCGGCCCGAGTCGGGCAGTTCGTAGGCCTTGGCGCGGTAGACGCGGCCCTTGTTCGTGAAGAACAGGATCCAGTTGTGCGTCGAGGTGACGAAGAACTGGTCGACGATGTCGTCCTGCTTCAGCTGCGCGCCGCGGACGCCCTTGCCGCCGCGCCGCTGCGCGCGGTACTGGTCGGTGCGGGTGCGCTTGGCGTAGCCGCCGCGGGTGATCGTGACGACGACGTCCTCTTCGGCGATGAGGTCCTCGTAGGACACGTCCCCGTCGAACGGGATGATCTCGGTGCGCCGCTCGTCGCCGAACTTCTCCACGATCGGGGCGAGCTCGTCGCCGACGATCTGCCGCTGCCGCTCGGGCGAGGCCAGGATGTCGTTGTAGTCGGCGATCTCCGCCATGAGCTTGTCGTACTCGTCGGTGATCTGCTGGCGCTCCAGGGCGGCCAGCTTGCGCAGCTGCATGTCGAGGATGGCCTGCGCCTGGATCTCGTCGATCTCCAGCAGGTTCATCAGGCCCTGCTGCGCCTCCGAGGCCGACGGCGAGCGGCGGATGAGGGCGATGACCTCGTCGATCCGGTCGAGGGCCTTCAGCAGGGCGCGCAGGATGTGGGCGCGCTCCTCGGCCTTGCGGAGCAGGAACCGGGTGCGGCGGACGATGACGTCGATCTGGTGCGCGACCCAGTGCCGGACGAACTGGTCGATGCGCAGGGTGCGCGGCACGCCGTCCACCAGCGCGAGCATGTTCGCGCCGAACGTCTCCTGCAGCTGGGTGTGCTTGTAGAGGTTGTTCAGGACGACCTTGGCGACGGCGTCCCGCTTGAGGACGATGACGAGCCGCTGCCCGGTGCGGCCGGACGTCTCGTCGCGGACGTCGGCGATGCCGTCCAGCTTGCCGTCCTTCACCAGGTCGGCGATCTTCAGCGCGAGGTTGTCCGGGTTGACCTGGTAGGGGAGCTCGGTGACGACGAGGCAGTTGCGGCCCTGGATCTCCTCGACCTCGACGACGGCCCGCATCGTGATGGAGCCGCGGCCGGTGCGGTACGCCTCCTCGATGCCCTTGCGGCCGACGATGAGGCCGGCGGTGGGGAAGTCGGGGCCCTTGACCCGCTCGATCAGCGCCTCGAGCAGCTCGTCGTCGGACGCGCCGTAGTTCTCCAGGTACCAGCGGACGCCGTCGGCGACCTCGCGCAGGTTGTGCGGCGGGATGTTGGTCGCCATCCCCACCGCGATGCCGGCGGACCCGTTGACCAGCAGGTTCGGGTACCGGGACGGCAGGACGTCCGGCTCCTGCGAGCGGCCGTCGTAGTTGGGGGAGAAGTCGACGGTCTCCTTGTCGATGTCGCGCAGCAGCTCCATCGCCAGGGGCGCCATGCGGCACTCGGTGTACCGCATGGCCGCGGCGGGGTCGTTGCCGCGCGAGCCGAAGTTGCCGTTGCCGTCGACCAGCGGGTACCGCATCGACCAGGGCTGCGCCAGCCGGACGAGCGCGTCGTAGATGGCGGAGTCGCCGTGCGGGTGGTAGTTCCCCATGACGTCGCCGACGACGCGGGCGCACTTGAAGTAGCCGCGGTCGGGCCGGTAGCCGCCGTCGTACATCGCGTACAGGACGCGGCGGTGGACGGGCTTGAGGCCGTCCCGTACCTCGGGCAGCGCGCGCGCGACGATGACCGACATCGCGTAGTCGAGGTAGCTCTTCTGCATCTCGACCTGGATGTCGACCGGCTCGATCCGTTCGCCGGGGTAGCCGCTCTCTGTGGTCACGTCCGTCACTCTGAAGACCTCTTCTGCTCGATGGGAAGGAAGTACGTCCGCCTGCGGGATCCGGGCCGGTGGGAGTCGCGGGAGCCGCAAGAGCCGCGGTCAGGGGCGGCCGGACGCGGGGCCCGGCGCGGGCGGGTACCTCAGATGTCGAGGAAGCGCACGTCCTTGGCGTTGCGCTGGATGAACTCCCGGCGGGGCTCGACCTCCTCGCCCATGAGCACGCTGAACAGTTCGTCCGCCTGGGCGGCGTCGTCCAGCTGGACCTGCAGCAGGACCCGGTTGTCGGGGTCCATGGTGGTGTCCCACAGCTCGTTGGCGTTCATCTCGCCGAGGCCCTTGAAGCGCTGCACCTGGTCGCGGGGGCGCGGGTCGCGCTTGCCGGCGGCGATCCCCGCCTCGATGACCGCGTCGCGCTCGGCGTCGGAGAAGGCGTAGTCGGCGTCGCTGCCGCGCGCGTCCCACTTGATCTTGTACAGCGGCGGCTGCGACAGGTAGACGTGGCCGGCCTCGATCAGCGGCTTCATGAACCGGAACAGCAGCGTCATCAGCAGCGTGTTGATGTGGTGGCCGTCCACGTCGGCGTCCGACATCAGGATGATCTTGTGGTAGCGGAGCTTGCTGATGTCGAACTCGTCATGGACGCCGGTGCCGAGCGCCGTGATGATCGCCTGCACCTCGTTGTTCTTCAGGATCTTGTCGATCCTGGCCTTCTCCACGTTCAGGATCTTGCCGCGGATCGGCAGGATGGCCTGGAAGTGCGGGTTGCGGCCGCCCTTGGCGGAGCCGCCCGCCGAGTCGCCCTCGACGATGTACAGCTCGGACTTGGCCGGGTCGGTGGACTGGCAGTCCGACAGCTTGCCGGGGAGCGACGTCGTCTCCAGCAGGCTCTTGCGGCGGGTCAGGTCGCGCGCCTGCCGCGCCGCGACCCGCGCGCGCGCCGCCTGCGACGCCTTGTTGATGATCTCCTTGGCCTCGCCCGGGTTCTCCTCGAACCAGTCGCGCAGGTGCTCGTTGCACGCCCGCTGGACGAAGGACTTGGCCTCGGTGTTGCCGAGCTTGGTCTTGGTCTGCCCCTCGAACTGCGGGTCGGCCAGCTTGATCGAGATGATCGCGGTGAGGCCCTCGCGGACGTCCTCGCCGGTCAGGTTGTCGTCCTTCTCGCGCAGCAGGCCCTTGTCGCGGGCGTACCGGTTGACGATCGTGGTGAGCGCCGCCCGGAAGCCCTCCTCGTGGGTGCCGCCCTCCGCCGTGTTGATGGTGTTCGCGAAGGTGTGCACCGACTCGGCGTAGGACGAGTTCCACTGCATGGCGATCTCGACCGACATGCCCTCGGTCTCGTCGCTGAAGTAGACGACCGACTCGTGGGCGGACTCCTTGCGCGCGTTGATGTAGCGGACGAAGTCCTCGACGCCGCCCTCGTAGTGGTACCGGACGACGTGCGGCTCGCCGTTGGAGTGGTCGGGCCGCTCGTCCCGCAGCGTGATGGCCAGGCCGCGGTTGAGGAACGCCATCTCCTGCATGCGGCGGGAGAGGGTCTCGAAGTTCCACTCGGTGGTCTCGAAGATCTCCGGGTCCGGCCAGAAGGTGATGAGGGTGCCGGTCTTGTCGGTCTCCTCGCCCTTCTGGAGCTCGGCCTCGGGCCCGCGCCAGGAGTACGCCTGCCGCCAGACGTGGCCGTTGCGCCGGACCTCGGCCTCCAGCCGGGTGGACAGCGCGTTGACCACGGACGAGCCGACACCGTGCAGACCGCCCGAGACGGCATAGGACTTGCCGTCGAACTTGCCGCCCGCGTGCAGCGTGGTGAACACCAGCTCGATCGCCGGACGTTTCTCCACCGGGTGCTCGCCGACGGGGATGCCGCGGCCGTTGTCGTCGACGCTCACGCCGCCGTCGGCCCGCAGCGTCACCACGATGTCGTCGGCATAGCCGGCGAGGGCCTCGTCGACCCCGTTGTCCACGATCTCGTAGACGAGGTGGTGCAGGCCGCGCTCACCGGTCGAGCCGATGTACATGCCCGGGCGCTTGCGAACCGCCTCAAGCCCTTCAAGGACAGTGATCGAACTAGCGTCGTACGCCAAAGGAGATCCTCCTGCCGGGGATGTCTGCCGCTCCGCGCCCGAGGGAGGCGCGGGTGTGCCCCGTAACACACATGAGGGCACCCGGACGTGCTCTGTTCGTGTTGGTCAGAGCCCCGGGCGGCCCATGGCGGCGCAGCATCCTGAACCGAATACATTCTACCGGCTGGCGCGGTAAAAAGTGGCACTCACGAGCGCTGTGTGCGCGTGTGGCGGTCGCTCGGCCCTGGAGCTACATCCCCCCATAGGCCCCGGGGGGTTCTCTGGTCTACGTGGCGCTGGCCGCTGAACTGGACGCCTCGCATCCCGAACAGATGTTCCCACCCGCCACCGACACTCCGCAGCCACCTCCCCAACGCCCCCGGGCCTCCACAAAGACCCGCCGCCGTAACCGCAAGTCACCGAACCGTAACCACCGGCACCCCCACGCAAGCCCCGCCCCGCGCCGCCCCTCCCTCCGAGCCCACTCCCTCCGATAGCGCTTCAGAGGAGAGCGCTCCAGACGAGAGCGCCTCAAACGAGAGCGCCTCAAACGAGAGCGCCTCAAACGAGAGTGGGCGGGCGTCAGCGGACCCGCCAGGCGCCTGTGCGGCGCGGGCCCGAGGACGGGCCGACGACCTTCACCCGGCGGACGGTGCCGTGCCCCAGTTCCTCGTTCAGCCGCCGGACGAGCGTCGAGGAGAGCAGGCGCAGCTGGGTCGCCCACGTCGTCGAGTCGGCGGCGACGGTCAGCACGCCGTCCTCGAAGTGCTCGGGGCGGGTGTGCTCGGCGAGTTCGGCGCCGACGATGCCCGCCCAGTTGCCGAACACGCCGCCGACGGCCGCGCGCTGCTCCCAGCCGCGGGACGCCATCAGATCGCGGATGGCGGCGCCGAACAGCTTGGGGTCGCCTCCGCGCCCGGGGTCTCTGGCGCGGATGACGCGTCCGCCGCCTTTGCGCTTGCCGTTCTGGTGGCCGGGGAGCGTGCCGCGCTTCAGCGCGTCCGCCTTCGCCTGGGCGAGGGCCTCCCGCGCCAGCTCGATCCCCGACTTGGCCGGGGCGGCCTCGTCCGCGGCCCCGCCCTCGGGGGACTTGTCCACATCCTGTGGATCATCACTCACGCGCTCGCCCCTTCCCACCTCGTTCCAAGGGCGCCCCCCGCAGGACGCATCCGGCAGGACGCATCCCCCTTCGGGCCGTCAACCGCCTTCGCGTACTGCCGATCGCCCTGCGTGGCCTCGCCGCTTGGTGTCGCCCGACCAAGGGTCTGTCCGTGCAGACCGGTGCGGGGTGGCCGCTGGCGGCGTGGTCTGTTCGGAGGGCGCGGCATCGTCAGTCCCGGACGACCTGGCCGTCGGAGACGGTATACGAGCCCCCTGTCAGTTCGGCCGGGACGTCCGCGGGGACAGCGGCCGTGATCAGGACCTGCTCGGCCGGGGCGACCATCTCCGCGAGGCGGCTGCGGCGGCCCGAGTCCAGTTCGGCGAAGACATCGTCCAGGATGAGGACGGGGTCGTCGCCGTCCTCGCGCAGCAGGTCGAAGGCGGCGAGCCGCAGGCCCAAGGCGAACGACCACGACTCGCCGTGGCTGGCGTAGCCGCGCGCCGGCAGCTCACCCAGGCGCAGGACGAGTTCGTCCCGGTGCGGGCCGACGAGGCTCACGCCCCGCTCCAGCTCCTGCTTGCGCGACTCGGCCACCGCCTTCATGAGCTGCTCGGCGAGTTGTCCACGGTCTGTGGACAACTCCACATCGCCCAGCGAGCTCTTGTAGATGAGATCGGCCGCGCCGCTGTGCGGGGCAAGGGCCGCGTAGGCGCGCGCCACGAGCGGGCGCAAGGCGTCCACAAGGTGCAGCCGGGCGGCCAGCAGCTCGGCACCGGTGCGGGCGAGGTGCGAATCCCAGACGTCGAGGGTCGCGAGCACCTCGGGGCCGGGGGAGCGCCGATGCGCGGCCGCCGATTTCAGCAGGGCGTTGCGCTGCTTGAGGACGCGGTCATAGTCGGACCTCACCCCGGCGAAGCGCGGGGCCCGCGCGGTGAGCAGTTCGTCCATGAACCGGCGCCGCTCCCCCGGGTCGCCCTTGACGAGCGAGAGGTCTTCGGGCGCGAACAGCACCGTCCGCAGCATCCCCAGGATCTCGCGCGGCCTGGGGACGGGGGACCGGTTCAGCCGCGCCCGGTTCGCCTTGCCCGGGTTGATCTCAAGCTCGATCAGCGCCTTGCGGTCGTCCTTCACCACCCCGGCCCGGACGATCGCGCGCGGCGCCCCGTGCCGGACGAGCGGAGCGTCCGTCGCGGCCCGGTGGCTGGTGTGCGCGGCGACGTACCCGATGGCCTCGACCAGGTTCGTCTTGCCCTGCCCATTCGGGCCCACGAACGCCGTGACTCCCGGCTCGAGCGCGACCTCGGCGGTCGGGTACGAGCGGAAGTCCTGCAGCGAAAGGTGGGCGACGTGCACGAGACACGAGAGTAGAGCCTTCAGCACCCTGCCCATGTCCCCCGCACCCATGTCCGCCGCACCCCCGCCCGCGAGTCCCCGCACAGGCCCCGCCGGCGGCGGGGCTCCGTGACATCACCCGTCATCCTCCGGGCACAGCGGGGGCGCCGTCCCGGAAACCACATCCTGTGGATAACTTCGCGGGCGGGGCCGTCACACCTTCGGCGGGGCGACGTCGGCGCCGGGGGAGTCGGCGCCCTTCGCGGTCTCCACGGCGTGGCCGCCGAACTGGTTGCGGAGGGCGGCGACGACGCGCATCGCGGGGGAGTCGTCCTGGCGGGAGGCGAACCGGGCGAACAGCGAGGCGCTGATGGCGGGCAGCGGCACGGCGTGCTCGACCGCGGCCTGCACCGTCCAGCGGCCCTCGCCCGAGTCGTTGGCGTAGCCGCGCAGGTCGTCCAGCTCGGGGTCCTCGGCGAGCGCGCGGTTCAGCAGGTCCAGCAGCCAGGAGCGGATGACCGTGCCCTCCTGCCAGCTGAGGAACGTCTCCGGCACCCGGGTGACGATGGGGCTCGCCTCGATCAGCTCGTAGCCCTCGCCGAACGCCTGCATCATCGCGTACTCGACGCCGTTGTGGACCATCTTCACGTAGTGGCCCGCACCGATCTCACCGGAGTGGACGAAGCCGTACTCCCCCTCCGGCTTCAGGGTCTCGAAGACGGGCATCAGCCGCTTCACGTTGTCCTCGTCGCCGCCGACCATGAGCGCGTAGCCGTTCTCCAGGCCCCACACGCCGCCGCTCACTCCGCAGTCGACGAAGCCGATGCCCTTGGCGGCGAGTTCCTCACCGTGCTTCTGGTCGTCCACATAGTGTGAATTACCGCCGTCGACAACGAGGTCACCGGGCTGCAGGACTTCCCCCAGGCTGTGGATGGTCTCCTCGGTGGGCTTCCCGGCGGGCACCATCACCCACACCGCGCGCGGCGGGGACAGCCGGTCGACCAGCTCCTGCAGCGAGCCGACGTCGCTCACCTGCGGGTCACGGTCATAACCGATGACCGTGTGGCCGCCGCGGCGCAGCCGCTCGGCCATGTTGCCGCCCATCTTGCCCAGGCCGATGATCCCAAGCTCCATGAAGCTCACTCTCCTGTGCGTAACCCTGTGCGTAACTGCCTGTTCATTACCGCGCGCACGCGTGCGCCAAAGCGCGCGTGCGCGACCGCCTGGGCGGCTTCCCGCGAGTCGTCGTCCCCGGCGTGCCCCGGGGCATGCCCCAGGGCACAGTCCTTATCCGGACAGCCGGACCGGCATGATCAGGTAACGGTAGTTCGGGTTCTCCCCGTCCTGCGGGGGCTTCCCGGTGAGGACGGCCGGCTTGGTCGGCGTCGTGAACGACAGCCGCGCCACGTCCGAGCCGATCGCTGAGAGCCCGTCCAGCAGGAACGCGGGGTTGAAGGCGATGTCGATGTCCTCGCCCTCCAGAGACGCCTCAAGGGCCTCCACGGCCTGCGCCTCGTCCCCCGTCCCCGCCTCCAGGACGACCTCGCCCTGGCTGAAGGAGAGCCGGACGGGCGTGTTGCGCTCGGCCACCAGGGAGACGCGCTTGACGGCCTCGATGAACGACGCGGTCTGGATCTCGGCGAGCCCCGCGTACTCGCTCGGCAGCAGCGACCGGTACTTGACGAAGTCGCCGTCCAGCAGGCGGGACGTGGTCCGGCGGCCGCCGCCCGCGAAACCGATCATGCCCTCGCCGGTGCCGCCCGTCCCGCCGAGCGCGATCGACACCTCGGCGCCGGCGGTCAGCGACTTGGCGGTGTCGGCGAGCGTCCGCGCCGGGACGAGCGCGACGGCGGAGAAGTCGGGGCGCTCCGGCTTCCAGTGCAGCTCGCGGACGGCCAGCCGGTACCGGTCGGTGGACGCCAGCGTGACCGTCTCGCCCTCGATCTCCACCCGGACGCCGGTCAGCATCGGGATCGTGTCGTCCTTGCCGGCGGCGATCGCGACCTGGGAGACGGCGGCGGCGAACTCGTCGCTGCCCACCGAGCCCGCGGCGGGCGGCATCTCCGGCAGCGTGGGGTAGTCCTCCACAGGCATGGTGAGGAGTGTGAACTTCGCGCTGCCGCAGCGGAGCATCACCTTCGCGCCGTCCGTCGTCACCTCCACAGGGTGGGGAGGAAGGCTGCGCGAGATCTCCGCGAGCAGGCGGCCCGACACCAGGGCCGTCCCCGCCTCCTCCACATCGATCTCCGTGGACACCTGGGCGGAGACCTCGTAGTCGAACGCCGACAGCGTCAGCCGGTCGTCGTTGCCCTCACCCCCGGCGACGAGGTGCATGCCCGCGAGGACGGGCACCGGGGGCCGGACGGGCAGGGTGCGCGCTGTCCAGGCGACGGCGTCGGCGAGGGCATCTCTGTCGATGCGGAACTTCAACGGGACCAGCCTCCTGCGGGTGTCGGACAAGGGTGCGGTGATCTCGGCCGGGCCGGAGCGCTCGGGGCAGGTTGTCCCCAGGCCCTGACTTGAGATGGATCTTTCCTTGGATAGAGAAGTAGGGCAGTACTAGTAATAGGGGCGGTGGATAGTGTGGACAACCCGAGTTTCTGCAGGTCAGACCGCGTTTCTCTGTCCACTGGGGCTGTGTGTGGCCGGTGGACGGCGCGGCACGGCCTGGGGACGGCGAAATCATCCCCACACGTCATCCCCAAGTCATCCCCCGGTTTTCCACGAGTTCTCCACGGGTAGGAGTGCCGTTTCGGCGGCCTGTGTACAGCGACCGCGTGATCGCGGGATCCGCCCACAGCCTCGTCCCCAGGCCGTCCCCAGGTCGTCCACCGGTTTTCCCCAGGGCGGTGGCGCGGGCGTGCGGCGAATCCACATCCGTCCACTCCTCATCCTCAGCTTTTCCAGTGGTCGTCCACCGGGTTATCCACGAAAATCCCCAGGGTTTTCCACAACCTGTGAGTAGCCGCTTCGGTTCTCTGGGGAAGCGCGCATTTTGTCGGTTCTTTGCCTTCACCAGGCTGTGGACAGCCGGGAGGCGACTCGTCCACAGGGCCGGCGAGGGTCTGTCCACAGTGTGTACGAAGGCGCGCGTCAGCGCTTGCGGGCCTGGTGCTTGATACGCCCGGTCAGCTCGGTGACCTGGTTGTATATGGCACGGCGCTCGGCCATCAGCGAGCGGATCTTGCGTTCCGCGTGCATGACCGTGGTGTGGTCGCGGCCGCCGAACTGCTGCCCGATCTTGGGAAGGGACAGATCGGTCAGCTCCCGGCACAGGTACATCGCGATCTGCCGGGCGGTGACGAGCATCCGGGAGCGGGACGGGCCGCACAGGTCCTCGATCGTGGTGCCGAAGTACTCGACCGTCTGCGCCATGATCATCGCCGCGGTGATCTCCGGGCCCGAGTCGTTGGGGATCAGGTCCTTCAGCACGATCTCGGCGAGCTTCATGTCCACCGACTGGCGGTTCAGGCTCGCGAACGCGGTCACCCGGATCAGCGCGCCCTCCAGCTCGCGGATGTTCGTCGCGATCTGCGAGGCGATGAACTCCAGCACGTCCGGCGGCGCGGCGAGGCCCTCCTGGCGGGCCTTCTTCTGCAGGATCGCGATCCGCGTCTCCAGCTCGGGCGGCTGGACGTCGGTCGTCAGGCCCCACTCGAACCGGTTGCGCAGCCGGTCCTCCAGCGTCACCAGCTCCTTGGGCGGACGGTCGCTGGAGATCACGATCTGCTTGCTGGCGTTGTGGAGGGTGTTGAAGGTGTGGAAGAACTCCTCCTGCGTCTGCTCCTTGCCCTCAAGGAACTGGATGTCGTCGACGAGGAGGATGTCCACATCCCGGTAGCGGCGGCGGAACCCGTCGGCCTTGCCGTCGCGGATCGAGTTGATGAAGTCGTTGGTGAACTCCTCGGAGCTCACGTAGCGCACACGTGCCCCATTGAAAAGGCTCTGCGCGTAGTGCCCGATCGCGTGCAGGAGGTGCGTCTTGCCGAGGCCCGAGTCGCCGTACACGAACAGCGGGTTGTACGCCTTGGCCGGCTGCTCGGCGACCGCTACCGCCGCCGCGTGGGCGAACCGGTTGGACGAGCCGATGACGAACGTCTCGAACGTGTACTTCGGGTTCAGGCGTGCGTGCTCGGACGTCCCCGGACCAGCTGAGGCGCCGGCCCCGGCGCCGCCACCCGCCGCGCCCTGCGGCGGAGTGGGGCCCCTGGGGTCGGAGGCCTCTTCATCACGGAAGCCGCTCTCACCCCGGTAAGGGGCCTCACCGCGGTAGGGCTCCTCGCCCCGGTACTGCTTTTCACCACCGGTGAACGACGATTCGCCGCCGTTGAAGTCGTCCGCATGGCCCAGCGGTGCCTCGGCCCCACCGTGCTTAGGCTCGTGCCCCTGCTGTTCTGGGCGGCGCTGCTCTGGACGGAGCTGCTCCGGAAGGCGCTGTTCTGACCGTCCCCGCAGCGGACCGAGCGTGCGGTCGTTCAGATGGGAGCGCGGCGGACGTCCAGACGACTCACCGCCGCCGAAACCCTCCTGCCCGCCATAGCCGGGGAAACTGCGCCCTTCATAAGGGTCGCGCCCGCTGGGACCCTGCCCGCCTGGGCCAGGCCCGCCTGGGCCGGCCCCATAGGACGGTGGACGTGAGGCGGGTGGATAAGTACCGCGGTCGTCATCCGCAGCCTGTGGATAACCTCCGGGCGGACCGAGGCTGTGGGTAACTCCCGACTGCGGCCGGTATCCCTGGTCGTTGTAGGGCTGCTCTGGATAAGGACGGTCGGAGCGCTCCCCATAATCGGAGCGCTCTCCGTAGGACGAGTCACCGTAGGACTGGTCGTCGTTGTAAGGACGATCCCGGTCACAGTCGTCGTGCTGCCGTTCACCGTACGGCTCGCCATAAGAAGAAGGTGGCTCGGGCATGCCGAGCCCCGGGCCAGGCCCAGGGACGGGTGCGGAAAGCGGTTCCCCAGAACGGCCACCCGGCCCCGCCGCGGGCCCTGTGGAAGACCCTCCCGGCGGCTCCGGCTGGACGGTCACCGCGACCCGGATCTCCCTGCCCAGCTCACGGGAAAGCGCCTGCGTGATGAGGTTTCTGAGGCGCGTCTCCAGCGCGTCCTTGGCGAACTCGTTCGGTGCGGCGAGAAGCGCCGTCCCCTCGACGAGCGCTAGTGGGCGGACCATCGGCAGCCATGCGCGATAGCTCGGAGACAGATCGCTCTCGGACAGTGCGGTGAGGGTGCGGGCCCAGACCGATCCGAGATCCTGACCGTCCAT